>NZ_CP145895.1:3075000-5931979 GCF_049568635.1 Neobacillus sp. SAB-20_R2A | reverse complement strand
TAGTTTCCCTCCTTTTTATTTAAATACTCCGATGACGTTAAACTCCTAAGAAACGTTATCTATTTGAATTATTCATCTCTCATTCGGTGCAATATTGGGTATGAAAATTTTTTTCATCCGTAAGTACAACCTATTAATTTATTAAAATATGAACAGTGCTTGTGGAAAACATATAATAAGGAAATAATGTGGAGTTTCGACAATATCCACCTCTTGTGGACAAGTTTTTACAGAACCGTTGTATAAACTATCCACATATTATCCACAGTTTGTGGATAAAGGTTATGGGTGACAAAGTTATTCAGAGTGAAAACACAAATATAATAACAAATAATATAAAGGTTTGCAATGGTTTTTCAATATTTATCCACAACCCCGGCAGGCTGTGTATGAAAATTGTCCACAGGTTGATAATTTGTGAAAATCCTGTCAATATCTTGTGTGGATAGTCCGAAATTTGTCGATTTTTTATCCACAGAGGATTGAGAGAAGCCTTCAGGCTATTTTTTATCTAAACGGGCAAAATAATTCTTACCGAACCGAATCAAAAGGATCTGGGAAAAGGTAACAATATTAGGACAGTAGTTGACAATTTAAAGTTAACATCTTTATAATAAGTAAGACTGTCGTTTTAAATTTATAGGCTTATCCTCTGGGAGGTGTAATATAATGAAAAGAACGTATCAACCAAATAAGCGTAAGCACAGCAAAGTTCACGGTTTCCGCAGCCGCATGAGTTCAGCAAACGGACGTAAAGTTCTTGCTCGCCGTCGCCGTAAAGGAAGAAAAGTATTATCAGCTTAGACCACTGAAACGTCTCAGTGGTCTTTTTTTAAATCACTTTATAAATGAAACTCGCCGATTGGCAAGTCCGATAGGACGGTTCATGAGGCGTAGTTGAATTTATACTTTCTTATTAGCTAAAAAAATGCTTTTTGATTCAGAACAACGTTGATTGGAGCGGAAGGTGCGAACTCCTGCGGGAGTACGGGATAGGGGTGGCCAACAGGAGCAAAGCGACGAGTAGGCTCCCCTGACCGTCCGCGAACCGCTTGCGCCTGGAGCGGAAATCAACAGACCTGTTTAACAGGGCCTTGAGAATAAGGAGGACTGTTCGATTTTATGAAAAAGGAGCTCCGAATTAAAAAGAATCAGGACTTTCAAGTGGTTTTTCAAAAGGGTCGTTCTTTTGCCAACCGGCAATTTGTTGTCTATTCATTAGAAAAAGAAGGACAGAGCCATTTTCGAATTGGATTGTCTGTCAGTAAAAAACTAGGCAATGCCGTAACAAGAAATCAAATTAAAAGATATGTCAGGCAAGCAATTTTCGAGCTGAAAGAACAATTAACGCCAGGAAATGATTATGTGATTATCGCCAGGAAGCCTGCCAGCGAAATGGACTTTTTTGAGATCAAAAGCAGTCTAACCCATGTATTAAAAGTTGGTAAGGTTTTAAGAAAAAATGATTAGGTGATAATTGTTAAGGAATTAGCCAATTTCAGCACAAACTGAGCAGACATAACCTGTATAAAAATGATAAAATATCCTTTGAAACAGAGCATCAGGGGAAATACATAAAGAGGACAAGCAATTATCTATTATAAAGAAACAAGGAGGAAAAACTGGTTGAACAAACGAATATTATTGTTATTCGGACTGCTTTCTGTATTCCTGCTGCTGACTGGCTGCAGTGAATTCAATAAACCGATTACAGAAGAGAGCACAGGTTTTTGGAATGAATACATTGTTTATCCATTATCATGGCTGATTAAAGAAATGGCTTATTTACTTGGTGGAAACTTTGGATTATCAATTATCGTTGTTACTATTCTAATCCGCCTGGTGATCCTGCCGCTGATGATTAAACAGACAAAAAGCTCAAAAGCAATGCAGGCTTTGCAGCCGGAAATGAAAAAGCTTCGTGAGAAATACAGTTCAAAAGATGCAAAAACACAGCAAAAGCTCCAGCAGGAGACGATGGCCCTTTTCCAAAAGCATGGGGTTAACCCAATGGCGGGCTGTTTCCCACTAATTATTCAAATGCCGATTTTAATTGGGTTTTATCATGCAATTTCGAGAACAAGAGAAATTGCCCAGGATAGTTTCCTTTGGTTTGATCTTGGTGAAAAGGATCCATATTATATCTTGCCGATCGTTGCAGGGATCACTACATTTATTCAGCAAAAAATCATGATGGCAGGCCAGGAGCAGAACCCGCAAATGGCGATGATGCTTTGGATGATGCCAATTATGATTGTAATTTTTGCTTTCAATTTCCCAGCAGCTCTTTCCTTGTATTGGGTTGTCGGAAATATTTTTATGATTGTGCAAACCTATTTTATTAAAGGACCGGATTTAAAGGTGCAGACATCCGGTAATGCGGGAGGAGCAAAAAAGTGAAACAGGTAACTGCTACAGGACAAACCGTCGAAGAAGCAGTAGAATCAGCTTTAGCTCAATTAAAGACTTCAAAGGACCGCACTGAAATAAACATCATTGATGAAGGTAAGAAAGGAATTTTTGGCATTTTCGGATCACGGCCGGCGGTAGTAAAGGTGACCGTAATCCATGACCCGATTGAAGAAGCTAAGAAATTTCTGATGCAAGTCGGCGAACAAATGGGTGCACCTGTAAGTATTGATGTGAAGCGCGATGGTAAGCAGGTGCTGTTTGTTATGACAGGCGAGAAAATTGCGCTGCTTATTGGGAAGCGGGGACAAACACTGAACTCTCTTCAATATTTGACGCAATTAGTGATAAACCGCCATTCGGAGCAATATTTTACCGTGATTCTGGATGCTGAGGATTATCGAAACAGACGAAATGAAACACTCATCCAGCTGGCCAACCGCCTGGCGCAAAAAGCTGTTCAAACAGGAAAAGACGTCGCTCTTGAACCAATGCCATCCTACGAGCGTAAAGTTATTCATACTGCCTTATCCGAAAATAAACGGGTCAAAACATCTTCCGATGGAACAGAACCCCATCGCCATATTGTAATTTCACCAGTGAGAACAAGATAACATCCTGCCAAAAGGCAGGGTGTTTTTTTATTATGAAAAGAAAAATATAAAACCCCTGGAGCGGAAATCAACAGCCTTTTTGGCAGTTTTTTTTAAAAAATCGTTGTGAATAACTTTTTCTTTGTGAAAATGTGTTTTATTGTTATTCACATGTGGATAAGTTAAAATAATACAAGGTATTATCAAGTGTGGATAATTCCAGCCAGTTAACTGCAAAGGCTGGCTTTTTTGTGGTATTCTATTATTTTGTATCGAAATCGAAACTTTATATAAATATTGTAATGCTTGCGAGGTGAAAAAAATGGAGTTTGATACAATTGCGGCCATATCGACACCGATGGGGGAGGGAGCCATTGCGATTGTACGATTGAGCGGAAATGAAGCCATTCCAATTGCAGATAAGCTATTTAGAAGTGTCAGCGGAAAGAAATTGGCGGAAATGTCCTCCCATACAATTCACTATGGTCATATCATTGATCCGAAAAGCGGCCAAGTGGCTGAAGAGGTTATGATCTCCTTGATGAAGGGCCCGAAGACTTTTACAAAAGAGGATGTAGTGGAAATTAACTGTCACGGTGGACTCGTCTCCGTCAATCGGGTGCTGCAGCTTGTCTTAAATAGCGGCGCAAGACTTGCCGAGCCAGGGGAATTCACGAAACGTGCTTTTCTAAATGGACGGATTGATTTATCCCAGGCGGAAGCAGTCATTGATTTAATCCGGGCAAAAACTGACCGGGCGATGAATGTCGCCTTAGGACAAATGGAAGGTCGTCTTTCCAAGCTAATTCGCCGGTTAAGACAGGAGATTCTTGAAATTCTTGCCCACATTGAAGTGAATATTGACTACCCGGAATATGATGACGTAGAAGAGATGACACATACAATGCTTTTGCCGAAGGCTCATTATGTAAGGGAAGAATTAAATAAACTGTTGCAAACCTCCCAGCAAGGAAAGATTCTACGTGAAGGGTTGTCGACAGTAATTGTCGGCCGGCCTAATGTTGGAAAATCCTCTTTATTGAATAGTCTTGTTCAGGAGAATAAAGCGATTGTCACAGACATTCCAGGGACAACACGGGACGTTATCGAAGAGTATGTAAATGTCCGCGGTGTTCCGCTAAGGTTATTGGATACAGCTGGTATCAGGGAAACGGAAGATATCGTTGAACGGATCGGCGTCGAGCGTTCCCGCCAGGTTTTAAAAGAGGCGGACCTTATATTGCTGGTGTTAAACTATTCCGATCAACTGACAAAAGAGGATGAAAATCTTTTTGAAGCAGTAAACGGAATGGATGTAATTGTGATTGTCAACAAAACTGACCTGCCACAACAAATTGATATGAACCGGGTTAAGGAATTGGCAAAAGACCATAGGATTGTCACGACATCTCTATTGGAAGACCGCGGCGTTGATGAACTGGAGGAGGCAATCGCTGCTTTATTCTTTGCCGGTTCAATTGAAGCGAAGGATGCCACTTACGTTTCTAACACTCGCCATATTGCGCTGTTGAATCAAAGTTCACGGGCCATAGAGGAAGCAATTGAAGGTGTGGAAATCGGAACGCCTATTGATATTGTGCAAATTGATTTAACAAGAACTTGGGAGCTGCTCGGGGAAATTATCGGCGACAGCGTCCATGAAAGTCTGATTGACCAGTTATTCTCGCAGTTCTGCTTAGGAAAGTAAGACCGCAGTGCGGCGATGCGGCTAGTATAAAAAATAGAGTAATTTTTCCGTTTGAAAAACGGAAAAGGAGGAAAACCATGCAATACGAAGCAGGAAATTACGACGTCATTGTCGTTGGGGCCGGTCACGCCGGCTGTGAGGCGGGCCTCGCGGCGGCAAGACTGGGTGCGAAAACCTTAATGATTACCATCAATCTGGATATGGTGGCATTCATGCCATGTAACCCTTCAGTTGGAGGGCCGGCAAAAGGTATCGTGGTCCGGGAAATTGATGCACTTGGCGGGGAAATGGCCAAAAATATCGATAAAACCCTTATTCAAATCAGAATGCTGAACACAGGTAAAGGTCCAGCCGTCCGTGCACTTAGGGCCCAGGCCGATAAATTTGCCTACCAGCATGAAATGAAAAAGACCTTGGAAGAGGAAACCAACTTAACGTTAATTCAAGGAATGGTTGAGCAATTGATTGTCGAAGACGGAATTTGCACAGGTGTAGTTACCAAAACGGGTGCAGTATACCGTTCGAAAACCGTTGTTATTACAACAGGGACATTCCTTCGCGGTGAGATCATCATTGGCGAATTAAAATATTCCAGCGGCCCGAACAACCAGCAGCCATCCATCAAGCTGTCAGAGCATTTAGAACAGCTTGGCTTTGAGCTGGTCCGCTTTAAAACAGGAACACCACCAAGGGTAAACAGCAACACCATTGATTACAGCAAAACGGAGATTCAGCCTGGCGATGAAGAGCCGAGGGCATTCTCTTATGAAACAACAAAATACATTACCGATCAGCTTCCATGCTGGTTAACCTATACAAATGATCAAACACATTCCATCATTGACCAAAACCTTCATCGTTCACCGATGTTCTCAGGGATGATCAAAGGAACAGGTCCGCGTTATTGCCCATCCATCGAGGACAAAGTGGTTCGCTTTAACGACAAGCCGCGCCATCAAATTTTCCTGGAGCCGGAAGGAAGAAATACAAAGGAAGTGTATGTCCAGGGATTATCGACAAGTCTTCCTGAAGATGTACAGCAGCAAATTATTAAATCCGTTCCAGGACTTGAAAATGCACAGATGATGCGGGCCGGTTATGCCATTGAGTACGATGCCATTGTTCCCACACAACTGTGGCCGACTTTGGAAACGAAAGTTGTCAAAAACCTCTATACTGCCGGGCAAATTAATGGAACATCCGGCTATGAAGAAGCAGCAGGACAAGGTTTAATGGCAGGGATAAATGCTGGCTTGAATGCACTGGACCGCGAAGAGCTTGTGCTAAGCCGCTCCGAAGCTTATATTGGTGTGTTAATTGACGACTTAATCACTAAAGGGACAAATGAACCATACCGTTTGTTGACATCACGGGCGGAATACCGCTTGTTGCTGCGTCATGATAATGCCGATTTGCGATTAACCGAAATAGGGCACAAAATTGGCATGATTCGCGATGAACGGTATCAAGCATTTTTAGTTAAAAAGGCAGCTGTTGAAGCGGAAAAGGAAAGATTGCGTTCTGTTATTTTAAAACCTTCTGCGGAAGTCCAAGAATTAATCAGAAACACAGGCGGCAGCGAATTAAAAGATGGAATCAGAGCCTCCGATTTATTGAAAAGACCGGAAATGACGTATGAACTGCTTGAGACATTGACGAAGTCAGAAGTTCCTATAGATGATGAAGTCAAGGAACAGGTGGAAATCCAAATTAAGTACGAAGGCTATATTGAAAAATCATTACAGCAGGTTGAGCGGTTAAAGAAAATGGAAGATAAGAAGATACCAGAAAATATCGACTACGATGCCATTAGTGGGTTAGCAACAGAAGCAAAGCAAAAGCTGAAGAAAATCAGGCCGTTAACACTCGCTCAGGCTTCCAGAATTTCAGGGGTAAATCCGGCGGATATTTCTATTTTGCTTGTTTATTTGGAACAAGGACGGATTGCCAGAATCGCCAATGAATAATGGAGTGAGGAAGGAACTTTTATGAATATCGAACAATTCGAAACAAGTTTAAAGGAAAAAGGAATTGCTCTAAACAGCACCCAGCTTGGCCAGTTTGAAAAGTATTATGAAACGCTGGTTGAGTGGAATGAAAAAATGAACTTAACGGCAATAACGGAAAAAGGCGAAGTCTATTTAAAGCATTTTTATGATTCCATTTCAGCAGCGTTTTATTTCGACTTTACCAAACCATTTCGCCTTTGTGATGTTGGGGCAGGCGCTGGATTTCCAAGCATTCCGTTAAAGATTGCCTTTCCTCATATTGATGTAACGATTGTTGACTCGCTAAATAAGCGGATCACATTTTTAAATCACCTGGCAGCTACATTAAATTTAGAAAAGGTTCAATTCGTCCATGACCGTGCGGAAACGTTTGGTGTCAATCCAAACTATCGGGAAAGCTTTGATGTAGTGACAGCGAGGGCGGTTGCCAGAATGTCTGTGTTAAGTGAGCTTTGCCTTCCTCTTGTCAAAGTCGGCGGTCACTTCCTGGCATTAAAAGCAGTCAATGCGGAGGAAGAATTAAAGACGGGCCAAAAGGCAATTGCAGCACTTGGCGGCAAACTCCTCAATTCTCATACCTTTAACCTGCCGATTGAGGAATTCGACAGAACGATCATCATCATTAAAAAAGAAAAACAAACGCCAAAAAAATACCCGCGTAAGCCGGGTGTTCCTGGAAAAACCCCAATTGAATAGGTGAATTTGAAGGTTCGGATGGGATTGGATATTTCTTAGGGCTGACAATTTTGCGATAAAAATGATATCCTAGGCAGGAAGAATATATCGACATAGAGAATAAAGTAAAAGGGAGTTTTTCGTAAAGGTGGTGTCGGGGATGAAAAATTCATTTACACGCTTTTTTGGCTTTGCTGATAAGGGAGAACAAACTGTTGAGCTTGAAGAAGAGCTGAATATAGAGAGAAACGAAGAAATTAAGAAAATACCGATAGACCAAATTGTTCCTAACCGATTTCAGCCGCGAACAGTTTTTGATGAAGAGAAAATTGAGGAATTATCCAGAACCATTCATACACATGGTATTATACAGCCGATTGTTGTAAGAGAGTTTGCTTCAGGCCAATATGAAATTATCGCGGGGGAACGCCGCTGGCGGGCGATGAAGAAATTAGGTTGGGATGAAGCTCCGGCTATTGTAAAAAATCTTAACGATTCGCAAACCGCTTCCGTTGCTCTTATTGAAAACCTTCAGCGGGAAGAGCTATCGCCGATTGAAGAGGCGATTGCTTATAGCAAGCTGCTTGAGCTTCACAACCTCACACAGGAGGCTTTGGCTCAACGTCTTGGCAAGGGGCAGTCAACCGTTGCCAACAAGCTGCGTCTTCTTAAATTATCTCAGCCTATTCAGGATGCTTTATTAAATAAGACGATTACCGAGCGCCATGCCCGCGCTCTTATTCCGCTTAAGGATCCAGAAAAGCAAGTGGCTTTGCTTGCAGAAATAATCGAGAGAAACTTGAACGTTAAACAGACGGAAGACCGGGTATTCAAACTTCTAGAGGAAAAAAATGAAAAGCCGAAAGCGAAGCGGAAGGCATTCAGCAAAGATATGCGAATTGCTGTCAATACCATCCGCCAATCGTTATCAATGGTTTCTGACAGCGGAATTAACCTGAATTCTGAAGAAGAGGAATTTGAGGATTTCTATCAATTTACAATTCGCATTCCCAAGAAAAAATAATATAAACTAAAATGGTAAGAACCAGACAATTTTTTGTTTGGTTCTTTTTGTTTTTTACAATAATCTCCATTAACCTTCAGTAATATCCCATTAAGGAAAAAATATGTATTCGCCCTGGCTGTATTATTTTTTGAAAAAAAACAAAATCTGCCGAATTTCATGATAAAATAAAGGAATGGACTTTCCATATCATTTGGTGGATAATGTCAAAATAAGGGTATTTTAATAGAATATGAGATTGAAATTTTGGGAGAATTAAAGGGTAGGTGACATCGTGGGTAAAATCCTTGCAATCGCGAATCAGAAAGGCGGAGTCGGTAAAACGACTACTTCTGTCAACCTGGGCGCCTGCTTAGCACATATAGGAAAACGGGTCTTATTAGTAGATATTGACCCTCAAGGAAATGCAACTAGCGGAATCGGTATTGAAAAAGCAGAAGTCGACCAGTGTATATACGATGTTTTAGTAGATGATGTGGAAGCGAAGGAAGTCATTAAGCCGACAGCCGTGGAAAATTTATACGCTATACCGGCTACGATTCAGCTGGCAGGGGCTGAAATTGAGTTGGTGCCGACCATTTCCAGAGAGGTTCGTTTAAAACGAGCTTTGGAAGAGGTGAAAGATCAATTTGATTATGTAATCATCGATTGTCCGCCATCATTAGGTTTATTGACGATTAATGCTTTAACAGCATCTGATGCCGTGCTAATCCCTGTACAGTGTGAATATTATGCCTTGGAGGGATTAAGTCAATTATTGAACACGGTAAGGCTGGTGCAAAAGCACTTGAATCAAGATCTAAAAATCGAAGGCGTATTATTAACAATGCTAGATGCAAGAACTAATCTTGGCATCCAGGTCATTGAGGAAGTGAAGAAGTACTTCCAGGATAAAGTGTATAAAACCATTATTCCAAGAAACGTCCGTCTAAGTGAGGCTCCAAGCCATGGGGAACCAATCATTAATTATGATGCCAGGTCCCGGGGCGCTGAAGTATATTTAGATTTAGCAAAGGAAGTGGTCTCGCATGGCTAAGGGCTTAGGAAAAGGCCTGAATGCATTTTTTACAATGGAAGCTGGCAAAGAGGAGACAATCCAAGAAATTAAACTAAAGGATTTACGTCCAAACCCCTACCAGCCTCGCAAGCATTTCCAACCAGAAGCCATTGAAGAATTGAAAGCTTCCATTTTAGAACATGGAATCCTGCAGCCGATTATTGTAAGAAAAAGTATAAAGGGCTTTGAAATTGTCGTAGGGGAACGCAGGTTTAGGGCTGCAAAAGAAGCAAAGCTTGAAACCGTCCCAGCTGTAGTGCGAGAGCTTTCTGAGCAGCAAATGATGGAATTAGCCGTCCTTGAAAACCTTCAGCGGGAGGATTTAAATCCAATTGAAGAAGGACAAGCCTACAACAACCTGATGGACAAGCTGAAATTGACCCAGGAAGAAGTAGCCAAACGTCTTGGAAAAAGCCGGCCGCATGTAGCTAACCATATCCGTCTATTGTCCCTGCCAGCAAACATTCAAGCGTTGATTTCTGAAGGAAAAATAACGATGGGACATGGCCGTGCCTTGCTTGGTCTTCGCCAAAAGGCAAAGCTTTCGGCAGTAGTCGATAAAGTGGTTAAGGAATCATTAAACGTAAGGCAGCTTGAAAAACTGATTCAGCAGCTAAATGAAAATGTTCCACGTGAAACAAAAAATCAGGATAAGAAAAAGGATGTCTTTATCAAAGAACGGGAGCATTCATTAAGGGAACGGTTTGGAACATCAGTGCACATTAAACAAAACAAGAATAAAGGGAAAATTGAAATTGAATTTTTCTCCCAGGAGGATTTGGAACGAATTCTATCGCTTTTGGGACCGAATGATACAGATTAAGCCATCTTCGGGATGGTTTATTTTTTTAGAGATCCCTTTTCATAATAGAGAAAAAAGGTGAGGACAGCATGTTTTTGTTAGGCACACTAGTAAATGGAGTGTTAATTGTTGTTGGTACCCTTCTGGGTAAGTTGTTAAACCGCATTCCGGAAAGCATGAAAACAACCGTCATGTATGCAATTGGCTTATCGGTCATGGTTTTAGGCTTACAGATGGGTCTAAAAAGTGAAAATTTCCTAATTGTGATTATCAGTCTTGTTGTAGGGGCGGTGTTTGGCGAGCTTCTAAACCTTGAAGAAAAATTAAATGACCTTGGCGGCTGGCTGGAAAATAAGGTTGGTTCAAACGGAAAGGGCAGTATTGCTGAAGGCTTTGTCACAGCTACGTTAATTTTTGTAATTGGCGCCATGGCCATTATCGGGGCACTTGACAGCGGGATCCGCGGCGACCATGATGTTCTTTATACAAAGGCCTTAATCGACGGTTTTACCGCCTTAATCTTAACTACGACTTTGGGAATAGGCGTTATTTTTTCTGCTATTCCAGTCGTACTGTATCAAGGATTGATTGCGCTATTCGCCACTCAAATCGACAGGTTTGTCCCGAAGGCCTTGATGGACCAGTTTATTGTTGAAATGACTGCAGTCGGCGGTATCATGATTTTTGCTATCGGATTAAATCTTACAGGCATAACCAAAATCAAAGTCGCCAACCTCCTCCCTGCCATACTGGTGACCGGAGCGATTGTGACGATTTTATATAACTACCATCAATATTTATAAAGAAAACTCGCCGATTGGCGAGCCCTTAAGGGCGAAGACAGAGGCGTAGTTGCACTTATGCGTTAAGAAAGTTTATACTTTCTTATTAGCTAAAAATAAAAAGAGCAATGGAATTGATCCGTTGCTCTTAATTTGTTTTCTCTTCCTCTATCCATTCCAGGTTCGTCCAGCTTTGTTTATTGTACAGCAGGCCAGCCTGGTAAATTCCATTTGCAATGGTTTTGGCCATTTTCATAACTAAATTTAGACGGGTATTTTGCAATACATAAAACTCCATAAACCCGCTGACATTTACAATTCCGGTTATATGAAGCTCGCCAACCGGCGGCAGTTCCTTATTCACCCCTGCCCCTGGTTTAACAGGACCTTGACCCACCTGTATGGCACCAACATTTTTATTGCGACCAAGGCAGGCATCTATACCGATAATATAGGGGTCTGAATGTAAGGTTTTTATTTCCTCCAGTCTATCTGCTAAATTAACAGCATGAACTGGCTCATCTAAAGTTCCATACACATAAAAGGATTCGAGCTTCTTCTCCTCCAATAACGTCCCAACAAGTGGCCCTAATGAATCTCCTGTTGAGCGGTCAGTACCAATGCAAACAAAAACAATGGGACGGCTTGTTACTGACGGAATATGTTGAAGCAGTTCATCAGCTAAACTTTCATCGGCATGCAGGTCATCATGCATGAACTGCATCTTAGCCTTCCTATCAAACATGAAAGCTTTCAGATTCATTAAGTCCACTCCCTAAATCTTTTCGCTCATCTGCCTTAACAGTATACGGAAAATTTAGAGAAACTATACATATCCAAACAAAAAAGAAAAATTCAGATGGCTATTAACTCTTTTGAAAAATTGTTAAAATAGTAATGGCAGTTGTTAGCTTAAAGGAAGGTGTCTTAATGAGTATCACAGAAAAAGGGTTTAAAAAAATCATTGCCAAATTGCAAAATGAAGATACATGGCTGACCTTTGGCGAAGGCATTCTTAAAATCATTGCTATTATTATTGTGGCACAATTATTAATTCGGTTTGGGAAAGTAATGATTCATAATATCTTTAAAATTAGAAACATCTCCCCGCTAAGAACAAATGTCCGGCGCGAAGAAACATTGTCCAAGCTTCTGGATAATATTCTATCTTATGTGGTTTATTTTATTGCTTTTCTAACGATTCTTTCGGTTATGAACATTGATGTCAAGGCTCTGCTTGCAGGTGCAGGAATTGTTGGTTTAGCGGTAGGGTTTGGTGCACAAAGTTTAGTAAAAGATGTTATTACCGGCTTCTTTATTATTTTTGAAGATCAGTTTTCGGTAGGAGATCATGTGAGGATTGGCCAGTTTGAAGGAAATGTCGAAACAATTGGATTAAGGACAACAAAAATTAAAAGTTGGACAGGCGAAGTTCATATTATCCCTAATGGAAGCATTTTAGAAGTAACGAACTTCTCGATAAATAATAGTGTCGCTGTTGTAGATATTGCCATTCCTTATAAAGAGGATATAGAAAAGGCACAGCGGGTCATTGAAGGTCTCTTGGAAACAATGCCGGAAAGGTATGGTGAATTAGTGAAGCGCCCCGAACTTCTTGGTGTACAAAATCTTGGCCCAACAGAAGTCACCTTACGGATTGTTGCTGAAACACAACCGATGCAACACGCAGCACTTGCCAGGAACATGCGGAAAGATATTAAGCTGGAATTAGACCGGAATGGAATTGATATTTCCTATCCACGTGTTGTGATGCTATCAAAGGATCCAGTAACTGGAGTTTAAAGGATGGTGATAGAAATGGAAGAAAAAGAATATGGGATTAATGATATTGTTGAGATGAAGAAGCAGCACCCATGCGGAACCAATCGCTGGAAAATCATTCGGATGGGAATGGATATCCGGATTAAGTGCGAAGGCTGCGGGCATAGTGTTCTCATCCCAAGAAGGGAATTTTCCCGGAAAATGAAGAAGATTCTTTTGAAGCATGAAGGATAATATTTCATGCTTCTTTTTTTTATTAACGTGTATTATCCTTAATATTAAAGTTGAAATAGTAGATTCACAGTTTGGGGGTGGAGAAATTGGCTCAAACAGTTGTCAAGGCCGCGTGTCCATTGAACTGCTGGGATAGCTGCGGTTTAAAGGTTACTTTGGAAAATGACCGAGTGGTAAAGGTGGAAGGAGATCCTGACCATCCGATCACAAAGGGGAAGATTTGCGGCCGAGGCCGGATGCTTGAAACAAGAACGAATTCACCAGAAAGGCTCTTGCACCCTTTAAAAAAGATAAATGGCAAATTTGAGCAGATTTCCTGGGGGCAGGCTCTGGATGAAATAGCAGCTAAATTGCACGATATAAAGGAACGTTTTGGAACAACGGCTGTGCTTCACAGCCATGACTACGCTAATAACGGCATTTTGAAAAATCTCGACCAGCGCTTTTTTAATTGTTATGGCGGCGTTACCGAACTTTATGGTTCCCTGTGCTGGGGCTCTGGAATCGAAGCGCAGAAATGGGATTTCGGCAATTCATGGAGCCATGAACCAAATGATATTATTAATAGTAAAAATATCATTATTTGGGGGAGAAATGCTGCCCGTACTAATATGCATTTTTATGAAAAGCTTTTGGAAGTGAAAAAGCAGGGCGCCAAGCTATATGTGATTGACCCGCTCTTTAACGCAACAGGAAAAATTGCTGATAAACATATAACGATAAAACCGGGGATGGACGGTATATTAGCCGCTGGAATTATTAAGGAAATGCTTCGTTTAGGGCTGGAAGACCGAAGTTTTATCGAGGACTTTACGTTTGGTTTTGCTGATTTAATGAAACTTCTTGATGGAGTCTCTATAGAAACCATCAGTGAAATGACGGAAGTTTCTCGTGAAAACATAACAGAGCTAGCATATCTTTATGCGGATAAACCAACAGCTACTTTTATGGGTCTTGGCCTGCAGCGGTACCAAAATGGCGGCAATACGATTCGCTTGATTGACGCCCTTGCTGCAGTAAGCGGGAATATCGGAATTCCAGGCGGGGGTGCCAACTATGCCAATCTTCAAGTTGGACAAAGCTTTGATTTTGCAGAATTAACCATGCCAAGCCGCAGGCAAAAGCACCGCTTATTTTCAATCATGAAACAGGCAGAAGGAATTTTGTCGGCTGTGGACCCAGAGATTAAAATGATTTTCGTTACATGCGGGAATCCGTTGACCCAAGTCCCTGATTCAAACATAGTGACAAAAGCATTCTCATCTGTTGAAACGCTTGTTGTGATGGAGCAATATATGACTGACACGGCGAAGTTGGCTGACTATATTCTTCCTGTAACAACCGTCTTTGAAGAAGAAGATTTCTACTATTCATCGATGTACCATCATTATGTCAATTACGGACCAAAACTAGTTGAGGCCCCAGGGGAGGCCAAACCGGATTTATGGATATGGGCGCGGTTAGCTGACCGGCTTGGGTTTGGTGAGGATTTTGATTTTTCAAGGGATGAATGGCTGAAGCTGACTTTAAAAACATTAGCAGGCAAAGGATTTACGCTGGAAAGGTTAAAAGAACAGCATGCGTTAGAGTTACCCGTACAGAAAATTCCTTGGCAGGACCGGAAGTTTCAAACACCGTCGGGAAAATTCGAATTTACCTCTCTGACAGGGAAACAAAAAGGGGCTGGCGGATTGCTGAAGCTGGCCGTACCGGATGAGTCTAAATGGTCTAATCCAAGCTTGGCAGGAAAATTTCCTTACAGTCTGCTAACGATTCACCCACTGCGGTCAAACCACTCACAGAACTATCATTTATTGGGTGGAAAAATTAAATTGAAAGTGGAAGTAGCGCAAAATATCGCTGACGCTCATGGCTTTCAACCCGATGATTATGTAAGGGTTTGGAATGACCGTGGTGAAGTAAAGGGTTATGTGTCCATTTTGGTAACGGCCCATCCGAATACGATTAATATCGATGAAGGAATTTGGAAAGAATTTGGCGGGTCTGTCAATAACCTAACCTCCAGCAGAGAGTCTGACAATGGGCTCGGAAGTACTTTATACGATTGTCTAGTTGCGATTGAAAAAATATAATCATCAAAGAGGGGCTCCCATAAAAAGATGGCAGCCCCTTTTTGCAATAATTATTTATACTCTGGAATCTCCAGAATGAGTTTATATGAGTCTAGTAAACTATATAAGTTATGAATCTGGAAAACTTGCTTTGCCGCCCAGCCAATATCAGAAGCATACTGATGTGCTGCGGCACCCTTTGATGCAGCAGAACCTGGATTCCACCTCATTTTATAAAGAGTATCCTGACCTGCATTAATATAGCCGTTGGCAATAAATTGGGCACCGCCAATAATGGCAGCCTCAGGTGTAAACCATCCGGCATTAAAGGCAAATTGGGCGCCGCTTTCTAAAGCGGTATTATCATAAGCACCAATTCCATACATATTGTAAACTGTTTTCCCATTAACCTCTACGCCGGTAGCTAACTTGGATGTACCGTTACTTGTTTCTAATAGGGCGTGGGAAATTAAATAAATTTCATTGATTCCGTATGTTTGGCCAGCTGTTATAAAGGATGATGCCGTTCCTTGCAAAATCCCTTTTCCGGAAAGGATTCTTTGGTTTACCTCATCCGCATTAAGATTGGCTGTTGCCGAAAGTTTTAAAAATTGCAGGGAATCAACCGTCGTACTTAGGAAATTCTTTGGATTAACATAATAGGTGACATCTTCTGGACTCGCATTTACCCATGTTTTATTGTAGGCGATTTGGTACCAGTCATATCCGTCTGTCCCTTTTACAGTACCAAGTATTTGCAGCTGTTCCTGTGCCTTCACCTGACCGATTGACCAATAGTCTGTGCCGGCGCCGCCCCTTACATTCCAGACGGCCCCATTTACGGTTCCGTTTGCAGGGCCGTTTAACGTTAAGGCATCAGCGCGGATGAAGGCTGTGTATTTCTTATCTGTTTGCGGACCCACACCCATTTCTAGCTTTACCATGTCAGTCAGACTGATATTATAGTTTTCGTAAACCTTATCAATGTTGCTGTTGGTTACATTTGGATTAAATGGTTCTGATGCAGATAAGTACTGTGCACTTACATAACCGGTTTGTCCATTTGCTGTAACCTTTGCCCAGCCGTTTTCTTCAGAGTTGACGGTTACAATCGTGCCTCTAGCAAGCTTTGTCAAGACAGCCCCTGTTGTTGAAGCCTCGGCACGCATATTTAAGCTAGAGCCATAGACGACACTTACATATTTCTCCACTACTGCATTATCTTCTTGTGCTGGATTGTTTTCTGGAGCGGGCTCCGTACCGGCAGCCGGTTTTGTTTCCGATAAAAACTGCGGATCGACATAGCCTGTTTGTCCATATGCTTCAATCTTTGCCCAGCCATTATCTTCTGATAAAACTGTCACCGTTGTTCCGCGGGCCAGCTTAACCAATACCGAAGCATCTGCCGCGGCACCTTTTCGCATATTTAAGGAGGAGTCATAGCCGACGTTTACATACTTGGTTACAGATACGGGTTCTTCCTTTTTGACTTCAGTATTTGTGTTTGCTTTTGCTGGGGCCAGATATTCAGCGCTGACATAACCTTCCTGGCCATTTACGTTAATCTTTGCCCATCCGTTTGCTTCAGAATAAACAGTTACTTCTGTTTCATTTGTCAGTTTTGTAATAACAGCAGAACCAGTGGAAGGGCTTTTTCGCACATTCAATTTGGAACGGGAGTCGATATTCACATATTTAGTTACTGCCGGTTGTGGAGCCGGTGCTGTAACGCTGCTGCTTGCTGAAGGCTTGTCTGCCAAATAGGCTGAACTGACAAAGCCAGCTTTTCCATTTACCTCAATTTTAGCCCAGCCGTTTGTTACGGAAATAAATTTCACCTCTGTGCCCTTAGCGAGTTTTGCCATAATGGGGGCACTTGTTGATGCACTATTTCTCATATTAAGTGAGCCGCTGACTACATTCACATATTTTAATGTTGTTGCTGTTGTTGGCGGTACAGCAGGGGCAGCTGGATTTTGATTTGATAAAAATTTTGAGCTGACATATCCGCTTTTTCCACTTGCTGCGACTCTTGCCCAGCCGTTCACTTCGGAATAAACTGTTACAGCCGTTCCTTTTGGTAAAACGGCAAGTACAGCTGAACTTGTCGAAGCACTTTTTCGCAAATTAAGTGAGCCGCTATCAACATTTACATACTTTGTAATGGCTGATTGGACATTGCTTGTTTGTGTCGAATTGGATTCAGCAAAGACGGCTTCTTCGAAGGCAGCCGCTGACAGAACCGCAAAACAAAACGTCGGCAATATGGCCTTTTTTACCACACTAGGTTGGGGACGGGAATTTTTGTACTTTTCTACTCTGCTTGGTAATAACTCTTGTTTTTCCATTTCTCCTCCCTATAACTCATAAATATGTATTTTTTTCCTAACGTTAAGGAAAAAGTAATAGATTTATATTAAATTTTACCATATTTGCTAATTTAGTAGATAAATTTAAGGGAAATTGTTGAAATAAAACGGTGTTTTTTTCTAATCTTCTTAGATTATGAGGTTTTATGTCGTGTAATTTAGTTAGGAAAGGTCCATTCTTGTCTTTTTATAAACAAATGCCTATAATGGTGAAAGGCTTGTAATTTTTAGGACGAATAAAATTGAAATAGATATTTTATCTTGAGGAGTGAACGTAAATGGCTTTAACAGCGGGTATTGTGGGGCTTCCAAACGTGGGCAAGTCCACATTATTTAATGCAATTACCCAGGCGGGAGCGGAATCGGCAAACTATCCCTTCTGCACAATTGACCCTAACGTTGGGATTGTAGAGGTACCGGATTATCGTTTGCAAAAATTAACGGAGCTTGTTCAGCCGAAAAAGACAGTTCCGACAGCGTTTGAATTTACCGATATTGCCGGGATTGTTAAAGGCGCCAGCAAGGGGGAAGGATTAGGGAACAAATTCCTTTCTCACATTCGTGAAGTGGATGCAATCTGCCAAGTGGTACGCTGCTTTGCCGACGAAAATATTACCCATGTATCCGGTAAGGTTGACCCGATTTCTGATATCGAGACCATCAACTTGGAATTAATTCTTGCTGATATGGAATCGGTGGAAAAACGTATCGGGCGTGCAGAGAAATTGGCCAAGCAAAAGGATAAAGATTCTGCAGCAGAGTTTGAAGTGCTAGCAATGCTCCGCGACGCTTTTGAATCAGAAAAACCTGCAAGGTCCGTCGAATTTACAGAAGAGCAATTAAAAGTAGTAAAACACCTCCATCTTCTGACTATTAAACCAGTCCTTTACGTGGCAAACGTCAGTGAAGATGATGTTGCTGACCCGTCCGGAAATGAATATGTTCAAAAGGTCCGGGAATATGCGGCTAAAGAAAATGCTGAAGTAATTGTTGTTTGTGCTAAAATTGAAGAGGAAATCGCCGAGCTTGAAGGCGAAGAAAAGCAAATGTTCCTCGAGGAGCTTGGAATTGAAGAATCCGGGCTTGATCAATTAATCCGCGCTGCTTACAATTTGCTTGGTTTAGCTACGTATTTTACTGCCGGTGTGCAGGAGGTTCGCGCCTGGACTTTTAGAAAAGGAATGAAGGCTCCTCAGTGTGCGGGGGTCATCCACTCCGATTTTGAGCGTGGCTTTATCCGTGCAGAAACAGTTTCATTTGATGACCTAGTGACTGCTGGTAGTTATAATGCCGCTAAAGAAGCAGGCAAAGTCCGTTTGGAAGGTAAAGAATACGAAGTAAAAGACGGAGACGTCATGCACTTCCGATTTAACGTATAATTTTTTTGAGGCTGACAGGTGTCAGCCTTTCATCATTTTTAATGAAGATTATGGCATTCCAGTGAAGGGAATTGCAATTCGTGTCGCTCTGTGCTATAATTTCAACTTGTGAGTAATGAATAATTGCTCCTTGCCCATATTCGGGCCGTTTTAGACCAAAAGGAGGTGACTGTGATGAACAAGTACGAAATCATGTACATCATCCGTCCAAACATTGAAGATGAAGCAAAAAAGGCTCTTGTAGAGCGTTTCAACAACATTCTTCTTGAAAATGGCGCGGAAGCTGCTGAATCGAAGGATTGGGGTAAACGCCGTCTTGCTTACGAAATCAATGATTTCCGCGACGGATACTACCAAATCGTTAAGACAACATCTTCGTCTGCTGCAGTTCAAGAATTTGCACGTCTTGCAAAGATCAACGAAGATATCATTCGTCATATCGTAATTAAAGAAGAAGAATAATATATACAAAAATATTTGGAAATAAATGTTTCACGTGAAACAATTTCCAAGGGAAAAGGAGTTGATTCTGATGATGAATCGTGTCGTTCTTGTTGGCCGTTTAACTAAAGATCCTGACCTTCGCTATACACCAAGCGGCGTTGCAGTTGCTACCTTTACTTTAGCTGTAAATCGGGCATTTTCGAATCAGCAGGGGGAACGCGAAGCAGATTTTATTAACTGTGTCGTATGGCGGAAGCCGGCAGAAAATGTGGCGAACTTCTTAAAAAAGGGAAGTTTAGCAGGTGTTGACGGCCGGATTCAAACCCGCAACTATGAAGGACAAGATGGCAAACGCGTATATGTTACAGAGATTGTAGCAGAAAGTGTTCAGTTCTTAGAACCGAAAGGCGCATCAGGCGGCGGTGGCGGCGGAAGAGGCAACGATTTCTACGGTGCACCTCCAATGGAACCGCAAGGAAATCCATTTGGCGGCGGCAATCAGAATCAACGACAAAATTCTAACCAAGGTTTTACAAAAGTAAATGATGATCCATTTGCAGGAAGCGGTCAAATCGACATTTCTGACGATGATCTACCATTCTAATGTAGCCTTAATAGATCGGATTAATTTCTAAAAAGTGAAGGAGGGAATTTCCATGGCAGGAGGACGCAAAGGCGGACGCGCAAAACGCCGTAAAGTTTGTTACTTTACAGCAAACGGTATCACTAACATCGATTACAAAGATGTAGATTTACTAAAAAAATTCATCTCTGAACGCGGTAAGATTTTACCACGTCGTGTGACTGGTACTAGCGCTAAATACCAACGCAAATTGACTGTTGCAATCAAACGTGCACGTCAAATGGCTTTATTACCATTCGTTGCAGGTGAATAATAAAGCTGCATAAAAGACAGCCAAGGCGAGAGCCCTGGCTGTCTTTTTATTAGCTAATAGGAAGTATAAATTCAAATACCACTCATAAACCGTCCTATCGGACTCGCCAATCGGCAAGTTTTCATTTGCAAAAAATTTGAATAGCCTGCTATATCTAGCTAAAATTAAGAAGTAGAAGGTTTAGTTTCGAGGTGAAGAAGTGAAAAATGTTCGTAAGTTAACAGAAGGCGCCATGCTTTTAGCGGCTTTTACAGTTTTGTTTCTAATATCGATGTATTTACCATTTGTCGGAATGGTTTCAAGTTTATTTTTAGCCGTTCCATTTATTTTGTTTGCGGCTAAAAATGAAGGAAAATGGACTATTGTATTTGTTGTTGCCTCTATACTTCTTTCCATTATTGTCGGGTCGTTTCTCTCCCTTCCATTAGCCTTGTCATTTGGAACAACAGGAGCAGTAATGGGGTATTTAATTCAAAAGAAAAAAGAGCGAATGACAATCTTCATTGCCAGTTCATTTGTATTTTTGATTAATATCATTGGGATGTATGCCGTTAGTATTGTCTTTTTTAACATGGACATCATCAATGAAATGATTAATACCATGAAGGATTCCATTAAAATGTCAACCGACATGTTGAAGAATTTAGGTCAGGAAAAACAAGCAGAAAATACAGTAAAACAATTCACTAGAGGATTGGAAATGGTTAGAACCTTGATCCCAACACTGTTTGTATTAACCTCGTTTATTCTGACATTGATGATTCAATTGGTATCTTATCCAATCGTAAAAAGGTTTGGAGTTGAGGTTAAAAAGTGGAAGCCGTTTAAAGACCTTATCCTGCCGAGAAGTCTGCTGTGGTATCTTCTGATTACCCTGTTTGCAAATATGGTGCTAAACCCTCAGGAAGGGACATATCTATTTGCTGTATTATTAAATCTTACATATGTACTGCAATTCTTGATGATTTTTCAAGGCTATACCTTTATGTTTTATTATCTTGATGCGAAAGGAATCTCTAAATCAGTAGCTGTTATCCTGGCTGTTTTCTCCTTCATTATTCCGATTTTTCTTTATATTATAGGGATATTAGGTATAATTGATTTAGGCTTTGATTTACGGAAAAAGTTTAAAAAAGAGTCATGACTACTGTGATTGGGAGCTGAAAACTTTGCCTGCATTTTTAGAAAAACGATCGATACGTTATCCTTTTTATGGGTTAATCGGCGTTACAGTGGTACTGCTCATTGTCCTGCTATTATACAATTGGATATTAAGCTTGGCTGGGTTCTTCGCCATGTTTATCCCTCTTTACTATATGTTTGTGGTTGATCGGCGCCAGCGAAAGGAAATGGAAGAGTATATTGCAACCCTCTCTTATCGAGTTAAAAAGGTTGGCGAGGAAGCGCTGCTCGAGCTGCCAATCGGGATTATGCTGATCAATGAAGAATATACGATCGAGTGGGCAAACCCTTATTTATCCTCATGTTTCGATGAGGATACCTTGCTAGGCAAGTCGCTTTACGATGTCGCTGACAGCCTGATTCCATTGATAAAACAGGAGGCCAAAACAGAAGTTATCACCCTTCATGATAAGAAATTCCGTGTCATTCATAAACCTGAAGAACGGCTCTTGTACTTTTTTGATGTAACTGAACAAGCTGAGATTGAAAAGTTATATCAGAATGAACGAACGGCTATCGCCATCATCTTCTTAGATAATTATGACGACCTGACACAAGGAATGGACGATCAAATGCGCGGGAGTCTTAATAATTTGGTTACCTCTATTTTAAATAAATGGGCAAACGATAATGGGATTTTTCTAAAAAGAATATCGTCAGAACGGTTTATTGCTGTTTTCAATGAGGAAATTCTTCACAGCCTTGAAAAGGGGAAATTTTCAATTTTAGACGAAGTAAGGGAAATGACCTCGAAGCAAAATACCTCTTTCACCCTAAGTATTGGTGTTGGAACAGGTGTATCTTCGCTGCCGGAATTAGGATTGTTAGCACAATCGAGCCTCGATTTAGCTTTAGGCCGCGGCGGTGATCAGGTGGCGATTAAACTTCCAAACGGCAAGGTGAAATTTTTCGGTGGAAAAACAAATCCAATTGAAAAGCGTACGCGCGTGAGGGCACGGGTTATCTCCCACGCATTAAGAGATTTGATTATAGCCAGTGACAAGGTCATTATTATGGGACATAAAAATCCGGATATGGATTCCATTGGTTCAAGCATTGGGATTTATAAAGTGGCACAACTCAATCAAAAGGATGCTTATATTGTTGTCAACATGCAGGAAATGGAGAGTGGCGTTAAACGGATGATGGAGGAAATCCGCCATCAGGAGAAGTTATATTCCCGCTTTATAGGGCCGGAAGAGGCCTTAGAAATTGCCACTGATAAAACACTGCTTGTTGTGGTCGATACCCACAAACCTTCCCTTGTTATGGAGGAGCGGCTGCTCAATAGAATCGATAATGTCGTAGTTATCGACCATCACCGCCGCGGTGAGGATTTTATTGCCAACCCATTGCTCGTTTATATGGAGCCGTATGCCTCTTCTACTTCAGAGCTTGTAACGGAATTTTTGGAATATCAGCCAAAACGAGGTAAAATTGAAGTAATTGAAGCAACAGCGCTGTTGGCGGGAATTATTGTCGATACCAAAAGTTTTTCGCTAAGGACGGGATCAAGGACATTTGATGCTGCATCCTACCTGCGGGCTCACGGGGCGGACACGATCCTTGTGCAAAAGTTCCTGAAGGAAGACGTCGGTACATACATCAAAAGGTCGAAGCTCATTGAATCCGTCTATTTCTATCATGAGGGAATTGCCATTGCCAAGGGCACAGAGCAGGATTTCAATGACCAAGTGATTATCGCCCAAGCAGCAGACACGCTTCTAACGATGAATGGAGTGACGGCCTCATTCGTTATTTCGAAAAGAAATGAGGAACTGATTGGAATTAGCGCTCGTTCACTAGGAAACATAAATGTACAGGTCATTATGGAAGGGATGAAAGGCGGCGGCCACTTGACAAATGCAGCCACCCAACTGACAGGACTTACCATCGAACAAGCAGAGGACCAGTTGAAGCAAGTAATCGAGGATTATTTAGAAGGGAGTACAAAGGAATGAAGGTAATTTTTCTTAAAGATGTAAAAGGAAAAGGAAAAAAGGGTGAAATTAAAAATGTGGCGGACGGTTATGCCCACAACTTTTTAATTAAGCAGGGGCTTGCTGTTGAAGCAAACTCCGCTAACGTCAGCACGATGGATGCGCAAAAGAAAAAGCAGGAAAAGGAAGCGGCTGAAGAGCTTGCTGAAGCAAAAAAGCTCAAAGAAACATTGGATAAGATTACAGTTGAGCTGACAGCAAAGGCTGGTGAGGGCGGACGTCTATTTGGTTCGATCACCTCAAAACAAATCGCTGAGGAACTGCAAAAGAAGCACGGCATTAAAATCGACAAACGGAAAATGGAGCTCGATGATGCGATCAGGACATTAGGACATACGAAGGTTCCAGTTAAGCTCCATCATGACGTAACAGCCATCTTGACCGTTCACGTGAAAGAAGGAAAATAAAAGACAGCCTGTTGAGAATAAAATTTGCCAGTTCAAATTTAGATGAATCATGATAAAATAAAAAAGCAAGCTTAGAGACGTGATCGGTTTATCTGGTCACTTTTTTCTTTTTAAGATATGATTATTTTTATAAGTTTAATAATCACTCTCTAGTTAGGAGGGGTTTTAATAGATGAATGATTTGTTTGCTGACCGCATGCCTCCACAAAATATAGAGGCAGAACAGGCGGTATTAGGTGCAATTTTTTTAGAGCCTTCTTCTTTAACGATGGCTTCGGAAATCTTGATTCCAGAGGATTTCTATCGAGCCGCCCACCAAAAAGTCTTTAATGTGATGCTGAAGCTGAATGACGAAGGTAAAGCAGTTGACTTGGTAACTGTTACTGAGGAACTGGCTGCAGCTAAATTAATTGAGGATATAGGCGGTGTCAGCTATTTAAGTGAACTAGCAGGCGCTGTGCCGACGGCTGCCAATATTGAATATTATGCGAGAATCGTAGAAGAGAAATCCCTTCTTAGAAGATTGATCCGCACGGCGACTAATATCGCCACAGATGGTTATACTCGTGAAGATGAAGTTGAATCGCTTTTAAGCGAGGCTGAAAAAAGCATCATGGAAGTAGCCCAGCGTAAGAATGCCGGAGCCTTCCATGACATTAAAGATGTCCTTGTTCGGACGTATGACAATATTGAGGAAATGCATAAACGTGTTGGGGAGATTACCGGTCTTGAGACGGGATTTGTTGAACTTGACAAGATGACAGCTGGGTTTCAGCGCAATGATTTAATTATTGTCGGTGCTCGTCCTTCTGTTGGTAAAACAGCCTTTGCCTTAAATATTGCGCAAAATGTCGCGAAAAAAACGGGCGAAAATATTGCCATCTTTAGTCTAGAGATGGGTGCTGAGCAGCTGGTCATGCGTCTTTTATGCGCCGAAGGGAACATTGATGCCCAAAGGCTTCGTACTGGGTCACTGACAGAGGAAGACTGGGGTAAGTTGACGATGGCAATGGGCAGTTTGTCAAACACAGGAATCTATATTGATGATACCCCTGGGGTAAGAGTAGGTGATATTCGTTCTAAATGCCGCCGTTTAAAGCAAGAGCACGGCTTGGGAATGATTTTAATTGACTATTTGCAGCTTATTCTAGGAAGCGGCCGCTCTGGTGAAAACCGCCAGCAGGAAGTATCGGAGATTTCCCGCTCTCTTAAGCAATTAGCCCGTGAGCTGCAAGTGCCTGTTATTGCCTTATCGCAGCTATCCCGTGGTGTGGAGCAGCGTCAGGATAAGCGGCCGATGATGTCAGATATCCGTGAATCTGGGTCGATCGAGCAGGATGCTGATATTGTTGCCTTTCTTTACCGTGATGATTACTATGATAAGGAATCGGAAAACAAAAATATTATCGAAATTATCATTGCTAAGCAACGTAATGGCCCGACGGGTACGGTTTCGCTGGCATTCGTGAAAGAATATAATAAATTCGTAAATCTGGAGACAAGATATGAATCTCCAGGGGCGTAATGGGGCCTGATTCCCGCTGCTTTAAGGTTTTACTGCAGCGGGGTCAGACCCCTTTTTAGTAGATTTTTAGTTTACGAACATATTTTACTATTTTAATATAAATCGTTCGTGTTTAATTGACTTTTTTCATAAAAAATTGATAAACTATGTAAGGGAATTAATTAATTTAATGAAAGCTAAAAATTCGGAGGTGCCTTACATGTCATCAGTAGTGGTTGTTGGTACGCAATGGGGAGACGAAGGAAAAGGGAAAATCACTGATTTCCTTTCAGAAAATGCAGAAGTAATTGCCCGTTATCAAGGGGGAAATAATGCGGGCCATACCATCAAGTTTAATGGCGAGACCTATAAGCTGCATTTGATTCCTTCAGGGATTTTCTATAAGGAAAAAATTTGTGTCATCGGAAATGGCATGGTCGTCGATCCAAAGGCACTTATTCAAGAACTTGCTTATTTACATGAAAAAGGAATTACAACCGATAACCTGCGCATCAGTAATCGTGCCCATGTCATCCTTCCTTATCATATAAAATTGGATGAAGTGGAAGAGGATCGCAAGGGCGCTAATAAAATTGGTACAACTAAAAAGGGTATTGGTCCAGCATATATGGATAAGGCAGCCCGGAACGGGATTCGCATTGCTGATTTGCTTGACCGTGAAATTTTCGAAGAAAAATTAGTTCGCAATCTAGAGGAAAAAAACCGTTTATTTGAACGCATTTATGAAACAAGCGGCTTCAAAGTCGAAGATATTCTTGATGAATACTATGAGTACGGCCAGCAGGTTAAGAAATATGTCTGTGATACATCCGTCGTTCTAAATGATGCTTTGGATGAAGGCCGTCGTGTATTGTTCGAAGGCGCCCAGGGTGTCATGCTTGATATCGACCAAGGAACCTATCCATTTGTTACGTCTTCAAACCCGGTTGCCGGCGGTGTAACGATTGGTTCGGGTGTAGGTCCAACTAAGATCACTCATGTTGTTGGTGTATGTAAAGCGTATACTTCCCGTGTTGGTGATGGTCCATTCCCAACTGAGTTACATGATGAAATCGGCCACCAAATCCGCGAAGTCGGCCGTGAATATGGTACAACAACAGGACGTCCACGCCGTGTTGGCTGGTTTGACAGCGTTGTGGTCCGCCATGCTCGCCGTGTTAGCGGTTTGACAGATCTTTCGTTGAATTCCATTGATGTTCTTTCAGGAATCGAGACATTAAAGATTTGTACAGCTTACCAATATAATGGAGAAGTCATTACAGAATATCCTGCCAACCTAAAGATTCTTTCTCAATGTCAACCAATTTACGAAGAATTGCCAGGCTGGACAGAAGATATTACCGGCTGCAAATCCTTAGATGAACTGCCTGAAAACGCACGTCACTATGTAGCGCGTGTTTCCCAATTAACAGGCATCCCATTATCCACCTTCTCAGTCGGACCTGACCGCACCCAAACAAACGTCGTCAGCAACCCGTGGAGACAAGTTTAATGAGACATGGGGACGGTTCTTCTGCATCAAAAACAGAAGAACCGTCCCTTTTTTAAAATTTTTTTAAAAAAACTATTGCCTAATAAACACCACCATGATAATATAAAAAGCGTCGTCACAAACGGTATCTAAATACGAGCCATTAGCTCAGTCGGTAGAGCATCTGACTTTTAATCAGAGGGTCGAAGGTTCGAGTCCTTCATGGCTCACCATTCTTTATGAATGGCCCCTTGGTCAAGCGGTTAAGACACCGCCCTTTCACGGCGGTAACACGGGTTCGAATCCCGTAGGGGTCATCGGCATTGGTCGGCCGGTAAATGACTGGCAAGGACGGTCTCCTTGCTGGCTGACCATATTATAAATTGGTCTGGTAGTTCAGTTGGTTAGAATGCCTGCCTGTCACGCAGGAGGTCGCGGGTTCGAGTCCCGTCCAGACCGCCACTTAATTTAGAATGGCTCAGTAGCTCAGTCGGTAGAGCACGATCGAATAAGCTTCCTTGAAATACTTCAGGGCAGACATCGAGACGCTCCTTGAATAAGCCTTCTGAGATGTCTGCAAAGGACTTACCTCATACTTGTTGTAGGAAACCATCTAAATATGGCTCAGTAGCTCAGTCGGTAGAGCAAAGGACTGAAAATCCTTGTGTCGGCGGTTCGATTCCGTCCTGAGCCATCCCAAAAAGAAGTTCGCACACATTGCGGACTTCTTTTTTATTACATTTGTTACATAAATGTAATAAATGGACCTATTTTTTACAAAACGCATAGAAATTTGTCTTATTTTGCAAAATTATCCCGATATTGGACAAACCCTTGATATAATAGGGATTTCCACCTATTACCGGCACGGAAAAACAGGAATAAATGACCAACATATTTCAAAAGACGTAGGATAATGTCAGTAATTATACAATTGTGTTACATTATGGAGACTATTAATCTCTTCTCTATAAAACTATGGTAAAGTAAGAGAGGCTAAAATTCTGGGAAACCCTTTCATTGTGTTTTACCGTGGTTTAGGAGGAAATAATGTTTTCATTAAATAAAAAAAATAATTCTAAAAAACTATTATTAATAAAAACAACCATAGCATCAGCAGTAGCCGCATCTGTTATTGCGTTTAGCAGCGGACCGGTGGCATTGGCTACTTCATCTAATTTAAGCACTGTTTATCATGTTTATCTCAATGGTACATACATAGGTAATGTAACGGATAAAGCAATTGTCGATAAAATTGTTGCAGAGAAACTGGATTCCATGAAGGAATCCATCAAAGATCTTAACATAAAGCTTGGCGAACAGGTTCAATATGTACCTGAACAAGTTTTCAGCGCCAATGCAAACAATCAGGAAACTCTTCAAAATTTAAGAAATACATTCCAAGTTCAAGCAGAAGCGGCTGCCATTGTGATCGATGGAGCACCAGTTGTTTATTTAGAAAATAAGAGTGCGGCAGAAGACGTAATCGAGAATCTTAAATTGCAGTATGTTACTGAACAGCAGCTGCAAGATCTTGAAGCGCTTAAGTCGGCTGACCCTAGTACATTACCCGCTTTAAATGAAAATGAAACACGTATTTTAAATGTAAGTCTTTCAAAAAATGTTTCTGTGGAAATGAAAAATGTTGAACTACAAAAAATTGTAACTCCTGCTGAAGCTGTTACTTTTTTACAAAAAGGCACTTTGGAAGAAAAGAAATACGCTGTTCAAGATGGCGATGCACTTGAATCAATCGCCCATCAAAATGGATTGACAGTTCCGGAACTGCTAACCTTGAATCCAGGATTAACAGCAGATTCATTAATAAAAATCGGCCAGGAAATCAATATTACGGCCTTAAAGCCATACGTGGATGTAATCGTTGAAAAAGAAGTGAACCAAAACGAAACCATTCCATTTGAAACGCAAATCGAAGAAGACGCAAATCTTCCTAAGGGAGAACAGAAAGTACAACAAGAAGGACAAAACGGATCTCGTTCAGTAACCTACCATATTTCAGAACAAAATGGCGTTGCTGCTCAAAAGGACGTTACTAGTGAGAAAATCCTGCAGCAGCCTATTAATAACATTATCATTAAAGGAACAAAGGCCATTCCTTCCCGTGGTGAGGGCACACTTGCTTGGCCGACTGTCGGCGGGTATGTATCCAGTGAAATGGGCTTCCGCTGGGGCAAAAAGCATAAAGGAATCGATATTGCCAGACCAAGCAATTTAACAATCAAAGCAGCAGATAATGGTGTAGTTGTTTCAGCAGGCTGGGACAGCGGCGGATATGGAAATAAAGTCATCATTGACCACCAAAATGGAATGCGTACTCTCTATGGACATATGTCCTCCATTAATGTAAAAGCCGGCCAGACAGTTTCCAAAGGAACGGGCATTGGTGTTATGGGAGCAACCGGAGATGCAACTGGTGTCCACCTCCATTTCGAAGTATACAAAAATGGCGGCTTGGTAAACCCACTTTCTTATCTAAGCAGATAACAGTCTCTAGTTTTAACTAGAGGCTTTTTCTTTTGGAAACCCTAGTAGTTAACTGGAAGGAGTCTTCCAAATACTTGTTATAGATGAATTTCAGGCGAAACAGTGGTAAAGTAAAATGGAGTAGTTATGACTTTAAAAAGAAAAAAATAGACAATAAAAACAAAAAGGAGCAATGGTATGGAAAAGAAAATTCTCGTTGTTGATGATGAAAAACCGATTGCTGATATCCTTCAATTTAACCTGAAAAAGGAAGGATATGATGTCTATTGCGCCTATGATGGAAACCAAGCACTTCAATTAGTTGAAGAAATCCAACCAGATTTAATCCTGTTAGATATTATGCTTCCGCAAAGAGATGGAATGGAGGTTTGCCGCGAAGTACGAAAAAAGTACGAAATGCCAATTATCATGCTGACAGCCAAAGATTCAGAAATTGATAAAGTCTTGGGACTTGAGCTTGGTGCTGATGATTACGTGACGAAGCCGTTCAGTACTAGAGAGTTAATCGCCCGTGTGAAGGCGAATTTGCGCCGCCATCAGCAAATCATTGCACAGCCTGATGCGGAAAATGAAACAAATGAAATAGTCGTGGGCGCTCTTGTCATCCATCCGGATGCCTATGTCGTGTCTAAACGTGGGGAAACCATTGAGCTTACCCATCGTGAATTTGAATTGCTTTATTACTTGGCACAGCATATTGGGCAGGTTATGACACGTGAGCATTTACTACAAACGGTCTGGGGCTATGATTATTATGGCGATGTTCGGACAGTCGATGTTACGGTACGCCGCCTTCGTGAAAAAATTGAAGATAGTCCGAGTCATCCTGCCTGGATTGTGACGCGCCGCGGGGTAGGTTATTACTTACGGAATCCTGAACAGGAGTAGTGACTGGTGAAAAAAGTAGGCTTCTTTCGCTCGATACACGTTAAATTTGTGATTATCTATGTACTCCTCCTTTTAGTTGCGATGCAGATTATCGGTGTTTATTTTGTCCGGCAGTTGGAGGAAACATTGAGGACAAATTTCCAAACGGCCTTAAAAGAGCGTGTGAATTTACTAGGATATAATATCCGCGAGGAAATAGAGAAACAAAGAACTTCGGAAGACCCGACGCTTGAGGAAGATATCAATAAAATCCTTAGGGATTTTGATAATGCCGGGGATATCTCAGAGGTGCGGGTGATTGAAAACAGGTCACTAAAGATTCTCGGAACCTCTGATTCAGACAATCAAGGGGTAGTGGGCCAAAGAACAACTGAACTTCGCATTAAACAATCGATGGTTTTGGAAGAAGACCAAAGTGCCCTGTTAATTGATAAGAAGACGGGAAACCGGATCTGGGTCCTTTCTACTCCGATTAAATCCGGCAAGAAGGTCATCGGGGCCATTTATCTTGTCGCAAAAATTGAGAGTGTTTTTGAACAAATGAAAACAATTAATAAAATTTTTGCTACGGGGACAGCCATTGCCATGTCAATCACAGCTGTATTAGGGATCTTGTTAGCCCAGACCATTACAAGGCCGATTGCCGATATGAAAAAGCAGGCATTGGCAATGGCCAAAGGGAACTTTTCTCGTAAGGTTAAGGTGTATGGGTACGATGAAATCGGAACGCTGGCGATCACCTTTAACAATTTAACGAAGAAGCTGCAGGAAGCCCAGGCGATGACGGAAGGAGAACGTAGAAAGCTATCCTCTGTCCTCTCCTATATGACAGATGGCGTTATTGCTACGGATAGAAAAGGCCGGGTCATCCTCATAAATGAACCGGCAGCGGAAATGCTGGATGTTTCACGTGAAACAGTGCTCTCCCAGCCGATTGTGTCATTATTAGATTTGGATGACACCAATACCTTCGAAGATTTATTGGAGGAGAATGATTCGCTCATTCTGGATTACAGTACTAAGCAGGAAAGATACATCCTTAGGGCCAATTTTTCCGTGATCCAAAAAGAAACTGGCTTTGTAAACGGACTGATTTGCGTTCTGCATGATATTACGGAGCAGGAAAAAATAGAATTCGAAAGACGGGAGTTTGTGGCCAATGTTTCCCATGAGCTGAGGACCCCGTTAACAACAATGAGAAGCTACCTGGAGGCACTAGCAGATGGGGCATGGCGTGACGAGGAAATTGCCCCGAACTTTCTGGAAGTGACAAGCAAGGAAACGGAACGAATGATTCGCCTTGTCAATGACCTGTTGACATTGTCAAAAATGGACAGCACTGATTATCGAATGACAATGGAATGGGTAAACTTTGTTGATTTTTATGACCGAATTATTGACCGTTTTGAAATGGCAAAGGAGCAAAACGTAACATTTAAAAGAATTCTCCCTAAGCATGGCATTTTCGTTGAAATGGATGAAGATAAAATGACTCAGGTCTTATACAACGTCATTTCCAATGCTCTGAAGTATTCTCCTGAAGGTGGACAGGTGACCTTCACTATACAAGAAAAAAATGAGACGATTATTGTCAGCGTATCAGACCAAGGAATGGGAATTCCCAAAGAGAGTATCGGGAAAATATTTGACCGTTTTTATCGAGTCGATAAAGCAAGAACGCGGAAAATGGGCGGAACAGGTTTGGGACTGGCCATTGCTAAAGAAATTGTCAGTGCTCATGGCGGAAATATCTGGGCATCTAGTAAGGAAGGGAAAGGAACTACCATTTCATTTTCCTTGCCATATGAAAGTGCTGAAGAGGATGAATGGTCATGAAATATGAAAATATAAAATCCATTATCTTAACAATATTGGTTTTCATCAGTATTTTTTTAACCTGGAATCTTTGGACATACCAGCCTAACTTCGACACGATGGAAAATGACAGCTATGTGGCAGAAGTCTCGGTGAGTGAAAAGCAAGAACTGCAGAAAATCGTTCGTCCTGACCGAATTTTGTTTCATATTAGAAATGATCATTATGGGACCAATAATCCGGATGAAGTCGACAACGTAATTAAGGAAATTAGCAAATGGTCCATCTTTGATTTAAAAAACTATACCGACAATGTTGAAAACATAAATGACCTTATTCACAGTCCCGGAAACGCAGAATTAATCTTTCCGGGTGAGGTCCCAATCGCTTTATATCGTGGTGTCTTAAACATTGAGGGGAAAAAGGTACCTTCCTTTAATTTTAATAGGATGATTATCAATGTGGAGAATTCCAGTAATGAGAATGGAATTGTTTATTTTGTTTCGTCGGAAAACCAACAGGTTTATATCAGTCATATTTCACCGGCCAATTTAACTGCTTTTAACCGGGACTTTTTCAAAAATGCACCTCGCTTACCGCGATATTTTGCGTATAAACCCTCGGCTAATAAAACGATCTTTTTACCTGAAGGCGAAACAGAGATGAAAACGTATAAGTATTTGCCTGTTACGCTTAATTCGGAAAAGTTTAAAGAAGCCTTGTTCCGGGACCCAAGCAATGTGCAGAAGAACCCGATTCGTGCGGGGGAGGAATATACGAGCGATTCAAGTAAAATGACAGTCAGTGATGATACGAATATACTTTCATACGTCAATCCGACTGCAGATGATGACTTTGTCGATAATTCCTATGACTTGGTGAAGCGCAGTATTGATTTAATCAACGAACATGGCGGTTGGACGGATTCCTATCATTATGTTTCAAAAAATGAATACAGTGCCACTGTTGTTTTTCGTCTTTATACCGGTGATGGCTACCCAGTTTTTAGTGAACGGGGCATTTCTGAGATTACAGAGGTATGGGGCCGAAATGAACTTACTAAATATATACGGCCCAACATTTCCTTGGAGCTGCCGCTGACAACCGAAATGAAAACGGTGAAACGGGCTTCCGGTCATGATGTGTTAAATTTCTTGGAGAATAAAAGGAATTTTAAGTCAGAGCTTCTCGAGGAGTTAGTATTAGGGTATCGAATGGATCGGGATTCGGAGGAAAACCAGTTAATCCTTTTAGAGCCTGCCTGGTTCTATCGCTACGATAAACAATGGGGAGAGCTTACGATGGATGACCTAGGGGGGCCGGCACATGGATTGGAGTAAAATCAAGACAATTTTCATCGTTACATTCTTAATCCTAGATGTATATCTGTTATTTCAATTTATGAAAATCCGTGATGCCAATAAATATGAATTCGTAACTGAAACTACTTTTGAAGAGAAACTAAAGGCTGACGAAATTAAATACGAAGAACTGCCGACAGCGAAAATAAAGTCGCAGTACTTAAGTGCAAAACCAAAGGTTTTTACAAAAAGTGATACGGCAAAGCTGAAAGGGCAGTCCGTTACCCTTAAGGACCCTGGTACCATTCTTCAAGCGGAATTTGAAAAGCCGTTTTCATTAAGCAATAAGTTCGAACCTGCTGAATTGGCCTCCTTTTTAAAGGACAATATTTTGTACGGAGACCAGTATCAATTTGGGGAGAAAAATGAGAAAAAGAGTACGATCACCTATTTTCAACAATATGAAAGCTTTCCATTATACAAAAATATTAATGGGATGATTACCTTTACGTATAATTCTGAAAATGAAATCGTCTCTTATCAGCAGACCTATCTTGAGGGCTTCGAAAAGATGGCGGCGAAGGAAGAAATACTCACGCCGTTAAAAGCGATTGAAACGTTGCACCAAAAGGGAGACATCAAACCAAAAAGCAAGATTACCAAGGTGGAGCTTGGCTACTCAACACGTATCCAATTAGCAGCCTCCCAGGTGTTGGCGCCAACCTGGCACTTTGTGGTCAATGATAAGGAAAATTTATTTGTAAATGCTTTTGAAGGGCAAATCATCCAATTCAAAGGCGATGAAAAAACTAATGTGGAGTGAAATGTATGTCTTTACGTTATAGCATTCTTACAAGCGGCAGTACAGGCAACGCCCTATATGTAGAGGCTGAAGAGCACTCCTTTCTAGTCGATGCAGGCTTAAGCGGAAAGCAAATGGAGGCACTGTTTCAGCAAATCGACCGGGATATCAGCAAGCTTTCTGCCATTTTTGTAACCCACGAGCACAGCGATCATATCAAAGGGATTGGCGTTTTAGCGCGTAAATATAAGCTGCCAGTCTATGCAAATGAAAAAACCTGGCGGGCCATGGATGGTTTAGTAGGTGCAATCCCAACTGAGCAGAAGTTTGTGTTTGATATGGAATCGGTAAAAAGCTTTGGTTCGGTTCAAATTGAATCTTTTGGGGTCTCCCACGATGCGGCTGAGCCAATGTTTTATATTTTCCATCATTCCGGCGGCAAAAAGCTCGTGCAAATTACTGATACTGGTTATGTAAGCGATCGAATGAAGGGCATAATCAAAGATGCCGATGTATATATTTTTGAATCCAATCATGATGTGCAAATGCTGCGGATGGGCAGATATCCTTGGAACATTAAACGAAGAATCTTAAGTGATGTCGGCCATGTTTCCAATGAAGATGCAGCACTTGCGATGAGTGAGGTCGTTGGTGACCGGACTAAACGAATTTATCTCGCGCATTTAAGCCTAGATAACAATATGAAGGATTTAGCAAGAATGTCAGTGTCACAGACATTGGAAAGCCGCGGCTTAATAGTCGGCGAACAATTTGACCTGTATGACACAGACCCAAAAATACCGACCGTGCTAACTGCAGTATAGAGAGGTTGCTTTCACTTTGAAGGCTCCTCTCTTTTTTTAGTATGAAAAAAGTATGAACAAAAGATGAAGTTTCATGGAATATTATGCAAATTTTTAGTAAATACCTTGTATTGGAGTATAATAGTTTATATAAGCCAAAATAAACGTTAGCAATGGTTCTGTAGAGAGGAATGGTGTAAATTGGGCTATTATGATGATCATTCTCCAAATCGCTATCGGGAGCAAAAAGGAAATAAAAGTGGAATTTTTATTGCCAGCCTGGTTGGAGCCGTTTTGGGAGCTATTTTGGTGATTGTCTCCATCCCTGCTCTTGCCAACCGCGGTGTTCTTCCATACAAAGTAGAGCCACAGCAAAGTACTGTGACAGAAATAGATAATACATCTAAGCAAAATGTTGTACATAAACAAATATCGTACGATGTTAACACCAATATCACTAATGCTATCGATAAAACAGCTGCTGCTGTTGTTGGAATTAATAACATTCAGTCATCAGGATTCTGGGATAACGGAGAAAATAATACAGAGGATCCGGCAGGAACCGGATCAGGGGTGATTTATAAGGCTTCTGGCAGCAGGGCTTTTGTGGTAACAAACCACCACGTCGTTGAGGGGGCTACAAAGCTCGAGGTTAGTCTCTCGGATGGTACAAAGATACCGGCCAAGCTATTAGGAAGCGATATTTGGACAGACTTGGCCGTGCTTGAAGTGGATGCTGGAAAGATTAAAAAGGTTGCGGAATTCGGTGATTCTGACAGCTTAAAGATGGGTGAACCGGTTATTGCCATCGGCAACCCGCTTGGTCCTACCTTCTCTGGTTCAGTCACACAGGGGATTATATCTGGATTGAAGCGGACGATTCCTGTTGATATCAATCAGGACGGCATCATTGATTGGCAATCAGAAGTATTGCAAACCGATGCTGCCATCAATCCAGGAAACAGCGGCGGTGCTTTAATTAATATGGCCGGACAGGTAATCGGTATTAATTCGATGAAAATTTCCCAGGAGGCCGTTGAAGGAATCGGCTTATCGATTCCGATAAATTCAGCTAAGCCGGTTATTAACGATTTAGAACAATTCGGCAGCGTCAAGCGGCCATATATGGGTGTAGATTTAAAATCGGTTGATGAAATTCCTGCCTATTACCAGCAGGAAGCATTAAAATTGCCGCGCGATGTGACGCATGGGGTAGCGATTCGCCAGGTAGTTCCAGGCTCACCAGCAGCGGTTGCAGGTCTACAGGAATTGGATGTCATAGTTGAAATGGACGGACAGAAAATTAATGATGTCATTGATCTAAGGAAGCATTTATATCAGGTAAAGAAAATCGGTGAGCAGATGATGATTAAATTCTATCGGGACGGCAAGCTCAAAGAAGTAACGATGACATTGGCTAGTGATAAAACTCAATAATGCTGTTGATTTAGGGAAGTGATCATTCACTTCTCTTTTTCTATTTGCTATGATAAATGAGGCTTTTAGCTTGTTTTGAACACGTTGGTTTGGTAAAAGCTATAGATGATTGAATTTTGTTCGGGATGGTGTAATAAAATGATTTATTGTTGTGAGGAACATGTGAGTGAGGCAATGGATACAATTTTGGAGGAATATGAAACCTATCCAATTTTAAATAAATTAGGTGTGGATAATTTATCAACAACCTGTGAATATTGTCGAAAACAGGCTGTATATATTGTGGGGAACAAATGATTCCATACAAGATGTGGATAAAAATTGTGAATATGTGGATAACTTCTGTGGATAAGTTGTTTGTAAACTGTTTGTAATCAAATGTTAAAGGGTTGTGGATTGTGAATATCTCTATTATTACGGTTGGTAAACTGAAAGAAAAGTATTTGAAGCAGGGAATTGAGGAGTATTTAAAAAGATTATCGGCCTATGCGAAAGTAGAAGTCGTCGAGGTTGCCGATGAGAAGGCCCCGGAAGAATTAAGTGAGCTGGAAATGGTGCAGGTGAAACACAAAGAAGGTGAACGGATTTTGGGGAAAATTAGTCAGGATACATATGTGATTGCGTTGGCGATTCAAGGGAAAATGCAATCATCGGAAGAGCTGGCAGATACTTTGGATAAGCTTGCGACTTATGGAAAAAGTAAGCTTGCTTTCGTAATTGGCGGATCATTGGGGTTAAGTGATGAGGTGGTAAAAAGATCAAACGAGCAGCTGTCCTTTTCACGGATGACTTTTCCCCATCAGTTGATGAGGTTGATATTGGTTGAACAGATTTATCGGGCGTTTCGGATTAACCGGGGGGAACCTTATCATAAGTAAATGAGGATTGAGATATTAGGAGATAGTATACATAACGAAAAAGCCAATGTTCAAAACATTGGCCTTTTCGTTATGTGTTTACAATGAACCAGGCGTACTCTTATGCTGATTCCTGCTGAAAACAAGGGTCATTGAAGTATACAACTTCAGAAAGAACGTTATAGCCCTTCATTTTTTTGAGAGTCTCTCTTGCTTCTTGTTCTGTTTTAAATTCAAACATAGGAATATTTGAATCTAAATAACGAGTTATAATCCACATAAAAATTCCTCTCCTTATTTTTAAGTTATTTCTGTCCTGCAGACAGAGACTTTTATAAATATGCTCCGTTAAGTTAAACCTTGCTTTCTTAAGGTTTTAAGCCAAGGCTTAAGGAAGTAATTATCAATTGCTACAGACCAATCATAAGGCAATAATGAAAATAAATAAAATGCAAAAAATATATAATATGTTATAAAAAACTTTTATATGTAGAATTTTAAGGTAAATAGTGGATTATCTTGATTGGGTAATACTGAGGTCTACTGGATTTATAGGTGTACTCGGAATAGTTCATAATCTCAAAAGAAAGGCTTGGTAAAAACCAAGCCTTTGTCAGTCGTATAGTTTTGCCTTTTTGTTCATTTTGGAGGACTCCTCTGAAACTGCTGAAAGGACACCATCCGTCATTCGGTAGACTTTGTCGCAATATCCGACAAGCCGAATATCGTGCGTCACTACGATGGTTGTCGTTTGTTTCTGCTTCGTGACTTTTTTCAGCAGCTCCATGACTTCATAGGCACGGTCTGAGTCAAGGGAGGCTGTCGGCTCGTCAGCTAAAATAATCGAAGGGTTGCTGTACAGAGCCTTAGCGATGGCTACACGCTGGCGTTCCCCGCCGGATAAATCGGATGGATATTTCATGAGTAAGTCACTAATTCCCAACTCCTCGTACAGTTGATTCCGCTCCATTTTTGACATATTTCCCTTTTTCACTTTGTCTAATAGTTTCAATTGATTGGCCACGGAGAGGAATGGGACTAGGTTCGACGCTTGTAACACAAATCCGATTTCCTTGAGTCGGATTTGTGAACGGGCTTTTTCATTCAACGTGGTTAGGTTTTGGCCATTGATGACTACATCCCCTGAGGTTGGGGTTAATAACCCCCCGACAATAGTGAGAAAGGTACTTTTTCCAGACCCCGACGGGCCAATAATTGCTATCAACTCGCCTCGGTGGGCAAGAAATTCTGTTTCCTTTAAGGCTTCCACTTTCTTATGGCCGCTTCCAAAACTCTTCTTTACTTGATGTAACTCCAACACTGCCATAGTTTATCCTCCTATCGCTTTCAGCGGATCAATTCGTACAATCGTCAAGACCGAGAAGACAGCACCAGCGGTGGCAACAACCATTAGAATGAGGCCATAGAAGACCATCAAGGCCAGGTCAAATGAAACAGGAACCGCTGCCGGTAAAAAGGCTCCTGAAATGAGTGTGAAGGCAAACCCTGCTGTTGTTCCTATGAATGCTAAAATAAAGGTTTGGGCTATAACAGACCAAGATAAATAAGAGCTGGAAATACCTTGCGCCTTCATAACACCAAACATACTAATCTTCTGCACGGTCAACACATACAAGAAAATGGCGACAATGACGGAAGAAATAGCAAAGAGGAAGTAAATCATGAAATTTAAGGTGAGTTTTTGTTCAGTGTAACCCGGTAAATTTTGAATGAATGATTCAATTTCAATGGAATTTAGATCATCATTTTGGGTGAGATTTGAAATAGAAGCATCCTGAACAACAATTCCGTTAACTTGATCTTGTTTCTGATCGGCTGCTTCACCGAACTTGACTTGGTGGAAGGTTGCAAGATTTGCATATAGAACAGGTGCAGCATTAAATCGGGCATGGTCTGTAAATCCAACGATTGTTAATTGTTGATCACTGGACGACAGGGATAATGTATCACCTAATTTGAATCCCTTGTCTTTGAGTGAATCGTCAGCAATCACTTCATTTGCTTTTTTAAAAGCTCTGCCTTCCTCCACATTTGGCATTAGAAATTCCTCTTTGTTAATACCAAAGAGAGAGATATTTTGCTTGTTATCGCCGTTGCTGGCAATTGCATTTAGCTGACCGATTACCGCCGTTTTTTTCGCTTTAATGTCGTTTAGCTGATCGATTGACATGGATGATTGGTACAAGCTTTTATCTGATTCCTCGGTAAGGATAATCGCTGTCGCTCTCCATTTATCAACCGCCTCCCTATTCAGACTGGCGAGACCAGTTGCAAGTCCAGAGAGAAAAAAGACAAGATAGGAAACGAGCATTAAAATCCCTGTAATCAAAGTGAAACGAAGTTTATTTTTTTTAATTTCCTGCCAGGCTAAAAACACCCCGTCACTCCCTTTCTCGAAAGTATTAAATTCCAATTTTACTTAATTATTAACGGAGATAATCTTTTTGTCAAATGTTTGTATAATAAAATATAGAAAACATTATACAGGTGTTCCGGGGTTTTATAATAACTGAGGGGACTTTTTATCTTCAATCTTTGTATAATGTTTATGGGGTAACGTTGTACAAAGTATAGAGATTCGATATACTAAGTATGGCTATGGGGGACGGACCAGGTATTAAGGGGATGAAATGGATGTATCAATCTGATGAAAAAGGACTATTTGCAATTCAACAAGTTGCAGATATGACCGGATTATCAAAACAAGTGATTAGAAAATGGGAAGAGCGTTATGGGGTTATTCAACCGAAGCGATTGGAGAATGGTTATCGAATATATAGCCAACAGGATGTCAAAACGCTTTTAAAAATCAAACTACTTTCGGAACAAGGCCACTCGCTAAAACAAGCCGCCATGCTTGCAAAAGAGATTGATGAAGACCCAGTACCGGTACAAATGGAGAATTCCCCCCGTTATGAGCAATGGAATGAGTATGTCCTTCAGCTTCTGGAAAAAGGCAGGCACTGTGATGAAATAGAATTAAATTTTATCTTAAAACAAGCGCTTCATCATGTAGGGATAGAGCGTTTTCTAACCACTATCGTGGTACCTTTTTTAAAAGAGGTAGGAAGAAAGTGGGAGAGTCATGAGTGGGATGAATATCAGGAATCTGTATCGAGTCTGGTAGTACGAGATTTCTTGGTTCAAATTCGACGAAATTATCAATATCGGGAAAATGTTCCATTCGTTCTCGGAGCATGTCTGCCAACTGAACAACATGAAGTACCACTGCATCTGATCCTATTGCGTTTCATGATGAAGGGATGGAAAACTCAGTTAATCGGGGCTTCTCCTGCACCAGGTGCGATTGAATCATTGGTTTGCAAGTTAAAGCCGGATGTCGTTCTGTTGTCCGCTACAACCGCTATACCATTTGAAACAGATCCTCAACTGCTGCAGAGATTAGATCAATTTGCTGAAAAGCAAACCGACATTGCCTTTTACCTCGGCGGTCAAGGGGCAGTCACTTATCTCTCAGACTATAAACCACGGGCGATTCATGTGACAAATTCCATTGATGACATATTAAAATAAAACACTTTTTATTACCATGAAAAGGTAAAATCAGAGGCCCTATCCAAATAAAAACTGGATAGGGCCTTTGTTTTAGTGATTAATGTTTGATTAAAAACCGCTGCTTGCTTATCGCGTCTGAAGGAGTCTTTTGCCGAACAAATTTACTTATTATTTAATCAACTATTTTCGTTCTTTAGGCTATAGTGCTGCGCGCTTCTTTTATTGCCTTGTTGCATTTCAGCTTCCTTTTTTAGGCCTGTCAGCAAGGAGTAGCACATGGCGAGCATGATTATGGCAAATGGAAGTGCGGCTGCAATGGAAGCAGTTTGTAAAACCTCCAAACCGCCCGCGAGCAGCAGAACAGCAGCTAAAGCAGATTGGATGACACCCCATGTCATTTTTATTTTGTTAGAAGGATTAAACGTTCCACCTTCACTAAGCATCCCCAATACAAAGGTCGCGGTATCGGCAACAGTTATATAATAAATAGCTACTACCGCGAAACCTAAAATGCTTAACAAGGAACTTAATGGAAGGTGGTCGAAGAAAATAAATATGGACAAGGACACATTTTCGGCGATATGTTTTGCCAAATCATGGTTTCCAGAATGTTGAACAAGCTCAAGTGCTGAACCGCCAAAAACGGACATCCAAAGACAGGTTCCAAGTGTCGGAACAATCAAAACGCCAATAACAAATTCCCTTATTGTCCTCCCTCTGGACACCCGGGCGATAAACATGCCGACAAATGGCGCCCAGGCTATCCACCAAGCCCAGTAAAACAAGGTCCACGAAGCAATCCATTTCTCGCCTTTTCCAAAAGGACTTAACCGTAAACTCATATGTATAAAGTCACTTAAATACAGGCCTGTTGTATTAAAAAAGACTTTAATAACGGTTAGGGCTGGACCGACAAACATAATCAGCACAAGGATTGCCACTGAAAAGATGATGGCTGCATTGGATAAGTATTTAATTCCTCTTTCCAGGCCTGTATTAATGGAAATAATAAAAAGGACTGTTGCGACCACAATGACAATCAACTGGATAAATAATGTATTAGGAATGCCAAATATGTCATGCATACCTGCAGTAACCTGCATCGCCCCAAGCCCCAAGGAGGTTGCAATCCCAAAGACTGTTGCAAAGATGGACAGGATATCAATCGTTTTGCCAATCGGGCCGTAAATCCTGTCGCCCAAAATGGGATGGAATGCTGAACTGATCGCTGCAGGGAGCCTTTTATTATATTGAAAAAAAGCAAGGGCTAACCCAATAACAGTGTAAATGGCCCATGGGTGCAGGCCCCAATGGAAAAAAGTATATTTCATTGCGGTGTTGGCTGCGTCAATCGTATAACCTTTCCCGTACGGAGGAGCTGTGTAATGGGTTACTGGTTCAGCGACGCTCCAGTATACAATTCCGACCCCCATACCCGCACCGAACAGCATGGCCAGCCAAGAAGCGGTAGAGAAATCAGGCTTATCAGTTCTCCTTCCCAGCCGGATATTCCCATACTTTGAAAACAACAAGTAGATAGAAAAAAAGACAAAGAATAGAGTGGCACCGAGATAAACCCAACCCAGATAATCAATGGAGCCATTATAAACGGCGTTGGTAACTTTGGTAAGATTATCTGTAAAAAAAACTCCCCAGATAATAAAAATGAGGGTCAGCAATAAAGAGATAATAAATACACTATTTTCTTTAAACTTTTCCATGGAAACCTCCTGCAATTGATGAATACTTATTTAAATAGATTTAGCTCGGTCAGTTATTAAAAGGGTTGTATTGAAATTCCCACCTATCCGTATTCATCAACTCTTCATGCGGCACCTCTAACCCGCCGCCAAGATAAATGGTTTGCCCTTTAATCGCGATCACCATAGCCTCTATTAATACATCACTATCCTTCTTTTTATAAATGTCTCCCAACTGTGCCGATAACTCCCCATATGGATGAACAATTTGCGGGAGGGTGTCATCCAAGCCTTCTTCAAGATTTGCAATGTCTTTATAATCGATAGGATGACTGTCGGGTGCACGGCCAGGTACCATCAATAAATATTCGTTATGCTTGATACCATCTAAATCGCTTGTAATGACCCCTTTGTTATCAACAGTTTCAACCACTTCAATTTCATTTAAAGAGTAATGATCCAGGGTATCAGGGGCGGGATTATTAATTAAAATATAGTCTCCAACTTGAGGTCTTTGATTGTTCCGGAGTGTGTATACTTTATGATCAAAAATAAAACTGTCATTTTCCTTCGGTATATATCTCTCCACACTCGCTGCATTGGTTATATGCTGTGTTAAATCTCTTAGCTTTATAAGATGAACGGAGAATTTATACATTGGTTTTACACCATATACCTTGTGTAGCTCATTGTTATAGTACACAAATTGCCCTTTTCTTACTTGATACAGTTTCACAGCTAAATCTCCCTTCAATTGTAGGTAGTATAAGATTCATAAAAACACGGAACTTGGAAGCAGCGTTTTCTTCTTTAGGATGGCTTTTTTTAGAAAAAACTATTATCTATGTAAAATAGAAAAGGCTGAACTATGGGGGGAAAGAAGGGGAATGAATTGCACGGGGACGATTATTCTGCTTTGGGGCAGAATATCCGTCCCTTTGTTTTATTTATGAAGGGCCTTATTTTTTTAACCAGGATCACTTATGTGTCTTAATAAGTGCCTTTTCAAGTACCAATGAATAATACGAAAGTACCATATAAACCTTCTTAATATACCATTTGGACCTAGTCGAAAGTCTTAGTTAATTTAATTCAAACGAAACAGAAAGATTACCCTGCAGTGGGGCGAAAGTGTTTGTGGAAATAGTTAATATTGGAAGTGAGGAAAGGGATTAGCTGCAAATCAGCTGAGATTCAATTTCTATTGTTAGGTTGTTCTTAATTAAGAATTATATAACTCATGAAAAGAATGGTCCGACCTTTAAAGAGGATATTACCAAATCATTTAAAAACGAATGATTGGGAGTGAGAACAATCAGATTTACCAGAATGAGAAAGTTTAGAAAAAGACATAGAAAGCTTTTGATTATATGTAATGCAGGCCTTATCTGGTACCTTTTTATGTTTGCTTTGATAAACCTTACATCTAATACAAATGCAATATTCACATCACAAGCCAAAAACACCTCCACCTTTCAGGCAAAAGCCAGCTGGGTGTGGGATAAAAGTTCTTTAGCATTTACAAACAATTATGGTGGGGATTGCAGTGGAATTTTTGCTTATATCCAAAATGGGGGAACAGGTGATATGGCTATCCCCTCTAAGTACTACGTCTATTATGATCCAACTGAAAACCCAGTAAATCCGCAAGGCGTAAAAGGGGAACTGGTGTTCAATGAAGGGATTATCCCAAAAATGGCTTCAATGAGTTCACCCGTAAAACTAACCTACAAGCCTCAAAAAGCAGGTGTATATAAGTTCGTTGCATTCCAACACCCTCTCAAGCCTGGTGATAATGGATCGGAACTATCAATTGAAGGAATTCCGGTAACCTTTAGTAAGTCCATCATGGTTAATCAATGTACTAATAAATAGATTAAAAGGATGGTTGAGTGAATGAAAAGTACAAAAAAATGGATTAGTAGGATTTCGGGGATTTTTATCTATGGTGTTCTTCTTTGCATGATACTTATGGTGATTTCTTCGAAGATGGCTGGAGACGGAGGTACGCCTAAAGTTTTCGGACATGAATTTATGACTGTGCTATCAGGTTCAATGGAACCGGGGATTAAAACTGGTTCAATCATTTCAGTTACACCGGTAGCAGACCCCACCAAGTTTAAAAAGGGGGATATTATTACTTTTAAATCAAAAGATGATTCCAATAAATTGATTACTCACAGAATTATTGAAGTTCAAAAGGTACAATCATCTGTCCAGTACATTACCAAAGGGGATAACAACGATTCAAAAGATCCAGACCCAGTGACGGTTGGGAGAGTTGTAGCTCAATATGATAACTTCACTATTCCATTTGTAGGTTACGCGCTTAATTTCATGAAATCAAAAATGGGAGCTGTTTTATTGTTAATTATCCCTGGTGTTCTTATTGTTGGCTGGTCAATTCTATCAATTTGGAAAACTATTTCATCAATTGAAGCAAAAAATGAAAATCCATCTGCTTAACTGGTTGATTCTTTCTTGAATTTCAAGGAAGTTCAATATAAATTATTTTATTCCTGGTACATACCAAGGAAAAAAAGAGGAGGAAACATTCATGAGTCTTAAAAAGAAAATCGGGGGAGCAATTTTATCAACAGCATTGGGGGCAACATTAATTGGTGGTGGAACGTTTGCAATCTTTACTAGCTCTGCAAGCAATACTAATAACACATTTGCTGCGGGTACCCTAACAATAAACCTTGATCAACAGGATCCAACCGGTGCAGGATACTTTACTGTTAATAATATGGCTCCTGGGGATAAAAATGGTGTTTTTGATGCCACTAAACCAGATAATGGCTTAAAAAGGATTACTGTATCGAACAGCGGATCACTTGAACTTCGTTACGATATTGCAACTACTTTAACAGGAGCGCTTGCAGAACAAGATCCTGATGGAGATGGACCTACTACTGGTGATGGATATCCATTGACAATTACTATTTATGATAAGGATGGGAATGTTATAACTCCTAACACTGATAATAATCGAGTTCTAGCACCTAGTAGTTCGGAGGATTTATATGTAAAATATGAACTTCCAAAAGATGCAGGAAACGGTTACCAAGGTAAATCAGCTACTTTCGGAATCACTGTAAATGCAGAGCAAACTGCAAACAACTAATTTATTTAAGTAACCGACTAATTATAAGGGTGGCAGTATAGCCACCCTTATTAATTAAGGTAGGAAGGAGGCAAAAAGATGAACATTAAGAAAAAACTAGCTCTTCTATCGGCATCTGGAGTATTGGGTCTTAGCCTAATTGCTGGTGGAGCTACTTACGCTATCTTTACAAGTTCCGCTCAAAATACAAACAATTCATTCTCATCGGGGACCATTAGTATTACCGCTAAAAAAGATGATGTTCCAAATAATGGCCCAATGTTCTATACAAAATCACCAGATAATGGAGTGGTACTTGGCGGGATGCCAACGGGTTATTGGGCTCCAGGTGATAAGAATACACGCGGATTATTTTTAGAGAATACTGGAACACTTGATGCGAGGTTAAAAACATTATCAATTTTCCCAACTAACTCATCAGCAGTTGAAGTCTCCTCTGGAGATGATTACGATAATGCATTGCTATTTGCCAGACAATCGAAGGTAATTGTTTGGAATGTCAAAAAAATTGATGTCGATGGAACTGCCGGACCTATTAAGGCAGTAAATGCTACTTTTATGGATACTATTATGAATTATATTAATTTTGGCTATAGCCAGTGGAGAAATGATCATCCAGCAGCTAGTTTGGAAGATCAACAAACAGCAGCTGATTTGATGAACTATACTAATAGCTATTTAATAAGTCAAATGAATAATTTGCCAAGTGATGGGACAGATTCTTCAGGAAGATTTGAAGTTAAAAACATCTATGAAGCTGACCTGTCCTCTATGGTAAATAATCAAATCAATTTTAAAGCAGAAAATATTAAAATAGCAAAAGACGAAGCTGCTTTATTAGGTTTCACTGTTGAATTTTTGAAAGATCCACCTGCAGGATCAGGTATCAATCCTAATGATATGCAAGGAAAATCGGTATACTTCACTTTTAAAACTGATTGGGAACAAGATAAAAATAATCCGTAATTTTTGCCTAAACCGCGGTTTTATACTTCCGCGGTTTAGGTCCTGCGAGGGATTCATTTGAGAAAAAAAAAGATGTTTATTCCAATTGTAGTTATTATTCCTATTATTATCCTCTTGGTCTTTTTAATGAATATTAGAGGAACGGAAGCCGACCAAACCGTTTACAACGTAGATATTTCCACCTCCCCATCCAACGGATTCCTTATAGCCGATAACCTGGCTCCAGGAGACAAGAAAACCTCCGTTTTAAAGATATCCAATAATGGGAATTTGGATTTTAATTATACCGTTAGCTCACGTCAGGAATCCGGGGATTTAAATTTGTATAACCAAATTCAGTTATCGATTTATGATGGTCAGGGTAAGCTTTATGAAGGACCGCTTAATGGATTAAGTCAGTTTGCACTGGGTACTATTGCAAAAACCGATAGCAGAGATTTAACATTTACGGCACAACTTCCTTTATATGTCGGCAATGATGCTCAAGGGAAAACAACCTCGGTAGCTTTTGATTTTACAGCCATTGGCCATGAGGAGGAAATTCCCACCGACGGCTGTTTTGAACCGCCTTTCAGTAATCGGAACTATACGATGCAGCAAAAATCAACGACGCCAATAAAGTTCCATTTAAGGGATAGTGACGGTAATTTAGATGTAACTCAACATCAAAATGTAAAACTAATCATTTCCGGGTCTGGGATTAAAACCACTTCCGGAAGCTATATTTTCTCACCAGCCGATGGTACCTTAAAATTCCCCGAAAATATCGATGAACCTCATTATCAGGTCCGGTTTTCAACATGGGATTATCCTGTAGTAAGTGGGAATACTTACTCAGCAAACGTTTATGTTGAGGAAAATTTAGTTTGTAAAAAAGACTTTATAGTTTTAGATAATGGAAATAGATCAAATGCACCGTAGATATCGAATTATATGGTTAGTAAGTCGACTTAAAGAAGAAGAACGTTTATAGGCGTCTGGGCCAGTAGAACCCTTCACCTATAAACGTTTTAAAAAATTAACTTTGAAAAATCCTCTGTAACTTCCTTTTTTTCTTTCTAAGCACATTAAAAGTCCTTCTTCTCATTTTTCTATCAATAAATGGGTAAATCATTAGCGGCAGCCCTGGTACAATCGAAACAATGACCAATGCAAGCCAATAGCTTTTTTTGGCAAGGAAATAGATAAATGAAGAGGGTAAAAGTGGATAAAATATTCCAACTTTAATAGTTGATTTATATTTGCCGGGACTTTCAGCAGTTACTGTGTAGGTAGTATCAATCTGCTGTCCCTTTAAAATAGTCAATTTTTTATGGCTTAATTTTATTTGCTTGTCGTTGGTAGTGATTACTCCTATTAATGGAAAGATCCCCTCGTTTTTTATCTCAGATAATGGTCGGGAAACAGTGTCACCAACCTTGAGCATTCCAACATCACTGCCCATTATGACACCTTGACTCTGTTCAGATACTTCATAAGTTTGCTTTAATGTATTTCCGGAAGAAATCATTGTACCGCCCACTATAATAGAAATCGAGAACCCTCCTATAAAATAGATAAGCTGCAGCTCCATTCCGTTCCTTTGTTTTTTGCGTTTTTGTCCGGGCCGTAATTCTCCAATGGCTATAATAATCCCAAGAATTAGTGCAAAGCTGGGTAAAAGGAAAGGATTGCTTTGATATTTTTCCATCCATAATGATAAATAACCTATTTTCTTTAGAACAATTGGATTTTCTCCTATTTTCATAGCTCTTCCAGCTATCCATTTTTGCTCAATCGAGTCTGTGGAGTTTGAATCTTGGTCAGAAAATTTATTTGCATCACCTTTCGTAATGAAGCCTTCCTTTGCATTTCCACTGACTACTCGATGGGCAATCCAACCTTTTGAAGCAAGACTGCCTTTTTCAGCTTTAAAAAATACTATATCTCCTTTATAAATGTGCTCATCCTGATGAAGGTTATCAATAATCACCATGTCACCACGTTCCCAGACCGGGTACATACTATTTGATCTGATGACGGTTAGTAATACAGGTTTTTTCGTAATAGCAGAACCAACTGCAGCAATTAAAGTACATAAAACAAGAAAAACTAATATGACATTTAGAATCTTCGATAATACTTTCATAGCAATCCTCCTCACCCTTCATTTTATTGTAAATAGCGGATGGAATAAGCCTTCTAAAGTAGAATTCAAATGGTACAAAAGTATACCGCTCGTTATCAAAAAGTAGAACGATAGGGTGTAATAAGGCACACCAAGGAACTAGCAAAAAGTAGGATTTTAAGAGTAGACAAAGGATTATGTAAATGCACACTTGAGAGTGACGAAAAGAAATCAAAAACCTCCTATACTGAATTTATAAAGGGACGAACTAGCCAAAAAATAAAGGGAGGCTATATATTTGAAAACAAAAAGAGGATTATTAATGGTCGTGCTGCTACTTGCCATTTCCAGCGTAATGGCAGCTATGTCTTACAATAAGGCAACAGTAACAAATGCTGCAGAATTGAAAATTGTTAATACAGATCAAGCGCTCGTAACCCTTCAAGCGGATGCACCTTGGTCATGGGAAAATAAAATTGGGGCAAAAGATAAAACAACTGTGATGAGGAATGGTGAACTTTTCTTCCAGTTTGGTAAAGGAATTAATGGTGGAAATGGTCAAGAAGAATTTCACGGTCTTCAGCCGAATAGTGTATACCAATGGAACCATGTGTTTACGCTAAGAAACAAATCAGCTGAAACAGTTAAGGTAACCGTTCGTGCGACGGGAGAATATAAGCAATATATTACTTTTGGATCGGGAACTAGAAATACATCTGAACCAGTTTGGGGAACAAAGGGACAGTCCTTAGTGTTTGATAATGTAGGCCCAGAAGTTAAATCTGGTATGCAAAATGTAAGAAGTGTCGCAGTAAAAATTAGCCTTCCGAGTGGAGTTCAAGTGTCAAATAAGGAATTATTAGGATCCATCGTCGTTGAGTCTGAAGCAAAATAAGCAGAAATATAAGAGGAAGAATAAATGAACCACGATTATTCTTCCTTTTTCTATTTTAAAAAAACAGAAATATGAAGACGACAATTATATACAAAAATAGAGACGACTTAACATCATAAACTAACAAAATTATCCAATGCATATAGTTATAATAGACTATGCGAGTGAATATAAGTAATGGAACCTGTGATATACGTCCTATATCTGTCCATCTTTGACGTATGCAATTCTGGTGCTACTAGCCTGAATTAATTTAGACAGTTGTTTAGTTTAATTAGGCTTTCTTCCATGTAAGGAGGAAGTGATGAAATTAATCTATTCTTTATTCGCAATATTTTTTATGATATCTATCCATCTTATTCAGATAAATAGTTTTACAAAGGCTGAAATCTCGAACAAGGCAATTTTATCAATTAGCTCTGAGGAAAATGCACTTATTGCTATTTCCTATCGAAAAAATAATGTATTTGCGATTAAAAATAATACTGGAAATCCTATAGAAATAGAAAGCATTGTGAATCTTGAGCATACTTCTCAAAAAATATCTAATGCAAATGAAGGTTTCCCTAATCTAATACCTCCTGGTAAAGTAAAAGAATTTACTATTATTGGGGAACAAACGGAATTAATCGGAGGGATCTTGAAAATAAATATCCGCTGGGATGGAGGGAGTGCGGAGATTAGATCAAAAATACCCGATGTAAGTTGAGAAAGACAAGTGAGGTGTGAAAATTGCCAGGGACTTTAACGAATATGTTAAAGAGGTATAATAAAAAACTTTATACCATTATTGTAATCTTGTTGGTCTTATCTGTTGGATTAACAATATATACCTTTTTGCAGCCGGCAACTACTACTGTTCAAGTTAATGATAACACTTCACTAATTGAGACCGGGTATGATTATAAGGCTGAGATTATACCAAATATCCTTTATCCAAATGGCGGGACGGTTGATGCAGGGAAAACAATCTTTAAGAAAATTACAACTGCAATACCCTTCAGCTTAAAATCAACGATCCATTCCAAAAGACAAGTTACTGCAAAAGGAACACATGAAGTTCAATTAATAATTAAAGCAGGGGACGTCTGGGAGAGGAGTTTCCAATTAGAACCAAAGCGAAGATTTGAACAAAGTGGCACAGAAATTTCAGTAATTAATGATCCATATAAAATTGACTTAGCGCAAGTCGAAGCTTTCATTTCACAAGTAGAACAAGAAACGGGTATCACCCCGGATCAGTACACACTTGAAGTACTGCCAGATATCCAAGGAACGATTAAATATTCCGGGGTTGAAAAACCCTTTCAGGTGCAGGATAGGCTTATTTTTCAGTATTCTATGGAGGAAATTCCACTAGCCAGTGAAAAAGGTTTTACATCAATGGTCTCATTTACTTCTTCCCAAGTGATGACGAAGAAAATTGAAGCATTTGGCGTACAATTACCTTTACGTTTTGTTCGAATTAGCAGTGCCTTACTGTCAATTTTCCTATTAGTAACCTCCATTTATATGATAAAAAGGTTAAAAATTGATGTCCTCTCAACCGAAACATTAGAAATTGAAATAATCAATAAACGGTATGCAAGCAGAATTATTCCTGTTTCACAGAAAATAAATATCGCACAAAAATCAATTTTTAGCTTAGATTCTTTCAAATCCATCATAAAAATTTCTGATGAGAAGGAACTTCCCATTTTTTTTAATAAAGATCATAAAGAGGAAAGTGCTGTATTTTTTATTGTCGATGGGGACTATTTATATACCTATGAAACCCCTAAAACGAATAATTCAGATATGAAAAAAATAACAGGTAGTGATAAAGCATATGCTAGAGGTTAATAAATTTTATCAGTTTTTAAGAAGAGGCCCTTCCAGCATAGTGAATCTTGTGTTTGTCTTTCGATATATTTCGCTATCCTTAACTTCTATCTTTTGTTTAATAGGTCCACAATCCCCCTTTTATTTTAAAGTGGGAATGGTTGTATCACTATCTGTCGCTGCCTGGATTATTACAGATATACAAAGAAAATATGTTGAGAATATCACAATTATAAAATCGACTGTCCTGGTTGAAATCATTGGATTAACATTACTGCTGATTCCAACAGGTGGTATTTCAAGTCCATTTATCTGGTACGCTCTTAATCCGGTGTTAGTAGCAGCAAGCTTTCTAACGACATTTTTTTGTTGGGGATCTTTGGCCTTCTATCTAGGAAGTGCCACATTCATTACGAATCATCTCTATCACATTGATAATATCGTTATGATCGTGCAGGATAAATCTAACTTTTATCTAGTATGTCTGCTGATAACCATGCTTTTGAGATTATTCTCAGGACTGACCAAAGAATTGTATTTAAAAACATCCCTTTTAAAAGAGCAGCAGTCTGAATTATTAAACGTAAATACGATTCTTACGGATACAAATCAAAAGTATCAACAAACCTTAGAGCATGTTATGTCTCTTTACCATCTTATGGAGAACTTTAATTCCAAGATGAGTATTGAAAAGTTAGTGAAAGAAATAACAATTGCTTTAATGAAATGTACAGAAAGGGATGAAGTGTTCCTTTGGATTACAGATATTAACCAGCAGAATAGCTACATTGGAAATTTGACCAATAATCCACGATTAGAAAATGACCTCATCGACAATTGGCAAAATATTCGCATGAAAAGGAAGGCGTTTACCTGCAAGCTTAATAAGGATACCTATCAAATGAAAATTATTAGAAGCGCGAATAATGTTGGGATTATAGGAATAAAGGACGCTAATGGAAATAATGAGGAGAACACATTTCTTTTAAATCGCCCCTTTGAGTATTTGGCGGAATTAAGCGAAATCATGTTTGAAAAGCTACATATGGACCAGATGATGGATCAAATGATTATCATTGAAGAGCAGAATCGGATCGCTAATGAAATACATGACAGTGTTTCGCAAAGATTATTTGGTATTGTTTGTGCCATGCATAGCTTACAGGTAAAGGGCCAAAGCTTGAACAGGGATGAATTGAATCAAGAGTTTAAATTCCTTTCACAGTCTGCAAATACAACTATTAAAGAACTAAGGTCAGCGATCTATCGGTTAAGTTCGGTAAAGAAAGGAGAGAGGCCATTTCTTGTTCGTCTAAAAAAGTATTTGGACGAATATGCCCGTTTAAATGACATATGGATAAACTATCAAGTTTCTGGAGATGAATCATTAATTTCAGAAAGTTTAAAGCAGGCCCTTTATCGAATAATCTGTGAGGCTTGTGGAAATGCGGTTCGCCATGGGGAGTGCAATGGTATTGAATTAAAATTATCCTTATTGGATGAGAAAACAGTATTAGTTATCCAGGATGATGGTAAAGGGATTAATGTAACCCTTGATACAGATACAGATAAGAGAGAAAAAGGAATTGGCCTAATCAATATGAGGAATATAGTTAGCTCATTTACTGGAACAATCTCTATTAATGGGATAAATGGTGAAGGAACAGAGATTCACATAGAAATTCCAAACATTAGAGGGGGAGAGTTTCTGGAGGTGTCTGGGTAGTGAAAGTTGTGATTGTTGATGACCATCCTTTGGTCAGAAAAGGGCTAACCTCTATACTTGCTTTAGATGAAACAATGGAGGTTCTTGGAGAAGCAACGAATAGCAGGGAGGCAATGGAACTTTTTAATTCGTTAAAGCCTGATCTTGCTTTAGTGGACCTTCGTTTAGCAAATGAATCAGGGTTAGATTTAATCACGAAAGCAATGAAGCAAGGAATTGAATGTAAATTCGTTGTATTAACATCATCCATAGAAGAAAAAGACTTTATCCGGGCAAAAGAAACAGGAGTAGATGGATACGTTTTAAAAGAAGCATTCCCTGAAGAACTGATACATGCACTAAAAGTTGTGGGTAAAGGCCGGAAATACTATGACCCAGGAGTTTTGGATTTGGCTATGAGATCAGGCGAAGCTGTTGATAATGGAGAACTCGAACAGTTAACCCCGAAAGAAAGGGAAGTTTTAATTGAACTAGGCAAGGGGCACTCAAATAAAGAAATCTCAAAGACCTTGTTTATTACTGAATACACTGTTAAAAAACATGTAAGTCAAATACTGGCTAAACTTGGGCTTGTAGATCGGACACAAGCAGCATTATATGCCAATGCAAAAGGTTTGGTAACTTATATAGCTCACCCGAGTGGCTAAAAAAAGAGGTTGAAACTTAAACATTTCAACCTCTTTTTCTTATTTTACTTATTCTGCATCCATAAATGGATAAGCAACCTCTGCAGTTGGTGCAAAGTTTTCTTTGATGACACGAGGACTTGTCCAGCGGATCATGTTAAATACAGAACCTGCTTTATCGTTTGTACCAGATCCACGAGAACCGCCAAATGGCTGTTGATTAATCATCGCACCAGTTGGTTTATCATTGATATAGAAGTTTCCAGCTGCGCCGGATAAGCGGTTTTCTAAGTGAACAATGGCCCCGCGATCTTGGGCAAAGATCGAACCTGTTAAGGCATACATAGAAGCTGTATCAACTGCCTCCAATGTTTCCTCTAATTTATCATTTTCGTAAACATAGATTGTTAATACTGGTCCGAAAATTTCTTCTACCATTGTCTTGAAATTTGGATTTGTTGTCACAATGATGGTCGGTTGAACGAAATATCCAACAGAATCATCATAAGTACCGCCAGCAATAATTTCTGCTTCTTCAGAAGCTGCTGCGTAATCGATATAGCTTGTAATTGAATCAAATGCTGCTTTATCAATAACTGCACCCATGAAGTTCCTGAAGTCGCGGACATCCCCAACTTTAAGCTTAGCCGTCTCTGCCACTAAACCGTCTTTCACTTCTTCCCACAAACTTGCCGGGATGTAGGCACGAGAAGCGGCTGAACATTTTTGACCTTGGTATTCAAAAGCACCGCGAACAAGGTTCGCTACTACTTTGTCTGCTTGTGCCGTTTCATGAGCAAATACGAAGTCCTTACCACCTGTTTCCCCAATTAAACGAGGGTAAGATTTATAGCTTGCAATGTTTTCTCCGACTGTTTTCCAAATCGTTTGGAACGTACTTGTGGATCCAGTGAAATGGAATCCAGACATACGAGGGTCTGTTAATACAACTTCTGATACTTGTGAACCACGAGAAGGTACGAAGTTGATGACACCTTTTGGTAATCCTGCTTCTTCTAAAATACGCATAAAGTAATAGTTTGCTAGAATAGAAGTTGTTGCTGGTTTCCAAACGACTACGTTCCCCATCATCGCAGGAGCTGCTGGCAGATTTCCGCCAATGGCTGTGAAGTTAAATGGAGAAATCGCCAATACAAAACCGTCTAATGGACGGTAATCTGTACGATTCCATACATTCTTCATGCTACTTGGCTGAATTTGATAAACCTGATTTGCATAATCAACGCCAAAACGTAAGAAGTCTACTAATTCTTGGGCAGAATCAATTTCAGCTTGAACAGCTGTTTTGGACTGTCCTAACATTGTCGCTGCATTCATGACATCACGGTATGGTCCAGAGATTAAATCAGCAGCTTTTAAGAAAATAGCGGCGCGGTGTTCCCAAGCCATATTAGCCCATGCTTCTTTCGCAGCCATTGCAGCTTCAACAGCATCACGCAGCTCCTTTTCTCCGGCTTGCGAATAGTTTGCTAAAACATGTTGATGATCATGTGGCATAACCACTTGCTTCACTGTTTCTGTCTTTATATTTTCGCCATTAATAATCACAGGAATGTCGATTACGATACTAGATTGGCGTGTTAATTCTGCCTTTAATGTTTCCCGTTCTTTTGTCCCAGGAGCATAAGTATTGCCAGGTTCATTTGCAGGTGTTGGGATTTTGAAAACTCCGTTACTCATTCTTTCACGTTCCTTCCCGTTTATATATTCTGTTCCTTTATAGACAAAGCTACTTATTTCGACAATTATTATAACATACTTTTTCTGTTCTTTGGCTTTCTATTACAACTTAATGAAAGCGAATTCAAATTCTTATCTCTGGGGTTTAAATTAATTCCAGAGAGTCATTAAAATATTTAAGAGTCATTTATTGTTGACAAAGTAATTTAATACTACTAAAATTAAAAATTATTCAACAATATTATCTAAAAAACTTAATAATTAGCAAGCTATGATTGCTATGGATCACACTATAGCAGGAGCAGCTTCTGGAGAGACCGCGGATTCCGCGGCGCCGAAGGGTTCACAATCTCAGGCAAAAGGACAGAAGAGTACTGAATATATATTTGTCATGCTGACAATTGTCAGCTTAATAAGTATTATTTGTTATTCTTATGACCTAAGAGATTGGAGGACATCCAATCTCTTTTTTTATTGGGTTTTTTAAATTTTAAGGGGGAGTCAAGGTTGGCACAGCAAGAATTAAAGAGGAATTTAGCAAATCGGCACGTTCAACTTATCGCAATTGGCGGCACCATTGGTACCGGATTATTCCTGGGGTCGGGTAAAGCCATCCAACTGGCTGGCCCATCCATTATCTTTGCTTATTTAATCGTAGGTATTGCCTGTTTCTTTGTGATGAGGGCGCTGGGGGAACTCCTGCTGTCTAAGGCGGGCTATCAGTCTTTTACTGACATTGCCGAAGATTACCTTGGACCGCGAGTTGCGTTTGTAACGGGATGGACCTATTGGTTTTGCTGGATTATGACCGCTATGGCTGATGTGATTGCTGTTGGTGTATATGTACGATATTGGTTTGATATCCCACAGTGGATACCTGCAATTGTCTGTTTGGTTGTCTTATTGGGCCTCAATCTATTAACGGTAAAGCTTTTTGGAGAATTGGAGTTCTGGTTTGCCTTAATAAAGGTCATTACCATTCTTGCCTTAATCGGAATTGGGATCATTTTGCTAGTGATGGGATTCAAGACAGATGCAGGGGCGGTCTCTATTAAAAATCTTTGGGAACATGGCGGCCTTTTTCCAAATGGAATGACAGGCTTCTTGCTTTCATTCCAAATGGTCGTTTTTGCATTCGTTGGTGTGGAATTAGTGGGTGTATCGGCAGCGGAAACAGCCAATCCGGAAAAAAATATCCCATCGGCCATTAATAAAATTCCTTTACGGATTTTATTTTTCTACGTTGGCGCATTGATCGTTCTTCTATGTATTAATCCATGGACGGAACTGAATGCAGCTGAAAGTCCGTTTGTCAAAACGTTTAGTTTAGTCGGGATTCCGATTGCTGCAGGAATTATTAATTTTGTCGTTCTAACTTCAGCCGCTTCTGCTTGTAACAGTGGGATGTTTTCAACAAGCCGGATTTTATATAATTTAAGCAATAATAGCCAGGGACCAGCCCATTTTGCGAGACTGAATAAAAATCATGTGCCAAGTAATGCATTATTGATTTCGACTCTTGTCCTGACAGGGGGAGCGCTCCTTAGCAAACTTATTCCGGAGCAGGCTTTTGGAATCGTAACAACCATTAGTGCCATTTGTTTTATTTGGGTTTGGGGCGTCATTCTGATCTGTCATGTAAGGTATAAGAAAACTCGTCCGGACTTACAGGCAAAGTCAAAATTTAAAGCACCATTTACACCATTTGTTAATTATGCGGTCCTAACCTTGTTTGCGGCGATTCTCATTATCATGCTGTTCGCCGACGCTACCCGTCCGGCCCTATTGTTGACACCACTATGGTTTATTCTATTATTTGCTTTGTATTCTTATAGAAGGAAAAAAGAGAAAAAATTAAAATTATCAGCATAGAATCAAATTGGGTAAAAGAAATGGAGCCGGTATTGAAACCAGGCTCCATTTTCATGTAACTTAATTTTTCCTAATTAAATAATCCGAACTGTCACCATTCCAGGAATTTGTTTTACTTTTTCCTCTAATCCTGGAATAACATCACCGTTTACTTTATTATCAATGTCAATAATTGTATAGGCATAATCCCCGCGGCTTCTGTTGACCATATCAGCAATGTTTAAATGATAGCTGGATACTGCAGATGTAATCTGTCCAACCATATTTGGAACATTATGATGGAATGCCGCCACGCGCCGCTTACCAGTATAAGGAAGGCTGGTATTTGGGAAATTCACTGAGTTTTTGATATTTCCTGTTTCTAAAAATTCCTTCACCTGACGAGCTGCCATGATTGCACAATTTTCCTCTGATTCATTTGTGGAGGCGCCTAGGTGCGGAATTGGAACGGTATTTTTCATTTTGAGCACATGTTCATTTGGAAAATCGGTAATATACTTTCCAACTTTTCCGCTTTCGAGAGCGGCAGCCATGTCTGTTTCATTGACAAGTTCACCACGGGAGAAGTTTAAAATATGAACATCAGGCTTCATGATGCTGAAGGTTGCTTGGTTAAACATTCCTCTTGTGTCATCGGTTAGCGGTACGTGAACAGTGATATAGTCTGATTCTGCAAATAACTGTTCAATCGTCATGGCCCGCTGCACATTGCGGGACAAATTCCAAGCGGTATCAACAGAGATAAATGGATCAAATCCGATAACATCCATATCTAAATCCAGCGCATCATTGGCCACAAGTGCACCTATCGCTCCTAATCCAATAACACCCAACGTTTTCCCTTTAATTTCTTTTCCGACAAATTGCTTTTTGCCTGCTTCAACAAGCTTTGGAATTTGTTCGCCTTCACCATCTAACGACTTTGTCCAAGCTACACCAGCAAAAAGGTTACGTGAAGAAGCTATTAATGAGGTAAGGACCATTTCTTTGACAGCGTTGGCATTTGCCCCAGGGGTATTGAACACAACAATACCTTGCTCTGTACATCTATCGACCGGAATATTATTGACACCTGCTCCTGCTCTAGCGATTGCCTTTAAATTTTCACCGAATTCTAACGAGTGCATATTAAAGCTGCGAACAAGGATGGCATCAGGATTTTCACTGCCGTTATCAACCAGAAAGCCGTTCTTATTGAATACGTTTAGCCCTCTTTCCGCGATATTATTAAGGGTTTTGATGGTGTTCACTTTTTCTAAAGCGATCGTGCTCATTTTTCTTCCTCCTTTTATATGCAGAAAGAGGTAAGGGAGTTAATTCCCTTACCTCTGCCCAGGCGAACGGCTTCGACACCGTGTGCTCCCTCGCGGTTATCCGCGTTTCGCCAGTTACACACGGCCTTTTAAACTTATTTCATCGTATCACAAATTTTCATAATTTTCTACCCTAAATGATTTATGGGGACGGTTCTTTTGTTTTAAAGCAAAAGAACCGCCCCCAGGGTTCAGCCTATCGCAGGAAGAGCGTTAGGAGCCCACCAGTTGTGATGAGAATAATAATAATTTTTGCAATCAATGGAAGAGAATTGCTTCCCTTTTGATTAAGCTGTTCTTCCTGTTCGTTCACTACTTTCCGATAGTTTGGGTTACAGCAGCCCATTAGGCCACCTTGTTCCAGCCAGATATATCTTCTTCAAGAGGAAGATTATTGGCACGAGCCTTCTTAGCGGCATTAAAGAATAATGCGAGCAGGATTAATGTGCCGATGACGCCGCCAATCCATGAAACAGTTACGGATAATCCGAATCCGATTGGTGCGTTTAGAATATAAGTGATAACCATCAAAAGCATGAACGTTCCCGGAATCAGCGGAACAAAGTAGTTTTTCTTCGCAATATAGAGATACATAGCGCCGACAAACAAAGCAATGACCGCTGTTGATTGGTTGGCCCAGTTAAAGTATCTCCATAAAATATTAAAGTCGATTTGAGTTAATGCTGCTGAAATAACGAAAAGTGGAACAGCAATCCATAAACGGCTTGATAATTTCTTTTGTGCGATATTTAAGTATTCTGCAATGATCATCCGTGCGCTGCGGAAAGCGGTATCCCCGGAAGTGATCGGCAAGACAACTACCCCAAGGACAGCGAGTGTACCGCCGATTGCACCAAGCAGTGTTGTGGAGGCTTGACTGACCACTGCACCAGGTCCGCCGGCAGCAAGGACTTCCTGTAAGCCATTATAGCCATGGAACATGCTCATTCCGGCAGCAGCCCAAATCATCGCAATAATACCTTCGGTGATCATCATACCGTAGAAAATTTTACGGCCTTCTTTTTCATTTTGCGTTGTACGTGATATGATCGGTGTTTGTGTTGCATGGAATCCTGATAAAGCGCCGCATGAAATCGTGAAAAACAATAATGGAAAAATCGAAGCGCCAGCAGGGTGGAAATTTTTAAAGGAAAGTTCTGGAATTGGCTGGCCGGTAACGACTAAGCCTATTCCTACGCCGATGGCACTGATTAAAAGCAGCGCGCCGAAATAGGGATAAAGACGGCCGATAACTTTATCAACTGGTAAGAGTGTAGCCAAAATGTAATAGAGAAAAATAGCACCAATAATAACTGCTAAAGCCACCTTGCCATCCATCAAGACATTTAAAAGGGCGGCTGGTGTTGTCACAAATACAGTACCGACTAATAGAAGTAGCAAGACAGCAAAGCCATTGACAACGTGTCTCATTACTTTTCCTAAAAATCTACTGGCAAGCTCCGGCAGATGGGCGCCGCGGTTTCGGATGGAAATCATTCCAGTTAAGTAATCGTGGACAGCACCGGCAAAAATACAGCCAACCACAATCCAGATAAAGGCGACCGGCCCATATAAAGCACCTAAAATGGGTCCATAAACTGGTCCAGTTCCGGCAATGTTTAATAATTGAATTAAAGAGTTCTTTGGTGTACTCATTGGCAAGTAGTCAACACCATCATTATTGACAAAGGCCGGTGTTGCTCTGCTTTCTTTGACGCCAAACAATTTTTCAACGAATTTGCCATACGTGAAATAACCGATAATTAACAAGGCAATCCCTGCAAGAAATGTATACAAGTTTTTTCCCCCTCTTTACAAACGGATGAATGCGTTTACATAGTTAAGTATAAAAGAGAGAAATCGAGATATGGGTAATTTGCGACTAACAGGTAGGTTTTTGGGATTAACATGTTTTCTTTTAGGTCTAAGATGCTGAAAATTAAAATATTTGCTTATCTGTTTACATATTAAATTTCGAGTCTTGTTCTTAATGCCTTTACATAATTCCTGCTGACAGACAGCATTTCCTTTCTTCCTTCGATTTGCAGCTGATAGGCACCATTAAACCAAGGAGTCAAGCGAGTAACATAGTCAAGATTCACAAGGAAGCTTTTATGAATTCGGAAGAAGCCAAAAGCGGCCAGTCTAATCTCCAATTCCTTAAGCGGGATTTTCGTTTCAAACTCACCGTTGTTCGTGATCAGCCTTGTCCATTTGTCATCCCTGTAAATATAAAGGATATCCTTTGGTTCAATATAGAAGATTTCCCCTTCTGTTTCAATGGCCAGCTTTCCGGATTGTTTGCCTGCGTCCGCATCAGTATCCGAGGGGATGCTCCTAGATTTTAAAATACGGTTCACCGTCTCCTGTAATTGTTCCTCATCATAGGGCTTTAGTAAATAATCTACTGCATTAAAGCGAAAAGCTTCAACGGCAAATTGCGGGTAGGCCGTAGCAAACACGACTAACGGAGCCTTTTTTAATTCCATCAATGCTTTTGCGGTACTCATCCCATTCATTTTTGGCATTTCAACATCCAGAAAAACGACATCTGGCTGAAGCTGAATGGCCTTCATAATTGTCTCCTGGCCGGATTCTGCTTCCCCGACAATTTGAATAGCAGGGAAATTCCCTAACAGGTGTTTAAGTTCATCCCTGCTGTATAGTTCATCATCTACAATCAGGGTTCTAATCAATTGTTCCATTTAGCCCGCCTCCAAACAAGGAATAGAAAGGGAGATTTCTGTCCCGATATTAATTTCGCTTTTTACATTAAGGGCAGCTTCTTCACCAAACACCATCGTCAATCTGCGATTTACATTATAAAGGGCTAACCCGTTTCCAGATTCAGAAGCTATCGGTGCTTTGCTGATCTGCCCGGCCCGCTCCGTGCTCATTCCAACCCCGTTGTCCTCAATTTTTACGTATGCCGACTCTTGCAGTTTTAGAATTGTAATTTTAACAACACAATTACTGACCTTGTCTTTAATCCCGTGCTTTATGGCGTTTTCAACAATTGGCTGCAGAGTCAGGGGCGGAATCTGTTGCAGAAGGGCGTCTTCTTCTACTTCATAGATAACTTTCAATTTATTGATAAATCTTGCTTCTTCAATTGCTAAATAGGCTTTCACATGTCGCAATTCCTGTTCAAGTGTTGTCATGTTTTGAGTTGTGATGGATAGGTTCTGCCGTAAAAAATGCGACAGTGAGACAAGCAGCTCCCGCGCCTTGGCTGGATTGATACGGATAAGTGAGAGAATCGTATTTAACGAGTTAAATAGAAAATGCGGGCTTATTTGCGCTTGTAGGGCCTTAATTTCCGCCTCCTTTGCCAGCTGATAGGATTTATCGGCTTCAGCGATCTCAAGCTGGTTGCTTAATAGCAGGCTTAGTCCAGAAATCAATTCCATGATGACTGGGGTGATTTCTTTTTCTGAGCGGAAGAAAAATTGCAAGGTTCCAATCGTCTCTCTCCGTTGTTTTAAAGGTGCAATGACGACGGCGTCAAGCGGACATCCCTCAGTGTCACAAAGGGTACTTCGCCGTGAAGTGATAATTTCCCCCTTCTTTATAACGTCCTGTATGATGTTGGTTTGAATCGCTTGATGTGGTAAATGATGATCATGGCCTTGGCCGACATGGGCCAATATTTCCACTGAATTTGTCATGGTCACGGCACTCGTATTCATTTCATTATGGAGAATGTGGCAAACCACTTTGGCCGATTCAGTATTGAGCCCATTCCGGAGGAAGGCCAGAGTTTTGTCAGCGATACGCAGTGTTTTTTGGGCTTGCAGTGCCCCTGCTTTCTCTTCTTCATTTATAACACTTTTAATAATGAGAAGGAAAAGAGCACAGCCAATCCCATTTGCAATAATCATCGGCAGGCCAATAATTTCAACTAAATCCCACGCTCTTTCAAACGGCTGGGAGATTAATAGAATGACCAGCATTTGTACAGATTCTGCAAGGGCACCAAGCAGAAAAGAAGACTTTAGTTTTACATGCTTGTCTTTTTTATGGAAGAATCCTGCCAGTATTCCGGTGAGAATCGTGGCAAGCCCGCATGATATGGCTGTAAACCCACCTAATGTAAAGCGGTGCAGCCCGGCAATTAATCCGGCGCCAATGCCGACACGATAGCCGCCCAGAAGACCTCCTAAAACAACACCTATGACCCGGGAATTGGCAATCGCTTCATCCGAATTTAGCTCCGAGATCCAGCGATTAAATTGAAGACTATTTGTACTAAGTGTCAGTCCTGAATACGTGCCGATAATCCCAAAGAAGCCAAAGAAGACTATCGCAAGCACTTGCTGTTTTCGATTCAATTCCTCCCGATAAATCATGTCGCGAAAGAAAGGGAATCTTGTCAACACAAAGGCTATCATCACAAGGATTCCAAGCCGCTCTACCATCGTAACTAATAATTCAAACATGGAAATCCTCCTTTTTTGTGATTTCTAAGAATAACCACCTTTCTCCTATTGTAACAGTATTAATAATATTCGTAATTATTTTTAAAGGAAACTGCGAGACAACTGTCGATTTGTTATAAATACCTTTCCATCATTTTAAAGTAAAAATTTTTTCTATTAATTTTTCTTATAAATTCCCCTAGATTACTAGAATGAAAGCGTTTAACTATTTTTTCGAATAGAAATAAGATTCTAAAAATTCAGTGCAAAATCTTTACATTGAAATAATATTAGTATTTAATAGATATATATAACTAATTTTGTCGAAAAATAGGGGGAAAGAAGGACATGAGAAAAATCCTTAATAAGTCGTTTCTGCTTTTTACTGTTCTTTTACTTGTTATCTTAACAGCATGCAGTAATAATTCAGAAACTTCTGGCAAAAAGGGCGATGCGAAAGAAAGCGGCAAGGCCGTGGAAGCAAAAATCGGTGTTGTTTCCTATTTAACTGGACCTGGAGCAGCTTACGGTGAAGCTATTACTAACGGTTTTAATTTAGCGAAAAAAGAAATTAATGCAAAAGGCGATGTCAAAATTGACCTTGTTGTTGAAGACTCAGCAGGTAAACAGGAACAAGCTTTATCTGCAGCTCAAAAGTTAATGAGTGACGATAGTATTGTAGCCCTATTGGGACCTACTTTAAGTACAGAAATGAATGTTGTCGGCCCTGAGGCAGACTTGAATGGTATTCCAATTATGGGTACATCTACTACTGCTGAAGGAATCCCACAAATCGGTGACTATGTATTTAGAAACTCACTGCCAGAAGCACTAGCTATTCCTGCAGCAGTGAAAAAAGCAGTTGATAAATACAAAGTGAAGAAAGTAGCTATTCTTTACGGAAATGATGATGTGTTTACAAAATCCGGTTATGACACGATGAAAAAGACAGCTGAAAAAATGAAGCTTGATGTAGTAACAACTGAAACCTTCCAAAAGGGTCAGGCTGACTATAATGCACAATTAACAAAAATTAAGGGCCTTCAACCGGACTTAATTCTATGTTCAGCTCTCTATAATGAAGGTGCTGTTATTATGGACCAGGCCCGCAAATTGGGAATTGATGTACCATTTGTCGGCGGTAACGGATTTAACTCTCCACAGGTTATTCAAATTGCCGGACAGGCTGCTGATGGATTAATTGTGGCAACTCCTTGGTTTGGCGATAAGCAAGATCCAAAAGTTCAAGAGTTCGTTAAAAAGTATGAATCCGAATATGGCAAGAAACCAGACCAATTCGCAGCACAGGCTTATGATGCGCTTTATATCATGGCTGAAGCACTAAAAAATGCAGGCGAAGCGGACCGCGATGCACTGCGTGATTCTCTTGCTGAAATTAAGGATTTCCCTGGGATCCTTGGTAAATTCTCCTTTGACAAGGATGGAGACGTTGTGATGGATCCAACCGTTCTTATTATTAAGGATGGGAAGTTCCAAATTTTCGAATAAGCTTGAACGTTCGATAGTTTGAAGGATATCAAACAGAACAATGAATCACTACTATCAGCTGCTCCCCGCTACAGGCTGCCAAAGCCTAAAGGCGGGGGGCTTTAATTACTACTACTGGTTTTTGAAAAAATGGAGTTAGAGGGTGAGATGTTTTGCTATTAGAACAGCTAATAAACGGAATCACGCTAGGAAGCATCTATGCCATCGTTGCCCTTGGATTTACGCTGGTTTTTGGAGTTCTTGGCATCATTAATATGGCGCATGGCGAAATCTTTATGTTTGGCGCTTTTGTAGGCGTCATGGTCACAAGTACATTGGGTTGGCCGATTTGGATGGCATTTCTAGCTGCAATTATTGTCACCGCAATTTTAGGTTATATGCTTGAGCGATTTGCCTTAAGACCGCTTCGCGGAAAAAAGGGCGTATCGCACCTTGCCCCATTAATCAGCACAATCGGGGTATCAATTTTACTGGAAAATCTATCGCATCACTTATTTGGAGCCGGTAACCATCCATTTAAAAATGCGTTTGCTGAAATACATTTTACAATTGGTTCTATCACCATCTATGTGGTGCAAATCGTCATTTTTGTGATTTCAGTTGTGTTAATGATGGCTCTTTCGTATTGGCTGTCCAAAACAAGAGCAGGGAAAGCCCTTCGTGCGACAGCGGAAAATTTGGATACAGCTAGTATCCTTGGTGTCAATACGAGACAGATCATCACCTTAACAGTCGTGATGGCATCCGCGATGGGCGGAATTGCCGGTATTCTTGTTGGGATGGCGTTTAACTCCGTTAACCCGCAAATGGGCTTATCGATGGGGCTTAAAGGGCTTGCCATCATTATCCTTGGTGGAATGGGCAATGTGAAAGGCGCTATGGCTGGCGGATTGATTCTTGGATTAGCCGAAACGCTCATTGTCGCTTATGGAGATTCAGGATATCGGGATGCTATTGCATTCCTCGCAATCATCGTGATTCTTTTAATCCGGCCGCAGGGACTATTCGGCCAAAAGACATCTGAGGGAAGGCCGTGATGATATGCTTGGAGACTTTTTAAATCCATACTACCTTCAAGTCGCTTCGTTTATTATGATTAACATTATTTTAGGCTTAAGTATTTATGTTACCCTATCTTCCGGACAACTCTCTTTAGGGAATGCCGGATTTATGGGGATTGGAGCCTATACATCAGCATTATTAACCATTAACTACGATATGCCCATTGTTGTCAGTGTCATTGCAGGAGCTATCGTTGCAGGACTAGTCGGTATTCTAATCGGAATTCCGTCACTTCGGTTAACGGGGGTTTATTTGGCGATTGCCACCCTTGGTTTCGGTGAAGTCATTCGGGTGTTCCTTATTAATTGGGAATCTCTTACTAAGGGTGCAGTTGGTCTTTCAGGTATTCCGCAAATCGGCAGAGAACTGCTAAAGGTCTCCAGGGATGCTGGATTTAATCCGCTGGACATTGGCTTAAAAAATAATCAGTACGTTTATTTACTGGTACTAATCATATTGGTCATTATCAATATACTTTTAATCTGGTTCCTTGTTAGACAAAATAAATCCCGTGTCGGCCGTGCTTTTGCAGCTATTAAAATGGATGAGAAAGCGGCGGAGGCAATGGGAGTCAATATCACGTATTATAAAGTTTTATCTTTTGTTCAAGGGGCGGTTATATCAGGGTTTGCGGGCGCATTATTCGCCCATGTCATGGGCTATATCAGCCCTGCTGATTTTTCCTACCATCGCGCCGTTGAGATTTTGATTTTCGCGGTATTCGGCGGAAGCGAAGTTATTTGGGGCTCTATTTTTGGTGCCGCCTTTATGACCTTGATGCCAGAGGTATTGCGTTTTATCAGTGAATACCGTTATATGATTTATGGTGCCATTTTGATTTTAATGATGGCGTTCCGCCCGCAGGGAATTATTGATCTTCCCCTTTTACAGAAGCTACAGCTGTCAAAAAGGAGGGGTAAACATGGTTCTAAAAATTAACAACATCACGAAAAATTTTGGCGGTATTTCAGCGTTAACTGATGTTTCTTTTTCCATTAAGGAAGGAGAAATCTACGGTCTTATTGGTCCAAACGGTGCAGGGAAAACGACTATGTTTAATATGATTACGAATATGTTCCCTCCAACGTCGGGCGAAATTACCTTTTTAGATGAAAAAATTACCGGCTTTAAACCACATAAAATTACCAATAAGGGAATTTGCCGGACCTTCCAAAACATTCGTCTTTTCTCTCAAATGACGGTTCTGGAAAATGTGTTGGTTGGAGGGCACACCCGCAGTAAATCAGGTGTCTTTAGCGGTGTACTGAGGACAAAGGGACAGCGTGCTGAAGAAGAAAGATTACGTGTAACAGCGAAGGAGATTCTCGAATTAGTAGGCTTATTGGAGTTTGAGGATGCGATTGCGGAAAACCTAGCTTATGGCCAGCAAAGACGGCTGGAAATTGCGAGAGCCTTAGCAAGCAATCCAAAGCTGTTATTATTGGATGAACCCGCTGCCGGTATGAATGATACCGAAACAGCCGATTTATATCATTTGATTAAAAAGGTCCAGGAGCGAGGCATCACAACTCTCTTAATTGAACATGATATGCCGCTTGTCATGAGGCTGTGTGATCGAATTACCGTTTTAAACTTCGGTAAAAAGCTTGCTGAGGGAACACCGGATGAAATTCAAAATAACCAAGCTGTTATTGAAGCCTACCTCGGATCAGAGGGAGATGATGAAATTGCTTAAAGTATCTGGAATTGAGACGTTTTACGGAAAAATTCAGGCCCTAAAAGGAGTCAGCCTGGAAGTGGAACAAGGGAAAATTGTCACGATCCTAGGGGCGAACGGGGCCGGAAAAACAACAACGATGAAAACAATTGCCGGATTAATTAAGCCGAAGACCGGAACCATTGAGTTTCTTGGGGAAAATGTCACTGGCTTGAGACCGGACCAGCTAGTTAAAAAAGGGATTTCTCTTGTTCCTGAGGGAAGGGCCATATTGTCGGGAATGACTGTCATGGAAAACCTTGATATGGGGGCTTACCAAAGAAAAGATAAAGAGGTTGAAAAGGACCTGGAAGATGTCATGAAAAGATTCCCTATCTTAAAAGAGCGGAAGAATCAGCTTGGCGGAACACTTTCAGGCGGACAGCAGCAAATGCTTGCCATCGCCCGCGCATTGCTGGCACGTCCTAAATTATTATTGCTGGACGAGCCTTCAATGGGACTAGCCCCATTGATTGTGGCGGAAATTTTTAAAATCATCAAGGAAATCAAAGATGCCGGCACTACTGTGCTTGTCGTCGAACAAAATGCGAAACAGGCCTTGAAAATAGCTGACTATGGATACGTGTTGGAAACCGGGAAGGTTATCATTCACGGGAAGGCGAAGGAACTGTTGGAAGACCCAAGAATTGTCGAAGCATATCTTGGCAGAAAATCTAATTAATTTTATTAAAAAAAGGGCCCGACCTCCACTCTGCAAAAGTTTTACGCAGTGGGAGCGGCCCTTTTTCTGTTCCATTTTTCCAAAGTCCGCGGAAAATCTCCCCTACCATACAAAATTTTGGAATCCATCACCTTATTCAACAAAATCATTTTCACAATGCTACAAAATCTCTTAAAGGGAAATGCCCACTTTTTAAGAATTTATATTCTTTAGTAGTTAAGAAAAAAAGGCTAAAGGGGGAATAACGTTGAAATTTTTGAGACGGTTTAAACACATCGTTGGAGTTTCATTAGCTTTAGTTTTGTTATTTGCTGCAGCAATACCTATTCAGGCGGTTGTTAAATACGATGACCAGATTAATACAACAACAGACCAAAATAGTGATTACGCTTTTATTCAATTTGGGGATGCTCCGATTGCATCCTATGAGGGAACAATTAAAGGGTATGACCCTACCAAACCACAGAAGGGGAAGAAATTAGACCTTAATTCACCAGCTGCCAATAAATATGGAAACCGGCTTCAGGCCCAGCGGGAGAACTACAAAAAATGGCTGGCCAAACAGCTTCCACAGGTTAAGGTTGTGACGGAGTATGCGGTAACCTATAACGGACTTGGATTGAAGCTAAATGGTGCTTCTTTAAAGGATGTAAGCCAGGGACCTGGTGTAGTACAAGTAGGATATAGTGGTGATTATCGAAAAGCAATGAGTACGAGCACTGGATTAATCAATGCGGGTCCAATTTGGAATGCTCTTGGCGGGCAGGCAAATGCCGGGGCTGGAATTAAAGTGGGTGTCATCGATTCGGGGATTGACCAAAAGCATCCTTTCCTCCAGCCAAACGAAGGGATGAAAGTGCCGGAAGGGTTTCCGAAAGGTGATGCGAACTTAACAACTGCAAAGGTTATTGTAGCGAAGGTATTTACGCAAAATCCAAAATTAACTGCTCAAGCAGTGGGAAGCCATGGGACGCACGTTTCAGGGACAATCGCTGGGAAGGCCGGAACAACAGCGCCAATGGCAAAGGGTCCGCTTAGCGGTGTGGCACCAGGTGCATACCTAGGGAATTACAATGTATTCCCAGGTGATGTTGAGAACGCAAGCAGTTTGTTTATCGCCAAAGCGGTTGAAGAGGCTGTTAAGGATGGAATGGATGTCCTTAACCTTAGTCTGGGCGGAACGCCTCACAAGGGTGAAGATTTGTTAGACATGACTGTTAATGCAGCTGTTGATGCTGGCGTGGTAGTAGCCATTTCAGCGGGAAATGAGGGTCCGGGGAACTATACCGTCGGGTCACCGGGAACGGCTGATAAAGTTATTACGGTTGCTGCGACAACCAATAGTCATTCGTTTGCGATGTTCTTGGAGTCTAAAGCGTTGGATGGTGGACAGACCATTGCCACTACCGGTAGTAAGGAAGGAGAAGTGAAGGAGGAATTAAATGGTGAGTATGCAGTATGGCCAGGAGCTGATAAACTCGCTTGTACCCCAATCAGTGGAAAACCATTGGAAGGGAAACTTGCCCTCATTCAACGCGGATCATGTACATTCTCAGCAAAAATCAATAATGCAGCAGCTGCAGGAGCAGTGGGTGTAATTATTTACAATAATACTGATGCTGACCCAATTCCGATGGCGACTGATGGGGTTAAAATACCGGCGGTTATGGTTTCAAAGGCTGCAGGTGAAAAATTGTCAGCATGGGAAGGTACTCGTGAAGTTACCATCACCTATCCTCCCAAGGAAATTACAGCAACTCCAAATTTACTTGCTGACTTTAGTTCCTGGGGGCCAACTCCGAATTATACGTTAAAGCCTGATGTAGCGGCACCAGGTGTAAATATATATTCATCCGTGGTGGGCGGTGGATTTGAGGTATATCAAGGTACATCTATGGCAGCCCCTCATGTTGCAGGTGCGGCAGCCCTTTTATTAAAAAACAGTCAAGATAAAAAGCTTGGCTGGGGACCGGCAGAGGTGAAAGCCGCATTAATGGGCACAGCACATAATGTAGATGGAAGTGTTTTAAAAGATGATGATGATGATGTTAATAATCCGCTTAAGATTGGCGCCGGTATAATTGATTTGGGCCGTGCGATGAACCCGTCAGCACTGGCTTTGCCGTCTTCCTTAAGCTTTGGTCTAGTTCGTCCGGTTGGGAACCAGACATATCAGCTGACATTTACTTTAGTTAATCCAACTAATGCCGGTGTAACTTATAACTTAAGTAATGATGAAAACTTAGACTTAAGTCAAACCGAGGTAACCCTTCCTCCTAAGGGAAGCAAGGAGATTATTGTTTCTGTTCAAAATCGTGGCATCAAATTAAGCGGCCAGCAGGGAACACCAGATTTTAAACGTGGATATATTAACGTAACATCTGTTAAGGGAGATATTCGGATTCCATATCTATATGTAATAGACTATAATCGCTAAATGTTAAAAGGGGGATTGCTTGGTGCAATCTCCCTTTTAACAATATACGACTTATCGAACAGTTTTTAACGCGCCGCTCCAAGAATTAACTTGGTCAAGCATAGCATTTACGTTATCAAGGTGTAATGCTTGTGGTTTGAAAACAGATCCGTTTTCAAAATCAGTGAACAAGGATAATGTTGGATGTACGCGAACGTCAGCGATCATTAACTCGCCCATGATACCACGTAAATGTTCAGCCGCACGAGCGCCGCCTGTTGAACCATAGCTTACGATACCTGCAGCTTTGTTGTTCCATGCTTCACGAGCGAAATCAAGTGCATTTTTTAAAGCGCCAGTAATGCTGTGGTTGTATTCTTGAACGATAAATACGAAGCCATCCAAGTTAGCAAGCTTTTCATTCCATTTTGCGATTCCTGGTTCTGTTCCATCAGTTGTTCCTAAGAATGGTAAGTTGAAATCAGCGATATCTACGATTTCATAATTAGCATCGCCGCGTTTGTCAGCAATCCCTTTTACCCATTCGCCAACTTGCGGGCTTACACGTCCTTCACGAGTGCTTCCTAAGATAATACCGATATTTAATTTTTCAGTTGTCATTTTGTTTTCCTCCTTAGCTGAATTGCCAAATAATTTGTCTATAAAACCCATAGCTACTGCACCACCTTGTATTTTCTTGATGTTAGGCTTGTGACCTTATTTTTTTGCTTTATTGCAAAAAATAAAACCTAAATAAACAAAGGTAAATGAAGTGTATTAGGCGCCTTTACAAATCATTTTTCCTTGAATTAAAATATCTTTAATCTGAGATTTATGATAGAATAATGAATGGATATTGTCAAGTAATCAATACTATTAGTAAGTTTTGTTTGCTGCAGAACTTTGGGAGGATACCGCATATGAAGACAGATAATATAAATGAAAATAACGGTATGGAAATTGGCATATATACACTAGGAGACTTGGTACCAGACCCGCAAACAGGTAAAACCATTAGTGCCAGACAAAGGATGGCAGAAATTTTGGAAGCTGCAAAAATGGCTGATGAGGCGGGCCTCGATGTCTTTGGTGTCGGTGAACACCATCGACTTGACTATGCGGCCTCTTCACCACCTGTGATTCTTTCCGCCATTTCTCAAGGGACAAAACGGGTGAAACTGGCAAGTACAACTACTGTCTTAGGGACTGTTGATCCAGTGCGTTTATTTGAAGACTTCTCGACGCTGGACCTTTTGTCGGATGGACGGGCAGAAGTGATTGCAGGCCGCGGGGCCTTTGTGGAATCCTTTTCACTGTTTGGTTATGATTTGGATGATTATGATGGGCTGTTTGAGGAAAACATCGATTTATTTTTGAAGTTAAATTCAAATGAAAGAGTGACTTGGACAGGAAAATTTAGAACCCCATTAAGGGACGCGGAAATCGCCCCTAGGCCTGTCCAAAAGGGGATTCCGTTTTGGGTAGGAGTCGGCGGTTCGCCGGAAAGCGCGATCCGTGCCGGTAAATATGGAGCAGGTTTAACAATGGCGATCCTTGGCGGTGATCCAATGAGATTTAAGCAGATTGTGGAAGTATATCGCAAGACAGCAACAGAAGCTGGGTTTGCGCTTGATGATTTAAAGGTGGCCGTAACGGGACATGCGTTTCTTTCAGAGACGAGCCAACTGGCGAAAGACAATTATTTCCCTTATTACGCAAATTATCGTGGGTTTTTCAATCAGGAACACGGAGTAAATGCCATGGCGCGAGAGGAGTTTGATAAGCTTACTGGACCGGAAACTGCCCTTTTTGTCGGCAGTCCGCAGGAGATTACTGAAAAAATCCTCCGCCAATATGAGGTTTTCGGGCATCAACGTTTCATGGCGCAAATGGATATTGGTGGCATGCCATTTAAAAAGGTAGCAGAATCCATCGAACTTTTGGCGACCAAGGTGGCGCCGGTTGTTCGACGTGAAACAAACAAAGCAGTTAAACAGCCTGTTTCATTGTAAGCATCAGTAGTTGGAGTCCCAAAAAATGGGCTCCTTTTTTTGCGTTTATAAACCAAAAACAGTCATTTTTTACTCCTTGCTAAAGCAGTATAAATGGGAATTCTGGCCATGCTGCTAGCCATTGTGTTCCTAAGTATCTACAGGTCACCCAGTCCGTTGATAAAAATAAACCAGATGACCTACTGCTTGCCTAAAGCCAAAAAGAGAAGCCATGCATATTTTATTGATAGATATTACTATCACAGGATAGTAATTCAATCATTAGCATGATTTATTTTTGCAAAAGGAGGACAGGCTTTGGCACGTACACCATTAGCAGGTATTTTGCAGAAGTCTTTTGCTGTGGCCAGTGCCGCAGTGGAAAAGGAAAAAAGTACTGGACAAGCTAATTTAAAGGAATGTACCACATCACAAAATGCCAATGATATTCCAGAAAAGGAAAAGAAGCAGTTAATTACAAGTAGTGGTGGTTTTCATAAAGCACCAAGGGTAGTCATTGTGGGAGCAGGATTAGCGGGACTCACGAGCGCCTTTCGACTTAAACAAGAAGGAGTTATCTCAACAATTTATGAAGCAGCCAATCGTGTTGGGGGACGTTGTTGGACAAGAAGGGAGCATTTTAAAGACGGCCAAATCGTCGAACGCGGTGGGGAATTAATAGATACAGGTCATAAAGAGATTCAAGAATTGGGAAAAGAGCTTGGCTTGGAATTTGATAATGTAGTGATGGCAGAACCAAAAGGGACAATGCCATTTTATTTTTTTGATGGCTGCTCCTATACCTTTGAGGAAGTCACAAATGATTTTATGCATATTTTGCCTAAACTCAAAAAGGATTTAATAGAGGTTGGTGAGACCACACTTTACAATCATTATACTGAACGTGGGTATGAACTGGATCATCTGTCAGTGTTGGATTATATTAATGAAATTGTACCGGGAGGAATTCAATCAAAATTCGGTAAATTATTGGAAGTTGCCTATACCGTCGAAAATGGAGCAGATGCAAGTCTGCAGAGTGCATTAAATCTCCTCTATATGTTGGGCTTTGCTCAAAAGGATCATTTTCACATATATGGAGACTCAGATGAGTGCTTTCATATTAGAGGTGGAAATGATCAGCTCCCCACCTTATTAGCTGACAATCTTACAGGACAAATCGAGTTAAATTCCCCTCTTATAAAAATTGAACAAACCAGCCAAAATGAAATAAGACTTACCTTTCGAAATCGTATAAAGGAATGGGAGGTTTTGGCCGATAAAGTTATTCTGGCTATTCCTTTTAAGATTTTAAGAACAATAGATTTTGAGAATGCTAGCTTTCGAGACTTAAAGAAAATAGCGATTGAAGAATTGGGAATGGGGGTAAATACAAAGCTCCATGCACAGTTTGCCCATCGATTCTGGAATGACCTTGGGAATAATGGAGAAACCTTTACGGATACTGGCTACCAGCAGACCTTCGAATCCTCACGTACCCAACAAGGCACTTCAGGAATTTTGGTCAATTATACGGGAGGCGAAACAGCAGCCAAACTTTCTGCGTTAACAGTAACAGAAAAGAAGGAGATTGCTAAAAGTTTCTTGGACAAGTTAGATCCCGTGTTGCCAGGAAGTACAAGCAATTGGAATGGTTTAGCCACGGTTGATCACTGGCTTAGCAATCAATGGTCAAAAGGAGCCTATTCTTACTGGAAAGTAGGCCAATACACAAAATTTGCCGGAATAGTTGGAGAGCGGGAAGGCAATATCTTCTTCGCTGGTGAACACACCTCCATTAAGTATCCAGGCTATTTAAACGGAGCAGTGGAATCCGGGGAAAGGGCTGCGAAAGAAATAATGAATGACTTACTATAAAGTGATGCATGGGGACGGTTCTTTTGCATCAGAAGCAAAAGAACAGTCCCTGGTGATATGGATAAATGGATAAGGGGCTTTACCTACGTTAAAGTTAGGCGTCGTAACAATGAGGAGTCATTCTGCTACAGTTTAATGCAGTAAATCAGTGGGGTTCAGCTCTTTTTTTTTGCATTTTTTTATTTTTTCTAGCAAAATCCGACTATCTTTTTTTGGAAAAATAGGATAATCTTAATAATCGAAATAGGATAAAATTACTATATTAATAGTGTTATTAGGACTAAAGTTCTATTTGGAGAAGGGTGATAAAGGTTTATGAAGTCGGTAAAAAAAGTATTCGTAATGTTTACAGTAATCTTCACCTTAGTTATGACAATCATTCCACCAAGTTTTGCAATGGGGGTTCTACAGGATATCACAACAAAGGGTGATACACCCGCTAATTGGCCGGAGGGCTTTGCACCGTATACTAACAGTAGTGGAGTGCCTATTTTTGACCCAGCCTCTGATGTTCATCCGATTGACGTTGATATAACGAGCGGTGTGGACAGAGGAATTGGGAATTTACCGTCAATGTATGTGGCCTCAGATGATACGAATTTCTTTGTTAGGTTAAGACTTAAGGGTAATCCTTATGATCGTAAGGGAGGGTTTTTATCCTCTGTCTGGTTTGTAAAGGTTGCAGTAAATGGAGAAGCTAAAGCGACGATTGGGTTGGATGGGAAATCCCCTCACACCGATTATGTTTATATCGCGAATGCAGACGGAACGAATGTTCAGCCTATTTACAAAACTACAGCGGATGGCAGCACTGTCCCCGGTACGAGAATTACCCCTGCGGAGAATGGCCATTACTTTTTAGACTTTCAGGTGCCGATTAGTAGAATAACAGACATGGTTCCAAGTATTACGGCCTCTACCCCAGTCCAGTTCTTCTTCGGCTCCTCAAAGGCTGCCAATCTATCAGTTATTAATAAGGATTGGATGAACCCTAGTGATGGAACTGGAAACACCGAGGAGTATAGCGGACTAGCTTCAGTCAGTCTTAATACGCAGTATCTTACTGTTTCGATAGATGGTGGGAACAGTAAACAGTATAGTACCACAAATAATAAAGTAACCGGCAGGAGTTCATTAGCGTCCGGAACTGTATCACTTGTAGTAAATAATACACCGGCTGTTTCCGTTCCAATTTCCAACCACAGCTGGAGTTATGACCTTCCAAGTAGCATCACAGCAAACAATGGAATATATAAAGCGTCCGCTACTGTAACGGAGAGCGGAAAAAACTCAGCTGCCACACAGGACATTATGATTCTCGATAACTCTGATACATTGCTCATAAACGGGGGAGCAAATGCAATAACGAACAGCAAAACGCCTGTTTTATCCGGTATATATGCAGGCAGCCATAGCAATAATGTTAGAATTAGAGTTTATATTGATGGCAATGAAATTACCCCAAATACAGGGGCAGATAGAAATACAACTAATTTGACTTGGACGCAATCAGCCAATCTGGTCAGCCCTTATGATGGAAAGGCTTTTTCAGTTAGAGTCGACTGGACAGATACTGGAAATAAAGCCACCTTGTTTGCCACAGCCACTCAACAATTAACCTACAAGGAAGGGATTACACTTTCGCCGGTTTCAGTCAACATTTCTCCGATAACGGGCGATGCCAAACCAGTCATTTCTGGAACATCCGGTGGTTCGGATAAAGTGGAGGTTCGGGTTGATGGAAAAACTGTCGAAATAGCCCAGCCAGACAGCAGTGGCAATTGGAAAGTACCAGCGTTAGAGCAGCCATTATCGATTGGAAATCATATCGTTTCAGCCATTGTTAGGAACTCCGCTGGTAATACAGCGATCGATAGCGAACCGTATACTGTTAGCGGATCAGCCATTACAATTGATAATGGACTGACTACTGCGAGCAATGACCCCGCTCCAACAATAAGGGGAAATACAAATGCAGCTGACGGAAGTAAAGTAACCATTACAATTGATAATTCTAGCAAATATGAAGCAATTGTAAAAAATGGCAGATGGGAGATTCAAGTTCCTAACAATACTCCATTATTTGAAGGCATACATACTGTTGCGGCTGCAGTTAATAACGTGAGTGCATCGCAGCAGCTTACTATTGATACGACAACCATTGTTGAAATTTTAACACCAGACAGTACGACAAAAGATGGAAGACCGCTGTTTAGCGGAACAGCTGAACTTGGAGCAACAGTTGAATTATTGGTAGCTCAAGAAAGCGGCCAGCTAGTTTTTGTAAAAAACCTTCAGGCTGATTCTGACGGAAAATGGCAATTTACGCCGACGGACGAACTTCCAAAAGGTTCTTATCAGATAAGGGCAACCGCCTCTGATTTAAACGGAAACGATGCCGAAAAAACAAGTACATTTACGATTACTGAAGCAACCGTTAGTATTACTAAAATTGATAATATTACTAGAGTTGTAGATTATGGGACAAGCCTAGATGATGCCGTAAAGGCATTAGGTTCAGAAGTAATAGTTTACTTACAGGATGGAAAAACTTCAAAAGTGGGCATAACCTGGAGTAAAACAGCAGAACCAGAATATAAAGGCGATACTCCCGGATCCTATGTATTTAAAGGTGCATTAGGAATGTTACCGGTAGGTGTTGATAACAATAATCTGATTCCCGTACCAACCGGGACGGTTACGGTTAAGGAAAAACCGACTGTCAGCATTAAGTCGGTAACGCCGGTTGAGGCAACTGTAGCCAACGGTACCACTTTAGAAGCGGCTAAAAGCGCACTTGGAAGTACGGTTCCAGTGACTCTGGAAAATGGCGTAACAGTTGATGTTCCAATTACTTGGAGTCCGAAATCGACGCCTGCTTATGATGGAACCACAGCAGGGAAATATGTGTTTACAGGAACTTTTGGCTCACTGTCAAGCACAATAGATAATTTAAGAGATGTAGCCGCACCTTCAGGGACCGTTGAGGTGTTGACTCCTCAGACAGTCAGTATAGAAGGTGTACCCCCTATCACGAAAATCGTACCTATTGAGACAGGGATTGATGAAGCAAAAAAGGCTCTTGGAAACATGGTAGCGGTAAATTTGGCAGGTGGAGGGTCAATAGATATTCCAGTTACCTGGAGTGAAGTATCCGTGCCAAACTATGATGGCCATAATCGCGGTGAGTACGTCTTTGACGGAACGTTTGGGCCGTTGCCAATAGGAGTAGATAATCATAATCAAGTAGCTACCCCCAAAGGGACAATCAAAATTTATAGTAACGCAGCTGATATTACAGCGTTCAGTTTTGCTGAAGAAACCAAACCAGCTCAAATAAATGCCGTTGATAAAACCATACTGGCAGAGGTTAAAAACGGTACCAGTTTGGAACAGCTAAAGGCTTCTTTTACGTTGTCACAATATGCCCGAGGAGCAAATATTAGCGAGGATTCACAAGTAAGCGGAATAACTGCGAATAATTTTTCAACACCGGTGACGTATACCGTGACAGCTGAAGATGGAACAAAGCAAGACTAGGTTATCACTGTTGTTAAACAGGCGAAAACAGCAGCACCTGACGTGACAAGTACTGTTCGGGCAGGCAATCAGCTAATAAATGGTACTTCGGAGCCCGGTGCAGTTATTTCTGTGAAACGCGATGACGATGTGCTAGGTACGACAACCGCAAACGATACTGGAAATTGGTCAATTGAATTAAATAATGGGGTCATGATTTCAAAAGGTGACATTCTTAACTTTACTGCCGAGGTTTTTGGTAAAGCAGCAAGTGACACCCGACAAGTTATTGTTCTTAGTGCCGTTCAATTAGTTTTAGAAGCAAACCCAAGCAGCGTCGTGGGGGATGGAATTTCAACTGCAGTCTTAACTGCCGTGTTAAAAGACTTAGAAGGCAATCCAATCCCAAATGTAGAAGTCAACTTCAAAACAGAATTGGGGACATTATCAGCCTCTAAGGCAATCACGGATGATAAAGGTCAAGCACTTGTTACACTACTTTCTCCAAAAATAGAAGGAACCGAGCCGCTTGAAAAAACAGTCACAGCTTCCGTGGCTGATGCTGCAAGAGGGGTTTATGCGGAGGATGACATCACGATTCATTTTCATCCGCCAATTATTAAAGGTCAGGTCTTAGATGCCAAAGGTAATCCGATTGCCAATGCACGAGTTTGGATTGAGACTGAAAGCGGCAAAATCGAGGTGACAACGGATAGTCAAGGCAACTATAGCATTACTGTCCCTCGCGCCGGTGATTATTATGTTAACATTCAGGCAGTGTCCATGATTAACGGTGAAGAAGTTACTTCTATCTTTACGCAAAAAGCTCAAGTTCAGGCAAGTGGTCAAAGTGAAGAATACAAATCTGAACCAAAGGTTAGTGGCCAATTATTTGTAGGAACGAGAAACAAACAGATTAAATCTTTAAAGGAAATGTTCCCTAATGCCCAGATCAATGTAAGTGTTTTAAATGATCCAACAGGTAATGTGCAGGCGTCCATTGATTCAGAAGGAAAATATGAATTAACTGGATTTGAACTAAGCAAAACCTACGAGGTAGTGTTCAATATTGTAGTGAATGGAGACCGGTTAGCCGGGAAATTAGCTGAAGTGACTGTTGGAACTGACGGCCAAATGATCATTCAGAATGAGTTAATTGACCCATTTGGATTAATCAAGGATTCTGTCACAGGACAGCTACTTCCGGGAGTTAATTTGAAGCTATACTGGGCGGATACGGCATTAAACAAAGGAAATGGGCGCATCCCAAATACCCTTGTTCAATTGCCGGAATTGCCGAATTTCCATCCAAATAAAAATAACAATCCACAGCTTTCGACAGACATGCTGGATAATACGGAACAAGTTGGAAACTATGCATGGATGGTGTTTGCAAATGGTGATTATTATATTATTGGCGAAAAAGACGGCTATGTAACGTTTGACAGCCGTACAGATTTAAAAACCAATAATACACTTGGGGACAGCTGGGTTAAAGATGGCATTATCCACATCGGTCAAACGATGATGCGGTATGACTTTTCAATGGATCGGGTAGCAGCTTTGCCTTCGGAAACAGATGGTAATGGTTCAATACCGTCGAATCCTTCTGGGTTAGATGGTAATAACTCCAATACACCAGCTCCAACTAATACAGGTGAAAACAGTACAGCGGCAACTTCATCTACTGCAGATGAGGCAGACACTTTAAATGCAAAACAACAATCTGCAGAACCAAAGACGCAAAAGGAATCAAAGGTTTTGCCAACAGGTCTGTCTTTGCCTAAAACAGCAACAAATATGTATAATGCAATATTTTTAGGGTTTTTAATTATAGGATTAGGTATACTGCTTTTTTACAAAAATTTTAGAAAAAAAGAGCAAATATAAAACTAGGTGCCTGGTTCCCACTTTGCTAAATTTACGCAGCAAAGGTAGGGACCAGGCTCCTTTTTAATTATTTATTATTAGACAAGAAATTGAAAATATTAGCCTCCCCAGCTCCGTAAAGCGGGTCAACTCCAACTTTACCGAAATCAATGGCGCTTTGTCTGATGGCTGCGGCGACTTGTGCTGGTGAATATTCTGGATGAGCTGCCTTAATGACCCCGGCTACTCCGGCAACCTTTGGCGCCGCCATGGAAGTTCCATGTAAATAAGAGTATCCATGCCATTTTCCGTCACTGAATTGTGTTGTGGCATTACCTCCTCCAACTGGATAAGAAGGATAGGTTGATAATGTACGATACGTGTAATCACGTTTATCTAGATAATTCCCAGCAGGGTCTTGACGATACAGGCTATCATATAAAGGACCATTATCCCCGCCCGGACCGGCAACATCAATGGCATTGCCGTAGTTAGAATAGAAGGCGATGCTTTTATCTGACCACTCATTCGAAGATGAGACTGTAATAACCCCCGGAATTTGCGCAGGTGCTACACGAGATGGGCCTTTAATGTCTAAACCGTAAGTTGCCTTCCAATAGGCTTGCATATCATGCAGGTTGTTTAAATCCTTTGAGTCATTTCCCGCTGATACGACAACGGTAACACCCTTTTGAATGGCATATTGTGCTGCGCGGTGATAAGCAACCATTGAAGCAGAGTCACCTTTGTCCCCATAGTTATGGGCCATCCATCGCCAGCCGCCAATTGACATGTTAATGACCTCAACCCCATCATTAGCTGCGGCCACAATGGCATCGGTAATCCACGATTGCTGCGCTCCACCTGTTGCCCCAAACACACGATAGGCACGAACGGTTAACCCGGGTCCTACACCCTTTACCTTTCCATTTGCTGCAATCGAACCAGCAACGTGGGTACCGTGGCCATTTTTGTCCCAAGCATCTGTTGTGCCAGGAACAAAGGTTCTAGAGCCTGTCAGATCTGCATTATCCTTTAAATCAGGGTGGCTGAAATCAATGCCCGTATCGATAACAGCAACAACTGTATCATGATTTCCATCATTTAATTTATAAGAATCCCCATTATGTGTTAGGCGCTGCATATCCCATTGTTTATCCCAATAGCTTGGAGCATTTGGGTCAAGAGTTACCTTCTGCCCATTAGGTGTACCCGGGGTAAATTGAATAGCGTCATCGGGGTCTGTTTCCAAATAGGCTTCAAGCTCCCTTCCAGCCGATTGAATATTCGTATCCTGTGAAATTTTTGATAGAAAGTCCTGATTAGAGGAGGCAGCTTCAACGATTCCTATTTCTTCTACAACCCGTTCCACTTTTCCGCCAGCCTGTTCAATTTTTGCAGAGAAGTTTGCCGGAAGCTTTCCTTTATAAGCTAACACATAATGTTCTTGTCCCGCTTCTGCCTTAGGCTTGTCTGCCTGCACTCCGGCAAGCAATGAAATTGAAAGAACTGAACAAACCGATAGAACCGCTAATCTTTTTTTCAACCCAATTCCCCCTAGCAATCTGGTAAATTAACGTTTGAGACGTTATGAGTTGATTTTAGGACAAGGTCATAAAATAAAGTGTCGAACGAACAGTTGGACTGTTAAAAATTTATAGACAGATAGGTACAATATGCTTGTACCCTCGCTAAAAATTTTTCCATTTGACGAATACTGCGCTGTCCAATATAGTATTAATATAAAAATAGAATACCCGTATCGAACGGGAGAGGTTCATAGCTGTTACCCTCTATAAAAAACTATGGATTCATGTCAATAAAGCCATGTCCATAAGGATGTGGCTTTTCTGCTTTTATCCCCTTAGTTTGATTAGAATGGTGAAGGACCTCTCTTGTGAAAGTGCTGGGGCACATTTACAGGAGGTTTTTTTATGTCTGGACGTACAGATGAACAAGGTTTAAAGGATTTAACACTGCTCGGAAATCAGGGCACTAAATACTTATTTGAATATTCGCCGCAAGTTTTGGAGGCCGTCGACAACCTGCATCCAAACCGCGACTTTTTTGTAAAATTTAACTGCCCTGAGTTTACAAGCCTTTGCCCGCTGACGGGACAGCCGGATTTTGCAACGATGTATATTTCTTATATCCCCGATCAGAAAATCGTCGAAAGTAAGTCGCTGAAATTATATCTGTTCAGCTTCCGAAACCACGGCGATTTCCATGAAGACTGTGTCAACATCATCATGAATGATTTAATCAAGCTTCTGGATCCACGGTACATTGAGGTTTGGGGGAAATTTACACCGCGCGGCGGGATTTCAATTGATCCATGGTGCAACTACGGTAAACCGGGCACCAAGTATGAAGAAATGGCTCAATTCCGGTTGATGAATCATGACCTTTATCCTGAAAAAGTGGATAACCGATAAGATACAGCTAACAAGAAGATATACTCAGAAATTCCCTCCCTCCTTTGGTCCTAAGGCCATGGGAGGTTTTTTTATTAAAAAACCTTTACAATATTTTCACTTATGTTAGAGAAATAGAAATTTTACAAATTTACCGCTAAAATTTGACAAAATATTCCTCCTTTTCGTGGTACTTTATAATCATCAACAGAATTGGGGAGAGAAATATGAGGAAATTATCGTCTGCGGTTTTAATTTTTGTATTAACTTTCTTTTTCTTTTCAAGCCAATCAGAGGCTGCCACTTCTCAGTTAATTATTATTAATAAGAAGACAAATACCTTAGCATATTACGATGGAGGCACATTAGTAAGGACTTTTAAGGTGGCGACAGGGAGGTCAAGGGACTTAACTCCCGAAGGAAAATTTAGGATTGTTAATAAAATTGTAAATCGCCCTTATTATACAGGCCATATTGCCGGAGGGGACCCTCGTAACCCACTAGGCGACCGCTGGATGGGCCTTGAGGCAAGAGGAACCTATGGAACCACCTATGGCATCCATGGGAATAACAATGAAAGCTCCATCGGCCGGTACGTCAGCTCAGGCTGTGTGCGCATGCATAACTCGGAAATTCGATGGCTCTTTGACCGAATTCAAAATTATACGGAAGTGGTTATTACCCATTCCGGTGACAGTTTTGATACTATCGCCATGGCTAATGGATACGGAGTAACCGTACCGGTTAATGGAGAGAATCAAGGTACGCCGGCACCACAAATTCAAAACGGCTGGGTGCAAGCAGGTGGCAATAAGTATTATTATGAAAATGGAGCGGTAAAAACAGGCTGGCAGACGATAAACGGCAAAAGATATTTCTTTGATAAAAACGGAATAATGAAGACCGGCTGGCTGACGGAAAGCGGCAAGAAATATTATTTGGATAGCAGCGGTGTGTTGAAAACAGGCTGGCAAGAGATTAAAGGGAAGAAATATTATTTTTCAAATGATGGTGTGATGAAGAGCGGCTGGCTGGAAGATGGCGGTCAAAAATTCTATCTTGATAAAGACGGTGCAGCGAAAACGGGGTGGTTGGAAGACGGTGGCAATAAGTATTATTTTGATGCTGCCGGGGCAATGAAAACCGGCTGGATCGAGGATGGCGGAATGAAATATTTCCTTGACCCTGCCGGCGCGATGAAAACGGGTTGGCTGGAGGACGGTGGAAATAGATATTATTTAGATAATACCGGAGCCATGAAGACGGGCTGGCTTGAAGCGGGCGACAAGAAATATTACTTTGCTAGCGATGGTGTGATGAAAACCGGGTGGGTGAAGGACGGAGAAAAATGGTACTATCTTGACCAAATTGATGGCATGAAGACCGGTTGGATCAATTATAAAGGCAAATGGTATTACATTAACTCCAATGGCGTGATGGATAACACCGTCATCAGCAAGCTCGAGGACTTTGATCCTGTTGTTACGGAAAATACCGGCTGGACGGATATTGCCGGGTATAAATACTTTTTAAAGAAAAACCCTACTCTTGTCACTGGCTGGTTGAACTTCGAGAATAACTGGTACTATCTCTACGTTAATGCCGATATGGCAAAAAACTTCCTCAATGATAGTAATAAGCTTGTTCAAAATTAAGAATCGCAAGGAGAAGACACTTTATGAAGTGTCTTCTTTTTTATATGAAAGGTATGATAAGTCAAAGGAAAAGTTTAAAATGTTTGTAGGTGTATAGGAAAGGAAGGAAGTTCAATGTCAGTGCTAAAGAAGTTGCAGTTTAAGGACCAGGGACAGCCGGTGTTCATTGTCAACGCACCGCAGTCCTACGATGAGGCCATTCGAACATTTGAAGGTGAAGTCCACTGCGAGGCGGTAATGGAACGCTATGATTTCGTACAGGTATTTGGGACAAGCAATGAAGAATTGGGGGCTTTGGCAAAGAGCGCTGAGAAATTCGTAAAAGAAGACGGACTTTTCTGGCTATGCTATCCGAAAAAGTCCTCAAAGACCTATAAAGGTTCTGATTGCAGCCGCGACACTGTGATGTATTTATTGGCAGATGAAGGTTACGAACCTGTCCGGCAGATTGCCATTGACGACGATTGGTCAGCCTTAAGGTTTCGGAAGGCCGAGAATATTAAAACCATGAAGCGAAGTTTTGCTGTTACGGAAAAAGGAAAAGAGCGGACGGAAGATTAGGCAAATAAGTCGAACACACTCTTTCATTCCCATATATATTGAAAAGCTAAGAAATGGATTAGGTACTCAAGTTTGAGTATCTTCTTTTTAGTTTCACCTGGAATTTTGTAATAAACAACCCCATGTATACAATGCGTAAACACGTTTACTTTTCGTATACATTTTGTTTACAAATCCGTTTACACGTATACAAAGTTGTTTACATCCTGACGCCTAGCCATGTATACAGCTTTGTAATTTTCGTAAACATTGCCGTATACATTTTCATCTGCGTTTACTCCGGCCCGTGTCAATTTGATGGGAAGTTGAATGTCAGTTCTTAAAAAATTGTAACCAGCGTTCGCCAGTGTTAATTATCAACACATCAATTCTACGATGAGGTTATTGAAACATTTGAAGTTGAGGTCTACCACGTGCGAAAATGTTTGGCAATGATTTTGTGCCGGTAATTAGGACAAGTATAAAGTATTAGTGCCTCTAGCAAATATAGTGCTGAACGGTTCGTAAAACCAGCCGGGCTTTACTGGCTATGCTATCCGAAAAAGCCTTCTAAGACCTATAAAAGTTCAGATTTGCAGCCACGACATGGGGGTGTATTTACAGGTTGATTAAGACTATGAACCTGTCCTTCAGATCACTATCGACTATGATTGGTCTGCATTAAGGCTTCGGAAGGCAGAGTATAGTAAAACTATGTAGTGAAGCTTTGCTGTAACGGAAATTTAAGAACCACCCTATCGCACTTTGTAACCGGATTGAGAGCGATTCGATAATGCAGGTAAAAACGAAAGGAAATAGATTTTAGGGTCCCTAAAAATGGGTCCCCTTTTTTAGTTTCTCTGAAATATTTGTAATAATCTACTATTGTTTACAATCTGTAAACGTGTTTACTTTTTGTATACGTTTTGTATACAAACGTGTTTACATGTATACAAAGTTGTACGCATTCAGTTATTCCGCCATGTATACAGATTTGTTATTTTTGTAAACATTCACGTTTACAAATTTCCCCATGTTTACATCCTGTTTACAATTTTACACTTGTGTTTCTTTTCGGCCAGCCTCATTGAAGAAACTAGTAATCTTCTATACGCTTATAGAAAGTACTAGATTGCAATCCTATTAAATGAAAAGGAATGATGAACATGACTAAATCCAGAATTGCAGCTATCGATGTAGGTAATGACTCCATCAAGGCTATTTTTGGTGAATTAGAATATGAATTAAATATTCCTAACATTATCGCAAGAGACACCGAGGACCGCCCTGTCATAGGCATTGAAGAACTGGACAGCAAAGACCCATTAGATGGGATACATATTAAAGTGCACTCCCCTGCCCTAAAGGAAAATAATATTATCTATCGTGTCGGAAATTTGGCGACAAAAAGCAATAACACTACCGAGCTGGACCCTGGCAGCAGCAAGTCTGAGGAAGACCAGACATTAATTATGCTATTTGCGACATTGGCAATGGATGCCGTAAAAGCCGAATTCCCGCGCACGAAAAACATTATTGATGCCAATTACACATTAGGAACGGGCCTGCCGCTGCGTGAAGTAAAGGAAGGCAAGGATGCCGGCTATCGTTCGAAATTGCTTGGTAATGTCCATCAGGTTGAATTTCTTGTAACTCCAAAATACCAAGGCATTAAAGTTAATATTAGGTTCAATGAAGTAAAGGTTTATCCTGAAGGCTTTGCGGCCTATATCAACCTTGTCATGGATAATAATTTAAAAGTAATTAATAAGGACTTAATCGATAAACGCATTTTAATTCAAGACATCGGCGGCCTCTCCACGGACATCGCCGTCATTAAAAACCGCAATGTCGACGATGACAAGGCGCAAGGGTTTAATCTAGGGGTATCCGAATCGCTAGAAATGATTCGTGAAGAAATTCGCAAAAAACACGGTGTGGAGCTCGACAGCCGCCGCGATGTCGTAGAAATTATTACGAAGAAAAACGACCGCAATCACATTATGGTAAAAGGAAGCCGGACAAGTGTCCATGACATCACCGACCGCATCCTGCTAGACCTTGCGAAAAAGCAATACCGCTTGCTGCGTAATGTCTGGTCTAAGAACTCGCAGACGGAAATCTGCTACTTTGTCGGCGGCGGATCCATCATTTTAAAGGAATATTTAAAAGCGTTGAATAACGGTTTAGATGGTTTTAATATTGATTTCTTTGAGGACGAGAAGGAAAGCATTTGGATGATGTCGAATGCTTATTATAAGTTAATTACGGATTTTGTTCGTAAAACTGAGAGGCAAAAGGCTCCCCAAGATAAAGCACCAGTAAAAAGCTAATTTTAGGGTGATTCTATGAAAAAGGCATCCGAAAACGAAATCAAGAGGGGCCAGGCTTTATCTTTCCGCATCCCTTCTGATACTCCGGATCACATATTAAAACAGCTTCAAAAAATTAAGGAAACAGAACGCCGGAATTTTTCCAGCAAGATTGCTTCATTTGTTATGGAGGGTGTCAGCCAGTCCTTTTCCCGGGAAAAGGAAACGGTAACCATCCCCCTCCCCAAGGGGCTAACGAAAGCACAGCGTGATTGGCTGAAGCACGAGCATTCCGAAGCACTGCTGGGAAGCATTCTTTATCAGTTGATTTCCGACCCAGTAAGGTCGACCGCACTGCTGGCCTCGTTGAACAGCAAGGCTGTAGATATTGATGAGGCGTTGTACCTGCAGGAGACTACGGCCTTCCCTGCCCCAGAGACACATTCTTTTTCGGAGAGCCCTTTTGAAGAAGAAATAGCTGCAGGAATCGACTTGGTTGATGATGATTTGGACGAGTTTGCTTTCGAGACCATCTACCAGGCCATGTCCCCTACTGAGGATGAAGCCGACGAGAAGGACCTTGATGCCGATGACCTGCTGGGCGGGTTTTTGGCGAGTATGAATAAATAAGGATTAAGATGAGGCACCTTGGTGATGAGGTGCCTTTTGCTATGGTTTAGTATCCAATATTACCGGTATTTTATAATTTTAATAGGGTTATAGCTTAAAAGAATAGAAATTAAGTAGATTAGGAGGGATGAAGATTCATATGAAGGTGTGTATACAGGTAATTATGGGGATTATTATTGGCTGGCTCCTGTTCTATGTCATGGGGCTTGAACAGGAGGAATTGTTTAAGTTCGTGTATCAATACATAAATTCGACGGTGTTTTACTTTAGTGTTGTGGTGGGAGTGCTTGTTATTTGCTTTACTGTTCTTCGTAAATTTAAGGTTTTTGGGGTTGCTGTTGCGGTTACGATGGTGGGGGTGTTTATGGTGGTTTATGTAGCGCTGAATACAGGAAGTATTGGGTTTTAGGCATATAAAGGGGTGAAGAAACCACCCCATTTGAATCTAATGGAACAATTTTGAAAAAATGCCTTTTAGCGAATTCCCTTTTTTAAAATAAATATCTTCTCGCACCTTTTCGTTGATAGCCTGCCAAAGCATGATTTCTACGTCCGAGAGCTGCTTGGATTCCTCCTCTTTTAGGAAAGCGGCAAAATAGTCTAACGGCACTCCGTAAAATCTTGAAATATCCGCCATGATCTCAAACGAAACAGACTTACGATCCCCTTTTTCAAGCATGCTTAAATATTGAAGGGTGATCCCGGTCCCCTTTGCAACTTCTTCGAGTCGTAAATTTCTTTCTAATCTTAATCTTCTTAACTCCTGCCCCAATGGAGTGGCCATAGTATACCTCCTTCCCCTACTCAATTTCCGAGCTGTATTTAATCGTTATGATATAGTACCAGCTAACTGCAGCTTCAAATAATGTGATAATAAGTTCTTCTGATTTTCTTGGAATTTTAAAATATCTTTGTATTTGATAGTGAAGCAGCTCGTGAAAAATAGTTTGTAATTGCTCAGGGTAATCCATTTTGTCGTCAATGATAATCATTGTTTTCTCAGGATAATAAACACCTTTTATATCTTTCAAATCCATAAAAACAATAGGGATTTTATATTTTCTTGCTATCTTCTTCGTTAATAAATTGATCTGGGATTGATTAATCGACATAAACTGCTTATGGAGGTATCCAATAATAGTATAGTAGGTAAGAAATAGAATAAGAACTAGATTAACTTCAAGCCGATTGAAGAAAGATAGTATAGGAAATATAACCGCCACTTCAAACATCATTGGCCCAAATCGATCCAAAAATAGCTTACTGGATACTACTCCAGTTTCAAGATAAACATAGACATATTTCAGAACGATGCTTAGAGTCAACATAAGCAGCATAGTAAGATACCTAGCTAAATAAGACTTGTCACTATATTCATTATATATCTCGTTGCAGATAATGATAATAATAATATACATGGAGAGCAAGGATATCCTAGCATGGATGCTACCTTTTTTTAGAATAAAACTGGCAACTAAACAATCAACAAGCAGATAAATGAAACCGTAAACAATGGAGAAACGATCAAATATTAGTAAAGATAATATTACATGAAAAAAGGAATAGCCAAAACCGGAAAAAACCTTCAAATTAATTTGGTCAAACAGGACCATAATGCAAAGAAAGAAAACAATATTCCATTCCAGCTCTTCGGGGAAAACAATAAATAAATCTGTCAAAGCTATAGAAGGAATAAGGAAAAACAAATAGATATGCTGCCGCCTGAAATGATTCATGACGATTCTCCTGTTAATCAGTACTTTTATACCATTTTTAATTATGTTACTTGAGAAAATTTACAATTTAAATAATTATTTTTCTACAAAAAATTAAAATTTTGACGGATTTTGTCTTTCGAAAGTTATTTAATTCCACTATTGTTTAATATATTCTTAATATAGAACTTTGTAAGATTCTAACTTTATTTTCCTCCTATTTTTTAAACGCACTAACAAAGGTTAGTGCTCTTTTTTTATGAATGGGAATGAAATTTGCAAAACTAACATGAATTATGTCGGAGGAAAAAACCACCATTAAACTATAGTTTAATCTATAATGAATTCATAGAAACGATATTTTTATATTAAAGTGGCCACGCAATATTACAAAATGTCGTGAATTTAAGGATGTAATGATAGTTTTTAAACCGAATTTACATCCTTAACTCGGGGAAGCTTTGAAGTATAGCCTTAAATTGGACACTTGGGCTATATGGAGCTAGTAGTGTAACCGGCCCTCTTAGGTTTTAAAAATTATTTTTCTAAGAGGAGAGAGGACTATGAAGAAGATTTTATCAGGGGTAGCAGCAGGAGCTTTAGCTCTAGGAATTATGGCAAGTTCAGCTTTTGCGGCAGTAACCATCGACCCGTCAACAGGAAAAGGGTTTGTGGGTAAAGGTGATGTCCAAACTGCGCTAGGGTACAATAATGCTAAAATGCAGGCTGAAGCTAATAATCTTGTTTTCACGTATAAATCAGAAGAAACTTATGCAATTACGGTCACATGGGATACTGGTGAGGGTACAAGAGGAGAGGAAACTCATTACGTAGCACATGAAAGGACCTCTTCTGTTGATAGCAACGTTTCATATGATCCAAGAAAAGCAAACCAATATACTGGTTTTAATCTGATAGGATATGAAGGCATTTTAACGGAGGTTGGTAACATTCCTGCGGTTGGAGAAGAGTTCCCAGGAAATTCAGGGCATACTGTAACTGCTGTTGAGTTAGTTTCATCTACCGGCGGTTTATATGTGAATGGGGTTGCACTTCAGTAATACGTTGATTATGTTTGCCGATTTCGTAAGCTCAAGAAGGTGCTCTTAAGGGGGACCTTCTTTTTTGGATTTATTGTGAATTCTACAATTGTTTAATAATTCCCTAAAGTTTTGTTGAAATTTGCCGAAAATTAGTTGGAACATGTCGAAGGGAAAAAATACCTATAAACTATAGTTTAAATTATAATATTTTCATAGATATATAGTTCTATAAACAGAACACACCCTATGAAGTTGATATCGATTTGGGGAGTAATGGGAAGAGGGTGAGCTATGAAATTATCATTTCAGGCAATTCTTTTATTTTTTGGGAAGCGATGATATATAACCGGCAATCTGGACACTTAGGTTATATGGAGTTAGTAGTGTAACCGGCCCTCTTAGGTAGTTTGAAAAATGGATCTAGGAGGTAAATTATGAAGAAAAAAGTTTTACGAAAATACATTAATATAATGTTGATAGTTATATTAATGGGATCATTAAGTTCACCTGGGTTTGTACATGCCGATCCCGGAAATGGGAATCCTGGTAATTGTGATAACACACCAAGTAACCCTAACTGCGCTAAAGTAGATAAGACAGCCCCTTCATCACCTACGATTAACTTAAGCCCTAATATAACAGATTGGACCAATCAAAATGTTACTTTTACACTTACTCCTGGAAAAGATAATCAGGGTGGAAGTGGAGTTGTTAAAACTGAATATAAAATTGGGGATAATGGAGTCTGGCAACTGTATTCCGGACAGACTGTCATAGTTCCTGGTGAGGGTGAAATAACAATTATTGCTACATCGACAGATAATTCAGGTAATACAAGTGTTGAAGCAACGGCTGTTGTAAAATTAGATAAAACGGCTCCTTCAAGCCCAATTTTAACAGCTTCACCAAATGATTGGACAAACCAAGATAAAGTTACAGTTACTCTTTCATCAGGAACTGATAGTCTAAGTGGTGTTTTCAAAAACCAATATAAAATAGGTAATGGAACATGGACCGATTACTTGAATAGCCCAGTTGAAATTACCTCAGAAGGTATAACAACCATTTATGGACGAACCATTGACATAGCAGGGAATATTAGTAATCAAGGTCAAACAGAGGTGAAAATTGATAGATCTGGTCCAACACTGCCTACAATTATTCCAAGTGCCTCTAGTTGGACAAACCAAGATGTCACTTTTACCATAACTTCAGGTGCCGACAGTGGCAGTGGAGTTCAAAAGACACAATATAAAATTGGGACGGATAATGAAAATTGGATTGATTATTCAAATGATGCACTGGTAAAAGTAACGAATGAAGGGGAAACAAGGGTCTATGCCAGAACCTTGGATAATGTAAATAACCCGAGTACAGTTGCCGAGGCAACTATTAAAATTGATAGGACAGGTTCGACTAGTCCATCCATAATATTAACACCATCAACATGGACGAATGGTACAGTAACCTTTTCAGTTCAAAATGGTGAAAAAATCAGCGGTAGTCCAGTTGTAAAAAGCCAATATAAAATAAATGATGGTGATTGGCAAGATTACGAGGTACCAAGTGTAATTGATACAGAGGGACTCACAAAAATAACTGCACGGACAATTGATGAGGCAGGAAACTACAGTCATGAAACAAATGAATATGCAAAAATTGATACACATGCACCAACATCTCCAGAAATTATTCCTAGCACGACTGATTGGACTAATCAAAATGTAACTTTCACACTTACCCCTGGGGTTGATGAAGTCAATGGAAGTGGTGTTAGGGAGACTCAATATAAAATTGGTGAAAATGGTACTTATATTAAATATGAAGGTAAAGTAACCATTGAGTCAGAAGGACAGACTGTTATATTTGCTAGAACGGTTGATGATGCAGGGAACACTAGTGAATCTGTAAGTGTAACTGTAAAATTTGATAAGACTGCTCCAAGCGAGCCAGGTATATCTTCTAACCATCCTGATTGGACAAAGGAAAATGTAATTGTAACCCTTACCGATGGTCTGGATGAACAGAATGGCAGTGGTTATAAAAAGACACAATATAAAATTGATGATGGAGATTGGCAAGATTATACGTCACCTATTGATTTTGATCAAGCAGGTGAGTATAAAGTTTATGCTCGTTCAGTTGATATTGCTGGGAACAAAACAGTAACAACTCCAATCGATGTAAAAATAGACAGAACAGGCCCAACACAACCAACAGTTAATGCAAATACAGAATGGACTAACGGGGATTCGGTAACAGTTACTATTGATGAAGGAACTGACTCGGATAGTGGCGTTGAGAAAACAGAATACAGTTTTGGCAATTCTGATGAATGGGTTGTCTATAATTCACCATTCCAAGTAACTACTGAAGGAATCACAACGATTCATGCACGCTCAATTGACTATGTGGGTAATACAGGGGAGGAAAGAGAAATTCAAGTAAGAATTGATCGTACAGCACCTGATGAACCAACAATTCATTTAAGCAGAACAGATTGGACGAACCAAGCAGTTACCTTTACTATTGAGAATATTAATGATGATCGCAGCGGTGTTTCCAAAGTAATGTACAAAATTGGTGATGATGGTGAATGGTTAGATTACACTCCTGGTGATATAATTACCGTTGAAAAGGAAGGTATTACCCCAATTTACGTTAAGGTAGTTGATAATGCAGGGAATATAAATGACGAAGCTACCGAAGATGTTAAATACGATATAACACCACCGACTAAACCTACGTTTGATGTGAGTCCTGTTGATGTCGAATGGGCGAAAGAGGATGTTACTGTGACTATTAATGAGGGTGAAGAACTGACTAATGTGAATGAAGATATAAGTGGCGTCAATCAAACTGAGTACAGACTTGAGGAGTCTAATGAATGGATTAAATATATTGATCCTATTCAAATTTCTAGGAACGGAACAACCACAATATATTCACGCACTATAGACATTGCAGGAAATGTAAGTGAAACTAATCAAGTTACTGTAAAAATCGATAAGGAAAGCCCATCCGAACCTAAAATAACTTTAAGTAAAGAAGGTTGGACAAACCAAGATGTGACCATTTCAATTGAAGAAGGTCGAGACCAAGAAGGTTTAAGTGGGGTTGCAAAAACAGAATATAAAGTTGGCGACGGTCAATGGGAACCTTACAATGAACCATTTACAATCAGTGAGCAAGGAAGCAAAACAATTCTTGCTAGAACAATAGACAATGCCGGTAATGTTAGTGATAACGAAGCGGCCACAGTTAATATTGATAAGACAGGACCACAAATAACTGTGAGTGGAAACCAAGAAATCTATCAGGTTGACCAATTAATTCAAATCAAGTGTCTGTCTAACGATACTGAGTCTGGACTAGCCTCTCCTTGCCAAGACTACTCAGCTAATGCTTATGAGTTGGGACTGGGTGACAAAAAGGTTACATTTACTGCAACCGATAACGCTGGAAATCCAAACAGTGTTGATGTGACCTTTAAAGTTGTAGTGACCTATAGTAGTTTAGAAAAATTAACTACCCTATTAATTACTAATCAGGACATTGCCCATTCATTAATAGTGAAATTAGAGGCAGCTCAGGAATCACTTAAGCGAGGAAACATTAAAACTGCAAATAACCAAAAGAATGCTTACAAAAATGAAGTTCTAGCACAACGTGGGAAGACATTAACAGCGGATCAAGCTACAACATTACTAAAATTATTAGAAGAATTATAAGAATAGGATTTAATCTAAAGAAAAAAGGGAGATTCTCTAAAATAGTGGAGCTCCCTTTTTTTTTTTTATATTTGGATCAATGCGTCTTATTAGGCAATTTTTTAGCAGGCGTATCACTGCCCTGATTCTGTCTATTTTTTAAATCCTTTTCCTGTTTTTCATGAATCCTTTCTACAAATTCATGCGTGCTGCCTTCAAGATTTTTATCCATTATTCGAACCTCCTATTTAAACTGAACAATGGTTAATGTAACCAACCACACCCAAAAACATGCAGGCACAAAAAAATCCCCTCACAAAAAGGGGATTTTTCAAAAATCTTATATAACGCCCTGCACGATCATCGCGTCAGCGACTTTAGTGAATCCGGCAATATTGGCACCAACCACCAAGTTGCCAGGGAAGCCGTACTCTTCGGATGCTTTCACAGCGTTTTGGTATATGTTAATCATGATTTGATGCAGTTTAGCATCAACTTCTTCAAACGTCCAAGACAAGCGCTGGCTGTTTTGTGCCATTTCTAGTGCGGAAACTGCCACACCGCCGGCATTGGCTGCTTTACCAGGGCCAAACAGAACATCGTTGTTTAAGAATACATCGACTGCTTCAAGAGTGGATGGCATGTTAGCGCCCTCGGCAACAGCTTTCACGCCGTTTGCCACCAGCATTCTTGCAGACTCTTCATTGATTTCATTTTGTGTTGCACAAGGAAGAGCGATATCGCATGGAATCGACCAGATGCCGGAGCAGCCTTCATAGTACTGCGCTTCCGGATGGTACTTCACATACTCGCTGATGCGCTTGCGGTCCACTTCCTTAATTTGTTTCACAGTCTCGACATTAATGCCGTTTTCATCATAGATATAGCCGCATGAATCGCTGCAGGCTACAACTTTAGCGCCAAGCTGGGTAGCTTTTTCGATCGCATAGATGGAAACATTGCCGGATCCAGAGACAACGACGGTGCTGCCGGTGATGCTTAGGCCTTGATCTTTCAGCATTTCCTGTACGAAATAAACGGTACCGTAGCCGGTCGCTTCGGTTCTTGTTAAGCTTCCGCCGTAGCCGAGGCCTTTTCCGGTTAAAACGCCGGCCTCATTGCCGCCGCGGATTTTTTTATAGTAACCGAAAAGATAGCCGATTTCTCTGCCGCCGACACCGATATCCCCTGCAGGTACGTCAACGTCTGGGCCGATGTGGCGATAAAGCTCTGCCATAAAGCTTTGACAGAAGCGCATGATTTCGCGGTCTGATTTACCCTTAGGGTCGAAGTCGGAGCCGCCTTTGCCGCCGCCAATTGGCTGGCCAGTTAATGAGTTTTTGAAAATTTGCTCAAAGCCCAAGAATTTAATGATGCTGGCGTTAACTGATGGATGAAAGCGCAGGCCGCCTTTGTATGGTCCGATTGCGCTGTTATACTGGACACGGAAGCCACGGTTCACGTGCACCTTGCCTGAATCATCCACCCATGGAACACGGAAAGTAATAACCCTCTCAGGTTCAACGATTCTTTCGAGAATTCCTTCCTGCATATATTTTGGGTGTTTCGCAAATACAGGCACAAGCGAATCGAAAATTTCCTTAACGGCCTGATGAAATTCACTCTCGAATGGATTGCGGCTTTTCACCGTTTCATAAACTTCACTTACATATTCCCTTGCTGCCTGTGATCCTGACTGTTTTACATGCTCAATAGTTTGCATGAAATCACCCCTTTTTAAAAATAATAAATTTGTCCTAAATACTGAATATTTTATTTTTTCTCATCAATTAATTTTATTATGTAAAATTAATCTAATCAATACTAATAATAGATATAATTAATATAAGAATGAGATTGATTGGAAGGGTCGTGAAAAAATGGAGCTCAGGCAGATCAAATATTTTATTGAAGTGGCTAAACGGGAGCATGTGACAGAGGCGGCGTATCGGCTCCATGTTGCGCAATCTGCAGTCAGCAGGCAGATTTCCAACCTGGAGGAGGAGCTTGGGGTTAGCTTATTTATCCGTGAAGGGCGCAATGTTAAACTGACGCCGATTGGTGAAATGTTTTTAAAGCATATGGAGCAGGCGGTCAAGCTAATTGACGATGCCACAAGTGAGGTAGAGGAATTCCTCGACCCTGAGAAAGGGACAATCCGTATTGGGTTTCCCAGCAGTCTTGCGGGGTATACGCTGCCAACAACGATTTCAGCCTTCAGAGAACGGTATCCTAATGTAAAGTTTCATTTAAATCAGGGATCCTATGCCTATTTAATAGAAGGGGTAATAAAGGGAGAGTTTAATATGGCGCTAATGGGCCCGGTGCCAAAGAAGGAAAAGAAAATTACTGGGAAAACGCTTTTTACCGAAAACATTGTGGCCTTACTGCCCGAGTCCCACCCACTAGCTAGTAAACGAGTATTGAAGTTAAGCGACTTGCGGGATGAACCCTTTATCGTGTTTCCTCAGGGCTTTATTTTGCGTAAGATCATCGTGGATGCCTGCGCACAGCTTGGCTTTGAGCCTATGGTGGCCTTCGAGGGAGAGGATATTGATGCCATTAAAGGCTTGGTTTCTGCGGGTCTTGGGATTACGCTGATTCCTGAAATCACGCTCATCGACAGCCTTCCCCGCTCAACAGTTAAGATTGCTATTACAGAACCTAACGTCAGCCGCACGGTCGGCGTCATCATCCCGGCAGAACGCAGCCTTCTGCCAACCGAAAAACTGTTTTATGAGTTTTTGAGCGAGTTTTTTGGCATGCTGGACCGATTTCAAATTTAATTTTAAAAAAATGACGCTAATAGACAGTCGATGGATATTACCATAACCATCATACATATGTATTAAGGATGGCCTTGTTACTTTTGGACTGTACATCTGCAAATGCCAAATAAATAAGGAGGCTTTTGATAGTGTTATGGACAATTTTGACTGTTCTATTGGTAGTCTTCATCGGCGGGCCGTTTTGCTTCTTCCTGTGGCTGCGTAATTTGGCAAAAAAGCCGCAGCACTCGATTATCCGGGCCTATCCCTATTTCGGCTGGATCCGCTATTTGCTGGAAATGCTGGGTCCGAAGCTGAGGCAGTATTGGTTTGATGATGAAAATGGTGCAAGACCGTTTTCCCGTGCCGATTATTTAGGAGTTGTTTTTTCCGCGAAATATCGGACTGACTTAATCAGCTTTGGCTCGAAGCGGGACTTTCAGCAGCCCGGCTACTATATTGCCAACGGCCTGTTTCCCCTTTTAAAGGATGAATTAAGGGTCGACAATCAAGAAAAGGTCGAGGGGATGAAATACAAAATTGACCATGAGGGTTTATTTTTCCGCAAGGAGCACTTAGCGGAAGATCAGATTCCACGCTGGCTATTTCATGGGGAGGAGGCTGTTGTGGTCGGCGTTGAGCGGAGGGAGCCATGGAAGCTCTACGGCCCATTTGGTGCATCGGCCACCTCCTATGGCTCCGTTGGTGAGAACTATATTCTTTCTACTGGGTATGGCTGTCAAATGGCTGGGGGCTCCTGGTTAAATACAGGTGAAGGCGGGATTGCTCCGGAACACTTGGCAGGCGGGGCTGATGTCGTGGCACAGATTGGACCTGGCTTGTTTGGCTTTCGCGATCATGAGGGCAATTTTTCAATGGAGGCATTTAGAAAAATTGCCTCGGAACCGGCTATTAAAGCCTTTGAACTGAAGTTTGGCCAAGGGGCAAAAATTCAGGGCGGCCACCTTGAGGGCGCGAAGGTGACGTCCAAGGTAGCAAGCATTCGCAAGGTGAAAGAGGGCGAGACGATTATTTCCCCAAACCGCTTTTCGTTTTTGCGTAACGCCGAGGCAGCCTTGGAGTTTATTAAACGATTGCAGGATGAAGGCGGGAAACCGGTTGGCATAAAAATTGTTGTGGGGTATCAGTTGGTTTTGGATGAGTTTTTTGGAGCGATGAAGAGACTTCAGATTTATCCTGATTTTATTACGGTGGACGGCAGTGAGGGCGGATCGGGCGCAACGTACAAAGCGATGGCTGATACAATGGGGCTGCCGCTTTACCCGGCGCTGCTTGCTGTGGTTGACAAGGCCCATGAATACGGCATCCGCGACCGGTTTAAGATATTTGCTTCCGGAAAGCTGATTGCGGCTGATAAAATAGCAATTGCCCTCGCGATTGGCGCCGATGCGGTGAACTCTGCAAGGGGCTTTATGATGGCGAACGGCTGCATTATGGCACTGCAATGCCATACCGGCAAATGCCCCGCCGGCGTCACCACGACCGACCCTAAGCAGCAGGAGGCTCTCGTGCCTGAGGAGAAGAAATGGCGGGTCATGAACTATATTATCAGCATCCGGCAGGGGCTGTTTGCCCTCGCGGCGGCGTGCGGTCTTGATTCGCCTAGAAAATTTACCCGTGAGCATATTGTTTTTATGGGAGCGGATGGCCAGGTTAGGCGATTATCGGAGCTATTTCCCCTTCCAGAAGAAGGTCCCGCTGTCGTGGATAAATAACTTGCCAAATTATGGGATTGGCATTATATTCATAGTGAAAACCTACTAAAAAGGTTGTGGGGCTATGGCGCTGCCAAACGATATCGTCCATGAGGATGGGAGTTTAAATGCCAGTTTGATAGTAAAAAAGGAACGCCTTTATCAGGGCATGAACGGCAGGTTCGTTGAGCGGTTTTATTTGTCTCCTAAGGAAAGCTACATTTTTAAACCGCTGACGAATAACGCCCAGATGGGTAAAGAGACCTGGATTCATGAGCATGTACTCAGCCGGTTCCCGGCCATTTTTCCAAAAATTTTGGCTTACTCCAAGCATGATAACCCTGATTTAAGCTGGATGATTCTCGAGGACCTCGGCCCGCTTTCGCATGAGTTTACGGAGGAAACGGTCCTTGCTGTGGCCAAGTGGATGGCCTGGTGGCACTCCCTTCCGTTGAAGTCGTTTGCGGATGTTCCGTTGACCGGGTTGAAGCCTCGGATTGAGGCGGTGGTGGAGGAGGTCTGTGAGAATAAGGATACCCTCCTTGGGATGCTTCCGCGATTGGGGCTCACTGGAAAACATGTTCTTCATGTGTTTAAACAGCTTGATAGTTTCCTATTTTCAAAGCTTCAGGTATTATCACACGGGGATTTGCATTTGGGGAATTACGCTGTCGTGAAGGGGAAATTGATCATTCTGGACTGGGAGCACGCCCATTTGAATACGCCCTTCTGGGATTTATATCATTTGCTGGATATGTCACATCCGATTTTTCCCAAAAAGGTAACTAAGGGGTTTCGGGATCAGGTGCTAGGGTTTTATCTTGATGCTGTCGACCTGGAACTGGAAGGTGTCGCGTTTATTCGGGAATACTATGTATTTTCTGCCGTGTATTCAATGTGGATGATTTTGTTGATTCAAAAAGATTTGTTGGCTGACGCTGGCAAGTGGCCGAAGGAGCAACTGAAGAGGCAATTGCAGGAGACGGTTTCGAGTTTAAGGCAGTGCGCGGAGGCGCTTGCTGATTTATAGACAAAAAAGCTAACCTAAGGCGGTTAGCTTTCTTTTTTTAAGCTTTTTTTTCAAAAAGCTTAATGACTTCAATGATGGTTTCGGTTGCTTTCACCATGTTTTGCACGGAAATGAATTCGTATTTGCCGTGGAAGTTTTCGCCGCCGGTAAAGATATTTGGCGTCGGCAGACCCATGAATGATAGCTGGGAACCGTCTGTACCGCCGCGAATTGGCTTAATAAGCGGCTTGATATCCAAGCTTTCCATCGCTTCCTGGGCAATATCGACGATTTGCTTAACCGGTTCGATTTTTTCGCGCATGTTATAGTATTGGTCTTTCATCTCAAGCTGGACGGTGTCACTGCCGTATTTTTCGTTTAGCTGTTGGACAATGCTTTCCATCTTCGCTTTTCTTTTATTAAAAATTTCTCTGTCATGGTCGCGGATGATGTAGTTGAGCTTGGTTTGCTCGACATCGCCGTTAAAGGACAGCAGATGGAAGAAGCCTTCGTACCCTTCTGTGTACTCCGGTGCCTCCTGCGTCGGCAGCTGGCTATGTAATTCCATCGCGATTTTCATCGAGTTAACCATTTTGTCTTTAGCGGAACCAGGATGAATATTGTTACCTTTTATCGTGATTTTTGCACCCGCGGCATTGAAGCTCTCATATTCAAGCTCGCCTAGCGGACCGCCGTCAACAGTGTAAGCATACTTCGCATTGAAGGCCGCAACGTCAAACTTATGTGGCCCCCTGCCGATTTCCTCATCAGGCGTGAACGCAACGCGGACCTTACCGTGCATAATATCTGGGTTTTGAATTAGATGCGCCATCGCTGTCATTATTTCGGTGACGCCAGCTTTGTTATCGGCCCCAAGCAGCGTGGTGCCGTCGGTTGTGATAAGCGTGTGGCCTTTATAGTCTTTGAGGTTCGGGAAGTCCTTTGGCGACATTATGACGTTTAGGGCTTCGTTTAGGACGATTTCCCCGCCTTGATAGCTTTCAAGAATTTGCGGATTGACGTTTTTGCCAGTAAAATCAGTCGCTGTGTCTACGTGGGCAAGGAAGCCGATGGTTGGCACATCTTTATCGGTATTGGATGGCAGCGTCGCCATCACATATCCGTTCTCGTCGATGGTCACCTCTTGCATGCCGATTTGGTTAAGTTCTTCAACAAGCAAGCGCAGCAGCGTCCACTGCCCTTCTGTTGATGGACAAGTCTCACTGCTTTCGTTGGATTGCGTATCCACTTTCACATAGGAAGTAAATCGTTGAATCAATTCCTCTTTCAAGTTAGCACACTCCCTTTTTATATATTTTCATGATTATCATATCACTTTATGGGAGCGGATACACGTATTTGAAGGGGGTGGGCTGCTGGTCGGTTTTGGTTTACTGTCGTATAGGGCTCTGTTACTGTCGGATGAGCCCTGTTTACTGTCGTATAGGTACTAATTACTGTCGGATAAATCCCAGTAACTGTCGTATAGCCGAACTATACTGTCGTCCCTATCTAGGTCTGTTCGGAATATAGATTCCTCCTTTGTTTTGATGAAAACAGCTGCTACTCAGATCCATAAAATATGACCTATTTCGAAATGTACCCTCGCTTTGCAAATTCATACTTTGCAAAATCCGTTTCGCGACCTGAATATCCACCCCCAAAAACTCCCGGCACTCCCGGTTCGTAATGGTCCTACTCACCACCAAAAACCACTCCAATAATGTCCTTTGATGGGCCAAATGGTCTGTTGCACCGCAAAAAGGGCAAATCCATGTGCGAGGTGCCTTCACCATTCCGAACCTACCGCATACACCACAACGGACGCCATTTTTAAAATCACCCCGCGGGATTTTGTAGGACTCTGAGATCGGCTTTGGAATAAAAGGCTGGTGGCTCTTGAGGAGCTCTAAAGAAAGCCAATGGAAGGTTTCTGGGTCCAACTTAAAGTCTGGCTGCGGGATATTTCGAATGAATGAGGGAATCAAGTTGGGGAATAAAAGCCGCGTTTTCGCTGGGGGAACTGCAACAATCTGCTTCGGATAGGCAAGAACAACGGAACCGTAAATAGGAATGCGGATATTGTGCTTCCGTAACCAATCACTCAATAATTCGTAATTGCGTTCCAATTGTACGACCGGACTTTCGAAGCCGTCCTTGTGTCCATCATCACGGGTTCGGATTAATTGGGGTGGATTATCCTTAAATTCAAGGACCCCAGCGATGTTTTTGACCTCAAGAATATTGCCAAACCAGGGAGTCAGTCCAAAGGAGTCGATTTGAAATTTTTCATCTGAGGAAGGCCGTAAATCGTGGTAAGCGTGGTGCGGAAAGGAAAATGAAGTTTTTCGAAAAATCTCTGCCACCCGCTCTTCTCCGGCAATACCGGCCTCAACGGAAGCCTGCTTTCCGGATAATACAGGAATCATTGGGTGATTAGTTGGCAGCCTATTTTGGGCGGCTATCAAACCTTCTAACGGTAATGATCGATCTCTGTCTTTCATGAGCACCTCCATTAAAGTTTTGTCGTACATCCGCATCGTACCACACACCAAATCCCCATACTATCGCCATCAATATATGTTCATTTTTTTGTAAAAATTTATAGGGTTGACCACTATTGACCAAAATGGTCAATAGGAATAAAATGTAATTGACCAATACGGTCAACGCCTTAAACCAAAGGAGTGGGAACACCCAAATGTTTTCGAAATTCCTCAACCTAGATCAAGAAAAACAAGACCGAATAATAAATGCAGCCATCAAAGAATTTGCCCAGAAAGGCTATGATAAGGCATCCACCAACGAAATTGTAAAGGAAGCGGGAATCTCGAAGGGACTGTTGTTTCATTATTTTCAGAACAAAAAGCAACTGTATCTATTTCTGTTTGAATATTGCTATGAACTCATTGCAGATGAATTTTATAAAAAAATTAATCTTGCTGAATCGGACTTTTTCGCGAGAATTAGACAATCCATCAAGATTAAGATGGACCTGCTGATGCAATATCCGGACCTTTTTGATTTTATGCAAATAGCGATGATGGAGGATTCTACAGAAATCAAGGTGGAAATGGAAAAAAAGAAGAAGGAACTACTCGATTTGAATTTCGGAAAAATTTACGAGGGTATTGATTTTTCCAAGTTTCGGGATGATGTCGACATTCAAAAAATCTTAAAAATTATTACCTGGACCTTTGAAAAAATGAGCGATGAGGAGCTTTACAAAGCAAAGATGCAGCCTGGCCACAAAATTGATTACCAAAAGGTCAGCCGAGAAGCAGAAGAATATTTCGAGGTTTTAATTAAATGCTTTTATAAATGAAGACTTGCCGACTGAGAAGCCGATAGGCGTCGGCGCAGGCTTAGTCGAATTTATGCGTATTAGCCAAATAGAGGGAGGCCTCAAACATGAACGTAATAGAAATTAAAAACCTAACCAAGACCTACGGCAAAGCACGGGGAATCACCGACATCAGCTTTAACGTGGAGGAAGGTGAGATTTTCGGCTTCATCGGGCCTAACGGGGCGGGCAAATCGACAACGATTCGCACACTGCTGTCGCTTATTTATCCAACCAGCGGGAGCGCAACTATTTTCGGAAAGGACTGCATCAAATTTGCCCCAGAAATCAAAAAGGAAATCGGCTATCTTCCGTCGGAAGTGTTCTATTACGACAATATGAAGGTAAAGGACCTTTTGAAGTATTCGGCCAGTTTTTACAAAAAGGACTGCAGCAAGCGGATCAAGGAATTGGCGGACATTATGGACCTGGACCTGAATAAAAAAATCGATGACCTTTCCTTGGGAAATAAAAAGAAAGTCGGCATTGTCCAGGGGCTGCTTCACGAACCGAAGCTTATCATTCTCGATGAACCAACGAGCGGCCTCGACCCGCTGATGCAGCAGAAATTCTTTGAACTTCTTGAGGAAGAGAATAAGAAAGGAGCTACTATCCTCTTTTCGTCGCACATTCTCAGTGAGGTTCAGAGGTTATGTAACCGGGTCGCTATCATTAAAGAAGGTAAGATTGTAACAGTTGAAAAGATTAGTACATTAAAAGAAAACAATTATAAAAAGTTTAAGGTCGAAATAAAGGTGCCGCTTGATCGAAACTATTTTAATATAAACGGAGTTAACAACTTGGCAACTAAGGGCAACGTGACGAGTTTTCTATTTCGAGGCGATATCAATGCGGTCCTGGGGAAAATCGCAGAAATCGAAATAACCAACCTCTGGATTGAAGAGCCAGACCTTGAAGAGATTTTCCTCCATTATTACGAAAAGGAGGCATAGGAAACTATGAATATCTTTTTGCATGAATTAAAGGCCTACCGGAAGTCGACGATCATCTGGACGATTTCGCTAATTGCCGTATTTGCGCTGTTTATGTCCATGTTTCCGGCCTTCTCAAAAGATGCCGATGAATTCAAAAAGCTGCTGGAAGGCTATCCGGAAGCTTTAAGGAAAGCCATCGGACTTAACCTCGGCAATTTATTTACGATTCTAGGATTCTATTGTTATGCGCTCACGTTTATCATCCTGTGCGGGGCGATTCAGGCGATGAATCTGGGGACTTCGATTGTCAGCAAGGAGGTCCGGGAAAAAACGGCGGATTTTCTATTGACCAAACCAGTTACCCGAAACCAGGTGTTAACCGCCAAGCTGTTGGCAGCCTTCACTTCACTCGTCATCACGAATGTTGTATATATTGCAGCTGCAACGGTAATCACCGCTCAGATGAAAATAGCCGATTTTAGCATGAAACAATTCATCCTGCTTTCGCTGACGATGTTTTTCATTCAGCTGATGTTTCTGGCTATCGGCATCATTGTTTCGGTAATCTCACACAAAATAAAATCCGTGCTGCCCGTGTCACTTGGGACAGTCTTTGCGTTCTATTTTATCGGCGCAATCAGCGCCACAACGGATGATGAAGCGAAACGCTACTTTTCACCGTTCAAATATTTTAATAACGATTATATTTTAAAACATTCAAGCTATGAAGCCTCATTTATGATTGTGGGTGCAGTGATTATTTTGCTGGCAGTGGCGGCGAGCTATTTCGTTTATACAAAAAAAGATATCCATGCTGTGTAAGAGGGGGCTCGGACAAGTGAATATTTATGTAAGAGAACTGAAGTCCCATCGGAAATCGCTTATCATTTGGTGCATTGGCGTCTTTCTGATGGTGGTTTCCGGGATGCAAAAATACGCTGGGTTATCATCTTCAGGCCAATCGCTGAATGGCCTGTTTCAAGATATGCCGAAGTCCCTACAGGTGGTGATGGGTGTTGGTGCGCTTGACATCAATAAGGTCAGCGGCTACTACGGGATGCTGTTTATCTATCTATTATTGATGGCAACCATTCATGCGGCCATGCTCGGGGCAACCATCATTTCCAAGGAGGAGCGGGATAAGACGTCGGAATTCCTGTTTGTCAAACCGGTTTCACGGACAAAGATCATTATCGCCAAGCTGCTCGCGGCCCTTACGAATATCTTAATCTTTAACCTCGTTACCTGGGGATCGTCAATTGTCATCGTTGGGAAATACGCTGATGGAGAGTCGGTGAATGGTGATATTGCCATCACCATGATGGGGATGTTCATCCTGCAGCTTTTGTTTATGGCCATTGGCAGTGCCATCTCCGCTTTAAAAAGAAAACCAAAAAAGGCCGCATCACTGGCGGCAGGAATCCTGTTGCTTACCTTTGTATTATCAGTTGTCATTGATTTAAATAAAAGCATCGAGTTCCTGAAATACGTGACGCCGTTTAAATACTTTGAGGCAAAAAATATGATGTATGGGGGTGGATTGGACACCGGATTTGTCCTATTATCCATAGTTTTGTTTGCTGCATTAACGGCTGTTACCTTTGTCTTTTATAAAAAGAAAGATTTGAATATATAAATGGAAACTCGCCGATTGGCGAGTCCGTTAGGACGAAGACAGAGACGTAGTTGAATTTATACTTATTAGCAAAATGAAGGACCTGGCAGATTGGTTACCAGGTCCTTTTCCCAATTCTATTTTTCGTTTGCCATTTTAACTAATGTGATAATATCGCTTGATAGCTTGCTATAGGATGGTGATGGTGCTTTGATATTGGCTTTGATGCCATCGATTAGCGTTAGTGCATTTGGATTGGTAATGGAAAGAACCTGAACTTGGCCGTTAAAGGCTTTGTTCATTAAATCCTTGGCCTTTGCCAAATTATCATCAGTATTCAGCTTATTGACATCGACACCGTCAAGGGTCCCTTTTCCGGATAAACCGGAAGTGTTCTTTAATACTTTATTTTGCATTTCATCGTAAGTGGTGGAGGTTGTTGCTGGCTCCGCCCTTGCCAATATCACTGTGTCATCAAGGACAAACACCTTGATGCCAGTAATCCCCTGCCCCGCAAGCCTGGATTCTAAATGGGATGAGATACCGCCGTCATGCAGGCTTGAGCTTCCAATTAAACTGTAAACATTTTCCCCAAGGCCCGCTGTTTGATTGTTTGTACCTGTCGTGTGTTTCTTCGATCTATCGACGCTTGGAATCACGTCAACATTATTTTGGCCATGAACGTGACCATTTCCTTTTTCATTTAAAGATTGTTGATGAAGATCTTCGGCATTTCCTTTCAATTCCTGATGGGCTGAGCATGCGCCAAGAATTAAAAGCACAGCAATCATCGGCACATACCACATGTTACTAATTTTTTTCATTTTATTTCCTCCTTTTTAACAAATAAATTCCCCTGATTTTTTGTGCGTATACATGCTTTATTTTGGGAACATTATCAAGCAATAGCGGCCCTGCCGTATTTTTCAAATAATGTTGTCTATTTCCTTGGAGGTGTGTTCCATGGCTGAAGAAAACAAAGAAAAGCAAGAAACATTATCGAGAAGAAGATTTCTCCGCAATACCGGTTTTACCGTAGGGGGACTCGCTGTTGGCGGGATCTTGGGAAGTTTGGTCCCAAGGGGAAAGGATGATAACAAAAACAATCCGCCGGCGCCTCAAGACCAAGATTTCAATCAAGCGCTGATGTACTTTACTCCGGAACAATTTAGGATTACCGAAGCTGCCACCGAACGAATATTTCCTGAAGATGATAACGGACCGGGGGCAAAGGCATTGGGCGTTGCCTATTTTATTGATCACCAGTTAGCAGGTGATTGGGGCTTCAATGCCAGGGACTATATGCAGGCGCCCTTTTTTCCTGGTGAAAAAGTTCAGGGCTATCAGGGGCGCTTGAAACGAAGAGATATTTTTGATATAGGACTGCGTGAGCTGCAAAATTACAGTAACACAGTAGGTAAGAAAAATTTCGAAGAACTATCGGGTGAGGAGCAGGACAAAATTTTGAAAGATTTTGAAGAGGATAAGGTGAATTTAACGACCATATCTCCTAGCGGCTTTTTCCAGCTGCTGAGAAGTGCAACCTTAGAGGGAGTTTACAGCGATCCATTATATGGAGGAAATAAAAATATGGGTGGCTGGAAAATGCGAAACTACCCTGGCAGCCAAATGGCCTATGCCGAGATTATCGAGAAGGACTTCCAGAAGATTAAACCGCAAAGCCTGCAAAGCCATATGAAGCATTAAAACAAAAGGCTCAAGTACCGATAATAATAGATTTTATTTTTAAAAAAGAAGGTGGAAAAATGGCGAGAAAATTACCGAAAGCTGACGTCGTTCTGGTGGGAGTTGGCTGGACTGGCGGAATTATTGCCTCTGAACTGACGAAAAAGGGCCTGAAGGTGGTCGGCTTGGAACGAGGCAAGGAAAGAAAGACCGAAGATTATTTCATGGTTCATGATGAACTTAGATACGCACTTCGCTATGATCTATTCCAGGATCTTTCCAAAGAAACGATTACCTTCAGAGGTAACGAAAGAATCCGCGCACTGCCGATGAGGCAGTATGGTTCATTTCTGCTCGGGGACGGTTTAGGCGGCGCTGGTGTTCACTGGAACGGACAGACCTACCGGTTCCTCCCTTATGATTTTGAAATTCGCAGCAAAACGATTGAAAAATATGGGCAAAACAAAATCCCTGCGGAAATGTCCATCCAGGATTGGGGCATTACCTATGACCAGCTGGAGCCTTATTACGACAAATTTGAGAAAACCTGCGGGATTTCCGGTGAGGAGAACCCGCATCCTGGTGCCGGAAAGAGGTCGGATAAATTCCCAACCCCGCCGATGAAGAAATCACCGGCTATTAAAATGTTTGAGACAGCGGCAAAGAACTTGAAGCTGCATCCTTATATGATGCCGTCAGCTAACTTATCGGAATCGTATAAAAACCCGGACGGCATCTCAAGGGCTGCATGTCAGTACTGCGGCTACTGCGAGCGGTTTGGCTGCGAATACGGGGCAAAGGCAGACCCAGTCGTCACGGTTATTCCGGTTGCCAAGAAAACGGGGAATTTTGAGATTCGGACTCATTCCCATGTCAGAAGGATTTTACATACGGGGGGAAAGGCGACTGGGGTTATCTATGTCGACACCACAACAGGTGAGGAAATTGAACAGCCAGCCGATATTGTGGTGCTGACAAGCTATGTATTTAGTAATGTCCGCTTGCTGCTAATGTCGGGGCTTGGCAGACCGTATGATCCGACTACAGGAACTGGTGTGATAGGGAAAAATTATGCTTATCAAGTGATGAAAGGAAATGCCATCGGCTTTTTCAATGATAAGGAATTCAGTACCTTTGCCGGCGCCGGGTCACTCGGAATGGTCCTTGATGATTACAACGGCGACAATTTTGATCATTCAAACCTGGGCTTTATCCATGGGGGGAGCATATCACTCACCCAAACAGGGTTAAGGCCGATTCAAAATAATCCTGTTCCGAAGGGCACGCCAGCTTGGGGCAAAGAGTTCAAACAGCAGTCGCTCAAATATGCCAACCGTTTTCTGTCAGTCGGCGGTCAAGGCTCATCCATGCCGTTTAAGCATCACTATCTCGATTTGGACCCTACTTATAAGGATGCATTCGGCGACCCGTTAATCCGGATTACCTTTGATTTCGAGGATCAGGACCGGAAGTTGGCTTTGTTCCTAGCTGAAAAATCCGCACAAATCTTGAAGGAAATGGGCGCAAACCATATTGATTCACTGAAGGAGTTAGGCCCGTACGATATTACAACCTATCAGTCCACTCATAATACAGGCGGTGTCATTATGGGGGCAGACCCGTCCACATCTGCCGTCAATAATTATTTACAAATGTGGGATGTGGACAATTTATTTGTGGTGGGCGCGGCTAACTTTGCCCACAATTCCGGGTACAACCCGACTGGAACCGTCGGCGCCCTCGCTTACCGTTGCGCAGAAGGCATCGACAAATACCGGCAAACCGGCGGGCAGGTAGTCTAATTCACGGCCTCCTCTTTGCTTTTTTCAGTTCGTTTTTATTACAATAGCAATAGTGTTAAAATAAATAACTGAATTGGAAAAAGGAGGATATTAAAAATGACTCAACATGAAAACAATACATTACCACCAAAAACTTGTTCCGTTGACCGATTGGTAACAATGGAGGAAGACGTTAAAAAGGTACTTGCCGGTGAAAAAACAGCAACCCGCCGCAATGGCCGCTATGCAGACCCAGGCGAAATTATGACCCTGGAAGGCCGCCAGTTTGTGGTGGATAAGGTCTATTCTCAAGGCCTTGGCGAGCTGACCGATGATGATGCCCGCCGCGAAGGCTTTAACAATGTGGAAGAATACAAACAATCAATTCTTTCCATTCATCCAGGAATGCCGTGGCTTCCGCAAATGCGCGTCTGGGTTCATGAATTCAGCCCGGTGAAATAAAATCAATGAAAAGGGCCTGTCCCCCGCCGCTTTAATGCGATAAGCGAAAGCAATGCGGGGGCAGGCCCCTTTGCTTGTCTATTTTAAGAGCCCGAATTTATAATAGGTTTATTACATTTGTCTGGCAGTTTAGGAGCAGGGGGAGACCTCATGAAGCATTTTGCAAAGTACATAAAAAAGTATTGGAAGTCCTTTTGTATTGCGGTTCTATTCCTCACCTTTGAGGCAATTTGCGATTTGCTGCAGCCGACCGTGATGGCGAAAATTATTGATGAGGGTGTTGCCAACAGAGACATCGATTATGTCCTAAAAATGGGCGGCCTGATGCTCCTGATTACCGCTATTGGGGCCGTGGCCGCTTCCACCAGAAGCATCATGGCCAGCATCGTTTCGCAAAATTTCGGAACAGAGCTGCGATCTGACCTGTTTCGCAAAATTCAATCTCTTTCATTTAGAAACCTGAACAACTTCGACCGCGCGTCCCTCATCACTAGGCTTACAAATGATGTGACCCAGGTCCAAGTGTTTGTAAACGGTACGATGCGGATTTTCGTAAAAGCTCCGCTGCTGGCGATTGGCGGTCTGGTCATGGCCACGCGCCTTAACCTTCACCTCGCGGTCGTCCTTGCGGTGGTGGTGCCGATTGTGGCATTGTTTATCATCATTAACTTAAAGCTTGGCTTTCCTCTGTTTTCCAAGGTTCAGAATGCCATGGACCGGGTGAACGGTGTGCTTCGTGAATATTTATCCGGTGTCCGGGTTGTCAAAGCTTTTAACCGTTTTGAAGTAGAAACAGCTAAATTCTCAAAAGCTAACGAGCATTTCCAGAAGCAATCGATTGCCGCCAACCGACTGATGGCTGTTTTCAGCCCGGCGATTATGCTGACAGTTAACATCGGGATTGTCGTTGTCCTCTGGATGGGCGGCCTTGGGGTTGAGTCGGGAAAGATACAGGTTGGCCATATTATTGCTTTTATCAACTACATGACGCAGATCTTATTTTCCCTCATGATGATTTCCATGGTGTTTACCATGTTTGTCAGGGCGAAGGCCTCAGCAGAAAGAATTGCTGAAGTATTCTCTGAGGAAGTCAACATTACGTGGGAAAACAATCAAATGACATCCCAAACCGGTGAAAAAGGAAGAATTGATTTTGAAAATGTCTCCTTTTCCTATGATGAGGCTGCTGGCGAGCCGGTGCTTAAAGACATTTCGCTTACCATTCTTCCCGGGGAAACCGTCGGCATCATCGGCTCTACCGGTTCTGGGAAAACGACGCTCGTCAGCCTGATTCCCCGCTTTTATGATGCATCAAGCGGGTCGATAAAGGTAAATGGCGCGAACATTAAGGACATAGACCCGAAAAATCTAAGGGAGAAAATTGCCTTTGTTCCACAAAAAAATATTTTGTTTACCGGGACAATCGCCGAGAATATTCGCTGGGGAAAGGAAAATGCCTCTCAGCAGGAAATTGAAACAGCGGCAGCCGTAGCCAGTGCAACGGAGTTTATCGAGGCCTCACCAGAAGGCTATGACACTAAAATCGGCCAGGGCGGTGTCAATTTTTCCGGCGGGCAGAAGCAGCGGCTTTCCATTGCCAGGGCATTGGTGAAGCAGCCGGAAATTCTCATTTTGGATGACAGCACAAGCGCGGTCGACGCCGCCACTGAAGCCAAAATGAAAACTGCCTTAAAAAAATTTGCCAGCGGACTGACCTGTTTATTGATTGCCCAACGGATATCCTCGATTATCGATGCCGATAAAATCATTGTCCTCGACCAGGGGGAAGTGGCGGGTATTGGCAAACATCAAGATCTGATTAAGGATTGTCTGGTATATCAAGAAATCTATCGCTCACAAATGGGCAGGGAGGGTCTGCAAAATGGCAAATAACGTGAATCAGCCGCAAAGAACCACCCCTCCCGGTCCGCCGCCGTTTAGACCTGGCGGGGGTGCCCACCACCGCGGTCCCGTGGTTAAGCCAAAGAACTTTAAAGGAACCTTAAAACGTCTCTGGCATTATTTTGGCCGCGAAAAGGGAATGCTTTCCCTCATTTTCTTGTTCATCACGGTTGATGCAGCTTTAATGCTGCTTAACCCTTTTCTCATCGGTAAAGCCATTGATGCCATGACCCTAAAGTCTGGGAAGGTGGATTTCAGTTTTCTTGAGGTCATGATTGTCGTTCTTATCAGCGCCTATGTCGGCGATGCCGTCCTCACATTCTTGCAGGGCTGGCTGATGGCTGGGGTAGCCCAACGGATAGTCAAAGGATTACGAGCATCCCTTTTTCAAAAACTGCAAAAGCTCCCTGTTGCCTTCTTTGATTCTCGGACACATGGGGAACTGATGAGCAGGCTCTCAAATGATGTTGATAATATCAGCAATACGATATCCCAATCGACGACACAGTTAATGTCCGGTGTCATTATCATCGCCGGCTCACTGATCATGATGTTAATACTGAGCCCGATTCTCACGCTGGCCAGCCTGATTACCGTGCCGCTTGTCTTTTTGCTAACAAAAACGATTGCCAAAAGAACGGGCGTCTTGTTTAAAAACCAGCAGGTTCAGCTGGGAAAATTAAATGGACATATTGAGGAATCGATTTCTGGCATTGAGGTTGTTAAAGCGTTTAATCACGAGGAAAAAGTCATTGAGGAATTTGAAAAGGTTAATGCCAAGCTTCGCGAGGTCGGCCTCAAGGCGCAGATTTGGTCGGGTTTCTTAATGCCGATTATGAACGTCATCAATAACCTTGGCTTTGCGGTCGTCGCTATTGTCGGCGGCATCCTTGCTGTCAAAGGGCATATCACGGTTGGAGCGATCGCCAGCTTCATCACCTATTCAAGACAGTTTGTCCGGCCGCTCAATGATCTGGCCAATATTTTTAACATTCTTCAATCAGGTGTCGCCGGAGCAGAGCGGGTCTTTGAAGTCATTGATGAAAAGGAGGAACCTGCGGATTCCCCTGGCGCGGTGCCGCTTGAGAATCCGAAAGGCCATGTTGTGTTTGAAAATGTCAGCTTTGGGTACCGCCCTGATGTGCCGATTCTAAAAAACGTCAGCTTTGAGGCGGCGGCAGGAACCAGCACCGCCCTGATTGGTCCGACCGGTGCTGGAAAAACGACCATTGTTAATCTTTTGACAAGATTTTATGATGTAACAGGGGGCCGGATCCTCCTGGATGGCCGCGATGTTCGCGACTACACAAGGGACAGCCTGCGGCGCAGCTTTGGCTTTGTGCTCCAGGATACCTACCTTTTTACGGGGACAATCAAAGAAAACATCATGTACGGAAATCCCGCCGCGACGCAGGAAGAAGTGGAAACGGCGGCACGGATGGCAGGTGCCGAGGGCTTTATCAAACGTCTGCCCAAGCAATATGACACCCTCCTATCGGAAAACGGAGGTAACCTCAGTCAGGGAGAACGCCAGCTGCTGGCCATTGCCAGGGTTATTTTGGCACGACCGTCGCTGCTGATTTTGGATGAAGCGACGAGCAGCATTGATACAAGAACGGAACTGCACATTCAGCGGGCATTGTTGTCATTGATGGAAAATCGCACCAGTTTTATTATTGCTCACCGCCTCAACACCATTCGTGATGCCGATACCATCATGGTCATTGACCACGGGGAAATCGTAGAAACAGGCAGCCATGAGGAACTGATGGCCAAAAAGGAGAAATATTTTTCCTTGTTTTCAAATCAATTTAAAAATGCGGAAGCCAATGAAGCGTAGCTTGAGAAAATTTCAAACTGAGATTTTCTCTTTTTTTGCTGACTGGTGTAAAGACATCTGTTAGAATTATGTCAGGACAGGGACTTAAACAGTTCTTTCTTAAAAAGAAACGGATTGGGGAATAATATCAGAAACTCTGAAAATAGAGGGGGGCTTATGATGGCTAACACAAATAGTGTTTCTGGCAGTGATTTTATTAAGATGAAATCAGGAAAGAAACAGGAATTATCAAACACGAAACTGCTCGGTATTGCCGGGATGGGCTGGATGTTTGATGCCATGGATGTAGGGATGCTTTCCTTCATCATTGCGGCATTGGCGGCAGAATGGAGTTTAACTCCCGGGCAAATGGGCTGGATTGGCAGCATCAACTCGATTGGAATGGCGGTTGGCGCACTTATTTTCGGCTTAATGGCTGACCGAATCGGGCGGAAAAATGTTTTTATCATTACCTTATTATTATTTTCGATAGGAAGCGGTGCATCGGCATTTGCAGGCTCCTTGACTGTCTTTTTAATTTTCCGGTTCTTAGTTGGAATGGGCTTAGGAGGAGAGCTGCCGGTTGCTTCAACGCTTGTCTCCGAAAGTGTCCCGGCTGAAAAACGCGGCCGGATCGTTGTTCTATTGGAAAGCTTTTGGGCAGGCGGCTGGCTGATTGCGGCGGTCATTTCCTATTTCGTCATCCCATCGATTGGCTGGCAGGCCGCGTTGCTAATCAGTGCGATTCCTGCCCTATATGCCTTATATTTGCGGATAGGGCTTCCTGACTCACCACGTTTTGCAGCAGTTAAAACGAAGGACAAGAGCTCCGTCCTCCATAACCTCACGCAGCTTTGGTCAAAAGAGTATAGCAGACAGACTGCGATGCTTTGGGTTGTTTGGTTCTGTGTCGTGTTCTCCTATTATGGCATGTTCCTATGGCTGCCGAGTGTCATGGTGATGAAGGGCTTCAGTTTGATTAAAAGCTTCGAGTATGTGTTGATTATGACGCTGGCTCAATTGCCAGGTTATTTTACAGCGGCGTGGTGCATTGAAAGGTTTGGCCGGAAGTTTGTCTTGGTTGTCTACCTAACCGGAACGGCTGCCAGCGCTTATTTCTTTGGAACCGCAGACTCTACGGCACTGTTAATGACAGCAGGAATTCTATTATCATTTTTCAACCTTGGTGCTTGGGGCGGGCTCTACGCCTATACCCCGGAGCAGTATCCAACGGTAATCCGCGGTACGGGTGCCGGAATGGCTGCTGCCATCGGCCGTATCGGTGGTGTCCTCGGCCCATTATTGGTTGGCTACTTAGTGGCTCAAAAATATGCTGTCTCGACCATTTTTACAATCTTTTGTATATCCGTTTTAATTGGTGCTTTGGCAGTGTTTCTTTTGGGAAAAGAAACGAAAAAACAAGAATTGGTATAATGATTTATTGGAGGACCCTTTTTCAAGGGTCCTTTATTTCTGGAAAATCGAGGAAGTCATCCATATTTAGACAAAATAATTTAAAAATAGTTTGCTTTTTAAAGTATAAACAAATACTGTTCTGCTTTAGCGGAATAACGCATAAAAACGCCCAGAAATCAGCCTTTTTTATTATTTTCAAAATTATTTTAAAATAGTGGATGCAGGTACTAGACGAACCCCTAATTATTATGTACAATGTTTTCAGAATATTATATGTTTTGGGAAGAGTTGCACAACGATTTTGGAAACTTTTAAAAAACAGGGGGTAATTTCGTGAGAAAAAGAAAATTAGCAGGCGTGTTTGCTTCATTTATGCTAGCTGCAGGCGTAATGGCCGGCTGTGGATCATCCACATCCACTAGTTCAGGCGGCGGGGATGAAAAGGGCGGCGAAATCAAAATCGGTGCCAACCTTGAGCTTTCCGGCGGGGTAGCATCCTATGGCCAGTCCATTAAAGAGGGTATTGACCTGGCACTTGAGGAAATCAATAAAGAGGGAATTGACGGCAAGAAATTGAAGCTTGTTGTCGTTGATAATAAGTCTGAAGCACCTGAGGCGATTAATGGTGCAACAAAGCTGATCAGCCAAGACAAGGTTTCAGCCATTATCGGGGCAGCAACAAGCGGAAACACAAAAGCACAGATTGAAATTGCGCAAAGCAACAATGTTCCAATCATTACGCCGACTGGTACGGCTGCTGACGTAACAGTTAAAGACGGCAAATTAAATGATTTTGTCTTCCGTACCTGCTTCATTGACCCATTCCAGGGTACTGTCGCAGCAAACTTTGCAGCGAAAGAATTAAAGGTTAAAACTGCTGCTGTATTCATTGACAGCTCAAGTGACTATTCTAAAGGCTTGGCAGCATCTTTTAAAGAAAAGTTTGAAAAAGAAGGCGGCAAGGTTGTCACTCAAGAAGCATATGTGGCGAAGGATACAGACTTCCATGCCCAATTAACGAATATTAAAGGGAAAAACCCAGAGTTCGTCTTTGTCCCTGGCTATTATGAAGAGGTTGGTTTAATTGTCAAGCAGGCTCGTGAAGTAGGTCTTGACGCTCCAATGATGGGTGCTGACGGCTGGGATTCTCCAAAACTAGTAGAACTTGCCGGCAAGGATGCTTTGAATAACACCTTTATTACAAACCACTATTCTTCTGGTGACTCCGACCAAAAGGTTCAAGAGTTTGTAAAAGCCTTTAAAGCAAAATACAAGGACAAATCTCCAGATGCTTTCAATGCTTTAGGTTATGATTCTGCTTATTTCCTTGCTGATGCCATCAAACGTGCTGGCGGCGGCGATTCTAAGAAAATTCAAAAGGCTCTTGCAGAAACAAGCGGCCTTGAACTAGTAACAGGACAAATGAAGCTTGATAAAGACCACAACCCAATCAAATCAGCTGTTATCTTAGAGTACAAAGATGGCGAACAAACATTCAAAACAAAGGTTAATCCGTAATTGGAAAAGCGTAAGCGCCTTGACCAGGGGCGACAGGCATAAGACGAGCCGGCGAGAAGGCTGTACTTTAGCCTTCTTGACGGATCGGCTTATGACCCCGAGCCCCTAGGCGCTGGAGCTAGACAAATTTTATAACGATCAAATGAATAGGGAGCATGTCCATGTTCCCTATTCCAATTTATAAGGATTAGGAAAAATTTCCTATTCCCACTGGAAGGAGTTGCGACATGGAACAACTAATACAGCAGCTAGTCAACGGCATTTCATTGGGAAGTATTTACGCATTGATTGCCCTTGGGTACACAATGGTATATGGTATCGTCAAGTTAATCAACTTCGCACATGGGGACGTCTTCATGGTCGGCGCTTTTATAGGTTTTTATTCTATTACTGTTCTCCATTTAGGATTTTTCCCAGCATTATTGATTTCAATGGTGGCCTGCGCAATTTTCGGCGTATTGATTGAGCGGATTGCCTACAAGCCGCTTCGGAATGCAACAAGGATTGCGGCATTGATTACCGCTATCGGAGTTTCGCTTTTTATCGAATATGGCACCATCTATATCCGCGGCGCCCAGCCTGAAGCCTATCCAGGCAATATCGTTCCATTGAAAAGCCTGGAGGTCTTCGGTGTTAAGATTAGCGGTCAGTCCATTCTAATTTTGGCCGTATCCCTTTGTTTAATGATTATTCTTCAATTTATTGTCCATAAGACTAAGATTGGTAAGGCGATGCGCGCCGTTTCCCACGACCAGGATGCGGCCAAATTGATGGGAATTAACGTCAATAACACCATCTCTGCCACCTTTGCAATCGGATCTGCCCTTGCCGGTGCAGCCGGAGTGGTATTTGGAATGTACTATACAAAAATTGAGCCATTGATGGGAATCATTCCGGGTCTGAAGGCTTTCGTTGCTGCTGTTCTGGGGGGAATTGGAATTATCCCTGGAGCAATGGCCGGAGGATTATTATTGGGTGTCATTGAAGCCCTTGTCAGCGCGGCCGGAGGCTCGCTATTCCGAGACGCTGTTGCCTTTGTCGTGTTAATTCTAATCCTAATTTTCCGCCCTGCTGGTCTTTTTGGCAAAAACGTCAGGGAAAAGGTCTAGGGGGTGCTTGGTAGATGAAAAAGTTAAATAACGCAAAAGGCTTTTGGGGTTCCATTGTTTTAGCGGTTATTTTTGCCGTTGTCGTCCAATTCCTGATCAATGGCGGTACGTTAAACCCCTTTTATGTAAATGCTCTATTTTCAATCGGCATTAATATCATCCTTGCCGCTTCGCTTCATCTGATCATCGGTATTACCGGGCAGTTTTCAATCGGCCATTCCGGTTTCCTTGCCGTGGGGGCATATGTTTCAGCAATTATCACAATGAAATTGGGATTGCCCTTCCCGGTCGCGCTGCTGGCTGCCGGTGCGGCCGCTGCTGTTGCCGGCTTAGTGATCGGGGTTCCTACCTTAAGGCTCCGAGGCGACTATCTTGCCATCGCTACTCTAGGTTTTGCGGAAATCATGCGAATTGTCTTCTTGAATATTGATTATGTTGGCGGCGCTTCCGGGATGACGGTCTCCCACCTGATTACCTGGCCATGGCTGATTGCCTGTGTGGTCATCACCATTGTCGTCATTGTCAACTTTACGAATTCTACCCACGGCCGCGCCTGCATTTCGATTCGCGAAAACGAAATCGCTGCCGATGCGATGGGGATTAATACGACTTATTATAAAGTAATGGCGTTTATCATTGGTGCCTTTTTTGCCGGCGTGGCAGGTGCCTTGCATGCCCATAACTTTTACATTATCCAGCCGACAAACTTTGGCTTCTTAAAATCCTTTGATATTTTGATTTTTGTTGTGCTGGGCGGACTTGGAAGTATGTCCGGTTCTGTGCTTGCAGCGATTTTATTAACGATCATTTCAACATTCCTAGCCAATTATCCGGAAGTCCGAATGGTGATCTACAGCCTTGTACTAATTGCAATGATGCTGTTCCGTCCGCAAGGATTGATGGGAACAAAGGAAATTACGTCTTTCTTCAAGCTGGGAAAATCCGCGCAAGGAGGGCCTCATGATGCGAACAAAAACACAGTTGCTTAAAGTAGAGAACGCAGGCATCCGATTTGGCGGTTTAAAGGCTGTATCCGGGGTCAACCTAGAGCTTTTGCAGGGAGAACTCGTCGGACTGATCGGGCCAAATGGTGCCGGCAAGACGACCTTCTTCAACCTGTTAACAGGTGTTTATGTTCCAACCGAGGGATCAATTTCTTTGGCCGGTGAAAAATTAAACGGGCATGCGCCTTATAAGATTACCAAAAAAGGAATCAGCCGTACCTTCCAAAACATCCGCTTGTTTGGGGAATTATCGGTACTCGATAATGTTAAGGTTGCCTATCATTCCCTTGCGAAGCATTCCATTCTCAGTTCAATCTTCCGCCTTCCTTCTCATTTTTCCGGTGAAAGGGAAATGGAAGAAAAGGCAATTGAGTTTTTAAAAATCTTTAAGCTTGATAATGTCCAGCATGAAATGGCGAAGAACCTGCCATACGGGCAGCAGCGCCGCTTGGAAATTGCCCGGGCATTAGCAGCAAATCCTAAGCTATTGCTTTTGGACGAGCCGGCAGCAGGGATGAATCCGCAGGAAACTGATGAACTGATGAACCTGATTGCGTTAATTCGCGAAAAATTCTCGTTAACCATTCTTTTAATCGAGCACGATATGAATCTTGTCATGGGTGTTTGTGAAAGAATCTATGTACTGGACCATGGACAGCTAATTGCCGATGGTACTCCGGAAGAAATCCGCAACAATCCAAAAGTCATCGAAGCGTACCTTGGCGAGGAGGTCTCTTAGTATGCTTAAAGTCAACGATATTAATGTCTATTACGGAAATATCCATGCATTAAAAGGAGTATCCCTCGATATTAACCAGGGTGAAATTGTGACGCTGATCGGTGCGAATGGTGCCGGTAAAAGTACGCTATTAAAGACCCTTTCCGGGCTTTTGAGGCCGAAGACTGGCGAGATTGTGTTTGAAGGCGAACATGTTGCCGGCAAGGTGCCGCAATTGATTGTGAAGCGCGGGATCTCCCAGGTTCCAGAGGGCCGCCGCGTATTTGCCAATATGTCGGTTGAGGAAAATTTGGAGCTTGGCGCCTATTTGCGCAAGGATAGAAAGGGTATCCAGGAGGATTTTGAAAAAATCTATCAGCTCTTTCCGCGCCTGCTGGAGCGCAAAAAGCAGCTGTCTGGTACACTTTCAGGCGGTGAGCAGCAGATGCTCGCAATGGGCCGGGCGCTGATGGCACGACCTAGGCTGCTTTTATTGGACGAGCCTTCCATGGGTCTTGCACCGCTGCTGGTCAAAACAATCTTCCAGATTATTGAGGAAATCAATAAAACGGGAACAACGATCCTGCTGGTTGAACAGAATGCGAACATGGCGTTATCCATCGCTGACCGCGCCTACGTCATTGAAACAGGAAAAATAGTCGCCTCTGGCTTAGCTGAAGAACTCAGTGCAAGTGACCAAATTAGAAAAGCCTACCTCGGTGGGCATTAAAAAAGGTATCGGAGTGAACTCCGGTACCTTTAAACTTTTTGCTGGTCGGAATCAAGTGTAAATTGAAAACGATGTTTCGGCTGGAATGAGTGCTTGATTTTGCTTTTGGATTCGACATACAATTGCTCGAGCCCCACTAACGCAAGCGAGAAGAAATTAGCATAATTCTTCTGGACCTCCCACTTTAGCTCGTTCTTGCCGCAAATGCTGTAATAGTTTAGTTCCTCAATTTCTTTGGCAAGCTTAGCCAGCTCTTCAGTTTGTTTTTCTGTCGGAAGGGCTAGAATTTGGTCGATTTTTTCAATATAGGCCTTCGATTTTTCAATTTTCCCTTTAATATCCTTGTAGCCGGCTAAATCAATTAGCTGGTATTTTAATTTGAATTCGTTCAGCCGTTGTGCGGCCTCATAGGTGGCCCTAACAATGTCATCACGCGTCATATCCTTCGTTTCGTAGCTGAGCATATGCTTCCAGGACGGCCGGGTAATGGCCTTGCGATGGTCTTCGAGTGTCTGGCACAATTTTTTATAGCCATGGATTTCCGGGTGCTCAAACGCCGGGCTCGCCGGATCCAAAAATGGTGCGAGCGGGGCAACGAAGTAAAAGATTCTTGGGTCCTTCTGGCAGGCCAGGTGGATGGTTTCACAAAATTCAATGTTTTCGACAGCACTTTCATACGTCTGCCCAGGGATTCCAACCATAAAGAACAGGTCAATTTTTTTACAGCCATTTTTGAGCGCGAGCTGCAGTGTTTCGATCACCTTTTCATTTGAGCAGCTGAATTTCCCATTATATTTCCTTATTTTTTCGTCATGGGTTTCGAGGGTAATTTCAATGCTGTAATGAGGAACGCTTTCATTCATCAGCCGGAAAAATTCTTCATCCGCATATTGAAATAACTCAAAGACGACTTCGTTTTTCAGCTTCAATTTTTTCAACCGGCTAAAAAATTCCTCAACATATTCTTGTCCGCCCTGTCTTAGATCATGGAGGATAAAAATCGGCGCGCGGCTGAACCGGGAAATAAATTGAATATCCTCGACGAGCTTTTTCGGTGACCGCAATGCTAGCGTATGACGGTTGCAGTTTTGCCCATAAGCCTCTCTTGAACCGCCGCAAATCAGGCAGTTTTGCGTGCAGCCGCGTGCGGTCAACAGTGCGGTGTTCGGATATTGCAGCCAGCCGTTGTATGGCAGCGGGTCGAGGAAATTTCGGTATTTAAAAACGGACCGAATGGTGTAGCGGTACCCCGGAACATCAATATCATCGAGATCCTTTGGCACGTACGTTAACGGATTATAGCCAGTCTCGGTGCCCTTTTTCCACGTTAAATTAGGGATATCTGCAAAATGCGTATTTTCAGTCTCCAGCTTATTCATCAACAGCAGCATCAGCTTTTCTGTCGAGTCCCCGCGCATCACGAAATCAATAAATGGATATTGGATTAGCTCCTTGTGATAATACGTGGCCGACAATCCGCCAAAAATAATTGGGGTGTCCGGATGCAGCTGTTTGACGATTTTCGCCAGCTCAATGCTGCCGTGGGCATGTGGCAGCCAGTGCAGGTCAATGCCAAACGCACTTGCCCTGATCGATTTTAATTTTTTTTCTACATCAAAGTTTGGGTTCATGAGCATTCGGTTGGCGATATTGATGATTTTGACGCTGAGCCCATAACGCTCCAAATAGTCGGCGATGCTAGTCAGGCCGATGGGGTACATTTCAAAAACGGGCGAAGATGGAACAACATCACTGATCGGTCCGGCAAGCAAAGGATTTTTTCGGAAATCGTAAACACTTGGAGCATGAAGCAGTACCAAATCGTATTTCATGGGAAACACCTCTTTGATTTGTAGTGTAATAACTCCTTTTGGGGTATATATATAAAAGTTTTTTCAAGAAAGGATTTGTGAGGGAATTTACAAGGCTTTTTAATGTTATTATCGCTGTTTATTTTAGTTTACTATAATAGTTGTTTGCTAGAGTGACAAACAGGTGACAAATTTTGGGTGGTTTTGTGCCGAATTTACTACAAAGGTAGTAGGCAAGAATAATCCTTTAGCCAAATAGAAATCGGATAGCCGTTTATGACATAATAGTGGATATCAAACCAATCTGGTTTGCCGAGGGCCTAGTCCGGTCAGTGTGATTCATTAGACCGGGTTGGGTCCTTATTTTTTGAGGGCGTTTGGCCGACTGAACAATCATTCATATTGTTTTCAATCTATAAATACATTACACTAGAATAAACAGAAAATTAAGTAAATCGTCACAGAATTTGGGGGGGAAGCTTTGGGCAATATCGGCATTTTGCAAAAAAAAGAGAAGCTATCAAGGCAATTCCTACTATTTATCTCTGTCTTTGGAGTGTTAATTTATTTTCAATATGGCTTGTTTAATTTAATGGTACCGCGCGAGCCAATGATTTTGGCACTGCTGGTGTTGTTTCTCTTTATTGTGGAGCTATTTCCTGTTCCTGTCTGGAAAGGGCATATTACCATCTCTTTTCCATTGGTCTATGCCATATATCTCATGGATGGATTAGCCTATACGATTGTTTTTTATGGGATTATCATTGCAGCGACCAACATTATGAATAGACGACCGCTACGAATTATATTTTTTAATCCGGCCATGCAGGTCATTAGCTTTTTTATTGCCCATCTGCTTTGCCAGTGGCTGTATCCGCAAATGCCAATCGAAGGGCTGTCAAGGGTGCTGAAGGGAATTATCCATTTTAATTTGCTCATCATCCCCTTTTATTTCATGAATAATCTCATTGTGGATCTTGTTTTTGCTATCAGGCCACAAACGTATAATCTGAAAATCTGGAAGATGAAAGCGCTCTTTGAGGTTTATAGTTTTCTTATTTCCTATGGTTATATTGTTTTGTTGCATGTTTTGGGAAATCAAAAGCGAGGAACGATTGATGTTTTTTCTTTTTTCTTCTTTTTTATCCCGTTGGTCTGTGTGGCCCTGCTAAGCTCGATTATTGCTAATTTAAAAAAGGAAAAGGCGAAGCTGAAAGCGTTGTTCAGCATTTCATCCGAGCTCAATAAAAAAATTGCGAGGTCTGATTGGTTAACTTTTTTAAAAGATAATCTTCAAGAATTTATCGATGTTGATGCATGGATTTTGTGGAAACGTCCACCGGAAGGCTGGTTGTTCCGATTTGCGGCTGGCCCTGTCAAGGAAGATTTAAAGATGTCGGAGGAAACGGCTGCCGCCTTGGATAAAATGACAAAATTAACCGTTTATCATAATGCCAAAAGAGACCCGAGTCCGGCTGGGATTTTTTTTAAGGAGGATATAGGGTCAATACTTTATGCCCCCTTAATTTTAGAAAAAGAGCTGGTTGGGATGTTTGTTTTTGGTAGAAGCCGGATCAACAGTTTTAGCGAGGAGGATATGCGTTCTGCGGCTACCCTTGCTAATCAGCTGGCTGTCCTGATTAAAACAAGATGGCTGTTTGCCGAGCAGGAGAAGCGGTTGATTTTAGAAGAAAGGAATCGGATTGCCCGGGATATCCATGATGGGGTGGCCCAGTCGCTCGCCGGCGCGATTATGAATCTTGAAACGGCGCAGCGGAAATTTGCGAAAATGCCGGACGATTCACTTCGGTTAATGGGCGAAAGCACCGAGAAGCTGAGGCGCAGCCTGAAAGAGGTGCGGGAATCCATCTATGCGTTAAGACCTTATCCGACTGAGCGGGTGGGATTATTGTTGGCAATTTCTGCAAAAATTAATGCGGTCAAGCGGGAGCATAATTTGGATATCAATTTGGAGACAAGAGGTCCGGAATTCCACCTGAGCTCGATGGTTGAAAAAATTATTTTCGATATTTGTCAGGAAAGTGTGCAGAATGCCGTTAAACATGCAGAAGCCTCGAAAATTGACATTCTGTTAAGCTATCAAAAAGAAAATGTGCTTTTGAAGGTGAAGGATAATGGCAAGGGGTTTTCGCTTTTTCAGGCCATGATCAAGGCCCGGGAGCATCCGCATTTTGGAATATTACATATGAATGAATCGGCTGATAAAATTCAGGCCTCGCTGCAGGTAGACAGCCGCGAAGGAGCCGGAACAGAGATAACCTTAACGGTGCCAAGAATGGGGATTGAAGGGAGTGATTTGCGTGATCAAGCTTATGCTAGTCGATGATCATGCCGTTTTACGGGATGGGTTGAAAAATATTTTGGAATTGGAAACCGATATTGAGGTGATTGCGGAAGCCATCAATGGCAATGACGCAATTGAAAAGGTAAAAGAGGCAATGCCGGATGTGATATTGATGGATATTAACATTCCAGAGAAGAATGGCATTGAAGCAACGAGCATTATAAAAAAGATGTACCCGGCTATTAAAATTCTGATTCTGACGATGTTTGACCATGATGAGTACTTTATGTCGGCGATTCGCGAAGGGGCCGACGGTTATTTGCTGAAGGATGCCCCTTCCCAGCATGTAATCGATGCGATTCGCGCGGTGGCAAACGGGCAGTCGGTCATCCACCCATCAATGACGAAGAAGTTTTTGGGCTTTTTCCAGCCTCCGGCTAAGCCGGAGCCAGCTGAGGAAGAAAAGTCTGCGGAATCGACGCTGACTGAGCGGGAGAAGGATGTGCTTCTCTGCTTGGTCAAGGGCATGAATAACAAGGAAATTGCCCAAACACTGTTCATCAGTGACAAAACGGTCAAAATCCACGTGTCCAACATATTCAAAAAACTCGGCGTCAAAAGCAGGTCCCAGGTTGTCATTTATGCTGTCCAGAATCAGCTTGTGCCGTTGACGTAGGAGTGACTTGAATAGTTTCTGAGAACCAAGCCGTGGGGCTTGGTTCTCTTTTGTGGGGTGTGTTCATCCCGAAAAGACAAATGTCTTTTTGCAGTGCCTGGCACCCTTTTCTTTGTATCTGCTATTTCTAACGGACTAATAAATATTACTTTAGTAGGAAGGGAAAATAGTACTTCTATTTAGTTGAAATAGACCCTTTGCTGAATAGTGTTTTGGTCCGGTTTCTTAGACAATGGACTCATACTATAGCAGAAAAGGGGAATGGGTTGTGAAAAGGTGGTTTTCGGGTTTATTAACTCTTATCATTCTTTTGTCATTAGTTATACCAAATTTACCGGCAGCGAAGGCCGATACAACGTCCGCTGTACTTGACCCCCAGTTGGTAAAGGCACTGGCCACAGCAGTTGAACCGCTTCAGGTGATCGTTACGTTTGATGGCCAAGGAGCGCCGACAGAGGATAATCTTACTCTATTAAAAACTCTGGGAATTTCCAAGGGCATTTCATTGAAGTCTCTGCCGATTACGGGAATTCTTGCAACAAAGGATCAGATTAATAAACTGGCGGAGCAGCCAGGTGTAAAATCTATCTATTTAAATCGGAAACTGGAATATTATAATGCCGATGCCACCGCATTAACAGGCGTGGATAAGGCGCGCACAGATGCGGCGATGCAAAAAGCAAACGGCGGCATGCCGGTAACTGGCAAAGGTGTCGGAGTTGTCATTAACGACAGCGGTGTCGATGGAACTCACAAGGATATCGAGTTTGGCAGCCATCTTGTGCAGAACGTTTTGGCCAGCATTAATTTGGCTAGCCTTGCACCGGGAATACTTCCCATCACTTATGCTGAAAATGTACCGAACACGGATTCCAACTCCGGGCACGGAACACATGTAGCCGGTACAGTCGGCGGAACTGGGGCCATGTCCAGTGGAAAATATGAAGGCGTTGCCCCTGGTGCCAATTTAATTGGTTATGGTTCAGGTGCTGCATTGTTTGTCCTTGACGGACTAGGCGGCTTTGACTACTCCATTACCCACCAATTTGACTACAATATTCGCGTTATAACTAACTCCTGGGGTTCATCAGGGGACTTTGATCCCAATGATCCTATTAATATAGCTTCTAAAGCGGCTCATGACCGCGGCATCACTGTATTATTTGCAGCCGGAAATGAAGGCCCGGGCGAAAACACACACAACCCATATGCGAAAGCCCCTTGGGTGATCTCGGTTGCAGCTGGTGAAAAAGATGGTTCTTTAGCAGATTTCTCGTCAAGAGGAACAAAGGGTGTCGGCGGAACATTTGAAATGGACGGCGAAACCTATACATGGAAGGATGAGCCGACGATTACCGCCCCTGGGGTAGATATTATATCGACTAGAGTGCTGGCCCCTGTATCTTCACTGGCGATTCAGGATGACGCTGCAGCCATTGAGCCGGCCTATCTGCCGTATTATACGATGATGAGCGGCACCTCGATGGCAACACCGCACGTTGCCGGTATCACGGCCCTTTTATTAGAGGCAGACCCAACCTTGTCTCCGGATGAAATCAAGCAGGTATTGCAGAATACGGCTACAAATATGCCAGGCTATGAAACATGGGAAGTCGGTGCCGGCTATGTGAATGCTTATGATGCACTGGATGCGGTTATGTTTGGAAAAACGTATGGGAAAACACTGAATGCCGGGCAAAAATTTAATAGCAATGTCAACTCGACAGTTGATCGATCAGAGTTTACTGTTGACTATAATCCTGTCCTTGCCGAATCCAATACGTACTCCTTTACGGTTGCAGAGGGAGTATCCAATGTATCAGCCAGAATCGATGCCTACGGGTTATTGGGGCAGACCGGGAACCCAGTTAATTTGATGTTAATCTCTCCAGACGGTACGGAATACAGCTCGGGGGTTAGCTTATTGTTCCCGCTTTATCCAGATCGTACGGTGGCCGTGAATTCACCTAAAGCAGGTGAATGGAAGGTGAAAATTGAAGGGCTTCACGGTGATCCTTCTAATCCGCTTGGGATTGGTCTCCCGGAAACCATTACTGGAATGATTTCCACGACAAAAGTCAACGGCTTTTCCGGCCTAAACGATATCACGGGCGATCCTGCTGCTTCCGCTATCCAAATGGCAGTCAGTGAAAGACTTGTTGACGGCTATGCGGACGGAACCTTCAAACCGCAGCAAAACCTTTTGCGTAAAGATTTAGCCCGCTTCCTCGTGATGGGTGTCGGCATCCGTCAAAGCCAGGCACCTTTGTTAAAGGATGTTGCTACGGGTGATTTGCCATTTGTCAAAGCTGTCGTCGCTAAGAGCGCAGCCATTCGCGATGGCGTTTGGGTGCAGGGCGGAGTCATGCAGCTTGATGCGAACGGCAATTTTAATCCAAACGGTGAGGTCAACCGCGCGGAACTGGCTTTTACCCTTGTCCAAGCGCTTGGGCTAGAAAACCAGGCCAAGGAATTCACCGGGGATGTAACGGTTCAATACAAGGATGAGCGGATTAAGCTTAAGGACGGTGCTTCCATTCCGGATTCCCTCAAAGGGTATGTGCAGTTGGCCCTCGATCTGAACATCCTAAATGCTACTTTTGCGGTAAAACAAGGACCGTATGATTTAGTGCCGACTGTTGAAGCCAGCTTCGAGCCGGCGAAAAAAGTATCTAGAGGCGATTACGCGGTCGCCGTAACGCGCTACTTCCAGGCGTGGCTGCAATAGTTTTTGTAAGGAGAGAGCTCGTGCTAATGTGCAGGCTCTCTTTTTATTTGAATTTACTTTTCTATTTTTAGGTAAACCCTCCAAAAGCCATGCGGACAGCCTGGATTAGGTAAATTCCCCCTTTTTTAAGGTTGCTTTTTTCATTTACACGTCACTTTGCCCGGTTTACTGGTCTAAAATAAAAATTTACTCGTCAACTTTTTGATTTTACTCGCATAATTGTGCAACTTACTCGCCAATATCTTGAATTTACTCGTCATCCGTCAATTTTTGCTAAAATAAAAGAAAAATCAGAAGGATGATTAGGATGGCACAGGCCAAAACCAATGCAATGCGCATTTTGGACGCGCAAAAGATTCATTATGAGGTGCTTACATACGAAAATAAGGATGGAAAAATTGATGGGGTGTCGGTTGCCGAGAAAGTTGGCAAAGAACTGAAAGAGGTCTATAAGACGCTTGTCACCCAAGGGACCAGCAAAAACCTTTATGTGTTCGTCATTCCTGTTGCTGAGGAATTAAACCTGAAAAAAGCGGCTAAAGCGGCCGGAGAAAAAAGCGTCGAGATGATTCCGGTGAAGGATATTCAAAAATGGACCGGTTACATCCGCGGCGGCTGCTCGCCCGTCGGCATGAAAAAGCAATACCGGACCTTCATCGACCAAAGCAGCTCAGAAATTGAGGCAATCGTCGTCAGTGCGGGAAAAATAGGCATGCAAATCGTGCTCGCGCCCGACCAATTAAAAGAAATAACCAATGCAGAATTGGCTGATGTTATAAAGTAAACTTCGTACCGCCCGCGGAAAGCGAGCCCCTGGAGCGGAAATCGACACCCATATAAAAAAATCAGTTTTTCGCATAGGCATTCACCTATAAACAACAAAAGCATAAGATATGGTGAACTTAATCTTTGTGATTGAAATTGCCTAATGGCAATGTTGATTTTTAAAAAGGGAGTGTTAATGGATGGCAGGGAAAATTAAAAACTATTTTGCCGGCGGTAACACAGCCAGGGGATTTCATAATTTGTACGATTCCAACCTGCAGGGACTTGACCGTTTGTTTATCTTAAAAGGCGGGCCTGGTACGGGCAAATCGTCGCTCATGAAAAAAATCGGCCAGGAATGGGTGGAAAAAGGCTATGACATCGAGCTGCTCCACTGTTCATCTGATAATAATTCTATTGATGGCGTACTAATTCCGGCATTAAAGGTAGGAATTGTTGACGGAACTGCTCCGCACGTCATTGAGCCGAAAGCGCCGGGCGCGGTGGAAGAATATATTAATCTAGGCGAGGCTTGGGATGCGAAGGCGCTAAGTGCGCAAAAAAACACAATCAAAAAGTTGACCAACCAAATTAGTGAGGCCTTTGCGACAGCCTACGCTACTTTTAAAGAAGCACTTGAAATTCATGATGATTGGGAAAAAATCTATATAAACAGCATGAACTTTCAAAAAGCGGACCAACTGACCAAAAAGCTGATTGAAACCTTTTTTGGAAAAATGAAGTTAAGCAAACAAGCCGATGTCCGCCACCGTTTCCTTGGGGCTGCCACACCAAAAGGAGCAGTTGATTTTGTCCCTAATTTAACGGAAGACATTCAAAAACGCTATTTTATTAAGGGCCGACCAGGTTCCGGCAAGTCCACAATGCTGAAAAAGCTGGCTGCTGCAGCAGAGGAGCGCGGCGTCGATGTAGAAATCTATCATTGCGGCTTTGACCCGCATAGCCTTGATATGTGTATTTTTAGAGAGCTGGGGATTGCCATTTTCGACAGCACCGCACCGCACGAGTACTTCCCAAGCCGCGACGGTGATGAAATCATTGATATGTATGAAATTTTAATCGAGCAGGGAACAGATGAGATCTTTGCCGATTTTATCAGCAAAATTTCCACCAAGTATAGAAACAAAATGACAGAGGCCACAAGCTATCTCGCCAAAGCGAAAGTGCTTCACGACGAGCTTGAAGCCATTTACATTTCCGCAATGGATTTCACCGTGGTCGAAAAAATTCAAAATAATATTGCTGCAGAAATCAATGCATTAGCTGGGGTAAACGCTTAGAACCAAGGGGCCTGATTCCCTTGGTTCCTTTTCTTATTAGTGCGTAAAGCTGCAGGGGTCAGGCCCTATTTCCGTTATGCGTGTGGTTTTGGTTTGTTTTGCTCTTCTGGTCTTTGTTGCGTTTATTTCCTTTGCTGTTATCACCGCTTACGAATTCTGCGGCGAATTCAGCTTCAGCGTGACCAGCACGCGCTGAATTTTGATTGTTGCTGCCTTTATTAAATTTCTTCGTCATCATCATCCCTCCTTCTGCACCTGTTAGTTTGTCGTCTGCCTAATAGTTTATACACGAGTTTCTTCGCCAAAAATAAGGTAAAAAGAAAGGATGACGTTTATTGAAAGAGATCGCACTCTTAACCGAACTGTTTGAGGAGAACCGAAATGAAGAAAATGCCGGGCCAATGGAAAAATATATGAAAGGGCATTTCCCGTTTCTCGGCATAAAAAAACCTTTACGAAGCGAGCTGGAAAAGCAATTTTTTAAAGAAACTGGGATTTTGAAGGAGCCATTTAATCAAGATTTTGTTTGGGGATTGTGGGAAAAGAAAGAACGGGAATATCAGTATACCGCGCTTGTTTATATGGAAAAATTGCTAAGCAAACTAGACAAGGACGACTTGCCATTCATGGAGCGCCTGATCATGACGAAATCCTGGTGGGACACGGTCGATGCGATTGCCCCAAAGCCGGTTGGAACAATTGCACAGGTCTTCCCTAAGGTGATTGAAGAAACAATTAACGGCTGGGCAGTCAACGAATATCTCTGGCTAAGAAGAGCGGCGATTCTTTTTCAAATGAAATATAAAGAAAAAACGGATGAGGAGCTGCTTTATCAATACATACGTGAGAACGCCTCAAGCAAGGAATTTTTTATCCAAAAGGCAATTGGCTGGGCATTACGGGAATATTCGAAGACAAATCCTGGGTCTGTCGGGAGGTTTATCAAGGGGCACCAATTAGCACCTCTAAGCATTCGGGAAGGCAGCAAGTATGTAAAATGAGCCAATTAGGAGAAAATCCCATTTGTTCATGGTAGAATGGCGATAATGAAAAGATGAAGGAGAACATCATGATGAAATGTATTGCTACAGATATGGATGGCACATTATTGAATTCCATGCAGGTTATTACCCAGGAAAATAAACAGGCGATCTTAAAGGCACAGGAAGCCGGAGTGGAAGTGGTGGTTGCTACCGGCAGATCCTATCAGGAAGCCACTTATGTGTTAGATGCTGCTGGATTGAAATGTCCAGTTATTTGTGTGAACGGGGCTGAGGTCCGTTCAAAAGAAGGCGAGCTTATTTCTGCTTCTCCAATTGCCAAACAAATGGCCAAGGATGCGGCGGCGGTATTGTACGAAAAGGATATCTATTTCGAGGTATACACGAATAAGGGAGCTTTTTCCGTCGATACCGACAAGGCTGTTTCCATTCTCGTGGACATTGTGATGAGCGCCAATCCTGAAGCCGACCGGGACTATGTCGTTCATGCGGCGGGAGGAAGAATCAGAGATGGCTTGATTCATCCAATTGAAAATTATGAACTTCTTTTTGAAAGTGATGAGTATCAGATTTATAAGTTTTTAGTTTTCTCCTTTGATTTGGACAAACTTGGTGAAGCAGCAGGCGCGCTCAAAGGCTTTACGGAGCTTGAGGTCACCAAATCTGGCATTGAAAATATTGAAATAACCCATAAAAATGCGCAAAAAGGGATTGCCCTTGAGGCCTTCGTCAACGCAAAAGGGATAGATTTGTCAGAAACGATGGCGATTGGCGATAATTTTAATGACGTGTCAATGTTTGAAAAGGCAGGCCGTGCGGTTGCGATGGGCAATGCCAGTCCGCACATTAAGTCGCTGTGCGATTGGATTACCGATACAAATGAAAATAGCGGTGTAGGAAAGGCGATACTCGAAGTTTTATAAAAAGGAGGCTTTAAATGTACAAAGCCGGGTCTATTTTGGTTGTCTTGATTTTGCTGCTTTCAGGCTGTTCTTTTTTTGAAAAAAAAGAGGAGGAGCAAGCGGGCGATGAAGTCATTGTCCTCCAGCCTGATGTTGAGGTTGTCGCTGAAAATTTGTCTGTCCCATGGTCGATTGATATGGTGAATGGAACATTCTACATCAGTGAGCGCACAGGAAGTATCGCAAAAATCGAAAACGGCCAAATGGAACGGCAGCAGGTCGTTTTACGGAAACCGCTCGCTGAAGCGGCAGAAGCCGGGCTGCTCGGCCTTGTACTGGATCCTCAGTTTGCAGAAAATCATCAGGCCTACGCCTATTACACGTATTCGGAAGAGGGTCAGTTTAACAGGGTTGTTGTGTTAACTTGGAACGGTGCTGATGAATGGGTTGAGGGGCGGATCCTGTTGGACCGCATCCCGAGTGCGGCCTACCATCATGGCGGCCGGATCAAAATTGGCCCTGACGGCAAGCTTTATATTACCACGGGCGATGCCACCGTTCCGGAATCGGCGCAAAAAAGGAACTCCATCAATGGGAAAATATTGCGCATGAATTTGGACGGGTCTGTACCAGTTGATAATCCATTTGCGAACTCTTTTGTGTACAGCTACGGCCACCGGAATCCGCAGGGACTTGTCTGGATTGGTGAGACGCTTTATGCAAGTGAACACGGGCAATCGGCGCACGATGAAATCAATCGGATCAAGCCCGGGGCGAATTATGGCTGGCCGGTGATTCAAGGGACGGAACGGAAGGCGGGAATGGTGACGCCGCTCTTTCAGTCCGGGAATGAAACATGGGCGCCGTCCGGGATGGCCGCCCATAATGGAAAACTTTATATGGCTGCACTGCGCGGGAATGCGGTCCGCGAGTTTGACCTCGAGGTCGGCCGCACCACGGCAGTCATCACTGGATTGGGCCGGATCCGCGATGTTTTTGTAGATGGCAACTCCCTTTATTTCGTTAGCAACAACACCGACGGGCGCGGTACCCCGGATGAAAAAGATGATAAACTATACCGGGTTTTGTTGAGGGATTTGAAATAAATGAAAAAAGGTGTCAGGCACCAAGTGAATAATTCATCTGGTCCCTGACACCTTTTTAAGAGGCTATAAGATTTCAATCTTAAGTGAGTTAATTTGTGATACCAGCAGGTCTTCGTATTTCTTTTGGGCTTGGTAGTAAACTTCTTGGTCGCCAGCCTTTGGGTTTTCTTTTTTTGCTTGGTCAACTAAATCCTTTTGGACCATTTGGGCCAAAACAATCATTTTGTATTGCTGCTTTTCAACAGTCCAAAATTTTTCTTCACCATATTGCTTGATTAACGCTTGAGCTGATGGGAATTGTGCGTATTGTCCGCGCGCTTTTTCGACCGCTGCATCCACCTCAGCAGCCTCGGCCTTATGGCCTTTTTCCTCAGCTAGCATCGCCATCGAGCGGAGGCGGATAATCTGTGTTAATAGCTGGTTTTTGTCCTCAGCTAATTTCTCCTGAGAATCCAAATAGGCCAGCTCCTCGTCTAATTGCGCCCCGCTGTAGTTCTTCTTGGCTGCCTCCCGGTTTATCTCAAGCTGGAGCCGGTTGATTAACTTATAAAAAGTAACATCCTCATTGGTAATCCATTTTCCGTTTACCTTGGCTACACCTTCAGGCTTTGCCGCCTCGATGGAGATCACCTTTTCAGTCTTTTTCCCGTCTTTCTCCAAGGTGAAAACCGCTTCATATTTGCCGTTCATCGGCACCTTTACGTCAGCTGAGTAAGTGCCGCCCTTGCCCTCGGCAAACTTGGCCTTTACGGTGCCGTGGTCCATGTTGGACATCGATAATTCGACGGATACAGAAAGCCCTGTTACCGCCTTTCCGTTCTCGGTCACCTTAATTTCAAACGGCGATGCCTTTTCCTTTTGGTAATAAAGCTCCTTGGTCACGTCAATTTTATAATCAGGTCCCGAGCTGCAGCCAGCCATGACAGCCGCAAAAGCTACTATCATGACAAACAACAGCACCGCGGGCATAAACCTTTTCCTCATGATCCCAAACCTCCTAATTGATGTGTGTCTAAAAACTCTCTAACTGTATATTTTTCAATTTTCCCTTCGTTTAAAAAAGCAACGTGGGTGCAAACCTGGTGGATTTCATCCAAATGGTGTGACGAGAGCAGGATCGTTTTGTCCTTCAGTCCCTTCAGCACCTCCAAAATTTCCTTGCGGCCCATTGGGTCAATTCCGCTCGTCGGTTCATCGAGAATCAGAATGCTCGACTCCTGATACAGGGTAATGGCAAGACCCAGCCTTTGCAGCATTCCTTTGGAATACTTCTTTACCTGCTCATCGCGGTCATCCCAAAGCCGGACAGCCCGCAGTACCTCTTCCATCCGCCTGGCATCCGCCTTTCCTGAGGCCGCTTCGGCAAAGAAGGTCAGATTTTCAAGGCCGGTCAGCATCGGGTAGAGCATGAACTTTTCCGGCAGGTAAGCAATTGCCTTTTTCCATTCACTGTTTTTCTTTGAGACAGGATGATCGTTAATTTCAATCTCGCCTTGCTTGACCGGCAATAGTCCAAGCAAACTATTAATCAGCGTCGATTTTCCGGCACCGTTGCGGCCGACAAGGGCACAGATTTCATATTGGCCGATTTCGAGATTGACAGAGTCTAATACTAGTTTCTTCCCAAATGATTGATTTAAATTCGTGACTTTAATCATTCATAGCCCTCCTTGCGGTTAAACAATAGTGCGCTCGCAAACGAGACGATGAGCCAAACCAGCAAATTCCCGAATAAGAAAAATACCGGTTTTGTCCACATGAATGCTTCCAAAAGCCGTGACATATGGCCGAAGGAGTAAACGCCCATGCCTGTTTCCAAAAACATTCGGACCGCCTGAAGCGGATTTAAAAAATAGACTAGCGAAAAGAATTTCACATTTTCATAGGTGACATCCGGCAAAAACGACAGCAGGATAAAATCGTGCAGAAAGAAAAAATAAAACCAGACAAAAATCGTGAAGCCGATAATCTGCATCCGCGAGCGGGCAAAACTGCCAATCGCCGTCCCCATTTGCAGGAAGATCAGCACCATAACTAAAATACTAAAAAGAAAAATAAAATAACTGCCAAAATCAAGCTGGAATTGGAACTTTAACAAAAGTGCATATAGTAGAAACCAGGCAAAAAGAGGCACCAGGACCACCGTATAAAGCCCCATGTTTTTTCTTAGCAAAAAGCTGCCATAGCTGTCCTGCTTCGTCAACAGCATGATTAAGGTCTTTTGTTCTTTTTCTTGAAAAATCGAAAACGCACCGATAAATAAACATAATATCGGAATGAAATAAATAATTGTATCAAACAAATTGATTAGCAGAATATAAAAGCCTTTATCGAACGAAAGGTCAGCGGAACGGAATAAAATACTGATTGAAATCAGCACTATGATACTTAAGCTTAGCCATAGGCCTTTACCCCTTATATTTTCCTTCCATTCTTTCCAAATGTAATGCATATTCGCTGTCTCCCCTTTATCAAGACCAGCACGGCGGCAAGTGCGATTCCCAAACCGAAGAAAATGGCGGAAGTGGAACGCCTGCCTTTTTTCGGCACGAGCGGGTGCGGGTCCTTAAACATAACTTCATCTTCATTAAGGCTGGCGTTGATTTTTTCATAGATGGCAATCGCCGGGCTTTTTAAAAAGAAATTTGTTAATTCCTGATCCTCAATCAACTGATGGAGGGCTGAACGGTAGGTTATTGGAAAATCCCCAATTCTGTCTTGGTTTAAATCGGTGAGCGGGAAGGCGGAACCCCAATCATTGCCTTTGCCCTTTTGGCTCCAGACATTGTGCTCGCCTTTGCCGCCAATCGTGACAGCAGGGATTGTATTTTCAGAGATTTGGTTTAATGTGAAAATCTGGTCATTGGAACTTGACCACAGTTCAATGCCAATTTGGTTGCGAATGATTTTATTGTCTTTAATCAGATTCCGCGTTGCTTGGTCAATGTACAAGCCGCGTTGGTTCATATAAAACGTATTTTGTTCAATCTGGTTATCATTGGCCTGCATTAGCAATAAACCAAATGATTTGTTTCCATAGTTGACGATAAATCGGTTGTCTGTAAGGGTAAGGCCGTTGGAATTCATAATGGCGGCGCCGCCCTCATTCATTGTAAAGGTATTTCGTTTAAATGTATTTTCATCGGAGTACATATAATGCAAGCCGTACCGGGTATTGCTGATGTTATTGTCGAAGCTTTTATTGTGGCTGGAATAATCAAAGAACATGCCGTCCCGGGTGCCATCAATTGTATTATGAGATAGCAAATTATTTTCGGCGTACCAAACATGGAGCCCGTTTCCCTGGGCAGCAATTTCTCCCTTTCCCATACCCTTAATATTGTTATAGCGTACAATATTGTGGTGAGCTTTGCTTAAATAAATACCGTGAAAGGAATGGCGGATGGTAATGTGCTCAATCACGTTGTTATTGGTATAAACCTTAATGGCCGCGTATTCCTCGGAGGAGTTGCGGTCCATGCTACTGCCAGACACGGTAAGGTTTTTCAAGCTGACATGAGCCGCTTTAACGGAAATCACGTTGCCGGTTCCGACTCCTTTGATCACGGTGTTTTTCGAACCAATGATCGTCATTGGTTTCTTGATGACGATATTGCCCGTATAGGTTTGATTGTCAAGCTTCAATACCGCCCCCTCTTTCATGGAGTCGATTTTTGCCTGCAAATTATCGGCTGCCATCTTTCCCTCAGGTTTGAAAAATAACACTAGAGAAAAAACAAGAAACAGGAGCGCTGTTTTTTTCATCTTTTTCGATCCTTCCATACCGGAATTAGTAATAAAATAAACGCGGCAATCACGAAGTAAACGCCTGTACCTAAGATGCTATGGGTAGTAAAGTTTGCCACTGTGTTTTGGCCGATAATCGGCGGAACAAACGGGTCCATATGGATCGGTGCTTTAGGGTCCAAATTGGTTCCATACTTTTTTAAGGCAGAATGGAGGTCCAATACCCCGGCAAGTCCGCCGATCACAAATACACTAATTAATCCGTAAAGAACTTTTTTATTGCGGAGGATGGCTGTAATCAGAGTGAGCAGCGCTAATCCGCTAATAAGGTAAATCAAGTATCCCAGTTCTGGGAAATTTTCTGCGCTGAAATTGGACATGCCAATATAGTGGTTAAGCCCATTAATAATATCAATTTCACCTTTCAGCTTATTGGGATAGACAATAATATTCAAACCTTCGGGATATTGCGGCGCATAAAACAGCATCTTCCACCACGGGAAAAATATCGAGATGACAATTAATACGGCTGAAAGTCCGATTAGCAATGAAGATGTAATCGATAATTTATTGCCTTTTTTACTATCATTCAAGTTAACCATTCCTTTTATGCTTAATAAGACGGAGAGGCCGCCTCCTTCAAGGCCGGCCCTCACATAAAGAGGGGCCGGCGCTTTTCTTGAGACAGCCTCGCCCAAAAGTTGAAAGTTACTAGCTTTTTAAGTGAAAGCCTGTGCCTCGCGGTAGTCCGTTAATTTTTTGGTTTTACCAAGAAGTAGCCGTTCATTTCTTGGTGCAGAGCCGAGCAGAAGTTTGTGCAATAAAGCGGGAAGGTACCTGCTTTATCAGCGGTAAACTCCATTGTATTGGTTTGGCCAGGCTGAACTTCCATGTTTAAGTCATAGCTGTTAATCGCAAAACCGTGGGTAATATCTTCATCGAAATCGATATTCGTCAAATGGATGAAGACATGGTCACCTTGGTTTACTTCAATGACGTCAGGTCGTTTTGACTTACTGTCGAAGATGAATCTCGAGCGCATCGCAATTCCGTACACATGGACTTCATTGCCGTTGCGGACAATTTTGGTGTCACTTTGTTTATAGACTGCATCCTTATTGTTTGGATCCTTCGGATAAACGTTAATCGTTTTGATTTTGTCGGCTTTGATCATCTGTGCATAGTGCGGCTCAGGGTCAACCGGTGCTGATTGAACGACTTTCATTTTGCCGCTGATGTCGATTAGCTGCATCGATTCTGGATGAGAAGGTCCGACCGATAAATAGGTGTCTTTGGCAATCTTGTTCAAGGCAATCAGCCATTTTCCATCAGGTGCAACGGTGTCGCCTTCAGCAGCAACAGAGTGGCCTGGGGAATACTGAACAGGCACGCGGTCCAAAGTTTTACCGGTTTTTGGATCCCATTTTACAATTTCTGAAGAAATGAACATGGTTGTATATGCCATGCCTTTGTCATCAAATTGTGTATGAAGTGGTCCAAGTGCGTTTTCTGGGTTCACTTCACGTTCCATTACGGATTCATATTTTAAGATTGGAATACCGTTGCGGTCGCCGGCAAATTCTTTCTTTTCGATGGCCTTAAAGGCTTTTTCGAATGAGAATACAGTCATCGCAGGAGCAAGCTTGCCGGAAGCGATGAAATATTTGCCGTCTGGGGTTACGTCAACACCGTGCGGCGATTTGGCAACCGGCACTAAATAAATGCCGCCTTTTTCTTTTTCAGGGAAAATCATTTTTTGACCGCCAACATCCTCGTACTTGCCTTCCTTGACCATCTTCTCAAGCTCTTTCCAGTTGAACAGAACGATGTAGTCACGGTCAGCCTGTGAGGCATTGACCTCCATTGTAGTTGTTGCTTCTTCCGTATTGTAGGTTGTCATCACAGCCCAGTCTTTTGAACTCTTTTTCCCAGCATCGGAAAGGTCATAGGACCAAGGTGGAAGGGCCACCTGATAAGCGATATTAAGCTTTACATTCTTTTCGTCAAAGGTTACGGCTGACATCACACCGCGGTATTTCTGGCTGTAATCATCGAGAGATTCATATTGTTGTCCAAGCGGCACGGCGAAACGTGTAGGCAGGAACATGTACTCGGTATTCTCAGTTACAAACGCGGCACAGTGCGGGCCGGCTGTGTTTGGAACATTAAGGATGTCTTTTGTTGTAAAGGTTTTTAAATCAACGACTGCAGCACGGCTGTTGCCGACATCAGTGGCAAACATCCATTTGCCGTCATAGTCGCCGTTTGTTTCCGAGAAAGCAGGGTGGTGAAGGTCACCCCAAGTATAGTCACCCATCATTTTCTTGGAATGCTCATCAAAGCCATAGCCAGTAGCGGAATCCGGAGAAAAGACCGGAATTGTTCTGATTTTGCGCATCGAAGGCACACCGTAGATAAACATTTGCCCGGAGTGGCCGCCGGATGCGAATAAATAGTAATCATCTTTTTTGCCAAATGGTACATAAACCTTTTCGGCATTGCTCTTGTTGCTGGCGTTTGCGGCCTCAGTCTTCGTGTTGTTCGACGAAAAATCAGCGAACGACAGTGTTGCTGCAGCAAACCCGGCTAGCAGGCCGGATGCGATTGGAACCCATTTTTTCATTCGGTTAACACCACCTTATTTTTCAGATGCCTGCTTGAGCAGGTCTAGTACTTGCTTTTCTTCTTCTTCGGTTAATGGATTTTTGCCGATAACACCTGACATAACAGCGGATGTAGGCTGTTTTAAGAATTCCTCAATTGGTTTGCCGTGCTTGCCTTCAACGTTTACAAAGGCTTGGGAAAGATCCGGTCCGACTGCACCGCCTTTTATGTTGAGCGCTTCCACGCTATGGCAGCCAAGGCAACCCTTTTTATTAAGGATGTTATCGTCATTCGCACTGGAAGTTGCGGCTGTTTCCTTAGGTTTGCTGGAATCATCCGCTGCTTTTTCCTTCGAAACAGCCTGGGCGGTCTGCGGTGCCTTTCCTGAGTCACTGGAGTTCCCCATGATGACATCAAATACTAGATATCCAAGCCCGAAGCCGAGCACAAGGCTAATGGCAAAACTAATAAGAGCTTTTTTCAAATTTGTTCCCCCTCCTTTTAGTCAATTGAACAGTTTCATCCTAATCGTTTGCATTTTCTAAAATTGTGACGTTCATCACACGAAATGAAGGGTTTTTGAACGTTCTGTGAAAGGACCCCAAAAGCATATATCTAAAGCGTTTTAAAAAAAATGAACGTTCTGTGAAAAACATTTTTCCCATGTGTTATTTGTGATTTATAGTATTGTGACCCTTTTCACTTCTATAACGTGAGAAATAGCTTACAATTAGAGGAAAATAAGCTAGGTAAAGGTGGTGGGAAGGTTGGAGCGCATCAAAAAATTACTGGAGCCGAACTTATCAGTGATTCAGGAAGTCGACAAAGAAGGCTTACTTCGAAAAATTGAGATTTTTAAAGACTTATCCCCGAAATCGCTAAATATCATTGAAAGGCGGATTCAAACGCTTGAAGTGAAAAAAGGGATGCGGATTATCAAAGAGGATGAGAAGGCAAAAGGGGTCTTCTTCATTCATTCCGGGTCGGTTAAGCTCGCCAAACAGGATGAGAACGGGAATGAAATTATCGTTTGTGTGAAGCAGCAAGGGGACATTTTCGCCGAAGCATGTTTATTCACACGGAAGGAAGAATGTTACCCGGCGACAGCAACGATGCTTGAGGATGGCCGGCTGTTCTTTTTGGATAAGCAAGAGCTCGAGCAGGATCTTTACCAATATCCGGAGCTTTCTATGCAAATGATCCGCTATATGAGCGATGCTTTAAGAGAAATGACCTCACAGTTAAGGGATGTGGTTTTGCTCGATGTTTATGCAAAAACGGTAAAGATGCTGGAGCGGCTCGGACGGAAGTTTAACCCAGACTTCAAACGCTGGGAAGTTGAAATACCATTAACCGTACAGGAATTTGCCACCGTCGTCGGCACCTCGCGTGAAAGCATCAGCCGTGTCTTCTCCAAACTTAAAAAAGAGGAAATGATTGATTTGAAATCGCGGAAAATCATCATCCTTGACTGGTGCAAATTCTGCACGCTGCTCCATAAAGAATATTAAAAGGAAAGGGACCTGTCACCATTCTAAAAGTGGAGATGACGGGTCCCTTTATATATTTAATCAAATTTGTACGTCCAAAAGCGCTCGTTGTTGATCCAGACCATAATTTGTGGGTCTTGGTTTTTTAGTTTTTCGGACACGTCGGCAAACATTTGCTCCGTTTGCGAGCGGTGTGCCTTGATGGCGGCAAGCTTTATTTCGGCGACAGGGCTGATATTATTAATGATGTCAGCTTCACCAAGTTTTTCAATACAATCGTTCGAGAAGGCAACGCAGTGTAAGGTTGGCCGTGCGGCTTCAGGAAGCCTTTCGACAGCGCGGACGACGGCCGCGCCGGTGGCGTCATGGTCGGGATGCACAGCATAGCCGGGATAAAAGGTGATAACCAAAGAAGGATTCAGTTCATCAATCAAGGCGGACATAACGTCGGCCAGCTTTTCTTCATCCTCAAATTCTACAGTTTTATCGCGGTAGCCGAGCATGCGTAAATCTTGGATGCCTAAAGCACGGGCAGCTTCCTTTAGTTCCGCTTTTCTGATTTTCGGGAGATTTTCCCGATTGGTAAATGGTGGATTCCCCATATTGCGGCCCATTTCCCCAAGGGTTAAGCAGGCGTAAGTAACAGGGGTGCCATTTTTGATATGGGTGGCTATTGTCCCGGATACTCCAAATGCCTCATCATCCGGATGTGGAAAGACAACTAGGACATGGCGTTCTTTTTCCATTTTACATTCTCCTTTCAGGACTGACGCATGAAACCACTATTCAAAGGGAATCGGGCTGATTTCCAATGCGACGGCTAGTTTCCCTTCATTGTCATGGCCGGCAAGCAGCAACCGTCCCAGTTCATCGATTTCAAAATGAGTGATGCCCTCAGCGTAAATCCAGCCAAGGTTTATTTTTAAGCCCACCCGGTAAGGACCTTTTCCGGTGATTTTCCCTATTTCATATTGGACTTTGGCGTTTCGGATATAAGCGCCTGCCGAAAAGAATGATTGATCGCGATGTGATGCGTAGGCACCGTTTGTGGTTTCAAGGTGAATATATACTTCTTTATTTACGAAGCTATTAATGGCTTCCTGTACTTGTTTGGTGTTCACTAGTTCCAAGCTGATTCCTCCCTTCCCGTTATTTCTTATAAAAAATAGGATTTAGTCTACGAGATATTTTTCTTTAAGAATGTAACTATCATACTAAAATTGGATAAAAAATGCGAAATGAATGCTCGGTTAAATATTTGTTGATTTTCGCTCCAATCAACTGGTTTAGCATCACTCTAATTTTAATGAAAAAAGAAGAGCCGAACGTCGTGTTCAGCTCTTTAGGAAATTATTCTGCGCAGTCTTCGCAGTATTCGGTTTTGCTTTTTGAGCCGCGGTAGGCGCCGTGCCAGGTTGGGCCGACGTATTCGTTTAGGCGGAAGCCCTGTTCGATGGCTGCGGCGATAAAGTCTTTCGCCACTTCGACTGCTTCAAAGACGGATTTCCCTTTCGCAAGTTCAGCTGTGACCGCGGATGAGTAGGTGCAGCCGGCGCCGTGCGTAAAGGTTGTATTATATTTTGGCGATTCGTAAATTCTGAATTCCTTCCCATCATATAGAAGGTCGACGGCATTTTCCTCAGATTGAAGCTTGCTGCCGCCTTTGATTAGGACATTTTTTGCCCCTAGGTCGAAAATTTTTACAGCAGCTTCCTTCATTTCTTCCACTGTCTTCGGCGTTTTCATGCCGGCAAGCTGTCCAGCCTCAAACAGATTTGGTGTCACTACTAAACAGCGCGGCAATAAAAGCTCACGCATCGCATCGGTCGTTTCCGGGTTTAACACCTCGTCCTCGCCTTTACACACCATGACAGGGTCAATCACAACCCGCTCCAATTTGTGCGCATCGATTGTTTTCGCGGCAATCTCAATCAGTTCAACTGTGCCCAGCATCCCTGTTTTCATCGCATCGATGCCAACAGAAAGGACGGTTTCCAGTTGCTTTTCAAGAACATCTGCCGCAATTGGGAACACATTATGATGCCAGTTATCTTTTGGATCCATTGTGACGATGCAAGTCAAAGCAGTCATGCCGTATACGCCAAGCTCCTGGAATGTTTTCAAATCCGCTTGAATTCCGGCCCCGCCGCTCGTATCTGAACCGGCAATTGTCATTACCTTCTTAATGCTCATTATGTACTCCTCCTAAAAAAGGCTTAATAATCACCCTATTATTATAATTCAACAGCAAAAAAACAACCAAAATAAACTTTTACAATGGTGCAAATGATTTTTTTCGCCTGTCGAAAGAGTTTGACAAAAAAGTGAAATATCCAACTTTTTTACTATTTTAATCAATTTATAGTGATAAAAATTACTTTCAAAAAACTCCTCCAAAATTACTCTATTAATGAGAAATACTCTTCAAAGGTGGTGGGAAAACAATGAACCACAAAAGTTGTCCCGACGAATATCCCATTTCATTAATAATTAATGGATACGAAATGGCGATTTTCCAATTGACAAAATTTGATCTCGAGGATTGGACATATGGCTATTTGTTTTCTGAAGGATTTATTCAGGCAGCAAATGATATTGAGTCCATCGTCATCAATGAAGATATGGGGAGCATCCATGTCACTTTAAGCGCAGCCTTTGATGAAGAGCAAGTCTTTTCAAAGAAGAAGCATTACACAGCAGGCTGCGGCAGGGGCGTCACATTTTTTTCAATGACTGATGTAAAGAACTTCGATAAGGTTACATCAAATCAAATCTATCAGCTTAGCTATCTTTTAAAAAAACGCAGCGAATTTGCTCAGAACTCCCGTTTTTATTTGGAAACAGGCGGCATGCACGGCGCCTGCATTGTGGATGAAGAGGGAAATATCACCATTCGCGAGGATATCGGCAGGCATAATGCCGTCGATAAGATTATCGGACACGCCTTGAGAAACCGCTTACGCCCCGACCGGCTTGTACTTCTTACAACCGGCAGGGTTTCATATGAAATGCTCTCAAAAGCAGCTAAATTCGGCTTTCCTGTTATCGGCTCGCGGACAGCCGCAACCAAGCAGGCTATCCAGCTGGCGCGGTACTTAAATATAGAAGTAATCGGCTATTTAAGAGGGAAAATGGCGATGATCTATACCGCTGCAGGACGGGTCGAAAACGATGTAAATCCAGAGCCGCTCTTGGAGAGAAGCTTTGAAGGGGGGAATCAGCCGGTAGAACTATATAGATAAACATAAAAAATGGGATGTTCTATTCATTACTCTTGGGAAGGAGATTGAAAATGGTTGAAATGAACTTAAATCGCCGGCAATTTTTAAAGCTATCCGGTGCAACCGCTGCCACTTTAGCGGTTGTCGAACTGGGCTTTAATGAGCAAAAAGCCTATGCGAAATCAAAGGAATTCAAAATTGCCAAAGCTACTGTAACACCAACCATTTGCTGTTTTTGCGGCGTCGGCTGCGGGATCTTAGTCCATACAAAGGACAACACAGTGGTTTATACGGAGGGGGACCCGGATAACCCGATTAATGAAGGCAAGCTATGCAGCAAAGGAACGACACTTAGACAGTTATACACTTCTGAAAAGCGGATGACGAAACCTCTTTATCGGGCTCCTGGCAGCGATAAATGGGAAGAAAAAGACTGGGAATGGATGCTCGATACCATTGCCAAACGTACAAAAGAAAGCCGCGATAAGTCGTTTATCGTTTCGGAAAACGGCGTTACGGTAAATAGAACTGAAAAGATTGCAAGCCTTGGCGGTGCAGCACTTGATAATGAAGAAACGTATTTGGTTTCAAAATTAATGAGAGGGCTTGGCGTTGTTTACTTAGAACACCAGGCACGAATATGACACAGTTCAACGGTTGCCGGTCTGGCACCATCGTTTGGACGTGGAGCAATGACAAATCATTGGAATGACCTGCAGCATACAGATGCAGCGCTAATTATGGGCGCAAACCCTGCTGAGAATCATCCAATCAGCTTCAGATGGCTGACAAAAGCAAAAGAAAACGGCGGTAAAATTATCAGTGTTGACCCGCGTTATACTCGGACATCAGCAGTATCTGATATTTACGCTCCTCTTCGTTCCGGAACAGACATTGCGTTCCTGGGCGGAATGATAAAATATGCACTCGAAAATAATCTTATTCACAAAGAATATGTTATTAACTATACAAACGCTTCCTTTATCGTAGCGGATGGCTATGATTTCAAAGATGGCTTATTCTCTGGTTATGACCAAGCAAAACGCACTTATGATAAAACAAAATGGGCTCTTGCTGCGGGACCAGATGGAAAACCGGTAACGGATCCAACCTTGGAGAACCCTCGTACTGTTTTCCAATTACTGAAGAAGCATTATTCGCGCTATGATTTGGATACGGTTTCATCTGTAACAGGTACACCAAAAGAAGATTTATTAAAGGTTTACAAGACATTCTGTGAAACCAGCAAAGTCGGTAAAGCGGGAACAATCCTCTATGCAATGGGTACAACCCAGCATACAGTCGGTTCGCAAAACGTCCGTGCTTATGCGATTATCCAGATGCTCTTGGGCAACATTGGCCTGCCAGGCGGCGGAATTAACGCGATGCGCGGCGAATCAAACGTACAAGGCTCCACTGACTTTGGATTATTATGGGATAACCTGACAGGTTACCTGGCTATTCCTAAAGCATCAGTACCTGAGCACGCGACACTTGACGGCTACTTAAAGAAAGAAACACCTCCATCAGGCTATTGGAGCAACAGACCAAAATTCGTGGTCAGCTTACTAAAGTCTTGGTACGCGCAAAATGCAACAGCCGAGAACGAATTTGGCTATCAATATTTACCTAAACCGGGGGCAAAGAACTACTCGCACATTTTCTTATTCAAAGCAATGTACAATAAGGAGCTTGACGGTGCTTTCCTATGGGGCACAAACCCGGTTGTCGGCGGACCGAATGCCGGCAAGGAAAAAGAAGCACTTGGCAACTTAAAATGGCTGGTTGCCGTTGACCTTTGGGAAACAGAAACAGCGGCCTTCTGGAAAAAAGAAGCGGGCAGCGACCCATCGAAAATCAATACAGAAGTATTCCTGCTCCCAGCATCCGCTTCATTTGAAAAAGAAGGAAGTATTTCCAACAGCTCACGCTGGATGCAATATCGTTGGAAAGCCATTGATTCAAAAGGCGAAGCAAGACCAGACCTTGATATCATCCATGAGCTGGCACTTAAGCTTAAAAAGCTCTATGCCGGTGACTTGAGTGCACAAGCTGCTCCATTCCTGGCGCTTGATTGGAATTTTGGCAAAGGTGAGGAATGTGACATTGATCTAGTTGCCAAGGAAATCAATGGTTATGACCTGACAACAGGCAAGCTGCTTCCTGGTTTCGGTGCCTTAAAAGCTGATGGAACAACTACCAGCGGAAACTGGATTTATAGCGGCTTCTATCCTGAAGAAGGCAAGAACAAATCAAAAAGTCGCGACAATAAAGACACGGGTGGACATAACTATCTAAATTGGTCATTTGCTTGGCCGATGAACCGCCGCGTTCTATACAACCGTGCTGCAGCAGATGCAAACGGCAATCCTTGGAGCAAGGAAAAAGCCATCATCTGGTGGGATGCCATCCAGAATAAATGGGTGGGCAACGACGTTCCTGACTTTAATGCTACATTAGCGCCAACAGCACCAGGAGGTACAGGGGCAATCATGATGAATAAAGACGGAGTAGGGCTGCTTTATGCACCAACGATGAATGAAGGTCCTTTCCCTGAACATTATGAGCCGTTTGAAAGCCCGGTTCCAAATGCCTTCTCATCTGTGGAATTAAACCCGGCCGTTGTGATTCATGAAGGCGACTTCAACAAGAAAGGCTCAAAAGGAACTTACCCAATCATAGCGACCACCTACCGGGTATCTGAACACTGGCAGTCCGGTTCGATGACCCGCAACCAAGAATGGCTGTCGGAAATCGCCGGTTACATGTTTGTTGAAATAAGTGAAGAACTCGCAAAAGAAAAAGGCATTAAAAACAAAGATAAAATCACGGTCAGCTCAGCACGCGGTGAAATCACTGCATACGCAATGGTTACAAAACGTTATAAACCTTTCAAAGTAAGAGGCAAAGTCGTGCACCAAGTGGGAATGCCATGGCATTTTGGCTATAAGGGATATGTTACAGGAGATACAGCTAACCGCCTGACTCCGCACATTGGAGATGCTAACACGCAAATTCCTGAATACAAAGCATTCCTCTGTGATGTTAGGAGGGCTGACTAATGGCTAAAGAATATGTGAAATTCGTTGATGTGACCAAATGTGACGGCTGTAAAGCCTGCATGGTGGCCTGTAAAAACTGGAACGACCTGCCTGTTGAAGAGACAGCATTCCAGGGCAGTGCTCAGTCCCATCCAAAAACAACCGCCGATACCTGGAACGTCCTTCAGTACATTGAGCATGAGAATTCCAAAGGCGGTCTGGATTACTTGTTCCGCCACTCCTCCTGCTTCCATTGTACGGATGCGGCGTGTGAAAAAGTATGTCCAGAGAATGCCATCAGCTATACCGATTTTGGTTCCGTTGTTATCGATCAAGACAAGTGTGTAGGATGCGGCTATTGCGTCCAAAACTGTCCGTTCGAAGTGATTTCTCTAAAGGAATACAAAGATAAAAACGGTAAAGAGTACCGTAAAGCTCACAAATGTACAATGTGTACCGACCGTTTGGAAGAAGGCTTGCAGCCTGCCTGTGTAACGACCTGCCATACTGGAGCAATGGAATTTGGCGATAAAGATGCGATGATCAGAAAAGCTGAAAAGCGTGTCCAAGAAATCAAAGACCGTTATCCTAATGCCCAGGTGTACAATCCGCAAGGCGTTGGCGGCACACACACCGTTTATGTTTTAGCAGAAAAGCCGTCAGTTTACGGGCTTCCGGAAAATCCAAAAGTTCCAACCTCCGCAGTGGCTTGGAAGGATTACGCACAGCCAATCGGCAAGATGATGCTGGGTGCCACCACGATGGCTCTTGTCGGTGCGTTTGTGACAAGCAAGCTATTCAATAAAGAAGGCAAGGAGCAAGACGGAGGTGGAAGCAATGAGTAATCAGACAAAACCTGATGTAAAAGTTCGCCGCTTTCCAAAGGCGTTTGTTTGGGCCCATGCAATCAATGGGATTTCCTTCTTCGCGTTGTACATTACGGCACTGCCGATGTATACCGAATTCTTTGACTGGTTGTATCCGGTGTTTGGCGGCCCGGCAAATGCCCGGCTGCTGCACCGAATTTTTGCGGTCACATTCATCACGCCTACCTTCATCCTGCTGATTTTTAGCCCGAAGTTCTTGATGCTTTGGCTGAAAGAATTAATCACATGGAAAAAGCGCGACCTTGAATTTTTCGGCAGTTTCGTTAAAGAATTGTTCGGCTTTAAGTTTAAGCATATAAAACAAACCTTCTTCAACGCCGGGGAAAAAATTAACTCGATTCTGCAGATGTTCTGTGCAATTTTGGTTATTTGTTCAGGCTTCACAATGTGGTTCCCTGAGTATTTCCCGAGAGCTCTTGTGCAATGGGGCTACTTATTCCACAACGTCGGCTTCGCTCTTGGAATTGCCGTTATTGTCGGCCACATATACTTGAGCGTGATTCATAAAAACTCACGTCCAGGCTACTCCGGCGTCATCACTGGCGAGGTTCCTGCACGGTGGGCAAAGGATCATTACCAAGAATGGTATGAAGAAGAGGTCAAAAAGGGTAACTTCCCTGAGTTGGATGATCCGAAACATAAAAAAGGCGCTTAATTTTATGAGGAAAGGGGCTGGCTGTCTGTCAAAGGCAGCCATTCCCATTAAAAAGTTGACTCTTTAGTGGGAGTACTGTCATTTTATTAGCGAATTCACATGGTCTATTAGCGAATTTTAAGAGTTTATTAGCGAATTTCAGGATTCTATTAGCGAATCGAGTTTCATCCGCCAATTTTTAGAGCGAAAAACAAGGAGTTCCGTACTCAATCGGCGAATTTCAGGCTTCTATCGGCGAATTTCACAGTTCTATCGGCGGATTGTAGCCATCTATCGGCGAATCCAAAAATATCACAAAAAAAGAGGTGCAACAACGATGATTAAATCCGTTGTTTCAAAGGAATACCAGAGCCTGCAAAAGGAAATTGTTCAGCTTCAGGAAAAATGGAAGCAGATGATTAATCCGGATACGGTCAGGCCTAATCTGGACAAAGCGGCGCTTGCTGCAGGGGTACCTGCTGCCGCGTTAACGGCGATTGATTTTGAAATTTCACTATTCTTACAGTGGGTAGAGGAAATAACAGTCCTACTCACAGAAAGCAGCCCCAACCTGAAACCAAAGCTCGCCGATATTGGCAGTTTGCTTAATGAAGAAACGGCCATCCGCTGGATAGAGGAGGCATATTCCTTCAATAGCGTCTACTTTGAAAGGTTTGCTGAGGAAAATGGACTGGAACCATGGATTCCGCAATTTTTAGCAGAAACCGCGCTCCGTCCGTATCTTCAACTAGTGGCTGAAAAAGTCCAGCCGGAAATCGACCGTGCCGTACCGGGTTCAGGCTGCCCTGTCTGCGGCGAGCCTGTAAGACTGGCAGTTTTGGAGGATGAGGGTAAAAAGGTCTGCCAATGTCCTCGCTGCCTCGCCCATTGGAATGCCAAGCGCCTGGAGTGCTCGCATTGCGGCAATGAAGACTACCAAAAAATCAAATTTTTAACCATTGAAGGGGACGCCGTTTCGCAAATACAGGTTTGCGAGGAGTGCAACGGCTATATTAAAATTATTGATACAAGGCAATATATAGAAAAGCCGTCCGCTGCCATGATCGATTTAAATTCGATTCATCTCGATTTTGTTGCACAGGAAAACGGATTTAGCTCAGTAGGAGAGAAAAAAGTAACGAATTAAGAGGTGCTGTCGATGAACGCTTCAGCAATTATTTTATCCGGCGGAAAATCCAGCCGAATGGGCACCAACAAAGCTCTATTAAAAATAAATGAGAAAACTAATATTGAAAGAATTAGAGACACACTTAAGCACCGTTTTAATGGTATAATTCTGGTAACCAATCATTTTGATGATTATGAATTTTTAGAACTAAAAATGGTCGCAGATGACTATCCCGGTATGGGGCCGCTGGCCGGACTTCATGCCGGTTTGAAAGCTTCCGAAAGCGATGTTAATTTTCTCGTCGCTTGCGACATGCCGTTTGTGTCCGGGAAACTCGCCGAGACAATGGTAAAGCTATGCGGCGATTATGATGCGGTTATCCCGGTTATCAACGGGAATCAGCATCCGTTATTTGCCGTTTTTAAAAAATCAGTCGCAGCTGTGGCGGAAAGCTGTATTGCGGCGGGGAATCTCCGCATGAAACAGCTGCTGAACCGTCTTAATGTCCTTTATGTAACAGAAAAAGAGCTAGCAGGCTTTAGCCAAACAGAATTGGAGCGGGTCTTCTTCAACATGAACCGCCCGGAGGAATACGAAGACGCGAAAAAGTGGGCCGAAAGCGAACATTAGGGGGAGAAAGAGAACCATGCAATTTTTCAAAGTAAAAACAGTGGAAGAAACATTTGCCTTGATAGATGAAATGATCCCGGCAACCCAACAAACAGAAGTAAGAGAGCTTTCCGAAGCCCTTCATTATATACTAGCCGAGCCGGTGACTGCGAAGGAGAATGTTCCCGGCTTTGACCGCTCGACGGTCGACGGATATGCTGTCCGTGCGAAAGATACGTATGGTTCTTCCGAGTCCATGCCCGGCTTCCTGAACGTTGCCGGGGAAGTCAAAATGGGCGAGGGCCCCGATGTAAAAGTCGGCCTTGGACAAGCTGTTTACGTTCCGACTGGCGGGATGCTTCCGGTTGGCAGTGACAGCGTGATGATGATTGAACATTGTGAGGATGTCGAGGGACTCCTCAATACATATAAACAAGTGGCGCCCGGGGAAAATGTCATCCGGGCCGGCGAGGATATCCGCGAGGGCGAGATTCTCCTTGAAAAAGGGGTGAAACTCCGCGCACAGGAATTGGGTGCCCTTGCCTCCTTGGGGATTACTCATGTCACCGTTTTTCGAAAAATAAAAGCCGGCTACCTGTCTTCCGGCGATGAGATTGTTCCTTATCAAACGGAGAACTTGGCGGTCGGACAAATCCGTGATATTAACGGGCTGACGATTGCTGGCTTGGCGAGCGATTGGAATGTCGAGGTTGTGTACGGCGGCATTGTCCGCGATGACTATGAGGAATTCAGTCAAAAGGCCCGCGAACTTTACGAACAAGTAGACTGCTTGATTATGTCAGGCGGCAGCTCTGTTGGGGCGAAGGATTATACGACGGAGGTTATCCAATCGTTGGGTGAGCCTGGCGTGTTTGTCCACGGGATTTCGATCAAGCCCGGCAAACCGACGATTTTAGCGGTGGCGGACGGCAAACCGGTGATTGGACTGCCTGGCCATCCGGCGTCGGCGATGATTATCTTCAAGCTGTTTGGCGAGCGGATTTTGAAGAGGTTGTCCGGCGAACATCTCGTGCCGAAGCCTGGGCATATTTTTGCAAAAATAACGAAAAACATCCCGTCAAGCCCGGGCCGGTCGGATTATATCAGAGTCCGGCTTGAGGAAAAGGACGGCGAATGGTGGGCGGAGCCGATTATCGGCAAGTCCGGGTTGATTACGACGCTGGTGAAGAGCGACGGGATTGTGGAAATCAGTTCAGAAAAAGAAGGAGTTTCGCAGGGCGAGTATGTTCCTGTGATTCTGTCCAGGTAAGGGGAGCGGCAGTTATGTATAAACGGAAAATTTACTTGGAAGATAAACCACGTTTCGAGGCGCGAGATGAAATTCTCGCTGCTTTTGAGAGTACTCCGGAAAAGGAACTGATTCCGACAGTGGATGCATTAGGGCGTGTGACGGCTGAACCGATTTTTGCGCCTGTGTCGACGCCGCACTATCATGCCTCGGCGATGGACGGTGTGGCGGTTGTGGCGGAAAGCACGTATACGGCGCATGAGCAGAACCCGCTTCATTTAAAGCTTGGTGAGCAGTTTGTTCATGTGGATACGGGAAATGCGATACCATCGCCGTTTAATGCGGTGATTATGATTGAGCATGTGCAGGTGTTGGACGAGGAGACGATTGAAATCATCGAACCCGCGACGCCTTGGCAGCACATCCGTCCGATTGGCGAGGATATCGTTCAGGAGGAAATGCTGTTTCCGCAGGGTCATGCATTAAGGCCTGCTGATTTGGGCGTGCTGATTGCTTCGGGGTTGCTCGAGATTCCAGTTGTGAAAAAACCGGTTGTGGCGGTTATTCCGACTGGGAATGAATTAGTCGAGCCCGGGCAGGAGATGGCACCGGGAAAAATTGTTGAATTTAACGGGACGGTGTTTGCCAATTTTATTAAAGAGTGGGGCGGCGAGCCGCGCTTGCACCGGATTGTCAAGGATGAGCCGGAGAAGATTAAAGAAGCGCTTTTGGAGGCTTCTGAGACTTCGGACTTTATCGTCATCAATGCGGGGTCGTCGGCAGGGCGCAAGGATTATACCGTTCATATCATTCAAGAGCTTGGTACGGTTTATACTCACGGCGTTGCGGCACGTCCTGGGAAGCCGGTTATTTTGGGTATGATTAATGGTACGGTTGTGATTGGCGTACCGGGATATCCGGTTTCGGCTTATCTGGCGCTGGAATGGTTCGCACGGCCGCTTGTCTGCAAGTACTTAGGTGTGCCGGAGCCAGAGCGGCAGAAGGTTACCGTCAAGCTTGGCCGGCGCATCGTTTCGTCGATGGGCGCTGAGGATTTTGTGCGAATGAATATCGGCTATGTGAATGGCCAATTTGTCGCTAATCCGCTGACAAGAGCGGCTGGGGTGACGATGTCATATGTGCGGGCAGATGGGTTATTGGTGGTGCCGCCAGATGTGATCGGCTATGAACAAGGCGAGCTGGCGGAAGTGGAGTTGCTGCGGCCGCTTGAGGAAATCCGGAATGCGATCATGTTTACGGGCAGCCACGATTTGACGATTGACCTATTGTCGTCGGCGCTGAAGCGGGTGCGGACCGAGATGAAAATTGTCTCCTCGCATGTCGGCAGCATGGCCGGCATTATGGCAATCCGAAAAGGCGAGGCCCATGTAGCGGGGATTCATTTGCTTGACCCTGAGACAAAACAAAATAATATATCATATGTACGCCGGTTGTTAGCCGGGCAGGAGGTTGTCCTGTATCCATTTTTGAAGCGTAAGCAGGGCTGGATTTTACCGGCCGGCAATCCGCTTGAAATCCGTGACGTGCGTGATTTGGTGGAAAAGGGAGCGAACTTTGTGAACCGCCAAAAAGGCGCCGGCACGAGGATTTTGTTTGATATGCTGCTGGAGGAAGCAGGGCTTGAGCCGGAGCGAATAGCGGGCTATGACCGCGAAATGTTCTCGCATTTAGCAGTTGCTGCGGAAGTGAACAGTGATGCTTATGGCGCTGGTCTCGGTATTTATCCGGCGGCAAAGGCAATGGGCTTGGAGTTCGTTCCGGTTTCCGACGAGGAATACGATTTAGTCATGACCAGAAGCTTTTACGAAAGTGAACAGTTCAAGCTGCTAGCGGAAATCATCCATTCCCCCGCCTTCAAGGCTCAGGTGGAGAATATCGGCGGTTATCAAGTGGTGGAAAACGCCGAGCCAAAGCGCTTGGCTGAAGAGGTGAAATAATTGAAGCTTTACGAGATTTCAAAAGAACCAATTAATATACAGGATGTTATCGACAAGGTGGTCCAGCGCGAAGCCGGCGCTATTACTACCTTCATCGGCACCGTCCGGGAATTGACCTATGGAAAAAAGACGTTATTTTTAATCTATGACGCATATGAAGCGATGGCTGTGAAAAAGCTGGAACAGATTGGCCGCGAGATTGAAGAGCGCTGGGCGGGTTCTCAAGTTGCAATTACTCATCGGGTCGGGCGCTTGGATATTACCGATGTGGCGGTAGTGATTGCGGTGTCGACGCCGCACCGGGCTGATGCCTATGAGGCGAACCGCTATGCGATTGAGCGGATTAAGGAAATTGTCCCAATTTGGAAAAAAGAGCACTGGGAGGACGGCGAGGAATGGGTCGGCAACCAGCTCGAAACGAAGGCTTATCCGAGCGGAAAGCCTGAGGAAGGTGATTTAAGTGAATAAAATTTTGTTTTTCGCCCATTTGCGCGATGCGGTTGGCGAGGAGTTCCTGAGGCTTGATGCCAGCGGCAAAACGGTGGCTGAATTGAAGGCGGAACTCTCTGAGAAGTACGATTTGCCGCGGATGGAAACGGTGATGACGGCGATAAATGAAGAGTTTGCTTCTAATGATGAAGTGATTAAGGATGGCGACGAAATCGCGTTTATCCCGCCGGTCAGCGGTGGCTGATTTTTTGATTCGCCGATAGAATGGTCAGATTCGCCAATAGAAAAGAGAAATTCGCCAATAGAACGTCCGAATTCGCCAATAGAATCTAAAAAACCGCCAATAGACAGTGAAATGAATCTGCAATTTAATAAAATGGAACATAGAAAAACAATTTTTCTTTAAAATTTGTAATTTAATGCCCTAAAAGCTCGCCACCAGGCGAGTTTTCTTCGAGAAAGGGGATCTTTATGAACGAACGCTATTCAAGGCAAGTCCTTTTTCCGGGAATCGGCAAGGAAGGCCAAGAAAAAATAAGAAAAAAGCATGTTTTGATTATCGGTGCCGGGGCCCTCGGCTCAGGTAATGCGGAAATCCTGACCCGGGCCGGCGTCGGCAGATTAACCATTGTCGATCGGGACTATGTCGAGGCCAGTAATCTGCAGCGCCAGCAGCTTTATACAGAAGAGGATGTGGCAGAAAAACTACCTAAGGCAGCAACAGCTAAAAAGCGTCTAAAAGCAATTAATTCAGATGTTGAAATTAACGCCATCATCGGCGACGCCACTCCGGAGCTACTCGAGGAGCTAGCTGCGGGGGTCGACCTGATGTTAGATGCGACTGACAATTTTGAAACGCGGATGGCGATGAACGACGTTTCCCAGAAATACAACATTCCTTGGATTTACGGGGCCTGCGTCGGCAGCTATGGGATGAGTTTTTCCATCATTCCGGGTAAAACACCGTGTTTAAATTGCCTGCTGCGGACGATTCCGCTTCAGGGGATGACCTGCGATACTGGCGGCATCATTTCTCCTGCCGTGCAAATGGTCATTGCCCACCAGACTGCGGAAGCGTTGAAGATGCTGGTAGAGGATTGGGATGCAGTCCGCCAGGCCTTTGTCAGCTTCGATTTATGGAGAAATCAATATACAAGCATGAAAATGTCAAAGGCCAAATACTCGGGCTGCCTATCGTGCGGCGAGGAGCGGACATATCCTTATCTCGACCGTGAAAATATGACAAAGACCACAGTCCTGTGCGGCCGCGATACTGTGCAAATCCGTCCTGCCACACCTGGGGAAATTTCGCTAGAAAGGCTCGCAGGCCAGCTTAGCTCGCTCGGCTATACTGTAAAAGGCAATCCATATTTAGTGTCAGTTGAAATGGGCGAGGAGCGGATGGTCATCTTCCAAGACGGCCGGGCCCTTATTCACGGGACAAAAGATTTGACCCATGCGAAAACAATCTATCAAAGGATATTAGGATAAACTAAGAAACCCGAATCTTTAAAGATGCGGGTTTTACATTTTTCAACAAGTTTCACGTGGAACATTTGAAATATGTCGAAAGCTTGTAAAAGACTATTTTTTCGAAAAAAAGCCGATACTCATGTAGAATAAAATAGAGACCGAAAATGAGGAGTATTTGAACGTGAATATATCTGTCCAAAAATTATTAGCCAAAATGGAAGAAGAACTGAATCAGGCACGGGCCAGCCATAAGGAAGAAAGCTTGCGCGAAAGGGTTTACTCTATTAAAATATTATGCGAATTGATATTGGAAGAAAAGCAGACCGGACGGGATGTGCAGCCTGCATCGGCCGTTATTCAGCAAGCAACAGCAACTCAAGTATTCCAGCAGGCGGCCTATCAGCCCGCTGTCTCGCAGCCGATTTTTCAACAGCCAACAGTCACTACACCACAGCCAAAAAAATTGGAACTGGACGATGAGGCTAATGGTGATTCACTGTTTGATTTTTAAAAAGGAGAGAATAATTACATGAAAACTTTTATTGTCATCGGTGCTATTAATGCCTTTTTGGCAGTCGCACTTGGTGCTTTTGGGGCACACGGGCTAAAGGACAGATTAGATGCTCATTATCTTGAGATTTGGAAAACCGGCGTTACCTATCAAATGTTTCATGCAACCGGTATTTTAATCATTGGCCTGCTGCTTGGAAAAGCTGCAACTAGCTCTTTGTTTACCTGGTCAGGCTGGTTAATGCTTGTTGGTATCATCTTATTCAGCGGCAGCTTGTATCTATTAAGCTTAACAAAAATCGGCCCGCTTGGCGCCATCACCCCAATCGGCGGCGTTTGCTTCCTAGCGGCTTGGGTATTGATGATTCTTGGAGCGGTAAAACAATTTTAATCATGAAAAAAAGCATTGAGACCTTATTGCTCAATGCTTTTCTCATATTATCTTGGCGGGTAAGTACCTAATTGCGGCCCTGCGCCGTACGGATATTCATACTCGATTTCTTCAGCAAATGTGATGTAGTCTACGGCTACCATTGGAATCAGGAAGCGGGTGCCTTTTTGCGGATCGCTTAAGATGACATGGTCACGGCCGGCTGCCTCGATAATTCCTCTAAATTCTTTGGCATTCCACTGTGTGTTGCCTTCAAATGTAGCAAATACAGATACGAGCTTGCCTTTGTTTAAGCGTAAAATATTCTCAATATATGATTGTTCAATTGGCAGCATGCCTGGAACGGAACTGCCTCCGGCAGGCGGCCTTGGCGGAACAGCTCCTGCACCTGGAGGAAATCCTCCCGACTGAGTGGGAACAAATCCCTGCCCGCCAGCGATTGGCTGGGCTCCCTGCATTCCGGCTGCACCACCAGTATAGGGCTGAAATCCTTGAGGATTATAATATTGGCTCATTTTTTTCCCTCCTAAAAATATAAATCAATAGCCCAACAATCTATACATACTCGGAAACCTATAATTGGTTCCTACTTCTCGCTGTTTTATTAGTATGAGGGAAAGTTCAGATATATGACTTTAGGACGAGGTGCAAATGAAAAAAGCTCCCAGCTTTTTGAGTTGGGAGCTTTTAAACGAACGAGTTATACGTGTAAGAACTTTGGAATGCGCTCTTCCTCTAACAGGTTGCCGACAAAGAATGCGCCGAATTCGCCGTAGCGGGCGCTGACTTCGTCAAAACGCATTTCATAAACAAGCTTTTTAAATTGCAACACATCTTCCGCGAACAGGGTGACGCCCCATTCGTAATCATCGAAACCGACAGACCCGGTGATGATTTGGCGGACCTTGCCAGCATATTGGCGGCCAATCATGCCGTGGCTGCGCATTAGATTGCGGCGCTCCTCCATCGGCAGCATGTACCAGTTATCATTGCCCTGGCGGCGCTTATCCATTGGGTAGAAGCAGACATACTGTGTTTTTGGCAGAGTAGGATACAGGCGTGCCAAAATTTGCGGGTTCTGGTACGGATCCTCTCCTGCAGGCAGGTAGTTGCTGAGCTCGACAACGGATACATAAGAATGGGCCGGCACAAGGAATTCGGCAAATTTGGTTTTGTTGAATTCGGTTTCAATTTGGTTCAGTTCTTCCATCGTCGGGCGCAGGATCATCATCATGAAATCTGCCTTTTGGCCTACGATTGTATATAAAGCATGGCTGCCTTCTTTGCGTTCTTGGGTGGTGTTCCATTTTTCAATCAGACTTAAAAACTCGTGAATCGCCGCTTGGCGCTCATCTTCAGAAAGCATCTTCCAGGTGGTCCAGTCCACAGTGCGGAAATCATGCAGGCAATACCAGCCGTCAAGCGTTTGTGCTGCTTCACTCATTAAAATCACTCCTATGTAATCATTCTTCTTAAACAACCATAACTATACCATAGTTTGACCAAGGTTTCCCCAAATAAACCTTTAGAGGATATTTTTATGAAAAAAAGAGAATAGTAAAAAGTAGAGTGTCATTTTTTGAAAAAATAAACTTTTCTGTGGAAACGCTGTCTGTGATGAACATCGCTTGAAAAATTAATTTGGTAAAGTATCCTGATTTAAAGGAGTTTTTTTAAAGGAGTGTTTGGTGTGGATTTGTTTGAAGGTTTGAAGAATAAAATTTCTGGACGCGGCTTGAAAATTGTTTTCCCGGAAGGATTGGATGAGCGGATTGTCAGAGCGGCCAGCCGTTTGGCGGAGGAAAATCTGCTTACACCAATTTTGGTTGGGAATATTGAGCAGGTTCAGGCAAAAGCGCAGGAGCTTGGTGTATCCTTGGATGCTGCGGAAATTTATGACCCGGCGAACTACGCGGGAATGGATGAGCTTGTGGCTGCGTTTGTGGAACGCCGCAATGGCAAAGCAACCGAAGAGGATGCCCGCAAGATTTTATTAGATGAAAACTACTTTGGTACGATGCTGGTATATACAAATAAAGCACATGGGCTTGTCAGCGGTGCTGCCCACTCAACTGCCGATACCGTCCGCCCGGCCTTGCAGATCATCAAGACAAAGGCTGGCGTGAAGAAAACCTCAGGCGTGTTCATTATGGTCCGCGATGACGAGAAATATGTGTTTGCGGATTGCGCGATTAACATTGCACCTGACAGCATGGATTTAGCGGAAATCGCGATTGAAAGTGCGAAAACGGCGGAGAAGTTTGATCTTGAGCCGCGTGTTGCGATGCTATCGTTCTCAACGAAGGGCTCTGCGAAGTCGGAAGAAACGGAGCGGGTTGTGGCCGCCGTTGAAGAGGCGAAGCGCCGTGAACCGTCGCTTGTGCTCGACGGGGAATTTCAGTTTGACGCTGCCTTTGTTCCTTCTGTAGCAAAAAGCAAAGCGCCTGGCTCCGTGCTGCAGGGTGATGCAAATGTATTTATCTTCCCTAGTTTGGAAGCGGGAAATATCGGTTACAAAATTGCCCAGCGCTTAGGCGGCTTTGAAGCCGTCGGCCCGATTCTTCAGGGCTTGAACGCGCCGGTGAACGACCTCTCCCGCGGCTGCAACGAAGAGGACGTTTATAAGCTGGCGTTGATTACGGCGGCGCAGGGATTGTAATAGTATTTTGAGGGCTGGTCCGAGGCTGGACTGGCTCTTTTTTTCAGGCTTGATTTGTGATTTGTAGATATCTGGTGGAAATTTGTAGATATAATTGAATTTGTGTAGATATCTTTCAGAAATTTGTCGATATATTTCATAAATACGTTGATATATCCCAAAATTTGTAGATATCTTCCTTCGAGAGGTCGCAAACTATTTTTTTATGAAGCATTTTGATAAAATAACTCCATCATACCGTACAAGGAGCAACCAAAATGGAAGGTTTATTGCGACAACCACAGTGGCGGATTATTGACCAGTCCTCGGTCGGGCCGCATTTTCAGGCGCTTCAGTCATTTGGCATCGATGACACACTTTGTGCCTCGGTCGGAGCGGGACAGGCTCCGGCAACAGCGCGCACGTGGGTGCATCACAACACGATTGTCCTCGGCATACAAGATACAAAACTGCCATTCTTACAGGAGGGCATTCAATTTTTACAAGAAAAGGGCTATCAGTCTATCGTCAGGAATTCCGGCGGACTTGCCGTGGTTCTCGATGAAGGGGTCCTTAACATCTCGTTGATTCTTCCGGAGGCGGAAAAAGGAATCGACATCAACCGCGGCTATGATGCGATGTGGGTGCTAATCCAGCGGATGTTTGCTGATTACACGCAGCAGATTGAAGCGAGGGAAATCGTCGGTTCCTACTGCCCTGGCAGCTATGACCTCAGCATCGGCGGAAAAAAATTTGCCGGCATTTCGCAGCGCCGTTTGAAAAAAGGGGTCGCAGTCCAGATTTATCTTTGTGTAAACGGGAGCGGGTCGGAGCGCGCTGAACTTGTTCGCGAATTTTACAGAAAAGCCAAACGAAATGAGCCAACCAAGTTCGTGTATCCCGAAATCGTCCCGGAAGTCATGGCCTCACTTTCAGAGCTGCTCGGAGTGGAACTTAGCATAGCCGACGTCATGCTTAGGCTCTTAACGGAGTTGAAAAATACCAGTGACCGGCTGTTTGCCGGCCCGTTAAATGAATACGAACTGGAGCTTTTGCCGGGCTACTACCAGAGAATTGTCGAGCGGAACGAAAAGCTGGCGGAGATGTAGCGAATCCGGCAAAGCCTGCTGACGTTACAGCTTTCCGCCAATTGGTGGGCCTTATCCGTAAGTTGGCAGGCCCTATCTGCAAGTTGGGACTGGCGTGGAGTGTATTCACGGAGCTAATTTTTCAAACCAAGCAAAAAAGCCGTTACATCCTTTGTAAAGGATGTCCGGCCTTTTTTGAATAAAGATGCTGTGCGTCTCTCTCCCACTGCTTTCTGTCTAGAGAATTATTCGGCTACCTTTTCGAGGTTCCCGTTGCGGTCCATTTTGAACTTTGTTGCCGGACGTTCCTCTTCCTCAAAAAGAACAAGCTTGCGGGCGCGGTTCATAATCTTCATGAGGGTCTCGTAATCTTCCTGCATCGTTTCGCGGTTATCCTCAAGATCCCTGACTTTCGAGCTCAATTCTTCATTCTGCTGTCTCAGGTCAGCAATTTCTCTTTTTAATCTTTCATTCTCAGTTTTTAATACATCATTTTGCAGATTGGAATGTTTAAAGTTTTCCAAGAAAGCAATGATGGTATCCATTGTGAGACCGGATGCTGATGTTGTCACGGCTGGCCTGTAGGTCTGTACCGGCGCTGTTTGCGCTTGCGTCTGCACCAATGCTTCTACTGCCATTTCAACCGTCATGTCCTGCATTTCAGCAGGGGCCTCAGGCATCACTTCACTCTGAACGTTTAAAACTCCTAAATCTTCGGAGACTGGAACCGGCGGATTGTAGAGAAGCTTTTTCTTGCCGCCCTGATCCTTTCCTAGGATTCTTTGTCTTTGTTTGCGCTGTTTTTTCGCTAATTGTAACGCTTTTTCATAGCGATGGCGGACAACGGCGTTCCATCTGAAACCGCAGGCTGCGGAGGTCCGGTTCAATTTGTCTCCTACCTCTTCAAATGCGTTCAGCTGGGTGCTGCCCTCCCTCACGTGTCTGAGGACGGTTTCAGCCAATAGCAAATCGTCTTCATCTGTCCATGCATCTTGACGAACTTTCATATGTTTTCATCTCCCTAACATAATTTCCAAATGATTTGCCGGGCAAATTCCGGCGAAATTATAAAAAGTTCTAGTCTTATGATGGACAAGTTTTCTAGGCTTTATACCAAAATGGTTAAAAGGATAATAGATTTTTTTGCTAATAGGTAAGTATAATGCAACTATTTTGGTGATTCGCTTTGGATGCCGATTGGCCGCGGTTTTATTGAGAAGTAGAACCCTAATTGCTAAACTTTGCAACTTGCATTGAAATCAGAGAAAATGTAAAATACGTTAGGAGTTAAATGTACGGCACTGAGGTTTTAAATTTTTTTCGAATTGTGATTTTTCTCATTGTAATTTCAATATGGTAGTTGGTTAAACTATTATTTATAGATTGTTTTTGTAGAAAGGGTTGTAATAAATGTCCAATGAATTTCGCGTTTGCGACGATTGTCAAGCCGTAAATTTAAAGACATTGATCCCTCGTCTGAAAGAGATTGACCCGAATGCCGAAATCAAAATCGGCTGCCAGTCTTACTGCGGACCCGGCCGAAAAAAGACGTTCGCCTTTGTCAATAACCGCCCGCTCGCGGCCCTGACAGAAGAGGAATTAATGGAGAAAATCAATAAAAAGCTAAAATAATCACCTTTGAACACTGGGCCAAGGTGATTTTTCTTTTGTGTGAACGGCAGATGTCCACCCGACGGACAATGTCCATGGGCGGTACCTAACACCACAGCCTTGTCGAAAAATACTGAAGAAAATTGTTGAATTTTGGATGATTTACCCTTTTAGTGGGGATATAATAGAAGCAAGAATATCAGGAAGAGGGAAATCAATGTTGTATTCGGCGGAAAAATTAAGCGAAGAAAAAGTGTTTAAGGACCCCGTCCATCGCTATGTCCACGTCCGCGACCGGGCAATTTGGGATTTGGTCGGGACGAAGGAGTTTCAGCGTTTAAGACGCATTAAGCAGCTAGGGACGACCTTTTTGACCTTTCACGGTGCAGAGCACAGCCGATTCAACCATTCCCTTGGCGTTTACGAAATTGTCCGCCGGATCATCGATGACGTGTTCGAAGGAAGGCCGGAATGGAACGACGATGACCGCCTTCTCACGCTTTGCGCAGCCTTGCTGCACGACCTCGGCCACGGTCCGTTTTCCCACGCCTTTGAGAAAGTGTTCGGCTTTGACCATGAGGACTTCACCCGTGCGATTATCCTCGGGAGCACAGAGGTAAACAGGGTCCTCCAAAGAGTCAGCCCGGAGTTTCCTGAGCAGGTAGCCGAAGTGATCGCGAAAACCTCGGAAAAGAAGATGGTCGTCAGCCTGATTTCCAGTCAAATAGACGCCGACCGGATGGATTATCTACAGCGCGATGCCTACTTTACTGGGGTAAGCTATGGGCAGTTTGACATGGAGCGGATTTTAAGGGTGATGCGCCCGCGCGAGGATCAGGTCGTCATTAAAAAGAGCGGCATGCATGCGGTCGAGGATTATATCATGAGCCGCTACCAAATGTACTGGCAGGTTTACTTCCACCCCGTCTCCCGCAGTGCAGAGGTTATTTTGACAAAAATCCTCCATCGCGCCAAGGAATTATTTAAGAAAAACTATTCTTTTAAACATGAACCGATTCACTTTATCTCTTTTTTCACGGAGCAAGTGACGTTAGAAGACTATTTAAAATTAGATGAATCTGTGATTATGTTTTATTTTCAGATCTGGCAGGAGGAGGCCGACCCCATTTTAAGCGACCTCTGCCAACGTTTTGTCAATCGGAATTTATTCAAGTATGCCGAATTTGATCCTGCCAAGGAATATAAGAAGCTCGCCGAATTAACGTTGCTTTTTGAAAAAGCAGGCATTGATCCCGAATATTACTTGGTGGTCGATTCTTCATCAGATCTGCCATATGACTTTTACCGTCCGGGTGAGGAAGAGGAACGGCTGCCGATTCATCTGTTGATGAAAAATGGGGACTTGCGGGAGCTTTCCCGCGAATCAGAAATCGTCGATGCGATTTCGGGAAAACGCAGAACGGACCACAAGCTTTACTATCCGGCTGATTTTCTTGAGGACACTGCCATTGGTACAGAGTGGAAAAAGAAAATTCGCGCCCTTTTACAATAAGTATTGTTAAATGGAGTAGGAGATGACGAACATTGCTGAAAGATCATGCCAAACTGATGCAGGCAATTCTAGTTTCCGGTGAAATAATCGGAAGAAAAAAGCTGCAGAAGATGATATATATTGCTAAAAAAATTGATTTTCCGTTTCAAGACCGCTTCCAATTTCACTTTTACGGCCCATACTCTGAGGAATTGACGACTCGCGTAGAGGAGCTTTGCAATATGGGGTTTCTTAATGAAGTGAAGGAGAAAAAGGGCGGATATTATCAATATCGCTATACATTGACCGATTCAGGCAAGGAGTTTTTAAGTCTAAACGAAGTGGACATGCCTTGTTTGGCGGATTGCCTGACCGATATGAATGACCAGAATGCTAGATTCCTTGAACTGGTTTCGACGGTTTTATATTTTGATAATCTTCCAAAGGAAGAGGTTGCCCAGAAGGTGTTCACCTTAAAAAGCAGCCAGCGCTACACGGATGAAGAAATCGATGAGGCGTATCGATATATTGAGGCATTAAAAGTCAAGGTAACGCAATAAAGGCAATCGTAAAAAAACCGCTTGAATCACGGCCGATTCTAAGCGGTTTTCTTTTGGACTGGATTGCTAGTGTCCACCTCAGGCGGACAAAAGTCCACATGCGGTGCCTGACACCTTATTTGTCGCTGAAGCGAACTCCTGCTCTTGCGTAGTGGTTTTTGCTCATTTCTTCGATGAAGATGGTGATGTTTTCTTTTGGTGCGCCGGTGGTTTCGCTGACAGCGTCGGTTACTTTTTCAACGAGCGCTTTCTTTTGATCCTCGGTGCGACCTTCAAGCATTTTAACAGTTACATATGGCATACTAACTTCCTCCTTTTAATGGGTCATGATTGTAGTGTTCCACAAACGGCCAAAATGTGCAAGAATCGTCGGCACATTTGGTTTTCTTTTTCCATGCGGTTTCATGTATACTTAAAGGAAACTAGAGAGATACCAAGCTGTTTTTTCACGAGAGAGGAGAAACCCATTTGGAAGGTTTTAGTCGCTTTTTCGCATACCCGTTGGAGCTGGTTCCCTACGTCGCGATTACGCTCGTGTTTGCTTTTACATTTCACGAATTTGCCCATGCTTACGTTGCCTATAAATTCGGCGACCACACTGCCCAAAAGCAAGGCCGCCTGACGTTAAATCCGCTGCAGCATCTTGATCCATTCGGGACCATTTTAATTTTTATCGCTGGCTTTGGCTGGGCCCGTCCTGTTCCGGTCAATCGCTTTTTCTTTAAGAAGCCGCGCCTTGCCGGAGTGCTTGTGTCAGCCGCGGGGCCGCTAAGCAATTTGGTGCTGGCTTGCCTCGGCTTTATTATCGCCTATGGGCTGAACCGGTTTGGGGTCAATGCACCAGATCGTTTATATGATTTTTTTGAAATCTTTATTCAGCTCAATGTGGTATTGTTTATTTTTAATCTTCTTCCCCTGCCGCCGCTTGACGGCTACCGGATTGTGGAAGATTTGGCGCCCAATGAAGTCCGGGCCAAAATGACACAATATGAACAGTATGGGATATTAATTTTTCTGATATTAGTCATCACACCGCTCGACAGCTATACGATTCAGCCGATATTTAATGTTGTCGTCCCGTGGGTGGCTGGTGGATTAAGCAATTTCTTTTATGGTTTGTTTTTTTAAAGGAGGTTTATAGCATCAATGGAAGAAAACAAGAAAAAACTAGGTTTTAATATTATTAAAAATGACCCGACAGACGGGCACAAGGGCTATGGCAAGGGGGCGTTGAGCCTTGATAATGTTTCGCCGGTCATTATTGACGTCAATGCCGGAGAAGCAGAGATTGATGTCGGTGCGATGCATGCCCGCAGCGTCGTTGAAAAAGGGATCAAATTCCTCCCGAATCAGGACGATGTGCCAAATGGCAAGCCGTATTGGCTTGTGTGGGTGACGGTTGACCGCAAGCCGGAAGGTCCTTATTATGCTGGAGTGACAGCCTGTTATATGACTGTTGACCGGGAAATTCGCCGCGGCTACAAGTCGCTGCCCGAGCACGTCAACCGCATGGATAAATCGCTGAAGCGCCACATTATCGTCGACCATATGGACGACAAATCGAAAAAGGTGCTAGCCGATTTTCTGCGCGGCCATAACGAAGATTTATGGAACAATTCGACCGATGAACTGAAAAACGGTTTGCAGGCTGATTAGAATATTTTAGGGAAAATCAAGCCCCTTTTAAACGCTAATTATGAACATTTTTTTACAAAAATAAAAGATGTCAAACTCTTGTAGTTTTTTTCAAAAATGGGTAGTATTATAAGAAGTGTGAAAACACTGTAAGACTAGGACAGGAAAAAGCTCCGGGGCTGAACCCGGAGCTTTTTCCGTTCATTTAGCTAATATGAAGGTATAAATTCAACTACGCCTCATGAACCGTCCTATCGGACTCGCCAATCGACGAGTTTTCATTTAACTCCATGGAAGAATGCGTTTGTACCATGGGGTTTTTTGGTCATCGCCATTCTTATCATGCTTTTTCGAACCGCCTTTGCCGATATGCTCGGTGCAATATTCGGTTGGTTCCGTGCCAGTCACGTAGTAGGTGAAGCGGCGGACTGGACAATCCCTGGTCGCCAGCTTGCCGTTCGTCGGGTCGACGTAAAGCCCGATGACACCCTCTTTTGGCGGCTTGAATGCTTTGACGGGCTTGCCGTCCAAAGCCTCCTCCATGAAATTCGCCCAAACGTTCTTCGCATACGTTTTTTCGGCAGTAACATCAAGCGGTTTGCCGATATCATAGCCTGCCCAAACGGCCGTTACCAGCTGTGGCGAGAAGCCGATCATCCAGCTGTCCGTTTCCGTCGAACCGGATTTTCCGGCATAGGGGCGGGTCAAGTCGTTGATGATAGTGCTTCCCGTAACCCTGGCATAGCCGCTTAGCTTTGGATCGAACACGCCGGTCATCATTTGCGTCATGACGAATGCTTTGGCCGGGTCCAACACCTTTTCCTCTTTATTTTCCTTTTCATAAATGACATTGCCATTAAAGTCTTCCACTCTCGTAATCAAGTTCGGGCTGACCTTTTTGCCGCCATTGGCGAACATGCTGTAGGCGTTCGCCATTTCAATCACCCGGACGCCTGAGGTGCCCAGCGCAAGTGACGGCACTTTCGACATTTTGGTCGACAGGCCGAATTTCTTCGCTGTATCAATTAACGTTTCTTCCCCTAAAAAGAGGTGGGTTTTTACGGCAAAAATATTATCAGAAACCGCAAGGGCCTGGGCAAGGGTAATCTCGCCGTCAGCATACTTATTGTTAAAATTATGCGGCGTATAATCGGCCTGGCCGTCATCAAACTGGAATTTTGTAAACTCGCTCCGCATCGTTGACGATGGCGTGAAGCCGTGCTCAAGGGCAGCGTAGTACAGGAGCGGCTTGATGGTCGAACCTGGCTGGCGGACCGCCTGGACGGCCCGGTTGAACGGACTTTTTTCATAATCCCGGCCGCCGACCATCGCCTTAACATTGCCGTTTTTCGGATCCATTGCGACAAGACCGACCTGAATTTCCGAGGATTTTGAGACATACCGATTGACCTGCTCCTCAGCCGCCTCCTGCTGCTTCATGTTCAGTGTCGTATAGACTTTTAGGCCGCCGAGGGCAATGGTCCGGTCATCGAGATGAAGCTGATTTTTCAAGGCTTTTTTGACCGCATCCTGAAAATAAGGGGCGGTCCTTGCTTTAACCGTCGGGTGTTCCCCCACGAAGACAAGGCGCTGCCCGGCCGCAATTTGGGCTGCATCTTTCTTGATGTATCCGTTTTTCACCATGCTTTGCAAAATAATGTTTTGCCGCGCCTTCGCGTTTTCGAAAGACCGGAGCGGTGAATAGATGCCCGGCCCCTTCGGAATGCCGGCGAGCAGGCTTGCTTCTGCCAGCGAGAGGTCGGTTGCTTTTTTACCATAATAATATTGACTGGCGGCTTCGACCCCATAAGCGCCGTTGCCGTAATAAATCGTATTTAAATAGCCTTCGAGAATTTGTTGTTTAGAATAGTTCATCTCGAGGCGGATCGCATAAAAGGCTTCGGTTAGCTTTCGAGTCCAAGTTTTGTCATGCTCGAGGAAAAGGTTTCGAGCGTATTGCTGGGTGATGGTACTTGCCCCCTGAACCTTGGAGAAGGCCTTGATATCGGCGAGAACTGCCCCGGCAATCCGCTTATAATCAAACCCATGATGCTCGTAAAAATTTTTATCCTCAATCGCGATGGTCGCATTGACGAGATCCGGAGAGATATCGTTAAGCTTTGCCCAGTAGCGTTTCTGGCCGTTATTGCTTTCGCCGATCAGCGTTCCGTCGTCAGCGAAGAATAAAGTCGACTGCGGAACGGCGAGCGGCGGCGGTCCTAGTATTTTCGCATAGGCGAGGACGCCGAGGAAAAGTACAAGCATACAAATCATGCCAATCAAGCTGATGATGATTAGAGCACGCAAATATTTAACTGTTTTTCGAAAACCGTGATTCGTCATGACTTCCATGCTAACTTCACCCCCTGTTTTTTTGTAATGCCGTTCTGACGGGAAATTTTGGATTTTGGAAAAAACCGATAGTAATAGTATTGAAAAAATAGACTCTTTTTAAACAATTTTTTGCAGGAATTTGAAACATTTTTGCTAGACTTTTTCATGTGTTTGTAATTCAATAGTTTGGGTAGTATAAATTTGAAGTGTTTATTAGAAAAAAGAGGAAAGGAAGATGGTTAGATGGGCGGACTTTGGTTTACGGAAAAGCAGACCGAGAACTTTGGGATTACGATGAAAGTGAATCAAACTTTACATACAGAACAAACCGAGTTTCAAATGCTGGAAATGGTGGAAACAGCCGAGTGGGGCAACATGCTCTTGCTGGACGGCATGGTCATGACTTCGGTAAAAGATGAGTTCGTTTACCATGAGATGGTCGCACATGTGCCGTTATTTACGCATCCGAATCCAGAGAATGTGCTGGTTGTCGGCGGCGGTGATGGCGGCGTCATCCGCGAGGTGTTGAAGCACCCAAGTGTGAAAAAGGCGACGCTTGTCGATATCGACGGGAAAGTAATCGAGTATTCGAAGAAGTTCCTGCCTGAGATTGCCGGCTGGCTGGACGACCCTCGTGTCGATGTCCGCGTCGATGACGGGTTTATGCACATTGCCAATAGTGAAAATGAATACGATGTCATTATGGTAGACTCGACTGAACCGGTTGGACCCGCCGTGAACCTGTTTACAAAGGGCTTCTATGCCGGGATTTCCAAGGCATTGAAGGAAGACGGAATCTTTGTGGCCCAGTCAGACAACCCGTGGTTTAAAGCGGAACTGATTCGCAATGTGCAGCGTGACGTCCGTGAAATTTTCCCGCTGACCAACCTTTATGTTGCCAACATCCCAACCTATCCAAGCGGCCTGTGGGCATTCACCATTGGATCGAAAAAATACGATCCGCTCGCAGTCGGCGACGACCGCTTCCACGACATCGAAACACGATACTACACAAAAGAACTCCACAAGGCAGCCTTTGTTCTGCCGAAATTTGTGGGGGATTTATTGAAATAAATTGATCCGGTGATGTATTGGGGGGCGTACCCCCGTTAGAAAGGGGAATAAATGATGCGTTTTGATGAAGCGTATTCGGGGAATGTGTACATTAAGAGCCACCCGAATTTTGAGGAGAGTCAGGTTGTATTATATGGAATGCCGATGGACTGGACGGTAAGCTACCGCCCGGGTTCCCGTTTCGGCCCGGCACGGATTCGCGAGGTGTCGATTGGGCTTGAGGAGTACAGCCCGTACCTCGACCGTGAGCTTGATGAAGTAAAATATTTCGATGCGGGCGATATTCCGCTTCCGTTTGGGAATGCCCAGAAGAGCCTTGATATTATTGAAGATTTCATTGACCAGGTATTGGCTGCCGAGAAGTTCCCGTTTGGCATGGGCGGGGAGCACCTAGTTTCCTGGCCGGTTATGAAGGCTGTTTTTAAAAAATACCCGGATTTGGCGATTATCCATATGGATGCTCATACCGACCTGCGTGAAAATTATGAGGGTGAGCCGTTATCACACTCTACACCAATTCGTAAAATCGCTGAGCATATTGGGCCGCACAATGTGTATTCTTTCGGCATCCGTTCCGGGATGAAGGAAGAATTCGAGTGGGCCAAACAAAACGGCATGCATATTTCCAAGTTTGAAGTGCTTGAGCCGTTAAAGGAAATTCTGCCGAAGCTTGCTGGTCGTCCGGTTTATGTCACAATCGATATCGACGTCCTCGATCCGGCGCATGCGCCAGGAACTGGTACCGTCGATGCGGGCGGAATCACCTCAAAAGAGCTGCTTGCTTCGATTCATGCGATTGCCCGTTCTGAGGTAAATGTGGTCGGCTGCGACCTTGTCGAAGTGGCGCCAATCTATGACCCATCCGAACAAACAGCCAATACTGCGAGCAAGCTAATTCGTGAAATGATGCTGGGATGGGTGAAATAACTAGTGGGGGTCATCTGGCTCCGATGATGTAACGCGTAAAAATAAAGGGGAACTGACCCCTACAGGATGCCTGCCCTAGTTTTGGGTAGGCTTCTTTTTGATTTGCAGGCTTTCCAAGTTTATAATAGGAAAAGTATGCGAAACGGCGTGTAAGTCAATGTTATAGACATGGACAGAGAAAAATGAGCTTATCAAAGTTCCTTTTTAAAAAGAAAAAGGAAGTGCAACATGGAGATTCCGGTAAAGGTTAATGTAAAGACGACGATTGATGAACAGGAGACGTTTGAACTGACGGTGTTTGGCCGTTACTTTCAAAAAGATCAGGCATCCTACCTGCAGTATGAGGAAGTGCTGGAGGAGGGGACGGTGCGCACGATTGTGAAAACATCACAAGACGAGGCCCTGATCCTAAGAAGCGGCCCTTTGAAGATGCGACTGCCCTTTCAACTGAATCGGAAGCTTCGCGGCAGTTATGAGCTGGCGTTTGGGACATTTGAGACAACGACAAAGGCGCGGAAGCTGGACTATTCATACGACAATGGCAGCGGACAAATCAGCATCCTATATGATTTTGCCATGCAGGGGACGCCTGCCGGTACATACCATTTAGAAATAAGTTTTCAGGAGGAACAAAAATGAATATTGTGGGACAAGTGCAGCAAAAGATTAAGGAGGAAATTCGGGCAGCAGTGCTGAAGGCAGGGCTTGCGTCCGAAGAGCAGATTCCGGATGTGATTCTCGAAACCCCGAAGGAGAAGGCACATGGCGATTATTCGACTAACATGGCGATGCAGCTGGCACGGGTGGCGAAGAAAGCACCGCGGATGATTGCCGAGGCCCTTGTGGAGAACTTCGACCGTTCCAAGGCTTCCATTGAAAAAATGGAAATCGCCGGGCCGGGGTTTATTAATTTTTACATGAATAATTCGTATTTGACTGAGCTGATTCCGACGATTTTGCAGGCTGGGGACAAGTATGGCGAGACGACAGTTGGCGGCGGCCAGAAAATCCAAGTGGAATTCGTGTCGGCGAATCCAACGGGCGACCTTCACTTAGGACATGCTCGCGGTGCGGCGGTCGGTGATTCTTTAAGCAACATTTTGGCCAAGGCTGGCTATGATGTGTCCCGTGAATATTACATCAATGATGCGGGAAATCAGATTAATAACTTGGCGCTTTCTGTTGAAGCGCGCTATTTCCAAGCGCTTGGTCTGGAAAAAGAAATGCCGGAGGACGGCTACCACGGTGCGGACATTGTGGGGATTGGCAAGCAGCTTGCGGAAGAGTTTGGCGATAAATATGTAAATGTCTCTGAAGAAGAGCGGTTTGAATTTTTCCGGGAGTATGGCTTGAAATATGAAATGAAAAAGCTCCAAAGGGACCTCGAGGACTTCCGTGTCCGTTTTGATGTGTGGTATTCGGAAACATCGCTTTATAAGAATGGGAAAATTGACACGGCGCTGGCGGCATTGCGGGAGAGCGGTTATATTTACGAGCAGGACGGCGCGACCTGGCTGCGTTCTACCGACCTCGGCGACGACAAGGACCGTGTTCTGATTAAGCAGGACGGCTCTTATACGTATTTGACGCCGGATGTTGCCTATCACAAGGACAAGCTTGAGCGCGGCTTTGAAAAATTGATTAACATTTGGGGTGCGGACCACCACGGTTATATTCCAAGGATGAAGGCGGCGATTCAGGCGCTCGGCTATGACCGCGAGGCGCTCGAGGTTGAGATCATCCAGCTTGTTCATTTGTATAAAAACGGCGAGAAGATGAAGATGTCGAAGCGGACTGGAAAGGCTGTAACAATGCGGGATCTGGTTGATGAGGTCGGCCTCGATGCGACGCGTTATTTCTTTGCGATGCGCAGCTCGGATACTCATATGGATTTTGATTTGGATTTGGCGGTATCGCAGTCGAATGAAAATCCGGTTTATTATGCGCAGTATGCTCATGCGCGGATTTGTTCAATTTTGCGGTCTGGCGAAGAACAGGGCTTTGCTGTTGATTCCGGCGCAGATTTTTCAATGGTGGCTTCTGAAAAGGAAATCGAATTGTTGAAAAAGTTGGGCGAGTTCCCGCATGCGGTTGGCGAAGCGGCGTTGAAGCGCGTGCCGCACCGGGTTACCAATTACATTTTTGAATTGGCTTCGACGTTCCACAGCTTTTATAATGCGGAAAAGGTGCTCGAGGCTGGTGAGCCTGAGCGGACTAAGGCACGCCTTGGATTGGTGAATGCTGTGCAGATTACGTTAAGGAATGCACTGGCGTTGATTGGGGTTTCGGCACCGGAAAAAATGTAGTATATATTATCAGATTTGAAATGCCTCCTTTTTTTAAGGGGGCATTTTTATTGGGGGTGGCGAGTAAAATGGGGATTTTGGCGAGTAAATGGATCAAACAGACGAGTAAATTTTGAAATTAGGCGAGTAATTTTAAAAAGTGGTCGAGTAAATCCCAGAAACTGACGAGTAAGCAAAAAATGACGCACAAAATTAGATTAACGGCCCTTGATTTTTATCAAATAGTCCCTAAAAATATGAATACCCTCCAAAAAAATGCAAATAGTAATAGTGTACTTATTTGTGAGGAGTGGACCGAACGCATGAATGTAGGCAGAGCGAAGGAAATTTTGGAATCCGCGGATATGATTAATGTGACCTATGAGGGAACGCCGGTCATTATCCAGCATGTGGATGAAGCATCGAAAATGGCGCGAATATATTCCAAGACGGAACCTGAACATGAGCAGGATGTTCCTGTCTTAAACTTAATTGAAGAATAAAAGAGTCTCCGGGGTCGGGGACTCTTTTTACTGGAGTTATTTAATTTCAAGCGCACCTCCGCTAATCCGTTTAAAGCCGCGAATCTTGCTTAAATCCTCCACCAATTTCAAACAGGCTTGATCCTTCGCTTTTGCCTCAATCATGAAATCAACATCCTGCCCAGCCTCTTTCAGCAATTTTAAAAATGGCATGATAAACTCCGGGTCGACGAAATCCGCATGGGAGCGGAATTCTTTTTCCGACTTGGGAGAGGAGATGTGTACCTTTGGCAAGAGGCTCGGCCGATGGGACCAGGTTTGGAAAATGCTTGATATCAGTTCCTCAAGCGGCTTGGCACAAGGATTGGCCATATGGTGATGGTAATCAAAAACGAACGGAATCGTCTCTTCTTCACATACAGCCAGCGTCTCTTCTGCGGTATACGTTTTGTCGTCATTTTCTAAGGTCATAATATTTTTTATATGAGCAGGCAAGGCTTTCAGGTTTTGATGAAATCGGGAAAGTGCCTGCTGTTTGTCACCATAAGCACCGCCGATATGGATGTTAATCAAGCTTTTCGCCGCAACTCCCATGGCATCCAGCATTTGAAAATGGTAGGTCATGTCGATCACTGCGTTCTCCGTAATTTGCGGCTTTGGCGAGGTAAACAAGGTAAATTGGTTCGGGTGAAAGCTGACCCTTAGGTTGTGCTCTTTCACAAGGTCGCCAATTTCCCGCCACTCGCTGCGAAATGGGGCGACGAAGTCCCAGCGCACCTCAGGATGGGTGGCAAGCGGAACAATCGAGCTGGAGAATCGATACAGCTCCAGCTCATGAGCCACATTATAATGGAGCATCCGCAGTGTGTGGTTCAGATTTTGTTTCGTAATCTCGCGGAGTTTGTCCGCCCGCTCCTCAGAGTTCAGCTGTTGATACCGCGCAAAGGTTAGCGTCTTGGCCGGAGAGGCATCCCACAAACTAATCGCATGCGAAACATACCCAAAGCGAATTCTCATTACTCCCACCTCCCATAAAAATAGTTCACCCCAAATGTTCACGTCAGTGCCTGAGGCCTTATAAAAAGTAAGAAACCAATCCAGCAACAGCTTCTTTCATCGACCTGGCCAAGTTTGGTTTGTTCAGTTGCTCGAGTGTGAGCCGGGTAGAGTCGTGGACGTCTTTGTCCAGTATGCCTTTTATTCGGTCAATAAAGTTTGGGTCGTAGATGTAGCAGTTGATTTCTTGGTTTAAAAAGAGGCTGCGTTTGTCAAAGTTGGCAGTACCGATGTCGGCGACCTTGTCATCAATGACGATGGTTTTGGCATGGTAAAACCCTTTATTATACTGATATACCAATGCACCTACGCGAAGTAGCGTTCGTAAATACTTGAACGACGCCTCTTTTACGAGTGCGTGGTCAGAAACTGCCGGTACAATGATGGTCAGACAGACGCCCCGCTGTACCGCCTTCTGCAGCTCCGCAAAAATCTTCCTACTTGGAATAAAGTAAGGTGTGCCGATGGTAATTGATTTTTCGGCCAATTGGATAAGACTGATGAACATACATTCCAGCTGATCGGCTTCTGTCGGAATAAATTGCTGACGGACAGCGCCCTTAGGCAATTTCGGGAAATATTTCGACTCACCCTGCAAGTCAACCCCCGTGCATCGCTCCCAATCAATCAGAAACTCACTTTGTAGAAAATTGACGCTTTCACTGCTGATTTTTAGATGATAATCACGCCATGGGCCAAGGCTTGGTTCTTCGTCAATATATTCCTTCCCGATATTAAACCCGCCAAGATAGCCAATTCGCCCATCTATAATCGAAATCTTACGGTGGTTCCGGACCTGCATCGAGTAAAAAAGATAAGGGAGCTTCACCGGATTGCTGAAGGCAAACTCGACCCCCGCCGCGCGTAGCTCTTTTATCTCAGCTCCTTTTACTTTCCAGCTGCCAAGCCGGTCCAGCAGCAAGCGAACCTCAACTCCGGTCCGTGCTTTTTCTTTTAAAATTGAAAGAAATTCCTGACTAAATGCATCATCCTTTACAATATAAAACAACACATGGATATGTCTTTCTGCCTCGCGCAGCACGGAGAAGTAGTCGTGAAACAGTTCCTTGCCATGAGGAAAAATGTCAAAATCACCATGCAGGATGGGAGTTTCCATTTTTCTTACAGAAGAATGATGCTTATGTCGCCCTAGACAAAAGTCCAGAATAAGCCATATAATGAAAAGTGAGACAATTCCGAAAAAAATGACGAAAAAATTCATTGGAAAACCTTCCTCCAATCAGTTTCGTTAGTTTTTCCAACAACAAACATTTCTATAAGTTTGCAAAAATTCATTGACTGAATGCTCATTCATATTATAATAGAGTTAAGGTAATTCAGAAAATTTACTATTTTGAACATCTAGTAAAAAAATTAGGGGAGAAATCAACGAAAGGGGCTTATTTCATGAATGGACTTTTATGGGTCAACCTTATTGCCTTCTTGGCCGTAACCGCTTACGCGCTGAGCCTGTTCGTCTATGTTGTCAAAACACGGATCGAATATATGAAGCTTGGCAAAAAGGAAGAGTTTGACAACAATGTCAAAGAACGTATGCGAAAAATCTGGGTCATGGTATTTGGGCAGAAGAAGCTTTTAAAGGATAAAAAGAGTGGTGCCATCCACGTTATGTTCTTTTACGGCTTCATTCTTGTTCAATTTGGAGCGATCGATTTTATTTGGAAAGGGATTGCACCAGGCTCTCACCTTCCGCTGGGACCGCTTTATCCGGCATTTACATTCTTCCAGGAGATCGTCACTTTAGTCATTTTAGTGGCAACTTTCTGGGCATTTCATCGCCGTTATGTTGAAAAACTTGTCCGCTTAAAGCGAGGCTTTAAATCAGGTCTTGTATTAATCTTTATCGGCGGCTTAATGATTTGGGTGCTATTAGGAAACGGAATGGGCATCATCTGGCACGGTGAAGAAACTTCCTTGGCAGAACCAGTGGCATCTCTCATTTCAATCATCTTCGCCGGTATCGGCAAAACAGCAGCAGTGTCCATCTTTTATGTAGCATGGTGGCTGCACTTGATTTTCTTATTGGCATTCTTAGTATACGTACCGCAAGGAAAACACGCTCACTTAATCGCCGGTCCTGCAAACGTTTACCTGAATCGTTTGGATAAAGCAGGTAAATTGAGAAAGATTGACTTTGAGGACGAATCCGCTGAATCATTTGGCGTTGGAAAAATTGAAGACTTCACACAACTGCAAATGATGGACTTCTATGCTTGTGTAGAATGCGGCCGCTGTACAAATATGTGTCCTGCAACCGGCACAGGCAAAATGCTGTCGCCAATGGATTTAATCGTGAAAATGCGTGATCACCTTACCAATTACGGTGCGGCTGTGACGCAAAAGCAGCCATGGGTACCAACTTTTGCATTTTCCGGTACAAAGGGTAACCAGCTAGCGCTTGCCGCTGCAGGACAAGGCGCTTCCGAAACGGCAGCAACTTCCATCTACAGCCCAAGCCTAATCGGCGATGTCATCACCGAAGAAGAAATCTGGGCTTGTACAACCTGCCGTAACTGTGAAGACCAATGTCCGGTTATGAATGAGCACGTTGAAAAGATTATCGACCTTCGCCGTTACCTAGTTTTAACAGAAGGAAAATTGGACGCTGATGCACAGCGCGCGATCACTAACATCGAGCGTCAGGGCAACCCTTGGGGCTTGAACAGAAAAGAGCGCGAAACATGGCGCGAAACCCGTGAAGACGTTGAAGTTAAAACTGTAAAAGAAATAAACAAAGCTGGCGAAGAGTTCGAGTACCTGTTCTGGGTTGGCTCAATGGGCTCATACGACAACCGCAGCCAGAAGATTGCGTTGTCGTTCGCGAAGCTGTTAAATGAAGCTGGCGTCAAGTTCGCTATCTTAGGAAACAAAGAAAAGAACTCTGGCGACACGGTTCGTCGTCTAGGAAACGAGTTCTTGTTCCAAGAGCTTGCTAACAATAATATCGCTGAAATTGAAAAGGCAGAAGCGAAGAAAATTGTGACGATTGACCCGCACGCCTACAATATTTTCAAAAATGAATACCCTGATTTCGGGTTGCAGGCTGAGGTTTATCACCATACGGAAGTTCTTTTTGAACTTGTCCGCGATGGCCGGTTGAAGCCAAAGCATGCAGTAAACGAAACGATTACGTTCCACGATTCTTGTTATCTGGGCCGTTACAACGACGTTTATGATCCGCCGCGTGAAATCTTGAAGGCCATCCCAGGAGTGAAGCTGGTGGAAATGGAACGGAACCGTGAAAAGGGAATGTGCTGCGGCGCCGGCGGCGGCTTGATGTGGATGGAGGAAGAAACAGGACATCGCATCAACGTGGCACGTACAGAGCAGGCATTATCGGTGAACCCATCTGTCATCAGCTCCGGCTGTCCATACTGCTTGACAATGCTGTCAGACGGTACAAAAGCGAAAGAGGTTGAAGACAAGGTTGCTACCTACGACGTAGCTGAGCTTCTTGAAAAAGCTGTCTGCGGCGAGCCTGCGGCAGTGGCATCGTAAGACTGAAAATTGAATTTTAAAATAGCAGAGGTTGATTGCATACACGCGAAAAAATTTTAGGAATTTTGTGTAAAACAATTCAACTTCTGCTATTTTTTTTGTAAAATAGAATAAGTGGATTAAAACGCTTACATTTCCTTTTTTAATTAAATGCGTGGGCAGGGTGATCCCCTGAACCTGCGTTAGTTTTTGCAGCAGTGTTGAGCGAGCGTTCAGTCGATGATGAAATCAGCACGCTCCCACTTTTTTATGTACCAGTGACTGAAAATTGGGAAAAGGCATAATTGTTTTTTGAAATAAAAACAGGGGAAGGGAATGTTTTGAATGAGCAGAACGGTTATCTTAAGCGGGGTTAGAACGCCTTTTGGTAAATTGGGCGGGGCATTGAGCGGCTTTAGCGCCTCTCAGTTAGGCGGTATAGCCATTAAAGAAGCGTTACAACGTGCTAATGTGAATCCGGAAGACGTGCAAGAAGTGATATTTGGATCAGTCCTGCAGGGTGGACAAGGGCAAATCCCATCACGCCAAGCGGCGCGGGGCGCCGGGTTGCCATGGGAAGTGAAAACAGAAACGATTAACAAGGTTTGTGCATCAGGTCTGCGCAGCGTCACGCTTGCTGACCAAATCATCCGCGCCGGCGATGAAGAAGTGATTGTTGCAGGTGGTATGGAATCAATGTCAAATGCACCGTACATTTTGCCAAAAGCAAGGTGGGGCCTAAGAATGGGCGACGCGGCTGTTCAGGATTTGATGATTCACGATGGATTGAGCTGCAGCTTTACCGGTGTGCATATGGGAACGTACGGAAACTCGACTGCTGAAGAGATGTCGCTTAGTCGCGAAGCACAGGATGAGTGGGCATTAAGAAGCCACCAGCGGGCCATTGAAGCAATCGAGAGCGGCAAGTTTGCCGAAGAGATTGTGAAGGTGGAGGTGCCGCAGCGCAAAGGGGCGCCGGTAGTAGTCGAGCATGATGAAGCGCCGCGGAAAGACACTTCTATAGAAAAATTAGCGAAGCTTGGACCGGCGTTTAATGGCGAAGGTACCATCACAGCCGGAAACGCACCTGGGGTCAATGATGGGGCCGGTGCACTCGTGTTGATGAGCGAGGAACGTGCAGAGCGTGAAGGCCGGCGGGTAGAAGCGGTCATTATCGGCCAGGCTGCGATTGCGGTCGAAGCCAAGGACTTCCCGCAAACACCGGGACTTGTTATCAATGAAATTTTACGAAAAACAGGCCGAAACCTTGAGGAAATTGACTTGTTTGAAATTAACGAAGCGTTTGCGGCCGTAGCGCTGGCGAGCGGCCAAATCGCTGGCTTGGATCCGGAAAAAGTCAATGTCAACGGCGGTGCGGTTGCCCTTGGCCATCCAATTGGCGCAAGCGGAGCGCGCATCATCATTACTTTGTTGCATGAGTTAAAGCGCCGCGGTGGCGGGATCGGTATCGCGGCCATCTGCAGTGGCGGCGGCCAGGGCGATGCGATTATGATTGAGGTGCCGAAGAGGTAACTGGTGGAGCTTACTCGCGGATAGAGTGGGTTTACTCTCGGATGAGAGCGAAATACTCGCGGATAGAGTGGCCTTACTCGTGGATAAGGGAGAAATACTCTCGATAGAGTGGCCTTACTCTCAGATAAGGAAGAAATACTCTCGGATAGAGCGAACTTACTCTCGGATGAGAGGGAATTACTCTCGAGTAAAAAAATAATACAAAAAATCGCAGCCGGTCCGTCTTTCGGCCGCGAATCGGAGGGGAAAACATGAAGGTTGAAAAGGTAATGGTAATTGGGGCTGGCCAAATGGGCTCGGGAATTGCCCAGGTTTGTGCACAAGCTGGTTATAAGGTTATTTTAAACGATTTGAAATCGGAGTTTGTTGAGCGCGGACTCGGGGTTATTAACAAAAACCTATCCCGCAACGTAGAAAAAGGACGCCTAACTGAGGAGCAAAAGCAAGAGGTGCTTAGTAACCTGACTCCATCAACAGACCTGCAAGATGCATCCAGCGTGGATCTTGTCATCGAAGCAGCTGTTGAAAACATGGAAATCAAAACAAAAATCTTTGCGCAACTGGACGAAATTGCACCGGCGCATGCGATTTTAGCAAGCAATACCTCCTCGCTGCCGATTACGGAAATCGCAGCAGCAACGAAGCGCCCGGAAAAGGTCATCGGTATGCACTTCATGAATCCGGTGCCTGTCATGAGGCTGGTGGAAATCATCCGCGGCTTGGCAACAGCTGATGAAGTGTATCAGGTCATCGAGGACATGACAAAAACGTTAGCTAAAGTACCTGTAGAGGTAAACGACTTCCCTGGCTTTGTTGCCAACCGCGTGTTGATGCCGATGATTAACGAAGCGATCTATACATTGTACGAGGGCGTGGCCACTAAGGAAGCCATCGACGAAGTAATGAAGCTTGGCATGAATCACCCAATGGGACCGTTAACGCTTGCTGACTTTATCGGTTTGGATACCTGCCTTTACATCATGGAAACATTGCACGAAGGCTTTGGCGATGACAAGTACCGCCCATGCCCGCTGCTGCGTAAATATGTAAAAGCAGGCTGGCTGGGTAAGAAAACCGGACGCGGATTTTATGTATACGAATAAGCTTTGAAGTCGTCAAATTTTACAAAAATAGAAAGATAGAGATAACGGTATGGTCTACTCGGGAGAGAATTTTTTCAAGAATAGCAGTAGGGGTCTTAAAAATAGGAGCAGCAAGATTCAAGCAAAGAATACAGTTTCCTCGAGAAAGGGGCTTTAAAAATGAGTTCGGTCACACTACTTTCTCCAAAAGGGGAGTTCAGCATGAATCTTACATTCACAGAAGAGCAAGAAATGATGCGCAAAATGGTGCGCGACTTTGCAACCAGCGAAGTTACGCCGTTTATAGTAAAAATGGAAAAAGGAGAGTTCCCACGTGAAATTCTCCGCAAAATGGGCGGGCTTGGCCTGATGGGCATCCCGGTTCCGGAGCAATACGGCGGCGCTGAGATGGATTTCACCTCCTATATCATCGCCATCAACGAGCTTTCCAAGGTCAGCGCGACAATGGGCGTGATTTTGTCGGTGCACACCTCCGTCGGCACGAACCCGATTCTTTACTTTGGAACGGAGGAGCAGAAGCAAAAGTACGTACCAAAGCTGGCTTCAGGCGAGTACCTTGGGGCCTTTTGCTTAACCGAGCCGAGCGCTGGATCGGATGCTGCCAGCATGAAGTCGCGAGCGGTTCGCGATGGCGGCCATTATGTGATTAACGGCTCCAAGGTCTTTATCACCAATGGCGGCGAGGCCGAAGTTTACATCGTTTTTGCAAAAACTAATCCGGAATTGGGCGCCAAAGGCGTATCGGCTTTTATTGTTGAAAAAAATACCCCTGGACTGGTGATTGGCAAGGATGAGAAAAAGATGGGCCTGCATGGCTCGAGAACGGTGCAGCTTACATTTGAGGATATGCGCGTTCCGGCTGAGAACCTGCTTGGCGCAGAAGGCGAAGGTTTCAAGATTGCAATGGCCAACCTCGATGCCGGCCGCATCGGAATTGCTGCCCAGGCGCTTGGGATAGCCGAAGCCGCACTGTCGGCCGCAACCGAGTATGCGAAGGGGCGCCATCAGTTTGGGAAACCGATTGCCACCCAACAGGGGATTGGCTTTAAGCTTGCCGACATGGCGACAAATGTAGAGGCTGCTAGATTACTAGTTTATCGAGCTGCGGATATGCGCGGGCAGGGCTTAAAATGCGGCATGGAAGCGTCGATGGCGAAGCTTTTTGCAACAAGAACAGCGGTTGAGGTGGCGACAGAAGCGATCCAGGTTTTCGGAGGCTACGGCTATACCGAGGATTATCCGGTTGAGCGTTACTTCCGCGATGCCAAAGTGACGGAGATTTATGAGGGCACGAGCGAGATTCAGAGGATTGTGATTAGCAAGCATCTTTAAGGATGGAATTGTAGATATCCTTGGAAATTTTGTAGATATATTTTAAAAATTGTAGATATCTTTTGGAACTTTGTAGATATATTTAAAAATTTGTAGATATCCCATTAATATTTGTAGATAAAACTGAGGAGGATACCCAAAATGAACTTCAAATTAACCGAAGAACATGAAATGATTCGTAAAATGGTGCGCGATTTTGCGCAGAACGAGATTGCTCCAACGGCTGCTGAGCGTGATGAGGAAGAGCGCTTTGACCGGGAGATTTTTGACAAAATGGCGGAGCTTGGCTTAACCGGAATTCCATGGCCGGAAGAGTACGGCGGCATCGGCAGTGATTATCTTGCTTACTGTATCGCGGTTGAAGAGCTTTCCCGCGTCGATTCGTCAGTCGGGGTTACCCTTTCTGCACACACATCTCTTGCCAGCTGGCCAATTTACAAGTTCGGTAATGAAGAGCAAAAGCAAAAATATCTTCGTCCACTGGCTGAAGGTTCAAAAATCGGAGCTTATGGCTTAACCGAGCCAGGCAGCGGCTCTGATGCAGGCGGGATGAGAACGATGGCACGTCTTGAGGGCGACCACTACGTGCTGAATGGTTCGAAAATTTTCATTACCAATGGCGGCGAGGCTGACATTTATGTCGTATTTGCACTAACCGATCCATCCAACAAGCAGCGCGGCACAACAGCATTTATCGTTGAAAAGGATTTCGCGGGATTCTCTGTTGGGAAAAAAGAAAAGAAACTGGGTATTCGTTCATCACCGACAACAGAAATTATTTTTGAAGATTGCAAGGTTCCGGTTGAAAATAGACTTGGCGAAGAGGGCGAAGGCTTTAAAGTGGCGATGATGACACTGGATGGCGGCCGCAACGGCATCGCGGCGCAGGCAGTCGGTATTGCTCAAGGTGCGCTTGATGCAGCAGTGGACTATGCGAAGGAACGCGTTCAGTTCGGCAAACCAATCGCCGCCAACCAAGGTATCAGCTTCAAGCTTGCAGATATGGCGACAAACATTGAAGCAGCAAGACTATTAACCTATCAGGCAGCATGGCTTGAGTCCAACGGCCTTCCATATGGCAAAGAGTCCGCTATGTCAAAACTGTTTGCAGGCGATACTGCGATGAAGGTAACAACAGAAGCAGTTCAGGTGTTCGGAGGCTACGGCTATACGAAGGATTATCCGGTTGAACGCTTCATGCGTGATGCAAAAATCACGCAAATTTACGAGGGCACTCAGGAAATTCAGCGCCTTGTTATTTCTAGAATGATTACGAAGTAAAACGAAAAGCGGAAGCGCCTTGACCAGGGGCACGAGGCTAGACGAGCCGGCGAGAAGGCTGCTTTTTAGCCTTCTTGACGGATTGGCTTATGACCCCGAGCCCCTAGGCGCTGTAGCTAGACAAGGGACGGTTCGAGCGTATGAATAAACGGGAGGTTCAGGCCTCGGTCAAAGATGAGCGCCTCGTGCAAAAGAGGCGCGACCAAATGATCAAAGGGGCCGTTGCACTTTTTAAAGAGAAGGGGTTTCATCGGACAACGACCCGGGAAATTGCCAGAGCGGCGGGCTTTAGCATCGGGACATTGTACGAGTACATCCGGACGAAGGAAGATATTTTATATCTGGTGTGCGACAGCATCTATGATCATGTGAAAGAGCAGCTCGAGGAGAACCTTGATCACAAGCAAGGGACATTAGAGAGCTTAAAAGTGGGAATTGCAAACTTTTTTTATGTTATGGATGAATTGCAGGACGAAATCCTCGTCATGTATCAGGAAGTAAAGTCCTTAACCAAGGACGCCCTTCCATATGTGTTAAAAAAGGAATTAGAGATGGTCGCCATGTTTGAAAATATGCTCCATAAATGTGTGGAAAACGGCGAGTTAGAACTGTCGGAAAAACAAATCAAAATCATCGCCCACGATATTTTTGTCCAGGGGCAAATGTGGGGCTTTCGCCGCTGGGCGCTCCGGAAGCTGTTTACTTTGGACGAATACATTGAACTGCAGACGGAGTTTATTTTTAAAGGGCTTGGGGTAAAAAGAGACGGTTAAAAGAAGTAATTCAAGAATTTTAAAATACAAGGGGGCCAAATTGAGATGAGTACAACCGGAAAATATCAGCCGAAGCATCATATTCGCTTTGTGACCGCGTCGAGTTTGTTTGACGGCCATGATGCTTCCATCAATATCATGCGGCGCATCCTTCAATCAAGCGGGGCCGAGGTCATTCACCTTGGCCACAACCGCTCGGTCGAGGAGGTTGTCAACGCCGCCATTCAGGAAGATGCCCAAGGCATTGCGATTTCCTCTTATCAAGGGGGGCATGTTGAATACTTTAAATACATGTACGACCTATTAAAAGAAAAAGGCGCATCGCATATCCGAATTTATGGCGGCGGCGGGGGCGTCATCATCCCAAGAGAAATCAATGAACTCCAAGAGTACGGCATTGCCGGCATCTTCTCGCCGGAAGACGGCCGAAAGCTCGGATTGCAGGGCATGATCGACCTGATGATTCAAGAGTGTGATTTTTCAACGGTTGCTTCGGAAAATATCCCAGAGCAAATCGAAAAGCTGCCGACGGGTGACACGAATGCCGTTGCCAAGTTGATTACAATTGCGGAAAATCATGTTGACCAAAAAAATGAGGCGGCTGCCACGGCTGAGCAGGTTCTTGAAAAAGTGAAGGAGCTTGAGAAGTCGATTCCGGTTATCGGGATCACCGGTACGGGAGGCGCTGGAAAAAGCTCGCTGACCGACGAATTGATTCGCCGATTTATCAACGAGTTTCCAGCAAAAAAGGTCGCGATCCTTTCCGTTGACCCAACCAAACAAAAAACGGGCGGGGCGCTTCTTGGCGACCGAATCCGTATGAATGCGATTTTTTCACCAAACGTCTATATGCGCAGCTTGGCAACCCGTGCATCAAGGAGCGAATTGTCGCTGGCCATTAAAGACGCCGTAGCGGTCACGAAGGCAGCCGGATTTGATCTGGTTATCGTCGAAACGAGTGGAATCGGCCAGGGCGACGCCGGCATCACGGAAATTTGCGATGTCGCGATGTACGTCATGACCAGTGAGTTCGGGGCGCCGTCCCAGCTTGAGAAAATCGACATGATTGACTTTGCCGACCTGATTGTCATCAATAAATTTGAGCGTAAGGGCTCCGAGGACGCGAAGCGCCAGGTGCAGAAGCAGTACCAGCGCAGCCATATGCTTTTTGAAAAGGACCCATCCGAAATGCCGGTGTACGGCACAATCGCCAGCCAGTTCAATGACCCTGGCACGAATGCCTTATTTGCGGCTCTCGTTGAAAAAATTAATGAAAAAGCTGCGACCGATTGGGTGACATCGTACAGCAAAGAGGCGAAGGTTGAAAAGCAAAATATCATCATTCCGACAGACCGCCGTTATTACTTACGGGAAATTTCCGAGACCGTTCGCGGCTATCATAAAAAAGCGGAGCAGCAGGCGAATATTTCCCGGAAATTATTCCAGCTGGAAGGCGCTATCGAAGCGGTGAAGGACCAGCCGGAAGTCGTTGCGGCTCTCGAAGCGGTTAAACAGCAAACCGAAGCGCAGCTGACACCTGAGTCGAAGCTTATCTTGGACGGTTGGGAACAAACAAAAGCAGCTTACACAGCTGACAAATTCGTTACCAGAATCCGCGACAAAGAAATCATTACCATTTTAAAAACAAAGAGCTTATCAGGGCTTGATATTCCAAAAGTGGCTCTGCCGAAATACAAGGATTACGGCGAAATCCTTCGCTGGGTGTACCGCGAGAACCTGCCAGGTTCTTTCCCGTACACAGCAGGCGTATTCCCGTTCAAGCGCGAAGGGGAGGATCCAAAACGCCAGTTTGCCGGCGAAGGCACACCGGAACGGACGAACCGCCGTTTCCACTATTTATCGAAGGATGATTCGGCAAAACGCTTAAGTACGGCGTTTGATTCAGTAACCCTATATGGGGAAGATCCGGATTACCGTCCGGACATTTACGGGAAAGTCGGCGAAAGCGGCGTCAGCGTTTGTACGTTAGACGATATGAAAAAGCTGTACGATGGCTTTGACCTCTGTCATCCGTCGACATCCGTATCGATGACGATTAATGGTCCGGCACCAATCATCCTGGCGATGTTCATGAACACGGCAATTGACCAGCAGGTGAAACGTAAAGAAGCTGAACTAGGCCGCGTTCTGACCGTCGAAGAATTTGCCGCAGTTCGGGCCTATACGTTGAAAACCGTCCGCGGTACGGTCCAGGCTGATATTTTAAAAGAAGACCAAGGCCAAAATACATGTATTTTTTCAACAGAATTTGCTTTAAGGATGATGGGCGATATCCAGCAATATTTCATCGACCATCAGGTGCGTAACTATTATTCCGTGTCGATTTCCGGCTATCATATTGCCGAAGCGGGCGCGAACCCGATTTCGCAGCTGGCATTTACCTTGTCGAACGGTTTCACTTACGTTGAGTATTATTTGAGCCGCGGCATGAACATTGATGACTTCGCGCCAAACCTGTCGTTCTTCTTCTCGAATGGTTTGGATCCGGAGTATACGGTGATTGGCCGGGTGGCGCGCCGCATTTGGGCGACTGTCATGCGTGACAAGTATGGTGCCAACGAGCGCAGCCAAAAGCTGAAATACCATGTGCAGACATCGGGACGTTCGCTGCACGCGCAGGAAATCGATTTTAATGATATCCGCACCACGCTTCAAGCATTGATGGCGCTGCAAGATAACTGCAACTCGCTGCATACGAATGCATACGATGAGGCGATTACGACACCGACCGAGGAATCGGTCCGTCGGGCAATGGCGATTCAGATGATTATCACTAAGGAGCACGGCTTGACGAAGAATGAAAATCCGCTTCAGGGCTCGTTTATCGTAGAAGAGCTGACTGATTTAGTTGAAGAAGCGGTGCTTCAAGAATTCGAACGGCTGAATGACCGCGGCGGAGTCTTAGGCGCAATGGAAACTCAGTACCAGCGCGGCAAGATTCAGGATGAGTCGATGCACTATGAAATGTTAAAACATACGGGCGAACTGCCGATTATCGGGGTAAATACGTATTTGAATCCAAATCCTCCATCCGAGGAAGCGATTGATAATATGGAATTGGCTCGGGCAACGACGGAGGAGAAAGAGCTGCAGATTCACAATTTGCGTGCCTTCCATGATGCGCACGCAGCAGAATCCGCTGCAGCGCTGAAGCGGTTGAAGGAAGCGGCCACAAGCGGCGGCAACATCTTTGCCGAACTTATGGAAACCGTCAAAGTCGCCAGTCTCGGCCAAATCACACGCGCCCTATACGAAGTAGGCGGACAGTATCGCCGAAATATGTAATGAGTGGAGACGTTAATCAAAAGGGGGGCACTTCCCCCTTTTTTGATTTTCAAAAAATATTTTCCAATATTATGATATATCCTATATAATCAATATAGTATTTTACCTCCAGAGGTTATGGGCAGGTGTCAGCTTATGAGAGTAAATCATATCATCATGGTTTTAATAATTACAGCCTGGCCATTATATTATCTTTATGAACTGCAACTAGGTGCTGTTTCGTTCCTGTTGCTGGCCATCTTCTTTTTGTACATATCTCTTAAAGAGCTAAAAATAGTAAGAGAACAGATTAAAAAGGATGAAGAGAAGCCAAAAAAGGAAAAAATCAAGTAAAACAAACAGCTAGAACTAGCATAAACCTCTAGAATTTGTTTATAATGAGGAATATGCGTTTTTAAGGAAAAACTTTGAAATAGCCGTTATTCACTCTACTAAGAGTGTTAAATAGAGAAAGGAAGTGCCGATATTGAGTTTAGCAATGTACTCAAAAGAGGAGCTGCAAGAGTTATCGCTCATCGAAATGGCTTATGAATTTATGAAAAATAGTAAGCAGCCAGTCGCCTTCGCTGATTTAGTGAAGGAAATTACCAAGGCTGCGGGTATTTCTGAATCAGAAATGCGTGCTCGTCTGGCACAGTTTTACACCGATTTAAATATCGATGGCCGGTTCTTGACTTTAGGTGAAAACCGCTGGGGACTTCGCGTTTGGTATCCGGTTGATACCCAAGAGGAAGAAGTTGTCGCAGTCGTCAAATCGAAGAAGAAGAAGAAGAAGGTTGTCGAAGACGAGGATATCGATGAAATCGACGAATTTGAAGAACTCGATGACGAAGACTACGACGATGTCGACGACTTTGAAGAGGAAGATGATCTCCTTGACGATGAAGAGGAGAACCTTGACGAGATTGATGAAATCGACGACGAATTCGAAGATGAAGATGACGTTCTTGAGGATGACGAAGAACTTGAATTCGAAGATGATGAAGAACTTGAAGATGACCTAGAAGAGGAAGAAGAACTTGAACTAGAAGATGAGGAAGAGGACGAGGATCTCTAATCTTAAACATCTTATCTCGGGATGAATAGGCTTGACTTTTTCATCAGCCCCTTGTATCATCTTGTTTGGGCTCCTTAAAAAGGACCATTCGAACGAATGTATACGCGCTCCCTTACAATGCGTAAGAGGAGCGCTTTTTATTTTGATAAAAACCCAGCTGTTATGGGGTTTTTTATTTTTTGGAGCAGCAGAAAAATAATTTTTGCAAAAATACCCTTTAACATTCTGAATAATGCACAAACTGTATCTGAGGGGGAATATTTACATGACAAAGTATATTTTTGTAACTGGCGGTGTTGTTTCATCGCTTGGAAAAGGGATTACCGCCGCATCTTTAGGACGCTTATTGAAAAATCGCGGCTTAAGCGTGACCACTCAAAAATTAGACCCGTACATCAACGTTGACCCGGGAACAATGAGCCCGTATCAACACGGCGAAGTGTTCGTAACCGATGATGGTGCGGAAACGGATTTGGATTTGGGCCACTATGAGCGTTTTATCGACATTAACGTAAACAAGTACAGCAACGTGACAACTGGAAAAATTTATTCCACTGTCCTTCGCAAAGAGCGCCGCGGTGACTATCTTGGCGCAACCGTGCAAGTTATTCCGCACATTACTAACGAAATCAAGGACCGTGTCTTCCGTGCCGGCAAAGAAACAAATGCCGATGTGGTAATTACGGAAATTGGCGGTACTGTCGGTGACATCGAGTCCCTGCCGTTTTTAGAAGCAATCCGCCAAATTAAAAGCGATATTGGCAGTGAAAACGTCATGTATATTCACTGTTCACTTGTTCCTTATATTAAAGCGGCTGGTGAAATGAAGACAAAGCCAACCCAGCACAGCGTAAAAGAGCTGCGCAGCCTTGGCATTCAGCCAAATATTATTGTTGTTCGTACTGAAATGGAAATTTCGCAGGATATGAAAGATAAACTAGCGTTATTCTGCGATATTGATGCAAAAGCAGTGATCGAGTGCCGTGATGCCGATACGCTATACTCCATTCCACTTGCTTTGCAGGAGCAAAACATGGACCAAATCGTCTGCGACCATTTGAAGCTGCAAACTGGGGAAGCGGATATGACTGAGTGGAAAGCACTAGTTGACCGTGTGTTGAATCTTGCCAATAAGACTCGTATCGGGTTAGTCGGTAAATACGTGGAACTTCAGGATGCCTATATTTCCGTAGTTGAAGCGTTGAAGCATGCTGGTTACGCGTTTGATTCCGATGTAGAAATTAAGTGGATTAATGCTGAAGAAGTGACTAGCGAAAATGTGGCGGAACTTCTTGATGAGGTAGATGGAGTGCTGATTCCAGGCGGCTTCGGTGACCGCGGTGTTGAAGGGAAAATTGAAGCGATCCGCTATGCGCGTGAGTCCAAAAAGCCATTGCTTGGCATCTGCTTAGGCATGCAGCTGGCGACCATTGAATTTGCCCGCAACGTGCTTGGCTATAAAGATGCTCATTCTTCTGAGTTCGTACCGGAAACTCAGCATCCGATCATTGACCTGCTTCCAGAGCAGAAGGATGTCGAGGATCTAGGCGGAACGTTACGTCTTGGTCTGTACCCTTGCCGTGTTGTTGAGGGAACAAAAGCCCATGAAGCGTACGAAAATAATGTCGTTTACGAGCGCCATCGTCATCGTTATGAGTTCAACAATCATTATCGTCAAGAAATGGAAGAGGCAGGCTTTGTCTTCTCAGGGACAAGCCCAGACGGCCGTTTAGTGGAAATCATTGAGTTGAAGGATCACCCATGGTTTGTGGCATCCCAGTTCCATCCGGAATTCATCTCTAGACCAAACCGCCCGCAGCCTTTGTTCCGTGACTTTATTAAGGCTACTTTACAGAAATAATTTTTTGAAATAATAAGACCAGTTATCCGGGCGCGGGACTGGTCTTTGTTTTTTGGTTAAAAATGGGTGGTTGGCGAGTGAAATGAGGAATTTGGCGAGTAAATGGTGATATTCGGCGAGTAAAAGTTAAAAACGAGCGCGTAAATCATGAAATCTGGCGAGTAAATTTCAATTTTAGGCGAGTAAATTAAAACGGCCCTCGTTACAAGGACCGTTTCGCTTACATTTCGTATTCCGCCAAGATCTCTTCAATCGTAAATTTCAATCCATAGTACACAAACAAGGCTGCCATCGAGGACGGATAGCCAATTCGGTTCCCAAACTCGTCCGGCAGCAAGCCCTTTGTCAGTCGCAAATCAATATGAACATCAGCAATTTCTGCTAGTCCACCTGTAGAAACATCCATCACAGTGGAAACAGCCACAAACGGAATCCCTTTTTCCTGAAGTTGAGCCGCAATCGACAGAGCAGCCTCATCCGTAGAAGTCCGCGCGAAAATTAATACACGATCGGCGATATCCAGGTCAGCCGCAGACTCCATAGACAAAGCCCTCGCTGATTTTAAAGGCTCAGCACCATCCACCGCTTCAGCTGAAACAGCCTTCATTTCTTTTTCACCATAAATATAAATAGAGCCGTCGCCGACAGGGGCCTGGGCAAGCAGGCGGGCCGCATCCTCAAACGCAAACTCTTCTTTTTCCTCTATTCTTTTAAATAAACCCATTAATTGAGTAGTGAACATTTTTAACATAAAAACCCTCCTCATATGCACTAATATTATAGACCTTTTTATAAAAATGCCAAAATAAATAAATTTCCATAAAATAACATGCTCAGTTTCTAAAAATGATGCAGGATTTTTTCCTCAAGGAGGAGAATTTAATAATGATATATACATATTGAATCTATTAAATGAGGGAAGAGGTGGAAGAATGAAGGAGAAAATTTTAATCGTTGACGACCAGTTCGGCATCCGCATTTTATTGAATGAGGTTTTTCAAAAAGAAGGGTATCAGACCTTTCAGGCTGCCAACGGAGTGCAGGCGCTGGAGATTGTGAAAACACATGACCCGGACCTCGTGCTGTTGGATATGAAAATTCCAGGCATGGACGGGATTGAAATTTTAAAAAGAATGAAAGTGCTCGACCCGGACATTCGCGTCATTATCATGACCGCTTACGGCGAACTGGACATGATTCAGGAAGCAAAAGACCTTGGCGCCATCACCCACTTTGCCAAGCCGTTTGACATCGACGACATTCGTGCTGCCGTCAGAAAACATATCCCGCAAAAAACGAATTAATATATTTTTGAAAAAAAGCAACGTCATATCGTTTGCTTTTTTTCATCCAGCGGAATGACGGCGTTTTCATTATGACACTTTTACAAAACGCTGTTAGATTAATAGCAATTCTTACTTTCTTTTGATATGATACATAGTGAAAAATTGATTGGCTGCTATCTTTTGGAAACGATACATAATCAGCCATATGATGGGAAAAATCAATATGGATAAACTCATTTCTGAAAGATACCGACCGAATTTAAGGAGGAAGAGATATGCCATTAGTTTCCATGACAGAAATGCTCAACAAGGGTAAAGCAGAAGGCTATGCTGTTGGGCAATTTAACATCAATAACTTAGAATTCACACAAGCTATTCTTCAAGCTGCTCAAGAAGAGAATTCACCTGTAATTCTTGGTGTCTCTGAAGGCGCTGGCCGTTACATCGGCGGATTCAAAACCGTTGTGAAAATGGTAGAAGGCTTAATGGAAGATTATAAAATTACGGTACCAGTGGCTATCCACCTTGACCATGGTTCAAGTTTTGAAAAATGTAAAGAAGCAATTGATGCAGGTTTTACATCTGTTATGATCGATGCTTCACACCACCCATTTGAAGAGAACGTGGAAATCACTAAAAAGGTAGTAGACTACGCTCATTCAAAAGGTGTTTCCGTTGAAGCTGAACTAGGAACAGTTGGCGGACAAGAGGACGACGTTTCTGGAAGCATTATCTATGCTGACGCTAACGAGTGTGTTGAATTAGTTAAACGCACAGGTATCGACTGTTTAGCTCCTGCATTAGGTTCAGTACACGGTCCTTATAAAGGCGAACCAAATCTTGGTTTCAAAGAAATGGAAGAGATCGGTAAACTTACTGGTATGCCACTAGTATTACACGGTGGTACTGGTATCCCAACAAAGGACATCCAGCGTTCTGTTTCACTTGGAACTGCAAAAATTAACGTAAACACTGAAAACCAAATTGCTTCTGCAAAAACAGTTCGTGAAGTGCTAGCTGCTAAACCAAACGAGTATGACCCACGCAAATACTTGGGACCTGCTCGCGATGCCATCAAAGAAACTGTAATTGGCAAAATGCGCGAATTCGGTTCTTCAGGCAAAGCCTAAGAAGCGCTTTTTTGTAGTTATGATAAAATAAACCGCCCTACCAATAGGGCGGTTTCCGTGTGTTCAAAGTATATAGAAAATTTAGGCGAAAATGGAGGAGAGCAACATGAAATTTTTTATTGATACAGCCAACCTGGAAGAAATCCGCGAAGCGCATGACCTTGGTTTATTAGCAGGAGTTACCACAAACCCATCCCTTGTGGCAAAAGAAAAAGGTGTTTCTTTTCACGACCGTTTAAGAGAAATTACCGCCCTTGTACCTGGTTCTGTCAGCGCGGAAGTTATTGCCCTTGATGCAGAAGGCATGATCAAAGAAGGCCTCGAGCTTGCTGCCATCGCACCAAATATCACCGTCAAAGTTCCAATGACTCCAGATGGCCTGAAAGCGGTCCATGCTTTTTCAAAAAAAGGCATTAAAACAAACGTAACTTTAATCTTCAACGCGAACCAAGCTCTGCTTGCTGCCCGCGCCGGCGCAACCTATGTATCTCCATTCTTGGGAAGACTGGATGATATCGGTCAAAACGGCTTAGACTTAATTTCCACAATTGCTGACATTTTCGCCGTTCATGACATTAAAACGGAAATCATCGCGGCGTCTATCCGCCACCCGCTGCATGTTACGGAGGCAGCATTAAGAGGCGCGCATATCGCGACCATTCCTTACAAAGTATTGATGGGACTTACTCAGCATCCACTAACAGACAAAGGGATCGAAGCTTTCTTGAAAGATTGGAATAACCGTCAAGAAGCGTAAGATTTTCATGGAAATTTCCGCCTTTTTAAAATGCTGGAATCCCTGTAAAAAAGGCATAATGGTTCCGCTGTTTTTCCATTTTCGTGTAAATTTTTTTATTTGTCATACATGAAAATATAATTTTCGTGTAAACTATAAATTAGACAACCTGTCGGAATTTGACTTATAATGTTGGAAAAATATACCTGTAGCCTTATTTTGGTTTAAAGGTGCTTTTTTTCGGGCAGTCTGCTAGAAAAGCTCGGTGAAAAACAGACTTGCGTCACGGTCAAAGAAGTACCATTCCATTCAATCGATAAATCAATTTTTATATAGGCTTAGAAGGGAGTCGAAAATGGAAAAACTTAAAATTGCGGGCGGATATCCATTAAAGGGAACTGTAAGGGTTAGCGGTGCCAAAAATAGTGCTGTTGCCCTTATACCTGCGACGATTTTAGCGGAATCACCCGTTACAATCGAAGGACTGCCTGATATTTCCGATGTTGAAATTTTAAAGGACTTGCTTGAGGAAATCGGCGGCACTGTGAATATTACAGACGATGAAATGACGGTTGACCCATCGGCAATGATCTCCATGCCGCTGCCAAATGGCAAAGTTAAAAAGCTGCGCGCTTCTTATTATTTAATGGGCGCGATGCTCGGCCGCTTCAAAAAGGCAGTGATTGGGCTGCCCGGCGGCTGTCACTTGGGACCAAGACCGATTGACCAGCATATCAAAGGCTTTGAAGCGCTTGGTGCCCAAATCACGAACGAGCAGGGAGCTATTTATCTGCGCGCGGACGAGCTTCGCGGCGCCCGGATTTATCTGGACGTCGTCAGTGTCGGAGCAACGATTAATATCATGCTGGCAGCGGTAAGAGCGAAAGGCAGAACGATAATTGAAAACGCCGCCAAAGAGCCGGAAATTATTGATGTCGCGACTCTGCTTACCAATATGGGGGCGAAAATCAAAGGGGCCGGTACCGATGTCATCCGGATTGACGGAGTGGACAGCCTTCATGGCTGCCGCCATACCATCATTCCAGACCGGATTGAGGCCGGAACCTATATGATTCTTGGCGCAGCAATGGGCGAGGGCGTGCTGATTGATAACGTGATTCCGCAGCACTTGGAATCGTTGATTGCTAAGCTTCGCGAAATGGGCGTGAATATCGAATCCGGCGATGACCAAGTGTTTGTCAACGGCCCTTCGAACCTGAAAGCCGTCGATATCAAAACGCTTGTTTATCCGGGCTTTCCAACCGACCTGCAGCAGCCATTTACTGCCCTGTTAACAAAGGCAGCGGGCTCAAGTGTGGTAACTGACACTATTTATGGTGCCCGATTTAAGCATATTGATGAATTAAGAAGAATGAACGCCAACATTAAAGTGGAGGGACGCTCTGCTATTATCAACGGACCGATCCAGCTCCACGGTGCCAAAGTCAAGGCGAGCGACCTTCGTGCCGGAGCAGCACTGTTCATTGCCGGTCTAATGGCGGAAGGAATCACCGAAGTAACCGGTCTCGACCACATCGACCGCGGCTACAGCAACCTGGTCGAAAAATTAAACGGCCTTGGCGCCACCGTCTGGCGGGAGGCATTAACACAGGAAGAATTAGAGCACCTTAAAAACACATAATGAGATATACTTATGAATGAACGAAGTCTCATCAGAAAAAAATGGGGGATGGAGAACAATGGAAAGAAGTTTAACGATGGAGCTTGTCCGGGTAACTGAAGCAGCAGCGCTTGCTTCCGCACGCTGGATGGGCCGCGGTAAAAAAGACGAAGCAGATGGAGCAGCCACTTCGGCGATGCGCGATGTGTTTGACACCATTCCGATGAAAGGAACCGTTGTCATCGGTGAAGGGGAAATGGACGAAGCGCCAATGCTTTATATTGGAGAAAAGCTTGGGAATGGCTACGGGCCTCGTGTCGATGTTGCCGTTGACCCGCTTGAAGGTACCAATATTTTGGCGTCCGGCGGCTGGAATGCATTAGCTGTTCTCGCTGTGGCTGACCATGGCTGCCTGCTCCATGCTCCAGATATGTATATGGAAAAAATCGCAGTCGGACCGGAAGCAGTTGGGTTAATTGATATCGACGCTCCTGTCATTGATAACCTGAAGGCTGTCGCGAAAGCAAAGAATAAAGACATTCAAGACGTGGTTGCGACTGTGTTGAACCGTCCGCGCCACGAGCATATCATTGCCCAAATTCGTGAAGCGGGTGCCCGCATTAAACTGATTAATGACGGTGATGTGGCTGGGGCCATCAATACTGCTTTTGATAATACCGGTGTTGATATTTTATTCGGTTCGGGTGGTGCACCTGAGGGTGTTATTTCAGCAGTCGCCTTGAAATGCCTTGGCGGTGAACTGATCGGCAAATTGCTGCCGCAAAATGATGCTGAGCTTGAACGCTGTAAAAAAATGGGCTTAGACGTGAGCCGCATTCTCCGTATGGAGGACTTGGTCAAAGGCGACGACGCTATCTTTACGGCAACAGGCGTAACGGACGGGGAACTGTTGCGCGGTGTCCAGTTCAAGGGCTCTCATGCTTCGACCCATTCTGTTGTTATGCGGGCAAAATCCGGGACTGTTCGTTTCATCGACGGCCGACACAGCCTAAACAAAAAACCAAATTTAGTACTATAGGTAGCGAACATCGGGTGGTGCCTTCCACCACCCGAAATTTGCAGAAATCTCCCCATTCTCCATGAGGATTCCTTCCAGAAAATATTTCCAATAAGGGATGTTTGAAAAATAAGTTGATTAACTTTTCGCTGAGAGGGTAAAATAGAGATTGTTTTATCATGCAAGTTTTCTGCCAATCTATTCATTTCTATCAACTTCTATTCATTTCCTCAACTCTATTATCTTACTATCATTTCTCGCTCCTAATTGACAGCGGATATGAAGGAAAAATTTAAAAGCGTGGTGTACACATTGGAATTAACGATTTCAAGTTTAGAAAATATGAAGCTGAAGGAGCTTTATGAGCTTGCGCGCGAATATAAAGTGACCTATTACAGCAAATTAACGAAAAAAGAATTGATTTTTGCGATTTTAAAATCCCGTGCCGAGCAGCAGGGCTATTTCTTCATGGAAGGCGTTCTGGAAATTATCCAGTCAGAAGGCTTCGGCTTCCTGCGCCCAATTAACTATTCACCAAGCTCGGAGGATATTTATATTTCGGCATCGCAGATTCGCCGTTTCGACCTCCGCAATGGGGACAAGGTATCCGGTAAGGTTCGTCCTCCGAAGGAAAATGAGCGTTATTTCGGATTGCTTCACGTAGAAGCCGTTAACGGTGAAGATCCGGAATCTGCGAAGGAACGCGTTTATTTCCCGGCGTTAACGCCTTTATATCCGAACCGGATGATGAAGCTTGAAACAACGCAAAAGCATCTATCAACCCGGATTATGGACCTTGTGGCACCAGTTGGTTTTGGCCAGCGCGGTCTGATTGTTGCGCCTCCGAAGGCTGGTAAAACAATGCTTCTGAAGGAAATTGCTAACAGCGTTACCACAAACCACCCTGATGTCGAGTTAATCGTCCTGTTGATTGATGAGCGTCCGGAAGAGGTGACCGACATCGAGCGTTCCGTTGCCGGTGATGTAGTCAGCTCGACGTTTGATGAGGTTCCCGAGAACCATATCAAGGTCGCTGAGCTTGTTTTGGACCGAGCAATGCGTCTTGTTGAGCACAAACGCGACGTTGTTATCTTGATGGATAGTATTACGCGTTTGGCTCGTGCTTATAACCTAGTGATTCCGCCAAGCGGCCGGACATTGTCCGGTGGTATTGACCCGGCAGCGTTCCACCGTCCGAAGCGTTTCTTTGGTGCGGCCCGTAACATTGAAGAAGGCGGCAGCTTGACGATCCTTGCAACGGCGCTGGTTGACACCGGTTCGCGTATGGATGACGTCATTTATGAAGAATTTAAAGGTACCGGTAACATGGAACTGCACCTTGACAGACAGCTGGCAGAACGCCGCGTGTTCCCTGCGCTTGATATCCGTCGTTCCGGTACGCGTAAGGAAGAGCTTCTTATTCCGAAGGATCACTTGGATAAGTTATGGGCGATTCGCAAATCAATGTCAGATTCCCCAGATTTTGCCGAGCGCTTCTTGAAAAAGTTACGTCAGACGAAGTCCAACCAGGAGTTTTTCGATCAGCTTGGTGAGGAGCTTAAGGCGCGCCGCTCTTAGGTTTTGAGTTTGGGGCGAGGTCTCGAGCGAACCCGATATTTTGGTTTTGTTTTTTCAAAAAGGCTGAAAATCCCAGCTTGCAAACAATTAGTCTGGCTGTTATAATGTGGTCAGTGTGTTTTTTGTAATTCTGTGACTTGTTAAGACAAGCACTGTATATAACTCTGTTTCGAATGATTCAGGGCGGAAGGAGATGAAAAGAATGAAAGCAGGAATTCATCCAAATTTTAAAACAGTAATGGTGACTTGCGCATGCGGCAACACTTTCGAAAGCGGTTCTGTAAAGAACGAGATCCGCGTTGAGACTTGCTCTGAGTGCCACCCATTCTATACTGGTCGTCAAAAATTCGCTGAAGCAGGCGGACGTGTTGACCGTTTCAACAAAAAATACGGTCTTAAGAATCAACAATAATTCGCGCAAAAGACAGGCAAGATGCAACATTGGCTTGCCTGTTTTTTATTGGCTAATAATAAAAATATGATTTTGTATATGATAAATAGAGATGGTTTCGTTTGAGGAAGGAGACGCCGTTAATGTATGTTATGACGCAAAGCGGATGGGTTGAGGTTATCTGCGGCAGTATGTTTTCTGGAAAATCAGAGGAGTTAATTCGGCGCGTGCGGCGTGCCCAGTTTGCTAAACAAAAAATAGCTGTATTTAAACCGAAAATCGATAATCGCTATCATGACCAGTCTGTTGTTTCCCATAATGGCACTTCTTTTGAGGCGAAGCCGATTTCCCATTCGATTGAGATTTTGCATCATGTGGAAGCGGATATGGATATTGTCGCAATTGATGAAGCACAGTTTTTCGATGAAGGCATCGTAAGAGTTGTCCAGCAGCTGGCGGATTCCGGCCATCGCGTGATTGTCGCGGGGCTTGATCAGGATTTCCGCGGTGAGGCGTTCGGACAGATGCCGAAGCTGATGGCGATTGCCGAGTCAGTGACAAAGCTGCAGGCTGTTTGTGCTGTTTGCGGATCACCGGCAAGCAGGACGCAGCGTTTGATTGACGGACATCCGGCTTCCTACCATGATCCGGTGATTTTGGTTGGTGCCTCGGAAGCGTATGAGCCGCGCTGTCGTCATCATCATGAAGTGCCTAGGACTGCGGCGGTGCGCCAGGCGGTTGAAGAGGGCGTATAAGTTTAGGTTTTATTTTTGAAGGGTGTCAGTGCTGCCATGTTCGCGTGGTGCCGGGCACCTTTTTGTTGTTTTTAGGAGGCCGGCGGCAATGGCTGGATGGAGTGACAGGTATTTATGTGAAATTTCGTAAAGGTGCCTGTCACCTTTTGCTGTATTAAGATTGTGTTTAAGGTTGGAAAGAATTCACTCGGGGATGGCTGCGTGTGGCAGGGCATGCTAGTACCATGGAGGTGTAATTCGATGAAAAAGTGGATGTTTCTTGTCGGTGTCATGCTTTTGTTGGCGACGGGCTGCCAAAATGGCCGTAGTGCTGATGATGATGCGGCTAATGACTTGCGCGGCGACCGACAGACGAGGAATCTTGTGTCCAATCATGATATCAACGACCAGCATATGGTCGAGGACGATGTGACCAACCAAAACCCAAACTTCCTTGACTTGACAGGGACCGGAAGCGGCAGCGAAGCCGGTGCTAACAACCAGGGCAACGATATAGCCAAGGCAAAGCAGGTGATTGCCGATACGCACGAATTTGTGACGGATTCTGTTTGGATTAATGGGGACAGAATGTGGGTGAAGGTTTACAAAAAAGGGATGCTTTCTAGTGGTGATAAACGGGATGCGGAGGCTAGGCTGCATAAGAAGCTGATGCGTGCGTTGCCGCGTTATAATATTGAGGTTAATGTACAGGAAGATAGGAGATAATGGGCATGCTCTGGGGACCAGGGCATGTTTTTTTGATGTGATGTGTATATTTGGAGATTTTAGAGGTATTTTATAGAGTTAAATAAGGGGTTTTTTTAAAAAAAATAACTTACTCGCCTGATTTGGCGGTTTACTCGCCCAAATTTTAAATTTACTCGTCATTTTTATCTATTTACTCGCCAACTTTTAAAATTTACTCGCCAACTAACACAATTCTTGTATTGGAAGTGCCTCTTTTGCATCCTTTAGATGCACGAGAACCTTACCCGCGCATCTAAATTACCAGTTATTTGGATATACTTTCCGATAGGGGACGTTTACTTTCCAATTCAGAGTGGGTACTTTCCAATTTGCCGGTTTTACTTACATTTTTTGAACAAATACTTTCTAAATTTCCTATTTTACTTTCCTGGAGTTTCAATTCGGATACGATACAGAAATTGTGATGCATGAGAACCGTCCCTGTGCATCACCTGTGCATCGATTTGTGAGGCACAAGAACCGTCCCCATGCATCACATTGACGCGGGTTTTTAGCTATACTATAATTAGAATGTTATGGACAATTTTCGGCCCGGTGTTGCGGGTGTTTAGATAGAAGTTTTGAATTTAATTTGAGGTGAATGACTGTGTTTGATCGTCTACAATCGGTGGAGGACCGCTTCGAAAGGCTCAATGAGCTGTTAAGTGATCCGGAAATTATAAATGATTCTAAAAAGCTTCGTGATTATTCGAAGGAACAGGCGGACCTGCAGGAGACTGTGCAAGCGTACCGCCAGTATAAGGATGCAAAATCTCAGCTGCAGGACGCAAAGGTGATGCTTGAGGACAAGCTGGATGCGGAAATGCGCGAAATGGTTAAAGAAGAGGTCAGTGAGCTTGAGGCGCAGATTGAAGAGCTTGAAGGTAAGTTAAAAATCTTGCTTGTTCCGAAGGACCCGAACGATGACAAGAACGTTATCATGGAAATCCGCGGCGCAGCGGGCGGCGAAGAAGCGGCATTGTTTGCCGGTACGCTATATCGCATGTACTCACGATATGCGGAAGCGCAGGGCTGGAAGACGGAAGTGATTGATGCCAACGAGACTGGACTTGGCGGCTTTAAAGAGATTATTTTCATGATTTCAGGCCATGGCGCGTTTTCCAAATTAAAATTTGAAAATGGCGCGCATCGGGTGCAGCGTGTACCGGAAACCGAGTCTGGCGGCCGAATTCACACTTCAACTGCTACGGTGGCAGCACTGCCGGAAGTCGAAGAATTTGATATTGAGATTCATGATAAAGACATCCGTTTTGATACGTTTGCATCAAGCGGTGCGGGCGGACAGAGCGTTAACACCACAATGTCAGCGGTTCGTTTGACTCACATTCCAACCGGTATTGTCGCAACCTCTCAGGACGAACGTTCGCAGCATAAGAACAAGGATAAAGCGATGAAAATTCTGCGTGCACGGGTTTACGATAAATTCCAGCAGGAAGCCCAAGCTGAGTATGACCAAGTGCGGAAATCTGCAGTTGGTTCAGGTGATCGTTCCGAGCGGATTCGGACTTACAACTATCCGCAAAACCGGGTGACTGACCACCGGATCGGTTTAACGATTCAAAAGCTGGATCAGATTATTGAGGGCAAGCTGGATGAGATAATTGAGGCATTGGTGCTCGATGATCAAGCGAGAAGATTGGAAAATGCATCAAATGAGTAAAAAGGTATTCGAAGCTCTGAAATGGGCTTCTTCTTTTTTAGTTGAAGCAGGACGGGATGAGAATGCGGGGGAATTGCTGCTTCGGCATTTTACTGGGATGACGCGGTCGCAGCTGTTTGCGAATGTGCGCGAGGAGCTGGAGCCTGAAGTGTGGGAGCTTTTTGAAAAAGCGGTCCGCGAACACGCATCCGGGGTTCCGGTGCAATATATTATTGGCACGGAGGAGTTCTACGGGCGTACTTTTGTTGTTACTCCAGAAGTGCTCATTCCAAGGCCAGAGACAGAGGAGCTTGTTTACGGGACATTGCAGCGGATCGGCCGGCTATTTAGTGAGCGCGAGGAAATTAGGCTTGCTGATATTGGAACAGGTAGTGGGGCAATTGCTATTAGCTTAAAGCTGGAACAGCCGTCTTTAAAAGTAACTGCTACAGATATTGCTGAATCCTCTTTGGAGGTGGCGAAGGAGAATGCCCGCCTGCTTGGGGCAGAGGTCCAATTCATCCAGGGTGACTTGTTGCAGCCGTTTATAGCGGCCGGTGAGAAGCTAAATGTAGTGGTGTCAAATCCGCCGTATATTCCGGTTGCTGACATTGAGAGCATGTCCGAGGTGGTTACTGATCACGAGCCGCACCGGGCACTCTTCGCAGGCGCGGACGGACTCGATTTTTACCGCCGCTTTATGGTGGAGCTTCCGCAGGTGCTCGCGCCGGGCGCGCTGGTATGTTTCGAGATTGGGGCCGGTCAGGGCGAAGCGGTAGCGGAGCTTTTTCGAAAAGCATTTGAGAATGTTTTGGTTGAAGTAGTGAATGATATTAACGGCAAGGACCGGATGGTGTTTGCTGAGATTGGCTTCGGGGGCTGAGGACCCGGGGCTTTTTTTGTATCTTAAAAATAGTAAAATTTAATAGTTTAAGATTCTGGCATTTTGTCCACAATGGTAAGGCAAAGGGAAGGGACGGTGCTAGAGATGAGAGGGAAACTGGTAGTTTGGGGATATTTGGTGGTTTTATCGTTAGCGACAATGCTAAATTTATATATGCCGAAAACAGAAGCAGCTCAGAAGGAGTCGATTGTGATTCCTGGAGAGGCGATTCGCTTAAGGATTTTGGCCAACAGCGATTTTGAAGAGGATCAGGCGATTAAGCGCAAGGTCCGCGATGCAGTGAACGCACAGATTACACTGTGGGTGCAGGATTTAACTTCGATGGAAGAGGCTCGGAAGGTGATCAAGGGCCATTTACCGGAGATTCAAGCGATTGGGGAAAAAGTGGTCCGTGAATCGGGTTCGGATCAGTCGGTCAAGGTAGAGTTTGGCAAGGTGCAGTTTCCGACAAAGCTGTATGGTCAGTTTTTGTATCCTGCAGGAAAGTATCAAGCTGTGTTAATTACGTTGGGCGCGGGTGAAGGGGCGAACTGGTGGTGCGTGCTGTACCCGCCGCTATGCTTCCTGGATTTTTCAAATGGGGTAGCTGTCAGTGAAGGGTTTGAGGAAAAAGAAACGGCTGCTGTTGCGGAAGCGAAAGAGGAAGCTAGTGTCACCCAGGTGGAAGAGAAGCGGTCCGATGTGAAAACAAAGTCTGTGGAAGGAAAAAAGGAAGTAGCTGTTCAGAAAGAGAATACTGAGGTAAAAAAGGTGCAAAGGCCGGACTTTGAAGAGACGCGTTCAGTTAAGGATAATGATGATGATATACCGGTAATGAAGAGCAGGGATTTTGAAAAAACGGAAACGGCTGTGGTGAAGAAGCAGGGTTCATCAGAAAAAATGAAAACGGCTGTGGTGGAGGAGCAAGATTCAGAAGAAGCCGAAGACATTGTGGTCAAGAAACCGGTAAAGAAGGATAAGCCAGTTTACGTTTCGGAGGACGAGCAGCCAGTAAAAGTGAAATTCTTTGTGGTTGAGATGTGGAATAAGCTTTTTAACTAACAGCTCTTTGAGGGGGCTGTTTTTTTGTGCTTATGAGGCCACCTCCTCTTCTTTTTCAAGCGGTTTTGTCCGAAGATTGCATTGTTTCGGACACTTCTACCGCTTTTTCAAGTGATTCTGTCCGAAGGTTGGACTGGTTCGGACACTTCTGCCGCTTTTTCAAGTGATTCTGTCCGAAGGTTGGACTGGTTCGGACTCTTCTGTCACTTTTTCAAGTGATTCTGTCCGAAGATTGGACTGATTCGGACACTTCTGCCGCTTTTTCAAGTGATTCTGTCCGAAGGTTGGATTGGTTCGGACACTTCTGCCGCTTTTTCAAGTGATTCTGTCCGAAGGTTGGATTGGTTCGGACACTTCTGCCGCTTTTTTAAGCTATTCTGTCCGAAGGTGAACTGATCCGGATATTCCTGATTAAAAATTGAAAGGAGTTGTCCCCATACTCTCTCTCCTAGGTCCGAATGTCCAAAAAATATGCTAGAAATAGCCCCAACCTGTTCTACTTTTTCTATTTTTTCATATTCATAGAGTAGAATCTGAAAAATGGGGTGGATGGGATGCAGGCGTTGATTCGCAAGGCGACTAAAGGGGATTTGGACAGGCTGAAAAGCTTTCTTACGAGGGCTAATCTTGGGACGGATGGACTCAGCGAAGAAACGATAGAATGGTTTTTGCTGCTAGAGGACGAGCAGGAAGAGCTGGTCGGATCGCTTGGAATGGAGGTTTGTGAACAGTTTGGGCTGCTGCGATCGTTGGTGGTCACGGCGGGGCAAGCTGAAAAGGAAATCTTCGTTCTGTTTGACCAAATGGTGAAGCTCGCTAAAGAAAAGGGAATGGAAAGCTTGTTTTTGGCCACAAATAAGGGGGCGGCGTTGCCGTTTTTTGAACTGATGGGGTTTGAGAAGATTGGGCGCGGGGAACTGCCGGTCGGGTTTTATCAATCTGAGCACATTCGGCACGTTTTAAATGTGGATAACTCGTTGTTTTTGAGACTAACGATATAATATTGTGGATATATCGCCAAAGTTATCCACTTTTTCGGGTAAGTTATGCACAATTTGTGGATATCACTTGTGTTTAGGTCTGCCTTCTTTTATACTTTCAAACGTATCATGCGAAAAATATGAGTTTATACGCCGAAATTCGTCAAAATTCGATAAAAAACGAGATAGGTTTTGAAGGTGGATAACATGAACACAAAAGTTTGGAAAGTGGATAAGTATGTGGATAATTTAGAAAGTAATCCACATATTGTGGATGCCGCACATTTTTTAAAGGAAAATGAAGTCGTCGCGATGCCAACGGAGACAGTTTATGGGTTGGCCGGGAATGCCGAGAATGATGAGGCTGTCGCGAAAATTTTTGCAGCAAAGGGGCGGCCTGCGGATAATCCCCTGATTATCCACATTGCTGAACAGGAACAGTTGAACCGCTTTGTTGCGGAGGTACCTGAGAAGGCGGCAATCCTTATGGATAAGTTTTGGCCAGGGCCGCTGACGATTATTTTTAAAATGAAGGAAGGCGTGCTTTCGGAAAAAGCAACCGCTGGCCTCACGACGGTTGGAGTGCGGATGCCGGACCACCCGGTAGCGCTGGCGCTGCTCCGAACTTGCGGGCTGCCGATTGCCGCACCAAGTGCGAATTCCTCAGGGAAACCGAGCCCGACAACAGCCGGGCATGTCCTTGATGATCTTGAAGGAAAAATTGCCGGCGTGGTGGACGGAGGTCCGACCGGAGTCGGTGTCGAATCAACTGTCATCGACTGTACGGAAACCTTTCCGGTCATATTAAGGCCAGGCGGGGTGACCAAGGAGCAGCTTGAGGCGGTAATAGGAGAGGTCCACATCGACCCGGCTTTAAAAAATGAAGCGGCAAAACCGAAGGCGCCAGGTATGAAGTACCGACACTACGCGCCAAATGCGCCGCTCTATTTGGTGTCAGGCACCCGGGAATTTTTGCAGAGGCTTGTTGCCGAAAAACGTGCGGAAGGTTTGCGTGTCGGGGTGCTGACGACAGAGGAGCATGCGGACGAGTACGAAGCCGAAGTCGTCCTCACCTGTGGAAGACGCGCTGAACTCGAGACCGTCGCAGCTGCGCTTTACGATGTTTTGCGTCGATTCAATGAGCAGCAGGTCGATGTGATTTTCAGCGAAATGTTCCCGTATGAAGGCGTGGGATATGCCATTATGAACCGGTTGGAAAAGGCGGCCGGGAATAAAGTGATCAAGGAATAAAAAATAACCATCTAGACCAGTTCTCCTTAAATGGAGGGCTGGTCTTTTTTTAAAAAGGGCTTTCCGCTAATTTCCCAGCTTGGCTTCTAAACCGATTTGGACGTGCATATGCTGAAATAGTTAGTCCAAGGGGGAGAAGTCAGAATGTCTGAAATGGTTGGGGAAATTATCACACTCATGTTGATGGCAGCGGCTCTAGGAATGGATGCTTTCTCAGTCGGCCTTGGCATGGGGATGTACAAATTGCGGCTTCGAAAAATATTTGAAATAGGAATTGTCATTGGAATCTTTCATGTGTTGATGCCGCTAGCTGGCATGACGGCAGGAAGATTTTTATCAGAACAATTTGGAGCGCTGGCCTCCTTTATCGGCGGCCTGCTATTAATCCTTTTAGGGATGCAGATGATTTGGTCGAGCCTGAAGGACGATGATGAAAAGGTAATTACGCCGGTCGGCTTTGGCCTGTTGTTTTTTGCGTTGAGCGTAAGTCTGGACAGCTTTTCCGTCGGTTTGACGCTGGGGATTTATGGGGCAAAAACTGTTTTGGTCCTGATCTGTTTCGGTGTTATGGCCACCGTGCTGACATGGGCAGGCCTGCTTTTGGGCAAAAAAGTCCGGAGCTGGCTCGGTGCCTACAGCGAGGCGCTTGGGGGAGCGATTTTACTGGCGTTCGGTATTAAGCTGATGGCTGTGTTTTTATAAGAAATTTTTGTAAAAGGGACATTTGCAACGGTTTGAATGTGGAAAATTGTTCTATAATAGGTGGGGAAGGGGGCGTACATATGCAGCGGATATTATTTGTTTGTACAGGAAATACCTGCAGGAGTCCGATGGCGGAGGCCATTTTAAAAAATAAACAGCTGGACGGAATCGAGGTCAAGTCCGCCGGAATTTATGCCGCAAGCGGAAACGATGCCTCGGCGAACGCAAAAGAGGTGCTCGCGAACAACAAGATTACGCAAAATCACCGCTCCACCTTGCTGTCCAGTGATGAAATTGACTGGGCGGATTTGATTTTAACCATGACAACCTCGCATAAGTTCGCCATCCAGCAGCAATACCCAAAGGCGATTGAAAAAGTGTTTACATTAAAGGAATTTACCGGCGAAGATTTCGACCACGACGTCACCGATCCGTACGGCGGCAGTCTCTCTATCTATGAAGAAACCTACCAAGAACTCGATAAGCTGATTGACAAAGCGATTGAAAAAATAAAGCCATAGAAAAAGGTCAGGAGTGTTTTACTCTTGGCCTTTTTCTATGTTAGGTAAAGGGACCAAGCGTGGACAAATTGTCATTTTGTCCATGTGGAATGGACACATTTTTTTCCATTGTGAGAATTCTATTGTTTTTCGTATGGTTTTTTACTATTTAATTTCGTTGCGGTGTTCTTGCTTTATATTTTTAAGGCTGTATGTCAAAATTAAGTACAGATTGATGTTATGAATAGGGGGATTTTTGAGATGAGAGTGGCTTTAGCGTCTGACCATGGCGGCATGAATATTCGTAAGGAAATTGCAAGCTTGCTTGAGGAATTAAAGATTGAGTATGTGGATTTTGGCTGCGAATGTGAGTCGTCTGTTGATTATCCGGATTATGCCCTGCCTGTAGCGGAAAAGGTAGCGAGCGGCGAGTTTGACCGCGGGATTTTAATTTGCGGAACAGGCATTGGCATGAGCATTGCCGCTAACAAGGTGAAAGGTGTCCGCTGTGCACTTGTGCACGATACCTTTAGTGCAAAAGCAACACGGGCCCACAATGACAGCAACATCCTAGCGATGGGCGAACGCGTCATCGGTCCTGGACTGGCCCGTGATATTGCCCAAATATGGCTCACTGGCGAATTCGAAGGTGGACGTCACGCCAACCGCGTCGGTAAAATCACGGATTATGAGGAGAAACAACAATAGATACCACATCGGATTAAGCAGCGGAGTGGCTGGGGACAGGTCCCCCAAGAGAGTAAAAAGTGGCGGGGCCAGGACCCTTGGAACATGAATGATGGGAGGTCAATGGGTATGATTCAGCAATGGGAGAACGAACTTGAAGCAATTTTAACGGAATTTAAGAAGCAGGCATCCTTGAGTCCGGGGCAGCTTCTCGTGATCGGCTGCAGCACCAGCGAGGTAATTGGCGAGCGCATTGGAACAGCCGGAACGATTGAAGTAGCCGAAATGATTTTTCGCCAAATGCAAAAGTTCCAAACAGAAACCGGAGTTCACCTAGCCTTTCAATGCTGCGAGCACTTGAACCGGGCACTCGTGGTGGAACGGTCGGTTGCCTTCGCGCGAGGCTTCGAAGAGGTGTCGGTCGTCCCGGTCCGGAAGGCAGGCGGAGCGATGGCAACATTTGCTTTTGAAAAAATGAACGACGCCGTTGTGGTCGAGTTTGTAAAGGCGGAGGCAGGCATTGACATTGGCAGCACCCTGATTGGCATGCACCTGAAACATGTTGCCGTCCCTGTCCGTGTTAAACAGAAGTTCTTGGGACATGCTCATGTGACGCTGGCTAAAACAAGACCAAAACTGATCGGCGGGGCCCGCGCGGTTTACGAACGGACCGATGCTAATTCAAGCTGCAGTTAAAAATATTTGACTAAACACGAACGATTTAGTTGTAGTGTAACTTATTTGCTATATGAAACACGAACGTTAAAAATAACAAAAATGAAATCTTACGTGTTTACATAATAAAAAAACATGTTACAATAAAGAGGGAATTTTCTAACGTCTTTTATTTACATATGAGGGGGAATGAATCATGAACCATTTACCTAAAGCCGATGAACAGGTTTTTCAAGCAATCCAGCAAGAATTGGGCCGTCAACGTTCTAAAATTGAACTGATTGCCTCCGAAAACTTTGTCAGTGAAGCCGTAATGGAAGCCCAAGGCTCCGTTTTAACGAATAAATACGCAGAAGGCTACCCTGGACGCCGTTACTATGGCGGCTGCGAGTATGTCGATGTTGTTGAGGATTTGGCTCGTGATCGCGCCAAGCAAATTTTTGGAGCAGAATATGTCAACGTTCAGCCGCACTCTGGTGCACAGGCAAACATGGCTGTTTACTTCACCGTCCTTCAGCAAGGTGACACCGTGCTTGGCATGAACTTATCCCATGGCGGCCACTTAACACACGGAAGCCCAGTTAACTTCAGTGGTGTTCAATATAACTTCGTTGATTATGGTGTCGACAAAGAAACGCACCGCATCGATTATGCTGATGTTCGTGCAAAAGCCCTTGAGCATAAGCCAAAAATGATTGTTGCCGGTGCTAGTGCTTATCCTCGTGAAATCGATTTTGCGAAGTTCCGTGAAATCGCTGATGAAGTGGGCGCGTACCTAATGGTCGACATGGCGCACATCGCTGGTCTTGTTGCGGCAGGTCTGCACCAAAACCCAGTGCCATACGCTGATTTCGTCACAACGACTACTCATAAAACCCTTCGCGGTCCACGCGGCGGGATGATTTTAACCTCTGAGGAATGGGGCAAGAAAATCGATAAGTCGATCTTCCCTGGAATCCAAGGCGGTCCGCTTATGCACGTTATCGCTGCAAAAGCTGTTGCTTTTGGCGAAGCACTTCAGGACAGCTTTAAGGAATATGCTCAACAAATCGTGGCGAACGCTCAGCGTTTAGCGGAAAGCCTGCAAAAAGAAGGCTTGAAGCTTGTTTCCGGCGGTACGGACAACCACTTAATGCTTGTCGATGTGACAAGCCTTGGTTTAACCGGAAAAGTGGCTGAAAAAGTGCTCGATGAAGTCGGCATTACTGTTAACAAAAACACGATTCCGTTCGACCAAAACAGCCCGTTCGTAACAAGCGGTGTCCGCATTGGTACAGCTGCTGTAACAAGCCGCGGCTTCGGGTTGGAAGATATGGACGAAATTGCTTCCATCATCGCCTTCACCTTGAAAAATCACGAAGACGAAGCAAAGCTTGAAGAAGCGAGCACTCGTGTTGACGCGTTAACAAGCAAATTTACCCTTTACCCTGAATATTGATGCATGGGGACGGTTCTCATGCCTCACTTTTGTGAGGCAGAAAGAACCGTCCTTTTGTTTCAGAAAAATCTAACATCAGTCTGCGAGTTGCTCGCGGGCTTTTTTTTCTGTAAAATGAGACGACTGCAAAAATTAAATCTTTAAAAAAGGGGCGATCGCTGTGGCAAAAGTATATGTTTTTGACCATCCACTCATTCAGCACAAGCTTACTTACATACGTGATAAACATACAGGAACAAAGGAATTCCGCGAGCTAGTTGACGAGGTGGCAACCTTGATGGCGTTTGAAATCACAAGAGACATGCCGCTAGAAGAGACAAACATTGAAACACCAGTGTGCCCGGCCAAATCGAAGGTTCTTTCTGGTAAAAAAATCGGCCTAGTGCCAATTTTGCGCGCTGGAATTGGCATGGTGGACGGAATCTTAAAATTAATCCCGGCTGCGAAAGTAGGCCATATCGGTCTGTACCGCGATCCGGAAACCCTAAAGCCGGTTGAATATTACGTCAAGCTTCCAAGCGATGTCGAAGAGCGCGACTTCATCGTAGTTGACCCGATGCTGGCAACGGGCGGATCAGCTATTGAAGCGATTCACGGCTTGAAAAAGCGTGGAGCTAAAAATATCAAATTTATGTGTTTGATTGCCGCACCAGAAGGCGTTGAAGCTCTGAAAGAGGCGCATCCTGACGTCGACATTTACATCGCTGCCCTTGACGAAAAGTTAAACGACCACGGCTATATCGTACCAGGTCTTGGCGATGCTGGAGACCGGTTGTTTGGGACGAAATAATTCTATAAATAAGGTAATTTTTTAAAAAAGTCGGGTGCTGCCCGACTTTTTTTTCTGGGAAATTGTTGGTTTGTTGCCCTTTTGGGTATTTGTGAGTTACCTTTTTCGTTTTACTCGTCACTTTGTCCAGTTTACTCGCCTGAATTTCAGATTTACTCGCCAACTTTTTACTTTTACTCGCCAAGATAACAAATTTACTCGCCAACCCCTCATATAAACCTGCATACTTTCCCCTTCCAAAGAACACGATATGGAAAAAAGGGGATTTTCACATGAAATTGGTACTCGCGCTGCTTCTCGCGTTCGGAACTGTAAATATTGGGACCACCGGAATCCCGGCCATACAGAAAATCCTAATCCATCCCCCAATCCAAAAATCAACAAAGGATACTGTCTCCATCGTCATGCTTGACCATCCGAAAACAAAACAGGAAATCAAGCAGCTGCTCGCACCCTATAAAGACATCAAGTTGCGCCGGGTCTACCATAAGGCCATTAACGGTTTCTCGATTCAAGGGCCGCCAAGTGCAATCGCCCGTCTAGAGGCCCAGACCCGAAACCGACAGCAAACCCAAATCCAGCATGTCTCCCCGGTAACAGAGTATCGGGTCGAGACCGAGGAAAGCGTGAAGATCATTGGCGGCGAGGAGGCGCGCGGTTTTTTTTCAAAAAAGAATGAGCGGCTGACCGGCCGCGGCGTGACGGTCGGGGTCATCGATACCGGGGTGGACTACACCCATCCGGACCTCGCTCGGAATTATGCGGGCGGCCATGACCTTGTCGATAACGACCAAGACCCGATGGAAACACTCACGCAAGGCCGGGCGACCATCCACGGTACCCATGTCGCCGGCATCATTGCCGCCAATGGAAAAATCAAAGGCGTGGCCCCGGAAGCAAAAATTGTTGCGTACCGCGCGCTTGGTCCAGGCGGCGGGGGAACAACGGAGCAGGTGCTGGCAGCGATTGACCAGGCCATCAGAGACAAGGTCGACATTATGAACCTATCGCTTGGAAACAGCATTAACGGTCCAGACCTGCCAATCAGCCAGGCACTGGACCGTGCTGTCGAGAATGGAATCGTGGCGGTCGCTGCATCGGGCAATTCCGGACCAAATGTATGGACGGTCGGTTCTCCGGGAACATCAGCGAAAGCAATTTCGGTCGGCGCTTCAACGCCTACCATGGAAATTCCCCAACTATTAATAGAAGGAATGCAAAATCCGCTCCGGGTCCAGCCAATGGAGGGGTCGGGGAATTGGGCGCTTGACCGGACACTCCCAATCGTCGACGGCGGCATCGGCCAACCCAGCGAACTGAAGAACGTTCAGGGGAAAATCGTTCTAATGAAGCGCGGCGAATTGACTTTTTCGGAAAAAGCAAAAAATGCCCTTGAAGCGGGGGCTAAGGCCGTTGTGGTCGCCAACAATCTAAAGGGCACTTTTATCGGCAATCTCGATGCGCCCGCTGCTATTCCGATTGGGTCGATCACCAAAAGCGAGGGTGAATTTTTACGAAAAAAATTAAAAAATACCAGCTTGACGGCAAGGCTCAAAGTAAATGAGGAAATTGACCGGCTTGCCGACTTCAGTTCCAGGGGGCCGGTCACGGATACATGGGATATCAAACCGGATCTCGTCGCCCCGGGGGTGGCCATCAATTCGACGATTCCCGGAGGTTACTTGAGCCTGCAGGGGACGAGCATGGCCGCACCGCATGTAGCCGGCGCCTGCGCGTTGATCAAGCAGGCCCACCCGGAGTGGACGCCTGAGCAGATTAAGGCGGCGCTAATGAATACGGCCAAACCGCTGGCAAAGGAACCAGGACAGCCAAGCGCCACAAGCCCAGCAGAAACAACCCGGAAACCAATCAAAATTGATCCCATCGGCGGCATCAACAAAGGTAAAACCCAACTTACCCCCGGACCCTACTACCGCACATACGAGCAGGGGGCCGGCCGCATCCAGGTCGATGATGCGATCCAGACGGAATCGCTGGTCATGCCGGGGAGTATTCGGTTCGGAAAGTTTAGCAGCCTGAAAAATGTTCATAAAGCCCAATTAAAAATTGAAAATATCAGCGACAGTCCAAAACGATACACGTTTGACATCCCGCAGCACATCGACGGCTTGGAGTGGCGTTTCCCGCTCGCGTTCACACTTGAGCCGAAAGAAACAAAAGAAATTACCGTGGAGCTCGCCGTCGACCCGCAGATTTTTAAAGGGAAAATTCACGATGGTTTTCTAACCTTGCATGCTGGGAGCCAGTCCATTCATATCCCATTTTTGTATGTTCTTGAGGAGCCGGGATACCCTCGGATTATGGGCTTTGATTTTGCAGAAGGGGATGAGCCAGGCACTTACCAGTATGAGGTCTACGTACCGGGGGGAGCGGAGGAATTTGGAATCGCCTTATTCAACCCTGACAGTTACCGCTTTGTCGGCTTTCTTGACACAAGCACCGATGTAAAGAAGGGACTGATCCGTAAAGCCTTCAAAGCTGAAGACCTTCCATACGAAGGGACTTACCGAGCCAAAGTCTTCGCCAGAAAGGCAGGCAAAGAGGATTTTATTGAAACGATGATTTCTATTTATAAAAATTAAGACACAAATTAGGGCGGCAAACGAAGTGAGTATGCCGCCCGCAAATCCGCCTAACCTTCGGGAAATTTTTTAAAAAGTCAGAAAGAAATGTTCACAAAATGGACACAAAATAGCCAAAAAAACTTCAAAAATTACAATACAATAAGAGTGTTGACTTTCACTTCCAAATCGCAAAAAAATTGGGAAATTGTTTGTGGAATAATTCACGTAAATTCATTGACAATGCATGGTGCCTATTGTATGCTAACAAAGGGTGTGCATGGTAGGGTTTTCATCAAAATTTAATTTGACAAAAGCCCGCGCATGATTTATCATAATCACCTTTTGTTTTTCATTCTCTACGCAGTGAGGATGATTTTATTATGCAAAAGAACCGCAATCCTTTTCAAGCCATGGCTTTAATGTCTGCTATTGTTTCCCAGTTGGTCGGCTCCATCCTGATTGGCATTTTTGCCGGAAGGTGGCTGGACGGAAAGTGGGGTACAGAACCAATATTCTTAATAATCGGACTGCTCCTGGGTCTTGCGGCAGGGGTTTATTCTATGCTTGTCTCAATCCGCCATTTCTATTCAGGAGATAAATAACCATGCCAGATTTCAGAGAAATGTACAACAGGCAGAGAAAATGGATGTTTTACTTGTTGTCCATCTATGTTCTTGGCTGGGGCTTCACTACATACAAAACGACTTTCCTTGGGTTGATCCTTGGGACATGCTTTAGCTTCATTATGCTTTGGATGTTAGTGAGAAAGACAGAGAAATTCGACAAAGCCGTTTCGGCAGGGAAAAAGGTCAAATCATTGGGCTCGCTGCAAAGAATGGCGATCTCGGCAATTGCGGTAATGATTGCGTTAGAGTACCCTGATTATTTTCAAATAGTTAGTGTTGTTTTGGGACTAATGACAGCCTATATTGTCATTATGATAGATTATTTTTATCATGCTCTGCATGCTCAAAAGTGAAGGGAAGCGAGGTGAGTTTATATGCATCATGGGGCTCCTGAGTTTGAATTGTTTGGTCTCTGGTTTAACGGGGCAAACGTTCTTATGATCACAATTGCAAGTGCAATTGTATTTCTTATTGCCGTATTAGCAACCCGCAAGCTGGCAATGAAACCTACGGGGATGCAAAACTTTATGGAATGGGTGATGGACTTTGTAAAAGGCATCATCAACAGCACAATGGATTGGAAAGAAGGCGGGCGATTCCACATCCTGGGGATTACATTAATCATGTATATTTTTGTATCAAATATGCTGGGTCTTCCTTTCGCAATCGTCGTTGACGATAAGCTTTGGTGGAAATCACCGACAGCTGACCCGATTATTACGTTAACCCTAGCGGTCATGATTTTGGGTCTTACCCATTATTACGGCGTCAAGCTAAAGGGCGCAAAAGGATATGGAGAAGGCTTCTTCACTCCAATGAAATTCTTATTCCCGTTAAAGATTATCGAGGAATTTGCGAACACATTGACGCTTGGTCTGCGTCTTTACGGTAACATTTACGCTGGTGAATTGCTTCTATCGCTCTTGGCAGCGGGATTAGCACACCAAGGAATCGCCGGCACAATCGCCGCCATTCCGCTTACACTTGTATGGCAAGGCTTCTCGATCTTCGTCGGATCCATCCAAGCGTACATCTTTACTATGTTAACGATGGTTTATATGGCACACAAAGTGAGTCATGACCATTAATATAATTTTTTATAAAAAATAAAACATATTTATACATTTTAAGGAGGAACAAAATAATGAATCTTATAGCAGCAGCAATTGCAATTGGTCTAGCAGCAGTAGGCGCAGGTATTGGTAACGGTCTTATCGTAGGACGTACAGTTGAAGGTATCGCTCGTCAGCCAGAAGCACGTGGTTTACTACAAACTACAATGTTCATCGGGGTTGCGTTAGTAGAAGCATTACCGATCATCGGCGTTGTTATCGCGTTCATGGTCTTAAACCGATAAAATTAAAAAACTCCAAATGGCGAAGCGGACTTTTAAGAGACAACCTTCGCCATTCTATTATGTCTGTTTTTGCATAGTGAGCAACTCTTGAAAGGAGTGAACCCAGGGTGTTAACAAGCAGTTTAGTATTAGGTGCAGCCGAGCATAGCGCCGGCCACGTTAATTATGGAGATATCTTCTTCCAACTGATCGTGTTTATTGTCCTCTTGGCATTGCTGAAAAAGTTTGCGTGGGGTCCATTAATGGGCATCATGAAACAGCGCGAAGAGCATATTGCAAGTGAAATCAACGCAGCTGAAGAAAGCCGCGGAGAAGCGAAGAAGCTTTTAGAAGAACAAAGAAATCTTTTAAAAGAAGCCCGTGCAGAAGCACAGAGCTTAATTGAAAGTGCGAAAAAGCAAGGCGATATCCAGCGTGAGGAAATCATCGCAGCGGCCCGACAAGAAGCGGAACGCCAAAAGGATTCTGCCAAACTTGAAATCGAACAACAGAAAGAAAAAGCTGTTGCCGCTATTCGCGAACAAGTGGCTTCATTGTCTGTGTTAATTGCTTCTAAAGTAATTGAAAGAGAATTATCTCAAGCGGACCAAGATGCGCTTATTAACGAATATATCAAAGAGGCAGGAGAAGGGCGATGAGCAACCAACTAGTAGCAAAACGCTACGCGTCGGCTCTTTTTCAAATTGCAAAGGAACAGCAGATTCTAAGTACAGTAGAAGAAGAACTTCGTGTAGTCAAGGAAGTTTTACAATACAATCCTGATTTAAAAGCTGTTCTCAAATCTTCGAAGCTTCCTATTGAAAAGAAAAAAGAGATTGTGAAAAACGCTTTTACATCTGTTAATCAATATGTCTTAAACACAGTATTGATCCTAATCGAACGTCATCGTGAAGGTGAAATCGTGGAAGTTGTGAATCAATTCACGGAGTTGACAAATGATGAACTCGGCATTGCCGAAGCGGAAGTGACCAGCATCCGCCCGCTTTCAGACGCGGAGCGTGAAGCTATTTCTGCCACATTTGCAGCTAAGATTGGGAAGAAATCATTACGAATTGAAAATATCGTGGATTCCGATTTGCTCGGAGGCGTTATGCTTCGCATCGGAAACCGTATATATGATGGATCATTACGCGGCAAGCTAAGCCGTTTAGAACGTAAATTGTTATCGTAGATAAGGGGTGAAACTCATGAGCATCAAAGCTGAAGAAATCAGTGCCCTGATAAAGAAGCAAATTGAAAACTATCAGGCAGAAATTCAAGTGACCGATGTTGGTACTGTTATCTCCGTTGGTGACGGTATCGCACGTGTCCATGGTCTTGACAATGTCATGGCCGGAGAACTTGTTGAATTCTCAAACGGCGTTATGGGTATGTCGCAAAACCTTGAAGAGAATAACGTCGGTATCATTATCTTAGGACCTTTCACTGACATCAAAGAAGGTGACGAGGTTCGCCGTACAGGACGCATCATGGAGGTTCCGGTTGGTGAGGAACTAATTGGACGTGTAGTTAACTCATTAGGACAACCAATCGATGGCATGGGTCCAATCAATGCAAAGAAAACCCGCCCAGTTGAGCAAGTAGCAACAGGCGTTATGGCTCGTAAATCCGTTCATGAGCCACTGCAAACTGGTATTAAAGCGATTGACGCACTAGTGCCAATCGGACGCGGACAGCGTGAGTTAATCATCGGTGACCGTCAAACAGGTAAAACATCCGTTGCAATCGATACGATCATCAACCAAAAAGGTCAAAACATGATCTGTATCTATGTTGCGATTGGACAAAAAGAATCAACAGTACGTAACGCCGTTGAATCACTTCGTAAAAATGGCGCATTAGAATACACTATCGTTGTTTCTGCATCTGCATCACAGCCTGCTCCAATGCTATTCTTAGCACCATATGCAGGGGTTGCAATGGGTGAAGAATTTATGTTCAACGGTAAGCACGTATTAATCGTATATGATGATTTAACAAAGCAGGCATCTGCATATCGTGAGCTTTCCTTGTTACTTCGCCGTCCTCCAGGCCGTGAAGCATATCCAGGGGATGTATTCTACTTACACTCACGCTTACTAGAGCGCGCTGCAAAATTAAATGATGAGCTTGGCGCTGGTTCCATCACAGCATTGCCATTTATTGAAACACAAGCAGGTGACGTTTCTGCTTATATTCCAACAAACGTTATCTCCATCACTGATGGACAGATTTTCTTACAATCCGACCTTTTCTTCTCTGGCGTACGTCCAGCGATCAACGCAGGTCTTTCCGTTTCCCGTGTAGGGGGTTCTGCGCAAATCAAGGCAATGAAGAAGGTTGCCGGTACATTGCGTCTTGACCTTGCATCCTATCGTGAATTAGAAGCATTTGCTCAGTTCGGTTCTGACCTTGATAAGGCAACTCAAGCAAAGCTTAACCGTGGTGCGCGTACAGTTGAGGTTCTAAAGCAGGATCTTAACAAGCCGCTATCTGTTGAAAAGCAAGTTATGATTCTTTATGCATTAACTCGCGGTTTCCTTGATGATATTCCAGTACAGGATATTCGCCGTTTTGAAGGAGAATTCCATAGCTGGTTAGACCACAACCGTAAAGATCTGTTAGACCACATCACGACTACGAAGGATCTTCCTAAAGACGATGATATGGCTGAAGCAATCAACGCCTTCAAAAAGACGTTTGCTTCTTCTGAACAATAAGGTCTAGCAATTTGAACGGCGGCGATGGTTTTGGACCCGGTGTCTGTAGCCATCGCCTGACATTCTTTGAATGAGGGTGGTGAGAACCTAATGGCTTCATTACGCGATATAAAAACGCGGATTAATTCGACGAAAAAGACAAGTCAAATTACAAAGGCAATGGAAATGACTTCCGCTGCGAAGTGGAATCGCGGTGTTATGAACGCGAAATCATTCGTGCCTTATATGGAAAAAATCCAGGAAGTGACTGCATCGATTGCCCTTGGTGCAGGCGGCGTGAGTCATCCGATGCTGACCCATCGTCCTGTGAAAAAGACAGGCTACATCGTGATAACATCCGACCGTGGTCTTGCTGGTGCGTTTAACAGTAACGTAATCCGCCGCGTCCATCAAACAATCAAAAGCCGTCATACATCCAATGACGAATTTGCGATTATTGCGATTGGCCGAGTGGGGCGTGACTTTTTTGTGAAGCGGGGTTACAACGTTGTCCTTGATATCGTCGGGGTTAACGATCAGCCAAGCTTCCAAGATATTAAAGACATTGCAAGCACAACTGTCGGCATGTTCTCTGATGGAACATTCGATGAATTATTTGTTTATTACAGCCACTATATCAGTGCGATTTCGCAGGAAGTAACTGAGAAGAAGCTGCTTCCGTTAACGGATATTTCTACTTCTCATAAGCTCACTTCCTATGAGTTCGAACCAAGTGCCGAAGAGATTTTAGAAGTCCTTCTTCCACAATACGCGGAAAGCTTGATTTATGGTGCACTGTTAGACAGTAAAGCAAGTGAACACGCTGCCCGGATGACCGCAATGCGTAACGCAACCGACAATGCGGGCGAACTGATCCGCGGCCTGACATTAAGCTACAACCGTGCCCGCCAAGCGGCGATCACGCAGGAAATCACGGAAATCGTCGGCGGTGCCGCAGCGTTAGAATAGTATGTATTTGGTGTTAAGCGCCAATTTGATAGTTTTTGCAAAGAGTAAGTTAGGAGGGAAAAATGATGAGCAAAGGACATGTTCTTCAGGTTATGGGTCCGGTTGTTGACGTTAAGTTCGAAAATGGTCATCTTCCTGAGATCTATAATGCGCTTAAAGTCGTGAGAAAAGCGCAAAACGCATCTGAAGTAGATATTAACCTAACCCTTGAAGTAGCCCTTCATTTAGGTGATGATACTGTTCGTACAATCGCGATGGCATCTACTGATGGTGTAACCCGCGGTTTAGAAGTAGAAGATACTGGTAAGCCAATTTCCGTACCAGTTGGGGAGCCAACACTTGGCCGCGTATTTAACGTACTAGGTGAGGCAATCGACTTAAAAGAGGAAATTCCAGCAAGTGCACGCCGTGATTCCATTCACCGCGAAGCACCAACATATGAAAATCTTTCAACTGAGGTTGAAATTCTTGAAACTGGTATTAAGGTAGTTGACCTTCTTGCTCCATATATTAAGGGTGGTAAGATCGGACTATTCGGTGGTGCCGGTGTAGGTAAAACCGTATTAATCCAGGAATTAATCAATAACATCGCGCAAGAGCACAGCGGTATTTCTGTATTCGCAGGTGTAGGTGAGCGTACTCGTGAGGGTAACGACCTTTACCACGAAATGACAGATTCCGGCGTTATCAAGCAAACAGCGATGGTATTCGGACAAATGAACGAGCCGCCAGGAGCACGTATGCGTGTTGCCTTGACTGGTTTGACAATGGCTGAATATTTCCGTGATGAGCAAGGACAAGACGTGTTATTGTTCATCGATAACATCTTCCGTTTCACACAAGCAGGTTCTGAGGTTTCCGCGCTACTTGGCCGTATGCCATCTGCCGTTGGTTACCAGCCGACACTTGCTACTGAAATGGGTAAATTGCAAGAACGTATTACTTCTACTAATAAAGGTTCTGTTACATCAATCCAAGCGATTTACGTACCAGCCGATGACTATACTGACCCGGCTCCGGCGACAACTTTCGCTCACTTAGATGCAACAACAAACCTTGAGCGTAAGCTTTCTGAAATGGGTATCTACCCTGCGGTGGACCCTCTTGCTTCTACTTCTCGTGCATTATCACCTGATATTGTTGGAGAAGAGCATTACAATGTTGCTCGTCAAGTACAGCAAACATTACAAAAATATCGTGAATTACAGGATATCATCGCGATCCTTGGTATGGACGAACTTTCTGATGATGATAAGCTAGTCGTTGCCCGTGCGCGTCGTATCCAGTTCTTCTTATCACAAAACTTCCACGTTGCTGAACAGTTCACTGGTCAGCCAGGTTCATATGTACCTGTTAAAGAAACAGTTAAAGGATTCAAAGAAATCCTTGAAGGTAAATATGACCATCTTCCAGAAGATGCATTCCGTCTTGTCGGCCGCATTGAAGAAGTGGTTGAGGCCGCAAAACGCATGGGCGTAGAGGTCTAACCTTTCAGGGAGGGGTAAAATATGAAGACGATTAAAGTCAGTGTTGTAACTCCCGATGGTCCGGTTTATGAATCAGATGTGGAAATGGTGAGTACAAAAGCAAAAAGCGGCGAGCTAGGCATTTTGCCAGGCCACATTCCATTGGTGGCACCACTAGAAATCGGTGCTGTCCGTTTGAAATTGGCTGGCGGTAAACAAGAGCAAATCGCGGTCAGCGGCGGCTTTTTAGAGGTCCGTCCTGAACAGGTAACCGTTCTTGCCCAAGCTGCTGAAAAAGCATCGGATATCGATGTGGAACGTGCACAGCGTGCAAAAGAGCGTGCTGAACAGCGTCTCCAGCAGGCGCAGCAGGAGCATGTCGACTTCAAACGTGCTGAATCGGCATTGCGCCGCGCGGTTAACCGTTTGAATGTAGCAGCTAAATAATGTTAATCCAACCCCTTTGGCCGGGCTTTGATCCCGGTTGGAGGGGTTTTTTATTTTTGTTGTGGGGTTTTGGTTGGTTTTATGGGGTTGGCGAGTAAATGTTCGATTTTGGCGAGTAATATGGGATATTTGGCGAGTAAATTTAATTTTAGGCGAGTAAATTTGAATACTCGGCGAGTAAAATCCCAATATAGACGAGTAAACCTTTTGAAGCGGCCAAATCGAGTTCCGAAATTCTTTAAAATGAATGAATTTTGATTTTTGGAATATGAATGTAGGGAGCGGGGAGTACAAACTGCGAAGCCTTGACTAATTTTTATGTGAAAAACCAATCAAACAGTAATTTTTCAAAAAGGTTTGGGCTAAAAATGACAAACCTCACTGACACGGGCAGGATTTTGGTTTTAAATAGGGGTAGTTGTCGAATTAGGAGGCATTGTGGGGCAATCGGGGGACTAAAGACCCGAAAAAATTTTGTAACAAAATACCTTTTTGAGTGGCAATTTTTCAACAGCCTTATTTTGGAAATTGAGTTTGTGAATAGATTTCCAAATTAAAGGATTGGCTTGTCGACATGGGTTTGTAACAATGCTATAATGAATTCGGTTACAATCATATTAATGAAAATTCACAACATTGGAGGGGATAGGCATGGAACTTTTGAATGTATATCAGAATAATTATCTGATAGTTTTCGTGTTCCTATGTCTCGGGGTGTTGCTGCCGGTGGTGGCATTATATTTAGGTAAGCTTTTGCGTCCGCACAAACCTAGCGAAGCAAAGTTGACCACATATGAGAGCGGTGTTGAGCCATTTCACGATTCCCGTGTACAGTTCAATGTCCGCTATTATATTTTTGCCCTAATGTTTGTTATTTTTGATGTGGAAACGGTGTTTTTATATCCATGGGCGGTTGCCTATGATAAGCTAGGCGTTTTCGCATTGATCGAAATGTTAATTTTCGTATTCTTACTATTATTAGGCCTAGTGTATGCTTGGAAAAAGAAGGTGCTACGATGGATCTAAAACTAGATGGCGTTACCGATTTGGAGATGCAGGAGTTAAAACAGAATGTGTTTATGACTTCGCTGGAGCAAGTGAAGGCCTGGGCGCGAAGCAGTTCGCTGTACCCGGTGACATTTGGTCTGGCTTGTTGTGCGATAGAAATGATGGGTGTGGGTGCGGCTCACTACGACTTGGACCGGTTTGGATCGTTTTTCCGTCCGTCGCCGCGTCAGTCTGACTGTATGATCGTTTCTGGGACAGTTACGAAAAAGATGGCGCCGATTTTACGCCGTTTGTATGACCAGATGCCGGAGCCAAAATGGGTAATCGCGATGGGTTCCTGTGCAACGGCAGGAGGACCGTACATAAAATCGTATTCCGTCGTTAAGGGTGTTGACCAGATTGTGCCGGTTGACGTGTATATCCCAGGCTGCCCGCCAAACCCAGCTGCCTTAATTTATGGAATCAATAAATTGAAGGAAAAAATTCGTTATGAAGCGAAGACTGGGAAGAAGGTGACCTGATAAATGAGCGGGGAAAAAGATCTCGAACAATTAAAGCGAGAGGCCGTGGCAAAGGCAAAGGCCGAAGCGGCAGCGAAACGAGCAGCCCGTGCAGCCGGGGAAGCTCCAGGTCAGAAGCCGGCTGAGTCAGCTGCTCCAAAGCAAGAAGCTGAGCCGAAGCCTGTTGAACCGGAAAAGGCACCTGCTGCATCAGGAGCAGGCGACGCTGACGATTTAGCGAAGAAAAAAGCTGCAGCCGCTGCGAAAGCGAAAGCAGCAGCGTTAGCGAAAAAGAAACGTGAAGGCATCGCGGATGTAGAGCCAGCAGCAGAGGCAGCAGCACCTGTAGAAGCACCAGAAGCACCGGTAGCCGCAGACGCAGGAGCAGGCGGAGACGCCGATGACCTAGCGAAGAAAAAAGCCGCAGCTGTAGCGAAAGCAAAAGCAGCCGCAGCAGCAAAACGGAAAGCGATGGAGCTAGCGGGTGGTGCAGACCAGGCAGCAGAACCTGCTGCAGCACCAGAAGCACCGGCAGCCGCAGACGCAGGAGCAGGCGGGGACGCCGATGACCTGGCGAAGAAAAAAGCCGCAGCTGTAGCGAAAGCAAAAGCGGCCGCAGCAGCGAAACGGAAAGCAATGGAGCTAGCGGGTGGCGCGGACGAAGGCGCAGAACCTGCCGCAGAAGCAGGCGGAGACGACGCCAAAGCGAAAGCAGCCGCAGCCGCCAAAGCCAAGGCCGCCGCAGCAGCGAAGGCCAAAGCAGCGGCCGCAGCCAAAGCAAAACGTGAAGGCGGTGCGGAAGACGCACCAGCAGGCGATGATGAAAAAGCAAAAGCTATCGCCGCCGCGAAAGCGAAGGCAGCCGCAGTAGCCGCAGCAAAGGCCAAAGCAGCCGCAGCAAAAGGCGGGGCAGGAGCTGCAGAACCAGCAGCTGAAGCAAAACCATCACCGAACCAGCCGTACCTAGACAAGTACGTGAAGGTAATCGAAGAAAACATGGGTTCAGATGTTTTAGAAGATTTTTATATTAATAAACTATCTAAGGATGTTCCTACCCTTGTGGTGAAGCGGGAAGCCTACTTTAAGCTTGCACAATTTTTAAAATATAATGAGCTGTTAGGCTTCGACTATTTATCAGAGCTACACGGAACTGACTTTGAAACACATATGGAAATTTATGTTCACTTATACTCATACAAAAACCGTCAATCCGTCGCCTTCAAGGTGAAGATTGACCGGAATGAGCCGATCATCGAATCGTTGCAGCCAGTATGGGCGGGCGCTGACTGGCCTGAGTGTGAAGCATACGACTTACTTGGCATCAAGTTTACCGGGCATCCAAACCTGCACCGGATTATGCTTGGCGAAGAATGGGTTGGCTATCCACTGAGAAAAGACTATGAGCCGTATGATGTGGAGGTGTAACCAGTGATCAAAACAGAAGAAATGATGCTTAACGTAGGTCCTCAGCATCCAAGTACGCACGGCGTATTCCGGCTTGTCGTTAAACTGGACGGGGAAATCATTACCGAAGCACAGCCTGTCATCGGTTACCTGCACCGCGGGACTGAGAAATTGGCTGAGAACCTGCAATATACACAAATTATTCCGTACACAGACCGGATGGACTACCTGTCTGCGATGACCAACAACTACGTGCTCTGTCACGCAGTAGAAACGATGATGGGAATCGAGATTCCGGAACGGGCGGATTTCCTGCGCGTGATTGCGATGGAATTGGGCCGGGTAGCGAGTCACCTGGTTTGGTGGGGTACATACCTGCTTGACCTTGGGGCAACATCCCCGTTCATCTATGCATTCCGAGAGCGGGAAATGATTATTAACATGCTGAACGAGCTTTCAGGCGGACGATTGACGTTTAACTACATGCGTGTCGGCGGCGTCAAGTGGGATGCGCCGGAGGGCTGGATTCAAAAAGTAAAAGAATTTGTTCCGTATATGCGCGAACAGCTTGCCGGCTACCACGACCTAGTAACCGGGAATGAGATTTTCTTAAACCGAGTAAAAGGAATTGGCAAGTATTCGAAGGAAGACGCGCTGCAATACAGCTTGAGCGGTGTTAACCTGCGCTGTACCGGCGTGAAATGGGATCTGCGCAAAGACGAGCCGTATTCCATCTACAACCGCTTCGACTTTGATGTTCCGGTTCAGGAAAGTGGAGATGCCTGGGCGCGTTACCAGTGCCGCCTGGCGGAAATCGAAGAATCGTTGAAAATTTTAGAGCAGGCTGCTGAGCAGTTCCCTGAGGAAGGCGAAATCCTCGCGAAGGTGCCGAAAATCATCAAGGCGCCAAAAGGGGAAGCTTTTGTCAGAATTGAATCGCCGCGCGGGGAAATTGGCTGCTATATTTACAGCGACGGGAAGAAAGAACCGTACCGCTTAAAATTTAGAAGACCATCTTTCTATAACTTGCAAATTCTTCCCAAGCTATTAAAGGGAGAAAACATTGCAAACATGATTGCCATTTTAGGGGCAATTGACATTGTCCTTGGAGAGGTGGATGGCTAATGATACAGGATCTGCTGCAATCAAGTCCTGGTTGGTTTAACTTTTTCTTCTTCTTTATCTTTGGAGCTGTCTTACTACTAGTTGTATTAGGGTTTGTTACGTACTCTATCCTGGCGGAACGGAAGGTTATGGGTTACATTCAGCTCCGTCACGGTCCGAACCAGCTCGGCGGACGCTTTGGACTATTGCAAACCGTTGCCGACGTTTTAAAGCTGTTATTAAAAGAAGATATCATCCCGAAACTGGCTGACCGCCCAATGTTTATTTTGGCGCCGGTCATCGCTTTCGCACCATCGTTCATGGTGCTGGCAACGATTCCGTTTACAGACCGTTTTCAGTTCGCTGACCTTGGCGTCGGGCTGCTCTACTATGTGGCCGTATCCGGATTGACGGTTTTCGGAATTCTGCTTGGGGGCTGGGCTTCCAACAACAAATACTCCCTGCTTGGGGGAGCGCGGGCAACAGCACAGATGATTTCGTATGAAATTCCCCTTGTTATGTCCGTTCTTGGCGTTATTTTATTATCGGGCAGCTTGAACTTAAATGATATCGTTCATGCCCAAAAGCATGGCTGGTTCATTTTACTGCAGCCAATCGGGTTTATCGTGTTTTTAATCGCATCGACTGCGGAGCTGTCCCGGACACCGTTTGACCTTCCGGAATCAGAGTCCGAGCTTGTTGCCGGTTATCATACCGAGTATACCGGTTTCCGCTGGGCATTCTTTATGCTGGCAGAATATGTGTATTTGTTCGCAATGACGGCCTTAATTACCGTATTATTCTTTGGCGGCTGGATGGCCCCATTCGGATTCCTTGACTTTATCCCGGGAGCCGTTTGGTTCGCGTTGAAGTTCTGCGTGATCTTGTTCCTCTATCTGTGGTTCCGAAGCACATTCCCACGGATGCGCGCCGATAAACTCATGGAATTCGCTTGGAAAATCTTAATGCCAGTGGCATTAGCAAACATTATGCTGACGGCAATCATCAAATCGTTATTTTTTTAAAAAAATAAATGGGTGTCAGGCACCGCTTATAGGCACCACAATTAATAGAAGTGAAAATTTTTAAAAGGGGTGAAAAACGTGCTTGGATTAGCTAAAGGCTTGAAGTATACCCTGAAGCAGTTGTCTCGTGAGAAGGTTACTTATGATTATCCGAATGAGCCGCTGCCGCTTCCGGACCGGTTCCGCGGGATTCAGAAGTTTTATCCTGAAAAATGTATCGTCTGTAACCAGTGTGCAAATATTTGCCCGACGGATTGCATTCAGTTAACGGGTAAGAAGCATCCGGACCCAACGAAAAAAGGGAAAATCATCGACACATATGATATTAACTTTGAAATCTGTATCCTGTGCGACCTTTGTACAGAGGTCTGCCCGACAGAGGCGATCGTTATGACGAATAACTTTGAGCTGGCAGAATATAGCCGGGACATGTTATTTAAGAACCTTGAATATTTGGATGAGAACGACGAAAACGTACGGCAGGTGAATAAAGCATGACATTAACAGGCGAGTTTTTCGCATTTATGGCCCTTGCGCTTGTGGCGATTATCGGCGGCGTGCTTTTACTGAACCTGAACAAAGTCGTACACATGGTCGTGGCCTTAATCTTCACATTCGTGGCCATTGCCGGAATCTACATTCTGCTCAATGCCGAATTCGTGGCAGCGGTGCAGATACTGATCTATTCCGGTGCGATTACGATCATCATGCTGTTCGGGATTATGTTAACGAAGCCGTACGATGATGAGGGTGATAGTGCCTCTCATGGCAGCAAGTGGAGAAAAATCTTGTTATTCCTAGGTGTTGTGGGCTTTGCCTTTGCCGTTTACGTCGGCATTTACAATTTCCCAATCGAGCAGGTTCCTTCTACACTAAATGAAAACAACACGCTGGAAGTTGGTAAAGCATTATACAGCAAATATATTATTCCATTTGAATTTGTATCTGTTTTACTATTAGCATCTCTGATCGGCGCGATTATTTTAGCTAAACGAGAGGATAAGGAGGGGGATAGCAAATGAGTTCAGTCCCCGCTTCAGCGTTCCTGGCGCTAGCACTCATTTTATTTTGCATCGGCTTGTACGGTGCGCTTACAAAAAGAAATACCGTGATCGTGTTGATTTCCATTGAATTGATGCTGAATGCTGTGAACATCAACCTCGTCACCTTCAGCAAATACGGCTTGAGCCCGTCCATCACCGGACAGGTTTTCGCGTTGTTCGCCATGGCCGTCGCTGCTGCCGAAGCAGCCGTAGGTCTGGCTATCCTAATGTCGCTTTACCGTAACAGGAAAACGGTCAATATTGACGAAATGGACCAAATGAAACACTAAAAGGTGGCAGATGGGCCCGTCAGGCGGCATTGCCACTGTAACAATAGTGCACAGCACACTAAGGGTGTCAGGCTCCGCGTGTGGACATTTGTCCGCCCACGGTAGACACGACGCCAATTTCGACTAATTCCGGGTGGGGCATTCAACCACCCAGACAAAGGATGATAATGATGGAAAATGCATGGCTTATACCGCTTTTCCCGCTATTATCGTTTTTGATCCTTCTTCTCATCGGTAAGCGGCTGAGGGAGGCGAGTGCGTATGTGGGGATTCTGCTTACGCTGGCATCGCTTGTTTTCTCAATTCTCGTGTTATTCGAGCGCTTTTCAGAGCCAACCTATATCAACAAGTTTGACTGGCTCACGATAGGAGATCTGCATCTAACAGCGGGCTTTGAAGTGAATCAATTAAATGCATTAATGCTGTTTATCGTATCGCTTGTCAGCTTTCTTGTACATACCTACTCCAAAGGGTACATGCATGGGGATGAGCGCTTTCCAGTGTTCTATGCATACTTAGGATTATTTACGTTTGCGATGCTCGGTCTCGTCATTTCGCCGAACCTGCTCCAAACTTATATCTTCTGGGAACTTGTCGGTGTCGGTTCGTTCCTATTAATCGGTTTTTATTTTTACAAAGAAGAAGCGAAGGCAGCCGCTAAGAAAGCCTTCATCATGACCCGGATCGGGGACGTTGGTCTGTTTATCGGGATGATTCTTCTTTTCTGGCAAACAAAAAGCTTTGAATACAGCGAAATTTTCCAGGCAGTGGAAGGCGGCGCTGTATCACAGACGATGATTACCTTGACAGCCATCTTAATCTTTATCGGAGCGGTTGGTAAATCTGGTCAGTTCCCGCTTCACACCTGGCTTCCGGACGCGATGGAAGGTCCGACACCAGTTTCGGCGTTAATCCACGCCGCCACAATGGTTGCCGCCGGTGTGTACTTGGTTGCTGCGCTTTTCCCGCTTTTCGAAGCGAGCCAAACAGCGCTGCTGACTGTAGCCACTATCGGTGCGTTTACGGCCATTTTTGCCGCAAGCATCGGCCTTGTGCAAACGGATATTAAACGTGTTCTCGCGTATTCAACTGTTTCACAGCTTGGCTACATGATGCTGGCGCTTGGTTCTGCCGGTTATGTGGCCGGTGTGTTCCACCTGATGACACACGCATTTTTCAAAGCATTGCTATTCTTGGCAGCCGGTTCCGTAATCCATGCGGTTCACACTCAGAACATCGAGGAAATGGGCGGCCTTTGGAAAAAGTTAAAATTTACCGGTCCGTTATTCTTAATCGGAACACTCGCAATCAGCGGGGTGCCGGGACTATCCGGTTTCTTCAGTAAAGATGAAATTCTAGTCGCAGCATGGGAAGGCGGCCATCCGGTGCTATTCCTATTAGCGTTAATCGCGGCGTTCTTTACCGCATTCTATATGTTCCGCTTGTTCTTCCTGGTGTTCACTGGCGAAGCACGCGGCGAACAAAAACATGTTCACGAGTCACCATCCGTAATGACTCTGCCAATGCTTGTCCTTGGCGTTTTGGCTATCATCGGCGGTTACGTGAACACACCATGGTTCGGTTCGTTCCTTGGCGACTGGCTTGTTGACGGCAACGAAGCACTCGGACACAGCCATATCGAAGGTCCAGCCTGGATCATGATTGCTGCCACCGTCGTTTCCTTGCTGGGAATCTTCTTGGCATGGTTAATGTACAGCAAGCGGAGTGTAGCCCGCGACTGGCTCAGCGGCGCAGGCGGCACACTGCATACCATTTTACTGAACAAATATTATGTGGACGAATTCTATCAATTAATCGTCGTTAATTTTGTTAAAGGCTTCAGCTACTTCCTGCGCTTCATTGACGTGTTCCTTGTTGAAGGCATCGTCAAAGGCGTGGCCGGGTTCGTGCAAGGGCTTGGCAGAACAGGTTCGAAAATGCAGAACGGACAGGTGCAAACCTACGGAGCAGTGGCCTTTATCGGACTCGCAGTATTAGCGGTCATCTTTGCATTAACAGGGGGGTACTTGAAATGAATTTATCTTGGGTTCTGACAACACTAGTATTCTCCCCTTTACTAGGTATTGTCGTGTTAGCTTTTATGCCTAAATCGCAGGAAAAAGCGATCAAATTCGTCGGCTTCCTGGCAACACTGCCGGCATTAGCCTTAGCGCTTGCTGCGTACGCTCATTATCTTGCCGGAAAAAAATTATCGGATTTCACATTTGGACATGAATGGATTCAATTCCGCGGTATGAGCGGCGATGCGCCAATTTTTTCAGTGTATTATGAGCTTGGCTTAAGCGGCTTTCAACTGCTGCTCGTCGTGTTAACTGCCGTTGTCGCAACACTTGCTGCCATTGCTGCAAGGTTTGTGAAAAAAGAATGGAAAGGCTACTTCATGCTGTTCCTTCTTTTAGAAGTCGGCATGCTCGGCGTGTTCACAGCGGAAAACTTAATCCTGTTCTTCATCTTTTTCGAGATTACGCTTATCCCAACTTTCTTCCTGATTGGAAAATGGGGTTATTTTGAAAAAGAAAAAGCAGCTTATAGCTTCTTAATCTATAACGGATTAGGCTCAGCGGTTTTATTAATCGTGATCATGATTCTTTTTGCCAAAACAGGCACGACCAACATCGACCTGTTGACAAAAATCATGGCCGATCCAAGTGCGCCGCTGTCAGATGACTTAAAACTAGGTTTATTGATTTCCTTATTAATTGCGTTCGGCGTGAAATTGCCGATTTTCCCGTTGCACAGCTGGATGTTGAAAGTTCACGTGCAGGCACCGCCATCCGTAGTTATGATTCACTCTGGGATTCTACTAAAAATCGGTGCATACGGTTTAATCCGCTTTGGGATGGGAATTTTTCCAAAGCAATTCGAAACGCTTGCGACTTTGATTGCGATTCTTGGCGTGATTAACCTGCTTTACGGAGCGTTCCTGGCGTTTATTCAATCTGACTTTAAAATGGTCTTAGCATATTCGTCGATTTCCCACATGGGCATTGTGCTTATTGGACTGGCGGCGATGAATGAGGCCGGCGTCCAAGGTGCGATTTTCCAAGTGGTATCGCATGGTTTGATTTCAGCTTTATTGTTCTTCTTAGTGGGAGTTTTATACGAGCGGACCGATACGTCGCTCATCGAAAACCTTGGCGGTGTGGCGAAAGGCATGCCACTTGCAGCTGGCTTCTTATTGGCTGGTGCAATGGCGTCACTTGGCTTGCCAGGCATGTCTGGGTTCGTCAGCGAATTCATGGCCTTCCTTGGCTTGTTTAAGGAACTTCCATGGGTTGCTGCTGTCGGAACAATCGGCATCATCATGACCGCAGCGTACCTGCTTCGTGCTGTACTTGGCATGACGTTTGGCAAGGCGCACCGCGAGTTCACCGGTGTGGTCGATTTGAAGGGCGTAGAATTCGTGCCGGTTGTAGTTTTACTAGCGTTAATCGTGTTAATTGGTGTTTACCCAAGTGTCCTAAGTTCACCGCTTCAAGCTACACTTGAGACTATCATGCTTGGGTTAGGAGGGTGATGAAGGATGAGTTTTGAGCAATTTCAATCGTTAAACTGGAGCATCATGACACCGGAATTCATCATCCTTGCTGTGATTGCAATTTTGGTGATTATGGATTTGTTTATGCCAAAACATATGGACCGGAAAATCCTCGGCTGGATTGGCATTGCGGCCATCCTTGCGGCGATGGTTTCGGTCTTCGGAATGGCCGGCGGTCACGTCGAGTCAATCCTGCATGACACGTTCCGCCTCGACAGCTTTGCGATCGCGTTTAAGCTGCTGATTCTGGGCGGCGGGGCGCTGGTATTGTTATTGGCTACTAGCTACAAAGCGACTGATGGCTTGGAAAGATATACGGGCGAGTTTTATTACCTATTATTATCAGCGTTATTAGGCGCCATGGTGATGACCTCAAGCGGCGATTTAATCACGCTTTATATCGGCCTTGAGCTGTTATCGATTCCTTCTTATATTTTAGCGGGGATTCAGAAGGACCGGTTAAGCTCCAACGAGTCCGCGATGAAATACGTCATCAACGGCGGTATTTCTTCCGCAATTGCGTTGTTCGGGATGAGCTATGTGTACGGATTAACTGGTTCGACGAACTTACTGGAAATTGCGGGCCAGCTGTCGATGCTAATGGACGGGCAGCAGGCGTACTTGCTTGGCTTATCGTTCTTGATGATATTGGTTGGTTTATCGTTTAAATTGGCGGCTGCTCCATACCACATGTGGGCACCAGACGTGTACCAAGGTGCGCCAACGCCGGTTACATCGTTCTTGAGCGTTGTTTCGAAGACAGCCGGTTTTGTGATTGTTGTTCGGATTTTGTTAACGGTATTTGGTTCTGCGGCCACAAACGGACCGGGTTCGATTCCAATCTTGTTGGATATGCAAAACTACCTTGCAGTGATTGCAGCGGCTACGATGATTATCGGTAACGTTGTGGCATTGCGGCAGTCTGATATTAAGCGGATGTTCGCGTATTCGAGTATCGCGCACGCTGGTTATTTATTAGTAGCCGTAACAACGTTAACATCGAATATGTTCTATTCCATCTGGTTCTATTTGCTGGCGTACTTGTTCATGAACATGGGCGCATTTGCAGTAATCCAGGTGGTGTCAGAAAAAACAGGTTCCACGAAGATTGCGGACTTTGCCGGCTTGTACCGCCGCTCACCGTGGCTGGCTGTGACAATGGGAATTTTGTTGATTTCCTTGGCTGGTTTCCCGGGTACTGCGGGCTTCATCGGTAAATTAAACATTTTTGTGGGCGCCTTTGCCGGTCAGCCGCATTACGTGCTGGCTTCGGTGATGATTGCGACCACGGTCGTATCGTACTTCTATTATTTCGGCGTCATGACGCAAATCTTCTTCCGTCCGGCTCCGGCCGCATCTGAAGGTGAGGGTGCGGGCAGCAAATTCAACATGCCGTTCGGAATTGTGGTTGTGTTGATTGTGGCAGTGGTTGGTTCAGTGTTGTTCGGTATTATGCCAAACATCGCGCTCGATTTTATGCATAATAACCTGGATATTGTTCAGGATTTCTTTAGTTAATTTTTGAGAAAGAGGCTTGGGGGTTTTTGCTCCTTGGCCTCTTTCTTTTTTTATAAGGCAAAAATAAAGGGTTGGCGAGTAAAATCAGGATTTGGGCGAGTAAAAGTCAAAAGTTGGCGAGTAAATCCTATCTTTTGACGAGTAAAATCTCATATTCAGCGAGTAAATTTTAAAAAGGTATTATTAAGATTTCATATGCTACCTGAGTCAGGCCTCGCCGCCTGGGGTGAATTCCCCCTGAAAAATAAGATTGGAAAGTAAATCAGGTATTCTGGTAAGTATTTAGCTTAAAAGTGTAAGTAAAATTATGTATGTGGAAAGTATTTCTCCTCAATTGGAAAGTAAGCTCACCAAATCGGAAAGTATATCCAAATAAATGGAAATATCCCCAAAAAGGTCAATTGAAAAGTTACCTGATTTGGATGGCTCAGTCGCTCTAGATGAGGGTTGGCCAGTAAAATCTAGATTTGGGCGAGTAAACCGCAAAAGTTGGCGAGTAAATTATAATTTTCGGCGAGTAAACCAGGTAAAGTGACGAGTAAATGGAAAAAGGTAATCTTAGAAGTAACTAATCTGAAGTAAAACAATCACTTTTTCACCATCACCACAATCCAAATCAAATTAAATCCCGTATCAAACCAAAGATACATAATACTAATCCAATCAAAGTTAAAAAAGAAAAGATAATGAGTTCTTTTATTTCTTTTTTTCTCAATAACCCTGATGTTTCCCAAATGAATATGACGAAAAAAACGAGGGCGATGATAAGGGTCCTTAGCATGTTCATGTCCCCTTTTGGAATTATTTAGTTACACCGATTCTTTTTATAATAGAATTCGTATGGATGGTGACCGCCAATCTCGGAAATTCTTGATCCCAGTTCTTTTGATAGCTGGTTTTCCATTGTTTCGGGTATTTCCGGTAGACCGCTTGCCCGAATCCTAAAATGTCCGACTGATACTCCTTTTGGACCTTATCAACCGTCATTTGAATACGTCCGTCAATTTCTTTATCCACTTTGTTTTGCAAATCCTTGATTACTTTTGTATCAAATAAATTCAACTGCGAATCATTTTCTATTAAATTCAATCTAGTGGAGACGGTTAGGTTCATTTGTAAATGACCATTTTTTAGTTTTGGTTCCAACTTTGTATCTGTTTTGAGGATTTCCATACTGATATTTCCTCCGCCTTGCTCCTTCGGTATTTTAATGGAAACAATCCCTGATTCTATTTCATTCTTGAGCCATAAAAGACCCCGGGTTTCCAATTGATCCATCCAGCCGATTAGCTTGTCCCCTTTAAACACGGCCGTTCCCTTGATGCTTTGGACGTGCACTGATTTATTTTTCGGTTTTACCTCCAATGCCTCTAATGTAAACAGTGGTGCGTATGGCTCCAATCCATCTGTAAGAAGCATATTGAGAAAATCTCGTATATAAACTTTCAGCCCAATGTTCAGCTTGTTCAGTTCTTTTATTTCTTCGGCGGAAATATTCTCAAACTTTGGCATGCTATTGATGACTTTAGATGCTTCGCCTTTTGTAAACATAATAAAACTGTTGATCCGCGTTTTATTGTATCTTGTATGGAAATTGATAACCGGGGTGACGCCCTTTTTGGCATAATCCTCGCCAATTAACAGAACCCGGCTTTGGGAAAAGAAAATCCGTCTTGGAAGCTTGCCTTGAATATTTCGGAATGCTTCAGAAATCGTGACACCGGTATCGGAAATGACCAGTGAACCTTTGCCGCTTTCTCCGCCGCTTCCTGTTGTCGATCCCAACTTCGATGGAATGGCTACTTGAAGGGAGAGATGGACCTTATCGTCTTCCACTAGGTCTATTCCAATTGCCGTCACGATGGCAATATCATTAATTTCAATACGGTTCCAGCAGCCTGTCAGAAATACGGTTATGACCAATAGGAAAAACAGCCTCATCACGTTCATTCGTATCCCTGCCTTTTTTTTAAAAAAACAAACTAGTATTTACGAGGTTTATAATTCATCCTCTTTAAATTGCTTTTTCCTGTTTCATGCGGCCGTTCATTCATTTTCCACCATGGAACGCGAATGATGATATCTTTCATATTATTAAAATGGAACGGTGCGAGCGGTGAAAGATAGGGGACACCGAACGAGCGAAGCTGCACAAGGTGAACCAAGATAAAGAAAACGCCGAGAAGAATTCCATAAAATCCAAGCGTCCCAGCCATAAAAATTAAAAAAAAGCGAAGAAGCCGGATGGCCCCTGTCAATGGATAACTAGGAAACATAAAAGATGCAATCCCGGTCGTGGCTACAACAATGACTAACGGAGCGGAAACAATTCCCGCTTCTACAGAAGCTTGGCCAATTACCAATGCACCGACAATACTGACCGTTGATCCAATGGGTCTTGGCAATCGCAGCCCGGCCTCACGCAGTGCCTCGAAGGTGATTTCCATCAATAATGCTTCTATAACCGCAGGAAATGGTACCTTATCCCTTGAGGCCGCGACACTAAACAAGAGATTGGTAGGCAGCAATTCTTGGTGAAACGTGGTCACCGCAATATAAATAGAGGGAAATAATAAGGCAATTAATAAAAATAAGTATCGTATTAGTCGAATAAACGTTGTCATGATAAACCTTCCATAATAATCCTCCGGAGAGTTCATCATTTGAAAAAAAGTGACCGGAACAATCAGCGCAAAAGGGCTATTGTCCGCAATAATGCCGATTCTTCCCTCCAACAGGTTGCCAGCAAGCCGGTCGGGCCGTTCCGTTTGCAAAACCTGGGGAAACACGGAGAACGGTTCATCCTCAATAAACTCAACAATATAACTGCTGTCCTCAATCGCATCAATCTCAATCCTGTTTAATCGGCTGCGAACCTCCTCCACAATGGAGGCATCTGCGATTCCTTCAAGATAGACGATGGCCACATTCGTTTGCGAGAGATTTCCTAACTTCATATATTCCAATTTCAATTTCGTTGTTTTTAAACGTCTGCGAATCATGCTGGTATTCGTTCGGATATTTTCAGTAAATCCTTCGCGCGGGCCCAACACAACCGCTTCAGAAACAGGTTCATCAACCGAGCGCTGCTCCCATTTCTGTTCGCTGATAACAAGCACTTTTTTAAACGTATTAATTAAGACAATGGTGCCGCCTGCCAAAAGTTGGTCCACGATTGTTTGGAACGTTTCTACCTGAAACACATGAGATGCATTCAGAACGCCCTTAAATTGGTCAAGGGCCGGCTTAGGATGCTGGAGCAGTTCTTCGTATCGGCTTATCAAAGGCTGGATGACATTCAGTTCCATTCTTTCCATATCAACCAATCCATTCAGGTATAAAACAACGGCTGAATAGTTAGAACCTATTTGCAGCTCTCGATAACTAAAATCAGCAGCCCCTTCAAAAAGCTGTTTAAACCGATGAAGGTCTTCATCGAGATTTCCTGATAATGGATTATTTTCACTTTGCTCCTGAAGAAGAGCTGGTAATTTTTTTTGTCGCTTGAAAAATCTCAAAGGCGGCACCACCTATTTGGACCCTAGTTTTTTACGAATGAAGGCAATACATAAAAACAGAATCGGCAAGATAATTTGCAAAACGGTATGGACATATGGGACATAAAACTTAAATCCAAATTCTAAATGTTCAACATAGCTTGACGCGGTTATCGACGATAAAGGGACAATGATGGTACCAAGTCCCAGCACGACAGAACGGGTTTGTTTTAATTTGAATAAATGAGAAGTGGCAATAGCAGCCGCTAATATGAAACCACCAACCTTAAAAAATACGCCAGATACCATCATTAAAATAACAAGTGCATCAAATCGCTCGAGGAAATCGGCGACGGAAACCATCTGCGTCGCAGCGAGTAGTGAAAAAAGGTCGATGTTGTAAATTTCCGGTCCCAAAATCGCAAGCAACATAATGGAATTGATCGTTAACAGGATGCCTCCTACAAGAAGGAAGGACATGCCAATCTTTCGAACCTGCCCCTTGTTGGTCAAAAGCGGGAAAAACAACAGGACGACAATGGTTTCGCCGAATGGAAAGTTGATTGCGGCAGGGACTGCTTTTTTCAAAACCGGTGTTACGCCATTTCCAAGTATGGGAGTGAGGTTTTTTAAACTAAATTGGTCGACACTAAACAAAAGAATCCAAATCAGAATGAGAGAAAATATATAAATTGGAAAGACGACTTCGGCCATTCGGCCAAACGTTTCCACTCCGCCCCGCAGACAATACACCATCAGGGCCATAAAGCTTCCGATAATCACAACCAACGGGGTTTCACTTAATATGGTGGAGTCAATCAAATCCCCTAATTCCCTGCTCCCTCTGGCAGCCGAATAGGTAAAATGGAAAATATATAACAGGATGATTGGATAGGAAAGAAACTTCCCGAGCAGCTTAGGAAGCATCTGAGCCAGTGAATCACCGGGATAATAGGCAGCCAATTGAGTATAGACGGCCATTAAAATCAGGCTGGAAGACATACCGATCAGAATAAAAATCCACGAATCCTGTTTTGCTTCATGACCAAGACCTAAAATCATCGCAGTCCCTAATACAAACCCAGTCATCAAGTAAAAAAGCTGGAGCTGACTGATTTTTTCAACTTTCATCCTTATCACCCTTAAAAGGAAAAGCCCATTTGGAAATTAATTCACGCATGTTTACTATTTTCCATTTTGTGGTTCCTTATGCATGGGGGAGATGGGCATGTGAATGGGACACGGGGACGGTTCTCGTGCATCAACAGTGAAAATGAGGCGCGGGATGGGGTACGGGGACGGTTCTCATGTCTCAACAGCGAAATGATGCACGAGAACCGTCCCTATGCTTCATGCACACAAAAAAGAGGCCTAAGCCTCTTTTTTAGGATGGTAGATGGTAGTGGGTGAATGAATCTTAAGCTTTTTTAGTTGATTGCAGCGGGTCTGGTTTAAGATGATCGTCACGGAGCTCTTCTTCTGTACGTTGTTGTTCCATTTCCTGGCCAAGCTTCTTCACTTCGGAATAGTCCTGGGCCATTGAGCTGTTGTTTGCGGTCTTAAGGGTGCTGGGGTCCTCTTTTAGTGACGTTCCACTGGGGCTCTTCCCCATGATTCCATCTTCCTTTATGCTTGAGCCGAATTCACGAGATTGATAGCTAGAATCTGGTAACGGCGGTACCTCTGAAGTAACCCCGTCTTCCTTGCGATTCCGCCCATCTACGCCCACTAATGGCGGGTGATCAAGCTCGGTATCCTCATGTAAATAGTTGCGGTCATTTCGATTATCACAGCGCTTTTCAACCAATACTATAATTTTTCCTTCTTTAACTGACTTTTCATAGGACTCCGCCTCTTCGTGGGGAATGCCCATTCCGACAAACGCTCCGGTTAAACCGCCAATACCAGCCCCGGTAATGGCTCCCATAAGCCCGGCCGCAATCGGTCCAGCCGCGACAAGCGGGCCAATTCCCGGTATAGCTAGTGCGCCAGCCCCTGCCAGTAATCCTGGTATTCCGCCAAGGACACCGCAGACAGCCGCTCCGGTCGCCGCCGTTTCTTCTATCGCAGTACCTGTGTCTACGGAAACCTGTTCAACGTTTTTTCCAATCATAGAGATTTCATTCTTGTGGTATCCTTGATCTAATAGTCGATCAATCGCATTAATCGCTTCCTGTTCCGTGTCATATACACCCACCACATTCTTCATATGCTTGTCCATTTCATTTCCTCCTCTATTTTTAATAGATTACTAGATGCCATGCTTACATTAGTCCGACAGCTTGTCCTTGACTTCTCCGTATCCTTCCTTTACTTTTCCTTTCGCCTTGTCGACCTTACCTTCTACGACCTTGGACTCGTCATCCGTTAAACGGCCCCATTGTTCTTTTAGTTCACCTTTCACCTGATCAACACTGCCTTTTATCTTTTCTTTATTCATTGTTTTTACCTCCTTTAATTTGTTTGTTACCCTATTGTGTTTACAGCGAAACCTTTTTTAGAAAAACTTTAATTTTGACTTTTTTCCTTCATTTCCTGCTCGACATCTTTCATGGCTTCTTTAATATTGTCCTTTGCCTCTTGCATGGTGCCTTTGGCGCTGGCTTTTGTATCGTTATCAATCTGATCCTTTTGTTTGCCATCGCTAAGGCCATTATCCTGGTCGACACCGTCGCCGCAGCCGGCTAACCCGCCAAATGTCAATAACGCAGCCATTCCGGCAACAGCTAAATTCTTGCGATTCAACATCATTCTATTCCCTCCCAAAAATTTTTAACGAACCAAATCAGCTTGACGCCTCCCGGTTCGTTTGCCGTGCACCATCTATATTCCCAGCGAAAAAAAGGATGAAACATTTTTTTGAAAAAACTTTTCTGCTAGAAAAAGAGGTTTCAATTTTTCCAAAAGGGGTTAAATACGTATCAGGCACGACAAACAAAAAGGAGAGATGAATATGAACGTAAACGACATGTTGGCCGAGTGGTACATATACACGGATCGGCTGCCAATCTTGATCCTCGCACTACTTCTATTAATAGTAGGCTGGCTGGTGGCCAAAAAAATGGGGAAAGTGACGGAAGCGGCCCTCAAGAAAACAAGCTTCGATGACAAGCTTTTTTCAGGCTACGGAAGTCGAAAGTATTCTTCAGAAAAAATCATTGGAAAAATTGTTTACTACCTATTACTGGTGTTTGTCTGGATTATCTTCTTTAATATGTTGAACTTAAGCTATATCGCGTCTCCGCTGGTTCATATGCTGTCGTCGATTACCGGCGCGATTCCGAACGTATTAAAAGCGGCGTTAATCCTATTGTTTGCCTGGATTGTCGCGACCGTCCTGCGCAAGGCATTTGAAAAAGGGGCGACGGCGCTGCATTTGCCAGATAGGTTAGCCAAATGGAAGCTGGCCAAAACCGAAATCGATGGCCGCGAAAAAGTGGCGAAAATCACCAAAGCGCTGTTCTATTTTGTCCTGCTGCTGTTCCTGCCAGGGGTGCTCGGCGCCCTGCAAATCGAGGGGGTATCAGAGCCGGTCGCCGGAATTCTGACAACCTTCCTATCATTTATTCCGAAGCTGTTTGCCGCGGCGTTGATTGTGTTCATCGGTTGGCTGCTGGGGAAATTGGTCCGTGATATTTTATCGAATTTTTTAAAAAGCATTGGCAGTGAAAAGCTTGGCGAGCGGTTCGGAATGAAGGGAAGCCTGGACCTTGCTGGGATCGTCGGAAATATTGCGTTAATCTTAATCTTAATTCCCACCATTATTACCGCCCTGGAAAAGTTGGACCTACAAGGAGTATCGGCTCCGGCGATTGCGATGCTGGAAAAAGTGGTGGCATTGATTCCAAATATCGCGGTCGCGGTGGTTTTGATATTGGCGGGAATCTGGCTTGGCAAGTGGGTCGAAAAGCTGGTTGCGCAAATGCTGTGGCGCTTGCGGTTTGATGGTTTGCTTCATCAATTGGGGATTGGTGGTGCTGTTGGTCCTGAGTCAGCGAAGTACAGCTTGTCCCAGCTTGTGGGTATGCTTGTGAAAATCGTGATTGTCCTGTTATTTACTGTGGAAGCACTGCAATTGGTTGGCTTGGACTTCCTAGTAACCCTTGCGTCGGCGGTGCTGGCTTACCTGCCTATGCTGTTCGCCGCTCTGGTGATTCTGGGGGTTGGCCTGTATGTTGGGAACCTGACTGAGCGCATTGTCAAAAATGTGGTTAAGAAAAGCTATGCCCGTACGCTAGCGGTCGTTGCTAAATATGCCATTTTCGCAGTTAGTGTGTTTATGGCGCTCGACCAGCTTGGCGTCGCTCATTCCATTGTCAATGCTGCGTTTATCCTCCTCTTAGGCGGCTTGGCCCTGGCGTTCGGCCTGTCATTTGGTCTTGGCGGTAAAGACTTTGCAGCGAAATATTTACGCAAGCTTGATAACAAACTGGACCAAGGAGGAAACAACCAATAATGGAAGATTACAATCCGGAATCGATACGCCAATTTCGGATTGTTATTTTTTAAAAAAAGGAGGGAAGTGTCAATGCTGATCTTTAAATTAGTGACAATCGCGGTTTTGATTATCCTGACAGGATTTTTTGTGGCGGTGGAGTTTGCAATTGTCAAGGTGCGGCTGTCGCGGCTTGACGAATTAGTGCTCGCCGGGAAGAAGGGGGCGGTGCCGGCAAAGCAGGTCGTTACTAAGCTCGATGAATACCTCTCGGCCTGTCAGCTCGGCATAACTGTTACCGCGCTCGGGCTCGGGTGGTTAGGGGAGCCGACCGTTGAAAAATTGCTGCATCCGTTGTTCGGCGTCTTGCATTTAAATGAATCTGTTTCGCATTTTCTGGCCTTTGTTCTAGCCTTCGTTTTGGTGACCTTTCTGCATGTTGTAGTCGGGGAACTGGCGCCAAAGACCGTGGCAATCCAAAAAGCGGAGGCGATTACACTGCTGTTCGCCCGGCCTATGATCTGGTTCAATAAAATCATGCATCCATTTATTGGGGCATTGAATAGCTCGGCACGTGCGCTGGTCGGTTTGTTTGGCTTTAAGCCGGCAACGGAGCAGGAACTGGCCCACTCGGAGGAAGAGTTGCGCCTGCTGCTGGCGGAAAGCTTGGAGCAGGGCGAGATTAACCAGAATGAGTACCAATATGTCAGCAATATTTTTGAATTTGATGAACGGACGGCCAAGGAAATTATGGTACCGCGGGTGGATATGAGCTGCATCTCCGTCGATGAGCCCGTTCAGGAGGTGCTCCAAAAGTTGAAGGAGGAGGGGTATACCCGCTATCCCGTTGTCGAAGGCGATAAGGACCATATAATCGGGGTGCTGAACGTAAAAAGGTTTTTAACAGCGAGATTGATGAATAAAGGTCTTTATGAAAATTGGAAAATTAAATCGTACATCCAGCCGGTGATTACGGTGATAGAGACGATCCCGATTCATGATCTGCTGGTAAAAATGCAGATGGAACGAATTCATATGGCGATTTTGCATGATGAATATGGCGGCACCTCGGGGCTGGTGACGGTAGAGGACATCATCGAGGAAATTGTCGGCGAGGTGCGGGATGAATTTGATGCCGATGAAGTCGCGGACATTCAGCAGGTAGCGGAAAACCACTATATAATAGATGCCAAAGTTCCAATCGATGTGGTCAATCACCTCCTCGACACAAGTTTAGCCGCCGAAGACGTCCACACCATTGGCGGCTGGTTCCTCACCCAACACAACGCACCCCAACTCGGAACCGGCGCCACCCTCGAAACCCAAGGCTGGCTCTTCAAAATTAATGAAGCAAACGGATCCCACATAATGTATCTGGATGTTCAAAAGTGAGGCATGGGGACGGTTCTCGTGCTTCACTTTTTAATGCTAGAGTGCTTCTAAAAGACAAATGGAGTGGAATAGAGGGAGAAATGTCTTTAAAAGGGCTTTTAAAAGACAAAACAGCCCGGATTTGAGCTGAATTGTCTTTAATCCGGGTTGCCTGCGATGGTTGCCTTTTTGGAGTAGCGGGGCACACAATGTCTAAGGTTCAGTAAACTCTAATGTTTCTCCATAATCTCCATATCAGGCTGGAATGTTTCGAACATCACCTGCTTATTGCCGTATAGCAGAATTTGATCGGCTTCATGGAGTGGACTATCATAGACCTTCTTTCGAAAGACAATGTCACCTCGCTTGATGAACACGACTTCAAGGTCGAGTGCATCGATGTCAGGAAGGACCTGCCGGATTGTACGGTTCGCAAACTGGGAATCTTGGTAAATGGTAAGAAAAAGCATCGTGTCTTGATGGTTTTTTAAAAATACTTCCCTTATCGGCAGATCAGCGAGCTCGATGTTTTGTTTCATTTTTCGATTAAAAAGATTGGATAAGTGCTTTTGAACTTGGCGTTGCCTTAGGATGCTAAAAACAATTAGGACTGACGCAGCACTAAGAAGAATCTCCTTTGTTCTCAGTCCGTTGGAAAGGAATTCGCTGATGGAAGAGATAATCACTGCAAGGGAAAAAGCGCCAAACAGAATGAGAAACGTAGCGAGCTTGCGGCGAATCGGATGCCCCGAGATTAACTCCGATTCTTTAGTGGTAAACCCCGTGCCGGTCATCATCGAAATCACCTGAAACCTCGATATCGCCACCTTTAAACCTGTCAAACGAAACAAAATCACAAATATTTCTATCACGGTTAAAATGATTACGAAATAAATGAATAGGAAAACAGCTATCATGCTCACCTCCAGTTAAGACAGAAGAATGAGACAAGGGGCGCTTCCCTTGTCTCATTTTTTAATAAGCCTCGAATTTGGTTTTAATCGGCTATTAATGAAAGTTCGATGATACTTGAGAACGATTCCGCTGTTCTTCCCCAAAAATGAGGCAGAAGAACCGTCCCCATGCATCATTGCATTTTTTCGTTGTAGAATTGGACGGCGTAGGTGGCGCCTTCGTCGACCATTTTGTTGTCTTCGATGTCATGCGGGTGGGGGTGGCCACCTTTATGGATTGGGAGTTGTTCTGCTTTTTCAAAGACTGTCGGCATCACTTTTCGCTTCATGTCTCTTAGATAGCTTTCCGCTTTGAGGCGGTTCGGTTTATTTGATAGCCACATCGCAGCCGCCGAGGCTCCAGCTCCTACTGCCACTAACGATCCTATACCTACAACCCGTTTCATATTAAAAACCTCCTTCTCGATTTTCTATATGCATACCCCAAGCTCCCTCAGATGAAACGTGTTTGGGGCGGCTAATTTTTGGGGAGAAAAAGAAAATAGGAGTTTTTGAGAAGGGAGCGAGTAGTTTGGAGACTTACTTTGGCAAACAGAATTGGAAATGGGTATCGCTGCACCAAATGGAGCTGGAGAATATCAACCCGCCGCTTCCTCAAGATCCTGCTTCGGATGCCTGGCTTGAACATGCCCGTAAAAATCAAACCAACTATGTCAAGGTCGGCAGCCTTGAAAATGGAGAAAAGGTATTGAAAGGATCATTGATTTATCAACAAAACTTTAGTGAGGAATGGGACTTTAAAATCTTTCATTTTTATTTAAAAAAGGACCTGCTGGTAACGGTTGGTCTGGAATTGCCGGGGGATGAGCAGGAAGAAATACAACAGCAGCTGGGCAGCGCGGAAAACGCCGTGGACGGCTTTTTATTTTTCCTCGGGGAAATTGTCAATGGATTGCTCGTGGAGATCGATAAATTTGAAGTGGCGCTGAAAACGTTGATTTGGGGCGTGCGAAAACGAAATGAAACGAAGATTCTCGAGCTGCTCTACACGCGCCGGCATGAATTATTAGTGGCGAAGAACGTATTAATTCCAATCAAAGAACTGCGGATGGCGATTGAAGAGATCAATCTTCATGGCAACAGCGAGGTATATAAGAGCACCTGCAGACGGATTGAGCGGGCGATGGCGCTGCTTGGCGAATATGAGCACGAGCTCGATGCGATGATCAACCTAGAGGAGGTCATTTCCTCACATCGCGGCAATGAAATTATGAAAACATTGACAGTGATGACAACAATTTTTACGCCAGTGATGGCCTTCGGGGCGTTATGGGGGATGAATTTCAAGCACATGCCGGAGCTCGAGTGGCGCTTTGGCTATATTCTATCGCTCGTGTTGATTATTGTATCGACTGCCTTATTATATGGCTATTTAAAGATGAAAGGCTGGACCGGTGACTTGTTGAAAGGGAAAAAGAGAGGATCATTTTTTAAATAAGACACGCCTTTTGAGCGTGTTTTTTTTGTGCGGATCTCCCACTATTTATCTAGGCCATCCGCTCGATTCGGGACTTTAGCATATTTTGGTATAATACTAGAAAAAATTTTTCAAAAAAATAGGTTTCAGATATAAACAACGTGGGTATATACCCTATAAATCATGTAGAGGTGAGGATGGATGAATTTAACGATAGACAAGCAGCAAAATGAGAATGAAGTGGTAGTTAAAGCGTCAGGGGAAATTGATGCGTTTACGGCACCAAAGCTTAGAGAGGAATTAGCGGCACTTGTGGATGGAAAAAATAAAGTGATTACCATCGATTTAAAGGACGTGTCGTATCTGGACAGTACCGGGCTTGGCGTGTTTGTCGGTTTGTTCAAGCAATTGAAAAATAATGGCGGCGAGCTCAGGCTGATTGAAATGTCGGAGCGACTGAAGCGGCTGTTTCAAATCACGGGATTGAGTCATGTAATGGAAATTAAAGGATAGGGGAAGAACGATATGATGGATTATATTGAAATGAAAATTCCGGCCAAGCCGGAGTATGTGGGTGTCATGCGTTTGACGTTATCGGGAATTGCCAGCCGGATGGGGTATACATACGAGGAAATTGAGGATTTAAAAATTGCCTTGAGCGAGGCGGTTACAAATGCGGTCCAGCATGCGTACACCAAGGATGAGGGCGGAGAAGTGATTGTCGGCTTTGGCATTTACGAGGACAAGCTGGAAATGGCGGTGGCCGACAGCGGCAAGAGCTTTGATTTTATTCAGGCAAAAAATGAATTGGGTCCTTACACCGAATCAAGTACTGTGGAGCAATTGACAGAGGGAGGGTTAGGACTATTTTTAATAGAAACGCTGATGGATGAAGTCCGAGTGTTGAACAATTCCGGAGTGACGGTCTTCATGGCGAAGTATCTGGGCGGGGAGCGTGAAAATCATGACACAGCCATCGCAAACCATGAAACGAACTAAGGAAGAAATTGAAGCATTAATTGCCGAATTCCAGAAAAATGAAAGTCCAAAAGCCCAGAACATCTTAGTCGAGCATTACACGGCTTTGGTCGCAAGTTTGGCACAGAAATACTCAAGGGGAAAAAGCTTTCACGAGGATATCATGCAGGTGGCGATGATTGGGCTGTTATCGGCAATCAGAAGATTCGACCCAAGCGTTGGCCGGCCATTTGAGTCGTTTTTGATTCCGACTGTAATCGGGGAAATAAAGCGATTTTTACGGGATAAAACCTGGAGTGTGCATGTGCCGCGGCGGGTCAAGGATGTTTGGCCGAAGCTCAAAACGGTGGTGGACGAGCTGACCAACCAGTATCAGCGGTCACCGAAGGTTCATGAAATTGCCGATTATCTGGAGATTTCCGAGGAGGAAGTGCTAGAGGCGATGGAAATGGGCAAGAGCTATCAGGCTACTTCAGTCGATCAATCAATTGAAGCAGGCTCAGACGGCAGCACGGTGACCGTATTGGATATTGTCGGTGCTCCCGATGAAGGCTTTGAAAAAGTTGACCAGAAGCTCCTGCTCGAAGACGCGCTCCAAGTACTGTCAGAGCGCGAAAAGCTGATCATCCAATGCACGTTTATCGAAAACAAAAGCCAACGGGAAACCGGAGAATTTCTGGGAATCTCACAAATGCACGTCTCCCGGCTGCAGAAGAAGGCGCTTGAAAAATTGCGGAGAGCACTGGGGAGTCAGGCACCTGATGAGGTGGCGCGGTGAAGAACAGGGCCTAGCCGCTTGAATAAGGTGGCGCGTGATCGGCCCCCAGGGGCAGCCTCTCCGAAAGAGTATGAGGGTAATCGCCGGGAGACAGGAAGGACCTCGATGCACTCTGATAAAAGCATCAATAGATTGGGGGGAGCAGCTATGAATATTGTAATTGTCGACGATAATCGCACAAACCTAATGATTATAGAAAAAATCCTGCAGAAGGCGGGTTACGATAAATTGGTGCTGCTGACATCAGCCCGGCAAGTATATGACTATTTGCAGCTGGAGGCGGATAGACCGCAAGACGTTCCGGTTGATTTAATTCTGATGGATTTGATGATGCCGGAAATCGACGGAATCGAGGCATGCCGGACGATTCTCGCCAACGAGCGTTTCCACGACCTGCCGATTATTTTTGTCTCGGCTATGGGCGATTCCTATAAAATGGCCGAAGCAATGGATGCCGGAGCGCTCGATTATGTCATGAAGCCCATCAATAAGGTTGAACTGCTGGCGCGAATTCGCTCCGTGCTGCGGCTAAAGCATGAGAAGAATTTGCGCAAGGAACGAGATAAGCGGATTCAATTCGAGCTGGATTTGGCCAAGCAGGTCCAGCGCAGCGTGCTTGGTAGTCCGCTTGAGAACGAAGATGTGACGATTTCCGCCGTTTATAGGCCTTCCTTTGAACTGGCCGGCGACCTGTACGCCTGGTACCAAATTAGCCCCCATCGCTATGGGGTTATTTTGCTTGATATGATGGGGCACGGAATTTCCTCGTCACTAGTCTGTATGTACATATATTCTGCATTAAAGGACGCGATTACAGGAATGGGCGACCCGGAGGCCGTGATGCAGGAGCTGAATCGACGGATGAATCAGCTGCATATGCCTGAAAGTCTGATAAACTATTATTTCACTGCGATTTATTTTGTGCTGGATACGGAAAAACAGACCATCGAGTATGTGAATGCGGGGCATCCGGCAGGGCTTGCGCTGATTGATGGGGAAGTGCAGCAGCTTGACCAAGGTTCTTCTGCAATTGGTTTTTTTGAAAAAATAGAGGTAACCAAGGGTGTGATTTCTTATAAGGAAAGTGCTCGGATCCTGCTGTTTACCGACGGGTTGTCGGAATGGCTGGAGGAGGAATACGAGGATGCATGGGAAAAGCTAATTAGCGGTTTGCAGCAGACCGATAATCCGGAGCGCTTGCTCGAGCAGCTGCTCCCGGGCGCGGAGCCGTTGAAGGAGCAGAAGGATGACTTGTGCCTGGTGATGATTGCTGCGAATTAAGATGGACGAAGGACAGGGTGCCGGCCATAAGCCGGCACCCTTGCCCAATGTGACAGTTAAAACTAGTTTTTAAGGCTGGTATTAAAGGTGGATTACCTATTTTCATTTACTCGCCAACTTTATCTTTTTACTCGCCAAAATTCTGGTTTTACTCGCCACTTTTCCCGATTTACTCGCCAAAATCTAGAATTTACTCGCCAGAATCCAGGATTTACTCGCCAACGTTGTCTATTTTTCGCCAGTCAAGGAATTGTGAGGGGATGTTCGCCCATCACGACGCCAAATACGCCCTCAGCATCCACCCATGTTTCTCCAACGAAGCTCGAATCTCCGTGAACAAGTCGGCGGTTGGTTCGTCTTCGTGCTCCTCGGCCATCGTGATGCCTTCGCTAAGCTCTCTGCAAATAGTGTTCACATCATCAACCAATGTCTGAACCATGTCGTTTGCGGATTCGTCGCCAAGTGCTTCCTCAAGCGACGAAAGCTTTAACGTTTCTTCGAGTGTGGATGCCGGTGCAGCGCCCAATGCCAGCATCCGCTCGGCGATGGTGTCGACATGCAGTGCAGCCTCGTTGTACAATTCCTCAAATTTTACATGCAGCGTGAAGAAATTCTCTCCCTTTACGTACCAGTGGTAATGATGCAATTTCATATACAGGACCGAGAAATTGGCCACCTGCTTGTTCATCGTATTGGCTAATCGTGTGCTTTTATCCTTTGCTTTCATTCTAGTATTTTCCATTCTGATAACCTCCAATTTCATGGTGATACTTAAGTATTTACCCGTCTATCAGGAGCATGAAACAATAAATGTTTAAAAGGGTCTATCGTCCCGTCTGACTCTCGGGACCTGCGACTCATTGGGCGAATGTAATAGAAACGATATGATAGTTTTAAGAAAAAAACACAGGGGGGTGACGCAATGAAAGGCGTCCATTACAGCATTCATGCAAAAATTATCACAGGCTATTTCGCAATCCTGATTTGCCTTGTGCTGTCCCTGCTCGTTGTAGTGAACCGGATGACCGCACTGCAAGATGAAATAAAATTCATTTCGCAGCACGACATTGAGGTCCATGACCTGGCAAATCAGATTCAAAAAAATGTCCTCGATATGGAGACTGGAATCCGCGGCTACGCGTTAACCGGACAGGAGGAGTATCTCGAGCCGTATCACGAAGGGAATCGCAGCTGGCTAGACAACTACAACAAGCTCCATTCCTTGCTCGACGATAACAGCAGTCAGCAGCAAACCCTCGAAGAGATCAAGCCGGTGATTGAAAAATGGATCATGAATACTGGCGAATATACCATTAATCAAAAAAAGGAAGGAAACGAAGCAGTACTGGCCAAGAATTTTAAAGAACAAACTGGGAAAAAGGTGACCGACCAAATCCGCACCCAGATGGATTCCTTTTTGGAAAAAGAAAAGGAGATGACGTCAAAACGTACAGATGAGCTCCTTCAGAACAATAACAATTTAAAAATCATCTTATATGGCATTATTATTTTTGTAACCTTCTTAACCATCCTAACGGCGCTTTTCTTGTCAAACTCGATTGTCAAAACGATAAAACAAGTCGTAAAAACAATCCAGAGCATCACCGATTCGAAGGTTGACTTGACGACACGGATCAGCGTGAAAGCGAAAGACGAGACGCGGGAGCTTGCCGAGGCCATGAACAGCCTGCTCGGCAGCCTCGAAAAACAGCAATGGGTGCAAAAAAGTCTCACAGATATTTCCACGCTGTATCAGGGAATTACCGATATTAATGAGCTGGCGCAGCGGGTCATTAACAAGCTGGCACCGCTATTTGAAGCCTGTTACGGCGTTGTCTATCTGCGCCGGGAACAGGGCGGCGAGGTCGACTTCGTTAAGGTCGCAGGCTATGCCATCGCCGATGAGGCCAGCGTTAAGGCCAGCTTCCGCTTTGGAGAAGGGCTCGTCGGCCAAGCGGCGCTGGACCAGCGAATTTTTCTAATTGATCGTTTGCCGGAAGATCACATGAAAGTGACCAGCGGCCTCGGGGCGTCGTCACCAAGAAATCTATTGGTGGCGCCGATTATATATGAGGGCCGGGTCGAAGCTGTTGTCGAGTTTGCGTCACTACAGCCGTTCCTATCGCAGCACCTGACCTTGCTCGATCTCCTGCAGGACAAGTTCGGCTCCTCGATTTCCAACGTACTCGGACGGATGGAGGTTGAACGGCTGCTTGCGGAGTCGCAGGTCATGACGGAGGAACTTCAGGCCCAATCCGAAGAGTTGCAGGCCCAGTCCGAGGAATTGCAAATGCAGCAGGAGCAGTTGAAGCACACGAACGAATATTTAGAGGAGCAGAATCGGTTAGCCGAAGAGCGTGCGCTTGAGCTGAAAAAAGCGAAGGATGAGCTCGAGGAGTATTCACTCCAGCTGCAGCAAAGCTCCCAGTACAAATCCGACTTTTTAGCGAATATGTCGCATGAACTAAGGACGCCGCTGAACAGTATTTTGATTCTGTCACAAATGCTGATGGAAAATGGCGGCATGGACCAGGACGAGATTGAGGAATACGCCCGCGTCGTCAACACGGCTGGCGGTGATTTATTACGGCTTATTGATGATATCCTCGATTTATCAAAAATTGAGGCGGGGAAAATTGAAATCCTGACAGACGAGGTCAACGTAACCGAGCTGCCGCAAACGTTAAAGAGCCTGTTTGACCCGGTTGCGGCGAAAAAGAATGTGACGTTTGAGGTGCAGACAGACGCAGACGTCCCACCGGTGATTTCGACAGATGGCCAGCGCCTGCAGCAAATTTTAAAAAATCTGCTATCAAATGCGTTTAAATTTACGGAGCAGGGTTCAGTCACCGTCCAGATTGCCGTATCGCCTCCGGAAAAAGCGGAGCAGCTGCGTTGCGGCGGTCCGGTTCTGGCCATATCGGTAGCCGATACAGGAATCGGCATCCCGGATGATAAACAGCAAATTATTTTTGAAGCGTTTCAGCAGGTGGACGGGACGACGAACCGTCAATATGGCGGCACCGGACTTGGCTTATCGATTTGCCGGGAATTTACCCGCCTGCTTGGCGGCGTCATCGAGGTCGAGAGCGAGGTCGGGAAGGGAAGTACGTTTACCCTGTATATTCCGAGCCAGCTGGAGCCGGAGCCGGTGTTGTTCACGGCACTGGAGGAAGTGGCGGCAACCCGTGAGGCCGAGATGCCGAGGGGGCTGCCTCCGGAAGAGCCCGTTCAGGACGCCGATATCATTGAGGCAGATCACTGCACCGATGACGAGCTGTTTCATGGAAAAAAAGTCCTTCTTGTTGAGGATGATGGCCGCAATATTTACGCACTGGTCACGGCGCTTGAGCGCAAGGGGATTACTGTACAAGTTGCGAAAAACGGAAAACAGGCCATCGAAATGTTGCGTGACCATAATGATTTTGACTTGATTTTTATGGATATTATGATGCCGGTGATGGGCGGCTACGAGGCGATGAAAGTGATACGCGGTGAACTCGGTCTGCACAGTCTGCCAATCATTGCGTTAACGGCCAAGGCGATGAAGGGTGAGCGCGACAAGTGCATGGAAGCGGGGGCGTCCGATTATATCATGAAGCCATTGAATATAGAGCAGCTATTCTCATTGATGCGGGTTTGGCTGACAGAGCAGGTGAATCCAGATGAGTAACAAAACGAGCATATCGCCGAGCGATACGTGTGATACACCATCACCAGAGACCGAACCATTTGCCTTAACGGAGGTACAGGAGGTTGAGCTGAATTTGCTGCTCGAGGGGCTCTATCAAATGTATGGTTACGATTTTCGCGGTTATGTCCGGGCCTCGTTGACGCGGAGGATTATAAACCGAATGAAGGCAGAGCGCCTGCCGACGATTACTGCCTTGTTGGAAAAAGTCCTCCACGAACCGGGCTTTTTGGAGCGGCTTTTGAATGATCTGTCAATCCGGATGACGGAAATGTACCGTGACCCCAGCTTCTTTGCTGCGTTTCGCGAGCAAGTGGTCCCGCTCTTGCGGGAGCTTCCTGAAATCCGGATTTGGCATGCCGGCTGTGCAACCGGGGAAGAGGTTTATTCGATGGCTATCCTCCTGCATGAAGAGGGGCTTGCGAAAAAAACGGAAATCTACGCAACTGATATGAACGAAAAAGCGCTTCAGGCTGCCCAGAAAGGGGCCTTCCCGCTTAAAAAAATGCAGCAATATACGAAAAATTACCTGAAAGCGGGCGGGCGCCAGGCATTTTCGGAATACTATACGACCGACCATCAGTATGCTTATTTTAAACCGCTGTTGGACGAAAACCTGATTTTTGCCCAGCATAATTTGGTGACGGATGGTTCCTTCAATGAGTTCCATGTGATTCTCTGCCGGAACGTGATGATTTATTTTGACAATAGCTTGCAGCAACAGGTCCACCGACTTTTTTACGGCAGTCTGGCGAGCGGAGGCTTTATCGGGCTTGGCAACAAGGAGTCGATGCTGTTTTTGCCAAAAGGCTTGGACTATGAAGAATTCAATGCCCAGGAACGAATTTATCGTAAAAGTAATGGGGCAGGGTGAAATGCAAAAAAGAGACTGTCCAGCGGTGACAGTCTCTTTTTTCTTACTATTTTAATGAGAATGTTTGGCGTTTCTTAGAATTAGACTGAGGATAAAGACCAGAGCAGCTGCGCCAATTAGGGCCGGAAAGACGTAGAAGCCGCCAATTACCGGTCCCCAGCTCCCTAACAGAAACGATCCAAGCCAAGCGCCGATAAAACCGGCAATAATATTACCAATAATGCCTCCCGGTACATCACGCCCAAGAATCAGTCCAGCCAGCCAGCCGATTACGCCTCCAATAATTAATGACCAAATAAAACCCATAAATAATCTCCCCTTTCAATTAGATATAGACTAAATACCCGTTTGTAATGAAAATAAAACCATTTAGTAAACATGGGGACGGTTCTCGTGCCTTACAAAGTGAGGCACGAGAACCGTCCCCATGCCTCTTTTACACTTTTTCGGAATGATTTCTTCCTATATGTAGGGCTCGCCAACAGGTCTTTAATTCTTCCGTCAGTTCTTGAAACCGCGACTCATCCCGGTTATCGAGGCAACTGTCTATTTCACGGGTTAACAGGCTGATTTTTGAGATGAGTTCGGCCTTGCGCTTTTGTTCCTTTCGAAAAAGCTGCTCCCACTTGGCGTCCCTTTCAGTGTGATAATCACTAAACTTCTTTAAACGCATCCCGCATTTGCACAGCGTCTCATTTACACTTAGAACGTAAAATTCCTTGTTCCCACAATACCTACATGATAATTTCTTCATCTAAACCACCTCCGCTTTCTATATACCCATGCTTTGAATCGGAGTAACCTGCTTCCAAAAAATTTTGATGCACGGGGACGGTTCTCTTGCCTCACTTTGTGATGCATTAGAACCGTCCCCATGCATCATTTCAAAAAAATCCGAAAAAAATAGGTTTCAATTTTCAACGGAGCGGTTATATAACCTGTACAACGTTAAGAGGAGGAATGGAACATGAATACAATTAAAGTAGTAGAAAATGGTGTGCAAGCGAAAAGGGAAATTGATGATTTAATCATGCAGGGTTATTCAAAGAATGAAATTTATTTATTGGCACATGACAAAAACCGGTCTGAGGATTTAAGTGATTCGTTAGATATAAAGGATATTGGCGTGGCGGAGCAAGGCGTATTGGAGTCAGTTGCCAACGTATTTCGGACAAGGGGAGACGCACTGCGCGCCAAGCTGGAGTCATTAGGGATGTCGCCGCTTGAGGCGGAGCGCTATGAAGAAGAATTGGACCGAGGAAAAGTCGTCGTCGTTGCGGGAAAATCGGCTTAAGAGGTTAAAGGAAAAGAGCTGCCGCCCTAATCAATAGGGCGACGGCTCACTAAAAAAATCGGGAAGGGAGAATCTTTTATGAAAACTTCATCAATAAAATTTGAAAAATTAATGGGAGAACGCACCAGAGCAAGACGCAAAAGTCGGGCAAGGCTTCACTTGGAGCAATTTTTCGAGGAGCCCATCCTTCATCGAGAAATTCATGGAGAAAGGGTGTATGTACCGCTAAGATTACAGCAGATATGGAATGAGGTGTAAATTGGCCATCCTTAAATTACCTGCCTAAACACGTTTAACCGGTTCAATCGTGCTTAGGCAGGTAATTTATTATGGGCAAAAGTCTCCTCTCTAAATAACCCCTAAATAAAGGAAATAAGTTGGAGGGTATGGTAGAATAGGGATTGTGTGAAAAGGAGGCGAAATAGATGGATGATTTTGGGCAAATTGCGTTAGTCAGCATTCTGTCTCATTTGGTGTGTATTGCGGTTTCCTGGTGGGCCCTGCAGGCGATTCGCCTGGAAAAACTGTTGAAGCCTAACCATGTATTTCAAGCACGTTTATTGTACATATTATTGGCAATCTTCATCGGATCATCTGTTAGTAACTTTTTCCTTGATTACCTGCAATGGTCGAGACAACTCCCGTTAATGTTTCAATAAAACAGTAATTGGAAAAAAATTAAAGGTTCCAAAATGGTGATAGATTGAGTACAATCAAATTTATGTGGAAAAATAACCTGAAACTTGTCAGACGTTTTACCACCTATAGATAAAAAACGGGATTTTGTCTAAAAGTGACGAGAATTCCCAAGTATGCTCTCTCCCTCCTTGGAAACAATGGTAGTAAGGGGGAGACGAGAGAATGAACAGAAATAGAGTCACTTATATATGCCTGATTATATGTTTTAGTATTATTCTGGTTGTGATGGGGAACCGAACCACTGAGGCAAACGGCGGTCTGGCATCATTTTTTAAGGGAGAAACGAGCGTCGGCAAACTGGCATCTAAGACACAAGGCGAGACGCGCGTTCAGGAGGTATTTTTCCAAGAAGAAAAGGATCTTGGAAAAATGGCAGCTGTTTTTCAGGCCCAAGATATTATGCTTCAGGATTGGTCTATTTATGCAAGGGAGCAGGCGGCTGGTATTGACGTGAAGGAATACGCGAATGTTTTACGGAAGAAGTTTCCCGACTGGCGTTGGACGGAGAGGACAACAAGCGAGACTTGGGAAATGACAGCAGTATCCACAGCATCTAACCACCACACGGAAAAGCTTCAATTCTTGGCAACCCGCACAAAACAACCTACGACTGCGTATATAGTATATAGTGTAAGGGGCAATGAGTGGAACGAGGCCTCTAAATCCTTTATCATGAGCGGTCAATTTGGAAATAGGCTAAATGACATATTTCGTGGTAAACCAACAGTTTTTTCTTGTATGAAAGGCGTTGTGAGTGATAAGATTGATAAGGCTTTAGAAAAAACGGCGAATGAACTGATGTCGGGCTTTCAAGCTAAAGAGATCGAGGCGTTAAAAGAGGAGAATTTCATGTCTGTTTCGGCCATGTCGCCGATGTTCTCAGACGATATTGACTTGAAAAATAATAACATGAATTTGCAAATTGGCTTACGCTCCGAAGGATTGGGCGGTCCGACTACGGTTGTAGTAGGAACCCCTATCATTACGATTGAATATTAATATAGAGAAAATGGACGCGGAGGGGAATACTCTTGGAAAAGATCATCGTCCGCGGCGGACAAAGGCTATACGGAACGGTTAAAGTTGAAGGAGCAAAGAATGCCGTTCTGCCTGTTATCGCTGCAACATTATTAGCAAGTGATGGAAAAAGTGTGATACGTGATGTACCGACACTCTCCGATGTATTTACAATTAATGAAGTGCTACGTAACCTAAACGCTGAAGTGGCTTTTGATCATAATACGGTTGTTGTTGATGCATCTAGAGTGTTAAAAGAGGAAGCGCCTTTTGAGTATGTTCGCAAAATGCGCGCGTCTGTGCTTGTCATGGGATCACTTCTTGCACGTAATGGCCGTGCCCGGGTGGCTTTGCCTGGCGGTTGTGCGATTGGGTCCCGGCCGATTGACCAGCATTTGAAGGGCTTTGAAGCCATGGGTGCGAAGGTCAAGGTGGGCAATGGCTTTATCGAGGCGGAGGTTGAAGGCCGTCTGCATGGAGCAAAGGTTTATTTAGATTTCCCAAGTGTTGGCGCTACTGAAAACATTATGATGGCAGCAACGCTTGCGGTAGGTACGACCACGATTGAAAATGCTGCAAAAGAACCAGAAATCGTTGATTTAGCGAACTTTTTAAATAAAATGGGTGCGCGCGTGAAGGGTGCCGGCACTGGTACGCTTCGCATCGAGGGTGTCGATGTGTTGTTTGGCGCGGACCACAATATTATTCCGGACCGGATCGAGGCAGGTACGTTCATGACGGCGGCTGCGATTACGGGTGGAAATGTGCTTGTAAAGGGTGCAGTTCCGGAACATCTTTCTTCATTGATTGCGAAAATGGAGGAGATGGGTGTGACGATTATCGAGGAAGAGGATGGCGTTCGTGTCATTGGGCCAGAGCGCTTGAAGGCGGTCGACATCAAGACGATGCCGCATCCAGGCTTCCCGACTGATATGCAGTCACAGATGATGGCTTTGCTGCTTTGTGCAGATGGCACATCAATGATTACGGAAACTGTGTTTGAAAATCGTTTTATGCATGTTGAGGAATTCCGCCGCATGAATGCCGATGTGAAAATTGAAGGCCGTTCTGTAATTCTAAATGGCCCTTCTAACTTACAAGGCGCCGAAGTGGCGGCAACAGACCTTCGTGCTGCAGCTGCATTGATTTTAACCGGGCTGGTTGCTGAAGGTGTAACACGCGTAACTGAATTGAAGCATTTGGACCGCGGCTACGTGAATTTCCACGAAAAGCTTGCTGGTTTAGGTGCTGACATCGAGCGTGTGAAGGAAGCAGATGAAACCTTTATCGAACTTGGAAAATATGTTACGGATCTAAATGCCTAAGGGGCGTGCAAAGTTCCATTCTAAAATTGGACTAAATGCCGCGGGTATTTAGTTCTATACTCAGCTTAAATCCTATTTTAAGGGTACAACTGAACACAACCAAAGCAACGGGGCCTGGAATAACGGGTCCTGTTTTTTTGTATTTGTTTAGAGGGTGTTGCGGGTTGTCCACAAGCGGTTCGGTTATCATTATAAATAACGTGGAATTATACCCAATTATGTCTGATAACTCTGTGGATAAGTCGAATAACTCTGTGATTTGTGGATAACTTTTTTGCCAGTTGATTTTTCGAAAAAGAAGTAATAAATGCTTGTCCGCTCCCATATGTTGTAATGTGACGCATCCCGGGCGCAAGTGGGCTGTGAATTTACAAACTGGAGGCACAATCATGAAAAATATCAAACCACTCATCGTACTAGCAGCATTTCTTATTGCCTTGACACTGATTATACCCGCTGTGTTGGTATTGCCTTTTTCGAGCGAAAAGGCGAGCGGCAAGCTGGGCGAGGATCTCGCCAAGAAGCAGCCGGCGGCGCAGGAAACTACTTCCCCATCCTCTGACGCGGCAATTGACGTGGCCGTGTTCCGCACCGCCAAATCCGCAATTGAAGAAACCCCGCTGGAAGATTACCTTGTCGGGGTAGTCGCTGCCGAGATGCCGGCGGATTTCAACGAGGAGGCGCTCAAGGCCCAGGCGCTGACGGCACGGACGTATATTGTTAATCGGTTGGTTAAAGGGGATACGATTGGTGCCCCAAAAGGTTCGCAGGTAACGGACACCCCACAGCTCCATCAAGCCTACATAGATGACGCGCAGCAAAGGAAGAACTGGGGAAAAGATTATGAATGGAAAAAGAAAAAGATACTAGAGGCTGTCCGGTCAACGAGCGGACAGATTTTGACTTATAATGGCGAGCCAATTGATGCGTTGTTTTTCTCCACCAGCAACGGTTTTACGGAAAATTCGGAGGACTACTGGTCTGGAAGTATCCCGTATTTACGGAGTGTTTCAAGTCCTTGGGATAAGGATTCCCCCAAATTTACCAATCAGAAGGTTGTAACCGTGAAAGAGTTTGAATCACGGTTAGGAGTGAAAATCGGATCAAGTAATGCGCTTGGAAAAATTGTCGCCCGGACCGAGGGCAAGCGCGTGGCCAAGGTTGACTTTAATGGCAAGGTATTGACCGGAAGAAACATCCGCGATAAGTTGGACTTGAAGTCGTCTGACTTTTCGTGGGAACGTAAGGGGAATAATATTGTGATCACAACACGCGGCAATGGCCACGGCGTGGGCATGAGCCAGTACGGCGCGAACGGAATGGCCGCGGAGGGCAAGAACTACAAGGACATCGTCCAGTACTACTACAAGGGCGTCGAGGTGACCTCAGCGGAGAACATGATGTCGACGATTACGGCGAAGAAATAGAGAGTGTGAGTGGAAGCCAGGCGGGTGGGGGTGCCTGGCTTTTTTGGTTTAGGCAGGGGTGGAAAGTAAGTGAGGAAATTTGGAAAGTATTTGATCAAAAAGTGTAAGTAAAATTGTCAAAGTGGAAAGTAAGTGCGCTAAATCGGTAAGTAACTACACTAAATCGGAAAGTATATCCAAATAAATGAAAATTATTTAAAAAAGGTCATTGAAAAGTTACCTGGGCCAGGCTTGCCGCCTGGCTTTTTAGCTGTTTTGGGTAGCGGTTGGAAGGCTGATGCTGCTCTAAAAAGGGTTTGGATAGTAAAAGAGGAAATTTGGAAAGTATTTGATCAAAAAGTATAAGTAAAATCGTAAAAGTGGAAAGTAAGTGCGCTAAACCGGTAAGTAACCACACTAAATCGGAAAGTATATCCAAATAAATGGTAATCTCTCAAAAAAGGTAATTGAAAAGATACCTGGTCCAGGCTCGCCGCCTGGCTTTTTAGCTGTTTTGGGTGGCGCTAGGAAGGGGAGTTCTGTTCTAAAAAGGGTTTGGAAAGTAAAAGAGGAAATTTGGAAAGTATTTGATCAATAAATGTAAGTAAAATCGTTAAAGTGGAAAGTAAGTGCGCTAAACCGGTAAGTAACCACACTAAATCGGAAAGTATATCCAAATAAATGGTAATCTCTCAAAAAAGGTCATTGAAAAGTTACCTGGGCCAGGCTCGCCGCCTGGCTTTTTAGCTGTTTTGGGTAGTGGTTGGAAGGGGAGTACTGTTCTAAAAAGGAGTCGGAAAGTAAATGAGGAAGTTTGGAAAGTATTTGATCAAAAAGTGTAAGTAAAATCGTTAAAGTGGAAAGTAAGTGCGCTAAATTGGTAAGTAACCACACCAAATCGGAAAGTATATCCAAATAAATGGTAATCTCTCAAAAAAGGTCAATGGAAAGTTACCTCGGGCCAGACCTAATTGGATAAAACGCCATAAAAAGTTCAAAAGTTCATGTCGATTTTTGCAGGAAATTGGCAAACAAAAGAGGAAATGTAGGAGCAAATTGAAAGGAGTGGTCCGATTGTTTGCAAAACCTTGTGAAATGTCATTAAGAATCAAGAAATTACAGGCACTTTTTGATGGAAGGATGGATCCCAATCACCCCGATTGGCCGGATTTGGTTCACGAATATAAAAATAGGATGGCAGGGTATCGTGGCGAGAAATCCGTGGACTTTTACTTGAGCATGCTTCCAGAGGCCGACTATCAAATTTACCACGATATCCGCCTGCTTTATGGAAAGTATTACTTTCAAATTGACATCCTGCTACTGTGTGCGATGTTTGGCCTAGCGTTGGAAGTGAAAAATAGGAGCGGGGAGATCCATTTTAAAAGAGAATTAAATCAGGCCTTTTTGCGAAAAAATGGTCAGGAGGAACGCATAAAGAATCCGGTGCTGCAGGCCAAGCTCCAGGCGCGAAAGCTAAACGGGTGGCTGCAAGAGCACCATTTTCCAAACGTTCCAATCCATTATCTTTTTGTAAACAGTAATGAAAAAACCTTAATTACAGCGGAGCACGGGAACGAAGAGATTCTTCGGAATGTATGTAATAGTGAATTTTTAATAGAAAAAATAGAACAAATTAAAGAATTTCAAAAGATAGAGAAGCTAGGCTCCAAGGATTTAAAAAAGGTAAATAAATTACTACTATCGAAGCACACTCCCGATAATCCCGATATATTAAAGCAATTCCACCTGTCTCCTAAAGATATCCCCACTGGTGTGAAGTGCCCCGATTGCCGCTTTCTGCCGATGACTTATCATTCCGGAACCTGGTGGTGCCCGAAGTGTAACGCCAAATCGAAAACTGCCCATATTCCAGCCATCAACGATTATTTTCTTTTAATAAAACCGACTATCACAAATTCTGAGCTAAGAGAGTTTCTCCATATAGATTCGATAAGAGTGGCCAGCCATTTTCTAACGACCGCAGACTTCCCCCATAGTGGTACATTTAAAGACCGTGTTTATCACCATCCCGTATTGCAATAAAAAAACCACCGCCAACCAGCAGTGGTTTTAAGAAACAGACCGAACACGGCCAAGCATCTTCGCCAGACCTGCAAACTTCCCCTTAAACAATGCACCACGAATAAAATAGTAGCAGACGCTGATGCCGAGGAAGTCCTTAAACAGGTCAAATAACGACGCGGAGCGGTATGGATAGAACGATTGGTGGATTTCGTCACTGATGCCGTAGAAGGCCGCAATCAGGGCACAGGCCAAGTTCCAGCCTGGTGTAAAACTGAAACCGGCGACAGCATTGCTGCGCAGGTCAGTGTTACCGCGTCTAAACGTCAAACATGCGAGGACTAGTAATACATATAAAATCGCAAACTCTATTAAATGCAATGATTCTTTAATAGTGTGGTCAATATTCGAATCGGGCAGGCGCACGAAGTGGTCCGACGGCAGGCTCGATTGGATAAAGATGGCTGCCATATAAAGCACGGGCAGGACCCGCAGCACCCATTTTAAAGCCTTCATGAAACAATTCCCCCTAAAAGTTTTTCAAAAAGATGCATAAAAACGCAGGCGATTACAAAAAATAAAATTTTTTTCAGACTAGTGTATATAATTCTAGTTATCTGTTCAGAATGATTGCTGAGGTGATGAAAATGAGAGAGGAAGAAAACAAACGATCTTCTCAAAGTTCCAGCGTAAAACGCTTTTTCAAGAAGCGTTGGGTATTTCCAGCCATCTATATCGCAAGTGCAGCAATCATTTTAACAGGTGTTCTTTGGTATCAGTCCAGTGCAGGAGACTCAGACAAATACGATTACAAGTCTACTGATATTACTGGCAAAAAGACCAACCCGCCTGCAGTTGAAGTTAACTCGGCTTTAGAAAACGTCAAAATGCCGGTGAAGGATGCAGCATCTGCGGTCATCAAGACAAAGTTCTATGATTTCAGCGGGAAAGCTGAAGACCAGGAAGCCGCATTAGTATTCTACGAGAACACATACAATCCGAATACTGGTGTCGACATCACCATGAAGGACGGCGAAACGTTTGATGTATTAGCATCACTCAGCGGAACTGTCACCCGTGTTGAAGAAGACGCGGTGCTTGGAAATGTCATCGAAATTGAACACGACAAAGGTATTGTAACACAATATCAGTCCGTGAAAGACATTAAAGTTGAAGTTGGCGACAAGGTGAAACAGGGAGATGTTCTTGCCAAGGCTGGGCAAAGCATGTTCAATGAAAAAGCTGGAACACACGTCCATTTTGAAATTCGTAAAGATGGCGTCGCGGTTAACCCTAGTAAGTATATCGACAAACCGGTAAGCACTTTACAAGAAGCGACTCCTTCAAACAGCAAGGAATCTATGCAAACAACTCCTAGCGAAAAAAAGCAGCAGGAGTTGGAGGATCCAGCTGGCTCCGACGACCAGTCTTCCGATAAGGAAACAGACGACGGCAAGACCAAAGAAGACGAGTCCACTAACTCAAAAGAAAAGACAAATTCTTAATATTGAAAGTATAAGGGGAAGGGGAGTACTTCCTCTTTTTTTTACGTTTTTTTTCAAAAAAAGAATCCGGCCGAGTGCCAGATTCCGCACATTAAGCAAAAAAATAGGACCCGGCCGATTGCCGGATCCAACACGATATATTAAAAGGGGGGGTTATGAAAAAGTGTGACTGAGATTGTCCTTTTCACACTTTTATCTTACCCTGCAGATATGAACAAACTATGAACAAAAGGTGAAAGTTTGAAAAACAGTTATGAGAATTATCTGTTCCGATAACCACAAAGTTTACCAAAAAGCTTTCCATTTCCAAAAATTTCTGATATATTTTGACTGTAAGATTATAACTTAATATTGTTTGAAATGCTCTACTGGGGGGGTCCGATGGCTCGGACTGAGAGAAGAATGCATAAATTCTTTGACCCTTTGAACCTGATCTGGATTATACCAGCGTAGGGAAGTAGTATCAAAGGTGTCCGTGTTTAATTTGGGTACCGCTACTTTTGGATGAAAAAATCAGGTTCTGTGCAAACAGAACCTTTTTGTATTGTCCTCCATTACTTTCCAGTAATGAACTGCGCTGTAACTCCCAGGGTGCAAAATCAAACCATTTTGAAGGAGGAAGTTACATGCAGAAGCAAGTGGAAGGGAACATCGAGTTAAAATCACAATTCACTGGAAGTAAAAAGGTATATGTCGAAGGGGCAAGACCTGATATTAAGGTTCCGATGAGAGAAATTCAACTTAGTCGAACCGTTGCTGCTTTTGGAGAAGAAGAAAATGAGCCTGTTCGGGTCTATGATACGAGCGGCCCCTACACAGATTCGAATTATCAGGTCGATATTCAAAGCGGACTTCCAGCATTGCGTAAGAATTGGATTCTCGAGCGGAATGATGTGGAGGCTTATGTTGGAAGAGAAATAAAGGCCAAGGATAACGGATACCATGAAGGGGACCAACGTGCAAACCTTGAATGGTATCCCAATGTAAATAAAACACCCCTAAAAGCTAAAACAGGAAAAAATGTTACCCAGATGCATTATGCCAAAAAAGGCATTATTACCCCTGAAATGGAGTACATAGCCATTCGTGAACATAGGGACCCGGAATTTGTTCGTGCGGAAGTTGCCAGCGGGAGAGCGATTATCCCAGCCAATATCAATCACCCGGAAAGCGAACCGATGATTATAGGACGAAACTTTCATGTGAAAATTAATGCAAATATCGGGAATTCGGCTGTTACCTCCTCTATAGAGCAAGAGGTTGAAAAAATGACGTGGGCAACTCGCTGGGGCGCCGATACCATCATGGATTTATCGACCGGAAAAAATATCCACACAACGAGAGAATGGATCATTCGCAATTCTCCCGTACCAGTCGGAACGGTCCCAATCTATCAGGCACTTGAGAAGGTAAATGGGATTGCCGAGAATTTAACATGGGAAATTTACCGCGATACGTTAATTGAACAGGCGGAACAAGGCGTCGACTATTTTACGATCCATGCCGGCGTTTTGCTGCGATATATTCCTTTAACGGCAAAACGGACAACAGGCATTGTATCCCGCGGCGGCTCGATTTTGGCGCAATGGTGCTTGGCTCATCATAAGGAAAATTTCCTCTATACTCATTTTGAAGAAATATGTGAAATCCTGAACCAATATGATATCTCTGTTTCTCTGGGAGACGGGCTCCGTCCAGGCAGTATTGCCGATGCAAATGATGAAGCACAATTCGCAGAGCTTGAAACGCTCGGAGAATTAACAGACATTGCCTGGAAACATGATGTGCAGGTGATGATTGAAGGGCCTGGTCATGTACCGATGCATATGATCAAAGAGAACGTCGATAAGCAAGTGGAAATTTGTAAAGAAGCGCCATTTTATACGTTAGGACCTTTAACCACCGATATCGCACCAGGATATGATCATATTACTTCAGCTATCGGAGCGGCGATGATCGGCTGGTTTGGAACGGCGATGCTCTGTTATGTGACACCCAAAGAGCATCTAGGCTTACCGAACAAAGATGATGTTCGGGAAGGAGTCATTGCTTATAAAATTGCCGCTCATGCCGCTGATTTGGCCAAAGGGCACCCCGGTGCACAAAAAAGAGACAACGCTTTATCGAAAGCCCGTTTCGAATTTAGATGGGAAGACCAGTTTAATCTTTCTTTGGATCCGGAGCGTGCAAGGGAATACCATGACGAAACATTGCCATCGGAGGGGGCAAAAACAGCCCATTTTTGCTCCATGTGCGGGCCAAAGTTCTGTTCGATGAGAATATCACATGACATTCGGGAAAAGGCAGCGAGTAAAGAAGTGGACATCGAAGAAGGCATGAGAAAAAAAGCGGAGGAATTTATTCATGATGGATCAAGAATTTATCGATGAGACGAATTCCATTAAGGTAATAGAAATAACTGAAGAAATCACATCCTAAAACAAAAAATTCATATCTTGGAAAAGGAAATTGAAAACATCCAGCAACATTGCAGGCATCTATTTTCCGAATCCTATGGTATGAGGAAATGCCGAAAGTGCGGTTTCGCAGAAAGCACCTATTATTGATTTCCATTAACCTAGTCACAAAGGAAATCCCGGTTTAATAGCCGGGATTTTTTAATGACGCTATTTTCCTTAGGAGTTTTGTCCTGAAATTGGCGGTGGGGTGTTTTTGTTGCGGTAGATTGTAGGGCTTGGGCATATGTTAAAGAGTCAGCTGATTATACCTAGAATACACGAGGACCTACGTTGCTTTAAAGAGAAATCTGTCTATGGTTGTGTTAAAATGGAAAATAAAGGAGGGGTTTGTCTTGAAAAAAGTTGCTGGGCTTTTGCTTGCGGTCGTGCTGGGGGTTTTGCTAGCCAGCTGCAGCAAGGAGCCAACGCCACAGGATCGATTCTCGGAATACATAGCCTTATGGAATAAGCAAAAGTTTGCAGACATGTATAATTACCTTTCGAATGATGCCAAAAAGAAAATCTCTAAAGATGATTTTACGAACCGCTATAAGAAAATCTACGACGATTTACAGATTACGGACCTCAAGATTGACTTCAAAAAACCGAAAGACGATAAACAGGCGGATAAAGAGCAAGCCAAGTATTCTTTTAGCGCCAAAATGAATAGTGTCGCGGGGCCAATTAATTTTACCGAAGAAGCCCTGTTGAAAAAGGAAAAAAAGGACGATAAGGAAAACTGGTTTGTGGACTGGAACCCGGGGTTCATTTTTCCAAAAATGCAGGAGGGCGACAAGTTGAGCTTGAGCACGGTACCGGCGAAGCGGGGCGAAATCGTTGACCGGAACGGCACGGGGATGGCTGTGAACGGCCAGGTGTACGAGGTCGGAGTGACGGCCGGGGACATTGCGGCGCCGGTGATGGAGCAGCTGGCTTCTTTGTTGAAGATGACGCCGGATCAGGTCGACAAGGCGTTGAAGGCGAGCTGGGTACAGCCGGGGATGTTTGTTCCTTTGAAGAAGGTGTCGATGGACGATTCTGAGCGGATTGCTCAGCTCGTGGCGCTCGAGCCAGTGAAGACGCGCAAGGTGGACGCGCGGATTTATCCGTACAAGGAGGCCGCTGCGCAGCTGATTGGCTATGTCGGTCAGATTACCGCGGATGAGCTCGAGAAGCGGAAGGACAAGGGCTACACGAGCCGCGATGTGATTGGGAAGCGCGGACTGGAGCAGGTGCTGGATGAGCAGCTGAAGGGCCAGAGCGGCGTGAAGATTGTGATTAAGAAGAAGGCCGGCGGCGAGGAAGTGCTCGCCGAAAAGCCGGTTGCTGATGGAAAAAATGTCAAGCTGACCATTGATGCGGATTTGCAGGCGGTGGTGTATGCGGAGATGAGTGGTGGAGCAGGTGCCGCTGGGACCGTGGCTGGAGGAACTGCTGGGGCTGGTGCTCCGGCTGGCGAGGTCGGAACGGCGGCTGCGATGAACCCGGTGACAGGGGAAACACTGGCGCTCGTCAGCAGCCCGTCATTTGACCCGAATCAGGCTGCGCTTGGCTTCTCTGCGGACGAATGGAAGGCGCTGCAGGATGATGCCCGCCAGCCGCTGTTAACGCGCTTTAAACAGGCATTTGCACCTGGGTCTGTGATGAAACCAATTACGGCAGCTGTAGGGCTCGCAAGTGGCGCGATTAAGCCGGACGAGGGTGTGCAGATCCTCGGGCCGAAATGGCAGAAGGATGCATCCTGGGGCGGCTATTTCGTGACCCGGGTGCACGAGGGCAGTCCAATCAATCTCGAAAAAGCGTTGGTGTACTCGGATAATATTTATTTTGCACAGGCCGCGTTGAAAATGGGGAAAGATGGCTTTTCTGATGGCTTGAAAAAGTTTGGCTTTGAAGAGCAGTTACCGTTCGCCTATCCGCTTGAGACTTCAAAGATTGGATCATTGGGAAGCGATATTGCGCTAGCCGACTCAGGTTATGGCCAGGGACAGGTGCAGATGAGCATTGTTCATTTGATGAGCACCTATACGCCATTTGTCAATAATGGCAATATGATTAAGCCGATACTGTTGGATGAAGAGAAGCGCGGGCAGGTGTGGAAGGAAGGCGTTGTTTCTGCAGACAATGCTGGTTTGATTGCAGGGGACTTACGCAAGGTCGTTGGTGATGCCGGAGGAACTGCCCATGCTGCAGAAATGGCCGACAAGCCGCTTGCTGGAAAAACCGGAACAGCGGAATTCAAGCAGAAACAGGGCGAAACCGGGCTCGAGAATGGCTGGTTTATTGGCTGGAACGTCAATTCGCCGAATCTGATGGTGGCCATGATGGTCGAGAACGTAAAAGACAGGGGCGGATCGGGCATTCCGGTAAAAATGGTGAAGAATATTTATATGAAATGGAAATAAGTTAGTGGTTGAAGCACCTGGCCTAGGGGCCAGGTGCCTTTTTTGTGGGGAAAGTACCCGGTTTTGGAGCGCTGAGGCCATTGGAAATTACCTTTTTTTAATTTACTCGCTTTGTTTTTGGGTTTACTCGCTGGATTTGTGAGTTTACTCGCCGACTTTTGATATTTACTCGTCTATTTTTATATTTTACTCGCCTGAATCTAGAATTTACTCGTCAACCCCTATCTCGAGCGACTGAACTTCCCAAAAAAGGTAACTTTTCAATTACCTTTTTGGAGTGATTACCATTAATTTGGATATACTTTCCGATTTGGTGCGTTTACTTTCCAAATGGGGACAAATATTTTCCAGATTCATGATTTTACTTACACTTTTTGGCCGAATACTTACCAGAATACCTGACTTACTTTCCAAACTTATTTTTCAGGGGGAATTCACTCCAAAAAGCCAGGCGGCGAGCCAGGCTTAGGTAACATATGAGATCCTTTTAAAATTTACTCGCTGGATTTTAGGTTTTACTCGTCTAAAGATAGGAATTACTCGTCAACTTTTGACATTTACTCGTCTATTTTTATAATTTACTCGCCTGAATCTAGAATTTACTCGCCAACCCCTATCTCGAGCGACTAAACCACACAAAAAAGGTAACTTTTCAATTACCTTTTTGGAGTGATTACCATTAATTTGGATATACTTTCCGATTTGGTGCGTTTACTTTCCAAATGGGGACAAATACTTTCCACAATCATGTTTTTACTTACACTTTCTAGCCAAATATTTTCCAAAATACCTGATTTACTTTCCTAACCCATTTTTCACGGGGAATCCGAGTGCTCAAGAGCCGGCCGCCACTGATATTTTTCCAGATCAATTACCCCATTCAAACCCACTGCCACGCCCTCGGCCTCGAGCGACAGCCATTGTTCGTTGTAGCCCTCGTCATCCTGCAGGGCGATTTTTCCTTGGGCGTTGACGACCCTGTGCCAAGGCAGGCGGTGTTTCCTGCTCATGGAGTGGAGGACGCGGACGACTTGGCGGGCGGCGCGGGGACTTCCGGCGAGCCCCGCAATTTGTCCGTACGTCATGACTCTCCCCGGGGGGATATTTTTTATAATCGAAATAACTTTTTCCGTAAAAGGTGTCACTGTCATTAAATCCTTTCTTAAATAACTTAACCACATTATATAATATTAAAAACGATTCAATATCACAGGCACTACAGAAAACTCTTTTTCAATGTTACTTACCACATTTCAATGTTTTTTTACCAAAACCCCAAATTTTCACAATACAAACACATCAAACACATATATTTTTCATCCGACAAATTTCTTGGGAAATAAAGAGCGGCCCGCGATTATTTCTGCATAAACCATAGACGTGGCGCGGGTTTGGGGCTTTTTTCCTAAATGTCGAAAAATCACTCGATATTTGAATTTTCTAAAAATAGTCCAATACCTTGTCCCGTTTGTGTATTTTGTGCATAAACCCGTATCCAAGCTAATACAATGTTACAAACCTTTATACAAAGAGAGTGTTTGAGGTGAGGAGTCGTTTGAAGTTAGCGGGTATCCAGCCGGGGACATGATTATTCATCGTATGATCAGAAAGTGAAAACTTTCTGCCGTGTGACATGCAGGGCGAAATTTGGTGCCTGACACCATTCGTGGATACTGTCCACGTGGGGTGGACAATTCCAAATTCGCGTAAGCGCAAACATGAGCCAGTCAGCAGCTCGCACGGAAGCAGTATTCAGTCGAAGTGATAAGCGGGTCTCATTTCACACGTCTCACATCCAATTTAGGGAGGGCGAGAGTGTGCACGATTACATCAAAGAGAGGACTATCAAGATTGGGAAGTATATCGTGGAGACGAGGAAAACAGTTCGCGTCATTGCGAAGGAGTTTGGCGTATCCAAGTCTACAGTCCATAAGGATCTAACAGAGAGACTACCTGAGATTAATCCTGAGCTTGCAAACGAAGTGAAAGAAATTCTAGATTATCATAAATCCATTCGTCACTTAAGGGGCGGCGAGGCGACTAAAATGAAGTACCAGAAAGAAGAGAAAGAAGGAGAGGCTGTAAAATAGGCCGAGATTTTTTTAAAAATAAATGCCAATTAAAGAACTGGTGCCTTACACCATTTCTTTTTTTTACAAAAAAATGTCCCACCTTCTCAAAGAATTTCCGATTCCGACAACATTCAGCAAAAAATTACATTGATTGTTTTAAAATGTTATGGATATTTTAATGAATGTGATAGAATAGACAATTAGGTAGAAGGAATCCGTCTTGAGGAGGAAAGGAAAGAGAATGTTTGCAAGGGATATTGGGATTGATTTAGGAACAGCCAACGTGTTAATCCACGTGAAGGGCCGCGGCATCGTATTAAACGAGCCTTCCGTAGTTGCAATCGACAGAAACACAAACCGGGTTTTGGCGGTCGGCGAAGAAGCGCGCCGCATGGTTGGACGTACACCAGGAAACATCGTCGCAATTCGCCCGTTAAAGGACGGCGTTATTGCTGACTTTGATGTAACAGAAGCAATGCTGAAGCATTTTATTAATAAACTTAATGTTAAAGGCTTTTTATCAAAGCCGCGCATCTTAATCTGCTGCCCAACCAACATCACAAGCGTTGAGCAAAAGGCAATCAAGGAAGCTGCTGAAAAAAGCGGCGGGAAAAAGATTTATTTAGAAGAAGAGCCAAAAGTAGCGGCGATTGGCGCGGGCATGGACATCTTCCAGCCAAGCGGCAACATGGTAGTGGATATCGGGGGAGGAACGACGGATGTGGCCGTTCTGTCAATGGGCGATATCGTGACTTCTTCCTCCATCAAAATGGCGGGCGACAAGTTCGACATGGAAATCTTGAACCACATCAAGCGCGAATACAAACTGTTGATTGGTGAGCGCACAGCTGAGAACATCAAAATCAACATTGCTACTGTCTTCCCAGGCTCTCGATCCGAGGAAATGGAAATTCGCGGCCGTGATATGGTCAGCGGTCTGCCACGCACAATCACCGTTCGTTCGGAAGAAATCGAGCAATCATTGCGGGAATCTGTGTCCGTTATCGTTCAGGCTGCAAAAAGCGTTCTTGAGCGCACACCACCTGAGCTATCTGCCGACATCATCGACCGCGGCGTCATTTTAACAGGCGGCGGTGCACTTCTTCACGGCATCGACATGCTGCTTGCGGAAGAGCTGAAGGTACCTGTTTTAGTAGCGGAAAATCCAATGGACTGCGTCGCCATCGGAACAGGCATCATGCTAGATAACATCGACCGAATTCCAGGCCGTAAGCTAGGATAATAAAACTGAATGTGGTAAGACCTCTTACCAATTTCCAAAAGTCTAATGATAACGGCTGGACAAGCCTGGGTCATTGGGCTTTTTTTGATGCATGGGGACGGTTCTTGTGCCTCACTTTTAGGTGAAGCACGGGGACGGTTCTCGGCCTCAAAAAGGACTCAGGATAGTAAATGGACCCAAGATGGAAGTAAACCTCAAAAATAGGTAAGTAAAACACCCGAAATGGAAAGTAAATTTCAAAATCGGAAAGTAAATCCTCAAACTCGGAAAGTATTGGAAATCAACTTCCAGAAAACACCCCCTGAACCTCAGCTTGACCCCATTTTCTGCGCTTATTTTACATCAATTTACTTTTTCTTGTAAAAAGTTAATGTATAATCATGAATAATTTTTTATAATAGAATAAAATGTGCATCGTGTGTGGCTTCAAAATGGTTATAATATGTATTAACTCTAATCCCGTGTTGGTTGATGGGCAAAATCCTTTAAAAAGGAATGGCGGGATTCAAAGGGGAAATTAAAATGTCATTAAATAATGTAGAACAACAGCAATTTCAATCGCGAGAGGAATATAAAAAGGCAAAGACAGATTCCGTGCAAAAGGTGGACACAGCCGCTGTTAAAGAAAGAAACACAGCGGAAGCAGAGCCGCAGAACCATGTCCGCATCAGAGTGCGGCTAATTCCAATCTGGCTTCGCCTCGTACTCTTGGTGGTGTTTTTCTTTGTCAGTCTTGTGGCTGGGGCGGCGGTCGGTTACGGTATCCTTGGCGGCGGCAATGCAGCCGATGTTTTTAAGGGATCAACTTGGACACATATTCAAGATTTAGTTGATAAAAAATAAACCGGGAAGGGCTTAGCCCTTCCCTTTTACATATCACAAATAGTACAATAAGAAATAAATATCTGTTCCTAGTAGGAGGTACTAAACTAAATGCTTGATATTAATGAAATCAAAGAAATTATCCCGCACCGCTACCCATTTTTGCTAGTGGATCGAATTTTAGAGGTGGAAGAGGGAAAAAGAGCGGTCGGCATTAAAAATGTTTCCGCCAATGAAGAATTTTTCAACGGCCATTTTCCGGATTATCCAGTCATGCCTGGGGTGTTAATCGTTGAAGCACTCGCGCAGGTCGGGGCAGTTGCCGTTTTGAAAAAAGAAGAAAACCGCGGCCGGCTGGCGTTTTTTGCAGGAATTGACAGCTGCCGTTTTAAAAAGCAAGTAAAGCCGGGCGACCAGCTGCGCCTTGAGGTGGAAATGGTGCGTTTGCGCGGACCAATCGGCAAGGGCAAAGCCGTGGCAACTGTGGACGGCGAAATCGCCTGCGAAGCGGAAATTACTTTTGCACTTGGGGAAAAGAAGGAATAAATTTAGGGCTTATAGTGGGTTTTGGCGAGTAAAATTTGATTTTAGACGAGTAAATATATAAAGTTGGCGAGTAAATTCTGCAATTAGACCAGTAAAACTACAGAACTGACGAGTAAAGACCGGGGGATAACCCTCGGCCTTTTTTACATGCAAAAAAATTCCATTCAAATTTTAAAAAACAACGGGAAAGCTATAAGTGTTAGGCAATAACATGAAAGTTGAAGGGAGTTTTTTGCTTGAAGAAGAAGCTGTTTATGCTGCTCACCGGTTCTGTATTGTCGGCGATGATGCTGGTTGGCTGTAATAATGCAAGGAACGACATAAACCCGCCGCCGCCAAGGGTTGATAACGATTTGAATGACAATATGGATCGCAACGACCTGAATAATCGGAACAACCTGAACGACCGCGACAGGATGAATAACCGGTTGAACAACGATTTAAATGACAATCCGATGGACCGACGCAACCATTATCCGGAGTCTGAGGACAAGAACACACCAACTGACAAGGACTGGATTAAGGACAACAACACTAAGCAGGAAGATATTATCGAGGATGATATCGACGTAAAAGACCGCGACAACAAAGACGAATAAGGCAAAAGGGGACAGGCGCCAAAACGGCACGCCTTGTCCCCTTTTTTTATGAAAATCCCGTCATCATTAAAGCTGCCGCGAGAATAGCAAAAATGATAACCAAAATATAAACGATGATGGCCAAAATCGTGATAATCCAGCCAAGCACCTTTCGTCCGGTTTGAATGAAATAAATTCCAAGCGCAATGGCCCCGAAGAAGAATCCTAAAATAGCCCATAGCCATGGCCTCTTACCGCGCTTCGGTGCGTCCACGGCTAAAAAAATGGCAATTATGACGTTTACAATCCAACTAGTCCAACTCATCTCTTTCTTCTGCCCCCTCCCAAATTTCTCCATATATATATCAATAGTATGGGGAGGATTTGTCGAAAAAGCAAGATAATTTTTCCAAGAAAAAACCAGCCCGAAGACTGGTATAAGCTTTACGTATTCTGGACCTTCAGCTTCGGCTTGCTCTTCATTTTATCCTTGAATTCGGCAAGGAGGGCATCTCCTGATAAGCCTTTTTGAATGAGGCTGTCGAGCAATAGCTCCGAATAGTCGCTTTTGTTACGGCGCAGATTACCTAAAAATAGAACGCTTGCGTGTTTTTCGAATTTCGTGAGTGAAGCGATTTTCGTTTGAAAATAAGCGGGTGCGTTTTCCTTCTTCGTAATAACGGCCTCGACAATGACTTCGCGGTTTTGCTCAGATATTTTTTTAAAATAATCATACAGGGAGAGATCAGTGGTGTACGCCTCAATCAGCCAGGTGGAGCGTTCGTCTTCTTTGTTGAGAATCAGGCCGTCTTCGAGCGGAACTTCAACCGATTTGTCATTTTCCACAACTTCCAGCGAGAATAATTTAAACGTCTTCATTACCAACCTCCTGTTTGTTTTTTCCTAATTATAACATACGCAAAAAAGAAGCAAATGTCGAAAAATATTTGACCGAAATAGGATTTTTAATTTATTTGTAAAAAATTGAGCCCATTCGTGACAAAAAACCTCTCGAAAATTGCTTTTTCGAGAAAAATCGACCTTGAAACGGGCTGTATCGCAATTTTACTTTGCTTATGAGCGGGTCTAAGATGAAATCATCAAATGTTGGAGGAGATGATACCTTGATTAATCAAGTAACGCTGGTTGGCCGCTTGACGAGGGACCCGGAATTGAATCAAACGACGGAGGGAACGCCGGTATCGCACATTACCTTGGCAGTGAACCGAAATTTCCGCAATCACAATGGCGAATTTGACACGGATTTTGTACAGTGCACCCTGTGGCGAAATGCCGCCGAAAACACGTACAAATATTGTCGAAAAGGGGCGGTCGTCGGGATCACCGGACGGCTGCAAACCCGCCATTATGACGGGCGGGATGGAAAAAGGGTATACGTAACAGAGGTCGTGGCGGAAACGATTCGGTTTTTAAGTACGAAACCGCAGGGGGCGGTGGCCGGGGAATCTAGAGCTGGGTCTTCGGCGTCGGTTTCTGGAGCTACAAATGGGCAGGGGACGAATCCCCCTGGACAAAGTTCAGCCGCGGCATCCGGAACTTCGGGGGCAGCGGTCCAGTCCCAAACTGCTGCACCTGGGCCAGCCCCTACAGCTGAATCGATTGCTGCATCATTACCATTTTAAGAGATGGAAAAAAGGAGGGGCTCTACCTTGGGTGCTCATGAAGAAGAATACGTCCATAACCTCGAGCAGTTACTCGAAACGTTAATCAAAATGGTTGGAAAGGCCAATCAAAAGGTCGACAGCCTACAGCTGCGGGTCAGCCAGCTCGAATGGCTGATCAAGGAACAGCAGCAGGAAAAAAGGGAGCGCAGCCCGATTCGGATTTACTCGTAATAATGGGGTTTCACTTTGACGACGACCTTAGATTGGCGGAGATATTGGTAAAAGTAAATGCAGGCAGCGGCGCCACTGCCTGTTTTCAAGGAAAGTCTGTCGGTCACGATTCTCAACCAATTTCCCCGAACTGCCTACATTGAAAAAGAGAATCAAACATCTCTTCTGAACCAGCCTCATTTTGGAATTCCGGCAGTTTTTTTGCCGGGATTTTTTTGTATGAAGGGATTGGTATAAAAACCCACGATTTGGCCATACTAATAGCAAAACCCCCTGTTTTTAAAAAGAAGCCGCTGACCTCGTGTCAGCGGCTTCTTCGATTTTCTAAAACCTCACGCTAAATCTTATCTCTATGCCGCTTATTAGCCCTAACAAGGCTCGCGATCATATCCGCATAAAACGCCCGGCGCTTAGGTGCCATTAAGTGGAGCTCCACCAGGGCCTTCTTCAACTCAGGTTCTTTTTGAAGCAATTCATAAATAATCGCCAAATCGGGATTCTCCAGGGTTTCCTTGGTAAGAAAGCCTGGCTCCACCTGTGGGAAATCTCCATGATTCAACTCCCCGAGCAAATAATCCTTGTCTATTTTAAAAATTTCCGCAAACTGCAGCAATGTTTGATAAGTGGGTACGCTGCGGCCGTTCTCAAATCGGCTGATCGTCGAGCGATGCAAATTCATCATGCTCGCCAGCGTGTCCTGGGACCAGTTTTGCCGATCACGAAGCTTCTTCAATTTTTCCGCTAGAGACATCCTTTTCACCGCCATCATAAAAACAGATCCTGCCTTTACGATAACGGGAAAAAATGGATCATAGTCCAAATGTGCGTATCCTTCACATCAGGTGACGTGAAAAGAGTGCACGTTGAATAAAAAATATGATTTTCCCAATTTTGCTGAAAAGGAATATTAAAATTATTGTCGAATAATATGAAACGGTGTAGATAAATGTCAAAACAGGAGGTTTTTCATGGAAAAAACTTTTTTAGTAATAGTGGGTGAACAAATTAGCAGCAAGGAATGGCGATTAAAAAGAAAACCTAGTTTTATTGACATATTTATACTTTCATTTCAGTTACCTCACACAACTATGAACCCCTCATACCAATATATCCCCCTTGAAAACGGTGGGAAAATGCCCATTAATTTTTGTGAACAAGACTTCCAAATAATATACAACGAAAATAAAATACAGATTCTAGTTGGTGAAAAAGATCTCCCAGAGGAGGTAATCTATGAGATTCTGAGTCACTTTGTTCTAATTGATGGAAGCAAAGTGACAGCCCTTCGACATTTCCCTTTCGAAAAAACAAGTCTATTAGTAAGGAAAAAACGGCGTACCGTGTCAGCGGAAAAGCAACTTAAAGATACTAGTGATTGTTTTAAACTTGAAGGAGGAATACTTCGGAAATTGTAGTTTATAGCGGGAACCACCTTAAAAAGGCAAAAGATGGCGAGTATTTGGCCAAGTCTTTTGCCTTTTCTTTTTGGGGATGGATTTCCTCTGAATATCAAATTGGAAAGTAAATCAGGTTTTTCGGTAAGTATTTTGCCAGAAGGCGGAAGAAAAATGATGAAAGTGGAAAGTATTTATCCCCATTTGGAAAGTAAACTCACCAAATCGGAAAGTATATCCAAATAAATGGAAATAGCTTCAAAAAGGTCATTGAAAAATACCTGAGCCAGGCTGGACGCCTGGCTTTTTATGTAGTTGGGGTCCGCTTGAGATGGGGGTTGGCGAGTAAATAATGAAATTCGGCGAGTAAAAGTCAATAGTTAGCGAGTAAATCCTCAATTTTGACGAGTAAATTCACGAAATCGACGAGTAAATTTTAAAAAAAAGGCAAATTTCAGCCCCAATACAGGACTTTCGCCCAAACGAACAAATGTCCAAGTAAGGTGCCTGACACCTTTACCCACCATTTTCCAAAATGGCCCTGTTTTTTTGATTTATGACACCTTTTTGCCATAAAACAGCCATTTTTATCCAGTTTAAGTCGATTTGTGATATTCTTTTAATATTTTTGTAACATAACTGGTAAGTTTGTCTGTTATAAATAGATTAATAGGAGGGGAGTATATGCAATCCACGATCAAGCGTATTTTACTAGTAGTACTTACAATTGCTACATACGCATCAGGCACCATGGTTACATATGCACAAACAAGCAGTGAAGCACTTCGCAATGCTCAACAGCAGCTCCAGGAAAAACAGCAAATTGTTAATCAGCAGAAACAAGAACAGCAAGCTGTTAATCAAGAAATACAAGGAATTCAGAAAGAACTAGATTCAATATATGCATATATTACAAAGAACCAAGAAGAAATGGCCCAAACTCAGGCCAAAATCGACGAAGTGAACAAGCTGATTGAACAAAAGAAAGAAGAGATTGTTGCGCTTGAGGACAAAATCCTCGGCCGTAGCGAAATCATGAAAAAGCGGGCCGTGGCCATGCAGCAAAGTGACAATTTCAATATCATCATGAACGTATTCTTAGAATCTGAAAGCATTTCCGATCTCATTAAGCGTGCAAGCGCTGTCTCGACATTGATGGATGCTGACAAGGACATTTTAAATGCCCAAAAGGCAGACCTTCAGAAAATTGAAGACGACAAAAAGGAAATCGATAAGCAGGAACAGGTTTTACTGGAGCAGCAAAACGTTCTTGCCGCAAAACAAGCTGAACTTGATCAAAACCTGCAAAAGCGTCAGGAAGTCCTAACGGCCATGCAGGATAAATATAATCAAATTACGCAACAATTGGCTCTAGCCGAGCAGGACAAAGCGAAAATCCAGTCACAAATGGCCGGCATTCAAGCGGCAATTGCCCAGCAGCAGGCACGCCCAGCTTCCGCACCAGCGCAGGATACCTCTAGCGCAGGCATTAGCGGCAAGGAAATGTACGTAACCGCAACCGCTTACAGCCATGAAGATTCAGGCTCGATAACGGCAATAGGTTATAACATCGAGGCCAATCCAAATATGAAATTGATTGCAGTTGATCCGTCTGTTATCCCGCTTGGTTCGCGTGTATGGGTCGAAGGCTACGGCGAAGCGATTGCCGGAGACACTGGCGGCGCCATCAAAGGCCACCGCATCGACATCCTCAAGCCAAACAGTGCAGAAGCAAGAGCATGGGGCAGAAGAACCGTCAAGCTGATTATTTTAAATTAATTTTTGAAAAATAAAGTTCATGTGAAGCGGAGACCCGGTACTGGAGCGTGCCGGGTCTTTTTATATAGGTTCGAATACTTTGGTTGGTCACACAATGAAAAATGACTTCGAATCAAGCAGGAACCATTTAATATATTCAATATCTGTTCTTGCAGGAAATTTGTCCAAGTTTGTCGAAATATACTCAATGTGGAATTTTAACTTTCATAACCATACAGAGAAAAGGATCTTTTTTATATTTAGTATCGCTAGGCGATATGACGCGCGTATAGCGTTACGCGATACGGATAAGCCCCTAGACGATACAGCTAAAGGCTTTGGCGTAATAAAAAAATTATCGGAAATCTTTTTTGGCGATATGCATTTAAACTTGAAGGAGGCTAAAAAGGGCGTTGTGGCGGTTGAGAACCTCAATCAAAAACAAGCATCATCCTTAATAAAGTTCCTCCAGAAAGGAGCTTTGTATCGCTGGGCGATATAGCTTGAAATAAATCGAAAATACTTTCATAATGTAATAGAATAGGAGGTCCGATATGAGACGTGATATACAACCGAATGAGCGAGCTTTCTCTTCCAAAGAAGTGGCAGAAGAAGTGGGGATTGCAACACCCACTGTTCGAAAGTATGGCCAAATCTTAGAGCGAAATGGATATGAATTTTTAAAAGATGGCGATCGGCGTATCTTTGTTCAATCCGACCTCGAAGCACTTATATCGTTACGCGATACAGACAAGCCCCTAGACGATACAGCTAAAGACCTTGTATATCAACAAAAAGAAAGACTAGATCGATTCAATGAAACAGAGATAGCGGTATCCGATACATATGAAAATTTACCCGAAGACCCCAATCAATTAAAAGAGGTATTAAGGTTTTTAGTCAATGAGCTCGCAGCCACACGTGAAATGAATGTCCAACTGACAAACGATATGTCACAGCTTAGAACCGCGGTTTCTCGGTTACAACAAGATCATCACAGCATAAGTTCTAATATTGCAAATTCGGCGCAAAAAACTCAGGTTAAAATAGAAAAATTATCTGAACAACAAATGGCCCATTATGAAACATTACTTCAACAAGAAAAACAAATGAACGAATTCTTACAAGCGGAAATACAAAATATGCGTGACGAACAGAAAGAAGAATGGCATTCACAAAATGATTTTAATAAACGTTTAGAAGAAGCGATACAAAAACCTAAAGGGATATGGGAGACGCTTTTTCTGTTATTCCGAAAATAAGGTGCCTATTTAAGTTTTTTTGTTCCGTATCGCTGGGCGATATAGGTGCAATTAACTTCTTTTTCAATCTGAAATCGGAGCGTTATAGCGATACCCGATACAGACAAGCCCCTAGACGATATTACAATCAATCAAAACGAATATTCCTTTGTTTCAAATAGTCGGATTCATTATTCTTCAAATTTCAACAAATTCCCGGGAAATACCTAAAATTTTGCTAATAATTACGCCAAAAAACGCTCAGAAAAATCTGAGCGTTTTTTATTGCTAATTTACTGTTAAAACATATGTTAATTAGCTTAGCGTCTTTCCCATCAACATCCGAACCCGTTAACCGAAAACCAGCATGTTCGTAACTTAGATCGACATTTTTTCTGCGGAATCAACCGTATGTTTCAACAAAGTCGCAATGGTAATCGGACCGATTCCGCCAGGAACAGGAGTGATGGCACTTGCCGCTTCGTAACATGTGTCATAATCAATATCCCCGACATTGCCTTTGTTATAGCCTGCATCTAATACGACGGAACCCTGCTTTAACCAGCTTCCCTGAATAAATTTTGGCCGTCCAACCGCTGCCACAACAATATCTGCCTGCTTTAGGATTTCAGGTAAATTGGCTGTTTTTGAATGGCATGTCGTAACAGTCGCATTGGCATTAAGAAGTAACGCGGAAACAGGTTTTCCTAAGATGGGACTTCTGCCCACTACGACAGCATGTTTACCCTCAATTGGAATCTGGTAATAGTCTAACATTTTCATAATCGCAGCTGGTGTGCAGGAAGGATATTCTCCAAACCCTAGTGCCGTCTGTCCGAACCCTGCACTTGTGACACCATCAACATCCTTTCGAATATCAATGGCCTCAAAAGCGGCACGTTCATCAATATGTGATGGCACCGGGTGCTGCAAAAGAATACCATGAACCGCTGGATCGTTATTTAACTCTTTAATTTTTTCGATCAGCTCCAATGTCCCTGTTTCAGCGGGTAAATGTACGCGAATAGACTCCATGCCAAGTCTTTTGCAGGCATTTCCCTTCATTCTTACATAGGTCTCTGAAGCGGGATTATCGCCAACTAAAATCGTTGCGAGGCATGGCGTGATGCCTTTATTTTTTAAACCTTCAATTCGTGCTTTCAAGCCTTCCTTAATTTCTGTCGCAACGACATTTCCATCCAAAATGATTTTTTCCATAACAAGCCCTCCTAAAAAAATGTAATAAAAAAGAGATAAGGATATGATCCTTATCTCTGCCCAGACGACCCGACACTATATAAAACACAGCTTCCTTGTGGTCGTTTCCACATTTGTCGTCAGTAACTGTGTCCATTTCATTGTTATAGGTTAAAGATAACATAAAGGCTTTAAATGTCAATGGAATAAATCCTTAATTGATATTGGCCTATGGTTTTAGTAATCTGTTAAAGATATTAAAAATGGGAGAGAACTCATTTGGCAATAGAGAGAAAGAAATATACAAAATGGTCTTTTAAAATCATTGTGATTTTAATGGGTTTACTGTTTATAAAAGTGATGGAAGCAGATGTATTGGAACGAATCATTCATTGGATTTGGAATAAACCATTAGATGCAACGGAGGAATTCATTGATATTATTGTGACGATCTTGATTTTTGTACCCTTTCTCTTTATTGTGATGACTCAACGGATTAAGTTAGAGAGCGCAGAGGAAAAGTACAAAGAGTTGGCCTATTATGACCCCATGACAGGCCTTTCAAATCGGCGATATTTTGATATGGAATTAAGCCATTCACTTATGCGAAAGAGCAATACCGGGGCTGTCTTGTTGCTTGATATTGATGGGTTTAAACAGGTAAATGATACCTATGGACATGACGTTGGCGACCTTTTATTAAAGGAAATAGGAATGCGCCTGATGGAATGTATAGGTAAAGAAAATACGGTCTCACGTTTTGCGGGGGATGAATTTATCATTTACCTTCCAAACACAGATAAATCTTTAGTAATAGAGTATGTGGAAAAGATTATTAATGAAATTAACAAGCCCGTTACGATCGATGAAAATCAAATTATTACATCGACAAGTATTGGTATTGCTCTTTTCCCGGAACACGGAATAGAGGCAATGACGTTAATAAAAAATGCGGATATCGCCATGTATAAAGCTAAATTACGCGGGAAAAACACATTTGTTATATTTGAGCTGCCGCTGAATGGCTCTTAAAAGACGGGAAGGGGCAACCAAGGCGGCTTAGGAGGGAAGAACAGTTCTTATAATGTATAAGGGCTGTTTTTCTTTTTCGAAAAACCAAGTAGCCTTAGCGTATTACGAAACAAAGTCACCAAAAAAGGACAGCAGCATATCGCCGCTGTCCTCCCCAGGCGCACAAATGTCTACGCGCGCTACCTGACACCATTATCCAAGATGCACTAAATCCCTAAGTTCATCCGTAGAAAGCTCCGTTATCCAGTTCTCACTCTGAATAATCTGGTCATTTAAAAATTGCTTCTTCTCCAGCATGGCGTCGATTTTTTCTTCGAGTGTGCCGGTGCAGATTAGTTTGTGCACGTGCACGAAACGAGATTGGCCGATCCGGTAGGCCCGGTCGGTTGCTTGGTTTTCAACGGCAGGGTTCCACCAGCGGTCGTAGTGGATGACGTGGTTCGCCGCCGTCAAGTTCAACCCGGTACCGCCAGCCTTTAACGACAGCAGGAACACTGGGAACTCCCCGTTCTGGAAACGCTCAATCATCGTATCACGCTGCGTCTTCGGAACACTACCGTTCAAAAATGGCACCTCGATGCCAAATTTCTTCTTCAGCGCACTCCGAATCATTTCGCCCATTTCGATATATTGGGTGAAAATCAGACAGCTTTCGCCCTGGTCCAAAACCGAATCGACCAGCTCGACAAGCTTCTCCAACTTGTTCGATCGCTCGAGAAGTTCCCGGCTTGCTGACTTTTCCTTCAAGTAGAGGGCAGGGTGGTTGCACAGTTGCTTCAAGCGGCCCAGCATTTGCAACACTAACCCCTTGCGTTCAAAGCCGGTCAATTTTTCAATTTGCTCAAATGTATCGTGGATAAGCTGCTCATAAAGCGACGCTTGCTCTGCTGTAAGCGGGCAGTATTCCTTTTGCTCCAGCTTGTCAGGCAGGTTCAGCGCAACTTCCTCATCCTTTTTCGTCCGCCGCAGCAGGAACGGCCGGATCAACGACTGCAGCTGCTGGATTTTATCTTTCTTTTCATCCTTTTCAATCGGGATGATGTACCGTTTCTGGAACTGGCCTAAGCTGCCAAGATAGCCATGATTGGTAAAATCAAAGATCGACCACAGTTCGGATAGGCGGTTTTCCATCGGCGTCCCGGTCAGAGCCACATGATGGCGCCCGCGCAATCTTCGAACCGCTTTGGATTGCTTCGTTTGGGCATTCTTAATGTTCTGCGCTTCATCGATGGCAATCGTGCTCCATTGAACGGACTCGAATTCCTCGGAATCCAGATGACTCAGCCCGTAGGAGGTGAGGACCACATCCACATCCTGAGCTTTTTCTGAAAAACTAGTCTCCTTAAGTCGGTTCGAGCCGTAGTGAAGGTACACATTCATCTCCGGAGCAAACCGCTCAATTTCCTTTTGCCAGTTGCCGAGCACCGAGGTAGGGCAGATGATTAAGGCTGCGTTCGTCGGTAACTTGGCAGGGGCAGCATCCTCTTTTTTCTTGCGGCGCGGTTTTGCATCAACGGGTGCAATAGGCAGGGAGGAGGGGGTGGTTTCTGAAACAGAGTCAATGTCGGCATCGGTTTCAGGCTCCGTGGCCTGACTATCCAGCGAATTGTCCCCAACAAGGTCATCAGCCACAACCGGCGCTTCCACAACATCTCCCGGAACCACCTTCACAACGTCCCCAGCCTCATCCTTTACCTTCAACAGATAAGCAATCAACTGAATCGTTTTCCCGAGCCCCATATCATCAGCTAACACAGCACCAAACCCGTACTGCCGCAAAAACCACAGCCAGCTCATCCCAAGCTGCTGATACGGTCTCAATTCTCCGTTCAATCCCTCAGGCACATCCACGAGCGGGATTTCATTTGCCTCCGACAGCTGCTTCACCATCTGCTTCCACTGCCGGTTCAGCTCAATTTGAATCTTCGCGAACACCTTGGGATTCTCTAGTTCCTCTTCGCTGCCCTCACCTGAATTAACTAGCTCCTGCTCAATCAAATCCCGAACCTGCAGGCCTTCTTTTTCGGCACGTTTCATCAAATCCTGAATTTGCCGAATGAACTGCGGGTCGAGCTTTACCCAACGGCCGCGAATATAGACGAGCCTCCGCTTTTCTTCGACAAGCTGATGGAACTCATCCTCGGACAAATCGACACCATTCATTGAAAAACGCCAGTTGAAATCGAGCATCGCATCCAGCCCGACAAACGACGGCCGGTGGCTCGACGTCCCCTTAAGCGACGCCTTTACGCGCAGATTGGCGTTTTTCATCGCTTGCCACCAGGAAGGGAGGAGGATTTCGACATCCAGCGCCAACAGCGTTTCACTCGCGTCCGTCAAAAACATCCACGCTTCTTCCTCGGTGAGCTCCGTTTTCAAAGCCCCGGGGCTGCTCTCGTCATCCGCATCCGTCGAAGCCCCGTCTCCCAGCCATGGAAACAGCCGCACCCAGCGGGCCTGCTCACGGTCAACCTTATCCAAAAACGGGCGCCACTTCGCCGGAATCCGCTTCACATCTTCAACATCAACAATCTCATCGACATTTTTCTTCCCTCGCAAAAACACATCCAGGCTCCAGTCACCTTCGCCGTCTTCCGGCTCATCCAGCCGCAAGCCAATCGTAAACGGGGCCTCGCTTTCCTTGATGCCGACCCACTCGAGCCAGCTTTCCTCATCAAAGTAACGCGCCAACTCCAAGCCTGACAAATTCTGTTTCTTCAATAAATCAAGCTTCGGCTCAAACAACTCCTTCGCCGCATTATTCCTAGTCAAAAAAGAATCCAGCGCACTGTTATACAAATCCGAAATATAGCTGAGAGCGGTGGGTGAGGCATGGGGACGGTTCTCATGCCTCACTTCATCTGCCTCTGATGATGCGCGAGAATCGTCCCCGTGCACCACTTCATCCGTCTGCGATGATGCAGAAGAACCGTCCCCATGCACCATTTGCTCCCAAAACTCGGGATGGAATTCATCCATCACGCGTTCGGGCAGTTTCCAGCGGAATTCGCCGTCCGGGCCCCATACGGAAAAGTCCGGGTGCCAGTCTTTTTCGACAATGCCCTCGTACATGGAGTTGGCGGCCGCCAAGCAAATTTCGGACTCTTCGTTCCAGTCCCATTCGATAAAGCGGTTGAACGATTCCTTGGCAAAAAGCGACACAAGCTGCCAGCCGTTCACAACCACGCCTTCGACATCATCCACGATCATCTCATCCAGGACTGTCCCGAAAAAACTCTCCTCGTGACTGCTGAAGACAAGATTCTTCCACTTGAAAGGACTCATAAACCTGCCGTGCTCATCCTGGGCCGTCAGCAGAAACCGGTCATCACCTAATTTAGTTGTCAGCAATTTCAAAAACCTGGTTTTAAGCATGGAAAACGTGCTCCTTTATATGAGGGCCGCTTAAAGTTAGACCCTCGAATACCTTTTTCAAAAAAGGTAATTTAAAAATAAATGTATGTAGTAAATCTATAATTGCCCTTAAAAAGTCTTCTAAGATACATATTTTCAGCTGAAAAGTCACCCGACTGCAATAAAATGACACTATATTAATGAGCGTGCATTTTCTATCGGCGAATTCTAAAGTCCTATCGGCGATTTATAGCATTCTATCGGCGGATTTCCGGCTCCAATCGGCGAATTCAGCCATTCTATCGGCGAATCAAAAAATGCGAGGTCCCCCAATCAAAAAAACCAACCCCATAAGTGTCAGGCACCGCTCCCAACAAACCAATCCAGAGCCCTAAAACCCCAAACTGTCCACTCCACACGAACAAATGTCCACGAGCGGTGCCTGACACCATGATCACCAACAAACACTATACCTATATCAACTTACTCCGCTGACACTCCTCATGAAAAGCCCGCAAACGTTTCGTTCGTTCCAATAAACCTTCGATAAAGTACTCCCAGTCATCAACGCGCTTTAGCTTCTTATACAGTGTCCGCAGCTTCTTCAAGTGCCGTACCGCCGCCCGGTAGCTCCCACGGTTTTTCTGGTCAATTTCCTTCTGCGCCGTCTGATGCAGCATCCCCAGCAGTACCTCGGGCCGCTCCTTCTCAACCACCTTTACCTTATCCTTCGGTAGATCATAAAAATCCAGCCCGACAAACGCCTGAAGCTCGCCCCAGCGGTCATAATCACCGCGTTCGAACAACAAATACTCATAATCCGCAAAGCTGTAGGGGAGTGATACCAATAAAGCCCGCTCATACAAATCTAATCGGCCATTCTCCGAACAATACGGTGCAATTGCCCGCATCACACTTCGCACAAACGCTGAACAGCTTTGATATGACACAAGCCCATCCAAATACTCCTTCAGCCTGCTCAAAAATAGCTCAATTACTGGCTCCACGCGGCGCCACAATTTCGGACCCGTAAAATATTCAATCCAGGACACCATATACGGCACAAACCGGACATCCGTTACACCGCCGGCCAGCTTCAACGCCAAATCATCATTTCCGAGCAAGAAATACAGATGAATCATCGTCACCTGAAAAGGGAGCGGGTTCTCTGACTCCTCAAGCGCCTTCAACCTAGAACCAATCCGGAGCGCTTCCTCCTGCCGCCACTCCTTCTTCCGGAACAGCTCAGTCCACAACTGGCGGTGCATATATACCCGTTCAATTTCATACCCCGCAACACTCGTCAGGACCTCAAACGACTCATCCCGCAGCCGCTCAATAAACTCATCAAACGCAAATGGCATCGTCTGCACGACTAACCGTTCCACCAAATCCGCCGAATCCTCCAGCAAATTTTCAAAACAATGCCCAAAAGCCTTCCGTACGACATGTTCCTCAAAACCAAGCTCTTCGCTCCACACCAGCAGCTTCCGAAACGATACGATCGACGCGACCAGCTCATACAGCAGGCGCCATTCCTTCTCCACCGGCGCACTCGCCCCGACCCGCTTCATATGAATCCCGAACAGCTCTGAGACCACATACGGGTTCGTATGTTTTTTAGAGGCAACCAACGCATCAAAACTCGACTCAAACGACTGCACCCAGCGGTCATAGTCCGGCTTCATAAGCCCGGCCGCCTTCACCAAATCCTTCGCAGCCTGCAGACCCCAGCTCGCCACTGACTTCGTCTCCCGCACCGGCTCACGCCACTCCGCCAACCAATCCGAAACACTCGCTTCCTTTGCGTACGCTGCAAAAAACACGGCCAACTGATGCCGGCAAAGCTCTTCACCAGGGCACGAGCAATCACTCATCCCCAAAAACTCCGGGTCCAGCCGCACCTTCGCCGGCGATACGTCCTGCACCACCGCCGTATACTCCCCGTTCTCAAAGCGAAGCTGCGTCACCAGACCCTGCCGGTACAGCATCATCCCCTTCTGAACCAGCCGAGCATCATCCGCTGCATTCGCATTCAGCATATCCTTCAACTCATCCGCAAGACCCTGTAACACCTCGTTCACAGGCATCGCTCCCTTTACCCAAAAAATCCATATTCCTCTATTATACCCAAAAATCCGCAACACGAGGAGCAAATGCTCAAGCCTCTAGGAAAAACGGTATCATTTCACCAAAAAGGTGTCAGGCACCGCTAAAGGACAATCCGGGCTCACAGCCCAAATTCCGCTGTCATTGTCCGATGACTGACAAATTCTTTACACCTTAGGTAGTACTGCCTAAGTAGTAGAAAGTTGTATGTCAAAATTCCCAAAATTTGTGAATTAAGAAGGAGATTTCCACTTCTGCGCTGAAATTATATAAATATACTTCTTTTGGGAGGAAGACCGAATGAGAACTACCCACCAATACAGATCTCCTTATGCCGCGATGTTGTGGTCAACGGTGCTGCCGGGGTTCGGACAATTTTACAACCGCGATTATATAATGGGATTTACGTTGCTGATATTGGAATTCGTCATCAATGTGAAATCAAAATTAAATCTTGCCATAATCTTCTCATTTGATGGGACCCTGCCGGAGGCCAAACCACCGATCGATTACAGCTGGGGATTGTTTTATCCGTCACTTTACGGCTTCGCCATTTGGCACGCCTACAATACGGCTAAGACGAACAATCAGAAACTGGAAGGAAATGTGGAGAACAGGACCTATCTGTCAGGCTTTTTTCTCGGAATCGTCCTCGGGATGGATTTCGGCCTGTTCTGGCATGATGGCCCCATATTGAAAAATTTGCCGCTTTTCGACGCTCCCGTGTTCAACGGAATCTTCTTCGGCCTGGTGATGGGATTAATCGGGCAGCTTATGGAAAACAATGTTTATCGAAAAAACAAAAGGAAGAAGATGAGAGCAACTTAATATGGAATATTACCAGAGCCAGGCTGCCCGCCTGGCTTTTTAGCCTTTTTGGACAGGCAGGAAAAATAGGTAGGCGAGTAAAATACAAATTTCGGCGAGTAAATCCTGAAATAGGCGAGTAAATTCGAAAAATAGACCAGTAAACCCGACAAAGTGACGAGTAAGTCCCAAAATAGGTAATTAAATAGGGGGACACGCACCAAAATCCCTTACCAAATCTCTAAAGATAGTGGGGGAGACCAATTAAAATTTCCTTTTTTCTGGATATACTTACCTGTTTTATAAAAATACTTTCCAAAATAGACGATTTACTTCCCACTTCCAACAAAATATTTTCCAAATTCAATAGTTTACTTTCCAAAAACCCCAACTTACTTTCCAAACACAAAAAAACCAGCCCCATAACGAACAGGTCTGGCTGGAAAAACTAGTTTTAATAGAGCCTCTTAAACGCAGCAAAGTGCGACGCATAATATGTGCTTTTTACATTAGAAATCGTCACACCGGTGCCGTCGTTGGCGTGGATGAACTGGTCGTTGCCTAGGTAGATCCCGATATGGGAGATACCTTGTTTATAGGTGTTTTGGAAAAAGACCAGATCCCCAACCTTAGGTTGGTCGACATAATACGAGCGGTCGTAGTAGCCGGCAGCAGAAGTGCGGCCGATTTTGTAGCCGGCTTGGTTGGCCACGTAATAGATGAAGCCACTGCAGTCGAAGCCGGCCGTCGTGCTGCCGCCCCAGGCATACGGGACGCCCATTAAGCTTTTGCCCACAGAAATCATCTGCGCGCCCAAATCACCAGCTGGTGCGGATACCGACGTCTGCCCTGGCACCTTTAGCGTCTGGCCGGCATAAATCATATCATAGGTTAAACTGTTCATGGCCTTCAATTCCTGAACAGTGATGTTAAATTTAGCAGCAATCGCACCGAGTGTATCACCGCTTTTGATCACATAATCGGATACGTCCGATGCCGCTGGAGGCGGAGTCACCGGCGCTGGTGCCGCGGGAACGGCTGGAGCAGATGGCTGTGCCGCATCACTCTGCCCAGGGACCTTCAGCGTTTGTCCGGCATAAATCATATCAGAACTTAACCCGTTCAAAGACTTCAATTGCGACACGGTAGTCCCGAATTTTAGCGCAATTTTGCTCAGGCTGTCGCCTGGGACAATCGTATAATCCTGCGTTGCAGCCGAACTAGGGGCTGGAGCGGGAGTCGCAGGAGCCGGCGGCGGTACAACTACCACTGGCGCGGGAGCTGGCGCCACCTCAGCCGACACCTTTAATACCTGTCCCGGAAAAATCAACGTGCCGCTAAGGCTGTTCCACTGTTGAAGCTCGCCGACTGTCACGCTGAAGCGGTTGGCAATCTTAATCAGGGCGTCACCCTTCACAACTGTATAAGTAGCCGCTGGCTGCGCAGATGGAGAAGGGGCAGGAGCAGGAGCTGCACTAGCCCCAGGACCAGGAATCTGCAACGATTGTCCAGCATAAATCAAGTCCGAACTTAACCCGTTTAGCGATTTAATATCATTTACTGTCGTTTTATATGTATTGGCGATTTTTGATAAAGTGTCGCCTTTTTGAACCTTATATGTATCCGCATGGGCCGCACCCGCATAGGCAATGGAAAGAAGGGCGGTTGTCGACAGAGCCCGAACGACGGTTTTACTCACGAAACAGTCACCTCTTTTTCTTCTATTTTTCTATGTATTTTACCATAGATTGCTAATTTTTTGTTCGAAAGTCGAAAAATTTGTGAGAATTTAACAAAAGAGGGTACTCACTACAGAAAATTCTACAAAATTCACAAATTTGCTACAAAATTCAACTGGAAATCTATTTACATTCCGCTACTTTTCTATTATTATGAAAAACAATGAGATGATGGAGGGACAGGTCGGAGTGGAGAAGAATGTAGAGAACATCAGCATGAAGGCTGACTTTTCAGAGATTGTCAAAAAAACATACGACAAGGCCATGCAAGAAAAAGAAATTTCCCTGAATCAATTAATCGAGGATTTAAAAGAAGACCTTAGACATTTGGTAGCACTTTAATAATAAATGGAAGACTGCTGGACTAAAGCCTGGCAGTTTTTTTGTGTCCATTTTCGGAGGACCATCCATGTCCCTCGCCGCCTTTTTGAGGCAGAAGAACCGTCCCCGTGCATCAAAAAAGGCGAACCTCTCAGTCCGCCTTCAACAATCACTTAATAAATATGATGCAAAAGAACCGTCCCCATGCATCACTTACTGATCAAATAGGCAGCTAATGCTTCGCTCCATAGTTGTACGCCTTTGTCGCTTGGTCCGCTCTGGTTGGGTGTTAAGTACTCTTTAATCGCTTCAGTATTTGGGTCTGGCCAGGAGGTCCAGTGGTCCAGATAGGCGATTCCGTTCTTCTTTGCGTAGTCCTTCAGTTGCGCCACTTGTACAGGGTAATTCTTTGCCTTATATAGCGGAATGGACGGCTGCAGGATAAAGGCGACTCCAGGTTTCTCCGTCTTCACAGACTCCATTACAGTCGTTAAATCCGCCAATGACTTATCCATCCCCACAGCACCGTTATTCTGCAAAATAAACGGTTCATAAATAATCAAATCTGCCCCGGCTCCAGCAACGTCTTTCTCTTTATTCTCCTTCAAAAATTGGCTCGAGTTTGAGCCGTATGTAATTAAATCAACCTCGATATGTTTCGCTTCAAATGCATCGACAAGTGACTTCTTCACAAGCGGAAAAGTCCCGTCACCTTCTGAGCCGATAGCCCCAGACCCAACAAACAAGATCTTAAACTTTGACCCATCTGCCAGCGTCTTCTTGAACCGCTCCACAGCGCCAGCAGGCCAATTTTTCGTTAACGAAACCAAATCCTCCTGCCCGTTAGCTGCAACCGAACCGACACCACCAGCAGCTGCCCCGCGAGTCTTCTTATATTCCTTCTGAAGCGTCGCGTAGTAATCCGTCTTCATATTCGCAGATGTGTCCGCAATTTGCTGTTTCCAGTGGGACTGTCCTAAATATAAAACGATAATAAAAATAATCCCTAATAATGCCACAATGACTTTCTGCATCTTTATATATAACCCCCAATCCACGTTGCACTCCTATTATAACAGAAAACTACCAAATTTCTCCTTAATTCTTCAAAAAACCCCAAGACCTTCAACCTAATGAAATGAAATTCCTACCAAATTCCTAAATCCCCTTCAAAAATCTTACAAAAGGGTGTTTAATAGAGTATGTAACATTTATTTTACAAATTTCGCATAAACATGACAAAATATGCTATAATATTCTATTGTATTCAGTTATTCAGGAGGACGAAATGGAAGAGACTATTAGTTTAAAAGAATTGCTTGAAACGCTAAAAAAGCGTCTAGCATTAATTGTATCCATCACCCTCATTGCTGCGATCATCAGCGGTGTGGTCAGTTTCTTTTTCTTAACCCCGATTTACCAAGCTTCAACGCAAATCCTTGTTAACCAAACGAAAAATGACCAAACGATGTACAGTCCGAGCGAAGTACAGACAAACCTGCAATTAATTAATACCTACAATGTTATCATCAAAAGCCCTGCTATCTTAGATATCGTTGCGGACGATCTCAAATTAGGCTTGAACGCGACCCAATTAAATCAAAAAATCACTGTAGGCAGTGAAAAGGATTCCCAGGTTGTCACCGTATCCGTACAAGACTCAAACCCGGACACAGCAGCGTTGATTGCCAACAAAACCGCTGAAGTGTTCCAATCGGAAATCGTCAAGATCATGAATGTCGACAACGTCAGCATTCTGGCAAAGGCACAAACCGGGGAAAATCCTTCACCGGTAAAACCAAGACCATTATTAAATGTCGCTATCGCCTTAGTAGTTGGCTTAATGGCGGGTGTCGGACTAGCCTTCCTACTAGAGTATTTCGATAACACCATCAAAAACGAACAAGATGTCGAAAAAGAACTCGGTCTGCCAATCCTGGGAATCATTGCCCAAATTGATGACCAGCAAATCGAAGAGTTAAAACAGCGCAGAGCCGCGAAAAAAACAGCAGTGAGAGGTGAGACTTATGGCTCTTAGACGAAAAAAGAAACAGCTAACGAAGGACCCAAGCCGTAAGTTAATTACATCGATTGCGCCAAAATCGCCGATTTCTGAGCAATATCGGACAGTCCGTACCAATATTCAATTTTCATCGGTCGATAAAGAAATCCGAGTGATCATGGTGACCTCTTCCGGTCCGGCCGAAGGAAAGTCGACAACAGCAGCCAATCTGGCAGTGACCTTCGCCCAGCTTGGGAAAAAAGTCCTCTTAGTGGATGCTGACCTGCGCAAACCAACCGTTCACCATACGTTTGGTGTCACTAATTTATTTGGTTTTACAACGGTCTTAACAAAGCAAAGAACACTTGAAAACACGATCAACGAGACGGAAGAGCCGGATCTTTATGTGTTAACAAGCGGACCGATTCCGCCAAACCCTGCAGAACTCTTAAGCTCCAAATCGATGGAGCAGTTTATCGAAGAGGCCAAAAGCGTATTCGATTATGTGATCTTCGACACACCGCCATTACTAGCGGTAGCAGACCCGCAAATTCTGGCGAATCAATGCGACGGCACTATTTTGGTGGTCTATAGTGAAAAAACCGAAATCGACCTGGCCAAGAAGGCGAAAGAATTGCTTGAGACTGCCCAAAGCAAGCTGTTAGGTGTGGTATTAAATCACAAAGAAGTTCAAAAGAGTGACTATTACTATTATTATGGGGCATATGGCACGAAAAATTAACATCATTCGACAAAATTCGTCATACTTTATCCTTATATATATGGTAATATAGTGGAAAGTGTTACAAATGACGAAATTCTCAGAAAAGAGTGTTAACAATGATTGACCTACATTGTCACATTTTGCCCGGAATCGATGATGGGGCAAGGGATTTGTCAGAAAGTATCGAGATGGCAAGAAAGGCAGCTAGCCAAGGGATTCGAACGATCGTGGCAACGCCCCATCATTTAAATAACCAATATGAAAACCCAAAACAAATCATTTTGGAAAAAACAGCGGAACTAAACCGCCAATTACAACAAGAAAATATAGATGTAAAGATTGTCCCAGGGCAGGAAGTCCGCATTCACGGCGAGCTTCTAAAGGGCTATGCGAAGGACGAAATCCAGCCGATTCACAACTCGAATTATGTTTTGGTGGAATTCCCCTCCAATCATGTCCCGAGGTATGCCAATCAGTTGTTTTATGATATGCAGCTAGAGGGATTAATTCCAATTATCGTCCACCCGGAACGGAACCAGCAAATCAACGAACAGCCCGACATCCTATATCGAATGGTGGAGAAAGGGGCATTAACCCAAGTAACCGCCGCGAGCATCAGCGGTGATTTCGGAAAAAAGATCAAACGTTTCACGCTACAATTAGTCGAAGCGAACTTAACGCATTTTATCGCTTCCGATGCCCATAATGTGAAGAGCCGCACATTCAAGCTCCGCGAGGCCTTCGATATCATTCAAAAAAACTACGGTAATGAAATGGTTTATCTTCTTCAAGAAAATGCAGCCAATGTCTTGAACGGGTATCATGTGTACAAGGAAGTACCTGAGAAGATTAAGAAGAAAAAGCTTTTTGGTATCTTTTAACGGACTAAGCCGATAGGAAGACCAAAAACTGAACATTCATTTCAGGGCGCGACGCTCTGAACGGCGAGGCTTCCCTGTCCGTTATCAATGGGGGCACTCGGTCATGCTGTGGGACCGCTCTTCGGCAAAGAGCGGGACCTTAGACGCAGGTCGTCAGGAGCATGATGTGAGGGAGGGTTAGATGCCCAATTTAAAAAATATACAAAAAAACAATAAATATCTAATGAAAGGATAAGTGTATACACTTGTATTTCCATTAGGTATTTATTTTTTTTATAAAGATATATGTTAACGGGGAGAAAAGAGGGGGAATTTATAGGTGACATATAGAAAGAGACTAGCCGCCATTATTTTATTGGATTCGTTCATTGTTTTAGCCGCCAGATACATAAGGCTCATCACGCTTAATCCAGAGTCGAGTTATTGGGAGGAATCCATTTTTTTATTTAGTACAATCACCTTAGTCATTTGCTATAACTTATTTGCGTTAGTTTACAAGCTCCATAATAAAGCCTGGGAATACGCGAGTGTCGGTGAGCTTCTGACGATCTTTAAGGTGGTAACTTTAGCAGTAGCGGTTACGACCGTAACGCAGCTTCTTACTTTTGAAGATGTGAACGTAAGAGGATTATGGATCACATGGATGCTTCTCCTCCTTTTCATTGGGGGTTCTAGGTTTTCGTGGAGAGTGTTTCGGGACAACTTTATGAATAAGCCGAAAAACGTGAAGCAAACGTTGATTATTGGGGCTGGCTCAGGCGGCACGATGGTGGCCCGCCAGCTGCTTCATAATCAAGAAATTGATTTAAAGCCGGTGGCGTTTATCGATGACGATCCAAAAAAGTTTAAACTGGATATCCTAGGGATTCCGGTTGTCGGAAATTCCAGCCATATCGTCAAGACCGTTGAAAAATGCAAAATTGATAATATCATTATTGCGATTCCTTCTTTAAGCAAAAAGGAAATCAACCGCATTTTTGATGAATGCTCTAAAACAAAGGCAAAAACGCAGATCATTCCAAAGTTAGAAGACTTGATGACAGGGAAGCTATCAGTAAATGAATTCCGCGATGTCCAGGTGGAGGATTTACTAGGCAGGGAACCGATAGAATTGGATATTAATAGCATTTCTGAATACGTGTCAGGAAAAACAGTTTTGGTAACCGGAGCAGGCGGTTCGATTGGTTCAGAAATCTGCCGTCAGATTTGTAAGTTCAATCCTCGAAAAATTGTCCTAGTAGGACATGGCGAAAATAGTATTTACCTAATTGATATGGAACTCCGCCGCAAATACGGAGAGCAGATTGAAATTGTTCCGGTGATTGGCGATATTCAGGATCGAAACCGGATGTTTGAAGTCATGGAAGAGCATAGACCGTTTGTCGTATACCATGCTGCTGCACACAAACATGTTCCGTTAATGGAATACAATCCGAGAGAAGCGGTGAAAAACAATATCTATGGGACTAGGAATGTGGCAGAAGCTGCGGACACATTTGGAGTCCATACATTTGTGCTGATTTCTTCAGACAAGGCGGTTAATCCTCCGAACGTCATGGGAGCGACGAAACGGTTTGCGGAGCTGATTATTCAAAGTCTGGCGCAACAAAGCTCGACAAAATTTGTTGCCGTTCGGTTTGGAAACGTACTTGGCAGCCGCGGCAGCGTGATTCCGTTATTTAAAAAACAAATCCAAGCGGGCGGACCGGTTACCGTTACACACCAAGACATGACACGATACTTTATGACGATCCCTGAAGCCTCACGGCTTGTCATTCAGGCAGGCACCCTTGCACGTGGAGGAGAAGTGTTTGTCCTAGATATGGGCGAACCCGTAAAGATTGTCGATCTAGCTAAAAACCTTATTAAATTATCAGGTTTTTCAATAGAAGAAATTGGGATCCGGTTTACAGGTCTTCGTCCTGGAGAGAAGATGTACGAAGAGCTGCTGAATGCCAATGAAATTCATCAAGAGCAGGTTTTCCCTAAGATTCATATCGGCAAAGCCAATGTGATTAATGCTGACGTTTTAAATCGTTTAATAAACGAATTATTAAAAATGTCAGAGCTAGAAATGCACGATACGTTAATAGCTGTAGCTAACAATAAGTATGATACTTCTTCGTTAATAGCTGTTGCCTATTAATCGTTTCTTGATAGACATTTCGATCGTTTCGATAAATTTCTGGCCGTAAAAATAGTTGAAGGTGAAATAAAAATGAAAAAAGTACGTAAAGCGATTATTCCAGCAGCAGGCTTAGGAACGCGTTTCCTGCCTGCTACAAAAGCGATGCCAAAAGAAATGCTGCCAATTGTTGATAAACCAACGATTCAATATATCGTTGAGGAAGCGGTAGCTTCTGGTATCGAAGATATTATAATTGTTACAGGCAAAGGAAAACGTGCGATTGAAGACCACTTCGATTTTGCTCCTGAGCTCGAACAAAACTTAATCGAAAAAGGAAAAACTGACTTACTCGACAAAGTCCGTTACTCCACAAATTTAGCTGATATACATTATATACGGCAGAAAGAGCCAAAAGGTTTAGGGCATGCAGTATGGTGTGCGAGAAATTTTATTGGTGATGAGCCGTTTGCGGTCTTGCTTGGTGACGATATTGTTCAAAGTGACACACCTTGCTTAAGACAGCTTATTAATATATATGAAGAAACTCGGTCATCTGTTATTGGGGTTCAGACCGTTCCTGATAATGAAACACACCGGTATGGAATTGTTGACCCATCTATACAAGAGGGTAGAAGATACCAAGTTAGTAATTTTGTAGAGAAGCCTAAGCAAGGAACTGCTCCTTCTAATTTGGCAATTATGGGTCGTTATATTCTCACCCCAGAAATCTTTATGCTCTTAGACCAGCAAGAAACAGGTGCTGGTGGAGAAATTCAATTAACAGATGCCATTCAAAAATTAAATCAAATCCAACGAGTGTTTGCTTATGATTTTGAAGGTAAACGTTATGATGTTGGAGAGAAATTAGGGTTTGTAAAAACAACAATAGAGATGGCACTACAGGATTTTGAGTTAAGATCCGAGTTAATTACTTATCTTGATCAAATAATGGATGAAATAAAGGTGAAATAAAATTTTACCCATGCACATATTAGTAGCTTTTTATGTGCATGGGTATTACATTGAGGATTTTAGTGGATTAGTAGTTGGTTAAATAGGAATGGTCTTTGAACTAAGTACTAGGCTACTAAATTGGAAAGGAAGTTATAAAAATGGCTGATAGAATATTCCTATCATCTCCCCATATGAGTGATGAGGGTTATGAAATCAAATATGTATTTGAAGCGTTCGATACGAACTGGATTGCTCCACTAGGAGAAAACGTCAATCAATTTGAAAAAGAACTAGCTGCTAAGGTTGGTACAAAATATGCTGCGGCATTAACATCTGGAACAGGTGCTATTCATATGGCTCTTAAGGCGGCAGGTGTGGGTGAAGGGGATATCGTTTTCTGCCAATCGTTAACATTCTCGGCAACAGCGAATCCGATTATATATCAAAATGCCATTCCAGTTTTTATAGATAGCGATTATGAAACTTGGAATATGTGCCCTAAAGCATTGGAAGAAGCTTTTGGGAAGTATCCTAATGTTAAGGCAGTCATTGTTGTTCATCTATATGGTTTATCTGCTGATATGGATAAAATAGTAGAGCTTTGTAAAAAGCATAATGTGGTTTTAATAGAGGATGCCGCTGAATCCTTAGGGACTTATTACAAAGGACAACATACGGGGACCTTTGGCGACTATGGAATCTTTTCATTTAATGGCAACAAGATTATTACTACATCAGGTGGTGGGATGCTTGTTTCCGATAACTCAGAGAGAATTGCAAAAGTCAGATTTTGGGCAACACAGTCTAGAGACCAAGCAAGGCATTATCAGCATAGTGAATTAGGATTTAATTATCGGATGAGTAATGTCGTTGCGGGTATAGGCAGAGGGCAGCTAAAAGTATTGGATCAGAGAGTGGCAAAAAAGAATTACATTTACGAGTTTTATAAGAGAGAACTAGGTGAACTCGAAGGTGTAGACTTTATGCCTACTAATAAATGGAATAAGCCAAATTATTGGCTAAGTAGTATAACATTGAACGGGAAGGTAAGACCTTTAGAAATCATGGAGGCCCTTGAGAAGGAGAATATAGAGTCAAGGCCAATTTGGAAACCAATGCACATGCAGCCGTTCTTCGAAAAGTATGATTTTATTGGGACTGGTGTCTCTGAGGAATTGTTTGAAAATGGTATTTGTTTGCCGTCAGATACGAAAATGACGGACGATGATTTAGAGAGAGTTGTAAAGACTATTAAAGGGTTGTGGGTTGAGGAATGGAAAGATCAAAAGGTGGCTTCTATCACAGGTTCCTAAAAAGACCGTTGGATTTTATATTATCATTGATTGCTATAGTTATTCTTAGTCCGGTATTTTTAATAGTTGCTATTTTAGTCAGAATAAAGTTAGGCAGTCCTGTGTTATTTAAACAAACAAGACCGGGGAGAAATGGAAAGATTTTTACGATGTATAAATTTAGGTCAATGACGGATGAAATTGATAAAAATGGAGAACTACTTCCTGAAATTTTTAGGCTTACTAAGTTCGGTAAGATTTTAAGGTCAACATCACTTGATGAACTTCCCGAACTTATTAATATTCTTAAAGGTGATATGTCGATTATAGGTCCGAGACCATTACTGGTCCAATATCTTCCTCTTTATACTGAGCATCAAAAACGTAGACATGAAGTTCGACCAGGTTTATCTGGGTTGGCGCAAGTTAGTGGAAGAAACGCAATCAGTTGGGAAGAAAAATTTAATCTAGATATAAAATATGTAGATAATGTTAGATTCATAGAGGATTTGAAGATTATTTTTCTTACTCTAATTAAGGTCTTTGTTAGGGAAGGGATTAATTCAGAAGATGCAGCTACAATGGAGCCTTTTAGAGGAACAAAAAAGGAAAGAATTGATTTATGAAAAATAAACTTTTAATAATCGGGGCTAGCGGTCATGGGAAAGTTGTTGCTGACATTGCATTGAAAATGAACAGATGGCAGAGCGTTGCCTTTTTAGATGATGATAAAAGAATTAAATCATCATTGGGATTGGAAGTGATTGGAACATCCTGTGATGTTTCTAAAAATATTGAGACATCTGATATTTTTGTAGGTATTGGAAATAACGTAATAAGAGAAAAAATTCAAGAGATGCTTGAAACATTAGGTGCCAGTATTCCGGTGTTAATTCACCCAAATTCGGTAATTGGAGAGCAAGTGATGTTAGGGGCTGGAACAGTTGTGATGGCAGGGGCAATAATTAACTGCTGTACAAAAATTGGTAAAGGTTGCATCATAAATACGGGATCTACCATAGATCATGATAATTTAATTGAAGATTATGTTCATATATCACCTGGTGTTAACTCAGCTGGGAATGTAAAAATTGGTAAAGGTACTTGGTTAGGGATTGGGAGTACGGTAATTAATAATGTACAAATAACTGAAGGTTGTAAAATTGGTGCTGGGGCAGTGGTCATTAAGGATATAAAAACAACGGATGTATACGTCGGGATTCCAGCAAAAACAATTAACCGCAAAAATGTAACTTAAGGAGAAAGAAAATGCCATTAACACTAATGTATATAACTAACAAACCAGATATTGCAAAAATAGCTGAGGATGCTGGAGTCGATAGAATATGGATAGATTTAGAACAGATTGGAAAGGAAGAACGTCAGGCTGGTTTAAATACGGTAAAATCTTATCATTCAATTGATGATATTATCCCAGTAAAATCAGTATTAAGTAGCTCAGAACTATTAGTTCGACTCAATCCTTTTTTTGAAGGTACAAAAAATGAAGTTGAAAATGTAATTCGAAATGGTGCAGACGCAATAATGTTACCAATGTTTAAAACAAAGCAAGAAGTAGATAAGTTTGTAGAATATGTTAATGGGCGTGCGAAAGTAGTACTTTTACTTGAAACTAAAGAGGCAGCAGAGAGTATAGATGTAATACTCCAAAGTACTGGTATTGATGAAGTTCACATAGGTTTAAATGATTTACATTTAGCATATAACAAACGTTTTATGTTTGAGCTTCTAATTGATGGGACTGTAGAACGACTATGTAAAATTTTAAAGGATAAAGGATATCTTTATGGGTTTGGGGGAATTGCGAGAGTTGGATTTGGCGCGATACCAGCAGAATATATTATTACTGAACATTACCGTTTAGGTTCAAGTATGGCTATACTATCAAGAAGTTTTTGTGATGCCAATATAGTTGAAAATCCATTTGAGGTAGCAGACATTTTTAAAAAGGGGATAAATAATATTCGTAAGAAGGAAATGGAAGCTTCCCAATACACAACAACACAGTTTGAATTTAATTATCAGATTCTACAACAAAAAATAAATAATGTTGCATTCGCATTAAATAGGTGATAGAAATGAAAATTTGCTTTATTACAACAGTTCCTATAACTCTTAAAACATTTGTTCTAGAAACAGCGAAATATCTTTATGATAAAGAAAAGATTGACATTACTTTTATATGTGATTTAGATGAAAGTTTTGCTCAAAATTTGCCAGAATATATTAATTACGTGCCAATTAAAATGACCAGAGGTATTAGTCTCTCCGGCATACCGGCATTACTAAAGATGTATCTTTTATTTAAGAAAGAAAACTTTGATTTAATCCAATATGCAACCCCAAATGCTTCACTATACGCTAGTATTGCAGGTTTTCTCGCAGGTATCCCCAAAAGATTATATTGTCAGTGGGGAATTAGATATGTCGGCATGGAGGGGACAATCAGGGGAATATTTAAAATATTGGAAAAAGCAATTTGTGTATTATCAACAGATATTCGTGCTGTAAGTAAAAAGAACCTTGAATTTGCTTTAAGTGAAAAATTATACAAGATGGATAAGGCTAAAGTTATAGGTGAAGGTGGAACAATAGGAGTTGATTTAAATCAATTCGACCTATTAAAGAAGGATGATTTCCGAAAGTCAATAAGGAAACAGTATGGGATTCTAGATGAATTTGTTTTTGGCTTTGTTGGTAGGCTATCAAGGGATAAAGGCGCAAATGAATTGTTAGCTTGTATTAAAAAATTAGCTGAAACCTCAAAGGTTAAGTTATTTATCATAGGGGACATGGAAGTTGATAAAAATGTTTCTTTAGATTTGCTCACATGGGCCAAAAATAGTGAAACCGTTATTTTTACAGGACAGAAAAACCAAAATGATTTAGTTCGGTATTATGCTGCATTTGATTGTTTAGTACATCCGACGTATAGAGAAGGCTTTGGTATGGTGCTACAGGAGGCAGCAGCGATGGAATGTCCTATTATTACAACTGACATACCTGGTGCTTCTGAGGTGATGGAGAACGGAAAATCTTGCTTGTTAGCAGAAGCAAGGGATTACAAATCACTTTATAAATTAATGGAAAAGATAATAAGTGATAATCATCTCTCTAAATTGTTAGGCACTAATGCAAGAAAAAGAATCGAGGAATATTTTGACCGAACAATAATGATTGAAAATCAGTATAAGGATTATATTTCATTAATTAAATCATAGTTTTTTATACATTGAAGAAGGGTTGGAATTATGCTTGTATTATCTGAGGTCGAAATTGAGGATACATTACTTAATGAAGATATAGATATTAAATTAATTAACAAGGAAACCGTTCAAGAGTACGATGGAAATATTGAAGTAAAAGTGATTTTGTGTAGTAGGGCAACTGCCGTTGTAGTTTCTAACATGAATTTCCCATCATTGTCTTTAGTAAATCTAACAAGTGCAGGATATGATGGTGTTCCAATAAAAAAGTTTCGAGATAAAGGTGTTCTAGTTGCGAATGTAGGGTCGATTTATAGCATTCCTATTGCGGAGACTGTTGTTTTTGGCATTCTTCAAATGGCCAAAAAATTTAGGTGCAATCCCAATAATAGATTTGTAAGGCTTACAAGAGGATACGATAATTATATAACAGAACTTTCTGGTAAAAAGGCAATAATCCTCGGGACTGGTAGTATTGGAACTGAGGTAGCAAAAAGGTTAGTAGGTTTTGATGTGGAAATCTTTGGGTTTGCGAAACGCACTCGTGAAAAAAGTCCCTTTATACGTATCGTGAATACAATTCATGAACTAAAGGAAGAATTACCAAAATGTGATTATGTTATATCAACATTACCTGATAACGATGACACAAAACAACTTATTAATAAGGATTTAATAAGTTACATGAATAGTGAATGTATATTTATTAATGTAGGGCGTAAAGCTGTAATTGATCAGATTGCATTATTTAGTGCACTAAAAAGAAAGGAAATAGGTGGGGCTGTCCTTGATATTTTTGAAAAAGTCCCGAACCCTATTACTAATATTTTTAGGAGATTATGTAATGTTATTGTTTTCCCAGGTGTTGCAGCTATTTCAAAAGAAACAAAAATAAGACTACAAAATCATTTGGCGTATAATTTGAATTGTATAAAGTTGGGTGAAAGACCAGTTTGTATTATTAATTCGGAGGATTAATAATGTTATTTAGTATAATTATTCCAGTATATAATGCAGAGAAATATATTCATGAATGTTTAGAAAGTATCCTAGCACAGAATTTTAAAGACTTTGAGGTTATATTGGTTGATGATGGTTCACCTGATAATTGCGGGGATATTTGTGATGAGTACATGAAAAAAGATGATAGAGTTAAAGTTATACACAAAACTAACCAAGGGGCATCTTCTGCTCGAAATGAAGGTCTCAAATTATCTGTGGGACAGTATGTAATATTCATTGATAGTGATGATTATATTAAGTCAGAAGATTTTTTAGCCAAAGTTTATGAACAAAGTAAAAAAAATCCGGACGTAATACTTTATAAATTTGAAAAGTATTTTGACGAGGAAGATAGGTTCTCTGATTGTTCATTTTCTTTAAAGAATGAGGAAAAATTAAATGAGCCCTATAAAATAATAAATATGCTTGTTTCAAATGATGCTTTTTATTGTGCCGCTTGGACAAAATGTGTAAAAGCCTCTTTACTAAAGGAACATAATATCGAGTTTGAGGTTGGTACAATTGCAGAGGACCAACAATGGTATTATAGGGTACTGGAACATACAAATAGATTTGCAATGATAGATGAGTCTTTTATAGTATATCGTCAAAGAAATGGGTCGGTGACTACATCGAATAAAACAAAAGATATTAAAGATGCTACACATATTTTAGAAAATTGTATAGAGATGGTAAAAAGATCAAATCTTCATAAAGATATGAAAGATGCTTTATACAACTCAATGGCAAAATTATATTGTAATTTATTAGTTGTTTTTTCTAGAGTAACTGACATTGAAAAAAAGCAATATATTAAAAGAATAAAACGTTTATCGTATCTATTAGGATATAAAATAAATAGTCGAGTGAAAATATTTTATTTTATATACAATCTTTTGGGGTTTAAAGGAACAATAACAGCTATAGGATTAATAGATAGAATAAAGAGTGTTGGGAGATAGAATAAAATGCAAGAAAGTTTGCCTAAAGTGTTGGTTGTTTCAATAAATGCTTGGAAAGATAATTCTGGTATAAATACGTTGATTGATTTATTTAAGAATTGGGAAAAGGATAAGATTGCCCAAATTTATACTAGGTCCTCGCTTCCAAGTACAAAAGTATGCAATAGATTCTTTCAGATCTCTGAAAATGCAGTTATTAAAAGTATTTTTAACAGAAAAAAAGTTACTGGAAGAATAGTAAGTAATGAAATGAAGATTGATAAAGATTTAAAAGAAAATATAGAACAGGAGAATTCATTATACTCAAAAATAAGAAAACGACGTTCTCAATTACTTAGCCTTGCAAGGGAACTTTTTTGGGTAATAGGTCATTGGAGAACAAAAGAGCTTAGACAATTTGTTGAGGACTTTGATGCTGATATATTATTTCTCCCAGTCTATCCAACTATTTATATGGGGCTTATCCAAAATTATCTTATTAAGATAACAGGAAAACCTGCGGTATGTTATTTGGCTGACGATAACTATACGTACCAAACCTGTGGGATAAATCCTCTTTCATATATTCATCGTTTTTTCCTCAGAAGACAAGTTAGGAATATTGTGAATTCATGTAGTAAGATGTTTGTGATTGCTCCTAAGCAGAAAGAAGAATGTGATAGAATTTTTGGCATAGAAAGCATTATATTAACCAAAGGAATAGACTATTCACAATTATATTATGAAGAGCTACAATTGAATACTCCAATAAAAATGGTGTATACTGGAAAGTTAATTATCGGACGATGGAAGTCACTAGTATCAATTGCAGAGAAATTGGGTGAAATTAACAAAGACACTATAAAAATCACATTAGATATTTACACTACAGATCAAGTTAAGCCATCAATATTAAAGAAACTTAATAGAAATGGCTGTAAAGTACGTGGTGCAATCCCTATGAATAAAGTTGCTAAGGTGCAGGCAAATTCTGATATAGTAGTTTTTGTTGAATCACTTGATTGGCGATATAAAAACTTAGCAAGATTATCTTTTTCTACCAAATTAACAGATTACTTTAAGAGTGGTAAATGTATATTTGCTGTAGGAGATAAGGATATTGCTCCAATAGATTATCTTTTACGTAATGAGTGTGCAATTGTTTCTGGTTCATACAGAGAGATTGGCCGAAATTTGGAAAATATCGTAGACAACCCAGACCTTTTAAAAGAATACAGCAGAAAGTCGTTTGAAATAGGTAAGAAAAACCATAATAAAATAATTATAGATCGAAATTTAAAAAGTACAATAAGTAATATTTGTGAACTACAAAGTCAAGAAAAAAATCAAATTAATTAAAGTAAATAAAAATATGGGTGGAATAGTCTAAAAGTCTCATTTCAGTAAGTACCAGATAAACATGATTACATTATTATCTATGCAGTAAGTATTGTTTAACGAGGTAGGTTTATTATATGAAAACAAACGATTTGATACGTAAAAACTATAATTCTTTGGACGTTGCAAAATTCTTATGCGCATTATCTATAATTTCTGCTCATTTTGCTTCTGAGTGGGGGCATTTCCCAATTCTAATAGATTATGCATTTTCAATTTACATTATAGCTGTTCCGTTCTTCTTTGTCTGCAGTGGTTTTTTGTTTAGTGAGAAATTTTTTAAACTTAAAAATGATAAAGAAAAAAAAATGTATTTTATAAAATATGAACGAAAGATAATAACTATCTATTTGTGGTGGAGTTTAATCTATTTTCTGTTTGTAGTTGTTGAGTGGATATCGAATGGAACTACACTTAATGAAGTACTTGATTATGTTCATATTGCCTTAGTATTTACTACTTATCCTACAATATGGTACTTACCTGCATTAGGAGTGGGTATTGCTTTACTCTATGTACTTCAAAAAAAATTATCAGTTATAAAAATTTTTCTTTTAGGTTTAGCCCTATATGTAATTGGTGCACTAGGATTTTCATATTCCTTTGTACAAGATAAAGTCCACTTCTTAAGTAATGTGTATCATATTTATAATATGGTATTTGAGACTTCACGTAACGGTTTATTTAATGGGTTACCTTTTGTGGCAATGGGAGCTCTTATTTCAATTTATAAGCAAAAGTTTAAATTTACAAGTTTTAGTCTTGGTTTGATATCCTTCTTTTCCCTAATAGCTATTGTATGTGAAGCTTTTATATTGAAGACTTTTTTCAATAATGTAGGCGCGGATACTGTCTTTTTCCTACTTCCCTTTGAATATTTCTTCATGTTATTTCTCATAACCATTAAATTACCAAGTAGTAGGGTTTATTTATGGTTACGTGAATTAAGTACTATGGTTTTCACTAGTCAAAGGTTGTTTCTAACAGCTATACCAGGCGTGATTCCTGGAATGGTAATAAACTCCTTGTACGAAAACTCTTATATTGGATTATTATTAGTTATAGGAATAACCTTATTATTCTCATTCTTGGTGATAGTAGGGAGTAAAAAATATTCCTTCTTAAAGGTTTTATTTTAAGAAAGGCAATTCCTGTGGCTCTAAAAGATTGGTAATAAAAGCGTATGTTTTTAAGAGGAGATGATCATCTTTGAAAAACGATGATAATGTAATGTTTATATGCGGTTGTTATCCCAAAGACAATGAAAAAGATTTTTATATTAATTCATATGTAATGCCTCAAAATGCAGCAAACGTACTATCGTGGCACATTATTGATGGAATGACCGTAAATATTGGAGATAATTTGACAGTTGTTACTGCACCATTTATCGGATACTATCCAAAACAATATAAAAAATTAATTATAGAAAATAGAAGGTGGTCGCTTAACTCTAGCACCGAAAAAAGACATTTGCAAATTGGTTTTATCAATATTAAAGGGTTAGAGACATTTATTAAAAGTGAGAAGATATATAGAGAAGCAATAAAATGGTATAAAGAATCAAAGAAAAATAGAACATTTCTTATATATAGTCATTATGCGGGCTTTATGCGTGCTGCTGGTAAACTAAAAAGAAAATTTAAAGATATTCATATATCGGTTATAGTCACAGATATGAACGAGAAAGATTATCGTCCTGACTTACAAGGCATTTATGGAAAACTAAAGTCAATCCCTCGAAATATTATGATCAGAACAACTTACAAAAATCTAAAATACATTGATTCCTTCGTATTACTAGCTGAAAATATGAAAGACCATTTAGAAGTTGGTGACCGGCCTTATACTGTTGTTGAGGGTGTGGCAAAAATAGCCTCTGAACTCCCAAATAATATTGATTTAGATTCAAACAGTAATAGTGAATTTAAGGTTGTTTACACGGGTACATTACACAAAAGATATGGGTTATTAAATTTAGTGGAAGCTTTTAATTATATTGAGGACATTAGTTGTAAATTATTCATTTGTGGCGATGGGGATGGTAGGAATGAAATAGAAAAAATTTCAAAAGTAAACCCCCAAATAAATTATTTAGGGGTTTTAGAACATAGTGAAGCGGTGAAGCTTCAACAAAGTGCAAATCTACTAGTTAATCCCATGCCTGAGTTTGGAATTCATACTGAATTATCTTTCCCATCAAAGACAATGGAATATATGGCAGCAGCTAAACCCGTAGCATGTTTTAAAGTGAAAGGAATACCGGATGAATATGATTCTTACCTATCTTACTTTAAGGAGAATAGTCCCCTCTCTATTGCTCATAAAATTTTAGAATTAAAAGAACTTGGGGATGAAAAATTAAAAACTATGGGTGAAGAAAATCGAACCTTTGTTGTTAAATTTAAGAATGCAAAAGTTCAAACAGCTAAAATAGTAAATTTAATTCTAGGGTGAGTCTATGACTTTAAGAAGAAAAGTAGTAAGTCCTTCTCTACTAGCAATTTTTATACAGTTTTTATATATACTAATGTTAATAATATATTTTGGACTGGGGACGGTGAATTTATATAGTATTAGTGTTTTATCATTATTTAATACTATTTTAGTACTAACCTTGGCATCTAAGGCACAAGGTAAATTTTTTTCAATGTATAACATTTTTATATTTCTTCTATCGTTATTTCATTTTGGACAATATTGGCTTTTTATTTTTGGTGTTAAAGTAGATACAACTATAGCATACGATATTATAAATATATACAGTGAAACACTTCTTATAACAACAGGGAAATTTATTATTATTGCGATAAACATTATAAATCTTTTATCATTATTTCAATTTGGGAAACAAGGGAAAGTTAAACATCCCAAGGATGAGGAGAATGTAGGAAGAAAGAACGTTGATAATAATTATGCTTTAAAGAGAATTTCCTTTTTTCTCTTTATCTTTCTAATACCTCCTGTATTATATTATGACCTTAACAAAATTATTATAGGGCTAACCACTGGGTATTCAGGGGTATTTACAATGGGAGGGAATATTTTACCAACATTAGAAAGCTATTTTATTATCCCCGCATTATGCCTAATTTATGCATTTCGTAATACGAGCAAGTGGAAGGCACCATTTTACTTTATGCTAATACGTTCTTTAATTTTAATGCTACTAACTGGTAGTCGCCTTTCCATGATGACAGACATAATTTTGCTAATATTTATCAAAGAAAATTATATTTCAAAATCAAATAGAAAAGATATTATAAAAACAGTATTCTCAATTGCACTTTTAATAATTCTTCTTCCTTTTGTAGGTTACATTAGGGGAAGCAGAGATATGTCGATAATTGATTTTATGATAAATCAAAATCCTATAGTTTTATTTATTTCTGAATTTGGTTCTACAGTGGTTAGTGCTATATTAGCGTTTTCTTATGTTAATGCTAATGGTCTTTACTTTGGGAAAACTTTTTTGGGGTCACTAACTGTGTTGGTCCCTGGGTCCAATGTTTTATTTTCTGGACTGAAACAAGAGATAACGATAGAAACAATATTAAACCCGATATCACCTGTTGGGGCTGCGTTGGGTGGTTCTTTTTTTGCTGAGTTTTATCTTAATTGGGGATGGTGGTCCCTAATTTTTATGGCCTTAACTGGATTTATTATTGCAAAATTTTCAAACTTTACTCTAAGTGACTTTAAAATTGATAATGAAGGCTTAATTAAATGTTTACTAATTTACATTTTCTTTGGAATTATGATATACGTTCGGGGGAATTTTTTGGACGTAGTATTAAGTTTCAAAAGGGCTATTTATTTTTTTATGTTATATCAAACTATTAGGATAATATTTTTTAAATCGAAAAAGAAAAGTAATGAAGAGGTTAGTATAGAATGAGAAAAAGTATTTTATTTGTCTATTCCAAAATGATTGTAGGAGGAAGTACTACAAGTCTAATATCGCTACTTAATAGTATTGATTATGATCATTACGACGTTGATTTATTATTATACAGTAATGAAGGTGTATTACAAAATTTAATTAATAAAAATGTGAATATTTTACCACCAGCATCATCCTCATTGGAAAAGTACAAAAAGTATATAGTACCTAAAAATGCTTATCTTTTTATGAAATCAAGGTATTTTAGCAAGAGATATAAAAGTAATCTTATTAAAGCTCAAGTGATGTCAAAAGTTGAGGCAAAATGCTGTAAGCCAATAAAAAAAGAATACGATGTAGCTATAAGTTTTTTAGAGTTTTGGCCGTGTGAATATATTATTGAACGTGTAAATGCTAAAAGAAAAATTGCATGGATTCATATTGATCTTAAAGGTGCAGGAATAGTACCGAAGTTGAGTAAAAACTCATTTAAGCAGTTAGATAATATTGTGATGGTATCACATCAATGTGTAAAAACTTTTAATGAGTTATTTCCAGATTTCACAAGAAAAACTATTTGTATTGAAAACATTTTGAGTAAAAAGACAATATTAGAGTATTCTCAAAAGGATAAATTGGATATCGAAATTGATAAGAAAAAACTTAACTTTGTTACAGTCTGCCGAATAGATTTTATTTCTAAAGGAATTGATAGAGGAATAAATGCTTTTATTAAATTAAAAAATGAGTCATTACTCGATAATGTGAATTGGTATATTATTGGAGATGGAATAGATAGGGGAAAAATGGAGTTAATGGTAAAAGAACATGATTTAGTAAATCATGTTCATATTTTGGGTCAGAAATTGAACCCATATGTTTATGTAAAAGAGATGGATATTTTCTTATTACCGTCAAGATATGAAGGGAAACCAATGGCTGTAACTGAGGCCCAGATGCTTGGGGTTGTTCCTGTAGTTTGTAATTATGCCTCAGCTGTAGACCAAATTGAGAATGGAGTTGACGGTATTATTGCTGAGAATAACGATATCGATATATATTATTCAATAAAAGAATTAATTACAAGGAAAATAAATCTTAGTAATCTAAAGGAAAATTTATTAAAGAAAGATTTTTCCAATGAAAGAGAGATAGAAAACTTTTATAATGTAGTTTTCGATAGAAAAGATGAGTAGAGTAAAAAGCCTAATAAATAATTCTTTATTTAGTATTTTACAACAAATAGTTGTAATGAGTGTAGGTATGATATTACCGCAATTTATGTTGAGGTACTACGGTTCAGAAACTAATGGTCTTATAACATCTATAACTCAAATTATTGCATATTTTGCATTAATAGAAGCAGGAATTGCGGGAGCTGCTGTGTACTCACTATATAAACCACTTGCTGAAAACTCATGGAGCGAAGTAAGTGGAGTTGTATCTGCAGCCAAGAAGACATATTTTAAATTAGGTTGGGTGTTTATAGGACTGACAGGTGTATTTGCTTTTATATATCCACTTTACGTAATTACAGAAAACCTGAGTAAAATAGAAGTTGGAATATTGGTTCTTGTTTTGGGTACTGCTGGGGCATTAGAATTTTTCACACTTGCTAAATATAGGGTTTTACTAACAGCGAGCCAAAGATCTTTTGTAATTTCTATTGCAACAATGATCGGAACATTAACTAATGCAATAATAATTATTACTTTTTCTTTGTTTCAAGTAAATATTGTCTTAGTAAAAGCAATTGCGGTAATCTCGTTACTATTACGAAGTTTAATTTTAAGTATTTATACAAGAAGAAAATTTACAAAAGTTAATTATAAATCAAAACCTAACATGCAGGCTTTATCAAAAAGATGGGATGCGGGGTATGTTCAAATACTTTTTTCAGTTCAGTCTGGGGCACCTATAATAATTGCAACTATATTTACAAGTCTTGAAATGGTAAGTGTTTTTTCAATATATAATATGGTGTTTGCTGCTTTACTCAGTCTGATGAGTGTTCTGGTGACTGGGAGTTATGCCTCAATAGGTGATTTAATTGTTAGGAATAAGCCAGAGCAATTAAAAAAAGTTTATAGTGAGTTGCAAACAGCTTTTTATTGTGTAATCGCTGTTGTTTATGCAATAACTCTTGTAATGATCAATAGTTTTGTAAAGGTATATGTTAGTAATCTTGGAGATGCTTATATATACGATAGAGCTTTACTAGGTATTTTATTTGTCTTAAGTAGTTTGTTTCAAAATTTGCAGACGCCTCAGGGTATTCTGTCAACAGCTGCAGGAATGTATAAAGAGGTTAAAGTTCAATCAACTATACATTCCTTGATTATTATAATAGGCGGTTGCATTGGAGTTTATTTTTTTGAACTTGAAGGAATATTAATTGTAACTTTAATTGCAAATATATATAGATTTGTTTACTATACCTTTTTTGTCCCTAAGTACATTACAAAAGATAATTATAGATTTACATTTTGGCAACTTATTAAAGTTCTGGTAATAATTGGTGTAATATACTATATTAATATACTTGTCGATTTTGAGCCCATTAACTTTATTCAGTGGACAATTATGGCGTCAATTACTGGTATGGGTGCGATTATATTAACATTGTTAATTGCTATCTTCTTTGAAAGAAGTAATCTAAAAAGTATTTTACAAAGGTTAAAAAGCACACTTTTAAAATAAAATCTAAGAAAAAATTACAAAACAAAAAAAAGTTAATATTTAATATGTAAATTTGCTAAGTAAATAAATTTGAAAAAATAAGGAGTAGGATGATAATAATGTTTGTTAATAAAACTTTATTAATTACTGGTGGAACCGGATCATTTGGAAATGCTGTTATGAAAAGATTTCTAGATACTCATATAAAAGAAATCCGTATTTTTTCACGTGATGAAAAAAAACAAGATGACATGAGGAAGCAATATAAAAATGAAAAGTTAAAGTTCTATTTAGGTGATGTAAGAGACTTATCAAGTGTGAAAAATGCTATGCACGGTGTTGATTATATTTTTCATGCTGCTGCGTTGAAACAAGTGCCTTCATGTGAGTTCTTCCCACTTGAGGCAGTAAAAACTAATATTATGGGAACTGATAATGTTTTAACAGCAGCTATTGAGTACGGTGTAAAAAAAGTGATTTGTCTTTCGACAGACAAAGCTGCATATCCAATTAATGCTATGGGTATTTCAAAAGCAATGATGGAAAAAGTCTATGTTGCCAAATCTAAAACTGTAGATTCAGAAAAAACGCTTATTTGTGGAACTAGATACGGAAATGTGATGGCTTCCCGTGGCTCTGTTATTCCATTATTTATCGAACAAATTAAAAATGGCCAGCCCCTAACCGTTACCGATCCGAATATGACAAGATTTTTAATGAGTTTAGAGGAGGCGGTTGAGCTAGTTGTGTTTGCTTTCCAAAATGCTGAGGCTGGAGATATTATGGTTCAAAAATCTCCAGCTAGTACAATCGGTGATCTTGCCCAAGCTGTAAAGGAATTGTTTAATGCGGATAACGAAATAAAAATTATAGGTACTCGTCATGGAGAAAAGAGATATGAAACATTATTAACAAAAGAGGAATACGTAGTTGCAGAAGACTTGGGTGGTTTCTATAGAGTTCCTGCTGATCAAAGAGATTTGAATTATGATAAGTATTTTGATAAAGGTAATAAAAAACTTACCACTGTTGCTGAATATAACTCCGATAATACCGAAATTCTTACTGTTAAACAAATTAAAGAAAAAATACTTGAATTAGATTATGTTCAAAGAGAATTAGAGGAATGGAATAAAAGAGTTCACGTATTGAACTAAAGGGTGGTATATATTAATGAATATTCTTGTTACTGGAGCAAAAGGTTTTGTAGGAAGAAATCTTGTTGCTGAACTAAAGAATAAGGGATATAATAATATCTTTGAATTTACTAGAGAAAGTGAACCTTCTTTGCTTGAGATTTATACAAAAGAGTGTGATTTTGTATTTCATTTAGCTGGAGTAAACCGTCCGATTGATGAATCGGAATATATGGAAGGAAACTATGGATTTACTTATGGACTACTAGAGTTACTGAAAAAACATAATAATAAATCTCCTGTCCTTATTACATCCTCCATTCAGGCTGAAAAAGATAACCCGTATGGGAGAAGTAAAAAGGCAGGAGAAGATTTAGTATTTGATTACTGTAAAGAAACGGATGCAAAAGTTTTTGTATATAGATTGCCTAACTTATTTGGTAAGTGGAGCAAACCTAACTATAATACGGTTGTCGCTACTTACTGCCATAATATTGCTAGAGACTTAGATATTCAAATAAATAACCCCGACGCAGAGCTTACTCTTTCTTATATAGATGATGTATTAGAAGAGTTTTTAAGAGCATTAGATGGTAACCCCACTTTACAAAATGAATACTGTGTAGTTCCTATAACACATACTATTAAACTAGGAGAACTAGCTGACCTTATAAAAAGTTTTAAAGAAAGCAGATTTAATCTAAGTATTCCTAATATGGAAGACTCTTTAACTAAAAAGGTTTATAGCACATATTTAAGCTTTTTACCGGAAGATAAATTTTCTTATGATCTTAAAATGAATTGTGACCATAGAGGTTCGTTTACTGAATTTATTAGAACCTCTGAAAGAGGACAAGTTTCAGTAAATGTATCAAAACCAAGTATCACAAAAGGGCAGCATTGGCATCATACTAAAAATGAGAAATTCCTAGTCGTAAGTGGAGAAGGACTAATAAGATTTAGAAAGATAGGTTCTGAAGAGATTATTGAGTATAGAGTGAGTGGGGAAAAGTTGGAAGTGGTTGATATTCCTACTGGATATACACACTCGATAGTTAATGTTGGTGAAAGTGATTTAGTTACAGTAATGTGGGCAAATGAACTATTTGATCCAGAGAAGCCGGACACATACTTCTTGGAGGTTTAATAGATGAAAAAATTAAAAGTTATGACAGTTCTAGGTACGAGACCAGAGATAATTAGACTATCAGCAGTTATTAATAAATTAGAAGCATCTGAAGCAATTGAACACGTCCTTGTTCATACTGGTCAAAATTATGATTACGAACTAAATGAAGTCTTTTTTCATGATTTTAATTTAAAAAAGCCAGATTATTTTCTAAATGCTGCAACAGGTACGGCAGTAGAAACAATAGGAAATATTCTAGTTAAAATTGATTCACTTATGGAAGAAGTAACACCCGATGCTTTTTTAGTGCTAGGTGATACTAATAGTTGTCTATGTGCGATTGCAGCTAAGAAAAGGCATATTCCAATTTTCCATATGGAGGCTGGAAATAGATGTTTTGATCAAAGAGTACCAGAAGAAACTAACCGAAAAATTGTTGATCACACAGCTGATATTAATTTAACTTACAGCGATATCGCGAGAGAATATCTAATCAGAGAGGGATTCCCATCGGATAGAATTATTAAAACCGGAAGTCCTATGTTTGAAGTTCTTAACTCCAGAAAAGAAGACATTGAGACATCAGATGTTTTAGAAAGACTTTATTTGGAGGAAGGGAAATATTTTGTAGTATCAGCCCATCGCGAAGAAAATATAAATTCGGAAACAAATTTTCTAGATTTAGTTGATAGCCTAAATGCAGTTGCTGAAGAATATAATATGCCAGTAATCGTTAGTACACATCCTAGAACGAAAAAAATGATTGATGCTAAAGGAATAGAGTTTAACCCATTGGTTAAAACAATGAAACCATTAGGGTTCAATGATTATGTGAAACTTCAAATTAAATCAAAAGCTGTATTAAGTGATAGTGGAACAATTAGTGAAGAATCCTCTATACTCGGGTTTAAGGCACTGAATATCAGACAGGCCCACGAAAGACCGGAAGCGATGGAAGAGGCTTCTGTTATGATGGTTGGACTAAAGAAAGAAAGAATATTACAAGGATTAGAAATTCTAGAGACACAAGAAAAAGGTACTTTAAGGATTGTTGGAGATTACAGTATACCTAATGTATCGGATAAAGTGTTGAGAATTATACTATCGTATACGGATTATGTAAATAAAGTTGTATGGGGGAAATAAAAGAAGGGTAGGAAATTGGGCTCAGATTCCCTCTCAGCTTAAGTTCAATTGGGTAAAGTGTAAAGAATGTTAAAATTTAGCCTTTTAGTTGTAAATACCTCATTCTTTTAAGTGAGAAAAGGAATGAGGACTTAATTTTTTGAATATCTACTTGTAAATATTTTACCGTCGTTGTAAATTCCCGGTACTTGTCACTCCACGAAATATCTTGTTTCACAGGAATGTTTCATGAATATTGTTAATGAAGAGAGCATATCATTTTAGGAATGTGGTTGGCTCTTTTTATTTCTGGTGGTCATTCAAGTATAATAAAGAAAGGTGTTTTTGAATTGGATATACTAGTAACGGGCGGTGCATGGTATATAGGTTCTCACACTTGTGGTGCTTTGTTGGGGGCAGGACATAGTGTAATTGTTACGGATAATCTTTGTAATAGTAATGTTTAGACGATTGATAAGATAAAACAAATTACCAATAAAGAAGTTGTTTTTCATCAGGTTGATGTGACGGATGAAGCAGTGGTGGATAAAATCTTCTTGGACCATCAGATTGCTGGTGTGATTCATTTTGCGGGACTTAAAGCAGTGGGAGAGTCTGTTGAGAAACCAATTTCTTATTATTATACCAACATTGTAGGTACTCTGGTACTTACCAAAGCTTGTCTTAGATATGGTGTGAATCGATTTGTATTCGCTCATCTGCAACGGTATATGGAGATAATCAAGTACCATTTGTAGAAACTATGAGTCTTTTACCAACGACGAATCCTTATGGCGAAACGAAAGCGATGAGTGAGCGGATACTATTTGATATAGCAAAAGCTAATCCTGCTTTTTCAGTATCATTATTACGCTATTTCAATCCAGTAGGTGCCCATGAGAGTGGTTTAATTGGTGAGGCACCAAATGGAGTCCCTAACAACTTGATGCCATATGTAACTCAAGTGGCCAAAGAAAAACTAGAGAAATTAAAAGTCTTCGGAAATGATTATCCAACAGTAGATGGTACGGGAGTGCGCGATTATATTCATGTATTGGATCTGGCTGAAGGTCATGTTGCTGCACTAAATAATCTTACTGAAGGTGTTCATGTTTATAACTTAGGTACCGGTAAAGGTACTAGTGTACTAGAATTAGTAAAGGCTTTTGAAGAAGCGAATGATATTAAAATCCCATATGAAATCGTCGATCGCAGACCTGGAGATATTGCTGAGTGTTATGCCGATGCTTCAAAAGCAAAACGTGAATTAGGCTGGACTGCCAAACGCGATATTTTTGCGATGTGCCGGGATGCATGGCGGTTTGAGAAGTGTTATAAAGAAATAAATTAAATGGTATATTACCCGCTAGTCTTTTCTATTTGGCAGATTGGCGGGTAATTTATTTTTTGTTTTATTGCTTTATTGACTAAATTCGTTAAAACACAGGCGCTTGTCACCGACCGAGTTTAAGCAGGAAAATACGAATAAGATAGTAAAAAGCCTTGTGGTCAATATTTGACCACAAGGCTTTTTAAAATTCAATAATGGTTCTTGAATTAAAAAAGGTTTAGTTAGTGTTTATTAGATCCAATTGTGATTTTAATTCGGTTTGAATTCTTTGTTTCTCCTCCGGAGCGACTAAGCCGTCATATATATTGTTAATTTTTGTCCCTGTTTCTTTAATTTCCATTTGTTCAATGCTGTTCCCAGCTATTTTATAATTTTTTTGAATGTCTACCATTTGGTCAAAGGATAAGTTTGTTTTGACATTTTTTCCAAGAGCAGTGAAGATTGATTACGGCCATTGGAATGTACCACTACTGACATAGTTTTTACCACCGAATGAAAAAGAATGTACCAAAGAATGACAGACTATTTACCACTCAATCTATCTGGTGATTAAAGATATAAAACCATAGTTTTGAGAATCAAAATGTCATAAAAAATTGATTGACTTTCAATAAGATCAGTCTTCGGCAAACGGTCTAGATTAACTCTTATATTACGTAGTAGACTAAATACTGCGCAATAAACAACTCCAGTTTTTGAGGACTTTTTGAAGAATGTCACTTAGAGTAATGGATCTGATAGTTGAATAAGGTTAGTCATGACAATGAGTATTTTACTCTGAATATTGAAGACTAGTAGGAATTAAATTAATAGAATGTCGTTTACTCGAAAGCGAAAAGGACTATTATTTGGTATTATATACCTTGATGACTATCAATAATGAATCATAGAACTTAAAGAGGAGAATAGATGAGACAATTTTACAAAGATAATAAGTGGATTATTCCTATTTCAATATTGATTGTATTAATCCCTATGGGTTTAAATCTCTTTTTTATATATGGTGATTTAAATACGGGTAAGGATTTAGGGAATGTCGAATGGTTGGTGTTTTGGGGGAGTTATCTTGGAGGGGCAGCAACCTTAATCGCAGTGTGCTTAACATTAAGCCAAAATATGAAGGTTATTAAACAAAATGAAAAGATTTTTATTCAGAATCAAGAAAATTTAATCTTTCAAGAAGAGCGCTCAAGGATAGCTCTTATGCCGTATATAGAAGTAATGGTGTCTCTTGATGAAGATATGAGTTTGCATAAAACAAAACTTCATCCTCCTAATGGTTTTATAATCCTAACAAACAACAATGATGCCAAAAGATTTAGTTCTGATTTCCCCCAAAAGTATCATCAAATTATTGAATCGGGATGGGTCGAGGAAGAAATTAGTGATGGAGTTACTACGTTACGTCGTGCAAATCACAATTTTATACGGTTAATTATGACGCAAAAAGCACCTTCGCTTGCAAGAAACATTCAGCTATCTGTTTGTTTGGTTGTAGAGCAGGTGGAAACAAGAATATACCTTAATCCTCCTTTTCTATTAGCTGCTATGGAGAGTGTTAAACTACCAATATTCTTTGATAAGGATTGGTCCGAAGGGGATTATAAATTCATCGTATCTTTTGAAGATATTGAAGGGCGCAGCTATGAGCAGTTCTTTACTATACAACATAAAGGTAGCCTCAATTATAGCTTCACTCCTATAAACGAACCTGAACTGCAAAATAAAAGCAGTTATTAAATTGAATATTAAAAGATAAAGTTGAATTTTGGAACAAGAATTTTCACTAACGGGAGAGGATTGTTTAAGAAGGGATGTTTTTGATATATATAGAATTATTATAGTCATTAAATGCTTTAGGAGGTAATTACTTTGGGTGAGGGACCAAAACAATTTGAAGAAAATGAAGTTTATAGAGAAAAATTTTAACTTTAAAAAAGGGGAAGAGTATGACGAGAGAAGAAAGAAAAGCAGCGCTTATCAAAGAAATGATTGCTATTTTGAGTCACGATGATGTTGAGGCTGATACCAAATATACCTATTTAAGAGACACTGCTATCCAAAAATGGACGGATGATATCCGAAATGGCGAGAAAACGAAATATCGCGGGTGTATCTATTGGTCAGCTAAAGCTATCGCTAAGTATTTAGAAAATATAGAGTTAATTAAAAACAAATCGGAAGATGCCCCTCGAAATCCTGAATTAGGCTTGAATCACGAACATGTAATTCCTAAAAGTTGGTTGATTACAAGGATATTCTTAGATAAAACAAAAGGGGAACCTTTAAAAGATGCCTGGCAATACCTTGATTTTTATTTAGAAAATATGACGTTTGCTTGTGTTGTTACAAAAGCAGAGCATGGTTTAATCAATAATCCCCCAGAAGGAGGAAATTATAGTTCTGTGATGCCTGAAGAAGCCTTCGGGAAAAACACCTGTAATCCTGATTATCATAAATATTGGTTGAGATATAAAAAAGCGGGTGTAAAAGTTTATCAATTGAAATGGAATGGAGAAAAAACAAAGGCTTCCATTGAAGGTGAGATCAACACAGATATCATCGATTGGGCAGAACCTTTGATTCCTATAAAACAAAATATATATGTTGAAAACCAACTTATTTATGATTTAGATAAAAAGATAATTGTTTTTAAATGAAAATGACATTATTTGAACGTACTTTCTTTAATATAGCGCTGTTTTGGGTCCATTATAAGAATCAATTTTTAAAGGAAACAATGGGTGACAGGAACTATCCAGAGAATTTCCAGTTTGTTAGGGATGGTGCCTGTGTCACCACCCGGATTTTGTTAAAGATTGATAGACTATATGAGTGGGTAGAGTGCTAAATAGAATTGCAGCCGACTAATGTTAGGGTAGCTTGGTGGTCAATCCTTTAATACGTTCTATAATGTAAACAATTGACTTGAACCTTTTGTCAATAATCTGGCGGAAATATTGTCTAAAAGTAAGGGGACGCCTATACTGTCTATAGCTTCCCTAATATCGGATTGCGAAATCCTGTGGAGGATTGCTGCCTGAACATTTAATGGACGCAGGAATTGTCCAGAAGTTGACGATATGCCTGTCTGGAAGTAGGTGGTAGGTGTTGTTGGAATTAATCAGGGTTCACCTTCGTTAACTGAAGCAAATCTTTAATCGCCTACTTCACACTCTTTCTTTTATACCAGGAAGGTGCCTGTCGCTCGATGTCCGCATGGCTGTAATCACTAGCTAATTTCTATATTAAATTCAAGGGTGACCTTCATAAAAGGTAAAATCATCAACTTAGTTTTTTAAATTTTTCTTTTTTCCACTTACCAACTTTATCATTAACGTGGAGACGATTCCAAACTTTCATGTTACACATTTCTGCGAATTCCTTTGCTTTGGGAGAATAATAACTGGTTGTAATGAATAGCGTATCAGAGCAACCATAGAATTCTTTTCCTCCATTCAACTTAATAATATCTGCATTTCCAACACTATTTTCCTTCGCCCATCGCTTACATTGAACAGCTATCTTTACACCATTCCTTGGATCCTTCATAACAATGTCCACTCCATGATCTCCAGAACCTCCAATTAATTCTGGGCTAAAGCCTAAATCTTTAAAGTATAAGTAAATTAATCTTTCAAATTCACTACCAGATAAACTATCAATATTAGCTTTTAGCAGTTCCGTATCATTATTAATTTTATTTATGTATGTAATTTTACTCCCCTCTTTAGTATTGTTTACAGCTTTTTTGACCGGTATAAATAAACCAATTATTGAAGTAAGAATAAAAGGTGTAATCAGAGCTGCAAGTAGATGGATCCAATCTAGCCTATTTAATAGAACATTGGAAAGGTAATAAAATAGAAGAATAAAATATATAATACTTTTGATAATTGCCTTTTTTCTTTTAGTCACTTCTTTTTCTCCTGTTCGAATTTCCATTTATCATCGACCACGGGAGCAGTTCTTGTGGTCGATCTTGAAAGATATTATCAATATAGAGCGTAAACAATGAATATAGTTTAAAATGCTATACCCCATAATGTGCTCTTTGTTAGATTTGTTCCTTAACGGGATTTTTAAAATAAAAAAGGAACCTCTATGTTAAATAACGGATATAATAACTTGTTTGTTTAGTTAAAACTGGACATATTAAAAAAACAATTGTTTTATCAGGGATGGCTGCCAGAAGTAAACCGCTGAAATCTGGCAACATTCATCAAAATTATTATGAGAATAGGGGGCAGAACCATTTATTTGAATGGTGCCTGTCACCACTCGAATTATTAGCCTTCAAATATATGCAGCCATTTTCTTTATAAGTAATTTTTTTCGTAAGCAGTTAAGTGTTTAGGCTAAGGGCTATGGGGTCAGACCCCCACTCAGCTAAAGTTTAAAGCGTTAAAGTGTGAGGGTTATGTATAGGGCATGGCCCTATTTTTTGTTCGTGAATTTGTCAAATTTGGTGGTTAGATTAGTAAGGGGATTGGCGGATTTTGTTGAATTTTGTCATTTTATATTACAAGAAAGAGGTGTGATGTTAGTTGTCGAGAGATCACCGTGTTTGGTTTTCTGGAGCTAGGTATCATATTACGAATCGGGGAAATTGGAGGGCTTCTATTTTTTATGATGATTTTGACCCTGAGGAGTACTTAAAGATTTTAGAAGAATCCTGCAAATATTATCCTTTTCATCTTCACGCCTACTGTTTATGACCAATCACATTCATCTTCAAATCGAAACGATTAACCATCATCCCAAAGATTTTATAAAAATGCTAAATTCCCGTTATGCCATGTATTTTAATAAACGCCATCATCTGGTTGGCCACGTTTTTCAGGGAAGTTATGGAGCGGAATTGATTGATACTGCAGACTATTTACTTGAGGTAAGTAGATTATTCTTTTGAATCCGGTCGAAGCGAACATGGTCAAGTCTCCTAAAGAATACTGCTGGAGCAGCTACATTGCCTATGTGACAGAAATCAAGGATCCTCATGTGACTACCACGAAAATATTATCGCATTTTCCAGATCTACAGAAAGAGAATTACCGCCACTTTGTTGAAGGCCTTAACCTTTCTTCCATTAAAGACAAAGACAGATGAGAGAGGGAGGATATTATTAGTAACAGTTAAGACACTTAGTATTGGCTTGAAGGTTATCTTGTACAGGCTTATTTTTCAAACCCGATGTATAACATATTATCCGTCAATCCCCAGTGTGAATGGAAAACCGTTTATAACTCATACTATTAATATTCCCCACACTAAAAGGTGAGTTATATGAAGGGTCAAAATAAAACAATTAGAAACCTGAAGCTCCAGTTGCAAGAAACAAAAGATTTAATAACGCACTCCTTTGAATATTTTAATCAGGAAATTTCTTTGGTGTATCTGCAAAGCCTATGTGACAGTCAGAAAATTAAGACTGATATAATCCAACCTTTAATGATGTGTGAGAAAGAATCGAAATTTCTTTTGCACCTTTTGTCGTTACCATCTGGTAATGACATTCAGAACGGTGAGGACCTACAGTCTTTAGTCATTGATGGGTGTGTCTTAATTTTTATTTCGGGTTCTGTTTATTCTTATAAGGCTCAAAAAGAATTCAATACTGAGGCTCAGGATTCGTCGGTAGAGATGTCCGTTCAAGGACCTCAAAAAGCATTCTCGCAGGATTTGGATCAAAATATCACCTTTATTCGAAAACGATACCCAAGCAGCAAGATAAAAGTAGAATACCAAGAGGTCGGGTCTTTATCCAAGACGAGAATCGCCCTTCTTTATGATATCGATTATGTGGATTTTACTGTCCTAAAAAAGTTAAAGAAGCGTTTAAGTGAAATAGATATGGATGTTATTCAAGCTGCCGGTCAATTAAATAATGCTCTAACGGGAAGAAAGATTAGCTTATTTCCGACCACGATGATTTCAGAACGACCCGATCGGGCTATACTCAATCTTTCACAAGGGAAAATTGTCATCGTGATACACGGAACGCCTTTTGCCGTAAGTCTTCCAGCTGTTTTCTTTGATTTTATGTCTTCAATGGATGATCTGTACCATGCTTATTGGATTAAGAAACTCATGCTTACTATTCGTTATGCTGCATTGATTATTACACTGGCATTGCCTGCTTTATATATCGCAATAACATCGTATAATCCTGAAATACTGCGATCACAGCTTACCTTAACCATTGCTGGAAGCAGGGCAGGGGTGCCTTATCCATCTTTCTACGAAGTTCTTTTTATGATGCTGGTAGTGGAAATGTTGGTGGAAGCAAGTATAAGGCTGCCAAAGGCAATCGGGCCAACAGCGACAACGGTGGGGGGACTAATTCTTGGCCAGGCCGCCCAACAGGCAGAGCTTGTCAGTTCAATTATGATTATTATTACGGCATTTGTGGCCATTGCCAATTTCACGATCCCGATTAACGCTATGAGCTTTGCCATTCGGTGCATTCGCTATCCCTTAATTCTTGCAGCATCCTTCTTCGGAATTGTTGGGCTGGTGGCAGGCATCATTGTGACGATATGTGTTTTAGTTGATATGCGAAGCTTTGGAACACCCTTTTTATCTTTGTATTGGGGCTCTTCGGATAAGATTGAAACTATAAGCGAGAGTCCAAAGGAGGGTCATGAATAGTTGATTCGTCATTTCTACTATATCGTCATCTTGACAATGATGATAAACATCATGGTAAATGTGCCAGCTGTTTTAATTCAAAAGCGGTTTGACGGCACGATTATGTCTATGATTCTAAGTGTTTTTATCGGAGGCTTATTGGTGATCATATTTACTTTTGCTATGGGTAAGTATCCACAAAAGGGCCTCCCTGAAATTTTCCTCCTTGAAAGGGTTCCGGCTTTTATTCGTAACCCCTATTTAGCCTTTTTGGCCTTAATGTGGATAGCTGCTGGGTCATTTGCCTTAATTTCTTACAGCTATGTCATTAAGCTATATATCAGCCCGGATATGAGTCTGGGGGTCATTCTTGCCTTTTTACTTATTATTGTCATATTTGGTGCTTTAAAAAAAACGGACTCCATTCTTTTCTTAGTTGAAATTGTTGTTCTCCCTGCTGCACCATTAGTGGCGTTTATTTTATTCAAGGCTTTTAGCAGCAAATACTTTTATTGGGAGCATATTTTTAGAATGCTCCATAACATTTGGCAATTTCCTAGCTATAGCTCTATCGCTGCGGCTACCTATGTATTTATTGGGTACATAAATTTGGTTATTATGAATCGTTTTATCAATTCAAAAAAAGTTTTAAAGTTTATATGGATTCTTCCCATCATAGGGTTTCTAGTGATAATTTGCACATTTTTTATACCAATCGCTTTTCTGGGCGTCGATGGTGTAAACGATGTGGTATTTCCTTGGATCTTCATAAGTGACTCTTTAAGGATGGAATTTGGCTTCATTGAAAGGGTGCTATATTTAATCCTGTGCTTGTATCTGCTTCTCATTTTAGTGTTCGGGATTATAACATGGCATGTTGGACTAAAGCTTTTAGAGGGAATAATTGAAGGGAAAAATATGAAAAGGAACGGTAGGAAAAAGATCTATAAATATGTATTCCTGATAAGTATTGGGCTTTGTACGATTATCCTCCAATCCCTTACAAATCAACGGGAATTTTTCTATATTGTAAAGACGTGGCTAAACATTCGCTTTCCTGCCGAGATAATGTTGGTAGCCTTGGTATTTTTCTTATCGAGGAGGCGGAAGACGTGAGGAAACAGTTTGCACTGATAGTGGTCCTTACCTCATTTTTCCTATCTGGCTGTCAATTTAACGATCTAGATAAACGTTTCTTTGTGGTTGCCATCGGAGTGGATTTAACACAAGATGAAAAAAACCCCTACCGTGTCATAATGAAATTAGCGATTCCTTCGGCTCAGGTCGAGCCTGGAAAATCGAGGTTTCAAATTATTAAAAAAGAGTCTAATTCTATTCCCGAAGCTATTCGGATCATCCAGTCAATGGTGGATAAAAAATTAGACTTCGGCCATTGCAGGGTGATTATTTTAAATGAAGATATTTTGCAGCATGATCAATTAGCCGTAATCAAATGGTTTATAAAGCGCCCTGATATACAAGGGATTTCATATGTAGCTGTTGGAAAGCCGTCGGCAGAAAAAGTGCTATCTTGGAAGGTGAAATCAGAGAGATTGCCTGCAAACGCCCTTATTTTAGCATTTAATGAAGTAACTAATAATTCACCATATGTAATGTCTGATATTCTTAATGACTATTATATGAGACTTAGAGAAGATGGGATTGACCCGTATTTACCAATTATCGAGCCCATAAAAGGGTCCTTTAGAATTAATAAAGCCGTGGTATTTAAAGAGAAAAAGATGAAAGCCGAGTTAAATCCAAATGAAACTAGATTGTTAAATGAGCTTCTGAACAATGAGAAAACAAACTTAATCAACGTTGGGAAGAGGAATGAGCGACTTTTTGTAAATGCCGAACACACAGATACGAAATGGAAAATAATTGTCCCGAAAAAGGGGAAACCTTATGTTCTTCTTTATATTAAGATTCATGGTATTGTTGAGGAATCAGAAATGACCCTTCATAGACGGAGTGATCTTGCAAAATATGAAAAGAAGGCTGCTAGCCAAATTAGCTCAAGGGTAAAGGAGTTTCTTATTCATCTTCAAGAATTAGAGGTTGACCCACTAGGACTTGGGCTAAAGTATCAGGCCAAATATGGGATAACAAATAATAACATAAGCCAGTGGAAGGCGATCTATTCTAATCTGGAATTTAAGGTGAAAACGGATGTAAAGCTTAAGGGGACTGGGGCAATGTATTGATTTTTAGAATAGGTGTTATTTGAAAAATTATTAAAAGATGAGCCGTAGAGGGGCTATTTTGCATGTCCCACGTATCATGATTACCAAATTTGTCACAAGGAGAATAACTTAGTTTGTTTAATTGTATGTGGTAAAGGAGCGTGATCTTCATGCGTATTGGCGAAAAGAAAAGCTTTGTCTATTTTCCCTCCTATGGCTTGATCGAAGTGAGTATGGCTGACTCTCAAAAAAGCGAGACCACCAGTTAAGCAGGCAGGTGGAGAAAGAAGAAAGTATGTCGCTTGAACAACTCTCCAGGAATACCCTGAGTGACGCATCGATCAGAGAAATGTTTGAACAGGCCTACCCGGGGCATACCGTTATTCAAAACGGAAACGAGTGGACGATTGTCCCGAACGAGAACCTTGACAAGAAAAAATTCAAAGACTAGCCTTAGCTGCCGAAGGCTTACCAGTTGAGAAAGGAGGGAATCCCGCAAGGGATGAAAGCGGGACACGAAACCCTCTTTTCCTCCTGGCAACATGAATCGTGCGGCTGTCTTTATTTCTTGCGGGGACAATCGGTCATGAATGCCAACCTGTGTACAGGACTAGCCAGGTTCAGCCGCCAGCCTGAGTTCCTTTTTAAAAAAAGCCCTTTGCTCTTCGATTTTCGACCTTCGATCTTCGTCCTCGTTATGTTTCCAAATGGGTGAACAGGCCATATTCTCTTTGGAAGTCAAGTTCAATGGTGCCGGTGGGGCCATTGCGGTGCTTGGCGAGTATGACTTCGATTTTGTTCCGGTACGCTGAGTCTTTGGTGTAGTAATCATCGCGATATAGGAAGGCGATCAGGTCGGCATCCTGCTCGATTTGCCCGCTTTCACGCAGGTCGGAGAGAACGGGATGCTTGTCGTGGCGGCTTTCGACGCCTCGGCTCAGCTGGGACAGGGCGATGACGGTTACGTTCAGTTCTCGCGCCATGGTTTTCAGGGCCCGTGAGATTTCATTGATTTCGGCCTGGCGGTTTTGTCGGAAGCTTCGGTCGCCCTCAATTAGCTGGAGGTAATCGATGACGACGAGGATTCGCTGCTCTTGGCCGTATTCCCGTCGTGCTTTGCGAACCTTGGACCAAATATAGGGGATATCCATTCCGGCTTTGTCAAAAATATGGAGATTCAGTTTGGACAGGGCCCCGATGGTATCGGTAAAATGCTGCCAATCTTCCTCTTGAAATTCCTTCTTCGGGTTTTTCATTTTCCGGCTGTCGATCAAGCCGGTGAATCCCGCCATCCGTTTTAGCAGCTGCTTTTTGGACATCTCTAGGGAGAAAATCAGGCTGAGGTCCTGTTTGGCTGCATGCAGCGCGACATTCAGGGCGAAGGCTGTTTTTCCCATGCTCGGACGGGCTCCAATGATGATTAGGTCGGATTCCTGGAAGCCGCCAGTGAGTATATCGAGATTAGGGAAGCCGGAAGGAATGCCGACGATCTCACCCAAATCTTTTTCACAATCCATGAACAAATCCACCAAAGACGGGGTGATGCTGCCGGTGTCTTCGTCGGTAAGCTGGTCATCGATCGCCATTAGCTCTTGAATCCCGGTGTGGATCGTCTTTCGGATGTCTTTTCCGTTTGCCTGCTCGATGAGGCGCGAGGCAATGTGAATCGTTTTTCGCTTTTGCGCATATTCCTTGACGGCTTGCTGATAAAAGGGAAAGTTGGCGGTGGTCGGCACGCTCCCGGCCAGTCGATTCAAATAGCTAACCCCGCCAATCCATTGCAGATTGTCAACGCCGAGCTCGTCAATCATTGATACATAATCAATCGGCTTTCCCTTCTCATCCAGGCTGCGAATCGCCGAATAAATCAGCCTCAGCTGCGGAAAATAAAGCTGCTCCGGCAGAATCGCCGCCTCCTTCACCAGCCCGCTGTCCAGAAACAATGCCCCCACGAAAGCCTCCTCCACCTCCTGACTAAAGCATGACGGTTCTTGTGTTTGTATTTGATTTATCATAATTGTGCCTCCTTGATGCATGGGGACGGTTCTCGTGCATCATTTTTTGTAATATTGATAAGCTTGAAGGGAGTAGTAATTCCAGTTCCCGAAAGGGAACCCTTGCGCGTCCGTCTTGTGTTGTTTTCGTAAATATTGTTGTTTTGCTTTTATGCGACCGACGGCTAATTTTTCCAAGCGTTGGGGCGCATAGAAAGGCTATATGCGACCGAACGGCTTTTTTTCCAAGCGTTGGGGCGCATAGAAAGGCTATATGCGACCGAACGGCCAATTTTTCCGAGTGTTGGGGCGCATAGAAAGGCTATATGCGACCGAACGGCCAATTTTACCAAGTGTCGGGGCGCATAGAAAGGCTATATGCGACCGAACGGCCAATTTTACCAAGTGTCGGGGCGCATAGAAAGGCTATATGCGACCGAATGGCCAATTTTACCAAGTGTTGGGGCGCATAGAAAGGCTATATGCGACCGAACGGCCAATTTTACCAAGTGTTGGGGCGCATAGAAAGGCTATATGCGACCGAACGACCAATTTTTCCAGGTGTTGGGGCGCATAGAAAGGCTATTTTATTCAGAAAGCAACAATCTTTTAGAAAAGGGCCTTATTTTTAATAAAGGGAAGTACGTCCCGACATGAGATGGACCGGGACCATGACGTGTGCTGTTTACGCTATCTCTGAATTCCCAGAATGGCCCGCATGTTGGCCAGTTCCCGCTGGATCACTTCTTCGCTCGCCAGCTTATGCCTGGCGGCCATGATGACTCTGGTCTCACTGGTATTAGGGACGGTCATGGCGCCGGAAGACTTTGGCAGCAGGTCGGCGATTTTGGGTGGATAGGGTGATTCTTTGACAAACGAAAACAGTCTTTCCTGCACGATGTCGTAAGCATAGCCTTTGAGCACTTCATGCCATAGATTCACCTTTTCCTGATTGACAATAAATTGGTCGTAGAAAGTGTTGATTGCCTTTAATAACTCAAACGTTTCACGCTTCATCATTGAGATCGAAATCCTCCTCGTTAAGGGTTCGGGTGGTGGCGGTTTGGCCCCTTCGTTTTTCAAAGAGGGGATTCGCTTGCGACTTTTGGTTGAGATAGGATTCAAATTTGGTTCCAAACAGTGTTGCCGGTCTCAGGTATGTACTCATATGTGGATCATCGAGCCATTCGGCTGTCTTTAAGTCGATGACCTTCTTAAAGTCCTCCACGGTAAAGCCTTCTCGTAATCTTGCTTGAATCAGCTGGTTTGTTTTCTTTGTTCCTGATTTGTAGTTAGCATCGGTTTTGGCGTTGAGGTAGTCGACGATGTCGACAATAGGTTTTTTCTCTGTGGTAGTCTCTGAAGTATTCTCTGGTATTGCTTGGGTCAGGTTGATTTCTTCTGTGGTCCAGTCTGGACTCTCAGACAGGTCAGTCTGAACCGACGGTTGGCCAGAAGTTGTGAAGAGGTCAGCTTGTACCTGTGTTGTGGGTGTAGTGTCGGCGATGGCGGGACCTTCCCCCAGGGATTCCAGCAGTTGATAATCGATTGTGTACCATTTGGTTTTATCGAGTTTTAGCTTGTTCCAATTGGACGAGATCAGGAAACCCTGTTCTTCGAGTGAGCGGATGGTTCGTTTAATGGTACTCTCCGACCAGAAGGGCATTTGTTTCTGCCACTCCTTATAGGAGTTGTAAATCCATTTCTGTCCCTCAATCACATGGGAACTAGTCTGGATCCAATAGTGAATCTGCTGAAGCACGATGGCTTCGTTCAGACCCATTTTGACAGCGAGTGAAGGGATGATCATGATGGGCGCTTCGTTCAACAGTAATTTCGTCATCGATTTTTTCCTCCAGTGTGGTGTGAACCCCATTTTGAGGCACAAGAACCGTCCCCGTGCTTCACCCTTAAGATATCGGGTTTGGTAGAATTAGTCGAATTGCCTCATTTCCAATTTGGAGCGAATTTGGGTAGGAAAATGCGATTTTTGACTCCAAATCGGAAATGATAAAGGGGTTTTCGTGAATTTCGTACCAATTTGATAGTTTTTAAATTGAAGCATGGGGACGGTTCTAGTGCTTCATTTTTGGGAAAATGACGGAGGGCATTACGCTTTTAGGAACAAGGAAGAACTTATCTTTGACACGCGGCAGAAAAAAACTCTCGAGTCTCATTCGTGCATTTGGTATACGGGGGTCTCATTTTTTAATGACCGACTACATCCCGAAAGGGATTTGTATTCCATACTGCTTTTTTATTGCTCGCCAAAAAAAATGCCTCAATCTGTGTATTCTAATCTCAAACTATCAAAGAAAGCATAGGCAAGTTATCAGACAAGCACTTATTCAGGGATAACCCAAGGTTCCTTTTTCAATAAATAAAGGAAGGATGCCTGTCACCACCCGAATTTTTTCCAAGATAGATAGAAATCTTTATAAATGGAAAATGGTAGAATAGAGTTGCGACTGAATATTGTGAGGGTGGACGGACGGTTGTTGATCTTCTTTTCCTTTTAAATGCCACCATTATCGCACCAATGTTAACCGGATTCTTAGTTGTTAGCTTTGGCTGCTCTTCGATGTTTGTAACAGCGGCGAGTGCGGCGGTAGCTGGAATGTCAGCTATGTTCTTTGTTAAACCAGGTCAACGGCAAGTAAAATTGAGTTAAAAAGGATGGGTGCATAGTGGATATTGTTTCTACCTCCATATTGATTAAAAATAAAGAATTGTCCCCTGTTGAATTAGTCAAGAAAACGTTAGACAAAATCTCGGAAGAAAACCCGAAGAATAATGCCTTTATTACCGTTTGCGAAAAAGAATCATTGCAGGCTGCAAGAGAATTAGAGAAAGAGTTAATCGCAGGGGAAATAAGAAGTCCGCTTCATGGCATCCCCATCGCTGTTAAAGATTTAATTTTTACAAAAGGGGTTCGTACAACGATGGGCTCGAAAGTGTATGAGCAATTTGTCCCGGATGTTGATGCAACAGTCGTCCAAAAATTAAGGGATGCAGGAGCTATTATTATTGGGAAAACGAATACACATGAATTTGCCTATGGCCCGATTGGCGATCGTTCTTATTTTGGTCCATGCCGTAACCCGCATAATTTAGATAAAATTACTGGCGGTTCTAGCAGCGGATCGGGTGCAGCCGTAGCTTCGGGGATGGTTATGGGTGCTTTAGGGTCGGATACAGGTGGTTCCATTCGGATTCCAGCAGCTGCCTGCGGAATAGTTGGAATGAAACCAACCTTTGGTTTGGTAAGCAAAAGAGGAGCTTTTCCTTTAGCCTATACGCTTGATCATGTTGGTCCTATGACCACAAATGTGAGGGATAATGCATTGATGCTGAACGTACTCGCTGGCTATGATGCAGAGGATCCCTATTCGTTACATATTGAAGGCAGGGACTATTCCAGTCTAATCGGTCATGACGTTAAAGGGAAAGTGATTGGCATCCCTTCTAGTTATTTTGAATGGATTGATGAAGAAGTACATGACGCGGTCATGAAATGTATTCAAATTTTTGAGCAGGCTGGAGCAGTCATCATGAAAGTCGATATTCCTAATTTGGCTAAAGTGGCAAAGGCCCAGCTTGTGACGATTCAATCAGAAGCGGCGGCTGTCCATGTTGATACTTTAATTCACCACAAAGATGATATTGACGATGAAGTTTATGAAAGATTAGTAGCAAGTCAAGCAGTCAAAGGCTTTGAATATGTTGAATCGCAAATTGAAAGGAAGCAAATCATTGCAGAGTTTAATCAAGTCTTTGACAAAGCTGATATCTTATTGACACCGACCCTGCCAATTCTACCAACGAATATTGGGCAGCGTGATGTTGTGATACGAAATCAAACCGAGGCGGTCCGCCACGCATTGCTAAGGTTAACGTCCCCAACAAATTATACAGGCAATCCATCGTTATCAATTCCTTGTGGACTATCATCTAGTAAACTGCCAATCGGTGTCCAACTAATCGGAAAACATGGTCATGAAGCCGAATTATATCAATTTGGGTATGCCTTAGAACAAACATTGAATAAGGGCCATTTCTCGAAGCATGGGGACGGTTCTCTTGCTTCAATTTAGGGAAAATGAGGAGTGCATTACGCTCTTAGGAATAAGGAAGAACTTATCTTTAACACGCAATAGGGAAAACAACTCTCGAGCCTCATTAGTACACTTGGTTAGGGATTGCATTTTTTAAGACCGACTACATCCCGAAAGGGATTTGTATTCCATACTGCTTTTTATATTGCTCGCCCTTAAAATAGCCTCAATCTGTGTATCCTAATCTTAAAACTATCAAAGAAAGCAGAGGCAAGTTATCAGACAAGCACTTATTCAGGGATAAGCCAAGGTTCCTTTTTCAATAAAATAAGGTTGTTTTTTTCGTTTTATAAAATTAAATCCAAAAATAAAAGGTTCAAATCATATGTGATTTGAACCTTTTATTTTTGTACTCTAAAGCCGAATCCGTTAACCTAATTTTTAACAATCTTTATATCTATTTTTTATAGAAATCATACCCTATTGCTTAATTAAGCCACCCCAAGAACTTCACGGATGCTTGTCTTATATACATCAGCTTTTGGACCGTAGATAACTTGAACGCCGTCACTTACCATGATAAATCCATTAGCTCCAAGCTTCTTCCAATGTGTCAAATCCGCAACTTTTGTCTTGTCCTTCACTTTTACACGCAATCTGGTAAAGCAGGCATCTACATTGAGGATATTGTCCTTGCCGCCTAATGCCTCGATAATATCATAAATTAAATCATTTTGTGAAAATTGCCCGCCGATGGCTTCTTCGACCGTTTCTTCTTCACGTCCTGGTGTTTTTAAATTAAACTTTTGAATCGCAAAACGAAAAGAGAAATAGTAAGCCACGAAATAAGGGATACCGAGAATTGGAACCCAAATGAAGTTAGAACCTTTTGCCCCTTGCAGGACTCCGTTAAAGATAAAACTAATAAATGGTCCGCCGAATGCACTCGAACCCGGAATGTTAATTTCAAATATATACGCTAGCATGTAGGCAAATCCAGCAAAGATAGCATGGATTCCAAATAGAAGCGGTGCAGCAAATAGGAAAGCAAATTCGATTGGTTCCGTAATACCCATAAAGATACAAGGAATAATGGAAGCAATCATTAATGTGCCTACCCGTTTTTTATTTTCTGGTTTCGCAGTATGATAGATGGCTAGTCCTGCTGCTGGCAAACCAAACATTGCAAAGAGTACCTTACCATTCATAGCGAAACGAGTAACGTCAATGTTAAACAGTGCATCTTTAGAAGAAAGCATCGCTTGGTAAATATTGATGGCGCCTTCTACCGTTTTTCCATCGATCACCATGGACCCGCCAAGACTCGTGAAAAAGAATGGAAGGTAGACGAAATGATGCAACCCAAACGGAAGCAAAGATCGTTCCGTAAAACCGTAAATAAAGCTTCCTGCTGCACCTGTTCCTTTAATCAAATCAGAAAGATGGATTAAAACAGCTTGGAAAGATGGCCAGATAAATGCAGCAGCCACACCCATTACGATTGAGGACAAAATCGAAACAACAGGGATAAATCTGGTTCCGTTAAAGATCGAAAAAATTGGCGGTAAAGAAATATTATAATAGCGATTGTGAAGCCATACGACAATAAAACCCATGATAATTCCGCCGAATACTCCAGTATCAAGTGCGGGAATACCTAATATCGCCTTTTGTCCGGTTAATAGATTAGCTGGATCTAACTGTCCAAGGCTAATGAGTAAACTGCCCATAATCTTATTAAAGGCTAAATAGCCAAGAAATGCAGACAGCGCTGCTATACCTTTTTCTTTCTTGGCATATCCGATGGCAATTGATATGGCAAAAATCACTGGTAAATTATCAAATACAACATTTCCTGCATCTTTAATTAGTTTTAGGATCATGACAACAACTTCATTGGTTAAAAAGGGAATTGCTTGTTGGACCGCTGTACTTGTAAAAGCGGACCCAATCCCCATCATAATCCCTGCAATTGGCAGAATCATGACAGGTGTCATTAAAACTTTACCGAGCTGTTGAAAAGAAGAGAACAACTGCTTTTTGCCCATCCATATCACCTCTTAGACATTTGCGATTACTATCAGTCCCGGGTCATCTGTAATCGCTTTCTGCCACCATCGTAACATGTGCCAAAAAGGAAACAGGAAAAGTTTCATTTTGTGAAACTTTTAAACAACTGATTTCCTATTTAGGTTAATTTTTGTATAATCTTTTCATTTGCCTATTTCAGCAGCTGTTTGGCATACGTTAAGTAAAGTACATTGATGATACTGTGCATAGCATATTCCTGTATGACAGGTGAGTTAAAATGTTCATTTTTGATTTTACTTACTTTTAAAACTACTTCCGCATTTTTGCAAATCTCGGCATGTTCATCAGAGGTTAAGATGACGGTTTTAATCCTTTTTTGATTTAAGACTTTGCTAACCCTCTGAATATGCTTCGTTGAGCCGGAAAAGGAGATAATGAATGCTAAATCTTCTTTTGATAAAGACTTTGCCTCCTCCATTTGACTTTCCTCCGTACTAAAGGAGGAGCAGTATTTTTGCAATCGAGTAAATTTTATTTGTGCGTTCTTAGCGACAATTTGAGAATAGGTAGCTCCAAAAAAGGCAATCTTATTCGAGTGTTTAATTAAGGTTAGTGCATTTTGAATCGATGCCAGCTCGATTAATTGTTCCGTTTCTTTTAAAGACTTTATAATTTGGTCAAAGTATGACGGAACAGAGAAAATTTCCTCATCCTCTTTAGCAACTTCGAAATCCATTTCATTTTCAATCATTTCATTATAGTCAATGCAAGCATTTTTCAAATCTTTAAAACTAATGTCTCCTATTCTTTTACAAAAACGGCTGATTGATGCTGGTGATGTATGACATTGTTCGGCCACATCATAGATAGACATTTCAGGGAAAATCTTTGCGTTTTTCAGGATGAAATCGGCAATATTTGCCTCCGTTGATGAACGATCTTCGCAGTTTTCGATAAAGCTAAGAAGTCTGATCCAAAATCTATACATCAGGTACACCTCAAAATTTTTTTATTTTACTCAAAAATGAATAAAAAGCAACCTTATTTCACATTTTGAAACTTTTCGAGAGTCAAAGAAAAATGGGTTTATGATGTTCACAGAAAGTAACACCAAAGATTTCTAATCTTATCATTGGAGGTTATCATAAATGAAAAAATTTAATGTACTGATTGTTGGCGGCGGAAGTACTTGGACTCCAGGATTATTAACAAGCTTGGTTAATCGTAAAGAGCAATTCCCCATTAACCGCCTTGTCATGCTTGACAATAATGCAGAGCGCCAAGCTGTGATTGGTGAATATGCAAAGGTTTTATTTAATGAAAAATATCCTGAACTTGATTTTTATTATACTACAGATAAAGAAGAGGCATATCTCGATGATTTGGATTTTGTTTTTTGCCAAATCCGTACCGGCGGATATGCTATGCGGGAAAAGGATGAGAAAATTCCGTTAAGTATGGGGATTATTGGACAAGAAACGTGCGGCCCTGGCGGATTCTCCTATGGATTGCGCTCCATTAAAGACATGGTAGACATTGTGGAAAATGTTCGTGCGAAGACAGATAAAGCATGGATTCTGAACTATACCAATCCAGCAGCAATCGTGGCGATTGCCCTGCAAAAATTATTCCCAGAGGATAAGCGGATCTTAAATATCTGTGATCAGCCAGAGAATTTGCTCCGCTCTTATGGAAGATTACTAGGTGGAATGAGCCCACGCGATTTTGAACCAGTCTATTACGGTTTAAATCACTTTGGCTGGTTTGAGCATTTATATGATAAAGATGGAAAAGACTATGTGCCTGTATTGGAAGAGATGATCCTTTCTCGAGGGTTCCTGCCGGCGGATTATGAACAGCGTGACAAATCATGGCTGGAAACGTATGCAATGGTTGAACAAATTGTTCGCGATTTTCCAGGATACTTGCCAAATACTTACTTACAATATTATTTGTATCCAGATAAAGTATTAAAGAAATTAAATCCTGAATTCACCCGGGCAAATGAAGTTATGGCCGGAAGGGAAAAGCGTGTCTTTGAAGAATGCCGTCGTGTGGCTGAAGCAGGGACATCACAAGATTCAAATGTTGTTGTTAATGATGCTCATGGAGAGTTTATCATCATCGTTGCTGAATCGATTGCCTATAACCAGGGTAAAACGTTTATTGTTATTTTGGAAAATAACGGGATTATTGAAAACCTTCCAAATGATGCCATGGTAGAAGTGCCTGCTGCTTTAACGATTAATGGTCCAAAACCATTTGCCATTGGGAAAATCCCAACCTTCCATAAAGGACTAATTGAAGGTCAAAATGCTTACGAACAGCTTACGGTGGAAGCCTACCTTGAAAATTCATACGAAAAGGCGCTTCAAGCCTTAACGTTGAACCGGACCGTTGTTTCAGGTTTACAAGCTCGACAGGTTCTTGATGCCTTGATTGAAGCAAACGGTGACTTTTTCCCTGAATTAAAGAAGGCAGAAAAAGAATTAGAATTAGCGAAATAAAAAGGTTTGATCAGGCTAATGGGATGGCGGAAGTGCCTTCCCATTCTTTTTAGAAACGCGAGGGGAGAGTTATTATGTTTTTTAAAAGAAGTCAAAAACACAAGCAAATAATGATACAAAGTCCTCTTGAAGGAGAAATTCTACCATTAGAAAGTGTCCCAGATCCAGTTTTTTCACAAAAAATGCTGGGAGATGGCTTTGCAGTTAATCCTGCCAATGGAACAGTGGTATCCCCAATAGACGGACAAGTAATGAATGTTTTTCCTACAAAACATGCGGTTAGTCTAAGGGATACGAATGGGAAAGAAATCTTAATCCATGTGGGGTTGGAGACCGTGAATTTAAAGGGTGAGGGATTTACATCCTTTGTAACGGATGGACAGAAAATAAGAAAAGGCGAAAAATTATTGGAAGTTGATTTTGCAGCAATAAAAGATAAAGTGCCTTCCATCATAACAACAGTCGTCATTACTAATTTGAATAATCATGAAAAAGTGGTTCTTGATGAACAAGGAGCTTTGATTGTTTGTTAAATTAGGAGACCAAGCATTTAATCTTGCTTGGTCTTTTTGCGTCAGGAATATTTTATATTGGCTGGCCAATCTGTTTTTTAGTTCTTCCCGTTTAATCCACAATTAGCTTATATCGCAACACAGCAGCCAGCCCGGCACCGTGCTTGAATTCTCCAGATTTAATTAGGTTATTTAAATCTTTCATCGAGATTTTATGTACTTCAATTTGTTCGCTGCTTTCCAGGTTTTGCTCCGTTGTTGTTAACCCTGCTGCTGCAAATAAATGAATCTCCTCACTTGTAGAACCCGGGGAAGGGTAGAAGCTTCCTAAATCGAGCCAGTGCTCACCCTTGTAGCCCGTTTCTTCTTCTAATTCCCTTTTTGCCGTTTCCAGAGGAGTAGGGTCGTGATCGTCAATCATTCCCGCCGGCAGCTCCCATTGCCAGCTTTTCATGGCGTGGCGATATTGCTTAATACAGACGATTTCATTGTTGTCTGTAATCGGGAGGATACACACACCTTTAGCAAAATCTATATAGGAGAACGTCTTTTCCTCCCCGTTTGGGAGAACGATCTGATCCATTGTTAACTCAAAACGGTCTACCTTTTCATTTGTAGAACTTTTAATCTTCCAAGACATATTATTCACCTCATGTTTTTAATCATTATCCTCATTTTACATGGATTCCATTAGAAAAACATTTTTTTAAGATAGGATAATCAAATGAGGCATGGGGACGGTTCTTTTGCATCATTTTTAGGCATTGGGCTGGGAAAGTGGTTATTCCCGCGGAGAGGGGACGGAAGGAGGAGCAGCTAATCAAAATTGAAAAGCCGGATTCCATTAAGAAAAGCAGCTGGATTTAAACATTGGGGAGGGATCCTTTTAAAATACGAATCAGAAAGGAGAAATCTGCGTGAACAATCCGATATCGAAGGAATTAAAGTAGGAATAAGGAAGCAGTGACAGATACGATCCGTATTAGATTTCGACATACTTCTACTGCCAAAATCAATATTAAGGCAGTTTCTGACAAGGTTTAGGCAGATACTAAACAATCGTTTGGTTAAATGACAAATTATTTACCGAAATCGAGCGTAGAAGGTTATAAAATTGATAGTTTTTTAGCTTTTAATCAAACGTTTGTCTGACCGACAAGCATTTTTGTGTAAGTGGAAGAAAAAGTCCGCCAGCGGCAAGACTTTCAATCAGTTTACATAAACGTTTTTTTAGGTTGCACAGGGGCAACAATTTGTTGAAATCCATCGGTAGGTGCCGGCCACTTAATTTCCTAATTTGGTTGATTTATACTAATGTGATAATGACGAAGAATTCTAGATCAAGTAAACGATATGACCAATGAATACGACCAAACTTTCAGAAACCTGGTTGATAGGTAGGTAATGATGGACGAACAGAGTACAAGGTATTTCTTTGGAGTTAAAATGCAAACAAATTTCCATTTAATTTGACATGCTGATAATTCTTTTTTCTCGTTGTAATTTCAGATGCGTTTTCGTGTGCGTACTAACAGAATAATTGTTAGAAACCTAGGTTCGGGTAACGATACCATTAATAGACGTAAAATTTTCGCTTAATTCGTGAATATCGTTGAAAATAGAATAAAATAGACGGAGAAAATTCGCTTAATTAGTGAAAGGCAATGAAAATGGCTTAAATAGACGAAGAAATTTCGCCTATTTTACTCGAAGTCCTAAAAATGGAGGATTTTGCTTTGCATAGTCGGAAAATATTCCCTTATTTACCTCAAAACGAACTCCATTCTGCATTTAGCCGAAAAATATTCGCTTATTTTACTTCTGCTAGTTACTTAATTAATTTCCCCTATAAAATACTCTTCCCATTAGTTTCATAAACATCCATAAATGCCCTTGCCGCCAGACTTAAGTATCGCTCTTTCAGATAAGCAAATACCACTGTTCGAGTCGGGTGTGATTGAAGCGGAATATACAACGGATTAAAATTTGCATTCTGCCGCATTACCATCTTTGGAATAATTGTCACGCCCAATCCGGAAGCGACGAGAGATTGAGCCGTCTCGATATTGCTAGTTTCGAAATCAATTTGCGGTTGAAATCCGCTGTCAGCACAGAGATCCAATACAATTCGCCGAAAGCCATATCCCTGTTTTAATACTACAAACGGTGAGCAGGACAACTCTGCCAAAGGAACTGTTCCCTCCGTGACTTGGTCATTTTCATCTACAGAACTAACGAAATGGCGAATTTGTTCCGACATCCAGTCTTTTTCTTCCCGTGGAACCGCTAGCAGCAATGGTTCTGTTAGCATCAGACGAGTGGCCAGTTGGTTATTTTCTATAGGTAAAGGTAAAACCGACAGGTCAACAATACCTCGAATTGTTAGATTTTCCAACTCCTCGGTTGATTCCTCAATGAGACGCACCTTGATTTGCGGGTATCGCTTCAAAAAGTTTTTTATTAGCAATGGCAGCACGTGACCGCCTGTGACGGCTGGCGCGCCTATTGTTAATTCAGATCCGATGCCCTCATTATTTTCGCGCATCTCACGCAAAAGGTCGTCGTGCTGCCTTAAGATCTGTTGCGCTTTCTCAATGAAACGGATGCCTTCTGGGGTTGGAATGACTCTTCCTTGTCCGCGTGAAAATAAACGGACACCGATTTCCTTTTCAAGCTTTTGGATTTGCTGGCTCAGCGACGGCTGGGCGATATGTAAGCTGTCGGCTGCTTTTGTAAAACTATTTTTTCGATAGATCTCCACTGCATATTGTAATAAGCGTATCTCCATCCATACCAACTCCATAGTTTAAATCTATGACTTTCATAGATTATATATCTTAGACGAATACGTGTCTAATCGATAATATACATGTAAGAACAGGTTAATTTTAGGGGGAATGAACGATGGCAGATGCGAAAAATACGGTCCAGCAACAGTTTGCAAAAAATCCCGAGAAATACCGGGACGAGAAGCTGTTTGCCGCAGGCCAGGAACTGGACGTAATGGTGAAAGCTGTAAAGTTAACAGGCAAGGAAAACGTACTCGATATAGGCACAGCTGCCGGGCATACTGCGCTCGCCTTTGCACCGTCCGTTAAAAATTGCATTGGAGTCGACATCACGGAAGAAATGGTGAAGGTGGCGATTGATTATGCGAAGGAACGTGGTTGTGAAAATGTAACGTTCCAGCAGGCAGACGCCGAAACTCTCCCTTTTCCTGATGCAACGTTTGATATCGTTACCTGCCGATATGCAGCTCATCACTTTCCAAATGTACGAAAAGCGGTGAAAGAAATTTCTCGTGTTCTGAAGAAGGGTGGACATTTCTTACTTGTTGATCATTACGCCCCGGAGGACAAGAGGCTCGATCAGTTCATCAACAAAGTAAATAAGCTCCGCGATCCCTCACAAGTACGAGAAAGCTCCCTTTCTGAATGGCGGGAAATGTTTGCTGAAAACTCATTACATTATTCGGAGCAATTAAAGTGGAATTTGCCCCTTGAATATGCCAGCTGGATTGAAAGGGCAGGTACACCAGCTGAAGCACAAAAGGAAATTATCTCGATGCTCGAGAACGCCACGCCATTATGCAGGGAAACATTTCAAATTTCCTTTGATGAGGAGGGGGAGCCGCAGGATTTTTGCCTGAAAGCGGTATTGTTGCATGGGGTTAGAGTGGATTGAGAATTGGGGGGGCAGCAGACCCCATAGCCATCAAGTTTAGTAACAAATTTACAGGATAAGGGGAATTGCCAAGGCTAGGCTAGCGGACCATGAGCGGAAACTGGTGCGTTGATGGCCTGACAGTCAGGTTAAATATGATCTATTAAAAAAAGCTTAAGGGATTATTAAATCCTTAAGCTTCTTTTAATTTTTAAGAGAGATTACACTAGATATTCCTTGATATACCAAAGTTTCTTTGAGTCACGGTATGAAGTTAAGGTCCTGTTTAATCCACAATAAGCCTATATCGCAATACATTTGAGGATTTTTTTAGAATACTGATACAGCCAATGAAATGTACCAACATTGACATAGTTTCTACCGCTGAATGACAAAAAGTATACCAATGAATGAAAGACAGATTAGCACTTCCTACCAGGATATTTATGTTGAAGAGGGGAGTGAATATTATGAGTATTTCCACATAAACAAACGGGCAGTTTTGTTAAATAAGATTAGTTTACTACTTTTACTATTTAGCCTGTACTAAGAAGAGTAAAAAGTCTAAAGTATGCAGGATTTCAAATTCTCAATAACGAATAAACAATCCTACCAGCAAAAAAAGAAATGAGGGGGAAAATGACTAAAATCATTCATGCCAAGTTGGTGGTATGTACATTGCTGCTATTAATAATCACTGCGGGGTGCAGCAAATCTTCAAGCGTTGCAGAGACAAAGGATATACAAAGTGTGAAAACAAGAGTATCCCAGTTGGAAGAGTCTAATCGCGTCCAGACCGACCTAATGAGTGTTCAGCTTTTGAACGACCAAAAACAGTATGCCAAAGCTGAGAAAGTTTTGGAGACCATTATTAATTCCACTAATGGAAAACAGTTTCTTACTGCTGAAAACAAGCTTGCAAAAGACCTATTGAATCATATAAAAATGGAACAATCAGCAAAGGCTCAAGAGCCAGAAACCCAATTTAAAACCTATACAAACTCACGTTTCGGCTATAGCATTCAATACCCCGATACCTTTCAGATGGGTCTAGAACCTACCAACAACGACGGAAGGGAGTTTTCTGACGGGATATGCCAAATTACTTCCTCTGGTGCGCATGCGGTTGAGGATAATCCCCTTCAGACTGAAAAGGACTGGGCAATTCAGGAAGTAAATGGAACGATATTGTACCAAAAAACAGGAGACAATTGGTTTGTTCTTTCCTACCAGGAGGGGAGCACTACTGTATACAAAAAGACGATGCTTAATGACGGAATCAGCTTTAGCATTGTGATCACTTATCCATCCGACAAGCAAAACACATACGGTCCAATAGTCTCGCACATCGTTTCCACCTTTGTTCCGGGGCACTCTGATTAACCTAAAAATTGGGGAAGATGTCAAGAGGGCTAGAAGAGTTCTAGCAGAGGCTGAATTGAAAAAGGCATTTGAAATGAGGCGATTATTTTAGGAAGAATTGCTTTTTCCTTATTGAAGCAACCTTCCCTTATCTATAGTATCAGCAATAAATCGTTAATCTGATGCACCTTCTATCTTTGTGTATATGTATCAATAGATTAGATTTATCGTCTATCAGAAGGACACTCGACACCGTCAAGGGCGAGGTGAAACCCTTTTTACCGACTCATTTCGGAGGCATCCTTTACACTGAGCCTCCGGCTATAAATAGTGGCATCTCTTGCCGTCATCCCAATGATTTTTAATTTCCACTATGAAAAACAAACATTGTGAAGGATTGTACTTAAAGTAACGAGGGTAGTTTAACAAGGAGTCGCAGACCACCCGAATTTTGTAAAAAAAATTGATAGAATGTAGTGACGGTGCCTAGTCACCGTCACCATTAGTCGTTACCCCACTTTTGCTTGTAAAAATAAATCAAGGAGACCTCTTTCAAGGCTCCTTATGATCAAAAATTAATTGTCAGCTTCACAATAGACTAAAACCATTCGGAAATTTTTTCTTTTAGCATGCTTCTATCCCATAGAATGATGTTATTTGAACGTGCTAACTCTCTTGCTGATTCAGTAAAATAACTATTAGTCACAACTATACCCTTGTGAAGCTTATAATAACTTAACCCAGCCACTACTTCCTGGATGGCCTTATTTGATACACTACCTGAATAACACTTAGTTTGAATGCCGTATTTTACATTATTTTTTTCAGCTAATACATCTATACCTTGATCTCCTGATCCCTTGGTCACTGTAGCATTGTACCCCATCTTACAGAAGAGTTCGGATACAAAAGATTCAAATTCATGCCCGGACATTAAATCCACATCATCCATTACTATTTTTTTGGACTTAGGTGTTTTTAATAGTAATGCTTCAAAATCATCCATTTCTTTTTCTTGAATTTTTTCTGAAATTTTCTTAACCACTATATTACGGCAAGTTAAATAATTTCTTCCTTCATCAAATTTTTTTAAGTACATTAGATAGTATGTAAACATACATTCATTTTCAATTGATTTCATATCAAGCATTTCAATTGTTGAGTATATTTCTATACACTCTTGTAGTGAGAGTACTTCAACATTTGAAAAATAAGAACCATATTGATCATTAAATTGATTGAAATAATAATGACAAACCTCTTCATTAAAAAGTATCCATGTATAATAAAACGCTTCATCATCAGAAATAAGGATTTCTCTCTTTTTTATAATCTGTACTAGTTTTTCAAAGATGTAATAATATTCAGTCATTTTATCTTGTTGATCCCCAACTTCTAATCTTTTAAGCAACCACCAATTATCCCCATATATTTCGTGTATTTGGAGCAAATACTTTCCTATACTAAAATTTTCGCAAATCATTAATTCAAACTTTTGAAAGTACTCGTCTTGTTCCAAAATAAGCATAGGCTGATTTAAAGTAATAAAGTTATAGATTATGGTCCTTACCATACTATCGGTCTTACAATCATTTACCTTTTTTATAATTTCTTCACGAAACATATTTCTTTTTCTATCAGTTTCTCTTTTATAGTCATCCAATCTTTTTTTGTAATACCCATTTAATGTATTAATATGTGTATTAACTTTTTTTAAAATATTTTCTTTATCAAAGGGTAAATGTACACCCCTGCCTGCCCTATCATCGTAAAATGCGGACAACGTAATCACTGTTTCATTCGTATGAGATTTAACAACATAAATTGATGGCATATAGTCATCATAATCCATTTTAATTGAGTATTCTGCGTTTTCATCTAAATTAAATTCAAAATCTGTACCGTGTTCAACGTATAGTTCAACTGTATAATCCTGTAAAACTAATTCACAATCTTTGAAATTACAATTTACCTTGCCTATAGATGTTCTCATATCTCTCCTCCTATTTTATTATATATATTCATTGAAAGGATTGAAAAATTCTCTCCTCCCAAATTATGATAAAAAGTAAGGGGATGGTGCTGCCACCTCCCGAAACCACCAGAACACTTGACCATCGACTACCAATTATACCTTGATCCAAGCGAAGTAGCTCAATGGGTAGATGCTCAATCGAAAAGAGGGTTTGTTATAGGCGAAGCATCCCAAAATGAAGCTTCTAAACCGGAGGTAAGCTGGATGGACGAGACCTCAAGCCTTTCATCCATGAATTCCTAACTGTAGCTAACAATGGAGAAACTGCAGACCTAGCATTAAGGGAATATCCATGGCCGAACAAAAGGATGCATCAACTGTACTCCTTGATCTGAATTATGTATTTTCGGAGCCCGTTGATACATATGAAATAGATTACAAGATCTTTTTTGATCAGTTTGACGCTCTTCATCAAAACCTTACGACTATACATATAGGCGATAAGGTAGTGGAGAAGGTTTTTAACAAAGATTACAGTTCTGTATCTGGTCATGTGGCAAGTGTAGCTTCAGGGACCATTACAATGGAAATCACCATTCCAAGATGGCTGAATACGATGTGGGAGTATGTCAAGCTAGGAGTGGAACATATTTGGACAGGGTATGATCATTTATTGTTTGTTCTATAAAGCAAATGTACCACCCGCCTTCTAGAAGCATCAGAGGGATTGGGTGGTATTTTGCTTTTTATTAGAAGTGTATGTAGATTGTTGAGGATTCCAATTATTAAGAGAGGCGGGATATACCATTCTTAGAGGAGATTCGACAAAACTAATTAAAAGGTCAAGTACTGGAAAGCAGTTGTCTATGCCTGAAGATGCTTTTATTTCCTTTGAAGTTAAAGTATTAAAGTGTGAGGGTTGTGCGAAGGGCATAGCCCTATTTTTTTGTTCGTGAAATGCCTAGATTGGTGGTCTACTCGGGGAACTTCTTTAATCCGATGGAATGATCGAGTTGTTGTTTAAATGTTTGTACAGGTTAAGATGTCCGACAAAAGACATGATTGTAAACTTTTTTCTTCTGCAATTACTCTATCAGGATAGGTATTTAGCTCTATTTATCCATTATTATCAAAACTTTACAGATTTATAGTTTATTAGGAACACTAAATATGTTATTATTCTGAATAATTAAATTATTCCAGGAGGATAAGTATGAAAAAGAAGAAACGACTCGGTTACATAATTTCCAGCGGGGTATTGGCCTCGACAATTATTTTGGGGGCAACGTCGGTTTTTGCCGAACCAACGACTACACCAAACGGACCTTGGGTACAGGACCAGCAAAATCTTTCCTTTGCAGGCTTGATGTCGAACGAGCAATTGGAAGCAAAATTGAAACAATTGGAGCAAGCATCCAACGGAAAAGTAGAGCTCGAGCAATTTGGAACATCTAACGATGGCTACCCGCTTTATGTGGTAAAACTGGGAGATCAGGATCCGCACAAGAAACGCGTATTGGTCTATACGCAAATCCATGGTAATGAGCCGCTTGGTACGGAGGCGGCAGTTGAACTAATCCAAAAACTTTCTGCTGGCGGTAAAGAAGCTGAGCAAATTTTGGACAAGGTGAACATTTGGTTCGTTCCCCGTGTTAATCCGGACGGGACCGCTAACCAATACGAAGGAAAGCCTTACCCTACAAGATACTCACATCAAACATTTAATCCAGTAGAATTAGGTCTGCCGGAAGATACTAAAGCTCCTTGGTATTACAATGCAGCAGGAAGTGAACGGGCTGTCAATAATGCTGGATCCGTTGTTTATGGCATTCCGGGGTTTGACCTAAACCGTGATTTCAACCCGAATTATGATTTTGACGTAAACGAAGAGATAGCGAAAAACCCGCAAAAAGTGGCGGCTATCTTGAATAGCAAAGATACAAACAACGGTTCGCAGGCAGCGCTGGTCTTCTCGCCGGAAACACGCGCCTTGACCGAACTGGTACAGGAATTTGATCCGGATGTCGCCATCGACATTCATCACCGTGGATTCAACCGATTATCGGAAGAAGACAGCCGTTCCGTCTCCATTCAGCTGTTAGGTCTGTTTACGACAAAGCCATACGTGGATCCATTCAGTGGAAAAACATATGCTGTCGATCCAGCTGTGGAAACACTCAGCAAAAAGGTGAACGCCGTTGCTTATGAATCCTTGCAGCGCGGGAACTCATCATATGGCGCCATTCAAAAATACCCTCAGGTGAACTATCCTGGCTCAGGTTTGGGGGCGATTCAGTTAAATGGCACCGCTACGATGCTGATTGAAATCAAAGGTCAGACGCAGACATTGGGCCAAAAGCAAAACGGAATGCTGAAGGAAACCGCGAAAGTGCCAGTCATGGCAGTCCTCAACAGCTTGGCCGATGGTTCCATTGAAAATGTAGACCCTAGCGTGTATGACGGAATCCCTGATTATGCATTGGGAGTAAGCCCAGGCGGGAAGTGATTGTAGGGACGGTTCTTGTGGGCCAATCAGAACCGTCCTTGTGAAAAGATATCTGCATAACTTGCATTTGGTACCGTTGAGAATTAGCTGTTATTAACCATTGTTGATTTTCATCTAGGTATGAGAATTCATAGGCGGAGAAATTTCGGTTAATTTATAAAAGGAAGCTTAAAAAGTGGATATAAGCGAATAAATTCCGATTAACTGCTCTAAATAAGACAAAATCTAAAGATTTGGATCATATAAACGAAAAAAATTCCTTTATTTTTAGTGAAATATGGGTATTTCCCAATTTAAACGGAATTTTTTCGTTTATTTTTCTAACACTGTGAAATCAACGTTCTGTTATGTTATAAAATTAAATCCACAAAAATAAAAGGTTCAAATCATATGCGATTTGAACCTTTTATTTTTGTGCTCTAAAACAGAACGGGCTAACCTGATTTCTGTTGCTTTATTAAGCCACGATTGTCGAGACACACCATGGGACAATGGAAGGAATGGGTGAACTAGCAAACGGAAGTGAGTTTTTGGTAAGATTGGCTAAGAGGTGCCTGTCACCTAAATGAACATGGAAGCAGAAGAACCGTCCCCATGCTTCATACACATGCTTCATAAGGAAGTGAACGAAAATGAAACCAGCTATACAGTTTAATGATGTTAATTACTCTATTGATGGTCAGCCGATTTTGAGAGATATTTCTGGGGCTTTTTATGATGGGGAGATTACGACTTTGGTAGGGCCTTCGGGGGCTGGGAAGACGACGCTGCTTAAGTTGTGCAATGGGCTGTTGTCGCCAAATGATGGAGACATTATCGTTCATGATCAAAACATAAATGATTATGACCCTGTGGAATTACGGAGGAAGGTTGGGATGGCGCTTCAAAGTGCGCCGATGATTGATGGAAGTGTACATAAAAATTTGGCACTGCCCCTGGAACTGCAAGGGAAACGGCTTCCAGATTTACAAGCCATAGATTTATTAAAGGACGTCGGTTTGTCAAAGGATTTTTTACATAGAAACAGTAGGGAATTATCAGGCGGGCAGCGTCAGAAGGTATCGATCGCCCGCACGTTGGTGAATCATCCGCAAATATTATTACTGGATGAAATTACTTCGTCTCTCGATCAAGTCTCGCAAAAGGAAATTGAGGAACTAATTGTAAAAATCAACCGGAAGTATGGCGTGACGATTGTTTGGATTACACACAACTTAAAACAGGCTTTACATGTCGGGACATATACATGGGTGATGATGGCAGGGGAAATCGTTGAAACGGGGAAAAGTGAATTATTAGAATCACCAAGCAATGAGCGAGTAAGGCAGTTTGTTAAGGGGGAATTGGGATGAGCACCATGGCCTTAATCTTTTCTCTCATTTTTGTTCTCATTCCCATCGTATTATCGAAGACCCTGAACCTTGGGCTGGAAAAAGATGCGACGATCGCCGTCATCCGCTCCATCATCCAATTGCTTGTTGTGGGCTATATTCTTAAATTTGTGTTCGACTCCGAAAGCATTATTTATATCTTCTTAATGGTTGCCGTGATGATTATTGCAGCGACCTTGAATGCCCGTAAAAAAGGGGCAGCGATTAAAGGGATTACGTGGAAAATCGCTGTTACGTTAATTTTTATCGAAGTGTTAACGCAAAGCATCTTACTCGGATTCAATATTACACCCCATACCGCCCAATATATCATTCCAATCAGCGGAATGATGATTGGCAATGGAATGGTGCTGGCCATCCTGTTTCTTAATCGGTTTATTGCGGAGACCGAGTCCCATCAGGATCAGACAGAACTGATCCTATCTCTTGGAGGAACACCTAAACAGGCCGTCCACACCCAGTTGATGACCTCAATCAAAGCAAGTATGATTCCGACCATTGAGAGTCAAAAAACGATTGGACTGGTTCAGCTCCCTGGGATGATGAGCGGTCAAATTATTGCAGGTGCGAGCCCTGTTCAGGCAGTTCAATTCCAGCTGCTTGTGCTGTTCCTGCTTCTAACGACAGCATCCATCACAAGTATCATGCTAGGGTTCTTGTCTTACCCAACGATGTTTAATAAACGGATGCAGGTAGTGATGCATGGGGACGGTTCTTCTGCCTCAAAGTGAGGCGGAAGAACCATCCGAGGCCACTGAAAAAAACAACTTAAGAAGGTTCGGACACTTTGGCCTCTTTTTTAGGCAATTTTGTGGCTGAATTTAGTAGTGGATGATCAAAAAGGACAGCTAGCCTTTGTGTGGGCAGGCTGTCTTTTTTTAATGCTATAAAAATCCAGTTGGGGGGGAGGTTTAGGCTAACAGGGATAGTGCCTGACATCTTTTGCCTCGCTTATTTTAAAATAATAACATTGCTGTTTATTTTTACCTTTAGAAATGAGATTGACAGAATTGTGCGCTTAATTGATAATAATAATCAGTATAGAGAGAATGATAATCATTATCAACATAGGGAGAGGGAGATTTATGAAGATTTATGGAAAGTTAGGCACTATAGTGATAGGTATTCTATTGTTATTAGCAGCTTGTTCTAATGCTTCCAACTCGTCAGTGTCTAATAAAGATGAGAAGGCACCAAAAGTAGAAGCTGATGAAAAATCGTCTAATGAGGCAAAAGTGATTTCTTTATATGCTGGTGATATTACAGAAGAGTTATCTGAAGGAAAAACATTGTATTCTTGGGGATACGGTTTGTGGGATGAAAAAAATAATAAACCGGCTTCCGAGCCCACCATTCCAGGTCCGGAAATTCGTGTGAAAGAAGGCGAGCATGTAAAGATTATTTTTCATAATAAGCAAAAAGAACCGCATACCATTCATTTTCATGGCATCGACAACAGTTTCAAAGGTGATGGGACGCCTGGAGTCAGCCAAAAGGAGGTAGAGGATGGTGAAACCTATACATATGAATTTGTTGCGGGCCATTCTGGAACCTACTTCTACCATTGTCATGTTGAACCGGACCGCCACCCTGAAATGGGATTGTATGGTGCCTTTATTGTGGAACCAAAGGAACAAAAGGTTAAGTATGATAAAGAATTTGTTCTCATGCTGGGTGAACGTGACCCGTTACTAAGTGTTGCTGAAGGTACAGAAGCAGGAGCATACTTGGGAACGGCTGCAGAGAATGAACATTTAAATGGTGAATACGATACTGTGGACCGCCATCCAAAATATTTTACTATCAATGGAAAGATGGATGGTGATATTCCGCCGTTGAAAGTGAAGAAGGATGGAAAGTACCTGATTCGGTTAATTAATGCCGGCTCTGACGTTCATTCCATCCATACGCATGGACATCACTTTAAAGTGGTAGCAACTGATGGCCGAATCAATCCAAATCCGCAGGTAAAGGATACAATCAGTATTGCCCCAGGTGAACGATATGACCTTGAGTTTGTGGCAGATAATCCCGGTGCATGGCCGCTTCACTGTCATATGGGACCTCACGCGACACATGGCATGCATACGTTCATTGTATATCCTGGATTTGAAGAAAAGATCATGAACCACGAGATGAATCAGTTTGGTAAAATCGAACATGAATTAGCGGAAATGAAGGAGTTCTTGTACAGTGAAAAATATGATCAGTTTAAGGCTGAGTTAGGTGAATTATCCCAAAATTTTGACCAAATCAAAGATAAATTAGCAAAAAAGGATCCAAGCTTGGTGGAAAATATTGAGGCAACAGGGACAGAAATTGCACAACATTTAGCGGCTTCACCCGATCAAAATAAGCTTCAACAATCGGTAGAAAAGTTGGTCGAACAGCTGAATAAGGCGAAGGAAATTATGGAGGGGGAGTAGCCCTTTGGCGTTCTCCTTCCCGCCTATCAGGCATTGGGAATTGCTGTTCCTTACAAGAAGCAGCCAACCATTAGACAGTATTGTTTTTATATTTGATGTTAAAAAAGGGAACAGCCTTCTGTTCTCTTTTTTGATGAAGTTTTTTTATATATTGAAAATGGAGACAAATTAATCGGAAACTTTACGTTAAGATACTTGTAATGATGCATGGGGACGGTTCTTCTGCCTCAAAGTGAGGCGGAAGAACCGTCCCTGTGCTTTACAATTCCAATATTGAAATTTATTCTTTTACTTTCAACATCAACGGCATTCCGTTTTTTACTGTGGCCGTGAAGATTCGCGTATCCGGCGGATTTAACATTTTCTAATTGATTGATCAGTTTTTCGGGGCTTTCGTTTGGTGGCGAATTTCGAAACTGTTCGTCCTCCATTCTTATTATGAGATAATCCCATAGGATGAAATTACCAGTTGAAATCCATGCGTAAAGGGTATATATTATTACTCCAGTCACTTTTTTGGGTGACGAAATACATTAGGATATGAAACAATAATGTTTTTATCTTGATTAAAAAACTTTTAGTTGCATTATAGTGCCAATGGTGTTATGATGTAAAAGTCGCTTTTGAAAAGAGCGTTTAAGTCAATCGCAATTGGAAATAATTGATGGTTGATAGATTGTAAGAAATGCGATACAATATAATTCCTGTCGCTTTTACGAGCGACAAAGATAGTTCTTTGAAAACTAAACAAACAAAAACGTCAACAAACAATAATGATCATGTTTCTTCTATATAAATAGAAAACATGAGCCAACGTAACATTTTTGAGCTAATCAACTCAACTTTATTGGAGAGTTTGATCCTGGCTCAGGACGAACGCTGGCGGCGTGCCTAATACATGCAAGTCGAGCGAATCACTGGGAGCTTGCTCCCGGTGGTTAGCGGCGGACGGGTGAGTAACACGTGGGCAACCTGCCTGTAAGACTGGGATAACTTCGGGAAACCGGAGCTAATACCGGATAATTTCTTCCCTCGCATGAGGGAAGGTTGAAAGTCGGTTTCGGCTGACACTTACAGATGGGCCCGCGGCGCATTAGCTAGTTGGTGAGGTAACGGCTCACCAAGGCGACGATGCGTAGCCGACCTGAGAGGGTGATCGGCCACACTGGGACTGAGACACGGCCCAGACTCCTACGGGAGGCAGCAGTAGGGAATCTTCCACAATGGACGAAAGTCTGATGGAGCAACGCCGCGTGAGCGATGAAGGCCTTCGGGTCGTAAAGCTCTGTTGTCAGGGAAGAACAAGTATCGGAGTAACTGCCGGTACCTTGACGGTACCTGACCAGAAAGCCACGGCTAACTACGTGCCAGCAGCCGCGGTAATACGTAGGTGGCAAGCGTTGTCCGGAATTATTGGGCGTAAAGCGCGCGCAGGCGGTCCTTTAAGTCTGATGTGAAAGCCCACGGCTCAACCGTGGAGGGTCATTGGAAACTGGGGGACTTGAGTGCAGAAGAGGAAAGCGGAATTCCACGTGTAGCGGTGAAATGCGTAGAGATGTGGAGGAACACCAGTGGCGAAGGCGGCTTTCTGGTCTGTAACTGACGCTGAGGCGCGAAAGCGTGGGGAGCAAACAGGATTAGATACCCTGGTAGTCCACGCCGTAAACGATGAGTGCTAAGTGTTAGAGGGTTTCCGCCCTTTAGTGCTGCAGCTAACGCATTAAGCACTCCGCCTGGGGAGTACGGCCGCAAGGCTGAAACTCAAAGGAATTGACGGGGGCCCGCACAAGCGGTGGAGCATGTGGTTTAATTCGAAGCAACGCGAAGAACCTTACCAGGTCTTGACATCCTCTGACACTCCTAGAGATAGGAATTTCCCCTTCGGGGGACAGAGTGACAGGTGGTGCATGGTTGTCGTCAGCTCGTGTCGTGAGATGTTGGGTTAAGTCCCGCAACGAGCGCAACCCTTGATCTTAGTTGCCAGCATTCAGTTGGGCACTCTAAGGTGACTGCCGGTGACAAACCGGAGGAAGGTGGGGATGACGTCAAATCATCATGCCCCTTATGACCTGGGCTACACACGTGCTACAATGGATGGTACAAAGGGCAGCGAAGCCGCGAGGTGGAGCCAATCCCATAAAACCATTCTCAGTTCGGATTGCAGGCTGCAACTCGCCTGCATGAAGCCGGAATCGCTAGTAATCGCGGATCAGCATGCCGCGGTGAATACGTTCCCGGGCCTTGTACACACCGCCCGTCACACCACGAGAGTTTGTAACACCCGAAGTCGGTGGGGTAACCGTAAGGAGCCAGCCGCCTAAGGTGGGACAGATGATTGGGGTGAAGTCGTAACAAGGTAGCCGTATCGGAAGGTGCGGCTGGATCACCTCCTTTCTAAGGATAATGCAGTCCTTATGGACTGATAAGAAGTTGACTGTTTCTTGTTTGTTTAGTTTTGAGAGAATAATCTCTCAAAACTTTCGTTCTTTGAAAACTAGATAATCGTAAAAGAAGAAGTAACCAAGTAAGAACCGAGTAATCGCCATTTTAGTTTTTCTCTCTTATTTTTAAGAGTAAGTAAAACCTTTTAGGTTAAGTTAGAAAGGGCGCACGGTGAATGCCTTGGCACTAGGAGCCGATGAAGGACGGGACTAACACCGATATGCTTCGGGGAGCTGTAAGTAAGCGCCGATCCGGAGATTTCCGAATGGGGAAACCCACTGTTCGTAATGGAGCAGTATCTTTACCTGAATACATAGGGTATTGAAGGCAGACCCGGGGAACTGAAACATCTAAGTACCCGGAGGAAGAGAAAGCAAACGCGATTCCCTGAGTAGCGGCGAGCGAAACGGGAACAGCCCAAACCGAAAGGCTTGCCTTTCGGGGTTGTAGGACACTCAACATGGAGTTACAAAGGAACGGGGTAGATGAAGCGGTCTGGAAAGGCCAGCCATAGAAGGTAAAAGCCCTGTAGTTGAAACTTCGTTCCCTCCTGAGTGGATCCTGAGTACGGCCGGACACGTGAAATCCGGTCGGAAGCAGGGAGGACCATCTCCCAAGGCTAAATACTCCCTAGTGACCGATAGTGAACCAGTACCGTGAGGGAAAGGTGAAAAGCACCCCGGAAGGGGAGTGAAAGAGATCCTGAAACCGTGTGCCTACAAGTAGTCAGAGCCCGTTCATGGGTGATGGCGTGCCTTTTGTAGAATGAACCGGCGAGTTACGATTGCATGCGAGGTTAAGTTGAAGAGACGGAGCCGCAGCGAAAGCGAGTCTGAATAGGGCGAATTAGTATGTAGTCGTAGACCCGAAACCAGGTGATCTACCCATGTCCAGGGTGAAGTCCAGGTAACACTGGATGGAGGCCCGAACCCACGCACGTTGAAAAGTGCGGGGATGAGGTGTGGGTAGCGGAGAAATTCCAATCGAACTTGGAGATAGCTGGTTCTCTCCGAAATAGCTTTAGGGCTAGCCTCACGTAGTTAGAGTCTTGGAGGTAGAGCACTGTTTGGACTAGGGGCCCTCATCGGGTTACCGAATTCAGACAAACTCCGAATGCCAATGACTTATCCGTGGGAGTCAGACTGCGAGTGATAAGATCCGTAGTCAAAAGGGAAACAGCCCAGACCACCAGCTAAGGTCCCAAAGTATACGTTAAGTGGAAAAGGATGTGGAGTTGCTTAGACAACCAGGATGTTGGCTTAGAAGCAGCCACCATTTAAAGAGTGCGTAATAGCTCACTGGTCGAGTGACTCTGCGCCGAAAATGTACCGGGGCTAAACGTATCACCGAAGCTGTGGGTGGACACCTTGTGGTGTCCGCGGTAGGAGAGCGTTCTAAGGGCGTTGAAGCTAGACCGTAAGGACTGGTGGAGCGCTTAGAAGTGAGAATGCCGGTATGAGTAGCGAAAGATGAGTGAGAATCTCATCCACCGTATGCCTAAGGTTTCCTGAGGAAGGCTCGTCCGCTCAGGGTTAGTCGGGACCTAAGCCGAGGCCGAAAGGCGTAGGCGATGGACAACAGGTTGATATTCCTGTACCACCTCTTTATCGTTTGAGTGATGGGGGGACGCAGGAGGATAGGGTAAGCGCACTGCTGGATATGTGCGTGCAAGCAGTTAGGCTGGCAAGTAGGAAAATCCGCTTGCCATAAGGCTGAGCTGTGATGCCGAGGGAATTATAGTACCGAAGTTCCTGATTCCACACTGCCAAGAAAAGCCTCTAGCGAGATAAAAGGTGCCCGTACCGCAAACCGACACAGGTAGGCGAGGAGAGAATCCTAAGGTGAGCGAGAGAACTCTCGTTAAGGAACTCGGCAAAATGACCCCGTAACTTCGGGAGAAGGGGTGCTTTTTGGGGTGAATAGCCCCGAAGAGCCGCAGTGAATAGGCCCAGGCGACTGTTTAGCAAAAACACAGGTCTCTGCAAAGCCGCAAGGCGAAGTATAGGGGCTGACGCCTGCCCGGTGCTGGAAGGTTAAGAGGAGGGGTTAGCGCAAGCGAAGCTCTGAATCGAAGCCCCAGTAAACGGCGGCCGTAACTATAACGGTCCTAAGGTAGCGAAATTCCTTGTCGGGTAAGTTCCGACCCGCACGAAAGGCGTAACGATCTGGGCACTGTCTCAACGAGAGACTCGGTGAAATTATAGTACCTGTGAAGATGCAGGTTACCCGCGACAGGACGGAAAGACCCCATGGAGCTTTACTGTAGCCTGATATTGAATTTTGGTACAGCTTGTACAGGATAGGTAGGAGCCTGAGAAGCCGGAGCGCCAGCTTCGGTGGAGGCGTCGGTGGGATACTACCCTGGCTGTATTGAAATTCTAACCCGCACCCCTGATCGGGGTGGGAGACAGTGTCAGGTGGGCAGTTTGACTGGGGCGGTCGCCTCCTAAAGTGTAACGGAGGCGCCCAAAGGTTCCCTCAGAATGGTTGGAAATCATTCGCAGAGTGTAAAGGCACAAGGGAGCTTGACTGCGAGACCTACAAGTCGAGCAGGGACGAAAGTCGGGCTTAGTGATCCGGTGGTTCCGCATGGAAGGGCCATCGCTCAACGGATAAAAGCTACCCTGGGGATAACAGGCTTATCTCCCCCAAGAGTCCACATCGACGGGGAGGTTTGGCACCTCGATGTCGGCTCATCGCATCCTGGGGCTGTAGTCGGTCCCAAGGGTTGGGCTGTTCGCCCATTAAAGCGGTACGCGAGCTGGGTTCAGAACGTCGTGAGACAGTTCGGTCCCTATCCGTCGTGGGCGCAGGAAATTTGAGAGGAGCTGTCCTTAGTACGAGAGGACCGGGATGGACGCACCGCTGGTGTACCAGTTGTCTTGCCAAAGGCATCGCTGGGTAGCTATGTGCGGACGGGATAAGTGCTGAAAGCATCTAAGCATGAAGCCCCCCTCGAGATGAGATTTCCCATAGCGTCAAGCTAGTAAGATCCCTGAAAGATGATCAGGTTGATAGGTCAGAGGTGGAAGCGCGGTGACGTGTGGAGCTGACTGATACTAATCGATCGAGGACTTAACCAAGTCATATTAAGTAAGGTGAACTCGTTTTTACTAAACTTCTTCTGCGTTATCTAGTTTTGAGGGAATGAAACCTCTAATTCAATAGGTCCGGTAGCAATGGCGAGAAGGTCACACCCGTTCCCATCCCGAACACGGAAGTTAAGCTTCTCAGCGCCGATGGTAGTTGGGACGCAAGTCCCTGTGAGAGTAGGACGCTGCCGGGCAAACAAAAAGACAACCTGAATTGGTTGTCTTTTTTTTTCAAAACGACTTACATTAACTGGATTATCTCCACTCTGTTTCCAAATCAAGCTCTGAACTCAAACCGGTACTTCCAATTTATTCATTTGCGAAAATGCTGTTTGGTGGAAGAAGGGAAAGGTTTTTTCTATACGTGTATAGAATAAGTAGTTATATCTGTTAAAGGCGGGTGTTTGGATGCTTCAACACGAATATGGATGGGTTCGGCAGACTAGAGGAACTCTGTTAGATTTTTGTAGGAAATTGGATCCTAATCATTTTACTCAAACAAATGGTTTCGGTTGGCAAAGTGTAAGAGACACATTGGTTCATATAGCAGATTGCTATGTTGCATGGCTTGGCTCATTTGTTTTATTGAAGACAAAAAAACCACTTACTCCAAGGGAGGAAATACATAATCTCAGTTTAGAGGAAATAAAAGCACGATTTGAACAAGTAGATTCAATCGTAAATGAATTATTAGAACTACATGGACATGATTTAAACGTGCTAATTGAGAGAGAAATCCCTTGGAGAGAAGCACCTGAACTATTATCAATTACTCCTCGTAAATTGCTCATGCACACCATCACTCACGAGTTTCATCACAAGGGACAAATAGTAGCCATGCTCCGTCAGATGGGTTATGAGCCCCCAAATACAGATGTTTTAGGAACGGAAGATTAATTTTATCTAGAAGTATTTTAGGCAATGTTTAATTGACATTGCCTTTTTCGTTGAGTAAGTTTGTGAAGTTTCGTACACAAATTGACCCCCATTACGCAGGGGATGTATGTATTTATTGCTTACCACTTACGGAATCCTACCTTCAAGAAAATCGTTGATTGATTTTTTTGGGGAATTAGCGTCTTTCCGAATAAGTGTTACATTTGCCAGAAATAAACCCTCCTAATCTGGCATTATTCATCAAATTTTTTTCGAGAGAAATACCAGAAACTCTGATTTATCAACATTTTGCTCCAATTTACATAAACGTTTGTCTGACCGACAAGCCTTTTTGAGATGTTGGAATAAAAAGTCCGCCGTGGCAAGGCTTTGAGTCGGTTTACACAAACGTTTGTTTAAATTGCACAGGGGCAACAATTTGTTGAAATCCATCGAACGAACATGTGAAGCATGGGAAGAGATTTAGCGTTTCAAACAATGATGCGCAAGAACCGTCCCCATGTTTTGCCGTAATCTTAAATGGCGATATTACTTTCACACCTTCATCTGCTCGGGCAGGTAGGAGTTCGCCATAGTTATGAACAGGACAAATAGTACCAATATCTAATCTGCCATTTTACCTAGTAACACCAAAGGTGAAGATTAAAAAGGACGATTTTTTTTAAAGATTTTTACTAGATTCTGTTACACACTTCAATATATTTTAAAGAGATTGTAAATATCCTCTTTTCCATATTTTAATAGTCTATGATTAAACCGAATAATAGAAAAGGGAAGGGGAATCTTTATGTTAATTGGACAAAAGACAAAACAGAATCTAGGAGTGAAGCTAAAATGCTTGGCAGTCGCTGTTGCACTTGGGATTTCTGTTAACGCTGTCAGCCCTGCATCCTCAGCGTTCGCAAAAACGGAAGAAAAGCCAAAGTTTACAATTGGAGTTGTTCCGGATATTCAGTACTGTGACTGTGATGACAATGGAACGCGCTTTTACCGCAACTCTATTGACAAGCTGATGGAGGCCTCGCAAACATTTAACGAACAAGATGTAGATTTTACTGTGCAAACCGGTGATTTGATTGACCGCAATATATCCAGTTTTTCAACGATCCTTCCATATTTTAATTCGATTGAGGGCCCGAAATATCATCTTCTTGGTAACCATGACTTTCCTGTCACAACAGACCAAGTCGTTGATATTCTTGGGATGCAGAATCAATATTACGATTTTAAATATAAGAACTGGCGGTTTATCGCGCTAGATACCAATGATCTTAGCCTTTACGCAAATCCAGTCGGATCTGAGAAATATCAACAGGCCCAAGTGATGTATAATTCGTTAAAAGAAACGGGCGCAATCAACGCCCAAACTTGGAATGGCGGAGTTAGCGAAGAACAGCTGGCATGGCTGCGCGGTGTGCTCCAAAAGGCGGCTCAATCACAGGAAAAAGTGGTTGTGTTCTCTCATATGCCCGTTTACCCTGCGAATCAGCATAATGTGTGGAATTCCGAAGCCGTAATGGCCGAACTCGAGGCATCCGGCAATGTGGTGGCATACATTAATGGACATAACCATGCAGGAAATTATGGTTATAAAAATGGTATTCACTATTTAAACCTTAAGGGAATGGTAGATACCGCTGATACTAATGCTTATTCCATTTTAAAGGTTTACAAAGACCGTATCGAAGTAGATGGTTTTGGACGTGAATCCGATCGTACGTTAACGATTCGGTAGGAGAGTTTTATCTATAATAGTTAAAAAGAAGTTGGTTGTAAAAAATCAACTTCTTTTTGTCGTTTATTTCTGGCTTGGTTCATATCAAGCAGGATTTACATTCTATTAAAGAACCTTTAGGAAATCATTACATTTGTTTAATACGTATTTTACGTTTGGTTTGTAATATAAAAAGTGTAAAACAAATACAAACAAACAAAAAACAAACTCTGGAGGGTTGTTTCGATGAAAAAAGGTTCTGTTTTAACGATGGCTGCAGTAGGAGTTTTATCTGTTTCTATATTCACAGGCTGTTCAAATAAAAATGAGGACACCGCAAAGAATGTCCAAGCTTCAAATCAAGTTTCTGTTGAAGACGTGATCAAGAATGCTAAACAAGAGGGTCAAGTCAACTCTGTCGGAATGCCGGACACATGGGCAAACTGGAAGGGGACCTGGGAGGACCTCGATTCAAAATATGGTATTAAACATACGGATACTGATATGTCCAGTGCCGAAGAACTAGCAAAGTTTGAATCGGAGAAAGAAAATGCAACGGCAGATATTGGTGATGTTGGTGCATCCTTCGGGCCGTTAGCGGAACAAAAGGGATTAACCCTTCCGTTTAAAACCTCACATTGGGACGATGTTCCAAAGTGGGCGAAGGATGATAACGGTGACTGGATGATTGGTTATACCGGAACCATTGCCTTTCTGACCGATAAGACGAATGTGAAAAATCCTCCGAAAACCTGGAAGGAGCTTGAAACCGGCAATTACAAGGTAGCAATTGGCGACGTATTAAAAGCGAGTCAATCTCAATACGGTGTGTTGGCCGCGGCCTATGCAAACGGCGGGGATGAGAAGAACATCCAACCTGGTATCGATTTCTTTGCGAAGATGGCAAAACAAGGTCGTCTTCAAACGAATAATGTCAACTTAACGGCATTAGAAAAGGGCGAAGTAGATGTCGCCATCGTTTGGGACTTTAATGGTCTTGGCTATAGGGACCAGATTGACAAGAACCGCTTTGATGTTGTCATCCCTCAGGAGGCGTCCGTTATCTCTGGATATGCATCGGTTATTAACAAATATGCCAAAAACCCAAATGCCGCCAAGCTTGCCCGTGAGTATATCTTTTCTGATGAAGGACAAGCAAACCTGGCACGCGGTTATGCCCGTCCTATCCGTGAAAATGTAAAATTGCCTGAGGATGCGAAAGCAAAATTGCTTCCAAATGACATGTACAAAAATGCAAAACCTGTATCAGATCCAAAAGCATGGGAGCAAGGCATGCAGCAGTTACTATCATTATGGCAAGAGAAGGTGTTAATGAATGTCAAATAAGCTAGCCTTTATTATGCTCGACGGTCTGCGTTATGACACAGCCGTTTCCCAAATGGGCTACTTGCACCACTTGATTGAAATGGGAAAAGCATCGAGATTTAAGGTCAAATCTGAACTGCCGAGCCTGTCCCGGCCATTATATGAGGTGCTCTTAACGGGTACGCCGGTTTTTAAAAATGGAATTACTTCCAATCAAACGGTTCGGTTGTCTCATGAAGAAAGCTTGTTTCATTTAACCAAGAAGGCTGGTTTAAAAAACGCGACCGCCTCTTACTTCTGGGTAAGTGAATTGTATAATTCGGCGCCCTTTCATCCGGTGACAGACCGCATTCAATTGAATACGGAAAAAGCCATTCAACATGGTATTTTCTACTGGGAAGACCATTATCCTGATTCCCATCTATTTTATGACGCCAATTTTTTAATGGATCAGTATGAACCAGATTTCCTATATATCCACTCCATGAATATTGATAATGATGGCCATTTATTTACGGCTGATTCCAAAGAATATCGGAATCGTGTGATTGCTGTTGATATACTATTGGCGAATATTCTTCCTAAATGGATGGAGGCAGGCTACCAGATTATTGTGACAGCCGATCATGGCATGAATCGTGACGGCCAGCACGGCGGTACGACAGCAGCTGACCGGGATGTGCCATTATTTATCATCACGGATAAGTTGAAGCATGGCATGTATGAAGAGGTCATTCCTCAGCTTCAAATTGCGCCTTTGGCATGCGAGTTGTTAAACATACAGCCATCGTCAGCCATGCAAAAGCTGTCCTTTCCAAAATTAAAATAGGTGTCTTCTTACAGGAGGCACCTTTTTCCTTAAAAGGTTTTACCGGAGTAAACACAGTTAAAAGGGAGTTTTTTCATTGAAAAAAATAAATGGAATGCTTGTCTCTAGTCTTATCCCATTTCTTTTCCTGGTTCTTCTGTTTCTGATCATTCCATTATTTTTTATGATATATGGAAGCTTTCAAGCAGATGGGGGCACTGGTTTTTCGTTCAAGCAATATCAGGATATTTTTCAAAATGAGTATTATCGCCAAGCGTTTAAAAATAGTATTTTGATTTCGCTTTTATCCAGTTTTATCGCAACTTTATTCGCCATTTTTGCCACCTATTCGATTACGCTTTTTTCTAGCCGGATCCAAAATCGGGTGTTGATTTTTGCTAATCTTACATCCAATTTTGCAGGCATTCCGTTAGCGTTTGCCTTTATCGTTCTGTTAGGAAACAGTGGATTGTTTACCTTGATGTTCAAGCATTTCGGCTGGGCAACGCTAAGCTCGTTTAATGTCTATTCCTGGTCTGGCCTTGTTCTGATTTATCTTTATTTTCAGCTACCATTGGCCGTTATGCTTCTTTACCCAGTCTACCAGGGGATTAATAAGCACTGGAAAGAAGCTGCTTCGCTGCTCGGGGCAAACTCCACGCAGTTTTGGCTGCGGATTGGGATCCCAATCATTCTTCCAAGCATTGCCGGAACGTTTAGTATTCTTTTTGCCAATGCGATGGGAGCATATGCATCCGCTTATGCGTTAACGGGAAGCACCTATAATCTCGTTACGATCCGAATTGGCGCATTGACGACCGGCGATATTTTTGCGAAGCCTGAGCTTGGCAGTGCGATTGCGGGATTATTAGGGTTAACCCTTGTGGTGGCGATGCTTCTCAATGAGTGGTTAACACGCAAGGTTCGGAGGGATTTATCGTGAACAAGAACCACTCGTTTTTTCATTACCTTACAATCGGAGCAGTCCTTTTATACTTGCTTGTACCGTTGCTTGGCACTCTCATTTATTCCTTCTCCACTCAATGGCATAAAACGATTTTGCCAGAGGGCTTAACATTTCGCTGGTACGGGGAGCTTTTTAGTGATTCGTTATTTTTAAAAGCAATGGGACGGTCTCTCATCCTGTCGGTCGGGGCGACCATTCTTTCCCTGCTCATCATGGTTCCGGCAATTTTCTCGATCGTGGTCTACGCACCAAGGCTGGAGAAATTTATCCAGGCTCTGATTGTGTTAACGTATGCCATGCCGGGTGTGATTATTGCGGTAGGGTTAATCAGGGCTTATTCAAACAGCGGCCTGTCGATGGTGGTTGTCACCGTGGGCGCTTATTTTGTTGGAATCCTCCCGTACATGTACCAGGGAACCCGGAATAGCCTGCGGAACATTCAGGCCGTTTCGCTTATGGAGGCGGCTGAAATATTAGGGGCTAGCCAATTTACCGCTTTTTTAAAAGTCATATTGCCGAATATTATGCCGGGCGTACTAGTTTCGTCGCTGCTGTCATTTTCAATCTTATTCGGGGAATTTGTGTTAGTGAATCTATTAATCGGCGGGAGCTTCGAAACTGTTCAAGTCTACTTGTATAAAAAATTGAATGTGAGCGGCCATATCGCAAGTGCCATTGTCATTTGCTATTTTATCTTAATCTCCATTCTATCTTCTATCATTGTCAAAGTAACCCGGTCAAGGAAGGAGACTTTCTAACATGAGCTATGTCACCATTGAAAATATTAAAAAGGCCTTTAAAGGACAAACCGTCCTACATGATCTGAATCTATCATTTAAGCAAGGTGAATTTGTTACCCTGCTGGGCCCAAGCGGTTGTGGAAAAAGTACCTTGCTGCGAATCCTTGCGGGATTAACCAGCCCAGAACAGGGCGTCATCAAGATTGATGGACGTGATGTCACGAATGTTAAGGCTAAGGACCGGCAAATCGGGATGGTTTTTCAATCATACGCCCTTTTCCCGAATCTGACCGTCTCTGAAAATATTGCTTTTGGCTTGAAAATGCAAAAGCTTCCTAGCAAAACGATTAAACAAAAGGTCGCGCGGATGGTGGCGCTGGTAGGATTGGCTGGGAAGGAGGATGCCTATCCAAGGGAATTGTCAGGAGGCCAGCAGCAGCGTGTCGCCTTGGCAAGATCGATAGTCACTGAGCCGAAGGTATTGTTGCTTGATGAGCCCTTAAGTGCCCTGGATGCACAGATCAGGAAAAATCTGCAGAAGCAGCTGCGTACCATCCAGCAGGAATTGAATATTACGACTGTCCTTGTGACTCATGACCAGGAGGAAGCCATGGCTGTGAGTGACCGGATTTATATTTTAAACGAAGGCAGGATTGCTCAATCCGGTACGCCTCATGAGATTTATACCAAACCGGGCAGTGAATTCGTCGCAAGATTTATCGGTAATTATAATGTTCTTGACGGCTCGGAGTTATCGATTGCCACCTCGGAAAAGGAATTTTCCAATCGACTTTACGCGATCAGACCCGAGGCCTTCAGTGCCCAGTTCATGGAGGACGGCTATGCGTTTTCCGGCCGAATCAATAAGGTCATGATGCTGGGAAATATCACTCGGTATGAGTTCAGTTCAAATGGGATAGCGGTGACCGCGGAACACCTGCATCAATCAGATGAAGAGGTGCAGGAAGGCGCTCGGAAAACTCTTTATCTTCATAAAAAGGATGTGATTCCACTGTCATGAATATTCTGGTTACAGAGCGTCATGAGTACATTTTACAGCAGCTCGAAAAACAGAAGAAAATATTGGTCACTTCCCTTGCTGGTGAGCTTGAGGTAACGCCCGAAACGATCAGGCGGGATTTGGACATCCTCGAAAAAGAAAAAAAATTAACGCGTGTCTACGGCGGGGCGATCAAGGTTCAGCAAACGAAAAGCGAACCGCATTTTTCGCAAAAAATGAATGTCAGGATTGCCGATAAAAAAGCCATCGGGAGAAAAGCGGCGGAGTTTATCAAAGACGGGGATACCGTCATGATTGACGTTGGAACGACGACCGTTCATCTCGCAAGTGCGATTTCTGCTGTTCAGGGAGTGACGATCGTGACCAATTCCCTCGCATGTGCGGAAGAACTTAACCACCGTTTGGAAAATAAAGAATTTGAAGGGAAAGTCATCGTACTTGGCGGAGTTACGAATCCTGGACAAAAATCGATTGTCGGTGGCATGACGTGCAAAACACTGGAATCCTTTCGGTTTGACAAAGTCTTCTTATCTTGTGGAGGTATTACCCCAACGGATATCAGTGATTATGATTTTGAGGAATGTTTAGTATCCACTGCGATGGTGGAAAGGGCAAACCAAGTGTTTCTGCTATCCGACTCCTCTAAGGTAAATCATGAGTCGTTCTATAAAATTTGTCCGATCACGAAAATTGATCATGTGATTTGTGATCAAGACATGCCAAACTCATGGAAGGAAACGGGCATGGATACGATGCTCCAATGGATTACAGCTAAAGGTGGCGAACAGCATGAAAGTTGATTATCATTTGCATCTAGAAGAAGGCCCTTATTCACTACGCTGGCTAGACCGTACCAATCAGGCGTTAAACCATTTCAGTCCCCTGGAAGAAAAGCCGCATACTAGGGGCTGGCTGGAAAAAAGCATGGAGCGGCTGGCGGCACGACTGGAACGAGGAGCATACGACGCATCCTGGCTAGATCTCTATTTGCTTGAAGCCAAGCGAAAAGGGCTGAAGGAGGTAGGCATTGTTGATCATCTATACCGTTTTAAGGAATCAAGGGCTTATTTTGAAAAAAATCTTGACCTGAGTGATTCCGATGTCGGAACCAAACAGCAGGTTTGGCTGAACCAGGTCATGACGGAGTCAATGGGGGATTATGTAAGAGCCATTCATGATGCCAAGCCGCGCTGGAAGGAGGCAGGCGTCACATTGAGGCTGGGTCTGGAAGCAGACTACTTTTCCGGAAGCGAAGCGGAATTAAAGGGGCTCATTGAGAAATATGAGTGGGATTTTGTGATTGGCTCTGTTCATTATATGTACGGTTGGGGATTTGACAATCCAGATACCCAGAATCGGTTCCATCATTATAACCTAGTAGATTTATATAAGGACTTTTTTGCTGAGGTCGAAAAGGCGATTCGCAGCAACATCTTTCAGTTTGTCGCGCATCTGGATAACCTTAAGGTATTTAATTACCGGCCAGACGAAGCTCTGCTTGTCCCCCACTATGAAAGAATAGCCAATGCCCTTGTCGAAACCGACACGGCAACCGAAATAAACGCCGGCCTTTATTACCGGTACCCGGTAAAAGAGATGTGTCCGAGCCCAGTGTTCCTGGACATTCTAATCAATGCGGGTGTTTGTTTTACGACTTCATCCGATTCCCATTTCCCCGATGACATCGGGGCCTTTATTGAACAGAACACACAAACCCTGTTGGAAAAAGGGGTAAAAGAAATTGCCACCTTTAAAGAGGGGCGACGGGTGATGAGAGGGATTGGTGAGGGTGTTTGTACTACCCGGTGAGGTGTAGGGACTAAATCTAGCTTGGATTCTATTCGATAAAGCGGCTAGAGGGTCGCAACGATAGGGAATCTACCTCATTGATAAATGAGATGATTTGTTCCACGGCAAATGCGTGAAGCAGCCAACAATTAGACAATATCGTTTTTATATTTGATGTTTAAAAAGGGAACAGCCTTCTGTTCTCTTTTTTAATTTGATTTTATTTTAGAAATGATGAAGGGGATTTCGTGAATTTCGTTCAAATTTGATAGTTTTTGAGTTGATGCATGGGGACGGTTCTCGTGCTTCATTTTTTACATTGGCTAAGAAGGTTGTCTCTCTTTGGTTCTGTCTTTTACCCAAATACTCTTTCTATTCCGTGCCTGGTAACAATTCGAGAGCGATAAAGTTTAGTTTGCCGGATTTGTTGTTCAAGTTTTGGTTAGTTGAAATGGTTAAGTGGGGGTATTCCTTTTTGTGTACTAAATCAAAGGGTATTCCAAATGGAGGAAGAGGAGGATAGTAGATATACAGACCTATTTATGCTTACAATAAAGAAAGTGGTTGTAAAATTGAACTGGTTCATAATTCATATTGTCCTACGTTAGTATTGCATTTAATAATTAACCCTAGAGATGAGGTATTTATATATGAAAGCACTTGTTTTTAATACATTTGGAGGTCCGGAAGTCCTGGAATATTGCGAAGTAAAGGATCCTGTCATCGGTCCGGATGAAATTCTTGTAAGAATGAATGCAATCGGCCTAAACTTTGCAGACATTTATAGAAGGAAAGGAAATTATCATTTGGCCGGGGAGCCTCCCTATATTTTAGGTTATGAAGGTGCCGGAATTGTAGAAAAAGTAGGAGCAGAAGTGCAATGCATAAGCTCAGGAGATCGTATTGCCTTTGCTGATGTTCCATTTGCCAATGCAGAGCTAGTAGCTGTTCCATATGAAAAATTGATACCTTTGCCAGAATCAGTTTCATTTAAGGAGGCTGCATCTATACTTCTTCAAGGGCTAACTGCACATTATCTTACAAGGGACAGCTATGCTGTAAAAAATAATGATGTTGTCTTAGTACACGCAGCAGCCGGAGGTGTCGGGCAGCTCCTTGTTCAAATTGTAAAGCTTCTTGGTGGTAAGGTAATAGGCTTAACATCTTCCAAGGAAAAAGTTGAAGCTGCAAAAAAAGTGGGAGCGGATTTGGTTCTCCAGTACACGGATGACTGGAAGCAGAAAGTTCTGGAGGAAACGAACGGCAAAGGGGTGGATGTTGTTTATGAATCAATAGGCTCTACACTCATGGACAGTTTTGCTGTTACGCGCATCGGTGGTACAGTTGTATTTTATGGGATGGCAGGTGGAGATCCGGCTCCAGTTGATCCCCGTATGTTGATGGATACCTCGAAAACTCTAACGGGGGGAGATCTTTGGAATGTTCTCACTTCTAGGGAAGAAAGAGTGACACGATCAAAAGAGCTGTTTAGATGGATAGAAGAAGGAAAAGTAAAAGTATCGGAGCCAACAACTTTTGCGTTAAGGGACGGACAAGAAGCTCACCAATATCTAGAAAGCAGAAAAAGTACGGGTAAAATCTTATTACTGCCATAAAGGGTCAGCGTCAGAAGACAAAACAACAAGGAATTTCCTTCCGTTTTGAAGGAAATTTGCTAAATCATCTATTCATCCTTTTTGTCCTTCAAAAAAGTTTTCCTTGTTTTTGTCACAAAATCATTCGCTCACCCGTTATGTTTGTAAACAACCGAAAAGGGTGATGACATTGACAAAATATGATGTTGCGATTGTAGGTGGGGGAATTGCGGGTTTAACTGCCGCGATTTATGCCGCAAAGGCAGGAAAGAAAACGATTGTTCTGGAACAAAGCAAACGGTTGGGAGGAAGGGCCATTACCAATAAAAAGCAGGGTGTCTATTTTAATTTAGGCGGTCATGCTTTGTATAATGGGGAAGCGTATAAAACATTTCGCGAGCTCGGATTGCAATTGGAGGGGAGCTCACCCTCTGTTGATGCATATGGATTATGGAAAAATCAATTATTAACCATGCCAACGAATATTTCATCCCTCATTCAAAGTCCGCTTCTAAGCTGGGGAGGAAAACTTGAATTTGCCAAATGGTTTATAAAATTGGGGAAAATGGATACAAAAGTCTTGGATCAAATTAGCATCCGGGATTGGATTGAAACTGAAATTCAGGACCCGATGCTGCGCAACCTGTTCTATTCACTGCTTCGAACAGCGACTTATACTGGTGCACCTGATTTACACCCTGCCGGACCGGCTTTAAAGCATATGCAACATGCATTGCTTGGTGTATTCTATCTGGATAAAGGTTGGGGGTCGCTCGTAGATGAGCTTCATGAGCACGCTGTCCAGTTGGGAGTAAAAGTAGTAACCAATTGTAAAGTGGCTTTAATCGAGCATCATGAGCAAAAAGTCCGCTCGATTTTATGTGCCGATGGCAGTAAAATAGAAGCAACGAATGTTATCTTGACTACACCCCCAGCCATTTCTTATAACCTGGTCCCGCATGCAGAAGATACGGCACTCGACACATGGAAAAAGCAAGCCCTCGCTGTTACTGTTGCCTGTCTCGATGTTGGATTACTCCAGCTTCCCAATCCTAAACACCAATTTATTTACGGCATAGATCAACCCATTTTATATTCCAATCATTCACGTGCCGGAAAACCACGCCCGGCCATCCTAAGTGACTATGAAACACAAGTAGTTTCGCTTTTCAAATATCTGGGCCCGCAAACGGACCCGGAACAGGATGAAAGAGAGTTAGAACAGGTGTTAGATCTCGCTCAGCCTGGTTGGCGAAATCACTTGGTTGCCCGGCAGTATCTGCCCAAAATGACGGTGGTTCATGATTTTCCTCATCTGAATCGAATCGAAAATCCAGGTCCCACAGTACCAGAAATTGATGGGCTCTATGTCGCCGGTGATTGGGCTTCGCATGGGGAACTGCTCGTAGATGCATCTGTGGCCAGTGCGAAACGTGCTGTTTCACAGCTATTGAATGTCAGAAAGGATACCGAATCATGTGTGTAGAAACACTGTATCAAGCCTATCAACCTCTGCTTTTTTCTTTAGCCTATCGCATGTTGGGCAGCGTCATGGATTCGGAGGATATCGTGCAAGAAGCATTTATTGCCTTTAACCAGCTCCCTAACCGCGAGACGATTGAAAACAAAAAAGCCTATCTTTGCAAGATTGTCACCAATCGGTGTCTTGATTTAATCCGGTCATCCGCAAAGACACGCGAGGTGTATGTCGGACCTTGGCTGCCGGAACCATTGCTTGAAAAAGAGAACCCGGCAACCGACCCCACACAGGCCTTTTTACAACAAGAGTCTATCTCCACAGCCTATTTGCTATTGTTGCAACAGCTTAATGCCAACGAACGGGCCGTCTTTTTGCTTCGCGAGGCCTTTCAGTACTCCTATGAAGAAATCGCAGAAATTCTCGACAAAAGCAGTGCGAACTGTCGGCAAATTTTCCACCGTGCCAAGAAAAGTATGGATTTTACCCCCAACCAACAGCCATCCGTTACGATTATGGAATCAAAGATCAAAGAGTTTGTCCACAGCTTCATAAATGGGGACATTACGCAAATATTGGAGCTTGTTAGTGAAGACATCGCGATGTACGCGGATGGCGGCGGAAAGGTACCAACAGCAAGGGTTCCTATTTTCGGTGCTGCAGGCGTCATCCGATTGCTGCAAAACCTGTTGAAAATGCATGAAGGAAAGTTTACCTTCTCCTTTGCCACTATCAATGCGAGTCCAGGACTGATCCTAACAATGGATGATGACCTGAAGTATGTCTATTCCTTCGCCTTTAATGGTAATCGGATTCAGACCATCTATATAGTTGGCAATCCCGACAAACTGAGTCATTTGCAAGAGGGGAACATGCTTTAGCCGTAGGGGAAAGTTGGTTGCTTGTTAAGAACCGCATGTAAAGAAAAAGAATCCCTTTTAATCAAGATTGATTAAAAGGGATTCTTTTTTAACGATAAACAGCGTAAAACCCCTAGCTTTAGATATGGGGATATAAGCTGTTTTTTTTGTTTATTTTTTCAATTAAATCTAGTGAACTCACTATACTTTTTTGTATAATGTGATATTATTTAAATATATACAGAACATTTGTTCTTGTTCAGAAGGAGGTGTATACGATGTATAGGTCCTATAAAATACAAATTCATCCTGTACATGAATTATTTGAATACTGTGATTCACTATGTTTTAAGGCGAAAAATTTGTACAACATTACCAATTATTATATTCGTCAGGTTTACACATCATTAAGAAATGAAATTAGAAATGAAAATCAACTTCAAGTGTTACAAGATATTGAAACCTATTTACCTCAAATGAATATAATTCGCCTGAAAAGCTATGAAAAAGCAAAAGCCAACCCTATGAAAGTAGACAAAAAAGGCAAAATAATAGAACCAAAGTTGAAACTTTTCGAAATGCCAACCCAAGAGAAATCATTCATTGGATATGCCTTTTTAGAAGCGTTATTTAAGGTTATGAAACAGATTGATTACATCTCGATGCCCTCTCAGTCCAATCAACAAACGATAAAGAAAGTATATGATGATTGGAAAAGCTTTTTTGAAGCCTCTAAGAAATATAAACTCAATCCTGCCAGCTTCACCGGTAAACCAAAAATTCCAAAATATAAACCGAAGAATGGTCGCACAACGTGTTATTTAACGAACCAAATTACGGAAATAAAAGATGGGAGTATTCTAAAATTACCAGGAACTCATCTTCCATTAAACTTGGGAAAGATCGCTTATTCTGAAGGGAAATTTCAACAGGTTCGGATTGTACCGTCCTATGGCCGCTATGTAATAGAGATTGTTTTTAAAGGAGAACAAGAAAAGGAAATCAAGAGAACGGATAAACAAAAAAATGAATTTGTATTTCCGCCAAGACGGGTAATGGGTATTGATTTGGGAGTGGATAACCTGGCAACTATTATCGATAACACGGGGCTTAAACCTCTGCTTATCAAGGGTACATGGTTAAAATCGATCAATCAATACTATAACAAATTAAGGGCAAATTATATGTGTATAATAAGAAATGGAAAAGGACCAAAAGAAGGGATATTTACCACTAATCGCTTGATTTCATTGGATCGAAAAAGGAATAATCGGGTCATGGATTTTTTACACAAGGCCAGTGCAAAAGTAGTGGAGATTGCTTCAGTAAGAACGATTGATACTATTATCATAGGAAGAAATGTTGGTTGGAAATCGGAGGTCGCATTGAAAAAGTCTAATAAGCAAACCTTCATCCAAATTCCGTATTCCACGTTCATTGAAATGATACGATACAAGGCTGAACGGAAAGGAATTCAAGTCATCGAACGAGAAGAAAGTTATACTAGCAAGTCTAGCTTTTTGGACAATGATCCGATTCCAACCTTCGGAGATGATAACCATCCACTTTTTAGTGGGTATCGGTGTAGTAGGGCTTTCTACAAAATAAAAGGATCGAAAATTTCCATTCATGCCGATGTAAATGGCGCCTTTAATATTGTTCGCAAACATGTAAAGGATGCATTTGACGGACTTGAAAGGAAGCAGTTCCTTCAAGCCCCAAAGAAAATCATCATAATGAAGAATAAACATGCAAAGCTGAAGGCCTTGGCCTGATGAAATAGCGGGACTTGTGGTAGCCCACGTAAAGACAATGGACTTTTAAAGCCTATTCTTTCGAAACCCCAGACTTTAGTTATGGGGATAATCATGTGTGTAGAAACACTGTATCAAGCCTATCAACCTCTGCTTTTTTCGTTAGCCTATCGCATGTTGGGCAGCGTCATGGATTCAGAGGATATTGTGCAAGAAGCATTTATTGCCTTTAACCAGCTCCCTAACCGCGAATCGATTGAAAACAAAAAAGCCTATCTTTGCAAGATTGTCACCAACCGGTGTCTTGATTTCCGGTCATCCGCAAAGACACGGGAGGTGTAGGTCGGACCCTGGCTGCCGGAGCCGTTGCTTGAAAAAGAGAACCCGGCAAACGACCCTTCACAGGCCTTTTTACAACAAGAGTCTATTTCCACAGCCTATTTGCTATTGCTGCAGCAGCTCAACGCCAACGAACGGGCCGTCTTTTTGCTTCGCGTGGCTTTTCAATACTATATGATGAAATCGCAGAAATTCTCGACAAAAGCAGTACGAACTGTCGGCAAATTTTCTACCGTGCCAAGAAAAGTATGGATTTTACCCCCGACCAACAGCCATCCGTTACGATTATGGAATCAAAAATCAAAGAGTTTGTCTACAGCTTCATAAATGGGGACATTACGCAAATATTGGAGCTTGTTAGCGAAGACATCGCAATGTACGCGGATGGCGGCGGAAAGGTAGCAACAGCAAGGGTTCCTATTTTCGGTGCTGCAGGCGTCATCCGATTGCTGCAAAACCTGGTGAAAATGTATGCAGAAAAGTTTACCCTCTCTTTTGCCACCATCAATGGGAGTCCTGGACTGATCCTAACAACGGATAATGACCTGAAGTATGTCTATTCCTTCGCCTTTAATGGTAATCGGATTCAGACCATCTATATAGTTGGCAATCCCGACAAACTGCGGCATTTGCAATAGTGGGGGAACATGCTTTAGCCGTGGGGGAAAGTTGGTTTGCTTGTTAAGTACCGTATGAAAGAATCCATTTTAATCAAGAGTGATTAATATGGATTCTTTTTTATTCCAAACGATTGGATGTCCCAGTACATTTCACCATTAAGATAAATTGTCAACCTGATAGGCTATCCCTATAAAAGGAAACAAAGGATTTTAATTTAATAGGCTCTGTTATAACTGAATGTTGAATTTACTGTGTTTGAAAAATAAACGGAAAAATTCCGTTTAAATTGGGAAATACCCTTATTTCCTTAAAAATAAAGGAAGTTTTTCCGTTTATTTGATCCAAATCTTTGGATTTTGCCTTATTTAGAGCGGTTAATCGGAATTTCTTCGCTTATATTTGCTTATTTAGCTTCCTCTTAATACTTTAGCCGGAAAATCTCCGCCTATGAATTCTCGTACCTATAAGAAAATCAACAATGAGTATTAACAGAGCCATTTAATAAAAAATAATTACAATATTCCTTTACAGGAATATTCTAATTGTGTTATATTCCATTTAAGGAATATTATTCAAATTTAGAACTTCATTTTTGGAGAATTGTGTACAGTTGGGTGGGGATATTGAGACAGAGTACTTTTTACAATTAAATTAAATAGGGTTAAATGAATATTAAATTTAGCTGTTTTATGGATAGGGGTGGGTTCTATAAATGGATACTACAACACTGAATGCTCTTTCCGAACCCAATCGTTTACAGATTGTAGAACTTTTGCGAGAAGGTCCCCTTACAGTGGGGGAAATTTCCGAACGCTTACAAATCCGTCAGCCACAAGTTTCTAAACACCTTCGTGTTCTTAGTGATGCCGGAATTGTTAAAGTACACGCTGATGCAAATCGGCGCATCTACCAATTACGACCTGAGCCATTTATCCAATTAAATGCGTGGCTTGAGTCTTATCGCCGAATTTGGGAAGAAAGATTTGATAGCTTGGACGATTATTTAAAGGTAATGCACGAAAAAGAAGAAAAATAAGATCACAGTTGAAAGCAATGCGTTAATCCCTTTATAAAATATAAAACAATTGAACAAGGAGGAAATATAATGGCAAACAACACAATGGTATCGAGAGTTGAGAACGATCGGGTACTGGTACTGGAGCGCGTTTTTGATGCGCCGCGAGATCTCGTATTTAGGATGTTTAAAGAGCCGGAGCATCTGAACCGCTGGTGGGGGCCGAGGGGCTGGGAGATTCCGGTCTGCACCGTCGATTTCCGTCCGGGAGGCGTTTGGCATTACTGTATGAAGTGTGTCGATCAGAATCAGGGTCAATTTTTTGGTATGGAATCCTGGGGTAAAGGGGTTTATAAGGAGATTATCGAGCCGGAGAAGATCGTCTATACCGATTACTTTTCAGATGCCGAAGGCAATGTGAATGAATCCATGCCGTCGACCGAGATCACATTGGAATTCATCGATTTGGGTGGAAAGACAAAGCTGATAAACCGTGCTGAATATGTTTCCGAAGAGGCCCTCAAGACCGTCATGGACATGGGCATGCTGCAGGGCATCACCGAAACTTGGGACCGTTTGAACGAGCTGGTGGAATCGCTGAGGTAATTACAGTAACGCTGTTTTAACGTTACTATGGTTTAGGAGCATTGAGACTATTAATTAATATATAAAGGAGTGTAAAAATCAATGATTAGTCAAGTTGGTCAAATCATGTTGTATGTGAATAATCAAGATGAAGCAAGGGAGTTTTGGACAGACATAGTAGGGTTTAGTGTCATTTCAGAGGAAGATAACGGTCAAGGTATGAGATGGATTGAAATTGCTCCAACTAAAGAAGCTGAAACAAGCATTATTCTCCATAATAAGGAGTTTGTTGCAAAAATGTCTCCTGAATTAAATCTCGGAACACCATCGTTAATGTTCTTCTCAACAAATTTCGATAATTTGTATAGTAACTTATCAAACAATAACGTTACAGTCGGAGAAATTGTAAATATGCCTTCAGGTAGAGTATTTAATTTTGCAGATAATGAAAATAATTACTTTGCGGTAATGGAGAAAAAATAAATTTCATTTCAATATACGAGTGCGATGCTTGAATAAAGGCATCGCCTTTTTGCATGTTTGAACTACGAAACAGGCTGTGAAGATTTACATTTAAAGTAACTGATGCAATACTTAAGATCTGGTCGCTAATGGCAGCCTTTTTATTTATTGAATTAAAGTGGAACTGGAGTGACAACCCTAATTCAAAAAAAGAAAGATCATTTATAACGTATGAAACGATCTTTCCTGTTAAACGTTCTCTGCTTTAATTGTATATGTCACTATGATGATTCTTCATTATCTTTGTCATCTTCGACATTAGAGTTTGAATCACAACAGATACAGAAGAAAAAAGTACCTTCAAATCCTCCAGTACAAACACTGGTTTGAGTTTCATTTGGGCAGATAGCCTTGATTGATTGAGTAGGACCAAAAGAGAATAGAAAAGAACCCCCAGGAGGAACTTGAAAAGTTACCGATGCCCCATCAGGTCGTGTTACTACAAATGTAATTGGGCACCCGACAGCAGCGGTGGCATTATTTGTAAATCTAATCACTGCTGCAGTTGGAGCTGGTCCAATTGCATCAAATAAAATGTGTTCAGTTCCGTCACACTTCCCCGCAAAAGTATTACTTACTGGAACTGAAATACTTGTACACTTAAACTTTTTAATACTTCCCATAATATACACCCCTTTCCCAATCAAAAAAAATCTCCATGCATTATAGTAAATGAAAAAATAGTTCATTTTGAAAGGGACAGGTTATTTAGTTAATCCGTACATTTTTCTGAATCCTTAGACCAAATCTGAACCGTGTTCTGAATTTAACTAAAAGCCTCTCTGAATGAGAACGTTTTTTATTTTTTGAATGAAGCTCATGGGGATTGAAATTGTTATTCTTATTCAGCTAATTGGCTGCTCTTGTTAAATGAATAACTGGTGTTGAAATTAAAAAATTGTAATCCTAGTTGAACTCACGGGTGCGTTTCTGTAACAAGGCAGGAACGCTTTTTTTCTAACAAAACAATTAATTTAAAAGATACATTGTAAAGGAGCAGTTGAAGAAGGATATTGAAAAAGGTTAGAGTAAAAGAAAATATTCCATTTGAAAGAAGGAATGATATATTTGAATGTCAATATTGAGAACTTTGTTTTTAGAACTGATTCAGATGAATATAGGATTGTGAATGATGTTTTGTGGATTATCTCTATAAAGAAAAAAGACATAGATTCAATGACGATAGGAGAAAAGACAATCACATTAATTACAAAACTTGATGGGGAAGTCGGTAATGGTGGGTTTGTTCAATACTTTTTAAATACTAATGGGGCTTTCATTGCGGATACAATAATGTCTTTTAAAAGAATTAATGACTACGATTTTTATCTTATATTTAAACAAGCAATTACTATATTTAACTCAAAACTAAGTAAAGAAGTTAAAGAAAGAGAATGGCAGGAATTAGATAATCAATACTATATTTTAAATAACAGTAGACTGTATAGATTATTGGTTTCATACATTAAGGAGAATTTACACGAGTTTAAATAAGATTAAGTAGAGTTAATATAACAACTGTCGGAATAAATCTTCTAGAATTACCTATTGACACGATATTATTTATAGGGGAGTCTGCAATTATTAAAGTAACAGGCTTAAGCAATCCTTGTGCTCAAATTGATCATTTTAAACAGGGCCTTTTAAAGGCTGTTTTGGATAAGGATTCAGACGGAAAAAGTCAGGAATCATGGGAGTTATATTGCAGAGTGGAGAAGTGAAACCAGGTGATACCATCCGTGTTAAACTCCCTCCTAGACCATTTAAAAAGCTTGAACGTATTTAACCAGCTTGGTGCGTATTGCACCTTAGTGAAATTAATCTTATTTGTGAACAAATGTATTTAAAGTAACGGGCAGGATTATTCAAGAACGTATTTTCTTATTTTAATAAGGCTTTTTGTACTTTTCAAACAGGTATTGGAATCCGTAAAACAGAAATACCTTAGAAAAGAAATAGAAGAAAAATTGTAAATGATTAAGACGAACCAATGTGAAATACTTAATTTTTCTCGCAAATTTGGCGAATGGATTAGCAAAAAAAGCATTACCGATTGCATTAAGTAAGATAAACTTTAGGAATTACCCATATGACCACTTCATAATCCAAAGTGAGGTTACCAAAAACGCACCAATATTAAATGGAAATTCATTAAATAAGTATGAATTAGGTTTATTATAAAAGACCCACCATTTGCGTTTTTTTCCAATTGTTGCATTAATGACTTCTATACCACCGATAAGGATTGAAACCGGTAAAAACCGCTTTATATTTTTTAACCCCATAAAAGGTAATGTCGACAATGCAATTAAGACGATGCGATATTTAAGATCCTTTGAAGCTTTATTGACATCTTGCTCATCCTTTTCCCATATAGGCTAATCACTCCTATTTTGTTAGTGTATCCAAACATTGAACTTGTGTGCTGTTTTGGTGAAAGAAGGGAAAGGGTCAACCATTAGTGCCGGGATGCATGTATTGATTGCTTACACTTACGGAGTTCTACCTTCAAGTGAGAATTCTCGCCAGACCAAACGCAACTGCTGCTGCAAGTCCCCCAGTAATCGTCGTTTGAACAGCACTCTTAATAGGCGAAGTTCCCGTGAACCTTCCTTTTACGTATCCGAAAATCATCAAAGCGATAAGTGTGACCACCACAGAAACCATTAATGCTGTTGCAGGATGTTTTAAGATAAAATAAGGGAACAAAGGGATTAATCCTCCGACAATATAAGAAACTGCAATGGTAATCGCACTGTTCCTTGCTCTTGTAGGCTCTGGTTTCTCCAACCCTAATTCGAATCTCATCATAAAATCCACCCATTTTTCAGGGTTCTTTTTCATGGTTTCGGTAATAGATTTGATTTGTTCTTCTTCAAGTCCATATTCCCTAAAAATTTCGGATACTTCCTCTTCTTCGCGTTCTGGAAAATCTATTATTTCGTGCTGTTCACGAGCAAGTTCAGATTCGTAATGTTCCGCATCTGTTTTTCCTGCCAAGTATCCACCGAGTCCCATTGCAATTGACCCTGCTGCAATTTCAGCACTACCTGCTGTGAGAATCAATGTTGTTGTATCAACAGCACCGGACAAACCAGCAGCTAATGCAAACGGTACGGTTAATCCGTCTGACATACCAATTACAACATCCCGAATGAAGTCAGACCCAGAAAAATGTTCTTCTACGTGATGCAGGTGTTGATCCATTTTTTCACCTCCAATTAACTAATCTAATACCAATTGTTTTCATAACTCCTCTTAAAAGGAAAAAGTTTTTATTAGTATCTACTGTCGCTTCTTATTTTTAACTTAATTTATAATTAAAAATTCATTAATTTGGAAAATGTATTCATTTATCGTGCTACATTGTATTTAAATAAAATTGAAGGTTATTTTAACTTTAGATGGTTTGTTTTCCGAGAAAAATAGGATTCGGTGACAATGACCAGAATTAAGAATCTAAAAGTTGCCTTTGGATTTAAAAATGCAAACATTACTCTAATTAATAGGAGGACAAACCAATGAATACACGGGCAATCAAGGTTCAAAAACAAGGATGGATTCCTAAAAAGGAACGCATATGGGTAATCGTGGCGATTATTATCGCTGCTTCGATCATGCTTTGGGAACTTAAGGGACTATTACAGCTTCCATTAACCACTCTGCATAGCAAGCATTTCGAACATACATTTAAAGATTTTGGCTCCAATGCAAGAATTGCCTTATTTTTTGTACTTGCTTATTATGTGCTTCTTCGTGTTATTAAGCTTGATTATTTAAAAGGTCAAGCCAATGTGAAAAAAAGGTTGTCGACTTTACTGCGCTTTGCCCGAAGATGGCATACTCCAGTAGCAATTCTCGCCATCGCTTTTATTATCTTGCATACGGTGGCTGTCTTTATGCACGGCTTCAAATTTGATTTTAATAACATAAGTGGATTGCTTTCCTTGATCGTCCTGCTCCCAGTTCCTATATCAGGACTATTTCGATATCAAAGGATGGACCGGAAGTGGCATTTACGGTCTGGCGTTGCTTTTGCTATTCTCTTTTTAATTCATTCTTTTTTATAAGCAACATGCGCATAAGCCGTTTTAGCGTGACCTTGATTAAGGTCAATTATTAACGTCCAAATCATATAGTAAAAATGGGTCAGAATAAATCCTTAGCACATAGGGGACTATTTACCATAGGTTAAAGTCCCCCAATACTTTATATACTTGGCCCTTCCTGCTATAATAAATACTACAGTTGTAAAAGTAGGAGAGGTATCATGAGGGAGATTCCACAAATATCAGAAGCAGAATATGAAGTAATGAAGGTTATATGGAACTATGAGCCGATTTCGACTCCTGAGGTAGTGGAGAAATTATCGAATAGTGAATGGAAGCCCAATACCATTCACACGATGCTGGCACGCCTAGTTAAGAAAAAGGCTTTGCATGCTAGAAAAGATGGCAGGGTGTTTATTTATACGTCACTGGTTGAGAAGCACCAATATGTTGAGCAAAAAAGTAAATCCTTTTTGCAGCAGTTCTTCGGCGGTACGTTACATTCAATGGTCTTAAATTTTATTGAAAATGATCAGTTATCGAACGAAGAAATATCGGAACTAAAGAAAATATTGTCCACGAGGGAAAAGAAAGAAGGGGAGAAATAATGGATACACTGCTGCTGCGAATCATCGTCAGTACAATCGTTGTATCCCTCCTTATTTTTACTATTCTGTTAATCAAAAAGCTATTAAACCAGCATATGACAGTGAAAGCACATTATCATATTTGGTATTTTCTTTGCATTCCAATGCTTGCTGCCTTTTTGCCTTGGCATTATTTTCGCCTTGGAGATTTTAAAAGTTTACTATTTTTCCATAGAGAAGCGCCATTGGACAGTGAAAGGATCAATGGAGTGGCTGCCGCTCAGGCGCCAAACAGCGATTTATTACATGATTTCACGGTATCGGTAAACAAGTCAGCGCCCGATTTCGTCTACCATACACTTTTTACAGCTTGGGTCATTGGAGTGCTTCTTTTTGTTGGGGCTGCTGTTTATTCATCTTATCAAATCTATCAAATCAAAAAGTCGGCTGTTGCTATTGATGACCAAAAGCTAAACAAACTATTAGAAGTGTGCAAAGAGATGGTTGGCGTGAAAAGAAACGTGAGGCTGCGGGAAACGGCTCTGATTTCCTCGCCAATCACGTTCGGGATTTTTCACCCCTATATTTTTTTACCAAGCAAAACGCGGGAAGAATTCTCGTTAAATGAATTAAAATACGTGCTTTTGCACGAGCTGCACCATCAAAAAAGCAAAGATTTGTTCGTGAATTACGTCATGTGGATGGTTCAGATTATGTATTGGTTTAACCCGGTCGTCTGGTATGCTTCAAAAAGGATCCGAAATGATCGGGAATTGGCCTGTGATGCATCCGTTTTAAATCTCTTGGATGAGAGCGGCTATATCGAATATGGGTATACCATCATTCGTTTTGCCGATAAAAAGCAGGATCGTACCCTTAAACAGATTGCTCCAGGTATAGGCGGGACAAAAAAACAAATCAAACAAAGAATCCGGTGCATTGCAAGCTACTCTAAAGATTCTTTGTTATTGAAATGGAAAAGCAAGGTCATCTTGGCTGTTTTAGGAATGGTTGTGTTATTCCTTGCTCCATTCACCAACGTTATTGCCAGCCCAAATGATGTGTATCAGTTTAGCGGGAAGAATGCGGTCTATGAAGATCTAAGCTCCTATTTTAAGGGCTACAAGGGAAGCTTTGTTTTATATGATCCCTCTAAATACCAATACCGAATATATAATCGAGAGATGAGTGAACAGAGGGTTTCTCCTGATAGTACCTATAAAATATATTCGGCCTTATTTGCATTGGAATCCAATGTGATTTCCCCGAATAGCAATAACCAGGTTTGGGATGGGGAAATTTATCCGTTTCCAGAATGGAATCAAAATCAAAATTTAGCGTCCGCCTTAGGCCGTTCCGTGAATTGGTATTTCCAGAATACCGATCGAGAGGTAGGCAGAAAGCCGCTGCAGGATTATTTTCACAAGATAAAATACGGGAATGAGGATCTTTCAGGGAATTTGGATAGTTACTGGATGGAATCTTCCCTAAAAATATCACCCATTGAACAAGTCCAATTATTATATCAATTAAAAGAAAATCAATGGGGTTTTAAAGCGGAAAATATCAAAGCGGTACAAAAGGCACTTTTCATAGATGAGCAAAAGAATGGGCAGTTGTACGGTAAAACAGGAACCGGTATGGTTAATGGTAAGAATGTAAATGGCTGGTTTATTGGTTTTGTCGATAAAGGCAATGATCGTTTTTATTTTGCCATTAATATTCAAGATAAGGATGGTCAAGCCCAGGGAAGCAAGGCAGCGGAGATTGCTAAGCAGATTCTGCATGATAAAAAGATCTATTAATAATGAACCCCAGAAAGGATTACTCTTCCTTTTTGGGACTTTCTTGGGTTAAATACTACAATTGTAGTATTTGGGGCGAACATAGGAAAGGGCTGATAAGTTTTGAAGCAAAAAGAAAATATAGTAAAAGGTAAAACTCGATGGAGACTGGCTAGTCTCTTTTTCGTGGTCTTTGTCCTTTTTTCCATCTTAATTCTGCGCCTGGGGTTTATTCAAATTTTAAAAGGAGAAGCCTTTGCTGCCCAAGCTGAGAAGACAGATGTGACGTCTGTCAGCTATTCTGTTCCCCGCGGAAAAATATATGACACGAACGATAGGTTAGTAGTTTACAATATACCGGAAAAGGCGATTATCTATACACCGCCGAAAAACCCGCAGCCAAGAGAACTTCTTGAACTGGCCAAAAAGTTAAATACCTTCCTAATCATGACGGATAAAGAGATCAATAAAGTGACCGATCGGGATTTGAAAGATATCTGGCTGTTAGAACATAACAATGGCACGGATTTAATCACTAAGAAGGAGGAGAAATTATACAAACAGGAAAAGCTGAATGACAAGGATTTATATCATTTAAAATTGAACCGCATTACAGAAAGCGATCTCAAGGGAATGGACAAAAATCTGGCAGCTATCTACCGGAAACTTTCATCCGCCACCGCTTTAACACCGACGATGGTCAAAAATGAAAATGTAACAGAGGAAGAATTTGCAAGGGTCAATGAAAATCTGGATAACCTGCCGGGTGTGGATGTGACGACCGATTGGAAGAGGGGCCGGACCTACGGGGAAACGTTTTGGAATATGCTTGGGGAAGTAACGAGTGCAGATGAAGGCCTTCCGGCGGACAAGGTAGATTACTATACTTCTAAAGGATACAAGCTGAATGACCGCGTCGGAAAAAGTTATATTGAAGAGCTTTATGATGGCGTGTTGCAAGGCCAGAAGGAAAAAGTAAAAACGGTGACCGATCAAAATGGAAATGTGGTAAGTACAAAGACTGTATCGGAAGGGAAGAGCGGCAAGGATCTTGTTCTGACCATTGATATGGAGTTTCAAGCCCAAGTGGAGAAAATTATGCAGGAAGAGTTAGTCAGTGCCATCCAAAAGCCGCATACGGATACCCTCGACACTGCCTTTGTTGTGGCAATGGAACCAAAAACAGGCCGGATTCTGGCGATGTCAGGAAAAGTCTTTAACAGACAGTCCGGAGAATTTACCGATTTTACACCGGGAACCTTCACTTATGCATTTGAACAGGGGTCCGTTGTCAAAGGGGCCACCGTATTAACCGGATACCAAACGGGTGTCAGGGATTTCGGGGAAACCGAGTTGGATGAAGTCATGCGGTTTAAGGGCTCGGGAACCTTCTCCTCTTACCAAGTCATGAACAGAATTAACGATTTAGAGGCATTAGAGCGTTCATCAAACGTGTATATGTGGAAAACCGCGATTGAAATGATGGGCGGCAAGTATGTCCCCAATGGCACATTGAATATCGATCCGAAAAAAATTGAAACGATCCGCTATTATTTCAACCAATTTGGTTTGGGCATCCCAACCGGTATTGGTTTTGATAATGAAACGGCTGGAATTAAAGGAACCAATCCGAGCACCTACTTTCAAATAGCCATCGGACAACTAGATACCTATACACCGCTGCAAATCGCCCAGTATATTACAACGATTGCTAATGGAGGGTACCGGATGAAGCCCCAATTGGTGAAGGAGATTCGGGAACCCAATATGAATGGCGATGAACCGGGCAGCGTGATCGATGAAATCGAACCAGTGGTGCTGAACCAGGTGGATATGAGTCAGGAGATGCTTAAGCGGGTTCAACAAGGTTTTTGGCTGGTCACCCATGGTTCCCAAGGAACGGCGAGAGGATATTTTAAAGACGAACCGTACAATGCAGCGGGTAAAACCGGGACCTCGGAATCCTATAAAAATGGGGTGAAGACTTGGAATCTATCTTTTGTTGGTTATGCCCCATTCGATGATCCTGAGATTGCCATTGCTGTTATTGTGCCAAATGCCTACCGTGATGGTTATGCTCAGCCGCACAGTGCAGCTAATATCATCAGCCAGCGGGTATTTCGGGCATATTTTGACCTTAAGGAAAAAGGACAGCCAATTGCAAAATGATTGACATGTATTTATTACACATGTAGTATTAGGTGTGTAATAAATACTACAAATGTAGTATTACCATGCGTATCCTGCTATTACGCATGTAATCAAATTGTAGAAAGGAGGGAAGTATCCCCAGCATTTCGGGGCAATTTTTGAAGGAGATAAAAACGTGAAATTGAATAGAATAAGCCGCTTAGTCTATTTTCAGAACTTCAAATATTAATAGAAAGAGGTAAAGATTATGAGGAAAACAAATGATATTTTCAACATAAAAAGCTTTATGTTTACCCTGCTTGTGCTAGTGGTTGCCATTGTACCGCTCGCCGGCTGGTCAATGACTACTGATAACCTTTCTGACAAGTCCGAAAAGGCAGTCAGGAAAACGCCGGCACCCCAAATACACCGCGAGTTTGCAGAACTCGAGGACAAATATGATGCCCGTCTTGGAGTCTACGCGATCGATACAGGTACAAATCGGAAGGTCTCCTATCGGCCACAAGAGCGGTTCGCTTTCGCATCTACTTACAAAGCTCTAGCCGCAGGTGCATTGCTGCAGCAATACTCTATTGATCAACTCGACGAGTTAGTTACATACAACAGCGAGGACATCGTTACGTATTCACCCGTCACAAGCCTTCACGTAGATACCGGGATGACTCTTCGGGAAGTGATTGAGGCTGCTGTTCGATATAGTGACAACACTGCAGGGAACCTTTTATTTGAGAAATTGGGAGGACCTGAGGGGTTTGAAGCAGCATTGAGGCAGATTGGCGATCACGTGACTCAGGCTGATCGCTACGAGACGGATTTGAACTCAGCTGTTCCTGGAGATACACGGGACACCAGCACGCCAAAAGCACTTGCTACCAGCATTCAGGCTTTCGCAGTCGGCGATGTGCTCCCAGCTGAAAAACGTACGCTCCTGACAGATTGGATGCGGGGAAATGCCACTGGAGATGCATTAATCCGTGCCGGTGCACCAACAGGCGGGGAAGTTGCTGATAAGAGCGGGGCAGGAAGCTATGGAACGCGGAATGACATTGCGATTGTGTGGCCGCCGAATAGATCTCCTATTGTGATCGCAGTTCTATCCAGCCGTGATACACAGAATGCCGCCTTTGACAATGCGCTGATCGCAGAAGCGGCAGAGGTTGCACTTAACGCTCTTAAGTGAACAGATTAGGTGGCGTTGGAGTTTAAGTAAATATAAATTCCCATCGTGTAATTGGATTTGGGTACTGAGATTAATATTATAAAGGACTTAATTGTTCCGTGAAAAACTAGTTCAACTAACTTAGCAGATAACAGAATAATAAAGGATAAGTTTATAGAGCCTAAAATATGTATGTTTTTAAGAAATACTTGCATATAAAAAGCCAACTGCCACACATTGAAAAGGTAGTTGGCTTTAGTAATACTGGGATGACCAAAGAGCGGTATGACTTTCACCCCTTCATCCGCTCAGGCAGGCTCTGGATCGACTGGACGACTAAATCAAGCTTTGATTCTATTCGATAGAGCAGATAGAGGGTCACAACGATAGGGAAGCCCACCTCGTTGATAAATGAGATGATTTGTTCCACAGCAAATTCTCTCCTTTCCGATTCATATTTTAAAAGAGACCGGTTTCGCATTTGAATCCGGCCTCCCCCTTAAATGTATTGATTTAACTAGATTGCCCTGCAAATTCACTACCTAACTACTAAACAATTTCATACTCAACCACATTGCGGTCGATGACTCTAGCTCCTTTTGCAGCAACATACCTGCCGCTGGCCGATGTAAATACATCCGCAGCAATGATCTGTTCCATCGCTTGTTTAACAGCAGCCTCATCAACCGGCTCCTTCGGATTCTCCACCGCAATCCGGGCAGTCTTGCCAAACTCCGTACCAAACATTAACTCCAACGTCTTTGCCATTCCATTCACCTCCTTTCTTTGAGGCATGGGGACGGTTCTTTTGCTTCACTTTTTACTGATTACCTCCTTGTTAGATTTGCGCTTCTTTACCTAAGGTTTGAGGCACTAGAACCGTCCCTCTGCTTCATTCTTTACGCGGTCAGTTCAGTGCTGTCGCTGCGTTCGGTTTTGTTTAGCGGGTAGTTGCATAATGTAGAAATGGCTTGTGCAACTTGGAATAACTGGTCAGCAGTTGCTTCCTGTTTGATATTGCTGAATGTTTTGGTTTTTAGAACAGGGTTTCCCTGCTCGTCCAGATCTACCTGGAAGGCCAAGCGAAGCTTTGAACCTTCTAACAATGCTTGTGCCATTGTCCTTCACCTCCTTTCACCCTTTATTTAGTGTTTTTGGTGGGAAAAGGACAGGGGAGAAATAAATTTTTCGGGGAGTTGCAGGTGATACGTAGGGAGGGTTCCAATGTCTCAATTATTGAAATGCTGAGGTTAGAATGGAGATTTGATTTTGCCTACGCGACAGGAGAAAGCTAGGAAGCTACCCTTAATTGGCAGAGTATCAAGGCTTGGCTTATGTGCATTTGAACTTCAACGTGCAGCTAGATTAAATAATTTTTGTGTTAATGATAGAGATTTCCTTGATTTTTTTGGAACATAAAGAGAGGCTAATACTCTGAAGGCAAAAAGAAAAACTCGCCAATCTGGCGAGTTTACCCTTTTGTAGAATGTTTTTTTAAAAGTTTTTAAACAAAGCAACATTAATAGTTCTAGTTAGAATTGCTTAACTCCAATTGTGATTTTAATTCACTTTGTACCCTTTGTTTCTCTTCAGGGGCAACTATTCCGTAATAAATTTTGTTAATCTTTGTGCCTGTTTCTTTTATTTCGATTTGTTCAATGCTGTTTCCGGCCGTTTTATCATTTTTTTGAATGGCTGCCATTTGGTCAAAGGTTAAGTTTGTTTTGACATTTTTACCAAGTGCGGAGAAGATGTCAGAGAAATTTGTTAAGGTAGAAAGGCTGGCACCTTTTTTAATAACAGCCTTTTAGGTTAAATTAATAAGGGAGAGCTCCTTTGGTATAAGGAAATAAAAATATCTTTAATTCGAGACTCTTTAATTGAAAGTAATTAACAGAAGGTTTATTATTAACTTGTTCACTAAAAGCACATAATAGAAGTTGTTTACTTAACAGAAAAAGACTTTGAAATTTCGAAAGGAGAAATTCAAAATGGGAAAATTAGATGGAAAAGTAGCAATCATTACAGGGGCAGCACAAGGTATGGGTGCTATGCATGCTCGTAAATTCGTGGAAGAGGGAGCAAAAGTAGCCATCACGGACCTTAACATTGAGGGGGCACAAGAACTAGCAGACGAACTAGGAGAAAACGCAATCGCTCTTAAATTAGATGTTTCTAGTGAAGAGAACTGGGTAGAAGTTGTAGCAAAAACAGAAGAAACATTTGGTCCTATCAACGTTTTAGTAAACAACGCAGGAATTGGTATCTTCAAAACATTAGAAGAACTAACTGTAAAAGACTTCGAATTAACATTTAAAGTAGACGAGCTTGGTGTATTCTTAGGAATGCAAAAAGTACTTCCTTCAATGAAAAAAGCTGGCGTAGGTTCTATTATTAACATTTCATCCGTAGATGGTTTGGTAAGTGCCCCAACGGCTATTGCTTATAGTGCTTCTAAACATGCTGTAACTGGTATGACTAAAGGTGCGGCTGCTGAGCTTGGACAATTTAACATCCGTGTAAATTCTGTACACCCAGGAATCATCAAAACACCTATGGCTGACCAACCAGATGTTGAAGAATATCTTAAGCAACTTGAACAAGATATTCCACTAAGAAGAAGAGCAGAAGTAGTAGAAGTATCTAATTTAGTTGTATACCTTGCTTCAGACGATTCTAGTTATTCAACTGGAGCACAATTCGTTGTCGATGGCGGTATGATTTCAGATTTATAATTAAATTAAACTTATACTTTAACACAATAAAGGATAAGTTTAAAATGCCTATAATATAATATGCAAGACTTTAAGAAATACTTGCGTGTAAAAAGCCAACTGCCGTTTGAGGTTGTTGGCTTTTATTGTTAGGTGTGGCTGGATTGGGAGGATCACCTTAATTCGAGCATTAATTACATTAGTTTAGTTAGAATTGCTTAACTCCAATTGTGATTTTAATTCGCTTTGTACCCTTTGTTTCTCTTCAGGGACAACTATTCCGTAATAAATTTTGTTAATCTTTGTGCCTGTTTCTTTTATTTCGATTTGTTCAATGCTGTTTCCGGCCGTTTTATCATTTTTTTGAATGGCTGCCATTTGGTCAAAGGTTAAGTTTGTTTTGACATTTTTACCGAGGGCGGAGAAGATGTCAGAGAAGTTTGTTAAGCTAGAAAGACTGGCACCTTCTTTAATAACTGCTTGAATGATTTGACGCTGCCTTTCTTGTCGTCCAAAGTCCCCTCTAGGGTCCTCGTGTCTCATCCTTGAATAACTTAACGCTTCATCCCCATTTAGAGTGATCTTTCCTTTTGCGAAATGGTATTGGCCGACAGTAAAGTCCAGGTCATTCTGGACCGTTACCCCGCCAACCGCATCGACAATGTCTTTAAAGCCTTCCATATTAATTTGGATATAATAATCGATCGGGATATCGAGAAAGCTTTCAACGGTATCCATTGCCATCGGTACTCCGCCGAATGCATAAGCATGATTGATCTTGTCCTCTTTGCCCTTGCCGACTATTTCAGTGCGAGTGTCACGCGGTATGCTTAACATTTTTACCGACTGTTTTTGTGGGTTTACAGCCAATACGATCATGGAGTCAGAACGGCCTTTGTCACCTTGACGTTCATCGACACCCAACATTAACACAGTAAATGGATCCTTCTTTACTTCAACTGGCTCTTGGCGTTTATCTGATTGTTTTCGTTCAATTGGGTGATGCATGGTATCGACGGCGGTTTTAAACGATTTATATATGGAATAACTGTAAATTCCGAATGATAAGAACAACACAAGAAGAGTGATGAGCGTTATTTTGACCCATTTTCTCTTCTTTTTTTGGGTTTTCATTTAGGGAATCCTCCTTTATTTTAAACTGTTGGCTGGGTTATATAAACGATACAAATCCTGATGCCGTTTTTTTTGAGAGACAGTTGGCCTCAGTCTTCCATTTTCTCACAAAACAATATTTATGTAACTATTAACTTTTTCCAAGAAAAGTAAGGTGCTGCCAAATATAACAGTCATAAAAACCTCCCATCCCTATGGTCCTTTACTTTTTATATAGTTATTTACCAAAAAAGATGTTGGATGAATGGGGATGACATGGTTGGCAATTATTTTAATAGTATTGAAAAGTTTTAAGATACTTTAGGTAAAAATTAGTTAAAATGTACTTATAGAAGAGGTGGACAGATGATTTATAACGAGGAAGGAATAAAACAACGTATAGCAGAGATTCTTACTATATTAATTGATAAAGATATAAACGAACAAATTAAGCTGGCATATAAGTACATCTATTCTGATCCCAAGAGTTCTTTAACCAAGTCTAGGATTGCACTTGAAAAGATTGTCTCGGATGTATATTTGAAGGAAACAGGTCAAGATTCACGAGGTTCCTCCCTGGGCAACATCCTAAATAACCCAAGTTTTAATCATAGAATTGCTATCCCAATTCTCAATTTGATGAGACATATAAAGGCTATGGGGAACATAGGTCCTCACCCCGGGCCTGGCAATGCTAAAGATGCAATAAGAGTGTTAGACAGTTTACTAGATATTGTGGAATGGTATGTTCAAAGTTATAAAACTAGTGAAACCAGTCAAGAGAAGCAGCAGGTGTTCCAGGATTCTGAAGTAAGCAAGGCTGATAAGGAGTTTCAAGCAGGAGAAGAAGCAAGACTCACGGGTGATAGGCTTGAGGCAGCGACTCACTATAAAAAAGCGGCAGAATTAGGACATGTTGAGTCCCAATTTGTGTTAGGTTTACTATTTTATGAAGGAATCATTGAAACCGATTATGCGAGTGCTATCCAGTGGTTTAAAAGGGCAGCAGAGCAAGGGCACGCAGGGGCACAAGCAAAGCTGGGCAGTATCTATCGGAGAGGAACGGGGGGAGAAGTAAATCTGTTAGAGGCATTTTTTTGGTTTAAAAAAGCGGCTGTTCAAGGCGATCCGGATAGTCAATTTTGCCTTGCAGAGATCTATTATAACGCTCAAGGAGTGGAACAGAATTACAATAAGGCAATCGAATGGTACTCCAAGGCTGCGGAACAAGGGCATGCAGAGGCTCAATATAACCTTGGGTTAATGTATGACGGGGGATATGGAATGGAGCGGGACCCTAATCGGGCCATGAAGTGGTATCATCGTGCGGCAGAACAAGGACACGCGCAGGCGCAATTTTACCTTGGCTGCAAGTACGAATATGGAGATACTGGGATACAGTCAGAACTTAAACAAGCGGTGGAATGGTTTACGAGGGCTGCAGTGCAAGGCCATACTGGTGCCCAAAATACCCTAGGGACGATGTACTCCAATGGGAATGGAGTAGAGGAGAACTTAAAGCAGGCCGTGGGATGGTATCGAAAAGCGGCCGAGTTAGGAGACGAGGGTGCTCAGTATAATCTTGCGGGCATGTATGAGCACGGACTTGGAGTAGCCCAAGACCTCGAGCAGGCACTAGGATGGTACAGGAAGGCAGCCGAGAAGGGGCTTCAGCCTGCTCAGATTATTGTTGAAGGAACTGAAAAACGAATGCAAGCGGTGGAGCAATATAAGATAGGGGCAGAACAGGGGGATGTGAATGCCCAGTATAGGCTTGGACTGGCATATGCTGATTCAACCGGATTAGGAAAAGATTATAAGTTAGCGCTGGAATGGTATAAGAGGGCAGCCAAGCAAGGCCATGAGGATGCCCACCTTCAGCTTGGGGCGATGTTCGAATATGGGTGGGGAGTGGAGAAAGATCCTGAACAGGCGGTAGGATGGTATCGAAAGGCAGCTGAGCAGGGTGTTGATCGTGCTCAGTATAGACTTGGAGTCGCCTATGCTAAGGGGAATGGAGTAGCCAAAGACTATGAGCAGGCGTTGGAATGGTTTAAAAAAGCAGCTGAACAGGGAAACGCGTGGGCACACAATAGTATAGGGGACTTGTATGCCAGGGGATTAGGAGTACCTCAAAACCTGATTCAAGCGGTGGAATGGTATCAAAAGGCGACGACGCTGGAAAGCAATACACTTGCTATTGCAAATCTTAGGAACACCCTGTATCGACTAGGGGTCATGTATACGCAGGGATCTAAAGTAGCCAAGGATTATCGGGAAGCCGTAAAGTGGTTTAGGAGGGCAGCCGAGAAAGGAAGTGTTGCTGCTGAGTATAGCCTCGGATATGCCTATGAACATGGGTTTGGTGTAGTTCAAGATCAAGCCCATGCAGTAGAATGGTACAGAAGGGCAGCAGAGCGAGAGCATGCCGCAGCCCAGTACAGACTTGGAGATATGTATGCAAAGGGGATAGGAGTAGAGCAAGACCAGCCCCAAGCTGAACAATGGTATAAGAAAGCGGCAGAGCAAGGGTTTGAAGGTGAGTCATTAGGCTGGACACCAAAGGGTCATACTACTATTCGTTTTAACTCTTTTTAAAAATTGTATTCAGTCAACAGTTGGGTTATTAACTGTTATTAAGTACGACCAGTTCAAGTGGAAGTTTACTCCATATATTCGCGTATTAAATCAAGCGGGTACTCCAATTTGGAGGAGAGCACCGGGGATACAATAAGGAAAAAGAGTGATAGAAAACTAGTAAAAGAATCTAAGCCATGGAAATATATCTGAATACCTTATATTGAGTCTATATAAGAATAGATGACGATATGAAAAAAGGTGTGATTAAATGGAAAAAGGTGAAGATTCTAAGGAGAATTTAAAGCAACACAACTCTTGTGTAATTGGACCTAACAATGCAAAAGAGCGTCGGAAGGAAGCGTATCATGTTCGTGGAGAAATTGTAGAATTCCAAAAAAAGGAACCCCTCCCGGAACATCACTGTAATAACGATGAACATTTGTTTTTTAATAAAATTGCCAACTATTCCAAAGGGCTTCCTCACAATTCACTCGGAGAGGTCGAACTTAAGGCTTATAAATCCTACATTCATTCATTAAGGACAGGCAGTCCAAGTGATTTTGAATCCATTCCAATAGGCGGAGTTGTTAAACTTTCCAACCCTCAAGCCTCTTATGCATTTGAACTAGTCGGACCTGATAGTCACCATTTGAGTGTAAATGCTCCTCCGTCATTCAGCAGTGCATGGGAGGCAAGTGATATTGCAGAAGTTTACTGGCAGGCACTTACACGCGATGTCCCTTTTGAGGACTATAACACCAATCCTTTGACCTTATTGGCAGCCTCGGACCTATCCAAATTTTCGGATTTCCGGGGACCAAAGGCTAATAGATTGGTTTCTACAGGTACTTTATTCCGGGGTGTAACACCGGGTGACCTAATCGGACCATATATCTCCCAGTTTTTATTGAATGACATTCCCTTTGGGGCCACAACCATTATCCAGAGATATAGAACCACACTAGCAGGGGACGATCATATAACCTCTTATCCAGAATGGTTAAATATTCAGGACGGATTATCCCCAACAACGAAAAATACTATCGATCCCACTCCTCGCTATATCCGTAATGGTCGTGACTTAGCCGCATTTGTTCACAAGGATTTTAACTACCAATCTATACTTAGTGCTTGTTTAATTCTATCCAGCTTAGGAAATGCTGCACTTGACCCAGCTAACCCTTATCTAGATTCCAAAACACAGGTTGGTTTCATCACTTTTGGAATACCACATATTCTGGATTGGGTAGCTAAGGCTGCGAGGTCAGCATTAGAAGCTGGTTGGTTCCAGAAGTTTTTAGTCCACCGACGGCTGAGGCCAGAAGAGTTTGGTGGGCGCCTCCACAATCACTTGACCGGAGCTGCCTGTTATCCTATTCACGCTGAACTCCTTAATTCCAAAGTAGTTTCCCAGGTTCATAGCAAGTTTGGAACCTATCTTTTGCCCCAGGCTTATTCCGAAGGTTGCCCCACTCATCCATCCTATCCAGCTGGACATGCATGTATGGTCGGGGCTGGAGTAACAATGCTAAAGGCATTTTTTAATGAAGGGTTCGTTCTCCCTAATCCCGTTGCAGCTTCTTCTGATGGTCTGTCATTGATTCCTTTCCAAGGACCTTCTTTGACGATAGGAGGAGAATTAAACAAACTCGCTTCTAACATCGCCCTTGGGCGGGATGCTGCCGGCGTCCATTGGCGTTCTGATGGCATTGAAGGGCTAAAATTGGGTGAAGCAGTTGCTATCGGTATCATGCAGGATTACAAAAAGACTTATAATGAGAATTTTAACGGATTTACTCTAACCAAATTTGACGGAACTACTATAAAAATTGGATAACACGTTTAATTATGGTTGAACTTTAAATCAATAAATGAACTGAATTGAATGAGAACCTGTTGATTTTACTAAACCAGCATGTGGATGGGGTAGATGATGCATTAAGGGAAATTTCAACAGAAAGCCAATAATACGGGCAATGGGTCATCGTGGATTTGATTGAGCGGGTATTGAACGTATGATGGATGGTTGGTCGTGGTGATGATCAGAGCCGGCTACCGATAGTCTAGGAAATTTTCCAACATGCTAGCAGTCTTAAAATCGCAGTGTTTACAAAAATAGCATGTTAGATTAAAAGCCACTGCCCGTTTGAAAAGGTAGTTGGCTTTAGTCATTATGGGGAATACCAAAGGGGCGGTAAACAAATACGTGCCTCTACTCTTGGTTAATTTGTCAGTTTTTAATAGAAATTAAATACGATTCTATCTATTAGTTTCGACAAACTCCTTCTTTAGGCCTAATTATAATGATAATGGTTACATAATAAGGAATGAGGGAGGAAAAAAGTTGAAAAGAATTTTAAAGCTGTTGTCGTTACTTTTAGTGATCAGTTTATTTTTTACAACATCAGGCTTTGCCAAGAGTGAAAATGCAAAAAAATCACTGGTTGCATTGGGGGATTCTATCCCATTTGGATATGGGCTTACTGATAGTATTGATGAACCATCAAGAGATGCCTTTCCGTATTTAATTGGAAAAGCAGCCGACCTCCGCGTCCGCAACTTGGCTGTCCCAGGATGGAAGACATCAGACTTGTTGAATGCACTAAATCATGATCAAAAGTTCATTCAAGCGGTAAGTAAGGCAGATTATATTACGTTGAATATTGGCAGTAATGATTTGTTAAAGCCAATTAAAGATGCTTATGTGGCAAGCGGAGGAAATCTGGATAGTGCGACCATAATGGATTTGATTAATAACCAAATTCGTCCGTCTATCCCAATTCTTCAACAAAATATTCTTTTCATTGTTGGAAAAATTAATGCCCTAAACCCTAATGCTAAAATAGTACTATATAATTTTTATAATCCGTTTCTATTCCTTGGTCCATCACACCCAATCAATGCGTTAGGTGATCCTCTTATTCAGTCTATCAATCATGCATTAGAGGGATTAAAAAGTTCGCATTTATCCATAGCAAATGCTTACGTCATTGGATCGAATCCGTTAAACCTTTTACCAGGAGACATCCACCCGTCTCTTGCGGGGCATGAGCTGCTTGCTATTATTGGCTTGAACGCATTAGAAATAGAATAATATTATTAGAGTAGGGCTGTTGAAGAAAATCAACAGCCTTATTTAATTTAGAATTTTTAAGAGGTATTGTTTAGTCTTTGGTGAATTATTAATATACAAAAAGTAAAAAGGTGGAAAGAATATGAATTCAACGGTTTCTCCAATTGCCTGTAAGGTAAATAATGTATTTATTCATGTTAGTGATTTAAAAAAATCTGCAGAATGGTACAGTGATTTACTTGGTTTACCGTTTAATAAGGACGAAGTTCATTCTCCTGTTTACAATGTCCCTGTAACATCAGAAACCGGGCTTACTTTAGATGATCACACATTTGACCCAGGCTTTAAATTGAAGCCCTCAAACCACGTTTTATTTAACTTCTTCGTCAAAGATATTGATGAAGCATACCAGTTTATTAAAAATAAGGGAATAATAGTTGTTAAAGAAATAGAGCGCATAGGTGATTTTGCTTATTTTAATTTCAAGGATTTAGATGGTAATGTTTTAATGATCTGTAATTGTTAAATGTTCTGAGCAAGGGTAAAGTTTTTTACCTTTGCTTTTTTATTTGGCAATCTATTGGCGAACTTGACCTAGAAAGGGGAGTCAAAGTATCAGACAAACACCGGTTCAGGAGCAATCCAAGGTTCCTTTTACAAAAGAAAATACTGGCACCCGATCATTCCGTTTATTTATTGACTGTTCTTGATGGTTTGAACCAACAACCAGGGGAAAGTCGTGACAAGATACTTCGAAAATGGATGTTAAATGTGTGGGAATGTTGGGGACATCTACATAATTGGGTCAGAGAAGTTTGTTTCACTCTTTTAAAGTGATTTATTTTTGTAAATGTATTCATTTTGCACCAAAAATCGCATTCCATTTCATCGAAGTTGTGTTTTCGTACCTGATTTAGCACTAAAATCGTAACAAAACAATGGAAATTGTGGTCTTACGAAGTGGGATATGATTTACTGTGTAAATTATCAGTGAAAATAAGAGAAAACATAATGACCTATTTGGGGTGTTTTCCATTTATTTGGATATACTTTCCGATTTGGTGTGGTTACTTTCCGCTTTGATGATTTTACTTTCACTTTTTGGCAAATACTTTCTGATTTTCTACTTTTACTTTCCAAAATTAGCGATTTACTTTCCAAACCCTTTTTAACAGAATAAAATAATGGGTCTGTGGGAGACTATTGTAATTAACTAATTCAAAGGAGGAGTTATTTTTGAGTCACTTCACAGACCATCATCATACAGGAGAAACAGTAATGGAATCTGGGCAATATATAGATGCAGATGGAGAGAAGAAAGAACTTCGTCAAGGCGAAACATTTCCTGAATGCCCATCAACAGGGAAATCTACAACCTGGACGCACGAAAGCCACACTCATAGAACTGGTGAAACAGTAATGGAATCAGGGCATTATGTAGATGCAGATGGCGAACATGTAGTACTTAACCAAGGAGAAAAATTCCCAAGCTGCCCATCCACAGGAGAAGCAATCTCGTGGACTCATGAACAGTAAAAATGAAGTGCAATCAGGGAGCAGCCTTTTAAAGGGCTGTTTTTTCTATCGTTAGGACAAATATACTTAAAAAACAAGAAGACCACCCAGCGCCGTCACAAGCACGAGGTGGTCCTACATAACAATAGCTATTTATAAATATTTAATTTTATATTCGAAAACTGCTGCGGAATATAAAATTTATTATACAGTAATGGATTATCGCCGTTGCCGTACAGGCTTTCTAATAGTAAAAAACACTCATTTTGGCCAATTAATTTTTCTTTCCGGTCGGCTAAATTAACGGTATGTGTATATCTTATTTCTATTTCTCCATGATTCGCATCCACATACACCTGGTTCTCTAGAAAGTCCAGGAGTTGTTCTTTATCATTTAAGTCCAAAGAAAAACTTTCTACTGTTTCCATGGACATAAACGTAAAAGCATAGCCTACTAAATCGTTCCCTGTTCGATATAAACGTTCGACAGCGGCTACTCTGGAGGAATTTATTTTTAACACCTGTTTCGTATATTCTGTTTCCGCTTCTAGACGATAATGTGTATCGATTCGGTCAAATCGGCTTATATGGCACTTATGCATCGGGTTGCTTAGTTTTTCTAATTGAACACTATCAGGTTGTTTGTAAAAGGAATCAATAACAAAGTTGCCCTTGCCTGGCATGTTTCTTACTACTCCATCATCCTGCAAAAGGGCCAGCGCTTGTCTTAATGTTGCCCGACTGACGCCTAGTTTCTTTGCTAAATCTGGTTCTGAAGGAAGCCTTGAGCCTACAGGAAATTCACCTTTCGTAATTTGAAGAAGAAGCTCGTCATATACATATATATATAGTGGTCTTTTCAATTTGTCCGGTACTGTATCCATTCATTCAGATCCTTTATTTTAAAAATGGTAAGAAAGATTGACCGTGATTAGGCATTTCCACATCGAAATTGTCTGCTATCGTCGAACCAATATCCGCAAACGTATCGTTTTCAGGAAGTTTGCCAGAGCCCTTTAATTGCTTCGAATAAGCCAGCACGGGGATATATTCACGTGTATGGTCGGTACCTGGAAATGTTGGATCATTGCCATGGTCAGCCGTAATGACTAACAGATCATCTTCCCGGATTGATTCTAATACTTCATCTAAACGTTTGTCAAACGCTTCTAACGCTTTCCCATAGCCTTCCGGGTCACGGCGGTGGCCATATAAGGCATCAAAGTCGACTAAATTCAAGAAGCTCATTCCTGAAAAATCCTTCTCGATGACCTCAAGCAATTTGTCCATACCATCCATATTGTCCTTCGTACGAATCGCTTCAGTAACGCCTTCACCATCAAAAATATCATTAATTTTTCCAATGGCAATGACATCATAGCCCCCGTCCTGCAAGCTATTCATGACGGTTTTGCTAAATGGTTTTAATGCATAGTCATGACGGTTCGATGTTCTTGTAAAGTTCCCAGGCTCCCCCACATAGGGTCTGGCGATAATTCGGCCGATCAAATAGGCAGGGTCTTTGGTGATTTCCCGGACCTTTTCACAAATATCATATAATTCTTCAAGGGGGATGATGTCTTCGTGAGCTGCAATTTGCAGGACAGGGTCAGCTGATGTATAGACAATCAAATCTCCCGTCTTCATTTGATGCTCGCCGTATTCATCAATAATCGCTGTTCCGCTTGCAGGTTTATTCCCGATTACTTTACGGCCTGTTATTTCTTCGATTTGATTGATTAATTTATCTGGGAAACCATTTGGATATACATTAAATGGTTGATCAATATTTAACCCCATGATTTCCCAATGGCCTGTCATCGTATCTTTGCCAACGGATTTTTCTTGCAATTTCGTATAGTAGGCAAGAGGTTTGTCCGCTTTCGGTACACCTGGGATTTCTTCAATATTAGACAGACCTAATTTCGCCAGGTTAGGAACATTCAGTCCATTCATATACTCTGCAATGTGCAACAGCGTATGAGAACCGACATCATTAAATTGAGCTGAATCTTTTCCTTCACCGATGCCTACTGAATCCATAACGATCAAGTGTATTCGTTTAAATTTCTTCATGCTGCATTCTTCCTTTGAATCGTATTCTTTTCTACTCTCCGATCAACTAAAAGCCAAAATAAAATGATAGAAAATAAGGCAATGGCTGCAATAATGAGGATGATTGAACCATAATTCACTGCTACTGCATTATCGGACGTAAATTTTAAAAATCCAAATTGTAAATTTTTCTTATCAATTAAAAATGCTGAATAGGTGAAACCCGCTGACATCGCGATATTGATGCATAAATTATAGAATCCTAATGCTGTCCCTGATTTTTCAACCGGTACATTTTTAAGGCTTGTATCGATTAACGGCGCATACAACAAGGCAAAGCTGCAAGAAAATAGAATAAGAGAAATGACAAATATGGCAATAGATGTATCTACAAAGATGGTGCCCATTAATATACTGATTGTAATTAAACTCATGGCTAAATAAACACATTGCTTACTGCTTAAATATTTCCCTATTTTCCCGGATAACGCACCTACGAGTGCTGCTAACAAACATGCCGGTATGAACATCAAGGAAACAGTATCCAATTTGATATCATAAACAGTTGTTAATAGGAACGAGAGTGTATTTAGCGCATAAGCAGCATAGGTAGAATAAATGATAAATGCCACGATTAATACAAATAAAAATTGTTTGTTTTTAAAGAATTCAATGGTTATAAAAGCATTTTTCTTTTTACTAATATAGATTAAGAAAGCAATGACAGCTGCGATGAAGAGAATAAAAATACTCCAGTTAAAATAGGACATATACAACATGATGGAAGTAGCAACTGCTGCAATTAAAATAAGACCGATAAAGTCTACATTGTTTTTCTTTCGTTCTTCTTTTGGTAGATACTTAAGAATGAATGGTAATAATAATAAGCTTAGTAAAGGAATTAAAAATAGGTTTTGCCATTGCAGATAAGTAGAAACAAATCCGCCTGTTACGATTCCAATAACGGTCGCAAGCTGGAAACTACTTGTACTATAACCCATATATTTTTTCTGTTCTTCTAGACTTGCGTATTTAGCGACAAAAATTAAGTAAAGTGTTTCAGTCGCCCCTAAACCAGCAGCTTGGATGATTCTCGAAACCACGATTAACCAGTAATTCGTGTGTACTATATAACCAAGTAAGGATCCTGCGCAAATTAATATAATACCTGCTGCTAATAGATTTCGAACACTGATTGAATCAGATAGAGAAGAATAAACTACGGCTCCAATCCCGATGACTAATCCAGCAAGTGTTACTTGCCAGCTAACCGTACTTGCTGATACACCAAAATACTTTACTAAATCTGGAGAAATAATTTTAAAAGAGTTATCGATCACGAGTGAAAAGATCATTAAAGTTAAGATAACCGGAACAATTTTGCTTACGTTTACAATTGGTTTTTGATCAATTGAGCTATTCATTATGAATATACCTCCGACGTAAATTATGTTTGTTTTTTGAGCTGGGATAACGCTTTCTATTTGTTTTAAAAAAATTAGTATTTTACTGTTTACTTGTCGGTTATTCCAAGCACCCATCATATTTGGTGAGGTGAAGGGTGCTTGGCTGCTTTTGATTGTTATGCTAATTCCAAGGCGATTTCCATCATTTTCGTAAATGCCGTTTGACGTTCTTCAGGAGTAGTTTGTTGTCCTGTAATTAAATGATCACTTACTGTTAAAATACATAATGCGTTTACACGTGCTTGGATGGCATTCCAATATAATGACACAGATTCCATTTCGACACTCAAAATGCCCATATCTTGCCACTTTTTGATAGCTGTTGGATCAGCACTATAAAATACATCGCTTGATAAGATGTTTCCGATGTGAACTTTCTGGCCTTTTTCGTCAGCGACTTTTTTTGCTTTTTCCAAAAGCTCAAAAGAGGCCGTTAATGGAAATTGTCCAGGTAAATTAAATTGCTGGCCAAAATTTGAATCCGTTGCGGTTCCCATTCCAAAAATTACATCATATAAATCAATGTTTTCTTGCATGGCACCACAAGTACCAATTCGAATTAAATTTTTAACGCCAAAGACATTGATTAATTCCCAAGAATAGATCCCCATGCTTGGTGCACCCATCCCAGTGCCCATAACAGAAATTTTCTTCCCCTTGTATGTGCCTGTATACCCTAACATTCCTCTGACTTCGTTAAAGCACTGGGCATTCTCTAAAAAGGTTTCCGCAATAAACTTCGCTCTTAAAGGATCCCCAGGTAAAAGGACCGTTTCAGCTATTTCCACTCCGTTTGGTTTAATATGAGGTGTTTCTTTAGTAGTAACCATTGTTTTTCTGCTCCTTGGTTTAGTTGTATTTTTTTTAGACATGTCTATTTTTTAAACAAGTAAAAAATATCATAGTTTACTATTTTGTGCAAGCACTTTCATTGGATTGTCACAAAGATGCATGGGGACGGTTCTTGTGCATCATTTTATCTATTGGGCTGAGAAAGTGGTACTTTACGAAGGGGTGAAAAGTGGGAATTAACCTTTTATTTAGTGTTTTAAAGGCTAAAAGAAGGGGAGGGGGAATATTTTTTACTGAATATTCCCTTCGTGCTTCTAAACAGCAAAAAACCAGGCGGCAACCTGGTCTGGGTAACTATTTAATAACCTATTCTGGGGAGATTTCCAATAATTTGGATATACTTTCCGGATTGGTGTGGTTACTTTCCAATTCGATGATTTTACTTTCACTTTTTGAGCAAATACTTACCGATTTTCTACTTTTACTTTCCAAAATTCCACTTTTACTTTCCAACTGGGGAATAGGGCGGTTATTGTGCCTCACTCACACTTCGCTGATGCATGAGAACCGTCCCCGTGCATCATCCCCCTGGTTTATTCCTTCTATAACTAACATGTTTATATGATAATCCTTCGGTGTTTGGAATAATTTCTGAAACTTCCCTTATAAATAATCGTATAACTTTATGGAAGAGCTAAATGATCAATCCTACACAGGTTGTATGAACCTAGAAATACTCAACAAATATAATGCTCGAAATTGGGAAGTGGATTTGTTGTCAAAGTAAAAAAGCGAAACAAAGAGGAGATTTTCATGATTCCAGATTGGAAACTGGCGGATGAAGCACTCAGGAACATTGAAGTGAAAGGTAATGAAAATAATCAACCTGTTACCATTATTGGGGTTGCTGAAGGTCTGAAATGTATTGGAATCGGAACAGATGCTGCCGTTTTTCAGTATCATCTGACACCGAACTATGTATTTAAAGTATATTCCCATCAAGCATTAAAGAAAAAAGAAGTGGAGAAACATGTCTACGAACATTTAAAGGGGTCCCGTTATTTCCCACAACTTTATGGGAGCGGAATCAACTACATCGTTTTAAGTTTCGAAGAGGGAGTAACTTTTTATGATTGTCTATTGCAAGGCATTCCAATCACCGAGCAAGCCATTCAGGACGTAGAGGAGGCTCGGGAGTATGTCCGTAGTCAAGGATTGAATCCGAGAGACATTCACCTAAAAAACATCCTTCTGCAAAATGGAAGAGGCAAGGTTCTAGACGTATCGGAATATGTCAAAGAGGGAAACGACCGCCGCTGGGAACACCTTGTATGGGCATATAAAAACTTTTATCACTTCATTTCTGGCAACCAAGTACCTTTATGGATTCTAGAAACTATAAAACATTGGTATCTCCGGATGAACTTAGCAAGTTTTGGGTTGGAGGAATTTACCGAGCGAGTAAGCCGGCTTTTATTCAAACAGCGTAAATAACCCGTTATCGGTTCATCACAGGAGACTGCATTCCACAGTTGCGATGAAAAATTATAAAAGCAAAAGATAAAAACTCTTGCTTTTTATGATTTTTCGAGGCTTATGTTAGGGCTCTCTGCCATCATCAAGTCATTCTTGTAGGCAGCCATCGCAAGTTCATACCTCACCTTTTTACCCGCTTCCACGTAATCCGCTTCCTTCACAAGACCTGATAATGAATACCGGTGTCCACTGAACTCCACGTTCAGCTCCGTGATTTGGTTGAATTGGAAACTCTCTACAGGAACGCCGTTCTCATCCTTCAAAAGGTATTCACCGTACTTCTCGTTGCATGTTTGTGCCACTTCCTCCATCACCTTAAAGGCATCATCTGGATTTTGCTTATAATCCAGGACAAGACTTTCGTTCACCCGGCGCCTTCCCCGGCTCCCGTTCTGAAGTTCAGTGATGTTGCTATAGGAGACTGTATAGAGGTAACCGTCATACTGGCGGATATTCAAGTGGCGCATGCTGATTCCCTCGATTACCCCCTGATGGTTTCCGTTGATGATGACATAATCCCCGAGCTGGATTTGGCGCTCAAACAAATAAGTCAGCCCCATAATGTAATCGCGGATGATATGCTGAAAAATCAATGCCAAGGCACCTGCCACCACGACCGAACCAGTGACAAGCTTTTCCAGTTTGAAGAAATGGCTAAGGACATAAATAAAGAAAAACACCAGTCCCAATACCTTTGTCACCTGGTTGGCGAAATGCATCAATGTCTCTTCCCGCTTTTCATCCAAAAAGCTCGTGTTGTCAAAGAAAAGTCTGATGGATTTGCGGATCAAATAAACCGTAAATATAATCAGCAGTGCCACCGTTAAAATTTTTATGGGCAACTGCTGGAATAGTCCCAAGAAAGACATCCTATCAACCCCTGCTTTTTTTACACTATACCATAGGAATGCGGATAAAGAGAAAAAATTCGGGTGCCACAGTTTCCACCCGAATTTTATCTAAGATTGATAGAAATTTTTATGTCAGCATTCCCATATTTGATGCAAAAGAACCGTCCCCGTGCATCAAAAACCGCCCTGCGCCGTAGCAAGCAGAGCGTAATCATCCTCAGTATAACAATTTTTGATGCATGAGAACCGTCCCCATGCATCACCCGACTTCTTCCACGTGTTCGAGCTGTTCGATGATTTCTATGAATGGTTCGACGAATTGAGGGTCGAATTGCTTTCCGGAGCAGGCTCTTAGTTCTGCTATGCCTTCTTTAAATGTTTTTGTTTTTTGGTAAGGCCGTTCGGTTGTCATGGCGTCGAAGGAGTCAATGATGCATAAAATCCGTGCTAGTTTAGGGATCGATACTCCTTTTAGGCCATAAGGATAGCCGTTCCCGTCATACCGTTCGTGATGGAGTTCGACTAACGGAATTAAATCTTCCAGTTTCTTATTGGTCGAGATAATTTCCTTGCCCCAGGTCACATGCTTTTTCATCATTTCCCATTCATGGGGCTCAAGCTTTCCTTTTTTATTTAAAATATCCCGTGGAATTTCGAGCTTGCCAATATCATGAATGAGAGCGCCAAGGATCAGATTCTTACGCTCACTATCCGATAAGTTTAACTTGCGGGAAAAATCAACCGCATACTGGTACACCCGTTTGCTGTGACGATAGGTGTAAACATCTTTCGAAAGGAAGATTTTGAGCTGTTGCTCTGCTTCTTCGAGCTCCTTGTCCATCGAAAGGGAGTGCTGCACCGTATATTCGGAATGCTCATTAAAGAGCTGGACGAGATTTTTTCCTTGGTCCTTCGCGGAATACATGGCCTGGTCTGCGTGATTTAACAGCTCAGAAATGCTATATGTTTCCTTCGAACAGGCAGCAATTCCAGCTGAGAAGGATAGGCAGCCATAGGCCAATTTTTCAACCCCTTTAAAATGGGTATCATTAGTTTTCTTTCTAAGTTCATTGATAAAAGAATGGGCCTGACGAAGGCTAGTCTTCGGCATGAGAAGGGAGAATTCTTCTCCACCATAGCGGGCAACCGTATAGTTGTTCAACTTTGCTTCTTTTTCTAAAAGAGCACCAAACTCCTTCAGAAGCTGGTCTCCTTGGATGTGCCCGTGAATATCGTTATATTTTTTAAAATCATCAAGGTCAAGAAGAGCCACACTTAAAGGCTGCTCCGTGTCCTTGGCAATCGAGACTTCTTTTTCCAATAGTTCTTTAAAATATCCATGATTATTTAGACCGGTTAAGTAATCTCTGTTAGCTTTTTCAGAAATCATTTTAAACAAGCTAAAATGCTGTTGAAATGCTACCGATAGTAAAACGGTAATACAAGTAAATAGAAACAGGCCAAAGATGGGATTGGAACTCATTAAAGTAGCCAAAACTAGCGAAAGCATAAGAGTACTAAAATAAGGGGCAATCGCCTCTTTAATCATTTCTGCTAACACATTCATTAGATTTTCATCGGCGACTAATAAAAAATAGATCCCTAGTAAAAGGATATTTACTGCAAAATAGACACTTAAAGAAACAGCATAAGGAATTAAATTACTTGGTTGAATCGAACCTGTTGTTCCACCTAAGTAAAGAAAGACATAATGAGCCGTTATAATCATTAAAGTGTAAATTGAAAAATTATAAACATGTTTCCACCATACCATTTTTCGCAGGGAGAAAAGAAAAATCACAGAAAAAATCAATAAAACATAGAGTGTTATATTTAAGCCGAATAAAAACAGGCTTGCCAAAAATACGGAAGAATCCATCGAAAGGGCATTACCCTTCGGCGGAAGGAGAATATTATAATGATTAAGCAGCAGGATGGCGCCAACTAACGCATAAATGACAGTCCAATCATGACTGTTGTAGTTTCTAAAGTCAATTGAGACTAAAAATACGATGATGCTGCCTATGGAAACTAGGGAAATGTATCGATTAGCTGGAGTTTTAAACAGTCGCATTATTTTTCACTTCTCATATCGATAAATTTTTAAAAGAGAAGTTATGCAACATAACTTCCCTTCGGTAATCATTATTCACCAAATTTGAATCCTGATGTTAATGCAATTATAACAGAACCAATAATGATTGCATTATAAAGTAAACCAGTGATCTTAAGGCCTTGAGCTTTTTTCATCGTGTTTCACCTCCTTTAAAAGAAAGGGAGGTATCTTCACTATTTTTTTTATTTGGCTGGAGCATTAAATATTGGATAAACAGAAACGCACCAATATTCATCACCACATCGCCAATGCTAATGACTTGTGTCCGTGGATATGGAGGGCCCAATGGTATGATATCGCCTAAAAACCCAAGTATCGTTGAGTCCGTTAATAGAACATGTTTCGCGTATAAACCGTCCTTAAGGGCCTGGATATACATGGGATCGAGCACAGCTGCGGCTTCTTCCGAGACCGGCATTCGTCCCCCGTTTACCACCATCACCAAAAAGTTCAAAAACACACCGATAAATATAATTACAAACCCTTTATGATGTCTGTTTAAGTACAAAAATAGCAAACCAATGATATATACTGCCATATAAATAGATTCACTGGCTTTTCCGAGCATCTTGATATCATTCTGATAGACAAAGGTAATGATTTGAACAATCAACAATAAAGGAAAAATCCAGCCCCACTTCAGCTTTAACTGGGCCAGCCCCCTTAGATTCCCTTTCCGGATAAACCCAACAACCAAAGCCAACAAAATCCCATCATACACCATCTCTACTTGCCCACCTATATTCAATTTTATATATAAATCAATTACAGAATCTATGAAATTGAGGTAATATTTTCAATTATTATAGTAAAATATTCACCCGGCAAATTACAACAATTTTTTATAAATTTCAACAATAAATGTGACAAGTGATGCATGGGGACGGTTCTTTTGCCTCATTTCCCTCTTTTTTTATGCAAGAGAACCGTCCCCGTGCATCAAAAAAAGCCAGCTTTTCGACAAAGCTGGCCTTTAAAATGAAGAGCGTCACTCTACAAAATGTTTATCGCTGTCAAAAACCGGTTCGCTGGTATTGGGCAAATACCAATGGGTCTTTAGTTTGATACCCTTTTCAGCAAACATCATGGTCAATTCCTCCATAAAAATGCCGCGCGTGGGGTCGCAGGAGGGGCTGCTTTGGATGCCAAGAATTCCTGCAATCTCATAGCCGTTTTTTAAGTAATCCTCGGCTTGAAACAAAACAGGCTTCAAAATTTCACGGCAATGTTTTCGGTATTCCGCCGTATTATATTGCTCGTACGTCATCGGCGGCCGGTCCAGTCCTAGAAAAGTAAATTCCGGACAGGGAAGCTGCAGCAATCCATAGCCTTGTTTCATTGCCCATTCTACAGCTGAAAAAATTGCTCCCGCTGCTCTGGCCTCATCCGGAATGACGGTATTTTGGTTTAAAATACAATGGGAAACAATGAGGATCTGTTTGCTACGCTGCATTTCGGTTCTCCTTCTTTACCATTTTTGCAAAATACGGCAGCCTGGTGATCATGAACATTACGAGCAGGCAGGTAATAATTTTATCGACAAAGTTCCCGGTAATTCTGGAAATAAACGTGGAAGCAAACACACTATCACCGGCAGCCCGGAGCCAGAGCACCACAACATCCATTCCGCTGCCATTCAAACCGCCGAAAACGGCAACGGCAATGGGCGTGCCGATTAATGGGGCCACAACTGATAAAATCAGCCCTGTTATCAGTGCAACATACCATTTGGTAAAATCAAACTTTTTCGCGATATAACCAACCACTAAGGCAATCGCTACGTTCACAAGCCCAAAGAAAATGGCGGAACCTCCGGTAGTCACGCCGAGCACCACATTTGTTAAGGCGCCCGCCAGTGCTCCCCACCATGGCCCGAATAAAACAGCAATTAACACGGTGCCAATCGTATCTAAGAACAAAAGTGGAATTTTTAAAGATGAAACGACGGTACCTAAAATCACATTTAAGGCAATCCCCATTGCCGAATAGGTTAAAATCATCGTTTTGCTGGTTTTCATGGTTTTCCACTCCCTTTAAAAACTATTTAAATAATAAATTGGCAAACTCTTTGATTAACGGCCGATTTTCAGCTTCTTTAAGGGTAGTAAAATAAAAGCTGCGCTGAATTGGATCGATATTTTCGACCATTTGGACGCGGCCAGCCTTTACTGCGGGAAGAGCAGCCAGTTTTGAAATAAAGCTGATGCCAAGCCCGGCTTCAACAGCGGCAATCACCCCCTCGGTGCTTCCAATCGATAAGCCAATTTTTAAATCAGATAACTCGAAACCATGTCCGGCGAGAAATTCTTCCATTCTCTTTCTGGTGCCCGAACCGCTTTCTCTGACGACAAATTCATAGTGGGGCAGCTGGCTGAAATCCGACTCCGCCGTATGGACGAGCGGGTGATCGTTCGGCGTGATTAACACGAGCGAATCATTTGTAAGCTGGCGGGAGTTTAACTTGAGAGAAGCAGGCTTCATCCCTACAATCGCGATATCCACTTGCTGGTCGAGCAACTTTTTAAGGGAGTCCTCAGAATCATTGATATCGATGGATACCTCGACGTTTGGAAAATGATCACGAAAAGCTTTTACCAAACCGGGAACTAGGTATGTACCGGGAATGGTGCTGGCGCCGATGGTCAGGTTTCCGGTTAGGGTGTCTTGAAGTCCATGCAGATCATCCTCAAGTTTCTGCCATCTTCGTCGCAATTCTTTCGCTGCCTGGTAAACCAGCGTGCCTGCAGCCGTTGGCTGAATCCCCGCTATCCCCCTGTCAAGCAGGGGAAGTCCGAGTTCCTCTTCCAAACTTTTAATCTTAAGACTGATCGCTGGCTGTGAACTATTAAGAGCCGTTGCTGCCTCGGAAAAGCTCCCTTTCTCTACAACCAAAACAAAAGCATCAAGTTTATTTAAATTCATATGCTCACTCCATCCGTATTAGCATTTTTTATATTTGTTATTTAAAAATTTTATAGGGTGATGCATAGGGACGGTTCTCGTGCATCATACCCCGAGGGAAAGAGGTATACCAATGTAGTTTCACCACGACCTGAACTTGTAGAAATGGCAAGAAGGGGGCTATAATTAAAATATACTGATTATTCATATAATTATATGTTAAGTTGGAATGCCTAAGTATGTCTGTTTACCTTTGTAAGAGGATGAATAATATAGAAATATTACCAGGGAGGAATTATGGGTAACCAACACGGTCAAATTTGTAAGATGTCGGGTTCAGAACAAGCACGTTTAATAAGGGAGAAACAATTATCACCGGTTGAAGTAATGGGGGCTGTGTTTCATCGTATTCACCTATTAAACCCCCAATTAAACGCCTTTTGTGTACTTGACGAAGAAAATGCTATGAAGGCGGCAAAAGAGGCTGAAAAAGCGGTCATGTCGGGGGAGGAGCTAAAACCGCTCCATGGTGTTCCGATGGCCATTAAGGATTTAGTGCCGACGAAAGGGATTCGCACAACGTTTGGCTCAAAAATTTATGAGAACTTTATACCAGACGAGGACGATGTTTGCGTTGCTAGATTAAAAGATGCAGGTGCGATCATCGTTGGAAAAACGAATATTCCTGAGCTTGGATACCAATGTGTAACAGATAACAAACTATTTGGATTAACCAGAAACCCTTGGGATTTAAGCAAAACTCCTGGCGGTTCTAGTGGCGGCTCAGCTGTAGCTGTTGCCACCGGTATGACCGCTCTTTCAATTGGCAATGACGGCGGAGGATCACTTCGAGTACCTACCAGTTTTTGCGGGATATACGGAATAAAGCCATCATTCGGCAGAGTACCGCTGTATCCTGGCTGCCGTGATCCGCGGTATCCAGGTGCCAGCAGTTGGGAAACGCTGGAATGTGATGGACCTATTACAAAGACTGTAGAGGATAGCGCATTAATCTTATCGATTATTGCGGGGCCTAGCCACATGGATAGACATAGTCTACCAGATGAGGGATTAGACTATTTGGAAGTGATAAAGAATACGGACATGAAAGGATTAAAAATTGCCTATAGTCCCGATTGGGGTTATGCAACCGTTGATCCCGTTGTCCGTAAAATTACTTCAGAGGCTGTGAAGGTGTTTGAACAGTTAGGTTGTCATATTGAGATCGCTCATCCTGGTTTCTCTGATCCATTGCCTGCTTTTGCGGCCCTTATTGCACGTGACAGTGATTTAAGAGGGTTGAGAAAACTAGCGGAAGAGTACGCGGATGACATGGATCCTAGTTTACTAGCCTTTATAAGGAAAGAATGGACGGCAGAAGACCTTACAGATGCGGCAGTTGTAAGGCAAGAGATTAATATGAAAATGAGACGGTTCATGGAAGATTATGATTTGGTTTTGACCCCAACCTTGGGAGTCCCTCCATTTGAAGTTGGTATTAATGGGCCCAAATACATAGATGGCCGCAGGGTTTCACGCTCTCATTGGCTATCGTTTACCGCTCCCTTTAATATGACGGGACAACCGGCTGCAAGTGTTCCGGCGGGTTGGACAGATGAAGGGCTGCCAATCGGCTTGCAGATTATCGGCCGGCATTTAGATGATGCCCTGGTTTTACGAGCCTCAGCTGCTTATGAACAAGCCAATCCATGGAGAAACCGTTGGCCTGAAATAGTTAAACATCTCTAGGAATATTTTGAATGTCAACAGTGACAAAGGCCGGGTTCTTCTTAAGCCCGGCCTTTGTTTTATTTGTATGATTCTTGCAGACCATATTTTTTCAGTTTGTTATAAAGTGTCACGCGGGAAATTCCTAGCAATTTGGCAGCGGCCATTTTGTTTCCATAGGTTTTTTTCAGCGCTTGGATTAACTTTGACCGTTCATCTGCGGGAACGTTGTCCCTTTCTTGGAGTGGCGTTTGATAATCCCGCCTGACCAGGTTATTTGGCAGCTGGGCTGATGTGATGCGATTATCATCTGCCAGGATTACCAGTCTTTCAATCGTATTTTTCAGCTGGCGGATATTGCCTCTCCAAGGAGAATGCATGAAGGTTACCATCACCTCTGGGGCGATGTCAGGGATTGGCTTTCTATATTTATAGGCAAACTCTTTTAAAAATAATTGGACGAGTTCAGGCAAATCTTCTATTCGCTCACGGAGCGGCGGAATTGGAATCGTCACGACATTGAGGCGATAGTATAAATCCTCGCGAAACATTCCATCCTTGATTAGGATTTCCAAATCCCGGTTGGTGGCAGAGATAATCCGGACGTCGACGGGAATCGGCTGGGTGCCGCCAACCCGGTAATATTGTTTTTCTTGGAGAACGCGCAACAGTTTTACTTGAAGTTCCAGCGGCAGCTCTCCGATTTCGTCCAGGAACAAGGTGCCGTTTTTGGCCGTGTCAATTTTTCCTCGTTTGCCTTCCTTGACCGCTCCCGTAAATGCCCCTTTCTCATAGCCAAATAATTCGCTTTCAAACAGTGCTGCGGGGATGGCGCCGCAGTTGATCGCCACAAAAGGCCCATCGGAACGGGCACTCGCTTTATGAATGCCCTGGGCAAACAGTTCCTTTCCGACCCCGCTTTCTCCTGTAATCATCACAGTCGCATCGGTTTGTGCCACTTTTTTAGCCAGAGTAATCGCATCATTTATTGCCCGGCTTCTTCCTTTAATTTTATGAAAAGCATCCTCGATTTCTTTCGGCTCGATTTTACTTTCGAGGTCCTGAATATAGGCAGTGGTGGTGATTAATTCATCATTCAGCCTTACTATTTCGGTAATGTTACGTTCGACAGAAATGCCGCCGATCACTTTTTCCTCTGCCATGATCGGGAGTGTATTGATGAGTACGTGAACGCCTTCCTTGGGCTGGTTGTATTGTTGGAAGACTCCTTTGCCTTCATTTAACGTGGACATTAATACCACTGATTCCTTTTTAAAAAATTCGGTGATTTGGGCGCCAATGATTTTTTCGGCAGAGGTTTCATACAATTCTTCAGCCTTAGGATTCCAGGCAATGACTTTTCCACCGGCGTCTACGACGGTAATGGCGTCATCAACGGTACGGAGGAAGGTTTGATATACCTTCGTGAGATTCTTCCATTCTTGAAAAATCGTTTTTATTAAAATGGCAAAAGGTATTATGCCGGTTGGATTCCCAGCCTCATCGATTAACACAAGATCCTGGTGGAGCGGGAGAGACCTAAGGTCAAGTTCGGAAAGTAAAGTATTTGCAGGAATTCTTTTCATGTTATCACTGACTTTATCCTGCTCGAACGGAATGGAGAGAGAGTTTAGTGAGACTTTTTCTTTTAACATACCATCACCTTACACAATATTTAATAGTTTACAAAAGTGTTTACCTCTTTACACTTAGTTTACACTTTTGTACAAGATAATTGTACATAACTTTTGGAAGATACAGTTTTTTGAGGGGATTCTGCATTGGCATGATACTTGCATTGTAAATAGGTACAAACAAAAACGGACTTTTTGTTGAAATAGCATGTTTGATGACAATCGGAAAATTGGAGGAATCACACAATGGGACTAACTAGAGATTTTTTTATCCACCTTTCGCAAAATAAAGCCTTAAACAGTGGAGCAAAACGCTGGGGCTTGAAAATGGGGGCACAATCGGTTGTTGCCGGTACAAACATTAAGGAAATGGTCGAAAGTGTTAAGGCTTTGAATGCTCATGGCATTTCCGCCACGATTGACAATTTGGGTGAATTTGTTTTTCAGAAAGAAGAGGCACTAGAGGCAAAGGAACAAATCCTAGCGGTAATAAAGGCTATTCATGAAAATAATTTAGATGCTCATATTTCCCTGAAGCCGACTCAGCTTGGCTTGGATATCGAATACACATTTTGCGTCGATAATCTAAGGGAGATTGTTGCGCTGGCTCATGAGTATAACATCTTTATCAACTTTGATATGGAGGATTACGGCCATCTTAAACCATCCTTTGACATCATTGATGAACTATCCGTGGACTATGATAATGTTGGAACGGTCATTCAGGCCTACTTCTATGAATCGGAAGAAAATATCAAAAGATACAAGGACTACCGATTAAGAATTGTAAAAGGGGCGTATAAAGAACCTGAAAACTTAGCGTATCAGGATAAAAAAGAAATTGACCAGAACTATATTCGGCTCATCGAATACCACTTGCTGAACGGAAAGTTTACGTCCATCGCCACTCATGATCATCGGATTATTAATCATGTAAAGGAGTTTGCCAAGAAACATCAAATTCCAAAGGATAAATATGAATTTCAAATGCTTTATGGATTCAGGAAGGACTTGCAGCTGGAGCTTGCCAAAGAAGGGTTTAACTTCTGTACCTATGTGCCATTCGGAAAGGATTGGTACGGCTATTTCATGCGCCGTCTGGCTGAGCGTCCACAGAATTTAAATCTTGTGTTTAAACAAGTGTTTAATAAGAAAACCAACACTCTATTGGGAATTGGAGTAGGTGCGTTTATAGCAGGAAGAGCCAGCAAGAAAAAAGTAACCAGGTAATTCGTTTTTGGAATATTAATATACTGTAATTTTAAAAGGAAGGGACGTAAAAGAATGAGTAACGGAATTTTCAAAATCCCAACACCAACAAATGAGCCGGGCAATACCTATGCCCCAGGTACAAAAGAACGGGAAACACTAAAAGCAGAATTACAACGCCAATCTAGCGTTGTAGTCGATATCCCTGTGATTATTAATGGCGAAAATATAAAGACAGATACAGTGAAGCAAGTGGTTATGCCACATGACCATCAACATGTTTTAGCAAACTATTCGCAAGCCGGAGAAAAAGAGCTGCGTGATGCTGTTGAAGCGGCTATGGCAGCGAAAGAAGCATGGGCTAATATGGTCTGGGAACACCGCGCCGCTATTTTCTTAAAAGCTGCTGATTTAATCTCTGGACCATACCGTGATGTCATGAATGCTGCGACAATGTTAGGACAGTCCAAAACAGCTGTTCAAGCTGAAATTGATTCAGCCCAAGAATTAGTAGACTTCTTACGTTTTGGCGTTGATTATGCAAATCAGGTTTATCAAATTCAGCCAAGCAGCATGAAGAATGTATGGAATCGTACAGATTACCGTCCATTAGACGGTTTCGTATTGGCGATTTCTCCATTTAACTTCACAGCCATTGGCGGAAACTTGCCAGCAGCTCCTGCCATGATGGGGAATGTGGTCGTTTGGAAACCAGCGACAACTTCAATTCTAGCAAACTACTACTTTATGCGTATTTTAGAAGAAGCAGGATTACCAAAAGGGGTCATCAACTTCGTACCTTCTCGTGGTTCACAAGTATCAGAAGTTGTATTAACAGACCCTCGTATGTCTGGATTCCACTTTACTGGTTCAACAAGCACGTTCCAGACGATTTGGAAAACTGTCGGAGAAAACATTGCAAACTATAAATCTTATCCTCGTTTAATTGGGGAAACAGGTGGTAAAGACTTTGTATTTGCTCACGAAACGGCACAAGCAGACAAAGTAGTAGCGAACCTTGTTCGTGGTGCGTTTGAATACCAAGGTCAAAAGTGTTCAGCAGCTTCTCGCGCCTACATTCCTGCAAGCTTGTGGGAAGAGGTAAAGGCTGGTTTAGTGGCAGAAACTGCAAAGCTTAAAGTTGGGGATGTCCGCGACTTTAAAAACTTCATGGGTGCAGTTATTGATAAAGCAGCTTTCGATTCAATTACAAGCTATATCGATTACGCAGCAGATTCTGAAGAAGCGGAAATTATTGCGGGCGGTACTTATGATGATTCTGTTGGATATTTCGTTCAACCAACCATTATTGTGACAAAGAATCCAAACTTTAAGACAATGGTCGAAGAAATTTTTGGACCAGTCTTAACAATCTATGTTTATGAAAATGATAAATTGGAAGAAACATTAGAGGCAGTAGATACAGCATCTATGTATGCCTTAACCGGTTCTATTTTTGCACAAGACCGCGGGGCCATTCTTCATTTAGAACGCCGCTTATCGGGTGCAGCCGGAAACTTCTATATCAACGATAAACCAACTGGCGCGATGATTAACCAACAGCCATTTGGCGGTTCTCGTGGTTCTGGTACAAATGATAAAGCAGGTTCTGTCTTTAACATGATCCGCTGGACCAGTCCTCGTGTGATCAAAGAAAACTTTGCACCAACTGCAGATATTGCTTATCCATTTATGGATGCGGAATAATTTAATATGAAAAAATGAGGTTGAACTGATTTGGTTTCAACCTCTTTTTTATTTTACTAGATTTGTGGAGCTGGGGTTGGTTCTTCGGCCTCACAATGAGGCAAGAGAACCGTCCCCATGCATCACTACTAGGAGTATATTCCCTTTTTTTCGGGAATGAAAAAGATAGGAATAACAGGTGATATTTATTTTTTGTCCGATTTATCATAATTTAATCAGGCTCTTAGTCTGCTAAAAAGGGGAAATCGGCGATAATTGTCATTGTCTAAATTTGTCGAAACTATGTTAATATGATCCGAATTTTGTAATAATAAGTAAAATGATAGTTAACTCTACCTACTTATAGGTTAACTAAAAGAATACTAATTTATTACTTATAAAGAATACCTTTTGGTCCTATGTACAAGAGGGGAGGATTATGATGAGCATTGATAGTAAAATAAATATCCTATTAGTCGATGATAGACCCGAGAATTTATTAGCTTTGGAAGCGATTATTGAGCATGAAGATTACAATTTAGTAAAAGCTTCTTCGGGTGAAGAGGCACTAAAATGCCTGCTAAGGCATGATTTTGCGGCAATCTTGCTAGATGTACAAATGCCTGGTATAGACGGCTTCGGGACAGCCAAGATTATTAAAGCACGCGAAAAGACGAAAAACATTCCCATTCTTTTTATTACCGCCAATAATATGGATTCCGAGCATATTTTCACCGGATATTCCCTCGGTGCGATTGATTATATTCTGAAACCTCTCGAACCTACTATTTTAAAAGCAAAAGTCGAACGTTTTATTGAGATTTATAAATTAAATCAGCAGCTAAGACAGCAAGCCGCTATTCTTACGGAGAAAACAAAGGAATTAGAAAAGGCTAATGTGGAGCTATCGAATTTGACTTCTCAATTGCGCATTTCTGAAGCATTAGCAAATGTGATCAGTGAAACCTCCATCGACACCATGATTGTCATTGATGAAAGTGGGAGGATCTTAAAAGTCAACCCGGCCATTAAAGGAATGTTCCAATATCATGAGCATGAATTAATCCGAAAAAGTGTATTGGAGCTATTTTTAGGAGAAGAATCTACTAATTATATTAAAAGTTTATTAAATACGATAAAGAATGTAAGTTATCTATCGGGTCATGACAATCTGGAAGAGATTAAGGCTACTAGAAAAGATGGAACAGTCTTTCCGGCTGAAATCCAAATTGGCAAAAGATATGTACAGGATCGCTGTCTTATTGCTGTTACGATCCGTGATATTTCCAAGAAGAAGCATGATCAGGAAAAGATTACCCATATGGCCTATTACGACAGCTTGACGGAGCTGCCAAATAGAAGATTATTTAATGAAAAATTAACGTTCATGCTAAATAAAGGCAGGCAGTCTAATCAACCTTTAGCGATGATGTATTTGGACATGGACCGATTTAAATATATTAATGATTCACTCGGGCATATTGTAGGGGATAAATTGCTACTGGAAATCGCCAAAAGACTTTCGGCCACTGCAAGAGCCCAGGACTTAGTGGCAAGGTTAGGCGGAGACGAATTCACGATTCTTTTACCAGATACGGACCGGGAAAGCGCACTTGAACTAGCAGAGACTATTTTAGAGGTTTATAAAGAGCCATTCTTTATTGATAACTATGAATTATACATGACCACTTCTATAGGAATTAGTGTTTTTCCCTACGACGGAGAGGATGCCCAAGTATTAATGAGGAACGCAGATGCGGCCCTTTATCGTGCAAAAGAACAAGGGAAAAATAGATATAAGGTATTCCATTCCGGGATGAATATCCAATCATATAAGAACTTTATTTTAAGGAACGACTTGCGAAAAGCGATCGAACGTGAGGAGTTATCCATTGTTTATCAGCCTCGAGTAGATATTGAAACGGGTAAAGTTAGAAATGCCGAAGCCTTATTAAGATGGAATCATCCGAACTGGGGTCCTGTCTCTCCTGCGGAATTTATCCCGCTGGCAGAAGAGTCGGGGGACATAATGGCATTTGGCGACTGGGTACTTAAGTCTGTTTGTCTGCAAAATAAAGCTTGGCAGCAAGCTGGATATGCCCCCATTCAAATATCAGTGAATTTCTCAGCCCAACAATTTTTACAAAAAGACTTGGTTGGCAGAATTCAGCAAATTTTAAAGGAAACGGAACTAGGCCCAGAATGGTTAGAAATTGAAATTACCGAATCAACCATATTGGGAAACGAGGAGATCATCACAAGAACATTAAACCAACTTAGAAAATGGGGGATTCGGGTCAGTATCGATGACTTTGGTACAGGTTATTCCTCATTAAGCTATCTCATGCGTTTTCCAGTCCATACCATAAAAATTGACCGATCCTTTATAAGGGATATTTCCAAAGATGCCTCACATAGCCAAACGCTCATTTCCTCGATTATTTCGTTAGCTCACGGACTTCATATGTCGGTGGTTGCTGAGGGTGTTGAGACAGAGGAACAGTTAGATTTTTTGAAAAAATACCAATGTGACGAGGCCCAGGGTTACCTTTTTTCTCCTCCTGTACCTGCTGCCGAATTCGAAGCGTTTCTTGTTCCGGCTCTCTCTAAAACAACGAACCGCAAGGGAATTATCCGTTTTGAAAAGAAGGAAAAGAGCAATAAAGGAGAATTAACGAGTGGACATGTGGAAGCTTCCGGTGGGTTTTCAAGTGCATCGCTTCTCGATGCAGCACTGCTTCGTACTGAACAACTATACGCTATTTCATCAAGAGAAATGGATGTATTTAAGCTTTTAGTAAATGGGTTAAGCAATAAAGAAATTTCAGATGTGTTATTTATTAGTGAACATACAGTAAAAAATCATATTACACGGATTTTTCAAAAACTAGCCGTTAATGATCGCTTGCAGGCTATGGCAAAGGTATACCAAACATGTATTGAAGAGGGTGAGAATCTTAAAGCATAAGATAAGGACATTCAGCATGTAAAATTTAGTGCGAGGAGCTCTTTATGAAATTCAAAACGAAGCTAATTCTGGGAATTAGCAGTAAGCCAATCATTGTTCTTCTCATCATCGTTTTTGGGTTATTACAGATTCAAAATCTGACGAAATTGACGGAGCTTACTCAACTCAATTATGAGAAGGCATTGTTAGCGACAAAAATCCAAAAGGAAATAAAAGATGAGGCCATTGGTTTAAGAAATGTGGTCCTTTTCACTAACAAAGCTTCGATTCAAAAGGAATTGGATCATGTTGATATGTTAAGTGAAAGAGTGAGTCAGGATCTTACCTTGTTGGAATCCAAAGTCAATACCAGCGAGCAAATAAATATGGTCCATAATCTAAAGGAAATTATTATTGAATTTAATGTTTATAAAGATAAAGTAATCGAACTTAATGCTAAAGGTGATAAGGCTGCAGCAATTGAGATGATCGATAACAACGGGCATTCCATTCATGACAAGCTTTTTCAGGAAATTTCAGTCTTTACCAAGCATTTTGAAACCAACATGAGCGCATCTTTTGTTGATTCAACCAAAAGCTTTAAGTGGCAAATAGCGATCACCAGTCTTATTAGCTTGATCGCTATTGTTCTTTCATCCAGTTATATCGTCCGAATCGTGTGGAAATTTGCGGATCGGTTAAGTAAAGTTTCGAATGTCATGGAAAATGTCGCAAATGGAAAGGCTGATCTTCGCACAAAGGTTGAAGTAACATCCAATGATGAGGTTGGTGAAGTCGCTCGTTCTTTTAATACGATGGTGCAGTCGTTGGCGGAACAAAGAATGCGTGAACAAAGTTTGCTCTGGGTAAAGTCAAATATTGCGGACATTACCACTAGTTTAAGTGGTATACAAAATCTGGAAACACTGTCTCAAACATTTTTGTCAAAGGCTGTACCTTTACTTGACTCCTGTCATGCGGTCCTGTACGGCAAGGAAGATTCGTCCCTTACCTTGCTTGCAGCCTATGGAAAAATGAACGATAAACAGCATCCCATTACATTTAAACTTGGGGAGGGCCTCATCGGACAGGCTGCCATTGAGAAGGCTCCAATTATTCTTACAGATGTACCATCAGACTATATACAAATAAAAACTGGTGTGGGGGAAAGAACACCTCTATATCTTTCTATTTTCCCGATTTTGTTTGAAGGCGAAGTAAAAGCGGTATTAGAACTTGCATCCTTTAAAGCTTTAACGGAGGAACAGAATGGATTATTGGACGAAATCGCGAAGAGTTTAGGGATTATCCTTGAGAGTGTGTATGGAAGAATTCGACTTGCTCAATTACTGCAAGAATCCCAAATGTTAACGGAAGAGGTCCAGGCACAATCTGAGGAGTTACAGGCACAGCAGGAGGAACTCAGAGCTACAAATGAAGAGTTAGAGGAACAAACACAAGCACTAAGACAATCAGAGCTAACACTGCAGTATCAGCAGGAAGAATTGGAACAAACCAATAAGGAATTGATCGAAAAGGCGGCCATATTAGAAGAGAAGAATCAAATGTTTGAATGGACGAACAGGGAAGTAGAACGTGCCCGTGCTGAGCTGGAAGAACAGGCAAGGCAGCTCGCGTTAAGCTCCAAATATAAATCCGAATTTCTGGCCAATATGTCCCACGAGCTTCGAACGCCATTAAATAGTTTGTTGATTCTTTCTAAATTGCTTGCGGAAAATTCGGGGGGGAACCTTACCGAAAAACAGGTAAGGTTTTCAAAGACGATTCATTCTTCTGGCCGTGATTTATTGGTACTCATCAATGATATTTTAGATTTGGCAAAAATTGAATCAGGAAAAATGAGGGTGAATCCTGGTAAAGTACTGATTAGTGATCTAGTAGAGTTTGTGGAAAATAGTTTTAGGCCCATCGCAGACGAAAAGAACGTAAACTTCCACATTTCTTTACAGGATGATCTGCCGCTATCACTAATTAGTGACGAACAAAGGTTACAGCAGGTTCTAAAAAATCTCTTGTCCAATGCCTTTAAGTTCACGAATCAAGGCGAGGTAAGGCTTGAGATTGGATTGTCCCCTAACATTGTCCAGCAGCCAACGTATGTTTTTTCTGTCGTTGATACGGGGATTGGGATTCCAGATGATAAGCAGGAGCTTATTTTTGAAGCCTTCCAGCAAGCTGACGGTACGACGAGTCGGAGGTTTGGCGGAACCGGATTAGGTTTGTCCATTTGTCGAGAAATAGCCAATCTTTTAAACGGCGAAATTGTGGTTGAAAGTGAACAGGGGAAGGGAAGCAGATTTTCTTTTTATGTAGCGGATTTTCAAGAGGAGGCCAAGGAACAAAAACAGGTTAAGCCCTTGAAAGAGGTGGCCGTAACGATTGAACCCGCAAATGTAAAGCGAGAGGAAATAAGTGAGCCCGCCAGTGTACATGAAAAAGACCTTACGTTAGATATCAATCAACCGATAAAAAGGCTTTTGATAGTCGATGATGATGTGAGACAACGCAATAGTTTAATGGAATTGGTCGGTGCAAAAAATGTCGTCATCAAAGCTGTCTCAACGGGTTTGGAGGCAATGGAAGAGTTAAAGGTAAACAAGTTTGATTTTATGATCCTTGATTTAGGATTAACAGATACAAATGGAATGGACTTATTAGCAAAAATTAAGAACAGCCCTGACAACGAACAGTTACACGTATTTATTTACACGGGCCGTGACTTAAGTGCGAAAGAAGAGATCCATTTATTAAAATACACGAATACCATCATTATTAAAGATCAGCATTCACCGCAAAGGTTAATGGATGAATTGGAATTATATTTGCATTCCGAAAGTGAAAAAGAGGAAGAAAATGGGAACGTGGACACTGCCGATCAAATTACGGTTCAGAAGGAGCTTGAGGGAAAGAGGATTCTTCTCGTGGATGATGACGTCCGAAACGTCTACGCGTTAATGAGTTTACTCGAAACTTATCATATGGACATTACATTTGCCGAGAATGGCAAGGAAGGTATTGAAATTTTAGAAAAAGGTCCCGGTTTTGATTTGGTATTGATGGATATCATGATGCCTGAAATGGATGGATATGAAGCCATTCAAAGAATAAGAGAAAAGCCGCAATACTCTTCTTTACCTATCATTGCCCTAACGGCCAAGGCGATGAAGGAAGATCGAGAAAAGTGTATAAAGGCAGGAGCGTCTGACTATATTGTGAAGCCTTTTGACCCGGATCAACTGATCTCTCTGATAAGAGTGTGGCTATACAATAAAAAATAATAATCTTTGAGAATCTAGAATAAATGATTGAGAGGGCTTATGAGTAATCATTCGACAGAATCCCAACAGGATTTAGAAAAACTTGAAATCGACTTGTTATTACAAGGTTTATACACATGGTGCGGCTATGACTTTCGAAACTATGCTTATAAATCGATCCGAAGGAGAATCTGGCATAGGATCCATGCCGAAAAACTTTCAAGTATTACGGGGTTGTTAGAAAAGATTTTACATGATCCTGCTTGTTTAAAAAGGCTCATTTCGGACTTCTCGATTCATGTGACAGAAATGTTTCGCGATCCCTTATTTTTTCTCGACTTCAGGGAAAAAGTCGTTCCACAATTGCGGACTTACCCTTCGATTCGGATCTGGCATGCAGGTTGCTCGACAGGTGAAGAAGTGTATTCCATGGCTATGCTGCTCCATGAAGAGGGCATCTATGAAAAGACCAAGATTTACGCCACTGACATCAATGCGGAGGTATTAAAAATTGCCAAATCAGGGGTATTTCCGTTAGAACAGATGAGGAAATATACGAATAATTATATTTTAGCGGGTGGAAAAAAAGCATTTTCTGACTATTATCAGGTCACCAATAACGGTGTGAAATTCCATCCGTTCCTTTCCAAGAATATCGTCTTTGCCCAGCATAATTTAGTGACGGATCATTCATTTAATGAATTTCATGTCATTCTCTGCAGAAATGTGTTAATTTATTTCAATAAAAACCTGCAAGATAAAGTCCATTCCCTCTTTTATGAAAGTTTGGGAATGTTGGGGATTCTTGGCCTCGGTGATAAAGAGACGATAAACCACACAATGAAAGCCGATTGCTATGAAAACATTAGCAGCAGTCAGAAATTATATAAAAAGATAAACTGAAATAAGGGCCAGAATTGGCCTTTTTTTTGTGAAAAAATACGGGTAGTTAGGACTGTTTGTATATAGGAAGACCTTCCTTATTTTTATGATTGTTCATATTGGGAAGGTATGGTGATATTTTATTTTTTCCTGTTATTTCATAATGAAACTATAAAATTAAAGCAGTTATAGTAAAAGTGGAGGAAAAAATGGATAATGCCTCATTGATCTTAGAACAGATTTCAGAACTGAAAAACAAGTTAGAAAGTCTTGTTTATTTATATGGCTTTTCCAGTCCGACAGTGTTGAAATGCAGTAGAGAACTAGATGAATTAATTTATCAAATTCAATTATTAAATCATGTACCTCTAAATAGAAATGGCCACAAAAATCGTGAAATTGAGGGGAATTATTAGTGAGCATACTTCAAATTGCAAAGACCGCAAAGACCGCATACACGATTTCCTCTGATGATTTTCATAAACAAAATATTCATCAATCAATATTTCATCATCATCCTGATACCATTTTCACAATGGACTTAGTAGGCAATATTTTAAGCTGCAATAAAAGTATAGAAGGCTTTCTTGGGTACTCCTCAAATGAGATTCATGGATTGTACCATGCATTAGTTAAAAAAGAAGATCTAGATCAGGTTTCGGTTCATTTTCAACTTGCTGTAGGCGGGCAGGTGCAACAATATAATTGCAGCTGCATTCATAAAGCCGGACATTATGTCGAAGTTACCGTTACCAATATTCCTATGTTTTCCAATGGTGAGGTAGTAGGAATTTACGGAATTGCGAAAGACATTTCAAAACTTATTCAGACTGAGACACGGTTAAAGGAAAGTGAAACACAATTCCAGCAAATTTATGAAAGTCTAAATTTAGGTGTTTGGTCTTGGGATATCCGCGCTCGTAAAGTTGTTTATGTATCTTCAGGTATTGAAACCTTATCAGGAATCAAAAAAGAAGATTTTATGAATGGTTCCCGCAATTGGAAAGAACTGATTTATCCTGAAGATTTACAGACTTTTGAACAAAACCAGAAGGAACTCCAAAAGGGAAAAAACTGTATATATCAGTACCGTATTGTGGATTCGTCGGGAAAGATAAAATGGGTCGAGGCCCGGACATTTCCCATTTTAGACTCCGATGGAGCCTTAGTACGTCTAGATGGTCTAGTTACTGATATTCATAACAAGAAATTAGAATATGATCAGATTAATTATTATGCCTATCACGATTATTTAACCGATTTGCCAAATAGACGATTATTTGAAGAGAAATTGGAGCATCTAGTCAGAAAAAATAATGAGAAGTTTGTCTTGTTTTATTTGGATTTGGACCGCTTCAAGTTTGTGAATGATACATTAGGACATTCTGGAGGAGATGAACTTCTAAAAGAAGCAGCAAAGAGATTGGGTAGCCATCTTACTGAAAATGATCTGTTAGTAAGACTCGGCGGCGATGAATTTGCCATTATTCTACCGAATTGTCATCCGAAAGCCGCAAATGAAGTGGCATTAAAAATACAAAGGGAATTTGAGTCCCCATTTATCATTCAAGATTATCACTTACACATTACGACCAGTATTGGAATCGGCATTTTTCCACGTGACGGCCGGACCATGAATGAGCTTTGCGCCAATACGGATATTGCTTTATATCGCGCAAAAGGACTGGGGAAAAACAATATTCAGTTTTACACTCCTTCGATGACAACTGAATTTCATCAGCAATTTCTGATGGTCAACGATTTAATAAAAGCTATTCAAGAAGAACAATTCGTCCTCTATTATCAGCCGAAAGTGGACCCAAAGACCAGGGAAATTAAGGGAGCCGAGGCTTTGATTCGCTGGAACCATCCTGAAAGGGGAATTCTTCCTCCTGATCATTTTATTCCATTAGCAGAAGAAACGAATTTAATTATTGGTTTAGGGGATTGGGTGATGCTTGAGGTTTGTAAGCAAATTAAACAATGGTTGGAGGATGGAAAAGACATCGTTCCCATATCGATCAATATTAGTGCGAAACGTTTTTTAAAGGACGATCTCGTTAGCAAATTGCAAATGATTCTAGCCGAAACAAACGTCGATCCAAAATGGTTGGAGTTTGAAATTACCGAGACATCCCTTATTCAAAATGAAATAAAAGTTTTAGCGACCATCAATGCTTTAAAAGAGAGTGGTATTGCGATCTCCTTAGATGATTTCGGGACAGGATACTCCTCGATTAATTATTTGAAAAAATTTAAAGTGGATTTTTTAAAAATTGATCGTTCTTTTATTAATTCTATTCATTCTAGTTTTGATGATGAAGCGATCATCAAATCAATCCTTTATTTGGCACAAGAACTAAAAATAAAGGTGGTAGCTGAAGGGGTTGAAACAGAAGAACAACTTACTTTTTTATTAAAGCACAAATGTAGTCTGATCCAAGGATATCTATTCAGTAAGCCTGTGGATGTAGAGGCGTTTTCCCAACTTCTATCTAAGAGCAATGATTGGCGGAGGATTAACAATTGAAAAGTTTGTCGATAAATACTCGGAAAATTCCATTACCCCTTCTTTTGTTATGTGTGTTTATTATACTCATACCCGATTCTTTAGATGATTATGAAAGGTTTTATATTGATGATATGTCTTGGTTTGCATTGCTTATCCCGTGCTTCATCTTTTCCTATTATTTAGGGTTATATGGCGGTGTTTTTGCTGGAATCATCGTCAATGCCTATCATCTAATCTGGTTCTTTTATGAGAAAAAATTCCACAGTGAAGATGTGATTGATGAGACCGCCGCATTGCATATTGGGATTTCGTTGATTACCCTTTCTTGCTCGATTGGGGTTGGGGCATTAGCGGAGAAACTCATAAATAGGCAGCTAAAAATACAGGAGTTAAATGAAAAACTAACCAAAATGGCTTTATACGATTCTTTAACAGGACTTCCCAATAGACATTACTTTATAAGAGAGTTAGAGAATGCCTTAAAGAAAAAGGACCAATCCTACTTAATGTTTATTGATTTGGACGGCTTTAAAAGGGTAAACGACCGGTATGGCCACGAGGTTGGGGATCAACTTTTAATAGAGGTTTCCCGAAAACTACTAGAAATAGAAAATGAGGGTACTTTTGTGGGTCGTCTTGGAGGTGATGAGTTCACAGTATTGCTTAGAGGTGTTAGCTTACACCAAGCAGAAGCTGAAGCAAATCGGATCTTAAACCTCCTGCAGATAAGCGTACACGATTGTAAAATCTCCGCAAGCATTGGCATGGCTATGTGCCAACCAGAAGACACTCCCGCTTCAATACTTAAACTCGCAGATTCAGCCATGTATAAATCAAAATCAGCTGGAAGGAATACAGTAAATCTCGTCTCTTAAATAGACTAAATAATGATAAATCTTGGCGGACAGTTAAAACACTGTTCGCCTTATTTGAGTGGGTGATGCATGGGGACGGTTCTTGTGCCTCACTCACTCCGCGATGATGCATGGGGACGGTTCTTGTGCCTCACTCACTCCGCTGATGCATAGGGACGGTTTTGTGCCTCACTCACTCCGCGCTGATGCATGAGAACCGTCCCCGTGCCTCAAAAACTAATGAACTATTCCAAAAAGTTTGACAATCGAAATATATTAGCCTACCTTTTTAATAATAGTATAAAAAGAGAGGACATGTGGAAGGCAGATGGGATTACCAGGAAAATTAGATGAAAGTGTTCGTTTACAGTCCAATAGAAAAAGAAAATCTTTTCTTCACGATATTAATAGTCAAAATCTATCATCAGGTCTTATTTCCAGCACATTGCTTATGACGGGACCGGCGTTAATTATTTTGCAGGCTGCAGCCGCCGGAGGTTTTACCAATGAGCAAACGATTACCTGGATGTTTGCCGCCAATTTTTTCCCCGGTGTAGTTGGAGTTTTGATGGCTCTTCTTTTTCGAAAGCCGATCACTGGCGGCCATTCCATCACGGGAGTGGCTTTCCTAGCAACGGTTACGGCCCATTTTACCTTTCCGGAACTCATCGGCGGATATGTGTTGTCGGGGCTTACGATCATGATTGTTGGCGTGTCGGGCCTTTTCACCAAAATCATCAAATGGGTGCCGAAGGAAGTGATATCGGCGATGCTGGCAGGATTGGTTACCGGATATGTTGTAAAGCTGATTCCGGCTATTCAAGAAATGCCTGTGGTCGGGTTGGCGGCCTTGGTCAGCTTTTTTGTATGCACCAAATACAGCAAGCGGATTCCTGCCGTCATGGCAGCGGTCGCCGTGGCGTTTGTTGCCCTTTTTTTCACACAGGATCTTGACTTGAGTTCACAGGGAATTCCTTTTTCCTTGCCGTCGCTGCATGCTCCGGAATTCTCGTGGATGGGAGTCTTGACCTTGGCCCTCCCGCTGGCGATGTTAGTCCTTAGCAATGATGCGGCACCGGGAATAGGCGCCTTGGAAAGCGAGGATTTTGACCCACCCATCCGTAAAATTGTCACCATTAGCGGTGTGTTTTCAAGCATCACGGGGTTTTTCGGCGGCCATTGCGCGAATATCGCCGGTATGATGACAGCGATCTGCGCCGGCCCTGATTCTGGCGAAAAATCAAAACGATATGCCGGATCTGTTTTGTGTGGGATTTTCGTTATGTTATTTGGTATTTTTGCTTGGAAAATCGTCCCCTTCATCCAATCCCTGCCACAGGCATTTGTATCGCTGCTGGCCGGCTTTGCCTTAATCGGGGTGCTGCATTCCAGTTTGCAGCAAGGGTTTTCCGGAAACCGCTACCGCCTAAGTGCATTAGCTGCCTTTCTAATCGCTCTGTCGCAGGTTTCTTTTCTCCACATCAGCGCGCCTGTTTGGGCACTTATATTTGGGGCTGTGATTGCGAAGACTGTTGAGAAATCATGAAGCATGGGGACGGTTCTCGTGCTTCAAAATTTGGGATGAGGCAGAGGACGGATCTCGGCCTCATTTCTATTTGAATTCCAAAAAAATGATGCATTAGAACCGTCCCCATGCCTCGCCAATATACTTTCCACCCTCTTTTTACCGCCCTCTAGAATTACCCTATAATTGGCTTTTTATCTGAACTTACCCCCTTTTTTCAAGACTCGTGGAATGTTTTCGGGTAGTATGATTATTAAGAATATAAGCTATATGGTTAAAATGAAGTGGGTATGTTGATACGGGGAAGGAAGTGCAAAAACAATGGATTTCGAAACAGTTATGCAGGAGCTTGGGGCGCTCGGCAAGGAGCGATTGAAAAAGATGTACATAGGCAATGGTGCACACGAGCCGGTATTTGGCGTGGCAACAGGTGCCATGAAGCCCCTCGCAAAGAAAATCAAGAAGGATCAGCCATTAGCCGATCAGCTTTACGCCACCGGAAACTACGATGCCATGTATTTTGCCGGCATCATTGCGGACCCAATGGCCATGACGGAGGCGGATTTTGACCGGTGGATGGATGGGGCGTATTTTTATATGCTGTCCGATTATGTAGTGGCGGTCACCTTGTCTGAAACCGATATTGCGCAGGCTGTTGCGGATAAATGGATTGCCAGCGGGGAAGAACTGAGAATGTCGGCAGGGTGGAGCTGTTACTGCTGGCTATTGGGGAATCGTAAGGACAGTGAATTTGAAGCAAACAAGCTTGCCAGTATGCTTGACCAGGTGGAAAAGACCATTCACGATGCTCCCGATCGAGCAAAATCTGCTATGAATAATTTTATCTACACCGTTGCGATTTCCTATGTGCCGCTCCACGATAAGGCGGTTGAAACCGCAAAGGCTGTTGGCCCAGTCGAAATCAAGCGGGATAAGAAAAAGAGCAGTATCCTGAATGCTTCCGAAAATATTCAAAAGGAGATTGATAGAGGAAAGCTTGGGTTTAAACGTAAATATGTTAGGTGCTAGCACTACACGGGAACGAAGCTCAATACAACATTGGAAGGTTGTTAACAAACTAGGATAAGTGGCTATTTCGTAATCAGGCGCAATTCTGCAGAAAGAATTGTGCTTTTTTTCATGGTAACGGCCAGATAATTGCATAACACCTTTTTAAAAAAGCGTATCAGTAAGGCAGAATGCAGTTTATAAAGGAGGCTTTTTTATGGCAGAACAAAGCAAAAGGAAAGGATCCCATAAATCATTAAGGATAAATTTCCCCATAAAGAGAATCTTAACTATATATATTCCATTTTTATGTCTGGATATTAAGTGTTTATTTATGAAGGAAATGATCATGAATATTGCCGACGTTATAATTCGTACGAACGGAGAAACAGCATCCAATTCTCCGTAATCCATTGTAAAGGGTGTTTAATAGTGAAGGCAGCTGAATTATTAGTTAAGTGTTTAGAGGAAGAGGGCGTAGAATATATCTTTGGGATACCAGGCGAGGAAAATATCGATCTTATGGATGCTCTACTGGATTCAACGATTAATTTTATCGTAACAAGACATGAAACGAGTGCTGCTTTTATGGCAGGGACCTATGGAAGGTTAACGGGAAAACCGGGTGTGTGCTTAGCCACATTAGGTCCGGGAGCAACAAATCTTTTAACAGGTGTGGCAAATGCCAACATGGATTTGAATCCAATTGTTGCGATTACTGGCCAAGCTAGTTTAGACAGGCAACATAAAATTAGTCATCAGTATTATGATTTGATCCATATCTATGAACCTGTAACAAAATGGAATGCACAAATAAAAAAGGGTGAAATCATACCTGAGGCAGTTCGTAAAGCATTTCAGGTATCTACTCAAGAAAAACCAGGTGCTGTCCACATTGATCTCCCAAATGATGTTGCTGGAATGGAGGTTCAGGGAACTCCTTTAAAGGGAGCAGTCCATACTTTAACAGAAGCAGGGAATCAGGTCATTAAAGAGGCAGCTCAACTTATTGAACAAGCTGAGCACCCACTTATTTTAGCTGGTAACGGAATAACGAGAGGACATGCTGCTGATCAATTAAGGGCTCTAGTGGAAAAGGTCAATATCCCTGTCGTCCATACTTTCATGGGAAAAGGAGCTCTTCCCTGGACCCATGACTTAAGTTTATTTACAGCAGGCATTGGCGGTAATGATTACATTACTTGTGGATTTAATCACTCCGATTTAATTATCGCGATTGGTTTTGATATTTCAGAATATGCTCCATCTAAATGGAATCCTGATGGTGCCACCTCCATTTTACACATTGATACAGAGGAAGCAGAGACCGATCAAAATTATCCTGTAAAACTTAACGTTGTGGGAGATATCAAACAGAATTTAGAAAAGTTGCATCAAGTTCTTTCCCCTAGAGAAAGGAATAATTCATGGGTATTGAACGTTAGGAATAAGGCACTGGCTGAGCTGCAGCAATTTAGTGTCGATACGAGCTTCCCGCTCAAACCTCAGAAAATTATTTCCGATTTAAGAGCTGTTTTAAAAGAAGTGGATATTGTGATTTCAGATGTGGGGGCACATAAAGTGTGGATGGGGAGGATGTTCCATACCTATCAACCGAATACCTGTCTTATTTCTAATGGCCTGGCATCAATGGGGATCGCTGTCCCAGGAGCGATAGGGGCGAAACTTGCCGAGCCGAATCGTACCGTTGTAGCAGTATGCGGGGATGGATCTTTTCAAATGACCGGCGCTGAGTTAGAAACAGCCAAACGACTGAATCTCCCTATTATTGTTTTATTATGGAGAGATGAAGGATATGGCTTAATCGAATGGCATCAATTGAAAAAGTTTAACCGTCCTTCCCATATTAAATTTGGAAATCCTGACTTTGTTCAGCTTGCATCATCTTACGGATTTGAAGCTTTGCAAATTAACAGGGCAGAGGAACTTAAACCTGCATTAGAGAAGGCCATTGCCATGAACAAGCCTGTCTTTATTGATTGCCCAGTTGATTATAGTGAAAACATGAAATTAACCGAGAAATTAAGTCATCTTCAATGCTAAGAAAGGGAGGGTCAACATGCGGCTCGGTTCGATTATCAATGGTCAAGAGCGAAATGAACATAATCGAGAAATACTTGAGGTAAAAAATCCATATAATCAAGAAATTGTAGCGGAATTAGCTTTAGCGACAGAAGCTGATCTGAATGAGGCAGTAGAAAATGCCTTTGAAACTTTTCATTCTACGATGAAGATGATGCCTGCTCATCAACGGAGTGATATTTTGCGAAAAGCTGCTGACCTTTTAGAGGAAAAGCCTGAGGATTTTATAGACACGATTGTCCGAGAGGCTGGTAAACCAATCAAATATAGCAGGGATGAAATCAATCGTTCCGTTCAAGTTCTAAGGTTTGCTTCTGAACTTGCCAAAAATATTACTGGAGAAGTCTTGCCAATGGATGCAGCCATTGGCGGCGAAAATCGATTGGGGTTAGTGAAACGAATCCCATTAGGTGTGGTAGGAGCCATCACTCCCTTTAACTTTCCGCTGAATTTGTCATTGCATAAAATTGCACCAGCGATTGCTGCGGGTAATACAATTGTTTTCAAACCTGCCGAGAAAACACCGGTGTCGGGTTATAAATTAGTCAAGTTATTCCAGGAAGCAGGCCTTCCAGATGGGGCTTTAAATTTGTTAATGGGAACGGGAGAAGTAGGTGCATCTCTTGTCACGCATGAAAAAGTCCATAAAATATCCTTTACAGGAAGCTTAGCCGTTGGAAAGAAAATTCGTGAAACCGCCGGCTTTAAAAAAGTTACCCTTGAATTAGGCTCCAATTCCCCTAACATCATATTCGACGATGGAGACATACAAACGGCTGTAACAAGATTAGTAACTGGGGCTTTTTCTTTTTCAGGACAAGTTTGTATCCATGCTCAACGAATCTTTGTACAAAAAAATGTTTATCAGGCATTTTTGGAACAGTTTATCAAAGAAACAAGGGCTTTAAAAATTGGGGATCCAATGGAGGAGGCCACAGATATCGGGCCCATGATCACGGAGAAAGAAGCGGAGCGGGCAAAGCTTTGGATTGATGATGCCGTCAAAAATGGCGCGAAAATAGAAGTTGGCGGCGATCGGAAGGGGTCCATTCTTTCCCCGACCATCATGACTGATGTCGATCGTAATATGAAAATCATCGCAGAAGAGGTTTTTGCACCGATTGTATCAGTTATTCCGTTTGATACGGAAGAGGAAGTCATCGGATATGCCAATGACTCCATTTACGGTTTGCAAGCTGGTGTCTTCACCCAGGATATTGACCGAGCAATCAGGGTAGCCGACCAATTAGAAATAGGCGGTGTTTGGATTAACGATATCTCTACCTACCGGCAGGATAATCTGCCTTACGGCGGTGTAAAACAAAGCGGTGTAGGAAGAGAAGGAATAAAATATGCCATAGAAGAAATGACGGAACTGAAATTTATTGGCATTAAATTAAAGTAGGGACGTGGGGACGGTTCTCATGCATCAAAGAAATTGTATGTGTTGTGGATCAATATTTGTACTGAAAAAGCAAACGGCTCACAATACTGAGCCGTTTATTTTTGTCTATTCAAGTTTCTTTTCAACTAATCAAGCATGTTGATTCGGTAGCGTTGCCATCATCGGATAAATTGAGAATCGTACCAGTGGAATCTTATTGAAGATTTCGACATTCTTCTGCTTACAAAATAATTGTAAACCCAGTTACGGGAAGGGCTCAGTCTAATACTACACAATCGTTTGATTAAATGACAAAATTTTTGGAGGAATTGTGATGGAAAGTCTATTAAATCAATAGTTATTTAGCTTTTATCCAAACGTTTAAGTAGGGTAATTCGTAGTAGAATTTGTTGCAAATTAGCGGATTTCCGAATTTGTGTATTACCTGCCAGAAATCACTCGCCTTAATCTGGCAGCATTCATCAAAATTTCTACGGAAATAGGGAACAGAACGTTAATTTATCAATGTTTTGTGGCATTTTACTCAAACGTTTGTCTGACCGACAAGCATTTTCGTAAAAGTGGAAGAAAAAATCCTTCGGTATCAAGGCATTGACTCCGTTTAATTAAACGTTTGATTGGGTTGCACATGGGCAACACTTTGTTGGAATAGCTCGAACAATGTGAAGCATGGGGACGGTTCTTTTGCCTCATTCTTATTTAATTATTGGAAATAATGATGCATGAGAACCGTCCCCATGTATCATCCTTATTAGATATACAATGACAACAATGTAGGCTATTTTTCATACTATATTTTGGGGGTGGAAAAATGCCAAGAGCAAATTACCGAAGTTCAGACGTTAGTTTAATGGCGAGGATGATGAGGGCAGAAGCTGAGGGTGAAGGAAAATTAGGAATGTTATATGTGGGAAATGTAATTGTAAATCGTCTTGTGGCAAATTGCTTAGACTTTAAGGGGTTAAGATCAATTAACTCAGTTATTTTTCAAGTACAAGGAGGAAATTTTTCCTTTGAGGCTGTTCAAAAAGGGAACGTATTTTATCAAAGGGCAAGAACTTCTGAAAAAAGATTAGCCAAACAAAACTTGGATTATTGGAGACAACACCCAGGAAAATATGCCCTTTGGTATTTTAATCCACATGCGCCATGCCCTCCAACATGGTACGATCAACCACAATCCGGTCAATTTAAAAATCATTGTTATTATGAACCAAAACCTGGAACATGTGATAGTGTTTATAGAGGTTAAGCTTACTCTTTGAGTAAGCCCTTTACATAATTGGAATAGTTACACAAAAACAAAATAAAATTTTTAGGTTAATTAAACGTTTGATTGGGTTGCACATGGGCAACAAAATTGCTGAAATACATCGAACAATGTGGAGCATGGGGACGGTTCTATTGCCTCACAAAGTGAGGCAGAAGAACCGTCCCCATGCTTCATTTTACCCCGCTCAAATCAATGAACGGCGTGGCCCCGCCGGTTACGCTTGGGAGGCGTCCGTCCCATTTTTCTAAGGCTTTTTCTTGCACTTCGATTTGTTTTAGTTGGATTAGCTCGGGTGTGACTTCTTCTTTTTTCAGTTTTAATGACTCTGCTTCGGCTTGCGCTTGTGTGACTTGCTGTTCGGCTTCAATTTTGATTCGATCTAAATCCCTTTGGGCCTTTAGGGCATTTTGTTCGGCTGTTTGCTTCAGTTCAATTGCTTTGTTGAATTCCTCGCTAAAAGCAAATTCTTTAATGTTGATATCTTCCAGGAGCATATAATACTTGATTAATTTCTTGTCCAGCATTTCCTTCACTTTAGCCGATACTTCCGGACGTTTTGAAATCAGCTCTTCTGCTGTATACTGGGCGGTAATCGCCTTTAATGATTCAGCGATGGCAGGTTCCACGATGCGGGTACGATAATCAAGACCGATTTCCTGAAATAGCTTATTGACCGCTCCTGGATCGACTGAGTAATTGACGGCCACCTTGGTTGTAACCATTTGTAAATCCTTTGAAGCAGCACTTTGCGAGCTTTCTTCTTTTTGGACCCGGACCTCTATCTGTTCCACATTTTGAATGAATGGAATTTTAAAATGAAAGCCCTCCGTCAAGATTGTTGGCTTCACTGCCCCTAATTGCAATAGAACTCCTCGATGACCGGACTCCACCTTCGTGCTAGAAAAAATAAACAGCACGATAACCAAGACTAAAATCACGCCACTGACGATATATTTCCCGTAATGCAAGGCGCTCCTCCTCTCCTTCTCATTAAAATATATGAATGAGAGGGTTGGTTTCATGCGGAGACATGGGTATAAGTTCCCGTCTTACTTGAATATAAATAGGTGAAAACTATAGATGGAGGACTGTGTATGGCATTCGTTGCAATCTATACGGTTGGCAGGTTAAATCACCCGTACAACCACCCGGCATCAAGTGAATTTTTCGAAGTGGGTAATGAAATCATTCATCAGGCAGCTAAAACTGGACAACTTATAGAGGTGTTTTCACCTGAAGGAGTCCCTATACCTGAAGAAGCTAAAAAGGGGAGTGGATTCCCTGTTCTTACTTTAACAACATGGAAAAACCTCGAAGGCTTATATCGTTTTACCTATTCAGGTCTGCATAAGCAAGCGTTGCGAGAGCGAAGCAAATGGATGGAGCCTTACCAAGAAAGGCACCTTTCGTATGTAGTGTGGTGGGTAGAGAAGCAATGGGATGTGTCATGGAAGGAGGCATTCAAACGATACAGTCATTATATTCAAAATGGACCCACACCTTATGCATTTGATTTTGGGCAGGCGTTTGATGACAAAGGGGAGACGTGCTTGCTAAAGTGATGCATGGGACGGTTCTTCTGCCTCAGTCTTATTTATTCTTGGAAAGAATGATGCATGAGAACCGTCCCCATGCATCATCAAACGTTCAATAACATCGCTGTTTCATCACAGGAATGCAGTTTGGGGCAGTTTATGCAATCTTTCCACATCTTTTGAGGTAATTCATTTTTATCTACCACATTAAAACCTAACTTTGAAAAAAATTCAATTTGATAGGTTAATGATATTAGTTTAGTAATTTCTAAGTTTGCTGTTTCTTTCATAATTTGTTTTACCAGTGCTTTTCCTATTCCTTTTCCGACATAATCAGGGCTGACGGCTAGTGACCTCACTTCAGCTAAATTTCGGTCAAGGATTGCCAAACTGCAAATCCCAACAACTTCGTCATTTAAAACTGCAACAACGAAACTTTGCAGATTTTCATAGATAGAAGGATAAGTTCTCGCCAACAGCTTTCCTTCTTTGGCATACTTTGATAATAATTTATAGATACTTTCTGTATCGCTCATTATCGCTTTTCGAATGATCATAGAAAATCCCCCAGGAGAATATATCAAATTAAAAATATCCAACTTTAGTTAGATATTAATAAATATACATCAGTTCGTATTTTTATACAATGGTATATTCGCTGATTTTTCCGTTTTAGAAATTTTTTCTCTTCGGGGAAGTAAAAAGGCCCGACTAGCACGTAACCGGTTGTCGGGCAATTTATGTGCGGGATTCTAATTGTACTCACGTCACACCCTTGCACCACCCCTCTAAGAAGTTCCCATCACTTTTTGGCCCTGAGGTTGGGTGTTGTTTGGGTTCGGCTCTAAAGTGATTCCAATAGCATCAAACGATAGGGCTTGGGGGAGGCGGTAGGTGATTAGGCCGTTGCCGTTTTGATCAGGCTTTAAAGTCCCCGCATTTTGCCTAGTGCCGTTTTTTAACAGCCACACTTGGTATACTTCCTCATCATTGGTACGCGGCATATTATTTAATTCGATGACAAGATTGGTGGTGCCGCCTTCTTGAAGAAGGTAAGCATTGCCGTTTGCCGAAGCAGCTAAACCCGGCCCTTTAGGAATATGTCGAAACAATGTGAGGTGGGACCGCTTCTTTCGTTTTTATGGCTGTAATCGTATCTATTAATTGAAAATTCAAAAATAAAGTTCATGACTTCTGCTTTCAGTGTTACAGGAAGGTACACCTTCAGAGGCAAAGGGACGGTTCTTCTGCCTCATTGTTTGATTTTCTTTTGGATAAAATGGGGCATTAGAACCGTCCCCATGCATTCTACTGCAAAGCCCCGGCCATTGCTATTAGACTTCGAATATACCGAAAAGCAGTGATAAAATCATTCGTCTCAAAACGATGGGTTTTTGGATTTGTCTTCTCTACGATTGGCAAAATTCCTGCAGCATCTGCTAATCCCGAATTCAGATAAGAAATTTCAACTACAAATGGACCTTGCATTAATACTGGTTTGATTTCTGGAATACGTGAAAGAGATTCCATGGTCTTTTCTCTTATTATATCCCGTGCTCTTTGTGGACTTAAGTTTCGTGCAGATTGCCGATTAATAGTACGTTTTACGATTGCAGTTTCAATTCCTGGAATGAAATCCGTGGCCTCGCTAGCTATATGTTGACATCCTGTAACAAGGACAACAGGTACACCAAAATGTCCAGCAATCCCTGCATTTATTGCGAATTCCCCCATGTCTTTATTATTAATTTTTATGTTTTCAATGACACCGCCATGAAAGGTATGATTCAATATACCATCATTTCCCATTCTTGAATGGTAACCTAAAAAAATGGCAGCATCATAGTTTGAACTAATTCCTTCCATCATCGCAAGAGGTTTTGGAGAACCAGTAATATATTCGGCAGATTGGTGTATAACCTCTGGAATTAAATTACGCATCGTCCCATGTGAATCATTTACAACAACTTCTGTTGCACCTCTGGCTAATGCTCCTTCTATACACGCATTTACTTCTTCCGTCATTAATATTCTTGCCCGGTCGTGTTCCCGTCCATCGCGGAGAGTATGCTCACGATGAACAACTCCAGCAACACCTTCAATATCCGCAGAAATAAAAACTTTCAAACTTAATCCCTCCTAATAAACCCTATTAAACTATATTTCCTCATTTATCCTGCATTTCCTATTTTTATAAAAATAGGTTGAAATAGGTTTTTAGCTGTAATATACTATAACAAAAGATTCAGAAAAGTACAACAAATAGAAAGGGTGATCGATTTTGTATCCTATAAAACTAGTAGATGTATATCGTGGAAACAGAGTGGAAAGTTCACATTTTGGACATATTGCCGTTGTGGACTCAGAGGGTAAATTACTTTTTTCAGCTGGCAATCCCTATCGGGTAACTTATGCTAGGTCTTCTGTTAAGCCGCTGCAAGCAATACCAGTAGTAGAAACAGGGGCTGCAGACCATTATGAGCTAAGTGAACAGGATTTATCGTTATGCTGTGCCTCACATAGTGGGGAAGCCCAGCATACCGATCGGGTACTAGAAATTCTTGGAAGGGCGGATATTAAAGACTCTTCTTTGCAATGCGGCACACATATTCCTCATGCGCACGATACATACAAGAACTTGATTGCAGCCGGAAAAGAACTCACGCCTTTATATAACAATTGTTCCGGAAAACATACCGGGATGCTGATTACAGCTAAACACAATCATGAGACGCTAGAGGACTATTATTTACTTAGCCATCCCGTACAGCAAAGAATACTGAAAACGCTATCCGAGGTAACGGATTTCCCAATTGAAAAGATTGAAATGGGAGTAGACGGATGCGGCGTTCCCGTGCATGCCTTGCCATTGGAACGATTGGCTTATGGATTTGCAAGAATGGCACGGCCGGATTCATTAGGGGAAGACCGAGCTAAGGCGGCTAACCGGATTACTGCTGCCATGATGAAATATCCGGAAATGGTTGGAGGCACAGGGCGTTTTTGCACCGATTTTATGAATGCAGCGAAAGGCCGTTTATTTGGCAAGGCAGGGGCCGAAGGAGTCTATCTGGCAGGTGATAGAGTAACTGGCCTTGGAATTGCGATAAAAATAGAAGATGGGAATGGGCGTGCAGTCTACCCGGCAGTTATTGAGACGTTAAGACAGCTTGGTTTCTTGGAGGAGGAACAGATTAACAGCCTCATGCATCACTATCGTCCTGTATTAAAAAATGCCCGCCAAGAGAATATTGGCGAACTGGTTCCATCATTTACGTTGCAAACGTGCTAAAGCACTATTGTAAAAAAAATTTTAGTAAGGGGGAAACGATTTGTTAAAGAAAAAATATCTATCTGCTTTTCTAACCACTTTTATTGCATTAATTTTGGTACTAGCAGGATGTTCCGGAAAATCTAGTACGGATGCAGACAAAAAGACCAAGACAGAGAATAATCCTAAAGAACAGCCGCTTGCGAAAAAGGAGGGTAATTCCCTTACCATTGCAGTTTCGGCTAACCTTATCAGCATGGATCCGCAAGATACAAATGACACATTGTCAGGATCCATCCAATCGACTATGTTAGAAGGACTTGTTGGTTTTGACAAGGATATGAAAATGATTCCTGTATTAGCAGAAAGCTACGAAGCTAGCGATGATGCAAAGGTATTCACTTTCAAGCTAAGACAGGGGGTCAAGTTCCATGACGGCACCCCGTTTAATGCAGAGGCTGTAAAAGTAAATATTGACCGGGTAGCAAATCCGGAGAACAAATTAAAACGTTACAGTATGTTTGAGCTTGTTGAAAAAACAGAAGCAGTTGATGAGTACACATTCAGAGTTACATTAAAGGAACCATTTGGTGCCATGCTGAATAACTTTGCTCACCCAGCTGCAAGACTCATGAGCCCTGCGGCTATTGAAAAGTATGGAAAAGATGTAGCTACTCACCCAGTCGGAACGGGTCCGTTCAAATTTGCTGAGTGGGATCAAAGTGATCACTTATCGGTTGAAAAGAACCCAGACTATTGGCAGAAAGGATTGCCAAAAGTTGACGGTATCAAATTCAAGCCTGTACCTGAAAACGGTGCCCGTGTAGCCATGCTGCAAACAGGTGAAGCTGATTATATTTATCCGATCCCTACTGAACAAGCGGAATCGATAAATGGAAAAGATGGAATCGTAGTAGAAAATAAGCAATCCATTGTGGCGCGCTATATGACGATGAATACTACGAAGAAGCCTTATAATGATGTGAAGGTACGTCAAGCTATTAACTATGCCATAAATAAAGAAGCATTTTTAAAGGTAGTTTATAGTGGATACGGCAGCAAATTGGATTCTATTATTCCGGAAAAGCTTCAATTCTATTCTAAACAGACGCCATATCCTTATGATCCCGAAAAGGCTAAAAAGTTGTTGAAAGAAGCAGGATATGAAAATGGTTTTGAAACGACGATATGGGGCGCAAATAGCTCGACTACAATGAAGGCTATGGAGTTCATCCAACAGCAGCTATCACAGGTAGGCATCAAAGTAAGTGTTGTTCCAATGGAGTCCGGTACACTCTCAGATAAAATTTGGAATGTTCAAAATCCAAAAGACGCTGAAGTGGAACTCTATTATGGCGGCTGGTCTTCTTCCACAGGGGATGCGGACTGGGGAATCCGTCCATTGTTAGCTGGACAATCTGCACCTCCAAAATCCTATAACACTGCCTATTATGAAAATAAAAAAGTAGATGAATTGATTAAGTCAGCACTACAGACAGCGGATTCAGGAAAACGCAAAGAGGCCTATGCTGAAATTCAGAAACTCGTTTGGGAAGATGCACCTTGGGCTTATTTGGTTGTCGATGATACGATTTCAGGGAAAAAGAATTACGTAGATGGTATTTACTTGCTTCCTGATGGGGCGATGAACGCAAACAACGCTGAAATAAAAAAATAGAAAATAGTAGTGGGCGCTAATGATGAATTAGCGCTCACTATATATCGGAAGGAGGAGGGTTATGTTTCGTTATATTGTAAAACGCTTGTTGGGGGTTATCCCTACTCTATTCATTGTTTCGATTTTCATATTTATGTTTGTCCATATGATACCGGGGGATCCGGCACGGCTCGTAGCAGGACCTGATGCAAGCCATAAGGATATTGAACTTGTCCGTCAAGAACTTGGTTTGGATAAACCTGTCGTGACACAATACTTTACATATGTAGGAAACCTCTTTCAGGGAGATTTGGGTACATCTATGAAAACAAAGCGCCCTGTATACGATGAGATTGCCGCCAGATTCATGCCGACATTTTGGTTAACGGTTTGGAGCATGGTCTGGGCAATTGTATTTGGGCTGTTAATTGGTGTTATATCCGCAACAAAGAGGAATAAGTGGCAGGACTATACGGGTATGTTTGGTGCGGTATCCGGAATTTCGCTGCCATCTTTTTGGCTCGGTTTGATGCTGATTCAATTATTTTCGGTCATGTTAGGCTGGTTCCCTACAGGAGGAAATGACTCCTGGAAGAGTTATATTTTGCCGTCACTCACTTTGGGGGCCGGGGTAGCAGCTGTTATTGCTCGTTTTACTCGTTCTTCCTTGATGGATATTTTAAGAGAGGATTATATCCGTACTGGGAGGGCCAAAGGACTTAAGGAAAATGCAGTAGTTTGGAGGCACGCTTTAAAAAATGCAATGATTCCTGTTGTTACCATGACGGGATTGCAGTTTGGGTTTTTATTAGGGGGATCCATTGTGGTTGAGACTGTATTCAGCTGGCCCGGCCTTGGCCGCTTGTTAATTGATTCGGTATCTTTCCGCGATTATCCATTAATTCAAGGTGAAATGTTGCTTTTTGCCTTAGAGTTCATTTTGATTAATCTGATTGTCGATGTTTTATACGGGGTCATGAATCCGCAAATTCGTTATGAGTAATGAGAGGGGGAAGAAAATTGGAAAATGGAACGATAGTTGTTCAATCGACTGAACAGGTTACCCATCAAGAAGTTGAAAAGGTACGAACCCCGTTTAAGGAGTTTTGGCGGAAATTTAAAAAACAGCGGCTGGCATTGGTTGCAGGATGTTTTGTTGGATTCCTATTTATAATAGCTATTTTAGGCCCGATTATTACTCCCTATTCTTCGGTAGAGCCAGACTATGAAAAAATTTTAAGTCCGCCATCAATGGAGCATTTTGCTGGAACAGATGCTTTTGGCAGGGATATATTCAGCCGGATTATTGAAGGAACAAGAATTTCTCTTTTTGTTGGTTTAAGTTCCGTACTTGTGGGTGCTTTGGGAGGAACGGTCCTTGGTCTCATAAGTGGATTCTATGGTGGATGGATCGATAGTTTAATCATGCGATTTTGTGATGTGTTATTCGCCTTCCCGGGTATTTTGCTGGCAATTGGTATTATTGCCATTTTAGGACCAGGTCTGGGGAATGTTATCATTGCCGTAGCCATATTTGGCATCCCAACATTTGCAAGGATTGTTCGAAGCAGCACTCTTTCTATTAAAGCCACGGTTTACGTTGAATCAGCAAGATCTATAGGGGCACCGGCAAAACGGATTATTTGGAAACATATCTTCCCGGGTACTGTTTCAAGTATTATTGTGTATTTTACTATGAGAATCGGAACATCGATTCTAACGGCTGCCAGTCTCAGCTTTTTAGGGTTGGGTGCCCAGCCTCCATCTCCGGAATGGGGTGCGATGCTTAGTTCCGGCAGGGATTTCTTAAATACAGCCCCGCATGTCACCATTTTTCCTGGCTTAGCTATTTTTATAACGGTACTAGCATTCAATCTGTTGGGCGATGGGTTACGAGATGCCCTTGATCCAAAGATGAAAGATTAAGAGACAGGGAGCGATTATATGAACAATAAGCTGTTAGAAATATCAAACTTAAAAACTTATTTTTTCGTGGATAATCGTCAGATACCTGCAGTTAACGGGGTCGATCTATATATAAAAGAGGGGGAAACACTTGGTGTTGTAGGGGAATCCGGGTGTGGAAAGAGCGTGACATCGCTTTCTGTAATGGGCTTGCTTGAGCACACTCCAGGAAGGGTTGTAGATGGTTCCATTCATTTCAAGGAGAAAAATCTTTTGTCATTGTCGGCAGATGAAATGAGAGAAATTCGCGGCAATGAAATAGCGATGATCTTTCAGGAACCGATGACCTCTTTGAATCCTGTCTATAAGATTGGGGAGCAAATCGGCGAGGCTGTTAAACTCCATTTAAAATATGACAAAAAAAAGGCTAGAGAACATGTGATTAATATGTTAAAGCTTGTCGGAATCCCTCGTGCTGAGGAAATAATAGATGAATATCCCCATCAGCTGTCCGGAGGTATGAGGCAAAGGGTCATGATTGCCATGGCTATGGCATGCAACCCAACACTTTTGATTGCAGATGAGCCAACGACTGCTCTAGATGTAACGATTCAAGCTCAAATCTTAGAGCTTATGAAAAAATTAAAAAATGAAAAAGGGACAGCTATCATGCTCATTACGCATGATTTGGGTGTCGTAGCAGAAATGTGTGACCGCGTAGTAGTGATGTATTCCGGGAAAGTGGTAGAGGAAGCTGATGTCATAGAAATCTTTGAGAACCCAAAACATCCTTATACGCAAGGATTACTTAACTCTATTCCAAAACTTGGGCAAAAAACGACTAGACTTGATCCTATTCCCGGAAATGTCCCCAACCCTGCTAATATGCCGAAAGGCTGCAAATTTGCACCACGCTGTTCACAAGCAATGGATATTTGTAAAGAAAACGAACCAGATTTGCTGCAAGTTTCAAAAGGGCATCAATGTCGCTGTTTCCTATATCAGAAGGAACTGACGAGGGGGGCAAAATAAATGGCAGAGCTGTTGGTAGAGGCAAAAAATTTAAAGAAGCACTTTCCTATTAGAAAAGGGCTGTTTGGGCAAAAAAAGTCATATGTTCGGGCTGTTGACGGAGTTTCACTTTCCATTCAAAAGGGAGAAACAATGGGATTAGTTGGAGAAAGCGGCTGTGGAAAATCTACAACAGGCCGGATGATCATGAGGCTGCTAGCGCCAACTGAAGGAGAAATTTGGTTTAACGGAAAAGATATTAGCAAGTTAAACGACAAACAATTACGGGATACAAGAAAAGAGCTGCAAATGATTTTCCAAGATCCTTATGCCTCCTTAAATCCACGTATGAATATTGGAGAAATAATTGCTGAACCTTTGATTATTCATGACACGATGACAAAAAAAGAAAGAGAAAGAAGAGTGCATGAACTATTAGAATATGTGGGTCTTAATTCGTATCAAGCAAACCGTTATGCCCATGAATTTAGCGGAGGCCAGCGACAAAGAATTGGGATTGCACGTGCACTTGCCGTAAATCCAAAACTAATCGTAGCTGATGAACCCGTATCAGCATTAGATGTTTCCATTCAATCACAGGTATTAAACCTTATGCAGGATCTACAGAAGGAATTTGGATTAACCTATCTCTTTATTTCTCATGATCTGAGTGTTGTAGAGCATATTAGTGACCGTGTAGGCGTAATGTACCTTGGAAGAATCGTGGAAATTGCCAGCAAAGAGTCCATATACGCAAATCCATTACACCCGTACACTAAAGCATTAATGTCTGCAGTCCCTATTGCTAATCCGCGTATTAAAAGAGAACGAATTGTTTTGCAAGGAGATATTCCAAGTCCATCGAATCCCCCAGCAGGATGTACATTTCATCCTCGTTGCAGTGCTTGTATGGAAATCTGCAAAACTGTCGTTCCAGAGTTGAAAGAAATTGAGCCAGGGCACTTTTCCGCCTGCCATTTATATTATCAATAAACAATAATTGGCGCTTAAGAAGAAAGGAGTGAAAGTGATGCGGCCAAAAAAAGTGTTAACTATTATTTCCATTCAGGATGAATATCTGGCAATGATTTCAAAACAAATGACAGAAATTGCTGGAGATTTAATCAGGATTCGTCCAATTTCGATTAAGAATTTATCCAGAGAGGAAATTTCAAAAGATGATATTGTTCTATTAGGGGCAAACTTTATTTTTCCGCTTGTTCGTCCCTTTTTGCCTGATGGAGTTAACTGTGTAATCGCCGAACGAGGATTTAATTATGTAAATATGGCTAAGCTGCTTTCATCTCCTAAAGGAAAAAATATTTTAGTAGTAAACGACACAAAGGAAAACACAGATGAAACAGTTCAAGCACTTCAAGAGGCAGTGTTTGAGCATAACTATTTTGGCTATAATCCGGATTCTGATATTCCTTTTAATATTGATTATGTAGTTACTCTAGGGGAGATGCAACTAGTTCCAGAGGGTGGATTTGAAGTAATCGATATAGGCTACCGAGTTCTTGCCTTGGAAACGGTTTTTGAAGTGTTTAAATTGCTTGGATTAGATTGTTCTCATTTCTTTTTAACCAATCGTTATATGAAATCTCTAGTCGCTTTATCTAATGACACCAATAATTTGAAGACTCCTGCCTCCTTTAGTAAATGGACAGGGGAGGGGGGAAAAACAGCTAAGTACTTTTTTGATGATGTGATCGCAAATAGCAAGGCGATGAAAGATACTTTATACATTGCAAAAAAGCTTGCTAAAATAAGTGACCCTGTACATATTTTTGGGGAAACCGGCACTGGAAAAAGAATGCTCGCACAGGCCATTCATAACGATTCTTTCATGAAGGATGGACCTTATCTTAGTATCAGTTGTGCAGGATGGCCTCCAGATGTACTGGAAAGATATTTTTACGGAACAGAATTAGATGGGCAGATTTCTCCCGGCATTTTTGAAATGGCAAATGGCGGGACGCTGTGCATTGAAGATATTGATGAACTGCCTATTTCCCTGCAAGGCAGGCTTCTTCAAACGCTTGAGGAAGGCCAGGTTATTAGGTTAGGCGGGAAACAGCCAATTTCCGTGCAGGTAAGGATTATTACGATTAGTAATAATGATCTTTCATTGTTAATGGAAGAAAATAAATTTCGTAAGGATTTATTTTATTATTTGGCTGTATTAACCTGTAAAGTTCCTTCTTTGTCAGAGAGGAAGGAAGATTTTGAGTCGCTCATTCAAACCTATCTTCAATCTCATTTATTTCATGAAAAATTGGCTATACCTCCTGATCTGATTAACCTTTTAAAACACTATTCTTGGCCTGGAAATGTAAAAGAATTATTCAATGCTGTTTCATACATGGCCTGCTTAGTGGAAAAGGAATTAACGCTGGAGTCATTGCCGTTTTATATTAAGGGCAGGCTTCAAAAAAATATAAAGGAATCGATTCCTTTGCAAGAAATGACTGAGAGTGAATTAAATGAACTTATATTAAATATTGAAGAACATGGATTCTTAGAAGAGAGCCTTGCAATACTTGAGATTTTTGAACAAGGTAAGAAACAGTGTGAATCCTATGGCCGTACGGTTGTTAAGGGAAGGCTGCAGGAAAATGGACTTACTCTGTCGGAACAGCAATTGCGATTACGACTAGAAGTCCTTAACCAATTGGAATTGTTGAATGTTCGTCAAGGTCGTTCAGGAACAACCATTTCTAGAAAAGGTGAGTTATTTTTACAAATGATTCGTTTAAAAACAACTTGATTAAACAACATGAGCTTATGTCATTAATGGATTTGGAAGAACTGCCACTGAAGGGAATAATGGAAGGGTCCGGGAGGCAATCCCCTACCACAAATTAATAGGGCAATCTTCTTAAGGAGAGAGTAGAAATGATTTCGGCATATTTTAATGGGAAATTTGTTGATTCCAATGATCCGGTTATACCAATTGATGAAAGAGGCCATCAATTTGGTGATGGAGTATACGAGTATATCAGAACCTATAATGGAAAACCTTTTATGCTTGAGGAACATGTAGATAGATTATATCGAAGTGCATATGCTATAAAATTACAGATTGATCCTAATCGTGATGCCCTTAAAAATACTATGTTGGAACTTATTCAAAAGAGCGGCTTAACAAATCTAGATCTTTATGTGCAGGTGACAAGGGGGATAGCACCAAGAAACCATCTATTTCCAGACTGCTCCGTATCTGTCTCAATGACCGTTAAACCTTTTCGAACAATTAAAACTGGAGAAAAAGGGGCCGGCGTCATTCTGTGCCCGGATGAGCGTTGGCAAAACTGTTACATAAAATCACTAAACTTATTGCCGAATATTTTGGCTAAACAATCTGCTTATGAGAAAGGATTTCTAGAAGCAGTTTTAGTACGAGATGGTAAAGTGACTGAAGGAACGAGTTCTAATGTATATATAGTAAAAAATTCATCCATCATTACAACACCACTTTCAAAACATATTTTATCTGGAATTACAAGAATGGCAGTAAAGGACATCGCAATAGAGACTGGAATTCCATTTTTCGAAAAACAGTTCACCCCAGATGAAATGATCCAAGCAGACGAAATATTCATTACAAGCACAACAATGGAAATTATGCCGATTGTTCGAGTTGAAGATCATGAAATCAATGGAGGGGAAGTAGGGACCATTACTAGGACCTTACAAGAACAATTCAAGGAGAGAATATTTCATTCTATTCCAGTCTGATTTAGAGCATGGGGACGGTTCTTGTGCCTCACAAAGTGAGGCATGAGAACCGTCCCCATGTCACACCTAAGACGTTCCCATCACTTTTTGGCCCTGCGGTTGGGTGTTGTTTGGGTTCGGCTCTAAAGTGATTCCAATAGCATCAAACGATAGGGATTGGGGGAGGCGGTAGGTGATTAGGCCGTTGCCGTTTTGATCAGGCTTTAAAGTCCCCGCATTTTGCCGAGTGCCGTTTTTTAACAGCCACACTTGGTATACTTCCTCATCATTGGTACGCGGCATATTATTTAATTCGATGACAAGATTGGTGGTGCCGCCTTCTTGAAGAAGGTAAGCATTGCCGTTTGCCGAAGCAGCTAAACCCTGCCCTTTTAGGATATAGGTCGATACAATTTGAGATGTGTCCACTTCTTTCGTTTCTAAGGCTGTAATCGTATCTTTTAATTGAAGGTTATTCCAATATAGTCCGACTAAGCCGATGACTAGAACGACAGCAACAGCAGTGGATAACGGCGAGAAATGCTTTTTGAAATAGAGTTTGAATTGTTCGATCAAGCTTTTCTTCGCTGTTTCTACCTTCTGGTCCTGCTGCGGTGCTATCTTCTCTTCAAAAATAAAGTTCATGACTTCTGCTTTCAGTGTTTCTGGAACGTCTACCTCTTCAACTTCATAAGAAAGGGTCTGCCATAATCCTTGCAGTGATTCTAATTCGTGCTGACAGTGGGTACATGTTTTCAAATGGCGTTCAAATTCTTCTTTTTCACGCGGAGTCAATTCATTAATCATATATAAAGACAGGTTTTCGCATTTATTTTCCATGCCGAACCCCTCCTTTTTCCTCACTAAAATAATTCCGAAGTTTTTTCAAGGTTTGATGGAGCCTGCTTTTAATAGTACCGAGCGGCTTCTGTTCTATTTCTGCAATTTCGCTTAAAGAGTAACCTTCCCAGTATAGAAGGTTGATGAGGCGTTGCTGTGGTTCAGAGAGATGGCGTTTGGCTTCCTGAATTTGTTGTTTTAATAGATTTCTTGAAACTTGCTGCAGGACATCCTCCGACTGCTGCCCTTGAATTTGCACCATGTCATTCAGTTCTAACGGGATGGTTCCGTTATGTTTTTGCTCTTTGCGAATGAGGTCAATCGCAATATTTCGGGTAATGGTAAGAAGCCAGTTCGCCAACTGTCCTTTTGATGGATTATAGGCGCTTTTTGTTGTCCAAAGCCGGAGAAATACATGTTGGACTATTTCTTTTGTTTTATCTGTATCGCCCTTTGCTATTTTATAGGAGAAGCTATAGATAAGCTTTGCGTATCGGTCATATAGCTCTTCAAGTGCCGGACGATGCTTTTGGACAATTAGTCCAATCAGTTCTTCGTCTGTCTTCGATTTCATTGCCAGATTCACTCCCTTTCATGGCAGCGTTTTTAATAGTATAAATCATTGTGAAAGCGGAAGGGGAAACCTTTTCAAAATGAGAAAAAAGAACTGCCTGGCGGCAATTCTTCGAAAAGTTGCTTTATTGGGGAAATGTTGTCTCATTGTTAACAATAAACCAAACATCTTTAACGCCCTGTCCATTTACATCACCAGCTGCTTTGTCATTAACAAAGTAGTAAAGCGGAAAGCCTTTGTAGGTAGTCTGTTTCTCACCCGTGTCTGCTCGGGTAATGGTGCTGAAGTCTTCTTTGTTAAGTCCTTCTGGAGCTTCAAGGTTTTCAGAATAGAAGGCAGGCCAGTTCTGGAGACATTCGCCGCTGCAGTTTGATGTATTTGGTGTATCTTTGGCAAAATAGTAAAGTGTCATCCCTTTCGCATCTGCAAGATAGTTACCGACTTTTTCGTTTTCCTTCAGCTGCAGTGCTGTATCCGATTTGTCAGCCACCTTTTCGGCATCTTTATTAACCACTACGGCTGTCTCTTTGACTTGATTACTTGTATCCTTGTCCTTTGCATTTTCTTTTGCACTGCAGCCAACAAGAAGTATTCCTGCCAAAAGGAATATAAATAGCCAACTCCATTTTTTCATTATGAACTCCTCCTTATATGTTCTGTTCAATTAAGGTAACGAAGAATCACACAAAACGGTTCGAATTTTATAGAAAAAAAGTGCCGGGCACCGACCAGAAGATTGGAGGGTGACTGGCACTTCACTTGAGAACGTCATTTCCATCCCCACTTTTGAAAAACCTGGTGGGATGCATCTGTTTTTAGAAAATCAATGAATTGTTGAGCTTCTTTTTTATTATCCGTGCTTGTTGATAGCGCAATCGGGGTTCCTCTGTAAAGCTTTTCTGCTTCTGGGAGCTCCACTAAATCGGTGACGTCCGTAAGCCTATGGTGCCAGGATTCATATGTAATCCAAGCGTCGTGTTTTGAATTGGATTTCCATATTTCAATTGCTTCGGCACTGGATTTTACGGAGATGTCTATATTTTGGCTAATCCCTCCGATTAGTCCTTTTCTTCCGGCTAAATCCTCCCATAATCCAAGCTGTCCGGCGCCATTTACATCGATAATTTTCACGCCGCTCTTTGTTAAATCTTCAAACGATTGAATGTTCTTGGGATTCCCTTTTCGTACTAAAATCCCTGCTGCTCGCGGGTATAATTCTGTGAGTGACTTTTCATTGATCATCTCAGGATTGCTTAGCATGAAGCTGCGAAGCATGTACTCCGATCCTCCATAAACGATATCTGCATCTTGTTTGGCTTGGTTAATCCAGTTGGATTCAGGTCCAGCCGTTACGACGACCTTTATTCCTGTTTCCGCTGTGAATTTTTCTGCTGCTTCCTTCATGGGTCCTAGTGGTCCGCCTGGGCCATACACTCGGATCACGCCATCGTTCAGCTGTTGAGACTTTGTTGAATTCTCCATGTTAGCGTAAACCGATAATCCAGCAGCCGTGAACAGAAGTAAAAAGATTGCACCCAGTAACAGATTTTTTTTCATCCTCATTCCCCCATTTATTTAAGTAGTCATTTAAGGAAACGAATAAGGGGGGGAAACGGTTCGAATTAAATAAAAAAAGTGCCAGTCACCGACCAGGAATTTGGAAGGTGTCAGGCACTTTTGCTCTGTCTCCGTGCATCACGCCATAAAATACGAAACAACGGAGAGGATTACAGACGTAATCAGCATGGCGATCAGCGGTCTTGCTGCTTTGGTCCGGAGGTCACGGAGGCTGACATTTAAACCAAGACCAACCATAGCGGATGTTAGGATAAAGGTGGTGGCGGTTGAAACCCCATCCATGGCTGCTTTTGAAACAGGGATGGATTTGCCAAGGATATAGCTTCCGAACAAGCTCATCAAAATAAAGCCTATGAGAAACCAAGGAAATTCAATTTTTGTATCTCCTGTATTTCCGGAACTGCGTTTTTTCATCCAATACATAAGAATAAAGCACAATGGAACGAGCAGGAGTACCCGGCCTAGTTTGGCGAGCAGGGCAATGGCCAGGCCATCTGGACCTGCAGGTGCCCCGGCTAAGGCAACATGGGCAATTTCGTGAAGGCTGATGCCGCTCCAGATGCCATAATCAATGGCCGATAACGGGAGAATAGGTCTTAAGATCGTATAGGTTATCGAAAAAATTGTCCCCACCAAGGCAATTATTCCGACCCCAATGGCTGTATCTTCGTCCTTTGCCTTGAGAATGGGCGAAACGGCGGCAATTGCGGCAGCCCCACATACACCGGTTCCGACACCAAGTAGAAGCACGAGGGAGGATTCCGCTTTTAGCAATCTTCCTAGCCATACGGTTAACAATATCGCAAAAGCAATGACACCGATATCACGGGCAATTAACCCCAGCCCTTGATGAATGACTACATCTATGTTTAACTTGAGCCCGTATAAAATAATCGCAAAACGTAAAAAGCGTTTGGCAGAAAATTGAATCCCCGCGCGTAGCACTTCCGGATAACCGAAAGATTGCCGGTAGATTACCGCAATCACAATTGCACAGGCAAGCGGTCCGACACGATCAAACCCTGGGACTTTTGCTAATGCAAAACCGAACGCTGCAATGACAATGGTAAAAACAATTCCTCCCAGCCATAAATAAGCGGAAGGTTTTGTTTCCGGCTTTTTAAGAGGTTTTTCGTTCTGTTCGTCATGAGGTAAAATTCTTGCACTTTGACTTCCCATTCCAATCACCTCAAATGATTTGATTTTGTAACTTAAGCATACTCGCGATTGGTGTATAAGAAAAATAATGATATATAATAGGGATGATAAGTAAATTTATATACATAGGTTATTTTTGAAAAAGGGGGCAGAGGATGGACCAGCATTTAGAGGTGTTTATTAAAGTGGTGGAGAAGGAGAATTTTTCAAAAGCGGCGGAGGAGCTGCATATGACCCAGCCGGCGGTGAGCCAGTATATTAGAACGTTAGAACAATCGATTGGCACAAGGCTCTTGGAAAGAAGTAATAAGTTTGTCCGCCTTAATCAGGCGGGTGAGATCGTTTATCACCATGCGAAAGAAATCATCGCCCTTTATACCAAAATGCAGTCCTTAGTCGATGACCTGACCAATAAGGCGAGCGGCCCGATTGCGATTGGGGCGAGCTATACGTTTGGCGAGTATATCCTGCCGCATATTATTGCCAAAATGAAGGAGCAATACCCCGACATTCACCCGTCGATTCGGATCCAAAATACAAAGGAAATCATTGAGCTGGTAAAAAAACATCAATTGGACATCGGCATCATTGAAGGATTTTATGAGGAAAATATCCTAAATTCAAAAGTGGTTTCTAAAGATCGAATGGTCATTGTTGCTTCACCTCGGCATCCTCTTTTAGGCGAAAAAGGGGAAATAAGTCTGGCCAACTTGGAGGAAGAAACATGGATTCTCAGGGAAGAGGGCTCTGGGACCAGAGAGGCTGCGGAAAATCTGTTTCGGAGGTACAAGTTCACCCCGAAAAAAGTCATGGAATTTGGCAGCACCCAACTCATCAAGGAATCGGTTGAAGCAGGACTTGGCATCAGTTTGTTATCAAGCTGGGCGATTAAGAAGGAGCTCACAAACGGCTACATTGGCACCCTTCGCGTAAAGGGACTCCCGTTTAAACGCAACTTCTCCATCCTAACCCACGCAACCTACCAAACAAAAGCACTACAAACATTCATAGAAACACTAAAAACATACCTCGGCGACCCGAAAAAGAGCAGATTTTGAAGCATGGGGACGGTTCTTCTGCCTCACAAAGTGAGGCAAGAGAACCGTCCCCATGCTTCACTTGACAGAATCTTTAACAAATAGTAATATTTAGTACGTGATTATAGTGTTTAGGTGATTTCTTTCAATATAGAACTTTAGCATATGGTTAATAATGATCTATTGGCTTTTATGAAAAAGGAATCGTATTGAAAAGGAATTCAAGCTTTTAATGAATTACATATGATTAAGGTAGACTATTTAAAAGCCCGATTGGGAAGTTAAAGGTAAACCGGCAATCTTCAAAGTTTAATGGTGGGAGTATGACCATTAAGCTTAGAGTTTGCCGGTTTTTTTGTTTTTAAAAAAGAGATTCATATTATTAAAATCTAAGAGGGAGAGAGCGAGGATGTTCAATTATTTGGAGCTAATTTCATTACCGACTGCATTTTTTATCATTCTAGCAGTTTCCTTGGTAAGCGCCATTTTCCTGCTATGGGAAAAGGTCCCCGTACGTTTTGTTCGATATCACATCGGCATCATTTCGTTGCCGCCAATCGTCGCCATGTGGGGGCTGTTCTCTAGCAAACAGGATGGAAGTGTGCTGTATGGACCTTGGCGTTTCGATTCGCTCTCATTACTCCTCGCCCTTTTTGTCCTGACCATTGGTGTCATTGTGCAGCGCTACTCACTACGGTACTTATTCGGTGATCGTTCTTACCGAAAATATTTTACGCTGCTGACACTCACTACATTTGCTGATACCCTTGTCTGGCTCAGCAATGACCTTCGGATTCTGTTGGTCTGCTGGGGAGTGACCCTTTTGGGCTTGACCCTGCTGATCAGATTAAATAAGGAGTGGCAGGTGGCCAGAAAAGCAGCTGCCTCCTCCGGCCGGATATTTTTACTTAGCTGGGTGATTCTGCTCGTGGCTGTTATCTGGATTACACAAACGACAGGACAATGGCAGCTATCGGCTATTCTTGAAAAAAATAACCTGGCTCAACTTGCATCATGGGAGAGGACCTGCCTCAGCCTCCTATTGATTGTGGCGATGATCATTCCATCGGCACAGTTTCCTTTCCAGCGCTGGCTGCTGGACTCAGTCGTGGCGCCGACGCCTGTTTCGGCTGTCATGCATGCCGGCATCGTCAATGCCGGCGGTCTGATGTTTACCCGTTTTGCACCGCTCTTTAACGGCGGTGATACAGCCCAGCTAGTTCTGCTTGTTCTATCCGGCATTTCCGTCCTGCTTGGGACTGGAATTATGCTAGTTCATGTTGATTATAAACGGCAGTTGGTCGGCTCGACCATAGCCCAAATGGGATTCATGCTTGTTCAGTGTGCCTTAGGCGCGTATTTGGCAGCGATTATTCATGCTGTCTTACATGGATTATTCAAAGCGAGCCTTTTTCTGCAGGCAGGTTCCGCCATCCAGCACCGGGAAACTCATTCCTTCAAAGGCCGTCCGTTCCCCGTTTTGTGGACGATCACCGGAGTAGTTTTAGGTCTTATTTTTTCGATTGGCTATTGGCTGAATTCCGGTGGAGAGGGTTATCACATCATCAGCACCCTCATTTTAGGCTGGTCCGTGATGTTTGCTTGGACCGGACTCGTTGCTTTTGGATCTGGCCGGGTTGGCAAAGTGGCAGGACTTGCGTTCCTTGCGGGAGCGGTCATCATGTTCAAATTCATCCATACGCTCTTGGACAGTCTGTTACATGAAACGGTTCTGTCTGGTATGCAGCCACCCACACCTGCGGTCATCTTGGCCCTGATTATCTTGCTGGGCGGCAGTGCTTTTGGGTTATGGCTCGCACGCCATCGTTCCTCAACGGCATTTACGGTTATTTATCTTTGGCTTGTCCATTTGGGTGAGCCTCACAAAGATTTAGTGGAAAGTCATCCAAAATACTTGTCTTATAGGAGGTCATTCAGATGACACCGACATTGGCCAGAACATTAAGTTGGGAAAAGGAACAAGAAAATCTCAGTCTTGATATTCATGATTTAGTGAAATCAGCTAGCGACGTCATCGCACCGCTCGGCCCGATCAGCAAGTTCGCGGCACGCAGCCCCTGGGCCGGGGTAGAACGGCTATCCTTTGAACAGACAGCACGCCGGTTTAAAGATGTTTCTGATATCGAGATGTTTCCCAATGATTCTTTATTAAAATCAGCACGGGACCAAGGCGAAATTGATGTGAATTTTTTAGAAAAAGGGCTTCAGCAATGGCTTAAGCAGCACTCTTTCGGACTCCCGCTTAAAGCAGCAGAGGAGTTTTGCTGGGGGGCACTAACAAAGGATTTGCCTTCTTCTGATTTGATGGCACTTCCTGAAGTAAAAAGATTGGCAAAGAAACTTAGTGGCTTTAAGTATCAACTAAAGACCAGACAATCGGTAAAAACTCTTAGTCAGCGTTTCGAACAGATCGGCGGCGAGTCCGTGTTAAGGGATCTCAACCGCCATCTGATTAAGTGGTGTAAATTGTTTTTGGATGAGTCCCAGGCTGTCTGGTCGATGCCAAATCGCAAGGAGGGTTTCTACCAGGCATGGCACCAAATGGCCTCCTTAGACCCAGCCTTAACGCTAGAGGAACGTAAACAGATAAAAAATTTGCCGAAAGAAGCGGACATAGCTTTAAATGAGGCTTTGTCCCATTTAGGAATCCATCCTTCGGAGACACAAGAATATCTAGAAGCTCATTTGCTGGCCCTGCCAGGCTGGGCGGGAATGATGCTTTGGCGCTCGCAGCAACGTAGTAACGAAAGCTCCTTGCTTGCTGACTATTTGGCAGTAAGAATTTCAATGGAGCTAATCTTGATAAAGCCATATCTTCCTTTGCCCACCCAAGGAACGGAAGCGGACGTACTCCTGGAATCTTTAATTGCTGCCTGGCTTCATTGGGGGAACTTCCCGATCAAAGCATGGTCGCAACTGTCTGCCGCGGAGCAAAAAGCCCGTTTGAACCTTGCTTGGCAATTTGATCACATTGTCCGCAGCAGACTTTGGATGGAAGCTTGGGAACAAACATATGAACAGCAATTGAAGGAAAAAATCACTGCGAAACAGCAGTCAGCGTCTAAGACAAAAGCTTCGTCGTTGGCGCAATTTGTTTTTTGCATTGACGTAAGGTCGGAGCCTTTCCGCCGTCAGCTGGAACAGACAGAGGGCTTTGAAACCTTTGGGGCAGCTGGATTTTTCGGCTTGCCGATTGAAACCTGCAAACTCGATAGCCATCATAGCCATCCATCCTTGCCGGTATTGAATAGACCGCAATTTAAGGTAAAAGAATACTTGCCTGAATCGCAATACCAACCGTTTCACGAGCGGCTGCAGGCAGTTAATTCACTGCAAGGTACCTTTAAAACCATGAAGCACAACATGCTTGCAAGCCTATTACTGCCGGAGGTAAGCGGACCGTGGCTTAGTATGCAGACACTGGCTCGTACTTTTTTACCAAGAAGGGCTGGACGCACGTTCAAGAAACTGCTTGACACCTGGTTCAGGAAACCGGATGTGAAGCTGACGCTTGACCGGATGGAGGACCCTGCTGAAACGGAGATTCCGATTGGTTTTTCAGAAGAAGAAAAAGTACAATATGTGGAGCAAGCCTTAAAAACAATCGGGCTCACCGATCATTTCGCACCACTCGTGGTGATTTGCGGACACGGAAGTCACAGCACCAATAATCCCTATGCTGCTTCGCTCGATTGCGGGGCCTGCGGCGGGACATCGAGCGCCTTTAATGCGCGGGTGCTGGCAGCGTTGTGCAACCTTCCGAATGTACGGGAGGCCCTCAAAGCAAGGGGGATTTTGATTCCGGAAGACACCGTTTTTGCAGCAGCCGAGCATATTACCACACTTGACGAGTTGCAGTGGGTTTATCTTCCTAACCTTTCGGGCAAGGCTGAAGATGCGTATACCCGCATCCAAGCGGTCCTGCCAAAGGTGAGTGAGGAGGCTAACGCCGAGCGAATCCGGGAATTACCAGGTCTTAAAGACCGCTTGAAAAATCCGAAAGCGGAAGCGGAGCGGTTGGCGGAGGACTGGAGTGAAATCCGTCCGGAATGGGGGCTGGCCGGTAATGCTGCGTTTGTGATTGGAGAACGAAGCCTGACCGAGGCGTGCAATCTCGAGGGAAGAGTGTTTCTCCATAATTATAACTGGAAAAAGGATAAAAATGGTTCGCTGCTGAGCGGTATCATTGCTGGACCGGGAACGGTTTGTCAAATGATTAACCTGCAATATTACGCATCGGCCGTTGCGCCTCATTATTATGGAAGTGGAAATAAAGCGACCCAGACCGTGACGTCCGGAATCGGCGTGATGCAGGGGAATGCCAGCGATTTATTATCCGGACTCCCATGGCAGTCCGTGATGCAATCGGACGACACCGTCTATCATGCGCCGTTACGGCTGCTGGTGGTAATCCAGGCACCAAAGGAATATGTGGAACGATTGTTGAATCAAGACCGGGTATTTTTTCAAAAAGTCCAAAACGGCTGGCTGCGGCTTGCGTCGATTGATCCGGAAGGGAACTGGAAAAGCTGGTCTTAACGCTGCTTCGGTGTAAAATATTTTTAGACAGCTTTGGTTATAAAGTAATATAGCCATTTATGGTAGAGAAGGGATAAAAGTCGATATGGAGAAATCAAAAGGCGCTATTGAAGCTGAAATTAGTAAAGCATTAACGCAATGGGAGAAAAGCTATCTTGGACGGGGTTCCCTTTCTGTTAAGACTGACATTTTACGGGATATGGTGATTGTTGTATTAAATGGCATCCTAACCCCTGCTGAATATGCCTTATGCAGAGATAAAGAGGGATTGTTATCAATAAAGACGACCCGAAATGGCTTGGTGGAATCAGGTCAAGAGGAGCTAAAGCAAATTATTTTCTCGATAACAGGTCAGGAACTCATCAGTTTCCATACCGACATCAGCACCCAAACCGGCGAACGGGTCATGGTTTTTAAACTATCAGGGAATTTGGAGAAAGAACCATCGTAACAAAGGATTTTGGCTGAATTCAATTCAAAAACGGGGTGAACGTAATGAATATGAACGAAAAGAAAAAAGTGCTGTTTGTGATGGGAATGGAGCAAAGTCCGGAAAGTATCATAGAAAAGATGAGCAGTCTTGAGCCGAATAATATCTTAGTCTTGCAATCTTATGGACCATCCATTGCACCCTTCAGTGATCTCATGCGGGACATCATCCTTGCTGTCTATCGGGAAAATGTTGAAGAAATCTTCGTTAGCGTTCCAACAGCTAATCGAAAGAATGCTAGAGAAACACTTAAGAAAATATACGATAATAAAGAATTACAAGAGAAAATTAAAACATTAGATTACCTGTTTAAAAATAGCATGCCTGAACACCCAAAGGGCAGCATAAGAGAATGGCTTGAGGGCAACGAATCCTCATCGTCAGCCAACAGTATCCAAAATAATGCTAATGTCATTCGAAACCATCCACTAATGCCTTCAAATGTAAAAGTTACAGAATTAATTATCGAAACTAAAAATCTAGCAAAAGTGATGCATAGGGACGGTTCTCTTGCCTCAAATTATTGATGCATGGGGACGGTTCTCGTGCATCATTTGGAGACTCTATTAACCCCCAAAAAAGGGCTGACTTCTTTTTGGAGTCAGCCCTTTCTTTTCAAGTTCATAATTCCATCCCATTTAATAAATCCCTTAATGCCCGCAGCTCCTCTTTTGAAAGTGTGACGCCTTTTCCCATCTATTCATGACCGGGTGCCCAATCCCGCAAATCATATTTGGGTTCTTTTCCGTTCCAGCTAACGAGATTCAGCTCCTTACTCCATCCCTTAGGTGATTCGGATAGTTTGCCCATGGATGCGGTTATTTCATATTTAATTTCCGCCATAAATATTCCTCCTCCATTTAATCTACTGCCTCTTATTATGGTCAAGGCCGCATTCAGATAAACAACTCTATTAAACTATGGATAGTGCTTAATGGCGAGAAAAATCAAGCACCAACCGCACCGCCTTGTTACCAATCTTGATTTTACATGCAGTCTAGAACAATTTTGATGCATCAGAACCGTCCCCATACATCACTTGCGCCTCTCCTAGTATTACAAATAGGTTTAAAAGGTATGTATCAGAACGGCACTGGTTTAAAAGGAGGCAATTATGGAGCATGAGAAGCGGATGCGGAATATCATTTAGGGCTTACGGGAAATGGGTAAATTCCCATTTATTTGGATGATGGTTTGGTTGCGGGAAGCCATTCTTTGCGACAATGGATGGCTGAAAAGTTTAATCATAATTTTGACGAATATGATAGGGCCATTGATTCTGTTTATAATAGCACCCATATTGGGGGTTCCCAGTATCATCACATAATCGACGGCAATCACTCCATCTGATCGGCTTTTGGGGCAGTAAAGGATGTCAAGGCGGACGACTCCTTTGTCACGGAGTTTTTGGAGGCAGGTGAGCATTTATTGCGGGATACTGCCTCCGTATCAGGAATCAATCCCATCTTCACCCTTTCTCAAGGCCAGTTTGATCAGCTTACCGATATTGCTTGGCATTTCGGCATTTTGAAGCCATTTTTGGCAGATGCCTTAACCATCAACGGCCCGGAACTCCTGGGTGGAACGATTGCGATATTATCCACCCTGCTGGGGGAAAAAACATAATTCGTCCTGTGTTTCGAGACTATCAGGCGCCTATATCGTCTCATCGCTGGCAAGTGCCAACCCGCTGCTTTTTCCGGTGGCTGGCGGTGGTCTCGTTTATTCTTTTTTAAAAGTGACGGATAAGAAAGGGGCCTTCGTTCAGTAAGGCAAGGGGGCGATAGTTTCAGGCGGAGCCCTGCTTGCCGGCGGATTGGTTGGCGGGCCTGTCTGGGTTGGATGCCTAGCTTCCATTGGCGCAGCCATGGCGCTTCATTATTAGATGGATCACCCAGAACAGGCGTTTCAGCGAATAAAAGATATGGTAAAACCGGCTCCCTCGATCCTCCGAAAAGTATCACTGTTGATTGTGTAGGTGAATGAAATGGATTTTTCTTTTAAAAGTGAAATCGTAAACTTGGAGGCGTTTCAGCCGGTTTTAAACGAGCTTAAGCAAATTGATGCAAACATGGGCGAAAACATAGAAAAGTCGCTGCGGGCAGCAGTGTCCGAAAGCCATGCCCTGTTAAAAGCGGAGCGCTCAAAGGAGCAGCTGCAGCTTTCCCTCATGAAAGAGCAGCTGATAATCCAGGCTCAAAGCAGTCAATATTTAATATTACTGATGAAATAATGAAAAAGAAAAATCATTTATTGGAGTTCAATCGCAGGGTGTAGAACGAGTTTATGAATTAGGTGGAAATGGAGGTTGTTTCATTTTTACAGGAAAAACAGGCTTTGATGCATTGAGAATTGAGCTGGACGGCTCGTGGTACAGCGGTCTTAGGGATTCCGCGAAAAAGGGCGGCGGGATGCTGTTAAATGTAACGATGGAGAAAATTAATGACCTTAGGGGCTAGGAAGTCTTTGAAAAAAATAAAATGGGCGATGCTCGAATGATTGTCGAGGCACAATTGGAGAAGCATTTAAATCAACAAGTGGTCACAGCCAAAATGGAAACCGTTATTGAAGGCGCCCTCAAGCGATACAAGGGGAAGTGGATATAAGAGATAGCAGCTAATTTGCCCAATCTAAAAAGATTATCTGCTTTTTCCATCGCCACTTCGGCGCAGGTAAAATTAAAGATTGGCTTTCAGTTTGGCACCGCTGAACAATTCCTAGCGATGGGCTTGGGGTCGGCTGTCATCGGTGTGGTTGGTTTGGTGGCTGGCATACCCTTTCATACGCATTAGGGAATGTGTGTTTCCGCCGATTGCTGTATTAACCGCCGTTATTACGGTTGCGTTTGGTTTTCCGACGAAAGAAAAGGCAATTGAAAAATGAAAAAAAGACATTGATGAGGCAGTAAACCGCTATCTCCAATTTCTGCCCCAGCAGTTATATACCTTAAAGCTGACAGAATTGGATCAACGGAGCATTTCCACTTATATGGAGGAGGTCGGCCGGGATATTATCATAGAAACCCTCCTCCAATGGGAGACCCATTATTTTGGCCGCTTGAAGATGGAACATTTCCGAAAGTTGAATCAGACCTTTGTCCAGCATTTGATGTTTGTAAATGAAGCGATGGAGGAACTTTACAGAGAATTTTGTAGGAAAAAGTTCCCGCTTTTTTGGTAAAATAAATCTATTAAGTGGAGTTGAACATGACAGGGTCGCAACAAAGAGGAGAAAAAAATGTTAGATAACAAGATGAAAATTATTAAATTACTAGACTTTTTAACTCCAATTTTGGCTGAATATTTGTACAGGCATTTGAAAAATAAATATAAGCAGAATTGGTGGCAGGCCGGAGTTTTGGGCAAATTGGAGGAACACCACAAACGGGATTTGCCGAGCGGGGGTGAGGACCAGTCACTCCTGAATAAATTAGACATCGATAAATTGACCATCTTAATAGCGATTGTTCATTGGGAGGAGATCTTCTTACCCTTGACGACCTCAAGAGTTCGGACATATATCAGGGAAATCCGTGATATTCGGATTCATTTTTATGCACATCGGGGGATGGAACCGATTGAGGATCGAGAAGTCAGCAGAGCCGCGGATACCATCACTCGTGTACTGGAAATAATAGGAGAGCACGAAAAAATTCTGGACCTTCAAACCCTTTTGCAAGACATGGAAAGGTTTCAGCCTGCAGAATCAGAGCAAATTGACCGGCTTGATAACAAGGTGGCGGAATTGGAGGCCCTGCGGCTCTTGCTAAAGGATGAAGAGGAAGGCAGCCGTTTGCTTCATGAGCTAGCCGAACAGGGGAGATGGATTCCAAAGCACATTTTGAGCTATGACCTTGGTTTTGATTTGTTTCCGCCTAAGGAAATCAAGGAAAAGGTTAAATATCCTGTTGAATTAATTAATCTATTATTAAACGCTGAAAATCAGTTAACACCTAACCTATTATGTGTTTTAGGAGATATCTACCAACTTGGTTTAGGTGTCCCTAAAAATCAGAAAAGTGGAACGGAGTATTTTTTTAAGGCGGCTGAACAAGGGGCGGCGAAAGCGCAATATTTAGTGGGCAAGATGTATGAGGAAGGAAAGGTTGTTCCAAAGGATTATCAAAAAGCAATTTATTGGTACGGAATGGCGGTAGGAAGAGATTCAAAAGAAGCGCAATTTTCGTTGGGTTACCTGTATTACGAAGGAAAAGTTGTTTCGCAGGACTTTGAGAAAGCGTGGAAACTGTGCCAAAAGGCGGCAAATCAAGGTTCAAATGAAGCAAAGTATTTGATAGGTTCTATCCATTTAAAAAGAGGAAGCTATAAAAAAGCTTTGTTTTGGCTGCAAAAGGCGGCTGATCGGGATATTGCCGAGGCCCAATATTTGTTGGGGTATATATATTATAAAGGAAAAGGTGGCGTTGAAAAAAATTATAAAGTGGCCATGCAGGTACTTGTGAAAGCTGCTGATCAAGGTATTGCAGAGGCACAATTCCTAATTGGCGAAATGTACTGTGAAGGGAAGAAAGGTGAAATTAAAAGGAACTATAATAAAGCCATGCAGTGGTATTTAAAAGCAGCGCACCAAGGGCATGCTGAGGCACAAATAAAGTTGGCCCATCTATATAACAAAGGAAATGTTGACAAAGAGTAATATAAAGAAGTAATGAAATGATTTCTAAAGGCAGCTTACTAAGAGATAAAGAGAGACAATACTGGATTGTCTGATAATATTTTCTAGGGTACGGTGTCATATGTGACAACAAACGAAGTAAAGAAATGGTGTCAAAAAGCGACTCATCAAGGTATTAAAGAGGCAATAATCCTAATAAATTATATAGGGAAACATGGTTGAGGCACGGGAACGATTCCCGTGCTTATTTTTGTATAAGGCATAGGGGGAATGAATTTGGAGAAAATGACTGAATGATATTCTAGTGAATAAAAGCACAAAAAAATTATTCCAAAATGGAAAAAATTAATAATCATCTTCCGTTAATATCCAATTTTTTGTACAATGGTAATATATTAATAGGCATAAAGAATTATATTTATAGAAAATTCAGAAAATAGGAGGTGGCATAATTGAAGGATAACGGTAATCTCTTTGAGAAATTAAAAGAATCAGTTTTCGGGCCAAAGTCGAGTAAAGACGGAAATACAGCTTACCATTCCACAAATAAAGATTCATGGGAGAAACATGAATTGGAGCTCCAATCTTCAAAAAGTATTGAAACAGGTCCAAGAATAAATATAGGTAATAATGAGGAGTTAAAAGAGAATCCATGTTCAGTTTCTAATTTTGTCGATAGTGAGATTCCGAAAAGCGGGTGCGAGAGTGTAATGGCTACTGTTGAAAAAATTAATAGAATGGAAGTTTCAAAAAGTGACTATTTTGATGAAATTGGGGGGGATTTCTCGAATTACTTCGACACGGAAAATGTAAAAAGAGAGTTTGAAAACCAATTTCAAGACCGGGTAAACGAAAAAGATGAAAAAGTTACATCCTTAGAGGGTGAAATAGCTGAACTAAAAGTAGAAAAAATAAAATATGAAATACTTGAAGACGAGATGAAGGCGCTACGTGAAGAAGTAAAAAAATATAAAACAACGAATTCGATTTCTCAAACAGGAATTTCTGAATGTTCAGTGTATAACAAAGGGACCTCATCCAATATTTTTAAGGCAGAGTTCGTAAAAATAATTGAAAATGCACCTGTTAGAGAAATTCCCAAGAATGAGGAGAGTCAAAAGGGTTATTCTTTTAAAGAAGCAGTGGTAACCATAGAAGGCACTTCAGATTCCACTGGTGAAGAAATCCCTATGGGAAGTTTCGAAGTTTCTTGTTTCGAAGAAACTGCAGAAGGTGCTACAGTGCCTTCTGATAAGGGGGGGGCGGTGGAAACCTCCGAAAATCCTGCTATTAATGAAATAATTGTAACTGAGGAAAATACGATAGATTTTGGTCATAAAGTTGAGGAACCAATAGCAGATCCTTCTCACGCGGTTTCTTCACCGGCCTTAAACAATGACGAAGCATTTGGCAAAGAAAAGGAAAACAATACTGTAGAAACAAACGGACAAGTCTCTGAAGAAGAAGTTTATGAAAAGTTAAGTAAGCAAATTCATCAACTTAATCAAGAGGTTGCTAGGAAGTTCAAAATTGATGAAAGCAAAGATAAGATAATCGATAATTTACACCGGGAATTACAAGGTTATAAGGACAATCAAACAAAGGACCTTGTGAAACCGATTATTTTGGACTTAATTATGATGATTGACCGCACCAAAAAACAGGCAGATGAATTTGATCAAGCGAAAGACCAGTATCCTCAAAAGTTGGTAAATGTTATTAAGGATTTTGTCCAAGATCTGGAGGATATTTTATATCGTCAAGGGATTGATTCGTATAACTGCGAAACAGAAGATTTTGATGCGAAGCAGCAGTATATTGTGAAAAGGATCAAAGTCGATGACCCTTTAAAGGATAAAAAGGTAGCAGAAGTAGTAGGAAATGGATACATATGGGATGAAAAAATCGTTCGTCCCGAAAGAGTAAATGTCTATGTGTATGACCAATCAAAATCAACCATAAATATTGACTAACGGGGAGTGTTTTTAGTGGCTGAAGTGAAAAAAGTTTTTGGTATTGACTTAGGGACAACCTATTCTTGTATTTCCTATATGGATGAGCATTATAAAGCTGTGGTCATTCCAAATTCGGAAGGGGAAAGAATTACTCCATCTGTTGTTTTTTTTGAAGATACCGATGGAGAACAGCCGAATATCATTGTCGGTTCTGTTGCGAAGGAAAGCGCAAAGCTATTTCCAAGTGATGTCTCTTTATTTATCAAAAGGCAAATGGGAACTAATTTGCCATTCTATCGTGGGAACGAAAAATACAGGCCGGAGGAAATCTCCGCTTATATTTTAAGAAAATTGGTCCAGGACGCGGAGGTTCACATCGGTGAGAAAATTGAAGACGTTGTCATTACCGTTCCTGCCTATTTTGGAATAAATGAAAAAGAGGCAACCCAGCGTGCCGGAGAAATTGCAGGTTTGAATGTTGTAGGATTAATTCCGGAGCCGACAGCGGCAGCCATTGCCTATGGTCTTTCGAAAGATAGCCACAAGAAAGTATTAGTGTATGATCTTGGGGGAGGTACATTTGACGTAACGTTGATTGATATCTCACTAGAGTCCATTGAAGTGATAGTCACCGGCGGAGACCACAATCTCGGTGGTAAAGATTGGGATGATGCTATTATTGGTTATTTATCCGATCAATTTAAGGAAAAAACCGGGATTGAGGAAGATATCTTAGAAGATGAGGAAACAGCCCAGCTATTGCAGCTGGAGGCAGAAAAGGCCAAGAAAACATTAACTTCAAGAAAAAATGCGCCAATCGCTGTCATTCACGGTAGTGAAAGAGTCCGAATCGAGCTTTCCCGTGAAAAATTTGAAGAACTTACTGAACATTTGCTCGAACGAACCATTGAACTGACAAAGCTGATGCTTGAAGAGGCGAAGAAAAAAGGGGAAGGCAAGGATCGTATTGATGAAATTATCCTTGTCGGCGGTTCGACAAGAATGCCCCAAGTTCAGGCACGTCTAAGCAAAGAATTCAATGTTTCCATCAACGTATTTGATCCGGACGAGGCTGTTGCCAAGGGTGCTGCGTTATATGGCATGCAAAAGTCGGTTCAGGATTGGGTAAAATCAAAGGTCAAGGAATCGGAAGCAAAAGGTGTTGACAGTGACAAAGCTGTCGATGATGCAATCGATGAGTTAGTGAGTAAGAATCCAGCTATAGGTGCTGCATCAACTGTTCAATCATTGATAAACAAAACCATTATCAATGTAACAAGTAAAAGCTTCGGTATTGTGGCCTTCGATGAGAATGAAGAAAAAAAGGTTTTTAACCTAATTAAGAAAAATGACCAGCTGAAAGCAGATGTTACAAGCCCATTTGGAACACATGAAACAGACCAACAGTCTGTCCTTCTTGAAATTATGGAAAGCGAAGTATCGGATGATCTGCTTGAAATTGAGAATGCAGTAAAAATTGGCGAAGCCATTCTGGAATTGCCCGCAGGTCTGCCTGAAGGCTCTCAAATTGAAGTATCATTTATTCTGAATGAAGATGGTCGGCTTTTTGTGAAAGGCTTGGAGGTAACGGATAATCGAATTGTTGAATCTGAGTTCCAAACAACATCCATTATTTCAAAGGAAGAGGTCGAATTGGCGAAGAAGAGAAGTAATGCTCTACAAGTCAGCTAAGATAATGAGGGATCAAAAATGAAGTATAGCTTAGGTATTGATCTGGGAACAACTTATTCCGTTATGGCGGTGGTGGATGAGTCAGGCAAACCGGTTGTCTTGCCAAATAAAGAGGGCCAAAACACGACCCCTTCGGTTGTTTACTTTGGCGGCCAGGAGCCGGTTGTTGGCGAGGAGGCAAAGGATTATCAATCCATGGGTTCAGAAAACGTTGCTGCCTTTTTTAAACGGTCGATGGGGGAAAAGTATTATCGGCAGGAATTTAACGGAAAAACCTACGATACCATCGAATTGTCCTCGTTAGTTTTAAAAAAATTGAAAAGTGATGCTGAGCTTCAGCTGGGACAGGTGATTACCGATGCTGTTATCACTGTTCCTGCCTACTTTAATAACAGCCAGAGGGAAGCGACGATTAAGGCAGGCGAGAGGGCTGGGCTCCATGTATTAAGAATCATCAATGAACCAACCGCCGCCGCTATTTCCTATGGGATGAGGGACGGACAATCGAAAAATGTCATGGTTTACGACCTGGGCGGCGGCACGTTCGACGTGACGGTTGCCGCCATTAAAGAGGAGTCGATTGATGTTTTGGCCACGGACGGCGATCATAATCTTGGCGGGAAAGATTGGGATGACTGCTTAACCATGCATGTCTCCGAACGGTTTCGTGAAGATTATGGGCTCGACCCAATGGACGATGATGAGGCCTTTAATAGTATTCTCGTAAGCTGTGAAAAGGCGAAAAAGACACTTTCCGCCCGCGGAGCTACCACCGTCAGGGTGGCTTGCGGCGGCAAAAGCGGCACATATGAACTGACACAAGCCCTTTTTGAAGACTTAACTTCTCATTTGATCGAGCGAACCTGGAAGCTTTCTGAACATGCGCTTGAGCAAGCGGGACTGAAGTGGCAGGACTTGGCCGAGATAATCTTGGTAGGCGGCTCAACAAGAATGCCGATGATTGCCAAGTATATCGAAAAATCTACCGGCAAAAAGCCCAAAACCGGACATAATGTCGATGAGGTGGTGGCTTTGGGGGCGGCTATTCAAGCAAGCATCGAAGCTGCACACAAGGAGAAGAAAAGGCCCGTTTTCTCATTGGGGCCAGCCAGGAAAATCCATGATGTTATGAGCCACAGCTTAGGAATGGTCGCCAAGAACACGGATGCCACCCGGTTTATCAACAGTAAAATCATTGCAAAAAACAAACCCATTCCGGCGACAGAAAAAAAGCCGTTTAAGATTCAGACCAGTCCGAGCGGGGGTAATGCTTTAGAGATTTATATTTTACAAGGGGAAAGTGAGCGGCCGTTGGATTGCACCATATTAGGGAAATACGTTGTTTCAAATATCACCCATGTCCCAAAAGGGCAAGCGGTCATTGAGGTTTCCTATTCCTATGATCAAAATGGTGTGGTCAAGGTTATGGCGCATGAACGGAGCACCGGCGGCCAGCTGCCCATTACCATTGAGGAACTGACGGATGACCTATCTTGGACGGATGCAGCTCCTCCTGCTTCCGAAGTCGTGTATCAGCAGATGTCGGTATTGATTGCGATTGATTTATCGGGGAGCATGAGCGGAAGACCACTCCGTGAAGCTCAAAAAGCGGCTGTCCGTTTTGTGGAGGACATGAATTTGGAACATACGTCAGTAGGATTGATTGGCTTCGCTGATGATTCACTTGTTACCTTGGACCTTTCGCAAAGCGATAAAGATCTTGCTAGGGAGATTGATAGATTCCGGACGTTATTCGATAGAGGCAAGGTGGGCTATGGAAACTGGGGTGAGCCGTTTACCGATGCCAATAAACTCCTGTCCGGAATAGAAGGGCCGCGGTTCCTCATCGTTCTCACCGATGGCGTCTGGGATCGGCCAAAGGAATCCATTGATGCGGCACATAGGTGCCATAAGGCAGGGATTGAAGTAATTGCCGTCGGTTTTGGTGAGGCCAATAGGCATTTCCTGAAGGAAATCGAGACAGCAGATGAAAATGCTTTAAATACAGACATAACCCAGCTTGTCAGCTCCTTCTCAAAAATCGCACAGGTTTTGACGGAGTCAGGCCTAAGTTATAAAAAGCAACAAAAGCTGCAATTCTTTAACTAGGAGGAGGGGCATTCCTCCTCCTCGATTTATTTGCGAAAAAAGGTGATGAATCAGAGATATGGCCGAGCAGAATTATTATCTACTTCTCGAATTAGAAATAGATCCCCCAGAGCATGATTATGACAAAATCAAAGCTGCGATTCAGAGCAAGAGGGTGCACTGGTCAAGAAGGATTAATAATCCCAAATTTCAAGATGAAGCGCAGGCTAATATGGATTTATTAGATAATGCGGAACGGGAAATGAAAGATCCTGATATAAGGGCAAAACATGCAAAGGATGCTTTAGAAGCCCAACAAGAGGCAATACGAAAAATAGAAATTGAAGCGTATGAAAGGCTGAACCGATATATTAGTGTGCTGGCCCAAAAAGGGGTTATTTATGAGCGTGAAATTGATTTGCTAGAAACCGAGCTGGGCCTCACCAGAGAACAAATAAAAAAGCAAATTACCATAGTTCCAATTGCTGATGCAGAGGCGCAGACGGAAGAGGCACCAATCGAGATCAAGGAAGCATTGAGTAAAGATATAATGCGGCAAATAAATGATTTGCTTGCAAAGCTCATCACCGATCAACCGCAATGGGGCAATGTCCCGACATTGTATGATTTATTGAATTTGTCAGAAAAGGCTGGTCTTGAAGAACTTTATGATATGGCGGAAAGCCGCACCAAATTAACTTTTAGCAAAGGTGCAACCTCTCAGGTTACAAATGAACGAAACGCCCTTGCCCATGCGATGAGAGTTTTTAAAAAAGAAGAGTTGCGCGCCCAGTACGATGAGGCCGTAAAAAATCAAAGATTTGAGCCTGTTTGTGATTTGATTAAAATTGCCGGAAGCACTGGGGAGCTCGACCCGCTTGTCTATGAGGGGCTTGTCACCCAGGCGATGAATGAAGGTTTGGTTCAATCCGATGCTGAACAAAGAATCCAATTATTTTGTAAACGGGAAAAAATCAGAATCGGGAAGCACGAGGAAGACAGTCAGCCGGAGAAGTTGAATCTGTTGCAATGCGGAGTTTGCGGCCTTGTAAATGATGATAAAGTGAGCTCCTGTAGAAGGTGCGGAAGTGATTTAAAGACCATCTGTAAAAAATGCCACGCCACATCTTCAACCGCTGATGATTACTGCTCCAATTGCGGAATTTCCTTTGCGGACTTACGGATCCAGGAGCATTATTTAAAACGTGCAGAATGGGCTTTGCTCAGAAATGATTTTGATCTGGCAATCGAGTTCGTCGGGCAGGCAAGGTATTATTGGGCAGACAATGAGGAAGTGAAAACGGCCTCCAACGAAATTGAACAGGCCAGGAGTCGCCTGAAGTCAACCCTCCAGGCGGTCGAAAAGTTAATCGTCGAGAGAAAGTTTTATAGCGCGGAAAAGGAATTAATAAAGGTTAAGCATAACTATCCAAAGAATGCAGAATTGGCCATTCTTGACCGTACCGTAAAAAACAAAATCAATCTTGCCGAAGCCTTGCTCAACAAGGCCGGAAGTGCAGCGAACACACAGGAAATAATCCAGTATAATATGAGGGCACTGGAAGAATGCGCCGACTGCCAGCAGGCGATTGACAATCTTAATCGGTTTCCTCCTAGACCGCCTCATCATCTTGAGGTGAAGACGAATATGGATTACATTCGTTTGGATTGGGATTCCCTTTATAAAGGCGATAATATCTTTTATGTTGTAGAACGCCAGGAAGGAACGTCGGGCCCAATAAAAAAGCTTGCGGAAACAAGATATCACTCTTTTCTTGATAAAACTTCGGAGGCGGGGAAGCATTATTTTTATACCATTTACACTGTCCGGGGGTCACAGCAATCAGAAAATGGAAGTGTAATCGGCCCTGTTATGAGAGTGGGAGAGGTTGGTCAGTTAAGGACGATTGCAGGAGAGGAAGGGATTTCTCTTACGTGGAAGACCCCTGCCGGTACAAAGATTGAAATTTGGCGTAAAGAGGAGACCATCCCAACTGAGCAGGGAGATGGGAAGAAAATTAGTGCAACAACTTCTCATGAGTACCTTGACACAACGGTTGAGAAAGACAAAATCTATGGATATTTGATCATAGCCGAATACGTGGATCCAAAAGGAAAACCTGTTTTTTCAAAAGGTACTGGGATCCTTGCCACAACTGCTAATCGGTGCGGTTGCAAAATTTCAATAGAGGAACGGTCCGATGAATTCTCTTTCCAATGGGCAAATCCTGAAAACGGAACAACCCGTTTATTTTTTGCAGAGTATCCATTTGAGAAAGTCGCGGCAAATGAATGCTTCCTCTATAACCGTTTTATTAGCGGTTTAGATGGGAAGCCGATTATACTCACGGAACCGGGTGTATATAGAATCAACAACGATTTCAACGGAATCCTGCATATTCTTCCGGTGACCCAGTATGGGGACTGCACAGTTGCCGGAGAGGCTTTTATGATTACATCCATTCAACCTGTTTCCCGTGTAAAAGGACGACGCTATGAAAATGGAGAGCTCCTCCTTACATGGAGCTGGCCAAGAAATGCAGAAAAGGTAACGGTTAGTTATAGCGAAATTGGTTTCTCCGATCCATTAGCGCAAAATAGGGAATGCTCAAAAACCTATTATGATAGTTCCGGAGGTTTTAAGATTGACCATGTTGGAGCGGACAAGCGATTTTTCATCACGATTCTTGTCACGGAAGAACTTGATGGGAAAAAATATTATTCCAATCCGGTTCAGTACCAATACCCTGAGATGGATTTGGCGGAGATTGGCTATAGTTTAACCGTTAAGAAGAAGTGGTTCTTCTTATCGAAAAGGCAGGCATTCTTAACGATAAAGGCACCTGAAGCGGGCATTCCGGATTTGGTGGTCGTTCAGCAAAAAGGCAGGGTGCCAAATGAATTGAAGGATGGAGTAGTCATAAAAAGAATTAATGTTAAAGAAGGCAAGGAAAATTATGTTGTTGATTTAACTAGCCATTTGAAAGACGATTCCTATATTAAATTGTTTTTCGTAGAAGGCAATGACTCCGAAGGCCATTCTTTTATACTAAAGCCAAAAGGCCAGCTAAAGCTTTTTTAAAAAAAGGAGTATTCATGTTGAATATCTTCTATTGACTATACTTCTTGCTTAAAGGAATGGAGCTGCATTATGGGAGAAATTTTTATTTCAAAAGGGTTTTATATTGGTTACTCAATCTTTCTGGTTCTTTTATTTATCGGGCTCGCTTGTTTCATTTTTATCCCGTATTACCATGCAAAAAAGAACAGCGAGCTGGCTGTTGACAAGCTGAAAGACGTTGGCGGGCATTCTCCATTGAACCGGCGCATCATGGAGTTCCATAGCTGGGTTGAGGAGAATGCGGCGCTGCCTTTTATAAAAGAGTGTATGAAGCCGGCATGGGATTATTTTAAGCAAAAATATCAACAATCAGAGGCAAAGCATTACGATTTTGCTCCCGATGTTTATGATTTCTTTTTGGAGGATCAGTTTATCCAAAAATACGGGAATCGGAAATTAGCCGAAGTCATTCCCGGGATATTTCTAGCATTGGGGATTTTCGGGACCTTCCTATCGATTGCCGTGGGTATTTCCAAATTGAGTGTAAATGGCGATGCCACAGCCATGCAGAATGGCATCGAGGTACTGCTTCATGGGATGGAAGGGAAGTTTATCTCCTCTTTGGTGGGAATCTCCTTATCAATCATTTGGCAGGGTCTTGACAGAGGGGCAGGGTATCCATTTTTGGCAAAGAGCTTTCAGCAATTGCGCCAGCAGTTAGATTATACATTTCCTACCAAGGATGAAAGTTCAGTATTGTTGCAGCTGTTAAAGAATGAAGAGACCCGTGTGAATGAATACCGGGAGTTAATAAAAAATGATATCGTACCAGAACTTTCTAAAACAATCAGCGAAGGTTTACAAACTGCTTTAGTGCCGGCGATTGAAAAAATGAAGATTGATATTTTGGAGCTCCAGAAAAATGGTGTTTCCGAAATGGTCCATTATTTTATTGATTCTTTAAATAGCATGGCTGGAAGCCATATGAATGAGCTTGTAGAAACCGTCAATAAAACAATGGAGTGGCAGGAGCGGGTACGCAAGGAAGTCGACCTGTTAGTCAAAGCCATTCAGGAATCTTCAGAAACACAGATGAAGATTACCGAAAAAAATAATCTGATTTCGATGGACATTGTTTCCTACGCCGACCGTTTAGAAGAAATGGTTAGCCAGTTTTCAGATGTGACCGGGAAAATGAACATTTATCAAGCCGAAGTGGCTAACTTGCTTGATAAATTAACATTGGAACGGGATTTATTCCACGAGTTCTATTCGAAACATATGGGTAACCTGCAGGATGATATTGATAAGATTAATAGTTTAACAAAGCACCAGGTTGAGTATCAAAGCAAGTTGGAAGGTAATTTACAGATGATGCAGGATTTAAGTCATTTGCAAGTAGATTTAGCTTCCTCCTTAACAGATCAGGCTAAGAATGCCCAGTCGATGACAGATGAGCTAAATAAGACGTTAACGATGATTGAACACCATGGTTCGACATTTATCCGATTACAGTCAGCGATGAAAGATGAATATGATAAGTTATCCGTTGACAGAAAACAGCAGGACGAGCAGTACCAGCAGATTCTCACCAACGTAAGCATCCAGTCGGCCAACATAGATGACCAGGTTAAAGCGTTAAGGGACATTTGGGATTCTGCATCCAACACCTTATCAACATCCATCAATCATTTCATCAGGGATATGAATCAAGGGCTATCTGATGCATTCAAGCGAATGGATAGTGAACTTGCAAGGTCCGTTGACTATCTTACAGAGAGTACAAATGCCATCCAGAACGGTGTTTCAGAGTTACCGAATATTATTGGCGATTTAAAACAATCCCTTGATGAGGTTAATAAGAGAGCGGTAGGGTGATAGGAAGTGTCCAGAAATTATCGTAGGATGCAGCGGAATGTTGTCCATCATGAAGAAGAAAAAGAGAGCAGTTGGGTATCATATACCGATCTGATGTCTGCCTTACTGATTATTTTTGCATTGGTTTTAATGGTAACCATGTTTTCTATGCAGCAGTTATCGGAAAAAAGGGAGGAAGAAATAGCAAATTATAAAGCAGAAATAGATAAGCGGGATAAAATGATCCAGGATATCATCGGGGTAAGAGAGAAAATTATTAGTCGATTAGTTAAGGAATTCAATGGTCAACTCGAAATAGACAAGAAAACAGGGGCGATTACAATTCCAGGCGGTGTATTTTTCGACTACAATAGCACGACCATATCACCTGCCGGCAGGACGTACCTAGATGAATTTATTCCAAAATATTCTTCGGTCCTTTTGTCTGATGAATTTAAAGATAATATTGCGCAAATCATTGTAGAAGGCCATACAGATAATCAAGGTACCTATATTTATAACTTAAAGCTATCTCAAGATAGAGCGTTATCAGTAGTGGAAGCAATTTATGGACCAGACTTCAGAGCATTTGACCAAAAAGATGCATTAAGAGAGATTATTACTGCTAATGGCAGATCCTTCAGTGACCCAGTATTGGTCAACGGGCAGATAGACCCAGATAGATCGCGAAGGGTTGTTTTTAAATTTAGTTTAAAAGAGGAGAGAATGTTAGACAGAATCCAAACAATGTTAAGCGAAATTGGAAAGTAAAATATTTTACCCATTAAGGAATGAAAGCCAACTATCCCGAAAATTTAAGATAGTTGGCTTTATTCTTGAACCGTCCCCATGCATCAAGACATATTCCCGTCATTTCCTTCATACATATATAAGTGGTACAAAAATCCGTATAGAAGGGATTTGTCCATTTGGAACGGAAAATGAATATATGGGTCCGCTATAAGAAGTCAACGTATAAAATTAATCTGCGGGATGGCCTTTATATTTGGGGGCAATTGTTATGGCTGTTGAGTAGGCGAATTTTGCGGGGCTTAAAAAGGGTGCTGCTTAGGTCGAGGAACCTGATTATTGTCTTCGTATGTGCCGTGATCTTTAGCCTTGTCATCATTCCAATTGGTCTTATGATGGAAAAATATCATACCTGGTACGATGCCCTATGGGATTTGCGGACGTTTTTCTTTACCTCAATATTTATTGTCTTCGTGACGACGAATGTGAATGAGGAAAAAAGACGGAGAGAAGGGCTGCGGAAGCAATTTGAGATTTATAGTGGCTATAGTTTTTATGCGGAATGGTATCTCAACCGTCTTGTTCATCTTGTGGGGATTCCTATTTCTGAAAAAATTTTTTTAACTGACCAAGACTTCGAGAATTTTGAAAAAGTGGTAACGGAAAGCCACCAAACGGTCGGGTTTACTTTTTCGGGTTTAAATAATAGAAGATATAAGAATCTCTATGTGTATTTGATTGCCATCCATAAAAAACAACTTTCTCACTTGAGAGATGTTTTATATTTTATCAATTCGGCCGATTCGGATTCGCTAGAAACGCACAGGGACCAGGCCCGGCAATGGATTTTAAGCGGCATCGATATGATTGAAGAGGAAATTCTACTAATCGAAAATCTCCATGACAACTACACCCCCCAGGACCTGATCCACTTTGTCCAAAACTCACTAACTTACAATCTCTACATCATCGCCGAACTAAGAAGACCCTGGCGGTGGGACCACCAACGAAACATGGAAATTCGAAAAAAGCTCACCACAAACGGCCAACATATAAAAGGAACGTTCGACTCGAATCAATACTGGATGTGAGGCATGGGGACGGTTCTTGTGCCTCATTTCAGGTGCTTTTAGAGTAGAATGATGCTAATTTTAGGAAGAAAAGCCAGCTATCCTAAAAAGGTGGTTGGCATTATTCTTGATGGGGCTCTCAGACGACTCTGGATTGATTGGTCCACTAAATCCAGTTTTAATAGAAGGGGAAAATTTTTAAATAAAAAACGACAAGTTTGTATAATCTATGAAAAAAATGTCCATCCTTGAAATATAGTATCTTGGGGAAGTTTATGAGATTGGCAGAAATAGAGATATTTTAAAAGGTAGGGGTGGCTATTAATGACAGTAGAAGAATTAAACAAGATTATTGAAGTTAAAAAGATGGATTTAGAAGAATGTGAACAAGAACTTTATAACCGTTACTATCCTTCCATCGTCAGAGTCGCAATGATGAACTACATATTGGCCTTGAAAGAGCAAATAAAAGAATATGAAGCGTAGGGACGGTTCTCATGCATCACTTTTACTGTGAAGTTGGAGGGGGAATGATGCAGAAGAACCGTCCCCATGCATCCCATGCATCACTAATTATTATACGGGCTGATTTATAAATAACCGCCCATTTCCAGCTAGTTGGGTGGTTTCCCCTTCGCTTGTAGCACTTTGTCAAAACTTGTAATATAATAATCTTTGAATATGAAACCGTTTTCAATTATAATAAGAACAGGTGGATGGCGCGTGTGGCCATCATGGTATTGTGCGTAGGGCGGGGCCGATACTGTTAGGCTAGGCATTTAACCGAGGAATAAAATCTTAAGGTAAAATTATTTTTATTTAGATATGGTGTATGTCTAGATTTCCAAATCACGACGAAGAAAGGGGAAGAGACGTGGAAAAAAGTAAACCTTCGTTTGACGACTTTTTAAAAGAAGACCGATTTGAACTTCAATCTTATCTCACTTACCTGTTTACCCGTATTTCCGACTATTTTCCGGAACAAACAGAAGAAAACATGATCAATCAATAAAAACATGGAGACAAATACATGAGCAAAAATAAATAAAGCGGCCAATTTCATTTAAAATGAAATTGGCCGCTTTTTTGATGTATGTTGACGGTTCTTGTGCACCAAACGTGTCCCTGTGCCTCAACAAAATGAGGCATGAGAACCGTCCCCGTGCATCATCCTACGAGGCAACCCTTAGTATCAGGATGCCGATAAAGGCCAGGATGAGGCCGGTGACTTCGCGTCTATTCCAGGCTTCTTTGAGGTAGAAGCGGGCGTAAAGAATGACAAAGGCCACGTTCATGGCGACGATGGCGGAGACAATTCCGGTAATCCCATCACGGAAGGCAGGGAAGATTAAAATCATTCCCAAAGCATTGGTGATCCCCACTCCCATTCCAACACCGAGTGTTTTTTTCACGGTCCAGCTGCTGGCACGACCCATATCTTCCGACTCAACCGCAGCTGCGGCTTCATGTCGGGCTTTGTTTGCTTTGGCGTTGCCGAGTGCCCATGATAGTCCGAACAAGACAGCACCAGTTGCAAACATGACCGTTAAAGCAGGAAACGTTGACGTGCCAGACAAGGTAGCTAGTTTTACTGTCGTATCGGTAAACCCGAAAAACAGCATCGTCAAGATTCCCCATTGAATCCCTTTTAATTGATTGAGCTTGAGATCCTGTGAATATTTGATTAAAAGCAAACCTGCCAAAACGATGAAAAATGCAATGAACTGCCACGTTGAAAGTGCCTCGTGCCAAAGGATATAGGCAAGAATCACGACTACGAGCGGCGGCAGTCCTGTAAATAATGCGATAATCGAGGCCTTGCCGACGGCATAACCCTTATACATCGAGGCATTAGCGATAAACGAAAATAGCCCCAAAAAGAAACCTAACAATGCTTCGATCGTCCACGGCTGCTGGAACAATACATTGCTGGCCAGTGTGATAACGGTTCCAGAAATATAAACGCCTAACAGCATAAGATTACGATCAATCGGCCGCTGCGAGGTCCAATGATAAAGAATCCCCCGGAGCCCAAAACAAGCAGCTGCCAAAACAGCAAAAACAAACCACATAGCAAACTCTCCTAAACTTTAAAAATACACTCCTTCTAGTATACATCAAACGCTTACATGGGGGAGTTTAGTTTTTTTGTCATTTTATGGGGGTTAATTTTAGGTTTGAGGCATGGGGACGGTTCTTGTGCATCATTCCTAGACGGTCTTAGATTGAATGAGGCAGAAGAACCGCCCCCTTGCATCTTTTCATCCATGGATGATTTTGGCTAAAGTGAGGCAAGAGAACCGTCCCCATGCATCTTTTTGTCTGATTTTTGAACACTATTTGGAAAAAAGTTATTTTTATGATAGATATAGTAAAATTGTAATAGATTTAGGTTGTGTTCGGGGGAGATTCTTTTGCAGCTTAGGATAAATGACCTGTTAAATAAGCCTGTTATTTTTCGTTATGGATTTATGATTGTTATGGCGATTAATCTCTTTTTCCATTTTCTTAAAATGGGAGAGCAAAATTTATATATTGGTTTTATCCTCGCTGTTGTTTTTTTAGGCATCGGCTATTATCGGCGGTCCGTTTCATTCTTGGTTACCGTAACCACGTTGGTGGTGTATTTCAGGTTCCAGCTGGACCTGCAATCTAACACGTTACTAAGATTCATGATCCTAGAAGTTACGTATCTTATCATTCTGTATATTTCGGTTGGATTTATGAAAAAAAGTCAGAAGATAAAGGACGATCATTTAGAATTAATCTCCGCTTTATCAAATGCATTAGATTCAAGAGATACCTATACATCGGGACATTCCCATAATGTTTCCGACTATGCTGCAAAAATTGCTAAGCAATTGAAATTGTCGAGTGAGATGATTGAATCCGTTAGAATAGGAGGATTACTTCACGATATTGGTAAAATCGGGGTCCCAGAATCCATCCTGTTAAAGCCAGGAAAACTAACGGAGAAGGAATTTTCTTTTATAAAAAAACACCCCGTAATAGGCTGTGAAATGGTTAAACACGTGAAGGAGTTTCAAGAAAAGGGGATTTTAGACATCGTTTTGTACCATCATGAAAGATTCGATGGAAAAGGTTATCCAAGCGGACTAAAAGGGGAAGAGATCCCATTAGCCGCTCGAATCGTCGCGGTTGCGGACAGCTTTGATGCCATCATCTCAAAACGTGCCTACAGTCCAGAGGTGCCGGTAGAAATGGCGCTGCTGGAAATTGAAAAACATAAGGGGAAGCAATTTGACCCTGATATTGCGGATGCTTTTTTAAGCCTATTCGAATGGAAAAAAGAAGACATCATGATGAAGAGAAACGACCATTTTCCTGTCGGCAGCCTATTGGCCAAAAAACAAAGGGACCGTTTCACAGGCACACTTTAAAAACCGTGAGAATAGTCCAAGTGAAACTTTCCGAAGGGTTAAAGCATTTTTTAAATGATAAGAAGGATGTTGGTCTTATGGCAATTAAAGGCAGGGTTGTAACGTTCTTAATGGTTTTAATCATTAATTCCTTGTATATGAGCTATTATTTTTATAGGGATGGATATATAAGCTGGTTTGAAATAATCGGATTGCCTATCATGCTTACGTTTGCTTGGTGGTTCGGGAAACAATATGATATTGCCATCTATTATTCAGAGAAGGATATCTTGACGACACTTTATAATAGAAGATTTGTTGAGAAATATATTTCTAGCCAAAAGGACCAAAACTTTGCTCTTTTGCTGCTGGATGTGAATGATTTTAAGGTGATCAATGACGTTTATGGCCATAAAGCTGGAGATCAATATTTAATGACGATCGCTGCTCAATTAAAGAAAAGTGTAAAGGAAAAGGATATCCTCGCGCGGTGGGGTGGAGATGAATTTTTAATCATTACCCTTGGAACCAAGAAAAAGGAAAACTTGGCTGAAATGATCGACAAAATCCATCAAAATTTAAAGGATGTATCACCAGTTGAGCTTGAAATTAGCGTATCCATCGGCGCAGCCCTATATCCCAGCGAAGGAAAAACATTTGACGACCTACTGAAATTAGCTGATATGAACATGTACAGCATGAAGGCGCTTAAGCATGGGTGAGGCATGGGGACGGTTCTCGTGCCTCAATTTTGTCTACGAAGGAAGGGGACGGTTCCGCTGGCAAAAGCAAAAGCCAGATGAATCGTCCCCTTGGTTTTTCCTAAGTCTTTTACAATTTTTACAATCCCAAAAGTATTTGTATCCTACAAACTCCTAATACTACCTCCATAAGGAGGCAGTATATGAACTTCGATTATTTTATTATCGCAATGATTTGGATTGTTTCTATTATCACTTTGCTTATAGTCGTGCCGCGGCTAAGAATTCGGGAGTATATGGCGGTTTTTTTCTTTTTTCAGTCATTAACTTGGATTTTTGGCATTGTCCTTACAGCCTTTGGCTCCTTATCAACGGAAGTTCGCCTATTTGAAAAGGCAACCAAAATTAGTTTTACCTCGGAGTTTATGTTCTATCCGACCATGGCCGTTGTCTTTCATCGCTGGTATCCCGACCAGGGCGGGAAACTAAGAGTAATTCTCCACTACGTTCTTTTCACCGGGGGCATTATTTTATATATGTATTTACTAGCGACGTTTACTAGAATTATGAGAGTCGATGCCCAGCAACTAATTAGATTCTTTTTTAATTTTGTATTTGAATTTTGGGTCTGCAGAAAATATATCGCTTGGCTTATGGGAACCACAAAGCTCCAGGCTCATCATGAAGTGGGAGGATCGGAAGAATGGAAGTGACATTCCTCTATGCAATCTGGTCCATCACTATCTTCTCATTGGTCTTAATCCCTAGAAGACGTTTAAATGAAGCAAGTGTCATTTTTGTTTATCAGCAGTTAATAACTTGGTCTTTAGGCCTTATTGTGGCAGAGTTAAATTGGATCGAATACCCAGTCCGGGAGTTTGCCTCGGTTAACAGAACGAGCTTCACCTTTGAGTTTTTGGTCTATCCTGTCATAAGTATTTTTTATGTCTTGCATTATCCGGTTCATAAAAGCATTTGGAAACGGATCCTTTACACAGCTGTGATCACAACCGTGTTAATTATTTCAGAAGTCCTTTTTGAAAAATTCACCAACCTAATAAAATACATCCACTGGGAATGGCACGTCTCTTGGATTTCAGTCTACGCCACCCTATACGTAGCTCAACGTTTCCACCGCTGGTTTTTCAAATTTGGGTGAGGCATGGGGACGGTTCTCATGCCTCACTTTTCCCCAGCTTTGGTTGGAGAAGAGAAATGATTTTTTTAAAAAAAGGGGTTTCGCCGTAATAAACCAGGCTCACCCCTTTTTTTCTGTCTTAAAATAGTTGCCTGATCATGTCCTCCAGCTGTTGATAGGTATTTACTTCGTATTCGGGCTGGATATGAGGATGGGACTTGGCCCGTTTTTTTGTATTCACCCAAATCGCACTCCATTCGGCTTGCACTGCTCCTGCGATATCATTCGCAAATGAGTCGCCAATCATATATGAATGAGTACTGCCAGTTTTGGTTTTGGCATTAACATAATCGAAATATTCCTTGTCCGGCTTAGCAAAACCAATCTCACTTGAAATAAAGATATGTTCAGACGGGATCCAGTTCCCTATATCCAAGGCGTTGATTTTTGAACGCTGATGGGCTGACGGACCATTTGTCGTAATATACAGGGGAATGTTTTTCTTATATAAATACTGCAGAATCCTTTTCATTTCTGGAATAAGTGAAATCTTATATTGGTGTTCCTTATACACCTTTTGAAATTCATCAGCCTCATCATCCGAAATTTTCCTGCCCAAATCATGAAAGGCATGTACCATTCTATATCGATGCATTTGTGCTAAAGTCATTTCCCCGGACTCTGTTTGGGCAAAGACTCTATCACTATACTCTCTGCTTTTCGTAAATAAATCTACTATTGAAATATTATTAACACTAGGAAAAACACTATCAAATGCTATCCGAAACGGCTCTAACTGATCATATAAGGTATCATCCAAATCAAAAAAAACTGCTTTCATACCTGACACTCCATTATATTTATTATCTGATTTTTATTATACATAAAAAGGTATGGGTGCTCGCTCTATTTGTCTTTTATACGGTTCAATTAGACAATCCAACAGGGCCTAGTGGCTGGGCGACTATTATAACATGACCAACTTTGGGCGATAACAAATAAATGGTATGATATTCCTATAAAAAGTCTAGTAAAAAATGAGGGCTATGATGGAACACGAGAAGAGATTAAAAAATATTCAAATGGGTTTATCAGGAGACGGCAGAATTCCCATTGCAATGGATGCCGGTCTGGTTACAGGCAGTCATTCGCTGGCACAGTGGATGGCGCAGCAATTTAACCATAATTTCGATGACTATGATAGAGCGATTGACTCTGTCTATAATTCTATCCATGTAGGGGGTTCTGCCTACCACCACCTGCTAGATGGACAGCATTCTGTTTGGGGAGCCTTTCGTGCTGTAAAGGATGTAAAGGCGGATGATTCATTTCTTACGGAGTTTTTACAGGCAGGGGAGCATTTACTGAGGGACATTGCTTCTGTTTCCGGAATTAATCCCTTTTTCTCCCTAACTTCTGACCAATGGGATAATCTTGCTGGGATTGTCCAGTCGTTCGGTATTTCCAAACCTTTTCTAGCCGATGCCCTAACCGTTAATGCTCCGGAATTATTGGGCGGCAGTATTGGACTATTATCGGCGTTGTTGGTCGGAAAAAAGCAGGACCCAACCGCAGTATCAAAGCTGTCAGGAGCTTATATTCTTTCGTCGATTGCGAGTGGAAATCCAGTTCTTTTTCCTGTTGCTGCCGGAGGCCTGGTCTATTCGCTTATAAAAAGCGACAGTAAAAAGGAAACGTTGGTTAAAGGGGGAAAGGGAGCGATTGTTTCAGGAGGGGCGCTGCTTGCAGGCAGTATAGTTGGCGGTCCCGTCTGGATTGGTTGTTTGGCATCCGTCGCTGCCGCCATCAGCATCAACTATGCTCTAGAAAATCCCGAAAAGACGTTTACCAGGGTCAAAGAAATCATTAAACCTACAGCTTCCATTCTTCGAAAGGTCTCTTTATCCATAGGGTAGGTGATTATGTTGGATTTTATTTTTAAAAAAGAAATCTTAAAATTAGAGGCGTTTCAACCGGTTCTGACAGAAATAAAAAGTGTCGACCCGGCAATGGGAGAGAACATTGAACAAGCGTTGAAAGCGGCTGTGAAGGAAAGTCATGAGCTCATTATAAAGGCCAACACACCGGATCAGCTGCATATTGGATTAATCAAGGAGCAATTACATATCCAGGCTCAGAGCAGCCAGTATTTAAATATAACTGATGAAATGACAATGAAGAAGAATAACCTGCTTGAATTTATGCCGCAAATTTATAACCAATTCATGAATGAAGTTGAGCAGGAAATGACCCGTTTTTTTCAGGAAAAGAAGCGGAAAATGTATGCAGAGATTAACCAGGATGGTTCCTGGTATAGCGGCCTTCGGGACACGACAAAGAAAAGCGGCCAGCTTTATAATTTTGCGATTGATAAAATCAATTTGGTTTCAAAAGAGATTCAAGGTAAAAAAGTAATCGCTGACCAGCATTTAGTGGATACTAAATCGATTGTGGAAAAGGTGCTTGAGAAGCATTTGAGTAATCAGACGGTAACAAATCAGGTTACGCAAATTTTTGAAGCAGCTGCCAAAAGGTATAAAGACGCTTGGATGCAGCGGATAGCAGACAACGTCCCGGACATGAAACGGATATCTGCGTTTTCTCTTACCCAAACAACCAAGGCCAATTTAAAAATCAATTTCCAGTACGGGGACGCGGAAACAGTATTGGCCATGGGAATCGGCTCAGCCGTATTTGGCACGGTTGGTCTCGCGATGGGCTGGCATACTCTAACATACGCCCTTTTTAACGTGTTTCCGCCTATTGCACTCTTTGCAGCCCTTGCCACTGTTTTGGTGGGTGTCTTAACAAAGGATAAGGCAGTAGAGAAACGAAAGCAAGACATTAACGAGGCGGTAACACGATATCATCATTTCTTTTTACAACAGCTGTATGTTCTAAAATTGTCAGAACTTGAGAACAAAAGTATTTCTGAATATATAGAACTCAAGGGCCGCGCAATCGTTGAGGAGACGGTAAAGGAATGGGAAAGAAAATACTTTAGAAAATTGAGGATAGAGCATTTTCGGAAGCTTAATCAGGCGTTTGTCAGGCATCTCATGTATGTGAATGAAGCGGTTGAGGAGCTTGAGTGAGGCATGGGGACGGTTCTCGTGCCTCATCTTTAGTTTGGGCATCGGTTAGAGTATAACCGATGCTTACTTACTTCTTACTTAAATGGGAGTAAAAAGATGAATATATCCATGTTTTTTATATTATTTATTAAACTATTATTTGAATTTGCACCTAAACCGGATACGAATTCTATTTATTCCAAATAAAATCCTTTGCTTTCCATAAACACCCGCATGTGCGTTCTTCTCTTATCCTTCATAAAATGGGCCATGGACTCAGTCCAGTTAGTATTTTTGTTATTGGTAGAACGCATCTGATAGTAGCTGCTCATGGTTTGGTCATAGTCATCAAGTAAACTCTCGTATTTCTCCTCATCGTAGACATTTTCATGGAGAATCGCGTCTAACGGCAGTCTTGGTTTTACCTCGTTCCTTTCGGCAGGAACTCCTAAGCATAGTCCAAATAGTGGAAATACTTTGTCTGGAAGACCGACAAGCTCGCTAATCGGGCCGGGAGTATTCCGGACACCGCCGATATAGCAGCCGCCGTAACCTAGTGATTCCGCCGCCGTGATGATATTTTGGGCGATGAGGGCGGTATCGACTGTTGCAACTATAAAATTTTCCAAATTATCATGTTCAATGACAATCCCATTCTTCCTGCCGGCAGCTTCCAGGCGCTTTAAATCACCGCAAAATAATAAAAATTCGGAAGCGTCACTGATATGCTTATTTTTTGCAAGTTCAGCGATTTGGTCCTTTTTATCTCTGTCGGTGATGCGGATAATCGAATACGCCTGGACAAAATGCGAGGACGCCGCACTAGTCCCCGACCTGAGGATTTCCAACAAATGTTCTTTCGGGATCGGTTCCGCCAAATACTTGCGGACAGAGACATGACTTTGCATTACATTAATAGTTTCAGATAACGAATTCGTGTTTTTCATCTAAACCTTCCTTTCTTGAGGCAGAGGGACGGTTCTCGTGCATCAATCTTATTAAATTTTGGCTTGAGAGAATCGCCCCCATGTTTTTTGCCTATCCATTGCTAGAGTTTATTATAACTTATTGGAAAAGAAAGATTCTCGTATCACGGGGACGGTTCTCATGCATCATTTCAGCCGGTAGTTCTGCCATTCAAAGCTGAGTACACCATTTTAGTGCTAAGAATTGACTATGTTCCCTGCCAGCATCCATTTTTGAGGCAAAAAAACCGTCCCTATGCATCACTTATTACATAAATTTCCCAACATCGGCGAATATTAAGTCTATATTAAATTCTAGATTTGATAGGAGCCTGGGAATGATGGAAATCGCCAATATATTAGTGATTATTGAGTTTGTTTTTATTGCGCTTGTGCTGCTGGGTGTGGTTCTTTTTATCGGGTATTTGTTGGTTTTCGACCGGAAACAGAAGCAGCATTCGATTTTGCGGAATTATCCCGCGTTGGGCCGGATTCGTTATTTTTTTGAAAAAATTGGCCCTGAGATGCGGCAGTATTGGTTTAACAATGATACGGAAGGAAAGCCTTTTTCGCGGGATGATTATGAGCACATTGTCAGGAGCGCGAAGTATAAGCGGGATGTCGTGGGCTTCGGGTCGAGACGCGATTTTGATGAAGAGGGATTTTTTGTCCGCAATTCTATGTTCCCGAAACTAAACGAAGAAATCAAAATGGACCAGGAAACAATGGTTACGACGAAAAAATATATTTTGCTAAATGACCCGCTGTTTACGGACCGGAAGGAAAAATGGGAGGATGACGATGCGCTGGCCAACTTGCTGCATGATGATGATGCGGTCGTGATTGGTCCCAAAACCAGGCACCCTTTCGTTGTCAAAAGCTTAATCGGCATGTCAGCGATGAGTTACGGCGCATTGGGGAAAAACGCCATTACGGCGCTTTCCAAAGGTTTGGCCCTTGCGAAGGGGACCTGGATGAATACCGGCGAAGGCGGCTTGTCCCCATATCATTTGGAGGGCGGTGCCGACATCATTATGCAGATTGGCCCGGCCATGTTCGGGGTTCGTGACGAAAATGGGGAAATGGATTGGGACGAATTAAAGCGAAAAAGTGAGATTCCGCAGGTGAAGGCCTTTGAAATCAAGCTTGCGCAAGGGGCAAAGACCCGCGGCGGGCATATTGACGCAGAAAAGGTCAATCCGGAAATCGCTGCCATCCGCAAGGTCGAGCCCTATAAATCGGTGGACAGCCCGAATCGCTTTAAACAATTTGGCGATATCGCGTCGATGTGTGATTTTATTGAAAAAATTCGCGAGCATACAGGGAAGCCGGTTGGTATGAAGATTGTCATCGGTAGTCCTGATAGTGCGGAGGAACTCGCCAAATATATGAAGGACTCCGGAAAAGGTCCGGACTTCATTACCGTCGATGGCGGCGAAGGCGGAACGGGCGCATCCTATCAAGAATTAATTGATAGCGTTGGCCTGCCGATTAAGTCAGCGCTTCCTATATTAGATCTAACCTTGAAAAAATATGGTGTGCGTGACCGCGTGAAAATCATTGCTGCGGGGAAACTGTTTACGCCCGACCGGATTGCCATTGCCATAGCGATGGGGGCGGATTTGGTCAACATTGCCCGTGGGTTTATGATTACTGTCGGCTGTATTCAAACGCTAAAGTGTCACTCGAATGCTTGTCCGGTGGGAGTGGCCACCACAGACCCTGACCTGCAATATGCACTCGTAGTAGATGAGAAGAAATACCGTGTGGTAAATTACCTTGTCACACTGCGACAAGGACTATTTCGAATTGCGGCAGCGGCCGGACTGGACTCCCCCGTCCACTTCCGCCCAAACCACATCTGCTACAAGGATGATAAGGGTATTGTAGTTACATTAGAGAACATTCTTAAGGAAATGGAGCAGCAGATTGGGTGAGGCATGGGGACGGTTCTCGTGCATCATTCCATGTGTGTGGGAGTGGTGCGTGTGACGGTTCCCGTGCATCATTTCAAGGTCGCAATACGAAGCCTTACCGATGAAAAGGCCCGACTAGCCGATATAAGCTAGTCGGGCCTTTATTTACACAAAAATTTTCGTTTAACTCATGCATTATCCAAACCATTTTGAGGCAAAATAACCGTCCCCATGCATCACATTTATATCTCTATGCGCGTGATAAAATGTCGATCTTCTACGCTATCGAGCGAGAATGCTGGGCCGCGCCCGTCAGCGACGTCAATGATGAGTTTGGTATTTTGCCAGTATTCGTACTGGCTTTTGTGCATGTAGAAAGGGACGCCGCCGATGCTGCCAAAACAAATATCAGCATCGCCTAGGCGAAAGTCGCCTTCTTGATAGCACATCGGGGCGGAGCCGTCGCAGCAGCCGCTTGATTGGTAAAACAAGATCGGCCCGTGCGTTTTTTTCATATACTCGATGAAATGAAGTGCTTCATCTGTTACAGCCAAGCGTTCGGCCATTTTCCTTCGTTCCTTTCGATTTAGAAGAAGCCTTGTGCTTTGCGATCATAGCTTACTAATAAGCATTTTGTTTGTTGATAGTGTTCAAGCATCATCGCATGGTTTTCACGGCCGATACCGGATTGTTTATAACCGCCAAAAGCAGCCCCTGCTGGATATTGGTGATAAGTGTTGGTCCAAACCCGTCCGGCTTGGATGGCACGTCCAGCACGGTAAGCAATGTCGCCGCTGCGTGACCATACACCGGCACCTAAACCATATAATGTATCGTTGGCAATTTCGATCGCCTCGTCAAAATCTTTGAAAGTGGTAACAGCGAGCACTGGGCCAAAGATTTCTTCTTGGAAGATTCTCATTTTGTTGTTGCCTTTGAAGACTGTTGGCTGAATATAGTTACCAGTTTCCAGACTGCCGCCAAGATGGTTTTCATCGCCGCCAATTAACAGCTCGGCACCTTCTTCTTTACCTTGTTTAATATAAGAAAGGATTTTATCCTTTTGTGCTTGGGAAGCTTGAGCACCCATCATGACCTCTGTATCAAGCGGGTTGCCCACTTTGATTGCTTTTACCCGTTCCAAAGCACGTTCGATAAATTTATCATAGATCGATTCTTGGATTAAAGCGCGAGAAGGGCATGTACAAATTTCGCCGGAATTTAAGGCAAACATCACAAAGCCTTCGATGGCTTTATCTAAAAATTCATCATCTTTGTCCATTACGTCTTCAAAGAATACGTTAGGAGACTTCCCTCCAAGTTCGAGAGTGACAGGGATAATGTTTTCGGTTGCATATTGCATAATTTGACGGCCGACAGCAGTTGAACCAGTGAAGGCAACCTTTGCAATTCTCGGATTGGTGGCAAGCGGTTTGCCGGTTTCAATACCAAAGCCGTTGACAACATTGAGTACACCGGCAGGAAGCAGGTCTTGGATTAACTCTACTACTACCAAAATGGATACTGGAGTTTGTTCAGCTGGTTTTAGGACAATACAGTTACCTGCGGCTAGTGCTGGGGCAATTTTCCATGCTGCCATTAAAATTGGGAAGTTCCATGGAATAATTTGTCCGACAACACCAAGAGGCTCGTGGAAGTGGTAGGCGACCGTATCATTGTCTAATTGAGTCGTACGGCCCTCTTGTGCACGAATGGCACCGGCGAAGTAGCGGAAGTGGTCGATAGCCAAAGGAATATCAGCATTTAAGGTTTCGCGTACGGCTTTCCCGTTATCCCACGTTTCAGCCACTGCGATCATTTCTAAGTTTTCTTCTAAACGGTCAGCAATTTTATTGAGAATGCTGGCACGTTCCGTTGCAGAGGTTTTTGCCCAGGCATCTTTGGCAGCGTGGGCTGCATCCAAAGCAAGCTCAATGTCTTCTGCTGAAGAACGGGCTGCTTTTGTAAAAACTTCACCTGTAACCGGGGACTTGTTATCAAAATATTGGCCTTTTACCGGTGCAACCCATTTGCCGCCGATAAAGTTATCATATTTTTCTTTGAAATGAATAACTGCCCCTTCAGTATTAGGATTTGCATAAATCATGATGAATCTCCCCTTTGATGTATATTTCGAAAACTCGCCGTAATGAAACCGCTCTTATTTTCGCTGAGAATCATTATCAGCGCTTTCTCTATCTTTATGTTCTGCCTATTTTTAAAAGAGTTCAAGAAATATGCTCGGTGATGCACGGGGACGGTTCTTGCATCACACACTCCGAGGGGTTGGACAAATCGGAGCTCTCTATGGAGCCCTAATCGGCGGGTCAGGCGGATTTTTTTTGATTTCAGGATGTGTCGTTATAGAAATTTCTGAGAGTGACGTCCTTCACAACTGGTTTTTTCTAAAAAATGCTCTTCCCAATTGAGAAGAGCATTTTTGTGATCTTAATAGGCATATAAACAGTGACCGGGTTTCTAGGCCGACCTCTTCGACCCGAGGGTTTCCTGTACTTGGGCTCCTAACTTTTGGAGCTGTTCCACAATGCTTTTGATTTCTTTTATAGGCTGCAACAGTTCGTTCGCTTCTTCGAGAAGAGAAGGGTCAAGTTTGCCGTCCATTATATTTTTTAAATAAATGTCAATTTGATCAGCTAAAAGGGCATTTTGCTGGATGATTTGCTGGTGAAATTCAGCCGCCGTTTCCGGGACCTTGAGGGAATTAAAGGATTCAATTTCTTTTTTCATTTGCAGGAGCTTTGTTTTGAGGTCATTTGCTGCTGTTTGGCTCTCAGCAGCCTGTGTGATAAGTGGAGGGATTTCATTGGAAAACTGCGATACCTTTTCTAAATAGTTCTTGGCGTCCTTTACATAGTCAAGCGTATCATATGCGCTGTTCAAAAAGGAACAACTGCTTAAAAGCAACAAAAGACCAGCAAAGAAAGCCGCTAACCACCTTTTCATGTAAAAAACCTCCGCTTCGAAATTAGGCATTGAACTGCACCTATTATCATCATATGTGCAGGGAATTGGAGGAAGACCCGGAGGAACGTGGCCAGAAAAAGGCGTATAAAAAATTTCCATCTCATAAGAAAAATAAGGCGAGGCTAGTCACGGTTTGACCTTATAGTACTTATACTCAAAAGGGAAGGCATCCAGATAACATTTGGATGACTTTTGTGTGGGTTTTTCTTATCATAAAAAAAGCAAGATTCTCCACTTAAAACTATCCTTAAGATTACTAGCTTGTTAACGCAAATATTCCATGGCAACCTACAATTTTGAGGCAAAAGAACCGTCCCCATGCATCACTTTTGTGTAAGTTAAACTTACAGATATGTCGGTAAGTTTAACTGTTTATTTATCAAGATTAACTTTATAATGTAGATAATTCTAAATTTTATGATTATTTGAGAAAGGGGATGGATATGAATTCGTTACAGTTGAATTTAAGGACGTTTTTGGAGAGGACGGCTAGGTTTTTTCCTGATAAAGAGATTGTTTCACGGGAGTCGGATGGTTCGATTTTTCGTTACAATTACGCGGAATTTTATCAGCGGGTAAAGAGATTAGCTAACGTTTTAAAATCCTTAGGCATTGAAAAAGGGGATAAAATTGCTTCGATGGCCTGGAATAATCATCGGCATCTGGAGCTGTATTTAGGAGTCCCGTGCTATGGTGCAGCGCTGCATACCGTTAATATTCGCTACGGCAATCCCGAAATTATCTATACCATTAACCACGCTGAAGATAAGGTTTTATTTTTCGATGAAGATTTGTTGCCAATTGTGGAAGCGATTTCGCCGCAATTGCCTAATATCGAGGCATATGTCTTCCTTGGCAAGAACCTTCCCGATACCGAAACAAAGCTTTCGCCGCTTTATTGTTATGAAGAGCTTCTAGATCGGGCGGAACCGGAGTTCCAGTTTAACATGCTGGACGAGTATACGCCTGCCACCATTTGCTTTACATCAGCTACCACGGGGCTTCCTAAAGGAGTTACTTACACGCAAAGAAGCCTATACTTATACACCTCAGCCTTGCTTTATACAGATGTAACCGCCATCTCAGAGAAAGATTGCATCATGCCCATCGTTCCCATGTTCCATGTTAATGCCTGGGGGCTGCCTTATGCCGCTATTGCCACAGGCGCAAAGTTAGTATTGCCGGGTACTCGCCCGAATGCTCATCAGCTATTGTCATTAATAGAATCCGAGAGTGTCACCGTAACGGCTGCAGCCGTCACCATCGGCGTTGATATGGCCAATATTTTAGAAGAGCATCCCTATCAAATTTCCAGTTTAAGAGCACTTTTCCTTGGGGGACAAGCACCACCTAAGGCAATTATTGAAAAATTTCTCTATCAACACCGCGTTCCGGTCGTCCAAGGCTATGGCGCAACAGAAACTTCCCCACTAATTACATTTTTGCATTTTAGAAAAGATCAGGACAACAACTCAGAGAGTGAAAATATACATTATCGCACCAGACAGGGCATCTTAATTCCTGGAATTGAAATGAAAATCGTCGATGAATTCGGCGAAGAAGTCTTATGGGATGACCAGCAAATGGGCGAAATTCTGGCCCGAGGCCCATGGGTGGCCAGCGAATATCTGAATGATGAGCGTTCCGCCTCTTCCTTCGACAATGGCTGGTGGAAGAGTGGCGACATTGCCACGATTAACAAACAAGGGGCGATTCGGCTTGTCGATCGGAATAAGGATTTGATCAAGAGCGGCGGGGAGTGGATTTCCTCCGTTCAACTTGAAAATGAATTAATGGCCCATCCGGAAGTGGCGGAAGCATGTGTTGTCGCGATGCCTGACGAAAAATGGCTGGAACGTCCGCTGGCGTATGTCGTCCTTAAACAGGATGGAAATACAAGTTTACTAGAACAAGAGCTTACCCAATGGTTAGGTGCCAGGTTCCCTAAATGGTGGCTGCCGGACCGATATGTTTTTACAAATGAAATCCCTAAAAATGCCAACGGAAAGTATAATAAGAATCTTTTGCGCCAGCGTTTTAGTGAAAAGCTAGTTTGAAAAAAATCATAAATTTACGAAACAAGAGGTGGGATGGGTATGGAGGTAACTGAAAAAGTACGTAAGAAGCAGATGAGAAAAGTGGCACTAGCCAGTATTGTAGGAACTTCGATCGAGTGGTATGACTTTTTCCTATATGGAACCATGGCAGCATTAGTTTTTCCAAAATTATTTTTTCCAGAATCAACTGCCTTTATGGGGGTTTTGCAATCTTTCATCACATTATTTATCGGGTTTTTGGCGCGTCCGCTTGGGGCGATTATCTTTAGTTCCTACGGTGATAAAATCGGGCGAAAGGCGGCCTTGGTCACTTCGTTATTGTTAATGGGAGTCAGCAGTACGGTGATGGGATTATTGCCTACCTACGATTCCATCGGCGTGTATGGAGCTGTCCTGCTTGTTATTCTCCGGTTCCTTCAAGGAATTGGTGTTGGCGGCGAATGGGGCGGGTCGGTTACCCTTTCCGTTGAATGGAGTTCTAAAAAATCCCGCGGTTTAATGGGAAGTATGACGCAATTGGGTGTTCCAATCGGAATGTTAGCCTCTACATCCATTGTTTCGCTATGTATCTTTCTAACCGGCGATAACTTTGGGGTATGGGGATGGAGAATTCCATTTATTTTAAGTATCATTCTTGTCTTTATTGGCTTATATATCCGTCTTGGGATTGAGGAATCTCCAGAGTTCGCAAAAATGAAAAAGGAGAACCGCACCGCCAAATCACCAGTGCTTGAATCGATTAAAGGATATCCTAAAGAGATTATTCTGGCGGCGTTTACGCGTCTGGCGGACAATGTGCCGTTCTATATTTATACTACCTTTGCCATCTACTATGCGACCGTGCATCTCAAACTAGATAAACAATTTATTACGAATGCAGTATTACTTGTTTCCGTCGTGTTCTTAGTCGTCGTCCCTTTGTCAGCTCATTTATCGGATCGAATCGGCCGGAGAAATATCACGCTTGCTGGGATGATCATGACATTGGCAATGGCTTTCCCGTATTTTTATTTAGTGAATACAGAGGAAAAGGGGCTAATTATTTTGGCCACCATGCTTGCCAGTGTAGGGCCGGCCGTGGTGTACGGTCCGCAGGCAGCGCTGATTTCGGAAATTTTCCCAGTGCATTTACGGTTTAGCGGCTCGTCCATTGCCTATCAGTTTGCTTCTATAATCGCCGGAGGACTGGCTCCAACGATTTCATTAACCCTATTGGAAAAATTCAAAAGCACTACTGCCATTGGTACGTATGTGACGATTTGCTGTATCATTTCGATTATCGCGTTAACGCTGCTTAAACCGAGTGAAAAGAGGGTATTAAAAGGAGCAGATTCTTCAGAAGTTAGCCAAATTATATAATTGTTAAAAACACTCTTAGCAGGTAATAATAGGCTGCTAAGAGTGTTTTTTTTTCAAAAAAGAAAGATTATAATTCTGATTTGTAAGATTCAATGGACTCCAGCAAACATTTAATGAATTCCTTCTCAACGATGGAGGAATATTTATTCTTTGCTTGGATGCAGATGAGATGGTAGTTTGGCACTTCAATTGGATCAAAATAAGGGATTAAGCAAATATCGCCCCGTACAACCAACGGATCTTTTTTCATCAAATCAGTAAAGAAGCCGATGGCTAAATCGTTTGCGATCACATTTTTCATCACTTCGTCATTGTTTGTATAACATAATATGTTTCCTTGGCCATACCTTAAAAAGATATCCTCCCATGTTTTTCGGTTTGGCCGTTCATTCCGGATGACTAAAGGGTAGTTCAACATCTCTTTGGGAGTAATCACATCCATTTTAGCTAATGGAGAGTTTTTACTAACCGCTACCATTAGCTTGATGGTATAAATAATTCGGGCATTCATATAACGGGAGACTTCCTTATGTGTTTCATCAGTGCCCATTATTAAACCAATATCCGTTTGGAAACTTTTCGCTTTTTCGATAATGGGAACAAGCGTATTTGAATCGATTTCCATTTGGATCTGTGGATATTCTAATTTAAATGATTTTATAGCTTCTAGCAGAAATGTGGAGAAGAAAATAGCGGATGCTGAAATGGATAAGCTGCCCGGCATTTCCTTCGAATGATGGCCCAATTCTTTTAACTCCGTGATTTTATTCATAATTTCATAGGATAATTTAAGAACCGCTTCTCCTTTGTCAGTAAACGTGCTCCCAGATCGTGACCGTATAAAAATAGGAATCCCAAGCTCCGCTTCCAGGCTCGAAATTGCCTGACTAACAGCAGAATGAGAAACATGCAGCCGATCCGCTGCCTTCGAAATATTCCCCCTCCTCGCCACCTCAATCACATACTCAAACTGTTCAATATGCATAAAATCAAGCCACCTTTTGAGGCATGGGGACGGTTCTTATGCCTCATTTTCAGTAATAATTTCATTATAACAGACAAGTTTAATTTATTAATGTGGAACATGGTGAAGCATGGGGACGGTTCTCGTGCCTCAATTCTGTAGATAGTCCAAACCATATTTCACCTAATCCGCCACTAATAAATAGGTGCAGTTTTATCAAGGAAATTCGATTATGATGGAAATGGATGATGCAAATAAGCCAATTAGGAGGATTTTAAGTGTCGCAAGGATTAATCCATCATATAGAGCTATATGTTTCAAATTTAAAGATATCGGCTGACTTTTGGGGATGGTTTTTGGAGGATTTAGGTTATCAAGTGCATCAAAAATGGGATCGGGGCCAGAGCTGGAAATTGGGTGAAACTTATCTTGTTTTTGTGCAGGCAGAGGAAAAATATTTAAATGTAGCATATCACCGATGCCGTGTGGGGCTGAATCATCTGGCCTTTCATGCAAACTCCCGCCAGCAGGTTGAGGAAATAACGAGTAAATTGAAAGATAGAAATGTACCGATTTTATATGAGGACAAACATCCCTTTGCCGGCGGAACAGACCATTATGCGGTGTATTTTGAAGACCCGGATAGAATGAAAGTGGAATTGGTGGCACCTTCGCAGGGATGAAAGGATTATCAAAGTGCTATCGTGGTGTGATTTTGTTCTTCTATCCTATTTTGAAACAGAAGAACCGTCCCCATGCATCAACTATGCCTCCAAACCCTCTCGGGTCTTTCGCGGGGGGTTAGGTTTAAGAGGAAGTAGCCGATGATAAGGATTAGGATGACCAGTGCGTTGATTAAGGTGTTTATAGCAGAATCGTGCTCCACTATAATGAGCCTGATCATGGCGGTAATGCCAATGTATAGGAAGTATCGAATCGGAAAATGGTATTGTTCTTTGAAGTATTTAACAATCATCGCGATGAACTCAAAATATAAAAAGAAGAGCAGGATATTGGCAAAAAACTGCTGGTGGTCATGGCTGCCATTGTCCATTAACATCCGTCCAAAAATGAGTAATTCTTTCACCAATAATATTGCTAGAATGGTAGCCAGCAAGACAAGCGTCACATTCAAAAATAGTTGCAGAGCCCGTGGAAGTATCCGCAATAGAAAATTGAAATTCTTTTTTACTTGTTCCATGCACATCATCCCCTGTAAATTATGAAAGAGGCAGAGGGACGGTTCTCATGCCTCATTTTAGTACGTTGTTTTTTGGTAGTTGCATTGCCTGACCACTATTTTGAAACGCAAAAACCGTCCCCATGCTTCACTCCATCACTCCAGTTCGAAGGTGTGGCTGAAGTGGGTTTTGCCGTTTTCGTCTTGGATTTCTACTGTTGCCTGTTGTGTTGCTGGGTCGACGCGGAAGACGCCGTAGTTGAAGAAGCTGCCTTCTGCGTATAGTTTTTCAGGTCCGAAGGTTGGGTCCAATGTGCCAGGGTTTATTTTTACCGCGCCGATTGGGCCGCTGATGAGTTCGTTATAATCCGCTTTTCCGTCGTGGTTGGCGTCATACTTGATGACTTCCGCAAAATGGACATCGGTCGTGACGAAAAAGACGTTCTTGATTCCTTTTTCGATAATAAAATCAGAGATTTCCTTGAACTCGTTCTCATAGCCGGTCGGGTCATTCGGGTTGACATTGTTGCCATTTGCCCATCCGTCCCGTGCCATTGCTTTGCCGGTTGGGATTGAGATTGGCACAGAAGTTGCGACTAGTTTCACTTTGGCATCTGACTCAAGAAGCTGCTGCTTAAGCCATTGTACCTGCTCATCGCCAAGCATGGTTTTATCCGCTCCATCGGCCTCGGTGTTCGGTGAGCGGTATCCCCGGTTATTAAGGATGACCATATCCATCGTGTTGCCCCAAGAATATTTGTGATAAAGCTTGTCTGCCTCACTGCGTTCACCTGAAATCGGCCAGTAGTCCTTGAATGCCTGCAATCCGGTAGGAGTCAGCGGCTGGGACGGTCCGGAAAAATCATTGATTACCTCGTGGTCATCCCAAATGGCAAAGGTTCCTGTTTTTTGCAAAAGGCTGCGCAGCCCGGCATCGGTCCGGTTCTCCTTATACTTCGCCCAGAAATCCTGTACGGTTTCAGACGGAGGATTCGGAACGGCCGGTGTTGCATTATCAGCATAAATGGTGTCCCCGCTGAACAGGAAGAAGTCTGGATTTAAAGCTGCCATCGATTTGTACGATTTAAATGGCGGGATCTCTCCCTGGCCGCCGGTATCCCCGCCCCAAACCATGGTTAACGGTTTTAAGCTGTTTTCTTCCGGTGCGGTTTTGAAGGAACCGTTCACGTTATATTTGCTGGATACCGCATGGGCACGGTAATAATAGGTTGTATCTGGCTTCAACCCGTCAATTTTTACATTCACTGTAAAATCATGCGCCACATCAGCGGGGCTAGTTTTAACAATTGTATCTTTCTTAAAAGTGCTGTCCGTGGAAATTTCAAATTGAACATTTGTTGCCGCGTTAGTGCGTGCCCATAGAATCGCAGACGAATCGGTTACATCCCCGCTCGCCACTCCATGTGAAATAAACGGTTTTTCAACTAAATCGACAAGCAGGTCCGTATTGTTGGTAAACGCACCGTCCACACCCAGGGAAAGCAATGAAACCATATCGTCCTGAGCATTTACGGTCCACGGGTGGATGAGAAGCTGGTTCTGGTGGGCAGCCTCCATCAGCTTCGGAACAACCAGCTCCTTACTTGGGCCGACCCCTGCAGCGTATTCAGAGATTCGCTTCATTTCCTGATGGACATCCTTACCTGCCAGCATGGCTCCAGTATAAAGCTGGATCAGCTTGACATCAGGGGCAAGTGTTTTTAACTTACGCAGTGAGTCCTCGCTGAACGACTCTAGAAAAAGCATTTCGCTGTCAAGGACATTTGTTTTTTTCAAAATATCAATGACTTTCTCTTCCATTCCAGGGTAAACGTTCGGTGCTTTTGTTTCCATATAGAGGCCGACTTTGCCGTTTCCGTGCTGTTTGACAAACTCGATGGCTTCCTCAAGGGTTGGTACCTGCTGTCCGATGTACGCTTGTTTCGCCTTGTCCGGGTAAGCTTTGTTAAACCAGGAACCTGCATCCAAACGCTTGATTTCATCGAGGGTAAAATCCTTTACCCGCCATGGTGCCCGGTCCGGATAAAGCTCCTTGGCATTCGTTGTCCTCGCCAGTGTTTCATCATGCATCGCGATCAGCTGACCATCCTTGGTCATTTGCAAATCAAATTCTACATAATCTGCCTTCAGCGTCATCGCCTGCTTGTAGGCTGCAAGAGTATGTTCCGGGCCATAAGCGGAGGCACCGCGGTGGGCAATCACCGCCACATCAGAGGTAAGCGGGCGCAAAGTCGATTGTCCATTTTCAGTCGGAGAAATTTCAATCGGCTTGGCCAATGCGGCATAAGGGGCGGCGGCCGTTACCGCCAAAGACAAACAAGCCAATCCTGCTACTAAACTCTTTCTCATTCTTCCATCAACTCCTGTAAGAATATGTATTTCATATCTAAAAATACAGGAGAAATATTGAGCCGCTATTAATAGAATTTGAGAATATTGTAAATCGGCCAAAAACAGGTCTTTTGATGCATGGGGACGGTTCTCATGCATCATCGCCAGTTACTCTAAACAAAAGTACCGCCAGAATGGTTCACAGTCTTCATTTTTTCGAAATATTCTATAAAGGGTTAAATCTTTTATAGGGAGTATGTTTATGAATCCTGATTTCAATCCTTCTAAGCTGCATGTTAACTGCTTGCCTTCCTCACCATCGTTGCAGGTTTATGGCCGAAAATACACTTTGACACATTCCGATACGACAGGTGACTTGTTTTTGAGCATTGGCTATCATTATGATTTAACAGGTATTAACGTTTCCAAGCGTGATGAAGTAATGGCAGAATGGATGACAACAAAGAAGGGGGCGCCTATTTTAAGCGGAAATGTGTATGTGAGTGGAGGGGAATTTGATGAACAAACGGCACAGCGGCGATTCCTGATCTTCCAGCGTGAATTGAACCTTGCCCTATCTGCTATCATCTATGGCGACCAATGTCTTTTCCGTCAGTATCCCGAACTGCTCGATGCAAACATCTTTATACACTTTAACTCAATCTATCCAGCCTTTAACCAGACCATGTACTATCGTACTCCGCGTCATTATACGTAGGGACGGTTCTCGTGCCTCATTTCAGTTGTTGCCCGCCATTTCCCCTAACTTAACTATTGGTAATAATCGGATTGACTTTTGACTTCTAGTACACCATTTTTTGAAACATAAGAACCGTCCCTCTGCCTCAAAGCTGACTCAGTACAGGCAATTGTGAGGCAAGAGAACCGTCCCCGTGCTTCAATCTGAGACTATTGATGTATTCCATTATTTTTTTTAAAAAGTTATTATATTTCGTTGTAATGGTTTAATGATGTTATAAAGTCTTGGAGTAGAGGGAAGGTATTTTTGAAATGTCTTTGGATTCTTTGGTATTGGCTTTTTCAACGGCGGACATAGACTATGACATGTTAAAAAATTTAGGAATTTCGATTGGAATTTTGGCTGTATTTATTCTTTTTAGAAACCTGTTTACCAAATATGTGTTTCAGTTGATTGTAAAATTGGCCCGCAAAACACCGACTGAATTTTTAACACAGATTTGTTTGAGTTTTGAGCGTCCTTTAGGGTGGGCGTTTATTATTGTAGGTTTGTACCTGGCGATGGATTATTTCCCTTTTATGGAGCAGCAAAATGCGTTGTTTATCAAATTTTTGCGTTCGATGATCATTGTTTTAATTACATGGGGATTGTTTAATTTGTCCTCTCCTAGCACAGGAATATTGATCAGTGTTAATGAAAAAATGAACAATAAGATTGATTTGATTCTTCTTCCGTTTATTTCGAGGACCATTCGCGTCATTATTATCGCCATTAGTATCAGTATTATCGGGCAGGAATTTAATTATGATGTCAATGGATTGGTTGCCGGCCTTGGCTTAGGGGGACTTGCCTTTGCTTTAGCGGCAAAGGAAGCTGTTGGGAATCTCATTGGCGGGGTCGTGATTGTCACGGAAAAACCTTTTTCGATTGGAGATTGGATCAAGACGCCGAGCGTTGAGGGAATCGTCGAAGATATCAATTTTAGAAGCACGAAGGTTCGAACCTTTAGCCAAGCTCTAGTGACGGTTCCAAATGCGACACTCGCGAACGAAGCGATTACGAACTGGAGCCGTATGGGAAAAAGAAAGATCGATTTTCACTTAGGACTTAACTATAAAACCACGAAGGAAGAATTGGAACGAGTAGTAAGGCGGATTGAACAATTGCTAAGGACTCATGAAGAAATCCACCCGGATACCATTATGGTCGCGTTCGACCACTATAATGAGAGCAGTCTCGATGTTTTGATTTACTTTTTCACAAACTCGACCGTTTGGGCAGAACACGTAAAAATCAAACACGAAATCAATCTAGAAATCATGGCAATACTAGAGGAAGAGGCAGTAGAAATAGCCTTCCCAAGCCGAACCCTCTACGTCACCCCACAAACAAACGAAGTATTCCAAACAATGGGCTCTGTTGATTGAGTGATGCATGGGGACGGTTCTCGTGCATCATTTTTTGGAGCATAGTTTTGTTATTTAAGGGTTTGACAACTATTTTGATGCATAAGAACCGTCCCTCTGCATCATTTTAACGGGACCATCTACTCATTTTTTGTTGTTTGTTATATATTTAAGTAGAAAATGATGGACGGGAGTCTTTTGGGTGTCGTTCTTCATTTGTAAAAGGCAAATCTATCGAAAGGTAGAGACGCAAAGTCACAGGCCTAAGGCATATATCGCTATGGCGGCTGGGTTGCCAAATGAAGAATCGCGAAAAGGCTCTAGTTTAATAGAGTTTATTTCGAGATTCTTCCTTTAAACAAAAACTAGTTTAGGAGGAATTTTTTTATGCAAAAAAGTAATCAGTCGTTCAAAAAGGTTCGCAATGTTCTTGCGACAAGTGTCGTAGCTGCGGGATTTGTGTTTTCTGGTGGAGCAGGCTCGGCGTTCGCGGAGGAACCCGTGACGACTGCTACACCAACAGAAGACACTGTTCAACAGGATCAGACGGTTCAGGAAGGACAAACAGTTGATACAACTACTGAATTTGAATCAACCGATGCAGAGGCAACATCTTCGGAGGCTTCCGAACCAACAACTACCGTGGATGCGGGGGCTGCAGCAGATACTACTGAAACAACAACCGATGCTACGCAAACAGAGGGTACGACAGAAGTATCAGGTGAAGAACCATCTTTACTACCTGGAGATTTTTTCTACTTTGTAAAAAAATTAATGGAGAATGTTCAATTAGCGTTAACCTTTGATGAAGTAAAAGAGTCCGAGTTGCTGGCATCTTTCGCGGAGGAACGCATTAAAGAGGCAGAGGCGTTGCTTGCTTCTGGCGAAGAGGAATTAGCCAATGAAACGCTTCAACAAGCGCTGGAACAACAGGAATTGGCTTTGGCCAAATATCAGCAAGGTGAGGCGGTTGAGGATTCTCAGCCTGGGACGTCTGAAGATGAACCAGCGACTAACGATGATGGTACAACTGTTGAAGGCGACGAAACGGCAGCACCTGTTGACCCAGTCCGGGCAGCGATTGAGGCTAAGTTTGCTGCTAACCTGTTAGCGTTGCAGACCGCTTTGGAAAAAGTGGACAATCCTCGTGCAAAAGAGGCGTTAGCCAAGAATGTCAGCAAAGTCCAAGAAAAGATTGAAAAGAAAATCAACAAGAAGTTAGCGGAGTTGGAGCTTAAGCAGGAAAACACTGGGGACGACCAAGCCGCGGGCGAAGTGGAAGATGAAACCACCAATGAACAACCTGAAGAAGTAAATATGGAGTCTACGGAAGATACCGCAAATACGGCAGATGTTGAAAAAGCCACGAATGAGGCTGCCGAGGAAACTGAGCAAAAGCCTCTTGAGAAAGTTAAGGCAGTTGCACAGACCACTGTAAATCAAGCTAAAGCAGAAGCGCAAAAACTGGCAGAAAGCCAGCGTGAGGCGGCAGTTAAAATAGAGGAACAAAAACGTGCTGATGCGGCAAAACTAGCAGAGCAAAAACGTGAAGAGGCCGCAAAGCAGGCAGAACAAGCGAAAGAACAAGCCCAAAAGGCTCTGGAACAACAACGCGAAAAAGCACAGAAGCAGGCCGAACAAGCCAAAAAGGCCCAGGAAAACTCAAAGAAAACAGAAGGTCAGTAAAAAGAATGATGCATGGGGACGGTTCTCATGCATCATTTTTTGATTCGCCACTGATGCATGGGGACGGTTCTCATGCCTCTAATTTTTTGCACCCCCTAAATGGTAAAAAGATGAAAAGCAATTTAAAATATTATATGATAGAGCTGTAACCTCAGATAAACCCCAGGAACCAGGCAGAACCTAGGGACGGTTCTCGCGCTTCTTAATTAATCCACTTTTACACTACTTCTATATGACTATTCCCTTAATAATAACTATTTGGTCTACAAAACTTTTTATTTAATACGGCCTTTGTACATTTTTTGAGACATAAGAACCGTCCCCGTGCTTCACCTTGTTTCCCCATTTAAATTCAAGGTTAGGTGATTGTGATGCCCCGAAGTGCAAGGTTGAAGAGTATGAGCGGTGTTTACCATATTATGTGGAGAGGAGCGAATCGGCAGGAGATTTTCCATGATGATGACGATTGTAATAGGTTTCTTGATATTTTAGTAAAGTATAAAGTGGAATCGGACTTGGAGATATATGCCTGGTGTTTGATGGGCAATCATGTCCATCTCCTTATCCGGGAAGGTATTGAAACCATTTCCAATACGATGAAGCGGATTGGTGTCAGCTATGCCTCGTATTATAACTGGAAGTACGACACGACAGGGCATTTGTTCCAGGGGCGATTCAGAAGTGAAAATGTAGAAGATAATAGGTATTTACTAACAGTTACTAGGTACATTCATCAAAATCCCGTTAAGGCTGGAATCGCAGACAGTCCAAATGAATGGAGATGGAGCAGTTGCCGTGAGTATTATAGTGAACACCGTGATGGTAGAAAGCTGCTTGATGCAAATTTTATTTTCGAAAAAATTTCCCCTGATCAAACCTTTGCGATGGAAAAATTCAAAGAATATAACGAAAAAATTAACAACGATGAATGCTTGGAAGAAAAAAGAAGAAGGCTGCCTGACGAAGAGGCAAGGGTCGTCATTAAGAAACTGCTTGGCCCTGGGGATATCACTCGCGTAAAGGTATTGCCAAAGGCGCAAAGAAAGGAAGTCTTTCAAAAAGTAAAAACAATCAAAGGTGTATCCCAACGCCAGGCTGCAAGAATTTTAGGGGTATCGCCTAATCTGATATTTAGAGCATGAGGCATGGGGACGGTTCTCCTGCCTCATTTTTCTTTCCTCCGCCCAGCCCATTTTGATGCACGAGAACCGTCCCCGTGCCTCACCCGTGCATCACAACTCCGATTGATCGACGTTTAATTCTATGAGATTTCCATCCGGGTCGGCGCAGAAGATTTGGGCAAAGCCGCTGACACTGTTTGGCTTTTCTAGGACGTTTACTCCATTCTTTTTCAGCCAAGCCAAAGTTTCTGCATAGTTTTTGACTCGAAGGGCAAAGTGTCCTTCCCTGCTGCTTAAGCTTTTGTCTTGCCGAAGGGTTTGCGAGTGGGGAAGCACGATTAAGTGCAGCTGTTGATTCCCTATACCGTACCAAGCTCCTTCAAAATCAAAAGCAGGTCGGGTAAGTTCTTTTAGACATAGTATCTCACTATAAAATTTCTTAGCCCTGCTTAAATCTGTAACATTCAAACTTACATGATGCAGCTCAGTGTACTCAATCAAAGTAGTCAACCCCAATACTAAAATTTCTTAATACAAGGAAATATAACATATATAGCGCGAGGTTTCACGGTTGAGGCATGGGGACGGTTCTCCTGCCTCATTTATTTCTCTATGAAAAACTTTTTGGTAACAGAAGAACCTTCCCCATGTCTCCCCTTGCTTCAGTTAGCCCCATTTTGATGCACGAGAACCGTCCCTATGCATCACTTGACGAAAACTAAATTTCGAAATATCATAATAATATAAACAGTTTTAATAGTGAATGAGAAGCAGTTTCTTAATGGTGAAATTACCCGTTTCATGTAATTTAGGATACCTAGCTTTCCATTGAAAGATAAGGATGGGTTTGTTCTTATTTTTTATGGGGCTGGGTTTTTTTATTTTCAAATTAAGGAGGGACCACGCTCATATGGAAGATAGAAAAATTACGATTGTTGGTGCGGGAACGATGGGTAGAGGGATTGCTCAATTACTTGCGCAAAATCATGTAAACGTTCACATGGTAGAACAGAATCAAGGGATTCTGAACGAAGCCGTGGATAGAATTAGGGACCAGTATGAGATTCTAAGAGAATATGAGTTTATCTCTGAACAAGAAGTGAATGACGCACTTGACCGGATCTCACTTTCAGACAGCCTTCAAGATGCGCAAAACTCCTGGATGGTGATTGAAGCGATACCGGAAATCTTAGAATTAAAGCAAACACTCTTTCAAACGCTGGAAGAAATTTGCGGCCCGGCGACAATTTTTGCAACAAACACTTCGGGGTTATCCATTAACCAAATCAGCGAACAGCTAAAGCACCGCGAACGCTTTATTGGCACGCATTTTTTCATGCCGGCGGCGATTATTCCGTTAGTGGAAATCATCCGCGGGGACGAGACTTCGAATCAAGTCTGTGATGAAGTCATGAGTTTTTTCAAAAAAATCCATAAGGAACCTGTCCTGATTCGAAAAGACATCCCGGGTTTCATCGGCAACCGGATTCAGCATGCGATGGCGCGTGAGGCGATTTCGCTGCTGGAGGAAGGGATTGCGACAGCGGAGGAAATCGATACGGTTGTCCGCTGGAGTCTTGGGGTCCGGCTTCTATTCACCGGTCCACTCGAGCAGCGAGACCTGAACGGCTTGGACGTCCATCACCACATTGCGTCTTACCTTTATAAGGATTTGGAGAACAGGACCGAACCTTCCAGGCTGCTTTCGGAAAAAGTGCAAAATGGTGAGCTCGGGATCAAATCGGGCAAAGGGTTTTACGATTGGGACAAGGACTCCCAAACTGACGCCATTCAAACGAAAAATGCCCAGTTGCTTCAATTGATGAAATGGCTGAAGAAATAGAGCAGCACGCTCATTTTTAAAAAATAAACTACTAGAGGTGTGTAAATCATGAAAACAGTTGATTTATCTGTATTGTTATACGACGGCTTAGTTTCTTTTCCATCCCATCCAAAAGTAGTGTTCATGGATCATATCACACACGATTTTTCCAAACCAAGATACACGGCACCCTGTGAAGGCTATGCTAGCAAGATTTTCATGATGTCTGACCATAGCGGCACGCACATGGATGCCCCCTATCATTTTTTCAAAGATGGCTTAACGATCGAACAGATCCCGATTGATGCGACTATGGGCGACGCTGTTTTAATTGATTGTTCGGATAAAAACCCCTCAGAACCGGTAACGCGGGAAATGGTAGAAGCGGTGGTTGAGAGGGATCAGCTTGAAATTAAAGAGAATAGTATAGTTCTGTTCCGCTGCTGGGACGGAGAATGGAATGGCGAAGGCTTCCATGAGTGCAAATCACTTGCTCCTTCTGTCGGGGATTGGGTTGTGGAGAACAAGATTAAAGCAATCGGCCTGGACCTAGCGAATGCCGATATCAATGACAATATGCAACGGGATGTCCACCTTGCTTTGCTGAGCAGAAATATTCTCATTATGGAGAACATCGTCAACTTAGATAAGTTATCGAAAAAGCATTTCTACTTTATCGGAACCCCGTTGAATTTAAAGGGGTTAACAGGTTCACCAATCAGGGCGATTGCGGTTGAAGAGTGGTAATTAGTTTTTAAAAGGATCAAGAAAGGGTGAGAAAACATGAAAGCAGTTGTCAAAGCAACAAGAGACCATGGGGTAGAAGTAAAAGAAGTGGAAACTCCTAAACTGAAGGAAAACGAAGTGCTTGTCCGTGTCGAGGCCGTAAGCATTTGTGGGAGCGATCTGCACATGTACGAGGGGATGCGTGCGTATGAGTGGGTTTCGACACCTGTCATTCTCGGCCATGAATTTGCCGGCCGAGTCGTTGGCGTGAACAATCCTGACCATGAGCACCTGTTGGACAGCCGGGTCATTATCAATCCATATGTGGCCTGCGGCGAATGTGCGAATTGCCAGCGGGGCAGGACGAATCTTTGTGACCATGGTAAAGGTGCGATGGACAAGGTGCCGGCAAAATCCCTGCAATATGGCTTCCGGCAAAATGGCGGAATGGCCGAATACGCGGCGATTCATTATAAAAATGTGCTGCCGATTCCGGAAACGATGCCGATTGAGGTGGCCGGCATGCTCGAGGCGCTTGGCATTGGCGTACGTGCGCTTGAGCGCGCCGACATTCTGCCAGGCGACACCGCTGTTGTCATCGGACCGGGCCCAATCGGTCTTTCCCTAATCGCATCCTTATCCAGCCTCGGCTTGAAAAAGCTGATTGTAACAGGCTTGTCTGTCGATGAAGAAAGACTGCAGCTGGCCAAGGAGCTAGGCGCGACGGATATTGTATATGCCGATCAGGTGAACGATGTGGAGGCCATATCCGAGCTGACAAACGGTCAGGGTGTAGACCATGTGTTTGAAACTAGCGGATTCCATCAATCAATGGTATCTGGGGTCAGAATGTGCACAAAAGGCGGCGAACTGTTATTGGTTGGCATTTCCGCCAAAGAAACCGTGCTGCCATCAAACGAAATTGTTCGTGGGGAAGTAACGGTAAAAGGGGTTTACGGGGTAACCGAACAAACCTTGAAGCGGACCATCGCCATGGCTGCATCCGGAAAATTTCCTTATCTGAAGCTGGTTTCCCATGTCCTTCCGCTAGAAAAAGCAGTCGAAGGCTTCGAAGTCGGCGTTCAAAAGCAAGGGGTCAAGGTAATCCTAAAACCATAAAGTGAGGCGTGGGGACGGTTCTCGTGCCTCACTTCCTTCGTTTGCAAAACAGGAACCCAACCCTTTCCTTGCTCAAAATGATGCAGAAGAACCGTCCCCATGCATCACCCATGCATCACCCATGCATCACATTTGGTATAATAAGAGTAAAATTAAGGGAGGGTCCAACTTGAATTCACAACATGAGATGAATACGGTGTTGGTGACTGCTTATGCGAAGGCGCCGACTGGAAGTGCGATGTACGAGATTTATAAGCATGCCGGAATTGTTCTGGAGGTTGATCCGACGAACCATTCCATTGTCGACGCAGAGTTTACGTTTATTACCGACTTGGCCAAGGATTTTATCAAGCGGCTAGTGATTGGTTATGATTTATCGAATGGTGTCGACGAGCTGGTCAAACGGATTGAAGAGCATTATTTTGCGCCTTCGGTTAATTCTGTGATTGTCGCCTTGAAAGCAGCCCATAAAAGATATTTTGAAAAAATAAATCAATTGGAAAATAAAAAATAATTTGACAACTAAACGAAAGATATATTATAGTTTTTTTATAAAATAAATACCTTTCGAAAAGCGTCTTCTTAACGATGGAATTACCCATTCCACCTTAAATTAAGAATACCCAGCTTTTCCAAAAGACAATAGGGAACCCTTGTGTTTTCTTATTCCTTTTGGCAGGGCTGGGTATTTTTTATTGACATTATGGTGGGGAGCGGCAGCACAGCGAACGTTGTCATCCATTATTTGTTAATGAGGAAACCTTTTCGATTCCTTTACAATAAGGATAGAAGCTTTTACGAAGGGGATTTTTTTCGAATGTAATGAAAGCGTTAACTTAAACTATTTTTCTAAAACAACAAGGGGGCGAAAAGCATGGAGAAAATTACTGGTTTTTTCACGAATCTGATGAGGAAGTATCTTCCCGATCCATTCGTATTTGCGATTGGGTTAACCATTTTGACGCTAATCTTGGCAGTTCTTGTCGAAGGACAGGGATTCGTGGCCGCTACAACCAGCTGGGGAGCAGGCTTTTGGAATCTGTTATCTTTTACCACCCAGATGGCAGTCATCCTGGCGATGGGCTATGTACTGGCAAAGGCGCCGATTATTGACCGGTTCTTAAACAAAATTGTTTCACTCGTTCATACTCCTCGAATGGCCATTATCGTTGCGACATTGGTCGGAGGAATCGGCAGTTATTTGAACTGGGGCTTTGGTTTGGTAATTGGGGGAATCATCGCCAAGAAACTCGCTTTAAAGGTCAAAGGGGTTCATTACCCGCTGATTATCGCAGCAGCGTACAGCGGATTTACGTTATACGGATTAGGTCTTTCCGCTAGTATTCCAGTGTTGATTTCAACACCTGGCCACCCGATGGAAAAAGCAATGGGCGTTGTGCCGCTTTCGGAGACCATTTTTTCAATACCAATGCTCGTTACCAGCTTGATCGTTATCATCACTCTTCCTTTATTAAACGCTTGGCTTCATCCGAAGAAGAAGGAAAATGTCATTGAAATCAATCCTGAGATTGAGGCGCGTGAACAGGTGGCAGCAGCATCTGCTCTTGGCAACGAAGAAGTGACGTTTGCAACCAAATTAAACAACAGCCGTTTGCTTTCACTGGCAATTGGAATTATCGGTATCATTTATGTCGTGTCTTTCTTTTCAAAGGGCGGCAAATTAGATTTAAACATGATCAACTTTATTATTCTTTTCCTTGGCATTATCCTTTTAGGAACTCCGGCAAACTATGTTTCTAGTTTAAATGACGGAATTAAGACAATTTCCGGTATCATCCTGCAATATCCGTTCTATGCTGGGATTATGGCGATCATGGCGGGTTCCGGTCTGGTTGATACAATTGCTCACTGGTTTGTGCAGTTCTCTTCCAATCACACACTGCCATTCTGGGGACTGGTCAGCTCATTCGTCATCAACTTCTTTGCTCCGTCTGCCGGCGGACACTGGGTCGTTCAAGGACCGTTCATGATTGATGCAGCGAAAGAATTGCACGCATCCATCGCCCATACGTCTATGTCCGTCATGCTCGGAAATGCCTGGAACGATTTAGTCCAGCCATTCTGGATCTTGCCTGCGCTGGCCTTATCGAACCTTAAGTTAAAAGATGTCATGGGTTACACCGTTGTCATGATGTTCTGGGTTGGGATTATCTATTGTGGTGCCGTTCTACTTTGGGGATTCTTTGGGTAAAAATAAAGTAGTATAATATATATAGAAGAAATCGGGTCACAAGTTGACTACGACGATGGAAAGTTGAGATCTTCACGGTGAGAACGGCATCCCCGTTTTCACACTAATGAGGGTAGCCCAGCCTTTCCAAAAGAAGTGCACTAGAGTTGCGCTCTCTTTTGGGATGGCTGGGCTTTTTGTTTGGAAAAAAGGTGTTGGAAATGAACGCCAGTCGAGTTTAGGCGATTAATTTTTAGAGGTGATCGAAGTGCAAAAACAAATGAAGCCAGAAGAGGCAATTCAAAAAATTCAATCAGGACACACCCTGATGGTTGGCGGGTTCGGCCTTGTCGGTGCACCGTTAACATTGATTGACGAACTGACACGCCACGATGTCAATGAGTTGACCGTGATCAGTAATAATCTTGGCGAGGCTGGAAAAGGCCTTGGGATTTTATTGCGCCAGGGAAAAATCAAAAAGGCGATTGGGTCTTATTTTACCAGCAATCGCGAGGTCGGCGATTTTTATAATCAAGGCAAGCTTGAAATTCAATTAATGCCGCAGGGAACGATGTCTGAATCGATTCGTGCAGGAGGTGCCGGGATTGGCGGTTATTTTACCAAAACAAGCGCCGGAACGGAACTAGCAAAAGGGAAAGAAACAAGGGAAATCAACGGTGAGCTTTATGTGCTTGAGTCTCCATTGAAAGCCAATGTCGCGCTTGTCAAAGCGGCCAAAGCCGACACTCTTGGAAACTTGGTTTTTTATAAAACGGCACGAAATTTCAATCCGTTAATGGCAACGGCAGCGGACTTTGTGATTGCCGAGGTCGATGAGATCGTTGAAGCGGGCGAGCTTTCACCGGAAGAAATCGTCACCCCGCATTTGTTCGTGGACGCGATTGTCGAAAGTCAATTGATTTTAAGTAAAGAAGGAGTTGTTTCCAAATGACCAACAAAGATATTCAAGAGTTGATTGCCAAGCGCGCGGCAGCAGAACTGAAGCCAAACTCGGTTGTGAACCTTGGAATTGGCATCCCTACGCTTGTCGCGAAATATGTTGAGCCGGGTTCGGTCTTTTTCCACACTGAAAATGGGATGCTCGGGGTGGAGGAGCTGACGAGCGAGGAGGATTTGGATCCAAGCTTGGTCAATGCCGGAAAGCTTCCTATTTCAGAAGGTATTGGCGCTTCTTATTTTAATAGTGGCGAGTCCTTCGCCATGATCCGCGGCGGGCACGTGAATGTTGCCATCCTTGGCGCGCTTCAGGTTGATCAGGAAGGTTACATTGCCAACTGGGCGATTCCCGGAAAAAACATTATGGGCGTCGGCGGCGCAATGGATCTGTTGAGCGGAGCTGGCAAGGTCATTGTTACGACGAATCATACATCGAAAAATGGCGAGTCGAAAATCGTCGCGAAGTGTTCATATCCGATTACATCACTTCGGAAGATCGATGTTATCATTACCGAATTAGCGGTATTTAAGATTGAAGGCGGAAAGCTCGTGTTAAAGGAACTAATGCCGGGTGTGAGCTTGGATGAAGTCAGAGAAAAGACCGAGGCGTCTTTTGAAATAAGTGAAGAGATTATTGTCTTACAGTAGGGAGTTGGAAAGAATGGATAATCGAGTATTTGTGGTCAGCGCCCAGCGGACGGCGGTAGGAAAAATCGGCGGAACATTGAAGGACCTGCAGCCGGATGAGCTGCTAGTGCCGTTATTTAAGGATTTACTTTCGAAAAATTTCATTCCGGTTGAGGAAATTGATGAAGTCATTATCGGCCAGGCAAAACAAAGCCAGGACCAATCCAATATTGCGAGGAAAGCTCTTCTGATGGCGGACCTGCCTGAATCACTGCCAGGCTATACTGTTCACCGTGCCTGCGGCTCCGGTATGCAGGCCATCCATAATGCGTTTATGGCAATCCGCTCCGGCATCGGCCATGCCTACATTGTCGGCGGGGTAGAAAGTATGAGTGCTGCTCCTTATTACATCCGCAATGGCCGCTATGGATTCTTGTCCGGCAATGCGGAAATTTTGGACCCAAATAAAGAAAGCCAGCCTGGTTCACAGCCTGAGGATAAATATGGCCGGCTGGTGATGGGAATGACGGCTGAAAATCTGGCTGAAGACTATGCGATTTCCCGCGAGGAGCAGGATGTTTTTGCCTATGAAAGCCAGGTAAAAGCACATGAAGCGATTGAAAGCGGCGCTTTTGAGGATGAAATTGTTCCTGTGAAAATTCCCCAAAAAAAGGGCGAGCCGATTATCTTTTCAGTAGATGAGCACCCAAGGAAAACGAGTTTGGAAAAATTAGCTGCACTAAAGCCTGCTTTTAAAAAGGATGGAACGGTGACGGCAGGAAATGCCTCTGGATTAAATGACGGAGCTTCGATGCTTCTAGTCGTATCCGGGGATATGGTCGAAAAATATAAGCTTGAACCGTTAGCGGAAATTACCGCACTTGGACTTTCCGGCGTAAAGCCCGACCGGATGGGAATCGGCCCGGTTGAAGCGAGTGAAAGAGCTTTGAAAATGGCTGGAATCAGCAAAGACGAGTTGGATTTGGTAGAATTAAATGAAGCGTTTGCAGCTCAGTCCCTGGCGTGCTTGAAAGAATTGCAACTGCCGATGGAAAAGGTAAATGTCAACGGCGGAGCCATCGCCCTTGGCCACCCGATCGGCAACAGCGGCGCCAGAATCTGCGTATCGCTCATCCACGCAATGAAAAAAAGACAAGCAAAATGGGGCCTCGGCACCCTCTGCATCGCCGGCGGCCAAGGGATTGCTACCGTTTTCCGTTCTGTAAATTGAAGCATAGGGACGGTTCTCATGCATCATTTTTTCATGGGGACGGCTCTTAGAAAAATAAATGTTTGGAGATGGTGACATGTCAACAGAATTTAATGGGTTGGAATTTTTCGAACAGGTATACGGTCAGGTTCCAGAATGGGTAGCCAAAATGCATCATTTTGCTCCTAAGGCGCTTGAATATTACACAAAATTACGGGGCGAAATTTTAGTAGACGGAGCCCTTTCCAAAAAAGAAAAAGAATTAATCTTAGTCGGCATCAATGCGGCCCGCCGATATGAACGCAGCATGATTTATCATACCAAGGGAGCCATTGATTCAGGCGCAACCCTCGAAGAACTTGCAGACATCCTATCCGTCTGCATCATCTCCAGAGGCATCCCAGCCTGGTTCACCGGCGTAAAAGCCCTCGAATACGCGGTATCTGAACTCGGAGTGAAGCAGGGGGACGGTTCTTCTGCCTCATTTTCGGACGAGGCAGCAGTTAGTGCTCTGGCTTATTATGAAAAAGAAGCAGGCGGAGAACTTCCTGGCTGGGTGAAGGTTTTACATCAATACAACCCGGCATGTTTAGAAGGATACGCTGACTTAAGAAAAACAGTCCTAAGAGACCATGTTGTCTCTCGTAAACTGAAAGAACTAGTTTTAGTCGGAATCAACGTCGCGGAAATGTATCCAAAAGGAATTGAACTCCATACCCAGGGAGCCAAAAAATTCGGAGCAACCGACGCAGAAATCGCCGACGTCTCCCTAGTCGCTCTACTGACTGCAGGCATCCCAGCCTGGTTTGAAGGCAGCGATTTTTTAGAGGTTAAGTGATGAGAGGGTGATGCAAGGGGACGGTTCTCATGCCTCATGTGTTTTTTTAAATGATGCATGGGGACGGTTCTCCTGCCTCATCCCTTTTTTGAAATACTATTATAAGTAACAGGGGTGTTTTTTCATGAATTTTATCGATGTAAACGGGGTTCGTCTGCATTACCGTTTCGACGGGGCGGAGGAGCTTCCGGTTGTAGTCCTATCCAACTCGTTGGGAACGGATATCACCATGTGGGATCCCCAAATAGAAGAGTTAACGAAATACTTCCGTGTGCTGCGTTATGACACACGCGGTCACGGGGTTTCTGATGTTCCTGCTGGTCCCTATTCCATTGATCAGCTTGGCCAGGATGTTGTGGGCCTGTTAGACAGTTTGGAGATTGAGCGTGCCCACTTTGCAGGCGTTTCGATGGGAGGCATGACCGGCATGTGGTTAGGTCTGAATGCTCCCGAGCGCCTTGGGAAACTGGCGCTTTGCAATACGGCTGCCTTTATCGGGCCGCGTGAAATTTGGGATACCAGAATTAACGCTGTACAAAACGGCGGGATGGAGCCAATAGCTGAGGGTGTCACAGCTCGCTGGTTTACTGAATCCTATGTGCAGCAGGGGACGGAAGAAGTGGAGCAGGTAAGAAAGGTGTTCATAGAGACATCTGCTGCTGGCTATGCTGCTGCCTGTGCGGCTGTTCGCGACATGGACGAGCGTGACACGGTGAAAAATATTACTGTGCCGACATTGGTCATCTCAAGTAAAGATGATTTGGCTACTCCACCACGCGACGGTCAATACTTAACCGACCAAATTGAAGGTGCACGCTATGTTGAACTTGAAGGTTCTCACCTTTCGAATATCGAATCAGCAAAAGAGTTTACAAAGGCATTGGTAGATTTTCTTCGAGGGATTGCTTAAATTATTATCAAAAAAAGACCTTAAAACGTCGTATCACAGCTTAAAGCCCAACCAGCAATCGTCCGCTGGTTGGGCCTTTTTGTGTGAAAAAAACGGAATGATGCACAAGAACTGTCCCTCTGTTTCATGCGAATACTTATAATGAGGCACGAGAACCGTCCCCATGCATCACTTACCCAATTTAAAAAAGATTGACTATGATGATTCATTCTATTAATATATCCATATACTTAACTGCGTAAAAGCATAAAAGCATAAAAGCGTTGAACTATTAAAGCGACTGATATCATCTTTGAAATCAGAGCCTGAGAGGGAACTAAGGGCCAGCTTCGGCCGTTATAATCCGCTAACTAGGGTGGTACCGTGGAGCTTCCTTCCCTTTTAGGGATAGGGGGTTTTTTATTTTATTAAATTATCTAAGGAGAAGGTGTACATGAAAAAGGAACTGTCTACAGGGAAGTCGCTCATTCCTATTATTGCTTTGATTGGCGCTGCTGCGTTTTCTATTTTCATTTGGAAAGCGGGGATGCATATTCCGTTAATGATTGGAGTAATCGCAGCAGCCATTGTTTCCATTATGGCTGGGTGGAGCTGGGATGATGTCCAAAAGATGATGGTAAATGGTGTCGCAAGGGCATTGCCTGCCGTATTTATTTTGCTTATTATCGGTATTATTGTCGGCACATGGATTGCGAGCGGAGTCATTCCGACGATGATTTACTATGGATTGTCCATTATTAAACCTGCCATGTTTATACCGATTGTGGCACTGGTTACCGGAATTATCTCTATTACACTAGGAAGCTCATTTACTTCTATTGCAACAATTGGCCTTGCTTTCATGGCGATCGGACAAGGCCTTGGTTTCTCTCCAGGGCTTGTAGCAGGAGCAGTGATTTCAGGTGCCTATTTTGGTGATAAATTATCTCCCTTGTCTGATACAACCAACATTGCTCCAGCGATGGCTGAAACCGACTTGTTTAGTCATGTCAAGCACATGCTTTGGGATACGATTCCAGCTTTTCTACTTTCCATTCTATTGTATTGGGTAGTGGGCCAGTCAGCAGGGATCAATAGCGGGGCAGACACAAAGGTCATTGGTGCAATGAAAACAGGTTTGGATAATGTTTTTGTCATACACCCCTTACTATTATTGATGCCAGTATTAACCATTATTTTAATGGTTAAAAAAACACCTGCCATTCCGGCATTAATGGGTGTCGGTATTTTAGGCGGTGTGCTCGCCATCTTCGTTCAGGGTTCTTCAGTAACTACTGTCATTCAAGTCATGACAAGCGGATTCCATGTAGAGTCTGGAGTAAAAGCATTAGATTCCTTGTTAAATCGAGGCGGACTTATGTCGATGCTGGGGACAATTGGCTTGTTAATTTTAGCAACCGCACTTGGGGGAATTTTAGAAGAGACGGGTTCGTTCGAAGTATTAACTAAAAAGTTGATGTCAAAAGTTCATTCTACTGGCACCTTAATCAGCACCACCATTCTTTCTACCTTTATAGTCGCATTTGCCAGCGGGGCACAATTTTTAGCCATTATTTTACCAGCCAGAACATTTGTTAAGAACTATAAGAAGATGGGGATTGATACGAAGAACCTTTCTCGCTGTGTAGAAGCTGCAGGAACTGTTGGAATCAACCTTGTTCCGTGGGGGGTACCTGCTGTATTTGCTGCGGGAATACTCGGTGTTAGTCCAGGTGAATTTATTCCGTTTGCGTTCTTTGCCTTCCTTGTCCCACTCATGAATATTTTATTCGGATTTACCGGTTGGACGATTACAAAGAAAAACTACGAAGGCGAAACAAATCACAAAAGGAGTGTTTCACTATGAGTGAGGTCATCTTAAGCGTATTAGGAACTGCTCAAGATGCTGGGCTGCCCCATCCCAATTGTTTTTGTAAAAATTGTTCAGAGGCAATCAGAAACCCGAAGTTTAGACGCCTTGCCGCATCGTTGGCGATTGTCGAACCCAATGATCAAACATGGCATTTGATTGATGCATCACCTGATCTGAAGGAGCAAATGGCAAGGCTGCAAATGAAATACGATCTGCAAACCAAGCTAATGGATCATATTTTTTTAACTCATGCCCATTTGGGACATTACCCCGGTTTATTATTTTTAGGACGAGAAGCCATTGGCGCAAAGGGAATCCCGGTAATGGCCGGTTCAAAAATGAAGTATTTATTAGAAGAACAGGCTCCATGGAGCCAATTAACGAAGCTTGGCAATATAAATGTCCAAGAAATCCAGGATAGCCAAGACGTTCAGGTTTCTCCTCTGGTTACGGTAACACCTGTTGAAGTACCGCATCGAAATGAATTTTCGGAGACATTTGCTTTTTGGATTAAGGGGCCAAATAAGAAAGTCCTCTATATTCCAGATATTGATCGCTGGCACGAGTGGGACCATGACATTCACTCCGTTTGCGAGGAAGCAGACATATGTTTACTCGATGGGACCTTTCATTCTGAAAAAGACCTTGAACATATTGGGCGGGATTATCGCGAAATCCCCCATCCGCTCATGACAGAAACAATGGATTTGCTGCAAGATTTAACAACAACGACTGAGATTTATTTCACCCATTTAAATCATTCAAATCCGGCAATCGATTCAGAGCAGGAGATTCGGAACCAAATTGAGGCAAATGGATTTCATATTGCAGAAGAGGGAGTGGAGTTTAGGTTATAATCCTGCTAAGTAATTTGGGCTCGGTCATAAATATTAATGAAAGCCAATTCAAATGCGAATGGCTTTCATTTTTTGCCTTTTATACTAATGTTTCTCTTAATTTAGATCATATTTTTTACACTTTAAAATAAAAATCTTCCGATACTAATTAGACTGCTGAGAATTCCCAGCCCCCCTAATGCTCCTTTTCCAACCTTAAGTAAACCTCCGAACATCCCCGGTTGACCTTGACCCGCGTTATTCCACCAGCCCATCGGAACTCTTGGATTACCCCAGCCTGCTGGATATCCATAATTTCCCAAGACCAGCGGACGTCCAGGACCTCCCCAACCCATCATTTGCCCTTGAGTGTTCCAACCTGTTTGATTCACTGGCGACCAACTGGCTGGCTGACCCTGGGTACTTAAACCAGTTTGATTTATGGGGGCCCAACTGGCTGGCTGTCCTTGAACACCTAAACCTGTTTGATTTATTTTCGCCGCCCAATTAACCGGATGCCCAGGATCATTATTAACCGGACCCCACCAACCTACTGGATTAACTGGACCACTCCAGCCTGCTGGAATTCCAAGACCATTTAATTGGTTAACTTTAGGCATTTGTTCTTGCAGGTGTAATGGTGATACCGAAATTTGGTTATTATATGACTGCCTTTGTCCACTTAATTTCGTATATTTATAATGGTACATCTGCATAACTCCCCATCTTAAAAACATAATGTTAAGGTTAGGGTATGTAATTTGACTTTTTATGATTGGTTAAATAACTACGTGAATAGGCCAAAATAAAAAAGTGCGCCGGGAGGGCTTGCATAAACTTTTTATAGAAAAAAAGAGCTTAAAACGTCGTATAACAATCTAAGGCCCAATCAGCATTCGTCCGCTTGTTGGGCTTTTTTCCGTGATAACAGCCAATGAGGCAAAAGAACCGTCCCCGTGCCTCACCCAAAGTTAAAAACAGCTTGGTTTCTGACGATTTCTGTGATGTAGTTCATGGTCATTTGCATGGCTTCTTCTGGTGTGTATTGCCTGCGGTTGTTTAGGATGTTGGTGAACATGCCTTGCCAGATGAGGATGGTGATTTCGTTGATGGCATCGATATTTTCCACTTTGATATAACCTTCCTTTAGGGCTAATTCCAAGTATGATCTTCCTCGTTTGGACATGTTCCGTTCGAATAGAATCGGTTTTAGCTCCTCCGGGATGGTGATCAGTTCCTCCGGATAAATCTGATAATAACGTTCAAGCAGATTTTCCGGTTGTTCTCCTAGGTCCATGATAAAGACAGCATGAAAAATCTGCGGGTTTTGGAACGAGTGCTTGCAGAAGCATTCCCAGGCCAACAAGTATTTCTCAATGGGATTATTCCCTTTATCCATATATGTGGCCACTTCATCTGTATAGGGCTTTAGAAACTTCATCGCCGCGAAAAAAGTTAAATGTGAGATCTCGGAAAAATAATTATAGATGGTGGCACTATTGTAGCCTGCTTTATCGGCCACCTTCCGAATGGTGATCTTATTAATGCCCTCTTCCTCAATAATTTCCGCCGTCGCTTCTACAAAATATTGCCACATACGGCTCATTTGGATTTTCTTCTTCATCACAGCCATTTCTCCTCACATCCATCATCTTTTTTGAGTATATCAAATTTTTAGAATTTTCATTGAAAAATTTCGGATAGAATAATATAATCTTAATTATAAAGTAATCATGATTATATTTTAACCAATTTTACCACGATTGGGGGCTTTTAGAAACTATTTTACTAGAAATGAAATTTTCACAAAGGAGTGAAAGAATGGGGAAGGTAAAAATTGATCCGATTGTATTTTGGTCTTCATTAATTGTTATTGTTGCTGCAACCTTACTACTGGTCTTCAATCGTGAAACGGCGGAGCCGTTATTAAACAACATGATGACAGACATTACGTTTAAGCTGGATTGGGCGTTTCAGTTTCTGACTGCAGGATTATTTATCTTGCTAGTTTGGCTGATTTTTGGACGCTATGGAAAAATCAAACTCGGCGAAGGAAAGCCTGAATTCTCCAACTTCAGCTGGGGCGCGATGCTGTTTTGCGCCGGGATGGGTACGAGTATTATGTTCTGGTCGATCATGGAACCGATCTATTATTATACCGGCCCGCCATTCGGCATCAAGGCAAAAAGCCCTGAAGCGGCGGAGTGGGCTGTCACCTACGGTTTATTCCATTGGGGGATTTCAGCATGGTCATTGTATGCGCTTCCGACCGTAACCATTGCTTACTCATTCTTTGTGAAAAAGCAATCCTCTTTAAAAATCAGTACGGCCTGCCGTGGCATTCTCGGCAAACATGCCGACGGTTTAGTTGGGAAAATCATTGATATCCTTGTAATTTGGAGCTTGGTCGGAGGACTTGGTACTTCCCTGGGACTTGGTGTTCCGATGATTTCTGCCGTTATTGGAGAACTTTTGGGAATGGAACAATCACTTGGCTTAAGCATCATCATCATTCTTATCTGGACCGTTATATATTGCTCGAGCGCCTATCTTGGACTCTATAAGGGCATCCGTAAATTAAGTGACATTAACGTGTACATGGCCTTGGCGCTCGCCTTATTTGTGTTGCTAGCAGGACCTACGCTGTTTATTTTGTCCTATTTTACAAACAGCTTTGGTCTGATGCTGCAAAATATTGTACGCATGAGCTTTTATACAGACCCGATTAATAAAGGAGGCTTCCCACAGGGATGGACCGTCTTTTACTGGGCCTGGTTTGCGGCAACCGCTCCATTTATGGGTCTGTTTGTTGCCCGTATTTCAAAAGGAAGAACAATTAGGGAATTAATCAGCGCGGTTCTGTTATGGGGCTCGTTAGGAAGCTGGCTGTACTTTGCGGTGTTTGGCGGTTATGCGATGAACCTTCAGCTGAATGATATTGTCCCAATCACAGAAATTCTCGACAAACAAGGAGGCCCTGCCGCGATTGTCGCTGTCTTAAAATCTCTGCCGCTCAGCACCATTGTCTTGATTTTCTTCGTGGTTCTCGGCTTTATTTTCCTAGCGACTTCATTGGATTCAGCCACTTATATTCTTTCTGCTATTGCCACTAAAGAACTAGTGGGTGAGCAGGAGCCGGCGCGCTGGCACCGTCTGTTATGGGGAGGCATTCTGGCCATTATGGCGGTAGCCTTGTTAATGATTGGCGGGCTGAAGGTCATTCAAACTTCCTCCGTGATTGTGTCCGTTCCGGTTATCATCATTTATCTGTTGCTGACAGTGTCCTTACTCCGGTGGTTAAAGCAAGATTACGGCAGCCCATCTTCAAAAGACCTTGATTTAGAGGAAAAGGCGGGCTAAGTCCTCAAAGAAATGATTGCTAACGCGCAGTGTGCCGCCATGGCTGCTGCGCTTATCCTTATCAGGCGTTTTTTGAAAAATTTTAGGGAAAAGGTTTTGGAGGTTTTTTCATGGTTTTTAATGTACGTGATTCTAATCTTTCTATTAAAAAGGAATTCCCGCGCAAGGTCCGTGTAATCGAGCATGTTTGGATTCCGATGTCGGACGGCACGCGCCTTTCTGCAAAAATCTGGCTCCCGGAGGATGCCGAACAGCATCCGGTGCCGGCAATTTTAGAATATATCCCATACCGGAAAAATGATTTTACGGCATTAAGGGATTCGATCCGCCATCCTTATTTTGCGGGGCATGGCTATGCGAGCATTCGCGTCGATATGCGGGGGGCTGGCGATTCGGAAGGAATTCTTTATGATGAATACCTGCCACAGGAGCAGGAGGATGCCCTTGATGTATTAAGCTGGATTGCGGAACAGCCATGGAGTACCGGAGCGGCCGGCATGATTGGCAAGTCGTGGGGTGGCTTTAATGGCCTTCAGGTGGCTGCAAGGCGTCACCCTTCTTTAAAAGCGATTATTACCCTTTGCTCGACTGACGACCGCTACGCCGATGATGTCCATTATATGGGGGGCTGCGTGCTGGCATCTGATATGCTTTGGTGGGCTTCGACGATGCTTGTTTATAATGGCCGTCCTGCAGACCCGGAAGTGGTCGGGGAAACGTGGCGCTCGAGCTGGCTTGAGCGGCTTGAAAAAACACCGCCATTTGCCGAGGAGTGGTTGAAGCATCAGCGAAGGGATGCCTATTGGAAGCATGGTTCTGTCTGTGAAAATTATGCGGATATCGATATTCCGGTCTTTGCTGTTGGCGGCTGGGCAGACGGTTATACGAATGCTATCCTGAGGCTGCTAGAGGGATTGCCGGGACCACGGAAAGGATTAATCGGCCCGTGGGCGCATGAGTATCCGGAGGTAGCAGTTCCCGGTCCGGCGATTGGCTTTTTACAGGAAGCCTTGCGCTGGTGGGATTATTGGTTAAAGGGAATCGACACCGGCATAATGGAGGAGCCGATGCTGAGGGCTTGGGTGCAGGAAAGTGTACCACCGCAAGTAGATTACGAGGAACGTCCTGGCCGGTGGGTGGCCGAAACAGCCTGGCCGTCGCCGGCGATCGAACCTGTGGATTTTTGGCTGGATGAAAAAAGAATGTCAGAATTGGTCCCGGGTGAAAAACAGGAAATCCTCGTTTCTAGTGTCCAGCAGCATGGACTTTATTCCGGTGTTTGGTGCCCATTTGGCCAGCCGGGCGACCTCGCTTCTGATCAACGGCTCGAAGACGGGCTGTCGGTGTGCTTCGCTTCAGAACCCATGACGGAACCGGTGGAAATCCTCGGTTTTCCGGAGGTAACAGTGGAATTGTCGTCTGACCGGCCGAACGCTTTGCTTGCCGTCCGGCTTTGCGATATCGCGCCAGACGGGGCCTCAACCTTGGTCAGCTGGGGCATGTTGAATTTAACTCATCGGGACAGCCATGAGTTCCCAACTCCGCTTGTTCCAGGTGAGCGTTATACCGTAACCGTCAAGCTCAATGCGATTGGGCATGTGCTGCCTGAAGGACACCGCTGGTCGGTCGCGTTATCGCCAACCTATTGGCCGCATGCCTGGCCATCGCCGGAACCGGTGACCTTGAAAGTTTTTACAGGTGAAAAAACGCGTGTGACCTTGCCGGTACGGCCGCCGCAGCCGCTGGATCAGGAACTGCCTGAATTTGGTCCTCCGGAAACCGCCGCTGTCGCCGAACGGGAAATCCTTAGGGCCGAGAACCGCACCCGGAAAGTCCACCATGATTTAATTAACGGAGTATGGGTACTCGATGACTTTTCAGACGAAGGAGCCCGCCGCCTGCCTAGTAATGGTCTCGAATATGGCAGTATTAATCGGAATGTTTACACCATTAAAGAGGGCGACCCGCTGTCGGCCGAGGTTAGCTGCGAATGGACGCTGACGGTGGGCCGCGGAAGCTGGCAGACACGTCTTGAGAGTGTGAGTACCATGAAAGCAGATGTCTCTAAGTTTTATCTCACCAATGAATTGACAGCTTTTGAGGGTGAGGAGCAAGTTTTTTCAAAAAAATGGAATAAGGAAATTCCGCGCGATCTAGTGTGAAATGATATAAATGATCCCCTGGTGAAGACCTAGTCTGCCAGGGGGTTTTTTGAGGGAAAAAGTAGATTTGGGGGGAGTTTTAATGAAGATAAATAAAAGGATTCAAATTTTTCGAGAGTTTATGGAGCAGAAGGGCGTCAGACTTAGTCTGATTTGGGATCCCGACAATCAATATTATTTAAGCGGGTTTCGAGCGATTATCTATTCGCGTCCCATTGTGACGCTCATCCATGCGGATAAAACTGAACTTATTGTTCCAGGGCTGGAAGAGCTTCATGCCTTAGAAAAGGCAAAAGTTGACAAACTCTATGTTTATTATGAGCAGATTGATATGTCTCACAAGGAGATTTCCTATTTAGATCATTTAACTAGATTGCTAAAAAAATATCCTGCCGGAACAAAGCTTGGCGTTGAATTGGGGCTGCTGCCTGCGAGCGTCTATTTATTTTTACAAGAGCAGGGCTTTGAGCTTGTCGATGTTGGCCAAAAAATTATTAACATGAGAGCGATTAAAGATGAACAAGAGATAGAGCTGCTGAAAATTGCCGGCCAGCTGTCCGACTATGCGATCGGCGAATCGCTCAAACATGCACGGGCCGGAATTAGTGAATTGGAATTCGATTCGTATGGTGACAAGTTTTTATTGGAAATTGCCTCAAAGGACTATCCGGAGGAGTTAATTGGCTACGCGAATTGGACCTGTTCCGGAATCAAGCGGAGCGCCATGCCGCACCTTTACTCCAGCACGCGGAAATTTGCCGATGGCGATGTTGTCGTTCACAGCCGTCAGGTGTGGTTTAACGGATACCGAGCCGAAAACGAGCGGACGTTTTTTGTCGGAAAGCCATCTGAAAAACAAAAGGACTTATTGAAATTGGCGATCGAGGCGCAGCGGGTCGGCATGGAAATGATTCAGCCGGGAATTACGGCAAAAGAGGTCGATATTGCGTCGTATCAGGTTTTTAAAAAGGCTGGTTACGGAGAATATGTGAATCATCGAATCGGACATGGGTTAGGATTATCGGAACACGAGGAACCGTACTTGCGGTTTGATAATGACTTGGTGCTCGAGGAGGGCATGGTTTACACTATTGAGCCAGGCGTGTATGTGCCGGGCCTTGGGGGCTTTAGGCATTCCGATACGATTATTTTGACCAAGACAGGAAGTTTTTCGATTACCCAATACCCTCGTGAACTAGAATACATGCTTTTTGATTAACAGCTGAGGTGGACGTCATGTCGTCAATTATTCTTACCATCATTGTGATTAACGTTTTATATGTTTCTTTATTTACTTTGAGAGTGATGATTGTCATTAAAGGTTACCGGGTCCTAGCCTCAGTGCTGTCGATGGGTGAGGTGTTTGTCTATTTGATGGGACTGACGATTGTCCTTGATAATCTTGATAAACCCATGAACATCGCAGCCTACTGCTTTGGTTGGGGACTAGGTGTGTTTGTCGGCAGTAAAATTGAAGGGTATTTGGCTCTTGGTTACGTCGTGATGGAGGTCATCGTGGAGCCGGTGGACTGTATCCTGCCTGACAAACTCAGGGAACAGGGCTATGGAGTCACTTCTTGGGGGGCCGATGGAAAGGAAGGCAAGCGGCTGGTCATGAAAATCCTGGCCAAACGAAACCGCGAACAAAAACTCAAAAACCTCATCCTATCCCTATCACCAAAAGCCTTCATCATCTCCTACGACCCCACCCACTTTAATGGAGGGTTCTTGCTAAAGAGGCTTGGGTGAAGCATGGGGACGGTTCTCATGCCTCATTTATAGAAAAGGAGAAAAGGGGACGGTTCTTTTGCTTCCAAAGTGAAGCAAAAGAACCGTCCCCGTGCTCTATTTCGACGTATTTTCTGATAGGATGGATGATATTTTGATGTAGACTAATAGGTCTTCTTCGGAAAATTGGTGTAGTTTGTTTAGTATTTTGGTATATTCCGCTTTATCTAATTGGTAATGGAAATCGTAAACCATCTTTCCTTTTTCTGTTAGTTCTAGGATGAATTCCCGTTTATCGATTGGATTTTTGGATTTTAAAACTAGGCCTTTTTTAATTAGTTTATTAACCATTTGAGAGATGGCGCCTTTTGTTTTTTTTGTAAGATTGGCAAGTTCGGAAGCAGTTGTTTGGGTCTTGTTTCCGATTAAATTGATTGTATGTGCTTCGACCATATAAAGCTCATCTTCGGTACCGTACTTTCTAGGTATACTTTCGTAGGAGCTAATTTGTCTGGAAAGGTCATAGACAGATTCCATTAATTCATAAATAATCTCTTCCTTTTTCATTTCTGCTCCTTTTTAAAAATTTAATAGATTCTTATCTTTATTATAGCATAATACTTATTTTTCCAGTCATTTTTATCAGATGGAATAGCCTCCAATATCGATGAGAAGAAAGACCTAACAATTATATTTCGATATAGTTGTTTTAATTTTCAGAATTTTTATTGACTAAATATAGTATAGTTGCTAAACTATATTTAGATGGTTTAGGTACTAAACTATCGTTAAAAGGATTTATTTTAAAAGTTCTTGAAAGCGTTTTAATTCAAAAGAGGGGGAGTTGATTTCAAGTGAAGTACGATTTTGACCAAATCGTCGACCGCAGAAATACGTATTCCTTGAAATGGGACGGCGGCGATTTAATTAAGGAATTGGGAATTACCAAGAGGTATGATCAAGAAACTTTGCCTTTATTTACGGCGGACATGGATTTTCCCGTTCCACAGCCTTTACTCGATGCTTTGCATCAAACAGTCGAGCATCGGATATTTGGTTACTCCATTTTTCCAAAGGAGTACTTCGAGGCGATTCAGCATTGGTTTAAGAAGAGACATGACTGGGACATCCAAACAGAAGAAATTGTCTATAGCCCGGGAACGGTCCACGCATTAAATGTGGCGGTACGAGCTTTTACAGAGCCAGGTGATGGGGTCATTATTCAGAGACCAGTCTACCCCCCGTTTACAGCAGCGATTGAAGGAAACGGAAGACAAGTCGTCAATAACGCCCTGATCCGCGAACAGGATGGAACCTATTCAATTGATTTTGAAGACTTCGAGACAAAAGCAAAGAATGAAAACACGAAGCTTTTTATCCTCTGCAATCCGCATAATCCCACCGGAAGAATTTTTACACCAGAAGAATTAACAAGATTAGCAGATATTTGTGAAAAAAATCAGGTTATTATCATTGCGGATGAAATTCACGGGGACTTAATTCGCCGAAACCAAACCTTTATCCCAATCGCCAAAGCGGCAGCGAACACGCAACATATTATTACCTGCACGGCCATCAACAAAACCTTCAATGTGGCCGGGCTTCATTGCACCAATGTCATCATTCCGAATCCTGAGCTTAGGAACATCTTCAGTCAAGCCATGGGGTTCCAATTACCATCGCCTTTTACCGTATCAGCTTTAATCGCTGTCTACCATGAAGGAGAGGAATGGCTTGAACAGTTGAAGGAGTATTTAGATGAAACGATGGAATATGTTAAAGGCTTTTTTGCTGAAAAAATGCCACATGTAAAGGTACACATTCCGGAAGGAACGTATGTGATGTGGATGGACTTTAGTGCCTATGGAATCACGCCAGAAGAGGTTCATGATCGTATTTACAACAAAGCCAATGTCTTATTGGAAGATGGTAGTATGTTTGGTGAAGAGGGACAAGACTACCAGCGAATTTGCGTATCTTCCCCAAGACCGATTATTAAGGAAGCGCTGGTAAGGATCGAAAAGGAATTTGCCGACCTTGCGTCTCCGAACCACAATACAGTTACCACACGATGATGCAGCAACAATCCCAAAAAAACATATAAGAGGTGAATGAAATGGCTAGTCAAGAATCTAATTTAAAAAAGGTTTTAGGTCTTGGAGATGTAATGAGTATTAGTATCGGACAAATAATTGGTGCTGGAGTCATGGCCCTCACTGGAATTGCTATTGGGATGACGGGGAGCGGCGTTTCGTTGGCCTTTGTCATTTCATCCATCTTTACGATATTTATGGTTATTCCAGTTGCCGTGATGGGTTCTGCGATTCCGACAACAGGAGGATTGTACAGATATACAAGCCGGCTATTGTCTCCAAAAATCGGGTTCTTTTGGTTAACGTTATTTATTCTTGGACAGTTAACCCTGGCCATGTATGCGATATCCTTTGCGGAATATGTTCAAGGTCTTGTGCCGAACGCACCGTTAAAGCTGATCGCCTTTTTGCTTCTGACTGTGTTTTATATTGCGAATATAGTGGGCGTACACTTCGCAGCCCTTGTTGAAAAATTAATGGTTGTTGTCTTGCTGCTTGCCTTGATTGTTTTTGTTGTCTGGGGAATGCCAGAGGTAAATTATGCCGTGTTTAATTCAGGAGAAATGTTCACGGGCGGCTTTGTTGGATTTTTTATGGCGGTAGGATTGTTATCCTTTGCTACCGGCGGTGCGCAGGTCATTGCCGAGCTAGGCGGGGAGATGAAAAATCCGGGGAGAGATATCCCGCTGACGATCATCACAACGACATTGGGTGTCGGAATCTTGTATGCGTTTATGGCGACGATTGCTGCAGGGGTGCTGCCGATTGCCGATGTTGCGAACAAGCCTTTAACAGATGTGGCCAAAACGATTTTACCAAAACCTCTCTTTATCTTCTTTATGGTGGGCGGAGCCATGTTTGCCTTAGCGACAACGTTAAATGCGACTCTTTCCTGGGTTACCAAAGGAATTATGATTGCCTGTGAAGACGGCTGGCTGCCAAAATCCTTAGGGCAAGTAAATAAAAAGTTTGGAACACCGCACTGGTTACTTACTTTATTTTATGTGATTGGAATAATTCCTATTTTAACAGGACTTTCTTTAGGCGTCATATCGGCACTGGGTACTGGAGTATTCTTGCTGGCAAATATGATTCCGGTTTTCGCTGCTACCAAGCTGCCTAAAAAACATCCTGAGCTATATCAGGCGGCACCATTTAAACTCCCGCCGCTGGTTTTAAATGCCGTTGTCTATATTGCGATTGCCCTATTATTTTTCCAAGGATATTTACTCATGTCATCATTATCTATGCCAATCATTATCGGGACGATTGTCTATATAGTAGCTGCCGCAGCCTACGTTATGATAGTAGGTAAAAAAATAACCCACGATCCCGGCCACTTCGGCTTCGGCGGGCATGTAAACCCAACTGAAAACCCCAAGAATATAGGAGTCTAAAATGATGCATGGGGACGGTTCTCATGCCTCACTTTGTGAGGCAGAAGAACCGTCCCCCCGCATCCAATGAAATGGAGGTAAAAGATTTGATAAATGAAAGTTTATATAAAAAGTCAAATATTCGTAGATTGCCGGAATTAGGAAAGCTTGCGCCCGAAACATTTAAAGCTTTTGTAAAGTTTGACCAACTAGCTTTGGCGCCAGGTGCGATTCCTCAAAAAACAAAGGAACTCATTGCTGTCGCTGTGGCACATGTAACGGGTTGCCCTTATTGCATTGATGGTCATGTTTCGAAGGTGAAAAAACTAGAGGCTTCGAAGGAAGAGATGCTGGAGGCGATTATGGTCGCGACTGCTTTGAAAGCAGGTTCGGCCTTGGCACATAGATTAAATGCCTTGAATGCCTATGATGAGGATGGGGAAGAAGAGCTTTACAAACGCTCAAATATGAATCGATTTGGCGAATTCAAAGAATTAGGGCCAGAATCCTTTCAAGCCTTTGTGAAGTTTGATACGCAAGCTTTGAAAGCCGGGTTATTAAGCTGTAAGGAGAAGGAATTAATTGCTGTTGCTGTCGCCCATGTGACAGGCTGTGCATACTGTATTGAAACTCATACGAAAAAGGCCAAGCAATTGGATGTTACGAAGGAAGAGCTCGTCGAAGCCATCTTTGTCGCAACCGCACTAAAGGCAGGGTCTGCACTGGCCCATAGTGTGAATGCGCTAAACGCATACGATGAAAATTAAATAGTGAGGCGTGGGGACGGTTCTTGTGCATCATGATGCACAATAACCGTCCCCATGTTTCATTTTTAGGTTTATAGCAAATAATAGAAATGGTAGTAAAATTGTTTTTTGAAAAGGATTTGAGGGAACGTAATGTTACACACTGTGGTTTCGTATTTAAGATTTGCGCTGCCTTTTCTTTATTTGCTGGGTTCCTGGCGCTGGGGTGATTGGAGGAATTGGAAGGAGTACTATCCAACCATTCTTTTTTTCGTAACCGTGAACTTTTTTATTTCTATTATTATGTATGAATATCCACTATGGACTTATAAAGAATCTTTTTTTATTCCCAACCATACTATTGTTGATTTTATTATTGCTTTTTTGATTTTCCCCCAAATAGCCTTTATATTTCTTTCAAAATACCCTTTTCAGGCAAAAATGCTTAACCAGATAGTATATATATCTTTCTGGGTCATCTTTGGTATCGCATTGGAAAGCCTTTTTAAGGCTGCAAACCTCATCTCCTATGATCATGGATGGAATTTCTGGTGGTCTCTCATAGTCTGGATTTTTATGTTTTTTGGCCTGCGCCTCCACCACACCAGGCCCATCTTAGCCTGGCTCGTCTGCTTCATATGTACAATTTTTTTAATAACATACTTTAACATCCCCCTATCGAAATACAAATGATGCATGGAATGATGCATGGGGACGGTTCTTATGCTTCACTCGAAATGATGCACGAGAACCGTCCCCACGCCTCCCCACATTACTCATCAAACAAACTCTATTACGTCCTCCACAGGAATCCGTGTGGTTTTGAATGCCGGTGCCGCTGCTTTTCCTAGGGAGATCAGGAGCATTGGCATGTAGCGGTCGGATACTTGGAACTTGTCCATGAATTTTTGTTTGTCAAAGCCGCCCATTGGGACAGTGTCGTAGCCTTTTGCTTTGGCAGACAGCATTAGCTGCATCGACACTAGGCCTGTATCAAAGGCCGCTATATTTTTGCGAACTTCTTCGGGTAAGTTTGAGTACAAGCTGTTTGAACCAGCAATTAGACGGTGCATGTTGGCTTCATCCATATATCCGGCTTCATTAGCACTTCGGTACACCTTCTCAATATTTCTGTACATTTCCTTATCACCCAAAATTGCAATCACGGCTGAAGAGGTTTCGACCTGCTCTTGATTGTTTGCAATCTGCCGGAGCTCTTTCTTCACTTCTTGGTCCTCAATCACGATAAATCGCCAAGGCTGGAGATTGCTTGAAGAAGGAGCCAGGATAGCCTCATTTAAGATTTCTTCAATTTCCTCGCGGGCTATTTTAAAAGTAGGATCATATTTTCGAACAGAGTGACGTTCTCTGATTACATCGCTAAAACTTTGTGCATTCATAGTTGCAGTGGACATTCTTATTGCCTCCTTTTGAAAAATAAAACTTACTAAAAGTAAGCTATTTTAGTTTCGTGTTTTAGCTTACTATTAGTAAGTAAATGAGTCAAGTGAAAACTATTGTGATATAATGTGAAAATATTGGTGAAAAGCAAATGAGGTAAGAAAATGGAAAAATCAAACTGTACCTGTAGCGAACAAGAGATTAGTAAAATTTGTAAGGATTTTCACGGAACGATTGAATTTATCGGAAAACGCTGGATGGGGATTATCATCTATCAATTACTCAATGGGCCTAAACGCTTTCATGAACTAGTGGAGAACATCCCTGGCATTTCTGACAGGCTATTAACAGAACGGCTGCGAGATCTTGAAAAAGAAGGCCTGGTCATCAAAAAAGCCCTTGTCCCTTCGCAAAAGAAGGTCGAATATGAATTAACCCCAGCAGGCAAGGAGCTTGAAACGGTTATTACTTCGATCCTTCACTGGGTTAAAACAAGGCAGAAGTGAGGCATGGGGACGGTTCTTGCGCCTCATTAATGCACAAGAACCGTCCCCACGTATCAAAACTACTAATAAAAAAGGGCAGCAATAACATGCTGCCCGTAGCTTCGGATATTGAGGATCTACAGTTGGTTTGAGACTATCGTTAGTAATGCACTAAGAACGATAGTGGCAAAAACTATAGAGACATATACAAGGTTTTTCTTCATCTTTTTCCTTCTTAGTACTTCCTCCGGCGTAAGCCAGTAACTCTTCGACATCAAAATTCCCCCTATATATTTGATGGCAGCTGGCTGGCCTTGTTCCATCACAGAGGCCCCTATAGCTTTGCGTCATCACCTTTCAGTGATTTTGCCCTTACATAGATTAAAGGATTTTAAGAAATTTGTCTATATTTGTCGAAAATGAAACGTGGGGACGGTTCTCGTGCCTCATTTTGGGCTCGTTGTGATGCACAGGGACGGTTCTCGCTCCTCATTCCCGGCTCGTTTTGATGCACAAGAACCGTCCCCATGCATCGTTCTAAAGCTCTCCTATTGTTAATAGAATATATTAATTTGAGGAAGTTGAAAGTGGTGAATGTCGAGGATGAAGGAAACTGCCCATATAGAGATTAGTGGGATGTATTGTGCCGCTTGCGCCGCCAGAATTGAAAAGGTTGTCTCCAAATTAGACGGGGTCGAGGAAGTGCAAGTCAATCTGGCAACGGAAAAGGGGCGCGTTACATTCAGTAAGAATCGGACAAGCATTCAAGAAATTATAAATAGAATCATTAAGATAGGCTATGATGCAAAAATCGACCGGCAGAATCATGTTCAGTCCGAATTGGAGAAACGGAAAGAAATGACGGTTCTCAAGCGGCATTTTTTTGTCTCTGCCTTGCTTACTTTACCTTTGGCGTGGGCGATGTTTGCGCATTTTACATGGGCTTCTTTTATTATAGTGCCAGAGCTGTTTCTCCAGCCCCTCTTCCAATTTGCTTTGACGATTCCGATTCAATTTGTCATCGGGTTCAAATTTTATGAACGGGCTTGGAAGGCGCTGAAAAGCGGCAGTGCGAATATGGATGTTTTAGTCGTGTTAAGTACGTCGGCCGCCTTTTTTTATAGCCACTATTTAACATTCACGCATTTAAATAGTTCAGCACATCCTGTGTTGTATTATGAAACAAGCGCCTTTATCATTACTTTCATTTTATTAGGAAAATTTCTTGAAGCTAGAACCAAAATGAGAACCACACAGGCGATTAAGCAGCTTTACCAATTACAGATGAAAACCGCCACTTTGTTTTTGAATGGAAAGGAATCTCCATCCCCTGTTGACAGACTGTCTCCGGGGCAGGTGATTATTGTAAAATCTGGCGAAAAGGTCCCGATTGACGGGAAGGTAATCGAAGGGAGTTCGATGGTTGACGAGTCTTTGTTAACAGGAGAAAGCATTCCTGTTGAAAAAAGCAACGGTGATGCTGTCTATGCTGGGACCATCAATCAGAACGGCACTTTAAAAATAAAGGTCACAAAACGGGACTCTGAGACGACGTTGTCGCAAATCATTCGGATTGTCGAGGAGGCGCAAGGATCTAAGGCGCCGATTCAGCATATCGCCGATAAAGTGACCGGCATTTTTGTCCCGATTATTATTTTGATTGCGCTGCTTACGTTTGTTCTGTGGTATTGGATGCTTCAGCCGGGGGTTTTAAGCGAGGCACTCGAGAAGATGATTGCCGTCTTAATTATCGCCTGCCCTTGTGCCTTAGGGCTGGCCACGCCTACGTCCGTCATGGTGGGGAGTGGACGAGCCGCCCAGTCGGGGATTCTTTTTAAAGAAGGGAAGTTTCTTGAATTACTTGGGAAGAGCACCACGGTAATCTTGGATAAAACCGGAACGATCACGAAAGGCGAGCCGCACGTTACGGACGTGTATGTAGAGCATGTTAGTGAGGGAGAGTTCTTTGCCATTATCGGTGCGGTGGAGGGATCTTCGGGCCACCCAATCGCGAAGGCTATCGTAGCAGAAGCCCGAAGAAGGATAGGTAGTCTTCCAATTGCAAATGAGGTTGTCGCGATCCCGGGTTATGGGATTAAGGCGGTTGTGGACGGAAAAGACGTGTTGATTGCGAATCCAAGTTATTTTTTGAAAAATAAACTTTATATCCCGCGTAGAGCGGGTAAGGAAATTGGACGACTTGAACAAGAAAGGAAGACGGTGATGGCGGTTGCGATTCAAAACCGCTTTGCCGGGATGATTGCTGTTGCCGATGAGGTAAAATCAGCCTCGAAAGTGGTGGTATCTGGCTTGAAAGGGATGGGACTGGACGTCATCATGCTGACAGGCGACAACCTTGAGACTGCCAAGGCGGTTGCAAAAAAGACCGGGATTTCAAAGGTGAAAGCGACCGTCACACCACAGCAAAAGGCGGAAATCATCCGAGTATTGCAGAAGCAAGGAAAGAAAGTAGTGATGGTGGGGGACGGGATGAATGATGCTCCGGCCTTGACTGTCGCCGATGTCGGCATCGCCATGGGGACCGGCTCTGACCTGGCCATCGAATCCGGCGACATTACCGTCATCAAAGGAGATTTAAGCAAAGTGGTTGAGGCCATCCAAATCAGCAAAGCCACTATGACCAACATCAAACAGAACTTCCTCTGGGCCTTCCTATACAACATCATCAGCATCCCATTCGCCATGCTCGGCCTCCTAGCCCCCTGGCTCGCCGGCGCCGTCATGGCCTTCAGCTCCGTCTCAGTAGTCCTAAACGCCCTTCGCCTAAACAGAATGTGATGCATGGGGACGGTTCTCATGCATCATTTTCAGTGCGTTTTCCAATGATGCATGGTGATGCACAGGGACGGTTCTTATGCCTCAATTTCAAAAGCAGCTTGCCTACGATAACGGGCAAACTGCTTTGTTTATTACATTAAAATGAGGTTATTTTTTATTGGCTTGACGTCCGCTTTTTTTCTGGCTTTGTGAACTGGTGTTTCCAATTTGAAATTCATTGCCTAATTCAATATCGTTTCTTTTATCGTGTTTCTCAATTTGTTCTCGCGTTTGATCTCGTTGCATACCCTGGCTATTAGACACGATTCATTCCATCTCGCTTTCCGATTAGTCTTTTTAAAAATTGCAAATAAGGCATGAAAAAAAGGGGGTACTGAAGCAAATCAGTATCCCTTTTTTGTGGAAGTACAGAAGAAATCCTGGGTTGGGTCTGTTCCGAAGACTTTTCTGATCTCACACAACTATTATTATGTACTCATACTCAATATTATATTAGGTCATGGGGACGGTTCTCGTGCCTCACTTTCGAAAACTGGCTTGCTTACATCTCAGGCAGGGTGGTTTTTTTTGCTAAAGGAAAACTCGAAATTTGTTCGAGTATGGAGGAAAAGTATCCTCTATTTCCCAAGCAATTTTCGACGAGTTTTTCCACTGCATTCAAGGAAAAATGTATAATAACGGGGTTTTGTAAGGATTCAACCAAACGATTGGTTGAAAAAGAAAAACGGGAACCCTGTAAAAGTCTCCCGAAAAATCATAAAACAGTCTCTTTGAACTCGTCATTTTGATGCACAAGAACCGTCCCCATGCATCACCCATGCATCAATTTGTGGTAAACTATATAATATTTAATCCTATATAAGGTGTTTGATTTATTTGGAGTTTAAACAGTTGGAGTGTTTTATTGAGGTTACACGGACGGGGAGTTTTACGACGGCGGCGGAGAATTTGTTTATTACGCAGCCGGCGCTGAGCAGGATTATTAAGTCGTTGGAGGATGAGCTGGGGACGCCTCTGTTCATTCGGACGAGGAAAAAACTGGAGCTGACGGATGCGGGGCGGGTTCTCGTCAAACATGCCGTAAAAGTCGAGGAGCAGCTGCAGCTATTGAGCGAAGAGCTTGATACCGTGCTTAAGTTAAAAACGCGGCATGTCCGCATCGGGCTTCCGACGATCACCAATTCGATTTTTTTCTCGCAGCTGATTGCATCGTTCCATCAGGAATATCCAGAGGTGACCTTCCAATTAGAAGAGGATGGGTCGAAACGGATAGAAGAGAAGATTATCAATGGTTTACTCGACTTTGGAGTCATCGTTCTTTCTGAAGAAAATGATCTTCTGGACAAATATATGTTTGTAAAAGAAAAACTGAAACTGGTTGTTCCACCATCACATCGTCTGGCCGCCAAAAAAGAAGTGTCACTGCAGGAACTGAAAGAAGAAAGCTTTATCATGTTTAATAAGGATTTTGAGCTGCGAAATCTCGTCATCACGGCCTGCAGGCAGGCGGGCTTTCAACCGGCGATTATTTCTGAAACCTCACAGTTGGACTTTATTCAGGAATTGGTTGCCTACAATATCGGGATTACATTATTGCCTGAGACTACTTGTTTGGAATTGAAAAATGATTTTAAAACCATTCCCGTCACTAATCCGGTGATTGAATGGAATCTGGCGTTGATTTGGAAAAAGGATGAGCACCTATCGAAGGTTGCCAAAGAGTTTATCCGCTTTGCGAGGGTAAAACTGGCGAAGGAAAACCCCTCCACTGGAAATTATTAGAAAGCTTCCTCTTGTAAAAGGGGGAGCTTTTTTCGGTTCCACCTGACAGGAGGCGCTTTCATACAGTTTTGTTATGAACACCATGTTCTATCGGCATTGTATTATAACACAGTGGCCGTAATATAATTTTCTATATCAAAAAAATTAATGCCAACGGGGCTGCCGCTTCGAAAGGTATTTTTATATATAGGGTGATGGAAATGCAAACAAAAAAAGTGAAAGAAACACGTGTTGTTCAAACCGACCAAGTGCTCATCAATGATTTGAACAACTACCATACATTATTCGGCGGCGTTCTAATGAAGAAAATGGATGCCTGTGCAGTGCTTTCTGCCCGCAGACATACACGGATAAAAGAATGTGTAACAGCATCAACGGATTCCGTCAATTTCATCGAACCAATTCGCGTCAGTGATTCGGTCTGCATCGAATCCTTTGTCAGCTATACAGGGAAAAAGTCAATGGAGATTTTCTGCAAGGTAGTTGCTGAGGATTTGGAAACAGGAAACCGCAGAATTGCGGCAACGGCGTTCTTTACGTTTGTTCCTTTAGATGAAAATAAACGGCCAATCGAAGTGCCAGCGGTGATTCCGGAAACAGAGGAAGAAAAGTTTCTTTTTGAAACAGGCAAAGAACGTGAACAAATCCGCAAGCTGAAAAGGCAGCAAAACAAAGAACTCGTGTCTAAACTTACAGTAGATAAGCCATGGGATTAATACGAATCAAGGGGGAGAAATACATGGTCATCGTTTCAAGCTATAACGAATTAAAAAATGTGCAAACAGCTATCGAAAAATTAAATGCTTCCATTTATCAAAAATTTATTAATATCATTAAACTGACTCGCCAATTTCATTATGGATATCAATATATGGGTTCCTTACTGATGGAGGAAGACTCAAGCCATTACGAGCCAGCAACCCAGGATGAATACGTTCTGTCAGTTTATTATGGTGAAATAGAAAAATTGAAAACAGACAACAAATTCCGTGACCTAAAACAACTGCTAAACAACTACAAACAATTAGGCTACGTAAACATCAGCAAACTCGCATTAGGCGAAAACCCACAAGCACTAGTCGGTCCAACTCTCATCAGATAATGATGCATGGGGACGGTTCTCGTGCCTCAAAAATTGAGGCACAAGAACCGTCCCTTTGCTTTACCTGTGCCCCCATTTCCCTCTCTTCTTTTTCAAGCAAAGACAATACCCATTTCTGTTAAGAAAACATGGAAATCAGTCCAACTTCATCTATTTTCGACTAATTATGACAATTTTGGGACGTAAAATGATCCTTTGTGACGATTACTATAGTGGGGCAGTTTTAACCAAATAGAGAGAGAATTGGAGACATGATGATTTTGACGAGAGAAATGGTTGTAAATGGGGAAATGACGCTTAGCAGGAAAGTGACGTACGGAAACGGCAAGAAAACGCAAAGTCTGCCAGTATTCACTTCAAGGATGGAAAAACGTGAATATTATAAAAGCATCCAGTTTGATATCCGAAATGTGTTAGATGTTAAAGGCTTCTTAAAAGACATTCGGGCAAATTGGAATACATATGTTTCACAGGTTAACGAATGGATTCAAAGCAATGTCGTGAAAAAGCTTGTTGTGACAGGCATTTTTACCGTAGTTTTTGGTTTGTTTACAAGTGCAGCGAATGCCGCATTTATTCAAGAATACACCTATCAGGTTAAATCGGGTGAAAATATTGAAACCATCGCGGCAAAACACGGAGTCACCGCGCAGGAGATATTAGACGCCAATGGGATTAGGTCCATTAACGGTAAAAAAATTCTATTGCCAAAAGTGGAAGACAGGACTGTGAACGCCACAACCCTGAATGTCCGTTCCCGGCCGAACACGGATAGCAGCATACTTGGAACCTATAAAAAAGGGGAAAATGTCAAGGTTGCATTTATCGAAAACGGATGGGCGGCTATCCTGATTAACGGACGCGTTTGTTATGTTAGTGCAGCGTACCTTTCGCAAAAACAAGTTATTGCTTCTCAAGCAAAAACGATGTTTGTGACCGCCACATCATTAAGAGTCAGAGAATCTGCTTCCATGAGCGGTGCCGTACTCGGTTCGTTAAAGTTTAACGAAGGAGTGTCCGTGATCTCAACCTCTTACGGTTGGGCGCAAATTCAATACAATGGCAAAACAGCATTTGTGAGTGCAGCCTATTTAACCAATAACGCACCTGCAATTGCAAATAATGATTCTAGTATAAACAACAACAGCTCAACGACAAGTACATCTGTGTATGTGATTAAGAGCGGGGATACTTTTACAAAAATCAGTAAAGCGCTTGGGTTCTCAGTTGCAGCCATTCAGGCACTAAACCCAACAGTGAACCCGGTCAAGCTGAAAATTGGCCAAACTATTAACATCCCTAGTGAGGCAACTGCCTCCGCGCCAAGTCAAATTAGCGTAACAGCACAAATCGGCGGAGTAAACCCAAACGGTGTCTTTCGTTTCAACACCCCTGATGGCCGGACCTACAGTGCAAAAGCATCAGGCAACATGATCAATGAACTTTTTAACCGCCAAGGAAAACAAGTGACCCTAACCCTTGAAGCCAAAAGAGGACAACAAATGACCTTGGTCGCGCTTAGCTAAAACTCGGATACGCGGGGACGGTTCTCGTGCCTCACCAGTGGTGTGATGCATGGGGACGGTTCTTGTGCCTCATCCAGAACATCCGCAAAATAAAATAAATATCCCAAGACTCCTTCAGCACAACACTGCGGGAGTTTTTTTATCACAAAATCGAAAAAGGATAAATATTCCAAAACAGTAGTTTAAATGATAAAATGATTAATAGCACAATGGGCCAGGTTCCTATGTAATTAGAAAAACTCTTCTAAAGGAAGATGATCAAAATGGATGTCCATATAGAAAAACGAATATGGTCCTCGCTTGATACCTTTATTTTTTTCATCCGGATTTTCTGGATTGTCTTTAATGTATCGATCAATGCACTCCCGCTTTATCCAGACCCCGCCCAAAAAATGCTGCTCTCCATATGGTTTTTGCTCATTTTGGTTGTTCCCTACCTTTTTTACAGGCCTGGGAAGATTCAGCTCCACCTCTATTTAACCGCAGAATTGACCCTGACAGGCAGCATGTTCATCTTTCTGGTCAGCCAATTCCATCACTTGGGCCCGGAAATCCTAAGCATCATCAGTTTCCCGCTTTTCACCATCGCCTTTGTCAGCCAGTCCCGCCCATATATTTGGATTTCCCCCATCCTGAGCGCAGTTCTTGTTTTTACAGGAGCGCTGGCCGGCGATTATTTTTTCAAACAGGATTCCTGGGGGCGGTTTGCCGATATGGCGATGCTATACGGCTTCGGGTTCATGCTCGGGAGGATCGGTATGATGAACCAGCATCGCAATGAACTGCTAAATTTCATCCGTGAAAAAAATAAAACCCTGGAGCAATATACGAAAAGAATTGAAGAATTGGTGATAAAAGAAGAAAGAAGCCGGGTTTCAAAGGATATGCACGATACGGTGGGACATGTTTTCACATCGGTGATTGCCAGCCTTGATGCGCTTCCGTTTATCATCAAGGCCAATAAAGAGGCGGCGGTCTCCTCGATTCAGGAGCTATCGCAGTTGACTCGAAAAGGCTTGGCGGATGTTCGAAAAACCATCCATCAGCTGTCGGGGGATTGGAGAGACCAGGCCTTGACTGCCATATGCCAAAGTTTAATTGACGAATTCTCCACCCATACAGAGACAATCGTTGATTTTCAGGTGAGCGGGCATGAAGCCGAAATCACTGATGGAGGAAAGCACGTCCTGATGCGCAGCCTTCAAGAGTCTCTGACCAACGCGAAACGGCATGGGCAGGCGACAAATATAACAGTTACCCTTCAATTCACCGAGACGATGATTCTATTGCGCATAAAGGATAATGGCGTGGGTCGTGAGCAAATTCAATATGGCTTCGGTCTTAAGTCGATGAAAGACCGGCTGATAAACCTTGGCGGCTCCTTCCATATTGAGTCCAATGAAAAACAGGGAACGGCAGTCACCTGTATGGTTCCAGTTCCAAAGGAGTGGAGTGAAGGATGATTCGATTAATGATTGTTGAGGATCAAGAATTAATTCGAAAAAGCTTAAAAATTGTCTTGGAAAGCATATCAGACCTAAAGGATATTGTATTGGCCGAAAATGGGGAAGCGGCGATTGCCCATTGTGAGCGGTCGGTGCCTGATGTGATTTTGATGGATATTGACATGCCAATCATGGATGGGGTTCAGGCCACCAAGGTGATTAAGGATACGTGGCCGCAAGCCAAGATTATCATTTTAACGACGTTTGAAGATATCGACCACGTCCGGACCGCACTTCAGGCAGGCGCAGAGGGTTACATTTTAAAAGCGGTGGATCCGCAGTTTTTGCTAAGAGGAATCGAACTTGTCTATTACGGCGGTTCGCTTGTGCCGCAGCATTTGGCAAGAGAAGTTTTTCAAAGTGTGTCCGAATCACAGGCCGCTGCCCCGGAGGAAGAGAAACCTTCCGCCAGCAACCCGTACGACCTGAACCAGCAGGAATTGAAGATTTTGAGCCTTCTCTCCCATGGCTTCCAGAACAAGGCCATTTCGGAAAAAATGTTCTTATCCCTAGGGACGGTGAAAAATTATATCTCCAGCATCTATTCGAAGCTTGATGTTAAAAACCGCTCCGCTGCGATTACAAAAGCAATGGAGGAGTGCCTGCTGCCGGAAAAGAGAAAATAGATGCAAAAAGCTGACCTATATTGGCAGCTTTTTTTAATGGGGCGAAACCCAGCCCCTCCTTCATCATTGAAAAAAAGTCATGGTAGAAAGTAACCGAAAGTCATCTTCCCCCCTGAAAGGTTATGACTTTTCGGCACTACGATGATGCTGTTTCAAGCGTTACATTAGAGATACAAATTCACGGGGGGTTTTTAAATTGAAAAAGAATTACATTCGCTCGTTATCGATTGTCTTGATAAATGTCTTAACGCTGTTTGCCTTAATGGTTTTTTGGGGCAAAAGGATGGATCCCTTGAACATCGTCCAGTGGGGGACGCTTACGGTGATTGGGGCTGTGCTCCAAACCGTTTCAATCCTGCTTTTCTACAAATATGTCGATAAAAAATCTTTTTCTACGTTACGGCTTAAGCTGAATCGGAAGGATGTGCTATTTTCGATACTTTCCGTATTGTTAACGGCCGTTATGGTCTTGATTTACCTGTTTCAGGCTGCCAAAGTGGATCAATTTTCGGTTGAATGGAATCTTGCGGTGTTTTCGAACGTCACGTTCTACCTGCTGCTGTTGCTTGCGGCGTTTGCCTGGTTTCAGGCTGCCTTAACGGAAGAAGTGTTGTTCAGATGGTACCTGGTGACCAACCTCGACCATCTTAGTACGATAAAGCTTTACTTGATTACTAGTTTGTTTTTCATGCTGTCCCATGTATTCAAAGGTTTCGATCCGATTTACATCCTGTTTTTGCTGACCACCAGCTGCTCGCTTTTGTACGTTTATTTGCGAAGCGGACGAAAATTGATGCCAGTCACCTTTGCTCATATGGCCCAAAACCTGACCATCAATCACCTAATCGGACCAAGCGACATCGCCATCCTCCAATTCACAACAGAACCAAGCATCATCCACCTAATCGCCCTATTCATCCTTTACAACGCCCTAATCATCGGCCTATCGACCATGATTTACAGAAAGTAGAGCGTGGGGACGGTTCTCATGCCTCACTTCAGCTTGATTAACACCACCATTTTGATGCACAAGAACCGTCCCCATGCCTCATTCCCTCTAGGTCTGAGGTCTTAGTTACAATTACAGCAGCTGCCCGAGGTTGATGGGGGGTTGGAAACTCTATAATAAAAAAGGTAAATACATCCAAATACATCCGAATAAAAAGGGGAAAAGAAGTTATGAAATCGTGGATTAGGTTTTCATTAAAGAATGCGGGGGTTATTTTTATCGCCATGTTGATGGTGATTGCTGGGGGGATTTATTCCGTCAAAACAATGAAAATGGAGTCGATGCCGAATGTTGACATTCCGTATATCATCGTTCAGGTTCCATATGTCGGCGCTACCCCGGAGCAAGGATTAGAGGATATCGGCAAACCGCTCGAAGAAACGCTGTCGGGAATCAAGAAGCTTGATAACTTATATATCGAAGCCCACAGTAATGTGGTTGTCGGAGTTCTGGAGTTTGAGATGAGCAAGGATATGGATGAAGCGGAGAAGGAAGTCACGACAGCAGCCTCAACGATCAAGCTGCCTGCCGGTGCAGAAAAACCGGAGATTCTAAAGGATGGCCCTTCCGCAATGCCGGTCTTTACCTTTGCACTGTCGTCGGAAACTGCTAATCAATCCGACCTAACGCAATATATCAACGAGCGGATCAAGCCGGCCTTGACCGGAATTGATGGATCTGGCGCCATCGATATTTCGGGTGAAACTGAAAAGGAAGTGGCCATCAAGCTCGATCCGGAAAAAATGAAGCAGCACGGTGTGACCTATGATACGGTCAAGCAAACACTGCAGGCTCACCATTTTTCATTCCCAGCCGGGCAGGTCAATATCAATGAAAAGGCATTAAATGTGCAGGCCGATTTCAAGCTCGCTTCGGTTGAGGATGTAAAGGCAATTCAAATCTTGGCGCAAGGGCCAACCGGCGTGGTCGAAAAATTGCGGCTGGCCGACATTGCCGTCATTTCTTACACAAACAAACAAGAAATGGTGTATACCCGCCTGAATGAAAAGCCTGCAGTCCTTGTTGAAATGAAGGCACTGCCTGGCGCCAATACCGTTGAAGTCGTTTCGCAAGCAAAGGAAAAGCTGAATGCACTGGATCTTCCAGCTGGCTACACCTTAACGAAATTATTTGATACGTCAAAAGAAGTGAAATCATCTGTCGATGGCATGCTTCGCGAGGTATTGCTCGGAACATTGTTCGCCGTAATTGTCACTTTTCTTTTCTTACGTAACATCAGGGCAACGCTGGTGGCTGTGCTTTCCATTCCGCTGTCCATCTTGGCCTCAATGATTACGCTGAAGTATTTTGACTATAGCTTAAACATGATGACACTCGCCGGAATCGCCGTGGCAGTCGGCCGCGTCATTGATGACTCAATCGTGGTCATCGAAAATGTGTACCGCCGCACACTAACAAGCCCTAACCGAAATGAAAAGCTTGTGCTGACAGCGGCAAAGGAAGTGGGCGGAGCCATCACTTCTTCAACGTTGACGACGATTGCCGTCTTTGGCCCGCTTTCCTTTGTACCTGGAATCATTGGCCGCTTCTTTGCCCCGTTCGGCATTACGGTCATTGTGGCACTGGCTTTCTCATTGATCGTCTCGCTAACTGTCGTGCCGCTGTTGGCGAAGTTATTTTTACTAAAAATAAAACACCAAGAGATCAAGGAATCCATTTTTGAAAAAGCATATCGGCATACGCTAGCCTGGGTGTTGAATAAACGGGCAATCACGATCATTTTGGCTGTTGTCCTATTTGCCGGATCGCTAGTCTTAGTTCCGCTAATTCCAAAGAACTTCCTGCCGCAGGAAAAAGCCGTATCGTACCGTCTGACAGGTGATTTACCGGCTGGAACTTCGTTGGAAAAATCAAACCAGATTGCTGTAAAGATGGAAGAAATCTTAAAGAAGGAAAAACAGGTGAAACATGTTCAAGTCGTGGTGAATGGGGAATATGTCCGTTTATCGATTGACCTGAAGGATGACACCACGAAGAATCAAACAACTGATTTTGAGAAACGGGTCCGAAACAAGGTAGAAAAGCTTGATTCTCAAATGCTAGTAGCGCTCAGTCCCGTTGGCCTTGTCGGAACAAGCGGCTTGGCGTTAATGGTTGAAGGCGGGAATGCCGAGGATTTAGAGAAGGCTGGAAAAATGATTACAGAAAAGCTGAAAGGTATCGATGGTCTGGAAAATGTCGAATCCAACCTTTCTGGTGTGAAGGAACAGCTGCAGCTGGAAATTGATGATGCAAAAGCGGCTGAAAAGGGGTTAAACCCGATTATGGTGGCAGGTTATGTTAGGGAGCTGATTTCCGGAGATACGGTTGCCAACATGCAGGTGGAAGGAAAAACGACAAACATTCATTTGTCCTTGGCAGGGGATTCGTTAGACTCTATTGATAAGATTATGAGCCAAAGCATGGCGAATGCACTGGGACAGCAGGTCACCCTTTCCGAAGTGGCAACCTTGAAAAAGGCACCAAGTCCGTCTGCGTTATACCGGTTGAATCAGCAGCAATATGTGCAGGTGACGGGCCGTATAACCACCGATAACGCTTCGGGTGTGCAGGCAGAGGTGGATAAACGGATGAAAGCCTTGGATTTGCCGGCAGGAGTCACCTATCATTCAGAAGGCCAGGCGCAAGCAATGAATGAAGGTTTTACGAATATGATGATTGCCATGGCAGTCGCTGTTGTGCTGGTGTTTATTGTGATGCTTGTTGCATTTGGCAACACGTTAATGCCTATAGCAATTCTCTCGTCGCTGCCATTCTTATTCTCCGGCGGATTGCTGGGATTGTATTTGACGAACCAGGCACTAGGAATGCCGGCGTTAGTAGGATTTTTAATGTTAATCGGAATCGTGGTCACCAATGCCATTGTGCTGATGGACCGGGTGAAGCAAAATGAACAGAAGGGCATGGAACTAAAAGCCGCCCTGCTTGAGGCTGGAAAAACCCGCCTTCGTCCTATCCTGATGACGGCACTTGCCACAATCGGCGCTCTATTGCCATTGGCCCTATCCGACGAAGGCGGACTCATCTCCAAATCACTCGCCATCGTCGTCATATCCGGCCTGCTCACATCCACCCTGCTCACACTCGTCATCGTCCCAACCATGTACCACCTACTCAGTGGTGCACGGGGACGGTTCTTGCGCATCATCGCTAAGGGTGAAAAACGAAACACAGCGACGGTTCTCGCGTTTCATCAGCAAAAACAGTAAAAAAAAGCCCGACTCCCTAATCAAGGGAAACGGACGAAATCTCTTTCTAATAGGTTGTCTTTATTGAAGTTGCCAATAAAAAATGCACATGCGGTTTGCATCCCAAACCCCATGTGCATTTTTTTGTAGCATCAAGCTTACAGGTGCTTATTTCTTTTCAACTTTCACTAACCCTTTTCCAAAATTATGCTTATCAAAATAGCAAATGACCGTATCGTGAACTTGAACCCTTTCACCCTCGCTGATTTTATCCGCAGAAAATTCGATTTTCGTCCCGTCGGTACTTTTACCGTAGTATTGCTCACCCTTAATATCGGTAATCTCGTATTCTATAGTAGTGAACCCAGCGGAGTCGCTGCTTGCCGTTGGCGTATTGTTCACAGGAGAAGGTGTATTATTTTTCAGCAAAACCAATGCCAATAAAACTGATAAAAGAATAACCAAGATAATTAGTTTTTTGAACATATTGCTAACCCCCATATATGTATTTTATGAAATGAAAGGCAAAAGTAATATCCCTCTAAATTCCCTCGGACTTTATACCTATAAAGGGCTCCCGTGATACTTTTTGAGGCACAAGAACCGTCCCCATGCCTCACACCTATTGATTTTGAAAAAGTAAAAACCTTCAGTTGTGCTTTTTAAAGAAGATTATTCTATAATTGGGTGGGCCGGCAAATAGCGGCTTCAAAGTATGTTTGGACTAGTCGAGGAAAATAATAGTTGATATGGTTTGGTTCGAACAAGTTTGTTTAAGGTGTGTGAAAATAATGTTAGAAGAGATATTATCACAAGTCCAAAGTGGCAAATTAACGGTTTCTGAGGCAAAAGAAAAGTTAGCTACCTATGAGAATTTGGGGTTTGCAAAGGTCGACCATCACCGGAAGAATCGGCAGGGGTTCCCGGAAGTGATATATGGGGAAGGGAAGACGCGAGAGCAGATCCTTTCCATTATCCATGCAATCCGGTCAAAAGATAACGATGTATTGGTGACACGAATTTCAAAAGATAAGGCGGATTATATCCTTCAGGAACATCCGGAATTTATTTATAATGAAACAGCGCAAATTCTCTTTTGGAAAAAGAACACCACTAAAGTGGATGATTATCAAGGCTATATTGCCATTGTTTGCGCAGGCACGTCCGATCTGAAAGTGGCAGAAGAGGCTGCGGTTACGGCCGAAGCGCTGGGCAGTAACGTCCGCCGCTTTTATGATGTAGGTGTTGCAGGAATCCACCGCTTATTTGATAATATTGAACAAATCCAACAGGCGACAGTCTCCGTCGTTGTTGCAGGCATGGAAGGGGCACTGCCGAGTGTGGTTGGCGGTCTTGTCTCTCATCCGGTCATCGCCGTTCCGACGAGCATTGGATATGGTGCAAATTTCAACGGTTTGTCCGCCCTGCTGACGATGTTGAATTCCTGCGCCTCAGGTATCAGTGTGGTCAATATTGATAATGGATTTGGTGGAGCATACAACGCTGTCCTGATTGATAACATCGCAAAAAAAGGAGCAAACCAAGGATGAGAACACTTTATATTGACTGTTTTTCAGGGGTCAGCGGGGATATGTTTATCGGCGCCCTCCTTGATGCAGGGGCAGACCCTGCTGTTTTAGAGAAAGAATTAAAAAAGCTTCATTTTGAAGATGAATATCAATTAACCTGGAAGAAAATTGTGAAGAACGGTATTACTAGTACGAAGTTTGATGTGTTGTTGACACATGCTGACCATCACCATCATGAGCATGATCACCATCATGAACACGAGCACCATCATGAGCACGACCACCATCATGAGCATGACCATCACCATGAACATGATCACCATCATGAACACGACCACCATCATGAACACGACCACCATCATGAACACGACCACCATCATGAGCATGACCATCACCATGAGCATGATCATCATCATGAGCACGATCATCATCATGAACACGATCATCATCATGAACACGATCATCATCATGAGCACAATCACCATCATGAACATGACCACCATCATGACCATGGTCATCACCACCGGTCATACAGTGATATTGTAAAAATGATTGAATCATCTGATTTGGGAGCTGAAGTAAAAGCAACTTCGTTAAAAATCTTTCGCAAAATTGGTGAAGCGGAAGGACATATTCATGGTGTGCCATTAGAAAAGGTTCATTTTCATGAAGTAGGTGCCGTCGACTCCATCATTGATATTGTTGGTGCAGCAATCTTACTTCATCAACTAGACATACAGAAAGTCAAGTCCTCACCTATTCCTGTCGGCACAGGAAGAATACTTATCGACCACGGCATTTATCCAATCCCGGCACCAGCCACATTAGAAATTTTAAAAGGTGTGCCGATTGAACAAAGTGATGTCAGATTTGAACTGACAACCCCAACAGGTGCAGCGATTGCAGCCGTACTAGCAGAGGAGTTTTGCACCATTCCATCGATGGAAGTAAAGGTCATTGGTTATGGTGCCGGCACGAAAACCTTCAAAGACCGTCCAAATGTTCTTCGTGTTATCATTGGAGAATAGACCAATAGGAATTTTGAATAAGAAATGCGGATAAAGGTGTTAGCCCTTTATCCGTATTTTTTTTGAAAACAAATTTTTAAGGAGAGAATAAATAAAAAGAATGGGAAAAATAACGTTAGCCAGTAATTTATTAAGATGTTGAATGTAATAAGTGGTAATTTTCTGATCGTGTTTCATAACTGTTGAAAAAATAAACAAAATCAATCTGTTTTATCCTATTGACAAGATTATTCGTTACAGTATAAAATGATAACGTTCCCAATGTGATGCAAATACCAACGTTATTTTAATTTCGGTTTTGTTCGAAACATTGAGCGGATAAATGTGTTGCAAATATTATCTATTTACCATGATTTAGGTAAAATGCACCAAAGTTTAAAAAGGGCTTTCACAAACGACTCTAACAAGTCTTTATTTTTTCTTCTTATTTGTAAGCACTTGCACGTGTGATAAAAGAGAATTCTGTGAAAGTACTGAGACTTTAAGGCATGATAAATCTAAAAGCATCATGTGTAAAACGATAGGTTGCAACATTTAAAAAATAAAAAAAATACTACATGGGGGATGACATTATGCCTTTAGTCATAATTGCTATCGGGGTACTATTATTACTTCTTTTAATTATGCGATTCAAATTGAACACATTTGTATCCTTAATTATTGTTTCCTTTATCGTTGCCCTACTATTGGGAATTCCAGTGAAGGATGTTGTTCATTCAATTGAAACCGGTTTAGGCGGGACACTTGGCCATATCGGAATCATTTTTGGACTTGGCGCCATGCTTGGCCGCTTGATCGCCGATGCAGGTGGTGCACATCGCATTGCCACAACGTTAATTGACAAATTTGGTGAAAAACGAATTCAATGGGCTGTTTTAATCGCTTCATTCATATGCGGTATTGCCTTATTCCTTGAGGTTACCATTGTATTATTAATTCCGATTATCTTCTCAATCGCAAAAGAAGCAAAAGTTTCGGTTGTTAAATTAGGTCTTCCAATGGTTACGGCTGCATTGGCAGCACATGCTTTCTTGCCGCCGCATCCAGGTCCAATTGCTGTTGCTGCTGAATATCATGCAAATGTTGGTCTAATGTTACTGTACGGAATCATTGTTGCGATACCAACTGTTATTATTGCAGGTATTTGGTATCCAAAATTGGCTCAAAAAATTGTTCCATCTGCATTCAATAGAGAAGTCAGTTCGTCCTTTGGTGTGGCGAAATCATTTAAATTAGAAGAAACACCTGGTTTTGGAATCAGCGTTTTCACTGCCTTATTCCCTGTTATCTTAATGGCGATTGGTGCGATTGTCGATATTATGGGATTAAAAGAAAATGCGTTAATCACCGGAATTCGCTTTATCACGAACTCTGACACCGCTATGATTCTTTCCGTTCTGTTCGCTGTTTACACAATGGGCATAGCAAGAAAAATTCCGATGGGCAAGTTGATGGATTCCTGTGGTTCAGCTGTCAATGCATTAGGGATGCTGCTATTGATTATCGGCGGCGGCGGTGCCTTAAAACAGGTTATTGTTGATGGCGGCGTTGGTGATTATGTTGCTAAATTATTTGAAGGTTCTCATATGTCACCGGTTCTGTTTGCTTGGATTGTCGCAGCATTACTTCGTGTTTGTCTCGGATCAGGAACTGTTGCAACCTTAACAACTCCTGGCTTGGTTCTTCCGTTACTTGCAACTATGCCGAATGTTAACTTAGAGTTAGTTGCACTTGCAACTGGTGCAGGTAGTGCCATTGCATCTCACGTTAACGACGCGGGATTCTGGATGGTTAAAGAATCTATGGGCATGACTTTGAAAGAAGCATTCGGAACCTATACCGTTCTTTCCACAATCGTTGCTGTTTCCGGATTAGTATTTACTTTAATATTAGATATGTTCTTATAAAAAACAAAAGGGGGCCATTTTATAGAAATTCTATAAAATGGTTCTTTTTTTTGGCTAATAGGAAATTATAAATTTTTTTCAAAATTTATAATTTCCTAACGCATAAATTCAACTACGCCTCTGGCTTCGTCCTATCGGACTCGCCAATCGGCGAGTTTTCATTTAAAAAGATATATTCTTGAAATCGCTTTAGTAATTACTTTTACTTTGAGAGAAATTCGCTTATAATAAAAATGTGTTGCAAAATGCAAAAGAGAAATTTTTTTAAAAAATGTTTGTTTTGCATCAATAAAATATATACGAAAATATAGATAGGTGGAAATCTGCATGAACGAGAAATATGAGCGTTTGAAAGATATCTTAATAGAGATGGGCAATGTGGTTGTTGCTTTTTCCGGAGGTGTCGACAGTACGTTATTATTAAAAGTGGCGGTTGATGTTTTAGGAGTGCAAAACGTATTGGCTGTAACGGCAGATTCTGAAACATACCCTTCAAGTGAACTAGAAGAAGCGAAAAAGCTCGCCAAGCTGATCGGGGCCACACACCAAGTAATTGAAACCTCTGAACTGAATATTCCGGGCTACGCAGAAAATGACCGGAACCGCTGCTATTTTTGCAAAAATGGGTTGTTCGAAGAAATTGTACCAATTATGCATGAAAAGGAATTTCAAAACGTGGTCTATGGTTTAATCGCCGATGACATGAGTGAACATCGTCCTGGCGTTCGTGCAGCGAGAGAGCATGGAGTCCGCGGTCCGCTTCAGGAGGCGAATCTCTTTAAAGAAGAAATCCGGGAGCTTTCCAAGCAATTAAACCTGCCTACCTGGGAAAAACCATCATTAGCTTGCCTATCATCTCGGATTGCCTATGGTGAAAGAATTACTCAGGAAAAATTAACAAAGGTAGAAAAGTCTGAGGCATATTTAAAATTACTAGGGATTCGGCAAGTTCGTGTCCGGACGCATGAAGAGATCGCCAGAATTGAGGTTGAACCTCAAGATATGCAGTTAATTTTAGCAAACCACCAAGAAATCCAAGAAAACCTTCGAGCGTTTGGCTATAAATATGTCACCCTTGATCTTCAAGGCTATATGAGCGGCAGCATGAATAAGGTACTAACACCGAGCTTTACTAAAGGTGAATCCTGATGGAAAATAAAAGAATAGAGGAAATTTAGTAGGTGAGGGGAACATGATTAAAGCGTTGGTTATTGTCCCGTATGAGGGGCTATACGAAATGATGAAAGAGATTCAGCAGGAAGTCAAAGATTTTCAACTTGATATTGAATTAGGGAACCTGTATGAAGGTGTCGCTATTGCAAAAGAAGCCGAAAATAACGGCTATCACGTCATCATCAGCCGCGGTGGTACTGCGTCCTTGATTCAGGAGGCCGTATCAATCCCTGTGATTGACATTCAGGTGACCGGCTATGATGTATTACGCATCATCACTCTGGTAAAAGGGTTTTCCCGGAAATCGGCGATTGTTGGATTTTCGAATATTACCCAAGGTGCTGCAACAATCTGTAAGATTCTTGATTTGGATATTAAAACACTAACGATTTCAAAAGATACTGAGGTTAAAGAAATTTTAACGAATTTAAAGAAGCATGGCTATGAAGTGATTATTGGCGACGTTGTCACAGTCCAAGCTGCAAAGCAGTTGGGACTGACCGGAGTGCTGATCACTTCCGGCAAGGAAGCGATTATGGAAGCATTGGAAGAAGCGAAAAGATCCCATCGCATCTTCTCACAGCTGCAGCAGGACGTTTCATTATTTCAATCCATTCTTGATTGTAACGAACAACCAATCGGTATTTTTAACAAAGAGGAGAAACTCATTTACGGGAATGAACGTTTCAATCGCGAATTTCATTGGATGATTGTTGAAAATTCCAACGATATAAAAAAGCTGATTCAAGAAACGCTGTTAATGAAGGAAAAGCAAACAAGAACCATTAACATTAATCAGTCATTCTGGAATATCACTGCTTGTCCGCAAAATGGTACGATTGCTTTATTTTTCGAAAAAAATATTCAGAACCAAGCTGCGATGCAGGATGGGGAGAGGGAAGCGAAAAATGCTATCGAATTCCATACGTCCGCTTCGTATGTCCCGATTTCCGGAAAAAGCGAGCCGATTCAGAAGGTGTTAAAACAGATTGATCAATACAGTGCGAACGATGAACCTGTGTGGATTTCCGGTGGGAAGGGTAATGGTAAAGAATTAGTTGCCCACACCATTTATGTGAAAAGGAATAACGTGTACGACCCGTTTGTTGTGCTCCATGGTGATTTATTAAGCACAGAGCAGCTGAGGAATTTCATGAGTGACTTTCTTGAAAAATATGCTCATGGAGTCATTTATGTAAAAAACATTGACCAATTGAGCGCAGATATGCAAAAAGAGTTATACCATTTCGTCAAGAATGCTCATCACACAAAAGTAAAGTGGCTGGTGTCATCCGAAAACAACATGGAAGAAAAGATAAAAACCGGCACGTTTGATCGTGACCTATACTCTACGCTCGGTCAGCAAAAAATTTACATCCCGCTACTCCGGGAACGCCGGGAGGATATAGAGGATTTCGTTCATGTTTTTATATCTGACCTTCATCCGAAATATGGAAACGCTGTCGTTGGAATTCGCACCGATGCTTTGGCCGAGCTTGCCCGTTATGATTGGCCGGGTAATGTGGAACAGCTAAAGCAAGTAATCGAACAATTGTTTAAACAAACAAGTTCTTATTACATTGAAAAAGAAGATGTGGCGGCGGTTTTAGCAAAATGCGAGCAGCCGGAGAAAAAGGATGAAGCCTTAACTCCTATCGATTTAACCGGTACATTAGAGGAAATCGAAAAACAAGTCATCACCAAAGTTCTTGAAGAAGAAGGCTTAAACCAATCAAAAGCAGCCAAACGCCTTGGCATAAACCGCTCCACACTGTGGCGCAAGCTTAAATAATAGCTTGCGTCTTTTTTTGTGTTGTTTGTGTTGCAAAACGCAATAAAATAAAAGTTTTTATGACATTTTTTCTATAGATATTGCCAAATGCAACATTTTGTTTTAATATTAATAGTGCTGAAAGCGTTTTTAGATGAAAAATAAAACGGCATCTAGAGCCTTTAATTAAAAATCAACTGATCTGTTGCAGAACTTATCGTACCAGTATGTATAGGCGATTTAAGTCAGTTGAAAAATAATAAAACTCGAGACAAGACAAACTAGAATTAGCGTAAAAGGGGGTCGGGATGCAGGTGAAACTAGCGGTTATAGCAGACGATTTAACGGGTGCCAATGATACTGGTGTACAATTTGCCAAACAAGGGTTAAACACGACAGTGCTATTTGCCGAAACGCAATTACAGCCAGTACATTTACGTGCAGATGTGATTGTCTTAAATTCAGACAGCCGTGCCTTAACGTCTGAAAAGGCTTATGAAGCGGTTTTTAATCTAGCGGCACAATTGAATAAATTGTCTGTTTCAAAAGTCTTCAAGAAAATTGATTCTACCATGCGGGGAAATATTGGTCCGGAAATCGATGCAGTCATGGATGCATATAAGTTAAAAACCTCGTTTGTGGTTCCGGCTTTTCCGAAAAGCAATCGCGTGACCATGAACGGAAATCATTATGTGAATGGTGTTCTTTTAGAGGAAACACCGATCGCTCAGGATCCTGTCTGCCCGGTAACAGAAAGCTACCTGCCCAAGTTGCTGCAGGAGCAAAGCAAACGGGAAGTCGCAATCATTTCCATTTCCGATGTACGAAAAGGAAAAAACCATTTATTTAAAAAAATGAATGAGCTAGCCTCGGAAAGTGTTTCAAAAATTATTATTGTAGATGCAACGACTGATGAGGAATTAAAAACTATAGTCGAAGCTGCAGAATTTTTAAAGGAGAATTTCCTTTGGGTAGGTTCAGCCGGAATCGCTTATCATCTTTTTAACACTGGCCAGCCCGAAGAGCGATTACGTCATCAACAGTCGGGTGAACGGCTTCCAGTCCTGGTCGTTGCAGGCAGTGTAAATCCTGTCATTGACCGGCAAATTCAAGTCTTGAAAGAAAACTATCATGTCAAAGAAATTGTCATTTCCCCGGAAGAATTCTTTTATGAAGATAGAAGAAAACGGGAAATCGAACGGATTGTGAAAGCTGGCCAGGCGTTGCTGGAAAAAGGCGATCTAGTGGTCACGACCAATCGCGAACGCGGGGCTATTAATGGAGTGAAGGACCTGCAGCAGAAGCTTGGATTATCCAACTTTGATGTAGGATATACCATTGCCGAATCGATGGGCGTGATTGCCGGCCAATTAATTGATAGCAAGCCTATTTGCGGGGCAGTTTTAACCGGCGGGGATATTGCAGGAGCCACTTGTAAGGTATTGAACGGTGAAGGAATTCGGGTCATTGGTGAAGTGGAAGCCGGGATTCCTTACGGGAAATTGTTCGGCGGCTTCTTTGACGGTTTGCCGCTTGTGACAAAAGCGGGTGCCTTTGGAACGGACCAAGCCCTCGCTAATGCTTTACAAACCATTACAGATGTAAATGCTCATGTTAAAAACTGCGATTGGCGTCATACTGATCCGTCTTATGTGTGTGGCTAATTACAACGCTTTTATATGAAGATATTTTTAAAATAGAATAACGGGAGGAAACGAAAATGGCAGCAAATAAACCAATTATTGCAATTACAATGGGAGACCCCTCAGGTGTCGGACCGGAAATTATCGTGAAGTCCTTGAATGACAAAAACGTCTATGAAAACTGCCGCCCATTTGTAGTCGGCGATTTAAAAATTTTAAAAAGAGCTTTGGGTGTTACCAATGTTGATCTTCAATTAAACAGCATTGCAAATCCTGAAGATGCCAAGTATGAATACGGAACTATCGATATTATCGATCTAGATTTAGTTTCCGAAGATTTACCTTGGGGACAAGTTTCTCCAGAGGCTGGAAATGCAGCATTCCGTTACTTGGAAAAATCCATTTCTTTTGCGAACGAACAAAGAATTCACGGCATTTGTACCGCTCCTTTAAATAAAGAAGCGCTTCACAAAGCCGGCCATATGTATCCTGGCCACACTGAAATTTTGGCAGAATTGACCAATACAAAGGATTTCGCGATGATGCTTTCTGCACCAAACTTACGGGTGATTCATGTAACTACCCATATCGGCCTTCTTGACGCTATTCATAAAATTAATGCTGAGCGTCAATATACTGTCATCAAACTTGCGCATGATACATTGCAAAAAGCAGGGATCAAGTCTCCACGTATTGCAGTTTGCGGCATCAATCCGCATGCCGGTGAAAATGGCCTGTTTGGACATGGGGAAGAAGAAGAAAAGATTGTTCCTGCTATAGAAAAAGCGCAGGCAGAAGGTATTAATGTACAAGGTCCGCTTCCTGCTGATACCTTGTTCTTCAGAGCAAGACGCGGTGATTTTGATATTGTTGTAGCCCAATATCATGACCAGGGCCATGGACCAATTAAAGTATTGGGTCTGGAAGCAGGCGTAAATATTACCGTTGGTCTGCCAACAATCCGTACTAGCGTTGACCACGGAACTGCTTTTGATATCGCTGGAAAAAATATTGCGGATGAGCAATCATTAAAAGAAGCAATCCGCATGGCGATTGAATTGGCTCCTGAGAACTTGGCAATATAAATACGATGAAATAGAAGCAAGAGGTCATTATCCGATCTCTTGCTGCCTTTGTATGTGTGAAATTCTTTTATGAATAAGGTGTTTATTTTTGAAAGGGGAGTAGTACAATGTCTTTTCCTAAAATGGCGAAAATAAGACAAAAATTTCAAGTGGAAAGTTTACAGGATATCCCTGGAACGATTGCAGAACAATTTCAGCAAGTCAATGCCGATGAAAAAATCAAGCCGGGCATGGAGATTGCCATTACCGTAGGCAGCCGTGGGATTAACAATATCCCGTTAATCGTGAAGAGCGTGGCGGATGAAATTAGGAAGAGAGGCGCAACTCCATTTGTCTTTCCAGCAATGGGAAGCCACGGCGGCGCTACAGCTGAAGGGCAAAAAGAGATGGTCGAAAGCTTAGGTGTAACCGAAGAATACACTGGCTGCGAAATCCGTTCCTCCATGGATGTCGTGGAAGTTGGCGTAACGTCAGAAGGAATCCCTGTTTATGTAGACAAAATAGCTTACAATGCAGATGGCATCATCGTTATGGGCCGCATCAAGCCGCATACAGATTTTAAAAATAAAATTGAAAGCGGCGTCTTAAAAATGGCGTCGATCGGAATGGGTAAGCATAAACAAGCCCTGGCTTTACATACTTATGGCATCAAAGGAATCAGCGAAATGATGCCTGAAGTAGGGAAAGTGGCGATTGCCAAGTCCAATACTCTATTTGGAATTGGCATTGTGGAAAATGCTCATGAAGAAACGGCGATTATTGAAGCGATTGAACCGGATCAGATTGAAGAACGTGAAAGAGAATTATTGAAAAAAGCATTTACGTTGATGCCAAGCCTTCCAGTCGATGAAATGGATATTTTGCTCGTCGATGAAATCGGCAAAAACTATAGCGGTACCGGCTTTGATACAAACATTATCGGCCGGATCCGGGTGTTGGGCGTAGAGGAGCCGAAAAAGCCAAGCATCAAATATGTCATTGCCTCCAATTTAAGCGAGGTCAGCCACGGCAACGCTTTAGGAATCGGCTTAGCGGATTTAACTACCAAGCGTTTATTTGAAAAAATCGATATCAAAACCATGAACGAAAATGTCGTCACCAGCACCTTCTTAGCTCGTGCAAGTATTCCAATTGTCCTGGACAATGACGAAGCAGCATTGAAGGCAGCACTGCGCGCTACCTGGGGAGTGGCACCGGAACAAGCAAGAATTGTAAGGATTCCAAACACCCTCCACATCGGCGAACTATACGTATCAGAAGTCATCTTCAACGAACTAAAAGACAAAGACAACATCGAAGTACTAGAAGAACTCCAAGAAATGAAATTCGACCAAGATGGATATTTCTTGCCAATGCATTGATGCATGGGTGATGCATGGGGACGGTTCTTGTGCATCATTATTAAAAGCAGCTTTCAAAGTTGGAAGCTGTTTTTTTATATGTATTGGAAAGAGGAGTATTTTTACATAATATAGAAATGATGTTGATAGAATTTAAATAGGAGAGAGGTAATCATTATTCTCGGTATTGTATTCTGGATTTTTATCATTGCCTGCTTTGTGTTTAGTTTTGTCGGTCTTGTATACCCGATTATTCCTTCAGTGCTGCTCATTTGGGCAGGGGTAGTGCTGTATCACTTTGGAATTAACCCAAATGAACTTTCTTGGCTTTCGTGGACCATGCTTGCCTTATTGACAATTGTTTTATTTTTGGCGGATTATTTGGCAAATCTACACTTTGTCGATAAAGCTGGCGGTTCTAAATGGGGGATGCGGGCGGCAACACTAGGGTTAATCATCGGAAGCTTTGTGATTCCACCTTTTGGCGTCATTATTGTCCCGTTTGTTTTGGTATTAATCACGGAAATGCTGCAAAAAAAATCCTTCCTAGAATCCACGAAAGTGGCGTTTGCTACCTTGATTGCCTTTTTAAGCGGGACGGTTGCAAAGGCCGTTATCCAGCTGATTATGATTGGTGTGTTTGCTTTTGATGTAATTTTCTAAAAAGTCCTCCTTGGGTAGGTTTCGTTGGCCATCCCTTTTCGCTGTATCACTATTTTACATGGCAATCAAAATAGTAATTTCATCATCTGAAACTATTCCACTTTTATTTATTTTTTATTTAGTTCCATTATCACTTTTTAAACATAAGGATATGATAAGGAGTGGAATGTGATGAAAAAGGAACAGGATCAGTTTGATATCGAAACGCTTCAGCTTATTCAAAATAGACTTGATTATATTTACTCCATCGCCAAGAGGTATAACAGTGATCAGCCTGAATTAATGGACACGATTGAAAGTTTAGCAAACGTAGCAAACATGTTTGCAAAGAATAAATATGAAGAGTTGAAGGGTAAGGAAGTAACAGCGAGCCAACAAGGAAACATTGTAAGAAGGCTGGCAAACTCATACTCCAGAATGAGAGAGTATGAAAAACAAAAAGATACAGACTTTCCGGAATGGAAGCTTTGAAACATGGGTGATGCACGGGGACGGTTCTCGTGCCTCATTTTCGTTTTCTGAGGCACAAGAACCGGAAACATAGGGCCGGTCTCATTCCCCATTTCGAAAGCAGCTTGCTAATAAAAATTAGCAAGCTGTTTTATTTATTATGAAAATATAAATTCTGATGCAGACATTCATATTCTCGCAAAGAAAAACCCCTCCTGCTGCCATGAAGCAAAAGAACCGTCCCCATGCCTCATCCCCGTGTCTCACCTACATATAATTTCCCTCAGCGGGGATAATAAAGCCAACTTATCCTCAAATTGGAGATTTGTATGCAGAGCTTAGTAAAAATTTTGATTCCAAGACAGTTGTTTATGTTGCTTATTCTTTCGACTGGATTGCTTAACCATGTGATTCTTATCCCGAATTTGCTCACTGCTGCTGGGCGGGATAGTTGGTTAAGTGTTATTTTGGTTTACCCGATTGCCATCTTCTTTTCATGGCTAATTCACTTTATTGTCAAAAAAAGTCCGAAAGAGGGACTCTTTTCATTGATGAAACAGCGTTTAGGCAGGGTGTTCTCGACCATCCTGTTTATTCCGATGATGCTCTTTTTGTTGACAAGCTGCTATATCACCTTAAGGGACTTAATGATTTGGTTAAGTGCCTATTTTCTTGCCGATGCTCCCATTCTTATGATTAATATTATTCTAATTTCTGTATGTTTTCTTGTTACACTTGGCGGGGTAAAAGCAATGGCGATAGCGAGCGGATTCCTTTTACCGATTGTGATGCTGCTAGGGTTCTTTATTGCATTTACAAACATTCATCATAAGGATCCTAGTTTGTTGTTTCCAGTTCTCGCCGAGGGTTATGCCCCTCTTATGAAAGGGGCCATTTATGGACTGGCTGGTCTCCTCGAGATATACGTGGTTATTTTATTACAGCCATATTCCCAAGAACCTATTAAATTTAGACAAATGTTCGTTTTATTATCAATTTTAACGGGCTTAATATTGGGACCACTATCCGCCGCCATCATGGAATTTGGCCCAACAGATGCAGTCAATTTTCGGTATCCTGCCTATGAGCAATGGCGTATTTTAAGTATCGGTGAATATATCTCTAATTTGGACTTTTTCGCTTTATACCAATGGCTGAGTGGAGCATTAATCCGGGTAGGTTTATTCATGTATCTGCTAGGTACATTTTTCACTTCGAGGAAGCAACCCTACAGGCTGAACCCAAAGCTCGTTGTCGTTATGTATCTCCTTTTATTCGGTCTCATGATGATAAAAGTCGAGACTTTTTATTTCTATAAGGCTGTTTATGATTATTTCTTGCCGGCATGCATGGTATTTTTTCTAGTACAAATCCTGTTATCTGTTGTGCTTGTTTTAGTTTTTAATAAAAAGGGTGATCATCTTGGCAAGGACACGCAGCTCGACTCCATTTCATAAAACAGGTACAAACGAAAAAGCCGAAGAGCTAAAAAATCAATTTGCGAGGAGTCAGGATTTCCGATGTAAAGTGCATCATATAGGACAGGAAAGCTTTGAAATGCTTTATTTTGAGAGCATAATTGATGGGTATTATTTAGATCAATACATCCTGCCTAAACTTGGTTTTCATAATGAAATTCCTCTAAAAAACAAATTTAAATCCCTTTTTCAAGCAAAAGATATGACCTTGAAATCGATTGAAGATTTATCCGATTTGCTTTTTGAGGGAGAAGTCCTATTCAAAATCGATGATGTCCTTTTAAGTATTCTAGCATGCGACTTTCCCAAACGAATCCCTGAAGAGTCAGCGCTCGAGACTTCGATAAGAGGCCCAAAGGACGGATTTGTTGAGGACATAAGAACAAATATATCCCTTATCAGAAGAAGGTTGAATAGCTCATCACTATGTCTAGAAAAATACACGATCGGAAAAAGAAGTAAGACAAAAGTGGCTCTCATGTATTTAGAAGATGTCATTGATCAGAGAGTTCTTAATGAGATTCACAAAAGGCTGGATAAAGTCGAAACTGATGTTTTATTGAGTATTCATGAACTTGAGTCATTTGTCCGAGATCGTCCGTATTCTGTCTTTCCTACTATGGATTATACAGGGAGACCGGACTTTATTGTTCAGTCATTGAATCAAGGGAGATTTGCTTTGCTTGTGGACGGGAATCCTACTGTATCTGTCGCCCCCACTAGTTTACTGGTACAGACCAAATCTCCCGAGGACAATTACATCAGTTATGCTTATGTTTCAGTCGAGAGGATCATCAGACTGATAGGGTTAATGATATCCGCATTTTTACCCGGTTTGTGGATCGCCTTATCATCCTTTAACATTGAACAGATTCCATACACACTGGTAGCAACCGTAGCAGTCTCTCGTTTCGGCCTTCCTTTGTCTTCTCCCATTGAAATGGTGATTATTCTCTTTTTATTTGAGCTGTTTAATGAAGCTGGGGTACGCTTGCCGAGGGCGATCGGGCAAACGGTAGCGGTATTAGGAGGCTTAATTGTGGGGGATGCAGCCATAAGGGCAGGCTTGACATCTCCCACTATGCTGGTCATAACTGCGATCACCTATATTTCGTCATTTACGTTAGTGAATCAAACATTAAGTACAGGAATCACGGTTATCAGGTTTTCTGTTATTTTACTTAGTACCTTTTTCGGATTATTTGGAGTGGTGAGCGGCTTTATTTTAACGATATTTTATTTTTCAACGCTTTCTTCCTTTGGCATTCCATACCTCGCGTCGGTTGCACCTATAAGTGCAAAAGAAGTGATGAAGGCATTCTTAAAAATTCCGAATCAATTTTATAAATCGAGAGCTGCATCCACAAGCCCGAATGATCCCACAAGGGGCGATCAATCATGAGAATAATGAAACTCGTTTTGGTTATCGCCTGTTGTCTAATCTTTACCGGCTGTACGGGAATAAAAAATATTCAAGATATCACTTATATCGTGGCGATTGGTATGGATTATGATGTGAAAAAGAAGGAATATACTGCGTACATTCAAGGTTTGAATTTTGCCAATGTAGCAAAGACAGAGGGAGGGAGGCCTGTAGAACCGATTCCGACTTTTGTGGCATCAGCCACTGGTGAAACACTAAATTTGGCGGTAAGTAAATTATATAAAAAGTCAGAACCGCCTTTGTTTTTTGGACACGTTAAAACACTTGTGTTAAGTCAACAGTTAATCGAACACAAAGCGAAAGAAGTAATTAAAGAAGTAGGCAGAAATCGTTCACTTCGCCCCACGCTTAGAGTCGTAACGACAGAAGAGAATATCCAAAAGGTTTTTAATACAAAAGCATTATTTGACTATCCGGCGGTGTATACGGTGATTTTTAAAAAAGATGGCAGTGACCTGGCCGAGGATGAAATAAGGCCCACCACGCTCATGCGTTTTTTAAGAGACTATTATGAACCGATGGGGGCGGCCAAACTGCCATTAGTCAAAATTGATAAAAATAGTTGGAAGACTGAAAAGAACTTCCCCATTTTATTTTTTAATGGATATACTGTGTTTCAGCACAAAAAGTTTATCAAAGTTCTTCCTTTTAATGATGCAGTTTATATTAATTGGCTGCTCGAAAATAGGGTTGCATTAGATCGAAAAGTGTTAGATAACGGAAAGTTGGTAGCTGCTGTCAGGCTGACTACGCCAAAAATGAAAATAAAATACGAAAAGGGCGCAGCTTCACCAAAGTTTTCAATAGAGCTTTTTGCGCATGCTGATTTACTGGAAAAAATAGAGGATATCCCCATGAAAAAATTAAAGAATTTAATTGAAAGCGATATAAGAAAGAACCTTGAAACACTTTATAAAAAAGGGGTAGACGACCAGATTGATGTCCTAAACGCCGGGGAAAAATGGTATCGGGCCCACCCAAAACAATACCAACAATTAAAAAAATCAAAGAACTTTTATTTAGATAAAAAATCCCTAAGTAAAGTTACCGTTAAGGTACAAGTCTTTCATTATAATGCCTATAAATATGACCTGCGAGGCAATGGGGATTTTTGAGGCACGGGTTGAGGCACGGGGACAGTTCTTGTGCATCATTTTGGTGGTGCAAAAGAACCGTCCCTATTTATCATTTCCAGTAAAAACCAGGGGACAAAATGTAATCGCTTCCATTATAATAGAGATAGAAAGAGGAAAGGGGATGCAGCAATGGAACTATTAATGGAACTACTAGCCAACAACCTGTCGGAGGAGCCTTGTGAAGAAAATTCCCCAACAATAGAAGAAGAGAATTATGATGTGTCTGACTATGATTATAATAAGAGGATATGGTTTTAATAGATGAAACGCGGGGACGGTTCTCGTGCATCAATGATGCACGAGAACCGTCCCTTTGCTTCACCCTCAGTGAACAAAATGGTCGGTATTTTTATCAATATATAAAGTACCATCCTTTTGCAGTTCTGCGTAAAAAACGTCTGAAAGGTCTGTACCGTATTTGGCTAATTGTTCGTGGACCCAGGCCATATCTAGGTTAAATGGCTGAAGGTTCTCATAAATGATTTTCCCATCCGCTATTACCTGTATGGGAATCGGAATCTGCGCAGCTTGAGGCCCTCCCACGCCCATTGCCTGTGCCGGCAATGGTAAATCCCCGCGATTCAATGGCTGCTTTTGTTCTTTCAGCAAAACAGACAATTCCCCATTTGTCTCCAAAATCGCATAATCCACCTCCTCGATCGAAAAAACATCTTTATTCCTTAACAAGACTTGCAGTTCATCCATGTCGAGTCGCTGTTTTTTCAAGACATGCTCGAGTATTTTTCCTTGTTTGATAACGATGACCGGTTCCCCTTCAATAACCTTGCGGAAGGATCTTGATTTGACATCGTAAAACGCCACCAGCAGGGTCAGTCCGCACCATGTTAAAAGGCTGACAAAGCCTGAGGTAATCTTTAAGGTTGGGTCAACCGAAAACGACCCGGCAATCGCTCCAATGGAAATGCCGGTGATATAATTAAAAAAGGTAAGCTGTGAAACCTGCTTTCGACCCATTAACCTTGTTAAAAGAAAAAGTACCACAAAGGCACCGACTGCCCTCGCGAAAATCTCTACCACGAATCTCTCACCACCTAAATTGTTTATAAGCAATAGAAGTTTTTTTATTTTCACCGAAAACTATCATAAATATGCGAGAAAACCTGGCAGGAACGCGGTGGTGGTTCTTGTCTAAATGATGCATAAGAACCGTCCCCGTGCCTCACCCCTGCCTCGCTATGACCTTTTTCCTATGTTTCTTCCATTTCTCTTTATTGGTAGAAATAGTATAATGAGAGGAGAGTATTTTGAATATTTGTCAATTGATGGAAAACACAGTACCTACTAAGGGATGTCTTGAAGGAGCGGAGTTTTACATATGAAGGTCATGTCGATTGCTGCCCTTTTTGATGAGCATATGGGGATGAATGAAGCGTTAGGAAAATTAGTTGAGAGTCCGGAATTAACGATTTGGTATAGGGATTTGTCAAAGGATACGTTATGGGTATCGAAGGGAAATGCCGCCATCTATGGGTATACACAGGATGATTTTATGAATAAACCTTTTCTGTGGCGGAACTCTGTATACCCGGACGATCGGTGGATTCTTGACGATGCAATCGCCCGGCAGCTTACGGACAGCCCGACGACCGTGGAATATCGCATTATTCGTTCGGATGGCGAAGTAAGGTGGATCGAGAATCGCACCCATTCGATTTTGGATTCGAATGGAAAAGTCAGCGCTATTAGCGGGTCCATCTATGACATTACCGAGCAAAAAAGAGAGTCCCTACAATTGCAGGAACAGCTCATCATGAACGAAAAAAGGTATAAGTCACTTTTTAACTACAACCATGATTTAGTATGTTCCCTGGATTTAAAAGGGAAAGTGACGAGTGTCAATAAAAGCTGTGAGGCTTTAACTGGATACAGTGAAGCAGAGTTGATGAGTAAGTCTTTTAGAGATTGGGTTTATAAGGCCGATCTACCTAAAACCTATCAAGCTTATAAAATTGCGAAAAGTGGCCACTCCGAGCGGATGGAATTAAGAATCGTCCATAAAAGCGGTGAAATTCTCTTCACTAGCACAACCAGCATTCCAATTATGATTGATGAAAAAATGGTCGGTGTGTACTGTATTATCAAAGACATCACCAAGCATAAAAAACTGCAGAAGGAATTAGAAGAAAACAACCTGCGTTACAAATCGCTTTTTGAACATAATGCAAACTGTGTCTTCTCTATTGATTTAGATGGGAAGTTTACAAGTATTAATTCTGTTTGTGAAAATCTTATGGGGTATCGAAACGATGAATTGCTAAAGCAGCAATCTTTTCAAAGGTTCATTGTTCCGGAAAAGCTGCCAGATACCATCTATCATTTTGAACAATGTAAAAATGGCACACCGCAAAATTTCCGAACGTCCATTAAAAATAGAAATGGCTTGATTGTTCATGCCAACGTGACCATTGTTCCCATCGTTCAGGATGGGCAAATTAATGGCGTCTTTGGCATTGCACAGGACATTACCAATCAGGTGAAAATCGAAGAAACCAATGAGCATATGGCGTACCACGATTATTTAACCGGCCTGCCCAACCGAAATAAGTTAAATACGACCCTTTCGAAGGAATTGGTTCTTGCTCAAGAACGAAACCAGCAGGTGGCGATTCTCTTTTTAGACCTTGATCGCTTCAAGTTGATCAACGACACGCTTGGCCATACGACTGGAGATCATTTATTAAAGGAAGTAGCGGAACGGATGAAGTCATCCCTGCACGATAAGGACATTGTGTTCAGGCAGGGCGGAGATGAATTTATCATTATTTTAAAAAATGCCGATCGCGATGTCGCTTCCATCGTATCGAGAAGAATACTCGATATTCTGAGTGAGCCTTTCCAAATCGAAAACTATGATATTTTTACATCTCCGAGCATTGGAATCAGCATGTATCCGGAAGATGGCGAAAGCGTGGAAATCCTTATCAAAAAAGCGGATTTCGCCATGTACCATGCCAAGAATGACGGAAAAAATAATTTTAAATTTTATTCCCAAAAAGAACGTAAATCCAACATGAATCCATTGAAAATCGAGATGGACCTCCATAAGGCGCTGGAAAAAGAAGAGCTGCTTCTTCATTACCAGCCAAAGGTGAATTTAAAAACAGGGAAAATAACCGGGGTGGAGGCGTTAATCCGCTGGAACCATTCGGAATTTGGGATGATTGCTCCCGGTACCTTTATCCCGATCGCGGAAGAAACTGGGTTGATCACTCCTATTGGCGAGTGGGCCTTGTTTACCGCCTGCAAGCAATGCAAGGACTGGCAGCGCAAAGGTTTTTCGACCACGGTCTCAGTTAATCTCTCGGCACGTCAGTTTACGCAATCCAATTTGCATGAAACCGTTGCAATCGTCTTGTACGAGACGGAGTTAGAGCCTCGATTTTTAGAGCTTGAGATCACGGAAAGCATGACGGCCAGTATTGAACGGACTATTTATACGTTACAAAAGCTAAAAAAGCTTGGTGTGCGGATTAGTATCGACGATTTTGGAAAGGGATTTAGTTCGTTAAATTACCTGCAAAAATTCCCCGTCGATACGTTAAAAATTGATCAGGAGTTTGTCCAGCGTGTGCACAAAAACCCAAATGACGAGACCATTGTCAAAACGATCATTTCGATGGCGCACAATTTAAACTTGAGTGTGGTAGCGGAAGGAATCGAGACAAAGGAACAGTTATTGTTCCTGCAGCAACATCTTTGTGACGAAGGGCAGGGTTACTTTTTTACAAAACCTGTAGCGGCCGAAGAAGTTGAAAACAATTGGTTTGCCATTCAGCAGATGGTAAAGGAATTCGGCTTATCTCAAGACGTCAACGAACGCAAGTGGGCGGAAGAATTCGTCAGGATTGCGAGAAAAGAATTAAATGAAACCATCCGCCTTCAGCAAGGGATGACCTTTAAGTATAAAAAAATTAATGGCCGTTTCATTCATACCCTGTGTGATGGGGAGTTGCTGTATCGGCTTGGCCTTATCCCTAGTCTTGTTGTAGGAAAGAGTTTAGCAGAGTTTTTACCTAAGGAGTATGCCGAAGACAAGGAAGTTTACTATCAAAGGGCTTGGGACGGGGAAGAACATGTTTCCTACGAAGGCGAGCTGAATGGCGTTACCTACCTTGCTGCGTTAAGCCCGATTAAACGAGGCGGGGAAGTCGTCGAGGTCATCGCTTCGTGTGTGGATATTACGGAAAGAAGAAAAGTGGAGAAAGCCTTGCATGATAGTGAAAATAAGTACCGGTTGATTACGGAGAATATGACCGATTTGATTATTTTATTTGATCGGAACGGAAAGAGTGTTTATGCCTCTCCGTCTCATCAAACCGTACTCGGTTATGCTCCTGAATTTTTTATAGGAAACAATACGGCACATCTGATTCATCCGGAAGATGCCCAGCTTATCGAGAAGCTATTTGCAGAGGTGTTGGATAGCAAATCTCCGCTGAAAGTGGAACTTCGCTTTTTACATGCGAACGGGGATTGGAGACTGCTGGAATGTAATGGCACGCCGGTTATTGGTGAGAATGGAGAAGTGGAACATATCATGGTGGTCAGCAATGATATTACCGAGAAAAGAAGAGCAGAGGAGCTGCTATCGAAATCGGAAAAATTATCATTGGTGGGTGAGCTAGCGGCCGGTGTTGCCCATGAAATCAGAAATCCGATGACCTCGATTAAAGGGTTTATTCAGCTATTCCAGCAGGGAATCATCAGGGACGAATATTTTGATGTGGTACTTGGCGAGTTCGACCGGGTGGAGGACATTATTAAGGAGTTTCTTTCCCTGGCAAGACCTCAGGAAATCCAGCTGAAGCAAGTGAATATTCCAGTTTTGTTAAAAGAGGTGGAGACCTTAATCAAATCGGAGGCGCACCTGAAGGATGTGGAAATTCTGCTGGAAATAGAGCCAGATCTCCCGACGATAATGTGCGACACTAACCAAATCAAACAGGTGCTGTTGAATCTCTGCAAAAATAGTATGGATGCGCTGGATACCAAACGAAAAGGTCTGATTAAAATCACGGTAGGGGTTGAGTGTAACCAGCTGCTGCTTCAGGTCATCGATAACGGAATTGGAATCAGTGAGGAGCGTATCAAAAGACTTGGTGAGCCTTTCTACAGCAACAAGGAAAAGGGGACAGGCCTTGGCCTGATGATCTGCTTTAGAATCATCAAGCAGCACAATGGAACGATCACCTTTCAAAGCAAAGGAAACCACGGTACCACCGCGCAGGTGAGGCTGCCGTTATAGGAGATAACGCGTATGACAACATTGCAAAATCAAAAACTATCAGAACGATTCGAAGTGGCCTTCAACCAAATACATGCCTGGCTGCAACGGAATATAGTGGAGGAACGATCCGACAAGTTTACCGACCTGCTTCGGTCAGGGTTTCCGCGTCATTCGATTATTCGAAAGTACTACCATGACTTGAAAATGTTTGCCCGCCTCCGGAACTCCATTGTCCATGACAAGGTGGAACTAGGGTTTTATATAGCGGAGCCGCATGAGGCTGTCGTTGAAAAAATCGAACTGATTGCCGAGTTGCTCTTAGAGCCAAAGGCGGCATATTCTATTGCTTCTAAACCAGTATTCTACTATTATGAAAATGCTAGACTAAAGGATATCTTAACAGTTATCCAAAAGAAATCCGTTTCGCTTTTTCCTATTTATGATGAGAACGGTTTTAAGTGGCTGTTAACGGCGGAGGAAATCATCGGTTGGTTTGCCAATCATCTAACCGGCAACAGTATCGTGATTGACGAAGTAGAAGTAGGAGAGCTGTTTTCTGAAAAAAGAAATCGCCGTGTCGAGTTTGTTGGCAAAGATATTGATATCTTCGAGGTAGAAGAGATTTTTGAACAATATCACTTAAAAAATCAAAAGCTTGAGGCCGTCATCATTACAGAAACCGGAGAACAGCAGCAAAAACCGCTCGCCATTGTCACCTCTTGGGATTTAGTAGAAATTGATGCTATAGAGTAAAGGGTACCTGACCCCCGCTGCATTAACACTTTAAAGCAGCGGGGGTCAGGTACCTGTTTTATTTGCCCTTAATGAAATATTGAAAATATTACGTTGACAAAGGTTTTGACGGAACTGGTTAAATAGTGCCAGTTGGACGTGAATTTTTCGATATCGAAAGCGACAATCGCAATCAGAAGTGCGGCAAAGGCCAGGATGTAATTCGTCTGCGATACCTTTGCAATATTTTTGTCGAGCGTCCTGCCGCCCATCGTGTCGATAATATGATGCCATAATTTGACCAGCTGTCCTTCGCCAATATCCGTGATTTTCTTCTGCTTATTTAGTTCCTTTTTTTCATAGAGACAGTATTGATAGATGGAATTGATCATCGCTTTGAGAAAATCGTCGCTGACCCCGGCCCTTGAATAGATAATCGTCGAAGGGATACTGATGCGAATGTTATACTTCTTGCCAATCGGTGATAGTTTACTAGGTTCGGTGATATCAAAGGCCATTGTCGTTGTATCATTCGAGAAGACCGGGTCTTCTTTTTTCATGAAAAAGTTAAACCCTTCATGGATAATAAAAAGCGGGTAAATGTCAAAGTCTATAAACTTTAGAGCCCGGTTCGGCTGAATGATGGCATTTTGGATAATTTCCTTTGAATAGGATTTCAGGTTTTGCCTTATATTACGCAGTTCAGGGTGTAGGTTTTCCCCTTCAAGAATAAACCGGAAAATGACGCGATGATGGTAATATCCCATTTCCGCTGTTGTGATGGTACAAGCCGATGTGTGAAGGCTTGCCATTATTTCCTTTTGATTCAAAGGATAGTTAACCCATTTACTGGGCTGGTTGACTCTTTTGATGCCCAATTGATTTTCGATATTGGTATTGATTATGTCTAATTGTTCATTGCTAAAAACGATATTTTCGTCTTCTTCCCCTTGAAATGTAAACAGTCCAAGTATGTATACTTCCGCTTTCAACTGTAACTTCCCCTTTTCCCCTTTGCCATTTTTCTATTTAACGAAGTCATGGACGGTTTTTGATTGAAAGGCCTCATGGATGCTTTCGAATGATACGGCGTTTGGATATTCAATCCGCTGGCCAATCATGACCACCTTGCCGGATTCGCGGAACATTGGCAGGTCATTGGCGGAGTCGCCAAAGGCCAGGATATTTTCCTTCTCTATTTGTAATTCTTTCGCCAGCTTTTTTAAAGCGGCCCCTTTGTCCACCCCAACAGGAACAATGTCGATGGCATCCACATGCACATACATCACGACCTCTTTTTCAATCGGGGTCAGCATTTCCCTGATATATTCCGCAAGGTGCGGGACTTCCTGTTGGTTTTTTGGAAAAATAGTCAAGGCGATGCGGTTGGGTTGAATCCAAATCTTATCCTTAAAATCTGCCACGGCTTTCTTTTCGATTTCATCTAATACCGGAGGTCTTTTGACAATATAAGATTCCTCTAACGTGGCAGCATTAAAAATAACGCCGCCGTTTTCGCCGATTATTTGGGCCTTTTTCAATCCCATCCCCCGCGCCAAGCCTGCTAAGTAATAGGCCGGTTTCCCGGAACAAATTCCAATCATGAGCCCGCTTTGTTCATAGTGCCTTAATTGTTCCGCCACTTCCTCAGGAATTGCTGTTCCGTGCTCAGACAAAGTCCCGTCCACATCAAAAACCATTAACTTCATTTTGTCACATTCCTTTATACCAGCTGCACATTTTTGCGATTCTTTTGCCATAGCTAATTTTTCCTATTAATAACATATTATCCTTTAAATAAGGGCTATGTAAAGAGCGGTGACCGGCACTGGGACGGCCATCTTAATGAAATTTTTGCTCATCATAAGATTCTCTAACACGGAACCAGGGGGATACTTGAATGTGAATACCTTACAGCTTGTTCGCCAGCTAATTTTTCCTACATATATAAACCAAAAAGGCCCTTATCGATTAAGGGTCTTTTTGGTTTGCCGCTGTGTTCGATTGTTCAGTCTCTGCTTTAGCCTTCGAGTCTTCCTCATAATTGGTCAGACCTGCACTCGTATGGGCAAAGTTGTTGCGGTCACCGTGGATATTGCCCAGGCCCTGATTATGTTTTTTATTGCTTTTAAAATCCTCGATGAAGTTGTTGCCGATACTGAACACGGAGGCTGCTTGAATGCTGCCAATCTTGATGTTGCCGATATGAAAGGTCGGCGATAAAATGGGGGATGCCACGGATTACTCATCCTTCCTGCCTTTGGTTTTGATCCAATAGCCGTGAGTTAGTGTGTTCTCATTTCCTGATAAAGTCCCGATTACTTCATTTATCGTCGAGTCGCTGTGAAACTGTTTATGGGTATTCTTTTTTCCAAAGAACACCCCCGATGAGTCGCTGATATTGGTAATGCTGATCTTTCCCAACGAAAGTTTCATCCGAATTCAGCCCATTTCTTTTTTCGTTATCATATTCCGGGTGTGGGCGAATGACACAACTTTTCCGGAGGTTGGGCGAAATTCACCATACGAGCACTGTTCATATGAATTTAAAAAATGGAAGTATAACCGTCCAAACGAAGAACCTGCAGGCCGGGGGTTTCGTGGGGGACGTGGGGAACCTGCCTTTAGCCGCCATTTCGGAAACGGAAGCCTTTAGAGGTTTTGGTAATGTTTTCGTTTGAGGGCGCGGCCTCTTCTTCAGACATGGCCTCTTGTTTTAGCTCCTGCTTGTCAATCTTTTGGATAATCGAAGCGGCGAAATCATCAGAGCTGGTAATGTTCGTGCCAATCAGCAGCTTCCCGCTTAACTCATCAATTTCGATGTTATCTAATTGAAAGGTGATGTTCTCCAGATAATCGATTTGTACTTTATCGATATGGATGCTCTTTCCGTTTGGTTCCTGCTGCTGCTTTTCGAGGAGCTCAATCATCCGGTCCAGCTTATCTAAAAGAAGGGAGTTTATTCCATCATCGTTTTTCGTCTGCTTCTTCTTCCGAGAAAAAAACTTGAACATAAACTCCCCCCTTTGTTACGAATTTAAAAGGCTCGCCCAAAAACTTCCTACTTCTAACTATATGACTTTGTTGGAGCGGTTATTCAGTGGCCTGCCTCGCACTTCTCTGGGAAAGGATTGTGGAAATTTCACGGCAATTTTTGGCTGTTACTGTCCATATCGGCGGGTCCTACGGATATTTCGTGTTAATATTTTGCTGATTTTGTCAGAGGAAGTGGTACATTCGGACAATTTGTGTTAAGTTGCCCCCGATTTTGTCCGAAGAGCTCGGTCATTCGGACAATTCGTGTTAAGATTTTCCCAGTTTTGTCCGAAGAGACCAGTACTTCGGACAATTCGTGTTAATATTTTGCTAGTTTTGTCCGAAGAAGCCCGTCATTCGGACATTTTGCATTCATTTGCCCCTCGTTTTGTCCGAAGAAACCCCTCCTCCGCCAAAAGACCCATTCCTCTCCCCAGCCCTTCTCCCTCATAAAGGTCTTGTGGTAAAATAAACCTGAATTTTCCTTTTAAGTGGGTGATGGCATTGCCTGTGTTAAGGCTGTCGAGAATAGAAAAAAGAACGAAGGTGGAGGGCCCTGGCTTAAGGTATTGTATTTGGGTTCAAGGCTGCCCAATCCGCTGCGAGGGGTGCTTTAACCCGCATACGTGGGACCCTAACGGCGGCATCTTAATGGATATTGACGAAATCTACGAAGATATCAAAAGTACTTTGGAAGCATCACCTGAACTAGAAGGCGTCACTTTTTTAGGCGGCGAGCCGTTTAGCCAAGCCCAGGCGCTCACCATCCTTGCGCAAAAAATAAAAGCACTGAAGTTATCGATTGTGACGTTTACCGGCTATGAATATGAAACGATTTTGAAGTCGCCTAATTCAAGCTGGCACAGCCTATTAAAAGAAACAGATTTATTAATAGACGGCCCCTACATCCAAAGCCAGCATGACCTGAGCCGTCCGTGGGTTGGTTCGAAAAACCAGCAGTACCGCTTTTTGACGGATGCATATAAGCATCTTGAAACCAAACTGGCGCAGATTCCCAACAAATTAGAAATAAGGCTCCATCCCGACGGAACGATATCCGCCAACGGAATGGCGGAGCCAATCGATTTACATATGTTACTAGAACTAGATTACGAAAGAAGGAGATAGATAACATGAGTCTTGAAATTGTGCTCGTTCCGTTGGCCATTGCTGTCACAAAAGAGGTTGTCGAAGGAATCGCCAACCGTTCGCAAAAAAACAATCAGGACTACGCCGTCCTTCCGACCAGAATGAAGGATGAGTCCCTGCTTCAGCAGGCGCTGGAGGAGTGGAGCTGTTCGTTCCGCAAAGCAGAGACACTCGATTCACTAAAAACAAACAATGAGAACGAAGTGACGTTTATCGTCAACGAAGAGGGCTGCTACTCGCTTGTCCTCCCGAAATCAGCCGACATCAAGGCATTCGAGGAATGGATTGAGAAGGTAGAGGGTTCCTACACCCATTACCTGCAGCAGCGAGTCTATCAACATTTACTAGAAAAGGCGAAGGAACAGGGAATGGTTTTAGAAAAAGAAGAACTGCTCGAAGATCATTCCATCCAGCTCACCTATTTGGTGAATCGATAAAAGGGGGAGCACGACTTGGCGAAAGTATATACAGACAGGGGCAGGAAATGGGAGATGTTGAACAGCTGGTGGATCATCTTCACGTTTCTGCCGATCGGCATGACCAGTTATATTGCATTTTTCTATGCCGGCACCAAAGTGAAAAACAAGCGCTGGCGAATCTATGGGCTTGTTTATCTGGCAATCTTCCTTCTGGCATTTATCCCAACCTACACTGAATTTGAAGCGATGATTTTTCTGGCATTGTGGATTGTTCCGATTATCCATGCCTTTAAAATCCGCCCGGCCTATCTGGTTCAATTGGATGTGTTAAAGGCTAATGAAAGATTGTATTTGGACCAAGAGGTTTCGAAGCTTAGGCGGGAGGCGGAAGCGAAGTTTGGCAAGACGCAAAAGCCGCCGCAGCCGAAAAGGGAGGCCTACGTGAACCAGCAGGAGGCAAGCACTGCACCAATGTCCCCTCCAATCCAGCCGCTTTTTTCCGAAAAACAAGAAATCAAGAAACTCAATATTAATCTAGCATCGGAAAAGGAAATTGCCGCTATCCCTGAGATTGGGATTATTTTAGCAAAAAAAGTCGTCGTCAAACGTGAGGAACTTGGCGGCTTCGAATCGTTTGAACAGTTCGCGCAAATCATGGGATTGAAGGAGCACACGCTGGAAAAAATGAAACATCGTCTGATTTTCTCCGAAATGGACCATACTGATACACATATCCATTCTGGAAGAGTCATTGATTATTAAGTAAGTAGGCAAGCCGGGCGGTTCCGGCTTCCTTTTTGCCCGAACCGTTCCAAACCAAGGTGGAACGGTAAAAATAGAGTCGATCTATTGCCAGGTCCATTCCAAAACAAAGGGGAACGGTAAAAATAGAGTCGATATATTGCCCGAACCGTTCCAAACTAAGGTGGAACGGTAAAAATAGAGTCGATATATTACCAGGTCCATTCCAAAACAAAGGGGAACGGTAAAAATAGAGTCGATATATTGCCCGAACTGTTCCAAACCAAGGTGGAACGGTAAAAATAGAGTCGATATATTACCCGGTCTATTCCAAAACAAAGGGGAACGGTAAAAATAGAGTCGATATATTACCCGGTCCATTCCAAAACAAAGGGGAACGGTAAAAATAGAGTCAATATATTGCCCAAGCCATTCCCAAACAAGAGGGAACGGTAAAAATAGGGGTGGTATATTGCCCGACCCATTCAAAATCAAAAAATAACGAAAAAGGTGCGATATTAAACCAGTTGAAGAGTTTCCCCATGAAGGCCCTATGAGGACAAGACGCTCCAAAAAAACGAGTAAAGTGTCCTCATAAAGATCCCATCAATACGATCACTCCAAGTAATCTAGAAAAAGGAGGAAGAAAATGGCTATCGTCAAACAAAAAGGAACGAGAACACTTCTGGCCAACCTACTGAAGGCCAGATTTCCTTATTTATATATCCAAACCTGGGAGGAAGACCGCGTCCTATCCCTAATTCGCTCGGTAGCCCAGGATGCGGAACTGATTAAAACACCGCGCGAAGTGTTTACCTGGAGCATCACAAAGGGGATTCAGGACCATAACCGGCAGTCGGTCGGCATCGGTGACAGCAAACAGCCGATGAAGGTGCTCGAGTTTATTGAAAAGCATGATAAACCGAGCATCATTGTGCTTCAGGACTTTCATATCTATTTCGGCGGCCAGGGGCGGCATGCCGACTTCCAGGTGATCCGAAAGCTAAGGGATATTTTATTAAAAATAAAGCAAAGTCCGAGCCCGATCAATGTCATCTTCACCTCGCCGTTTCTCGTGATTCCGGATGATTTGCAAAAAGACATCACGATTGTCGATTTCGACCTGCCGAACTTCCACGAAATCCACGCAGTACTCGACGAGATGATTCGCGTCAATCAGCAAACGGGCCGGATTCAAATCTCCTTAACCACCGAAGAAAAAGAGCGACTTGCAAAAGCCGCACTAGGGCTGACCTTGTCAGAGGCAGAAAACGCTTTTGCCCGCGCAATGGTCGAAGACGGCCGGCTCGATATCAGTGACGTCAAAGTCATCTTGCAGGAAAAGGAACAAATCATCAAGAAAACAGGTATTCTCGAATTTATCGCCAGCGATTTAAAAATTGAGGATGTCGGCGGACTAGAAAACCTCAAACGCTGGCTTTCAAAGCGGAACAAGTCGTGGCTCGATTCAGCCCGCAAATATGGCCTGCCCGCGCCAAAAGGGGTACTGATTACGGGCGTTCCTGGCTGCGGAAAAAGCTTAATCAGTAAAGCGATCAGCTCGATGTGGCAGTTGCCTCTGCTAAGACTCGATATGGGAAAAATCTTCAGCGGGCTGGTTGGCAGCAGTGAAGAAAATATGAGAAAGGCGATTAAGACCGCCGAAGCGATATCTCCGTCCATCCTCTGGATTGACGAAATCGAAAAAGGGTTCAGCGGCATTACAAGCGGCGGGGACAGCGGGACCTCATCACGGATCTTCGGACAGTTTTTAACATGGATGCAGGAAAAAACAAGCCCTGTATTTGTCATCGCAACAGCTAACAACATTTCCGGACTACCGCCGGAATTAATGCGGAAAGGACGCTTTGATGAAATCTTCTTTGTCGACCTGCCGACGCTCAGGGAGCGAAAAGAAATCCTTAAGGTACACATCCAGAAGCGCATCAAGGATGAGGAAGTAAAGGGAGATTTCCGATTAACGGACGAGGTGCTTGATAGGCTTGCAAGAAACTGCGACGGCTTTGTCGGCGCAGAGATTGAGCATCTTGTCATCGATGCCTTGTTTGAGGCCTATTCCAATGACCGGCCGATTCGTCTGGAGGATTTCGAACGGGCGATTGCCAATACGGTGCCATTGTCAGTGACCCAGGCCGAGCAAATCCGCGGAATCCGAGAGTGGGCCAACGTCCGTGCTGTAGCAGCCACACCGCAGGAGGATCTCAAAGAATATGGAAAAGACCCTGTGCTTGTACCAGGCGGCGGATTGGAAAAGGCAGATAGCCCAAGTTATGCGGATGATGTCCGCTTTAACCGCGGCGGCAGGACAATCGATTTCTAAAAAGGGAGTGAAGAGGGCAGATGGAGGAAAAACTTCAAATCCGCATTTTTCCCGATGGCCGGATTGAGGCGGAAACATTGGGTATTAAAGGGGAAAAGTGTACAGATTATATATTGATATTAGAAAACATTCTGAACGCCCAGGCCGTCCAAGCGGAATATACGAAGGAATTCTACGAAACCGAACAAGTCGACCTGCAGCAAACTCAGCAGAATACTTTAAAATAAAACCTACTATTTATCAATAATAAGCGAAACTCGCCGCTGTAGTGGCGAGTTTTTTTATCGTGCTTCAACCGTAAAGACAAATCTGCCTTAATCCCAAAAAAAATGGAGTCTCGGACATACCCAACTGTTTTTTGCAAATAATAAAATTGCTAAATAATAATCGAGGAGGACTAGTATGCAGCAGAATCAACAAGCTAAACCAAATACAGCTTCTGTTATGAAACCAGAATTTGCCGGAACGGATGCTCAACAAGTTAAACAACAAATTCAAAAGGATGTAAGCGCAGGACAAGGTGCCATGACTTCCCGTGAGGCAGGAGCAATGCGCGATTAAAAAACCACTCTAAGTGGTTTTTTATTTTTATTCAGCTAACGCAAGGGAAACGCTTTCCTATAAAATGGTAATTTAGTCTCTTTTTGTAGGACATTAGTTATGTGAGAATAAGATTATGGATAATTATGGCGAATCGCAAGCTGGTTTTGCAGCGTTAGAGATAGCATGCAAGGAGAAGAATGATGAATGTTACGTTAATTAATAAGGAGCGGATTCACTCGATATCCCTGCCGGAAAAGGTGCGGGGACAGTATTGGATATACGATTCCAATGGCAAATCCTCCAGAAAACTGATCGGCATTGAAGGGATCAATGGAGAGTGGATTTTAAAATCGAATAAGGATGTGAAGGTTCTCGACAATACCGGGAAGCCGATCCGAAATACGGTCTTGCAGCCGTTAAGCATATATAATTTAGGACTTTATACCCAAGACCAAAAAACGATCATTTTCACAGAGCCGAGCACGGACGACCGACAAATTTTTACAAAATACTTGGTTAACCGAGATATCGAAATTACCATCGGCCGGACCGAACAGAACGACATTGTGCTGGCCAATCGTTTTGTCTCGGCATCCCATGCAAAGCTGTCGTTTCATAACGGCCAGTGGCGCATCGAGGATGAAAACAGTTCAAACGGAACCTTCGTCGCTGGGGAAAGAGTGAAAAACAAAGCCTTAAAGATTGGCGACACCATATACATAATGGGTTATAAAATAATCATCGGCAGCTATTTTGTTGCTTTTAACAATCCGGATGGAACACTCTCAATCCGGACCAATGCCTTAAAGCCGTTCATACCGCAAACGGTCGAAACCCCGGATGAAGAGGAAGAGTACGAAGTACCGGAAACCGACTATTTCTACCGTTCGCCCCGCTTTAAGCGCGATGTCGAAAAAGCGGTTATCAAGATCGATTCCCCGCCGCCGAACGCGATTGGCGAAGAGATGCCGATGATGCTGGTGATTGGCCCGTCGATGACGATGGGGATGGCCTCGATGGCGACTGCGCTTTTTGCTGTAAACAACGCGATGGCGACTGGCGATATTTCAAGGGCGATTCCGTCGATCGTCATGTCGTGCAGCATGCTGCTTGGAACCATCCTCTGGCCAATCCTAACCAAAAAGTTCGATATGCGGCGCAGACGGAAAAAAGAGAAAATTCGCCAGGAAAAATACAAGGATTATCTCGACCGAATCGCTGTCGTCTTTAATGAGGAAGCGGAAAAGCAGGAGGAAATTCTTCGGGAAAATCATGTTCCCATCAGCGATTGCATCAACCGGATTGAAAATGTCCAGCGCAATCTGTGGGAGCGCGGCCCCGGCCAAAACGACTTTCTGAAATTGCGGGTCGGCACAGGCAGCGGCCTGCTTGCAGCAGACCTTACCTATTCGGAGAAAAAATTTTCGATTGACGATGATAACCTGCAGGAAGAATTGTACACTTTGGTGGAATCGCCAAAGGTTTTGAAAAATATTCCGATTACCCTATCGTTATATGAAAATCATATTTCCGGCGTCATCGGCGCACGCAAGCAGACAATCGAGTTTGCCAAAGGGTTGATTTTTCAATTGGCTGCTTTATACAGCTACGATGAAGTGAAAATGATTTTCGTCTATGACCAGGAGGAAGAAGCACAATTCGGCTTTACAAAATGGCTCCCTCATGTGTGGAGCAACGATAATAAATTCCGCTTCATTGCCACCAACAATAATGAGGTGAAGGAAGTTTCGGCGTATATCGAAAAAGAAATCGAAATCCGCGCGAATACCAATGACAGCGAGATGGAGGATATCAAGCCGTACTACATCGTGTTTGCCCTAAGCAAAGAGCTCGCCTTCAAAGCCGAGATGCTGAAGCAGGTGTATGCCAAGAAAGAAAACCTGCATATCAGCGTCGTCACTTTTTATGATGAACTGAAAAACCTGCCAAAAGAGTGCTCGATGGTGGTGGAGCTGGAAGAAAACAGCGGGAAGCTGTTCGACAAAAACGATATTACTGGGAAGACGACTTCTTTTACACCGGATATCTTCCTAAACGGTGCCGACCCTTACCAGTTGAGCGTGAAGCTGGCCAATGTTCCGCTTGATGAGCTGGCCAATTCCTTTAACCTGCCGCAAATGGTCACGTTCCTAGAATTATACGGTGTGGGCAAGGTGGAGCACTTAAACGCTTTGACCCGCTGGAAGGACAACGATCCGACAAAGTCACTGGAAGCGCCGGTCGGCGTCGACACTCTCGGCGAATTGTTCAAGCTTGACCTGCATGAAAAATTCCACGGCCCGCACGGCCTAGTCGCCGGTATGACGGGTTCGGGTAAAAGTGAATTTATCATTTCCTATATCCTGTCGCTGGCGGTAAATTACCACCCGCATGAGGTGGCGTTTATTCTAATCGACTACAAAGGCGGCGGGATGGCGAAATCGTTTGAAAAATTGCCGCACACAGCCGGCATCATCACGAACCTGGACGGCGCGGCGATCAAACGCTCGCTGGTGTCCATCGAAAGTGAATTGAAGCGCCGCCAGGCTATTTTTGCCGAGGCCAGCAAGCTGGTTGGCGAGAGCAATATCGATATCTATAAATATCAAAAACTATATCGCGAAGGAGTCGTCCGCGAGCCGCTTCAGCATTTGTTTATCATTTCCGATGAGTTTGCCGAACTGAAAACGCAGCAGCCGGAGTTCATGACGCAGTTAGTCAGCGCCGCGCGGATTGGCCGGAGCCTGGGCGTCCACTTGATTTTGGCTACACAGAAGCCTAGCGGTGTCGTCGATGACCAAATCTGGAGTAACAGTAAATTCCGGGTCAGCCTGAAGGTGCAAGAGCGGGCCGACAGTATGGATATGCTGAAACGTCCGGATGCAGCCGAGCTTACCGATACAGGGCGATTTTACCTGCAGGTCGGATATAACGAATTGTTTGAAATGGGGCAGTCCGCTTGGGCCGGAGCGCCATATTACCCGTCCGATAAGGTGGTTGTTGAAAAAGATAACAGCGTAGTCGTTATTGACCGGAACGGCCGTCCGATTAAACAGGCGAAGATTGATAAAAAGAAGGGCCTTTTCACAAATCCGAAAAAGCAGCTTGATGTGATTACTGATTATTTAAGTAATATTGCGGCTGAGGAGAATATTAAGATTCGTCCGCTCTGGCTTGAGCCGATTCCAGCCCTTATTCTTCTAGAAGATATTCGAAAAAAATACAATGCAGATCGTGGTACTTGGCTAACCTCGGAAAATAAACTAGATGTTTTTCAGGAGGCTGTCAGCGAAATTGCAGCGGCAGCGGAAACCGTGCAAGAAGACGTTCGGAAATCGTTCACGTCTGCAAACCGGAGGGCTTCCTTTAAGCTCAACCCGGTTATCGGCGAATACGACGACCCGGTCCACCAGCAGCAATGCCTGCTTCGCCTGCCGCTCACCGACGAAGGCAACACCATCATTTACGGAGCAGCCGGCACCGGCAAGACGACCTTCTTAAATACGATGGTTTATTCGCTCATTCATGAGCATACCCCGGACGAAGTCAATCTCTATCTATTAGACTTTGCTTCGGAAACATTGAGGGCTTTTTCAAAAGCACCACATGTCGGCGATGTCATCCTTTCGTATGAAAGCGAAAAAGTCAGCAACCTGTTTAAAATGCTGCAGGGCGAAGTGGAAAAGCGGAAGAAGCTGTTTGCCGATTACGGCGGGGATCACCGGTCCTATGCCGAGGCAACGGGCCAGAAAGTTCCGGCGATTGTCGTTGCTATCCATAATTTCTCTGCATTCACTGAGATTTACGATGAAAAGGAAGAAGCAGTCTCCTACTTGTCGCGTGAAGGCACAAAGTATGGAATCTATTTCGTCCTCACCGCACTTGGAACCGGCGCTGTCCGCTTCAGGCTGCTGCAGAACTTTAAGCAGCTAGTAACCTTGCAATTAAATGATCAGGCCGATTATGCGACGGTGGTTGGCAAGACGGATGGTTTATTCCCATCGAAATTCAAAGGCCGCGGCCTCGTCAAGCGGGATGCTATTTATGAATTCCAGGTCGCGCAAATTACCGCCGGACCCGTGCCATATCCAACTATTCAAGCAGAATGCGAGAAGCTGCAGGAAGCCTGGATAGGAACAGCCGCTAAGAGAATTCCGATTTTGCCAGAAAGAGTGGACCACGAATTCCTGGCTGAATATTGCGGTTCAAAGGGAAGTCTGAGCATTCCAATTGGCGTGGAAAAGAACTCGCTGCAAATTCACTATTATCCGTTCGGCAAATCCTATATCCATATGATTCTATCAGCCGGAAGGGAACACGAGTTGTTCGTCCATGATTTATCTCAGTTCATGGCGCAACAGGCAGGCTTAGATGTAACTGTGATTGACGCTGAGCAAAGTTTTATTGAGAAAAACAATGCTGGTTTCAAATATTATTCAACAACCAAAGAGTTTGAGGAGATAATGGCCGACCTGTTTGATCTCGTCGTCTACCGCAACAACACCTTCAAAGAGGCATTGGAAGAGGGGCGGACAGTGGAGCAATTTGAACAAAAGGTGATTATCATCAATTCGGTTGCTGCTTTAAAAAATGCTCTTTCGAATCTGGGGGCTGAGAAACTTGGCTTAATTCTGGAAAAGGGCGACGCGAAGTATAACGTGACCGTTATTTTTGCTGAACAATACAAGAATCTGTCCGGGCTGACCTTTGACAAATGGTACAAACAACATATTCACAGTGGAAATGGTATTTGGATTGGCAGCGGCATTACCGAGCAATTCCAGCTCAAGCCGGCCAAGACCACATCCGAAATGCGTGAGGAGATGCAGGCGGAGTTTGCCTACTCCCTCCAAAATGGGAAGGCCGTCAAGGTCAAGTTATTAAACTCGCAAAAGGAGAATGATGACGACGATGAATAAAGTACTCGTGGAAATTTTTCTTCCTGCTGCAGACCAAAGCTACGATGTGTACATTCCGTTGGAAAGTCAAATGAGCGAGGTCCTCACCCTAGTGTCGACGCTAGTGACCGACCTCTCCGATGGCAAATTCAAAGCGATGGGCAGCGAGGTTTTATGCGATGCTGAAACAGGAATTATTTTCAATATTAACATGCCAGTTGCCGAACTGGGCATCAAGAACGGTTCGAAACTCATGTTGATATAAATTTTTACAAAAAGAGAAAGGAGAATGACAAATGGCGAAAAGAATTAGAGTCACACCTCAAGAACTTGAGGCGGCATCCAAAAAATTAGCCGAACTATCCGAAACCTATACAGGTATCTATACCCAGCTTATGCAGGCAGCGAACACCATGGGTGAAGCATGGGAGGGCGAGGATAACCTTGCTTTCGTTGATCAGATCAACGGCTTTAACCAGGATTTAAAACAAATGGCCGATAAGCTTCAAACGGCAAGCCGCACGCTTGATACGCAGCGCGCCAACTACGCTGCTACCCAAGAAAACAATATGGTTCAAGTTAGAAAACTAACAAACTAGGAAGGAGTGACTAAACAATGGCAGGTTCCATTAAAGTAAGCACGGCCCAGGTGGCTGATATTGCAAATACGATTGAAAGACTGAACCAACAACTGATGGAAGAATTAAAAAACAGCCAAAGCACGATAAAAAATCTTACCAATACATGGGAAGGGGAAGCAGCACAAGCAACGGTTTCCGCTTATGACGAGTTTTCCGCGAAGTACTTCCAAACCTATTACGACATTCTTGATAACTATGTAAAGTTCTTACGTGTCAATGTTGACCAAGGCTACTTTGAAACAGAAACAGCCAACGTTAACTTGGCTGACGCTTTTAAATAAACGAATTTTTGGAAAAAATTATGACGCTAAAGGTGATGGCATGCCAATCGCCTTTAGCTTGACCTTGAAAATAATTCCGCCCGGATGAAATAGATACTGATACTTGGTTTTTCTCAAAGAAAGTGGGTATTAATATGCTGAAAAAAATATTGAAAAAGGTGAGTGTCATCGCAATGGGACTATCAATTTTTAGCTTGATTGGCTGCAGCGAAATGGATAAAGAGCAGGCCACCGATGTCGAAAAGCTGCTCCAAAAAAAGTATCACCAGGAATTTGAAGTGACCCATATTGGCGGCCGATATGGGACGGCGACGAATGATACGGTTACCACTTATGTCCACCCAAAGGACCAGAAGGACTTGGTATTTAAGGCGGTTACGACAAAGGATGGAGAGCTTGTGAGTGATGGCTATATTCCAAGTCTGATTAGCAAGTCCTTCAATCAAATTATCACTCGGGAGCTTTCTTCTGCAGGAATTGAGAGTGAAACACACACAGTAGCGATGGAAGCAGACAGTTCGGCGGAGACCAATCCGGATATTTCTTTGGAAGAATACGTTAAGGCTTATAAACCAGGCTATTTTTCAGGAGATATCATTGTCAAGGAAAAGCCTGATCTGTCACCGGAACAGTTTGAAAAGGCACTGACTGCGGCTTATCAAGCCGGGGTAAACACCGCCTATCAAGTGACTGTTCATGTGATTGCGGAAGATGAATATGACAAATGCGTAAAGAAATTTAAAGAGGTTCCTTATGTCACCAGTTCATGGTTTATTGACTACAACGTTGTAAAAGAATTTGACGCAGTTGCGGACGCCAATGGCTATCATTTTGCCGATGCTTCGGCAACAGCTAAGGACGGTGAGTAGCGTTGGCAGATAAGACTGCTTTAACGGAGCAAGAATTGAAATTTGCCACCGATATCGCTTATCTGGATTTGGAACTCCTAAAAGACAAATCACGCAAAAATATTCCTGGTTCTGTTGGTGCAGGACACAGCCCGGACAATACTGTCGGGGGGCTTTTGAAAATGAAGGCGGACGGTAGCTCAAACTATTCACAGGGCCATTTTGATCAGCTGACTAAAGGCAAAGACGTGGGTAATGATCAAAGTGTCAGTCTAGATGCAGGTAAAATCAATCAACTGCCTAGTGAAGCGAAGGATTGGAAAATTGTCAAAACGTTTGACCAAAATAACCCTGGGCAATCAGGTTTCTATGGTGTCGTTATCGAGACCGATAAAGGCTTAATCGTCTCCTTCCGCGGCAGCGAATCACCCTCAGAGTATCAAAATATTCAGCAGGACTGGCTCAAGGCTGATGCTGCTTTAATCTCTGGCAGGCTTACAGACCAACAAAGAGATGCGCAGCGATTTATCGATGAGCTTAAAAAAGACGGCTATTTTGACAAGTACGACAATATTTCGTTTGCCGGGCATTCGTTAGGGGGAAATCTTGCGGAACACGCGACCTTCTACGCGGCAAAGCTTGGCTTGGCCGACCGGATTGATAGAACGATCAGCTATGATGGACCGGGCCACTCCAACGACTATTTGGAAGCGCACAAAGAGGAAATTGCATTGGCAACGAGTACGGTACAAATGGATCATGTTCTGCAATCTCTGGTAGGCGGCATACTGCAGCATGCCGATGGGGTGAACTATTTTTATGCCGATTTAGTCGGAGAAGGTGCGGTTCAGCATGGTACGGAAAATGTACACTTTGATGAAAATGGCAATATTGTGCGAACCGACCAGCCTAATGCTTTATCCACCATCATCTCAAAGTATATTACATCGCCATTTACGCAAGGCTTGGACCGCCTTATTAGTCCTGCGGTAGGTTCTTTTTTAACTACTGCTTTGGTCGCCATAACTGACGCCGGCTGGAAGCTAAAAAACGCCTTATATCAAGATGGAAAAATGACCACTGCCGGAAAAATTCTAGCGGTAACCGTGACAGTCGCTCTTGTTGTCACCGCCATCGTTGCGGGTCCTGCTCTGTTGGCGGCAACCGTTGCTCTGGTGGAATTTGCGTTTGTTGCGATTGGATATGTGGCACTGTTTGTTGCTTCGGTGATTGCGTTTGAGGTTCTAAGTGATGTTGCCGATGCAGTTGCGGCGTTTGCGGAATATGTGTTCACGGACTTGATTCCGGAAATTATTGACCGGGTGGCCGAAGGGGTGGCCCAATTTGCGAACTGGACCAAGAAACAGCTGACAGAATTCCGGGATATGCTGGCAGAGAAATTTAATCATTTTCTTGGCGGCTTGAAAAATCTGTTTGGTTCCGGTCCGAAAGCTGTTCCGACGCCGCATATTCGGATTGACACCTATAAACTCAGGGCTTACGCGAATCGGCTGGATTCGGTGAAAGCGCGGATTTCCGAAGTCGATTCGAAATTGAATTATCTCTATCTATCAGAAGGCCTGCTTGACATCATCCATTTGGCGATTGCAGAAAATCTGCCGACAAAAAGGCAGATGAATAAAGTCATAGATTACTTGCGGGATACGGCCGCCGACTTTGACGAAGCAGAAAATCGGATCATGAGTATTTAAGGGCAGGGGGCGAAAGAATGAGCGGTTTAAGCAGTGCAAAAGCAGAATTAAGCAGTATTATTTCCGAGCTTGAGTCCATCGAAGCGGGGCTCCGCCATGATTTTAAAGGAATTGGCAGCGAAGTCGCCGCGGCCCGCATCCGTGATTTTATTGAGGAATGTGAAAGGGCAAAGCGAAGCTTAAGCAGGGTAAATCCATCTAATCTATCAGAAGCCTTTTTAGCGAAATTAGGGATAGGCAAAGGCTGATAAGGGGGCAGTGAAGCGATGAGTCAAATAAAAATTGATACGGCGAAGGTCGTAAACACGGCCAGCCGGATTACCACTATCAATCAGCAAATCGATGCTGAGTTTGCACGAATGGAGAAGGCCATCGCGCATTTGAACGGCAGCTGGCAAAGCAGGGCTTCGGATCATGTCATCGGCCGTTTCCATTCTATTAAACATGCTTTTAAAGACAGCCGGTTTCAGGTGATGCAGAACTATTCCAAATTCCTTGTGCAGCAGGTATCGGACGGCTACAACAAGACGGAGACTGTCAATACAAATTTGGCAGACTCTTTTAAATAGGAGGAACGGAAAATGAGCTCTTTCATTGATGTCGATTACCGTGAGTTTGAAAAGGCGGCTTCAGCTGTGGAGGACTATGTGGATAGGCAAAAACAAAAGATGTCACAGGCGAATCAAGAGGTAGCCTCCCTTGGGGAAGGCTGGCAGGGCCGGGATTTTGAACGGCTTCAGTCCAAATGGAATGAGCTGGATAACACCGGTTCCACAGCCGTAAACCTGCAAAAGAGCCTCAAGGATTACGCGGATGTGCTCCGGTATGTGGCCGTTCAATATAAAAAAGCGCAGAAAAAGGCGATTGATCGAGTGAATAGTTTATAAGTTTAGTATTTTAAAGCAGGAGATAGTTATGGGAAAAACAACTGTTGAACAGCAGGCAAATAAATATTTGGTCGTGAACAAGCTGATTGTACCCGAGGCCATTAATGAACGGGAACTGAAGGGCATTGCAGCGGGACTGTCTGGCAGTCTTTTGCCGGTTACGGCCGAGAAGACGAAAAAGGGACTCGTTCTAAGGTGTTATGTCGAGGGGATGATGACGCTGCAATCCTATTTCAGTGGGATTGTCAGTAAGAAAATGTTCTTGGGGACGATGGCCAGAATTGCGGCGGTTGCCAAGGAATGTGAGAAAAACTTGCTAAATGTAAGCAATCTCATGTTGAATTGGGAAACGATTTTTCTCGACCCGCGGACGAAAGAGGTCAAATGCATTTACTGGCCGATTGTCAACAACCAAAACGCGAGTGTAGTGCCTGACTTTTTTAACGATATTACCTTTCGGGTGGTGTTTAATAAACACGAAGACAATGGCTATGTGACCTCCTATTTGCAATATTTCCGCAGCCATAGCCCATTTTCAATTAATGGTTTTGAAAAATTATTGTTTGAATTGCTGGGGAAAACAGTCGACAACAAGGGGTACTTGCCGTCCGGTTCGACGGGCAGTGTGGGCGAAGGTCCGCGGGAATCCGGGAGGATTGGGTATGGGACCGGAGCTGGGAAGACCGGGAATGCGGCCAGTGAAAAAGCTCGCCCCTCGAGCATTGCCTATAATCCGTTTGGCAATCAATATGATTTTTCAAAAAAATTAAAGGCATGTCCGCAGTGCGGGGCCAACAGTATGGAGGATGCCAAATTTTGCTCGGCGTGCGGGGCGCCCTTGGAGGGGCTGGCGGGCAGGCTTGAGGCTGCTGCGGAAACAAAAGAGCCTTTTGTGGCAGTGCCATCCGAAACGGAACATTTCAGTGGAACGACGGTTTTGGGTGTTGAGGATGTTGGCGGGACAACGGTACTTGAGGCTGATGTGTACGAAGAACCCCGCTTCCCTTATCTGGTCAGGGAGAAGACGCAGGAAGAAATCAGCGTCGACAAACCCGCCTTTCGGATTGGCAAGGAGCGCAGCTTTTGCGATTATTTCGTTTCCAGCAATAATGCCATCAGCCGCAGTCATGCCGATATTATCACAAAGGGCGGCCGCTATTATATCATCGACAATAATTCTACCAACAAGACTTATGTCGATGGCCGGGTGATTCCGGTTATGAAGGAGATTGAAATCTTTTCAGGTACAAAGCTGCGCCTAGCTAATGAGGACTTTACTTTTTATATATAGACTGTTTGGTCAACGGACAAAACCGTTGGAAAAATCAGAGGAAATGTCCGAAGGCAAGGTACCGATTATTTAGGCAAGGAGTTTAGATAATGGAAGTGTTATCCACGGCAGTTACAGATAAGGGGATTAAGAAACCGACGAATCAGGACAGCCTGCTTATAAAGGTTGCCGAAACATCGATGGGAGAGGTCGTTTTAGCTGTCATTTGCGATGGGATGGGCGGACTCTCCAAAGGGGAAGTGGCCAGTGCCAGTGTCGTTCGTGCTTTTTCAGAGTGGTTTGAAACTGAACTTCCGGAACAGCTTGCCCGGAAGGATTGGGACGATATCCAGTATCGCTGGGAGCGAATCATCAAAGAGCAAAACCAACGGATTGCCGAGTATGGGCGCAGGGTGAGAATCCAGCTGGGCACGACGATTACTGCGCTGCTTCTCATCGACACCACGTTCATGTTGATTGGCCATGTCGGCGACTCGCGCGTCTATCGAATCGGGGAGAGGCAGCTTGAAATCCTGACAGAGGACCAGACGGTGGTCGCTAGAGACCTGAAGCGGGGTACGATTACGCCGGAGCAGGCTAAAACTGACCCTCGGCGAAATGTCCTCCTACAGTGCATCGGGGCATCAAAGCTGGTTGAGCCTGAATTTATCCATGGCCGCGCAACCCCTGGCGAAGTCTATATGCTTTGTTCCGACGGGTTCCGCCACATGCTTACCGAGGAGGAAATTTTTCAAGCATTCTCCCCGCAGGTATTGACGGACGAAGCGGTAATGGAAACACACGCAATCACTTTAGTGGAGCTTAATAAGCAAAGACAGGAAACAGACAATATCACTGTGCTGCTTGTAAAAATTCAGTAGGGATGGGGATTTCACGTGGCAGCAATTGGATCCGTTATAGATGGAAAATATGAAATACTGAAGCAGATCGGCCAAGGCGGGATGTCCAAGGTGTACCTGGCCATGGACAAACGCCTCAACAAGCAGTGGGCCGTGAAAGAGATTGAAAAAAGAGGCAGGGACAAAAACAACGAGGTCATTATCCAGAGTGCCATCGCCGAAGCGAACATGATTAAACGCCTCGACCACCCTTCTTTGCCTCGGATTGTCGACATCATCGACAATGGCAAAGTTATTTTTGTCATCATGGATTATATCGAAGGGGAGCCTCTGAGCAAGATTATGGAGGAGTATGGCGCCCAGCCCCAGGATCTGGTGATTGAATGGGCGAAGCAGCTTTGTGAGGTGCTCGATTATTTACATACCTGCAATCCGCCGATTATTTATCGGGATATGAAGCCGGCGAACGTGATGCTGAAGCCGGATGGCAATTTGAAGCTAATTGACTTTGGGATTGCCCGTGAGTACAAGGAGCAGAATCTTGCAGATACCGTCAGCTTAGGAACGAAGGGTTACGCGGCCCCGGAGCAGTTCGGCGGGAAGGGTCAGACCGACCCACGGACCGATGTTTACTGTTTGGGCGTGACGCTCTATCATCTGGTGACCGGGCACAACCCATCCGAGCCTCCTTATGAGCTTTACCCCATCCGCCAATGGAACCCGTCGTTGTCGGGCGGTTTGGAACGGATTATTGAAAAATGCACCCAGCTGAATCCGGATGATCGTTATCAATCGTGTGCCGAGCTGATGTATGCGCTGAACCATTACGAAGAGGCTGATGACCTTTATCGCGCCAAGCAAAAGAAGAAGCTGCGCGGTTTTTATGCGCTGGCGGGGGCTTCTGTGTTGAGCCTGGGCATTGGCATTCTTGGACAGGTGATGAACATTCAAACGAATAATGCCGATTACAATAAAACGGTTCAGATGGCGGAGAAGGCTGCAACCGATCAGGCGAAGATTGATTATTTTTTAAAAGCAATCGATATTAAGCCGGTTGAAACGAAGGCCTATTTGGGATTGCTCGGCGCATTTAAGGGAGATGCTGCTTTTTCAGTCGAGGAGGAGGAGCAGTTTAAGAAAAAAATCAACGCCCACCTTATCGAGTTTCGCGACAATCCAGAGTATCCTGACCTCGCTTTTGAAGTCGGTAAGATGTATTGGTATTACTACGACTATGGAAAGAGTGAAAATAGCGACAACCAGATTACGAGAATGAAAAGCTCCATCCAATGGTTCGAGGACGCCGTCCAGTACGGCTCGAAAAAAAGCGATTATTACGAGATGGCCTTGATTTACCGCGATATCGGCCAGTTTAATCAGAATATCACTCTCCATATTGAAGAGGCATCCGACAAAGGCAAATACAAGCCGTATTGGGAAAATATCAAGGGGCTGATAAAAATGGTTGATAAAAGCCCTGAAGAGAGTGAAATTGTTAAACTCGAACTCTATAAATTGACGATGTATTCGATAGAAACTTATGCCAGGAAGTTTAAATTGGATGGCGTGAAGGAAAGCGACCTTCGTGCAGTGACAGAGGCCGTCAAGCAGAGCACCAAGGATGTCGAGGTCACCGCTGAGAAGACGGAAACAATTAAGAAGGACGTTGTCGATCGCTTTGCCCTCACCGAAAAAGCTGTTGATAACGCCTTTCGGAAGGAATAGGGGGTGACGAACATGGGAGCAGCAGCATGGCAAATCATTTCCATCGTCGGATATTCCCTCGCCGCCGTATTGTTTATTGTTGCGGTAGTTTTATTTTTCAAAATGAACATTTTGGCCATCATCGGCGATTTGTCTGGTCGGACCGCCGCCAGGCAGATCGAGGAAATCCGCGAACGAAACAAAATGACGGGCAGCAAGCGCCACCAGCCGGATGCCTTTAATCTCGACCGCGGGTCGCTGACCGAGCCAGTCGGGGTTCGCAGGCTGTGGACAGGGCGGACTGGGAATACGGGCAGGACCGGAAATACGGTCATAAATGGGAACACGTCTCGGGCCGGGAACCTGGCCGGAGCTGCAGCAAGACCGGGGGATACTGTTGGAAGAACAGGGAATATGGGGAATGCGGCATATTCTGTTGTGAACACAGGGAACATGACTGACACAGCTGCCCCAGGATTTACTGGTGCTAGAGGGAATACGGTAAGTACTGGCACCGAGTTTAATACTATAAACACGGGTTTTACTGGAAAAGTAGATCCTAAAGTTTTCGAGAGCGGCTCCTCTGAATCAACCGAAGTGCTGGCGAATGCCGGGACGGAGGTGCTTTTCCAGGCAGATGAACATCTATCAGAAGGTACGGCTGTCCTTTTAAATGAAACCGAGGTCCTTCTTGAGAGCAGTACGGAGGTGCTGTACGAAAGTACAGAGGCATTTGAGCCTGGCGTAGTGTTGCTGGATTCAGGAACCGAAGTATTGGATTCGGGGACCGAAGTCTTGGAAAGCGGCACGGAGGTTTTAATAGAAACAAATGAAACCACCGTATTAAACCCTGCCGTTGAATTGGAAGATGAAGAAGATGCCCCACTTGGAAAGATAGAATTTAGGATAATTAGAGATATCAAGATTACGCATACGGATGAAGTGATCTAGAAGCGGGGGAAGGTAACCAATACAGTGTATTGGTGCCCGAAACCACCAAAAGATTGCTGGAAAGGTAACCAATACAGTCTATTGGCGCCTGAAATCGGCAAAAGATTGCTAGAAAGGTAACCAATACGGTCTATTGGCGCCTGAAATCGGCAAAAGATTGCTAGAAAGGTAACCAATACAGTCTATTGGCGCCCGAAACGGCCCAAGGATTGCTGGAAAGGTAACCAATACAGTCTATTGGTGCCCGAAATCGGCAAAAGATTGCCGAAACGGTAATCAATACGGTCTATTGGCGCCCGAAGTCGCCAAAGGATTGTCGAAATGGTAACCAATAAGGGGCTTAGTAACCCAAACGTAAAAAAATCGCCCAAAGTGGTAACCAATAGGTATTTTAATAAAATAGTATTTTTTTAAGGGGTGGAGAAAAAGTGTTCACAAAGAGAAATTCAAGGGCAACCCGCTTCTTGGCAGTCATCCTTTCCATTCTGCTGGTTGCCTTTAACATATCGGCCGGCGCCATCATGCCGGTTTTTGCCCAAACAACAGACACTGGGACTGGTCAAACTACAGCAACTGGCGGGACAATAACCGAATCTGGCGGGCAACCGCTAACCACAACGCAGGAGCCCACCGGCCAAAGTGGAGCAACCACATCTAGTGACTCAACTGGCACTGGAGGGACAGCCGACTCCGGAACGCCAACTGACCCGCCTGAGACAGCAAACTATCAAATTACAGCTAATGTAACAGCGGGCGAGGGCATGGTCAATATCAATGAAGCGGATTACACCGCCCCTGTTCAGGTGAAATCAGGGTCAGATGTTGCCATTGTCATCACGCCTGAACCAAATTACGAAATTAAGTCGGTAAAAATCGCTGGGCAAGAACAGCCGTTAACGGACAACCAAAGGTACACCCACACGATTTCATCGATTATGGCCGACACCACCATTGAAGTCGAATTTGTGTTAAAAACATACACCGTCACCTTCCAATACAACGCACTTGAAGGGACGGTAAAGGACGACGCAAACAAAACCATTAGCTCTCTCGGCGGAACGATCAACGTCCAGCATGGCAATGATTCCTTTTTCACGGTAACTCCGTTAACAGGTTTTCATGTCGAAAGCATCAATGTCGATGGCGACAATCTCGACTTGACAAAAGATGTGACGCTAATCCAGCCGGACAGCTATAAGTACACCTTCACAAATGTTACAGCAAACCACGACGTGAAAGTAGAGTTTGTCATCAACACCTACGCCGTTACGGCTAGTGTCAACGGCGGCAACGGAGATGTGAAGCTGGATAAATCCACAGTCGATTATGACGGCGCAGCAACAGCCACGATGACACCAAACCAGGACTACCGGGTAGCTTCCATCAAGGTAAACGGAACGGCTGTGGATCTTGCCGCTGATGCGAATTTTACAGAAAATGAGGACGGGACTTATTCTTACACGGTTAAAAACATTAAAGAGCCAATTTCAATCGAAGTAACCTTTGAGAAAATCCCGACACTAGACGGAACTTGGTCGCAATTCGTTTCGATTACACCAACCGCCGGTGCATTACTCGACTCGTATAAAGAAGGCGGCAAAGAAATCCGCGTCTATTCAAAGGACGCTGTGGTGCAGGTTGCGCCAAATCCGGAATCGGCCTACAACCTTATCAATCTGCAAACCTCCGCCGGCTCCAGCAAAAAGTGGCAAACGGAGTACACCTTCAATAAATCCACTTCGATTAAAGACATGAAGGTGAAGATTGCAGGCACGAAAAAGAGCGAGCAAACGGTTAACTTGGATGGCGATATCTTGCTGGTATTCGATAACCAAGGTCCGGCCGTCAAAGAGCCTGCACTGGATGGAAAAAACAAAACCACCATCAATAACGTGACATGGTTCAGTGACACAGTGACCGTTTCCGGTGAAATCGATAACGGAACCCAAAGCTTCGACGGTGTCGCCTACTCTACTCCTATTGAAAAAGTCTTTTACAGCAATGCTACGGATGCAGCGGTTGCTCCAAGCGAGGCAGCATTCGATGCAAAAACCAACCGTTACACCTTTGGCCCAGTCGAAAAAGGCCAATACAAAGTTTGGGCTGTTGACAAGGCGGGTAACCAATCCCCCGAAAAGCTAATCAACATTAACATCGACCAGACGAACCCGACACTAGCAGACGGCAAAGCTGTGAAAGTTGAACAAATTAACGACGATACTTGGTCCCAGGTTTTAAACATCCTTACATTTGGAATGTTTTTTAACAAAGGAATTCAGGTAACGGTGAAAGCCATGGATGGGGAATCTGGTGTTCAGAAGATTACGTTGTATGCAAACACTGCGAATTCTACTGATAAAAAGCAGGTTCCATTAGTTTCCGAAACCTTCAGCAAAGATACCCGGACAGCCGAGGCAGTGTTCCTCCTCGATGATGAAAGTTTCGAAGGGACGTTTTCCGTTGAAGTAGCCGACAATGTAAATAACAAACAAAATTATGATGTTAACGAAACGAATATCCAACCGGAAGGCAACGGACACTTCATGATTGACCGGAAGGCGCCGACTGCGGAATTAACGGTTGTCTCAGAAAAAAGTCCGTATGTGGTTAATGATACCGAGTTTTACAGCGGTGATGCGAAAGTAAACATCAAAGCAGAAGACCAAGAATCCGGCGTCAACACTGTGACTATTAATCTAAATGACAAGAAATATAAAGAATATGATTTTTCACAAGAAAAGCAAGTAAGTCCGGCGATCGAAGCGATTGACACAAGCACGCTTGACCAAGAAAATCGCTTATACGATTTTTCCGTTACGGTAAAAGATAATGCTGGCAATAAAACGGATGCAGCGCCAAAGAAAATTTTTGTTGATGAAAACGAACCGGTTCTTGCAGACGGAGAGGCAGTCACTTTTGCTGTCATCAACGACAGCACGATTGCCAAGGTGTTAAACTACCTTAGCTTTGGAACATTTTTTAATAAAAAAATTGAAGTGACAGTGAAGGTCAAGGATGACGCTTCCGGAATAAAGGACTTAAAGGTAATTGCTGTTCCAGAGAACGCGGGGGAAGAGGCACCGGCGTTAACTCGGGAAAGCTTTGAAACCCAAGGTCTAACTGCCGAAGCGACCTACACTCTGGATGTGGACCGTTTCAAGGGAACGTTCCAAGTCGAAGTCACTGACAATGTGAATAACAAGAACCAGACGCCATATTTGGTGAATTCGAGCAATTCAAATATCAAGGCCAAGGATAGCGGTGTTGTGATGATTGAAAAAACAGCACCTGCTGCAGCTATCAAAATTACTGCTAAAGACGGCGTTTCATCCTATGCGGCTGATGATACAAAAGAGTTTTACAACGGCGAAGTCATGTACGATGTCGATGTGCAGGATGCCGATTCCGGTGTCAATGCGGTAAAAATCAACGTGAACGACCAGCCTGTTGATGAGTATTTTTACCATGAAGAGTCGACGGTCCAGCATCGCCCGGATTTGGCGGCGACGGATACCGGCGATTCCAGGATTACCAGAAATGAAGATGGTTCCTACCATATCGCTGTTGAAACTGTTGATAATGCTGGGAATGCGGCACAGGTTGAAAAAACTATTTTCATAGACCAATCGAGCCCAATGATTACCGATTTTCATTTTTCAACGGACGAAGAGCAGCAGGATGCAACAGAGAGTCTCCAGGAAGCAGTTGAACTCACGGAATATGGCTTCTTTTTCAAAAAGCCGATTCAGGTGACGGTGAAAGCGGAGGACCCGGTGATTGGCTTTGAAGCAACGAGCGAAGTTAAATCGATGGTGATTTATCTGCAAGATTATGAGAATGGCAAATTCTATGCGGTGCTTGCGGATGGTTCGCTGCAGGAAATCACGTCAACGGCGGTTGACAGCATTGCCGCTGTTCCGACATCAGGTGAATTCAGCTTTAATGTCCCTGCGGCATTTAAAGGGCAAATTTTTGCAAAAGCGACGGATCACGTCAATAATACAAGTGCTTTTGCCACACCGGACGGCACGGTCATTGAGGATGAAGCGCAGCACGCCAAAGAGGCACATATTACGCTTGAAAAAGCAGAAACATCCTATCGTGACAATCAGGATCTCGAGCTTTACCCGAATAACGTGGATGTGAAGCTAACCGTGACCGACACTTACTCAGGCTTGAATGAGGTAGAATGGTCGGTGGTAGCACCTTATGATACGGCGAATAACCAAGGCGGACGCCTGCAGCTTAATAATGACGGCTCGTTTGCGGATGGCGGCAATCCAGACGGCTGGCAGGTAGCGAAGACTGATAAAAACCTCGTTACCGAGATGACTAAAACGATTGCGGTCAGCAACAATAGCAACGCCATTGTGGTCAAGGCGAAGGTGACGGACCGGGCTGGCAACACGTCGGAAAAAGAGCTGACGTTCAGTATCGACAAGACCGCGCCGCAGATCAAAGTAACTTATGACAACAATTCGCCGGATCAGGATTATCCTGATTTTTATAAAGCAGACCGAACGGCAACCGTTGTGGTGACGGAACGGAACTTTAATCCAAAAGATGTGGAACATTTGATTACAAATACAGATGGGGCTGTTCCTTCGTTGGTTGGCTGGAGTACCGCAGTTAATACAGCCGACCCGGATAAAACAACACATACAGCAACAGTGAAATTCAGTGCGGATGGCGATTATACCTTTGATATCAAGTATAAGGATAATGCCGGAAATGCGGCACCAGCAGTGCCGCAGCAGAAGTTTACGATTGATAAAACCATTCCTGTTATAAAAGTTTCCTATAATAATGGCTCGGCGGCCAACGGCAACTATTATCGAGCAAGCCGGACGGCAACGATTTCGATTACCGAGCATAACTTTGATGCCGGGCGCGTAAGGGTGACTGGTACGGCCAGTGATAATGGGTCTGCCGCGGCATTCCCGAAAGTGAGCGGCTGGAGTTCGAAGGGTGACGTCCACACAGCGACGATTCAATATGCTGTGGATGGCAAGTACAGCTTTGATATCGATTTTACCGATAAGGCTGGGAATATTGCCGCCGATTATAAGGCAGAGGAGTTCACCGTTGATCAAACGGCGCCTGAACTAACAATTACCGGCGTTCAGGATCAGTCGGCCAATAACGGAGACGTGATTCCGGTGATCACTTATTCCGATACGAATTTTAATCAAAAGGCTGTAAGCATCAAGCTGACAGGAGCGAATCACGGCCCGGCAGCGCTCGATGGCAACTATGCCGATGCGCCAAATGGCCAGGTGTTTACGTTTAAAAACTTCGAGAAGAAAAAAGAAATCGATGACCTTTATACGTTAACGGCGACGCTTGTGGACTTTGCCGGAAATGAAACCTCCAAAACGATTCGTTTCTCTGTGAACCGCTTTGGTTCGGTTTATGTGTTCGATGATGCACTTAAGGCAATTGACGGAAAATATGTGCAGAAGGAAACGGACGTTATTGTGACCGAAACGAACGTCGACAGCCTGAAAGCTGATACGATTCAAGTCAAAATGACGAAGAACGGTACGCCTTCTGACTTGGCGGAGGGTAAGGATTATACCGTCACTGAAACCGGCGGCGCCGGGCAGTGGAGCCAATACAAGTATGTGGTGAAAAAATCGCTATTTACCGGCGATGGCAAATATACCGTTGCGCTTTATTCCGAAGATGCAGCAGGTAACATCAATGAGAATATCGATGAGAAGAAGCAGGCTGAAATCTCCTTTGGTATCGACAAGACCGCTCCGGTGATTGTGCCGATTGATATTGAGAGTGGGGAGCAGTATCCGGTTGATACGAAGGCCGTAACGGTTTCTGTTAAAGATAATCTAGTGCTTAAGGATACCGAAATCTATCTAAATGGTAAAAAAGTGGAGCACAAGGCGGACGGCGAAAACTACACGTTTGATATCCAAAGCTTAAACTCCAAACAGAATGTGAAGATTATTGCGGTAGATGCGGCCGGAAACGAGCTGAGCAAAAAGGTTAATGACATTCTTGTTTCCACCAACCCGATCGTCCGCTGGTATAACAATAAGACCTTGTTTATGGGATCGATTGGCGGTGTCGGCAGCCTGGCAGCTGTAATTACAGCGCTAGTCCTTGTCCGGAAGAGGAAAACTTATGGAGCCGAGACTATTGAAAAGTAATGAGAGGAGGGAGACGTAATCATGTTTAAAGATACATCACTTCTCGTTTTGATCATTGCAGCCGCCGGATTGGTTGTGAATATTATTACGTTGATCGTAGTCATTGGGGTTTTAAAGAAGTTTAAAAAAGAGGCGGTGATGTTGGATGCTGGGCAAGCCGCTGTAGCAGTGGAGGCCTCGGTGCAAAAAGAGAAGCCGGCTGGCGGGCAGTCAAAGCCTGCCGCAGCTGCTGGTGCAGGAGTAGTCTTTTGCCGTAACTGCGGGAGCCCATTCGACTCCAACAACGCTGCCTGTCCACAATGCAACACACCGCGTGGCTACAGAAAAGAAGAAGGGACCTGATTCCTTAATTGAGGTCATATGTTTAGAGGCTTGCCGTTTCGGCAAGCCTTATTTTTTGTTTCCTTTCCTTTTGGAAAATCGCCCTTTACTTTACCCGTGAGGTTTCCGAAAATGAGAGAACGGTAAAAATAGACGTCCTATTTTAAAATAAACGCCTTTTCTCCTATAATGGAAATAACAATATTCTTTACGGGAGGCAGGAAACCGATGCTAGCAGTCATAGAAAAATTAGAAAATAGCTACATCGCACGATTCGAGCGGCAATTTGATCATTCCATTGAGGAGGTATGGTCCTGGTTAACGGACAACGAAAAATTAGCCAAGTGGTTTAACGAGCTTCGAGTTGGTGAGCTGCGCGAAGGCGGGTTTATGGAGTTCGATATGGGCGACGGAACCTTTGAGAAGATGGCCATCATGGACCTCAAAGATCAATCCGTATTGGAGTTTACTTGGGGAAGTGACATGGCAGTGCGATTCGAACTTTCCACGGAAGCCTCGGGCTGCAAGCTGTTTTTAATAGAAAAGATTGAAAAAATTACCCCCCACACCCCAAAGGACCTTGCCGGCTGGCATGTATGCCTTGATGTGATTAAGGCCCTGATGGAAGGCGAAACCATCGAACGGATGGAAGAATGGAAAAAGTGGTATGAGGAATATAAACAAGCTGTTGAGAAAGTGTCTCCAAATGAATAAAAGGTCCAGACTGGAAACAGACACATTAGGAAGGAGAACTTTATGCGGTATTTACTGTTATTAATTATAGCTGTTCCGGCAGCAGAAATCGGATTTTTGCTTCTTTCGGGAAAAACAATCGGGGTCTGGCCTACCATCCTGCTTATTATTTTGACCGGCGTGTTAGGGGCATACTTAGCCAAAAGAGAGGGTCTACAAACTATCAGGAAGGCCCAGGAGCAGCTTCGAATGGGACAAATCCCGGGCGAAGCGGTTTTGGACGGCATTTGTATCATGATCGGCGGAATCCTGCTGTTAACACCGGGGTTCTTGACTGACATATTCGGCTTCCTGCTCCTATTCCCTCCAACCCGAAAGCCGGTTAAATTTCTTATGATTAACGCACTAAGAAAACGAATAGAAAAAGGCAATATACGAATCATAAAATAGGCAAGGGGCCTGAAACCCTGCTTCTGCAAAAGTTTAATGCGGCAAAGCAGCGGGATTGGGCTCCTGTTTTATTCGATAAAGGTAATTTTAAAAAAATATAAGGGGGTAGCAGGATGAATTTATCAGGTAACACGATTTTAATAACCGGCGGTGCCTCTGGTATTGGCCTGGCGTTTGCAGCGCGGTTTTTGGAAAGAGGGAACGAGGTCATCATAGTAGGCCGGCGCCAGGAAAAGCTTGAGGAAGCAAAGGCAAAGTATCCTAAACTACATATACATGCTTGTGATGTATCTAAATTAGAGGAACGGGCCAAGCTTTCGGAATGGGTTACCAAAGAATTTCCTTCTTTAAATATCTTGGTCAACAATGCCGGCATTCAGCAGCGAGTGAATCTCCTCAAACCAGATAAGGATTGGGGCTATTATCAAAATGAAATCGCCATTAACGTGGAAGGACCCATTCATCTTTCGATGCTCTTAATCCCGCAATTAAAGAAGCAGAAGGACGCGGCCATCATTAATGTTTCCTCTGGCCTGGCGCTGATGCCGGGTGTGTGGGTCCCAATCTATAGTGCGACAAAAGCAGCCCTTCATTCCTTTACGGTTTCCTTAAGGCAGCAATTAGCGGAAACGAGCATAGAGGTGGTTGAAATTTTCCCACCAGCAGTGAATACAGATTTAGGCGGGGCGGGACTGCATACCTTCGGGGCACCTTTGGCCGATTTTGCTGATACTATTTTCCAAGGTTTCGAAAATAACCGCCAAGAAATAGGCTACGGTGATACCGAGAATCGGCTTAAAGCCACAAGAGAAGAAAATTTAAAAGGAAGCCAAAAGGCATGGGAAGGATTTTTGAAAAATAACCCGGATTGGCGGGAGTGAACGGTGTTGTAATCAATAGAGAGTGACATTCTGGTCCCCGCATCTGTGATGCATCAAGGTTAATCATGGTTTCCTCCATATTTTTATGATTGAAACAATGTGATCACCGTGATAACCTTGAGATTATGTAGAAAAAAAGAGGTGAGGGGATTTTGAACATAAAAGCTTTAACCATTGCGTTGTTTACCGTTATGATATGGGGAGCATCTTTCCCTGCCATTCGTGTGATTTTACATGGAGGCTATTCTCCAGGGCATCTAATCCTCACTCGATACCTTATCGCTTCGGCACTATTTGCGATTTACGCGCTATGGCCCGGTGTTAAATTCCGTCTGCCACAAAAAGGGGATATACTGAAAATTGTGATATTGGGTTTTGTAGGGATCAGTATTTATCATATCGGCGTTGCTTTCGGTGAGAAAACCGTAAATGCAGGAGTCGCGGCGATGCTGATTTCGTCAACGCCTATTTTTACTGCCCTAATCGCTCTATTCGTATTAAAGGAACGGCTAGGGTTGTTTGGCTGGATAGGCTTAGGTTTGGGCTTTTTGGGAATCGGTATCATTGCACTTGAAACAGCAGGCTCGTCTTTCCATATCTCCAGCGGTGTGTTCCTTCTATTAATCGCTGCTTTGGGGACATCGGTGATGTTTGCCTTTCAAAAGCCTCTCTTGAGACGTTATTCATCGATCGAATTAACAGCCTACTTTACCTGGGTTGGAACGATTCCTTTTTTTATTTACTTTCCGGGATATTTTCAAGAACTGCAGCACGCATCCCTGGATGCCCATTTATCGGCTATTTATTTAGGGATTTTTCCAACTGCGATTGGCTATGTCACATGGACAATCGCCCTCTCCTTAGGAAAATCCGGGTCGGTTATGAGCATGATATATTTTGAACCGGTATTCGCCATCCTCATTGCCTGGATTTGGATCAATGAACAGCCAAGCGTCATTTCCATCATCGGGGGCGCAGTTGCCATTGCCGGAGTTATCGTCGTCAACACACTGGGATCCAAAAAACACACACCAGCAATCGAACCAGTAAGCGTCCAGCCCCCGCTGTGATGCATGGGGACGGTTCTCATGCCTCACTATTTTGAGGCATAAGAACCGTCCCTATGCATCATTTTTGTGCAAAACTTGATGGATTGATGGTACAATTGATGGTATAATGAGCCTGAACCTGTCATATCGTGAGGAAGGTAGATTACGATGAAACCATTGCAAAGTGATAGTGTGATCCCGCTTTATCATCAGCTTAAGGAAAGATTAAAACAATCGATTGATAGTGGTGACTGGAAGCCTGGGGATCAAATTCCATCCGAGCATCAATTAATGAATAATTATAATGTTAGTAGAAATACCGCAAAAAAAGCAATTGAGGAACTCGTTCAGGATGGGCTGCTTTATCGAATTCAGGGAAAAGGCACGTTTGTGGCGAAGCCGAAGCTGATGCAGCAATCCTTAATGGGATTATACAGCTTCAGCAAGGGCTTTAAGGAAAAAGGGATGGTCCCTAATGACATTGTCATAGACATCCGGGAAGTCAAACCAACCCCGGAGATTATGGAAGAGTTGCAGGTAACCGGCGATGAACAGGTCATTGAAATGAAGCGCCTTCGCTGTGTCGATGATGATCCATATATTCTGGAATCCTCCTTCTTTCCAAAAAGAGTGGTACCGAATATTGAGCCTTTGAAGAGAGTGGGAGAGACCTCCCTGTATGATTTGCTTGAGGAGGAATTTAACGTCATTGTGAACAGGGCAATTGAGGCATTTGAACCCGTTTTAATTCGTCCGGACGAAAGTGAATTCCTAAAAACAGAAGCTGGGAAACCCGCTTTGTTGTTAGAACGAACCGCCTTTGACACGAGCGGTAAGCCGGTAGAATTTTGCCGTTCGATTGTGCGCGGGGACCGCTGTCGGTTTTATACAGAACTTACGTAGGTTCGTCTTACTTAAAAAAAGTCTCACTGCAAAAGGTGAGGCTTTTTAAAAAATGTATGATTCGCGTGAACATTTAGGGCAGGATCATATTTACAAGAAATATTTTATTATAATGGATTGACTTAAAATTACGAATGGTGCTATATTCTTATTAATTCAAAAAATTTAAGCAATTGCCGTTGTAAGCTTTGACCTCGAGGTGTTTTACTAGTGGTAAGATTAAAAGATATTGCGGAATATGTAGGCGTTTCCATCTCTACGGTTTCGCGGGTCATTCAAAACGACCAAACACGAAATGTGAATCAGGAAACGAAGAATAAGATTTGGCAGGCGGTTAAGGAGTTAGGTTATACACCGAACCAGCATGCCCGTAACCTTGTTCACAACAAACAACAGAAAAGCAATACACGAACGATGAAAATTGGCTGGGTGGCCAATCCAAAGCAAGCGGAAATCAACCCGTACTTTTCCGATATCTATACCGGAATTCGTGATACATTAACGAATCAAGATTACACCCTAATAAGTATTACCAAGGATGAGCTGGAAAATGAATCGCTGCTTCTTAAGACAATTCATGACTTGGGGATTGAAGGGTTGCTACTGATCGACAGGATTGATGACAGCCTGATTGACTACATACGAAAAACAATTCCTGTGGTAGGACTAGACTTTTTCTATACGGATAAGAATATCGCCATTGTCGATTATGATCGTAAGGAAGCCATTAAAACGGTCGTTAAGCATTTGATTAGCCAAGGACATCGAGAAATTGGGTTTATTGGCGGCGGGGCAAATGAAACCTATAAGGATTTGCATGATGAATCCCGGTTTAAAGGTTTCCAAGCTGCCATGGACGAGGCAGGACTTACTGTTAAGCAGGAATGGATAATCAACACCAAGTGGAAAATGGAAAACAGCTATGAGGGAATGAACCAGCTGATTAAAAGTAACCCTGAATCATTGCCAACCGCTATGGTATGCGCCAGTGATATGATGGCCATAGCTGCGATGAGAGCTGCAATTGAAAATGAGTTAAGAATTCCCGAAGACATCGCCTTCTTTGGTGTGGATAATATCGAAATGGGAAAATATTCTTCACCACCGCTTTCAACTGTTGATATCCCTAAATATGAAATGGGAAAAATGGCAGCGAAAACAATTATGGAAATGGTAGAGGAAAAAGTAACACTCCCTATTAAAATGATTTTGCCCTTTAAATTGGTTATTCGTGAGTCATCTGCTATAAAACGGACCTAAACGGTTCCTTTTTTTAAAAGCCTTTGGAAAACGTTTGGGTAGAATACGGAAAATTTTCCGAAGAATGCAAAATGAGAGGAGAAGGATTATGAAAAGAATGACAGCAATCCTGATAGGTGCGGGTGACAGAGGGGCAAGGGCCTATGCGCCATATGCTGCGGCTTATCCAACTGAATTGAAGATTGTCGGTGTCGCGGAGCCGTGGGCCGAAAGAAGAACAAAAGTGCAAGAAGCCCACCAGATTCCAGAGGAAAATTGTTATGAATCGTGGGAAGAAGCATTGCAGCAGGAGCAGCCAATTGCCGATATTGCCATCATTTGTACACTCGACAGAGATCATTTCAAGGTAACGATGAGAGCGTTAGAGCTGGGTTATCATGTTCTGTTGGAAAAACCAATGTCCCCTGACCCATTGGAATGTATTTTGATGGAACAACAGGCGAAAACATATAACCGGCAGCTGACCATCTGCCACGTCTTGAGATATACCGATTTCTGGTCCACGATTAAAAAGGTGATTGCGAGTGGGGATATTGGTGATGTGGTCTCTCTACAGCTGAATGAAAATGTCGAAGTCATGCATATGTCCCACAGCTTTGTCAGGGGAAATTGGAACAACAAAGAAAAATCAAGTCCAATGATTCTTCAGAAATCCTGCCATGACATGGATATTATCTCGTTTGTGATGGGCAAAGAGTGTAAACGTATAAGCTCCTATGGCTCGTTGATGCATTTCAAAGAGGAAAATGCCCCAGCTGGTGCGCCGCTCCGATGTTTGGATGGCTGTCCTGCCGAGCTTGAGTGCCCATTCCATGCTGGTAGATATTATCTTGGCGAAGGAAAGGGCTGGGCAAAGAAATTCACCGAGGACCATACAAACGAAGGGATTATCAAAGCTTTAAATAAAACCCCTTACGGAAAATGCGTGTACCGCTCCGACAATAATGTTGTTGACCATCAGGTGGTAAATATGGAGTTCGAGGACGGTGCCACCGCCACCTTCAGCATGTGCGGCTTTACAAGAGAGCAGACGCGAATTGTCCAGATTATGGGGACAAAAGGGGAAATCCGCGGAAATATGGAGGAAAACAGAATTTCAATCTTTGACTTCCTGACCAAGCAAGAAACCGTCATCCATTTCGATCGGCCTATGGGCGGACATGGCGGCGGTGATCATGGAATCATGAGAACATTCCTCCGGGAAATCCAGTTTGGTAACACCGAGGGCGGGGTTTCTTCCGCATCCGCCTCCGTTAGAAGCCACCTGATGGCATTTGCCGCTGAAGAATCTCGCGTGCATGAGGGCCAATCGATTAATATAGATGACTATTATCAAAGTTTACAAGAAACTAGTAAAGCTTAAAGTTGGAAAAATTGGATTGTCACACCGCGTTTTCGTGGTGATGCAATAATAAACTAAAAGCAAGTAGAAGGAATGGGAGAATCAACTCTATTGGGAAAACGTTTGGTACGGAGGTGGTAAGCGTTATCTAAATATGTTAAGAGAAACCTAAATGAATCAACATGAAGTTTATCATCTAGAAAAACCCTTATGTGTAAAAACAGTAATGAATTGAAAAACTATTAAACTATTTTTGAAAGAAGGGCAAAAGGATGAGAAAATGGCTAATCATGCTTCTAACTGTGGTTCTAGGATTATTAGGGCTTGCAGGCTGCAGTGATAGTGACAAAGCTTCTAGTGATGCGAAGGACGGAAAAGTCGAAATAACCTATGGCATTTGGGATAAAAAGCAACTTCCTGCCATTGAAGATATTATCAAATTATTTAACGAAAAATATCCAAACATCAAGGTGAAAACGGAGATTACTCCTTATGGACAGTACTTTCAAAAGCTTGAAACAGCAGCAACGGGCGGCGCTTTACCTGATGTTCTGTGGATGAACGGAGCTCATGTTACTCAATATGCAGAGGGTAAAGTAATCCTTCCATTAAGCGATATGGCCAAAAAGGATAATTATAGCTTGGATAATTATCCGAAATCATTAATCGACCTTTACACCGTTGACGGAAAAGTTTATGGAATTCCAAAAGACTACGATACCATCGGTTTCTGGTACAATAAAAAGATTTTTGACGATGCAGGTGTACCGTATCCGGATGAAAGCTGGGATTGGAATAAATTAAAAGATGTGGCGAAACAGCTGACAAACAAAGATAAAGGGGTTTGGGGTTTTGCCTCTACGATTGCCAACCAAGAAGGCTATTATAATTTCATTTGGCAAAATGGAGGCTATGTTATTTCCAAGGATGGCAAAAAAGCTGGATTTGATGATCCAAAAACAGTCGAAGCCCTTAAATTCTATACCAGTTTCATAAAAGAAGGTTTATCACCAACACAAGCCCAAATGACAGAAACGGCAGCTTCTGAGCTTTTCTCTTCCGGAAAAGTAGCGATGATGCTTGATGGCCCTTGGATGGTACCGGAATATAAGAAGAACCCTGATTTAAATGTAACCATTCTCCCAAAAGGCGAAACCCGTGCGACAGCGATTCATGGATTGTCCAATGTGATTGCGGCCAATACAAAGCATAAAGATGCGGCATGGAAATTTGTCCAGTTCTTGGGCTCTAAGGAAGCTGCCGAGATTTATGCGAAAACGGGAACCGTCATTCCAGCGTTTAACGGTGCGCAGGATACTTGGGTGAAATCTGTTCCAAGCCTTAATCTTCAAGCCTTTATTGATGCAAGCGAATACTCTGTGCCGCTGCCGAATGCGAAAAGCACAGGGGAAATTTGGCAGTACGAGGTTGATATCCTGAAAAAGGCATGGAGCCAAGAAGAAAGCATTGAAGATGCCGCAAAAGAATTAACGAAAAAAGCAAACGAGGCTTTATCTAAGTAATAAAAAAAAGAAGAGGAGAATTGATTTCTTCTCTTCCATTTCCTTAAAGGGAGGGAATCATGTGAAAGAAATTCCTCTTCAGACCGAAGTCAAGCCAGCAAAAAAATTAAAGGCTGTGAGCCTTGCAAAGACCAGAAAGCGTTCCGATTATTTTTGGGCGTATCTGATGATTGCCCCGACGATGCTGGGGCTGGCTATTTTTTACCTGTGGCCAATCATCCAAAATTTTTACTTTAGTTTTACGGAATGGGGCTCTTTTGGCCAGTATGAGTGGACAGGGCTCGACAATTACAAGCGGATGCTTGAGGATGCCACGCTCCTGCAATCCTTTAAAAACACGAGCATCTATATAATCTTTACTGTGCCGATTGGAATCTTCCTATCTATTATTATAGCCGTTTTGTTAAACCAAAATATTAAGGGGAAATCGGTTTATCGGACGTTGTATTTTTTACCCGTGATTACCATGCCAGCAGCCATCGCCATGGTTTGGAAATGGCTGTATAACGCGGATTATGGGCTGCTCAACTATCTGTTATCATTAATCGGAATCAAAGGGCCGCAATGGGTCACCGATCCGCATATTGCCTTGTATTCGGTCATTGCCGTCGCGATTTGGAGTGGGATTGGCTATAACATGGTTATCTTCCTTTCCGGGCTGCAGGGAATTCCGAAAATGTACTATGAAGCAGCCGAAATCGATGGTGCCGGCCCAATCACGGTATTCTTTAAGATTACGCTGCCGCTGCTCTCACCTGTCATTTTCTTTGTGACCATCATGTCTCTCATCGGGGCGTTCCAGGTGTTTGACTTGATTTTCATGATGATTGGAAAAGGCAGTACGGCATTAGAAAGTACGCAGTCGATTGTGTATTTGTTCTACCAGCACGCCTTCGTCTTGAATGACAAGGGCTATGCGGCCGCGATTGCGGTTCTGCTGTTGGCTGTCATCCTAATTATTACCGCGATTCAAATGGTGTTACAGAAAAAGTGGGTTCATTATGATTAAAGGAAGTGGTACCATTGCAAAGAACAAAACAGTTTGTTACAAGTAAAACATTCCTTATCCATTTCATCCTGATTGTCGGAGCGGTGGCAATGGTAGCGCCTTTCTTGTGGATGATTCTCACCTCGTTAAAAACGTACCAAGAGTCCATTCATGTGCCCCCCGTTTTCATTCCTGAGGAGTTCCAATGGGGGAACTACAAAGAGGTATTTGGACTTCTGCCCTTTTTCAAATTTATGTATAATACGGTCATTATCACACTGCTTCGGACTGCCGGCCAGCTGTTTTTGTGTTCGCTTGCAGCCTATGCGTTTGCCCGGATTGAATTTCCCGGCAGAAATGTCCTGTTTTTGTTAGCGCTGACCGTGTTAATGGTACCGGGTCAAGTGTTTTTGCTGCCGCAATATATGATTATGGTAAAGTTAGGCTGGCTCAATACCCTGTCGGCTGTTGTTGTGCCAGGATTGTTTAGCGCTTTCGGAACCTTCCTGTTGCGTCAGTTCTTTATGGGGCTTCCAAAAGAGTTGGAGGAGGCGGCCCGGCTTGATGGCTGCAACCATTTCCAAATCTATTGGAAAATCATGCTGCCACTCGCCAAACCGGGGTTAATTGCACTGGGGATTTTCACGACGCTTTGGAGCTGGAACGAATTGATGTGGCCAATGATTGTTAATAGTTCGCCGGAATCGATGACATTATCAGTCGGCTTATCCTCCCTGCAAGGCCAATATTTGACCAATTATCCGATTCTCATGGCAGGCTCTTTCTTGGCAATTCTGCCAATGCTGATCCTGTTTATCTTCCTGCAAAGGCAGTTCATTGAAGGAATTGCCGTTACCGGTGGAAAATAAGAATTTGCTCGGAAGTTTTTTTATCTGTTGGGTTGACCCTACAAGTAAGGATGTTATAATAAAATTACAAAGTAAATGAACTCATAGCTTCAGTGTCTATGAGTTTTTCTTTAAATTAACTTGTACCAACAACCCATCCTTACATAAATTTTTTTACAGTCGAGGTGCTAAGTATGAAAAAAGCCATTGGCCTTGATATCGGCGGGACAAAGATTGCGGCGGGTATCATTTCGGAAAACGGTGAATTGTTAAAGCGCGCCGAAGTGAAAAGTGATCCTTCAGATAGAGAGCACATGTTTACTAGAGTTGTTGAAGCAGTCGAGCAGGTTCTGAACGGTTCTTCTTTTTTGATTACTGACATAGAAGGCATTGGTGTCGGCGTACCGGGCAAGGTGGACCGGGAGACCGGAATCGCTGTTTTTCAAAATAATCTGCCTTGGGCCCAATTTCCGGTCGCTGACCGCCTTAGGGAACAATTTGGACTCGAGCGAATTGAAATTGACAATGATGTCTATACGGCCGCCTTTGCCGAGTGGAAGGCGGCTGGTGGAAACAGAAATGAAACGTTTGTCTATGTAACCGTCAGCACGGGCATCTCCTGTGCCATTATCCATCAAGGTTCCTTTTTCAGAGGGGCGGGGTTTGCCGGTGAGTTTGGATTAATTCCAATTCTAGCAAATGTAGCTGGGCCGAAATTAGAGCGCCTGGAAAAAGCGGCAGCCGGGCCAGCCATTGCAAAATTGGCCGAAAAGGTACTGTCGGGGACCCTATCGACTAAGGAAGTTTTTGAACGTTATCAAGCGGGCGCGGCCGAGTACCAACCAATTATCGATGAAGTGACGAATCATTGGGCACAGGGCCTTTATTCGATTTCCTGTCTATTAGATCCGCATCAAATTGTGTTTGGCGGCAGCGTGATCGCCAAAAATCCTTTTTTACTTGAAATCATAAAAGAAAAACTAAAATCCTATCAAATTTCTGAACAGCAGCATGTATTAAAGCGGATGTCCGTCAGCACCATCAAGCAGGATAACGGCATCGTCGGAGCGGGCCTCAGGGTATTTGAAGAAAATTAGGGGAGTGTTGAGAATGTTTACGTTAAGTTTGGAAAAATTAAAGCCGTTAGGTGCAGAGATTACCACAGCGGAAATTAAACAGCAGCCTGAATTATGGGCAGAAACGTTTACACTTTATAATGAGAAAATTGAAAAAATCCAAGCATTTTTGCAAAACATAACAGAAAAGCATGGACGGGTTCGCGTCATTTTTACAGGGGCTGGAACTTCTGCTTATGTCGGCGACACCGTTACTCCATATTTAAAAGGAAAAGTCGATGAAAATCAGTGGGATGTGCAAAGTGTTCCAACGACAGCGATTGTGTCCAACCCTTATCAATTATTGAAAGCCGATATCCCGACATTGCTGGTTTCTTTTGCTAGAAGTGGCAACAGTCCGGAAAGTGTGGCGACCGTTGAGCTTGCACAGCAAATCGTCACGAATCTCTACCAAATCACGATTACCTGCTCAAAGGAAGGGCAACTGGCACAGCGGGCAGCAGGGGATGACGAGAATCTTCTATTATTAATGCCGGAGAAATCCAATGACCAAGGCTTTGCGATGACCGGAAGCTACACCTGTATGGCGCTAACTGCCCTGCTTATTTTCGATACATTGTCAGATGAAGAAAAGGGACAGATTGTTAAAACCATCCGCACTATGGGGGATAGTGTCATCAGCAGAGAAGCGGAAATCTCAGAAAAGCTTGCAGTTGATTTTGAACGGATTATTTATCTTGGTTCCGGCGGCTTTGAGGGCTTAGCACGAGAAGCTCAATTGAAAATTCTTGAATTAACCGCCGGGAAAATGGCCACCGCTTTTGATTCATCACTCGGATTCCGACACGGTCCGAAATCATTTGTGAATGATAAAGCTGTCATATTCACGTTTGTGTCCAACCAGCCTTACACCCGCCGGTACGATTTGGATATGTTGAATGAATTGAAGCAGGACCAGGTTGCGAGCCTCATTTGTGCGATCAGCGTCGACGGGGACAGCAATTATTCGGGTGACACTTTCTTATTTGACCGTGAGGCGGGCACTGTACCGGATGCTTATCTGTCACTGCCGTTTGTGATGGTTGGGCAGACAATCGCTCTGCTTGCTTCTATTAAAGTTGGAAATACACCGGATACCCCATCACCAAGCGGAACCGTCAACCGTGTGGTTAAAGGGGTAACGATTCACGAGTATAAAAATTAACAAGGATGTTATCCGCATCCATTATTCATAGAGGTGCAGGTATGGAGCTATTTATTTATGCAGATCAGTTTTTTCTTGAGGACGGGGTGGCAGGCCCTGGTTATCTGGAACTCAAAGAGGGCAAATTCTCCTATTACCATCATGAACTGCCGAATCCGTCTGCTACAGTCATCGATTATTCCGGCTATTGGATTGCTCCGGGTTTGGTTGATACGCATATTCATGGCTTCCAAAACCACGATGTCATGGACAATGACCCAGAGGGGTTAAAGGCAATTTCCGAGGGGCTGCTCTCGTGTGGTGTGACTTCGTTTTTGCCAACCACTCTGACCTCCTCTACGGAGGCATTGAACGATGTGGTCACGATAATTGGCGAACATTATTCGAGCGTTCCAGGAGCGAAAATCCGAGGAATCTTTTTAGAAGGTCCATTTTTTACAGAAAAACATAAAGGCGCTCAAAACACCAAATATTTCTGTGACCCATCAGTGGAAAAGCTGGAAACCTGGCAAGAAAAATCAAATCGTTTCATCAGAAAAATTGCCCTTGCTCCAGAACGGAATGGGGCACTGGAATTTATCGAACATGCTGTGAAGGATCAGGTAACGGTGGCGTTAGCCCATAGTGATGCCACCTATGAAGAGGCAAAACAGGCGGTTGAAAAGGGTGCATCGATCTTTGTTCATACCTTTAATGGCATGAGCGGCCTGCATCATCGTGAGCCGGGGATGGCAGGTGCGGCGATGACTCTGCCGGATGTGTTTGCGGAAGTTATTTGTGATGGTCACCATGTCCATCCTGCAGCCGCCCATATTTTAATGAATGCACGGGGCAGGAAGGAAACGGTTCTCGTTACTGATTGCATGATGGCAGGCGGGATGCCGGATGGCCGTTATCAGCTCGGTGAATTTCCAGTTGTAGTGAAAGGCGGGGCTGCCCGTTTGGAGAGCGGAAGCCTGGCGGGGAGTATTTTGCAATTAATCGAAGCTGTTAAAAATGTAGTGGATTGGGGGATTGCAACCCCGGAGGAAGCCATCTATATGGCGAGCACCGCACCTGCGAAAAGCATTCAGCTAGACGAGGAATGCGGCAAAATCGCCAATGGTCTTGCAGCCGATTTTATTGTGCTGACACCGGACCTGGAGCTTGCGGCGACGTATCTCGACGGTGTTTGCCGGTACAAGGCAGAAAACTTCACGCAGAAAGAGGGAGTTCGATGATTTTAACGGTCACGATGAACCCGTCCGTGGATATTTCTTACCCGATTCCTGAATTTAAGCTTGATGATGTAAACCGGGTCGCCGCCGTTAGAAAAACGGCAGGCGGCAAGGGGCTAAACGTCACCCGTGTCATCAAGCAGCTGGGCGAGGACGTTCTCGCGACAGGCGTGCTTGGAGGAACGATTGGCGAGTACATTGTTCAGGAATTGGAGAAAGCCGAGATTGAAAGCAAATTTTTAAAGATAAACCAAGAATCAAGAAACTGCATCGCGATTCTCCATGACGGCAAGCAGACGGAAATTTTGGAATCGGGACCGACCTTGACGAATGAAGACGGTTCTGCCTTTCTAGCAAAATATGAAACCCTTCTGCCCCAAGTTTCTATGGTTACCATCTCGGGCAGTTTACCGAAAGGTCTACCTTCTAGCTTTTACCGGCACATGGTCGAGATGGGTCGGGAAAAGGGTATTCCTGTCATTGTGGATACATCAGGGGAGTCGCTGCGGCAAGTTCTGTTACATAACGTAAAGCCATTTGCCATTAAGCCCAATATCACGGAGCTAACGCAGCTGCTCGACAGGGAAGTGGAACAAAGCATTAGCAGCCTGTCGCAGGCGTTAGAAGACGACATGTTTCAGGGAATCGAGTGGATTGTCGTATCCATGGGCGGGGAAGGTGCATTTGTTAAGCACAGTTCAGATTTTTACAGGGTTACCATCCCTCCGATTGATGTGGTGAATCCAGTTGGCTCCGGTGACGCAACGGTTGCCGGGCTTGCTGTGGCTTTGAAACACAAGCAGCCCGTCCCGGTGGTGCTGAAAACGGCAATGACCACGGGAATGTTAAATACGATGGAAGCAGCCACAGGCGATATTAATACTGCTCATTTCAGTCGATTTTTTGAATTGGTTCAAGTGGAAAAAATAGATTAATAGGGGTGATTGACCATGTTAAAGCTAACAAAAAATAAACAAGAAGCGCTTAAACGTTTGTCAGATGAAAATGGGATCATTGGTGCATTGGCGATTGACCAGCGCGGTTCCTTGAAGAAAATGATTGCCTCCGGTAGCAAAAGTCCTGTTGGCGATGAAGGTATCGTCCGCTTTAAGGAATTAGTTTCGCAGGAGCTGACACCCTATGCAACTTCGATTCTATTAGATCCGGAATATGGGCTTCCTGCAGCAAAAGTCCGTCATCCAGAAGCGGGCTTATTAGTGGCCTATGAAAAAACAGGCTACGATGCGACTGCTGTGGGCCGCTTGCCTGATTTATTGGCGGACTGGTCGGTACGGCGCCTGAAGGAAGCTGGAGCCGATGCAGTAAAATTCCTGCTGTATTACGATGTGGATGAAGATGAAAAAATTAATGAATATAAGCACGTTTATATGGAGCGTGTCGGCTCCGAGTGTGCGGCGGAGGATATTCCGTTTTTCCTTGAGATTGTTACCTACGATGCCCAAAACGATGATGTGAAAAGCTTGGAGTATGCGAAAGTGAAGCCGCATAAGGTGATTGAGGCGATGAGAGAATTCTCCAAGCCGCAGTACCAGGTGGACGTTTTGAAAGTAGAAGTGCCTGTTGATATGAACTTTGTTGAAGGGTATACAGATGGGGATGTCGCTTACTCGAAGGAAGAAGCAGCTGGCTATTTCAAGGAGCAAAGCGAAGCAACGGACCTTCCGTTTATCTTCTTAAGCGCCGGTGTAAGTGCCCAATTGTTCCAGGAAACATTGAAATTTGCCAAGGCATCCGGGTCCACCTTTAATGGTGTCTTATGCGGCCGGGCTACCTGGAAGAACGGTGTTGCTCCATTTGCCGAACAAGGTGAAGACGCAGGCCGTGCTTGGCTCCAGGGCACTGGCAGTAGAAATATCCTAGAACTGAACGCAGTCTTGAAAGAAACGGCCAGCTCTTGGTTTGAAAAGACCGCTCTAGGAATCTACCGCTAAATTAAAGATTCATAATATTTCATATTTAAAGCCGGGTTCGTCATGAATTCCGGCTTTTTGTCTATGGTTCGTGATGTTAGCCACAAACTTAATTTTTCTAAAGGTCCTAATCGATTAAACTCAGTACGGCTTCTTGTTTCCTTTAAAACCATACCGGTATTTAATTTACTACTAAATATTTTACTACTAAATATTTTAATGTTAAAATAAATTTCAAGAGGAGATGGATGACAATGTCTAATAGATTAGAAGGTAAAGTGGCTCTCATCACTGGAGGCGCCGGAGGTATAGGCAAAGGGATGGCAACGGCGTTCGTGAAAGAAGGCGCGAAAGTTGCAATCGTAGACCTAAATGGGGAATTAGGTCAGCAAGCCATTCAAGAATTACGTGAGTATCAGCCTGAATCGATTTTTATTGAAGCCAATCTTGCTGAACATGATAAGCTTGGAGTCATCATTAAGCAGGCTGTCGACCACTTTGGAAAGCTTGATATTTTGGTGAACAATGCCCATGCTTCAAGGCAGGCACCATTTGAACAAACAACCAAAGAAATGCTGGATCTTTCTTTTAACACAGGATTTTATCCAACCTTTTACCTGATGCAGGCTGCTTTGCCATATTTAAAAGAAACAAAGGGAAAAATCATTAACTTTGCGTCTGGTGCGGGAATTAATGGGGATGCGACTCAAGCATCTTATACGGCCGCAAAGGAAGCCATCCGTGCGATTTCCCGGGTTGCCGCAAATGAATTTGGTCCGTTTGGCATCAACGTCAACATCATCTCACCGATTGCCAACTCGCCTGGTGTCCAACAATGGGCGAAGGAACATCCTGATTATTACCAGGGTATGCTTTCAAGAATACCAATGAGAAGATTAGGGGAAGTTGAAAGTGACATTGGCAGAGTCGCTGTCTTTTTAGCTAGCGAGGATGCAAACTATATTACCGGACAGACCATTATGGTAGACGGCGGGGCAATTAAACTCGTCTAGGAGGATCCTTTGGAAAAAGATAATATTTTTAAACTTATTCATACAGTTGAACTATTTACAAATGAGGCAATTATCCGCTGGAACAAAGCTTTTCAGCATAATATCGGTATATCTCCCATTCTCGTATTGGCTGAACTAAAAGTGAAAGGGCCCCAAAAACAGACGGTATTGGCAGAAAAGCTAGGCTATACACCCGGGGCAATGACCAACATTGCAAATCGACTAATCAAGCTCGGTTTTGCGGAACGGAAATACAATGAAGAGGACCGGCGTACTGTGTTCTTATCCATTACAAAGGAAGGTACTGCTGTTCTCCGTGAGGCGCAGAAAAAGGGGCAGGAATTAAGAACTCAATTATTTCAGGTATTAACTGAAGAAGAGGTACAGCAATTTTTATCTATTCATGAAAAATTGCTGAAAAACTTCGAACATATTTAACAGCGTTATTTTTTAATCTTTATGTACAAAGGGGACGAGAAGATGAGAAGAGTGGAAGGAAAAGTTGCGTTAGTGACAGGCGGGGCTTCCGGAATTGGGCTGTCAGCCGCCACTTTGCTTGCAAGAGAAGGGGCAAAGGTAGTAATCGCTGACTTTAATGTTGAAGGTGCGAAAGAGGCAGCCGCAAAAATTAAGCAGCAAGGCGGGGAAGCAGCTGGTATTTTTCTTGATGCGGGGAACGAGGAATCGATTAAGGCTGCGGTTGATTTTACGGTAGAACATTACGGAACAATAACCGTCTTATTTAATAATGTTGGCCTGACAAATCTGCATAAAGATCTTGATGTTGTCAATATTGACTTGGATGAATGGGACCGGCTGATGAATGTGAATGCCAAAAGTGTTCTTTTGGGCAGTCGATTTGCGATACCGCATATGATTAAAGCAGGGGGCGGGTCGATCATTAACACAACCTCAATGGCCGCATTTGCCGGTGACTCCACCCGTTCGGCTTACGGTGCCTCAAAGGCAGCAGTTGCCAACCTGACTCGCTATATTGCAGCCCAATACGGAAAAGATGGGATACGTTGCAATGCAGTAGCACCAGGGTTAATTCTGACACCTGCCGCAAAGAATAATATGCCGCAGGAAGTGCTTGATATTTTTGCGAAATTTAACGCACTGCCGTACCATGGTGAAGCGGATGATATTGGTTACACGGTAGTGTTTCTTGCTTCAGATGAATCTAAATTTATTACCGGACAAACGATTCAAGTGGAAGGCGGGCACTATATGGCCAATCCAAGCATTGCTGATTTTAATCAATTTTTGGAGAAAGCACGTAATCAATAGGTTTGTGACGAAATCTTAAGGACCTGTGGAGGTCCTTTTTTCAATACAATAGTGGGTGTTTCATTAAGTTTCATTAACCTGGTGTTTAAATTAGTTGCCTATGCATTTCGGTCTCTATAAGATCTATAAGACCAAGTCATAGGATCTGATTTCTGAAAATATTGAATAATATAAAAGCCGATGGTACACTAAAAAATAACTAAATTTGTTAATAAAGCACCAAGACTTTTTCTCCACCTTTTGCACTTTCTATTTAAAGTCGAGGAGGTAATGATGTTAAATCATAATATTGCCAATCAAAACCGGAAGGATGGCAAGGGCGCCAGTCGACTGGCCGAACAGCTATCAGCGAAGATCGATAATTTTCTTATTCTTTGTGTCTATGAGCAGGAGCATAAATTGGAAGAAGACGAGTGGGGAGAAGTGAATCAATCAAACGGATCGCTTATGGGGATTCCACTTTTTACCAATGTTAATGGAAGCAGGTCATTTATTATTTGGGATCGAGTATATCAAGAGAGCGCACATGTCTTTAATAGCCTGCGGTTATTAGCAAGAAATCGATTAATACGATTAATTGCGGAAAATATAGTGACATTCCTGTTAACGAAGTACAAAAAGTTATCCCCTGTCTTCACCAATATTCTTAATGATAAGAGATTGAAAAATAGATCCATTCAATATATTGAAGATATCTTAAAGAGAGACACTTTTTTAGTGAATGATGAGGCATGGCAAAATTTCTGTAAATGGTTCAGAGTTCATTTGACTGAATGGGTATTGGAGGACATGGAACATTCACTAGGGAAAAACAAGTTAGTTACACTCGATAAAAAAGAATTAAATGAACTTTTCTATGAATATATTTCCAAGAATTTATCTAGTAATAATCAATTCCTCTTGCGATTTACTGATATTGTTAATGCTTATACATTTGACTGGGTTCAGAAGATTATCGACTTTTTAAATCTAGAAAATTACTCTGTCCAGCAAATTGAAGCAATGCTTTATTTAAAGGAAGACACGTCACATTTTGAGTTCCCAATGACTTCTCCGATCAACGAATTAACCTTTAATTTAGCGGTTCATGATTATATATACGTCATGAACAATTCACCATACCAATCTGTCCGCGAAGCATTTTATAAAATGTGTTTTCACCAAAATGAATCTGATTTATGGCCTACAACCGCTTTGGTAAAAGGCAGTTTAGAAGGAATTCTCCAAATTAAACCATTTAAAAAAGACCATTATCCGTTTAACAAAAACCACTCTATTGTCAAAGATACATGGAATGATGTCCAAGTTTTATCCGACTTGGAAGCTGATATATTTGACGCACTATGCACATTTTTCTTATCTATCGCTAAGCATACTGACGACATAGTGGAAATTCAATTAGATGACCTGTTAGCGATTAGAGGTTTAAAACCCAAATTAGGTGGTGAAGGCCGCCGCGGAGGGTACGAGGAAAAACAGAGACGACAAGTTTTGAAATCGCTCTCAATTATTCAAAAGCTTTGGATTGAATTGGAGAAGACGATCGTTTATGAAAAAGGGAAGCCTGTTGAGACAAAGCTGCAGGGAAGGGCGTTTGTTTTTGTTGATCAAAATCACAAGGAATTTCCAATAACAGAAGAATCTATAGAAAGAAAGATTAGATATAAAGTGGATCAAGTTTTTGCAAAGTACCTGTTTGGTTCTGGACGCCAAGTTGCACTTCTCCCATTAAAAGTATTGCATTATGATCCATATCGAAAAACTTGGGAAAAGCGGCTATTAAGATATTTAAGCTGGCGGTGGCGAATTCAGGCAAGGAAGGGTCATTTTCTACAACCGAATAAGATAAGCACATTGCTAGAGGCGATCGGTGTGAGAATAAATGAGCGGACGCCATCACGGACAAGGGAACGATTCGAAAAAGCATTGGACACTTTGCAGCAGGATGGTTTAATTGGAGCATGGTATTATGAAAAATGGGATGAGGCAATAGCAGAACAAAAAGGCTGGGGCCGGATCTGGATGAACGCAATGATTCTAATAGATCCACCTGAATTTATTAAGGAGCAATACCGTCCAATCAAGAGAAGTCAGCAAGGAAAGAGTATGAAGCATCCATCGAAAGAGTTGATCGGGGAAGTGGATGAAATAATCGGAGAGCGTTTCAGGGAGACCCGAGAAAAATATAATCTGCCATTGGCTGTTGTATCTGAGGAGCTGGAAATTTCAACTTCCTATTTAAGTAATATTGAACGAGGAAAAAAGATTCCATCTAAAAAAATACAAACAAAACTGTTGAATTGGCTGGAGCGATTTCAGTAAGCAAGGAATGACCTTATGCATAGAAAATGTGCATAAGGTTCTTTTTTGTTCAAAAAGCTGCTAAAAAAAGGTTTATCTCTTACCAATGTCGTGGTAGTTGTGAACGGTTGTCGTGATCATTGTGTACATAAAAAAATGCTGTTATTTTTTCAAGCTTGTCAGGTTCACCTTTTTTAGCATTTTTCCATTTTTATTTCGCCTAATAATTAAATAATATAAGATGATTTATTTTCTGAATTTTTAAAATCAATCATTTATGATAAGAAACAAGTTTTCAATTTTGAGATTGGGGTGGTAAACGCAATGAATGAAAACGCTTCCTATGAAAGTTTGGAGCCATTATTTTTTCCCCGTTCTGTCGCCGTATTAGGCGCATCAGAAAATCCTAATAAGCTTGGTCATATCCAAGTAAAGGCTTTATTAGATGGGAATTTTACAGGAGAAATTTATCCGATTAACCCGAGGTCATCAGAGATAGCTGGCTTGACATGTTACCCATCTTTAACAGAGGTCCCTGGATCGGTTGATTTAGCGATCTTCTGCGTTAGTGCCAATCAAGTTCAACAAAGCCTGGAGGATTGCGCCAAGAAAAGAGTAAAGGCCGGCATCATCTTTGCCTCAGGATATTCAGAAACGGGGGAAGAGGGAAAAAGGCAGCAAGCAATAATGGCGGAGATGGCCCGCAAGAACGGTATCCGCTTCATTGGCCCTAACTGCGTGGGCTTGGTCAACACCATTAACGGACTAGTCGGGACTTTTTCTCCAGGGGTTATGAGCCACCCCTTACAGGAGGAGCGGGCTGTAGGTTACGTTTCACAAAGCGGCGCCTTTGGCGTTCTTACGTATATGGCAGCAGCGCAGCATGGACTGACCTTTAATTATTTTGTGAGCGTGGGGAATGAAATGGATATAGAATTTGCGGATGTCGTCGAATACATGATTCATGATCCGAAGACTAAGGTGATCAGCGGTTATCTCGAAGGGGCGAAGGATCCAGCTAAATTGCGGCGCTTGGCAAAAGAAGCACTTAATTGCAATAAACCGATAATTGTTATGAAAACAGGGCGAAGTAACGCAGGAAGCCGGGCGGCAGCTTCTCATACCGGATCTCTTGCCGGCTCTGATCAAATCTACGATGCCTTTTTTAAACAAACAGGAATAGTCAGAGCGAATGACTATGAAGAAATCATTTCTTTTTCCAAGCTCTTCTTGTCAGGAAAACTTCCTACGGGACGCAATACTGTGATTATTACCAGCTCAGGTGGCAGAGGAATCAATGAAGCCGACCGCTGCGAAGCGAATGGGCTTCATATCCTCCCGCTTTGCGAAGAAACACAGAAGAAAATTAAACAGTGTATCCCGTCATTTGCTAGTGCATCTAACCCGATAGACCTGACTGCTGCCGCGTCGGTGACAAACCCTGAGTTATTTATTGCACCACTAAAAGCGCTTGTCGAGGATCCGGAGGTCGATAACATTATCTTCACAGAGTTCCCCATGTTTTGGGAAGCACATCATCCACTGCTAAAGGAATTTATCCAAACCTGCAAACACTCCGATAAATTCGTGCTCGTGACGACCTTCCCGTTACAAGGAATGTCGATTCCAAAAGCTGCACCAGAACTAGAGAGAAATGGCATTCCTGTGATACCAGGTGATTTGAATCCGATTAGTTCTCTCGCCAAACTTGTCGGATACAGTGACAAATACCGGAAGAATCAGCTGGCCAATACCCAGGAGAAAGCTTTTAAACAAGAGAGGCAGGATGCCAAACAATTATTGCATCATCTGCTAAAGCCGGGTGCCGCTCTAAGTGAATTTGAAGCCAGTAAATTGTTAGCGCAATACGACATTCCAACTGCAAAAAAGGCATTGGCGCAAACCTTAGAAGAAGCGGTTCAGCATGCTGATACAATCGGTTATCCGGTCGTCCTGAAGATTGATTCTAAAGACATCCCGCACAAAACGGAGGCAAATGGTATTCGGTTAAATATTGAAAACGAGCGGGAGCTGCAAAGCGCCTATGCTGATATTCTGCGCTCAGCCAAACTGTATAAATCAGACGCTGTGATAAACGGAGTATCTGTTCATGAAATGCTGCCAAAAGGCATTGAAGTCATTGTAGGCGTTACAAAGGATCCCGCCTTTGGACCGGTCATCATGTTTGGATTAGGCGGCATTTTTGTAGAGACATTTAAAGACATATCTTTCCGGGTTGCACCTATCACCAGACAGGATGCTGCCGAAATGATTGAGGAGATAAAGGCAAGGGCGATTCTTAAGGGAGTGCGGGGCCAGTCTCCAGCAGATCTGGATGCCATTATGGATGTGCTGTTGAATATCTCTGAGTTGATTATGGATGCGAATGGGTTGATCGAGGAATTGGATATTAATCCAATCATTGTCTATGAAAACGGCCTAAAAGCAGCGGATGCTTTAATCATCGCAAGTCATCCAGTTTTGGAACAATCAGAGGTTATGGGGTGAAATGATGGAATTAGATAACAGCATTATCGGATTAACAGGTCCAGCGTTTCTATTTGAGGTAGAGAAAAGACATATCCGTCAATTTGCACAAGCAATTGGGGACGATCATCCGCTTTATACAGATGAGGAGTATGCAGCAAAAACCCCTTATCGAGGAATTATTGCTCCCCCTACTTTTCCGATTGTCATCGGAGCTGAGGGAGAAGGAATTTCTCTAGATTTGGATCCAAAAAGAATGCTGCATGGTGAGCAGGAATTCATATATCATCGGCCGATTCGTCCCGGGGACCGGCTCATTTGTCAGATGAAGGTGGCAGATTTATATGAAAGGGAAGGGAAAAGCGGCAAAATGCAATTTTTAGTCCTGGACACAGAAATTGCCGATGAAAGCGGAAATATGGTTGTCGTTAGCCGGATGAATATTATTTATCGTCCCAAACTGCAGCAGGCTTAAAAAGCTGAGCTTTTGAGCAAAAGGGATAATTCAACAGTCTGTTTATCAGGAAGGAGGAGAAGAAGTTGTTAAAATACGAAGATTTGCAGCAGGGACAGGAGCTTCAGCCATTGGTTAAACCGCCTGTTACCAAGGTGCAGTTAGTGAAATATGCTGGGGCTTCAGGGGACTTTAACCCGCTTCATACGGATGATGAATTTGCCCAAAGTATCGGAATGCCGGGAGTGATTGCCCACGGTATGCTCATCATGGGGTTTTTAGGTGAATATGTAAACAGTCTGGCCGGTACTAGTGCAGAATTAGCCAATTTGCGGATGAGATTTGGCAGCATAACACAACCGGGTGACAAAATTACTTGTTCGGCAGTCGTTCAAGAGCTCTATGAAAAAGACGGGAAACAGTTTGCAAACCTGGAGCTAAAAGCACAAAAAAGTGCTCAGCAAGTCGTTGGTTCAGGACAGGCTATTTTACAGTTTTTTTAAAAAGAAAAGGGGTGTTTTATCGTGGCAAGTATTAAAGAACGCTATGCCATTGTTGGGGTAGGAGAGAGTGAGAGGTCAAAAAATTCCGGAACCACTCCCTTGCATCTGTCTTTGGATGCAGCAAGGGCGGCCATTAATGATGCCGGTCTTACCGCTAAAGATATTGATGGGTTTATGAGCTACAGTGAAAACGATTCTTGTACCTCCCATCAATTAGCAACTTATTTAGGGGTTCGTCCCAAATATGTAAAGGACATCCTTGGCGGTGGAAGCAGTACGGAAATGCTGATCGCAGATGCCATCGGGTTAATTGAAACAGGGCAGGCCAATACAGTTCTCATTTATCGTTCCATGAACGGCCGCTCCGGCGTCAGAATGGGAGGCGGAGGCTGGGATGTAAATATGCTCCAACATGCGATTGACGGAGGCAGCTTTATCATTCCATATGGAGCAGGAAGTCCTAGTCAATGGTTTGGATTATTTGCCACCCGCCATATGTATGAAACCGGCCTTACAAAGGAACATCTAGGTCATGTGTGTGTAAGTTTTTACGAGCATGCGCAGCGAAATCCGAAGGCCTTTTTCTATGGGAAACCATTGACGATGGAGGAATATAAACAGACTCCGCCTCTCAGTTATCCATTTAACAAACATGATTTTTGTTTGGAATCAGATGAGGCAAACGCTATTATCGTGACCACGGCTGATCGGGCGAAAGGCTGTAAATCTAGGCCTGTTTATATTATGGGGATTGCGGCCAGACAATGTGTGTCACATGCTCATTACTGGACCAATTTGTCGGAGGTAGCTGCTGATTATGTCGCCCCTGAAGTGTTCAAAATGGCCGGTGTAAAGCCGGAAGACCTGCATGTTGCCTCTATTTATGATTGTTATAGCTGGGTGGTGCTGCGGCAGCTGGAGGCTTACGGAATCGCTCCCCGCGGAGAAGTGGGTGACTTTGTAGCAGAGGGAAACCTAAGAATGGGAGGCAAGCTGCCGAGTAATACTGCCGGAGGCATGCTTTCGGAAGGATATACACATGGGATGAATAATGTGTTGGAAATTGTCCGTCAAATCCGTCACGAATATAAGGGAACGGATCGCCAAGTAGAAAATTGCGAAATTGGGCTATGCACCGGCTGGGCGGGACCTGATATTGCAGGTGCTATGATTCTAAGAAACTAGGAGGGAAAATGATGGATAATCAAAAACCAATTCCACTAAAAAATCAGGATAATCAGCCCTATTGGGATGGAGCAGATCGTCATGAGTTAATCATCCAAAAATGTGAAAGCTGCCAGAATTATTCACATCCACCTGGTCCAGCGTGTGCAAAATGTGGAAGCACTGAACTCAGCTGGGAAAACTTTGGTGGTGATGTAAAAGGGACGGTTTACTCGTACGTCATCTCTTACCGGCCGTTCCTGCCGGGATTCCAAGATTCCCTGCCGCTTGTCATTGCGATTGTTGAGCTTGAGAAGGCACCAGCTGTAAAGATTATCGGAAACGTCCTGGAGTGTAATCCAGAAGATGTCCGAATTGGAATGAGTGTCAGTATGACATGGCGGGACATCACGAATGAGCGTGCCTTGCCACAATGGATTCCCGCATAATAAGGGACGTTTAATAGAGTTGAAGGGAGGAGAAAGGGAATGGATTTTTCATTTACAGAACAGGAAGAAGCATTTCGCATGGAGCTAAGAACATGGCTCGAGGAAAATTTACCGGATGGCTGGCTGGAGGGAAATAGGGAGCTGCCTGAGGAGTTAGGGGAGTATTCTAAGTTTCTTAGAGATTGGCAGAAAAAATTATATGAAGGCGGCTGGGCTGCGATTGCCTGGCCGGAAAAATATGGGGGAAGAGATGCAAGTTTAATTGAGGAAATTATTTATCAGCAGGAAATGGTTCGGGTGAAGGCCCCGCCGCTGGTGAATTATGTTGGAATTCATATGGTTGCGCCAACCTTAATGCAGATAGGGACAGAAGAACAAAGAGAAGCCTATATCCCGAAAATCCTTACTGGCGAAGAGGTATGGTGTCAGGGCTATTCAGAGCCTAATGCGGGGTCGGACTTAACGGCCATTCAAACAACTGCTGTAAAAGAGGGAGAAAAATGGATCATTAACGGTCAAAAGGTCTGGACGAGTTTTGGACATTTAGCCGATCGCTGTTTTCTTCTGGCCCGTACAAGCAAAGGGGAAAAGAAGCACAAAGGGATTACCGTTTTCCTTTTAGATATGCATCAGCCAGGAGTCGAGACACGGCCGATTATCCAGATGGATGGAAAACACGATTTTAATGAAGTGTATTTAAATGACGCCGTTGCCTATGATGCCGATATCATCGGGGAAGTCGATGAAGGCTGGAAGGTAATGATTGCCTTGCTTATGCATGAAAGGACGGGGATTGGGGCACAGGTATTTACACTTGAGCAGCAATTTCAAGATTTAGTCTTCTTAACAAAAGAATTACAGGAAGAAGGCCGTCCGTTAATTAAAAGTCCTTTTGTCAGGAAGACGATGGTAGATTTATATACCCGTTCACGAGGTTCGCTATTAAATTATTATCGTAACTTAACAAAAACAATCAAGAACGGTCATCCCGGTCCAGAAGGGTCGATGGATAAGCTTCAGGTCAGTGAATTGACAAAGGAACTGTTTGCCCAATCTATATCCATTCAAGGGCACCGGGGGATGTTATGGAAAGAGGATGCTGTCTACGGGGATTCCTATTGGCAGGAAACTTATCTATATTCGTTCGGAATGACCATCGGCGGCGGAACAAGCGAGGTTCAAAGAAACACCATTGCAGAACGGATACTTGGATTGCCAAAAGATATGGGACGTTAGTGATTATGGAGGTGAAGATGAATGGATTTTTCATTAAATGAGGAACAAGAAGTATTTGGCACATATGTACGAAAGTATTTAGCTGATAAAGGACAAACAAAAATTGCCCGCCAGTTTATGAATGGTGATGTAGATTACTATCAATCTATCTTTTCAGGGTTAGTGGAATTAGGCTGCGCGTCCATTAATATTTCCGAAGAGTATGGTGGAATGGGACTTGGGGCATTGGATCTTGTCCCAGTCCTTGAGGAGTGGGGACGCAGTGTTATGCCTGGCCTATATCTAGAAACCAATGCATTTGCTGTGCCAATCCTTGAAAAATATGGAACAGAAGAGCAGAAGAAAAGATATCTTCCAGCGATTGCGGAAGGTTCCCATACCTTTTCGATTGCCTGGCTTGAGCCGGAAAGCAGCTGGCATCCCTCTGAAATCAGGATGACTGCTGTGTTAGAAGGTGAGGATATCGTTTTAAATGGAATGAAGACTTTAATACCAGATGCTGAGCTTGCAGATAGCTTCATTCTTATTGTTCGAACTGCAAATGAAGGAGGCAAAGACGGAATCTCACTTGTCATCCTTGATCGTACTGAGCAGTTCGAAATTCGCAGACAGAAGAATATTGATGAGTCACGCCAGCTCGGAGAAATAAAGCTTGATAACGTAAGGGCAGGGCGAGAACAGCTGCTAGGGCCGCTGCATCAGGGCTGGGATATTCTCGAGGAAGGATTACTCGCTATTAATGCGGCACTAGCCTCGGTGATGGTGGGGGGAATCGAGAAGATAGTGGAAATGGCTGCCGAATACGCAAAAATCAGAGTTCAATTTGGTCAGCCGATTGGCCGGTTCCAGGCCATCAAGCATCGAATCGCGGATATGAAAGTAGATCTTGAGACTGCAAGATCATTAGCGTATTATGCCAACTGGGCACTGGAGAATCAAGCTGAAGATCGTGTTCAAGCGATTGCAGGTGCCCGTCTTTTTGCGGCAGAAGCATTTAATCGGGCAGCTGGGCAAAATGTGCAGATACATGGAGGAATTGGATTTACAGAAGAAATAGATTGTCATTTATATGTCAAGCGGGCGCGTTTTTATGAACATTACCTTGGCGGCACCCACTATTACTATGAGAAAGCTGCGGCTGCGTTAGGGTGGTAAAAGGGAATATTAGTAGTTTAAAAGGGGTGAACCAATTTGGAGACAGCCAATAAGATTCGGGAATTTAATAATCTCATAAATGGAAAAATACAGCCTGCTGCATTGGGAGAAACACTCGATAGTGTAAATCCTGCAGATGGCAGGGAATGGGCAAGAATTCCCCTGAGCACGGTGGAGGATGTAAAGGAAGCAATTTCAGCTGCTAGGAAGGCTTTTGGGAAGTGGGCTTCGGTTTCCGCAATGGAACGAGCCGCATTCCTAAGACAAATCGGTGATTGTCTTTTGAGCCATGCAGAGGAGTTAGCCATGCTTGAAACGAACGACAGCGGCTGGGTAATCCGCGAAACTAGCTATGGATTAATTCCGGTGTTAAGGAGTATATGGTATGATGCCGCACAGTCAGCTTCGATTGCAAGCCGGGGCGAGACCATTCCATTAAGCCCGCAAACTTTTGGCTATACACTAAGGGAGCCATTAGGCATCGTTGTTGGAATTCTGCCATGGAATTCACCGCTGTTCACTTTTACCATCAAAGCGGCATATGCACTTGCAGCCGGAAATGCCGTGATTATCAAACCATCTGAATTTGCCTCGGTGTCCTGCTTGCGCTATGGTGAGATACTGAATGAGATTCTTCCCGCCGGGATCTTAAATGTGGTTTCCGGGGACGGACTAATAGGGGAAGCGTTGGTCAGCCATCCTGATGTCAATCGGGTATCTCTTACGGGGTCAGGCAACACTGCGAAGGCCATTGTCCGTTCAACCGCTCAAGCACCAAAGCCGCTTACATTTGAATTAGGCGGGAAGTCGCCTAATATTGTTTTTGCAGATGCAGATTTGAAAAAAGCGGCTGAAGGAGTGACCATCAATGGGATATATACAGGAAACGCAGGCCAGCTTTGTGTGGGAGGGTCACGAATTCTAATTCAGCAATCGGTATTTGAGGAAATGATTTCATTAATGACAGAAGTGGTAAAGAAAAATACCGTACTTGGAGATCCAATGGATCCACTTACAACCATGGGGCCAATCGCCAATGAAGCTCAATATAACAAGGTAAGGAGCTTTATTGAATTAGGAAAACAAGAAGGTGGAGAAATCATCTTCGGCGGGCGCTCAGGCGGTGGGACTATCTTGCCGAATGAACCCCAATTTGCTAACGGGTATTGGATAGAGCCAACTTTGATTCGTGTCGGGCATAATTCTCTACGCATTTGCCAAGAAGAGATTTTTGGCCCTGTTGCAACTGTTATGACTTTTGAAACGGAGGAGGAAGCTCTGGCAATTGCCAATGATACCAGTTTTGGTTTAGGAGCAGGCGTTTGGACATCAAATTTAGATCGTGCACACAGGATGATCAGAAAATTAGAATCAGGGAATGTATGGGTAAATACGTATCGCCATGTTGGTCCGGAATTGCCATTTGGGGGAGTAAAAGACAGCGGTTTTGGAACTGATTCCATTCTTGAAAACACAAGGGAAAAAACGTGTGTCATTCAGCTAGGGTAATCATGAGGGGCGGCTTTTGCCGTCTCTTTTACTCGGTTTGGTCAGGATAAATTCCAGTTTTTCTATATACGGAGGGGTAAATAATGGGGGAAAAATCAGTGCGCAGGTCTTTTCATTTCTTATGTCTGGGAATTCTGCTAATCGTATTTGCGGAAGCAACACATATACCGGCCTATCCTAAAATGCTTGAACACTTCCAATTGGGAGCGGGATATTCCGTATATATGCAGCTTGGGTTTGCTTTAGGTTTAACGGGATTTCAGCCGTTAATGGGATGGCTGTCTGACACATTTGGACAGAAAATTGTTATTTTGTTCGGAGCAGCTTTACTCGCGATTGGTTCCCTGTTAATTGCCGCTGCTCCCGCGTTCTGGGTTTTGGTCGTAGGGTTGTTTTTGAAAGGATTTTCAGGGGCCGCAGTGATTCCCGCTGGTGTTTCCTTCGTAGGAAAATACTTCACCCATGAGCAGCGCGGAAAAACAATGGGGATTTATGGATTTTATACGGTTATCGGAGGTCTGGCAGGACCGCTGTTAAGCGGAATCTTTGTTGATCAGCTTGGCTGGAACTCTATCTTTTTCCTTTGCAGTCTATTGGGCGTCATTACTTTATTACTATTTGCTTTTGGAGTGCCGGATGTAAAAGGAACCAAATCTTCCTCTTTTGATTTTTTAGGAGTATTGTTCGTCTTTTTGTTATTAGGAGGTCTTCTGACCGTACCAACATTTATTAATAATTATGGAATTTCCTCGTGGATGTGGGTTCCTGCCCTTGCTGTTTCGGTCGTGTCGTTCATTTTATTGCTTGTTGTTGAGAAAAGACAGAAGAAGCCGCTGCTCGATATCCAATATGCAAAGACCAGAAACTTTTGGGCTCCCTCCGTTATTGCTGTTATTATGTACATGTCCTTCAGCAGCGTGATGTATGTTTTAACCTTCTTCGTACAGAGTGTACAAGGGAAGTCTTCGATGGTTGTCGGCATGCTGCAATTCCCGCTTTTTTTAACAATGGCATTAGCTAATATCGTGAGTGGCCGGTTAATCAGTAAAATCTCAACCCGCAGGTTAATTGGTTCAAGCATTGTAGTGCTGGTAGCCGGGGTAGGCATGTTATCAATGGCTAAAGTGGATACCTCGTTCCTCTATCTATTCATTTCTATGAGTTTAATTGGTGCCTCTATTGGTACGGTAGGCCCTGTCGTTAAATCTGTGATTGTTTCAAAAGCAAGTCCATCCCGCCTTGGGGTCGTATCTTTTACTTATATTACAATAGAAAATGTTGCTTCACGTGTCGGGGCCTCTTTTGCCTTGGTTACCTTTGCTCTTTTTTCAGCAGGAGGACACGCGGTAGGTGCTCTGTCTAGTACGGCTTTGTTATTGACCATTTTTACAGCTGCCTCTTTACTTTTCCTCGTCTTTATACCTAAAAAAATTGCAGGAAATCAGCAGGAAACAGAGGCGTTGGAGGGTAATGCTGAAGGAACTGAAACTATTTCAGTATAATCTTGACTAATGTAAATTAATTGTCTCTAAGAGTAAAGATTGATATCTATATATTAGGTTGCAGGGGCTGTCTTAATCAATTAAGACAGCTTTTTTATTAAGCCTTTTTTCAATGACCTGATTATCACTTGGGGCCTAATATACAGTAAATAAATAAGGAAAGCGAATCTGGGGGTATAAAGTTTTCACCTTCCGTCATCTCTCTGTTTCTCCCTAGAATGGTAATTGTAAGCGTTTTAGCTTATAGAAGGGGAAGGAGATGGAAGTAGATGAGAATGAGAGATTCAAAACACAAGCAGCAAGATTTCCAGCAAGGAAAACAGTATCCTAAAAAAGAGGGGAAGCGTTATGGAAAACGGCTCACCGCATTAACATTAACAGCGGCTTTGACGGTGCCATTAACCATTGTACCACCTGATACAGTTAGCCCGAAAACGGCATTGGCAGCTTCAAGCACAGCCACTTCTGCAGGCGTGCAGGACCTATCAACTCGTGCCGCACAGCTAGAGAGTGACGCTCGAGCAATAGGGATCCCGCTTTTCTTGTTTGAAAACGGCATCCCGAAGACGTTTAAAACAGACAACGGGGCAGCGCTCGAACTGGATGGCCACCACTCAAAGGACGGCCAACACTCGCTAAAATGGAACTACACGAGCGGCTCAAAATTAATCGTCAATGAGAAAATTGGATTTACTCCATTTGTCCCTAACAATCAAGACCAATCAATCAAGTCATTTGTCGTCTGGGTCTACAATGAAAAGCCCGTAAACGACACTGCTACCTTTCAATTTGGCCGAGGCAATCACGTTGACAGCTGGTTTGACATGAACCTGAACTTTACAGGATGGCGGACCGTCTGGGTATCATTTGAACGTGATATGCAAGGAATACCGCACCCGCACATGAACCGCATGACCGTTGTTGCACCTAAATCCGAATCAGGGACATTGTATTTTGACTCCATGATGCTATCAACTCCAATTGACCCGCGGCACCACACCCCGGATGCTCAAGTACCATTTGTGAATCCGGACGTGATGGAAGCAGCAAACGCCCATTGGCTTGGTCTCCTGAATTATTCCAAGCTTACACCACCAGAACCTCAAACCAATGTAACCGAAGAAAGCCTGGCTGGTATCCGCCAAATCGAAACAAAATTCACAGAGTTACTTTTTAAAAAGCAAAAGGTAACAGATACACTGCTAGCTGACATTCGCAGCCGCTATGCGTCATTCGGAATATCCCGTGATGAATATGGAATACACGGTGCTTCCCTGTTTATGCCGCACTTTGACCAGGCTCCGGCGGCCATAAAACCGGATTTTAAAGAGCTTAGCAATACAGCCGATCTTAGGGCTTTCACTGACTTCATGGATTTAGTAGCTAACACGTATCTGTCTGCCACGGATGAGACGACCAAAAATGAGCTTAAACAAATGTATATCGACTTGTCCGATCATTTGGCCGATCAAGGCTGGGCCGACGGAAGCGGGCAAGGAACGATGCACCATCTCGGCTATAATATCCGCGGGTTTTATTCATCCGCCTTCCTGATGCGGGATGTTTTAAAAGAAGCCGGTCTTCTGGAGCGGACTCAAAAAGCTCTGTTTTGGTTAAGTGGTGCGGGAAAAATTTATACACCTAAAGAAGAGGTTATCAGCAATATCGACATCCTAAACACCACCTTAAATGGAATGCTGGCCAGTATCCTTGTCCAGGAGGATTCGAAGGGAAAAATAAGAGATATGGAAAGCTTCACCTCTTGGCTGTCACAAGGACTTCTTCCGGCAAATGGATTAGATCCTGCCTTTAAGAAGGACGGCTCTGCCTATCATCATGATAATCATTACCCGGCTTATGCAAAGGATGCCTTTAACGGCGTGACACCGATTATGTATGTTTTATCAGGCGGTCCTTTCAGAGTCAGCGAGGAAGCCCATGCAACATTGAAAAAGGCATTGATGTCGATGCGCCTGTATTCAAACAAAACCCAGTGGCTGATCAGTGTAGCCGGGCGACATCCGGATGGAAAAGGTGCGTTAGCATTGCCTCCTTATCGGTATATGGCGTTAGCGGGATCTCCAGACGGAAAAGAGCCGATTGACCATGAAGTGGCGGCTGCTTATTTAAGGCTCATCGACAAGGATGATACATGGTCTAAGCAGTTCAAGCAGCAGGGTATTACGGCAGAGGCAGCACCAACCGGATTTTGGTCGATGAATTACGCCAATCTTGGCATTCAAAGACGGGACAACTGGCTTGTCGGTGTAAAGGGCTTTAGCCGTTATTTGTGGGGGAATGAAACCTATCAGGATGCCAATTTATATGGACGCTATATGTCCTATGGCCAAATGCAAATTATGGGTGCCTCTAATCACCGGGACAGCGGCTATGTGCAGGAAGGCTGGGATTGGAACCGCTGGCCGGGGACCACGACGATTCATCTGCCATTTGACAAATTGCGTTCTGATGTCCGAAACGTCGACCGTTTTAGCGGCATCGAAGAAATGCTGATTTCCGATGAGACGTATTCTGGAAGCTTGAGTCTCCAAGGACAAAATGGGATGTTCGCCATGAAGCTGCATGAGCATCCAAAATATGATGGAACCCATCGGGCACGAAAATCCTATTTCTTCTTTGACAATCGAATTGTTGCCCTTGGTTCGGATATTGAAAATAATAACAGTGAATATCCAACCGAAACGACACTGTTCCAAAATTACATGGAAACAGAAGCGGAGCCGGTGTGGATGTCCAACACAGGCGCGATTTCCGCATTCCCTTATCAAAATCAGCTCGCACTCACCCAAGATGCATGGCTAATTGATAATAAGCACAATGGTTTTTATGTACCGTCTGGACAAACGATTTCCTTTACAAGGTCATTGCAGCAGTCCAAGAACCAGAAGGACGGATCAGACACGTCTGGGAATTTTTCAACTGCTTGGATAGATCATGGAAAAGCACCAAAGGACGGAAAGTACCAGTATGCCGTTTTGGTGAATACGAATGAAAACCAAATGGCCGATTTTGCTTCCTCCATGAAAGATCCCGGCATGGCCCCTTACACGGTCCTCCAGCAGAATCGGTTCGCCCATATCGTTCAAGACCGTCTAACTGGGATTACAGGCTATGCCTTGTTTGAAGCAAACGACTCTATCAACCAAGGAATCGTGCGAGGCGTCGATACCCCATCGATGGTGATGACGAAGATGGATGGAGAAAAGTTAGTCCTTAGCGCGGTTGACCCTGATTTACGCTTATACGAGGGTACCGAAGCGGACCAATATGATGAGAATGGTGTGCAAAAGGAGGTCAGTATCTATTCCCGTACATGGCGCCATGCTGAAAGTATCATGCGCCCGATGAAGCTGACTATTGAGGGGGAATGGACACTTGCTTCAACAGATTCCCGCATTAGAATTCTCTCATCTGAGAACGACCGTACCGTAATAGAGTTTGATAGCAAGAATGCACAGCCACTAGAAGTTGTCCTGCAGCCAAAATAAGACGAGGGGACGGTTCTTCTGCTTTTGAAGCAGAAGAACCGTCCCCATGCATCATGATATATCCTTAATCAAATCAAACAGTCGTAGTTCGTTGACTTCGGTGATGATTTCTTTGGTGCTGTTTTTGTCGAATTTTTTCAACAGGCTGCTGATTTGCTTCTTGATGGTTTCGACTTCGACGGCGCGGATGTCAGCAATTTCCTTGCGCTTTAGGCCGCTGCAAAGCATTTTTAAAATCTCCAGCTCCGATTGGGTCAGGTTGGCAATAATCTTAAAAAAGTGCGTTAATTGATCCTCTGATTTTTTGATACGGGCAAACTCCGTTCTAATTTTTTCTGCAATAATCGGCCGGATGGGCGATTGGTTGTTGTAAGCCGAATAAATCGCTTCAATGATTTCTTCCTTTGGGGCCGCTTTCATTAAATAGTCGACGATGCCGGTTTGAAAGGCGGCAAAGACAATATTATTATCCTGGTGAACCGTCAGCATAATGATTTTTGTATCGGGTAGAATCTTATGAATCTCTGAAGCTGCCTTAACCCCCGCCATTTGACTCTCCATTTCAATGTCCATCAAAACAATATCCGGTTTCTTAATGGCCGCATAGGCCACAGCCTCATAGCCGCTTTTGGCAGAAGCTGCAATTGAAAGGTTGTCCACACTGTTGATGATTCTTTCAAGCCTTCTGCGATGGGCTTCCATGTCGTCTGCTATTAAAATATGAATATTTTCCACGAAAATACCTCCCCCCAGATACGGGGTATATTTTATACCCTTTTTACCAGTGGCAATAGAATATCAAACTGTGTATATTTACCTACTTCACTTTTAACCTCAATCTTGCCGCTGTGTGCTGTGATAACTTTGTGGCAGAAGGATAAGCCAATTCCCCAATTGGTGATGCTTGGCTTTGTAGAGAAGAAGGGGGTGAAAATTTCTTCCACGTGATCCGCTTCAATTCCTGGTCCGTTGTCCCGAATCGAAATCGTACCCCACTGATCTACATAGTTTACACTGATCCAGATAGACCCGCCAACATTAGAAAGAGCCTCCACCGAATTTTTAAGGATATTATTGAGCACCTCGTAGATGTATTCTTCATCCATGTAGACAAGGATGCTAGAATTTGTTTTCTCAAAATGTATTTCAACATCCTTCAAACTGGAATGAAACCGTTGAATCGCCCTTTCAATAGGGATATCGAGCGGAACGGCCTTAATGTTCAACGTGATCTGCTTCAGCTTATCATTCGCTTGATTAATGCTTTGGAACGACTGCTCGCACGATTCGGTTATCAGTTTAAGGCTGTACAGCGCATCTTCATCATCTGCGAATTTCTCCTGTAAATATTCGGCCTCAGAGCGAATTGCCAGCAGATGATTTTTGATGGCATGGGTGAATGCCCGAAGCCCTAATGAGGCAGTGTCAATTTTCTTCTTGGTAATGATATTGATGTTGGAATAGCGCGCTTCGTTCGCTTTGAATTTGTAAATATTATAAAGCATGATGCCGATTGCCCCAATGACCAAGAGCGGGAAAAAGCGGTATTCCATTAAAAACAAATTAATCGAAGGCTGGACATAATTGATAAAGCTTTTACTAAAGGTGATTCTGACAAAGTTGGAGGGTGCCCAGTAAAAAATAAACAGGTGTACAAAGGTTAATGGCAGCAAACTAATAGAGATATAGAATGTATGATCTCGAATCGACCTTAATTGGTAATATCGGATGTAATGGTACAAAAATAAGGCAAGGCTGACAATCAGATAAGTGTCATTCAACACTTGAAAGACAATATCGCCCGTTCGGCTCAACTGCTCATACAGGACCATCTTATCTGCCTGAAATGCTAATTCCTGAAGCATCAGATTAAGACTTGGATCGTAAAAAAGAAACTGAATAACCCCGACAATCCCTAGTCCCAGGTAAACAAAACGCAATCTAGGGTGGCTCCTGAGACTGCTGATGAACGAAATAGAAAAACTAAGGAAGGAAAAATAAAATAAGATAATCCCCAGGTTAAACAGCCGAATTAACGTATGTGCATCAAAGTTTCTCAGGACAAGGCGGTTCCAGGTTCCAGGACCAAAATCAATGAATTGATTGACCACATTATAGTAATAATTAAATTTTGATAAATAGAGGGTGAATGAAATATAGGCCAAAATCCACCCGATGGTTAACGTACATAAAAAGAAAATGGATCTGCTGCTAAGGTATTTATAGATAAAAAAGATTAAAAATACCATAAAAACTAGGCAGAGAAAGATCATGATCGTCACTCCCGGCTGCAAAAAGGGGGAAGAAAATTTTCGACTTATTTCGAAAACTGTAAACCCTTACACTGAGTATATAACAAACTATTAGAAATTTTAAGGGGGACAATGTATGAAAAAACGTTTTAGTTTAGTTGCTTTGTTGCTTTTATGTTTTAGCTTGATTGTTGGCTGTTCCAATGGCGACACAGAGAAAAGCAGTGCAAAGCCAAAAGAAGAAAAGAGTTCCAATGAAAAAGTTAGTTTGAAAATGGCCGTTTTCCCTGCAGATGAAGCTATTTTTAAACAAGGCTATGAAAATTTCAAAAAGGATCATCCGAATGTCGACATTACATTCGAAACCTTCCCGCAGCAGCAATATTATGAAAAAATCCGCATGCAGCTTTCTGGCGGAGAAGGCTATGACCTATTTACTGGTCAAATGGATAACATGGTAGACACAGGAATTCTGGCACCGCTAGATAAGTACATTAAAGACAGCGGCGTCGATGTTTCCGGATACGGGTCGATGTATGACACCTATAAATATGATGGAAAAGTACTCAGCCTTCCTTACCGTAAGTCCAATTGGATGCTCTACTATAACAAGACTTTATTCGATCAAAAAGGCGTTCCATATCCAAGCGATGATATGACGTGGGATGAGTTCCGTGAATTAGCCAAGAAGATGACAAGCGGCAGCGGAGAAAACAAAGTATACGGAGCATACCTGCAGCAATGGCCGCAAACTTGGTACATGGGTGCTGTTCAAAAGGGAGCATCGATTATTGATAAAGACCTGAAACCATTTAAGGATGCCTTGCAAACAAGGGTTGACCTTGAAAAGGACGGTTCGATCATGAAATGGTCTGAACAGGTTTCAACAGGAGCACATTATAATGCCGCCTTCCAAAAAGGAAATATTGCGATGAACATCATTGGCGATTGGCATGTTGCCCAGCTTCGTCAGGGGGAAAAAGAAGGAACCTTAAAGTTTGATTGGGATGTTGTGCCAATTCCGCATCCAGAAGGCGTTGCCAAGAATACTTCATTGGCATTGCCAGTTTCGATCATGATGAACAAAAATACGAAACATCCGAAAGAAGCATTTGAATTCCTGAAGTACATGACAGGTAAAGAAGGGGCAGAGCTTCTTGCTGGAGCAGGCTATTTAACTGGATATATGGACAAGGATGTTGAAGCGGCTTATCTTGGCGACGGTTCACAAAAGCCAAAGAACCTTCATTATTTCTTGGAAACAAAAGAATATCCAGAATACCCAATGTTACCAGGTGTGAAAAACGTGGTCGTTGAACAAATCTTCAAGCAAGAGGGAGAACTTGCATTAATTGGCCAAAAATCAGTTGATGACACCATCAAAGACATCACGAAACGAGTAAAAGACGAATGGGCAAGTAAGTATGGAGAAAAGTAATTAGCATCGAACTTGGCACTGCTCTAAGGTCTTCATACAGCAGTGCCAATTTTTTTAAAAGAAAGGATGAAACAGTATGAAGCCTGGTAAAGCTGTAAAATCGAAAGCGATTAGGCGAAATCGAATCACCGCTTATACCTTTCTTCTGCCAAATATTATTGGCTTCCTTGTATTTATCTTCGTTCCCGTGATTGCCTCCTTCTTTATGAGTTTCACCTCTTGGAACGGCTTTGGGAATATCGAATTTATTGGACTAGATAACTATAAACAGCTGTTGAAGGATGCTAATTTCAAAATTTCATTTATTAATAGCATCTTGTTCATGTTAATCTCTGTGCCGATTACGCTATTTATTTCGGTGTTGATCGCGATTGCCTTAAACCGGGGTATCCGCTTTGTCAAAGTGTTCCGGACGGCCGTTTTCCTGCCGTATGTCACAGCGACAATTGCTGTTGCAGCTGTCTGGCAGCTTATCTTTAACCCGTCAATGGGTCCGATTAACGGAACATTAATGAAGCTGGGGATTGACTCACCTCCCGGCTGGCTATCATCGCCATCCTGGGCGTTAATCTCCGTATCGATTGTCTATATTTGGCATTCAGTTGGCTATTATATGATTCTATTTTTAGCGGGATTGCAAAACATCCCAGATTATCTTTATGAAGCAGCCGAATTGGACGGTGCGGGACCGATTACGAAGTTTTTCCATATCACGCTGCCATCGTTATCTCCTGTATTGTTCTTTACCACGATTATTGGTGTGATTAACTCGTTTAAAGTATTTGATTTAATCTATGTGCTGACAGGGGGAGGACCGGGCCGGTCGACCCATGTGCTCGTCTACGACATTTACAATACAGCCTTTAAACAATTTGAGTACGGGTACGCCTCAGCGATGGCTTATGTATTGTTCTTGGTGATTCTAATCATCTCAATCATCCAATTTAGTGGACAGAAAAAATGGGTGAACTATTAACTATGACTAAACCGACAGAAAGGAGCGGAAGTATTGTATGAATATTGCCACTGAAGCTCAAGTCTATACACCAGAAGTAAAAAAGAAGAAAAAATTCGCGGTTGGTCAAGCCATTAAGTACATCGTGGTTATTTTAGTTTCCTTGACGATGGTCCTTCCGTTTGTTTGGATGCTGTCTGCTTCTTTGAAACTGGAAACGGAGATTTTCGGATTTCCCATCAAGTGGATCCCGGAAACCTTCCGCTGGGAAAATTACAAGGAAGTTTGGACGGCTGTGCCCTTCCATATTTATTACTTAAATACGTTAAAAATTGCCGTCATCACCACCATTTTGGTGATTATCAACAGTTCACTGGCCGGCTATGCGTTTGCGAAAATTAAATTTCCGGAAAGCAACCGCCTGTTTTTCATCTATGTGGCCACAATGATGATTCCATACCAGGTCATGATGATTCCGCAATTTATGCTGATGAAGCAGCTTGGCCTTGTGAATTCGCACTGGGCACTGATTATTCTTGGCGCCTTTAATCCATTTGGCGTGTTTCTGTTCCGCCAGTTCTTCCTATCAATCCCGGATGAATTGCTGGAAGCAGCAAGAATCGACGGCTTGAGTGAGTTTGGCATCTACTGGCGGATTATCCTGCCATTATCCAAACCGGCCATCGCGACACTCGTCATTTTCTCATTCATGCATTCCTGGAATGATTTCTTGGGACCGTTAATCTATCTGACATCGGATCATTTATACACATTGCAGCTGGGCATCCAGCATTTTATCACTGAGTATAACACCGAGTATTCCCTGCTAATGGCGGCAGCGGTATCGGCTGTTGTGCCAACCATCATTGTTTATTTCTTAGCACAGGATCATTTCATCAAGGGAGTTGCCAACACGGGAATCAAAGGATAAAGGAGCGAAATGATGAACAAAAAGCCTGCAAAAGGATTGTCTGTTCTGATCATACTGTCTTTACTCATTACCATGTCCGTCAATGTACCATTGATTTTTGCTGATGAAACTACTAATCGATTATTAAATACAGGATTTGAAGAAACCGAGGTGGCTGCGTCTGGTTGGGACCAATTAGGCGCAGCCAACTGGAGCGTGTGGAAGCCGACAGGCAGTCCGCTGGTGGCGATTTCCGAAGATGCTGGACACACGGGCAAGTATGGGTTGAAAATTTCAGCCGCACAATCTGCTAGGGCGGCCGTTTCCCAGGATGTACCCGTCAAAGGGGGAAAGACTTATCAATTAAGCACGTGGCTGAAGACTAACAATCTTGTCAGCAGCCAGGGTGCGAGGATGAGAGTCGTTACCTATGAGGGAAAGACACAGCTTGGTCTTCTTTACTCATCCCGATTGACTGGAACCAATGATTGGTCGCAAATCAAAATGGAAGTAAAGACTCCGGAAAATTGTGATAGCATCCGGGTACAGCTTTTCTTTGAAACGGGAACAGGAACGGCCATGTTTGATGATGTTTCGTTGAAATTGACCGATCCGGCCACGTCCATTTCGATTGAAAATAAGGACGTAACGATTAAAGAGCAGGAGACAGCTGTTTTGAATGCCAAAATGGAACCCGCTGACGCCAGCACGAAAATTTCTTGGTTTTCAAGCGACAATTCTGTTGCCACAGTGGATAACAACGGCAAAGTAACAGGAGTAAAAGCCGGCGAAACTGTGATTATGGCTATAACAGATAATGGCCTGACTGCCACTAGTACGTTCAAGGTTTTAAGAAATGACGCCCTTGAACGGCCAGCGATTGAACAATTGGAATTGTCTCCAAAAGAACTATCATTAACGGCAGGGCAGCTCCGCCTGCTGCAAACACAGGTTACTCCGGAAAATGCAGACGCCGGCCAGCTTGTCTGGACGTCCTCCAATGAAGAGGTCGCTTCAGTAAAGAATGGTCTTGTGGAAGCGAAAGCTCCGGGAACAACGGTCATTTCTGTTGCGACAGCTGATGGGCAGATTAAAAGTGAAAGTCAGGTCACTGTTACAGCTGCTGTCGTTGATGAATACGACAAGCTTCGTCATAAGTGGGAAAACCAAATGACCAGTCTCGACTACTACGATGCTTCGAATGAACGAATGAAGCAAATGGTGGCCAGTCAAACGAAATCGGCGGAGTCCTTATGGCGGACAATGGTTAAAAACAAAGACCGTTCCTTCCTTTGGTATGAGTCCAGAAGCACTGATAATTCAGCCGATATTCGCGACAACTACCGGAATCTGACGACCATGGCCAAGGCATTTGCTAATGAAAATTCGGCCCTTTATCGCAACCCGCAATTGTTAAAGGATATTGAGGATGCCCTAGAGTGGCTTTATCAAAATCGCTATAACGAGAATATTCAGCAGTACAGCAACTGGTGGCACTGGGAAATCGGCGTGCCGAATGAACTAAACAGCATCATGGTACTTTTATATAATTATTTGGATCAGGAAACGATTCACCGCTATCTGAACGTGATTGATCATTTCCAGCCCGATCCGACGAAATCAGGTGCGACGACTCCTAGTAATTACCGCGAAGCAGTCGGCGCCAACCGTATAGATGTCAGTAAGGTAGTTGGCGTACGCGGCGTTCTTGTGAAGGATGGTGCGAAAATCGCTGCAGCCCGCGATGCACTGAGCCAAACCTTTGAAAACGTGACGTCAGGCGATGGTTTTTATGAAGATGGTTCGTTTGTTCAGCATGAGGACGTTGCCTACACCGGTTCTTATGGAAATGTGTTAATCGAAGGGTTGACTGATATGCTTGATTTATTAAGCGGTTCGACCTGGGCTGTAACGGACCCTAATGTGTCCAATGTCTATGACTGGATTGAAAACGCCTTTGAACCATTCATGTATAAAGGCGCATTGATGGATATGGTCAGAGGAAGAGCGATTTCCCGCAGTTTCCTTCAGGACCATCAGGCCGGGCAAACGATTACCAAAGTAGTGATTAGGCTGGCGCAAATTGTACCGGAGCCGTATGCAGCGAAATATAAGAGCATGGCCAAATCATGGCTTCAGGAAGATACGTACCTAGATTATCTTTCAAGCTCCAGCAATTTCAAGGACATGGTCCTGGCCAAAGAGCTGTTGCAAAATCAAGACATCAAGCCAAGGGGCGAGCTTGATTACCATAAGACCTTCGCGTCGATGGACCGTGTGGTGAACAGAAAACCTGGCTACGCTTTCGGCATCAGCATGTATTCCAACCGGATCCAAAACTATGAAGATATGAATGATGAAAACCGCAAAGGCTGGTACACAGGCGAAGGGATGACCTATTTGTACAATGCCGATCTCGCCCAATACAGCCAAGATTTCTGGCCTACCGTTGACCCTTATCGGATGCCTGGAACGACCGTTGATACGATGAGACGGGCAGACGGGAGCGGGGAACATAATTCACCAGAGTCTTGGGTTGGGGGATCGACGCTGGACCGATTTGGTACAGCTGGTATGTCTTACAAAGCTTGGAATAGTACGTTAACAGCAAAAAAATCATGGTTTGTGTTCGATAACGAGATTGTTGCACTTGGCGCAGGAATCACAAGCGGGGATAACAGAACGATCGAGACGGTTGTTGAAAATCGGAAAATCCGTGACAACGGCTCCAACGAAATGATTATTAATGGCGAAAAACCAGACTTAACCGATGGGCAAAACCATACGGCTGAAGCCAAATGGGCATTCTTAGAAGGAAATGTGCCGGGGGCTGATATCGGCTACTACTTCCCTGAAGGAAAAACCCTTACCGTGAAAAAAGAACATCGGACTGGCGCTTGGAAGGATATCAATTATACCGAACCAGCGAAATCAATTACGCGTTCCTACGCCACAATGTGGTTTGACCACGGCGTAAATCCGGCAAACGACACGTACTCTTACGTGCTGTTGCCAGGCTTAACATCGGAACAAACAAGCGAATATGCCGCCCAGCCGGAGATTTCAATTTTACGAAATGACGTGGCCGTTCAAGCGGTGCAGGAGCTGAAGGGAAATATCATCGGGGCGAACTTCTGGCGGGATGAAAAACAAACAGTTGGACCGTTAACGGTTTATCAAAAGGCGTCGGTAACGATGCAGGAGATGGATGGCGTGCTGACACTGGCTGTTTCCGACCCAACAATGCAAAATACCGGCATGATTGACATTGATTTTGACGGAAAAGCCTTCGAGGTACTCGAAGCCGATGAACAGGTGCAGGTTGTGGAAACGAAGCCTTCCATTAAATTGAAAGTGAACGTCAATCAGGCACATGGAAAGTCCTTCACTGTCAAATTAAAAATGATTCCAAGTGTAAAAGGAAACAGTCCACATTCGATTAGATAAACCTAAGAAAAAAAGGAGCGAGACAAATGGAGAGTCAACAAAGACCGAATCTCATCTATATTTTTGCCGATCAATGGCGCCGTCAGGCTGTCGGCTATGAAGAGGAGGACCAGGTGATTACGCCAAATATCGATGCTTTTGCGCAGGAGGGGACGATTTTTTCCCATGCTGTCACCTGCTCTCCATTGTGTTCTCCTCATCGGGCCTCATTGCTGACGGGCAGGTACCCAAACAGCACGGGGGTCTATACCAATTGTAAGGTCGGCGCCGACGTTATGTTGAGTCCGGATGAAACTAGTATCAGCGATGTGCTCTCAGAGAACGGCTACCAGACGGCCTATATTGGCAAGTGGCATCTTGATTTGCCGGAATTAAACGTCACCGACAAGCCGGAATCCGGGGCATCCGGCTGGGATGCGTATACCCCGCCGGGACCGAAACGCCACGGCTTCCAATACTGGTATTCCTACGGGGCATGGGATGAGCATCTTGCTCCGCATTACTGGCAGGACAGTCCGGAAAAAATAAAAGTCAGTCAATGGTCGGTTGAGCATGAGACGGACCAGACCCTTAAGTATCTTCAACACCGGGATAAAGAGCAGCCGTTTGCCTTATTCTTATCGTGGAATCCCCCGCACAGTCCGTTTGATCAGGTGCCGGAAAAATACCGGAAGCTGTACGACAGGGAGCAAATAACCTTAAGGGAAAACGTAAACCAGGCTACCTTCTTGGTGCATACCGGAGAACTAGTGGATGGCGGCATCGAGGAATTAAAGGATAAGCAATTAAACTATTTCGCTGCCATCTCAGGTATCGATGACCAGTTCGGAAGAATTTTGCAATTTTTAAAGGAAGAAAATTTGGAGGAAAACACGATTGTCGTGCTGACGTCGGACCACGGTGAAATGATGGGGTCCCATGGCTTGATGGCGAAGCATGTGTGGTTTGAGGAATCAATCGGCGTTCCTTTTTGTGTTCGCTGGCCAGGGGTGATTCCGCAAACAAGAACGGAGCTCCTGCTGAACACCGTCGATATTATGCCGACCCTATTGAGACTGCTGGATTTGGAGGTTCCTAGTTCGGTAGAGGGGGAAGATCTATCCGGGTATATCCTGAACCGCCAGAGCGGCGGACCGAAGGAAGCGTATATCAGCGCCTATCCGGGCCGCAAGGAAGCGATTGAAGCGTTTCGTGAAGCAGGACTGGATAATCGGGAATTTGGCTGGAGAGCCGTTCGAACCCATGACTTTACCTATGTGATTCACCATGGCTATGCCCCTGGTGATAAATTGGTCCGTTTGCTATACGATTTGAAAAACGATCAATACCAGCTTCACCCTGAACAGATTGAAGACCCATCCGCCCATTCGGCCGCCTTGGTGCTTGAAGAAAAGCTGTGCCGCTGGCTGAACGACTTAAATGATCCTTTTTACAACAAACTTAGAGGTGTTATGAAATGACCGTATATGCTGCCGAAGTACGCAAGGAAGACATTAAAAATATCGAACGTTTTACGAAAGCTCCAGCAGTCGACCGCGCTTTTGTGGAAAAAGCCATTCAGCATGTGTTGGCTAAAATTGACCAGAGCTTAGATATATTCACAGACAAGTTTCCCGATTCAAACAGTGTGAATCTTGTCTACAAGCCAATCGAAAACGTGGAATGGACGACAAGCTTTTGGACGGGAATGCTGTGGCTCGCGTATGAGTACACCGGGGAAGAGAAATACCGGAAAGTGGCCGAAAAGCAGATTCAGAGTTTTAAAGAACGGCTCGAAAAACGAATTGAAGTTGACCATCATGACCTGGGCTTCCTCTACACATTAAGCTGTGTCAGTGCCTATAAGTTGACTGGCAATGAAGAAGCAAAGGAAATCGCATTAAAAGCAGCAGATTTGCTCATTACCCGCTATTACGATAAAGCCGGAATTATCCAGGCCTGGGGCGACCTTAACGATCCGAAGCAGCGCGGCCGGATGATCATTGACTGCAACCTGAACCTGCCGTTGCTTTATTGGGCATCGGAGGTAACTGGAAAGTCACATTATCGGGAAATGGCCCAGTCGCATGTCAAGCAGGCAGCCAAATATATTGTCCGTGAAGACGCCTCCACTTTCCATACGTATTACATGGATCCGGAAACAGGCGACCCATTGTACGGCAATACTCACCAAGGTTTTGCGGATGATTCGTGCTGGGCGCGCGGGCAAGCTTGGGGTATCTATGGGTTTCCGCTCAGCTACCACTATACAAGTGATTGGAGTCTAGTTGAGTTAGCGAAGAAACTGACAAACTATTATTTAAACCGTTTGCCGGAAGATGAGATTTGCTACTGGGATTTAATTTTTACAGAGGGTGACGAGGAGCGGGACAGCTCAGCGGCAGCGATTACAATCTGCGGCCTGCTCGAGATGGCAAAGCACATGCCGTTAACCGACCCGGAAAAACAAATCTATGAAAATGCTGCCTTAAAAATGGTGCAGTCACTATATGAAAACTATCGGACCGAAATCGACAGTGAGGCTAATGGAATCCTTAAGCATGCCGTCTACTACAAAGCCGGCGGCCGCGGTGTGGATGAAAGCTGCATCTGGGGCGACTATTACTATTTCGAAGCATTAATCAGACTTGTGAAAGATTGGAAGATGTACTGGTAAATCTTAATGATTTGAAAGGGGAAATGTTAGGATGGATGGCAAGCTTTATAAAACAATGGAGTTTATCATGAACGCGTTTTTGCTGAATGTACTTTGGCTGGTGATGTGCCTGCCCATCCTGACCATTTTCCCCGCCACTACTGCCATGTTTGGGGTGGTCCGGGAGTGGCAGAAGCAAAAAGATATTCGCGTCATTTCAGCTTATTTCCGTCACTTTAAAGGAAACTTTAAGCAAAGCTTCGTTCTTGGCATTTTATGGCTCGTCTTTACCTGTTTTCTGATCGGTGATTTTATCATCACCAATCAGATGAATTCGAGCCTAAAATACGCACTATTTGCGTTTTTTTTCCTATTAAGTATCGTTTATCTGTTTGCGTCGATTACGATTTTTCCTGTCATCGTTCATTACCGGGTATCTTGGAAAGACGCGATCAAGAATGCCATGCTGCTTTCGATTGGCAAGCTTCATTTCACGCTTCTTTCCCTTGTGATCATCGCCGGGGCGTTGGGGATTGTTTTTTACTTCCCAGCAGCTTCAATGTTAGTCTTTAGTGTTGCTGCCTACCTGATTTATGCCTTGGTATCAAAGGGGTTTCATACGGAGAGAAAAGTTCAAACTAATGGCCAGACAGCCGCTGTTTAACATTTCAATTTCATCATGAAAGAAGGGGCAATCATGTACCAGATTCTAGTGACAGGACATGGCGGATTTCCATCCGGTATCCAATCCGCTCTCCGCTATTTAATGGGGGACATCCGAATCTATCCATCTTAGAGCTTCCTGAAGGGATGACTCACGCACAATGATGTGCACCTTTATCATAATCTGACTGTTTTACATAATGGCAAGAAAGTGACGTTTTTTTAAGGAGGGGCGGCCATGAAAAAGTATAAAGTTTTAAGCGGCGTGATTGAGTCTGGTGTTGTCGCGGTTGTTAGAGCAGATAGCAAAGAAGAGGCGATTGCCATTTCTGAGGCTTGTGTGGCAGGCGGAATAAACGCTATTGAAATTACCTTTACCATCCAAGATGCCGAGGCGGTCATCAAGGAACTGGCTTCACATTTTGCGGATCGTCCGGAAGTCATCATCGGGGCAGGGACGGTATTGGATGAGGTTACCGCAAGAATTGCGATTATGGCTGGCGCCCAATTTGTTGTCAGCCCTTGCTTTGATGAACGGACGGCCAAGCTTTGCCACTTATATCAAGTTCCCTATATGCCGGGCTGCATGACGATTACAGAAATCAAGAATGCACTGGAACATGGGATTGACTTGATCAAATTATTCCCGGGGGATACGTTGGGGCCGGGCTTTGTGAAAGCCGTCAAGGCTCCGCTGCCACAGGTGAATATCATGCCGACCGGCGGAGTCAATCTCGATAATGTAGAACAATGGATTCAAAATGGCTGTGCCGCTGTTGGTGTCGGAGGGAATCTGATTGCACCGGCAAAGACGGGAGATTATGACAAAGTTACGGAGATTGCTAGGCATTATGTAGAGAGAGTCCAGAGAGCACGCGGGGGTTTAGGATGAAAAAGGTTGTCACACTGGGAGAGATCATGCTGCGGTTATCGACACGGGAGGGAGTTCTTCTAAAACAGGCAGATCAACTGAGCGTGCATTATGGGGGAGCAGAGGCAAATGTTGCTGTATCATTAGCCAATTTTGGTTATCAGGCCTATTTTGTAAGCAAGATTCCTTCCAACCCGTTAGGCATGGCGGTCGAACGGCATTTGAAATCCCATGGAGTCCAAACCGATTACCTCATCAAAGGCGGAGAACGGCTGGGAGCCTACTATATCGAAGCCGGGGCAGGCGAACGAAGTGCACAGGTGACCTATGACCGTAAGTACTCGAGTTTTTCGGGTCTTGAAGCCGAAGAGGTAGAGATTGAGAGGATCCTGGCTGGAGTTTCCTTACTCCATGTTACGGGAATTACCCTCGCCCTGTCCGCCTCTTTACGCCAGCTTGTCCAGAGTATTTTTCAAAAAGCAAAGGAAATGGGGATTAAAGTCAGTTTTGATTTTAACTATCGTTCCAAGCTATGGTCGCAGCAGGAGGCAGCCGAAGCGTTTCAACAGCTGATGCCGTATGTCGACATTTGTTTCTTTGGTGAATTGGACGCTGTGCATTTGCTTGGGCTTCCCCAGGTTGACCGTGAGCTGCCAGCAGGAGAAAGACTAAAAATATATTATCAGAGGATAAACGAGCTTTATCCCAATCTTGAATATTTGAGTTCCACCTTCCGCACGGTAATTTCAGCATCAAGCAATCGACTGCAAGGAAACCTCTTTGTTAATGGGGAGCTGTTTCAATCGAAAGTGCATAGGATTGAGCCGATTGTTGACCGCGTTGGAGGGGGTGATTCGTTTGCAGCAGGAATTTTGGCGGGCATTTTGGAAGGACTGCCTGCACAGCAGATCATTTCTTTCGGAACAGCTGCCTCTGCATTAAAGCACACCGTTCAGGGGGACTGTAATCCGTTTACTTGGGAAGAAGTTCTTCAGTTTGCCGCTGCGGAATCAGGAGCAATTAAGCGGTAAGATTTTTTTGCTTTTGAGGTTGTAATTTTACACTCTATCGGCGGATTTTGAGGTCCTATCGGCGAATTTCAGTGTTCTATCGGCGAATTTTTGCATTCTATCAGCGAATATCAAGGCTCTCTCGGCGATTCGCAGTAATCATCTAAAAAAATCACAAAAAAAGGAGATATGAATCATGGAAACACGTTATGCCCACCATCCGGAGGATATGAAAAAATACACAACCGAGGAATTAAGAAGAGAATTCCTTGTTGAGACATTATTTGAACTAGGTCAGGTCCATTTAACCTATACGCATGTTGACCGAATGATATTTGGCGGAGTTACTCCTGCTGATCAGGAATTAACGATTAAGCTGGACAAAGAATTGGGAGTAGAGTATTTCTTAGAACGCCGTGAGCTTGGAATCATCAATATCGGCGGCGAAGGCTCCGTTGTCCTTGATGGCACTGAATATGAAATGCAGCAGCGTGACGGACTTTATGTCGGCAAAGGAACAAAGGAAGTGTTATTCCGTTCCAAGGATGCCGCCAATCCGGCGAAGTTTTATATCAACTCTGCACCGGCTCACCACACGTATCCTACTGTAAAAATCGATATCAACAAAATTGATCCGCTGCAAATGGGAGCTCCAGAAACATTAAATGAGCGGAAAATCTATCAATATGTGCACCCTAACGTTTGTCAGAGCTGCCAGCTGCAAATGGGCTTGACGATGCTGGCACCGGGAAGCGTGTGGAACACGATGCCATGCCATACCCATGAGCGCCGGATGGAAGTGTATTTATACTTTGATATGGAACCGGAAACTCGCGTTTTCCATTTCATGGGGAAACCGGATGAAACAAGACACATAGTCATGAAAAACGAACAGGCAACGATTTCACCAAGCTGGTCCATCCATACAGGTACCGCAACAAGCAATTATACCTTTATCTGGGGCATGTGCGGCGAAAACATTACGTATAGCGATATGGACCATGTAAAAATGGAAGATTTGCGCTAATTAAAACACAGAAGATGCATCATGAGCCCCGACAAGCGCGCTAGCTTTGCGGGGCTTAGACGTTAAATTCTAGAAAAATATCATTTTGGAGGTAAATAGAATGACTCTTACATCATTTTCACTGGATTACTTTAGTCTTGATGGGAAAGTAGCGATTGTTACAGGGGCCAATAAAGGGTTGGGGCAGGCATATGCTGTAGCGCTTGCCAAGGCCGGTGCCGATCTTTTTGTTGTCGCGAGAAGCGGAGATTGTGAAGAAACTCGGGCCTTAATTGAAGAAACGGGCCGCAGAGCTGAGTTTTTTCAAGCAGATTTAAGTGACCGGGCTTCGGTCAAGCAAGTTGTTCCCGGGTGTCTAAAGGTATATGGGAAAGTGGATATTTTGGTCAACAATGCCGGCACCATCCTTCGTTCACCTTTAGTCGAGTACAAGGAGGAAGATTGGGATACCGTCATGGAAGTCAATTTGAATTCGTTGTACCTGTTAAGCCAGGAGGCAGCGAAAGTGATGGTAGAGCAGAAGAGCGGGAAAATCATCAACATCGCCTCGATGCTTTCGTTCCAGGGCGGCAAGTTTGTCCCTCCTTATACTGCCAGCAAACATGCCGTTGCGGGACTGACAAAGGCCTTTGCCAATGAATTGGCTGAACATAATATTCAAATCAACGCTATTGCACCGGGCTATATTGCGACAGACAATACGGCCCCAATTCGAGCGGATGAAAAGCGAAACGTTGAAATCCTGTCGCGTATTCCGGCTGCACGATGGGCAGATCCGTCTGACCTGATGGGCACCGTTGTTTTTTTAGCGAGCAAGGCCTCTGATTATATGAATGGGCATGTTCTGGCAGTCGACGGCGGCTGGCTGGCGAGGTAAAACTCTATCTGTCCACTTGGGTTATAAGATCTGTGTCTCAAAAAATTTCTTTTTAGGATGGTGTATTTATGGGGAAAAATCTAAAGAAAATTTTAGCGACATCCGTGACATTAACGACCTTTTTTACAGTTCCGGCGATAGATTCCAACAACTCCGTTCAGGCTTCTGAACCGACGGCATCTGCTGTCACCGAGACAAACCCAGCAGAGACTGTAAACGACCTTAATCAATTAAAGGTAAACTTTAAAGAGTATCTGGTTGGCAATGAGAGTTTGAATACGAACCCATCGCTAGTCAGTAAAATAAATTCTGTCCACAATACAGCCAATACTAGACTTGGGGATTTCCTTCCAATAGAGGGAAGGGCACAAGGTCTGTTCAAAGGCGTCGTTCTTGGCGAAGATCCCAAAAATTTAAGCAACTCCTATTTATATTTATATCAAATGGCACTAGCTGCCAAGACCTATAAAGACCCTAGCCAAGCCGGATATAATTTTTACGAAAATAAGGAATTGATCAATAAGGTAATTGATGGGCTGGATTGGCTGTACGCCAATCACTTTGCCGACCAGGAAAAGGGGTACTACGGGAACTGGTATGAATGGGAAATCGGCGCCCCGATCAATGTTACGAAAATCCTGCTTTTGTTAGAGGATGAGATTAGAGCTTCTAAACCAGAATTAATCGATAACTATGTTAAGTCCATGGACCTTTATTTAAGAAATGGAAAAGTCGGGGATATTGATTTAACCGCCCGTCAACACACAGGCGCCAACCTTGCCGATATCGCCACCAACCGAATCATCCAAGGGGCACTTACTGGAGATGGGCAGAGGGTTTCAAAGGCAGTAGCCAATATCCTGACTGTCTTTCAAACGATTGACCCTAATCATATTGTGAATGGAAATACGGATGGATTTTATGAGGACGGCTCATTTATCCAGCACCACCGAGTTGCTTATACCGGTTCCTATGGAAAAGTTCTCTTAAATCGGATTATGCAAACCATGAATATTTTAAACGGCAGTTCTTATAATCCGGAAGAAATATTGGTTCCAACCGTTCAGAATTGGTTATATCAAGGGTTCTCCCCCGTTATCTTTGAAGGGTATATGATGGAAATCGTCAAAGGTCGAGCAGTTTCAAGAACGGGGACAGGGTATCAGGATGTAACAAGCATCGTGGAGGCAATGCTTGATTTATCGAACAAATTAAATGAGGAAGACAGTAAGCGTTTAAAATCCTACATCAAATATATTGCGCAAACGTCCAAAGGAGGGATTAATCCAAACTCTTTCACCTCCTATAATGCCATTATTACCTTTAACAACATCATGGCAGATAGCCAAATTGAGGCTAAAGACGCGATTGCGGAAGAAAATCATTATGCGTTTAATTTAATGGATAAAACGGTCCATTTGCGGGATTCCTACGCATTTGCTTTTTCAAGAAGCTCCGACCGAATCAGCAAGTATGAATATATGAGCGGCGAGAACTTAAAGCCATGGTTCCAAGGTGATGGCGCGTATTACTTATATCTATCAGGAAGAGATCAGACGAAGTCATTTGGGGCCGATTATTTGGCAGCCATCGATCCTTATAAACTCCCAGGGACCACTGTCCCTGTAGAGGAGAGAAAAACCATTCCTGAGCTGTATGATGGAAAGCTTTTCTATGAAAATACAAATCATCCATTAAATTTCTATGCATCCTCTGTGTCGCAAAATGATTATGTTTATTTTCCAGTAGGAACAAATCATTACTCTGGTGGAGTCAAGCTTGGGAAATATGGAGTTTCCGGTATCCAGCTTGGCGATGAGATTGGTTATCGGGATAAACAGGCAGGGCTGCTCCCTGAAGACTTTGTCGCATATAAAAATGCCAATGCCAATAAATCAGCCTTTATGTTTGATGATGAAATCGTTTTGTTAGGTTCCGGCATTCAGGATCAACTGGGGAGAGAGGTTATTTCTACTATTGATAACCGTATGTTCGACAAAAACGAAACGAGTTCGGTAGCTGGAGAAACCTATGAAAATGTTAAATTAGCGAACCCGGCTAATAGTCAATACGACCTAAAATGGATTCATTTCAATACGAATGGAGAAGGAACAAAGGTAGGTTATTACTTCCCTGAGCTTTCCAATATTCAGGTTTCAACAAACACGGTAACGGAAAGCCTAAGAAAAATCCGTACTGGCAATCCAGACACCAAGATTACTAAAAACTTCTTTACCTTAGGAATGGATCATGGAGAAAATCCACAAAATGCTAAATATGCTTATGTAATTTTGCCGAACTTTGGTGAAAACGAAACGGAACAGTATGCAAATAATCCAGGTGTGAAAATTTTAGCTAACACCGAGGATGTTCATGCTGTTGAGCAGACGAAGCTTGGGCTAAAAGGATTTAACTTTTTTGGTGATAAAAAGAGAACGGTTAGTAATGTAACATCCTATAATCCAGCATCGATTCTTGTAAAGAAGGATGGCGATACGGTAACCGTAGCGGTCTCCGACCCGACGCTCAGCTTGGAAAAAATGAAGCTTGAAGTTGACCTATCGAGGCCGGTAGTTGTAGAGGCCAGCAAGGGTGTGAAAGCCTCTGTATCAAGTAAAAAAGCTTTGATTCATATTGACTCCAAGAATTCTAATGGGAAGAGCTTTGAAATTAAGTTCAAGATTAAAGAGTAAAGGGACTTTAAGACAATAGCACCATGAGAAGAAGGCAAAAATGTCTTTGATGAGCCTTCTTAAAGACAAATCGGCATTAGTAAGAGTCGAAAATGTCTTTAATTCAAGCTGCCACTGGCGAGGTAGGTATATTTGTAAATTTAAAGGCTCCCGCTTTAGGTTTAGGATGCAAATTGGGATGTTATGACTGGAAAGAATAATAAGAAAGGCCGGTGAATTAAAAATAACCACCGGCTTTTCTTTTAATCAAAATAATCTTTTTCTATTAAAAATCTTTCTATTAATTACTCATCCCATGTTGCGTAAGATTTCTTTCCCTTACTCTTTATTCCGGCTAATAAAATTTGACCATTTCCGAATACAGGTTCACGGGCACCGTCTATAGCAGGGTCTACAAATTGGAAAAACCATTCGTCCAATCGTTCTCTCATTTTAGAAACAATATCGTTCAGTTGAGGCACATCAATTAAATTATTCTTTTCGTCGGGGTCATTAACTAAATCATACAGTTCGTGAGGTCCATAAGGATATCTATGAACATATTTCCATTCCTTGCTTCTGATCATTCTTACAGGACCGTATTCATCAAAAACGACGACACTCTCTCTTTCTTCTATCTCCTTATCTTCTATTATATAGTTAAAACTTTTTCCAGGGAGTTCGTTGGAGATAGGATTTTCAATACCTACATACTCAAGGATGGTAGGCATAAAATCATAGCCACTTAAAAGTGAATCGTTTACTTTGCCGAGTGGAATTCTTCCGGGTTGACTCAAAATGGCTGGAACTTTTACAGAAGTGTCGTACATGTTTTGTGGGAACGTACCATTTCCTTTTCCCCAAATTCCATGATGACCCATGTTCATACCATTGTCCCCAAAGAAACAAACAAGTGTATTTTCTGATAATCCAAGTTGCTCAAGTTTATCAAGAATACGTCCGATGTTCATATCCATTGCAGAAACTGCAGCATAGTATCCCTGGAGATTCTTCTCTCTTGAATGTTGATATCCAGGTGGATTTTTGATCATCCATGGATGGTTTTCTTCTATGGGGCAAGAATCAAAAGTACAATCTGAATATAAATCTAGGTATTCCTGAGGGTGATGACCAACCCATGGACTATGAGGCGCTGTGTAATGGACACTCAAATAAAAAGGTTGATCGGATTTTGAATTTTTATCAATGAATTGAAGGGCATCATTTGTAATTGCATCTGTAATGTATTCCGGTTCTATTATTCTTTCGCCATTACGAATCATTGGGGCATTATAGTATGGGCCGCCGCCTGATTCATGTACATACCAATGGGTAAAGCCTTTTTGTGGTAACGTGCTATTACCTAGGTGCCACTTACCGCTAATGCCACAAGTATAGTTACTTTTTGCTAACAAATCTACGTAAGTTAATTGGTTTTCTAAGTATTCAATTGGATTATCTTTTGTATTACCTTCTCTTATCCAATCATGTACTCCATGCTGAGAAGGGATACGCCCCGTTAGCATGGATGCTCTAGCAGGTGAACACACTGGTGAAGTACAAAAAAAGTTTTCAAATCTAATGCCATTTGTTGCAAGACGGTCTAAATTTGGGGTTTTAATTTCGGTATTACCTGCACACCCCATTGCCCATGCACCTTGGTCATCCGAAAGGATAAAAACAATGTTCGGCTTGTTTTGTGAGTTTTTAAAAGTCATAGGAAATCCTCCCAGGAAATTTGATTATATATTTTGTTGTTACACTGAAACACCGCGTAGTTAGGGGTTAAACAAAGTATTTTAATAATTATATACCTATAATGGGTTGACCCAACAACCCGTTAACATTTATAATTATAAATAAATTTCAGAATAAATGCAATTTACAGAACGAATTAAATTCTGAGCTTAATAGTCTTGGGGGGTGGGATGCAACAAAGTAATTTTTTCAAATTATCGGTTGATGTTATAAAGGCAATTAAGGGTTTTGAAGAATAGGGGGGTACTAATGAAACTAATAAAATTGTTTACGGTTGGTTTAATGATCTTTTCATTATTGCTGGCAACAGCATGCAGTAATTCGGCTTCGAGTACAAAAGCAGACAAAGTTACACTAAAGTATTGGTCCATGTGGAACAAAGGTGAAGCTCAGCAGATCGTCATTCAAAAAATCATTGATGACTATGAAAAAGCTAATCCAAATGTAGATATAGACGTTCAATGGATGGGGAGGCAGGTTTTGGCAAAGGTCCGAACTGCTTCATTATCAAACGACGCACCTGATTTGACTGATAAATCTTTTGATGAATTGATGGGAACTTTGATCAGTAAGGATTTGACAGAGCCTTTAAACGACTTACTTGAAAAACAGATACCAAATGAGAAAGTCCCATTTGAAAGTGTATTAATTGATAACTTGCTAGAAAAAGTAACATACAAAGACAATGTAGTCTTTATTCCCTATGAAGTGATTAATTCAGGTTTTCACTATAACGAAAAGTTATTTAAAGAACTTGGGGTATCTGCACCAAAAACATGGGATGAATTTGTTTCAATCGGTAAAAAGATGAAATCAGAAGGTATCGCACCGCTGGCTCAAGATGGAAATATCGATTTTTATAATGCTTACTATTATTATTGGCTAACGAATAGAATTCTCGGACCTTCAAAATTCAAAGAGGCAGCTGGAGATAAAACAGGTGCATCATGGGATGACGCGGGCTTCTTACAAGCGGCTGAAAAAATTGAAGAAATCGTTAAAGCAGGGTTCTTTATGGAGGGATATCAGGGCAGTCAATATCCAGCTGCACAAACTGCATGGGCCCAAGGTAAATCGGGGATGACTCTTAATGGTAGCTGGCTTTCAAAGGAAACAAGTTCCTATGCCCCTGCAGGATTTAGTTATCGTGCTTTCCCTTTTCCTCAGGTAGAAGGTGGTAAAGGGGACTATCATAGTACAGAATTTTATTTAATTGGCTGGACTGTACCTAAGGGTGGTAACGTGGGATCAGCAAAAGACTTCTTAGCTTTTGCGATGCAGAAGAAATATCAGCAAGAATTAAGTGGTAAATCAAGTGTTATTAGTTCTCGTAAAGATATTCCAGCACCAGAAACTCTTAAAGATTTTAAATCTATGATTGAAACAAGTACGGGTTATCACCCGGTATATGATGGATTAAGAGAAGCTTATCCTGAATGGTGGAAGACAGTGTTTTTACCATTAGATGATAAGTTGGTTTTTGGAGAAATTACTGCTTCGGATTTTATAAAAGAATTAAAAGCTCAGTCTATCAAGTATTGGCAAAAAAATTAAGGTAATACAGGTGACCCGTCTTCTTACTCCCTTAGAAGACGGGTTCATTAAAGGAGGCTGTTTGATGGAACGAAGTAGAAAAAAACTCATTGTTCCTTATTTATTGCCAGCTATTATATTATATCTAGGGTTTTTCCTTATCCCAGCTTTTTATGGGGGGTATATTAGTTTTCAAAAGTGGTCTGGGTTTAACGAAGCAATGCAGTTTGTAGGTTTAGAAAATTATTCTCGCATTTTTAGAGATCCTGTTTATTGGAGTTCTTTTAAAAACATGATGTTAATCTTAGTAGTCGGGGGAATTTATGTTTTCCTCATCAGCTTTTTATTTACTGCGTTGATGAGTCATGGACTAAAGGCAAAAAAAGCAATTCGGGCCATTATTTTTTTCCCTCATATAATCGCTCCAGTTGCTATGGCTGTTATTTGGAATTATCTATATCGGTATGACATTGGATTATTTAACTCAATTCTTGGTGCGTTTAATGTAGATCCTATAAATTGGACCGGGCCTCAAAATATCATGTCGTCAGCACTCATAAGTATTGTTTGGTATAGTGTAGGTTTGTATCTGGTTCTTTTACTTGCGGGTGTGGATAAGATTCCTAATACACTTTTTGAGGCAGCAAGAATCGAGGGAGCTTCAACCTTTCAAATTTTCGTGAAGATTACCTTGCCCCTAATCTGGGATGTAATGTCCATTGCTATTATTCTATGGGGAATTCATGCTATCCGCTTGTTTGACTTCCTTTTTGCACTAGGGGGAGCAGAACCGCCAGTGAGAATCTGGAATACAGCACTGTATCAATATTTGTTAGGGTTTGGTGAACGGACACCGATTTATGATTTGGGATATTCAAGTGCTATTGCGGTTTCAATGGTATTGATTGTTGTAATCTTTGTAGTTTTTGGAAGAAAGTTATTTAGACGAGATGTTTATGAATTTTAAATTGGGGGGGAATCGATAATGGGAAAAAAGATTTTTTTCGGGGCTTTTTCTTTTCTTGGAAAGGGATTTGTTTATCTATGGGCCCTCTTTATTTTATTGTTGCTTTTTTGGGTATTCCTATCATCCCTAAAAACCAATCAGGAATTATTTACGAGTATTTGGTCTTGGCCAAAAGAATTTCAATGGGGAAATTATTATACAGCATGGATACAATCAGATTTAGCTAGTTACTTTTTAAATACTATTTTTGTAGTTACACTGTCTGTTATCGGGATTGTTGCAGTTTCAGCTCCAGCTGCCTACGTATTGTCCCGAATAGGTTTTAAAGGAAGAGAATTTATCACGAATTCATTTGTTATTGGGATAGGGATTCCATATCAAGCAGTCCTAATTCCTATTTATCTTGTTCTATTAAAACTGGGAATAATCAATACCCTTTTTGGATTAATTGTTGTATATGTTGCTTTATCCTTACCGTTTTCAATCTTTATTTTAACTGGCTTTTTTAACACATTATCGACAGAAATTGAGGAAGCTGCTGCTATTGATGGAGCTACCGCAAACCAAACGTTTTGGAAAATCATGTTGCCTATGGCCCGACCAGGTATTATTACAGTGGTAACCTTAAACGCCGTGGGGTTATGGAATGAGTTTCTTTTAGCTAAAGCATATATAAACGTGGATGATAAATATACGTTGTCAGTTGGGTTGTATCAATTCTATTTATCCATGCAGTATAACTCGGATTGGGTAGGACTGTTGGCAGGAGTTATTATAGTAATTACCCCAATTCTACTGTTCTATTTCTGGCTCTCTGATCGTGTTATTGAAGGGATGACAGCCGGAAGCGGGAAGTAGCTTATCAAATCCTTCGGAATACAAATATAATATTTTTCAATCGGAGGGGTGTTAAGATTATGAAAAAGCCAAATATCTTACTAATCACCAGCGACCAGCAGCACTACGATACAATCGGTGCCTTTAACCCTGAGATTTCAACCCCGAACCTCGACCGGCTGGCAAGGGAAGGAACGACATTTCAGCGCGCCTATTGTCCGAATCCTACCTGTACGCCGGCAAGGTCGTCCATTATCACTGGCACCTATCCAAGCCAGCACGGTGCCTGGACACTAGGAACAAAACTAAACGAGGATCATCTGACAGTCGGAGATGTTTTCGTTGAAAATGGCTATCGGACTGCACTTGTAGGCAAAGCTCATTTCCAACCGACGCGAGCAACGGATGAATACACGTCGCTGGAGTCAATGCCGCTCCTTCAGGATATCGAGTTCTGGAAATCTTTCAATCAGCCATTCTATGGTTTTGAAAAAATCGAACTGCTTCGCAACCACACCAATGAATATTTAGTAGGCCAGCATTATGTGGCTTGGCTGGAGGAAAAGGGGTACCATGACTGGAAGCAGTATTATATGCCGCCAACTGGAACGATGGATCCGTCGATTACCTATCAGTGGGGGATTCCTGAAGAATATCACTATAATAGTTTTATTGCGGAAAAAACAAATGAGCTTCTCGAAACCTACCAAGAGCAGGACGAAAATTTCTTCCTATGGGCGAGTTTTCCCGATCCGCATCCTCCTTATTTAGTTCCTGAACCGTGGGCCTCAATGTATGACCCTGATAAGCTGACGATTCCGGAACTTTCCCCGGGGGAACATGAGAAGAATCCGCCGCATTTTCAAAAGACTCAGGAGGAGAATCCTGATTTTTCCTACCTGGCGGAAACCGGCTTTGGCATTCACGGCTATCACTCCCACCTGCTGCCGGAAGACGACCGAAAAAAATTAGTGGAGAACTACTATGGTATGATTAGTTTTATGGATAAGTATATTGGTAAGATTCTAGATAAGCTGGATGAATTGGGCATCGCCGATGATACCATTGTTGTTTTTACAACAGATCACGGTCATTTCTTCGGCCAGCATGGGTTGCAGTACAAAGGCGGGTTTCATTATGAGGATTTGATTAAACTTCCATTTATTGTCCGCTATCCTGGCAAGGTTCCAGCGCAAAAGGAATCGCATGCCATGCAATCGCTGGTTGATTTGGCTCCGACCTTTTTATCAATAGCCGGCATCCCTGTCCCGCCCATTATGTCGGGCGAAAACCAAAAGGATGTTTGGCTCGGCAGCAAAGAAAAAGCAAGGGATCACATCCTATGTGAGTTCCGCCACGAGCCAACGACTATTCATCAAAAAACCTACGTGGATGATAGATATAAAATAACCATCTATTATCGGCAAACCTATGGTGAAATATTTGACCTCAAGGAGGACCCAAAGGAAGTAAATAATTTATGGGATCATCCTGACTATCAAGAGTTGAAAAAAGAGCTTCTATTAAAATACGCCTGGGCAGAGCAGCATAAAGAGCAGCTGCCAATGCCGAGAATTTCACATGCATAAGGACGAAGGACCAAATTTTACAACAAGAAGGAGATAATCAAAATGGCGCAGGGCTGTTTAACTTCCCAACAACATTCACATATCGGTGTCATGTGGAAAACCGTTTCCGAAGCGTGCAATCTCGCTTGTGATTATTGTTATTATAGCGGCTGCGGCGGCCAGCCGGGGAAAATTGATAAAATCGATCCAGCTATCCTTGAAAAATTCATCAAAGAATATATGGTGCTGACCAACGGGGTAGCCTCCTTTGCCTGGCAGGGAGGGGAACCGCTATTAGCCGGCTTGGATTTTTTTAAACAGGTTGTGTTTCTGCAAGCAAAGTACGCACCAAAAAATACCATCATCAGCAACTCGCTGCAAACGAATGCTACGCTGATTACCGAGGATTGGGCACGATTTTTTAAACAATACAATTTCCTCATCGGGATCAGTCTTGATGGCCCAAAGGAAATCAATGATGCGAGAAGGGTGACCGGGCATGGGAAGGGAAGCTTTGACCGGGTAATGCGTGGAATTGATTACTTGCGAAAACATCATGTCGATTTTAATATCTTAACGGTCATTCACCAAGACAATGTGGGGCGGGCAAAAGAGCTGATGGAGTTTTATCAGCAAGAAGGCTTTTCTCATGTGCAGTTTATACCTTGTATGGACTTTCGGGCGCAGGAGCCGAATAAACCGGGACAATATTTGATTACTCCGGAACAATACGGTCAGTTTTTATGTGAGGCGTTTGACATCTGGTATAACGACGGCAATCCGAACCGGTCTGTCCGTTTCTTTGATAACATTCTGAGTGCCTATCTGCATCAGGAGGCGGAATTATGTATTCACCGTCAGACCTGTCCGAAAACGCTGATTCTAGAACAAAATGGCGACGCCTATCCGTGCGATTTTTATATTAATGATGATTATAAGCTCGGGAATGTTGGTCAGAATTCACTAATAGACATCCTTAATAGTCCAAAGTATGATGATTTTCTTGGCTTGAAGCCTACTTTGCCGGAGAAGTGCAAAAGCTGTGAGTTCTTAAAGCTATGCCATGGCGGCTGTCCAAGAAATCGAGCCTGGAGCCAAGCAGATGAGACGGTGAATCCAGATTATTTCTGTGAAAGCTACATGCAGGTTTATAAGCATGGACATGAACGAATGGAAAGATTGGCAGAAAGTATAAAACTTCAATGGTTACAAAATCATCTTAAAGCAGGCCGTCCAAAGCCCGAGCGAAATGATTTCTGCCTATGCGGCAGCGGAAAGAAGTTCAAAAAATGCTGTGAAAAGTTTGTTCAAATGGTTTAACTTTCCTTAATGGGGGAATGAAAATGGATCTGACAACAGGCTTCTTGCTTTTACTTATTGGGATCCTGGCTGGAGGTTATGGAACGATAGTCGGTGCCGGCGGCGGTTTTATTTTTGTGCCGGCACTGCTGCTTCTTTTTAAAATGGAGCCTGCAATTGCTGCAGGATCAGGACTTATTATCGTGTTAATTAATTCTTTGTCTGGTGTGGTTGGTTACGCAAAGCAAGAGAAGATTCAATATCGAACGGGGCTTACGCTCGCTATTGGTGCCCTGCCTGGTTCCTTTCTTGGGGTTTGGCTGCTCCAACTCTATTCATCTAGTTACTTCTATGTGATATTTGCTACGTTGTTGGTTGGATTGGGTATCTTTTTATTTACTAAAAATCTTCCAGATAAATTAAAAAGGCACCAGCCTTCTGATGGGTATGCATACATAGCGGCAGGTGACTCCAGCGGAAATGGGGATACCCTTTATACGGGTGATAATGAAGATGTCAGTTTGTTCGAAAAATGGCTGATTCCGCTCGGGTTAGTGATTGGCATTTTATCCAGTTACCTCGGGATCGGCGGCGGCTGGCTTCTCGTTCCCATCTTAATCTATGTATTTAAAGTACCGACACACAATGCGGCGGCCACGTCCATTTTTTCGCTCTGCCTTTATTCAACGATCGGTGTGATTGCGCAGCTATTCTATGGCCATGTCGATTGGCCAGCTGTCATCTTTGGCGGCATCGGTGTGATCGTCGGCTCACAAATCGGGGTCCTGCTCTCGCAAAAAATCCCCGGCAAAGTCATCATCCAAATGCTGTCCGTACTATTAATATTTATTGGAGTTCGGATGTATTTTTCTTGAAAGAAGCATGGGGACGGTTCTCATGCCTCAAAATTTTGAGGCACAAGAACCGTCCCCATGCATCAAAACCCCTGCGAGCTTAGGCCCCGGGGGTTTCGTTTATGTGGAAGTTTTCGTTTTCTGCTATTTTCTGCATTGGTGGGGCGGCTTTTTGTTTTTTGCTCATGAAGAAGAAGACGCCGAGCAGGACGAGGAGGCCGCCGGCGATTTGCCAGCCTGATAGTCGCTCTCCGAGTAAGATGACAGCCAAAATGGTGCTGCCGACCGGTTCGCCGAGAATACTCATCGAAATGGTCGTGGCGTTCACATAGTTTAGCAGCCAGTTATTAATCACATGGCTAAGGCTCGGAACGATTGCCAAGAGCAGGAAAATCCCCCATTCCTTCGGCGGATAATCGAGAAACGGCACTCCGGCCCACAGATTATAAACAACAAGCACAATCCCCGCACAAAGGAACACGCTAAAGCTGTATATCCAGTGGGATACATTTTTCACGACGGTTTGCCCAATAAATAAATAACCGACCACCGCGATAACGCTGAAAAAGGAGAGCAGATCGCCACGGATGGCATCAGCGCTTAAACCGAAGTCTCCCCAGCCAATCATCATCGCTCCGATGATTGCTATCCCCATTGTTGCCAGTGCGGAAGCAGTCGTTCTTTCTTTAAAAAGAAAAAATCCGCCTACCAGCGAAATGATCGGCTGCAGGGCGAGAATGATGGTCGAGCTTGCAACCGTGGTTAACTTTAATGAGCCGAACCAAAGAACAAAATGCAGGGCCAGAAAAACTCCGGAGAAAAAGAGCATGGCGCCATTCTTTGGACTCACTTTTTTAAACTCCTTGCGTTTCACCCAGACCATCGGTGCCAATAACAAACTGGCAAACAACATTCGGTACATACTTAAAATTGAAGCCGGCGCGTCGGACCATTTCACAAAGATAGCCGAAAACGATATGGCAATAATGGATATAGTGAGCGCCAGGCTGATGGATTTTGAACTTATAGATTGTTTCATTGCTGCTTCCTTCCTTGATGGTGTTTTGAATGAACTCACACAAATCTATTACTATTATCGCAGATATTGTTCGAAATTCGTAGACCTTTATTTTCCATGTCCAAAACCAATCAAGGGGGGAATTAATTCTTAACAATAACTATTTAATCTCATTTTATGGTAAGTAATCTTTTGTTCGAGCTTGCACTGCAACTCATAGTCAAGACAGTCTGCAAGCAACAGCTCATGGTAATTCACCCTAAACAAGTGCCACTCTTTTTTGAATTTAGCTAATAATGTATTCATTCCATTTTCAACCCCTCTTCTATTGTCATAAATCGCAGGAGTCCGTATTCGGAAGCTGGCTAGCATGATGATCGGAATGACCAATGACCTTAGCCCCTGTAGCTTTGCGTCGCCATTTTTCAATGGGTTTGCCTTTTTCGTACGATTTATGGAATTACTACTATTTTGACGATGAACAACTTGTCTCAGCAAGTGTTTTCCCGTTTTTTATATTGGGAAAAATTATTCCTGGACTTTCAGAATCATGATATCTACCCTTCGGTTAGCTTGGCGGTGCTCTACTGTGTCATTCGGATACAGCGGCTTTTGCTCGCCAAAGCCGGCAAATTGCAATTTATCAGAAGAGATGCCATTTTGCTCGAAAAAGTAAAGAACGGACAAAGCACGGGCAGAAGACAATTCCCAGTTCGACCTGAATCTGCCCCCGGTAATCGGGACATTATCCGTGTGGCCCTCAATGCTGATAGGGTTTTGCACTCCTTTAATCAAATCCAGCAAGTCACCCAAAATTGCAGGGGAATTTCCCTTCAATTCGGCGCTGCCGGACTCAAACAATATGACATCCTTAAGGGAAAGCTTGATTCCCTTAGGCTCGTCTTGAACGGTGATGACCTTCTCCAAGCCGCGTGCCTCGATATAGCTTTGAATATTCTCCATCAGGCTATGCAATTTTTCATTCTCTTCCTGTTTCTCTTCCTCGCCGGCAGTTTTTTCGAGCGGCTTCACCGTAGGCGAACTGGCATTTTCTTTTAAAATCAAACTGCTTCCTTTGCCGCTCAAAGCTGAATTCATCGAAACCATGATTTGCTGCAACTTTTCCGAATTGATACTGCTCGAAGCAAACAGGACGATAAACAAAGCAAGCAGCAGGGTCAAAAGGTCCGCGTAAGGAATTAACCAGCTTTCGTCCATATGCTCTTCATGGTCTTGCAGTTTCCGCCTCCTCACCATTCTATTCCTCCTTTCTTACAAGATGTCCTATTCAAAACGAAGCCTCTATTTTTCCAGCTTGAACTCACAGTCTTACAGACTCTCAACCTCTTTCACGACCATTTCCTCCTGTTTCAAACGTGCCTTTGTTGGCAAATAAACAGCCAGCTTTCGTTCAATCAATTTAGGTGTTAACCCTTCCTGGATGGCAAGAAGTCCCTCCATCATCATCAGTTTCAGGTCCTGCTCTTTTTTCGCAATACGCTTCAGTTTATTGGAAATCGGATGCCACAGGACATAGCCGGAAAAGATCCCTAACAGTGTTGCGATAAAGGCAGCGGCAATCGAGTGTCCGAGTTTGTCCATGTCCTGAAGATTTCCGAGCGCAGCAATTAAACCAACCACAGCACCCAAAACGCCTAGTGTCGGCGCGTACGTCCCCGCCTGGCTGAAGACGAGGCTGCCGGCCTTGTGCCGTTCTGCCGCTGCTTCCAGTTCACTGAACAAAATATCCTCCATTTGGTTCCGGTCACTGCCGTCAATAATCATTTCAAGGCCATTTTTTAAAAAAGGATCCTCGACGGACTCGGCAATTTCCTCCAATGCGAGTACGCCTTCACGCCTCGCCACCATCGACCACTCCACCATCATCTCGATGACTTCATCTTGGCTGGGCTGCTTTGGTTCGACAAAAGCAATTTTCAACAGCATCGGAATTTTTTTTATTTCACTCAAGGGAAATGCGATAAACAAGGCAGAGATCGTTCCGCCAAAAATAATTAAAAAGGCAGCAGGGTTCGCCAGTGCTTCAAACGACGCGCCTTTTAATACCATCCCTACACCGATAGAAACGATAGCCAGAATCAAACCGATAAATGTCGTCATAAATTTCTCCTTTTCTAATGATTGCTAAAATTAATAATTTATTGTAATTTAGTTTTACAAATATCGACAATCACAAACTTAAGCGTTTGGAAGGTGTTTTCCCTTGAAAGTAAGTCATGGATTTGGTGTCACGAACGATAAAATGTTTTTTCAAAAAGAAACGAAGCAAGCTGAATCATCTTCATTCCAACAGATTTTGACAGATTCAAAGACCAATTTGGTAAAAGAGCAGCTAAGCTCCCTTTTAGATGGGATTCGAAAGCAAGGGGAGCGATTGGTTCAGTCACGAACGGCTGCTGATCTTCAAAAATATAAAAAATTAATTCAATCCTTTTTGCAGGAAGTTGTAAAAAATGGCCTCTCTTTAGAAATAACGGATTCTTTCACGTCAATGAATAGGGGGAGGAGGCTAAAAATTATTAAAGAGATTGATAGAAATCTGTTGGAGCTGTCAAAGAAAATTTTAGAAAAAGAGGATGCAAATATTCAATTGCTTGATAAGATAGGGGAAATCAAAGGCCTGTTAATCGACCTCTATCTGTAATTTTGACACCAAAAGGATGAAAATAATGAAAAAAATCCTAACGCTAAGTGTAGTTCTTGTGTTAATCATCGCGGGCGGTCTTTTTTACTATCAATATCAAAAAAATAACCCTGTAAGCTCACAGGATAAGACGCTTGATCAGCTCGCTAATCAGACCATTCAAACGAAGCAAATCAGCACCAACCTAAATTCGGAAAACTTAATTCAAGTCCAGTTTTCGATTGAAATGGATTCCAAGAAAACGTTGAAGCAATCAGAAAAAATAAAGCCAATCATTGAAAGCGACATTATCAAGATTCTGTCTAAATCAAATAAAGACGATTTTAAGGATATTGCTGCCTTCGAAGGAAAAATCAAAGACAAGCTTAACGAGCGGTTCTCTGATGGGAAAATTATGAACGTCTATACAACGGAACTGTTGATTCAGTAAAATTTTAAAAAAGGAGAATGACGATGCTTAGAGGGATCGACACGGCGGCGTCCGGCATGATTGCCTTGCAAAGAAGGCAGGAGGCGTTGACGAATAACTTAGCGAATATTGAAACGCCTGGCTATAAAAAAGTGGATACAACCTTACGCTCCTTCCCGGAGGTTTTGCTTGAGCGGATTCATGACTCTGGGAATGGCAATGGCTCGAATCCGACAGGCTTCTCCTTGGTCGGGTCGTTGCAGCAGGGGGTCTATGCGCAGGAAAATATCTCAAGCTTTGCGCAAGGGGACCTTGTGACCACTGATAATCCCTTGGATGTGGCCATTGATGACAGGGCTTTGGCGGGGCAAAATGGGCAAAAGCCTGGTGCGTTTTTCGCTGTTATGACTGGTGCAGGTGAAGTCCGCTATACCCGGAACGGCAGGTTCACGGTGGACGAAGCGGGTCAGCTCCGCACGACCGAGGGGTATACGGTGCTAAACCCTAATGGCCAGCCGGTTCGGACGAGTGCGGAATTGGCCGGCGGTGATGTTTCTATTAGTGCGGACGGGGAGATTATTCTTTATCCGGATGATCTTTCTAGGAGGACGGTTCTGGATCGGATTGGGCTTGTTTTAATTCAAAATCCGAACGACCTGATTAAAGACGGGAACGGACTGTTCAAGCTGGAGGGAGGCGGAAACCCGCCGCCGTTATTGACCGAATTGCCGGCCGGTGTGCAACTGCGCCATAAGATGATTGAAAAATCGAATGTCGACCCGACAATGACAATGACGAACATGATGGAAAACGTCCGTATTTACGAAGCGAATCAGAAGGTTTTGCAGGCTTATGACAAGTCTCTGGAGCTGTTGAATTCGATTGGTAGAGTGTAATTTACACAGGTTTCTTACAAGTTTTACGGGGATTTTTTATGAAGGACTGAGCGTGTCGTCGCAAGTGGGGAAATGTCCTTCATCGAGGTTATGAAGGACAAACGGGGCCGCGGCAATCGGGGAAATGTCCTTCATCGAGGTTATGAAGGACAAATGGGGCCTTGGCAATCGGGGAAATGTCCTTCATCGAGGTTATGAAGGACAAAACGAGTCGCGGCAAGTGGGGAAATGTCCTTCATCGAAGCTATGAAGGACAAAACGAGTCGTGGTAGTCAAGAAAATGTCCTTCATCTAGGCTATGAAGTACAAACGGGGCCGTGACAGTCAAGAAAATGTCCTTCATCCTTGCCCACCATGGACACACAAGCAAAGGAGATGAATCTCATGAATACATCGCTATATATCGCCACAAGCGGCTTAAATGCCTATCAAAAAAAGTTAGATACGATCGCCAATAATATGGCCAATGCTGAAACTGCCGGATTCAAGAAAAGAGAGGCATCCTTCGAAGAAAACTTGGCGACTTCCATCGATAACCAGAAGGCTGTCAATCGCGAAGTTGGCAGATTGACCCCAAACGGGATCCGCACAGGCTTCGGGGTACACATCACTGCAGCACAGTTGAATTTGGAACAGGGGGCAGCCAAAGCAACCAACAACCCTTTAGATTTTATGATTGATGGAAAAGGATTTTTTCAAGTGGGCAAAGGGAACGAGGTGTTCTATACACGTAACGGATCCTTTCAGCAGAGCCCAACAGGTAATGGCACATACCGGTTGGTAAACGCAGAAGGCTGTTACCTTATGGACCGAAACGGCGCCCCGGTGGAAATTCCGGAAGGAGCGTCGGTTTCCGTTAACGAAAATGGCTTCATTTCGCCAACCAACCAGCAAATGGCCGTAGTGGACTTTGTGAATCCCCAGCAATTAGTCCAAGCGGGTGGAAATGTCTATCGGTTTACAGGTGGAGCGAATGAAGTGCTAGGTAATCCGGCTGCGCAAATTCGCCAGGGCTATCTTGAAGCATCCAACGTCGATTTGAGCAAAGAAATTACGGACATGCTGACAACACAGCGCGGCTTCCAATTTAATTCCCGGTCGATTTCCTTTGCGGACCAAATGATGGGGATTGCTAATGGGATTATTAGAAGTTAAGCTTTAGAAAAAAAAGAGCCGTTTTCCACGGCTCTTTTCAAGTTAAATCACGATTTTCTCTTTACTTTTCTCCCAGAGGACCTTAAATAGCTTTTGTTCTGTTTTTTCATCTAGCGGATGAAAATGAACCCCGTATTCATAAAAATCATTTTCCAAAATCTTTCTTCTACGGATCTGACCGGTCAGCGTGAAGGATTCCTGCAAGAAGGCAAACTCGACCGTTATTTCATCAATTTTACCTATATCGACCAAAGAATGCAGTTTCATGCCGGTGATGCTGATATCGCGAATCAGCCCTTTATATTCCGGTTCCCCCGAAGAAGCGGGATAGAACCAGCAATCCTGATCCAGCAAGCTAAGCCGGAATGCTGTCCGACGATTCGTTTTTTTCGGAACAACATGTTTTTCTTTTTGGAAAAAAGTTCTTCCTGCGTATAAAATAATAACCAATACCACTACTACACATAGGCCGAGGATAATATGCGACGTACTCAACTGTGATTCCCCTTATCATTTTCTCAATAATAAAAATTTACCATTCAAAACCAAATCTGAAAAGGGGCTAAACACTTTTGAAGAAATGGCCGTTAATAAATTATAAAGAATGAGGCATGGGGACGGTTCTCGTGCCTCAATGATGCACGAGAACCGTCCCCATGCTTCACCCGGAAAGGAGCCGGTCGTATGAAAGTTAATGATTTTAGCCGTTTGCAGGCTTATCAATCGTATAAAAATCAGGTTAATAAGACGCCGCAGCAGGATGTGAATAAAAAGGTTCAGGTGGATAAGGTGGAGTTTTCACCTGCTGCACAGGAAAAAATCAGCGCGGAACGAGAAAAGAGAATCGAGGAATTGAAAAAGCAGATTGAAAGCGGCACGTACAAAGTGGACAGCAAGAAAATTGCTGAGAAATTATTGGATTCTTGGGACAGAGGGACGGATCAATGAAATCGGTTGAGCCGTTAAAATCGATTCTTCAAGAAATGATTACAGTCTATGAAAACCTGCTCGCGGTAGGGGAGGAAAAGCGGGCGGCCCTGATAAAAGGTGACCCGGAGCAACTGCTTGCTATTTTTCCAAAGGAATCCGCTCTGATTAAGGAAATCAGTCTACTCGAGGAACAGCGCCAGCAGGAAGTAATTTCCCTTCAGAAGGAGACTTTAAGTGAGTTAATCGCAGAGCATCCATTCGCGGATCTTTCAACCTATCAAACCGAACTTAAAGCAAAATTAACAGAATTAGAGAAGCAGCATGAGCTGAACCGGCAGCTGGTCGAGTCGTCATTAGAATACATCAACAGCATGCTGTCATTATTTACACAAAAACAAGAACAGCCACTAACTTATTCGGCGAAAAATTACATGCAGACGAACACATCGAGAAGCTTTTTCGATGCAAAAGTGTAAGGGGAGGGTGCGAGATGACTTCAACATTTCATGGAATTGAAATTGGAAAGCGGGCTATTTTTGCTTCATCCACAGCCCTCAGCGTAACCGGGCATAATATCTCCAATGCCAATACAGAGGGTTACACCAGGCAAAAAGCCGTCACCGCAGCCTCCAATCCGCTTACATATCCGGCCATGAGTGCGGGAAAAGGCCCCTATCAGTTGGGAACAGGTGTAGATACGACAGAAATCACCCGCATCCGGGATTCATTTTTGGACGGACAGTTCCGGACACAAAACGAGCAGCTTGGGTATTGGAACGTGAAACAGGATACACTGTCAAAAATCGAACAGACCTTAAACGAACCTTCCGATAATGGATTGCAGGCAGTCTTCGATCGCTTTTGGCAGTCATGGGAGGATTTGTCGAAGGAGCCGGATAGCTTATCAGCACGCGCTGTGGTTCTTTCCAACGGCACTGCGCTGGCGGACTGTTTAAATCAAATCTCCAATTCTATCGATCATTTAAGCCAAGATTTAAAAAATAACATTTCTACGAAAATGACAGAAATGAATAATTTGACCAAACAGGTGAGTGGGTTAAATACGCAAATCGCAAAAATGGTCGCTTCCGGACAAGAGCCTAACGATTTAATGGACAAACGCGATTTGATGATTGACCAGCTTTCGAAATTGGCTGACATTGAAGTGAAGCCTGCGGCGGGCGGAATGGTTGATATTTTTATCGGCCAAAAGTATTTGGTCAATGGTGACCAAAGCAGCACAGTATCCTTTGACAGCACGAATAACCAGCCATTGCTGAACGGGCAGAACATTTCCTTGAAATCGGGCGAGCTGGCCGGCATGGTGGATTCTTTAACGAAGGATATTCCTTCTTATATGGCAAAAATCAATGAAATGGTGACGGTATTCAGTTCAGAAGTAAACAGCATCCATGCCGGTGCCAATGCTATGAATCTGGATGATATTCAAAATAGAAAAATAGATCCTAACGCCGCTCTGGAGCGGATTCCGTTTTTCGTGACAAAAGCAGGCACATCTCCAACAACAGCCGGCGACATAATGGTTAACCCACTGATTACAGCTTCCTTAAATAAAATTGCCGCGGCACAAGAGGCGAGTGCGGGTGATGCTCAAAACGCCAATCAGTTAAATAACTTAAAATTTAAGGTTCTTTCTTTTTCCAATCAGTCTACTACCTTGAATCAATTTTACCGGACGCTGGCAGGAGAGATTGGCATTAAAACGCAAGAGGCACTGCAGATGGAAAATAACTCGGACTTGTTAGTGCAGCAGGCAGAAAACCGCCGTCAGTCAGTATCAGGCGTTTCGATTGATGAAGAAATGACAAACATGGTCCGGTTCCAGCAATCCTATAATGCGGCATCGCGATACATATCGGTCATGGACGAGGTTTTAGATAAATTAATAAACGGAACGGGTCGTGTAGGGGTTTAGTCATACGCGGAGGTGAGTAAAGTGCGTGTTACGCAAAAGATGTTAAGTACGCAAATGATCCGGAATATTCAACAGAATTACCGCTCCTTGAGTCAGTATCAGGAGCAAATTGCTTCGGGCAAGGCGGTCAACAAGACTTCAGATGATCCGGTAAAATCTATTCAAATCATGTCCTACCGCTCAGCGCTGGCAGAAACGGGACAGTTTAAACGGAATGCTGAAGACGGGCTGGACTGGTTGGAGGCCACGGATAAATCCTTGGACGACTTGACGCAGGTGATGCAAAAAGCGCGCGAGTTGACGGTCCAAGGCGCAAATGGCGTCAATAACCAGGAAGCCAGGCAATCAATCGCCATAGGTTTAAAGGAACTCATCGGAGAAATCGGCGATATCGCTAATGCGAAAATCGGCGACCGCTTTTTATTTGCCGGAACCGATACCGACACTGCGCCGTTTCAGGATGGCAAGTTTATGAATACCAATCAGAACTCCCTATCATGGAATGTTGGCCAAGGCATCTATATGAACGTCAATGTCAACGGTGCGGAAATTTTTAATTTTCAAGCCGATGGACTTAATTTATCTGAACCTATTGAAAAAATTGCCGGCGAACTGGATCTGGGCAACAATCCTGAACAGCTGCTAGGCACTTTGGATAAGCAGTTAAATAATCTTTTGGCTCATCGTTCTATGGTCGGAACTAATGTGAACCGTTTAGAAATGATGGTCAACCGTTTGGACGAAACGGAAATCACCACCAAAAGCATCCTTTCCAAAAATGAAGATGCCGACATGGCGAAGGTGATAACCGATTTGACCAACCAGCAAACGATTCTAAACGTAGCACTGTCATCTGGGGCAAAGTCAATCCAGCCTACGCTAGTGGATTTTTTAAGATAATAGTTATATTAGAGGTGTTCCCGTGTATGAAGGGAGCGCCTTTTTTTTGAAAAAATGCAAGAATCTACAAAAAATAATTAAAAAACACACTTCATCCTCTCTCCATTCCGCAAAAAATGTCGTTAAAGAATAGTAGAAAGGCAATAAACCAATTTACCTACACTAGGAGGAAAAAAGAGATGAGAATTAACCATAACATTTCAGCACTAAATGCTTATCATCAATTAAGTGCAAACTCAAATGCAGCTTCAAAGAACTTAGAAAAACTTTCTTCAGGTTTGCGTATCAACCGTGCAGCTGACGATGCGACTGGCCTAGCAATCTCTGAAAAAATGAGAGCACAGATTCGCGGTTTGGACCAAGCTTCCCGTAACGCTCAAGATGGTATTTCTTTAATCCAAACGGCTGAAGGTGCAATGAACGAAACACACAGCATCCTGCAGCGTGTTCGTGAACTAGCAAACCAAGCAGCTAACGGAACTTCTACTACGCAGGATAAAGAAAATATTCAAACAGAGGTAAATCAGTTAATCAATGAGATTGATCGAGTTGCCAGCGATACAGAATTCAACAGCTTCAAAATCTTAAATGGTGATATCTCTAAAACTGCTAAATTTGCTCAGTCTTCTGGAGGTTCTGTTGCAGGTGTTGTGGCATCTTCAACAGCAGCTGCTGGAACAACAAAGGTTACAACGACTGCTGCATTGGGGTCAGCAACTTCAGCAATTTGGGAAACTGGAGCTCTTTATGATTTAAGTGGCACCGCAACACCAGCATCAGGGGGTACAAAGTTAACAGACCTTGGTACAGATACCACGAAGTATGGGTTACAGGTCGGGGATGAAATTACCTTATCGGCCGTTGTTGGGGGTGAAGTAAAATCTGCTGTTTATGTTGTTACTGCAGACAGCACTTTAGATGATTTTATGTCTTCTGTTAAAAATACTTTAGGAGCATCTTCTGTAACCGGACCAGGTGTGCCCAAAACTGCAGTTACAAACGCTGACGGGCTTGATGGTAGTGCAACGCAAGCAGATTCGATGGTGATTGTGGGTCAATCTGGAGCGGCCAATGATATTAGTGGAATTCATTTTACAGCAACTTCCTCAGAAGGCATTTCTCGTACTTCATTTAATGATGAAATGAACGGTGGGAAAAATGGCGGACTCAAACAGATCCAAGTAGCTGCAAATGCCGGCGATTCCATTGCACAGGTTGATATAGATGGTGATGGAAATGCTGAAACTGGAGATGGAAGAATCGCTGTACGTTCGAATGCAGTTGTACAAGTTTCCAATCTGCAACTAACATTTTCAGATTCAATTACAGCATCCACTTCTAACATTACTGTAGGTTCTGCCAATAATACTGTATCCATTCACGTCGGAGCTAACTCAGGACAAACATTAGAAATAGGTATTAACTCTATGGATTCAGTAGCTCTTGGCCTTAAAAAAGACGGTGTCAATATCTCTCTTATGAGTGAAACAAGTGCCGAAGATGCAATAAATGTCTTAGATAAAGCAATCAGCACGGTTTCCTCTGAACGTTCTAAATTAGGGGCAATACAAAACCGTTTAGAGCACACAATTAATAGCTTGGGAACTTCATCAGAAAACTTAACAGCTGCTGAATCCCGCTTAAGAGACGTTGACATGGCTAATGAAATGATGCAATTTACGAAAAATAACATCCTATCTCAAGCAGCACAATCTATGTTGGCTCAAGCAAATCAACAGCCTCAAGGAGTATTACAGCTATTACGTGGTTAATAGCTAGATTAAAATTTAAAAGAAGTCTCTTTTTTGGAAGGGACTTCTTTTTAAGCTATCTATTTAAAATTAAATAGGAGGAAAAGGGATGCATACAGCAATGAAGAAATTTAATATAGTCATTTTGGCTATATTATTATTTCAATTGTTTTCACCTGTAGGTTCCGTATTTGCAGCTACTAACCTACCAGCACCAACAAACTTTGGACCGTATCTTTCTGGAGTTGACAATGTAATTTTTTATTGGGATAAGGTTAGTGGTGCAGCGGGTTATCGTATTTATGAATTAAATGGGGACCAGAGGACTATTGTAGCTCAAACAACTAGCCCAAGCGGCTATATTCAAAGTGTTTCTCAAGGGACACATACGTATGCTGTCACGGCGTATACCAGCACAGGCGAATCGGCATTGTCAAACACTGGTACTATTACAATCAAATACCCTGTGATGCAACCGCCAAAAGGACTGACCTCTAGTGTTTTAAGCGGAAATAATATTTCATTAAATTGGAACGCAACTGAATTAGCTACTGGTTATAACGTGTATGAAGTGAAGAATAACCAAAGGGAGCTATTAGCTACAACAAAAGAAATTAGTCAGTATTTTAGTAATGTTACCGAGGGACAGCATGTTTATGAGGTGACCTCCTACAATACCAAGTACGGCGAATCTTCACCCAGCACTACTCAAATAAACGTTGTTTACCCTGTAATGGAAGCACCAAGTGATTTTCTTTCATATATCAGTAATGTCAACAACATCATTTTTTCTTGGCAAAAGGTATCTTATGCTACTTCCTATAATTTATATGAGATTGTAGACGGTGAAAGAAAATTAATCAGTAATTCTACTGAACAGTCCTTTTATTTGCCCAATTTGACAGAAGGTGAGCATGTTTATGAACTAACCTCCTACAGTTCTAAATTTGGCGAATCAAAAGTAGCGAGTAAAACTAGTGTTAACATCATCTATCCAGAAATGCTTCCTCCAGAACAGATTTATTCCTACAACTATAATGGTAATGATTTATTTTTAATGTGGTCTTCAGTAAAATATGCAGATTACTATGAATTGTATCAAGTAGTGGATGGTAATGATGAACTCATAACCACAACAAAAGATCAATCCTATTATTTTATTAACCTTCCAGAAGGAAATTATACTTTTAAAGTTGTTGCTTTTAGTAACCGTTTTGGAGAGTCTCCTGCGAAAACATACGATGTAAAAATTGTTTTTCCTAAAATGCAGGCTCCAGAAGCAAGTATAAAGAAGAGTGACACAACAAATGGTGCCTTAATTTATTGGACTGCAGTCCCTTTTGCAAAAGAGTACGAGGTCTATGAAATAATAGATGGTCAACCAACCTTATTAGAATCTACCAAGGAAACTTCTAAATTCGTTGGTGATTTATCGCAAGGTAAACATGAATATGCCGTAGTTGCAAAATCAGATCGATTTGGAAACTCTCCATATTCTAATGTCGTATCGGTTGATATTACACCGGTCCTGCCAGCACCTGAAGCAAGCCAACCAGTAGTTAACGGTGATTCCGTGACCCTTTCCTGGCAGCCAGTAGAAGATGCGGCATCTTATAACATTTATACAGAAGTCGACGGTGAACGTGTCCTCGTAGGCACAACAACCGATCCAAACTACACTTTGCCGGCTCCAGAAGAACAAGGCACCCACGAGTACCAAATCGTTCCTGTAACAGCTGACGGAACAGAATCAATTGACTACGCAACTGTTACAGTAGACATCGATAAACCTTCCGATGTCACACCGCCTGTAACGACCGCTGATACCAACTTAGAATGGTCAAAAGATGATGTCGGCGTTACGTTAACTGCAACAGACGACTTAAGCGGCGTCAAGACCACCTACTATTCTATCGATCTTGGCGAATTTATAGAAGGTACGACTGTTGTTCTTGATAAAGAAGGTGTACACACCGTTTCTTTCTACAGCGTGGACAATGCAGGCAACGTGGAGGAAGTGAAAACGGTTGAAGTAAAAGTCGATAAAGAGGCACCGCAAACCGTGATCAATACTAGTGCTTATTGGTATAACAAGGACGTACAAGCTGAATTAACTGCCACCGACAATCTGTCTGGCGTGAAAGCAACCTTTTATTCTGTTGACGGCTCTGAATTTGCGGAAGGAACCAGCTTCCCTCTTGAAACAGAAGGCGTCCACACCGTTTCTTTTTACAGCGTTGACAATGTTGGCAATGTTGAAGAAGTGAGAACAGTTGAAGTAAAAATCGACAAAACTGCACCCGAAACCACTGCTAACACAACTGGCGACTGGTACAACCAAGGTGTCACTATTGAATTAACAGCAGTTGACAATCTATCGGGCGTTCATTCTACTTACTATTCCGTAAATGGTTCTGACTTCCAAGAGGGCACCAATATCGTACTCGATAAAGAAGGCGTCAACAAGATTACTTTTTACAGCCTCGATAATGCTGGAAACCTCGAGGAAAAACAAACCATTGAGGTTAAAGTAGATAAAACCGCTCCAATAACAGTAAGCAATGTAGAGGACAAATGGTATACAGAGGCAGTGAACGTAGAGCTTACAGCGACCGATGATTTAAGCGGCGTGAAAGCAACCTACTACTCTATCAATGGTTCTGAGTTTGCCGAAGGGACTAATTTTGCGCTCGATAAAGAAGGCCTCAACACAATTATTTTCTACAGCGTAGACAATGCCGGAAACATCGAGGAAAAACAAACAGTCGAGGTTAAAGTGGATAAAACTGCACCAACGACAGTAAGCAATGTTGAGGACAAGTGGTACACAGATACTGTGAATGTAGAGTTAACAGCGACCGATGATTTAAGCGGCGTAAAGGCCACCTATTACTCTATCAACGGTTCTGAGTTTACAGAAGGTACAGGCTTTGTGGTCGACAAAGAAGGCGTGAACAAGATTACTTTCTACAGCGTGGATAACGCAGGTAACGTCGCGGAAAAACAAACTGTTGAGGTTAAGGTGGATAAAACCGCTCCAACAACAGTAAGCAATGTAGAGGACAAGTGGTACACAGACGGAGTAAATGTGGAGCTTACTGCTAACGATAACTTAAGCGGAGTGAAAGCAACCTATTCCTCTATTAACGGCTCTGATTTTACAGAAGGCACTAGCTTTGTTCTTGATCAAGAAGGGGTCAACACAATTTCCTTCTACAGCATCGACAATGCTGGAAATGTTGAGGAAAGTCAGACGGTTGAAGTGAAAACAGATAAAACTGCCCCAACAACTGTTAGTAATGTTGAGGATAAATGGTATACAGACGTAGTGAATGTAGGGTTAACTGCAACCGACAATCTAAGCGGCGTCAAGTCAACCTACTATTCTATCGATGGCTCTGAAATCGCTGAAGGCACAAGCTTCACTGTTGCAAGCGAAGGCCGCCATACAGTTTCCTTCTACAGCGTCGATCAAGCAGGCAATGTTGAAGAAACGAAGACAGCTTCGGTTAAAATCGATAAAACCGCTCCAACGATTACGGCTGATTTTTCAAAGGAATATGCCCTTGGTACAGTTCTAGACCTAAGCTACCAAGCAACTGACAATCTATCAGGCATTAAAGAGACATCTGTGGAAGTCAATGGTGTAGTGAACACGACTGGTAAAGTTACACTCGATAAACCAGGCACTTATACGCTTAAAATCACTGCCATTGATAATGCCGGCCTAAAAACGACAGTTACAAAGACGGTTTCCGTTTATATCCCGGCAACGATTGAAGTTCTACCAAAAGTCATGAACGGCAACAAAGGCGTTTTCACGGTTCAGGTGTCACTGCCGAAGCCATATAGCTTCGCAAATGTTGATTTATCAACAGCAAAACTGAATGGCGTTCAAGCTAATAACGACAGCAAAGGCTTAGAGAACCAAGCCAAAAAAGGTCAATTCAAATTTAATCGTGAAGATTTTGTTTGGGATGACAAAGAAGAATTTTTAGAATTCCGTGCGATGGTTGACGGCTATCTTGTCGTTGGCAGCACGACTGTAAAGGTTATTAAATAATTAAAAAGAGGCTGCCCCAAAGCCTAGAAAAGGGGCAGCCTCTTTATAGATTACGCTGTAAATGAATAGAAAAAGTTGTTAACACCCTTGACCCAGTTGTTATTTAACCCGGTTGGGTCGTTCGCGGCGCCGACGGGAGCGTATTTGGCACCGATTTTGGCAATCGTATCGTAGCCCTTGTCTAAATAATTTTGTCTTAGGTTACGGGCCATGTCAGCAATGCTTTCCGCAACGGATTCGTATTGGCGCAGGCCATTTTTGCCCATCATGCCGGCGATATTATTTTTCACATTGGCCGCATGGGACTTGCCGTTGCCAGATTCATGAACGGCGATGGATGCCAGCAGATTAGGATTGATATTATATCTTCGTCCTGCTTCAACAAAAAATTCGCCCATATTGCTCAATTTGCCTTTAAGGGCACTATTTAATTTATCAGTTGAAACATCAGTAAAACCTAATGTCATATTATCATCAAGTAAATGTGAGTAATCTTTCATCCCATTCAGAATAGGAGAGTTGTTCGTAATAAAGGACCCACTCGAATTCTCAGGGACATACGTATTTTGCTGGTCTTGCCCACTCAAAACAGCCTGCAGCAAATTCGTAAAAATATCACCTGTCGGAAAAAGGCTCGCTTCACTGCTGATGCCCTTTCCACTAAGGCTTTTTGAAATTGAAAGCAGGGCCATATTTTTAAACCACTCAGAAGAAACTGGACTATAACTCATGATAAATACCTCTGCAAATTAATTGGTAATTGGAAACAATAACCGTTTTTAATATATATTACTCTATTTTTTTAAAAATTTAAATGATAGAAAATACAAATTTTTTTGTTTATGATTAAACTACTTTCGCCGGAAAGGAGAATAATTTGTGATTCCATCCACTTCGATGAGTTCCACAAGCCACAAATTATCAGAGAAAACTAGCAGCAGTAAGCCGGAAAATCAACAGCCAGGTTCGTTTATGGAGCTGTTGAATGCATTGAAAAATGGGACAGGTTCACCTCAGAATCTTATTTCGATGGTTGACCAGGTCTTAGAGCAGCCTGACGCATCAAATCAGGAACAGGACCAAGACAGCGAGCAACAAACTCGAGATGATTTACTTGCTTTTATCAGTTCATTTTTTGAAAAGACGAATCCTGCACTTGCTCCTCTTCAAACGACGATTGCGGAGGCAGCCCACAACGAAGGGAAGCAAGCATTGCCGGCGCTGCAGACGGAGCTAGAAGGAATATTGGGTAAGAAGCAAGCTCAAGAATTAATAAAGTCATTTCAGGAACAGCTTAAATCAAATCAAAACACTGTTCAGGTGCAAAACCCGCTTCAACAACCAATCCAATTTGTGCGGGAGCAAGTTTACCAGCCAGAGAATGCGGTCGAGATAAAGAAAAATCTACCTGTTTCTAAACTTGAACCCGATTCTGATTTCAAACAGCAGCAATTCGACGGAAAAGAAGTTATTTTTCAATCCCTAACTCGCCCGGGAAGTGCAGACCAGCCAGCTGCTAAGAATGAACCTACCCAACTAACAAAGGTTTCTAAGGAACAACTGGCAGCAGAGGTGATGGGCTTATTAAAGAACCATACCAATCTACAAAAGAGCTCTGACATCATCGAAGCGAAATTTTCACTGACGCCGGAGCACCTTGGGGAGATTGATATAAAAATTGTCATTCAAAAGGGGCAGGTAACGGCGCAATTTCTGGCAGATACCGCCCATGGAAAAGAAATGCTAGATTCGCAAATGTCACTTTTGAAGGCTTCCTTGCAGCAGCAAGGCTTTCAAGTGGATAAAATTGAAGTCGCTCAAAGCGGCCAGATGTTACATAATTTTTCCCAGCAGGAGAGTCGGTCGCAGCAGGACCATTCGCAGCAGCGCCAGCCCAAAAAGAAAGTGAATCGTGATGAGTTTTATCAAAGCCATAACACGATTGACACATATATGCATAGAGGGTCCGATACGACGATTAATATTCTTGCATAAAAGGAGATGAAGAACATGACATCCGTAAATACAACCACACCATTCTCGAATACGCTCAGTACAAAACAGACAAACCAAGCCACAAATTCATTAGGCAAGGATGCATTCCTGAAACTACTGACTACCCAATTGCGGAATCAGGACCCAACCCAGCCAATGGAGGACCGGGAATTTATTTCCCAGCTGGCCCAATTTAGCACCCTTGAACAGATGTCCAACTTAAATCAGGCCTTTGCCCAATTCGCCAACTCGAACACGAAAGATATCAGCTACTATTCCCATATGATCAGCAAGGAAGCGTCCTGGCTGGATGCCGAAACAGGTCTTCAGGCGAGCGGCATCATTAATGGGGTCATCAAAAAGGATAATCAATTTTTTTATAAAATAAATGACCAAGAGATTCCAATTGAATCAATCATTTCTGCAAAAAACCAAAACTAACAAACTCTGGAGGTAGGTAACATGCTTCGTTCTTTAAATTCAAGTGTATCTGGTATGAAGGCGTTCCAAAACAAATTAGATGTCATTGGTAACAATATCGCCAACGTGAATACGGTTGGTTATAAGAAAAGCCGTATCATGTTTCAGGATGTGTTAAGCCAAACCGTCCGCGGCAGTTCATCACCGGATCCGGTCGGCGGGTCGGGCGGAACGAATCCGGTGCAAATCGGGTTAGGTGTGAAAACGGCGTCGATTGATACGATTCACATGGCCGGAAGTCCGACGACTACGAATCTATCATCGGATTTATACATGGATGGGGACGGATTTTTCGTGGTGCAAAGCGACAGCGGGGCAAAGTACTTAACACGTGCCGGTAACTTTGACCGGGACGGCGCCGGCAACCTCGTGAATCCACAAGGATATAAAGTTTTAGATTCTGATGGGAATCCTATCCAAGTTGATTCAGATGTTTATGTTTCCTACACCATTGATTATAATGGGGTTATTAAAGGGGTCACTCCTGCTGGCACCGCCGATGAGATTGCCACTTTAGGTACGGTTGTTGTTTCCAATCCAGGCGGCTTGAAAAAAGTGGGCGGTTCCCTGTATGAATTAACAGGAAATTCCGATACAGAAACCAATATTGATAATCTAATTGCGAAGCGTTCTGATAACCATGCTGGGCAAATTGTTTCCGGCCAGCTGGAAATGTCAAACGTGGACCTGTCCGAAGAGATTACCGAAATGATTACCGCACAGCGCGGTTTCCAGGCGAACGCCAAGGTGATTACCGTGTCCGACTCCATTTTGGAAGAATTGGTGAATTTAAAGCGATAATAGTTTCAAATTTTTATAAGGGAGGGAAAGTATTACTGCTTTCCCTTCGCATCATTTTATGGTGGTGGAACCTACGCAATGAAAGAAAAAATCATTCAAAACAGCCAAGACGTCAAAGTTTATGATTTTAAAAAAGCGCTTCGCTTATCGATGGAGCAGGTTCGTGTTTTGACGAGAATCCATGATAATTTCGCTTATCAGCTGGCTTCCTCAATTTCGACGCAATTAAGAACCATCGTGCAAGTGGATGTGGTGTCGGTCAATCAAATGCTTTACGAGGAATTCATCAAGGAACTGCCGGCTTATACAATTTTAAACGTTTTTGAAACGTCCGAAAAAGGGCGCATGATTATGGAGCTAAAGCCGCAAATGGCATATGCCATCCTCAATCGTCTGCTCGGCGGCCGGGAGCTTTCGGCAGCCTCCGGGGATAAAACAACGTTAACGCAAATTGAGAATAAAATTCTTCATAAGCTGTTCGAGGGCTTTGTAGAGAATTTACGGAAATCGTGGAAGGATCTCATGAACGTTGATATGAAGGTGATTGAGATAGAAACGAATCCCCAGTTTCTGCAGGTCGCCATCCCGAATGAAACCGTGATTGTGATTGCCTTTACGATTAAAATCGGTGATGTGACGGAAAAAATGCACATTTGCATTCCGTATATCATTTTGGAGCCGTTTTTGCCAAAGCTGTCATCCTATCAATTGTTCTCGACCCGAAGTCACGCCAAAAGCACGCAGGAATCCAAGCTGTTAAAGTCCAAAATTGAAGAACTGGAAATCCCGTTAAGCGTCGAACTAGGGCGCTCGAAGATTTCGATTGAAGAGTTTTTATCGTTAAACGCCGGGGATGTCATCCAGTTGAATCAGTTGTATGATGAACCGTTAAAGGCGAAGGTGGGCAAAGAAGTGAAATTCTTTGTTAAACCGGGTGTGAAGAAGACACGGCTGGCAGCCGAAATCGAAACTGTTTTAGAAAAAGAGGGAAAATAAGATGAGTAACGAGGGGAAAATTTCAAGAGAAGAATTGGAAGCTCTATTAGGCGATACCGAAAAGGAAACGAAGCCGTTTATTTTTCAAGACTTGCCGGATGAACCGCAAAAGCGGGAACCGGATGACTCCGTTAATTTGGATTTGCTCATGGATATTTCGTTGGAGCTTGTCGTGGAGCTGGGCCGGACGAAAAAGAAAATTAACGAAATTCTCGAACTCACACAAGGCTCCATTATCGAACTGGACCGTGTCTCCGGAGAGCCAGTCGATGTCTTGATCAACGGAAAAATTGTCGCCAAAGGAGAAGTGGTCGTCATCGACGATTATTTTGGGATAAGAATTACGGAAATTTTAAATAAAACAATCAATTAACCTCCAGAAAGGCTTTCGCGGCCTTTCTTTTTTTCTGTATTCTAAATATATCCGCGGATTTTTTAACGATATCTGCGAATTTCCGAATATATCCGCAAATTTTTAAATATATCCGCGGATTTCCGAATATATCGGCGAATTCTAAAATTTATCCGCGAATCTTATATCCGGCCCCCCACTCCCCAAAGTTTTCAAAAAGAACTAAACGTTACCCAGCAACCTGCCGTAATTATTAATAAAGCATGAAATGAACGTACGGAGGATTCCCAAAAATGATATCAAATGATTTTCGCTTATCCGGTCTGGCGTCGGGGATGGATACTGAGGCGCTTGTGACCAAATTAATGAACGCGGAAAAAATCCCCTTAAACAAGGTAATTCAAAATAAGACGATGACAGAATGGAAAATGGATGCGTACCGCGATGTGAATACCAAATTTCTCGATTTGCGGTCTTCGATGGAAGCGCTCAGGCTCGAATCCACTTTTCAAAAAAGCAAGCTGTCGTCCTCGGATGCCGCCAAGGTCGATGTTTCTCTTACAGGCACCTCAAGCAGAAGTGAATACGTGATTTCCTCTGCCAAACTCTATCAGCCGGGTACGCCTTCCTCTGTCAAATTCGCACAGGCAGGAGTAGCCAATGATAAAGCCGAACTAGGATCGGGATTTAGTTTTACCCTAAACAACGAACCTATCAGCCTTACTGCACAGGATACAATCCAAAGCTCGATTACAAAAATTAATGCCTTATCCACGAAAACAGGGGTGACGGCCACTTATTCCAGCGGCGATAATGCTATTATTTTCACCTCAAAGGATGACCAGACAGGTATCAGCATTGCCAATGTATCCAACAGCTCAAACGTGCTTAAGATTACAGCGGGTACGGTAGACAGCCAGCAGAATGACTTCCCAGCAGGAAACGCCAGCGGGGCTGTCGGTACCTCACCCGTCTCATCAACACCCGGCGAGGTCACCATTAACGGAACGACCATCACGATCAAAAGCAACCAATTTACCTACGACGGCATCCAGTTTAACCTAAAAACCGAATTGCCGGCCGGAAGCAATGTCAACATTACGAAGAAACCAGATGTCGATGCGATTTTTGACACAATCAAAGGCTTTGTTGACAAATACAACGAAACAATCAAAACCCTTCACGACAAATTGGGCGAAAAGCGCTATAAAGACTATACCCCTTTGTTAGATGACCAGAAGAAGGATATGAAGGACAAAGAAATCGAGCTGTGGGAGGAAAAAGCAAAGAGCGGCCTACTATCAAATGACCAGATGATTGCCTCCGCTCTCGACAAAATGCGGTCCATCCTCTATTCCAAAGTCAGTGACAAAGATCCTGCCATAATGAACAGTGACTTCGATACGCTAGCGGAAATCGGCATCACCTCAAGTACTAACTACCGGGATAATGGCAAGCTCGTCATCGATGAAACGAAATTGAAAGCGGCACTGGAAAATAATCTAGACCAAGTCGCTCAGCTTTTTTCAAAAAAATACGATATGGGGGCTTCCACCAACAACACAGTGAACAATGCCGAAGAGTTTCAAAACAGCGGGGTCGCCTGGCGGTTGTATGACCAGCTGAACGAAACGATGAAGGACATAACGAAGACGGCCGGTTATTCAAGTGATACCTACCTATCCAAGGCGTTAAAGCGGCTGGATGAGCAAATTGATTCCTGGGAGAAACGCCTGCAGACAAAGGAAAGCTATTACTGGAAGCAGTTCACCGCGATGGAGCAGGCCATCCAGAAGTCGAATACGCAAAGCAGCTGGCTGATGCAGCAAATGGGTGGTGGAATGTAATCGATGGAGCAACAAAAAGAGCAGTTTTTAAAAGATTACTATCAGCTGACAAGCAATCTACTAGAAACGAATGAAGTAGAACTTATTGAACAGCTGCTCCAAGAACGGGACCAGTGCATTGAGAAAGTAAACGAGCTAGATCAACGTAACGGTGCCATCCTCATGAGCGAAGCCATCAAGGAAGAGCTCCGGCACATTCACACGTTAGAACGAAAGCTTCAGGAAAAATTAACTAGGGCCAAGCAAACTATTCTTGCGGCGATTGGTTCTCTCCAAAAAGAGAAAACGATCAAACAGCAGTATGGGGAACCAGCTGCGGCAGCGGTAAGCGGAATTTTTTACGACAAGCGAAAATAAGGGAAAGGTGTGAGACTTTTGGCTTTGAACAATGCCTATCAATCTTACGAAAATAATCAAGTATTATATGCGAAAAAAGAAGAGCTGCCCCTTTTGTTATATACCGGGGCGATTAAATTTATCCTTCAGGCCAGAATGGCGATGGAGAAAAATGATTGGCAAAGGGCGAATGACCGAATCCAGCGGGCTCAAAAAATTGTTACCGAATTAATGGTTACCCTGAATATGGATATCGAAATCTCAAAATCTTTTATAGTACTTTACGATTACATGAAGGAAAAGTTAATAGAGGCGAATATCAAAAAGGACGAGCAGCTGTTAATCGAAGTGGAAAAAATGTTAACAGAACTGCAGGATACCTGGAAAGAAGCGCTGAAAATAGTACGGCCTGCTTAACTAATTTTAGTTAAGTAGGCCTTTTTAATTAATTTTGTTGTCAACTGACTAAAACCATTGTATTATTATTTTTGTAGGAAAAATTCGACAATATGATTTTCCAAAAATCGACAAATACAATCCGATAATAGCAAACCTGGGGAAACCCAGCGACGCAAAGCTATAGGGGCTAAGGATCCGAAGGGATTACGCCAGCCAGTTGCCGAAGAGACTCATAGTTTACCCTATTAGACTATTCTTCGGAATGGTCTTTTTTATGTCCTAAAAATTAAAATTTAAATATTCTGAATTTTTTATAGGAGAGCTGACCCATGTCGATACTTCAAAACATCAATCTAGTCCAACGTGCTTTAGATGCCTCTGTGTTAAGACATAATGCCATTTCCAACAATATCGCCAATGTGAACACTCCAAACTATAAACCACAAAAAGTTATTTTTGAAGACATTTTAAAACAAGAACTTTCCGGTGCTGGCTTTGACGGGAAGAGAACCAATGCCAAGCATATCCCAATCGGCATAGCTGCTTCAAGCAAGCCTTTGGTGACCCAGGAACCTACTGTCATGCAAAATAGCGGCAATGGGGTGGATATGGATAGTGAGATGACGGAGTTGACCAAAAACTCGATTTGGTACCAAACATTATCATACCAGATAAGCGAAGAATTCAATTTACTTAAAACAGCGATTAAGAGCAGGTAGGTGATTCATAATGTCAATGTTCCAACCCTTAAATATTAGTTCTTCAGCCCTAACCGCCCAGCGGTTAAAAATGGATACAATCTCCTCCAATATCGCCAATGCGACGACCACCCGGGGCCAATTGGTGGAGGGGGTCTGGATGCCTTACCGGCGGAAGATGGTCGAGGTGCAAGCGAATGGGACGGGAGGAACCCCGTTCAGCCAATTCTTGCAAAATGAAATGAATTCAAATGGGGTCAAGGTTACAAGAATCGTAGAAGACAAAACTCCGTTTCGGCCGGTTTATGACCCGACCCATCCCGATGCCAATAATGAAGGCTACGTGATGATGCCAAACGTGGACATTACAAAAGAAATGGTCGACCTGATGACAGCCTCCCGTACATATGAAGCGAACATCACAGCCTTTAATGTTGGAAAAAATATGTCGCTGAAAGCTTTAGATATTGGCAGATAAGGAGTGTTAAAGAATGAGAATTGATCAGCTGTTTCCGGCGAAAGCATCGATAGTGGGAAAAACCCAAAATGCACAGCCCGCTTCCGTGTCAGGCACCTCTTTTTCGAACTCGTTAAGCGAGGCCTTACAGAAAGCAAATGAAACAATTGTCCAATCGGAAAACATGTCCGAAAAAATAGCCACAGGTGAAATAAAAAATATCCATGACGTCACCATAGCTGCACAAAAAGCACAAATCGCCCTGCAGCTGACAACCCAAGTAAGGGACAAAGTAGTCGAAGCCTACCAAGAAATCATGAGAATGCAAGTTTGAGGCATGGGTGAGGCATGGGTGAGGCATGGGGACGGTTCTTGTGCATCACTTTTCAGAAGCAAAGGGGCGTTCTTGTGCATCACCTTATCAGGAAGTCATGTGAAGAATGCAGGTTTTAAAGGTGCAGCCGATTCTTGGCTAGCATAGCGGAGGGCTTATGAATCAGAAATTAAATGATTTCAAGGAAAAACTCTCGCAGTTTTGGAAAAACGCGAGCAAGAAAAATAAAACATTATATATCGGGACGTTTATTTTACTAGTGGCCCTGCTCAGCTTTGGTATTTTTTATTTTTCCAAGCCCAGCCTTGTTCCTTTGTATGCCAATAGTTTGAGTCAAAAAGAAATTGGCGAGATTAAGGCCGTCTTGGAAAAGCAGGGGGTTACGGACATAGAAGTGACCAACAATGGCACGCAAATTCTCGTTCCGAAAGAGCAATCTGCAGATCTGATCGTCAACTTGGCGGCAGAAGGGTTTCCAAAAAGCGGTCCGATTAGTTTTTCAGAACAGACCAAGGATTTGAAATTCGGCGTCACCGATCGCGAACTTGATGCCATCGAGAGAGAGGTCATTCAAGGGCAGCTGGCCAATTTGATGACGAAAATCAACGGCGTCAAAAATGCGGAGGTCATGATTACTCTTCCAAAGGACAGCGTGTTTATTCGGCCGGAGGAAGAAGGGAAAGCCAGTGCATCGATTATTGTTGACCTCGAGCCAGGCTATCAATTGGAAAAACAGCAGATTAAAGCTCTATACCATTTGGCATCGAAGAGCATTCCGAATCTGCCTGAAGAAAACATCGTCATCACCGATGAAAATGGCCAGCTTCTTTCCTTGCCGCAGTCAGGCGATAATGCCTTTGCCGGGGTAGACAGCTATGAAAGCCAACGGGAGATCAAGCAAAAGGTAGAGGCAGACATTCAGCGCAGCATCCAGCAGATGCTCGGCACGATGCTTGGGCAGGATAAGGTGCTGGTCCAGACCTTTGTGAAGCTGAATTTCGACCAGGTGAAGACGCAGCAAAACTTAGTCGAACCGCTCCCGAATTCCGATAAGGGAATGGCCGTTAGTGTTGAAGAGGTCACGAAATCCTACAGTGGCGAGGGGGCCGTTCCGAGCGGTGTAGACGGCACCGGTGAAGGCGATGTGCCTGCCTATGCGGCTGAAGGCAGCGGCGGAAAAAATGACTACCAGGAAAAAGTTAATCGCGTCAACTATGAATTCAACCGGATTACAAAGGAAATGGTCGAAAGTCCGTATACGATTGACGATTTGACCATTAACGTCGGTGTGGAACCGCCGAATCCGAAAGTTCCGTCATCCTTAACAGCAGATACACAGGATAATATCCGAAATATTATTGCCAACGTAGTACGCACAGCGATAAAGGACAATAAAGGGCTAACAGATGCTGATATTAACAACCGCATCACCGTATTCCCAAGAGAATTTGCTGGTAAAAAGGATTTAACACCTGCCAAGACGGATTTAAGTCAAAAGGAAACTTATATGAATTATATCTGGATTGGAGCAGCAGCATTAGGTCTCCTTTTGGTCGGTGGTTTAATTCTTGCCGCCCTGCTTAGAAGGAGAAAGAAAGAGGACATGGAGTCAGCCTCAGAATTTTTAGAAATGAAAAAGCTTACCGATTTTGAGCCTATCATTAACAAAAAGGAATCAGTGCAAAACGAATTAAATCAATTGGCTGGTAAAAATACGGATGAATTTGTCGACCTGTTAAGGTACTGGTTAAAGGAAGAAAAGGAGGGATAACATGCGGAAGTTAACGGGAATTCAAAAAGTTGCGATCCTTTTGGTTGCTTTGGGGAAAGAGGGGTCTTCAGCAATTTTGAAACAGCTGAAGGAAGACGAAGTGGAATTGATTACAAAGGAGATTGCCCATCTTCAATGGATCGATGCCAAGGTGAAGGAAGATGTGCTCAGAGAATTTTACCAAATGGCATCTGAGCGGAAGGTCGTTTCGACAGGTGGTGAGCACTTTGCCAAGGATGTGCTCGCACTCTCCTTTGGCGAAGAAAAGGCGAAGGAGATGCTGAACCGCTCCTCCGAAAAGAATCGAAAGAAGCCCTTTTACTTTGCGCAAAAGGCGGAGCCAGTTCAAATCCTCAACCTTTTGCAATATGAAAATTCCCAAACCATCGCACTCGTTCTTTCTTATTTGGAGCCGAAAAAGGCCTCAGCGATTTTGTCTTCTTTTTCACCGGAAAAGCAAGCGGAAATCGCCACAAAAATTGCCTTGATGGACACGGTTTCGCCTGAAGTGGTTCGGCAGGTAGAGGAAGTGCTGCAGGAAAAACTGTCGACGACGACTTCGCAGGATTATTCAGTCAACAACGGGATTGACAATATTGTCAATATCCTGACCGGGGTGGACCGAAGCACGGAAAAGCATATTTTAGAATCGTTGAGCAGGCAAAATGCGGGTCTCGCCGAAGAAATCAAAGGCAAAATGTTCGTCTTTGAAGATATCGCCTTACTCGATAATCATTCGATTCAACGGATTTTACGGGATGTGGACGGTGAAGACTTATACTTGGCATTGAAAATTGCCAGCGAAGACCTCAAAGAGGCTATTTTTAAAAATATCTCCAAACGACGTGCGGAGGCGCTCGAGGAACAAAGCCAATTCGACCGTCCTGTCCGCTTAAAGGAAGCGGAGGAAGCGCAGGGACGGATTGTCCGCATCATTCGCAGGCTCGAAGAAGAAGGCTCCATCATCATAGAGCGAGGGGTGGAGGAAATTGTCATCTAATCTTTTTAAAGCTACATTCATCTCGCCCGTCATTGAAACGAAATACTTATCTTTACATAAAGGGAAGGATTCCTATTTTCCACATTCGGACCAAAGCGCCGAGGAAGTCCTGCAGGAAGCAGAACAGCAGGCGGCGGAAATCGTCCTCCAAGCCCAAATGAAGGCGGCAATGGAAAAAGAACAAGCGGCCGAAGAGCTGGAGAAGTGGAAGTTTTTAGAGCAGGAAAAAGTGATGGCGCAGCTGGAGGAAATCAAGCAGAAGGGATTCCAGCAAGGCTATGGCGAAGGCCTACAGCAAGCCCATCACGACTACACTGGTAGAATCGAGCTGGCCCAGGAAGTGCTCGAAAAAGCGTATGAAGAGAAAAAGGCCATTATTAAGGAGTCCGAGCCGTTTGTCATTGATTTATCCATTCAAACTGCGGCCAAGGTAATCCATAAGGAATTGGCAACAAACCCGGAGGTGCTTCTTCATCTGATCAAGCAGAGCCTACTGTATTCGAACGAACGATCGTCGATTTCGATTTGTGTCAGTCCAGATGATTATGAGTTTGTGCAAAACCAGCGCCAGCAAATCCTAGAATCTGTGGAAGGGCAGATAGAGGTGAAAATCTTGCCGGAACATTCGATTGAAGAAGGCGGCTGCGTGATCCGCACCTCGTACGGAAGCATCGATGCCCGGATAGATGTCCAGCTGAAGGAAATCAAACAGGCACTCCTGAAAACGCTGAGGGATGATACGTATGAACAAGCTCTTGAAAATTGAAAAATATTTGCAAACGCTGCAGACCATCAACCCGATTAAGTTTAACGGAAAAGTCACCCAAGTCATTGGCTTGACGATTGAATCGCAGGGGCCTGATGTAAAGCTGGGCGATGTCTGCCTTATTTATCCGTCTTCATCTGAGAAGCCGTTAGAAGCAGAAGTCGTAGGCTTCAAAGGAAACCGGGTTCTGCTAATGCCATTGGGGGAACTTGTTTCCATCGGTCCTGGTTGTGAAGTAGTCTCAACAGGGAAGCCGCTTACCGTCAAAGTGGGCATGGAATTATTAGGAAAGGTGTTGGACGGTTTAGGCAAGCCAATGGATGAAAGTCCGCTTCCGTCCGGTTTGGTCGAGGTCGACACCAACAATAATCCTCCAAATCCGTTAAAGCGGCCGAGAATACATACGCCTTTGAATGTCGGGGTCCGCGCGATTGACGGACTGCTCACGGTTGGGAAAGGCCAGCGAGTCGGCATTTTTGCCGGAAGCGGCGTTGGAAAAAGTACCTTGCTCGGGATGATTGCCCGGAACACTAGCGCGGATGTCAATGTCATCGGCCTGATCGGCGAACGGGGCCGGGAGGTGCTTGATTTTATCGAACGGGACCTTGGTAAGAAGGGTTTGGAAAAATCGGTCGTGGTTGTGGCCACTAGCGACCAGCCAGCCTTGGTGAGAATAAAGGGCGCCATCATCGCTACAACGATTGCAGAATTTTTTCGGGACCAGGGGTTGAGTGTCAACCTGATGCTTGATTCGGTTACCCGTTATGCGATGGCGCAGCGGGAAATCGGCTTGGCTATCGGGGAACCGCCGACTACAAAAGGATATACCCCATCAGTCTTTGCAATGCTGCCGAAGCTTTTGGAACGGGCTGGAACCGGACCGCGCGGGGAAATCACTGCTTTTTACACAGTGTTGGTGGACGGCGATGACATGAATGAGCCGATTGCTGATACGGCTAGAGGAATCCTCGATGGACATATTGTGTTAGACCGAAAGCTTGCGCAGCAGGGACACTTCCCGTCGATTAATGTGCTGAACAGTGTCAGCCGGGTAATGAAGGATATCGGGGACCCGGAGCATCTTCGGAGTGCGGAAATCCTGAAGCAGCATATGGCCATATATAAAGAAGCAGAGGATTTAATTAAAATCGGCGCCTATAAACAAGGAACGAATGCCGAAATTGATTTATCCATTAAGTACAAGGTTTGGATAGACAGCTTTTTGAAGCAGGGCGTCAATGAAACCTCTCATTTAGATGATGCAGTCGCGGCGATGATTCAACAATTTGGAGGAATGGCTAGATGAGTTTCCAATTTCGGTTTGAAAAGATATTAAATATGAAGGAAAAAGAAAAGGAATCGGCTCTAAATGAGATGAATATGGCTCGGAAAAAGAAGGAAATCGCCGAGGGAGAACTGCTTGAGCTTGTGGAACGGAAAGAAAGTTATTTACGAGATTTCGAGCAAAAAACTTCACTTCGAGTGACGGAAATGCTGGAAAGAGACCAATACCTATATTTTTTGGATAAGCAAATAGAGAGGGTTAAGAGAAAGGTAGCGGATTTGACAAGGGATTTCAATCTAAAAAACCAGCTGCTGCTATCGAAAAATCAGGAAGAAAAGGTTTGGTCAACCTGGCGTGAAAAGTCCTTTGATGAATATTCTGAGAAAGTGAAACGGGACGAGCAAAATATGTTAGATGAGATGGCGGTTATTCGGTATTTTCACAATAGATGATTTCGATTCGCCGATAGAACTGTTCAATTCGCCGATAAAACTAGAAAATTCGCCGATAGAATCGTTGAATTCGCCGATAGAACCCGAAAATTCGCCGATAGAGTGTAATTTTACATAAAAAACCACCACTTTAAGGAACATGAATCACGAAAACAGTCTAAAAACCCAAGAGGGAGTGCAATCCAATGAGCGAAAAACCAATCAAACAGATCAAAGCAGTCCAATTTGCCCCTCTTTTTGATGAAACAAAGCCATCGGGTTCAGGAAATGAACTCTATTCGATCGATGACGTTAACCTGCAGCTGATTGTCGAGCTCGGCAAGACCCATATGAAGGTGAAGGATATCCTCAAGATTAAACCAGGCGTGATTATTCCGGTAGACAAGCTGGCCGGGGAGCATGTAGATGTGGTAATCAACGGATCCGCCGTTGCTGAGGCCGAGGTAGTGGTCGTCGATGAGAAGTTTGCCATCCGAATTACCGATATCGTTTCCAAGCAGGAACGTGAAGAAAGAATGCACGATTAGAGGTGAACCAGTTGCGGATAGTTCCTTTTTTAAAAAAAATCAGCCTTGCCTTTGCAATTGTATTCCTCTTTTCTTCATTTAATAGTCATCAAGTCGCGTTCGGAGCAGGCAGCGGTACCGTTTATGATGCCTATTCCAAGGATCAGCAAACTAAAACCGTACAAGGGAACCCTTCGGCCACAATGCCGGAACAGCCGTCCCTTGTCCCATCTTTTATCAAATTTATATTTTCATTTGCAGCGATCATCATTTTGCTGCTGTTATGCTTGAAATTTTTAAAATCGAAATCGAAACCAATATTATCGCAAGGCCCCATCCATTCGCTGGGCGGATACCCATTAGGCGGCAGCAAGTCCCTGCAAATGGTCATGATTGGGAAAACCTTGTACATTTTAGGCATCGGAAACGAGGTCCGCCTCCTGCAGACAATCGAACCAGGTGAGGAACAGGACCTTATCATGCAATCACTTGTAGAACAGACTGAGCAAAAAAAACAGCCCATTAACATTAGAAAGTTTTTTAAAAAAGGGGCTGAGAAACAATCCCAACAGACGGAAGACTGGGAGCAAACCCTGCTGTCCCAAATCAATCAAGTTAACCAAAAGAGTATTCCAATTAACAAACTAAAAGACTAGACAAAATGGCGGAGATTCAGTTGGCAAAAAAAATTCTCATTTTCATACCAATTTTCTTATTTCTTTTTCAAGATGTCAGCTTTGCTGCTCTCAATTCCCCTATTCCTGGGATTAATACATCATCCGAGCCCCAGGCAGTGGCCTCGTCGATTAAAATCATTCTCTTATTAACGGTTCTTTCGGTGGCCCCGGCCATTTTGCTGCTGATGACGTCGTTTACGAGGATTGTGATTGTGCTGTCGTTTGTCCGCACTTCCCTTGGTACGCAGCAAATGCCGCCCAACCAAGTCATAGTTGGTCTGGCACTGTTTCTGACGATGTTTGTGATGGGACCGATTTTTTCGGATATCAACCAGCATGCTTTGCAGCCGTTGATGGATGGAAAAATCACACAGGAGCAGGCATTTGATACCGCCAGCAAACCGCTAAAGGAATTTATGGCAAAACAAACGAGAGAAAAGGATTTGAATCTCTTTTTGGATTATACAAAATCGGAAAAACCGAAAACGGTTCAAGATATTCCTTTGCACGTCCTAGTGCCGGCGTTCGCCATCAGCGAGTTGAAAACAGCCTTTCAAATGGGCTTCATGATCTTTCTGCCTTTTTTAATCATTGATATGATCGTATCCAGCATTTTAATGGCGATGGGCATGATGATGCTCCCGCCCGTCCTCATCTCACTGCCATTTAAAATTCTATTATTTATCCTGGTGGACGGCTGGCATCTGATCGTCAAATCCTTGCTTACTAGCTTTTAGGGGGTCAGACCCCCGCTGGTTCACCGCATTAAAGTACCGGGGGTCTGACCCCTCAAGTAACGGAGGTTTTCATCATCATGACACCGGAAATGGTCTTCGAAGTATCCAGGCAAAGCGTTTATACCACTCTATTAGTTGCTGCACCGGTTTTGGGAATCGCGTTGGTGGTCGGCCTTGTCATCAGCATTTTTCAGTCGGTAACCCAGATTCAGGAGCAAACTCTAGTGTTTGTTCCAAAAATCATCGCAGTGTTTGTCGGGTTGCTCCTGTTCGGTCCGTGGATGCTCCAGCATCTATTGGACTTTACGCAAAATATCTTGGGCAATCTGTCCCATTTTACAGGGTAGTGCTGCAGCATGGAATGGTTGAATCAAATTCCCGACTTCCTGCTTATCCTGGCGCGGATTAGCTGTTTTTTCATCACTGTACCGGTGTTTATGATGAGAACAATTCCGGCACCCTTTAAGATTGGCTTGTCGTTTTTCATGGCCGTCATTGTATTCATTTCCGTGGAGCCGTCACATGCACCACTGGCTTTTACAGGCGGCTATATCGTGCTGCTTATTAAAGAAAGTTTAGTAGGTTTGGGGCTCGGCTTCATCGCATCGATTCTCTTTTACGCCATCCAATTGGCAGGCACCCTGATTGACCTGCAGGCGGGCTTTTCAATGGGCGCGGTCTTTGATCCGCAATCGGGTACAAATGCCAACTTAACGGGCAGGCTGAAAAATGTAATGGCGACCCTGTTTCTCCTGTCGATGAATGGCCATCACCTGCTGCTCCAAGGAGTATTGGAAAGCTACCGCTGGATTCCGGTAGATGCGCTTGTGCCTGCCTTTACGGACGGAAGAATCTCAACGTTTATGCTGGAAACTTTCAAAAGCTCGTTTGTGATTGCCTTTTTACTGGCGGCGCCCATCGTGTTTACGTTATTTTTGGTGGATTTGGTGTTAGGGATCATCGGGAAAACGTCCCCGCAAATCAATCTAATGGTGGTCGGATTTTCCGTGAAAATAGGGGTTCATTTTCTTGTCATGCTTATGGCATTGCCGAGCTTTTTCCTATTGCTCAATACGTTGTGTTCAGAAATGGTGGAATCACTCAGCCAGATGATTCGCATTATGGGGGCGTCATCATGAAGGCCAAGGGTTCATTTTACCTGACAATAGATTTGCAATTTTTCTCAGAGGAAAAAACGGAAAAAGCGACCCCGCAAAAAAGAAGGGAAGCGAGAAATAAAGGTCAAGTGGCCAAAAGTATGGAGCTTTCTTCGTCTTTGATGCTTGCTGCCTTTTTCATATTTCTTCTTATTTACGGAAAATATCTAGGGACTCAGCTGCTTTTTCTGTTCCGCGAACTTTTTTCTTCCTATTTAATAGGAGAGCTGTCACCTGCTGGCATCCATAAGCTATTCGCAGACCTGACCATGCTTTGTTTTAAAATCGTCTTGCCGGTGTTGCTCGTCTCGTTCGTAGCGGCATTATTTTCAAACTACATCCAAATCGGGTTTTTGTTTACAACGGAAAACCTTAAATTCAATTTGAAAAAATTAAACCCCGTCGAAGGGGCGAAACGCATTTTTTCGATGCGCTCGTTGGTGGAGCTGCTGAAAAATATCCTGAAAATTACCTTGATTGGTGGCGTTTCCTACTGGCTTTTAAAAAAAGAAATAGGAACCATCCTGCAGCTTTCGCAAATGGGAGCCGCACAAATGATTTCCTATCTGTTTACCTTCATCATCAAACTAGGGCTGATTACTTCCATTTTATATGTCGTCATCGGAGTGGCCGATTTTATTTTTCAAAAATATGACCATGAAAAGAAGCTGCGAATGTCGATTAAGGAAATCAAGGATGAGCATAAAAAGAGTGAAGGGGACCCGTTAGTAAAAGGGAAAATCAGAGAGTTGCAGCGGGAGATGTCGATGAACCGGATGATTCAAGACGTACCAACTGCGGATGTCGTCATCACCAACCCGACTCACTATGCGATTGCGATTTCCTATGATGCTGCAAAAGCATCGGCCCCGATAGTCGTGGCCAAGGGTGTCGATTTCATGGCGCAGAAAATCAAAGAAATCGCTAAAGAAAATGGCGTTATCATGACAGAGAACAGGCCGTTGGCCCGGGCGTTATATGCAAACGTGGAAATCGGCGAGGAAATCCCGGAGGACTTATTTAAAGCGGTGGCGGAGATTCTCGCCTATGTGTATCGATTAAAAAGAAAATTCTGAAGAAGGAAGGTGAAGAGATGAAATTTAAAGATATTTCCGTGCTGCTTGCGGTATTGCTGATTGTCGTTATGATGGTCATTCCATTGCCGCCATTTCTCTTAGATATTTTGCTTATTATCAATATCTCGTTATCGATCACGATTTTATTAGTAGGAATGAATACCAAAGAGCCTTTAGATTTCTCTATTTTTCCTTCTCTCTTACTGATCACGACTCTTTTTCGCTTGGCGTTGAATGTATCGACAACTAGGGCTATCTTGTCACATGGGCATGCAGGCCAAGTTGTCGCTACCTTCGGAGAGTTCGTCATCGGCGGGAATCCTGTGATCGGTTTTATCATCTTTTTAATTCTGATTATTATCCAGTTCCTCGTTATTACGAAAGGCTCCGAGCGGGTAGCAGAGGTAGCGGCGCGCTTTACCTTGGATGCGATGCCGGGAAAGCAGATGAGCATTGATGCCGATTTAAACGCCGGACTCATCAACGAGAAGGATGCCCGGGCCAGACGGGAGAAGGTCGGCCATGAAGCGGATTTCTACGGGGCCATGGACGGTGCCAGCAAATTCGTTAAAGGGGACGCCATCGCTGGAATCATTATTTTGTTTATCAACGTCATCGGCGGTTTCATCATCGGGATGACGATGATGGGAATGGATTTTTCCCAGGCCGCCAGCACGTTTACCCTGCTTTCTGTCGGGGACGGGCTTGTCAGCCAGATTCCGGCGCTGCTTATTTCGACGGCGACCGGTATTATCGTCACCCGCGCTGCCTCCGATGGCAACCTTGGCGATGACTTGACCCGCCAGCTATTTGCCTATCCGAAGCTGATTTATGTGGTAGCCGGTTGTATCGCCTTATTCGGTCTGGTGACGCCAATCGGTATCTTGTTGACCTGGAGCATTGCCGGTTTGCTTGCGTTTGCTGCTTATAAAATGCAAAAAGCGAAGGAAAAAGAGGAAGAAGCGCAGGAGGAGATCAGTGATACTCCTCCTGCGGAAGAAAATAGTCCGGAGAATGTGCTTAACCTTCTTCATGTCGATTCACTTGAATTTGAGTTTGGCTTAGGATTGATTCCATTAGCCGACACCTCCCAGGGAGGGGACATTTTGGATCGCGTGATTGCGATTCGTAAGCAGGTCGCATTGGAATTGGGGCTGGTCATTCCGATTATTCGGATTCGCGATAATGTCAATTTGGAGTCCAATGAGTATGTCATCAAATTAAAAGGAAACGAGATTGCTAGAGGGGAAATTTTTCTAAACCATTACCTGATGCTGTCGCCAGAGGATGAGGACCATGACATTATGGGAATTGAAACGACCGAGCCGACGTTTGGTCTGCCGGCTTTATGGATTCAGGAGGAGATGAAGAAGAAAGCGGAGATTTTCGGATTTACTGTTGTCGATGCTGCATCCGTTATTACTACCCATCTCGCGGAAACAATCAAGCGGTATGCCCACGAAATTTTGGGAAGAGAAGAGACAAAGCAGCTGCTTGATAAGGCGAAGGAACATTACCCATCCTTGGTGGAGGAATTGGTTCCGCAGCTGTTATCGGTCGGACAAGTTCAAAAGGTTTTGCAAAAGCTGTTAAAAGAAAAAATCTCCATCCGGAACCTGCCGGTTATTCTTGAGACGCTTGCCGACTGGGCCGTTTTCACAAAAAATCCGGACTTTTTGGCCGAATATGTGAGACAAGGACTCGCACGGCAAATTACCAGCCAATTGGCCGTCAATAAAATGATTCAAGTAATTACGGTGAATGCCAATGTGGAAAAGGTGATTTCCGAGAATGTTCAGGAAACGGAGCAAGGCGTGTATTTGACGCTGGACCCACAAACGATTCAGCAGCTTGTTCATGCCATTAATGATACTGTACAACAGGTGGTTAACGTGGGTATTCAGCCAATCATCTTGACTTCCCCGGCGATCCGGATGTATCTCAAACAAATTGTCGAGCGGATTAATGCCGATATGCCCGTTATATCGTTTAACGAGCTGGAATCTGATGTTGAAGTGCAAAATATTGGTGTCGTTCATTTTCAACATGCTGGAGTGGTTGCCTAATGAAGATTAAGAGATATATAGTCGATTCCCTGCCGCAGGCGATCCAGCTGATTCGCCAGGAGCTGGGAGAGAATGCCGTCATTCTAAACACGAAGGAAATCAAAACGGGCGGGTTTTTCGGTCTTTTTCAACGAAAGCAGTTAGAAGTGATTGCGGCTTCGGAGGTGGCAGAGAAGAAGGCTGAGGAGCTGCCGGTGCCAAAACAGCCGCAAGCGGAAGAATCGGAAGTGCTGAAACGGTTGGAGAATGTGGAGAAGCTGCTGGAGAATTTTTCGAAAAATGAAGCACTTGTGGAGTCTAAACAATCGGGCCAAAAGCTTCGGAAATGGCTTGCCAAGTTAGAGGAGCAGGAGGTTGACGAGGAAGTCATCCGTTTTATTGAAAAGAAAATCATCACACAATCCTCTTCGTTAGAGGAACTAACCGAACAACAAGTGGGGGAAATGGTCCAAGATGCCATAACGGGACTGTTTCAGGACGGTATCGCGTCGGAAGGGTTGGATTCTGAGGTCAACATGATTACGCTGATCGGCCCGACAGGGGTTGGCAAAACGACAACGATTGCGAAGCTCGCTTCCAGGCAGGTGTTATATCAGCGCAACAAAGTCGGCCTTTTAACCGCAGATACGTTTCGGATTGCGGCAGTGGAGCAGCTGCGGACCTACGCAAATATCTTAAATGTGCCGATTGAGGTCGCTGATAGTCCAGAACACGTGAAGCTTGCAATGGAGCGTCTAGAACATTGCCAGATGATTTTTATGGACTCAGCAGGCAGAAATTATCTGGAGGAGCAATATATCGAGGAAATGAAGGAGCTTCTCTCCAAAGCGTCCAAGCAGGAAAACCACCTTGTGCTCAGCATGACCACTAGATGGAAAGATATGAAGCAGATTGTGGAAAAGATGAAATCGCTGCAAATCGACAAGATCATCCTGACGAAGTGGGATGAAAGCACCTGTTTCGGGGCGGCCTTAAATTTGGTTTATCACTACCCCTACCCTTTATCTTTCCTTTGTTTGGGTCAGGGGGTTCCCGAGGACATCATGCTGGCAAAGGCGCAATATATGGCGAAAAAGATAATGGGAGTAGATGAACGTGCAGGATCAGGCGCAGAGACTGAGAGAATTGTATCAGCGTTTTAATGGCAGGGAGCAGAAACCAGCTGCTGAAGCGGCGATAAAGGCCCGTGATGGAGCAGCATCCGAAACGGCAATTTCCGCCCGGCGCGAAATAACTCCAATAACAGATGCAGTTCCACAACACGAAAAAGCAACAAAGGTCATATCCGTCACCAGCGGCAAGGGCGGGGTCGGCAAATCTAATTTTGCATTAAACTTTGCCCTCAGCCTGAGCGAATCCGGACAAAAGGTGGTCCTAATTGATTTCGATATTGGCATGGCGAATCTTGAAATTTTACTGGGAATGACCCCGAGGCACCATCTCATCGATATGGTGAAGGAGAAAAAGACCATCTGGGATGTCCTTGAAAAAGGCCCGAACGGACTAGAACTGATTTCCGGCGGGAGCGGTTTTGAGGGAATTTTGGATTTAAGCCATGATAATGCCGATTATTTATTTGCCGAACTTGGAAGGCTGCAGGGGTATGCCGACATTATCCTGTTTGATACAGGAGCGGGTCTTTCCAAGGAGTCGCAGCGCTGCCATCTGGCGGCGGATGAAATTATCCTAGTGACCACGCCGGAACCTACTGCCATTACAGACGCTTATTCAGTGATTAAAATTCTGCATAACCAGGACGCAAGTCTCAACGTTCGGTTAGTGGTCAACCGTGTCGTCAATTCCAAGGAAGGAATCGAGATTGCTGGCAGGGTACGGACAGTGACGAGACGATTTTTAAATAAAGAGATTGAGATTCTTGGGTTTATGCCGAATGATTCACTTGTATTTCAATCCGTTCTTGAGCAGACGCCATTTTACTTGAACTATCCGAAGTCGCAAGCGGCTAAGTGGATGAAGGACATGGTAAATATTTATTTGCATGGAGACGCCGGCAAATGCCAGGGCGCCACCGGAATCAAAGGGTTTATCCAAAAGATGTCTCAATTTGTGGTAAAAAAGTAAACAGTATCTAGGGGAGAGGAGGAGGTACCGTTGAAGCAGCAGCATGAAGAAGAGTTATTTAATCGCTATCTGCCATTGGTTTATAAAATCGTCAAAGCTATGAAAAGAAGCCTGCCCCGCCATGTTGAGGAAGATGAGCTTGTTTCGTTTGGAATGATGGGTCTATTAGATGCTTTCCGGAAATACAGCCAGCGTGACAATATCAAGTTTGAAACTTATGCGACCCAGCGAATTCGCGGCGAAATTTATGACGGACTGCGCCGAAACGACCCGCTGTCACGGACATTGCGGAAAAAAGAAAGAGAAGTTATGAAAGCCTTCGAAACATTAGAACAAACGCTGTTCAGGCAGCCAACCCTAAAAGAAGTCAGCGAATTTCTAAAGATGAGTGTGAAAGAGTGCAAGGATATACTTACGCAGGCTTCTTTTGAAAAACAAGCCTCTTTGGATGAGCCGGTTGAGAGTGGGGAGGAAACTGTTCTCAAAAGGGATTTTCTTTCCGATGATTCCGTTGTTGACCAGGCAAAGCAGGTAGAAGAGAAAGAGCGCAGCCAAATCCTCTCCTCCCTCATCGATGAGCTGCCCGAAAAGGAAAAAATAATCATGTCCCTTATTTACGAAGAAAACTTAAGCATGAGCGAAGTTGGCAGAATCCTCGGCCTACACAAATCACGAATCTCCCAACTCCACTTAAGAATAATAAAAAAGCTAAAACTAGCTTTTGAAAAGGAGTATAACTGATGCATGGGGACGGTTCTTGTGCCTCGTTGAGGCACAAGAACCGTCCCCATGCATCGATTTTTATATAAAAAATAGGATAAAAGACTCAACGCCGGATGAAAAACGGTCGTTAATAGTATTATTCATTTCATATAAAAATCGTAAATAAGGGGATTAGGTTACAATGGCTTTAAAAACGAAAGAGAAGGATTTCAGGGTCAACATCCATTTTCCGTTGGAATCTGAACTGACTCTTATTAATGTTGAAGCAAATTTGGAAAATGTCATCGTCATCGTCGAGAACGTAGGCCCAGGAGGGTTAAGGTTTATTTCAAACTTATACTTAAGGAATGACCAAGAAGTCATTTACTCCCTTAACTCAGATGTATTAGAAGACAAAATCCTCCTCCCGGGAACTGTCATCTGGAAAGAAGAACTGTCAAACGAGCTATACCAATACGGCGTCCACTTCAACACACCTGAAACCACACGTTCCTACCTGAACAAACTGCTAGGGGCCTAACTCCCACGCCATCAACGCAATAAAGCGCCGGGTTCCTGACCCGGCGCTTTATTGCGTTAAACTTGCTTAAAAAATAAGAGATGACGTAGAAACGTGTCGAAATTTGTGAATTGCTCTTATATAGGTAATTTTCTATAATAATAAGTAGAAATATGTCGATAGAACTATACGGAAGGGTCTTTATCCATATCCATTGTACTATATCTATTGAAAATTACCTACTTTTAGGGCGTGATACGTTGAAAACAGTACTAGTTCTTTTCCTATTTTATTATCCATTAGCTATGGGAGTAGTGTGGATTATTGGCAGTTTAATATATTTTGTAAAAAAAGAGCGAAATCAGGATTTTCCAAATTATCGTGATGAGGAATTACCATTTGTGTCTTTATTAATCCCTGCTTATAACGAGGAAAAAACAATTGAAGAAACCATAAACTATGCTTCACATTTGAATTATCCCCATTATGAGGTAATCGTCATCAATGATGGCAGTAAAGATCGAACACTTGAAATTCTAAAATCATTATTGCATATGAATCCAAAACTACGTGTCGTAAATGTTGTCGACAATAAAGGAAAGGCTAATGCCTTAAAACAGGGCGTTTTAGCTTCTAAAGGGGAGTTCATTGCAACCATTGATAGTGATGCCATCCTGGATAAGGATTCCCTAAGATATATTATCCCTCATTTTATCACCCCGCATAATGGGGAGAGGGTCGGTGCTGTAACCGGTAATCCTCGAATCAGAAATCGGTCAAGCTTGCTTTCTAAAATTCAACTAGTTGAATATTCCAGTATTATTGGGTTGATCAAAAGGACCCAAAGAATAATTGGAAAAGTGATGACCGTGTCCGGTGTTTTCGTTGTCTTTCGCAAAAAAGCATTGTTGGACTCTGGAATGTGGGATACCGATTTAATTACTGATGATATAGGCGTAACCTGGAAGCTGCAAAGAAGGTTTTGGGATGTGCGCTATGAACCAAGGGCACTTTGTTGGATGCTGGTCCCCGAGACAATCAAGGGAATATGTAAACAGCGTCTAAGATGGACACAGGGTGGAATTGAAGTTATTTTGCGTCATCGGGACATCTTTTTAGACTGGCGGCAGAGAAGGCTTTATCCAATCTATATTGAACAAGTGTTAAGTATCCTATGGTCCGTTATTTGGTTTATTTCGGCTATTATTTTTTTATACCGAGCTATTTTTCATCAAAATAATTTAATCCCTATCATGTGGATTGGAAATTATCTCTCCATTATTTGTTTGCTGCAATTTCTGGTTGCTCTCTTTATTGAAAGCAGGTACGAGAAAAGGATATTAACCTATTTGTTGTGGGGCATTTGGTACCCGATCATTTATTGGCATATCAATGCATTGTTAGTCATCATGGCACTGCCTAAAGGAATTAAAATTTTAAAAGAGAATAAAAGTGAATTTGCAACCTGGGAAAGTCCAGATCGCGGACTTCACTTATAAAGAAGAAAGGAGAAGCCCATGATTATTCATATAAATAGGTCTAAAGCAAGAAAGTGCTTTGATATTCTATTAACGATTTTTGGCTGGTTTTTTCTTTTAATATTTCTTTATTATTTTATAATCCACTTTGGTTCGGAATTTAGTCTAAGATTTTATTGGTTGAGTATTTCCAATGCTAACGCTATTGTGAACTTTACCATTTTGTACAGTGTATTAATTACGTTGTCATTACTATGGTGGAGTACCTATAATAAATGGAAATATGGTTCCCTCAATAGGAGGGCTTTTCCTCAGCCTGCCCATAATCATGAGATTGCTTACTATTTCCAATTAACCGAGGAAGAGATTGAACGGGTTCAAAATGATAAGTATGTTGAGGTTCGTTAATTTTAGTTTCATAGAGTTGTTAAACTGGAGAAAAGGACCGTTCATGAAACGGTCCTTTTCCTTTATTAATGCGCACTTTGTACAAGTGGATTCGTCTTCAGTTTTGTAAAAACGATGAAGCGCTGTGGTGCGTTTCCGATAAAATGAAATGGATAGCACGTCGTTAACGTTAGTGTTTCGTAATCGGTTGGAACCGCTATGGTTTCATCTGCCGCGTCGACGATTTTAAACTCGGTCGTTTCGTAGATAAAATCGCCGTATGGGGTCGTGAACGTAATTTCATCCCCGACTTTTAAGTTTTCCAGTTTTCTAAAAACAGTGTCCCGGTGGCCGCTTAAAATCACGTGGCCGCCCTGGCCAGGAAGCGTACTTCCCGCCATATGGCCAACCCCCATTTTCAGTTCGTTGTCATGTGTTCCTTGAACAACAGGATAACTTAAATTAAGAGAAGAAATGGATAGTTCTCCTAATTTTGAACCCGGTTCCGGCAGGGTTGACCATGCCTCCGTGTTAAATTTCCTGGCGTTTTGCTCAGGCTTGTAAGGCTTGATGACGGTTTTCGCTAATAGAGCCGTTTCCTTTGTCATTTCCCAGCCGAAGAATCCAATCGTTGCTGCCCCTGCGATGATGAGTAATGCGGGAATTCCAAGTAAAATCCATTTCACTCTATTTTTCTTTTTTTTCCTGGAGGATTTCATAGATTAAGCTTGACTCTCCATTCTGCGGATCGTTCTCATAGCAGGTACAAAAGCAATTCCGCCTAAAACAATTAAGAGACCGCCAATCGCCATGCCAAATGGAAGATCTGTAGCTGTTTCTGGTAATTGAGAAGCCGGCATTGGAACAAACTTACCAGATGCTTCAAGGCTTTTCTTCGCTTCAACTGCTGTTTTCAGTGCAACAAGCTTCGTGTTTAAAGCAGATGCAGTGAAATCAGATAGTTTTGGATCAATCACGGCTAATAGGTTGCCATTAAGGTCTTTAACCTGAATGTTTAAAGTCTTGGCATCTTCCAGTTTAAGCTTGCTGAGATCAATGGCGTTGCCATTTTTATCAACAAAAGCTACTTGTAAATGGGCTTTTTGGGCGCTGTCTAAAAATAGACGGCCAACCTCTGCACGGTCGGCATTTGAAAGGTTTTCAGGTGATGAAACCGACTGTAATTTTGCTGCAGCTTGTTCAGCATTCTTCACAATATCATTGAATTCGCTGTCTGTAAGATTAACAGATTGCAGATAAGCATATAAATAGTCTACTTGATTCAAACCTAATGCCTTCAATGAATCTACCAATTTTTGAGCGGAGTCTGTTGTAGCAGCAGATGCTTCGGTCAATGCAATAGGGCTAAATGCAGACAAAGAAAGTCCTAAAGCCGCAACAATTGCTCCTTTTTTCCAAACATTATGTACCATTATCCTATCATTCCTTTACAAAACATTATGATAATATTAACATATTTCGCCATAATAATCCATTTGTCCCATATTAATTTTTTGTAAGAACTAAGATTTATGCGGATGGGTGTCGAAAGTCCATCCTCATTTCATATTTGTTCGATTATTTTATTTTGGAGTAGAATGGAATAAATAGGATTAGCTTGAAAGGTGGCGTGAAAATTTGAGGAAAACAGTTTATGTAACGAAGAGGCTGCCGGATGAAGTATTGGCAAAGCTTTCGGGCCAGTTTGAGTTACGAATGTGGGGAGAAGAAGAAACCCCTGTCCCAAGGGAGATTTTATTGAAGGAAGTAGCAGAAGTTGATGGCCTTTATTGTTTTATCACGGACACAATCGACAAAGAGGTTTTCGCACAGGCTAAAAAGCTTAAAATGGTCAGCACCTGCTCGGTTGGCTACAACCATATTGATGTCCAAGCTGCAGTTGAAAAGGGTGTCAAGGTGGGTTATACACCCGGTGTCTTGACTGAAACGACTGCCGATCTAACGTTTGCCTTACTGATGGCCACAGCGCGAAGGGTTGTGGAGGCTTCGGACATATTACATAACGGTAAGTGGGGGTCATGGTCACTTATGCAGATGACCGGTCAGGACATTTTCGGCGCTACTATCGGAATTATCGGCCTGGGACGGATTGGCGAAGCCCTTGTGAAACGGGCAAAGGGCTTTGATATGAAGGTTCTTTACAACAGCCGGTCGCGAAAGCCGGAAAAAGAGGAAGAGTTGGGTATCGAGTATGTTGACCTCAAGAGTTTGCTACAGCAATCTGATTTTGTCTGTCTCATGCTTCCATATAGCGCAGAGGTGCATCACCTCATTGGCAGTGAAGAATTAGCTCTGATGAAAAAGAACGCGATTCTAATAAACACGGCTAGGGGCGGGATTGTCGATGAGGACGCCTTGTACCATGCCCTGAAAAACGGCGTTATCTGGGGTGCCGGGCTCGATGTTTTTGAGCAGGAGCCGGTTTCGCTCGATAACCCTTTATTAACCCTGCCTAACGTAGTAACGCTCCCGCACATTGGCAGCGCCAGCGTCCAAACGCGACTGGGGATGGCCCATATGGCGGCTGATAATTTAATTCATGTGTTAAATGGGAATGTGGAAAAAGCGAACGTTGTCGGGAATTAATTTGAAAAAAGGAGGACCTTACACGGATCCTCCTTTTCTCTATTCTAAAGTATATACACTTTTGTTTTGCGCCTTATAGTTGAATTTATTTTTATACATCTCCTGATCGGCGAATTCCAGGATTTCATCAAGAGTAACCGGAGTACCCGGCTTATAGTGGTAAAACCCATGGCTGGCGGAAATTTTGTACGGCTTCTGTCCAGCATCGTTAATGTTCTTGAACGCATCCTCGATATTCATCCAAACCTGCTCGACATTTGCTATTTCTTTTTCAAAAAATACAATGATGAATTCGTCACCACCAAGACGAAACAGGAAATCGTCGCACTGGATATGACGTTCAATCGTTTCGCAGCATGTCCTGATCAAATCGTCACCTATTGCATGTCCTAAGTGGTCATTGACCTTTTTTAATCCATTAATATCAATGAAGAATAGGATGAACTCACGAGCAGTGGGGCCGGCACTTAACTCATGCCTTAAAAGTTCGATTCCGCTGCGGCGGTTCCGCACCCCTGTCAGGACATCGATGGAGGCGTGCTCCATAAGCTCCTGTTCCTTTTTCTTAATGTCGGTAATATCGGTAGTGTCAATGAGAACGCAGGTTTCATCATGATAATCCACCAACTCAAAATGCAAAAGCGACCATTTCTTTTGACCGGGAGCAAGCTGCTGCTCTGTCACGTAGTTTTTGACACTATTCTCCTCATACAACCGTTTCATAATATCTTGTTTTTCAGCGGGATTGCCAAACAAGAAACCGGCATCGAGAGCCGCTAATTCTTTTCCCTCCAGTTGATAGTAGTGGATAGCTTGCTGATTGACCAACTGGATTTCGTTGTCCAGATTAATAAGGATCAAAGGATTTGGATTCCGCTGGAACAAGCGGCGGAAGCTTTCTTCATTTTTGGTTAACTTCCTCTTGTTAAAAAAATCACTTTTTCGAAATCTGTAAAAGGTTAGAGCAATTGTAAACGCGATTACGGCGGCACCGGTTGAATTGACAAGATTTAACACGAAAGAATAATTAATTTTTCCCAAAAAGGACAGTCCGGCGATAGAGATGAGATGAGCGCCGAGCATCATCATGAGCATGTGCTTTGGCCGGATGGGAAAAATAATCGCAGCCGCAAATAAAATAATCAGATAGGCGTAGATGTTTCCAGTGTTCAGCTGGCTGTTAATGGATGACACGGCTCCAATCAGCAGATACAGCGAAATATAAGAATTTACAATGAAGCTTTTGGAAACCGTGTGGCGCTTACTGTGCCGGTATAGCATGATGAATACAAGGGAGATGGCCAGACCAAATAGATGCACCACTTTAAGGGTCCATTTAAAGGCAGGCTGATTGAGATTTTGCAAAAAGAAAAAGTCAACAATAAAAAAGCATGGATAGGTAAAGATGAGCATATAGGAAACGAGCTTTAATCTCTCAAAGAGGATGTCGTAGTTTGATTGTTGGAACTCGCGGTCAGGAACGGAATTCTTTTGCAGTTTTATAGTATGTTTCTTCAAGTCTATCATCCTTTTTCCGCCAAAATCCGTTTTTTTCAATGTAGTGTAACATAGGTAGTGAAGCCTGTCCACGTAACATTTAAACCATTTTTAAGAACCATTTCATTTAAAAAATGCCATTTTCAGAGTATTATGGATTTAGTACATATTTTTCAAAAATAAATAGGAATGGAGTGAATGAAATGAAGGCAGTTGTGCATGCGGACAAGGCTGGTTTTGAGGGACTGGCTGTTCGTGAAATGGAAGAATTGAAGCCAGGAGTTGGTGAGGTACGGGTTAAGCTAAAAACGGCAGGCCTTAATCATCGTGATTTGTTCGTGCTGGTGCGCCATAAGCCGACTGACCCGCCGCTCATCATCGGATCGGACGGCGCCGGTGTGGTTGATGCGATCGGTGAGGGAGTTGTTGATGTCAGGGTCGGCGATGAGGTGCTGGTCAACCCGAGCCTTGGCTGGAAGGAAAAGAGCGATGCACCGCCGGCTGGGTTTGAAATTCTTGGTCTTCCATTCCATGGAACCTTTGCTGAGCAGGTAGTCGTTCCTGCCGATAACGTTGCTTTGAAACCTGGCTATTTAAGCTGGGAAGAGGCAGGTGTGCTATCATTAGCGGCGCTGACAGCCTACCGAGCTTTATTTACACAGGGCCAGGTGCGCGAAGGGATGAAGGTATTGATCCCCGGCATCGGCAGCGGAGTTGCGACTCTATTACTGCAGTTTGCCAAAGCGGCAGGGGCGGTTGTGTATGTGACTTCCCGTTCGTTAGAAAAATGTCAGAAGGCATTAGAGCTTGGTGCGGATAGGGCGTTTGACAGCAATGAAGACTGGGAGCAGGCGCTTGGCGGTGAAAAAATGGATCTTGTCATCGAATGCGTCGGTGCGGCAACCTTTAATAAGTCATTGAAGCAGCTCCGCCCGGGTGGAACGATTGTTACTTTTGGAGCTTCGGCGGGTGACGTCGTCGAATTCAACCTGCGCGACTTTTTCTACGGCCAGTATAAGTTGCTTGGAACCACATTGGGGAGCGGCGAGGAATACAAGGAAATGCTTGAGTTTGTGACGAAGCATGAAATTAAGCCAGTTGTTGACCGGATGTACTCATTAAAGGAGTTCGGCTCGGCATTCGAGCGGATGGAAAAGGCGGAGCAGTTAGGCAAGATTGGGTTTTATATTGGATAATATTTTAGTAAAGTGCCTGGTACCAGCTTTTTGTGCGGTAGCAGGCGTTTTTTTTGAAAATATAATACCTGATTTGGAGCGTCTAAAGGGGTTGGCGGATAACATCTTAAAGTCGGCGGATATTTTATAAAGTTTGGCGGATATTATCGAGAAAATGGCGGATAACCCGAAGAGTTAGGCGGATACCTCTTGGAAATCAGCGGATTCTTAATCAGTAGGATCATAACATTCCATCAAAAGAAAGAACGGGTCCAAGAACCCGTCCCATTAACTATTTAACAACAGCCCCAACTCTACGCTCCACAAACCGCTGAATTCGCTTTAAAGCTTCCTGCAGCTGTTCCATCGAAGTAGCATAGGAGCAGCGGATATACCCTTCGCCACTTTCCCCGAAAGCATTGCCCGGTACAACAGCGACTTTTTCTTCCAACAACAGTTCCTCGGCAAACTGCTCGGAACTCAGGCCGGTCGCCTTGATTGATGGGAACACATAAAAGGCCCCGCCTGGAATATGGCAGTCCAGACCGATATTGTTCAACGTGTCCACTACATAATTACGGCGGCGGCGATAGCTGTTTCGCATCGCTTCAACCTCATGGTATGTGTTGCGCAGTGCCTCAATGGCCCCGTGCTGAAGCATATGCGGTGCACACATGGTTGTGTATTGGTGAATTTTTAGCATATGCCCGACAAACTCAGCAGGAGCTGCCAAGAATCCCAGCCTCCAGCCTGTCATTGCAAAGCCTTTGGAAAAACCATTTATTAAAATCGTCCGCTCATACATGCCTTCAATCGCAGCGAAGCTTGTAAATTCCTCGTCATAGGTTAGTTCCGCATAAATTTCATCGGAAACGACAAGCAGGTCATGTTTTACGATCGTCGCGGCGATTTCCTTCAAATCTTTACGCGTTAAAGCCGTACCGGTTGGATTGTTTGGCGAACAGATTAAAATAGCTTTCGTTTTTTCCGTGATCGCCGCTTCAATTTGCTCGGCCGTGATCTTAAAGCCGTTTTCAGGTGAGGTGGATACAGGGATTGGTGTCCCGCCCGCCAATGCCACCAATGGTGCGTAAGAAACGAACGACGGTTCTACGATAAGGACTTCATCGCCAGGGTTTACAATTGCCCGAAAGGCAATGTCGATTGCCTCGCTCGCCCCAACAGTGACGATAATTTGGTTTACGGGATTATATTCCACGTTAAAGCCTCTCTGTAGATAGGCTGCAATTTCCTCACGCAGCTCCAGCAAGCCAGCGTTTGCTGTATAGGAGGTGAAGCCTTGTTCGATGGATAATATCGTTGCTTCACGCACGTTCCAAGGAGTGATGAAATCCGGTTCTCCGACACCTAGCGAAATAACGCCCTCCATGCCGGCGGCCAAATCGAAAAATTTCCGTATTGCTGATGGCTTAAGTTCTCTAGCTGTATTTGACAGATATTTCGAAATGTCATTACTCATGGTGTAACCACCATTCTGCGGTCTTTTTCGTCGCCGCTGTCAAAACAAACGCCATCATGCTTGTATTTTTTCAACATGAAATGAGTGGTTGTAGAAACAACACTTTCAATTGGCGATAATTTTGCCGAAACAAAGGAAGCGACTTCGTGCATTGTTCTTCCTTCGACAGTAATGGATAAATCGTAGGCACCTGACATCAGATACAAGGATGATACCTCAGGAAAACGGGCGATTCTTTGAGCTACTTCGTCAAATCCTACCCCGCGCTTTGGTGTGACCTTTACGTCAATCATGGCAATAGTATGTTCCTGCCCCTCAACCTTGCTCCAGTTGATCAATGTTGGGTAGCTCATGATGACTTTTTGCTCTTCCAGCTTTTTGATCGTTTCGCGGACTTTCTCCTCGCTGCTCATGACCATGGACGCGATGGTCGCCGTTGAAATTTTGTGGTTTTCTTCAATGATTTTTAGAATTTCAATTTCTTCACTATTAAGCTTCATAAGGGGGTACCTCCTAAACTAGCTAAACTTAAAAAATCCTACCTATGATTTTAATCCTTCTCTGCATGAAAGTCACTCCCAAATACTGTTATACAACAAATATATTGTGCTAGCACAAAAAAAGCCCACTTCAAAAAGCGGGCTGCCTGTTCTTATTAAATTACTTGCTTATTCCACTGAAATGAACACATCCGGAAATCCGGCATTTTTAATGGCGTTCATCCGTTCTTCGGCATTTTCGCGGCTTGAGAAGGCCCCGGCCTGAGCCCGGTACCAAGTTGTTCCGCTAATCACAACGGTAACAACGAACGCCTCAAAACCCTTTGAGTGCAGCAATGCCACCTGCTTGTCCGCATTTTCTTGGGACTGGAACGAGCCGGCGATTACTTTGTAAAGTGTGCTGGTGCTGGGCGGTGGGGCAGGGGCTGATTTTGCCTGTAAATTAAAAGCCTTGGCAAGCCCGTTTGCATGGCCTTGAGCGACATCTTGGCGCCACGATGACTGTTTCATTAGCGCAGCATCATGCGCATTCGTAATAAAGCCGTTTTCCGATAGCATTGCCGGCATGGCCGATTCGCGGAGGACATGGAAGTTGGCCTTTTTCATTCCGCGGTCAAATAGTTGGTTCATTTTTACGACTTCCCCATGGATGATTTCGCGGTACTTTGCCGTTTGCGAGGAATCTGACAGGCCGTTATAAATATAATCCTCATATCCTTGGGCAGCGCGTGAAGCGGAATTAATGTGGATCGACAAATAATAATCGGCCCCCCAGGCATTTGCCTCGTTCGTCCTTGCCTTCAAGCCTTTCGAGATATCGCCTTCCCGGCTCATTTTTACTTCAACATTTTCAAATTGATTGATTAAAATGCTGCGCAGTCTAAGCGAGATATCGAGCGTCACATCCTTCTCATTCAATCCATTGCCTTGGGCACCCGGATCGGTACCGCCATGGCCTGGATCAAGATAAATCTTCATTTCATCACCTCCAATCTGATTCACCTATATCTTATGAAAAAAGGTTGGACAAGGTTCGGGCCGGTGTCTGCCAGCTGTTTACCCTCTCCATCTTTTATTTATAAAAAAAGCCCCCAAAAGGGCAGGGTGTGGAAAAAATTATTTTGGAATCCTCCATTGTAAAAAAGAAAAACCCTTTTATAAAAAGGGCTCAAAACAATCTAATCAAACGTTTGAAGAGGAAATATGCTTTCATTTTTGAAAAAATCAGTAAATCAATCAACTCTTATGGCTTCCAATTAGATAATGCAAACTATGAAAATATGGGAAACTACTGCTCGTTTTCCCCAAACGTTTAATTAGCGGTAAATTCCTTAATATGGAATATCCTTTTGGATACTATCCAAATTTTGAATCGAGAAATTCACCATCCGTTTATACAGGTTTAAAACCGACTGACCATACGTGGTTCCCGGTACAGCCCACTTGCCGTTTAAGGAGGTCCATGTTGGGGCAGAACCCCTGTTGACAAGGTGGAAACGAGGGTCCACTAATGGGTATTGGTTTGGCAGTGGGTTCGTGGTTGCATAGGCGAACAAGTGCTGCAGGTGAGCGATTACCCCTTCTTCAGGTGTTTGGAAGCTGGCACCTGGATTGTTGGGACCGGTTGCTCCGATGCCGGCGAAGTTGTCCTGCCCAGGCTTGACGACGCCAGTGAATCGGAAGAAGTTTGTCTCGTGAACGGCCTGTGCAAATGCGACGTCTCCGCGAATTCCGTAGTATTCGCCATATTTTAAATAAAGGCTTCCCAAATCGGGGGCGCTTGGATTGACGTTTTTTACAAAACGGTTCATATGCTCTGGCGATAGGAAGGTTGGTCCGAAAATAGAGTTAATAGATGAATCTTGGACAGGTGCGCTCGGGGTTTCGCTGACTATGTCAGAGCGACTGCTTGAGTCAGAATCGCCACCTAATGCAGTACCATTATTTGGGTCAGCGGTGTCGGATGGGGCGGATTCACTCGCTTCATTAGTGACACTATCGGTACTAGAACCGGCATCTGGACTAGGAGCATTACCCGAAGAATTGCTGTCAGACGCCTCGGAATTATCCGGTGTACTGCTTGTTCCTCCTGTCGGGCTTGTGGCAGTTACGCCGCCTCCTTCGATAATAATGAATGAATCATTAAATCCGGCAATTTGCACAACTTTCAAGCGCTGTTCGGCGTTTTCCCGGTTCGCGAAAGCACCTATTTGGACGCGGTACCAGGTCCCACCTGAAATGTTTGTAATATCCACAAAGGCATCAAATCCCATGGACCGAAGTTTGGCTACGCGCTCGTCTGCATTTTCCCGTGATTTGAACGAACCGGAATAGACTTTGAAGAGGGTTCCGGACACGGGAGTTGACTGCGCAGGCGCTGGCTGAGGGGCAGGAGCAGGTGTTGGGGCGGGCGCTGGCTGCGGCGCTGGTGCAGGATTGGTTTTTCGAACAAGGTTAAAGGCTGCGGCAAGACCGTTCGCATGACCTTGAGCGACCTTCTGCCGCCACGCATCTTGCTTCATTAGCGCTGAATCATGAGCGTTAGAGATAAAGCCATTTTCCGTTAAGACGGCTTCCATATTGGACTCACGCAGCACATGGTAATTGGCTTGCCTCGTGCCGCGGTCAATTAACTCGTTTACTTTCATTACCTCTGCATGAATGATACCTTGGATCTGGGCTGTTCGTGAGGACCTAGAAAGGCCGTTATAAATATAGTCCTCATAACCTTGGGCGGAAGCGCCCGCTGAATTGATATGAATTGACAGGTAAAAGTCTGCGCCCCAAGCATTCGCCTCGCTTGTCCGGGCACCGAGGCTTTTGGTGATATCACTATCACGACTCATTTTGACCGATACATTTTCAAACTGATTGACTAAAATGGAGCGCAGCTTCAATGCAATATCCAAGGTGACATCCTTCTCATTTAGACCGTTTCCTTGAGCGCCAGGGTCGTTTCCGCCATGCCCCGGGTCTAAATAAATCTTCATTTCATCTCCTCCATTTCACTTATTATCATATATATCCTATGGCAAGAGTTTAAATTGGTTCGGGCCTAGTACATTGTGCCTGTGTTCCCGACTTTCTGGGCAAGGAGTACTTTTTGTGAAGTTTTTTGGAAAAAGGCTAAGAAACCGAAAATAGGGCATCATTTTTTTAATAATGGTATAATACATAAGTCACGTGAATCTTATATAAGGGGAAATGAATGATGATCCTTGTTGTAGGCGGCGCAGGTTATATTGGCAGCCATCTTGTGAAAGAACTAGTTGAAAAAGACGAGGTAGTCGTATTGGACAACCTGTCTACCGGCCATCGCGATGCCGTTGACAGCCAGGCGATTTTTGTAAAAGGCGACCTTGGCAATGAAGAAGATTTGGACATGATTTTTCATAGTTATCCGATACAGGCCGTGATGCATTTTGCGGCAAACAGTCTCGTTGGCGAGTCAGTCGTCGACCCAATGAAATATTATCAGAACAACGTTGCTTCTACTTTAACTTTATTAAAACTTATGATGAAACACAATGTTAAAAACTTTATTTTTTCATCCACAGCGGCTACATACGGGATTCCAAATGTGGACATCATCGATGAATCAACGCCAACGGCACCAATCAATCCGTATGGCCATTCAAAGTTAATGATCGAGCAGATTTTGGCTGATTTTTCAAAAGCCTATGATTTACATTATGTTGTACTAAGGTACTTTAATGCTGCAGGAGCACATGAATCTGCTGTGATTGGGGAAAACCATGATCCGGAAACGCACTTGATTCCAATTATTCTACAGCAGTTGTTAGGCCAGCGGGAAAAGATTTCTGTTTTCGGTTCGGATTACGATACCGAGGACGGCACATGTATCCGTGATTATATTCATGTCACCGATTTGGCTTCGGCTCATATTCTTGCACTTGAAGCGCTGTTAACTGGAGAGAAAACGGCGGAGATCTACAATCTCGGCAACGGGCTCGGATACTCAGTTAAAGAAGTAATTGAAACGTGCGAACGAGTAACAGGTGTGAAGGCTAATGTCGAAATGGCTGACCGCCGCGCCGGCGACCCAGCAAGACTCGTAGCCTCTTCCGATAAGATTTTCAACGAACTCGGCTGGAAAGCAGAACGCAACCTAGAACGCATCATCGCCGACGCCTGGAACTGGCACCAGGAGCAGCGATACTGATGCATGGGGACGGTTATTTTGCCTCATTTTAAATAGAACTAGCACCATCAAATTAAAAAAGTCCAATTCGCATCGATTCAGCGGATTGGACTTTTTTGCATATTGGCGTTTTTTAATGCTGTAAAAAGGCAAGCTGGATGAAGAACAGCACCGCAAAAACATAGACAAGCAGGTGTACGTCACGGCCTTTTCCTTTCACCAATTTTAACAGCGGATAGCTGATAAAACCAAGGGCGATACCAGTTGAAATGCTCGAAGTGAGCGGCATGGCCAAAATCGTCAAGAAAGCAGGGAACGCTTCCTCAAGCTCGCTCCAGCGGATTTTTGCAATGTTCCCCATCATCAGGCTGCCGACAATAATCAACGCCGGAGATGTAATCGCCGAAATCCCGGATACAGCACCGACTAGCGGCCCAAAGAAAGCGGACAAGATAAACAGAACGGCAACGGTAAGAGTGGTCAAGCCAGTCCGGCCGCCGGCGGCAACCCCGGATGTTGACTCAATATAGGCCGTGGTTGGGCTTGTCCCAAACATCGCCCCAATTGCAGTAGCCACGGAGTCAGACAGCAAAGCGTGACGTGCCCGAGGCAGCTTGTCACCCTTCATTAATCCCGCCTGGTTTGCAACCCCGACCATCGTTCCGGTTGTGTCAAAAATCGTTACTAAAATGAAAGAAAAAACAACCGCGTAAAGGCTGTGATGAACGACATCGCCAAGCGCTGTGATGGGATTGGCGACCATCAACCCTTCTGGAAGTGAAGGGAAGGATAAGAAACCTTTATCAAAAGAAAGCTGTCCGGTGAAAAAGGCAACAATTCCAGTGATAATCATCCCGAAAAATAAAGCCCCGTTCACTCTTAAAACCATAAGGATAAGAGTAACGGCTAGTCCTAAAATGGTTAACAGAGCAGATGCTGAATGAAGATCGCCGAGACGGACTAGATTGACTGGGTCCGCGACGATGATTTTGGTTAGCCGCAGGCCGATAAAAGCGATAAACAGACCAATCCCGGCGGTAATTCCATGCTTCAGATTCTCCGGAATGGCTTCAATTAATTTTTCCCTGAGGGGAGTTAATGACAAGATGACAAAAATAATACCGGCCACAAAAACAGCGGCAAAGGCGGTAGTGTAGCTGATGTGCTGACCGCCGACGACGGAATAGGCAAAGTAGGCGTTCATCCCCATTCCTGGCGCGATGGCGATTGGATAATTGGCGAACAGCGCCATCCAAAGACAGCCCACAACAGTAGCTAAAATAGTGGCAGTAAAAACCTGATCAAACGGAACGCCCGCATCAGCAAGAATAACCGGGTTTACCACGACGATATACACCATCGTGAAGAAAGTAGTGATCCCCGCAAGCACTTCTGTTCTTATGTTTGTACCATTTTCTGTAAGTCTAAACATCTTAGTTCCTCCAAAACACGAACGATATAATAAATACTTTATAATATTATTCGTATTTAAATAAACTTGCAATAGGTAATTTTATATTTCCCATACATTTTAATGATTATTATAAGGCTGGCAACAAAGGTGTCAGTAACCGTCCGTGGACAAATGTCCGCTCAGGGTGGACACTTGTCCCGGCGGCGCCTGGTCTAAATTGCTACTATTTGGACGTGTTAAGACATATTCTTTGGTATATAGGCTTTTCCATCGTAAAGGAGTGCATCATGAGGAGAAGAAATGTACCAGTAAAAGGGCTGTTTATGGGGATTTTGTTGATAGCTGCGGTTTTGATGATGGTGAGATGTGTTTTTGTTTCATCGGACCAGCAGGCAGTAGCTGTGGTGAATGAGTTTTATCAATATGAGCAGCAGGGTGATTTCGCCAGTTCCTGGGCGCTGTTCCATTCCGAGATGAAGAAAAGATTTGGCAAAGGCGCCTATATTCAGGATCGCGCCCATGTATTTATGAATCATTTCGGGGTTGAAACATTTACCTATACACTTGATGGTGCTGAGAAACTGGATAAATGGGAAATGTCGAAAGAAGGACCTGCCTTCAAAAATGTCTACAAAATCCTCGTTACCCAAACCTATAAAGGAAAATACGGAAACTTTGATCTCAAACAAGAGGTCTTCACCGTCAAAGAAAAAGAAAAATGGTGTATTCTTTGGGATTACAATGGTCAGTAATAGATGGTGTCAGGCACTGCTCGTGGACTGTGTCCGCCTCAGGCGGACAGTTGTCCTGGCTGTGCCTGTATTGCTGTTGAGGTTTGTCCTTTAGTATGGAGGAAACTAATAGATGTTTCCCGAATTAAGAACAATAAATATAAACAATATACTGGAGGTTCTAATGGGATACATAGAAGATTTGCGGAAAATTGTTGGAACACGGCCGCTGATATTGGTCGGTGCCTGTGTGGGGGCACTCGATAACCAGGGAAGGCTTCTTCTCCAAAAAAGAGCCAACGGAATGTGGGGGCTTCCTGGCGGTCTTCTGGAACTAGGTGAGTCAGCGGAAGAAGCGGCAAGACGCGAAGTATTCGAAGAAACGGGAGTTGAGATTGGCGAACTCGAGCTGGCCGGCGTCTTCTCGGGAAAGCAGTATTTTGTCGAGCTGCCGAATGGCGACCAATTCTATCCCGTCACGATTGCATACAAATCAAAAGATATTAAAAACGCAAACATCAAAATTGATGGGCATGAAACAATAGATGCTGGATTTTTTGACATCGGAAATCTTCCGGAAAAAACAAGCCCGTTAGTGGCTAGCATTATTAACACGTTTGGATGATGCATGGGGACGGTTCTTATGCATCATTTCCGTGGCGTAAGAGCCCCACTATCGAACCATATCTTTTAATGAACGAAGAGGTGAAGTTATGTTAGACAAAATAAAAGGTGCTCTTTTTGGTCTGGCCATTGGCGATGCATTGGGTGGCACTACTGAATTTTTAACAAGGGAAGAAATTCGCAGAAAATATGGGAAGGTAATTGAGATTATCGGCGGCGGGGTCTGGAACCTGGCAAAAGGGGAAACCACCGACGATACGGCGATGACCGTGGCTGTGGCAAAAGGGATTCTAACGAACCCGGAAAACCCAGTTGAAGCAATTGGGGAGGAATTTTTAAAATGGTATCGCACGAACCCTAAAGATATTGGGAATATCATTCGTTCGGTTTTAAGTACATATGGCGAAGGCAACTGGGCAGTCACTGCCGAAAAAGCCCATAACCACTATCTTGGCGGTAAATCCGCAGGCAATGGCACATTAATGCGCTGCCTGCCCATTTCATTAGCCTACCGGGACCTAAAAAAAGTTGAAGAGGTGACAAGGGAACAATCTAAAATGACACATTATGACTCCTTAGCCGATGAAGCCTGTGTCATCTATAACCGAGTCGCCTATCACGTCCTTCATGGCACAGGACTGAAGGAGGCCATCCAAGCCGAAATCAAGGGAACCATCTATGAAACTGCCTTAAATGGGCAAAGGCCAACACCCCCGCCGGATGGTTTCGTTGTAAACACCATGCATTGGGTTTTATACTGGCTTCTCAACTGCGAATCCTTCTTGGAGGTTGTGATTGGTGCGGCTAACGAAGGGTATGACACGGACACAGTCGCCGCCATCGCAGGCGGATTAGCGGGCTTAGCCTGTGGCTATAAAGAGCTGCCACGAGGGTACTGTGATGTATTGCTTGTAAAGGACGATCTAGAAGAGCTAGGATTAAATCTCTATGAATTAGTCAAATAGAAATAGGCTGAGCCATTTTAAACAAGAATAAAAAAGCTGGTCAAACCATAGGGGTACGGCCAGCTTTTTTATTTAAAATGAATATCTCGAGATTGCTGTCTAGGTATAAAGCTGCTAACAAAAAGCGCGATAAAAACGCCGGCGGAGTCAAACCCAATATCGAATAGCCTGCCATCGCGGGTAAAATATAATTGTAGAATCTCGGTGAATACCCCGTAGGAAATGGCCAGAATCAGCGCCACCCCTTTTGCTTGAAAACGTGATTGGAGCAGCAGTGTCAGGATGAAAAATGCGCTGAAATGCCCCACTTTTTGAAGCAGAAAATCACCGCTAAGGTGGGATGGCAATGGATCCAAGAATACAGATAAGTTTGGATGACGTTCCCACTCAAACCGAATCTCCCCAAACCGTATGAATTGATCAAAGCTATATGTACACGTAGAAACAAAAATGGCTCCCGCACAAAGTAGGATTAGTAAAACTCTCATAAAAGTGCCTCCTCTAGCCTCCATTTTGGTCTTCGGGAATTTATTTTATACTCGCTTAGACTTGCTGATGGCCTTGGTTTCCCTTAAATTTCTCCATTTTAATTCATATTCTAAATCATTCTACAAATACTATTTTTGTTTGTATGATTTTTTGACAGGTAAGGGGAGGATTTTTCTTTAATGAAGAGGATATCTTTTGTGGCTGTGTTGGTGCTTTTGATAGCCGGGCAGCTCACAGGTCATATTTTTCCGAAATTAGCCAACGCAGTAAGGGAGGATCCTGCGGTTCAGTTACGCCTGCTTGAAACCACTGATTTGCATGTATTTTTAGCAAACTATGATTATTACCAGACAAAAGAAGATAACAAGGTGGGGCTGGTAAAAACGTCCACCTTGATCAAACAAGCCCGCAGCGAGGTAAAAAACTCATTGCTTTTTGACAACGGAGATAATATTCAAGGGAATCCCTTGGGTGATTATGTCGCAAAGGTAAGAGGGCTAAAAGATGGTGATGTCCACCCGGTTACAAGGGCCTTTAATATGCTCGGGTACGATGCGGTCACCGTCGGCAATCATGAGTTTAATTATGGGCTGGACTTTCTAACGCGTGCCTTTGAAGGAGCGAAAATGCCCGTCGTCAACGCCAATGTATACGACGCCGCTACAGGAAAGCATTATTTTGAACCTTATGTTATTTTTAACAAAAAAGTAATCGATGATGAGGGGCAAAGTCATGTCATTAAAGTCGGGGTCATTGGCTTTGTACCGCCGCAAATCATGGAGTGGGATAAAGCCAATTTGGAAGGCAAGGTTACCACAAAGTCGATTGTAGAATCGGCGAAAAAATTTGTCCCGGAAATGAAAAAGAAGGGGGCGGACGTGATTGTTGCACTTGCCCACACCGGAATCAGCGCTGAACCCTATTCACCTGACATGGAAAATGCAGCTTACTACTTAACACAAATCAGAGGCATTGACGCCGTATTTACCGGCCATTCGCATAACTTATTCCCGGGTCCGCTCTATGCGAATCTGCCAAATACAAATCTTGAAAAAGGAACTATCTACGGTAAACCAGTCGTGATGGCGGGTTCGTTCGGAAGCCATTTGGGTGTCATTGACCTTAAGTTGCAAAAAATTCGTGGAAAATGGGCGGTCGCTGGCGGCACAAGCACGCTCAGGCCGATTGCCGATGAAAAAGGCAATTCTCTTGTGGCAACTGATGAAGCGTTAATGAAAGAAATCTTACCGGAACATATCGGTACGATTGATTACGTCAACCAGCCGATTGGCGAGACTACCGCACCGATTTTCAGTTATTTTGCCCTTGTTCAGGACGATCCGTCCGTGCAAATTGTCAATAATGCGCAAACGGAGTATTTGGTTGAAAAATTAAAGGATCCAACCTACAGCAAATTTGCAGGCATTCCGGTCCTTTCGGCAGCAGCTCCATTTAAGGCTGGCGGACGCGGTGGGCCTAGCTATTACACGGATATCCCGGAAGGAACACTTGCAATTAAAAATGTCGCTGACTTATATTTGTATCCAAATACGCTTCACGCTGTATTAGTGAATGGAGTTCAGCTAAAGGATTGGCTCGAAATGAGTGCGGGGCAGTTCAACCAGTTGAATCCGGCAGCGGGAGGTGAGCAGCAGCTGATTAATCCAGATTTCCGGTCCTATAATTTTGATATCATAGACGGTGTTCAGTACCAGGTGGATGTGACCAAGCCTGCAAAATATGATTATAACGGGAAGCTGATTAATCCGGATTCGAGCCGAATCGTGAACCTAACCTATCAGGGCAATCCGATTACTGCCGATCAGAGGTTCATTGTTGCAACAAATAATTACCGTGCATCTAGCAAAACCTTTCCGGGGGTTAGCCAGGGTGAAGTCATCCTTCAGTCACCGGATGAAAATCGCCAAATCATCACGAACTATATTCGCGAAAACAAAACGATTAACCCGTCTGCGGACCAGAACTGGTCTATTGCAAAATTCCAGGGCACAGTGGTCCCTGTATTCGAATCCTCGCCAAAAGCGCAGGATTATACGAAGCTATTTAAAAATATTCAATACATCGGACCATCGAGTGGCGGGTTTGGGAAGTATTCAATTGATTTAACAGATTAGTTCTATTTTGTAAGGCCCTTTGTCATTTTAAGGTATGACAAAGGGCTATTTTTTGTCTGAAAAACCTTGTTGTTACCAAAAAAGTTCTAAGGAATGTCGTGAGGATAACGGATTTTGTAGTGAGATTCAAAAATTATGTAGTGAGAGCTGCAATTTATGTAGTGAGAAATGAGCGGATTAAACACTTTTCCTAAATTTCCCAAAAAGTGTCGTGAGGATAATTGATTTTGTCGTGAGACCCCATTTTATGTCGTGAAATCCCAAAATTATGTAGTGAGGCACAAAAAAGCAGTCTAACCAGGGGGTACCCCAAGTCAGACTGCTTTACGTATCTAAAACAATTATTGTGTCACTCTCTGGATTCGTCCCTCGGCCTTATATTCAAATGATTTTGGCAGGGATTTGACAAAGTCAACTGTTGCTTGTAAATCCTCAGGGCCTACTTCTAAACCTGTTGAAAGTGCTCCAATACCATAGCTGGCGTTGCCATACATATAGTTATTGACAACAACGGAATACTCTTTCGCTGGATCTATTTTGCTGCCATCCGGCAAGAAGATGTCGACAACCTGTCCAGTTCCAGCGGTGCTGTCATAAGTGTAGGTATACTTGAATCCTGCAATATGGAAGTCAAGACCTTTTGCAGTAATTTGCTTGTTCAATACTTCTCGCAAATCGGCACCGCTAAGGTTGATTTTATTTAACACGTTGCCAAATGGCTGAATGGAGAATAAGTCACCAAAGGTAACCTCGCCAGCATCTAAATTAGCACGGACTCCGCCGCCATTCATTAAAGCAAAGTCACTGTTCATAGCAACTTTCATACCATCGGCAATTAAGTTGCCCAGTCCATTGTCGCCAAATTCTGTCGATACAGACGGGTAAGCTTTTATTAAGGTCGTTGCAGAATTCCCTACTACTTCGGCCTTAATTGGGGCAATTTGATCTTCATACTTTTTCATAATCGCTGAAACTTCAGGATCAGGAGTGTAATCAGATTGATAAACCGTTACAATTTCCGCCTCTTTTTTTACAATATCACCTGTTTCAGGATTAATCACAAGATCCACATCTGAGAAGGCAGAGCCATATGAATAAGCTTGGACAATTAGCTTGTTATCTACTACTTTGTCATTATAAACATGATTATGGGCTGCAAAGATAACATCCACTTCATCGTCAACATTTTCTGCAATTCTTGAAGCATCGAATGCATCAGTATAGCCGTTTTGGATGGCAGGATTATGGGCAAGCACAACGATAGCCTTAATGCCTTGAGCTTTTAATTCATCCGTGTACTTGTTGATGGCTGCTGCTTCATCGGTAATTTGCAGATTTTCATTTCCTTTGGTCACGATCATATCCGGAGTTTCCTGTGTGATGACTCCGATAAAACCAATTTTTACCCCGCCCACTTCTTTAACAGTATAAGGAGTGGTGATTAATTGACCTGTTGATTTGTCATAAGCATTTGCTGCTACAACAGGAAAATCCATTCCATCATATCCTGGAGTTCCCTTACCCTCTGGATGCTCGCCGCCATTTATCATCCGGCGCAGCTCGGCAATACCTTCGTCAAATTCATGGTTTCCAAGAGCTCCGACATCCATGCCCAATGACTCCAATACTTCAACAGTTGGTTCATCTTGAAAAAGGGCAGAAATGAGCGGGCTGCCACCAATCATATCTCCAGAATTTACGAGCAAGGTATTTGTATTTGTGGCCTCGCGCTGACGGAGCGCTGCAGCTGTGTATTCCATGCTACCAGCAAGCCGGGTGCCTACTTTTGTGTCCGTGTCCAGCTGACCATGCAAGTCATTTATGCCGAGCAGCTGAACGTTTATAGGCGTGAAGCCAATATCTAATTTGAAAATACCGAAGCCTGCTGCATCTGTTTCTCCAGTAAAGGAGATATTTCCGCCATCCTTTAGATATTTCTCAGCCACTGGTGAGGATGTAAAGGTTACGTCCACGTTTCCAGGAATCGGAGCAATCGACCAGTTTTGATCCGCCGTCGGGGTGATGACTTTCTTTTCTGAGATATAATCCATTAAAACTTGACGGTTTTCATCAGCAGAGTCAATGACGAGTTCAGAACCCTTAAGGCCAGGGAAATTACCGCCGCCGCCAGCACGATAGTTATTCGTTACCACGATAAAGTCTTGGTTTGGATCGACAGGCTGTCCGTTATAATTCAGGTTGACGACACGGCTTGAATCAGGATTAATAACATTTCCTGCCGGATCGTATTTAGGAGGTGCGGTTACATCGATTTGATAGTTCACTCCATCAATAACGTCAAAGTTATAGACAGCAAACTTCGAATTTAATAATTCTTGTGGAGCTGTTTTGGACGGATCGATAGTATTAAACTTCCCAGCAGACATTTCAATCCATTCTTTGACAACAGAGCCTTTGACTTTAACAGCCTTCAAGGTATTGTCATACAAGTACAAGTCACCCGCGCTGCGGATTGTTAAATCTCCTGCCGGAATTTCTGTATATTCAGCCACTCCGTTTCGTCCAGCTTTAAAAGGTGCGCCGACAGAAAGAATCGGCAGGTTTTGAAGCTCAGGTTTATTAGTCGCAATGTATTTTTCCGCATACCATTTTTGCGCATTGGTGACAACTTGGATAGAAGGGTCATCCTGCACAAGGGCAAAATAGCTGTAAATATCATCGGTAGTTTTGCCGATTGGGGTATTTACGTACTTGATTGTTGCTTGGTGATCGGCGTTAACCGCATCGACAATAGATTGAACTGGTTCCACCGTCTTTTGGGTAACAGTTTTCCCATTAGCATCTTTTACGTCTTTGTAAATTTCGCGTGTAGAAGATTGTGAATCCGCTACCTTCCACTTGCCCTTTTCTTTCACAAGGTCGAGGTCGATAATCCCCAGCGAACCACCGCCATAGCCAGCTTGTACCGCAGGAACTCCGTTGATAGTTCCTTTGTCGTTATTTACACCAGGAAGCGGCTGACCATCAGCACCTTTAAACAATCCGTCTAGGGCTGAGACTGATTTTGCCGGGAACAACTTATGCGTATGCGAGAACGTAATCGCATCAATTCCAGGCACTTCACTTAACGCATAGATAACGTCTTCCGTGTTTGCTTTGTTGCCGCTGAAACCGGAGTGTGTCATCGCCACAATGACATCGGCGCCTTCTTCACGCATTTGCGGAATAAATTTGTTGGCAGTGTCCACGATATTTTTCGTAATAACTTTGCCATCTAAATTTGCTTTATCCCAATCGTTGATTTGCGGCGGAACAAAGCCGATAAATCCGACCTTGATAACATGCTTCTTGCCTTGTTCATCAACGACCTTTTTATTAATAATTCGATAAGGAGTAAATTTGTTGATATCATTTTCAGGGTTATTGTCATGGTCATCAACATAAACGTTGGCATTTATGAATGGGAAATTTGCATCATCATAAGCTTCTTCCAAAAAGTCGAGCCCATAGTTGAATTCGTGATTTCCCAATGTTGCCATATCATAGCCCATTTGGTTCATCGCTTTAAATACAGGATGGACCTCGCCGTCCTTTAACGGAGCAATTTTTGCAAAATAAGTACCGAGCGGAGTCCCTTGAATCAAGTCCCCATTATCCACCAAAAGGCTATTGTCTGCTTCGTTACGGGCATCCTTGACAAGTGCTGCGGTGCTCGCCAATCCAACCTTTAAGTATTCGGCATTTTTGTAATAATCATAGTTTAATAGATTCGTGTGCAGATCCGTTGTTTCCATTAGACGGAGTTCTACCAAAGGATTTATAACATCTTTTGGCCCCGCTGCGCTAGCTTTTGCCGCTGGAAAAAATGGAACAGTTACAAGTGAAACTGCTAGCGTGGCGGATAAAAATTTCCTAGCCCTGTTTAATTGTCTCTTTTTCAACCAAATTCGCCTCCTAGTAATCTATTTTTTTACTTCAGGAAAAATTGGAATCCCCCCTAAAAAGAGTTTATGTACCATTTCGTATCTTTAAAAGAACAAAATTAGCACTATTATAAAAATACGTTCTTAATAGAGCGGTTATGTCCATTTTTAGGTAGTTTTTCCTTATTTTTCACCCGAGCTTTTTTATAATATAGAACTTTTTGAAGTTTTGTAAGGGAAGAAAGTCTTAGGTCTAAAAGTACCTGGCGGGAATTTTTAACGCGCCATAAACAATTACTAGATTTTGTTGTATTCTATTAGAAAGTACTTATGTAAAGGATGGCAATTTTGATGAAAAAGACAGCAAAGGACATCTTATATATTTTTCTCGGTGCCCTTATTTTTGCGATAGGGGTGAATTATTTTACCATCCCAAATCATCTCTCTGAAGGCGGCATTTTAGGGATCACCATTGTGGCTCACTATTTGTTTGGCTGGTCGCCAGGGGTTGTGAACTTCGTATTAAATGCCGTGCTGATCCTAGTCGGGTATAAATTCTTTGAAAAAAGAGCCTTCGTTTATACGCTAATTTCACTTGCAGCCTGTTCAGGGTTTTTATTTTTAACAGAGGATATAGGAAGAAAGCTGACGGAGGATACCCTGCTTGCCTCGTTGTTTGCCGGATTGCTGGTGGGGGCAGGTTTGGGCTTCATTTTTCGCGCGGGAGGAACTTCCGGAGGCACGACTATTTTGGCAAGACTAGCGAATCAATTTTTTGGCTGGAGCATAGGAAAAGCGATGCTTATCATTGACATTGTCGTGGTGGCAGGGTCGATATTCATCATTGGCTTGGAAAAAGCGATGTTCACACTGCTGATTGTCTATGTCGGGGCGAAAGCGATAGATTTCATCGTCGAAGGGCTCGATGAACGGATAGCTGTGTTAATTATTTCTAATTTGCCGGAAGTGGTCTTAGCTGGCATCACAGAAAAAATGTCGCGCGGCCTCACCGTCCTCGAAGGATATGGCGGCTACACTGGCCAGAAGAAAGAAGTCCTCTACATTGTCATCAACAAACAAGAAATCGTCCAACTCAAAAACATCGTCAGTGACATTGACCCAAACGCATACGTTACCGTCCACAACGTCCACGAAATGATGGGGAAGGGGTACAAGGCAGGATAGGTGTCAGCCACCGTGCAGGGATAAATTGGCGTTTTGTCCACGTGTGGTGGACACTGACAGAATGTTGTATGATATGTGATAGTTCGACAGGTTTACTGTTTTTGGCATAGTAATCAAAAGGATATAGGAGTATAATCTTTTAGAAAAGGGAGGTGATTGTGTTGGACGAGAAACGATTTGACAGGTTAGAAGAAATGCTTTCTAATTTGATTGGAATGGTAGGCGGGATTAAAACTGAACTGTCAGATTTACGAGGGGAACAGCAAGGAATAAAAGCAGAATTGTTGGAATTACGAGGGGAACAGCAAGGAATAAAAGCAGAACTGTCAGAATTACGAAGTGAACAACAAGGGATAAAAGCAGAACTTTCGGAAATGCGTTCCGAAAACCAAAAACAATTTGCGGAAATTCATGCTAAGCTAACCGACATGCAAGCAGACCAGGACCATATTTGGGAAAAGGCTGCTAGAAATGAACGGGAGCTGGCAAAACTTAAAATACATCTTCAGTTATAAGACCTCCATTAAAAATCTGCATATACAATCCGTATCATTTTCATTCGGTTGCTCCATGATTAAAAGTATTTAAAAAAAGGAAGCATCCTCATTCTTTAGAAGTTGGGTTACTTCCTTTTTATGTTTTGGTAATGTAAAATTCAGTTGGCTATTTAGGAGTTAGAATCTGCCTTTAGAGCATCCTGGCTTTCTTTCACGAATTCATGGTTTTGGGTTAATTCATCGACTTCGGTTTGAAATGTCCCATGGATGCGGTTGATAATACCTGATATCCCACTGGTAAAACAGATATCGATGATTTGTTTCGGCGAAAAATGCTCAGCAACACGCTTATACAATTCATCGGAAATTCGGATGTCCTTCACCAATGCCTCTGTATATTCCAAAATCAGCCTTTCTTTTTCGGTATATACCAAACTGTCCCGCCATTGACGCAGCTGCTCTACTTTTTCCTTCGATAAACCCACGCTCCGACCGAGCATAATATGGGTTGGTATTCAGTAGTGACATTGGTTCAGCGCGGAGGTATAGAGATAAACCAGCTCCGCCATTTGGGGCTCTAATTCCCCTGAACGGTATGTTGCCAAGCTCATGCCCATTAATCCCTGCAACGCCTTTGGATGGTTGCCGAGAAGCTTATAAATATTCACAACCTGCCCATTCATATTCTCTAGCCTTTTGTACATCTGCTTCGTCTCATCCGTTGCCTGTTCATACTCCACATACGGGACCTCGCCATCAAACTACCTCCTAAATAAGATACCTGCTCGTACACTTTATCATAATTTTCAGAAAATGTAATGTGGAGTCTGATATGGTGCGTCAGGCACCCAGCGTGGACAAAAAGGCGTTCTGTTCACGCTGGCGGACATTTAGTATGTTTTTACAGCTCATTGTAGTTTTTCGACTGCTACCCGGCCGGAGAAGAAGGTGGCGCCGCCACCCATATCGGCAATTCGGCCTGGAGTGAGGATGTTTACTAGGTGCTTTGTTTCTGTTTTTACCGTTGCGTCCGATATCCCGATTTTATCTGCCCATAATCCCTGGGTCACAACGACTCCCGAAAGAACGCTGTCCCCGACAGCGGCTTTCAGCTCAATCTCGCCGCGATGATTCCAGACTCGGACCTGCCCACCATCTTCAATCCCCAGCCGCGCTGCATCCTCCCAATTCATAAAAAGAAGCGGCTCCTTTTCCAAAGAAACATGCTTATCGTTGTTAGAGAAAGTCGAGTTAAGGAAATTATGGTTCGGACCCGGGACAAATTGGAACGGAAACTCCTTGCCATCGTCCACTAATGGCACGTAGGTTGGCAGGGGCGGGTACCCGTCCTTCTTCATCCGCTCCGAATATAATTCGATTTTCCCACTTGGTGTCGGTAGCCTGCCCGGGAATAACGGCAAAACATTCGCCTTCATATAATGGAGCTCTGCTAGAAACTCGTAGCTCACACCGCTCAAATAAGGATTCTGCGGGTTATCGAGCGCACCCCTAATCATTTCCGCTTCCGTCTCAGTAAACGCAGTCTCCGTAAAGCCCATTCGCTCAGCGAGCAGTCGGAACACCTCGACATTCGACTTAGCCTCGCCGAACGGTTCGATGACAGGCTGCTGCAGCTGCACAAAATGATGCCAGTACGAAGTATAGAAATCGGTGTTTTCGAACGACGATGTCGCCGGAAGTACAATATCCGCATACTTGGCCGTTTCTGTTAAAAATAAATCGTGCACGACAGTAAACAAGTCTTCGCGGGCAAGCCCTTCACGCACCTTCTTGCTTGAAGGGGCCACAACCGCCGGGTTAGATCCGTATACATATAGAGAATTCACCTGTGGGTCAAGCGTCAGCAGGGCATCGCCGAGCAAATTCATGTTCACACTGCGTGTGTTTTTATTTTTCAAAAGATCAGGCCGTTGCAGCCTTGCTGCATTATGGGCCAAGAATCCAGAATTGCCTTTGATGGCGCCGCCGCCCTTTACAAGCCACTGGCCAGTCAGCGCCGGCAGGCAGGAAACCGTCCGGACAAACATGCCGCCATTATCGTGGTGCTGCGGGCCGTTGCCAATCCGAATAAAAGAAGGCGATGTTGTCCCATACATTCGTGCCAATCTATAGATATCGTCAACTGGAACCCCGGTAATTTCCGAAACAGCCGCTGGGTTATATTGCTTCACATGCTCCCGTAGTTCCTCGTACCCAACCGTATATTTTTTCGAAAAATCATCATCGACCATGTTTTCGTTAAACAAAATGTGCATGATCCCGAGGGCTAGGGCGCTATCCGTGCCCGGCAAGATCGGAATAAACCAATCTGCCAATCTTCCAGTTTGATTTTTATGGACATCGATGACGACAATCTTGGCGCCGTTTTCACGGCGGGCCTTTTGCGCCAAAGCCACCTGGTGCATGTTCGTGCTCACCGCATTGATGCCCCAGAAAATGAACAATTTCGTGTGAATTGTATCCTCAGGGTCAATGCCAAAGCTGCCGCCCATTGTATACTTGTAGCCGACCGCTCCGGCCGAGTTGCAGATGGTCCGGTCAATCCTTGATGCACCAAGCCTGTTCCAAAAGCGGCGGTCCATGCCTTCAGCAGCGAGTCGCCCCATATTTCCGTAAAAGCTATAGGGAAGAATGCTCTCCGGCCCGTCCGTTTGAATCAGTTCCTTCCAGTGGTCCGTGATGGTGCTCAGCGCTTCGTCCCAGCTAATGCGCGCAAAACGTCCCTCGCCCTTAGCCCCGACGCGCTTCAGCGGATATTGCAGGCGTTTTTCGTCATGAATCCGTTCCGCCATGTTCCGAACCTTATTGCAAATGTGCCCTTTTGTCACGGGGTGTTCCGGGTCGCCCTCGACCTTGACAATTTTTCCATCCTGTTTATGAAGCAACAGCCCGCACTGGTCTGGACAGTCAAGCGGGCAAACCGCATGAAAAATTCCATCCCGCGGAAGATTTTCGTAGGAAGGCATAAGCATTCTCCTTTTAAGAGCTTGATAGATTTATACTATCCCAGAAGGTGCTTGATTGTCACGAATCGAGAAAGAGGAGAGCGAAACATACTCAGGTCATTTTAGGACTGGGATGTCATTGGATAAAAAGACGTCCAAATCCATCCAGCCTCACCGCGACAGAATCAGCTGATGGTTGCTGTGGTTTGGCGGAACCATTGGGTAGACATTCTCCTCCTCAACGACGTCAAACTCCATCAGAGCCGGCCCATCCAGACGCATAGCCTCCGCTATAATCCGCCTTGCGTCCTCCTCGGTTCGAGCCCGATACCCTGGCACACTATAGGCCTCGGCCACCCCAGCAAAATTCGGCGAGCCGATTTTTACAGAAGAATAGCGGCCATGATAAAACAACTCCTGCCACTGGCGCACCATGCCCAAATAGCCGTTATTCAAGATTGCAATCTTGATTGGCAGGCGGTACCTGACGGCCGTAATCAACTCCTGCAGATTCATTTGAAAGCTGCCGTCGCCAGACACGCACAAAATGGGCATCCCCGAACCCAAACGCTCGGCCCCGGAGACCTCAACCGAAGAACCTGTCACCCCAGCAGCCGCCCCGATTGCTGCCGGCAGCCCATAGCCCATCGTGCCCAGCCCGCCCGATGTCACCAACGTCCGTGGTCTCGTAAACTGATAATGATGCGTCGTCCATATCTGGTGCTGTCCCACATCCGTCACTACTACTGTGTCCTCACTAGAAAACTCGGCCAGCGTGCGAATCACCGTCTGCGGGCTCAATACGCTCTTCGACTTCTCAAAGCGCGGCACCGTCCGCTTCCAATCCACCGCCTCATTTACCCAAATTTCGCCGTTTGCCCTGATTTGTTCATAATCCAGTTCCTCTTTTAATTGAAAAAGGAACTCAGCGGCGTCTTTGACAATCGGCAGGTCTACGGAAATGATTTTATTGATCTCAGCCGGGTCTATGTCCACGTGAATTTTTTTCGACTTTGGCGAAAAGCCGCTCACCTTTCCGGTCACCCGGTCGCTAAACCGAACTCCAATCGAGATCAACAAATCGCAATGGTGAACCGCTTTGTTGGCGGCATACGTTCCGTGCATCCCAAGCATCCCCAAAAACAGCGGGTTCCACGTATCCATCGCACCAATCCCGAGCATTGAACTAACAACCGGAATCCGCGAGCGCTCGGCGATTTCCCGTAAATGGCTCGTAGCCCCCGAAGCAATTACCCCGCCTCCGACAAAAAGCACCGGCTTCCTGGCGTTTTCAATTAATTCCTTCGCATGAATAATAGATTTCCTGCCCGCTTCATTAGTCCTTTCGCCTCTTGGTGCGCGGCTATGGCTCATCCGTTCAGCGCCCATCGTCACACTTTTGGTAGTCAACTCCACCAAGACCGGTCCGGGGCGTCCCTCAACGGCAAGCTTTAGGGCGTTATCAAGTACACCTTGCAGCTGCCCCGCCCCAGTTTTAAAAGAATACTTGGTAATCGGCATCGTAATTCCCGAGATATCTAATTCTTTGGCGGATTCCCCGTTTAATAGATTAGCTGAAAATGGACCGGCAATAACAACGATCGGGACAGAATCACTATAGGCGGTTGCAATCCCGGTGATTCCGCTTGTTACCCCGGCGGCCGTTGTCATCAGGACTACTCCGGGCTTACCGGTAGCGCGGGCATAACCGTCGGCAGCGTGAACGGCCGCCTGTTCATGCCGAAGTTGTATGCAGCGTATATCCGGATGTTCAGCCGGTAAAACCCCCTCGTTATGACAGCCAAAAACACATTCCACCCCTAGTTCATGAAGCGTCTCCATAAACGAATCTACTTTAAAAACTTCCTTCAACAAAATATTCACCTGATTTCACAGTTTTTAAATAGTTTAAATTATCAGTCAAAATAAGTATGTGATTTACATCAACGGAGGGTTGTTTTTTAAAAAAAAGAACCTTGGCCCATTTTCACACACTTTTCACACAATTCTCCCAAAATTATCCCGAACCCCTTGTCTATACTTAGATTAGAAACAAGTAAAGGAGTGTTAGAAAATGAAAAAAACTCTAATTGCAGGTGTTGCCGCCCTCACGCTTTTAGGAGGAGCTTATGGAATCCAAAGCGTTTCAGCAGCTGCCAGCAATCCGAAATCAGTGGAAACGAAAGCCTCAGGCGGTCACCTTGGCAAGAAGCTTGAGCTGGCCAGCCAGTATAAAGACCAAATTCATCAAATCAACCAGCAACGAAAGGAACGACTGAGCCTGAGGTCGCAAATCGTTGATAAAAAGGACCAGCTGTTGGACTTGGTGCTGGAAGCTAAAAATAGCGGCAATAAAGAGAAGTTTCAGCAGGCCAAGGATGTAAAGCGGCAAGTAAAATCAATGAACAAGGAATTAAAAACTCTTATGAAGGATGGCCGAAGCGACCGGAAATCCTTAAAGGATGCTGTGAAAAATGGCAATGGAAGTGAGGTCTTTAAAGAGGTAATTGCCACCCAGCAGCAAGTGAATGAAAAATTAAAGCAAATTGCCGCCGATCTGGACAAATTAATAGACATTTTTCAATAAAGGTAAAAGGGATGGTGTATTTCGCTGTCCCTTCTTTATTATATAATTGAAAAGTGAGGTGAGCCGTACGATGAAGCATGTTTTTGTTGTGGATGATGAGCAGAATATCCGAGACATTTTACAAAAATATATTGAAAATGAAGGCTACAAGGTAACGCTGTTTTCCGACGGCCGTCAAGTCTATGAGGAGATGTTGCGGCTGAAACCTGATTTGCTGGTGATTGACATCATGATGCCGCATCTCGACGGGCTTGAACTTTGTAAAAAAATCCGCTCGGCTAGTGATGTACCGATTATTTTTGTCTCGGCACGGGACGGCGAATTCGACCGAATTCTCGGGCTTGAGCTTGGCGGGGATGACTATTTAACGAAGCCATTCAGTCCAAGAGAACTAATAGTACGTATGAAGAATATTTTGAAACGGCTGGAAAAATCAATGGCCGTCGTAACAAAGCAAACATTAAGTATCCGGGACGTCACGATAGACCCCGAAAGAAGATACATAGAAAAAGACGGGCAGGAAATCAAGATGACTACAAAGGAATATGAACTGTTTGTGTTTCTGGCCCGGAAAAAAGGAAAGCCATTTACCCGGGATGAACTTCTTGAGTTTATTTGGGGTTACGAATATGCAGGAGACGGTCGACTGATTGATGATTTGGTTAAACGGATCCGTAAGAAATTAGATCAACACCAATCTTCCGTAGAGCTTTCCACAATCTGGGGATACGGGTACAGGCTGGATGAGTAGGATGAAAATTGGATCAAAGCTGTTATTATCTTATTTTATATTAATTATCAGCATTTTTTTGATTACTAGCTTTACGTTTCATTTCCTATCGCAGCGGTACTTGCTGAAGGAAACGGAGGTGCAGCTTAAGAAGGAAGCGAAAGTAATCAGCCAGATTCTAAGCAGGTCTTCTTTTTCAAGCGAAGCCGTTCGTGAAAAACTAATGAACCGCCGGGCACTGGCTGTAACGGAGCGGTTAATGTCTTCGAAAATGATAATTTGGACGAGGAATCGGGACATTATTTATTCGGATTTAAGAGGGGTTTCTTTGGACGATGTCCTGGGGGAAAGTAAGGGTCCTGGCCGGAACTTTGTCTCGGAATCGCTGGCTGTCACTTCGAAAAATGGAAAAACGATTGGGTACGTGACCCTTGTGGCGAGACTTGATGAAGTGCAGAAGGTAAATCGTTTGATGCGACGATCCCAGTTGTTCAGTTTGTTGATATCCGCCGTGATTGCGGTTGTATTAGGGTTTATTTTTCAAAAAGGTTTAACAAGGCCGCTCAGAAACTTAACGGAGCATATGAAAAATTTCTCGCTTAGAGGCCGGGGTCAGGAAATCAGGTTGAATTCAGCGGATGAAATTGGAGAATTGGCAGACAGCTTCAACGCCTTATCGCGCAAGCTTAAACAGTATGATGAGGAGCAAAAAGTGTTTTTTCAAAATGCCTCGCATGAGTTGAAGACACCGTTGATGGCGATTCAGGGAAACGCCGAGGGAATTTTGGATGGCGTGGTGAAGGGCGAGGACATAAACAAAAGCCTGAACGTCATCATCGCCGAAAGTCAGCGCTTGAAGCGGATTGTGGAGGGCATTACTTATTTGGCGAAGCTGGAGAATGTGGAGGACTGCTTTAAATTTCAAGAGTGGCCGCTTGAGCAGTTGATCCAGGAGGCGGTCGAAAGCGTTGCAGCCCTTGCTGAAAAGCGTGGCGTAAGGATTATGGCCGAGACCGGGTCAACGGGGTTAGTAAAGGTGGACCAGGAAAAACTGAAGCGCGCGTTGATAAATTTACTTGGGAATGCCATTCGTTATGCCGAATCGGAGGTGCGAGTGAAAGCGGCTTTTATGGGTGAGGATTATGGAAGGAAATTAACGCTAGTGATGGAAGTCCGTGACGATGGCCCAGGCTTTGCATCCGGCGAGGTTGAAAAAGTATTCCAGCGCTTTTACAGCGGTGACACTGGCGGCTCGGGAATCGGATTGGCCATTACCAAAGCCATTGTTGAAGGGCACGGCGGCTCAATTGTGGCGTTTAATGGGGAACTGGGCGGAGCGGTATTCCGAATTACCCTACCTGAGATGGAGTAAGCAGCTTTAATTGACGGTAGCAGGGCTGTAACTGTCGGATGGCACGGTTTTACTGTGGGATAACGAGCTGCAACTGTCGGATAAGGGACCGTAACTGTCGGATAACCGACTTTAATTGTCGTTAAGTCCTGTTACTCTCGGATAATCGACGGTTACTCTCGGATAGGGATCAAATACTCTCGGATAAAGCCGGTTTACTCTCGCATAAAGGATAAATACTCTCGACAGAGCCAACTTGCTCTCAACTAACTGCGGGCGCCCAGCCATGAAGCGCCAAAAAGTCATCCCTAGGCGTCGAATCTTGCAGTTTTCCCAGGAAATTTTGTAGAAATAACACCGCAAATTTCCTTGGCTTATTTAAGTTGAAGTTGCTAAGCTATGTTAACCTTTCACCAATCCCCCCTCCACCCATAGGATATTACATAAGAATGGGTGGGAGGTTTTTTCTATGTATCCTTATTCAAATTACCTTGACGCGATAAACCGGCAAGGCAATAAATTGATAGGTGAAGTGGAAAGGGCGATCAATGGGGAGTACAGTGCCATTGATTGTTATGCTAAGCTGGCTAATTTGGCTTCAAATAAGGAGGAGCGAAATCGAATTCTGGAAATTCGCCAGGACGAGATTAAGCATTATCAGCATTTTGTAGAGATCTACAGAAGACTGACAGGGCAGCCTCCGCAGCCGAAAATTATCGAGGAATGTTCCGGGAATTATCTAAACGGGTTGGAGTTTGCGTTAATGGATGAACAGAAAACAGTCGATTTTTATATGGAAATTTCCGATACCGCAAACGACCCATTTATAAGAGAGGTTTTTCGCAGGGCAGCAGTGGACGAACAGAATCATGCGGTGTGGTTTTTGTACTTTTTTTCAAAAAGAAAATGAAAAATGTCCCCGGTAAGCAGTTTCCTTACCGGGGACATTTTGCTAGATGGAACATGATTAGTCCCCACTGCCACCTGAATCGCCTCCACTGTCGGAACTGCCATAATTATTATCGTTATCATTAGCGGTATCATTTAAATAATCTCTATCATCATGATGATGGCCAGAGGATTTTTCCTTCTTAATGCTTGGGAAAATTAATAAAGCCAAGATAATCAATATGGTTCCAAAGAACTCTTGCGTTCCGAAAATAAGGTAAATACCCAAAATCAAGAGTGCTGCACCAACCAGCCTTTGAAGCAATCTTATTGCATTCAGAAAAATCCCCCCTTATAAAATAATTATTTTCAAGTAGGACTTTTTATGTATTACGAACAGTTTACAACCTTATGAGTCCCTTATGAAAACAAGCCCGCTGACAGAGGGGCAACAGCGAACCCTAAATGATCTATTAAACAAAAAAGGGCTCAGCAAACGAGCCCAAATCAAAATCATCCGCCTCGCCCGGACTATCTCCGACCTTGAAAGAAGCCCCTGCATCACCGACCAAAGCATCGCAGAAGCCATTCGCTTGAACAGCGGGACATTGAAAAGATGAACTATTTTTTAGCTAATAAGAAAGTATAAACTTTCTGTTGAAAGCTTTAAACTTTCTTAACGCATAAATTCAACTACGCCTCTGTCTTCGTCCTATCGGACTCGCCAATCGGCGAGTTTTCATTTAATCCTCTCCTTAATGTTTTCTGTATGGACCAGGATTAGTAGAAAAATCATGCCTAATACAATAGCAGGGATAACCCAATTATCTGTTTTGAATATCAATAACACAGGAATAAAAAGGAACGACCCAAAGCCTGCGAAAGTGAAGCTTTTTAAAAAGGGAAAGAGTACGAGAAATGAAAGAACAATTACGGGGGCTATCAGCGGTTCGAAAGCAATAATTCCGCCGATAAAGGTCGAAATCCCCATGCCGCCTTTAAACTTAAGAAAAATCGGTTTAAGATGGCCAACAATGACAAACACCAGTCCCAGCAATTGGACAGTCTCTGAAAAATGCAGTAGATACCGCCCGGCAAGTACCACAAAGGCCCCTTTCAAGGCATCACCAAGAAAAGTCAGAACAAAGGCCTTTTTTCCATAAACACGCCCAGCATTCCTTGCTCCGACATTCCCGCTGCCCTGCTCCCGGATATCCTGCCCTTTCAACAACATGGACACCAAGTAGCCGAACATGATATTACCAACAATATAAGAAACAAGATAATACAACCAGACCATTGTAATCACTGCCTATTCATGTACTTTTTGGAAAAACGCTGCTCTTCACTATTATAATATGTATCTATTGTTTCGGCGGAGATTTATTAAAGCGGATATGTGCTTAAATAACAATAGGGTTCGGCCGCTAACGAACCGAACCCTAAATATTTTATATAAATAAAAGCAGGCTGATTGCCATTACAGCCATCCCGCCAATCAACCCATAGATGGACAGGTGGGCTTCGTCATACCTTTTGGCGGCTGGGAGCAGCTCATCAAGGGAAATGAATACCATAATCCCAGCTACTGCGGCAAAGATAACCCCAAACATAATATCGTTCAGAAAGGGCATTAAGAATAGGTAAGCAGCTAGTGCCCCAATCGGCTCCGACAGCCCCGAAAGAAAGGATAGCTTAAACGCTCTTTTTTTATCGCCGGTGGCAAAATAGACCGGAACAGAAACCGCAATTCCTTCGGGGATATTGTGGATGGCAATGGCCACAGCAATGGCGATTCCGAGCTTTGGATCCTGGAGGGCAGAGGTAAAGGTAGCAATCCCTTCTGGAAAGTTATGAATGCCAATCGCAAGGGCCGTGAATGTCCCCATTTTTAGTAAGTCTGGTTTCTTACCGGCCGCTGCAACGTCTCCTCCGGTACTAGTCATATCCTCGACCGTTCTGAGTTCATGCGGGTTGCTTTGCTTTGGAATAAATTTATCGATGCTGGCAATTAAAAGCATCCCCGCAAAGAAGCCGCCGACAGTCAGCCAGTTGCCAGGAACGGTCCCCATAGCATCCACTAGTGCCGTTTTTGCCTTCACAAAAATCTCAACCATGGACACATAAATCATGACACCCGCGGAGAATCCAAGTGTGACCGAAAGAAACTTTGTATTCGTGTGCGAGGTGAAAAATGCAAGTACACTGCCAATCCCTGTGGCAAGGCCGGCAAATAAAGTTAACCCAAAGGCCAATAGCAAATTTTGAGTCACTTTTTTTCCTCCCTTTATAAAAACAAATTTATCTTTCTCGAATTTTGTCTATCTTTCCAAATAACATAAAAACAGTTATATTTTTATATGCTTAAACCCAGAAATGTTTCCTTTTGACGGGCAAGGGGATGGTTCTTCTGCTTCTGAGGCATAAGAACCGTCCCTCTGCATCACAAAAAAACTGGCTAAATGGGGTAAGTTGCCCATTTAGCCAGTCAGGTACTTCTCTTGTATTTCTTTATTGTAATTCCAGTTGTTTTTTTAGTTCGGTTTGGATTCTTGTCTTTTCTTCTGGTGAGACCAGCCCATAGTAAATTTTATTGATCATCGTCCCGGTTTCTTTGATTTCCATTTGCTGAATCGTTTTACCAGCGTCTTTATAATTTTTTTGGATGTCTGCCATTTGATCGAAGGTTAGGTTCGTTTTTATGTTTTTTCCAATTGCTTCAAAAATGGAGGAGAAACTTGTCAGGCTTGATAGGCTCATGCCTTCATCAATTACTCCTTCAATGATCTGCCGCTGTCTCAACTGCCGGCCAAAATCCCCTCTTGGGTCTTCATACCTCATTCGTGAAAAACTTAAAGCCTGCTCTCCGTTCAGGTTTATTTCTCCTATAGGAAAGTGGGAATTGCCTTGGGAAAAATCAAAATCATTATAAACTTTAACACCACCGACAGCATCCACAATATCCTTAAAGCCTTCCATATTAATCTGCATGTAGTAATCAATCGGAATATCAAGAAATTCTTCGACGGTAGCCATGGACATAGGAACTCCGCCAAAGGCATAGGCGTGGTTAATTTTATCCTCTGTTCCTTTTCCGACAATTTCCGTTCGGGTATCCCGCGGGATGCTGAGCATTTTTACCGAATTATTATTCGGATTGACAGCCAAAACGATTATCGTGTCGGAACGGCCTTTGTCCCCTTTTCGTTCATCGACACCGAGCATTAACACGGAAAAGGGCTCCTTTTTTTCCAAAGCGACCGGCTGGGTCCGTTTTTCAGGTACCGTCCGCTTAACCGGCTGGTGCATGGTAACCACAGCATCTTTAAGGGAGTGGTAAACCATAAACCCATAAACTCCTGCCGCAACCAAAACTAGTAAAAGAAAAATCCCTGTTACCTTTAACCACTTTCTACCTTTCTTTGAACGAACCTCCATCATGTGGACCTCCAAAATATGTAGTTTAATAGTGTAACAATAGAGTTTTTATGCTATGAGTGTCAGGCACCGTTCGTGGACATTTGTCCGTCTGAGGTGGACAGTTGATTATCCAGTCGGCCCTTTGAAGCGGCAGCGTTATTGATTGTGGTAGTGTGTGAAAGATTTAATGTTAGAAAATGCGAGTTTTGTAACCGTTTTGGATGTGGAAAATGAATCTTTTGGTACATTTAAATATATAGTAATTAGGGATATATTATCACCCTTTGAAAAAAAATCCAATTTATAGGCATGTTTCGATAGGGTTTAAAAGTTTGGGGCCTATCACTGGCACTTTCGAAATAAGTAAAAGGGGGATACAGTCTTTTTGAACTGTATCCCCCTTTCGGCAGCTTTCTACTAACCCAGATGTTTACTCCCCATTACCATCTTTATTTTGCTTTTTCTGCTGCTCCTGCAGGGCAATCAGAAGGTCCTGGATATCCACCTTGCCGTCCTTATTCAGGTCGTTTAAATTCATTTCTGGTGCTGATGGCGCCTGCGGCACAGTAGGCGTAGAGCCCTGCCCACCCATATTCGCACTCGGTCCAGCGGCCGGAAGCACAGCTGCGGCTGCCTTATTTTTCGACCCGCCGGCAAAGGTGAACACCAACAGAATCAGAACAAGCAGACCAGCCACACCGTCACCAATATAGAAGAAGGTGGCATAATCGGACCAAAGCATCTTGCTTTTGCTCATTTTCTCCTCAGAATTGCCGATATACTCCTTTATTTCCGAGTGATTTGGATAAATCCGCTGGACTGCTTCGAATTTTTCCAAGGCATGTTTGTAGTAGCCGCCCCAATACAATTCAAGGCCTTCTTTATAAAGCCGATTCGTTTCGCTCTTCGTATTTCTGACACCGGCTTGGTTCACAAATTCTTTGACGGTATTGACCGGTACGGCAAAATTAAAACCCTGCACCTCTTGACCGTTGACCGTATCACCACGGAATGTCAGAAGCCCAATAATTTGCCCTTTTTCGTTAATGACAGGTCCGCCGCTATTTCCGTGCGTTGCTGCGGCGTTAATTTGAATTACCGGACTTCCTTGGTCGGTCTTTTTGTCAGTCGCGGAAATTTGCCCGGCATTCATGGTGGAAACGAGGGATGAATCAGGTGACAGGAGGTCCGAATCGGCAGCAGCAGGATAGCCGCTTACCCAAATATTATCCTGGTTTTGGACTTCGCTGGAGTCACCAAGCGGGATGGACGGCAGGTTCTTTCCCTCTATTTTAACGACGGCTGCGTCCTTCCCTTGGTTAATCGGCGCACCGTAGCTCTTAATTTCCCCATCGAGAACATCTCCACCTGGTAAAATAACCTTTGTGACGCGCTTAATCTCCGTATACTGAGTATAGGCGACTAAATAATTATAAGCAGTATTGTAATCAACCTGGAAGTGGTCTGCCATGATGGTCACCAGCTGTTGAAAGGCTGCATCGGCCACCTCTTGGTCTTCCATTTTTCCATATTCGACGACATGGGCATTGGTAACGATATAGCCGTCAGAGCTAATAATCGCACCAGAACCGGACCCACCGATAAGCGTTTGATATTTTAACTGTTCCAAAACTGCTTCGACTTCAGGGTTGTAGTCATTAAACTGCCACCCAACCAATGCATAGTCAATAATTCGCACCACAGCAGGCTTCGTGTATTCATTCAGCCTTTGGGCTTGCGATACATTCCCTTTGGCAGGCTTGATGTTGATCAGGACAAAGGAAGCGACGATCGCCGCAATCAGCAGCAAGCTGATCGGAATGGTAAATAGGGCCCTCTTCTTCAATGCATGATTCACCTCTATATTCGGAATTTTTAAAAAACCAACAATGGCAATATATTCGGTGGATAGGGAATGGGAATTTGTACCTGAAAATTGGACTTTAAAGGCTGTTAGAAAGGGCGGGCTTAATTTCAAGGTGCATTTTGTTATAATGGATTGAGTGGCAACTGCAATAATTTTTCAAAAAAATATTTAAAGGGTATAATGCTTTATAGAACAGACAATGGAGGTCATTATGGAAAAGGAATTAAAGGTTATGACAGTGTTTGGGACAAGGCCTGAAGCAATCAAAATGGCGCCGCTCGTGAAGGAGCTTGAAAAGTATCCGGAGCAAATCAAGTCAATTGTGACAGTGACAGCGCAGCATCGTGAAATGCTGGACCAAGTTTTGAATATTTTTGAAATCACGCCTGATTATGATTTAAATATAATGAAAGAAAGACAATCATTGGTCGGTGTGACCACCCGGGCCTTGGAAGGCCTTGACCAAGTTTTGGCCGACGTTAAACCAGATATCGTGCTGGTTCACGGTGATACATCGACAACGTTCGTGGCAAGTTTAGCAGCTTTTTATCATCAGATTCCAATTGGTCATGTGGAGGCGGGGCTTCGAACGCACAATAAATATTCGCCTTACCCTGAAGAAATGAACCGGCAGCTGACAGGTGTACTGGCTGATCTTCATTTTTCACCAACGGTCCAGTCCAAGCAGAATCTATTAGTGGAAAATAAGAAGGAAGAATCTATTTTCATAACTGGCAACACAGCAATCGATGCGTTGAAGACGACTGTAAAAACCCAATATTCACATCCTGTATTGGACAGGCTTGGCGGAGATAGATTGGTGCTTATGACTGCCCACCGTCGCGAAAACACCGGGAAACCAATGGAGAACATGTTCAATGCTATCCGCCGTTTAGTTGAAAAGCACGATGATGTCCAGGTAGTTTACCCGGTACATATGAATCCTGTTGTTCGCGAGATTGCCGGTCGAATCTTGGGAGACAATGACCGAATTCATTTAATTGAACCGTTGGATGTCATTGATTTCCACAACTTTGCCTCACGGGCATATTTGATTCTTACTGATTCCGGAGGTGTTCAAGAGGAAGCACCATCGTTAGGTGTTCCGGTTCTTGTCCTAAGGGATACAACCGAGCGTCCAGAAGGGATTGCCGCCGGTACACTGAAGCTTGCGGGCACCGATGAAGAAACCATCTTCGGAATGGCTGACGAACTGCTTACGGATTCGGCCGCACACGACCAAATGGCTAAAGCCTCCAACCCCTACGGCGACGGCATCGCCTCTGGGCGCATCGTCCAAGCCATCCTTTACCACTTTGGAAACAGAGGGGATAGGCCAGAGGACTTTGGGGTTTAAAGTCAAAGGGTGTCATTAAAAGTGTCAGCACCGCTCGTGACATTGTCCATGTGGGGCAGACGTTCTTCGAATTTAGGTTTGAACTGGCTAACCTTTGTAAGTATTGAGCTTTTTAGCCCTCTTGTCTCCTGTGAGGAGGCAAGAGGGTTATCCCTATTTTTAAGTAGAAAGTTTTGTCGTTTATGAAGTTAAAGAAAATTCATCATATCGCCATTATTTGTTCTGATTATAAGAAGTCAAAGGATTTTTATGTGCGAATTCTTGGTCTCAACCCAATAAGCGAAACATATCGGAAGGAGCGAAATTCCCATAAGCTGGATTTGGAAGTGAATGGCCACTACCAGATTGAGCTTTTTTCCTTCCCGAATCCACCCAAGCGCCCAAGCTATCCGGAGGCAGCAGGTTTACGGCATTTAGCCTTTGAAGTAGAGAACATCGAAGAAGCGGTTCACCATTTAACAGAGCAGCATATAGAAGTGGAACCAATCCGCATAGACACCCTCACCAACAAGAAATTCACCTTCTTCTCAGACCCTGACGGCCTTCCCATCGAACTATACGAGATATAAAAAAACCACCACCCGATTCCTCAAAAAATAGGTCTCAGGTCGTAGTTTGTTTGCGATTCAAGTCTATAGCGGGCAGGAGTTTTTTCATGTATTGTGGAATTAATAGATGGAAATAACTTTCATTTATTGGCAATTCATTTAATAATGAAACATTCACTTCTTTCATACGTATGAATAGAAGTGATGAAAAGTCAGGAGTCGATTAAAATGAATCCCATTCTTTCGTTAATTCTCCGCTCGTTTGTGGCTGTACCTGTTACCATTATTGCGGGCTTTGTCAGCTTTTTCTTTATGAACATAAACTTTCTGCCATCGATTGGTATTGCGATTGCCGCAGGAGTTCTAACCCATTTAATCCTTGGGCCAATCATGACTTCAACGTTTTTGAAAAAACACCAGCTGTCATGGAGGGAATACCGTTATATTCGAAAAAATTTAGCGGATGCCCAGAAAAAAATCCGCCGCTTGAATAAATCGCTTTTTAGTATTCGCGACCTGTCGTCTGTGAAGCAAAGAATTGACATACTTCGTATCACTAAAAAAATTCAAAAGATGGCTCTCAAGGAGCCGAAGCGTTTCTATCAGGCCGAGCCGTTTTATTTTTCACATCTCGATTCAGTTATCGAGCTGACGGAAAAATACAATTTTCTTTCAGCGCAGCCGAAAAAAAGCTTGGAAATTAATCAATCTTTGATTGAAACAAGACAGACCTTGAATGAACTTACCAAGGTACTTGAGGAAGATTTATATCATGTGGTCTCAGATGATGTGGACCATTTAAATTTTGAAATTGATGTTGCCAAACATACGATAAAAAAACAAAAAGAAGCTAAATTCCCTGAAGAAAATAGGTGGTTAAAATGACCGAAAATAATAATCCATTGCAAAAAGGTGATTTTTTAAATGACATTCTTGCTGACCCGTTTGGTGACGGGCTTCAGCCTGCGAAAAGCCCTGTGCTTCAGCAGCAGGGAGAAGCACCTCGGCCAACGAAACTCATTGATGTCATTCCGGAGGAGCACCGCGCTAAAGCCTATCAGCTAGCTGAACAAATTGACCCGACCAACCATCAGGCGATGATTCAGTACGGGACACAGGCCCAAGGAAAGCTGCTCTCGTTTTCTCACGCCATGCTTGAGCATGTTCAGCAAAAGGACGTTGGTGAAATTGGAGAAATCATCAGCGATTTAATGAAGCGCCTCAACGAAGTGAATCCGGACGAGCTAAAGGACAGCAAGCCGTCCTTTTTTGGACGGATGTTTGGAAAAATCTCTAGCTCGCTTCAGGAGGTTCTGTCTAAGTACCAGAAAACGGGAGCACAAATTGATCGCATCAGCGTGAAGCTGGACCGCAGCAAAAACGTACTGTTATCCGATATCAAATTGCTCGAACAACTTTACGAAACGAATAAAGAATATTTCCATGCTCTCAATGTATATATTGCCGCCGGTGAAATTAAGCTTGAGGAAATGCACGAAAAGACAATCCCACAGCTAAAAAGAGAGGCAGATTCCACCAATGACCAGATGAAGTTTCAAGAGGTCAACGATATGATTCAATTTGCGGACCGGCTCGATAAACGTCTCCATGATTTGAAGTTAAGCCGAGAAATCACGATTCAAAGTGCACCGCAAATTCGCCTGATTCAAAACACAAACCAGGCATTAGTGGAAAAAATACAGTCTTCTATTGTCACAGCCATTCCGTTATGGAAGAACCAAGTGGCGATTGCGCTGACACTCATCCGCCAGCGGCATGCAGTCGAGGCCCAGAAGCAGGTATCGAAAACAACGAACGAGCTGCTGCTAAAAAATGCTGAGATGCTAAAAACGAATACGATTGAAACGGCCAAAGAAAACGAGCGCGGACTTGTCGATATTGAAACGCTCAAAAAAACACAGGAAAACCTGATTTCCACACTGGAGGAGACGCTGAGAATCCAGGAGGAAGGCCGCCACAAACGCCGGATTGCCGAGCAGGAACTTGCCACGATGGAAAACGACTTAAAACTGAAGCTCCTTGAAATCAAAGGAAAATAAGAAATGCCCCCGCAAAGGACACGTTCAGGATGCGGGGGCTATTTTTTTGTAAGACAAATTTTGTCTTAAACCGCTCTGAGAATCGTCGCAAAAAAAGACATGGGTTCGTCCCCCGCCTTTATTCGTCAACTTTAAAGATTTACTCGCCTAATTTCATGATTTACTCGCCCAAATCTAGATTTTACCTGCCAAGCCCTATTTGGAGAGGCCAAACCTACCAAAAAAGGTACCTTTCAATTACCCTTTTTGGTGTTATTTCCATTAATTTGGAAATGCCTTCCGATTAGGTTTGGTTACTTTCCAAATGGGGAGAAATATTTTCCACATTCATGATGTTACTTACACTTTTTGGTCGAATACTTACCAAAATACCTGGTTTACTTTCCAAACTTATTTTTCAGGGGGGATTCGCCCAAAAAAGCCAGGCGGCGAGCCTGGCTTAGGTAATATATGAGATCTTAATAATACCTTTCTAAAAATTACTCGCTGGATTTGGGATTTTACTCGTCAACTTTTGAGTTTTACTTGCCTAATTTCATGATTTACTCGCGCAACCCTATTTGGAGAGGCCAAACCTACCAAAAAAGGTACCTTTTCAATTACCCTTTTCGGTGTGATTTCCATTTATTTGGATATACTTTCCGATTAGGTGTGGTTACTTTCCAAATGGGGAGAAATACTTTCCACATTCATGATGTTACTTACACTTTTTGGCCGAATACTTACCAAAATATCTGGTTTACTTTCCAAACTTATTTTTTAGGGGGGATTACCCAAAAAAGCCAGGCGGCGAGCCTGGCTTAGGTAACATATGGGATCTTAATAATACCTTTTTAAAAGTTACTCGCCCAACCCCGTTTCATGAGTCAACCCCCAACCCCAAAATCTATTGTCGGCGGCCCTAGACCTGTATCAATTATTCACCGGTACCGCATCATAATATTCCTCTAGGGTAATCCCATGTTTGGTGATAACCTTGGCGACGGCTCTACCAACATAACGAAGGTGCCATGGTTCGTATTTGTAGCCGGTGATGGATTCTTTTCCTTTCGGGTAGCGGATAATGAAGCCATACTCGTCTGCATGGTTCGCGAGCCACTTGGCCTCCACCGTTCCCGCAAAGCAATCCTCCGCAGGGCACTTTCCGTTCCCGCCTGTCACATCAATGGCAAGACCCGTTTCATGCTCGCTTGTCCCAGGCTCGGCACTATACATTTTCGCTTTTTTAATGCCATCTTGATTGACGTAATAATTGAACAACGCCTTTTGTGCGGTATACGATCGATAGGCCGAAACTCCGGCAAGACTGATGCCCTGTTCTTCGGCTGCGGCAAATAATTTTTCGATAGCCGCAGCCGCTTCCTTTCGCATTTTTTGTTTTTCCGCTTTTTTATTAGAAATATACGGGATGCTTGGATATACTAAATCTTCAGGTTGATAGTTTTCAGGTAAGATATTGTACTGATTTACAAGCACAGGAATACTTTCTGGGTTGAAAACCTCTTGCACCTGCTCCTCACGGTGTTCCGACTTTTTCTTAGAGGCAGCAGGTGAGGAGTTGTTCTTAACATCAGATTCGGTCCGCGTTACACCTTTATCGTCCTGGGAAAAAAAGCTTTTCCCCATGCAGCCGGTTAAAGGGAAGATGAGAAGCATCAAACTAGTTATCACAGAAAATACTTTTACCATCGCAAACTTCCTTTTTAAAAATGAATTTGATAACAGCATGGACACAATAAAGCCACTTTTAAACATGCTTATAAAAATAAGCCCCACTAGCAACGAGGTCCTTTTTCCTATAAACAAACGAATGATCATATTGTCAGTAGACTAACCTTATGTGAATTTTCAAAAAAATTAGTACCCAAGACTCTTTTCATTTTAAAGTAGGTTATTTATGCTGTTTACAAACACATAAATCGTACGAAACGGCAAAGCTATTGAAAAATGGTGACGCAAAGCTATAGGGGCTAATGTTTAACAACGATGCTAGCCAGCTACCGAACACGAATACTCCAGCGGTTTATGTAAGACAAGTGAGGAGGTTTTCATGTGTTAAAGTTATGGCAAAAGGGAAAATACTATTATCATGTCTATCTGTACAGACATAATGAGCTGCTGCAGCAGGATTGTTTATGCGAGAAGCTAAGGTGGAAGTTGAAGATTAAAGCAATCTATCACAATAGCAAAGCGATTGAACTAGGATTTAAACTAAATCCTATAACCTGAAAAATGGTTTCTTTTAAGATAGCAAATCCTTAAGGTGAAATAAGATGAAAAATGTCAGAGGGACAAGGAATCTTTCGACACTTTTTTCGCCACGACAAAAAAGAAATCGGCTGTTCCACAGCCGATTTCTTTTTACATCTATACATATATTAGTGAGACATTACAGCGCTGCCATCATCATGTCCGTCTTTAGTCACCTTCAGAACCGCTACAGCTCCTTTGGTGGCATGGTTGAATTGGTGGGTTACTATTGGATAGCTTCCTTCTTTTGTTACAGTGAACTCAACCACGGCGCCGCCACTTGCTGGCAGAAGCACGGTTTGCATGCCTTTCATGTGGTTGAATGGATTTCCGTCGATATACACATCATCAAAAACAGTTCCGACTACATGGAAGCTAGAAACCTCATTCGGGCCAACGTTGTCGACGTAAAGTCTCACTTTGTCACCAACCTTGGCAAGGAGCGGTTTGTCAACAAGGGAGCCAACGGAACCGTTTGTATTTGGGTCACCGTCTTTAAGGGCCTTGGCGGAAAAGACTACGTATTTAGGAACCCCATTCGTAAAGTCGTCAAGGTTGTTATATTTATACCATTCGTTTTGCACAAGCGCATACTCGCGTGTCACCTGAGTATCAGTAGGATAGCCTTCCTTCGGTTTCACAATAATCATGCCATGCATCCCATTCGCAATATGAGCGAGCACCGGCTTCGTACCGCAGTGGTACATAAATACGCCAGGATTGTCAGCAGGATAGCTGAAGCTGCCGGTATGATCCGGCATGACATTCGCAAAATCAGCGGAAGGTGCCGCATGTACGGCATGGAAGTCCATGCTGTGCGGGATGGATGGATCCATATTCTTTAAGGTAAAATTAATTTTATCTCCTTGATTGACAACAATTACTGGACCAGGCGCTTCACCGTTAAATGTCCAAGCCTTATACATTTCGCCTTTATTGATTTCAATGTCAGTAATTTGAGCGGTCATTTCAATATTGACTTCATGCTCGCTAATTCGTTCCATTTTAAGAGGAGTTGGTTTTTGGTTCAGGCCTTTATGGGGTGCGAATACTTCAACTGCAGCTTCTTTGTCTGTCTGCGCCTCCACCTTTTTTTCCACTGAAAGATCAGTTTTTCCACAAGCACCAAGAATTAAAGCAGATGTGACAACCAGTGTTGCTGCAACCTTTGTAAACTTACCCATTTTACTTCCCTCCATTAATAACTCCTAATTTATTTTTTTGATTAATGATTACACTTTCATTTTACTTTTATTAGAAAAGCTTCTAGTGATGCTGGTCACTCAAAATAGGGGGGTTCTTGAACAATTTGTGAATTGGTGAGCAAAGTAATATTTATATGGTGTAAATACTAATTTCTCAGCTGATAGTGGTAATTCTATTAATAAAAGGAGGCGCTTTTTTTGAAAAACAAAAACGACGAAACAAGCAAAGGTTTGAATCAAATTTTTGAAATTATTAATGCAAAAGGAGATGAAGGGGAACTTCGGGAGATTGTAAAAAATAATCAAGAAGAACAGTCGCCCGAAATACGGTCACAGAAGCAATAAACTCCCTGGAACTAGAAGCTACTTTCTAGTTCCTATTTTTTTGTGCATAACGTGTATAACTTGTGGATAAATCTTTGCCGATTGTGGGTAACTAGTGTATCTTTGTGGGTATTTGACTTTTTAGAAAAATATTTTTTGGGGTCAAAACGTGGATAACCTGTATAAATCTGTTGATAACCATGTGGATACTGTTAAAAACTTGTTTATAAACTATGGATAGCCACAAATCAGCTGTGGATACCTTTATTTTTCCCCTCTTGAAATGCTTGTCTTAAATGGGCGGGAGGTGGCCGAACAGATGGGTGAGTTCTTGCACTTTACAAATGGTGCCCATTTCTCCCCCTTTCTAGGCAGAACAACCTTACTTAAAATCACTTTCTGAATAGATTAATACTAGCTTAATTAGAGGGGAGGACAAGGCTCGCCTGAAGGCTTATTGGAACATCCGAAGAATTAGCCTAGGGGGCCTTATTCAGTCCTTTCGTGAAAAAGGAGGACTACATCCGTTTTGAAAATATTAATCGTCGGAACAGGCTATGTCGGGACGACGACCGGACTTATTTTTTGCGAAATGGGGCATCAAGTAACCGGCCTGGACCTCGATGAACGAAAAATAAACGCGCTGCAAGCGGGTAAACTGTATTTCTACGAGCCTGGCCTTGAGGATTTATTGACCAAGCATGTCAGCGCTCAAAACATCCGCTTTACAACTGACACCGAGAAAGCCGTAAAAGAAAACGATGTTATTTTTATATGTGTCGGCACACCATTGGGAGCCCAGGGAAAAGCAGATCTCACTTTTGTAAAAAATGTTGCAGGGACGATCGGCCACTATATGAACCATTATAAGTTGATTGTGACCAAAAGTACGGTACCCGTGGGCACTGCTGAAAACGTCACCAATTGGATTAAGGAGAAACAGCTAGCCCCCATCCCTTTTGACATCGTATCTAATCCAGAATTCCTGCGTGAGGGTTCTGCCCTTCATGATGCACTTAATCCCGACCGGATCGTTATTGGTGCTTCAAGTGACAAAGCTAGAGCAGTCATGCGTGAACTATACAAGGGCTTTCAATGCCCAATTATTGAAACCAACCCGCAAGCCTCCGAAATGATCAAGTATGCGGCCAATTCCTTCCTTGCCATGAAAATTTCCTTTATTAATGAGTTAGCCCGGGTTTGTGATGCACTAGGGATCAACGTCAATGACATTTCCACAGGGATTGGCCTCGACCACCGGATTGGCCCGCATTTCCTCCGTGCTGGAATGGGCTTCGGCGGCTCCTGCTTCCCCAAGGATGTCAATGCCTTAATCCAAACGTCCAAAGAAACGGGAAGACCGCTTTCGATATTGGAAAAGGTTGTTCAAGTAAACGACGAACAACAGCTTTATTTTATGAAGAAAATCAGGCAGGTGTTGGGCGGAAACTTGGAAAACAAAACAATTGCCGTGCTGGGATTAGCCTTTAAAGCCAATACGGACGATACACGGGAATCGCCAAGTTTGATTTTGATTGAAAAACTGCGCGGGGAACAGGCTACGGTTCAAGTCCATGATCCCGTCGTAAAATCATCGGGATTAATACAGTTTTCGAAGGTGGAGGAAACTGTGAAAGGTGCCGACGCAGTCATTCTTTGCACCGACTGGAACGACTACAAAACCTTAGACTGGGCGGCCCTTAAGCCATTGATGAAACAGCCTATCATCTTTGATGGGAGAAACATGCTCAATAAAACCAAAATCGAGGAACTTGGCTTTCGATACCTGGGAGTCGCTAATCACTAAATCTCCACAACAAAAGGGGACAGCACTCCGATGGGCTGTCTCCCTTTGTTATTTTTGGCTTTGTAAAACCAACTGCAATCCCAGGCCAATATAGATGGTCCCAACCACTTTACCCTGCCAGCGGGCAAATCGGCTGTTCCGATTGGAAAAAAGCCGCTTCCCGACGGAGCTTGTCAAAAAGGCCAAAAGTGTTGTATACAATATGCTCATTAATACGAAGGTGAGGCCGAGAGTCAACAGCTGCAGAACAACCGGCGTTCCGTTGTGATGAACAAATTGCGGAAGAAAGGCCAAAAAGAACAGCGCAGTTTTCGGATTCAACAGTTCAATGAGCAGGGCCTGGCGGAAGGACGTGACCGCCGAGCTTGGTTTAGCAACCGCAACAGCCTCCGTTTGACTTTTTGCTTTTTCTAAAAATGATTTAATCCCAATGAAAATCAAATAAGCAGCCCCTAAATATTTCACGATTTCAAAGGCAAGGGCAGAGGTCATTAAGATGGCCGAAAGTCCAAGCACTGCCGCAATCGTATGGATCAAGTCCCCAACGGCAATCCCCACACCTGTGATGATCCCTGATTTTCGCCCGCCGTTTGCGGTCTGTGTGACGGTTAACAGGACGGCAGGACCGGGAATAAGAAATAGGACAAGCACTACCAAGATAAAGGATAGCAATTTTATCACTCCATGGAAAAATTGTAGTGACGCCATTTTATCATAATATTGAAAATATTATAACGCGTTGAAGTAAAAAAGCATTCGAACGTACCATTAAAAAAACTTCTGCCCGAAAGTCGGCGCCAGGAGTTTAACTTAATTAACTTACATTTTCAATATAAATAGCCTTATGCAATTCAGGTAAATGAATACAAAGCTTGTCATTCCTTCTAAGCCGGTGGCCGGTTTCGGCGTCAATCAACTCGCCGCCCATGTCAATCGTACAACTGGATTTATTGAGGAGAAGCAAAGTATTATCGGTTATCGGCACAAAGGTAATTTGGTCTGTTTCGGAAAATTCCTGATCGAGCAGGAACAGCTGTCGCAAGTGAAATTCCCCTTTAAATGCTTTTAGTTTTTTCACCTTTTGCTCTGTGCTCACTCCCGTTTCTTCATCCTTTATCTCGACCACAATTTGGCCGCTAAAGCCGCGGTTTTCCTTCCTCTTTTTTGCAGCAAAGGAGAAGCCCGGCACCGCCAGCAGAAACACTACAGCTGCTACAATCGCAATGTACAGCCATGGGATCGAATTTTTTGAAGGGGAAGGACTAACATCCCCGGCAACAGGCTCAATGTCTTTACCTCCAGTCGCTGCAATTTCAAAAGTTTGCGGATTGGTCTCACGGAAAAAGCTGTTGCCTTCAGCCCTCACTGTCACTTCATAGCTGGAGGAGTCCCCGGCTTTAAACTCGCCGAAAAACCCTTTGTCCCCAGCCTTTAGAGGGATTTCTTCTGTTTTTCCTGAGGCTGAGTCCTTTACGTAAAGATTGGCCTTTAGCGTTGGATATAGATCCTTATTGACGATTTTCTTGCCGTTATCCTCAAAGAAAGCTTCAATCTTCACGGTGTCGCCCGCTTTAATATTTTTTGCCAGCGGGGCAAGCTTTAGCTGCAGGTCATTGTTAAAGACAAGCTTCACATCCACCTTGTCCTGAGGGAAGCCCTTCAACTTCAATGTCCAATTTCCTTGAACGGGATTAAGCAATTTCAACATTGAATAATTCTTTGACTTCGTTAATGAGATGTTGTCGGAAGGAATGGTGACTTCTTTTCCTGACGGATCGATCAGCTTTAGCTCAACCGGCTTACTAGAAATCAGCGAAATATTGGCCTCCAGGACATTTTCGTACGGAACGGTGAACGGAACATCCTGAAACTCTTCGGTTGCCGTCACATCTTTAACCGGGACCATTTTCAATTTCAAATGGTCAGCAAAGATTTCACTAAGGATGCCTGGCAGGTCAGCGGCATTATTTGTTTCGAAAAATTTCCCGTTCGTGCCGGCAGCAATATTCTGCAGCAGCTGTTTATTCAGCTTGCCATCAGCATTTAAGCCAATGACATATATCGGATAGCCCTTCGCTTTTGCATCTACTACCGACTGGGCGAGCTGCTCATCGGCCTGCTGATTAGTTTTCGGCTTGGTTTTGTCCAAATCATTGTTGCCGTCGGCCAGCACTACGACAAGTGGAATATAGCCAGATTCATGGCCAGTGTCCAAAAATTTCAGGGCCTCAGCAACTCCAACGGAAATATCGGTGTTATTGTATTTACCAAGCGAATCAATAAAACTCTTGATTGCCTGTTTATCCGCTTCCGTTTGGATTTTCGTGAGCTCCTTTTTGCTTTCGACATCATTTCCGTAAGCAATTACCCCGATCTTGTCCCCTTTAATAGAGGACATGTCCACAAACATCTTCATCGCTTCATTAGAAAGACCATTCGGGTCACTAGACAGCATTGACTTGCTGACGTCGACCACCAGCACCCCTTCAATCCGTGAAGAAAGCTCCATCTGGGCGGCAGCCTCAGCTCGGTAACCTCCCGCCGTACTAAGGATGAAGACAAACACAGCAAAAAGGTAAATCCACTTTTTCAACATCTATGTAACCCCCTACTTGTAATCTATTAACAGAAAAGTGTTCAATAAATAAATATGGACTGTTCTTTATATAATACTATTCTACCAACCCTGCCGTATTTTACATAAAATATTTGTCTAAAAAAACAAAAGTATTATCGACAAATTTCGAGTGAGGCATGGGGACGGTTCTCGTGCCTCAAAATGGGGAATTACAAAGGCGTATGGGCGGTTTACGGATAATGGTAAGAATATTTTGATGCTTATCACATAACAATATGTTAAATTATTTCTATTAAACTCAAATTCAAGTAACCATCAAAAAGGGGAAATCGCATGACAAGAACATGGAAGTGGATCATTGGCTGTTTCGTATTCTTGCTTTTATTAAACGGCTTAGGAATCTTGGCTGTACATTTATTAAGTAAGTAAATTTTGAAAATCCCCCAAAAATTAACCTATAGGGAATGACGTTGATGACAACGAATTTAACTAAACCTATTTCAATTAAGCTGTTGATTGGTATGCTAGTAGTGGTCTTTGGAGCTGAAATCCTGCTTTATCTCAACCGCTTCAGCTATCTCGCTGGAACCCTTTATGACGCGGTGATGGTCGCTTCGCTTTTTATCGGCATCAAGTTGCACCGAAGGCTCGCACCTCCGCTGGTGCAGGGCCCAAGTAAAACGAAACGGCAGAAGGTCCTTCAATTTACGGGTGCTTTTTTGATTTTCTTTCTGGGTAGCACAGTCATCAACATCTATTCAAGTATGACCTTCGATGACTTTAACTCTGATTATGACCAATATGTGCAAACTTATACTGACACGCAAACCTACCAAGAAGAAGAGAAGGGAACTACAGCAGCAGCAGAGTCAAAATTTTGGAGTTATATGGATAAAATCGATACAATTGGCGCTGATCTTTATACAGACGCCCTGGCCGGTTTGGAGGAGGTTTGGCGGTTAGCTTACATGATCCTTCTCCTCGCCATCTTCAAAAAGCTTTTTCCAAAACGGTGGGAGAGCGGAACAAGGGATGTCTTCCTATTGGTTGCCCTGTTTTGGACCTCGCTTTTTTTCGGCATCGACCACACACTCGATACCGAGCAGGCATGGACGGTAAAAATAGGGTCCATCGTAACCTTTGCTAACATGGGCTTCCTGTTTGGAATCATCCTGTTATGGACACGAAACCTATGGCTGACCGTGCTGGTTCACTCTCTTTACGATATCACTGCAACCCTGTCATGGTATTACATCGACTATGCTGTCGAACTTTTTGCAGGTGGATTGCTGGTGGTTCACATGATTTTATTCCTACTGGAAAAATCGGCGCAAAAACGCATTCAAACACCGCTAGAACAGACTGAGGCGGCGCAAATAGAATAATAGAAAAGGGCCACAGAATCTGATCTGTGACCTTTTTTGTTGATCGTTATAATAAGATGGAACCGAATCATTCCTCATAAAGATAAGATTTGCCATTTATCCAATATTCAATCGCCTTATTTTCCTGTACATGATATTTTATCTTTTGGCTGTCAAAGGCCTTCAGTAAACTATCCTTAGCCAATTCCTGTTTTACATCAAGCTCGATTAAAAATTTTTGAAGCAGGCCATGATCAATCGTTTTCGTTTCAGCAAGGTACGTGATAATGAAAAGGCGCTGCTCATAAACACTAAGCAGTTCCTGTTTATAATCACGAAAGCCCGAAGGAACCGGCAAATCCTTTAGCATTGTGACCAGATCGTTCTGCTTCGCTTTATCCGCTTGAAGATTGGGCGCTCTATTTTCTAGGCAGTCCTCCAATAATGTTGAACTTTCCCTATGGTACCTTTGCTCTTTTTTTAAAAAGGAGACAATCTTCTCATTTTTTAGACCTGCCAGGTTCATAGTTAGCAAAGAAGAAAACAATATTAGTAGAATAATTCCGAGGGCTGCAAATATCCAGTTTTTATGTGAGTTTGTTTTAGCTGGAATGGGGTTTTCGCTTATCAGTTGGTCCCTGTAAGAACCATTTGCTTTCAGTTCCTCCAGCTCTTGTTTGACTTTTTGTTGGGCTGGAGTCAGCACGATAGCACCCCGATTTCCATTCATAATACTATTATCCTACTACAAAAGTACTGATAAAATCCATTGATTCCCTAAATTGTTTTAATTAAATAATTTTACGAATATAGATATGAAACGGAAACTACATACTTTACGAATTGTTATGGAATTTTTTCCTAGTACTTTTGAATTATTATTATATTAACATTATTTACAATATTCAGACACAATGATAGAATTTCAATCAGACTCTTCTGAAAATATAAAAATAGGAGTCTATTATTAGGGGGGATACATAGTGAAGAAGAACTACGGTCTAAAGGTATTTTCCAGCATCGCAGCGACCACGTTAGCCGCGTCGGCATTATTTGCAGTGCTGTTTGTTGGGACAAAAGCAGCACCCTTTTCAGCCAAGCCAGCATATGCGGCGGAGGTTCAGTCGGCTCCGGTTGACTTGAACATCATTGATCAAGACCGGCTCGCCAAAGCTTTACAGGAGCGGGGGCTGATTTCAAAGGACGCTTCTTCTGAAGAAGTGGTCAAGGCGGTAAAGGACTACATCAAGCAGAAGCAGGGCGAAAAGCCTGGCAAGGCAGACAAAACCTTAACCAAAGAACAGCAGGAAATGGACAAAAAAGCAAAAGACTTTTTAACGAAGCAAAAGGACAAGCTAGCTAAACAGCTTAACAAAGGACACGAAAACTTCAAAAAAGGTAAACCTACTGGCGCAGTTAAAGTAGACTCTGCCAAGCAGGCGGCATATAACGGGGGCGTTCGTGAAGATAAGGTTCTTGTGCTTTTAGTAGAGTATGCTGACTTCAAACACAACAATATTGAGCAAGAACCAGGATATATGTGGTCAGATGATTTCAGCAAAGAGCATTACGAAAAAATGCTGTTTGGGGATGAGGATTTCACCCTATTTAATGGAGATAAGGTAAAAACTTTTAAACAATATTATGAAGAACAATCTGGCGGCAGTTATACAGTGAAAGGAACTGTTACTGATTGGCTGCAAGTACCAGGTAATGCAGCAGATTACGGCAGTGATAACCCTGAAGGCGGTCATGATAATGTCCCTGGAAAAAAAGGTCCGCGCGGACTTGTTAAAGATGCTTTGAATGCAGCGGTAAAATCAGGGGTTAATTTGGCGGAGTTTGACAACTTAGATATCTATGACCTTGATGGTGACGGAAACATAAACGAGCCAGACGGATTGGTTGACCATTTGATGGTTCTGCACGCGGGTGTCGGTCAAGAAGCCGGTGGCGGGGCCCTTGGAGACAGTGCAATTTGGTCACATCGCTGGGTACTAAATGGAGTTTATCCAGTAGCCAATACAGCAGCCTCTGTGGATTATTGGGGCGGCAAAATGGCTGCTTATGATTATACAATTGAGCCTGAAGACGGAGCAGTTGGCGTATTCGCGCACGAATATGGTCATGACTTAGGGGCTCCAGATGAGTATGATACACAATATACCGGCAATGGCGATACGGTTGCACAATGGTCGATCATGAGCGGCGGCAGCTGGAGCGGCCATATTGCCGGAACACAGCCGCCAAGTTTCTCGCCGCAGGTGAAAGAATTCTATCAAAAAACAATCGGCGGAAACTGGGCTAATATTACAGAAGTAAACTATGAAGATATCGATCAAAATGGTCTGGCGACTATTATCGATCAGAGTGTTACTAAATCTAAGAATCCTGGTATTGTAAAAGTAAACCTTCCGAGCAAAAAGGTTCCTGGCATTGCACCTGAATTTGGTGCAAAATACTATTACAGCACAAAAGGTGATGACCTTAATACAGTACTGGAAACCCCGGTATTTGATTTAACAACTGCGACAGCAGCAGATTTCTCTTACAAACAGTATTATAAAGTTGAAACTGATTATGACTACCTATATGTCAATGCTGTAACGGAAGATGGCAAGAGCGTAAGACTTGATACAATTGGTGATCAAAACACTTCAGGTGGTTTTGAGACTTCTCAAGGCAAATGGGAAGATAAATCTCTAGATCTAAGCCAATTGGTCGGTAAAAAAGTGAAACTTGTATTTAATTATGTAACAGATGGAGGTCTTGCTCCAGACGGTTTTGCAATTGATAACCTTCAATTAACAGTTGATGGACAGGTTGCATTCTCTGATGATGCAGAAGGGACTGCAAAAGTAACCTTAAATGGTTTCGAAGTATCAGATGGCTGGATTAGCAAACCTCACTACTACTATCTTGAATGGAGAAACTATGCTGGCTCCGATAAAGCACTAGAATTCTCCCGCGGTGTTAAATATAATACTGGTTTAGTAGTTTGGTATGGTGACGATACATTTACTGATAACTGGGGCGGCGTTCATCCTGGTGAAGGCTTCTTAAGCGTCGTCGATGCCCATCCAGAAGCAATTGTAGGTACCCTGAATGGTCAACCTTCCATCAGTCAAAGTACAAGATACCAAGTGGCGGATGCTGCGTTCTCATTGGATCAGGCACCTGCATGGACGATTGATTCTCCGACCCGCGGTCTTTTTGAATATCCAGGCCTTCCAGGCGTTACAGCATTTGATTCAACAAAAACATATATGAACAATATGATTCCAGATGCTGGAGTAAAAGTTCCGGCACAGTATCCGCTTAAAGTCCAAGTCATTGGCGAAGCGAAGGATAACTCTGCTGGGGCGGTTTGGGTTCATAAATAATAGGTTAAGTGAGACATCGGGCTTTGCTCGGTGTCTTTTTTATGTAAACAAACAGTTATTGATATACTTTATCGTTCACACCAAAGCAGCAGGTACAGACTCATTCACATTCGTAATTTTGTACGTTTATGAATAAAGGGCAAAGGTTGTTTTTGTGCTTTAAGTATTAATTATAAGATATATAATGGAATATATATTAAAAAAGGTAATCTTTTTGACAAGTATTATTTCGAAGGAAAGGTGTGAAATAAATATGCAAAAGGTAAGAAAGGCCATTATACCGGCAGCAGGCCTAGGAACGAGATTTTTGCCAGCAACCAAAGCTATGCCTAAAGAAATGTTACCAATTGTTGATAAGCCAACTATCCAATACATAGTTGAAGAAGCGGTTGCATCCGGCATTGAAGATATTATTATTGTAACCGGTAAAGGTAAGAGGGCAATAGAGGACCACTTTGATTATGCATATGAACTCGAGCAAACTTTACTTAATAAAGGCAAATTAGACTTATTGGACAAAGTTCAAGAACCTTCGAAAATGGTGGATATTCACTACATTAGACAAAAAGAGCCGAAGGGTTTAGGGCATGCAGTCTGGTGTGCAAGAAATTTTATAGGGAATGAGCCTTTCGCAGTGCTGCTTGGAGATGATATTGTTCAAGCTGAAACTCCTTGCTTGAAACAATTAATGCAAGAATATAATAGGACCCATTCATCTGTAATTGGAGTAAAGAGGGTTCTCGATAATGAAACCAACCGTTACGGTATAATTGATCCGATTGAACAGGCAGGGTGTTCATTTCAAGTAAAAAACTTCGTTGAAAAACCGGAACTGGGTACTGCACCTTCCAACTTAGCTATAATAGGAAGATATATTTTTACTCCCGAGATTTTCATGTTCCTTGATAAACAAGAAGTAGGGGCAGGAGGGGAAATTCAGCTTACGGACTCCATTCAAAAACTGAACCAGATACAACGTGTGTTTGCGTATGAATTTGAAGGAAATAGATATGACGTGGGTGAAAAGCTTGGTTTTATTCAAACAACTATAGAATTTGCGCTTCAGAATGAAGATTTAAGGGAAGAGTTGATAAATTTTATTGAACAAAAGCTAAACCAAAAAAACACTTATTAAAGTTTTCCATAAAAAAAAGGAGGTGCCTAAGGTTTTAGGAGCCTCTTTTTTGGATAAAAAGGTTTTATTGTTTTCTACACCATAGATGAGCAACTGTTAACGCTACTATTAAATAAAATCATTAATTTTATGGTGAATTTCCTTTTTAAAATTATATAAACAGATTTTTCTTTGTCAAAAGGACCTTTCTAATGTGCATTAATTCACCAATAAACATATTGGGTGTTGTCGGTATTTTCCAATGTATATTAAGTTGTTTTATTATATATTTAAAACAATATTGTTTTGTTAAAAGGAAAGTAATAAAAAGTCAAAGATAAATTTATAGACAATGCGTTATTTTTAAAGGTGGAATTTTTTATGAAACAGAAAAAAATGAAGTAATTGAACCGGATTTCTATTATGTCATAAAAAAAGTATATGATAAAGTTCAGACTGAAGAGAATATTACATTAAATAGAATAATTGATGAGTTAAAAAAGGACTTGTGTACTTTGATAAAAAAACATTTTTTATGAATTGGTGATAAATCATCTAACTAATTAAATTAAAATTGTTTACAATAAGTATAAATCAATTAGACTAGGTACTGTTAGTTAAAAACTTCTATTTAATAATAAATTTAACAATTTAATTCTTTAATAGTTTATCTTATACAACATGAAATGCGGGGGAAAGGGTTTTGAAATTTATAAAATTTTTATATTCATTATCAATTTCTTTTTTTATTTGTTTTATACTTAACATAATATTAACGTGGATTGCTATACCGTATGACAATAAAATGACTCTGGATTATCTTAAACATCGTCCTTTTTGGTCAGGAACCTTAGTTTTGTTCCTTTTATTTAATGTTTTCTTCTTTTTAAGAAAGAAAATTTATCTAATTATCTCTACTTTTATATTTGTATTATCAGTTGGTATCAGTTATATAAGTTCCATTAAAATGGACAAGCGAAGTGATCCATTAATTCCACAGGATATTTATTTAATTAAAGAATCCTGGAATATGGCAGCAAAATATGTTGATACTACGCAAATTCTCTTATTTGTTATTGGGGGAATTTTTCTTTTATTAATCTTTTTTATATTTTTAAAAATTAAATGGAAGTCATCAGTGGCATTTGGTTTGAGATTAATTATTTCAATTATATGTGTCTCTTCGTTATTTATTTTAAGTAATATTAATGATGATGAAACTTGGAATAAATTTGGAGTATCAAATAAAATAAGGACTCCATTCCATAATTTACAATCAAACGGGTTTGTTATGGGGAATTTCCTTCAACTAACAATGATGCATCAGCAGAAACCCAAAGATTATTCAAAAGAAAATACTGAAGAACTAATTACTTATTATCAAAAAAAACAAAATAGTCTTGTTTCAAGGTCCAATACCAACCAGATTAAACCAAATATAATAGTTCTTCAATTAGAGGCTTTTTTTGATCCAACGACACTTCCAAATGTGAATTTCAGTGAGGACCCTATTCCGTTTTTTCATTCACTTCAAAACCGTTTTACTTCCGGAAAATTAGGGGTAAATGTATTTGGGGCAGGTACAGCAAATACAGAATTTGAGGTATTGACTAGTATGAGCCTTCAACTATTCCCATACGAAACACACCCATTTACCTCCCATGTGAATCAACCCATGGATTCTGTTGCTCACCAATTGAAAAAATATGGCTATACAACAAGTGGTTTGCATAACAATGTGGGCTGGTTTTATAAGAGGGAAGATGTTTATCCTCGATTGGGAATTGATTATGCGATGTTTTCAGATAAAATGAAGAACGCAGAGTTCGTTTACGATGTTCCTGGCGTTCCAAAAGATTACGTGTTATTTGATAAAATTATACAAAGAACTCAAGAAACCAAGGGAAAGGATTTTGTACTTGGTATTACCATGGAGCTGCATGGTCCGTATGCTTTATGGTATGGGCACGATATAAAAGCGACAAGTAACGTCTTGCCCCAAGAGCATGTTGATATTTTAGAGGAATATGCCTATAAGATAAATGAAGTAGATAAGGCTTTAAATAAATTAATTAATTTCTACGAAAATAGCAAAGAGCCTACGATGATAGTCATGTATGGAGATCATCTTCCATGGCTGGGGGATGATAGAATAGTCTATTATGAAACAGGATATGATGACAAATCTGAAAGCATTGAAAATCATGATAGAATGTATTCTACACCATTTTTAATTTGGGATAACTATAGAAATAAAGGTAAAGAAAATATAAACTTGGGTTCATCATTTCTAATGCCTTATGTTTTAGAAGAAAATGGAATTAAAGGAAATGGCCTGCATTCATTTTTACAAGATAAAATGAATGATGGAATATACCAATTGCCTCCTGTAAACTATCAGCAACAGGCAGGGTGGACAAAAACTGCTCTCCAACAGTACCAATATTTGCAATATTATTACCTGAACGAACAGCCATCAAAATAAAAAGGAACGATTCTTTCCTTTTTATGTGCAAGTGGTAAAACCTTGTAGTCAATCACTTAATAGAACATGAACGGTTTAATAATGGGAAACCTCAAAAGGGGTTTCCCTTCTTTTATTATGTCATAAGTTTAAATTATTAATTGCACAATATTATTTGTCTAGTAAGGAATAGGATGAAAATTCTGTAGGTTTATGCATATTTTTGTAAATTTTAAGAGACTTTTTTCTTAAAATTTACAAAAAAATCTATATAATAGTAGTTAAGGGGGGAATAGGAATTGAATTTTGGCAAAAAAATGGCACTATTTGGTCCTTTTTGTCTGTTATTGTTAATTTTATGTACCGCTGGGAATGTTTTTGGACAGGAACTAAATAAAACTGACAATCTGACAAAAATAATAGAAACAACTGCAGAAGCTCCAATCTTAAACAAGGACCAAAAATTAATGGGAAAGCTTATCCCAGGCGTTCAAATTAGTGTTGACACAATTCAAGATGGGAAAGTTTACTTTCAGTGGAACGGAGAATTAGTGTTCATTGAAGAACAAAATGCTAAAGTTGTTGAATCTGAAAATGTAACTTTTACGTCTATTGCACCGATGCTAGAAGAAAGCCAGGGAAAAATTTTGACCCATGCTGAAACCAATGTCTTCTCCGATGCAGAATTTTCCACCTCATTTCTAAAGTTAGAACCTAATTTGGAATATGGGGCTGTCAAAGCGGAAGAAGATTATTACATGATAACTGTGGGGAATCGTGCTGGCTTTGTTAAAGCTGAGGAAGTGGAATACATAAATGAGGAAAATGGACTAGCCAGCAGTTCAGAGGCTAATTCAGTAAGCACGGAAGAACCCGATAGCATTTATAAAAATTCAGCAAGCACAGCTGAACCAGATGGGTTAGGTGAAAATGATCTATCTCAAAACACTCTAACTTCATCGAATAATCCGATACCTGTCAATGTTCCTGCATTTTCTTCTACTGACCGTTATTTTGAAGTGACTGTTGAAACAGTGCCAATTTATGATAATAGTACCGGAGTACTGGTTGAGGTAGGGCGTCTGAATAAGGGACAGGTATTCCAAAGAGTATCCGATTATGGAGACTGGCATCAAATAAAGTTTGGCAATGGATTCGGTTATGTTTGGAAGGCAAGTACGGTTCCTGCAAGCGGCACTTCTATTAAAAATCTGAACAATGGGCTGTCCAATACGAACCTTTACTTTATACCGCAAACGCAGTTAACTGTTTATGATAACAGTTCGGGCAGTTTAATTCCTTTCGCCTCTTTAAAAGCAAACATCCAGTATCCTATTTTGAGTGACTATGGAGACTGGTATCAAATTGATGTTGCAGGAAGAATCGGTTACGTTTATAAACCGGCCACAACTAGACCCTTTATGTCGTCCGACCGCTATTTTCAGGTAATGGAGGACAAGGTAGGAATCTATGATAATAGTACCGGCGCATTAGTGCGTGTCGGAGAATTGAAGAAAGGGCAAGTATATCCAAGGGTGTCTGATTATGGAGACTGGCACCAGATTAAGTTTGGTAATGAATTCGGTTATGTGTGGGAAGCAAGTACAGTTCCTGCAAGCAGTTCATTCATCCCAAACCCGAACACCGGCCTAACGAATTCAACTCTATACTTTTTGCCAAAGCAGCAACTTACAGTTTATGACAATAGTACAGGCAGCTTGGTTCCATTTGCATCATTAAATGCAAATATTCAGTATCCTGTTTTAAGTGACTATGGAGACTGGTATCAAATTGATGTCGCAGGAAGAATCGGTTACGTTTATAAACCGGCCACAACTAGACCCTTTATGCCGTCCGACCTCTATTTTCAGGTAATGGAGGACAAGGTAGGAATCTATGATAATAGTACCGGTGTATTATTGCGTGTCGGAGAATTGAGTAAAGGGCAAGTATATCCAAGGGTGTCCGATTATGGGGACTGGCACCAGATTAAGTTTGGAAATGGGTTTGGTTATGTGTGGGAAGCAAGTACAACTCCAGCAAATAATCCTTTAATCCAAAACCTGAATCCAGGCTTAAAAAACTCAGCTCTATACTTTTTGCCAAAACAGCAACTTACAGTTTATGACAATAGTACGGGCAGCTTGGTTCCATTTGCATCATTAAATGCAAATATTCAGTACCCTGTTTTGAGTGATTATGGAGACTGGTATCAAATTGATGTTGGAGGAAGAATCGGTTACGTTTATAAGCCGGCCACCACAAGACCGTTCTTTTCTTCCGATCAGTTTTTTCAAGTTGTAGAAAACTATGTAGGAATCTATGATAATAGCACCGGTACCTTAGTGCGTGTTGGAGAATTAACGAAAGGGCAAGTATATCCAAGGGTATCCGATTATGGAGACTGGCACCAGATTAAGTTTGGCAACCGGTTCGGTTATATTTGGAAAGGTAGTACTATTCCTGCTGCTGGCAATATGATTAATAACTTAAATACAGGTTCTTCTAATTCGAAAAATAGCTTCTTTTCAATGGAAAAACTCACTGTTTATGACAATAGTACCGGCAGTTTAGTTCCATTTGCGACAATAAATGAAAACGTGCAGTATCCAATTATAAGTGATTACGGCGATTGGTACCAAATTGATGTTTCCGGCAGAATTGGCTATGTATACAAAGAAGCGGCTCGGTCCCCTTCCGGCCCTTTGGAGGGAAAAGTAATCGTGATTGATGCTGGGCATGGTGGAAGTGACCCTGGGGCAAGCGGGGTATATAATTTGGAAAAGAATTTAACTCTAAGTACCAGCTTGGAGTTGGGAGCAATTCTTGAGGAAGCTGGAGCAAAGGTAATTTATACAAGGGATAGTGATGTATATCCAACACTTCAGCAACGAGTGGATATCAGTAAAGCCGTTAAACCCGATGTTTTTATAAGTATTCATTTTAATTCGTATACTAATAAAAGTACCAATGGCATTGAAACGTATTATTATGATGCAGTTAGGGATCAGCGGTTGGCTAATGAAATTCATCTCGGTATTTTAAACCAGGTAGGTTTGGCGGATAGGGGTGTTAGGTTTGGTGATCTCTTTGTCCTGCGTGAAAATTCACAACCTTCGGTTTTACTGGAATTAGGGTTTATATCCAATCCGCAGGAGGAAGCTTTAATTGCCACAACTGCCTATCAAAAGAGAGCTGCACAAGGAATATTAAATGGATTAATAAAATATTTCGAATAAAACCGCTAATCCTTAGCGGTTTTTTCTTATACTTAAAGGTCAAAAATAAAAAGAAAACCTCCACGGAAGATAGTAAATATAAAATTACCATCTTCGTGAAGGTTTTATATTATTTGAATACAGGAATATCAAAAACCGCAAGATAATAATCTAATTGTTGATAGATTTTTTCAATGTTTAATGTTTGTTTTACAGCCCATCCTATGTCAGTTGCATATTGATGAGTTGCGGAGCTAACCTCAGGGTATAGGCTTTGTATTGTCCCGTTTCTATCTTGGTATATAAAATCAGGATTCCATCTCATTTTATAAATTGTATTTTGGCCCCTGCCGATGTAGTCACTCTTTACAAATTCAGCCCCGTAGATAATAGCTGATTCAGGAGTGAACCACCCATTATTATAAGCAGTTTGTGCACCGCATTGGAGAGGACATGAATCAATTGCCCCAATACCGTACATGTTATACACATAATATTGAGGAACTTCTTTAGATGGGTCTACAATTGTAACAATCCCGTTGTTTACTTTGATTGGAACACCGATTGATAGATCAGAGAAGCCTTGACCTGTCTCTAATAATGCATGTGATACAAGGTATACTTCATTCACACCGTATTTAACCGAAGCATCTATAAAGGCTTGTCCCTTTCCAGATAAAATACCTTTACCAGAAAGGATTTGATTTAATTTTTCTGTAGGAACATCTGCAAGTACGTCTAATCTGAGATGCTGGAATTTACTATTCAATGCAGGGTTTAAGTACGGAAGAGTGTCAACACTCTTTGCATTTCGCCAAGGCGTGTATGAAATTCGATACCATCCATTTATCTCTTCTAAGATTGTTACTTTTGTATCGTATTTCAAAGACCCATAAATAAATGTTTCAGGGGTGCTATTCGGGAACTCTCGTACATTTAATTTGTCAGCAGTAATATAATAACCAGAGCTGTGGTTTTCATCATTCAAATAAGCAACATATTGCTTGCTAATGTAAGCTGGATTATTTCTATACAAATCTGTTTGTGGAACAGCTGACATTTGAGTTGAAAGGAATTGGTCTAAACTATAATTATAATATCGATAGTTATCGACAATAGTAGGGCCAAATTGCAGATAATTTGTATCCTTGTATACATATCCTATTCGTCCAGAAACATCGATTTGCAACCAGTCTCCCAAATCGCCAATAATTGGGTATATTACGTTTGTCTGCAATACTGCATAAGGAACAAGAGATCCACTCGTATTATCGTAGACTGGAATGTTTTTCATGACTTTAAAAGTTCGAGGAGAATTTGTTAATCCTTTGTTCTCATTCTTTAAAGCGGCATTCTCTACTACCTCTGTGGCTCCTTTCCAAGTATACCCATAACCATTGCCAAATTTAATTTGGTGCCAATCTCCATAATCAGATACCCGGGGATATACTTGGCCTTTCTTTAACTCGCCGACACGTACCAAGGAACCGGAACTATTATCAAAAATTCCGACATTATCTTCCATTACCCTGAAGTATCGGTCGGAAAGTGTGAAGGCTCTGGTAGTAGCGGGTTTATAAACGAAGCCTAATCTGCCAGAAACATCAATTTGATACCAATCCCCATAATCATTGATAATAGGGTACTTGATGTTAGTAGTTAATGATGCAAAAGGCACTAAACTTCCTGAGCTATTGTCATAGACTGTAAGCTGTTCCTTTGGTATAAGGTAAGTGTTAGTCTTTGTGAGACCAGTGTTCAGGTTTTTTATAGAAGACCCGCTTGCAGGGACTGTACTTGGTTTCCAAACATAGCCAAACCCACTGCCAAAATTGATTTGATGCCAGTCCCCATAATCGGATACCCTCGGATATACTTGCCCTTTTGTCAATTCCCCAACACGCACTAATGTACCAGTGCTGTTATCATAAATCCCTACCTTATCTTCCATAACCTGAAAATAGCGGTCTGAAGAAATAAAGTTTAATAGAGTAGCTGGCTTATAAACATACCCAATCCTTCCGGCTATATCAATTTGATACCAATCTCCAAAATCGCTTAAAATAGGGTATTGAATTTTTGCTTGTAATGAGGCAAAAGGAACTAGAGTTCCTGAACTATTATCATAGACTGTAAGCTGGTCCTTTGAAGTAAAGGAGCGATTCAAATTTTGAACACCAGTGTTCAAATTTTGAATAGCCGCGCTGCTTGCAGGAACAGTACTTGGTTTCCAAACATACCCGAATCCATTACCAAACTTAATTTGGTGCCAATCACCATAATCGGATACCCTTGGATATACTTGACCTTTCTTTAACTCGCCAACACGCACTAGGGAACCGGAGCTGTTATCATAAATGCCCACCTTATCTTCCGTAACCTGAAAATAGCGGTCTGAAGAAATAAAAGGCAAAACTGTAGCAGGCTTATAAACATAGCCAATCCTGCCAGCTATGTCAATTTGATACCAATCTCCAAGATCGCTGATAATAGGATATTGAATGTTCGCTTTTAATGAGGCAAAAGGAACTAAGGTCCCTGAACTATTATCATAGACTGTAAGTTGTTCTTTTGAGATAAAGTAGCGATTCGAATTTGTAAGGCCTGTATTTTGGTTTTTAATTGAAGTGTTATCCGCAGGAACAGTGCTAGCTTCCCAAACATACCCAAATCCATTACCAAATTTTATCTGGTGCCAATCACCATAGTCCGATACCCTTGGGTATACCTGCCCTTTATTTAGTCGCCCAACCTCTACTAAAGCCCCGGTACTATTATCATAGATTGGTACTGTCGTATCCATTACTTTAAAGTATCGATCTGTAGTAGAAAATGATGCTGCCGGAATGACGGTCTGTTGAACATTGCTGTCAGATGCAGTGCCTGTTAACGGTTCTGCCAAAGATAAATTATTTTCCCTTTGACTGCTTTCATCGTTAATGGGTACGAATTGGACGTCATCTGCCTTAATAAAACCAACTCGGTATCCTACAGAAATCGTATAGTATCCTTCATTTACTTTCATTACCGAATATTCAGCTTCAGATGGCAACTTCAGAAGTGGAGATAGAAAATCAACCTCCGAATAAACTTGAGTTTCATTATTAGTTACGATTTTCCCCTGAGTTACAACTTCTGAAGGATTAATAGGTGAAAAGGTTAAATTTTCAGGTTCAACGATTTTTGCCTTGTCTTGTAAAATATAGGCTAAAGCACCATCCCACTGAAAATATATTTTTCCATCCTGAATTGTTTCGATACTGAATTGAATGGCAGGATTAAATTCTCCAATTACTTTTTGGTCCGTGTTAAAAATCTCCGCATTATTTATAGTTTCAACATATTTTACCTGTTTGTCAGTTTGATTTACTTCTTCACCATAGGCTAAATTGGGAAGATATAAAACCGACAAAAACAGACAAAAAAGACCAAAAAATATGGAATTTTTATTAAACCCCAATATTGCATCCCTCCTCTTAAATTCTATTATATATTTTTCTACAAATTTTTTAAGAGGAAAATTAAACAAAATCAAAAAAAGTTATTAATAGGTTCAGAGGAAGAAGTTATTCAAAAGTAAAAGGTTAACAAAAAGAATTGTTTTTCTAAAAATATATTTGGTTGCTTATGTTCAGAAAGCGAATTATTATATTAATTAAATTGATTTAGGTGAAAAACTAAGGAGAGTAAAATATATGGGTATAACTCAGAGGAAAATTGGCCTGGATCTTGTAAGGGTATTTGCAACTCTGTTTGTTTTATCAGTGCACTTTTTTGCCAATACTTATTTTTATTCAACTCCTGTCGACGGGAAAAATATGTATTTACAAGTGTTTTTAAGAATGTTCTTTCTAATATGTGTTCCCTTGTTTATGATATTAACGGGATATTTACAATTAAACAAAGATCCAAATAAGGATTATTACAAGAAAATTTATCCTATTTTGATTGTTTATTTAATTTACTCTTTGTTAGCAATATTGACTAATGTATTCATATTTAAAGAAGAAAAAAGCATTTCTGAATGGATTGGTGCTGTTCTAAACTTTAAAGCGGATGGTTATGCATGGTATGTAAATATGTATATCGGATTATTCTTGATAGCGCCTTTTTTGAATATATTATATAATAACATTCAAACAAAAAAACAAAAGCAATTATTAATATTGGTTTTTTTAATTATAACAGCTTTACCAAGTTTTTTTAACGGAAAGGCAAGAGGGGCACTATATTTCCCGGATTTCTGGATCCAACTTTATCCCATCACTTATTACTTTATAGGAAATTATATTAGGGAATATCAATTAAAAATTAGTAAAATGGTAGGTGTTTTTTGCTTAGTTTTAATTACCTTAATTGAGTGCTGGATAGAGATTCATTATGTCTCTGATGTGTTTTTAGGCATGGCAGGATCGTATTCCTCACTTATTGTTGTCATGCATGCAACAATTTTCTTTTTGCTTTTTTATGATGTAAACTTTAATGGCGGTGGTTTATTTCTAAAATTACTTTCCATTATTTCTGTCCTTTCATTAGACATATATTTAGCCTCATATATCACAGATAGAATCGTTTATAAATATTTTTTGGAACACCATTTTCAATCCCAGCAACAATTTTTATATTGGTTCTTCCCGGCAGTTGGGACAACATTCATATTTGCCTTGACATTATCGTACATTCGTTATAAATTCATCAAGGTGAGATGAACCAAGGGTTTCTAAAAGTTAGGTAACTGGCTTTTGGAAGCCCCTTTCTGTTTTGTTTGTCTGTTGCTTTCCACTCCATTCAAATTAGGAAAAATTAATATAATCTTTAACATATTACGTCTTTGGAAATATAGTTATTCACTTTTTAGCTAGAAACGAGGTCTATTAAAGCCTATTTTGATTTAAGAACAAAGTAAGTTATAATGTTTGTTGTATTCAAAATACACCATTTTTGGTGTATTTTTTTATGGGGTTTTTCAAGGTAATCATGCTTCATTTTTTTTAGGAGGGGAAAACATGAGGAATCAAATATATTATTTCGATTGGCTACGTGTATTTGCAACAATTGCTGTTGTAACCATTCATGTAACAGCTAATTATGTTTCAACGATACAATCAGGTCAAGAATTCACATGGGTTTTAGGGAATTTTTTTGAGACAATTTCACGATGGTCTGTACCTGGTTTTGTAATGATTAGTGGAGCTTTGTTATTAAAAGATGAAAAAGAAATACCATATTGGGATTTTTTAAAAAGACGTTTAAGCAAGGTTGCAATTCCATTTGTAGGTTGGAGTGTAATATTTTATATTTACGGAGTATACAAATGGTACTTTCCCAACTCTATTAAAGAAGGTATTAAATTATTCCTTAATAACGGTATCGCCGGCCATTTTTGGTTCTTTTATATGATTATCGGGTTATATTTAATTACTCCTCTATTAAAAGTATTCATCAAAAACGCTGAAAAACGTCACTTACAATACTTTTTAATCCTTTGGTTGTATGCTTCTTTTTTTACAAAGATGTCAAATTTTTTGTGGGGTATGCAATTTTCTTTAGAATTATTTTTTGTAACAGATTATATAGGATACTTCGTTTTAGGCTACTATCTTAATCAATATGATATTAGTAAGCGATGGAGGAAAATTTCATATATTGGATTATTTGTGGGTTTTATTTTAACATTTTTTCTAACTTATTTTTACACAATAAATGCTGGTGGGAAGCTAAATCAGTTTTGGTACGAATACTTCTCACCCAATGTATTACTATGTGCAGTTGGTTTGTTTGTTTTCTTTCGTTATAATTTTAATGATCGGAAATTACCATTACTCCTATCTGGAATTAACCAGGCAAGTTTAGGTGTATATATATTTCATTATTGGTTATTAAATAATTATTTATGGAAGGTATTCCCCTATGTGGAACAATTCCATTCCATAATAATAGAAATACCATTAAAAATTTTAATTACTCTTATTTTTAGTACTATTATTACATTAGTGCTGAAACGAATCCCATTAGTCAATAAACTTGTACCTTAGTAAGCAAATAAACTAAGAAGGGCTATGTGCCCTTCTAAGTATCTATTTACATGCTAATAATTATGTGTTTTTAAGAAATCCTTCAGCCCTTTAGCATCCTTTGACCATATGCCAAATCCCCGACCAAATAGATAATGTACCCTTGGCTGATATCACCATTTATTTGTTGAGATAAGGTAAGATAAACCCGGGGATTCATAAAAGTCAGGCAACTGACTCTTGGAAGCCCCAACCTTTTTTCGTTGGCTGTTAAATTAACTGTTGATTTCGACTTCATCCAAATTAATAAAAAGAAATTAATCATTTCCAAAATTACGTCTTTCTGGATTTCAAATTAGAAGATAAAATGGATTTATATACCACAAGTCTGGGGAGATAATTATGAAAAAGTGGTTTTCCATTTTTATTTTCGGCCTGATTTTTTTGTTTACACAGCCTGTAAATGCTCAATACTATGAAGTTCAAAAAGTCTTGAAGGTGTATAAAGAACCAAGTTTTAATTCCCAATCTGTGGAAAGTGTACAACCAGGTGAAGTTTGGATCGAATATACCTCCTCATCGGGTTGGATGAGGTTATCAAATGAGAGATGGATTGCTCCTGAGGGTGCAAAAGTTACTATTGATAGGACTTTTGAAGCCTACGATACCCCATCATTAGAGAGTCAAAAATTGACCTTCGCTCCCCAAATTGTAATTGCCCATGATGGGGCAATTAATGGTCTCCTGCTGATAGATACTTGGGCGGGGGCTAAATGGACAGGCGTTAATGGTATGCCTCACAAAATGAGTGAAACCTTTGCGGCTTTCGATTATCCAGGCTCTACAACACCGGTTGCCTGGTTTGCTCCACAAACTGTATATATCTTGAAAACAACTGACACTGCCTGGTCACAAATAAATACCTATTTGGGTCCGAAATGGATTATACGCTTTCCTCATTATCAAACAATAAATAGAACTTTTTGTGCCTATTCCAGCCCACGGTATTCTAATGTTGCTAATATATTTGCTCCGCAATCAGTCAGGGTATTGAAGGAGATTGAAAATGGATGGATACAAATTTCAACTTATGCAGGAAATATGTGGGTAGCACCCAAAGGGTCTTCTATGTATATTGATAGGACATTTGCAGCATATGATAGCCCGTTAGGACGTTATATAACCAGCTTTGCGCCGCAGACTGTTTTTGTAAAGGAAGAATCAACATCTCCTTTTGGTTGGTTAAAAATTCAAACCTATTTGGGAGATCAGTGGATACAACTTCCCAAATAAAGACTAAAGGCTGCCTAAAAATCACCCCGCAAAAGGGCCCTTAGGTCAGCCTTGTTTTTCTAATATTCTTAAAATTTTCTAAGTTAGTTGAAAATTTCCTCTGTTATTTAAACGTCTTTATTGCTTCTTCATAAATTTGCTCGAACTTACTAGCCGCAGCAAGGTGAGAATACTCCTGCTCTACCTTTATTCTTGCATTTCTAGCTAAAAGCTTTCCAAATTCGGGATTATCTAAGATTCTTATTATAGAATCCGAAAGGGCGTCAACGTCTTTATCCGGCACCAGAAGGCCGTCTGTTTCATGATCAAATATTTCTTTTAGTCCACCTACTGCCCCTGCAACTACCGGAGAACTGGATCCCATTGCTTCTAAGGCAGAAATAGAGGTAGCCTCTTCTACTCCGTATGAATGAACACTCGGAACTAGGACAATATCGGATAAGGCATAAAGGCTTTTCATCTTTTCATGAGGAACTGAGCCTAATAACTTAACATTGTTCTCAAGTCCATTTTTTGAAATTTCCTCCTTGATCTTTCCTAACTGTTCACCTGTTCCAGCATATACCAAAAGGGTATTTGGATGTTTTTTCAGAACTTTAGGTAATGCTAAAGTTGGATAAACGACCCCGTTTTTTTCTGTAAGCCTTCTTGGAACAAACAATATGTTCAAATTATCAGGGATATTGAATTCCTCTTTTACAGAAGTTGTATCGGCTTTTTCAGGTTGAAATGAGCTTACATCAATAAAGTTTTTAATCGTGATTGCATCGACATTCGCCTTTTCTTTTATATATTCACGAATCCGTTTATCAACCGCGACAACTTTTGTGGCATTTTGATATGACTTTTTTTCAATTTCTTGGACTCTGAAATCTTCTTTACTATGTTCAATTAACGCCCCACGGCTTATCGCCTCAAAAGAATAATATCCGTGGACTGTTGCAACAGTGGGTAAACCGGAATCGATGGATGCAAGTGCAGCAAAAACATCTTGAGAATTTATAACGTCATAGTTCCCTTTGCGGCTAGCTAAATATGTAGAAAGCAATTTTTTCTTTTGTGAGTCATTCAATAATTGTCCTTTTCCTTTACTTACTCTGTTTAAAAGATAGCCGGGTGCCTGGGAGTAGACTTTTCTAAAAAGAGGGTTCATGTCAGAAAAGGATAATACGTCCACTTGGTGCCCCTTTGCTTCTAATCCACTTTTTAATGTTGAGACATGAGTTGAGAGCCCACCCTCGTGGGGGTATTCGAAGATTGTCGTAATTAAAATTTTCATAATAGATTTACCTCTCTTTTGTGAATTTAAAAATCAATTGCAAAAAAATATCTTAGCATATTATTTACAAATTGATGTAATTAATTAGTTGTTGTTGTTTACAATTTATCATAAAAAAATTATAATGATAAATTGTATTATAGAATTGTTTCCTTTTATTTTTAACCCCCCTTTTAAAAAAATCTCGGAGGAGTATTATGTCAAAGTTTGCAAAACAAGTCATGGAAAAATATGAGATTTTCCTTGTGATTTTTTTAGGATTACAACCCTTGATCGATGTGCTTACCACTTATAGTTTATCATTAAACATTAACGTTACTTTTGGAATTTTAATACGATTTCTTATTCTTTTTATTAGTATTGTATATATTTTCCTTAAATCTTTACAGTTAGACCAAAAAAAATATATATATTATTTTTTAATTCTATTTTGTGTGTTGGCTGTAGGAGTCGTTAATAACTTTAATAATAAACCCATTTTTTCCGTTGGAGATGAAGGGAAGTTTATTGTTAAAGTAGTTTATTTATTGGTTATGTTATGTGCATATTTGCTTTCTTTTAAGTCTTTATCATCTAAACTAACAGTGGAAAATAAGTTGATGAGATATCTGCTGTTATCTTCTTTAATTATTAATATTGTTTTTGTCATCTCTATTGCTACGGGAACAAGTTTAACTAGTTATGATTTCTCGAAAATTGGTTATTCAGGTTGGTTCTTTGCTGGTAATGAAATTGGCGCAATTTTGGCTATAAGTTTCCCTGTGATTTTACTTTATTCAATCCGTAGTACCGTTGCTCTTAAAGATATTTATAAGTGGATTCCTTCAATCCTTATGATTTTTTCGATGCTCGCGGTTGGAACAAAGGTAGGATATGGCGCATGTTTAATTAGCCTCCTAGTCTCATTGGTGATGAGTTTTTATGAATTGTTCCAATCCAGACGAACACCGGCATTAAAGACTCATAAACTGAGGAGCCTAATTTTAAGTGCCATAACAATAATGCTAATTCTCATTACGCCCTTTACTCCGATTTATAAAAATACATTTACTCACTTAAATTTATTAGGGATTGATTTGACAGCTAAAGATAATCCTAATATTAAGAATAAGGAAAGTGAAAAGAAAACAAATAATCATCATAAAACTGAAAAGCAGGAAACCATAAATAAGAAACAAATTGAAAACTTAGTGCTCAGTAGTAGAGACGTATTTTTGGATAAACAGAAAAATGACTATCAAAAAGCTCCGATATCCCAAAAACTGTTTGGGTTGGGGTATGCAGGTAATTATACAGATGTGCCGAAGATGATTGAGATGGATTTTTATGATATATTTTTCTCTTTTGGAATCGTTGGATCATTAGTCTTAATATTCCCTTTGATTTATTTAGGATTTAAGCTGATTTTTTATGCTTCGTCTAACCTAAAAAAGGTTTTTAATTTGAAATATGCTTTATATGTAGTCAGCTTATTGTTAGCTTTTGGCATTGCGTTTTCTGCAGGACACGTATTGACTGCCCCTGCAGTAAGTATATACATTTCAGCAATTTTCGCTTTTCTTCTAGTTGATCTTCAGATAAAAGGTGCTTAGTTGAATTTTTCGAAAAAAAGGGAGAAGAGTTGTTTCTTCTCCCATTAATTTTATTGATTTTTTCTTTGTAACACTTAACTGTTGATTGGAGTTCAAATTGATAGCCAAGTCTAATAGACATCCATGGAAAAAGTTTAAACAAAAGAAAATTATAAAGTCGTTATATACATTTTTTTATGGCTGAGTTTCAAAAAATAAACGAATACAAAACGTATTATAAAAAATAATACATGAAGAATAATGGTTGCTTTAAAATGTTATAAAGGATGCGAAAGAATGGATAAGATCTCGATATTAATGCCAACGTATAATGATGCAGCATATATAGAAAAAAGTATTCAATCAATTCAAAGGCAGTCTTATCAAAATTGGGAACTAATTGTGGTAAATGATGGGTCCACAGATGAAACTGAGAAAATTATTCAGTCTATAAATGATGATCGAATAAAATACTATGCTCAAGAAAACAGCGGCCAATTAAATGCAGTTTTACATGCTTCAAAATATATTGAAGGAAATATTGTCCTGTTATTTCATTCGGATGATGAGCTAGCCAATAATGAAGTGTTTTCATTAATAATAAATACCTTTAATACTTCACCGGATATTGATGGCTTATATGCTGACTATTTAACAATTGATGAAAACAGTAGAATTAGCGGAACCATGAAAAGACCAGATGAAATTGATAAAAAAGAATTAATAAGAAAAGTATTCTTTCATAAAGGGGATAATCTTATTGGAGATACCTTTATTGTGAAAAAGGATATTTTTGTACAATACATTCTGCAAAATTACATATACGATAACACTATATATTATGTGGATTATAAGAATTTTAACGTTCTTAATTTAAAGAAAATTAGCCCTTGGTACAAATATAGGGTCTTTGGAGAAAATTATATACACAGTGATGTTGGGAAATTTGAAGTAGCCAATGGCTGTTTTCGAACAGTATACAAATTGCTTTTTAACCATTTCAAAACGGGACCAATGCTAGCTCTATCAAATTTAACGTTATTCAAAATCTTCCGCAAACTTAAGTTGTATAATTTTTCAAAGGTCTCTAAGGGAGACTCTGTAGACATTCAGCTTGCAATAAAACTATTTGAGCTATGGAAGAAGGAGTTAGTGGTAAAGGGATATCCTAAAATATCCATGATGCAAATAAGTAAAATTCTGCATTCTTTAAGCAGTATGCACAAGACATCTAATCCTCTTTACCTAAAAAGGGAGGAAACAGATTCTATTTCCTATCTTTTTTATGGGAAAGATGCAAGGAGATTTTACAACGAATATAAATCTGATTCAATTAATAGTGTTTACAAAAAAATACTGGAATCAAATTATGACCATATTGTAGTGGATTGTAAGGAAAGTAAAGAAATCGTCCAGAAAATATTACTTTTTTATTCATTTTTTTATGAAATAAAGGTGGAGTGATCACCAAATGTTCAGTTCATTAATGAAACGGAGCAATTTTAAACAAGCTGTTGTAGTTATTTTTCTTTTTGATATATTTGTTAGAGTCATTCAGTTTTTAAGGGAGCTAGCTTTTTCCACTTTTTATGGTTTCTCAAAGGTAACCGACGCTTTTAATTTCACTGTTAATATTTTGGGAACTCCTCTAAATTTAATTGCAGATGCGCTGCTGGTAGGAATAATTCCCTCGCTAAATAAAAAAGAAAGCATGCAGGAAAAGACAAATTATGTCTTTTCACTAATGATTGCTTTTACAAGCATCATAACGGTTTTATTTATTGGATACTTTTCTTTTTTTAGCTATTTTATGAAGTTATTAGCTCCCGGTTTTGAATCTGATACATTAACACTTACCTTTAAATTCTCTATTCTATATAGCGGAATAGGTTTACTGCTGGTGCTTAACCGTATTATTGATAATTTTTTTAGATCAGAAAAAATATTTGGGTTGGCAAACTTCACGAATTTAGTCTCTTCTGTTATAAGCATTTTGATACTTTTTTTGCTCTACAAACAAACTTCACTAGCGATTACAATTGGAATGCTGGTTGGAACAATTCTTTCGTTTGCCATACTTTTTTCTAGATTACCGTTAAAAAAAATGACGTGTTTTGACAGAGATGCAGTGGTATTGATTAAAAATTCTTTGCCATTGCTAATAAGCGGAGGGTTAGGGGTAATTAATACATTTGTAGACAAATCCTTTGCGACTCTTTTTGCCTCAGGTACATTAACGATATTGTCTTATTCAAACATGATTGTGCTTTTAATAAGTTCAGTCATTACTAATGCTATTAGCAGCGCTTCCTATTCGTTTGTTGCATCGGAAATCGCAAATAATGAATTTAAAAAAGTACAGGCGCGCGTCAGCCAGATAAATTTCTTCTTTCTGTTTATCTATAGTCTCATTTGTCTTCTTTATATTATTTTGGGAGAGTTTTTCCTTAAGCTTTTATTTCATAGGGGGAATATATCACTGACAGATATAGATATGCTATATCGACTAACTTTAATCTTTATCCCAATGACCATTTTCAGTTCAACGGGGAGCATTGTACTACAGGTCTTTTATTCATTTAATAATTTAAAGGTGACCACAATCATAAATTCCATGTGTGTGTTATTAAATATTCTTCTTAATTTCCTATTTATAAAAAAGTTTGGGGTATATACACTGGCAGGCTCAACTTTAATTTCATCTATTGCGGCAACACTTATTAACTCATATTTTCTTTATAAAAAGTATCAAATATGGGCTTTGGATTTTAGGATGATTTTATTCGCTTCATTTATAACTGTATTTACTATATCTTGTTTGATATTAGATGATTTGTGGCTTCAATTGATTATTTTATTAGGTTTAATGCTTGTATTTGTCATTATATTTAATAAAGAATCAAAAGAAATTAAGACTCTTTTTAAAGGTTATGTATTACGAAAATAAATGTAAAGATTAATTGAATTTTCCTAAGAAAATTTAGGAAGAGCGAAAAAAGAGAGGTTCAGTAGTATCATGCGAAATAGTAAAATTAATATTTTAAATATTGATTTTGAAAACATTACAAAAAATGAATTACTACTTCGACTGAGGGATTATATTTCCGAAAGAAAAAAAACTTTCGTAGTAACAGCAAACCCTGAAATCGTAATGTATGCCAATCAAGACAACAAGTACCAATCAATCATTAATAGTGCGGATTTTGTAATTGCTGATGGCATTGGTGTTGTAATCGGTTCTAAAGTATTGGGGTCACCGCTGCCTGAAAGAATTGCCGGCTTTGATCTTATGGTGGAACTACTTAAGCTTGGAAACGAAAACGGATGGTCTGCTTATTTTCTAGGATCTAAGAAGGATGTAATTGAAAAGGCTGTTCAAAATATTCATCACAGTTTTCCTAGCTTACAAATTGCGGGGTGGCACGATGGTTATTTTAACTGGGAAGCCTCTACAATTCCTGAGGAAATAAGAGAAAAAAAACCTGATCTTATATTTGTTGCATTAGGTCTTCCAAGGCAAGAAAAGTGGATTTATGAAAACATTGGAGGATTTGAGAACGGGCTCTTTATGGGTGTTGGGGGAAGCTTTGATGTGCTTTCCGGAACGGTTAAAAGAGCGCCAATAGTTTGGCAAAAGTTGAACCTTGAGTGGCTGTATCGATTACTAAAGCAGCCTAGTCGTTGGAAGAGAATGCTCGCTTTACCTCTTTTCATGGTGAAAATTTTTAGAGAAAAACTTCGCACAAAGAAATAAGGGGATAATCAATGAAGGTATTGCACTTAAATGCAGGCAATGAAACTGGTGGGGGAATGGTCCATATCCTTTCCTTGTTAAAGGAGTTAAATAAAGAGGAGTTTGTTTTGGGTCTTTTGGAAAAGGGTGTTTTTGAAGAAAAGGCAAAGGCTGCTGGAATTCAAACGATAACATTTGAACAATCCTCTAGATATGATCTATCAGTACTATTTAAAATAATTTCTTTTATAAAAAATGAAAAAGTTGATATTTTACATACCCATGGAGCTAGGGCAAACCTTTATGGTTATTTCTTGAAAAAGTTTACCTCTGTGACGTGGATGACTACTGTTCACAGTGATCCTCGGAATGATTTCCTTGGAAGAGGTATTAAGGGAAAGGTATTTACAAAATTAAATCTTGCTGTGCTAAAAAAACCTGATCATTTTTTTGCAATCTCCAAACGTTTTACAGATATGATGGTGGAATTTGGTATTAGCTCAGATAAAATTACGACTATCTTTAATGGAATTGATTTTTCCGTTCCCATAATAAAAGAAGTTTCCAGGAAAGAAATGAAACTTTCCAAAGAGGATTTCGTCATATTAATGGTAGCACGTTTAGACCCAGTGAAACGGCATCAACTTGCACTTAAGGCTGTCAAAGAGGCCATCAAATTTCATCCAGAAATTAAATTACTCTTGGTCGGGGATGGTCCTATGCGAAATGAGATTTTGCATCTTATAAAAGAATGGTGCCTTGAAAAACATGTGACAGTTCTTGGCCATAGAGAGGATGTAAACGCACTTTGTGCCCTTGCCGATATTACATTGCTGACCTCAAAAACTGAAAGTTTTCCATTAGTTTTATTAGAATCTGGGAGGGAAAACACCCCCGTCATTACGACCGATGTTGGTGGAGTTAGAGATATGATTCCAGATTTTTCATATGGATTTATCGTTTCTAAAAATGAAAAGGCTGAAATTGTATCTTTTATAGATAAAGCAATTGAAATGCGAAAAACAGGTGGTTTGGCTATAATGGGGGCAAAGTTTAGAAGTTATATTTCCAAGCATTATTCGATTGAATCTTTTGTAGATAGTATTTTCAGCGTATACAAAAGGTATCAAAGGAAGTAAATATTTGTTATGAAAACATTGAACAAAAGAAATATATCGAACAATATACCCCTAGTTAAGTAGGGGATTCATTTAATGGTACTCCTATCTAAATATAAAACTATCCAATTATTTATACCAAATTGTAACAAATTAACATGATTTTCGTCAGATTTCGTGGTATATTAGTATGTAAAGTGTAACTACAGTTTTTGTTAGGGAATTTATTAGTTTTTAGTAAAAGTAGTAAATTTAAACTTATTGTAACGTATTTGGAAAGTCAGTGAATCTGAAAATCTATTTAAATTATATAGTAACTGTGTTATAATCCACATGGTACAGTAGAATACGTTTCTATGAAAATCATTGTTTAATAGATAACAATCTTTATAAGTAACCTAACGGTTGCTCCATTAGACTGTTTGTCTTTATGGATATATGAATGGGTTTAATAGTTATGAGGAGGATCATGATGGTCTACATCACCTTGTTTTTATGCTTTATTTGCTCGATATTACTAACTCCTTTGGTAAAAAAATTAGCTTTCAAAATAGGGGCAACTGATAAGCCGAATCAGCGAAAAGTTCACCAAAAAATAATGCCACGTCTTGGCGGATTAGCTATTTACCTAAGTTTTATTGTAGGTATGCTTATTATGCGTCCCGACGCACCTTATGCAATACCGATTGTTTTAGGAAGTATTATCATCGTTATTACAGGTATAGCTGATGACGTAATGGAATTATCAGCTAAAATTAAATTTTTAGCCCAAATAGTTGCAGCTGCAATTGTTGTTATATGGGGTGGAGTCCATTTGGAATTTATTAATCTTCCATTCGGTGGGCAAATTGATTTTGGATATTTAAGTATTCCATTGACGATTTTCTGGATTGTAGGTATTACTAATGCCATCAACCTTATTGATGGGTTAGATGGTTTAGCTGCCGGTGTATCCTCTATTGCCTTAATCACCATTTCCGGAATGGCTATTATTATGGGTGACGGTTATGTAACAACGGTTGCATCATTAGTTTTGGCTAGTACACTTGGATTTTTAATCTATAATTTTCACCCGGCGAAGATCTTTATGGGTGATACGGGTGCGCTATTTTTGGGCTTTATGATTTCCGTATTATCATTACTTGGTTTTAAAAACGTTACATTAATTTCCTTTATCGTTCCTGTTATTATTCTCGGTGTTCCGATATCTGATACATTCTTTGCCATTATTCGCCGAATTGTAAATAAGAAGCCTTTATCTGCACCTGATAAATCGCATTTACATCACTGTCTGCTTCGTTTAGGATTTACACATAGACAAACGGTGTTAATCATTTATGCAATGGCAGCTTTCTTCGGATTAATGGCGATTATTTTCTCGCAAGCAAAGCTTTTAGGAGGATTCTTCCTCATTTTAGTCTTATTAATTGTAATTGAGTTGATTGCAGAAGCAGTCGGTCTTGTCGGCAAAAATTATCGACCATTAATGAAAATGATGCGAGTTCTCCTTATAACAACAGTACGTAATAGATAAAACTAAAGAGCCAGCCCTTTTGGGCTGGCTCTTTAGTTTGACTAGTTTGTTTGGTTGACAAAAAGAAACCTCATCACAAAATGTGATGAGATTTCTTTAATTATTAGTAGAAGGATTATTGTTTTGATCTGTATTAACAATTTTTCCGTTTGTGCTAGCTTGTACCGTATTTGATTCCAAACCTAGTTGGGTTTTTAAAACTGTTTTAGCTTCTTCTAAAGATGTTTCATCAAGCTTGTAGTAATAAATCCCTTTGATATATGCATCGCTGCCCTTAAGGTTTAAGGTCTCAATGTTAAGACCACCGCCAGTGAGCCCATAATCCATTAATGATTTCATATCATCGAATGACATATTGGTAGTCATATTTTTTCCAACAGCTTCAATTAGCTCGCCATGCTTTGTAATCGATGATGCAGATAAAGCTTTGCTAAAAATTGCTTTAAGAATTTGCTGCTGTCTTTGACCCCTCATGAAGTCAGTATCTTTATGACGAGTTCTTGCCAATGCAAGTGCTTGTTCTCCGTTTAATGTTTGTAGGCCTTGCTTTAAACGTATGGCATTTGGCCGATCATGCGAGTCTTGCTCTGAAAGGGCATAAGGTACCTCAACTTCAATTCCATCGAGAGCATTGACAGTGTCGATAAATGCATAGAAATTTACTTTTACATAATAGTCAATCGGTATATCAAGAAGTTCCTGAACGGTTTCAATTGAAAGTGCCGGTCCACCGAAAGCGTGAGCGTGGTTAATTTTATCATACTTATTCTTTTTAGGAATATAAACGTACGAATCACGCGGTATACTCAACAGTTTCACTGTTTTTTCCTTTTTGTTTAGGGTTGCAACCATAAGTGCATCTGAACGAACAGCATCACCATATTGCTTGGCACGTTCTTTGCTTTCATCTACACCGATAAGGAGTATTGAGACATTATCCATTTTTGGGTCTACTTTTACTTCCCTTTTTGATACGGCTTTTACAGGTTTATAAGATTTGTGAACCACTGATTCTGCTTTCTTTAGCAGAAATGTTGCATACCCTGCACTACTTAAGGCTACTACTAATATCGGAAGTAAAATCAACATGAATATTCGTTTTCGTTGTTTTTTCTTTTTTTCTCCACGGTTTGAACGTGTAAATTGCGGCATATCATTTCTCCTTTAACAAAAATAAACAAGAACAACAATATTATAAACCAGTTTTCATTTTACACTTTTTTACTCTCTGCGTAAATTGAATTTTTTTGTCGATATTTAAATGAAATAATTTGAAAGGGAATTTAATTTTAAGGAATTCTTATTTTTACCATCTGTAATTTGTTTTGATTTAGCCAAAATGGACAAACTTACATCAAGGAGGATTTATCCATGCTTTATCTTACCTTGATTATCTGTTTTGTTGTCTCGGTGCTTTTAACACCGATTATAAAAAAAATTGCCTTACTCATCGGAGCAACGGATCAGCCAAATCAAAGAAAGGTTCACCAGTCCATCATGCCCCGGCTAGGGGGGTTAGCAATATTCATCAGTTTTATAGTAGGGATAGTTCTGTTACGACCGGAAAACCAAGCATCTATTGCAATATTAATTGGCTCTTTTATCATTATCGTTACCGGTTTGCTTGATGACATGATTGAATTGTCTGCTCGATATAAGTTAATTGGGCAAATTGCCGCAGCCTGTTCAGTCATTTTCTTAGGAGATTTGAAAGTGGTGTTTATCAATCTTCCTTTTGGTGGTGTACTCGAGTTTGGATTTTTAAGTATCCCATTAACCCTTCTTTGGATTGTTGGAATTACTAACGCAATAAATTTGATTGATGGACTTGACGGTTTGGCTGCAGGGGTTTCTTCTATTGCTTTAATTACTATTTCGGGGATGGCAATTTTACAGGGGAATATATATGTTGTGACAGTCGGATTGATTGTTCTTACTAGCACGCTGGGATTTTTAATTTACAACTTCCATCCCGCTAGTATTTTCATGGGGGATACAGGAGCACTGTTCCTAGGATTCATTATTTCAGTCTTGTCTCTTCTTGGTTTTAAAAATGTCACCTTCATATCATTTGTTATCCCGGTTATTATCTTAGGCGTTCCGATTTCAGACACCTTTTTTGCCATTCTTAGAAGAATCATCCATAAGAAACCACTGGGTGCACCAGACAAACAACATTTGCACCATTGCATGCTACGCATGGGATATTCTCACCGGCAAACAGTGTTACTAATTTACGCAATGTCCGCCTTCTTTGGATTGGTGGCAGTCATTTATTCGCAGGCCCGGATTGGCGGTGCATTGTTCTTAATTGCTTTAATTGTACTGTTTATTGAGATCATTGCAGAAAAAATCGGCCTAGTGGGCAGAAACTACCGGCCCATCTTGAATATTTTACAAACACTACGTACTACTACCGCTAAAAAGTAAAAAGGTTCTTTAGAAAGTGAGTGTTGACAAACGAATAGGATTTTTCAAAACCTGTGTAGAATCGATTCTTTACAGGTTTTTTATTGACGACCCAACGTCGTTAATGTAGTATTTAATGTGCTTTGTACTATTCAAAACAATAAACTTTATAAGGAGGGTAGCATCAGGAAAGGAGAGTTTTTAAAGCGCCAGAACTAACCAAAAGTATGTTGGTTAGTAGACGAGGTGGAGGATTATCGAAATGTTCGGCGGATACCTCCCGGTTGAAACGCACAACCGTCAATTTCTTCCTTAAAACACAGAGGCAACTCGGTGCACAAAGGGGAGAAAATGCACATACTAAAATAATGTTGAAAAAGGTATAGACAGATACCTATAAAAAAACAGAGATAAGGGGGCAGGTACGCCTCCAAAGCTTCTTGCCCCCTATATCAGGGAGGAAAAGAATAAATATGTGCGGAATTGTTGGATATATTGGAAATTTAGATTCGAAAGAAATTTTACTAAAAGGTTTAGAAAAGCTTGAATATAGAGGCTATGATTCAGCAGGTATAGCTGTTAAAAACGAAAACGGGATTCAAATTTTTAAGGAAAAAGGACGCATCGCCGACCTTCGCAGCATTGTCGATGAAAATGTATTGGCACACGTTGGAATTGGCCATACACGTTGGGCAACACACGGGGTTCCAAGCAGAGGAAATTCCCATCCGCATCAAAGCGCATCCGGCCGCTTTACGCTTGTTCACAACGGTGTCATCGAAAACTATGATCTGCTAAAGCGTGAATATTTAGCAGATGTTTCTTTCAAAAGTGAAACCGATACAGAAGTCATTGTGCAGCTTGTCGAGAAGTTTGCAAACGAAGGCCTAAGCGTATTAGAGGCCTTCCGCAAAACATTGACACTTTTGCATGGCTCATATGCACTAGCGCTTTTGGACGCAAAAGACAACAACACCATATATGTAGCAAAAAATAAAAGCCCGCTGCTGGTCGGCCTAGGGGACGGCTTCAATGTGGTCGCAAGCGATGCGATGGCAATGCTTCAAGTAACCGATCAGTTTGTTGAATTAATGGATAAAGAAATCGTCATCGTAACAAAAAATGCTGTAACTATTCAAAACTTAGATGGAGAAGTCATCAGCCGTACGCCATACACAGCCGAGCTTGATGCCAGCGATATTGAAAAGGGGACATATCCTCACTATATGTTGAAGGAAATTGATGAGCAGCCTGCTGTTATACGTAAAATCATTCAACATTATCAAGATGAGCAAGGCAAGCTTGTGATTGACCGCGACATCATTGATGCTGTAAACGCTGCGGACCGCGTCTATATCATTGCTGCAGGGACTTCTTATCACGCAGGACTTGTTGGTAAGCAGTTCATTGAAAAAATGGCAATGATTCCGGTTGAAGTCCATATCTCCAGCGAATTTGGCTACAATATGCCGCTTTTATCTGAAAAGCCATTGTTTGTGTTCATTTCACAAAGCGGTGAGACTGCCGACAGCCGTGCCGTGCTCGTTCAGGTAAAAGAAATGGGCTATCCAGCGTTGACGATTACAAACGTGCCTGGATCGACATTATCACGTGAAGCGGATTATACTTTATTGCTGCATGCCGGTCCGGAAATCGCTGTAGCTTCGACTAAGGCTTATACAGCACAGTTGGCAGTTCTTGCAATTTTAGCCGAAGTGACAGCCAAGAGCCGCAGTTTAGAAGTTGGCTTTGATCTGATTCATGAGCTTGGCTTAGTTGCTAATGCGATGGATGTTCTATGTGACTCTAAGGAAATACTTGAAGTCATTGCCCGTGAATTCTTCTCAGTCACACGGAATGCTTTTTTTATCGGCCGCGGCATTGACTTTTATGTTGGCTTAGAAGGCGCCTTGAAGCTTAAGGAAATTTCTTATATTCAAGCAGAGGGCTTTGCTGGCGGCGAGTTAAAGCATGGAACGATTGCCTTAATTGAAGAAGGTACTCCGGTTATTGCTCTTGCCACACAAGAAAGCGTAAATTTAAGCATTCGCGGCAATGTGAAGGAAGTAGTTGCCCGCGGCGCCAACCCATGCATAATCTCAATGAACGGACTTAACATGGACGAAGACAGCTTCGTCATTCCAGAAGTGCACGAATTATTAACACCACTTATCTCTGTCATACCATTACAAATCCTTGCCTACTACGCAGCCCTGCACCGTGACTGCGACGTCGACAAACCACGCAACCTCGCTAAATCGGTAACGGTGGAGTAGGTTTAATAAGATATAAAATAAGTTTTGTTCAGGTACATTAAAGAATATAGTTACTCGCTTTTAAAATTGGGAATCCCTACTCCTTTTGGATAGGGATTCTTTCTTTGCTGAATTTACTTTTGTTTACTTAAAACTAATGTTTTCCTCAAATCCATCATGCACAATCAAAACGGCTAACGCTGAAACTTTTTTTCTTTAAGGGTGTCGATGTGTACAAAATCAAGACGGTCATAAGATTCGATAACAAAATTAAAAGAATGTCTATTTGGATAAAATAAAAGCGGCATTGTTAGCCGCTTTTTTAACGATTATTATCGAATTAAATTCGTATCGTTTTTGGTAAGAAGGATAAAATTGTGATTTTCGACGGTGACTTCTGAATCTTTTGGCAAGGTAAAATGTTTATCTTGGCTCATATCGTAATAAACGTTATCTTTGATATAAAGAGTATTTTCATCTTTAGTGATCAGGATATGGTCACCTGAAACAGGAGTCGGAAGTTCATCAATCAGTTGTTTTTCGCCATCTTGATAAGAACAAATGCTTGTAACGTATCCATCTTGGTCTAGCTTCCCGTAATAAATTGTATCTTCGTAAACGGAAAGGATCGTAGCATTGGATTCAATGTTCTTTACGGAAGAATTTCGGTTCAACCATATGTTGTGAGACTTGTCTTCATAGAACAATTCGTTTTTTGTTGATAACAATGTAGGTTTTTCAATGTAACTATTGCGTAATGGAACATTTGTCATTTTTCCGTTTGTATTAAAGTGATACAATTTGGTAATGGTGTCATTACCAATTAGTGTATACACGTCGTTAGTAAACGGACTGTAGCTGATTGATTTAAACGTAGAAGTTGGCGTAACACCTGTGAATGTTGTGATAATCCGCTCTTTTTGTGTCCCTACTTGGAAAGTCTTTAGGACCAAATGGTCTTTTGGGGATTTTGATCCAATAAAGAGACTGTCGCTCCGGATCCATTTGATATAGTTTATTCCGTCTTCTTCATTTGCAGAATACAGCTCGGTATTATGTTCTAAATCAATGATATGAAGCTGATTGTTATTGCTTACATATGCCACATATCTTTGATTTTCAGAAATCGAAACTAATTTGACTTTTTCTTCTGCTAAAAGTTTCTTGTTCAAAATAGGCGTTTCTACTTTTTTCTTTGTGCTTGTTTCGGACGCAGATGCAGTAACGGACTGCTGCGCTTTCAATGCATTGTCATAGTGCCAAAAGACACCTGTTTCCAATGCGGAGATGAACACTAAAGCAAGCAAAAATATTCTCACAGTCTGTCATTCCTCCTTATTCTTGTGGCATCACGATGAAACTTGTTGCGATTTTTCGTTCGCCAAGAACATCAGATGGTTCGTTGATTAACATACCATCTTTTACCATTGTGGCAGATGAACCGCCATCTAAATTCGCTGCGTTCACAGCACCATATTTCAACATTAAATGCATTAAGTCTTTCATGGTGGCACCCAGGTTATTTGCTCCGTGAATCATTCGTCCATCAGTGACGATCATAATGACTGTACCATCTTCTCTTTGGCCAATGGCCGTTCTTGGTGCTGCTCCCCAACCACCATCACCTTTGACAAGCCCTTTTCCGTCTTTTACAAGAACAGGTCCAAATGATAATGCTTCTGTTACGTCTCTTTCAACTAATTCTTTGTCTGTATAGGTACCTACCAATAAAATTCCGTCACGAGTAAATCCGACAATCGGTGAGGTTCCGCCTGTTGTCACAAATTGACCGTTTTGTATGGTGGTACCCAACGGAACTCCACCCGTTCCACGATACCCAACGTCCTGAAACATTCCGCCGTTGATGCCCGCTATCGCTTTATAGTCCTCCACCATTTCACTTACTGTTTGACCGACATCTCCTTTATATTTCGTTACAGCCACACGTATTCGAGTTGGGTCTGGGACCAACATGATTTTGGCGGAATACGTTTTGTCTTTAAAGTTTTCGATTGTAATAGAGTCATCCGTATTGTTTTCCAGATGGGATTTGATATTTTTATAAATCTCTTTATCTTTATTTAGATCTTTTTCGACTTCCACCATCATACTTGGTTTGTTTTCCTCTGCAGATACCGTCCACATGGATAAAGGTGCTAAATATTGTGGATGCATAGAGGTGCTAAAGATTCCGATCACATAACTTTTAAGTGAGTCAAACGGTCCGTGGAAGACCAAAATAACACTAGAAACCCAAGCGTATATAACAGAAAGAAAAATATACCCAATGATTTTTAAAAACTTCACGAAATGCACTCCCTTACAAACAATGCAAGATTTTATGGAATCAAACAGAAATCTTTCTAGTTCAAATCTATTATTTAATATCCATATTTTTAAAATATAAAACGCAAACACTAGACTATTGTAATGGAAAATGTGCATTTTTTCCATAAGAGAATGTTGGCAGCATTGCCAAAGGTGGAATTTAATCTGTTCTGCTTTGGAGTAATTAAACATTGATTAAATAAAAAGGGCCTCGAAAATTCGAGAGCCCTTTCAAAATTTATTCAACATAAAAATATGTCCTGCACCAAAAATAGTCCAAACCTAATATTTTTTCCCAATTGCCTCCCGCCAAATGTCCTACTATAATTCAAATAAAGAACATCCTGAATTACCGCACAAAGTCTTCTTCTAAATAGACCGTTTCGCCCTTGCCCAGCGTACATTGCCCATTGGTCAGTTCCACCATCCAGTCCATGAAGATTTGAACCTTATCTTGCTCGACATAGACATCAATTTGGACGTTATCTAAATAGAGAATATCTTTAATTTTGTGCTCGGAAGAACGCAGTTCCCTTTCAATTTTCCCAAGCCAGGTGTAGTCGATTTTCACCTGCATGATTTGAACAAGCCGTCTTTCGACAACACCGACTGCATCTAGACCTTCAGAAGTAGCTTTTCCGTATGCGCGAATCAGGCCGCCTGCACCGAGCTTGATCCCGCCAAAATAGCGGGTGACCACAACAACCGTGTCCTTTAGTTGTCTCTTTTTCAAAACTTCAAGGATGGGGACGCCGGCTGTGCCACTTGGCTCGCCGTCATCGTTCGCTTTTTGGATTTGGTCATGTTCGCCAATTAGGTAAGCTGAGCAGTTATGGGTGGCGTTCCAATGTTTTTTCTTGATGCCCTGTATAAAGTCTTGGGCCTCTTGTTCGGATTCGACTCTTTTCAGTTGGGCAATAAAACGGGACTTTTGGATATTTATTTCATGTTCTCCATACTCTTTTACAGTTAAGTAACGAGGCAGCATGTTAAACTCCTTTCTTTAGCAAAAACGTAACACTAATGTAATATAATGTTTTTTAAAAAAATTAATGTAATATACCTATAATATGGGTGTAAAGTTCGAATGATATAATAAATACAGCTTTATAGTACCTTGTAATAGGCTAAAGGTAGTAGTCTAATATAGTAATTATACTACTTTTTTACAAAAGTCACGTAAGCAATAATTATAGCTTAGCAAAGTATTTCAAAAAATGGTAAAGTATGTTAAAGGCCTAAGGGAAAAAAGCCCCGGAGGAATCAGAAATGAATTTAAAGCAATTAGATTTGAAATCGATTGATGACATTCGTGAAGCGATGATTGAAGCTGTTACCTGCAGCAAAAGTGATATCTTCCGCATCAGCGAGCAATGCCGTACTGATTTTGACAGCATCACCAATGAGCTGGCGAACATTAAGGAAGTGATGGCTAAGCTTATTGAGGAGGGGAATCAGTTGGAGGCGCAGGTTACTGCCGCGAGGCACAGACTTTCAGAAGTAAGCATGAACATGAAAACCTTCTCGGAGGAGGAGGTACGTGACGCCTACGAAAAGGCGCATCAGCTGCAAATGGATCTCTCCATCAATTGGCAATACCGCAAGCAGCTTCTTGAAAAAAGAGAAGAACTTGAGCACAGGCTTGTTGGTATAAATGATACGATTGAACGTGCAGAGCAGCTGATTTCGCAAATCTGCGTGGTCATGAATTACCTGCAGAGCGACTTAAAACAGTTTGGCGAAGCGTTTGAAAATGCCAAAGCGAAGCAGGATTTGGGCTTGAAAATTATTGAGGCCCAGGAGGAGGAGCGCAAGCGTCTCTCGAGAGAAATTCACGACGGTCCGGCGCAAATGCTGGCAAATGTCATCATGCGTTCTGATATTGTGGATCGTGTTTTTCGTGAGAAAGGTCCTGATGATGCATTCGCAGAGATTCAGAGCTTTAAGAAAATGGTTCGCTCAGCACTTTATGAGGTCCGCCGGATTATTTACGACCTGCGTCCAATGGCATTGGATGATTTGGGGCTCGTTCCGACCCTCAGAAAGTATTTACAGACCATTGAAGAATATCATAATCATTCAAAAATTGAATTTGTGAAAATAGGAAATGAGAAGAGACTTCCGACGAAATATGAGGTTGCCCTCTTCCGGCTTATTCAGGAATCGGTGCAAAACGCGCTCAAGCATGCCAATGCCTGCTCCATAAAAGTTCAATTGGAAATGACCGATACCAGTGTGAAAGTGTTAATAAAGGACAACGGCGTCGGTTTCGATACGAACCAAAAGAAGCCGGGTTCCTTCGGCATGATGGGTATGAGGGAAAGGGTCGACCTGCTTGAAGGCGATTTGACGGTTGATTCGAAAATCGGCAAGGGCACCGCTGTTTCCATCCATGTGCCGTTAATGAATTAAGCTTAGATTATAAACGAAAGTAACATTCTCTGATGGGGAATTTTTGAAAACTAGGAGGCGTTACACATGACTACAAAAATTATTATTATTGACGATCACCAGCTTTTTAGAGAAGGTGTTAAAAGAATACTAGAATTTGAGAAATCGTTCCAGGTTGTGGCAGAAGGCGATGACGGCACCGAGGCATTAACGCTTGTTGAAGAGCACCGTCCAGATGTTGTCATCATGGACATCAATATGCCACAAATGAATGGTGTCGAGGCAACCCGCGAGCTAGTCGCTAAATATCCGGATACAAAGATTATCATCCTTTCCATTCATGATGATGAGAATTATGTCACTCATGCACTGCAGACAGGTGCCTGTGGCTATCTGTTAAAAGAAATGGATGCCGATGCGTTGATTGAAGCGGTCCGTGTCGTGGCAGACGGAGGTTCCTATCTGCATCCGAAGGTAACTCATAATTTAGTCAATGAATATCGCAAACTAGCAGCAGGTGTGACGCGCGGAGGTTCTTACGTGCAGACGATTGAAATCCGCCGTCCGCTTCATTTATTGACACGCCGTGAGTGTGAGGTACTGCAAATGCTTGCTGATGGAAAAAGCAACCGCGGCATCGGCGAAGCGCTTTACATCAGTGAAAAGACCGTTAAGAACCATGTATCTAATATCTTGCAAAAAATGAATGTTAATGACCGTACTCAGGCTGTTGTTGTGGCGATTAAGAATGGCTGGGTAGAAGTTAGGTAGTTATTTTTCTGAAAAACTAATTTTATGTTATGATTGGAGAGCACGCGTAATGCGTGTTCTTTTTCTTCTTTGGAGAAAGGTGTTTTGATAAAATAATGAGCAGTATTATTGTAAAAAAATAAGGATGGTAAACATACATATGAAAACGGCAATTGTCACAGACAGTACCGCATACATTCCCAAGGAATTACTAGATAAATGGAATATACATATGATCCCGTTGAATGTCATTTTCGGCAATGAAGTCTACCGGGAAGAAGTCGATATTCACTGGCAGCAGTTTTTCGAAGAGGTAAAGACAAAGGACCTGCCGACTACATCCCAGCCGCCGATAGGCCAATTTGTGGAGTTGTTCGAACGGTTTGCGGCGGAGGGTTACGATGCGGTTATCAGTATCCATTTATCGAGCGGTATCAGTGGCACATATCAGGGCTCGGTAACGGCTGGAACGATGGTCGAGGGTATCAAAGTATTTTCCTTTGATTCGGAAATTAGCTGCATGGTTCAAGGGTTTTATGCATTAGAGGCTGCGGAATGGGCATCTAGGGGAATGGATCCCGAGCGGATTATGGCTCGCTTGGAAGAACTGAAGAGCACAGCCCGCGCTTATTTCATGGTTGACGACCTGTCGCACCTACAGCGTGGCGGAAGGTTATCAGGAGCAGCCGCTTTAATCGGCAGCTTGTTGCAGGTTAAACCTCTATTGCATTTTGTGGACAAGGTAATCGTCCCTTTTGAAAAAATTCGCACTCGCAAAAAAGCAATGAAACGAATTGCAGATTTACTTGGAGAGGATGCAATGGGCGGCGGCCGCTACCAGGCTGTAGTGATCCATGCCAATCGCGAGGAGGAAGCACTGGAATGGAAGAAGGAGCTTGGGGCTCTTTATCCAAACGTCGACTTTACCATCGGCTACTTCGGGGCTGTTATTGGTACCCATCTTGGGGAAGGTGCTATGGGCATGGGGTGGATGAAGAAATAAGTTTTTGAAGTTACTGGCCATTCCGGGTTACTGGAATGGCTTTTTTCAGCATCTATATGGTTAGAGGGATTAAAAAGGTAATTTAAAAAGTGGTTTGGCGGATATTCTTTGAGATTGGGCGGATTCTGGATAATAGTTGGCGGATATTGGACTAGGTTTGGCGGATAACTCCTGAAATTCGGCGGATATCTATTTATAATTGGCGGATAACAAGGCGAGGTAAATAAATTAAGTTCATGGCGTTAAGCTAGGCCGGACGAGCATTAAAAGGGTAATATTAGATTGGTTTGGCGGATAAGTTTCCGATTTAGGCGGATACACGTACAGGTTTAGCGGATATATCTCCAGGATTGGCGGATAACCTCCGTAAGTTGGCGGATATCATGCTTGTTTCGGCGGATATCCTAACCAGCCTCCTCCTCAGCATCATCAAAATCTATAAAATTCACACTGGTTAAAATTCGACAATATTTCCCTGAAAATATAAAATATAGGTAGAATTTCATCGAAATTATGTAAAGGAGCGATGATTCCATTGTTAATGAGAGAACTGCCTGTACCACAATGGCTTATCTTGACCGAAGCTTTACACTATCGACTCATACCTGGCCATCCCAAACATCCTGAAGTCGAAAAAGACCTTGCGAAAATTAAAGCCGGTTATAAAGGTGAACTTACTTTAAGTTATTATGTAAAGCAACTTCCAAACGAAAAATATTACATTTTCCACGACCTCCAGCTGGAACTCAACGGAATACATTTCCAAATTGACACTCTCCTTATCTCCCGTAATTACATTCTCATTATTGAAGCGAAAAATATAATTGGTACGTTGATATTCGATAATGTTTTTAACCAATTAATACGTATTAATCAAGACGGTTCAGAAGACGTTTTTGAGGACCCACGCGTTCAAGCTGAAACGCTGAGGATGCTTCTTGGAAGATTCCTTGCGAAATATGGAATCAACTTTTTACCAATCGACCAGCTTGTTTTTTTCAGCAATATAAAAACCAATTTAAAAACCAACTCCAATGATATCAATGCTTTTAAAAAGGTATGTAAGAGGAGAGATCTTTTTAATAAAATTGAAGTATTTGAAAAAACCTTCCCACAATCAAAGATTGATGACAATACCCTCCTTAAAATAGCAAATTTCCTTTTAAGCAAGCATACTCCAAAAAAAATTAACATCTTGGAAAAATACGGCCTAACGGCAAGAGACATCATTTCTGGGGTCCGATGTCCTCAATGCCTCAACATTCCGATGAAATATGATAAAGGTAAATGGCATTGCTCCATTTGTCAAACAACTTCGAAAGATGCTTATATTGAGGCAATTAAGGACCACTTTCTTCTGATTAAACCATCGATTACCAATGCCGAATTACGAGGCTTACTCCACCTGCCAACTAATGATACTGCTCAAAAAATTCTCTTCCGTTTACATCTGCCTTACGAAGGAAAAAACAAAGCCCGTCTTTACTTTCCGTCAAAACTTTAATAAAAAAGAAGGTGCCCCAATGCGTTTTCAAATAAAGGAAGAAAAACTCATCCCGCAAAAATTTCCCGCAGGAGATTCCTATCGAATCACACAAATCCCAGAAATCCCGCAGCCGTCATTAAACCCTGACTTTCCATACAGCCGCGAACTTCAACAGCTTCTCACCGGCAAGCAGCTCCTCCTTGAAGATATCCAGCACCCACTAAACGAAATTCAATTGCACTATGAAAATGGCTATGTTACATATCGTAAAGGAATTGACTATATTGGGAAAAAGCCAGTGTGTATGCGATGTGGAAATAAGGACCCGCAAATGTTTGTCCAATACCCATGTACCCGCTGCGGTGAGCCTTGCCTTTATTGCCGCCACTGTATCATGATGGGAAGAATCAGTGAATGCACCCCATTAATCGGCTGGAATGGTCCGGCGCCTGACACCGCCATTCCGCAAAAAATTATGGCCTGGAATGGTATTCTTTCTGAAGGGCAGCGGGTGGCTTCCGACAAGGTAGTTGAGGCTATCCGGCAAAAAAAGGAGTGGCTTGTTTGGGCCGTTTGCGGGGCCGGAAAAACAGAGGTGCTGTTTGCCGGGATCGAAGCCGCACTGGCCGACAATAAAAGAATCTGCATCGCCACACCGAGAACAGACGTAGTTCTTGAACTAACGCCAAGACTTAAGGCTGCTTTTCCTGAGATCGAGGTCGCTTCTCTTTACGGTGGAAGCGAGGACCGCCATCTTTATGCCCCTTTAACCATCGCCACTACACATCAGCTTCTCCGCTTTTATCAAGCGTTTGATGTGCTGATATTGGACGAGGTTGACGCCTTCCCTTACACGGTCGACGAATCGCTCCAGCATGCAGCGGTTCAGGCCAGGAAACCGTCTTCCGGGATGATTTACCTGACTGCTACCCCCAATCAAAAATGGCAAAGAGAATGCCGCACTGGCAAACGGTCGTTTATTACCATTCCGGCCCGGTTTCATCGCAAGCCTCTGCCTGTTCCTGAATTTGCATGGTGCGGCAACTGGCAAAAGCAGCTCCAAAAAGGCAGGCTTCCCACCAATGTCCTTCGGTGGATTAAAAACAGGCTCGAGAGCGGCAAACAGGCACTTGTTTTCTTCCCTCATATAAAATTAATGGAAAAAGCACTCCCATTACTGTGCAAGCTCGATTCCAGAATCGAGGCCGTTCACGCGGAAGACCCTGAACGTAAGGAAAAGGTGCAAAGGATGCGGGCCAAAGAAATCCCACTGCTGCTAACGACCACCATCCTTGAGCGGGGCGTTACTTTTCCCAATATTGATGTTGCCGTTGTGGGTGCCGAGGATTTGATTTTTACCGAAAGTGCCCTTGTGCAAATCGCCGGCAGAGCTGGCCGAAGCAAGGATTACCCAGATGGAGTGGTGATCTTTTTCCATTATGGAAAAACAGAGGAGATGCTGCAGGCTAGAAAGCAGATTGTCACGATGAACCGAGAGGGGGTGAAGCGGGGGCTGATTGACCTGTAATCGAACTTTCAAAGAAAGGGATAAAACAAATGAATTTTCTCAGTCAAAATCGATGTCTTATCTGCCAGGAAATAATATATCCGGATATAGGATGGAGAGCTATTTTTTCAAGAGAAAAAGAGCAACGTGTATGCGCGGATTGTGATGCGAAGTTTGAAAAAATAGAAGGAGATATCTGCCGGATGTGCAGCAGACCGTTCCAGCTGTTGGACGAGCAATTTCGCGACGGCGAATTATGCCATGATTGTACGCGCTGGGAAGAGGACCCGGACTGGCAAGGATTCCTTCAAAAGAATACTTCAATTTTCCTTTATAATGATTTTTTAAAAGAGGTAATGGCCAAATATAAATTTCGCGGGGACTATGTACTCGCCAAAGCGTTTGCGGTTTACTTCAAGGAGGTTATGAAAGGTTGGGAAGCTGATTTATTTGTGCCGATTCCGTTAAGCGAAGAAAGGCTTTACGAACGGGGCTTCAATCAGGCAGCGGCAATTTTGACAGAATCAGGAATAATGCCAACTGATATACTTTCGCGGGTCCACACCGAAAAGCAGTCCAAAAAATCCAGGTCGGAGCGAATCCATCTCCCCCAAGTATTTCAAATCGATACCCATATCAACCTTCATGGAAAAAAGGTCATTCTCATGGACGACATTTACACCACCGGCTCTACCCTAAGGCACGCTGCAAAACTCCTCAAACAAGCAGGCGCCGACGCAGTCTGGTCCATAACAATAGCTAGATAGGAGTAATGGTTTCAGGCGCCGAGCGTAGACACTGCCCATCTCAGCCGAACAATTAGGGGTAATCCTCGATCGTTTCAAATCAATTTCCCATATTCCCTAAACTTATTAGTGGCAAATTGTCCCAATCAATATTAAAATAAAGATGAACAACCATTCATAATAGTAAATTTCCCCACATAAGTCAAAGGCTGTTTAAAACATTGTCACTATTTTCCCATTGTTTTTGTCAATAAATCGACAAACAATTTATGTTGATTCAGCAGGATAATCATAGGGTAAAATAGAAATGTAATACATAGCCTTAAAATAAAGGAGGACTCCACACATGAACTATAACGTACGTGGTGAAAACATTGAGGTAACTCCAGCAATCAGAGAGTATGTAGAAAAGAAAATCTCAAAATTGGAGCGTTATTTTACAGAAGCACCTGATGCAAAAGTTAACGTGAATCTTAGATTCAATCCAGATAAAACTTCCAAGGTCGAGGTAACAATTCCACTTCCAAATTTAGTACTGCGTGCCGAAGAAACAAACCAGGATATGTATGCTGGGATTGACCTGATCACTGACAAGCTAGAGCGTCAAATCAGAAAGCACAAAACAAAGGTGAACCGCAAGTTCCGTGAAAAAGGAAATGTTGATTTCCAATTCACAACTACGAATACTGCAGATGTCCATGACGATGAGGAGTTGGAATTAGTTCGTACAAAACGCTTCGACCTTAAGCCAATGGACAGCGAAGAAGCAATCCTGCAGATGAATATGTTAGGCCATAACTTCTACGTGTTCACAAATTCCGACACTAACCGTACAAACGTTGTATACAAGCGTAAAGACGGCCGTTACGGTTTAATCGAAGCACATTAATAAACTATCAAAACGCTGCTGGGGCGCCTATCCCCTGGCAGCGTTTTTTAATGGGTGATGCACGGGGACGGTTCTTTGCATCACTATGAAAATATTCCGGTACCCTAAATTCAGAATCTTCTTTATAATGGAAGTAATATGCAAATGAAAGAGGGGTTCTCAATTGAATTTTGATTATCAGTACAATCCGTATCCATCCCACCGAACGACTGTGTTTGCACGGCGGGGAATGGTTGCCACTTCCCAGCCGCTTGCTGCTCAAGCAGGTCTTGATATCCTAAAAAGGGGCGGTAACGCCATCGATGCCGCGATTGCAACGGCAGCGGCATTAACGGTCCTTGAACCAACCTCTAACGGCATCGGCAGTGACGCCTTTGCACTCGTTTGGACGAAGGGCAAGCTTCACGGACTGAATGCCAGCGGCCCGGCCCCAAAATCGCTGACTATTGATGCAGTTAAGGCGCGCGGCTATGATAAAATGCCGGCACATGGTCTTATCCCTGTAACAGTTCCAGGCGCACCTTCAGCATGGGCAGAGCTCTCCCAAAAATTTGGCCGCCTCCCGCTGAAAGAGGTACTCCAGCCTGCCATTGACTATGCCGAAAACGGCTATCCATTGATGCCTGTTCTTGCGAAAAACTGGGGACTTGCCTACCAGCTTTACAAACAAACGCTCACCAGCGAAGAATTCCAGCCATGGTTTGAAACATTTGCCCCTAATGGGTGCGCGCCAAAAGCAGGCGAAATCTGGCGTTCTCCGGACCACGCAGAAACGTTGCGCTCCATCGCTAATACGAATGCTGAAAGCTTTTATCGTGGGGAAATCGCTGACCAAATAGCAGCCTTTTCCGAGCGCTACAATGGATTTATTTCAAAAAAGGACTTGGAATCGTACAGGGCCGAGTGGGTTGAGCCGATTAAGCTGAACTACCGCGGCTACGACGTGTGGGAGATTCCGCCGAACGGACAGGGGCTTGTGGCGCTGCTCGCATTGAATATCGTCAAGGGCTTTGAACTTACTGAAAAGGAAACTATCGATACATATCACAAGCAAATCGAGGCTATGAAGCTTGCCTACACCGACGGCAAGGCCTATATCACTGATCCAACTTTTATGAAAATGAAGATAGCTGATGTTCTTTGCGACGAGTATGGTGATACGAGACGTCGGGAAATCACTGACGAAGCGCTCCAGCCACTTCCGTATGAGCTGCCGCGTGGAGGAACAGTCTATCTCGCTGCCGCCGATGGTGAAGGGAACATGGTGTCATACATTCAGAGCAACTATATGGGCTTCGGCTCAGGTATTGTGGTGCCAGGCACCGGGGTATCGCTGCAGAACCGTGGTCACGATTTTTCATTGGACCCTGCGCATGCCAATGCACTAAGGCCGGGCTCCAAAACGTACCACACCATAATCCCAGGTTTCTTGACAAAAGGAGATCAGCCAGTTGGGCCGTTTGGTGTAATGGGCGGCTATATGCAGCCACAAGGCCATATGCAGGTCATCATGAATACGATTGATTTTAGTTTGAACCCTCAGGCTGCGCTGGACGCTCCAAGGTGGCAGTGGATTGAGGGGAAGAAAATTCAAGTCGAGCCGCATTTCCCGAACCACATTGCTCAGGCCTTGGCCCGGAAAGGACATCAGATTGAGGTTGCCCTTGACACAGGCTCGTTTGGTCGTGGGCAGATCATCTGGCGTGACCCGGATACTGGCGTTTTGATGGGCGGCACTGAACCACGGACAGACGGGGCTGTTGCGGCTTGGTGATTCAAGGGTGGCGGAAGCTCGGAAATGGTTTTAAAAAACTCCGTTCGGCGGATAAACCTTAAAATTCGGCGGATAACAATTCTAATTTGGCGGATATTTCCGAGATTCGGCGGATAAAACAGCATACTCGGCGGATATCCGCTCTAAATCAGCGGATTATTCAAAAGGAGAGGCAAATCAAATGACATTTTCAATCGTCGGTTATGACCCAGTGGAAAAAGAATGGGGCATTGCCGTTCAATCCAAATTTTTAGGCGTAGGAGCGGTAGTTCCTTGGGCCAAAGCAGGAATCGGGGCGGTTGCAACCCAATCCTATGCCAATACGGCTTACGGTCCAAGGGCTCTTGAACTGATGGCACAAGGAAAGTCAGCACAAGAAACACTTGAAGTCATCCTTGCCGATGATCCTGACAAAGAAATGCGCCAGGTTGGACTCATTGATGCAAATGGCAATGCCGCAACATTTACCGGAAGCGCCTGCTATAACTGGGCCGGTGGCGTCACAGGACCATACTTAGCTGCGCAGGGAAACATTTTAGTTGATGGAAAAACGGTCCAAGCGATGGCTGGAATTTTTCAAAAAGCGGAGGGAACATTGGCTGAAAGGCTTCTTGCTTCCTTAGATGCCGGGCAGGAAGCGGGCGGTGACAGCCGCGGCAAACAATCTGCCGCCCTTTATGTTGTGAAAGAAAAAGGCGGTTACGGCGGCTATAACGACCGGTACATCGACCTTCGTGTGGACGACCATCCTGATCCAATCAAGGAGTTAATCAGAATCTACCAGCTTCAGCAGCTCTATTTTTCGCCTTCTAAGCCAGAAAAAATAGCATCAGTTGAAGGAGAAGTTAAATCAGAGGTAACACAACATTTAAAACGTTTAGGGTACCTTCCGGGCGCTGACACTAGCGACGATGATATCGATCAGGCGCTCACCACTTTTATTCATACGGAAAACTTCGAAATGAGAGAACAAAAGAGGGGCTGGATTGACCTAGAAGTCCTTGAATTTATGAAGAATAACAAGAAATAAACGTTGCCCTCCACTTACTGGAGGGTTTTCTTTTATTGGGTTTGTTTACCATTTACTCAAATCATCTAGTTAATTTTCACTATCATCATAGTGTTTTTTCTCAAAATCTATTGAAAATATGGTAAAAATCTATTAAATTGGAAAAGTATACAATATAGGTCTTTTGGAGGAATAAACAGGATGGGTAAAGCGTTTTTAAAGGTTGCATCTATTTATTTTACAATTGGGGTTTTGGCAGGAATCACGATGGGAATTATCCATGACTTCCGTCTGGCATCAGTACATGCTCACATTAACCTGCTTGGCTGGGTGTCGATGGCAATATTCGGACTTATTTATCATTTTTATCCACAGGCTGCCAACACGAAGCTCGCAAAAACTCATTTTTGGTTCTATAATATCGGTTTGCCGGTGATGATGATCGGAATTGCGACACAGGTTTTAACTGGAAGTATGGCGGCCCTGCCGGTAGCGGTTATCGGCTCCATTGTTGTGGTTGTAGGCGTTATTTGTTTCACAATTAACCTTTTCAAACATGTTGGAAAAGGTACAAACGTACAATCTGGTAATAAATTTACAGTTTAATAGGACTTTCTTAGACGGCTATCTTATATTTTGATGGTCGTTTTTTTGTAATGAGTAGGTAAATATAACCTTTTACAAAAAATTTTTAATAACACCTACAAAAAAGAAAAAGACCTGACGTAAAGTTTAGTAGAACTTCACAAGGAGGCAATAAAAGACATGAAAAACAAGAAACTGACAAACATAGTAACTAGCGGTGTTCTGGCATCTTCACTTATTTTTTCAGTAGGAGCAGGGGCGGCCTTTGCTACTGGTAATGACACAGCGGAGGATTCTGCAGTAACAGGTACGACTACAGAACAGGTTACAGATCAAACAGCAACGACTACTGAAAACGCAACTGATGAAACCACTACTGAACAAGAAAGTAATGCAACAGAAACAACAACTTCCGAAGAAGCTGAAACTCCATCAGACGAAGCAACAGTAGAAGACACTGATGCTGACGAAACTGTGGCGGCCGATGATGAAGCAACTACAGAGGACCAAGCAAAAACAGAAGATGTTGAAAAAGCTGAAGCGCCATCATTGGTGCCTGGAGATTTCTTTTATTTTGTAAAAACCATCACTGAAAAAATCCGTCTTGCATTTACTTTTGACGATTATAAAGAAGCACAGCTATTGGCTCAATTTGCTGCAGAACGTATTGCTGAAGCAAACGCTTTGATTGCAGATGGTAAAACGGACGAAGCGGAGCAGGTATTGAAGGAAGCTGTCGCAACACAAGAGGATGCAGCACAACAACTTACAACTTCTGAAGAAGGCACAGATGCTGACACAGAAGCCGCTGATGTGGAGAAAGCGGATGATACTCAAACAGCTGAAGGTACAGTTGAAGGCAAACTGGCCAATAACATCGATGCACTACTAGCATCTCTTTCACATATTAAAAATCCCGTTGCACAGCAAGCACATATGAAAAACATTCAGAAGACTTTTGTAAAGCTTGAGAAGAAGTTTGCCAAGCTTGAAGAGAAAGATGCTGATTTTGCTGAACAAGTGCAGCAGATTGAAGAAAAAGTTTCCGACGATCAAACAGCAACCGTGAAAAAACATGGTAAAGCGCTAGGAAAGCAAAAGAAACAAGAGACCGAAACAGCAGTTGAAGAAACTACTCAAACTACAGACGAAGCTACAGCTGTGACAGAAGAAAGCAGCCAAGGCGAGGATACTGCAGTTCAAACTGAATCTGCTAATAAAGGGGCAGAGCACCAAGCTGCAGCTCAAGCAAAAGCCGCGGAAAAGCAAGCTCAAGCCGCTGCAAAAGCTGCTGAAAAACAAGCAGCAGCAGCACAAAGAGCTCAAGAAAAACAAGCCCAAGCAGCCCAAAAGCATGGTGCGGCCGCTAATAAAGCTGAACAAGCACATGGGAACGGAAAGAATTAAACCTAATAAATCTTGATTATAAGCATGATTTCGGTTAAACCGGGGTCATAAACACTGAGCCAGGGGGGAGCCCTGGCTCTTTTTGTCATTAAATTATGTTGTTAAACCAGAAGATTTTGTATAGTAAAGATAGGAAAATGTAATACAATCCAAATTATGTAAATTTACGTCGTGAGACCACGTGTTTTTGTCGTGAAGGTCTAAAATGATGTCGTGAACTTCCGAAACGATGTCGTTAAGCCCCTAATTTATGAAGTGAGGACTAATTCGAATGCTACAAAACCAAATAAAGAGCCGGCAATTCAATTGCCGACTCATCTATATACAAATATTATTTCCCTGCTCCATGGCAATTCTTATACTTTTTCCCGCTTCCGCAAGGACATGGGTCATTTCGCCCAACATTCTCCTTATTGACCTTCGGCTTCTTCTTAACTGTCTCGCCGTCTTCCTTCGGGTTTACAGCATGGCCCTGGGCAACCTCTTGGCGCTCAAGGTTATTGCGAATTTCCGCCTTCATGATGTACATGGCCGCTTCATCCTCAATCGACTCAACCATTGCCTCGAACATTGCAAGACCTTCATGCTGGTACTCGCGTAAAGGATCCGTTTGTCCGTAAGCACGCAAATGAATCCCTTGGCGTAGCTGGTCCATCGCATCGATATGGTCAATCCATTTTGAATCGACAGCACGCAATGTAACAACCTTTTCGAACTCACGCATTTGCTCAGAGGACAGAATCTGTTCTTTTTCCTCATAATGCTCTTTACATTTAGCAAAAATGAACTCGACTATCTCTTCCTGATCCTTGCCTCGAAGGTCATCAACTGTCACGTCGCCTTCCCCAAGCAGGTTTGCATGGGCAAAGTCCACAATTCCTTTAAGATTCCATTCTTCCTCATCTGCGTGTCCAGGCGCATTGACATCGACATGGCGCTGAATGGAGCGCAAAATCATATTCTGGACAATTTCACGTAAATTCTCGGATTCGAGCACCTCATCACGCTGCGTATAGATAATCTCGCGCTGCTGACGAAGCACATCGTCATATTGCAATAGCTGTTTACGGGCGTCAAAGTTGTTGCCCTCCACGCGTTTCTGCGCACTTTCCACAGCACGAGATACCATTTTACTTTGAATTGGCTGGGTATCATCCATTCCAAGCTTTTGCATCATTGCTTTCATATTGTCAGAACCGAAGCGGCGCATCAATTCATCTTCCATGGACAAGTAGAACTGAGTAATACCAGGGTCCCCTTGACGTCCGGAACGTCCGCGCAGCTGGTTATCAATACGTCGGCTCTCATGACGCTCAGTACCAATAACAGCAAGTCCGCCCAGCTCTTTAACGCCTTCTCCGAGTTTAATATCAGTACCACGGCCGGCCATGTTCGTCGCAATCGTGACAGCTCCAGCCTGACCTGCTTCCAAGATTATTTCCGCCTCACGTGCATGGTTTTTCGCATTCAAGACATTGTGGCGAACACCCTTTTTCAAAAGCAGCCGGGAAATCAGTTCAGACGTCTCAATTGCGACTGTACCCACAAGGACAGGCTGTCCCTTTTGATGGCGCTCGGCAATATCTTCGACAACGGCACGGAACTTGCCTTCCATTGATGCGTAAATTAAATCTGCACGGTCATCACGGGTAATAGGACGGTTTGTCGGAATGACGATAACGTTCATATTATAAATGTTGCGGAATTCTTCTTCTTCAGTTTTCGCTGTACCAGTCATACCAGATAATTTTTCATACATCCGGAAGTAGTTCTGGAATGTAATGGTTGCCATGGTCATACTTTCGTTTTGAATTTCGACGCCTTCCTTGGCTTCAATCGCCTGGTGCAAGCCTTCGCTGTAACGGCGGCCCTTCATCAAACGGCCAGTGAACTGGTCGACAATCACAATCTCACCGTCTTGGACGACGTAATCGACATCCAGGTGCATCGTTACAATCGCCTTTAGCGCTTGGTTAATGTGATGGTTCAAGGTCACATGAGAAATATCAAACAAGTTTTCAATGCCAAATGCCTTCTCTGATTTGCTGATACCTTCTTCGGTGAGCATAACAGCTTTTGTTTTTTCATCGTACGTATAATCAACGTCCTTCGCTAACGTACGAACAAACGCATTTGCCTGCATATAAAGAACTGTCGACTTCTGGGCAGAGCCTGAGATAATCAGCGGTGTCCGCGCCTCGTCAATCAAGATCGAGTCAACCTCGTCGATGACGGCAAAATAAAGCGGGCGCTGAACCTTTTGCTCTTTGTAAAGGACCATGTTATCGCGCAGGTAATCGAAGCCGAACTCGTTGTTCGTACCATACGTAATATCGCAGGCGTAAGCTGCTTGTTTTTCATCCTTATCCATGCTGTTTAAGTTCAAACCGACGGTCAGTCCTAAAAATTCATACAGCTGGCCCATCTCGGTTGCGTCACGGCTTGCCAGATATTCGTTGACTGTGACAACGTGCACGCCTTTTCCGGACAAGGCATTCAAGTAAACCGGCATTGTCGCCGTTAATGTTTTACCTTCACCGGTCTTCATTTCGGAAATATTACCCTCGTGGAGAGAAATACCCCCCATCAGCTGAACATGGTATGGATAAAGGCCAAGCACGCGGCGGGCACCCTCTCGGACAACCGCAAACGCCTCAACCAATAGGTCATCCAGCGTTTCGCCCTTTTGGTAGCGGGCCTTGAACTCTTCCGTTTTTTCACGCAGCTGCTCATCTGTTAAACGTTCTGTTTCTGAGGCAATCGCATCAATTTTTGCAGCCAGCTTGTCCAGCCGTTTCAGCTCACGTTTATTTAGGTCAAACACTTTATTTAAAATCCCCATATTTGATGAAACGCTCCTTTTATCTGAGACTCAAAAGCATTTTTAGAAAAAATGAATCCAATAAAAATCTCTAATTTTCCTATTTAATCTTACCATTTCCACTATGCAGGTGACAACAATGGAAGAAACACAGCAAAAATTCCCGGCTATACATCTTATTATCCACTTCAATTATGGCAAATCTGTGAAAAATGTATAGAACTTATGAGTTGCCTTTAAGAGTCTATGGTTATTTGTATATTTTTGAATATAGATGTATAAAAATTAGTTTTAATACAATTTTACAATCTGCGTATATTGTTAACTAAACCCCTATATTACAACGTTTGTGTGTTGTTTATTTGGAGAAATGTATCAATTCTGTGAATGTAAAAATATTCACAAATTGTACATTGGATTCTCCTTTTTAATGTAAGATACTACCTTTAGAGAGGTAGCAATGGAAAATAAATAGAGAACCAATCAAATATGGGAAGGGTGAGGAAAATGGCCTTTTGGGGGAAAAAGAAAAAAGAAACCGATCCCGATGCAAGAGAAGATAGAAAAAAGGTGGGCCTATTTCGCAGACTTTGGCAAAAAGTCAAAAACATAGATTGGAAGGACCCGGTCACAAGATGGAAAGTCATGTTCATTTCACTAATAGGGTTGATTGTAATTGGAGGCGGTAGCTATGGTGCACTGGCCATCACCAACTCGCCGGCGTTCTGCTCGAGCTGTCACGAAATGGCACCAGAATACTCAACCTTTACGGCCAGTGCTCACAATAATATCACGTGTGTCCAGTGCCATATCAAGCCGGGCACCATCAACATGCTGACTCACAAGGTTAAGTCGTTGAAAGAAGTTTACTATCACGTTACCGGGGTGCCGGAACAAATTGTCCAAACAGAAGATGAGGTTGTTTCGAACGAGAACTGTATGCAGTGTCACTCCAAAAACCGCCTTGTCACCGCTTCTGGTGACCTAAAGGTTAATCACAAAGGCCATATTGAAGAAGGAATCCCTTGTATCTCCTGCCATGCAGGTGTCGTTCACGCTAAAATGGCTGCCCGCGGTATAAATACTGAAGAAGTTCGCGGTGAGTATACGAAAGAAACAGCTGAAAAAATCATGGAAAAGAAATACTTGCGCCCGAACATGGGGACCTGTATCGATTGCCATGACAAAGTGAACAATGGCGAAAAGCCTTGGAAAGATGTGGCATACCTTGTTCCGCCGAATCCGGAGGAAGTTGAGAAGAAGATTGATGAAACTAAAAAAGAATCAGTCGGTGAAACTGCGAAGGAAACAACAGCAAAACCTGCAGAAGGAACTGCCGGAAGCGGAACGGCTGAAGAATTAGCAAAAGCCCATGAAGAAAAAACGCAGGAACTAATTTTACAAGCAATCGGTAAGCAGCAAAAAGACGTTAAAATCTCAATGTCCTGTGAAACTTGTCATAAAAAATTAAACATTCCTAAAACGCATAAAGCAGTTGATTGGAATCAGAACCACGGTACGACAGCCATTCAAAAGTTGGATCAATGTATGAACTGCCACCAGGATTCCAAGTGGATAAGAGAAATTCCGAAGGAAGACATCATTTCCTTGCTCAAAATGGGCAATGAAAAAGTAAAATACACGCCTAACGTTACTCTTGCAAAAGACCAGGCCCGCACCAATAAGTTTTGCGCTTCTTGCCACGCAGATCGTCCAGAAGGGCATGGTGAAAGCGACCAATGGCTGACCACTCACTCCAGCCAAGCAAAAACAGCAGATCAAAAGGCGGAATGTTTTGTCTGTCACGATCGTGAAAAACCAGCTGCAGACTCAACTAGTGCCAAGGCGCCTACAGATGTTTATTGTCAATATTGCCACAGAACAGGGTTTAAAGATGAAGTTAAAAATTGATCAATCTTAAAAATGGAGGGACGCATTATGGATGATGAAAGAGAAACACGAACGGCCCCTCCCCGTTTTCGATATAGAGGGTTTAAATTTTTGACGCTGGCATTGTTCTTTCTGGCCCTGTTCTTCTTTCTCGGATTTTCAGGGCTGAAGGCGTCCTCTAGCTCAAAGTTTTGCGCTTCCTGTCATGAGATGAAACCAGAATATTATACCTGGAAAGCTTCGACGCACAGCGAAGTCGAGTGTGCGAATTGCCATATTGGGTCAGGGGTCGAAAATGTAGCGAAGGATAAAGCCGAGGGGCTATTAAAGGTTTATAAAAAAGAAGCGAATACTTACACCGCACCAATTCAGATGCCAAAAGAGATTCCAAATTCAGCCTGCGAGTCATGCCATAATATGAAAACCCGTGAGGTAACCAGCTCAGGGGATATCATAATTCCGCACGATAAACACCTTGCGAAGGATATCAAGTGTACTCAGTGTCACAGCGGAGTGGCTCACGGAAAAATTGCGGAACGAAATGTGACGTTTAAATCTGATTACTCGAAGTGGGATACAGCACTGGGCAAACAGATGATGAGTGATGTGAAGTTTACCAGTCCTAAGATGGAAACGTGTATGGAATGTCATGAACTTCGTAACGTCTCCAATGCATGTGAGACATGCCATAATACTGGAATGGAACCTAAATCGCACAAGAAAGCTGATTTCAAAACAAAAAATCATGGCACTTTAGCAAAAAAGGATATTAAAAGCTGCAATAAATGCCATGGACTTATGTCCGAAACAGAAGTAGAAGGTATAAAAGAGGTTCCGGCTTCACAGCAATTTTTAAGTAATGGAGCGACCAAATCAAAACAAGTGTCTGCTCAGGACTATGCAAAAGAAAACACATTTTGCCAAAACTGTCATACGACGAAACCGGAAACTCACGTAAAAGGATTCGTCAATATACATGGTGCAATAGCAAAGGATAGCAAGGAAAAATGTCTTGCCTGCCACGATTACCAAAAAAACGGTTTCAATGATAGTAAGACTATTGCATGCAGCAGCTGTCATCCGGCCATGCATGATGGGAAAAACTATAAGGAACGCCATCCAATTGACCTTACAGGGGTTACAGCACCGACTGAACAGTGCTATACCTGTCACAACAAGCCGAAATGTACATCTTGCCATAAAGAATAATAGTAATTAACCAGATTAGGAGGGCGAACATGGAAGCGAAATTACAGCCTAATGCCCAGGAACCTACGAGAAGTACCCAAAAAGAAAAAAAAATTAAAACCGATCGTTTTAAATGGTGGCAATCCCTTATTCTCCTTGTGGGAACCCTTGCAATATGTTTATCTGCAGGCTATTACATTAGTGAAAAATATTTGTGGAACCAGAAGGATGACGAAATTGCCAAACAATTAACCTATAATAAAACGCTTGTAGAGCAAAAACCAAATGATCCGAGCCTCAGGGTTCAGCTTGGCTATACCTACTTCTTAAAGGGGGATAATGACAACGCCCTTAAGGAATATAAAACAGCAAAAAACTTGGATAAAAATTATTATGCTGCTTATTTGAATTTGGCGATTGTATATGATCAAGAGAATAGAAATGACGATGCACTGCAAATGGCCACAAAGGCAGCAAAACTGGCACCGCAGGACTATAAAAGTCTTCTACTAAAAGCTAGAAGCTATAGAAAGCTAAAAATGTATAAAGAAGCAACAGCGGCATTGGAACAAGCAAATCGTTTCAAACCGGGCAATACAGATGTTATTTATGAGACTGGCTTAGTAGCCGAAGACCAAGGAAAGCTAAAAGAGGCAGAGGATATCTACAAAGAATCACTTTCTTACGACCCTACCTTTAAACCAGCAATCAAAGCATTGGATCGCATAAAGTCTAAAAACAAATAATGAAGGAGATGGAAATGCCATGAAAAAGAAGACCACCTATATATGGATGGGATCCATAGTGGCACTTAGCATCGTGCTGTTTGCCGTCATCTACTTTTTCCATCTTCAGGATGACGCAATAAAAGTAGCAGATAATTTGAAGACTGGAGGGCAGCCAACATTGAGTTACTATATCCAAGGGGATTTGAATGATCCTCTTGAGAAACCGATGGATGTAACAAAAGTTGGAGAATTCGTATATGTGACTGACACAAATCACAAACAGGTTCAAGTTTTTGATAGGTCTGGCACGCCAGTTTTTAAATTCGGCAAGGAAGGCACTGATAAAGGACAATTTAAATTTCCTTACGGCATTGCCGGGGATAAGGACGGAAACATCTATGTGGCAGACCTATACAATGCCAACATATCCATCTTTAATGAAAAGGGGAAATTCATCAAATACTTTGAAGTGGCAGATAAAGCAGATCAATTAAAAGGTCCAGGAGGTTTACGGATATATAACAATCAGCTTTATGTAACTGATATTCCAAATAATAGAGTTGTAGTTTTTGATTTACAAGGCAAAAAAATGCTTGAGATCACTACTGCAACAGGAAAAGAAGACCTTCTCAATGCGCCGAATGCAGTGACCGTTGACGATGACAAAAATATATATGTCTCCGATACAGGAAAGCAACGACTGGTTGTCTATGATAAAACTGGAAAATATAAGCGCACTATCAATGGCTCAGCAGACAATAAGGGCAGCTCCAAGTTCGTTAATCCACGAGGAATTGGGGTAGCTTCAAACGGCACGCTGTTAATGGTCGATAACATGACCCATTATGTTTATGGCTTTGACAAGGATGGAAAGCAAGTTTTCCAATTTGGCGGAATTGGAAGCGACAAAAATCAATTTTACCTTCCTAACGGATTATTCGTGGATGACAAAGGCGAAGTGTTAATTACGGATACCGTAAACGCCAGGGTAGGCTTTTATTACTAAAATACTTATTGCATTTAAGGAGGTGATGCCTTAAATAGAGGAAAAGGTCAGGTTTTCAGATTAATAGAGAGAGAAATAAGAAAAAGAGAAAGAAGCAAGAAAACAGGGAGGTTTTCTGGAATGAGTAAGTTTAAACTCAGCTTCTCACTAGTCTTAACGATTATACTAGTGGGAATACTCAGCACTTCTGTATTTGCTAGAGGCGCCTATTGGGGCAGCTTAACTGGCGACAACAGCGGATGGTCTTTTAAATTTATCAACACTAGCGATGAAGCTAAAGATTTTACTGTAAAAGTTTATTCAAACGAAGATGGATATACCAATGCGTTGTATACATCTCCTGAAAAAACAGCAGTAGCTCCTCACCCAGAACCAACTGGCGCTGCGAGCGAATATGTAACAATTACTGTTACACCGGATAATGTTAATTTCCAACTTGGTGTCATTTACAAATTTGTCCTTGTTGATGTAACAGGTGACAATGAACTAGCTACTGAAACAAAATACGGTGTCACAACTGTAAATGATACTAATAAGAAATTGTATAACGTAGCTGATGACCCTGGAATGGTAGACGTTGACGGATCAGGACTTGTAAACGCCAACCATACCGGCGTACCGGGAGCTGCCAGCAAAGGCGGCAATAAGCACGGTTTCTACCAAAACAACACAAACTCTTGCGCTGCTTGTCACCAGACCCACACCGGCGCTGATGAATTATTATTATTTAAAGACGGCGTTTACAGTACATGTTCTGCCTGCCACGATGGTACAACAGGTGCATATAATGCATTTGCAACATCCACTGCAGAAACTACAAAAGAAATCGCTGGTACTTTCAACATTAAAACCGATTCTGCACACAATGGTTCACTTCACCAATCAGACGGCTCAATTAACGTAAGTGCTGCTCCTGGTGGAGGCAAATCAAACACTGCAGTTTGGGGTAATGAATTTAACTGTGCAAGCTGCCACGCACCGCACGGAGCAGGTTCTACAATGGAAAACAACTTGAACATGGACCCGTTAGGCTGGGGCGGAGTTGAGTACAAAGCATTAGCAGCAGGTAAAACTCTTGATGGTGCTACTGATGCTGAAAAGGATGCATTAAATGGTAAATTATTCAAGGATCTTACTATCATCGATTTGGATACAAATCCAGCTGGATTAGCATCATTCATTAAGCCATACGTAGTTGCTAAGAAAACTGTAGCAGCTGCTGATCTTTCTGCTACTGATAAAACAAAAGAAGGTTATATGTATTCTCGTGCAGGTGTTCAGTTAGGTCAAAAGGTTATCCAAACTTACAGATGGACTGGCAAAGCTTATGTTAAAGACTTCTCTCTATGGTTAAGAGGATCTAGCCGTGAAGCTGCTAATACAGTCTTAACTGGTGCTCCTGCTACTGGTCTGACAATTGTTTGGAGAGATGGTTTTGCATTTGGTGCTGCCGCATCTGTTGATTCAGTTACTAAAGCACAAATCTCTTTGGGTATTGATGTTGAAACTACAACAAACATTAGATCACTATTTGATAGTGGTTATGCAAATTATATTTATGACAGTGGTACAGAAATGAGTAAATACTGTGCATCTTGTCACACTGACTATTTGTCTACCGTACGTGCTAACCTAACTGGTACTTATACTCAAGCACACCGTCACACAACTGGAAAGGACAACTTAACTTGCGTACGCTGCCACTACGGTCACGGTTCTGATGCTACTATCATGAAAGACGCCAACGATGAATCTTATTTTGAAGGCGATCATAAAGGTGATTTAAACTATTATGTTGATCCAAACCCATCTTCTGCATTAAAACGTTACACTGGTATGTCAGTATGTTACGCTTGCCATGGCGGCGGAGGCCAGTTCATAAATAACCCTGCCAATGAAGCAATTGATGGACCTACTAGTGCAATTTATGGTTCTCATGCGGTTGTTAATGATGCCGGAGTTCAATATGATGACGGTGAAGCTCCATTAAAAGCAGGTCAACCAGGTACTAGAGAATAAAAAAAGCCAACAAATAGCGCCACTACTTGTTAGCTTTTGAAAAAGTATATTTTAATTCCCGCAAAGAGCAGGGCAGCAATTTTTGTTGCCTTGCTTTCATTTTATTATCCTATATCGGACACAAAATTGTCAAATTCTTTGACAAAATATCGTCAATAAATTGCTTTATTTCTGCCCCAATTTCCACCTATCTTCACTGCTATAATAGATGTGTAATCCTTGTATATAACTCTACAACCTACATTAAATACATAAATCCATAAATAAGCGAGATGATATCTGGTGAAAGTCTTCCCCTTGTATAATAAATCCTATATTTATATTTTCTTGATTGTTTTGCTTTTGGGAACTACGATTCTGTCGTTTCCGTCCATCGATGCATTTTCTGCCAGTGATCCAGTCATCACAATAGAGTCTCCTTCCCAGAATGAGGTGCTTTCTACTAAAGATGTTGTGATTTCAGGCACATATATTTCTGAGTTTCCAAGGTCCGAGTTGTTATTTACAGCTTCTGAGGATGGAGTCGAAATTGTAGATTCTAATTGGCAGATAGATGAAACAAATCACAAATGGACCTTTTCAACATCCGCCTTATCAGAAGGAGTTCATTCCATTCTCATTAAAATGGAAGAATCATCACAAACATCTAGTCCTGCGACGGCATCTATCGATTTTACGATAAAAATGCCAACTGTCTCTGTAAAACCTGCTATTTCCATAACAACACCATCACCATCTGAAGTTTTTGATTCAACAAATATTTTAATCTCAGGAACCTATACTGCTGATGAACCAAAAACTGATTTATTGTTTACCCTATCAGAAAATGGCAAGAAGATTTCCGATTCGTCCACTAATGCAGGCGATTGGACGATTAATGAATCCAGTTCGCCAAAACAGTGGTCTTTTTCAACAAAGACATTGCCGGAAGGTACTCATACTGTTTCGGTGGAAATTACCGATAAAGTAACAGGTGAAGTGGCTAGTGCCACAACTTCCTTTATCGTGGCTTTAACTAGACCATACATCGGCGATACAAAAATTATCTTCCCAGACAATTCGGAAAAAAAGTCCGAAGATTTAACCAGCGTTCCGCTTAATGCGAAAATCAAGATAACTGTTGTTGACGACCAAAGAATGGATCAGCTTAAAAGCAAAATTGATACTGGAAGCTATAACCCTATAAAAGTAATATTGGGCTCGGATTCTATTAATGGAACGACTCAAATCGGTGAGCCAGTTTTAAATAATAATAAATACTATTACGATATCACCTTTACTCCTGCTGCTGGTGAATTAAAAATTAACAGGACATATCTGGTGTACCTAGATCCCGAACTTGTTGATGATTTGGACAATCCGGTATTTACGAAATTTTTTAAAATTACAACCAAGACAAATGCCGATTGGGATGATATTGACAAGCAGAGTCACGCATCGTCCAATCCTCATGGACATTACAAGTTGAATACAAATATGTGTGCTTCCTGTCATAGTACACATACGGATTCACCATATGACAATCTGGATGGAAAAAGTAAAATCACGCCTTCCAGGGATGGTGGTTCCTATCTTATTGATTTTAATGAAAAGTTAAATGGTAAAGATTCACAAAACTACTGTATGGCCTGTCATGACGGTACTACGAATGCACCGCTAATTGACGGAATAACAAGTAAGTACCATCATGATAATCCGGTTGAGTATTCATCAACTGGAAAGGACAATTTAAAGGAAGCAACATCATGCACAAGTTGTCATAACCCTCATGCGGAATGGTCAGAGGAAAACCCGAATTTGTTAAAGGACCATTATGTCTATAAACATAATTCGGAAGATCAAGAGAAAATGGGAGCCACCCCATTAACGGTGGACAGTTTGGATACATCTTGTGAAACTTGTCATGATAATACGATAAATTTTGCTGGAATACCTGCGGATAAAGGAATGTATGAGCTATTAAAATATAACAAGTCTTTAACTGCATTAGGCACTGAAACAACTAAATTTAATCAACCTACAGATTTTGATGTTCCTAACAAAACGATTTCAGATTATTCCTTATGCCTAAGGTGCCATAATCTTGATAAGAAAAAACAAAATAAGGTTAGTTCAGATATCGAATCCTTTTATCTTGACGCCAATTCCGGCCATAATTTTAGCCTTTCGGTGAATGCAACTACTCAAAGAGATGGCAGCCAATTAAATGGCCCAATCCCATGTGCGGAATGCCATGAAACACATGGATCGAACAATCTGTATAATTTGCGGGAAATATTGGGTAATAATCCAACAGTAACTGATAAATATAGAACTTCAGGGACGTCATGGAATGCGGTAAATGAACGGGAGTTCTGTACCAAATGCCATAATGGGTCAACTGAAATTTACGGTATAAAGGGCAAGGCGATTTATGATGATGCAGGTCAGGCCATTAATTCAATTGTTGGCCATAATAAAAATGATATTGATCAGGCATGTTCCAAATGCCATAGCACCAATAACTCATTTATCGAGGCCGCCCATGCACCTAAGAAGTAGCCGTAAAAAACGAGAGGGAAATTTCCTCTCGTTTTTGTGCGTTTGGGAAAGAAAATAATATTAGCATCTTTAAAATGGGTATAAATACCCACAAAAGGATACTCGTATAAGCAAAAAGGCTCAATGTCGATATTTTTGCAGGATTATATTTACATTGAGACTTTCTCATTACCGTGTGTTTTTCTGTTATTAAATTCATTGTATTATCCAAAATTAGTGAATTAGATCTACTAGTTTTAGATCTTTTTTAATCAATAAAACAAAAGGGGGGATAGGATGGGAACTGCCATTTGGTTTAAAGAAAAGTAAATAGAGAAGAGAGACAAAACATGTCTCACAAAATGGGGGAGTTTTAAGATGAGTCGTAAATCGATTGGTATCAGCGTGGTGTTCATTGCTGCTATATTGATGCTAAGCACATTTTATGTTTCCGCTTTAAGTAATAATTTTTCGAATTACAAGCCTTCCAGTAATGGTACGACTACCGTTTCAAATCCGGATATATCTACCTATGTAAAAAGTGCAAATGATTTGGATGATCAAAGCTTGAGCATGAAAATAAACGGCACTCAGGTAAATGCACAATTTTCGTACAAAGTCGAACGCAAGGAAGGGACCATTTTCTATAAAGCATCCGATTTAAAGGATGGAACCAACACCGTTGAAGTCAGCATCAATGACAATGCAGGGAACACTCTTAACGATTCCTGGTCCTTTATCGTAAAGGAAGCGCCTAAGTTCAGCAATCTCAGTCCTGTAGATAAAAGTGAACAGGCTAGTTTGAGTCAATTATCTGCAACAATAAAGGATAATACAACAGTTGATTGGAGTTCAGTAAAGCTCAAATTAAATAATAGTTATGTGAGCAGTGTTTCCATAAATATTAACCCCGAAACTGGTACTGTAACATATAATAAAAATTTTGCCAGCGGCAGTTACACTGCGGCTCTGGAAGCAAAAGATATTAACGGTAATTTAAGCACGAAAACATGGAGCTTTATTGTTGATAACACAGCACCAATCCTTGATTATTTTAGTGGCTTAACCAATGGGGCCACCCTCACTAACAGCACATTGAATATTTCAGCGAGATTAAAGGATTTAACGGAAATTAAGGACAATGTGAGTTTAATGTTGGATGGAACGCCGGTAATTTTTGACTTTAAATATGAAGGATATCAGGATTATAGTGATTATGTTGTTACATCCAAGAAAACAGCTTATATTACGTATACTGGGACAATTCGCAATGGTGAACATACTCTGTCATTATATGCTGAAGATAAATGGGGCAACAGCATGACCCGAAACTGGAAGTTTACCGTTGCAGTCAAACCTGTGGTTTCAGATGCAACGCCATTTAAATACGGAGTAGATAATTTAAAGCCTGCTATTTCTGCGGTAGTAACATCGCCCAACGGGTCAGTTAATGCCGATTCAATCGTAGTGAAATTGGACGGACAACCTGTAGGCTTCCAATATGATGCAGTTTCTGGCTTAGTAAGTTACACTCCTTCCGAAAATTTGGAGAATGAAGCATATCATACTGTTTACGTTTCAGCGACTGACCTTTCCGGTATATCTATCACAAAAGAGTGGAAATTCTATACCAATACCTACCCGGATATGAAGGATTCAAATATTTCCAACTGTACTTCCTGTCACCAGGCCAATAGCTTTGAGGGAAGCAATGGTGATTTGGAAAATGTCCATAGCAAAAAGCTATATTTTAACGGAACACATTCCAACAATCGTTGCGACAACTGTCACAATTATATTTCCGTCCCGGCAAATTGCAGTCAGTGTCATGAAGATCCTGATGGGACATTTGCTTACGCGCCACACGGATCAACACCATCAATCAAATATCAGCCAACCAATGTAGATCCTACGACGCCATTAAGGGTAACGGAGAATCGCGAAACGAATGATTGTATCCTCTGCCACCAGCCTGGTTCACAGGTTAAAGGCTATACAGGATATCAGTCGACACCTACAAGACTTCTTAACAATCATGATCTTCCGGAACTTCATAAGGCAAATAATGAACCGGATTGTACAGGATGTCACGCAAAATCACTAACGCACGAACATGCCCGCGATGGCAGACAAGATGCAAATGGCAACCCAATCACTTGCAATACTTGTCACCAAAGTACGAATCCAGCAGTGGTGCAAGCGATTAAAGATAAAAATACATCTTGTACATCCTGCCACTCTAGGGATACTGTCCATAAGGACATCCATTCGAAGTGTGCAAACTGTCACTCAAAGGGCAGCTATGAAGATTCACGGCATGTAAATTAATTCACAATCGCAAAAATAGATAAAGGGGCTTTCCAGAAAGTCATATTATTTGGCTTTCTGGTAGCCCCTTTTTAGACTTCCTTTGATTTTAACTTCTTTATCATATCTTTTTCAACCATTCCTTAAGCCCTTCAACCTTCCCCCACAAATGCAAATGCATCGCCACATACACAATAGCTTCGTTCTCATCCCCGAAACCGTAATATTCAGGCGTTTGATTTGGCAGCTTCTTTTTGCCGGTTAGGTAATATAACACAAACCTATTACTTTTTTTTGCCTGTTTCACTAATGTTTTTGCTTTTACGGTATAGCCGTTTACAAGCAGCTCTAGCAAAAGCCTATTGTAGATAGTTTCTGTTGTTTCCTCATCAAATTTTTCCAACAGTTCCTCGGCCTTTTCAAATTCTTCTTTTTCCATGTAAGCCACAAACAAGGAAGTACGGACACCCTGATTATCCATTGGGTTCAACCTGAGCAGTTCCTCATAATGCTGGATAGCCTCATCTTTTTTCCCTAGCAGAAAGATTGTCTCGGCATAATTGAACTTTGCCCGCATGTACGGTCTTGTTTCAATCAGCCCCCAAAAGTAACCTTCGTTTTCTTTAAAAAACTCTTTGCCGAGATGCTTTTCGCCAACCTGCATGCCATGCCAATACAATTCCGCAGATTCTTCGGGCTTTTGTGCAATATCACCAAGTAAAACAAAGGCATCTACACAATACGGATTAATATTGATTGCTTCTTGAATGAGGTGGAGAACTTTAACCCCATCTGCACGCAAGGCCTCAAAAACTAATTCCTGAGCACGGTCTTCATTTCGTCTTGAAACCTTCTTGGGCAATTTGTCAGGAATATTTATCGTAAAGGTGGAAGCTTTACTTGGGTTTCCTCTACGCACCTTTTCATCTTTTCCTTTCGGAAACTCAATGACCTCCGCCTCTTCGAACTTTGGTTCCTCGTCACCCCCGTACACAATATTCATCATTTCGCTTATTTCTTGGCTTAGGACATTTTCCATGTCCGATGAGATGGTGGAAATGGACCTAGCGGACACGCTGTATATCTGCCCAAGCTCCTTTTGTGTAAATACTTTTTCCAGCATCGGCATCATTTTTTGCATTAAATAATGCAGCCCGGCGGCATATAGATTCGGATTCTGAATCCGCTTTTTTCGCTTTTGGCAATAACTAAACCAAAGGACAATCCCTGCGTCCACAACTGGCGCAGGCGTGTCGAAAGCTTCTGCTTGTGCTTTGAAAAGGTCGGCAACTTCCTTGTAAACCGGGGCGGGCCATTCGATGTCATCCGTTTCGATTAGGCCGCCAACCATCGGCAGTTCGCTCAAAACTTCAATGAAAAAATCATCCAAATACTGTTGTGGGGACGGATAGTCGGCGGCGATACTGCTATCCTCGATATAAGAAAAAGCAACCTCAGGTTTTAAATCCGGCAAATCAAATGGCGCTGGGAAAAACGCAAAGTTTTGTCCAAATGGTACCAACATACCCAAAAAGAGAGCGCCTTTCTCAAAATCAGCCGGCGTACCTGTAATAATTGTCTCAAGCTGTTCCCCCGTAAAGCCATCCTCCACTGTCAGCTTGTTATTTTCAACTTTTAAGACTTTCCCGGCAATCGTTCGACCATTCGTCCATGTTTGAAAAATTTGCTTCAGCTTCGGCCGTTTAATTTTTCCAGCTTCGGCCGCAATAAATTTCTCAATAACTTTTTTTCCGTCATCCAATTCTTCAAAAAGGGAAAACCAGATGGCATGAACCACTTCATAGAATTCCCGTTCTTCTTCGTCCTCTAGCTCGAGGCTGCTATACTCCACGAACATTTCAAAATCATCTTCGATTTCTGCGCCAAAATAATTGAACGCAAAATGAATCATTTGCTTCTGCAGCTCGTCGGCTTCACTTTCAAGTAAATGGGTGATGGACACAGCTTCACTTGCGCCGCAGCATTTTTTATACTTTTTGCCGCTCCCGCAAGGACAAGGCTCATTCCGGCTTGGTTTCTCCATCTCGCTTTACACCTCTTTTTTCTCTATAAATTCTATATTAACCTGTGCTGCAAATAGCTCCATTAGCCGAAATGCTTGAAAAGATTCGATGCTTGGAATCTCTACATAACGGTCTATATTTTCCTCATCATCCCAGTCTATTCCTTCTTCGCCGGTTATGAGTGGGTCTTCGTCATAGACAACTTGTTTCGTCTCTAAATCCAGGTAAGACTGTCCGATATTGTTCGTTAAATATGTATCAATTAGTTCATCCAATAAATTCATATTTTACACCTGCTCATATTTAATAGTACCATTTTCGACAGATTCATATAGGAAAATACGAAGGTTTTAGGGGATAATTTCTTGATTATCGCTAAAAATGACCAAAAAAACAAATTACACCTTTTTTTGAACTTTTCCCACTTCTCAAGTTATAATGAACAAGGACTTACAAGCATTTAAGGAATACACTATAATAAACGTTATAACTTTTTAGAGGTGACGAAAATGGAATTAGCGGAAATTCGCAATGAACTTGAAATTACGGCTAAGAAATTAGCGGACTTTAGGGGGTCTCTTTGACCTTGAAAACAAGGAAGCCAGGATTGCAGAGCTAGAGGACGAAATGCTCCACCCCGATTTCTGGAATGATCAAGAAAAGGCCCAGAAGGTAATCAGCGAGGCCAATGGATTGAAGGACCAGGTTCATGAGTTTTATGAACTGCACGAATCATTTGAGAACCTGGAAGTGACCTATGAGCTGGTGAAAGAAGAAAGCGATGCCGAGTTGCAGACCGAACTGGAAGAAGAGCTTCAGCAGTTGACAGACCGGTTAGGTCAATTTGAATTGCAGCTTCTTTTAAGTGAAGAGTACGATAAAAATAATGCCATCCTTGAGCTTCACCCGGGTGCCGGTGGAACAGAGTCACAGGACTGGGGCTCCATGCTGCTAAGAATGTACACAAGGTGGGCCGAGAAAAAGGGCTTTAAGGTAGAAACCCTTGATTATCTTCCGGGTGATGAAGCAGGCATCAAAAGCGTGACCCTCGCTATTAAAGGGCACAATGCCTATGGTTACCTGAAGGCAGAAAAAGGAGTTCACCGCTTGGTAAGGATTTCGCCATTTGATTCATCTGGCCGGCGGCATACATCTTTTGCATCCTGTGAAGTAATGCCGGAACTAAACAATGATATCGAGGTTGAAATTCGGACTGAGGATTTACGGGTAGATACGTACCGTTCCAGTGGCGCAGGCGGACAGCACGTTAACAAAACAGAATCAGCCATCCGAATTACCCATCTCCCGACCGGCATTGTGGTAAGCTGCCAAACCGAGCGGTCGCAGATTCAAAACCGCGAGCATGCCATGAACATGTTAAGATCTAAACTTTACCAACGAGAAATTGAAGAGAAGGAAAAGGCGCTGTTGGAAATTCGCGGCGAGCAAAAGGAAATCGGCTGGGGAAGCCAAATTCGCTCTTACGTCTTCCATCCGTATTCCATGGTAAAGGACCATCGTACTAATGCTGAAACTGGTAACGTTCAGGCTGTCATGGATGGAGAATTGGATCAATTTATTAATGCTTACTTACGTTCACGTATTTCATAATAGGAAATAATAATTTTTAAAGCCTTTGTCGACTTAGTTGGCAAAGGCTTTAATTTTGGAAAAATATTTGCGGATCATGGTGGATTTAATGAAGATTAATGAGCGGTCTGATTGATTTATGATTATTTCGTAGAGGTTATTTTTTAGAGCCAGAAATTAATTCAAACATTTTATCATGGCTTTCCAGTTTATCTTCGATACGGCGAAAATGGCTTCTAAATTCCGAAGCGTTGTTTTTTACTGTTTCTTCTAGAGATTGAATCCGATCTTCAATTCTGTCAAAACGAGAGTTCATGAGGCTGAATTGCTGGTTTACTTGATCAAATTGCTGGTCTATTTTGGTAAATCGCTGGTCTATTTTAGCAAATTGCTGATCTATTTTGGCAAATTGCTGATTCATCTGCTCCATCATTTGCTTTATTAATTGTTCCATCATATTCACCTCCTCATTTACAGATTATAACATATCAGCAGCTAACATCCGACAAATTATTCACCTCACGGGCTATTTCAATTTCAAAAACTCTCCTTATGAAACCAATTAAAAATACAAATGCTAAATAAAAATTTACCCCTTTATCGCGTTAACCCAATGCCATTTACACCATATTTCTCCCATGCTATACTCTCAATCGGAATTTAATAAGAGAGGTATCATTTCATGAATATATTGAGCAATTTAACAAACACTTATCCAAAAACTAGAATCGCCGCCGACTACCTTTTTGTTCTGGTCGGTGCAGCCATTATTGCGATTACGTTCAACGTTTTTCTCTTGCCAAACCAAATTGCCTCGGGCGGGGTCAGCGGCATCAGCACTATTTTAAAATCTGTGCTCGGCCTTGAGCCCGCCTACGTCCAATGGGCTTTCAATATTCCATTGTTTATCGCTGGAGTTATGTTGCTTGGAAAACAATTTGGCGTCAAAACACTAGCTGGAACTGTTTTTCTACCATTTGTAGTTTTTTTAACAAAAGGTTGGGAACCGTGGACTCATGATGCATTGCTTGGTGCCTTGTTCGGCGGGATTGGCGTTGGTCTTGGTCTTGGGATTGTCTTTAGAGGAAATGCATCGACTGGCGGAACAGACCTTGCCGCACAGATTATTAATAAATACACGGGTTTTACTCTAGGTAGATGTGTCGTTATGATTGACGGCCTCATCGTCCTCACAGCGGCCATCGTTTTTGATATTGAAAAAGCCTTATATGCCTTAATCGGACTGTATGTAACCAGCAAAACCATTGATTTGGTTCAGGTCGGTTTTGGCCGGTCAAAGATGGCGATGATAATTACTAATAAGCAAGAAGAAGTTCGTGCAGGAATTTTGCATAAAATAGACCGTGGTGTGACAAAACTATCTGCATACGGTGGTTTCACCGAGCATGAACGCCCAGTTTTGATGTGTGTGGTGGATCAAACGGAGTTCACAAAATTGAAACAATTGGTCAAAACCCTTGACCCGTCTGCATTTATCGTGGTTATGGATGCCGCAGAGGTGTTAGGGGAGGGTTTCAAACGCCCATAACATTGGTATAATTAATCAGTGATGGGATTATTTACATTAGGGGGAGTAACAATGAAGAAAAAGTTGCTAACGTTGTTATTAGGAACATCATTAGTAATGGGACTCGCTGCTTGTGGCGGCGGCGGGGACAAGGACACTGGCGGCGGTGGTAAAGACACTGCAACCGGTGATGAAGCTGCTAAGATCTTTGATCAAAAATGCTCCAGCTGCCACGGGGGAGACCTTAAAGGCGGAGTAGGACCTAACCTAACAAAGGTTGGCTCTAAATACTCCAAGGATGAAATCCTAAATATCATTCATAATGGCCGCGGCGGAATGCCTGCAGGCGTCATTACTGGTGATGATGCTGACAAAGTGGCTGAGTGGCTATCTGCGAAAAAGTAAAAACTACACAAGAAACGCTCTGTTCCCATACAGGGCGTTTTTAATTTTTCACCCCCGGAAAATAGCTTAATCCTAACTACTTTTTCCAGAATCTCCTTCCCCCTAATGCTTGGACATTCAAATTATGTATGTTATCCTAATATGGTCCGTGAAGAAAATTCGACAAAAGAACATGAATTTACTAAAAATATTGTTACATGTAAAGAAACATGTCTCTTTTTGTATTTTTGAAAAGAAACTGTAATATAAATACCACTTTTTTTGACAAATTATGATGTTATAATACTATTATGCAGAAATATGCATATAGTTGTAGGTATTTTGGCCGTATTGTCGAAATTTGTAAAACAAACTTAAAACAATAGGTGATTTTATATGATAGAAATGCAGGAAGTATACAAAAAATATCCGAATGGCGTTTCCGCTATCAACGGGATTGACGTCCGGATTAATCAAGGTGAATTTGTTTATGTCGTCGGGCCAAGTGGTGCCGGCAAATCTACATTTATTAAAATGATGTACCGCGAAGAAATTCCAACCTCTGGAACAATCACGATCAATGGAGCGAATATTGCGAAGTTAAAGATGAGCAAGGTTCCGTTATTCCGTCGTAACCTGGGCGTCGTCTTCCAGGACTTTAAACTGCTTCCAACTCTAACAGTCTATGAAAATGTGGCATTCGCTTTAGAGGTTATTGAGGCGCAGCCGAAGGTAATCAAGAAACGTGTCATGGAAGTTATGGACCTTGTTGGCTTGAAGCATAAAATTAAAATGCTTCCTTCCGAGCTTTCCGGCGGTGAGCAGCAGCGTATTTCGATTGCCCGTTCCATTGTTAACTCACCAAGACTCGTTATTGCCGATGAGCCGACAGGGAACCTTGACCCTGATACATCATGGGAGATCATGAAAATTTTTGAAGAAATCAATAATCGCGGCACAACTGTCGTGATGGCAACCCACAACAAAGAGATAGTCAATACTTTAAAACATCGCGTCATCGCCATTGAAGGCGGAAGAATTGCGCGTGATGAACAAAGAGGTGAATACGGTTATGAAAATTAGAACAATTGGCCGTCACGCCCGGGAAAGTTTAAAGAGTATTAAAAGAAACGGCTGGATGACATTTGCTTCAGTTGGTGCCGTTACCGTTACCCTTATCTTAGTCGGTGTCTTTTTTGTGATTATGATGAATTTAAATAAAGTGGCCGATACGATTGAAGAGGACGTTCAAATCCGCGTTCATATCGACGTTGCTGCCAACAAGCAGGATCAGGATGCCTTGAAAGCCCAGATTCAGGCCATTCCAGAAGTGAAAAGTGTTAAATTTTCTCCTAAGGAACAAGAATTGAAAGATTTAGTTCAGAGCATGGGTGAAGAAGGGAAAGCCTTTAAGCTTTTTGAACAGGATAACCCTTTAAATGACGTGTTTATTGTAAAAACAAAAAATCCAACCGACACAATGAAGGCGGCGAAAAAAGTGGAAAAGCTCCATTATGTCGCCAAGGTCAAATACGGTCAGGACAAGGTTGAAAAACTATTTAAGTTCATTAAAGCCAGCCGAAATGTCGGAGTTGTGTTAATCCTAGGCTTGTTCTTTACGGCGATCTTCCTTATTTCCAATACAATCAAAATTACGATTATTGCGAGAAGAAGAGAAATTAAGATTATGAGGCTGGTAGGAGCGACAAACTCCTTTATTCGCTGGCCGTTCTTCCTCGAAGGATTATGGCTTGGAATTATCGGTTCAATCTTGCCGATCATCTTAATCGGCATCGCGTATTACCGGGCCTACGATTATATCAGCCCTAAGCTGGTTGGGACATTTATCAAGATCCTGCCGTTCGATCCATTCTTCTACCAGGTTGCCGGTATCCTCCTTCTAATGGGTGCCTTTATCGGAGTTTGGGGCAGTGTCATGTCGGTAAGGAAATTTTTAAAAGTTTAATATGATCAGGAGGGAACCGTATATTGTTCCTTCCTGATTTTGTGTGTTTTATAGAATCATTTGAAAAATAGGGACGATTAACCTATGAGCGAGAGAAACGAGGGAGAAATCGGAATGAAGAAGACGATAATTACGCTGACCGCTGCTGCCACCGTCGGACTTGGGACTGTCCTTGGAGGCTTGCCGCTGACAACAGAAGCAGCCTCTATTTCCAGTCTGAAGGGTGAGCAGAATAAGATCCACAGCCAGCGGTCCGAACTTAAATCAGGAATTAACGATGCGAATGCAAAAATTAATGATCTGCAAAATCAAGAAAACAATGTTCATAATGAAATTAGCCGTCTTGAAGCTGCTATGAACGACACAACGAGTAAAATCAATCAAAAAAATGCAAAGATTGACGAAACAAAGGCTGAAATCGCCAAATTTCAAGAAGATATAAAGGTCTTGCAGGAACGGATTGAAAAACGGAATGTTCTTTTGAAGGATCGTGTCCGCAGTTATCAGGCAAATGGAACTGTCATAAATTACCTGGATGTTTTGCTAGGGTCGCAGAGTTTTAGTGACTTTATTGACCGGGCAAGTGCGGTAGCAACATTTATGCAGGCAGACCAGGATATTTTAAAGCAGCACGAGGCTGACAAAGCTGAAGTGGAAGAAAAGCAGAAAAAAGTAGAATCAGATCTTGCTAGTTTAGAAACGATGGTCGCTGATTTGAAAAAGATGAACGAGCAATTAAGCGCACAACGTGCTGAAAAAGATAATTTATTGGCTGCAATAGCTGACGAAAAAGCAGAAGCACAGGAATATGTAGTGGACATGCAGGAGCAGGAGCAAATTCTTGCTGCTCAGGAGGCTGCAATTCAAAGGTCAATCAAAGCTCAGCAAGCTGCTGCCGCCGCCGCTGCAGCTGCAGCAGCCGCTAAGCCGTCCAGCAATGGCAGCAATAATGTAGCTGTAGCTGCAGCACCACCAGTTTCAGGAGGCAGCTTCACAAGACCGGCTGCTGGTGTCATTACTTCGGGATTCGGCGGAAGGGGCGGCAGCTTCCACTACGGCGTTGACATTGCCAAGGCGGGCTCTGTGCCGATTGTAGCCGCTGCCGACGGTGAAGTGTATGTTTCCCATTTCTCAAGCAGTTATGGTAACGTCGTTTACATTTTGCATAATATCAATGGTCAGTATTATACAACCGTTTATGCGCATATGAGCACGAGAATGGTGGGCGAGGGCACTACCGTGACGAAGGGCCAGCAAATCGGACTTATGGGTAATACCGGCGACTCCCACGGCCAGCACTTGCACTTCGAGCTATACAGAGGCAAATGGCAATATCACGCGGCTATCAATCCGGTGGGAATTGTGCCATTGTAAAAATAATAACTTACACAGGCGGGGCAGAGGCTCCGCCTGTTTTTTGCTAATAGGAAGTATAAATTCAACTTTGCCTCATGAACCATCCTAACGGACTCGCCAATCGGCGAGTTTTCATTTAGCTAATAAGAAAGCATAAACTTTCTGTCGAAAGCTTTATACTTTCTTAACGCATAAATTCAACTACGCCTCTGTCTTCGTCCTATCGGACTCGCCAATCGGCGAGTTTTCATTTATCCTCTCTGCCACTCATAACTCGTCCAATCCTTACATATATCTTAATAATCGGGCAGGAATTCGGAGCCTTTTTAGAAAATAGATTATTAAGCGTACTATATGAGGAGGACCTTTAAATGAATCAAAAATGGATAGCCTTGATGATGGCAGGGTCGCTGATAACAGGGGCAGGTGGCACATATGCGAGTATGCAGTTTTTAGAGAAAAAGGATGCATCCTCCCAGCTAGAACAGGCATTGATCCCGCAAAACAAGCCTAAAGCTGCCGATGTCCAGACGGCGGCATCCGAAACGGAAGCCAAGGATTTGAAAAAGGTGGAGAAGGCTTATGAACTGATCCTAGACAACTATGTCGAAAAAGTAGACCAAGATAAGCTGGTCGAGGGCGCCATCCAAGGGATGCTTTCGGTATTAAAGGATCCATATTCTGTTTATATGGATAAGGATACAGCCCAGCAATTTACACAAACCTTGGAATCCTCCTTCGAAGGAATCGGTGCCGAAGTGGGAATGGTCGACGGCAAAATTGTCATTGTCTCGCCTTTTAAAAATTCACCTGCTGAAAAAGCAGGAATCAAGCCGAATGATCAAATTTTAAAGGTGGACGGGGACTCTGTTGAAGGGCTAGACCTGAATAAAGCGACGCTCAAAATTCGCGGCAAAAAGGGGACAACCGTCACTTTGGAGATTGCCAGAAAAGGCCTCAAAGAACCATTGACAGTAAAAGTAAAGCGCGATGAAATTCCGCTTGAAACAGTGCATTCTTCCGTCAAAAAGCAGGACGGCAAAAAAGTCGGCTATATCGAGATTACTTCTTTTTCCGATCAAACAGATGAAGATTTTAAAAAGAGTTTAAAAGAGTTAGAAGATGACAAAATTAAAGGACTCGTGCTTGATGTGCGCGGCAACCCGGGCGGACTCCTCGAGAGTGTTGACGAGATTTTAAAAGAGTTTATTCCAAACGATAAGCCGTACGTTCAAATTCAGGAGAGAAACGGTGATAAGAGGCGCTTCTTTTCAACGATAACTGAGAAAAAGCCGTATCCGGTAGTCGTTCTCACAAACAAAGGCAGTGCTTCAGCTTCGGAAATTCTAGCTGGAGCGTTAAAGGAAGCGGCCGGCTACCCGATTGTGGGCGAGAAAACATTCGGCAAGGGCACTGTTCAGCAGGCGATGCCGATGGAGGACGGCAGCAACATCAAGCTGACATTATATAAATGGCTGACTCCGGATGGAAATTGGATTCATAAGAAGGGCATCAAGCCAGATGTGGCCGTTAAGCAGCCGGTTATCTTCTCTACTCATCCGCTTCAGATTGAAAAGCCGCTTGTTAAGGACATGAACAATGAACAGGTGAAGAACGCTCAGGAGATTCTAGACGGTTTGGGACTTGCTCCAGGGCGGACGGATGGTTATTTCAGTGAGGAAACTGCAGCAGCCGTAAAAGGCTTCCAGCAAAATCACGATCTTCCTGCAACTGGGAAAATTGACGCGAAAACGGCCTCCAAACTAGAAGAAGCCGCGATGAAAGAAATGAAAAAAGAGAAAAACGACCTGCAGCTGCAAGCAGCGTTGAGGCTGGCGGCGAAATAGGGTATCTTTTTGGAGCAGAGCAGCAGCCCTTGGATAGAGGGTTGCTGCTTTTTTGTGCTCCTGAATCCGGTTTGGCGGATACCATTCGTATTTTGGCGGATAGCTCAAACAGGTTGGCGGATATTAGAAAAATTGAGCGGATAACTTCATAAAATTGGCGGATATCCAGTCATATTCGGCGGATAACCGCAATCAGACAAAAAAACCACCCGCTCCAAAATAACTATTTTAAAAGTTTCTATAATCTAGCAATATGTTTTATGGTTTTAATTTGGTAAAATAAAACTTAGAGACTTTTAAATTCCATTACTAGAAACTTTGATAGAGGCAGGTGACAGGATTTGGTACAAATATGGCTTGTGGAACTTCTCAAAGGGACAGGCAAGTTATTTCTTCATCCTGTTTTATACTATCTCGTTTTCCTTGCAGGAATCTTGGGTGTGATGAGGGTAAAACGTGAACGGAAAAATTTTCATGTTCGGGCGGAGGATGCCTATTTTGAGCTGCGGCAACTGTTTCCTCTCGGGCTTATCATCGGTCTAATTCTGTCGGTCATTGTAGTCGCCGCGGGAATCGCTGTGCCATTTGCGGCAATCATGCTAATCGCGGGGACTACCCTTTTGTGGTCATTGACCACCAATGTCCGTTGGATGTCGCCGGCTTACACGGTCGGGGCTGCATTCTTTGCGGTCATCCTGTTTGCACAAAACAATTGGTCGATTCCGTTTTTTTCAAAAGCCTTTAACCAGATTAGTGACAGGATTTATCCATCCATCGTGGTCATTTTGGGTTTCCTCATAATCGCTGAAGGGATCCTTATTTTAAAAAATGGTACCAAGGGGACTTCACCAAAGCTGGTTAAGAGCAAACGCGGCCAAAGCATTGGTGCCCATGAGGTGAAGCGCCTCTGGATGCTTCCAATGCTTATGCTGGTACCAGGAAATGCGTTAAAACTGCCATTCGATTGGTGGCCGGTATTTCATTTGGGTGTGACAGAATATTCTTTTATTCTAGTACCCTTCGCCATTAGCTTTCATCAGCAAATCAAAGGGATGCTTCCAAGCGAAGCCGTTAAAAAGCATGGCCGTCAAGTGATTACGCTTGGAGTATTCATAACATTGCTTTCAGCGGCGGGCTATTGGTATCCGCTATTATCGATTGTGACAGTCGGACTTGCTGTCATCGGCCGGGAAGCTATATCATTATTCGCTTACTTAAAGGATGACAACAAACCAGTTTATTTTTCGAAAAAAAATAACGGCTTGATGATCATTGGCATCATTCCGCAATCGCCGGCAGATAAAATGGGTCTCAAGGTCGGGGAAACCATTGCGAAAGTGAACGGAATGCAAATTCGTGATGAGTCAACATTTTATGAGGCGCTCCAAAAAAATCGTGCCCATTGCAAGCTTGACGTTCTCGATACAAACGGCGAGATCCGCTTCGTCCAGCGCGCCCTTTTCGAGGGTGAACACCATGAACTCGGAATCCTTTTTGTACAGGAACAACGGAAATATGGGAAAAAGACAGGGTAATGTAATTGGGATTTAAAAAAATAGGGGTTTTTGCACCTATGAAACATTCATTCGTTAAATTTTCATCATGACCTGTTGTTATCCTATGTAAATGATGCTATGATGATATATGTCTAATGTCTTGCAGTCATTAGTTATATCATACTAACTAAAAGTATCCTTTTTTAATAATCTATAAATCATTGTGATGGTAAATGGTAGAAACTATTATTATTAGTCGTCTTGACCGTGGCCTAACTTCCTTTTTGTGAAGTTAGGCCTTTTTATTTTTATAAGGGGGATTTGAATGGTTGCAACGCAAGAAGATCTGCTATCTGTAAGCAGTTCTTTCAGTAGAATTATCAAGCAGGGGGTTGGGAAAGGCCCTGAAACATGTTATTCTGTGTTAAAAGAAAACCGTCTATACATTTATATTCGTAACTTTAAGACATCTGCAGAAGAAGTCTTAATCGACAAAAAAGAGTATAACTTGGTAATGAGATATCGATCCTCTGTAATATCTGCATTATCCAATGAGTTATTGCAAGAGGCATCTCAACTTTTAAGGATTTCCTTCGATTCCTTTCATCAAGATTGGAACTTTCATACTAACTCCGGTATTTTGTTATTAGTGGATAATACTTTCAATCCGGATGTAAAGATAGATGAAGAGTTTGAAAAGAAGTTATTTCAAACAGTACGAATGGTTGGTTCACAGCTGCATAAATTCCCGTACGACCTTAAGGTTGTCAAGTATACTCAGGATATTTGTGCGATTGAATCTCAAGAGAGCAAGCTACCACTGGAATACTTGTTATTGGAACAGGGTCAAACAGACCTATTATTAACTTATACTATAGAAATAAAAAAGGGATACTTTAAGAATAGGGGATTATTTGAAAAAATATTTAATAGGTCAATCCAGGATATATTTTTGATGTGGGATTGTAAACATAATAAGAGCTATTTGATTTTTACCTTTAACAAGGTTTATTAGTAAATAGTAAAAATCATACTGCCTGGACATGATAATGTTAAGCAGTCTTTTTTTGCCTTTGTCGAAAGAGAGGTCAAATCACTTATGTCATCAATACTGCAGCAAAAGTTAATGGATATAAGCAGCCTAACTAGCAAATTGTTAAGGAAAAGTTTTGGCCGTGGCCCGGAATCCTGCTTTGCTTACGCAAATGAGCGATTTCTAGTTTTTTACATACGAGGGTTTTTGTCTCCTTTGGAATCGACCTTGCTCGAGAACGGTAATTCAGATAACATCGAAATTTCGCGAAATATAATCATGAAAACGGTCCTGTACCAATTGAAGGCAATTATCGAATTAGAATTTGAACAAAATGTTGAATCGTTTTACCACGATTGGAATTATCCACAAAATACAGGTATGATAACGGTCCAATTTGAAGGTGAGATCGCTAAACAAAACCTTCTGAATATTGACCGCCCTATTGATTTAACGCTATTAACGGATGAAGTTGAAAGAATTAGTATTTTAGTTCAAAAAAGGCCTGAAAGAACAGAGGCAATCTTTATCTCTCCAAAAATCTATCTGGTACAGCGGGATGGAATTTTAGTTCAAATTGAAAAAAAGTTAATTGAAAAGGGATATGAAAATACACTTATGGTCGCAAAGGATGAACTAGAAAAGTTGTATTTACATCATGATAACCGCTTTGAAGAAATTTTTAATAACCCTGTCGCTGATATCTTTGTGGATTGGGACTTTAGTGAAGATAGAAGTATAATGTGTTTTGTGCTCAAGTAGAGATGAAAGTATAGATAAGGATAACTTTGATAATATTCATGTTTTATGTAAATGAAGAAAGCCGAGGGAGCCAACATCCCTCGGCTTTCCTTTTTCTACAAGGTCCGATATTTTTTCAATGCAAAGATATTTAGCACGATAAAGATGGCAGCGAAGATCACCAGAGCAATTAGGTCGCCTGAAATATCGGCTAAGCCCTCACCTTTATACATAACACTTTTCAAGGCATCGCCGGCATAATACATTGGCATGACTTTGGCGATGGCCTGCAGCCAATCGGCCATTCCCTCAAGCGGGAAAATTCCGGCAAAAAACACTTGTGGGACGACGGCGATTGGGATAAATTGCATCATTTGAAACTCAGAAGAGGCAAAAGATGATAATAAAATCCCTAAGGATAGGGCCACCAGCGCTAACAGTAAATTAATCAAAATCACATGAAAGATGGAACCGACCAGGACGATATCGAGAACATTTATAGAGTATAGGACAACAATAATGGTTTGAATGACGGCAAAAATCCCATAGCCAACCAGGTAAGCAGTAACTATTTCTGCACGGCGGATCGGCGTCGACATCAGCCGCTCCAGTGTTCCTGTTGTACGTTCGCGCAGCAAGCCGATCCCGGAAATGATAAAAACAAAAAAGAATACAAAGAAGCCAACCAGAATCGGACTCAGGACATCAAAAAAGACTGTGTCCGTATCTCCATAGACATATTTAGTTTCCATCTTTTGTCCCACTATACCCGCCAATGCCGGGTTCTGCTGAATGAGTTTGGCCTGAACAAGCGATGCGGCTGCTTGGTTGACCTTCATTTGCAAGGCCTTTGCCTTGGATGGGTCATCGTTCTGCAGTGTTAATTTCATTTTTCCATTTTCCTGTTCGAGCACACCGTCAAGGTTATCGTCCGTAATGGTGTTTTTGGCGGCTTTATCATATTCCTTTACGGTAATGTCCGCCTTTTTGAGGACTGTTACAAGACTTTCATCAATGTTGACCACACCTAATTTTGGATCAACCGTATTGCCGTTAAATAAAAAGAACATCAGGGTCAGTATTAGTAACGGGGCGACAAACATTAACCCCAGCGTCCGTTTATCACGGAGCAGCTGCTGGGCAATTCTTTTAATCAGGGCTGTAATCCTCATGACTGCTTCACCCCCGCTTTTAAAAATACCTCATCAAACCGTTCTACTTGGTATTTTTCCTTTAATTCTGCCGGCGTGCCGCTTGTTAAAATTTGACCATCGCGAACCATCGCAACATAATCGCATCTTTCCGCTTCATCCATCACATGGGTGGTCACGATAATTGTTTTTCCCTCAGCGTTTTTCAACCGCAGCAACTCATTCCAGATTGATAGTTTTAACTCTGGGTCAATCCCAACAGTTGGCTCGTCGAGGATTAAAATTTTCGGATCCTGAATCAAGGCAATCGCGAGCGACAATCGCCGCTTCATTCCCCCAGAATAAGCGGACACCCGCTTTTTTAGGTCGTCCGTCAAGTTGACCAACCCGGAAGCGTAAGCAATCCGATTTTTCTGTTCATCTTTTTTTAATTTGTAGAGCGATGCGAAAAATTTCAAATTCTCTTCTCCAGTAAGCTCGGCATATAGGGCATCAGATTGGGCCATGTAGCCAATTTCCTGGAGGATGGCGAGATTCGGCATTTTTGTGTTCAAAACCTGGATTTCACCGTTATCGGCTTTTTCCATCCCGACAATCATTTTGACGAGTGTGGTTTTCCCTGCCCCCGATGGCCCGATGAGTCCGTATAATTGTCCTTTTTCAATGGATAGGTCTACACTTTGGAGAACTACTTTTTTGCTAAAGCTTTTACTGACGTTTTCAACTTTTATGGCTGGATTCATCTTAATGATCCCCCCTTAATCAACACATTGTTGAGTTTCTATATATCCATATTAAAATGCCGACAGGGCAATTACAATGAACAATATGAGGCAAAGTGTTGATTGTTATAGAAATAGCCGTAAAATCACGCGGGCTTGTTCCGAGGAGTGAGTCAGTTTTTGATTCCGGCTACATGCCCTGGACCCAATAAAATCATTTTAGCGGCAATTAAGGCCATTTCCTCCGGGGGCTTTTTCATCCCCGTTTCCAGCCAGTGCTGAATCAGCCCTAGTTGGGCGGAACTGACAAAGGCGATCAAGTATTCCGCAGGAACAAGCATATCTTCCGAATTAAGTTTTGAAGCGATATTTTGAAAAAATTGCTGTTTGATTAATTCCTTCAGTTTAACTTGAAAGGAGGCATCCCCTTTTGGACCCAAAACTACCCTCATAAATTGGGCATTCTCCTGAAAATATTTAAATAACTTCAGAATGACAGGAAATGGCTCATCCTGGCTCGTAGAGTGAAGTGCATCTTTTGGATTGATTCCGCTTGCGTTATCTTCTATTTCTTTCAGAATTTCTTCTTCACTTTGCTCCAGCAAGTCGTATTTATCCCGGTAATGCAGGTAAAAAGTGCCGCGGTTGATTTGTGCCTTTTCAGTTAAATCCCTGACTGTGACGCCTTCGAACCCTTTTTCCTCCATTAACTCTGTCAGGGCACCACGAATTAGCATTTTCGTTCGGGCAGCTCGTTTATCATGTGTTTGGTTAGCCATTTTCAGTGCCTCCAAAAAATATTTATTTAATAAATACAATATAATAAAAGGTGCAGATATTAATCAACACAATGTTTCTTAATTGGAAAATGGATAAAAGTTTTTGGTGGAAAGTTAACGACAAAGTGAGAAAAACATTACGAAAAAATAGGTAATATAATGGTATTTACGTATATTTAGTCGAGCCTTTGCGAACTATAAACGATGGATTTTCTAATTTAAAGAGGTGATTGCGATGCTGATTAGCATAATAAATGGTATCAATGCGCAAAATGTCCTTTTTGAAGAAGCTGCCTCCATCGTTTTTTATTTTACGATCTACTCCTTTTTCGGCTGGGTGCTTGAAAACAGCTATAACTTCTTTACAAAAGGAATTTTTATCAAACCAAATTTTTTGTACGGGCCGTTTAAACCGATGTATGGCTTTGCGCCTGTACTGCTAGTTTTGCTAACTAAACCGGATTCCCATTGGGTTCTCGTGCTGCCGCTATGTTTCACGATTCCCACTTTGGTGGAATATATAAGCGGGGTCCTGCTCCAGAAACTTTTCAGACAACAGTGGTGGGATTATTCCGGCACTCCCATGCAACTGCACGGCCACATTTGCCTGCCATTTTCCCTTTGCTGGGGTGTGCTCTCGCTCCTATGTCTAAAATGGATTCATCCTGCTGTTATCAAAATGTTTGAGGTTTCAGAAACGCTATGGAACTGGACATGGCCTGCCCTCATGTTATACTTCATCGCTGATTTAGCGCTGACAGTACGGAAGTACATACGGGGGCCTGAAACTATTAGCAATCTTGACACTGTGGAATAGCGGGTACCGTTCCCTGACATCCTTAACAGTATTGAATAACTCCAGTCGGTAGCCGGACCGCATAAGTCACACTAGCATTGTGTAAATGCTCCTTTTTTCGCAAGAAGAAGGAGTTTTTTTCATGAGTGTATAATTTTGTTTATATAGATTTTTATGATGGCTGGTGCATATGTTAATAGAATAGAAGCGGGATCGGAGAGTGGAAAAATTATGAGACTGGAAGGAAAGGAGATTTATCTTCGCTTTTTGGAGGAAAAGGATGCGAAAGCGATGACGCAGCTTACGATTAAAAACCGCGAGTTTTTTCAAGAAACTTCACCTAAGCGAAGTGAGCACTTTTACTCCTTTGAGCACCAATTGAGGTCGATACGGTTTGTCATCCAGTGCCGGGAACTAGAAACGCAGTATTCGTTTGGGATCTTCTTAAAAAAAACGAATGAGTTAATTGGCGATATCGAATTATTCGATATCGTTAAAGATTCATTTCAAAGCTGTTATGTCGGTTACAGCCTTGACCGTCAATACAACGGTAAAGGATATATGACGGAAGCAGTGAAGCTTGTAGTAAATTATGCTTTCAAGGAACTCGGACTCCATCGGATTGCCGCAGGTGTCATGCCTTCCAATATTGGCTCCATCCGCGTTCTTGAAAAAGCCGGTTTTGAAAAGGAAGGCATTGCGCGGAAAAATATTAAGATTAATGGGAACTGGGAAGACCATCTTCAGATGTCGATTTTAAATGAAATAGAGTAGAAGAGAAGAATCAGACGCTTCTCTTCTTCTGTTTTTATATAAAAAACCATTTTGAAGTAAATTAACAATAATTATTGGACAATGGGAGAGTGGTTCCTATTTATAAAAAACAAGAACGGATGCTAGTTTGGCTCGCCTTTATAGTTGCAGCCGTCTTGGCACTATCTATTATCGGTCGTATTTTTTCAGGTTAATGAAAAGCTGATGGAATGGAGAACATAAGGACGTTTCGAAAAAATTCCAAACCACCAAAGATGAAACATACATAACATTTCCTTAGAAAGGTGGTCCAGTGAGGAAAAATGGTTAACCAAGAAGCGGTTTTTTTCAGCCGGGTTCTAACCGAGCTGACTCTATCCTTCCATATCATATACGCAACGATCGGCGTCGGGGTACCGCTGATGATTATGATTGCCCAATGGGTGGGTATCAAGAAACAGGATGAACACTACATTTTATTAGCAAGAAGGTGGACAAGGGGATTTGTTATCACGGTGGCGGTGGGTGTCGTGACCGGAACAGCGATTGGTCTGCAGCTGTCGCTTCTCTGGCCGAATTTCATGGAACTGGCAGGAAATGTGATTGCCCTGCCGCTGTTCATGGAAACGTTCGCCTTTTTCTTTGAAGCCATTTTTCTGGGAATCTACATTTATACCTGGGATCGTTTTAAAAATCAGAAGAAGCACCTTCTTTTATTAATACCTGTAGCATTGGGTGCCTCCTTTTCCGCCATATTTATTACTATCGTCAATGCTTTTATGAACGCCCCGCAAGGCTTTGACATTGTAAAAGGGCAGCTGGTGAATGTCAGCCCGCTGGTTGCGATGTTCAATCCGGCAATGCCGACAAAAGTTGCTCATGTCTTGTCCACGGCCTATATGACCTCTGCGTTTGTCCTGGCTTCCATCGGGGCTTATCGCCTTCTCATAAAGGGCTCCAAGCAAATGTATCACAAAAAAGCTCTTTTCTTAACGATGAAGCTCGGCCTGATTTTTTCCGTGGCCACCGCAGTCATCGGCGATTTTTCCGGAAAATACCTTGCTGAATACCAGCCGGAAAAATTAGCTGCGGCAGAGTGGCATTTTAAAACAGAGAAAGGCGCACCGCTTTATCTGTACGGAGTTGTTGATAATGGGGAAGTGAAATATGCTTTAAAAATTCCATTTGGTCTTAGTATTTTGGCACACAGCAATCCAAATGCAGAAGTAATTGGGCTCGACCGTTTCCCTGATAATGTGGAACCTCCTCTCTATATTCATTACCTATTTGACACAATGGTCACTATCGGGATGGGATTGACGTTCCTTGCCTTTGTTTATGTCCTTGGGATGCATTGGAAATGGAGGATTATTTATAAAAAATGGTTTGGCTGGCTGCTGGTGCTTTGTGGGCCATTGTCGGTGATTGCAATTGAAGCAGGCTGGTGGATGACGGAGGTAGGCCGGCAGCCGTGGATTCTCCGCGGCATCATGCGGACAAGTGAGGCAGCCACGGGCAGCGGTCAGGTCGATACGATGTTAATGCTGTTTTCGCTGCTTTATCTCATCCTTGGGATTGGCAGTATTCTCGTCCTGATTAAGATGTTTCGTAAAAATCCAGTTGAACAGGAACTGGCGGACCGCGACGCGGAAAAGGCAGGTGACCTAAAATGACGCTCGAAATACTTGGAATAACGGTTCTAGGAGTATTTTTGTTTGGCTATATCATCGTTGCCTCTATCGATTTTGGTGCTGGGTTTTTTAATGCCTTCAGTGTCGTCACGGGAAAAGAACACATTTTAACCAGAGTAATTCAACGTTACCTTTCTCCTGTATGGGAAGTGACCAATGTGTTTTTAGTATTTTTCTTTGTTGGGATGGTCGGCTTTTTTCCAAAAACTGCTTATTACTACGGGTCGACGCTGCTTGTTCCGGCGAGCATTGCGACGATACTCCTGGCGATACGTGGCGCCTATTATGCTTTTACAATCTATGGAGGCCTGAAGTACAGACGATACACCATCCTGTACGGATTGACTGGATTATTTATTCCTGCTTCCTTGTCCATCGTGCTGGTTATTTCCGAGGGCGGTTTTGTCACAATAAGAAACGGCGGACCAGAGCTCGACTACTGGGTGTTATTTACTAGCCCATTATCGTGGAGCATTGTCGTGTTAAGTTTGACGTCGGTTTTATATATATCTGCCGTCTTTTTGACCTGGTATGCTCAAAAGGCGAAGGATTATAATGCAGCAAATCTGCTTCGAAAATATGCCCTTGCTTGGGCGGGACCGGCAATTATTACCGCATCCGGTATCATTGTGGAGATGAGGACGCATAATCCCGAACACTATGAGCGTCTCCTTAATTTATGGTGGCTGTTCGGGTTATCAGTTTTGTTTTTTGCTGGAACCGTGTATTTGCTTTGGAGAAGGATTGCCTACGGTTTCGCCTTTGTGCTATTGGCTGGGCAGTTTACGGCCGCCTTCCTCGCATACGGAATATCGCACTATCCTTACCTGTTGTACCCGTACCTTACGATTTATGACGGCTTTACAAATAAAGCAATGGCCACTGCGTTGGTGACGGCCTTTATTGCCGGGCTCTGTTTGCTTATTCCATCCCTTTACCTGCTGCTCAAGCTGTTTTTGTTCAACAAGGATTATGTGCAAGGGAACCGCAATGATCATGTATAGTGAGGGGGCTTCTTTTTGGAAGAATTCTTAATGTTTTACGCGCCGTTTATTGTAATATTTCTTTCTGTGGCTGCCGCGTTCTGGGCTGCCGGTAAAGATGACGCGGTTAAAAAATAAATTTCATTGCCCGTGAATTATGATAAAATGAACGAAAACATCCATTTACAGGGAATGAGATTTGATGAAAATAGATGAAGTGGATCGAAAAATTCTTGCCATCCTGGCTGAGAACGGCCGGGCGTCCTATGCCGATATTGGCAAGGAACTGAATTTGTCGCGGGTGGCGGTCCGCGAGCGGGTTAACCGGATGGAAGAGTCAGGCATTATTGAAAAATTCAGCGTGGTTATTAATTCTGAAGCTGTCGGGAAAAAGGTATCTGCTTTTTTTGAGGTTGACTGCGAGCCTGCGTATCTCGTCTCGGTGGCGGAAAACCTCGCCAACAACCCGAATGTGGCAAGCTGCTATCAGATGACAGGCCCGAGTACGCTGCATATGCACGTTCTCGTTGAGGATTTTGCTTCGCTTGAAAAATTTATCAATCAGGAGCTTTACGCGGTGGAAGGCATTACCCGGGTCGAAAGCCAGATTATGCTGCGCCGCTTCAAAAGCCGTACCGGATTAAAGCTATAATCCTTGAAGGTCATCCTTCATGGATTATTTTTTTGGGGAAAATAATAGACAGTATTATAAATGTGCGTTAAAATGATGAAAAATCTAAATAATTCCAATTGTTAATAATAATCATCTTTTTGGTTAACAAACGAAATGATATGGCATATATCTTTTAACAAGTAGTTTCGAGTGAAAAGGAATTGATAAGAATGAAACAGTATCTTGATTTGTTTGTGGCTTTTTTTAGGTCAGGAATGCTTGGGTTTGGCGGCGGCCCCTCTGCAATTCCACTTGTCCATAAAGAAGTCGTGGGAACTTTTAAATGGATGAATGATGAAGAGTTTGGTGACACTTTGGCCCTCGCGAACGCCCTTCCCGGTCCGATCAACACGAAAATGGCAGGATATATCGGTTATCGAGTGGCAGGAATCCTTGGGCTTTTCACAGCGATCCTTTCCTCGATTCTTCCGACCATCGCCTTAATGATTATCTTGCTGACGTCGTTGTCTGCCTTTAAAGACCAGCCGTGGGTACAGGGAATGACGAAAGCGGTCGTTCCGGTTGTGGGTGTTATGCTCGCTGTCCTGACCTGGCAATTTTTCCAAAACGGCCAGAAGGGGATGGGCTGGAAAGGAAATTTGGCAATGGTCGCAGTGAGTTTTGTTATTATGGAAATTCTCGGGATTCACCCGGGAGTCCTTATTGCCGGCCTGCTGGCTTGGGCGTTATTTGGCCGTGAGAAAAAGGCGGAAACCGAAGCTGTAGAAAAAGAGAGGAAAACGATATGATGCTTCAGTGGAAAATCTTTTTGGCGTTCTTTATCCCGGGCATTCTTGGCTATGGCGGCGGTCCTTCATCCATTCCGCTGATTGAAAACGAAGTGGTGGACCATTACGGCTGGCTGACGGTGCAGGAATTCAGCGAAGTGCTGGCGCTCGGAAACTCGCTGCCCGGCCCAATTGCGACAAAGATGGCGGGGTACATCGGCTACCAGCAAGGCGGCATTCTTGGAGCAATCGTTGCTGTGTTCGCCACAGTTGCACCATCACTGATCCTGATGATTTCGCTTCTGGGTTTGTTGTATAAATTTAAAGATTCCCCGAAAGTGAAGAAAATGACTCTGTACGTAAGGCCAGCTATCGCCGTTATGCTTGGGGTCATGGCTTATAACTTCTTTTCAGGCTCCTATTTTAATATCGGCATTTGGCAAACCTTGTTTCTGGTCGTTGCCAGCTATGTACTGATGGAAAAATTAAAAATCCACCCGGCATTCGTGATTATGGGCGCGCTTGGTTATGGAGCAGTGTTTTTGAGTTGAATATACCTATTTTAAGGAGGGCCTTCGCGGTTCTTCTTTTTTTGAGGGATCAATGCGGCGGTTATCCGCCGAATTTGCAGGTTAATCCGCCGAAACCCAGATAGTATCCGCCAAATTCGGGGGGATATCCGCCAAACTTTTGAAAGTATCCGCTGAAATCCGAAAGTAATCCGCCAAACCTTTTAAGAGCTATAATTTCATTGGAAAAGGTCATTAATTTGCTAGAATAAAGGTATCTAAGACTAGCTTGCAGAAATGTAAGTTTAATAAAAAATAGGAGAAATAACGTGATCAAGACATTAATCGAAATTTTACTTGTTTCAATAAGGTTGGGATTAACTTCATTCGGTGGTCCTATCGCTCATTTGGGTTATTTTCATGAAGAATATGTCCGGCGCCGGAAATGGCTTGATGAAAAGAGCTATGCAGATCTGGTGGCATTGTGCCAATTTCTCCCCGGTCCCGCCAGCAGCCAGGTGGGGATCGGTGTCGGCGTCATGCGCGGCGGCGTATTAGGCGGAATCCTGGCATTCATTGGATTTACGGCTCCTTCAGCGGCAGCCCTTATTTTTTTGGCTCTTTTTCTAAAAGGAATGGAAATAAATGATGCTGGCTGGATCCACGGCTTGAAAATTGTTGCGGTTGCAGTTGTTGCCCACGCCATTCTAGGAATGGCCCAGAAATTAACACCGGATAAACCCACAAAGACAATCGCGCTCCTGGCAATTGTAGCTGTGCTGCTATGGCAAACTGCCTATTCTCAGGTCGTGATCATAGTGCTAGCAGGGCTGGCAGGGTTGATAATTTTTAAAAGTCGAGAAAACAGCCAAGAAACAGTCAATGTTGAGTTTCCGATTTCGCGGCGTTTTGCCGTAATATGTTTAGTCAGTTTTTTCAGCTTATTGATCGTTCTCCCGCTGCTAAGAGGAGTAGCCTCCACTAGCATGCTTCCTTTATTCGACAGCTTTTACCGCTCCGGGGCGCTGGTGTTTGGAGGCGGTCATGTGGTTCTGCCATTGCTCGAACGCGAATTTGTTCCGACCGGCTGGTTATCAAAAGAGGAATTTCTGGCAGGGTACGGAGCAGCACAAGCAGTACCAGGTCCTTTATTCACCTTCGCCGCATATATAGGGGCAGTTATCAATGGATGGAAGGGCGGCCTCATCGCAACAATAGCTATTTTCTTGCCAGCCTTTCTGCTCGTTTTCGGGACGCTTCCGTTTTGGAGCACCTTAAGGCAGAGCCCGCGAATAAAAGGAGCCCTAACAGGAGTAAATGCTGCAGTTGTCGGTATTCTAATTGCCGCCTTTTATAATCCAATTTGGACAAGTTCAATTCATGCGCCTCAGGATTTTGCCCTTGCCGCTGTACTATTTTCCATGTTAGCTTATTGGAAACTGCCGCCATGGATTGTGGTGGTATCGGGAATAATCATCGGTTCTCTATTTTCTATCTTGTAAAAAGTCGTTCTACTCCTGGAGCGGCTTTTTTAATGGAAAAATAAAGGCTTCCTTCTTCAATGAGTAATGAAAAAGCTTCGGCTCCTCATTTAATGGAACATGAGCGACTGTATTTTCTAAGATTTTAATTTTTGCGGAATTGACCTTCCAGCTTTCATGACAAATATCTCCCCGTAACAGATGCGTTCCCCACTTCGAAAACAGCGTATATCTCTCAAGCAGCCAGCTGTCGAGACTGCCTGGAACCAATGGGGCTGCCTTTCCGAGGGGCTCATAAACAGCTGAAAATTTCCCATTCCCAAACGTCCGCTTGCTTTTAAAAACAATTGCCTCTTTATGAACTCCCATTTCTATATTTGCCAGTCGAAACGGTAGGGAAGCCGCCTTAGCCCCCATAACAGCAAGCGGATGGTTCGCATCGAGTGAGAAAAAGTAAACCCCTGAAATCCCACGGTACCTAACGTATGTACGAACGTTCAATTCTAAAAAATGATTCAAAAGAGGCAGCTCAGGAAAAAAACGTAATCGCTGGTGTGTAACCTTGAAGGGAAGAATGGTCACCCATGCCCTTCCTTCAAATAAATCCAACTCCAACTCCCGCGGGATAAGGGATCTTATTGTTTCCGCTTCTGCCTCCCAATGTATAAACATCAAATGCTCCCAGGTTTGCTTTATCATCCAAGAATCCATTTTAAACCTCTCTTTTTTAAAACTAACATTCAAATCACCATTTGAATAAAAATGTTTGACATTCAAACCTGTATTTGAATATGATATATTCAAATACAGGTTTGAATGAAGAAGGTGTTACTTATGAAGGAACGCGATGTTTGCGAGATTAATTGTGTGGATAGTGAAAAAACAGCACGAGTTCAGCAGCAGCTTGAGAACAGCTCGCATATCCTAGAAGTCACCAAGCTTTTTAAGGCATTGTCGGATGAAACACGGATGAAAATTGCTTATGCGCTTACGCTCGAAGACGAGCTTTGTGTTTGTGATGTCGCCCATATCGTCGGGGCGACGACGGCAACGGCATCGCACCATTTGCGCCATTTAAAAAGCCTTGGCCTCGCCAAATACCGCAAAGAGGGCAAGTTAGTTTATTATTCCCTTGATGATGATCATGTAAAACAGTTAATTCATATTGCCTTTGAGCACCAGGTAGAGGTGATGGACCGTGGGTGAAGCGCTTGAAAAACAAGTTTACCGCGTTCAGGGTTTTTCCTGAACGAGCTGTGCCGCCAAGTTCGAAAAGAACGTGAAACACCTGGAGGGTGTTGTTGATGCACAGGTCAATTTCGGAGCTGCGAAGCTCACTGTCTATGGAAATGCCAGTTTGGAAGAACTGCATGAAGCTGGCGCGTTTGAAAAATTAACCATCTACCCAGAAAAAGAAAAGCGGGCACCTGCACCGAAAGAACCGTTTTGGAAGCGGTATTCGCTGCTGGGCTTGTCCGTATTGTTCCTGATTGCCGGGTACCTTTTTACAACTAACCTTTTGTTTGCCGCAGCCATTCTACTGGGAGGGTTCCCTCTTTTTAAAACAGGCCTGAAAAACCTAACCCGTCTCGAGTTTGATATGAAAACGCTGATGACGATTGCGATTATTGGGGCAGCCATCATCGGCGAATGGAGTGAAGGGGCTGTCGTCGTCATTCTGTTTGCCATCAGCGAGGTGCTCGAGGGATACTCAATGGATAAAGCGCGGGCTTCGATCCGTTCGCTGATGGAGATAGCGCCGGCAGAAGCTGTGGTTGTCCGAAACGGCCGGGAATTGACGTTAAAAGCCGAGGACATTGAAATAGGCGACATCATGCTCGTCAAGCCCGGGCAAAGGATTGCCATGGATGGAGTAATCGTTGAGGGGGCGTCCTCCGTAAATCAAGCAGCCATTACAGGAGAGTCGATCCCAGTTGAAAAGTCCGTCAATGACGAAGTGTTCGCAGGAACGCTTAATGAAGAAGGCTTTTTAAAAATAAAGGTCACTAAACTGAGCGAGGACACGACCATAGCAAAAATTATTCATTTAGTGGAGGAAGCGCAGGCGGAAAAGGCGCCGTCTCAAGCATTTGTCGACCGTTTTGCGAAATACTACACGCCGGTCATTATGGCGGTTGCAGCACTGGTTGCGGTGATGCCGCCGCTTATATTCGGAGCCAGCTGGCAGGAGTGGATTTACCAAGGGCTCGCCGTGCTGGTAGTCGGCTGTCCGTGTGCGCTGGTGATTTCTACTCCAGTCTCGATCGTAACGGCCATCGGAAATGCCGCCCGAAACGGGGTCCTTATCAAAGGTGGCAGTTTTTTAGAAGAGACAGGCGCCTTAAAAGCGATAGCTTTTGATAAAACAGGTACATTGACAAGAGGGGTTCCGGTAGTAACCGATTTTATTAATTTTAGCGGGGACGATAATCTCCTTGAAAAAGTCGCTGCACTTGAGAGCAAGTCCCAGCACCCGCTTGCAGGAGCGATTATAAAAAAAGCGGTACACACCGAATACTTGGTCGAAAACTTCTACTCGATTACCGGAAAGGGTATTAAGGGTTTAGTGGGCGGCACGGAATATCTGGTCGGAAACGCAAAGCTTTTTACGGAAATTCCCGCGGAGATTCAAAGCCACATTACCTTTTTGCAAAACCAGGGTAAGACAGTGATGATCATCGGTACGGAAAAAGGTATTCTAGCTTTGATTGCCGTTGCTGATGAGGTCCGCGACCGCAGCCGCGATGTCATTGAGCGTCTTCATCAGCTGGGGATTAATCAGACTGTTATGCTAACCGGTGATAACCGAGCGACGGCCGAGTCGATTGGCCAGCATGCTGGGGTTAGCAGCATTGAAGCTGAACTTTTGCCAGAGGATAAATTAGCTTTTATAAAAAAGTTGAAATCGCAGTTTGGAAGAGTGGCGATGGTTGGCGATGGTATCAATGACGCCCCAGCCCTAGCTGCTGCGACCGTTGGAATTGCGATGGGCGGGGCCGGGACGGACACGGCGCTGGAAACAGCTGACATCGCTCTAATGAATGATGATTTGAACCAGCTGCCGTTTACGATAAGTCTAAGCCGGAAAACATTGCGGATTATTAAACAAAATATTACCCTGTCTATAGTGGTAAAGCTTTTGGCTCTGCTGCTTGTCGTACCCGGCTGGTTGACCCTCTGGATTGCCATCTTCGCCGACATGGGCATGACCTTGATTGTCACATTAAATGGATTGCGTCTTTTGCGGGTTCAAGACTGAAAATGTGGTTTTTTTAGGATTCGCAGATATATTTCGAAATTCGCAGATATAATCAGGAATTCGCAGATATATTTTATAATTCGCAGATATATTTTATAATTCGCAGATAAAATCAGAGATTCGCAGATATCTTGGGAAAATTCGCAGATATATTTTAGAGCGCGATAATCTATTTCTAAATACGCTTATTTTTTGGCTGAATTCGCAGATATTGCTGATTAACGTGGTAAATCCGCTGTTAAACTCCACGAAATCGCTGATATATTGAAAGCTTCCTGTCATAATGAAAAGCTATGTATCGAAAAATCAAGATCAGAAAAAACTAACCGTATCGTAATCGTAATATTTTCGTTTTAGAAAAAGAGAAATCGCAGGCCTGTATCAAAAAGGCTAATGGGGGGAAGAACATGGGTCACCATCATCATCACCATCATGGACACGGTCATGGCCACTCGCATGGTCATTCACATACAAGCAACAAAAAAGCGTTATTAAGTTCCTTTATTTTAATAGCAGCCTTCATGGTCGTGGAAGTTATCGGCGGGCTTTTAACCAACAGCCTGGCGCTGCTTTCAGACGCGGGGCATATGCTCAGCGACGCCGCTGCACTAGGGTTGAGCTTTTATGCAATTAAGCTTGGGGAAAAGGCAGTTTCTCAGGAAAAAACATATGGCTATAAACGATTTGAAATCATTGCGGCTGCGTTAAATGGCTTAACATTGATTCTAATTTCGATTTATATTTTTTACGAAGCCTTCCATCGCTTTTTCAATCCGCCGGAAATTCAAAGCACCGGGATGCTGGTCATTTCCGTCACAGGTCTAATCGTGAACATTATTGCTGCCTGGATTTTAATGAAAGGTGACAAGGATGAAAATTTGAACGTCCGCAGCGCATTCCTCCACGTTCTTGGCGATATGCTAGGATCTGTTGGGGCCATTATAGCGGCATTGCTCATCATGTTCCTCGGCTGGGGCATCGCCGACCCGATTGCCAGCGTTATTGTTGCTGTGCTGATTCTAATCAGCGGGTTTCGGATCACGAAGGATTCTTTCCATATTTTAATGGAAGGGGCGCCGACACAAATTGATATAAATCAGGTGAAGGAGGCGCTCGGAAAAATTCAGTATGTAAAAGAAGTCCATGACCTCCATATTTGGACTATTACCTCCGGGTACCCGGTGTTGAGCTGCCATGTCACCATTTATGATGACGGGGTTCATGATGATATTCTCGCCCAATCACAGAAAATTCTCCATGATGATTTTCATATCGAACACAGCACCATTCAGGTCGAAAAAGAAGCAATCGGCTGTCCGAGCCCGCATGGAACGTGTAATTGAAAAAGGAGCCGCTATGGCTCCTTTTTCAATTCAAACCTTATTTCATCGAATTAAAGCTTACAGCAATTTTTGCCCCAACAACAGCATTGTTTTTAACTAAAGCAATGTTGGCATCCAAGCTCTTGCCTTCTGTCAGTTCTTTCACCTTGCCGAGCATGAACGGTGTTACATCTTTACCTGTGATGTGGCGTTCTGCCGCCTCTTTCAATGCTGTTTCGATAACGCCATTAATAAATTCCTCTTCCATGGCATGTTCTTCAGGAATAGGGTTGGCAATTACCGCTCCGCCTTTTAGGTTTAAAGCCCATTTCACTTTTAAGGTAGAGGCGATTTCAGCTACATCATCGGCACGCAGGTTTAATGAAAATTCACTCGTGCGTGTGTAGAAAGCAGGAAGGACATCAGTTTGATAACCGATAACTGGTACGCCTTTTGTTTCTAAATATTCCATCGTTAATCCTAAATCGAGAATCGATTTAGCACCTGCACAAATGACAGCCACATTGGTTTGTCCAAGTTCCTCTAAGTCTGCTGAGATATCCATTGTGGTCTCGGCACCGCGGTGAACCCCGCCAATACCGCCGGTCACGAAGATATGAATATCGGCCAATTCAGCACAAATCATCGTTGCTGCTACTGTAGTTGCGCCAAGTTTTTTAGTCGCAAGCAAATAAGCTAGGTCGCGTCTTGATGCTTTTGCTACTCCGGAACTTTTCCCGAACATCTCTAACTCTTCATCCGATAATCCGATTTTAATTTTTCCATCAATGATAGCAATTGTAGCTGGAACGGCTCCATTGTCACGGATGATTTGCTCCACTTCACGGGCGGTTTGCACGTTCTGCGGATAAGGCATGCCATGAGAAATAATTGTAGATTCTAGGGCAACGATTGGTTTTCCTTGTTCCTTTGCGGTACGTACTTCTTCAGATAATGTAATATATTCTTTCATGACTTATTCCCCCATGTCTTTTAATAGTTGTTCTGCAGATAAATCCTGTCGAACCGTATATGGTGATTGTAAGGTTTTCGATGCATTGATACTTCCGGCCTTAGCAATTTCCAATAATGTCCTACCTTCTAGCCAAGAGTAAATAACAGCCGAAGAAAAAGCATCTCCTGCCCCGGTTACATCAACGATTTCCTTCGCTTCAATAGGGGGTACATGGAAAATGCCTTCCTCTTTATTCCCAACCATGGAGCCTTCTTTTCCATTAGTGATGACCACATTGGAAATCCCCAAAGACAGCCATTTTTCCACGGCGTTTTTCCAATCTGAATCATTTTTGATTTCATGATGAAAATAGGTTTCCGATTCATCCCGATTCGTAATAAGCCATGTTACACCATCAAGTTCATCTGGCAAACGGTTCATCTTTGGTGATGAAACAGGTATTAAGACGATCGGCAGGTTATGGCTTTTGGCAAAATGACACAAATATTGGACCGTTTCTTTTGGGCAATTTAAATCGACGATGATACATTTTGATTGTGTAAAAAATCCCTCATGCTTCCGCAGTAATTCAGGTGTAATGGCTTCATATACATCCATATCCGCAAGCGCAATGACTAATTCGCCGCTGGAGTCAAGAACGGCTGTGTACGAGCCCGTTGCTTTTTCTGCGAATTTGGAGACTGTTTCTAAATTCATGTATGACGCCGAGGAATCTTCGATAATGGTCCAGTCCTTATCTGCGCCGGCAGCAGATATAAGTGAAACCTCCAGCCCTAGGCGACCCAAGTTTTCAGCGATATTCCGGGCAACCCCGCCGGCATTCTGGGTGACATAGCTGGGATTGGAAGTACCCAACTGTGCCTGCCCTTTAATATGAAATTTACGGTCAATATTCGCTCCGCCAATGCAAATGACATGCTGTGATTCACTTAGAATATAGGCCCTACCTAAAATATGACCTTTTTTGATCAGCCCAGAAATCATGTTAGCAATCGAAGGCCGAGACAATTCTAAATTTTGCGCAAGCTCTTGCTGCGAAATATAGGGGTTTTTCCGGATTAAATCGAGAATCAATTGTTCTTTCTCAGTCAGTTTTTCAGGCATAAACTCACCCCATAAATTACACTAATCTAAAATTCCCCTAATCAGTGCTATTATTGTTTTGGATTAAATGTCTTTAATTCATCACGTGTTTCAGGAACCTTTACAGCACCTGATTTGATTTTCTCAATCCAGTCTTTAACGGTTGCATCAATATCGGCTTTGTTTGCTGCCTTTTCATTGATTGGTGCTAGGCCGACACCATCTTCGGCTAAACCGTATAGCGCAACTTTACCACCAGGGAAATTACCGTCTTTTGTTTTAGTGGCAAGGTCTTTAACTGCTACATCCACACGTTTTAGAGCAGAGGTAAGGACCACATCCTGACCCATGTCAGATTGGTCGCGGTCAACACCGATAGCCCAAATTGCTTTGTCGGGATTTTTTGCCTTTCTGTCATTAGCTTCCTTGAATAGTCCAACCCCTGTTGCACCTGCAGCGTGGAAGATGACGTCCGCTCCTGAAGAATACATTTTAGAAGCGATTGCTTGTCCAACCTCAGCTTTATCAAATGCCCCTGCATATTGAACATCGACTTGTACCTCCGGTTTAACAGCTTTAACTCCAGCTATGAAACCAGATTCGAAGCGTTCGATAACGGGAATTTCCATTCCGCCAATAAATCCGATATGGTTAGATGTTGTTGTTTTTGCAGCTGCTATTCCCGCAAGAAATCCTGCTTCCTGCTCTTTAAAAAGAATGCTCGCCACGTTTGGAAGCTTTACTTCAGCATCGACGATGGCAAATTTAGAATCTTTTTGTTGCTTTGCAATTTCTTCAACTGCAGACGGCATTAAGAAGCCAATCGCATAAACTAAATCAAATTTTTCACGAACAAGTCTGTTTAAGTTTGTCGTATAATCGGCATCCGATTTGGAAGCAAGGTAATCATACCCGCCTCTCCCCTTCTTCAAGCCATTTTCCTTACCAAATGCTTGCAGGCCTTCCCAAGAAGATTGGTTAAAGGATTTATCATCGACACCACCGATGTCAGTAACCATACCAACAGAAAATGTGTCCTTTTTGCCGCCGCCAGTGTCTTTGTTATCGTTACTTTTTCCACATGCACCCAAGAGCGTGCCTGCTGCAAGAACAAGTGATAGTGCCATACCAATTTTACGTTTTTTCATTTTGTGTGCCTCCCTAAGTTGTATTTAAGTGTTTCGAACTTTTGTTTATCGTATAAACTTTCGTTTGTATTATACGACTTAAAAAATTCTAGGTCAACCTTTTTAAACAAATACTAAATCTTAGTATTTCCCAAAAAACATTTCATGTGCTGTTTAAACGAAATCGATATGGATAATCTATTGAAGGTGGTTAATTTTTACAAAAATGACAACTATTAAAGGAGGCTGGGCAGTGTTACTAGTACCGCGTGAGTTAGACAAGCTTATGATTGTGGTAGCCGCTGATCTTGCTAGACGAAGACGGGAAAGAGGATTGAAGTTAAACTATCCCGAAGCAGTGGCCTTAATCACCTATGAAGTGTTAGAGGGGGCAAGAGACGGAAAGACGGTAGCGGAATTAATGAAATATGGGGCTACCATCTTAACGCGTGATGATGTCATGGAAGGAATTCCGGAAATGATTGACGACATTCAGGTAGAAGCTACTTTCCCTGACGGAACAAAACTTGTGACTGTTCATGATCCAATTCGATAAGAAGCAGCAGGAGGGATAATCAAATGGAATGGGAACCAGGTCAGTTATTTTTAAAAGAGGAACCAATCATCTGCAATGAGGGCCGTGAAATACACAGGGTCAGAGTAACTAATACAGGAGACCGGCCGGTCCAAATCGGTTCGCACTATCATTTCTTTGAAGTAAATGATGCCCTGAAGTTTAATAGGGAGGACGCTTTTGGAAAACGGCTAAATATTCCTGCTGGGGCAGCAGTTCGTTTCGAACCAGGTGATGAAAAAGAAGTAGAATTGGTTTGCTTTGGAGGGGAACAAAAGGTTTATGGATTTAATAATAAAACCGATGGGTCCGTTGAAAGTGGGTGTGGAAAATGAGTTTTGAAATGCCGCGCAAGCAATATGCCCAGATGTTTGGGCCAACTACTGGAGATTCGATTCGTCTAGCGGATACCAATTTAATCATTCAGATTGAAAAGGATTTTACCACCTATGGAGAAGAGGTCGTCTTTGGAGGCGGAAAGGTCATCCGCGACGGAATGGGACAGCATCCGCTTGTCACCCGCGGCGATGGGATACCTGATGTCGTGATAACTAATGCAGTTATATTAGATTACACCGGAATTTTTAAAGCAGATCTAGCGATTCGTGACGGGAAAATTTCCGGAATCGGAAAAGCGGGAAATCCGCTGGTGATGGATGGGGTTGATATCGTCATCGGGGCTTCCACTGAAATCATTGCCGGTGAAGGAATGATTGTGACAGCAGGCGGCATTGACACACACGTCCATTTTATTAATCCGGAACAGGTGCCTGTTGCCCTTTCAGCGGGGCTTACTACTTTAATTGGCGGTGGCACAGGTCCATCTGCAGGTTCAAGGGCGACAACGGTTACACCGGGGGAATGGAATATCCATCGCATGCTTGAGGCAGTCGAGGGCCTGCCGATCAATGTTGGTTTGACCGGAAAAGGCCAAGCGGCAACCGAAGAACCGCTGGCTGAACAAGTACGGGCCGGTGTGATTGGACTTAAGGTTCACGAAGACTGGGGTGCTACACCTTCAGCCCTTGACCATGCTTTGCAGGTAGCGGATCAATATGATGTGCAAGTGGCACTTCACGCAGACACCTTAAATGAAGCAGGATTTGTTGAAAATACGATGGCGGCGATTAAGGACCGGGTCATTCACATGTATCATACGGAAGGCGCCGGAGGCGGGCATGCACCTGATTTGATTAAATCGGCAAGCTTTATGAATGTCCTGCCGTCCTCCACAAATCCGACGCTTCCATATACCATCAATACAATTGATGAGCATCTTGACATGCTGATGGTTTGCCACCATTTGAATCCTTCCGTACCTGAAGATATTGCCTTTGCCGATTCCAGGATTAGAAAGGAAACGATTGCTGCTGAAGATATCCTGCAGGATATGGGGGTTTTTAGCATGACCAGTTCCGATGCTCAGGCAATGGGCCGGGTTGGCGAGGTGGTCACCCGAACCTGGCAGGTGGCCGACAAGATGAAACTGCAAAGAGGCTCCTTGCAAGGTGACAGCAAACTATCTGATAATAACCGGGCCAAGCGTTATATTGCAAAATATACGATTAACCCAGCGATTACCCATGGGATTGCAGATTATGTCGGGTCGATTGAAGTAGGGAAAATCGCTGACCTTGTCATTTGGTCACCCGCATTCTTCGGGGTGAAACCGGAATTGGTAATAAAAAGCGGCTTCATTGTAATGGGGATGATGGGGGATGCCAATGCTTCTATTCCAACACCGCAGCCGGTAGTTTGCCGGCCGATGTATGCAGCCACTGGAAAAGCCTTGGCGAAGAGCTCGATTACGTTTGTGTCTCAGGCAGCTTATGAAGGTAAAGTTCACGAAAAGCTTGGCTTGGAAAAAGTAATTCTGCCTGTCCACGGAATCCGGAAGCTAACCAAAAAAGACATGAAGCTTAATTCGGAAACACCTGAGCTTTCCGTAGATCCGCAAACATATGAGGTAAGAGTGAACGGGGAGCATATCACATGTGAGCCAGCTGAAAAATTACCGATGGCCCAAAGATATTTCCTATTTTGAGGTGAAAAGGCATGTTAATTGAACGAATTGAAACCAATATTGAAAATATGGAAAAGGAAGAAATATTCAGACGCCATATTGAAAAAGTATACCTCGAAAGTGATCATCTCGTGAAACGTGTTCAGCGAGTTAAAACTGACCACGGCCGGGAAATCGGCATTCGTCTGAAGGATCCACGTGACCTTGTGGCCGGAGATGTGTTGTTTTTGGATGAAAAAAATATGATTGTCGTTGACGTAATTGCTGATGATTTAATCGTCATTAGTCCCCGCAATTTGAAAGAAATGGGGACCATCGCGCATCAATTGGGTAATAGGCACCTTCCAGCCCAATTTGAGGGTGATGAGATGATGGTCCAATACGATTACCTTGTAGAAGACCTGCTAAAGGAGCTGGAGATTCCCTATAAACGGGAAAATCGAAAAGTGAAGCAGGCGTTTCGCCATATTGGTCATAGTCATGGAGAGTAAATTATTAGCATTGTTTCAGCTTTGTGATTCCAATTTTCCAACAGGAGCCTTTAGTCATTCCTACGGTTTGGAAAGCTATATCCAAGAGAATACGGTTCATAATTCTGACACCTTTTCACAATGGCTGCAGGTTTATATTGACGAGCAGCTCATCTATTCAGATGGGCTGGCAAGTCTCCTTGTATATCAGGCATTGGAAGAGGATGATTTTGCTAAAGTCTGGAAGCTGGATCGATTATTGACTGTCCAAAATTTGCCGCGGGAAACGCGGGAGGGCAGCCAAAGAATGGGTGAGCGGATGTTAGAGCTTGTTCAGTCTTTATATGATGCACCTGTTCTAGCAATTTATAGAAAAAGGATTAGCGCAAAGCAATCTTTTGGTCATCCTGCGATTGTCTTTACGATGGCAGCCCATTATCTTGGTGTACCAAAACCAACAACTGTTTTATTTTACCTTTATTCAGTTGTATCCAGCATTGTTCAAAATGCCGTACGAGGGATTCCATTAGGGCAGACGGCAGGTCAGAGAATCCTTCATGATATTCAGCCTGTTTTAATAGCAGCTGTTGAAAAAATAGGTCAGATGGATGAAGAGGACTTTGGCATTGTCTCACCTGGTATCGAATTATCCCAAATGAGGCATGAACGTGTGAATATACGAATTTTCATGTCATAAAAAAAGAAAGGATGTTTTCATTATGGATCCAATTAAAATCGGTGTAGGCGGCCCTGTTGGGGCAGGAAAAACGATGTTAGTGGAAAAATTAACACGTAAATTGAATGATGAAATTAGCATGGCAGTTGTGACAAACGACATTTATACAAAGGAAGATGCTAAATTTTTAATGCAAAACGGCGTACTTCCCTCCGACCGGATTATTGGCGTGGAGACCGGCGGCTGCCCGCATACGGCCATTCGTGAGGATGCATCAATGAATTTTGCGGCAATCAACGAACTAAAAGAAAAACATCCGGATGTCGAGCTGATTTTTGTGGAAAGCGGCGGCGATAATCTGGCAGCCACCTTCAGCCCGGAATTGGTCGACTTCTCCATCTATATTATTGATGTGGCTCAAGGAGAAAAAATTCCGCGCAAGGGCGGGCAAGGAATGATTAAATCTGATTTATTTATTATCAACAAGACCGATTTAGCCCCGCATGTCGGAGCCAGGCTTGACGTCATGGAGTCAGATACAAAGGTTTTCCGCGGTGACAAACCATTTGTCTTTACCAATCTAAAAGATGATTCAGGGCTGGATCATGTGATTGATTGGTTAAAGGAAAATGCATTATTAAAAGGATTGGCCTAACCATGAAGGACTGGACAGGTGTTCTTCATCTCGAAGCAGAGGAACGGAAAGGAAAGACTGTCGCGAAAAATGTGTATTTTCAGGGCGCATTTAAAGTAATGCGCCCTATTTACCATGATAATTCCGGTCAGGCCTGCTATTATTTATTAAATCCTGGCGGCGGCTATTTGGATGGTGACCGCTATCAAATGAAGGTTTCCCTCGGTGAGAATGCCAGGATGACGTTAACCACACAAGGAGCCACAAAGATTTATAAAACACCGAATAGGCATGCCTACCAGGAATCAGAGATTACTCTTCAGGCAGGCAGCTACCTTGAGTTTATTCCTGATCCGTTAATTGCTTACCAGAATGCGAAATATAAACAAAAAAATGTAATTCGGATGGACAAAACTGCCACTTTTCTTTATTCGGACATCATTACCCCTGGCTGGTCACCGGAAGGAGAACATTTCAGCTATGAAACCATCCAATTGTTGAATGAGATTTACATTGATGATGAACTAGTAGTTTACGACCATATAAAATTAAAACCATCCCAACAAAATTTACGTGGTCTCGGTTTTATGGAGGGGTATTCCCACTTGGGTTCGATGCTTGTGGTTGGGACGCAGTCCGGCAGTTCCTTGCTTGACCAGTTATATTTGGCAATTGAAATGAATACAAATGATTATAAAGTTGGACTGTCCTCACTGCCGGTCCCAGGATTTACGTTACGTGTGTTTGCGAATTCCACTCAGGTGATTGAAAAAATTTTTTCGGACATTCATCGGATGATTAGCCAGGAATGGTTTAGCAGGAAACCAAGCTTTCTTAGAAAATATTGATAGTTAACCCGGTAAACCAAAATGGCTGCCGGGTTTTTAATAGATAGATAAAAGTAAGTTTGGGGAGGAAAGAAAATGGATGTTACCTTTTTTTCGGTATTGGCGTTAGGGTTTATTTTGGGCATTAGGCATGCGATTGAACCGGATCATGTGATTGCAGTTTCGACGATTGCAAGCCAGAGCAAAAAACTTTGGCATGCATCGCTTGCCGGCGTTTTTTGGGGAATTGGGCATACAGCCACACTATTTATTATTGGGATTTTTTTAATTCTAATGAAAAATGATATTCCAGAAAAATGGGCCATGACGTTGGAATTTTTGGTAGGAATTATGCTGGTATACTTAGGTGTCGCAGCGATGTTATCGATTCGAAAAAACCGCACGCCTCACCGAGAACATGGCCACGTACATAATCCTGCGAGTGTAAATCGGGGGAGATATTATAAATCCTTATTCATCGGATTTGTTCACGGGCTTGCCGGCAGTGCGGCGATGGTGCTGCTGACGATGAGCACGGTTCATTCGGTGTGGCAGGGAGCATTATATATTATCGTGTTTGGCATAGGTACGGTCATTGGCATGTTAATTTTTACAACAATTATTGGCATTCCGTTCATTATGAGTATGAAACAAATGGTTACAAGTAAGGCCTTGATTTTAACTACAGGCGCTGTAAGTACTGTGTTTGGGTTTTACTATATGTATAATCTAGGCGTAAATGATGGTTTATTTAACCTTTGGATGTAACCTCCGCATACGTCTTTAAGTTTATGGAAAAACTCTAATTGAAAAAAGGAGGTTAAGGGCATGTTTGAAAATTTCGAAGTCAACCATTTATTTGAGGATTCAGTCCGGAAACACCCGCATTTCTCACTAAGTATTGAGGGTCAAGAGTATAAGGGAATGGTTAAAGATGATAAAATCCATTGGTACCAGCCGCATCCTAAACAAAAGATTGAAGAAGAGCATTTAAGTGCTGTTGAAAGTCAGGTCTATGGTATGATGCAAGAGCATCTCGAGTAACGGTAAAAGGATGTCCAAAAAGGGCATCCTTATTTTTTTAGCTAATAAGAAAGTATAAACTTTCTGTCGAAAGCTTTAAACTTTCTTAACGCATAAATTCAACTACGCCTCTGTCTTCGTCCTATCGGACTCGCCAATCGGCGAGTTTCCATTTAGATTCTTGGCATAATCTTTCTTGCAGCAAGAAACACCCATGTGCATAATACGAAAGGCATTGTTAATGCCGGTAGTCCATAAGGTAAAAGCCAGGTCACGACACTACCGGTAATGGGAACAGTTAAACAGGCGGCGATAATACCGGTTAATAGCGGATACCGGGCAGTTTCCTTAAAAACAATGGCTACAGCAATTATTGTTAAAATGGCATTGTACCCATAAAGCCCCATAAAAATTAGATGATGCTCTCCCCCAAGACCGTACGATGTTAATAATGCTGCTGCATTTCCAACTATAGCGTAAACTCCCAATCTCCATCCGGCCCAGAATACAGCGATAAAAAGTAATACTCCAGAAAAGTTGTTATCAAGGAAAAAAATTTGTCCAATTCCATTTACTGCACCATCAAGCCAATCTGTCTCCCCTTTGATATTTAACGTCCAATTAGATAAAGATTGCGGGGTGAGATTTGGGCTAATCTTAAATGATACCAGGCGGTAAGTAGTCAGCAGCAAAAACCAGGTTAGGACGATAAAAGGGAACGTGAGAACGGGAATTTCCGATTGCGATTTCCGCATGAAATGGGCCATCGCTGCTGTAAAAACGGATGCAATGGCAGCGCCAACCAATGCAATGAGAAATCGGTCATCACCGCTTAAAAATAAGGAAAGGGCCATCCCAGTGAGTACTGAGTTATATCCATATAACCCCTGATTGACGCTTTCTGCACTAGCCCCGCCAATTTTTCCGATTAAAGTTCCGATAACAGCGGATAAAAGTGTGACCACCCCTAGAGAAACGGAGGCGATGGTGATTGCAGCCAGAATAATAAACCCAGAGATGGCATTTTCAATTAAAATTACTTGAGAGATTCCTTTTAAAGTAGACACCAGCAGCCATTTCAATGAGTCCCTGTTCATACTATTACCTGTATTGTCATGAATGACAACCACTCCTTTGCAGAGAATGAAAGCAGCAATTTGTTTTATAAAGAAACCCTTAATAAATTTCCCCGAGAATGACGAAAGTATGAGGATAAAGAAGGTAATCTTGTTAACTTAAGCTTTAATTCGTCCAAATTAATCTTGAAAGGTCTTTTGCAAGGTTCAAATAAACCAAAATAGTCCAAAGGTCAATATATAAAGATATTTCAGTAAAATCTAAATAGATGAAATATTCTATTGAAATATTATCTTCAATTAATTTATAATTTTTTTATCACCTTGTTATATAACATCTTTGAGGAGAAAATTTGTAGTACATAACAAAGGGGGAATTTTATGTTTGAGAAACTGGTCACAAGCATTACAGGTTATTTATGGAGCCCGCCACTCATCGTCTTCATCGTTGCGGTAGGGCTGTACTTTAGTGTCCGCACCGGATTTTTGCAAATTCGTCATTTTAAAGAAATGATTCGTTTAATCTCTTCCGGTAAGAGTTCCAATGAGGGGGTATCTTCCTTTCAAGCATTGGCCATGTCATTATCAGGCCGTATAGGTGTCGGTAACATTGCTGGAACGGCAACGGGAATTGCCTTTGGAGGACCAGGTTCTGTGTTTTGGATGTGGGTGATTACCTTTATTGGTGCAGCATCTGCTTTTGTGGAATCCACACTTGCGCAAATTTACAAGGAAAAACAAGACGGAGAGTATCGAGGCGGTCCGGCCTTCTATATTGAAAAAGGGCTTGGATGGAAATGGTTTGCGGTTATTTTTGCGATTGCCACTCTCCTTGCTATGGCTGTATTGATGCCGGGTATTCAGGCAAACTCCATCGCAGAGGGCATCAGCAATGCATTTGGCATTGACAGGAAGGTTACTGGTTTAGTAGTTGTGGTCCTAATGGGTCTTATTATTTTTGGCGGGGTTAAGCGGATTGCTAGAGTGGCAGAATTTGTCGTGCCGTTTATGGCTGGTGCATATTTATTGATTGCTATTGCCATTATTGCGGTTAATTTTGATAGAATTCCAGAAGTATTTTCCCTTATTTTTAAGAGTGCTTTCGGAGCAGAGGAAATGTTTGGCGGAATTCTCGGTTCGACGATCATGTGGGGTGTAAAACGCGGTCTATATGCGAATGAAGCAGGACAAGGTACAGGTGCCCACCCCGCAGCGGCAGCAGAAGTATCACACCCGGCAAAACAAGGACTTGTACAAGCATTTTCGATTTATCTTGATGTATTCCTAGTAGTTACATCGACTGCACTTATGATTTTATTTACAAATTCGTATAATACCATTAATGAAAAAACTGGCAAAATCCTAGTTGAGCACCTCAAGGGAGTGGAGAGTGGTCCTGCTTTCACGCAAGCGGCAGTTGATACCATCCTGCCTGGATTAGGTTCAGGATTCATTGCTATCGCTTTATTCTTCTTTGCTTTTACAACCATATTTGCCTACTACTATATTGCGGAAACTAATCTAGCATATTTAGTAAAGGGTAAAAATAGGAAGTTGTCTATGACAGTTTTAAAGATTGTCCTTTTAGGTGCTACTTTCTATGGGTCTGTAAAAACAGCAGCAACCGCGTGGGCCATGGGGGATATCGGACTTGGAATCATGGTATGGTTGAACTTGCTGGCCATTCTTTTATTATTCAAACCAGCACATATTGCTTTAAAGGATTATGAAGCACAGCTGAAGCAAGGGCTGGATCCAGAGTTCAATTCAACTAAACTGGGTATCAAGAATGCAGATTTCTGGGCTGATGGTTATAAAAAGTCTGAAAATGATGAACAGAAACGTGTAGCAAATTAAGCAAAAAAATGTATAAAGCAGGACAAGGCAGCAGGGAGGAGTACCAATTTCCTGCTGCCTTTATTTATTTCCTTAATATTATGATGAAACAAGTGCCCTGCCCCACTTTACTTTCAACCGTAATTTCTCCGCCGTGTGCTTCCACTAATTGCTTGACAATCGAAAGGCCCAAACCAAAGCCGCCGGTTGCCCTTGATCGGGATTTATCCACTCTGTACAAGCGGTCAAAAATATAAGGAAGATCCTCTGGGGGGATGCCAATCCCCTGATCCTGAATAGTTATTTGAATGGTCTCGTTATTTTCCGCCACTTTGATAAAGGTTGTGGCACCTTCCTTTGAGTATTTAAGACTGTTATCAAGCAAATTCAAGATGACTTGCTCAAACCGGGCAGGATCCAGGTCAACAGATAAATTTTTAGGACAATTTATCAATAAATCGTTTCCTTTATTCTTAAAAGCAGGCAGCACTTTATCATAGACTGATTTTAAAAAAATAAATAATTCCATTTTTTCTTTTGTGATGGAAAATGTGTTCTGGTCCAATTTCGCAAGGTCGAATAACTCCTTCAGTAATTCGCTGACACGCCGGGATTCTTCCTGGATGATATTCAGGTATTGGGCCCTGTCCTTTTCATCCAGGCCCTGTCTGCTGGCGATATCAGCGTATCCGCTAATATAGGTCAGCGGCGTTCGCAGTTCGTGTGAAATACTGGCCAAAAATTCATTTCGTTCTTTTTTTAGGTGATTTAGATCATTTGCTAAAGTCTGAATCGATAGGGCCAGTTCCCCTAATTCATCCTTTGAAGGTGTCGGAAGAGTAACGGAAAAATCCCCTTTGCTCAATTTCTTAGTTGCTTTTGTCATCGATATTAGCGGCTTCGTTAAAACCTTTGATAAAAAGAAAATCGTAATCAAAATAAAGAAGAGAATTAATAAAGAGGCCAAAAGAAAATGCTTATTCAACTGTGTGATAAGTTTTTGAACCTCAGCAGTGTTCTTGAACATGTAAACATATCCCGCTTTATTTCCATTGCTTTTAAAAGCTGTCACAGTTGCGATATAAGGTTCCCTTTGCCAATCATCTTCTATGATACTTCCATTTCGCGGAAGGTCTAGGATTGGCTTTTTTAATACCGCCTGAATATTGCTATCCATATTTCCAGAAGAAACCAGAACATTTCCCTTTGTATCTGTAATCACGACCTCTGTATCCGTGTGGGATTCCATTAAACCAATATGATGCAGCGTGGAGGGGTCTGCACTAATTTCTAAGACAGCACGATGACTGTTTCCCCTAGCCTGCAGTGCGTGTATTTCCCGGTCCACTTGAGAATGAACTAAATTGTTGTGAAGAAACCCCATCGAAAAAACTTCGATAACTAATATGCAGAAAAAGAACCATAAACCGAATTTAATGGAAATTTTCATGATTTACTCCGTTGCGATTCCGATCCCTCATTAACCCATTTATAGCCGACTCCCCATACAGTGAAAAGATGCTGATTAATCGGAAACCCGGCATGACGTAATTTATCCCGTAGGTTACGAATATGGGAATCAATGGTGCGATCGTCAATATTGGATTCTAGGCCCCAAATCGTTGAAAGTAAATGCTCACGGGAGAATACCTTTTGTGGATTTTTTAAAAATAAACCAATCAGAGCAAATTCTTTTGGAGTGACCGAAACAGGCTGGTTTTGATATTTTAATTCAACTGAATCTTCTTTCCATTCCAGTCCTTTAAACATTAAATGATGATCGTTGTCTTGACCGGTTCTTCTTAAAAGTGCTTCCACTCTAGCTAAAAGTTCTGCCTCGTGAAATGGTTTGGTTATATAATCATCTGCACCTTTTTTTAGCCCTTTCACTACGTCTGCCGTTTCACTTCGGGCCGTCAGCATGATAATTGGGACATCTGAAAACTCACGGATTTTTTCGGAGGTCATCCAGCCGTCCATTTCAGGCATCATCACATCGAGAATAACCAGGTCAATTTTTTCTTTTTGTAGAAAATTTAACGCCTGTTTACCGGATTCGGCTTTGATACATCGGTAGCCGTTTGGTGTGAGGTAAAGGCCCAAAAGGTCAAGCATTCGAGTTTCATCATCGACAAGAAGAATTGTTTTCATATTTCCACCACCTATACAATGTTTATACCATAATGATAGAAGAATAGTTCCCTGATTTTTTACAAAAAAAGCAATTTATATTGTTCTTGTATCAAGAATATGTACTGACGGTCTTTAAAAGGTTTGGATTTCGTCATTTTTTCTCCATAAAACCTGCACGATTGTGTGTTAGACTAATTCTATTAAAATGGTATTTAAGGTGATATCATGTACAATTTATTTAGCAAAATCAGTGCAGTGTTAAGCCAACCGTTTTTTGATATGGCAAATAGTTTAGAATCATGGCCGATTATTTTTGCTATAATTCTAGGGTTGGTAGGAGCCCTTGCCCCCTGCCAGCTGACAGGGAATATTAGTGCCATCACCCTTTATGGCAACCGTTCGATTCAACGGAAAATTGCCTGGAAGGATGTTTTCTTTTTTACTCTGGGAAAAATAATTGCCTTTTCTCTATTAGGTGTTTTGGTTTGGCTGCTTGGAAAAGAAATTGAACAAAACCTTACCTTTGTTTTTCCATGGCTTCGCAAGATAATGGGACCCTTATTAATTTTTGTGGGACTATTTATGGTAGGGATCATAAAATTTAGAGGGACGTTCAATCTCTTTAAGGGAACGAAAGAGTACAAACATGAAAATCCTTTTGGATCCTTTATGCTTGGGTTTAGTTTTTCACTAGCCTTTTGTCCGACCATGTTTATTCTGTTTTTTGTTACCCTAATGCCAGTTGTGCTCTCAAGTCCGTATGGATTTATTCTTCCTCCAGTATTTGCCCTAGGTACTGCCATTCCATTATGGATTATCATTTTAATCATTTGGTATCTCGGTGGAAGCGGTGCGATCATGAAAAAAGGGAGAAAGTTTGGGGCATTCATTCAAAAAGCTGCTGGCATCATTTTGTTGCTTTTAGGAATTTTTGATACATTAACTTATTGGTCCTTATAAAAGTTATTTTGAAAAACAACGAATTCCTTCGTTGTTTTTTCAAATGAGGTGATTTACTTGGGGAAGAGTGTTAATGAAATAATAAAAAATCGATATAACAGAGTATCACGAATTTATGACATGATGGACCGGATGATTAAAGAGCACTGGAGACAAGAGCTTCTTTCAACCATTTCCGGTGATGTTCTTGAGGTTGGAATAGGGACAGGAGGAAATCTGGTTTATTATCCTAATTCTATCAACTCTCTTACCGGCATAGATTTCAGTCAAGGAATGTTGAAATATGCAAAAGAAAAATCGGTAAAAATGAAGTGTAATTTTCCGGTAGAATTGGTAGAAGGAGATATCCAGGAACTCCCTTTTCCTGACAACACATTTGATGCAATCGTTGCAACATGTGTTTTTTGTTCGGTACCGGATCCGGTTAAAGGTTTGCAAGAATTAAAAAGAGTTTGCAAACAAGACGGCTGCATTAATATGATTGAACATATGAAAAGCGACAATAAATGGGCGGGATTTGCCATGGATTTATTAAATCCTTTAACTGTAAGGCTTTGGGGGGCAAATATTAACCGTGAGACTATAAAAAATATTAAGTTGGCAGGTCTTAATATAGAAACGAATGAGTCATTAATGGGGTCAATTGTCCGAAAATTGGTTTTAACAGTAAAATGACGTGTGACTATTATTCACACGTCATTTTTGATTGTACGGAGTTTAGGGAGTAATACTAATCCCATTTGGAGTATTGCCGACCTGTATTGTTTTGATCACCTTATTTTGAGCATTGTCAATGATGCTTACAGTATCTTCAAACATATTTGTTACATATGAAAGTTTATTATCAGGGCTCGTTACCACACCATGTGAGCCTTTGCCTGTTTCAATTGTTGCCACCACTTGTTTCGTTTTTAAGTCTACCTTCGACAACGAATGAGACGGGGAATCTTCTGTTCCCTGGTTCGCAACATAAGCAAATTGGTTATCCTGTTGAATGTACACTTGTGCGGGACCATTGCCGACCTTTACTTTGTCTACTTTGTTTGTAGCTAAATCGACAATAGCGAGGGCATTTTCTTGATTCAATGTAACTACTAAAGTTTTATTATCATCGGTTATTCCTGTGGTAACCGGTGTTGTGCCCACCTCTATTTTTTTCTCCTCTTTCATGCTTTCAAGATTTAAGATACTGACTGAGTTTTCTCCCATATTTGCCACATAGGAATATTGGCTGTCCTTCGATATTCTAAATCCATGCGGGCCTTTACCGGTTGGGATTGTTTGAACAATTACATATTTTTTCGTATCAATAATGGAAACGTTGTTATCTTCATTGTTTGTTACTAAGGCATACTTCCCATTTTCCGTAAAGACGATGTGGGCAGGGTGGTTTCCAACCTCGACTTCTTTTAAAACCTTATCGGTATTGGAATCGATGAAGATCGCTTTTCCCTTCATTTCCATGGAATCATCATGTCCATGCATCATTTCCGGAACAACCGTAGCTGCCACCACTTTTCCATCAGGTGAAACCTGGACGTTATGAACAGCTCCGTCAACTTTAAGAGTCGAGATAACTTTTTGGTCTTTTACACTGATTTTTGAAATGCTTCCACCCTCATTTGCGGTAAATAGAAACTGACTTTCCTGATTCGCAGCGGGAGCTTCCGTCTTCTTATTTGTATTTTCGTTAACGTTATCAGATGTCTTCCCGCACCCGGTAAGAACTAATGCCAGCATTAAAATGCTAGTGAAGAATAGAGCGATTAATCTCTTCATTTGTTATTTCTCCTTTCGTTTTCACTGTCATGATAGTTCTTTGGAACAGCTTAATGTAGTGATGTTCATCACAGCAAAAAAACATTAAGGGTATTCTTTAAACTTTTGTGAAAATCCATAATTCCTGCAAACTTTTTCGTTAAAATGAATAATCTTTGTAAACGATCAATGAAATAATAGCAAACCTAAAAGAGATGGATGTTAATAAAATTGCTACAAAATCTTGTTACTTTCTGCACAAATTCTTTATACACTTCGAACATAGATTAATATTCAATTCTAAAAAAAGGAGATGGATGTATTTTGAATCAGGAACATCTAATGAAACATACACTCCGGCAAATGGAGAGGGAAGCGAAATCTTCAATAAACAAGAAGAAAGTTTCCCAAAGCATCTTCAGTCGTTTGTCCAATGCTTTAGTGGTAAATAAAAGGTTAAACATAAAAGGGGGAATGGACCATGATTAATTGGATAATAGGAATTGTTATTTTTTTAATAGCCGGCGGGGTTCTCGTTAAAAATATTAAAAGATCGGCACAAGGAAAATGCCCTTCATGTTCTTCGGATTGTTCTTGTAGCGAGGAAAACTGTCAGTGCAGCCAATCTTAGAAAAAATATAAAAAATAGCTTCCAGATAGGAAGCGATTTTTTATTTGGTGCATATCAGAATGGCTAAAATTTTATACATTCTAAAAGTAAATACTTGGATTTTGAGCGTTTTATGACAATGAGGAAAAATGCACAAATTCTCGATACTTTTTTGATATATTACATACATAAAGAACATTATTTTATTATAAAAGATACTTAGAGGTGAAAGTAATGAAAAAATTAGCTATATTTTCAGTTTTGTCCTTAAGTTTAATTCTCTCCGCTTGCGGATCGTCAGGGGAATCGAAAATTACCCCTGTAAAAAGCGGTAAAAAGATTGAAGACATTCACGGTGTAGGTGTGTCAAGCGATGGTATTACATACTTCGCTACCCATGAAGGGCTTTTCTCGACAAAAGATACAGGGAAAACATGGAATAAAGTGGGGGCTGCCAGCGATGATTTGATGGGTTTCCACTTGCGTTCGGACGGAACGATGATAACAAGCGGTCATCCTGGAACAAATTCTGATTACCCGAATCCAATGGGAATATTACTTAGTAAAGATAAAGGATTAAGTTGGAAAGAAGTCGAATATACAGGCAAAATTGATTTCCATTTACTAACCTCCTACCATCATGATCCAAAAGTTATTTATGGGTTCAACCAAATGGGCACTGGGCAATACGGGGCAGGGATATATAGCAGTACAGATGGCGGGGAAAAGTGGGTCAAGGTAGAACCGAAAGGATTACCTAGTGATCTTCATAAAGTATATTCTTTACTAGTCCTCCCAGAAAATGAGAAAACATTATTGGCTGGTACCGAAGAGGGAGTTTTCATTTCTAAGGATGGAGGGAATACCTGGGACGTATTTGATGATTCCCGCCTCATTACAGCGATGACCCTTATGCCGAATGGGAAAGACATTATTGCCTATTCAATAAGTAATATGAATCAAGGTGTCATGATTAGTGAAGACATGGGTGAATCGTGGACAAGTATCGGTTTGAATTTAGGGGAGGATGCAGCTTCCGCTATTTCGGTAAATCAAAAAGACGCTAAACAAATAGCTGTTTCAACATTCAATACATCTCTTTATGAAACAAAGGATGGGGGAGAGAATTGGGCGCAAATTATCACATCTGGAAAATTAAAATAATCATGTAAGAAGCAAGTTAAAAACACCAGTAAAGTCAAGATTCTATCTTGCCTCACTGGTGTTTTTTGGGGGGATTTATTTTGCTGAAAGTTCGCTTTCTGTTACCCATTTATGATTGGTTACTTTTTCCCCGGTTGTGGAAGTGTAATCAACCATATAAACAGTGGTTTTTTGAGCAGAATCAATGACTGCCTTTGCACCTTTCATGCCTTTCATATGGTCCGCCTCTACAATCACTTCATCACCCGGTTTATACGGCTTGTCACTGGCATCCTTAATTTCTTCATGAATGATCCATTTATGATTAGTGACTCTTTCTCCTCCAGTCGTTGGATCATAAGAAATTGAATACACTGTTGTATCATATGCTCCTGCGATGGTTGCTTCGGCACCGTTCATTCCTTCCATGTGGTCAGCATGAATAATAGCTTTGCTGCCAACTTTAAAGGTCGGATTCTCTGCTTCCTTTAAACCTTTTGGAACTTCACCTGAACCTGAATGATTCATTCCTTCCATTCCTTCATGGCCCATAGTGCCTGTACTCTTTTCTTGCTCTGTTTTCTCACCTTTATTCATATTTGAATGATCAGTCTCATTACCACCATTAGAGCAAGCAGCTAAAAATACCGCAAGGATCAATGTAAGAAGAAATAAGGTAGTTTGTTTAATTTTCACTATATTTACCTCCTTAAACTTGTTTATTTTGTCAGTATATAACACAAATATGCAGAATTAATGGAGAACCGTAGGTAATTCCTAGTATCTTTAAAAAATAATATAACCAACTTTGTAAAAGAAATGGTACAAAAAACAATAAAATTTGATACAGAATGGTTCTTATGGAATTCTTTGTGTAACAATCTCATCGGTACAGATGATCTCATTTATTAGTTGAGAAATAGATTTTTCTTTCAAAATGTTGTCACTCCCTCTCCTTAAAAACTGCACAAATATGTTGGAAAATAAGGCAAAGGGAAAAAGATTCTAAAGAGATAAAAAGGGGAGTGGTTATGGTGGAATGGGTGCAATATTTAATTCTTTTACTTTGTCCGCTAATGATGATCTTTTGTATGAAAGGTCATATGGGAGGTCACAAACACCACGAAGAAACCGATATTACGAAGAATTTAAATAAAAAGATTAAATATCTTCAAGATGAAAATGAGATGCTTCGGGAAGAAATTTTGCATCTTTTGAAGTCAGAGAAAAAAGAGTCCTAATTTATAAGGCCGTAACCTTTACAAGGTTCCGGCTTTTAAAAATATTTATTTTGAAATCTGGGAGGCAAAGTATATGAAAGGAATCAAGATTATATTTTTTTTAATCGCCCTGTTCGCAGTTGGGGCAATCGGCTTTTATGCTACAAATTTAATTATTAACGGGAATGAGGCAGAAGGCAAGTCGATGGCCGATCAAGTAAAACAAAACCAATCCAATGTTGCTAAAGCAAGGCCAAATGTTGAAGGTATGAAAAGTGAATTAACAAAATCCAATTCGGAAGGAGCAGTTGCCATAAAAACCACTTTATTGCCGGAAAAAAGCAGCGGCGGCCAACTAGTTTTTGAGGTGGTTATGAATACCCATTCGGTTGATTTATTACGGTATGATCTATCCCAACTTGCTTCCATTTCCTTTGGGGCAGATATAAATAATACGGGAACATTTGAATGGCTGCCAACAAATAAAGATTCACATCATATGATGGGGAATTTAACATGGAATGGGACACTTGATAAAAATTATAAAAATATTGATCTCGAAATAATTAAGATTGATAATATTCCTTCCAGAAAGTTTACCTGGGGAAAAAGTAAGGCAATTGATGAAATTTTGAGCAATTAGAGAGAGTCTTCTATGAAGAGCTGGCTGTTTACAATATTGGAAATTTGAATATTTAGTGAATTGTTAGATAAAGGTATTATATACAATAGGGGGGTATAGTAATATATTGTTTGTAGGAGGGTGTGTGATGAGGGGGAATTGCCCACATTTAGATACGCCACATGATAAATCACTGAATACCAATAAATTACCCCGGCTATATTCTGAAAGCACAAAAAGGGATATAGAGTTACGTCTTAACCGTATTGAGGGACAAATTAGAGGGATTAAGGGGCTTATTGGCAGGGATACTTATTGTGATGATGTAATTGAACAAATTGCTTCAGCTCAGTCACCCTTAAACGGAGTCGCTAAAATTCTTCTTGCTGCCCCCAATGATAAGAAAATGGCTCCTCGCCGGCATTGTTTATTTACTTATCGTAATGGCGGCTTATGGATTATATATACTGTAACCGTTCAACCAGATTCTATTTCTCCACATAATGAGACGGTAAATCATTGATAGCTAGTTAAGGCATAGTGGTTAAATACCTCTATGCCTTTTCGTTTTAAATAACAACTATAAAATAGCTTCTCCTTAATTTCTTGATATTTTTAAAGTATGATGATATTACAAATACCTCCTGATTTAAAAGGAGCCAAATACAATGAAAAAATTATTAATAACAAATAGCATTTCCGTTAAATTGGGCTTACTTTTTAGTGGAATATTTATTACTTTGCTGTTTATTTTAGGCTCAATCCTGTATGGGGTCTTTACCCATTTATTTGTTGATTATATTAAACAGGACTTGCTGGTAAGAGGAAATAATCATGCCATCGTTCTAAAGGAGCAATTTAACCAGCCAACAATCGAGCATGTTGTCAGAATGGAAACAGGAGTAACGACAAAGGTATTAATCACGGATTCCGGTCAAAGGGTTCTTTCAGGCTCTATACATGTTAGCCGGGATGTAGAGAAGCATTTGCTGGCAAAAGACAAAAAACTTACGGAAGGAATCGTCTTAGAAAGTGATTGGAAGCATCATAATTATCTAATCACCGTTTCCCCGATTGGAAAAAATGAAGGCTATGTTTATATGTATTACCCTTCCGGCATTCTACGAGAGATTGTCATAGTATTAAATGTATTAATGATTGTTGTAGGTATAGGAATTTTACTATTGGCTTTCGGAATGATTGGCATATTGTCAAGAAGGCTTACAAAGCCTTTGCTTATGATGAAGGAAGCAACAAATGAAATGGAATTGGGGAATTACAGGCAAAACATTCCTATAACAGGTAGTGATGAAATCGCCCAATTGGGAAACTCTATTCAGTCACTGGGGGAACAACTTGACTATTATGAAAATAGCAGAAATGATTTTCTTGCTGCTGTTTCTCATGAGCTTCGCACTCCATTAACCTATATTAGGGGTTATAGCGATATTCTAATCAAAGGCATTGATAAAAGCACTGAGGAACGTCGTGAGTACCTAAAGATTATCAATGAAGAGACAAAACGGATTTCGCATCTTGTCAATGACTTGTTTGACTTGAGTAAACTGCAAGCAGGAAAATTTGAGTTAGAAAAGGAATGGACAGATATTAATTGGATTATCCAAAAGGTGATAACAAACCTAAAACCTGCCGCTGAAAAAAAGAACCTGCAAATAAAAGCGAGTTTAAAGGATATTCCTGGGGTTTATCTTGATACGCGAAAAATGGAACAGGTTTTTTACAATTTAATTGAAAATGCGATTAAATATACCACTCAAGGCGAAATATCTATCCGCTCCTATTTAGAACAAGAATTAATCATTATTAAAATTACAGATACAGGGATTGGAATTCCTCAATCAGACTTGCCAAAAATTTGGGACCGATTTTACCGTGTAGACCAATCACGAACGAGAAAAACAGGCGGTACCGGGCTCGGTCTATATATAGTTAAAAAAATCATCGAATCCCACGATGGGGAAATTACAGTGGAAAGCATGGAAAACAAGGGATCTGCTTTTACAATTTATTTGAAAAATAATTGCTAATTAAAGGAAGAGGCCGATGAAGAAAATATTAATAGTCGATGATGAGTTTCAAATGAGACAGCTTTTACGGCTTTATTTACAGCAGGAAAATTATATGGTGGAAGAAGCGGAAAATGGAAGGGAGGCTTATGAGAAAGTCGTAAAAAATGATTATGATTTAATGATACTGGATGTTTTAATGCCAATGATGGATGGCTGGCAAACACTTGAGGAAGTACGGAAGGTTTCAGATTTACCGATCATCATGCTAACGGCAAGAGGGTCTGTTAAGGATAAGGTTACGGGTTTGACCAGGGGGGCAGACGATTATTTAGTAAAACCGTTTGAGGAAGAAGAATTGCTGGCAAGAGTCCAGGCATTGCTGCGCAGGACCTATCCTAGTGAAGCCAATGAGGAAATTTTGAAATATGAAGGAATTATCTTAAATCTGACTGCACATGATGCCACCTTTATGGATAAAAAAATAAGTCTTACTCATACAGAGTATGATTTACTGAAAGAGCTGATAAAGCATCGTGGAAAGGCGTTATCAAGGGAACAGCTTGTGGAGTTAATATGGGGGATAGAGTTTATGGGAGAAGATAGAACCGTGGATTCACATATTAAACATCTCCGCGATAAGCTGAAAACAGCCGGAGTAAAAAAGGATATCGTCAAAACAGTTTGGGGGATTGGATATAAAGTGGAATAAGGTGAGAGAATGAAGAAATTATTACCGATCACGATATTAATATTTTTTATAATTCTGGGAGTATCGTTTTTGATATTTGTCCTAAGAATGATTTGGTTTCCCCCAAACTCAATGGGAATGATGATGGGGAAACAAATGATGCTTCATCATATGTATTTTTGGTTTGGCCAAACCTTTTGGTTAAGCTTGATTTTTGTAGGAGTACTTATTTTTGTGTGGTTAATCCTTAATAGAAAGAAAAATAAAAAGTAGTACAAAAAAGCTTTCAGAAAGGTGTGTTAAACTTCTGAAAGCTTTTTTGTTTGAACGGAAATCTCCATATTTTCTACATGTTTCTCTTCTATAATTAAAGTGTAGATAAGAAAAGGCAATAAAAACAGTAAAAAAGGAGAGATTGAAAATGAGAAAAACTTTTATTACAGGGATTTTAGCCGCTTCGTTAATTGTTGGCGGAGGGCTAGGTATTATAAGTGCACAAGCAAAAGATAATCCGGATACTGCAGGAAAAGCTAAGCAGGTACAGGGGATGGACATCAACCAAATGAGCGAAATGATGAAATCAGGCAATCTGGGGAATATGCAAAACATGATGGAATCAGGCAATATGGGTGACATGCAAAACATGATGAAGGATGGTGTCATGAATTTTGGTCAGATGAAACCCTATATGAAAGAAATGCATCCCGATTTAACAGATCAGCAGTTGGAGGAACATTATAAAAGCATGCATGGCACTGGCGGATCAGAGAACAGTAAAAACTTTCAATAGATAACGTCAAAGCACTTCATGAAAGCTGTCGAGAATTCGGCAGCTTTTTATTTGGCAAAATTTTAAGAGGGTCAAAAAAGAAAAGCGGGACGTAAATGTCCCACTTTTAATAAATTATTGTCATTAAATTAAAAACATTAATTATGATGATTTGGCCGTTGCCGTGTTATTTTGTTTGAAAACTCGTTTTCGGAAAAAGGGAACTACCCAATTATCTAAACCGTAACGTCCAGCGTTAAAGCCTGCAAACAAGATGATGGTACCAAGGAATATGTCTACCGGGTTTGAGGATACCGTACCTGCCAGAAAGAAGGAATAATTCATGATAAGTGCAAAGAAAGCAGCTGCTGTTGTCAGACATCCAAGGATAAGGCCTAAACCGATCAGGAATTCCCCAACTGGAACGATTACATTAAATACGTCCACATTTGGGAGTGCAAAGGAATTAAGGAATGAAACATACCAACTATATAGAATATCTCCTTCTGGGCCTTTAACAGGGTTTGTGATGGCATTTTTCAAGAATCCCGAAGCGTCGAATCCACCCGTAAGCTTGTGAAACCCTGCTGTCAGAAAAGTATACCCAAGATACAATCTCATCACCGTCAATATCCCTGCGGCAATCTTGTTATCTCGCAGCCATCTTACAGCCATTTTAAATTACTCCTTAATAGAATTATTTACATCTTAAGGATAGCAGTTATTTTTATAAAAAAGGGATTTTTGAGGGACTTTTCAAAACATTGTAAAAATGATTTGAACATATTTTTAACAAAACAAATTGGGAATTTCCCTCCATCATTTCTTAATATTTATATGATTTATGTAGAACAACAAATTATGGACGTCTTAAAATAAAACTTACAATAGATATTGTTAATACTCGTGGCTCAAAAAAATACGGCCCAGAATGGCCGTATTTTTTTGAGATAAAATCAGTAATTATTCAGGCTTGTTGCCCGCTTTAGAATCAGGTGTAAATCCAGGTTTAAAACCTTCGTATTTGACCAGATCCACCATTCCTGCGGTAGCATGATGTAAATCATGACAGTGGAACAGCCAATTGCCCGGGGTATTTGCTTCAAATGCAATGACATATTCATCACCCGGCTTAAGGTTGATTGTATCCTTCATGATTGGTGATCCTTCCACCGGTACGCCATTCTTGCTTAGTACTTGGAAGAAATGACCATGCAGGTGCATAGGATGATCTCCTGTAGGTGAATTGTTAACTAACTTAACTTTCACTTTATCCCCTTTTTTCACTTGGATGGCATCAGTGTTAGGGAATGATTTCCCATTAATTGTATAAAAAGTATTTCCATCCTTTTGGGCTGTATTTAAATCCATTGTATATTCCACGTCATACTTCTGGTTCAATGTAAACTTACTTTCTGTATTTTTGCCATAGGAATTGAAATTAAAGACAGGAAGTGTTTCTTGCTGATTCGATTGATCTGCCGTATCTTTTGCTCCCTCGTAGCTAATAACTGTTTTCATTCCGCCTGTTCCATTCATGTCTCCATGATCCTCAAGGAACCATTTGCCAGGGTTATTAGCGGTAAATTCGATATCATAGCGTTCACCAGGAGCGATGGCTACAAGTTGGTCCTGAATTTCCTGCGGCTCATTCAGTTCCTGGCCATCAATAGCGACAACCTTGAATTTATGACCGTGAAGATGAATGTTATGAGATAAGAAACCTATATTAATAAGTCTCAATCTAACTTTTTCACCTTTTTTAACGGATAACGGTTTAATAGAATCACCGCTTTTTCCATTAATCGTATAGATATCGTACATACTCATATCATGAGTCATGGAGGCTTGCCCATCTTGGGATTCACTTTGCTGCTCACTATTATTGCTGGAATTACCGTGATTCATTCCACTCATATTGCTATGATCCATTCCGCTCATCTGTGAATCCATTTCCGTTGGGTTGCTCATCCATTCATCAAGCATTAATGTAAAATCTTTGTCATAGGATTTCTCTTTTGGCTCAACGATAAAGGAGCCGTAAAGTCCCTTATCCAACTGATTAACACCGTCCTGATGGGTGTGGTACATATAGGTTCCTGGAACGGAAGCTATAAATTCATAGGTGAATGATTCCCCAGGCTGGACTGCATTTTGCGTTACACCAGGGATTCCATCCATCTCATTCGGCACAGGAATACCATGCCAATGAATAGAGACGGGATCGGGAAGTTCATTTTTTAAATGGATCTTAACTTTTTCCCCTTGTTTGACCCGGATTTGCGAACCGGGAACGGAACCATTGAACGTCCAAGCTGTTACATTTACATTATTATTTAATTGGTGATTCGCTTCCTTGGCAACAATATTAATGGTATTGCCTGTCAGAATTTTCGTGTCCGTACTTTGAGGTAATCCTGCCTCCTTTTTTTCTTCGCTCATATTCATTTGATCATGATCCATCCCGCTTGTTTGTCCATTTTGTGTTTTTGAACAAGCAGCCAAAATTAATATGGTAATAGCTATTAAAGTGAGAAATTTAAATTTCACTTCATCTACCTCCTTTTTTCAACGTTAATCATAATAAATAAATTTGCAGAAAGTATGAATTTGGAAATGAAAACGACAAAAGTCACTTTATCTCCTACATGATTGGATTTTTTGAAACAGGTAATGCACAAAATGAATTTTAAATTGACTTTTCAAACTACAAATTTTCTGCATATTTTAATGATAAGATTTCCAGTAAGGAGGGATTTTCTTATGCCAAAGTGGAGTAGGAGGAAATTTTTGGGTAACTCGTTAAAGGGTACGGCGGGGTTGTTAACAGTTTCGGTTTTACCTCTAGGCCTGGCAGCATGTAGTAAAGACGATAAACCAAAAGACGTCAGCTCCATGGCGAATTTGGGACCGCTGAGTGAACTTGAGAGGGGGGAGTTTCCGAAAAAAGTCAATTATAAGGTAACTTACAAGGACGCATGGGTGACCCAGGAGGAAGAAGGATTCGTATATATTAATAAGAAAAAGGATGGTAATTTATTAATTATGGCGCCTATTTGCACTCACCTGGGCTGTACAGTACCTGAGGCAGATGAAACCTTAAAAAAGGAAGGTGTATATTTTAAGTGTCCGTGCCATGACGGTCAATATGATGAAAATGGCATCAATGTAGCAGGCCCGCCACCCCGTCCGTTTGATGTTTATGAAGCAGTTATCCAAGATGGAAATCTATACATCTCCGTTTTTGACAGAATTAAGCGGGAAAAAAGCTAAGGAAGGTGTTATTATGGGATGCTGTGGACATGACGGAAATAAAAAAAGTATTTCAAACAAGTGGTTTGTCCTTATATGGGTTTCAACGATTGGAATTGCAGCAGCCATCGGCTACTTTTTACAATGAAAAAAATATATTATAAGATTTAGGCTGTGTTCCTTTAGGGATCCAGCCTTTTCATTTTCTTCATTTTTTCTGCAAACTTTCACGATAATTAAACGCTATAGTTAAAAAAAGATGTAATATCCAGAATGGAGTGACTATAGTGGAAACAAAAAGTAACTTTAAGCAAGAATCAATAAGCATTTTGGTTGAGATAAGGCATCTGGTATCCGAACATCTAAAAGTCCAAAAAAGTGTATTTGATTCTTCAGTAAGACCCGGAATTCGAATTCCATTCTTCTCTAAAAAAATTGATTTCAAAAGTTTATATGAAACTAATAAAAAAATTCAGAACGAAGTAAATAAAATAATTAAACGAATGCAGAATGACAAAAAAGAATTAAATATAAATCCCTTTATTTTTGGTGGAATAAGGGAATATGCACTTTTATTTCACAATTCTTGCGACAAGCTTTCACAAATTGCTTTAGCATTACACCTTGATTCAAAAAAACAAAAAAAATTAACAAATGAAGAATACAATAAATTAGTTAGTGAATATCGACTAATGGAAAACTCAAGATTGCAAAAAGGTACAACCATACAAAAAATCGCATATATGCTTGCGGAAGATTAACATTTAACCACTTGCAATTTAAAGAAGTTCAAAAGAAAAGCGGGACGTTAATGTCCCGCTTAGTGCCTTTGTTAGTTAAAAAAAAGATATTAAATTATTTTAAACTCCGGTTCAAGAACGCCTTTGTTCTTTCATGCTGAGGATTTGTAAACAATTCAGACGGATGACCGGATTCAAGGATTTCACCATTATCCATGAAAACCACTCGGTTAGCTACCTCTCTAGCAAAGCCCATTTCATGAGTCACAACAATCATTGTCATGTGTTCTTCAGCCAGATCCTTCATTACATGCAGTACCTCTCCAGTCAATTCCGGGTCCAAAGCAGAAGTCGGTTCATCAAACAGCAGTATATCAGGATTCATCATCAGCGCACGGGCGATGGCTACCCTTTGTTTTTGTCCGCCTGATAAGTTAGCTGGGTAAGCATTCGAGTGACCGGTAAGGCCAATTTTTTGCAGTATTTCTGCGCTCTGCTGTTGGATAGCGGCGGAAGACTCCTTTTTTACCAATCTAGGGGCAAGCTCCAAATTTTCCTTAACCGTTAAGTGTGGAAAAAGGTTAAAGTGCTGGAAGACCATACCCATCTTGGCGTTAATATTCTTGATTTCCGCGGGTCTAGAATAGACGCCATCCTTCACCAAATAATCTCCGGAAACACGTATGCTGCCGCCGTCAATTGTTTCAAGATGCACTAGGCTGCGAAGCATCGTACTTTTCCCTGAACCCGATGGGCCGATTACCGCCACTACATCATTTTTATTTACATCAAAGGTAATTTGTTTTAATACCTCTAAATTGCCATAGGACTTTTTTAGATTCGACACTTCGATTATTGCCATATCTGTTCAGCCCCTTTCTTATGCAAATTTGAACCGCTTCTCAAACCATTTAAAGAACATGGTTAAGATTAACGTCATGATTAAATAAATAATACCGGCCACAAGGAAAGGGGTAATCGTAAAATCACGGTTTACCGCTGTTTCGGCAAAGTGGAGCAATTCCGGAACAGCAACCGCATAAAGTAGAGCGGTGTCCTTAACAAGTGTCACTGATTCGTTTGCCACTGCCGGAAGAGCAATGCGGAACATCTGCGGCAGAATAACGCGTGTCATTGTTTGAAATTTATTTAAGCCAAGAACCTGGGCCGCTTCATATTGGCCTTTATCAATGGCTAGAAGCCCACCACGAAAAATTTCCGCAAAATAGGCGGCATAGTTAAGTATAAACCCTAAACAAGCTGCAACAAAGCGATCCAACACCAAATATTCACCTATAACTGGAATCATCGGCAGTCCGAAACAAATGAATAATAGCTGTAGCAAAAGCGGCGTGCCGCGCATCACATAAATATAGGCCTGGGCAATCCAGGATAGCGTCTTAAAACGGCTTCTGACTGCCAACGTCAATAAAAAGCCAAGCGGTATCGATACGACAATGGCGATTAAAAACAACAGAATGGTCATCTGTGCCCCTTCGAGCATGGGTCCAAGAATGGAGACGATATAATCAAATGACATAGTAGGATTCCTCCAAAAACAAAACAGGGTTTCCCATGGAAATCCTGTTCCGTATAATCTTCATTATTATTATTTTAAAACTTTATCTTCGCCAAACCACTTTTCTGAAATTTTAGCGGCAGTGCCGTCTTCGTTCATTTCATCTAAGGCTTTTTGCAGTTTATCTAGAAGCTTTTCATTTCCTTTTTTTACACCGATTCCGTACTCTTCAGGAGCAAGGGATTCATCGAGAATTTTAAAGGATTCTTTTTCTTTGGACATGTAATACTTAATAACAACCTCATCAATGACAACAGCATCCAAACGGCCACTCTTTAGGTCGTTCAACGCAAGGACGTTGTCTTTGAATTCTGTTACTGTTTTGATTTTGTCTTTAATTGGATTAGCATCTAAGGCATCTGATGCAGAAGAAAGAGATTGCAAGCCAACCACTTTGCCTTCTAAATCAGCTAATTTTTTTATGTTAGAATCAGAGCGAGTAACAACTACTTGGGCATTTTTTAAATAAGGCTTTGTAAAAAGTACTTTCTTTTTACGTTCATCTGTAATAGTGTAACCGTTCCAGATGAGGTCGATTCGGCCAGAGCTTAATTCGGATTCTTTTGTTTTCCAATCGATAGGCTGGAATGTAACCTTTTGACCCATTTTTTCAGCCGCTGCTTTTGCATAATCAATATCAAAACCAACAATTTCGTTCTTTTCATCGCGGAATCCCATAGGGGCAAATTTATCATCGATACCAATGACTAGCGTGTCGTCGGCCTTAGCTGCTTTTTCAGCGGAATTGGAAGAACATCCCGTTACGATGGAAAATACGGCAGCTATTGATAGAATCATAGTTGCTAATCGTTTCATTGTTATATAAACCACCTTATATTTAATTTATACTTTAATCCTTTATCACACTACCATATTATAATACTAAAATATTGATTATTACAATAGCAGAAAAATAATAATAAGATTATGAATATTTTAATATGCAGTCGAACCAATTTTTAATTAGCATTTTAAAATACAAACTTTCTGCATTGAGTTTCAATTTCCTAAAATAACCATTAGGCATCCCTTGTTAAAGGGATGCCTAATGTAATTTATTATCTAATGGTTAGTTGTAGGTGATAATTCACTCTCAGTTTACTTTCTCAGTATAATAAATAAAAATGTGCAGAAATTGTAAAGACAATCTAATTTTAAGATTGAATGTTTTTTAGAATGGTTTGGAATTCCTCGAAAGAAATCTCGCCTCGTGCATAACGCAACGTACAATTTCAGCTGCATCAACAGATGTTGAATTCGCATTTATAAAAATAGGTTCTTTTTTAGGAGGTTGTTTTTTATTTTTTAAATATTAGGTAGAGAACGAAAATGGTCAGCCCTGACAATAATAGGGTGGAAAAATGCACACCGAACACCCCTCCGCCGCATAATCCGCCAATTGTATTATTGAAAGCTCCATATGTGCCGTTCATCATGATGGTATATCCTCCCAAATTTAGTTTTTTATAATCGATTTTTTATTTTGGTGTATTCATCTGCTGATATTTGCCCTGATGCATATCTTATATCAATGATGCGTTTTGCTTCATTCACACTTGACGTTTCATTGGATTGGAATTTTTGTGTAAGTTTCTGCAAATCACCTGACTGATATAAATAAAAACCAATTACTAAAATAAGCAGTAAAAACATTTTTCATTCCTCCAAATCTTAATTTAGGGTGGGCTGGGCTGGCCATCCAGCCGGCCTTATTAGAGATTACCCATCATTCCTTGATAATACTGGCTTTTTGCAGAACCGCCAGTTCCATGCATACTCTTATACATTTCTTCCAATTGCTGGTCGCTTAAATCTGGATGCATTTGTCTCATGTATGGTTTCATCTGACCGAAATTTACATTACCATCTTCCATAAACTGTTTCATCTCTTCAAAGGTTCCAGATTTTACCGAATTGGACAATTGCACTGTATTGACTTCTCTTGTCTGCATGTAGACTGATGCGTTTGTTGATTGATCCTTCGCATAGGTTGTGTAAGCTCCGGTTCCTCCTGCTATAAGTGCTGCTGTAAGGACTCCTGTTATCATCATTTTCTTCATTTTGAATTCACTCCTCATTTTTATAAAAGATTTCTCTTGATTTGTTCGAATTCTTCGACGGAAATATCGCCATTTGCAAGTCTGCTTTTTACAATTTTTAATGCCTCTGAATCGGCTGTTGGTAGAGTAATGTTAGCCACTTTTTTCGGATTTTGCTTGTTTAGGGCTAAGTAAAACAAAAATCCGATTGCTGCCAAGAATAATATCATCATGAAAGAACCACCTCCCATCATGCCGAATCCTCCATATCCTGAACCCATCATGATTTATTCCTCTTTTTTACTTTTTACCCCTACCTGATAGGGTATATTTGAAGTTTATTGTATAAACGTGGAGAAAGTATGGAGAAAAACAAATCAACTAAAAACTTCAAAAAGATGTCACAAACTTTATTAATCATTAAAATAGATAATAGATTCATATTGCGAAAAAAAGCTCTGACAAAGGGAGATTCGTCAGAACTTTTTTCTAATTAAAAAATGGGATATTCTTCTGGGAAGGAGATATAATCAATTACCACATCATTATGTTAATAAATAAATTTGCACAAAGTATGGAGAAACAATGACAGCTTTGCGTCTTACATTTTTACTAAACGGTTTTTGAAATTTTATTTAATATTGATACATCATTGCCAAATTTACACATCGCATCGCAATCACACCGCAAATCATGAAATAACAGATATGAAATAGATTGTGAATCAAGGGAACGAATCGATGGCCGCAGCAATTGGGCTTTGATTTCTTTTTCTCTTTTTTCGGGTGCAACTAAATAAAATTGACAGGTCACACCTTGAAGGGAGAGTGACAAATCAGATAATCGCAAAATTCCTGAATAAATGGATGTACTTTTTTCAACTTCAAAGCCAGCAATTACTTTTTCCTCTTGATCTAGCCATAAGACATCAATCAAGGCAATTGTGTCGGCCACTGCAGGTGAAAAGTAAAAAACGTTTAAATTTTTTATGGAGTATTCACCGAGCTTTTGACCGTTCCATTCCCGTTTGTGGTCATTTCGCGCAATCCATACTTTATAACCTAATGATTTTCCCAAACGGGCAAGATGGTATTGCATTTCGGAATGGGTATTTTCTTCAATTTCATCTTCCTTAACTTCCTTCTGACGGCGGGTTTTGGCTTTTTCGATTTTTTCGCTTTCCTTGTATAAAAACTCCAAAGCATTTTCCTCAATAATCATCCGAGTGCTGCCGATTTCAAACAGCAACCCGGCCAGAGCACCTAAATCTTTAGAGAGCATGCTGCGGAACTGATCATTTTCTTTCAGCATTTTTTCCCTCATCAAAAGGTATGCTTCCCAGGAGCCTAATTTTAGTTTTTGCTTATATAACAAATTGAACCCATTGACGATTGCCGTATTAAATGGTGGAAACATAGTGGGATGCAAAAAGTATAAAATATTTGCAACAGCGGGTCCCAGACCTTTGATTTTTAAGGAGTCTAGTGATTGAATCTCTTCAATAACTTTTTCTGGACTGGCTGCTTCCAAACACGCTTTTAAAAACCGCCCAAAGGCTTTTTTATTATGATTATTTTCATAGATATCGGGGATTCTTAATTTTGGTTTCCAATAAAAAGCATGGGCCGCGCCTTCAAAAATTTGTTTTTGTTCAGAAATAGCAGTTACAACTATTTCCAGGCTCGAGCCTTTGAAATCATTTCCGAATATATCCTCTTCAATTTCGTTTATTACTTTACCTAAGCCTTTTCTAATTGTTCGAAAGGCTTTCAAACGATCATTACTATGTAAAAACCATGTATGGTAAACAGATTCCGTATCATTCTTATATAATTCTATTAATGACTTCATAATGGATAGTTCCCTTCCAAGAAAATGTCTGTAGGTATTATATATTTGTTTGTTGTTGGCAGGATATGACAAAAGTCATTTTAAATATGCAAAATAAAAAAGGCCTGGCAGTAATGCCAAACCTTTTGGAAAAATTTAATTTATTTTTTGATTTCGTAAGGCTAATTTAACTGCAAAATAAACGACTCCGCCTATAACAGCTAGACCAATCAGCCACATCAGAATACACATCATCATTCCCATGGCTCCACCCATCATTCCATAAGAGCCCATCATGTTAATTCACCTCGATTGTTAAAATCGGTTCATCATATTTTCGCTATTCATGCCCTCAGTTTCACCCATCATTCCTCCATCTTTATGGCAGGCATTATACATTTTTTTCTAAATCCGCTTTTGTTGAATCTGGATGCATTTTTTCCATGAAAGGAAGCATTTCTTGAAAACTGAAACCATCTTCTGAGTTATTGCCAGCTGCGAACACAGCAGTTCCTGCACCAAGGATTAAAGCTGCACTAAAAAGACCAACTGCCCATTTCTTCATTATTTCTACAACTCCTTCCTATTTTTATTACCTTAATCTTATCTTAGAATTTTGCAGAAAGGATGGATATCTAGTGTCAATGTTATGAAGATTTATTTTCCAACATACAAATAATGGTTTTACAAATGTATGAACAAATGCAGGAAGCGGGAACGAAGACATATTATGTCCATTAAAAATGCATAAAAACTGCAAATTTACCCACTAGATTATAGTTATCAAGCAAGCAAATATTTTCTTCATATTTAACTTAGTGGAGGTGCAAAAAGTGAAAAAGATATTTCTCATTTTATTTGCTTTAGGATTTATATTCTCATTTGATTTAAAAGCTTTAGCGGATGAAGGTCACTCTCATGATCAAAGTGTGAAAAATGCAGCAGAAAAGTTCAAAAATGGCAGTACTGATGCTTCACAGACAAGCAGTGATGATCATGCAACCATGGAGGGTATGGACCATGACAGTGGAAGTGGTGATCATGCAACCATGGAGGGCATGGACCATGGGAGCGGGAGTGATGATCATGCCAACATGGACGGTATGGACCACGAGAGCGGAAGCAATGGTCAAGCTACTCATGAAGAGAACGGCGGACACAGTCACGGCGCAGTAGTCGAAACACCGCCAAATTATAAAGTGTTAGGCACATATGGTGCTGTCAACCTATCATTTGTCATGATTGGCATTTGGAACAAATGGTTTAGAAGGAAGGAGAAATAACTATGGCAATGCCTGAGGAAAAACTAAAACCAAAAAAAGAACCTTTTGACCTGCTCTCCATTCCAATCGTTAAAAAGTTTGTAAAAAGCAGGTGGTATCCCGGAATTTTTCAATGGATTGTCATCACCGTGTTTTCGATCATTGTATTTGAATTAGTTATGGGAACAGTAAACCCAAGTAAAAACTTTGGAACAACGATGACGTGGGTACTGTGGTGGCCGATCATTCCAATCATATTTTTAGTAGCAGGCCGCTTTTGGTGTGCAATCTGTCCGTTTGGCAAATTGAGTGACATTGTTCGAAAAACTATCGGCGCGAACCGGCCCATGCCAAAGTTTTTAAGAAAATACGGAATATGGTTGATAGATTTATTCTTTATTGCAATTACGTATAGTGACCACGTTTGGGGTATTGTAGAATCCCCAAGGGGTTCCGGATATTTATTGCTGCTGCTCGTAACAATGGTAGTAGCGACCTCTGTTTTTTATGAAAGAAGAACCTTCTGTAAAACACTTTGCTTCCTGGGCGGATTGGCCGGAAACTATTCTAGAACCGGAGCAGTTAAGTTAACCTCTACACCTGATATTTGCAAAACGTGTAAAGTGCAATCCTGCTATCGGGGAACCGAAAAGGTCGAAGGGTGTCCAATGTTCCAATTTCCAAGAACAATGGAATCCAGTGCGGAATGTAATCTTTGTGCCAACTGTGTGAAAAACTGCCCTAACGACTCTATTAAAATTGAGGCGAGAATTCCAACAAAAGAACTGTGGGGCTTAAAAAATCCGAAGATCGAGCACGCCTCACTAGCCGCTGTAATTATGGGTATCGTGTTCGTTCAAAACATTACGATGCTTGAACCTTGGCAGAACATACTAAGCGCTATTGGAACTGTTACAGGAACCGCTAATTACACAGTTAACTTTACAGTAGCCTTTATCATTGCGATGGCGCTTCCGATTCTATTACTGTTAGGTACTGTAAAACTTGCTTCATTCTTTGGCATGGAAGGTACTGTGAAAAAGAACTTTACCCTTTTTGGTTATGCGATTATTCCGTTGGATCTGGCTGGCCACTTGGCACATAACCTGTTCCACATCTTTACTGAAGGAAAAGCTATCTGGTATAACTCAATTGGTTTATTTGGAGTACAGTCGAATCCAACAAGCTTAAGCTTGGCTTCGACACCTACGGTTCAAATGATTCAGTATGCGATTATTATTATCGGATGGATAGGCACCACTTATGTTGTATACAGAATGGCTAAGAAATCAAGCTTTAAAGCAGTGTTGCCATATTATGTGCTGATGCTTGCCTTAGCAATTGTGAATATTTATTTGTTCTCATTACCTATGATGCATAGGGTTTAATGAAGTAAAAGTTAAACCAGTATTACATCTTTATTAACTGCCAACAAAGCATCAAACATGTAATTTATCTAGTTTGATGCTTTTGTTGGCTTAATTCATCAAATGTAACTTATTCATAACGTAAAGCATCAATTGGACTGAGCTTTGATGCTTTATTAGCAGGGAGGATGCCGAAAATAATCCCGATAAAGGCAGAAAAACTAATTCCAATGAGCACAATTAATGGGCTCATCGTGGCAGTAATTGGTGATACTTTTGAAACAATTATCGTACCGATTGTGGCTAACCCCATTCCAATCAGTCCTCCCAAAGAAGTTAACGTAATCGCTTCAATTAGAAATTGCAGGAGTATTTTTCTGCGTGTTGCGCCGATTGCTTTCCGAAGTCCGATTTCCCTTGTTCGTTCTGTAACCGAAACTAGCATAATATTCATGACGCCAATCCCGCCAACTAACAGGGAAATACCTGCAATACTTCCAATCAGCAGTGTCAGCAACGAAATCATCTTATTTAATTCCTTTTCATAATCTTCGAAGCTATTTGTTGTATACTTTCCATCTTCCAGTCCTTTTTTTTCTGTCAAGGCTTCTGCGGCCAGTCTGCCAGTCACTGAAACTTTCTCAGGATCACTTGCAATCACAGATAATTGTTCAATTTCCCGATTGCCAAACATCATCGAAATGACAGCCCGAGGCATCATCATTTCACCGTTATCCTTGTTCCGGAATTGCTCAGGAACAGGTGATTCATAGACACCAACAACTTTATAAGGATTGCCGTTTAAATCAATGATTTCACCAATAGGATTTTCAGATTCCTTGAAGAATTTCTTCCGGGCGACAGAGTCAATCATGACGACCCGATTCAGCCCATCATTATCTGCAGCATAAAAGGACAGGCCTTCCAGTACCTTAATTTTTCTGGCAGAGAAGTATTCAGCACCGACTCCGGTGATTTGCATGTCTCCCTGCACATCATTGCGCACCATCATCCCAAAGCCTTGATTGGTCGCAATAACCGCTTTAACGCCAGGAACCTCAGCAAGTGTTTGGACATCATCGGTGGTCAGTTCAGGTTCCATCCAAAACGTCGGCTCTTCACCCTCGGGAGGCATGTATTCATAGAAAATATTAATTGCATTTTTATCGGTTCCGAAAAATTCATTCGTCATTTTAGTTCTGGTACCTTGTCCGATTGCCACTATAATGATAACAGCGGCAACACCGATAATAATTCCAAGCATCGTTAAGATGGACCGGACCTTATGATTCCAAATCGAGGAAAGGGCGATTTTAAAGCTTTCCCAAATATTCATGAGGCTACCACACTCCGGTCATCTGTAATCATGCCATCTTTTATTGTAATAATCCGCTTCGCGTAGGCTGCGATCTCTTCTTCGTGGGTAACGATAATCACCGTTTTTCCTTCCTTGTTCAGCTGTGTAAACAGCCTCATAATTTGGGCGCTAGTTTTCGAATCGAGAGCTCCGGTTGGCTCATCTGCTAGAATAATTGTGGGATTGTTGACAAGAGCCCTAGCAATGGCGACCCGCTGTTTTTGACCTCCGGATAATTCGCTGGGGAGATGCTTCATGCGGTCTTCCAAGCCCACCTTGGTGAGCATTTGTTTCGCCCTTTCGGTTCGTTCCCGTTTTGATACCCCTGCATATATGAGCGGAGAGGCAACATTTTTCAAAGCATTGTCTCGTGGGAGCATAAAAAACTGCTGGAAAACAAAGCCGATATGCTCATTTCTTAATTTTGCCAAGGCGCTCTCTTTTGCGGAGTTGATGATTTCGCCGTTTAATTCATATATTCCAGATGTCGGGTAATCCAAAAAACCAATGATATTCATCAACGTCGACTTGCCAGACCCCGATGGCCCCATAATCGCAATAAATTCTCCATCTTCAACAGTTAAATCAATTCCATGGAGGACTGGAACCTCAAGTGAACCCTTTCCATAGGCTTTTGTGATATTATTTAGCTTCATCAAAAGAGGTCACTTCCATTCCATCATGGATTTGTTCATTCGGCGTGATCACGACAAGCTCACCAAGCTTTACTCCATCTTGAATTTCAATGAATTCATCATTCATTGCGCCTGTTTTCACTTCGCGTCTTTCCAGCTTTTTCTCTACTAAAACATAGACCACCTTGACGCCGCCTTCATCAACGAGCGCCGGGTGTGGAACTGCGAGTGGTTTTTCAGCACCGCCGACTTTAATTTCTAATGAGACATGGAAGCCTTGCCGGAGCTCTGAAGTATCATCCGTTATCGCTACCTTAAACGGATACATTGTTACATTGCCTCCGCCTGGAGGACCTCCAAATTCCCCACCGGCACTTCCGCCGTCTTCCGTAGGGAATTGGGAAACAGATTCGATCGTTCCCTTCCATTCCCGGTCTTTAAATACCTTTGGGCGAATGATGACTGGCTGCCCGTGCTGAATCTTGACGGCATCAAACTCACTCATGGACCCAATCACTTTATATGGCTGATTTGAAATAATATGGATGATAGGTTCTGCTGACCCGGTTTCGGTTTTGGCAACGTTAGGGTCTACCTTTACGATTATGCCATCCATTTTGCTTACAACCGTCATGTCATTTTTCTGAGCAGTTAGCTCTTTAATCTGATCTTCGGCAGTGGCAATTTCGGATTTTGTGTTTTCATATTGCATCTCCAGCTGGATTTTTTCATTCGACAGCTGATTTACACTTTCTTGGGTAACAGGGGCCTCTTCTGTACTGTCCGAATTGGAAGCCTGTGTCTGCACTTTCTTTTTTGCGTCATTAAGTCGCTTCGTTAGGTCAGCAATTTGATTTTGCTCTGTTTTTGCCCTGCTAGTAAGCAAATCTTTGCTGCGGACGGCTCTAGTAAGTTCGTTTTCTATTTTGGCAGAATCGTATACCAGCAGTGCGTCACCGGCTTTGACAGCCTGGTTTTCTGCCACCTTAATTTCTTTGATTGCTCCTTTTGGAGGCTCAATAAAGATCTTTTGCTCGCTTTCTGGCACAATTTTCCCGGTTACGAGAATCGATTGGGCCAGTTCTTTCTGACTTACTTTTTGAACGGTTATTCCCATTGGTTTTGGTTCCGCTCCCGCCATTTGACTCTGTGGCTTAGTAAAAAAATAAGCGGCTGTTCCCCCGATGATTAATACTGTAATAATCGATACAATCCAAATCCATACCTTTTTCTTCACAATGAACCCCCGTCTAGTAATTTATTTTTCTCTCATATTAACTATAGAATATTTTACAGATAATTCAAAAATAATATAAATATGGGAGATTTGATAGATAATTGGAAAATTATCTATTATAATGACGAGATTTTGAACTTATTGGATTCACTAATTTTAGAAAAAATAGTCTGGCGAGAACTGGCTATTGATGGCGTAAGCAGGGGGAACACCTATTGTGTCACCACAACGAGAAAAAGGTACAGGGCTTTCATGAGCGCCTGTACCTTTTTCTCTTAAACAAATGAATTATTTCGCCACGATAATCTTATAGAATCTGATTTAAAAACCTTTGTGTCCGCTCGTGCTTCGGATTGGAAAAGATTTCACTTGGATGTCCTTCTTCTATTATATTGCCGTCGGCAAGCATAACGATTCGGCTTGCTACTTCTTTTGCAAAGCCCATTTCGTGTGTCACGATGACCATTGTCATTCCTTCACGGGCTAAATCCTTCATTACTTGAAGTACCTCGCCCACAAGCTCAGGGTCCAATGCCGAAGTTGGTTCGTCGAATAGCATGGCTTTTGGCTCCATTGCCAATGCTCTGGCGATGGCCACACGCTGCTTTTGCCCGCCAGATAATTGGTCTGGGTAGAAGTTGGCTTTATCCTGGAGGCCTACTTTTTTCAGGAGGTCCATTGCTTTAGAACGGGCCTGATCTTTAGATACACTCTTTACATGAACAGGGGCCTCAATAATATTTTCCAGCACTGTCATGTGCGGGAATAGGTTGAAATGCTGAAATACCATTCCCACTTTTTCTCTTATCTTATTAAGATTGGTTTTTGCGGGATTGATTTTTTCCGTATCGATGATAATGTCTCCGGCTTCGGCTGTCTCTAAAAAGTTTAAACAGCGGAGAAGGGTACTTTTCCCTGAACCACTCGCACCGATTAGGACAACAACCTCTTTTTCTTTTACGTGTAAATCAATATTTTTTAAAACTTGTAGTTCCCCGAAGGATTTTGATAGATTTTTAATTTCAATCATGCGGCTGCTGCCTCCTTCGGTCTACTGACATCCAACCTTTTCTCCAATCGGTTTGTGAACCACGTGAATATTAACACGATAATCAAATAATAAAGTCCGACAACAAAGTAGGTTTCAAATGGCATATAGTTTTCCCCTTGGACGGTAAGGGCAGTGTTAAATAAGTCTGTTACAGAAATATAGGCAACCAGGGAAGAATCTTTTAAGCTGATAATGAACTGATTCCCCAGCGGCGGGATGGCTCGTTTGAAGGCCTGTGGAAAAATAATTCTGCGCATTGCAAGCGGGTAGGACATCCCTAGCGATCTTGCAGCTTCCATTTGCCCGCGGTCAATCGATTGGACAGCCCCCCTGAAAATTTCCGCTATATACGCACCGGTATGAATGCTTAACGCAAGCGCCCCGGCTGTAAAGCTGTCAAGGGTTAGAAAATTCGCGATTCCATAATATAGGAACATAATTTGAACGATTAACGGAGTCCCGCGGATAAGCCCAATATAAATATCAGAAATCCAATTAAGAAATTTGATAGAAGAGATTTTAAAACTGGCAAAGATGATTCCAATGATTAATGCAAATAGCAGAGAAATAATTGTAATGGAAATCGTCATCCATGAGGCTTTCAAGAAGGCAACACCATGCTCACTGAGGATGCCGATAATATTATGCCAAAAAGTCATGATTTCATTTCAACCTCCTTTGAAAAAACGTAAGCCCCAAGCATGGAGCTTACGTTATCCAATTTTCCTATTTTGCGTCTTAAAGATGTGAGTGTGCTTACTTTTTAAGTAAGTTTTCGTTGAACCATTTTTTGCTGATTTTTTCGTAAGTGCCATCCTTCTGCATATCGTCAATGGCTTTGTTGATTTTATCAGCAAGCTCTTTGTTACCTTCTGCAACCGCAACACTAACGCGGTCCTCATTTAGCAGGTTGCCAATCGGCTTAATTTTTAAACCTTTTTCGTTTTTCGCATTCAAACCGACGATTTTATCAGTAATAACGGCATCTAAACGGCCAATTGCTAAGTCCTGAAGAGCGTTAACATCAGATGGATATCCTTTTACTTGATCGGATAGTTCCAGGGCCATATCTTTCCAAGTGCTAGCCTGGATTACACCGATTGTTTTTCCCTTTAAATCATCTTTTGAAGTAATATTACTGTTGTTCTCAGCCACAAAGATTTGGGCGCCGGATAAATAATATGGGTTTGTGAAGTCTACTTGCTTATCACGTTCAGGTGTTGCTGTCATACTTCCGATAATCGCATCGTATTTTTTAGCTTTTAAACCTTGGATGATCGTTTCCCATTGATTAGTCACAGGATTTGCTTTTACACCAATTCTTTTGGCAATCTCATTTCCAATTTCTACGTCAAAACCAGTTAATTTGTCGTCTTTCTTAAAGTTTAATGGCGGATATTGCCCGCTCATCGCAAACGACAGTGTACCCTCTTTAATTAGACCTAAATCTTCACCCTTTGCCTGGTTTGTTTTAGCTGTGTCTTTCGAACCGCATGCTGCTAAAATCACCAGTAATGCAGAAACTACTAATATCATAAGTTTTCTCATGATGCTTCCCCCTTTTTAATATAAAAAGCACCGTCCATGTGACGGTGCCTGACACCCTCATTAAAAGCTTTGAATTAGATAGTTCTCCACAATTCTTAAAGGAATTGTGACAGTTCTGCCCCATTTCGAGTGCAGCCCCAGCCCTCTGAAAACAGTGATTTCAGATGCTTCGGCGATTTATCCTTTTTCCTATTTTCATAGATTTCACTGAATCTCCAATAGGATACTTATATAAACCGCGACCTCTACCTCATCTCAAAAGCTTAAAGATGAGGAATTAATATTCTTTTCGCAATAATTAGTATAAGTAAATATTTATACATAATCAAGTATAAATTCACTAGAATATTTCCCCATTTGAAAAGACTTGACGAAAATTTGTTAATTGGTATACATTTTTCTACAATACTAATCTTATAAAAAAGGGGTCAGAATGATGCTGCAATGCCGTGAGGATGTATTGGCATTCACGAATCAGCTCGTGAATATCGAAAGTATTGTGAATACAAAGGGTGAAAAAACAATTGCCCAATATTTATATAAATTTATATCTGCTTTTCCTTATTTTTCAAAAAATCCTTCTCACATGACGATGTCTCAAACCATACAAGATGAACATGAAAGATATAATGTATTGGCATTTGTCAAAGGTACAAAAGGGAATAGCCGCCGTACAGTCATTTTGATGGGACATATGGACACGGTTGGAATTGATGATTTTAATCATCTAAAAGAACATGCGTGTTTTCCGGATCAGCTAATGGCTGCGTTAAAGAGGGAGGAACTGCCGGCTTCAGCGAAAGAACATTTAGAATCGGGTGACTGGCTGTTTGGCAGAGGCGTACTTGATATGAAAAGCGGAGTGGCTAGCCATCTCTATCTATTAAAATACTATTCTGAGCATCCGGAAGAGCTTGATGGAAATATCGTCTTTTTGGCAGAATGTGATGAAGAGGACAGCTCTCACGGAGTTTTATCTGCCTTAAAGGTTCTGAAAAGCTGGAAGCAGGAGCATGGTTTTGACTATGCTGCGGCGATCAATTCCGATTTCGTCTCCCCGCGCTTTGCAGGAGATGAAAATCGCTATATCTATATGGGGACAGTAGGCAAGCTTCTGCCATCCTTTTTTATTACTGGTGCAGAAACGCATGTTGGCTCTTGCTTTGAAGGGCTTGATCCTAACTTTATCGCGGCGGAGCTGACGAAGCAGATTGATTACAATCCCGAGCTTTGCAATGAGGCCTTAGGTGAAATCACGGTTCCCCCTGTTTCTTTAAAACAAACAGACCTGAAACCGTCTTATACCGTTCAGACCGCGTTGTCTGCCTATGTATATTACAATTTCTTCATCCATTCCTGGTCTCCAAAGGATGTACTGGTAAAATTAAAAGAGCAGGGTCGGATTGCATTTGAAAATGCCTTGAATGCTTTTGATGAAAGATATAAGCAGTTTAGCAGCTTAAGCGGCGAACCATATTTCAAACATCCTTGGCAGCCAAGAGTGTTCACATATGAAGAAATGGAACAACAGTTGGTTATGGAGCACGGTGATACCTTTATTACGCATATGAATCAATTTAAAGAGAGTTTATTAGAGGATAAGGAACTGGATACCCGCATGTTTGCGGCAAGGGTCGTAGAAGAGGCGTGGAACTGGATGAAGGACAAAAACCCTGCCATTATCCTGTTCTATTCATCACTATATTCACCAAGAATTGAGCTGTCCGGCAAGACAGAACAGGAACAGGCCCTGATTGATGCTTTAAATCAGGCAGTAGAATCGATTCAGCCAGCCTACCCACATCCAATCGTAACGCGGAATTTCTTCCCGTATATCTCAGATATGAGCTTTGTAGCTCTAAGTGATGACGAAGAAGGAATAGAGGCTGTTTCCAATAATAATCCTGGCTGGGGAACAAAGCATTACGTGGAGTACCAAGACATACGCGACTTAAATGTGCCGGTCATCAATATTGGCCCTTATGGACTAGATGCCCATAAAAAGCTTGAAAGAATGGAGATGTCCTATTCCCTTGAAGTGGTGCCGAATCTGACCAATCTTGTCATCCAAAATTTATTAAAATAATGAACTGGGGTGTCCTGTGGGACGCCCTATATTTTTTTGCCAGTAAATTATAAAATAAAGAATACTATAAGGAGCTTTAAAATCGGAGGAACAGATGGAGGCGCACATTCTAGCGTGGTTTGAAAATAGCGGCACATTGGCAATATGGATAAGTATCTTATTGAATATCATTATTAGTTTCTTGGGGGTTGTTCCGAGCGTCTTTCTAACCGCAGCCAACATCAGCTTCTTCGGATTTGGCCACGGATTGTTGATTTCGATTCTTGGTGAGGCCTTTGGAGCCATTATTAGTTTTTATTTATATAGAAAAGGTATCAATAGGGTAAAAAACAAGATTGCGATAAAAAATAAATTTTTAGATAGATTGCAAAATACGCAAGGTATGGAAGCGTTTTTTCTGATTATCGCACTTAGGATTTTTCCGTTCATCCCTTCTGGAATGGTGACGCTTGTTAGCGCTGGAAGCAAGGTAGGGATTGTTAATTTTTCCATTGCCAGCACGCTTGGAAAAATACCCGCCTTATTAATAGAGGCTTACTCCGTGAAGCAGGTTTTGGATTGGAGTTTACAAGGGAAAATCATCTTAGGGTTACTTTCATTTTTTATGGTCGTTACTTTGATAAAAAGGTTTAGAAAATAAGACAAGGGTTCCTACGAATAAAGTGCAGGATACCCTTGTTTGGTTTCTTATTTAAAGATTAATACTTTTCCAACTGTGCCGTCGGAGCTTTCCCCAACTACACGGAATTTTAATCCGTAGTTTGGAACATTACGGCCTGCATCAACTAGGCCAGGGTTGCTGTAGTCAGACTTGTCATCAAAAAGCGGATTCCGCTGAGTGAAGTTGTCGGTTAACGTAAATTGTGATGGATAATTCAAGAACATCTTTTCAGTTTTGCTTAGGCCAAATGCAGCGTCATGTAATTGGTAACGAGAGGAGCTGACAGTTTTATCGCTCCAAGACAATGCATGCTGGTCAGCATCTACTACACCAAGGAAGCCATCTCCAGGGTGAACGCCAGTCCAGTTGTTATCATAGGATTCGTCTACATACCAAACAACCAGGCCTGGGTCATAACTCATTAAGCTTGCACCGCGTCGGATGTGAGATAAGCCGGCATCGACACCGTTATGTGTTCTCCACTCTAATAGATAATAGTGTGTGGTAGTATATGTGCCATCATGCTTCGTAAACCCGTCTAATGCAAATTGTGAGTCGCCCTCAGCACCGTCAGATACTAGTTCTTTGCCATCAGCCGTCACTTTTACATTATCCACGAAGAAGCCATCTAAATTGGAAGCCCAGTCTGTCATATAACGGAATTGCAGCTGAATTTTTTGTCCTTTGTATGCTGATAAATCAATTGATTCATGGACCCAGCCATTACTTGAACCGGTATAACCAGGAAGGTTGTCTTTTATGGCTGGATATCCATTAGGGTCAAGTGCTGAGCTTGTACGGGAGCTTGACAGCGATTTCCATGTAACTCCGTCATCTTCAGATACTTGGACCATTGCGTAATCCCATTCTTTTTCAATGTTATACCAAGTGTCGAAATCAAGGGTGACATTGCTAGCGTTTGTTAAATCAACGGATATTTCCATTTTATGGTCAGCTTCGTCTCCTTTACCGCCAAAATACTCAAATTTTCCATCCTTTGGCGTATTCAGGACGTTCACCTTGTCAGGTAAATCAATTCTTACAGCATCATTATTTGTACCCTTTGTTACTCCTTCATCAAGGAGGACAGTTGAGCCGGCCTTCGTAATGTTGTCAGCATTAAGAGTGGTACCAGTTAACCAGTTCCCGCCATGCAGGTTTTGCAGCATTTCTCTTGCGTATGGACTAAATCCCGGTGGCTCAGTTCCAGGAATATCTCCGGCCCAGCTGCCGGCTGACATAATGGACCAATATTCAACCGCTTCACCAGCACCAGTATATTGAGTATCATACTCATCAGGAAGACCTAAGTCATGACCGAATTCGTGAGAGAATACTCCGGCTGCTCCGTCTTCGGGTTCGATGGTGTAATCATAAGCCCCTAAAAGGCCTCCAAAGCGATCACTATTAGATTTTCCGCCAGGAACAGCTGTAAGCTTTCCGAGATTCCATCGGTGTGACCAAATCGCATCTCCGCCTAATTTACCGCCGCCGGCCTCTTCGCCGACACCAGCATGAATCACCATAAGGTGGTCGATAATACCGTCTGGTTCATTAAAAACGCCGTCACCATCATAGTCATCACGATCCCATACATCATATTCACTAAGGTCAACATTTGGATCCGCTCCAGCTTTTTTTAATGCTTCATAGACAAGTGTTCTTGGACGGGCATCGCTTCCATCCGGAGTTGGATAGTTCCCGCCATAATACGCTGCAGGATGATCCGCTGTATACCACCCAGCTACTGTACCATCAACCGTATAGCTGCCTCCGGATTGTTGTTCATAATACTGTTTCATGGAAACGAGGTTTTCGCCGTTAGGTCCTTCGTAGCCATTTGCTCCGAAAATCATATCTTGGAAATGGTCATGGGTATAGTCCTCATACCACATGTCCGTCTCATCTTTTGTGATCGAGCTTTTCTCGTAATCTGGGAAATCAATTGCCAGAACAAGAACCTTGTCGTGGCGGACATTCTCGTCGTAACTCTCTTTTTGGACAGCGTCTACGGTATTTTTGTTTGCCTGTCCTAATTTATTACCATTTCCATTTTTAAGTCCGTTTGATTTTGGCTGGGCACTTTCTTTAACTGTTCCTAGCCCGGCAGGCAGCTGGTCTTTTGTCTTGAAAGCTTTGCCTTTTGCTTTTAAATATTGTTGTAATGCCTTTTCCGCCTCTGCAGGGCTAGCATTTTTAGCAATTTTTCCTTGACGCTTCAGCATTTCTATTAATCTCTCATCATTAGCAATCCCTAGGTCAACCGTTGACCCCTGTGCCGATACTTTTGCTGCCGGCCCTGCGGCTTTTCCGGTAGGTACTGCGGCCACGTTCAGCATTCCCAGCCCTAAAGATAGCGCTAGTGCTGTAGAAAATAGTTTTCTTCTTTTCATAAAGCCCCTCCTAGACAATATTTGTAACCGCTTTCACTATTTGTTTCTAAAAAAACTACGCTATGTACCATTCCCCCTACAGGGTTACTAAAAAAACTTAGTGTCCCTAAGAAAATAGAATCTATTTTAATAATAAAATTGGTACAGAAAATTGTAAATATTTAAAATATTAAATGTCAAAAATAGATAAATTATCCTAAAAATCGGAAACGTGCTTCATTGTTTGATAAGCATTCTTCGGCATAAAGTGAGAATTTTCTCCTATTTTTTCAAGTGATTAGGTTTGGTAAAATATTCATTATTCGTTAAAATAGGAAATTGGAATTATATCCCGTATCATAGGGAAGAATTAACGCTTTAAAGCATTGGAGGTCAGGCACCGCTTGGCAATGCTTTAAAGTGATGATTAGGAGGGGTTTTGTGAAGAAGAGAGATAACCCACTGGACAAGCGGTTTAAGATTGCCCACCGGGAAGCGTTAATCGGCGTGGTTCTGGTTGTAATCAATTTTGTATGGTGGTACGGGTTTGCTTACGGTTTGGGGTCCAAAAAGGTAGAAGATTACTCATACATATTCGGCTTGCCGGCCTGGTTTTTCTATAGCTGCATCGCCGGATTTATCGTAATGATCATTCTTGTCAGCCTGACCGTGAAATTTCTATTTAAAGATGTACCGTTTGAAGAGGAAGAGAGGAATGCCGAGTGAACTGGGCAGTCATTACGCCATTAATTATTTTTTTATTCATCATTTTTGCTGTCGGCTTCTGGTCGAATAAATTTGTCCTCAAATCCAACTCGTTTTTGGAGGAATATTTTTTAGGCGAACGTCAAATGGGCGGCTTCATTCTCGCAATGACGATGGTCGCCACCTATGGCAGCGCTTCAAGCTTTATCGGCGGACCGGGTGTTGCCTATACACAAGGTCTGGGCTGGGTGCTGCTGGCGATGGCCCAGTTGGCGACCGGTTATTTTACCTTAATGGTCTTGGGAAAGAAATTTGCCATTATCTCTCGCCAGTACAAAGCCATTACTCTGATTGATTTTTTGAAAAATCGTTATCATAGCAAGACGGTCGTTCTATTATCAGCGGCAAGTATTATCATTTTTCTATTCTCATCGATGACGGCTCAATGGATTGGCGGGGCTAGGTTGGTGGAGTCGTTAACGGGACTGCCGTATACGGTCGCTTTATTAATCTTTGCTTTCTCAGTCCTTGTCTTTGTTATTGTGGGCGGTTTCCGGGCTGTTGCTCTGACAGATACGATTCAAGGTGTCGTCATGTTCATGGGGACTTTAATTCTTCTTATTGCTACCATTAAGGCAGGCGGGGGAATCCCAAGGATCATCTCCGATTTGGCGGCAGAAAATCCTAACTTAATCAGCCCATTTGGTGCGGAACGCACTTTAACTCCAGCGTATGTTTCCTCGTTTTGGATTTTAGTTGGGATCGGCGTCGTCGGCCTGCCGCAGATTGCGGTTCGGGCCATGTCCTATAAAAACTCAAAGGCAATGCATAATGCCATTATCATTGGAACAGTTGTGGTCGGCTTTATCATGCTAGGCATGCACCTCATTGGCGTTTTCGCAAGACCAGTGCTCCCAGGTGTTAAAATCGGCGATACCGTTATGCCGCTGCTTTCTATGAAAGTGCTCCCGCCTTTTGTTGCGGGTATCGTGCTAGCGGCTCCTATGGCGGCCATCATGTCAACGGTTGACGCCCTGTTGATTTTGGTCAGCTCGGCATTGGTGAAGGATGTTTATCTAAATTATATTAAACCGACCGCCAGCGACCAGCAAATTAAAAAGGTAAGTTTCAGCGTAACGGCGATTATTGGTGTCCTGGTCATTTTGCTCGCGTTGAGTCCGCCTGATTTAATCATTTGGCTCAATCTATTTTCGTTTGGCGGCTTGGAGTCCGTGTTTATTTGGCCGGTTATTTTAGGTTTGTATTGGAGCAAGGGGAATAAATATGGGGCGATCACATCAATGATTTTGGGGATGAGTTCGTACATTATCTTTGACCGATTTTATCCTAATCCCCTCGGAGTGCATACGGTGGTGCTGCCAATCCTGATTTCCCTGGCCGGATTTGTCGTCGTAAGTATTTTTACTAATTCTAAATCTAACAGTTTTGTACTGGAAAAATAAGAAGCACTTCAGGGTGCCCCGCTTCGAGACTATTTTTGTTGCAATTTTCTTTATGAATTTTTAAAATGAATTAACAGAATGAAGAGGTGGGGGATCCCATTGGTAGAGGTTATTCGCCATTTATCGGCGCTTATCATGCCAGGTTTATTAGTGTTATTTTTTACAAGGGTTACATACAATCGGGTGATTGGCCTTGTCCTGACGGTGGCGCTTATTGCAGCATCTGTATACAAGGGGTATACCAATACATTTGTCTTGATTGTCATTGATGCCTTTTCGCTGACCGCCGGTTTCTGGCTCGCCGCGAAAATGAAGCCCAAAACCGTTAGAAAAATTGATGGATAATAGTCTGCCTTAATTGGCAGGCTTTTTTTTAGTTTAAATGAGGCTCTTTTTGCACGGGGAAGGGTAAAAGAGGGGGCATCGGTAAAAATAGACCTCTTATTTTTACCAGAAAGAGTATTTTACAAAGGAAAGAAGGAAATAGATAAAAAACGAATATTAGTTCGCATATTATTGGTTTGATTTTGGGTAAATGTGTTAAAATGTTAATATGCAATTTAGGAGGATACACTTTCTAGCTTCCTCAAGAAAGTGTGAACGGTAGTTTTCTAAAAAGGGAGGGAAACCGTGTGAAGGACCAATTTGAGTTAGTTTCAAAGTATTCCCCACAAGGCGACCAGCCGGGTGCCATTAAAGAACTAGTCGAAGGCATCCGAAACAATAAGAAGTACCAGACGCTTCTTGGTGCAACAGGTACGGGGAAGACTTTTACCATTTCAAACGTGATAAAGGAAATTAATAAACCAACCCTTGTCATCGCCCACAATAAAACATTAGCCGGCCAGCTCTACAGCGAGTTTAAGGATTTTTTTCCAAATAACGCTGTAGAGTATTTCGTCAGCTATTACGATTACTATCAACCAGAAGCCTATGTTCCGCAGACCGATACATTTATTGAAAAAGATGCCAGCATCAATGATGAGATTGATAAACTGCGGCACTCCGCGACTTCTTCTTTGTTCGAACGCAAGGACGTCATCATCATCGCCAGCGTATCCTGTATTTACGGCCTCGGTTCGCCGGAGGAATACCGGGAGATGGTGGTTTCCCTCCGCACTGGCATGGAAATTGAGCGCAATCAGCTGCTTCATCGTCTGGTTGATATCCAATATGAACGAAATGATATCGATTTTAAGCGCGGGACGTTCCGTGTACGTGGCGATGTGGTCGAGATATTCCCGGTTTCCCGCGATGAACACTGTATGCGGGTTGAATTTTTCGGGGATGAAATTGACAGGATCCGCGAGGTTGACGCCCTGACCGGTGAAATCATCGGTGAACGCGATCATGTGGCAATTTTCCCGGCATCCCACTTCGTTACCAGGGAAGAGAAGATGCGAATAGCCATCGAGAATATTGAAAAAGAGCTTGAAGAACGGCTTGCCATAATGCGTGAAAACAATAAGCTTCTAGAGGCACAGCGGCTGGAACAGCGCACCCGCTATGACCTTGAAATGATGCGCGAAATGGGCTTTTGTTCCGGAATTGAGAACTACTCGCGCCATCTGACCCTCAGACCGGCAGGCTCGACACCATATACATTATTAGATTATTTTCCAGAAGACTTCCTTATTGTAATTGACGAGTCGCACGTAACCCTGCCGCAAATCAGGGGAATGTTCAATGGCGACAAGGCACGGAAGGAAGTTCTGGTTGAACATGGTTTCCGCCTTCCATCTGCGTTGGATAACCGGCCGCTCACGTTTGACGAGTTTGAAAAGCATATCCACAACATCGTCTTCGTTTCAGCGACACCGGGACCTTATGAGCAAGAGCATACACCAGAAATGATAGAGCAAATCATTCGCCCAACTGGACTACTAGATCCAACTATCGATGTCCGTCCAATCCAAGGGCAAATTGATGACCTGATTAGCGAAATTCAGGATCGCGTTAAACGAAACGAACGCGTCTTGGTCACGACTTTAACGAAAAAAATGTCCGAAGACTTAACGGATTATCTGAAGGAAATTGGTATCAAGGTCCAGTATTTGCACTCGGAGATCAAAACGCTTGAGCGGATTGAAATTATCCGTGAGCTTCGTCTTGGCAAATACGATGTTCTAGTCGGAATCAACCTGCTCCGGGAAGGTCTCGATATTCCGGAAGTTTCTTTGGTTACCATTCTTGATGCCGACAAGGAAGGCTTCCTCCGTTCGGAACGTTCCTTGATTCAGACGATCGGCCGGGCGGCCCGGAATGCAAACGGTCATGTCATCATGTATGCGGACCGAATGACCAATTCAATGGAATTGGCCATCAGCGAGACGAAGCGCCGCCGTGCTATACAAGAGGAGTACAATGAAAAGCATGGCATTACGCCTATGACTATTCAGAAGGATATACGTGATGTCATCCGCGCTACCCATGCGGCAGAAGAACAGGAAGATTACAAACCGACTGCAGCATTTGGCAAGATGACGAAGAAGGAACGAGACAAACTGATTGGCGATATGGAAAAAGAAATGAAGGCTGCCGCCAAAGCGCTTGATTTTGAGCGTGCCGCAGAGCTTCGTGATTTAATTTTGGAATTAAAGGCGGAAGGGTAACAAAACACCGCTTTTATAAACGGAAGGATGACGTAATGCATGGCAATGGAAAAATTAATTGTGAAAGGTGCCAGAACCCACAATTTAAAAAATGTCGATGTCACCATTCCGAGAGATAAGCTTGTTGTATTGACAGGACTTTCCGGGTCAGGAAAGTCCTCGCTCGCTTTTGATACGATTTATGCAGAAGGTCAGCGCCGCTATGTGGAATCACTCTCGGCCTACGCTAGGCAGTTTCTCGGACAAATGGATAAGCCCGATGTGGACATGATTGAAGGCTTGTCTCCGGCAATTTCAATCGATCAAAAAACAACTAGCCGGAATCCGCGCTCAACGGTCGGAACGGTGACCGAAATCTACGATTATTTAAGATTGTTATTTGCTAGAGTCGGACATCCAACCTGTCCGATTCACCATATTGAAATCTCCTCACAAACCATTGAGCAGATGGTCGACCGTGTTCTCGAATATCCAGAACGGACGAAAATGCAAATCCTCGCTCCAGTGATTTCAGGGCGTAAAGGACAGCATGTTAAGGTATTTGAAGACATTAAGAAGCAAGGCTTTGTCCGTGTCCGAGTTGACGGGGAAATGCTCGACCTGAGCGATGAAATTGAGCTTGATAAAAATAAAAAGCATTCGATTGAAGTGGTTGTTGACCGGATTGTCATTAAAGAAGGTATTGCCGCTCGTGCCGCCGACTCCATTGAAACCGCCTTGGGTCTTGGCGAAGGAAAGGTAATCGTTGATGTCATTGGCGAGGAAGAGCTTCTGTTCAGTGAAAACCACTCATGCCCTCAATGCGGTTTTTCGATTGGGGAACTGGAACCGCGGATGTTCTCATTTAACAGTCCGTTCGGAGCTTGCCCGCAATGTGATGGCTTGGGCTCAAAGCTTGAGGTTGATCTCGATTTGGTGATTCCAAATAAAGATTTGACCTTGAAGCAGCATGCCATTGCTCCATGGGAACCAACAAGCTCACAATATTACCCGCAGCTGCTGGAAGCAGTCTGCAATCATTATGGTATTGAAATGGATATTCCTGTAAAGGACCTTCCGGAACACCAGCTTGAAAAAATTCTCTATGGCTCAGGTTCGGAAAAAATTTACTTCCGCTACGAGAACGATTTTGGGCAGCTCCGCGAGGGCTATATCCAATTTGAAGGTGTCATTAGCAATGTCGAGCGCCGCTACAAGGAGACAAGCTCTGATTTCATCCGCGAGCAAATGGAAAAATACATGGGCCATCAGCCATGCCCGACCTGTAAAGGCTACCGTTTGAAGAAAGAAGCACTGGCTGTTTTAATCAACGGGCGTCATATCTCCCAAATAACAGAACTTGCAATTGATGAAGCGAAGGCATTTTTCTCGAGCCTTCAGCTTTCCGAAAAAGAAGAGCAGATTTCTAGATTGATTTTACGAGAAATAGACGAGCGCATAGGCTTCCTGATCAATGTTGGCCTTGATTATCTGAATTTAAGCAGGCAGGCAGGAACCCTTTCAGGTGGAGAGGCTCAGCGGATCCGCTTAGCGACGCAAATTGGTTCCCGGCTGACCGGCGTGCTCTATATCCTGGATGAACCATCTATCGGCCTTCACCAGCGCGACAATGACCGGTTAATTGGGACGCTGCAAAATATGCGTGATATCGGCAACACGCTGATTGTCGTTGAGCATGATGAGGATACGATGATGGCGGCGGATTACTTGATTGATATTGGTCCGGGTGCGGGGGTGCACGGAGGTGAAGTCGTTTCCGCTGGGACGCCGGCAGAGGTGATGGCTGACCCGAACTCGCTGACAGGCCAGTATTTGTCCGGGAAAAGGTTTATTCCGCTTCCGCTTGAACGCCGCAAGCCGGATGGCCGCTACGTCGAAATCAAAGGGGCGGCCGAAAACAATTTAAAAAATGTCAACGTGAAAATTCCATTAGGCCAGTTTATTGCCATAACGGGCGTTTCCGGTTCTGGAAAAAGTACGCTTGTGAATGAAATCCTTCATAAGGCGCTGGCACAGAAGCTTAATCGCGCAAAAACGAAGCCAGGCCAACACAAGAGTATTAATGGTATAGAACATTTAGAAAAGGTCATTGATATCGACCAGTCACCAATCGGTCGGACGCCGCGCTCCAATCCGGCAACTTACACCGGCGTGTTTGATGACATTCGTGATGTGTATGCTGCCACAAACGAATCCAAAGTCCGAGGATACAAAAAGGGCCGCTTCAGCTTTAACGTAAAAGGCGGCCGCTGTGAAGCCTGCCGCGGTGACGGGATTATTAAAATCGAAATGCACTTTTTACCTGATGTGTATGTTCCTTGCGAGGTTTGTCACGGTAAACGCTACAACCGTGAAACGCTCGAGGTAAAATATAAAGGCAAAAATATTTCTGAAGTTCTCGATATGACCGTTGAGGACGCAGTGAAATTTTTCGAAAACATTCCAAAAATCAGCCGCAAGCTCCAGACGATTTATGATGTGGGACTAGGTTACATGACGCTTGGCCAGCCGGCAACGACGATGTCGGGAGGGGAAGCACAGCGCGTCAAGCTTGCCTCCGAGCTGCACCGCCGCTCCAATGGCCGTTCGTTCTATATCTTGGACGAGCCGACAACCGGCCTCCATGTAGACGACATTTCACGTTTGCTTGTGGTGCTGCAGCGGTTAGTCGAGAACGGCGACACCGTATTGGTCATAGAGCATAACCTGGATGTTATCAAAACCGCCGATTACCTGATCGACCTCGGACCAGAGGGCGGCGACAAAGGCGGTACGATTGTGGCTACGGGAACGCCGGAAAAGGTTGCTGAAGTTCCGGGATCGTACACAGGTAAGTACTTAAAGCCGATCCTCGAGCGGGACCGCTTAAGAATGAAACAGGAAATTGAAGATAAAAGTGCAATCAATGCATAGATAAGTTCTAGGAAGAGCCGGAACCTCTTAAGAAGAGGGACCGGCTCTTTTTTGTTTGGAAAATCACTATTTAATGGGTGTTGTTAGCCTCGGAATTGGCGTTCGGCGGATAAAAGCAGGAAATTGGCGGATATGATGCTCGGTTTTGCGGATATACCCAAAGTTGTGGCGGATATAATCGGGAATCCAGCGGATAAACGGATAACCCCAAAAGTCCTATCTACAAACTGCCTTAAATTGAAATAATTTCAATAAATTGGTAAAATAATAGTTAGATAGACTAAAAAAAGGAGATTACCCAATGATATTGCGCAGAATCCTTCAGCAATTTCTATTATGGATGATTACCATTATCTTATTTTTAACGTTGTTATTCCAGCCGCGCACAACGGAGTATCAAACCGGGCCAAGAGGGATGTTTATCAGTGCAAAATACTCCTATACCATTGAAGCTCACGTTGACCAGTTCAAAGAATTCTTTCACTATATAAAGGAAAATAAAGGTCTTGGCACGGTGTACAATGGTTTTTCATTGACAGAAAATATTTGGCGGACCTTTAAAAAGAGCATGCTGATTACGATTCCGGCGCTTCTCATCGGCTTTTTTCTGGGCATTGCTAAAGGGATATTCGATTATAGGATCAGGAACAAAAAAGGAAAACTGCTGGGGGTCAGCACGACAAGATTCTTCCTCTCCGTCCCCGACTTATTTTTAATCATTGCCTTACAGCTTCTCATCATGGAGGCTTATGAAGCCGGAATTCTGCCCCATATCAAAGTGTATGGCAGCGGATTCTTGAGCGTCGTGATTCTTGATATTATTTTTCTAGCCATTTATCCGTTATTTTACATCGCGAACATCACCTTTTTCAGCATCCGCGACGAGCAGGGGATGGACTACATACGAACCGCTTTTTCCAAGGGAACTTCCTCACTTAAAGTTCTATACCGCCATGTCTTAAAAAATAGTTTCCTTAAAATCTTGAGCCACACCAACACCATTACCCTTTACACACTATCAAACTTGTTTATTGTCGAATATTTAACCAACTATCGCGGAGCAGCTTACTTTTTCTATGAAACCGTAACCTCGCCAGCATCTTTTGTAAACGGCCAGCAATTCAAGGTTGGGGTGTACCCGGCCGCAGGGTACATCATCCTGTTTACTGGCTTTATTTTTGTGGCGAAAATTCTGACGGAAATTGCCAGGGGACTGGTTTCTCCACTGGAAAGGAATCGATAGACATGAAGAATTGGAAGCTATGGATCAGTTCGCTGTTTTTGCTGCTGCTGGTATTTATAATGTTTGCCGGTCCCTACCTGCCATTTGTTGATCGAAACTTGGAACAAACGGGAGTGGTGAAAACGGAAGAGGGTAAGTTTATCCTGCCCCCAATTCCGCCGCGTGAAGGATTTCCGCTTGGCACTGATAAATATGGAGTGGACATCCTCAGTCAGATTATTCTTGGGGCCAAAGAGACATTGGCAATTGTCGTCAGTGTGGTCATCATCCGTTATATTTTGGCCATCCCGCTTGCTATCGGGGCGTTTTACTCAAGGCTCTTGGAAAAACTGCTTCACGGCTGGCAGCAGCTGTTTTCCTTTATGCCACCCATTTTTTTCGTGTCCTTTTTCGTCACGCTGCCATTTATCTTTTTTTCGGAAAATCGCGGTCCCTGGATGATTACTGTCATCGCCATCCTCGAAACAGGAAGGGTAGCCGACGTCATTCTCCAGCACATGAAGGAAACAAAACGGAGGCCGTATATTGAAGCGGGCATCGCGGCCGGAGGTTCGCCGTTTAGTCTTTTTCAAAAATACTATCTGCCCGTCGTCATTCCAACTATTATTATCTTAATTATCAACGATATGGGGCGCGTACTATTTTTAATAGCGCAACTTGGGGTCGTTCATATTTATGTGACGCATAAATTTGTTACCTTAGAGGGTGGTTCATATGAGGTTGTGAATACATCCCTGGCCTGGCCGACGATGTTTAGGACGATCACCACTGACATTTTTACCTATCAATGGATTCCGTTTTCTGTCATCGGTGCCATCGCCATCACCATTTTTTCTCTTAATCTATTTGCCGACGGACTGCAGAAGTTTTTTGAAAATAAATACCGAACGTACCGGGCGGATTTATAAAAAGCAACGACTTCAAAATTTCGAAACCTTTCCCGGACCAATCCGTAAATAAAGGATAAGGGGTGGTGGAGAAAATGGAATCGAGAAAAGTTCTATCAAGTCTGTGTTATTTCAGCATTTTTTTCGCAGGATTTCTTTTTCCGTTGGTTGTTTATTTTGCATCGGGGGATGAAGTTACCAAAGGGCATGCAAAAAAATCATTGCTGTCGCATGTGCTGCCGGCCGTTTTAACGCCTTTGGCTGTTGTGGCTTTTGTTTTTGATTTCGCCAACTTCGAAAATCAATTCCCTTTTGTTTTTATTATTAGTCTGATTGTCCTTGCAATCATATGGGTCGTTGTGATCATATGGAACATTATAAAAGGCGTAAAGGTCTTAGTGGCTGAATAATATTTTATGAAGAAAAATATTAAACCTTAGAGGGTGGAAACCATGAAAGAGGAACGTACGCGAATTTTGAAAATGGTCGAAGAGGGTAAGCTGTCAGTTGAGGAAGCCTTAACCCTGCTCGAAGAATTGGAGAAGGCTCAAGCTGCGATGGAGCAAAAGCAGGCGAAAATCCTAAATGAGCTATCATCGGCCGTTCACTTTGAGGAGGCGAAAAAGGAAGATCCTGTTTTTGCTAAGTATCAATCGACAAAGGAAAAGATTTTTGAATTTGTCGATACTGCCTTGAAAAAAATAAAAGAGATTGATTTGGACCTGAATTTTGGCCATTCCTATGAAATTTCGCATATATTTCACCATGGCAATGTAGAACTTAAGGACATGGATATTGACCTGGCGAATGGCTCCGTGAAACTCGTTGCTTGGGATCAGCCGGATGTTCGGGTGGAGTGCCAGGCAAAGGTTTATCGCGTTGACAATCAGGATCAGGCCCGCCAAAACTTTTTACGGGATGTTGCGTTTACAGTGGAGTCCGAAAAGCTGAGCTTTTTAACCCAGCAAAAATGGATGAAGGTGGAAGCCGTGATGTTCGTGCCAAAAACGCAGTATGATAAGGTACGGGTGCGGATCTTTAATGGCTCCATTTCCGGCGGTGATATTAATGTAAATGATCTCCGTGTGAAAACCGCAAATGGGAAAATTAAGCTGGAACAGCTCTCAGGCACGAAAGCAGAGATAGAAACAGCAAACGGGAAAATTAAGGTCAAGAACAGCCGCTTTGATGAGCTCGAGGCCGAGACGATAAATGGTGCGATAAAGCTTGATGGTGATTTTAAAAAGGCGGAGGCCCAATCCTTTAATGGGCACGTCAGCGTGAACTTGAGCGGTGACCGCTGCGAATGGATTCATGCCAAAACAACGTCAGGCCCAATTGATTTGTATATTCCGGAGAGTCTGCCGGTAAATGGTGAGCTTAAAACTAATCTTGGCGGCTTTAATCTAAAGCTTGTCGGCGTACAGATTTTAGAGGAAAAAAGCGAAATGATTCAAAAATCGCTTCGCTTCCAATCCGTCAATCATCCTGATAATATGTTAAAAATATATGCGGACTCTAAATCGGGTTCGATTTCATTGCAAAAATCGTTTGAATAATTAAGAACTTTGCAAATATATTTTAATGAACAAGCTTTATTAATTTTTTGTAATAGGAGTTTGGTTACATGAGATGGCTGATAGGATGTTTAATCAATGCAGTTTTGTTCATGGCGTTTGCCGGTTATTTTGACGATAGCTTATATCTGACAGGATTTTGGGCAGCGCTGCAGGCCAGCATCCTTTTGTCCATCTTAAATATACTAGTACGTCCATTGCTGATCCTGTTCACTCTTCCGGTGACGGTCCTGACAATGGGGTTGTTCCTGTTCGTGATTAATGCGATGACGCTTGAGCTGACAGACTATTTAATGGGAGATGCATTCGAAATCTCCGGTTTTGGCATGGCCCTCTTTTTCTCCTTGCTCATGTCACTCATCAATATTATCCTTCAAAAAACGATTATGGACTCAGACAGATCTTCAAGGAAAAAATAAACGAAATACCCGCCCCAAACTGGGGGCGGGTATTTTTGTATGGAGACACGTTACACATTTAAACAACTAAAGTATGGTTTCGATAAAAAAAATGTTAAAATAGGAGCAAATTGATTTTTTGATGTAGTTTGTTATGAAATGAGTGGAAATTTGAAGGAGGTAGCTTCCTTGCCTAAGGTCCGTACAAAAGATGTGTTAGAAAAATTTCAGCTTGAATTGATTTGCGGAGAAGAGGGTATTAATCGCCCGATTACGATGAGTGATATTTCCCGGCCTGGAATTGAAATGGCCGGTTACTTTGAATATTACCCGGCAGAACGCATTCAGCTTTTAGGAATGACAGAGTTATCTTTTTTCGAAGAGCTTCCTGAAAGAGATAAAGCTTCCAGAATGGAGCGGCTATGCACCGATATCACACCGGCTATTATTGTGACGAGAGGCTTGGAGGTTCCTCCTGTGTTAATTGAAGCAGCAGAGCGGGAATCAGTACCGGTTCTCAGAACCACTTTAAAGACGACCCGGTTCTCAAGCCGTCTGACCAATTATTTGGAAAGTAAACTGGCGCCTACCACGGCTGTGCATGGGGTATTGGTGGACGTTTACGGCATTGGTGTGTTAATTACCGGAAAAAGCGGCGTCGGTAAGAGTGAAACAGCGTTGGAGCTTGTTAAGCGCGGACACCGTCTCGTTGCCGACGACTGCGTGGAAATCCGTCAGGAGGACCAGGACACACTGGTGGGAACGTCACCGGAATTAATTGAGCATTTATTGGAGATCCGCGGCCTAGGCATCATCAACGTGATGACGCTGTTCGGTGCTGGGGCAGTCCGTAGCAACAAACGGATTACGCTTGTCATCAACCTGGAAATCTGGGATGCCAAGAAGCAATATGACCGCCTTGGCTTGGATGAAGAGAAAATGAAAATCATCGATACTGAGGTAACGAAGCTGACCGTACCGGTCCGTCCAGGACGGAACATTGCCGTCATCATTGAAGTGGCAGCGATGAACTACCGCCTCAAACGTATGGGTGTCAATGCCGCTCAGCAATTTACCGACCGCCTGTCCGACGTTATCGAAGATGTCGAGCATGAAGAGATGTAAAGGGTAGGAATTCGTGGCGGAACTAATGAACCACATGAACAGTTTTAATAGGAAGAGGAGAGTTAGATGAACGAAAATATTCAGCCGCTTAACCCCATTGCCTTTTCGCTTGGTCCCATCCAGGTGCATTGGTACGGGATTATCATAGGCTCCGGCCTTGCTCTTGCGTTGTACCTGGCAATTCGTGAAGGAAACCGCCGCGGTCTGCCGAAGGATACGTTTGCCGATTTAATGCTGTGGGCGATTCCGATTGCCATCATTTCTGCCCGCATTTATTATGTTATTTTTGAATGGGGCTATTACAAAAACCACCTGGCGGACATTCCACAAATTTGGAACGGTGGAATTGCTATTCACGGCGCCTTGATTGGTTCCGTCCTGACGGCATACATTTTTTCAAAAAAACGGGGGATTTCTTTTTGGAAAATTGCCGACATTGCAGCGCCGAGCATCATCCTTGGGCAGGCTATCGGCCGCTGGGGCAATTTCATGAACCAGGAAGCCCACGGCGGGGAGGTTACCCGCACATTCCTTGAAAACCTGCATTTGCCGGAATTTATTATTAATCAAATGTACATTAACGGAGCTTATTATCATCCAACATTTTTATACGAATCGCTTTGGGACTTCGCCGGTTTTATTCTGTTAATGCTCCTTCGCCGCGTCAATTTCCGCCGCGGGGAATTGTTCTTAACGTATGTGATCTGGTACTCCATCGGCCGCTTCTTCGTCGAAGGCCTTCGTACCGATAGCTTAATGCTCGGCAGCCTGCGCATGGCACAAACCATTTCGATTGCCCTAATTGTTGGTGCGATTATCATTTTAATTTACCGCCGGAAAAAACAGCTGTCAAAAACAAGGTATTTGGAGCAGACAAACTAGGTTCTTAAAATTATTAGATAAAATGAAACAACATGTAAAACATAAAAGGGAGTTTTGGGGAAATGCTGTTCAACTCGATTAAAAACGGACTGCTGTCCGGCTTAAAGACAACTTGGACATTGGGGAAAATCATTTTTCCAGTTACGCTGATCGTCGCCGTGCTGCAGTATACACCAGTATTGCCGTGGATCATTAAGCTGATTTCCCCGCTGATGAAGCTTTTGGGACTCTCTGGAGATGCCGCCATTCCGCTTGTTCTTGGCAATTTCCTAAACCTTTATGCGGCAATCGGAGCCATATTGACACTCGATTTTTCTGTAAAAGAAGTGTTTATTTTAGCCGTTATGCTATCCTTTTCACACAACTTATTTATCGAATCCGGTGTTGCGATGAAGGCTGGCGTCAAGCTTTGGGTCGTCCTGACAACAAGGCTGGGATTGGCGATTGTTTCTGCTGCGGTGATAAATCTTGTCTGGCATGGCGGCAGCGCCCCAGCCAAGTACGGTTTAATCGAAGCGCAAACAGGGCATCCATCAAGCCTCGGCGGAATCTTTTTACAGGCGATTGAAAAAGCGGGCCTCGGTATCCTGCAACTCGCGATGATTGTTATTCCGCTTATGGTGGTCATTCAGATTTTGAAGGATATTAACTGGTTGAAAAAGTTTTCGAAAACGATGGCTCCTGTTACCAAATCGCTTGGCATGCAGGAGAATACCTCCACGACCATGGCTGCAGGTCTCTTGTTTGGGCTGGCGTACGGTGCAGGCGTCATGATTCAAGCCGTTAAAGAGGATGGAGTCAGCCATAAAGACGTGACCTTAGCATTTATTTTTCTCGTCGCCTGCCATGCAGTTGTCGAGGATACATTAATTTTTGTACCGTTAGGCATCCCGGTTTGGCCGTTGTTCTTGATCCGGCTGGGGGTAGCGATTATCTTAACCTTAATCGTCGGCACCATTTGGCGGCGGTCAGGTCTACTAAGAAAGGAAGCGGCATAGTGAAAATTACTACAATCCTATTTGATTTGGATGGAACTTTGATTGATACAAATGAATTAATTATCGCATCGTATTTGCATACATTGGAGAAATTTTATCCCGGCAAGTATCAGCGCGAGCATGTTTTGCCGTTCATGGGTCCAACTCTCAGTGAGGCGTTTAGCACAGTAGACCCCGAGCAGGTAGACGATATGATTGCTGAGTACCGGGCATTTAATGTTGCAAATCATGATTCCTTTGTGAAAGAATTCCCTGGTGTATTTGAAACCATTCAAGCTTTAAAGGAAAAGGGCTATAAGCTTGCAATCGTCACGACTAAACGTCTTGATGTGGCGATGATGGGACTGCGCTTGACGAAGATGGATTCGTTTTTTGATACGGTCATTGCTTTGGATCATGTCACCAAGGTCAAACCTGATCCAGAACCAATTTTGAAAGCATTGGAACAGCTTGGTTCGTCCCCATCTGAAGCGATGATGGTCGGCGACAATCTCCACGATATTTTAGGCGGAAAAAATGCTGGGGTGTTGACGGCAGGTGTCGCTTGGTCGGCTAAAGGCCGCAATCACATTGCCGAGCAAAACCCAGATTACATCTTAGAGGAAATGCCGGATTTGTTAAAAATCCTTGATAAATAAAGAGTCCTCGGAGAGTGAGAAGTATGAGGAAAACGACCCGCTACCCTGTTAAGGGAGCGAACTCCCTTTGGCAGGTTTACAAAACGGTGTCTTTCTGGAAGGTTGCCAAAAATTTTATTGTTATTCAATTGGCGCGCTATACTCCTTTTATGAGTATGAAAAACTGGCTGTATCGAACTTTTCTCGGCATGAAGGTAGGGGAAAAGACTTCATTCGCGCTGATGGTTATGCCGGATATTATGTTCCCGGAAAAGATCAGCGTCGGCTGCAACACGGTCATCGGTTTTAATACGACGATCCTCGCCCATGAGTATTTGATAAAGGAATACCGCTTGGGTGAAGTTATCATCGGAGATGAAGTGATGATCGGCGCCAACTCGCTTATCATGCCCGGGGTGACGATTGGCGATGGGGCCATTGTCTCAGCGGGTACGATGGTACATAAGGATGTTCCACCCGGCTATTTTGTCGGGGGCAACCCAATGCAGGTCATTTATACAAGAGAGCAGCAGGCCGAGCGCTGGGCCGATGATCCGATTTATGGGAAAAAAGAATAATTGAAATGGAAGTCTGGTCTGGGTGTTTGACCAGGCTTTTTTTGATAGTGTTTTTTGTGATTTGGCGGAAACTTACAGGGCTTCGGCGGATTTTCAGATAAAGTTGGCGGATACGTTTCCTAGTTTGGTGGATAACACTCTAAAATTGGCGGATAGTTGCCAGTCTGATCTTTTGAAAGCAACATTTTTCGTGTATAAAATCCAGAATCCAGCGAATAATACATAAGATTTGGCGAATCAGCCAATACCCCCAGCCAGAAATCCCACAAAAAGTCTTTATATTCAATGTTTTTTCATTGACGAAAACCACGACAAGGTTTAAACTACATATAATTAACTTTAATTCTCTAATACATTAGCAGACTAAAGTGTTCGAAAAGGATGGGAAAGATGAGCCGCTTGTTTATGTTTGAAAAGCCTTTAGGGATGCGGGATACGCTCCCGGAATTATATGAAAAAAAGCATCAAGTACGTTCCTCAATTGCGGATACGATGAAGCTTTGGGGCTATCAATTTATTGAAACCCCGACTCTTGAATACTATGAAACCGTTGGTGCGGCATCGGCGATTCTCGATGCCCAGCTTTTTAAATTGCTTGATAAAGAGGGGCATACCCTCGTTTTACGGCCGGAAATGACAACTCCGATTGCACGCGTGGCGGCTTCCAAGTTATTAAATGAGGATCTGCCGGTTAGATTGGCGTACTCGGCAAATGTATACCGGGCCCAGCAACGCGAGGGCGGCCGGCCCGCTGAATTTGAGCAGATTGGTGTCGAATACTTGAATGACAATACTGTCTCCTGCGACGGTGAGACGATCGCTTTATTAATTTCTTCTTTAAAAAAAGCGGGCTTGTCAGAATTTCAAGTCTCAGTCGGACATGTCGGGTTTTCCCAGGAACTGTTCATGCAGATTCTTGGCACCAACGGCAGGGCGACAGCACTAAGGAAGTTTTTATATGAAAAAAATTATGTCGGCTATCGCGAAAGCGTACAGTCGTTCAACCTCTCTTCGATTGATAAACAAAGGCTGTTGAAGCTGCTTCAGCTAAGGGGTGGCGAAGAGGTAATTGAATACGCCTTGGACGTTATTGAAAATGACAAAGGCAAGCAGGCAATCACAGAATTACAAGAGCTGTGGGATGTCATTAAGGATTATGGTGTCGAAGAGCATGTGAAGTTTGATTTTTCAATCGTCAGTCATATGAGCTACTATTCTGGCATTTTATTTGAGGTTTATGCTGGGAATGTCGGCTTTCCGATTGGCAACGGCGGCCGCTACAGCTTACTTGAGAAGTTTGGAAAAAATGCAACTGCAACAGGGTTTGCGGTCCGGCTTGATATGCTGCTCGAGGCAATGGGAGGCGGCCAAACGGAAACTACCGGGCATTGCATTTTGTTCAGTCAGGAACGGCGGAAGGAAGCCTTCGAACTTGCTCGGAAACTGCATGAGGAAGGAACCAGAACAGTGCTTCAGGACATTACAGGCGTTAAAGACATAGATGCTTTTACTAAAAAATTCGCCGATACGACCTTTTTAATCGGAGGTGGACAGCGATGAACGATGTATTGACGATTGCCATGCCAAAGGGCCGAATTTTTGAAGAAGCGGCGGAATTGCTGCGGAAAGCAGGCTATAAACTTCCGCCGGAATTTGATGATTCCCGTAAACTCATCATCGATGTTGCCGAGGAAAACCTGCGCTTCATTCTGGCAAAGCCGATTGACGTGGCGACCTATGTTGAGCATGGTGTAGCAGATGTCGGAATTGCCGGAAAAGACGTTTTGCTCGAGGAAGAGCGTGATGTCTATGAGCTTCTTGATTTAAAAATCAGCTATTGCTATTTGGCAGTTGCAGGGCTTCCTGATACTAAAATGAACGATGTGGCACCAAGAGTGGCGACGAAATATCCGAATGTTGCTGAAGCTTATTTCCGTGAGCAAGGGGAGCAAGTCGAAATCATTAAATTGAATGGCTCCATCGAACTCGCCCCGATCATCGGGTTATCTGACAGAATTGTTGACATTGTCTCTACCGGCCGGACCCTAAAGGAAAATGGGCTTGTGGAATACGAAAAAATTGTTGATATTACGTCAAGACTCGTTGTAAATCCAGTCAGCTACAGAATTAAAGATGCGCAAATTGACGACCTAGTCGCACGTCTTCATGAAGTTGTGGGGGGTTAATAAATGAAAATACAAAGAGTGCAGGATCTAATTTCGATAAAAAGATCAATTGAAGCAGGGACCTCCGAGCAGCAAGCTGTTGTCAAAGGAATCATCGCCGATGTCCGCAGCCGTGGGGACGAGGCATTAAGTGAATATACTGAGAAATTCGACCGTGTAAAGTTATCTTCTTTTTCCGTAACAGAAGAGGAAATTGCAGAAGCCTACGGGAAGGTTGATGAGCAATTTATTTCCATCGTTCGTGAGGCAGCGGAAAATATCCGTACATACCACGAAAAACAGCTTCGTCCTTCCTGGATGACGACGGAGGAAAATGGCACAATTCTTGGTCAAAAAATTACCCCGCTTGATTCAGTCGGCGTATATGTGCCGGGCGGAACGGCTGCTTACCCTTCATCGGTGCTGATGAACGTGGTTCCAGCAAAGGTTGCCGGTGTGAAAAGGATTGTCATGGTTTCCCCGCCGGATGCTGATGGGAAACTTCCTGCAGCGGTACTTGTTGCCGCAAAGGAAGCAGGTGTAGTAGAAATTTACAAGGCTGGCGGAGCCCAAGCCGTGGCGGCGTTAGCGTACGGTACGGAAACCATTCAAGCCGTAGATAAAATCACCGGTCCGGGAAATATTTACGTTGCGCTTGCTAAACGCGAAGTATTCGGCGATGTCGACATCGATATGATTGCCGGCCCAAGTGAGATTGCTATTTTAGCAGACGAAACAGCCAGGGCAGACGAGGTGGCAGCTGACCTGTTATCCCAGGCGGAGCACGACCCGCGCGCCTGCAGTGTATTGGTAACACCGTCATTGGAGTTGGCCGAAGCGGTTGCAGCAGAGGTTGAAAAGCAGCTTGCTGTGCTGCCACGAAGAGAAATTGCCGCCCAATCAATTGCGGATTATGGAGCTATCTATGTAACGGAAAATATCGATGAGGCGGTTGAAACGGTTAACCAGCTAGCGCCAGAACACCTTGAAGTGATGACAGCAAACGCAATGGAGCTGTTGGGGAAAATTCGTCATGCCGGAGCTATTTTTATCGGACGATACAGTTCTGAACCAGTTGGCGACTACTTTGCCGGACCGAATCATGTGCTGCCGACAAATGGAACGGCCCGCTTTTCGAGCCCGCTTAATGTCGATGATTTTCAAAAGAAATCCAGTGTGATTATATATAGTGAAAAAGCATTAAAGGCTAATGGTGCAAAAATCGCGGCATTTGCCAGAATGGAAGGGCTTGAGGCCCACGCTCGCGCAGTTGAGGCGAGACTAAAAAACGATAACTAGTGGGGTGAGCTCATGGAACGAGTTGCAAGTGTGGATAGAAAAACAAATGAAACGAAAATAAAGCTGACGTTTGATGTGGATGGTGAAGGACGTTCCAATCTGGAAACAGGGGTACCATTCTTAAGCCACATGCTCGATTTGTTTACGAAACACGGACAATTTAATTTAACAGTGGATGCAAATGGTGATATTGAAGTCGATGACCATCACACTACGGAGGATATTGGCATTTGTCTGGGACAGGCGCTTCGTGAAGCCCTTGGCGACAAACGTGGTATCAAACGTTATGGCAATGCTTTTGTTCCGATGGATGAAGCATTGGCGCAGGTAGTGGTCGATCTTAGCAATCGCCCGCATTTGGAAATGCGTGCGGAGTTCCCTGGCCAGAAGGTAGGAACCTTCGATACCGAATTGGTTCATGAGTTTCTCTGGAAGCTAGCCCTGGAGGCCCGGATGAATCTCCATGTAATCGTCCATTATGGAAAAAATACACACCACATGATTGAGGCTGTTTTTAAAGCACTTGGCCGGGCACTCGATGAAGCCACAACCATCGACCCGCGCATCAAAGGTGTTCCATCTACAAAAGGAATGCTGTAGATTTTAGAAAATTCGGGGAGTAACAGGCACCGCGTGCCACTGCACCAGAAAGGATGTTTATATGATCGGTATTGTAGATTATGGCATGGGGAATTTATTTAGTGTAAGCAAGGCGCTGGAACGTCTGGGGGCAGATTATTTCATTTCAGCCAATCATAGTGAATTGCTTGAGGCTGATGCCCTGATTTTGCCTGGGGTTGGTGCCTTTCGTGATGCGATGGAGCGTCTGCCTGCAAATACAATCAAGGAATTTGCTGCCACTGGAAAACCGTTACTTGGTATTTGCCTTGGCATGCAGCTTTTGTTTGAAAACAGTGAGGAAAATGGTTTTACGGAAGGTCTTGGTCTCTTGCCGGGCAGTGTCCGCCGTTTCCCTGGCCGCTCCGAGAACGGTGAACCATACAAGGTTCCCCACATGGGCTGGAACCGGCTTAAGTTCGTGAATGCCTCGCCGCTTACTAGCAATTTGGAAGAGGATTATGTCTACTTCGTTCATTCTTATTTTGTGAATGCGGAAAACTCCGAGGTCCTCATTGCCAAAGCGGATTACCATGAACAGGTTTCCGCTGTTGTCGGCCGCGATAACATTTTCGGAATGCAATTCCATCCCGAAAAAAGCAGCCGGCTAGGAATGGCCCTGCTTGATAATTTTTTAAAAATAGCAGTTGAAAGGAAGGCAGTACGATGACTTTCACCATTTATCCCGCAATTGACATGCGGGGCGGGAAATGTGTCCGCCTTCTGCAAGGCGATTACGACAAAGAAACAGTTTACGGCGATTCTCCATTTGACATGGCTCAGACCTTCGCGGCTGATGGTGCCGAATGGATCCATATGGTGGATCTAGACGGGGCAAAGGATGGCAAGCGGGTAAATGACCGTTTTGTGATTGAGGCGGCTCAGCAACTCGCTAATGTGAAAATTCAAATCGGCGGCGGGATTCGTTCCGAGGCTGATATTGCCCATTATTTAGAGAATGGTGTTGACCGAGTTATTATCGGAAGCATTGCGGTTTCCAATCCAGAGTTCGCTATTGATATGATTAAAAAGTTCGGCGGGCGGATTGCCGTCGGAATCGATGCAAAAAATGGCTATGTGGCTACACATGGTTGGCTCGATACTTCTGAAGTGAAGGCGGTCGAGCTTGGGAAGCGCTTCGCGGATGCAGGGGCTGAGACTTTTATTTTTACCGATATTGCCACAGACGGAATGCTTTCAGGACCCAATATTGCTGCTGTCAGTGAACTGGCTGAAGTTACTGGCAAAAACGTCATTGCCTCAGGCGGAGTGAGCAGCCTAGCGGATTTACAGGCCCTATCCACGGCAAAAGGCATCGGTGGAGCAATCGTTGGCAAGGCCCTTTATGAAAAAAGATTTACCTTAAAGGAAGCTTTAAAAATTGGTCAGCTTTAAAACAAGGGCGGGGGAGAAATCATGACTTTAACGAAAAGAATTATACCCTGCTTGGACGTGAAGGACGGGCGGGTAGTAAAGGGAATTCAATTTGTCCAACTGCGCGACGCCGGCGATCCGGTAGAACTGGCGCGGATTTATGATGAGCAAGGGGCCGACGAGCTTGTGTTTCTTGATATCTCGGCTTCGGTTGAGGGACGAAAGACAATGGTTGAGGTCGTTAGGGCGGTTGCCTCCGAATTGGCCATTCCTTTTACGGTTGGCGGCGGCATCAATTCATTGGAAGATATGAAAAAAATTCTCCGTGCCGGGGCCGATAAGGTTTCCTTGAATACTGCGGCGGTCCAGAATCCGGAGCTTATTCGCGAAGGGGCCGACTTTTTCGGATCCCAGTGTATCGTTGTAGCCATTGATGCAAAATATGATTCAGAGCTTGGAACATGGCGTGTTTATACACACGGCGGCCGTAAGCCCACTGACAAAAAGGTAATTGATTGGGTGAGGGAAGCAGCGGAGCTTGGAGCCGGTGAAATTTTGCTGACCAGCATGGACAGCGATGGCGAGAAAAACGGTTTTGACCTCTCTCTTACGAAGGCGGTCAGTGAAGCCGTTACGATTCCGGTGATTGCTTCAGGCGGTGCCGGAAATGCGGAGCACTTTGGTGAAGCCTTTTTGGAAGGTAAAGCCGATGCCGCACTTGCCGCATCCATTTTTCATTACAAGGATACTTCAGTGCAGGAAGTTAAAAGCTATTTGCGCGAAAAGGGACTGGCCGTCCGTTAAAAACGCCGGCCTATGGATCTTTTTTATAAAAAACTAAGTTCGATTTCAAAAAAGGAAGTGACGGTCCGATGAATCCGGACACTATCAAATTTGACGAAAAGGGATTAGTCCCTGCTATTATTCAGGATGCAGAAACATTAGAAGTTTTGACGCTTGCTTATATGAATAAAGAGTCGCTTGCGAAAACATTGGAAACAGGTGAAACCTGGTTCTACAGCCGCTCTCGCCAGGAATTGTGGCATAAGGGGGAAACAAGCGGCAATACGCAGTCTGTCGTCAGCATTAAGTACGATTGCGATCAGGATGCTTTATTGGTGCTAGTGAATCCTAAAGGACCAGCCTGCCATACAGGAGCAGTCAGCTGTTTTTCAGGGGAAGAGGTTGCAGATCGCAAATCCAGCCTAGGGGACTATCAAATTTTACAAACCCTTGAAAAGGTCATTTTGGACCGCGAACAGGAGCGTCCGGAAGGTGCCTATACCACGTACCTTTTTGAAAAAGGTGTCGATAAAATTTTGAAAAAGGTTGGCGAGGAAGCAGCCGAAGTCATCATCGCAGCCAAAAACCGCGACCATGGAGAACTGAAATGGGAAGCAGCCGACTTGCTTTATCACCTGCAGGTATTGCTGGTGGAACAAGGCCTTCCATTTAAGGAAGTTTTGCGGACACTAGAAGAAAGACACAAGGACCGGTCCTGATTTTGGACCGGTTTTTCTATTTGAAAATACCTATTTTAGGAAGGGTTCGTCCTTTTTTAAACGGTTTGGCGGATATCTATTCCATTTTGGCGGATATTCAACTGAATACGGCGGATATTGCCCCCAACTTGGCGGATATCTCCGTGCACTCAGCGGATAACTTTCCATATTTGGCGGATTCCCTTTTCTGGTTGGGTTTGATCAACCTTCTTACCAAAATAATAACCATTTTTAGCTAAACCCCGCTCCGGAAATTTTTCCATAACGCCCAAAGCCCTAAATCCTTCTCGTACAAGACTCAATTGTGTTATACTACATTAGTTATGAAAGGATGATGGAGGACTGCATGAGTAAAGACGCAAAAGCAAGAATGCAAAAGGGGAAAATACTCTCATTTGTTCCTACAGGGGAATATTATTTCAAGAAAGGAATTAAGGCATACCATCGCCGTGATTTTTTCAAAGCGAAAAAATATCTGGGACGGGCGCTGCAGCTTGAGCCGGGCGAACCGATGATTGCGTGCCAGCTGGCCATTGTATCTACTGAACTTGGCGAGTTTGAAGATTCCAACCGACTCCTGCATCTCATCCTTGAAGATCTTGACCATGAAATGGTGGAGTGCCACTACTTCTTAGCAAATAATTATGCCCATTTGGGATTTTTTAAAGATGCTTATCACCATGCCAACTTGTATATGGAATTGGATGCAGGTGGGGATTTTTCAGAGGATGCGGAGGAATTGCTTGAGCTTCTCGCATTGGAGTCGGATGATTTGGCTGAAGAGTTCTTTCAGCAGGACGACCTAATCGTTAAACAGGAGCAGGCTCGCGAGCTGCTCGAATCAGGTTATTTCCCAAAAGCGATAGAATTATTAAAGGAAGTCATCAAGGAGTACCCGGAATACTGGTCTGCCTACAACAACCTAGCGCTCGCTTATTTCTATTTAGGCAAAGGCGAGAAGGCGGACGCCATCTTAAATGATGTTTTGAAAAAGAACCCCGGGAATCTGCACGCGCTATGCAATAAAATGATATTTGCCCATTATCAAGGGCGTATCAAATATGTCAATGAGCTGTTTGATAGCTTGAAAAAAATTCAGCCGCTTTTAAGCGAGCACCAATTCAAGCTCGGAACCTCTTTCGCGCTTGTCGGCGAATATGAGAATGCTTATGTTTGGCTGAAAAAGTTATATAAAAACGGCTTTGATGGGGATGGCCCGTTTTATTATTGGCTCACCTATTCTGCTTATTTCACAGGCAGGGAAGTTTTTGCCCAAAACGTTTGGAAAAAGCTGCTTGAAATTAATCCTGACAAAGAAGGCCAGGAACCGTGGAATACAAATGAGCAGGACCGTGCAAACGGGTTTGAGGACCATTCCGGTTCGATTTTTCAAAAACTAGAAAGCGATTATGTCGAGGAACGGTTATTTGCTCTATTCCTGACAACTGTTTCGGATAAAAAGGATGAAATTATCACCTCAAAACGCCTTTTTCAAAATCAGAAATTTACGGCGCTGGAGAAGGAATACATCTCGTTAATCCGGTCGGGAAGACCGTCACGGACGGCCGATGCGCAGGAAGTCGCTGAGCTGTTTTATGAAAACCATCAGCCAATTGGGACAATTGAGGCCGGTTTATATTTAATGTGGTTTTCCGTTTTTGTGGAAATGTTTAAAGCAAATATGCAATTGAAAAATAAAAGCGCCTGGGCAGGTGCAGTCGAGTACGTATGGCACAGGCTGCGCAGTGAAAAAGTGTCCCAGCAGGAAATTGCACAGCGCTACGGAACCTCATCGGCAACAATCGGAAAATACGTAAAGTTAGTCAACGAGCTTTTAAATTAAAATTAAAATCACCCCAAAATCGCCGGAAATGAGCAGATTTTTGGACTATAGATCAATTGTTTAATACGATTAAGTTGGGAAAGCTAAACTTAATCGTTTTTTTTATACAAGGAGTGAAAACGACCATGACTGAAGAAAAAATTTATGATGTCATCATTGCTGGGGCGGGTCCTGCCGGGATGACAGCTGCTGTATATACATCACGTGCAAATCTATCGACCCTCATGATTGAACGGGGAATGCCGGGCGGCCAGATGGCTAATACCGAGGATGTTGAAAACTATCCGGGTTTTGAAAGCATTTTAGGTCCAGATTTATCAACGAAAATGTTTGAGCATGCGAAGAAGTTCGGTGCTGAATATGCTTATGGTGACATTAAAGAGGTTGTTGATCATGGCGATTATAAACTCGTCAAAGCCGGATCAAAGGAATATAAAGCCTACTCCGTCATCATTACAACAGGTGCAGAGTATAAAAAAGTCGGAGTGCCAGGCGAAAAAGAGCTTGGCGGCCGCGGAGTATCCTATTGTGCAGTCTGTGACGGAGCATTTTTCAAAAATAGAGAGCTTTTTGTCATCGGCGGAGGGGACTCTGCAGTTGAAGAGGGTGTATACTTAACTCGATTCGCATCTAAGGTTACCATCGTGCATCGCCGTGACCAGCTTCGTGCACAGAAAATTCTTCAAGACCGTGCCTTTGCTAATGAAAAGGTTGATTTTATTTGGAATCATACCATTAAATCGATTAATGATAAGGACGGTAAGGTTGGCAGTGTGACATTGGTATCAACAGTGGATGATACAGAACAAACCCTGCCTGCTGATGGCGTGTTCATTTATATCGGAATGGTGCCGCTATCTAAACCATTCGAGAGCTTAGGCATCACAAACGAAAATGGCTACATTGAAACAAACGAAAAAATGGAAACAAAGGTGCCAGGCATTTTCGCAGCAGGAGATATCCGTGAAAAAACACTTCGCCAGATCGTAACGGCGACTGGCGACGGCAGTATTGCTGCCCAAACAGCCCAACACTATGTGGAAGAATTGAAAGAGGAAATGAAACTGAAAAAATAATTAAAAAGTTTCCCAACATTTTTTACAAAAAGTTAATCCTGTTTTAATTCAACTGTAACAGTAGTGAAATAAAAGTATAGTATGATTATGGAAATTGACCCCCTTTAAAAATATATACCTTTTCTGCACAGGTCCAGCAGCCTGTGCTCTTTTTTTGTGTTCAGCAAGAAAGCTACATAATAAATACGGGAACTCGCCAATCTGGCTCTAATTGTAATATTTGTAAGATGTAATTTGCAGAAATATCAATTTTCAATTGATTGTGAGCGGGTTATAAAAATAGTATAATGAGAAGAATATATGAGGTTGTTATCTTAAGATATTTTGCAATATGTGTTTATATAAAGAGGGTGAAATGTTGTGCAGCGGGTCACCAATTGTGTGTTAATTAGAGAAAATAAGGTATTGTTGCTGCAAAAACCGCGGCGTGGCTGGTGGGTGGCACCTGGCGGAAAAATGGAGCCGGGCGAGTCTGTCCGGGATTCCTGCATCCGGGAATACCGTGAAGAAACGGGCGTATATTTAAAAAATCCCCAGCTAAAAGGAATTTTTACGATGATTATGATGGAGGGCGACCAGCTTCTGTCGGAGTGGATGATGTTCAGCTTTGTGGCCCATGATTCCGATGGCTTGGACCTTGATGAGTCGGATGAAGGCAAGCTTGAATGGCATACTTTTGACCAAATAAAAGGCTTGCCGATGGCTGCAGGAGACTACCATATTATCGATTATATGATCCACGGCAAGGGTATGATTTACGGTACTTTTACTTATACAAAAGACTTTCAGCTGATTAGTTACCGATTAGATCCAGGTTAATTCGAAATAGGAGGAAACAAAAATGAGTACCGGTTCGACAAGCGATATCCAAATGGTCATTATTACTGGCATGTCCGGCGCAGGGAAAACAGTCGCCATTCAAAGCTTTGAGGATTTAGGATTCTTCTGTGTCGATAATCTGCCTCCTACCTTACTGCCGAAATTCCTAGAACTTATGAAGGAATCAGGGAATAAAATGAATAAAGTTGCCCTTGTCATGGACCTGAGGGGACGGGAGTTTTTCGATCATCTTTTTAAAGCGTTGGATGATAATCTTGCAGAAACCTCCTGGGTTACACCGCAAATTTTATTCCTTGATGCGGATGATGCCACATTGGTCCGCCGCTATAAGGAAACAAGACGGTCGCATCCACTCGCAAAATCAGGGTCACCTCTTGAAGGTATTACCCTTGAACGGGAGCTTCTTGAGGAGTTAAAAGGCAGGGCACAATTAATTTACAACACTTCCCAGATGAAACCGCGGGAATTACGTGAGAAGATATTAACGGAGTTTACGGCGAATAAACAATTAATTTTTACAGTTAACGTTATGTCGTTCGGTTTTAAACACGGCATTCCCATTGATGCCGACCTTGTTTTTGATGTGCGTTTTTTGCCCAATCCGCATTATATTGAACATATGCGCCCGAAAACAGGACTCGACGAAGATGTCTCCAGCTATGTCTTAAAATGGAACGAAACACAGAAATTTTTGGAAAAAGTAACAGACCTTCTGAGTTTCATGCTTCCTCATTACAAAAGGGAAGGCAAGGCCCAATTGGTGATTGCGATTGGCTGTACGGGCGGCCAGCATCGTTCTGTGGCGCTCGCTGAATACATCGGCCGATTTTTCCAAAAGGATTATAAGACGATTGTTTCTCACCGTGACATCGAGAGGAGAAAGGAAAAGACAACATGAGAGAATTTGGGCAGCCTAGAATAGTCGTCATCGGCGGAGGCACAGGGTTACCTGTTTTGCTTAGAGGCTTAAAGCAGTATCCTGTTGATATTACCGCTATTGTCACCGTAGCTGACGATGGCGGCAGTTCAGGCCGAATCCGAGAGGACCTGCATGTTCCTCCGCCGGGTGATGTCCGTAATGTTTTGGTGGCACTTTCCGATGTGGAGCCTCTCGTTGAGGAAATGTTCCAGCACCGGTTTAAGACGTCAAACGAACTATCCGGCCATTCGCTTGGCAACCTGATTATCGCCGCGATGACCTCGATAACCGGTAATTTTGTTCATGCGATTCAGGAGATGAGCAAGGTTCTGAATGTAAGGGGAAAAGTGCTGCCTGCTGCCAACCAAAGTGTTGTGTTGCATGCAGAAATGGAGGATGGGACGATTGTATCAGGAGAATCGAAAATTCCCTACTCCGGTAAAAAAATTAACCGGGTTTTTTTGACCCCAAAGCAAATCCGGCCACTTCCGGAAACGATTCAGGCTATCCGCCAAGCCGACCTGATTATTCTTGGACCGGGCAGTTTATATACGAGTCTATTGCCTAATCTGCTGGTGCCAAGGCTAGGCGATGAGGTTTGCCGGTCGCATGCCAAAAAGGTTTACATTTGCAATTTGATGACACAGGCCGGCGAAACGCATGGCTATACTGCCAGCGATCATGTGCGAGCTATTTATGATCATTTGAGCAGCGCGTTTATTGATACGATACTCGTGAATAATGAAGAGATTCCGCAGGATGTTCAGCTTCGCTACAATGAGGAATTGGCCCATCCTGTCCTCTACGATGTGGATCGGTTAACCGAGCTTGGGCTTGAGACGGTTTATGCCGACATTGCCAATCTAGAAAACGGTGCACTCAGGCATGACCCAAAGAAGGTCGCCAAAATTTTATATAATTTGTTAATAAATGAAACCAAAAGACGTTATGAAGCGTAAATAAGTTAATATTATTTAAAAAGCTTATTTAACATGTTCTTTTTTGAAAGAAATTACTTTCAAAAAGGAATATTTATGTTAGTGTTGGTCATAAGGAGGTGAGGGAATGTCTTTCGCTTCGGAAACGAAAAAGGAATTAACGAACTTGGAAGTGAAATCCTGCTGCAGCCGTTCTGAGCTTTCAGCCCTAATCCGCATGAACGGTTCCCTTTCCTTTTCAAATCGAAAAATCATTGTCGATATTCAAACCGAAAATGCTGCGATTGCCAGAAGAATTTATACCTTGATTAAAAAGAATTACCAGGTTCAGGTTGAGCTGCTCGTCCGCAAAAAAATGCGCTTGAAAAAGAATAATGTTTACATCGTGCGCTTGGCAGAGCAGGCGAGGGAAATTCTCGAGGATACAAAAATCCTTGGTGAGGGTTTTACCTTCATCCATAATATCTCCCCCGAACTGATAACAAAGAAGTGTTGTAAGCGTTCTTATCTGCGCGGTGCGTTTTTGGCCGGAGGTTCCGTGAATAATCCGGAAACATCCTCCTATCACTTGGAAATTGCTTCACTATATAAAGAGCATAATGATTCCTTATGTGAATTGATGAATACATTTGACTTGAATAGCAAAACGCTTGAGCGCAAAAAAGGCTATATTACGTACTTAAAAGAGGCTGAAAAGATAACCGAGTTTTTAAATATTATTGGCGCGCATAATGCCCTGCTCCGCTTTGAGGATGTCCGAATTGTCAGGGACATGCGTAATTCAGTTAACCGCCTGGTAAACTGCGAAACCGCCAATCTTAATAAAACCATCGGAGCCTCAATCAGGCAGGTCGAAAACATAAGGTTCATTGATCAAACGGTAGGCCTGCAGATTTTACCTGATAAATTAAGGGAAATTGCCGAGCTTCGGTTAAATTATACAGACGTTACCTTAAAGGAACTAGGTGAAATGGTTTCCGGCGGGTCTATTAGCAAATCCGGCATCAATCATCGCCTGCGTAAAATTGATGAAATTGCCGAAAGGCTGCGGGCTGGAGAAATGCCATCGGTGAAGTAGATATAATTTTAAAATAGTTTGTTAGTGAATGAGCATTCATTTAATATTATAGTGGGATAATGAGGAGGAATTTGAAATGTTGGTAAAAGAAGTAGAAGTTAAATTAAGAACTGGTTTACAGGCGCGTCCTGCCGCCCTATTTGTACAGGAGGCGAACCGCTTTTCCGCAGATATTTTTCTAGAGAAAGACGGCAAGAAAGTAAATGCTAAAAGTATTATGGGCTTAATGAGCCTGGCTGTCGGTTCTGGCGTTGTCATTAACATTATTGCAGACGGCTCTGATGAAGAAACCGCCATTAAGGCATTATCTGAGTTTATTCAGAAGGATCATTAAGAAAAAAAGCTGGCTCACATTCGAGACCAGCTTTTTTGCATGTAAAAAGCAATCGGCTTGCTCGCCGATTGCCCGTTTTAAGTATTATTTTTCTTTCTTATCTAGGATATTGCGTGTAATGATGTTGTCAATTAAACCATATTCTTTCGCTCTTTCAGCAGTCATGAAGTTATCGCGGTCTGTATCTTGGCGAAGTACTTCGATTGGCTGGCCAGTACGCTCAGCTAAAATGCCGTTTAGTTTTTCGCGAAGGAATAAAATGCGCTTAGCGGCGATTTCAATTTCAGTAGCCTGACCTTGAGCTCCGCCCAGCGGCTGGTGAATCATTACTTCAGCGTTTGGTAATGCAAAACGCTTGCCCTTTTCCCCAGCGGCAAGTAAGAATGCACCCATTGAAGCTGCCATACCGATACAAACAGTGGATACATTTGGCTTGATATACTGCATCGTATCATAAATGGCCATTCCAGCGGTGATGCTTCCGCCCGGGCTATTAATATAAAGAGTAATGTCCTTTTCAGGATTTTCCGCTTCAAGGAACAACAACTGCGCTACAATGCTGTTGGCAACATTATCATCAATACCGCTGCCAAGCATGATAATTCGGTCTTTTAATAAACGGGAATAGATATCGTATGCCCGTTCGCCGCGATTCGTTTGTTCAATGACTGTAGGAATCAAATTCATTTTTCTTCCTCCTTTGAATAAAAAATGTAAAAAGCTTATGTATTGTTATCATACACTGATGGTCAATAAAGGTCAAACAATTCATCTCGAAAAATGTTCGACAACTTTCCCTCATTCAGCATAACCAATCGCGAGCGGTTTTAAAACTATTTTTTAGCTTTGGAGAAAGGATTTAACCGTTAAATATTCTATTAGCTCTTGCCAAAATAGAAATAATGAAATATAATATGTAAGTCGCTAATAAATTTGCCCTCGTGGTGCAACGGATAGCACGTAAGATTCCGGTTCTTAAAATGTGGGTTCGATTCCTGCCGAGGGCGTCATAGAAGCTTCCTGTTCTTTTACGACAGGGGGCTTTTATTTTTTTTAAAACTTTCTCTTTTCCCCGCAAATCCTTCTAACCAACTAATTCCCATTCACGAATTGACCGCTTTCATGTAAAATAAAACAGGAGGGGGGAAACGAATGAATTTTAAGGCAGGTTTATGGCAGCAACAAACTCTAAAATTAACCATGACGCAGGAACTGTCCCAGGCGATTGCCTTATTGCAGTATTCAGCGCAAGAATTGACAGCATTTTTAGAAAATAAGGCACTTGAAAATCCCCTAGTACAAATTGAAAATGTCAATGAGCGACCGATGAATCCGCTGCTTGACCGGAACCGGCGCAAACATCAAAAGACGGAAAAAGACTGGATTGAGCAGATTGGTGCAAAGCCATACTCGCTTGAGGAACAATTAATTTCACAGTTAAATATATCAAAGTTACCGGCGGAGGAGTTAAAAGCAATACGCTATCTTATTCAGAATTTAGATGAAAACGGTTACTTTACTGGCGATTTACACGAGGTAGCCGCAACATTAAGAATACCGCTTGAACTGGCTGAAGACGGCCTGGCCGTTCTTCAGACGCTTGAACCAGCGGGAATTGGGGCGAGAAACCTGCAGGAATGCTTGCATATCCAGGTTGACTATCTAATGCCTGATAACGAGCTTGCCAAAAAGATAATCTCTGACTATTTTATCCCGTTTGCCGAAAAGAAATGGAAGCAAATTGCGAAGGAGCTTCAGGTCAGTTTAAAAGAGATCCAAGGTGTTTTTGACGAGATCCAATTTTTGAACCCGAAACCGGGGGCGCTTCTGGGAATAGAGACGGCTTCTTACATCATTCCAGATGTGATTATTGAACAAACACAAGAAGGGCTAATCGTCCGAATGTTTGATGACCCCATTCCGAAAATTAGTTTTAATGATAAATATTTTCATAAATTTAAGGACCAGGATCAGCAGGTCAGCAAATTTCTTCATGAGAAGGTACAGGATTATCAATGGATTTTAAAAAGCATTGAGCAGCGAAAGGAAACGCTGACAAGGGTGGTTACCAAGATTGTCGAAAAGCAGCCTGCTTTTTTCCAAAAGGGTCCGCAATATTTGGCGCCGATGACGATGAAGGAAATTGCCTCCGAGTTGGATGTTCATGAATCGACTGTCAGCCGGGCGGTTCGGGAAAAATATGTGCAAACTCCGATTGGGACATTTCCGTTGAAGTCGTTTTTCTCGAGTACGATCCAAACCGTATCGGAGGAAGAGTCCACCTCGTCGACACAGGTAAAGAATGCTATTAGCAAACTGATTGAAAAAGAAAACAAAGAAAAGCCTCTTTCAGATCAGGATATTGCGGAACAATTAAAGGTCTTGGAGGGAATCGTCGTCTCCAGAAGAACGATTGCCAAGTACCGGGACCAACTTGGGATCCCTTCTTCTTCGAAGAGGAAGAGGTTTAATTAGCGTGGGCAATTGAGATATAGCTGCCCCCATGATAAAAGTTAGAAAGGATACAAATAATGCCGCAATCAACCATTACCCTATACACAAGAAACGGCTGCCCTCTATGTGATAAAGCCAAAGCTACCTTGCTCGAACTGAAGGAGGAATATAATTTTTCTCTGGAAGAAATCGATATCGAGCAGGATGATGAGCTCCATGAACGCTATGGGCTGATGATCCCGGTTGTCCACGTTGATGGGGAAGAAGCTGCGTACGGATTCATTGACAAATATGAAATTAGTAATCGTTTGCAAGAAAAATCCTAAGTTTTATTAGTTGAATTAAATTTTCACTCCTGCTACAATAAAAAACATAGTAAGGGTGATTTTTTTTTGGTGGTTGTGGGACATAATATGTCTATGGTGGACATTTTTTGACCAACTGCATATAATAAAGGAGTATGAAAACATGCAGTCATTCATCGATATGACAAAAAGATTATTGCCCGATTTCCTTCCAGTCCTGCAAAAACGTCATTCCATCCTAAGGTACATAGGAATGATGCAGCCTGTAGGCAGGAGGAGTTTAGCCACAAGCCTTGGACTGACCGAAAGAATCCTTCGTAGTGAAGTAGAATTCCTCAAAGAGCAAAATCTTATTTATACAAACACTGTAGGAATGAGTTTAACACTTGAGGGAAAAAATTTGCTTGAGGATTTAAACGGGTTTATGCGTGAGTTGAAGGGTATCGACGTCATGGAGCTGGAGCTAAAGCATCAGCTTGGTATTAAAAAAGTCATCATTGTTCCAGGAGACAGCGACGAATCCCCGATGGTCAAAAGCGAGCTTGGTAAGGCGTCTGCGGCCTGCATGAAAAAGCTTTTTCAAGGGGAAAATATCATCGCTGTTACAGGCGGTTCAACGATGGCTGCTGTAGCGGAATGGCTCTCACCTATAGCCTCTGGCAAGGAATTGTTGTTTGTGCCAGCACGAGGCGGGGTTGGCGAGGATGTTCAAAATCAAGCCAACACAATTTGCTCCAATATGGCGCAAAACACCCATTCTAGACACCGCGTCTTTTATGTTCCCGATCAGGTCAGCACGGAAATTTATGACTCTCTGATTAAGGAACCCGGCATCCACGAAGTTTTGGAATTAATTCGCTCCGCCAACATGGTTCTTCATGGAATTGGGGATGCTATGACAATGGCCGAACGGCGCAAGACGAACCCTGATATATTGGAAAAGCTGGGAAATGGTAAAGCTGCCGGCGAGGCTTTCGGCTATTATTTTAGCGAGGCTGGCGAGATTGTCCACAAAGTGGTCACCATTGGGCTTCAGCTAGAGGATTTAGAAAAGATTCAAAACGTGATTGCAGTCGCTGGCGGAACGTCAAAGGCGAAAGCAATCAGGGCCTATATGAAGCAGGCACCGCCATCCACGATATTAATTACGGATGAAGGAGCCGCAAACAAATTATTAAACCAGTAATAGGTAATGAAAAGGATTATTCCTTTTTAAAAATAAAACCCTGCCCATCTAAAGGAGGAAATTTAACATGACAGTAAAAGTTGGTATTAATGGTTTTGGACGTATCGGTCGTAACGTATTCCGTGCGGCATTAAACAATAGCGAAGTGGAAATCGTAGCAATCAATGACTTAACAGATGCAAATATGCTTGCTCACCTTTTAAAATATGACACTGTTCACGGAACACTTGCAGAAGATGTAACTGTTGATGGTGAATACCTAGTAGTTGGCGGCCACAAAGTGAAGGTTTTAGCTGAGCGCGACCCTGCACAATTAGGCTGGGGCGACCTTGGTGTAGACGTAGTAGTAGAATCTACTGGCCGTTTCACAAAGCGCGAAGATGCTGCGAAACACCTTGAAGCAGGCGCTAAGAAAGTTATCATTTCTGCTCCAGCAACTAACGAAGATATCACAATCGTTATGGGTGTTAACGAAGACAAATACGATGCAGCTAACCACCATGTACTTTCAAACGCATCTTGTACTACTAACTGCTTAGCTCCATTTGCAAAAGTATTAAATGACACATTCGGCATCAAGCGCGGTATGATGACTACTGTTCACTCTTACACTAACGACCAGCAAATCCTTGACTTGCCACACAAGGACTACCGTCGTGCTCGTGCAGCAGCTGAAAACATGATTCCAACTTCAACTGGTGCTGCAAAAGCGGTTGCGTTAGTTTTACCAGAACTAAAAGGCAAATTAAATGGTATGGCAATGCGTGTACCAACTCCAAACGTTTCTATCGTTGACTTAGTAGCTGAATTAGAAAAAGATGTAACTGTTGACGAGGTCAATTCAGCTCTTAAAGAAGCTGCTGAAGGTCCATTAAAAGGTATTCTTGCATACAGCGATCTTCCATTAGTTTCTAGCGATTACAACGGTGCTACAGTTTCTTCTACTGTTGATGGTTTATCAACAATGGTTCTTGAAGGAAACATGGTAAAAGTATTATCTTGGTACGATAACGAAGTTGGTTACTCTAACCGCGTTGTTGACCTTGTTGATTACATCGCTAAAAAAGGACTTTAATTCTTTTTCTCCAATCCCGTTGGATAGGAATGGAATTTTTACCGCAAACTATTTATAATGATTAATGGTATTCCAAGGGGAGTGGGTGATGGGAGCCCCTCTCCTTTTTTACTGTGTTTACAGGGATTTTTTCGAAAGCCATACATAAGGAGGTCCTTTTTCGATGAACAAAAAGTCAGTAAAAGATGTTGATGTGAAGGGTAAACGCGTGTTTTGCCGGGTGGATTTCAACGTTCCGATGCAGGATGGAAAAATTACCGACGAAACGCGAATTCGTGCGGCACTGCCAACGATTCAATATTTAATCGAGCAGGGTGCAAAAGTAATTCTGGCGAGCCATTTAGGCAGACCAAAGGGCAAAGTGGTTGAAGAAATGCGACTAACTCCAGTAGCGGTTCGACTGTCTGAACTTCTTGGAAAAGAAGTGAAGAAAGCAGATGAAGGCTACGGGGATTCTGTTAAAGCGTTAATCGACTCCATGACTGAAGGCGACGTTTTATTGCTTGAAAATGTTCGTTTCTACCCTGGTGAAGAAAAGAATGATGCAGAACTTGCGAAGTCATTTGCAGAGCTAGCCGATGTTTATGTAAATGATGCATTTGGTGCTGCACACCGTGCTCATGCTTCCACAGAAGGAATCGCACACCATTTGCCAGCAGTATCAGGCTTCTTAATGCAAAAAGAGCTTGATGTTCTTGGTAAGGCATTGTCAAATCCGGAACGTCCATTCACAGCGATTATTGGCGGGGCAAAGGTTAAGGACAAAATTGGTGTTATTGAAAATCTATTAGAATTAGTTGACAACTTGATTATCGGCGGCGGCCTTGCTTATACGTTCGTTAAGGCACAGGGCCATGAAATCGGTAAATCGCTGCTTGAAGAAGACAAAATTGACTTAGCTAAATCCTTTATGGAAAAAGCAAAGGCGAAGGGCGTTAACTTCTATATGCCAGTTGATGCGATAGTTGCTGACGATTTCTCAGCCGATGCGAATACAAAAGTGGTTGCGATCGAAGAGATTCCTGCCGATTGGGAAGCATTAGATATCGGACCAAAAACAGCAGAAATTTACCGCGATGTCATTCAAAAATCCAAGCTTGTCATTTGGAACGGACCAATGGGTGTGTTCGAAATTGATAAGTTCGCTGGCGGTACGAAGGCTGTTGCACAGGCTTTGGCAGATGCTGAAGGTGCGTATTCGGTTATTGGCGGCGGCGATTCTGCAGCGGCAGTTGAAAAATTCGGCCTTGCTGATAAAATGAGCCACATCTCCACAGGCGGCGGCGCTTCATTGGAGTTTATGGAAGGAAAAGCACTTCCAGGTGTAGTGGCGTTGAACGATAAATAATTTTATCTACAAATTTAAGGTGGATATCTACAAAGATTGAGCCGATATCTACAATTTTTTAAATATATCTACAAATTTTAGGCAGATATCTACAAATTTTGTACTGATATCTACATTTCAATTTTTTTAACCAAAGAAAGGGATGTTCCAGCATGCGTAAACCAATTATTGCAGGTAACTGGAAAATGCACAAAACACTTTCCGAAGCGAAAAGTTTTGCGGAAGAAGTGAAAGGCCTCGTGCCTGCTGCTGACAAGATGGATTCTGTCATTTGCGCACCTGCGTTATTTTTACAAAGCCTTGTGGAAACAGTCAAAGGCAGCGAAGTGAAAATTGGTGCTCAAAATGTGCATTTCGAAGAAAAGGGTGCCTTTACAGGTGAAATCAGCCCTGTAGCACTTGCTGACTTAGGCGTTCAATATGTCATTATCGGCCACTCTGAGCGCCGTGAAATGTTCAATGAAACAGATGAATCAGTTAATAAAAAGGTTCTTGCAGCATTTAAACACGGCCTAACACCAATTGTTTGCTGTGGTGAAACATTAGAGCAACGCGAAAACGGCGAGACGATGAACCTTGTTGGATCCCAGATTGAAAAAGCACTTACAGGCTTAACTGCGGATCAAGTAAAAGAAACAGTGATTGCTTATGAACCAATTTGGGCAATCGGAACGGGTAAATCTTCGACTGCTGCAGATGCAAACGAAGTGTGCGCGCACATCCGCCAAGTTGTTGCTAAGCAATTTTCCGATGATGTTGCAGCGGCTATCCGTATTCAGTACGGCGGCAGCGTGAAGCCAGAAAACATTAAAGAATACATGGGACAGCCTGATATTGACGGTGCCCTTGTTGGCGGCGCAAGCCTTGAACCGCAGTCATTTTTGCAATTACTAGAGGGTGGTAAATATGAGTAAAGCTCCTGTTGCCCTCATCATCCTTGACGGCTTCGGCTGCCGGGACGAGCATAAAGGTAATGCGGTCTACCATGCGAAAAAGCCAAATTTTGACCGCTATTGGGAAACATACCCGCATAACCATTTAACCGCGAGCGGTGAAGCAGTCGGCTTACCTGAGGGGCAGATGGGTAACTCGGAAGTAGGTCACCTGAATATCGGTGCTGGCCGGATTGTTTACCAAAGCCTAACTCGTGTGAACATTGCTATCCGCGAAGGGGAATTTGAAAAAAATGAAACCTTCCTTGGCGCAATGGAGCACGCAAAGAAAAATGGCACAGCTTTGCATTTGTTTGGCCTTCTGTCTGACGGCGGGGTGCACAGCCATATTAATCATATGTTTGCCCTTTTAAAATTGGCCAAGGAGGAAGGCGTGGAAAAAGTATATATTCACGCATTCCTTGACGGACGTGACGTCGGCCCACAAACAGCACCAACATATATTAAAGAAACAATGGAAAAAATGAAGGAGATTGGTGTCGGCGAAATCGCCACCATTTCCGGACGCTATTATTCCATGGACCGTGACAAGCGCTGGGAGCGTGTTGAAAAATCATATCGGGCAATGGTGTATGGTGAAGGTCCTTCTTACAAAAGCCCGCTAGAGGTTGTAGAGGATTCTTATTCTCACGGAATCTATGATGAATTCGTCCTGCCTTCGGTAATCGTCAAGGAAGACGGACAGCCTGTTGCAACCATCCAGGACAACGATGCAGTTATTTTTTATAACTTCCGTCCGGACCGGGCCATCCAGATTTCGAATACCTTTACCAACGAAGATTTCCGTTCGTTTGACCGCGGACCGAAGCATCCGCAACATTTACACTTCGTTTGTTTAACGCACTTCAGCGAGTCAGTGGACGGCTATGTTGCCTTTAAGCCGACAAACTTGGACAACACGTTAGGAGAAGTGTTGTCGCAAAATAATATGAAACAGCTGCGCATTGCTGAAACGGAAAAATATCCGCATGTTACGTTCTTTATGAGCGGCGGACGCGAGGATAAGTTCCCTGGCGAGGAGCGGATTTTAATCAATTCGCCAAAGGTACCAACTTATGACCTGCAGCCGGAAATGAGCGCCTACGAAGTGACTGATGCTTTGTTGAAGGAAATCGAAGCGGACAAGTTCGATGCGATTCTCTTAAACTTTGCTAACCCTGATATGGTCGGCCACTCAGGTAAGCTCGAGCCAACCGTTAAAGCGATCGAGGCAGTGGACGAGTGCTTAGGAAAAATTGTTGATGCAATTCTTGCAAAAGGCGGTACAGCGATTATTACTGCTGATCACGGAAATGCTGATGAAGTGGTGACCCTTGAGGGCAATCCAATGACAGCGCACACCACTAACCCCGTGCCGGTTATCGTCACGAAGCAGGGTGTTGAGGTTCGCGACGGCGGTATCCTAGGAGATTTAGCGCCAACTATTCTGGATCTTTTGAATGTGAAGCAGCCTGCGGAAATGACTGGAAAGTCTTTGATTAAGTAAGCTGCTTTATCGATTCGCTAATAGAACTGTGAAATTCGCTAATAGGACTCCTGAATTCGCTAATAGAATAAAGAAATTCGCTAATAGAACCAGAAAATTCGCTAATAGGGTGTAATTTTTCACCTAAAATTGAACAGAACTTGATTGATAAAATTAATTTTTCAAAGGAGAGAATTAAAAATGCCATATATTATTGATGTTTATGCTCGTGAAGTATTAGATTCCCGCGGTAACCCAACAGTAGAAGTTGAAGTTTTCACTGAATCAGGCGCATTTGGCCGTGCATTAGTACCAAGTGGTGCTTCTACAGGTGAATACGAAGCAGTGGAACTTCGTGACGGTGACAAAAGCCGTTACCTTGGCAAGGGTGTTCAAAAAGCAGTTGACAACGTAAACGACATTATCGCGCCAATGCTAGTAGAAGAAGGCTACAGCGTACTTGATCAGGTTTCTGTTGATAAGGCTCTTATTGAGTTAGACGGAACTGAAAACAAAGGCAAATTAGGTGCAAACGCAATTCTAGGAGTTTCTATGGCAGTGGCTCATGCTGCAGCAAACTACCTTGATGTTCCTTTATACCAATACCTTGGCGGATTCAACTCTAAGCAGCTTCCAGTGCCAATGATGAATATCGTTAACGGCGGAGAGCATGCTGATAACAACGTGGATATCCAAGAATTCATGATCATGCCTGTAGGTGCTCCAAACTTCAAAGAAGCACTTCGCATGGGCGCAGAAATCTTCCACACATTAAAATCAGTTCTTAAAGGTAAAGGCCTTAATACAGCTGTTGGTGACGAAGGCGGCTTCGCTCCAAACCTAGGATCAAACGAAGAAGCACTTCAAACCATCGTAGAAGCAATCGAAAAGGCTGGCTACAAGCCTGGCGAAGAAGTTATGCTTGCTATGGATGCTGCATCTTCTGAGTTCTACAACAAAGAAGACGGCAAATACCATTTATCTGGTGAAGGGGTTGTGAAAACATCTGCTGAAATGGTTGACTGGTACGAAGAGCTTTCATCTAAATACCCAATCATCTCTATCGAAGACGGTTTAGATGAAAACGACTGGGAAGGCCACAAGCTTTTAACTGAGCGTCTTGGCAAAAAAGTTCAATTAGTGGGTGACGACTTATTCGTAACGAATACTAAGAAGCTTGCTGAAGGGATCGAAAAAGGAATCGGCAACTCTATCCTTATCAAAGTTAACCAAATCGGTACATTAACTGAAACTTTTGATGCAATCGAAATGGCTAAGCGTGCTGGCTACACTGCCGTTATCTCTCACCGCTCTGGTGAAACAGAAGACGCAACAATCGCTGACATCGCTGTTGCTACAAACGCTGGTCAAATCAAGACTGGTGCACCATCTCGTACAGACCGCGTTGCGAAATACAACCAATTGCTTCGCATTGAAGATCAATTAGGTGAAACTGCACAATATAACGGAATCAAGTCTTTCTATAACTTGAAGAAGTAATTTTTAATAAAATTAGGACCTCCGGCCGTACACTTGGCTGGAGGTCCTTTTATTATGTTTCGGGGTTACTGTCGGATAAGTCATTTTTACTGGCGGCTAACGTATGGTTACTGTCGGATATATCGTTCCAACTGTCGGATAAAACCAGTTTACTGTCGTAAGGAGTTTTTTCACTGTAGTAGTATCCATTTATGAAAAAAATTGGAATGAAAAGCAGGGAATCAACTCGCCTTTGTATAATAATACTTAGAAAACAACATTGTTTAAAACAGATAGACTGGGGAAGATGGGAATGAAAAAAATTCTGAAAAGGTTATCGAAGATACAGTGGGTGCTTATAATTGTTGCTGTTCTTGCTGCAGGATATTATCTTTTCAACGGAGCTTTTCCTTTTCAAAAAGCGGATGTCACTATGAAGGAGCAAAAAGCAAATAGTGGGGAAACCGTCATCCAAATTGAGGATGCTGACGTCAGCCAAATTGCAGTGGAGTTCCCAATGGATATGTCAGAAACGGCAATTCAGGATGCCATTCACAAAATGTCTCACCAAAAGGTGATCGCCAATAAAAAGTGGGGAGCAATCCCATTAACAAAGGAACGGGTGGAACGATTGCTGGAAATAGTTAATGCCCACCCAGCCAAATATGAAAATGCTGCCCTTTACATTGCTATATTGAACCGCTGGGAAAAAGGAGAGTTTTCTAGGGTTGATACCGACCACAATGCGATTTGGAATCTTCAAGGCGGAACCATTGGAAAAGCGACTGGGGTATTGTCACGGGATGAGGAGAAAAAGTATATTGAGGCCAATTTCAATATCAAGGTAAAACAATAAGCCTTTCGCACCGTCCTCCAATCCCAAAACCTGTCACAGAAACGTGTATTGTTAAAAAGGCTTAATTATGGTATATTTAATATACTGTGTATTGTACGTCTACAGGAGGTGGCCTTCATGCATGCATTATTAGTTACATTATTAGTGATCGTAAGTATCGCACTGATTGTTGTTGTCTTACTTCAGGCAGGTAAAAGCGCTGGTTTATCCGGTGCCATTTCCGGTGGTGCTGAACAGTTATTCGGTAAGCAAAAAGCACGTGGACTCGACTTGATCCTTCATCGAATTACAGTCGTCCTATCAGTCCTATTCTTCTTGCTCACCTTAGCCGTTACCTACTTCAAAATCTAATATAACTAAACAAAAACCCGGCCTCGCGCCGGGTTTTCTGCATTTAAGGTGAGGATTTCAGGGTGTGTCCATCTGGGGTGGACAGTGTGCAATAGGGGTGCCTGACCCACTATTCAAGCATTTTGGTAGAATGTTCACTTCTTGTTTGATTAAACTAAGGAATAGCGATATTTTGAGTTAGTGAAGGAGTAGTAAGTATGAGAATTTCATTGCCAAAACCATTTACCTTTGAGGGAGGGAAGCGGGCCGTTTTGCTGCTGCACGGATTTACCGGGAATTCTTCGGACGTCCGGATGCTGGGCCGTTTTTTGGAAAAGAAGGGCTACACCTGCCATGCGCCGCATTATAAGGGACACGGAGTCCCCCCTGAGGAACTGGTCCACACAGGTCCGGAGGATTGGTGGCAGGACGTATTGAACGGGTATGAATTTTTGAAAAATAAAGGCCACGAGGAAATTGCGGTTGCCGGTTTATCCCTTGGCGGCGTATTTTCCTTGAAATTGGGATACACTGTACCTGTAAAGGGAATTGTCACCATGTGTGCCCCGATGTATATCAAAAGTGAACAAGTTATGTACGAAGGAGTTCTCGAATATGCCCGTGAATTTAAAAAGCGGGAAGGAAAATCAGACGAGCAAATCGAATTGGAAATGGATGAATTTAAAAAGACACCAATGGGGACGCTTAAGGCTCTCCAGGAATTGATTGCCGATGTACGCGACAACGTCGATATGATTTATGCCCCAACATTTGTGGTTCAGGCACGCCACGACAACATGATCAACACCGAGAGCGCCAATATTATTTTCGAAAATATTGAATCAGAAAAGAAGGAAATCAAATGGTACGAAGAATCCGGCCACGTCATTACGCTGGACAAAGAGAAGGAACAACTGCATGAAGATGTGTACGCCTTTTTAGAAAAACTAGATTGGCTCGTATAACGTTAAAAACCTTTTTAGGGGAGGGTTAATATGGAAGAAAAAATTAAAAAGCATGTCGACAGGCTTTTGCAATATATGAAGGACGAGGCATACAAGCCGTTAACAGTTCAGGAGCTGGAATCCGCGTTGGGTATTTCAGATTCTGCTGATTTTAAGGAATTTGTCAAAGCACTTGTGCAAATGGAGGAAAAGGGTCTTGTAGTAAGAACCCGGGCGAACCGCTATGGTCTTCCGCAAAAAATGAATCTAATCCGTGGCAAGTTGACAGGGCATGCAAAGGGATTTGCGTTTGTTATTCCCGAAGAGCCAGGGATGGATGATATTTTTATCCCGCCGACAGAAACGAATAATGCCATGCATGGGGATACCGTGCTAGTTAGAATTTCCTCGGAAAGCTCTGGCCAGCGCCGCGAGGGAAGCATTATCCGGATCATCGAACGGGGCATACAGCAAATTGTCGGTACTTATGTTGAAAGCAAAAGCTTTGGTTTCGTCATACCGGATGACAAGAAATTTGCTAGTGATATTTTTATCCCAAAAGAGGCATCCAAGGGTGCGGTAGAAGGACATAAGGTAGTCGTAAAGCTTACCTCCTATCCTGAGGGGAGAAAAAGTGCTGAGGGTGAAGTCATCACCATCCTTGGCCATAAAAATGACCCTGGTGTGGATATTTTATCTGTCATACATAAGCATGGGCTGCCGATGGCGTTTCCGGATGAAGTTCTGCAGCAGGCTAATGAGACACCAGACACAATCGATGAAAGTGAGCTGGTCAATCGCCGTGACCTTCGTGGCGAAACCATTGTGACGATTGATGGTGCGGACGCAAAAGACTTGGATGACGCTGTTACCGTTACGAGACTCGAAAATGGTAACTACAAGCTAGGCGTCCATATTGCCGATGTCAGTTATTATGTAAAAGAAGGAACGCCGATTGATGTTGAAGCAGCGGACCGGGCCACTAGTGTTTATCTGGTAGACCGAGTGATTCCGATGATTCCGCATCGGTTATCAAACGGAATCTGTTCCCTGAATCCAAAGGTAGACCGGCTTGTGCTATCGTGTGAAATGGAAATCAACGAGGAAGGCCAAGTCGTCTCTAATGAAATTTTTCAAAGCGTGATTAAAACGACTGAGCGGATGACGTATTACGATGTCAACCGGATACTCGTTGATAAGGACGAGGAGACGAGGGAACGGTATAAAGCGTTGGTACCGATGTTCGAATTGATGGGCGAGCTTGCTTCGATTCTTCGGGCTAAACGAATGAAGCGTGGCGCAATAGACTTTGATTTTAAAGAATCAAAAGTATTGGTTGATGAGGAAGGAAAACCAAGCGACGTGGTCTTGCGTGAACGTTCAGTAGCGGAACGCCTAATTGAGGAATTCATGCTGGCAGCCAACGAAACCGTAGCGGAGCATTTCCACTGGATGGATGTCCCATTCATTTACCGTATTCACGAAGATCCGAAGGAAGACAAACTGCGCAAGTTTTTCGAGTTTATCACGAACTTCGGGTATTTTGTAAGGGGCACAGCAAACAATGTCCACCCGCGGGCGTTGCAGGAAATTATTGAAGAAGTCCAGGGCAAGCCAGAGGAAATGGTTGTTTCCACAGTGATGCTGCGCTCCATGCAGCAGGCGAAATATGATCCCGAGAATCTTGGCCACTTCGGGTTATCAGCCCAGTTTTACACCCATTTCACCTCGCCAATCCGCCGTTATCCGGATACGATTGTGCACAGGTTGATTCGGACTTATATAATTGAAGGAAAACTGGATGAGGCCACAAGGGCAAAATGGAATGCCGAGCTTCCGGATATTGCAATGCATTCTTCAAAAATGGAGCGCCGTGCTGTAGATGCGGAGCGCGAAACCGATGAATTGAAAAAAGCAGAGTATATGGAAGATAAAATTGGTGAAGAGTACGATGGTATTATCAGCTCCGTCACGAACTTCGGTATGTTTGTCGAGCTGCCGAATACGATTGAAGGACTTGTCCATGTCAGCTACATGACCGATGATTATTACCGCTTTGATGAGCGCCATTATGCGATGATTGGCGAGCGGACCGGGAATGTGTTCCGCATCGGTGATGAAATTACCGTTCGGGTAGTTAAAGTCAATAAAGACGAACGCTCTATTGATTTTGAAATCGTTGGGATGAAGGGTACGCCACGCCGTGAGCGTTCTGATGCGCCGAAGATCTTTAGGACGGGCAGCAATGAGTCAAAGCCTCGCCGGAATAAGCAGGGTGAGCGCGGGCAAGGCGGCCGAGGAGGCAAACAAGGTGACGGCAAGTCCGATGCTGGCGGCGGTGGCGGTCAGGGCGGCGGAAAGTCGAGAAAGAAACGCAAATTTTATGAGAACGTTCCGAAAAACAAGAGCACGAAGCGGAAGAAAAAGAAATACTAAGGGAGAGCCTTTTTGGGGCTCTCTTTATTAACACTTTAATTGAGTATGAAGACGAAAACTCAGTTGTGCGAGCTAGAAAATATTCTTCATGCGGCGATGAAGGACAAAGTGCAGAGGTGGAAGGCGAAAAATATCCTTCATGAGGAGGATGAAGGACAAGGTGCAGAGGTGGAAGTCGTAAAATGTCCTTCATGCGGCGATGAAGGACAAAGTGCAGAGGTGGAAGGCGAAAAATGTCCTTCATGAGGAGGATGAAGGACAAAAAGCAGGCTGTGAAAGAGGAAATGTCCTTCTTGAGGTAGATGAAGACCAAAAAGCTGGCTGTGAAAGAGGATATGTCCTTCATAAGGTAAATGAAGACCAAAAAGCTGGCTGTGAAAGCAGGAATGTCCTTCATAAGGCAGATGAAGACCAAAAAGCTGGCTATGCAAGCAGGAAATGTCCTTCATGAGGCAGATGAAGACCAAAAAGCTGACTATGAAAGAACGAAATGTCCTTCATAAGGCAGATGAAGACCAAAATGCTAGCTGTGCAAGCAGGAAATGTCCTTCATAAGGTGAATGAAGACCAAAATGCTAGCTGTGAAAATAGGAAAAGTCCTTCATGAGTCAGATGAAGACCAACAAGCAACTGTGGAAGCAAAAAAATGTCCTTCATCAGTCTAAGGCAACCCAAACATCCTCTTTTCTAATTGATTGTATCCCCTCACCTCTTCTGTTAAAATTAACACGTAAACGAGGTGAAAATTATGCCAAAAGGTGAAGGAAAAGTCGTTGCCCAGAATAAAAAGGCTTATCACGACTATTTTATCGAGGAAACATACGAGGCAGGAATTGTCCTGCAGGGAACGGAGATCAAGTCCATCCGTGCCGGCAAAGTGAACCTAAAAGACTCCTACGCGCGGATTCATAATGGAGAAATCTCCCTTATCGGAGTGCATATCAGCCCATATGAGCAAGGAAACCGCTACAATCATGACCCGGAACGAGAACGAAAGCTACTGCTTCATAAGCGCGAGATTTTAAAGCTTTTTGGGGATACTAGAGAAGCAGGGTATTCTTTAATTCCATTAAAGCTTTATTTGAAAAATGGTTTTTGCAAGGTGCTGCTTGGACTTGCAAAAGGTAAAAAGAACTACGATAAACGTGAGTCTTTGAAGCAAAAAGAAGCAAAACGTGAAATCGAGCGCGCCTTCCGCGATCGTCAGAAGATGTAAAAAAGGCAATTCGATATGTCTTACAAATACTTACAATTGAAAAATCCTCTAAATGTGTTATAATAAATTTGTCGCTGAGATGAGCGGCAAACAACTTGGCTCAAGAGCTTGCCATTTTCCTAACGTCTTGCTTCATAAAAGCAACTTTTTATAATGGGGACGCTACGGATTCGACAGGGGTAGTTTGAGCTTAGGTTGCGAGTCGAGGGGATCGGCCTCGTTAAAACGTCAAAGCCATAACTGGCAAAACTAACAACAACTTAGCTTTCGCAGCTTAATAACTGCATAGCTGTTCGCCCCTCCATCGCCTATGTGGTAGGGTAGCGGACTCACTCTTAGTAGGCTACGCCGGAGTCCACCGCCTGAGGACAAAGGAAGAGAACAACCAGGCTAGCTGACCGGACGCCTGTCGATAGGCAGATGAATCAGCGAAGCGCGAATATGTCGACTACACTCGTAGAAGCTTAAGTGCCAATATCTTTGGACGCGGGTTCGATTAATTTTTAGTCGCCTTATGTGGTAACACATAAGTGAAAATCCGGCTTTATCGGTGAAACCTAAGTCGCTTGAAAAAGCGATAAGGCAATGCCGAGCGGTATGTGGAGCAATCCAACAGCCGTGTATCGACTTATAGGCTGCCAAACAATCCATTGGTAGTACTAAGATGCGAAATCTCATGCCCCAAGAAGGGTAAATCTACGTTTCGCATAAGACGCCGGAGGACCTGTAAACAATAAACAGGTTCAAGATATAGTCAGTGCCATGACGAAAGCATGGAAACGCACGTCCCGCCGTCTCCACCATACATAGGTGGATACAAGATCAGCAGAAATGCTGGTCTTTTTTATATCTGAAAAAAGAATTCTTCAAATGCCTTTTTCTTTTCTAGCATTTTCGAGTTGTATTTACCATTTCGTGGAGTAACTTTTTCGTAATTTTCTAGAATCCAAAGAGCACGTTTTCTTTTTTTATTCACTCTTAAATAAGGTGCGATATCTTTCAAAATCTTCAAAATGGCTTTTTTCTTCTTAATATTTAACGTGTAGGAATCTTTGTGATGTGTAGGTTTATAATTTTTTTTGCTACAAATATCTCCGCCTACAATAGATTGAATATAAATTAGGAGTTCCATATCAGTGGAGGCAATTGTAATACATGGTCGTCTGAATTCATTTTCATGTATTCTTGTTAGAACAATACTTCCTTCGCCATCGATAACACCCGCAACATAAGAGGCTTCCCAAATTTCCATCTCAATTCCTCCTAGCGAAAACGAACATATATTCCTATTTTTATTATAATAAGTAATCTAAGCTAAATTCAAGATATTAACAAATTTTTTTAGAAATACTGCGGGCACTCTTCGACAAACCTCCGCAAAATGTGTCGAATGAAACCTCGGTACGAAATAGTACTATGGTAGTATAATGGAAATTAAATGTTACTACATAATTACGAATTTACAAAAAATTATGATATTTTGGTTGAATTGGCCTATGAGTAATTTTATACTTATGAAAAATATTGCGATGGAGGATAGTAAGAAAATGGAAAAGAGAGAGAAATTAAAAAGCAGATTTCGTCGAAAATCTAAACTATTTGCAGGTGCCGTTGCGTTGATAAGTGCCGCATCTGTGTCATTAACTCCCATCACAGCATCCGCAGCTTTGTTAACTTCAGACCCAATCACAACACTTAGTTCAACTCTTAACACTACTACACAAACACTTACATCACAGACTCAATTAACAACAGGAGGAACTAACCTTTTAAGCGGTGCAACAGGCACCCTTACAGACGTGGGAACGGCTGTTGGCAGCACAGTCGGCGGAGTTGTCGGCGGTGTAACCGGCACAGTAGATGCAACTGTCCAACAGGCCGGAGAAATTCTTACAAATCCAACTACATTGCCAGATAAACTAAGCAATCCTGCAACTACCGTAGGCACTATTACTGATCCATTACTAGGAGGTTTGACTGGTAACCTACAAGGCACAAACCAGACAACCGTTCCTGGGACTGACCCAATCACAAAAACAGTTGAAACAGTAACAGATACCATAAATAACACAACAAAAACGGTAACTGATATCCTACAAAATCCCGCCAATGTCGGGGAGACAATTAAGGATGCCATTCCGGGGGCAGGGGCTGGGGACCAGAAGGACTCTTCAGGGTTGTTAAATGCAAATATAATGACAAATGAAGCCCTTGGTGCAAGGCTGCAAGAACAAAGCTCTGGTAAATATAAGCTGTTCCTTGAGTACTCAGGCGTACCAACTTTAGCTGTTACCTTACTTAGTAAAACATATGTATATTTTGAAATGCCTGAGGAATTTAAATCTTTAATGGCCAGCAAGGACTTCAAAAAGGCAATTAAAGCAACGTATAGTGTGCCGATTCTCGGTTCACCTGGGCCGAGTGCCATGAACAGCGGAGCTTTTGCTGATAGTGCCATAAAAATCAATACGGATACCAACACTATTATGTTAACGTATAGCGGCCAGATTAGTCTCGCTCTACAGTCAGCTTCAAAGTTCAGCCTGGAAATCAATTTGGACAGCCTGCCAGCATCTTCTGACAAGGTTTACACATTTTATTCAACAGCTTACGACAAAAATGCCATAAAAGTGGACTTGCTTGAAGATAAAGGAGCAAGGGCTGATGTCGACGTTCCGAATAAAGGGAAAGAGTCTAACAATGACAACACCAATCCTGGCAACAGCAGCGGAAACAATGGTGGTAGCAATGGCAGCAGCAGTAACGGCGGGTCCGGTTCTGGCAGCGGAACTGGTGCCGACTCAAAAAGCACGGGTTCATCCTCATCTTCCGGATGGCTTGGGGGGTTGCTTCCGAACACCTCCACAAATATATGGAACATTGGATTGATTGGTCTGGTCCTCTTCATTGCCGGGGCAGCAATCAAATTCCATAAGATGAGAGGTCTTGTTTAAACCTTACAGAGGCTGTTTCAAAAAAGGACTTTTTGGAACAGTCTCATTTATAGTCCATAATGCGAGGAAAAATAATGAAAAAAGTCGGAAATATTCTTTTAGCCGTGGGTCTCCTCATGATGGCTTTCACAGTTTTTAAAGTCTATCAAGTATACCAAAATCAAAATATCGGCTTGGCCAAAGCGAAAAGTATCTTGAATGATAAAACCCTGAAAGATATCAAAAACTTCCATCCGAAAAAAGACGACGTCATCGGAATACTTAAAATTCCCAAGCTGGATGATGACCTGGCCATCTACGAAGGGGCGGATGAAGATTCCTTAGAAAAAGGAGTCGGTCACCATCGTGCGACCGCGTTCCCTGGCCAAGGCGAGCAAATTCTTTTAGCTGGGCACAGAGACACGGTATTCCGAAAGTTTGGCGAACTGAAACCAGGCGATGTTTTTATCCTTGAATTCCCTTATGGTACTTTTAAATACAAAATGGCTTCTTCGAAAATTGTGGATAAAAATGATCGGACCATCATTAGAAAGGCGGGTAAGGAGGAGTTGGTCCTTTCCACCTGCTACCCGTTCCATTTTGTCGGCAAAGCGCCGAAACGATATATCATTTATGCGTATCCGGTTGATTAAAGCCGGATTTTTTTATACTCAAAAGGAGGAATTTTCAAATATCCGGAGAATATTTGATTACAAAAGGAATCATACAGAAAAGTTGATTCGAATTTTCATCAACAATCGTTGGGGGTGAGCGCCAGTGGAAAATGAGAACTTCTTTATATCAGAAGCCATGCGGATGAATGGAGTGGAAAAGTCGGATATCGAAACTATTTTGGTGTCGATTTTTCATGGAAGCTACGATGGAGTCTATGTTGCGGATAAAAACGGTGTCGGCGTGATGGTAAACCGGGCTTACTCCAAAATAACCGGTGTGAAGAGTCACGAACTGCTTGGAAAAAGTATGGAGACTGTGGTGAAAGAAGGGATTGTCTCTGAGTCGGTCACATTAAAAGTGTTAGAAGAAAAAAGACCGGTCACAATCATTCAAACAGTAAGAGGCAAGGAACTGCTGGTAACCGGGAGTCCGATTTTTGATTCGGGCGGTGACATAGCGTTTGTTGTCACGAATGTTAGGGATATATCAGATTTAAATCAAATGAAAAGCGCACTCTATCAATCTAGAAAATTAACAGAAAAATATTTAAGTGAAATTGAAGATTTCAAAAAACGAGAATTAATCCAGATGCATGTTGATGGAATTGTGGCACAAAGCCAGGAAATCATGAGGGTTTACCATCTGGCAAGAAAAGTGGCAAAGGTTGACTCGGGTGTGCTTATTTTAGGGGAGTCTGGGGTAGGAAAAGAAGTCATTGTCAATTATCTCCACAACGAAAGCGACCGGGCCGATAAGCCGCTAATTAAAGTCAATTGCGGTGCCATTCCGAAACACCTGCTTGAATCTGAATTATTTGGCTATGAAAAAGGGGCGTTTACCGGAGCGGACAGCCATGGAAAACCAGGATTGTTTGAGCTGGCAAACGGGGGCACCATATTTTTAGATGAGATAGGTGATATGCCAATTGATCTCCAGGTGAAATTATTAAGGGTGCTGCAGGAGTTTGAAATCATGCGGGTCGGCGGACGAAAAAGCATCAAAATTGATGTTCGGGTCATCTCGGCGACACATATGAATTTGGAGGAAATGGTGGATAAGAATGATTTCCGAAGGGACCTTTATTACCGCTTAAACATCGTTCCTATCCGTATTCCGCCATTGCGTGAAAGGAAAGCAGACATTGTGCCTCTGGCGTTCTATTTTTTAAATAAAACGAATAAAAAAAGCAAGTCGAATAAGCGATTTCACCCTGAAATTCTGAATTTCTTTGAAAAATACAATTGGCCCGGAAATATCAGAGAATTGGAAAACCTGGTTGAAAGACTAGTGATTACCTCTGACCATGACGAAATCCACATTAAAGATTTGCCGCCAAATTTACTCAGAGGTTTGGAAAAAACAACAAATGAAAAGGGGAAGTTAAAGGAAATTTTGGCCAATGTGGAGCGGAAGGTTATAAAAGAACAAATGGAGGAATCCAGGACGACCAGGCGTGCTGCGATGGAATTAGGAATTAGTCAGTCTGCGCTAGTAAAAAAGATGCAAAAGTTAGGTATTTGAAATCTTTGATGAAAAAAGGAATCAAATCCTAATATCCATATTTAAGAGCCGACGTTTATTTGTCGGCTTTTTTCTATTCTTTTCAACATTGTTTGACAAAAATTTTATAATAATTTGTCGATTAATATCTAAATATTAAATATTTTCTATTTATTCAAAAATTGGCACGATAATTGCAATATAAAAATATGGATTGTCATTAAAAAAATAAATTTGACGGAAGGTGATGAAAATTGATGGATTTTCCAACTTTTGATCTTAGTGGAAAAGTGGCCCTTGTAACCGGAGGAAGTAAAGGAATTGGCTTAGGTATGACACAAGCTTTGGGTCGTTATGGGGCAACGGTTGTCATTACCAGCCGGGGGGCTGATGAAGGAGAAACGGCCGTACAACAATTAAAGGAAGAAGGCATGAATGCCGCTTATATTCAAGCTGATGTGACAAAAAAGGAGCAGGTAGAAAAGCTTGTCAATGAAATCGTCGAGCGCTTTGGCTCGCTTGATATCCTGGTCAACAATGCCGGGATGAATATCCGCAAGCCGTTGGTCGAAGTGGAAGAAAGCGATTGGGACCGAGTTTTGGGGGTCAATTTAAAAGGGATTTTTCTGGTCGGGCAGGCCTGTGCCAAGCAGATGATCAAACAAAACTACGGGAAAATCATTAACATCTCCTCCATTTTTGGAAGCGTGGGAATGTCGTTTCAAACTTCCTATGCTGCCAGTAAAGGCGGCATTAATCAATTAACAAAAATCTGGGCTGAGGAATTGGCACCAAATAACATTACTGTCAACGCGATTGGCCCTGGCTATATTATGACGCCGATGACGCAGGATTGGCTTTCTGATCCTGAGCGGGTCGAAAAGATCGTCAACTCTACGATGATCAAAAGATTTGGCGAAATATCAGACCTCGTTGGTCCAGTCGTGTTCTTGGCATCTGATACATCAAAATATGTAACAGGTCAAGTGCTCCACGTCGACGGCGGTTGGACGGCACGTTAAAGGAGGTCTACTACATGAATATCGTAAAAGAAACCCATTTTAATCGTGAATTAAAAGTATTCGAGAACCGGCCGCAGAATCTTTTTGCGATGTTGGAGGAAGCCGCCGGAAAGTACCCTGAACACGAAGCGCTGGTCATGAACGGAGTACGCTTAACCTACAAAGAAACGCACGATAAAGCGCTAGAGATTGCCGGCAATTTACAAAGTTCCTTATGTGTAAAAAAAGGCGACCGAATTGCCCTGCTACTTGGGAACAGTATTGAATTCAGTTTACTGGTATTTGCCTGCGCTAAATTGGGGGCCATTTTTGTACCGTTAAATACCCGTTTAAAAGAAAACGAGCTTTCCTATATGCTCGAGCAATCAGGCAGCAAGCTTTTGTTTGTCGATGATGAATTTTTGGAAATAGTCGAAAGCATGAGGGACAGCAAGTCTATTGAAACGATTCAAAATTTCTTTTTAATCGGAAATAAAACTCCTAAACGAAAAGACTATTTACCTTTTGAAATCCTTGAGCAGCCTGCATCTGTCTCCGAGGTTCCTGTTTCAGAGGATGACCCACTATTTATTATGTATACATCTGGAACTACCGGATTGCCAAAGGGGGCGGTCGGAAGCCATTTAGGTGCCATTCACAGTTCCATCAATTATGAAACAGTATTTAAAACAACGCACAAGGCGAAAACGCTGATTGCGGTTCCGCTATTTCATGTGACCGGATTAATTGGCCAGCTTTTTCATATGGTACGAGTTGGCGGCACGTCCGTCATCATAAGGAGATTTAAGACGGAGGAATTCATCCGCCTGGCAGCCGAAGAACAGGTAACATTCTTATTTAATGTACCGACCATTTATGTCATGATGACGTCCCATCCGGAGTTCTCATTATACAGCTACACAAATGTAAACTGTATCGCGTACGGCGGCGCGCCGATGTCGACAGAAACCATTTATAAATTGAAAAAGTACTTTCCAAACGCCTATTTGCAAAATGCCTATGGCGCAACGGAAACCTCTTCTCCTGCAACGCTTATGCCACAGTCATATAACGAAGCGAAATTTCAATCGGTCGGCTTGCCGGTACCAGTTGGCGAGTTAAAGGTCGTAAATGATCACGATGAGCCATGCTCACCGGGAGAAGTCGGGGAACTATTAATTAAGGGGCCGATGGTTGTAGAGGGATATTGGGACAATGAAACAGCCAATCAAGCCTCATTTGTCGATGGATTTTGGCGTTCCGGCGACCTGGCCAAAATGGATGAGGACGGCTTTGTTTATATAGTCGACCGTAAAAAGGATTTGATTAACCGCGGTGGTGAAAAAATATTTTCCATCGAGGTCGAAAATGTCCTTTATAATCACCCAAAGGTGCACGAAGCAGCCGTAGTCGGCGTTCCTGATGCCATTTTTGGAGAAGTGGTCAAAGCGGTCATTGTACCGAAAGACCAGGCGGTTATTGACCCACAGGAAATAAGAGATTTTGTAGCTGAAAGATTGGCAAATTACAAGATTCCAAAACTAGTAGAATTTGTTTCTGAGCTGCCTCGCAACCCCGCGGGGAAGGTTTTAAAAAATGCATTGAAGAGCCTACAAAGCTAATTTTACATTCGAAAGGATTTGATTCCATTGTCCACCATGGCAAAAAAAGCTTGGAAATATCGTTATGTCGTTCTTGTCATTCTTTGGTTAGTCTACATTATTAACTATTTTGATAGAATGGCCGTTCTCACCTTCCTTCCGTTTATCCAGAAGGATTTAAATCTGACACCGGTTGAGGTTGGCCAGCTTGCTTCCGTGTTTTTCTTCGCTTATGCTGCCGCCCAAATCAGCGCCGGCTTTCTTGCGGATAAAATTGGCGCCAAAAAGGTTATGTATATTGCAATTACCGTGTTCACCGCAGTTACGGCTGTGACAGGCGTGGTGAAAAACTTTGCCCAGTTCTTAGCGCTTCGTATCGGTTTGGGACTAGGGGAAGGCCATCATTTTGCACCAGCCATCCGCGCCATCAATAACTGGTTCCCGTTCAAGGAAAGAGGAAGAGCCGTATCGTTTTTTGCCACCTCTTGGGCTGTTGCGCCAGCGATTGTTCCAGTTATCGTTACCAGCATTTCTGTTTACTTTTTTGCAGGTGCATGGCGCCCTGTATTCTACATTCTGGCCATCCCTGGTGCACTTGGAATCTTTCTATTATGGCGTTTTGTAGCGGATTCCCCAAAAGAGTTGATCGCAAAGGGAAGACTGAGCAAGGACGAAGATATTGAAGATGGAGCAGTTTCTGCCACTCTTACAAAAGAAGAAAAAAGAAAGCAGTACGGAGTTTTCTTAAAGGATAGCAATTTTTATGTATATACATTGTGCTTATTTTGCCAACTGGCTGTCTATTGGGGTTCATCCACTTGGCTGACGTCTTTCTTGGTTACTCAGCATGGATTAAATATTAAAGAAATGGGCTTTTTCGCATCTGCTCCTTACATCGTGGCGTTTTTCGCAATGATGCTTGGCGGCTGGCTGATGGATAAAGTTCTACATCGTATGAAGCCTGTGGCCTTGATTGCCTATATCGGCTGTATTCCAGTTCTATGGATGCTTGGCGCTGTTGAAAAAGGGAATACAGGTATGTTACTGACGCTCCTTTTACTTACTGGTTTCTTTGTTAACTTAAACTTCGGTTCCATCTATGCTTATTTGCCAAAGCGCTATCCAAAGGAGATCGTCGGAAGTGCAACGGGTCTTGCTAACGGTATCGGTCAGTTGGGTTCGTTTGTATCGCCGCTTGTTGCTGGCTATTTAGTAAAAGTAGGTGCTAATGGATCCCAGGATTTTAGCGGAGTCTTCATTTTCTTTGCTCTGACGGCAGCATTAGCGGCTGTGTGTGCGATTATTTTGAAAGAGAAGCAGATACATCAGCTTGCGGTAGTAAAAAATGAGAAATCAGTAATTTAACTTTTAGAAAATAGGGAACGAAGTCTTTCTAAGCATCTTCGTTCCCGCTATTTGAAGCAAGGGGGACAAATCGTGCCAACAAATACAGCAAATAATGAGTCATCTATTCTTGAAAAAGAACAGAAGCGCTGGGAAAGATTTTTCAAAACTCTTAACAGTGGTGATTTCCGATTCGGTCATACGTCCAGACAATTAGTTTGGAAAAAAAATAAAGCCACCTTATGGCACTATCCGGCAACAACAACAAAAAAATATGATGTTCCTATTTTTATTGTTTATTCGCTATTCAATCAGCCAACGATTCTCGACTTTGCTCCAGGCTCAAGTGTTCTCGAAGGACTGGTAAACAGGGGGTATGATGTCTATTTATTAGACTGGGGCGTCGCCGGGTACGAAGATAAAAATATTTCAATTGAAGATTATGTAGCGAGCTATATCAAAAAAGCTATTCAGCGGGCATTAAGGCATGCCGGTGCGGAGGAAATATCGGTGGTCGGTTATTGTCTGGGCGGTACGCTGGCAGCGATGTATGCTTCCATAGCGGAAGAACCAATCAAAAACCTTGTGACGGCTGCTGTTCCAATTGATTTTAGTGTGGCGGCCTCCCTTCCGGAGAACTGGGTGGAAGCGATGCTTGAGGGGAACATGGATCTTGACCGCTTTATTGAAGTGTATGGATTAGTACCGCCTATTTATGTTGAGGCCATGTTCAGGTCGATCACTTCACCGGTCTACAACACCCCTTACACGCTCCTTTTATCACGGGCGCACGATCAAAGGTTTACGGAAAAATGGCACCGGATGAACACTTGGACAAAGGGGCACGTCCCGTTAACCGGCGGAGCGTTTAAACAGTTGAATGAAGACTTGTTTAAAGGAAATAAGCTGGTTAAAGGTGAGTTTACCATTCACGGCAAAAAAGCAGATTTAAAAAATATTAAGGCGAATCTATTGGCCGTCAGCATGAAAAGCGACAACCTGATTCCAGAAGAGCAAAGTAAGCCAATTATGGATTTGGTTTCTAGTGAAGATAAAACCTTTTTACGTATAGAAGGCGGCCATGTGAACTTAGCAATGTCCGGTAAATTTGCCGAAATTTTGGATGACTGGCTCAGTGAACGTTCAACCAAATAAAAATATCAAGGTGGGGAAGCAAATGCAGAAGCTGCATTCGATATATGAGATGGTAAATGTAGAAGAATCGGTCCAATTTTTGCAATCTCTTATCCAAGAAAACAGTGTAAATCCTGATGGAAATGAAAAAAGGGTCGCTGAGGCTATTGAAACGTTTTTAGCTTCATCCAAGCTTCAAGTGGAACTGGATGACCTAGGCAGTAACCGGGCCAACTTGTTTGTTACCTATCCAGACAGAAAAACTGAAGAGAGGTATTTAGTTTACAGCGGTCATTTTGACACCGTCCCAACCGGTAAAGTGGAATGGCAGCATGATCCTTTTTCCGGGGAAATTGCCGGCAACAAAATGTATGGCCGCGGAACTACTGACATGAAAGCTGGAGTTGCCGCGATGATCCTTGCGATGGAGTATTTATCTCGTGCCGGTGTGAAACTAAAGGGTAAGCTGCAGTTTGTTGGAACCGCGGGAGAAGAGGTAGACGGCTATGGTGCCAAGACAGTTGTCCAAAAGGGGCAGATTGACAAGGCGACAGCCATGGTTATCTCGGAGCCAAGCGAAAATGAAATCTATAATGCCCATAAAGGCTGCTTGTGGCTAGAGATTACTACATATGGAAAAACTGCTCACGGCTCCATGCCGGATCAGGGCGTTAACGCGATTTTAGCCATGAACGAGTTAATTAATGCACTTCTTATGTATGAATTTTCTTATACACCACATCCAATCTTGGGGCATCCAACTTTAAATGTCGGCACCATTGAAGGCGGAGTTAAAACAAATGTCGTGCCGGACCAATGCAGCGTGACGCTGGATATTCGAACAGTTCCGGGACAGGATATTGATCGAATCTTAAAAGATATTGAGGAGATGCTGAAGGGAATCGCTGAAAAAACAAAGGCATCGTACCAAATCAAAATAATCAATCGCATGGAATCGGTTAGTACAAAGGAATCAGATGAGTTTGTACAAATGGCGGTCAGGACTGGTAAGAAAGAGTTGAACTTGGAATTGAATCCAACCGGTGTCAATTATTATACAGATGCATCTGTTTATCAGCCTCATTTGCAGATTCCGACGTTCATCTTTGGCCCGGGGCACCCAAAACTTGCCCATCAGCCGGATGAATATGTGGAAATTGACAAGTTCATCGAATCCATACGTTATTTTATGGCACTGGCCATTGAGTATTTAGGGGAGAAATAAAAAAGCTGAGGGCTGTCTTATTGGGGGCTGACCCTTTAAGACAGCCTCCAGCTTTTATTTTTTAATGCTTAAAATTCATGTTGTTGTTCATGCCCATATTCATATTAGGATTCATGTTCATATTCATGTTTTGAGTTTGCGGCATCCCTTGAGCAGGTGCAAAGGAATTAACGATTTGCGTCATATCCTGCTGGGCTAGCTGCGGTACCTGGTAGTAATGGTTTTTATTTTGATAAATGGAAAGCTCATAAGCCATTTCAATGCAGTTTGGCACAGAGTCCGCAAGCACGCGGCGGACAACCGGATTGGTCGTTTCACACGCAGCCATTGTCTTATGTGTGGCACCAGATTTGCACGCTGTTAGCATACATCCGGAAATAAACTCATCGGAGATTTCCGTCATGTTCTGCATTGGCTTCTTCGGCTGGGTCGGAGTTAACCCATATACAAAGTCATTCCCCTGCTTCATTTTATAGCTTTGCGTCGGCTTGGACGGATCCTGTCCAGATTGGAAGCACTCAAGCGTAATATTGTATTCATCCTGTATGAATTGATATTGACGGTCTAAAATATCAAGCAGCTCAGGATCTTTTACATGCGGACGCAGCATTAAATACTGATTCAACGTCCCAATTGACCCATTCAACACTTCATGTACATCAAACATTTCATGGCCGCCATGGTTCAACTGCTGCGGCACAGCCCCTGTATGCATATTTTGGTGCATTTGCCCCTGCTGATTTTGTTGTATCATTCGTATCTCCTCCTCAAAAAATTTGGACACAGCCACTCATTATTTTGGTTAAAGGGAGGATTGTTATTCTCTTTTGAGATTTATAAAAACTTTCCATTGAGGCATGGGGACGGTTCTTGTGCATCAAAAGAACTGTACTTTTTTCCAGCGGATGTTATTGAAAGTGAAATAAGAGAATCATATTAATAATGCACACTTGGGCTATCATAGTGGTAGGATTAACCCAAAAATAAAAAGGAGTTCAAATTCATATGCGAATTGAACTCCGATTAAAGTTTATTCTTCGAAATGCATAATCTAAGACGGCAAAATTTTAATGATTACTACTTTGAAATAAATTTTATATTGATTAGCTTGCAGGTTTGTTTTTGAATTAATCAATTATTGCGGTAAAGCTCTTGGTCGATCCTCACTTCAATTGGAGAAGTCACAGCAGGTTCTGGTTTAGGAATGGTAACCGATGTGTTACCCTGACTGGTAAATTCATCTTTATACCAACCTTGGAATCTAATCGTGTAGTCACCAGGTTGCAGGTTAGTGATGGTGACTGTCTGAGTTGCTGAGCTAGATGCTATTTGAGTTGTTATTAATACATCGTTAACAAATATTTTATAAGAATCAGGTTGGGTGCTGGTCGTCTGATAAGGTTACCTGTGAGGACTTCAGGAAAATATCTTTTTAGCATTTTAATTTGCAATTTTTAAATTAGACTATTTTATAATTCGAGCTTGGAATCATATACTCCATAATCATAATCAGTTTCTCCAATTTCTCCATCAATTACAACATGGAGGAATTCAGCTATTATTGTATGTGACTCTGGTATATCTAGATCTACTCCAGTTTTTTTCTCTTCTTTTTCAAGGTCGTTTACTTCTTTGTCTGTTACATAATCAATTAATTTGAAGGCAGCAAATCCTTCCACAATTAGTTTCCCATCGATTGGACCAGTGACAATTGGGACATAAACAATTTGTCCTTCTTTTTGGGTTATTGCTGACTCTGCTTTTCCTGTATTTTCTCCGCTTTGTTGTTCGATTGAAAGGCCAACCCAAACAGGGGCTGTGTATTCCCCCATGATATACTTATAAAGTGAATCCGCCCCATTATTTGTTCCTGTCGCACCAGGGATAGAGCTGAAATTTAAATATCCATAATAACCATTTATACCACTACCAGGGGTTGCTGAAATTTGTAGTTGTTCTCCGTATCTTAGTTTAGTTCCCTCTGGGTCATTAGGATCTTTTAGGATATCAAAATTTATCCCTACAGGTATTACAACCCCATTTCCAACTTTGCTTACATTTCCAATTTTTACTCTTGCAATTGCTTTAACAATTGATTTGTCAATGCCTAAAACAGGCATTAACATTAAGTTAACGTTTTCTTCACCTTGAACTTCAACAGCTTTTGTTTTATATTGGTTAGAATCATATGAGTAAGTACCTGAAGAGTAGTTACCCTTAGCCATTGCATCTACTGTAGTAGAGATTGAAGTGTAATTTACTGAATTTGGCCCTCCATTTTTTAACGATTTTAATAATTCCCGTCCGCCGGCAAGAGCCCCGGCATCAACAGCCTTTTGAAGGCTTGATTTGGCCATATACAGTCTCCCACCGTCAATAGCTAGTCCTGCAAACCCTATTAAAACTACTAGTAGTATTGACACAAGGACCATAGACTGACCTTTTTCTTCTGAAAGAAGTCTTTTTAGCATTCTTATACTCTCCTTTATAAATGATCATATTGTTACTTATTAAGAACAATCTTACCTTTATTTAAAAATATATTCAATGATTTTAGTATTCACTACTTTAAAAAACACAAAAAAAGCACATGTTTAAAGAAATGTAGTAAATTGCGCCTACAAGACTAAACTTGTACTTAATTTATGTTAAAATTCTATAATTCTAGCTTAGATACATATGGAATATAATGAATCGGAACGTCACCGACATCACCTGGGACCTTTTTTTCTATAAATGTTGCTTTTATAGTTTTAGTTGCTGGTGTATATGAATCTATATGGAAAGCGGCAAATCCTAAAACAATAACTTTTGATGTTCCAGAACCTAATTTGCTTATTATTGGAACATAAACAATCTTTCCCTCTAAAGATTTAATATAGGGATCAATTACATCGCTCTTAATAGGATTTCCTGTTTGTGTTTCGATTTCTTGACCAACAAAGATTGGTAAAGGGGAACGATTAGTAATATATTGGCCAACTGATTTCGCACCTTCGCCGTTAATCTTGTCATCCTCAGCTGTTCCACCGCCAGTGCCGTTACCGTTAGTATTGCCGTTACCGTTAGTATTGCCGTTACCGTTAGTATTGCCGTTACCGTTGGTATTGCCGTTGCCATTGGTATTCCCATTACCATTGGTGTTAGTATTTCCTGTTCCACCAGTAGGAACACTACTTGGATCCTCACATTTATCGTATGAATCTACTGGTACTGGGTCCTTTCCTTTTCCGTTACCGTTATTTTTTTCTAATGAGGAGAAATCTAAAAAGTTATAATTTCCCATTACGTGATTCTGTTCAGATATAAGCGTAAATTCAAAATTGCTTGCAGCTAACTTTTCGCATAAATGTTCTCCTTGAACCCCTATAGGAATTAATGTTCCTTCATCAGCTTCAATGTTTTTACCAATTTTAACTCTGGCTGCAGCACGTACCAAAGTGTCTTTATGGATACCCAATAGAGGCATTAGTAATAAATTTACAGTTTCACTGCCTGAGACCTCAACAGCTTTATTTTTATATTTATTACGATCATATTCATAGGTTCCGGGCTCATAGTTTCCCTCAGTTAATTCACCAATTTTATCAGATACCTTCTGATAATCGGTGTCATTTAATGACCCCTTATTAAGAGCTTCAACCATTACATCGGCCCCAGCAAGTGCTCCGGCGTCAACCGATTTCTGAAGTTCTGATTTGGCTATATACAGCCTGCCTCCGTCAATAGCCAATCCTGCGAACCCACATAGTACTAATAAAAAAATCGGTACGAGGATCATAGATTGGCCTCTCTCATCTTTAAGTAATCTTTTTACCACAAAAATCCCCCTTTATGTTCTTTTAAGTAAATTGAATCGCACATAAATGTTCTCTATTAAGAATATTACATTTATTTTTGATTATATTCAATATTTCGATGAAAAATATGTTGATTATTTTAAGTCAAAAGTCCTAATAGGTAACGGAAAAATAAAAAAAGGCCATAATTCCAAGGGGCAGTCCATGGCTTGGCCTTCGTTTTATCAATTTACGAAAATTAAATAAGTATTGGGCAGTTTATTTTGCATCCAATAGAAATCCCAAGGTTTTTAATAGAACCTACAGGAAGTTCAAGTGTAGAGTGTGCAGCTTTTATAGGCTTAGTAGCCCTCCATGGCTTTATATTATGATATATCTTAACTACTTCATTTCTTTCATTAAGAAGAACAACATCAATTGGAAACTTCATAAAGAACATGTGGATCGAATTGCATGGAATAATCCAAAGCCCTTCATCTGTTATTGGATCACTTCGAAACATTAATCCTTTAAGTCTTGTAAAAAAAGAATCGGCCATTTTAATTTTGTAAGGGATGGAAATTACTCTTTCCTTCATATTTTGGGCTCCTTTCAAACTAGTATTTCCATTATAGTAAACAAAATGTTTTATAAAAAGAACAAAAAACTAAGAAAAAGCTAGATTTTAAGAGCTAATGGTAGATTTGGACTGAAATTTCAGATAATTTGGACAGAAATAAGGATTTTCAAATCGTTAAGTTCGTTTTATATTTATATCAGGTTCTAAATATAGAACAAATAAAAATAGCTAAAGCTAGTAGGAGGAAAAGAAATGAACGCATTAAAAAGATTGTGGAAAGAAGAAGAAGGGCAGGCAATGTCTGAATACGGATTAATAATTGGGCTAATTGCTGTTGTAGTTATTGGTGCAGTTACTTTAGTCGGAGGCAATTTGAATAAAGTATTTACATTTATAGCTGGTAAATTTACAACCGTATCTGGAGTAAGTACAACAACACCTACACCTTAATTAAATTTTCCACTGGCCCTGCTTTTCAGGCATGAGAAGCAGGGCTTATTTATAGAAGAAGGGGATAGTTTTATGGAAAATATCATGCTTTTAATAGTTCTCATGGTTTGCATGATAACCGATTTGAAGTCAAGAAAAATTTATAACAAAGTAACAATCCCTACTATTTTATTTGGTTTAATCAATAATTCACTTGGTTTGGGATTGGATGGTTTTTTGTTCAGTAGCAAAGGGCTTTTAACAGGTTTGGGGTTGTTGTTTATTCCATTTGTTTTAGGTGGAATTGGTGCAGGGGATGTGAAATTATTAGCTGCTATTGGTTCTGTTAAAGGATCTATTTTTGTATTAAATTCTTTTTTATATGGTGCTGTAATTGGAGGTATTATCGCGTTTGTCATTATGGTCCGTCGAGGAATTCTTATTGATTTTGTTAGAAGAGTAATTTATTCAATTATATTATTAAAAGCAACCCAAGGCTCATTAAATTTAAGTAAAGAGGACAATTTAGCACTGGGACTTCCCTATGGTGTAGCTATTGCTTTAGGTACTGCCTGTACTTATTTTTTGGGGGGATTATTATGAAATCTGAAAAGGGTCAGTCAATGGTTGAGACAGCCTTAATTCTTCCAATATTAATAATGTTACTTTTCGGAATCGTTGATTTCGGCAGGGCTTTTCATGCTTATCTAACACTCGATCATGCAGGACGAGAGGCTGCAAGACTGGCTAGCTTAGGGAAATCAGATACAGATATTAGAAATAAGGTAGATTCTTCTATTGCCGGATTGGAGTCTACTAGGTTAAGACGGCCAGTCGAGATAAATAAAATAAAGGTTGCAGAGGGTGAGTTTAACGTAAGCATTACGTTAATTTATGATTTTGACTTTATTACTCCAATAGTTAATTCTTGGACAATACCAATAAAAGATACAACTGTAATGAGAATAGAAAATTAAATAATGAATTCATATATAAGTCTGAAAATAAAGTAAAGAAGTTAATTATTTTTTCAACATTCTTTGCTTAGATATATTGGATTATAGCATGCATAATGACTGGCTAATTTGTTTTACTATTAACTTTAAAGAAGGGGTATATATGAAATCAAAAAAACTTTGGCTTTTGTCGTTTATTTTAGGGTTGTTGGCTACATTGGCAATATATTTTGTTATTACTTCAAATGTTGAAAATGAGCCTGCCAGCACTTCAGCTTCAGTTACAGATGATACGAAAACTGAAGAAAAAGCAGCTTCTAGCACGGAAAATACAACTGCACAAGCTGCATCCCAGCCGACTGCCAATACAGGAATCCTCCCTATTAGTGAAGGAAAAAGAGCGATGTCCATTCAAGTACCGGATCCGTTTGGTGTAGCGGGATATATCAAACCCGGAGCACATGTGGATGTTGTCGCTAAACTCCTCGTGCCAGGTGACGCCAAGCCTGGACAATATCCTGCAGAAAAATTAATTCTCCAAAATGTAAAAGTGCTCGCATTAGGACACGCAGCGGATGATGCTGAGACAAAAAAACGCTACCAAATCGTCACGCTTGAAGTAGCCCCAAAAGATGGGTTAGCTCTAGGTTTTGCGATGAAGTATGAGTTATTCCTAATGTTGCGGAAAGACGGGGACGAAAAACTTGAGTCTGACCCAACCCATGTATATGAGAATCAACTTCAAGAAGGAGTGTTCTTAAAATGATTTTACTTGGCTATTCTTTTGAAACAAAAAAACAAATGGAAGTAGATGCATTTTTTAAAGGATTAGAAACGGAAATTCATTGGCTGAATTCATTAAATCAAATCCAAGACCTAATGTTGGACAAAGATATAGGAGTTATTTTTATCACCTCATCAAATTTCGAAGATAAAGAGGGAATATATGAGGTAAGCCGGCACTTGTCCCAGTCCTTTTTAAATCTTGCTGTAGTATTAATTGCCGATGAAAATAGTTTGGATATCCGCAAAGCAATGCGTACAGGTGTGTTTGATGTCCTAACCGGTAAGTTAAATGAATATCAAGTAAAGGAGACCCTTAAAGAGGCAGAAAAGCATATAACCTTTCAAACACAGACTCTATCAAAATCTGAAGGGAAAAATACTGTCGAAAAAAAGGCTAGAATCATAACAGTGTGCAGTACAAAAGGCGGAGTCGGCAAAACAACCTTTACCGTCAATTTTGCTGCCGCCTTTGCGAAGCAATTTAAAAAGGTTGCTGTTATTGATCTGGATCTGCAATTCGGAGATATTTCAATGTTTTTCAATTGTAATCCGAAGAAAACCATTTATGAGTGGGTAAAGGAAGGGAGAAACGATCCAAAAGCCTACATGCATTCCTATAATGACTATTTAGATATCATGCCAGCTCCAATCCGTCCCGAATTTTCGGAAGCAATTTTGGACGAACATATCAGCCACTTAATTGAAAGATTGGAACCAATGTATGACTTAGTTTTGATTGATACTGCCCCTTATATGGAAGATAAAATATTAACAGCTTTGGAAAAATCAGATGATATCTTCTTGATTACATTTTTAGACTTACCAACCTTAAAAAATAGCAAAATTTTCATTGAAACCTTAAACTCCCTTTCCTTGGACACAAAGGTGAAGGTGATCATTAATCGGGATTCAAATAAAAAAGGAATAAATAGTTCTATTGCTGAAGGTGTACTGGGATTGCCGATATTTTTGAAAATTCCAGATGTGGAAAAGGTAGTTGCTGTTTCGGTTAATGAAGGTACCCCCTATGTTTATTCCAGTCCAAGAGCCAGAATATCAAAACTTATCTACTCTTTGGCATTAGATATTGCTGGAAGACCAAAGTCACAGCAAAAAAAATCATTTTTTTCAAAAAAGGGTTCAGTTGTTGGGAGGTAGAATAAAGTGTCACTTTTAAAAAGACTTGGTAAAGAGGAATTAATACCTGAAACTCCTGTCGCCAACAAAGCCAACCTGCTTTCGACAAAAAAGATGTCAGAAGACGAGGGCTTAGATAGTAAGCTTCATAACTATTTGGTTGAAGAATTTAAACGAATTTCTACAGATGAAGATGTTAACTATGATGAACTGATTGAAAATAAGTCTGAAGAGTTTTTTAAGCAGGAAGGGACACTGCTTACTTATGAAGATAAACAGGAAATTCTTGTAAACGCAAAAAACGAGTTGACGGGTTTTGGACCAATTTCCCCACTGTTAGCCGATTCTTCCATAACAGAAGTCATGGTAAATGGTCCCAAGGATGTTTATGTGGAAATAAAAGGAAAAATCACTAAAACTACCGTTCATTTTAAAGATGATGAACATGTCCTTAGGGTAATCGAGAAAATTGTCACTCCGCTTGGACGAAGAATTGATGAAAGCTCACCAATGGTTGATGCACGTTTGCCGGATGGTTCACGTGTGAATGCTATAATACCACCACTTTCCTTAAAAGGACCAGCCATCACAATACGGAAATTTTCAGAGAAACCTTTTACTATTCACGATTTAATTCACTTTCAAACATTAAGTACAGAAATGGCGGAATTTATCCGAGCTTGTGTTGTATCTAGGTTGAATATTTTTATAAGCGGAGGTACTGGATCAGGAAAAACTTCTTCTCTAAATGTACTTTCATCGTTTATTCCTAACAATGAAAGAATAGTTACAATTGAAGACGCTGCTGAATTGAGACTTGCCCAGGAGCACGTGGTTACGCTGGAGTCACGGCCGCCAAATATAGAAGGACAAGGTGCCATTACAATTAGAGATCTTGTAAGGAACTCTCTTAGGATGCGACCTGACAGGATTATTGTTGGAGAGGTTAGAAGCGCAGAAGCCTTAGATATGCTTCAGGCAATGAATACTGGTCATGATGGAAGTCTTGGCACCGGCCACGCCAATTCACCGCGAGATCTTTTAGCACGTTTAGAAACAATGGTACTGATGGCTGGATTTGATTTGCCGGTAAGGGCTATCCGAGAGCAGATTGCCAGCGCACTTGACATCATTGTCCATCAAACAAGAATGAAGGATGGTACTAGGAAAATTACACATATCACAGAAGTGCTTGGATTAGAAGGCGATACGATTGTCATGCAAGACTTATTCGTTTTCAAAGAAACGGGAACAAATGAAGACGGGAAAGTACAGGGGAAATTTATACCGACCGGAATCCGCCCGCATTGTGCAGAACGATTGGAATTGTCGGGATTTAAAATGCAGTCTTCATGGTTCATGAAGGAATGGAATGTATGAACTATATCAATTTCTTATATTTAGTAGGATCGATTCTCTTGTTTATGGTGCTTTTTCAATTCCTGCTATCCTATTTTTTGAGAAAAAGTAGGTTTAAAAAAAGGCTAAAAAACTATGACCTTATATTAAAGCATCCAGAGGAAAAAGATGAAATAGACGAAAAAAAGCCGAAGCAAAATCTTGCTACTACGCTCATTAAGAAAATTGGAACAATATTTGAAAGTAATTCAAAATCATCAAAGTGGCCTAAGCTTCTTATTCAGGCAAACTCACGCCTTTCTCAAGGGGAATTCTTGTTTTTCAGATTATTAGCTTTAATTGTTCTGGTTCTATCAGGATACGTTTTAAAGGTTCATTGGCTATTGCTAATTCCCTTAGGAATTCTAGGGTTTTGGCTTCCCGTATTACATTTAAAGAAAAAAATCGAAAAAAGATTGAACCGTGGCTCCTATCAATTAGCGGAAGCGTTAGGGACAATGGCTAATTCTATGCGTGCAGGCTTCAGCTTTATGCAAGCGATGAAGTTGATTTCAGAAGAATTCCCGGATCCTCTAGGACCTGAATTTGAAAAGACGTTAACGGATATAAATTATGGAATCCCGGTTGAAGAAGCATTCCTAAGAATGCTTGAAAGGCTTCCGGACAAAGAATTAGAAATGGCTGTAAAAGCCATGCTGATTCAACGGGCAAGCGGAGGGAATTTAGCAGTATTATTGGAAATCATCCAAGAAACAGTGACAGGAAGACTGCAAATAAAAGATGAAATTCGAACGTTAACCGCACAGGGGAAATTATCTACTTGGATTATCACTGGCTTGCCGATCGGGTTAGGAATTTATTTAAGATTTGCTAACCCAGAGTATTTTAATCTATTAACAGAGGATCTTTTAGGGATTGTCATGCTTTGTATGGCAGCTATTGGAATTGTATTGGGTTGGTTGCTCATCAGAAAAATTGTGAGAATAGAGGTGTAACACATGAATTTTTTTTTATATTTTCTGATGTTAGTATTTGTTTCGTTAATCATTAGGTCTATTCTGCAATTTGCTAACCAAAGGGCATTTATTATGAACGAACGGATCGATACCTTTATTGGCTCACCGATAGTCCATAAAAAAGGTGAAAAGAAAAGAAATGCAGAACCAGGATTACTATATAAAGAGGTTTCTGTTTTTTCGGGAAAGATGAAGGAAAGGCTATCCAGTAAAATTTCGAAAGAGACAAAGAGTGACTTGGAACGAAGGCTGCGAGAAGCAGGGCTTTCTTATAAATGGACGCCTGTTGGTTTCCGATTTATCCAGATTCTAATCGGTGCGGTACTGTTTATTTCGAGTCTACTTTTATTTGGAAAACTAAGTGACAAATTCTTTGCTTTGTTACTTTTAGCTGGAGCTATGGGTGCCTTAGGTTATCAATATCCATCCTTTTATTTAAGTTCATTGAAAAAAAAGCGGGTTGCCAAGGTTGAAAAAACACTCGCTGATTTTTTTGATATGGTCAATTTATCAGTTGAGGCTGGGATGGGGCTGGATGCTGCTATTGCAAGAGCCTGCAAAAATTCTCCCGGGCCTTTGTCGGAAGAGTTTAATCGTGCATTAGAAGAAATGCGCCTAGGGAAATCTAGAAGGGATGCCTTTATAGGATTAAGAAGCAGTATTACACTGGATGCATTTCAAAGTGTTATGACTTCCTTAATTCAAGCAGATCAACTTGGTATAGGGATGTCAAAGGTATTGCGTGCTTTAACTGAAAGAATTCGTGAACATCAGCGCCAAATTGCGAGAGAAAAAGCTATGAAAGCTCCAATCAAAATGTTGTTTCCGATGATTTTCTTCGTATTTCCGGCTATTTTTGTTATACTACTTGGCCCATTAATTATTTATCTCCTTAAATATGGACTGGGCGGACAATAAGGACTGTTAAACGAATAGTTTGCTAGAAAGGAGACGGATATATGGAAGGAAATCGAATAAGGAAATTAAGGATGAAGAAAGGAATCTCCTTAAATAAACTAAGTAAAGAAACAGGAGTATCGAAATCGTATCTAAGTTTTCTAGAAAGGGATATTAAAAGTAATCCAAGTTTAGATATTCTAAAAAAAATTGCCGAATCATTAAAAGTAGACATTGAATATTTGATAGCAACTTCTTCTATGAATGAAGAGAAATCTCAAAATGAAAGAGGATTATTAAAGCTACAAATAGAACTATCCGAAGAGGAAATCGATAATGAGAAGTATGATAGGATAAAAGAATTGATTGATTACTTTAAAGATAAATGAAAATGCAAACTCGTTGAAGAAACGAGTTACTTTTTTATTCGGGTGTTCTTTATATAAAACAAGTGAGTGAACTTTAAAAGCTAAAAGAAAGGGGTAATTATTTTGTATTGGTTTCTTCTATTATTTCCATTAATCATTTTTCCATGGGGCTTAGAATCATTTTCAACAATTCCAAAGCTTTTTAGTTTATACTTATTTGTCTTAAGTACTTTGGTCATTCTTGCTTATAATAGAAAGTATTGGGTACAAAACATTCAAAAAAGATTAACAATCGCTGAAAAGATTATTTGCGTCTTACTGTTATTAATTGGTGTCTCTACTATTTTTTCAATAAATAAAACAGTAGCGGTCATTGGATTTCCGACACGTTTTGAAGGTTTTTTGTCACTTTTTTCTTATTGTTGTATTTTTCTTTTTTCTATGCGGCTAATGAATGCTAAACAATTTAAAAAAATCATCCCAGGGTTTATAGCTGTTTCGATTATTCTTTCAGTATATGGAATATTGCAGCATTATTCGTTAGACTTTTTGCCAACTAATAACCCGAGTAACTCAAGTTATATTAGAAGTTATGGACTATTTGGCAATCCCAATTGTTATGGGTCATATTTAGTTCTTATATTATTGTTATCTATTTGTCTTTTCTTTAGTGAAAAAGGGAATAAAATTAAACGTTTTATCTTTTTTACATCATGTTTGACATTTTTAGTTATGTTATTTACAGGAACCCGAAGTTCTTGGGTTGGATTATGTTTTGGGTTGATTTTTTTCACAGTTTTTGTGATTTTAAGGAGGAGATATCTTTGGAAAAGATACTCTATTTTATTAATTTCATTTTTTACAATTTTTATAATAGTTAATTCCACTGAAGATGGGAGTTATTTCAACAGGTTTAACTCGATAATAAGCGATTCTTCCAAAGTTCTTAAAAAGGAAGAAACTACTGGCCAAGAAGGATCTTATAGAATGTTTATTTGGCAAAAATCTTTACCATTAGTAAAAGAATATTTTTGGGTAGGTACTGGTCCGGACTCATTTATATTTGCTTTTCCAAATGGTGATAAAGAAACCAAGGAGATATTTGGGGACATAAAAGTTGACAAAGCCCACAATGAATACCTACAAATGGCAGTTACACTAGGCGTACCGGCACTATGTGTTTACTTCCTTTTACTCTTCGTAATTTTAAGGAAAGCTTTCCAAGCAACGAGACTGATTCGGGGCAATGAGAAAATAATGTTATATGGACTAATATCCACTATTATAGGCTACCTTGCCCAGGCATTTTTCAATATAAGCGTGGTCACCGTAGCGCCGATTTATTGGTCAATCCTAGGAATCACCTATGGTCTTTCAATACATTTCCTTAATAATGCAAAAAGCCAGAATCATAAAGAAACTAAAACCACAGAAGTTTCAAAAATTGCTATGATTAATTAGCAAGGGATAAAACCCATTCATGTCCCCAAGAAAGAAATGTAAGAAAACTGATACCTCCAAGAATAGAAAGGGACCATTTCAAATATAAACGGTGAACCCGAGACAACAGGCACCCGGCACATAAACTAAACCAAACAATAATTGTTAAAACAATAAAGCCATCGAGAACCAAAAAAGGAAGCCACCTATAGAAACTCATTCCACCAAGCATACCACTTAGAAGCGCCGGCACAAAAACATCCCGGCTTCCTTTTATTACTGGCTTACTTGTAGCATCCAGTGATTTTCCCATAACCAACGGATAAATAAAATAAGGCAGCACCAACCCAAAACAAATTCCAGTCATCAGCCTCCTTATATTCGTACTCTCAAAAAGATGTGCATAAGACCCAACTCCATCGACCATAAGAGGTAACATAAAAAATAGAAGAAAAAAGCTCATTTTAACAGTAGGAATAGTGATAGATGCCTTCCGTTTAACCAAACACAAATAAATAAGCGTTGAAAATATTCCAATATAAATCCCTATATCACGTGCGCAAACAGACAGAACCTTTCCGTCTACAAGGAGTGATCGTTCATCAATCTGATGGCAAATAGCCCGGCCAAAAAAATCCAATATCTCCTGTAGCACACCCCATCACTCCTTAGTGAAAAGAACCCATCCTCCCTCAAAGAGTTGGGTTCTTCTTATTTACAAAGCATCTTCCGCCTTCCGAATCCATACGCCAAAACATATATTTTCCCTAATACCCCGTCATAAAAGCCGGCAACACTGACAATGCCGACAAAGCAAACCAGCATATGCAACTCAACACAATGGATACAATTCCAACAGTTAAACAAGTTTTCCCGATAGCCTTTTTCTCCACGTCTTGGTCATTCATCCAGATAATCCCTAATATAATTCCAACAATGGGGATGAAAAACGATAAAATGTATAGCAGTGCTTTTAATCCACCCGACACGAGATCACCTCCAAATGTCGAAAACTTGCGGATTTTCTCTTGGGATGGAAAATCCTCACACAATGATATGTATGACATAGGAAAATGGAATTTGCCTGTACGTTTTGGAAATTTTTGATTAAATTTCCACCCGTTTGCAGTGTTTTTCGGTTACAATGATGAGGATAGATTTTTGTAAGTACTTGTCTAAATATCTATTAATCTGCCAATTGTTTTAATATAATTGTAATATTTTTAATAGATTTGTAACAACGTGGAGGGAAAATCGTCTATAATGGTGGATGAAAAATAAATACCTTCAAAGAGGGATGAACGATGGGGAAACTGAAGAGGAGAAGACAGGTAAGGGGGGCTGTATTCCTTCTTACCATGATTGGGCTGCTGGCCATTGGAATGTTTGCCGTAAACTATTTTCAGGCAAACGCGGCAGGCAAATCTGCTAATCAGGCAAACAACGAGCCTATGAAAAAGGCAAATGCTGCGATGGTGGGAAAAGGGGCCCATGATGACCAGCAGGAAAAAGAAATGATACAAAAACAAATGGAAAAAGTCATGGCGTCTAGAAATGAACATGAGAAAACGAAGGACCAGGAAAATCCACCATCTGATCCGGCTTCGGCCCAACCACCAGCTAATACACCTGCTCCTGAAACTACAACAGCACCCAACACGAATCCACCACAGCCGGCAGCAGCCCAACCGCCTGCACAGCCAACTGGCAAAAGAACAATTTATTTAACATTTGACGATGGGCCGTCTGCCATATCGGGCGACATCATTGCACTCTTGGAGCAACACCATTTTAAAGGAACTTTTTTTATGATTGATGGAAATATCCGCAAATACCCAGATGCTGCGAAATTAATGGTTCAGACCGGAGAAGCGGTGGGACTGCATAGTGTCTCGCATCGGAAAGAAGTATTTTATGCTTCAGCCGATTCTGTTTTAGGCGAGTTAACCCAGAATCGGAATACATTAAGGGAAATTACTGGGGTAGATTCTTTTTTAGCAAGAACACCTTACGGAAGTTCGCCTTATATGACCCCTCAGTATAAACAGGTTGTTAAGGATAACGGCTATTTCATGTGGGATTGGAATATTGACAGTAAAGACTGGTATTATAAAGACGCAAGGTACATCGACAACGTTATCGCGCAACTCAATGCGAAGGCAGGCCACAATGGCCCGCTGGTGATTCTTCTTCATGAGAAAAAAGAAACGCTCGCCCATTTGCCGCAACTGCTCGATTATTTAACCCAGCAGGGCTTTGAAAGTAAGGCGATTGACAGCACGATACCACCTGTTCAATTTTAAAATGTATGTGTTCACATTTAATCCAATATTTAAATTCGAAAAAATGTAAACAAATTTGATATAATAAATTTGTAAATTTCACAATTTTAGTGAAGGTTATAGTAAAACATAATGGGGTTCGATAATTACCGATGATGAATAAACTTTACCAGACCAGAGGCTTCAAGAGAATCTTAATCTTCATTGTGATTGCATTGGCTTTATATGCGATGAAATCAATTATTAATTTAATATTGCTGACCTTCATTTTTGCGTTTTTAATGGATCGGCTCGTTCAATTCATTGAAGACAAAATCCCGCTAAATAGAAAGCTGCTGGTGGTTATTTCGTATGCTACCATTGTCGGTTTGCTTACCTATGGTTTGGTTATGTACCTGCCAATGATTGCGGGTGAAATCACGGCCCTCATTAAACAGCTGACGGCTTTTTATACATCGAAGCATGATAATGTGGTCCTGAATTATATTGTGAGCCAAATGAATGAAGTGAAAATCTCCAGTTACTTGGAACAGGGAGTCACATACCTTTTAAAGTACTTTACAGACATTAGCAAAATAAGCCTGCAGGTTTTGCTGGCGCTTCTATTAAGTTTATTTTTCCTATTGGAAAAACCAAGGTTGATTGAATTCACCGGGAAATTTAAGACGAGTAAGGTTGCATCGATTTACGTTGAAATTGAATTCTTTGCGCAGAAGTTTGTCCGGACGTTTGGTAAAGTAATCGAAGCGCAATTAATTATTGCAGTTGTAAACTGTATTTTAACAACCATTTCTCTTTGGCTGCTTGACTTCCCGCAGCTAGGCGGCTTGTCCATCATGATTTTCCTGCTCGGCTTGATTCCGGTTGCAGGGGTCATTATTTCTTTGATTCCGCTGACCATTATCGCTTATAGTATTGGCGGCCTGATGAAGGTCCTTTATGTCGGGATTGCCATCGCCATCATCCATGGCATTGAGGCCTATATTTTGAACCCGAATTTAATGAGCTCGAAAACGAATTTGCCGGTTTTCTATACCTTCATCGTGTTGATTTTCTCTGAGCACTTCTTCGGAGTTTGGGGGTTAATTATCGGGATTCCGGTATTTGTCTTCCTCCTTGATGTTTTGGAAGTTACCGAAACCAAGAAGAAATAATTTGTGAAAAGCCCTTAACCTGGGGCTTTTTTGTTTTGCTAGAAAAATGGTATTCTAATGTTAATTAGACATGGGAGGGAAGCTTATGAGTGAATGCAAATTAGATCATTCGAATGATGATGTGAAGAAGAAATACGAATCACAGTCGGCATTTTTACCTGAGGACATGAAGCCATTATTTGGGCAATTTTTCGAAAAAGAACACACCCAGGATATTTTAAATGAAGTGTTTCACCTATTGAAAAAATATGATTTGGCATCCGAGGAAGAAAAGAGTGAACGAACAAACCGTTTAAATATGGTGTTAAGAAACTTATAAAATGAAGTAGCGGCCTCCCTTTGTATTTGATTTGGGAGGCTTTTCGTTGTTTAAGGTAGGGGATTCAAGGGAACCTTAGAAACAATTAAACAGTATTTTTCGGAGGTTAATTAATGAAGTACTCCTTTATTCGTTTTTTAATTGTCGGAGTCATTAATACGATAGTAGGTTTAACCACTATGTATGTGCTGCTTAACGGGTTTCGGTTTTCCTACTGGTGGTCCACGCTGCTAGGCAATATCGTCGGAGCAGGGGTTAGTTTTATATTAAATCGGAATTTTACCTTTAAAAACGACAGTGCGATTGGCGGCAGTCTTGTCCGGTTTGTCATGGTGATAGGTATTTGTTATTTTGTTTCTTACTCTTTAGGATTGAAACTGGCTATTTGGCTTTTGGAAAAATTGCCTGTGGTTCCGAAGGAGTTTGCAAAGGATTTAGCGGTTTTACTAGGGACTGGCATTTATACTATTTTGAATTATTTAGGTCAGAAACATTTTGTTTTTAAAGAAGCAGAAAAACGCAGAATATTAAAAACGGACCCCAATGCTGATACATAAGGGGTCCTTTCCGACTAACAAATACAGGTCTTTCTTTTAACCCCAATTCTATTGAGATTTTCAATTTTTTTAATGTAATCAGTTGCTAATGGCACCTTACAAGCTGTCCTGCCGACATCAACGTGAACTTTACCAATTTTCTCTGCCACACTTTTGGCTTCTTCATTCAGTTCCGCCACATAGGCCCCGACACTAATAACAAACCCATTCATCACATAGCGAACGCGGTTTTGCTCTGAATGGATTGTAGACTCGACCTGATGCAGCAAGCTCCGAATCTCCCCCAGGTCTAGTATTTCATCAGGAGTTATGGAGAGATAGTTCGAATATGTACTCCACCCAGCCACCGCAATCATTTCCTCATCCGATTTCATCCATTCCCGGGCCAGTTCAAGAGCAAACGGACTTTCTGCGGCAACCCCTGCAACAGTGTATTCGGCAAGCATATACCAATCAGCTTTTTGAACCCAACGCTGGAGTGTTTCAATGGTCATTAATTTTGGGTTGACCGAAAGACCGGCCAGGTACATCGCATCACTATTCCCGGTTTCGTATAAAGCGAGCGCCAAGTCTTGATTCTTTTTCACATGTTTGACGAGCTTTTTTAAATCGCCGACTTTTACTCCAAATAAAGGCCCGCGCGCCCCATGATTGATAAAAGTCTTCTTCGTTTGTTCCGAACCGAGCTCTTCGAGAGTTTGCATAATCTCTTCTAACTTCATTTACCGCCCTCCAACCCTTTTATCCTATTTTACCATCATTATGGAAATTTTTCTGTTATCGCATTCATTAACCCTTTTTAGAAAATATTAAGATTAGCAAATTTAAATGAAGGATATATGTAAAGTTCACATAACACCCGAGCGGAAAATTTTTCAGCATGAGAGTAATTATGACGTGTTTATAAGACTAAGTGAGTCAAATTTTCGGTGGAAAGGGAGTTATGAAGCGTTCATAAAGCCTGAACGTGTAGATTTTTCGGTGGAAAGGGAGTTATGAAGCGTTCATAAAGCCTGAACGTGTAGATTTTTCGGTGGAAAGGGAGTTATGAAGCCGTTCATAAAGCCTGAAGGGGTAAATTTTTCAGTGGATAGGGAAATATGAAGCGTTCATAAAGCCTGAACGGGTAGACTATTCGGTGGAAAGGGAGTTATGAATCGTTCATAAAGCCTGAACGGGTAGACTATTCGGTGGAAAGGGAGTTATGAAGCGTTCATAAAGCCTGAACGTGTAGATTTTTCGGTGGAAAGGGAATTATGAAGCGTTCATAACACCAATAGGGATACAATTTTCAGCCCAATAGTAGTTATGAAACGATTATTACACCCTGTAGGATAATTTTTCTAATCAAAGGGGAGTTATAAAAATTGTATAACTCCCGATTTAGAATTTGAAGTCTGGCAAGTGTAGTTATGAATAGCCTATATCGTTAATGGCCTAATATTCCAAATGAATTAGTAGAAAAGGGGACATTGGATGGGAGAACTATTTAAGTTATTAAAGCGCGGAAATAAGTCAGCAATGCTGGCGGCTATTGTGAATACCGTTATTGCCATTATCAAAGGCGTGGCTTATATGTTTACTGGAAATGTAGCGATGTTTGCGGAAACCATGCATAGTTTAGGGGACGCTGCAAACCAGTTTTTTGTGTTTATCGGATCGGCTTTAAGTAAAAAAGCCCCGACGGAAAAATTTCCAAACGGATTCGGCCGGCTTGTCAATCTAGTTTTACTTGGCGCGGTGTTGATTGTTGGGATTATGGCGTTTGAAACTATTAAAGAAGGTTATCACCACATGGTTCATCCAACTGCGTCCGGCGGTTTTATCATCAATATTATTGTTTTGGGAGTGGCGACAATTCTTGAGACATTTGTTCTTTTTAAAGCCATGAAAGAGATCTTACATGAAATTGGGATGGAGGCTACTGGTCCAAGTGTGTTTGCTAAAAGCTTTGCCAATCTGGGCAGAGCCAAGCCGGCGACGAAGCTTGTATTTATGGAGGACCTTGTTGCAACCTTGGGCGGTTTGCTGGCCATTATCGCAGTAGTTATTGCCCATTTTTCCAACATCCATTGGCTCGAAGGATTGGCCTCCATTTTGATTGGAGCCATGATGTTTTTTGTGGTCGGTAGGGTCTTTTTGGACAATGCAGCAGGGGTAATTGGCCAAGCCGACGAAGAAATGGAGAACAAAATTGGCTCGCTTGTTATTGCAGATCCAGATGTCAAGGATATTCAAGGAATTACCGTCATCAAGGAAGGGGAAGACCTTCATGTTGAATTGGAAATCGAAGTTGACCCGCAGCTTACAGTTGCCGAGGCGGATGATATTAGAGACCGCTTAGCTGAAAAAATACTGGCTGAAAACGGCGTAGTCGATGTCAAAATTGAAATTGATGAAGAAGATGAAGTAATGCATTGGGAAAACAAACCACGACCTACTGTGTAGTAGGTCTCTTTTACTGATTGTTCGTTCTTTATAATGAAATAATAGTAGCTTTTTATAGGTTCGTCATATATACTAGATTTAGGTGTTCTTTAGATAGAACAAATCGAATGTTTAATAAAGAAAATTAATATAAAGGGGGGAATTCTATATTTCATGATGGATCAGAAAATAAGGGTTTTCCTAGAAAAACTATTTGGGGGATATTTTTATGAAGAAAAAGTCTAAGATTTCTCTATTAACGTTGGCTGTAATGCTTATAGGCGGTTTATTCTTTGGGTTTCATTCGACTCTAGCAGATAATGGACAAACTATTATGGTCCATATAGACGGTGAATCTGTTAATATTAAGAACTTCACGATTTATTATAAATTGGATAATTCATCGGTAGAACACACTGCGGTACTTGTAAGAGATAATGATGACCAACCATTTTTCGGCAATTTATCTTTTGAGGGAAAAGTACCTAGCACAATATATGCTAAGGGATTTATTGAGGAGAAGGAATATAATTTTACTTTAAGTGATAACGGCAAAGGAAATCCAAACGGAAACGGTATATTAGTTTATTGGGCAAAGGTTGGCAATGTAGTTGTACAACCACCTGATGAGGAAAAGCCACCAGTTGAAGACCCAGGAGATGGGGATTCAGATAATCCTCCAGCCAAGGAACCAGGAAGTGGGAATACAGATAATCCACCACCGTCGGGAGATAATTCTGGGGGTCAAACACAACCAGGTGATACCCAGGAAAACCAACCAGGCAATACTTCAGATAATACCCAAAGCGGTACAACTACACCAACGACTACAACTCCAAAGACAACTCAACCACCAACTACTACTCAAGTTACTCAGCCAGCAGTCCAGACTCTCTCAACCGTAAGTGGAGGAGCACTTCCAAAAACGGCAGGTCCTTGGATGAATTGGCTGCTATTAAGCGGAGTGTTAGCGCTTGGTTCATCTGCAACACTGTTCATGAAGTTCCGAAAGTTATAAAACCATATCAAAAAGTGAGGGATGGAAGATGAAAAAAAGGATTTTTCTCTGGAGTATGAGAACAATCTTCCTGCTCTCACTTTTTTCTATTCTCTTTTGCAGCTATCAAATCTATCAATCCCATGCCAAGGTGAATGCTTCCCTAAAGGAATGGGAGAATAAAAAAGAAACACCTCCCCTAAAGGAGTCCCCTGTATCATTTTATGACAAGGAAATAATTCCGATTAAAAAGGCTCAGCCAGAGCAGACGCCGCTTTATTCGAACCTGCTTGCAACAGGCGCCGTATTTGGAAAAATTACTTTTCCAAAAATAAAAAAAGAATTCCCTATAGTTCAAGGCACGGAACAGGAAGAGCTAGCCAAGGGGGTTGGACATTATATGGGAAGTGTTCTGCCAGGTGAACATGATAATACCGTATTGGCCGGGCATCGGGATACGGTGTTTAAAGAGCTTGGCCGGATTGGAATCGGAGATATTGTCGAAGTCGAAACGGAAGCGGGACGTTTTACTTATAAAATCACAAAACAGCGGATTGTTCATAAAGACGACCGGACTGTCATTGTGCCGTATGATTATGCGGCCATAACTCTTATTACCTGCTATCCATTTGACTTTGTCGGACCTGCACCGGACCGGTTTATTTTAGTCGGAGAATTGCAAAACTGAGGCGTGGGGACGGTTCTTGTGCATCAAAATTTTGATGCACAAGAACCGTCCCCATGCTTCACTTTGTATAAAATGGATGAATTACAGGGATTATATTCTTAGAGTACTTTTTTTAGGGAGGCTTACGTATGTCTGAGCGCAGCATTAGGTTGTCAAGTTCGGAAATTGCCGCATTATGGGCTACGTATATACAGGAAAACATGACGGTCTGTTTGCTCACCTATTTCTTGCATCACAATAAGGATGTGGAAATTAAGCCGATCCTTGAGAGGGCACTGCAGAATTCGGAAGCACACCTTCAACAAATTACTGACATTTTTGTAAAAGAAGGCATTCCAATACCCGATGGTTTTTCAGAAAAAGATGTGAATTTGACAGCCCCGCCTTTATTTTATGATATGTTCGGGCTCAGCTTTGTTTATTCCTTGACCCGTCTACTGATAATTAATGGGAGTTTTTTGACGGCTAATGTGGCAAGGAAGGATGTTTTGGATTTTTTTATCACGATGAACTACAAATCAACCGAACTTTATAGGCAAGCAACTGAGTTAATGCTGTCAAAGGGGATTTACGACCGTCCGCCATACGTTCCTTATCCAGATAAGGTGGAATATGAAGATAAACTTTCCTATATTAGTGGTTTTGGAAAAAAAAGGCCATTAAATGTAGCTGAAATAATGGAGATTTTCTTTAATATCGAACGAAATTATTTTTCGGTACTGCTTTGTATGGGCCTTCTTCAAGTAGTAAAGGATAAAGAAATTCATAGCTTTATAAAGGAAGGAAAAAAAATCTCTGAACAACAAATTAGAACGTTTAATGATATATTGATGAAAGAAGAGCTGTATGGCATTATTACAACCAATATTGAAGTGACGGATTCAACCGTCTCTCCATTTTCTGATCGGCTGGTTGTTACCCTTTTTCATTCCTTAAACGGCATTGATATCGCCCTGCTCGGTCATGCGGTATCGTTATCGATGAGAACTGATTTAGTGGCCTACTATCAGAAATATATTGCTGAAATTCTTTTATACTCTGCTAAGGGAGTGGACCTTTTAATGGATCGCGGCTGGTTCCAAAAACCGCCTCATGCTCCTAGCAGAAGAGACCTTCAGAAAATAGACTAGGTTCGAGCAGTGTGCGGTGAACCTAGTCTATTTTTTACCTATCAAAGGCTCTAGGTTATTCCCACGGTTTTTGCGTTGTAAAGTATCCGGCCAGTTCTTTACTGTGTCTCCGATGTTCTTTCCGTTTTTCGGCCCTTTCTTTCCCTGTATCGTATAACTTCTTTTCTTCCTCAGTCTCAGGGATGATCCCAGGGACTTTAGTTGGCTTGCCATCGTCATCTAATGCCACAAATGTTAAAAAAGCAGTGGCGGCAATTTTTCGATCGCCGGAAATCAGGTTTTCGGCAATAATTTTCACAAAAACCTCCATTGAAGACGTACCAGTCCAAGTGACAAACGATTCGAAGCAGACCGAGTCCAACGGTGTAATCGGTTGAAGGAAGTCGACGGAATCGGTCGAAGCGGTCACACATTCGCTTCGTGAATGTCTTGTTGCCGAAATCGATGCGAGCATATCAACATCGCTCATCAGCTTCCCGCCAAACAATGTATTATGGTTGTTGACATCGTTCGGGAATACCCGACTGGTCCTGACTACTCGAGACTCATTGCATGTTTTAGCTTCCATTATATAAAAAACCTCCATTTGCTTAACTATTTCTATTTTGCCCTAATTCCGTTCAATTTTTAGTGAAAATTCAGCGATTGTGGTACATTACAATATAATAGCACTTTCCAGGAGGTTTCAAATAAATGAGCATGCAGGCACAAATTATGAAGGAGTTAAACGTCTCTCCCAACATACAGCCGAAAGAAGAAGTCCGGAAGAGAATCGATTTCTTAAAAATGTATTTAACCAAAACAAAGGCAAAAGGCTACGTGCTTGGAATCAGCGGCGGTCAGGACTCTACGCTGGCAGGACGCCTGGCGCAGCTCGCAGTCGAAGAGCTGCGAAATGAAGGGATAAATGCCTTATTCATTGCAGTCCGTCTGCCATATGGAGTCCAGCAGGATGAGGAAGACGCAAAGCGTTCTCTCAACTTTATCCGCGCCGATCGGGAACTGGTTTTTAATATTAAAGGAGCGGTGGATGAGGTCCAGAAGGAATACGACAAAGCCACAACAACACAGCCGTTGAGTGACTATCAAAAAGGAAATGTTAAGGCGCGAATGAGAATGATTGCTCAATATGCCGTCGGCGGGATGGAAGGGCTGCTTGTAATCGGAACGGATCATGCAGCTGAGGCGGTTACCGGTTTTTACACAAAATACGGGGACGGCGGGGCTGATGTTCTGCCGCTGACCGGCTTATCCAAAAGGCAGGGCAAGGCACTTCTGAAGGAATTGGGTGCAGACGAACGTCTATATTTAAAAGTCCCGACTGCCGACCTGCTCGACCAAAAGCCTGGTCAGGCCGATGAAACGGAGTTAGGCATTACCTACGACGAACTTGACGATTACCTCGAAGGCAAGCAGGTTTCTGAGGAGATTGCGGAAAAAATAGAGCAGCGCTACATCTTGACTGAACATAAACGAAGACTTCCCGCCAGTATGTTTGATGAATGGTGGAAGTAGAACACCAAAATGAGACTGCCCACTTTAATGGCAGTCTCATTTAAATCAACCCACTTTTTGCAGCCGCAGATGATCAGCAATTAGTGCAATAAATTCACTATTCGTCGGCTTTCCTTTTAAAGGACTTACCGTATTCCCAAAGACCAGATTTAAATGCTCGATACTGCCGCGGTTCCAGCCCACTTCAATCGAATGCCGGATGGCTCTTTCAACCCGGCTTGGGGTGGTATTGTACAATTTGGCGATGGCCGGATAAATCAATTTTGTGATTCCACCCAATAATTCCACATTGCGGAACACCATTTGGATGGCTTCCCGTAAGAAAATATACCCTTTTAGGTTTGCTGGAATTCCCATCGAGCGGAGCACATCGGTGATTCTTACTTCTAAGCTCTCGCCGCTCTTATTCTCGTTCGCCGGTTTAGATTCTCTCGAGATTTTTATTGAATAACTTTCGTTTGAACAAATCGTTCTAATTGTATCGGATAACTGAGATAGCTCAAATGGCTTTAACAGAAAATAGGATACCCCTAACTCATTTGCTTTCTTAATGATATCCTCTTTTCCAAATGCCGTTAACATTAAGACTTTGGTCGAAATATGATCGGCATAAAGCTTTTCTAGTAAAGAAAATCCGTCGGTATGAGGCATGATTAAATCCAGAATGACCACATCCGGATGTTCTCGTTTGATCAACTCCAATCCCTCCATGCCATTATGGGCGATTCCGACCACCTTCATATCGACTAGTTTTGACAGGTATTCATTAAGTATTTCCGTTAATTGAAAATTATCATCTATAATTCCAATTTTTATCATAATTAACCAATTCCTTCCTAAATAAATCCCACTACTTAGTATTTTTCGATAAATTTCGTTAGGAGACAAGTAATATTTTCCAACAAAAAACTTAGTATTTATATAAAACCCCTATGGTATTTGTTTGTTCCTGTCGAACTTTTAGCTTTATTGTAAAAATAAAATGGCTATTGAACTAGACTGTACTATTCAATTTCGGTATTAATGTCTAAACCAAAGATAGTATAGAAGGAAGGAACCTTTAATACATAAGTCCTATATTGAAAGCGATTGCTAAATAGTCATAAAAATGCAACAATTACAGATGCTGTAAGGGGCATTTCCCGTTTTATAATAAAATCATAACGGGGAGGTGTACCTAAATGAGATCCCATCTAACGGAGGGTAAATTTCTAGTTTATTCAACCATTGCGATCATCCTGCTGTTAGGCATTCATTTATTCCAGCAGAAAATCATCACCCTGTATAATCCGGAAAACTACGTTGGCTTCCATTTCATCTTAGAGGTTTTCAGCATCTCCATATCTGCGGCCATCTTCCTGTATGCATTAAAAACCTATGGGAAAACCCGGTCGAGAAGGATGCTTCTTCTGGCCTTTACTTTTTTCATTGTGGGGGCGCTAGATACAATCCACACCTTGTCCTTTAAGGGGATGCCTTTTTTCTTTACTGAGAGCTCTGTTGCAAAAGCTACTTGGTTTTGGGTAGCGGCAAGGGTTTTTCAAGCGCTGTTTATTTTTCTGATTCTTCTTCTCCACGACAGAACACTAAAAAAAGACTATCGATGGCCAATGTTTATCTTTGCCACAACCTTGGTTGTGCTCATTAGTTCCATATTTATTTTTTTCGAAAAAAGCCTTCCGCTGCTAGTGATTGAAGGAAAAGGAACAACGCCGTTGAAAAATGGCTTTGAGTATTTTGTCAGCTTCGTACAGTTTGTTTCACTCATTATTACCTTGTATCAATATTATTTGGAGAAAAGTGAAGCGAAACTGGCAATCGCCCTGGCACTTGTCTATCTATTGCTAACAAGCTTAATTTTTACCGTCTATCAAAGTGTCTTTGATTTAGACAATTTTACTGGTCATTTATTCAAAGCGATTGGGTTTTACTATATATTAAGAGGTTTTTATTTTATCAGCAGTGAACAGGAGCACGAGAACCAAAAGGAACAAACTATTATCAAGCAGCTTCCTGGCTTTGTTTTTAAAGCTATAAAAAGCGAGAGTGAATTTATTCTAACTTATGGGGAAGGAAATATGACTGAACATTTGGGTTATGATCAGCAAAACCTGCTGGGGCAGCCGCTAGCTAATGTTTTTCCGGATTCTCAAGGTATTCTTAGTGATTACTGTCGCTTGTGCATAAACAGGCAAGAGGAGCGTACTTTTGAAATAGACCTAAATGATAAGGTATTGTTATTTTCCATTAAACCATTTGTGGAGAACGATCGAGATGTCATTCTCGGTACAATCGTGGATGTAACCGGAATGTATCAGGAGCCTCCCTCCAAACAGAACGCCATTATATAAGAAATTTTAACCTATCAGAACCATTCTGATAGGTTTTTAATTTTTATAAAAGGGCAAAATAAACCCATCACTTTTATGGGATTAGCAAAACTCAAACTTAGGAGGTAACCATCATGAAAAAACTATCCATCATTTTCGCCTTACTGTTGAGCTTCATGCTTGTATTGGCAGCCTGCGGCAAGGATGATAAGGCCGATAAAAATAAAAAGACGGACAATAAAACGGCAGAGAAAACGGAAAATGATTTATTAGCTAAGGTTAAGGATGACGGGAAAATTTTAATCGGAACAGAAGGGACTTACCCACCATTCACCTTCCATGATACAAGCGGCAATTTAACCGGATTTGATGTGGAGCTTGCCGAAGAGGTGGCCAAGCGGATTGGCGTAAAAGCAGAGTTTAAGGAAACCCAGTGGGATGCCATGTTTGCCGGCCTTGATGCAAAGCGATTTGATATGATTGCGAACGAGGTAGGAATCCGTGCTGACCGTCAGAAAAAATACGATTTCTCAGACCCATATATCACTTCTGCTGCTGTTCTAATTGCAAACAAGAACAATACAAAGGTTAAGTCCTTTGATGATATTAAGGGATTAAATTCTGCTCAATCTCTGACAAGTAACTATGCCGACATTGCGAAAAAGTTTGGGGCTAACATCGTTGGAGTTGAAGGCTTCCAGCAGGCAGTTGAACTGCTTGCCCAGAACCGTGTTGATGTTACGATTAACGATAAAATTTCTTATTTAGATTACACAAAGCAAAAGCCGGATGCACCGATTAAGATTGTCGCAACAAGTGAAGATGCCTCAACAAGTGGCTTTATGTTCAGAAAGAAAAGCGATACACTTGTGGATGCTGTAAACAAGGCCCTGAAAGAAATGGTTGACGATGGCACATACAAAAAAATCTCCGAGAAATGGTTTGGTGTAGATGTACTTAAGTAGTATTTTTCCTGACCCGGAACGAACTGCAAAGTTATTGGATATAGCCAAAACCTCCCTCCAGCCGATGCTGGAGGGTGCAATTATGAACACCATTCCCTTAACTATTATTTCGTTTATTGTCGGGATCATTTTAGCTGTATTGACAGCCCTTGCCCGAATTTCGCAAGGGAAAGTATTGCGTGGAATTGCCGGAGTTTATGTGTCTGCCATCCGCGGGACACCGCTGTTAGTGCAATTATTTATTATTTTTTACGGATTGCCGAACGTCGGGTTAACACTCGATCCGTTTATATCTGCTGTCATCGGTTTTTCATTGAGCGTTGGGGCATATGCATCTGAAATTATCCGCGCAGCGATTCTTTCGATCCCAAAAGGACAGTGGGAAGCCGGGTATTCCATTGGCATGACTTACACGCAAGCTTTAAAAAGAATCATTTTGCCGCAGGCAGCGAGAGTATCCGTACCGCCATTATCGAATTCATTTATTAGTCTTGTTAAGGATACTTCACTCGCATCGCTCGTGCTTGTAACGGAAATGTTCCGCCGAGCCCAGGAAATCGCCTCCCGGAACTATGAATTTCTGTTGGTCTATACCGAAGCAGCCCTCATTTATTGGGTCATTTGCTTTTTCTTGTCTGTGCTTCAGCAATATATGGAAAAGCGGCTGGATCGGTATGTGTGATGAAACTTTTCACTAAATTATGGTGAAATTTTCGTAGAATCAATAACAAAAGGAAATTTTTATACTTAAAAAGGGTATCATTTACGATTTTTAGTATTCGATAAGATTTTATCAGCGAATTCGGCCGTTCTATCAGCGAATTTCACCGTTCTATCGGCGAATTGAGACATTCTATCAGCGAATCGATTTTTAATGACCTTTTTTAGAAAAAACCCGATTGAAAAAGGGAGTTTTACAATGATTTCAATTAAAGGCTTACACAAGCAATTCGATCAATTAGAGGTATTAAAGGGAATCGACCTTGAGGTGGGGAAGGGCAAGGTCGTGGTGGTGATTGGTCCGTCCGGATCGGGGAAAACGACAATGCTCCGCTGCCTGAACGTACTTGAGATGCCCACAAAAGGTATCATTTCCATTGAAGGCAACAGTCTTGATTTTTCAAAAAACGTCCCGAAAAAAAGCATCGCCGCGTTTCGCCGCTTGACTGGAATGGTGTTTCAAAACTATAATCTCTTTCCGCATAAAACGGCTCTTGAAAATGTTATGGAGGGGCCGGTAGTGGTGAAGGGGATGGAGAAATCAAAAGCACGCGAGAAGGCAGCGGCCCTTCTTCAAAAAGTTGGCCTCGGCGATAAAATGGATTACTATCCTTCGCAGTTATCGGGCGGCCAGCAGCAGCGGGTCGGAATTGCCCGGGCTTTGGCGATGGAGCCGGAGGTAATGTTGTTTGATGAGCCGACATCAGCGCTCGACCCTGAGTTAGTAGGCGAGGTGTTAAGGGTCATGAAGGACCTTGCCCAAGAAGGGATGACGATGATTGTCGTTACCCACGAAATGCGTTTTGCCCGCGAGGCAGCAGACGAAGTCATCTTCATGGACGGCGGCGTCGTTGTCGAGCGAAACAAACCTGAAGAAATCTTCACCAACCCGAAAGAAGAACGTACCAGGAAGTTTTTGAATATGATTCAATAAGTGCTTTAGCCGAGGGCTGGGGCACTTTTTGTTGTGCGGTCGGATTGGTCTGTTCTTATTGTCGTATAAACCTAGTTAACTGTCGGATAACTCGCTCTTACTGTCGCATAATCTTGGTTAACTGTCGGATAGCCCGGTCTTACTGTCGTTAAACAGATTCACTGTCGGATAACCCAGTTTTACTGTCGTATAGGCCACTCTTACTGTCGCATAAACCATTTCAACTGTCGCTTAACATTTTTGTGAAAATTTTCATAAAAAATCCCCAAAAAGTGAAACTTTTCCCTTTTTTATCCGTAATATTGACTATACATATGACAGAGGAAAGGGACGGATGCCCTATGCTCAAATGAAAACAAACTTTCCCCATTATGAAGGAAAAGGATGATGCACATGGAACTTTTCGGCTTACCAATAGCCACGATTTATTTGTACGGTCTCATCATTTCTGGAGTATTAACTGTTTTATATGTGTTGTTTGCTGATGTGTTTCATTTTGACACAGGAGACGGCGGCTTGCACTTTCTCAACCCGGTCCTTGTCTTTGCTTTTGTCACGGTCCTGTCTGCAAGCGGTTACCTGTTTGAAAGGCTGTCGGCCCTTCATTACTTACTGATCCTAGGAATATCAGCTGTTATCGCACTTATAGTCGTTACTTTGCTAAATGTTTTTGTTCTTGTACCGTTATCCTCCGCTGAGGAATCGCTTGTCTATAAAGAATCTGATTTAAGAGGCCGGATTGGCACCGTTATTACGCCGATTCCTGCTGATGGCTTTGGCGAGGTTATCATTGAAAATGCCAGCGGCCGGATTGCCAAGCCTGCCACAAGCTTTGAAGGGGAATCCATACCAAACGGTGTGAAAGTGCTCATTGTTCAGGTGAAAAATGGTGTACTTGAAGTAACCATTCACCAGGAACTTGAAAGCTTCTTATAAAAGAGAGAGAAAGAGGAGGTTTACAATATGGAATTTGGATTTGTATGGGTAATTATTGGGATTGTTGCACTTATCTTGATCGCATTAATCGGAGTATTTATTACCAAGTACCGGACGGCCGGGCCGGATGAGGCACTGATTGTAACCGGCAGTTTCCTAGGAAACAAAAATGTCCACGTCGACGAATCGGGTAACAAAATTAAAATCATTCGCGGTGGCGGTACGTTTATTTTACCAGTTTTTCAACAGGCAGAACCGTTAAGCTTGTTATCTAGCAAACTAGAAGTAACGACACCAGAGGTTTATACAGAGCAGGGCGTACCGGTCATGGCTGATGGGGTATCCATCATCAAAATTGGCGGTTCCATCACCGAGATTGCCACAGCCGCTGAACAGTTCCTTGGAAAGCCTAAAGAAGAAAGAGAAAATGAAGCCAAAGAAGTTCTCGAGGGCCATCTTCGTTCCATTCTTGGCTCGATGACAGTCGAAGAAATTTATAAAAACCGTGACAAATTCTCGCAGGAAGTACAGCGTGTCGCATCGCAGGACCTTGCTAAAATGGGTCTAATGATTGTTTCCTTTACGATAAAAGACGTTCGTGATAAAAACGGCTACCTCGATGCCCTTGGTAAGCCGCGGATTGCGCAGGTGAAGCGCGATGCCGATATCGCCACTGCCGAAGCTGATAAAGAAACCCGCATAAAAAAAGCGGAAGCCGATAAGGAAGCGAAGCGTTCTGAACTCGAGCGCGCAACAGAAATCGCCGAAGCTGAAAAAATCAACCAGTTAAAAACTGCGGAATTCCGCCGCGAGCAGGACATCGCCAAGGCCCGCGCCGATATGGCTTACGACCTTGAAAGCGCCAAGGCCAAGCAGGATGTAACCGAGCAGGAAATGCAAGTTAAAATCATTGAAAGACAGAAGCAAATTGAACTCGAGGAAAAAGAAATCCTACGTCGTGAACGTCAATATGATTCTGAAGTGAAAAAGAAAGCCGACGCCGACCGTTATTCGATTGAACAGTCTGCTGCTGCAGAAAAAGCCCGGCAAATTGCTGATGCGGAAGCGAATAAATACCGGATTGAAGCGATGGCGAAAGCGGAGGCGGAGCGCGTGCGTTTAGACGGTCTTGCAAAAGCAGAATCGCAAAAGGCACAGGGTCTTTCTGAAGCCGAAATCATCCGGATGAAAGGTCTTGCCGAAGCGGAGGCGAAGCAAAAAATCGCCGAAGCATTCGAGCAATTCGGCCAGGCTGCGATTCTCGATATGATCATCAAAATGCTTCCAGAATACGCAAAGCAGGTGGCAAGCCCGCTATCCAATATTGAAAAAATTACGGTCGTGGATACAGGCGGCAGTTCCGGCCCAAATAGCGGTGCCAATAAAATCACCGGATATGCTACTAACTTGATGGCCAGCCTGCAGGAGTCATTAAAGGCATCAAGCGGTTTGGATCTGAAAGAGCTGATTGAAAACTACTCCGGCAAATCGAACGTGAAAAGAAGCATTGAGGAATTAACAGACGAAATCAAAAAGAAAGATTAATAGAAAGGGGCTGACCGGCTTAACTTCGGTCGCCCCTTTTTCAATGTGCACCGCATAGCGAAGTCCAGGAGTCGCAGCGGGATTCAACCCAAACACACCGGCTAACTCAGAACTTACCTCCCCTGTTTTTCAATAAAATTGTACATCGCGCCAATCATTCCTGCATCATTTTGATACTTGCAGCGCTCAACCGGTATTTTAATCCGTTTCCACCAAGGGAGCTGGTCAAGTTTATGATTAATTTTACTAATCAATCCTTGTTGGGCGATGACACCACCGCCAATTAAAATCTTTTGCGGGTTTAAGGTTGCGGCTAGATTGAAAATTCCATAACTTATGTGTTGAACCCACTCATCAACTAGTTTTCGTACCGAACTATTTTTCTTGGATTCCAGAAAAACTCTTTCTCCTTCAATATGTTCGTGCTCACTAATACCCTTAAGGTGTTTATAGGCTTTAATTAAGGCATTCGTAGAAGCATTCGTATGCAATATCTCAAAGTTATAATTTCCTGCTCTCGTAATCATAAAGCCAATTTCGCCGCCCCTAAAGCTGTGACCATGTAAAAGGCGCCCGTTTACAAAGATACCGCCGCCAATTCCGGTACCAATGGTCATACAAATAAAGTCGCTGCAATCTTTGGCGTTGCCGCTCACTTTTTCAGCTAAGGCCGCACAATTTCCATCATTTTCAACTTCAACTGGCAGATAAATTCTTTTTTCTAATAGCTTTTTTAGGTTTTGATGATCCAGCGCTGTGACCGCGCCCCCGCTTTCTGAGTAACCTGTATGCGGATTGATAAAGCCCGGTAAGCTAATCGCAACACCGCTCACTTGATGATTTTGGGTATACATATGAATTGTTTCTGCCATTTCTTTTAAAAATAGGTCCAGGTTCGTGCAATTGGTATCGTAGCTGTCCTTTGAAAGAATGGTTCCATCTCCTAACAATAGCCCATGCTTTACTTTTGTCCCGCCAACATCAAAACTGATATATTTTTTAGCTTCAGTCCCATCCATTTCGAAACTAGTATACTCTTTCACCTTTTATCCTCCTATTTGCGATTATCAAGCCCAGAAATTTGACTAATAGTCCCCTCATCCGAAGTAGGCTTCTCGAATTCCTTGTATATTTGTTTTAAAACATTATCTGATAACCGCTTTAAAACTCTGTTTCGTTTTTTACAAGTTTCATAATCAGTATCCACATAGAAAATTTCCAAAGTAAGGCCAAATTCCTTTGCCACCCGTCTCCATCTTTTTCGTCTGTCTCTCGTTCTGTTGGTGGTATCCACGAGCACATCATGTCCGCTTTTCAGCAATGTCCGGACCATGAGTTCAGCGTTTTCCCACACGAGAGGTTCTGCCTCTGCTTTATAAACTTGGCCATGTAAAGCAAGCCTAAGATCATCGAGAGATACGCGCACCCAACCTTGCTTCTGAAGAGTTTTACCGTAGGTTGATTTTCCGCTAAGCGGCATCCCGCACATAATTCCCAGTTTCACTGTTCATCCCCTCCAAAAAAAAATTCCTGCCTGTATTCGAAATGACAGGAACAGACACATCTTCACTTAAGCAGCAAGTTCTCTATTTTATTGAATGCGAATGAGCATACATTTGAAAGGTACAAAAAACTATGTTGAATTAATCGAAATATTCAGCTTGGGTGTGATACAAGCCGTTTCCATCCCATATCAGTTCACATAAGTATAAAAGAAACTTCTAATGTCCACTTAGAAGAATAATGTTCGGTTGTTTATTAACAATCAGGAGAAGGTGAGAAAAAGTTATGGTCAGGAAAGCAATCATTCCTGCTGCAGGGTACGGCACGCGAAATCTTCCTATTACAAAAGTAATACCGAAAGAAATGCTGCCTGTGGGTTTAAAACCAGCTATTCATTATATCGTCGAGGAAGCAGTTCAATCGGGGATTGAACAAGTACTAATCATCACTTCAAATTCAAAAAATGCGATTATGGACTATTTTGATCATTCATTGGAGTTAGAGACCTTGTTAAGAAGCAAAAACAAAGAATATTTGCTTAAACATTTGGAACTACCAAAAGTAGAAATTTTTTATACAAGGCAGTCCTATGCAAGAGGTCTTGGGGACGCGATTCGACTGGGCAAAGAATTTGTGGGAAACGAACCGTTTGGTGTACTTCTTCCGGATGATTTTGTCATTTCCAGCGAAGCCCCTGCTCTTAAACAATTAATTGATCTCTATAAGGAGACAAATAGCAGTGTTATCGGATTAAAACAAGTTCAACAAGAGCAATTAAAAAATTATGGTGTCATTCAATGTTCAAGTAAAACAAATCCAATCGAAATCGAGAATATTGTGGAGAAACCTAAAACAGACCCACCTTCTGATATGGCTGTTATCGGGAGATATATTTTCACTCCAGAGATATTTAAATGTCTGGAGGGAATAAAAGCAGGGGTCGATGGGGAAATTCAGCTGACTGATGCTATTAAAAACTTGCTTGGCACAGAATCCATCTATGGAAAAATCATTTCCGGAGATCGCTACGATATTGGGGTTTTGGATGAATACGTTGAACTAATGAAAATCATGAGCAAAAGATAAAAAAGGGAGAAAAACGGGAGAAAAAGGAGAGCGTTGTCGTTGTTAGAAAATGTATCAATCATTATACCATTCCAAACAGACAATGGGCCAAGGGCGAGGGCTTTTGAATGGATCAAAAAGTACTATGCCAAGGTCATGCCCGAAGCTGAACTATGTTTGGGAATCATCAGTGGAGACATTAATAAAGCGAAAGCCATCAACTTAGCAGCTAAAAAGGCTACAAAAGATATCTTTGTCATAGCAGATGCGGATGTCGTTTATGACCCCTCACTTATTGAGGAAGCCATCAAAGTACTAAAAAAAGCAGCATGGGTTGTTCCTTTTACTGAGATATATAATGTTGAAAAGCAAGGCACTAAAAAATTGCTTCAAACAAAACCAAAATGGCCTATGGATGTAAACTCCGGAGATTGTACAAAAGCAAATTGGCTTTATCAAGGTTTTGCTGGCAAACTCTTTGTCATACCGAGGGCAAACTTTGAAGCAGTCGGTGGTTTTGATGAACGGTTTATTGGCTGGGGAGGGGAGGATGATGCTTTTTCACATTCTGTCCGCACCCTATGCGGGGACATTGTAAATGTTAAAGGAAGAATCTATCATTTATGGCACCCAAGTTCAAGCTATCAAACAAACCCAAATGGAAAGGCGAATGCCAATCTTCTCGGACGCTATCAACTTGCAAGTGGCAACAAGAAGAAAATGGCCGAGATTATTAATGAACGACGGGAAAGGAATAATCCTATTAAAATAGAAAATGTAAATGAATCAACAGCTTCCCCTAAAAGTAAAATCTGTTTTGCCATCCTTGTTCATGAAGACAGAGAGTTAGTTAAGCAGCTAATTGATAATGTTCGCTATTATTGCCCAAGCAGTACCATTGTCTTATACAACGGGGGAGAGGACCCGAAACTATGTGAGGGATTAGGTGTTCCTGTCTGCCCTTCCAGCCATAAATTGAAGCGGGGATGGACGACCATTTATTTTTTGGAAACAATGGAATGGCTCGAGAAACAGGGGATACAGTACGATTATTTTATTAATATTGATTCGGATGCTTTGTTTATCAGAAAAGGCTATGAGGAATTTGTTCAAGAAGAAATGAAAGATACGGATTATATGGCCGTCAAGCTGAGAATTCCAAAAAGCGGCTGGTATATTGGAAAGGAACTAAAGAAAGACATTAATCGTTGGAAAAAATTATTTAATGTCAACCCTTTCTATGGCGTGTTTAATGTGGGCCAAGTGATTTCAAGGCCGCTCGTTCAAGCTTTACTGAAACAGGAACGCCTGGAAAAGCTAAAAAATGCTCTAAACAAAACGATTTCCTTCGGCACAGATGAGGTCCTGTTTGTTAACATGGCAAAGGAGCTTGGCTTCAGAATGAAAAAATATCCAAATGATACGGCCTCAACAATGATCCGCTATCGTCCATACTTTACACTGGACGAAATGATATCTTGCCTGAACAATAACGAAACGGGCGGGCTATGCCACCCGGTAATAAGAGATCATGATGACCCTGTCCGAAAACTAATCCTTCATATGAACAGTGACACTCATACTAAACAATATAAACGCAAGGAGTATCCATGGCACAATAGTAACCCCAATAATTATTCGATTACGATTCCAATCAAAAGTAAATTCGGAAACAACGAGCTTATTGTGAGGTCAGGTTCATCCTTGACCCACTATTGGCAGGACCCGGATGGGGAATGGAAAAAAAGTGAGACATTTGCTACTAACGTTGTCGGAACCCCGATATTTTTTCAAAATAATGCAGGTCAATTTGTAGTAGTCTGTAAATTAAAAAATGGCAGGCTTGGATTTTGGCTCAGGGACAATGAAGCATCCGGCTATCCTTGGTATGGACGGTCTGTTTCCCGGCAGGAGAATATCGATGAGCTGATCATGGGAACACAGCTTCAGAATAACGGCTGTGTCATCGTGTATAAATCCAACAATCAATTTTATTATTGGGAGTTTGATAAAAGTATATGGAAAGACATCTTTCCCAAATAAAAAAATTGGTGCCCCGACATCGGGACACCTTTTTATATTTTAAGAGAGGTATTTTGGGATGAGTAAGAGGCCATGAAGACCAACTACCATTCCGAAGAGGGGATTGCTTCGATAACTTGGGGGTCCGTCGAGAATCCCTTCTTCTTAGATGTCCTTATTTTACCGGGAAAGATTGAAGATGTTATGAAGAACTTATGATGATTTTGTGAAGTTACAAAAATCACAGACCCAAGATGATATATTAATGATATGGGGAGTGATAATAATGAAAATATTATTAGTCGACGATGAACGTAGAATCATAGAAGTTCTCGAAGCTTACCTAGAAAGAGAAGGCTATGAAATTCATAGCGCAGATAATGGAATAGATGCTTTGAAAAAGGCGAAAACCCTTCAGCCTGATTTAATCATATTAGACCTGATGCTTCCCGACATATCAGGTGAAGAGGTTTGCCGGCTTGTCCGCAAGGAATCCGATGTGCCGATTCTGATGCTGACGGCCAAGTCAGCAGAAGACGACCGAATTAACGGCATCGTCATGGGCGCTGACGATTATTTAACGAAACCTTTCAGCCCGCGCGAGGTCGTTGTCCGCGTTCAGGCTATATTAAGGCGCGTCAAAAAGACCGAAAAGGTAGACCGCCTTGAATTTAACAGAAGGAAACTGGCGATAAATTTAGAGAAAAAAGAAGTAACCGTTAACGGACAATATATTACGCTTACCCCCATTGAATACAAGCTGTTAACCAACATGGCGGGCAATCCCGGCCGGGTGTACAGCCGTATGGATTTGCTTGAAAAAATTCAGGATGAAGGCATCTATTATGAAGGATATGAGCGCAGCGTTGATACCCATATCAAAAACCTGCGCAAAAAAATCGAGACCGACTCACGGCAGCCAGAATTCATCATGACTGTTTTTGGTATGGGCTACAAATTTGGAGGGGTCCCCGATGCTGCAAACGCTCCGGTCTAAAATTCTCTTTTACCTGCTTTTGATTTCGATGATCGGTATATTGATCGTCAGCTTTTTTATACAGTACGGTTTTGAAGAGAGTTTTAATAGTTACTTGGACCGGAATCGGGAAAAAAAGATTGATAGGGTGATCACCGAAATTGAAAAGGATTTTCGGCAAAATGGCCATTTTACAAGGGACCCGGTGTTTGCGATGCTGCACGAATATGCGATGGGCGAGCAGCTTTATTTTCAGCTGTATGACCGCTACGGACAAATCCAGATGGACTCCTCCAATATCCGCAGCATGCTAAACAGTCTCGGCCTGACCGAACCGGAGCCAAGCGGTGAGGAATGGCATTCGAAAAATTATACACTCAAGGTCGACAACGCCATTATTGGTAAACTCGTCGCCATTTATCCGGAGGGCTTAATTGATGACGAGAATACATTTATCCAAACTATCCAGTTATACATATATGCCGCCGTATGCTTAACCGTTGTGCTGGCGATTGTCTTCAGTATGCTTTTTTCAAAAAAATTAACCTCTGGTTTGAAAAAGCTCTCGTTTGCGGCCGATGAGTTGCAGCAGCACAACCTCAATATCCGCATCCCATTAAAGGGGCTGCCAACCGAGATCAAGCAGCTGGCCATTTCCTTTAATAATCTGGCGCAATCGCTGGCAAAGGAGGAAATGCTGCGGAAACAGTTTACGGGGGACTTAGCCCATGAGCTCCGAACCCCGCTTGCTACATTAAGAAGTCAGATTGAGGCTTTTCAAGATGGAGTTTGGGAGCCGACACCACAGCGCCTGCAGGCCAGTCACGAGGAGCTGATGCGGTTGGTTAGGCTAGTCAATGAATTGGAAAAATTGCTCGCCGCAGAAAACCCGCAAATGAAGCTCGAAAAAATAGAGCTCGATGCCGGCAGTGTATTGGCGGCATTATGGGAAATGTTTATGCCGATTTTTAAGGAAAAAGGAGTTCAGTTGCATATTGAAGAGCCTGAGCAGGAGGAGATTTTTGAAGCAGACAAGGATCGCCTCATGCAAATTCTCTCTAATGTTCTTAACAATGCTTTGAAGTACACGCCGGAAGGAAAAAATGTGACCATTTCGGTGGCAACGGACCGCGATGGCTACGTCGGCTTTAGGATACAGGATGAAGGTTCCGGCATGGTGGAGGAAGACATCCCGCACATTTTCGAACGTTTCTACCGCGGCGATAAATCCCGGGACCGAAAAACAGGTGGAGCAGGTATCGGACTTTCCGTTGTGAAAGCCTTAATGGACGCTCATAAAGGGATGATCAAGGTGAAAAGCAGGATTGGAAAAGGAACAACTATGACGTTGTGGTTTCCGCGGGAAGATTAGTGTAAAGAAAGGGCCGCATCGGCCCTTTCTTTATGTAAGTAAATCGTTAATATGGTAAACCTTCCCGCTTTCAACAGTTCCACTTAAGACAAGGTCTACTAATGCTCCGGCCACTACATCCGCTTTTAATAAGATATTTTTTTCCTTGAACCCAATGAATTTTTCGAGGTCTTTAAAGGCATCTTGGGATGAAGAGCGAATTGTTTCTTGCATCTGTGTATCCATAACCCCGGGGCTGAAGGCAAAAATTTTATGATTGGTTCCCAGTTCCCTTTGCTCGAGAGCCACTGTTTGCGTAAACATATTTAACCCGGCTTTGGAGCTGCAATATACGCTCCAGCCTTCAATAGGGTGGACAGCAGCCCCCGAAGTCACATTGATGACCTGAATGGTAGTGTTTGTATGCAGGGCTTTATTTAAAAATAGATTGGTAATCAAGATTGGCGCAATTAAATTCACCTTAATGTTTCGAATAGTCGGCGTTTGGTCCAGGCTGCCAACCGTATGGATCGGCTCAATCACACCAGCGTTGTTGAAAAGAAGAATTTCTTCAGGCTCACCTTTAAAGATAAAATGGGCAACTTCCATAAAAACTTCCTGAACTTCTTTATCCAAGGCAAGGTTACAGGAAAAATGTCTATAAATTACGCCTTTTTCAGCAGCAAGTTTTTTTAAATCCTCATTTTCAGTTCGGGACACTGAAATCACGGCCATTTGTTCTTGGAAAAGGCGCTTCGTAATGGCCTCGCCCAATCCTTTCGAAGCACCGGTAACAATCGCATATTTCATGGAAAAATCCCCCTTATTTTTCATTCTTTCATTATTTTATGTTTGTAAAAGCTTTAATTCAAGAAAGAGGTTTCGGGAAAAATAAGTTTTATCAGCGGATCTAAGGGGTCAATCGGCGAATTGAACCGGTTTATCGGCGAATCTAAGCATTCTATCGGCGAATTGAAGGGGGTTATCGGCGAATTAAGAATGTCTATTAGCGAATTGAAGAGTTCTATTAGCGAATTCAGGCCCCCTATTAGCGAATCACAATTTCCCACCCCCATCAGTTAAGCAAGACAAATAAAAAAACGCAGCCCCCCATAAAGAGAAGCTGCAAAAAAACTTAACGTGCAATCGGATAGAACTTTTTCCACTCGTTTAAGAAGGACTGAGTGGAAGAATTGGGATGTTCAAGGACCCGAGGGGTAGGTCCGGATTGCTTCACTTCGCCGCCAACGATAATTGCCAGCCGGTTTGTCAGATAATGAATTTCCATCAAATCGTGACTCACAAACACAGCAGTTGTCCCGGTTGTGGAAATAATCTCCTTGAAATCCTCCATGAGCTTGATTTTCGTGGGAAAATCTAATGCAGAAAATGGCTCATCAAGAAACAGGATTTCCGGCTCGACAATCATCGCTCGCGCCAAATTCACTCTTTGTGCTTCGCCGCCAGATAAATAAAGGGCATTTTTTTTGGCCAAATGGCTAATCCCAAACAACTCCAGCCAATGCGTAACTTTTTCCTTAATGACACTTTTGGGAACCTTTCTTAACGTTAAACCAATGGCAATATTATAAAAAACAGTACCATCTAATAGTAATGACTGCTGCAGGGCAATCGAAAATTTCCGCCGCAACTCAAGAGGAGCGCTGCTAGAGGGAATTGTCTCACCGCGGTAAAGAATTTCACCACCCGAAGGCTTCTCTAAAAAAGCAATCAGCTTCAGCAAAGTGCTTTTCCCCGCACCGTTCGGGCCCATAATCCCCAGAAATTCGCCTCTTTCAATTTGAAATTCAGGAATGTTAAGGATCCTCCGGTTCCCCGCATCATAAGTGATATTTTTCAATTCAATTAACGGTGTCACGAGAAACGCCTCCTTTGCTGCAGAAAAGTTAACGCCGCTGTAATCAACAGGGCAAGGGATAACAGGATAAACGACAAAGCCAATGCGATATCAAAGTTGCCTTTTGAAACCTCCATCACGATGGTGGTCGTTAGGATGCGGGTATCTCCCTGGATATTCCCGCCGACCATCATCGCGGCGCCTACTTCGGCAATGACTCGGCCAAAGCCCGCCATAATTGCAGCCACGATCGCAATTTTTGACTGCTTGACGAGAATCATTAATGTCTGCAGCCTAGTAGCGCCAAGGGCCTTGATCTGTAACAGCATTTTTTCGTTGATTTGCTGGAAAGCCGAACTTGTCAGGCTTGTCACGATCGGTAACGAGACTAGTACCTGGGCCATTACAATGGCGGTCGGCGTATACAACATCCTCATCTCACCCAGCGGACCGGAGCGCCATAAAAACATCGTAATCCAAAGACCGGCGACAACAGGGGGGAGGCCCATTCCCATATTGATAAATAATAATAAAACCCGGCGGCCGCGGAATCGTGACAACCCAAGCAGGATCCCAAGAGGCAAGCCAATCAGGGTGCTAATCAGAATGGCAATCAGACAAACTTTTAGAGTCAGCCATGTAATCGCAAAAACCTCGGGATTACCGGTAAATATCATCTCTATCGCTTTCTTCAGTCCATCGATTAGCAGTTCCATATGTGCCTCCTGGTGCCGGGAAGGCCGTCTAATTAAAGGGCGGCCTTCAGCTAAGTTAAGATTTTATTCTGTATAGCTAATAAATAAAGATTGTCCGTATTCTTTCTTACCAAAGTTTTCAATGACTTCTTGAGTCTTCTTATCTACCATGAATTTAACAAACTTTTCTCCGTCCTTGCTGTTAACCATATTATGTTTTTCAGGGTTAACTTGCATAACATGGTAAATGTTCATTAAATCTTGGCCGCCTTCAACAACGATTTTCAACGTGTCTAAGTTTTTCTCTTGAGCTAACCATGTGGCACGGTCTGTTAATACATAGCCTTTTTTCTCAGCAGCAACCTGAAGGGTTTGTCCCATTCCTTGGCCAGTGGACACGTACCATTCACCTTCTGGCTTGATGGTGTCGGCCTGCCAGATGCTTAGTTCTTTTTTGTGTGTACCAGAGTCGTCACCGCGTGAAATGAAAACACCTTTCGTATCAGCAATCTTTTTGAAAGCTGCTTTAATATCCTGGCCGCTTACACCGGCTGGGTTTTCTTTCGGCCCTACTAAAACAAAATCATTGTACATAACGCGTTTGTAGTTGATGGCATCGCCAGCGTCAACTACCGCTTTTTCAGCTGCAGGGGCGTGAACTAACAGGGCATCTGCTTCACCTTTTGTTCCCATTTCAAGGGCTTGTCCAGTACCAACGGCAATTGTTTTCACTTTTACGTTATTTTCTTTTTCAAACATTGGAATGATAACATCCAGCAGGCCGCTGTCCTGTGTGCTGGTAGTGGTTGCTAAAATCATTTCCGTTGGAGCTGGCTTTTCTGCTGCTTTCTTTTCTTTAGGAGCAGCATTTGTTTTCGTATCCGAATTGCCGCACGCTGATAAAATTAGTAGCATAAAAGCAAATAGAGTAATCAATAAACGATTTTTTCTCATAAAATTAGTTCCTCCGATGTAGTAGTTTGATAGATGATTGTTCCTAAATCTGAAACATCATAACCTTCGAGATTGGTTAAGTTGTTTTTGAAACTGGCTGATTGCAGGAAGCGAATGAGTTCCGCAAGGCTTTGTTTGTTCTCTTCTGTGAAGCGAAAAACAAGGTCGAAATTTTCCTTTGCAACCGGTATAAAATCAAGCCCTAACTGAATGGCAGCGGACTGAATGCCAAACGCGACATCGACAATTCCACGGCTTATGTAGGAGGCGGCAGATAGGTGGTTCCATTCTTCGTTCCCATAGCCAAAAATTTTACTAGGATCGATTCCATAGCTTGATAGTTTAGAATCTAGTAAAAAGCGCGTTCCTGCCCCTTTTTGCCTGTTAATAAAATGCACGTCTTTTCTGGTCAGGTCGTGGAAATCCTGTATCCCTTTTGGATTCCCTTTGGCGACAATGAAGCCCTGCTCACGGGCGGCCAATCTCATCACCAAAAAAGATTCATAAATAAATAATTGATGGATAAATGGCAGATTATATTCTTGTGATGTCGGGTCTAATAGATGGATGGCGGCAATATCAGATTGCCCACGATACAAGAGCATCAACCCTTCCAAACTTCCGATATAGGAAGGCTGGATTTGCAGGTTTAGGGCACTCGCTACCTGTTTGGAAATATGCTCAACCAGAAAGTCGTGGCTACCGGACAAACGTATTGGTGCTGTATGATGGTAAACGGGTGAAGCCTGTTCTGCAGCCGGTTTCTTTGCTGGTGCTTTCATGTTTTCTTTATATCTTTCCAGTTCCGCATGTTCGATTCTCATTTTATTACCGATCTTGAAGGCCTGAAGCTCTCCGCGTTTGATAAGCTCGTAAACGGTGTGCTTGGAAATTTGAAAAATCTGCGCGACCTCATCGGGAGTATAGGCCTTTTCCTCCATAACAATCCCTCCTTTTTCCTTAACGCATAAGTGCAACTACGCCTCATGAACCGTCCTTTGGGGTTCGCCAATCGGCTAGTTTTCTAATATTTTAAAAAAATCATATCATATTGAATGTGACTTTTGTTAAGTTTTGTAAGGTTTTATTAAGTTTTGTTTAGAAATGTCACGAATCGTTCATGGTTATAATCAGAATTCATAATACGTTCACAAACTTCACCTATTGTTCAATAGTGAGCATATGAAGTTTGTTGTACTATTAATAGAAGGAGATTAATTTTTTCAAAAAGGGAAGGGATTTGAATGTCCAAGCTTTTATATATAACCGCCAATCCGAAAGTAGATTCAAAGCTTTCAAAAGGGGCACAGATCGGGGAAGTGTTTCTCGAGGAATTCAAGAAAATACAGCCAGATGTTGAAATTGAGCATATGCACCTTTACAGCATGGATATCCCTGAAATAGACATGGATTTATTATATGGCCGGGCAAAGCTTTCGTTTATGGGGTATACGAAGGACCAGTTGTCTGAAGGCGAGCGGACGAAGCTTGAAAAAATGCATGCGCTAGCCGAGCGATTTATCGCGGCCGATTACTATGTGTTCGTGACGCCAATTTGGAATCTCGGCGCACCGCCGATTTTAAAATCGTTTATGGATTGTATGTTTCTTCACGGAAAAACCTTTACGAACACGGAAAACGGCCCGAAAGGATTGCTGACAGGAAGGAAGGCGCTTCATATTCAAACCCGCGGAGGCATTTATTCAACCGGCCCATTGGTCGAATTTGAAATGGGTGACCGCTATTTAAGAAAGGCCCTTGAATTCCTCGGCTTTGAATTAATGGACACCGTCTATGCTGAAGGGCTGGACCATTATCCAAAACAAATCCCGGAAATCATGGCAGCGGCAAAAGAAAAAGCGGCTGATGCGGCCAGAGAAATGGCGAAAGCAGTTGTTACAATATAAAAAAACACGGCTCGCACCGGATTGCGAGCCGTGTTTTTTAGAATTTCCCCGTAAACTGAAAGAACAGCACAATTAATCCCAGCACCCAAACGTACACCGCAAACGGCTTCAAGGAATGCTTTTTCAAATACCCGATCATCCATCTGACCGCTATATAACCGAAGAACGCAGAAGAGACAATTCCGACGAGTAAGGCAGACAGTGAAATTTCCTCCGCACTGCCGCCAAACAAATCCTTTGTTTGCAGAACAATCGCTCCGGCAATCGCCGGTGTTGATAACAGGAAGGAAAAATAGGCCGCCGTTTCCCGGTCCAGCTTACGCCAAAGCGCCGCCACAATCGTCATTCCCGAACGCGAAATTGCCGGCATAATCGCAACCGCCTGAAATGTGCCGATGATAAAGGCATCCTTATAGCTGATGTCGTCCATTCTCTTATGGCCGTTTTTCGCTGAATCGGCCAGCCACAGGAATAAACCTGTAATTAAAAACTCCCAGCCAATCGTTACTCCAGTTTTAGAAATTTCATCAATATAATCTTTAAAGGCCAGTCCGAAGATTACCGCTGGAATTGTTCCGACAATAAGCAAAAACGTTAATTTACTGAACGGTTTCTTGATGATTTTAATAAATTCATCCTTATAAAAGACAAACACAGCCAGTAATGTTCCCACATGCAACATTGTATCGAGCAATAGGCCCGCTTCCTGCAGCCCGAACAAATTTCTTCCTAAATAAAGATGACCGGTACTGGAAATCGGCAGAAATTCCGTCAGCCCTTGAATAATCCCGAGGATAAGTGCTTCAAGTTTGGTTAACATATATTCCCTCTCAGTTCATATTTTTTTGGCAAAGCCTGTACATTCCATTCATATGCGTATTTTTACTTATTCATGAAAATCATCTGTGTTTTTACAGTTATGAAAAACAAATTATCTCCTAAAAGACAAAATAGGTGCAAAGGTGCTGTATTTACCCATAAAATAAAAGTATAGTAATCCTCGAGAGGAGAATCGGGTTGGAAAATAAACATCTTTATTTTAATACTTCCATTGGGGTCAAAAAGCCGGAAAATTACCGTAATAAAGAGCAGGCCTGTCCATTTTGCGCCAGAGAAGAGCTTACCGACCTGATTGAGGTCGATGGTCCGATTATTCTCTTGAAAAATAAATATCCCGTATTGGAAAATGCCTATCAAACCGTGTTAATTGAAACGGACGATTGTCATGCGGAACTATCCACCTATTCAAAAGAGCATTTACATAGATTGATTAGGTTTGGATTGAAGCATTGGCTGGAGATGGAAGAAAACGGAGGCTTTAAGTCCGTTATTTTTTTCAAAAATCATGGCCCGTTATCTGGAGGCACCCTGGCCCATCCGCATATGCAAATTATTGGACTGAATGATCTTGACTATAAAGAAAAAGTCGAGCCTGAAATGTTTGATGGCATTCTGATTGCTGAAGAAAATGGGGTCCGCTTTACGCTTTCTACTAAGCCGCGTGTTGGTTTTTACGAGTTTAATGTGGAAATGCCGGAGTTCGGCTATCAGGAGCGCTTTTCGGAATATATGCAAATGGCCGCTCATTATATTCTTCATCATTTTCCCTTTAGGGCGACGAGCTATAATATTTTCTTCCATCATCTTGATGGGAAAATTTACGCCAAGGTTGTACCTAGGTTTGTAACGACGCCGCTCTATATTGGCTACGGTCTTCCGCAGGTGCCAAATAATCTGAATTGGATGGCGGACGAACTAAAGCGGATTTATTTTTAGATTATGTAAATTCACCCAAACACAGTTTGAAAGTTGTGATTTGTGTTCATTAAAAATATAATGGAGGAATGTACAAGTTCTTTTTTTAAGGTGGGACTTCTTCGTGACTTCAAAGAACACAACCTCCAAGATTGATTACAGTCTTGTTTTGATAGTTTTATTATTGTTTTTGGCTAGCTGTGTGTCGATATATAGTGCGCAGGCGAGCGGTCAATATAAGGAAAACTTTCTGCTGAAGCAAATTGTCTGGTATGCGGTTGGCGGCGGGATTGTCGCGGCGGTGATGACGCTGGATTCCGATCAGCTCCGCAAATTAACCTGGTATGCATACGGATTCGGGATCTTTCTACTCGGCTTTTTAATTGTCGCCCCAACCAGCATTGCTCCTTTAATCAACGGGGCGAAAAGCTGGTATAAGGTTCCTGGCATGGGATCTTTGCAGCCTTCTGAGTTTGTAAAGATTTTTATCATTTTGGCACTGGCGCGGGTGATTGATGACCATCATCAAAAAAATCAAGTTAAAACGATGCAGACTGACTTTTGGCTGCTGGTGAAGCTTGGTCTTGTGACAATGGTGCCGTTGCTCTTGGTGATGCAGCAGCCTGACTTAGGAACCTCGCTCGTATTTTTGGCCATTTTAGTAGGGATGATCTTTATCTCGGGCATTTCATGGAAACTGCTTGTGCCCATGTTCTCAGCCGGAATTGTGCTTGCATCAACCATTCTCTATTTTGTTTTATGGAAGCCTGATTTGCTGGAAAAATATCTAGGTGTCAAACAGTATCAGTTCGGCCGGATTTATTCATGGCTCGACCCTTATAATTTCCAAAGCTCGGCCGGTTATCAGCTAACCAAATCGTTAATGGCGATTGGCTCTGGGCAAACTGGAGGGAAAGGCTATGGCCACAGGGAAGTATATTTGCCGGAAAGCCATACGGACTTTATTTTCAGTGTTGTCGGCGAGGAATTCGGCTTTATTGGCGCAAGCGTGCTGATTAGTTTATTCTTTTTGCTAATTTACCATATTACAAAGGTCGGAATGGAAACAAAGAATCATTTTTATACCTACATTTGTGTTGGCGTCATCAGCATGATTACCTTCCACGTCTTCCAAAACATCGGCATGACCATCGGCGTCCTGCCAATCACCGGTATTCCGCTCCCGTTCATCAGCTACGGGGGAAGCGCGTTGATGGGGAATATGCTGGGGCTGGGATTGATTTTTTCCATTAGGTATCATTATAAAAAGTATATGTTTTCGACAACGGCATAATTGGTTTGAAAAAGAGCGACTTTGTTTCGCTCTTTTTTTCTGTCGATATGGGGGTTGACGGATAACATTTGGTAATCGGCGGATATCTCCTTGAACTTGGCGGATATCCGGTCAGGTTTGGCGGATAACTTCTACGTTTCGGCGGATATCAGCCCCAATTCGGCGGATAAACCCTCCAAATATGTCCCCAAAGTAGAAAGAGCAGGGCCATGGCAAGCCCTGCTCTTTCAATGTGAATTGTATATGGGAAGTTTTTTTAAAAACTATTTCTTAAGCATGATTTTTTCAAGATCATCTAGCATCAGGTTTGCCGCAATAACCCCGCCGGCAGTGTTCCAAACAGCATCGCTGACCTCATGGGCATTGCCGTTTTTAACAACATTTAAGTTTTTCCAAAGCGGGTCCGTTGTCCATTCCTTAGCTGTATTTAAAGCAGTCTGGTCGCCGTTAGGAGCATAAGTGAAGTAGAAAAGAACGTCCGCGTCCATTTTCGGGATGACTTCTTTGCCAACCTCAACTGCCAGATTTCCAAGTTTATTAGAAGGTGTAAATAGCTCAGCCTGCTGGGCAGCACGCTTAAACCCTAACTCTTTAAAAATCACACCAGAGAAGGAATCTGTATAATAGATTCGGGATTTTCCAGCCATAAAGCGGACGACTGAAACCTCCTGATTTACTTTGTCACCGAGTTTTTCCTTTAATGATGCAACTTTATTATCGAAATCACTTAACACCTTGTTGCCTTTTTCTCCTTGATTGACAGCTTTTGCATATAATTTAAAGTTTTCCTTCCAATCTCCCCGCAGCGTTTCAGAAAAAACGGTTGGGGCAATCGCACTAAGCTGATTGTATACTGCTTCCTGACGCATCTTGGTACCGATAATTAAGTCCGGCTTCAGTGCAACGATTTTTTCCACATTAACTTCGCTCTCAGTTCCGACAACTTCTACGCCATTCATGTCTTTTTTAATATGATCATACCATGGGTCGCCCAGCCAGGATTGAACAGCGCCGACTGGTTTAATGCCTAAAGCTAATAATGCTTCAGTTCCTTCGTTTGTCAAAACCACCACGCGTTTAGGTGTGCCCTTAATTGTGGCAGAGCCCATCGCATGTTCAACTGTATACGATTTTTCGGTTGTAGTTCCATTTTCCTTCTTCTCTGTTGATTTTTCTGTATTCCCGCCGCCGCAAGCCGCCAATAAGAAAACAGCCATGACGGAAAAGAGGGTTAGAAATGATTTTAATGCTTTCATCTAGGTATGTATCCTCCTTGTCTAATTGTGAATGATAATCATTTTCATTTATAACTTAATCATAATGTGCCTGCCGTACAGCTGTCAACAGTTTTATTGAAAATGATTTTCAAAATCAATGACAATTTCATGAAGGCTGGCAGCATCATAATTGAAAACGGTTATCAATTTAATTGACAATCATTATCAATTAGCGATAGACTAAAGTAGTGAGAGGATTTGACTAAGGATAAAGAGAGAAAGGTTTTTTAACATGCTTTTAAAAAGTTCCTCCTTAAAATGGGCCGGCTTTTTGGCGGCTATTATTCTAATGCTGTTACTTATGTGTGCCAGTGTCATCTTCGGATATACAGACACGAATTTGCAAATGGCGATTGACGCTTTTACAAACAATAATGGCTCAAATGAGCATATCATCATTCAAACGGTCCGGCTGCCGAGGGCACTGATTGCTTCCGTAGTGGGAGCAAGCCTCGCTATTGCCGGGGTGTTAATGCAAACCTTAACGAAAAATCCGTTGGCATCACCCGGGATTTTTGGGATTAATGCGGGGGCAGGATTCGCTGTAGTAGTCGCGATTACCTTATTTTCTATTGATAGTACACAAGGATTTAGTGCGTTAGCCTTCTTTGGAGCAGCGGTAGCGGCCATCAGCGTTTATGTCATTGGCTCCGTAGGACGCGGCGGCTTAACACCAATGAAACTCACATTAGCGGGTGCGGCCATGGCGGCTATGTTCTCGTCTTTTACGCAAGGTTTGCTCGTTTTGAACGAAGCCCTCTTGGATCAGGTGCTGTTTTGGCTCGCTGGCTCGGTCTCCGGCCGAAAGCTGGAAACGCTTGTTTCAGTCTTGCCATACATAGGAGCAGGCTGGCTTGGCTCCCTCCTGATTTCTGGAAAAATGAATATCCTTGCTATGGGGGAAGACGTAGCGAAAGGGCTTGGGTTAAATACCGGGTTCATTAAAATCGGCATTGGGGGGCTTGTCATTTTATTGGCTGGCGGATCCGTGGCTGTGGCCGGACCGATTGGTTTTGTGGGAATTGTCGTGCCGCATCTCACGAGGTCGATTGTTGGCATTGACCATCGCTGGGTCATTCCAATGGCCGGGGTTTTAGGTGCCATATTACTATTGGCAGCCGATATTGCTGCCCGATATTTATTAATGCCGTCAGAGGTCCCTGTCGGAGTGATGACTGCCATCATTGGAACTCCGTTCTTCATATACATTGCAAGAAAGGGGTTCAATGCATGATGAGCAAATATAAAAATTTCCGTCTGTTTAATGGCAGGTTCTCCGTTTTAATGGACCGAAAAGCTGGAATTACTTTTACCATCCTGCTGATCATCACGTTTGCGGTTTTTGTCCTGAGTACGGGATCCGGAGAAATGAAAATTAATCCTCTGACAGTTTTAAAGGTTTTATTTGGCTCCGGGTCGGATATGGAGACGCTGGTAATCACCTCCTTCCGCCTGCCCCGCATTATTGTCGCCCTCATTGTTGGCATGTGTTTAGCAACAGCTGGGGGTATTTTGCAAGGGATGATCCGCAATCCGCTGGCATCTCCTGATGTGTTGGGAATTACCGGCGGGGCGGCGGTTGCTGTTGTCGGCTTTTTAGCGATATTTAGCGACAAAAACCACTCGCTGACCGTCAGTATTGCTTGGCTCCCGCTAGCCGCTTTTATTGGCGCTGGGGTTGTAGCATTTTTAGTTTATTTCCTTGCTTGGAAAAATGGAGTTTCACCGATTAGGCTTGTGTTAATTGGAATCGGAATTTCCACCCTTATGCAGGCATTAACAACCCTTTTGATGGTGATGGGTCCCATTTATCAGGCGAGTCAGGCGAATATTTGGATTACCGGAACCGTTTACGGCTCCAATTGGAGAAACGTCGCCATTCTTGCCCCGTGGGCAGTGATTTTTTTGATTATTGCCTTTGTGGCAGCGCGGACGCTAAATATCCAAGAGCTTGGCGATGACGTAGCGACTGGCTTGGGTGAAAAGGTACAGAAGCACCGCTTTCTATTATTAATGATTAGTACGGCATTAATCGGAGGTTCCGTGGCATTTGCCGGCGGCATTGGCTTTGTCGGGCTAATGGCACCGCATATGGCGCGCAGACTTGTCGGGTCGTCCTTTGGTGCGTTGCTTCCGGTTTCAGCTTTGCTTGGCGGAATCCTTGTGATGCTGGCGGACCTGATCGGCCGGACGATGTTTTCACCGTTGGAGGTGCCTGCAGGAGTATTTACAGCAGGAATCGGTGCCCCTTACTTTATTTACTTACTTTTTAAAACTAGAAATATCTAAATCTTGCTGAAGGAGCTGGCTTTAAATGACAAGTTGGATTGAAACAAAGGAGTTGTCCATATCCTACGGAGAAACTCTCATCATAAAGGAATTAGATTTAAAAATTCCTAAGGGTGAAATTACTGTCTTTATAGGTGCAAATGGATGCGGAAAATCGACTCTGCTTCGTTCAATTGCCCGTCTTCTAAAGCCGAAAAGCGGCTCTGTTCTTCTTGATGGTAAAGCAATCTCCAAGTTATCGACAAAGGAGATTGCAAAAAAAATGGCGATTTTGCCACAGTCACCGACTGCACCTGAAGGCTTAACTGTCCTGCAGCTTGTTAAGCAGGGACGCTATCCACACCAAACTTGGCTGCGGCAGTGGTCGGAAGATGATGAGAAAAAGGTAAACGATGCCCTAAAAGCAACACGGCTAGAGGATTTAAAGGACAGACCGGTGGATTCCCTTTCCGGCGGCCAAAGGCAACGGGCCTGGATTGCCATGACCCTGGCTCAGGATACGGAAATTATTTTACTTGATGAGCCGACAACATATTTGGATATGACCCACCAAATCGAGATTCTTGATTTGCTTTATGAATTAAATGAGAAGAAAAAACGGACGGTGGTCATGGTGCTGCACGACCTAAATCTTGCCTGCCGTTATGCCCATAATATTGTCGCCATCAAGAATCAAAACGTCTACGCCCAGGGAAAGCCGGAGCATGTAATCAACTGCAGCCTGGTGAAAAACGTATTTGATATGGACTGCGAGGTAACAATGGACCCGCTGTTCGGGACTCCACTATGCATTCCATATGGCAAAGGCAGATGTATATTAGATAAGGCGGCTGCTGCCAATGGTTAAACTGCTGACAGATGAAGAAATTGCTGTACTAAGTAAATACAGGCTTAAAGCTGCTTTGAAAGATTCCTTTGAAACAGCTCATTTACTTGATGAAGCCTTCTTAAAAAATTTTATGGCGGACCTTTCTGATGCGATTGGTGCTCCCTCGGAAAAAATAGCTACCTCGATTTTTATCAAAAGATATGCCTTTTTAGCGGTAATTTCGCTTTATGCGATGACCGCCTGGAATAAAAAAATCAATGTTTCGTTAGATAAAGTGAGGATGGAGTCAGCATCTAAATTGGAAAACTGGCTCCCGGCCTTCTCTCTCAAGGATTTTACGGCTGACGATTGGGATACCAGGGAAGCACGTTCTGAATGGCGGAAAGGTGTGGTCAAAGAGCTTTTTGCAAAAAATATTTACCCGCTGATAACACTGTTTGAAAAAACATTTGGTATTTCGAAATTGATTCTGTGGGAAAATATTGCTGTTTATATATTTTGGTTGTACGAATCACAATTAAAAGAACATAAAAATGCAGTAGAGGATTTTTCGTTCTTAATTTTTGAAGCAGAAGGGTCTTTATTTGGCCGCTATAAGCTGAACCCACTGCAAAAATATTACGTTGAAAAAATCTATTTGGATGAGCAGGCAGAGGAGGTACGTATCAGAAAAACGTGCTGCTTTACATACCAGCTTGAGGGCAGCAGCAAACGCTGCAAAACTTGCCCGTGCAGTCTAAATGTCAAGAATGGAAGGTGTCAGGAAGATGGAGAAGGATTTTGCTCAGCAGTTCGAGGCCTTGCTTGAGAAATATAGTGAGCTGTTGGTTGGGGAAACTGATGGAGAGACAAAAGAAAAAGTTAAGGCTTGGGCGCTTTACTCGCATATCGCCAAGTCGATGCCAGCGTTAATCGGCCACTGGAGTGCGCTTTATCCGGAAGCGCGCGCGGAGATGAAAGAGATCATTAATGAAATTAAGGTCTTAAATGAACAGCATCGGCAGTCTACGCAGAAGTAATTTTTCGATTCGCCGATAGAATTGCCGGATTCGCCGATAGAAGCTTGAAATTCGCCGATAGAAGTCAAGAATTCGCCGATAGAATCGATAAATTCGCCGATAGACAACTCGGAATGCGAATTTTCACCAAAAAAGGTGCTCCCAGGAGCACCTTTTTTCTAACAATTATCGTTTAAATTGACTATTCTGGCTGTTTTGCTTGTCCACTCCGCTTGCTTCGCGGCCCGGTCCGGCATTTCCTTGCACACTCGCTGCGCTGACGCCTGCCTTAGACGGATTTTTCTTCATTTTCGCCATCGTTTATCACCTCAAAACATAGGTTGCCCAGCCCCCAAAATATATATCGTAGTGAGAAGAAGAATCATTATTCAAAAAAATTTCAATTTTCCACGTTTACCGATTGCACAATTTTTTGAAATATCTTATAGTAATTAGTAGTAAAACTCATTCAGGTGTTTGAAATTTTTTTTACCCAAAAAATGAATGAGGATTCATTCAAAGTTTGAAGGGGGAGACAATGTTGAACCAATTAATCAAAAAAGCAGCCGTTTTAGGATCCGGAGTTATGGGTTCAGGTATTGCGGCACATCTAGCTAATATCGGCATTCCAACACTATTATTGGATATCGTGCCACGTGAATTGACAAAAGAAGAATCAGCCAAAGGACTTACATTAGAAGATAAACAGGTACGTAACCGCATCGCAGCCACAAACATACAAAAATTACTTAAGCAAAAGCCAGCACCACTTTCAGCCAAGAAGAATATCGCGCTGATCGAAGCAGGTAATCTTGAAGATGACCTAGAGAAACTGAAAGATGTTGACTGGGTGATCGAAGTAGTTGTTGAAAACCTCAATGTTAAGAAGCAAGTTTTTGAAAAAGTTGACCAATACCGCAAACCAGGCAGCATCATTAGCTCCAATACTTCTGGTATCTCTGTTGAAGCGATGGTGGAAGGCCGTTCAGAGGATTTCCAAAAGCACTTCCTTGGAACACACTTTTTCAACCCGCCGCGCTACCTGAAATTATTAGAGATCATCCCTACACAGTATACTGACACAGAAGTGCTTTCATTCATGAAAACATTTGGCGAGGATGTCTTAGGTAAAGGTGTCGTTGTAGCGAAGGATACACCAAACTTTATCGCCAACCGCATCGGAACTTACGGCCTGCTCGTCACTGTCCGCGAAATGTTAAAGGGCGGGTACAGTGTCGGTGAAGTTGATTCCCTCACTGGTCCACTAATTGGCCGTGCAAAAAGTGCTACCTTCCGAACTCTTGATGTAGTTGGACTAGACACTTTCTATCACGTTGCTGGAAACGTGTACGAAAAAGTCGAAGGTCACGAGAAGGAAGTTTTTGAAGTACCTGCTTTCCTAAAGCAAATGATTGAAAACGGCTGGTTAGGAAGCAAGTCTGGGCAAGGTTTCTTCAAGAAACAAGGTAAAGAAATTCTTGAACTGGATCCACATACACTTGAATACGGTCCACGCAAAAAACTGTCCACCCCTTCCATGGAGTTGGCGAAACAGGAGAAAGGCACTGGCAACAAATTGAAAGCGCTTGTTTACGCAAATGACCGTGCCGGACAATTTTTATGGAATACCAACTCTCAAAACTTAGTTTATTCCGCTAAGCTTTTAGGGGAAATCGCAGACAATATCGTTTCTATCGACCGTGCCATGAAATGGGGCTTCGGCTGGGAGCACGGACCGTTCGAAGCATGGGATGCCATCGGTGTTGAAAAATCGGTAGCAAAGATGAAGGAACAAGGCATGGAAGTCCCTTCGTGGGTAACCGAAATGCTCGAAAAAGGCTTTACTTCCTTCTATAAAGAAGAAAATAACGAGCTTTACTACTACGATAAAGGTGAATACAAGCTTGTTGAGTTCAATCCAAAAGCGATTGATCTTAAGAAAATTAAGAAACAAAAAGGCGTTATTAAGAAAAACAGCGGCGCAAGCCTAATCGATATCGGTGATGGAGTAGCACTCTTAGAGTTCCATTCTCCAAACAATGCACTTGGCATGGACACGATTCAAATGATCAACTTTGCTGTAGATGAAGTGGAGAAAAACTACAAGGGCCTTGTTATTGGCAACCAGGGCAAGAACTTCTGCGTAGGTGCTAACCTGGCAATGATGCTGATGGAAGCGCAGGATGACAACTATTGGGAGCTTGACATGGTAGTTCGTCAGCTGCACAAAGCATTATTAAAAGTAAAATACAGCGCCAAACCGGTTGTCGCTGCGCCATTTGGCATGACACTTGGCGGCGGTGCTGAGGTTTGCCTGCCATCTGCACATATTCAAGCTTCTGCTGAAACGTATATGGGTCTTGTTGAAGTCGGTGTCGGCCTGCTGCCTGGCGGAGGCGGAAACAAAGAGCTTTACATTAAGCACTTGGAAAACATTCCAAACGGCGTACAATTTGACCTGCAGCAGGTTGCCAATAAAGTTTTTGAAGCAATTGCCACTGCGAAGGTTTCTACTTCTGGTGAAGAAGCACGCGAAAACAACTTCTTAAGCAAAGCCGACGGCATCAGCGTCAACGGCGACCATCTTTTATACGATGCGAAGCAGGCTGTTCTTGCACTACATGAGAAAGGCTACAAAGCACGCGTAAAGAAAAAGGTTCCGGTTGTCGGTGAAACAGGCTATGCAACACTTTTACTTGGTGCGGAAGCGATGAAGCTTTCCGGCTACATTTCTGAGCATGATTTAAAAATTGCCAAGAAAGTTGCTTACGTCATTGCCGGCGGTAAAGTACCATATGGTACCGAAGTCGACGAGGAATATCTATTAGACCTTGAAAGAGAAGCTTTCTTAAGCTTAATCAAAGAACCTAAAACACAGCAGCGCATGCAGCACATGCTTGTGAAAGGGAAGCCGTTAAGAAACTAGAAAACGAGCTCTAAGCATAAAAAATTATGTGACAGCCAGGGGCCCTCGTGCCCTTGGCAGCCATATAGATTCGTATATTCCAAGATTGGAAGAAAGAGAGGGAACTTGCATGAGAGAAGCGGTAATCGTTGCCGGAGCAAGAACACCGGTCGGCAAATCGAAAAAAGGAACGCTTGCCCAGGTTCGTCCTGATGATTTGGGGGCATTAGTCGTTAAAGAAACATTAAAGCGTGCCGGAAATTATGATGGAAATATCGATGATTTAGTCATTGGCTGCGCGACACCTGAAGCAGAGCAAGGCATGAACGTGGCAAGAAACATTGGGGCATTGGCAGGACTTCCGCACACGGTTCCAGCCATTACTGTCAATCGTTTCTGTTCATCCGGTTTGCAGGCAGTTGCATATGCAGCACAGTCCATCATGCTTGGGCACACTGACACAGCGATCGCCGGCGGCGTGGAATCAATGAGCTTGCTGCCAATGGGCGGACACGTGATCCGGCCAAACGCAAAATTAGTCGAAAGCGCACCGGAATATTACATGGGAATGGGTCATACAGCTGAAGAGGTAGCGAAAAAATATGGCATTTCACGTGAAGAGCAGGATGCTTTTGCAGTGAGAAGCCATCAACGAGCTTTCAAAGCCATCCAGGAAGGCAAATTTGTTGATGAAATCGTTCCAGTTGATGTTACTTTCCGCTCTGTCGGCAAAGACAATAAACTGGTTGAAAAAACAATCAAGTTTTCTGTCGATGAAGGTGTTCGTCCGGAAACGAATCTTGAAACACTTGCAAAGCTTCGTCCTGCATTCTCGGTAACAGGTTCAGTAACTGCCGGTAATGCATCACAAACAAGTGATGGTGCGGCTGCAGTAATGATTATGGACCGTGAAAAAGCAGAAGCGCTTGGCCTTAAGCCATTAGCAAGATTCCGCTCCTTCGCTGTCGGTGGCGTTCCGCCGGAAATCATGGGTGTCGGTCCTGTTGTTGCCGTTCCAAAGGCACTTAAGCTCGCTGGCCTTGAGGTTTCCGATATCAACCTGTTTGAATTAAACGAAGCCTTTGCTTCCCAGTCCATCCAGGTCATCCGCGAGCTTGGCCTTGATGAAGAAAAAGTGAACGTAAACGGCGGTGCGATTGCATTAGGCCACCCGCTTGGCTGTACAGGTGCAAAATTAACTTTAACGCTAATCAATGAACTTAGACGCAGACAGGAACAATTCGGTGTCGTTACCATGTGTATCGGCGGCGGAATGGGTGCTGCAGGCGTATTCGAATTACTTTAATTTATTTGGCGGCGGCCCTGCCCTCGAGCGAGTCGCCCCCACCCTGCCAATTTAAAATTAGGAGGAATTTTCGATGACTGAAACTAAAAAAATCGTTAAAGGCGGAGCCTTTTTAATTGAAGATCTTACTTATGATCAAATCTTTACCCCGGAAGATTTTACGGAAGAGCATTTAATGATTGCCAAGACAGCTGAAGACTTTGTGGAAAAAGAAGTTCATCCTGTTCTTGAGCGTCTTGAAAACCATGAATTTGATATTACTGTCAAGCTTTTAAAGGAAGCTGGCGAACTAGGTCTATTAGCTGCTGACGTTCCTGAAGAGTACGAAGGTTTAGGCTTGGACAAAATCACTTCATCTTTAATTACTGAAAAAATGGCCGGCGGCGGCGGTTTCGCGCTTTCCCACGGTGCACACGTAGGTATCGGTTCACTGCCAATCGTTTTATTCGGTAACGAAGACCAAAAGAAACGTTATTTACCAGCTCTTGCATCTGGTGAAAAACTTGCCGCTTACGCACTAACTGAGCCAGGTTCAGGTTCTGACGCTCTAGGCGCAAGAACGACTGCCAAATTAAATGCAGAAGGCACTCACTATATTCTAAACGGCGAAAAGCAATGGATCACCAACGCCGGCTTCGCAGATGTATTTGTTGTTTACGCTAAAATTGACGGTGAAAAGTTCTCAGCATTTATCGTAGACCGTAGCTTCCCTGGCGTTTCTACCGGCGCTGAAGAAAAGAAAATGGGGATCAAGAGCTCATCCACTCGTACCCTTATTTTAGAAGATGTCCCAGTTCCAGTTGAAAACCTATTAGGCGAAATCGGCAAAGGCCATGTTATCGCGTTCAACATCTTAAATATCGGTCGTTACAAGCTTGCAATTGGTGCTGTGGGCGGTTCCAAGAAAGCATTTGAAATGACTGTAAAATATGCAAACGGCCGTCAGCAATTCAAAACACCAATTTCTCAATTTAATTTAACAAAAGAAAAGTTCGGAACATTGGCTTCTGAAATTTATGCTGCTGAAAGCTCCGTATGGCGTACAATCGGCCTATATGAAGAAAACCAAGGCAAGCTTTCCGATGAAGAAACTAAAGATATTAAGAAACTTGCGGATTCTATCGCTGAATATGCAATTGAGTGTTCATTAAACAAATTCTTCGGCAGTGAAGTGCTTGCCCATGTGGTTGATGAAGGTGTACAAATCCATGGCGGTTACGGCTTCATGCAGGAGTACCCAATTGAAAGAGCATACCGTGACGCCCGTATCCAGCGTATTTTCGAAGGAACAAACGAAATCAACCGTCTTCTTGTTCCAGGAACGCTTGTGAAAAAAGCGATCAAAGGCGAGCTTCCATTATTCCAAAAAGCAATGGCCCTTCAAGAAGAATTAATGATGTTAATGCCTGAAGAGCCAGGCGATGAGCCATTAGCACAGGAAAAATATCTAGTAAAGCAAGCTAAGAAGCTTGCGCTAGTTGCCGCTGGTTTATCAGCTCAAAAATTTGGCAAGGCCCTTGAAAAAGAGCAAGAAATCCTTGCAAATATCGCTGATATCATTTCAGACGTATATTCAATGGAATCTGTTGTGTTACGTACTGAAAAAGCAATTGCCAAAGACGGTGCAGAAAAGAACCAGCAGAAGCTTCTTTACACTCAAATCTTCTGCCAAGAAGCGTTCAACCGTATCGAAGCTGTTGCCAAAGAAACACTTGTGGCTGTTGAACAAGGCGACATGCTGCGCATGATGCTTTCGACACTAAGAAAGCTGACTCGCCACACTCCAATCAACGTAATTGCGAAAAAACGCGAAGCTGCCGATGTCATCATCGAAGCAGAACGTTATTTAGTTTAATATCTTGTACCGGGTCCCTTTTGTTCATGTAGGGGCCCCTTTTTTATTTTAGAATTTTTTCGAAACTTGGCAGGATTTTCACGAAATTAGTCGAATTGTTTGGTTGGATATTTTTTATTTTGAAAATAGTTATGGTAATATTCAATTATGACTGAATTTTAGTAAAAGGCGGTGAAAGGATGTCTTTGACTTTTTACTGGTATCCGAAGTGCGGAACATGTCGAAACGCAAAAAAGTGGCTTGACCAGCATGAAGTTAATTACGAGCCTGTACATATCGTGGAAAACCCTCCATCCCGTGAGGAAATTCGAGATTTTTATCAAAAAAGCGGCTTGGAATTAAAGAAGTTTTTCAACACTAGCGGAATGAAATATCGTGAATTAGGCGTTAAAGACAAATTAAAGACCGCTTCCGAAGATGAACTGTTAGACTTGCTTGCGTCTGATGGCATGTTGCTGAAACGCCCGATTTTAACAGACGGTGAACATGTCACTGTCGGCTTTAAAGAAGATGAGTTTGAGAAAGTATGGACGAAATAGTCCATCATTAAAATGGCAATCGATTTATTTCGATGATAGATATTATTAGCAAAATCATGGAGGGATTTAGACAATGAGTACACCAAAAGAATTGCGTTATACTGAAGAACATGAATGGGTAAAAAACGAAGGCAGCCTCGTGCGTATTGGAATCACCGACTTTGCACAGCATGAATTAGGAGACATCGTTTTCGTTGAACTTCCTGAAGTCGGCGATGAAATCAATGCCGGCGAACCATTCGGCAGCGTTGAGTCTGTTAAGACGGTTTCCGAACTTTATTCTCCGGTAAGCGGCAAGGTTGTTGAAATTAACGAAGACCTGAACGATAACCCTGAATATGTGAACGAATCTCCATATGAAAAAGCATGGATGATCGTGGTTGAAGTCTCAAATAGCGGCGAGCTGGATGAACTGCTGACTGCTGAGCAATACGAAGAAATGATTAAAGAAGATTAATTTTTTGAGCAAAAAAGCGCCCATTGCGGGTGCTTTTTCTTTTTATTACCACTTTTTCTTCTGCGTTAATGGGGAAACTATAAATAAAATTATATGGCAGGTGGAAAAAATGACATTGAATCAACATAAGATAGACGTAACAGACCGGGTAGTGGGCAAGCTCAAAAATGGAGAATTAGAGCTGTTTTTGGAAAATCAGTCAATCGGCATATGTAAGCTTCCAGAGAATGTTCAAATGAAGCTTGAACATCATTTTGAAGCCGAAGGCCAAAAAATATATCAGCATGTCACCACAACAGAGGGCCGGGATGCCAAGTATACTGACTGTGATGATGGTGGATGGTGCTGAGAAATGAAAAGATTCCATCATCTTTTAAGCAAATTCCTATTTTAAAAATACTAATGATGGTATAGTTGACATACAAAGATGTGTACACGTATTAGTAATTCCGGAATATGTTAACAGTAAACCACTTCATATCAGGTGATGGATGATGAATGATTCGTATGTTGACAAAGTTCTTATTGTGGAAGGAAAGTCGGACAAAAACAAGGTCAAGAATATTTTAAAAGAGCCCGTCGAAATAATTTGTACAAACGGGACCATTAGCCACACAAAGTTGGATGAGTGGATTGATATTCTTGAGGACAAAGATGTCTACATTCTTGTTGACGCCGACGCTGCAGGTGAAAAGCTGCGCAAGCTTTTTAAAAGAGAATTTCCAAATGCAGAGCATTTATATATAGACCGAATGTACCGCGAAGTGGCAACCGCCCCAGAGCACCACTTAGCAACGGTTTTGCTGGGGGCAAACATTGACGTGCATAAAGAGTTTTTAGAGATGGGCTGAAGTTACTGATGTTAGAATGGAATCGAGATGAATTTTCCGCGTTTTGGGAGAGTGGCGAGCGCGGCGTAGTTTACTTTTATACACCCATGTGCGGGACCTGCCAAGTGGCCGGGAAAATGCTAGTTGTCGCGGAGGCAGCACTTGGGGATGTTAGTATTGGAAAAATGAACCTAAACTACTACCCCGATTTGGCTCAGTCTTTTGCGATTGAGAGTGTGCCGTGTTTATTGTTTGTGGAAGGTGGGCGTGTTGCAGAGACGCTTTATGCATTTCATTCGGTTCCGTATTTGTTGGAGAAAATAAAAGGGTATTTGAGAGGATGAGCAGACGCCGGGTGGGGCGTCTGTTTTTTTATAAAGCTATAGTATATGGGTAAATTTGGTGAAAATGATCTTATAAATCATAAGACCAGATTCGTTAGTTGGAGAGAGAGAAATGATTTTATAAAGGATTCATAAGACCAGATTCGCTGGTGAGAGAGAATGGAATTGTCTTATAAAGGGTTCATAAGACCGGATTCGTTAGTTGGAGAGAGAGAAATGGTCTTATAAAGGATTCATAAGACAGATTCGCTGGTGAGAGAGAATGGAAATGGTCTTATAAAGGATTCATAAGACCAGATTCTCTGGTGAGAGAGTGTGGATCTGGTCTTATAAAGGATTCATAAGACCAGATTCGCTGGTGAGAGAGAATGGAAATGGTCTTATAAAGGATTCATAAGACCAGATTAGTAGGCCAAAGAGGGTGGAAATGGTCTTATAAAGGGTTCATAAGACCAAACTCACCGATCAGAGAGGGTGGAAATGGTCTTATAAAGGGTTCAAAAGACCAAACTCACCGGTCAGAGAGGGTGGAAATGGTCTTATAAAGGGTTCATAAGACCGAATTCACCGGTCTGAGAGGGTGGGATAATCTATAAAAGATTCATAAGCGCCCTAAAGTAAAAATTTGTAATAAAAACAAAAAAGTAATACGATTAACCACATAATTACTTTTGAAGAAATGGATCGAATTCACACCAAGTTATTCGTAATAAGAATATTTCACTTTCCCTCTAGTGGTAAAATGCTTCTGTAAAATCCTTCTAATTTTCCTTTTGTCAATCTTCTTCCCGCACCACTCAAACACCAAATTCGTACTAATCTTCCTTTCAGGAAAAAGTAATCGTAACTCCCTCACACACCGCAGCACCGCAGACTCTAGTTTCTCCTCACACCCACACGCATTACAAACCATTTTCCTCTCCCCAACAGAAACCGAAAATGAATTGCAGTTCGAACAATATGGACCCTTTATCAGCTCCTCATATCTATAAGCGGGCTTTGTAGCATTTGGATAATCACCTTGATCCAAAGAAATTAACAGGTCTGCCAGTCTCTCATGGCCACCATTCAGGTTTGATGGGATATTTTCTAATTTTCTTATGAAGCGATTGAGTTGTGTTGAGAGAATAACATGATTGTTTTGAGGAGCATTGTATAGGGTAAATGTGGGGCTAATATGAACCACGTAGGATTCAACCGGCAGATTAAATCTGTACTCTTCGAGAAGCTGCCGCAGCTTGGACTCTGCCTTCAACAATTGAAGGATAGGGTCGTCAATTTCGGTATCATTTTTACAAAAACGGTCGGGATCAGATTTATAAATATAGTCTCCTTCAAAATTTTTAACATCAATCAGGTAAATTGTTTTTTGAAAAATAATAATCGTATCGATTTGAAAGTATTTTCCTTTCAATTTAAAGAGCAAGTCATTTAATACGATGCAGTTATTCTTCAATCCTTCAGAAATAGCATCAAACATCAATTCTCCTTGATAGCCTTTTTCAAGAGTGTAATACTTTCTCCTGTCTGTATCAGCAAGTGCCATACGCGGGTTTAAGGCCCGTAACATAAGCAACTCCTTTGGTACTCCGCGCGATTTTTTTGGTATAGGCATAGTCCACATCCTCTCAAATAATTAAAAATACCCATATCCAATTTTACTCCAACTTACTGAAACGCAAATTAGAATGTATGAATATTTTGTTAACATTACCAGAATCTTGCATAGTCCGACATATTTCTCGGGAAATGTTAATATTTCCCCACCTGTTCGAAGATAATGTCGAGCAATTCATAAAGGAATAGGCGAATCGCTGCTGAATAGTAATTGGTATAGACGAGGATTTCGGAGTGATTAAAATGATAGAAGAGGTTAATAGCTTTTTAAAAACATTCAAAGACCAAGGACATATTCTTCCGCTAATTCAGCACGCAGAACTAAGGATTAACCTAAGCACCACCGAACAGCAATCGTTTCAACTGGTTATTAAAAACGGGGAAATATTCGCCCTCTATGACTCACACCCGGATCAGGCAAATTGCCAAATCCACGGCGGCCCGCAAGAACTAAAGCAACTTCTGGAAGGGCAAGAAAGATTAAGGGTACTGCAACGGATTGGCGCCCTGAACGTAAAAGGGGCACTAAGGACCATATTACTACTGGAATCACTATTTTATTTAACTAAAGCCCAGACAAATCTTGCCGAAATAATTTAATCAAAGGTATTGACTCGGAATTAAAGTTCAGGTATTATTTTTTTAGAATATTCAAGCAACGAACAGCAAACTAAATATACATTCTTATCAGGAGCGGCGGAGGGACTGGCCCGTTGAAGCCCGGCAACCGGTGGACCACACGGTGCTAAATCCAGCAGAGCAAACGGGCTCTGAAAGATAAGAAGAGCGGAGAACCCCCATCTTCTTATAGGAAGCATGGGTTTTATTTTTATATTGGGAGGGAATAAGAACTATGTCAGAAAAACAAAAGAAGTTAAGGTTTGAAACACTAAGTGTTCACGGTGGTCTCTCACCAGACCCTGTAACAGGAGCACGGGCGCTACCTATCTATCAAAATAACGCCTACCAATTCAAAAGCACAGAGCATGCCGCCAACCTATTCGCCTTAGCGGAACCTGGGTACATATACACAAGGATTCACAATCCAACCACAACTGTTTTCGAAGAAAGAGTATCGCTCCTAGAAGGCGGCGTTGGCGCACTGGCAGTGGCAAGCGGTATGTCTGCCATCACATTGGCCATCTTAAACATTGCCGAAGCGGGTGATGAGATTGTTGCTGCATCCAATCTATATGGCGGAACGTATAATCTATTTGCAGTGACCCTGCCTAAATATGGGATTAATGTGAAGTTTGTCGACCCTGAGAATCCGGAAAACTTCCGTGCCGTCATAACGGAAAAAACAAAAGCTGTTTTCGCTGAAACGATCGGCAACCCAAGCTTAAGAATCCTTGATATTGAAAAGGTAGCCAATATTGCTCATGAAGCAGGGGTTCCTCTTATCGTGGACAACACCTTTGCAACACCATACCTATGCCGTCCAATTGAGCATGGCGCTGATATCGTCGTTCACTCCGCAACCAAGTGGATATTAGGTAATGGAACAACTACAGGGGGCATTATTGTCGACGGAGGCAAGTTCGATTGGAATTCACCGAAATTCCCTGGCTTTACAACGCCAGACTCCAGCTATCATGATCTTGTCTATGCTGAGGCGCTTGGACCGGTTGCTTATATTATTAAAGCACGCGTACAGCTTCTCCGGGACTTGGGGCCGGCACTAAGCCCGCAAAGCTCATTCCAGTTTGTTCTTGGGTTAGAAACGCTTCATGTACGGATGAAAGAGCATGTCGCCAACACCAAAAAGGTAGTGGAATACTTGAATAATCATCCTGCGGTTGAATGGGTTTCTTATCCGGGACATCCATCACATCCTGATTACGAATTGGCGCAAAAATATTTACCTAAGGGCGCTGGTTCGATGGTTGTATTTGGTATTAAAGGCGGAAGAGAAGCCGGTGCGAAATTAATCGATGCAATCACCCTATGGGCGCACGTGGCCAATGTCGGCGATGCCAAGAGCTTAATTATCCACCCTGCAAGCACCACACATCAGCAGCTGGATTCGGAAGGATTAAAGTCAGCCGGTGTTTCCGAGGACTTGATCCGTCTTTCCATTGGAATCGAAAATGTTGAGGACTTAGTGGAAGATTTAGAGGACGCAATCGAAGCTGCAACAGGCTTAACATCTTTAAAAGCAAATGCCTAAATTTTCCTTATATAGTTTTTTGAAAATGTAGAATTTTGTCGTTGACACTACTATCTAACCGTGATACTATTACTTTCATAATAATAGTATTAATGCATGTATAATTAAATATAGGATAGCTTTTGCTCTTATCAAGAGAGGTGGAGGGATGTGCCCTATGAAGCCCGGCAACCGTCAATTTTATTGAAATGGTGCCAATTCACACAAAGCCTGCGGCTTTGAAAGATGGGAGAAAGGATTCATTTGATAATGATGCCTTTCTGCCTTTGCGGAGAGGCTTTTTATTTTACTAAAATAGAATTCTTTCATGAAAATTATCAAATCCTATAATAAGGACAAGAAGTAGGTGATTCAATGATTTCCATTAAAAATGTACGAAAGATTTTTTCTACCAAGCAGGGACAGTTAAAAGCTGTTGATGAAGTAAACCTGGATATAAAAGAAGGAGAAATCTTTGGTGTGATTGGATATAGCGGGGCTGGTAAAAGTACCTTAATCCGCATGTTAAATGGCCTTGAGCTGCCTACGGGTGGAACTGTCAACGTGGCTGGCCGGGAGATTTCAAAAATAAAAGGTGCAGAGCTTAGAAAAGCCCGTCAGGAAATCAGCATGATTTTCCAGCACTTCAATCTACTTTGGTCAAGAACAGTCAGCGAAAATATCGCTTTTCCATTAGAGATTGCCGGAGTGAGCGCGCCGGAAAGGAAAAAACGAGTTGAAGAGTTGATCAAATTAGTTGGCCTTGAAGGCAGAGGTGACGCCTACCCTTCACAGTTGAGCGGCGGGCAGAAGCAGCGGGTCGGGATTGCCCGGGCCCTTGCCAATAACCCAAAGGTGCTGTTATGTGACGAGGCAACATCAGCGCTCGACCCACAAACAACAGACTCTATTCTCGACCTTTTAGTGAATATCAATAAACAATTCGGCTTAACGATTGTGCTGATTACTCACGAAATGCACGTCATCCGGAAAATCTGTCATCGAGTAGCGGTCATGGAAAGCGGGAGGATTGTCGAGCTTGGTCCGGTGCTTGATGTATTTAAAAACCCTCAGCAGCCGATTACGAAACGGTTTGTCCAGCAGGTAACCGAACCGGAAAAAACAAAGGAAACAGCAGAGCATTTGCTAGAGCGCTATCCTCATGGAAAGGTCATTCAACTATCGTTTCTTGGGGAAGCAACAGAACAGCCATTAATCACACGTGTGATTCGTGATTTTGATGTCGTAGTAAATATTCTCCAAGGGAATATTTCTCATACGCAAAACGGGTCTTATGGAACATTATTTATTCATTTGGATGGCCAAGCTAATGAAATTCAGAAAGCCATCGATTATATTCACTCGCAGCAAGTGGGCGTGGAGGTGATCAGTAATGGCTGACTTTATGGAATTAGTTAAGTGGGATGAGCTGTTACTGGCAACACGTGAAACGATCTATATGACCGCCATCTCGGTCCTTGCGACATTTGTTTTGGGCTTGTTACTAGGCCTGCTGCTATTTCTAACGAGTAAAGGAAACATATGGCAAAGCCGCGGAGTAAACATTATTATTGCTGGCTTTGTAAATATTTTTAGATCCATTCCCTTTATTATCTTAATTGTTTTATTAATCCCTTTTACTAAAGTTCTCGTTGGGACAATGCTCGGTGCCAATGCTGCACTCCCGGCACTGATTATTGGAGCAGCACCGTTTTATGCTCGAATGGTGGAAATCGCCCTTAGGGAGATTGATAAAGGTGTGATTGAAGCATCCCAATCAATGGGGGCAACACATGGACATATTATTTTTAAGGTATTAATACCAGAATCCTTGCCAGCATTAATTTCTGGGATTACCGTTACGGCGATTTCACTTGTTGGCTTTACTGCAATGGCTGGGGTCATTGGAGCTGGTGGACTTGGCCATTTTGCCTATTTAGAAGGCTTTCAACGCAACAGGCCAATGGTTACATTAGTGGCAACAATTGCTATTTTAATCTTAGTTTTTATTATCCAATTTATTGGAGATTATTTTACAAAGAGAACAGATAAACGTTAACAGGAGGAGTAAAAAATGAAAAAAGTTCTGGGTTTGATCTTCATTGCGTTTACCGTATTTGCCTTAGCGGCCTGCGGAGGTGCAAAAAATGATTCAGCAGATAAAGATGGGAACAAAAAATTAGTTGTTGGTGCAACTGCTGTACCACACGCAGAAGTACTTGAAGCTGCAAAGCCAATATTGAAGAAAAAAGGTATTGATTTAGAAATTCAAGTTTTCCAAGACTATATTCTGCCAAACGTAGCACTAAAGGATAAAGAAATAGATGCAAACTATTTCCAAACACCTGGGTATTTAGATCTGCAAATGAAAGAAAATAAAGATTTTGATTTTGTCAGTGTGGGCGGGGTTCATAAAGAACCAATCGGCATTTACTCAAAAAAGTATAAAAGTCTAAAAGATCTTCCAAATGGTGCAACCATTATTATGAGTGATTCTTTAAGCGACCACGGCCGTATCCTGCCGATTTTTGAAAAGGCTGGATTAATCAAGCTTAAAGAAGGCGTTGGTGCAAACGCAAGAATAGATGATATCGTTGAAAATCCAAAGAACCTGAAGTTCCCTAAATTAATTGAAGCAAAATTATTAGCATCTTCCTTTGAAAACGGTGAAGGTGATGCGGTTGCCATTAATACTAACTATGCATTAGAAGGCGGCATTGATATTGGAAAATATGGTATTGCCTTTGAAGGCAGTGACGTGGTTCCAGCCAACCTTGTAGTAGTTCGTTCAGAAGACAAAGACCGTAAAGAAATCAAAACACTTGTAGAGGTTCTTCAATCGAAAGAAATTCAAGATTTTATTAAGGATAAATACAAAGGTGCTGTTATCGCGGCAACCGAGTAATTATTAAATATGCAGCAATATTGCAGAAAAGTCAGTGAGGATTCACTGGCTTTTCTGCATTCATTACATGAAAGCTCATTAAGTAGTAAAAAATAGATGCCATAACCACCCATGGCATTTTAGCAAAAAATAAGGTATCATTTTATTCGGGCTTGTATTACATAAAAAGTCTTTATCTGAATTTTCATTAAAAACTTCCTGCTATTCTCATTTAGCATGTTCTTAGTGAAAATACATGCTAGTTATTACTATTAAAAAGTTGCTAACAAATTTCATTTGTTATAAGATTGTAATGAGAATAAAGTGAGAATGAATGTGGAAGATCTTAAAAAATCTGTCTGCAAAGATACAATACATTTTCGGAGGTATGAATATGGCTGGATCAACTTTAACAATCAAAGATCTGCACGTAGCAATTGATGGGAAAGAAATTTTAAAGGGTGTCAACCTTGAAATAAAAGGCGGAGAAATTCACGCCATTATGGGTCCTAACGGAACTGGTAAATCTACATTATCTTCTGCTATCATGGGTCACCCTAAATATGAAGTAACAAGCGGCAGCATTACGCTTGATGGGCAAGATGTTTTAGAAATGGAAGTAGATGAGCGCGCTCGTGCTGGACTATTTTTAGCCATGCAATACCCAAGCGAAATTAACGGTGTAACGAATGCTGACTTCTTGCGTTCGGCGATTAACGCCCGTCTTGGCGAAGGCAACGAAATTTCTTTAATGAAATTCATTCGTAAAATGGATAAGCAAATGGAATACCTTGAAATGGATCTAGATATGGCGCAGCGTTACCTTAATGAAGGCTTCTCCGGCGGTGAGAAAAAGCGCAATGAAATCCTGCAATTAATGATGTTGGAGCCAAAGATTGCGATTCTCGATGAAATCGACTCCGGACTTGATATCGATGCCTTAAAGGTAGTATCGAAAGGTGTCAACGAAATGCGCGGTGAGAATTTCGGCTGCTTAATTATTACTCACTATCAACGTCTGTTAAACTATATCACTCCTGACCATGTGCATGTGATGATGCAAGGCCGTGTTGTAAAATCCGGCGGGCCAGAGCTTGCACAGCGCTTAGAAGCAGAAGGATATGACTGGATCAAGCAAGAGCTTGGTATTGAAGATGAAACAGTTGAGCAAGAAGCTTAAAAGCTTTTGTTAGGAGGGTTAGCAATGACAACAGAAATAACATTACCGTTTGATAAGGGTTTTGTGAGCTCTTTTTCAAAAGAAAAGAGCGAGCCTGCTTGGTTTGAAGAGCTTCGACTGAAGGCACTTGAGCATTTTCACGAACTGCCAATGCCTCGGCCAGATAAAACAAAAATAGATAAATGGAATTTTACACAGTTTGAGCAGCATACAGTTAAAAGTGCTCCATATACATCTTTGGCAGAATTGCCAGAAGAGGTTAAAGCATTAGTTGATTTGGATGCGGCAAAACAAAATTTATATATTCAGCGCAACCAAACGCCAGCCTTTATTTCTCTTTCAGAAGACCTAAAGGCAAAGGGTGTTGTGTTTACCGATATTTTTACTGCTGCTAGAGAGCACGGCGATTTATTGAAAAAATATTATATGACACAGGCGATCAATGCTGATGAGCACCGTTTGACTGCTCTTCATGCTGCATTTGTCAATGGCGGTGCTTTCCTGTATGTTCCGAAGAACATCGAAATTGCGGAACCGATTCAAGCAGTTTTCGTTCATGACAATGCGGAAGCAAACCTGTTTAACCATGTTCTTGTCGTCGCAGAAGATAACAGCTCTTTAACATATGTGGAAAACTATATTTCCACAGTGGAAGAGTCCAATACCTTGGCAAACATCCTGACAGAGGTAATTGCCAATACAAATGCAAAGGTGCAATACGGTGCTGTCGATACTTTGGCAAAAGGCATCACAACCTATGTGAACCGCCGCGGTGTCACCGGCCGCGATTCCCGAATCGAGTGGTCGCTTGGCATGATGAATGAAGGCAATACCATTTCTGAAAATACTACCAATCTCCTTGGTGACGGTTCTAATGGCGATACGAAAACCGTTGTGGTCGGACGGGGTGCGCAGACCCAAAACTTTACAACAAAGGTTGTTCATTTTGGCAGACATACAATAGGAAATATCTTGAATCATGGCGTTGTTAAGGATAGCGCTACTTCTATCTTCAACGGAATTGGCAAAATTGAACACGGCGCCTCTAAATCTGACGCTGAGCAAACATCGCGCGTGTTAATGCTTAGTGAAAAAGCTCGCGGCGATGCGAATCCAATTTTATTAATCGATGAAGATGATGTTATGGCTGGCCACGCTGCTTCTGTAGGACGCGTTGACCCAGTGCAATTATATTATTTGATGAGCCGCGGTATTCCGAAGAAGGAAGCGGAACGTTTAGTCATTCATGGCTTCCTTGCACCGGTGGTAAATCAGCTTCCAATTGAGAAAGTAAAACAGCAATTAGTGGAAGTTATTGAAAGGAAAGTAAGATAATGAATATCCAGGATATTCGCAAACTGTTTCCTATTTTAGACCAGGAAGTTAACGGCAAGCCATTAGTTTATCTGGATAGCTCTGCGACATCGCAGAAGCCCGTCCAAGTTATTGAAACACTTGACAGATACTACCGCGAGTACAATTCAAATGTCCACCGCGGTGTGCATACATTAGGTACAAAAGCAACAGATGCTTACGAAGGTGCCCGTGAAAAGGTCCGTAAGTTCATCAATGCTAAATCCATTCAAGAAGTTATTTTTACAAGAGGAACGACGACCTCCCTTAACACGGTGGCGGCAAGCTACGGCGCCGCCAACCTGAAGGAAGGCGACGAAATCGTCATTACCTATATGGAGCACCACAGCAATATCATCCCATGGCAGCAGGTAGCTAAACGGACTGGTGCTCAGCTGAAATACATTCCTCTCCAAGAGGATGGAACGATTTCATTAGATGATGTTCGCTCGACGATCACACCAAACACAAAAATTGTGTCGGTGATGCAGGTATCAAACGTGCTTGGCGTCATCAATCCTGTTAAAGAAATCGCCAAGATTGCCCATGAAAATGGCGCTATTATGGTAGTTGACGGTGCACAAAGTGCTCCGCATATGAAAATTGATGTTCAAGATTTAGATTGTGATTTCCTTGCTTTTTCCGGCCATAAGATGTGCGGACCAACCGGGATTGGTGTCCTTTACGGGAAAAAGCATCTGCTTGAAAAAATGGAGCCGGTTGAATTCGGCGGTGAAATGATTGATTTCGTGGAATTATATGAATCAACCTGGAAAGAGCTGCCGTGGAAGTTCGAGGGCGGAACACCTATTATTGCTGGTGCCATTGGTCTTGGTGCGGCGATTGACTTTTTAAATGAAGTCGGTTTAGACAATATTGTCGAGCATGAACATAAGCTTGCAGCCTATGCGCTGGAAAAAATGTCAACTGTTGAAGGCATCACGATTTATGGACCGCATGATCCGGCTAAACGCGCTGGTCTAGTGACTTTCAATTTAAGTGATGTTCACCCGCATGATGTAGCGACGGTTCTGGATGCGGAAGGAATCGCTGTCCGCGCCGGCCATCACTGCGCCCAGCCGTTGATGAGATGGCTTAAGGCATCGGCAACAGCTCGTGCCAGCTTTTACCTATACAACACAGAAGAAGATATTGATAAACTCGTAGAAGGGCTTGTCAAAACGAAGGAGTATTTCAGCGATGTCTTCTAACTTAGATGCACTTTACCGAAGAGTAATCATGGACCATTACAAAAACCCGCGCAACCGCGGAGTTTTGGAGGATGGAAGCCATACGATCAATATGAATAACCCGACCTGCGGTGACCGGATTCAATTAACGTTGAAGGTGGAGGACGGCATTGTTGTTGATGCCAAGCAGGAAGGGGAAGGCTGTTCGATTTCCATGTCATCTGCATCGATGATGACGCAGGCCATTAAAGGTCAGAAAATCGAAGACGCATTAAAGCTGTCAAAGATTTTTTCGGATATGATGCAAGGCAAAGAAGTGGATGATGATATCGATTTAGGCGATATCGAAGCACTTCAAGGGGTTGCCAAGTTTCCAGCCAGAATTAAATGCGCAACATTGGCTTGGAAGGCAATGGAAAAAAGCTTGAAAGAAGAGAATCAAGATTAAAACGGTTCTGAAAGTATCCGGCCTCTTGCCTGGAGCTTTCACCTCTCGTAAAAAAAGGAGGAATACTTGCGATGGCGAAGAAAATGCCGGAGATCGGCGAGTATAAATATGGTTTTGCCGATAAAGACGTTTCCATATTCCGATCAAAACGTGGTTTAACACGTGAGATTGTTGAAGAGATTTCAAAAATGAAGGGTGAACCTCAGTGGATGCTTGACTTCCGCTTGAAATCACTTGAAATATTTTACAGTAAACCAATGCCGCAATGGGGCGGTGATTTAAACTCATTGAATTTCGATGAAATTACCTACTATGTAAAACCATCGGAGAAATCAGAAAAGTCATGGGATGAAGTACCGGAAGAAATTAAAGCGACATTTGACAAACTTGGAATTCCTGAAGCCGAGCAAAAGTATCTTGCAGGGGTTTCTGCGCAATATGAATCCGAGGTTGTTTACCATAACATGAAGGAAGACCTTGAGGCATTAGGAATCATCTTTAAAGATACCGATTCTGCATTAAGGGAAAACGAAGATATTTTCCGCAAACACTGGGCAACGGTTATTCCGCCAACTGATAACAAATTTTCCGCATTAAACTCAGCTGTTTGGTCCGGCGGCTCGTTCATTTATGTACCACCAGGTGTTAAGGTGGATACACCATTACAGGCTTATTTCCGCATTAACTCTGAGAACATGGGTCAGTTTGAAAGAACGCTGATCATTGTTGATGAAGGTGCATCTGTCCACTATGTTGAAGGCTGTACAGCACCTGTTTATACAACTAACTCCCTGCACAGTGCAGTTGTAGAAATCATCGTAAAAAAAGGCGGCTACTGCCGTTATACAACGATTCAAAACTGGGCAAACAACGTCTACAACCTTGTAACAAAGCGGACTGTCTGCGAAGAAAATGCGACAATGGAATGGATTGACGGTAACATCGGTTCTAAATTAACGATGAAATATCCTGCTGTTATTTTAAAAGGCGAAGGCGCCCGCGGTATGACCTTATCGATTGCGATTGCTGGGAAAGGCCAAGTGCAGGATACTGGTTCTAAGATGATTCACTTAGCACCAAATACTTCTTCAACGATCGTATCTAAGTCGATTTCTAAGCATGGCGGAAGTGTAAACTATCGCGGCATGGTCCATTTTGGCCGTAAAGCAGACGGCGCTCGCTCTAATATCGAATGCGATACGTTGATCATGGATAATCAATCTACTTCAGACACGATTCCATACAACGAAGTGTTAAATAACAACATCTCACTTGAGCACGAAGCAAAGGTTTCTAAGGTTTCTGAAGAGCAATTATTCTACTTGATGAGCCGAGGTATCTCCGAGCAGGAAGCTACTGAAATGATCGTTATGGGCTTCATCGAGCCATTTACAAAGGAACTTCCAATGGAATATGCCGTTGAGATGAACCGCTTGATCAAATTCGAGATGGAAGGCTCAATCGGTTAATATCTTTGAAAAATTAAACCCGCTTGCTGGGATAGGCAGGCGGGTTTTTGCATTGGGAATGGGGTTACTCTAGGATGGCGGCGGAATACTCTCGGATGGGGGCAGGATACTCTTGGATAAGGGTGGATTACTCTCGGATGGGGACGGAATACTCTCAGAAAGGATGCTTACTGTCGTATAGGTCCTTCCAACTGTCGGATAAGCCGGCCAACTGTCATATAAGGCGCGCTAACTATCGTCCAACTATTCCCAACTAAAAAGGTTATGCTATTATAAAAAGCGGAGGTGAATCCATTGATATATATCGGTCTGACAGGCTGGGGCGACCACGACAGTTTGTATACAGGTCCAATCACGCCCAGAGACAAATTAAAGGAATACGCAGGCCATTTTCCAATCGTGGAAGTGGACACCGCTTTTTATGCGATACAGCCCCAAAGGAACACCTTGAAATGGGTCAATGAAACGCCGCCTCAATTTCAATTTATCGTCAAAGCCTATCAAGGCATGACAGGCCACAATCAAGGTGATATACCATTTGAAAATAAACAAGCAATGTTTCAAGCATTTATAGAATCATTGGACCCTTATATTGAGAAAAATAAACTTGCCATGGTTTTATTTCAATTTCCGCCGTGGTTTGATTGCAAACGGGAAAATGTCGATTATTTAAGATGGTGCAAACAGCAAATGGTAGAAATCCCGTGTGCACTCGAATTTAGGCATCAATCCTGGTTTGCGCCGCAATACCACAAACAGACACTAGAGTTTATGAAACAGGAAAATTGGATCCACAGCATATGTGATGAACCGCAATCCGGGGAGGGTTCCGTTCCAACGGTTCTTGTATCCACAAACCCACATAAGGTTCTTGTCAGATTCCACGGCCGCAATGTCCATGGCTGGCAAAAGAAAAACGCCGAGAATTGGCGGGATGTCCGCTACCTTTACCGCTATAACGAGCAGGAGCTTAATGAATGGGCCGAACGCATCCACAAGCTTGCCGAGGGATGCGACAATGTGTACCTCCTGTTTAACAACAATTCCGGCGGCGACGCAGCAGATAACGCTAAACAGATGATGGACATATTAAATATTGAATATGAGGGATTGGCTCCAAGACAGCTGGACTTATTTTAAAAGCAGACATAGAAAGAAAGTGAAGCAATGGAATGGATTATTCTTCTTGTCATCGTCGGGGTTCGGCTAATCTATGAAGGAATAACAGGGTAGGTAGATGCAAATGGAAAGAATACATATATACCATACGAACGACATCCACAGCCACTTGGAAAATTGGCCGCGCATCGAGCAATTTTTGAAGCAGCAAAGGAAGCAGCACCAAGACCAAGACGAGGTTTTCCTATTTGATATTGGCGATTTCATTGACCGCTGGCATCCGTTGACAGAGGCGACCATGGGTAAAGCGAGTATTGACCTCTTAAACGAATGCCAATATACTGCAGTCACAATTGGCAATAACGAAGGAATCAACCTGCCGCACAACGAGCTCGATCAGCTTTATGATGATGCACAATTTGATGTGCTGGCAGCAAATCTTTTTCAAAAAAATAACCAGCAGCCAGGCTGGGTGAAGCCCTATCAAATTTATCGAACCAAATCGGGTACTCGCCTTGGCGTCATCGGCCTAACGGCTAACTTCGCGCGTCTCTACGAATTACTTGGCTGGAATCTGACCGAGCCGATTAATGAGCTTAAAAAATGGATCATAGCCGTAAAGGAACAATCGGACATGGTTATTCTGCTTTCCCACCTCGGCCTTCGTGATGATGAACGAATCGCAGCAGAATTTCCTGAGATTGACGTGATTCTGGGTGCTCATACTCATCATTTTTTGGAAAATGGAAAGCTTGTAGACAATACGCTTTTGGCGGCCGCCGGAAAATTTGGCTATTATGTGGGCCAGGTTACGATTACGTTGGACAGCCAGAAAACCATTCAAGACAAACAAGCCATTCTTTATGATACAAAGGAGCTTCCGGCCGCTCAAAATGAGGCTCAGATAGCAGAGGCCTTCCTAGATAAAGGGAAAAAGCTGCTTAATGGAAGAGTCACGACTCTAACGAAGCCATTCTTAAGCAATCCGTTTAAAGAAACAGAATTCTCGCATTTCCTATGCAAAGCTTTACGGGATTGGTGCCATACAGATTGTGCGATGATCAATGCTGGCCTTCTTCTTGGGCCGTTATCCGGCGATGTGACAGAATTTGACCTTTTAAACATCTGCCCGCACCCGATTAATCCATGTGTTGTCGAGGTTAACGGCGAAGAATTAAAAGATATATTAATTGAAACGATGGATGAAAGCCTTCATCAAAGGCAAATTAAAGGGCTTGGTTTTAGAGGAAACATGCTGGGAATCTTTGTTTATGACGGAATCACGTTTCATTCCGGAGAAATTTTTATTAATGGAGAAAAGCTGGAGCCGCAAAAAATCTATACACTTGCACTACCGGATATGTTTACGTTTGGGCATTTTTTTAAAGGAGTTCTGCCTCATAAGGATAAGCAATATTTTCTGCCGGAATTTTTGCGCGATATCCTGAAATGGAAACTAAAGACCCAGTCTTAATCCTGGGACACACGCTTTTTCCTTTTCCTACATAATGTGATAGTAGGGAAAGGAGTGTGGAATCCTGATGATTGATCTTTCACCAATTGAAATTGACGGCCATACGTTCCTGGCGGTCTCCGTTTTACTTCCGAAAACGACCTTGCTTGCTGTGACAAGCGATAAAGGATATATAATGTGCGGTGCGTTGGATGTCGGCTTATTAAATGATAAACTAAAGGACCGTAACATTATCGCAGGAAGAGCTGTCGGAGTAAGAACGATTGACCAGCTGTTGAACGCGCCGCTGGAATCCGTCACAATTGGCGCGGAGGAATTAGGAATCTCAAAAGGTATGATCGGTAAAGACGCCTTGCTGAAAATGATATAAAAGTCTGCTATCGTAGCAGGCTTTTTACCATTTATTTATTGGGCTAGTTCACCCCTTTTTCGCATACACATACGATGAAGGGGTGATTTTTGTTGGCAAAATTTCGCATGTACCGGCGGCGAAGAGGTCCGTTGCCTTTCCGATATGTCATGCTTTTAACTTTTGTCTTTTTCCTGTTGACATCAGCAATCAGTGTATTGCTTGTGAACAAAGGGATTGAACCTACCTTAATGAGATATGCCGAATCAGAAACCCGGAATATAGCTTCACTTGTGATAAATAGAGCTATTACGAAAAGGACCACCAATGTCGGAGAAAATAATCAAGTCGTGCAAATCATCCCAGGCAGCGATGGGGAGAAACAAAACTTTCAGTTAAATACGGATTTAATTAACAGGGTATTGGCTGAAACAACGGCACAAATTCAAAAGAATTTGAAGGCGGCAAAACAAGGTAATCTTGCCCAGCTGGAACAGATTACAGATGTGGAAATTGAAACAGAGAACACGAAGGATGAGAATTCGATCACCTGGTATGTCCCATTAGGGCAGGCAACCAATATTGCGCTGCTCGGGAACCTCGGTCCGAAAATACCTGTCAAATTTCAAGCCATTGGCGAAGTGGAACCGGATGTGCATATCCAAACGAAAGAAATGGGGATCAATAATACATGGGTGGAAGTCTCGATTGAGATAGAGGTCTCCGTTCAAATTATTACTCCATTTGCTACGAAAATTACGAAATTGAAGCAAAGTATTCCAGTTGGAAGTGCTCTTGTCGAGGGAACAGTTCCGCAGTTCTATAACGGCGGAGGAGGCATGATTCCATCCATTCAGGTTCCCGAGAAAAAGCAGGATACCAAAAAATCAGGAAATTAACAAAAGGACTATCCATTATGGACAGTCCTTATTTTTTGCGTACATTCATCCGTTCAATGCGTTTCCACTTTGCCAAATACGGATAGGGGTCAAATGACCATTCGGTAATCCCATTATCTTTATACATGCCATAATGGAGATGCGGCGGGAATTTCCCTGATGTGCCTGGAGGGCCGTAGCCGGAGCTTCCTACTCCGCCAATTACCATCCCGGGTTCAACAATTTGCCCGACCTTTAAGTCTTTGGCAAATCCGCTGAGATGGGCAAAGTAATGATATGTGTTATTGATATCCCGAATGCCTATTCTCCAACCGCCAAATTTATTCCAGCCCTTCATTTCCACAATCCCGTAACAAGTAGCCCTTACCGGTACACCATAGCCGGCAAAAATGTCAGTCCCCTCATGAATTCTTCGTCCGCCCCAGCCCCGGGCATCTCCCCAGGTGCTGCGATAGCTGTGATTGCTTCTTAAAGGAACTGGGAAAACATTTGTATCCAAATTCAGCCGTCCAAAATGACGGTACATTTTGGCATAGCTGACGATGCTGCCAACCGATCGATCCCGGTGGTAATAATCCCATAAACCGATTTTAATATTATCTTCATCTACTCCATAAGAAAGCAGATAATGAGCAAAGGAATACAATACATCTTCATCATTTTTAAGGCTGGCATTTCCATCTCCATCCCCATCAACTCCGACTCCATTAAAAAACTGGATAATTGCAGGATTCTCTTCGGATGGATTAGGGTTAGTCAGCCCGGCCCATTGTTCAGGGCGAAAATAAATGCCAATCAGGCTCTCTGGTTTTGGCAAATCGCGGCGTGCCAAGCGGACATTTCGTTCATATTGGTCAACCGCAGCTAAATAATACCAAGGAATTTGGGTGATGGTTTCAACCTTCTTATAAAGCTTCATTCGTTCTTGGTATGGATTGGCTTCCGCAGCTTTTGCCTCTATACTTGAGGTAAATAACAATAGGAAAGCTGCTATTATCAGCACAGCCCGCATAGGAATTCTCCCTTCCCATTTATAGTTCAAGGTTAGTTTATGGATTCTAGAACATTTCATTATGGTCAATAATTGGAAATCGGGAAAATCATTGCGGCAGATGCTGACTTCTTGTCGTTGTCGACCCAAGTATGTTAAAGTGACAACAGGAGTGTTTAAACATAGTCGGGGGTGCATGATGAGCAAGAAAGAGGAAGTCCTGAGAAAACCTGATTGGTTAAAAATAAAGCTTAATACAAATGAATCATATACAGGATTAAAGAAATTGATGCGGGAAAAGAATCTTCACACCGTTTGTGAAGAGGCGCGCTGTCCAAATATTCACGAATGCTGGGCAGTACGGCGAACGGCTACCTTTATGATTCTCGGTGATACCTGTACCAGGGCCTGCCGTTTCTGTGCTGTAAAAACGGGTCTGCCGACAGAATTGGATTGGCAGGAGCCGGAAAGAGTCGCTGATTCCGTTCAGCTTATGAACCTGAAACATGTCGTCGTAACCGCAGTTGCCAGAGATGATTTAAAGGATGGCGGTGCTGCTGTTTTTGCGGAAACCGTTCGGGCCATCCGCCGGAAAAACCCGTTTACAAGCATCGAGGTTCTGCCGTCTGATATGGGTGGAAAAGAAGAAAACCTGCGGACATTGATGGATGCGAAGCCAGATATTTTAAACCATAATATTGAAACGGTCAGACGCCTGACACCGAGAGTCAGAGCGCGTGCAAAATATGATCGTTCCCTAGAATTCCTGCGCCGAGCAAAGGAAATGAACCCAAGTATTCCTACAAAATCAAGCTTAATGATTGGCCTTGGCGAAACAAAAGAAGAAATTATTGAGGTTATGGATGATTTGCGGGCAAATCATGTTGATATTATGACGATCGGCCAGTATTTGCAACCGACCAAAAGCCACCTAAAGGTTATAAAATACTATAGCCCCGATGAGTTTAATGAATTACGTGACATTGCCATAAGTAAAGGGTTCAGCCATTGCGAAGCGGGACCGCTTGTTCGTTCTTCTTATCACGCTGATGAACAAGTAAATGCTGCTGCAAAGCATAAGCAATTACTTGGCGAACAAAGTACGCAGGAGGCCAAATAACTTGAATTTAAAAAAGAGTTCAGCCCTTAGTTTAATTCGGGTCTGAACTCTTTTTATTAGCGTTTGTGGTTATAATCCATATCGTCCTTTGTCAGACCGTTTTCATCTTCACTATCGTTCATTCTCATCCCTTGTGGGGATTTTTTCATTTGTTTGATTACATAATTTACCTGATCACGTGATTTACTGCTGAGGGAATCCAAATTAGCCAAGTTTTGGATATCTCGGATATGGACCTTATTATCACTGACATATACATGGTAATACCTTGGGACTACAGATAACGCTGTTTTCTTCACCTGGTCTGCCGTTAAATTTCGGTCCTTCGAATCGGTACGGTACGCCACTAAAACTTCTCTGTCCGTTACCAATGTAGCCACATCATGAACGTTTGGATTATTGGCGCTTAAGCGGCTGATGACATGAGCTACCTGTTCACGGTCTAGAGCCGTGTAACCATCATTTGTGTTATTATCGTTCATCAGGGGACTTTTCTGATGACGTACAAAGCCATAGTCATTGCTGGTGTTGCGGATATCCTTGCTTGCACCTTCACGGTAGAGCTCGTGACGTTTATTGTTCACATTGATGGTATTGCCAGACTCTTCATATACGTCGTTTTTACCCATGTCCTTTGTGCAGCCTGTCATTGCTGTCAGTGCACATAATCCAATGATTATGCTTAATTTTTTCAACATTAACACCTCCTTTTATTAGATTTTCCAAAGCACTCATTTTTTTTCTTAGTAATTGATGGTGAATCGGTTATAATGGGATAAAGATAGCTGGCAAAATTTGAGGTGAAAACCATGATTCTTATTAATAACACTACTTACGAACTTGTACAGGAATTTCGGAATGGTTTTAATGAGGAAGCCCTAAAGGCTAGATATAGTGACATCTTATCCAGATATGATTATATTGTGGGGGACTGGGGCTATGGCCAGCTCCGATTAAAAGGCTTCTTTGAGGACCAAAATCAAAAAGCAACCTTTGATACAAAAATCAGCACTTTAAGCGAGTATCTTTATGAATACTGCAATTTTGGGTGTGCTTATTTTGTGTTAAAAAAGGTTAAAAAATAAACGAAGGGGCGATTTAATCCCCTTCGTTTATTTTTTAAGCTTCGTTATTGTTATACGGGGCCTGTTCATCGGTTTCTTTATCATCATGTGGAGGATGCGCTCCCGGGTATTCTCTTGGCAAATCCTGATGCAGGGCCTTAAACTCATAGTTAAATGCACTGTACCGGCGCTGCCCCTCTTTCCACGAGGTACTCTTCAGTTCGACAGGGTCTTCTTTACGAATCGGCGACCCTAAAGGGCCATCGGGAAATTCTTCCGCAGTCAGATAGTTCCGCTGTACTTCCACATTCGAGAAATCCCCGTATTTATCGGAATCCTTTTCAGCCATGTTCCTCACTCCTTTTTCTTTTATTATTTCATCCTGAGTGAAAAACATGAGTCAACCTTTAGATAATCTCCTGTAAGAAGGATTTTAGCTCTTCTGCCTCTGCTTCATTAATATTAAAAGCATATTCTAAATATCCTTCCTCCTCGAGATCATCATGCCCAATGATGGCAAATCGATTTCCTTGCATATTCATTACTAGGGATTTGCCGTAGTGCCGGTCCGTTTTTACGACTGCTAAATCATAACGCTGATTTTCCCCGACAAAGCTGACAAACCTTGTTTTGGTATTTTCGGTATCATCATATAAGAAAAAACGCTCGCTCATTTCATATCTCCTTTTAAAAAATACTCTCACATTATCTATAGTAACAAATTCCTGCAGTGGATGGGAGAAGGATTAAATTTCCCAACCATTTGTTTAGGAATATTTTTCTTCAAAAAATACGGATAATGTAAAAATATGTTATAATATAACTAAATCTGTAAGCTAAACTGGTTGTGAGGGATGAATGTATGGCTCGTCGCATCATGAATATGCTATTAGGGGTAATGGAATGGGGGAAGATTTTGCTTCCTGCTGGTTCCTTGCGCTTTTATCCGCCTCAATTTATATTGCGCAACCCTGTATTAGAGGGTGTAACAGCCGCCTTTCAATCAGGCTTGGAGGCAGCAGTTTTTGTTTTTCACCTGCAAAATATGAATGAATTGTCGGTTTTAAAAGGCAAATCACAGCAAGGTTATTTCATGAAGCAGTTAAAAAAGTATTTTCGCCATGCTGTCCAAGAGGAACTGAAAGAAGATGAGATCATCGCGCTGCATGACTTTTATGGCGATGTGGTGACCTTGATTATGAAGGTGGATGTTGATAAAAACACTTTGTCTGATATGGATCATGTCATAAACGGATTGCTTTATTATGTTGAGGGAAGTCTGCAAAAACATTATCCTTCACAGCAAATTCACTTTGAAACCGGATATATGTTTATTGACAAGAAACATTACTCCATTTCTGATTCCATCCAAAAAGCCCATCGACAGGCCATTGCGATGGCTGAAAAAAGACTGGCAGTAAAATATGATGATATAGATTATATGATCAATCAAATTATTACTAGTAAAAATATCCGTCTCCTGGCCCAGCCCATTATTGATGTGGCAACAAATGAAATACGTGCATGGGAGCTTTTGACACGGGGGCCTAAAGGTACGGCAGTAGAAAATCCTTTGCCGTTATTCTCGGTTGCAAGGCAGACAGGGACATTATATGCACTCGAAATGCTGGTATTGGAAAAAGCGTTTGAACAAATTAAGACAGCAAAATGCAGACAGGATATTTTTATCAATTGTACTCCGTTAACCCTTGGAAATATTCGTTTCACAAGGGATATAAAGAATTTATTGCAAAGATTCACTAGTATATCACCAAAACAAATAACAATAGAAATTACAGAAAACGATTCAATCGAAGGTTTAAAGAATTTCATTTATAATATAAAAATGTTACGATTAATGGGGTTTCGAATTGCCATTGATGATACAGGCGCGGGATACTCCAATTTAAGTACCATTAGTGAAATTATGCCGGATATTATAAAAATTGACCGATCTCTTATTCAAAATATCGATAAAAATTCGCTTAAGGAATCGATGTTAAAGGGGATTCTCCTAGTCGCGCGGGAGGCCGGTTCACTGGTTGTCGCGGAGGGAATCGAAAATGAGGATGAGGCATCTGTCCTCTCAAGAAACAAGGTCGATTTGGCACAAGGCTATTTTTACGCTCCGCCTACTGTACTAAACATGGAAATGGCAACTTAGAACAGAAAATAGAAGGAAGTGGAGTTCATGTACTTTGTTGACCGGGATAAAATTGAAACGACATTAGTTTATTTGGAAACACAGATCACTCATTTCTCTACCCAGCAGGTATGGTCGACCCCCATTGAAAAGGCGGCATTAGAAAGGCTTACGCACATGATGCTCGAGTCGGTATTGGATGTCGGTAATGCCATGATTGACGGCTTTATCATGCGTGATCCAGGAAGCTATGAAGACATTATAGATATTTTAATGGATGAAAAGGTCGTTACTGAAGAAACAGGAAGCAGCCTGAAAGCTCTAATCAGTTTTCGGAAAAAACTGGTGCAGTTTTATACGGAAATTGACCATAGTGAATTAACCCGGGAATTTTCAAATCATCTTCCTGCACTGACTATTTTTTCAGTGAATGTACGGGATTATCTTACGAATGAATTGGGACCAGTTTCAGCATTTAAAAACTAAGACCGCAATCGGTCTTTTTCTTTTTAAAGAGGAGGACAAGATCAACTAAGGAGTGGGATGATTGAAGAAATATAAAGGATATTTAATTGATTTAGATGGAACGATGTACAAAGGCACGGAGAGGATAGAAGCGGCTTCTGATTTTATTAAGAACCTTCAGAAAAAGGAAATACCCTATTTATTTGTGACAAATAATTCTACCCGGACCCCGGCACAGGTGGCGGAAAAATTAAACAGCTTTGATATTCCAACTACGGAAGATAGGGTCTTTACGACAAGTCAGGCAACCGCCAATTATATCGAGGAACTGAAAAAGGATGCCTCTGTCTATGTTATTGGTGAAGAAGGGATTCGCACAGCACTTGAGGAAAAGGACTTTCGGTTTGCCGGGGAAGATGCCGATGTTGTCGTAGTGGGCCTTGACCGCTCGATTGATTATGAAAAGCTGACAATTGCCTGTCTGGCTGTCCGAAACGGAGCCATATTTATTTCGACAAATGGCGATATCGCCCTGCCCACTGAAAGAGGGTTAGTACCGGGCAATGGCTCGATAACATCGGTTATAGCAGTATCAACGCAAACAAAGCCGATTTTTATCGGAAAGCCGGAAGCTATTATTATGGAACAGGCGTTAAAGGTTTTAGGTGTGGCCAAAGAAGATACGCTGATGGTGGGCGATAATTATGATACTGATATTTTAGCGGGAATAAATGCAGGGATCGACACTTTGCTCGTTCATACGGGCGTCACCACGAAGGAACTATTAAAAGGATATACTATTCATCCTACATATACAATCGATACACTGGACCACTGGGAACCATAAAAGGATGGCTGAAATAGCCATCCTTTATCTGTTAATAAGAAAATATAAACTTTCTGTCGAAAGCTTTATACTTTCTTAACGCATAAGTGCAACTACGCCTCTGTCTTCGCCCTTAGGGACTCGTCAATCGGCGAGTTTTCTTTATTTTTAATCTTATTCGCAATTGGCTGCAGCGTGTGCCAGTCTGCTTGAGGCGGCAGCGGCAATGGCGCCAACGATATCATCTAAAAAGGTATGGCATTGGCCAGTTGATTTATCATTTAAATGTGCCAAAATACCAGGCTTTTGCTTATCGATATAGCCGTAATTAGTAAAGCCGATTGAACCGTACACATTCACGATCGAAAAAGCCAAAATCTCATCCACCCCGTAAAGACTTTCGTCTGTTGCGATAATTGATTGCAGCGGCTCCTCAAGCATCCCTTTTTCAGCTAAGACATCAAGCTGGATTCCGGTAATAATGGCATTTTGGACTTCCCTTTTAGTAAGTACTTTTTCCACGTTCGCAATACAGTCTTCCATTTGCAGGTTTTTATGATATTTTTCCTGGAGATAAAAAACCAAATTGGCAATATCTTGGATTTCTACCCCTCTTTCTTTCAATAACCTGCGAGCCGTTTCCTGAACAACATTTGTCTTTTTTTGTTCTGCCATCCCTTATATCACCTTTTCTGTAAATTTTTCTATAATTGCTCTATTAACTTATGATATGCAATTATCCTTTCAAGAATCAAATAAAATAACTTTATGAATTGTTATTACTAAAAGGAAGACAACAAGTTTTCTTGGCTTTACTCATATATATGACGTAGAGGTGAAAAGAAGAAGGGGTGGAGAGATGCTGCGAAAAATGCTGGAGGATCAATATGGAATCAAGGCTGAGGAACAGGTTAAAATAGATGCTTTTGATGCGCTAAGAGGAAATGGCTTGCTATATTTGATTGTAAGTCCTGGGGGCAGAGAGGAGGAGGATATGAAGGAACTGGCAAGCATTGCTGAACATATGCGCCAAACAGGTGACAAAAATGTCCCTGCATTCATGCAGACTAAGGATGGCAACTATATTACAAACTGGGAACAAAATAAATACTGCGTATTAGTAAACCGGCAGACGGACCAGCAGCAGCGAATATCCAAATTGGGGCGGAAACTGGCAAAATTTCATGAGCGGGGCAGAAGGGTGCCTTTTCAGATTCAGCGGTCGAGCAGAGTTGGACAATGGAAGGGGATTTGGGAAAAACGGCTGGAACAGATGGAAAAAGTGTGGAGTGGACTGCTTTTTCAAACACCCGAGGATGAATTTGAAAAATTGTTTATTGAGTCATTTCCGTATTACATGGGATTAACAGAGAATGCGATCCAATATTTAGTGGATACGGAAATTGATGATTCCCCCTTGGAAACAGACAGCGGGACAGTTTGCTATGAACGTTTCACGAAAAAAACGTGGGGCGGGCAATATATGATCAGAAATCCATTTGAATGGGTATTCGACCACCGCAGCCGTGATTTGGCTGAGTGGACAAGGGAACAATATTTTCATAATATCCAGACATATGATATGGAATTAAAACAGTTTTACGATGAATATCAGGGGATATCCCCATTGTCCTCTTTTTCATGGCGGCTTTTATATGCCCGCTTAATTTTTCCGCTCCATTACTTCGAGTGTGTGGAAAATTATTATATTACCCGCTCGGAACAGGAAAAAAAGCTGTTGGAGGATACTTTAGGGAAAATTTTGCGGCAGTCCTCCGAATACGAACGTTTTCTGGCAGGCTTTTTTCATATTTCAGGGGCGCCGGTGAAACATTTAAGCCTTCCGCAGCTGGATTGGTTATATTCTTAATGGGCTTTAACTGAATACAAAAAAGCGATTGCTTCTTTAGGCAATCGCTTTATTATTATTTTTTAGAAAACTTGCTCGACTTCAACAACACCAGGTACTTCTTCTAGTAAAGCCCGTTCAATACCTGCTTTTAGTGTGATGGTAGAACTTGGGCAAGATCCGCAAGCGCCAAGTAAGCGAAGCTTAACAATGCCTTCCTCCACATCAACTAGTTCGCAGTCTCCGCCATCGCGAAGAAGAAATGGGCGTAATTTATCTAATACTTCTTGTACTTGTTCAAACATTTCCTGTTCTGACACTTTCATCGACTCCTTTCCTACTTATATTATACTGTCGGTGCAAGGAAAAATCCATTCTCAGAAACTGGAGAAATAAAGTCATTTTCTTAGGTTTTGAAGGGGCTATATTGTAAAATAAAAGAAAAATATAAGGAATGGTTTTATGGAATTTACGGAAGTGGAAATTATCCTTTATGGAGCGGCAGTACTCTGCCCAAGCTGTGTGAATCTGCCATCCTCAAAGGAAACCTTTGAATGGCTGGAAGCAGCGATTGCGAGAAAATTTCCGGAGCAGCCTGTTAAAATGACCTATGTAGATATTTTTCAGCCGCCTGAAGATAGCGATAAATCGCAATTTGCCCAGAGGGTTATTGAAGAGGATATGTTTTATCCGGTTGTGGTGATAAAGGATAAAGTGGTTGGCGAGGGTAACCCTCGTCTTAAAACGATTTTTTCCGAATTGGAAAAGTACGGGTACAAGGCGATATAAGAAGGAAAGAGGCTGTCTCGAAAGACAGCCTCTGATCTTAAAACAAAGTCTTAACACTCTTCAGGTGTTCCAGCCGCTGTTGCGGTACGGAAAGATGAACCACAGCCGCAAGACGCAATCGCGTTAGGGTTATCAATCGTAAATCCCCCGCCCATCATCGATTGCTTGTAATCGATTTTCGTTCCATTTAAGATTGGAGCACTCTCTTTATCGACAAGAACCTTTATGCCAAATTGTTCAAATTGATGGTCATCTTCTTTAACTTCGTGCTCAAAACCCATGCCGTAAGATAAGCCGCTGCAGCCGCCGCCTTTTACACTGACTCGCAAAAAAGCGCCTTCCTCTTCATTATGCTTCATCATATCTTTAATTTGCAGTGATGCTGCTTCTGTTAAAATAACGATATCTTTGCTCATAATCTGACCCCTCCTTAAATAATTGAGGCTTATAAAATTAGTATATACACTAGCTGAAAACTACTCAACTAATACGATTTTTTAGTAACAGGATATGCTGTCAATATAGAAAAGGGAGCGGCTAGCTCCCTTTATATTTAGAACATAGGATTTTCTTCGAGATACTGATAAATATTATCCACCAAATCTTCAGGGGTTTTACCAATAACAACTTCTCCATTTACAAGCGCATAGAGAGTGGATGCGCATTTACCACAATAGCCGAGACATCCATATTCAATGATATCCAAATTTGGATCTCTTTCTAATATTTCTAGTGCTTTCTGTGCCCCACTAGCAAGATTACTGACACAAAATTCAATGATCGGCTTAATCATTACCTTCACCTCTCCACAACTACTTATCCTACCGCTTTTAGGCTGCTTCGTCAATTATCACGTTCTTGGCAAACCTGTCAAGATGTATTTTAAATGTGTTGTTATTTAGCCATATTTTCGTTATACTCATATTTGTGTGTTAAATGGACGGAATATCTATTTCAATAAAATCCCACTCGTAATTTCAATTGAAATACTGTCTTTCTGAACAAAATAAAAAAATAGAAAAATCTATAGTACAGTTATGACAAAGGGGAAATAAGCATGAAAAAATTAGTCATTCTTGGAGGCGGTTATGGGGGCATGAAAATTCTCTCCGAACTTCTTCCCAATAACCTGCCTGAGGACGTGACCATCACACTTGTGGATCGTGTTCCTTACCATTGTTTAAAAACAGAATACTATGCTTTAGCTGCTGGGACGATTTCAGATAAAGAAATACGCGTTTCCTTTCCAGAGCATCCTAGACTTGAGGTAGTTTTTGGGGAAGTCATCGGGATTGACAGAGAAGAAAAAAATGTCCTGTTAAAAGACGCTCAGCCAATAAGCTATGATGACCTCGTTATCGGATTGGGCTGTGAAGATAAATACCATGGTGTGCCGGGTGCTGATCAATATACCTATAGCATTCAAAGTATCGGTAAATCAAGGGAAACCTATTCTGTCTTGAATAATTTACCTCCTGGTTCAGTCGTTGGGATTGTTGGGGCAGGCCTATCCGGAGTGGAGCTTGCCAGCGAATTAAGCGAAAGCCGCGATGATTTGCAAATAAAATTATTTGACCGCGGGAAGCATATTCTCTCTGCATTCCCTGACAGGTTGAGCAAATATGTAGAGAACTGGTTTGTAAAGCATAACGTTGAAATCATTAATAATTCCAATATCACCAAAGTAGAGGAAAACACCCTTTATAACCATGACAAGTCCATTTCTTGTGATGTAATTGTATGGACAGCAGGGATCCAGGCGAATAAAGTTATCCGTGAAATGGAAGGGGAAAAGGATAGCTCGGGACGAATGGTGTTAACCCCGCAGCACTTTTTGCCTCATGATGAGCATGTTTTTGTTCTCGGTGATTGTGCAAGTCTGCCGCATGCGCCAAGTGCACAGCTAGCAGAAGGACAGGCCGAACAGATTGTCGAAGTTTTAAAAAAGCGCTGGAACGGCGAAGAACTGCCTGATTCTTTCCCGCCTATCAAATTAAAGGGAGTTCTTGGTTCATTAGGGAAAAAGCATGGCTTTGCGATGCTAGCAGATCGGCCTTTAACCGGCCGCGTTGCCCGTCTGCTAAAATCAGGGGTACTGTGGATGTACAAATTTCATAATGGATAATACTAAAAAGGCGTCCTAATTTGGACGCCTTTCGTATTAGTTAATAATTATTTATCGAACATGGAAGAACTATGAAGTGGTTGGATTTTTGCTTTAGGGTCCATGTATGCCTTCGCATTATTTACGGCAGTTGGGGCTTCACCGAAGCCGCAGGCAATTAATTTTACTTTCCCATCATAGGTGCAGATATCTCCGGCAGCGTAAATTCCAGGGATATTGGTTTCCATCTTGGAATTTACCTTAATGGAATTCTTTTCAATTTCGAGGCCCCATTCTTTAATAGGTCCGAGGGAGGAAATGAAGCCATAGTTGCAAATAACGGCGTCAACGTCAACGGTTTCTTTTGTTTCTCCGTTTACGGTTTCAAGAACGACCTGTTTAATGCCAGTTTCATCACCGATTAATTCTGCAGGAACATATGGTGTTTTCACATCTACTTTGGAATTCATCAAGTTTTCTACGCTGTGTTCATGGGCGCGGAACTTGTCACGGCGGTGAACAATCGTTACTTTTTCGGCAATTGGCTCAAGCATTAGTGCCCAGTCGACTGCAGAGTCGCCGCCGCCAAATACAACAACCTTTTGTCCGGCAAATTGATTCAAATCATCGATAAAGTAATAAAGGTTTTTGCCATCATACTGAGCAGCGCTCTCGAGCTCCAAACGACGAGGCTGGAATGCACCATTTCCGGCAGTGATAATAACGGTTTTAGAATAGTGGATCTCTTTGTTTGTTGTTAATTTAAAGGTTCCATCATCCTGCTTTTCAAGCTTTTCCACAGATTGCTCCAGAGCAACAGTAGGCTCAAACTTGGCCATTTGCTCCTTTAAGTTATTTATTAACTCCTGTGCACGGACTTTTGGGAATCCGGCAACATCATAAATATATTTTTCCGGATAAAGCGCAGATAATTGACCGCCCAACTGAGGCAAGCTTTCAATAATTCTAACGGATGCTTGTCTCATTCCCCCATAAAAGGCAGTAAAAAGACCAACGGGGCCTCCTCCGATGATGGTAATATCATAAACCTTTTGCTCTTGCACTCCGTATCCCCCCAACTAGTAGTTACGATTCCACTCATATCATAACATAAAATATGTAAATCCTCATATCTTTGTTGAGAAAATTATGACAATGAATAATAATTTGTGAAAATTTATACTATTTTTGCGATAAATATATTCGATAAATTGCTTGAATTTCGGATAGAAGTAGCATATGATGTATTGTGGATATATTGTTAAGATTTTGTGACAAAACAGGTACAATTTTTTATGAAATGTCTTGCTCTGTTTTTCACAAAATAGCATTTGTTTGGATTCCCAAACTTTATGTTTGCTAGGTTCTTTATTTTTATCCTCGTTCGTGAATTATATCACATACATTTTCCAGTAAACCAAAATAATAATCGACAAAGCTGTGGAAGATAAGAAAAAGAGGATTTATTTAAAATATTTTATAAGGGTGGAAGTGATTGCGTTGAGAAAGCCTAAAATTGTTATTCTCGGAGCGGGCTACGGCGGGCTGATGACGACTGTACGCTTGCAAAAGCACCTTGGTGTTAACGAAGCGGATATTGTCTTAGTGAACAAAAATGATTACCACTATGAAACCACTTGGCTGCATGAGGCTTCAGCCGGTACATTGCACCACGACAAGGTTCGTTATGATATTCGCGATGTCATTGATCGCAGCAAGGTTGACTTTGTTCAAAGTACCGTTGTTGAGATTAAGAAGGATGAAAAGAAAGTTATTTTAGAGAACGGCGAAGTGGAATATGATTATCTTGTGATTGCACTTGGCGGAGAGCCTGAAACCTTCGGCATCAAAGGCTTGAAGGAATATGCTTTCGGTATTACGAATGTAAATTCCTCCCGTTTGCTTCGTGAGCATATGGAATATCAATTCGCCACTTACAATATGGAAGAGGAAAAGGATGATACACGCTTGACAATTGTTGTCGGCGGCGCTGGTTTCACAGGAATCGAGTTTCTTGGAGAATTGACCAATCGTGTTCCAGAATTATGTCATGAATACGATGTGGATCAGCATAAAGTGAAAATTATCTGTGTGGAAGCTGCACCAACTGTACTGCCTGGATTTGATCCTGAATTAGTAAAGTATGCTGTATCACAATTGGAGCGTAAGGGTGTTGAATTCTTAATCGGAACGGCAATTAAGGAGTGCACGCCTGAAGGGATTTTTGTTGCAAAAGGTGAAGATGAGCCTCGTGAAATCAAAGCCGGTACTGTTGTTTGGGCGGCCGGTGTCCGCGGAAACTCCGTTATCGAAAAGTCCGGTTTCGAAGCAATGAGAGGGCGTGTCAAAGTTCAACCTGATTTAAGAGTTCCTGGCTTCAATGATGTCTTCATTCTTGGCGACAGCTCGCTGGTTATTAATGAAGAAATCAACCGCCCATATCCGCCGACTGCGCAGATAGCGATGCAGCAGGGTGAAGTGTGTGCACGTAATATTGCTGCACTTGTACGCAATAAGCAAGACCTTGAAGAGTTCAAGTTTGATAATAAAGGTACTGTCTGCTCTCTTGGTGAGGATGACGCTATTGGAGTTGTTTTTGGTAAGAAAATAACAGGGGCAAGTGCTTCTTTCATGAAGAAAGTAGTCGATAACCGTTCTCTTTACATGATTGGCGGAGCTGGTCTTGTATTGAAAAAAGGTAAATTTAATATCTTTTAATAAATCTCCGTAACAAAAAAAGGACAGGGCACCCCTGTCCTTTTTTTGTTAGAATAGTTTTAAAAGCTACAGATAGGGGGAAAATTATGAGCAGTAGGGAAAAACGAGGGAAGGTCTGGCTGGCTGTTTCTGGATTAGTTCAATCCGATGCGGGGGAATGGCTGGTAGTTAAAAAAAGGTATGGCGGGTTAAAAGGCAAGTGGTCCCTCCCTGCAGGCTTTGTGGAAGAAGGTGAGACGGCAGATGAAGCCGTGCTTCGAGAGGTGAAGGAAGAAACGGGAATTGCTTGTACCGTTAAAGGACTGATTGGGCTGCGTACAGGTGTTATTAAAAGTGAAATTAGTGATAACATGCTGCTTTTTTTACTTGAACCAGTCGGGAAAATGGACATTACCCATCAGGAATATGAATTGTACGAAGCTAGATTTATGGCGCCGGAAGAACTGCTAAAGGAAAAGGAAGCCTCGATTCTTTTGGAGTATCTGATTGGGCAAAAGGATTTGCTTGAGAAGCCTATTATTAACGGCATAAATCCTGGTGACCAGTTTGGTTATACCGCTTATAAATTATTTTTATAATTTTTTGAAAATTTATGTCACACTTAGAAAATGAAAGAAAACGGTAGTTGTATCCGTTTTCTTCCGTCCAAATTGCCTGAATTTCGCTCTTTCCTTTTATTTGAATACTTGGTATATTATCAGAAAATTAAGTTAATAGAAAAGGGATGATGATAATGACAGTTCAAAGTGTTGACACAAAAACCTGTGATTATTGTTCCGGAAACGGCTATTTTCAATTGGTTCTCGGCGGAAGCGAAACCTGCGCAAGCTGCGGCGGCACTGGCAAGAAAGTTGAAAAATAACGGTTCCTAGGAAAAAAGGCAAACCCAGTTCTTCGAAAACTCGAAGGGCTATTTTTTTGCGTCCAAAATGCTGTTAATATTGACTCCCACATGGACATTGAGTACACTATATGTTGATGCAAAGGGGGAGTTTCAATGCAAATGAGCATTGTTGTCTTGATTATTTCAATTGTACTGTTTTTTGTGTTGTTTTTTGGAATTGGCTTTATTCTGAATATGCTTTTAAGAATGTCGTGGATTATGGCTGTCATTTATCCGATTGTCGCCATTTTTATCATAGATAAAGTCTCGTTTTTGGAATATTTTACCAATAGCAAAGCTGCCTTTTTAGACTTAGGGCACAGACTAGGCTCCTTAGCAACTGCGGATGTCCTTATTTTATCTAGTGGTCTGGCAGGGGCAATTGCCGCAGGTCTTACTATCAAATTCTTACGAAAAAATGGATATCAAATGTTTTAGACCTTCTCTTAAATGAAGGTCTTTTTTAATATAAAATTTAATTGGTAATTTTTTTCACTTCTTTTTTGAATAATTCATTCCTACTTGGGAATGAATATTTTGGGAGGAGTGAAAAAGAGAATGAATAAAATGAAAAATTGGACGAAACGATTTGCTATGATTATTTTGTTCTTTTTGGCATTATTCGCGACGTTCCAATCTATTTCAGGTTTACCTGTGCAGACTATGTTTTTTCATCTAGTTAAAGCCGTTTCGGTAAGCGAGACAGTTACTGCGCCTGCCCAAACACTGGAGAATTCCATTGATTGGTCCCAATACCCTAAACATACCGTGACAGCAACCGGCTATACGGCTGGGGCAGAATCCACCGGGAAAAATCAGGGCCACCCCGAATATGGAATCACTTATTCTGGTGTTAAGGTAAAGCGTGATTTGTTTTCCACCATTGCAGCCGACCTAACTGTTTTTCCAATTGGAACCGTCCTTTTTATTCCGGGGTATGGGTATGGAGTGGTCGCTGATAAAGGCGGTGCTATTAAGGGAAATCGTTTGGACCTTTATTATGAAACAGTTGAGGATGTTTACAGACATTGGGGCAAGAAAACGGTCGATGTATATATTGTTCAAAAAGGAAATGGCAAACTGACTGAGGAACAGCTGCAAGCTTTAAATGAAGATAAATCCCTGCAGGTCTTCAGGCAGCAATATACAAGCTCAGAAAAAAAATAACAGGCCCCCGTGCCTGTTTTTGTTTTTTTATGGAATTCTGAATGCCTATCTAATAAAATTGAAAAAAAGGCATAAGGGCAGGTGGTTTTATGGATTATCCAATCGAGTATTATGAGTTTTTTGTCAGTTTTAATGAAGGGGATTATTACACTTGCCACGACCTGCTCGAGGAAATGTGGCTGATTGATCGGGATAATCTTTTTTTAAAAGGATTATTGCAAATGAGTGTGGCCATTTATCACTATGAGTACGGAAATGTGAAGGGAGCCAGGCCCATGATGGCGACAGCCCACCGCTACCTGCAGGCATACCGTCCCAAGTTTTGGGGGCTGGACTTGGAAAAAGTCTATCCATTTATTGAACAATGCTTGGCTCTATTTCCTCAAGACATAGACAGTGTCCCGTTTGAACAGGTGGGGGAATTACCAAAGCTGCCACAGTTGTTTTTGTATTTGGAGGGTGTTTAGAGTATCGAAATAAATTGCCTGATTCGGTATAATGGATTCGAATCAAAAAGCGGAGGTCGATTAAAATGTTTGATGTAAAAAAAGAATTCGATTTATCAGCAGAGCATGAAAGCTTAGTTATAGGTCTATTGGATAAACCGGAGAAGTTTTCCGGACTGCTGGCCAACTTGGATGAGGCTTTTGATGGGCAGTTGACAGAACTCGTCAAAACAGGGGATCTCTCGGCAAAGCTAAATAAAATTAACAAAGTACATAGCTTCGGCAAAATCGGTTCCAAGCGGCTTTGGATTGTCGGTCTTGGCAAAGAAAAGGAACTATCCTTTGATAAATTGCGGAAGGCTTTTGGACGGCTGTTCAAAGAGTTAAAGGCGGGCAAGCAGACAGAAGCGTTCGTATATTTGGATTCTTTCATAAGCGAAAAGGTAGATGGACCGGATGCTGCTCATACGCTAAGTGAGGCATATGCTCTAGCCACTTATCAGTTCGATGGCTATAAGCAAAAATCAAATGAACCTGAGAAGAAGCTTGAACAGCTAACAATTTGTTGTAACAGTGTTGATGAGGGGGAAATATTAGCCTCATTAACGGTTGGATATGCCTTTGGCAAGGGAACCAATTCAGCCCGCACGCTCGTTAACACTCCAGGTAATATGCTGACTGCTACTGATATGGCTGATTATGCTGTAGAACTCGCTAAAAAGTACGATTTTGAGGCAGAAATCCTCGATAAAGCTGAGATTGAAAAATTGGGTATGGGGGCTTTCCTCGCCGTCAATAAAGGGTCTGTAGAGCCGCCGAAAATGATTGTTTTAAAATATCAAGGTAAAGAAGAATGGAAGGATGTCATCGGCCTTGTTGGAAAAGGGATCACTTTTGATACTGGAGGCTACTCCATTAAAACGAAAGCAGGCATCGTTGGAATGAAATCTGACATGGGCGGTGCAGCCGCTGTTCTTGGTGCCATGGAAATTATCGGCGAACTTAGACCAGAGCAGAACGTTGTGGCTGTTATCCCATCAACGGACAATATGATTAGCGGAAATGCCTTTAAGCCGGATGATGTAATTACTTCTATGAGCGGGAAAACAATTGAAGTTTTAAATACAGATGCAGAAGGCAGGCTCGTCCTTGCTGATGCAGTAACTTATGCAAAGCATCATGGAGCCGAGTACTTGGTGGATGTTGCTACCCTGACAGGAGGCGTTATTACTGCCCTTGGTTTAAACACCACAGGCGCTATGACAAATCATGAGACGATATATGAGCAGGTATTGGAAGCCTCGATGGAAGCAGGCGAGCAGATGTGGCAGCTGCCTCTGTTTGAAAGTGAAAAGGAACGGGTCAGGAACAGTAAAGTGGCTGACCTTAACAATTCTCCAGGCAGCGAAGGTCATGCCATTGTTGCCGGAGCGTTTATCGGCGAATTTGCTGAAAATACACCCTGGGTTCATTTGGACATTGCTGGGACAGCGACGACATCAAAATCCCATGACCTTGGCCCTGCCGGGGCAACAGGCGTCATGACCAGAACTCTAGCCCTTTTTGTTGAACGCTTTGAGCCTATTGAAAAATAGGAAAGGGGCTTGCCATAGACTAAGCCCGCCCACTCCAAACCAGTTATCCTTGCATATGAAATAGTATAGGCAAGTATAAAGGAAAAGGAGGAAAGGCCTTCATGTACCCATATTATCGAAGTCCATACCCGGTCCAGGATCAAAGGTTTATTGGAGGATGGGGATGGGGCTTGCCGTTGGCTATTGGCGGGCTTAGTTTTTTAGGAGGTTTGATTGGCGGTGGATTAGGGGCTTCTTGGGCTGTTAGACCGCCGTTCTATGGTGGTTTTGGCTACCCTGGAATTGGCTATCCGGGGATTGGATATCCTGGCATTGGCTACCCTGGTTTTGGTGCACCTTATTATTAATATTTGAAAAAGCAGCTCTGCGCGGGCTGTTTTTTCTTTTAAAAAAATATAAAGGAAATTGTTCAAAAAACGAGAATAGGTTAATGTGGACCAAATACATATTGGAGGGAAAATACATGATAGAAAATACATTATTACAAGCACTTGGAATTGAAGTCACCCACCTTGAAAAGGGAAAAGTTATTGCTACTATGCCGGTTGATGAACGCACCCGCCAGCCATTTGGAATTTTGCACGGCGGAGCATCAGTTGCCTTGGCGGAAACGGTGGCAAGTGTCGGTGCCTATGAGTTAGTTGACCAGGAGACAGAGGTTGTCGCTGGACTAGAAATTAATGCCAATCATGTCCGGTCCAAACATGAGGGAGTGGTTACGGCTGTCGGAACTGTCCTGCACCAAGGGAGAACGACACAGGTTTGGGATATTAAACTTACTGATGAACAGGACCGCCTTATTTGCGTATCAAGGTGCACGATGGCTGTCATTAAAAAGAAATAGTCATAAGTGGGGATGGGGGATAATTCCCGTCCTTTTTTACCATATTGTACAAAAATTTAAAAAATTTACTTCAAATTCATGCTATAATGTAAGAAATGAGCACAATTTTTTGTACAGGTATCGTTATATAATGTAATAAGATGACTTAAATGGAAGGTGGGTGAAAGTGATGAAGGCAGCGCGGCAGCATTTGTTTATTGATTTTGAATTTACAATGCCTGAACGGAATGTTCGAGTGAAGGACTTTTTTGCGGAAATTATTGAGGTCGGAATTGTTGCGGTAGTGGACGATCATATTACCGAGCAGTTTTCCTCTTTTGTTACACCGCTTAAATTTCCAAGATTAACCGAACGCTGCAAGTCCTTCTTACATATTACGCAGCAGCAAGTGGACACGGGGTTATCCTTTTTTGAGTTTATCCGAAAGCTCGAGGAGTTTAATAAAAATAAATTGGATACCACCATTGTTACATGGGGAAATATGGATATGAAGGTACTTCGCCAGAATTGTTTAGCGGCAGGCGTTGTGTTTCCATTCCATGCTGCAGAATTAGATTTATCGATGGAGTATAAACGATTCTTCGGTGACCAAAATCAAACCGGTCTTTGGAAAGCGGTCCAGGAATATGGGAAGGAAGGGACAGGCAGGCACCACCGGGCCCTGGATGATGCGTTGACTACCTATAATATATTCAAGTTGGTAGAAAAGGATAAACGTTATTTAGAGAAGCCAAAACCAACGACCATTGGTGATCGTATTGATTTTTCAAAGTTCTTAAATGAATTCGCATAAAAGGCCAAATCACTTTAATGGATTTGGCCTTTACTATTACTTAAAATAATCCTTTTCAAGGGAATCCAACATGTTCAGGCTCATTTCGGCCCATTTGGTTTGCATCTCCTCTAGTTCGTTTCTCATTTTTCCACATGCTTCCTTCAGTGATGATAAATATTCAGGTACGTCTCCTTCGAACGGTTTGACCATTTGTTTCGGAATATTCGCCTGTTCCCGATGTGCCAGCGCCCGTCTTTCATGAAAAATCATAACATCAGCATCCTTAGGATTATGTAAATCCCCCTGCATCGGGTGCTTGGCAACCGCCAAAACCCTTACCAAATAGGCTTGTGGTCTTACATCCGTGATTTCCCCGATATATTTTCCAGTCTTATAAATCCCCGTTACAATCGTTCCTAGTTCTAATTCTGACACAATAAAACACTCCTAACTCTAAATTCATTCTTTTGCTTCTTCCATTTTATTATGAAAAATAATAAATTAAAAACATGATGCAAAAAATTATAATCTCGTTTAAAGCGAGAGAATGGAGGAAAGCTAGTATGAGAAGGAATGTACATATCTTTATTTTATTTTTAATCATGGTTGTTCTATTGGCCGCATGTGGGACAAGCAGTAAGACGGAAGAAAGTAAATCGGACACTGCCGCGCCAAAAACTGAACAGAAGAAAGGAGAGCAGCAAGTGGGAAATACAGTTTATCCACAGCTTACAACAGAAGTAGCTGAGAATGAGCGGCTCGTGGAAATGGAAACTTCAATGGGAAATATCAAAATCAAATTATTTCCGGAGTACGCTCCAAAAGCAGTCGAAAATTTTGTAAAACATAGCGAGGCTGGTTATTATGACGGCCTGATTTTTCATAGGGTCATTAAGGACTTCATGATTCAAGGCGGAGACCCGAACGGGAATGGGACAGGCGGCCAAAGTATTTGGGGTAAGCCGTTTGAGGATGAGTTCTCGAAAAACCTGTTTAACTTGCGCGGGGCGTTATCAATGGCAAACGCAGGTGCCAATACGAACGGAAGCCAGTTTTTTATCGTTCAAAGCACAAAGCTTGATCCATCGATGAAGTCACAAATGGAAAAGGCCGGTTATCCGAAAGAAATAATCGAGGCATATGCAGAGAATGGCGGGACTCCATGGCTCGACTTTAAGCACACTGTTTTTGGACAAGTGGTCGAGGGAATGGATATCGTTGACAAAATTTCCGATTCAAAGGTTGATGCAAAGGACAAGCCGGAAACAGATGTTGTGATTAAGCATGTTAAGATTCTAAAATAGGAGAATAAAAAATTGGTCTGAAACATCATTTATTGTATAATTAGGCTTTAGACAGGTCTCTGTAGAAAGGGAGATTAATATGTTTCAGCCATTTATTCTATCCTTGTTTTTATACTTCCCGGAAGATAAATCAGAATATATCCCAGCTGTCATCAGCTTTGCGATTTTCTTTGTGGCAGCCATACTTACGTTTCGCTTTATCATAAAAATTTCAAAGCGGGAAGCGCTGAAGGCAAAAGAATTAGAGAAACAGCTTGAACAAAATAACACTTCACAAAAGAACAGCTAAAATAGGCTGTTCTTTTTCTTTTTGGCACAGCGGGAATAGGACAATATTCGATTGTTCATACTAATCGCAAATTGTCTATTGTGGGGGGATCCATAAATATGAAAAAACTTTGTCTGTTCATTCCGCTCCTGTTTCTGTCGGGATGTATGGAAAAGACGATTACAAAGGTGAATGTGGAAATGTATAATGCTTCAGGAGATTCGCTTGGAACGCTTGAATTGGCTGAGCAGTCAAGCGGGGTGAAATTGACTGGAAGCCTAAAGGGCCTGACGCCGGGTGTACATGCTATTCATATCCATGAAAAAGGCACATGCAAAGCACCCGATTTTAAATCGGCAGGGAACCATTTTAACCCGGAAAGCAAAGAACATGGCCTCCTTCATCCCAAAGGTGCCCATGCCGGCGATTTGCCGAATTTAATTGTTGAGGATGACGGATCTGCGAAAGTAGACCTGATGGCCCCGAATGCGACGCTAAAGGATGGGAAGAAATCCTTGTTCACAAAGGAAGGTACCTCCATTGTCGTAACCCAGAAAAAAGATGATGGTATGACGCAGCCAGCAGGTAATTCTGGAAAAAGAGTCGCCTGTGGGGAGATCTCCAATGATAAACAGAAACCGGGCCAAAAGAAAGCTCAGGATGAAAAAAAATAGTTGAAAAACTTTTCTTTGGAAAACAGGCTGAAAAGGTTAGGCTGTTTGCTTAAAGGGGGAACAGCCTTTTTTTATGAGAATAGGTATCTATCTATGCTTATCCCACTAGTTGTACATACACTACCATGAAATAGTTTAGGAGGGATAAGGATGAGCAAGAGACAAATGGGTGGATTTCCAGGTCAGTTTGGACCAATGGGGTCTCCGCAAATGACAGGATTTCCACAAATGGGCGGTTTTCCACAGCAAGGATTCCCGCAAATGGGCGGCGTTCCACAGCAATACTACCCGCATATGATGGGCGGTTACCACGGCTATCCACAAATGGGCGGTTTTCCACAGCAAGGGTTCCCACAAATGGGCGGTTTTCCACAACAAGGGTTCCCACAAATGGGCGGTTTTCCACAACAAGGGTTCCCACAAATGGGCGGTTTTCCACAACAAGGATTCCCGCAAATGGGCGGTTTTCCACAGATGACTACTCCTACTGGCACGAGAAAAGAAAAAAAATAATCCCTTAATGAAATTAATACGAACTTAATCATTTTTGCCTGTTCCTTTATGGAGCAGGTTTTTCTCTGGCTTGATTAATTTATCATTTTTTTCCACAATGGGTATAGTGAAATTCTTCGGAGGCGAGATTTATGATGAAAAATAAATTGTACTATACTGACTCGTACATAAAATCCTTTACAGCGGAAGTTGTAAAGCAGGAACAGGATTCTTCAGGCAATTGGTTCGTTGTGTTATCACAGACTGCCTTTTACCCGACCGGCGGCGGACAGCCTTTTGATACAGGCTTGATAGAAGGAGTCAAAGTGGTCAATGTGGAGGAAGTCGATGGTGAAATTCGCCATTCGCTTGAGGTCCCATTACCCTTGGAGAAAATAGAAGTAAGCGGGAAGATTGATTGGGAGCGGCGGTTTGACCATATGCAGCAGCATGCCGGCCAACATATATTGTCCGCGGCGTTTGAGCATTTATTTGAGTATAAAACTGTTGGTTTTCACCTAGGTAATGAAACCGTCACAATTGACTTGGATACTGAACAATTAACCGAAATAGAAGCAGAAAAAGCCGAGGAATTGGCCAATCAAATTATTTTAGAAAATAGACCGATTGAAACAAAATGGGTGACCGAGAAGGAATTATCTCAATACCCTTTACGAAAAGAAACGAAGGTTAAGGAAGATATCCGCCTCGTTATCATTCCGGATTTTGATTATAACGGCTGCGGCGGGACGCATCCGAAAGGAACAGGTGAGGTAAGGGCAATTAAGATTTTAGATTGGGAAAGACAGAAGAAAAAGGTCCGCCTTCAATTTGTCTGTGGTGAACGTGTCCTGAAGCAGTTTTCTCAGAAACAAAAGGTGTTGCTGAGCTTAACAAACCTTCTTAATACACCAGAACCAGAGATGGAACAAGCAGCCATTCGGCTACTGGAAGGCAGGAAGGCAATGGAGAAGGAACTGGAGCAGCAACAAGAGCTCCTACTAAAATATGAAGCGAAAGAGCTTCTGGGCAAGACCTCATCCGCTGGTGTTATTGGTGAAGTATTCCAAAACCGTTCGATTCAGGAACTGCAAAAGCTGGCAAGGCTTGTGACTGGTGAAAATGATGCAGCGGTGGTTGTGCTGGCAGCAGAAAATGAAGACCGGCTCCAGCTAGTATGTGCTAGGGGGGCGTCCCGAACCGAAAAGATGAATAAGTTGATTCAAAGCGGACTGGATCTCATGAACGGCAAAGGCGGGGGCAATGACTCTTTCGCCCAAGGCGGCGGTGCCCCTCAAGTTTCAAGCGAAGTGCTTTTGCAGCATATATTAGATTCGCTAAAAGTGGCTTCCACATAAATTAAAAAAATTGGATGAACATCCCTTCTCAGTGAATACTAAAATTGAATTTTCTAAATTAGTGTATTAGAGTTGTTTGAAATATTTTTTCGTTTATAATAAAAAGTGGTGAAATATTTTTTGAACATCTTGAAGGGATGATTTAGATTGGCTAAACAACAAGTGGGCGTTGTAGGAGTCGGAGTGATGGGGAGAAGTTTGGCATTGAATTTTGAAAGCAAGGGTTTCTCCGTGTCTATCTACGACCTATCTGCCGAGAAAGTAAACGATATATTAGAGCAGCATAAAGATAAAAACATTACCGGAACCACAAACATCGGGGAATTTATCCAATCGCTGGAAACACCTCGGAAGATTTTGTTGATGGTGAATGCCGGTGTGATTACGGATAAGGCAATTGAATCACTCGTTCCACATTTGGAGCAAGGAGATATCCTTATTGATGGTGGGAACAGCTATTATCAGGATACGATTCGGAGGAATGCGGCGCTTGCGGACAAAGGGATTCTTTTCATTGGTGCCGGAGTTTCTGGAGGAGAAGAAGGGGCATTAACGGGTCCTTCCATCATGCCGAGCGGCCAAAAAGAAGCATACGAGCACGTAGGGCCGCTGCTTACAGCAATTTCTGCACAGGTAGATGGTGAGCCGTGCTGTACATACATAGGACCAGATGGAGCGGGACACTTTGTCAAAATGGTACACAATGGCATCGAGTATGGGGATATCCAGCTTATTTGTGAAACTTACCATCTTATGAAATCAATGCTGGGCTTGTCCGCAAAAGAACTTCATGAAGTTTTTCATGAATGGAACCAAGGAGAGCTAGACAGCTACCTTATCGAAATTACTGCGGATATTTTTACAAAAATCGACCCTGACACCGGCAAGCCCTTAGTTGACGTCATTCTTGATACGGCCGGACAAAAGGGAACGGGAAAATGGACCAGTCAAAGTGCGCTTGAATTAGGTGTGCCGTTATCAACGATTACTGAATCGGTCTTTGCGCGGTTTATCTCAGCTATGAAGGATGAACGTATGAAAGCCAGCAAAATTTTAAGTGGGCCGCGCGAGAATAAGTTTGTTGGAAACAAGCAGGATTTTATTGAGCACATCAGAAAAACTTTATATTTTAGTAAAATCATTTCCTACGCACAAGGATTCAGTCAATATCAATCAGCCTCCAAGGAGTATAAATGGGACCTGAAGCCAGGTGAAATTGCAAAGATTTTCCGGGGAGGCTGCATTATTCGAGCGGCATTTCTGCAAAATATCATGGATGCTTATGACCGCGATCCGCATTTGGAAAATTTATTGTTGGATTCTTATTTTCAGTCGATTACCGCTGATTATCAAGAGTCTGCTAGGGAAGTGGTGGCAACTGCCGTAAAGATTGGAATTCCAGTTCCAGGATTGTCAAGTGCCGTTGCCTACTATGATAGCTACCGTTCAGCGGTACTGCCTGCCAACCTGCTGCAGGCGCAAAGGGATTATTTTGGAGCCCATACTTATCAGCGAGTCGATAAGGAAGGAACCTTCCATACCGAATGGCTGGAAATCTAGAAAAACTCACAGTATCTCTGTGAGTTTTCTTGTATACTTAAATGAGATAAGTTGGAAGAATGGGGGATTATTGATGGGATTTTTGGATGGCTTAATGGGTAACGCTTCGGAAGTAAATGTTGCAGAAATTCAAAAGGAATTTGCAAAGGTGCTGGCGCCGAATGAACAAATTGAGAAGGCGTATAAGCTGATTCGCGACTTGTTCCTCTTTACAAACAAGCGCTTGATTTTAGTGGACAAGCAAGGTTTAACAGGAAAGAAAGTCGAGTATCATTCGATTCCTTATAAGAGTATTACTCATTTTAGCATTGAAACGGCCGGGAATTTTGATTTGGATGCAGAGCTAAAAATTTGGGTTTCCGGCAGCGCCCTGCCCTTGCAAAAACAATTTAACAAAAATTTAAATATCTATGAACTGCAAAGCGTACTGGCTGAATATGTACTAAAATAAAAAAATCCTGTCCCTGCTGATTTACGTGTGGGGCCAGGATTTCTTTTATTTAGCTATAGTCGGCGAGTTTTCATTTATTCAAATGCTTTTTTCAGCCGCTTCAATCCTTCGATTAAATCATCCATTGGGCAGGCGATGTTCATGCGGACGAAGCCTTCGCCGCCTGGTCCGTATTTTGGGCCGGGCTCGAGCGCCAGTTTTCCTTTTTGGAGGATGCGCTGCCTAAGTTCCTTATCGGTAAGTCCAAGCTTTCGGCAATCCAGCCAAAGCAGATAGGTTCCTTCCGAGTCGATGCAAGTAATTTCAGGCAGATGCTCCTTAAGATAGGAAATTGCGAAATCTTTATTACTCTGAAGATAATCAAGCAAATCCTCGAGCCAAGCTTCGCCTTCACGATAGGCAGCTTCCATCCCGGTAATGCCAAAAGTATTCAGTGAAAAGGACCCCTGCCGCCTCATCGTTTCCTGGAATTGAGTACGCAAGGTCTCATTTTTGATTACAACAGCGGAAGCGTGCAGACCGGCAAGATTGAAGGTTTTGCTGGGGGCAATAAAAGTAACCACCTTTTCAGCTATTTCCTCATTCAGTGACGCAATCGGTATATGCTTATGCTTTTTATAGACGAGATCGGAATGTATTTCATCAGAAAGAATCAGGCAGTTATACTTTAAACAGAGTTTAGCCATTTTCTCAAGCTCTTCCTTGGTCCAAACTCTTCCTCCAGGGTTATGCGGACTGCACAGCAAAAAGAGCTTGCAGCCTTGCTTTAAAGCATTTTCAAAAGCGGTAAAGTCAATCCTGTACCTATCTTCATCAAGAATAAGCGGAGCATTGATAATCTTTCGGTTGTTTTTTTCGATCATATCGAAAAAAGGTGTATACACTGGTGATTGGAGCAGTACCTGATCGCCCTCTTCGGTAAACGTTTGGATCGCCGTGCTGATTGCCTGTACTACGCCGCCGCAATACAGAAGCCAATTCGGCTTAATACTCCACTGATGCCTTTTCAAAAGCCATTCTGCTATCGCTTGAGATGTGGAGGGAGGTACAAATGTATAGCCGAAAATACCGTGCTCCACCCGCTCCTTTATTGCCGTGATGACAGCCTGTGGCGGCTTGAAATCCATATCTGCAACCCACATCGGCCACAGGTCCTCTTCTCCAAAAAGCTGCTTTGTTGCCTCCCATTTAACTGAGGAGGTATTCCTCCGGTTAATTCTTTCATTAAATATTGACATCTTTGTCCCACCACCCGAAATATTTTTATAGTCCTATCTCTTATGATAAAATATTTTAAGCAAAATGGAAAAGTAATAGGAGATTTTTACGATGAGAAAAGAGATTCAAACAAATTTGAAGATCGTTGATTTATTGAATGAATGGAATCCATTTCAGTTGACAAACGCCAGCTATGAAACAGAGATAGCGGATGTGATTCAGGCTGTTCATGAATTAGATGAGCCTGTCAAGCTGGCAAGGAAAATCCAAGACATTTATGAATTTTCTTTTGAGAGAATCATTCCGTTGGAGAACTGCTTGAAAATGGCGGAAGAACTTTTAACCATTAAATCCAATGATTCATGTTCGATCTAACAAAAAAAGCGGACCAACTGTTAGGCGGTCCGCTCAAAAAGGGGGGGAATACTAGAAAGCTTATGTTATCATAATTTCCACATTTTCCTCTTTATATACATTGATAAATAAAAAAAGCGGATATTTCCGCTTTTTTTTATCAATCATTCACAGATGGTTCTTTATGGTTTTTTAAAAGCTCCGCGGCCGGAATATCGAGAACAGTAGATAGTTTTAAAATCGTTTGAGAGCTTGGCATTTGTTCCCCTGACTCATAATTCTCAATCGTTTGAGTCCCTACTCTAACCTTTTGTGCAAGTTCCTCCTGGGTCATGTGGCGTCTTTCACGGGCCTCTTTAATAATATGACCGATTGAATTCATACTGTTCACCCCTATTTTTGGATAGTTTGCTGTCTATTATTATATCATGGTAACAATCCTTTTTTTTAATCTCATTGCAAAATAATGTTACGATATTCTGACAATTTGAAAATATTGAAGAATTTGTTTATTTTTTGGAAAATAGTTTTTGATTATGACTAACTGATGTGATATAATTTTATAATGCGTATAAAAGGGATATATAATTTATTTACTTAGGAGTGTTTTCATGTCAGGAAAAATTGAAACCGGTAGTATTATAACAGGTAAAGTAACAGGTATTCAACCATATGGAGCATTTGTTGCTTTGGACGGAAATACACAGGGTCTTGTTCATATTTCTGAAATCACGCACGGATATGTGAAGGATATAAACGACCATTTAAAAGTAGGCGACGAAATAAAGGTTAAAGTTTTGTCGGTGGATGAAGGGGCTGGAAAAATTGGCCTTTCCATCAAAGCTACAGAAGAAGCACCAGTTCAACAAGCGGCACGCCCTAAAAAGCCGCGTAAGCGCCAGGCTGCTGCCATTATCCAAGAAGGCGATGGACAGCAAGGATTCAACACATTAAAAGAAAAGCTTCAGGAATGGATTGACCAATCTTCACGAGAAGAAATTAAAAAATAGTATTTTTAAAGCCTAGACTCAGCATATAAAGGGTCTAGGCTTTATTTTTTCTGTTAACCGTCGCTATTGATTCTTTTAAAGAAGAATATAAAAATTTTTGTGAACAAATTCATTCTTTTATCGTGCTGGGCTACAATAAAGATGTATGTAACTAAATTGCCTGAAAACGGAGGATTCATAAATGCCTGCAAATATAAATTCGCAAGAAATTATTGAAAAGACCGAGAAGTATGGCGCTCATAATTATCATCCCCTGCCAATCGTGATTCATAAGGCCGAAGGAGTTTGGGTGGAAGACCCGGAAGGCAATAAATATATGGATATGCTAAGCGCCTATTCAGCGGTCAATCAAGGGCACCGCCACCCCAAAATTATTCAAGCGTTAAAGGAACAGGCCGATAGGGTAACGCTGACTTCCCGTGCTTTCCATAACGATCAGCTTGGACCTTGGTACGAAAAAATTTGTAAAATGACAAACAAAGAAATGGCTCTCCCAATGAATACAGGTGCTGAAGCTGTGGAAACTGCTGTGAAAGCAGCAAGGCGCTGGGGCTATGATGTCAAAAAGATTCCTGATAACCAAGCTGAAATCATCGGCTGCGTCGGAAACTTCCATGGCAGAACGATGCTTGCAGTTTCTTTGTCTTCTGACGACGAATACAAACGTGGTTTTGGACCGATGCTTCCAGGGATTAAACTAGTTCCATACGGCGATATTGAGTCTTTAAAGTCGGCGATTACACCTAACACTGCGGCTTTCTTAATTGAACCAATTCAAGGTGAAGCGGGAATTATCATCCCGCCTGAAGGATATATCAAGGCAGCATATGACCTTTGTAAGGAAAATAATGTTCTGTTCATTGCCGACGAAATTCAAGCAGGCCTGGCACGGACAGGAAAGATGTTCGCCTGTGAATGGGAAGGCATTGTACCGGATATGTATATCCTCGGAAAAGCACTTGGCGGGGGCGTATTCCCAATCTCTTGCGTTGTTGCCAATAACGATATTTTAGGAGTCTTCAATCCGGGCTCACACGGGTCCACTTTTGGCGGAAATCCGATGGCATGCGCAGTATCAATCGCAGCACTCGACGTTCTTCAAGAAGAAAAACTTGCGGAAAGGTCATTGGAATTGGGAAAATATTTCGTTAAGAAACTAAGGGAAATCCAGAATCCAAAAATAAAAGAAATTCGCGGGCGAGGCCTGTTTATTGGTATGGAACTCTCTGAACCTGCTAGAAAATATTGCGAGCAATTAAAAGATGAGGGTCTTTTGTGTAAAGAAACCCATGACAACGTCATTCGCTATGCTCCACCGCTGGTCATTACAAAAGAAGAACTCGACTGGGCAATTGAACGAATTCAAAAGATATTAGGATAACGACTTTCATTCATGAAAGCAGCGGGGCCTTAGCCCTGCTAAACGTATGGGGATTTTTTGATATAGTAGGGGTGCAGTGATGGGGAATACGGTTGGAGATGGAAAGGAAAAAGAGACATTAAGCCTGCTTACATCTACACAAATGGTCTTTCGCGAAGTATTAGATAAACTTGGGTTTAAACCGGAGATGTTTGATTTGCTGTCTGAGCCAATGAAGTCGCTCATTGTGAGAATTCCAGTGAGGATGGATGATGGATCGACACAAATTTTTACAGGCTTCCGGGCCCAGCATAATGATGCCCTTGGGCCAACAATCGGGGGAATCCGATTTCATCCCTGTGTTTGTGAAGATGATATAAAGGCATTGGCAATTTGGATGAGTTTAAAATGCGGGATTGCCGGTCTCCCTTTCGGAGGAGGAAAAGGGGGAGTCCTTTGTAATCCAAGAACCATGTCAATGGGAGAACTTGAACGGTTAAGCCGCGGTTATGTACGGGCAATCAGCCAAATTGTCGGGCCGACAAAAGATATTCCGGCCCCGGATATTTACACGAATGCCCAGATTATGGCATGGATGCTTGATGAATATAGCAAGCTTAAACAGTATGGTTCAGCTGCATTCATTACTGGAAAGCCGCTCGTGCTCGGGGGTTCAGAAGGCCGTGATATAGCCGGAGCATTGGGGGCAGCGATCTGCATTGAAGAAGCAGCCGAAAAACAGGGGATAAGACTTAAGGGAGCCCGGGTCATCATTCAAGGGTTCGGCAATGCCGGAGGCTTTATTGCCAAGTTTCTGCATGAAGCAGGAGCAGATATTATCGGAATTTCGGATGTATATGGTGCCCTATATGACCCGGACGGCTTAAATATAGAGTACCTTCTTAAACGGCGTGACAGCTTTGGCACGATATCAACTCTTTTTGACGGTGCCATTACAAATGAAGAACTACTGGAGCAGGACTGTGATATATTGATTCCTGCTGCTGTCTCCAATCAAATTACGGCAGAAAATGCACATGCCATAAAAGCAAGGCTTGTGGCTGAAGTGGCAAACGGGCCAACGACCATTAAGGCAACCAGAATCCTTACTGAGCGTGGCATTTTTCTGGTGCCCGATGTTTTAACTGGGGCCGGGGGTGTAATTGTATCTTATTTTGAATGGGTTCAAAATAAACAAGGATACTATTGGGGCAGAGAAGAAATCCTGGATAAACTGCGAGAAAGAATTGTCCAATCCTTTACCACGGTCTATAACTTGTCGAAAAGTCGAAATATTAATATGCGTTTGGCTGCCTATATGACGGGAATCCAAAAAATGGCCGAGGCATCTATTTATAGAGGATGGGTTTAAATGAAGAAAGGAACGCCCGCCTGCAGGCGGGTATTCCTTTGTCTCTAGGGATATGCGGGCGCCAACTTTGCAAAAAAACTTAATATCCTTAATAATAAAGAATGGAAGGGAGTGTTCAAAAAAATGGATAATTTTATTTTTCAAAATCCAACCAAATTAATTTTTGGAAAAGATCAGCTTCAACAACTAAAAGTAGAAGTTCCGCGCTATGGAAAAAAAGTCCTGCTAGTTTATGGGGGCGGAAGCATCAAGCGTACTGGTCTCTATGACAAGGTAGTGACAATTCTAAATGAGATTGGGGCAGAGGTATTTGAACTTCCTGGAGTAGAACCCAACCCACGTATAACAACGGCCCGAAAAGGGGTAGAAATCTGCAAAACAGAAGGAATAGACTTCATTTTGGCCGTAGGCGGCGGAAGTGTAATTGATTGCAGCAAATTAATTGCTGCCGGAGCGAAATATGACGGCGATGCCTGGGATATAGTCATTAAAAAGGCATTTGCTAAGGAAGCACTTCCGTTCGGTACCGTGCTGACACTGGCCGCAACCGGTTCGGAAATGAATGCGGGTTCCGTCATCACAAATTGGGAAACAAATGAAAAATACGGCTGGGGAAGTGCAGTAACATTTCCGAAATTCTCTATTCTTGATCCAGTTCATACTTATTCCGTTCCAAAAAATCAAACCATATATGGGATTGTCGACATGATGTCCCACGTTCTTGAACATTATTTCCATCTTACTGAGGAAACGGATTTTCAGGACCGCATGTGCGAATCTCTGTTGATTACAGTTATGGAAACAGCACCAAAATTGCTGGAAGATCTTGAGAATTATGATCACCGGGCAACCATTCTTTATTGCGGCACCATGGCTTTAAACGGTATTTTAAATATGGGCTACCGCGGCGATTGGGCAACCCATAATTTAGAGCACGCAGTGTCGGCAGTTTATGACATTCCGCATGGCGGCGGCCTTGCGATTCTTTTCCCTCATTGGATGGAGCACAATCTTAAAGTCAAGCCTGAGCGTTTCAAGCAGCTTGCCGAACGGGTTCTTGGCGTTAATTCTGAAGGAAAAAGCGCTGAGGAAGCAGGCCTTGAAGGTATTCGTAAGCTGCGGGAGTACTGGAACAGCATCGGTGCCCCTGCTCGTTTAGCTGATTATGACATCGATGAAAGCAAACTTGACCTGATGGCAGACCGTGCGATGGCCAACGGGGAATTTGGCAGCTTTACCAAATTGAATAGAGAAGATTGCTTGGCGATTTATCGCGCGTCATTATAAAACAAGAGGCTCAGGCATATTGCTAACAGGATTACTTGTGAGGTGCAAAATGGTAAATCACAAACCTAATCACATAGCAAATCGCATAATTTTCACAACAGAAATCACAGTATATTGCACAGTCCATAAGGCTTTGAGATAAAAATATCTCTAAGCCTTTTTTCAAATAATCATTATCTGACTAAAGCAACCGTAAGTTGTATATGTTTACTAGACACTAAATAGAGTTTGATAAATAAGCGGAGAAATTTCCCTTAATAAGTAAAAAAGATTAAGAATAACTTAAATAGGCGGAGAAATTTCCCCTATTAACTCAAAAAACTTCAGTATTGGGGATTTTGCTTTGTTTAAGCGGAAAACCTTCCCTTATTTACGCCGGAATGAGCCCCATTCTACATTTAGCGGAAAAATCTTCGCTTATTTTACTATCACTAGTTACTCAATTAAAGATAAGACTTCTTATGTTTCAAAAAAATCAAGTGAACCTCATTTGATGCATTGAGGGTGATGCAGGATCTGCGGAGGTCTGTCTCCTCAGCCCCACTAATCCTGTTAAAGTCTACGTGCCCCTGAAAGTTACCCATTAAAACTAAGTGCGTTTTGCTCTGTGGTTTATAATATTGCACCTCTATAGTAAACCCGTTAGCATATTGCCTGAGCCTTTTGTTTCGGACAAAACGAAATGAAAATGGCAAAAGACGAAAAATGTCCAATTTTGTAAAAAAATCATCAAAATTGGGTACGCTTACAACAGGGGGCTTTCCTTGCTAATCCACCCCTTATTCGATAAAGTGATTTATGAAATATAAAATAATGGAGGATCATGCATGACACATGTTCGTTTTGATTACTCAAAAGCTCTCTCCTTCTTTGGAGAACATGAACTTACATACTTAAGGGATGCTGTTAAAGTTGCCCACCATTCCCTGCATGAAAAAACCGGAGCTGGCAGTGACTTTTTAGGGTGGATTGACCTGCCAACTAACTATGACAAAGAGGAATTTGCCCGGATTCAAAAAGCAGCTGAAAAAATCAAGACAGATTCCGATGTTCTGCTTGTTATCGGGATTGGCGGCTCTTATTTAGGAGCAAGAGCTGCAGTTGAAATGCTTCAGCACAGTTTTTACAATGCCCTGCCAAAAGACAAGCGGAAGACCCCGCAAATTATTTTTACGGGCAATAATATCAGCTCTTCTTATATGCGGGATATTATGGACCTTCTTGAAAATAAGGATTTCTCGATTAACGTGATTTCCAAATCCGGAACAACCACAGAACCGGCGATTGCTTTCCGTATTTTCCGTAAACTACTCGAAGAAAAATACGGTGTGGATGAAGCCCGCAAGCGAATTTATGCGACAACCGATAAAGCGAGAGGGGCTTTGAAAACACTTTCGAATGAAGAAGGCTATGAAACCTTTGTCATTCCTGATGATGTCGGTGGCCGCTATTCCGTGTTAACAGCTGTCGGCTTGCTGCCAATCGCTGCGAGCGGAGCGGATATTGTGAAAATGATGGATGGGGCTGCGAAAGCTCAAGAGGACTATAGCCATTCAGAGCTTGAGGACAACCAGGCTTATCAATATGCTGCCGTCAGAAACGTGCTCTATAATAAAGGTAAAACTATTGAAATGCTGATAAATTATGAGCCAGGGCTGCAATATTTCTCAGAATGGTGGAAGCAGCTGTTCGGAGAAAGTGAAGGAAAAGACCAAAAGGGCATCTATCCTTCATCGGCTAATTTTTCAACGGATCTTCATTCACTTGGTCAATATGTGCAGGAAGGGCGCCGTGACCTATTTGAAACCATCATCAAGGTAGAAAATCCACGTCACGAGCTGACTATTGAGAAATTTGATAACGACCTTGATGGACTTAATTATTTAGCAGGTCAAACTGTGGATTTCGTTAATAACAAGGCATTTGAAGGAACAATGCTTGCCCATACCGATGGAGGCGTTCCGAATTTAATTGTATCGATCCCGGCAATGGATGAGTATACATTTGGCTATCTTGTCTATTTCTTTGAAAAGGCATGTGCCATGAGCGGTTACCTGCTTGGCGTCAACCCATTTGATCAGCCTGGTGTGGAAGCCTATAAAGTGAATATGTTCGCTCTTTTAGGCAAGCCTGGTTTTGAGGAGAAAAAGGCGGAACTGGAAAAGCGTTTGAAATAATGATAATTAGGAGTGCTGATTTAATCTTCAGCACTCTTTTTTAGCTAATAAGGAATAATAAAATTTTTCCAAATTTTAATATTCCTTAACGCATAAATTCAACTACGCCTCTGTCTTCGTCCTATCGGACTTGCCAATCGGCGAGTTTTCATTTACTGAAATTTCTTCAAACGGGAATACTAACCTTAATGCTTAAAAGGGGTGATATGTTATGAAGGAATTGCCGTCTAAAGTTGAAGGAAAACAATTTGATTTGTATAAGCTTGAGCAAAAGTTAAAACCCATCGGCTATTCGATTGGTGGGAATTGGGACTATGACCATGGTTCCTTTGATTACAAAATAGATGATCAAGATGGCTATCAATTTTTAAGGCTGCCTTTTACAGCGATTGATGGCAGCCTTGACAAAAATGGCTGCACGGTCGAACTTGGCAGACCGTTTCTGCTTGCTCATCAATATGAAGCAGGGGTTGATGTGCAAGGAACTTCCGGTAACTTTTCTGGTTCCTTTAATCAGTTCCAGGAGCCAACTGACAAAGATGCCAGCCTTACAGATCATGCCTTAAACGCAGGGCAATCACTTGTAGCGGAACTGGAATCCGTATTGTTAACAGATTAGGCTTTGCTTAATAGGGAGAGGAGGAGGTGAAGGACTGCCTCTCTCCTTAACACCAAGAATTCATGTTCACAAAATCTTCACAAAATGAACTATCTTTTTGGCATTAAGGTACTTGTATATATCTAGGAAAACTTGTAAATTATGTTTAATACTATTGCTATATTATGAAATTGAGGGTTGGAGCATGATGATGAGTGAGAATTCTTTGTTATCCATTATTGAAAAAACGAGGCAGGAAATGATTGAATTAGCTCATCTTTATGGGTACTCCAATCCTAATGTAGTCCAATGCAGTCAGCAGCTGGACCAACTTTTAAATACATATGACCGGAAAACTGTAAAACATTAATACACGAAAAACCTTCCATTTGACGGAAGGTTTTTTTAATGGAATAATTTCCAGCCGAAATGCAAAGTTTAAAAGGGAATATGGAACTATTTACAATCATGTTTTTGAGGTGCAAAAAGTGATGATGGAAACAAAAAAAGAGCGAAGATATATCATCTTTGCCTTGCTTGTTTTAGCAGTCTATCTTTCTCCGTTATTTATCCTTCAGGAAAATGCTCATATTCGGGTTCACGATAATTTGGACTCTAACATCGCCTGGTATAAGGTCTTGGCAAGGAGCGGCGAAATATTTGGCGGTGTTGAGGGGGCAGTTCCGCAAATTATTAATGGGCTCCTTTCAAGGAACGCCTTTGGAACGGAGTACAGTGTCATTGTTTGGCTTCATTCCTTGCTGCCAACGATGACGGCCTATGCGTTGAGTCAGGCATTAACAAGAGTTACTGCATTTTTAGGGATGTATTTGCTGTTAAAAAATCATTTTCTTCCTGATGGGCGCTGGCTTTCATTAAACATTGCCGCGGCTCTGGCCTTTGCCCTGACGCCGTTTTGGCCATCTGGGATGTTGAGTACATTAGGGATGCCGCTTGCTCTGTGGGCGTTTTTAAATATCCGCAGCGGTAAAGGTTCTTTAAAGGATTATGCGGTGTTAACCTTCCTGCCTTTTTACGCCAGCATCGTTTTGGGTTTTTTCTTTTTTTTAAGTGCGATGGGAGTTTTTTGGCTGGTAGATTGTCTTCGTAAAAAGGACTGGAACCTTCGCTTCTTGTTTGCGATTGTCTATATGACATTTGTGTTTGCAATCGTTGAGTATCGTTTAGTCTATTCTTTTTTATTTAAAGGCGAACCGAACAGCCGCGACGAATATTTCCATGCGCACCTTCCCTTTTGGCGTGCTGTCCGGCTCACCTTTAAAAATTATCTACTGGGACACACCCATGTAATGACCGTGCATACTTTAATCATCCTGCCCGCTACTTTTATCGCCTTTTATTTTATTGTTTCAAAAAAGCTGTGGAGGCAGGAAAGAATCTTTGTTTTTCTATTTGCCCTAAATTTCCTATTGTCGTTATGGTATGCGTTCTGGTTTTATGAAGGCTGGTTGCCTTTGACGAAAAAATTCCACTTTATGGATACCTTTAATTTTGCCCGTTATCATTTTTTACGGCCGATGGTGATCTATGCAAGCTTTGCGTTAGCTCTAAAAATCATCACCATGCAAGGAATCAATTGGGCGAAAACAGCCCAGTGTTTGGCGGTCATGCAGCTTCTGGTGCTGGGATTTTTCAATGATGAAATCATTTACCGCGATAAACCGACAGTGAAGCAGTTTTATGCCGAAGATTTATTTACGGAAATTAAAGATTATATTGCGCTGCCTCAGGAGGAGTATCGAGTCGCAAGTATTGGCATCCATCCGGCAATCGCCCAGTTTAATGGGTTTTACACACTTGATACCTATAATAATTTTTATCCATTAAGCTACAAACATCAATTTAGGAAAATAATTGAAAAGGAATTGGCTAAAAATAAAACCATTCAAAAGTATTTCGACCAATGGGGCGGGCGCTGCTATATTTATACGGCACAGCTTGGAAAGAGATATATGATAAAAAAAGATTCGAAGCGGCATCTGAAAAATTTGGAATTAAACACGGCTGTTTTTAAGGAAATGGGCGGGCGTTATATTTTTTCAGCTATCCCGATCGATAACGCTGCTAAAAATAAGCTGACACTTGAAAAGGTGTTTGTCACCAAAACGTCTGCCTGGAAAATTTACTTGTATAAGACATTTTAACATCGGGGGTATTATCATATGATGGAACCAATCCTTACTATTGTTGTACCGTGCTATAACGAGGAGGAGGTTTTGCCGGAAACGATGGTGAAGCTTCAGCAGCAGCTTGAGGAGCTGATTGCCGATTCGCTTGTTTCAAAGCAAAGCAAGCTTTTGTTTGTAGATGACGGAAGTAAGGATCGAACATGGGAACTGATTTATAAAGAGGGGCTGGGAAATAAGTATGTCCGCGGCTTAAAATTAGCCCGCAATGTCGGTCACCAAAACGCACTTGTGGCTGGACTCCTTGCGGCCAAAGATTTTTCTGATTGCGTCATTTCGATTGATGCGGACCTTCAAGATGATATTCAGGCCATCCGCGAATTTGTTATTAAATTTAATGAAGGCAGCGAAATTGTTTACGGTGTACGAAAAGGCCGGGAAACGGACACCTTTTTTAAGCGAAGCACGGCCCAAGGCTTTTATAAAATGATGAGAAAATTAGGTGTTGACCTTGTATACAACCATGCTGATTTCAGGCTGATGAGTAAACGGGCCCTACATGAACTGGAGCGTTTTAAAGAGGTGAATTTATTCTTGAGAGGAATCGTACCGCTTCTCGGGTTTCGTACGGATGTAGTGTATTATGACAGGCTCGAAAGACAGGCAGGAGAGACTAAATATCCGTTAAAAAAAATGCTGGCATTTGCCTTTGATGGGATTACCTCCTTTTCTGTTTCGCCGATCCGTTTTGTACTGGTAATTGGCTTTGTTTCTTTTCTGATGAGTTTATTCTTTGGCGGCTATTTCTTGGCGCTAAAATTTTTAGGCAATACCGAAACAGGCTGGACCTCGCTGATTACCTCCATCTGGTTAATCGGCGGACTGCAGTTAATTGCGATTGGTCTAATCGGGGAATATATCGGAAAAATATATAAGGAAACAAAGCAGCGGCCTAAATACATTGTTGATATTGATACGTTAAATCTGCCGATTCCTCGGCGTCATTTACTGAACACCACCAATGATGAAGAACTATATCCTGTAAACCTAAAATAAGAGGAGGGCCTACCCTCCTCTTTTTTGTCGTACAACCTCCCTCCCATGAATATATATGGATAGACAGGCTTTTTGGGGGGAGAAGAGCAAATGAATGTATTTTTGAGTTATATTTTACTTGGGTTATCGCTGGCTGCTCCCATTGGTCCAATCAATGCAGCGCAAATTGACAGGGGAATCCGGAGTGGCTTTATGCACTCATGGCTGATTGGAGTAGGTGCGGTCGTTGCCGATGGCGTGTATATGCTGGTCGTTTACATAGGAGTTGTAAAGTTCCTCGATACTGAGTTTATGCAGACATTTCTTTGGCTGTTTGGCTTTTTTGTGCTCATTTATACGGGGGTGGAAACAATCCTCAATGCTGGGAAAATTCATTTGAAGCACTATCGGGGAAAGGAACCGCTGTTAAAATCATTTTTGACGGGGTTCTTTATGTCGATTTCCAATCCTTTAACCATCCTTTTTTGGCTAGGAATATACGGCTCTGTTCTTGCGAAAACGGCCGCTTCTTATGATGCAGGGTGGCTTATATTGTACAGCAGCGCCATTTTTATTGGGCTGTTGATTTGGGACATCATGATGGCGAGTGTGGCCAGCAGCTTTCGGAATTTTTTAACTTCAAGGCTTCTCGTGGTAATTTCGATACTTTCAGGTCTATCTTTAATAGCGTTCGGCATGTATTTTGGTTTTCAGGCGATAAGTATTTTATTTTAATCACTTTAACTTTAGGGATAAGGCGGCATTTAGCCGCCTTTTTGCCGGATTAAGCTGTTGGCCATGGTTTAAGGATGGTTTTCTTTTTGTTCTTCTCACTTCTTTTCCATTTCACTCTCATGATTAAGGTAATTGCACCAATCACTCCCACAAACGCAATGCTGATGAAGAAACCAGGTCTGCTGGAAGCATGGAATGAGGTGCCGCTTACCGCAATTAAAATCAACAGAATTCCAAGATAATATTTTATTTTATCTTTAGCAGTTATCTTAAGAATTTTTCTTGGAGAAACAAGAATAAACATCCAATTATAAAGCAGCATCAATCCGGCAGCCGTCGTTATATATTCATAAATTCGATTTGGCATCAGTAAAGCTGACACGACAGATGCAGTAATGCCGATTATCGTAAGAATCAGTGTAGGCAACGGAATCTTTAGCTTTCCTTCCTTTGCAAAGCTTGCCGGAGCATCCCCTTCTTTTGCGAGGGTAACTAAAACACTCGTAACTCCATAAAGTGAAGCAGCCATGGTAGAAAAGCCGGCAATTATTAAAGCGCCATTAAAGATATGCGGCACAAACGAAAGGTTGTAAGCATCCAATGCAATAACAAACGGGCTTTCATTCGTATTAAATTGCTGCCAATTGACCATGGTGACGGCAATCCCTATCGAAAGGGCATAGATGACCATAAGGGAAAAGAGCATAACCCTGCCTGCCTTTGGAGCTTCCTTAGGGTCTTTTAATTTAGTTGCCATCAGACCCAGAATTTCAATGCCGCCAAAAGCATAGTAGGCAAAAATAACAGCAGACCAGAGACCTTTCATTCCGCCCGGAAAGAAATCTTTTTTGCTGTTAGGATACTGAATCGGACGGTCACCATCAATCACGCCAAATAAGGCCAACAGGGCAATAATGATAAACATTAAAATGGCTGCCACCTTTAAGACAGCAAGAATATTTTCCAGCTTATTTAAAATGCCCACACCAATTAGAATGACGGCCAATCCTAGGATGGCGTAAACGGCAGCAAATACCCAGAGAGGAATGTTTGGGAACCAGAAACGCGAAAAAATTGACAGTGCCGTCATTTGGCTTCCCATAATCAAAACTTCAGAACACCAATAAACCCAGCCGCTGCTAAACCCAGCCCATCTGCCGTAAGCCTTTTTGGCATATGACCGAAAGCCGCCCTCGAGCGGCTCTTTGGCGGTCATTTTTGATAGGGCATCAAATACAAAATAGGTGCCAAGCGCAGCGATTAAATAGGCAATTAAAATGGACGGTCCCGCCATCTTAATTGCCAAGCTCGAGCCCAGGAAAAAACCTGTCCCGATTGTACAGCCAATCCCAAACAAGGAAAGCTGCCACCAGCGCAAAGTAGTTTCCTTTGCGCCGGACGTTGACTTACCCATATAATAATATCTCCTTTTATACTGGTCTTGGCCCCGGCTATACGTTGCGCCCAGTGGCACCTGGTGATTTGTCAGTAATGCTTTGGTTATTATAATCTTCATCATTTAGACCAGGCATTTGTCTTCTATCCGACCCTAAATATTCTCCCTGGTGTTTTTCTTGCACCTTTTTAAACTTATCAAAGTTTTCATTTACCAAATTAATCCCTCTTTTCTAATGCTCAATTATATTTCTTAAGATATACTCCTGCCTGTTTCTTATTCAATCTTGAAAGGATGTTCGTTTGTTTTTTGATGGAATTAAATTTTTATTACATAAACCGCCGCGAAACAAATGAAACTAAAGAGGAACTAGACAAAATTGGACACATCAGGCATGATATAGATTTTTTATGACAAACGCTTTTCTAATGAAAGGGGTAGATTTGGATGTTATCGACAGAAAAGCTGGCTGGTTTGCGCTTGCAATTATTAGAGGAAAAGAGTGAACTGGAGGCACATTTGGAGCAAAATGACCACTTAGGGTTGGGAGTAGGACATGCTCATGAGTCAATGGGGGAATTATCCTCCTACGACAATCATCCGGCCGATGAGGCGACGGAGTTATATGAGCGGGAAAAAGATAATGCCTTACTTGAACACTATAAATTAGAGCTCCACAATGTTAACCAGGCTTTAGAGGCGATGGAAAATGGGACATACGGGAAATGTGAGGTATGCGGCAAAGAGATTCCACTAGAGCGTTTGGAAGCCTTGCCGAACACTACGTACTGCATTGAGCATAGCCCGGATCAGGTAACTTCTCATAAACGTCCTGTCGAAGAAGGTGTCCTCATGCCGCCATTTGGTAAATTTGATATGGATGAAAAGGACGAGAGCGTTGCCTTTGATGCAGAAGATTCCTGGCAGACAGTTGCCCAATGGGGAACGTCTGACACGCCATCCGACCTGGCCTTCCCGCAGGATGATTATCAGGACGTGTATGTTGAGGCAGATGAAAATATCGGCTATGTTGAGGACTATGAAAATTTTGTCGGTAATGATATGTATGGAAAAAATATCACCGTTTATCCGAATCCACAGCATGAAAAATATGAGGATTCACTTGATGAAGAAGGCATCATGACAAGCTTCGGGGATTTACCTGCTTATGAACATGACCCGTATGTGGACCGGGATGATAGATAGCAAAGGAACTGAGTCTAAAAAAAGAAAACAGCTTTCAAACGAGAGCTGTTTTCTCTGATTTTTACTCTGATTTATTGTTATTCAGTGGAATGTCCGGACCGTCTTCATTTTCGATGACGGCACCGATTTCACCCTCAGCATAGACATCGCTTACCTGCTCATGCGTCGTGGCAAAACCGGAGGAAAGTGGATCGCTATTTTGATAATAACTGGCATGAAAGAAACTGCCCGCCACTTCAGTTCCTTTTTTTGGGTCTTTTTTCACCATGTATCTCTCTCCTTTTTGTTATAATTGTCTAGCCGCAGCGCCTGGTTAAGGCACATTCGCTTTTCGTATTACATCTGTATTGTTTCTTTTTATTTTAGTCTTACTCCTATAAAATAAATCCATGGAAGGGGCACTATATATGAAGAAGAGAAATGAATTTCCATCGCAGGAACAATTGGATCAGGCATTTCACTTTTTGCATGATGAAATTAACAGAATCTCGATAATCGAAGAAATTGAAATGATTAAAAAAGAAAAAGACGGGCATGAAGAGTAGAGGGAGCAGCTTGGGCTAGTTTTAGGGGGTTGTTATGGGAACAAGAGAAGCTTTGGCAAAAAAAATTGCCTGGATAAGTGTCATAAGTAATATTATCCTTACTTTAGGAAAAATGATAATAGGCTGGTATGGACATAGTGATGCCGTATTTGCCGATGGAATCCATTCGGCTGCCGATGTTTTTGCATCCGTTATTGTTCTGCTTGTCATCAAAATTGCCAATAAACCTGCCGATAAGGAGCACCCATATGGACATGGGAAAGCAGAGGTCATTGTTTCAGGAATTGTGGGTATTTTATTGTTCCTTGTGTCCATTTATCTTGTATTCGAAGGGATTACAGGTTTCTTCAAGGAAGTCGAATCACCAAGCCTTTTGGCGATGTGGGTGGCGGTATTTTCTTACGTTGCAAAAGTGGTTTTATATAGAAGTTCCATGAAAGTGGCCAAACAGAATAACTCAAAAGCGATTGAAGCAATCGCGTTTGATCACAAAGCCGATATTGTAGCTTCGCTTGCGGCTGCCATTGGTGTTTTGCTTTCCATCATTGGTGAACGCTTTTCGATTCATCTTCTGCAGTACGGTGATAAGGTAGCAAGTATTTTTGTCGCCTATCTCATTTTTAAAATTGCCAAAGAAATGTTAACTGAAGCATTCGATATTTTACTGGAGCGGAATATTAACAATGAAACCATTCAAGAATATATTGCTATTATCAATGAATTTTCCGATGTGAGGCGGATCGACCGCATTAGAGCTAGAGAACTCGGCCATTACATTTTGGTTGACTTACGGATTTCCATCGACCATTTTAAGACCATTAAGGAAGGGCATGATCTTGCCAGATCTATCAAGGTAAAGCTGATGGAACAGCATGACAATATCGAAGAAGTGCTTATTCATTTAAACCCTTATTTTCCGGATTAAAAATAATTTACCAAAAAAAACTGATTTGTACTTTCGGAAATTTGGGTTTATGATAGGATTGGTATAGGGTGCTGCATCTTGCGGTACCCTTAAAAAAATAAAATAACACTACAGTAAAGGAGTTGATATTTTTGAGTTATTCCATAGACCCTGACCCTGAAAGGAGCGGGGAAGTCAATGTGTTTTTTGAATTGATGAAATTGGCTGCTGCAAGAATATCAACTCTAAAAAAAGGCGGTTGGCTTCCTCAAAAATGAGAGTGAGGAGGTTTTGGCATGTTGGAAATTTATAAAAGCACTGAGACAAGAATGTTAGAAAAGGTGGATGCCATTTCAAAGGGCTGCTGGGTAAATATGTACGCCCCGACAGCAGAAGAAATAGCCAAAGTTTCAAATGACGCACAGGTCGACATCGACATTATCAAAGACGCGCTGGACGATGAAGAGCGCCCAAGGATTGAGCGTGACGATGGCAGAATCTATATTATCGTCGACTTTCCTTATATCGTTCATGACGAAACTGGCCTTGCTGTTTACGAGACAATTCCAATCGGCATTATTCTGACCGATGATAATATTATTACCGTTTCTTTGAAGGACTCGCCAATTATTGATGAATTCCGGAAAAACAGGGTAAAGGAATTTTACACCTTCAAAAAAACACGTTTTGCCCTGCAGATATTATTTGTCATTTCATCTTATTATCTTCGATATTTAAAACAAATCAATAAGAAAACCAATGAGATTGAGCGGGTTGTCCATCAATCCTTGAAAAATAAAGAGCTTTACGCATTTCTTGCGTTGGAAAAAAGCTTGGTTTACTTCACTACTTCTCTAAAGTCAAACAAGGTCGTTATGGATAAAATTTTGCGCTTTAATTACTTGAAAATGTATGAGGAAGATAAGGATTTATTAGAAGACGTGATTATTGAAAAAACACAGGCGATCGAGATGGCGGAAACCTATCATTCTATTTTAACGGGAATGATGAATGCATTTGCCTCGATTATCTCAAATAACCTGAACATCGTTATGAAATTCCTAACTTCCATCACTATTATTCTTGCACTGCCGACGATGGTGGCGAGTTTTTACGGAATGAACGTCGAGCTTCCATTTGAGAAAAACACCTATGCATTTGCCATCCCATTGATTCTCTCGGCTTGTTTAGCCATTTTAACGGCCTATATCTTTTGGAAGAAGAAATATTTTTAAAAGTCAAAACCGCCCCTTGGAAGAGGAGCGGTTTTTTTGCTGTAAGAGCTCACGATTAGTAAGACTATAATTTTTTGCAGTTAATTTTAAAAAAATAAATAATTTTCCCAACATAAGATAGCTTGACTACCAGTCATTCGTTGTGATTTTGCCGAATAGTTTTTTGTATCAGCGCTAAACGCTGTACATACTTTTCGGAGGGAGTTTCTGGATGAAAAAAAGAAGATTATTGGGGACGGTTCTACTCAGTGCAGTCATGGGAATTTCGACGTTTGCTTCGGGTGCCTTTGGACAATCAAGCAGTCATGAGTCTTACCGAGTATTCATTCAAGGCCCGGCAGTGGAAAAAGCCAAAGCCAAAGCCAACTATGGTGTCCGCTGGGATTTTGGAGCGGAGGGCTTTACGACTACTGTCAATTCCCAGCAATACCAAGCACTTTTAAAAAATAAAAACCTGACAATTGAAAATCTCCCGGAAATGCAGCTCACTGATAAACCGGAGCCTAAGGCAAAACCGGGGGGCGGGACTGCTACGGGACCAAGTGACAGGACGCCATGGGGAATAGAGGCAATTTATAATGATGCCAGTATTTCAGCGACATCCGGCGGAAGTGGAATAAAGGTTGCGGTACTAGATACAGGGGTTATTAATCATAACGATTTGACGGCTAATATTGAGCAATGTAAGGATTTTTCGCAAATGAAGGTTAGTTTAGTGGAAAACAGCTGTAACGATGGAAATGGCCATGGTACTCATGTCGCCGGGACTATCCTTGCTAATGGGGGCAGCAATGGCACCGGGATTTTTGGGGTTGCTCCAGAAGCAAAGCTATGGGCCTATAAGGTATTGAGTGATAGAGGATCAGGATATTCGGATGATATTGCAGCAGCCATTCGTAAGGTGGCTGATCTAAGTGCTAATTCAAAGGTCATCATCTCAATGTCGTTAGGCTCAAGCACAAAGAGTACCCTCATCGAAGATGCAGTTAATTATGCATATGGCAAAGGAGTGCTTGTTGTCGCCGCCGCAGGGAATGATGGACCTGGTTCGAACACCATCGGTTACCCTGGCGGTCTTGTAAATGCCGTAGCCGTAGCTGCATTGGAAAATGTTCAGGAAAATGGCACCTATCGTGTCGCGGATTTCTCATCACGTGGAAATCCAGCAACTGTAGGCGATTATATCATCCAGGAACGTGATGTTGAAGTTTCTGCGCCGGGAAGAGCGATTGAATCGACGTGGAATGATGGCGGCTATAACACGATTAGCGGAACATCTATGGCAACTCCGCATGTTTCCGGGCTTGCAGCGAAGCTATGGGCGGCAAATCCAACCTGGTCCCATACCCAGCTTCGCACCGAACTGCAAAACCGGGCAAAATTAGTTGATATTAAAGGAGGCTCTGGAGCAGCAACAGGCGATGACATCGCATCAGGTTTCGGCTTCCCTAGAGTAAAATAATAATAATAGGTGGCGGGGGCACAGGTCCCCGCCGCTTTGACACATGATTCCTTCTTGACTAAATAACCACTAGGTAGCGAAAAGAGCCTCTCTTTTAAATTTTTACAAATAGTCTGAAAAAATATATTTAAGAAAAGAAAGTATTGTTGTAAAATAGTGTAAAAAAGAGAGGCAAGCTGGTGACATAATGGAATTTGGAGCACTGATCAAATACTATCGTACCCAGAGAGGAATCACCCAGGCAGAGCTTGCTAAAGGGATATGCTCGGTTCCCCATTTAAGTAAAATTGAGAACAATTCTAAAGAAGCAAACGAAGAGACGATTGCCCTTCTGCTTGAACGGCTGCAAATAAGCATGGAAGAGATGGAGGAAAATGAGGAAAAAATAAAAGTACTCATACGGGAATTTAGCAACAGGATTAACTTTTATTTAAAAGAAGAAATAGAGGAAACTTATCAGAAACTAAAACAGATAGAACATTTAATTCCTTTTTCAAAGTATATCTATATTTGGGAGTTATTTAAATATAGGTATCTATTATTTAAGGGAAAAATGGACGAAGCAGAGCAACAAAAGGATTTATTGTATAAGCAAAAGAAAAATTTTTCCCAACATGAAGAGTATTTATTTCGATATTATAATGCGGTATTTTTAATGTGGAAGGGTCAGTATAAAAATGCCGATGACATTTTTGATACCCTTCATACTGAAAATAACTATCAGGCAACAGATGGAGAATTCCTTTACCATCGGGCTCTGGTTAAGAGTTCCTTAGAGCAGTCAGGTCATGCCATTCATTTTGGTAAGATGGCGCTGCAAATGTTCATGAATCAGCACAACTTTATCCGGATTCTTCATACCCTCATGCTGTTAGGAATAAATTATACAAACTCTAATATTTATGAAGAAGCGGAAGAATGTTTCCAACATATTATCAGGAATGCCGAATTACTGAAGGAAAAACAGCTGCTTCCGCAGATTTACCACAATATGGGGCATTTACAGTTTAAAATGAAGCACTTTGATCAGGCATTGTTTTACTATGAAAAGAGTCTCGAGCTTCAACCCAATATTAATCAGCATTACCTGGTTACCCTGTATTCCATCGGGGAAATAAATTATCTTTTAGGATCACAAGAAAAATCTACGGAATGCTTTCAGGAAGTAAATTCTTTGGCGAAGGATCTCGGGGCAAAAAGATACAGGCTCTTAAGCGAATACTATCTCCTGCTGATGGCTTCACCAGTAAAAGGATATAAATTTTTAGAATCAAAGGTAATACCATATTTGGAAGAAGCTAATGAATCTATTGAGGACCTTACCCATTATTACAAAATGCTTGCCGATTACTACAATGGAAAAGGTATGGTTTTGGAAGCTTTCAATTATTTAAATAAAATAACATAAAAAAGGAGGCAAATTTATGAAGAAGTTAGTTATCGGAGTAATTCTATCCGTTTCAGTGCTTGGATTGTTCACTTTTGCAGGCAACGGGAAGGTACAAAAGACTAGTAGTGATGTAGCAATTTCAACTTACATGTCTTCACCACCGCCAATTCAACCGCCAATCGGTTGATTTTAAAAAATCCCTGATTATTCAGGGATTTTTTTTGTGCATACTAAGTAATAAATTTTTTGAAGAGGTGTTTCTTATGACCAATAGGAACAAAGAGCCGCAGTTTCAAAGCGGAAAGGCAGAAGACAAGTCCGATAAAGGGCTTTACGGATTAGATCCGGAAATGAGCTTATTATCTGTGAATTTTGCCACGACGGAAAATCCCTTCCTGAATGAACACTATCAGGAAGACTCGAAAGAAAACCAATAAAAATGGTTATGCTATTCATAATGTGTTTAAATTTTTGTCAGTGATTTGGGAGGTATTTTAATGAAATCTTTTGTGGTAAGTTTTCATCAAGAAGATAATGTTGATACGATGCAGGTGCAGAAATTAAATCAAGAGGAATTTGAAAAAGCGACAGAAGGCGGAACAAGACATCTATTTGAACTGGACACAAACATAGGCCTTTTCATTTTTTTCGATGGAGCAGACAAAGACGGGGACATCTCCTACATGGTGCTCCAGTATGAAGAAGACAACGAAGATCCAGTTGCCTGCTATTCCTTCCAGCTTAAGGATTTTTACGAATTTATGGCCCTCTACCTGAATGATTTTGAATTTAATGATGAACAAGATGAAGAGGACGAAGAAGCATACGGCCCGGTTCATCATTTAGCGCATTTACTATTTCATATTGCGGGTGAAGGCAGGGATTTGGAAGTTTAAACAGTAAAAGGACGCTGAATTTTAGCGTCCTTTTATGTTTTTGGTCTAAAAAACTGGTTACTGCAGTCTTTAAAAAGGGTAATTTTATGAATTTTGCCACTCAAGAAAGGAAAACTATATCTTTTTAAAAATTCTATCGGCGAATTTTTTAGCTCTATCGGCGAATCTATGCCTCCTATCGGCGAATCAAAAAAGCACTGACCCCCCAACAGGATCCAGTGCTCTAAATTTACCCCCGCGAACCTTCTTTATTTACCTCAACCCGAGCTTTCCCCATAAAGAATATTGTCACGGCCGCCAAAGCAATAGGAATCAACGTAAGCGTAAAGGTATAGGTAATTGATTCCGACAGCGCATGAATGATCTTATCTAAAATAATCCCAGGAATTTTCGCACGTTCACTTGCTTCAAAGATTTCCCGAGGATCCCCCATTTTAAACCCACTGCCGCCCTGTCCGCCAGCGCCTTGCATTCCCTGAAATGCCTCTTTCAAACGATCTGTAAAGACATTATTTTGAATCGTACCGTAAATCGTTACCCCCAGCGTCATTCCAAACGAGCGCAAAAACGAGTTCGTGGAGTTCGCTGTGCCCCGATATTGCGGCTCCAGGTTATGAAGCGAGGCGGTCGGCAGAAGGGAGAAGGAGAAGCCGACGCCAAAGCCAACAAGAATCATAAAAATGGTCAACATCAAGCGGGACGTATCCTCGGTCATGGTACCAAGGCAGTACATGCCAACAGCATATGAGATTATCGATATCACCATCAAATTCCGATAAGACGTTTTTGTTAAAAAAATACCTCCGATAGAGCTCCCGGCAACAGACCCGAGCATCATCGGGGTTAAAATCAAGCCTGCATTTTTAGCTGTTCCGCCGTAAACAGCCTGCACAAAAATCGGAATAAACACTGTTAAAATAATAAACGTGCTGCCATATAAAAAAGCGAGAATCTGCGATGCAGCAAACAATCGTCTTTTAAAAAGCCATAACGGTAAAATCGGTTCTGCAGCCTTGAATTCCGCTATAAAAAATGCAACAAAAAAGACCACAAAACTAACAAACAGGCTGATAATTGGAGCAGAATTCCAATCATATTGTTTTCCGCCCAGCTCCAATGCGAACATAAGGCTGACAACCGAAATGACCAAGGTAACCGCGCCAAGCCAATCAATTTTTAGCTTTGAATGCTGTAAGGATTCATGATAATAACGAACAATTAAAATAATAGAAACGAGTCCAAGTGGGATATTAACATAGAAAATCCAATGCCAGCTGATATAATCCGTAATATAAGCACCCAAAAGCGGGCCAAGTACGCTTGACAGGCCGAAAACAGCGCCAAGCAGGCCGGTCATCTTTCCACGTTTCTCCGGCGGAAAAATATCAAAGACAATCGTAAAAGCGATCGGCATTAAAGCGCCGCCGCCAATGCCCTGAATGGCTCGAAAAATACTTAATTGAACAATGGTTTGCGCGAATCCGCAGAGGGCCGAACCAATCAAAAACACCGTTAATCCAAACAGGAAAAAGCGTTTCCGCCCATACATATCGGATAGTTTCCCGAAAATCGGCATGCCCGCCATGACGGCTACCATATAGGCAGAGGTGACCCAAACAAATTTATCGAGCCCACCAAGGTCAGAAACAATCGTCCCCATTGCTGTGGCCACAATCGTGTTGTCCATGGCGGACATCAAAATAGCCAGAAGCAGACCGGCTGTCACCAGGTTAATATTGCTGTCATGTTTGATCATAAAAGTCTCCTTATTTCTATTTTCATCTAATGGGCCATAAGCCAAGAAACCTCCTACGCCTCAATTTTAACTGACAGCCGACAGAAAATAAATTTGAATTTTTAATAAAAAAAATCCCCTAACAAAAGGGGATACGCTTATCACTGGGTAAACTCCAGTTATAATTAAGCTTTTAAAACATCATGGTCAACGTAGCGCTCACCATTGATTTCGCTGATCACATTAATGGCAACCTTGGCGCCGTCACCGGCAGTAATAATTGTATGTACGCTGACACCGGCAGCAGTACCGGCAGCCCAGATACCGTCAATGTTTGTTTTTCCTTCGGCATTTACATCAAAAACTGTTTTGATTCTTGGTTCTGAACCTGGCTTTGTATTTAAGCCAGCCTTTTCAGCAAGGTCAGTCAAAGCGCCAGTGGCAATAATGACATGTTTTGCTTCGAATGTTTTTTGATCTGTCTCTACTGAAAATCCAGCATCAGTTTTCGTAATGTTTGTAACGGTCGCTTGAACAATTTCCGCACCGAATTTACGAGCTTGTTCTTTTCCGGTTTCCACAAGTTCAGGGCCTGTAATTTCTTTTACACCATAATGGTTTTCAATCCACGCGCGTTTAGTCATGCTCTTATCATTATCAATAACCAATGTTTGTTTCCCAGCTTTTGCAGTAAATAAAGCAGCACTAGCGCCAGCAGCGCCTGCACCAACGATGACAACATCAAACATATCAAAACCTCCAATTTTTTATTTTTCAATATTAATGTAGCCAATTACAAACTAAAAGTAAAATGAACTGCTTATTTCAAACCTTTTGTAAAACGAATTAAAAAATAAAAAGAACCATCATTTCCGTCTAAGGTTTGATGGTTCTTAGGTTCATTTCCTGTATAAGCATTTTATGAGATTTCCTGTGCTCTAGATTGCGCCTTTGCAGTCGTTTTCCTTTTTGTATGAAGAACATAAAATAAACCAACGCCGATTAAAATATAAAATGCGCAAATGAAATACATCGAGCTATATTCCATTTTGGCGGCAATTATGCCCACTAAAAATGACCCAAATGCGATACCTGTGTCGTAAATGGATAAAAATGTTGCTGTCGCCAAGCCTCTTTTTCGAGGTTCTGCATTTTGAATCGCAATCGTTTGGAAGGTTGGAAAAAGTGTTCCCCAGCCTAACCCGATTAGGCCTGCTGAGAGGAGGAACGTAAACGCTCCATTACTTTGGCTCAAGACGACCATTCCAATTGCAAATAGAATGAGACATGGATAAGAAATCACATTTGGACCATATAAATCCAGCCATTTTCCCGTAAATGGCCTTGAAATTAGCAGTACCACCGCATAAACGACAAAGAACAAGCTCGAAACATGCTCCAAATGAATTTGGGCTGCATAGATGGATACAAAAGAAAGCAGCGCTGAATAAACAATTGCCAGGAAACCGCCGACGATGGCAATCGGAACAGCGGAAGACTCAAACAGATTACGTACTGAGAAGGCTGCAGCCGCCTTTTGTCCGTCTTGTTCCTGTTTCGGAAGCTTAACGCTTAGCCCGGTAATCAACGCGCCAATTGCCACTGCAATGCTTATGATAAACATGATTTTAGCGCCCCATTGCTGCATCGTCATCAACCCGACAAATGGTCCTAATACCATGGCCATATTGGTTGATAAGACGAAATAACCCATTCCTTCCCCTCTTCGTGAAGAAGGAATGATGTCAGCAACGATCGCTCCTGCCGCTGTTGTAGCCATACCAAAACCGATACCATGCAGCAGGCGGATCACTAAAAATCCAGCTGTTGTTTTAGGGAATAGGTAAAAGGGAGCCGCTGCGGCAAAAAGAATCAGCGCGGTTAACAGCACCTTTTTGTTTCCAGCACGTTCAAGCCAGTTACCTGCAAGCGGCCGCGAAATAATAGCAGAAAGCAAAAAGACGGTTGTCATTAATCCTGCCTGGGAAGCACTTGTGTGAAGCTCATTCAACGCATAGCTTGGAAGTGTCACTAGCAAAATATAAAAGGTCAAAAATAAGAAAAAGTTACTTGCTGAAATACCAATAAAATTTTTCGTCCATAATTTTGGTTTGTTAGACATTTAATGCACTCCTTTTAATAGAGCTGTTCAAGCCAGCTTTTTTGCAGCTGATAAAGCTCCTCCTTATGTGATTTTGGGAGCAACGATTTATTCAATTCGATGACGATTTTCTCCCACTCCGGATATTTGGCATGCGCCTCTTCCGTTAATTGAACTCGTTTTTCACGTTTATCCTGACCGGGAATCTGTTTAACGTAGCCTTGTTTAACCATGCGCTGGATCGTTCGGGTCATGGGAGGGGCTTCAACAGCTAAATATTCACTGAGCTCTTTTTGAGTTAATGAGCCTTTGTTTTTTAAAACAAAAATAACGGCCCATTGCGAACCGTATAATCCCGTTGGTTTCAGTGCTTCATTCAGTTTATTCGTTAGACGTCGTGACAATTGATGAAGGGTATGGATTAATTCGTGATTGATCATAAATACGCTCCAAATTAATAATTAGTTACCTAGGTAAATATAATGGATATATTATTAAATGTCAAGAAATGTTCACAATATGTCGACCTTCCTAAACAAAAAAACTCCGCGGAACATTATTCCGCGGAATCTTGCATAAGACTATCTTAACACATTAAAATACCTAGCCTCTGGATGGGCGAAAACAATGGCAGAAACAGATGCTTCAGGCTCCATCATACAGCCATCTGTTAACTGGACACCGATATCCTCCGGCTGGATTAGCTTAAAGAGCTTCTTCTGATCTTCCAGCTCAGGGCAGGCAGGGTAACCAAATGAGAACCGTTGGCCTTGATAATGGGCCGCAAAACGGTCCTGCATGGTAAAGGTTAGAGGATCCGGGAAGCCCCAGCGGTCACGCATCTGCCGGTGAATCAATTCTGCCAGACCTTCGGCACTTTCAAGAGCGAGGGACTGCAGGGCATGGCTTTCAAGGAAGCGGCCGGACGCTTTAAACTGATCAGCTTGCTCGCGAATGCCCCTTCCGGCAGTTACTGTAAAGAAGCCGACATAATCCATCACGCCGCTATCGACTGGCTTTAGGAAATCTGCCAAACATAAATATGGTGCAGATTCCTGACGAGGAAAATCAAACGTCTCAATAACCTGTTCAGGATTTTCTGGATCATAAATATGAACCTTATTTCCCTCGGATTGTGCTGGGAAAAATTGATATACGGCCGCAGGTGTAATCCAGCTATTTGCGCTGGCATCCGCGAGCAGATTATCAACCATGTCTTTTACTTTCCAAGCCTTCTCATCCTTCTCGGCCAGCAATTTTGAAATTTTCCCTTTAACTCCAAGATGGTGGCCCAACAGCATCTGCATATTGATATATGGTTCAATATGCGACAAGGAATAGGATTTTAGGACATGCCGTTTTGTATCTTTTGGAATAAAAACTGGAACCTCAGTAGAGATAGCAGCCCTTTGCTTTACAGCCACTGAGGAGGCAGAGCGGACTGGCAGCTCTCTTGGAACATCTAGGGAGGCCAGCTTTTCCTGTTTTTCGGCAAATAATTTTTCAAGCTCCTCTGGGGATTGAAGCTGGTTGGCGAGTGCCAAGCCATTCATCGCATCCTTTGCGTAAAGAACAAGTCCTTCGTATTCCTTGGCAATTTTCGTATCCGTAAATTTGCGGGAAAGTGCCGCACCGCCTACAAGAATAGGCAGGGAGATGCCTGCTTCCTTCATATCCTGTGCCGTTAACACCATTTGCTGGGCCGACTTTACCAAAAGACCGGAAAGTCCAACCATGTCCGGCTGGATTTCGCGAATGGCTTTAATCAATTCGGCGGGTGCTACCTTAATCCCAAGATCAATGACTTCGTAGCCGTTATTGCTGAGAATAATATCAACCAGGTTTTTCCCAATATCATGGACATCACCTTTTACCGTGGCCAAAATGACTTTTCCTTTTGAGGCAGACACATCGCCTTTTTCCATAAACGGTTCCAAGTGGGAAACGGAGGCTTTCATGACCTCAGCACTCTGGAGAACTTCGGCGACGATTAACTGGTTATCATTAAACAGCCGTCCAACTTCCTTCATCCCGTCCATTAACGGGCCGTTGATAATATCAAGCGGAGCAGGGTACTTCGCAAGCGCCTCATCTAAATCCGGAATGAGCCCTTCCTTTGTACCTTCGACAATATAGTAGCCGAGCCGTTCCTCAAGACTCATATCGAGCGTAGTGCCTTTTGCTTCCTTCTTTTTATCCCGATAAAAATCAGTGAAAACAGCCAAGGTTTCATCGGTAGTATCGAATAATAGAGCTTCCGCCAGCGCCACTTCCTCTTTGGAGATGGAAGCAAAGCGTTCCAGCTTTTCTGTATTGACAATCGCATAATCCAGTCCCGCCTGGGTGCAATGGTAGAGGAATACAGAATTCAAAATTTCCCTGCCGACAGGCGGCAGCCCAAAGGATACGTTACTAATGCCGAGTATCGTTTGTACACCGGGAAGCTGTTCCTTGATTAACCGGATACCATCAACCGTGGCTTTAGCGGAACCAATATATTGCTCATCCCCTGTACCTACAGGAAACACTAATGGGTCAAAAATTAAGTCCTGTGGCTTCAATTTATATTTGTTGACTAAGATATCATGAGAACGGCGGGCAATTTCCAATTTACGTTCTGCAGTAACCCCCATGCCGGTTTCATCAATAGTCCCGACAACAACGGCAGCCCCGTAGCGGTGAATTAACGGAACTACCGCTTGGAAACGCTCTTCGCCGTCCTCAAGGTTAATGGAGTTAATAATCGCTTTTCCCTGCGAGTACTTCAACGCCTTTTCAATAACCTTTTCATCTGTTGAGTCGATGACAAGCGGCACCTTTACCTTTTTGACGACTTCAGTGATGAATTTTTCCATATCGATAAGCTCTTCACGGTCCGGGTCAGCAAGACAGATATCGATGACGTGAGCTCCGCCTTTTACTTGGGCCCGGGCGATTTCTGCCGCTTCTTCAAATTTACCTTCAGCTATCAAACGTTTAAATTTGCGTGACCCAATAACATTGGTCCGTTCTCCGACCATGATCGGTCTTAAAGTTGGATCATCGTAAATGAAAGGTTCGATTCCTGAAACCATATGATGGGAGGATGGCTGGAATTCCCTTGGCTTGTAATCCTTCATTGCATCGGCAATGGCGCGAATGTGATCAGGGGTCGTACCGCAGCAGCCGCCGACAATATTGAGCCAGCCATGAGCGGCAAAGTCACCCAGCTTTTTCGCCAGTGTTTCCGGTGTCTCATGATAGTGGCCCTCCTCGTCAGGCAGGCCAGCATTCGGATAGCAGCTGACTGCCGTTCCAGACAGATTGGCGAGCGAGCGCACATGGTCCTGCATAAACTCTGGTCCTGTTGCGCAGTTCAACCCAACAGCCACTGGATTCATGTGTTCGATGGAAATATAAAAGGAATCAATCGTTTGTCCCGCCAAAGTCGTTCCCATTGGCTCGATTGTTCCAGAAATAAACAGCGGCAATGTTTTGCCGGTTTTTTCAAACGCTTTTTCGATGCCGACATACCCAGCCTTAACATTCAGCATATCTTGAGAAGTTTCTAGAAGGAGCAGGTCAACTCCGCCGTCAATCAAGCCAATAGCCTGTTCCTCATAGGAGGCAGCCAGTTCATCAAAGGTGGTTCCGCCGGTAACGCTTAATGTCTTTGTCGTCGGTCCCATGGAGCCGGCCACATAGCGAGGCCAATCCTCGCTGGAGGCTGCCTGAGCTTCCTTCACAGCAATCATCGCAGCAATTTTATTGATTTCATAAGCTTTATATCCAAGCTCATATTCATCTAAGACAATGCTGGTGGCACCGAATGTGTTAGTCTCGATGATATCAGCTCCGGCCTCTAAATATTCGCGGTGAATGCGCGCAATAACTGCTGGAGCAGTTAAATTGAGATTTTCATTACAGCCCTCGTATTGTTCACCGCCAAAATCATCAGCAGTAAGATCTGCTTGCTGCAGCATCGTTCCCATTGCCCCGTCCATGACAAGGATGCGTCTTTTTAACTGCTCAATAAATGGTCGTTTCGACATAGCTGTTCCCCCTCAGTTCACACGCACGCTGCCGGGCATAAAGGGCCAGTTCAGCAGTAAGCTCATAGCGTAAAAATGGTGTGATTAAATAAATTCCATTAAATAAATCTAAGGCTGCATCGATTAGCCCCTTGGTAATTTCAACGCCTTCTTTTGCCGCTTGGATCGGGTTATCATGAAGCGCGGCCATCCGTTCACGAATGGAGTCGGCAATTTTAATGCCAGGTACTTCATTATGAAGGAACTCCGCGTTTTTACTGCTAGTAAGCGGCATTAAGCCGATGTAGATCGGTGCTTTTAAATGTTTCGTATGTTCATAGACTTCTAGCAGTTTTTCTTCGGAAAAAACTGGCTGGGAGATAAAATAGTCAGCCCCATGCGCAATTTTCTTCTCCAACCGTTTGACCGCTTTTTCCACCGAGCGGACATTCGGGTTAAAGGCTCCGGCAATGCTGAACGCCGTTTTCTGGCCCAAGTCCTTTCCGGAAAAAGATAAACCTTCATTTAATTGTTTAATCATTTGAATCAGTTCAAATGAAGAAACATCATAAACGGAAGAAGCCCCCGGAAAATCGCCGACACGCGCAGGGTCGCCAGTGATTGCCAGAACATCATGCATTCCTAACGTGTGTAAGCCCATCAAATGGGATTGCAGACCGATAATGTTGCGGTCCCGACAGGATATATGGATAAGCGGACGCATTCCTAGTTCTTTTTTTGCTAAATAGCCTAAAGATTCATTGGAAATCCTCACTTGCGCAAGAGAATTATCTGCTAGTGTAATCGCATCAATTCCGGCTTCCTTTAGAACCTTTGCCCCTTCAAAAAACTTCGTTGTATCAAGCTTTCTTGGCGGATCTAATTCAACGATAACTGATGACCGCTCCTGCACAATATCTTGAAGTGGGGCGTAGTCCCGCTTGGCAGGACGATCTTCAACTATGATTTTCTTTGGTTTTAATTCTACTACTTTATCTGTTATCGGAGCGCTGTTTTTTAATTCGGTGGCAAATGCCCTGATGTGTTCAGGTGTTGTGCCGCAGCATCCTCCTAAAAGTCGGACACCTTGCTTGCGGAATTCAGCCGCAGACCTGCGGAAGTAATCGGCATCACCATCATAATGAAACTTTCCATCCGTATAAGCAGGGAGACTGGCGTTTGGATAGGCTGAAAGAAAGGCTCGCTTAGGCAGTTCGATTTGCTCGAGCGCAACCAGCATATGATGCGGGCCAAGCCGGCAGTTTAGGCCAACAACGTCAGCGCCTAGCCCTTCAAGCCTCTGCAGAGCATCATTGACAGGAGTACGGTCCTGCAGAATTCCTGGTTCTGCAAGGGAAACTTGCGCAACAATTGGCAGATTGGTTTCCTTTCTGGCGATGGTCAGGACGGTTTCAAGCTCTTCCAGGTCGTAGAAGGTTTCGAGTAAAAGCCCGTCAACTCCCTCTAATAAAAGGCAATACAGCTGCTCGCGAAAGCTCCGTTTAATTTCTTCTATTGAAATGGATTTGGGCTTGATGCCACGGTTGCCGCCCAAGGTCCCAAGCACATAGGCACGGTTCTCGGCAGCTTTTTTGGCATTTAGTACAGCGGCGCTGTTGATGTCCTTGACTGAATCCTCTAGCCCGTATCGTCCAAGCTTTAAATAGTTGGCCGCATAGGTGTTCGTTTGAATAATATCGGCACCGGCATCAATATAGGCTTTGTGGATATTCTGAATTTGCTCAGAGCGGGAAAGATTCAATTCCTCAAAACAGGAATCTTTTCCATAGGAATAAAGCATTGTTCCCATAGCACCGTCGGCAATCAAAATTTGATTTTGTAATTTTTCTAAAAAACTCATCGCTATTCTCCTTAAGAGAGCTTATTTACTCTGCAGATTTTCCAAGGCTTGCGAAAAATCCTTGATTAAATCAGCAGGGTTTTCCAGTCCGACGGATAGGCGAAGAAGGCTATTTTTAATTCCCCGTTTTTCTCTTTCCTCCTGCGGCATGGCAGCATGGGACATTTTAGCCGGATAAGACAAAATCGACTCTACTGCACCAAGGCTTACCGCAAAGACAGGAATTTTTACATTTGACACAAAGGTACGCATGGCATCCTCATCAGCAAGCTCAAATGAAAGGACTGCACCAGCGCCGCTTGCTTGCGCCTCCTGCAATTCTTTTTGCGGATGATTTTCAAGCGCTGGGTAATACACTTTTTCAATAGCTGGATGTGACTCTAGGAATTTCGCAATCTCTAATGCAGCTCTCTGCGATTGCTCAAGCCGGACCTGAAGCGTTTTTAGACCTCTCATCACAAGCCAGGCATCCTGCACACCGAGAACTGCTCCAAACGAATTTTGTAAAAAATAAAGCTGTTTTGCTAGTTCCCCGTCCTTTACTACGGCAAGTCCTGCGACGACATCGCTGTGGCCTGAAAGAAACTTAGTGGCGCTGTGAAGGACAATATCAGCACCAAGCTCTAACGGCCGTTGCAGTGCAGGAGTTAGGAAGGTATTATCAACAAAAGTCAGGGCGTCAATGGACTTTGCCAGCTGGCTGATGGCTTTGATGTCGGTAACCTTCAACAACGGGTTGGATGGTGTTTCTACATAAAACGCCTTTGTATTTGGCTTAATTGCTTGCTTAATTTGATCAAAGTCAGTCATGTCTACAAATGTATGTTCAATCCCGAAACGAGTCAGGACTTGTGTCACCATTCGATAAGTTCCGCCATAAACATCTTCTGTGACAATCACGTGATCTCCGGAGGAGAGAAGTAGGAAGGCGGTGGAAATGGCAGCCATCCCCGATGAAAAAGCAAATCCTCGGACTCCGCCTTCGAGCTCTGCAATAATATCCTCCAGAGCTTCCCGAGTTGGATTTAAGCTGCGGGCGTAATCGTATTTTCCAAAACTGTCGATTTCAAACTGATGAAAGGTAGATGCATGCTGGATCGGGACACTGACTGCTCCTGTTTGTGCATCCATTTTATGCCGATTATGAAGAAGTCTCGTTTCAAAACTAAATTCTTCGTGTTCCATCACACATTCACTCCTTCAACTAACTTAGCAAAAGCCTGCTCTAGGTCAAAAATGATATCTCCTGCATCTTCAATTCCTACAGAAAAACGCAATAGACGGTTACAGACACCTTGTGCAATTCGGATTTCTTCCGGGATATCAGCGTGGGTCTGGGTCGCTGGATACGTGATAAAGCTTTCGGTTCCGCCAAGGCTTTCAGCAAACGAAATCAGTTTTATGTTTTGCAGGAACGGATTTACCCACGTTTCATCTTTAATACGGAAAGAAACCATACCGCCTCTTCCTGGGTAAAGGACATCTGTCACCGCATCGCTATTAGAAAGAAACTCAACAACAGCCTTAGCGTTTTTCTCATGCCGTTCCATACGGAGCGACAATGTTTTCATCCCGCGCATTAACAACCAGGAATCGAAGGGGCTTAAAACGGCACCCGCACCGTTATGATGGAAGGCCAATGCCTCACAAAGTTCCTTACCCTTCGCGACAATCAGTCCAGCTAGAACATCATTGTGGCCTCCAAGGTATTTCGTTGCACTATGAATCACGATATCTGCTCCAAGTGAAATCGGCTGCTGCAGAAGAGGGGTATAGAAGGTGTTGTCCACAATTAACAATATGTCATGCGCTTTGGCAATTTTTGCAATGGCGGCAATATCAGCTTCCTGCATAAGCGGATTAGTTGGTGTCTCCAAGAAGATTGCTTTTGTATTTGGTGTAATGTTGTTTTCAACCTCTTCAGGACAACAGGTATTTACATATTGGCTTTTCAAGCCCCACTTTTGAAAGCCTTTTTCGAGCAAACGGTAGGTTCCGCCATATAAATCCTCGCTAACCAGCCATTCATCACCAGACTGAAATAAGGAAAGAATCGTTAAAATGGCCCCCATTCCAGAACTGCAGGCAAAGCCTTGGTCTCCGCCTTCTAAATCGGCGATAGTTTTCTCAAGCAGCTGACGTGTTGGATTTCCGGTTCGAATATAATCAAATCCTGTGGATTGTCCAATCCCCTCGTGCCGGAATGCAGTTGAAAAATAGACTGGGGGATTTACAGTTCCTGTTGTAGTTTCACTGCGGTTCCCAATTTGAGCAAGTTTCGTATCGATTTTATACATTGTTGTCTACACTCCTTTTTGATATTAAAAAAAGGCCTTCTATAAGAAGAAGACCTTTGCATGTACAATACATCTGTCACTCTTCTTATCTCGCAAATTAGTAACAATTTGCAGGACTTAGCACCGTTTCAATGTAAAAGACATTGAAGGTTGCTGAGGTGTCACCGGGCCCTTCCCTCAACCTCTCTTGATAAGAACATATTAATATTTTGACTATTTATAAAATTTACTACAGTTTTGGCGGTTCGTCAATTAGTTTTTTATCCAAGGAAAGCAGTAAAGTGTAAAACAATTCTATTATCAGCTCTAAAAGTACAATTGTCCATTTTTGGCTTGTCCTCATTATTGTAAATTACTATTTTATTTCGGATTTTACAAAACAGAACGGGAGGAAAAAAATATTAGGGATATTTACCTAGTATGTTCTGAATGGTATTTTTTGCAAATAAAATAGTTCTTGTTAAGGTACAAGTGATTCGTAAAATAGAATTTACTGGTGAGGTTTCCTAGCCATTATCAAAGGAGACACTCGATCATGCTGTGGGTTGAAATATACCTTAGACGCAAGTCGTCGAGAGCGTGGTGTGAGGGGGGGTTAGATGCCCTATATATAATTAAAGTTTTTGATTATTTAGGGCTTCACGAAGCCTGGATAATCAAAAGCTTTAATCTTGGCTGCTATAAAAGCTAATGTACAAAAGGGGAGAGATTATGACCTACAGACAGAGGTTGTCATTATTTTTTTTAATAGACTCATGTATTGTCATAGGTGCAATATTCTTAAGCAGATTTCTGGTTGATGCTACCACTCATTTATTTACCTTTTTGATTATTTTTACTTCATTTTCAATTTTACTTAGCCACCACATCTTTTCAGTCATGCTCAACCTTTATAAAAAGGCTTGGGAATATGCCAGCATAGGAGAGTTATTAATCATTTTTAAGGTTGTGACCTATTCCATTATTTTTGCTGCAGTCCTGCAGAAAACTTTCTTCCTTGAAATCAATGTCAGGCTTCTCACTGTTACTTGGTTACTCCATATTATATTCATTGGCGGGTCCAGATTTTGCTGGAGAGTTTTTCGAGATTCTCATTATCAAAAGAACCAAAATAAAAATCGTACCCTCATCATTGGTGCGGGAGCAGCGGGGACAATGGTTGCTAGACAGTTATTGAAGAATCGGGGCATCAATCTTCTTCCTGTGGGCTTCATTGACGATGACATCCACAAACATAAGCTAGATATTCTTGGGATTCCTGTTGTTGGCGGGGTAGCCTCCATTGAACAAGCTGTTCAAAACTATAACATTAAAAATATTGTTATTGCTATTCCCTCACTTAGCAAGAAAGAGTTAAATGTGATTTTTCAGGAATGTGCCAAAACGCCTGCAAAAACTAAAATTCTTCCAATGATTGAAGATTTGGTGACTGGAAAGGTATCCGTAAATCAATTTCGGGACGTTCAGGTCGAGGACCTTCTGGGGAGAGATCCTGTAGAGTTGGATATTGCTTCTATATCAAAAAACATTACCGGCAAAACGGTGTTGGTTACAGGTGCAGGAGGTTCGATTGGTTCTGAAATTTGCCGGCAAATTGCCCGTTTTAACCCTCTTAAAATCGTCTTGCTTGGTCATGGTGAAAACAGTATATATTCAATTGAAATGGAACTGAAAGAAAGCTTTGGCGAATCAGCAATTAAATTCATAGCAGAAATTGCCGATATCCAAGATGGGGCAAAAATGGAGGCTGTTATGATGCATCATCGGCCAGAGGTTATTTATCACGCTGCGGCACACAAACATGTACCGCTAATGGAACACAACCCTGAAGAAGCAGTGAAAAACAATGTGATTGGAACAATGAATGTGGCAAAGGCAGCCAGTTTGTATGGTGTGAAAACCTTCGTAATGATTTCCACCGATAAAGCCGTTAATCCAACTAGTGTTATGGGGTCAACGAAAAGAATGGCAGAAATGATCATTCAGTCAATGGATAAGAAGTGCGGAACGAAGTTCGTTGCTGTTCGCTTTGGCAATGTATTGGGAAGCAGGGGCAGTGTGATTCCGTTATTTAAACGGCAAATTGAACAGGGAGGCCCTGTTACCGTTACTCATCCTGATATGAAGCGTTATTTTATGACAATCCCTGAAGCCTCAAGGCTGGTCATCCAGGCCGGCGCACTTGCCAAGGGTGGAGAAATATTTGTTTTAGATATGGGAGAACCGGTTAAAATTATCGACCTTGCCAAAAATTTAATCAAACTATCCGGATATTCCATTGAGGAAATTGGGATCGAAATAACGGGGATGAGGCCAGGTGAAAAGCTGTTTGAAGAACTTTTAAAAGAGGATGAAGTACAGGAAGAGCAAGTCTACCCGAAAATTTATATTGGTAAAACCTCAGAGCTTTTTATAGAAGAGATTGACGATTTAATCATAAATTTTGCTGACATGGACAAACAAGAGCTTTCTGAACTGCTGTTAAAGATTGCAAATAACCGATTGCCCGCCAAAAGAGCATTGTCTATTTCCGGTTAGTTTGCTATGCGGAAACTATAGGAAAAGGGTTGATAAATATTATGAATTTGCCAATCTCTCATTCTAGAGTGACAAATGTTAAAAGAAATATTCCATTTTCACCTCCAGATATATCGGAAATTGAAATTAACGAAGTTGTCAACACATTAAAATCCGGTTGGATCACAACCGGCCCTAAGACAAAGCTTTTAGAAAATAAAATTGCGGAGTTTACCAATACCTCAATGGCTGTGTGTTTAAATTCAGCAACAGCTGGCATGGAGCTGACTTTAAGATTGTTAGGAATAGGCGAAGGCGATGAAGTCATTACTTCAGCTTATACCTATACAGCCTCTGCAAGCGTCATTCATCATGTCGGGGCAAAAATTGTCCTTGTAGACACGGCTGAAGATTCTTTTCACATGGATTATGCGCAGTTAGAAAAGGCTATTACGGCAAATACGAAGGCTATTATTCCGGTGGACATTGCAGGAATCATGTGTGATTACGAGAAGGTTTTTGAAATAGTAAATAGGAAGCAAAATCTTTTTAGGCCTGCAAATGATATCCAAGCAGCTTTTGGCAGAATCATTGTATTAGCTGACGCCGCACATTCCTTTGGTGCAACTTATAAAGGGAAAAATAGTGGGGAAGCAGCAGACTTTACTAGTTTTTCCTTTCATGCTGTCAAAAATTTTACTACTGGGGAAGGCGGGGCGGTAACCTGGCGAGACATACCCGGTATAGCCAATGAGGACATTTATAAAAAATATATGCTGTATTCTCTTCACGGTCAATCAAAGGATGCACTTGCAAAAACGAAACTGGGTGCGTGGGAGTATGATATTCTCTCACCTGCCTATAAATGTAACATGACTGATATTATGGCTTCCATTGGTTTGGGGCAAATGGAAAGGTACCCGTTAATTTTAGAAAGAAGAAGATCATTAATAGAAAGATATAATGATGGATTGCGTGATAGTGAAGTTGATGTATTAGATCATTATGGAATTGACTTTTCTTCAAGCGGGCATCTATACCTAGTTAGACTTCTTCATAAGGATAAAGAGTCTCGTAATAAAGTTGTAGAAAAATTGGCAGAGATGGGCATTGCCACGAATGTTCATTATAAACCACTTCCATTGTTTACCGCATATAAGAAAATGGGATTTCATATCAATGAATATCCAAATGCCTATAGGCAGTTTGCTAATGAAATTACACTTCCATTGCATACTTTGTTAAGCGATGAGGATGTAATTTATGTAGTTGAAAGTTTAAAGACAGCCCTGGAAGAAGTGTAAATTGGTGACAGAAGCGGGGGAACAGCTTAGTGCTAGTAAGGGAATGGGAAGATTTACCCGATGCCATAAAAAAAGAAAGCGTAAGGAAATATTACAATACATTAAATAAGAAGCGTCTTAGTTTATTAAATAAGCGTGTATTTGATATCATACTTGCTATTCTGATTTTCATTATTCTTTCCCCTATTTTCATTATAATTAGTATTGCCATAAAGATAGATTCTAAGGGGCCTATTATGTTTCGCCAAGTAAGGGTAACGCAATATGGAAAGCAGTTCAAGATATTTAAGTTTCGAACAATGGTAAAGGATGCCGAACAGCTTGGCGGACAAATAACCACTAAAAATGATAGCCGGGTTACAAGAGTCGGAAAGATTTTAAGAAAACTCAGATTGGATGAGATTCCCCAATTATTTAATATTATTGCAGGCGATATGAGTTTTGTCGGGACAAGGCCTGAGGTTGTTAAATATGTAGAAAAATATTCAGATGAGATGATGGCAACATTGCTGCTTCCAGCAGGGGTTACCTCTAAAGCAAGTATTCACTATAAGGATGAGGAAAAGCTTTTGGTTAATGCTAATGATGTTGATGAGATCTATTTAAAGGATATTTTGCCCAAGAAGATGAAATATAACTTAAGAGGTATAGAAGAATTTAGTTTTTTGGGTGAAATCAGGATCATGTTTGGAACTGTGCTAGCAGTAACTAAGAAAGAAAGAAGCAGAGAAAGAAATTTTTAGGGAGAAGGCAGTATATGAAGAAGAAATTGGCTGTTTTATTATCAGTTTTTTTTGTTTTGAGTGCGTGTACACGAGACTATTCCCAAAAACAAAATAACTCTGAGTTGCCGAAAAAAGAAACGGTTAATTCCGAGGAAAAAGAAACAACAATAGCAGGGAAATTGCCGAAAATTGATCATATTGTCATCATTGTGGAAGAAAATCATTCACAAGAGCAGATTATCGGAAACCTGTCAGCACCATATATCAATTCTTTAGCTGCAGAGGGTGCCAGCTTAACGAATAATCATGGTACCAGCCGGCCGAGCCAGCCTAATTATTTAGACCTATTCTCGGGTTCTAATCAAGGTGTTTCAAGCAACGATGTACCGGAGTCTAAATTTTCAGCCCCTAATTTAGGAAGTGAGCTTATTGAAAAGGGCTTTTCTTTTGCTGGGTATTCGGAAGATCTGCCTTCGATTGGTTTCAACGGAAAGACGAGCGGCAACTATGTCCGCAAGCATAATCCATGGGTTAATTTCAGCAATCTCCCACAAGAGACAAATCAACCGCTTGGAAATTTCCCAAAGGATTTTAGCAATCTCCCAACTGTTTCATTTATCATCCCAAATCAGCAAAATAACATGCATGATGGGTCGATTGAGCAGGCGGACAAATGGTTAAAGGAGCATATAGATTCCTATCTCCAATGGGCAAAAAGGAATAATAGTTTATTGATTGTCACTTGGGATGAAGATAATGGTTCAAAGGAAAATAAAATTCCAACCATCTTCATTGGTCCTATGGTGAAACCAGGGAAATTCAATGAGGATCTAAGCCATTTTAATCTTTTAAGAACGATAGAGGATATATACGGGTTAGGACATGCAGGGAAAAGCGATACTGTACAACCAATAATAAACATTTGGAAATAAGGGAAATGCAAAAGACGAACAGGCCTTGCCTGTTCGTCTTTTGCATTACTTTGGAATTAACACTCAAGCCAATTAGGAGTGAATATATATGTCTATACTCATTACAGGTGGAGCAGGTTATATTGGCAGCCATACATGTGTAGAACTGCTAAATGCCGGCTATGAAATTATTGTTATAGATGATTTTTCCAACAGTAAACCGGATTCAATAAATAGGGTAAAAGAGATTACGGGTAAAGAATATAAGTTTTACGAGATTAATATACTAAATCGTAATGCTCTTGAGGATGTGTTCTCAAGTAATCACATTGAGGGAGTCATTCATTTTGCCGGATTAAAAGCGGTTGGGGAATCGATATCCACTCCACTTCGTTACTATCATAATAATATTTCCGGGACGCTTAACCTTTGTGAGGTAATGAATAAGTATGATGTAAAAAAGCTAGTGTTCAGCTCATCTGCAACCGTATATGGCATCCCGGAAAGGGTGCCGATTTCAGAGGATTTCCTGCTTGGAGCAACAAACCCATATGGCCGCACCAAGCTAATGATAGAGGAAGTTTTGCGGGATTTATATGCTGCCGATAATAGCTGGAGCATTGCCTTGCTGCGTTATTTTAACCCTATTGGGGCACATGAAAGTGGATTGATTGGAGAAGATCCAAACGGAATTCCTAACAATTTAATGCCATTTATTACCCAAGTGGCTGCAGGGAAATTAAATGAACTGCAAGTGTTTGGTAATGACTATCCAACAATAGATGGAACAGGTGTTAGAGACTACATTCACGTAGTCGACCTTGCGGCTGGCCATTTAAAGGCACTGGAAAAAATACGATTATCTAATGGAGTTGAAGCCTATAACCTAGGAACAGGAAGGGGGTACAGTGTGTTGGAATTGCACTCAGCTTTTGAAAAGACATCCGGAAGAAAAATCCCTTATAAGATTGTTGATAAAAGACCAGGAGATATAGCAGTTTGCTATGCGGATCCACAAAAGGCAAAGAGCGAACTTGGCTGGGCTGCAAAAAGAGGAATTGAAGAAATGTGCAGAGATTCATGGAGATGGCAACAAAAGAATCCTCATGGATATAAAGTTTAAATAAATTAACACCATTTCAGGAGGGTGTGCATTTATGGATTTTAGCCTATCAACACCACCGAAAGAGCGTATTTCCATAGTCATACTTCTGGTTTTTTCGGTTACATTAGGTGCTTATCATATAGATATTGGGTTTTCCTTGCTGCCCTACATGATGGTATGCGCTTTGATGTTTTTATATGGTTTTTTTAATTTCAAAATTCCAAAACTAAGGCCTTTCGAAATCGCCCTAATGGTTTTTTTTCTTTATTATTGTTCGACTGGGTTATTTGCAAAGTTTCCAGAAAGCAGCTTGCGTTTGATTTTGGGGGTTTGGCTTGTCTTTTTTTGTTATTTTGTCATGCGGCATATTCTTTTTAGGACAAGCATAGAAGGAATCGAAAAGGCAATTGGCAGAACCGGGATTATTTTCAATCTTTTATCATTGTTACTCTACTTTTTAGGACTTGCTATGTTAAGTTTTAACTTTTCCGGTAACGGAATTCGTCATCTGGGAGTTTTGATTGATCGCGGGTTTCCTAGATTAATTGGAACGTTTTATGATCCGAACTTTTTCTGTTTCGGGAACTTACTATTTTTTTTCTACTATCTTACACATTTGCATAAGAAAAGTTCAAAGTTCGGACTATTGTTGACTTCAATGACATTGCTGCTCACTAATTCACGTGGTGGAGGAATTGCTTTAGCAGCAGGGCTTATAGTTGTATTTTTTTCGATGAAACCTTCGCAAAAAATCAAAATGCTGTTATTTATACCACTGTTCGCTTTCTTTATAAATTTACTTTGTAAATTTATTTTTTCCATTGACTTATACACGCTGATGATTGAACGTTTTGAAACATCTGATAACGGCAGCGGCCGATTTGATATATGGATGCATGGATTAACGTTGTTCCAAGACCATCCGTTTTTTGGAATCGGAATATTTAATTATCGATCATACAATTTGCATTTATATGGAGACAGTCACTTTATGCACAATACTTTCCTGGAGGTATTAACAGAATCAGGGGTTATTGGATTTTTGTTATACATTCTCGTTTTCATAAGCATATTTTTAGAATACTTTTCAATTAGAAAGTATGGAACAAAAGCCCGATATTTATTAATGGCCTTTTTCTCCATGGTGATCCTGATGAACTCATTGTCTGTGATCGTAAATGAGTCAATGTTCTTAATCTTTGCTCTCCTTCAAAGATATTTGTTTGAGGCTGATAGAACAATATTACAAATAAAGCAAAAAAATATCTCCAAACATCAGCTTACACAGCAATATTGCCATAAAAATAATTTTGAATTAGAGAGTTATTATTAAAGAACTAATTAATATACTTTAAAGAAATACGTTTAAAGTGAAATATTTGTATTTTGGTTGTTCTTTAATAGTGATACTTTGTTCCTTTAAAAATTTAGGAGGGCACAATGGAAGAAACGATTAGTATAAAAGAGTTGCTTAAAACTTTGCGAAAGCGGCTTATTTTAATATTGGGCATCACCTTCATGGCTGTATTAATAAGCGGGGTCGTAAGCTTCTATTTCTTAACACCAGTTTATCAAGCATCCACGCAATTGCTTGTCAATCAATCAAAAAGTGTACAAACTCCATATCAATACAGTGAAGTACAAACTAACCTCCAATTAATTAATACCTATAATGTCATCATAAAAAGCCCGGCCATCCTGGAAATTGTCATAAAGGATTTAAATTTAGATATGACGGTAAAACAATTGACTCAAAAAATCAGCGTCGGAAACGAAGAAAACTCACAAGTAGTCAACTTATCTGTTCAAGATCCAAATTTTGAAAAGGCTGCGAACATTGCGAATAAAACGGCTGAAATTTTCAAAAGTGAAATCGTTAAAATCATGAATGTGGATAATGTCAGCATTCTTACAGAAGCTGATATATCCGACCACCCTTCACCAATAAAGCCTAGGACAATGTTGATTATGGCGATTTCTTTTGCGGTTGGTCTCATGGCGGGAGTAAGCATTGCGCTCCTATTAGAATTCTTTGATAACACGATTGAAAATGAGCAAGAAATTGAAAAGCTAATTGGTGTCCCTGTACTTGGTATCATCGCGACAATGGATAAATTAAACCTAAAAGATAATATGAATGATATCAGTTCAGAGCAAAATGCAAGGTTAAGAGGTGAGACAATTGGTTCGTAGCAAAAACAAAAAACTGGCTCATTCAAATAAAAGAACATTAATTACCTTGTTAGATTCTAAATCACCGATTGCTGAGCAATATCGAATCATTCGCACGAATATCCAATTTTCCTCCGTTGACCAAGAAATAAAATCATTAATGTTAACATCTGCCGATCCAGGTGATGGAAAATCGACAACTGCGGCAAATTTAGCAGTGGCTTTTGCACAGCAAGGAAAGAATGTGCTGCTTGTCGATGCTGACCTGCGAAAACCAACGATGCAATATACCTTTAATCAGACTAATACGTTTGGGCTGACGAGTGTATTAACAAAGCAAATAAACCTAGAACAGGCAGTTGCAGAAATAGATGAAAATCTTTATCTTCTAACAAGCGGACCCATTCCGCCGAATCCTGCTGAATTACTCGGCTCAAAAGCGATGGATCATTTCTATGCAGAAGTCCTGGAATCATTTGACTTAGTGATTTTCGACACGCCTCCAGTTTTAACGGTTGCTGATGCGCAGATATTGGCCAATAAATGTGATGGAACTGTTTTGATTGTTTCCAGCCGTAAAACCGAAAAAAACCGGATCGTTAAAGCGAAGGAGCTTTTAGACGCAGCACAAAGTAAGCTGTTGGGCGTTGTGTTAAACAACAAGAAGGTTAAACAGTCAGATTATTACTATTATTAAAGTTCAAAATAATTACCACTATTTTTTAAGAGTGAGGATTAGATGCAATGAATGATTTAGTTTCAATCATAACACCTACCTATAATTGCGGTAAGTTTATCGCTGAAACGATAGAGTCGGTTAGGCAACAAACCTATCAGAACTGGGAAATGATTATTGTTGATGATTGCTCAACTGACAACACCAAAGAAATTGTAGAGGAATATATTAATCAGGACAAGCGAATTAAGTATCATTTACTTGAAAAAAATTCAGGGGCTGCTGTAGCCAGAACCAAGGCGATGGAGCTTGCGTCGGGAACATATATGGCATTTTTAGACAGTGATGATCTATGGCCTACGGAAAAACTTGAGCGGCAGCTATCCTTTATGAAAAAGAATGGCTACGATTTTACCTGTACTGAATATGAGCAGATTGATGAGAAAGGCACTCCTTTAAATAAATCAATTAAAACAAAGAACAAAACTAACTATAACGGTGTATTGCTAAGCTGTCCTGTCGGTAATTCGACAGTGATGTACAATAGTCAACATTTAGGAAAGTTCGTTGTACCCAATATAAGGAAAAGAAATGATGATGCTCTTTGGCTGCAGATATTAAAGAAAGAGAAGTACATTTATGGATTGCCTGAGATTCTGATGAAATACAGAGTAAGAAGTAATTCGATATCAAGTAATAAGTTAGACTTAGTGAAATATCACTGGTACTTATATAGAGAAATAGAAAAACTGTCAGTTATCCGCTCTTCATTTCATATATGCTGTTGGGTTTTCTTAAAAGTTTTTAAGATCAAGTAGGTGAGGATATAAATGAAAATAACAATCGCCGGGATAGGCTATGTAGGCTTATCAAATGCAATCCTATTAGCGCAGCATAACGAAGTCATTGCGTTAGATATTTTGCAAGAAAAAGTAAATTTTATTAACAATAAGAGGTCGCCAATTAATGATTATGAGATAGAAGAGTATTTGTCTACGAAAGAATTAAACCTGATAGCAACAACTGATAATTATATCGCTTATAAAGACGCAGAATATGTTATTATCTCCACCCCCACTGACTATGATCCGGATAAGAATTATTTTAATACAAGAAGTGTTGAAGCGGTTATTGCTAACGTATTAGCTATCAATCCCAAGGCGGTTATGGTCATTAAATCAACCGTACCGGTAGGCTATACGGAGAAGGTAAGAAAGAAATTTGAAACAGAAAATATTATATTCTCCCCGGAATTTTTAAGAGAAGGAAAAGCTCTTTATGATAACTTATATCCTTCAAGAATTGTTGTTGGTGAACAATCTGACAGGGCTAGGGTATTTGCAGATTTATTAGTTGAAGGTTCTTTAAAAGACGATATCTCTGTTTTATTTACAAATTCAACAGAAGCAGAAGCTATTAAACTGTTTTCCAATACCTACTTGGCGATGAGAGTCGCTTTTTTTAATGAGCTCGATTCGTATGCAGAGGTTAGAGGATTAGAGTCAAAACAAATCATTGAAGGAGTTGGACTTGATCCCCGGATAGGGAATCATTACAATAATCCTTCTTTTGGGTATGGAGGCTATTGCCTGCCTAAAGATACAAAACAGTTACTCGCTAATTATGCAGATGTTCCAAATAATATCATGAAAGCAATTGTTGATGCGAATAGAACAAGAAAAGATCATATAGCGGACTCAATTTTGAAGAGAAATCCCAAGATTGTAGGAATCTATAGGCTGACCATGAAAATGGACTCTGATAACTTCAGGCAATCCGCCATTCAAGGTATTATGAAGCGCATTAAAGCTAAAGGAATTGAAGTCGTTGTCTATGAGCCATCTATTCATGAAGAAAAATTCTTTAATTCTAAAGTAATTAATGACTTTGAAGAATTTAAGCGAATAAGTGATGTGATTGTCGCTAACAGATTAACGAATGACCTTAAAGAAGCAGCCCATAAGGTTTATACAAGGGATTTATTTAGCAGAGATTAATAATTTAAATCTTAGTATTTAATATACGGATTGAAGAGGGTGATTCAATGTGTATAAGGTAGGGATATGTGGGCATTTTGGCGGTGATCACATATTCGTGGATGGACAGACGGTAAAAACAAAGATATTGAAAGAAGAATTGGAAGGTACCATCGGGAAAAAGCAAGTAATGTATGTAGATACATTCAATTGGAGAAAAAAACCGCTAAAGCTGCTTCTCCAGTGTATTTTACTGCTGAAAAGGTGCGACAATATTATTATTTTACCAGCACACAATGGAGTTAAAGTATTTGTTCCAATTTTTTCAATGTTAAATAAATTGATGAGAAAAAGGATCCACTATTTTGTGGTAGGGGGATGGCTGCCATCATTGATTAGTCTAAACAGATGGCTGCTAAAATTCCTTAAATTATTCGATAATATATTTGTTGAAACGGCTTTTATTAAAAATTCGCTAAATGAAAATGGATTGAACAATATTCAAGTTATGCCAAATTTTAAAAATTTGGAAATACTTGATGAGGAAAGACTTCAAAAACACTTTTCAACACCTTATAAATTATGTATTTTTTCAAGGGTTATGGAAGAGAAGGGAATCGAAGATGCGATTGAAGTTGTTACAAATATAAACTCTTCCCGCAATGGCGTAGTGTATGAACTTGATATATTTGGTCCGATTGAAAGCGAGTATGAGGACAAATTTAACCAATTAATGAAGAAGTCACCGGAATACATTAGTTATAAAGGTGTTGTTGATTTTAATCGTTCGGTTGAAGTGTTAAAAAACTATTTTTTACTCTTATTTCCAACCCGGTTTAAAACAGAGGGGCTTCCAGGCACTATTATTGATGCATATGCGGCAGGTGTTCCTGTAGTTGCCTCAAAGTGGAATTCCGCAGAGGAATTTGTTATTGAAGGAAAAACGGGGTATATTTTTGAGTTTAAAGATATTACTAGTTTTAGATCAATCTTAGAAAAGATAATAGATAAACCGGGCATGATTGAAGGAATGAAAAATGAATGCTTAAAAAAGGCTGAAGATTATACACCGGAAAGTATTATTACTAGATTGTTGTCCGAATATATACACTAAATGAGATCCCCATCTTTACTAAAAAATGGGGATTATTTGTTTTTAATGATGCGTGATTTTGCTAATGAAACACAAACCAACGGGGATGTTAAAAATGAAGGAATTAATTTCAGTAATAATGAGTACCTATAATGAGAAGGAAGAGTGGCTTAAAGGCAGTATTGAATCCATTTTAAATCAAACCCATTCACACCTTGAATTCGTCATCGTATTGGATAATCCTAATAATCTGCTGATAAAAAGAGTGGTATTTGAGTATGCAAAGAAAGATGAGCGGATTATTGTCATCGAAAATGATAAAAATATAGGACTGACTAATAGTCTTAATAAAGCCTTGGAATATTGTAACGGCGAATATATAGCCCGAATGGATGCAGATGATGTTTCGGACCATCACAGATTAGAAAATCAATTATATTACCTAAAACAATATAATTTAGACCTTGTAGGATCTAAGATTAGGAGAATAGATGATATCGGCAGTATTATCCAGGAATCGTCAAATCATCCTGTTTCACATCATATTATTAATCGTGTTTTGAAATATGATAATTGCATTCCGCACCCAACCTGGTTAGTTAAAAAAGAAGTGTATGTTAATTTAAATGGCTATCGGAACCTGCATACGTGTGAAGATTATGATTTTCTTTTGAGATGCAAGAAAAAATTTCGGATTGGCAATTGTCATAATGTGACTTTGTCTTATCGGCTTAATCCGATTAGTATATCAAGATCGAATGCATTAAAGCAGCTTTTATCTGCTAATTTTTTGCAAAAGAATTTTAAAAACATTGAATTAATAACCCAAAGTAAAATTGACCAATATATCAACAAAAAGACCAATATAAAAGCTATGGAAAACTTTGATAAGGCACAGATTTATTTTAAGAAAGCATTAATATGCAAGGAGAAAAACCAATTATTTAAAATGGTACTAAACCTGATATTTGCTTTTACAACATCAAAATACTTTTTTATTAAGTGTAAAAATATGTTAGCTATTAGAATGATTAAATTAATCGAAAGATGAAAATTAATTTTCTAGAAGAACTCTTACATTACTATACAAGGAGTTTAGAAAATGATTGGACAGATAAAGCCGTTTAACCTAGTAACAGATTACTTGATTACAAAATTACAAATATCTGAAGATGCAAAATATGAAGTTTTAGAGATTAGCGCTAATGAACTAATAAAAGCTAATCGTTTAGATTTGATTGCAAAATACATGTATATCCTTTTTAAGGAGCAAGATATAAGGTCAAACTTTGCAACAGAAGTCTACACGAAACATTTAGAAGCCTTTTCAAAGGGTTCATTTAAAGAGCCTGGCAACGATAATAAAAATAGTTTGGAAGACTATATTACCGTTTTTGATGAAATGATTGATGACATTAAGTTTTATGGATTTGATGAGAGGATTTCATACATCCCTGTTGGCAATGATATGGGGATATTAGATGGTGCCCATCGAGTAAGTTCCGCTGCTTACTTTAATCAAACTGTGAAAGCTGTAAAATTCCGGGATATTCCCTCATCAAACTATAATTATGAATATTTCAGAAACGCATTATTAGATGAAAAATATTTGGATTTTATGGTCCAAAATTATTGTAAATTAAAAAAGGATATATATGTAGCATGCTTGTGGCCCAGTGCTGCCAGTCAAAGTAAGAGAGATCAAGCTTTTGAATTAATAAAAAAAACGTCTAAAGTTATTTATTGGAAAAATATCAATTTAACCTATAATGGGCTTCGAAATTTAATGATTCAAATTTATGGTCATCAAGATTGGATAGGCAATTATAGCAATCACTATTCGGGAGTTAACCGGAAGGTGGATTATTGTTATGGGGAAGGGAAATTCACCATTATTATCCTAGAAAACGATGATTTTGAAATAATTCTTAAATTAAAGGAAGATATTCGCAATATTTTTAAACTGGATAAACACTCCATACACATTACTGATACCGATCGGGAAGCAGCTCAAGTAGTAGATTTATTGCTAAATGAAAATTCGGTAAATCACCTAAACAATGGCTTGCCAGATAAGTACCCAAATACAATCAAGGACATATTGAAAATCAAAAGCAAAAATGAACATACAGAGTCGGTAATTATGTGTCCCAACGCTACATTGGCGGTTTATGGGATTGAGGATGTTGGCGGTATATTCCAAATGGACAAATCATTAAGCTCCGATGAGATCACAAAAATTACGCAGAAGTATGACTTTTTGTATGATACTAACAATTTTTTCGTTTACGATGAGTTGAAATTTATGTCATTACCAATTGCGCTGGAATATAGCGATATCGATTCCGATAAAAAGAAACATATGATTGAAAAATATATAACAAGAGATCATGCCTTAAGAAATAAGAGGCTTTTGAAAAACAGAATTAAAATAACGATAAGAAAGAAAACAGCTAAAATTTATGACTTTTTTATTATTTTTCTAAAAAAGGTTGGTTTATTTGAAATGGCAAGGAAAATTTATAAATCAATCAGAAGGGAAAGTATATGAAAGTCAGTGGAGCGGTCCTTTCTTTTCCGAAGACTTATAATAAAATGTCAAAGCCGGTCAAAGCATCAGTCTGGTTTATGGTGGGAAGTTTTCTGCAAAAGGGAATTTCCTTTTTGACGATTCCAATATTTACAAGGTTGTTATCAACAGAAGAATACGGAATTGTAAGTGTTTATACAGCTTGGTCCAGTATTTTGGTTATCTTCGCTACTTTAAATTTGTCTGGGGGTGTATATAATCGCGGCTTATTAAAATATGAAGAAAATAAATTTACAGCTTCACTGCAAGGCCTATCGACAGTATTTGCTATAAGCCTTTTATTAATTTACTTATTATTTCATAATAGTTTTTATGAATTCACGAAATTGTCTCATACTTTGATGCTTACAATGTTAATTTGTTTTATTTTTCTTCCAGGAATTAATTTTTGGTATGTTGGCCAAAGGTTTAAATTTGAGTATAAAAATGTGATTACAGTCACTATTTTTAGCACAATTTTAACAACTGTGGTAACAATAGCCGCCGTCTATTTCAGTGAAAACAGAGGTTTCATGAACATATTGGCTATGACTATTATGCCAGCGTTGATTGCTGTACCTTTCTATTTAAAAAACTTTTTAAAAGGAAAAAAGTTTTTTGACAAAGAAATATGGAAATATGCCTTAGTTTTTAATTTACCACTTGTTCCGCATTATCTGTCAAATTTGGTTTTAAGTCAATCAGACAGAATTATGATCAATAATCTTGCAGGCAGCAACTATGCAGCCATTTACAGCGTTGCTTATTCAGTGGCGATGATAATGATTATTTTGTGTGATTCAATTAATGCCTCGCTTACACCTTGGAGGTATCAGAAATTGGAACAAAAGGAATATAAAGAAATAGGTGATGCATCACAAAAAACCTTGATATTAATTGGCTCAATCATTGTGTTATTCAATATCTTCGCCCCAGAAATAATAAGGTTATTTACGCCGCCCAGTTATCATGAAGCAATTTGGGTTATTCCTCCCATTATTTTAAGCGTTTACTTTATCTTCTTATATTCTTTTTTTTCGAATGTGGAGTTTTATTTTATGAAAACCAAATTTATGATGTTGGCTTCAGTAGCAGCGGCAGCTCTAAATATACTGCTTAACTATATTTTTATTCCTATTTATGGGTATCTTGCAGCGGGATATACGACTTTATTCTGCTATGTTATTTTTACTATTGCCCATTTCGGTTTTATGAAAAAGGTTTGCAAAGAGAATATTGGTAATAGCCAAATTTATGATATGAAAAAGATTTTGCTCATTACTTTAACGATTTGTTTTTTAACGGCAGCATCAACGTTGCTGTATAACCTGATCATGGTGAAATTTATACTTTTAGCGATAATATTAATCTTAATTGTCGTTATGAGAAATAAAATTACAAATGTTATAAGAAAAGTGGTTGGGAAACGTGAAAAAGAATATTAGTGACTTTTATGACCAAAAAAGTTCAATTCACTTATTATTTCTTTGGAATAAGCATTTAGGGAGTAAACAAAAGGTAATTAATTTGCTAGCCAATGACTTTAAAATCATAAAGATTGTAAAAATTATTTGGACTGAGAAATATAAAGTTAATAATTATAACAGACTCTTTTCAGCTGATTTTATCAACAATAATTTTAAGATACAGGATATGGAAAATACCTTTGAGTGCATTATCTTTGAGGATAATAAAGCAAAATGGGGATGCTATAGTGTAGACGGAACTTTTTTGACAGATTGTAATACTAATATAGTTAATTTGAAAAATAAATTTTATCAAGATTTTAAATTTGATCAAGTGTATTTTTCTTATAATACCCCGATGACGATTCAATTGGGGTATTTGCTGTTTTCTCCACAAACTTTCATTAATATCCTAGACCATAATGACGAAGAAACTTTAACAATAGAACAAGATTTAGCAGGGGCAAATGAATGGCCTAGCTTGGTAGAATTTTTTGAGGTTATGAATAATTGTTCAAAATATGTGGTTTTAAGGAATTTTGAATTCCTGCCATATGAATTTGTTGATAATGATAAAGATATTGATGTTTTAACTGATGATGTAAAAAAATTCGCGCTCCTGGCAAATGCAAGAAAAAGATCGTTTGGAACCAGCGGCTACGAAATTTGTGTCAATGGTGAATGGATCCCGCTTGATATAAGGTATATCGGAGATAACTATTACGATTCTTCGTGGGAACATGATATGCTGAACAATTCAACCTATAGCAGCAATAATATAAAATGTATGAATGATTTAGATTACTTTTTTTCTTTGCTTTATCATTGCAAGGTTCAAAAACTAGAATTTAATATTAGATATGTTGAACTATTAAATAGGTTGGCAATGAAGATTGGACTGGAGAATTACGGAAAAAACCTAATTTATGATGATGAAAAAATTTCTATTCTTTTATATAGTTATATGAATAGTAAAAAATATGAATATGTTGAACCGATTGATAGGTCTATTACGTTAAACAGAAAATTTATCGCTAAGCTATTAAAGTATTATGAAAAAAATAAACCGGCGGAAAGGAAAGGTTTAAAATTTCTTTTGCTTTTCTATAAGCTTTTACCAAGTAATATAAAAGCACTTATACCTTCAAAATATAAGCAGCAAATGAAGAACTCAACTTAATTGGCGATGTTGGACTACCCCCCCATTATGTATAGCTGGTGACACAGTTGTACGTAATGGGGGGCTTTTCTTTTTTTATATATGTTTATTAAATCGATAAAAAGACGAACAGGTTTACCTGTTCGTCTTTGCAGCATAGACTCTATTGAATTAATTTGCCATCTGTCCCGAAGTTATAGGTTACTCCGTTAATGGTGTACAATCCGGTTTTCATAATGCCGGAATCAGCACCAAAGTAATAGGTATCACCTGAGATGGTTTGCCAGCCCTTTCTCATGATCCCATCAGGACCAAAGTAATAGGTGTTGCCTGAAATCTTCTGCCATTCGGTGCGCATTACCCCATCATCACCAAAATAATAGCGGTCTTTTTGATAGGTTTGCCACCCGGTTAGCATGACATCATTTGCGTAGAGGTAAGTTTTATCTCCATCTTTAACCCACTTATAGGTAATCAAAGCTCCATCTGATCCGAAGTTATAGAGTACCCCATCAACGGTGTACCAGCCAGTTTTCATAATGCCGGTATCAGCACCAAAGTAATAGGTTTTGTCAGAGATGGTTTGCCAGCCTTTTCTCATTACTCCATCAGTACCAAAGTAATAGGTGTTGCCTGAAATGGTTTGCCATTCGGTGCGCATTACACCATCATCGCCCAAATAATAGCGTTTATTATCGACGGTTTGCCACCCTGTTAGCATCGTTCCATTTTTATAGAGGTAAGTTTTATCTCCGTCTTTAACCCACTCATAAGTAATCAACACGCCATCTGTCCCGAAATTATAGGTTACTCCATCAATAGTATACTTGCCAGTTTTCATAATGCCGGTATCAGCACCAAAGTAATAGGTGTTACCTGAGATGGTTTGCCAGCCCTTTCTCATTACTCCATCGGGACCAAAGTAATAGGTGTTGCCCGAAATGGTTTGCCATTCGGTTTGAATGACACCATCTACGTAATAGTAAGTATTGCCCCCCTCTGTAATAAACCCATTTTTAACCAGCGGAGTCCCGGAATCAATTGGCGGTAAAGTTCCACTGTTTATTTGGTTCAGAATATCTTGTGCTTCTGGGTCAGGAGCATAATTGCTAACAGTTAAAAGCTTTCCGTCGGCAGTTTTTACGACACCATTGGCATCGAAGGTTACATTTAAAAGGCCAAGATATTTGAGATTGTAGCTAGCCTGAACAATAACCGTCGGTTCAGTTTTATTAACAATCACAGGTGGACTTATTTTCTCATGTGAATGTCCTCCGACGATTATATCTATTCCATTTACATTATTGGCAAGACTCAAGTCAGTACTGTAACCTAAATGGGAAAGGGCGATAATTTTATTAACTCCCAGACTTTTTAATGCTTCTACAGTTGCTTTGGCTTTATCTGTTGGATTACTAACAGGTACAGGATAATTATAGGAAGTAGTAAGCAACCCGAAAATACCCACTTTTTCCCCGTTGACGTCTTTTATCATCGCTGGGTAGAGTTTCCCGCCTGTAGGGGAAGTGGTGATCGTGTTTTCAGAGAAAGGTCCTAATAACGGGTCACCTGATACATTGACATTGGCACTTAATACAGGGAAATTAAGTCCTCTCATGAAGTCCGCCAGTACATAGGTACCATTGTCAAATTCATGATTTCCTAACGTCATAGCATCAAATTTTAGATTATTCATAAACCATGTGTCTGCTTTTCCGAGGTACTTTGTGTAGTAGTCGGTTCCATAAAATACATCGCCTGCATGTAAGAGTAATGCATTTGGATAACTGCTCCGAAGTTGTTTCACAGCAGTTGTTAACATTGGATACTGCTCTACATGCGAATGTGTATCATTTACATGCATTATTGTTAGAGTAAAATTGCTTGTTGGTTGGGTTGGTTTTGTTGGCTTGGCTGCTTGGGCATTGTCCATATATGGTAAAAAGTAAAAGGACAAAAATGCGAGCATTGCCATTATAACTAATCTTTTCCTAGCCTTCATTCACTAAATTCCCCCCTCATTTTTCCAAATTGTTTTCCTGATAAATCACATTGTAAGCAACATCTAGCTGATTTAAAAGGTTATAAGTTTGTTTTTTTGTGAGTAATTCACCTCCTTATATTTATCATGTTTTGTAAGTTGTCAGGGTAGCCTTTCGTAAATTACGCCTGGTGGTTCTGTATAAAGAACAATTAACTCAGAGGAAAATAGGAGAAAATCCCCAGGTGGGCTATTTAAATATATATGCTAACAGGTAATTTTATTTACTAGGTCCTTGAAAAAATTTTGTTTATTAAAAAAACAGGATAAGCTAAACGCCTACCCTGTCTTCCTTTAAACATTCAAAAACTTCACACAAACCGGATGCGGCACTTTAACATCCGACTGCAGCAATGTCAATCTTCCTGAATCTTCATCCCTCGCAAACAGCACAAGATTCCCCGATTCCTGATTAGAAGCAACAATAAACTTCTCGGAGGGATCCAGTTCAAAATCCCTTGGCCAATCTCCTTCAGTAGACGTATGCTCAATAAACGTCAACTCACCAGTTTCTCCATTGACACTAAAGACAGCAATACTGTTATGCCCGCGATTTCCCGCATAAACAAACCGGCCATCGGATGAGACATGAATCGCGCTTCCTTGGTTATTCTCTTTAAAATCCTCCGGAAGAGTAGAAATATATTGCTTTTCAGTAAAATGGCCATTTTCTGGGTGATAGGTCAGTACAATAACCTCCGAACTAAATTCTGTCATCAGGTAAGCAATGCGGCCGTTTGGATGAAACGCCAAATGACGCGGCCCGCTGCCTGCTTTTAATGGCAACAACTTCACTTTTGTTAGTGTGCCGTCATCCTCCACCTGATAGGTTATCAGTGCATCAATCCCCAATTCGACCACCGCCAAATAATTTTCATCAGGGGTTAGGCCGGCATAGTGGGTATGAGCTTTTTCCTGTCTTGGGTCCGGCCCGCGGCCTTCATGCTTTATACTTGAAGCGGCAGACTGAACAGATCCGTCTTCCCGGTTAACAAGATGAGACTCGACAGTACCTTTATGATAATTCGCAGTAAAGACGTAATTCCGCTGGCTGTCGACACTAACATGGCAAGGCGGTGAACCCGGTGCCATTTGCCGGTTTATAGCTGTCAATTCACCGTTATCATTTATTGAAAATGCAGCAACGCCGCCAACGTCCCCTTCTTTCCCCACTGAATAAAGAAAACGATTATCTTTGCTAATCGTTAAGTATGTAGGGTTTTCCAGCTCCGCTGCTACTTTCAAATTTTCAATCTTTCCTTCCTCGGCATTTAAGGTAAAGGAGTAGACACCTTTGCTTTCTCCCTTTGTGTAGGTACCGATATAACCCATATAGCTGCTGTTAATCGTCATATTTGTGCTCCTTTATAATCATAATCTAACTTATTTTATCAATTTTAGTTGAAAGTTATAAAAAATAACACCAGAATGAACTGGCTAGTACAATAAAACTAATAACGGTAAAACCAATTATTTGATTTATTCCAATAGATAAGTAATATTAAAACTATCTGGGAAAATAAATTCATCACATATATAACAGTTTTTTCGAAGGAGTCTGATCATGGCAAATAATAAAAAAACAAATACGAAGAATTCGTCATCGAAGTTTATCTTTTGGGTAATAGGGTTAATCGCTATAGGTGTTTTGGCACTTATTTTTTTGGGCAACCACTCTAAGGATAAAGAAGCAGTTAAATCAAATGAGATTGACTACAGCCACCAGCCGTTCTTAGGTAAGGAATCTGCCCCAGTATCCATCATTGAATTTGGGGATTATAAATGTCCGTATTGTAAGCAGTTTTCTGCATCTGCTGTCCCGTTTATTGAAAAGGAACTGGTGGATACGGGAAAAGCTAAATTCTACTTCTTTAATGATTCCTTTATTAATGTGGATTCTGAGCGTTCAGCGAAATTTGCGGAATCTGTATATGCGGTTCTTGGAAACGATACATTCTGGAAGTTCCATGAACTTCTTTATAAAAAGCAGCCTGAAGATCAGAAATATGAAAAAATCGATCTTTATACGGAAGAGTTCTTAACTGATACACTAAAGGAAGTGGCTAGTGACAAAGAAGTGGATAAGGTGGTTAAGCACTTCAAAGACGACAAATCGAAGGATGCCTGGCAAAAGGATATGGATTATGTGAAAAAGTTAAATGTTCAAGGAACTCCCGCATTATTTGTTAATGGTAAAAAGTTCGAAGGTCAATCCATCGACGACTTAAAAGAGATGGTCGAAAACGCAGCGAAGGGGAAGTAATATGAACAAATCCCTGCTTCTTTCCTGGATTGCGGCGCTTATCGCCACTTTAGGCAGCTTGTATTTTAGTGAAGTTATGCATTTTATTCCCTGTACGCTGTGCTGGTATCAGCGGATATTTATGTACCCATTGGCAATTATGTTAGGAATTGCTGTCTATCGAAATGATCTTGACATATATAAATATGTACTGCCATTATCAGTCATCGGTATGCTGGTATCCGGCTACCATACACTGCTTCAAAAACTTCCTTTCTTACAAAGGTTTGAAATGTGTACAAGCGGCGTACCGTGCTCCAAGGATTATATTAACTGGCTTGGGTTTATTACGATTCCTATCTTAGCCTTCGTTGCATTTACAATCATAACAATCAGCATGATAATTCTGGCGCGCAGCCAAAAGGAAGAGACTATCCGCGGATAGTCTCTTTTTCATAGGCGCTGCTGTTCCTGTTGTTTTACCTTTAATCGTTCTTCTAAAACATGCACGATTTGCAGGAAATGATCAGCCTCTCTAACGACATGGTCGGCTAACAGCGGGTCGATGACATTTCTAATTTGGCAGGTCTTAATAAAATCCAGGCCGGCTTGCTTGAAAGCACGCAGTTCCTGAGTGGCACTTTCACTGTCTTTATTGAGTTTTCCAATAATAGGATACGTAGGGCTTTTTTTATACAACATTGATTCAACATCACGTGCCTGATTTAGGAGGACCTCAAAATCATCCCCAAATTTTCTGGCGGTAATCACCAAATTCCGTTCAGATTGATCGAGAAGGGAGGCGATAAAGCGCGAATGCTCCATCATAATTTTTAGCCAAAAAACATTTTCTTTGATAATCGCATCCTGGATAGGGTCTAATATTCCATCATTTAATTTTTTTAAAGTCCTCATAAAGTATTCAGCTTCACGGGCGATATGGTCCACAAGAAGCGGGAAGTTAAACCCCATGACTTTACAATTAATGATTAAGATGAGCAGGTTCCGCTTAAAATTCCGCAATCCTAATACTAACTGAATGGTATCTTCATTTAATTTCCGTACTGCTGTTACATTATAAGGCGTTTGATGAGCCCTTTTTTCCTGCTCTGCAAAGTAATGATAAAATCGGTCCGTTTGTTGGATAAGCTGCTTGTCTTTTCGATTGAAGCCTTCCCCTAAAAAATAGGAATGCTCCTTCATAATACGCAGCCAAAATTTATTCTCAGTTAAAGAACGTTCAATAAACATTTGCTCTGTAAGAGATTCGGGTGGTGCTGCAAAGTTTTCTGGGGCAGTTAACATTTTGTTAAATTCCTGTTCGCTAAGTCCTTGATAGACCATGAGCCGCCCTCCTTAAAACACGCATAGTACATTATATTGATGCTTTTAGTGTTTATGTTAGGCCTGCTTGGTCCAATTTTTAAGAATTCTTACGTTAATTCAAGTAGCTTGTTCAATTTCTTCTCCTGAAAGCCTAATACCAGTTTTCCATCAATAAAGGTAGCGGGGGTAGCGAAAATTTTCTTTTCCTTTAACTGATCCAAGTACTCTTTATTATTAGAAGCATTCCGCTCTTCAAATTCAATTTCCTTTTCTTTTAAAAATGTTTTTACCTGATCGCAGTAAGAGCAGCCATTGCTGCTATATACAATTACTTCATGTGTGGACACCTGAAAAACCTCCATATACAATCTTGTAATTAAAGATAATCAATCACTTACTATATTACAAGCTTGAAACATTATGTAAAAAAAGGACCGGAATCATCCATTTTCTCCAACCACTGGATTAACAAATAAGTTGGTGATTAATACCAAAGAGCATGGGGAGCCTATTATGCTAGTTACTGCACGAGTTTTCCATTTTTTAGGCAATGAATAAGTGTGTTACAACTGATAGCCTTGGTTGTAGAGAAAACGAGCTACGAATTTAGGAGGTTATCAAATGAATAAACTTAAAAAACTAGTGATTGCAGCCGGGTTAATGTTATCAATGTCAGCTTTTACTTTAAATGGACAAACAGAAGCAGCAACAACTACACACACAGTACATTATGGTGAGACATACTGGAATATAGCAAGAGGATTCGGTGTTCCTGTTAATAGCTTAATGGCTGCGAATAATAGCAGACCACTGATCGCCGGTAAAAATATTACTCTGCCAAACTCTCCAGTTACTGCGGCAGACAAAGAGTTAATGGCACGTTTAGTCCGTGCTGAGGCTGTTGGTGAGCCATATGCAGGTAAGGTCGCAGTGGCAGTTGTCGTCTTGAACCGAGTAAAAAGTGATCAATTCCCAAATAGCGTTAGAGAAGTTATCTATCAAATTTCAAATGGACACTATGCGTTTACTCCTGTAGAAAACGGTCAAATCAATCAGGCGGCTGATGCCGAATCAAAAAGAGCTGTCAACGAAGCATTAGCTTTAATGGGTAAAGGGAATGGTTCTCTATTTTTCTATAATCCTAATACCGCTCAAAGCTCTTGGATTAAATCACGTCAAGTGACTGTAAAAATCGGCAATCATGTATTTGCAAGATAAGCTTAGTATGTCCAATAAAATAATTTTTTAATAAAAAGCAGCGGATTCCAACAATTGGAATCGCTGCTTTTTTGTTCCTTAATTTAGATGCTTCTAATAGCCGTGTGATTGGATGAGTTGATATAATGGAAGCAGTACAAAAGGGAAGGGGAGAATGCAATGGATACTTTAGGACAGAAATATCAAATTTACCCAATGTATCTTGATGGTAAATGGGTTGGCCAAGATTATGAAACGTTAACGGAAGTCGTAAACCCGGCGACCAAGGAAGTCATAGGAGCAGTACCAACCGGAGGTGCTTTTGAAGCGGAGCAGGCAGTCGATGCGGCCCACAAGGCATTTAAAACCTGGTCGAAAAAAACGGCTGAAGAACGCTATCAGCTCCTCATGAAATGGTACCAGTTGATTGATGAGAACAAACTTGAAATCTCTAAAATTATGACAATGGAGCAAGGCAAGCCGTTAAAAGAGGCAGTTGGTGAGGTCCAGTACGCCAATAGTTTCATTTCTTGGTTTGCTGAGGAAGGCAAGCGGGTTTATGGGGAAACGATACCTGCTTCTCATCCAAACAAGCGCATTCTCGTACGCAAGGAGCCTGTAGGTGTTATTGCGGCGATTACTCCTTGGAACTTCCCTGCGGCGATGATTACTAGAAAAGTGGGTCCTGCGCTTGCAGCCGGTTGTACGGCGGTAGTTAAACCAGCTAATCAGACGCCTCTAACCGCGTTAAAGATAGCTGAACTTGCCCATGAAGCGGGAATACCAGAAGGCGTATTAAATGTGATAACCGGAAGATCCTCAGAAATCGGGGATGTTTGGTTGAAGGACCCTCGTGTTACGAAAATTACTTTTACCGGTTCGACCGAGGTCGGTAAAACATTAATGAGGGGCGCTGCCGAAACTGTGAAAAAAGTATCACTTGAGCTTGGCGGAAATGCACCGTTTATCGTTATGGACGATGCCAATTTAGCAAAGGCAGCGGCTGGCCTTGTCCAATCAAAATTCCGCAATGCCGGACAAACCTGTATTTGTACGAACCGTGTCTATGTTCAGGAAGGTGTAGCAGAGGAATTCACGAAGCTATTCCAAGCGGAATTGGAAAAGCTTAAAGTAGGAAATGGACTTGAAGACGGTGTTGATATCGGTCCATTAATCGACCAAGCCGCCCGCAGTAAAGTGGAAGAACTCTTACAAGATGCAATCGAAAAGGGAGGCAGGGTCGTTTATACAGGACTAAAACCGGCGGAAGAGAAGGGTTATTTCTATGCCCCAACAATTTTAACGGATGTGCAGGATGACATGGAATGCATGAAGGATGAAATCTTTGGCCCGATTGCACCGATTGCGACCTTTAAGACGGAAGAAGAAGTGATTGAACGTGCTAATAATTCAAACTATGGTTTAGCTGCTTATGTCTATACCGAGAATTTGAGCCGATCGTTTAGAATCACGGAGCAGCTTGAATACGGTATCGTTGGTCTCAACGATGCACTGCCTTCAGTTGCGCAAGCACCGTTCGGCGGATATAAGGAAAGCGGTATTGGCCGTGAAGGTGGTCATTTCGGAATTGAAGAATTTTTAGAAGTGAAATATATTTCCATCGGTTTGGACTAAAATAAAAAACAAGCCGTGCACCAGAATGAACACCGGCGCACGGCTTGTTTTTATTTTTGCTATCACTGAATCTTCTCTCTTTTTACTTTTATTCAGTTCGTTTACTGTGGTACGATAACGTATAAAAGCAGACAGGGAAATGGGGGAATAGGAAATTGATTAAAAAGATTTTATTCGACGTTGACGGGGTTCTATTAAGCGAGGAACGTTACTTTGATGCATCGGCACTAACCGTCTGGGAGATGCTTATAAGCAGTAATTACTTGGCTTTATCACCTGAAAAATTCAAAACAGATTATAACGATAAAGAAATAGAAGAAATTCGAAATGTTGTATTTGAAAATGATAAAATCCTGAAATTCCAAAAATCACGCGGCCTAAATGCCAACTGGGACATGATTTATTTATCATTTGCCCACCAGCTAATTCATCTACTTTCACAAATCAAAGAATATGAAATTGAAAACATTAGAAAATGGTGTCAAGCACCAATCAATCATAAAACCTTACTTGAGATTGGTGGGGTGTTGAATAATTATTCGGTTGAACTGGATTTTGGTTTGTTTGTGAAGGAGTTTGAGAGGTCCGAGGCAACTAAGCAAGAACTGCTTGATTATTTGAATGTGCTGACCTTTGAGAAGCTTGGTGTGGAAACCTCTAGTTTTCAAAAAGGGGAGCTTTGGTCTGTATGTGAGCATGTTTCTCAGGAATGGTATGTGGGCGATGACAATATTATTGCTTCAACCGGCAAGCCTTCTGTTCAGAAAGGCAAGAAAGGCTTTTTAGTTAATGAAACAACATTGGCTCCTAAAGAAGATATAGGAGAGCTATTTCAATTTTTAACAGCCTCGGGGATTGAGATTGGGATTGGAACAGGCCGTCCCGAATTGGAAACGATTCAGCCATTTCAACACTTGGATTGGTTAAAGCATTTTGATGTGAGCCGGATTGTGACTGCGGATGATGTCGCCAAGGCTGAGCAGGAAATTCCAGAAGGGAAATCTTTATCAAAGCCGCATCCGTATACCTACATATTGGGTCTGAATCGCAAAGATCTGTCCGTGCAGGAGTGTTTGAACACGCCGCTGCCAATCAAGGATGGATATTCTGTCCTGATTGTGGGGGATTCATTGGCAGATCTTCTCGCTGCAAGGCAAATGGGTTGTCAATTCGCCGCCGTGTTAACCGGGTTATCCGGGAAAGACGCCAGAAGTGAATTTGAGAAGCATAAAGCGGACTATATTCTCGATTCTGTGCTTGATTTAAAGGGAATTTTATAGAAAATAACAGGGCTGCCCCTATAAAAGGAGCAGCCCTATTCAAATCCCAAAAATCAAACACTCTCCACAGCTTGCGGCTCAACGCGGCCTGCCTCAAACGTATCGACATTTGATAACTCCAAAAATTGTGCTTCGTCTAAACCAGGAATTTGGACAAGTTCACGGCTGACTTCAGTACCGAGCGTCTTATCAAGTGTTAACACCATGATGGCCTCGCCGCCAACTTCTGTACGGCCAACCTGCATCGTACCGATGTTGATTTGATAGTCTCCAAGTAAAGATCCTACCTTTCCAATCATCCCCGGCACGTCCTGATGTTTAATATATAATAGATATTTCTCAGGCTTCACGTCAATCCGGTATTGATTAATCTTTACAATCCGGGCACCGTAGCCATTTAACACAGTGGCCCCAATCCGAGCCGTTTCATCACCTTGCGAAACAGAAAGCTCCAAATAATTGGCAAAGCCTTTATTCGTAGCATTTTTCTGCACATTATAGGAAACGCCCTGCTCCTTCAATAAATGAAGCACGTTGATGAGATTGACAGAATCGCTTAAATGATAGGATAAAACACCTCTAAGCATTGTCCGTGTCAATAATTCTGTATCCTCATCGATTAGATCACCATAATAATTGATTTCTATTTTTGTAGGTGCAGAGTTTTTCAATAATTGAATGACAAGCTGGCCCACTTGGTCGCCAAGGACTAAATAAGGCTGGAGCTTGGCTTGCGTTTCGCCTGACATTTGCGGCATATTTACCGCATTTTGGATCGATTGGTTTTCAAAAATCTCAACGATTTCCGCGCTGACTTCTTCTGCTACTTTCTCTTGTGCCTCAACGGTAGAAGCGCCAAGATGCGGAGTAACGATAATATTCGGATTTTGCAATAGCTCTGGGTCACCAACCGGTTCTTTTTCAAATACGTCAAGGGCAGCACCGGCAACATGGCCAGATTGAATAGCCCGAACCAAGGCTTTTTCATCAATGATACCGCCGCGGGCACAGTTCACGAAGCGGACGCCTTTTTTCGTTTTGCTTAAAAATTCATCATTAATAATTCCGCGAGTATCATTAGTCAGCGGTGTATGGATGGTAATAAAATCAGCCTCGGCCGCAATTAAATCAAGGCTTGCTTTGGTAATGCCAAGCTTTTTCGCGCGGTCTTCCGTCAAATATGGGTCAAAGCCCAAAATATTCATGCCGAAGCCTTTTGCTCTTTTGGCCACTTCAGTACCGATCTTGCCCATACCAACAACACCAAGTGTCTTTTTGTACAGCTCCACTCCTTTAAAAGAGTTGCGGTCCCATTCACCGCCGGAGGTCTTTTGGTGGGCTTGCGGAATTTTTCTTGCCATCGCCAGCATCATCGCCAATGTGTGCTCAGTTGCAGCAATCGTGTTGGCACCAGGTGCGTTAATGACGATGATCCCTTTCTTGGTAGCAGCGTTGACATCAATGTTATCCACGCCGACACCTGCTCTAGCAATGACACGCAGGCGGCCTGCTGCCTCAAGAAGCTCTCCTGTTACCTTTGTTTGGCTTCTCACAATAAGGGCGTCGTAATCACCGATAATCTTTTTTAATTCATCTGTAGGCAGTGTTGGCTGTCTTTCTACAATGAAATTGGCATGGTCGACCAAGCATTTTAAACCTGTCTGGCTGATTCCGTCGGTTACAAGCACTTTGTACATTTTTAAAACCTCCAGTTTGTTTTTTTATAAAAATTTTAATAGCTTACGGTATTTCATTGAAAAATAAAAAACGCCCCTCATAACAGACACAGTGGTCGTGTTATGAGGGACGTAAGTTAACGTGGTGCCACCCTCTTTTGCCGCAACACCGGTGCGGCCTCTAAGCAAATAACGGGTTGGTTATACCCGGGCTAGCCTACTAAAATTTCAGCAGCCAGTTCAGAAGGGCTGGGCATTATAGAAATTAGCACCGGTTCGCAGCGTCCACCGGCTCTCTGAAACTATTTCCTATTGCCGTCTTCATCATCACTTTTTCATTAATAGAACACACCCAATTGAGTGAAATTTCAAAATTCAACTGAATATAGGCATTATTCTACATCCCGCTTTCGGGCTTGTAAAGGGGTTAAATTCAAAAAAATTTGCCAGTTTTCTCTGAAAATTTTTACTCAAAATAAAGAACCTTGCTATAATGCAATAGTAAGCGATTACAGCGGGGAAAAGTCAGAAATATATCTATTGTAAAAAAATGAACAGACCCTTATAATGTCTACAATAGAAATACAATTGTTCACACCAGAAGGACATAGGAACGGAGGGGAAATGGGTGAAAGCAATTTCGATTGGATTACTGGGGTTGGGTACCGTTGGCTCAGGTGTTGTCCAAATTATTAAAAATCATCAGGATAAATTAATGCACCAGGTGGGCTGCCCAGTAACGATTAAAAAAATTCTGGTTCAAAATTTAATTAAAACTAGACCTGTTGAAATCGAAGCAGGATTATTAACGAATAATGCTGATGACATCTTATTGGATGAAGAAATAGATGTTATCATCGAGGTTATGGGCGGAATTGACGCCACAAAAGACTATTTGATTACGGCCCTCCGTCAAGGCAAGCATGTTGTGACTGCCAATAAGGATTTAATGGCGCTCCATGGCTCCGAACTGTTAACGGTGGCATCAGAGTATGGCTGTGATTTGTTTTATGAGGCGAGCGTGGCTGGCGGTATCCCGATTCTTAGAAGTTTGGTGGATGGCCTTGCTTCTGATCGTGTTACGCAAATGATGGGGATTGTCAATGGAACAACAAACTATATTTTAACGAAAATGAGCAATGAAGGCCGCTCCTATGATGAGGTGCTGAAAGAGGCGCAGGCTCTCGGTTTTGCTGAGACGGACCCTACATCTGACGTTGAGGGATTGGATGCAGCACGTAAAATGACCATCCTTGCTACATTGGGCTTCTCCATGCACATTGATTTAGAGGATGTAAAGGTGAAGGGCATTTCTGGCGTAACGGAAGATGATATCCGCTATGGGAAACAGCTTGGCTATACAATGAAGCTGATTGGATATGCCCACCGTGAAGGAGAAAAGGTCGAAGTCAGTGTCGCACCTACCTTCTTGTCTGACAATCATCCGCTTGCTTCCGTTCAAAATGAATACAATGCTGTTTATGTGTACGGTGAAGCTGTGGGGGAAACGATGTTTTACGGGCCTGGAGCAGGCAGTCTGCCAACCGCAACCTCCATTGTTTCTGACCTTGTCGGTGTAGTGAAAAATTTGCGGCTCGGCGTGAATGGGAAAAGTGCGGTCACTCCGCAATATCCAAAGCAATTAAAGGATGATAACGAAAAATATTCAAAGTACTTCCTGCGTATCCACGTCCGCGATGAAGTTGGTGTTTTTGCCGATATAACGACGATTTTTGCCAAGTATGGGGTCAGCTTTGAAAAAATTCTTCAGCTGCCAATCAAGAAACATGAAACATCAGAAATTGTCCTAGTAACCCACAAAGCTTCTTTAACAAGCTACGATGGAATTCTACAGGAGTTAAATGACTTGCAAGCTGTAAAAGAAATAAAAAGTGCATATAGAGTGGTGAGGAAAACGATATGAGATGGCCAGGATTAATTGAAGCATATAAAGAATTTTTACCAGTAAATAATGAGACACCAAGGCTAACGCTAAATGAAGGAAATACCCCGCTAATTCACTTGCAGAATCTTTCCAAGGAATGGGGAGTAGAGCTTTATGTAAAAGTAGAAGGAGCCAATCCAACTGGTTCCTTTAAGGACAGAGGAATGGTAATGGCGGTTGCCAAAGCAATTGAGGAAGGCAGCAAAACTGTCATCTGCGCCTCCACCGGAAACACTTCAGCTGCCGCTGCAGCATATGCAGCCCGGGCGGGTATAAACTGTATCGTTGTGATTCCGGAAGGGAAAATTGCCATGGGCAAACTTGCTCAGGCGATGATGTATGGGGCCGAAATCATCTCCATTGAGGGAAATTTTGACCAGGCTCTTAAAATGGTACGAGATATCAGCGAAGTAGAGCCAATCACATTGGTTAACTCAGTTAACCCTTTCCGTCTGGAAGGGCAAAAAACAGCTGCATTTGAGGTTTGTGACCAGCTTGGTTCAGCACCTGAAATTTTAGCGATCCCGGTTGGAAACGCCGGTAACATCAGTGCTTATTGGAAAGGCTTTAAAGAATATAACAGTAAAAAAGAAACTGGTCTGCCAAGAATGTTCGGTTTTGAAGCTGCAGGGGCCGCCGCTCTCGTACATAACCGCGTGTTTGAAAATCCGGAAACAATCGCAACAGCGATTCGGATTGGAAACCCGGCTAGCTGGGATTTGGCGGTTAATGCAGTAAAAGAATCTAACGGTCAGTTTGATGAGGTTACCGATGATGAAATCGTCGCGGCTTATAAAAAATTAGCATCCACGGAAGGTGTTTTTGCAGAGCCGGCATCCTGCGCTTCCATCGCTGGTGTTTATAAATCATTACAAAACGGGAAAATCGCCAAAGGCACCAAAATTGTCGCTGTTCTTACAGGAAATGGCTTGAAGGATCCGGACACAGCTATTCAGAGCAGTTTGGTGAAACCTGTTGTATTGCCAAACGATGAAAAGGCTGTGGCAGAGCATATTCGAGGGGTTGTCGGGCATGCCGCTGAATAATCAATGGTTGATCAAGGTTCCGGCAAGCACAGCCAATCTTGGTCCGGGATTTGATTCCATGGGACTTGCGGTAGATCTGTATTTAACTTTAGAGGTGGAGAAAAGTGACCATTGGGAATTCTTTTCTCCTAACCCTGAATTAAACCAGCTTCCAACTGATGAAACCCATTTTATTGCACAAATTGCCCTTGAGACAGCTAAGAAATATGGAAAAGAGCTAACTCCTTGCCGTGTAAAAATGGAAAGTGAGATTCCCTTGGCACGAGGACTAGGTTCCAGCGCTTCTGCTATCATTGCAGGGATTGAACTTGCTGATATCGTGGGTGGCTTAGACCTGACAAAGGAGGAAAAGCTTCTATTGTCAACGGATATAGAGGGCCATCCGGACAATGTTGGGGCATCCCTTTATGGGGGCCTTGTCATCGGAAGTTATCGGCAAAACGAAGTGGAGATGCTGAGCTTTACCAATCTTTCCTTTGAAATGGCTGCGGTTATTCCAAAAGAAATCTTATTAACTAAGGATTCACGTGGAGTACTGCCAAATAGCTTTTCGATGAAAGAAGCGATCGAGGCTTCTTCAGCTGCGAACGTATTGGTGGCATCCCTGTTAAGTGAAAATTGGGAAATGGCCGGAAAAATGATGGAACGAGATCGGTTTCATCAGCCTTATCGGAGACCGCTGATTCCTTTTTATCAAGACGTTGAACAATTTGCAAAAGAGAATGGGGCATTCGGAACAGCATTAAGCGGCGCAGGCCCAACTGTCCTTTGCTTTGCTGAAAAGGGCAATGGCCGTCAGCTGGTTACAGATATCCAAAAGGCCTTCCCGGAAATGACCGTAAAGCTCTTGCAAATTGATTCCTCCGGCAGCAGAGTCTGTGAAACAGCGAAACGGAAGTAATTTAAAACAAAGCAAAAAGAGGCTGAATCATTCAGTCTCTTTTTGCTTTCTCAAATATTCCTCAAAATCGCTTTTATTTAATGGTCTACTAAATAAATAGCCCTGCATCAAACAACAATCTCTAGAAAGTAAAAATTCCTTCTGATATTCCTTTTCAACTCCTTCTGCAATTACTTGAAGCTTTAAGCTTCGGCCCAGATTAATAATCGCTTCGGGAATCTCGGAGTTCTCAAAATCTTCTTCGATATTCTGAATAAAGGATTTATCTATTTTTAAGCAATCGATCGGTAAATCTTTTAAATAGCTTAAAGACGAATAGCCCGTCCCAAAATCATCAATAGAAATGGAGATTCCTAAACTTTTAAGTGTACGAAGTGATTGAACAATTTCTCGTGAATTATTCAAAAGAATGCTTTCTGTAATCTCAATTTCAAAACAGTCAGGACGTAATTCACTATTGGCAAGAATTTCTTCAATTATCGTGACCAACTTGCGTGGTTCCTGAAACTGCCTGGCAGAAAAATTTACCCCTACTGATAACGGAATAGGCCTATTCCTGTTCCAGACGCTTACCTGACTGCAGGCTGTTTTCATCACAAATTCCCAGATTGGCTGAATTAATTCTGTTTCTTCGGCAATCGGGATAAAAATTTCCGGTGAAACAACACCCAATTCATCATCCGTCCATCTCAGCAATGCTTCAACACCAAAGATGGTACCTTCTTTTACATTCATTTTTGGCTGGTAATAGACTTCTAATAATTCATTTTCAATCGCTTTTCTTAAGCGAGCCTCAAGATGTGGTCTTTTTATATTCGCCTTTCTTAACTGTTCTGAAAAAACAACAACTTTGTTTCCTCCCATTTTCTTCGCCGTATACATGGCCGTGTCTGCGTAGATAATGAGACTTTCGATATTATCTGTGTGCTCGGGGTAGATGCTGACACCACAGCTGGCTCCCATATAAATTTCTGTTTCATCAAGAAAATAAGGGGCTTTAAGGTTGGTAATAATGCTCTCTGCAGCACTCTTTGTATCTTGTAAATTATAATTGAACAATAAAATAATAAATTCATCGCCGCCCTGCCTGATGATGAAATGATTTTCATTATTGGGCAGGCTGTCCTTTATTCGGCTGGCAGTCATTTTGAGGATTTCGTCCCCTTTGGAATGCCCAAAGGAGTCATTAACTTCCTTAAAACGGTCCATATCCATGAAAATAACCGATAAGGTTTCTCCATTTTGATTCGCCCTATTTACAATCGAAGGGAGTTTTTCTTGAAAATATCTTCTGTTAAGCAGTCCTGTTAACGCGTCATGATTCGCTTGGTATTCGATAAATTCCCTGCTCTGCTGGAGGTCCGTTACATAGTTGTGCAGGTCCATAGACAAGGCATTAACGTTTTCCGCCAGCATGCCAAGCTCATCTTTTCGTTTTAAATGAAGGTTTTTTCCAAAATTGCCTTTGGCAATTTCATTGACCCGATCCACAATATAACCAATCGGCCTGGTAATAGAGTTTGAAAAAATAAAGCTGATAATTAACACGATAATCATAATGATGATGGAAAGCAGGATATGAACCTTCAGTTCATGCGCCAATTCGTTTTCTATCAGGCCATAATCATAGACAAGGCCAATCACAAAGGCTGTGCCATTGGCAGAAGCAGGAACAAAGGTTTTCATTACGCTTTTTCCATTTAATTGGGCTTTGTAGGATTGTGTTTTTCCCGTTTTCATTGCTTTTTGGACTAAAGGAGTATCCTTTTTATAGTTTTTGTACTTTTTATAGTCACCGTACCACCAAGGTCGGGCAGAAATGCGCATATAGCTGTTTCCGTTTAAAAAGACGAATTCCTTCTTTTTTCCGAAATTCTTTGGATTAAAAACAGTTAACTCCAAAATGCCTTTTTGCTTGGTATAATCTTTAATAAATTTTGTAGGGCCAAAAAGATCTTCGTATTCAATAGCTTCGCTGTCCCGGAAATAAGGGTTAATGATATAATTCGTTGTCCCATCATAATAATAGCCCCATTTGTCAATGTGATCCGGATTTGAAGAGGCAACTTCGATCGGTCCCGACCAATAATTTGGCAGTGTTAACCCCTTTCCGACCGTAACTGGCTTTAACGCAAAAAGCTGCTGATAGGCATCATACCAATAGCCCCATCCCTTGGTGGACATGTTAATTTCTTGAGGGTCGGATGATTTCACGCCAATAATGTCATCCTTTGTCTTTGCCATTAAAGTAATGTGTGAGACACCGACATCCTTGGCTATTTTTTTGAGCTGCTCGTTTGAGACATCCTCCCAGCGGGACGGAAGCTGATCCTTGATGGCGAGGGAGGCAATCCGTAAATCCCTGCCAAGAATATCTTCAACATATAAGGAGCCCTTGGTTGTATTTTTGACATGATAGGAAATTTCATTTGTGATCATGGAAATCTCTCGATTGTTATTACTAATGAGCTGATTTTTTGACCGAATATAATGAAAGGCATTATTCGTAACTAAAATGATAAATACAAGCAGACAAAATAATAGCGGAAGTTTTTTCTTTATAGACAAGCTTTAACACTCCAATGAGCAGCATACACTTCCTTTTAATAAGGTGTGTATGCTGTTGTAGATTAGGGGACAGATTAACCCTTTATTCCATGGAGCCATTCTTCATAGCATTCATCACATAGCGTTTCATGCCTTTCTTGATCGGCTGAAACAAACGAAACTTGATGAAGATGTTTTTCCTCAAACTGGTTTGTGCAATAAAAGCATGTATCAGGCATTTTCTATCCTCCTTTATAAATATAGATAGTTTAGTTTCTTCCCGCAACCTTAGTTTTATAATAGAAAAAAATCTTTCAGTAACTCGTCCTATGATCTCCCAATATGGTAAAATAGTGTAAAAATTGGGAATTTTTTTAGAAGGGGAGGCCTTCAAGTATGAAGCTTCCAATTATTCAAACGAAGCTGCGGGTTCCTGCGGTGAAAGATGAGTTTCTAAGAAGAGCAAATCTTACGAGGAAGCTGAAGAAAATACCAGAACATCCCTTAACTATTATTCATTCCGGGGCTGGCTTTGGAAAAAGCACCGCACTTGCCTTGTTCATGAAGGACGAAAATATTAATGGCTGCTGGTATTCCATCTCTTCTATGGATGATGATATCCTTCCGTTTCTGTCTCATATTATCCATTCCATTCGAAAAGCTGCCCCTGAGTTTGGCAGAGAGTTGTTAACCTTTGTGGAAACCACAGATCGTTATATCCGCAATGAAGAAATAGGTTTCCTCTGTTCTTTGTTTATTAATGAAATCCTTGAAACCAGTTCTGAAATCATTTTGATTTTGGATGATTTTCACCAAATTGAACAGTCCTATACCATTAATAGTTTCATGGAAAATCTTCTCGAGCATATCCCCGCCAATTTGCATATTGTGATCTCCAGCCGAAGTCGTCCGGTTTGGAAGCCCCTTACAAAAATGAAAGTGTGCGGACAATTGCTGGAAATTACCAAAGAGGACTTAATTCTGACCATCGAGGAAATGGAATTGCTCTTGTTGGACTTATATGGCCTGGAGGTGGAGCATCATCATTTATTAGCTATTTATCAAGTAACAGAAGGATGGATTATTGCCACATGTATGATTGCCCAGCAAATTCCCTTGAAACAGGACATTTCCGCTTTAATTGAGCAATCTTCCCTGTCCCTGCATGACTTTTTTCAGTATCTAGTTTTGGAAGTGTTTTCAAAGCAGCCGCCCATCATTCAGCAATTTCTTGAACAAACATCTATTTTTGAGGAAATTGAAGAGGAATTATGTGATGAGGTCATCGGCATTCAAGCGGCCTCAAGTATGTTGGAACAGTTAAAAGACCGAAATCTGTTTATCCAAAAAGTCGACTCTAAGCATTATCGTTACCACGCATTATTTAAGGATTTTTTAGAAAATCATTTTGAAAAGAATCATCCGGAAAACTTTATCTTCCTGCATGAACGATGTGCTCGTTTTTATGAAAAAAGGGAGCTTTGGGAAAAGGCACTTTATCATTACAAAAAAATAAAACAGTTTAAAGCGATTGCCTCCATATTACAGGAAAAGGGCTTTCACATGCTGGAAAGCGGTAAATTGGAAAGCTTAGCGGATTTGTTAAAAAAAATCCCTGAGGATGAGTTCGATACCTACTATCTTCTTTGGCTATTGAAAGCGGAGGTATACCGATACCGTTCCCAATATCTTGATGCCGAAGAATGTTATCAAGAGGCTTATGAAGGAGCCCGGAAGAGAATTGACTTCCTCGGAATGAGCAGGGCTTTAGAAGGAAAAGCAAAGATTTACTTGGACACGATTCAGCCTCAGCGTGCAGAACAGCTTTTATATGAAGCGATTGCCCACCGCGAAAAAAGCAGTAGCCCCGTGGAGGAGAGCGGCAGACTTTATGAATTATTATCCGAGAATCTGCTTAACTCCGGGAAAGCAAAAAAAGCGGAGGTTTGGCTAAAAAAAGCCAAGGAGTCGACTATTTCCAAGCTTGACGGAAGCCTCGAGGCAAGATTGTATCTACGAACAGGACGGTTTGAGGAAGCAAAGAAATTTCTATATATGAAAAAAGCTGAAGTGAAGAATGTTCAACTTTCTTCCCTGCCGCAGGCACACCGTGAAATTGACTTATTGCTTTCCATTATCGAGGCTTTTACAGGAGAAGGGAATAAAGCAAAGGAGCTTGCCCAGGCAGGCATCCAGCAGGGAATCAGCTTGAAGGCTCCATTTGTGGAGGCCTGCGGGTGGATTAGGATGGGGCACGCTGTTCAAATTTTGAATAAATATGATTCTTCGTTAGCGGAAAACTGCTATCAGACGGCACTAGAATTGATGGATAAATTGCAAGTTGACCGTGGTAAGGCAGAGCCATTAATGGGACTTTGCATTTTATATGGCGTCAGAGGGGAATTCGAACGGGCGATGATGGCCGGAAAACGTGCTTTGCAGGAGACGGAAAGAGTGAATGACCTTTGGCTTTCGGCCATGATTACGCTTGGCATGGGGATCACTTGCATTCATAATGAACGATTCTCAAAGGCCCTGGATTACTTGGAACAAACGAATACCATGTTTGTACAATGTGAGGACTCTTTTGGTCAAATGCTCAGCAATTTCTGGCTGGCCTATTGTTTTCACATCGAGAAAAATCGGGAACAATTCAGAACAGCAATGCTTGAGTTTTTAAATATTGTTCAAACACACGAATATGAATTCATTTTTCATAAAAGATCTGTCTTTGGTCCAAGAGATTTGCAGGTGTTCATTCCTATGTTAATAGATTGTTTAAAAGAAGACGGACAAATAGGATATGCGGCCAAAATTCTGCAGGATATGGGAATTGCCGCCTTAGAATCCCACCCCGGTTATTCCATCAGGGTCCAAACCCTTGGGCAATTCAGGATTTGGCTGGCGGATAAGGAAGTCGGTGAAAAGGAATGGCAGAGAGAAAAGGCAAAGGAACTATTTCAATTATTGATGACTACCGGTGAATTAATTTCAAAAGAAGAGATTATTGCAATCCTTTGGCCAAATCAAGAGCGAAAAAGTGCTGACCGGGACTTCAAGGTGGCCTTAAACAGCCTGCAGAATGTCCTTGAACCCGCACGGAAGGCAAGGGCTGCCCCTTTTTTTGTGATAAGAGAAGGAAGCTTCTATGGATTAAATCCGCTGGCGGTGATTGAATTGGATACAGTCCTTTTTCAGGACTTGATTCAAAAAGGGCTTCAGGCAGCAGAACCTGAGAAAGGGCAGCTTTTTTTGGAAAAGGGCTTAAAGCTCTATCAGGGGGAGTATTTGCCTGACCGCCGCTACGATGATTGGTGTATCAGCAAAAGGGAGAGGATGCTCGTTTATTTCCTAAGAGGAGCGGAAAAAATGGCGCAAGCCTATGTTCGTCAGGAAAATTATGATGGGGCCATTTTCTGGTGTGAAAAAATATTGGAGCGGGACCGTACATGGGAAGAAGCATACCGGCTGCTCATGTACTGCTACTATCGTAAAAATAACCGGCCGCAGGCCTTAAAATGGTATCAAAAATGCACCGAGGTTCTCGAAAAAGAACTAGGTGTTTCTCCGCTTGAGCCAACAAGGCATATGCGTGACATGATTATGGAATCTGACAGCTATATACAGCCAATCTGACAGCCTGAAAAAAAAGGCTGTTTTTTTTGTAACTTCTTTGTAACTCCTATTTCCTATGATGAAGTCAAAGCATTTCCATGATTGACCTGAAAAATTTTAAGGGGGAAGAGATGTGAAGGGAAGCAGAAAAAGATGGGCATTTTTAGGATTACTAATGTTTGTGATGCTGTTTGCCAGTGCATGCAGCTCGGACAAATCATCATCAGAGCAGAAGGACAACGGTGGAAAGAAGGAAGAAAATAAAGCCCCAATTAAAATCGGTGTGCTTGCATCAAAAACTGGAGCCTTGGAGTCCTACGGTAAACAAACATTAAGAGGCTTTGAGCTGGGACTACAATATGCTACAGACGGAAAGATGGAAGTGGATGGCAGAAAAATTGAATTCTATGTGGAAGATACCGAAACGAAGCCGGAAGTAGCTGTACAAAAAGCAACGAAACTATTAGAAGAAGACAAGGTAGATTTCTTGGTTGGATCGTCTAGTTCGGCTGATACATTAGCAGTACTTCCGCTGGCTGAGGAATATAAAAGAATTATGGTGGTTGAACCAGCTGCAGCGGATACGATTACTGGATCCGAGTTCAACCCTTATATTTTCCGAACAGCACGGAACTCTTCACAGGACGCAGTTGCAGGTGCAGCAGCCATCGCGAAAAAGGGTGTCAAAATTGCGACCCTAGCTCCTGATTATTCATTTGGACGTGACGGGGTAGCAGCATTTAAAGAAGCGGCTAAGAAATTAGGAGCTGACATTGTAAAGGAAGAATATGCGGATCCGGCAGCAACGGATTTTACCTCTAATATTCAAAAAATCATTGATGCCAAACCTGATTACCTATTCGTAGTCTGGGCGGGTGCTAACTCTCCATGGAAACAGATTGCCGATATGAAGGTTCAGGAAAAAGGCATCAAAATCTCAACCGGAGCACCGGATATTGCGGCCTTATCTACAATGGCGCCGCTTGTAGGAATGGAAGGCTTCACTGTCTATTATCATGATCTGCCAAAAAATAAAATCAATGATTGGCTTGTCGCTGAACATAAAAAGAAATTTAACAATGAGGTTCCCGACCTATTTACACCAGGAGGTATGAGTGCGGCGATCTCCATTGTGGAAGCTGTCAAGAAAACAAAAGGCGATACTGACGCCGATAAATTGATTAAAGCGATGGAAGGAATGAGCTTCGAAACACCGAAAGGAAAAATGACCTTCCGACCTGAGGATCACCAGGCACTGCAGTCATTATATGCGATTAAGCTTGAGAAAAAGGATGGCGTGAATTATCCGGTTCCGGTATTAATGCGCGAGCTGACTCCTGAGGAAACCGCTCCGCCAATCCGTAATAAATGAAAACTCGCCGATTGGCGAGTCCGATAGGACGAAGACAGAGGCGTAGTTGAATTTATGCGTTAGGAAGTTAGAAATTTTGGAAAAATTTCTAATTTCCTATTAGCTAAATAAATTTCACAGGTGAGTGGGGGGATTAAGGTTTAATCGGGTCCCCCTCTTCCTATTTGTAATCTAAGGTGGTGATATGTTTGGCAGCATTGATTGAAACAAATGATTTATCGATAACCTTTGGCGGCCATACCGCGGTTGATTCCGTTACATTAACAGTTCCTGAAAAAAACTTTAAGTCAATTATCGGGCCGAATGGCGCCGGAAAAACGACCTTTTTTAATCTATTAAGCGGGCAGCTTACGCCGACAAAAGGGAAAATTTATTACCGGGGGAAAGACATCACTGCTTTTTCACCGACGAAACGAACCAGGGCAGGAATTGGCCGTTCCTTTCAAATTACAAATGTATTTCCCAATTTAACCGTTTTGGAAAATGTCCGGCTCGCTGTCCAATCGCAGGCGGGAATCCGCTATCAAATGCTCTTTCATTATAAAAAATATCGCCAATTTGAAGAGAAGGCGCTGGAATGGCTGAGGCTGGTGCTTCTCGATGACAAACAGGACTCACTTGCCGCTAACCTTGCCCATGGTGAAAAGCGGAAGCTGGAAATTGCCATGCTGCTAGCATTGGAAACAGAGGTTTTGCTACTGGATGAACCGACCGCGGGGATGTCCCTGGAGGAGGTTCCGGCGATTTTGGAAGTCATCAAGCGGATTAAGCAGCAAGGGGATCGAACCATCATTCTAATTGAACACAAAATGGATATGATTTTAGATTTGTCCGATTCTGTCATGGTTTTGTTTAACGGCAGGCTTCTGGCTGACGGCACGCCAGAGGAAATCATGAAAAATGAGACGGTTCAGTCGGCCTATTTAGGAGGGCTATACGAATGAGCGAACTACTGCAGCTAAAGGACATAGAAACACATATTGGCCAATATCATATTCTTCAGGGTGTTTCGTTGGAAGTGAAAAAGGGAGAAGTGACCGTTTTGCTTGGCCGAAATGGAGCAGGTAAGACGACCACTTTACGGACTATCATGGGGTTTACGCCTGCTTCCAAAGGAAGTGTGATCTTTAAAGGGGAGTCCATTCAGACTCTTGCCCCCTATACCATTGCCAAAAAAGGGATTGGTTTTGTACCGGAAGACCAAGGGATTTTTTCAGGCTTAACCGTTGAGGAAAATATGAAGGTGGCAATGCAAAAGGAAAATACAGAAACTTTGAAGAGAATGGATTGGATCCTGGAGCTGTTTCCCGACTTGAAAAAGTTTTGGAAAAAGCCAGGAGGGCTGTTAAGTGGCGGGCAGAAGCAAATGCTGGCCATTGCCAGGGCCTATATTAATGAGAATGAATTGCTGTTAATCGATGAGCCGAGTAAGGGATTGGCTCCAATCGTTGTGGAAAAGGTGATGGAATCCATTACCCAAATGAAGGAGCAGACAACCATTGTTTTGGTCGAGCAAAATTTCATGATGGCGAGTACGATCGGTGACCGTTATTACATTATTGATGACGGCCAGACAGTAAGCCATGGAACAATGCAGGAATTGAAAGAAAACGAGGAAAAGAAACGAAAATATTTAGGGATTGCCTAGGAAAGGGGAAGACCTTTGTGGATTTATTCTTCAATTTGGCCTTAAATGGGCTGGCGACAGGGATGCTCATTTTCCTGCTGGCGGCCGGGTTAACGCTAATATTTGGGTTAATGGATGTATTGAACTTTGCCCATGGCGGGCTATTTGCCTGGGGTGCTTACAGCGGTTTATGGATTTATGGAAAAACGGGGAGCTTTCTGATTGGGATTGCCGGTGCCATCCTGACCGGATTCCTTTTGGGAATCATCACGGAAAAATGGATTATCAAACCGGTTTACGGCAATCATGTCCAGCAAATTTTAATTACACTTGGGCTCATGCTTGTGCTTTCGGAAATGCTGAAGGTGATTTGGGGACCTAATCAAATTACCGCCACGCCACCGGATTATTTAAAGGGAAGCTGGGAACTAGGCGGCGTGATTATCATTAAATATCGGGTATTTATTATTTTGGCTGGCCTGCTTATTTATACGTGCGTGCAATTTTTGCTCAAAAAAACGAAAATCGGCCTTGTCGTCCGAGCTGGCGTAATGAATAAGGAAATGGTCCAGGCATTAGGTATTAATATTCAAAAGGTATTTATGTTTGTATTTATGATTGGTTCAGGAATGGCCGCTCTCGGTGGAGTTCTTTTGGGGCCGTATTCCGGAGTCATCCATGCCGGGATGGGAATGGAGTTTGCCATTTTAGCCTTTATCGTGGTAGTCATCGGGGGCATGGGCAATTTCAGTGGTTCCATTTTGGCGGCCATTCTGGTGGGGCTGTCCGGTTCGTTTATGGCGTACTATGTTCCGGATTTGTCGCTTGCTGTTAATATGCTGTTGATGGCAGTTGTATTGATTATTCGGCCGCAAGGGCTATTTGGGGCAAAGGGGTGAGAATATGAAGTGGTTACGAACCAATAAGGGGACAACATTATTTTGGATAGTTGCAGCATTTCTCTTCCTCTTGCCATTTGTCTATGAATCTCGTAATCTGATGATTTTATTAACGCAAATATTTATTTTTTCGGTATTTGCAATGAGCTATGACCTGCTCCTTGGTTTTACCGGTATTGTTTCTTTTGGTCACGCGATGTTTTTTGGAATCGGAGCTTATTCGATTGGGATTTTTATGAAGCGATTTGAGCCGACGATGCTGAATTTCCTGCTTGCACTATTGGCTACACTTGCTTTAACGGCGATGGTCAGCTTTTTAGTCGGGCTTTTGACGCTCCGCTTAAAAAGCCACTTTTATGCGATGTTAACGTTGTCTTTATCGGGATTGTTTCTAGTAGCGGCAGAAAAATGGCGGAGCCTGACCCATGGGAATGATGGCTTTACATTTCGTGTTCCGGAGCAATTTATTGACCGGACCGATTACTATTTGATTTGTCTGCTGATTATGGCGGCGGTGTTTATGATTTTAAAGCGGTTTACCAATTCACCATTGGGACGGGTGCTTCAAGCGATTCGCGAGAATGAGCAGCGCACCGAGTCACTTGGCTTTCATGTCCTCCACTATAAAATTGCCGCAAGCATCGTTTCCGGAGTATTAGCCGGTGTAGCGGGTATTCTTTATGCGATGTCACTACGGTTTGTCAATACAAGTGTTTTTTCGATGGACATCACATTGGATGCGTTGTTAATGACGATTATCGGCGGTGTCGGCACACTATATGGTGCGATGATCGGTGCTGGATTAATTGAATTTGCCCATGACTGGCTGACAGAGCTGGCGAAAGAGCATTGGATTTTTGAACGCTGGATTATCTTTTTTGGCATTATTTATATTTTAGTGGTCATGTTTTTCCCGAAAGGAATTGTCGGTACGTTAAGGACCATAACCTGGAAGCGGAAAAAGCAGCAGGCAGTCAATAAAAAAGAAAAGCTGGCGGGCTAGAAGGAGGCGGCGATGGATACGAATCAAGTTACCTCCTTTGTCGTTCGTTTTCAATTAGCTGCAGTCGAAAAGGAGACTGGGTCCCGGCACTGGAGGATTAAAGTGACCCATGTACAGGAAGACCGGGAAACTTTGTTCGAAACGATTGAAGAGGCGATGTCGTTTATGAAGGAAATTGCGGAAGATTCATAGAGTAGGTGATCGTTTTGCAAATAGGCATAGTCAGTACAGGGATATACTTGCCGGAAAAAACAATGACTGGTCGGGAAATCGCCGAAAAGGCAGGCATTCCAGTGGCCGTTGTGGAAGAAAAAATGGGGATTAGGAAAAAGCATATTCCAGGTCCAGATGACCATACCTGTGAAATGGGCATCCTTGCTGCAAGAAAGGCGCTTGAGAAGGCCTCGTTTAATCCTTTGGATATTGACCTCGTCATTTATATCGGTGAGGAGCATAAGGAATATCCACTCTGGACGGCGGGAATCAAGCTGCAGGAAGCAATCGGCGCTTTTAATGCCTGGGCGTTTGATACGGCTTTAAGGTGCGGCACAACCGTGATGGCGTTGAAGGTGGCGAAAAGCATGATGCTCTCTGACCCAGGTATACGAACGGTTCTTCTTGCCGGGGGTTACCGAAATGTTGATTTCATAGATTACGAGAACCCTAGAACAAGATTTATGTATAATCTTGGCGCTGGCGGCGGGGCCATTCTTCTTCAAAAGGATTATTCGGAAAATCTTTTGCTTGATACGGTAATCCTGACGGATGGTTCTTTTTCCGAGGACGTCGTCGTCGTTGCCGGCGGCACTATACATCCAATCTCGAGCGAGGCGATTGCCAAACGCTTGAACATGCTCGATGTACTTGATCCTGAGGGGATGAAACAGCGTCTTGAGGAAAAATCAATGAGCAATTTTTTAAAAGTCATTCGCGAATCGGTTCGGAAGAGTGGGTATACAGTGGACGATATTGCGTATTTAGCGATTCTTCACATGAAAAAATCTGCTCATGAATATGTTTTAAGAGAAATGGGCTTGTCCGACGAGCAGGCAATTTATTTGGAGGATTACGGTCATATTGGGCAGATAGATCAAATCTTGTCGTTGGAGCTGGCTTTACGGGAAGAGAAAGTGAAGGACGGCGATCTTGTCGTTTTTGTCAGCGCCGGGATTGGCTATGCGTGGGGAGCGACAGCCATTAAATGGGGAAAGGGATGATAGAGATGGTAAACGTATCAGTGAAGAGTGTCGAGCTTTCAAACGGAGAAACGCTTTTCTACCGGGAAAGGGAAGGCGGAGAAATAAAGGTATTATTAGTTCATGGTAATATGACTTCATCCAAGCACTGGGATCTCGTTCTTGAAAATATGGATGAGAAATATAAATTGTTTGCCGTTGATTTGCGGGGATTCGGCCTGTCTACTTATAACAACCTAATTATGTCGATTAAGGATTTCGCTGATGATGTCAAGCTGTTTGTAGACACGATTGGTTTGAAAGACTTTGCGCTTGTCGGCTGGTCAACCGGAGGTGCTGTGGGTATGCAATTCGCCGCTGATTATCCAGGTTATTGCAATAAATTGGTTTTATTAGCATCTGAATCTACTAGGGGTTATCCGTTTGACGGAAAATTGAACGATGCTGATGAGCCGCGCCGATTTACCTTGCATGAAGAGATAAAGCGGGACCTCGTCCGCACCGTTCCTGTGCAAGCCGCCTATGATACCAATGATGTCGCGTTATTGAAATTAATTTGGAACGCAGTCATTTACACTCACAACCAGCCGGCACCTGATCTTTATGATGAGTATGTTCAGGACATGCGGACGCAGCGTAATCTGGCTGAAGTCCATCACTGCAACAATACCTTTAATATCAGCCATTTTCATAATGGACTTGTTCCTGGAAATGGCAAGGTCGACGACATTCATGTTCCTGTTCTGGTCTTATATGGTGAAAGGGATATGGTTATTGCCAGAGAAATGACGAATGAGCTTTTAGCAGATTTGGGAGATAAGGCGACCTATGTGGAATTGAAAAACTGCGGACACTCCCCATTAGTAGATGACCTGCCGCAATTGTTGGATGCAATGACGAAGTTTTTGGAGAGGGAAGTGCAGGTATAATAAGTTAGTGAAAACGGCCTTTGGGGGGGGCGTTTTTTTTGACGCTTCGATTTATTGTCTACATTGTGAACTTTGTAGATATGTTCCTTAAATTTGTAGATAAATTTTTAAAAATTGTAGATATCCTAATTAATTTCGTAGATATCTTTAAAGAATTGTAGATATAATCCGAAAAGTGTTGATAACCCTTTCCTATAATCTAGACTCCGCTTCTGTTGTAACTCCTCTGTAACCATTCCCGGCTAAAATAGCACCATCTAGTAGTGAAGGAGCGAGTTTTGGTGAGGTGGGAACTGGATTGGCTGGAAAATAGAGCGAGATTATCGCCAAATAAAGCTGCCATAATCGATGTTAAGACTAACGAGACTTGGACTTACGGACAATTGAGCGCACGGGCGAACAATACGGCAGCAAACCTGCAAAACAGAGGCGTAAAAAAAGGCGATCGGGTTGCTCTCTTGGCCCCAAACGATATATGCTATTTTGATTTATTATTTGCCTGCGGAAAAATTGGCGCCATTTTTGTACCACTGAACTGGAGGCTTTCGGTTCATGAAATAAACGAAATATTGCAGGACTGCACACCGATTCTGATCGGGGTACATGAACAATTTATTCATATATATGATCAGCTTCCTGAGGAAAAACCACACTCTTTTATGGTCGAAGGCTCTAACTATTCTGAAATTAAATTTCTTCAAATAGTAGAAGAAATATCTGAAACCGACCCATTAGCGATGATTTACACGGGCGGTACAACCGGGAAGCCAAAAGGCGTTGTATTAAGCCATCGATCCATCCTCTGGAATGGGATAAATTCTATTTTGAGCTGGGGGCTGACGGATCAAGATGTCACCGTCAATTATATGCCCATGTTTCATACCGGCGGCTTGAATGCGTTAAGCATTCCTATCCTTATGATGGGCGGGACCGTTGTCATTGGTGACCATTTTGATGCGGCAGAAGCGGTAGAATCCATCAATCGTTACCAATGTACAATTATTCTCCTAGTGCCAACGATGTATCATATGTTAATCCAATCGGAAGAATTTAAAAGCAGTCATTTTCCTTCGATGAAAATCTTCTTATCTGGGGCGGCGCCATGTCCCATGCAAATTTATGAGGCGTTTCAAAAAAAGGGCTTGGCCTTTAAAGAGGGGTATGGGTTGACAGAAGCAGGGCCGAATAATTTTTATATAAGCCCCGAGGAAGCGCAGTTAAAGCGCGGATCAGTCGGCAAACCCATGATGTTTAATTCAATCACTCTTGAAAAAACAAATGGCTGGGAAGCCACAGCAAACGAAGTCGGCGAACTATTAATCAGGGGCAAGCATGCTTTTTCGTTCTATTGGAATAATGAGCAAGCGACGAACGAAACAATGACGGATGGCTGGATCCGCACAGGGGATTTAGCCAGAAGGGATGAACAGGGCTATTATTATATTGTCGGCCGGAAAAAGGATATGATCATCACTGGCGGCGAAAATATTTATCCCTTGGAAATTGAGCATTGGCTTGCGGAGCATCCAGCTATCGAAGAGGCTGCTGTCATCGGCCTGCCAGACGAAAAATGGGGCGAAGTGGTAGCTGCTTTTATAGTTTTTAAGGAATGGAGCATAACTGAAGGCGAACTAAAAACATATTGTGAAGCCAAACTGGGGCGTTATAAAATTCCTAAAAGATTTATTCAAGTAAATGAACTTCCTAAAACCCATGTGGGAAAAATTGATAAAAAGAAATTAAAGGAAATGGCTATCAAAATATAAAGGAGAACCTCAGTGTTCTCCTTTTCTATTGCTGACCCATTTTTTGCGCAAGATTTATGGCCGTGTCCGCAACAGTTAAATCAAGGTTCAATTGTTCACTTAAATCATGTGGATGATAAAAGCCTTTTGCCAACATATAGTTTGTTATTTTTTCATGCGTGGCGATTGCTTCGTTTAACTGTTCTCGCAGTGCCGCTTTTAATTCAGGTGTGGCGGTTTCTGTGATCGCTGCAGCATAATTCCTTATAGCCGCTTTGGCTGAAATAAGAAAATCGGTCGCGATGACCTGGTCTGTCAATCCGCCCATGCCTATCAGGTTTTGGATTAATTGATTCACTCATTTTCCCCCCGATTTGTTAAAAACTCCTTTAGCCTTTCGATGTGCCGGATTCCTGCAGCGGTATCAGCCGTAAGAATGGCCTGAAGCTCCTCATCCTGCGCCAATTTACTCATTGTTGCCGTTTTCGTAAGGCAAAGATTTTTAAAAGCGATTATTTCATGGAGATCCACAGTTTCATGGAGTGCTAATCGTTTAATCACATAACTCCCCCCAATCGTACCTAATCGTTCTTGTTTATCGTTTCTATCCTTCCTGATTGTTATACACCTTCTGGTTTTGCATAAAAGAAATTGCCCTATGGAGAAAATAACAAAGTATCAAATTGGAGGTGAATCCATGGACAGGTTGGCTTTGCATGAAACGATGGAAACGCATGAATTAATAAATTTTAAAACTGTCTGCTTATTGAAATCAAAATTAATGCAAGGTGTCTGCTTTGATAACGAATTAAAAGCCTTAATGGTAAAGGATGTTAAGCAGTCCATTCAAGATATGAATGAGTTACTCCAATTTTATAAACAAAGCCAGTTACTGCAATAAAAGTGAGGTGAATGGAATGGAGGACTTTTTAGACCCAAGGAATGCGGAAGGGATGCCGAATTTGGCTGATTCGGCAATTGCGATGGACTTTTTACTGGGTATCAAAAATGGTATTCGCACCTATAGCTTTGCCATTACCGAAACAGCCAACCCGGAGCTGCGGAGGACTTTACATCGGCAAATGGAAGCGGCCATTGATTTGCACACGGAGATTTCAGAGTTAATGATAAAAAAGGGATGGTTGAATCCCCATAGCGTTAAAGAACAGTTTCCGGTCGATCTTAAAGCGGCAGAAACCGCCATACAGATTGCGGAGTTGGACATATATCCTAGTGACACAGATCGCCGCGGGATGTTTGCAACTCCAAACAAATAGGGAGGTGAATAATAAATGAAGGCTGTTACATACCAAGGTATAAAAAATGTAGAGATCAGGGAGGTGAAGGACCCGTCCATTAAAAATGCTGATGATATTATCGTAAAAATCACCACCTCGGGGATTTGCGGCTCTGATTTACATCTCATCCATGCGATGATTCCGAATTTGCCTACCGATTATGTGATCGGTCACGAACCGATGGGGATTGTCGAGGAGGTCGGCCCGGAGGTAACCAACTTAAAAAAAGGAGACCGGGTCATCATTCCGTTTAATGTCAGCTGCGGGCACTGCTGGTATTGTACTCACGACCTGACAAGTCAATGTGATAACGGTAACCCGCATGGTCAAGGGTCGGGCTTTTTCGGCTATTCGGAAACAACGGGCGGGTATGCCGGCGGTCAAGCAGAATATATGAGGGTTCCGTTTGGGAACTTTACACCCTTCAAAATCCCGGAAAACTGTGAAGTGGAGGATGAAAAACTGGTCTTACTGGCAGATGTTATGCCGACCTCCTACTGGAGTGTGGACCATGCAGGTGTAAAATCCGGTGATACTGTTATTATTCTTGGCTGCGGCCCGGTTGGCTTAATGGCGCAAAAATTTGCCTGGCTTAAAGGGGCAAAACGGGTTATTGCTGTAGATTATGTGGGCTACCGCCTTGAGCACGCAAAACGCACGAATAAAGTGGAAATTGTCAATTTTGAGGATCATGAAAATGTCGGGGATTACTTGTTGGAAATCACCCAAGGCGGAGCGGATATTGTCATTGATGCAGTAGGGATGGATGGGAAAATGACCCCATTGGAATTCCTAGCTTCAGGGATGAAACTGCACGGCGGGGCGATGGGGGCGGTTGTTATGGCCAGCCAGGCGGTAAGAAAAGGCGGTACGGTACAACTTACCGGAGTTTATGGCGGCAGATACAATGCCTTTCCGCTGGGGGATTTCTTTCAGCGCAATGTGGATATTAAGATGGGACAGGCACCGGTAATACCTTACATGCCGTTTCTGTATGACATGGTAAACAGGGGGGAATTTAACCCATCTGACATTATCACACACGTTCTTCCACTAGACCGAGCCAAGCACGGTTACGAAGTATTTGATACTAAAACCGAGGACTGCATCAAAGTCATCCTTAAACCTTAAATCATTAAAGAACTTGGGAACTGCGAACGTAATACTTTACAGCAGCGGGGGCATGCCCCCCGTCAAAGTTTTTTAGAGCAATTCAGCGGCTTTTTCAATAAATAGTTTGGCTAGGATGGATTGAGTTTTATGGATGTTATAGGTGAGATAAAAGTATCTTTCCTCATCAAATCCAGGAATTTCATACATTTTAAGTCTGTTTTGGGCAGCATATTCTCGTGCGGCTATTTCGGAAATAATCGAGATGCCAATATCTTGTATGACAAACTGTATTAAGCTCTGACTGGAATCTGTATAAGCAATAATATTCAATTTATCCTTTGATATTTTATGTTTCTTTAGAACCCTTTCAAGAATGGCATTTGTTCCAGACTCGGAGTTCCTCATGATAAATGGATACTTCAAAATCTCTTGAATGTTTACCGGTTCTGTTATATTTCGTTCATTTGCTGTAATCAGAACAAGCTTCTCCTTTAATAGCGGTATATAGTGAAGTTTATCGCTTTCATACTTTTCTCCTAAGACCCCAACTTCGACGGATCCGTTTAGTACTTTTTCCACGACATTTTTTGAGGAGGACTGGCTAATATGAAACATGGCATTTTCGTAACCTTCTCTAAAACTCTTGACCATTTTCGGCAGAAGGAACTGCCCCGGCACCGAGCTTGCGGCAACCCGAATCATGCCTCGAAGTTCAGTCATTCCTTGTTTTAAATCCATTAAAGCCTGGTCTTTTAAGAGCAATAGTTTAAGCGCCCACTGATAAAGCCGCTCACCGTGGGGAGTCAGTATACTTTCACGGCCAACGCGATCAAAAAGCTGTACATTCAATGTTTTTTCCAAGGCCTGAATATGGGAACTGACAGTAGATTGACTTAGAAAAATATCCTCAGCGGCCTTCGAAAAGCTTTTATGTTCAACCACCTTTGTAAACACATATAACTGGTGTAAATCCAACGAGAGTTCCTCCTATGTTTCATTCGTGAAAATCGATAATTGGTACCCGAATTAATAGATAGTTTAAATATATCATTGATATTTATGAATCCAATATTTCAAGCAGCTAATTTTTTTATTAGGTATTTTAAAGAGTTCATAAAATTGTCACTTTATCCTTGCAATACGAAACAGTATCATTGAATTAAAGGTCTATTTAAAGGAGGACTTCCTAAATGGAAAAGGCGATTCAAGAGTATTCTTTAACGGATTTAATGGCAAGAATTGAAGAAATCTTTAATGAAAATCCCGGTCCAATCCAAGGCTTTAACGCTGTTGTTCAATACGATGTGTATGACCAGATGCCGTCAACCTATCAGCATAATTTTCAAGATGGTACATTAACAATTAAAGAAGGAGTCCAAGTTGCCCCTAACGTGACGATGTCTTTAAACTATGATACCTTCAAAAAATTTGTTTTGTGTAAAATGAGCGGTACGATGGCCCTGCTGACAGGAAAAGTGAAGGTGAAAGGTGACGTAAGTACTGGTTTGAAAATAGAAAGCATTCTCAAAAAATATAATCTAAAAGAACCTTTATAAAAATACCAGGCTGCCTGAGATAGTTCAGCAGCCTTTTGCTTTTTTGCTGGTAAATTCAATTTTCGCAAATGAATAATTGAAATTATTGTGGAAAACAATCATTATTAGTGGAAGGTAATACAGAAAGTAGGCGGTTATTTGTCAGAATTTTTATCATTAGGGATTTCAACCACAGTAGTGGATAAATTACGCGGGTATGGGATTGCAACCCCAACACCGATTCAACACCGGGCGATTCCGATTATTATGAAGGACATGGATACAATTGCCCAAGCACAAACAGGTACTGGCAAGACGCTGGCCTTTATCCTGCCCATCCTTGAAAAATTGAATCGAAAAGACGGTCATATTCAAGCCCTTATTGTGACGCCAACGAGAGAATTGGCTTTGCAAATTACGGATGAAATTGAGAAATTGATTCATGATTTGGATGATATTAATGTTCTAGCTGTTTATGGCGGGCAAGATGTTGACAGACAATTAAAGAAATTGAAGAACCATCCACAGATTGTTGTTGGGACTCCGGGCAGGCTTCTCGACCATATTCGAAGGGAAACAATCCAATTAGCGAATGTATCTTATCTTGTTCTGGATGAAGCAGACCAAATGCTTCATATTGGGTTTCTCAGCGAGGTTGAGGATATCATTAAAGAAACGCCCGCAAGCAGGCAGACCATGCTTTTCTCAGCAACAATTCCTCCTGAGGTTAAAAAGCTTGCCAATAAATACATGCGGACCCCGGAATATATTCAAGTCGAAAAAGTTCAGGGACCAGCTGACAATGTGAAACAGATTGCCATTCATACGATTGACCGTGCGAAGCAGGCAACTCTTATCCAATTAATTGAAACGCATCGGCCATTTTTAGCAGTGATTTTTTGCCGAACAAAACGGAGAGTTTCCAAACTTTATGAAATTCTAAAAAGCCATGGATTTCCCTGCGATGAGTTGCATGGTGATTTGTCACAGGCAAAACGAGAGCAGGTCATGAAACGGTTTCGGGATGCGGAAATTCAATTGCTAATTGCCACCGATGTAGCAGCAAGAGGACTTGATGTAGAAGGTGTAACCCATGTGTTTAATTACGATATTCCTCAGGATCCCGAGAGTTATATTCATAGAATCGGCAGGACCGGACGGGCAGGGACGAAAGGACTAGCTATCACCCTTTATTCTACAAAGGACAGGCCGACTCTTGATTTAATTGAAAAAGAGCTAAATATTAGAATAAATAAACAAAATATAGGGAATTCGAATAAGGAAAAAGAAACTCAGCGGGACACTTCTGCAAAAAAACGACAAGATGGACAACAAATGAAAAATGTTCATCAAAAGAAAAATGGTGAAAGAAAACATCAGAAGAAGAACTTTGCAAGAAAAAAACCCCATTAATGGGGTTTTTTTTAACCTTTATATATTTTATCTTCCTAAACCAATCCCTGTATTGGATTTAACGAGGACTTCCTCATATTTTTTAACATCAGCTTTTTGGCTGGAAAAGATGGTTCCAAGGTAACCAGCAAGGAAACCAAGCGGAATGGAAACTATCCCTGGTGTTGTGTAAGGGAATAATGGGTTCCCTACAAAAATAGCTTTACCTACTTCCGGGCTAAATACATTCGGACTGATCAGCACTAAGCCGATAGCTGAAATTAGACCGACAACCATCGCCCACATCGCGCCGGTTGTATTAAAGCGTTTCCAATAGATAGTGTATAGAATGACAGGTAAATTCGCGCTAGCTGCAACAGCAAAGGCGAGCGAAACAAGGAAGGCGACATTCAGCGTCTGTGCGCCTAAGGCAAGAATAATGGATACGACAGAAACCCCGATGGCTGCGTAACGGGCCATCAATACCTGTTGCTTTTCGGTTGCTTTTCCTTTTTTCAAAATTTCATTGTAAAAGTCATGGGAAAAAGCTGAAGCTGCTGTCAGCACCAGCCCTGCAACAACAGCAAGAATAGTTGCAAACGCCACCGCAGAAATAAAGGCAAACAACATATTACCGCCAATTGCTTGAGCTAATAAAGGAGCTGCCATATTTCCGGCTGGGTTGGCAGCAATAATTTTTTCATTGCCGACAAATGCTGCAGCACCGAAACCAAGGAAAATGGTCATAACGTAAAATATTCCAATAACCCAAGTAGCATAAACAACAGACGAGCGTGCCGTCTTGGCATCCTTTACGGTAAAGAAGCGGACAAGAATGTGCGGAAGCCCTGCCGTTCCAAGAACAAGCCCCATATTTAGAGATAATGTATCCAGGCCGTCTTTGTACTTTACACCTGGATTTAGGAAGGATTCCTTTAAAGGAGTTGCCGTTTTCATTTGGGCAAACATATCGGTAAGGCTGAAATTAAACTTGGCAAAAACAATCATAGAAATAATGAAGGTGCCGCCCATTAACAGGATCGCTTTAATGATTTGCACCCAGCTTGTTGCATGCATTCCGCCAAAGATAACGTATACCGTCATTAACACCCCGACGATTAAGACAGAGGTTGTATACTCCAATCCTAATAATAATTTAATAAGTGCACCAGCACCGACCAGCTGAGCAATCATATAAAAAATAGAAATCGTCATTGTATTCATGGCGGCGAATCCGCGGATCTTTTTGGCATCAAAACGAGCCGCTATCATATCGGCAAAAGTGTATTTGCCAAGGTTTCTTAACGGTTCCGCTACCAAATAAAGAACGACAAGGTAAGCCACTAGAAACCCAATGCTATAGAAAAATCCATCAAAGCCGGTCAGGGCTACAGCTCCGGCAATTCCTAGGAAAGATGCTGCAGACATATAGTCACCTGCGATGGCAAGTCCATTTTGCCAGCCGGTAAGGCCTCCGCCAGCCGTGTAAAATTCACTGGCATTCTTAGTTTTCTTGGAAGCGAAATAGGTGATGACCAGCGTTACGAGAACAATGGCAAGAAACATAAGGAATGCAGGGGTATTCATTAGCTATTCCCCCTTTCTTGAATGACCTGGGATGATAACTCATCAAACCTTGCCGCTTTCTTAGAATAAAGCATGCACAAACCCCATGTCATAACAAACTGAAGGAAAGCAAATACCCATGCCCAAGTAATATTTCCGATAAATTTTGTATTAAGTATCGTTGAATATGAGGTTAAGATTGGCAAGGCAAAATAAAAACAGAAAAAGAAGATAGTAAATGGAATTATAAATTTTTTCTTTTCGGAGAGTAATGTCTGAAACGAAGAAGACTGGACAATAGAACTGTAATCGCTTTCAGTTTGAGCGTTTATTTTTTTAGCTTCCAAAGAGAAGCTCCCCCTTTCGTATAAACCACTGGATTAAGGAATGTGGAATTAAGATAAAAAAGATGATGACAGGTAATGATGCAGGGGCAAAAGGTGTTATAAAGCTTCTGATAATAGGCTTGAGATTTCCCTCCTTTTGATTACAGATATTTCTAAAATTTGAAAATATTTTACGTTTTTTATTATAATTTTAAGAGAATCATAGTTGCAAGGGAATATTTTCTTATTTTGGAAATTTTTTATTAACTTTTGAGAAATAAAAAAAACCTTTGCAGTTGCAAAGGTTTTTTCTGAATAATGATGGAGACTATCGGGATCGAACCGACGACCTCTTGCATGCCATGCAAGCGCTCTCCCAGCTGAGCTAAGCCCCCGATGGATTAGTACAAGAAAAATTATATCTGCATTACGAGCGAATTGCAAGAGGAAATTTAGAGAATCACAAAAAATTATTTTTAACTAATGCTTTCAATTTCCACTTTTTTAACACCTTCTATATCGGAAACAGCCGTATATACATCTGTTGTTTTTTCGCGGTAGTCAACAGCAACTAAAATTTGTACCAGGTGATCACCGTTATCTAGATCCTTAATCCGTATTCTGCGCAAAATATATTTTTTCTCAAGTAAATAAGATATAGCTTTTTCAATCTGATCCTGGTCTCGAATAAATAATTGAAGCATGATTTCTTTTTCCCGTAATTGCTTTGGTCCAAAAATTTTCATAACGGCAGGGATAAATTCTACACTAATTATAAGTAGGGCAACGCCGACGAATGCTTCTAAATAAAATCCCGCTCCTACGGCAATCCCGATACCGGCAGCCCCCCAAATCATGGCAGCAGTAGTTAGCCCGGAAATGCTGTCATTGCCTCGTCTTAAAATGACACCTGCTCCAAGGAAACCAATTCCCGAGACGATTTGTGCCGCCAGCCGCAAAGGGTCCATAGTAATTCTAACTCCCTTTGAATCAGGGAACATATAAGCCGATTCAATAGATACAATTGTCAGCAAGCAACTGACAACTGAAATGACGAGACTTGTTTTTAATCCTACTGGCTTTCTTTTTAATTCTCGCTCAAGGCCAATAATTAGACCGAATACAGCTGAAATTCCTAATTTCATCAGTATATCTAAATCCAAGCTGCTCATAAATTCACGTCCATTTTATATATTATTCGTTTTTGAAAACCCATTTGTTATTATATATACTCTGATTCTTGCATAAAGGACTGCAATATGGAAGAACAAAAGTGTACGCTTCATTAATTACATATACAATTATTGTTTGTTTTATGTATTTGCAGTCTAGAATCTGTAATATGCTTCTAATATTTCTTAAGGATGAAATTACAAGGATAAAATTCGTTTCTTGAGGTTGATAATATTTTTTAATGGATATAAAGGTGGAGAACTTAAAATCATTTCAAAAAAAGTTATAAATTATATTGCAAACATTTATTTATCGTGGTATATTAATTCTCGTCCTCTTCGAGAGTGTCAAACAACTGAAAAAGAAATTTAAAAAAGTTGTTGACATCGAGAAGTTGACTGTGATAAATTAAGGGAGTCGCTTTTGAGAGCGAGGCTAGAAAATAGCGAGTGAACAAACACCCAACAGTATGATAGTTCTTTGAAAACTAAACAAACAAAAACGTCAACAAACAATAATATTCGTTTCATTTGAAACGAAGCCAACGTAACATTTTTGAGCTAATCAACTCAACTTTATTGGAGAGTTTGATCCTGGCTCAGGACGAACGCTGGCGGCGTGCCTAATACATGCAAGTCGAGCGAATCACTGGGAGCTTGCTCCCGGTGGTTAGCGGCGGACGGGTGAGTAACACGTGGGCAACCTGCCTGTAAGACTGGGATAACTTCGGGAAACCGGAGCTAATACCGGATAATTTCTTCCCTCACATGAGGGAAGGTTGAAAGTCGGTTTCGGCTGACACTTACAGATGGGCCCGCGGCGCATTAGCTAGTTGGTGAGGTAACGGCTCACCAAGGCGACGATGCGTAGCCGACCTGAGAGGGTGATCGGCCACACTGGGACTGAGACACGGCCCAGACTCCTACGGGAGGCAGCAGTAGGGAATCTTCCACAATGGACGAAAGTCTGATGGAGCAACGCCGCGTGAGCGATGAAGGCCTTCGGGTCGTAAAGCTCTGTTGTCAGGGAAGAACAAGTATCGGAGTAACTGCCGGTACCTTGACGGTACCTGACCAGAAAGCCACGGCTAACTACGTGCCAGCAGCCGCGGTAATACGTAGGTGGCAAGCGTTGTCCGGAATTATTGGGCGTAAAGCGCGCGCAGGCGGTCCTTTAAGTCTGATGTGAAAGCCCACGGCTCAACCGTGGAGGGTCATTGGAAACTGGGGGACTTGAGTGCAGAAGAGGAAAGCGGAATTCCACGTGTAGCGGTGAAATGCGTAGAGATGTGGAGGAACACCAGTGGCGAAGGCGGCTTTCTGGTCTGTAACTGACGCTGAGGCGCGAAAGCGTGGGGAGCAAACAGGATTAGATACCCTGGTAGTCCACGCCGTAAACGATGAGTGCTAAGTGTTAGAGGGTTTCCGCCCTTTAGTGCTGCAGCTAACGCATTAAGCACTCCGCCTGGGGAGTACGGCCGCAAGGCTGAAACTCAAAGGAATTGACGGGGGCCCGCACAAGCGGTGGAGCATGTGGTTTAATTCGAAGCAACGCGAAGAACCTTACCAGGTCTTGACATCCTCTGACACTCCTAGAGATAGGAATTTCCCCTTCGGGGGACAGAGTGACAGGTGGTGCATGGTTGTCGTCAGCTCGTGTCGTGAGATGTTGGGTTAAGTCCCGCAACGAGCGCAACCCTTGATCTTAGTTGCCAGCATTCAGTTGGGCACTCTAAGGTGACTGCCGGTGACAAACCGGAGGAAGGTGGGGATGACGTCAAATCATCATGCCCCTTATGACCTGGGCTACACACGTGCTACAATGGATGGTACAAAGGGCAGCGAAGCCGCGAGGTGGAGCCAATCCCATAAAACCATTCTCAGTTCGGATTGCAGGCTGCAACTCGCCTGCATGAAGCCGGAATCGCTAGTAATCGCGGATCAGCATGCCGCGGTGAATACGTTCCCGGGCCTTGTACACACCGCCCGTCACACCACGAGAGTTTGTAACACCCGAAGTCGGTGGGGTAACCGTAAGGAGCCAGCCGCCTAAGGTGGGACAGATGATTGGGGTGAAGTCGTAACAAGGTAGCCGTATCGGAAGGTGCGGCTGGATCACCTCCTTTCTAAGGATAATGCAGTCCTTATGGACTGATAAGAAGTTGACTGTTTCTTGTTTGTTTAGTTTTGAGAGAACAATCTCTCAAAACTTTCGTTCTTTGAAAACTAGATAATCGTATAGAAGAAGTAACCAAGTAAGAACCGAGTAATCGCCATTTTAGTTTTTCTCTCTTATTTTTAAGAGTAAAAACCTTTTAGGTTAAGTTAGAAAGGGCGCACGGTGAATGCCTTGGCACTAGGAGCCGATGAAGGACGGGACTAACACCGATATGCTTCGGGGAGCTGTAAGTAAGCGCCGATCCGGAGATTTCCGAATGGGGAAACCCACTGTTCGTAATGGAGCAGTATCTTTACCTGAATACATAGGGTATTGAAGGCAGACCCGGGGAACTGAAACATCTAAGTACCCGGAGGAAGAGAAAGCAAACGCGATTCCCTGAGTAGCGGCGAGCGAAACGGGAACAGCCCAAACCGAAAGGCTTGCCTTTCGGGGTTGTAGGACACTCAACATGGAGTTACAAAGGAACGGGGTAGATGAAGCGGTCTGGAAAGGCCGGCCATAGAAGGTAAAAGCCCTGTAGTTGAAACTTCGTTCCCTCCTGAGTGGATCCTGAGTACGGCCGGACACGTGAAATCCGGTCGGAAGCAGGGAGGACCATCTCCCAAGGCTAAATACTCCCTAGTGACCGATAGTGAACCAGTACCGTGAGGGAAAGGTGAAAAGCACCCCGGAAGGGGAGTGAAAGAGATCCTGAAACCGTGTGCCTACAAGTAGTCAGAGCCCGTTCATGGGTGATGGCGTGCCTTTTGTAGAATGAACCGGCGAGTTACGATTGCATGCGAGGTTAAGTTGAAGAGACGGAGCCGCAGCGAAAGCGAGTCTGAATAGGGCGAATTAGTATGTAGTCGTAGACCCGAAACCAGGTGATCTACCCATGTCCAGGGTGAAGTCCAGGTAACACTGGATGGAGGCCCGAACCCACGCACGTTGAAAAGTGCGGGGATGAGGTGTGGGTAGCGGAGAAATTCCAATCGAACTTGGAGATAGCTGGTTCTCTCCGAAATAGCTTTAGGGCTAGCCTCACGTAGTTAGAGTCTTGGAGGTAGAGCACTGTTTGGACTAGGGGCCCTCATCGGGTTACCGAATTCAGACAAACTCCGAATGCCAATGACTTATCCGTGGGAGTCAGACTGCGAGTGATAAGATCCGTAGTCAAAAGGGAAACAGCCCAGACCACCAGCTAAGGTCCCAAAGTATACGTTAAGTGGAAAAGGATGTGGAGTTGCTTAGACAACCAGGATGTTGGCTTAGAAGCAGCCACCATTTAAAGAGTGCGTAATAGCTCACTGGTCGAGTGACTCTGCGCCGAAAATGTACCGGGGCTAAACGTATCACCGAAGCTGTGGGTGGACACCTTGTGGTGTCCGCGGTAGGAGAGCGTTCTAAGGGCGTTGAAGCTAGACCGTAAGGACTGGTGGAGCGCTTAGAAGTGAGAATGCCGGTATGAGTAGCGAAAGATGAGTGAGAATCTCATCCACCGTATGCCTAAGGTTTCCTGAGGAAGGCTCGTCCGCTCAGGGTTAGTCGGGACCTAAGCCGAGGCCGAAAGGCGTAGGCGATGGACAACAGGTTGATATTCCTGTACCACCTCTTTATCGTTTGAGTGATGGGGGGACGCAGGAGGATAGGGTAAGCGCACTGCTGGATATGTGCGTGCAAGCAGTTAGGCTGGTGAATAGGAAAATCCGTTCACCTTAAGGCTGAGCTGTGATGCCGAGGGAATTATAGTACCGAAGTTCCTGATTCCACACTGCCAAGAAAAGCCTCTAGCGAGATAAAAGGTGCCCGTACCGCAAACCGACACAGGTAGGCGAGGAGAGAATCCTAAGGTGAGCGAGAGAACTCTCGTTAAGGAACTCGGCAAAATGACCCCGTAACTTCGGGAGAAGGGGTGCTTTTTGGGGTGAATAGCCCCGAAGAGCCGCAGTGAATAGGCCCAGGCGACTGTTTAGCAAAAACACAGGTCTCTGCAAAGCCGCAAGGCGAAGTATAGGGGCTGACGCCTGCCCGGTGCTGGAAGGTTAAGAGGAGGGGTTAGCGCAAGCGAAGCTCTGAATCGAAGCCCCAGTAAACGGCGGCCGTAACTATAACGGTCCTAAGGTAGCGAAATTCCTTGTCGGGTAAGTTCCGACCCGCACGAAAGGCGTAACGATCTGGGCACTGTCTCAACGAGAGACTCGGTGAAATTATAGTACCTGTGAAGATGCAGGTTACCCGCGACAGGACGGAAAGACCCCATGGAGCTTTACTGTAGCCTGATATTGAATTTTGGTACAGCTTGTACAGGATAGGTAGGAGCCTGAGAAACCGGAGCGCCAGCTTCGGTGGAGGCGTCGGTGGGATACTACCCTGGCTGTATTGAAATTCTAACCCGCACCCCTGATCGGGGTGGGAGACAGTGTCAGGTGGGCAGTTTGACTGGGGCGGTCGCCTCCTAAAGTGTAACGGAGGCGCCCAAAGGTTCCCTCAGAATGGTTGGAAATCATTCGCAGAGTGTAAAGGCACAAGGGAGCTTGACTGCGAGACCTACAAGTCGAGCAGGGACGAAAGTCGGGCTTAGTGATCCGGTGGTTCCGCATGGAAGGGCCATCGCTCAACGGATAAAAGCTACCCTGGGGATAACAGGCTTATCTCCCCCAAGAGTCCACATCGACGGGGAGGTTTGGCACCTCGATGTCGGCTCATCGCATCCTGGGGCTGTAGTCGGTCCCAAGGGTTGGGCTGTTCGCCCATTAAAGCGGTACGCGAGCTGGGTTCAGAACGTCGTGAGACAGTTCGGTCCCTATCCGTCGTGGGCGCAGGAAATTTGAGAGGAGCTGTCCTTAGTACGAGAGGACCGGGATGGACGCACCGCTGGTGTACCAGTTGTCTTGCCAAAGGCATCGCTGGGTAGCTATGTGCGGACGGGATAAGTGCTGAAAGCATCTAAGCATGAAGCCCCCCTCGAGATGAGATTTCCCATAGCGTCAAGCTAGTAAGATCCCTGAAAGATGATCAGGTTGATAGGTCAGAGGTGGAAGCGCGGTGACGTGTGGAGCTGACTGATACTAATCGATCGAGGACTTAACCAAGTCATAATTAAGTAAGGTGAACTCGTTCTTATTTACTTCTTCTGTATTATCTAGTTTTGAGGGAATGAAAAATTTTAAATTTCCTCTTGCAAAATATGAAATAGACATTATAATAAAATAGTGTCTGATAAATGGTCTGGTAGTAATGGCGAGAAGGTCACACCCGTTCCCATCCCGAACACGGAAGTTAAGCTTCTCAGCGCCGATGGTAGTTGGGGCGAAAGCCCCTGTGAGAGTAGGACGCTGCCAGGCTGTTAAAATGGAGGATTAGCTCAGCTGGGAGAGCATCTGCCTTACAAGCAGAGGGTCGGCGGTTCGATCCCGTCATCCTCCACCATAATAATTTAATTATCATTTTGCCGGCTTAGCTCAATTGGTAGAGCAACTGACTTGTAATCAGTAGGTTGAGGGTTCAAGTCCTTTAGCCGGCACCTTGAGCCATTAGCTCAGTCGGTAGAGCATCTGACTTTTAATCAGAGGGTCGAAGGTTCGAGTCCTTCATGGCTCACCATTTAAATATGCGGGTGTGGCGGAATTGGCAGACGCACCAGACTTAGGATCTGGCGCCGCAAGGCGTGGGGGTTCGACTCCCTTCACCCGCACCATTTAAATATTGCGGAAGTAGTTCAGTGGTAGAACACCACCTTGCCAAGGTGGGGGTCGCGGGTTCGAATCCCGTCTTCCGCTCCAAAATTGCCGGGGTGGCGGAACTGGCAGACGCACAGGACTTAAAATCCTGCGGTAGGTGACTACCGTACCGGTTCGATTCCGGTCCTCGGCACCACTTAATAAATAATGCGCCCGTAGCTCAATTGGATAGAGCGTCTGACTACGGATCAGAAGGTTATGGGTTCGACTCCTGTCGGGCGCGCCATTAAATTTAATAGTACGGGAAATAGCTCAGCTTGGTAGAGCACTTGGTTTGGGACCAAGGGGTCGCAGGTTCGAATCCTGTTTTCCCGACCATTCTCACTAAATTCAATGGGGCCTTAGCTCAGCTGGGAGAGCGCCTGCTTTGCACGCAGGAGGTCAGCGGTTCGATCCCGCTAGGCTCCACCATTTAATTAATATGTAATTTGGCGGTGTAGCTCAGCTGGCTAGAGCGTACGGTTCATACCCGTAAGGTCGGGGGTTCGATCCCCTCCGCCGCTACCAAGATTATTAGGACCTTTAGCTCAGCTGGTTAGAGCAACGAGCAAGGCTTCCTGAATATACTACGAGTTGTACCCATCGAGCTGCTGTTTGAATATGCTTTCTGAGATGGGGACAGACGGATTTTAACCATACAGGTTAAAGAACTTTAACTTGGACCTTTAGCTCAGCTGGTTAGAGCAGACGGCTCATAACCGTCCGGTCGTAGGTTCGAGTCCTACAAGGTCCACCATTAGTTTCATATTTTATGGAGGAATACCCAAGTTTGGCTGAAGGGATCGGTCTTGAAAACCGACAGGCGGGTTAAACCGCGCGGGGGTTCGAATCCCTCTTCCTCCGCCATAAATACATTTTATACTTTTTATTATCGCGGGGTGGAGCAGTCCGGTAGCTCGTCGGGCTCATAACCCGAAGGTCGCAGGTTCAAATCCTGCCCCCGCAATCCGGTCTGGTAGTTCAGTTGGTTAGAATGCCTGCCTGTCACGCAGGAGGTCGCGGGTTCGAGTCCCGTCCAGACCGCCACTAAAGTGGCTCAGTAGCTCAGTCGGTAGAGCAAAGGACTGAAAATCCTTGTGTCGGCGGTTCGATTCCGTCCTGAGCCACCTTTATTTTTTAAAAACATCACGGCGGTTGTGGCGAAGTGGTTAACGCATCGGATTGTGGTTCCGACATTCGTGGGTTCGATTCCCATCAGCCGCCCCATTATAATGCGGGTGTAGTTTAGTGGTAAAACCACAGCCTTCCAAGCTGTTGTTGTGGGTTCGATTCCCATCACCCGCTCCATTATGGGCCTATAGCTCAGCTGGTTAGAGCGCACGCCTGATAAGCGTGAGGTCGATGGTTCGAGTCCATTTAGGCCCACCATAGTATTATTCCGCAGTAGCTCAGTGGTAGAGCTATCGGCTGTTAACCGATCGGTCGTAGGTTCGAGTCCTACCTGCGGAGCCATATAGAGAAGTACCCAAGTGGCTCAAGGGGCTCCCCTGCTAAGGGAGTAGGTCGCGTAAGCGGCGCGAGGGTTCGAATCCCTTCTTCTCTGCCATTTGGCCCCTTGGTCAAGCGGTTAAGACACCGCCCTTTCACGGCGGTAACACGGGTTCGAATCCCGTAGGGGTCATACGAAAAAGCTGATGACAATATGTCATCAGCTTTTTTGTTGTTTTTGAACATGCAATTCATTATATTAATATAACCTCTTTGCTATCTCTGCAATGCAATAAAGTGTTGAAATCGCTTGCAAGACTTCAATTTTCCGCAAATAAAGTTATCTATTTTTTCAAAAATTGAATAACTTTTCAAACTACTTTAACAAAAAAATCACAAAAAAACTTAATAGATTCCTGTCGAAACACGAGAGATTTTTTGTCGTATCCTGGTGACAGCTGTCAAAAAACATCTAATAGTGGAGCCATTCCCCGCTTGCTGTCAGAAAAGATAAAAAAGTTTTACAAGGAATATTTGTTATTTGCACTTATAATTGGTTTTTGAAATACATAATTTCAGATGAGGATGAGGAGAGCCATGGCAGTGAATACATTTTTTCCGACTGATTACCAGCTTCACTTATTTCACGAGGGAAATCTTTTTCAAAGTCATCAGCTTTTTGGCGCTCATATCTTTAAGGATTCCGCAGAGACTTATACACGATTTTGCGTTTGGGCTCCGAATGCCCTCCAAGTAAGGCTTGTGGGGGATTTTAATCACTGGAATGGTGATGGATATGAATTACAAAAAGTAAATGGTGAGGGTGTATGGATTATTGTCATCAAGCAAAATCTAGATGGCTGCAATTATAAATATGAAATCACCACAAAATCAAAGAAACGATTGTTAAAAGCAGATCCCTATGCTTTTTACTCAGAATTAAGGCCAAATACAGCCTCTGTCGTTTATTCGCTTGAGGGCTATAAATGGCAGGACACTCAATGGATGAACCGCAAAGCACAATCGAACTTCCTGGCGGAACCAGCCGTCATTTATGAGGTTCATGCGGGCTCATGGAAGACCAAGGATAATGGTGATTTTTTAACCTATCGAGAACTGGCGGAAGAACTTGTCCCTTATGTATTGGAGCTTGGCTTTACGCATATTGAGCTGCTGCCGCTGGTTGAACATCCACTTGACGCTTCTTGGGGATACCAAGGGACTGGGTACTTCTCCGTAACATCGCGGTACGGGACTCCGGATGATTTCCGCTATTTCGTCGAACAGTGCCATCAGCATGGCATAGGGGTCATCCTTGACTGGGTACCCGGGCATTTCTGCAAGGACGCTCATGGGTTATACAATTTTGACGGTACACATCTTTATTCCTATTCCCATCTAAATGATAGGGAAAACCACATCTGGGGCACAGCCAATTTTGACCTTGGAAAAGGAGAGGTGCAAAGTTTCCTCATTTCAAACGCCCTATTTTGGATGGAACATTATCATGTCGATGGCTTCAGAATGGATGCTGTTGCCAATATCATTTATTGGCCGAATGCCTCAAATAGACAAAGTGAAAACCCCTTCGGTATTGCTTTCTTAAAAAAACTTAATCAAGCAATAAACGACTATAATCCATATTTTTTAATGATAGGGGAAGACTCCACCGATTTTTCGAAGGTAACGACCCCAGTCCGTTATGGCGGTCTTGGATTTGATTACAAATGGAATATGGGTTGGATGAATGACATGCTTGAATACATGGAAACGCCGCCGTTTGCAAGGTCACAGGCCCATTCAAAGGTCACTTTTTCACTTTTATATGCGTTTTCAGAAAACTTTATGCTCCCGTTTTCACATGATGAGGTTGTCCACGGGAAAAAATCATTATTGGATAAGATGCCCGGTGATTATTGGGAAAAATTTGCCCAGCTAAGGCTTTTACTGGGCTATATGTTTGCCCATCCCGGGAAGAAGCTGCTATTTATGGGATTTGAACTGGGGCAGTTCGCGGAATGGAAAGATAAAGAACAGCTAGATTGGCATCTTTTGGACTACGAGCTTCACCGAAAACTGAATGCCTATGTGAAAGTCTTAACGAAAGTTTACAAACGCACCAAAGCCCTCTACGAACTCGATCATCTGTGGGATGGATTTGAATGGATGGATGTTAATAATAACGAGCAGTCGATGTTTTCCTTTGTTCGAAAAGGGAAGAAGGAAGAGGATGCGATCATCATCATTTGCAATTTTACGGGCATTAGCTATCAGGATTATCAGATAGGTGTGCCTAACCCTGGTGAATACCGTGAAATTCTTAATAATGACGACCTAGAATTTGGTGGTGCCGGCCACATTAATAAGCACACCATTCCGGCTTCAGATGAGCCGTTCCACGGAAGACCATATTCTATCAAGCTCACAATTGCCCCGTATGGGTTTCAGATGATAAGACAAGTGAAAAAACGGAAGGAGAGAAAAGGCAATGGAAAAGAAAAGGTGCGTAGCCATGCTGCTGGCAGGAGGGAAAGGGAGCAGGCTTAATGCTCTTACAAAGGACCTTGCAAAACCTGCTGTGCCATTCGGAGGGAAGTATCGGATCATAGATTTTACCTTAAGCAATTGTGCAAATTCCGGAATTGATACTGTCGGCGTCTTAACGCAATATCAGCCGCTCTTGTTAAATTCATATATTGGAATAGGCAGTGCATGGGATCTTGACAGTAAAAATGGCGGGGTTACCGTGTTACCCCCTTACAGTGAATCCTCAGAAGTGAAGTGGTACACCGGTACGGCAAGCGCGATCTATCAAAACCTTAATTACTTAAAGCAGTACCAGCCGGACTACGTTTTAATCCTTTCTGGTGACCATATTTATAAAATGAATTACGAATCCATGCTGGAATACCATATTGAAAAACGAGCAGATGTAACGATCTCCCTAATCGAGGTACCTTGGGCGGAAGCCAGCCGGTTTGGGATTATGAATACAAACGATGAACTAAGAATCCTGGAATTTGAGGAAAAGCCAAGTGAGCCTAAAAATAATCTTGCTTCGATGGGCATATATATTTTTAGTTGGAATATATTGAAAGAATATTTGGAAATGGATGCACGCAATCCGGACTCCAGTCACGATTTTGGGAAAGATGTCATTCCAAGGCTTCTTGAAGAAAATAAAAAATTATATGCCTATCCGTTCAAAGGCTATTGGAAGGACGTTGGCACTGTAAGAAGCCTTTGGGAGGCCAATATGGATTTATTGGAGGAAGATTGCGAATTAGATTTATTTGACCATGACTGGAGAATTTATTCTGTTAATCCTAATCGTCCTCCGCAATATATTTCCCCGGATGCCATAGTAATGGAATCACTCATTAATGAAGGATGTACAATTGAAGGGGAAATTGAGAAATCAGTACTCTTCCAGGGTGTAACAGTAGGGAAGGATTCCACTGTTAAGGAGTCTGTGATCATGCCGGATGCAACAATTGGCAGCAATTGTTTTATTGAAAAAGCGATTGTGCCTTGTGACGTGAAAATACCGGACGGAACGGTCATTCGTTCCTTCGATGATGAAATCATCCTAGTCACAGAGGAAATGTTAAAAGCATTGTACTCTGCCTATTAAAAATAGAATAAAAGCCCAGTCGGACTGGGTGTTACAGATATTAGGTGATAAGAAACTGGAGGGGACTTTGGCGTGAAAAGAAAGCTTTTAGGTATTATTGATGCAACTACCTATCATGAGGATTTGGATGACCTATTAACACATCGTTCTTTGGCGGCGCTGCCTTATGCAGGCCGTTATCGTATTATTGATTTTGTCCTTTCAAATATGGTCAATTCCGGCATTCGCAGTGTCGCAATTTTTCCAAAAATGCAGTACCGTTCCTTGATGGACCACTTAGGGTCAGGGAAGAATTGGGATCTAAATCGAAAAAGGGATGGCCTTTTCTTTTTTCCTTCTCCAGTCGTAGGCAGCAATCCTAAAGGAATAGGTTCCTTTGATCTTTTCGCGGCAAATATGGATTATTTTTATCGCAGCACTCAGGAATATGCGATTATCTCAAATTGTTACACTATTTTAAATATGAATTTTAAACCCATGCTAGAATGGCATATGCATGCAAACTGCGATATTACCGAAATCCATCATCAGGATGGAAGATCATTAGAAATGTATTTAATCAAAACCTCTCTGTTGATGAAGCTGATTGAAACTAGATTTGAGACTGGGTACAGCTGTATGAAAGATGTCGTCAGCGATATTCATAATGATTACACTGTTTGCCAATATGATTATGATGGATATGCCGTCAAGATAGATTCAATTGAGAATTATTACTCGACCAGCATGAATTTGCTAAAGCCTAACGTTTGGAAAAATCTTTTTAATAATGACCAGCCTATTTTGACAAAGGTTAAGGATGAGCCGCCTGCTAAGTATTTAAAAGGATCATCCGTAAAAAATTCAATGATTGCAAACGGCTGTTTAATTAGCGGCACTGTTGAAAACAGTATTGTCTCGCGCGGAGTAAAAATAGGAAAAGGTACAGTTATTAAGAACTGTGTCATCATGCAAAAATGCCAAATTGAGGACAATTGTTACTTGGATTCGGTTATTTTGGATAAAGATGTCCGGGTTGAATCAGGGACACATTTAACCGGCACAGCGGGGGCACCGTTTGTAATCAGAAAAGGTACAAAGCAAGGAGCGTTGATGAATTCGTGAAAGTATTATTTGCAGTGTCAGAGTGTGGACCATTCGCAAAGTCGGGAGGCCTTGCTGATGTAGCCGGATCTCTACCAAAAGAATTAAAAAGTCTGGGTACGGATGTAAGGGTCATTCTTCCCAAATATGGAACCATTTCGGACGAATATAAAAAAAGAATGAAGAAGATAAAGGAATTTTCCGTTTCTGTCGGCTGGAGAAAGCAGTATTGCGGGATTGAGGAACTAGTCCATCAAGGTGTTACGTTTTATTTTGTTGATAACGAATATTATTTTAAACGTGAAGGATTTTACGGTTATTACGATGATGGAGAAAGATTTGCCTTTTTTAACCGTGCGGTGCTAGAGGTCATCGAAGAGTTGAACTTTTATCCCGACGTACTGCATTGCCATGATTGGCATACGGCGATGATTCCCTACCTGCTTCGAAAAGAATATTACAAGAAAACAGGTTATGGTCAGATAAAAACTGTATTTACCATTCATAATCTGCAATTTCAAGGGGTTTTTTCAAAAGAGGTTTTGAGAGACCTGTTCGATCTTGATGAACAATCCTTCCATTCTGGACATTTAGAGTTTTTCGGAAATGTCAATTTCATGAAGGGTGCGCTTGTTGCGGCGGACACCATCACAACCGTGAGTCCAACCTATCGAAATGAAATTCAAACAGTGAACTACGGAGAAAAGCTTGAGGGCTTGTTGAAGGCAAGAGATGAAGATCTTTTGGGAATTTTAAACGGAATTGATGATGAATTTTATAACCCTGAACATGATCCATTTCTTTTGCAAACTTATTCAAGCCAAGAAATTAAGAAGAAATCCATTAATAAAAAGGAAATTCAAAAGCAATTTGGCCTAAAGCAAACTGCTGCTGCTCCGTTAATGGTGATGATTTCAAGGTTGACTAGACAAAAGGGACTTGATCTCATCAAATGTGTCCTTCGGGAGATTTTACAGGAGGATATCCAAGTTATTATCCTTGGAACCGGGGATTATGAATATGAAGAATATTTACGGCAGGCAGCCCGGATTTATCCGGAAAAATTGAAGGTTCATACCGGCTTTGATGAGGGACTTGCGCATCGATTATACGCAGCGGCAGACCTATTCTTGATGCCATCCCTATTTGAACCGTGCGGCCTTTCCCAGTTGATAGCCATGAAATATGGAGCCATCCCAATTGTTCGGGAAACGGGCGGTTTAAATGATACGGTGAAGGCATGGAATGAGTTCACAAAGAAGGGAAATGGGTTTTCCTTCAGTAACTTCAATGCTCACGATATGCTTTATACGATCCAGCGGGCAATTAACTTCTATCATGATAAAAAAACATGGGGATCAATTGTAAAACAGGCAATGGAAATGGATTATAGCTGGGCTCAATCCGCTTTCCGCTATAACCAGCTGTATGCTGAACTCACCACAAGGAGTGAAACCCATGTTTTCTAATAAAGAACGGTTTAAGGCAGACTTTTTAAAAAGGCTTGAGATGCTCTGCGGGAAAAGCTTTTCAGAAAGCACTCCAAGGGATCATTACCAAACCCTCGGCAACATGATCAGAGAATTTGTTAGTAATGATTGGATTGCCACCAATGAACGTTACATGGCAGTTAGAGAGAAACAGGTATATTATTTATCGATTGAATATTTGCTAGGCAAGCTGCTCCGGCAGAATCTGCTTAATCTAGGCGTGGAGGAAATCGTTGCGGAAGGCCTAAGTGACCTAGGTATTGAATTGGCGGACCTTGAAGACTTGGAACCGGATGCAGGCTTAGGAAATGGCGGCTTAGGCAGACTAGCCGCCTGCTTTTTGGACTCACTTGCCTCCACTGACCTGCCGGGTCATGGCCATGGAATCCGATATAAACATGGGTTATTTGAACAGAAGATAGTCGACGGCTATCAGGTTGAACTGCCGGAGCAATGGCTAAGAAGCGGCAATGTTTGGGAAATACGCAAGGCCGATTTGGCGGTCAGTATCCCGTTTTGGGGGAAAGTTGAAACCCGGCAGGAAAATGGAAGGCTTGTTTTTCAACATATAAACACGGAGGTAGTTACTGCTGTTCCATACGATATGCCTGTTGTCGGCTTTCAGACAAAGACAGTTAATACCTTAAGGCTTTGGAGTTCAGAGCCCGCACAGTTTCCTGTTCATAAAGATATTTTACAATATAAGCGGAGGACAGAAGCCATTTCCGAATTCCTTTATCCGGACGATACCCATGATGAAGGCAAGACGCTAAGGCTAAAGCAGCAATACTTTTTAGTGTCGGCAAGCCTCCAGTCAATTTTAAGATCCTATAAAAAACAGCATGGCAGCCTTGAAGAGCTGAATCATCATGTTTGTATTCATATTAATGATACCCATCCTGTTCTAGCCATTCCGGAACTGATGAGGATTCTGATGGATGAGGAAGGCTTTTCTTGGGAACAAGCATGGGAGATTACTACTAATACAATCTCTTATACCAATCATACCACCTTATCAGAAGCCTTGGAGAAATGGCCGATTCATATCTTCCAGCCGCTCCTGCCGAGAATTTACATGATTGTTGAGGAAATAAATGAAAGATTCTGCAAGGAACGTTGGGAAGAGACCCCAGGCGATTGGGAGCGAATTGCGGGACTAGCCATAATAGCCGATGGCTATGTCAAAATGGCCCATTTAGCGATTGTTGGCAGCTTTAGTGTAAACGGTGTGGCAAGATTACATACCGAAATCTTAAAGGAACGTGAGATGCGGCCCTTCTTTCAGCTTTTTCCAGAGAAATTCAACAATAAGACGAACGGCATTGCCCACCGCCGCTGGCTGTTAAAAGCAAACCCCAAATTGTCTTCGCTCCTAAGCGAAACAATCGGGGATGGGTGGACTCACTCCGCACATGAACTGATGCAGTTCCTTAAATATCAAGACGATCACTCGATTTTAGGGGAATTAGCGGCAATCAAGCAGGAGAATAAGCAAAATATGGCTGAGGTGATTTATAAGCACAATGGTATTTCCGTCAATCCTAATGCCATCTTTGATGTCCAGGTGAAGAGGCTGCACGCTTATAAAAGACAGCTTCTAAATGTTCTGCATATCATGCACCTATATAATCGAATTTTGGAAGATTCTAGTTTTTCCATGGTGCCGAGGGTATTTATTTTTGGAGCAAAAGCATCTCCTGGATATTATTACGCGAAGAAGATTATTAAATTAATCAATACAGTAGCTGAGAAAGTTAACCATGACCCAAAAGTCGGCGATAAGATGAAGGTTGTGTTTTTGGAGAACTACCGTGTTTCATTGGCGGAGAAAATATTTCCTGCTGCAGATATAAGCGAGCAGATCTCAACGGCCAGCAAGGAAGCATCAGGTACGGGGAATATGAAGTTTATGATTAATGGGGCATTGACGTTAGGGACTTTGGATGGGGCAAATGTAGAAATTCATGAAAGGGTAGGGGACGATAATATTTTTATCTTCGGTCTAACGGCCGAGGAGGTTCTTCATTATTATCGGCACGGCGGATATGAATCCGTAGAATACTATCATCATGATAACCGGATTCAACAGGCTGTTAATCAGCTGGTGAACGGATTTTTCCCGGGCGTCCATAACGAATTTGAACCAATCTTTGACTCGCTGCTTGAAGAAAACGATCAATATTTTGTCTTAAAGGATTTCGCTTCCTATGCAGATACCCAGCGGAGGGTAGGAGAAGCCTATGCGGATTCACTAAAATGGCAGAAAATGTGCCTGACTAACATCGCCCATGCAGGCTACTTCTCGAGCGACCGAACAATAAAAGAATACGCCAAAGATATATGGGGAATCCATCCAGTAAAATAATATTTAAAAAAGCTTCTGCTCTCGGCAGAAGCTTTTTAAATATTATTTAAGAAAAAAAGTAACCGGCGAAAATCCCAATAGCCAGTAAGAAGCCGAAGATGGTGTTCGTTTGGGCCGTAGCTTTCATCGCTGGTGCCATTTGAATTGGCACTGTTCCCTTAATAAAGCCTTTAACTGATTTAATCGGTTTCGGTGTGCTTATTAATACGAGCGCCGTCCAAATTGGGGCAATATCCGCAATTATCAGCCCCAAAATCCAGACATACGAAAAAGCAAACATCCCGGCCAATAGGAAGATGGCCTTTTCTTTGCCTAGAAGAATGGCCAATGTTTTCCGGCCAAATTCTTTGTCGCCGTCAAGGTCGCGGATGTTATTGGACAAAAGAATTCCGCCGACCAAAATAAAACTTGGCACTGATACAAGAATACTTGTGCTGTCCACTGTCCCTGTTTGGATAAAGAATGAGATTAAAATAATCATCATCCCCATAAAGAAACCGGCAAACAATTCTCCGAAAGGTGTGTAGGCGATTGGCAGCGGCCCGCCTGTATATAAATATCCAATCAACATACAAATCAAGCCCACTAAAGCTAACCACCAACTGCTGTTTGCACATATATAAACTCCCAATAATAAAGCAATTCCATAGAGTCCTAATGCCAGCTGCATCACAGTCTTTGGCTTAATTCCGTCGCGGACAATACTTCCGCCAATCCCGACAGAGTCCTCTGTATCGAGTCCTCGTTTAAAATCATAATATTCATTAAACATATTTGTAGCGGCTTGGATTAACAGGCTTGCAATCAGCATGGCGAAGAAAAGACCGAAATGAATTTTCCCATGCCGAAGTGCCAGTGCAGTGCCTAGCAATACAGGAACAAACGCTGCTGTTAAAGTATGGGGGCGGGTCATCTGCCACCAAACCTGGAAGCCGCGGTTTGAGTCAACAACAGGTTTAGAACCTTCCCGTAAATTTGGCTGCATATTTTTTTCTCCTCCCTTTTAAATGCATCTATCTGTACAAAACGAATTTTAAAGAATGGTTATTACCCAAACCTAAGTGTAGGAAATATCAAGTGGAGTGTCAATTAAATTTTACTTTCAAAACTAGAAGATAATCCCTTCTCGAGTAATATCCATATTTAGTGGAAAAATGAGTGTATCGAAGCCTTTTGCAACCGATTTTCAGAAATTTGACATATAATAAGGAAATGAAGCAGGAGAAGTAGTGACAACCATTATTGACTTCTTTACAATGGGAGTAGTATCTTTAAAAAGGCTTAAAATGAATGGAGACAGCCCTATTTGGCTGTTTTGGAGGGATTTGCTTGATTACCATTCAGGAAATCGAAACGAAGGAAAGAAGTCTTTTGGCGATGAAGCGCGCAAAAGAACTTGGCCGTCCCATTTTAATGAGTGAAGTTGAAAAAATGAATCATATCGACCCCCTTTTATTCTTTTCTAGTGGGAATGATCACTATTCAGGCGAACGGTTTTTTTGGAAGGATCCAAAGGACGAATTTATTTTCGCGGGACTGGGAATTTCTAAGCAATTTCAAATAGATCAGTCAGATGACCGGTTTGGCCTTATTGAAAGAAAATGGAAGGAATTTTTAAAGGACAGCCTTATTTCTAATCCATTTTCCGAAATTGGAATAGGCCCGCTGATATTTGGAGGATTTTCTTTTGATCCATCCAAAGAGAAGACAGTGCTTTGGTCTAAATTTGATGATTCTTTATTTTATCTGCCAAAATATCTTTTGAGTGTTATTAAGGGACAAATCTTTTTGACAACTAATTTTATCTTTACACCGAACGATGATGAATTGTTATATAAACATATAATCGATGAACGGAATAAACTTTTTCAGTCTCTTCAGAAACACCACCACACAGCTCTGCCTGCCCTTCTGGAAACAAAGGAAATTTCACCTGAGAAGTGGAAAAATACAGTTGATGCAATGGTAAAGGAATTAAACAGAGGCCCGCTTAAAAAAGTAGTTCTTGCTAGGGAACTTCGGTTAAATTTTAATGACATTGTTGCTTCAGAGGCAGTCCTGCAACATTTAAATGAACAACAGCATGAAAGCTTTATCTTTGCTCTTGAATCGAATGGCGATTGTTTTCTTGGAGCATCTCCAGAGAGACTGGTGAAAAAGAATGGCACCGAACTTTTCTCTACCTGCCTTGCTGGTTCCAGCTCACGGGGACATAACCCGGAGGAGGATCGATTACTGGGAGAAAAATTGCTTTCTGACCAGAAAAACTTGCTTGAGCATCAATATGTTGTGGAAATGATAAAAGAAGCACTAGAGGAATCATGTGAAGAAATCATCCTTCCTGATAAACCTCAGCTAATGAAAATCAGGGACATACAGCATTTGTATACGCCAGTCATCGGAAAATGCAGTGGTGACAGTTCACTATTGCATTTGGTCGAAAGATTGCATCCAACCCCTGCTCTTGGCGGACTTCCGAAGAAAGAAGCGGTTGAAAAAATCCGTCAAGTTGAGGAGCTTGACCGCGGCTTTTATGCTGCACCTGTAGGTTGGCTGGATTATGAAGGAAATGGGGAATTTGCAGTAGCCATTCGCTCGGGTCTCTTACAAGGCAAGGAAGCATCGTTATTTGCCGGATGCGGCGTTGTAGCTGATTCTGATTCCGAAAGTGAATATTTAGAGACAAGCTTGAAGTTTAGGCCAATGCTTCGGGCACTTGGGGGAAAATAGTATGAATCATCAAGAATCGTTAACTGCTTATATCGCGGCATTTGTTGGGGAGCTGGTTCTTTCCGGGATTACCGATGTGGTGGTCAGTCCCGGGTCAAGATCCACCCCAATGGCATTGGTTATGGCAGAACATCCGGATTTAAACGTCCATATCCATGTGGATGAGCGCTCTGCCGCCTTTTTTGCATTGGGAATTGCCAAGGCGACAAATCGAACCGTTGCTATTCTTTGCACATCAGGTACCGCTGCAGCCAATTACTTTCCGGCTATTGTCGAAGCGCGTTATTCGCGAGTCCCATTGCTGGTTTTGACAGCAGACCGGCCTCATGAGTTGCGAGAGGTAGGGGCACCGCAGGCGATTGACCAAATTCATTTGTACGGGAAACACGTCAAGTGGTTTGCAGAAATGGCACTGCCTGAGAAAAATGATGAGATGATCCGCTACGCGCGGACAGTCTGCTCCCGTGCTGCCGCATATGCAGCCAGCGCTCCAGCTGGTCCGGTTCATTTGAACTTTCCTTTTAGAGAACCACTTATTCCTAAAATGGATGAGGAACTCTTTGCAGTGAGTGAGCGACAGGAAGGATATGTGCAGGTACATAATGGTGAACTAAACATAAACGAAATGGAGTATCAAGAAATCGCCGGGCGGTTGGCTGGCAAAGCGAAGGGGATCATTGTTTGCGGAAATGTTGCCGATGAACGTTTCGCAATTGCTGTAACAAAGCTCGCTAATCAATTAAAGTATCCAATCTTAGCAGACCCACTATCACAACTTAGAAGTGGGCAGCATGCAAATGATCAAATTATTGATACTTACGACACATTCTTACGAAATGAAGATGCGAAATCTTACCTTAAACCGGAAGTGATTATCCGCATTGGTTCGATGCCGGTGTCTAAAGCGTTAACCATTTTTATCAAAGGAAATCCGAATGCAGATCAATTTGTGGTCGATGGCGGAGGCGGCTGGCGAGATCCTGCTATCTTGTCGACCGATATGATTTTTTGTAATGAAGCAATTTTTTGTGAAAAACTTTCAGCGTATTCCAAACCTCGGGTGGAGACGGGATATTTAGACGCTTGGAAAAAAGTAAATGACCTTACAAAAGAAAATATGTCTCCAATCCGGGATATTCCAGAATTAAGTGAAGGAAAGCTTTTTTATCAGCTTGCTGAGATGCTGCCGGATGGTGCCGCATTATTTGTTGGAAACAGTATGCCAATTCGTGATTTGGACAGCTTTTTCTTAACAAATGGCAAGTCAATTAAGATTATGGCTAACAGGGGTGCGAACGGCATAGACGGGACCGTATCCACAGCCTTGGGTGCGGCGATGTACTCAAAGCCGTTATATTTGATCCTTGGAGACTTAACCTTTTTCCATGATTTAAATGGACTTTGGGCAGCTATGAAGCATCAAATTAATATAAACATTATCCTTATAAACAATAATGGCGGCGGGATTTTCTCCTTCCTTCCGCAATCGGAACATCCGAAGCATTTCGAGCTTCTTTTCGGTACACCATTAAACATTGAATTTGAACATGCCGTCAAAATGTTTAACGGACAATTTACGAAAATTAAGGATTGGGATCATTTCCAAATCGAAATGGAAAAATCAAGAGATGCAGCAGGCATAAATGTCTTTGAAATTGTCACAAACAGAGACAAAAATCGAGACGAGCACCGCGAATTTTGGCATGTGGTTTCCCAGGAAATATCAAATTTTGTCAAAGGGGAGCAAAAATGAGGATAGTTACCGGCGGAATCCGCTATCATGTCGAGATATGCGGGAAGGGATTCCCCCTCGTTATGCTTCATGGATTTACGGGAGATTCATCAACGTGGACTACTTTTTGCGAACGACTGGGAAAACACTCGCGGTTGATTATTCCTGATATCATCGGGCATGGGAAAACAGAATCTCCTGAGGCTGCGGGCCGATACCGGATGGAGGAGGCAGCTAAAGATTTAATTTCCATTCTTGATGAACTCCAGATTGAGCAAATTGATTTATTAGGTTATTCAATGGGGGGCAGGCTTGCCCTTTCATTTGCCTGTCTATATCCCGAAAGGGTTCGAAAACTGATTTTGGAAAGCGCTTCGCCTGGTCTTGAATCAGAGGACGAAAGAAAACAGCGCCGTATGAAAGATACCGAATTAGCTCAATTTATTAAGGATAAAGAAATAAAGGAGTTTGTTGAATACTGGGAGAATATCCCCTTATTTTCAACCATGAAGAGGCTGCCGGAGAAAGTACAAGGAAAAGTAAGGGAACAGCGTTTAAACAATTCTCCTATTGGTCTTGCCAATAGCTTGCTAGGTATGGGGACGGGTTCTCAGCCCTCTTGGTGGGGGCAATTAAATAAGCTATCCTGTGAAGTTTTGCTGCTCACCGGTGAGGAAGATTTGAAGTTCTGCAGGATTGCTGAAAAAATGCACAAGGAGCTGAAAAATAGTTCTTTGGTAACGATTGCACAATGCGGTCATGCAATTCATGTGGAAGAACCCGAAAAGTTTGGTACAATAGTAAGTGACTTTTTGTCAATTACAAACAAAGGAGGAATTTATAGTGGCAGTTGAATGGATTCCAGTTCGTAAATACGATGAAATTATTTATGAAACCTATAACGGAATAGCCAAAATCACGATTAACCGTCCCCATGTACATAATGCTTTCACACCAAAAACAGTGATGGAATTAATCGATGCTTTTGCCTATGCCCGTGATGATTCCGAAGTTGGCGTTATTGTTTTAACAGGTGCAGGAGACAAGGCATTCTGTTCCGGCGGCGACCAAAGCGTCCGCGGACATGGCGGCTATGTTGGTGAGGACCAAATTCCGCGCCTAAACGTACTTGATTTGCAGCGTCTGATTCGTGTTATTCCAAAACCGGTTGTGGCAATGGTTAAAGGCTATGCAATCGGCGGAGGTCATGTTCTGCATGTAGTCTGTGATTTAACGATTGCAGCTGACAATGCTGTTTTTGGACAAACAGGTCCTAAGGTAGGCAGTTTTGATGCCGGCTACGGTTCAGGTTATCTTGCCCGTATTATTGGTCATAAAAAGGCACGTGAAATCTGGTATTTATGCCGCCAATACAATGCTCAAGAGGCGCTCGATATGGGCTTAGTCAATACCGTTGTTCCGCTTGAACAGGTAGAAGAAGAAACAATCAAATGGTGCGAGGAGATGCTTGAAAAGAGCCCAACCGCACTTCGTTTCATCAAAGCTGCCATGAATGCAGATACCGATGGATTGGCTGGACTTCAGCAATTTGCTGGTGACGCAACGCTGTTGTATTATACAACCGACGAAGCGAAAGAAGGACGCGATGCCTTTAAGGAAAAGCGCAAGCCAGACTTCGGCCAATTCCCTCGTTTCCCTTGATGAAAAAACGTTACAACAGCTTGATGGTCTCCATCAGGCTGTTTTTTATAAAGGATGATAAATATGAATAACGAAACAATGCCAAATTTTTTGATGAAAAGAGCCTTTCTAACACCGGATCGGACTGCAGTTTATTTTCAGGATAAAGCTTTAACATTTAAAGAGCTTTATAATGATTCACTTTATGTAGCAGGGCAACTTCAAGGGCATGGCGTTCGAAAGGATGATTTTGTAGGTGTTCTGTTGAAAAATCATCTAGATACTATCATTATATTTTTTGCTCTTCAACTTTTGGGAGTCAGATCAGTCATTTTAAATAATCGCTTAACACCATCGGAGCTTGTTTGGCAACTAGAGGACTCAACATCCTCTTTATTGATACTAGAGGATTCATTTACTGATATTAAAATGGTCATTAATCAACAGCTTGCATCTCTTGCCACAATTACAAAGAGTGATCTGTTTGCAAAAAAAGAAAATGAATACGCTGATATTCAAGAAGAAATCAACCTATCAGATATATGTACGATCATGTATACCTCAGGAACTACCGGTCATCCAAAGGGTGTCTTGCAAACCTATGGCAACCACTGGTGGAGCGCAACTGGCTCGGCGTTAAATTTAGGCTTCGTAGAAAGTGACTGCTGGCTTTGTTCAGTGCCGCTGTTCCATATCAGCGGATTCTCTATTTTAATGCGGAGCGTCATTTATGGAATGCCGATTGTCCTTCATGAAAAATTTGACGTGCAGAAGACGATTGAAGATATTAGTGATAAAAAGGTTACGATTATGTCAGTTGTGGGTACGATGCTTACAAGTATTGTTGATGCTTTGACAGTTCGCGGACTGCCGGAACATTTTCGCTGTTTTCTGTTAGGCGGCGGCCCAGCCCCGCTGCCATTGCTAGAGGCGTGTGTTAAAAAGAATTTGCCTGTGTTCCAAAGTTATGGAATGACGGAAACTTCATCGCAAATTGTTACCCTTTCTCCGGAATATAGCCTAAGCAAGCTTGGTTCGGCAGGAAAACCGTTATTTCCATCCCAGCTTAGAATTGAAATGGATGACCACACGGCGGCACCGTCCCAACATGCAGGAGAAATTGTAGTGAAGGGACCAAATGTAACCACAGGATACTTGAACAGGCCGGATGCAACCAAAGAGAAGATCCGTGAAGGATGGCTTCATACAGGTGATATCGGGTACGTTGATGAAGAAGGTTTTTTATATGTATTGGACCGGCGCTCCGATTTAATTATTTCAGGCGGTGAGAATATTTATCCTGCAGAAATTGAATCCGTTTTGCTCTCACACCCGGATGTAGCAGATGTCGGGGTTATTGGAGTGGATGATGTTAAATGGGGACAAGTGCCGATTGCTTTTATAGTGCAAAGGGAAAGTGCGGCATTGCCACAGAAGGAACTCCAACAATTTTGTCAAACACGGCTTGCCAAATATAAAGTGCCGAAACAATTCTATTTCACAGAACAGCTGCCGAGAAATGCAGCAAAGAAACTTCTAAGAAGAAATCTACGTGAAATGATAAACGAAAAATAAAGAACCAGCCATCGACTGGTTCTTTATCTTTTATAGTTCGCTCGCTTCAAATGTTTGACAATCAGTTTCTTTGCTTGTATCAGCCTTTTTCCCAGTGTGGCTGACAACGTAAATTTGGTCTGCACTGCACTTGTTTCCCTTTGCCCAAAATGTACAGTTATTGACCTCGCATAAAACATCCTGTGCCATGTGTATCACTCCTTGACGTATTTGGTAATACAGGTATAGCATTTGATGATTGTGTGATATGCATGTCAGTAAGTAATTGGGTGAAAACGTAAATTATTGGCCGGAAATCCAAATTGTTTCAATTAATTATTTAATGCTGTTTCCAATGTTTTTAAGTTTTTATCCATTAATGAAAAATAGGTTTCCTTATTTTTGATGTCGTCCTTTGTCAAAATCGCCAAGTTATGAATTGGCAGCGCACGTGCGCCAATTTCTTTTTGCACGACCTTGCCGAGCTTGGATTTGACATTTTGTTCAAACAGCATATAGTGAAGGCCTTCATGGTCAGCCATGGAAATGATTTTCTCTAATTCTTTTTGGCTTGGTTCGTTGGTTGTGGATAGTCCAGAAATGCTGATTTGTTCTATTCCATAGCGAGTTTCCCAATAGCTGAAGGCCGCATGGGTGACAATGATTTTTTTATGCTTTGCCTGCGAAAGCGTATTGGCGAAATTTGTGTCTAACTCGTCAAGCTCGTCAGCAAGCTTTTGGTAGTTTTCATCAAAGTAAGCCTTTCTCTGTGGGAGTTTTTTCGCTAATTGGTCGCGGATTACTGCTGCCATTTCCTTTGAATAAACAGGGTCAAGCCAAACATGAGGATTAACCCCAGCATGATCTTCATGATCTTCCTCTTCAGATGAATGGTGGTCTTTTGGCAGTTTCAGCCCTTCCGCAGCAGGTACTAAGGTAACATTTTCATCTTTTAAGGTACCTTTGGCTTTTTCCACAAATCCCTCAAGACCAAGGCCGATATAGAAAAATAAGTCTGAATCAGCCAAATTCATCATATCCTTTTGCGAAGGCTCAAAGGTATGTTCATCAGCGCCTGGCGGGTAGATTGTAGCCACCTTTACATATTTTCCGCCAATCCGTTCCGTAAAATATTGCAGTGGAAAAACGGTCGTATATATCGTCAATAGATTTTTCTTTTTTGGAGTTTTTTCGGTATTATTTCCACATGCTGATAAAAACAAGCTTAACGGCAGTAGAAAAGAAACAAAAAGAATTAGTTTTTTCATAAAAGCTCCTTTTTAAATCGTATTTATTCCGATTTAACAACTAAAAAATTTTAAATATTATGAAACTAATACGTAACAATTCCGATTTACTTATGTATCTTACAAAAAATTTGCCGTTTCTGCAAGTGAAAAAATTGTATATTCGAATGAATTTTATGTATCCTTAAAAAAGAGATACCTAAAGGGGAGTGAATAAATGGATAGTTCATCATTATTAAATGATATTCTTGACTTCAATAAAAAATTTGTGGAAGAGCGCGAGTATGAAAAGTATGAGACAACTAAATATCCGAATAAAAAAGCGGTAATCCTGACTTGTATGGACACAAGACTGCTGGAGCTTTTGCCAAAGGCCTTGAATTTAGGGAATGGGGACGTAAAACTGATTAAAAATGCCGGGGCGATTGTGTCTCATCCGTTTGGAAGTATTATGCGGAGCATTTTAATTGCCCTTTATCAGCTTCAGGCAAAAGAGGTTTTTGTGATTGCACATCATGATTGCGGGATGAGTGGATTGAAAGCAGAACCAGTCGTGGCAGAGATGAAGGAACGGGGTGTCAGTCAGGAAACACTTGATACACTAGCCTATTCCGGAGTTGATTTTAATCAATGGCTGCATGGCTTTGATAGTGTAACTGAGAGTGTAAAGCATAGTGTCGAGATGATTAAAAAGCATCCGCTTATGCCGGGGGGTGTGCCTGTTCACGGACTCGTTATTGATCCTAGGACGGGAAAGCTCGACTTAGTGGTTAACGGTAATCAGGATTAATGTTTTTTGTGGGCCTGCCATTTTTCAGGAACAGGATCGACTCCTCCTGGGTGAAAGGGATGGCATTTCAAAATCCTTTTAATAGCCAAATATCCGCCTTTAATAGCCCCGAAACGCTGAACAGCCTCAAGACCATAATGAGAACAGGTTGGATAAAATCGGCAGGAAGGCGGTTTTAAAGGCGAGATAGCTATTTGATAAAACCGGATAAGAGCGATGAATAATTTCTTTAACATATAGAGCTGCTCCTTTAATATTATTTCCTTCAAGATATCACAAATCCAATAAAACGTCTAAATTGGTAATTAATACGTTGCAGAAAAAACACGGAATTTATAGTATGATAGAGAATAGATTTATAGAGGAGATGATTAGGATGCCTTCAGTAGAGAGCTTTGATTTAGATCATAATGCCGTGAAAGCTCCTTATGTCAGACACTGTGGTGTCCATAAGGTAGGTTCTGACGGTGTTGTTAATAAATATGATATCCGCTTCTGCCAGCCAAATAAAGAGGCGATGAAGCCGGATGCTATTCATAGTCTTGAGCACATGCTTGCCTACACTATCCGCAAGCATGCAGAGAAGTATGACCACTTTGATATAATTGATATTTCTCCAATGGGCTGCCAAACGGGTTTTTATCTAGTCGTTAGCGGAGAGCCGACAGTGGAGGAAGTCATTGACCTTCTTGAGGATACCATGAAGGATGCTTTGGGACTTACCGAGGTTCCTGCGGGAAATGAAAGGCAGTGCGGCCAGGCAAATTTGCATACTTTAGAAGGGGCAAAGCGCCTAATGCGCTATTGGCTTGAGCAGGACAAGGAAGAGCTAAAGCAGATATTTGCATAAAAGAAAAAATTCCTATTCAACATGAATAGGAATTTTTTTATGCGTTCTTTGGCTCATCATCTTTTTCATTTGCATCGTTTAAATGTGGATTGTTTTCCAACGGGTCAACCGTATGCTTGTAGGTGTATGCTTTTGATGTTGTAATGACTGCTAAGAAAAGAACGACAAAAACAATAATGATTGATACGATCATCACAATAGACAAAGATTTCTCCCCCTTTTTCCCCTCTATTGTAACATGTTTTTTATTTTTTAGTTGTAAATAAAAAGGAAACTGATGAATTCAGCTTCCTTTTTGCCATTATGTAGAAATCAATGAATATTTCGAGGATAGTAAGTATGAGTCCGCTGTCCGCCGTATTGTTCCTGAGCAAACTTCCCCTTTAAGCTTTCAATGAGGTAAAGGCCCATCAAATCGTATAGTTCCTGCTTATCCATGTCATGTATTAAAGCAATCAAGTCCTCGTGTGACATTTCTTCTAAAAAAGCAAAGGCAAGCATATCAATGTCCTCTTCATCGCCGGTCAGTTTGTTCCGGTACATTTCATACAATTCATCGACAAGTTTCATTTCCAGCACCTCCTATGTGCATTCAAAAATTTTCTTCTTACTTAATCCATTCCCATTCAAAGCTAAAACAATCCATATTTCCAATTGTTTAAATTAACAGAAAACTCTGTCATTTTTTATTAGGATTATTATAACGTATTCATTTATAAAAAATAAATCGAATTTTGTAATCGAATAAATTTTTTATTTTTGTGGATTACTAAAGATTAAAAGGGGATGAAATGATGAGTGAACAAAAGAAAACCTATTATATAGATATTGGAACAGGTGAGATTTCACAAAGTGCGACTTCGTCAACTTGGAGCTATCAAATTCAAGCGAATGATGAAGAAATTACTCAGCTGCGTGAGTTATTCGATCAAAATTATTCGACAGAGTGGAAAAACTTTTTTCGAGCACATACACCATATGTTCAATATCATTATGACCGTGAGAATGATGATTATGACAACACCATGCAGCAAATTTACGGAATGATTCATAAGCTTGGTGACGAGGAAGCAAAAAAGCATATTGAAAGCATGAACATCTTACCCAACTCATAAACAACGAAAGGAAAATCCCTGCCTTTAGGATTTTCCTTTTTTCATTTATACTTAAATCAAAACATAAAGCGGGGAAGAGGTATGATTCAGTTTTTGGATGATCATGGAAATACCGTGGAAATGGCCTTTAAGAAAGATGCCTTTCCAGATGAAGTAAAACATGTTCTTGTCATAAGTCAGTTTGGTGATGAGTGGATTTTAACGAACCATAAAAAAAGAGGACTCGAATTTCCAGGCGGCAAAAGGGAACCGGGCGAAACTTTGGAGGAAGCAGCTAAACGTGAAGCATATGAAGAAGCCGGAATATTTTTTTCAGATCTAATGTATCTGGCTGAGTATAAGGTGTATGAGGAAAATGGTTCATTTGTTAAAGCTGTTTTCTGGGGGAAAGTCAAAAGGATGGAGGAGACTGGCAGCTATCACGAGACATACGGACCTGTCAGGATCATAGGAGACCTCCTTAAGAAGCGGTATGGTAAGGAATATAGCTTTATCATGAAGGATCGAGTTGTAGAGGAATGCCTGAAATTCATTGAGGCATATAAAAACGAAAAAGAATAGAAGAATGCCCTGATGCAATCCCCTATTCTTTGATAAGTTTTTTTTCAAGAAAATCAACAAGCTGATACATAATCGTGGCGAACACGGCAATAACCAATAGCGATAAAAATACAAGGGTAAAATTAAAGACCTGGAAACCGTAAATAATCATATAGCCAAGCCCTTTAGAGGAAACGAGGAATTCCCCTACAATGACGCCAACCCATGAAAGTCCGACATTGACCTTTAAGGTAGAAATGATAGTTGGAAAGCAGGCGGGAATAATGGCTTCCTTAAAGCATTGAAATCTGGTCGCTCCAAAGGTCTGCAGCACCTTTAAATAATTGGGATCTACTTCTTTAAAGGCTGTGTATACTACGATGGTTGTGATAATGACAGAAATAATTGCACCCATCGCGATGATGGACGGGTACCCCGGGCTCAAAGCAACAATCAGAACGGGCCCAAGCGCCACTTTTGGCATCGCATTTAGGATAACTAGATAGGGGTCAAGGATTTTGGAAACCATCGGTGACCACCACAGGATTGCGGCCAGCAGCACACCTAGAAAGGTTCCCAAGATAAAACCAAATACCGTTTCAGTTAAGGTCACACCCAAATTCGTTAACAGTGAACCATCCTGTAATTTATTAATAAACAGAATCCAAATTTTCGATGGAGAGCTGAAAATGAGCGGGTCAATCCACTGTTTTGCGCTAAAAAGCTCCCAGCTTGAGAAAAAGACCAGGAAAATGATGGCTTGGTAAAACCGTATCCACCTTTTTTCAACCTTTAATGAGCGAATATAATTTTTATGGAGGAGTTCCACCTTATCCGTTTCCTTGTTCAAGAGACTCCAACTCCTTCCATATCGTTTGAAATAAACCTGGATATGCTTCATGATTTCTGGCATTAAATGGGGATAATATTTTCAGTTCCTCAGGCATTTCAAACGTTTTGTGAATTCTTCCGGGGCGGGATGACAGTAAGTAAACACGGTCGCTCATGGCAATGGCTTCCCCGATATCATGTGTGACCAAAATAGCTGTCTTTCCAAACTCATCCAATGTTTGCGAAACAAGATCCTCAAGCTTAAGCTTCGTTTGATAATCGAGTGCGGAAAAAGGCTCATCAAGCATCAAAAGCTTTGGCTCAGTTGCCAGCGTCCTTACAAGGGCAACTCGCTGCCTCATGCCGCCGGACAGTTGTTTTGGCAGTTGCTTTTCAACATCGCCCAAGCCCATCTGCTGGAGCAGGCTTAAGGCGGCTGACTTGTTTTTTTCAGTCAGCTGTTTTGATAATTTAAGGCCTAAAAGGATATTTTCTTCGATTGTTTTCCACGGAAATAGATAGTCCTGTTGAAGCATGTAGCCAATATCGTTATTTGCGGTGGATACCGGCTTATTTTCCAGCAAAACAGTCCCCTGAGTTGGTTTAATCAAGCTTGAAATAATGGAGAGCAAAGTCGTCTTTCCACAGCCGCTAGGGCCGAGGATGGAGACAAATTCTCCCTCCTCAACCGTAAGCGAAATATCGGAGAGGGCCGTGGTTCTAGAGTCTTTGGTAAAATACGTGTGTTGCATATTTTGAACCTTTAAGAAGCTCATGTGCCGGCCACCCTTTCGGAGTTATTTTTTCATGACTTGTTCGGCAATCTCTGTATTAACGAGCGTGTCATGTTTTACTTCTTTTGGAAGCTCTCCGGCTTCCTTCATGATGTTTTGCAGATTATTCCATTCTTCTTCATCAAGAATTGGATTAGTGGCAAAGGATCCCTGGCTCTTATAACGATCGACAACAGTTTTCATAATTTCAGGGTTTGTATCAGGGAAGAATGGTTCTACTGCTTTAGCAATTTCCTCAGCACTGTGGGACTTTACCCATTGCTGAGCTTTATAGACTGCTCTTGTGAATTTTTCGATAACGTCCTTGTTATCTTTTATATAGCTCTGTTTAGCCATGAAGGTTGTATACGGTACATGCCCAGATTCCTTTCCGAAGGAGGCAACAATAAAACCTTTACCCTCTTTTTCAAAAATGCTGGCAGTTGGTTCAAATAATTGAACAAATTCTCCACTTCCTGAGGCAAAAGCGTTGGCGATGTTTGCGAAGTCAATATTTTGGATTAGGTTTAAATCCTTATGCGGGTCAATTCCATGCTTCTTTAACACGAATTCACCAACCATTTGCGGCATGCCGCCTTTACGCTGGCCAAGGAAGGTCGTACCTTTTAATTGATCCCATGAGAAATTGTCAATTTTCTCTCTTGAAACAAGGAAGGTGCCGTCAGTTTGGGTGAGCTGGGCAAAATTGATGACCGGATCGTTTGCCCCTTGAGCATATACATAAATGGAAGTTTCCGAGCCGACCAGAGCCACATCGGCGCCGCCCGAGATGAGGGCAGTCATTGTCTTGTCACCGCCGGGTGTTGTCGTTAATGTGACATCAAGACCTTCATCCTTGAAGAATCCCTTTGATAAAGCAACATATTGAGGGGCATAGAAGATTGACCTGGTAACTTCTGCAATACGGACTTTTTCCAGTTTCTTCGGTTCTTTAGCGGTATCTTTATTACAAGCAATTAGGGAAAACATAAGTATACTGATGAGGAGAAAGGAGAAACTGATTTTTGACCATTTTTTCATAAAATTAACCTCCTTATCTGGGCTGATTGCCTAGAATATCGTATGAAAAAGAAAAAAATGTGTGAATGCCCAGTTCCAGAAATTTTTTAAAAGGATTAGATACAAATGAACGAATTTAACGGAAAGATTATTGAAATGAAGCGGTTTCCATCCCCAAATCCAAACGTTGATTTGAAGGAGATTACCTATCTTTCAAATGGATTAAGCGTGAAGGGGATGCTGGCAGAACCGGTAAATCAACAGGTACATGACGGATTTCTTTATTTGCGGGGAGGAATCAAAAGTGTCGGAAAGGTGAGGCCGGCGCGGATTGCCCAGTTTGCTCAGGAAGGTTTTATCGTTTTCGCTCCTTACTATCGTGGAAACCAAGGCGGGGAGGGGAATGAAGATTTTGCTGGGGAGGACCGTGCGGACGCCTATGCGGCCTACGACCTGCTAAAATCACTTCCTAATGTAAAAAGGATACATATCTTTGGTTTTTCCCGCGGCGGAGTAATGGCGCTTTTGACGGGAATTGAATTCCCAGATGCATCTTCCTTAGTCACCTGGGGCGGTGTCAGTGACATGAGCTTGACCTACTATGAGCGGAAGGATTTACGAAGGATGATGAAACGGGTCATCGGCGGGACACCGGAGAAATTCCCGGACCGATATCAAGATAGAACACCTTTATTCGAGCTTGAAAGGCTGGCTGCCCCCGTCCTGATTATTCACGGTGTAAACGACAAAAATGTATCTGTCGAACACGCCTATCGTCTTGAAAGAAGGCTGCGAAGTCTGGACAAGCCAGTCGAACGCTGGTATTTTGATCATTTCACACATTATTTTCCGCCGGCAATTAACCGAAAAGTAGTGGAAGATTTGACGAAGTGGATGAAAATGCAAAACAAATAATGGTAATATAAAGATATAAATAGCAGAGGAGCGGATATGTTATGGGTATGCCTCTTGAATTAAATACTTTAATCGTCACAAAAGGGAATGAAAAAAGGATTGGAGAAAATCTGTTTGTACTTGTGAAAGAAGGATACAGATTATACCCGATTGAAATCCCTGTGGATGTCAGAAAAACACTGGACACAAACTCAAATGGTACAGCTTTAATAAAAAAAGTTGAATGGGAAAACAGCCGCACAACACTAACATATCAATTAATATCCTTAAACTCAACGAACTAGCAGGTGTTATCACCTGCTTTTTTTCTTTTGGAAAAGTGTAAGATTTGCCAAACAATAGCGTCTTATATAGAGATTAACAAATAGAGAGGGGGGGTAAGGTTGGAAGGAATTCAGCAAATAGAGAAATGGTTTATTCATTATGAGAAGGACGTTACCAATTTTCTTGTTTATTATACCGGAACGACAGATGTTGAGGATTTGGTACAGGAAACTTTTCTCCGTGCACTTCAAGCCTTTTCCCGGTTTAAAAATGAAGCAAGTCCCAAAACCTGGCTTATTTCCATTGCAAGAAATACAGCCATTGATTTATATCGAAAAAAATCGGTATGGCAAAAGCTGAAGGAACGATTAAACCGAGAATCACCTGATCAAAAAGAACTTCGTACTGAAGAGAAAATCTTAAAAAAGCAGGAGTATGCCCGCTTATATGAAGCGATTAACGAATTAAAGCCAAATTATCGGGATGTAATTTTGCTTAAGGGCATTGCCGAGCTTTCTTCACAGGAAACTGGCAACATTCTTGGCTGGTCGGAAAATAAAGTGAATGTTACCTTTTTTCGGGCCATGAAAAAACTAAATGAGCAATTAAAGGAGGGTGAATATTTTGAGCAATTTATCGGATAAAGAGCTGCTAGAAATGATGGCGGATTTTCCGAAACATGAGCTTTCCACAAAACAGAGAACGGACATGTTAAAAAGGATTAGTGAAGCAGGCACAGTCAAGCCAAGAAAGGTGTTTAACATCCAAAGACTGGGGGCTGTGGCAGCATTGTTCATACTTGCTCTTATTGCCCCGATTTTCTATTTTACGAATACAGCAGAGGAAAAGAGTCCCGGCAGCAGTAGTTCCGTTATAACAAAAGCCCAAGAGGGTGATTATTTTGCATTAAAGAATGAAGAGGGGAAACCTATTTATGCAGATAGTAATTTTGGTATCCCAAACAAGGTGAGCCTGCTTGCACCTCAGGACTGGATTGCAAAAGATAAAGGCACCGTTGCTAAGATGATGATTTTTTTATGGGGAAACTATGATTATTCGAAATCTCTCAAGGTCAATGCGGTCCACGTTAAAACAGGAGTCAAAGAGCACCTTGCTGAAACTCCTTTATCTGGAGGAATCTACGGAACGGATGCTCACACTGTAACAACCTTCAAACCATTGCCTTTTTCAGGAGTTTGGAATCTTCAATTCACAGTTGGTGATAAGAAGGTTGGTGCATTTTCCATTTATGTAAAGGAGCCGTATATCACAATTGGCAAATCAACATTAATGATTTCTGCGGAGGATCTTTACGCCGGCTTTTATGAACACGAGTTTATTGAAGTAGAGGGAAGCAATCTTCCCGATGAAATAGAATTGGAGATATTTCAATTAGAAACCGCTGAGGCATCGAAATTTACTTTTAAGAAGGTTGCAGACTATACAACAACGGATGGAAAGCATATTACGGAGTATGGCGGCGGGTTTACCATCAAAAAAAGCGGTAAATATCGTTTTACTGTTCTCCAGCAATCGGAGGAGGTCGAAGTAAGGAAACCAGTTGACGGGAAATAGAAAAAAAGAGGCTGATTTTGGAGGTCAGCCTCTTTTTTCTACTGTTTAAACGATTGGTCCGCCTTTTTCTTCAATCTCGACGGCAACGTTAGCGAATTTCTTAAAGTTCTCACGGAATTGCTCTGCCAATTCTTTTGCCTTTTTTTCATAAGCATTAGGATCTGCCCATGTTTTCATTGGCTGAAGCACTTCATCAGGGACCCCAGCAATATGGAGCGGGATATTTAGGCCAAAGAATGTATCCTTAACGGTTTCTACGTGATTTAGTTCTCCTTCAAGAGCTGCCTGCACCATTGCTCTTGTATATGAGAGTTTCATACGATTGCCAACGCCGTATTCTCCGCCAGTCCAGCCTGTATTGACCAAAAACACATTAACGTTATGCTCAAGTATTTTTTCTCCTAGCATATCGGCATAGCGTGTAGCCGGCAGCGGCAGGAATGGTGCACCAAAACAGGTTGAGAAGGTTGCCTGCGGTGAAGTAATGCCACGCTCTGTGCCAGCAAGCTTTGATGTAAATCCGCTTAAGAAATGGTACATTGCTTGTTCCCTTGTTAATTTAGCAATTGGCGGAAGAACACCAAATGCATCTGCAGTTAAAAACACAATGGTATTCGGATGCCCGGCAATGCTAGGCTGGACAATATTATCAATGGCCTCCATTGGATATGCGGCCCGAGTGTTTTCTGTTAATGTTCCATCATCGTAATCCGGAATTCTCGATTCCTGGTTAATCACAACATTTTCAAGAACGGTCCCGAAACGGATGGCATCAAAGATTTGCGGTTCTTTTTCACGGGATAGATTTATACATTTTGCATAGCAGCCGCCTTCAATATTAAAGACGCCATTTGATGACCAGCCGTGCTCATCATCGCCGATTAGACGGCGATTAGGGTCTGCGGAAAGAGTTGTTTTTCCAGTTCCGGATAAACCGAAGAATAATGCAACATCCCCTTCAATGCCGACATTCGCTGAACAGTGCATAGAGAAAATATTGTTTTCAGGCAGTAAATAGTTCATGACAGAGAAAATTGATTTTTTCATTTCCCCCGCATATTCAGTTCCTCCAATTAGAACTACGCGGCGTTCAAATGATATAATAATGAAGGTTTCAGAATTCGTACCGTCGACTGCCGGGTCTGCTTTGAAATTAGGGGCAGCAATTACTGTAAATTCAGCTTTATGAGTCAGAAGTTCATCTTCCGAAGGCCGAATGAACAACTGGTGGGCAAAAAGATTATGCCAAGCAAATTCATTTATGACTTGAATCGGCAGTTGTGATTTCTTATCAGCACCAGCAAAGCCTTTAAATACATAAACTTCTTCTTGCTGTTTTAAGTATTCTAATACCTTATTATAAAGATGATCGAAAGTCTCTTGTGAGATTGGCTGATTTAAAGAACCCCAGGCAATTTTATCTTTGGTTGACTCCTCCAAAACAGTGAATTTGTCTTCTGGAGACCGCCCAGTATATTTTCCTGTTGAAACACGAACCGCTCCGGTGGAAGTGAGTGTCCCTTCTTTTCTGCTGAGGATTTTTTCAACTAGCTGCGGCACAGATAATTGGACTTGGACATTACTTTCATTAAGTAATTCCTTTAATTCATTTGGGATATGAACAGAATTCATTTAATGAACCTTCCTTTTTATGGTTTTTTTAATTTGATATATTAATATTGATTAGTATAACACAATTAAAATAATAGTCTATACTAATTGACGAAATTATGCTGTATTTTATACCTTATTCTAAAGGTGATTAAAAAGTCATGAAAAAAACAGTTTAAGCATATTTTGTATCATACTCCATTGTATATTTTGGTTAATGTTGCTAAAAAATACATTGACATACTTTAAGAATCTGGGGTATGATTTAACCTTGAACGGATACTCTCTTATCCCGAGCTGGTGGAGGGACAGGCCCTATGAAACCCAGCAACCTGCAACTAGGAAAATGTCTATTTTTAGTCGTTTTTCGGGCAAAGGTGCTCAACCTGATGCAAGGCTTGTCCTTGAACGATAAGAGTGAAAGGCACGCAAAATGTTTGCATTCAACCTTTCCTCATGGAAAGGTTTTTTTGTCTATTGGGCAAACACACGTGCTGTTTGAATCGCTTTACTAATCTTCTAAAGAATTTCGGTTGGGTTTTTTCGGTAGTATTTCATAAAAACCTGATGTTTATTTCATACTATTAGGGATGAGTTCCGTATCAAAATGGAGGTTATTTGGAAAGGGTGTTAACCTTTGAAAAAAGCAGCCTCATTATTTCATTATTATAGGAGGAATTCAGATGTCACTAAAACGCCATTTGTTCACTTCTGAATCAGTAACTGAAGGTCATCCTGATAAGATTTGTGACCAGATTTCTGATTCTATTTTAGACGCCATTCTAGCAAAGGATGCAAATGCCCGCGTAGCTGCTGAAACATCAGTAACGACCGGCTTAGTTCTAGTTGCCGGCGAAATCACTACCTCTACATATGTAGATATCCCAAAAATTGTTCGTGAGACGATCAAAGAAATTGGCTACGTTCGTGCGAAATATGGCTTTGATTCGGAAACATGTGCAGTGTTAACCTCTATTGATGAACAGTCTCCGGACATTGCCATGGGTGTCAATCAAGCACTTGAAGCTCGTGAAGGTCAAATGTCAGATAAAGAAATTGAAGCAATTGGTGCAGGTGACCAAGGCTTAATGTTCGGCTTCGCCTGTAACGAAACGAAAGAGCTGATGCCTCTTCCAATATCTTTAGCCCATAAGCTTGCCCGCCGGTTAACAGAGGTTCGTAAAGAGGATATCCTTCCATACCTTCGTCCGGACGGAAAAACACAAGTAACGGTCGAATACGATGAGAACAACAAACCGGTTCGGATTGATACAATTGTTATTTCCACCCAGCACCATCCGGAAATTGGACTAGAGCAAATCCAGCGCAATGTTAAGGAACATGTCATTAATCCGGTTGTACCAAAAGAATTAATCGATGAAAATACAAAATATTTTATAAACCCAACCGGCCGCTTTGTAATCGGCGGACCGCAGGGGGATGCAGGACTGACTGGCCGCAAAATTATCGTGGATACTTACGGAGGCTATGCCCGTCACGGCGGCGGCGCTTTTTCCGGTAAGGACCCGACAAAGGTTGACCGTTCTGCCGCTTATGCTGCACGCTATGTTGCAAAAAATATTGTCGCAGCAGGTTTAGCTGATAAATGTGAAGTCCAGCTTGCTTATGCGATTGGTGTAGCAAGACCGGTATCGATTTCCATCGATACTTTTGGCACAGGCAAAGTCAGCGAAGAGGTATTGGTTGACTTAGTAAGTAAAAACTTTGACCTGCGCCCTGCAGGAATCATTAAAATGCTGGATTTACGCCGCCCCATCTATAAGCAAACAGCAGCTTACGGACATTTTGGCCGTACGGATGTTGATCTTCCTTGGGAACGCACTGATAAGGCAGATGCATTACGTGAGCAGGCAGAAGGAAAATAATATGGAGTGGGAGTTGCATTAAGGTGTAACTCCCATTTTTCATTAAACGTCTATTTTCTTGTTCAGTGTTTTAAAAATTGGAATAAAATGTTTAAGTAGGACTATTGAAGTGAAAAATGATGATACATGATTTTCCTTTTGTTCACAGTGCCATTTTTGAAAAAAAAGTGGTAGTATTAGAGAGTATGTTTTTACAAAAGGATATTTTGAAATAGAGTAGGTGAGGTACATAATGTGCGGTTTTATCGGTTGTGTACATGACAAAACGCAAAATTATCGTGACGAAGAAAAGCAGCTTTTTAAAAATATGAACGATATTATAACCCATCGTGGACCAGATGATGCTGGTTATTATTATGATGATCATATTCAATTTGGTTTTCGCCGGTTAAGTATCATTGATATTGAATCCGGGCACCAGCCGCTAACGTATGAAAACGAAAGATACTGGATTATTTTTAACGGTGAAATTTATAACTATGTCGAGCTTCGTGAAGAGTTACTCAAAGAAGGACTAACTTTTTCCACAAGCTCTGATACAGAGGTTATCATTGCACTCTACAGCCAGCTAAAAGAAAAAGCAGTTGAACGCTTGCGCGGGATGTTTGCTTTTGTTATCTGGGATAAGCAGGAACAAATACTTTATGGGGCACGAGATCCGTTTGGAATTAAACCATTCTTTTATATGGAGGATGGTGACAGAACCTTCTTTGCTTCTGAGAAAAAGAGCATTTTGCTGGCTCTTAAAAATGATGTGCTAGATTATGATTCCTTGCAGCATTATTTAACCTATCAGTTTGTTCCAGAACCTGATACCCTATCTGAAGGAATTAAAAAGCTTGAACCAGGCCATTATTTTACAAAAAAAATCGGCTCGAAGATGGAAATGAACCGCTACTGGAAGGCACATTTTCACCCAGTACTAAAATCGGAAGATGATTTCGTAAAGGAAATCCGTGATATTCTGTTTGATTCGGTTGAAAAGCATATGCGCAGTGATGTTCCGGTTGGTTCCTTCTTATCAGGTGGGATTGACTCTTCCATCATCGCCTCGATTGCAAAGCAATTCCATCCGGCTATTAAAACGTTTTCCGTCGGATTTGAGCACAATGGCTTCAGCGAAATTGATGTCGCCAAGGAAACAGCTGAAAAGCTTGGCGTAGAAAACATCAGTTATATCATTACGCCTGAGGAATATATGAAAGAAGTTCCGAAAATTATTTGGCATATGGATGACCCGCTTGCCGACCCAGCCTGTGTTCCATTATATTTTGTCGCCCGTGAAGCGAGAAAGCATGTTACGGTTGTTCTTTCAGGCGAAGGCGCTGATGAATTGTTTGGCGGTTATAATATTTACCGCGAACCTGGCGATTTGGAGATTTTCAATAAAATTCCTAGAGTCGGAAAGGTCCTTCTAAAAGGAATTGCCGATATGCTTCCGGAAGGGATGAAAGGAAAGAGCTTTATTGAACGCGGGGTGACACCGATGGAGCAGCGCTACATTGGTAACGCCAAGATGTTTGACGAAGCGGAAAAACGTGAGCTTTTGAGTGTCTATCGTGAAGGCTTAAACTATACCGATATCACCAAACCTCTTTATGAGGAATCAAGAGGCTATGATCCGGTTGACCGGATGCAATATATTGATATCCATACTTGGATGCGCGGCGATATTTTACTAAAGGCTGATAAAATGACGATGGCTCATTCATTGGAACTACGCGTGCCGTTCTTAGATAAGGCAGTATTTGAAGTGGCCTCGAAAATCCCAACTAGCTTGAAAACAGCTAACGGCACTACTAAGTACGTTTTGCGTAAGGCTGCCGAAGGGGTCGTTCCTGACCATGTTCTAAACAGGAAGAAGCTTGGCTTCCCTGTTCCTATCCGCCATTGGCTAAAGGCTGAGATGAATGATTGGGCAAAAAATATCATTCGTGAAAGCCAGACGGACCATTTAATCAATAAGACGTACCTGTTAAAGCTTCTTGATGACCATTGTCAGGATAAAGCTGACAACAGCCGAAAGATTTGGACTGTTCTTATGTTTATGGTTTGGCATCAGGTGTATGTTGAAGGAGTATACTCCTTTCAAAGCGAGTATAAAAAAGATATAGTATTAGCGAGTAGATAAATGGAAAAGTAAAGGCACCCATCGTTAAGATTGGGTGCCTTTTTGTAGGGATTTATAAAATTGCCCTTTTTCTGCATATTCTCTTGTGATTCTTTCCATTTCCTTAATGTCTTCAGGAGTGATTTCTCTAATAACTTTAGCTGGTCTTCCAAATGCTAATGTATTAGGAGGAATTTTTTTGCCTTGCGGAACAAGACTGCCAGCACCAATAAAGGCACCTTCGCCAATTTCCGCCTGGTCCAAAATAATCGATCCCATTCCAATAAGTGCACCTTTTCGGATGATGCAGCTATGTAATATGACCTGATGGCCAACGGTCACTTCATCCTCTAAAATAAGTGGGTTATTTGGGCTTTGATGCAGGACGGAATTGTCCTGGATGTTTACTTTGTTACCGATTCTTGTTGGCGCTACATCGCCTCTGATAACGGAATTAAACCAGACGCTGGATTCATCGCCGATTTCAACATCTCCTGTAATGGTTACATAATCTGCAATATAGGCAGTTTCGGAAATAACAGGGTATTTATCTTTAAAAGGGTAAATCATCATGCTCGCTCCTTTTTGAATGATAATTCTATTTTAACGAATCAAGCCAGGGAATGACAAAAAATATCGCAATTAAAAAATTCATTTAGATTCTTATTAGTCTTTCCTATATGGTAAAATACAAAAAATGATAACGTTTTAGGGGGATCAGTTATGTGGAAGTGGGAAGCAGAAGGGGAAGCGAAGGCTGTTATTGTCATGGTTCACGGCGCCATGGAGCACCATCGCCGCTACGGATGGCTGATTGAGATGTGGCGCACGTCCGGTTTTCATGTCATTATGGCAGACCTTCCCGGGCAGGGAATGACAACACGATCGCGCCGCGGACATATCGATTCCTTTGATGAATACATATTTGAAGTAAAGGATTGGGTTCAAGCAGCCTATCGATATGAATTGCCTGTTTTTTTGCTGGGCCATAGTATGGGCGGGTTGATTACTATTCGACTCCTTCAAGAAGAAAGAGTAAACATTGCTGGCGTGATTTTGTCCTCTCCATGTTTAGGCTTAATCAAGCCGCCATCCAAATTGTTAAACTTTCTTTCCTATGCCTTAAATGTGGTTTTTCCGTCCTTTAGAATGAATTCAGGGCTGACAGTACAAATGGCAACGAGGAATGAGGATGTCAGGGAAGCTGATTCGAATGATACTCTTTACGTGACAAAGGTTTCGGTAAGATGGTATCGTGAACTTGCGGATGCCATCAAACAAGCTTTCCTTAACCTCGGAAAAACACGTGATGTACCCATGCTGGTAATGCAGGCCGGGGATGACAAAATTGTGAATAAAGGCAGCGTGAAAGAATGGTTTAATCATGCTCCATTATCGGAAAAAAGATTTAAAGAATGGCCCAAATGTTACCACGAAATTTTTAATGAACCCGAACGGGAAGAAGTATTTGAATATGCTAAGGATTTTGTTTACAGCCAGTTAAAAGCCATCGGTTATATCGTATAGAATGGGGGGACTTTTCCATGAAGCCAATCACCCTTATGTCGAGGGTTTATCGCAAAATCATTCCGACTGTCCATCAAGAATTGGCGTATTGGAAAAATCGCGCCGAAAAAATTCCTAATCCGGAACTCAGGAAGCAGGCACTTGCCAGCATCGAGCATAAGACATTTCATTGTGAAGGCGGTGCCATAATGGCATTGACTGCTCAGGAGCACTATAAAAAAGCGGTCAAGTTTATTGTCGCCTACCAAACAATTAGCGATTACTTGGACAATCTTTGTGACCGGAGCACATCACTTGATCCAAATGATTTTGCGGCTCTTCATGAATCAATGTCAGATGCCCTTGTATTACATGCGGATCGGAAAAACTATTACCGTCTTCGCGAGGACCAGGATGACGGCGGTTATTTAAATGATTTGTCAGAGACATGCCGCAGTGTTTTAAGGGAATTGAAACATTATGAATTTATAAAAGAATTTCTGCTTGAACTTTGCGAATACTATTGTGATTTGCAAATTCACAAGCATGTAAAAAAGGAAGAACGGGTGCCTAGGCTTGAAAATTGGTTTCAACGCCATCAAAACCACTTGCCGAAAATGGAATGGTACGAGTTCTCAGCCTGCTCGGGTTCGACATTAGGAATATTTTGTCTAGTGTCTTACGCGATGCGGGATGATTTTACAGCCAGCGATGCTGAAAATATCCGTAATGGCTATTTCCCTTACATACAAGGTCTGCATATTCTTTTGGATTATTTTATTGACCAAGAGGAGGATATGGCCGGAGGCGACCTAAATTTCTGCTTTTATTACGAAAACCAGGAAACGCTGTTTAATCGCTTAAAGCATTTTGTCATGGAAGCGGACAGGCATACCGAGTTTCTTCCTCACAAAGGATTTCATCAGCTTATTAATCGCGGCTTGCTTGGCATCTATTTATCCGATTCCAAGGTCCGTAAGCAGAGGGATGTCAGGAAGCTGGCCAAAAAAGTCATCAAAGCAGGCGGCTGGATCAGCTATTTCTTTTATTTCAATGGACTAATGTACCGTTCTTTGCAAAAAGCGATGCCATCATTTGTGACTCGGCTGCTTATGAAAATGTAATAATAAAAAACCAGGCACCCGCCTGGTTTTTGCTATTTTTTTTCAATCGCCACAATAAATGGCGGATTGTTTTTTTGATTGATGAATTGATGTTGCAGGACATGGGCTATATTTTGGTCCAGGCTGCGGCAGTATTTCAAAAGGCCATCGCGCTCAATCGCGCCTCCTTCATGGCCATGGTAAATAACAAGAACAATGATTCCTTCAGGTGCCATCAGTTCAAGCAATTGTTCGATCGCGGTGACGGTTGTTTCGGGCCGAGTGACAATCGTTTTGTCGCTGCCAGGCAAGTAGCCGAGGTTAAAAACAGCACCCGTAATCTTACTGTGATAAACAGCTGGTATAAGCTCGGCGGATTTTTCATGACCGGCGTGAAAAAGAGTGGCCCTTTCTGACAGCCCTTGCTTTTTTAATCGTTCTTGAGCAGCCTGGACAGCCTGTTCCTGAACATCGAAACCGAAAACATGGCCACTTTCACCAACCAGGTCAGCGAGAAATACAGTATCATGCCCATTCCCTAATGTGGCATCCACAACTATATCACCTTGGCTAACTGCTTTTTGAAGTAGTTCTCTGGCATACGGAAGAATCCTTTCCAGTTTCATCGGTCAACAAACCCCTTTTGAAAAAACTTACCTTGCCAGCTGTCCCGTCTTTTTAATTCCGCATCAATACTGTTCAAGACTTCCCACTTATTAACGCTCCACATCGGTCCAACCATTAAATCAATCGGTCCGTCACCGGTAATTCGGTGAACAATCATTTCCGGCGGTAAAATTTCCAATTGGTCACATACTAAGTTTACATAGTCTTCCTTTGATAAAAACTCGAGCATGCCTTTTTCGTATTGCTTTACCATTGGTGTTCCTTTTAACAGATGCAGAAGGTGGATTTTAATGCCCTGCACATCCAACTTTGCGACCTCTCGCGCGGTTTCCATCATCATGTCATAGGTTTCAAGCGGGAGTCCGTTAATAATGTGGGTGCAAATTCTAATGGCATGCTTTCTTAATTTGGCCACACCGTCGACATAACACTGAAAATCATGGGCACGATTGATGAGCCCAGCGGTTCGTTCATGAACAGTCTGCAAGCCAAGCTCAACCCACAAATAAGTTCTTTCATTTAGTTCGGCCAAGTATTCCACAACATCATCTGGAAGACAGTCAGGCCGGGTGGCAATCGACAAACCTACCACTCCTTCCTGCTTAAGAACCGTTTCGTATTTTTCACGAAGAACCTCGACTGGAGCATGGGTGTTGGTGAATGCTTGGAAGTAGGCCATATATTTGCCGTCTTTCCATTTCGTGTGCATTTTTGTTTTTATATCGTTGAATTGTTTCTCCAAGCTTTCGATCCGGTTTCCGGCAAAATCGCCTGAACCTGCGGCGCTGCAAAACGTACAGCCGCCGTGGGCAACGGTACCGTCACGGTTCGGGCAGTCAAAGCCGCCGTCTAAGGCTACTTTAAATACCTTGTGCCCAAATTGCTGGCGCAGGTGATAGTTCCATGTATGGTAACGCTTATCATCAGTTGCATATAGAAAAGGTTTTGTCTGAAGCATTCAGGAAAACTCCTTTATATTTTTTAGCATAAAGTAAATTTTATCATGAAGATAATGCTTATCCAACTGTATTTATCACTGCCAGGATTTATCAATTCAATCGTGTAATAGGAAAAAGAATGAGGAACAAAATAAGAAATGAAGCTGTGCGCTTCAATTGAATGATTTTAGGTCGGGCCATATCAAGAAGGGGGTTCTTACATGGCTACTCGCGAATCAATGGAAAACTTAACGCAGCAGGTGGAGGATTGTCTTCGCTGCGCCGAGGAGCAGTATAAGCAAAGCAGTCTTCAGGAACATTACAATGATAATGATTATACGACGGCGCTGCAAAATCTTGAGCAGACGTATCAGGATATCTGTACGATGGCTCATAGCGCTAATGGGCAGCAGCGGGAACAGCTGCACAGAATGAGATTGCAGGTTCAGCAGCTGCAAAATAGTTTGATTTTACAAGGGACCCGAGGAGGAGAACAGTTTTGAAAAAACGTTCAAAACAGCAAAACCCTGAACAAAAAACGCGAAACGGAATTAACAATCAGGACATTGAGTTTGGAAAAGATGCAGACATCATTAAACAAGCTAAAAAGAAGTATGAACAAACTGGCGGCCAGCCTGTAAAATCGAAATTCCACCAGGAAAATAATTAATCTTCATAAATTTAGCAAAATCTCTCAACGTATTGTTGAGGGATTTTTTCCATTTACAAAACCTCAACGAAACAATTTTTTCATAATCTCTTCCATGCGAAAAATGATAATCAAAAAGGATTGCGCTTCTACTAAAAAAGGGCTAAAATACCATGGATATCGAAATATTTTTTATCAAAGGAGCGTTTTTCATGCCACGTGCCTTATGGCTTTTAATCATTGGGATGGCAGTGAATGTAATAGGCTCTTCTTTTTTATGGCCTTTAAATACAATCTATATTCACGATTATTTAGGTAAGTCCCTATCGGTAGCAGGAATCGTCCTGATGTTAAATGCAGGAGCCACCGTAATCGGAAATCTGTTTGGTGGAAATTTATATGATAAACTAGGCGGTTATAAATCGATTCTGCTGGGAATTGGAATTTCACTTCTAGCCTTGGTGGGATTAACCATCTGGCATAGCTGGCCATCCTACGTTGTCTTTTTAACTATTGTTGGTTTTGGAACAGGTATTATTTTTCCTTCGATGTATGCCATGGCAGGATCGGTTTGGCGAGAAGGCGGTCGGAAATCCTTTAATGCCCTCTATGTTGCACAAAACCTCGGGGTTGCTGTTGGTACTGCTTTAGGAGGCATTGTTGCCGACTATTCCTTCCAGCTAATCTTCCTAGCTAATACTATCATGTATGTAATCTTTTTATTTATCGCAGTTTTCGGATATAAAGGAATTGTGGTTGACTCAGCTAAGCGTGAAACTAACACCAAAACTGCTCCAACCATAAAAAGCAAAGCCAACCTGCAAGCTTTACTTATTATTAGTACGGGATATTTACTATGCTGGGTTGCGTATGTCCAGTGGACCACAACAATTGCTTCCTATACGCAGGAAATCAACATCACCCTCACACAATATAGCCTGCTCTGGACGATAAACGGGGCATTAATCGTATTGGGGCAGCCTGTTTTAAATGGTATTTTAAAACATCTTAGTGCTTCCCTTAAGGTGCAAATTCTGATCGGAATCGCCATCTTTATCATATCATTTATAGTTGCTGGAAATGCGGGGGCTTTTACCGGCTTCCTAGCCGCAATGATTATTTTAACAATTGGGGAAATGTTCGTTTGGCCGGCGGTGCCAACCTTAGCCTTCGCCCTTGCTCCTAAGGGCCGCGAAGGATTTTATCAAGGAATTGTTAACAGTACAGCAACCGGCGGAAGAATGATTGGACCGCTCCTTGGCGGCGTCATTGTTGATTTGTACAGCATGTCTGCTTTATTCACAATCTTAATCGGATTATTTATCATTGCGATTGTTACAACGCTAATATATGACCGTCATTTGAAAACGCAAGAGCAGGTAACTGTAAAAGCTTTATAAATACTTTCCGCAACCAAAACCACAGCTGATTGACTGTGGTTTTGATGTTTAAAATCAAGTATCCCTGTCAACCATGAAAATAGGCTCAAGTTTACTTGCATACTGTTAGAAAATTTAATACAATTACGTTATATTTATATTTTAATAACAGTGAGTAGGAGTAGTAGTGATTTAAGTCCCGTATTTAGAGAGTTGACGGCAGGTGCAAGTCAACCGGGAGGGTCATGAACTCGCCTAGGAGTTGCAGGCATGAATGAAAAGTAATGTTTGCCGTTTTCCGCGTTAAGGATTAATGAAGCGAGTGCATTGCACTAATGTGGGTGGTACCGCGGGAAGATACATACAGTCCTCTCGTCCCTGTTGGGGATGAGAGGTTTTTTATTTTTTAAGGAGGATTACAGATATGAGTTTCGATCATCAACAAATCGAAAAGAAGTGGCAAAAGAAATGGGAAGAAGAAAAAACATTTAAAACAAGCGAAGATCCGGGCAAACGGAAATTCTACGCTTTAGATATGTTCCCATATCCGTCAGGGGCCGGACTGCATGTGGGGCATCCGGAAGGTTATACTGCAACGGATATCCTTTCACGGATGAAACGGATGCAGGGCTATAATGTTCTTCACCCAATGGGCTGGGATGCATTCGGGCTGCCTGCTGAACAATACGCTCTAGATACAGGCAATGACCCTGCTGAATTTACTGCGAAAAACATTGACACATTTCGCAGACAAATTAAATCTCTTGGTTTTTCCTATGACTGGGATCGCGAAGTCAATACGACTGACCCTGAGTACTACAAATGGACACAATGGATTTTCTTGAAGCTATGGGAAAAAGGCCTCGCCTATGTTGATGAAGTACCGGTCAACTGGTGTCCAGCGCTTGGAACTGTTTTAGCCAACGAAGAAGTCATTGATGGAAAAAGTGAACGCGGGGGCCATCCGGTTGAACGCCGTCCAATGAGACAGTGGATTTTAAAAATTACGGCTTATGCCGATCGTCTACTTGAAGATCTAGAAGAACTGGACTGGCCGGAAAGCTTGAAGGAAATGCAGCGGAACTGGATTGGCCGTTCCGAGGGTGCGGAAGTGACATTTCAAATCGATGGACACAATGAAACCTTCACGGTATTTACGACCCGCCCTGATACATTATTTGGTGCTACTTATGCCGTGCTTGCTCCAGAGCATGCTTTGGTGGATAAAATTACAACAGCTGAGCAGCGGGAGGCGGTTGACGCTTATTTAGATAAAGTAAAATCAAAGAGTGACCTCGAGCGTACAGACCTTGCAAAAGAAAAAAATGGGGTGTTCACTGGAGCATACGCCATCAATCCTGCAAATGGTGAGAAAATGCCAATTTGGATTGCCGACTATGTATTAGTCAGCTATGGTACTGGAGCAATTATGGCCGTTCCTGCACACGATGAACGCGACTATGAATTTGCGAGAAAATTTGAACTGCCAATTAAGGAAGTTGTTGCCGGCGGCGATGTCGAGAAAGAAGCCTATACCGGCGATGGCGAACACGTCAATTCCGATTTCTTAAATGGTCTAAACAAAGTAGATGCGATTAAAAAAATGATTTCCTGGCTTGAGGAAAAGGGTATTGGTACGAAGAAGGTAACATTCCGTCTCCGCGACTGGCTGTTTAGCCGCCAGCGTTATTGGGGTGAACCGATTCCAATTATTCAATGGGAAGACGGCACCATGACAGCCGTACCTGAAGAAGAGCTTCCATTAATGCTGCCAAAAACAACCGAAATCAGACCGTCCGGGACAGGTGAATCACCGCTAGCCAATATTAAGGATTGGGTAAATGTGGTTGACCCTGTTACAGGCAAAAAGGGCCGCCGTGAAACCAACACGATGCCGCAGTGGGCTGGCAGCTGCTGGTACTTCTTGCGCTATATTGATCCGAACAATAAGGAAGCTTTAGCTTCACCGGAAAAATTAAAGCAATGGCTTCCAGTTGATATTTATGTTGGCGGTGCCGAGCATGCCGTACTTCATTTGCTATATTCACGTTTCTGGCATAAATTCTTGTATGATATCGGCGTTGTGTCTACCAAGGAACCATTCCAAAAGCTGTTTAACCAAGGAATGATTCTTGGTGAAAACAATGAGAAAATGAGTAAATCAAAAGGCAACGTCGTCAATCCGGATGACATCGTCAATACCCACGGTGCAGATACGCTGCGCCTATACGAAATGTTTATGGGACCGCTTGATGCTTCAATCGCTTGGTCCACAAACGGCTTAGATGGATCCCGCCGCTTCCTCGACCGTATCTGGCGTTTGCTGGTGGAGGAAAACGGTGAATTGAATCCAAAAATTCAGCCGAACGAAGAAGCTTCCAATCTGGAAAAAGCCTACCATCAAACCGTAAAGAAAGTAACTGAGGATTACGAAGGAATGCGCTTCAACACTGCCATTTCTCAGATGATGGTATTCATTAATGAAGCTTATAAAGCAACTGTTCTTCCAAAGCATTTCATCGAAGGCTTTGTTAAGCTTCTTTCACCAGTGGCACCGCATATCGCTGAGGAACTTTGGGAAAAACTAGGGCATAATGATACAATTTCCTATGAAGCTTGGCCTGCATATGATGAAGCAAAGCTAGTCGATAACGAAGTTGAAATCGTGATTCAGGTCAACGGCAAAGTAAAAGCGAAGCTATTGGTTCCGACTGATGCAAGTAAAGAAGCACTTGAAGGAATTGCAATGGATGATGACCGGGTTAAGGAACAAATCGAAGGGAAAACTGTTCGCAAAGTGATCACTGTTCCAGGAAAACTTGTAAACATTGTCGCTAACTAATATTATAGGAGGCTGTCCTTGGGGCAGCCTCTTTTGAAGGGGATGGATAAAATGGAAGAAATCAAAACAATCACTACTGAGGAATTGAAAAAGAAGCTTGAAGCAGGAGAAAAACCTGAAATGGTGGATGTCAGGGAAGACCACGAGGTTGCTATGGGCATGATTCCAGGTGCCATGCATATCAAAATGGGCGATATCCCGGTTCATCTCGATTATTTTGATAAAGACAAAGAATATATATTTATCTGCCGTTCCAGCGGCCGCAGCGGTAATGTCTGCCATTACCTGCAGGAGCAAGGATATAAGGTTCGCAACATGGTGGGCGGCATGCTTGAGTGGACGGGTGAAACAGAATAACCGATTCCAATTTTAACAGGTTTACTTGTGAGGTGCAAAACGGTAAATCACAACCCTAACCACAAATCACATAATTTTTCACAACACAAATCACAGTATATTGCACAGTCCATAAGGCTTTGAGATGAAAATATCTCTAAGCCTTATTTTTATTTATCTGACAAAAGCAACCGTAAGTTGTACAAGTTTATTAGACAGAGTTTGATAAATAAGAGGAGAAATTTCCCTTAATTAGCAAATAAGATTAAGAATAACTTAAATAGGCGTAGAAATTTCCCCTATTGACTCAAAAAACTTCAGTATTGGGGATTTTGCTTTGTTTAAGCGAAAAACCTTCCCTTATTTACGCCGGAATGAGCCCTATTCTCCATTTAGCGGAAAAATCTTCGCTTATTTTATTATCACTAGTTACTCAATTAAGGATAAGACTTCTTATGTCTCAAAAAAATCACCTCTAAAGTAAACCCGTTATTCGAATTTGGAATCGGTTTTTTTATAAGTGTGAAGCATCAAGTTCCTTTTTCCCCTTTAATAGCAAAATCCCCAAAAACATAAATGGAAGAAGGTTTACAGCTGCTACAATAATCCCTTGAAAATCTGAACCCATCATAAGTCCATGCATGGTTGTAAAAATATATAGAATAGGGTTTAAAGCATGTACTTTCCGGAAAGCCTGATAGCCGATTGCTTTCCGGACCTTTGATGTTACTATGGTTAAAATCAAGAAGTAGAGGGCAAGTATGCCTAGTGCCATTGGGATTGGCTGATAGTCTGTTTGAAATGGAATCAGCACTTCGAACCACTGAAATGACATATACTGATCAATAAGTGTAATGACGACATGTCCTAAAGTAAGGATAAAAGCCCAGTTCGACAACGACTCATGCCAGATTAAAGGTACAGCAATTTTTTGTTTTCGTTTTTTTTGTACTTGTGTGTAAAGACCAATCATGACAGACAAGTAAAGCAATACATAGGCAATAATTCCTGTCGTACGTATTAGGTACCACTCAAACATTTCCAAATAAATTTCCTCCTTTCCAGATGCCGCAGTTTTGATTGATTAAAACGGCTCCAAGTCCTTTTTCCAAAACCTTTCCCGGTCCGTCCTTTTCCCCAATTAAAAGGATGATTTTAGCCCAAACATCCGCTTCTATAGCAGTCGGGGCGGTGATAGTGGCGGAAATAATGGAACTTTCGGATGAATGACCTGTTCTCGTATCAATTAAATGGTGCTTTAATTCTCCATTTACAAACCACTTTCGCTTTGCCGAAGTGGATGTGGCAACAGCCCCTGCCTGAACCTGAACTGATGAAATCATATTCGATAGATTCATTGGATGTTCAATCCCGATGTTAAGCGGTCGGGGCAGTGTTCCAAAAATTCGCATGTCGCCCCCAACATTGATGAATCCATAGCCATATTTTTCGAGCATTTCAGCGGCACAGTCAATCACCCATCCCTTGGCAATGCCGCCAAGGTCGATTTTCGTGTGCAGCGTAACTGCCTGCCGGCCCCGGTTTAACTTAAATGGCTGGGATGTTACCCCAACAGCATCTAGAGGCAGGTCCATATTTTGACCTCTGACAAATTCAATAGATTGATTATATCCACTTGTTTCAAGAGCAGATAAAATTCCTGGATTGAAGATTCCGTTTGACTCCCAGAAAAATTTATCCGCTTCCGTTAAAATCGAAAACATTTCATGTGAGACAATGGCCTCCTTTTCAATTTGCCTGTTTAAAAGGGACAACTCACTATCGCTTCTAAAGCGGCTGCAGGTTTTTTCAATTAATTCAAACAGCTGATAGATTAAGCTCAAATCATGGTTAGAAATTTCATAGCTAAAGGCAATTTTAACGGTAGTACTCATCGAGTTAAATTGATAGTAAAACATCAGGTGCCACCTGTCGTCGTGTCAAAGCTCCCATGATGTCCAAATCCAGAGTCGCTATTTGAAAATTGATTTTGCCCGTTGTCATCTTGAGAGAACCCACTGCTGGAGTCAAAGGAGCCATTATCTCCGTTTGTTTGTCCGGAATAATCCCCGCCAAAATGGTCATGGCCATGCCGGAATCCAAAGCTTCCTTGCCCATCTTGGGATTGGGAGCCAAAGCTGTCCTCTCCCTGCCCAGATTGGGTTCCAAATTGCTGTGGCTGGTTTCCAGACCCATTCTGCTGCAGCAAGGCAGCCCCCTGATTCGCGGTAAATGAATTGCCGCCGTTGGAAAATCCTAGATATGACATCATTCCTGCTACTAATGCTATACTCCCAAAGCTAACTCCCCAGGAGATCTTTTGTTTTTTATCCAAGTGAATCTCTCCTTTCTGAACTAACAACCTACAAAAAGAAGTGTATAGGCTTAACCTTAACTTCATCTTAATTTTTAGCGGAAGTTAATTTTTAAAATTTTGAAAAAATGGTCATAATGATAGAAAAAAAGAAAGGGAGAGCCCAATGATTCAGGTAAAGCTGTTTGACCGCGAGCATGAGAAGGATTTGGAGAAAGAAATGAATAGCTTTTTAAGAGGTTTGGATGATAAGAGTCTCTTGGATATTAAATATAATGTTGCGGCATTTCAGGAAGATGAGGAGGAAGATCAGATTTATTGTTTTTCGGCGATGATTATTTACCGGGCCTGATATAAAGAATCAGGCCCATTGTTTTTTGGCAGAGAGGGCAGCGTTGGTCCCTGCTAGTCTCCCGGTCACAAGTGCAGAGGTAATATTATATCCACCTGTATATCCGTGGATATCAAGGATTTCTCCGCAAAAATATAAACCATCCATAAGTTTCGATCCCATTGTTTTTGGGTCTATTTGTTTGACAGAGACCCCGCCGCCGGTGACAAATGCCTTTTCGATTGAGAGCGTTCCATTCACTTTAAATTCGAACTGCTTACAGTTCTTAGCGAAACTGCGGATTTTTTCATGCGCAATCGTTCCGCCCTGTGCCGAAGTATCAATCTCGTTTTGTTCGAGCAGAAATAACAGGTACCGTTCAGGCAATAGTCCTTTAAACGTATTTTTGATGCTTTTTTTCGGTTCGGCTTTTACAAGCTTCATCATCTCTTGAAAAATCTCTTCCTCGTTGCGGTCAGGGAGAGCATCAAGACTCATTGTTACCTGTGTTAAATTCCACTTTTTCATCGCCTTGACAATAAACTGGCTGCAGCGCAGAACGGCCGGCCCGCTGATTCCGAAATGGGTAAAAATCATGTCCATGCGGTGGGAAATCAAGGGTTTCCCTTTTGGGTTCAATACACTTAATTCAATATCCCGGAGTGACAAACCTTGAAGAGTTTTATTTTTAATAAAAGACTCAGCGGAAGTTACTGGCACTTCGGTAGGGAACAAATCTGTAATATTATGGCCAGCTTTCTCTGCCCAGGCATAGCCATCCCCGGTTGACCCTGTATGCGGAACGGATTTGCCCCCGACTGCAATTACAACCGATTTCGCGGCAATCGTTTGTCCGTCCCTTAACAGGACTCCCGCGGTTTGTCCGTTTTCATATAAGACCTCGGCGACAGCGCAATTTTTAAAAATTTTGACCTGTAATTTTTCTAATTGAGATAACAGTGCATCGACGACTGATTGGGCTTTGTCTGTTACCGGAAACATCCGCCCATGGTCTTCTTCCTTTAAGGTAATTCCCAACCCTTCAAAGAAACCAATGATATCTTCATTATTAAATATCGAAAAGGCACTATATAAAAACTTGCCGTTTCCGGGAATATGCTTAATAATTTCTTCAACAGGCAGGCGGTTTGTGACATTGCAGCGGCCGCCTCCGGAAATGGCCAGCTTTCGGCCAAGCTTGTCCCCTTTATCAATTAACAGCACCTTAGCGCCTTTTTCCCCTGCGGCGATGGCTGCCATTAGTCCGGATGGCCCGCCGCCTATGACTATACAATCAAATTCCATATATACACCAACTTAAAATATATTCACTTCATTATAAGCATAACATAAGGAAAATAAACGACTTTTCATAAATTTGCTTTGGTTGTGAGTAGCATCGAGGGAGAAGAAGTTGTAAACTATCAATAGTGTGCAAAAAAAGTCGAATTTTTTTCTAAACGAATGCGCACGTATTTCTGCAAGCAGGAAGGGATTCTATGCAATCTAAGCTATTAAGAGGAACCTTTATATTAACGGTTGGAACGATTCTTTCAAAAATTCTCGGACTTATTTATGTTATTCCATTCTTTCAAATAGTTGGCCGGGAAGGGACAGTTCTTTACCAATTTTCGTATGTCCCATATACCATTTTTATCAGTATTGCAACGGCAGGAGTTCCGCTGGCTGTTTCTAAATTTATTTCCAAATATAATGCACTCGAAGAGTATGCGGTTGGCAGGAAGCTGTTTAAATCCGGCTTAGTGATCATGCTGGCAACTGGTTTTGCCGCCTTCTTGGTAATGTATATTGCTGCACCCGTTTTAGCGGAAATGAGTATAGGTGATGAAAAAGCAAATATAGGAAATGTTACCACTGTCATGCGAGCAGTCAGCTTTGCCTTAATAGTGGTTCCATTTATGAGTCTCATTAGAGGCTATTTTCAGGGCCATCAATCAATGGGGCCTTCGGCTCTTTCTCAGGTAATCGAACAAATCGTCAGGATTACCTTTACGCTTTTGGGAGCCTATATCGTCCTTCAAGTTTTTCATGGAAAAATGGTTACCGCCGTCAGTGTTGCAACCTTTGCCGCCTTTACCGGGGCTATCGGAGGCTTGCTCGTTTTATTTTGGTATTGGTATAAACGAAAGCCATATTTGGACGAACTTCTAACCCATGACAAAGGCACAATAGATATATCACTAAAGGAAATTTACAAGGAAATCTTTATTTCTGCTTTCCCGTTTGTGCTGGTTGGAATTGCTAATCCATTGTTTCAAGCAATTGATCAATTTACCTTTACGAAGGCCATGGCTGCCATCGGAAAGGCAAAAGTGGCGGAAGATTATTTTTCTATTTTGAATTTTGAATCGCATAAAATCGTCATTATCCCTGTTTCGTTAGCTATAGGCTTTTCTTTAGCGCTTGTCCCAAGCATCACAAAGGCGTTTGTGGAGGGGAATGGAAAAAGTTTAAATCATCAGTTGAACCAAACCTTTCAAGTGCTTTTGTTTTTGACGTTGCCGGCAGCAATCGGGCTTTCTTTGCTGGCTGAGCCTGTCTATACGGCGTTTTATGAACATAATTTATTGGGCGCGGGAGTTTTAAGCACATATGCTCCTGTTGCGATATTGTTTTCGCTTTACTCTGTAACAGCCGCAATCCTGCAGGGAATCAATGAACAGCGTTTTACGATATTGAGTTTGCTTGTCGGCTTATTAATCAAATTAACCTTAAATATACCCCTGATTGAGCTGATGGAAATAAAAGGGGCGGTGTTGGCAACGACACTTGGCTACACAGCCTCCATAATCATTAATATCATTATCATTAAGAAATTTGCCAAATATCCGTTCCGGCTGGTTTGGCGGAGAAGCTTATTGATTGCCATTTTTGCCGGACTGATGTGGGTTGGCACAGAGGTTGTTTATCGATTTTTATTGTTATTTTTATCACCGGAATCAAAGCTTCAATCTGTGGCCATTATTTTAATAAGTGCAGGGGTTGGCGCTGGTATTTATTTTTACCTTGGAGTAAAAACGGGTCTGGCCCGCCGCTTATTTGGAAATAGAGTAGACCGTTTACTATCCAAATTAAAATTATTTGGAAGGAGAAAAGCTGTTGAGAATTGATAAAATGCTTGCCAACCTTGGCTTTGGCAGCCGTAAGGAAGTTAAACAGCTTCTGAAAAATGGTGCTGTTAAAGTAGATGATGTTGTCATCAAGGATGCCAAGCAGCATGTGGATCCAAATACACAAACCGTGACATTAAACGGGGAAGTGATTGAATACAAAGAATTTATCTATTTAATGATGAACAAGCCTCCAGGAGTAATTTCTGCAACAGAGGATAACGTAGATGAAACCGTCATTGATTTACTGGAGATGGAGGATCAGGTGTATGAACCGTTTCCTGTCGGCCGCCTCGACAAGGACACAGAGGGCTTGCTGTTGATTACGAATGATGGTCAATTGGCGCATCGACTTCTATCACCGAAAAAGCATGTTCCGAAAACCTATTTTGCTGTTATTGATCGTGAAGTAACAGAGGACGATGTGAAAGCCTTCGCAAAAGGTGTTGTCCTAGATGATGGCTATTTGACCAAGCCTGGTGAGCTGAAAATCATAAAATCCGGTATCCGCTCAGATATCGAGCTGACTATTACCGAAGGGAAATTTCATCAAGTGAAAAGAATGTTCGAAGCTGTGGGCAAAAGAGTCGTCTATTTACAGCGGATATCGATGGGACCATTGCAGCTGGATGAAACGCTCGAACTCGGAGAATATCGGGAATTGTCAGATGAAGAACTAGAGTTATTAAAAAATTATCAAATAACATGAAAAAAAGCAGCCTGAAATTCGGACTGCTTTTTTGATGCAAGGGGACGGTTCTTATGCATCAAAATATGTGATTAAGCACCTAAAAAGGCTTTTAACATCCAGTTATGTTTCTCAAGTTTGCCTTTCAGTCCCAAGAACATGTCGCTGGTTACTTCGTCATTGTTTTGTTCAGCTGTTTCCATTCCAGCTTGTAATTCAGCGATGATTTGTGTGAAGTCCTTTACAATGGACTGGACCATTTCCTCAGCCTTCAAAGTATCTGTAGTTTCCTTGATTGTTGCGATTTCCAAATATTCCTTCAAGGTTGAGACTGGGCTGCCGCCGATGGTAAGTAATTGCTCAGCAAATTCATCAATGGTTGCTGCGGCTTCCTCATATAATTCCTCAAATTTAGCATGTAATGTAAAGAAGTGAGGTCCCTTTACATACCAGTGAAAACGGTGAAGCTTTGTATATAATACATTCCAGTTTGCAATTTGTTGGTTAAGAACTTTCTCTAGTGTCATTTAGCATTCCTCCTATTTTTCTATCTATTTAAATTATAACATATATAATATTATAATCAATATTAAATTATAATAATTATAAAAAAGGATATTCACTCAAAAAAATCATAGCCCACGACGTTTTGGATCCATACCTTTGCGTTTTTACCATCAGGGTCTGAAATCCATAAGTCTCTTGTTGTCATGGCTATATCCTGATATCGCAGCCAAGTTATTTTACCAGCTGCTGGAAGATATATGGGATCGTAATCTCCATAGTCCTTTGGCGGAAAGGTAATTTGTTTCTGTAATGAATCGCCGATTTTTATAAAAAATAACGATGGGTCAGGCCGCTGTTTTGGGTTATTTGACCATTCACTTTCTTTTACCCTTGAGACAAAAAGAGAATGGTCATCCTTCCAAGAGAAGCCTAATTCTGCAAAATGGGCTGGTGTCAGGCTGGTGGTTTGAAAGGCAGGCAGGTCCGTGACCTTCATATCTTTGTTCGTAAAGCCGGAGACAATTCTCCCGCCTCCCGCGATATATCCAATCCGATTTTGCTGAAACGCCCATTTGGGTGCCCCCACTTCCCAAATAATTTCGTCTAAAACTTCAAACGTTTGCCCATCAGACGAGATAACACAAACCAAATTGCTGTCCATTGACCAAGAGGCAGTAGGGCTAACCATAAAGGAAATCCATTTTCCATCAGGAGAAAATTTAAAATCGGTCGCATCAATTGCTAACAAACTGACGTCCCCTTTTTTCAATTCACTGGGAATCGTATAAAACTTGTTCACATTCTTAGTGAGGCTAGTGATTTTGTCTAAATTCCTTTCAAGCCCAATCTTGTAGAGAATAGGATTGGTCCATCCATCAGGCCTTAGGGAAGCCCCCGAGCTTGTGATGAAAGACCGTCCATCCGGAAACCAATTGTAGTCTCCCACACCAAGGGCAATATTATAAAAAGATTCAAGATTCGAGACATTTAAGACACCGCCGCTTTTAAACGCAACAAGGTTTTCCACGGGGGACCATTTCGGATTAGATCCATCTAGAGTTATTCTTTTATGTTTTTTCGTTTCTAGATTGTATACCCAAATCTCCGTCTGGAATTCTACATTGGGGCTAAGCTTCTCTTTAGGTTCGACTTGATACACAATCCATTTGCCATCATGGGACCAATGGGGTGGATATGGATATTTTGCCGGCTCTTTTGTAATTTTTTCTTCCTTACCATTTATCTTTGTCCAGAGGAACCCATCCCTTACAAAGGCAACCATCACCTTGTTGCTGCTTCTTGGCTCTGCTCTCGTAAGGTTCGGCATTAGTAATAGGAATATCAATACTATTAAAAACCTTTTTTTCATTTCTTCACCTCATTGTCAATCCTTCAATTATTTTCCTCCGAAATTTGAAAAAAATTAAGGTTTTCTTCAAAAAAATAAAACAGTGGCAACACTCTGCACCTGTTTCTAAATGATAATTCCCATAAAAATGACGATTAATGGGTAAATTAATATTATTTATAAGCGAAAAAGGTCTTTAGGGGGAAGTGAAATGAAATTAACACATCAACAACGTATCGAATTACACGGCTTTAATAACTTGACGAAATCATTAAGTTTTAATATGTATGATATTTGTTTTACAAGAACGAGAGAAGAGAGGGAAGCATATTTAAAATATATCGATGAGCAATACAGTGCAGAGCGGTTAACTAGGATATTAAAGGATGTAGCAGACATTATAGGAGCACATGTATTAAACATCGCCAGTCAGGATTTCGAGCCTGCGGGAGCAAGTGTCACTATCTTAGTATCGGAAGGACCGGTTGAAAATGCACCGTCTGAAATCTTTGAGGAATCACCTGGTCCGTTGATGGAATCTGTAGTCCTCCAATTAGATAAAAGTCACATTACCGTTCATACATACCCTGAATATCATCCTGACGAGGGAATCAGCACATTTCGAGCAGACATAGATGTTTCTACATGCGGAGAGATTTCGCCTCTTAAGGCGCTCCATTATTTAATCCGTTCCTTTGAAACGGACGTGATGACAATTGATTATCGTGTTCGAGGCTTTACGCGTGATAAGGATGGATATAAGCTGTTCATTGATCATGAAATTAGCTCCATCCAAAACTATATTCCTGAGGACGTCGGTGAAATGTTTGATATGATTGACGTGAATGTCTATCAAGAGAACATTTTTCACACCAAATGTAAGTTGAGGGAATTTGACCTTAATCATTATTTATTTGGCTATACAAAAGATAGATTGTCACCTGATGAGGTTATTGAAATAACAGAGAGAATTAAGTTTGAAATGGACGAAATCTTTTATGGGAAAAATATTATCTAAAACGGAAAAACGGTCACGTAGAAAGTCATAAAAAGAAAAAGCGCAGCCCCAATTGAGTCGCCATTCAACGACCCTTTTGGGGCTGCCTTTTAAAATGTGCTAGATGGCTTTATGTTTAGATTAGTTCCTTTGTTTTGTGTAAAAAATGAAAGGATAACTAATACTCCAACAGTAATTACACAAACACTTGACCCAATTAAATTGTTAGGGTTAAGCAAAAACATAATAAAGATGGTGCTTAAGGAAATAACAGCGAAAATGGTAGTGTACGGGAACCATTTTACTAGAAATCTCGGTTTTTCGTTATAATATGGGCGGAGCTTTAATTGCGCAAGGCAAATACTAATCCAAATTAACATGATTGTAAATCCGGGGATGGTCATTAGATAACTGATGACCTGGCTGGGGGTTAAATAGGCAAGATAAACCCCCGCTGCAATAAAAACACTTGTAATGGAGATCCCTGCAATAGGAATTCCGTTTGCAGATGTCTTGGCTAGTCCTTTCGGTGCTACACCACTTTGGGCCATTGAAAACAGTGTCCTTGAAGTTGCATAAATGCCAGAATTGGCAGCAGACAAAACAGCTGTTAACAATACAAAATTCATGATGTGGGCCGCACCCGGCAGTCCGGCGCTGCTGAATACCTGAACGAAGGGGCTATCCTCGCCGGTTACCTTATTCCAAGGCATAATTCCGCAAATAACAAGGATTGGAAAAATGTAAAAAATGATTACACGGAAAATGGCACCTTTAATAATTTGCGGCAGAACACGCTCACTGTCTTTCGTTTCTGTAACGGCAACTCCAATTAGCTCTGCGCCTCCATATGAAAACATAACAACCAAAAAGGCGCTCATGATGCCGCCAATACCATTAGGGAAAAATCCACCGTTTCCTGTATAATTTGATACCGGGTCATGTACGGTGCTTGGAATAAATCCAAATATTAGTAACGCTCCTAATATAATAAAAGCCACTAAGGCAAGGATTTTGATTCCGGCAAACCAAAATTCAAGTTCACCATAATATTTTACTTGAAAAAGATTGATCCCAACTATTACCGCTGCGCATATAAAACTTAGTAGCCATAGCGGGGCAGTCGGAAACCAAAATTGCAAGAAGCTTCCTGCGGCCAGGAGTTCCACGATGGTGACGAGAATCCAGTTAATCCAATAAAGCCAACCGACGATAAAGGAAAAGCGGAATCCAAAGGCTTTATGGACAAGATGCTGGACGTTGTAATTGGGGTTTGCTAGCGCCATCTCTCCCAATGCCGCCATAACGATAAACAATAACAGTCCGCCGATTAAATAGGTGATAATGACACTCGGACCGGCAATATGCAACGTATCTGAGCTTCCTTTAAAAATACCTGTTCCAATCATTCCTGCTAATGCCATAAACTGTACATGTCTCGGCAATAGCCCTTTTTTTAAATCCTGTTGACCTTTTTTCACAATAATCCGACCTACTTTTTCTTTTTTACTTAAACGCTTTTAAGTGCTAAAGTATTTTATACTAATATACCATTTTTTCTTCGTTTGTCAAAGAAAATATTATACTAGTAATATTAATTTGCGACGATTCTAAGCCGATTATGTTCATTTACTCTAATATCCCATGAGGAATGTGAGAGATGAAATTTTTCATTAATAGATTTCCGGTTTTTTCTCATCCACCTGACGGCAAATTGGTTTGCGTCTTTTTCAACCCATTGTTGGCTGTAGGGTCCTGAATTTAATGAATATGAGTGAAACTGCTGTTTATTAAGGGAAAACTGCTGATGGTGACGGATTTCATGAAATAAACAATAGGCACCATGGAGTTTGACTAAATGCTTATCTTTATAAGGTAAATTAAAAAGGTAAATAAATATTATATTATGTTTAAAGTTAAAAGTTGAAAAAACTCCTTTTTGAATAATAGATTTTAATAGACTGTAGCGTTCAAACAGGCTGGCGTGAGCACCTATTAATGAAACTACAGATTGGCAATTTTCGAAAAGATAAATATCAGGAAGAAGTTCTAAATTATTTGGCAATAGATTAAGAAGGAATTTCACATCTCCTTCAGTCAGAATAGAAGAGTCGCTATAAATAGTCATGATAAATTCCGCCTTTTAGATTGTTTACCTATTTATAATATTCTGCCAAAAGGGGTGATTCCCTTGTTAAACAAAACAAAACAGCACAGGTAAATTTTCCCTGTGCTGTTTTTATGTTCAAATGAAATTTTAGTTGATAATTTAAGATGACATCTTCACTTTCTTTTCTGTTGTTGTCCATTTTCCGCGGCTTGGGCTGATTACCAAGTCATTGTAGGCTAAGACATTTAAATCTCGTTGTATGGTGCGAGGAGTGATACCAAATTCCTCTACAAGTTCCTGCGTTGTTACAGTGCCGTTATTGCGGATAAACATGTAGATACATTTGATGCGGTTTAACATCCGGTTAGTTGAAGGTTTCAAAGAACCACTCCCTATCCTTTTTTCAAACCTATGGCTTAATCCCTCTACCGACAGCCTCTTTGAAGAAGATTCTTCAACATATGTAGTTTTCTTTTCCGCGCAGACATCTCCTTTTTTGGAATCATTGAAGTGGTACTTAGATGTCATACATCTAACCATATTGTACCCATAATTTCAGAAAATTTCTACCACAATAGTAAAGTTTACGTAAAAATGCATACAAGGTTTCAAATTTTTGAGATTTTCTGCCTCCTTTTTTATTTTTATACTATAAGGTATGGGGATACATGTTTGGATTATGATAATTTTTTGAATTTTTAGTAAAAATAACTCTGTTTAAACTTTAAATAAAGGTAAACAGAATGTCCGTGACTACGTTTTTTACGAAAATATTGGTAAAATAGTATTAAAAGCAGACAAAAAGGAGTATTGGATATGAATTTTGTCATTTTAAACGGTACGATGATAGACCGATCAGAAGCTATGGTCGACATTGAAGACCGCGGCTATCAATTTGGTGATGGAGTATATGAGGTCATTCGCGTCTATAACGGAAAAATGTTTACCATTAATGAGCATTTGGATCGCTTTGTAAAAAGTTCAGAAAGTATTGGCATAACGCTACCATACTCTACAGAACAATTATCAGAAATGTTGGAGGAATTGGTTGGTAAGAATAAGCTGCATACCGGCATCGTTTATATGCAGGTTACTAGGGGTGTTGCGCCTCGTAATCATTCTTTTCCGGCAAAAGAAGTGGTACCGGCCCTGACGGCCTATACGAAGGAGCTTCCTAGGCCGGCTGCGAATTTGAAAAATGGTGTGAAAACGATACTTACAGAGGATATCCGCTGGCTTCGCTGTGACATAAAAAGCTTAAATTTGCTCGGCAGTATCCTTGCCAAACAACAGGCCGCTGAGAAGGGCTGCTTTGAAGCAATCCTGCATCGTGGACAGGATGTGACCGAAGGAAGCTCTACTAATATTTTTATTGTGAAAAATGGCGTGGTCATCACGCATCAATCGGATAACTTGATTTTAAAAGGGATTACCAAGGACGTTGTTTTACAGGTCTGTGCTGCCAACAATATCTCGGTTAAGGAGCGGACATTTACGCTGGATGAATTGGCTGCTGCTGATGAAGTGTTCTTATCAAGTACAACAGGTGAGGTTATGCCAATCATTGAAGTTGCGGGCAAAAAGGTTAGAAACGGGGGTCCCGGCCCGTTAACAAGCAGATTACAGGATTTATTTACTCAAGAAATTGAAAAACAATGCGGATCGTTATAAGGGAAAAGACGTGGATTAGGGTCCACGTCTTTTTATATTAGAGAATAATCGGCTTTCGAGAGTAAATTTTATTTATCCGAGAGTAAACTGAGCGTATTCGAGAGTAAACCGGGCGTATCCGAGAGTAAATCAGGTTTATGCGAGAGTAAACCAAACTTATCCGAGAATAAACCAGGTTGTCCAATCATGAGGCCCTATGGATTAAAACTGAAACAAATCACTCGATAAATACCGTTCTCCTGTATCACAGGCGATGCAGATAACGATTTCATCAGGAGATAAACGCTTGGCAACCTGTAGAGCGGCAAAGCAAGCTCCGCCTGATGACGGGCCTACGAGTATTCCTTCCTCCGTCGCTAATCTACGCGCAATATCGTAGGCATCTTCATCGCTAATTTGATGAATTTCATCATAAACATCCTGATTCAGAATCTCCGGAATAAATCCCGGGCTTGTTCCGACAAGCTTGTGCTTTCCGGGTTTGCCCCCTGATAGAACAGGTGATCCCTTTGGTTCGACGACGTGGACGGTTATATTCGCATAATGCTCCTTTAACACTTCACCAGTCCCGGTAATTGTACCACCTGTTCCCGCTGTTGCAACAAACGCTCCAAGCGGCTTGCCAATTTCTTTAACAGCCTCGACAATCTCCAAAGCCGTGGAAGTCCGATGTGCATTGGGATTTGCTTCATTTTCAAACTGCATTGGAATAAAACTGTTTGGTATTTCAGCGGCAAGTTCCTGCGCCTTCCTAATGGCACCTGGCATTTTTTCATCTCCTGGGGTAAGCACAACCTCAGCCCCGTAAGCTTTTAAGATATTAATGCGTTCCTGGGTCATTGTATCAGGCATGATAATAATGGCTTTATATCCGCGGGCCGCTGCATTCATGGCTAGCCCGATTCCTGTGTTGCCGCTTGTCGGCTCAATGATTGTTGCGCCGGGAGTTAGCTTTCCTGCCTTCTCTGCTTCTGCAATCATATTAAAAGCAGCTCGGTCCTTTACACTTTTACTTGGATTAAAATATTCCAGCTTCAAATAAACTGAGGCCCCGTCTCTAGGAGCAATCCGATTGAGTTTGACTAAAGGTGTTTCTCCAATTAAATCTGCAATATTACTGACAACTTTCACTATTGGGACCTACCTTTCCTTTACTTCTACTTTCTATAATAAATAAAAATAATTTCAATGTAAAAAATATCGGATAATCTTTGTTGCAAAATAGATATAATGAGAAGAAAAAATACTAAAATGGAAATAAAGGAATGAAAAAAGCCGGTGGAACATCAAACTCATTTTTTCTATGCTATAAGAATTCCTGAAGAAACGAAAGGAATTCTAAAAAATCATATCGAACAATTAAGGACAGCGCTTCCTTTCCAGCGCTGGGTGCACCATCTGGACCTGCACATCACATTGGCGTTCCTTGGGTCTGCACCAGCTGAAAAGCTTGAAGCTTCCGTAAACAATGTCAAATCAGCCATAAAATCTGAACAAGCATTTACACTTAAAATTAATGACCTGGGGATATTCGGTGCGAAGGATTCACCGCGAGTGTTTTGGGCGGACACAGAAGAAAGCCCCGAGTTGCAAGCCCTTCGGAAAAAGGTATTCCAAGCATGCGAGGGAGCAGGATTTGCACTCGAAAAGAGGCCGTTTCGCCCACATATCACAATGGCAAGAAAATGGCGTGGAGACGTTCCCTTCCAAAATGAGCAGCTCACAATTTGGGAAGAGCTTCAGCCCGAACCGCTCCCATTTCTAGCTGGAGAAGTGGTGTTATATCAAACCCATCTTAATCAAACGCCGAAATATGAAGCCATTAAACTTTTTCCTTTACAAACATAAAAAAGGTTGGTTATATGAAAGAATTATACTTTGTGATAAATCCTAAAGCCGGCAATGGCCATTGTTATAAAATTTGGAGAAAAATTGAGCTGGAGTTGAAGGCAGAGGAAATTTCTTATTTGGCTTTTTTTACGGAGTATTCTGGACATGCTAGAAAACTGGCTGCGCAAATTGCGGTCCAGAATAACCATTCTAAAATCGTCGTCGCCGTCGGAGGTGACGGGACACTTCATGAAGTGGTGAATGGAATCATTAACCATCCAACTATTACGTTAGGATTTATACCGGGCGGATCAGGAAATGATTTTTCTAGAGGATTTCAAATTCCATCGGACCCAGCTGCCGCCCTAAAAGTGATGCTCCGTCTGATGAAAAGTGATGCTCCATTGCTGGATGCTGGGAAAATTACGATGCAGGACAAGTCCGAACAATATTTTATTAATAATATGGGAGCCGGATTTGATGCATTGATAGCATATCAGGTCAATCATTCGCGGGTAAAAGCCCTGCTAAACAAATTCTCTTTGGGCCGTCTGGTTTATGTTTACTTTCTTCTGAAAGAACTATTTTGTTATAAAACTTCAACAATTGATTTATCAATTGACGGTAAAGAGCATAAATTTAAACAAACATGGTTTGTGACTGTCTCCAACCAGCCTTACTATGGGGGCGGAATGAAAATTGCACCTGCTGCTGAACCGCAGGATGGTTTACTTGATATTACAGTGGTTCATGAGTTATCAAGATTGAAGCTTTTAATTGTTTTTATCAGTGTTTTTTGGGGGAAGCATATTTATTTCAAAGAGGTAAAATCATTTCAAGGAAGAGCAATAACAATTCGTTCAGATGTGAAGCTCTATGTTCATGGAGACGGGGAGCATGCTGGACATATTCCATTAAAGGCAGAGATTATTCCAAAAGCCTTACAAGTGTTAACGCGAATGCGCTATGAGGACGAAGTTGATTTGAAAGAGAGGGACTCGAATGGAATCCACTAAAAGGATCTTTCAGGCCTATTTGGATGAAATAACTATTATTACGATACTTCTTCCCCTTTCCTACCACAATGGCCAGTCATCTTCATTTTCTTTAATCTGCGGTGCGGAAAAGAGTCCTTTGAACATCATCGATAAAATTCCTATAGAAAATTATCTGAAATACACTTGCCGGTTAGCTGATGAGATTTGTTTTGGCAAAGAATATGTGATTGCTGATGACCATGGCGGCAGGACGGACCTTCAAATAGGGGCAGTTATTCGGACAGAAGCGTTTGATAATAAGTTTCTTTATGAAGGAAATGACTTGGGGGTAACGTATCAACGTAATAGGTCCCAAATTAAATTATGGGCTCCGACTGCCACGCAAGTGAAATTAAAATTGCGCCACCCCGCCACCCAGTATGCGGAAATCATAAAAATGAAGCTTGGGGATCGAGGCGTATGGTGTTTAGATATTAACCGCGACTTAGAATTGTATCAATATAGCTTCCTGGTACAGGTTAACAAAACATGGCGGGAAGCGGTGGATCCGTATGCTAAGGCGGTATCAGCCAATGGGGAGCATGGAGTTATTGTTAGTTTAGAGAAAACAGCACGGCCAAAGGTAGAACTGCCGCCGATGACCAGTCCAGTAGAGGCAATCATTTATGAAGCCCATGTCCGCGACTTTACGATTCATCCGGAAAGCGGTGTGAAAAATAAAGGACTATATCTTGGTGCTGGTGAACTAAATACCAAAGGTGTGGATGGAGAACCCACAGGCCTATCCTATGTAAAGGGATTGGGCATTACCCATCTTGAACTCCTTCCTTTCCACGATTTTGCAGGAGTCGATGAATGGAATCCAAACAAAGAGTATAACTGGGGTTATAACCCGCTCCATTTTAATGCTCCGGAAGGCAGCTATTCCACCAATCCCTCTGACCCGTATTCCCGGATATCCGAATTAAAAGATCTAATTGACCAAATTCACCGAGTCGGCCTCAGGGTCATTATGGATGTTGTTTATAATCATGTCTATATCCGTGAAGAATCCTCTTTTGAAAAAATTGTTCCCGGTTACTACTTCCGGCATAACGAAATAGGCCTTCCTGCCAATGGAACAGGTGTGGGAAATGACATTGCCTCAGAGAGGAAAATGGTCCGAAAATTTATTGTTGACTCCATCCGCTACTGGCTGGAGGAATATCATATTGACGGTTTCCGCTTTGATTTAATGGGAATCCTGGATATTGAAACAATGAACGAGGTCAGAAAGGTATGTGATAGCCTGTCAAAGGGTATTATCATCCTCGGTGAGGGCTGGAACTTAAATACACCGCTTCCTTTTCAGAAAAAGGCAATTATCGCCAATCAGGCAAAGCTGCCCGATATTGCCCAGTTTAATGACCAGTTTCGCGATACCATCAAGGGGAGTACCTTTAATATATTGGATAAAGGATATGCTTTAGGGAATAAACAATATCTCGAGGCGGCCTTTGAAATGATTACTGGAAGTATTGGGTTGAGGACCAAAGGGGCAGGAATCTTTAATGAACCAGTCCAATCCATCAATTATGTGGAATGCCATGATAATCATACCCTATGGGATAAGCTGCAATCTTGTCTGCCGGATGTCGATGATGCTGTTAAAATGAGGTATCATCGTCTTGCGACAGGGATCGTTCTTCTCGCGCAGGGAATTCCTTTCCTTCACAGCGGTCAGGAATTTTTTCGAACAAAACAAGGTGAAGGTAACAGCTACCGATCTCCAGATTCCATAAACCAACTGGATTGGAATCGCAAAAGTCAATTTAAAGAAAATGTGGATTATATAAAAGGGCTTATTCAAATCAGAAAAGAATACCCTTGTTTCCGGTTTAGAACCGCAGCAGAAATTCGCAATCAAGTAAGCAGGTTGCCACTTCCATCGCCAATTTTGGGATGCTCTTTTCAACAGGGAGATTCTGTCGTTATTTTAATCACTAATCCTTCCTTAACTTCTCATAAGGTTAATATTCCAAACGGAGAATGGAGCATTTTAGCCGACAAAGATTCTGCCTGTATTTTTGCAAAAAAAGTTTTTCAAGGCGCAGAAATTCAGGTAGAACCTATATCGTTAAATGTTTTAGTGAAAAAATAGTTTTCCAGGATTACTTGACGAAAAATAGCAATAGGAGATAAAATTTATTATGATGGCTATTGTATGCTATTATTCAATAGCTTTTTTTTATTAATAAAACAATTCGTAAAACCTTCGCACGTCTTGGTTTTACTTCTGATTTAGATGAGGGCCCCAACCTCAAAGAACGGCATAAGTTGAAGGTGAACAGTTTTGGAACATATATTAGGACAAGAGTGGGAAATTATTCCTGCCGGCGGGGCCACCGGAGAGGCCTTTTATGCGAGGCATGAAGACCAACGGCTTTTTTTGAAGCGAAATTCGTCTCCATTCCTTGCAGTACTTTCGGCAGAGGGAATTGTCCCAAAGCTTGTTTGGACAAAACGATTGGAAAATGGAGATGTCATTACAGCCCAGCAATGGCTTGAAGGTAGGGAACTGAAATCGACGGAAATGAATCAAGAGGTTGTTGCCAAACTTCTAAAGAAAATTCATCGTTCTGAGCCTATGCTTGGAATGCTGAGCAGACTGGAAAAATCACCATTGCAGCCTGAAACAATCTTTCAATCGGTGGTCTCTGGATTGGATGAAGAGCTATTTATCCTTCCGGAAGTTCAAGAAACACTCAGCTTTTTAAAAAAAGAGGCGAAAAACGTTTATTGTGAGGAAAAGGTCGTTTGCCACGGTGACGTCAATCATAATAACTGGCTTTGGACTGATGACAATCAGTTGTACCTCATTGATTGGGATGGGGCGATGATTGCGGACCCTGCCATTGACTTAGGAATGCTCCTTTATTGGTACATTCCTGAAGAAAATTGGCAGGATTGGCTGAAAATGTACGGGGAAAACTTAACCGATGATTTGAAACTTAGAATGCAATGGTATGTGGCATTGCAGACCCTATCTTCGATCCAATTTTATAAAAATAAACATCGTATGGATGAGATGAATAAGTGGATTCAATTCTTAAGGGACATACTTTAAGAAAATTGCCCAATATCATCTACCCATTGTGACAGGTTTTCTTGATGGGCTGTAATATGCCCGTCTAAATCTGCGGTTTGCGCTCCTGCCTGGCTGTAATGGTAAACTTCCTGTAAGATAGATTTGACATTTTGATCAACCTGAGTGTTTACCATCAAGGATTTGATTAATCGTTCCAATTGTTCACATTCGGCAACGGACCCGCAGCAATCTGTTTGATGATTGCTTAATATATCTTTGAGCAAGGTTACTTGGTCATGATGACTTAATGGCATAAAAAGCACACCCTTTCAAGTGGGAATGAAAAAAGAATTCACAGTTAGGTTGTGAATTCTTTTTTTATTTATTCACACCAGCATCACGGTTTTACTTGCAAGACAAAAATGAGCATGCTATGTATTAAACGATAATATTTTTTAGGAGTGGCAAATAAATGAGACTCAGAAATAAGCCTTGGGCAAAGGATAAAATAGAGGAGTATCCGCAATATGCAGTCCCAAATCCGGAATTAAACAAAGGAAAATGGGATGAAGTGTTTGGAAATAACAACCCGCTTCATATAGAAGTTGGCACTGGCAAAGGGCGGTTCATAACTGAAATGGCTAAAGCCCATCCGGACATTAATTATATGGGAATTGAGCTATATGACAGCGTGATTGTGGCGGCTTTGGATCGCTTGATTGAAGCGGAATTGCCTAATGTAAAGCTTCTTAATGTCAATGCTGCGGAATTAGAAAAATACTTCGCCAAGAATGATGTGGATCGGGTTTATTTGAATTTCTCCGACCCATGGCCAAAGACCCGTCATGAAAAAAGAAGATTAACCTACAAGGATTTTCTTAAATCCTATGAGAATATCCTCGTCGATGGCGGAGAGATTCATTTCAAAACGGATAATCAAGGTCTGTTTGAGTATTCCTTAATGAGTTTTTCTGAATATGGTTTGTTATTAAAGTTCCTTAGCCTAGATCTTCACAAAAGTGATTTTGAAGGAAATATCATGACCGAGTATGAACAGAAATTTTCCGAAATGGGCAATCTGATTTACCGTTGTGAAGTGAAATATACTAACGATTCCAAGGGGCAGTCTTAAAAAGACTGTCCTCTTTTAATTTTCATACAATTCCGGTAATGGTAAACTATAGAAAAGGGAAGGAGAGGAAACATGCAATCATTAAAAATTGGTACTGTTACTTTGACTTGGGTTTCAGGAGGGGTTACGAATTTGGATGGCGGGGCCATGTTTGGTGTGGTCCCAAAACCGTTATGGTCAAGAAAATACCCGGCGAATGAGAATAACCAAATTGAATTGCCAACAGATCCAATCTTAATTCAATTTGAAGGAAAAAATCTGCTGGTGGAGTCGGGGCTTGGCAGCGGCAAGTTGACTGAAAAGCAATTAAGGAACTTTGGCGTCACAAAGGAATCCGAACTTGAAGCCTCTTTAGAAAAAATAGGCCTAACTCCGAAAGACATCGATTATGTGTTAATGACCCATCTTCACTTTGATCATGCAGGCGGTTTGACTAAGCTTGTCAACGGGGAGTATGTATCAACATTTCCGAATGCCCAGATCATTGCTTCGAAGATTGAATGGGATGAAATGAGACAACCCAATATTCGTTCAAAAAATACATACTGGAAGGAAAATTGGGAGGCGGTGCAAACGCAGGTTGTTACCTTTGAGGAGACGTGGAGCTTTGGGCCAATTCAAATGTTTCACACCGGAGGGCACAGCAACGGGCATTCGATCCTTATCATTGAGGATGGAGGCGAAACAGCCATTCACATGGCTGACTTAATGGCTACCCACGCCCATCAAAATGCTCTATGGGTAATGGCCTATGATGATTATCCAATGGACTCCATCCGGGCGAAGGAAAAATGGCTTCCATATGCACTCGAGAAAAATGCCTGGTTTACCTTTTACCATGATGCATTTTACCGGGCTGTTAAGTGGGGACCGGATCATAAAATAGCGGAAAGCATTAAAAGGGAAGTTTAAAGCTTAATGAAAAATAGCCGTATCATTAAGATGCGGCTATTTTTCATTAAGACACCAAGTTTTCAGATAGCTTTCGGATATCCAAAATCGTTCCGGTTAAGGCATCGGCGATAAATTCATATTGTTCGTTGTTTCCATCATTATTTTTTGAGATACCGCCCTTATAAACTTGATATTGCACCTGATGCTGTTCATAAGGCTCCACTTTCATATGTATCCAGGACCCATTGATTGGTCCGTTTTGTTTAAATTGTTCCTTCACATGCTCTAACACCTTTTCAGGTGAGACCTTGGTTTTTTGAGAAATAATCTGTTTCGCCGCATATCCCCCAACCATACCAACCGATACTCCGATTAAAAAAGACTTCCAGTTCATCACAAAGCCCCCTTTTCTTCAAAAAAATGCCAGAAATTTTTCTCCTTTCAGTATATCGTATTTTAAAATAAGAAGATAATAATACCTATAGAAAAATGAAATATTGGAAAGCTGTTTATAACTTCTGTAAAATAAAAATGATACATAGTATGAGATAAAAAGACTAAAGGAGTTTTCTACATATGAATGAACAAACCTTGAAGCTTTTTCAAACATTAACCGAGCTGCCTGGGGCTCCCGGTAATGAACATTTAGTCCGCAAATTTATGAAAGAACAGCTTTCGCAATATGCCGATGAAATAGTTCAGGATAAGCTTGGCAGTGTTTTCGGCGTGAAAAGAGGGAATGAAGCCGGCCCAACAATCATGGTCGCAGGGCATATGGATGAAGTTGGTTTTATGGTTACGGCCATCACCGAGAATGGAATGATCCGTTTCCAGACGCTTGGCGGTTGGTGGAGCCAGGTACTTCTCGCCCAGCGCGTCCAAGTCATGACAAAAAACGGGCCGGTCATCGGTGTTGTAGGATCCATCCCGCCGCATCTGTTGGATGAATCAAAGAAAAACAAACCGATGGAAATTAAGAATATGCTGATTGATATTGGGGCGGATAACCGTGAAGACGCTGAAAGAATCGGCATTAAGCCAGGGCAGGCCATCCTGCCGATTTGTCCGTTCACTCCAATGGCAAATGAAAAGAAAATTTTAGCGAAGGCATGGGACAACCGCTATGGCTGCGGTTTGGCGATTGAACTGCTTCAGGAGCTAAAAGATGAAACATTGCCTAATATTCTTTATTCGGGGGCAACGGTTCAAGAGGAAGTAGGACTGCGCGGTGCTCAGACTGCCTCTAACATGATTAAGCCGGATCTCTTCTTTGCGCTTGATGCCAGCCCGGCCAATGATATGACTGGGGATAAAAATGAATTTGGTCAATTGGGCAAGGGAACATTATTGCGTATCCTTGATAAGTCAATGGTAACACACCGCGGGATGAGGGAATTTGTTCTCGATATGGCCGAGACGCACAAGATTCCGTATCAATACTTTGTTTCACAAGGTGGAACAGATGCCGGCCGTGTTCACCTGTCAAATGAAGGGGTACCAAGCGCTGTTATCGGAATTTGCTCCCGTTACATCCATACCCACGCCTCCATCGTCCATGTCGATGACTACGCAGCGGCTAAGGAATTATTGGTTAAGCTAGTAAAGGCATGTGACAAAACAACTGTGGAAACAATTAAATCAAACAGCTAATTTAGCGGGGGCGTGATGTCACATCATGCCTCCTTTGCTGTATTTCTAAAAAGGAGCAACGAGCATGAAAATTATTATTGGATCAAAAAATCCTACCAAAATTACGGCGGTCAAAAATAGCTTTCAACACCTGGAGGCAGAATTTATATCCTTAGACGTACAATCAGGGGTTAGCGAGCAGCCCTTCTCCGACGAAGAAACAATAACAGGGGCGATCAACAGGGCAAAAGGCGCGCTTGAACAAGGAATTGGCGATATCGGCATCGGACTTGAGGGAGGCGTCCATGAAACTAGTCACGGACTGTTGCTTTGCAATTGGGGAGCGCTTGCCACCCTCGATATGGAGCCGATTGTAGCTGGCGGCGCAAGATTTTTACTGCCTGAGGAAGTGGCGGTAAGGTTAAGGGCTGGTGAAGAGCTTGGCCCGGTTATGGAGGATTACGCGAAAAAGAAAAACGTCAGCAAGCAGGAAGGTGCTGTCGGGGTCTTTACGAATGGAATGGTCAATCGGGCCGAGATGTTTACGCATGTTATGAAGCTTTTAGTAGGGCAATTTACCTATCAGCAAAAATTAAAAGTAAAATAAGGTATATTTTTCGACACTATTTTTCGACAAAGTCTTGTCATTTGAATATTCTGGCAGTTATTATGGAGATAGAATATTGTTTTTATAAGGGGGAGAGCAGTCTGAGACTCTTTAAAATCATAACGATCTTCATAATATCGCTGGGATTATTAACTGCATGTGGAAATGCATCATATAAAGAGGAAAGTAAAGCAACTATTAAAACTGTGAATACAACGTTTCATGAGAAGGCAAAAAAGCCTTCGAAGAAAAGTGAAAAAATTCATTTTTACCTTCCGTTCGGATATGAAATTAATGACACCACACCGAATAATATCATTTTAAAAAATGGCTCGAAAACTTATATTTTGTTTGTGAATCCCCAAGAAGGCCCTTCCAGTGAAGTGGTGTATAAAACGACAGTTGAACAGTATAAAAAACTGGATACAAATGAGAAATTTACAGACGATAAAATGTTCGGTTATTTGACCATTAAAAAGCTAAAAGATGATATGAATGAAATGACCGTTGGTGTAGGTGGCGCGAAAATAACCACTCAGGTGAAAACTTCAAGCCTTGAAGAAGAAGCGAAAGCAATGACGCAAATAGTCCATTCGGTTACATACAAATAAAAAAACGAAGGTAATCCCTTCGTTTTTTGTTTGGCATGGTTGGTTAAGATAATAGGGGATGTCCGATTGCATATTATTGGACTGACAAGCGGATGGATTGTTATGATTGAAAAAACATTCTTTCAATACGGGGGTCGTTAATAATGAAACATTTAGAGTCCATGGAGCAATTTGAGCAATTGCGTGACCAGGGAAAAACGATTTTTATGTTCTCAGCTAATTGGTGTGGGGACTGCCGGTTTATTGAACCAGTCTTGCCAGAGATTGAGTCCAAATTCACGGAATATACCTTTATCCATGTAGACCGTGATCAATATATCGATTTATGCCAGCAGCTCGATGTTTTCGGGATCCCAAGTTTTATTGCCTTCGAAAACGGTAAAGAACTGGGCCGCTTTGTTAGTAAAGACCGTAAAACACAAGAGGAAATCGAAAAATTTATTACAGGTTTAAAATAAATTAGCACAAGGCTCCATCTCCTTTTGGAGAAGGAGCCTTTTTATCTAAAAAAGAAAACTACTCCTTTTAATATCGGAGGGATATAAATGAAAATGGACAGTAAAAAGATGAGGCGAGAACTAGAATCGCGTTTAGATAATGAAGATAGAGTAGTAACCTATGATCGTGATAAAGATCAGCTGCGTATTGAAAGCAAACGAACTGGAAAAGGGATTACGGTTGCTCTAGCAGGGATTGTGGCTAAATGGCACGATGAGAAGGATAAAGCGATCGACGAGGTTGTTTATTATGTGGAAGAAGGGCTTCGGGCCATGGAGGAAACCGTCCAGTTAACCGACCATGAGAAAAAAATCTTCCCGGTTATCCGCTCGACCTCTTTTCCGAAGGAAGCCGAAGAAGGGGTTCCTTTCCTGACTGACGATCATACTGCGGAAACAAAAATCTATTATGCCTATGATATGGGGAAAACCTACCGATTAATTGATTCCCGCATTATGCAAAAAGAAGGATGGGATCCATCACGGATTAAGGAAATTGCCTTATTTAACGCAAGATCGCTTTCCACATCTGTAAAGGAGGATCATGTCGCTGGAAATATTTTTTATTTCCTTAACACCAATGATGGCTATGATGCAAGCCGGATTTTAAACAAGGGATTCCTGATTGATATGGAAAAACGGATTACCGGGACAATGGTAGTGGCCGTTCCCCATCAGGATGTCTTAATTATCGCGGATATCCGCAATGACAGAGGCTATGATGTGATGGCACAAATGGCGATGAGCTTTTTCGCAAGCGGCCGCGTACCTATCACCGCCTTGTCGTTTTTATATGAAAATGGAGAATTAGAGCCGATATTTATTTTAGGGAAAAATAAATAATAAACTGGGATCACTTGATGAAGGTGATCCTGTTTTTCTGTGTCTCAAGAACGAAATTTCATATATTTTGGCTGTTTCTAAAGAATAGTGTCGAAAAAATAAAAAATGCTGATAAAATAGAGTGACAAGAAGTGAAATAGAAAGAGTGATAGTTTTGAGCTGGATCCAAAACTTTTTTCAAAAATTAAAAAAAGATGAGGAAGGGGAATTTGACAAGCAGCCCTTACATAATGATAAATCGGAAGTTCCTTCATTTGCTTTTCAAAGTGAAAGCACTAAGGATTTGGATGCAAGAGTTTCTTATCAATATCCAAAAAACAAATTAAAGGCACCCTTACCTTTGGAATCAATAAAACCCCTAGAAGGAAAGCGGCGGAAAAAGAAAATTGGAAGAGAGACAGAGAATCTCCCACAAACGGTTAAAGAACGGCAAAAAGTAATTCAAAAAGAACCAATTAAGGCAAAAAAAGAACCGTTAAAAAAAGCCCGGGGGCCGTTTCACCCAACCGAAATTCCTTCCCCAGTATTTGGGTTCAATCGGCCGAGAAAAACAGACTCGGTAGTTGAACATGAATTATGTCATTTTTTCGAGGAAGAAAAATTAAGCCAGTCCGCTCCGCTGCTGACGGAAGAAAATCCCACAATGACAATATCAAATTTTGTCCATAAGAGTTTGGAAACAGAAACTGAAATTAAAGAGAATGTGGCCCTTGATGAAGTCACTCCAGTGGACAATACATACTCCGAAGAGACAGATAACAGCTCTGTTCTGATTGAAGATGTTCAAGAACCTGAAGGCAAGGTTGGTGAACTGCTACTTCGTATCCAGGAATCCACGATACCACTAGGTGTTGAAGATAACCAGAGCGATGAATCCAAACCACCACTTCGTATTGAAGATAACCAAAACGAGGAATCCGAATTACCACTTCGTATCGAAGAGGACCAATTCGAGGAATCTGAACCTCCTAAGCCTAAGCGTTCTCATCTTCCTTTCAACGTCATGATGTTAAAGCAGGATCGGGAAAAATGGGAAGTAAAGAAAAGAAGACTCGACGAAGAACGGCAAAAGCAGGCTTTAATTGCCGCTTCTCAACAAGAGCAAGTCGTGGAAAACAACAGCCTGCTTAAAGTGAAAGAGGAACCGCAAAAGCAGGAATCAGATAATACACAGCAAAAAGAAATAATCGTTGAAACCAATAGCCGTCATGAAGAGCAAAAAGACCACCATATCCAAGAGATTGCCGCAGCAGGCGAATATCAATTCCCAATGGCGGATTTGCTCCATCCCCCGGTTTCCGAAATTATCGATACAAAATGGATGCTTTATCAAGAGGAATTGCTAAACCAAGCCTTGCAAAACTTTAATGTTGGCGCAAATGTGGTAAATGTAACGCAAGGTCCGTCTGTGACCCGTTTTGAAGTACAGCCTGAACCTGGTGTCAAAGTGAACAAGATTACCAATCTAAGCGATGATATCAAATTAAGCCTTGCTGCCAGGGATATCCGGATTGAAGCACCAATTCCGGGGAAACACACGATTGGAATTGAAGTGCCGAACCAACAATCAAGGCCGGTGAGAATCAGCGAAATTATCGGCAGCGGCGTTTTCAGTGATACAGCATCCCCGTTAACGGTGGTGCTTGGCCTCGATATTGCCGGCAAGCCGATTGTGACAGATTTAAAGAAAATGCCCCACGGTCTGATTGCCGGGGCAACAGGATCCGGAAAAAGTGTCTGCATTAATTCGATTTTAGTTAGCTTATTATATAAAGCCAGACCTGAAGATGTTAAGCTCATGCTAATTGACCCGAAAATGGTGGAGCTTGCACCATATAATCGGATTCCTCACCTGGTCAGCCCGGTTATTACCGATGTTAAGGCAGCAACCGCTGCGTTAAAATGGGCAGTCGATGAAATGGAACGACGCTATGAGCTATTTGCCCATACCGGCGTCCGCGATATCAGCCGCTTTAATGAACTGGCTATGGAGCATAAAAGATATTCCGACAAGCTCCCATATATCGTCATTATTATTGATGAGCTGGCTGATTTAATGATGATGTCACCGGCTGATGTAGAGGAAGCCATTTGCCGGATAGCCCAAAAGGCAAGAGCGTGCGGTATCCATTTAATTATCGCAACGCAACGGCCGTCTGTGGATGTCATCACTGGTTTAATAAAAGCAAACGTCCCAACAAGGATTGCCTTTTCGGTCTCATCCCAAGTGGATTCGCGTACCATCATTGATATCAGCGGTGCTGAAAAGCTGCTTGGCCGCGGCGATATGCTCTTTTTGGAAAATGGTTCATCAAAGCCGGTCCGCTTGCAGGGCACATTTGTAACCGATGAAGAAATTGATGTGGTTGTCGCCCATGTTAGAGAACAGCGTGAGCCGGAATATTTATTTGTGCAGGAAGAACTTTTAAAAAAGGCCCAAATAACGGAGGAGGAGGACGAGTTGTTTTATGATGCCTGTGAATTTATCATCGAACAAGGAGCAGCCTCAACTTCCAGCCTGCAGCGCCGCTTTAAAATTGGCTATAACCGGGCTGCACGCTTAATGGATATGCTGGAGCAGCAGGGTTATATTTCAGGTGCAAACGGAAGCAAGCCGCGGGAAGTGTTAATCAACGAAGCGGATTTGGAATCCATCCAGGATGCAAGTCTAAATATGTAAATATAGACAAATAATAAATGAAAACTCAGCGATTGGCGAGTCCGATAGGACGAAGACAGAGGTGTAGTTGAATTTATGCGTTCAGAATTTACGATAGTAAATTCTGATTAGCGAAATGAAAACTCAGTGATTGGCGAGTCCGATAGGACGAGTCATGAGTGGTAGTTGAACTTATGCGTTCAAATTTACAACAGTAAATTCTGATTAGCGAATAGTACCATTGGAGCAATTCGGGTTCGAAAATAGTTTTTACGGATAAACAGTGATATAATATTGAAATATGTTCAGGAAAAGCAGGTGTGCCATTCTCCCTGCTTTTTCAGATTAGCAAATACAGACAGATGTCATATACTGTTTTACAGATAGACGTTGGTTGGAGGTTCTTCTATGACAATTTACCATTTTGTCGGTATAAAGGGGTCTGGTATGAGCGCACTTGCACAAGTGCTCCACGATATGAAATTTCAGGTCCAAGGCTCCGATGTCGAAAAGCGCTTTTTTACTCAACTGGCCCTTGAACAATCGGGGATTAAAATACTCCCGTTCCAAAAAGAAAATATCGAGCCAGGGATGACAATCATTGCCGGGAACGCATTTCCTGATACGCATGAGGAAATTCAAGAGGCCATGAAACTAGGGCTTCCTATTATACGTTACCATCGCTTTTTAGGCGACTTTATGCAAAATTTCACTAGCATAGCCATCACAGGTGCCCATGGCAAAACATCCACCACGGGTCTGCTTTCGCATGTAATTGCAGGCGCGAAGCCTACTTCCTTTTTAATTGGTGACGGTACCGGTAAAGGAGAAGAAGGTGCGGAGTATTTTGTTTTTGAGGCATGTGAGTATAGACGGCATTTTCTTTCCTACTTCCCTGATTATGCCATAATGACTAATATTGACTTTGATCATCCTGATTATTTTGCCAATATCGATGATGTTTTTTCGGCTTTTCAGGAGTTGGCCTTCCAAGTGAAAAAAGGGATATTTGCTTATGGTGATGATGAGCAGCTTCAAAAAATTCAGGCTAAGGTTCCTGTCTTGTTTTATGGATTTGCGGAGGAAAATGATTATCAGGCCGCAAATATTGTGAAAACGACAGAAGGAACAAGCTTTGATGTATTTATTCGCAATACGTATTATGACACCTTTTCCATTCCAACATTCGGTGACCATAGTGTTCTAAATGCTCTAGCTGTCATTGGCGTTTGCCATTATGAAGATATTAATGTGGAAGTAGTGAAAGAACTTTTAACGACCTTCCAGGGAGTTAAGCGAAGATTTACGGAAAAAAGGATGGGCAGCCAAATTTTAATTGACGATTATGCCCACCATCCGACAGAAATCAAAGCAACCATCGATGCAGCCATGCAAAAATATCCTGATCGTGAAATTGTGGCCGTGTTCCAGCCGCATACCTTTACAAGGACGCAGGCCTTTTTAGAAGATTTTGCTGAGAGCCTAAGGCTGGCGGATAAAACTTATTTGTGTGAAATTTTTGGGTCAGCTCGTGAAAAACAAGGAAAGCTTTCTATTCACGACCTTGAGGAAAAAATCCCTGGTGCTGAAATTCTCACTGAAGAGACCACATATTTATTAGGGAACCATGATAATGGTGTCATCCTCTTTATGGGGGCTGGAGACATTCAGAAATTCCAGGAATCTTATGAAAAACAAATTGCTAAATAAGAAAAGGATTCCGCCAAGTGCGGCATCCTTTTTTCATATCAATAATATAAGGAATTTTTTTTAACAAATTGCAGGAAAACAAGACAAATCACTGGAAGTAGTATAAGATATGAACGAGGTTTAAACCATAGTTTGAACGGTAATACATAATTAATAGGATATATCGGAGGTTTTATGATGATCTTGATTTTATACATAAGCGTAGCCTTGATTGCAGTAGCTTTTTTAGTGCTGGTTTTCTATTTATCAGCGACACTTAAATCCCTGAAAATTACCCTTACGAGTGTTTCGGACACTTTAAAGGGACTCGAAAAACAAGTTGAAGGTGTCACAAGTGAAACAACACAGCTCTTACAAAAAACAAATGCCCTTGCCGAAGATTTGAAAGATAAATCAGTGCGCTTAAATAGTGTCGTCGATTCTGTTAAAGAGGTTGGAACCTCAGTCAGGAAATTTAATGGAACCTTAAAGAATATTACGAATACGATTGATGAGCAAGTCGAAGAGAGCAAGGAAAAAGTTTCGCAAATTATTCAGTGGAGCAATGTATTTTTTGAATTAAAAGACATGTGGCAGGCGCGTAAGGAAGCCAAAAATGAAGAAACCATTTATGAAAGGCAAAAGGAACGTTCACATTAAAAAAGAGGAGTGAAGGGATTATGACAAAAAGAGAGTATGAATCACGTGAAACCAATCAAGTTCGAAGCGACGAATCTGGCAGCAGCAGTTTTCTGCTGGGCGTTATCGTTGGCGGTCTGGCGGGTGCTGCAGCGGCGCTGCTCCTAGGTACAAAAAAAGGCCAGGAATTTCGCCACACACTTTCTGACCAAACGGGATCTCTTCTCGATAAATCTTCACCGCTAAGGGAAAATGTAAAGTCCAAAACTATCTCACTTACCCAGGGGCTTGCCCAGCAATCCTCTAATCTAATGAATAAAGTGAAAGGGAAAACAGATACCACTTTTGAGCAGCATGAGGATTCCGAAACCACCTATATTTCGATTCAAGGTTCAAACGAAAAAACGGCATCAACAAAAGCTTCTGCAAATAGCGATGAAATTCGAAAAAAATTAGAGGAAGCTCAAAAAGCACTAGAGGAAGAAGAAAGCAAGGTTAGGATTTAAAAGGAATATAAGTCATACAGTTTGTGAAACATTACGGTGAAGTGTTAAAATTACTTCACCGTTTATTATTATCTGGAGGTAAAATTATGCTGAAAAAAATTGATTCAATTGAAGAGTTTACGGAATTACTAAATAACGAAAATTCATTTTATCTATTAAAGCACAGCTTAACTTGCCCAATCAGCCAAGCAGCCTACAAAGAATACGAGAAATTTTCGAATGAACATGAAAATATCCCAACTTATTACTTGGCAGTTCAAGATTCCCGCCCATTATCAAACGAAATCGCTGAGCAATTTCAAATTAAGCACGAATCTCCACAAGCCATTCTTTTTGCTGATGGGAAACCATCGTGGAATGCTTCACACTGGAAAATAACGAATCGTTCTTTGGCACAAGCTATTCCCGTTCAGGAATAAAAAATAGTTCCATATTGCCGCATAACAGTCACCATTTTTCAAAAAACACATATATTACTTTAATATATATCAAAAAATGCTTTAATACTTAAAAGCTTAAAAGCGTTTAATCGTTAAAGAAAAAAGTGATGACAAAGAAATTTATTTCGGCTATAATAACCCTAATTATAAAAAAGTTTATAATTTTTAAAAATCTTTGATTGTGAGGCAGTAAACTTAATCCTATTTAAAAAAGATAACTTTACTTAGGAATAAATGCCGACAAAAGAAAGGACGGGGACGAAAAGATGGGCAATAATGAATTGGATCAGTTAAGAGACCGTGTAGATGAGTTAAACTTGGAATTGTTGAGGTTAATAAATGAAAGAGCTCGACTCGTCCAAGAGATCGGGCAGGTAAAAGGAAGTCAAGGCGTTTTCCGCTTCGATCCAGTCCGTGAAAGAATGATGCTCGATAAAATTAAAGAGAATAATGATGGTCCATTTGAAAATTCAACAATTGATCACCTGTTTAAGGAAATTTTCAAAGCGGGGCTTGACCTCCAAAAGGACGACCATAAGAAAGCTTTGTTAGTTTCAAGAAAGAAACAGCCAGAAAATACAATCGTAGACTTAAAAGGCGAAAAAATTGGCGATGGCAAGCAGCATTTTGTCTTCGGTCCATGTGCGGTTGAATCCTATGAGCAAGTGGCAACTGTTGCTAAAGCTATGAAGGAAAAAGGCTTAAAGCTTTTGCGCGGTGGTGCTTACAAGCCAAGAACGTCTCCATATGATTTCCAAGGATTAGGTGTAGAAGGACTGAAAATATTAAAACGTGTTGCAAATGAATTTGATATGGCCGTCATTAGTGAAATTGTCAGTCCTGCCGATATTGAAATGGCTATTGATTACATCGATGTTATCCAAATTGGTGCACGTAATATGCAAAACTTCGAATTATTAAAGGCTGCTGGTGCAGTGAATAAACCTGTTCTATTAAAGCGAGGGTTAGCTGCAACCATCGAGGAATTCATCAATGCTGCCGAATATATCATGGCGCAAGGAAATGGACAAATTATCCTTTGCGAGCGTGGAATTCGGACCTATGAGAAGGCAACTAGAAATACCTTAGACATTTCCGCTGTTCCTATATTAAAGCAAGAAACACATTTACCGGTTATGGTAGATGTTACTCACTCAACTGGAAGAAGAGATTTACTGCTTCCATGCGCGAAGGCTGCAATTGCAATTGGGGCAGACGGCGTTATGGCTGAAGTACACCCAGACCCTGCTGTAGCACTTTCTGATGCACAGCAGCAAATGAACCTTGAGCAATTTGATCACTTCTACAATGAACTCCTTGCATCCAACTTTGTAAGAGTATAATCAACAAGAACCTTCTGCCATGATAGCAGGAGGTTTTTTCCTGCTTTTAAAAAAATATTGACAATATAATTGCGGCTTTTTTCTTCTTGTCGTATCATAAGTACATACTTAAAGATTGTTTACTTTATCACATAAGCAATAATGACTAGATTTTAGCTAAATGCTATAAAATAAAGAAAACAATGTACGTTTTAGGAGAGTGTTACAAGTGAATAATATTACAATTTATGACGTAGCTCGTGAAGCGAATGTTTCCATGGCCACAGTATCCCGTGTTGTTAACGGGAATCCTAATGTAAAGCCGGTTACGCGGAAAAAGGTCCAAGAGGTAATCGAAAGATTAGGATACCGTCCAAATGCGGTTGCCAGAGGATTGGCAAGTAAGAAAACAACTACAGTAGGAGTTATCATCCCTGATATCTCCAATATCTTCTTTGCAGAGCTTGCACGCGGGATTGAAGATATTGCCACCATGTATAAGTACAATATTATCTTAAGTAATTCAGATCAAAACAAAGAAAAGGAACTACATTTATTTAACACAATGTTAGGTAAACAGGTAGACGGGATTGTCTTCATGGGAGGACACATTACTCCTGAGCATGTCGATGAGTTTGAAAGGTCTCCAGTTCCAGTTGTGCTAGCGGGATCTATCGAAGAATCTGAAAAAATTCCTTCTGTTAACATTGATTATGAACAGGCTGCCTACGATTCAGTAAAAGAGTTTATCGGTAGAGGGCATAAACATATTGCTTTTGTTATTGGACCGCTTTATGAACCGGATATCACCGTTAAAAAGCTAAATGGCTATAAGAGAGCCTTGGAAGATGCAAATATCCCTTTTAATGAAGAGCTAATTATTGAAGGAGATTATACGTACGATTCCGGAATTGAAGCATTTGAAAAAATGCTGGAACTATCTGAAAAACCAACGGCCATTTTGGTTGGTGCGGATGAAATGGCACTTGGCGTCGTCCATGGTGCTGAGGATAAGGGCTACAGTATTCCAGAGGATTTTGAGGTTATTACTTCTGACAATACGAGACTGTCGCTGATGGTTCGTCCGCAGCTTACGACGATTGTTCAACCTCTTTATGATATTGGGGCTGTTGCAATGCGCTTGTTAACCAAATTAATGAACAAAGAAAAAGTAAGTGAACAAAAAGTGGTTCTTCCACATCGAATTGAACATCGTCAATCAACAAGGGAATAGTAAAAAAGGCGGTTAAATATCCGCCTTTTTTATTTTGTCTAACCCCTGCAAACAGGCCTGTTGATTTCCGCTCCTGGCACTCGCTTTCCGCGGGGAGGTCCTGGAGCTTCCTCAGCGCTATGGCGCCTGCGGGGTCTCCAGTGACCTCTCTATCCCGCAGGACACTGAAAATCTCCCTTGAATCGGCCCACGCACGAAGGAAATGCGATAGCATTTTCGAGGAGTCGAGTGCCCTCCGCTCCAATCAACAGGGAGGCAACTAACCTAAAGTATTGCAACACACATTTTCTCCACCTGGTAAGTGTGCTTCTTTATGAGGACATTTTCATCCAGGAAGTGTCCGAACCTGCGCAACCTTCGGACAAAATCGACTGCAAAAGAGGAGGAAGTGTCCGAACCTGCGCAACCTTCGGACAAAATCGACTGAAAAAGAGGAGGAAGTGTCCGAACCTGTGCAACCTTCGGACAAAACCGGTTGAAAAAGAGATGGAAGTGTCCGAACCCGGGTAACCTTCGGACAAAACCGATTGAAAAAGAGATGGAAGTGTCCGAACCCGAGCAACCTTCGGACAAAACCGATTGAAAAAGAGGAGGAAGTGTCCGAACCTCGCGGAAATCGAAGCGCCTGGGGCGCAAATCAACAAACATGTTAAAAATGCTTTGTATTAATATTTTTATAAATAAATCAACGTGGTAAATCGATAAAGTTAACGAGGTAAAATAAAAGGCTATCGAAAGGTATTCGATAGCCTGAGGGGGCTAAATAGCCGCCTTTTCCTATTATCTAGATTCACTTTTTTGATGATTACGAATTGGATAAAGTGCTTTTTCAAGTGTGATTAAGTTCTTTTCTGTTATTTCTGCTTTTCTTGGGATTGGAGGATAAATATCCTCTGAATCATCCCACTCCCTTGGCAGTGTCACCGGGGACTCCTTTTGCCACTGCTCTATCCAGTCTTCAGGCAAGCTGCCAAAACAATTGGGGTTTTCAGTCATCTCCATCCAAATAAATGCCCAAGCCCTTGGGACAACACGCCAAATGTCATATCCGCCGCCGCCCACGGCAATCCATTTGCCGCCGCAATATTGATGCGCAATTTCATGGGCAAGTTTTGGGATTTCCCGATATATTTTCATCGTTGCCGACAAATGGGTTAATGGGTCATAATAATGCGAGTCTGCTCCGTTTTGCGTCAAGATCACATCAGGCTTAAAAAACTCGGCCACATCCCTGATTGCATTTTTATAGGCATGCAGCCACGAATCATCTTCTGTAAAGGCATCAACAGGGATGTTGAATGAGTAGCCATAACCCGCCCCTTGTCCTCTTTCGTTAATATTGCCTGTACCCGGAAACAGATATCGGCCTGTCTCATGAATCGATAGTGTACAGACATTCGGGTCATCGTAAAAGGACCATTGAACTCCGTCACCATGATGGGCGTCTGTATCAACGTATAAAACGCGGGCATTATATTTTTGCTGTATATATTTAATCGCAACAGAACTATCATTGTAAATGCAAAATCCGGAGGCTTTTCCCCGAAATCCGTGATGCAGACCGCCTCCAAGGTGCAGGGCATGAAGTGTTTTTCCAGTCATTACCTCATCGACAGCCGTTAAGGTACCCCCCACCATCAAAGAACTAGCCTCATGCATATTAGCGAAAATAGGGGTATCTTCAGTACCTAAACCATAGTTTTCAGCTATTTCTTTGGGAAGAAGCCCCTGGCCGGCCTTTTTTACTGCTTCTACGTAGCTTGGGTCATGGATTAAGGTTAACTCCTCTTCAGTCGCCATTCTTGGCTTAACAATCTGATTGGGGTCTAAGGCATTTATTCTATTTAATAAATCTACTGTGAGTTTAAGCCGGAATTGATTGAAAGGATGATGGCTGTTGAATCGATAATTCAGAAGGTCTTCTGAGTAAATAAAGGAACAGCGGTCATTCATATAGACATCCCCGGCAAATTTGGCCATAACACCTGGTGGCCAGCTTCTTTAAGGTCTTGAATCAATCCGGTAGGGTTCATTAATTGAACTCTGATAACAAGTATTTTAAATTGCTCATCCTGTTTATCTGGGTAAACCAGTACACTTAAGATGTTTGCCTTCCGTTTTCGGATAATTTCTGCGATTTCACTGAGAATTCCGGAGATATTCGGCACTTTTATTTCTATTTGCGAGCCAGGCTGATGAACACCTGTTAACTCAATCATTGTTCTTAATAAGTCGGTTTCCGTCACAATTCCCACTAATTTTCGATTATTGATGACCGGAAGGCAGCTTATTTTATGTTCATAGAAAAGAGCGGCGATCTCTTCAACAAAATCCAGGGGATGGCTTGTGATGACGTTTTTTTCCATTATCGTATCTAGGGGTTTTTTCAAAATTTCCGGGTGTTCATTTGCATGAAAAATGGACGGTGTAGCCTCTCTTATTTTAGCAACGGTAACAAGACCAACCAGGTGCCCATCTTTATCAATAATTGGGATGTGGCGAATTTTCCTTAATTCCATTAATGCCATGGCGTCTGCAATGGTATCAGTGGGAGAGAGGGCAGCTACATCCGATTGCATAATTTCTTCCACGATCATAGGATTTCCCCCAATTCTCTAAAGTTCAATCATGTTTAGTACATAAACCGATTCATAAAACGCAGCCGGTCAAATCGTTGGACGGATTCATTATCGATTCGTTTACCCATTTTGGCCATCAAGCAGTTGGCTGGGTGGGAGCAGATTTCCGGGTCATCAGTCGCATACCATTCCAATCCGCCGGCATTCATCATTTTCTCCATGATCTTTCGATATTCCCAAACATTGAGTTTGGTTCCTTTTAAATCCCAATGCCAATAATACTCGGTGGTGATGATAATATAGTCTTCCATGGCATCATCCATCATCGAAACAATCAGGAGGTTTTTACCGACGGCACAGCCTCTAAATTGAGGGATCACCTCGATAGCGCCCAATTCTATTAAATTATCCATCTTTCCTTCCGACCAGCGTTCGAGAGGGTCCGGGTATAAATAGGTAACATAACCGACGATTGTATTTTGATGCCGCGCAATAATAATTCTTCCTTCCGGTAAATCGGCGATCCCGATTAATGCTTCGTGCTGCTGGGCAGGGGGGCGAAACGCAACGAGGTCTTCATGAAAATCATAGCCTGCTAATTTTTCTGCAGTGACAGGGCCTTCAATAATTAATTTGCCTTGAGGAGTTTTTAATTCCTTAGCATTATAGGTTTTTTTGTGCTCCATTTGGTCACCCCTGGAAAAAATCTAGGTACTTCAATTCTATTATACATGAAATTAATATCTTTAAAGATTTTTCACTAAATTTTCGAAAAATTAAACACTAGGTTTATATTTTTTTGAAAAAATGTTTTTTTAAAATTGTGAATAGTTATTATTTGTACTATAATTATCTCAAATACTTCAGAGGGGGAGATAGGAATGAAAGTGGAAGCGCTGCCAGTAGTCCAAGGGGATTTCAATTTGCGAAACTATGAAGAAACATATAAGAATTTTGACTGGAAAGATACAGAAAAGGAATTCTCTTGGAGTGAGACAGGCCTTGTTAATATGGCTTACGAGGCGATTGACCGCCACGCGGGTACGTATAGAAAAAATAAGGTGGCATTATATTATCGTGATGCTTCGAGAAATGAAAAATATACTTTTAAGGAAATGAAGGAGCTTTCCAATAAAGCAGGGAATGTGCTGAAAAATTACGGCGATGTCGAAAAAGGCGACCGTGTCTTTATTTTCATGCCGCGTTCTCCAGAACTATATTTTACTGTTTTAGGAGCAATTAAGCTTGGTGCGATTGTTGGCCCATTGTTTGAAGCCTTCATGGAAGGGGCTGTCAGGGATCGTCTGCAAGACAGTGAAGCAAAAGTATTAGTAACTACACCAGAATTATTAAGCCGTGTACCTGTGCAGGATTTACCGGCATTAAAGCATATTTTCCTCGTTGGAAAAAATGTGGAGGAACAAGGGAATTGCATTAACTTTTTAGAAAAATTTGAGACTGCCAGCAAAGAGCTGAAGATTGAATGGGTTGAGCGGACAGATGGATTAATCCTGCATTACACATCTGGATCCACTGGAAAGCCAAAGGGCGTACTGCATGTGCATAATGCGATGATTCAGCATTATCAAACAGCTAAATGGGTTCTTGATTTAAAAGAGGATGATGTTTACTGGTGTACAGCAGACCCAGGCTGGGTGACAGGAACTTCGTACGGTATCTTTGGCCCATGGCTGACTGGTACTTCGAATGTTATTGTCGGCGGACGTTTCAGCCCAGAAGCCTGGTATCAAATGATTGAAGACTTCGGTGTTACGGTTTGGTACAGTGCACCAACAGCATTCCGGATGCTGATGGGAGCGGGGGACGAGCTGGTTAAGAAATTTAATTTAAGCAGTCTTCGCCATGTCTTGAGTGTTGGTGAGCCATTAAACCCAGAAGTGGTTAAATGGGGTGCTAAGGTATTCAATAAGAGAATTCATGATAACTGGTGGATGACTGAAACCGGTGCCCAGTTAATCAGTAACTATCCTTGCATGGAAATCAAGCCTGGTTCGATGGGTAAGCCGATCCCTGGCGTTGAGGCGGCGATTGTTGATAATCAAGGTAACGAGCTTCCGCCATACAGAATGGGGAACCTTGCAATTAAAAAAGGCTGGCCTTCGATGATGCATACAATCTGGAACAATCCTGAGAAATATGAGTCATATTTCATGCCAGGTGACTGGTATGTCTCTGGAGACTCTGCGTACATGGATGAGGATGGCTACTTCTGGTTCCAAGGCCGCGTCGATGACGTCATCATGACATCAGGAGAGCGTGTAGGTCCATTTGAAGTGGAAAGCAAGCTTGTTGAACACCCAGCAGTTGCTGAAGCAGGGGTTATCGGAAAACCGGATCCTGTGCGAGGGGAAATTATTAAAGCCTTCATCGCGTTAAGGGATGGTTATGTGGCAACTGAAGAGCTTAAAGAGGAAATTAGACAGTTCGTCAAAAAAGGTCTGGCAGCACATGCCGCACCTCGTGAAATTGATTTCCGTGACAAGCTGCCAAAAACACGAAGCGGCAAGATCATGAGACGTGTTCTGAAAGCATGGGAGTTAAATTTGCCGACTGGTGATTTATCGACGATGGAAGATTAATTTTTAAAGATATAAAGATAGAGGCTGAATCCAATTGATGACTGGAGCAGCCTCTTTTTTTGTTGGTATTAAATCCTTTTTTTGGATTCGCTGATATATTGGAGAATTCGCTGATAAATTTGAAAATCCGCTAATATGTATCAGGAATTCGCTGATATATTTAGAAATCCGCTGATAAATGGAAAAAATTCGCTGATATATGCTAATTCCGTTTGCGTTCGGCCCAGCCAATTCCCTTTCGATAGCCGAATCCCAAGATTAGATAGATTACCAAAACAATGACTCCCGTGACCAATCTTTCCCGCATGCTTCCATCTGCCATAAGAACAGGTCCAAGGCCAAAAAACGTAACCAAGCCAATGAGAAGGATAAAAACAGCGTGTACTAAAATTCTCACTACTTTCACCTCCAAATTTCCTTTTTATATATTGACGTTGAAAAGAAAGAAGCTGTTACAAATAAAAAGGACTTTGGGTTGCAGTCCCAAAGCCCCTTTATACCAATTAATATTTAATTAACGTATATTTCTTTTTCCCTCTTCGGACAATCGTAAACTGGCCTTCAATTTTGTCAGTTTCCTGAAGAGTATAAGAGGTATCAGTTACCTTTTCTCCATTAATGGCAATGGCACCATTTGAAATATCTTCACGAGCCTGGCGCTTGGAAGGAGAGATCTTTGCCGCTACTAATAGCTCAACCAAATTATTTTCCTCTTCATTTTGCAGCGCGTAAGACGGTACATCTTTAAAGCCCTGCTTGATTTCGGCAGCCGATAAACTGCGAACGTCTCCGCTAAATAGTGCTTCGGAAATCTTGATGGCCTGCTTTAGTGCATCCTCTCCGTGAATCAGACGTGTCATCTCTTCCGCCAGTGCCTTTTGGCCTTTACGGAGATGCGGCTCTTCTTGGACACAGACTTCCAATTGTTCAATTTCCTCACGAGAAAGGTAGGTAAACAGCTTCAAGTATTTCACCACATCGGCATCGGCTGTGTTAATCCAGAACTGGTAGAACTCGTAAGGAGTGGTTTTTTCCGGGTCGAGCCAGATAGCGCCGCCTTCTGATTTTCCAAACTTGGTACCGTCGGATTTGGTTACAAGCGGAATCGTCAGCCCAAAGGCTTTCGTCTCTTCGTTATGCATTTTCCGAATTAACTCAAGACCTGAGGTAATGTTCCCCCACTGGTCACTGCCGCCAACCTGTAATTTGCAGTTATAATGATCATATAAATGGTTGAAATCCATCGCCTGTAAAATCGTGTAGGTGAACTCGGTAAACGAGATCCCTGTTTCAAGCCTAGAGGCAATCGTATCCTTTGCCAACAAGTAGTTGACACCGATATGCTTGCCGATATCACGCAGGAAGGCAATGACACTCATGGGCTCGGTCCAGTCGTAGTTGTTGACCATAACTGCGCCATTTTCTCCTTCAAACTCAAAAATGGCCGCTAATTGCTTTTTAATGCCTTCAACGTTTTTCTGAACCGCTTCGATTGTTTGCAGCTTTCGTTCTTCGCTTTTACCGCTCGGGTCGCCAATCAGCCCAGTTGCGCCTCCGACCAATACAAGCGGACGATGTCCATGCTGCTGGAATCTTCTTAGTGTTAAGAACGGCACCAAATGGCCGATATGAAGACTGTCAGCGGTTGGGTCTGTTCCGCAATAGAGGGAAATTTTTTCGTTATCTAAAAGATTTTGCAACCCTTCTTCATCTGTTTGCTGATAAATAATGCCCCGCCATTTCAAATCCTCTAATAAGTTCATTACTCAAAACCTCCAATAAAAAATAAAAACGCCCCTGCAATTATGCAGGGACGTAAAATATACGCGGTACCACCCAGCTTGAGGAAATTCCTCCAACTTGAAAAAGTAACGGTTTAAACCGTTCTCCGCTACTGTTTCTTCACAGAGAAAGCTCCAGGATGTAATTCACTCTTCTATATGTGGCAGCTTTCACCGGCCGCTGCCTCTCTATTTACAGGGATAGAAGAACTACAATTGATTCCCTTCAAAGCCTTAAATTATAAAAAAATGCTTATTGATTTTTTAACATATATTAAAGATAAAGTCAAACGGTAAAATGGAAATTTCAGAAAAATGTAGAAGCTTGTCAAATTTTATACCACCGATATGCTATAATGGATGTGATTTTATTAGAGGTGATGCTATGAAAGAAAAGTGGCAAATATGGAAGGAAAAAGCTGATTCCCTCCTTAATTTTATTACTCATAAAAAAACCGTCAAAGGTGCCAGGATTACGTATCAGGTTTTCTGGAACCTGTTTCTGCTTTTATTAACGGTTGTAATCCTTGGAGGGGCTTTTGCAACAGGTGTTGGCGCCGGTTATTTTGCCTCGCTCGTCAAGGATGAGCCCGTGCGTTCATACGAAGGTATGAAAAAAGATATTTACAACTATACGGAAACATCGGACTTATATTTTGCTGATAATGTTTATCTGGGAAAACTACGGTCTGACCTGGTCCGTGATGAGGTCAAATTGAATCAGGTCTCTGATAACGTAATCAATGCTGTAATCGCTACGGAGGACGAATATTTTTACGAGCACAAAGGGGTCGTCCCAAAGGCCGTTTTTCGAGCCCTTTTTCAGGAAGTGACCAATTCTCCTATCCAATCGGGCGGAAGCACGCTGACACAGCAATTAATTAAAAACCAAATTCTAACCAATGAGGTTTCCTTCCAAAGAAAAGCAAATGAAATTTTGCTGGCCCTTCGTTTGGAGAAATTTTTCGATAAAAAGGAAATTCTAGAAGCGTACTTAAATGTGGCGACTCTCGGCAGAAATTCATCAGGGCAGAACATCGCCGGTGTCCAGGCTGCAGCAAAAGGGATCTTTGGAAAAAATGCTAGTGAGCTTACATTGCCGGAGGCTGCATTTATTGCCGGACTGCCGCAAAGTCCGTTTGGTTATACCCCATTTACCCGAGAAGGCACAGTGAAGAACAATCTGGAGCCGGGCATAACAAGAATGAAAACAGTTTTAAAAAGAATGTACGATGGCGGATACATTAATGAAAAGCAATACGCAGAAGCATCTGCCTATGACATTACAAAGGATTTTACTCCGTCAGTACCAAATCCGCTTGATAACTATCCTTGGCTGACATTTGAAATTGAGAAACGGGCCATTGATGTTCTGACAACGGGATTGGCTAAGAAAGATGGCCATACAGAAAAAGATTTAAAACAAGATGAAAACCTTTATTACAAGTATAAGACGATGGCCAGCCATGACCTTCGGCAAAATGGCTATCAAATTCATACAACTATTAACAAAGATATATATGATGCCATGCAGGTGGTAAAAGATAACTACAAATATTACGGACCAGATAAACCGGAGGAAAAAGAAGACCCGGAAACCGGTGAAAAGAAAACCGTAATGGAACCTGTTGAGGTCGGTGCAGAACTGATTGAAAATAGTACCGGCAAAATCATCAGCTTTGTTGGCGGCAGAGATTATAATAAACAGCAGCTCAATCACGCTACCAGTGCAGTCCGCCAGAACGGTTCGACGATGAAGCCGCTGCTCGTCTACGGGCCGGCTATTGAACTCGGAAAAGCGGCACCGGGAACCCCGCTGCCGGATGTCGAACTGAGACTGGATAAAAGCAAAAGTACACCATGGCCTCATAACTACGACAAAAGATATAGCGGGCTAGTATCAGCACGGTATGCTTTGGCCAAATCCTATAACGTGCCGGCTGTAAAGCTATACTCTGAAATCGTGGACCAGCGTCCAGCACAGTATCTGGAAAAGATGGGCTTTACCTCGCTAACAAAAGGGGACTACACGAATCTCGCTACCTCTATCGGGTCCTTGGATAACGGCGTAACTGTTGAAGAAAATACAAATGCTTTTAGTACCTTTGCCAATAGCGGGAAATTTATCGATGCTTACCTGATCGATAAAATTGTCGACAAGGACGGTAAAATTATCTATCAGCATGAAGTAAAACCTGTTGATGTCTTTAAACCGCAGACTGCATTCTTGACCATAGATATGATGCGGGATGTAATAAATATGGGTACAGCAGCAGGGGTAAAGAGCAAACTGAATTTCAGTGCTGATTGGGCAGGCAAAACCGGTACTGGTAACAATTATTTTGATTCGTGGTTTGTTGCCTTCAACCCGAATGTAACACTTGGAATTTGGACTGGATATGATACGCAGAAATCTTTAAAAACCAGCGGAATGTCTTACAGTCAACGGACCAATAATCTTTGGGCTGAACTGATGAATGCTGCTTATAAAATTAAACCGGATTTAGTTGCTCCAAAAGAAAGCTTTCAAATGCCTGAAGGGATTGTTAAAACGTCGTATTGTGCCGTTTCTGGCCTGCTTCCGTCAGCGGCCTGTTCAAAGGCAGGTTTGGTTGAAAGTGATTATTTCAATGCGAAAGATGTTCCTACGAAAGTTGATGATAGTTTAATCGAAGGAAATTATGTAACGATCGGAGATAGTAAATATCTGGCTCTTGATTCCACACCAAAAGAGTTTACCCAGTATGGAACAATCTTAAACCCAGACTTTATCAACAGAATGGTAGGCAATGACTTTAAAAATATCAGCCAGCTTATTCCAAACAGGGGCAGATGGGACAATGTGCTTGTCTCAAGTGCTAAAATGGCCGATAACGGCAAGAAACCGGACAGTGTCACCTTGACCGCATCCGGCAATACCCTCACATGGAGCGCACCGGCAGACAATGATATCGTCGGCTACCGTGTCTATCAGGGTGGATTTTTTGGAGCGAAGATCGCAAGCATCAACAGCGGTTCCTCACTATCCTATAATGTTGGAAACGGAAGCTTCTATGTAACGGCAGTTGATATTGCAGGTAATGAATCCGCACCTTCAAATGTAGTGGAAGTAGGAGTTTTAACTCAACAATAACATTTAATGGGGGTCTCAAAATTAGATTTTGGGACTCCTGTTTTTTATTTCCAAATGCATTTTCAAAAAACAATAAAAAAAGCCCCAGAATAGAAATTCTGGGGCTTTACAAATGCTAAATACAAATTAACGAGAGTAGAACTCGACGATAAGAGTTTCGTTAATTTCAGCAGGTAATTCAGAACGCTCTGGTAAGCGAGTGAAAGTACCTTCTAATTTGTCAGCATCGAAAGTTAAATAATCAGGAACGAAGTTAGTTGCTTCGATTGCTTCTTTGATTACATCAAGGTTGCGAGATTTTTCACGAACGCTGATAGTTTGGCCAGCAGCAACGCGGTATGATGGGATATCAACGCGAGCGCCATCAACTAAGATGTGGCCATGGTTAACTAATTGACGAGCCGCACGGCGAGTGCGTGCAAGACCTAAACGATAAACTACGTTATCAAGACGAGACTCAAGAAGAACCATGAAGTTTTCGCCATGAACGCCGCCTAATTTGCCAGCTCTGTCGAATAGGTTGCGGAATTGACGCTCATTAACACCGTACATATGACGAAGCTTTTGCTTCTCTTGTAACTGCAATCCATATTCAGAAAGCTTTTTGCGTTGGTTTGGACCATGTTGTCCAGGAGCGTAAGGACGCTTTTCTAATTCTTTACCTGTGCCGCTTAGAGAGATTCCAAGACGACGGGATAATTTCCAGCTTGGGCCGGTATATCGAGCCATGAATGACTCCTCCTTTAAGTTTTTATTTTGGTAAAATAAAAACCGTAACGAAACATCGATAACAGCCATTTTGTTTTCATGCACCATCGCCCTAGCAGCTAAGGGTTACGCGATGCACCTTCGCAAGAAGCTCTCGCGAGGAACAAAATGGAACAGCTAAAATCGTTTCATAGGCTGCAATATTTTACACAAAGAGTATTATATAATTTTTATTCGTGGTAAGTCAAGCTAATTTTTATTATAACACTGAAGTCATTCAAATAAGGTGATTTTAACAGACCAATCTTATTATACATATACTACAGAGAATTGAAAACGGTTTCAGTCAGGAGGGGACTTGCATTTTGGAAATGAAGAAAGCCCGTTTTGAAACGGAAGTGATTCATGCCGGTTATTGTCCCGAGCAACACCAAGGAAGCTTAGTGCCACCGTTGTATCAAACGTCTACCTTTACATTTGCCGATGCGGAACAAGGAGAAAAGCGGTTTGCCGGTGTGGAAGAGGGTTATGTTTATTCGAGGTTGGGGAATCCGACGGTAAAAGTTCTTGAGGAAAGGATTGCTGCGCTCGAAGGCGGGGAGGCCGGATTGGCCTTTTCTTCAGGAATGGCAGCTGTCAGCGCGGTGTTACTGGCGTTAACAAAGTCCGGCAGTCATATTCTTTGCTCCAAAGGGTTGTATGGCTGCACATTTGGTTTACTGCAATTGATGAAGGAGAAATTTGACATTGATCATCATTTTTCCGAAATGGATTCGGCGGGAACCTTAGAATCCGAGATTCGCCCCAATACTTCCTGCATCTATATCGAAACCCCGATTAACCCGACTATGAAGCTCGTCGACCTGGAATTGGTGGCAGCGGTCGCAAAAGAGAAGGGGATTCCAGTGGTTGTTGATAATACCTTTAGTTCCCCCTATATCCAAACGCCGCTCACCCACGGCTGTGATATCGTCATTCATAGTGCAACAAAATATATATGCGGCCACGGTGACGTTATTGCTGGTTTAGTGGTCGGGAAACAGGAGTTTATTAAGCAGGTTTCCAAGACTGTTCATAAGGACTTTGGCGGAATCATGTCACCGTTTGATGCCTGGCTTCTGCTAAGAGGCATCAAAACCCTGCCAGTTCGAATGGACCGTCATTCTGAAAATGCCCTAAAGCTATTCGAATTTTTGAAAGGTCATCCAAAAGTAAAGGATATATATTTTCCTGGTGACCCGGAACATCCTGATTATTCCATAATGAAAAAGCAGATGAAACAAGCCGGCGGGCTGCTTTCCTTTTCACTTCATGGGACAAAGGAAACAGCGCAGCATTTTATGAATCAATTGGAACTAATTAAAATTGCGGTAAGTTTGGGAGACACGGAAACATTGATCCAGCATCCGGCGACAATGACTCACGCGGTCGTACCAGAAGAAGAACGGCTAAAAATGGGGATTGACAATACATTACTTCGGCTTTCCGTCGGTCTTGAAGCTTGGGAGGACTTAAAAGAGGATTTGGAACAAGCGCTTGATAAAATATAAAACTCGCCAATTTGGCGAGTCATTTTAGAGAAAGGGTATTTTTCTCGGTAATTTATTATTTTGTTCAACCTAAATTACCCAACTTTTATTGTTTATCCCTGCTAATGGGCCTGTGATTTCCGCTCCGGGTACTCGCTTTCCGCGGGGAGGCTCCCGGAACCTCTATCCCTCAGGAGTAGAGTGCCCTCCGCTCCAATCAATAGGTAGGCAAATCAACCTAATTATTGAAACAACATCTTCCAACCTTACTAAGTGTGTTGTAATCTTTTTTGCTCCTATCCGACTGGTCTGTTGATTTTTTTATGGTTGGGGAGCATAGAAAAGCTATGCGACCGTACCGCTGATTATTTCAAAAGTTGGGGGTCATAGGAAGGCTATATGCGACCGTACCGCTGATCATTTCAAAAGTTGGGGCTCATAGGAAGTCTATATGCGACCGAACCGCTGATTTTTCAAAGGGTTGGGGCTCATAGGAAGGCTATATGCGACCGAACCGCTGATTTTTCAAAGGGTTGGGGCTCGTAGGAAGGCTATATGCGACCGAACCGCTGATTATTTCAAAAGTTGGGGCTCATAGGAAGGCTATATGCGACCGAACCACTGATTTTTCAAAGGGTTAGGGCTCAAAGAAAGGCTATATGCGACCGTACCGCTGATCATTTCAAAAGTTGGGGCTCATAGGAAGGCTATATGCGACCGTACCACTGATTTTTTCAAAAGTTTGGGAGCATAGAAAAGCTATACGCAACCGTACCACTGATTTTTTCAATTGTTAGGTCGCATACAATAAAAGAACCTTAGTATAAAACACCTGTTGATTGGCGCGGAAGGCACGAAGACTCCTGTGGGAGTACGGGTCAGGGGAGACCCCGCAGGAGCGCAGCGACGAGGCTCCCCGGCACGCCCACGGAAAGCGAAGTGCCTGGAGTGCTAATCAACAGACTTGTTGAAAAGCCTTGAATTAACGCAGTGGTTTGTTAAAGAAAATGAGTATAATAAAAGGCTGTCGATAGTTTCTCGACAGCCTTTTATTATAAATGATCATTCAGTATGGCAACGAATTCCTCAAGCTTTTCTTGGTCCAACTCATCAAAACGGTTTTTTTCCGGCGAATCAATATCTAGGACACCTATAACCTGATCACCTTTTACAAGTGGAATGACAATCTCTGACTGGGAGGCAGCATCACAGGCGATATGGCCCGGGAATTGATGCACGTCTGCGACCCGAAGCGTCTCTGCTTTCTGGACTGCTGTCCCGCATACACCTTTTCCAACCGGAATACGGACGCAGGCAGGCAGACCTTGAAATGGTCCAAGGACTAGCTCCCCGTCCTCCATCAAATAAAAGCCGACCCAATTAATCCGGTCTAAAAATTGGTTCAACAAGGAGGAAGCATTGCTCAAATTGGCAATTTGATTTTTTTCATCGTGGATGAGGGCATGCAATTGCTTCTTTACTAATTCATAATTTTCTTCACGAGTCCCTTTGTACATTTCGACGTTAAACATCCTTTTTCCCCCTACTTTTTAAAGTTTTATAGTCTATTTTAGCAGATTGAAAAGAAAAAGAGCAGACTTTGTCGATTTTTTCATAGAGGAATCCTTATCAAGAAAAAGAACAATTATATTAGGGGATTTTGTGTTCGAAAAGGGGGAAAAGGGATGAAGAAAAGTTCAAAGGATTCGGTCGTTGCAGCTGCTATTTTGTTGTTCAATTCCAAAGGCTACTCAGGTACGTCGATAAGGGATATCGCTGATGCCGCGAAAGTAAATACGGCCACCATTGCTTACTACTTTGGCAACAAAGAGGGGCTTTTGGAATATTGTTTTACCTATTTTTTTGAACAGTACATCAATAAAATGGAAGCGGCCTTTGCAACCATTGAAAAAGGGGCAGCAATTTGTCTGAAGCGTGTGGTAGCGGATTTGCTCCATTATCAATGGGAAAACATTCAGCTTGCCAGCTTTGTGTACAGGGAAATGTCAATTGATTCGCAAATGGTAAGAGAAATCATGGCCACCTATTCCTTGAAGGAAAAGTACTATTTTCAAAAGATATTTGAAAGAGGCTTTGAGTGGAATGAATTTCGGCCGCATTCGATTCCTTATTTAATTATCCAGCTAAAGGGTCTTTTAATGATGCCGTTTATGAATACTCATTACATGAGAGAAGTGCTGTATGTTTTCCCAAATGAAAAGTTTTTCGAGCAAAAATATTTAAAGGACCTTTATCAATGGATTGACAAAACTCTTTGTTCCGATGTTCAAATAAAAAAAGAAGCGATTATAAAGTAGAGTCCAGGATTTGAATCAAAGCCCTCAGCTGAAAAGCTCCCTCAAAATGATTTAAAAAAAGGTAAAGCACTAGCTGTCATGATGAATTTATACAGCAGAGTGCTTTTTTTGATTTTCTTTTACAAAAAAATTGAAATTACTAGTCAAAAATTGTCGTATACATGGTATCATTAAGGCATCGAATTTAATCATTAACGGATTTTTTAAATAGATGAGAATGACAGCTGTTCGGAACAGGAGGCTTGCAAGTGAAATATATAATAGGGTTATTCATCCTTATCCTTGCGATATTTGTATTAGGGTATCTAATAAAGAAAAAGCATTTTAAAGAAATGGACCATCTCGAGGCCTGGAAAATTGATTTGTTTAATAGACCAATCCCTGATGAAATGGCTAAAGTAAAACAGCTTAATATGACCGGACAAACAGAGGAGCTTTTTGAGCGCTGGCGGAATGAATGGGACGATATTGTGACTGTCAAGCTGCCGGATTTGGAAGAATTGCTGTTTGATGCAGAGGAATACATAGACCGCTATAGATTCAAAAAAGCAAAAGAGGCCCAAAGCAAAATCACGGAAAAATTACAAGAAACTGAAAATCAAGTTAATAAAATTATCGAAGAGCTTCATGAACTGGTCGGCAGCGAGGAAAAAAACCGTGTAGAAATTGAGGAATTGAAGGAACTGTATCGAGAGACAAAGAAAACCTTGCTCGCGCATCGCCATAGCTTTGGCAATTCCGAGAAACATCTGGAAGCGGCGCTTACTGAGGTCATGGGGAAATTTCATGAATTCGATGAAAAAACAGAGCAAGGAAATTACTTGGAGGCACGTGAAGTCGTACTATTCATTCACGATAAACTAACTGGTATAAAGAATAATATGGATTTAATTCCGCAACTTTTAATTGAATGTCAGTCGCTGATTCCAAACCAGTTGGCCGAGGTAAGGTCTGGTTTACGGGAAATGATGGAACAGGGGTACTATTTAGAACATGTCCATGTGGAAACAGAAATAGAGCGTCTCGAGGAAAAAATCAGAGAAAATTTAGCTTTAGTTGAAAAAAGCGAAGTTGATCAGGCTCAGGATGGAAATAAAGAAATAAAACAGCGGGTGGATATTCTTTTGGACCTTTTAGAAAAAGAGGTACATGCCAAGCATTTTGTAAAGAAAAATGAACAGGCAACCAGCAGTCTGCTTGCTGAGGCGGAAGAAGTGAATAAATATCTCGCATCGGAAGTCCTTCATGTACAGGCTACCTACCAATTGGCTGATCAGGATTTGGAAACACTGAACAATTTGGAAAGAGAGCTTGAGGCTGTTTACAAACGCTATGAAATATTATCAGAGAAAATAAAGCAAAACCAAACAGCTCAGTCCATCATGGGTGAAGAGTTAAATGAAATAAAAGAACACTTAGACCTCATACGTGAGGAGCAGCAAACCTTTGCTTTTAAACTTCAAGCCCTTAGGAAGGACGAACTGGAAGCAAGAGATAAAGTCCAAGAATTGGCTAAAAAGGTTGGAGAAACCTTCCGCCTTGTTCAAAAACAAAATGTTCCAGGACTGCCTGAAGAATATCGGTATTTATTGGAGGATACGAACGAGAGCATCCAAAATGTCAGATACCAGCTCGAGGAAAAGCCTCTTAATATAGCGGCACTAAATCAGTATTTAGAGATTGCTGTTCTATCAGTTGATAAATTGGTAAATTCTACTTTGGAATTGATAGAAAATGTTACGCTTGCCGAGAAGGCGATCCAATACGGGAATCGATACCGGAGTCAGTATCCTTCTGTTGCAAATGGATTAAGGAATGCAGAAGAGGCTTTTCGCCGTTATGATTATCAAGAGGCATTAGAGCAGGCTGCTGCTACGATCGAGGGGATTGACCCGGACGCATTGAAAAAAATAAAGACACCTGTAACTATTGATTAGGAAAAACCGATTGTCATATCGGTTTTTTTTCTTTGGCTAATAAGAAAGTATAATTCAACTACGCTTCTGTCTTCATTCTATTGGACTCGCCAATCAGCAATTTTTTATTTGCTTTTTCAAGATAATAATTTATGGTAAGATTTATTTTGGCAGAGGTGTTAAAGGAAGGTTGTAAACCATGATTTATTTTGATAATAGTGCAACAACTAAACCATATAAGGAAGTATTGAACTCATTTCTAACTGTTTCGAGTGAATATTTTGGGAATCCCTCTTCATTGCACAGTTTCGGGGGACAGGCAGAAAAGCTTCTTTCCCAGGCAAGAGAACAAACAGCCAAGCTCATTGGGGTTAAAACGAATGAATTATATTTTACCTCGGGTGGTACAGAGAGCAATAACCTTGCCATTAAAGGGGCAGCTTTAGGTAACCGAAACAGGGGGCGCCACCTGATTACATCAAGTGTGGAGCATCCATCTGTTCTAACTGTAATGGAGCAGCTTGAGCAGGAAGGCTTTGAAATAACCCGCCTCCCTGTTGATAAGGATGGGCGTGTATCTGCTGACGATGTAAAAAGCTCGATTAGAAAAGATACTATTTTGGTTTCTATCATGAAGGTCAATAATGAGGTTGGTACAATTCAGCCCATTAACGAAATAGGGGACATGTTAAAAAGCTACCCATCCGTTATATTCCACGTTGATGCGGTTCAGGGAATTGGCAAGGTTCCTATAAACATATATGAAAGCAGGATAGATTTATTATCCATATCGGCTCATAAAATCCATGGATTAAAGGGGACAGGTGCCCTTTTTGTTCGTGAGGGAGTCAGGATAGCACCGCTTTTTTCCGGAGGAAATCAGGAACGGAAAATCCGCAGTGGTACGGAAAATGTTGCCGGTGCAGTTGCAATGGCCAAAGCACTCAGGATGACACTGGATAAAAGTGCTGAAGTAATGGAGAGCATGATTAAGCTTAAAAACCTGTTAAGAAATAAGTTAAATGAAATGGAACAGATTCAAATCAATACTCCGATAGAAAACTCAGCACCGCATATTTTAAATTTTTCTTTAAAAGGGATCAAATCAGAAGTGTTCATTCATGCACTTGAGCAGAAAAACATTTTTGTATCGACCACGAGTGCATGCTCTTCAAAAAAGAAGGCCCCTAGCAATACTTTGCTTCAAATGGGAGTGCCTGAAGACCTTGCTGAAAGTGCAATAAGAATCAGCCTTTCCTTTGACAATACAGAAGAAGAAGCAAGGAAGGCGATCTTAGCGATAGAGGAAACAGTAAAACATTTAGGAAGGGTAATGAATAAATGAATTATGACCGTATATTAATCCGCTACGGGGAAATATCTACAAAGGGAAGAAATCGCAATAAGTTTGTTGATAAACTTAGAAAAAGTGTGAGAATTGCCCTTACCCCGTTTCCAAATATCAAAATGGAAGCTAGCCGCGATCGGATGTATGTCCTATTAAATGGGGAAAACGGGATAGAAATCATCAAAAAATTAAAGAATATATTTGGGATTCAGTCCTTCAGCCCGGCCATAAAGGTCGAGAGGGAAATGGAGTCCATTAAAGAAGTGTCTTTAACATTAGTAAAGTCTCTCTATAAAGAGGGGAAAACCTTTAAGGTAACAGCTAAAAGATCAGATAAAACCTTTGATCTGAATACAGATGAAATTAATAATGCTATAGGCGGCCATTTATTAACAAACATACCCGGGATTAAGGTGGATGTTCGAAATCCCGATATTAATTTACGGGTAGAGGTACGTAAAGAGGCCGTTTATTTGTCCTGCGAAACGATAAAAGGAGCGGGTGGACTTCCTTCAGAATCAAGCGGTAAAGCCATGTTGATGCTTTCCGGAGGAATTGACAGCCCGGTAGCGGGATATATGGCAATGAAGCGTGGCCTGGAAATTGAAGCAGTTCATTTTTTCAGTCCGCCATTTACTAGTGAACGTGCGAAAGAAAAAGTTATTGACCTTTCAAAAAAACTGGCCGAGATGGCAGGCGGCTCATTAAAGCTTCATATTGTGCCATTTACCGATGTTCAGCAGGCCATCCGCGAACAGGTGCCTGAAAATTATACGATGACTTCAACAAGAAGAATGATGCTCCGCATTACGGATGAAATCCGCATAAAACAAGAGGGGTTGGCCATTGTTACCGGCGAAAGCCTTGGCCAGGTTGCCAGCCAAACACTTGAGAGCATGTATGCGATTAATGAAGTGACAAATACACCGATTTTACGTCCCTTGATTTCAATGGACAAAACGGATATTATTAAAATCGCGAGTGAAATTGATACACTTGAAATTTCCAATCGGCCGTATGAAGATTGCTGCACTATTTTTGTGCCAGCATCACCGAAAACAAAGCCAAAAAGAGAAAAAGTGAATCAATACGAAAGTTATTTCGATTTTGACCCATTAATTCAAGAGGCTGTACAGGAAGTTGAAACGCTTTTAATAAAACCTGACAGTGAGACTCATTCGGAATTCAGTGAATTATTTTAAACGTATTTAAGTATATTTTGTGAACATTTACCAATTCTAATTTTGCATGAAGCTTTAGTGTTCTACACATTCTATACTCACAAGGAGGTGAGTATAGATGGCTAACAACAACTCTAACCAATTACTAGTAAATGGTGCTCAGCAAGCTCTTGATGCAATGAAATATGAAATTGCTCAAGAATTTGGCGTGAACCTTGGTGCAGACACTACTTCACGCGCTAACGGATCTGTTGGTGGTGAAATCACTAAACGTCTAGTAGCTATGGCTGAATCACAATTAGGCGGCGGATTTGCTCGTTAATTAAAAAAGAATATGATGGCTACAGAGAGCGGGATTTTTTCTCGCTCTCTCTTTTTATTTTTCAGAAAAGGGCGTATAATTAGGACTAGGTAATAACATCAAATATAATACATTGTTACCAAGTGGAGGGGATATTAATGAAGCGGGAAGATTTAATTGCACCGGAAAAATACAATCTTGTTGCCGAGGTTGAGCAGTTTGCGAAGGACCCACACAAATTAGCCCTTAAATGGGAAAATGAATCAGGTGAAACAAAAGAAATTACATATGAAAATTTAATGAAGCAAGTAAATCAAGCCTGCAATGTCTTTGCCCAGAATGGGTTACAAAAAGGTGATGTAGTTCTTGTCATAGTCCCGCGGCTGATTGAGGCATACGTTGTCTATCTGGCTGCATTAAAAGCAGGTATGGTTGTAATCCCAAGCTCGGAAATGCTAAGGGAGAAGGACCTTCAGTACCGTATTACCCATGGTGATGTAAAAGCACTCATTAGCTATTATCCATATGTCGACCAATTTAAAGACATTGCAGAAGTACAAAAACTAGTCAAGTTCACAATCGGGGTCGACCTGGAGGGGTGGAAACGATTGGATGCTGAAATGAAAGTAGCATCAGATGTATTTCTTCTTGCGGAAACCAACCGTGATGACATGGCTTTCTTATCCTATACATCGGGTACAACAGGCAACCCTAAAGGGGTTGTTCACACGCATGGATGGGCTTTTGCGCACTTACGGACAGCAGCAGCCAAGTGGCTTTGCATTGAAGAAAGCGATACGGTTTGGGCGACTGCCGGCCCTGGGTGGCAAAAGTGGATTTGGAGTCCGTTCCTGTCGGTATTAGGGTCAGGGGCAACAGGATTCGTTTACAACGGCAAATTTGAGCCGCAAAAATATTTAAGCCTTCTTCAGAAATATGACGTCAATGTATTATGCTGTACACCAACCGAATATCGTTTAATGGCGAAAGTCGATAATTTAGCAGACTATCAGCTGCCAAATCTTCATAGTGCTGTATCGGCTGGCGAACCACTAAATCGTGAGGTTATTGATACATTCCGTAAATATTTCCAATTGGATGTTCGAGATGGCTATGGTCAAACAGAAAATACATTGCTTGTTGGAGTTACAAAAGGTATGGAGTTGAAACCAGGTTCCATGGGCAAACCAACGCCTGGCAATCGCGTTGAAATCATTAATGAAGAAGGTCAAGTTTGCGGCGTTGGTGAAGTAGGCGATATTGCTGTACACGTCGAAACCCCTGCCCTGTTTAAAAACTACTATAAAGATCCTGAAAGAACAGCCATGCAATTCCGCGGTGATTATTATGTCACCGGAGATAAAGCGAAAATGGATGAAGACGGCTATTTCTGGTTTGAAGGACGAGGCGATGATATCATTATCAGCTCCGGCTATACGATTGGACCATTCGAAGTGGAGGATGCCCTTGTTAAGCACCCGTTTGTCAAAGAATGTGCGGTTGTGGCAAGTCCAGATGAAGTCCGTGGAAATATCGTTAAAGCCTTTGTTGTTCTAACAGAGAATGTGAACCAAGCTGACCCTGAATTGACGAAAACCCTTCAGGAGCATGTCAAAACGCTGACAGCGCCATATAAGTATCCAAGAAAAATAGAGTATATCCCAGAACTACCAAAGACCACTTCTGGAAAAATACGAAGAATCGAGCTGCGTCAAAAGGAATTGGAATCAGCCAAAAATCTATAAAATGTTTTTTTTAAGGCACACGGTAAACCGCGTGCCTTTAAGAATAGAATGAAAAATTTGTCAGGCAGAAAAATCCCCAATCATTGCTGTTTCAAGTTATAATAAGGAGTATTTCGAGAATAGAAAGAATTGGGGATGCGGAATTAATGAATAAGAATGAAACGCAGCAAGGGGTTATTTATGCCGCTGTTTCCTATTTGCTTTGGGGATTGCTGCCAATATATTGGAAACTTTTAGGGGATGTGCAAGCGGAAGAAATCCTTGCCAGCCGTGTTGTTTGGTCGTTTGTTTTAATGCTTTTTATACTTATTTTCACGAGGAAAATGGGACTATTTACAGAGACTTTAAGAGGCTTCGCAAAAAATAAAAAACAAATGTACGCATTAATATTGGCGTCCTTATTAATAAGTGTAAACTGGTTTACTTACATTTGGGCGGTCAATAATGGCCATATGATTGAAACAAGCCTCGGATATTATATAAATCCACTGGTCAGTATTTTATTGGGAATGATTGTCCTGAAAGAAAAGCTATCATTTTATCAATATATTTCCTTTGGGCTGGCAGCCATTGGCGTATTAATCATCAGCATCTCTCATGGCACATTCCCGTGGGTTGCCATTGTTTTGGCGCTGACGTTTGGATTATACGGGCTTGTAAAAAAGCTTGTTAACGTTGAATCATCTGTCGGACTGACTTTAGAGACACTAGTGGTTACACCGCTTGCAGTTATTTATTTAGGATATTTGTTTATCAACGGGTCCATGGCGTTTTTGCATAAAGGAATTGGCACGGATTTGCTCTTAATAGGGGCAGGTGTCGCAACTGCAGTACCTCTTTTATATTTTGCAAAGGGCGCGCAAAAAATTCCATTATCATTACTTGGCTTTTTGCAATATATTGCACCGACACTCACCTTACTTTTAGGGATTTTTGTATATAATGAACATTTTTCAAAAGTGCAATTGCTATCCTTCATCTTCATTTGGTCAGCATTAACCATCTACTCCCTATCCAAAACAAAGCTTTTGCCGGGAAAACAGTTTAAATGGAGAAAAGAAAAAAGAGCAATATAATAAAAGGCTGTCGAGAAACTATCGACAGCTTTTTATTATACTCATTTTCGATAAACAGCGTTAATTCGTTATTATATTATTAATATAAGAATTTTCAACAAGTCTGTTGATTGGCGCTCCAGGCACTTCGCTTTCCGCGGGCGTGCCGGGGAGCCTCCTCATCGCTTCGCTCCTGCGGGGTCTCCCCTGCCCCGTACTCCCGCAGGAGTCTTCGTGCCTTCCGCGCCAATCAACAGGTGTATTCAATTTAGTCCTTCAACTCTAATTATATAAATGGTGAAATTAATGTTTAAGCTTAGTTTATTGGGTATTTTTTGGTATTCGGTCTAGAGTGAAAAATAAAAATGAACATTGTCTATCGTTGGTTTTTAAGTTTAAAATTTCATGAACCAGAGTGTAGCACACTTATCAAGGATGGAAAATATGTGTTGAATACTTAAGTTGATTTGCCTCCCTGTTGATTGAAGCGGAGGGCACTCGGCTCCAGGACCTCCCCGCGGAAAGCGAGTGCCCGGAGCGGAAATCAACAGGCCCTTTAGCAGGGACAATCAAAAAATTATAAAAACGTCCTTTTTACCTTTTCAAAGAAGGAGTTGTCCTTTAATTTCAGCGTTTTTAATTTTTTATCACTTAACTGAATTTTGATTTTATCAACATGGCGAATGCTAAGTGCTTCATTATCCATCCCCATGGTCGGGTAATCATTTTCCTCTGAAACAACTTTAAGTGTAAGCGCCCTTTCTCCGCTCAAAATAAACGATGCGCCAAGTGTCCGGTAATTGTTGTTGTTAATTGAAGCAACCTCGCTTACCTGCATGCAGGAGAGAAGCGGATCAACGACCGCACCCCGCACTGACTTATTATAGGCGGTGCTTCCCGTTGGTGTCGCAACAATCAGCCCATCCCCACGGAAGGTTTCGAAATGCACATCATCCACAAAAACATCAATGACAAGAGTTTTAATAATGGACGAGCGGATGCTGAATTCGTTGAGACACGTAAAAGTTCCTTTCCCATCTACAGAAACGTCGATAAGCGGGTAGCGGCGGACCTCCAACTGTTCTTTCAGCATGGCATTAATCATATTTGAGGTTTCGCCAATACGAAAATCACAATACATATTTAAATTGTTTTTTGTGGATATCCCCATATATAGGCAATCTTCCCGAAAACCGGTTTTTCTGACGGCCTGAAGAAAAGCCCCGTCATCCCCGATACTAGCAATGATATTTGCTTTATGATAATCATCGACAATCGTAAAACCATAGCGTTCAGTGGCTTCAAAAAGAGGGGCGGCTTTAATGAGGGTATCGTTATCGTGTTTATAATCATAGTAAATCATTTGCCTTTCTGGCATATATTAGACCTCCTGGAAAAAATTAAAGTATTATAGTCCTGTTAAAATCCAAATTTTGATAAAATAATAGTAATCTCAAATTAGTTTAGCATTTTTTTGAAACAATATGAGAACAGCTAGGGAAATTTAACAGAATCGTTAAAAAGGGGGATATTTATGAGTGGTAAACGCTGGGCCGCACTTGGAATTGCTGCGGCATTATTTATTTTTTCAATTCTAATTAACTTTTTATCAGCATTTGCTTTTAAAGGTATCAAAACAGACTTTAGTGAATTGATGGCCGCAGGGGAAGAACCCTTTACGGAAGAAGTTGTGGATGATGGAAGCGAATTAAAAAAAATAGTCATCCTCGATGTAGATGGGGTCATTCAGGACACAGGAGAAACGGGCTCGCTCTTGCAAAGCTCTGGCTATAATCATCAGGGCTTTATGAAAAAACTGAACCATATTAAAGAGGATGATTCCGTCAAGGGGGTCATTATCAGGGTTAACTCCCCAGGTGGCGGAGTCGTTGAAAGTGCGGAAATTCATGATAAGCTAAAGGAAATTCAGAAAGAAACGAAAAAGCCGGTATATATTTCAATGGGCTCCATGGCGGCTTCAGGAGGCTATTATATTTCAACCGCTGCTAAGAAGATCTATGCGAGTCCTGAGACTTTGACAGGGAGCCTTGGGGTAATCATGGAAGGAATCAATTATAAGGGGCTAGCAGATAAATACGGCGTTGATTTTGTCACGATAAAGAGCGGTAAGTATAAGGATATTATGAGTCCGACAAGAGAAATGACCGAGGAAGAGCGGCAAATCCTACAAAAGATGATTGATAACTCTTATGAAGGATTTGTTAAAGTCATTTCAGATGGCAGGGGGATGACAATCGACCAGGTTAAACAGATTGCTGATGGCCGTGTTTACGACGGACATCAGGCGAAGGAATTGAAGCTGATTGATGGGTTTGGATACCTAGATGATGTTATTTCGGAAATGAAGAAAAATGAAAAGCTAAAAGGTGCAAAAGTAGTCCGTTATACGGATGACCTTGGCTTTGCCTCCATGTTTCAATTTCAAGCACAAAAATGGCTAGGCGACAGTGCGGAAATGGCCGGTTTGATGAAAATCCTTTCCAAACCAAATTCACCGCGTCTCATGTATTTATATGCGGAATAGGGGGAAAGCAGATGGACACGAATGAAGTAAGGCCTGTTCGATACGCAGGTTTTTGGATGCGCTTTTGGGCATTTTTGCTCGACTTGATCGTTGTAGGCAGCATAGAGCGAATATTAATTAATCCTCTTTTCCCCTTATTGGATATATCTTTATCTGAATTTAATATGTTTTCACCTGTTTCTATCTCATCAGCCGTGATCTTTTACTTATATTTTGTATTGATGACCAAGTTTTTTAACCAAACGCTCGGAAAAATGGTATTTGGACTAAAAGTCATAAACCTTGATCAGGAAAGGCTTACATGGGGAACAGTTTTGTTTAGGGAATGGATTGGCCGCTTTATTTCTGCCACGATCGTTATCGGCTATATAATCGTCGCCTTTTTACCTAAAAAACAAGGTTTGCATGACCTTTTTACTGATACGACCGTTATTCATACTGAATCATAATACAGCCTGCCGATTCAATTCGGCAGGTTTATTTTTTTTTCTATGGGAAATAATAGCACGTTGAAAGGTTGTGAAAACTTTGATCTGGCTGTTGGCATCCCTGATAATTCTTTTGCTCTTATTTATTCTCATCCTTTTCACTAAACTAACGATTCTGCTGACTTATTTCCATCACAATGATAATGATGATTTAAAGGTAGAGTTTAGGATCTGGTTTGGACTTATTAGGTATAAGAAAAGCATCCCATTAATCAAGGTAGATGAAGATTCTCCGAGCATTGTTGTTAAAAGCAGCACAGAAACAGGAAAGGCCGAAAGTTCCAAACCGAATTTGACCCAAATTACAAATAAAGACGTGAAGTCCTACTGGAAACGTACCCAGGATCTCTTAAAAAAAGTAAATGGACTCCAAATTATCATCAGGAAATTTTTACGAAAAATAAGTATTAAAGAATTTGAATGGCAGACTTTGATTGGTATAGGTGATGCAGCACATACAGCTATTTTGACAGGAGCTCTTTGGACGTTGAAAGGATCGGTTATCGGGGTTCTCAGTCAATATTTAAACCTAAAAACAACGCCAAAATTAAGCATAACTCCCCAGTTTCAAGGAAGCGTAGTCCAAACTTATTTTCAATGTATTTTTCAGTTTCGAATCGGGTATGCTATTTTGGCAGGATTAAAACTGATTAAATTTTGGAAGGGGGGGAAACCGCCTTTCAAAAACAAATCTAATTTTTCAAATGATAGAACCAATTCAATTTGAAAGAGGAGGAGACTGCTATGTCTGATCATCCAATTCAAGGTTTAATGACGACAGCGATGGAAAGCTTAAAGGAAATGATTGATGTAAACACCATCATCGGAGATCCTGTGGAAACTCCGGATGGAAGTGTCATCCTGACTGTTTCCAGGGTAGGCTTTGGATTTGCAGCGGGAGGCAGCGAGTTCAAAATGGATACATCACAAGGCCAAGGACAAGGCGGTCAAGGGGGCCAAAGCCAGGGCGGGATAAAGCTTCCATTTGGCGGCGGTAGTGGTGCCGGTGTATCGATTACCCCAATTGCCTTTTTAATTGTCAATTCACAAGGGGTTAAGATGCTTCATTTAGACGAAAGCACACACTTATATGAGAAAATCCTAGAGCTTGCCCCTCAGGCAGTTGACAAGATTCAGCAGATGTTTGCGAAAAAAGATGAAGCAAAACAGCAGAGCAGCCCGCAATATCAAAACAACCAGGCAAAACATGATTTTGATATATAAGTTGAAAGGTTAATCTTCCAAACCACTTTAGGAAGGTTAACTTTTTTCATGATGGAGGGTTTAAAAATGTGTTCTTTCTAAAAGTCTTAATAATTGCAAAAATAGTATTGAAAGGATATATTTACTCTGTACATATTCCAAGTGAGCAGGTTTTAGTGCCTGATTTACTTGAACTGACAAAGGAGGATGTAAAGATGGCAAATGTTACATTTAAGGGAAATCCGGTTACTCTATTAGGCAATGAGGTAAAAGTAGGAGACAAAGCTCCTAATTTCACAGTACTTGCCAATGACTTATCAGAAGTTACTTTAGACAACACCAAGGGGCAGGTTCGTTTAATTACTTCCGTTCCATCATTGGATACTGGGGTTTGTGATGCAGAAACACGCCGCTTTAACGAAGAAGCAAACAGTTTAGGTAATGTTAAAATTTTAACTGTAAGCGTGGACCTTCCATTTGCTCAAAAACGCTGGTGTGCAGCAGCTGGCATCGAAAATGTCCAAACCTTATCTGATCACCGTGACCTTTCTTTTGGAGAAGCTTACGGAGTAGCAATCGAAAGCTTAAGATTATTAACTCGTGCTGTATTTGTGGTAGATTCAAGCGATACAGTAACATATGTTGAGTATGTAAGCGAAGCTACGAATCATCCAGATTACGAAGCGGCTCTTGAAGCAGCAAAAAGCGCTAAGTAATAATTAAATGAAGGCCTCCGCGGCAGCGGGGCCTTTTATCGTGAGGTGTAATATGAATATTTCTTCAACTGAAAAATTGTTTACAATGTTTAATGAAACAGCTTTAGTCTTACAGGAAGAATTGGATTGTTCTTTTTTGGAAGCTTTAGCTGAGACCGGCGAGAATCTTTTCCAAGCATCTATCCTTCAGGAAGAACTAAGTGAATTAACGCTAAAAAGACTGAAAAAGCAATATGAAGAGATAGATTTGGAGAAATACTCAAATGAGGATATTCGTAAGGCATTTCAGCTGGTTATTTTAAAAGGCATGAAAGAAAATGTTCAGCCCAACCATCAAATGACTCCTGATTCCGTTGGGATGCTCATTGCGTATTTGGTTGAGCGTTTTATTAAAAAACCATCCTTCCGTTTGCTTGACCCTGCAGTTGGTACCGGGAATTTATTAATGACGATACTAAACCATGTTCATAAAGAAATTGCGGCTGTTGGGGTAGAGATTGATGATCTTTTAATAAAGCTTGCTTATGTAAATGCAAATTTACAAGAAAATCCGGTTCAGTTCTTTAATCAGGATAGCCTTGAACCATTATTTATTGAATCAGTTGATGCTGTAGTGGCGGATTTGCCGATTGGATTTTATCCAAATGATATTCGAGCAGCAGATTACCAGCTACAAGCGAAAGAGGGTCATTCCTATTCGCATCATTTGTTTATTGAGCAAAGCGTCCGCCATACGAAACCGGGGGGCTATTTATTCTTCCTTATCCCTAATGGTCTTTTTGAGAGCCCCCAAGCTGGACAACTCCATGAGTATTTAAAGGAAGAGGTAATCATTCAAGGGCTTATGCAGCTGCCGAACAGCATGTTCCGTGATAAAAATTCCGCGAAAAGCATTTTAATTGTGCAGAAAAAAGGCGAGGAGATAAAGCCGCCAAAACAGGCGTTGCTTGTCAACCTTCCAAGTCTATCCAATCGTCAGGAAATGGATAAAATTTTAGTGAATATCGAAAAATGGTTCCAGGAAAACAAAGGGTGACGTTAAAAGTCACCTCAGATTGTCGAGAAAGGGTATTTTTCTCGGCATTTTTTATTTTGTTTAAATCTAAATTACGGATTTTTTATTAATTGATAATTTCTACAATGGGGCCTGTTAATTTCCGCTCCGGTCACTCGCTTTCCGCGGGGAGGTCCTGGAGCCTCCTCGGCGCTATGGCGCCTGCGGGGTCTCCAGTGACCTCTATATCCCGCAGGAGTCGAGTGCCCTCCGCTCCAATCAACAGGGAGGAAAACAACCTAATTATTGCAACACACATTTTCTTTTTCCAACCAGACTAATTAAGTCGCTAGAATTTGTCGTTCATTTATGATATATGAGAGGGACATTTCCCACTTGGATTCCATCGATTTTGTCCTTCATTGCTCTTCTGGCAAGAATATAATTGCTTCAACATTGTGAGTTGAAGTTTTTATTTATACACCTGTTGATTGGCGCGGAAGGCACGAAGACTCCTGCGGGAGTACGGGGCAGGGGAGACCCCGCAGGAGCGCAGCGACGAGGAGGCTTCCCGGCACGCCCGCGGAAAGCGAAGTGCCTGGAGCGCCAATCAACAGACTTGTTGAGAAACCTTATATTAATAATGTTTTAAGAAAAATGGGAATATAATTATTATTTGCCGAAAACGCTGCCACTTGAAATTGACCTTGAAATGTATGTTCTTCAGTGTTTAAATGTGAAATTGAGGGAGATAAACAAGAACGGTTTGCACAAAATAAAAGTGGGTATATGTATATAGATCGGTTTAAAAAAGGAGCGTTTAGCAAATGGCAAAAATAATCGCAATTAATGCAGGTAGTTCCTCTTTAAAATTTCAATTATTTGAAATGCCGGGAGAGGAAGTCATTACAAAAGGGTTAATTGAACGAATCGGATTGAATGATTCCATTTTCAATATCACTGCTAACGGTGAAAAAATTCAAGAGACACTTGATATCCCAAATCATGAAGTAGCAGTTAAAATGCTGTTAGATAAACTGACATCACTTGGTATTATCCAATCCTTAAACGAAATCGAGGGAATTGGCCATCGCGTCGTCCATGGGGGAGAGGAATTTAACGATTCTGTTATCATTACAGACGAGATATTAAATAAAATAGAAGCATTATCGGAGCTTGCTCCATTACACAATCCGGCGAATGTTACCGGAATTAAGGCATTCAAACAGGCGCTTCCAAATGTTCCGGCAGTGGCGGTGTTTGATACCGCATTTCACCAAACCATGCCTGCGAGCTCTTACCTTTATAGTCTGCCATATGAATATTACAAAAAATATGGCATCCGTAAGTATGGGTTCCATGGAACCAGCCATAAATATGTTTCACAGCGGGCTGCTGAATTATTAGGCCGTCCGATTGAACAACTGCGGTTAATTTCCTGCCACTTGGGAAATGGGGCAAGTATTACAGCCATTCAAGGAGGTAAGTCGATTGATACCTCCATGGGCTTTACACCGCTTGCCGGTGTTACGATGGGGACCCGCTCAGGAAATATTGACCCTGCTCTTATTCCATACATCATGGAGAAAACAGGGAAAACGGCTGAAGAAGTATTGGATGTTTTAAATAAAAAGAGTGGGATGCTGGCAGTGTCCGGTTTTTCAAGTGACCTCCGCGATATAGAAATCGAGGCAAAGCAAGGAAATGAACGGGCGAAGCTTGCGTTGAACGTGTTTTCAAATCGAATTCATAAATACCTAGGCTCCTATGCAGCCCGTATGTACGGTGTCGATGCGATTATTTTTACAGCGGGTATCGGAGAAAATAGCGATGTAATTCGTGAAAATGTTTTAAAAGGTCTGGAGTTTATGGGAGTTTACTGGGACCCTGCTCTTAACAAGGTAAGAGGCAAAGAAGCGTTTATCAACTATCCGCATTCACCGGTTAAAGTATTGGTCATCCCAACTAACGAAGAAGTAATGATAGCTAGGGACGTGCAGCGTTTAGCATCATCTCATTAATTCATAAAAAGGCAAAGGCTAAAATAATGCGGCTTTTGCCTTTTTATCATTGAATTTTAATATGATATACTGAATAAAAAAGGCTTTCAAAGGGTGGGATGGAAGCATGCCATTAACAGACCAGGAAAGAAAAAAATTAGCCGAAATCCGGCAATGGGAAAAAAACTTATTAAGCTATGAAGCAAACGACTTTCAACTAACCTATGAAAAATATTTGGAACGGTCCTTCTCCATTATGCCAGAGAATCTTCAAAGGCAGTTTTTTTCAGGTCTAGACAGCTGGCTGTTTCATTTGCACGGAATTATCCAAGGCTCACAGCTTCAAATGGATGCAAAGGACAGAATCATCACCTCCGCGAGAATTTTTAACAAGGACACAGAAAAAATAGAAGACCTAAGGCAATTGAATTTCGATCAATTGCAATACATAGCTGAACAGCAAATTGCCAAACACCGGCTATATTCGTTTATCCAGGGTGGTTTGGCAGGGACCGGCGGGAAACTTTTGCTTGGGACGGATATTCCAGCCATTGCAGTAATTAATTTAAGAGTCGTTCAATTAATTGCCATGTCCTATGGTTTTGAAGTCAACACTCCCTATGAATTGATGACTTCTTTAAAGGTATTTCATACAGCGACGCTGCCGCCAAGAATGAAAAAAGATGGCTGGGCCACTTTAATGGCTGAATTGGAGCAGAATGAAAATCCTTATTTCTATGAAGGAACAGAAGAGATAATAGATATCACCTGGCTTGAGCAGCCACTTCAGCAGCTGTTTAAAGCGGTGGTCATTACATTATTCAGAAAAAAACTTGTTCAAGGGGTTCCGCTAATCAGTATGGCAATTGGAGCAGGCGCCAATTATCAACTGACGAGGAAGGTGACGGAATTGGCTCAGAAATATTATCAGCTTCGTTATTTAAAAGAAAAAGAGGAGTTTGGCGAATGAGTATTCAAGAACATAGAAAATCAGCCCAGATTCAAGTGAATTGTAAAGTGATTACAGTTAGTGATACACGTGACAAAGAGACGGATAAAAGCGGCGGATTGATGATTGATTTGCTTGAAGAAGCAGGCCACAAGGTTGTTGACTACTGTATTGTAAAGGATGAGGCTCTGCCCATTCAGGAGGAAATACTGAAAGGCTGTGAGCGTGAGGATATTGATGTGATCCTGACAAATGGCGGAACAGGTATTGCCAAACGGGATGTAACAATTGAAACGGTTCAAAGTCTGCTTGAAAAGGAAATGACCGGATTCGGTGAAATCTTTCGCATCCTGAGCTATCTAGAGGATATTGGTTCTGCGGCTATACTTTCAAGGGCAGTTGCAGGCGTTATTAAAAATAAAGCTGTTTTCTCAACACCAGGCTCCTCCGGCGCTGTAAAACTTGCTATGAACAAACTGATTTTGCCCGAAATCGGCCATGTCGTAAAAGAAATTAAAAAAGATTTATAGGATGATAAGGGGCCATTACCTAGCACTGCTTTAATACTCCGTAGCAGTGAGGTTATGGCCCTTAACTTTTTATTGATGAACTTTTCCTGAAACTCTTTGGTCTGCACGGTACCAGAGCCATAAATCATTGATGATGGAAGCCAATTCGGAAATTTCTGTGTTTAATTGACACGAGCGGGGGAAGTCATTTTCATCTGAAAGCTGTGCTTGTTTATGGTTGATTTCCTGTTCCAGTTCCGCAATTCGGTCGGGAATCGAGCCTCGTATCCGTTCCCAATGATAGAGAATAGCTTCTTGATTTGCTTTGCTGTACTGATTCCAATCCGCTCGTAAATCAGGTATATAAATGCCAAGACGTGAGTCGAATGTAAAGTCCTCTTTCATAGAAGCCTCCAAAAATCAATTATAGGTTGATTTTATTTTACTACACATCTATGGTGCATTCACGCAAAAAAGTTCAAAATAAAGCACGAAGCCTATTTAGCTTCGTGCAGTATGTCTTTAATCTATATCTTTTAAGGTACGAACGATGAGAACATCACATGGCGCGTAACGGGTAATATGCTCAGAAACGCTGCCAATAAAGAATCTTTCCACCATATTCATTCCGGTTGCACCGCAAATAATTAAATCTACATTATGCTTCTTAGCCAAATCCCTAGGAATCCTTACTTTAGGAGAACCGAAATCAATTTCATACTGAACATTTGAGAGACCGGCATCCTCTGCCTGCTTTTGGTAGTTTTCAAGCATATCCTTGGCTAGTTTCTCTGCTCTTTCTCCAACAACCGTGTCATAGGCTTCAATTAAGGCAAATGATCTAGTATCAATGACATGAACTAATAGAAGGCTGGAATTGTTCCTTTTTGCGACTTCAATCCCCTTTTTAAAAGCCCAATCTGCTTCCTTTGATCCATCTATCGCGACTAAAATATGTTGATATTTAAGTCCCATGATTATCATCTCCTCACCTTGATTATACAATATTTTACAACGAATAACTGTTGCAATTTTTCGAACAATAATGAAGTAACTAACATAAAAAGGGGTGGGGTAAATGACTAAATTTGATCCGAATAAGCAATATTCATTTGAGTTTGATGAAAATGGGGCAATTGAGGTAAGTGAACAAATTATGAATTCTTATAACAGCGGTTTTATTGGCGAAGGAACGGCAATAGCGACAAATGGAAATTTTTCAGCAGTTGAGGAATAGTTAATGGCGGAGGGGGCTGTTCAAAGAACAGCCCTTATTATTTGTGCATTAGTCTATGAAATTCTTCTGGAATGGGGCATTTACCCAAGAATTTACCTCCGCGTTCGCATATTCTTTAGTGAATTCTGAAAAAGAGGAAAGAGAAAATTAAAAAAATGGGGAGAGATGCAACTTGTATCACGTCATGAATACTATGCCCAGTCATACCATAGTAGATATAAACCATAATATAACAGACCCAAGTGACCCGAGAATTTACCATGGGTTTGGGCACGGAGGATTTCATCATGATGGTTATGGCCATTATGGCGGCTATGGCCATTACGGCGGTTTTGGCACCCCGTTCTTAACTGGGTTGGCCGCAGGAGCCTTGTTATCCCCGTATGGATACGGTTATGGATACCCATACTATGGATATCCGTCTGGCTATTACTATTAAAATATGAATGCCTTGCCGAATATGGCAGGGTATCTTTAACAAATAGATTTGGAGGTATGGAAAATGCGAATTGGAGTACCTAAAGAAGTGAAAAACAATGAAAATCGTGTGGCCATGACTCCAGCAGGAGTAAGCAATTTGGTTAACTACGGCCATGAGGTTTACATTGAAAAAGGAGCCGGAATGGGGTCTGGATTCACCGATGATGATTATTTGTCGGCCGGGGCTAAATTAACTGAATCTGCAGACAAAGCTTGGTCAATGGACATGGTTATGAAGGTGAAAGAACCAATTCCAAGTGAATATAAATATTTTCGGGAAGGTCTGATCCTATTTACATATTTGCATCTAGCGCCTGAACCCGAATTAACAAAGACTTTAATCGAAAACAAAGTGGTTGGTATCGCGTATGAAACGGTCCAGCTTCCAAACGGAAGCCTTCCACTGTTAACACCAATGAGTGAGGTTGCAGGAAGAATGGCGGCCCAAGTTGGTGCGCAATTTTTGGAAAAGGTTTATGGAGGCAAGGGAATCCTTCTCTCAGGTGTACCTGGTGTGCAAAGAGGAACGGTGACAATTATTGGCGGCGGTGTCGCGGGGACAAATGCAGCCAAAATGGCGATTGGTTTGGGAGCAAAAGTGACAATCATTGATTTGAATCCAGACCGCCTTCGCCAATTAGATGATATTTTTGGCTCAGAAGTCACAACGTTAATGTCAAACCCTTATAATATTGCTGAAGCAGTAAAGGAATCGGATTTAGTAATTGGGGCGGTATTAATACCCGGTGCGAGAGCCCCGAGGCTGGTAACGGAAGAAATGATTAAGACAATGAAACCTGGGAGTGTTGTGGTGGACATCGCGATTGACCAAGGCGGGATTTTTGAAACAACCGACAAAATCACCACCCACGATAACCCGACCTATATTAAACATGGTGTTGTCCATTATGCTGTTGCCAACATGCCGGGTGCTGTTCCAAGAACTTCGACCATTGCTTTAACAAATGTAACCGTTCCTTATGCCGTTCAGATTGCCAATAAAGGCTACCGGCAGGCCTGTTTAGAAAATGTAGCATTATTAAAGGGTATCAATACACTAGACGGCTATGTAACCTATAAGGCGGTTGCGGATGCTCAAGGACTGGAATACAGAGAAGCAAAAGGCTTACTTGATCAGTAAGGAACAGGAAAAAAGGGAGGCCGCCAAAGCGGTTCTCCCTTTTGTATTAAAAAAATAAAAACCAGCTTCATATGAAAGCTGGTGAGAAAGACCCAAATTAAAAAGCCGCATTTGCCGTACCTCATATAAGAAAGTTTTAAACCACCACTCCTCAAAGTGGGTGTTTTCAGAAGCTTTTCTGCGTGTCCTCCACGTCATATAGACAGAGGCTTGTCATTCCAGCTTCGATGTTTAAACTCCCTATAACAGCTTAAAGGTTAAAACTTTATTATTGTTACGTACAACGCAGCCTGTATTTGTATGTTACATCAAATCAATCTACATTTCAATGTAAAAAAAATCCAAACAGGTTACTTTATTATTTGTAACTCTTTCGGGAATTTTGTTAATGCTCTTGCTCCATCGGCTGTAATATACACATCATCTTCAATGCGTACGCCTGCAACACCAGGAACGTAGATGCCCGGTTCAATAGTGTATACCATTCCTTCTTGAAGAACAAGCTGGTTTGTTTCCTTTATGGAAGGATATTCATGGATGCTAATTCCCAGTCCATGGCCAAGCCGATGTGGAAAATATTCTCCATAGCCTGCATCCCCGATGATTCTTCTGGCAGTCAAATCAACTTCCGCTGCTGTTACACCTGGTTTGCTTGCCTCTAATGCGGCTAACTGTGCTTTTAATACTGTATCATAGATTTCCTTTTGCTTATCGTTAATATCCCCGTAAGCAACTGTTCTTGTGATATCAGAACAATAGCGGTCGACGACAACACCCAAATCAAATAAGATGAAATCGCCTTTTTTAATTCTGGTCATGCCTGGATTGCCGTGTGGAGAGGCGGCGTTCGCACCAGTTAACACCATAGTTGAAAACGACATTTCTGTTACGCCTTTTTGCTTTAGTGCGTATTCAAGGGCGTTAAGAACATCAAGCTCGGTTTTCCCTTCTTTAATTTCACTGGCTCCAAACTGAACTGCGTAATCTGCAAGGGCGCACGCCTCTTCAATGGCTTTTAATTCTTCTGCATCCTTAATCATGCGGAGAAGTCTTAATTTTTCTTCAACAGAAATGAACGCTGCATTTGGGAATAATTCCGTAAGCTGTTCATAGCGTTCCACATTCATGTGTTCTTTTTCGATTGCTGCTTTTCCAACAGTAATTCCGCGCTTCTTAATCGCATTTACAATCATATCCCATGGATTAACAATGTCGTTAAAGCCAATGATTTCATGCTGCCAGCCGGCATTTTTTGCATTGTAAATCTCCATTTCCGGACAAACCAAAAACGGCTCTTCTTCTTGAAAGACAGCAAGAGCAAGCAATCGTTCATGCGGGTCTGTATAGTAGCCGCTTAAGTAAAATACATTTTCAGATGAAGTAACAAAGCTTACATGAATATCATTTTCCTTCATCCAGCTTTGCAGCTTTTCAATTCGTTGATTCATTATCAGGGTCCTCCCTTTTTAAAAGCATTTCCTATTTGAGAGTATCAATAGAAAAATAAAATGTAAACTATCTGATTTTATGATGTGCTAAAACAGGATTGATATGGGTATATTGTGGAAGGATTTCCGAAACTTTTATGGAAGTAGTTAATATAGTTTTTGAAAGGGGTAATGTAAATGAAAATTTCTTATCACGGTCATTCTGTCGTCCAAATTAACACTAATGGAAAAACGATTTTAATTGATCCGTTTATTACAGGAAATAGCTTAACAGATTTAAAGGCCGAGGAAGTACATGCAGATGTGATTGTTTTAACGCATGGGCATAATGACCATGTCGGTGATACTGTGGCAATCGCGAAAAGATGCGGATCGCTTGTTGTTGCTAATGCCGATCTGACTACATATCTTAGCTGGCAAGGCGTTGAAACACATGGAATGAATATCGGCGGCGCGTGTCATTTTGATTTTGGAACAGTTAAACTGACCCAGGCCTTTCATGGTTCAGGCTACGCAACACACAACAATGAAATCATTTATTGCGGCATGCCGACAGGGGTTTTATTTAGCAGTGAAGGCAAAACCATTTACCATGCAGGCGATACTGGATTGTTTTCAGACATGAAGTTGATTGGCGAACGTCATCCAATTGATGTGGCCTTCCTTCCAATTGGCGATAATTTTACAATGGGGCCAGAGGATGCTGCCTATGCGGCTAAGCTATTGCAGGCAAAAACAGTGGTGCCAATTCACTACAATACATTCCCGCCAATCAAGCAGGATCCTAATCGATTCATTGAATTACTTGAAGAGAAAAACGGAAAAGTGTTAAACCCGGGTGAAGCAATCGAAATTTAACTACTTTTTTTCCTCCTTATAGCATAAAAATAAAACAAGCATTCTGTTAAGGAGGAAGGAAGATGAAAAAGAATAGATATTTACTATGTATTTTACTTGCAGCACTTATGCTGTATTTTGCGGTTCCTAGGCTTTCGGTAACGGCTGAGGGGACGCAAGGAATTTTTTCAATCGCTTGGCTAGGATTTGCTCTAGTGGTCATTGCCGGAAATCTTACCGCGCTTCTTTATACACCAAAAAAGCAAATCTCAAAGCAGCAATTGGGGCAATTAAAGAAGAAATCCCGCTCTTTTCATTAAGGAGCGGGATTTCTTTATAAGAAACCGCATTGAATCAAGACTTTTTTAACTTTATAATGAAATTGGAGACATTTTCGGATACGGATAGATTGGAATTTGATTATAAAGGGTGAAGGTCTTGGCGACAAAGCATGAACAAATTTTAGAATATATTGATGGACTGCCGATTGGGGAGAAAATCTCTGTCAGGCAAATTGCCAAAGCAATGAGTGTCAGCGAAGGAACTGCCTATCGTGCCATTAAAGAAGCCGAGAATAAAGGCTACGTCAGTACGATAGAACGGGTTGGCACGATTCGGATTGAACGGAAGAAAAAAGAAAATATTGAAAAGCTTACCTTTGCGGAAGTGGTCAACATTGTCGACGGTCAAGTATTGGGCGGAAGAACGGGACTGCATAAAACGCTCAATAAATTTGTGATCGGTGCTATGAAATTGGAAGCCATGATGCGCTACACTGAGGCAGGAAATCTGTTAATCGTCGGAAATCGGACACAGGCCCATGAGCTTGCGTTGAAAGCTGGAGCAGCCGTACTCGTTACCGGAGGCTTTGATACGGAGGAGCAAGTTAAACGATTAGCAGACGAACTTGAGCTTCCGGTTATCTCTTCAAGCTACGACACTTTTACTGTCGCTACGATGATAAATCGGGCGATTTACGACCAATTAATTAAAAAAGAAATTATTTTAGTAGAAGATATCTTAACACCCTTATCGGAGACTTATTATTTAAAAACAACCGATAAGGTTTCAAGATGGCATGAATTAAACCAGCAAACTACACATAGCCGCTACCCTGTTGTTGACCATAACATGAGAATCCAGGGGATGGTAACAAGTAAAGATGTTTTGGGTCAGGATATGGATATAACGATTGATAAAATAATGACAAGACAGCCTATGACTGTAAACGGTAAAACAAGTATTGCTTCAACGGCGCATATGATGGTCTGGGAAGGTATTGAAGTACTTCCTGTAGCGGACGACTCCAATCACTTAGACGGGCTGATCAGCAGGCAGGATGTCCTGAAGGCACTGCAAATGAACCAGCGGCAGCCGCAGGTGGGGGTAACTCTTGATGATATTGTCACCAATCAGATAGGAATTTTACAGGGGAAAGATAAAGGAGAAGATGCTTTTACCTGTGAAGTGACCCCGCAAATGACAAATCACCTTGGGACCATTTCCTATGGTGTATTTACGACCATCGTCTCCGATGCCGCCAACCGAGTGCTGAAAAGCTATAAAAAAGGTGATCTTGTCGTCGAAAATATGACAATTTACTTTATTAAACCGGTTCAAATGGAAAGCACATTGGAAATCTATCCAAGAGTGCTGGAAGTAGGGCGAAAGTTTGGAAAGGTAGACGTGGAAGTATTTAATGAAGGCGTTCTTGTCGGAAAAGCAATGATGATGTGCCAATTGATTGACAGATAACATGACAAATAGCCGCTTCCTTCGTATTCAGGGAGCGGCTATAGTTATGTTATTTTTCTGCCTCAAGCATTTCAGCTTCTTCAATGGCAAACCGATGGTAATGCTTATATTTTTTGAATCCTACCCAACTAAATAAGACTCCATATATAATGAATATGGCTGCAACGATATAAGCCGCAGTTGAGGTGGAAAGGAAGATGGTATTAATCCCAAACATAAGGACAAAAAGCCCGAGGGCAATATTGGACTTAGCAGAAAGCCATTTCTTTTCAACAGGACGATTGCTCCGGATGTATTTTGTTTTATAAAATAAATAAAAAGCAAATAAAATAACGATAAGAAAAACCAAACCTAGCATCTAATGTTCCTCCAATTTTAAAAATCACCTAATATTTTACCTGTATTTGAAGGAAAATGCTACAATGTTCATAAAAGGATGGTTGAAAAGGAGAATATATGAAAGAGAAAATACTGGAAACAATCAAACAATATGACACGATTATTATCCATCGCCACGTTCGTCCTGATCCTGATGCCTATGGTTCACAGGGCGGATTGGCAGCTATCTTAAAGGCGTCTTTTCCGGAAAAGAATATTTATGCAGTTGGGCAGGAGGAGCCGACCCTCCACTTTATGAGAAGGCTGGATGAAGTCGCAGACGAAGTTTATGAGGGCGCACTGGTGATAGTCTGCGATACGGCCAATCAAGAAAGGATTGACGATAAGCGCTACACTAAGGGGGATATGCTGATTAAAATCGATCATCACCCAAATGAAGATCCGTATGGCGATTTATTGTGGGTCGATACGACTGCAAGCTCCTGCAGCGAAATGATTTATGAATTTTATTTAGATGGAAAAGAAAAAGGGCTAAAAATAAATGATGAAGCAGCAAGACTGTTATTCGGCGGCATTGTCGGGGATACTGGAAGATTTCTGTTTCCGAGTACAACGGACAAGACATTTGCTTATGCGGGAGAGTTGATCCACTTTAATTTCTCGCGTACGGAGTTGTTTGACAGAATGTATGAACTAGAACCAAATATTATTAAGTTAAATGGGTACATATTGCAGAACTTTGATATGCAAGAAAACGGCGTTGCAGCAGTTAGACTGACAAAGGAACTGCTTGAGGAATACCATGCAAGACCTGCAGAAGCGTCATTGTTAGTCAGTACCTTAGGGGATGTAAAAGGGATTAAAGCATGGGTTTTCTTCATTGAGGAAAGTGATCAGATAAGGGTGCGGCTTCGTTCAAAGGGACCGGTCATCAATGTGGTCGCCAGAAAGTTTAACGGAGGAGGTCATCCGTTAGCGGCAGGTGCCTCCATCTATTCATGGGATGAAGTAGATAATGTACTTAGAGAACTACATGCAGTTTGTAAATAATACACAAAGAAACGGCCAGATGCGGCCGTTTCTTTATTCAGCTAATAGGAAAGTATAAATTTTCACAAATTTATACTTTCCTAACGCATGAATTCAATTACGTCTCTGTCTTCGTCCTATCGGACTCGCCAATCGACGAGTTTTCATTCAGCAAATTCCATTTCCAACTGTATGGTCAGGGTGGTATAGATAACCATTTCCTTTACCTTAAGGCGATACCGCTTTTCGTTTAATTCATATGGTTTGTTTTCAATGATTTTTTTCAGCATGTCTTTGCTTTTAGCGACTGTTTCCAAATCTTTTGCCAGTACGATTTTGATATCATCTCTGACGGCTTCTTCTGTTTGAAAAACACTGAACTGATCTAATTTATATTTCTCCCAGTTGGTTATTCGGATATTTATTTTTTCAATCGTGATTTTTCCTAAATTTTTATTATTCAATTCAGCGTAATCTTGTTGCCAAATTTTAACGTCGTCTTTTAACTCCGCTATATCCTTCTGCTGCTTTCTGATTAATTTTGCATTGTCCTCTTGAAAAACTCCATAAATATATAAAAATATGCACCAGCTGATGGCACCGCCGACGGCCATTCCGGAAATAAAACGCTGCCACGAAGGTCTGCGGTAATAAGGAGGAATTCTCATGATGAAATATGCTCCTGGGTCAGCCAGTTAATAATCAGTGCACCTGTCTGGGCACCGCCCAAGGCCGAAAGAATTAATAGAAATTGTTTAAATAGGTCTTTCGTATCGGCGTTTAAAAAACCGCGTTCAAATGTATAAACCGTATCAAAAGTTCCTCCTATCGCCGCCACAATCGCCCAAATTCTAAGGGCGGATGATAATCGGTAAACCGTTGTTAATGGAGGCTGTCCAGTTATAAAGGAGGCAATCCCCCCAATAAGCGAACCTCCCAGCACAACTCCTAACGCAATAAAATAGCTTTCGATAAAAGCTGGAAAAAAACCAAGTTCTTTCATTCCTTCAACCGCCTTTGTCTAGCCAAATGATCTTTATACATTTATATGGACAAGTGCAATTTAATATGAGTTGGCAGTGAAAAATAGAACATATTTTCTTTTTTTCATATCAAGTTTTATAATGGAAGTAAGATAAAAGTAGAATGAGAGGTGCGACCGGATGTCTTTTATTCACCTTCATGTATATAGTGCCTATAGTTTATTGACCAGCACGGCGTCTGTATCCGATTTAGTGGAGAATGCCCGAAGCAAAGGATTTCGGACGCTGGCATTAACCGACCGGAATGTTATGTACGGGACGATTGAATTTTATAAGCTTTGCAAAAAACAACAAATAAAACCGATTATTGGACTGACGGTGGATATCGAAAGTGAACGGATGGAAGAAGGACCGTATCCACTTGTGTTGTTAGCGGAAAATGACGCAGGCTATAAGAATCTATTAAAAATATCCAGTGCCGTGCAAACAAAGGCTGAAAATGGACTTCCTCACAAATGGCTCAAAGCTTATTCTAAGGGACTCATTGCCATTACACCGGGAATAGAAGGGGAGATTGAGCAGGCTTTATTAACAAACGAAGTGGCTTTGGCCAAAGATATTGCTCTTGAACTTTCTGATATTTTTGGCCGCGGCAATTTTTATCTTGCCCTTCAAGACCATCAGCTTGAACAGGAAAAAACACTTAGGGAACCGCTCCTCCGGCTTTCAAAAGAATGGAATATCCCGCTCGCGGCCACCAATCAAGTTTATTATTTGGAAAAAGAAGATATGTTTGCTCATGAATGCCTGTTAGCCATTAAAAATGGTGACAAATTGCAGGACGACCATCGTCAGCAGCTGGGCAGTGACCAATTCTATTTAAAAAGTTCCGCTGAAATGGCTGAGTGCTTTGCGGATGTCCCGGAGGCGCTGGAAAATACGCTTAGGATTGCTAAACGTTGTAATATAAACATAAATTTAGACAAAACGTACCTTCCATCCTTTCCAACGGAAAACAGCATGCCGGCGGAAGAATATCTGGAAAAACTTTGTCAAAAAGGTTTAAAGGAAAGAATTTCGGAGGAACCATCAACGGAGTACTTGGACCGCCTGGCCTATGAATTGAATGTAATTAAGCGGATGCAGTTCAGCAATTATTTTTTAATTGTTTGGGATTTTATGAGATACGCACGGGAAAAGGGGATTTTAACCGGACCGGGCAGGGGATCTGCTGCTGGGTCCCTAGTCGCCTATGTGTTATACATAACCGATGTTGACCCTCTTGAGCATCATCTGTTGTTTGAGAGATTTTTAAACCCTGAACGGATTTCCATGCCTGATATTGATATCGATTTTCCCGACCATCGCCGGGATGAGGTCATTGAATATGTGGCACAAAAATATGGAGAGCTGCATGTTGCACAAATTGCTACATTCGGTACACTTGCTGCGAAAGCAGCCTTAAGGGATGTCGGAAGGGTGTTCGGTTTAAATACGAAAGAGTTGGATTATATGTCAAGGCTTATTCCTTCTCGCCCGGGTCTAACCTTAAAGGATGCCTATAAGGAATCGGAAGGTTTACGGAAATTCATCCAGGAGACTCCTTTAAATAGCCGATTGTTTAATACAGCGCTGAAACTGGAAGGGCTGCCCCGTCACACCTCAACGCACGCTGCAGGTGTTGTCATCAGTGAGAAGCCGTTAATCGACTTAATCCCGATTCAGCAAGGATCAGGTGAGATTTTTTTAACCCAGTTTTCTATGGAATACTTAGAGGAACTGGGTCTGCTCAAAATGGACTTCTTGGGGCTTAGAAATTTATCGTTAATTGAAACGATCCTGTCTTCCATCTATCGCCACACAGGAAGGAGATTGGATATTGGCTCTATACCGCTTGATGATGATAAAACCTTCAATCTATTAGCTCAAGGCGAAACAACAGGTATTTTTCAGCTTGAATCAGAGGGAATGAGGAAGGTGTTAACACGCCTGAAGCCGACTCATTTTGAGGATATTGTTGCTGTCAACGCTTTGTACAGGCCGGGTCCGATGGAAAATATCCCGCTTTTTATTGACAGGAAGCATGGCATGCAGAAAATTGATTATCCGCATCCTGACCTTCAGGCGATCCTTGAGAATACGTACGGCGTCATTGTCTATCAAGAACAAATTATGCAGATTGCTTCCATCATGGCAGGATTTTCCCTTGGTGAAGCAGATCTGTTAAGAAGAGCGGTTGGGAAGAAACAAAAAGAAGTGTTGGATAAAGAGCGTCAGCATTTTGTCCAAGGCACGCTGAAGAAGGGATACAGCGAAACTTTGGCAAATGAAATATATGATTTGATTGTCCGATTCGCCAATTATGGGTTTAATCGCAGCCATGCCGTGGCTTATAGCTTAATTGCCTATCAGCTCGCCTTTTTAAAAGCCAATTATCCGGTTCACTTTATGGCTGGCCTGCTTACCTCCGCCATCGGAAACGAGGCGAAAATCGGCCAGTATATTTTAGAAGCAAAACAAAAGGAAATTGATATCCTATCTCCTTCCATTAATTTGAGCAGTTATTTATTTCAAGTGGAGAAAGGAAAAATCCGCTATAGTCTGGGTGCCATCCGCGGGGTTGGGGCGGCTGCTTTGAAGGAAATTTTTCAAGCGAGAAAACGAAAGAAGTTTAGCGATTTATTTGATTTTTGTATCAGGGTATCGGGAAAGGCAATCAATCGTAAAACACTTGAATATCTAGTCCATTCCGGCAGTTTTGATGAATTCGGGGAGGACCGGGCCGTCCTATTGGCCAGTCTGGATGTTGCGATCGAGCATGCGCAAATATTTAAAACGGATGACACAAATCAAATTGATATGTTCGAGGATGAACTGATTCCGAAACCGAAATATGTGCAGGTTGATGAAATGACCCAACAAATAAAGCTTTCCTATGAAAAAGAGGCGCTTGGTTTATATCTTTCCAATCACCCGATCTCCATTTTTGAAAAAAAGCTTAGACGGGCAGGTGCTCAAGCCTTATTTCAATTAAATAGCCAGATCAGGAAGGCGCAAGCAGGAGTCTACATTACATCCAAAAAATCAATCCGGACGAAAAAAGGGGAATCGATGGCCTTTTTAACTATAAGCGATCCAACCGGTGAAATGGAGGCAGTCGTTTTTCCTGATGCATACCGAAAATACTCCCAATACTTAGGGGAAGGATGCTTTGCCCTGCTTGAAGGGAAAGTCGAAGAACGTGATGGAAAGCGGCAATTGATTATTCAACAAGTTACAGAAATCGAGAAATGGCTGGATGCGCATGCAGTCAAACAGACTGTGCTGTATTTAAAAATCACCCATGACAAGGAAGATGAAAGGACTCTCCAAGAATTAAACAAGCTTCTAAGTAGCAATAAGGGGACTGCAACGGTAGTCTTGCATTATGACACCACAAAGAAAACAGTAAGGTTAGGCGCGGAAAAAAATATTAACCCCCATTCGGAAATTATCCAATCCTTAAAGGATTTATTGGGTAGTCATAACGTAGTCTTGAAAGATTAAATCTTTACAACTTTGGAAGATATGTTATAGTGGTAAGGAGACATGTGTGGTCTGACCACCAATGTTAAAACGGGGAATTTATTTTATTTTTTTATTCATTTGCGGGGTGACAGTCTTGACTTTAAGAGAAGAAGCATTACATATGCATCGAATTAATAAAGGGAAATTAGAGTCGAAATCGAAGGTGCCAGTAAGAAATGCACAGGATTTAAGCTTAGCCTATTCTCCAGGTGTAGCAGAACCTTGTAAGGATATTTATGAAAAACCGGAAACTGTCTACGACTATACAATGAAAGGGAATATGGTTGCAGTTGTTTCTGACGGAACAGCCGTTCTTGGACTTGGCAATATTGGCCCTGAAGCAGCGCTGCCGGTTATGGAGGGTAAAGCGGTCTTGTTTAAGAGCTTTGCCGGCGTCGATGCCTTTCCAATTTGTTTAAACACTACCGATGTAGACAAAATTGTTGAGACTGTTAAGCTTTTAGAACCTACCTTTGGCGGGGTAAATCTTGAAGATATTGCCGCCCCAAACTGCTTTGTCATTGAGGAAAGATTAAAGAAGGAAGCGAATATTCCAGTGTTCCATGATGATCAGCATGGAACAGCTATAGTAACCGTAGCAGGACTTGTCAATGCTTTAAAGCTGACAGGCAAGAAAATGACGGAAATTAAAGTCGTGGCTAACGGTGCAGGAGCAGCAGGGATTGCCATTATAAAATTATTATTTAGCTATGGTGTAAGAGATATCATCATGTGTGACACTAAAGGTGCGATATATGAAGGTCGTCCGGAAGGCATGAACAATGTGAAGGCTGAAGTGGCGAAGTATACGAACCGTGACAGCTTGGCAGGAAGCCTGAAGGATGTAATTAAGGGTGCCGATGTATTCATTGGTGTTTCCGCTGCGGGTTCGTTAACGAAAGAAATGGTTGCATCCATGAATACTGACCCGATTATTTTTGCGATGGCAAATCCGGTACCGGAAATTATGCCTGATGAAGCGAAAGAAGCAGGGGCAAAAGTAGTGGGAACAGGACGTTCTGATTTTCCGAATCAGGTAAACAATGTTCTTGCATTCCCTGGGATTTTCCGCGGAGCACTTGATGTTCGGGCTACCCATATTAATGAAAAAATGAAAATTGCTGCAGTTGAAGCCATTGCCGGTTTGATTAAGGAAGAGGAAATCAATGCAGATTATGTCATTCCGGGGCCATTTGACCCGCGGGTTGCTCCAAATGTTGCCGCTGCAGTAGCAAAAGCTGCCATGGAAACAGGTGTAGCACGGATAAAAGTAGATCCTGAAGATATAAAGGAAAAAACAAAAAGGCTCGCTCTAATTGGCAAAAGTGAGTGATTCTTTCGTGAGCAATTCTAAAGTGTACCTAGAGATTTTAAAACAGCTAAGAGAAATGATAACGGATGATGGACTAAAGCAGGGGGATAAAATTCCTTCGGAACGTGAACTGTCGGAGCGCCTGAATGTCGGGCGCTCTTCCGTTAGAGAAGCACTGAGAGCTTTGGAACTGTTAGGCTTAATTGAAACACGCCGGGGTGAGGGTACTTATCTTCGAGACTTCCGGGGAAATCAATTGGTCCAGCTTCTCAGCACGTTTATTTTGCAGGATGAAAAAGCAAAACTGGATGTCTTCGAAACAAAAAACTTTATCGAAATGGATGGTCTGCGCCTCGCACTGAAAAGAATGGACCGATCGAATATCGCTGCCGTGAAAGAATGGGTGACGGAGTCAGAAGGATTCCAGGATGATGAATTTTTTTATCAGATTTTTGAAGCCGCAGACAACCATCTTTTTTTTAAGATATGGGAAATCTTAAAGGATTACTATCATTCGTTATCTTCTTCTCCTGTAGAGTACAAGCGTGAAGACTATCTATATTTATTGGATGCAATGGCTGATAAAGACGAAATGAAGGTCCTTTTGGCATACGTTCAATTACGAAAATTGTCATCTGTCTAACGACAGAAAGCAACAGATTTTGAACTTTTTTTATTTTATAGTAAATTATACAAGCCCCTTTTTAGGGCATTTTTAAATCCTTCAGTGGTCTGGCCACCTATCGGTATATGTATGAGAAAGCCAATTGTTAGAAAGACTGCTGATAGATTATCGTCATCAGCCAAAATTCCATACAAGGAGGTTTATTTTTTGGCGCTTAAAGATTTATTTTCCAAAAACCAGACAAAAAAGAAGAAATACGCAACCATTCCTACAGAAGCGGCGAAAAGCGACGTTCCTGAAGGAATAATGACAAAATGTCCTTCATGCAAAAAAATTATGTATACAAAAGAACTTTCAAAAAACTTAAAGGTTTGTCTTCATTGCGGACATCATTTCCCTATGAATTCAAAGGAGCGTATTGAAAGTTTTCTTGATGAAGGAAGCTTCGAGGAATTCAACGAAAATATGATTTCAAAGAATCCTTTGAATTTTCCCGACTATCTAGAAAAGGTTGAAAAGGACCGCAAAAAAACCAATATAAATGAAGCGGTTGTCACTGGGGTTGGTACAGTTAACGGCCATAAAGTCGTTGTGTCCGTTATGGATTCAACCTTCCGTATGGGCAGTATGGGATCGGTTGTCGGCGAAAAAATTACCTTAGCGATTGAAAAAGCGGATGAATTGTCCGTTCCATTCGTTATTTTTACAGCATCGGGCGGAGCCAGGATGCAGGAAGGTGCACTAAGTTTGATGCAAATGGCGAAAACAAGTGTTGCCTTAAAGAAATTCAGCGACAATGGCGGTTTAATCATTTCAATTATGACCCATCCAACAACTGGCGGGGTGTCTGCTAGCTTTGCATCATTGGGGGATTATAACCTTGCCGAACCTGGAGCATTAATCGGTTTTGCGGGACGCAGGGTGATTGAGCAGTCAATCCGTGAAAAATTGCCGGAAGACTTTCAAACAGCAGAGTTTTTGTTAAAACATGGGCAGCTTGATGCCATCATTTCCCGATTAGAATTGGCAGAGAAAATTGCAACGATACTTGATATCCATCAGCCAGGGGGTGTGTTTGAATGGCAGGCGAATTAGAATTTGAACGCCCGATCAATGAACTGAGAAAAAAAATAGCTGAGCTTAAGGAATTTACAGATACCACTGATGTGGATTTGAGTTCGGAAATCAATAAATTAGAGGCCCGGTTGGAGAAGCTGGAACGGGAAATATATGAAAATATTAAACCGTGGGACCGGGTGCAAATAGCCCGCCATCCTAACAGGCCAACAACCTTGGATTATATTTCCTATCTATTTGACGATTTCTTTGAATGCCATGGGGACAGGACTTTTGGCGATGATGAAGCGATTGTTGGCGGGATTGCCAAATTTAAAGGGTTGCCTGTCACAGTAATAGGCCATCAGCGTGGAAAGGATACGAAGGAAAATATCCGCAGAAACTTTGGAATGCCTCATCCTGAGGGCTACAGAAAGGCTTTGCGGTTGATGAAGCAGGCTGATAAGTTCAACCGGCCGATTATTTGTTTTATCGATACGAAAGGCGCATACCCTGGTAAAGCAGCAGAAGAGCGGGGACAGAGTGAAGCAATTGCCCGTAACCTGTTCGAAATGGCAGGGTTGAAAGTACCAGTTATCTGTATTGTCATTGGTGAAGGCGGAAGCGGCGGCGCGCTTGGACTAGGTGTTGGCAACCGGATTTACATGCTTGAAAACTCCACCTACTCAGTCATTTCGCCTGAGGGAGCGGCGGCAATTTTATGGAAGGACGCTGCCTACGCTAAAAATGCGGCAGAATCTATGAAAATCACGGCGCCTGACCTAAAGGAACTAGGAGTTATCGATGATATCGTTCCAGAAATTAAGGGCGGTGCTCACAAGAATGTGCAAGGACAAGCTGCGGAAATTGAACCTGTCCTAATTAAATCTTTGGAGGAGCTTTTGAAGCTTTCTGCTGACCAATTAATTGCTGATCGATACAAGCGTTTTAGAACAATCGGAGAGTTTGGATTGATAAATGAATACATTGGAGTAAATTAAGGAAAATGCGTGCTCATTTGGGCACGTTTTTTCGTTGAGCATTCACAAAAAGTTCATATAAAAATGGCTGTAAAATCCATGACAACGTTCTCATTATGTTATGAAACGCTTTCAGTTAACGAACTATTCCGTCTATTCTAAAATGGCTATTGACATAGTTGTTATGGCTATTGCTTCGTGATATTTTATTAATATTCAAGGGTTTTATGTTAATAATAGAAGAAGGAAAACAAATGCAATTATAAACCATCCTTCTTAAAGAGGCTTACATAGTACCTTTATCCTATTAATGAGGTGATTACCATGAAAAAAATTGGGGTGCTGACAAGCGGCGGGGATTCACCAGGAATGAACCCAGCAATCCGCGCTGTTGTCCGAAAAGCCATTTATCACAATGTTGAAGTTTATGGCATCTACGGTGGTTACTCAGGGTTAATTTGCGGCAATATAAAAAAGCTTGAGCTCGGTTCAGTTGGAGATATCATTCATCGCGGAGGAACAATGCTTCAATCGGCCCGCTGCCCGGAATTTAAAACAACAGGGGGCCAGCAAAAAGGAATTGAACAGTTAAAGGCTCATGGTATTGAAGGACTTGTCGTCATTGGCGGTGACGGGTCATATCGCGGTGCGAAGGCATTGACAGAGCTTGGCTATCCTTGTGTTGGTGTACCGGGTACGATTGATAATGACATTCCTGGAACTGATATGACAATCGGTTTTGACACGGCATTAAATACAGTCATTGATGCAATAGATAAAATTCGCGACACGGCTACCTCGCACGAAAGAACTTTTATTATTGAGGTAATGGGGCGAGATGCCGGTGATATTGCCTTGTGGGCAGGGCTTGCCGGAGGAGCGGAAACGATTCTGATTCCAGAAGAGAATTACAACATGGACGAGATTGCTGATCGTTTGAGAAAAGGTCAAGAACGTGGGAAAAAGCATAGTATTATTGTGGTCGCCGAAGGTGTATGCAGCGGGGGTGAGTTTGCTAAGCAGCTAAAGGATGCCACCAACCTCGATACAAGGGTATCAGTATTGGGACATATTCAACGTGGGGGTTCGCCAACTGCCGCAGATCGGGTGCTTGCCAGCAGATTGGGTGCGAGAGCAGTGGAACTTCTAATTGAGGGCAAAGGCGGCCGTGCTGTCGGTGTGGAGAATAACAAGCTTGTCGACTACGACATTATTGACGCTCTTGCCAAAAAACATACATTGGATCTTGAACTATTTAATCTTTCTAAAGAACTTTCGATTTAAAAAAGGGAGGGCAAGAAATGTTGCGCAAAACAAAAATTGTTTGTACGATTGGCCCTGCAAGTGAAAGTGTTGACAATTTAACACAATTAATGAATGCAGGAATGAATGTAGCACGATTAAATTTTTCTCATGGGAATTTTGAAGAACACGGCGCTAGAATCAAGAATATCCGTGAAGCAGCCGGTTTAACAGGTAAAACAGTTGCCATTTTGCTTGATACAAAGGGGCCAGAAATTCGTACCCACAATATGCAAAATGGAGCTATTGAACTGAAGTCCAGAGAAGAAATTATTGTATCAATGACTGAAGTGGAGGGAACCACAGAGAAATTTTCCGTTACATACGAAGGTTTAATTGATGATGTACAAGCAGGTTCCAAAATTCTGTTGGATGACGGTTTAATTGGGCTGGAAGTGATCAACATTGATCATTCTAAGGGCGAAATTAAGACGAAAATTTTAAACAGTGGTACATTGAAAAATAAAAAAGGTGTTAATGTGCCGGGAGTTTCAGTTAACCTGCCCGGTATTACAGAGAAGGATAAACAGGATATTTTATTTGGAATTGAGCAGGGCGTTGATTTTATCGCGGCCTCATTTGTTCGCCGTTCCAAGGATGTCTTGGAAATTCGCCAGCTTTTAGAAGAAAACCAGGCAACACATATCCAAATTATCCCTAAAATTGAAAACCAAGAAGGCGTCGATAATATTGATGAAATTCTTGAGGTTTCAGACGGACTGATGGTAGCACGCGGTGACCTTGGTGTAGAAATTCCTGCAGAAGAGGTTCCATTGGTGCAAAAATCTTTGATTAAGAAATGTAATGCCCTAGGTAAACCGGTTATTACTGCAACACAAATGCTTGATTCAATGCAAAGAAATCCAAGGCCAACTCGTGCGGAAGCAAGTGACGTGGCCAATGCCATTTTTGATGGAACAGATGCTATAATGCTTTCTGGAGAAACTGCTGCAGGGCTATATCCGGTTGAAGCAGTGCAAACGATGCATAATATCGCTTCACGGGCTGAACAGGCTCTGAACCATAAAGAAATCCTTTCACACCGCAGCAAGAATGCAGAACACAACCTAACTGATGCGATTGGTCAATCGGTTGCTCATACAGCATTAAATTTAGAGGTAAAGTCAATTATCACGCCAACTGAAAGTGGACATACAGCTAGGATGATTTCAAAATATCGTCCGAAGGCAGCGATCGTGGCAATTACTGCGGATGAATCAACCTGCAGGCGTCTAGCACTTGTCTGGGGAGTTTATCCACGGATGGGAAGAATGTGTACCACGACGGATGAAATGCTTGAAAGCGCCGTAGAGGAAAGCTTAAACAGCGGCATTGTTAAACACGGTGAGCTGGTGGTCATTACTGCTGGTGTTCCTGTCGGAGAAGCGGGAACAACGAATTTAATGAAAATCCATGTAGTGGGCGATATTATTACGAAGGGACAAGGGATTGGACGCAAGTCCGCTTTTGGAAAAGTCGTTATTGCCCATGATGCAAATGAAGCTACTGAAAAGGTAAAAACGGGTTCCATTCTTGTAACCATCGGCTCCGACCGGGAAATGGTTCCGGCCCTTGAGAAATGTGCCGCCCTTATTACAGAGGAAGGCGGCTTAACAAGCCATGCTGCTGTTGTTGGTTTAAACTTAGGTATTCCTGTTATTGTGGGAGTTGAAAATGCACTCAAACTGTTTAAGGAAGGCCAAGAAATCACGGTGGACGCATCAAGAGGCATTATTTATAACGGACATGCTAGTGTACTATAATAAAAAAACTCGCCAATCGGCGAGTTTTTTTAGCTAATAGGAAAGTATAAATTCAACTACGGCTCTGTTTTCGTCCTATCGGACTTGCCAATCGGCGAGTTTTCCTTTAGCTTTTAAGCTTCTTTTCCCACGATAAACTTCCATAAATCATGAAAAACATTGGCCCTGTATAGCGTGCTTATGATGACAAGAGTTACGGGACCGACAATTAATCCAAGAAAGCCGATTAGTTTAAAACCTACGAAAAGTGCAATTAGTGTTGCCAAAGGGTCCAGTCCAATGTTTGAAGAAAGGATTTTTGGCTCCATGATCTGTCTTTGAACCAACACGATTATATATAGGACACCAAGCCCAATGGCAAGCCCCACGTCGCCGCTTATAACTTCATAGACAATCCAAGGGACGAATACCGCTCCTGTACCAAGGTAGGGAATAATGTCGACTAGACCAGTCAAAAGGGCAATGGTAATGGCATAGTCCACACGAAGAATAAGCAATCCAACAAGAATGATAACCGTTGTTATGGAAATCAGCGTCAACTGCGCTCTAATAAAGCCGAAAAGTGCCTTTTTCAAATCAACAAATACTGTTTTTCCACTTGTTCTGGCTTTTTGTGGCAAAAGCCTTCCACCCATCGCCTTTAAACGGTACCAATCCTTGCTGATGAAAAAGGTTGCCAACAAGGAGAAAATCAATACGGTTGCAGCATTTGGAATCCATGAAATAACATTAGGAATGCTGCCAAAAAAGCCTTGAATAAAGTTTCCGACAGTTGACCCTACCCTTTTGCCGATATTCTGAATATTAGTAATGATCGTGTCTTTCTGCCCGGGATTCAACTTATTAAAGACGCTAGTTAATTGATTGTACAAATCTGTAAAATAGTCTTCTAGGAATTTAATTAAAGTGTTTAAATGCTCTGGAATAACTTTAGCTAAGTAAGTGGCTCCGGTAACGATCTCGACTACGAGCAAAGTAATCAAGCCGGCAAAGATGGCAAATATAATAATGAGGGCAACAAAAACAGCAAGTACTCTTGGCATTTTTGTTTTATTTTCAAAAAGATTGACTAGCGGGTTTATGGCAAGTGCTATAATAAGGCCGATTAAAAATGGATAGGTTATTCTTGATAAATAGTAAAAGGAAAGCAGCCCTAAAACAACAACGCCGATAACAATTAAAAACCTAATGCTCCGGTTTATGTATTTGGGATTCAAAAGTAATAGACCTCCATTTTTTTAAAATCGCTTACTCTATTTTACCATTTTATTAATTTTTCTGCATATTTTTCCATCGCCTAAAATTTCTTCTTAAATTTATACGTTCAGTTATTAAAATTAGTTTCAGAGGAATATAGAAAAAAACTACTGGAGTTATTGTATTCCACATCATCGATAATGTTATGGTAAAATAACTTTAAGGGAGATTCGGTGAAAACATAGGCTGAAACTAAGTGAAATGGCTCTTGTTTTTAGCGCCGTTTTTTTTGAAATAATATTTTTTTGCTATTTTTAATTCCTTTTCATTCACAAAAATCTGATTATTGTTTATAATAGGCTTGTAGCAATATCTTTTTTTACATAAACCGTATAGGAATACTGGAATACTTGAAAAATTATTTATTCCTGTGAATGAAAGGGCATACAGACTTTTTGGTTTTAATCCGAGCAATCGCTCAGTCACCTAGGGTAATGATCAGTTTATCGGCGATGATTTTGCAGTGGAAATCTTCAAATTACTTTATGCCGTTTCTTTTTATCCTAGACTGGGGATTTTCCGGTTTAAAAGAATTAATGAAGCAGTGGGTAATGGGGAATTTTACAATGTAAAGGAGAGATTTTTGATGACAGTAACACGTGGTCTCGAAGGGATTGTGGCAACTACTTCTTCCATTAGTTCAATTATTGATGATACGCTGACATACGTTGGCTATAACATCGATGATTTAGCTGAAAATGCAAGCTTTGAAGAGGTTATTTATCTATTATGGCATCGCAAGCTGCCTAATTCAGAACAATTGGCTGAATTAAAGCAACAGCTTGCTGAAAGTGCTGCACTTCCACAGGAAGTAATTGAGCACTTTAAATTGTTCCCGGTTCAGACAGTACACCCAATGGCAGCACTTCGTTCAGCTGTTTCTTTATTAGGACTTTACGATACGGAAGCAGATGTAATGGAGAAGGAAGCTAATTATCGTAAAGCGATTCGTCTTCAAGCTAAAATGCCTTCTATCGTGGCAGCTTTTGCACGTATCAGAAAAGGACTTGAGCCAGTTGCACCTAGACAGGATTTGAGCTTTGCGGCGAATTTCTTATATATGCTCTCCGGTAAAGAACCGGAACAAATTGCAGTAGAGGCAATTGATAAAGCCCTAGTTCTGCATGCCGACCACGAATTAAACGCTTCTACATTCACAGCTCGTGTCTGTGTTGCTACATTATCCGATGTTTATTCTGGTATCACAGCAGCAATCGGAGCGTTAAAAGGACCTCTTCACGGAGGAGCAAATGAAGCGGTAATGAAAATGCTTACCGATATTGGTACCCTTGAAAACGTCGAGCCTTATATCCGCGGCAAGCTTGAGAATAAAGAAAAAATTATGGGCTTTGGCCACAGGGTTTACCGCCAAGGAGATCCTCGGGCCAAGCATTTAAAAGCAATGTCCAAAAAATTAACAGAACTAACTGGCGAACCACAATGGTACGATATGTCAGTGAAAATTGAGAGCATCGTAACCGGTGAAAAGAACCTGCCGCCAAACGTTGATTTCTATTCCGCATCTGTATATCACAGTTTAGGTGTTGACCATGACCTAATGACGCCAATTTTCGCTGTCAGCCGTGTATCCGGATGGCTTGCTCATATTTTAGAGCAATACGACAACAACCGTCTAATCCGCCCACGTGCTGAATACACAGGTCCTGGAATGCAGAAATATATTCCAATCGAACAAAGAGGATAACATTTTACTTTTTTTCGAAAAATTGGTTAAATAAGATTTGGTAGAGGTTAGGGGTGAATACCTGCTAACCTTTACTTAAGTCTTTACCATATCATCAGGTTTTCACGTTTTTACATACTAGGAGGGAGAACTACCATGCAAGGTGAAAAAATCACGGTAACAAATGGAGTCTTAAACGTACCAAACAATCCAATTATCCCATTCATTGAGGGAGACGGCATCGGTCCAGATATTTGGGCTGCATCTGAGAGAGTTTTAAATGCAGCTGTTGAAAAAGCCTATAAAGGCGAGCGTAAATTAGTTTGGAAGGAAGTTCTTGCTGGAGAAAAAGCATTCAATCAAACTGGCGAATGGCTTCCAAAAGAAACTTTAGATGTAATTAATGAGTACCTAATTGCCATCAAAGGTCCACTTACTACTCCTGTTGGCGGAGGAATTCGTTCGTTAAACGTAGCTTTACGCCAAGAGCTAGATTTGTTTGTGTGCTTACGTCCTGTAAGATGGTTTGAAGGTGTTCCTTCACCAGTTAAGCGTCCGCAAGATACAGATATGGTTATCTTCCGTGAAAACACTGAAGATATTTATGCAGGTATTGAGTATGAAAAAGGAACTGAAGCAGCTAAAAAGGTAATTGACTTCCTTCAAAACGAAATGGGCGTAAATAAAATCAGATTCCCTGAAACTTCAGGTATCGGTATTAAGCCTGTTTCTCAAGAAGGTACAACACGTCTTGTCCGTGCTGCTATTAATTACGCAATTAAAGAAGGCCGTAAATCCGTTACACTCGTGCATAAAGGCAATATCATGAAATTTACAGAAGGCGCGTTTAAAAACTGGGGTTATGAGCTTGCAGAAAAGGAATTTGGCGATAAAGTCTTTACTTGGGCTCAATATGATCGCATTAAAGCTGAGCAAGGTGCAGATGCTGCTAACAAGGCGCAGGCTGATGCTGAAGCTGCTGGCAAGATTATCGTGAAAGATGCGATTGCTGATATCTTCTTACAACAAATCCTAACTCGTCCACGTGAGTTCGATGTTGTGGCTACAATGAACTTAAACGGCGACTTCATTTCAGATGCACTTGCAGCACAAGTTGGCGGTATCGGGATTGCTCCAGGAGCTAACATCAACTATGAAACTGGACACGCAATCTTCGAAGCAACACACGGTACTGCACCGAAGTACGCAGGTCTTGATAAGGTAAATCCTTCATCTGTCATTTTATCAGGTGTACTACTGCTTGAGCACTTGGGCTGGACTGAAGCAGCTACAATGGTCATTAAATCAGTGGAAAAAACGATTGCTTCAAAAGTTGTTACTTATGACTTCGCTCGTTTAATGGAAGGCGCAACTGAAGTTAAAACTTCTGAATTTGGTGACGAACTAATTAAGAACATGGAATAAGAAAAGCTAATGTGATAACAACAAAGTGTATTTAGGGCTGTTTTTATAACAGCCCTTTATTTAAAAAGTTCATTCAAAAAGGGGAGAAAAAGTATGTCATTAAAACGTAAAAAGGTTTCTGTAATTGGCGGAGGTTTTACTGGAGCAACTACTGCATTTTTGCTTGCCCAAAAAGAGCTTGGTGATGTTGTATTAGTTGATATTCCGCAAATGGAAAATCCCACTAAAGGGAAAGCGTTAGATATGCTTGAAGCAAGCCCTGTTCAAGGATTTGATGCCAATATTACTGGAACATCAAATTATGAAGATACGAAAGACTCAGACATCGTTGTTATCACTGCAGGTATCGCACGCAAACCGGGCATGAGCCGTGATGATTTAGTGCAAACAAACCAAAAAGTAATGAAAGCTGTTACCTCTGAAATCGCAAAATATTCTCCAAACTGTACAATCCTTGTATTAACGAACCCGGTGGATGCGATGACCTACACTGTGTTTAAGGAATCTGGCTTCCCTAAAAACCGTGTAATCGGTCAATCCGGTGTACTTGATACTGCTCGGTTCCGCACATTTGTTGCACAAGAATTAAACATTTCAGTTAAAGATATTACGGGCTTCGTACTAGGAGGCCATGGGGATGACATGGTACCACTCGTACGTTATTCTTATGCCGGTGGTATTCCTTTAGAAACGCTGATTCCAAAAGATCGGTTAGAAGCAATTGTTGAACGCACAAGAAAAGGCGGCGGTGAAATCGTTAACCTTCTTGGTAACGGAAGTGCTTACTATGCTCCTGCAGCCTCATTGGTTGAAATGTGTGAAGCGATTTTAAAAGACCAACGCCGTGTATTACCTTCTATCGCTTACCTTGAAGGTGAATTTGGTTATGAAGGCATTTATTTGGGTGTGCCGACTATCCTAGGTGCGAATGGTATTGAAAAAGTAATCGAGCTTGACCTGACTGCAGAAGAAAAAGCTGCGTTAGATAAATCGGTTGAATCTGTACGTAATGTCATGAATGTTTTAGTTTAATAATGGTGCTTTATATTCGGGAAGGGCATAAACCCTTCCCGAATTTTCCTGAGGTAATGAAATCGTTTTCAAATGGAGGTTCGTGATGCTTTTAGGAAAAAAACGTAAGCTAGGAAGAAGAATTGAGGAAATAACCGTTGGGGAAAAACTTTCCTTCTCAGAGAAGGTGGAGGATAAAGACCTTCTTTTATATTTGGGAATAACCGACGATGCTAATCCGCTCTACATACAGCACGACTATGCTTCACAGACCCCTTTTGAAAAGCCGATTGTCCCAAGCGTGATGCTGACAGGGATGATGACTTCAGCAATCTCAAAATATCTCCCTGGCCCGGGAAGTCATGTAATGAGCCAAACGATCGAATTTACAAAGCCTGTTTACCATTATTCAACAGTTGAATTTCTATTTGAAGTAATCGAGGTAAATCGTGAAGGGCATTTTGTTGCTATTCATGTTTCGGCATTCAATGAAAAAAATGAAACGGTTATCAACGGTGTGCTTAAAGTCTGTCCGCCATATCGCCTGGAAGAAATCCATGCCAGAGCATTAGATAATTTTTAATAGAACCTGTTTTTTATTAATAGATTGTCTCTGCATTTGGGCCTGTTGATTTCCGCTCCGGGCACACGCTTTCCGCGGGGAGGTCCTGGAGCCTCCTCGGCGCTGAATGCGCCTGCGGGGTCTCCAGTGACCTCTATATCCCGCAGGAGTCGGTGCCCTCCACTCCAATCAACAGGGAGTCATTCAACTAAAGATTGCAAGACACTTTTTCTAAGATTATTAAGTGTGTTGCAATCTTTTTTTATTTTTTGGTCTGTTATAACTGAAAGTTGATTTCACTGTGTTTGTAAAATAAACGGTAAAATTCCGTTTAAATTGGGAAATACCCATATTTCCTTAAAAATAAAGGAAGCTTTTCCGTTAATATGCTCCAAATCTTTGGATTTTGTCTTATTTAGAGCAGTTAATCGGAATAACTCCGTTTATTTCTGCTTCTTAAGCTTCCTCTATATACATTAGCGGGAAATTCTCCGCCTATGAATTCTCTTAGCTACAAGAAATCAACAATGAATAATAACAGAGCCTATTTTTTATTGTGTGATTAAGGTCCTTATTAAATACACCTGTTGATTGGAGCGGAAGGCGCGAAGACTCCTGCGGGAGTACGGGGCAGGGGAGACCCCGCAGGAGCTTTAGCGACGAGGAGGCTCCCCGGCACGCCCGCGGAAAGCGAAGCGCCTGGAGCGCAAATCAACAGACCTGTTGAAAAGCCTTTAAACTAATAAAATCATAACAAATTAACGCGTTGAAAATTGTTATAGATTGAGGTGAAATAAAAGGCTATCGAAAGTTCTTCGACAGCTTGAGGAATGTGCAAATACACATTCCTTTTCATATTTTCAGTGCGAGTTATCCGATAAAGGTTTTCTTTTCGGATTTATAATATAATAATGTTAAATGAAGGAAAGAGAGAACCGAAATCGGAGGGCCTTACGATGAAAACAAAGGTATTGGTAGTTGATGACGAACACTCTATTGTGACACTTCTAAAATACAATTTGGAACAGGCGGGATATGAAGTAATTACCGCAATGGATGGCGAAGAAGGGCGGCAGCTAGCTGTACAGGAATCACCAGACATCATCCTGCTGGATTTAATGCTTCCCAAAATGGATGGTATGGAAGTCTGCAAGCAGCTTCGGCAAGAGCGTATAATGACACCTATATTGATGCTAACGGCAAAAGATGAAGAGCTTGATAAAATCTTGGGCTTGGAGCTTGGCGCGGATGACTATATGGTGAAGCCTTTCAGTCCAAGGGAAGTGATTGCACGTGTTAAGGCGATTCTCAGAAGAACTTATTTGCAGACGGATGTGGGAGACCCAAGCCCAAAAGAAGATTCATTGATTACAATCGGGAAAATAACCATTTTTCCGGGAAAATATGAAGCATTTATTGAGGGGAATTTGCTTGAGCTAACTCTTAAAGAATTCGAATTGCTGCACTACCTTGCCCAAAACAAAGGAAATGTCTTAACCCGGGATCAATTATTAAGTGCTGTTTGGAATTATGACTTTGCTGGCGATACTAGGATAGTCGATGTACATATTTCTCATTTAAGAGAAAAAATTGAAAAGGATACCAGAAAACCGGCTTATATAAAAACTATTCGCGGACTTGGTTACAAATTGGAGGAGCCAAAAGAAGAATGACAAAGTTTCGAACTAAACTTTTGTTTTCTTTAATTATATTAATTTTTTCAGAATTAATCGGATTGGGAATTCTGTTCGGTCAGTTGTTCCATAGCTATTTTGTACATTCATTTAATGAAAGGCAAATATGGTGGATCCTATCCGTCAGTCTTTTAATTGACCTTATCATCATTGTTTATCTCGGAATCCGAATTTCCACCAGATATATAAAGCCGATAAAGTCTGTGACAAATGTAGCGGTCGAACTCTTAAAGGGAAATTACCGTGCCCGGACAACTGTTGACAGAAATGATGAAGCAGGGATGCTGGCTGTCACCATTAATAGGCTGGCAGAAAATCTTCAGGAACTCAAAAAAATGCAGGAAATGCAGCAGGACCGTTTAAAGGCATTGATTGAGAACATGGGAGCAGGTTTAATTCTTATTGACAGCCGAGGGTATATTAATTTAATTAATAAAGGCTATATCGAACTATTCCAAGTAGAACCATCTGATTATTTAGATAAGCTTTATTATGAAGTTCTTCAGGAAAAAGAACTATGCCAGATCATAGCAGAGGTTTTTCGGACAGAACAAAAAGCAAGAAAGCAGCTGCTTATCCCATTACAAATTGAAAGAAGATATTTTGATGTATACGGTGTTCCAATCATTGGGAAAAACAATGTCTGGAAAGGAATTTTACTCGTTTTTCATGACATTACGGAAATGAAAAAGCTCGAACAAATGCGAAAAGACTTTGTCGCCAACGTTTCGCACGAACTAAAAACACCAGTCACATCAATTAAAGGGTTTTCAGAAACTCTTCTGGATGGAGCAATGAATGACAAAGAGACATTGGAATCATTTCTTTCTATTATTTTAAAAGAAAGCGATCGGCTACAATCCCTAATCCATGACCTGCTAGAACTTTCAAAGATTGAGCAGCATAACTTCCTGTTAAACATTAATGAATTGGATTTATTTGAGCTGCTAGAGGACGTCATTACTCTATTATCCGGTAAAGCACAAGCGAAAAACATTCAGCTTGAGCTTGTCAGCGAGCAAAAAAGTGCCTGCCTTAAAGGTGATATTGACCGATTAAAGCAAGTTTTTATTAATCTTATAGGGAACGCCATTACCTACACACCTTCAGAAGGAGTAGTAAAGGTATTACTCGTTGAAAAGGACGAAGTTGTCCGTGTTCATGTTAAGGACTCTGGTGTAGGGATAAAGAAGGATGAAATTCCCCGGATTTTTGAACGTTTTTACCGGGTCGACCGGGCCAGAGATCGAAATTCAGGAGGGACAGGCCTTGGTTTGGCCATCGTGAAACATTTGATTGAGGCACACCATGGAAATATTAAAGTGAAAAGTGATTTAGGAAGCGGCAGCGAGTTTATAATCGAACTGCCGAAGAACGTGAACTATTTTTTAGGAAGGTGATTGAATGGAACACAAAAAGCTTGTGCTGATTGATGGCAATAGTATTGCATACCGGGCTTTTTTTGCATTGCCGCTTTTGAACAATGATAAAGGTATTCACACTAATGCGGTCTACGGCTTTACCATGATGCTGATGAAGATTTTGGAGGAAGAGAAGCCAACCCATATTTTGGTTGCTTTTGATGCCGGCAAAACAACCTTCCGCCACAAAACCTTTGAAGAATACAAAGGCGGCAGACAGAAGACACCGCCGGAATTATCAGAGCAATTTCCGTTTATTAGGGAGCTATTAGATGCTTACGGAATATCAAGATATGAATTGGAGAATTACGAAGCGGACGATATTATTGGGACGCTTTCGTTAACAGCTGAAAAAGACGGATTTGAAGTAAAGGTTATTTCCGGCGACAAGGATTTAACACAGCTTGCTTCACCGCATACTACCGTGGGGATTACCCGTAAAGGGATTACAGATATAGAGGTGTACACGCCGGAGCATGTTCAGGAAAAGTATGGCTTAATCCCTGACCAAATTATTGATATGAAAGGTCTGATGGGGGACTCATCCGATAATATACCTGGCGTACCAGGAGTAGGCGAAAAAACTGCCATCAAGCTGCTGAAGGAATTTTCCACTCTTGAACAATTATTAGAATCAATTGACAAGGTTAGCGGGAACAAGCTGAAGGAAAAGCTTACAGAGTTTAAAGAGCAGGCGGCAATGAGTAAGCAGCTTGCAACGATTGAAAGACATGCGCCCGTGGAGGTAGACTTAGAGGATATCTCATATGATGGGTTTACGAGAGAAAAATTAATAGGCTTGTTTAAGGAATTAGGATTTTCATCTTTATTGGATAAATTTGGTGAAGATTCGGCAGTAGATGTGATACAAGAGCTTGAAGAGGTTGAATACATAATTCCATCCGAAATTAGCGGCGATTTATTTGCAAATACCAATTATTTTTATGTGGAAATGCTAGAAGATAACTATCATCAAGCGGAAATCATCGGATTTTCGATCGTTAACGACAATGGACATTTCTTTCTCCCAACGGAACAAGCGCTAAATTCGGAATCGTTTAAGAACTGGGCTGAGGATGAAGGGAAGAAGAAAACGGTATATGACGCAAAACGCACTGAAGTTTCCTTAAGAAGACAGGGAATTCATTTAAAAGGGGCGGATTTTGATATTTTAATGGCTTCTTATATTTTGAATCCATCAGAAACGGGTGAGGATTTAGCGGCAATTGCGGGTAAGTATGGCATTCGTAATATTCAATCTGATGAATCGTTTTATGGAAAAGGGGCTAAACAAAGGATTCCTGAAACAGACCGGCTTGCCGAGCACCTTGTCCGCAAGGGGATGGCTATGGCCGAATTAAAAGACAAATTAGAAGATGACCTAAAGAAAAATGAACAATATAGTTTATTTACGGAACTCGAAATGCCGTTATCACTCATCTTAGCTGATATGGAATCATGCGGCATTAAGGTGGAGCGGGAGCGCCTGGAGTCAATGGGTCGTGAGCTTAACGAACGGCTTATTGAAATCGAGGAGAAAATCTGTGAATTAGCCGGTGAAAAATTTAATATTAATTCTCCGAAACAATTAGGCGTCATTTTATTTGAAAAATTGCAGCTCCCTTCTTTTAAGAAAACGAAAACCGGGTATTCGACCTCGGCCGATGTTTTAGAAAAGCTGGCTGGTGAACATGAGATTATTGAACATATTCTTCTTTACCGTCAATTAGGAAAGCTGCAATCCACTTATATTGAAGGATTGCTAAAGGTAATCGAACCAGAGACAGATAAGGTTCATACAAGATTCCAGCAAACCTTAACGGCTACAGGGAGGTTAAGCTCCATTGATCCCAACCTGCAAAATATCCCGATTCGTCTCGAGGAAGGAAGAAGAATCCGTCAGGCCTTCGTTCCGTCCGAAAAAGACTGGTTGATTTTTGCAGCGGACTATTCACAAATTGAGCTGCGGGTTCTTGCACATATTTCCGGTGATGAAAAGCTAATCCAAGCATTTAAAGAGGATATGGATATTCATACACGCACAGCCATGGAGGTATTCCATGTTGATACAGACCAAGTTACCTCCAATATGAGACGGCAGGCAAAGGCTGTAAACTTCGGGATCGTTTATGGAATCAGCGATTATGGACTCTCCCAGTCGCTCGGCATTACGAGGAAGGAAGCAGGGCAGTTCATTGAGCGTTATTTGAACAGTTATCCGCGTGTAAAGGAATATATGGAGACAATCGTCCATTCAGCAAAGCAGAAAGGATATGTCTCTACATTGCTCCATAGGAGAAGATACCTTCCGGAAATAACGGCCCGAAATTTTAACTTGAGAAGCTTTGCCGAAAGAACGGCAATGAATACGCCCATTCAGGGAAGTGCCGCTGATGTCATAAAAAAAGCGATGATTGATATGGATGAGGCATTAAAAGATAAAGGGTTGAAATCACGATTACTCTTGCAGGTACATGACGAATTGATTTTTGAAGCTCCTGAGGAGGAATTGGAAATACTTAAACAATTAGTGCCGTTAGTGATGGAAAATGCGATTGAGCTATCCGTCCCGTTAAAAGTAGATTATGCTTACGGACCAACATGGTTTGATGCAAAGTAAATACACCAGCAAAGGGGGCTGCATTATATGCCAGAGCTTCCAGAAGTAGAAACAGTCAGGAGAACACTGGAAAAGCTTGTTCTTCATAAAACCATCGAAGATGTAACCGTGTATTGGCCGAAAATCATTAAAAATCCTGCTGAAGCGGAACAATTCATCGATGCTTTAAAAGGTGAGACTTTTGCTGCAATCGGAAGAAGAGGGAAATTTCTAATTCTTTATACAGAGAATTTAGCCTTAGTTTCCCATTTGCGTATGGAGGGCAGATACGGATTATACCCGAAGGAAGAGCCATTCGATAAGCACACCCATGTGATTTTTCACTTTACAGATGGGACTGAACTGCGCTACCGGGATGTCCGGAAATTTGGAACCATGCATCTATACAAAAAGGGTGAGGAATTTACTAAGCCTCCCCTTATCCAGCTTGGTCCTGAACCTTTTTCAGAAGACTTTACCAAAGAGTACTTAGGGGAAATGCTTAAAAAAACGAATCGAAAAATTAAAACGGCTTTATTGGACCAAAACCTATTTGTTGGTCTTGGAAATATATATGTTGATGAAGCGTTATTTCGGTCAGGTATCCACCCCGAAAGGCTGGCGGGATCACTGAAGAAAAAAGAAATTGAGTTGCTGCATAAAGAAATTGTTGAAACTTTAAGTGAAGCAGTCGAAAAAGGCGGCAGCACGATTCGCTCCTATGTGAATTCTCAAGGGGAAATTGGCATGTTTCAACTAGAGTTATATGCCTATGGCCGCAAAGGGGAACCTTGTAAGAAATGCGGAACGCCCCTTGAAAAAACGACCGTAGGGGGAAGGGGCACCCATTATTGCCCGAAATGTCAAAGGCTTAAAATTAAAAGAGCAAAGAATGAATCTGTCTAGATTCCAGTTTTAACACTGGATAGGCTCCTGCCATATACTATCGTAGTATTTTGCAGGAAGGAGTCCTAGACACATCATGGTTCAGTTGTTCTCACTTCTCATACTCGCTCTTGCTCTCAGTCTTGACAGCTTTAGCGTAGGGTTTACGTATGGATTAAGAAAAATGGTTATGCCGTTTAAGTCCATTCTCATCATTGCATGCTGCTCAGCCATCTCATTGATGATTGCGGTATCAATTGGACATGGACTTGAAAAAGTATTATCACCGAGTATTACAGCAAGACTTGGAGGATTTATTTTAATCGGGCTTGGAGCATGGGTGTTATACCAGTTTTTCCGCCCTGAGAAAGAAAAAGAACCGATTGAACATGAAAAAACAATTGTAAACTTTGAAATTCGGTCATTGGGGCTGGCAATCAATATTTTAAGAAAACCGATGTCGGCGGATTTTGACAAATCCGGGACGATTACCGGGATAGAGGCATTAATGTTAGGCTTCGCTCTTTCACTGGATGCCTTTGGTGCAGGAATTGGAGCAGCGATGCTTGGATTCCCACCCATTTATTTAGCCTTGACCGTTGCGGTTATGAGTTCATTATTTGTGTTATTGGGAATTAAATTCGGGTCCTTTTTTTACCGTTTTGACTGGGTTCAAAAGTTTACGTTTATACCGGGAATCTTATTAATCATCATAGGAATATGGAAGATATAACATTAGGAAAGGGAAAGGGCAGGAGTATGTCACTTGTTATCGGTTTAACAGGCGGAATCGCCAGTGGAAAAAGCACAGTATCTAATATGTTAAAAGAAATGAATATAACAGTTGTTGATGCAGATGTCGAAGCGCGTCTGGCGGTAGACAAAGGAGAACCTGCCTACCTGAAAATCATTGCCGAATTTGGTCAGGACATCTTATTAGAAAATGGGGAAATAGACAGACAAAAACTCGGCGCGATTATTTTTTACCAAGAAGAAAAAAGGCAGCTTTTAAATCAAATTGTTCATCCCGAAGTTAGAAAAAGAATGATGGAGAAGATTCAAAAGGCTTCGGAGAATCAAGAAGAAGTAATTATTCTTGATATTCCTTTGTTATTTGAAAGCAAGCTGACCTTCATGGTTGAAAAAACGATCCTTGTTTATGTAGACAGAGAAACGCAGTTGAAACGGCTGATGCAGAGAAACCAGCTATCAGAAGCAGATGCACAGGCCAGGGTCAACTCGCAAATGCCGCTTGCTGAAAAAGTAAAACTGGCCAATGCCGTCATTGATAATAATGGATCAATAGAAGAAACAAAAAAGCAGCTCATTGAAATATTAGCCGGATGGGGAATTCAAAAAACATATCAATAACTATGGAAGGGGGGCATTCACCCCTTCTTTTTTTGTGTGGAGTTATCTGAATTATAAAACTTTTAAAAAATACGCTTTTTATTCATCACAAATAAAACTAAATGTGTTATACTAATACCATCAGATGGAGATAAAAGTATAACATTAATGCGGAAGGGGCCGTAAAATGAGAGCAAGAATTGCCATTAACGGGTTTGGAAGAATTGGAAGGATGGTTTTTAGACAAGCAATCCTTGAGAAAAAGCTGGATGTTGTCGCAATCAACGCAAGCTATCCTGCTGAAACGTTAGCACATTTAATTAAATATGATACCAATCACGGAACATTCCAGGGAGAAGTTATCCCTTTAGATAATGAACTGCTTGTAAATGGAAAAAGAGTCAAGCTTTTAAGTAATCGTAATCCAGAAGAACTTCCATGGAGAGAATTGGGAATTGATATTGTCATTGAAGCAACTGGAAAGTTTAACGCTAGGGAAAAGGCTGCGCTGCATTTAGAAGCGGGAGCAAAGAAGGTAATCCTTACTGCACCGGGTAAGAATGAAGACGTTACGATTGTTATGGGTGTAAATGAAGAAATGCTCGATATTGAACACCATGAAGTTATTTCTAATGCATCTTGTACAACAAACTGCCTTGCACCAGTTGCAAAGGTTTTAGATGATAAATTTGGAATTGAATGCGGATTAATGACCACTGTTCATGCTTACACAAATGATCAAAAAAATATCGATAATCCACACAAGGATTTACGACGGGCTCGTGCGTGCGGACAATCTATCATTCCGACTACGACAGGAGCAGCGAAAGCACTATCTCTTGTTCTGCCGCAATTGAAGGGCAAACTACATGGAATGTCACTGCGCGTTCCAACGCCAAATGTTTCCCTTGTTGATTTAGTTGTAGACCTTAAGCAAGATGTAACGGTGGATGATGTTAACAAGGCGTTTAGAGAAGCTGCCGGAGGTCCGTTAAAAGGAATTTTAGACTTTACGATGGAACCATTAGTTTCAGTCGATTTTAATACGAATGAACATTCCGCCATTATCGATGGACTTTCCACGATGGTAATGGGGACAAGAAAAGTAAAAGTATTGGCTTGGTATGATAATGAGTGGGGCTATTCTACACGAGTAGTCGACTTAAGTTTACTTGTCGCCGAAGAAATGGCTAAAATGTCGCAGGTAAAGGTTAGCTAAATAAGATAAGATTAAAAAGAGGTTGCTTTACAGGCACCTCTTTTTATATTTTCGGGATATTGATATACACTAGAAACAAAGGTTTACAAGGAGGGACGCTAATGGCGATTTTATTGGGGCTCTTTACCCGTTTTAAAAGACAAATTGAAACAACAGATAAACAAACTGATGATTCTTTAAAAACTCATTATTATAAAGGGACATTCAATCAGGTTTTCGATTCGGTAGAACAAATTTTTAAAGAAGATGCTGATTGCCATGTTACAACGGTTTCTAAGGAGCACGGCGAGATTGCTGTTGATATTCAGAAGCCCTTCCCATGTTTTCTTATTGCAACAATTGTCTCTGTTAAACCGATGGAAACAGCTGTGGATTTTACTATTTCATCCGAAAAGTTCGCAATGCTTGGGACCTATCCGGAATTAAAAAAACGTATTGTCGCCTACTATAAGCGAATTAGCCAAGTACATACCAATATTGGAACAGGAAAAAACTATTAATACTTTTACTTGTGAAAAGGTGTTCTTTTTTATAAGATAATAGTAAGAATTGTTGCGGAAAATGTTCGGATTTACCTATTAGATTTGGAGTTGGTTTAGGAGATGAAATGCCCTTCATGTCAGAATTATGGCACACGCGTACTTGATTCCCGGCCTGTGGATGAGGGACGTGCAACACGAAGACGACGAGAATGCGAAGAATGCGGGTACCGTTTTACTACATTTGAGAAAATCGAAGAGATTCCTTTAATTGTCGTCAAAAAGGAAGGAACGAGGGAAGAATTCAGCCGCGATAAAATCCTGCGCGGGCTTATTAAGGCATGTGAAAAGCGCCCTGTTGCTTTAAAGGAATTAGAGGACATTACACATGGTGTAGAGAAAGCTCTTCGAAGTCAGGGTGTTTCTGAAATTAAAAGTGATGAGATTGGCGAAATGGTAATGGACAGGCTCTCAAAAGTAGATGAGGTTGCATATGTCCGCTTTGCATCAGTTTACCGCCAATTTAAAGATATCAATGTTTTTATCGAAGAATTAAAAGAATTAATGAACAAAGAGAAATTATAAAGAGCTGTTTCGGCTCTTTTTTAGCTAATAGGAAAGGTTTGAATGAAAATGGCGCAGCATTGGCAGGAAATACTTCCAATCGATCGTTATATTGTTACCGCTAATGGACTGCTGCATGAGTATGACCGAAAAGTGCTGACATTTTTATACCAGCCTTTAATTGGGTCAACTTGCTTTAGCTTGTATATGACACTCTGGGCTGAACTGGAAGAAAATCGATTATGGTCGGAATCCTCCACACACCATTTATTAATGAATCTACTAGGTCGGAATCTAAATGAAATCTATGAAGCACGCCTAAAACTCGAAGGAATCGGCTTGGTGAAGACTTATGTTAAAACGGAGGATGAGGTGCGTTCCTTTATTTATGAACTCCACCCTCCGTTAAGCCCGGACCAGTTTTTTTTGGATGGTATGCTTAACATTTATCTTTATCGTAAAATTGGAAAAAATCATTTTTCCCGTTTAAAACGCTTTTTCTCGGAACAGCAAATCCCAAAAGGTACAGGATATCAGGAAACCACTAAGGCGTTTCAGGAAGTGTTTATGTCAGCAACACCCGGTACTATCCAATATATGCAGGATAACTCTGAGGATCTTGCTGCCGATACAGACCAGCACTTTATAGGGCGTCACGATTCAAGTGGTGTGCAAATTGATATCGGTACGTTTGATTTTGATCTGCTTATCGCCGGTTTAAATGAATCGCTTGTCCCGAACAAAGCTTTAAACCATAAGGTAAAAGAGGTTATTAGTAAACTCGCATTTCTTTATAATATCGATGCTATTCAAATGAAAAATATTATTCTCAGTGCTGTTAATGAGGCAAATGAAATTGATTTGGAAGAGTTGCGAAAAGCTGCGCGTGATTGGTATCAATTTGTGAACTATGACCAGCTGCCGACACTCATCGAACGTACCCAGCCGGCTGCCCATCGGGTTCAAACGGAAGAGCCAAAAACAAAGGAAGAGAAGCTCATTCATTATTTGGAAACAACGTCCCCTTTGCAGTTTTTAAAAGACCTGTCGGGAGGGGCAGAACCATCAAAATCGGAAATTGAGCTGATTGAAGAGATCATGTTCAATCAAAAGCTTCTTCCAGGTGTTTTAAATGTGCTGATGCATTTTGTGATGCTAAAGACCGATATGAAGCTGACAAAGGGGTACACCGGGACAATTGCCAGCAACTGGGCAAGGCTGCAAATAAAGACGGTCAAAGAAGCGATGGAGCAAGCCAAGAAGGAATCCCAAAAAACGGCCAAAAATAAACAGGCTACCGGAAAAACATCAAAGCAAAAGCCAATCCGGACGGAGTTTCTTCCAGAATGGTTTGACGAAGATCCATCCAAAAAGGCTGAGCCGCACAAGGAAACGACCAAAGATTTAGAAGCAAAAAAACGTGAAATAGAAGAAATGCTTAAGGCATTTGATGACTAGATGCTGGAGGTGAATTATGGAAAAGATCAACAAAACTCTAAAACGGTTAGCCTCACATGAGAATTTTCAAAAACGATTTGCGCAAATGCGTGAGGACACATTGGCCAATCCTGATGTCAGGGATTTTTTAAGGAAGCATCAGCAGGACCTCACGGAGGAGATTATTGAGAAGAGCCTGATGAAGCTTTATGAATATACGCAGCAAAGCAGGTACTGTCACAAGTGTGAAAATCTTGAGGCATGTACCAACATGATGAAGGGGTATCATCCTGAATTAATTTTAACGAGGAGTTCCATCGATTTGCGGTACGACCGCTGTCCGCGAAAAATTATGGAAGATGAGAAGCGGAAAAATGAGAAACTCATTAAAAGTTTACATGTGCCAAAGGATATCCTGAATGCCTCGTTCGAGGAACTTGAACATGATGAGGAACGGATCGATGCCGTTCAGAAAGCGGCCGCTTTTTTACTGAAATATGAGCAGGGCAAGCCGGTGAAGGGACTTTATTTTTACGGGAAGTTTGGTGTTGGAAAGTCCTATTTATTAGGAGCCATTGCCAATAAACTTGCCAAAAAACAGATTTCTTCGATGGTTGTCTATGTTCCGGAGTTGCTGCGGGAGATGAAAAGCTCCATCGCCGATTCGACTTTAAACGAAAAAATCGATGCGTTAAAAAAAGAGCCGATTTTAATGCTTGATGATATTGGTGCTGAAGCGATGTCCAGCTGGACGCGCGATGAAGTGCTTGGACCAATCCTGCAATTTCGCATGCTTGAGAGCCTGCCGACCTTCTTTACTTCTAATTTTGATTTTCAAGGGCTCGAGCACCATTTAACCTACAGCCAACGCGGCGAAGAGGAAAAAATGAAGGCCCGCCGCATAATGGAGAGAATTCGTTCTTTGAGCGAACCCGTAATGGTGGGCGGTTCCAACCGCAGAAATTAATGTTACAAGGGATTCCGGTATTTCGCCGGAGTCCTTTTTTGCACTTTTAAAACTTCTATTTTGGCCAAGTCCCCCATATATATTAAAACAGAGATTCGGTTTTTAGGGGGGATTTGGTTGGCAGAAATCATCTTCCAAAATAAGATGGATGCAATCCGTTTTTATAATCATTTGCAAAAAGTATTAAATAATCTTCTTGATTATGAAAATATTCTTCTTTTTGAAGATCGACATATAGTGAAAATAATGGATGGCTCTTGTTCTGACCATTTATTTGCCAAGGTTAAAGACGCTTTTTATGAGTTTATTACATGTATCAAACGCGATGACTGGTTTATGGATATTTTGGAGCAGCAATTTTTTTACGAAGACCTGGAGGAACGGCAGCAAATTTTGGAGATTCTTTATTCCATTTTAGAAGGGCATCGCTTTGAACTTTCTTCTTTTTTACAGGAAAATAATGAGGAACCTAATATTAAGGAAGCCATTCATCATGTTTTCCAGGAAAATATTTCGTTCTCGTTTGATTCGTTTGCGAAATTTAGGTTGCGCTCGTATCTCCAGCTCCTTGAAAGCTATGTGGAGCTTTCAATTGATGAATATAAAATGGAGCAGGAATACCAAATGTTTGTGAATATGCTGAGAGATTTTTTGGCAAATCGGGAGCCGAAAATTGATGTGCTGCATCTATTATTTGATGATGAAATCACCTTTTACAATGAACATTTTGAAGAAATGAAACGAAGCGAATTGATACGTCTGATTGACCGAAAGCTGTTGGTGAATCATCCGGTTTACGTCGATTCGGCCTCGATTGCCCCGCTATTATCTCTGGCGCCAACATCTATTTTTCTTTATACAAATGATCCGGAGGCCCCGCTTGTCAGAACAATTAAGAATATTTTTGAGGAAAGAGTGAAGGTCAGGCAATTCGAGGCGCTCCGGGAAGTGAAAAATTGGGTAGGAAAAGCAACTTCCTCCGAAAACCATGGATAAAAAATACAAATTGTTAAAATAATTTGTTTTATGAAGTTGATTTTTTAAAACTAAATCATTATAATAACGTACATAGCTTATATCATAGTAAATGTAATGATAAGGACAACAGTATTTTTTTACGGTTTTTAGAGAGGGAGGACGCGGCTGAAAGCCTCCTAACACGAAAGAAATACTTACCACCTTTAAACTTCACCAGTGAACACTTCATTTTTTCATGAAGCTAGTAATTGTTGACGGCAATCAGCCGTTACCCTGACCTAAAGTCATTTTCAGTATGCCTGTTGGCAGCTTCTGAAAATGAAAAATTGGGTGGAACCACGTGTTAATCAAAACTCGTCCCTATTCCTAGGGACGGGTTTTTTATTTTTTATTTTATAAGGAGGAATTGATGATGTCAGATGTTGTAAAAATTGCATTTCCTGATGGGGCAGTAAAGGAGTTCCCAAAAGGAACGACAACAGAAGATATTGCGGCATCCATCAGCCCTGGTCTGAAGAAAAAGGCTATTGCCGGCAAACTAAACGGTCAAATGTATGATCTTCGCCGTCCAATTCAAGAAGACGGTTCAATAGAAATCGTGACACCAGAATCTAAGGATGCCCTTGAGGTATTGCGCCACAGTACTGCCCACTTAATGGCACAGGCTGTTAAGCGTTTGTACCCGGGAGCGAAGCTTGGTGTCGGCCCTGTTATTGAAGGCGGATTTTATTACGATATGGATTTAGAGGAATCTTTGACACCTGAAGACCTTCCTAAAATCGAAAAGGAAATGGCGAAAATCGTTAGCGAGAACATTGAAGTTGTCCGCAAAGAAGTCAGCCGTTCCGAAGCGGTTCAGCTTTTTAAAGAAATCGACGATGAGTATAAGCTTGAGTTGATTGAAGCTATTCCTGATGATGAACAAGTAACGATCTATGAGCAGGGGGATTTCTTCGACCTATGCCGCGGTATCCATGTTCCATCAACTGGAAAAATTAAAGAATTTAAGCTGTTAAGCATTGCGGGTGCCTACTGGCGCGGCGACAGCAATAACAAAATGCTTCAGCGCGTATACGGCACTGCCTTTTTCAAAAAGGAAGAGTTGGCTGAACATCTTCGTTTGCTTGAAGAAGCAAAAGAGCGTGACCACCGCAAGCTTGGTAAGGAGCTTAACTTATTTACTAATTCTCAAAAGGTAGGGCAAGGGTTGCCGCTTTGGCTGCCAAAGGGTGCAACCATCCGTCGTATCGTTGAACGCTATATCGTGGACAAAGAGGTCAGCCTAGGCTATGACCATGTTTATACACCGATTATGGCAAACGTGGAGTTATATAAAACTTCCGGCCACTGGGATCATTACCATGAAGATATGTTCCCGGTAATGGAAATGGACAATGAGCAATTAGTGCTCCGCCCGATGAACTGCCCACACCATATGATGGTGTACAAAAATGCGATGCACAGCTACCGTGAGCTTCCAATTCGGATTGCTGAGTTAGGAACAATGCACCGTTATGAAATGTCAGGTGCTTTATCCGGATTGCAGCGTGTCCGCGGGATGACTTTGAACGATGCGCATATCTTTGTTCGTCCGGATCAAATTAAGGAAGAATTCCAGCGAGTTGTTCGGCTGATTCTAGAGGTTTATAAAGATTTCGATATTAAGGAATATTCATTCCGATTATCGTATCGTGATCCTCAAGATAAGGAAAAGTACTTCGATGACGATGCAATGTGGGAAAGAGCACAAAGCATGTTAAAAGAAGCGATGGATGACCTTGGCCTTGATTATTTCGAAGCTGAAGGAGAAGCGGCATTCTACGGTCCTAAATTGGATGTTCAAGTCAGAACTGCTTTAGGCAAGGACGAAACTTTGTCGACTGTGCAATTGGATTTCTTGCTGCCTGAACGTTTTGATTTAACGTATGTTGGTGAAGATGGCAAGCAGCACCGTCCGGTTGTTATCCACCGTGGCGTGGTGTCCACTATGGAACGGTTTGTGGCTTACTTAATTGAAGAATACAAGGGCGCATTCCCAACTTGGCTGGCGCCTGTACAGGTTCAAGTGATTCCTGTTTCGCCAGAAGCGCATTTTGATTATGCCCGAAAGGTACAGGAACAATTGAAGGCTGCAGGCTTCCGCGTTGAATTGGACGGCCGTGATGAAAAAATCGGCTATAAGATCCGCGAAGCGCAAATGCAGAAAATCCCTTATATGCTGGTTGTCGGCGATAAGGAAGTCGAGGAAAACGCTGTTAACGTACGTAAATATGGCGAGCAGAAGTCTGATACTAAGGCGTTTGAGGAGTTTCTTGCTGGGTTGAAGGCGGAAGTGCAGAAATAATTTTAGAAGGGGAGAGCAATCTCCCTTTTTTGTTTTTTAAGGACAAAACTGCTTGAAATAGAGGCGGAAGTGTCCGAATCAGCGTAACCTTCGGACAAAATCGATTGAAAAAGAGATGAAAGTGTCCGAACCCGGGCAACCTTCGGACAAAACCGATTGAAAAAGAGATGGAAGTGTCCGAACCCGTGCAACCTTCGGACAAAACCGATTGAAAAAGAGATGAAAGTGTCCGAACCCGTGCAACCTTCGGACAAAACCGATTGAAAAAGAGATGGAATTGTCCGAACCCGAGCAACCTTCGGACAAAACCGGTTGAAAAAGCGATGAAAGTGTCCGAACCCGTGCAACCATCGGACAAAACCGGTTGAAAAAGCGATGGAAGTGTCCGAACCTGAGCAACCTTCGGACAAAACCGTTCCGGACTTACTCGAAAAAAGTATTTGAACTAACCCCAATTGCTTTAAAGTGCTTATTCAATATCCTTCTGATTCTCTTTTTACATTCAACAACCCCGCACCATTCATAAACAACATTAGTCGTTATTTTCATCCCAGGAAAAAGCAGCTTAATTTCGCTCACACATCGCAAAACAGCGTCTGTCACCAACTCTTCATTCCCGCAATCCAAGCAAATACAATTCTTTCCTTCAACAGAAATCGAAAACGAGTTGCAGATTTTACAGGTATGTCCTTTTCTCAGCTGGTCATATCGATATGAGGGCAATTGTGTATAAGGTGATTTTTTAATATGGAGAGAAACAAGTTTGTCTGCAAGCCTCTTGTGATAGTCAGTTAGCTTTAATGGTGACTTGTCCAATTTTTCTAAATAACTAGATACCTGTGTTGGAAAAATAAAGGGCTTGGTGAGGGGAGCTTGGTATAGTGTGAACTTGGGATTGATGAAAATTACCTTGGCTTCAATCGGCAGATTTACTCCCAGGCTTTGAAGCAATTGGCGGAGCAAAGATTCACTCCGAATTAACTGGTAAAGTGGATTAGTATATTCAGTCTTTGGCAGCTTATATAATCTATCTGATTCTGGTTCGGATTCTGGCCCTAACTCGTAAAAATAATTACCTTCATAATTTTTTACTTCATACAAATAAATTTGTTCAGGCACAATAATCAATGAGTCAATTTGAAAAGTTTGATTGTGTACCGTAAACAACAAATCGTTTAAAATAATGCTTTCGCATCTGAGCTGTTCCGTCAGCTTATCAAACATTATCTCTCCTTCATATCCCTTTTTTAGTCGTAGATAATGCTTCTTGTCATCATCTGATAAAGTCATCCGGGCATTTAACAGTCCTAAAATGAGTAATTCTTCAGACTCAGTTCGCGGTTTATATGCCATTTAGCCACATCCTTTCTCCAAATTTATTTTAATAAAAAATGCTTCTCCTAGGAATGAATATTTTGTTAACTTTTACCTGTAATAAAAATATGTTGAATAATTTCCGCTTTCCTGCTAAAATAAATTTCGTTGTCACAAAAGGAGTTCATTTGACAAAAGTTCTTTGCTTGTGATATAGTATCTAAGGTATAAATTGAATACTTGTTTCTAGGAAAAGAAGAAGCACCCGCTTCTCACCTGATTGACGCAGTTTGGTAGTTGGCAGGTTTTACGAGGACTTTTAGTTATTTTAACTTTGTTCGTAAAGTGTGGGTGTGTACATCCACACTTTTTTATTTGTACTTCTCATGGACTGCCAAACATAAAAAAATCTTGGTGGGGAGTATGTTTTTCCAAACGTTGTATTCTTGATTAAACCTTGGAGGTGGCTAATTATTAGCAAAGACATGTTAGTAAATGATGGGATTCGCGCTCGTGAAGTTCGCTTGATTGATCAAAATGGCGAGCAGTTAGGAATTAAATCCAAAATCGAAGCGCTGGAGATTGCCGGACGAGTGAATTTAGATTTAGTGCTTGTAGCACCAAACGCTAAGCCTCCGGTAGCCCGGATTATGGACTACGGCAAATTTAAATTCGAGAATCAAAAGAAAGAAAAAGAAGCTCGAAAGAACCAAAAGATTATCACGACAAAAGAAGTTCGTTTAAGTCCAACAATTGATGAGCACGACTTTAATACAAAGCTTCGCAATGCTATTAAGTTCTTGGAAAAAGGCGACAAGGTAAAGGCCTCCATCCGTTTCAAGGGCCGGGCAATTACCCATAAAGAAATCGGTCAGAAAGTATTAGACCGTTTTGCAGTAGAGTGTAAGGAAGTAGCTACGATTGAGTCTCATCCAAAAATGGATGGCCGTAGCATGTTCTTGGTTTTAGCACCTAAAATCGAAAAGTAATAAGGAGGACATCCCAATGCCAAAAATGAAAACTCACCGCGGCGCTGCTAAGCGTTTCAAGAAAACTGGATCTGGTCAATTAAAGCGTGACCACGCTTATACAAGCCACTTATTCGCAAACAAATCTACAAAAGCTAAGCGTAAGCTTCGCAAGTCTTCACTTGTATCTAAAGGTGATTTCAAACGCATTCGTCAATTATTAACAAACGTAAAGTAATCGATATAAGCATTGATTTAATCTAGGAGGGAAATTACATGCCACGTGTAAAAGGCGGTACAGTTACTCGCAAACGTCGTAAAAAAGTTCTTAAATTAGCTAAAGGTTATTATGGTTCAAAACATACATTATATAAAGTTGCTAACCAACAGGTTATGAAATCTTTAATGTATGCATTCCGCGACCGTCGCCAAAAGAAGCGCGACTTCCGCAAACTTTGGATTACTCGTATCAACGCAGCAGCTCGCATCAACGGTCTTTCTTACAGCCGTTTAATGCATGGTTTAAAGCTTGCTGAAATCGAAGTAAACCGCAAAATGCTTGCTGAATTAGCAATCAGCGATGCAAACGCATTTGCTGAATTAGCAAACGCTGCTAAAGCTCAACTAAATAAATAATTAAACATATGGCCATTCTCTATGATGAGGATGGCCTTTTCTGTAGAGGAGATTGTTTATGGTAGGATTATGGGCAGCTATTATGGCTATAAACATAGTGGCGTTCAGCTTAATGGGCGTTGATAAAAACAGAGCGAAGAAACATCAATACCGGATTCGTGAAAGAACGTTATGGCTTGCAGCGTTATTTGGCGGTGCTGTTGGCGCTGCGGTTGGGATGTACTTTTTCCGGCATAAAACAAAGCATCTGCAGTTCAAGATTGGCTTTCCGATTCTGGCAATCATCGATGTCATACTTTTTATAAAGGGAGTGTTCTAATAATGAACCTTGTGAAGTTGTTTCAAATGCAAAAGGCATTAGATTCGCATATTGAGGAAAAGCATCAGCTTCAGGACGAGGATTTATTCAGCCGAAAAGTTCTCGCTTTATTAGTTGAGCTTGGTGAGCTCGCTAACGAAACCCGCTGCTTTAAATTTTGGAGCGTTAAGCCTTCATCATCAAAAAATGTGATTCTTGAGGAGTTCGTTGATGGGGTTCATTTTATTTTATCGCTGGGGATTGAGTGCGGATTTGATCAAAAAGGAATGGAATTAAAGGCTGCACAGCCTGAGTGCAGCGTGACGGAACAGTTCTTACGTGTTTATGAAGGGGTCACCATTTTTCAAAAAACACAAAGCTTTGAGGATTACCTGCGATTATTCGAAGCATATTTGCAGCTTGCAGTCCTGCTTGGGATATCTTATGAAGAAATGGAACAGGCATATTTTTCAAAAAACGAAGTAAATTATCAAAGACAGCAAAACAACTATTAATTTGTTAATTGTCAAATAGTTTCGTTATAATGAAAATGATCGTACATATAAAAGGGGGCTAAATAATGGCAAAAATGGATGAAACATTGACCATGTTGAAGGATTTAACCGATGCCAATGGAATTCCTGGCAATGAGCGTGAAGTCCGCGAAGTCATGAAAAAATACATAGCACCATATGCAGATGAAATCACGACTGACGGATTAGGCAGTTTAATTGCAAAGAAAGTCGGCAAGGAGGGCGGCCCTAAAATCATGGTAGCCGGTCACTTGGACGAAGTCGGTTTTATGGTGACGGCAATTGATGACAAGGGTTTCCTCCGTTTTCAAACAGTCGGCGGCTGGTGGGGGCAGGTCATGCTTGCACAGCGTGTCACGATTGTTACTAGGAAAGGCAATGTAACAGGAATTATCGGCTCTAAGCCGCCGCATGTTTTATCAGCGGAAGCCCGCAAGAAGCCAATTGAAATCAAAGATATGTTTATTGATATCGGTGCATCAAGCCGGGAGGAAGCATCTGAGTGGGGCGTGCGTCCTGGAGACATGGTCGTGCCATATTTTGAATTTACCGTAATGAACAATGAAAAGATGCTTCTTGCGAAAGCTTGGGATAACCGCATCGGCTGTGCGATTGCGATTGATGTTTTAAAGCAATTGCAAGGTGTTGATCATCCGAATGTTGTTTACGGCGTCGGAAATGTTCAAGAAGAGGTTGGCTTACGCGGTGCCAAGACAGCTACTTATAAAATCGAGCCGGATATCGGCTTTGCAGTTGATGTAGGTATAGCCGGCGATACACCTGGAATTAGCGAAAAAGAAGCGATGAGCAAAATGGGCAAAGGGCCCCAAGTGGTTGTCTATGATGCGTCGATGGTAGCGCACAAAGGACTGCGTGATTTTGTAACGGATACTGCGGATGAACTCAACATCCCTTACCAGTTTGAATCCATCCCAGGCGGTGGAACAGATGCGGGCTCCATCCATTTAACGCATAATGGTGTACCAGCGCTGGCGATTACGATTGCAACCCGTTATATTCATTCACATGCTGCAATGCTCCATCGAGATGACTATGAAAATGCTGTTAAGCTGATTGTAGAGGTCATTAAGCGTTTGGATCGCGAGGCTGTTGATAAGATTACGTTTGAATAAGAATATTGGGGTCCCCGGCTGCTGTGTTTGCGCCGGGGATTATTTGTAATTTGGCGATTCGCCGATAGAATGCTCCGATTCGCCGATAGAATGCTGCGATTCGCTGATAAAACCCAAAAATTCGCCGATAGACTTCTCAAATTCGCTGATAGAACCCGAAAATTCGCCGTTAGACCCTGCCTCCCCAAAAAAAACAGCCGCCAACCCATCGGCTGGCGGCTAAAAATCCCATTTTTAATGCTTTAACCCGCTTTCAAGCGTGCCAAGCATCTCTTTTTTCTCTTGTTCAGATGAATTTTGCCAAATTACTTCAAATAAAACGCCTAAACCCGGCAGCATTTTCTCTTCCCCGCTTTGAATCGCATCGACAATGGTATCCTCTAATTGGTCTTGCGTATTATTGGAAACATTGTGAATAACAGCATTCCGCAAATTGAAATTCATAATGGGCCACTCCTTCTTTAACCTTAAATTCTTTAGTTAATAGGGAATTTTAAAATTCCCCAAATTTATACTTCCCTAACGCATAAATTCAACTACGCTTCTGTCTTCATCCTAACGGACTCGACAATCAGCGAGTTTTCATCTATTATCATTTCTAATTTTGGTTTTAATATGTATTTTAAATGGGCTATAATGTAAAAATCAGAGTAATTTTTAAAGGGGAAACAGAATTGAAATATATCCAATCGCAGCAAAATCCGCAGGTTAAGCAATGGAAAAAGCTTTTAACGAAAAAAGAGCGGGACCGCTCAGATACATTTTTAGTGGAAGGCTTTCATTTAGTGGAAGAAGCACTCAAACAGGATGAACAAGTTTTAGAAATCATTATTTCTGAAAAAATAGGTGTGCCGCCGCGCCTCGATGCAGGGCAGACACCTATTTACATGGTGACGGAGGAAATCGCCGATTCCTTATCGGAAACGGAGACCCCCCAGGGGATTTATGCTGTCTGCCGGCAAGCCGATCAAAAAACAGACTTAAAAAATGCAAAAACGTACCTCCTAATCGATGCTGTTCAAGATCCCGGAAATCTCGGCACGATGATTCGGACAGCCGATGCGGCGGGAATTGATGCGGTAATTGTAGGTAAAGGCAGCGTCGATGTCTTTAACGGAAAGGTTCTTCGTTCCGCTCAAGGAAGTCACTTTCACCTTCCAATCATAAGAGGCGACCTTCAAGAATGGACGAAAAAACTGAAAGAAAAAAATATACCTGTATATGGAACAGCACTCGAAGGAGCTTCTGCATATACTGATATTTCAACCGGTGAAGCTTTCGCCCTGATTGTCGGCAACGAGGGGATCGGCATGGATAAAGGACTTCTGTCCCAAACAACCGCCAACCTTTATATTCCGATTTACGGCAAAAGCGAATCGCTGAATGTCGCGGTTGCGGCAGGAATTCTTTTATATTACTTGAAAAAATAAATTTGAAACACTCAAAAAATTAGTATATAATAATGAACAATGTTGATATTTAAAAGACAATGACGGAGAAAAGTATCTTGTCAAATGGCCATTTTTAGGGAGAAAGTGCCGCGACTGAAAGCACTTTTATGGACAGGGCAGGAGAAGTTCACCTCCCGAGTCGGCATCGGGACCATTTCCATTGGAGATGTAAAGATGCGCCCGGCTACAGCCGTTATCTGAATCGAGCGAACACAATATGTGTATACATACGTGTTTACAAGGGTGGTACCGCGATCTAATACCTCGTCCCTTTTTTGGGGGCGGGGTTTTTTTATTTTTTACATAAAAAATTTAAGGAGGAATCCAAATGCAAGAGCGTTTAAAGGAATTGCAAGCTGAAGCAATTCAGAAAGTGGAACAGTCTTCAAGCTTAAAAGATTTGAATGACATCCGTGTTGCATATTTAGGGAAAAAAGGCCCGATTACCGAGGTATTGCGTGGCATGGGCAAATTATCGGCGGAAGAGCGTCCGGTGATTGGAGCTCTCGCTAATGAAGTACGTGAAGCCATCGCTGCTAAAATCGAAGCTAAGCAAAATCAGCTGGAAGAAGCAGCTGTCTTAGAAAAATTGGCTTCTGAAAGCATTGACGTCACCCTTCCAGGGCGTCCTGTTAAGGTTGGGAACCATCATCCATTAACAAAAATCATCGAGGAAATCGAAGACTTGTTTATCGGAATGGGCTATGAAATAGCAGAAGGACCTGAGGTAGAGCAGGATTATTATAACTTCGAAGCGTTGAACCTGCCGAAAGGCCACCCAGCACGCGACATGCAGGATTCCTTCTACATTACGGAAGAAATCTTGCTTCGCACCCATACATCGCCGGTTCAGGCCCGGACGATGGAAAAGAACAACGGCAAAGGTCCGATCAAAATCATCTGCCCTGGTAAAGTATACCGCCGCGATAATGATGATGCGACGCACTCACATCAGTTCATGCAAATTGAGGGCTTAGTGGTAGGCGAAAATATCCGCATGAGTGACCTTAAGGGAACGTTGGATGTATTTGCTAAAAAGATGTTCGGCCAAGACCGTGAAATCCGTCTTCGCCCAAGCTTTTTCCCATTCACAGAACCTTCCGTTGAGATGGATATTTCCTGTAAAGTATGCGGCGGCCACGGCTGTAATGTTTGTAAGCAGACAGGCTGGATTGAAATCCTTGGCGCCGGAATGGTTCATCCAAACGTACTTGAGATGGCTGGCTATGATTCAAAGAAATACACTGGATTTGCTTTTGGAATGGGACCTGAGCGGATTGCGATGCTGAAATACGGTGTTGATGATATCCGTCATTTCTATACAAATGATGTTCGTTTCTTAAAGCAATTTTCGGTGGAAGAATAGGAGGTTGACATTATGTTCGTTTCATATAAATGGCTCCAGGATTACGTAGACTTAACTGGAGTATCGGCAAATGAATTAGCTGAAAAAATTACTAAAAGCGGGATTGAAGTAGAAGGCGTTGAAATCCTAAATGAAGGCATTAAGGGTGTTGTGGTTGGTCATGTAGTAGAACGTGTGCAGCATCCAAATGCCGATAAATTAAGCAAGTGTCAGGTTGATATTGGCGAGGGTGAGCCAGTTCAGATTATCTGCGGTGCGCCGAATGTCGCCCAGGGTCAAAAGGTAGCTGTTGCAAAAGTTGGTGCCGTTCTTCCAGGCAATTTTAAAATTAAGAAAGCAAAACTTCGCGGCGAAGAATCAAACGGTATGATTTGTTCTTTACAAGAGCTTGGCATGGAAGGGAAAATTGTTCCTAAAGAATACGCAGAAGGAATCTTTGTTTTTCCAGCAGATGCAGAGGTCGGGACAGATGCACTCGCCTTGTTGAATCGCGACGACGAAGTTCTTGAACTTGGGTTAACGCCAAACCGTGCCGATTGCTTAAGCATGTTAGGGGTTGCTTATGAAGTGGCAGCAATTCTTGGCAGAGAGGTTACGCTTCCGGAAACAAGCCTAGAGCCGCTTAGTGAAAAGGCAACGGATTATGTAAAGGTTGTTGTCGAGGCGACTGAGGATAATCCGCTATACGTTGCGAAAATGATTAAAAATGTAAAAATCGGGCCGTCACCACTGTGGATGCAAACCCGCTTAATGTCTGCGGGAATCCGTCCGCACAATAACGTGGTTGATATCACAAACTACATTCTTCTCGAATATGGCCAGCCGCTTCATGCGTTTGACTACGACCGTTTGGGTTCAAAAGAAATCCTTGTCCGCCGTGCGAACGATGGCGAGAAATTTGTGACGCTTGATGATGTAGAGCGCACATTAACGGCTGACCATTTAGTGATCACGAACGGAACAGAACCTGTTGCGCTTGCTGGTGTAATGGGCGGTGCCAATTCTGAGGTAACTTCTGATACGACTACTGTGTTATTGGAAGCAGCTTATTTTAACGGGGCAACAGTAAGAAAAGCGTCTAAAGATCACGGCCTGCGCAGTGAAGCTAGCGCCCGGTTTGAAAAAGGGGTAGACCCGAACCGTGTACGTGTTGCTGGTGAACGTGCAGCCTACTTAATGGCTAAGTACGCTGGCGGTGAAGTGTTAGAGGGTGCAGCAGAGGTTGATACATTAACTGTTGAGCCGGCAGTGGTTTCAGTTACTCTTGAAAAAATCAATCGCGTACTTGGAACCGGCCTTGAAATGAAGGATGTGGAAGCCATCTTCGACCGCCTTCAATTTGGGGTTTCTGTTGAAGGTGACACGGTTACTGTAACGGCACCAACACGCCGCGGCGATATCAAAATCGAAGAGGATTTACTCGAAGAGGTTGCCCGCCTATTCGGCTATGACAACATCCCGAAAACCTTGCCGATTGGTTCCACAACACCAGGAAAGCTATCTGAATACCAAAAGAAACGCCGTGTCGTCCGTGCTTATTTAGAAGGAGCCGGTCTGTACCAGGCCGTAACTTATTCTTTAACAAGTGAAGAAAAAGCATCTCAGTTTGCTATGGAAAAGCGGGATTTCATTCGCCTAGCGATGCCAATGAGCGAAGACCGCAGTATACTTCGCCTAAGCATCCTGCCACAGCTGCTCGAAGTATTGAAATACAACAGCGCTCGTCAAAATGACAGCCTAGCAGTATACGAAACCGGAAATGTCTTTTTATCCAACGGTGTGGAAGTTCTTCCTGAAGAAAAAGAGCATTTGGCTGGAGCGATTACCGGTCTTTGGAACAATCATTCTTGGCAGGGCGAAAAGAAACCTGTTGATTTCTTCGTTTTAAAAGGTATTTTGGAAGGATTATTCGCAAAGCTAGGTCTGACAGAACGTGTCTCATATGTTCAAGCACAAGTAGAAGGCATGCACCCAGGGCGCACCGCTGAAATCCGGATAGATGGCTCGAAAATTGGTTTTGCCGGCCAGCTGCATCCAAGCGTCCAAAAAGACTTAGATTTAAAGGATACCTATGTATTTGAAATATCCTTAAAAGCAGTTCTTGGTGTAGAAACGGAAGTACTGCAATATCAGTCTATTCCGCGCTACCCATCCATCACAAGAGACATTGCTCTTGTGGTAAACCGAGAAACGGTGTCAGGCACGTTGAAGGATATTATCGTTAAAGCTGGTTCACCTCTTTTGAAAGAAGCTTATGTCTTTGATTTATATGAGGGCGATAAGATGGAGGAAGGCAAGAAGTCGATTGCGTTCTCATTGAAATATGTGGATCCAGAACGTACTTTGACAGATGAAGAGGTAACAAAGGTTCACGCGCGCGTGCTTGAGGCATTAAAAGAGCAAGCAGGTGCGGTTTTAAGGGGATAAGTATTAAAAAAGAGTATCCATTGGCGTGGATACTCTTTTTGCGTTTAGTTGTGTTTCTCGTAGAGGGTGTCATATTGTTTTGCAAGGGAGATATCTAGGTCGGTTAAACCTCCAGCATGCCAGGAGGTTATTTTTAAAGTGACCATTTTATAGTCAATCGATATGAATGGATGGTGATTGTTTTCTTCGGATAATTGGGCGATGTCATTAACGAATGCAATCCCTTTTAAAAATTCCTGAAAGCGGTACTTTTTTACGATGAACTTGCCGTCCAGTTTCCAGCCGGTTAGATTATTAAGCACTAAAGCAACTTCTTCATCACTTAATCTCAATTTAACCCCTCCCTAAAATCTTACTTCTTCTTTTTATTAACTAATGCCAACGCCTTATCCGTATTTGCAAAATGAATCTTCACAAACCCCGGCAGCACTCTTTGCCCTTTTTTCAAGATAAGCTTGGCAGCAGCCTCATCCACCTGAGACCCGGCCCCTTTCGGCAGTCGAAAACCGGCCGCTTCGCTGAGTTTATCGATGTATTGGATAAAAGCATACCGGGCGAGAATACTTGCCGCGGCCACGGCTAAATGGATGCCCTCGGCCTTCGTGCTGAAATAGACATTCTCCCTGACAATTGCTTTCTGCCCTTTAAGATGCTGATAATAAGTTCCCGACTGAACAAATTGGTCAATTAAGACAGCGTCAGGCTTCTCCGGTGAAATTTTTTCTAAAACCTTCAAAATCGCCTGGTTATGAAGCAATGCCTTCATTTTTCCCTGTGACATTCCTGCCGCCTGAACTTGATTATACTTTTCATTTTTTAATGTCATGAGGCTAAAGGGAACAATATCCTTGATCACCTTTGCGATTTCAATTATTTTGTCATCGTTTAAATCCTTCGAATCTCTAACTCCCAATTCTTTTAATAAAGGAATATCCTTTTTCCGTACATAAGCAGCGACAACCGTAATCGGACCGAAGAAGTCCCCAGTTCCGACTTCATCCGAGCCAATGACAGACCATTCACTAAAACCGGCCGGAAGCCCCGCCCCTGCCTTGGCAGAGGAAGACGTCATTTTTCCATTGCCGGCTGCCTTCTTGGCAGGCTCGGCTCCTGAAGCGGCCCCGCCCCATCTTCCCGCTTCCTTCTCACAATCATTCCCCTGAAACAAAACCTTTCCCGATTTATAAGCGGTAATGGCACAACCGGGAGTTTTCGCGGCAAACACGCTTCCGGGCGGAACCTTATCCGTTAAATGCTTGCTGTAAAAGTCTTTCATCTTTAAAATGGTATTCATATTACATACTAAAACAACATTTGCCACTAAAAGCACCACATTTCTATTAAATATATTCATTATTACAACTTTTCGACTTTAATCTTTTCATGTTATGATATAGTGTAGGATTCCTGAAAGGGGCATTAACATTGTCGAATACTCAGAAAAATAGAATTACCGTAGATATTTACGGGCAACAATACGTGATCTTAGGCACGGAAAGTGCGAGTCATATTCGCTATGTAGCATCGTTGGTCAACGCTAAAATGCGCGAAATTAGTTCTAAGAATCCAGGACTCGAGGTAAATAAACTTGCAGTTTTAACAGCAGTTAACGCAGTCAATGATTATATCAAAATAAAAGAAGAGATGGAACGACTGACGATAGAACTTCAAAAAGAAAAGGAATAAAAACAATGTTAGATTTAGTCATTATTTTATTTTTAATTATTGGTTTTTTTGTCGGCCTGAAAAGAGGCTTTATCCTGCAGCTTGTACATTTAACAGGGTTCATAATTGCCTACATCGCCGCCTATATTTACTACGATGATCTTGCACCAAAACTGACCCTTTGGATTCCTTATCCAAACCTTGGCGAGGATACGGCATTAAAAATTATCACTGATGCCGCAAACATGGAGACCGCCTTTTATCGGGCGATTGCTTTTGTTATTATCTTTTTTGCTGTAAAGGTGATTATGCAGATTATCGGGTCCATGTTTGATTTTATCGCCCATTTACCGGTACTAAGGCTGTTGAACGTATGGGCTGGTGGAATTTTAGGATTTTTGGAAGTCTATTTAATTATCTTTATTGTATTATATATTGGCGCCTTATTACCAATTGAAATTTTCCAAAATATGCTAGATAGCTCCTTCATGGCAAAGGCGATTGTGAATTACACCCCTGTTCTTTCTCAGCAGATTAAGGACTGGTGGATCGAATATAAAGCTGCGTGAACTTCTCTAATGCAGAGAAGTTTTTCTATTGTTGGAAAAAAGGTTAAAATGAAAATGTGTTAATTAAAGGCAGGTGGAGTTAATGGAAGTGAACAAGAAGGAAGTCATTCGTTTATTGGAAACAATCGCGATTTATATGGAATTAAAGGGTGAGAACCCATTTAAAATTTCGGCCTTCCGCAAGGCTGCAAATGCTTTGGAGACGGACGAACGAAGTTTATTAGAAATAGACGACTTTACAGCACTATCCGGTATCGGCAAAGGGACGGCTGCTGTTATCGAAGAATACATAAAGGAAGGTTCTTCCACCGTTTTAAAGGAGCTAAAGGAAGAGGTTCCGCCAGGTTTGATTCCGCTTCTGCAAATCCCAGGTCTTGGTGGTAAAAAAATCTCCAAGCTTTATCAGGAATTAGGAATTACCGATGTATCAAGCTTAAAAGAAGCATGTGAAGCCGGCCGAGTACAGGGGCTGGCGGGTTTTGGAAAGAAGACGGAGGAAAAAATCTTAAGTGCAATCTCAAACGTGGGGACAAGACCAGAGCGGCTTCCCCTCGCTTACATGCTTCCGATTGCGGAGTGGGTTGAAGTGAACCTGGGGAAATTCAACAATATTGACCGGTTCTCAAGGGCCGGAAGCCTGCGGAGGATGCGGGAAACTATTAAGGATCTGGATTTTATCATTGCTACTGATCAGCCAGAAACTGTCCGTGAACAGCTGTTAAAATTGCCGAATATTAAAGAAGTGATTGGCGCGGGGGATACAAAGGTATCAGTTACCTTGGAATTTGATTATGATATATCCGTTGATTTCCGCTTGGTGAAGCCGGAGGAATTTATTACAACGCTGCACCATTTTACCGGTTCAAAGGACCATAACGTGCGGATGAGACAATTAGCTAAGGAACGCGGCGAAAAAATAAGTGAATACGGCGTTGAAAACGTGGAAACAAGGGAAATCCTCACCTTCTCTTCCGAAGAGGAATTTTTCAAGCATTTCGACCTTCCATTTATCCCTCCTGAAGTGAGAGAGGATGGCCGAGAAGTAGATACATTCAAAGCCGATGAGGAATTAATCGAACTTGAAGACATCAAAGGCGACCTGCACATGCATTCGACCTGGAGTGATGGGGCCCATACGATTGAACAAATGGTGGAGGCCTGCCGGGCCAGGGGCTATCAATACATGGCTATTACCGACCATTCTCAGTATCTGAAGGTGGCGAACGGATTAACTCGCGAAAGACTGTTGCAGCAAAAAGAAGAAATTAAGAAGCTAAATGAAATATATGATGACTTTTTGATTTTATCTGGTGTGGAAATGGACATTTTACCGGACGGCAGTCTGGATTACGAGGATGAACTTCTAGCGGAAATGGATTTTGTGATCGCCTCCATCCATTCAGCTTTTTCACAGCCAAAGGAAAAAATCATGGAGCGCCTAAAGAACGCGCTGCAAAATGCCCATGTTGATTTAATCGCCCATCCGACCGGCCGCAAAATTGGCCGTCGCGAGGGCTATGAAGTGGATATGGACCTACTGATCCAATTGGCGAAAGAAACGAACACAGCATTAGAGTTGAACGCGAATCCAAACCGGCTTGACCTTGCCGCAGAGCATTTACGGAAAGCCCAGGAGGCTGGCGTCAAAATATTAATTAACACCGACGCTCATCAATTGGATACATTAAAGCATATGGAAATCGGTGTGTCCGCGGCTAAAAAAGGCTGGATTAAAAAATCAACTGTAATTAATGCCTTGGATAAAAAGGACTTGCTTAATTTTCTGCATAATAGATAAAAAAGGAGGCTCGCCCTCATGCAAGATAGAGTTTTAAAGGTTTTAGAGTTTACCAAGGTCAGGGAGCAGCTGTTAGAGCACGCTTCCTCCTCCCTTGGAAGAGAAAAAATTAAAAATTTGGTGCCCTCAACAGATTACAATGAGGTCGTTAAGCTGCAAGCCGAAACAGATGAGGCGGCAACTGTTTTACGTATAAAAGGCAATGTACCGCTCTCAGGCATTCACGATATCCGGCCGCACATAAAACGCTCTGTAATTGGTGGTGTATTGAGCCCGCATGAGCTTGTGCAGATTGCCAGCACGATTCATACAAGCCGCCAAATGAAGCGTTTCTTGGAGGAAATTGCCGAGGAACGGACGGAAATTCCAATATTACTTGATCAGGTGGATCAAATTATACCACTAACGGATCTCGAGCAGGCCATCAAAATGGCCATTGACGAAAGCGGTGAAGTCCTTGATGGCGCAAGCGAACTGCTTCGTTCGTTAAGACATCAGCTTCGTACCAGCGAAGCGCGGGTGCGTGAAAAGCTGGAAAGCATGATTCGCTCTTCTAGTGCTCAAAAGATGCTTTCCGATGCGATTATTACGATTCGTAATGACCGTTTTGTCATACCTGTAAAGCAGGAATACCGCGGGCATTATGGCGGGATTATTCATGATCAAAGTTCATCGGGGCAGACGCTATTTATCGAACCCCAAGTGATTGTGCAGCTGAATAACCAGCTCCAAGATATCCGAGTGAAAGAGCATCTGGAGATTGAGCGGATTTTAATAGAGCTTTCCGCCAAGGCAGCAGAATACGAGAGTGAACTTCAGGTCATTGTAAAGATTTTGGCCAATTTGGATTTTGTTTTTGCAAAGGTCCGCTATGGGCGAAAGATAAAAGCGTCAATGCCGGCGATGAACAATGAGGGCAGAATCTCCTTATATAAGGCAAGACACCCCTTAATTCCTATCGAGGAAGTGGTCGCGAACGATATTATGCTCGGCAAAGACTATACGACCATTGTCATTACCGGTCCAAACACCGGGGGAAAAACGGTTACCTTAAAAACGCTCGGCCTATGCACCTTGATGGCACAGGCGGGCCTGCAGGTACCAGCTCTGGATGGTTCTGAGCTGGCTGTGTTCGGGGCCGTCTACGCCGATATTGGTGATGAGCAATCGATTGAACAGAGCTTGAGTACATTTTCCTCACATATGGTGAACATTGTTGACATTTTAGAAAGGGTTGATTTCAACAGCCTCGTCCTGTTTGATGAACTTGGGGCTGGTACTGACCCGCAGGAGGGGGCTGCATTGGCCATTTCCATTCTAGACGAAGTTCATAATCGAGGAGCAAGGGTAGTTGCTACAACCCACTACCCGGAATTAAAAGCATACGGCTATAACCGTGAAGGTGTGTTAAATGCAAGTGTAGAGTTTGATGTAGAAACATTAAGTCCAACCTATAAGCTGCTCTTAGGCGTCCCAGGCCGGAGCAATGCTTTTGAAATCTCGAAACGGCTCGGCCTGAATGAGCGGGTCATTGGGGCAGCACGATCGCATGTAAGCGAGGATACAAATCAAATTGACAAAATGATTGCCTCTCTTGAAGAAAGCAGACGTCAGGCTGAAAACGACCGTGATGAGGCTCTTGATTATTTAAAGCAGGCTGAAAAGCTGCACAAAGACTTGCAACAGCAAATGATCGAGTTTTATGAGAAGAAGGACTCGATGCTTGAGAAAGCCGCAGAAAAGGCGGAGGTAATCGTCGAAGAGGCGAAAAGAGAAGCGGAGCAAGTAATTCGTGATCTTCGCAAGATGCGGACCGAAAAGCATGCTGATATCAAAGAACACGAATTAATTGAAGCAAAAAGGCGCCTAGAAGGCGCGGCACCGGAAATCAAGAAATCGGATAAGCTCATCAATAAGAAAACGAAAAAGTATACTTTCACACCAGGGGATGAGGTAAAGGTACTTACGTTTAACCAAAACGGAATTCTGGTGGATAAAGTCTCGGATAACGAATGGCAGGTTCAGATAGGCATCTTAAAAATGAAGGTTAGAGAAAAGGATTTAGAATATATCGGTGCCTCTCAAACAAAACAACCGGAAATGAAGCCGCTGGCGATTGTTAGGGGGCGGGATTCAAATGTGAAGCTTGAATTGGACCTAAGGGGAGAACGGTATGAAGATGCCCTCTTAAAGGTGGAAAAATATATTGATGATGCCCTGCTGGCCAATTATCCGCGTGTTTCCATTATCCATGGAAAAGGAACAGGTGCATTGAGACAAGGAGTTCAGGAGTATTTGCGGAACCATCGTTCCGTCAAGAAAATCCGCTTTGGAGAAGCCGGTGAAGGCGGTTCAGGTGTCACCGTCGTTGAATTTAAATGAAAACTCGCCGATTGACAAGTCCGCTAGGACGAAGGCAGAGGAGTAGTTGAATTTATGCATTCGGAAGTTGAAAAAATTCCGATTAGCAAAATAGATTCAGGGGAGAGTAGGCAATGGACCAGTTCTGGGAAAACGAATATATTCAAATAGCGGCCTATTACAGTGTTGTCATTTTATGTATGATTGTATTTTTAGCCGTTTTCGAAATGGTTACGAAATACAAAAATTGGGATGAAATAAAGAAGGGAAATTTGGCTGTGGCAATGGCAACCGGTGGAAAAATTTTTGGCGTTGCCAATATTTTTAGACATACCATTGAAGACCACAGTTCATTGCTTTCCATGATTGGCTGGGGCATATACGGCTTTGTACTGCTGCTGGCCGGTTACTTTATCTTTGAATTCTTAACTCCAAAGTTTAAAATTGATGAAGAAATTCAAAATGATAATCGGGCTGTAGGCTTGATTTCGATGATTATTTCCATTGGGCTATCCTATGTCATCGGGGCAGGAATATCATAAGGGGAGAGAGTTTGTGGAAACATTAGCAAAAGTACTAATAGGATTATGCGGACTATTCGTGGTGCTGGGCGTTATCTATCTCTTATTTTAACTTAAGGAAAATCACCGTGTGAAATTATTGCACGGTGATTTTTTATTTTATAAACATAATGATTACGAAAAAAATCATGAATTTGAAACGTGAATAGACTAGATAAACTATTGCTTATTTAGTTGATAGACAAAAGGTAGTAATTATTTCAAGATATGGAAATGTAAATTGTTTATTGTAAAAATTTGTTCTATAATAGGTTTAGATGTTGGAATTTTCACAATTTAATAAACATAAGGGGGCATATTATGTCGGAGTTAAAACCGTGGTTGAAAAATTATCCTAAAGAAGTACCTGCCACACTGGAATACTCCACAGAACCAGTACACAAATACTTGGAAGTAACAGCCAAGAAGTTTCCGGATAAAGTGGCACTCCACTTTATGGGGAAGGAGCTTACCTTTAAACAGCTCTATGAAGATGCCCAAAGCTTTGCCGGCTATCTGCAGGCGAATCTTGGAGTTCAAAAGGGTGACCGGGTTGCAATTATGCTTCCGAATAGCCCGCAAAATGTTATCTGCTTCTTCGGAATTCTGATCGCCGGCGGGGTAGTCGTGGAAACCAATCCATTATACACAGAACGGGAGCTTGAACACCAAATGAATGATTCAGGCGCAAAGGTCATTGTCACAATGGATATCCTTTACCCGCGCGCCGCAAAAGTAATGCCGCACACTGATTTAAAACACATCATTGTTACCGCTATCAAAGATTTCCTCCCATTTCCTAAAAACTTAGTTTACCCTTACATCCAGAAAAAACAATACGGAATTGTTGTAAATGTAAAACATGAGGGCAGCACCCACTTGCTGACAGATGTTTTAAAACAAAAAAAGAAAAAAATAATGGAATATGACTTCAATATTGATGAAGATATTGCCTTGCTTCAATATACCGGTGGAACGACCGGCGTGGCCAAAGGTGTCATGCTAACCCATAAAAATGTGAATGCCAATACCACGATGAACCAGGCCTGGGTCTTTAAAGCTCAGCCAGCAAAAGAAGTCATCTTGGGCATATTGCCGTTCTTCCATGTCTTTGGATTAACCACGGTTATGATTCTGTCCGTAAAGATGGCTGCTAAATTAATTTTAATGCCTAAATTTGATGCGCTTGAGACGTTGAAAACGATACAAAAACACTGTGTAACACTTTTTCCGGGAGCACCAACGATTTTTATCGGCCTGTTAAAACATCCAGATTTGAAAAGATATGATTTATCATCAATTGAGGCATGTATCAGCGGCTCGGCTCCGCTTCCCCATGAAGTCCAGGAAAAATTTGAGGCAATTACAGGCGGTAAGCTTGTCGAGGGCTATGGTCTTTCAGAAGCATCACCAGTTACTCACTCCAACTTCTTATGGGGGGCAGTAAGAGTTAAGGGCAGTATCGGTGTTCCGTATCCTGATACGGATTCCAAAATTGTATCTTCTGAAACAGGAGAAGAGATGCCTGCTGGAGAAATTGGCGAACTCATCATTAAAGGTCCACAGGTAATGAAGGGATACTGGAATCGTCCCGAGGAGACAGCGCAAACAATAAAAGACGGCTGGCTGTATACAGGTGATCTGGGATACATGGATGAAAACGGTTATTTTTATGTGGTTGACCGGAAGAAAGACATGATTATCGCCGGCGGATTTAATATTTATCCGCGCGAAATAGAAGAAGTTTTATATGAACATCCCGATGTTGTCGAAGCAGTCGTCGCGGGTGTGCCTGACCCTTATCGGGGTGAAACGGTTAAGGCGTACATTGTTTTAAAAGAGGGCGTAACGGTTACTGCTGAGGAAATGAACAAGTATGCCAGAAAATTTCTTACTGCTTATAAAGTGCCAAGACTTTACGAATTCAGAAGTGAACTTCCGAAAACCGCTGTAGGAAAAATACTGCGAAGAATGCTGGTCGAAGAGGAAATTCAAAAATTAGAAGACGAGGCTAAAAAGCACGCGTAACTTGTCAAATATTAATTTTTAAAATATTATGAAGAAAATAGCTTGTCTTTCTTGACAGAAAGTTATATAAAAACTATTATAAAAATATGAATGATGATTCATTCATATTTTTTTCTTTTTTAATTTAATTGGTTTGTAAATTTTTCTTCAAAGGGGGGAACGTAAGTGAAAAAAATGAAACCAAAATACATGCAAATTATCGATGCTGCAGTGATTGTCATCGCTGAAAACGGCTACCACCAAGCCCAGGTTGCAAAGATTGCCAAGCAAGCAGGAGTGGCTGATGGCACGATTTATTTGTATTTTAAAAACAAAGAAGACATCCTTATCTCACTCTTTGAAGAAAAAATGGGTAGTTTCGTTGAAAAAATAGATGAAGAAATTGCAGGAAAAAAGACGGCGGCAGAGAAATTATTAGTGTTGGTGGAAACTCATTTTCAGCTTCTATCTGAAGACCATCATATGGCAATCGTCACACAGCTGGAATTACGCCAATCCAATAAGGAATTGCGGATGCGGATCAATAATGTTCTTAAAGGCTACTTGCAGGTGATCGACAAGATTATCATTGAAGGCATAGAAACTGGTGAGTTCTCAGAAACCCTGGATGTTCGACTGGCCCGGCAAATGGTCTTTGGCACCATTGATGAAATCGTTACTTCATGGGTGTTGAACGAGGAGAAGTTTAACTTAACAGCGCTTGCACCTAAAGTCCATCGTCTTTTAATCAACGGGTTTGCAGGCTGCTAGATCACAAATTAGAGGAGGGATACTATGGATTATTTAAAATGGTCAGTGGAGGACTCCATCGCAACCATTACGTTGCAGCGTCCTCCGGCAAATGCGCTTTCATCAGGCCTCTTACGGGAATTAACCGCAGCACTAGATGAAATTGAACCAAGCCGCGAGATCAGAGCAGTTGTCATCCATGGTGAAGGACGCTTTTTCTCGGCAGGTGCCGATATTAAAGAATTTACAACGGTAAGTTCTTCAGAAGGTTTTTCAAACCTCGGCAAATTTGGACAAGATTTGTTTGACCGGATGGAGAAATTTCCAAAACCTATTATTGCCGCAATCCACGGTGCAGCACTAGGCGGCGGGCTGGAACTAGCTATGTCATGCCATATCCGTCTTGTTAGTGAAACCGCAAAACTAGGGCTTCCTGAATTGCAGCTTGGGATCATTCCAGGCTTTGCTGGTACCCAGCGTCTGCCAAAATATGTTGGCACTGCAAGAGCAGCAGAGATGATGTTAACATCCGAGCCAATCACTGGATTGGAAGCGGTTCAATATGGATTGGCTAACCATGCTTATCCGGAAAATGAAGTCTTGGAACAAGCCTATAAAATGGCTGGAAAAATTGCCAAGAAGAGCCCTGGCTCTGTCAAAGCCGCTATTGAACTATTAAACTATTCAAAAACAAAAGAATTTTATGAAGGTGTAAAGCGGGAATCAGAACTATTTGGTGAAGTATTTGTTTCTAAAGATGCCAAAGAAGGCATTCAAGCCTTTATTGAAAAAAGAGAACCTCATTTTAAAGGTGAATAAACTTTCCTAGTCCTCCGAGCGAGTGCTCGCTAGGAAGCTTATTATATTTTTTTATAAAAAATTTTCTCAATCTTTCAAACTAAACAAATGTTTGAATATTTAGGAGGGTAACCATGAACATTTTTGTGTTAATGAAAAGAACCTTTGATACAGAGGAAAAAATTACGATTTCCGGCGGCAAAATCAATGAAGACGGTGCTGAATTCATCATTAACCCTTATGATGAATACGCCATCGAAGAAGCGATTCAGGTCCGTGATGCAAACGGCGGCGAAGTAACTGTTATTTCTGTCGGCAACGAAGAAGCTGAAAAGCAATTGCGTACTGCGCTTGCCATGGGTGCAGATAAGGCTGTTCTCATCAATACTGAGGATGATGTTGAAAACGGCGACCAATTTACAACTGCCAAAATTCTTGCTGAATACTTAAAAGATAAAAATGCTGACTTAATCCTTGGCGGAAATGTTGCCATCGACGGCGGATCTGGCCAAGTTGGACCGCGTGTGGCTGAACTTCTAAATATTCCTTATGTAACTACTATTACAAAGCTGGAAATTGACGGAACAAAGGCGACCGTTACTCGTGACGTTGAAGGGGATTCTGAAGTAATCGAAACAAGCCTTCCGCTTTTAGTTACTGCCCAGCAAGGCTTGAACGAGCCGCGCTATCCATCATTGCCAGGTATCATGAAGGCAAAGAAAAAGCCTCTTGATGAGCTGGAATTAGATGATCTTGATCTTGAAGAAGATGATGTGGAAGCAAAAACAAAAACAATTGAAATTTACCTGCCGCCAAAGAAAGAAGCAGGCAAGGTTTTATCTGGCGATTTAGCCGACCAAGTAAAAGAACTTGTTCAACTGCTCCACACTGAAGCAAAAGTAGTCTAATCGGTTTATCATAAAAATTGATTTGCAGGAGGTAAACACTAATGTCTAAAAAAGTATTAGTTTTAGGAGAAGTTCGCGACGGATCCTTACGTAATGTATCTTTTGAAGCAGTTGCTGCAGCTAAAACTGTTGCTGAAGGCGGAGAAGTAGTAGGAGTATTGCTTGGAGAAGCAGTACAAAGCCTTGGTGCAGAATTAATTCAATCCGGTGCAGACCGCGTCGTCGTTGTTGAAAATGAAAAATTAAAGCAGTATACATCAGATGGCTATTCTCAAGCACTATTAGCTGTCATTGACCAAGAAAAGCCTGAAGGTCTTGTTTTCGGTCATACAGCACTTGGGAAAGACCTTTCTCCAAGAATTGCTGCTAAGCTTTCATCAGGTCTAATTTCTGATGCTACAGCTGTTGAAGTGGCTGGCGGAAACGTTGTCTTTACAAGACCAATCTATTCTGGTAAAGCATTCGAAAAGAAAATTGTGACTGACGGTTTAATCTTTGCAACCGTTCGACCAAATAACATTGCTCCACTTGAAAAAGATGAGTCAAGAAGCGGCGAAGTTTCTTCCCTTTCTGTAGAAATCAAAGACCTTCGCGCCATCGTTAAAGAGGTAGTCAGAAAAGCTACTGAAGGTGTAGACCTGAGCGAAGCAAAAGTCGTTATTTCCGGCGGACGCGGCGTGAAGAGCGCGGAAGGCTTTGCACCTCTAAAAGAATTGGCTGCTGTATTAGGCGGAGCAATAGGAGCTTCCCGCGGTGCGTGTGACGCTGAATACTGCGATTACTCACTGCAAATCGGGCAAACTGGTAAGGTTGTAACTCCAGACCTATACATTGCCTGCGGTATTTCCGGCGCTATCCAGCATCTTGCGGGTATGTCCAACTCTAAAGTTATTGTAGCCATTAACAAAGATCCTGAAGCAAACATCTTCAAAGTGGCAGACTATGGTATCGTTGGTGACTTGTTCGAAGTTGTTCCACTTTTAACGGAAGAGTTTAAAAAACTTAAAGTTCATTCATAATAAATAATGGGGGCGAGCGGGATGTTCCGCTCGCCTTTATCATGAGTTTGCATAGAATACTTACTAGGCAAAAAGGGAAAATTACCTGCGAAACAGATTATTAGCGTGATTTTCCAAACGATGTTATACTTTCGTTAGATTTAAGTATTAATTAGGGAGGCAATGAAAATGGCTATTGCACACGTAACAGATCAAAACTTTGCGGCTGAAACAGGTTCAGGTCTTGTTCTTGTAGATTTCTGGGCACCATGGTGCGGACCTTGCAAAATGATTGCGCCAGTTTTAGAAGAGCTTGATTCTGAAATGGGAGATAAAGTAAAAATTACGAAACTTGACGTGGATGAAAATCCACAGACAGCTTCAAATTTTGGAGTCATGAGCATTCCAACTTTACTAGTGTTGAAAAACGGTGAAGTTGTTGATAAAACTGTCGGCTTCCAACCAAAAGAAGCTTTAGCTGGCTTACTTCAAAAGCATCTATAAGCCTCAATTAAAATAACCTTAACCGGTACAACGGTTAAGGTTTTCTTTTTTCTAAAGACTCCCTCTTTAATTTACTGGCGGATTGATTTAAAATTTGAAGAGAAACTCTAAGTGGAGAGGAGCGGCCGGAATGAATGAAACCATTAAACAAAAGTTAACACTGCTGCCGGACCAGCCCGGCTGCTACTTGATGAAGGATCGTCAAGGATCGATTATCTATGTTGGTAAGGCGAAAGTATTAAAGAACCGTGTCCGGTCTTATTTTACCGGTTCGCATGACGGGAAAACACTGCGCTTGGTAAACGAGATTGAAGACTTTGAGTATATCGTGACCTCATCCAATATCGAAGCACTTCTGCTTGAATTAAATTTAATAAAAAAATATGACCCGAAATATAATGTCATGCTTAGGGATGATAAGACTTATCCATTTATTAAGCTGACTGCGGAAAGACACCCAAAGCTAATCATTACAAGAAAAGTAAAAAAGGATAAAGGTAAGTATTTTGGTCCATATCCCAACGTAGGGGCGGCCAACGAAACAAAGAAACTGCTTGACCGGATTTACCCGCTCCGCAAATGTTCTACGCTTCCTGACCGAGTTTGCCTCTATTATCACTTGGGTCAGTGCCTGGCACCTTGCGTGAATGAGGTTTCAGAAGAACAGTATAAACAAATGACCGATGAAATTACCCGCTTTTTAAATGGCGGTTATAAGGAAATAAAAAAGGACCTGACTGAAAAAATGCAGGCTGCCGCGGAAGAGCTTGATTTTGAAAGAGCAAAGGAATTCCGTGACAAAATCATTCATATTGAAACAATCATGGAAAAACAAAAGATCACGATGACTGATTTTACTGACCGTGATGTATTCGGCTATGCCGTTGACAAAGGCTGGATGTGTGTTCAAGTATTTTTTGTGCGGCAAGGGAAGCTGATTGAACGAGACGTTTCGATGTTCCCTATCTATAATGAGCCGGAAGAAGAAATCCTTACCTTCCTCGGCCAATTTTATCAAAAGACGAACCATTTTAAACCGAAGGAAATTCTCATCCAGGACGATGTGGATTTGCAGATGGCTGAGCAGTTATTGGAAGTAAAAGTCATCAAGCCGCAGCGGGGTCAGAAAAAGGACCTTGTCAAAATGGCAATTAAAAATGCGAAAATCGCTTTGAATGAAAAGTTCTCTCTTATTGAAAAAGATGAGGAAAGAACGATCAAAGCCGTTGAAAACCTCGGAGAAATGCTTGGCATATATACGCCCCACCGGATCGAGGCCTTTGATAACTCTAACATTCAAGGAACAGACCCGGTGTCAGCGATGATTGTTTTTACAGACGGCAAAGCAAACAAGCGGGAATATCGGAAATATAAAATTAAGTCTGTTGAAGGCCCGGATGATTATGAATCGATGAGAGAGGTAACGAGACGAAGATACTCGAGGGCTCTAAAGGAAGAGCTTCCGCTGCCTGATTTGATCATCATTGACGGTGGAAAGGGACATGTGGAAGCTGTCCGCGATGTACTAGAAAATGAATTGGGGCTGGACATTCCTCTTGCTGGACTGGTCAAGGATGAGAAGCACCGCACATCACAGCTTATGTATGGGAATCCATTAGAAATTGTAGCGCTTGCCCGGAATAGCCAGGAATTTTATTTACTCCAGCGAATCCAGGATGAAGTTCACCGTTTTGCGATTACCTTCCACCGGCAGACACGCGGTAAAACTGCATTCCAATCCTTACTTGACGACATTCCTGGGATTGGCGAAAAACGCAAGAAGCAGCTATTAAAGGAATTTGGCTCCGTTAAGAAAATGAGAGAGGCAACCCTTGAGGAATTTAGAGGGATTGGCATTCCCCAAAATGTGGCAAAAGAATTAATAAAAAAACTTCAGTCACAATAATTGTCACTCTAATATTACTATGCTATAATGAATAAAAATTTAATAGACTATCACTTTTATAAGTAAAGTGAAGGTAGAGGTGCGAGCTTCAAGAGTAAAGGCCTGGAGAAGGATGAGCTTCAACGATAGGCTTTGAAAGGGAATGTTCGCCGAAGTAGGGAAACTCTCATTATTTTCTCCGCTGGTTCGTCATTGAAAAAATGCCGGATTGTCAAGACCGTTGTCTTGGAGCGCTATCTTTCATTGTCTACTAACGCGAAAATGTTAATTTTGTGTTTTCAAAGCAATGGGATGTGCTCCCATTGCTTTTTATTTTTTTACAAGAATGACTGAGAGAAGGGGAAGACATGGGTTTAATAGTACAGAAATTTGGCGGGACCTCCGTTGGCAACATTGAAAAAATTCTAAATGTCGCAGAAAGTGTGCAGGGGGAAAAGGAACGTGGAAACCAAGTAGTGGTCGTTGTTTCGGCGATGGGAAAATCGACAGACCAGCTTGTTAATATGGCAAAGGAAATATCCGAGCAGCCGAATAAGCGGGAAATGGATATGCTGCTCTCAACTGGTGAGCAGGTGACGATCGCATTGCTTTCGATGGCTTTAAACCAAAAAGGACTGGAAGCAGTTTCCTTTACAGGCTGGCAGGCTGGAATTATGACAGAGCCTGTTCACGGCAATGCAAGGATTTCAAAAATAAACACTGATGCTGTTCAAAACCAGCTTGATGCTGGAAAAGTCGTCATTGTGGCCGGATTCCAAGGGGTTACTGAAGACGGGGAAATCACTACGCTCGGACGCGGGGGTTCCGATACAACTGCCGTTGCGTTGGCGGCTGCGCTAAATGCGGATAAATGTGATATTTATACCGATGTAACCGGGGTATATACAACGGATCCCCGTTATGTCAAGAACGCTCGGAAATTATTATCAGTATCGTATGATGAAATGCTTGAACTGGCCAATCTGGGTGCGGGAGTTCTACATCCAAGAGCGGTCGAGTTTGCAAAAAATTATAATGTAAGGCTCGAGGTCCGCTCTAGCATGGAGAAGGTTGAAGGAACTGTAATTGAGGGGGAAGCAACGATGGAACAAAATTTAGTCGTACGCGGAGTCGCGTTTGAAGATGGAATTACACGGGTTACTGTTTTAGGGCTTAGAAATTCATTAACAAGCTTATCAACTATTTTTACGACATTGGCCAAAAATCACATTAACGTGGATATTATTATTCAAAGCACAACAGAAGAGGGAGCAGCCAATCTCTCCTTTTCCATCCATACCGATGATTGGATCCCAACCTTAAATGTGCTCGAAAGCAATAAAGAAACACTTGCCTATGACCAGCTTGATGCTGAGAATAAACTGGCAAAGGTATCAATTGTTGGTTCCGGAATGATTTCTAATCCTGGTGTGGCTGCGAAAATGTTTGAGGTTCTTGCCAACAGCAATATTCCTGTAAAGATGGTCAGCACCTCAGAAATCAAAGTATCGGCTGTAGTAGAAGAAAAAAATATGCTCAAAGCAGTAGAAGCCCTGCACGAGGCATTTGAACTTGGGCAAAATTAAATGAAAACTCGCCGATTGGCAAGTCCGTTAGGACGGTTCATGAGGCGTAGTTGATTTTGTGCGTTAAGAAAAAGGGGGCTTTGCCCCCCTTTCTTTTAGTCTTTATCCCATTTGACGGTGAAGCAAACTTTGTTAGATTTTTTTACCGGGTGTTCGAAGGTTTCCGCAATAGCCCCTTTTTGGACTTCGATTTGCTGAGCAAGGAAGCCGGCTTCAAGTTGAAAGAAGTTTTCCGCTTTTGATTTAACACGCGATACAATCATTGGACTTGCCAACTCGAATTCCAGCTCATTTTTTGCTTCCTTCTTAATTTCTAACTCACCCCATGAAGCTTTTGCAAAAAAATCTATCAGGCTTTCGTAGCTTTCCAAAGGATATTTTCGAGCGAGGCGTTTCCCTGCCCAGTAAAGAATTTCAGGAGTGTCCTTGCCGAAAATCTCAGGGAGAAGAACTTCTCTAATTAATTCATAGCCAAATATAGAGACTGTCCTTGGTTCAGGCGTTTGTAGATCTTGGTCCATTACTGCACTATCTTTCATTTACTTCCCCTCTTTCTATCATTCTATTATATACAAATCGAGTTCTGTTTCAGTACAGTTTTCTAATAATGTAAAGAAGTCGCAAAGAAATTTATTATTTTACAATATATGTTCTTATTTCTTATCATAATTATCGTTTCCGATATAGGAAAAAAATTCTCCCGTAAGATGTTGGTAATTACAAGCAAAAATAAAGCGCTTACAAAACGATAACATGCTGAAATTCATATCTATCATAATATCAATATATTATAAAAATTTTAGTTTTCAACGCTTTTTTATGTATCCGTTTCCTTGACGCTCTATGATGTTGGGAGTAAAATGGACATGTCACATAATTGTCACAGTGATGCTAGGTTATATTAATGAAGGAAGTAAAAACTTAACATCATTTTTTAAAATTTAAAAGGGGGTAAATCAATGGCGGGGAATCGCGAATTTTTCAATCGGAGACTGCACTCGTTGCTTGGGGTTATCCCAATCGGGGTATTCATTGTTCAGCACCTGATTGTCAACCACTTTGCAACAGAAGGAGTGGAATCCTTCAACAAGGCAGCAAATTTCATGGGGACACTTCCGTTCCGTATTGTCCTTGAAACAGTAGTAATTTATTTACCTTTGCTGTTCCATGCAATCTATGGTCTGTACATTGCATTTACAGCAAAAAACAATGTTTCAAGATTTGGTTTCTTTAGAAACTGGATGTTCCTGCTTCAGCGTGTATCAGGGGTAATCACTCTTATTTTTATCGCATGGCATGTGTGGGAAACACGTATTGCCGCTGCATTTGGTGCTGAGGTTAACTTCCAAATGATGCATGATATTCTTTCTTCACCAGTCATGTTTGCATTTTATGTAATTGGTATTATTTCAGCTATTTTCCACTTTGCGAACGGATTATGGTCTTTCATGGTAAGCTGGGGTATTACGCAATCCCCACGGTCACAAACTATTGCTACATATTTTACGATGGTAGTTTTCGTACTTCTATCAATCGTAGCCGTTCAAACTCTATTAGCTTTTGTTTGATAAATTAATGATTTCTTGATTGGAAAAATATTGGATTTGGATTAAGGGAGTGAGTCACGATGAGTAAAGGTAAGGTGATCATTGTCGGTGGCGGATTGGCCGGCTTGATGGCAACTATTAAAGTTGCAGAACACGGAACTCCTGTAGAATTATTTTCTCTTGTTCCTGTTAAACGCTCTCACTCTGTTTGTGCCCAAGGCGGTATTAATGGAGCAGTAAATACTAAAGGTGAAGGGGATTCCCCATGGATTCACTTTGATGATACGGTTTACGGCGGAGATTTCTTGGCTAACCAGCCTCCGGTTAAGGCTATGTGTGATGCCGCGCCTGGTATTATCAATTTATTTGACCGGATGGGTGTTATGTTTAACCGTACTCCGGAAGGTCTATTAGACTTCCGCCGTTTCGGGGGAACTCAACACCACAGAACTGCATTTGCTGGTGCAACAACTGGTCAGCAGCTTTTATATGCATTAGATGAGCAGGTTCGCCGCCACGAGGTAGCAGGACTTGTTACTAAATATGAAGGCTGGGAGTTTTTAGGTGCAGTCGTTGACGAGGAAGGCGTTTGCCGTGGAATCGTTGCCCAAGACTTAAAAACAATGGAAATCAAATCATTCGTTGCGGATGCCGTAATTATGGCAACTGGCGGACCTGGTATTATCTTTGGTAAATCTACAAACTCAGTAATTAACACTGGTTCTGCAGCATCGATTGTTTATCAGCAGGGTGCATATTATGCGAACGGTGAAATGATTCAGATTCACCCAACTGCCATCCCTGGTGACGATAAACTTCGCTTAATGAGTGAATCTGCACGTGGTGAAGGCGGCCGTGTTTGGACATACAAAGACGGAAAGCCTTGGTACTTCCTAGAGGAAAAATATCCTGCATACGGAAACCTGGTACCACGTGATATCGCAACACGTGAAATTTTTGATGTCTGCGTTAATCAAAAATTGGGTGTTAACGGTGAAAACATGGTATTCCTTGACCTATCTCATAAGGATCCTCATGAATTGGATGTTAAACTTGGCGGTATCATTGAAATTTATGAAAAATTCGTTGGTGATGACCCGCGTAAAGTTCCAATGAAAATTTTCCCTGCCGTTCACTATTCAATGGGCGGACTTTGGGTTGATTATGACCAAATGACTAGCATTCCTGGACTTTTTGCTGCCGGAGAATGTGATTATTCTCAGCATGGTGCGAACCGTCTTGGAGCAAACTCACTTCTTTCCGCTGTATTTGGTGGAATGGTTGCTGGACCAAATGTAGTCAAGTATATTGAAGGTCTTGAAAAGAGCTCTGATGCTGTTTCTTCTACTGTCTTTGACCGTCATGTTAAAGAGCAGGAAGAAAAGTGGAACAAAGTTATGTCATTAGACGGTAATGAAAATGCCTATGTTCTTCATAAAGAGCTTGGGGAATGGATGACCGATAACGTCACAGTAGTACGTTACAATGACAAGCTATTAAAAACAGATGAAAAAATCCAAGAACTATTAGAGCGTTATAACAAAATCAACATTAACGATACATCTAAATGGAGCAACCAGGGAGCGGCATTCACTAGACAGCTGCAAAACATGCTTCAATTGGCCCGCGTTATTACGCTTGGCGCATACAACCGTAATGAAAGCCGCGGCGCCCATTATAAGCCTGAATTCCCTGAACGGAATGATGAGGAATTCATGAAGACAACAATGGCTAAGTTTACAGATGCGAAAACTGCCCCAGCTTTCCATTATGAAGATATTGATGTGTCTTTAATTCAACCACGTAAGCGCGACTATACAACAAAACACTAAAAGGAAAGGGGAGAAGATAAAATGGCTGAAACTAAGACTGTAAAATTTATTATTCAACGTCAGGATAATGAAAATTCTGCCCCTTATGAGGAAGAATTTGAAGTTCCATACCGCCCGGGGATGAACGTTATCTCGGCGTTAATGGAAGTTCGGAGAAACCCTGTTAATGCAAAAGGACAAGCTACAAGCCCAATCACATGGGATATGAACTGTCTTGAAGAGGTTTGTGGTGCCTGTTCAATGATTATCAACGGAAAGCCGCGCCAATCTTGTTCGGCGTTAGTCGATCAATTGGAGCAGCCGATCCGCTTAGCTCCAATGCGGACATTCCCGGTTGTGCGTGACCTTCAGGTTGACCGCAGCAGAATGTTTGATGCGTTAAAGAGAGTGAAAGCATGGATTCCAATTGATGGAACCTATGACCTAGGACCAGGACCACGTATGCCTGAGAACAAACGTCAATGGGCATATGAGCTTTCCAAGTGTATGACATGCGGTGTCTGCCTTGAGGCATGTCCGAATGTTAACAGTAAGTCAAGCTTTATCGGACCGCAGCCATTATCCCAGGTTCGTCTTTTCAATGCTCATCCAACAGGTGCGATGAATAAGGCAGAGCGTCTTGAAACTATCATGGGTGAAGGCGGTCTTACGAACTGCGGTAATTCACAAAACTGTGTTCAATCCTGTCCAAAAGGTATTCCATTGACTACTTCCATTGCAGCATTGAATCGTGAAACTACATTCCAAGCATTTAGAAACTTTTTTGGTTCCGACCGCGACTAAAAATGTTAAAAACCTCCTTTTCACACTGAAAGGGAGGTTTTTTGTTGTCTTAAAATTATAGTCGTTTCAATGCCCGTTTGTTATACTTGGATTAATAGTATAAGCTTTTTGAAAAGGCAGGTATTTATGGTGAAAGCTAAGATTCCTATTCTTATTATATTGGCCGGGCTGATTGTGTTAGGTATCGGTTTATGGCAGATTGCAGACACAAAAATGCAAACAAATGCCTCCCTTCAAGAAGCAAAAAATATAGTGCGCGTGCAGTCAAAAAAGGCTTCAACCAATAATCAAACATTACAGAAACAGGGTGAAAGCAAACCGCCGGATATGGGGGATACAGTCGGTCTATTGGCCATACCGAAAATAAAAGCAGAACTGGCGATCGTGGAAGGGACAAATCCGGATGATTTAGAAAGAGGAGTAGGCCACTATAAGGGATCTTATTTTCCCGGCGACAAAGGGCAAATCGTCTTATCAGGACACCGCGATACCGTTTTTCGTCACTTAGGTGAACTGAAAGTCGGTGACTCATTAAAAATGCAAATGCCTTATGGTAACTTCAATTATGAAATCACCCATACGAAAATCGTAAATTCTGATGATACCAGTATCATCACCTTGCAAAACAAGGAAGAAGAATTAATTCTAACAACATGCTACCCCTTCCGTTACGTCGGAAACGCCCCAAAACGATATATTTTATATGCAAAGCTAAAGAGCTCATAAATGAAGGGCTCTTGTCTTTTTTTATTAGAAAGTTTTTTGGGGAAATTTTTTCATAAAATTCATATCTAACGAGTAAATATAGTCACTCCCCCTGACCAGTTCACATAGGATATGGTGACTAAATATATACCCACCCCCGGTGCATAACTGGCGAAGGCAAGGAGGGTTACAATACTTGAAGGAGAATGAATATACTCACAAGCCATTACTCACCAAACGAGAAAGAGAAGTATTCGAACTGTTAGTACAGGACAAAACAACAAAAGAAATCGCTAGTGAATTATTTATCAGCGAAAAAACAGTTCGGAATCATATTTCGAATGCCATGCAAAAGCTTGGTGTGAAGGGGCGATCACAGGCAGTTGTAGAACTCCTTCGTATGGGAGAGCTAGAACTTTAAACATGACCGGCATCCTTATGGGACGCCGGTTCATACATTTAAATGGACAATTTTTTTGTAAAAACATAACAATACTTACCTTCTTTATCATCTTTAGAGCAGGAGATACTTTAGTTGTAAGGATAAAGGAGGTAAGAAATACATTATGTCTATTACGCAAATTAAAGAAAAAAATTCTTGGCAAGAGGTCGTAAAGACGGTAAAAACTCTTGATCCGAATAAGCTTGAAATCATAAAAGCCACACTTCCGATTGTGAAGGATCATGGTGAACAAATAACCAAGCATTTTTATAAGCGTATGTTTAAGCAGCATCCGGAGCTTCTCAATATTTTCAATCAAACGCATCAAATAACAGGTCACCAGCCTAAAGCACTCGCAGATGCTGTTTACGGGGCAGCGGCAAATATTGAAGATTTCAGCCAAATTATGCCCGTTCTCGAGCGAATTGGTGAAAAACATCGAAGCCTGCAAATTAAGCCGGAGCACTATCCGATAGTTGGTGAAAATTTGCTGGGAGCCATCAAAGAAGTATTAGGCGATGCGGCAACACCAGAAATTATCGATGCATGGGCGGATGCATATGGGGTCATCGCAGATGTGTTTATTAGAATGGAAAATAAAATGTATAAAACGGCGGAGACAATGCCTGGCGGCTGGGCCGGCTACCGGAATTTTGTTGTGGAAAAAAAGGTGAAAGAAAGCGACGTCATCACGTCGTTTTACTTAAAGCCGCAAGACGGTAAGGAAATTGCCAGCTATATTCCCGGTCAATACATTACCGTAAAACTGGAGATTCCCGGTGAACAATACACCCATTTACGTCAATATAGTTTATCAGATCGTCCAGGTCAGAATTATTACCGAATCAGTGTAAAACGGGAAGACCCAAAAGGGGATAACATTCCTGCTGGGATTGTTTCCACCTATTTGCATGCTCATGTAAAAGAGGGAGATACGATTCCGATTACCGCACCTGCCGGTGATTTTTATTTAGATTTGGACACGAGTCTTCCATTAGTATTAATTAGCGGCGGGGTTGGTCTTACTCCAATGATGGCCATGTTAAACACAACCGTAAACGAAGGCCCAAATCGGGAAATTTATTATATCCATGCAGCTATAAACAGCCAACTGCATGCCTTCAGAGCCCATGTAAATGACCTGGCAGCTGGACATAAGAATGTCCACTCCTTCGTTATTTATGAAAAACCATCAGAAGAAGATAAAGAAATGAAAAATTACGATAAAGAAGGATTTTTTAGCCTGGAGTGGCTGCAGCAAAGTTTACCAACGAAGGATGCCGATTTTTATTTCTGCGGACCTGAGCCTTTCATGAAAGTGGTTAATAAAGCTTTAAAACAATGGGGAGTTCCAGAAGAGCGGATCCATTACGAATTTTTTGGCTCCTTTGGAAAGCTGGAAGAGATCGAATAATCCAACTGGCAAGATGAAGCACCTTCATCTTGCCAGTTTTTTTGAGAAGCTGACAAGACAGTTCCGGCTTGAAATTTTCCTGAAAAAAGTAGACAATAAGTACAAGCTTGAAAAGTATTTTTATTTGGTCATGTCATGAGGAGAAGCCTATTTTAGGAGTGTAGAACAAATGAAACTCGAAAATTCCCAAAAAATGACTGGGGACGTTGTCGCAAATATCGAAAAAGAACTACGGTATATATCAGGCATCATTAAGCAAAAGGGAAGAGAGATGTTGAGTAATTATAAAATTACTCCTCCCCAATTCGTTGCCCTGCAATGGCTTTTTGAAGACGGAGATATGACAATTGGCGAGCTCTCTACTAAAATGTATTTAGCCTGCAGTACTACCACTGATCTGGTCGACCGTATGGAGAAAAATCTTTTGGTAGAGCGGGTGAAAGATACAAACGATCGCCGTGTTGTGAGAATCCATCTTCTCGAAGAAGGCAAGAGAATCATTGATGAAGTGATTAAAAAGCGTCAAGTCTATCTTGAAGAAGTCTTAAAAAACTTCAATAAGGAAGAAATTCAACTCTTGCAAAACAACTTAATAAAACTGCATCAGGAAATGAAGTAAGTCCAGTAGACGGATTGGCGAGCCAGAGGTTCGTTTATGAACGCAGTTGATATGATGCGTTCGAATATAAAGAAGTTGCTAACAGCAAAATGAGGCGAAAAGTTTGAAGCAAGCAATTGGTGTTATAGATTCTGGTGTCGGCGGCCTGACTGTTGCTAAAGAGGTCATGAGACAGCTGCCAAACGAGAAAATCATCTATTTGGGTGATACCGCGCGCTGTCCCTACGGCCCAAGATCGACGAAAGAAGTAAAAAGATTTACATGGGAATTGACCCACTTTTTATTAGAAAAAAATATAAAAATGCTGGTAATTGCCTGCAATACGGCAACAGCAGCTGCGCTCGACGATATCCGCAGGGAATTATCGATTCCTGTGCTAGGGGTCATTAACCCTGGAGCAAGAGCGGCAATAAAGCGGACAAAAAACTATCGTGTCGGAATTATTGGGACAGATGGAACTGTTAAAAGCGGTGCCTACGAAAAGGCATTAAAATCACTTAACAGCCGTCTTTTTGTCAAAAGTCAATCCTGCCCCAAGTTTGTGCCGCTAGTGGAAAGCGGTGAATACGATGGGCCGATTGCTGCGAAAATTGTGGATGAAGCGCTGCAGCCTTTATTGAATCAAAACCTGGATACGCTTATATTGGGGTGCACCCACTATCCACTGCTCGAACCGTTGATTAAAAAATTCATGGGTGAAAAGGTTAGTGTCATTAGCTCAGGTGATGAAACGGCCAGGGAGATTAGCGCCATTCTCCAATATAAAGGACTCCTTGAATCAGACGAGCAGGCACCAGAACATGAATTCTATACGACTGGCTCCACTTGGATTTTCTCAAAAATAGCGTCGCAATGGCTCGGCACCCCTATTGAAAATGTGAAAAAAATAAAATTGTAAAATAGAGTCCTTAAAGGGCTCTATTTTTTATTGAAAAAAATTTAATGAATTTGTCCTATTTTTCTTTTCGAGGCGGTCTAAATTTTTCATAGGCTCGTATACATGATAGTACAAACAGTCTTAGGGGGGAAAAATATGTTCAAAAATAAAGCAAAAATTCTTGGCCTGGCTGTGCTCACTTCCACGGTTGTGCTATCCGGCTGCGGCCTATTTGGCAGTGAAACACAAAAGAAGATTGATCCGCCAAAAACGGTGACGACAACGAGTGAGAAGAACATCAATAAGGAAACAGCGGCCGTAAAGAAGGAAAATGCAGAGAATGTGTTGAAAACGGAGCTATATCTCATTGACAAGAATGGTTATGTTGTCCCGCAAACATTAAATCTTCCAAAAACCAAATCAGTCGCTAAACAGGCGCTGGATTACTTAGTGGTGAACGGACCTGTAACGGATATGCTGCCGAATGATTTTAGAGCCGTTCTGCCTGAGGATACAAAACCATCGGTTAATATTAAAGATGGGGTTGCAGTTGTTGATTTTTCAAAGGAATTCAAAAACTATCAGCCTGAGGATGAATTGAAAATCCTTCAGTCAGTCACCTGGACCCTGACGCAGTTTGATGGTGTCAATTCTGTTAAGCTGAAAATGAACGGTCATGAATTAACGGAAATGCCTGTAAAAGGAACGCCAATCAGCGAAAAGCTTTCCAGGGCAACAGGCATCAACTTAGATACAAAGGATGTAGTGGATATCACGAATACGAAGCCAATTACTGTATACTTTATTGGCGGTGAAGAAGGCTCCTACTATTATGTGCCAGTTACCCGCAGGGTGAAAGCAAGTGAGAAGGATCCAATCACAGCGGCAGTCAATGAATTAATCAAGGGCCCAAGTGAAAAGTCGAACCTTGTTTCCGAATTTATGACTGATGTTAAACTAAATGAAACACCGAAATATCAGGACGGAACTGTAACCTTAAACTTTAACAAAAATATTTACGGCAGCTTTGAAGAGAAAGTGATTTCGCAGAACCTATTGGATACACTTGTGCTTTCCTTGACTGAACAGAAGGGCGTACAAAAGGTAGCTGTTTTAGTTGACGGTAAAGCGGAATTGAAGAATGACAAGGGTAAGAAGCTTTCTGCACCGGTTACCCGCCCAGAAAAAGTCAATACAGGTAGTTTTTAAAAAATAATTTTTGTTATACTATATAATGACAATCAAAGAGGTTGGCTGACTGCCGCCTCTTTCTATTTTGTATTTAGTGTTTTTGTAAGGGGGGAGAGTCCCTTACAGTGACCACGGAGGAGGAGTTTGGGATATGGCGCGTGCAGACGGAAGAGAGCCATTGCAATTAAGACCCGTACATATTGAAACCAATTATTTAATGCATCCGGAAGGCTCGGTCCTTATTTCAGTCGGCAATACAAAGGTGATTTGTACCGCTAGCATTGAGGATAAAGTCCCGCCGTTTATGAGAGGGCAAGGCAAAGGCTGGATCACCGCGGAATATGCGATGCTTCCCCGGGCAACGGAAACAAGGAATATCCGAGAGTCCTCGAAAGGCAAAGTTACCGGCCGGACAATGGAAATCCAGCGATTAATCGGCCGTGCCTTAAGAGCGGTAGTGGATCTTGAAGCGCTGGGCGAGCGAACTGTTTGGATTGACTGTGATGTCATTCAGGCGGACGGCGGAACAAGAACAGCTTCGATAACGGGGGCTTTTGTGGCTTTGTCTCTTGCCTTACAGTCGTTTTCTGGGAAAAAATCATTATCGAAATTTCCGATTACTGATTATTTAGCAGCAACAAGTGTCGGAATTTTAGAGGGCGGCCAAGTAGTGTTAGATTTGAATTACATAGAGGATTCCAAGGCACAGGTCGATATGAATGTTGTCATGACAGGCAGCGGCGAATTTGTTGAGTTGCAGGGAACGGGTGAGGAAGCGACATTTTCCTACAATGATCTCCAAGGGTTGCTTGGTGCTGCTCAAGAGGGGCTCATGGAGCTGTTTGAACAGCAAAAGGCGGCCCTTGGTGAGGAAATTATGCAAAAAATTGAAAATCGCAGAAAGAAATAGAGGAGATTCATATGAATGAAGTTATCATTGCCACGAAAAATCCCGGAAAGGCCAGGGAGTTTGAGCATATTTTTGCAAGCAGGGGAATTACCGTGCGGACGTTGCTGGACTTTCCGGAGCTTCCGGAGGTAGAAGAAACCGGGACAACCTTTGAGGAAAATGCCACATTAAAGGCGGAAACCATTTCGAAGGCACTTGGGAAAATGGTAATTGGCGATGATTCCGGACTAATCGTTGACGCGCTTGAGGGCCGTCCGGGCATCTATTCGGCCCGCTATGCTGGGGAACCGAAAAATGACTTAAATAACACGAATAAGGTACTTGCGGAGCTAGAGGGTGTTCCTGAGGAGCAGAGAACAGCCCGCTTCTATTGTGCTTTAGCAGTTGCCATCCCTGGTCAGGAGACGTTTACGGTGTCAGGTACCTGTGAAGGCCGGATATTGGAAGAGCCAAGGGGTACCAACGGCTTCGGCTATGACCCGGTTTTCTTTGTGCCGGAAAAGGGAGTAGCAATGGCAGAGCTATCTGCTGATGAAAAAAATAAAATCAGCCATCGGGCGAATGCGTTAATGAAATTGGATTCGGTGCTAGATTCGAAGCTGGAAAGCGCTGAAGGCAAATGAGCAAGGTATTGGTCGTAAGCGACAGCCACGGTATGACGAAGGAGCTTGAGGTAATCAGGGAAAGGCACATGGCCGATGTCGATTTAATGATTCATTGCGGTGATTCCCAGTTGGACCCGGACCACAAGTCCTTAATGGGGTATTTTACGGTTGGCGGAAATTGTGATTTTGGCGGATTCCCGCTGGAGCTGGTAACGGACCTCGCTGGAAAAAAGATTTTCATTACCCATGGCCATCGATATTCGGTCAAAACTTCGTTGATGAAATTAACCTACAAAGCTCAAGAATCTGGTGCTGATATTGTCTGTTTTGGGCATTCGCATATCCTGGGGGCAGAGGTGATCGACGGTACCCTGTACCTGAACCCAGGCAGCATCCGCCTCCCACGCCAGCGTGTTGAAAAAACATACGTGATCCTTGACTTGCAGGAGAATTCCGTCAGGATGACTGTTTATGAATTAAACGGCAAGGACATACCGGGATTGGCTCGTGATTTCAAGGTTAATTAATAATGGGGGGAGCGCCCCCCAATTATTTCTCAGAAAAAATTTATAATCTGTTGACAATAAAATACTAAGGTAATATAATAAATCTTGTCTTTGATTACTGATTATGTCCCAGTAGCTCAGCTGGATAGAGCACACGCCTTCTAAGCGTGCGGTCGGGAGTTCGAATCTCTCCTGGGACGCCACTACTACATACCAAAATATATACTCACCTGATCAGGTGAGTTTTTTTTATGCGTTAATTATGTTACACTATTTTCCAATGATAACCTACAAGGACGGATTCTTATGAAAAAGCGGGAAAAAGTGAAAAAAATAGATAACGTGATTTTTTTCCCCGGAATGGAAAAAAGATTAACGGACAAAGGCTTAGAAAGCCTGCAAAATAAAAAATATACTGAAGCCATCAGGCTTCTCGAAGAGGCGAAAGAATTGGATCAGGATAACGATGATGTTTTAATCGGCCTGGTCCTTGCCTATTTTGAGGCTGGGAATTTTCAAAAGGCAAAGGTCCTTGCAAAGGAATTGCTTCATAAGGGAATCGGTGACTATTTTCAATTGGTGGATTTATACGTAACAGTGCTTATTCAGCTTCATGAATATCAGGAAATCGTCTCAACTATTGAGGCGCTCTTGGAGGAAAAAGAGATTCCGCCGGAAAGACTGGAGCATTTCTTAACCCTTCTCCAATTCAGCCGAAAAATGGCAGAGAACAAAAGCCTTGATCTGAGGAGTGAAGAGCCGGAGGAGGATACCGATCCGGATTCATTAAATCTATTATCCTTAACCAGTCTGAACGAGCAAATGCTGGCCATTTCAAGACTTTCAGATAAAAACATCAGGCCTTATGTCCCCGAAATAGAAGATTACTTAAAAGCGGAAATAGGCCATCCCTTTTTAAAAACAATCCTATTAACTCTTTTAAAAGAGCAGGAAGTCGACAAAAACATAAAAATGGTTAAATTTTCGGAAGAAATAACCATAAATCCGACAGGAATAGCAGATGTAAGACATCAGCCGAAAATGATCTCTATTAAAGAACTGCTTGAGAATCGGCTTGAAAGCAGCAATCCCGTTCTGTTTGCAAGCATCAGTGAAATGGTAGAGCGTATTTTCTTTACCAGCTACCCATTCGAACTGGAGCCAGAGACCCCGGCTGCCTGGGCTGCTGGCTTTCAATATTTGGCGCAGGAATATATGGGGATAAACTCGGAAATAAATGAATTATCTAAAGACTATGACGTATCGCCGGTTGAAATCACCCTTGCTATACAGGAAATAGAAGAAATTGAGAAAATTTCTTATCCTAATCTATAACCTTCGCTGTTGAAAGAAACAAATCCTGTGTTATAATGTAAGGGTTGCATTGTGTAAAAAACTATTTTACAGCAAAAAAAGTGGAAAATGGCTTCGTGGACAAGACATATTCCGAATCTAAATTCGTTACGAATGAAATGAGTAATAGATGTTGGAGGGAAAAGAATGACTGCAAAATGGGAAAAGTTAGAAGGAAACCGCGGTGTCCTTACAATTGATGTAAGTGCAGATAAAGTAAACGAAGGTTTAGACGCGGCTTTCAAAAAAGTAGTAAAACAAATCAATGTTCCAGGCTTCCGTAAAGGGAAAATGCCTCGTGGAATGTTTGAAAAGCGCTTTGGTGTAGAAGCTCTATACCAAGATGCATTAGATTTTATTTTTCCAGATGCATACATGACTGCTATCGATGAAACTGGTATCGAGCCAATTGCTCAGCCTGAAAATGTTGATTTTGACCTTGAGCAAATGGGCAAAGACAAAGACTTTACTTTCAAGGCAACTGTTCAAGTAAAACCTGAAGTAACTTTAGGCGAATACAAAGGCCTTGAAGTAGAAGAGCTTGACACCACTGTTTCAGAAGAAGATGTGCAAAAAGAATTAGAAGCTCTTCAAAATCGTCATGCTGAGCTTGTTGTAAAAGAAGAAGGAACTGCTGTACTTGGCGACACAGTTGTAATCGACTTTGAAGGCTTTGTTGATGGCGAAGCATTCGAAGGCGGCAAAGGTGAAAACTACTCTCTTGAACTAGGTTCAGGCTCTTTCATTCCTGGCTTTGAAGAACAACTCGTGGGCGTTGCTGCCGGCGAATCTAAAGATGTAGAAGTAACTTTCCCTGAAGAATACCATGCAGCAGAGCTTGCAGGTAAACCAGCTGTGTTCAAAACAACTGTTCACGAAATCAAAGGTAAAGAACTTCCTGCATTAGATGACGAGTTTGCTAAAGACGTAGACGATGAAGTTGAAACTTTAGATGCATTAAAAGAGAAAATCAAAACTCGTTTAGAAGACAGCAAAAAGCATGATGCAGAACATAACTTACAAGATACACTAGTGGAAAAAGCTGCTGAAAATGCTCAAGTTGAACTTCCAGAAGTGATGATTGACAACGAAGTAAATCGTCTTCTTCAAGATTTTGAACAACGTCTGCAAATGCAAGGCATGAACCTTCAGCTTTACTATCAATTCTCTGGCCAAGGCGAAGAAGCTCTTCGCGAACAAATGAAGGCTGATGCTGAGAAAAATGTTCGTGTAAGATTAACTTTAGAAGCTATTGCTAAGGCTGAAAACTTAGAAGTATCTGAAGAAGATGTAAATGCTGAGCTTGAAAAAATGGCAGGAATGTACAACATGCCTGTTGACAACATCAAAAAAGCTCTTGGCGGAACAGAAGGCATCAAAGAAGAACTTAAATACAAAAAAGCAATCGACTTTCTTGTTGAAAACAAGAAGTAATACGTAAATAGTTCCAAGGCACGATTTTTATCGTGCCTTGTTTTATACATTTTTTCAATTACATATTATAATAAGGACAGGGTAACCTTTTTTATAAACGGGTGGCAGGAATAAAATTTTTGCCGGCGAATTAATTAAATCCAAGATTGATTTTTAAAAATTATGGTTAAGCTGTTTGAGGTACATATTTCATTTTTTAAGCGAAGTCCAGACAAATAAAAAACATATTTTGAGAAAAGCTTTTTAGTTCCAGTCCGCCCGCTAAATGTGTTACAATGCAAAATACATACCTAATGAATTGTAGAAAAAATCGGATTTGTTTGGAATTTTCGCGAGCTTTAAATAAAGAAATAAGTCGTCTTAAGGGGTGAAAGGGTTGTTTAAATTTAATGATGAAAAAGGACAACTGAAGTGTTCATTCTGTGGAAAAACACAGGATCAAGTCCGCAAGCTTGTTGCTGGACCTGGAGTCTATATATGTGATGAATGTATTGAACTCTGCACAGAGATTGTGGAGGAAGAGCTTGGAACAGAGGAAGAAGTAGAATTTAAAGATGTTCCGAAGCCAAAGGAAATTTGCGAAATCCTTGATGAATATGTAATCGGACAGGATAAAGCAAAGAAAGCTTTATCGGTGGCTGTTTATAACCATTACAAGCGGATCAATTCCAACAGCAAAATCGATGATGTCGAGCTTTCAAAAAGTAATATTTGTATGATTGGACCGACTGGTAGCGGTAAAACATTGCTGGCGCAGACATTGGCGCGCATCTTAAATGTGCCGTTTGCGATTGCAGATGCTACATCGCTTACAGAGGCCGGCTACGTTGGTGAAGACGTTGAAAACATCTTATTAAAATTAATCCAAGCTGCTGATTACGATGTAGAGAAGGCAGAAAAAGGGATTATTTATATTGATGAAATTGATAAAATTGCCCGTAAATCTGAAAATCCTTCGATTACCCGTGACGTTTCCGGTGAAGGCGTTCAGCAGGCATTATTGAAAATTCTTGAAGGAACGGTTGCGAGCGTTCCCCCACAAGGCGGAAGAAAGCATCCGCATCAGGAATTTATTCAAATTGATACAACAAACATCTTATTTATCTGCGGCGGTGCCTTTGATGGCATCGAGCCAATCATCAAGCGCCGTTTAGGGCAAAAGGTTATCGGCTTTGGTGCTGATCCGAAACAACAGCAGGAAATCAGTTCAAAAGAATTGCTTTCCAAGGTTCTTCCTGAAGACCTTTTACGCTTCGGCTTGATTCCTGAATTCATCGGCCGTCTGCCAGTTATTGCTAGCCTAGAGCAGCTTGACGAAGGAGCGTTAATTGAAATTTTAACGAAACCAAAGAATGCTCTTGTAAAGCAATATCAAAAAATGCTTGAAATCGATGATGTCGAGCTTGAGTTTGAAGAAGGAGCACTGCAGGAAATCGCGAAAAAGGCGATTGAGCGTAAAACCGGTGCCCGCGGCTTACGTTCCATCATTGAAGGTATCATGCTTGATGTCATGTTCGACCTTCCATCCCGCGATGATATTACCAAGTGTATCATCACGAAGGATACAGTCGCGGACAACAGCGTTCCAAAGCTGATCCTTGAAGATGGTACGGTTGTTAAAGAAGAAAAATCTGCATAATAGGTGAGGACCCGGACTTATTGGTTCGGGTTCTTTTTATTGGGGTTAAGTGTTACTGTCGTATATGTGCCGAATACTCTCGGATAAGAGCTTAATACTCTCGCATAACGATGAAATACTCTCGGATAATCGCGGATTACTCTCGATTCATGAATTTACTCTCGGATACGTTCAAAATACTCTCGGATAAGAACAGAATACTCTCACATACCCCCAATTTACTCGCGCGTATCTGGATTTTACTCACATCTTCATTTTTTCCTCCCCCTTCAGTTTTTTCAATTCATGGTTTATTCCGCCAGCCTGCAGGAAATACTTATTAATATCTACAGGAGTTAATTAGATACTGGAGGGAAACGAAATGAGTTGGACGGGGATCGCCTTATTTATACAATTGTTTTTTGGAATCATCATCGGTCTTTATTTTTGGAATTTGCTCAAGAATCAGCGCACGCAGAAGGTGTCAATTGACCGGGAATCCCGGAAGGAAATGGAGCAGCTTCGCAAAATGAGATCTATTTCATTAACCGAACCGCTTTCTGAAAAAGTGCGTCCGACAAGCTTTCAGGATATTGTCGGCCAGGAGGATGGCATTAAATCTTTAAAAGCGGCCCTTTGTGGACCGAATCCACAGCATGTGATCATCTACGGACCGCCCGGTGTCGGTAAAACGGCGGCAGCAAGGCTCGTTCTCGAAGAAGCCAAAAAGAACGCAAAGTCACCATTTAAAAAAGATTCCGTTTTTATAGAATTAGATGCCACAACGGCCCGATTTGACGAAAGAGGAATTGCTGACCCGCTAATAGGATCCGTTCATGACCCAATTTATCAGGGAGCAGGAGCAATGGGACAGGCGGGGATTCCACAGCCAAAACAAGGGGCAGTCACAAATGCTCATGGCGGTGTTCTCTTTATTGATGAAATTGGCGAACTGCACCCGATTCAGATGAATAAGCTGCTCAAGGTACTCGAGGATCGCAAGGTATATTTGGAAAGTGCCTATTATCACGAGGAAAATACACAAATTCCTACTCATATTCATGATATTTTTAAAAATGGACTTCCCGCCGATTTCCGTTTAATTGGAGCGACAACGCGAACACCGAGCGAAATTCCGCCTGCCATCCGGTCGCGCTGCATGGAAGTGTTCTTCCGCGATTTAAACCAAGAGGAAATTGTGAAAGTAGCACGAAAGGCTGCGGAAAAGGTCAATATGGAAATTAATGATACCGGAGTCCATACTCTTTCTACATATGCCAGAAATGGCCGGGAAACCGTCAACATGATTCAGATTGCGGCGGGGCTGGCCATAACCGAAGATCGGCAATATATTAAGGACGAAGATATTGAATGGGTAATTCATTCCAGTCAAATGACACCGCGCATGGAACGGATGATTAATGATGCTGCACAGGTTGGGCTGGTTAACGGCTTGGCTGTTTATGGACCGAATTCAGGAGCACTTCTCGAAATTGAAGTGACCGTTATTCCGGCAAAGGAGAAAGGTTCCATTAACATTACCGGAATTGTCGAGGAAGAAAGCATTGGCGGACAAGGGAAATCGATTCGCCGTAAAAGTATGGCGCGCGGTTCAATTGAAAATGTCATCACTGTTCTCCGGTCGATGGGTGTTCCGGCGAATGATTATGATATTCATGTCAATTTCCCTGGGGGTGTGCCGATTGATGGTCCGTCCGCGGGTATCGCAATGGCGACAGGAATTTACTCCGCTATTTATAATATTCCAATTGACAACACGGTTGCGATGACAGGTGAAATCAGCATCCATGGAAACGTTAAGCCGATTGGCGGAGTCTATCCAAAGATAAAAGCGGCGAAAAAAGCAGGGGCGAAAACAGTCATTATTCCACAGGAAAATATCCAAACGATTTTAAACGAAATAGACGGAATTCGAATTGTGCCTGTTACCCATCTGCACGAAGTTTTTGAGATTGCATTTGTGAACGAATTTAAGAAAAATCATGCCGTGCCGGCTTCCATTGAGTTAACAAAAAAAGAATCAATCTAAATTTCCAACTTCGGTTTGTCCTTAAAAGCAAACCGAAGTTTTTATTTCGTATGCTGTAAATTACTTTTTCATAGCTTATATTGAAGTAATTTTTTTGGTTAGGGAGAAACTAACGTATATTGAAAAAAGCGCTGTCTATAAAAATAGACACGTTAATTCAAATAAGATAGAATTGTACAAAGACTTATTCTGCATTAGCAGTATAAATTCATGTTTTTGCATGTGGAGGTGCTGTATTTTGGCGAAAAAGAAAGAATTGATCGTCCCCCTCCTGCCGCTTCGGGGATTGCTCGTATATCCGACCATGGTTCTTCATTTAGATGTGGGCCGTGATAAATCGGTTCAGGCACTCGAAAAAGCGATGGTTGATGACCATATCATTTTTTTAACAACCCAAAAGGATGTTTCCATTGATGAGCCTGCCGAGGAGGATCTATACCGATTTGGAACGCTAACAAAAGTGAAGCAAATGTTAAAGCTTCCAAACGGTACGATTCGCGTTTTGGTGGAAGGGTTAAGCAGGGCAGAAATCGTAACATTTCACGATGAGGACGATCATTATGCTGTCAGTGTTGTAACCTATGAAGATTCTGACACTAAAGATGTTGAAGACCAGGCTCTAATGAGAACCATGTTGGAATATTTTGAACAATACATAAAATTATCGAAAAAAATCTCGGCGGAGACATTTGCTACTGTTGCCGATATTGAAGAACCCGGAAGAATGGCGGACATTATCGCTTCCCATTTGCCGATCAAGCTGAAGGAGAAACAAGAAATCCTTGAGACAATCGAGATAAAGCAAAGAATGAACCGGGTGATTGACCGAATTTTTAACGAAAAAGAAGTACTCAATCTTGAAAAGAAAATCGGCCAGCGGGTTAAGCGGTCAATGGAAAGAACGCAAAAGGAATACTATTTGCGCGAACAGATGAAGGCAATCCAGAAGGAATTAGGGGATAAAGAAGGCAAGACTGGCGAAATCGCCGACCTCACCAAGAAAATCGAAGAAGCGGGAATGCCGGAGCACGTTTATAATGCGGCCATGAAGGAACTGGATCGTTATGAAAAAGTGCCGACAAGCTCCGCAGAAAGTGCGGTCATCCGCAATTATATTGAGTGGCTGATTTCCCTGCCATGGTCGAAAAAGACGGAAGACGATATTGATATTCGTCGGGCAGAAAAGATTCTAAATGAAGAACATTACGGGCTTGAAAAGGTAAAGGAGCGAGTACTCGAATATTTGGCTGTTCAGAAATTGACCAATTCCTTGAAAGGGCCGATTCTTTGTCTAGCTGGACCTCCGGGAGTAGGGAAAACAAGCCTTGCCAAATCGATTGCGACCTCACTTAACCGGAATTTTGTCCGTGTCTCGCTTGGAGGCGTCCGTGATGAATCCGAGATTCGCGGCCATCGCAGAACGTACGTCGGCGCGATGCCTGGACGGATTATTCAGGGAATGAAAAAAGCAGGAACGATTAACCCGGTTTTCTTGCTCGATGAAATTGATAAAATGTCGAGTGATTTCCGCGGCGATCCATCTGCGGCACTTTTAGAGGTATTGGACCCGGAGCAAAACCATAATTTCAGCGATCATTATATAGAAGAAACCTACGATTTATCGAAGGTGATGTTTATTGCTACCGCCAATAACCTTAGCACCATCCCAGGACCGCTGTTAGACCGGATGGAGATCATTACCATTGCGGGCTATACGGAATTGGAAAAGGTTCATATTACAAGGGACCATTTGCTGCCTAAGCAGATTAAGGAAAATGGACTTTCCAAGAGTACACTGCAGGTTCGTGACGATGCGATTTTAAAGGTCGTCCGTTACTACACTCGCGAAGCAGGAGTTAGAAGCCTGGAACGCCAGATGGCCACCATCTGCCGAAAAACGGCGAAAATTATTGTTTCTGGAGATAAGAAGCGAGTTGTCATTACGGATAAAAATGTGGAAGAATTTTTAGGAAAACCAAGGTTCCGTTACGGCCAGGCTGAAGCAGAGGACCAGGTAGGAGTAGCGACCGGACTCGCTTACACAACTGTTGGTGGGGACACCCTGCAAATCGAAGTTTCGCTTGCACCTGGTAAAGGCAAGCTTGTTCTGACTGGTAAGCTTGGAGATGTCATGAAGGAATCAGCACAGGCTGCATTCAGTTATGTACGCTCTAAAGCAAAGGAACTTGGCATCGAAGAAGACTTTCACGAGAAACACGATATTCATATTCACGTACCGGAAGGAGCTGTTCCAAAAGACGGTCCATCTGCGGGAATCACCATCGCTACGGCTTTGGTATCGGCGCTGACCGGCAGACCAATCCGACGTGAAGTGGGGATGACAGGTGAAATCACCCTTCGAGGCAGAGTCCTCCCGATTGGCGGACTCAAAGAGAAAACGTTAAGTGCTCACCGCGCTGGGCTGACAAAAGTTATTTTACCGAAGGATAATGAAAAGGATATTGATGACATTCCGGAAAGCGTCCGCGGTGAATTGGAATTTGTCCCGGTTTCCCATGTCGATGAAGTATTGAAGCATGCCCTTCGTGAAGGAGAAGCACGATGAAGGTAACAAGTTCAGATATCGTCATTAGTGCGGTAAAGCCGGAGCAGTACCCTGACACGGATTTGCCAGAGTTTGCTCTGGCTGGCCGCTCGAATGTTGGAAAGTCTTCATTTATTAATAAAATGCTAAATCGTAAGGGACTGGCGAGAATTTCCTCCAAGCCCGGAAAAACACAGACACTTAACTTTTATCTGATAAATGAAATCCTGCATTTTGTAGATGTTCCCGGCTATGGCTACGCTAAGGTTTCAAAAACAGAGCGGGCCGCATGGGGAAGAATGATTGAAACCTATTTTACAACGCGTGAACAATTAAGGGCCGCTGTCCTGATTGTCGACCTAAGACATCCGCCGACCGAGGATGATGTGATGATGTATGATTTTTTAAAGCATTATGAAATCCCATGTATAGTTATTGCCACGAAAGCGGATAAAATTCCAAAGGGGAAATGGCAGAAGCATGCCAAGGTTACCCGCGAAACATTAGATCTTGACGAAAACGACCAAATTGTCATTTTCTCTTCTGAAACAGGTGAGGGGAAAGATAAAGCTTGGTCCATACTTGAGAGTTATATGTAGAAACATAAAACGCCCGGCGGGTTTATCACCGCAGGGCGTTATTTTTTCTTTTTAAAAAGGAAGTATATACCAATGAGAATTAGAAGGACAGGCCAAAATTTCCAAACTAGACTCATCCCATTCTGCAATAATCCGAAATACCCGGCAATCTTATCATAAAAAAGCAGCAATACAGCAACAATAAGAAAAAGGAAGGCTTGAAATAACCCTGATCCTGTTTTTTGAAAACGCAAGAAAAAGCCAATTGAAATAATCAGGATTAACATGCCAATCGTATTTTGCGGCCAGAAGGAAACGTGGCCAACCAGATGAAAGTGAAGGCCGAACCCGGTCATAATGACTCCCGGAAGAACTGCTTCGGACTCATTGCCAGAAAAGCCTTGGCCTAAAAAGGCAATCCCGACAATGATCATAAGCGTAGGCCAGGTAAAAAATGCAGGGAACAAAGTCATTCCGATTTGCTGTAATAAAAAGTAAGCACCAAAACCGATTAAAATGATTCCAGGAAAAATTCTTTGACTTTTCATTAAAAAACACCACTTCCAGTAAGGTTCACTTGAAACTAGTCTGTTTTTTTGATACTGTACATAAGGAAGTATTCCTATTTAACCAACTTATTCATTTTTCTATATTAACATATAGTGTCGTTTTATGTTCACATTTTTCGTGTTCTGACGGAAAATGTTCATGATATAATCAGTCTAGTTATTACTGTAAACATATTGGGGGTGTCCAAAACAAATGCATATTCTAGCAATCGGTCTAAATTATAAAACTGCCCCTGTTGAAATCCGCGAGCGGTTAACTTTTAATGAAACTGATGTTATGGATGCCGTCAAAAAATTAAGCACAAAGAAAAGCATCCTGGAAAATGTTATTTTATCAACATGTAATCGGACGGAAATCTACGCGGTCGTTGATCAATTGCATACAGGCCGTTACTATATTAAGGAGTTTCTCGCTGATTGGTTCGGAATGGAACAGGCGGAGTTCTCTTCGTTTCTTTTTGTTTATGAAGATGATGGTGCGGTCGAGCATCTATTTAATGTAACCTGTGGATTGAATTCCATGGTTTTAGGGGAAACACAAATTCTTGGACAGGTTCGCACAAGCTTTATGAATGCCCAAGAGCACGGAGCAACAGGTTCGGTCTTTAACCATTTGTTTAAGCAAGCCATTACCTTAGCAAAGCGTGCGCACTCAGAGACAGAGATTGGAGCTAACGCAGTATCTGTCAGCTATGCGGCAGTTGAACTGGCCAAGAAAATTTTTGGTTCTCTTGCCAATAAGCATGTGTTGATTTTTGGTGCCGGAAAAATGGGCGAATTAGCTGTTCAAAACCTGCACGGCAATGGTGTAAGAAAGGTTACGGTTATTAACCGGACTTATGAAAAAGCGATGGACCTTGCCGGACGTTTCGACGGTGAAGCAAGGACCATCGATGAATTGCAGAAATTGCTTGTCGAGGCCGATATTCTAATCAGCTCAACAGGTGCGAAGGATTTTGTCATTACAAAAGAGATGATGGCGGCGGTTGAGAAAAAGCGGAAAGGCAAGCCACTGTTTATGGTCGATATTGCCGTGCCGCGTGACTTGGATCCGCAAATCGCAGAACTTGAAAACGTCTTTTTATATGATATTGACGATCTAGAGGGAATTGTTGAGGCCAATCTTCAAGAGCGGAAGAAAGCAGCTGAAAAAATCATGCTGATGATTGAAAAGGAAGCGGTCGACTTCAAACAATGGCTTGGCATGCTTGGTGTCATTCCGGTTATTTCAGCACTCCGGGAAAAAGCACTCGCCATTCAAGCTGAAACAATGGAAAGTATTGAACGGAAGCTTCCAAATTTATCCGACCGCGATAAAAAGGTCTTAAACAAGCATACAAAGAGCATCATTAACCAGCTCTTAAAAGACCCAATTTTACAGGCGAAGGAATTGGCGGCAAGACCGGATGCCGAACAGGCAATGGACTTATTCATGAAAATCTTTAATATCGAAGAGCTGGCAAAGGAACACCATTCAAAAACAGCCGAAACGAATAAATTAACGGTTGCAGAAGCACAGGCTTCTTTTTAAATGGGGGCCTCGGCTATGTATGATGTCTTGATGACGAGGCTGCACGAATTTACGGTTGTTCTTTATGCCTTCAGTGTTCTTTTATATTTTTTCGACTTTATTCATCATAACCGGAAGGCAAATCGGATTGCCTTCTGGTTACTTGCATTTGTATGGGTTTCGCAAACTGTATTTCTTTTTTTCTATATGATGAAAACAGGAAGGTTCCCTGTCTTAACCATTTTTGAGGGGCTCTATTTTTATGCCTGGGTATTAATAACATTGTCAATTGTTATAAATCATTTATTACGAGTTGACTTTATTGTGTTTTTCACGAATATCCTTGGCTTTACGGTCATGACAATTCATACGTTTGCACCTATGCAATATCATTCCCATGTCATGGCTAAACAGCTGATATCCGAGCTGCTATTAATTCATATTACAATGGCAATACTGTCATATGGGGCCTTTTCATTATCATTTGTTTTTTCAGTGTTGTACCTACTTCAATATGATTTATTAAAAAGGAAGAAATGGGGTACAAGACTGATCCGTCTTGCCGATTTAGACAAACTTGAAAAATCATCTTACATATTAGCAATAATCGGCGTTCCAATGCTTCTGTTAAGCTTAATCTTGGGCTTGCAATGGGCGTTTCTGAAGCTTCCGGGAATGCCTTGGTATGACATTAAAATTGTCGGTTCCTTTATTTTACTCACAGCGTATAGCATTTATTTATATTTGCGGACAGTGAAAAATCTCTCGGGAAAGAAATTGGCGATTTGGAATGCCGGTTCTTTTCTAATTGTATTAATTAACTTTTTCTTATTTGGGCAACTATCATCATTCCATCTATGGTACTCGTAAATTAGGAGGCAGTCATGAGAAAAATTATTGTAGGATCCAGACGCAGCAAGTTAGCTTTAACACAAACCAATTGGGTGATTGACCAACTGAAAAAAATTGACCCCCGCTTTGAATTCGAGGTCAAGGAAATCGTCACCAAAGGTGATAAAATTCTAGACGTTACCCTTTCCAAGGTCGGCGGTAAAGGTCTTTTTGTAAAAGAAATTGAGCAGGCGATGCTTGATAAAGAGATTGATATGGCCGTCCATAGCATGAAGGATATGCCGGCTGTATTGCCTGAAGGGCTAACTATTGGCTGTATTCCGTTCCGTGAAGACCATCGCGATGCGCTGATTTCCAGGGACCATGTGAAATTAGCTGATTTAAAACCAGGTGCGATTATCGGAACAAGCAGTCTGCGCCGCAGTGCCCAGCTTTTGGCGAAACGCCCTGATTTAGAGATTAAATGGATCCGCGGCAATGTTGATACTAGATTGGCAAAATTGAAGGAAGAAGAGTACGACGCCATCATTTTGGCGGCAGCAGGCCTATCCCGCCTCGGCTGGGCGTCTGATGTTGTCACTGAGTTCTTGGATGCTGATATCTGCATTCCTGCGGTTGGTCAGGGAGCTCTATCTATCGAGTGCCGTGAAGATGACCGTGAACTTCATGAACTGTTTGAAAAATTCACTTGTAAGAAAACTGAAAGAGCAGTTCGGGCAGAGCGTGCCTTCCTGCAAAAAATGGAGGGTGGCTGTCAGGTGCCGATTGCCGGCTTTGCGCGTGTCGAGGATAACGATGAAATTGTCTTAAATGTGCTTGTAGGTTCTCCAGAAGGCCAGGAAATTTTTAAAGAAGAAGTACGCGGGCAAAATCCGGAAGAACTCGGGATTAAGGCGGCAGACCTTTTGATTGAAAAAGGAGCGAAGGATCTGATTGACAGGGTAAAGCGGGAGCTGGAGGGTCAATGAGCCCCTCCCTGCCTTTATTGAATAAAAAGGTACTTGTTCCGCGCGGGGAAGGCCAGGCGAAATCATTTTCTGAGCTTGTTGAGAGATACGGCGGGATTCCGATTGAAATTCCGCTGATTGCCTTCCGCCCGATTGAAAAAAACCAGCGCCTTCAGGAAATCCTAAAGGTGCTGGATACATATGACTGGATTATATTTACGAGCAGTGTCACGGTGGAGACGTTTTTTTCGTTTGTTGATCGTATTAGGGCGGAATTCCCAAGGGTAGCGGTTATCGGCAAAAAAACTGAAAAAGTACTTAAGGAAAGAGGCATACGGGTCAATTTTGTTCCCACTGTCTACGTGGCTGAAGAATTTGTTGAGGAATTTTTGCCTCAAGTTAAGCCGGGCATCCGGGTTTTGCTGCCAAAGGGTAACCTTGCCCGTGAATACATTGCAACTGGTTTACGAAAGGCCGGGGCTGTGGTGGACGAGCTGATTATTTACGAAAACTACATGCCTGAGGAAAGCCGAGAGAAACTTGCGAAGATGCTTTCCGAGCGGGAGCTGAACATTTTAACTTTTACGAGCCCATCGACGGTGGACCACCTGATGGACGTGGTTGGGGAGTATGGGCTTGCCGACCATCTGAATGGGTGTATCATCGCCTGCATCGGACCAGTTACCGAGAAAAGGCTGCTCGAATACGGGCTGCCGATTCATGCCTCTCCGGAGGAGTATACGGTGGATGAGATGGTTAAGAGCGTTATTGTTTTTTTGGAAAAGAAAGATTGATGGCTGATCCTCAAGTTGGGGCTGGCTATCCGCAAGTAGGGAAGGGTTATCCGTAAGTTGAGAGGGTTATCCGCAAGTTGGAGAGGGCTATCCGCAAGTTGAGAAGGGTTATCCGCAAGTTACATATTAAATTAGCTAAATTTAATGGAGGTATACACAATGGAACTTCAATTTTCACGTCATCGCCGTTTACGTTCAAGCGCCAGCATGCGTGCGCTTGTTAGGGAAAATCATTTAAAGGCGGACGATTTCATCTATCCGCTGTTTATTTATGAAGGGGAAAATATCCGTAATGAGGTATCTTCCATGCCTGGAGTATATCAAGTATCAATGGATCACCTCCATGCCGAGATGGAAGATATCGTTGCTCACGGTATCAAAGCCGTTCTATTATTTGGTATTCCAGAAACAAAGGATGAGTGCGGCACAGGAGCGTTCCATGACCATGGTATTGTTCAAGTTGCCACTCGCTATATTAAGGAACATTTCCCCGAAGTTTTAGTTGTTGCGGATACCTGCTTATGTGAATATACAAGCCACGGTCACTGCGGCGTCGTTGAAGGCGAAAAAATCCTTAACGACCAATCATTAGACCTGCTTGTAAAAACAGCTATAGCTCAAGCCCAAGCTGGCGCTGATATTATTGCACCGTCAAACATGATGGATGGATTTGTGGCTGCCATCCGCGCAGGATTGGATGAAGCTGGATTTACTGAAATTCCTGTCATGTCTTATGCGGTTAAATATGCATCTGCATTCTACGGACCGTTCCGTGAAGCGGCTGAAGGTGCACCGCAATTCGGTGACCGCAAGACCTATCAAATGGACCCTGCTAACCGCATGGAAGCATTCAGAGAAGCAGAATCAGATGTGGCGGAAGGGGCAGACTTCTTAATAGTGAAGCCAGGCATGCCATACCTTGATATTGTTCGTGATATTAAAAACAACTTTAATTTGCCGGTTGTTGTTTACAACGTCAGCGGTGAATATGCGATGATCAAAGCGGCTGCGCAAAACGGCTGGGTTGACGAGAAAAAGACTGTTCTTGAAATGTTAATGGGCATGAAGCGCGCAGGTGCGGATTTAATCATTACCTACCATGCCAAAGATGCAATCCGTTGGCTGAAGGAAGAAGAATAATATTTTTTGAAAAGAGGGAAAAGGATGCGTTCGTATACCAAATCGATTGAAGCATTTAAAGAAGCCCAAACATTGATGCCTGGCGGTGTAAACAGCCCGGTTCGCGCCTTTAAATCCGTCAACATGGACCCTATTTTCATGGAACGCGGCAAAGGTTCGAAAATTTATGATATCGATGGCAATGAATATATTGACTACGTACTTTCTTGGGGACCGCTTATCCTTGGACATTCCAATGACCAAGTAGTTGAAGCGTTGAAAAAAACTGCCGAGTCAGGTACAAGCTTCGGAGCGCCGACGCTATTGGAAAACAAACTGGCCAAGCTTGTGCAAGACCGCGTACCATCAATTGAAATTATCAGAATGGTCAACTCGGGTACGGAAGCTACAATGAGTGCCTTAAGGGTTGCCCGAGGATATACCGGCCGGAATAAGATTTTAAAATTCGAGGGCTGCTACCACGGCCATGGTGATTCATTATTAATTAAAGCAGGATCCGGAGTTGCTACACTTGGTTTGCCTGACAGCCCAGGTGTACCTGAAGGTGTTGCTTCCAATACAATCACAGTCCAATACAATGACCTTGATGGGGTAAAGTACGCATTTGAACAGTTTGGCGATGATATTGCTTGTATCATCGTTGAACCAGTTGCAGGCAACATGGGACTTGTTCCTCCACTGCCAGGGTTCTTGCAAGGACTACGTGATATTACCACTGAATACGGGGCGCTGTTGATTTTTGATGAAGTTATGACTGGTTTCCGTGTCGGCTACAATTGTGCTCAAGGGTACTTCGGTATCACTCCGGACTTGACCTGTTTAGGAAAAGTAATCGGCGGCGGTCTTCCTGTCGGCGCTTACGGTGGCCGTGCGGATATTATGGAACGTATCGCACCAAGCGGCCCGATTTACCAGGCGGGTACGTTATCCGGAAATCCGCTTGCCATGACTGCGGGCTATGAAACCTTAAGCCAGTTGACACCAGAGCACTACAATGAGTTTATCTGTAAGGGAGATATCCTTGAAAAAGGTATTAAGGCTGCTGGGGAAAAATATGGAGTTCCAGTTACCTTTAACCGTGCTGGTTCGATGATTGGTTTCTTCTTCACGAATGAAGAGGTCATCAATTATGAAACAGCCAAATCATCCAATTTGGAGTTCTTTGCCGAATACTACCGCCAAATGGCCGACCAAGGCGTATTCCTGCCGCCATCTCAGTTTGAGGGATTATTCCTATCAACCGAGCATTCGGATGAGGATATTGAAAAGACGGTTAAGGCTGTTGAGGTTGCTTTTTCGAAGCTTAAATAGAATTTGTTTTTATAAGAAGGCAGTGGATTAAATTTAAAATTAGTCCACTGTCTTTTTTGTGGTAAAATATGTAACAATATATTATTTTTTTGTAAAGTATAGTAATTACAAGACAATATCGCCGGGGAAAAGAGGTTTAACGGTAATATAAAAGGTTCATAAGACCAAATCGAAGTGAGAACAAGAGGTGAAGTGGTCTTATAAAAGGTTCATAAGACCAAATCGAAGCGAGAACAAGAGGTGAAGTGGTCTTATAAAAGGTTCATAAGACCAAATCGGAGCGAGAACAAGAGGTGAAGTGGTCTTATAAAAGGTTCATAAGACCAAATCGGAGCGAGAACAAGAGGTGAAGTGGTCTTATAAAAGGTTCATAAGACCAAATCGGAGTGAGAACAAGAGGTGAAGTGGTCTTATAAAAGGTTCATAAGACCAAATCGAAGCGAGAACAAGAGGTGAAGTGGTCTTATAAAAGGTTCATAAGACCAATCGAAGAGAAACAAGGGCTCCAGGGTCTTATAAAAGGTTCATAGGACTAAATCGAAGTAAGAACAAGGGTTCAAGTGGTCTCATAAAAGGTTCATAAAGCCAAAGCGTCGTAGAAAAAGTCGTAGGAGAAGCGGGTGCAAAAAATGATAGAATACTATATTGACGGTTCAACCAAGGAACACACCATCGGAGTAGGAATCGTAAGGGTAAACGAATTTGGTTTCATAGAAAAACACCATTTTAAAACTGAGCATATCAGTCCTACCTCAAATATAGCAGAAGGCTATGCATTAGAAAAAACAATTGAATTAATAAAAGAAAACGACATCGATAAACATGAAATCATCAACATCTACACCGATAGTCTAAAAATATTTCAAACACTCATGTACAACGAAAACACCGAGTTTACTAGAGGTAATTTTTTTGTCAAACAAGAGTCTAATAGCTACCTCCAGCATTTAAGAAGCCTATACATAGCATTGATATCGAGAAACGCCCAGTATCCTTTATATTACTGCGACAAAACAAAAGCGCCCCGGCCCCTTATTAAAATATTTTTTAAAGACCAAGCGGTAGATAATAAATATTTACAGGAGGCCCACTCATTAAGCCGGACTTATATTAAGGAAGAACCCGTCCCAATTAAGGTAGAATTAAAAGCGGTTAAAGAGAATACCAAGTGGGTCATAGTAAAGAACAATAAAGATGTTGTCGCGGAAAATAAACGGCCAATAATTGCCCTTTCGGACGCTCTAAAAAAGACCGATGCACACACAAAGCAAATCAAATTGTGCCCCCAATTAGAAACTATTTTAAAAAATACAATGAAAAACAAGTTATCTAATGGCTCAATGAAATCAGCCATTAAAATAATCGAAGATTATAAATCTTTGATAAACCATTAGAACAACCCAGCTCTCCCATTAGGGGAGTTTATTTTTTTGCCTCTTTTCTGCACAATCCATCTTTTTTATTCATAAATAAAAATTTCCCCTCATAAAGTGTAAGTGACATAGTGATTTTGCATTAGGAAACGAAAGGAGGAGTCGCTTTGTCTCAGGAGAATCAATCGTACCTAAGATTTTCTGTGGAGGAGTCCCTGTGGTTTAGAAAAGGACAGGAAGTCGAAGAGCTTATTTCCATTTCCTTAGACCCGGATATTACCATCCAGGAAAACGATCAGTACGTCACCATACGCGGTTCGCTGGAGCTTTCCGGCGAATATAAATGCTACAAGGACCAAGAGGAAGGAAATGAAGAGGGTGCTGTCTCACAGAAGTTTGTAGAACGGGTGGCCGAGCGTGAGGAGGGAGTAGCTGAATTTACACATCGATTCCCGGTTGATATCACGATTCCTAACAATCGAATTCAAAGTGTGTATGATATCGATGTCCTTGTGGAAACGTTTGATTATTCCATGCCTGAGCGCAGCTGCTTAAAGCTGTCAGCAGAGTTGACCATCAGCGGCCTCTATGGAAATGAGCAGCAACAGCAACAGCAGCAGGAGGAAGAGCCTGAACTTGAACTCCTGTACCGCGCAGGAGCCGAGGAAGAGGAGGAAGAATACGAATTCCCTCAACCAACAGCACAAAGCCCGTATCAAAACAATTTCTTATTCCAGACGGAAGCACGTAAACCGCAGGAGGAAGAACAGAGCACAGATGCATTTCCAAAGTTCCCAAACTTTAATTATCAACCTCAGGAACAAACTCAGGAGCAGCAGGAATATCGGCCGCCTTGGCAGTACCAGGAGTATAATGCCGAAGCAAATGAACCTGCATGGCGTTATCAGGAGAGAAAAGAAGAAAAACAGCCTGTAGAGGTTGAAGTTCAGTTTGAGGAAGAGATCATTGTGGAGGAATCCCCAGCAGTAGTCGTGGAATATGAAGAGGAAAGCTCGTCATCTTCATCGTCATCTGAAGAGGAGCCAAAGCAAAAGAAGAAGCTGTTTGGTGCCAAGAAGAAATCGATGACCCTGACAGAATTCTTTGCCCGAAAGGACGAAGGTTCTTCGCAAACAAGGTTAAAGGTTTGTATTGTTCAAAGAGGGGATACGGTAGAAAGTTTATCTAAACGTTATGATGTTTCTGTTCAAAATCTCCTTCGTGTTAACAATCTGGAATTGAACCAGGATGTTTATGAAGGTCAAGTATTATATGTTCCGGCAGCCTTTGCCAAAAAATAACCAGACCTTAGAAGGTGAGCGGGTTCGAACGGGGCCTGCTCTGCTTTCTTTTTATGCCCTTTTGCTTTTCTAAATGAAAGAGAGTGAATTCTCATGAATGACTCGAATAGGCTGGAGACCCTTACGCCGATTTTGGAGAACTACCAGGTAGAGCCGTATTTTGTAGAGGATTTTGGCGGCATTCAAAAAATTTATTCTAACAAAGGTACCTTTGCCCTGAAAAAAATCCCCCCAGCCTTAGGGACTGATTTCATTCGGCATGTCCATTATCTCTATCAAAAAGGCTTTAACCGGATTGTTCCTATATATCCTACAATGGACGGCAGATATGCGGTATTGCATGATAATAATCTTTACTATCTTATGCCTTGGATGGCGAACGACCAAAGAGAAGACCACCAGTACAAAAGCCAGCAGCTTTTTCGCGAATTGGCCCGGCTTCATACCCTTTCCGCAAAGGAAATCGAAGTAAACAAGGAGGAGCGGGCAGAGCATTACGAAAAAACCTTGCAGCTGCTTGATAAAAATCAAGAATTTCTTGATGGCTACATTGATTTTTGCGAAAAGAAAACCTATATGTCACCATTCGAACTGCTGTTTTGCCTATACTACAATGAAATCAGCCAGGCGCTCCGGTTTTCAAAATCAAAATTTGAAGAATGGTATGAGAGCACAAAGGAAAATGAGAAAGCCCGAATGGTGGTTGTCCATGGGAAGCTTTCATCCGATCATTTTCTTTATGATGAACGGGGATACGGCTTTTTTATTAATTTTGAAAATGCCCGTTACGGCTCACCAATCCATGACCTGCTCCCATATGTATCAAGGACTTTAAACACAAGTCCGAAACGAAACGATGACGTGATCGGTTTGGTGTATCATTATTTTAAATATTTTCCGTTTAAGCCGGAGGAAAAATTATTATTCAACAGCTACTTGGCCTACCCAATACCCATCATCCAAATGGCAGAAAAGTATTATCGGAAGCCTCGTCCGAAAAATGAGTTAAAATATGTCCGCCAGCTGCAGCATCGCTATTGGCATTTAAAAAATACCGAATATATTGTGATGCGGATGACGGAAATCGAGAACCAACAAAAAGCAGCCCAAGAGGCAGCCCAGCAGGCAAAAGAAGGAGCCCAATAGCAGGATTCATCTGCACATAGGGCTCCTTAAATAATTTCAAAATAAATGGAAATGGCAATGACGATAAAAAGGGATAATAACAAGACATCAAAAATAGTTGGCAGAAAAATAGTTCGTATAAACTGAAAGATAATAAATGGGACCACCAGCTGTCCGGACAATCTCCGAAACGTTCTAAACCAGGGACGGTGTTTATACTTATGGAAATTCTTCACCCCAAACCCCCCCTTTCCCAATTTACCCTTATCATATGTATATTCGAAAATTTGTGTGAATGCCCCAAAACCTTTCCAAAAATCACCGAATTAGAAATTGAAAAATAATGTAACTTATAAAGCGCCTATTTAACATCAATTAAAAAATAATTCTAATTCAAAATTATGAGCAAGCCTGTGCCTTTTAACATATAGTATAAAATACAAAAAACAAGGATATCCTGATTGACGAAGGCCCTGTTTTTTGGGTAGTATTATATATAATTGAAAAATAAAGCTTTGACAGGGAAGAGTACGGTGAAAGCCAGCTTTTAGAGAGGGGAACCATTAGCTGAAAGGTTTCCTAAGCGGAGCATCGGAAAGTCGCCCAAGAGCTTCTTCTGTGAACAGGTCAAAAGGCTCCAGTAGTAGAAGACGGATGAAATCCGTTATCCGATGAAGTGCCAATCATCACTATGATTGGAAAAAAGGTGGTACCGCGAAGCAACTCCATTCGTCCTTTTATGACGAATGGGGTTTTTTGTTGTTTCTAGAAAGACAAAGGAGGAAAATTCAGATGGAAACAAAAGAAATTACGATGCCGACCAAATACGACCCGCAAACCATCGAAAAAGGTCGTTATGATTGGTGGCTGCAGGGGAAATTTTTCGAAGCAAAAGATGATGAGGGAAAACAGCCATATACAGTCGTTATCCCACCGCCTAACGTTACTGGAAAACTCCATTTAGGGCATGCATGGGATACAACTCTTCAAGATATCATCACACGCATGAAGCGGATGCAGGGCTATGATGTTCTTTGGCTTCCGGGTATGGACCATGCTGGAATCGCGACCCAGGCAAAGGTTGAACAAAAGCTTAAAAGCGAAGGCAAAAGCCGTTATGACCTTGGCAGGGAAAAATTCGTTGAGGAAACATGGAAGTGGAAGGAAGAGTATGCTTCCCATATCCGTGAGCAATGGGCAAAGTTAGGTTTAGGACTTGACTATTCCCGCGAGCGTTTCACTCTCGATGAGGGACTTTCTAAAGCGGTTCGCGAAGTATTCGTTACTCTTTACAACAAAGGCTTAATCTACCGCGGCGAATATATCATTAACTGGGACCCATCCACAAAAACGGCCCTTTCTGATATTGAGGTTATTTATAAGGATATTCAAGGTGCCTTTTATCATATGAAGTATCCGTTAGCTGACGGTTCCGGCTACATTGAAGTAGCAACAACTCGTCCGGAAACGATGCTAGGGGATACAGCGGTTGCTGTTCATCCGGAAGATGACCGTTACAAGCACTTGATTGGCAAAACGGTTATCCTGCCAATCGTTGGCCGGGAAATTCCGATTGTGGGCGATGATTATGTTGATATGGAATTCGGTTCTGGGGCTGTTAAAATTACTCCTGCCCATGATCCGAACGACTTTGAACTAGGCAACCGTCACAATCTCGAGCGTATATTAGTCATGAACGAAGACGGGTCTATGAACGAAAAGGCCGGTAAATACCAAGGTCTTGACCGTTTCGAATGCCGCAAGCAAATTGTTAAAGACCTTCAAGAACAAGGCGTTCTGTTTAAAATTGAAGATCACCTGCATTCCGTTGGCCATTCTGAGCGCAGCGGGGCAGTAGTAGAGCCTTATCTTTCTACACAATGGTTTGTTAAAATGCAGCCGTTGGCAGATCAAGCAATTGCACTTCAAAGCAAGGAAGAAAAAGTACACTTTGTTCCAGACCGTTTCGAAAAAACATACCTGCACTGGATGGAAAACATCCGCGACTGGTGTATTTCCCGTCAGTTATGGTGGGGACATCGCATTCCTGCTTGGTATCACAAAGAAACAGGTGAAGTATTTGTCGGTCATGAAGCGCCAGCTGACAGCGAAAACTGGGAACAGGACAAAGACGTATTAGATACTTGGTTCAGTTCAGCGTTATGGCCATTCTCGACTATGGGCTGGCCAGACAAAGAAGCGGCTGATTTCAAGCGGTACTTCTCAACGGATGTTCTTGTAACAGGCTACGATATCATCTTCTTCTGGGTATCGAGAATGATATTCCAAAGCTTAGAGTTCACCGGTGAGCGTCCATTTAAAGATGTTCTCATCCATGGACTTGTTCGTGACGAGCAAGGCCGTAAAATGAGTAAATCGCTTGGAAACGGTGTTGACCCAATGGAGGTTATCGACAAATACGGTGCAGACGCCCTAAGATACTTCCTATCCACTGGTTCATCACCAGGCCAAGATTTGCGTTATAGCACAGAAAAGGTTGAAGCAACCTGGAACTTTGCCAATAAAATTTGGAATGCTTCCCGTTTTGCTTTAATGAATATGAACGGTCTCAGCTATGATGAAATTGATTTCAGCGGGGAAAAATCTGTTGCCGACAAATGGATTCTAACACGCTTAAATGAAACAATCGAACATGTGACAAAGCTGTCAGAGCGGTATGAATTCGGTGAAGTTGGCCGTGCCCTTTATAACTTTATCTGGGATGACTTCTGTGATTGGTATATTGAAATGGCGAAGCTTCCTTTATACGGTGAAGATGAGGCGGCTAAGAAAACAACCCGTTCCATTCTTGCCTATGTTTTAGACCAAACAATGAGATTATTGCATCCGTTCATGCCATTTATCACCGAGGAAATTTGGCAGAACCTACCTCATTCCGGTGAATCGATTACGGAAGCCAAATGGCCGGAGGTAAAATCGGAGTATACAGATGAAGAAGCTGCACAGGAAATGAAGCTTCTGATGGAAATGATCCGCTCTGTACGTAATATTCGTGCTGAAGTTAACACACCTATGAGTAAGAAAATCAACATGTTGGTGAAAGCTAAGGATGAAAAAATATTATCGGCTCTTGAGAAGAACCGCAGCTACATCGAAAAGTTCTGTAACCCAGAAGAACTGCAAATGGGGCAGAACATCGAAACCCCTGAAAAAGCAATGACCGCGGTTATTACGGGTGTCGAGATTATCCTTCCGCTCCAAGGTCTGATCAATATTGATGAAGAAATTACCCGCCTTGAGAAGGAATTGGATAAATTAAATAAAGAGGTAGAGCGTGTTCAAAAGAAATTAAGCAATGAAGGCTTTATGAAAAAAGCACCTGAAAGTGTTGTAGCCGAAGAACGTGCCAAAGAACAAGACTACCTAGAAAAACGAAATATTGTAGAAGCTCGTATTAAAGAGTTAAGAGGTTAATGAAGCTGAAGGCGAATCCACTTTGGATTCGTCTTGGCTTATTTTTTTAACAAAAGGGGTGTAAGACATGTTTACTACTTATAAAGAAGCCCTTGATTGGATTCATGCAAGGCTCAGGCTCGGCATTAAACCAGGGTTAAAACGGATGGAGTGGATGATGGACAAGCTCGGCCACCCGGAAACAAAAATCAAAACTGTCCATATAGGCGGGACAAATGGAAAAGGGTCAACGGTTACATATTTGCGTTCCATGCTACAGGAAGCAGGGTATATAGTCGGTACATTTACATCTCCCTATATTGAAACATTCAACGAGCGAATTAGTGTTAACGGTAAGCCTATCACAGATCAAGAAATCCTTGAATTAACAAATGTCATTCTTCCTTTAGCAAATGAATTAGAGGAAACAGACCTTGGCGGACCGACAGAATTTGAAGTTATTACGGCCATGTCGTTCTATTATTTTGCTAATAATCCTGAAATCGATATCGTCCTTTATGAGGTCGGGCTTGGGGGACGATTTGATTCCACGAATATTGTGCAGCCATTGGCTTCACTTATTACAAACATTGGTCTTGATCATACCAACATCCTTGGCAACACCCATGAGGAAATTGCGTTTGAGAAGGCGGGAATCATCAAGGAAAGGACGCCGATTTTTACAGCGGTCAAACACCCTGGAGCACTTAAGGTAATTGAGGAACAGGCAGAGAAAAAAGAGGCACCAATATTTCGCTTAAATCAAGAATTTTCGATTGATGCTCATGAATCAATCTTAAAAGGTGAAATATTTACTTTACAAACAACGGGGGATACATTAGAAAAGCTTGAAATCAGCATGATTGGCCAGCACCAAACCGAAAATGCAGCACTTGCAGTCAGCGCAGTTCTATATTTAAACCAACATGCCAGCATTTCAGTAACTGAACAGGCTATCAGGAAGGGTTTGAAAAAGGCCTATTGGCCGGGCCGCTTTGAGGTTTTATCTGAAAACCCTCTAGTCATCATCGATGGTGCACATAATGATGAGGGAATCACAGCATTGGTTCATGAATTGTCGACCCGTTATGCCAATCGCAATATCCATATTATATTTGCGGCATTAAAAGATAAGAAGCTAGACAAAATGATAGCCAAGCTTGACGAAATTGCGGCTCAGATTTCTTTTGTAAGCTTTGATTTTCCAAGAGCGGCTAATGCTGAAGACTTGCTGAAACTCAGCCAATCTGCAAATAAATTCGCAGTCGAAGATTGGCTGCCTTTTATAAAAGAAGAAATTTCTCACCTGCCTCCCAATGACAATGACATGCTTGTCATCACGGGCTCTCTTTATTTTATCTCAGAAGCAAAGCCAATTATTTGTCAATATTTGAAAAATATGACGATTTCTCTGTGACAGAATGGCTATTTTTTGGTAAAATAAAATTATCTTGAATTAATAATAATTGGGTGAGGAGGGGAAGGAAGATGGGGGTTAAACCGCATGTCCAAACAGCAATTTATCTGATCTGGATTATGTTAGTACCAGCTGGAATGTGGTTTACCTATCAAACTTTTCCCCCGCACCTGTCCGGGAATTGGCATGAACTTATTGCTTTTTTAGCTCTTATGGCAATTGTGGCCAGTATGCCAATTATAATCAACAATGTGCCTATTTTTCTCATTCAATGGGTGTCTTTTACCGTTTTTTTAATTTTCGGCTTGTTTGTGGAAATAGTATTTACTCAGATTGCAGTACTTGTTTTGCTACTAAAACTAAGAGTTCCAAAAGAGCAGCTATTCCGCTTACCACTTAACATGATTATGTTCTTTATTGTTTCAGTCCTGAGCGGTACTGTTTATTATCTGCTTGGCGGCCAAACGACTCCGCAATTAACTGAAGATAGCGAAGCTTTTTTGTTGGCCATTTTGTATGCGGTGTTAAATTATTTTATTAATCAAGTGATTGTTTCTTTCAATCTATTTTTTATCTATAAGCGTAAGAACGCTTACTTTGGAAAAGATTTATTGGTAGAGACTTTGACGACAATTATTACTATTCCAGTCGGTGTTGTGTTATACATTCTTTATAATGAATTACGGTTATTGTCGCTTCTTTTTGTAGGGATTCCGTTCGTCAGCTTATCGGTTATTTTTAATCTCTATTACTCTAGTGAAAAAATTAATAAGTATCTGCAAAAAGCGGCTGAAATTGGCCATCAAATGGCGGAACGCCTCCAAGTTGATGATGTCGTTACCTTATTTATCCAAAAGCTTGGGGGAATGCTTCCAGTAGATTATGCCTATGTCTTTGAAGTTTCGGGTGATGAACTAAAATTGACCCGCTATGTTGAAGAAGGAAGGGTAGATCCATATAATAGGCCGCCTTTGAAAAAAAATGAAGGAATTTCCGGGATGGTTTGGGACAAGCAAAAGGCTTGTTTTTATTCACGGAAAAAGGAATGGCAGCATCACACAAGCGGAGGATATCTTCCACAGGATGCTAAAAGTATATTAAGTGTTCCAATCATGCGTAATAAACTGGTTATTGGCGTACTGTTGCTTGCTTCAAAGCAGGAACGAGCCTATGAAAAATATCAGCTGACGATTGTCGATATTCTCTGCTCGTATTTTGCCGTTGCCATGGAAAATGCCAAGCATTACGAACGCACGAAAATGCAAAGCGAACGCTGTTCACTCACTAAATTATATAATTACCGCTACTTTGAAAATGCATTAACGAAGGAGTTTGAGCTGCTAAAGCGCTTTGACCGAGATGTGATTTCGTTAATCATTCTTGACATTGACCATTTTAAAAAGATTAATGATACATATGGCCATCAAAGTGGAAATGAAATTCTAATAGATATTGCAGGAAGAATCAATAAATTAGTAGGAAGTCGCGGTACTGTTGCCCGCTATGGCGGGGAAGAATTCGTTGTTCTCTTACCTGATGTTTCCAAAGAGGAGGCCTATCAAACGGCTGAGTTAATCAGAGAATCCATCGCCAATTGGCCATTTACCCTCTATCAAACGATTGATCAGGAACAAAAGAAGCAACAGGTCAAAATAACGGCCTCAATTGGAGTGGCGACCGCACCAGAGGATGCGGAGGATGCTCTTGCCCTGATTCGACATGCGGACAGAGCACTGTATGTTGGTGCGAAACGGGCTGGGCGGAATCGGGTGGCGGAGTATTCGTCGTGTTAATTGAAAAATGATAAGCCATAAATGGGGATCCTAAAGGGTTCTCCTTTATTTTGTCTAAATTGTGGATTACTCAAAAAGTATTAATGTAATAGGATATATCTACTATTGAAATGCTATTTTTTAACTGTTAAACTACAATAAATGAAAAATATGTCGAATTTTGATATTTTATATACTTAGGAGTAAAGTATGAATAAATACAGGAAAACCTCCTTCTCACCAGCAAACTCCGAAAATGGAATGACTTTGGTAGAAATACTAGTATCGATCATTATCTTATCTATCATTATTATTTCTCTATTATCTATGTTTGTTCAGTCTTCACAAACAAATCGCGTCTCCAAGAATATGATGGATGCGACCTACCTTGCTGAATCACAAATGGAAGAGATCAATAATATGAATACTTCCACTGATTCCCCATCGATTGATAATTTGTCTTCTCAGTTATTAGCGAAAGGCTATGCGCAAGACAGCTCCTGCAGCTATTGTTATAGCATGCCAAAAAACGGCCATTATGTGTTCGTGCAATTAAAAAATGTTTCAGCTGAATTAGGCAATGTTATGGTAAGAATATACAAAGATGATAAAAAGACTTCTCAGGAAGCCCAAATGGAGCTGGTTATTTCATGGAAAAAATAGCCGAAAAAATTAAAGGAAACCGCGAACAAGGCTTTACGTTAATAGAAGTAATGGCTGGATTAACCCTCCTTTCGATAGTTTTACTCCTAGCGAACTCTGTTGACTTATTTGGGCAAAAACAGATGAACGTCCAAACCACGGAAATACAAAGCCAATCTGATGACCGGCTGGCGATGAAGCTTATTACCAAAGAAATAAGAAAGGCGCAGACAGTAGAGGTCAACAATCTCAATGAATTAACGATTGACAGTGTAGACGTTTATAAGCTTAATGGAACCACGTTATTAAAAAATAGTGAGGCATTTATTTCTAATATCAGTAAGTTCACGGTGTCAAAAAACGGAAATAAAATTACCTTAACGATTGGTAAATTGCCCGAAACCAATATTTATTTAAGAGAATAGGTGAGCAGGATGAAACAATTTTTGCTTAGAATAAAGAGAGTAAACAACGAGCGGGGCGCAGCTTTAATTGTTGTATTAATGGTTTTTTTGGTCATCTGTATTTTGGGGGCAGCGATTACCGGACTGGCAGCAAATAACATGAAAATGAGCTCGAATGAACGATCATCGCAATCCAGCTATTATATTGCGGAATCGGGTGTTACCCAAAGGGTGAATGAAATTGGCCCGACACTTAAGGATGTCTATGGTCTGGCTGTTAATGGGACAGATTTCTTTAACAAAGTAGATAGCGCCCTCGAATTGGGCATAGAGAAAGAATACCGGAACTTTCAAAGCTCACTTGGACAGAATCCCGTAGCTAAGGTAAAGATTGAAAGAGTTTCGAGCGATACCATCATTTCCTACTCGAACGATTACAAAATTACTTCAGTTGGCACGATCGGGAATAGTTCAAGAAAGGTAACAAAAATCATCCATGTTGCCTGGAAACCCAAAAGCACGGTAACGATTCCTGCTGATACGGTCTTGTTTTCCAAAGATGATTTTTTAGTGAAAAACTATAAAATTACCGGTTCGGTTGGTTCAAACGGTACCATCACGCTGCAAGGTGGACAAGCCAGCATTTCAGGGAATGTATATAATAAAGTAGGCACTTCTTTAACGATGCCGGCATTTCCTACGTTTACTATTCCAGCAACGGCAGTGAACTATCAGGACACCTCTCTAAAAATGGACCATGATAAAGTATTTAATACTTTAACTGTAGCTAGCAACAGTACCTTGACAATCGATGTAGGCAAAACCAACAAGAATCTTATAGTAAATAATCTTAACCTATTAAGCTATGGGAAGATTAGAATTATTGGCGATGGCAAGCTTTCCATTTATGCCAAGAACATAACCTTGAGTGGTTACAATGTGATTAACACGGATGGAAATATTGAAAAGTTATATATATTTTTGGAGGGTTCGGGGTCTACCCTAAACAATGGATTGATTTATGGGTCCATGTACGCCAATAATACAAGCCTTACCGTTAATAACGACTCAGGAATTCAAGGGCATTTAATTACCAATGGGTCTAATATTTATATTAACGGAGCTGCACTAACGTATTCGAAAATGATCTATGCACCGAATGCAACGGTAACAATAAATGCCTCGGTAACAGGAGCAATCATTTGTAAAACGATCTCTTCAAGTGGTAACGACGATAATATCAAGTTTCAATTCGTCCAGATCAATTATGATAACTCCCCGCTTTATGTTGATAATGGGAAAGGTCTTTCTCCTGTTAAGGATATGATTACTCAAGAACCGGTAAAGGAAAGTAACTAAGGCAAAATAGGAAAAGCCAGAAGCTAGGCTTTTCCTAAATGTGATTAATAGGTAACGTTTATTCCATTTTCCGGATCAATACCCCAGCTGCCCTTTCCGCATACATTTCTTAAATTCGAATAATTGGGGAGAGGCTGCAGCTTATTATTGGAATCAACCAGATACGTATTGCCAATAATGCAAACATCGAATGCATTTCCATCCAGTGTGTCAATGCCAGTCCTTAAAAAAACATCACCAAACACAATCAATGTGCCATTACCGCCCATACTCAAACTGTCAAAAATGGTATCCCCTTGTACAAGAAGGCCGGCGTTACCACTTAGGTTTAGAATTTTTATGTAGGCTTCATTGGTAATGGAAAGAAAGGTATTTCCAAGTAATGTGCCATTTAATAAGGCAATGATATTTGTGCTAAGGACATCATTCCCGGTTAATTGAAGGTCAAGCTGATTGATCAGGCTAAAGGCAGATAAATTTGGACCTTGCTCACCTACTCTGTTTAAAGTGTTCGACTTAGCCACAACAAAATTTCCTGACAGTGTAATATTCTCATTGGCTGTTTTCCCAGTACTTTCAAAGGTGACAGGAAAACTCTCTGCATCCGTACAGGTGGACACGATATTGGCTTTAACCTTATATTTATTTTCTCCTTCGACGGTGAAAAAGTCTGACTCATACGTTAGGTCGTTGATCTTTTTAAAATTCGTGTTAGCTGCGAGGGATTCTTGTTGCAACTGCTTAAATTTTTCACAGAAATTACGATTGTAGGTTAACACAATTTGCGCATCTGTAATCAATCTGCTTTTATGCTGCAGCATTTCTTGGTCTATTTGTGTTTTTACATCAATAGCCGTTTTCTTTGTGGCAGCGTCTTCCGCTTTGACCACCAGTTGGTTGACCAGGGTCTGATAATAAGCAATGCCCATTTCTGCTACGTCGGTAACCTTATTGCGATCATCAGTTTTATGAAATTGTTTACTCGCTGTCAGGGTTGCCCCACTGAGTGCAAGCCCGAGAATCATGGAAACAGCAATGATGACCAATACAACGATTAATGTATAGCCCTTTTCGCTTTTAATTTGAATCTCCTCCTTTAATATCTTTTGATCATTGTGGTAGTTTCATAGGTTTGGCCTTCCTTGTCTTTGAGTGTAATGGTGATTTCTATCGGCTTGTTTGTTTGGTCGATGGTGACATCGCCATTTGTATACGTGGTCCCCTTGAATGTAATGGTAAAGGTGAGCAAGTCCAGGTCATTCCGATTTAATTGGTTACTTGCTGATGCATCACCGATAAAGGCTTTCTTAGCTGTTGAGTCAAAAGATAGCTTATAGCCTGTGTTTTTTAAATGGTAGCTTCGGATGGTAGAAATAATGAGATTCGTTTCTTTTTGCAAATCTGTTTTTCCTGATATTTGGGCATAGTTTTTGTTCATTCCGAAAAAAACACTAAATATTATGTAAGAAATAATCATGAGGATTGTTAATACCGCTAATATTTCAACTAATGTCATTCCTTTCTGATTATTCATGTCGTCAGCTCACTTTCGAATATAGGTATAGGTTTCAGTCTGGCTTGCTGGATTATTAGGATCGATGACCATTATCTTTATTTTGATTAATTTTACGTATGTATTTTTAGAAGGGTCAGTGTCATTAACCGTGACAGTATCGTTGGAGATAATCGCACTTACACTATAATTGGTGGTAATCGTTTTTTTGAGGAGCGCTTCAATCTCTCCTTTATCCTTCAATAAAAATGTCCCATTTGCCGGCTGCAGATTAGAGTTTACAGTTCCGTAGCTATCCGTAATTGGTGTTGCGTATAGAACTTGTCCGTTTTTGTCTTTTAAAGGCAGCTTCAATGCTTCTCTTGTCACATTTTCCTCCACCATATTCACGACCATTTGCGCCGTTTGCAGGGTGCCCAGTTTTTGCTCGTTCTTCTTGGCAAACATAGCCGACTGGGTAAAAAAGCCTAATAGAGATGTAAGGACAATAGAGAGCAGGACTATAGATATAAGAACCTCCACTAAAGTTAGCCCTTTTTGGCTTTTGAAATTTTCCAGCATAAAAAACTCTCCGCCTTCTTTTAAAATATTTAATAGTATTATACAATATTTAGTAGACGAAATTTGTCTAAATTTAGAATTTGGTTACAAAAAATTGGTCTTTTTGGAATATTATGTTGTTTAAAAGTATAATAGATGGCTAGATTAGGGGGAAAATGGATGCAAATGATAATTTGGGCCTTTGGGTCTATGGTGTTAACTTTACTTGTACTGGCTATATTGCGAATTGGTCTTACCTTCAAAGGGAAATTTCTGATTGCATCGGCAGCTTTTGTAATTGCTCTTGGCGGGAATGCGGCGGTTTCGACCTTCCCATTATGGCAAACAGCTTTAATGCTGCTAGTGCTCGTCTTTCTGATTGCTTATGTTTTTGATTCCCGGATGGGGGCAGCAATTTATCAAAAGTCTTCCGTATTTGCAGAGGAATTTGATTCGTTTTTAGAAATAGAGCAGCCAGCGCCAATAGAGGGAAGCTCTATTGAATTAAAACAGCAAAATATCCTGCCTCAATCCATTCTTGGAGAACTTGACAAAGATTCTAAAAAGGCAGAATTAAACTCGTTTGTTCCAAACCACGAAGAGGATACAGTTCACCCTGCTGATATCAAAGAAGAGGATATATCCTTCCTGCTGGATCGAGATACAGAAGAAATTATGGAACACGCTGAAATATTGGAACCAACAGAAGGGTATATGTCTGATATCGAAAGCTTGCTGGAATTGGAAACACAGGCAGAGACAGAGCCTCAGGAAGAGGAAGTATTGGACAAAATTCCTGGCCGTGAAGTTGAGTTTTCGGACGAGGAATTAGAAGTAATGGATGAGGATGCTCCGTTAGATGATGCCCTGTTGGAGTTTTTAAGCGCCGATCGTGAGGCAGCCGCAGCACTCAATTCGGAAGATACACTAGAGGAAATAGAGCTGGACAAAAAACTTAGCTTAAGCAAATAAATACCCATCCTGTAAAGGCAAAGACGAGGGGAGACATAAGAATTGGGTAAAAATAAACAAATGTTTAAATTGTTTGTTGTACTTTTTTTCAGTACAGCTTTTATTTTCAGCTTCTCCCATTTTGGTGCTAAGGCTTTTGAAAAAATGTCAAATGCCGACGGTAAATATTCCGAAGGGACAACAGTTGGTTCATTGGATGTATCGGGGAAAAGACCTGATGAAGCATTGGCAATGCTTGAAGAGAAGTATGTCAATTGGGTGAAAGACACTTCCATGGACATGCAATATGGAGAAAAAACGACATCGTTTGATTTGAATTTGTTTGCATTAGATGCTAAAACTACAGTTGCTTCTATCAAAGAGGGCCAAAACAATGCGATTTACCTTTCTGTTGAGAAGGAACAGGTGGAAGAACAGCTGCAAACCTTGTTTCCACAAATGAAATTGGCCGACTATGATTTGGAAAAGCTGACACAAAGCTTAAATGCCTCAGCAGCCAATTTCCAAACGGGTTCCCATTCCTTTAATCTTTATAATGACTTTCTGCTGGCAGATCGTGTCCAAAAGGATGCGGTGATTAGCTCGGCAACGGTAGAAATCCCTAATTTCACTAATTTACAAACTGTTATAGATAAGAATATTAAAATGGATATACCGGAGAATGGGACTGTCTCACTATTAGATTTTGCGAAAAAGAATCAGATTGATAATGGTGAAACACTGAATGTATTGGCAACAGGTATTTATAAAGCGGTATTGGCGTCGAATTTTACCATTGTTGAAAGAAATATCAGCAGCCATCTTCCAAATTATGCAATGCTAGGCTTTGAAGCGAAGGTTGATCCGGCAAAAATGATTGACTTGGCGATTTCTAATCCAAACAAAAGCAACTATTCTATTGAATTTCATATTGATAATGGCCTGTTAAAGGTAACAATAAAAGGCCAAAAATTGCTATATGATTATAAAATTACTACAAAAGATGAACAGAAACTAAAGCCTAAAACAATTGTACAATATAGCCCAGAACTTTCTCCTGGAAAGAAAAAGATTCAAACGGCTGGGGAAGAAGGCTTAATCATCAAGGTATACCGTGAAGTGTATCAAGGCGAACAGCTTGTTAGAAGCGAAAAGATTTCCGAGGATTATTACCCGCCTGTTTATCAAGTGGAAATCCAGGGAATTCCAGCTGCAAGCCAGCAACAGACATCAACAGCTACAACCAATCAAGCAAGTGTAGATAACAGCACTAGTGTAACCGATACCTCTAACCAGGCGCAGTCCACAACAAACGGGGAACAGCAGGAAAGTGACATATGGGGAAAGCCAAATGAACAACCAAAATAAAAGCAGGGGTATAAAATGAGGCAAACTAGAAAACGACTTGGAAATTTATTAATTGAAGAAGGATTGATTACAGCCGAACAGCTTGAAGTTGCTTTAAAGGATAAAGATCCGAATCAAAAATTAGGTGAGGCTCTTTTGCAAAGAGGCTACCTGACAGAGCAGCAGCTGATCGAAGTGCTGGAGTATCAACTGGGGATTCCGCACGTAAATCTGTTTCAATATTCATTTGATACCAGTCTTTTTACGCTTATTTCAAAAGAAACAGCGCGGCGAAATTTAATTATTCCCTTAAAACGCGAAGGGAATAAATTATATGTGGCGATGGCCAATCCGATGGACTTCATTGTGATTGACGACCTTCGTCTATCGACCGGATTCCAGATTGAGCCAACGATCGCCACGAAGGATGAAATTCTCCGTACCATCAATAAGTATTATGACGTGGACGATGGATTGGACGAACTTTTGGACGAGCTTCCACAGAATGAGCGCGGTCAGTCCGATAACATTACGGACTTGGATTCGCCGATTGTCCGGCTGGTTAATCAGATTTTATCGAATGCGGTGATTCAAAGGGCCAGCGATATCCATGTTGACCCGCAGGAGACAAAGGTCATTGTCCGCTACCGGATTGACGGAGTATTAAAGGTTGAACGGGTACTCCCCAAAAATATGCAAAGTGTGTTAATTGCCAGAATCAAGATTATCTCGAACCTTGATATCACTGAGCATCGAATTCCTCAAGACGGCCGGATTAAATTAAATCTTGATTTCCATCCGGTTGATCTCCGCGTATCAACGCTGCCGACTGTGTATGGCGAAAAGATTGTCATGCGTATTCTTGATATGGGCTCCACGTTAAATGACCTAAATAAACTGGGGTTTAATGCATTAAACCTGAAACGTTTTAATGAAATGATTGAAAAGCCGACGGGAATTGTTTTAATTACCGGGCCAACTGGCTCCGGAAAATCCTCTACCCTTTATGCGGCGCTTAATAAATTGAATAGTGATGAAGTCAATATCATTACCGTCGAGGACCCGGTCGAATACCAATTAGAAGGAATTAATCAGGTTCAAGTAAATCAGAATGTCGGGATGACGTTTGCGGCAGGATTAAGGTCAATTCTCCGTCAGGACCCAAATATTATCATGGTCGGAGAAATCCGGGATTCGGAAACGGTTGAGGTAGCCATTCGGGCCTCATTGACGGGGCATTTGGTATTGAGCACCTTGCACACAAATGACTCGATTGGGACTGTTACCCGTCTTATCGATATGGGTGTGGAGCCATTCCTGCTTGCTGCCTCGCTCAGCGGGGTTGTATCTCAGCGTTTGGTGCGGAAGGTCTGCCGTGACTGTGCCGAAATCCAGGAAGCATCCAAACGTGAAGTCGAGATATTCGCCAAACGTGGCATGAAAATTGATAAAATAACTCGGGGAAAAGGCTGTCCTTCCTGTAACATGACAGGGTATAAAGGTAGGATCGCTCTGCATGAGGTCCTTGTAATTAATGACGAAATGCGCAGAGTCATGATGAATGGGGAAACTTTTCAAAAGATGAAGGAAATTGCCATTAAAAATAAGACAATCTTTCTAATCGATGATGGTCTTTTGAAAGTAAAACAAGGTCTTACCACTACAGAAGAAGTTTTACGTGTCGCAATTCCAGAGTAGGAGAACAAGATGATGAAAGATAGAATTGATGCTATTTTAAGAGCGGCTATTGAATATAAAGCCTCCGATATTCATTTAACGGTTGGAGTGCCTCCAGTATTCCGGATAAATGGTGAAATCAAAAGATATGGTTCGGATAAATTGATGCCGGACGACACCGAGGCTATGGCAAATGCGATTATTCCTGAAGATAAGTGGGAGCAGTTTAAGGAAAAAGGCGAGCTGGATTTCTCTTACGGTGTTCCAGGCAGCTCAAGGTTCCGTGTCAATGCCTACCATCAGCGGAAGAGTGTTTCCTTGGCACTTAGAGCTGTTGCCTCAAAGACGCCAACAATGGAAGAGCTTGATTTACCGGAGATTATTTCTAAATTAGTGCAAAAGCCTCAGGGATTGATTTTGGTTACAGGTCCAACAGGAAGCGGTAAGTCGACTACCCTTGCTTCCATGATTGATTATATGAACCGCAATATGCGCAAACACATTATTACACTTGAGGACCCTATCGAGTACCTCCATAGGCATGGCAATTCGATTATCGACCAACGTGAAGTGGGCTACGACACGATGAATTATGCAAGCGGCTTAAAGGCAGCGCTCCGTCAGGACCCGGATGTCATTCTAGTTGGGGAGATGCGTGACCTTGAAACAATTAGTATTGCCATTACGGCTGCGGAAACAGGACACCTTGTGTTAGGGACCCTGCATACCTCTAGTGCACCGACAACCATTAACCGGATTATTGACGTTTTCCCGCCTGCCCAGCAGCCGCAAATCCGCGTACAGCTGGCTTCGGTTTTGGTGGGAATTATTTCGCAGCGCCTATTCCCGACGGTGGACAAAAAGGGACGGAAGGCCGCAACGGAGGTCTTAGTCAACAATCCGGCAATAGCCAACCTAATCAGAAATGAAAAGATCCATCAGATTACAAGTACGATGCAAACGTCCCGTGCCCAGGGAATGCACACGCTTGAAATGAGCATCCGCGAATTGATCGAACGCGGCCAGATTGAAAAGGAAGCTGCCTCACAATATCTACATGAAAAGATGATGATGAATGGCTAAATTTAAATATTCCGGGCGCGACCGCAAAGGCAAACGGCAGGGCACCGTTAATGCGGCATCCAAGCGCGAGGCAGTGGAGAAGCTGAAGGAACAGGGGATCCGTGTCATAGAGTTGAGTGAAGTACCGGAAACATTGTTGACTAAGGATATCTCCTTTGGAAACCCAGTTAAGCTCCAAGATTTTGTTATTTATTTACGGCAGTTTGCAACGCTAATTAAGGCTGGTGTGACCGTTGTTGAGGCCACTTCAATTCTTTCTTATCAAACTGATAGTAAAGCATTGAAGAGGGCTTTATTAGAAGTGGAGCAGGAATTGCGGGAAGGAAATCCACTTTCGGATGCAGTAGCTAAACATAAAAAAATATTTAACCCGATGTTTGTTAACATGCTAAAAGCAGGAGAGGTCAGCGGTAATTTGGATGTAACGCTTGAGCGTCTTGCAGAGGACTTTGAAAAACAGCACCATACTAGGCAAAAGGTTGTGTCCGCCCTCACATATCCAATGGTTGTTGGCGCAATCGCTATTCTTGCCGTTATTTTTTTGCTTGTTACTGTAGTACCTAAATTTGTGCAGATGTTTAATGATATGGGAGCAGAGCTTCCGGCAATTACGAAGTTTGTTTTAAGTGCAAGTAAATTTATGCAGTCTTTTTGGTGGCTGGTTGCGCTCATTTTTATATTAATTTATTTGTCTTTTATGTTCATGAAAAAAAATGTCAAATTCAAATATTACTTGGACTATGCGCTATTAAGGATGCCAGTATTCGGCAAATTGATGCAAAAAGGGGTATTGGCAAGGATGATGAGGACGCTCAGTACCTTATTTTCCAGCTCGGTTCCTATCCTTCAAGCGATGTCCATTATTGAAAAAGTTGTCGAAAATGAGGTCATCTCAAAGGTGATCCGTGAGTCACGGGTTTCTCTTGAGAAGGGACGGTCAATGACAGAGCCGATGAGCGAGCACTGGGCCTTTCCTCCGCTTGTCACGCAAATGATTTCAATTGGGGAGGAAACCGGTGCCCTTGATGCCATGCTCGCCAAAATTGCTGAATTCTATGAGAAAGAAGTAGAAACGGCAACAGACAAGCTTAAATCATTAATTGAGCCGATTATGATCGTTTTATTAGCCGGTCTTGTTGGTGTCATAGTGATGGCAATAATGGTGCCAATGTTTAGTATGTATGACCAAATGAGCTAATTAGACAAATATGTAGTAAAAATGTCAAGAACCAAAAAATAAAGACAAAAATCGATAAAAAACTTCTTTTCTGCAGCTTACAATTATTGTATACTCATAGTGAAATATTAATAGGTTTTTAGAACCAGAGGGAGAGGAAATATGGTACAAGCATTAAAACAAAAAATGAAGGAACAAAAAGGTTTCACCCTTATTGAATTATTAGCAGTTATCGTTATTTTGGGGATTATTGCTGCGATTGCGATTCCAGCTATCGGGAATGTCATCAACAAGTCAGACAATAAAGCTAAGGTTCAAGAAGGCATTCAGATAATAAATGCAGCTAAACTATATGTTGCAAATACTGGGAATTTAACGTTTGCTGAAAGTGGTACAACAACCAAAACCTATACTCTGCAATTACAAAATGATGTATTAAGCACTTATTTAGACCATGTAAAAGATAATAACTATACAGTTATTGTAACAAAAGACTCTAACAATAAGTATACGTACTCAATTACTAATCACGAATCAGGTGAAGTTGTTGGGGCCACAAAGAGCCAATCAGATGTAGTTGACGAACAAACTTTAACAAGTAACGCGCGATAATGTTTAATATTTTACTTTTTCTTTATGGCCTACTTTTAGGTTCCTTCTTTAATGTAGTCGGTTTAAGAGTACCATTAAAGCAATCAATTATTTCACCAAGATCAGCATGTCTCACATGCGGACATCAACTAACACCATTAGAACTAATCCCAGTAATATCATATCTGTTTCAAAAGGGGAAATGCCGCGGCTGTCAGTCGCGGATTTCTCCTATATATCCGACAATGGAACTATTAACAGGTGTACTTTTTGCTGTTGTACCACTTGTCGTTGGATGGTCAGGAGAGTTAGTAGTTGCTTTAACACTCATATCACTGTTTATGATTATCATTGTTTCAGATATTCATTATATGATCATCCCTGATAAAATTTTAATTTGGTTTGCAGGGATTTTTTTATTGGAACGAATTTTCTTCCCGCTCAATCCTTGGTGGGATAGCCTGCTTGGGGCTGTTACAGGATTTACCCTCCTTTTGGTTATTGCCATAGTCAGCAAGGGCGGTATGGGCTTTGGAGACGTAAAGCTTTATGCCGTACTTGGCTTTGTTTTAGGATTTAAGCTTGTCCTTTTATCGTTCTTTTTATCAACCTTATATGGTGCCGTCATTGGCGGATTGGCCCTTCTATTTAGAATTGTGAATAAACGGCAGCCCATTCCTTTCGGGCCATTTATCGCTGCTGGCACACTAACTGCTTATTTTTGGGGATTGGATATAATAAATTTTTATATAGATTTTCTTAATCAAGGATTTTAATTAAGGGGTTTTTTAGATATGGCTTTTTCCCTGTTTACACCCAAAAACCGAATTATCAATCTGGTCCTTAATGACCATTCCATTCGCTGCCTCGAATTAAAGCAAGCGAATCCTCCCACAGCCCAAAAATGGGGGGAGCGTTTCCTCCCGCCAGGTATTATTAGCGATGGGAAAATCGTCAATGTCGAAGCCTTATCTGCTATTTTAGAAGAATGCATTGATGAATGGAAAATCCAGAGACGGTCTATCCGCTTTATTGTACCGGATCAGCTGGTAATCATCCGGAAGGTATCCATTCCTGCAGATATAGCGGATGATGAGATAAAAGGTTATTTATATCTTGAACTTGGCGCAACGATTCATTTACCGTTTGAAGAACCAGTATTTGATTATTATCCTCTAATAAACAATGGAAAAACAAAAGATATTCTCCTGTTTGCCGCTCCAGAGCAGTTTGTCATGGAGTATGCGGATTTATTTTCCAGTTTAAAACTGAATCCCATTGCTGCGGATATTTCACCGCTGGCACTTTACAGATTGTTCTATCAACTTGGTCTTACTGAACAAGATGAAACGACCATCTCTGTTCAATTTGATTTGACTAGTGTCAATCTATGTATCTTTGAAGGTTCCATCCCGGTCGTGATGCGGCCGTTTAATTTTCCATTTGATTTGGATAAATGGGAAGTTAAACGGGATAGTTTAGGATCGATGGTCTGCAGGTATGCTGGAGATACAGATGAATTGGCAGACCAGTTTGAAGATATTCTTAAAGAGGTTAATAAGTTAATAGACTTTTATCGTTACACCTTAAATCATGAGAATAACGACATCGATCGGATTCTATTAAGTGGAGATCATCCGATGCTTGTTGCCATTACTGATGAATTGAAAGAGCGATTTGACATTCCTGTTGATATCCTTTCACTTGAACAGGATGCATTTGATAAACAAAACAACCTTCCAGCTAATTTACTATTATCTTTAGGTCTTGCCTTAAAAGAGGTGCAATAATGTTAGTTGAAATCAACCTGCTTCCTCAAAAGGAGCCGAGAAAATTTGCTTTTTTTGTTACACTAGCTGGAATTCTTGTGATCTTATTATTGGCTGGCAGCTACTATTATTTTCAAATCAGCTCGGTCAAATCTGATATAGACTCTGTTAATCGAGAAATTACAATGACAAAAAAGATCCGTGAAGCAGCGGAACAGAAAAATACTACGGCAGAATCATCAACATCTGTTACGCAGCTTAAAAGTGCGATTGAATGGGCACATACCTATCCGATACGGACCATTCCGGTCATGCGTCAGCTCACGGCATTGCTGCCGGAACGGGGATTCATCCAAACCTTTGCCTACACAGAGACTGGAACAATAACCCTAACCGTTCAGTTTGATAGTCAAAGGGAAGCGGCATTCTTTTTAAACAGTCTACATGACTCAACCTGGATCGAAGATGCAAGCTTAAGTTCTTTAACCGCTGTTGTCCAGAGTGATACTACTGCCTCGGGCACGCAGGTTGCCTCAACTCAGAGTGGTACTGTCAGCTCTGTTAGTCAGAATAGTGAAGTGACGGTTTCTGGAAGCAATACGGCTGGACAAGCTGCTGCAGCCACAGGAACTGCAACTACGGGTGCTACAACCAATGGAACTACTGCTACTGGAACTGCGACCAATGGAACTACAGCTGCTGGAGCTGCAACCACGACCGCCGCTGCTCAAGCAACCAAAGCTAGTGGCACTGCTTCTAGCAATTCAACTGCAGCAAGTACCAAGGATAGTAATCTATTGCCACGATATACAGGGCAATTTGAAATTACCCTTAATAAGGATGTCGTAAAGGAAAATATTAAGAAGAGCTGGGATGCGAAGGGAGTGAGCGGATCATGAAACTTGCTTTCTCTAAAAGGGACAAACTAATTTTATTGGCCGCTGTTCTATTGGTAGTCTTGCTCATTGTATATGCTCAATTTATCAAGCTTTCTCCTTTACATTCTGATTTACAGAGCCAGCAGCAAACCTTAAAGACGGAGAAAAAGCTTCTCGATGTAGTCAGCCAAAAAAAAGCGGAAAGCGCGAAGACGGTTGCTGAGAATACCAGAGAATTACAGAAAGTACTGCCTGTTAACCCTTTACAGGAGCAGCTTATTCTGGATCTTGAAAAAGCTGAAGCCGCTGCAAACAGTCAGATTCTTTCGATGAGTTTTTCCAAGGATGGCACCGTTGCTGCTGAAGCTCCTCAAACAGATTCGCAAAATGCTGGAAATCAGCAGAGTAATGCGAATCAGGCTGCTTTAAACCAGAATGCTGGAAATCAGAGTCAAGGTACAACAAACCAAGCTTCGACTACCACAGCTTCTCAAGGGACAGATGCTAATAGCCAAACTTCAGGTGATCAAGCTGCACAGCAGCCGGCAGCACCTGCTGCACCGGCATTAAAGAAGCTGATTGTACAGTTATCTGTCGAAGCACCAAGCTACGAAGAATTTGAAAAATTTGTTGAAACGTTAGAGACGCTGAAGCGGATCGTGGTTGTGGAAAGCATTAATTATACCGGCACAACTGAAGTCACAACGCAACAGGAGGAAACTCCGAAGCTGACCTTTTCATTAACGGTTTCTGCTTTTTATATGCCAGACCTGGCTGACCTTAAGCAAGATGTACCGAAAATAGATGCTGAAGCTCCTGCTGGAAAAACAAATCCCTTAAGCCAGTTCCCAGAAACGGCAACAACTCAACCATAATTAAAACGATGCCGAACTTATAAATAATTTGACGAAACTCTAAGATAACAAGACGACAAAAGTCTTGTTATTTTTTTTTGCCGGTATGTTAGGATGGAACATATTACTGTCGAACAGAAAGGAGAACGTAAAGTGGACAAGCCTAAAAAGGGCCATACCATCACGATTAAATTAAATGGAGAACCCAAATCCTTTCGTGAAGAACCCCGAAAAAATGTGCCGGAACCTACACCAGAACCTATTCCAAACGAAATAAAAATAGATTCAGAATTACACGAATCAGAAGGAGTCAATGAAGCAGCAGCGGCTCAGGAATCCATCGAAGAAAGCTTTGATTGGATTATTCCTGAATCCTCTGAAAATGATGTAGAGGAATTTACAATAGTCAATTCCCCGAACACTAAAAAAAGTAAATCAACAAAATCTTCAATTTCATTTGCTAGTTTTTCTAACAAAAACAATCGCCGGCCAATTGGATCTATTGTCATTACCGCCGTTTGCGCGATTCTCATTGGCTTAACGATTGGCTTTTTTATGCTTAAGCTAGTCATAACAGAATCCGGTGAAAAGCCTGTCACCCAACCAAATGTGGCTGGAGAAACTGGAAATGAAAAAGAACAAACGGAAACAACCGATAAAACAGCGGCCACTTCGATCGAACAGCTTTCTACTTATGTAGTCCAAGGCGGTGTTTTTACCTCGAAAGCAGGTGCTGAGGATACTACTAAACAATTAAAGTCTAGAGGTATTCCTTCCGAACAGGTAGAAATCGGCGGAAAGTTTTATTTATTTTTGAGCGTGGCGGATTCGCTTGAAACGGCCAAATCAATAAGTACTAAATACAAAGATAAAGGTGCCGAGGGGGCCTTCGCCAAACCGTTGATGCTAGATGAAAAGAAGCTTTCAAACCTTACAGATAATGAAAAGAGTTTTATCGAATCGCTTCCAAGTATCTATCAATCTCTTTCAACCATGGTTTCTGGTGCGCTCGTATCAAGCAGTGTGTCTGCTGATGCTGGTATAAGTGAAAAATTAAAAATTAATAACATTAAAAACGATAGTATCAATAAAATGAAAACAGAGTTATTGGGCGCTGACGAAAAGGTAAAAGCTTTTCAAAAATCTAAGGATACAAAAAGCTTAGTTGATGCTGAGCAGCATTTACTAAACTTCCTGTCCATTTATAATTCGTTGTAGCATCTTTTGACAAACTAAACCACCGCTCGATATTTTCCGGGAAATTATTGCAAAATAAAGCCTGCCGAATCGACGGCGGGCTTTTTATAGCACACATTCGGCAAATATTGATAAAGGTTGTATAATCTGACAAATTTCTTCAAAATTTAATAATATAAAAATTGTTTGCACCGCTCTTTTTTGATACGATTAACTTGTATCTCCCTAATGCGTTGCAAAAAAAGGTAAGGTGATGAAATGCAGAACCTCATTTTAGCCTCTTCTTCTCCACGGCGAAAAGAACTTCTAGAAAATCTCCATTTAACATTCACAATTTCAAGCAGTGATGTGGATGAAAGCTTTGACCCCAAGCTTTCTCCGGAAGAAGTCGTAATGGAATTGGCCGAACGCAAGGCACAGGCTGTTTTTAAAGAAAATAGGGATGCCTTTGTGATTGGTTCCGACACTATTGTGGTTACGAACAATCAAATCTTGGGAAAGCCAGCTGATGAGGCGGAAGCCGTACAAATGTTAAAGACCCTTTCAGGCAGTCAGCATGATGTATTTACAGGTGTTTCAATACTATCTCCAACTAGCTCAACTAAGTTTTATGAAAAAACAGAAGTTTGGTTTTGGGAGTTAACGGATGATGAAATACGGTCATATGTAAAAAGCGGTGAACCGCTTGATAAAGCAGGGGCATATGGCATTCAGCAGCTTGGAAGCATGCTTGTCAAAAAAATCTATGGGGACTACTTTGCGGTTGTCGGCCTGCCGGTTGCAAGAACCAGAAGGGAATTGAAACGGTTAGGTTATCATTTGCCGTACTAATTTTTTCTGACAATAACTCCCGACACTAAGGGAGGGAAAAGTTATGTCAACCAACACATTAATGATTCGTGATTTCCCGCAAGATGAACGGCCAAGAGAACGGTTTATCCAGCATGGCCCGCAAAGTTTATCGAATCACGAGTTAGTTGCAATATTGCTTCGGACCGGAACGAAGGATGAATCAGTGCTGCAATTATCGAATCGCCTCTTAACTCATTTTGAGGGGTTAAGGCTGTTAAAAGCGGCCACTTTGGAGGAAATTACCGAAATAAAAGGGATTGGCTCGGCGAAAGCGATACAGCTTCTGGCGGCTGTCGAAATTGGCAGGAGAATTGCCAATTTGGAATATAATGACCGCTATGTAATCCGCTCGCCGGAAGACGGAGCCAAGTATGTCATGAACGATATGCGCTTTCTGTCACAGGAGCATTTTGTCTGCTTGTATTTAAATACCAAGAATCAGGTCATGCATAAACAAACGGTATTTATTGGCAGCTTAAACGCTTCCATCGTTCACCCGCGTGAGGTATATCGGGAGGCACTAAAGCGGTCTGCAGCATCCATCATTGCTCTTCACAATCACCCGTCCGGTGACCCCGCGCCAAGCCGGGAGGACATTGAGGTGACGAAGCGGCTGGTAGAATGCGGCAAGATCATTGGAATCGATCTTCTGGATCACATCATCATCGGGGAAAATAAGTTTGTCAGCTTGAAGGAAAAAGGATATTTGTAATGCTATGATTTTATTTGACGTTAGGATATAATATTGGTTATGATTTTTTAGGACTGCCTATTCAATTACGTTACAATTATTGGAAAATTTTACGATAAACACCTGCCTTAGGACAGAGCATTTAGTATCAGAAAGGGAGATACAACGTTATGTTTGGAATTGGAACAAAGGATCTTGGGATAGATTTAGGAACTGCCAACACCCTTGTGTATGTAAAGGGGAAAGGGATTGTCACAAGGGAGCCATCTGTGGTGGCGATGCAGACGGATTCAAAACACATTGTTGCGGTCGGAAATGACGCCAAAAACATGATTGGCCGGACTCCGGGAAATGTGGTTGCCGTTCGTCCGATGAAGGATGGCGTCATCGCTGATTTTGAAACAACAGCTGTTATGATGAAGCATTTATTCCGCGAGGCCCAAAAGAATAAAGGCTTTTTCGCCGGTAAGCCGTATGTGATGGTCTGTGTACCATCAGGGATTACAGCGGTTGAAGAGAGAGCGGTTATTGATGCAACTAGACAAGCGGGAGCAAAGGATGCCTACACGATTGAAGAGCCGTTTGCTGCCGCTATTGGTGCCAATCTTCCAGTCTGGGAACCGACGGGAAGCATGGTTGTTGACATCGGCGGCGGAACAACGGAAGTAGCGATTATTTCTTTAGGGGGAATTGTTACTTGCCAATCAATCCGTGTTGCCGGTGATGAGATGGATGAGGCGATTATTTCCTATATTAGAAAAACATATAATTTGATGATTGGTGACCGTACTGCGGAAACAATCAAAATGGAAATCGGTTCTGCAGGCACTCCTGAAGGTATCGATAACATGGAGATTCGCGGCCGTGACCTTCTGACTGGTCTGCCAAAAACAATTGAAATTTCCGCCAAGGAAATTGCCTCCGCTTTAAGTGATACGGTTTATGCCATTGTTGAAGCAGTAAAGAATACGCTTGAAAAAACACCACCGGAATTGGCTGCCGATATTATGGACCGGGGCATCGTCCTCACGGGCGGCGGGGCGCTGCTGCGCAATATTGACCGTGTTATTAGCGAAGAAACAAAAATGCCTGTCCTGATTGCAGAAAACCCTCTCGATTGCGTGGCAATTGGTACAGGAAAAGCTTTAGACCATATCCATTTGTTCAAAAACAAAGCTAAAGATTCAAGATAGATAAAAATAGAGGTGTAATATCATGCCACAGTTCTTTTTGAATAAGCGTTTGATCATTTTGCTCGTCAGCATCATTGTTCTCGTGGCATTGATTGGGTTTTCTTTAAGGGAGAGGAGTAAACTTACCTGGCCGGAGCAGTTCGTTAAGGACTCAACCGGCTGGGTTCAATCCCTGGTTTCAAGGCCTGCCCAGTATGTTGCAGGCTTTTTTGAGAATCTTCAGGATTTGCAAGATACATATGATGAGAATAAGGAATTAAAATCACGCGTTGAGAAAATTGCCAGCCTTGAAGCAGAAGTTCAAGAACTGAAAAAAGACAACAAAGAATTACGTGACGTTCTCGATGAAAAAAAGACCCTGAGAGATTTGGAACCAATGCCGGCAACAGTTATTGGCAGAAATCCTGATCGTTGGCATGAAATGATTATTATCAATAAAGGCAAATTAGATGGAATTAAAAAAAATATGGCTGTTATAACAGCAACAGGATTGATCGGAAAGGTGAAAAACGTCACACAATTTAGCTCAACAGTGCAGCTATTGAGTGCAATGGACCCGAAAAACCGGATCTCCGCTGTGATTCAGGGGGAAACCGAGGTTTACGGATTCGTTCAGGGCTTTGATGATAAACAAAAAATGCTTCTCGTTAAAGCTATTCCATCAGGAGCTAAGGTGGAAAAAGGGCAGACAGTCATCACCTCAGGAATGGGCGGTGTCTTTCCTAAGGGGTTGATGATTGGAAAAGTAGAAGAGGTGAAACCGGACCAATATGGCTTAAATCAAACCGCACTAGTGAAGCCGGGAGCGGACTTTTACGATATTGAAAATGTCATGGTCATTAAAAGGTTAATGACGAGCCCTGAGGAAAGTGCGATGAAATCCGGGAAGGAGGAAGATCTGTGAGGAAATTCTTTCTCCCTCTTTTGTTTTTGCTCCTTTTTATTTTTGAAAGTCTGTTTGTTCAATTTTTGCCCGCTGATTCCTTTGGAAACCGTATACTAGTTCCGCGGTTCTTGTTTGCCACTTTGCTTTTTTTGACGATATATGTTGGGAAAAATCAGGGGATTATTTATGCGGCCATCTTTGGACTTCTATTTGATATCGTATATGTCGAAATTATCGGCATTTATTTTTTCTTGTTTCCATTTATCTGCTACCTAGCAGCAAAGGTTATGCAGGTGATTCAGTCCAATATCGTTGTCGCTTTCTTCGTTTCCCTTTTGGGAGTTGCGCTGTTAGAAGTGGGCGTGTATGAAATTAATTATTTAATCCATGTGACAAATCTTGATTTTATGAGCTTTGTCAATTTGCGTTTCTATCCCACTCTTATATTAAATGGAGTTTTTCTCGTGTTAGCAGCCTATCCTTTAAAACGCCGCTTTGAAAAACATGCCGAGGCAATGCGGGAGGATTTATGAATCGGGGAAAAGTCTTGGTATGGTCTCTTCCTCATTCACAAATTGTTCCTGATGACAAAGTTTGGGGAATGTTTTTTTAAAAAAAGGAGAATGGACAGTTCGTGTCGAACTCTTTAAAGATGGATGTTTATGATTTGGATTTGGGAAATAATAGCTTAAATCCGAAATTGTTTTTGTATTTTGAGGTGAAAATTCTCCATGAAAAATCGGCAAAATGTTACAATAAAAGGAACAAAGGATGGGCTTGTTCTTCATCTTGATGATACCTGTTCCTATGAGGAATTAAAGCAAGAACTGGACCAAAAGCTCTCCGCCAACTCCAGAACGCAGGAGGAACGCCACTTAATTTCTGTGAAAGTGGATATTGGCAATCGCTATTTAACGGATGATCAAAAGGAAGAACTAAAAGAATTAATCCGTCAAAAGAAAAACTTAATGGTGGATGATATTGAATCGAATGTGATTACGAAGGAAGAAGCCAATCGACTAAAGGAAGAAAACGAGGTCGTAACGGTTTCAAGAATCATCCGTTCCGGGCAAGTATTAAGAGTATCAGGGGATTTACTGTTAATTGGAGATGTGAATCCAGGCGGAACCGTGATTGCAGGCGGGAATATTTTTATAATGGGTGTCCTCAAAGGAATTGCTCATGCAGGGTGTTTTGGCAATGAACAGGCAGTCATTGCCGCTTCGAGCATGAAGCCATCGCAGCTAAGAATCGGCGAATATATAAATAGATCCCCAGATTCGAATCCTGCTAATGAGCACAGAGAAATGGAATGTGCTTACATAAATGAGAACCATTATATTATTATCGATAGATTACAAGCTTTAAATCATTTAAGGCCTAATTTAACGAGATTAGAAGGGGGACATTAAAGTGGGAGAAGCAATCGTAATTACATCAGGTAAGGGCGGCGTTGGCAAAACAACAACCTCTGCCAATATCGGCACTTCGCTGGCTCTTCAGGGAAAGAAAGTATGCTTAATAGATACGGACATCGGCCTTCGAAACTTAGATGTCGTAATGGGGTTAGAAAATAGAATTATCTATGATTTAGTCGATGTGGTTGAAAAAAGATGCAAAACCCATCAGGCACTTGTTAAGGATAAGCGATTCGATGGCCTTTTGTATTTGCTTCCGGCAGCGCAGACTGTCGATAAGTCAGCTGTTACACCCGAGCAGATGCAAGAGTTAATTACTGAGTTAAAACAGGACTATGACTACATAATCATCGATTGTCCGGCCGGAATCGAGCAGGGCTATAAGAATGCCGTTGCCGGTGCGGATAAAGCCATTGTAGTGACAACGCCGGAGGTTTCTGCTGTCCGCGATGCCGACAGGATCATCGGCCTTTTAGAAAAAGAAAAAGACATGGAGCCGCCAAGGCTAATCGTCAACCGGATTCGCAATCATATGATGAAGACCGGTGATATGCTTGATATTGATGAAATTACCCAACATTTATCAATCGAACTGATTGGCATTGTCGCTGACGATGAAGAGGTCATCAAAGCATCGAATCATGGTGAGCCGATTGCACTAAATCCTAACAGCAAGGCATCGATTGCCTACCGAAACATCGCCAGAAGAATTCTCGGAGAGTCTATCCCGCTTCAATCACTCGAAGATCAAAATAAAGGTGTATTTTCAAAACTGAAGAAATTCTTTGGAGTTCGATAAAAATCAAAGCCTGTTCACAAGATCTGTGGACAGGCTTTTTTATATGCTTGTCATACTCTATAAAAACTCTACATAAACTTGTACAAACTGTGTGAAAAGGGTTGATGGGTATGGCGCGGTCTACTCCGGATGAAATACGGCGGCGAATCGCAAAGAGGAAAAAAGAGATGGGCGGCAGCAAGGCAAATGCGCCAGATCGGAGCTTGTTATGGCCAGGGGATGAGGAAAAATATGAATTTAATTATATACCCCCGTCTGCAGGCGGTGATGGTGATGATGGACACCCCTTATTTAAAAAGGAAGTATTCTTTTTCAAAATTCTAGCATCGGTCCTCTTGTTCTTAGTAGTTGCGATTATGTTCCGCAATCAAACGGCCACTTTTCAGCCGGCGAGGGACGTCGTCCTAAAAACAATGGATCAAGATTTCAAGTTTGCCGTTGTTTCCAAGTGGTATGAAGAAAAGTTTGGCAAGCCGCTTGCTTTGTTGCCTTTTTCTGAAAAAGACAAATCAGATCCGAAAGAGCAGGTCCAAAAAGGGGCTGTTCCGGTAACAGGAAAAATTCTTGAGAACTTTGAGAAGAACGGCCAGGGAATCATGATTGAGACTGGCAAAGGAGCGGCTGTCCAAGCGATCAGTGACGGGTTTGTCATGGATGCTGGAGAAAAAGAAGGCATCGGGAAAACAGTCGTTATTCAGCATTCCGATGGAACAGAAACATGGTATGGGAATTTAAAAGATATCAAGGTCAAGCTCTATGAATATATCGATAAAAGAGCAGTGGTGGGGACAGTTTCTGATTCAGCGGGAGAAGACAAAGCAAAAGGCCAGTATTATTTTGCTGTTAAAAAAGGCGATGAGTTCATCGACCCGATTCAGGTGATTCGTCTTGAATAAAGCGATCGAGTTACTCCGCCATGTTCATATCCACCCGCTGTTATGGTTAGTCGTTGCACTCTCAATCGCCACGGCTCATTTTATGGAAGTCAGTTTACTCCTGGGCATCATTTTCGTACATGAAATGGGGCATGCGGCGGCGGCTTCTTTTTTTTCCTGGAGAATCAAAAGGATCACCCTCCTGCCATTTGGCGGGGTCGCGGAGATGGATGAGCACGGGAATCGTCCGCTAAAGGAAGAGGCGATTGTTGTCTTGGCAGGTCCGCTCCAGCATGTATGGATGGTGGGAGCGGCATTTGCTCTCCTTCATTTCAATCTGTTTCCCGAGGATTTATTTCCATTATTTATTGAATATAATCTGATGATTTTAATTTTTAACCTTTTTCCAGTTTGGCCGCTCGATGGCGGGAAACTGGTATTTTTACTGTTATCATTGAAAAATTCTTTTGCAAGCGCCCATCGCACCACGCTGATGATTTCCTTCGTCAGTTTATGCATTTTTTCATTTGTAATATTAGCTACAGCACCAGCCCATATCAATGTTTGGGTAGTAATCGGCTTCTTATTCTTTTCGCTTTATTACGAATGGAAGCAGCGGCGCTTTATTTTCATGCGCTTTTTACTTGAACGTTATTACGGGAAAAAATCATCAAGTCCAGACTCCTTGAAACCTATCCAGGCAGATGAGCAGGATCTTTTGATTAACGTCTTGGAAAAATTCCAGCGCGGTTGCAAGCATCCTATAATAGTCGAGGTCGACGGCAGGGAAAAAGGCACTCTCGATGAAAACGAATTGCTGCATGCCTATTTCACCGAAAAACGTTTAAACGACAAAATAAGCGACCTTCTCTTTTTGTATTAGTAAGGTATAATAGATAGAAAGCAGAGAGCGCTCGTGTGGGTACGAGCGCTTTTTCCTGTAACTTTGGGTAAAATAATGGTTAACCCAATAAGCTATTTATAAAAAGGTGAGGAAACAAGGTTTGGAAACATTAATTATAAATTACATAGGACGGGAAAAGCGCTTCGCTTATCTCCGTGGAAATCGTATAGAAAAGATTATTTTTGACCGGCCAGAACATCGATCGCTGGTTGGTAATATTTATTATGGGACCGTGACAAAGGTTTTACCCGGGATGAATGCTGTTTTTATCGATATCGGGGAAGAAAAAAATGCTTATTTACATCGTGATCAGCTTCCAGCATATGTATTAGCATCAGAAAAACAAGGAAAGGTCTCGTCCTACGTCCATCAAGGGGAAAAGCTGCTTGTACAGGTTGACAAGGATGCAACAGGTACCAAGGGTCCGAAAGTGAAAGGTATTATCGAAATACAAGGCACAAACCTAATTTACATGCCAAAAGGGCGATATGTCGCAGTATCCAAAAAAATCGCGGACGAAAAACAAAAAGCACGGCTTCGACAAAAAGGGAACCACTTGAAAACCGAAGAAGAAGGCCTGATTTTTCGGACATCAAGCATTACCGCAACCGACGATGAGCTCCGTGAAGAATTAAGCAGCCTGCGTGAACAATATCAGGAATTTACCCAAAAAGCCGCTGCCTTAAAAAAGCCGGGACTAATTTTTCAAAAAGATACCTTTTTGGAAATGATTCAACATCAAGCTGAAAATATGTCGTCAGGTGAAATTATCTTAGATGACCTGGAACTAAAAAAACTACTCGGAGAAAAGCATGCCTGCACCTATTATAATGGAAAAGAAAATATCTTTTCCGCCCACCAAATTGAGCATGAAATTGATAAAGCTCTAAAGCGGGTTGTCTGGCTTGACCATGGTGCCTATCTCATCTTTGATGAAACAGAGGCCCTCACCATTATCGACGTAAATACCGGGAAATTTTCCGGCAAGCAAGATTACCAGGATACCGTACTTAAAACCAATCAGCTGGCAGCGAAAGAAATCGTCAGACAGCTGCGTCTTCGTGATATTGGCGGGATTGTGCTCATTGATTTTATTGATATGAATCGTGAATCGGACAAGCAATCGATTCTAAATCTTTTTGAAAAAGAGCTGTCAAAGGATGAAAAAAGAACGAAAGTGATTGGCTTTACGCCGCTAGGGATTCTGCAGCTGACTAGAAAAAAAACGAAGGTTACTTTGTCGGAAGCGTTGCAGGAAAAATGTCCGGTATGTGAGGGGACAGGAAAAATCTTAAGTGCAGAGACGATTGCGTTCCGACTAGAAAGGGAGCTATTGGAGCATCGCTATTCTGAATTTGATGCAGTCCTTGTAGAAACGACAAAAGAGGTTAAAGAGCAGTTTCTTCCGCATTTAGACATCTTAGAAGAAATGCTTCATTTTAAAGTATTTTTTACAACTACCATAGCCCCAGCACATTATTATTTATTGAAGCAATTTGGGCCAGTGGATGAGATATCCCAAAAAGCTGTTGACACTTTCGTCTAAATTATGTATGATTTTAATGTTATGTTTGTAGCGCACCCGTGCTACAACCGCACATGACAGGTAGTAAGTCTTACGCTTTAGCATAAGCGCCTGTTTTTGGCGAGTCTGAGTTTATAAGGAGGTGCAGTTCATGTACGCAATTATCGAAACTGGCGGAAAGCAAGTGAAAGTTGAAGAAGGTCAAGCTATCTACATTGAAAAACTAAATGCAGAAGCTGGCGAAACAGTTACTTTTGACAAGGTTCTTTTTGTTGGCGGTGAAAATGTAAAAGTAGGAAGCCCTGTTGTTGCAGGCGCTACTGTTACAGCTAAAGTTGAAAAACAAGGCCGTCAAAAGAAAATCATTGTTTTCAAGTACAAGGCGAAGAAAAACAACCGTAAGAAGCAAGGTCATCGTCAACCTTATACTAAAGTAGTCATCGAAAAAATCAACGCGTAAGGTGTTGAGCAATAGATGATTCACATTACGATTAATCGTACTGAATCCGGACTCATTTCTTCCTTTACGATGAGCGGACATGCTGACTTTGCAAAACGAGGCCGAGATATTGTTTGTGCTGGTGCATCGGCTGTTTCATTTGGAACAGTGAATGCCATCGAGGCTCTTACGGGAGTCAAAGCACAGGTTAAACAAGGGAATGGCGGCTTTCTCCAATGTACGTTTCCAGAGAATATTTCAAACGAAACACAAGAGAAAGTTCAGTTGTTGCTTGAGGCGATGATTGTCTCACTTGAAGGGATTGAAAAAGAGTACGGAAAGCACATAAAATTAACCTTCAAACAGTAGGAGGTGGAACAAATGTTAAGATTAGATCTTCAGTTTTTCGCTTCTAAAAAGGGAGTAGGTTCAACAAAGAACGGACGTGACTCTATCGCAAAGCGCCTTGGTGCTAAGCGTGCGGACGGTCAATTTGTAACTGGCGGTTCTATCCTGTACCGTCAACGCGGTACTAAGATTTACCCAGGTGAAAACGTTGGCCGCGGTGGAGACGACACTCTATTTGCGAAAATCGACGGCGTTGTAAAATTCGAACGCTTTGGTCGTGACCGCAAAAAAGTGAGCGTATATCCAGTAGCTCAAGAAGCTTAAAGTTACTAGAAAACTCTAACCATAACGGTTAGAGTTTTCTTTTTACCTTAACACCCTCACCTGTTTATTCATCATCATTGCACTTTTGCCTCTCCAAATCGTATCATTCAACATAAAAATTGCTTACTCATGGTTGTTTTTTTGATATACTAACAGAAAATAGTTTCCGATAAAGGATTGGGAGAGTACGCATGGAGAAAGAATGGGATATTATCGAAGTGCTGCGGCATTCACGACATGATTGGTTAAATAAGCTGCAGCTCATCAAAGGTAACCTCGACTTAAATCGAATTGACCGGGTTAAAGAGGTCATTACGGAAATTGTAGTGGAGACACAGCATGAGACAAAACTGTCTAATCTGGGACTTCCGCAATTTGCCTCATTATTATTTACAGCTAATTGGGAAAGTCATGCCTTTCAGCTAGAATATGAGGTTTTTGAGGATTCTGAGTACATAAAGATTAATGACTTCAAATTAACTGAATGGACAAAATCCCTTTTTGCCCGTTTAAATCAGACGATTGAAGCATTTCAAGAAAACCATTTATCCATAACAATTGAACCGCAGTCAGATGGAATTCGTTTCTTTTTTGATTTTCGCGGGATAATAAATAACAAGGAACTGATTGAACAATTCCTGGATGGTTCACAAGAGGTGACCATTAAGGAATTTACCGAAAGCGAATTCGCGTTAGAGGTGTTTATGCCTGCTGTTTAATTCTGTGTGCATACGCCCGCGATCTCGTCGCATTCATCAGTTATTTCAAAGTACGACGGGAGGATCAACATGTTTGTCGATCAAGTAAAAATTTATGTTAAAGGCGGCGATGGCGGTAACGGAATGGTTGCGTTTCGCCGTGAGAAATATGTACCTAATGGCGGTCCAGCTGGTGGTGACGGCGGCAAAGGTGCAAATGTAGTTTTTGAAGTGGAAGAAGGCTTGCGGACGCTGATGGATTTCCGTTATCAGCGTCATTTTAAGGCTCCGCGGGGTGAGCACGGCATGTCCAAGGGGCAGCATGGAAGAGGCGCCAAGGATATGATTGTTAAAGTGCCGCCGGGAACGGTTGTGATGGATGCAGCTACAAATGAGGTCATTGCCGATTTAGTTGAGCACGGTCAGCGAGCGGTTATTGCCAAAGGCGGCCGCGGCGGCCGTGGGAATACCAGATTTGCGACACCTGCAAACCCAGCTCCTGAGATTGCTGAAAACGGCGAACCGGGCCAAGAGCGCGACGTCATTCTTGAATTGAAGCTTCTTGCCGATGTGGGTCTTGTTGGATTTCCGAGTGTCGGAAAATCAACATTATTATCAGTTGTTTCTTCCGCCAAGCCGAAAATTGCGGAATATCATTTTACGACCATCGTTCCTAATCTTGGAATGGTTGAAACCGAAGATGGCCGCAGCTTTGTTATGGCCGACCTTCCTGGGCTTATTGAAGGCGCACATGCTGGAGTTGGCTTGGGGCACCAATTTTTACGACATATTGAACGGACAAGGGTCATCGTCCATGTTATTGATATGGCGGCGGCTGAGGGAAGAGACCCATATGAGGACTATCTAACGATTAACAGGGAACTGCAAGAATACAATCTCCGTTTGACCGAGCGGCCGCAGGTTATTGTCGCGAACAAAATGGATATGCCTGATGCGGAAGAGAATTTGCAAATATTTAAAGAGAAGCTGCAGGAGGATTATCCGATTTTTCCAATTTCTGCGATATCACGAAAAGGTCTTCGTGAGCTGTTGTTTGCAGTTGCTGATAAGATTGAGGAAACACCGGAATTCCCGCTTCAGCATGAAGAAGAAGAGGAAACAGGCGTTCACCGCGTCGTCTATAAACATGAAGCCGATGCTGATGCGTTTAACATTACAAGAGATCCGGATGGAGCATTTGTCCTTTCTGGTGATAAAATTGAAAGACTGTTTAAGATGACTGATTTTTCAAGGGATGAATCTGTGCGCCGTTTTTCACGCCAGCTCCGCGGCTTTGGGGTTGACGATGCATTAAGAAAAAGAGGAGCAAAAGATGGGGACATCGTGAGGCTGCTGGAATTTGAATTTGAGTTTTTAGAATAAGTTGAGGTCCCTAAGAGGGAGAGATGAGCATGGCTAACTTTGATAAAAAATTTTATTTGGTCCGTGAGGATGTTCTGTCGGATGCGATGAAGAAAACCATCGAAGCGAAGGACATGCTGGAAAGAGGGAAGGCAGAATCCATTTGGGATGCAGTTCAAAAGGTGGATTTAAGCAGAAGTGCTTTTTATAAATATAGAGATACTGTCTTTCCTTTTTCTTCGGTTTCAAAGGACCGCATCATTTCGTTGTTTTTCCATTTAGAGGACCGTTCCGGAACCCTGTCAAAACTGTTAAGTGTTGTTGCGGGTTCAGGCTGCAATGTTCTAACGATTCACCAAACGATTCCGCTTATGGGGCGAGCTAATGTTACACTTTCATTAAACACTGCCGGTATGTTAGATGATATAGATTCTTTGCTGGCCGAACTGAGAAAGCTTGAATTTGTAGAAAAGGTTGAAGTGCTGGGAACAGGTGCATAGTGAACAAAAGTTCACTTGCCCGGCTCCTAGCTTTTTTTAGAAAGGGAGTAGAGAAAAGTGAAGGTAGGATACTTAGGACCAAAGGCGACATTCACAGAGATAGCCGTTAGAAGAGTTTTTTCGGGATTGGAACATATACCGTTTCAGACGATTCCGGGATGCATGGATGCTGTTGTTGAACAGGAAGTGGATTTCGCTGTTGTTCCGCTTGAGAATGCCCTCGAAGGTTCCGTCAATATTACCCTTGATTATTTAACCCAGGAAGTAGATCTTCCGATTATTGGCGAAATTACGCTTCCTATTAAGCAGCATTTAATGGTTCATCCTTCAAATGCTTCGGACTGGCAGCAGGTTTCAAAAGTCTACAGCCATTCGCATGCGATTGCCCAGTGCCATAAATTTTTACATACGCAATTAAAAGGTGTTCCGTTTGAAAGTGTGTCATCCACAGCGGCGGCTGCAAAAATGGTGATGGAAGCACCTGAGGCTAATATTGCGGCCATCGCTAATGAGCTTGCGGCGGAGGAATACGGCCTTTCAATTGTCCGCAGAAATATCCATGATTTTGATTATAACCATACTCGATTTGTTGTTTTGGCAAAAGAACAAACCGAATTAAAGGGATTAAGCGGATCAGCTCACCATAAAACGACCTTAATGGTTACTCTTCCATCAGACCAGGCAGGTGCGCTGCATCAGGTGCTGTCCGCATTTGCGTGGAGACGGATTAACCTCTCGAAAATAGAGTCTAGACCAATGAAAACCGGTATCGGCAATTACTTTTTCATTATTGATTTAGAAATGAAGCTTGATGAAGTGTTAATTCCGGGGGCCATGGCTGAGTTGGAAGCATTAGGCTGCGGTGTGAAGCTATTGGGGAGCTATCCTTCGGTGATGGTTGAGATGAATTAGTACTATAAGGGAAATCAGGACCCGTCAACCGACGAGTCCTTTTAATATTCCATCAAAAATCCTGCTTCCTTCATGGCTGCTTCCGTACGCGTTATTGCTTCCTCACTAGAGGCAGTAATTGTATGCAGATGGATGCCATCTGTCAGCTCCGATAAAAAAGCTGCCTTATTGCTGCGGATTCTTTCGATAAACTGCTTCACTTCCTGCCGGTTCGAAACCATAATCGAAGCTGTTAAGTCCCCGTAAACAGCATGCTCAATTCTAACATCCTTTACGGTCACGCCATGATCAACAAAAATATACAGCTCTTTTTCCGTGTCCTCTGGGTTATGGCGGCAGGCAATTGTTTTTTCGTAAACATGGGCGCCGGGAGTTTGGCTAAAATACAAGTACCCCTGACTTGTCGCAATTATCGGTTCATTTTTCGCTTTAAGGAGAGTGATATCGCCTACGATGACCTGCCTGCTTACATTAGTTCTGGCAGCAAGGTCGCTTCCAGTTAGTGGCGAAGCACTTTCCTTTAGCAGTTTTAATATCAGAGTCCTCCTTTCCTCCCCTAAGATTTTCTTTTGCTCCGTCATAAAAACCCTCCCATTTGATATCTGTGAACCTATTCTAACATAATATCGGCTAATTAAATAACAGATGAGACCGCAAATTCATTGGCAATCTTCAATATCCCTGCGCCCAAAGCTTCGACTTCATTCATCGTTGTGGGATAGCCGAATGAGATCCGGATAAATTCCTTGGATTCATCAATTGTCAGCCTCAATGCCTGGGTAACCTTTGCAGGCGTCTGCATGCCAATCTGACAGGCGCTTCCGGTTGATATTGCAAAGCCCAACCGGTTGCATTCGAGCATCATCCATTGGCCCTCGATGCCGGAAATCCGCATGCCGATGATATTCGGCAGCTGTGAATCACCTTCAGCCTGATAGACGTGGACTCGTTCACTGATAGGTTGAAGGGCGTAAAGAAATGCGTGCCGGAGTTCAACAAATCTTCGCGCATTCTCCTGAATTCTGCCAGTAATTTTCTGGGCTGCGGTGGTCATCGCGGCAATTGCTGGCACATTCACCGTCCCGGGTCTAAATCCTTTTTCATGAGAAGTTCCCGGAAAAAACGGACTCCATCCAATTTTTGGATTAACATACGCTCCTCCAATCCCTTTTGGACCGTAAATTTTATGTCCGGAAAAAGAAAAGCTGCTTACCAAAGATGTAATGTTTCGTACATCGATTTTTCCAAAGGACTGGACCATATCGGTATGAAAGTGGATATTGTTTCCAGTGCATATTTTAGCAAGCTGCTCAATAGGCTGGATGGTGCCTATTTCAGAATTAACATGCTGAATGGCAACAAGAATGGTATCATGCTTGATGGCATTTAATAGATTTTCAGGATCAATCACTCCGGATGAATTGAACGGTAAATAGGTAATAGAATAACCATCTTTTTTAAGCCGTTTTAAGATTCCATGGACGGACGAGTGCTCCGCCATTCCGGCAATGATATGTTTGCCTGGTTTTTTTGGAGCGGATAATAACGCCTCAATAGCCAAGAAATTTCCTTCAGAACCCCCGCTTGTAAAAAACAACCCCTGTTTATCCACGCTCAAAAGCTGGGCCATTTCTTCCCGGCAATGCTCAAGCAATGCGGCAGATTGTCCCCCGATATCATGGAGGCTGCTGGAATTACCAAAGAACTCGGTCGACGCCTTTACAAAAATCTCTGCAGCTTCCGAATCCAACGGGGTGGTGGCAGCATAATCAAAATATTTCATATCCGCTCTCCCTAAAGTTTAATAGAAAAATATCTTGTGTTTAGTGTAATTCTGTGTAAATATATATGTCAAGACACCTGTTAATCCAGGAGGGTCAAACAATGACAAAATCAGATGTTGTAATTATTGGAAGCGGGATAGCGGCTTTACAGCTGGCTGCCCACTTAAGTGAACATAAGAATGTGAGGGTTCTCACAAAGTCGAAATTACGAACAGCAAACTCTTACCTTGCCCAAGGCGGAATAGCCGCAGCCATCGGACCAGCAGACCATCCGGAAAAACATGTAGAGGACACCTTGGAGGCGGGGGCGTTTCATAATGACCCGGAAGCTGTTCGAAAAATCATTTATGAAGCACCTAACCTAATACAAGAAATTTCCAAGGTATTTGACCGTGATTCGGAGGGAAAATTGCTGCTTGGAATGGAGGGTGCCCATAGTGAACACCGAATTGTCCATGCCGGCGGTGATGCGACGGGTAAGAACGTCGTGGAGCACCTTATTAGCACACTTAAAGCACATATCACGGTTGAAGAGGACGCCTTTGCATATGAGTTGGTCATCACCCCTGAAAACAACCGCTGTATTGGGGTAAAAGTTAAAGACTCAAAAGGTAACCTCAAAGTGCATTTTGCCAGCCACATCATTCTTGCAACTGGCGGCTGCGGGCAATTGTATCGCTATACCTCCAATGCTCAAACAGTCAATGGTGATGGGATCGCCCTTGCTTACCGGGCGGGTGCTGACATTATCGATATGGAATTTATTCAGTTTCATCCGACGCTTTTATATGTCAATGGTGAAACCAAAGGCCTTATTTCTGAGGCGGTGAGAGGAGAAGGGGCAAAGCTTATAACAGAGGAAGGCACTCCGATGATGGAAGGAGTTCATCCTTTCAAGGACCTTGCCCCAAGACATATTGTCTCGCAAACCATCTATGACTATTTGAAAAATGGCCATAAAGTATTTTTAGATATAACGAATGTAAGAGATTTTGAGACAAGATTCCCTACCATCACCGAGCTTTGTGAAAACAATGGAATTAACTTAACTGAGGGGAAAATTCCAGTTGTTCCCGGAAGCCATTTCTTAATGGGGGGAATAAAAACGGACCTTATTGGCCGCACATCAATCCAAGGATTGTATGCCATTGGGGAATCGGCTTGTACAGGACTGCACGGAGCCAACCGGCTGGCCAGCAACTCCTTGCTGGAAGGACTGTATCAAGGAAAGAAACTGGCGGAATGGATTAATAAAACGCCGACAGAGGTCATTCCAGCAATCTCAGTTACAACCAAAAGCAGGCACACCCATAAAAAACTAAAGTTGCCATCCATCCAGCAAATAAAAGATTCGATGATGGACCAAGTAGGAATCGTCCGCAATGAGCTTGCCTTAACAAATCAAAAAAAGTGGCTTGAGCAATTTAAAATCGATAAATTGCAAACGATTGATTCTTTTTCAAAACAAGAATTAACAAAAATCTTTATGCTGATTTCCGCCAAATTGATAACAGATTCAGCCCTAAAAAGGACAGAAAGCCGTGGCGGACACTTCCGAAGCGATTACCCAGCCGAGGATGATGAAAATTGGCTTCAGAAATCCATCATTCATACTAAAAAAGAAGTGGAGAGGAATCATGAACAAATTAAAACTGCGCTCACTACTTGAAAGCTTTTTTATCGAGGATATCGGCGAACAGGATATCACAACAGATTTAATTTTTTCGGATGATACGCAAGGCGAGATCGTTTTTCTTGCCAAGGATGAAGGGATTTTTTGTGGGGAAGAAATTATCAAAACCGGATTCGAATTATTAAATCAGGATCTTTTAACCCGGGTTCTTGTAAAGGATGGGGAACCATTCGAAAAGGGACAGCAGCTGGCAACCGTCACCGGGAAAATTTCCGACTTGTTAAAAGGGGAACGGGTTGTGTTGAACCTGGTGCAGCGGATGAGCGGAATTGCAACGCTTACCAACAAAGCCGTGACAACTCTTAATAGCGATTTTACAAGGATTTGCGACACAAGGAAAACGACGCCGGGGCTCCGTATGCTGGAGAAATATGCAGTCCGCTCTGGAGGCGGATATAATCACCGCTTTGGGTTGTATGATGCCGTGATGATTAAAGATAACCATATTTCGTTTGCGGGCTCCATCAGCAGGGCAGTGGAGGCAGTAAGAAAACAAGCCGGCCATATGGTGAAGGTGGAAGTAGAGGTTGAAACCGAGGAGCAGGTAAGAGAAGCCGTCCAAGCCGGTGCGGATGTCATCATGTTTGACAACCGAACACCAGATGAAATAAAAGAGCTGATTAAATTGGTGCCGCCAGGAATTATCACTGAAGCTTCAGGCGGGATTCAATTGAGCAATCTTGCTTCCTATGGAGACACAGGTGTACATTACATTTCCTTGGGATTTTTGACTCATTCCTATAAATCGTTAGATATTAGTGTAAAAGTGCTATGGAGCAAAGGAGAGGAATAAGATGAGCATTTTGGCAGCCTTCCAGGCAAATAAAATGATTCCTGAAAAATACAAGCAGATGTCCCGCGAGGAGCTCGAAGCGCGCGTTAAGGAAGTAAAAGAAAAATACGGCTCCCGTCTGTTTATACCGGGACACCATTATCAAAAGGATGAAGTAATTCAATTTGCCGATGCTACTGGGGATTCCTTGAAATTAGCGCAGTTATCGGCAGAAAATACAGAAGCAGAGTTCATTATTTTCTGCGGAGTCCATTTTATGGCGGAAACAGCAGATATTTTAACCAGTAAAAGTCAAAAGGTATTTTTGCCTGACATGAGGGCCGGCTGCTCAATGGCTGATATGGCCGACCTAAACCAAACTGAAAGAGCGTGGGATAAACTCCAAAGTTTATTTGGAGACACCATTCTGCCATTAACCTATGTCAATTCTACTGCAGCCATTAAAGCGTTTGTCGGTGCAAACGGAGGTGCAACCGTTACTTCTTCCAATGCTGAAACAATGGTCAAATGGGCCTTTGAACAAAAGGAGCGGATTCTCTTCCTGCCGGATCAGCATCTCGGGCGGAACACAGCTGTCGAGCTAGGGGTTGGCTTGGATGAAATGGCGATTTGGAATCCTATTAGTGACAGCCTTGAATACAAGGGTGATTTTTCAAAAATTAAAGTCATCCTATGGAAGGGGCATTGCTCCGTCCATGAAAACTTTACGGTGCAAAATGTGATTGACACACGAGAACAATATCCAGACATGAAAATCATCGTCCATCCGGAATGCCGTCGCGAGGTAGTGGAAATTTCCGACTTGGCCGGGTCAACAAGCTTTATCATTAATACGATTGAAAAGGCGGAACCAGGCTCTTCATGGGCCATTGGTACGGAAATGAACCTTGTCAACCGCATAATCCAGAATCATCCGGATAAGCAGATTATTTCTCTAAATCCTCATATGTGCCCATGCCTGACGATGAACCGGATTGACCTTCCGCATCTTGTGTGGAGCCTCGATACCATTGAGGACGAAAATAACAATAATATCATTAAAGTAAGCTCAGAGATTGCGGAAAACGCAAAATTAGCTTTAAAGAGAATGCTAAACCATTCATGACATAGATGCTGTGACTGCATCTATTTTTTTTGCCCTGCAATGGTCCTATTCATAATTTTTCAATAAATAGCATAAGTTTTTGTGAAGAATATTAGCATTTTGCCTATTTCCACATACACTATATGGACTTATGCCATAGGAGGGAAATCAGAGTGAAGATCCATATCGTACAGAAAGGGGATACTCTTTGGAAGATCGCCAAGAAGTACGGCGTGAATTTTGAAGAGCTGAAGAAGTTGAATTCGCAGCTCAGCAACCCTGATATGATTATGCCCGGTATGAAAATAAAGGTTCCGACAGCTGGCGGATCCATAAAAAAAGAAGGCGCAATCAATTTAGGAGCGAAAAAAGAGGTTCCGCTGAAAGAACACCCATTTGCCAAGGAGAAACCAATACCCATTAAAGAAATGCCAGTAAAAGAAATGCCAGTAAAGGAAGTGCCGATTAAAGAGCAGCCTATCGTTAAAGAAGTACCAAAGGTACCATATACTCCAAAAATGCCTCTACAAGTCGTCCCTGAAATTGACATCAATAACTACTACCAAGTGAATATGCAAAAAATGACGGTTAAAGAACAACCGAATCTCCCGCCAAAACCAGTAAATATTCTTCCAGAAGTTAAAGAAGTTCCAAAGAAAGAAATTCCTATTCCAGCACCTGTTGCTCCTGTACAAGAAATGCCGCAGGATTATTGTGTACCGATGACTCCAGTCATGCCTGGACCGGGATTCTGTCCGCCATACGGTGGTTTCCCTGCAGGGCCGTATACGCCGTACACAGGTGGTCCTGGAATGCCAATGGCCCCGGGTATGGCAGGCGGTCCTGGAATGCCAATAGCCCCGGGTATGGTAGGAGGTCCTGGAATGCCGATGGATCCGGGTATGGTAGGTGGCGCTGGAATGCCAATGGCACCAGGAATGGCTGGTGTTCCAGGAATGGCCGGCGTACCGGGTGCGGTGGGCCCAGCCGGATATCCTGCAGCTGCAGGCCCGGGCTATATGCCATATCATTATGATGATGAATCGTCAGCTTTCATGCCGCATATGCCGGCTGTAAATCCGGGTTATAACCCAGGTGCTGTTATGGGCGTTCAAAACCCAGGATTCAATCCGGCTATGCAAACAACTTATATGGACCCGGCAGCCTTTGGACAGATGCCTGCGGGATACAGCCAGGCTCCGGTTGGATACGGTCAAGTCCCGGCAGGATACAGCCAGGCCCCGGTTGGATACGGTCAAGTCCCGGCAGGATATGGCCCGGCGCCAGTTGGTTATGGCCAAATGCCAATGGAATATGGCCACGTGCCTGGAGGGTATGGTCAAATGCCAATGGAATACGGCCAAATGCCTGCAGGATATGGTCAAATGCCAGGTGGATATGCCCCTACTCCAGCAGGAGTTCCTCAACAAGGAGGTTATCCGGCAGGAATGGAATTTGGTCCATCCATGCCAGCTGGGCCTGAAGCATCATTTGGCGGCCAGGCACCGGGCGTTCCTTATGGAGCGGGAGCACCATATGGACAATTGCCCTACGGTTATCCGCAAATGTCTGGGCCGGCCCCTCAGGTAATGGGGGCAATGGATTTCCCATCGTCAGACGATATGGTGCAAGGAGCTACAGCACCATTCATGCAAAATCCTGCACAGGGTCTGCCAGTAGGAACAGGAGCATTGGTTGACTGCGGCTGCGGAGCGCCCGCTCAAGCACCAGCACCACAAGCTTTTGTTCCACCGACCCCGCCAATTTACAGTGCGCCATATACAGCACCATTAAATGTTGCCCAGCCGCCATTTATGAACCCTTATGGAATGGGGCCGGCAGGCTATGGCATGACGGGTTTTCCTGATGAGAGCAGTTAATATAAGAAGTGGAAACGGAGACGATGCATATTTTGATCGTCTCTTCTCTTATTTTCAGTCACAGTTTCAGGGTGAAATAAGCAAATTTGTTCCAATTCGTGGGAATGTTTTTTTAATCAAGACGAAAAAACAAAGCTATATCCTTAAAGGGTATTCGAACCATCGAAAGCTGAAATTGCAGGAGGCTTTTACTGCAACGCTGAGAAAAGAGGGATTCAAGAAAACCTATCGTTTTTTAGAACCTCCCTCAAAGGAACAGTTATATTTTGAAGGAACCCATTATGGCTGTCTCGAATATCTATCCGCAAATAAATCCGCCTTTTCTTTTCAGACCCGCAGTAACCGCCAAGAAGGATTGGACCTAATCGAACAATTTCACGATACGACTAAGTCTTTTGAAAAAAGGTATCGCACATTGCTGCCGAATGGAGATATACTGGCAAAATGGACGGAAAGGTATCATTTATTTTTAAATAATCTTCCCTTCCTTCGCCATTTTATAAAAGAGCCTTTTGTCTCGGAAATGGTGTCGTGGGCGTATTGGTCTCTAACAGGAATGGAACAGCAACAAACTTTTTTTCATAACGAGGCCGATGTGATATTGCATGGTGATGTTGCACATCATAATTTTTTACGGGACAAAACAGGTAAACTGCATTTAATTGATTTTGATTTGATTAATATTGGACCGCCGGTTTTTGATTATTTACAATATGCAAATCGAATTCTTCCTTTTATCGATTGGTCCTACGACAATTTGCTAACCTATACTCAAATGAAGAAATACAAAAGAGAACCAGCTTTTTTATATGCTTTAGCATATCCTGCAGATATTTTTCGGGAATGGAATCGGATTATCCGAGAAAAATCTTATTCTGATGAGACGAAATTAAGGCAGGTTATTGATTTATCCGTCGGCCAGTTTACTGACAGAAAAAACTTTGTGGAGCAATTAAAGGACCTTTTGGAATAATCATGTAGCTGTTCTACAAGAATGAAACTCCCTTAAAATTAACACCCTAATAAAGAGCATGCTTCATATGCTCAGGATGTTTAGAAGGGGGTTTTTCGCTTGAACAAGAAACAGTGGATGATTCCTTTTTCTGCCCTTATGCTAATGGGTGCAGCTGGCTGTGCAAACAACAACAAAAGCTCCGACCAAAATAATAATCTGATGCGGCCGGTTGGTTATTATTCCAATGAAAACCATTCCGATAATAATTATGGGTACTTAAGGGATAATGACGGTGCCTTGCCGGAAGTATTGGATCACACAATTGGCGACGAGGACAACGTGATTAATGAAAACAGACGTAATGCGCTGCAAACAAAAGATGAAAATGGGAATCCGAAAAATCCTACAACACCTTTAGCCAAAACTGACCGGAATTTTTTCCAGCGAGATAACCGTTTCAGTACGGCGGATATGAATTATCACGGCCACTTGAATAAACCTATAGGGTCTGGAACAGTGACTGATCCAGGGTTTCAAGAGCAAGTGACAGATCAAATTAGAGACAGGGTAGCCGATATCGATAATGTTCGCAGCATAAGGTCGGTTTCTTTTGGTGATCAGGTGATTATCTCGGTAAAACTAAACAACCAAGACCGTGCTGCTGAAACTAAGCGGGCAATCAAGAAAGCGGTAAAGAAATATGCTGAAGGAAGAAGCATAAACGTTATCACCGATGAAGGTTCTCTAGGACGGGACCGTAATCATAACAACGAACTTCCACAGCCAGAGCCTGATGGCCGATAGAACTGAGGGGCAAAGCAAAAATATGCTTTGCCCTTTTGTAATGTTTGAGTTCGGATAAAAAAGGAAAAAAAGGCTAAACTAGAATTGTAAACATGTTCAATTCTTAACATTTAAGAGGTGATTAGCATGAGGTTCAAACAAAAAATGCTGTCGTGGTCATGGTTTGCTATTCTCTTAATAGGAGGAGAAGTCTTTGGTGGAACAAGCACTGTCACAGCAGCCCAGCTCAATGATCAAAGAAATACCGAACCTCTGCAAATGACAGTGACTTTAGAACGAGTCTACCTCGATGGTGAAATCAGTCAAGAAACATTCCAGGAAACAGTCTGGTCGATGGAAAACTTTTGGGCAAAATATGACCAATGGCAGGTTTTGAGTATTGATGAATCTACTGTAGTATTTAAACAGCAGGTCGATGATATTTCCCCGTTATTAAAGGGAAACGGCTATTTTGGAATTACTGACGGCGGCGTCTTAACTATTTTTAATGGAAGACCTGACCGCTCGCGAATTATTCAATCGTTTTTTCAAATAGACATTAAAAAGCTCGAAAGTAAGGCGCAAAAAGAACTGCTTCAAGGAATTCCTATTAAAAACAAGGATCGATATGTCGAGGTTTTGGAGACATTTAAGCCTTATTCGATAAAAAAAGAATAAAAAGGAATCAAATCAGTCTGAAATTAAGTTATCAGCCTGATTTTTTTTCGTTAACTCTGAAATATTTACCTGTTTTTTAAAAGGAAAAACGTTCTATTGACGAATTTTAACATTCTATCAGCGGATTTAAGCATTCTATTAGCGATTTTAAACATTCTTATTGGCGAATTTCGCAATTCTATTGGCGAATCAAATAAACGGACCGATTTTCTTCAACTCACCCAAAATTGTATGATAGAATGGAATACAGTGTGTAAGCACAGCAGGAGACTAGGGGAGAGAATCAAATTGTTTGAATTTATAAAAGGTACCGTTGAGTTTGTCGGTCCAGAATATATCGTTATCGAAAACAATGACATCGGCTACCAGATTGCCACGCCAAATCCGTTCGTTTATTCGAGAAAAATCGAAACCAAAGTGACGGTCTATACGTATCACTATGTACGGGAAGATATCATGGCGTTGTATGGTTTTGAATCTCGTGAGGAAAAACGGCTTTTTACAAAGCTGTTAAATGTATCAGGTATCGGGCCGAAAGGGGCTCTTGCCATCCTGGCATCAGGCGAGGTCCAGCAGGTGGTCAACGCGATTGAAAATGAGGACGAAGGCTTTTTAATTAAATTCCCTGGGGTCGGCAAAAAAACTGCGCGGCAAATGATCCTTGATTTAAAAGGGAAATTACAGGATATCGTTCCGGATTATTTTCCGAATCTTTTCAATGCGGATACACTTCCAGTACATACACAGGACGGCGGCGAGGCATTTGAGGAAGCAGTGCTTGCTTTAAAAGCTTTGGGCTACTCCGATAAAGAAGTTAAAAAGATTTCCCCTGAATTAAGAAAGGAACAGCTGACAACTGACCAATATATCAAAAAGGCCCTTCAACGGCTTTTGAAATAGGTGATGGTTTATGGAAGAACGGATTATTTCCGGTGAAGTAAACGAGCAGGAGATAAGCTTGGAACAAAGTCTTAGGCCACAAACATTAAAGCAATACATTGGGCAAAATCAGGTGAAAGGGAATCTGGAGGTATTTATCAAGGCTGCAAAGCTGCGGAGAGAAACCTTGGATCATGTCCTCCTTTACGGACCGCCCGGACTCGGTAAGACGACGCTTGCTGTCATCATCGCGAATGAAATGGGCGTCAATATCAGGACCACGTCCGGGCCTGCAATTGAACGTCCGGGTGATCTGGCTGCGATTTTGACTGCTCTTGAACCGGGAGATGTATTGTTTATTGATGAAATACATCGGCTCCCAAGGTCCATTGAAGAAGTTTTATATCCGGCGATGGAGGATTTTTGCTTGGACATCGTCATCGGGAAGGGGCCGACCGCCCGATCGGTGCGCCTCGACCTCCCGCCGTTTACCCTCGTCGGCGCCACTACAAGGGCTGGGGCGCTTTCCGCCCCGCTTCGTGACCGATTTGGAGTTTTGGGCAGGCTCGAGTATTATAAAGAGGATGAGCTTAAAAATATCGTTAAACGAACGGCTGAATTGTTCGATACGGAAATTGATGACCAATCGGCAGGAGAAATTGCCAGACGTGCTCGTGGGACCCCGCGGATTGCAAACCGCCTTCTTAGACGCGTCCGGGATTTTGCCCAGGTAAAAGGGGACGGTTCCATCAATCTTGACCTGGCCAAGGAAGCATTGGAACTTTTGCAGGTTGACCGGCTTGGCCTTGACCATATTGACCATAAACTCTTAAAGGGGATTATTGAAAAATTTCGCGGCGGCCCTGTCGGACTGGACACAATTGCTGCTTCCATCGGAGAAGAGGCAGAAACAATTGAAGATGTATATGAGCCTTATTTGCTGCAAATTGGTTTTCTTCAGAGAACTCCAAGGGGCCGGATGGTCACCCCTAAAGTTTATCATCATTTCGGCATGGAGGTACCTTCACCGTGACGGGGCTATCGAAAACAATTATGATCATAGGCGGAGTCCTTTTTCTAATCGGTTTTTTAATGCAGTTTTTGCATCTCGGTAAGCTTCCGGGGGATATTGTTTTTAAAAAGGGGAATACTACCTTTTATTTCCCTGTGGTTACCTCCATTTTGCTTAGTATTGTGTTATCCCTGATTTTTTACATCATGGGAAGATTTCGTTAAGAGTAGGGATGTTTAAATTATGAAAGTTGATATTTTTGATTTCCATTTGCCTGAGGAATTAATCGCGCAGGTACCGCTTAAAAACAGGACGGATAGCCGATTAATGGTCCTAAATAAAGAAACAGGCGACATAAAGCATGAAGTGTTTAAAAATATTACTGAATACTTGCGTGAGGGAGACTGCCTTGTCCTTAATGATACCAAGGTTCTTCCTGCACGCCTTTTTGGTGTCAAAAATGATACTGGCGCCAAAATTGAAGTGCTGCTCCTAAAGCAGACCGAAGGTGACCGATGGGAGACCTTAGTAAAGCCTGCAAAACGTGTGAAGGAAGGGACCGAAATCGAGTTCGGCGATGGTCTTTTAAAAGCTGTTTGCACTGGAACCTCGGACCATGGCGGACGTATTATGGAATTTAGCTACGAGGGGATTTTTTACGAGGTGCTCGACCAGCTCGGCGAAATGCCGCTTCCGCCATACATAAAAGAGCAGTTGGAAGATCGCGATCGCTATCAGACAGTCTATGCCCGCGAACCGGGGTCGGCAGCGGCGCCGACGGCCGGCCTCCATTTCACGGATGAACTATTGGAAGAGATTAAAGCAAAAGGGGTCCATGTTACCTTTATCACCTTACATGTTGGTCTCGGTACCTTTAGGCCGGTAAGTGTGGATGATGTTGAAGGGCATGACATGCATTCTGAGTTTTATATAATGACCGAAGGAACGGCTGAGCTTCTTAATGAGGTAAGAAGGAACGGCGGCAGGATCATTACGGTAGGAACCACTTCAACACGGACGTTGGAAACAATTGCTTCTGCAAACGATGGTAATTTCAAGGCAGGCAGCGGCTGGACAAGTATTTTCATTTACCCAGGTTACGAATTTAAAGCCATCGATGGCATGATTACAAACTTTCATTTACCAAAATCCACACTAATTATGCTGGTCAGTGCCTTGGCTGGCCGGGAAAATATTTTGCGAGCTTATCATACAGCCGTTGAGGAACGTTACCGCTTCTTCAGCTTTGGCGATGCGATGTTTATTATTTAGTGGAAAAGGGGCGGAGCGACGCATATATGAATCACTTTAGCAAAGCTTGGTATAAAAAATACATTCTTCACTTAAATAAGTTTTTGCTTAGCGCTAATCACACCGCCTTTTGGAAGGAGAAAAGAATTTGACTGCAATTCGCTATGAATTAATCAAAACGTGTAAGCAGACGGGTGCACGCCTTGGCAGGGTTCACACCCCGCACGGTTCTTTCGACACCCCGGCCTTTATGCCGGTAGGAACGCTGGCAACCGTTAAAACAATGTCACCGGAAGACCTTAAAGAAATGGGTGCCGGTATTATTTTAAGTAATACTTATCATCTATGGCTCCGTCCGGGCCATGAAATCATTAAAGAGGCGGGCGGATTGCATAAATTTATGAACTGGGACCGGGCGATTTTGACCGATTCAGGCGGCTTCCAGGTGTTCAGTTTAAGTGAATTCCGAAAAATTGAAGAAGAAGGAGTTCATTTCCGCAACCATCTAAGCGGCGAGAAATTATTTTTATCGCCGGAAAAAGCGATGGAAATTCAAAATGCCCTTGGTTCAGATATCATGATGGCTTTTGACGAATGCCCGCCCTTCCCTGCAACCTTTGAATATATGAAAAAATCGGTGGAGCGGACTTCAAGATGGGCCGAACGCTGCTTAAATGCCCACCAGCGCCCTGAAGATCAGGGGTTATTTGGAATTGTTCAAGGCGGGGAATATGAGGAGCTGCGAAAGATGAGTGCCCAGGATCTCGTGTCGCTGGATTTCCCAGGGTATGCTGTTGGCGGTTTGTCTGTCGGCGAACCTAAGGATGTTATGAATCGTGTGCTTGAATTTACCACGCCTCTGTTGCCAGCCAATAAACCTCGCTATTTAATGGGGGTTGGTTCACCAGACTCACTTATTGACGGGGCTATTCGCGGGATTGACATGTTTGACTGCGTCCTGCCGACTAGAATTGCCCGGAACGGGACTCTGATGACAAGCTCTGGCCGGCTTGTTGTAAAAAATGCCCAATATGCAAGAGATTTTGGCCCGCTTGACCCTGAGTGTGATTGCTATACATGCCGAAATTACAGCAGGGCGTATATTCGCCACTTAATTCGCTGTAATGAAACGTTTGGAATTCGTCTAACGTCTTACCATAATCTATATTTTCTGTTAAGATTAATGGAGAAGGTCAGACAAGCCATCATGGAAGACCGGCTTGGTGATTTCCGCGAAGAATTTTTTGAGCGTTACGGGTTTAATCAGCCAAACGCGAAGAATTTCTGATAGATATTTTTTGAAAGGAGGGAAACAGTATGGGAAATCTGGGATCCATTATTCCATTAATTTTAATGTTTGTCTTGTTTTATTTCCTGTTAATTCGCCCGCAGCAGAAGCGCCAAAAGGCGGTTCAGAACATGCAAAGTGAATTGAAAAAGGGTGACAAGATTGTCACGATTGGCGGCTTGCATGGTTTTGTCGATTCAATCGATGAAAATAAGGTTGTCATCAAATGTGGCGATGGAAGCCGTCTTACATATGACCGCTCTGCCATTCGTGAAGTGACTGAATCAAGTAAGGAAGTACAAGTATAAGACAGGAAAGGAAGCTGTTTCGATAACAGCTTCCTTTTTTGTATTTTACGCAGTTCTTGAATTATTGGTTGCAAGATTAACTCCTAAAATTCCGCCCATCATTGAAATTAATGTATAGCAGGTATGATAGATTACTTGCTCAGCAGAAAACAGCCGGTCATAACCGAGGTATTGAAATAAAAAGACGATTAGTGAGTAAATCAGACCAGTAACGCCGCCGATCAGCCAGCCTTTTTCTTTCCGCTTGCCGCCGGACAGAAACCCTCCCCCAAACAAGCCAATAAATGATAGGGCCGTTACCACATATTGAAGCGTTGACTCCTGGGCGGACGTGAATCTTAACACAAAGGAAAAAATAAGGCTGGCAATGCTTGCAAAAGCGAAAATAAAAATTAATCCGTACAGTATGGCTGTACCAAAGCTCTTTGATTCGATGGCTCTCTCCCCCTTTTGTTCCTGCCGGGCTAAATTTAATTTATTTTCGATATTTTATTCGCGAAGGCCCGGAATACAGTTTTCTTCCTAGTACAAGCGTATTCAGAAGGTCGGCAAAGTAGAATTAAATTTTCGTTTATTCCTAAAAAGCACATCTGGGATATTATTCCTTTCATGATTTTTTCCTTAGGGGCAAACAATATAATGGAATGCAATTAAAGGAGCGACAATAGGGTGGAAGATTTTCTAACGATACTTTTTAGGACTCTTTTTTTATATGCTGTTATTCTTGTTATTTTTCGCTCTATGGGAAAACGGGAAATTGGGGAACTTAGTATTCTTGATCTTGTTGTCTTTATCATGATTGGTGAATTGGCCGTTGTCGCAATCGAAAGACCAAGCGTTAAATTATTTCATGCTGTTTTGCCGATGTTCTTGCTCATGATTATCCAAATTGTAATGGCGCTTCTTTCCTTAAAAAGTAAAAGGTTCCGCGATATGGTCGATGGAAAGCCGACTGTTATCATTAACAGAGGGAAGGTAGACGAGGATGCAATGCGGAAGCAGCGCTATAATTTTGATGATTTATTGACCCAATTAAGAGAGAAGGACATTCGCAGCATTGCAGATGTTGAGTTTGCTATTTTAGAGTCATCTGGAAGCCTGTCCGTAATTGAAAGACAGAAGGGAAGTCAGAACGAGCCGAAAAATGGCGATATCACCATTCCATTAATTATGGATGGGACGATTGATGAGGAGAACCTAAAAAAAATAAACAAAACAAATCTCTGGCTTCGTCAGGAATTAAAGAAAAAGGGGTACCGTGACATTAAAAAAATTTCCTTCTGCAGTTATGAAAACGGAAAGTTTTTTATCGATTTATTAGACGAAGAATAAAGACACGCCAAGATATGTGCGTGTCTTCTTAACGCATAAATTCAACTACGCCTCATGAACCGTCCTATCGGACCCGCCAATCGGCGAGTTTTCATTTATTTTGCTATAAAAAATTTTTTAATCCATGGAATTCTTTGCAGTTCATCTTTTTTAATTAGACCTAATAATAAAAGCATCAAACAATAGGATATACTCATCGCGAATAAAGCGGCCAGAACTCTCACAGCTAAAGGTTCTGATAAAAGCATGTTGTCAAATAGCCAGAATCCCAGCCAGCCTGATGCCCCCATTACCAAAAATCCTTTTAAGTAGTCGCGGATATAAAAGGGAAAGGAAATCCTTTTTAAAACCGTCGCAAAGTGAAGGAGGGTAACAGCGACAAAGCCTACGATAATCCCTAGCGCAGCTCCGGTTATTCCGAAGGCAGGCTGAGCAGCAAGGATAAAGATGACGGCCGTTTTCACAATCGCCCCGATTAAACTATTAATCATTGCCGCTCTTGCTAAATTTAATGCTTGAAGGACGGCCTGAAGCGGGCCTTGATAATAATAAAACAAAAAGAATGGCGCCATCAGCCGGATAAAATAAGCCCCCTTTGTGGAACCATACATCAATTGCATCAGAGGATCAGCTAACACATAAAGCACAATGACCGCAAGTCCGCCTGTCAAAAAAGTCAATCTTAATGCCTGCTGGAGCCTGTACTCTATTAATTTATAGTTTTTCTGCGAATTCGCTTCGCTGATGGCTGGCACAAGGGAGGTAGCCAACGAGAAAGTCACAAAAGAAGGAAGCATCAACAGCGGCATTGCATAACCTGTCAGGGCGCCGTATTGTTTTGTCGCATCAACCGCCATCACACCCGCAATTGCCAGGCTGTGAACGACCACAATTGGCTCAAAGAACCACGAAACTGACCCAATCATTCGGCTTCCCATTGTCGGAATCGCAATCTCCATCAAATCTTTAAAGGTTTGTTTCCCCTTATGGACAAACTGGAAAAAATTCTTGCGCAGCCTGAAACGTTTTTTAAATTTAAAGGTTGTCATTAAGTAAATAAGAGAAACTACCTCACCTAAAACGGAAGCCGCCATCGCCGCCGCCGCCGCATATTCGACTCCATAAGGGAGAAAGGCTTTGGTCATAACGGCAATTAAGGTGATCCGCACAAGCTGTTCCAAAATTTGCGATACAGCTGATGGCCGCATGTTCTGTCTTCCTTGGAAGTATCCTCTTAACACAGAAGAGATAGCAATAATGGGAACCGCCGGTGCAATCGCCATCAAAGGATAATAGGTTCTTGGGTCGGTAAAAAGTGTTGTTGACAAAACTGGTGCCAGTAATAATAATGCAGGCGTTATAATGATGGACAGTGTAATCGTTGTGGCAAGGGAGACAACAAGAATTTTTTTAATTTCGGCGTGATCTCCTTTTGCCTCCGCCTCAGCGATATTTTTCGAAATAGCCACCGGTAACCCAAGCTGTACAATCGTCACCACAAGGATAAATGTAGGATATGCCATCATATATAAGCCGACGCCTTCTTCACCAATGCTGCGCGCCAGGACAATCCGATAAATGAAACCAAGGACTCTCGTAATCAATCCGGCAACTAATAGGATGAAAGTCCCCTTTAAAAACTTTGACATACTCTTCCCACCTTCTCAAAATAGGCGATATCATATACAATTATCTATATGCGATATGGTGGACAAAGCATGACAAGCATTTATACGGCAGTTTAATTTATGGATACTTCTTTCGGGGGGCAATGAAGATGGATTATGGGCAATTTCGTACTCAAGTAAAACCTGCTATGGTGAGCAAACTGGAAGAATTTCGTTTGCTGGGTTATGATTCAGTCAGCGAATCAGAGCTCTGGGAATACCTGACCAAAAAAAAGTGGAGAAAGGTAACGGATGAAAAGAAGCTTTACGAAATCATCCAGGATATTCTCTCCATTAAGGTAAGTGATTTCATCAGCTTTGCAACGATTGAAACATATAAAACTGCCGAATTCTCTCTTGAAGATGAAGAGGAATGGAAAGAGCTTTTAAAATAGTCTTATCTATCTTTTTCTAAATTGACAGTGCTGTTGACATATTCCATAATGAAGGAAGTGATTTTGGACAGTATTGGACTAAGAAAAAGCAAACGGTGCTTTTGTTTTATTTAAGGAGGAACAATACATAATGGTGAAACGCAGTCGAATTTTGGCCTTCCTTCTAATAGTTGTGTTATTAGGAAGTACGATGGGAGTAACAGTAAAAGGAATTTTGAACAACATTAAGCTTGGCTTGGACCTGCAAGGTGGTTTTGAGGTTCTATATGAGGTGCAGCCGGCGAAAAAAGGCCAGAAAATTGACAAAGATATCTTGGCCAGTACGGCTAAAGCGCTCGATAAGCGGATTAACGTCCTCGGGGTCAGCGAGCCAAACATTCAAATTGAAGGGACAAATCGAATCCGGGTTCAGCTTGCCGGTGTCGAAGATCAAAATCAAGCGCGGGAAATTTTGTCTACCCAAGCAAATCTTTCCTTCCGTGATGCCAATGACCGCCTAATGATGGACGGTACTGATTTAAAAGAAGGCGGAGCGAAGCAAACTTTTGACGAAAATGGTAAACCAAGTGTTTCGTTAACGTTAAAAAGCGCTGATAAGTTCAAAACAGTGACGCAGGAAATTGTCAACTCGTCTCCAAATGTTTTAGTCATTTGGCTTGATTTTATCGAAGGAAAAGATTCCTTTAAAGCAGAAGCAGCAAAGCAAGACCCTAAATATTTATCTGCTCCAACAGTAAACCAAGTCTTTAACCAGAATACTGTTTCTATCGTCGGTAACTTTACTGCTGAGGAAGCACAAACATTAGCTTCACTTTTAAATGCCGGTGCTCTACCTGTAAAACTGAAGGAAGTTTATTCTACATCTGTCGGAGCTAGTTTTGGTGAGCAGGCATTGAATGAAACCATTCTGGCCGGTATTATCGGTATCGCTATTATTTATCTTTTCATGCTTGTGTATTATCGCTTCCCTGGATTCATTGCAACAATTACATTATCTCTATATATTTATCTCGTTTTACTCATCTTTGACTGGATGAACGGAGTGTTGACGCTGCCGGGTATTGCCGCCTTAATCCTCGGGGTGGGGATGGCTGTCGACGCCAACATCATCACATATGAGAGGATACGGGAAGAAATTAAGGTTGGTAAATCCATTAAATCCGCGTTCCAAGCAGGAAGTAAGAACTCCTTTTCATCGATTCTTGATGCCAACCTGACAACGATTTTGGCCGCCGGCGTGCTGTTCTTCTATGGTACAAGCTCGGTTAAAGGCTTTGCTACGATGTTATTGGTGAGTATCCTGCTAAGCTTTGTGACAGCCGTTTTCGCGTCCCGTTTATTCTTAGGATTCTGGGTAAACAGCGGTTTCTTGAATAAAAAGCCGGGCTGGTTTGCTGTTAAGAAGTCTGCGATTAAGGATATTGCCGAAAACTTTGATACATTGGATTTGCCAACACGATTTGATAAGCTGGATTTTGTTAAAGGAAGAAGGGTGTTCTTCATTATTTCCGGAGCGCTGCTAACCGTCGGTTTAGTGCTGCTCCTTGTGTTCCGTTTGAATTTGTCAATTGACTTTTCAAAAGGAACCAGGATTGAAGTCTTATCTAATAACCCTTTAACAACCCAAACGGTCGAAACGGCCTTAAACAAGCATCATATTACACCGGATGATATTGTGATTTCCGGTGATAAAAAGGAAATTGCATCTGCTCGTACGAAGGATGTTTTATCCAAAGATGAAATTGCTAAGTTGAAATCAGACTTCAAGCAGGAATTCGGGTCAGAGCCAAACGTCAGCACCGTCTCGCCGACGGTCGGTAAAGAACTGGCAAAGAATGCGTTTATTTCCTTGATTATCGCTTCAATTGGAATTATTCTTTACGTTACGATTCGGTTTGAATGGGCGATGGCTGTTTCCGCGATTGTTTCCTTATTGCATGATGCCTTCTTCATGGTTGCTTTCTTCAGCATCACAAGACTGGAGGTCGACTTAACGTTCATCGCTGCCGTCTTAACGATTGTCGGTTATTCGATTAACGATACAATAGTGACGTTCGACCGAATGCGTGAAAACATGCAGAAGAAGAAGCGTCTTAAAACGAATCAAGATATTGCCGATGTACTTAACGTAAGTATCAGACAGACATTGACGCGCTCTGTTAATACAGTCTTTACCGTATTAGTAACAGTTGTTGCGATGATTATCTTTGGCAGTCCGTCCATTCAGAACTTCTCGATCGCCTTGTTTGTCGGCTTAATCACTGGTGTGTATTCATCCATTTGTGTCGCCGGTCCATTATGGTACGTCTTTAAGACGCGTGAGCTTAAAAAGAAAGGCGTTATCAAAACCGTTAAAGAAAAAAGAAAGTATTCGGATCAGCCGCAAGTATAATAAAAAACAAAACCGCAGCCCAGGCTGCGGTTTTATTTTGGCTAATATATCCATCATTGAAAGGGACCTCATGCTCCTGTATAATAAGAAGGTCTAAAGGGGTGAACTTCTACATGTTAAAGTCTAAAACAAGATGGATTGTTCGTGAATCAGATCCGACTCTAGTAAAAGAACTGGAAAACGAGTTGAAAATTACACCTCTAGTGGCTTCGCTGCTTGTTAACCGCGGATTAGATACCGTTGATTCTGCACGGTATTTTTTATTTGGAAAAGATGACTTCCACGATCCCTATTTGTTAAAAGGGATGGATATCGCTGTTAAACGTATTCGTGAAGCAATCGAACGGAAGGAACCGATTCTTATATTTGGCGATTACGATGCGGATGGTGTCAGTAGTACATCCGTGTTAATGATTACACTCAGAGATTTAGGGGCAGACGTCCAATTTTATATTCCAAACCGTTTTACAGAAGGCTATGGCCCTAATGAGCCTGCATTTCGCCATGCAGCGGAAGCGGGAATAAAGTTGATTATTACCGTAGATACCGGAATTGCCGCTATTCATGAAGCGGCGGTGGCAAAGGAATTGGGTGTGGATTTAATCATTACGGACCACCATGAACCAGGGCCTGTTTTGCCGGAAGCTTTGGCGATTATTCATCCAAAGCTGCCTGACAGCATTTACCCGTTTCGCGAACTTGCTGGTGTGGGGGTTGCCTTTAAATTAGCCCACGCTTTATATGGAAAAGTGCCTGAGCATTTGTTTGAAATTGCGGTGATTGGTACAATTGCCGATTTAGTCTCTTTAAAAGACGAAAACCGGCTGATTGCCAAAAAGGGCCTAGAAAGATTGAAAGTCACTGAGAACATTGGTTTGCGGGCCATTTTTAAAATCGCTGGTGTTAATTTGCAAACAATAAATGAAGAAACCATTGGTTTTACACTCGCACCTCGTATCAATGCCGTAGGCAGGCTTGAGGATGCCGATTTGGCGGTCCGTCTCCTTCTTACCGATGACCCTATGGAGGCAGAGGAATTAGCCGCTGAGATGGATTCCCTCAATAAAACGCGGCAATCTATCGTTAACACAATAACGGAAGAGGCAATTGAGGAAGTTGAAAAGAATTTCCCGATTGAGGCCAACAAGGTTTTGGTGATTGGCAAGGAAGGCTGGAATGCCGGTGTCATTGGGATCGTCGCCTCGAGACTGGTTGAAAAATATTACCGCCCGACAATCGTGCTAAGTTTTGACCATGAAAAAGGGCTGGCAAAGGGCTCGGCACGCAGTATTCCCGGTTTTGATCTTTTTCATAATTTATCAACTTGCAGGGAAATCCTGCCTCATTTTGGCGGACATCCCATGGCTGCAGGAATGACACTGAAAATTGATGACGTACCAATCCTAAGGGCGCGCTTAAATAAGTTAGCCGATGACCTCCTAACGGACGAGGATTTTATTCCGGTAACCTTTCTTGATGAAAAGGTTCATCTAGAGGATATTCATTTAACCTCCTTGGAAGAAATGAACCTGCTGTCACCATTCGGAATGGATAACTCCAAACCAAAGGTGTTAATCAATCAGGTGGATGTTGCCAGTATCAGAAAAATCGGCAGCGAGCAAAATCATCTGAAACTATCGCTTAGTGAAAATGACGCCAATCTTGATGGGGTAGGCTTCGGTTTGGGTTCCATTGTTGATGAGATTTCTCCATCGGCTAAAATTTCGTTAATTGGTGAATTATCGATTAATGAATGGAACAATATACGTAAACCGCAAATCATGGTACAGGACATTGCTGTACAGTCGTGGCAGCTGTTTGATTTTCGCGGCCAAAAGCGGCTGAATAGCATTGTTGCTACGGTGCCTGCAGAAAATAGGAAGATTATCTTTTTTAATCAATCCCATCTTGAAAAACTTGCTCCAAACCTTCAACAGGAAAGCATTATGATCCGGGACACAATGGAAGCGAGTGCATTTAATGGCTATGAAGGTAACATTATACTAGCAGATTTTCCATCTTCAAAAGAGCTTTTAACGGAATTGTTAAAGGGGAATAAGCCTGGAAGGATTTACGCTTATTTTTATAAAGAATCCAGTGATTTTTTCAGCACCTTACCGACAAGAGAACATTTTAAATGGTATTATGCTTTTCTTTTGAAAAATGGACCTATTGATTTGAAAAGGTATGGCGACGATATCGCAAAGCGCCGCGGCTGGTCAAAGGAAACGATTAATTTTATGTCAAAGGTGTTTTATGAATTGGATTTTGTTACAATAAATAATGGTTTTATTACTTTAAATCGGTCAGCGCAAAAGCGCGATTTAACTTATTCGCCAACCTATCAATTGAAAAAGAACCAATATGATCTTGAAAGGGAATTATTGTTTTCATCCTATCAAGAATTAAAAGGCTGGTTTGATGGGATTATTGGTGAGTCAGTTGTAATTGAGGAGGCAGTAAAGGAATGGATTTAACAAAGTTTGTGGCAATTGTACCGGATTACCCAAAACAAGGTATTGTTTTTAAAGATATTACTCCTTTAATGGGTGATGGCGAGGCCTATAAATATGCGACAGACCAAATCGTCGCCTATGCCAAGGATAAGGACATCGATATTATAGTTGGACCTGAAGCGCGCGGCTTCATCATTGGCTGCCCGGTTGCGTATTCTCTTGGAGTGGGCTTTGCTCCAGTTCGTAAGGAAGGAAAGCTTCCTCGTGAAACAGTTAACGTCAGTTATGGACTGGAATATGGGACAGATGTCTTAACCATTCATAAAGATGCGATAAAACCTGGTCAGCGTGTCTTGATTACGGACGATTTGCTGGCAACCGGCGGAACGATTGATGCAACGATTAAGCTGGTTGAGCAGCTCGGCGGTGTAGTGGCTGGAATCGCCTTTATTATCGAGTTGACTTACCTAAACGGCAGAAGCAAGCTTGATGATTATGATATACTAACATTAATGCAGTATTAACGTTTCATGAGGGCACTCGAAAGCATGAGTGCTCTCTTTATATAATGAAAAAAGATTAAACTCTTTACATCTTGGTTATTTTTTTCGATAATAGTAACAATCATTCTAATTTAGGAACAATTTTTCCTAGATTGAATTTATATAAAAATACAAATTCCGTTTTTTGGCATATAGAGAAACAACAAGCTCGTCAGATTTGTAAAAAGAATGCTGATGGCTCATAAAACGAGATGGAAAATAAAAAAGGTGATTTCATGGCGAATGATCAAGTGTTAACATCCGACCAAGTCATCGACAAGACAAGAAAATATTTAAACGAAGAGCATGTGGAATTAGTCAAGAAGGCATATGATTTTGCTAAGCATGCTCATCGTGATCAGTATCGTAAATCAGGTGAGCCATATATTATCCATCCAATTCAGGTCGCCGGCATTTTGGCTGATTTAGAAATGGATCCATCAACGGTGGCGGCAGGTTTTCTTCACGACGTCGTTGAGGATACGAATGTTTCCTTGAAGGATATTGAACATACTTTTAATGCCGAAGTGGCTATGCTTGTCGATGGGGTTACGAAACTGGGGAAAATTAAATATAAATCTCATGAGGAACAGCAGGCGGAGAACCATCGGAAAATGTTCGTGGCCATGGCACAGGACATCAGGGTTATCCTTATTAAGCTTGCCGACCGTTTGCATAATATGCGGACGTTAAAGCATCTTCCGTTAGAAAAGCAGCGTCGGATTGCCAATGAGACACTTGAAATATTTGCCCCTTTAGCCCATCGTCTTGGTATTTCAACAATTAAGTGGGAGCTTGAGGATACTGCATTACGATATTTAAATCCGCAGCAATATTACCGGATCGTCAACTTAATGAAGAAGAAGCGGGCGGAGCGGGAGCAATATCTTGACGATGTTATTGACGAAGTGAAGGCGCGCCTTTCTGATGTCTCTATTAAAGCAGATCTTTCTGGACGTCCCAAGCATATTTACAGCATTTATCGGAAAATGGCCTTGCAGAATAAGCAATTCAGTGAAATTTATGATTTGCTCGCTGTTCGTATTGTCGTCAATAGCATAAAGGATTGCTACGCCGTTTTAGGGATTATTCATACATGCTGGAAACCGATGCCAGGGCGTTTCAAGGATTATATTGCGATGCCAAAGCCGAATATGTATCAGTCCCTTCATACCACGGTTATCGGTCCAAAAGGCGATCCTCTTGAGGTGCAGATTCGTACGTCTGAAATGCACCGCATCGCCGAGTTCGGGGTTGCCGCCCACTGGGCCTATAAAGAGGGAAAATCCCTCAGCGATAGTTCTTCCTTTGAACAAAAGCTAACGTGGTTTAGAGAGATTCTTGAGTTCCAGAACGATACAGCTAATGCTGAAGAGTTTATGGAATCATTAAAAATTGATCTCTTCTCTGATATGGTGTTTGTTTTTACACCAAAGGGCGATGTAATTGAATTGCCGTCCGGTTCTGTTCCGATTGACTTCGCTTACCGGATTCACTCAGAAATAGGTAATAAGACGATTGGAGCCAAAGTGAACGGCAAAATGGTTACGCTTGATTACAGGCTGAAAACGGGCGACATCATTGAAATTCTAACCTCCAAGCATTCCTATGGACCGAGTCAGGACTGGTTAAAGCTTGCGCAAACATCTCAGGCGAAAAATAAGATTCGCGCTTTCTTTAAGAAGCAGCGCCGCGATGAAAATGTCATCAAGGGCAAAGAGCTGGTTGAAAAGGAAATCCGGAATTTGGAGTTTGATATTAAAGAAATTTTAACACCAGACAATCTTAAAAAAGTAGCCGAAAAATTTAATTTTACCAATGAAGAGGATATGTATGCGGCTGTCGGCTATAATGGGGTAACTGCGCTTCAGGTGGCCAACCGCTTAACGGAAAAATGGCGCAAAAAACGAGATCAGGAGCAGTCAGCAAGCCTTGCGAATGCGATTACTGATTTAAAGGCGTTCCCGCAGTCTAAAAAGCGCGAATCTGGAGTCCGTGTCCAAGGCATTGATAATCTTCTAATCCGCTTGTCCAGGTGCTGTAATCCTGTTCCAGGGGACGAAATTGTCGGCTATATTACGAAAGGGCGCGGCGTTTCCGTTCACCGTTCGGATTGTACGAATATTGACACCGGCGATGCCCAGTCGAGACTTATTCAGGTAGAATGGGAATCCGCCTTAAATGACCGGAAAGAATACAATGTCGATATCGAGATTAGCGGCTATGACAGGAGAGGGCTGTTAAACGAGGTTCTGCAGGCTGTGAACGAGACGAAAACCAATATCTCCGCCGTATCCGGCAAAACGGACCGCAATAAGATGGCGATGATTAACATGTCCATTGCGATTCATAATGTTGCTCATTTACAAAAGGTCGTTGACCGAATTAAACAGATTTCCGATATTTACTCGGTTCGCCGGATGATGAATTAAAGGAGTTTTTGTGATGCGAATAGTAGTTCAACGTAGCAAGGCGGCCAAAGTAACGGTGGGTGGCGAGGTGATTGGGCAGATTGAGAAAGGTCTTGTCCTGCTTGTTGGAGTCACCCATGACGATAAGATAGAGGATGCTGCTTATCTTGCAGATAAAATCGTCAATTTAAGAATTTTTGAGGATGCGAACGAAAAAATGAACATGTCCTTGCTGGATGTTGGCGGGGAGATTTTGTCCGTTTCGCAATTTACCCTTTACGGGGATTGCAGCAACGGAAGACGGCCAAGCTTTATCAAAGCGGCGAGACCCGAATATGCGGTGGAAATTTATGAAACCTTCAATCATTTATTACGTGAAAAAGGAGTCCATGTCGAAACCGGTCAATTCGGGGCTATGATGGATGTGCAGTTAACAAACGACGGCCCGGTAACGTTAATTGTCGAAAGCAAATAACTGCTTTAGAGCGTTAAAAAGAGACTGACTTGGTCAGTCTCTTTTAATTTGACTTAAAATATCTTGCAAGTCCCTCGTATAAACCTGATGCAGCATTTTCTTGGTAAGTGCTGGAGTTCAAAGTCATTTCTTCTTCCGGGTTGCTTAAATAACCTAACTCCATGAGTACAGCTTTTTGATTATTTTCCCGAATGACATGATAATCGCCAATGCGAACTCCGCGATTTTTCAGTTTCGCTTGTCCTACCGCAGCGTTGTATAGGGTGTCAGCCAGATTTCTTTGATAAACGTGATAATAATAGCCTGTCATTCCGCGCACACTTCGATCTAAGTCACTGTCATAATGGAGACTGACGAACGCATCCGCATTATAGGAATGGGCCATTCCAACCCGAGACTGCAGGGAAATAAAGGAATCATTGTTTCTTGTAAGATAGACATTTGCTCCGGCTGCCTTCAATTTATCATATAAAAGACGGGCAGTCCTAAGTGTCAAATCCTTTTCTAATGTCCCGTTCGCTCCCGTTGTTCCATTGTCGCCGCCGCCGTGGCCTGGGTCAAGGACAATCGTTTTATTTTTCAAATAGCCTTCTGCGCCTGCTCTCTCAATCTGCGGTGCAGAGCCGTTAGCCGAGACCACCCAGCCGGCTACATAAGCAGTATTTCCATCTTCCAGTTTAATTTCATACCAATCATTCTGCACGCTGTTGACAGAATAAGCTTCACCTTCATTTGCCCGCACCACTACATCTGATTGTACGCTAGGCGATTTACGGATGTTAGTTCCATTTTGCAGAATGGTGATGGCACTTTCCTTTACAGTTTGTCCAGCATCCGAAGAGGTCTTTGTTCCGCTCTTATCCAGATAAAACCCGGATACCCAGCCGAAGCTGCCTGATTTTAACTCTATTTTTGCCCAGTTATTGTTCTCTTCAACGATAGTAAAGCGTTGTCCTCTTGTTACAGTTCCAATCACTGAGGAATTTAAAGTAGCCTCGGAGCGAACTCTTAAACTATCGGCGGTAACAAAACCGGACATTCCGGTTGTTTGCTTGCTTTTCGCTGTAACTTTTGAGACCTCCGAATCAAGGTTAATAAATTCAGCGCTGACCCAGCCCTTCACATTTAAATAGCTAACCTGTACCCATTTATTTTGCTGGGATAAAATCGCCACGCTTGTCCCTTTTGTCAGTTTCCCGATAACCGGACTTGCTGCATCTGGTGACTGCCTTACATTCAACGTGTCGCCAATTACACTGCCCGTATCGGCACCGGCACGTGTACTTGTTTTATTACCCGCATTAGTAGTTGAACTATTTTCCTGCTGACCAGCTGTTTTTAGATCAATAAATTCCTTCGCAACCCAGCCCTCCCCGAACATTGAGGAGATTTTGTACCAATTTTCATTTTGGTCAATTACCTTAACTGCTTGACCTTTTGTTAAAGAACCAATGACGCGGAAGCTTGTCCCTGGGCCGGTTCGGATTCTTAATTGACTGGAATTGGCAGTTGCAGCAGATTGACCGGAAGAGGAGACGGCTTTGGCTGTTTGTTCATTATCCTTTGTTACGAGCCAATTGACTACCCAGCCTGTTTTGGCAAAGGAAACTTGAATTTGTATCCATTCTCCTTGTTCTTTTACGATTGGAAATGTTTCGCCGCGGTTCACTTGCTTCAATAATGGATAGCTTAAACCGGGTCCGGTGCGAACATTAAGCGAATCCACGGCAATCGATACGCTGCCGCTTGCAGCGCTGCTTTTTCCTTCAGGCAGGAAGGCTCCCAAAAAAAGAATGATAGATAATAATAGCAGACTAAACTTTTTGTGCATATCTTCCTCCTTTACCATTTTATTTTAACGTAAAATATACTGAAAATCATTCCTTAAATGGTCATTTTTGGACAAGCTTTATTAAAAAATAAAAAGTGATGAAATTTTTTCTCCCGAGATGGAAAGAATAAACACAAAAGGAAGTTTAACAGGGGGGATTTGCGATGCGGTCAAGTGACAAGGGAATGGACATCCAATCAATGAATGGCCGGCTGTTCGGTATGGATTTCCATGATTTTATTGAAAAAGAACAGCATTCTGGTTCCTATGAGCTTGCATCTGAATTTGGATTAACGATGAGGGATGTAAGAAAGCTAAAAAAACGTTTGGAGCGATCTTAAAACTTGCTTGACAAAAGTTGCTGTTGCTCCGTATTATTATTAAATAATCAAAATATTATTTGCATAAAACCAATGATGGAGCATAGTAGTTAAGACAATCCATGAAAAGAGAGAAAATGCCCTGGGCTGAAAGCATTTTTGCATGAATCTTAATGAATGAACACTCCGTAGGTTTCTCTCTGAAAAAGGGTATTCCTCTATTAGGAGAAGAACGTGGCAGGCGTTAACTGTTTGAGAGGAAGCCGCTGAACTTAAGCGCGCTTCAACTAGGGTGGCACCGCGGAATAAACTTCCGTCCCTTGTTTTAATACAAGGGATGGGAGTTTTTTTATTTTGTTTTGAACCGCCATACATAAATACGTATTTAAGGAGGTCATTGGCATGTCAATAAACATACCAAGAGGAACCCAAGACATATTGCCAGGAGAAGTAGAGCTATGGCAGATGATTGAAGAGAAGGCTAGAGAACTTTGTGAAAAATATCAATACCAGGAAATCCGAACTCCTATTTTTGAACACACGGACCTTTTTTCCAGAGGTGTCGGTGACACCACCGATATCGTTCAAAAGGAGATGTATACATTTGAAGACAAGGGCGGCCGCAGCATTACTTTAAGACCGGAAGGAACAGCATCCACTGTACGGGCATTTGTGGAGAAAAAGATGTTTGGGCTTCCAGGGCAGCCGATCAAGCTTTATTATATGGGGCCGATGTTTCGATACGAACGTCCCCAATCTGGCCGTTTCCGCCAATTCGTCCAATTTGGCGTTGAAGCATTAGGCAGCAACGACCCCGCGATTGATGCGGAAGTCATTTCGCTTGCGATGAATCTATATAAAGAAATGGGTTTATCAAAGCTGAAGCTGATCATTAACAGCCTTGGTGACAAGGACAGCCGAAATGCGCACCGTGAAGCGCTAATCAATCATTTCAAACCAAGAATCGGTGAGTTTTGTTCGGACTGTCAAAACCGTTTGGAAAAAAATCCGCTTCGAATTTTGGATTGCAAGCAGGACCGCGACCATGAGCTAATGCAGACGGCACCGTCCATTATTGATTATCTCAATGAAGAATCTAAAGCTTATTTTGGAAAAGTCCAGCAGTATTTAACCCAGCTTGATATTGAATTTGAGGTTGATCCAAACCTTGTCCGTGGTCTGGATTATTACAACCACACCGCCTTTGAAATTATGAGTAATGCCGAGGGCTTTGGTGCCATTACGACACTCTGCGGGGGCGGCCGCTATAACGGGCTGGTCGAAGAAATCGGCGGTCCAGAAACACCGGGCATCGGTTTTGCTTTAAGTATTGAGCGTTTCATTGCCGCTCTTAAAGCAGAAGGCATTGAAATGGAAATCAATCAAGGGATTGATTGCTACCTTGCCGCACTTGGAGAGGAAGCAAAGGATTACACTGTCGGCCTCCTGCAGCAGCTTCGTTTGGCTGGTTTTTCCGCAGAGCGGGATTATTTAAATCGAAAAATTAAAGCCCAGTTCAAGGCAGCTGACCGCTTACAGGCGCGTTATGTAGCTGTTCTTGGCGATGATGAATTAAAAAACAATAAAATTAATGTAAAAAATATGGAGACAGGCGAACAAGTGGAGGTTGAACTGAATTCCCTCGTCAACTATTTTCAAGGTTTAAAAGCATAAAGGAGGATTTTTAGCATGTTTGGGAGATCGTATTTTTGCGGCGAAGTTCCAGAGACCGCAGTTGGGGAAAAAGTAACGTTAAAGGGATGGGTTCAAAGAAGACGCGACCTGGGCGGATTAATATTTATCGATTTGCGCGACAGATCCGGCATTGTTCAGATTGTTTTCAATCCGGATGTTTCAAAAGAAGCTTTAGAAACAGCGGAAAAAATCCGTAATGAATATGTTCTTGATATAGTCGGCACAGTCATTGCCCGCGAACCTGGAACCATTAATGAAAATCTTAAAACAGGAAAAATTGAAGTTCAAGCAGAACAGGTAACGATCATTAACGAGGCAAAAACACCTCCATTTACCATTTCTGACAGGACCGACGCTTCTGAGGATGTCCGCCTGAAATACCGTTATTTGGACTTCCGCCGTCCGGTCATTTTTGAAACATTAAAGATGCGTCACCAAGTGACAAAAGAAATCAGGAACTTCCTTGATGGGGAAGGCTTTTTGGATATTGAAACACCGATTTTGACCAAAAGTACACCAGAAGGAGCCCGTGACTATTTAGTTCCAAGCCGCGTGCATCCTGGTGAATTCTACGCACTGCCGCAATCACCGCAGCTGTTTAAGCAATTATTGATGGTTGGCGGCGTAGAACGCTACTATCAAATTGCCCGCTGCTTCCGCGACGAAGACCTGCGTGCAGACCGTCAGCCGGAATTCACCCAAATCGATATTGAAACAAGCTTTTTAAGTCAAGAGGACATAATGGCCTTGATGGAAAAAATGATGTCCAAACTGATGAAGGAAGTAAAAGGTGTAGAGGTGGCAGCGCCATTCCCGCGTATGGGCTATGACGAGGCAATGAGTCGTTACGGTTCAGATAAGCCTGATACCCGCTTTGGATTGGAGCTAGTCGATGTTTCGGAAATTGTAAAGGAATCTGGCTTTAAGGTATTTGCTTCTGCCGTTTCGAGCGGCGGACAAGTGAAGGCGATTAATGTAAAAGGCGCAGCGGCTCAATACTCCCGAAAAGATATCGATGCCCTGACCGATTTTGTGGCTGTTTATGGTGCGAAAGGTCTGGCTTGGCTAAAAGCAGAAGCAGATGGACTAAAAGGACCGATTTCAAAGTTCTTCTCTGAAGATGATGCTGCAGCCCTGAAAGCTACACTGGAAGCTTCTGAAGGCGACCTGCTGCTGTTTGTAGCTGATAAAAAGAGTGTAGTAGCTGACGCGCTGGGAGCTTTACGGTTAAAGCTTGGCAAGGAATTAGAGCTAATCGACCAAAGCCGTTTCAATTTCTTATGGGTGACAGACTGGCCGCTGCTTGAATTCTCAGAAGAAGATGGACGTTATTATGCTGCCCATCATCCGTTCACAATGCCTGTCAGAGAAGATCTGGAGTACTTAGATACTGATCCTTCCAAGGTTCGCGCCCAAGCCTATGACCTTGTATTAAACGGCTATGAGCTAGGCGGCGGATCGTTAAGAATATTTGAACGGGATATTCAGGAGAAAATGTTCAGTGTTCTTGGTTTTACGCCTGAACAGGCCAAAGAACAATTTGGCTTCCTGCTGAATGCTTTTGAATACGGTACACCACCGCATGGCGGAATCGCTCTTGGGCTCGACAGATTGGTTATGCTGTTAGCTGGCAGCACCAACCTTCGCGATACGATTGCATTCCCTAAGACTGCAAGCGCAAGCGACTTGTTAATGGCAGCACCAAGCGAGGTTTCCGATGCCCAATTACAGGAACTAAATTTGTCACTAAAAATTAATAAATAGCAGGCATTAGCTCACATGGTCACCTTGAAGGTGCTTTGAAAATATGCTATGATTAAGTCAATCAAGAAGAGTCCTGAAATGTACGTTGTGTTACCTGAAGTTTTGACCGAACATTGTTTATTTGGGAGTCCGGAGTTTTCTGAATGCGTAAATGCCTCATTCCAAGCGAATAAGGGGACTTACAAAATCGGGGACAGGACACCCCCCTGCTGAGTGCGGGATCAAAACGAAGGATCAAAAGCGACGGCACCATTGGGACTCTTCGTTTTTTCGCAAACACACCTTCTGTCAGTGATGGCAGAAGGTTTTTATTTCATTTTTGATATATACAAAAAATTAAGAATGGGTGGAAGCCAATAATGAAGACGCTCTATCTTGATTGTACTTTTGGCATTGCCGGGGACAGGGCTTTGGCCGCACTAATCGATTTAGGAGCCGACATCTCTTACATAGTTGGTCATTTGAGAAAGTTACCAATAGAGCCGTTTGGAATCGAAGTACATAACATTACGAATCAAGGCATTGCTGCAAAAAAAATAAGCATCTTTTACCAATCGGAAAAAAATCAACATCAGGGTGCGCAAGAGATATCTAAAATAATTGCAGAAAGTGAGCTCCCAGATAAAACTAAAGACCGCAGTTTGGCAATATTTCATGAATTCGCAAATGCCAAAGGAAAGCTAAATGGTATCGACTCGAATGAGGTTTATTTTGAAATAGCTTCTATAATCGAAATCATTGGCTTCTGCCTAGCGCTTGAAAGCCTCGAAATCGAAGAAATATTCGCATCACCCGTTCCGGCAGGTTTTGGCCACAAAATGACAGCTCACGGGCTCTATCCAATACCGTCTCCAGTCACGCTTGAGCTGCTAAAAGGGATTCCGCTTGCAGAATTAAACGTCCAAGGAGAATTGACGACACCAACTGGGGCAGGGATATTACGTTCACTCGTAAAAAAATTCATCACTATTGGCGGACATGTGGTGGACAAGATTGGGTATGGGGCAGGTGAAACGGATTTTGACCACCCGAATGTTCTACGGGCATTATTCATCTTCCCTATTAAGCAAGACCCAAATCAAGAACGGGAATCAATCTATATATTGGAAGCCCAACTTGATGATATGACTGGTGAGGGTCTTGGGTTTGCAATGGAACGTCTGCTGGCTGCAGGAGCTCTTGATGTTTTTTATACCCCTGTTTACATGAAGAAAAATAGGCCAGGTACCCTTGTAACCGTTTTGGTTTCCTTAAACCAGGCAGACCGTTGTGAACAAATTTTATTGGAAGAGACTACTACTCTGGGGGTCCGAAGAAGCATGTGGAGCCGCAATATTCTTGACAGAAGATTTATTGAGGTTGAAACTCCCTATGGTCCAATTAGGGTGAAGCAGGCCTGCAGGGGGAATAAAATCCTCCACCAAGCTCCGGAATATGAGGATGTTGCAAGAGCAGCAAGGGAGCACAAGGTACCGTTTCAAACGGTTTACCAATATGCCATGAAATTAGCAATGAATGAGCAGATGGGGGATTAAATATGGTCCATTTGATTCCCATTACAGCTGTTGTGTTAGCAGCAGGCAACTCCTCAAGGATGGGGGATTTTAAACCTTTGCTGCCTATCCAAGGGATTCCTATGCTTGAGTTGGTGCTAAGGAATGTTTTATCCTTCCCATTTGAAAATGTGATGGCAATAATCGGCCATAATGAAAATAAAATTAAAGATGCCATACATATTCCTGATCAGCGCTTTAAATGGGTAAGCAACATCCATTTTAATCAAGGTTTAAGCAGTTCAATAAAAACTGCTGTTCAGCAATGCAATGTTGAACCCTGCGGTCTAATGGTCTTTTTGGGCGATCAGCCTTTACTTAAGAAGTCAACAATACAACAAATAATCCAGACAATCCTGAAAACGAACGTAAATCAATCAAATTACATTCTTCAGCCAACCTACAACAGTGTTCCAGGACATCCGGTTTATATATCTTCACAGCTGTTTCCATATGTTGGTAAAATAACCGGAGATCAGGGGGCAAAAGCGATATTTAAGTTTGCCGATAAACATTTCCAAATTCCCATAGACGATGAAGGGACCATTTTAGATGCCGACACCTATGAGGATTATCAAGATATTATCCAAAAGATAAAAAAATCATTCTAGGTGCTTCTGTTTTCAGGAAAGTATGATATATTTTTTAAGGTGAAAACATAATAAAATAAATCGAATTTAATTTCTGGAGTGAACACTATGCTGCATCAATTTTCTCGTAATGAGCTTGCAATTGGTAAAGAAGGCCTTGATATAATGAAAAACAGCACGGTTGCCGTGTTAGGGATTGGCGGCGTCGGTTCTTTTGCCGCGGAGGCGCTTGCCCGTTCTGGAGTCGGCCGTCTAGTGTTGATCGATAAAGACGATGTTGACATTACTAACGTTAACCGCCAATTAATTGCCTTGCTATCTACTGTAGGCAGACCAAAGGTTGAAATTATGGAGGAGCGGATTAAGGATATTAATCCCGATTGTGAAGTTATTTCCCTAAAGATGTTTTATACAGAGGAAACATATGAAGAAATCTTCAGCCACAAGTTAGATTTTGTTGTTGATGCTTCAGATACAATCATGTATAAAATCCATCTGATGAAGGAATGTTTAAAGCGAAATATCCCAATTATATCAAGTATGGGCGCCGCTAACAAAATGGATCCCACCCGCTTCAAAATTGCGGATATTTCAAAGACGCATACAGACCCGATTGCTAAGGTAATTAGAACAAAATTGCGTAAGGAACGAATTCACAAAGGCATTCCGGTTGTCTTCTCCGATGAAAGCCCAATTGTCATCCGTGAGGATGTTAGAAAAGTTGTTGGAAACGAAAAAGCTGAGATTCGCAAGGCGAAAATGCCGCCATCTTCTAATGCATTCGTGCCATCTGCATGTGGGTTAATCATGGCAAGCTATGTAGTTAGCCAATTACTAAAAGATATCAAAATCATGCGCGTAGCAGATGAGAAATAGTTTACCAGGCTCTAAGCAAAAATGCTTAGGGCTTTTTTTTGCTGAAAAATCATAAATACCCCTAAAATTGGAAAGCTATAAAAAAATTGGGTGTGGTGGTTTATGATGAAAAAAAGCTTTTTAAAGCCGCTTCGCAATTTGTTTAAAACGGAATCTCAATTTTACGAACAATCAAACCAACAAAGAATTCATTTAAAAGAACAGGATATAAGCAGTCATTATGAACAAAATTTAGAAACTTTTAAGTCCATTTTTTCAATCCCAAAAAACTTTGATGTCAAGATACATGACTTTACCGTCCGTGCCCTAAATCGCCGTGCGTTTGTGCTGTACATCAGTACCATGGTCGACTTAGAACAAATTCGGAAAAATATTTTCGGGCCTCTTATTGAAAGCGATCAGCCAATAAGAGAGATTCAAGAGATTGTTACCTTCCCAATTGAGCGGACAAGCACCCAAATAGGAGAAATTACGGAGACCATCACCAGTGGCTTTACCGCGCTACTAATCGACGGTGATCCTCAATGTTATTTATTTGGAACATCGAAAGTCCAGGGACGCAGCATTGAAAAATCGGATAACGAAGTGATTGTCAGAGGGGCGAAGGAAGCCTTTAACGAAAAGCTGATTGATAATATTTCGTTAATCCGGAAAAAGATTAAAAATGAAAACCTGATTATAGAGGCTCACGTTGTTTCTAAACGTTCCAGGAATGATGTTCTGATCGTTTATGAACAAGACCTAGTGAATGATGAATTGCTGAAGACGATAAAGGATAAGCTTGAATCTTTGAATACTGACAGTATTATCGATTTAAGCATATTGGAGCAGTACATTGAGGAACGGCCAAGATCGCTGTTTCCGACCATTTTAAACACGGAACGCCCAGACCGGGCAGTATCATTTATAGAAGAGGGACACATTGTTTTGTTAATGTCCAACTCGCCTAACTGCCTTGTTCTCCCGGCAACCTTTTGGGCCCTGTTCCATTCACCGGAAGACCATTACCTGCGGACACCGTATGGTAATTTCATTCGGCTTTTGCGATTTATGGCATTATTTATCTCAATTTTTTCCTCGTCCTTTTATATTGCGATAACAAATTATCATGTCGGGATGATTCCGCCCGATTTGTTGATGGCCATGGCGGGTACAAGAGAACGAGTTCCTTTCCCTTCCATCATTGAAATTCTTATGATGGAACTGGCCTTTGAACTGATTCGGGAAGCGGGGCTGCGCGTGCCCTCTCCGATTGGGCCCACGATTGGAATTGTCGGTGCTTTGATTTTGGGCCAGGCAGCCGTTCAAGCCAACATCATCAGTCCAATTGTCATCATCGTCATCGCCTTAAGCGGGTTAAGTTCCTTTATTATCAGCGATACCAGTATGAATTTTGCGATTCGTTTAAGCCGCTTTTTGTTTATTTTTGCCGCAGGCTTTATGGGGATTTATGGTATGGGGGCATTAATAGTTTTGGGTCTCTTTTATTTAGTTTCAATAAAGTCATTCGGTGTCCCTTACTTTGCACCGATGACCCCGCATTTCTCTTCGGGAAGGGACTTAATCATCCGTCCAGTACCTATGAAGCAAAGGTTACGCCCGGGTTATCTAAAGCCGAAAGATATGGTTAAACAAAGAAGGGATTAAGATTAGCATGAAACAGCAGCCGGGAAAACTTGGTATTCGAGAGTATGTATCAATCGCGATTTTGATGGTCGGTTTAAAAGCGACTGAAGAAACACCAGCTGGTTTATATAATATGGTCCAAAATGCAGCTTGGATGATTCCACTTTTATCAGCTGCATTCTTCTTCATCCCGCTCTTTTTGTTGATTAAAACAATGTCTTTATTTCAGGGGGAAAATTTGTTTTATGTGATTCAAAAATTACTTGGCCGCTATTTCGGATTTTTTGTTTGCCTTGTTGTTTTTGTCCTCAGCTCATTTGCCATTTCGTTTGATTCTCGAGATTATACCAATATCATACGGGCATTTTATTTTAATACGACACCCGTGTTGGTCCTTTATGCCATTTTAATATCAATTTGTGCTTACGGAGCGAAGAAAGGAATTCAGCATATCGGTTCGGTTTCTTATTTGATTATTTTTTATGTCATTCTCACTTTCATTGTTGCGTTATTATTAAGTACTCAAAATAGTAATATTCAAGCCATGTTGCCAATTTGGGGGGCGGGAAAACTTGCTATTTTAGAGAATAGCTCGCAAAGAATTTCGATGTTTGCTGAATTTTTTATGCTTACCATGCTCGTTCCTTACTTAAAGACAAATAATGAATTTCGAAAAGGCACTTGGATTGCTTATTTTTGTGTCAGCATTCAAACAAGTGTTTCAACACTATTTTTCATTTGTTTAATGGATCAATCTTTAGGAGGAATGGGTTATCCATTTCATACGACGATTCGCTTTATTTCACTGGGAAGTTATATTCCTAATATCGAAATCTTCTTTTTTGTTATCTGGATTATGGGAGTCTTTATCCGATTTGCCGCTTTTTTGTATATAATTGCCCTGATGTTCGGCCATATTTTCAAAATCAAGGACTTTGAATACTTGATCCCACTGCTTGGAACCATTTATTTATTGATTGGTAATATGCCAAACAATCCAATTGAGGTAACGCTTGAACTAAAACCGTTGATTGGGATGATATCCGGTCCCGTGTTTTCTGCCATTGCCCTGCTATTATGGCTTTCTGCCTTGTTAAAAGGAGAATTTAAACATGCAAAAAACAAAAAAAGTATCTAAATTTTTGTTGATAGCCGTGATTGTTTTTTCCTTAACAGGCTGCTGGGATCGTGAGGAAATGGAGGATAAATCCTACGTGATTGGACTTGGCATTGACCGTTCTCACCATAAAGGGAAAATCAAAGTGACCATGCTGCTTGCTAACCCGGAAGTAGGGAGTCAGCAAGGCGGCGGCGGTTCAACGGAAAAGCCTAGAGAGATTGTTTCCTTTGATGCCAACGATATCATTGCCGCAAAAGTGACGGCAAATTCGGTTGTCTCGCGAATTATAAGTTATGATTTATTAAAGATTATCGTAGTTTCCGAGGAATTTGCAAAGGATCCAAAATTTTATAATATCCTTAATGACGTAGTCTTTGATAAAGAAATTCGCATGAACGCCTATTTGGCAGTTTCGAAAGAAAAGGCCGCTGAGTATTTTTTGAAAAATAAACCAAAAATGGAGACCAGGCCCCATAAGTACTTTCAATACATGATTGACCATGGTATAGAAAATGGTTTAATCCCCGATTCGACTCTTTTCCGCTTTTTTAAGACAACAGATAGAGGATCAGACCTTTTTTTAGCGATGAACACCTCAGCTGTTAGGGAAAAGCATCCTAAATTTAAAGGGGAAGATGAATATTTTGCCGGGCAGCTGAATGCATCCGGGGAGTTCGATGATACTCAATTTATCGGTTCGGCAGTGTTTAGAAACGGAGTAATGATTGGGAAGTTAACCGGTCAGGAAACAAGTATGGTCAATATTCTTGATGATACAACAAACATGAGTGATTTTTTTCTGGATATCCCTAATCCCTTTCCAGGCGAACGAAAATCATTCGCCGTAAGAGTGATAAAAAAAGAAAACAATAAAATCAAAATGGACCTAAAGGGGTCTCGCCCAAAGATTTTTATCACCATACCCGTAAAATTTGAACTCATGTCAAATCCCTCGAGGATTGACTTTACGAAAAAGAAAAATCAAGAAGTCATAAAAAGGAAAATCGCCAGCCATTTTAAAACGGAATTTGAGAAGTTTTTGAAAAAAACACAGAAAGAACTAAAAGGTGCCCCATATCCGTTGTCCTTTTACGCTCGAAGATATTTTGGAACCAACCCGGAATTTGAAAAATTCAATTGGCCGAAATCGTATTTAAAAGCAGAAATATCCGTAAATCCCGACGTTGAAGTAATAGATTTCGGTAAAAGGCAAAAGAAAAACTTAAAGGTGGAGAAATAACGTGAAAATCCTATCAATCGTTGTGTTGTTTGTTATTATCCTTTATTCCCTTGGCTTTGGCATCACCTTGTGGAAGGATAAACAAAGATTGGGGGCGATAGCCGTTTTTTTCCTTTGTCTAGCTATTGTTGTCCTTCCGTTTTTTTCGATCTTTTAATCATTCTCAGTCTCCAGCCCTAGTTTCTTTCCACCTTCAGCCGCTTAATTCCCTCCTGAGATTAAGTTAAGATCATTAGTGAATTAGTAGGAAAATTTTAACTGATGGGTTAAAATGTAGGGGCACTCGAAGAGAGGGGAGAAAATTTTTGGAATCAATCGTAGAATTAAAAAATGTAACGAAAGTGATTAAAGGCAGAACGATTATTGACGATATCAGCTTTCAGGTATATAAAGGCGAGGTTTTTGGTTTTTTGGGTCCGAATGGTGCTGGGAAAACGACGACGATTAGGATGATTGTCGGCTTAATGGGAATTACTTCTGGGGACATTATTATTGGCGGTTCCAGCATTAAAACACAATTTGAAGACGCCGTCCGCCATGTCGGGGCCATTGTGGAAAATCCGGAAATGTACAAGTTTTTAACAGGTTATCAAAACCTGATACATTATGCGAGAATGGCCAAGGGAATAACGAAGGAAAAAATTGCTGAAGTGGTCGAACTGGTAGGACTGTCGGACCGAATCTACGACAAGGTGAAGACCTATTCTCTTGGGATGCGGCAGAGATTAGGGCTTGCACAATGTCTATTACATGACCCGGAGGTATTGATTCTTGATGAACCGACAAACGGTCTTGATCCTGCAGGAATTCGGGAAATCCGAGACTATGTCCGCCGTCTGGCACGTGAAAAAAATATGGCAGTCATCGTTTCCAGCCACCTCTTGTCCGAAATGGAAATGATGTGTGACCGAATCGGCATTATTCAAAATGGGCAATTGATTGATGTTCAGCAGGTGAAGGAATTCATTCAAGGCAATGAAACGGTCCATGAATTGGAAGTAATTCCGAGCGAAACAGCTCTACCAATCGTACACGCTCACTTCCCAGATGCAGAGGCAAATCTGTCACGAAACGGAATATCTGTCAGTCTTTCAAAAGAGGATATCCCCCATCTGGTTAAAATCCTCGTCCAAGAAGAAATCAAAATTTTTGGCATAAAGGAAACAGCGAAAACTTTAGAGGACCGCTTCCTTGAAGTAACTAAAGAAAAGGAGGCGGAAGCCCATGTTTAATTTAATAAAAAATGAATGGATGAAAATTTTTCGGCGTCCCGGCACCTATGTCATGATTGCGCTGCTGATTGTTATAACCTGCATTGTCGGCGCCTTTTTTAAATACCAAGAAACTGGCTCTAATGCTGTTCCGGATAAGAATTGGCAGCAAACATTGCAGGAAGAAAACGATGCCTTAAAGAAGCAGATGGAACAAAGCCGAACCAAAATAGAAAAGGACTTTTTCAAAGAGGAAATCGCCATCAATGACTATCGAATTAAACATAATCTTCCGGCAAAAGAGAAATTTAATGTTTGGTCGTTTGTTAAAGAAGCATCCGAACTCATCACACTGGCTGGCTTGTTTACGATTATCATTTCCGCCGGAATTGTTGCGAGTGAATTTAATTGGGGGACCATTAAACTGCTGTTAATTCGGCCAATCAATCGAAGCAAAATATTAATTTCAAAATATCTGACCGTTTTATTGTTTGCGCTGACTATGCTGGCAATTTTATTTGTGTTTTCGGCGGCCCTTGGCGCACTGTTATTCGGAATGCCTGAGCATGCCGCTCCGTATTTAAACTACCATAACGGTACGGTTACTGAGCAAAATATCGTGGTCCATTTATTAATCTATTATGGTTTAAGCTCCATTGATATGATTATGCTTGCGACGATGGCGTTCATGATTTCTTCTGTCTTCCGAAACAGTTCACTTGCCATCGGATTATCTATTTTCTTATTATTTACTGGAGCACAATTTACCGCGCTGCTGTCTCTTAAGTTTTCCTGGGCAAAATATATTCTATTTGCCAATACAAATTTAATGCAGTACTTTGAAGGAACCCCGATGGTCGAGGGGATGACGATGAATTTTTCAATCTTTATTCTAGTTATTTACTTTGTTATTTTTCAATTCTTGGCATTCTTTGTGTTCAAAAAACGGGATGTTGCTGCATAGTCAGATGAAATGGGGCTGTCTCATCTTAGCTGTTGAGACAGCCTCCTTTTTTCCAATTATAGTGAAATGATATGGGTAAACTATTTTGTAGAAAAAATTATCTGGAGGACTTTTATATGGAAATTAAAATCAGCAATCAGGCATTAAAATGGTTTAAAGAAGATATTGGCCTTAAGAAGGGAGATAAACTGCGATTTTATACGCAAGTTTATGGAAATAGTCCTATTCAGAAGGGGTACTCTTTGGCGTTTACTCAAGAGGAGCCCTTAAAAATAGCAGCCAGTACTGATCTGGATGGGATCCTTTTCTTTGTTGAAGACGGTGATGTCTGGTATTTCGACGGGCATGATTTACATGTTGATTATGATGCAAAAGAAGATGAATTGAGATATGAGTATGTTAAACCCTGACTCACTCCACGGGGCAAGCCCGCTTGGTTTTACGGGCTATTTTTATAACCTAATAGGATAATTCGGGCAGGAACAAGGATATCCATCGCTGGTAATTTTCTTGTCGTTAAGAGATAATTGTTTGGTACTCGTTCTAAAAGGAGAAATATAGAGTGGAAAAAATCAAGCATATCTCCAGCGAATTTAAAGATTGGATCATACAGACATTAAATAGAGGTGCAAGCCCGGAGAAAATCGTCGATGCGATGATTAGTAAGGGATTCGATGAAACATTTGCATTAAGGACTTTATTGCGTATTGGTGGAAACCAATCGATTGTAACAGCTGATAAGCAAAGCCCTTATTATTATGAAATTCCTGAAATTGGCCAAAAGGGCAATAAACTATATGCAGGGGACCGGGAAATTAAGGTGCTTTCTAGAGTGGAGCATCCATTTATTCTGCATTTAGATAATGTGTTAAGCCGCGAAGAATGTGACAAACTGATTAGCCTTTCAAGCGACAGATTACAGCCTTCTCATATTATTGATAAAAACACTGGGGAGAACCGTGCAGCTTCTGGCAGAACGAGCAAAGGAATGTATTTTACAATCAATGAAAATGGACACGTCTCCACAATTGAGAAAAGAATTGCTGAATTAACTGGCTATCCGATTGAAAATGGTGAAGGGCTGCAGGTATTGAACTATAAAATAGGCGAGGAATATAAACCCCACTTCGATTATTTCCCGGCAAACCTGGTTAAAGAAGATAAAGGGGGACAGCGGATCGGCACCTTTTTAATCTATTTAAATGATGTCGATTCAGGAGGAGAAACCGTATTCCCAAAGTTAGGAGTATCGATTGTTCCGAAGAAAGGAACAGCTGTTTACTTTCATTATGGGAATAGTAAGGGACAAGTCGATCGACTGTCCTTGCACACCAGTGTGCCGGTATCCGAAGGTGAAAAATGGGTTGCCACCAAGTGGATCAGGCAAGGGAGAATTTACTAACAAAGATAGGGGCAGTAACAAATGACAGAAAATAAACCATATAGAGTATTACTATATTATATGTATGTACCAATCGAGAATCCGGAGGAATTTGCCGCTCTGCATTTGCAGTTCTGTAAGGAACTAGGACTTAAAGGACGAATTTTAGTGGCTGCCGAAGGGATTAATGGTACGGTATCGGGAACGGTCGAGCAGACTGAAAAGTATATGGAAATCATGCATCAAGACGAACGTTTTGCTGATATGGTTTTTAAAATTGATGAAGAGGATGAACATGCCTTTAAAAAGATGCATGTCCGCCATCGGTCGGAGCTTGTCACCCTTCGCTTAGAAGACGATATCAATCCTAATGAAACGACGGGTAAACATTTGAGTCCGAAAGAATTCTATGAGGCAATGCAGGATCCAAAGACCGTTGTCATTGATGCCCGAAATGACTATGAATTTGATTTAGGTCACTTTAGAGGAGCTGTTCGGCCAGACATAACAGCCTTTCGCGAGCTTCCGGACTGGATTCGGGAAAATAAACAGCAGTTTGAAGGGAAAAAAATCTTGACCTATTGTACTGGCGGAATTCGCTGCGAGAAGTTTTCAGGCTGGCTTGTAAAAGAAGGCTTTCAAGATGTTGGACAACTACATGGGGGTATCGTGACCTACGGGAAGGACCCTGAAGTGCAAGGACAGCTTTGGGACGGACAATGCTATGTATTTGACGGAAGGATCAGTGTGCCGGTTAATCAGGTTGAACATGTTATCGTCGGGAAAGATTATTTCACGGGTGAACCTTGTGAACGATATGTAAATTGTGCAAACCCGGAATGCAATAAACAAATTATTTGCTCAGAGGAAAGTGAGCACAAATACCTTAGGGGCTGCACACATGAATGCCGAGTGCACCCAAGGAACTTGTATGTGAAGGAACATGAGTTAACGGAAGAAGACGTAGAATTGAGATTACAGCAGATTGGCGAAGAGTTTTCAGTTAAAAACAGCTGATCTAATTTATATAAAAAAATGACGTGTGAATTGGTACACGTCATTTTTTTATACATGTTTAATTTTTTCGTGTAAGCTTTTCATAGACAGATGCGAGTGCCTGTTCGAATTTCCCTGTCTTTTTCGGCTGATAGTATTGTTTGTTCTTGATCCGGTCCGGCAGATATTGCTGCGGTACCCACCCGTTCTCATAGTCATGCGGATACTTGTAGCCAATGCCTCTGCCAAGCTCTTTCGCCCCTTTGTAATGGGCGTCTTTTAAATGGTCCGGGACATCGCCGGTTATTCCTCTTTGAATATCGGATAGGGCCGCATCAATCGCCAAAATAGCAGAATTGGATTTGGGCGACAGGCATAATTCAATGACCGCATTGGCAAGTGGAATACGTGCTTCGGGAAAGCCTAGCCTTTCTGCCGTTTCAATGGCCGCCAATGTACGTGCTCCCGCCTGAGGGTTGGCAAGTCCGATATCCTCATAGGCAATTACAATTAACCGGCGGCTAATGCTTACTAAGTCCCCGGCTTCAATTAATCTGCCAAGATAATGAAGGGCGGCGTTTACGTCACTGCCGCGGATTGACTTTTGGAAGCCTGACAATACATCGTAATGAGCGTCCCCGTCTTTATCCGCGGCAATGCTTTTCTTCTGCAGGCATTCTTCAGCTGTTTGAACATCGACATGGATAACGTCATTTTCATCTGAATCTGATGAAAGAATGGCTAATTCCAAGGCATTTAAAGAGCTGCGGACATCTCCTCCTGAGCCTTGGGCAAAATGCTGAAGCGCCTCCTCGGTTATATCAACTTTTAATCTGCCGTAACCCCGTTCCTCATCTTCTAAGGCCCGAACTAAGGTTTGCGTAACTTCATTAGGTGTTAATGGTTTAAGTTCAAAAATTTGACAGCGGCTGCGAATGGCTGGATTAATGGCATGATAAGGGTTGCTGGTTGTAGCTCCGATCAATACAATCATTCCGTTTTCCAAATAGGGCAATAGGAAATCCTGTTTGGCCTTATCTAACCGGTGGACCTCGTCCAACAGCAGGATTACTTTTCCGGACATTTTCGCCTCGGCAGCAACAATTTCCATATCTTTTTTATTATTTGTAACGGCGTTTAACGTTCGAAAGGCATATTTGGTACTGCCGGCAATGGCGCTCCCTATCGAGGTTTTTCCTATCCCGGGAGGACCATACAGAATCATTGAAGTCAGCTGCTTGGCTTTTACCATTCTAGCAATGATCTTGCCCTCACCGACAAGATGCTGCTGGCCGGCAACTTCTTCAATTGTTCGCGGCCGCATTCGAAATGCCAACGGTTTTTGCTGCATAGTAATCTCTCCAATAAATATTTTGCTATATCCTAACAATACCATTTCCTCGTGGAAAAGCATATTAAAGAAGAATATGTTATAATTCTAATGCCAACCAAAATACTACGGATTTTTTTGAATATAGATTTTTTAAAAAATAGAGGTGTTATTTTATGAAAATATCAACAAAGGGCCGCTACGGTCTGACAATTATGATTGAATTAGCAAAAAATTACGGAGAAGGGCCAACTTCTTTAAAAACAATAGCCCAAGCGAATGACCTATCTGAGCATTATTTGGAGCAATTGATTGCACCGTTACGAAATGCTGGATTAGTGAAAAGTATCAGAGGAGCATACGGGGGTTATATATTAACTGATGTACCTGCTAAAATTACCGCTGGCGATGTCATTCGTGTGCTTGAGGGCCCGATTACACCGGTTGAAGGAATTGAAGATGAAGAACCGGCTAAACGGGAGTTGTGGATTCGCATTCGCGATGCGATTAAGGGTGTATTAGACAACACGACTCTTGAGGACTTAGCAAGCCACAGTGAAGATGGCGAAATGGAAGGTTATATGTTTTATATTTAATGACGAAGCTAATAATAGAGAATTATGTTGATTTGAGGTGTCATAATGGAACGAATTTATCTCGACCATGCCGCAACCTCTCCGATGCATCCAAAAGTGATTGAAAAAATGCATGAGACGATGAAATCCGTTTTTGGAAATCCATCAAGCATCCATGCTTTTGGCAGGGAAGCGCGACATTATATTGATGTGGCGCGGGCAACACTCGCGGGGAGCATTGGGGCAAAGGAAAACGAGATTATTTTTACAAGCGGCGGTACCGAAGCGGATAATATGGCCTTATTTGGCGTTGCGGAAAGCTATCAGCATTTAGGAAAGCATATTATCACTACCCAGGTAGAACATCATGCTGTTCTTCATGCTTGCCAGAAGCTTGAAAAAATGGGCTTTGAGGTCACCTATTTGCCAGTTGATGAAACAGGCAGGATTTCCGTTACTGACCTGCAGGAGGCGTTAAGGGACGATACCATATTAGTTTCCGTCATGTATGGAAACAACGAGGTTGGCACCATCCAGCCGATTGCAGAAATTGGCCGGCTTGTGAAGGATCATCAGGCAAAATTTCATACAGATGCTGTCCAGGCCTATGGGATGGAAAAAATAAATGTCGATGAAAGCTATATTGATTTGCTATCGGTTTCTGCTCATAAAATAAATGGACCAAAAGGGATCGGTTTTCTTTATGTAAAGTCAAATGTTAAAATTTCACCACGTTTATTTGGCGGCGAGCAGGAGAGAAAACGGCGCGCTGGAACAGAAAATGTCGCATCTATTGCCGGGTTCCATGAAGCGGTTCTGATTGCGATGGAAGAACGTTCTGCAAAGAGAGAACAGTTTGCTGAGTATAAGCAGCTTTTGATGAACAAGCTTCAAGAATCAGGGATTGAGTTCACTGTAAACGGATTGCTTGAAAATTCCTTGCCGCATGTATTAAACTTAAGCTTTCCCGGAACTAACGTGGAAGCCATGCTGGTCAATCTTGACTTGGCGGGGATTGCGGTTTCGAGCGGTTCTGCCTGTACGGCCGGATCAATTGAACCATCGCATGTCCTTGTGGCGATGTTCGGAAAAGGCTCAGAGCGATTGTCGAATGCAATCCGTTTTAGTTTTGGCTTTACCACGACAACCGAAGAAATCCTACAAGCGGCGGAGGAAACAGCAAAGGTTGTTTCGCGGCTTAGAAAATAAAAGCAAGATTATTTTGTGTGTAAAGAGAGGTGAATTTTTAGATGGAAAGAAAAGACCCAAAAGATACCCGAGTTGTTGTTGGGATGTCCGGAGGTGTTGATTCATCTGTTGCGGCACTGTTGTTAAAACAGCAGGGTTACGATGTGATCGGCATTTTTATGAAAAACTGGGATGACACCGACGAAAACGGTGTTTGTACAGCAACGGAGGATTATAATGATGTGATTCGTGTCTGCAACCAAATTGGCATCCCTTATTATGCGGTTAATTTTGAAAAGCAATATTGGGACAAGGTATTCACCTATTTCCTTGCTGAATATCGGGCCGGCCGGACACCAAATCCAGATGTCATGTGCAATAAGGAAATTAAGTTTAAAGCCTTTTTGGAGCATGCGATGAATTTAGGTGCCGACTATCTCGCGACAGGTCACTATGCCCGCGTTGAATATCGCGACGGTGAATATAAAATGCTGCGAGGCCTTGATGAAAATAAGGATCAAACCTATTTCCTAAATCAATTGTCGCAAGAGCAAATCAGCAAAGTCATGTTCCCAATCGGAAATCTTGAAAAAGCGAAGGTGCGGGAAATTGCGAAGGAAGCGGGTCTTGCTACGGCGGCGAAAAAGGACTCGACCGGAATTTGTTTTATCGGAGAACGGAATTTTAAGGAGTTTTTAGGTCAATACCTGCCTGCTCAGCCCGGCAACATGGAAACGTTTGACGGCGAAGTTAAAGGCAAACATGAAGGCCTGATGTATCATACCATTGGTCAGCGTCATGGGCTCGGCATTGGTGGATCGGGTGAACCTTGGTTTGCCATTGGTAAGGACTTAAAACGAAATGTTTTATATGTTGGCCAAGGTTTCCATAATGAAAAGCTTTATTCCGATTCGATTATTGCGACGGATGTTAGCTGGGTTTCTGACCGAGAAAAGCCTGTGGAATTTAGTTGTACTGCGAAATTCCGTTACCGTCAGGAAGACCACAAGGTTAAAGTTCGTCTATTAGATGGTGGTAAGGTTGAAGTTATTTTTGCAGAACCGATTCGTGCTGTCACACCTGGACAAGCCGCTGTTTTTTATGACGGTGACGAGTGTCTTGGCGGTGGAACGATTGATGAAGTTTATAAAAATGGTGAACGTTTGACATATGTTGGCTAAGTTTAAGGACCCTGATTCCGGTTTTGGAGTCGGGGTTTTTTGGTGCAGGAAAATAGGTTTGGCGGATTTCTGCTGGACTTCGGCGGATAATCTAACAGGGGTGGCGGATAACCGGCTATTTTTGGCGGATAATCTCTTCAAATTGGCGGATACCTTGCCAAATTGGGCGGATATCTCAAATCACCTGCCTGCCCCCTTTTACAACCTCAACTTTTAATCAAAATATGGTATACTTCCATGTAGAACGGAGTTGAAAAACATGGACAAAAACCAATTAGGTGTTCAATATATGCAAGAAGGCAACTGGGAAATGGCTGTGAAGGTTTTCAATGAGGCTATCCAGGAAAATCCGGCTGACCCAGTCGGCTATATTAATTTTGGCAACGTCCTCAGCGTTGTCGGTGAGGCTGAAAAAGCGCTAAAATTTTTCCAAAAGGCGATTGAACTTGACGAAAATGCAGGTGCAGCCTATTACAGCGCAGGTAATCTATATTTCAGCAATGATCGTTTCCAAGAAGCCCAGAACATGTTTGAAACGGCGATGAGAAAAGGACTGGAAACTAGCGACAACTACTTTATGCTGGGGCTTTCATTAGTCAATCTTGATCAGAGCAAATTTGCCTTGCCCTACTTCCAAAGAAGTGTCGAATTGAATGAAAATGATGCCGAGGCACACTTCCAATACGGATTATGCCTGGCAAACCTGGAACTGATTAGCGAAGCAATCAGCCAATTTAAGAAATGCGTTGAACTCGATCCAAACCATTCAGATGCATACTATAACCTGGGCGTTTCCTACGCATTCCAAGAGCAAGGCCAGCAAGCGCTGGAGATGTTCGACAAAGCGTTAGAAATCCAGCCGGACCATTTATTGGCCGGAAATGCGAAAAAAATATTAGAAATGAATCAGTAATCCATTAATTTTTCACGAGGAAGGAGGGAGCAGATATGGTGAAAAAGCAGGAATCGCTTGATTTGTTCAGTGAGCAGGGGAAATTTATTAAAGGCCGTCCGATAGTGACCATCTTTCACAATGAGCAAAACCTTTATACCGTGATTCGAATCCGGGTAGATGAGACCAATCATCAGTATGATGACAAAGAAGCCGTCGTTACTGGCTATTTTCCTAGAGTACATGAGCAGGAAACATATATTTTTTACGGGGAATTTAAAGAGCATCCACGCTTTGGTACACAATTTCATGTCAACCATTTTCGCAAGGATATGCCCCAATCGAAGCAAGGGGTTATTGCTTACTTATCCGGCGAAATGTTCAAAGGAATCGGTAAAAAAACGGCGGAAAATATCGTCGAAACCCTGGGTGAGGATGCGATTTCGAAAATTCTCAATCAGCCTTCCCTCCTTGATACCGTACCAAAGCTCCCTCCGGATAAAGCAAAGCAGCTTTATGACACGTTAATGGAGCATCAAGGCCTCGAGCAGGTGATGGTCGCGTTAAACCAGTATGGTTTCGGCCCGCAGCTGTCGATGCGGATTTATCAAACTTATAAAGAAAATACACTCGAGATTATTCAAAAAAACCCCTATCAGCTGGTTGAGGATGTCGAGGGAATTGGTTTTGGCCGGGCTGATGAGCTAGGTTACCAGCTTGGCATATCAGGCAGCCATCCTGACCGAATTAAGGCAGGCTGCCTCTATACATTAGAAAATGAATGTATGCAGACAGGGCATGTCTACATGCAAGCCGAAGCACTGCTTGAACAGGTAAAAGCTCTTCTAGAAGAGAACCAGCGTGACGTCATTGATTTTCTGGCTATCTCAAACGAAATTATCGGGCTTGAAAAGGAAGGTAAAATTATTGGCGAAGAGAAACGAGTTTACCTGCCTTCCTTATACTTTGCGGAAAAAGGACTCGTTACCAGCATTAAACGAATCCTGCAGCAAAAAGAGTATCAGGATCAATTCCCGGAATCGGAATTTTTGCTGGCATTAGGTGATTTGGAAGAACGGCTTGGGGTCCAGTATGCGCCAACGCAAAGGGAAGCCATCCAAACAGCGTTAATGTCACCGATGCTGATCTTAACAGGGGGTCCCGGAACAGGGAAAACGACCGTGATCAAGGGGATTGTCGAGCTTTATGGAGAGCTCCACGGCTGCTCCTTGGAAATAAAGGATTATCAAAAAAAGGACGAACCATTTCCGTTTCTGCTCGCGGCACCTACCGGGAGAGCAGCGAAACGGATGAGTGAATCGACTGGATTGCCTGCTGTCACCATACACCGTCTGCTCGGCTTTAACGGGACGGAAGGCTTTGATCGTGATGACGGGAGCCCGCTTGAAGGGAAAATTCTCATTGTTGATGAAACCTCGATGCTCGATATTTGGCTCGCGAATCAACTCTTCAAAGCGTTGCCGGAAAACATTCAAGTCATCATGGTTGGTGACGAAGACCAGCTGCCGTCTGTCGGCCCTGGTCAGGTTTTAAAGGATTTACTAAGATCGGAGCGAATCCCGACAGTACGGTTAACGGATATCTACCGCCAGGCGGAAGGCTCCTCTATTATTGAACTGGCGCATGAAATCAAAAAGGGACATTTGCCGGCTGACATAACCCAAAAACAAGCCGATCGTTCCTTTATCAGATGTACTACCGCACAAATTGCAGAAGTAATCGAAAAGGTCGCATTAAATGCTAAAAATAAGGGTTATACGGCAAAGGATATTCAGGTCCTAGCCCCAATGTACCGGGGTCCAGCCGGGATTGACCGATTAAATTTGCTCCTGCAGGAAATCTTTAACCCAAACCCGGATGGCAAAAGAAAAGAAATCCAATTTGGCGATGTTAAGTACCGGATTGGCGACAAAGTTCTTCAGCTAGTCAACCAGCCTGAGAATAATGTGTTTAATGGCGATATAGGGGAAATCATCTCCATCATCTATGCAAAGGAAAATACTGAAAAACAGGATATGATTTATATTTCCTTTGAAGGCAATGAAGTGGAGTATACAAAGCAGGATTTGACGCAAATCACCCATGCTTATTGCTGCTCGGTCCATAAATCACAGGGAAGTGAATTTCCGATTGTCATTCTTCCTGTAACTAGAAGTTATTACAGAATGCTGCAAAGGAATTTAATTTATACGGCGATAACAAGAAGTAAACAATCCTTGATATTATGCGGAGAGGTCGATGCACTGCAAATGGGGGTTGCGCGGGCGGATGAAATGTCAAGACTGACCACACTTTGTGAAAAACTTCAGGAAACCATTGCCATTGCCGATAAAACAGCCGAGCCTCAAAAGGACCAAGAACAGAGTAAATTGTCTCTTGAGGAAGAATTAATGACCGTCAATCCGATGATTGGGATGGAAAATATAACGCCATATGATTTCATGGAGAAAACTGGAAGCTAAATGAAAAAGGACCCCGGAGGATGGGTCTTTTTTTATTCATTTACTTGATAGTTCCTGTATTTTTCGAGACACAAGCGGGTAAAAATTATTGATGGCGTCGGTAGTCGAGTTACCCCCGAAAAAACCTGTTCCCGGGCAGGTTTTTACATTGTATTCCGGACCTCTGTCTAGAACTCGCTCACCCGTTTTTACATTCCACCAATGATGATAGGTAATGCTGTCAATGGAGGGGGTCAGTCCGAATCTTAAGGAAAGTGCAGCCGTGATGTAAACAATCGTTTCTTTTTGCTCAGCTGTCATTACATCATGGCCGATATCGAAGTTACCGACATTTTCAATCATGATTCCGGTTGTGTTAGCGATCGGGCCAATCGAGCCTTCCGGAGCAATGTCAAACGGCCTGGACACTGCAACCTTTCCATCGGGAAACGTTGTTAAGTTTTGCGCGATATTCTTCCAGCCTCTTTGCTTAACATGGAAATTTTCCATGCTCTCGAGCATTTTAAAATGATTATTCCCATAAAACTGCTTGTAGGACGGAAGCCAGGTATGATGCTGCTGGATGGTGTTTATATTTCTGGTAAATTTATTTTGAAATAACCAATCCTTAAATTCCTCTCTGGTCATCAAAATATATTGTCCATGTGTAGCCGCCCCAAGCGCACGGGAAGGGAAAATAGTAATCATCATGACAAAAATGAAACTAAAAAAGATTAGATTTTTTTTCATTGTTTCGACCTCTGCTTAACCTCTTTTCTACATTGTTTGTTAAACAACCTTTCTTATTCCAAACAGCTCTTTTTGGAAAACGTTTCACCTTATGAATTGATGAAAGATAACGGAAACTAAGATTGTTCGAAGGAGGTGGGATACTCTTTGCGAACATTTTCCTTATTGAAGGGGCAGCCGGTTTTTGAAACGAAAAGAGGAACGAAAATCGGCGAGGTTTGCGATCTTTGCATTTCAAAAAATGGAACCGTCAAAGGCCTATTGATTAAAAAAGGCGTTTTCTTCAAACAATCCTGTTTCTTGGACATTCAGAAGGTTTCTTCCTTTGGCTGGGATGGGGTCATGATTGAGGATGCTGGCAGCTTAGAAAAGCTGAAAGAAACTCCTGAGTTTACATTGAACCATCAGCATTCACTTGAAGGGATGATGATGCTTTCCAATAGCGGTCAGTCGCTCGGATTGTTAAAAGATGTATACTTTCAGGAAGAAGTGGGAACAATCGTAGGGTACGAAATCACGGATGGCTTCTTTTCAGATATCACTGATGGGAAACAGGTAATTCAGTCCGAGAAACCCTTAACGGTTGGAAAAGATGCCATTATCGTTGACGTTAATCAAACGTGAGGTGTCTTTTCCATGCTTAAGTGTCCCAATTGTGCGAGCAAGGATATCGGAAAAATCGGTATCAATCAATACTATTGCTGGAACTGTTTTATTGAATTATCTGTTGCCAAAGGAATTATCAATACCCATCAAGTCGAGGAAGACGGAACCCTAAGTTCATTAGACGATTTGTTCGAAGAAGAATTACGTCGTTACACACTCTAAATCCAAATAAGAGGTGAAACGTATGAACAAAATGATGACGACCATGGTTGCTTTTGGTGCCGGGATGGCTGCTTATAATTTGGCGCAAAGAAATAATTTGATGTCAGGCCGGCAAATGAAAAGAATGCAGAGAAAAGTAAAACGAGCGATATTTTAAATGGTTAGGTCCCCCTCACATGCAGAGGGGGATTTTTAATGAATATTTATTTACCGAGTCTCCAAAAATAACCACTAAAGGAGGGCACGGGCGTTGGATATTCGTATGAAATGGTATTACCGAATCGGTTTTTCTCTCCTTTTATTAATTGTCATTTACGTATTTCTTAAAATACGTTTTGTCTGGTTGCCGGTTGTAAAAGTGGCCATCATTATTGCGCTTCCGTTTGTCATTTCAGGATTTATCACCTATTTGCTGCATCCGATCGTTGAAAAACTGCATGAAAAAGGACTTCATCGTGGCATTGCCATTCTGCTCATTTATGTCATATTTTTTGGTGGACTTGGGTTTACCCTTTATAAGGGGATTCCAGCAGTCATAGATCAAATAAAAGACCTTTCGGAAAGTGCACCTGTTTTGGCTGAGCAGTATCGAGATTGGATTCGTACTCTCCAATCCCATACAAGAGAATGGCCAGACGGACTGCAAACGAGAATCAATGACGGCATTGATGCCTTTGAGAAAAGACTTGATTCTCTTTTATCTATTATTGTTGGCTATTTAGGTCAATTGTTAAATTCAGCAGCACTTTTGCTGATTATCCCTTTTATCACCTTCTATATGCTGAAGGATTTTGCCCTAATTAAACGAAGTGTTTGGTATATGACACCTAAAAAATGGCGGAAAAGAGGAACCCTGTTTCTAAAGGATGTTGATGATTCACTTGGCAGATACATTAGGGGCCAGCTGCTTGTTTGTGTCATTATCGGAACAGTCTCGTCTCTTCTTTTCTGGGTGTTTGATTTAAAGTATCCCTTATTGTTAGGAATGATTGTAGGAGCGACAAATGTCATCCCCTATTTTGGCCCCATCATCGGTGCTGTTCCAGCGGTAATTGTGGCAGCAACGATCTCAGTGAAATTGGTTATTATCACGCTGATTATTGTATTTGGATTGCAGTTTCTCGAAGGTAATATCCTATCGCCCTATATTGTGGGTAAAAGCCTTCATATGCATCCCTTAGTCATCATGGCGGCACTGACAGCAGGCGGTGAGATTGGCGGGATCTTAGGGTTGATTTTAGCGGTTCCGGTGGTAGCGATTCTGAAGGTTGGCATCATTCATGCAAAGAATCACTTTATCGCTGCCCGAAGTAATGAAACATCTCCATAGGTATTTGACAAACTAAGTCAGTACTAGCTATAATTCGTCATAGATAATATTGGTTAAAATGAAGAAGGAACAAGTATGTTATAGACCATCTGTAACGCATTATGCGCTGAAGAGAGGGGCCCCCTTGGCTGAAAGGGGTTCTGGATGAAGGATAACAGAACGCTAATCCGGAGTGCAGCTAACCACTGCCGTAAGACCTGCGTTAAAGGCTTTTGAGAGATGGGTGCAGTTTTTGTATCCATAATCAGGGTGGTACCGCGAGATATGCTCTCGTCCCTGTTTTGGGATGAGGGCTTTTTTGTGTGCTTTTTTAAAATAAAGGAGGTATAAAATATGAAAAATTTAACTGGATCGCAAATTCGCTCGATGTTTTTACAATTTTTTAATGAGGAAAAAGGTCACCATGTTGAGCCAAGCGCATCTCTAGTTCCCCATGATGACCCGTCATTGTTGTGGATTAACAGCGGTGTCGCAACCTTAAAAAAGTATTTTGATGGCCGTGTCGTGCCTGAAAATCCAAGAATCACAAATGCTCAAAAATCGATTCGGACTAATGATATTGAAAACGTCGGCAAAACCGCCCGCCACCATACTTTCTTTGAAATGCTTGGGAACTTCTCTATCGGTGAGTATTTCAAGAAGGAAGCCATTGAGTGGGCTTGGGAGTTTTTAACGGACGAAAAATGGATTGGTTTTGAAAAAGAACTTCTTTCTGTGACGATTCATCCTGAAGATCATGAAGCCTATGAAATTTGGCATAACACAATCGGCATTCCGGAGGAGCGGATTATCCGTCTTGAAGGGAACTTCTGGGATATCGGCGAAGGCCCAAGTGGTCCAAATACGGAAATTTTCTATGACCGCGGACCTGAGTATGGCAATGACATTAACGATCCAGAATTGTATCCTGGCGGGGAAAACGAACGCTACTTAGAGGTTTGGAACCTTGTGTTCTCTCAATTTAACCATAATCCTGACGGTACATATACACCGCTGCCAAAGAAAAACATTGATACCGGTATGGGACTAGAGCGGATGGCATCAGTCGTGCAAAATGTTCCGACCAACTTTGACACAGACCTGTTTATGCCGATTATTCGGGCGACTGAAGAAATCTCCGGCGTAAAATATGGTGTCGAGAAGGGGCAGGATGAAGCTTTCAAAGTGATTGCTGACCATATCCGAACCGTAGCCTTTGCGATTGGTGACGGAGCGCTGCCATCAAATGAAGGCCGCGGCTATGTGCTAAGACGCTTGCTCCGCCGTGCTGTCCGGTACGCTAAGCAAATTAACATCAATCGTCCATTTATGTATGAGCTTGTTTCGGTTGTAGGTGAAATCATGCATGATTTCTATCCGGAAGTAAAGGATAAGGCTGAATTCATTCAGAAAGTCATCAAAACGGAAGAAGAACGCTTCCATGAAACCCTTCATGAAGGCTTAGCGATTTTAGCAAGTGTTATTAAGAAAGAAAAGGAAAAAGGCAGCGACATCATCTCTGGTGAAGATGTTTTCCGTCTTTATGATACGTATGGTTTCCCTGTTGAATTGACTGAAGAATATGCCGAAGAAGAAGGCATGAAGGTTGACCACGATGGCTTTGAGGCAGAAATGGAAGTCCAGCGGGAACGTGCCCGTGCGGCCCGTCACGATGAAAATTCGATGCAGGTTCAAGGCGGCGTATTAAGGGATATTACTGTGGCAAGTAAGTTTGTTGGGTATAATGAACTGACCACAAACTCCACAGTTTTAGCGATTATTAAAAATGGCGAACTGGTGGATGAGGCTTCAAGCGGTGAAGAAGTTCAGCTTATTCTTGATGTTACTCCGTTCTATGCGGAAAGCGGTGGACAGATTGCTGACCGCGGTGTCATTCAAGGCGATGGGACAATGGTTTCAGTTAAAGACGTTCAAAAAGCGCCGAACGGCCAGAACCTTCATAAAGTTACAGTGCAAAGCGGAACAATAAAGACAAACCAGCAGGTAACTGCCCAGGTGGATCCGGAAAACCGTGTGAAAATCATTAAGAACCATACAGCTACCCACTTATTGCATCGTGCGTTAAAGGATGTATTAGGGGAGCATGTGAATCAGGCAGGGTCGCTTGTCGAACCGGACCGTCTACGCTTTGACTTCTCGCATTTTGGTCAAATTAAACCAGAAGAACTGGAGCAAATCGAAAAGATTGTCAACGAAAAAATCTGGAGCAGCATCGAAGTGGATATTAGCCAGAAGCCAATTGCTGAAGCAAAAGCAATGGGAGCAATGGCCTTGTTCGGTGAAAAATACGGCGACATCGTTCGCGTCGTCAAGGTTGGCGACTACAGTCTGGAGCTGTGCGGTGGCTGCCACGTTCCAAACACCTCTGTTATCGGCGTGTTTAAAATCGTCTCTGAGGGTGGTATTGGTGCCGGCACAAGGCGCATTGAGGCTGTTACCGGCGAATCAGCATACAAAGCTTTAAATGAGCAGGTTGGCATGTTAAAGGATGCTGCGGAGAAATTGAAGGTTATTCCAAAAGAAGTGGGGCATCGAATTGATGGTTTACTGGCTGAAATCAAACACCTTCAAAGAGAAAATGAATCGCTCTCTGCCAAGCTTGGCAATATTGAGGCAGGAAATCTGGTCAACAAAGCAAAAGAAATCAATGGAGTTACTGTCTTAGCCGCAAAAGTTCAAGCGCAGGATATGAACAACTTGCGAAACATGGCTGACGATCTGAAACAAAAGCTCGGCTCTGCAGTGATTGTATTGGGAAGCGCCCAAGATGGCAAGGTGAATTTAATTGCAGCCGTTACAAAGGATTTAATTGAACAAGGTTACCATGCCGGCAAGTTAATTAAAGAAGTGTCTGCCAAGTGCGGCGGCGGCGGCGGCGGCCGTCCGGATATGGCTCAGGCAGGCGGCAAGGACCCTGAAAAACTGGATTCAGCGCTAGCCTTTGTCGAAGAATGGGTAAAATCTGTTTTGTAATAAGGACAAAGTAGTGTAAAATGTAGGTAACAATTCCAATACGAGGTGCACGTTCATGAGCTCATTTGATAAAACAATGAGATTTAATTTTCCTGAAGAGCCTTTTGAACATGATGTCAATGATGTTCTTTTTCAAGTGTATGAGGCATTAAAGGAAAAAGGGTATAACCCTATTAATCAAATTGTCGGTTACCTATTATCTGGAGACCCAGCCTACATTCCGCGTCATCGCGATGCCCGCAATATCATCCGTAAGCTGGAACGGGATGAAATCATTGAAGAACTGGTAAAATCGTATTTAAAACAGCAGCGAGAGGGTTAATCAATGCGTTTAATGGGTTTAGATGTAGGTTCAAAGACAGTTGGAATCGCCTTAAGTGATGAACTTGGGTGGACAGCGCAAGGCCTGAAAACACTCAAAATTGATGAAGAAAAAAAACAGTTCGGTTTTGAGGAAATTGGCCAATTAATCAACGAAAATCAAATTAATACTGTAGTAGTTGGCTTTCCAAAGAATATGAACGGTACAATCGGACCGCGCGGAGAGGCAAGTCAGTATTATGCGGAAGAACTGGAACGCCGGTTTGCCGTTCAAACCGTTTTATGGGACGAGCGGCTGACCACTATGGCAGCGGAACGAATCCTGCTTGAAGCAGATGTCAGCAGGAAAAAGCGGAAGAAAGTCATAGATAAAATGGCGGCCGCCATGATTCTTCAAGGCTATTTGGATAGTAAAAAATAATGAGGTGAAAAAATGGCGCACGAACACCATTATGATGATGAACAATATATTACCCTGATCAATGAAAACGGTGACGAGGAGTTATTTGAAATTCTGTTTACCTTTGAATCTGATGAATTCGAAAAGTCATACGTTTTATGTTATCCGGTTGGTGAGGCAGAGGATGATGAGGAAGTCGTTGTCCACGCCTATTCCTACATCCCTACTGAAGAAGGCGAAATTGGAGAATTATCACCTGTCACAACCGATGAAGAATGGGACATCATCGAAGAAGTATACAATACCTTCATCCAAGATGAAGAAGAAGAGGAATAACACTCAGGAGGAATCAGCTGACAAAGCTGGTTCCTTTATTTTTTTATCGTCAAATTTCCGTCGACAAAATAAATGTAAAATTGACATTTTTCCTACCTTATGCTGAAATTATTACGACATGGTTCAAGTTTATTAAAGAATAAATAAAGCAGCCGAGCTACCAGGGAGGGGGAAATTAGATGACAGAAGACAAGAAACATGTAATTCGGCAAAAAATGCTCGAACATCAGAGTGAAGCACGAATCGTCAGAAGAATTGTGTTAATTATTACGATTATATTGGCGGTCACCATCGTCCTCATTGGCGGCGGGGGATACCTCTATATACAATCAGCGCTTAAACCCGTAGATTCTAGCAGCAAAGTGCAGAAAAATGTGGAAATTCCGATTGGCTCCTCAGTAACTGGGATAGGTGAAAGGCTTGAGCAAAACGGGATCATTAAGGATGCCAAGGTATTCAAATATTATGTAAAGCTCAAAAATGAAGGCGGCTTTATGGCGGGGGACTATCAATTAAGTCCTTCCATGGATGTTCCTGAAATTGTCAGCCGCTTGAAAACAGGCAAGGTCCTTGCCAAGGCATCGTTTAAAATTGCAATACCTGAAGGAAAACAGCTGAAGGAAATTGCCGCCATTATGGCGAAGGCAACAAATCAGGATGAAGCACAGGTACTCGCCAAATTGAATGATAAAGAATTTATAAAAACATTAATGGCAAAATACCCTGATATTCTAACGAATGAAATCTTGAACCCTTCAATCATGTACCCGCTAGAGGGGTATTTATATCCAGCCACCTATCCATTCTTTAAACCGAATCCATCTGTTGAGGAAATGGTTACAGCCATGCTTGATAAAACGAGAGAAGTTCTAGCTGACTACACAGATGAGGCGAAAGATAAAAAGCTGTCCGTTCATCAGCTCCTTACAATGGCATCCTTGGTTGAGGAAGAGGCGACGGAGAAAGCTGACCGAAAAAAGATTTCCAGCGTCTTTTATAATCGGATGGAAAAGGGGATGCCGCTGCAGACGGATCCAACCGTTCTATATGCCCAAGGTAAGCATAAGGAAAGAGTGGTCTATAAGGATTTGGAAGTGAATTCTCCTTACAATACGTATAAAAACCCCGGACTTCCACCAGGCCCGATTGCTAATGCAGGAAAATCATCCATCGAAGCTGCGTTAGAACCGGAACAAACGGATTATTATTACTTCCTGGCAACCGCGGACGGCACGGTTATTTTCACTAAAACGCTAGAAGAACACAATCAGGAAAAAGCCAAGCATATTTCCAGTAAAAAATAGTACGTCACCCGAGGGAATTATTCGCATTCCCTCTTTTTTTATGGTAGAATACTAAAGTGTTTCATAAGGTATCTATAGCGTCACTCACAGGTTATTTTGGCGGTTTACTGCCAGTGTCAATGGTCCGAATGAATATCACTCGGTTCGTTGTTTTTCTGTGAACGCTATTTTTTATGTCTAAAGAGCTATATTTTGGCAACAATGCAGTTTAAAAGGATTGAGGTGAAGCAGCTTGTTAAATGAAAAGCTGCATTCTTATATAGAAGGTCTAATTCCGGAGCGTCATTCTTTGTTAATGGAAATGGAGGGTTATGCCAACGAGCATCATGTTCCAATCATGGAGCTGGCCGGAATGGAAGCGATGCTTCAAATGCTAAGAATCCATGGTGCCAAAAATATCCTTGAAGTGGGCACCGCCATTGGCTACTCTGCATTGAGAATGGCTTTTGCACTTCCGGATTCGAATATTATCACGATTGAGCGGGATGAAGAACGCATTCAATTAGCATTAGAATTTATTGCTAGGTCCGATTACCATGAAAATATTTTTCTCATCGAAGGAGATGCGCTGGATGTAGAAGAGCGTGTAAGAGGCCATGCTCCCTACGATGCTATTTTTATTGATGCGGCTAAGGGGCAATATCAAAAATTCTTTGAAATTTACTCAAAATATTTAAAAGCAGACGGTTTGATTATTACGGATAATGTCTTGTTTAAAGGACTTGTTGCAGAATCGGATATAGAATCTAAAAGGACGCGGAACCTTGTCAAAAAAATAGACGAATTTAACCGCTGGTTAATGAATCATAAGGATTTTGATACGGTTATTCTCCCAGTCGGTGATGGGGTCGCAATCAGTAAACGAAGAGGTGAATGAAAATGAAAAAGACAGAACTATTGGTAACTCCCATTTCTGTTGATGACATTTTGCCATTGGCAGAGGCAGGGGCTGATGCCTTTGTTGTTGGGGAGCAGCGGTACGGCTTGAGACTTGCAGGGGAATTTACTCGAAGTAACGTACAAAAAGCTATTGAACTGGCTCACTCAAAAGGAAAAAAAGTATATGTGGCTATGAATGCCATTTTTCATAATGATAAACTTCCAGAGCTGAACGATTATATTCGCTTTGTATCTGATGCAAAGGCTGATGCTATTATATTTGGCGATCCGGCTGTATTAATGGCTGCGAAAGAAACAGCTCCGGAAATGAAGCTGCATTGGAGCACCGAGACAACTGGTACCAACTGGTATACCTGTAACTATTGGGGCAGAAAAGGAGCGAAAAGAGCTGTCCTTGCCCGCGAAATTAACATGGATTCAATCGTGGAAATAAAGGAACAAGCAGAGGTTGAAATTGAAGTTCTCGTTCATGGAATGAGCTGCATGTTTCAATCGAAGCGTTCGCTCTTAGGCAACTATTTTGAGTACCAAGGCAAAGTTATGGAAATCGAAAACCGTAAACAGCAAAAGAATATGTTCCTCCACGATATTGAACGCGAGAACAAATACCCGATTTTTGAAGATGAAAATGGAACTCATATTATGAGCCCAAATGATATCTGCATTATCGATGAGCTGCAGGATATGCTTGAGGCCGGAGTTGATTCGTTTAAAATTGATGGAATCTTAAAGAGTCCGGAATATATTTTAACTGTTACAAAATTATACCGCGAAGCCATTGACCTTTATTTTGAAGACTCGGACAATTATGAGGACAAAAAGGATGAGCTGTTAGAGGCGATTGAACAAATCCAGCCGGCTAACCGCCCATTAGATACAGGATTCTATTTTAAAGAGACAGTTTACTAATTAAGAAAGGGAGGAGTTCAAATCATGAGTACTGTAAAAGATAAGATTTCAGAGATTATTGATGGAAAACGCGTCATTGTCAAAAAGCCGGAACTCCTAGCTCCTGCAGGCAATCTTGAAAAATTAAAAATCGCTGTTCATTATGGTGCTGATGCCGTATTTATCGGCGGACAGGAATACGGACTGCGCTCCAATGCCGACAATTTCTCTCAAGAAGAAATCAAAGAAGGCGTAGAGTTTGCGAAAAAGTACGGGGCTAAAATTTATGTAACCACTAATATTTATGCTCATAATGAAAATATTCCCGGTCTGAAAGAATATATTCTAGGACTAAAAGACGCTGGAATTGCGGGAATTATCGTGGCAGACCCGCTGATTATTGAAACCTGCCGCAGGCTTGCACCTGAAATTGAAGTTCATTTAAGCACACAGCAATCTCTTTCTAACTGGAAAGCTATTCAATTCTGGCAGGAAGAGGGGCTTGAGCGTGTCGTATTGGCCCGGGAAACAAGTGCGGAAGAAATCCGTGAAATGAAGGAGAAGGTGGATATTGAAATTGAGACCTTCATCCATGGAGCGATGTGTATCGCTTATTCCGGCCGTTGTACTCTCTCTAATCACATGACAGCCCGCGATTCTAACCGCGGCGGCTGCTGTCAATCATGCCGCTGGGATTATGACTTGTATCAGTTAGAGGGCATGGATGAAAATGCCTTATTTGCTGAGGGTGATTCTCCGTTCGCGATGAGTCCGAAGGATTTAAACCTTATTCAGTCCATTCCGAAAATGATTGAGCTGGGCATCGACAGCTTGAAAATTGAAGGACGGATGAAGTCCATTCACTATATTGCCACTGTCGTAAGTGTCTACCGAAAAGTGATTGATGCGTACTGTGCGGATCCTGATAATTTTGTGATTAAGAAGGAATGGCTTGAAGAGCTTGATAAATGTGCCAACCGTGAAACGGCTACGGCCTTTTTCGAGGGTGTTCCCGGGTATAAAGAGCAAATGTTTGGTAATCATAGCAAAAAGACTAGTTTTGAATTTGTTGGTCTTGTCTTGGATTATGACAATGAAACGCAAATGGTTACCCTGCAGCAGCGTAATCACTTCAAACCTGGTGATGAAGTTGAATTCTTTGGACCGGAAATTGAGAACTTTACCCATGTAATCGATAAGGTTTGGGATGAAAAAGGAAATGAATTGGATGCGGCAAGACATCCGCTTCAAATTGTACGATTTAAAATGGACAAACCGGTTTATCCTAACAACATGATGCGAAAGGAGAACTAGCATGATGCATAGGCCGGTTGTGATCGGTGTTGCCGGAGGGTCAGGCTCCGGTAAAACGAGTGTGTCAAAAGCGATATATGAAAGCTTTAAGGGTCACTCGATTTTAATGCTTGAACAGGATTATTATTATAAAGACCAAAGCCATCTGCCGTTTGAGGAGCGGTTAAAAACGAATTATGATCATCCGCTTGCCTTTGATACGGATTTACTTATCGAGCATATCGAACAGCTCTTGAGGTATGAGCCGATTGAAAAGCCGGTATATGATTATTCCATTCATACACGCTCTGACCAGGTGATTGATGTAGAGCCGAAGGATGTTATCATCTTAGAGGGAATTTTGGTTCTTGAGGACGAGCGGCTCCGTGATTTAATGGATATTAAATTATTCGTCGATACCGATGCGGATATTCGTATTATCCGCCGCCTTCAGCGAGATATTCAGGAACGCGGGCGTACACTTGATTCGGTTATAGACCAATATGTCAATGTTGTCCGCCCGATGCATAACCAATTTATTGAGCCGACCAAGCGCTATGCAGATATCATTATTCCTGAAGGCGGGCATAATCATGTGGCGATTGATTTAATGGTCACAAAAATTCAAACAATTCTTGAACAAAAGTCATTTTTATGAAACAATAGCAAGTGATAATCCTAAAAATGTCCACAAAATGGATGAATATTAGCTGCGCGCCCTTAATAGGACGCGCTGCTATCAATTTTTTGCCAATTGGCATAATGCTTACATATCATACATACACAATCTATGGGGGTTGTGAGACCAGAAGGAGTGAGGGTTTTGGCTGCAGAAAAAGTTTTTCCAATGACTCAGGCAGGAAAAGAAAAATTAGAACAGGAACTTGAATATTTAAAAACGGTTAAGCGTAAAGAGGTAGTAGAAAGAATTAAAATCGCCAGAAGTTTTGGGGATTTATCTGAAAACTCCGAGTACGATTCTGCTAAAGAAGAGCAAGCTTTTGTTGAAGGCAGAATCACTACGTTAGAAAATATGATCCGCAATGCCAAGATTATCAGTGAAGGTGAATTGGCAGGGGATACTGTGTCTCTAGGCAGCTCAGTAACATTTGTTGAGCTTCCGGACGGCGATGAAGAAACTTATACGATTGTCGGTAGTGCAGAGGCAGATCCGTTCGAAGGAAAAATTTCCAACGACTCTCCAATTGCCAAGAGCTTAATGGGCAAAAAGGTAGGGGACCAAGTATCTGTCCAAACCCCTGGCGGCGAGATGAGTGTCCGCATTGTTAGTATAAAATAAGGAAAAATCAGCCTGAATAGTTTGAAAACGCTAAACCTCGTCAAAACTTTTGACGAGGTGTTTTTTATGTGGAGAAGAAGAGCAAAAGGCTGGCTTATAATTTGTATCGTTTGCTTTATGCTTTTAATGGGGCGTCTTATGCAAATTCAATTGTTTGAGACGGAAACCTTTTCCAAGCATAATGTGAATTTGCTTGAAGACAGCGTCCAGCAAAGGACACAGGAACTGGTGATTGATAATGGAAGGGGGAACTTTCTGGACCGAAACGGCACCATGCTGACACATAAAAAAGTCAGTGTACTTGTCTTATTCCCATTCCTAAAAAAGTTGGACTGGGATATTAAAAAGGTGTCCGACATCTCAGGCATATCGGAAATTGCTCTGAAAAATGCGGTGGACTCAGCGAAAAAGCCATTTGCCTATGGTGACCCGGCCCCAATTGAATTGACACCTTCACAGATGGAAAGAATCAATGCGTTAAACATACCTGGCGTATTTGCGATAGAGAAGAAATTTGAACGGGCCAATGTGCCGGCAGAACAATTGCTTGGACTGACAGGAGAAAATGCAGCCGAATTGCAAAAGCGCTATCCTAATAAAGAGCTGTCCGAGAAAACCTTAATAGGTGTTTCTGGGCTTGAGGAAAGCTTTGATGAATTCCTGCTTCCTGAAGGGAAATCGAAGCTTGTCTACCACGTAGACGGGGGAGGGGCGCCTTTATTTGGCATAAACGTAAAATATGTTGACCCGGCTAATCCATTTTATCCTGTCAATGTTCGGACAACCATTGATAAAACCATTCAGCAAAAAGCCGAGGAGCTGGTTGATAAGTATCAAATTAAAAAAGGTGGACTGGTTCTGCTGAACATCGAGGATAACAGTGTACTGGCTATGGTTTCAAGGCCTGACGTCAATAAGAAGGATCCTTACAGCGGGACAGGCATTACTAATAGAATGCTGAAGCAGCAAATCATGGGTTCTGTTTTTAAAACAGTTGTTGCGGCGGCCGCAATTGACCATAATCTTGATGATCCAAACAGACTGTTTGACTGCAGTAAAAAAATCAATGGCAAACCGGAATTAAAATATGATTACGGCATGTTAAATTTTACGGATAGTTTTGCCAGAAGCTGTAATCGCACCTTTGGTGAACTGGCGAAGGAGCTGCAAAAGATCGACCCAAATCTTTTGGAAGAGTATGCAGAGAAATTGTCTTTAACGGGTTCTGTCGGTTGGCAGGGAGACGTTTATCACACAAGTGATTTCAAACAGTTTGATAATGAAGACAAGGGCAGGGTCTTTCTGTCCGATGAGGCTAGAAAGGATCCGAACTTTGCCGCAATGTCCGGAATTGGCCAGAATGAGGTCAGGGCAACTCCACTGGCGGTTGCCAATATGATGGCGAGCATCGCTAGGGGCGGCAAGAAAGAATCGGTCCGCGCCGTTTCAAAAATTGAGTATAAAAACGGAACTACGATGGTTAATTTCCCTGAACAGCCGCTTAAAGGAGATTCCATTTCCCCATATACGGCGATGAAACTACAAAAATTACTGAGAGAGGTCGTATTGAACCCAAATGGGACGGGTCGCTGGTTTAAGGAACTCCCATATGAGGTGGCCGGAAAATCCGGTACAGCTGAAACTGGGAAATATGAGGATGGCAAGCAGCTGCATAATAAGTGGTTTGCGGGCTATTTTCCCTATCAGAATCCAAAATATGCACTAGTAACCGTTAATTTGGATGTGACAGAAAATGAAGGAGGGGTAAATTTATTATTTGCTGATATGGTGAAAATGCTGTCCGAGCAGGAGTGATGGCTTAATTCAATGTTAAATCGAGGAAATTCCTTCAAGTTGTTTTGAAATCATGTTAAAATATTCACAGCCTAGCTTTTTAGGAGGGATTATTTTTGAATAATGATTTCAAGCAAAATTCACGGTCTACTTATCGTGCCAAAAGAAAAAAAACGAATATTGTCTTAAATAGTTTAATTATCATTGTCTTGGCCTTAATTATTTTGGTAGCTTATAATATTTTTGCATCCGGAAGTGACGAGAAAGCTGTGACTAAACAGGAAACGCCGAAACAAGAACAAAAACAGGCGGCACCTAAAGAGAAAAAAGCTGAAGAGACCAAGAAAAAGGAAAAGCCTTCAGAAGATAAAGCAGTCAAAGAGGAAGATGTAAAACAAAGCGAGGAAGCCACAGCAGCACCAGAAAAAGCTGATGATTCACAGGCTGTTGTTACTGATGGAGGGACTTCGCCTAATGTGGTAAAAACCATTGAAAATCCAGCTTGGAAGCCAGTAGGTACAACGCAAACAGGAGAACATACAGCTGTCTACGATCAATCTTCAGTTGATTGGCAGGAAATGCTGAAGGCCGTCTCCTATGCAACTGGGCTGGATTCTGGCAATATGACTGTTTACTGGCTCGGCCGGGATAAAACCACTGCTAATGCATCCTTTGCTACAGTTGCATCCAAGGATAAACAGCAGAAATATAATGTATATATCAAGTGGGTTGATGGCGAAGGCTGGATGCCGACAAGGGTTGAAGAATTAGCGGAAATCCAGCAATAGTGAGCAGGATGGGCCTTAACCGGTTCCATCCTATTTCTTTTTAAAATGGACCACTGCCGAAAAGTAGGTTTGTCCTTTTTCATTCACATGGACTTGGTGGGAAACGGAGTGGACCCCCAGCAGGATTCCTTTGTTGACCTCGATTTGGTTCGCGATTTTCTTTTCCAGCGTTTTTAAATCTCCGGCTTCAAAAAACTCCACTTTATCTTCAATAAAATCAAGTTGAAAATTCATCTATACAACCTCCTTCCATGCATAATTCTAATGAAATATTTATTCTAAATCAATGATTTGATAGAAAGCTGTCAGCAAAAAAGGTACAATGATGTTTGCGGATACGATGTATCAATTTGAAGAAAAATAATAAAACAATCGTTTAAGCGAAAAATAAAGCAAAAGCTTTTAGGAGAGAGGTTTATACATATGAAAATTGCTATCATTGGTGCAATGGAAGAGGAAGTAACCTTACTAAGAGACCATATTGAAGGACAAACAAAAGAAGAAGTAGCTGGCTGTGAATTTACCTTTGGGAAAATGCACGGCAAGGATGTCATCCTGTTACGTTCAGGCATTGGTAAGGTAAATGCTGCCATGTCTACAACCATTCTATTGGATAAATATAAGCCAGATTGCATCATCAACACTGGTTCTGCTGGCGGTTTAAATCCAGACCTTAATGTGGGAGATGCAGTCATTTCAACAGAAGTGCGCCACCACGACGTTGATGTAACGGCTTTTGATTATGAATATGGCCAGGTACCCCAGCTGCCGGCAGCTTTCTTGGCTGATGAAAAGTTAATGTCGATTGCCGAAGCAGCAGCAGAGGAGTTGGAAAATTTCCAGATTGTCAGAGGTTTAATTGCAACAGGCGATTCCTTTATGGAGGACCCTAAAAAAGTGGAATTTATCCGCGGGAAATTTAAAAATCTACAGGCAGTGGAAATGGAAGCAGCGGCGATTGCGCAGGTCGCCTTTCGGTTTGGTGTTCCATTTGTAATTATTCGTTCCCTTTCTGATATTGCCGGAAAAGAGTCAGAAATTTCCTTTGATCAGTTTATCGATAAAGCAGCCACAAATTCAGCAACCTTAGTTATGAAGATGGTTAAGGCTCTATAGCCTTTTAAGAAAAAGCTCCTCACAGGATCGAAAGGATCCGCACTTATCGGTTGGGGATCAGGTTAAGCACCCGAACTGAAAAATAGACGGAAAAATTTCGCTTATTTAGTGATTGTTATTAAAAAAGGCTTAAATAGACGGAAAATTTTCGGTTATTGACTCGATAAATTAAAAAATGGGGGATTTTTCTTTGCATAACCGGAAATTCTTCCCTTATTTACCCCAAAACGAGCTCATTTCTGTATTTAACCGGAAAACCTTCGCTTATTTTACTTTTGCTGATTACTCGATTAAGGACAAGGCATCATATTTAATAAGGAGTGAGTTTTTCCATGAGAACGGTGAAGTAAGTGAGGTTTTATATAAATAAGGTTTTGGTTTTACTAATAATAAAACTCGCCAATTCCTATGGCGAGTTTTACTTTTTTAAATACCAATAACGATGCCAATACCACTGTCATTTCGGCCCTTATTTTTAGAAAAGCACCTCAAAAAAGGAACCCTTTAATTCACAGCAGAGGCGCTTATTTTTTCGAGGAATAGTCCTTTCCATCCTCCAATTCTCGCAGCTTCATTTCGCATTGCTTTGAGAAAGTAAAGAAAAGTATCGATGCAGCCAAGAAAGACATTGAGGAAAGGATTAATATATTTAAATCCATCTCCGTTTTTGTATCGGAGGGAATAATGACACCAATAAAGAAAAAGATTCCCACAGCCAATAAAACAGTTCCGAACCGCTTAAAATCAACCATCTTATCAAAAAGACCTTGCGTGTGCTGCTTCACAGCTGCTTCACTCCTTCTTCTAAAAATCTACTAAACCACTTTACCATACAAAAGACCGATAAACATTAAGTAAATTCTTGAAAAGATGCCTAACACTTAATATCATGGGGCTTTTAACCATTTTAAAAAAAGTTTCTAAAAAATGGTTTACAAAATACCTGTGTGTGGATATAATTACCGTAGCAAGTAAAAAATTCCAAAAAGGAGGTCGAAGGTAATGTTATTAGCGATTAATTTAACGAGTTGTGTCCCAAATGCAATGGCTGAAACTGAATATTTGAATATCATGCATTCGACCAGATTGGAATGGATTGCTTAGTGTGTTAATTTGCATCTACATATCCATGCCGCAGGGAGAATGACGCCTTGCGGTATTTTTGTGCCCATTTTTCGGGGAAAGGCCGCAAGGAACTATCTTCTTGCGGCCTTTTTGTGCCCTTTTCACTAGCACTTTGGATATGTTCTGCATAATCTGAAAATGTTGTTGGACTAACAGAAATAACTTTATAAGGAGGTGATCAACATGACACTGAATATTTTATTCTTCACCATCACAATTCGAAAAAGAAAAGTAACATTGCAGGAAGCCGCTCAGCAGGAAATGGTTGAAAAGCTTTACGAACAAAATAGGGATCGCCAGATTTCTATGCATCATTTCATGTAATCAAGAATTTGGCTGCAGAAAGGAAGGTGAATGAGAATGACTTTAAATCTATTCTTTGTAACTGTTACATTCAAAAAAAGAGAAATTAGTCTAGAAGAGGCTGTCCAGCAGGAGATGGTTGAACGGTTATATGAGCAGAACAAGGACCGTCAGATTTCTATGCACCAGCTAATTTAAGGGAAATTTAAAGGGTTTAAACTAAAGGAAGTGATAATCATGACCCTGAATATATTGTTTTTAACGATTACGATTTCAAAAAGAAAAGAAAGCCTTGATGAAGCTCTTAATCAAGAAAGGATTAACAAGCTTTACGAAGAAAACAAAGACCGGCAAATATCAATGTACCGTGTTATGTAAGTGGAACAAAATTTAAATAATGAAAGGTGGTTTTTATAATGATTTATTTAATGCAGGGAAGAGGAGCTTATTTCTGGGTTTTGAAAGATACCACTTAGCCAAGGGAATTTCGGATAGGGAGGTAGTCGGTATGCCGCTGCATATTTTGCTTTTGTCGCTTATTTTTAAGTCTAATAAAAAGGAATCATAATTTCATTTTGAGGATTGAAGTTTGTTAACATAATGTTCACATTTCCCAAAGTTAGATACTGTGAAAATATGATAAATTGAAGGTAAGAAAGCAGTATCCATTAAGGGGTGGGGAAGATGTTCATGGTGGCAATAGCCTTCGTTATTACGGGCGCAATTGGCTGTGTAATCTCTGCTGAGATCAGTGTTGTTGAATAACAAAGAAGCATCGGCCACTTGGCCGATGCTTTTATAATTTCTAATTATTTTCCTTCAGTCAGCTCTAAGAATTCATCGATGTCATCCAAACAGATACCTACAGCTTTTTCCCAGAAATCCTTTTCTGTCAGGTTTACCTGAAGATGTTTCGCTGCAAGGTCTTCAACTGTCATGGATGCTGTATCACGCAGCAAGGAAATGTATTTTTCTTCGTAGCCTTTCCCTTCCGCTAGTGCCTGTGCGTAGATCCCCAATGAGAAAAGATACCCAAATGTATAAGGGAAGTTATAGAACGGAACACCTGTAATAAAGAAATGCAGCTTTGATGCCCAGAATAATGGATGATACTCCTCAAGGGCGTCACAGTACGCTTCCCTTTGTGCTTCTAACATTACCTCATTTAACCGTTCAACAGAAATAGGTCCCTGCTTTCTTTCTTCGTAGAAACGGGTTTCAAACAGGAAGCGGGCATGGATATTCATCAACAGGGCAATGGTTCTTTGAATCTTATCATCAAGTAGAACCAGCTTTTCATCCTCATTTTTCGCACTCTTAACAGAAGCGTCGGCCACAATCATCTCAGCAAACGTGGAGGCAGTTTCGGCCACGTTCATCGCATATAAGCGGTTGATATGCGGGACGCCTCTCATTGCGTACGTATGGAAGCCGTGTCCTAGCTCATGGGCTAGTGTGGAGACATTTGACGGCGTGCCTGAGTATGTCATGAAAATGCGGGATTGTTCGCTCTCTGGCAGATAGGTACAGAATCCGCCCGGTGCTTTGCCTGGCCTGTCTGCTGCTTCAATCCACTGCTCCTCAAACGCCATTTTGGCAAATGCTGAAAGCTTTTCGCCGAATTTTGCAAAGTTTTCTTCAATAAATTGGGCGCCTTCCTGATACGAAAGTTTGGATTCTGTTGTGCCGTATGGGGCATCAAGGTCAAACCAGCTTAACTTTTCAAGGCCAAGGAGCTGTGCCTTCCGCTCTAAATATTTCACGAGTTTTTCCTTGTTTTCTGTGATGACCGCCCACATGGTGGCAAGCGTCTCTTTTTTCATTCGGTTGATGCTAAGGGGTTCTTTTAACACCTCATCCCAGCCCCGTTTTTTGTATACATTTAAACGGAACCCGGAGAGATGATTTAAGGTTTTTGCCAAGAAGTCTGCCTGATCGCCCCATGCCTTCTCCCAGTTTTCAAAAACAGCTTGTCGGATTTCTCTGTCTGGGTTGGAAAATTTATTGAAAGCCTGACCGACAGATAGCTGTTTTTCCTCACCATTTTCGTCGGTATATTGAACTTTGATTTTGCTGACGATTAAGTCATATAATTGCCCCCAGCTGTGATAGCCGTCGACACCAAGAGCGTTAATGAGTGCTTCCTCTTCTTTTGTAAGCTTCTCTTTAGCCCGATCACGCCATTCCGATAAAATAAAACCAAGTTCCTTTAAAGAAGCTATAGATATAATGTTATCCCATACTTTATCGTCTATTGATGTCAGCAGATTGTGAAAAGCTCCAAGCGCTGTTTGGAAGGCTGCACTTAATCCGGTAACCTGTGCATCAAGTGCGTACGCCTTTTTATCCTCGGTATTTTGTGCCAGCAGGCATCCGATAAATGCACCTGCCTGACGGAGCTTTTTTCCAGTTTTCTCAAAATCATGAAGCACCTCTTGCAGGAATGCACTGTCCTGGGCAGAGTTGCTTGGTGTCCAGTTATTTATTTTTGTATGGAAAAGGTTAATCAATTCTTCGGTTTGCTTTAGGTGATTCTGCAATTCCGGGGAATCGCTTCCTCCTTTAAAAAACACATCAAGATTCCAAATATCTGAATATGTAACCGCTGCCATAATGGGACCTCCTTTTTTATATGTACGTTCTTAATTATATTGTTATTTTTCAAAAAATTCCATCAAAATGGCAAGACGGTAATAGAAAAAGCTTATGCCAAAACGCATAAGCTACAAAAAGTTTAATAATAAAAACAACTAAACCACCACCAGGCGAAGAAGATTAACAGCAGTATAAAAAGGATAATCACAACTGCAAACCAAATCCAGCCGCGCCGTGCGCAAGGGGCTGAATATGCAGCATAGGGAGCCCCGAAGCCGGCGGGGGAGTATGGGTAACCAAAAGCCATCTAACACACCCCCTTTTCCAGTTTTTAATAGTCTATGTGGTTGTATGCCTTCATGAATAGGCACCTGCTGAAAGAATATCTATAAACTGATTATTTGACAATGATACTAAGGCTGAGTTATAAGTGATAAGAATTAATATTCTCGCTTGGAGGAATAGAAGTGAAGGGTCATAAGTTAATTTACTTTACGATTTTAATCGTGTTTATTTTGGCTGCTGCTGGCTGCACAAATAATACGAAGGAATCTAAAAAGACTGAACAGAATCAAAAAGCCGATGTACTGCCGAAGTTTGATGTTACAGCAGCAAAATCGATAAAGGTTAACCGGATCTATGGGATTGGTTATCCTGGTAATGACAACGCTCTCTATGTAGCAGCGGGTAATGGTCTAAAGATATATAAGGAAGCAAATTGGTTCGAAACGACAACGAACCGTCATCAATATATGGGGTTTCAAGCCGTGGAAGATGGCTTTATCTCAAGCGGACATCCGCAAAAAGGGACAGGTTTAAAAAATCCGCTTGGGCTTGTTAAAAGCGATAATAAAGGGGAGACCTTAATAAAGCTGGCCTTTTATGGAAAAGGTAACTATGTTTTCATGGCCTCAAGCTATTCAGGCAAAGGTCTTTATGTGATCAGTGATCAAGAGACGGACCAATTAAATACTGGTGTGAATTATTCTAAAGATAACGGGCAGACCTGGCAGCCTAGTAAATTCAAAGACTTTCAAGCAGATTCGCTTGGAATGATGGCTGTCCACCCGGTCAATGGAGACATTATGGCCATGTCTACTCGGTCAGGCATTTATTATTCCACCGATAATGGAAACACGATGAAGCTTATGACAGAGCCATTTATGGTTACTGCTGTTACTTTTGCCGGAGATTCTCTTTTATTTTGTAGTGTTGAAAACGACAAAATACTTTTAAAAACTTTAGATCCTGCAACGGCCGAGCAAACGAATATTGCCATTCCATTCTTGGACTACGATAATCCGATTACATATTTGGCAGTAAATCCCAAGAATCCAAACCAAATGGCCTTCACTACCTACAAAAATGACCTTTATGAAAGCCCAGATGGCGGGAAAACGTGGAATAATTTGTTTTTAAAAGGGGAAAAAGAGCAGGAGTAGCCTGCTCTTTTTACTATGAGTTTTTTTTCTTTTTTTCCTTCTCGGCCCGGTAAAATTCATGGAACATTTTCATCAGAGCCCGCTTTTCAATCCTAGATACATAGCTTCTTGAGATGCCAAGCTCTTTGGCAATTTCGCGCTGGGTTTTTTCTTTTTGCAGATCAAGACCAAAGCGGCCGATAATCACTTCTTTTTCCCGGCTGTCTAAAACCTCGATATATTTCTTGATTTTTTCAAGTTCCATATTCAGCTGGATCGTATCAATAACATCTTCCGATTCTGATTTCAGGACATCGATAAGAGAAATTTCATTTCCTTCTTTATCTTGGCCAATTGGGTCATGCAAGGACACATCTTTTTTCGTCTTTTTTAAAGCTCTTAAATGCATCAATATTTCGTTTTCTATACAACGGGCCGCATAAGTGGCAAGCTTTGTTCCTTTACCCTCTGAATAACTCTCGATGGCTTTGATTAACCCAATCGTTCCAATCGAGATTAAATCCTCAGAATCCTCACCGGTATTTTCAAATTTTTTTACGATATGGGCAACCAGCCGCAAATTGTGTTCAATCAACATATTTCGCGCATGGGAATCCCCTTCGGCCATCAAGCGCAGGTACTTTCGTTCATCTGCAGCGGATAGGGGTTGAGGAAAGGCGTTGTTCTTTACGTAAGATACAAGAAATAAAAATTCTTTTACCAAATAGCCAAGAGCCGTTAAGATTCCAGACATTCACTTCCACCCCGTATCTTTATTGGACTTTAGCCTATTATTAATTCCTATGAAGAAAACGGAAAATTGTGTCTGTCCAGTTAATTTTATTTGAGTGCGGTAGGAAATATAAAAAAAAAGACCTACTTAGTACTAAAACCAAGTAAGTCAAATTTATTAGATTTGGAATTTTTAAACTTTTCTAAGCTTAAAGGTGCTAACCATAAGGAATGAAAGAATGATAATAATAAATAAGAACGTTTGTGACGGTAGGTATGGTATCGCCAAAAAGCTTAGGGTTGCCAAACAGCCAGCAGCAGTAATCGGAAGACCAGTAAAGTAGCCGTTGCTTTCGGTAATATTAAACCTAGCTAAACGAAAGGCACCGCAGCCAATATAAAATACAGTGAAAAATGAACCGGGGCCGCCGAATTCATTTAAAATTCCTTGGTATAGTAATAGTGCAGGGGCAACTCCAAATGATATAATATCACTCATGGAATCTAATTGTTTACCTAATTCCGACTCAATATTAAATTTTCGGGCGATCATTCCATCAAATCGATCTGCCAGCGCCGCAATAAAAATGAGCAGTAAGCTTAATCGCAAATTCCCGTGCAGACCAAACACGATGGCAAATCCACCTAATGATAAATTGGCTAAAGTGATGACATTTGCAGTTTGCGATTTTAATTTCTTGATGGTTTGATCTATAACATCCAATAAAAACATTTTTTACCTACCACTCCTTTCTTCAAGCCGAAGGAATTTATAATTTCCACAGTTTACTTTATAATATTTAATTTTAAGGGTTTTATGTCTATTCGTAAAGAGTATTTTTACACTATTTGGGGGTAATACCAGTGATACAGTCCTTTTACCGATTATTTATTGAATTAACGAATGGAAGGTGGACATCAAGTTTCTTAAAAAGATTTGCCAGGTCCCGTGCGAGCCGCGTCATTGTCCCTTCCTTTGCAAGAGTTTATCATCTCAATTTAGGAGAGATGGAGAAGGAACTGCACGAGTTTCCTACCCTGCATGATTTATTTGTCAGAAGGCTGAAGAAGGATGCACGAAAAATTGATGAAGCAACCGATTCTGTGGTGAGTCCGGTTGACGCAGTCATTGAAGATGTTGGGGAAATCAATCAGAATAGTGAGATTCTTGTAAAAGGAAAAACGTATTCTATCGAAGAAATGCTGGGGGACGCAGGAGCTTTGCCAAAATATTTAAATGGTACATATATGATTCTATACTTAAGCCCAAGTCACTACCACCGGATTCACAGCCCGGTAAGCGGTACGGTTACTAAGCAATGGAAGCTTGGTTCAAAATCCTATCCTGTTAATAAGCTCGGGCTAAAATATGGAGTTCGTACACTAGCCAAAAACTACCGTGTTATTACAGAAGTTCAAACAGAGTTTGGGCATGTGGCGATCGTGAAGGTTGGGGCTATGTTTGTCAATTCTATTGAAACCATTCATGAGGGGTCAGATTTAACAAAAGGCGGTGAGATGGCTTATTTTACCTTTGGGTCAACAGTGGTGTTACTGTTTGAACATAACATCTTTGAGCCTGCTGCGGATCTAGAAACTCCTAAAGAAATTAAAGTCGGCGAAAAAATCGGTACCCTATTAAAATAAAAATAAGGCGAGCAAAAATAGCGCCTGCTTTGGGCAAAAAGAAAAGCCCATTTGGGCAGTTAATTATGATGATTTTTTTATTTTATAAGAAAGGGACCGACGGCGAATTTCGGATTCAATAAGGTTAATAAATTCGCTGCTTAGGTTTAATTCTCTTGCTTTAAAGTAAGATTCAATCAGTAATTCATCGGAAAGTTTACGCATGTCTGATTCCACCTCCGGTTAATAAATTGATGGTTCTATTCTAGTAAAAGGGAACATAATATAGTAAGTTCAGATGGTGTACCCTAAATCTACCAAATTTATTCCTGTAGAACAATCGTTCTAATTATCCACAGGATAAGGTGGATAACTTGTGATTAGCTTGTTTATAAAGCGATGAAAAGTGTATGATTCAATGGGTATAATGTTAATAACGTTATCCACAGGTGTCGGGAAAGTAGATGTTTGTCGAAAAATATTTTTATTTTTTTATGAAACTGCCTTTTTCTTCATAAATCTGATATGATTCTGCCTATTTTGCATACATACATATCATGTATTGTCGGGATTTGAAGAACAATAAGATTAAGAATAAAATGGTTTTGCTTTTTCTTTTGAAACCAAAGTTAAAATTAGTTATGATGGTACAAGAATAGGGAAATCCTTGGCTTCATCACCAAAGATTAGTAATTTAATGAGGTGTACGCTTAGTGCTAAAACAATTTTTACCTGATGAACACGTGAAGAGCATTCTTGAGATATCTCCGGAACAATTAAAATCAAGAGGCATAAAGGGAATTATTACTGATTTGGATAACACATTGGTGGAATGGGACCGTCCAAACGCAACTCCCGCTTTAATTAAATGGTTTGAGGAATTAAAAAAGCAAAATATTCTAGTTACAATTGTTTCAAACAATAATAAAGAACGGGTAGGAGCCTTTGCAGATCCTCTCGATATTCCGTTTATTTTTCAAGCCCGAAAGCCGCTTGCAAAGGCTTTTAAGAAAGCAATTACACAAATGGGCATAAAAAAAGAAGAGGCTGTCGTGATTGGCGATCAGCTGTTAACCGATGTGCTTGGCGGAAATCGCAGCGGCTTTTATACCATTTTGGTGGTGCCTGTTGCCCAGACAGACGGCTTTTTCACAAAATTTAACCGTTTTGCTGAACGGCGGATTTTAAATTGGTTTCGAAAAAAAGGAATGGTTTCATGGGAGGATTAATTAGTGAGTGACCTACAACATATATGCATAGGCTGCGGAGTAAAGGTTCAGACAGAAGACCCTGAGAAAATTGGTTATGCTCCCGCTTCCGCATTGGAAAAAGAAACAATTATTTGTCAAAGATGCTTTCGTCTCAAGCATTATAATGAAGTACAGGATGTCAGCTTAACAGATGACGATTTTTTAAAAATACTAAATGGAATCGGCAAAACTGATGCGTTGGTTGTCATGATAGTCGATATTTTCGACTTTAACGGCAGTTGGCTTCCTGGGCTCCACCGGTTTGTCGGGGGCAATAAAGTGATCCTCGTTGGCAACAAGGTCGATCTGCTGCCGAAATCAGTTAAACATAATAAGTTGATTCATTGGATGAAGCAGGAAGCACGGGAGCTAGGGTTGCGTCCTGAGGAGGTATTTTTGGTCAGTGCGGCAAAGGGCTGGACTATGAAAGAAACAGCCGCTGCCATAGATGAATACCGCGATGGAAAGGACGTCTATGTAGTCGGCTGTACGAATGTTGGAAAATCTACCTTTATCAATCGGATTATAAAAGAGGTAACCGGTGAAGGGGATATCATTACGACCTCTCATTTTCCTGGCACGACGTTAGATATTATCCAAATTCCGCTTGATGACGGAAAATCATTAGTGGATACACCGGGAATTATCAATCACCATCAAATGGCGCATTTTGTTGATAAAAGGGATTTAAAAGTGATTACGCCTAAAAGAGAAATCAAGCCGATGGTTTTTCAATTGAATGAGGGGCAGACATTATTCTTTGGTGGGCTGGCCCGGTTTGATTACGTAAGCGGAGGCAGAAGATCTTTTGTTTGTTATCTTTCCAACGATTTAAACATCCATCGGACAAAAATCGAAAATGCCGATGAGCTTTATGAAAAACATGTTGGGGAAATGCTGACCCCTCCTCGGCAAGAGCAACTGGAAACATTTCCGGAGCTTGTCAAACAAGAGTTTTTCATTAAGGAAGCCAAGACAGATATTGTTTTTTCCGGTCTTGGCTGGGTGACTGTCAATGAACCAGGAGCTAAGGTAATCGCCTATGTTCCCAAAGGTGTTCAAGCATTACTACGAAAATCATTAATATAAAAAGTGAAACTGGGTGGGGAGAAATACGTGAAAAAGCTATATGCGGTTATTGGATATCCAATCGGGCACTCCATGTCCCCGGTGATGCACAATGATTTATTTTCTTTTTATCAAATCGATGGCCATTATCTCCCTTTTCAAGTGGAACCGGAGAACCTCGAGGATGCTGTGAAAGGCTTAAAAGCAATTGGGGTTGGTGGATTTAATGTAACTGTTCCTCATAAAAGCAGGGTCATCCCTTATCTTGATGGGGTAGACGAACTGGCGAATGCAATTGGTGCGGTAAATACCGTCGTTAATGAAGACGGCCGTTTTATTGGTTATAATACAGACGGACTTGGATTTCTAACGGGATTGGAAAACCAATTTGCTTCTATTGAAGGAAAAAAGATTCTCGTGATTGGAGCGGGCGGTGCGACCAGAGGTATTTATTTTACTTTGGCAAAGGAAAAACCCGCTAAGATTGACATTGCCAACCGGACCCTGGAGAAAGCTTGGAGTCTCATTAATGATTGTCCGTATCCCAATTCATCAGCTGCCTTTTCTCTGGAGGAAGCGGAACAAGTACTAGAAGATTACGACTTAATTATCCAGACAACCATAATTGGGATGGCGCCGGAAATTTCTGAACAGCCGCTTAAACTGGACAACTTAAATAAACAGGCGATTGTTTGTGATATTATTTACAATCCGCTGAAAACAAAATTTTTACAAGATGCGGAACAAAAAGGTGCACAAATTCAAAATGGGATTGATATGTTCGTTTTTCAAGGGGCTCTTGCTTTTGAAAAATGGACAGGGACTTTCCCGGATGCAGAACGAATGAGAGCAATTGTGCTCAAACAACTCGGAGGTTAATACATGTTAACAGGAAAACAGAAACGATTTTTACGTTCAAAGGCCCATCATTTAGATCCGATTTTTCAAGTTGGAAAAGGCGGCGTAAATGAGAACATGGTGAAGCAAATTGCCGATGCTCTTGAAGCAAGGGAACTCTTTAAAGTAAGTGTCCTACAAAACTGCGACGAAGATAAAAATGTGGTTGCCCAGCAGCTTGTTGATGGGGCAGGGGCAGAATTAGTACAGATTATCGGAAATACGATCGTCCTTTATAAGGAATCGGTTGAAAATAAACAAATTACTCTTCCCTAAAGTAAAGGTGGGGTTGTATTGTGAAGGTTGGAATTTTGGGCGGAACGTTTGATCCACCACATTTCGGACATCTTTTGATTGCTAATGAGGTTTTAGCCGCTCTTTCGCTTGATGAAATTTGGCTCATGCCGAATCGAGAGCCTCCGCATAAGAAAAAATCGGAATCGATTTCGAACAATGACAGGCTTCAGATGCTGGATTTGGCCATTGAAGGGAATCAGGCATTCAAAATTCAGCCAATCGAACTTGACAGGGAGGGGCCATCCTATACCCTTGATACGATGAAGGTCCTTAATGAAACCTATCCCGGGCATCAATTTCATTTCATAATTGGAGCTGATATGATTGAATATTTGCCTAAATGGCATAAAATTGATGAACTGGTAAAGCTTGTCCAATTTGTCGGCGTGCAAAGACCTTCCTACAGCCATCTTACAGAGTATCCTATTCTGTATGTTGATGTACCGGCGATGGAGGTATCTTCAAGTATGATTAGAGAAAGATTTAAAAACGGAAAAACTGCGCGTTATCTAATGCCTGATTCCATCATCCAATATATCGAGGAGAACCATTTATATGGAACGTGATGTAGCATTAAAGCTTGTAAAGGAACAATTAACGGAGCATCGCTACCAGCATACCTTAGGCGTAATGGAAACAGCCATTGAATTGGCTAGAAGGTATGGGGCAGATGAAAAAAAGGCCGAAACGGCTGCTATTTTTCATGATTATGCCAAATTCCGCCCAAAAGAGGAAATGAAGGAAATTATTAGGACCCAGGGTTTTTCTCAGGATCTGCTCAGGTTTAATGCTGAACTTTGGCATGCTCCTGCCGGCACCTATCTTGTTGAGAAGGAAGCAGGGATTCAAGACCGAGAAATTCTCGACGCTATCCGTTACCATACATCAGGAAGGCCGGGGATGAGCCTGCTTGAAAAAATTATCTATTTAGCGGATTATATTGAACCAGGCAGACACTTTCCGGGTGTTATGGAAGTACGGGAAATGGCAAAAGAGAATTTAGATAAAGCATTAATCCAATCAGTCAAAAATACGATATTATTTTTAATGAAAAAAAATCAGACTGTCTATCCAGAAACGTTTCATACGTATAATGATTTAATCCAAAATGGAAGGGTTGAGTAAATGGACAATCAAGAACTACTTCAATTGACAGTTAAAGCAGCGGATGATAAAAGGGCTGAAAACATTCTTGCACTAAACATGAAGGGAATTTCGCTAATTGCCGATTACTTTATGATTTGTCATGGAAATTCCGATAAGCAGGTTCAGGCAATTGCAAGAGAAATTAGGGAAAAAGCCAATGAAAACGGGCTTGATGTGAAGAGAATGGAAGGTTTTGATGAAGCGCGGTGGGTGTTAATCGATTTGGGGGACGTTGTTGCCCATGTATTCCATCGTGACGAAAGAAGCTATTATAATTTGGAGCGCTTGTGGGGAGATGCCCCGCGGGTTGACGTCCTGAGTGAATTAAATTCATGACAAGCTACCAGCATTTCGCCTATCTTTATGACGAACTCATGAAGGACGCACCATATGATGAATGGATTCGATTTGTGGAAGAGAAGCTTGCCAAATACGATATTAAAGGCAGAAAGCTGCTTGACCTAGCCTGTGGAACAGGGCAGCTTTCTGTTCGTTTTGCCAAGCAGGACTTCCAAGTGACCGGATCTGATTTATCGGCTGACATGCTGGCTGTTGCCCAAGCAAAAGCAGAAGCAGAGGGGCTTGTGATTCCATTCTTTGAACAGAATATGGCTGAATTCGAAAACCTGGAACAGTTTGATGTCATCGGCATCTTTTGCGACTCCTTGAATTATTTGGAAACGGAACAAGAGGTTAAAGAAACCTTTTTGCATGTTTTTCAACATTTACAGCAGGGCGGACTTTTTATTTTTGATGTTCATTCTATTTATAAAATCACTCAAGTCTTTATGAACCAAACCTTTGCTTTAAATGAAGATCATATCGCTTATATTTGGAATAGCTTCCCAGGGGAGGAGCCAAATAGCGTGGAGCATGAGCTGAGCTTTTTTGTCTTGGATGAAAAGTCGGGAAGATATGATCGTTATGATGAGCTTCATTATCAGCGAACCTTTAGTGTTCAGCAATATTCCGATTGGCTGGATGAAGCAGGCTTTCAATTATTAGAGATAAATGCTGATTTTGAGCATGCGAAACCACAAACCCATTCAGAACGAATTTTTTTTATTGCACACAAAAAATAAAGCCATCTTTCTTAAAAAAGATGGCTTTTTTTTATTTATACTTGCAGGAATTTGCGGAAATTTGGCGAATTAATGTTTTGAGATATGCAATTCTACTTTATCGAGATCTTCCTTGAATTTTGCGTGGGTGGCTTGAAATACATGTTCAAACATTTCCCCAAGCTCATTGTCGAGCACCTTAATTCCTTCTCCGGTAATTCCGCCTTTCACACAAACTTTTTCCTGGAGCGATGGTAAGGTATAATGGCCTTGCTTAAGCAATTCACCAAGACCTACAATCATCTCACTGGCCAAAACTGTGGCTACTTTTTCATCGATTTCCGTTTCCTTTACGGCTGCATTAATAAATGCCTGCAGCAAATAACTGAAAAATGCAGGTCCGCAGCTGACAATATCCGATGCTACTCTTGTTACCTTTTCATCAATATCGACTGGGACTGAAATCTTTGTCATTAAATTGTCCATTTCCAATCTCCAATTATCCCGACAGCTTTCCCCATAGGTCATTAAGGAAACTCCCGAAAGAGCCCGATTCGTGATGCTTGGGATGACTCTTACCACAGAACAAGAAACCTTACTCTCAATTTGTGCTGTACTGATAGGGCTTGTTATCGAAACAAGACATTTATTTTCCGTCAAATGGGGATTGATCTTATCTATCACCTTAAAAACATCTAATGGCTTTACACAAACAAATATTAAATCGGATTGAGCCGCAACTTCTACTTCATTTGCCCCAACCCTAATTTCCTTGTATTTATCTTTAAGCAGCATGGCTTTAGCGATCGTTCTGTTCGTAATCAGCATCGAAGAAGGAGATACGGCTTCTCCGTCAATTAACGCTTCCACCAAAATCCTCCCCATATTACCGGTGCCGATAATGCCAATATTCATTGTTTCGACCCTCCTTCACCTCAGAGTTTCTTTTATAACCTTATGAGGAATGTTTGTAAAATATACCTTTAGAAAGGATGGAGCCAAGTGAAAGACTGGTTGATGGAACATAAGAGTTATGCTGTTGCTGTTGCATTGCTTGTCGTGGTCTTGATTTTTTATTTTTACCAAAACGGTGCTAGTGAGGCTATCCAACCGCAGCCCTTAGCGACTGATAAAGTATCAGAGGCTGGCAGTGTTCAAGAAAAATCCGAGGAAAATATGGGGAAGACACAGAGTCAAACAGCTGCAGTAATCATGGTAGATGTAAAGGGACAGGTGAAACAGCCAGGTGTTTATAAAGCCTCAGAGGGGGAGCGGGTTATTGATGTGGTTAGCCGTGCGGGAGGTGTAACCGAACAAGCAGAGCAAGGTCAAGTGAATTTTGCTGAACGGGTAAAGGATGAAATGGTCATTTATATTCCGGCAAAGGGTGAAGGGGCGGTGGTTCACCCGGAGGTATCGGGTAATGGAGTAATGGTCTCAGGGGGGACAGGTCAGAATGAAGGGAAAATTAATCTCAATAAAGCGGAGGTCAATGAACTGCAAAATCTGCCTGGTATCGGGCCGGCAAAGGCAGCGGCGATCATCGATTACCGGGAAACAAGCGGACCTTTTAAACGAGCAGAAGATTTAAAGAATGTCAGCGGAATCGGTGAAAAAACGTATGAAAAATTAAAGGATTTGGTTACGGCGCCATAATTCTATCATTGACGTTCATGGACAAGCACTATTAAACTTAAACAAAGAAAACATCATCAAGGGAGTGGCTAAGGTGAATCGTATTTCATGGGATCAATATTTTATGGCGCAAAGTCATTTGCTTGCACTGAGGAGCACTTGCACCCGGCTCACAGTTGGGGCGACCATTGTCAGGGATAAGCGGATTATCGCCGGGGGCTATAACGGTTCCATTGCCGGCGGAGACCATTGTATCGATAAAGGTTGTTATGTCGTAGATAATCATTGTATTCGTACTATTCATGCTGAAATGAATGCCCTTTTGCAATGTGCAAAATTTGGCGTTCCGACAGCAGAAGCGGAAATTTATGTGACCCATTTTCCTTGTTTGCAATGCTGTAAAGCGATTATCCAGGCTGGCATTAAAACTGTTTATTATGCTGAAGATTATAAGAATCATCCTTATGCAATTGAACTGTTTCAACAAGCGAATGTAAAAGTGGAAAAGGTAGAATTAACCGAATCAGTGATAGATTTTCGAAAGGTTAATTCATAATCTTTGTTTGGCGCCGGACTTGAATCCGGCGTCAATATTATTCAAAGACTGGAGAAGGCACGATGACCGGAAAATATATTTATTTTGCAGTTGCAGCTCTTTTAGGAGTATTGGCGGCACTGAACCATTTTCTGCCCTATTTTATGTTGTCCATCTTTTATCTGTTTGTTTTGCACCATTATAAAAAGTTTCAACCATACCTATTATCTGTAATAACCGCAGTATGGCTTGTATTTTTCCTCTTTGGCTTTCAGGCAGCCAGCCACAATCATACGAAAATTCCTGAGACTGTCGCTTCATTTTCCCTTGAATATATTCAAGACCCCAAAATAGACGGTGATTTATTACAAATCCAGGCAAAAGAGCATGTTTATAAAGAAAAACTCCTTATCCACTATAAAATGAATTCGCAACAAGAAAAAGAAGACCTTAAAGATAAGTCTTTTTATGGTTATGTATGCAAGTTGTCTGGTGATTTGAAGAAACCAAAGATAGCTAAAAATCCGAATGGTTTTGACTATCGTAATTACCTTAAAACAAAAGAAATTTACTGGATTGTTGAAAGTAAGGAAAATCCTCTGAGTAACTGTACTCCTGTAAAGAGAAATTCCCCGTTCACTCTCATTCAAGATCTCCGCTTTATGGGAATACATTACCTCGAAAAACAGTTTCCAACCGAAATTGCATCATTATCTTCCGCTTTAATTTTTGGCGAGAGGGGAATGCTTAGCCCAGATTTACAGGAGGATTATCAAAAGACAGGACTCGTTCACTTATTGGCGATCTCAGGTCTCCATGTTTCCCTCCTGATCGGGATGGTTTTTTATATGGGGATAAGATTGGGTTTGACTAGACAGACGATGACGAATTTTCTTTTGATGGTATTGCCTGTATATGTCATCTTAACTGGCGCGTCTTCGTCAGTAATTCGTGCAGGGCTTATGATTTTTCTTGTTCTGGCAGTAATAAAGTGGAAGAACCAGCTTAAGTTGCTGCCCCTTGATGCCATAAGCCTTGCCTGTATCATATATCTGAGCTTTAATCCGTTGGTGCTGTTTGACGTCGGCTTTCAATTATCGTTTACAGTAAGTGCCGCCATCATCTTGTCTGCAAAGTATATTTTGGGGAAATACTCGATTACTATTATCCAAATGATTGTCATTTCCGCAGCCTCTCAATTAACAGCACTCCCTTTTTTGCTGTATCACTTCTTTGGATTGTCCTTCATAGGAATAGTAGCTAACTTAATCTATATCCCGTTATTTTCATATGTTTATCTTCCTGGATTGTATGGTTTATTTTTTATTCAACTTGTATTAGGGTGGACTCCGGGAATCCTCATAAAATTCTTCATGTCTATAATTACCCTTTTTAACACTTTAATTGCTTTACTTGCTGATTTAAACTTTGCTGCATTAGTGCCCGGAAGACCAAATCTTTTCTTTTTACTATTTGATATGGTGGTGATTGTTTATATTTTTTACATTTGGGAAAAGAGGGGCTATCCAAATAGAAAATGGCATCTTGTCGGTTTGTCTGCCGCTCTATTGACATTTCAATCAGGCTGGAACTGGGCCGACCCCTTTGGTGAGGTAACGATGATCGATGTTGGTCAAGGAGATAGTATCTTCATCCATTTTCCCCGTGGTGGCGGGAATTATTTGATTGACACGGGTGGAACGATGAATTTTATGGATGAAAATTGGCAGAAGCGGGCGAAACCGTACGAGGTGGGAAGAGATGTTGTTGTTCCATTTTTAAAGGGAAACGGGATCACAAAAATTAATAAATTAATCTTAACACACGGGGATATGGATCATATCGGGGGTGCCAAATCTATAATAAAAGAACTTAAAGTAGAAGAAATTCTTCTGCCCTCAGTCGCCGAACCATCTGCCATGGAGGAAGAAATCAGGGCGGAGGCGGAAAAAAAGGGAATAAATCTTGTTCACGTTTCTTCTGGATATCGGTGGGGAAACGCGGATCATCAATTTTATATACTTAGTCCGGATGAGAACTTTAAAGGAGAACGAAACAGCGGCTCGCTTGCCATTTTTGCCCGTTTCGGAGGGTTGAATTGGTTTTTTGGCGGAGATTTGGATAAGCCGGGTGAGGAAAGAATTATCCAGAGATATCCAGAATTAACGGTGGATGTCCTTAAAGCCGGACATCATGGGAGTAAAACATCAAGCTCTGATGCCTTTATTCGGCAGGTTAAGCCTAAAGCGGCCATTATTTCTGTCGGGGAAGAAAATCGATTTGGACACCCCCATCAGGAGGTGATTAGGCTTTTAAAAGAAGTAAATGCAGTAATTTATCGAACTGACCTGCAGGGAGCAATTACTTACAGTTTTTATAAAAATACAGGAACCTTTTCTACGTTTTTGCCATAAGATACATCACTTAATGAAAAAGAGGCTGCGGGTAATACAGCCTCCTGAAACTCTTATGTAGCATTAATTAAGAACCGATCAGCTTAATGACTGTAGCAATGATAAACATTACAGCAAAAAAGCCAAAAGACACACCAAATCCAACCCCTGAATCAATTGCATCGTTACGCTTGCTTTGCGGATTTTTTTCAAATTGGTTCACAGTCTACCCCTCCTATTTCACAATATAGTATAAGCGATTTCCTTAAAAAAATCCAGCCTCCCCTAAATGCTTTTCCTGTACTGACAAGTGTTGTCAAAATAGTTTGACTAACAAAGGGCTACAATAAGCTTACCAAAGGAACTCCGCCTGACATATCGGTACCTAGGGCCGATAAAAGCAGGCGTTCATTATAGATCGGGAATTGGCACTATGGTGAATGCTGTCAATTCCCTTTTAATTATTCGGAAATAACTATTTCAAACCTTGTGTTTTGTACTTGTCAAATTGTCCAAGCTTCATTACGATAATAAAGAGTGAAATAAAGGGGAGCGCTGGACAAAATGGTAACAGATGTGTGGCGGAAAATTAAACAAAATCATATTGCTCCAATTTATTTATTATATGGAACAGAAAGCTTTTTAATCAATGAGACCAAGCAATTGCTGCTAAACCATATATTAAATGAAGAGGAAAAGGACTTTAATTTTGCAGCCTATGATTTGGAGGAGACTCCGCTTGAAATTGCGGTAGAGGATGCGGAAACCTTTCCTTTTTTAGGGGAAAGAAAGGTTATTTTTTTACATAATCCGATTTTTTTAACAGCTGAAAAATCGAAAGAAAAAGTCGAGCATAATATAGCAAAGCTTGAGGCCTATATAAGGGAGCCTGCACCGTATACTGTCTTGGTCATTTCGGCACCTTATGAGAAATTAGATGAACGAAAGAAAATTACCAAAGAACTTAAGCGAACTGCAGAGGTTGTCGAGGCCAAAAAATTAAATGAGCATGAACTAAAAAATTGGGTAAGGGACCGGGCGAAGACAGCAGGAATCGAAATCGAGACTGATGCTGTGGAGCAGCTGCTCGCGCTCTCGGGCACCAACTTATTCATGCTTTCGAGTGAACTAGAAAAGCTTGCTTTATATGCTGCAAATGAGAAAAGAATTGATGGGGCGCTTGTGGAAAAATTGGTTGCTCGTTCATTGGAGCAAAATATTTTCACGCTAATCGAAAAAGTGGTGCAGCGGAAATTGGAGGAAGCATTAAGGATTTATTTTGATTTGTTAAAGCAAAATGAGGAACCAATCAAAATATTGGCGCTGCTTTCTAATCAATTTCGCTTAATTTATCAAGTGAAGGAGCTGTCACGACGCGGATATGGCCAGCAGCAGATTGCCGGTTTCTTGAAGACCCATCCATTTCGAGTGAAGCTAGCTCTCGGACAGGCAGCGCAATTTACGGACGAGGAGCTTGCAAATCTCATGAGCCTCCTTGCCGAAGCCGACTATCAAATGAAAACCGGCGGGATGAATAAGTCTCTGCTGATTGAAATGTTACTGTTCAAATTAAAGAAATAAAAAAACGATTCCTGAAAAAGGAATCGCTTTTTTATTATAGTGCGTTGATTTTCTTCATTAGGCGAGCTTTTTTACGAGCTGCAGCGTTTTTGTGGATAAGACCTTTTGCAGCTGCTTTATCTAATTGGCTAGCAGCATTTACTAAAGCTTCCTTCGCAGTAGCAGCGTCGTTAAGAGTAACAGCAGCTTCTACTTTCTTTACTGAAGTACGCATTGCAGATTTCGCCATTGTATTTTGAGCATTACGAGATTCGCTAGTTTTTACACGCTTAATAGCAGATTTAATGTTAGGCATCAATTTCACCTCCTGTAAAGAATCGAGACTATATGAACTCGACTAAACATTCATAAACAATTATTCGCAACAAGAGATATTTTATCAAATGGTCAACTAGATTGCAATATAGAATTCATTAGCTAGGATAGAATAAATTGCATGTTTTCTTTGAAAAGGGGCAAAAATAGGAAATAGTTTCTATTTGCAGGAAATCTTTTTTTCTAATGGAGGATTGAACATGAAGGAATCTATCGACTTAAGTCAATATTCGGTCCGCACTGATTTAGCGATTGAAGCCAGGGAAATGGTACTTGCCCAATCTGTTGAACAAGAGGAAAACTTGTCTCAAATTGAAGGGGTCATTATTAAAGAAAAAGATGTTGACGATATAAAAATCTCCTTAGTAGAAGTGACGAAACAAGGAGAGGCGCAGCTTGGAAAAAAAGCCGGACGATATTTAACCTTGGAGGTCCAGGGGATCCGTCAGCAAAATACGGAAGTGCAGCAAAAAGTGCAGAAAATCTTTGCTAGCGAGTTTGCCCATTTTCTAGAGGGGTCAGGTGTTAAAAAAACCGATTCCTGTCTAGTGGTTGGATTGGGGAACTGGAATGTAACGCCGGATGCGGTTGGTCCGATGGTTTGTGAAAACCTGCTTGTGACACGCCATCTTTTCCAGTTACAGCCGGAAAATGTGGAGGAAGGCTACCGATCTGTCAGTGCATTGTCACCTGGAGTTATGGGGCTAACGGGCATTGAGACCAGCGACATTATTTTCGGAGTTGTAGAAAAGACCAAGCCGGATTTTGTGATCGCTATTGATGCCTTGGCATCTCGGTCTATTGAAAGGGTAAATTCTACCATCCAAATCTCTGATACTGGCATCCATCCCGGTTCTGGGGTGGGGAACAAACGAAAGGAATTAAGTAAAGAAACATTGGGTGTTCCTGTTATTGCTGTAGGAGTTCCTACAGTGGTTGATGCCGTTTCGATTACAAGTGATACGATTGACTTCATTTTAAAGCATTTTGGCAAAGAAATGAAAGAAGGGAACAGACCTTCAAGAGCACTTGCTCCGGCCGGGATGACCTTTGGAGAACGACGCAAACTGACCGAAGAAGATTTGCCGGAAGAAAAGCATCGTAAAACCTTCCTTGGCATTGTCGGGACACTTCCGGATGATGAGAAACGCAAACTGATTCAAGAAGTCCTTTCACCGCTTGGCCATAATTTAATGGTTACGCCAAAAGAGGTTGATGTGTTTATTGAAGATATGGCAAACCTCCTCGCCAATGGACTAAACGCCGCCCTCCACAGCACTGTTGATCAAGGTAACGCAGGGTTCTATACAAGATAAAAATGTTAGAGGCAGTCTGATTTGGACTTGCCTCTAAAAAATGGTTCTACCAACTCTATTAATGTCATAGGATTTACTAGAATCCTTTTTGTGAGAGGTGGAACCATGAAAACCAAAGCTTCAGGAACCTTTATAATGGTGCAAGGGACAAGTGTCCTTAAGTTTATGGCAGCACTGTTTATATTTTTATTGTTTATTTTTTCTATCAGCGGGCTCTTAACATCCTTAAAGCCCCAATATAGACTATCTTCATCCTCCGTCAACCAGGCGGCAACGAAAGTGAACGGTGAACTTCTTTTTCAACTAATGGGCTGGGAAAACCACCACTTCTTAAAAGTGAAGCCTGACTTTACGATGCCAACATTAACGAATTTGGTTTTTAAACTGTCAAGCAACATTAATTTGGATGACCCAAGGAGTATGCTTGGCCGAGAGCTGCCAGGATTTTTTCAGTTTGATGGGCAGATACTGGTTGCTGGGGAAGGGACAAATTATACAAATATGCCTTTGGAATCCTCGCCGCCGATTGAAATTATGAAAGCGGAACAAGAGGCATCTCTGCAGAATATAGAAGGGTTGGACAAACCTTCGGATAATAATCCGTCACCTGCACCCGGCCAAACGACTGGAGATCGGAAGGTTGTCTACGTTTACTTTACTCATAATCGGGAATCCTATTTACCATACCTTAAAGGGGTCACCAATCCTAATTTAGCTTTCCATTCGCAAATCAATGTCACAAAAATTGGCGACCAATTAAAAGAAAGCCTTGAAGAAAGAGGAATCGGAACCTTTATTGATAAAACGGATGTTCAAGCGAATCTAAATAAAAAGGGTTTAAAATATTGGGATTCTTATACGGAATCACGTTCCGTGGTACAAACAGCCATGGCCTCCAACCGGGATTTGCAATATTTAATTGATATCCACCGCGATTCAAAGCGGAAGAAGGATACGACCGTTACTATTAACGGGAAATCTTATGCCAAAATTGCTTTTATCATCGGTGGTAAAAATCCAAATTATGAAAAAAACGCAAAGCTTGCAAATGAATTACACCAACTTTTGGAAAAAAAGTATAAAGGTTTAAGTAGAGGGGCATTCGTGAAAAATGAACCTGGAAGCAACAATATCTATAATCAAAACCTTTCTGAAAATGCGATGTTAATTGAATTTGGCGGTGTCGATAATACATTTGAAGAACTGAACAGGTCGGCAGATGCACTCGCAGATGTGTTCAGCGATTATTTCTGGCAGGCAGAAAAGGTGAACAAGGATACGGAGCAATCTACTAATAAACAATAGATGATAGGAGCATTTCATATGAAAATGTTCATGGTAAAAAGTTTCATTATCGCAGCGCTAATGTTTATTTCAGTTTTAACGGGAATGGAATTGGCGAACAATGGAATCCAAAAAATGAAAGGGTATCAGGATCCCAATTTTCAAAACGCGGTCTCTATAAATGAAACAGGGACTGATCTAAAGGCGACCTTTCTTGGCAAAAATATTTCCAATCATGATATTGAAGCAAAAAAGAAGAAACTTGAAGAGATCAATGCCTATAATTTTTTCTCCTCAATGGGTAGAAAAATGTCAGATGGCTTAACCAAAGCTTCTGAGAGTCTGATTGATTTGGTAGTGAAATAAACGGCGGCACCAGTGAAGGTGCTGCTGTTTTAGTTTTCGTTGAATCTTGATAATCCTCTTGTTATAATGAAAAATAGTGTATCTGCGCCAATTTAGTAGGAGTGAACCACATGAATAGAGATGAACGACTGAAACGACAAGAAAAAATCAGAAACTTTTCAATTATTGCCCATATCGATCATGGTAAATCGACCTTGGCCGATCGAATTTTAGAAAAAACCAATGCCCTCTCCTCCCGAGAAATGAAAGCCCAGCTCTTGGACTCGATGGACTTGGAGAGAGAGCGCGGGATAACGATAAAATTAAACGCTGTCCAGTTACAATACAAAGCCAAAAATGGCGAAGAATATATTTTTCATTTAATTGACACCCCGGGACATGTCGATTTCACCTATGAGGTGTCGCGCAGCCTGGCTGCTTGTGAGGGGGCTATTCTAGTTGTCGACGCAGCGCAGGGAATTGAAGCGCAAACATTGGCAAACGTTTATCTAGCATTGGATAACAATCTTGAAATCTTACCTGTAATTAATAAAATCGACCTCCCGAGTGCAGACCCAGAAAGGGTGCGCAATGAAATTGAAGAAGTCATCGGGCTTGATGCTTCCGAGGCAGTTTTAGCCTCGGCAAAAGCAGGAATCGGAATTGAAGATATCCTTGAGCAGATTGTTGAGAAGGTCCCTGCCCCTGTGGGAGATCCTGGAGCGCCATTAAAAGCACTGATTTTCGATTCGCTATATGATGCCTATCGCGGTGTAATCGCCTATATTCGTATCGTCGACGGGACTGTAAAGGTAGGCGATAAAATTAAAATGATGGCCACCGGTGCGGAATTTGAAGTGACTGAAGTCGGCGTTCATAATCCAAGAGAAGTGCAGCGAAATGAATTAACTGTCGGTGATGTGGGCTATCTTGCGGCATCTATTAAAAATGTCGGCGATACCCGTGTCGGAGATACAATCACCAATGCCAAAAACGGAGCTAAAGAAGCGCTGCCAGGCTATCGTAAATTAAATCCAATGGTTTATTGCGGAATGTACCCAATTGACACGGCTAAATTTAATGATCTCCGTGAAGCGTTGGAAAAGCTGCAGCTGAATGATTCCGCCCTGCAATTTGAACCGGAAACATCACAGGCGCTGGGGTTTGGCTTCCGCTGTGGATTCCTGGGACTGCTTCATATGGAAATCATCCAAGAGCGGATTGAGCGGGAATTTAAAATCGATTTAATTGCGACTGCTCCAAGTGTTATCTATCATGTCCATATGACAGACGGAGAACTGATCAACGTAGACAACCCATCCAATATGCCTGACCCGCAAAAAATCGACCGGGTTGAGGAGCCATATGTGAAAGCAACCATGATGTCGCCAAATGATTATGTTGGCGCAATTATGGAGCTTTGCCAGCAAAAACGAGGCAATTTTATCGATATGCAATACTTGGATGAAAACCGGGTCAGCATTATTTACGAAATTCCGCTTGCAGAGATTGTTTATGATTTCTTTGATCAATTGAAGTCAAATACGAGAGGCTATGCTTCATTTGATTATGAACTGATCGGTTATAAACCGTCCAAGCTGGTTAAAATGGATATCATGTTAAACGCCGAAAAAGTTGACGCTCTAAGCTTTATTGTCCATAAAGACTTCGCCTATGAACGGGGAAAAGTAATTGTCGAAAAGCTGAAGGAACTAATTCCAAGGCAGCAATTCGAAGTTCCTATTCAGGCTGCCGTCGGGCAGAAAATTGTCGCCCGTTCCACCATCAAGGCGATGCGGAAAAACGTTTTAGCGAAATGTTACGGTGGTGACATCTCCCGTAAACGTAAATTGCTCGAAAAGCAAAAAGAAGGTAAGAAGCGGATGAAACAGGTTGGCTCCGTTGAAGTGCCGCAAGAAGCGTTCATGGCTGTATTAAAGATGGACGACAATAATACAAAAAAATAACTTCAACACGAGGTCAGGACAAGCCTTTAAAGGTGAAGCCTGCCTCTTTTTGTTAGTAAGGAGTTGAAACCTTGATGATTAAAGCTGCCTATCTGCACATTCCTTTTTGTGAACATATTTGCCATTATTGTGATTTTAACAAAGTGTTTCTTAAGGGGCAGCCTGTTGATGAATACTTACTAGCTCTGGATCGGGAAATGCAAATGACTCTTGCGCAGTATCCAGTGAAAGAACTTGATACTATTTTTGTTGGGGGAGGAACGCCCACCTCTTTAAATGAAAAGCAGCTTGAACGATTCTGTGAAAGCATTAACCGACATTTATTGAAAAGTTCAGATGTAGAATTTACTTTCGAGGCAAATCCTGGTGATTTATCGAAGGAAAAATTACAAATATTAAAGGATGCAGGTGTCAACCGGATTAGTCTTGGTGTCCAAACCTTTAATGATGAATTGTTGAAAAAAATCGGCCGTGTTCATCGGGCTGAAGATGTCTATCGAACCATTGACGATGTGAAGAAGACAGGATTTCAGAATATTAGTATCGACCTGATTTACAGTTTGCCCGAGCAAACACTTGAAGACTTTCAAGCTTCTCTTCATACGGCGTTTTCATTGGACATTCCGCATTACTCAGCCTACTCGTTAATTATCGAGCCTAAGACCGTTTTTTATAATTTAATGAAAAAAGGCCGCCTTCCAGTCCCAGGTGAGGATATAGAGGCACAAATGTACGAAATGGTAATGGAGGCAATGGAAAAACACGGATTCAAACAGTATGAAATCAGCAACTTTGCCAAGCCCGGCTTTGAAAGCAAGCATAATTTAACCTATTGGGACAACGAAAACTACTTTGGTTTTGGGGCTGGAGCGCATAGCTACGTAGATGGCTTTCGCCGTTCTAATTATGGGCCTTTGAAAAAATATATGGACCAGATTAACAGTGGAAAACTTCCCTTCATTGAGGAACATCAAGTAACATTAGCAGAACAAATGGAGGAAGAAATGTTTTTAGGCCTGCGAAAAACGGAAGGTGTTTCAATCTCAAGTTTTAAAATAAAATTTGACCGTGATCCCGAGCAATTATTTAAGCAGGAATTAGCTGATTTAACATCAAGACTATTGTTAAATGTACAGGATGGCAGAATATATTTAACTAAAAAGGGCCGTTTGTTAGGAAATGAAGTTTTTCAGTCGTTTTTAGGAGTATGTAATTGACACCATAATTCCTTTTTGATAATTTATTAGTATAATTAGCACTCGTTAATGCGGAGTGCTAACAGAGGTGATGAATGTTGTTAACAGATCGTCAATTGTTGATTCTTCAGGTTATTGTTGATGACTTTATTCGATCTGCACAACCAGTCGGCTCTAGAAGTTTGTCGAAAAAAGAGGAAATTTCCTTTAGTTCGGCAACGATTCGAAATGAAATGGCCGATCTTGAGGAAATGGGGTTTATCGAAAAAACTCATACCTCATCGGGGCGTGTCCCTTCGGAAAAAGGTTATCGTTACTACGTTGACCATTTGCTTTCACCGCAGACTTTGAATCCTCAGGATATTTCAATCATTCAATCCATCTTTGCGGAGAGGATTTTTGAATTTGAAAAAATTATCCAAAGGTCTGCGAAAATTTTGTCAGAAATGACGAATTATACTTCTATTGTTCTAGGGCAGGATGTCGGCATCAATAAGCTGAAAAGAATTCAAATCATCCCCTTAAACAAAGAAACAGCTGTTGCGATCTTAGTGACAGATACTGGCCATGTGGAAAATAGGACCTTTTCACTCCCGGCAGTACTTGATATGAGCGAATTGGAGAAAATCGTCAACATCCTAAACGAAAAATTATCCGGTGTCCCGCTTGAAGATTTACATGATAAGATTTTTAAAGAGGTGGCAATGCTTTTAAAACAGCATATCCGCCGTTATGATCTTTTTCTTCATACCATTGCGGAAACCTTTAAAATGCCAGCAACTGAAAAGTTATTTTTCGCAGGGAAAACGAACATGTTAAGTCAGCCAGAATTTCATGATATTGCCAAAATACGTAATCTATTAACCATGATAGATCGAGAAGATTGGATTACAAATTTAATCAGAAGCAATCAAAAGGGTATTAGCGTGAAGATTGGCAGTGAGAATCAAAATAGTATCATGGAAGATTGCAGTTTGATCACGGCTACTTATTCTGCCGGCACAGAAAAATTGGGGACGATTGCGATTCTTGGCCCGACAAGGATGGAATATTCACGTGTTATCAGCTTATTGCAGTTATTAAGCCATGATTTATCGGCGGTATTAACAAAGCTGTATCAATACAAATAACACTGGTAATATTGAGTAAGGGTGAAATCAACCATTTCACCCTCTTACCATGGTTATCAGCCATTAAATAATTGAGATTTGATTCTTTAAGGGAGGTGAGTATGTTGTCAAACGAAAAAAACAATACCTTGAATGAAGAAATGGAAGATTTAAGAGGCAGCGAAAGCGTTGAATTTACTAATAATGAAGCCGCTCGTGCCGGACAATCAATTGAACAAACAATTGAAATGGAGGCAGAAACTGCTGAACAGCCTGTTCATGCTGAAGCTGAAGCTCAATTGCAGGAAATTCAAATGTTAAAGGATAAACTAGAGGCGGCAGAGAACCGCTACCTTCGCCTGCAAGCAGACTTTGATAATTTCAAACGCCGTACCCGCTTGGATCAAGAGGCGGGCGAAAAATATAGAGCGCAAAAACTAGTGACCGATTTACTTCCGGTACTTGATAACTTTGGAAGAGCTTTGGAGATTGAGGCAGACAACGAACAAACAAAGTCAGTGCTGCAGGGAATGGATATGGTCTACCGCAGCTTAATCGATGCTTTGAAAAAAGAAGGTGTCGAGCCAATTGAAGCAGTGGGGAAGGAATTTGACCCTCATCAACATCATGCTGTAATGCAGGGAGACGATGCTGCTTATGGCTCAAACGTAGTGATTGAGGAATTCCAGAAGGGCTATTTACTAAAAGACCGGGTGATTCGGCCATCAATGGTAAAAGTGAATCAATAAGCCTACATATTATTTTATAAGGAGGATAAAGGCAATGAGCAAAATTATCGGTATTGACCTTGGTACAACCAACTCCTGTGTTGCTGTACTTGAAGGCGGGGAACCAAAGGTAATTCCCAATCCAGAAGGCAACCGTACAACTCCATCTGTTGTAGCCTTCAAAAATGGGGAACGTCAAGTAGGGGAAGTGGCAAAGCGCCAGGCGATCACAAACCCAAATACGATTATTTCCATTAAGCGTCATATGGGTACTGCACATAAGGAAGAAATTGAAGGAAAGCAATATACACCGCAGGAAATTTCGGCTATCATACTTCAGTATTTAAAATCCTATGCAGAGGATTATCTTGGTGAGCCAGTAACAAAGGCAGTCATTACAGTTCCTGCTTACTTTAACGATGCTGAGCGTCAGGCTACGAAGGATGCAGGTAAAATTGCCGGTCTTGAAGTAGAACGGATTATTAACGAACCGACTGCTGCTGCTTTAGCATACGGTTTGGATAAAACAGACCAAGATCAAACGATTCTTGTTTATGACCTTGGTGGCGGTACATTTGACGTTTCCATTCTTGAACTTGGAGACGGTGTTTTTGAGGTAAAATCAACTGCCGGTGACAACCGTCTTGGCGGTGATGACTTTGACCAAGTGATTATTGATTATTTAGTAGATCAATTCAAAAAGGAAAATGGCATTGACCTTTCTCAAGATAAAATGGCCTTGCAACGTTTGAAGGATGCTGCTGAAAAAGCGAAAAAGGATCTTTCCGGCGTGACTTCCACGCAGGTATCCCTGCCATTTATCACTGCAGGCCCTGCAGGTCCGCTTCATTTGGAAGTAACTTTATCAAGGGCTAAATTTGATGAATTAACAGCACATCTTGTTGAACGTACGATGGGACCTGTCCGCCAGGCATTGAGCGATGCAAGTATGTCTCCATCAGAACTTGACAAAGTTATTCTTGTCGGTGGTTCTACTCGTATCCCTGCTGTTCAAGAAGCCATTAAAAAGGCAACTGGCAAAGAGCCGCATCGCGGAGTAAACCCTGATGAAGTTGTAGCGATGGGTGCAGCAATTCAGGGCGGCGTTATCACTGGTGACGTAAAAGACGTAGTACTTCTAGATGTAACGCCATTATCCCTTGGTATTGAAACAATGGGCAGTGTATTTACAAAATTAATCGACCGTAATACAACCATCCCAACTTCCAAGTCACAGGTGTTCTCAACTGCTGCTGACAACCAAACAGCCGTGGATATCCACGTTCTTCAAGGGGAGCGTCCAATGGCAGCGGACAATAAAACATTAGGCCGCTTTCAGTTATCTGACATTCCACCGGCACCACGGGGAATTCCGCAAATCGAAGTAACTTTCGATATCGATAAAAACGGTATCGTAAATGTTCGTGCTAAGGATCTTGGTACAAATAAAGAGCAGCAAATTACCATTAAATCATCTACAGGACTTTCTGATGATGAAATTCAAAAAATGGTCCGCGAAGCAGAAGAAAACGCGGAAGCGGATAAACAACGCAAAGAAGAAGCAGAACTTCGCAATGAAGCGGATCAGCTAGTCTTTACAACAGAAAAAACCTTAAAGGATCTGGAAGGTAAGGTTGACGCTGCTGAAGTAGCAAAAGCAAATGATGCGAAGGATGCTCTAAAGCAAGCTATCGAGAAAAACGATTTAGCAGAAATGCGTGCGAAAAAAGATGCTCTTCAAGAAATCGTTCAGGCTTTGACTGTAAAGCTATATGAACAGGCTGCTGCGGCCCAGCAAGCGCAGGCAGGCGGCGCTGATGCAGGTGCCTCTGGCAAAAAAGACGACAATGTAGTTGATGCAGAGTTTGAAGAAGTTAAAGACGATAAATAGAAAAGCGGAAGCGCCTTGACCAGGGGCTTATGACCCAGAGCCCCTAGGCGCTGGAGCTAGACAGTAATCGTTGTATTAGACGGTTACTTGTATTACTGATAAAAAAGTCAAAGTCAGACTAAAGGCTTTGGCTTTTTTAGCTAATCAGAATTTATTCCATAAGTTCTGAACGCATAAATATAACTACGCCTCTGTCTTCGTCCTAATGGACTCGCCAGTCGGCGAGTTTTTATTTATTGCTATACCTTTCCTAGGGTGTTAGAATAATCTTTATGTGAAAAGATTCGGGAGTGATGGTAATCAATGAGTAAACGGGATTACTATGAGGTGCTTGGTTTAAGCAAAGGTGCCTCTAAGGATGAAATAAAAAAGGCTTATCGCAAACTGTCTAAACAATATCACCCGGATATCAATAAAGAACCGGATGCAGCGGATAAATTTAAGGAAATTGCAGAAGCCTATGAAGTGTTGAGTGATGACCAAAAACGGGCACACTATGACCAATTCGGACATACTGACCCGAATCAAGGCTTCGGAGGATTTGGCGGGGGTTCTGATTTCGGCGGCGGTTTTGGCGGCTTTGAAGATATCTTTAATACCTTTTTTGGCGGAGGCGGTTCTCGTCGGAGAGACCCGAATGCGCCAAGACAGGGTGCAGACCTTCAATATACTATGACCATTTCTTTTGAGGAAGCGGCATTCGGTAAAGAAACGGATATTGAAATTCCTCGTGAAGAAACATGTGAAACATGTAGTGGTACAGGAGCAAAGCCTGGAACGAAGCCAGAGACCTGTAAACATTGTCAGGGTTCAGGACAAGTAAGTGTGGAGCAGAATACTCCATTTGGCAGAATTGTGAACAGACGTACCTGCCACTACTGTAACGGAACCGGTAAAGAAATTAAAAATAAATGTGCCACATGTGGCGGCGCTGGTAAAGTAAAGAAGCGGAAGAAGATTCATGTGAAAATTCCTGCGGGAATCGACGATGGCCAGCAGATGCGTCTCTCTGGACAAGGCGAAGGTGGTATTAACGGCGGGCCGGCAGGAGATCTTTATGTTGTTTTCCATGTTCGGGACCATGAATTTTTTGAACGTGATGGCGATGACATTTATTGTGAAATGCCAATCACGTTTGTTCAGGCGACACTTGGAGCCGAGATTGAAGTGCCAACCTTGCATGGGAAAGTAAAATTGAAGGTACCTTCTGGTACACAAACGGGAACAAAATTCCGATTAAAAGGAAAAGGCGTTCCGAATGTCCGTGGTTATGGTACGGGCGATCAACATATTCTTGTTCGGGTTATCACCCCAACAAAATTAAGTGATAAACAAAAACAATTGCTGCGCGAATTTGATGAGGCAAGCGGCAATGCTCCTCTAGGGGAACATGAAGAAAGCTTTTTTTCAAAAGTAAAACGTGCCTTTAAAGGCGAGTAAGGATTGGAGCTGGTAGAATGAAGTGGTCTGAAATTAGTATCCACACAACAAATGAAGCGATTGAGCCAATTTCTCATATTTTACACGAAGCTGGGGCGAGCGGTGTTGTAATTGAGGATCCATTTGAATTGACAAAGGAAAGGGAAGATCAATTCGGTGAAATCTACCAGCTTAATCCAGATGATTACCCCGAGGAAGGTGTCATTGTAAAGGCCTATTTGCCGGTCAATAGCTTCTTGGGCGAAACAGTCGAAGCGATTAAAGATTCTATTAATAATCTTATCCTATTCAATATTGATATAGGCTTAAATAAGGTTACAATCAGTGAAGTAAACGAGGAAGAATGGGCGACTGCTTGGAAGAAGTATTATAACCCTGTTAAGATCTCTGAAAAGTTCACGATTGTGCCTACATGGGAGATATATACCCCCGTCAGCAGCGATGAATTAATCATTGAATTGGATCCAGGCATGGCGTTTGGTACGGGGACACATCCGACGACGGTGATGTGTATTCAAGCCCTTGAAAGAACGGTCCGCCCTGGTGATCGAGTCATTGATGTTGGAACAGGTTCGGGTGTACTAAGTATTGCTGCTGCCATGCTGAGAGCAGAGGATGTCAGGGCTTTTGACCTTGATGAAGTGGCAGTTACACAGGCAAAATTAAATATTAAGTTAAATAAAGTTCACAATATGGTGAATGTTTCTCAGAATAACCTGCTTGATGGCGTTGAAGAAGGATCAGCTGATGTCATTGTAGCCAATATTTTAGCCGAAGTCATTTTGCGATTTACCGATGATGCGGCCCGGATTGTAAAGCCGGGAGGTTATTTCATTACTTCAGGTATTATTCAGCAGAAAAAAGATCAAGTAAAAGAGGCACTTGTATCTTCCGGTTTTGAAATTACAGAAACCATTTTAATGGAGGATTGGGTTGCCATTATTTCTAAAAGGGTATAATGAAGAAGCGAGGGGGGATATTCATTCCCCTTTTTGTATTTCATTCTTTATTATTGCTTTAAATTTTAGTAAAATAAGACGTATTCTGTTTTAGAGAGGGTGCAAAGTTGTGCAGCGCTACTTTGTTAAAAACCGAGCAAGTGAAGATCGTTTTTTCATAGACGAAGAAGATCGCCACCATATAGTCAAGGTGATGCGCATGGAACTTGGCGATCAAATCATCTGTGTCGATCCTGATGGAAAGCAGGCCATCTGCCGGCTTGCAGAAATTACCGATGAAAGAGTTGCTGCAGACGTTGTACAATGGAAAGAAGAGGTTTCTGAGCTGCCGATTTCAGTTACTATTGCAAGCGGGCTGCCTAAAGGGGACAAGCTTGAGTGGATTATCCAAAAAGGAACGGAATTAGGAGCTCATCAATTTATCCCTTTCTCGGGCGCACGCTCGGTTGTTAAATGGGATGAGAAAAAGGCTGCGAAAAAAATAGAGAGATGGCAAAAAATTGCCAAAGAGGCGGCCGAGCAATCACATCGTGCCGTGCTGCCAAAAGTGGAAAGAGCGATGAGTTTTAAAGAATTGCTTGCTAAAAGTAAAGAATTTGATTATAGATTAGCTGCGTATGAGGAGGAAAGTAGAAACGGAGAAACATCCGTTTTTTCTGCTGTCCTGAAACAATTAAAACCTGGTGAATCTCTCCTTCTTGTCTTTGGACCCGAAGGGGGCCTTTCAGAAGAAGAGGTCCAGCAGTTAACGCATAATGGTTTTAATCTTTGCGGACTCGGTCCGCGCATATTAAGGACGGAAACGGGCCCATTGTATTCCCTTGCGGCCATTTCCTATCATTTTGAATTACTGAGGTGAACATACAATGGCAACAGTTGCTTTTCATACATTGGGTTGTAAAGTCAACCACTATGAAACAGAAGCCATTTGGCAATTATTTAAGCAAGAAGGCTATGAGCGCGTGGATTTTGAATCCATGTCAGATGTTTATGTGATAAATACCTGTACGGTTACGAATACAGGAGATAAAAAAAGCCGCCAGGTCATCCGTCGTGCGGTTAGAAAGAACCCAGATGCGGTAATCTGTGTTACAGGCTGTTATGCACAAACATCGCCGGCAGAGATCATGGCTATCCCTGGCGTAGATGTTGTTGTAGGAACACAGGATCGTGTTAAAATGCTGGACTATATCGAGCAGTATAAAACAGAACGGCAGCCAATTAACGGTGTCGGCAATATTATGAAGAATCGCGTCTATGAAGAACTGGATGTACCATCCTTTACAGACAGAACACGTGCCTCTTTGAAAATTCAAGAAGGCTGCAATAATTTTTGTACGTTCTGTATTATTCCATGGGCACGCGGGCTGATGAGATCACGTGAACCGCAGGAAGTTATTCGCCAGGCCCAGCAATTAGTGGATGCGGGCTATAAGGAGATTGTCCTTACAGGTATTCACACAGGCGGTTATGGCGAGGACATGAAGGATTATAATCTTGCGATGCTGCTTCGTGACTTAGAGGCACAGGTTAAAGGAATAGAACGACTGAGAATTTCTTCGATAGAGGCCAGCCAAATTACCGATGAAGTAATTGAAGTCATCAAGCATTCGAATATTGTTGTCCGCCATTTGCATATTCCAATTCAATCTGGTTCAAATACTGTTTTGAAAAGAATGCGTCGTAAATATACAATGGAATTTTTCGCAGAGAGATTGGAACGTTTGAAGGAAATCCTGCCAGGTCTAGCTGTAACCTCTGACGTAATTGTTGGTTTCCCTGGTGAAACGGAAGAGGAATTTATGGAGACTTATAATTTTATAAAAGAACATAAATTCTCCGAGCTTCATGTTTTCCCTTACTCCAAGCGTACAGGAACACCTGCTGCCAGAATGGAAGATCAAGTTGATGAAGAGGCCAAAAATGACCGCGTTCACCGCTTAATCACTCTTTCTGATCAACTAGCAAAAGAGTATGCTTCAGAATTTGAAGGTGAGGTTCTGGAGGTTATTCCGGAAGAGGAGTTTAAAGAAGAGGCTGAATCAGGCCTTTACGTTGGCTACACTGATAACTACTTAAAGGTTGTTTTCCCGGCAACTGAAGATATGGTTGGCAAAATTGTAAAAGTCAAGATTACAAAAGCCGGATACCCTTACAACGAGGGACAATTTGTCCGTGTGGTTGAAGATACAGCAACTGTTAAGGAAGAAGTTTTTACAACTGAAGAAGCAGCTATTTAAAAAGGACCCATTTGTGGGTCCTTTCATTTTGTTATCGGTTTTGAGGGTCTTCGGTCGTGTAAAAATAATATCATCTCGCCAAACTTTGTTGCAAACGGCAGCACTAACAGAGAGGACACTACATTAAAAATAACGCTGATATGAGCCAGTTGAACATCCTTCCTAGCTGCGAGCAACGGGGCATTTTCGGTCAGCAGAGGGATGAGCGGGATAAATAATAATACGCCAAAAACATTCAGCCACACATGCGCATAGGCTGCCAATTTTGACTCCTTCCCGCCGCCAATGGATGCAATAATGGCGGTGATACAGGTTCCAATATTAGCCCCTAGAACAATGGCAATTCCCGCATCAAGCTGCAGGAGCCCTGCAGTTAGAAATCCCATTGTAATCCCGGTCATTGCCGTACTTGATTGAATAATGGCAGTAATGACCGTTCCCGTTAATAAACTCATCAGAATATTATCATTTATGGAAAGAATGAATTGATGGATCACATTCATCGATGTTAACGGCTCGGCTAACCTTTCAAATCCCTTCATTGCCGTAAAAACAGAAGCGATGCCAAACAGAAGCATTCCGATACTTCTTGCTTTTTTATTGGGAAATAAAATTAGAATTGCCCCAATAATCGCAAATGGGACAAGAACAGCATCTATGTCAAACGTAATTAATTCTGTCTTAAAGGTAGTACCAATATTGGTACCAAGAATAATCCCAATTGATTGAGGAAAAGTCATGATTCTTGCGGAAATTAAGCCGATTGTAATAACCATTACCGCAGAACTGCTTTGCAGGAGTGCGGTTATAAATGTCCCGGTCAGCATTCCTTTTAAAGGTGTACTGGTTAGTTTAATCAGCCATGTCTTAAGTTTGTTGGCGGACAAATTAAATAGTCCAAATCTGATAATTGTCATGCCAAAAATAAATATTAAAATGCAAAGTACAAATAATAATATGTAAAGCATGGTCTATCCTCCCCTCCCTTCATTGTATGGTCAGATAGGGAGGGACATGCCATCTTTAAAAGGAAAATTAAGACATGCTAAAAAATTTTCTGCATAAAATGTACATTCCTTGTCACTTCAATGTGAAATACAGTTGACCTTGCACCTAGGTTATATTATAATTGCAAGGTACATGGATTGAATGTAAGTGTGTTGTGTTTCGGAGGGAGGGAAAGAGAATGTCTAAAACCGTTGTTCGTAAAAACGAATCGCTTGAAGATGCTCTTCGTCGCTTCAAACGTACAGTATCAAAAACTGGTACTTTGCAAGAGGCAAGAAAGCGCGAATTCTACGAAAAGCCAAGTGTAAAACGTAAGAAAAAGTCTGAAGCAGCAAGAAAACGTAAGTTTTAAGAGGGTGTAATAAATGAGTCTTCTCGAGCGTTTAAATAATGACATGAAACAAGCGATGAAAAACAAGGAAAAAGACAAACTTTCTGTTATTCGGATGATTAAAGCTTCGATTCAAAACGAGGCGATTAAGCTTGGTGTAAGTGAGCTGTCCGATGCAGATGAGTTAACAGTCCTTTCTCGCGAATTAAAACAACGCAAAGACTCCCTCCATGAGTTTGATAAGGCCGGTCGTGAAGACTTGGTTGAAAAATTGCGTACAGAGATCGCTATTGTCGAACTGTATATGCCGAAACAGCTTTCCGAAGAGGAACTTTCAGAAATAGTAAAAGAAACTATTGCTGAAGTCGGTGCAAAATCAAAAACGGAAATGGGAAAAGTGATGGCTGCTATAATGCCTAAAGTAAAGGGCAAAGCAGACGGGTCACTTGTTAATAAATTTGTACAACAACACCTTTCATAGTATTCTGACACTAAGACCATAGGTAAATGCCTGTGGTCTTTTACTTTTTAAATGAAACTTTCAGGCCAATAATCCGTAAATATTATTATGAGATGTAAAGAAAGGAGGGCTAGGATGGTTGAGTTTCTTATGAACCCTGTTGTTGTAACCGTTCTCCTGACGATTGGCGGAGTTGGACTGGTATTAGAGCTTTTTTCGCCAAGGTTTGGACTTTCCGGCTTAATTGGGCTATTGGCGCTTGTTTTATTTTTTTATGGGCATTTCATGGCAGGCTATGCCGGTGTTGGCACTCTGGTTCTATTTGCTGGGGGAATCCTGCTGCTTTTCTTTGAATTGTTTCTTCCGGGTGCAGTTGCAGGAACTTTGGGCCTGGCAGCTTTGATTTTAAGCTTCTTTCTTGCCGGGGAGGATGCATTACAAATGGGTGTTTCAATTTTAATTTCAATTTTCTTAACAACCCTCGTGTTCTTTTTAATGATAAAGGTGCTTGGGAAAAAGCTTGTTTTATTCAATAAAATGGTTTTATTTGATTCCGCCAAAAAAGAAGATGGTTATGTTTCCAATATTAATCGTACCGATTTATTGGGGAAAGAAGGAGTCGCATTAACTATTTTAAGGCCTGCTGGTACAGCAATTTTTAATAATGAAAGAGTTGATGTGGTAAGTGAGGGCGGGTTTATAGCCCAAAATGCAAAAATTAAGGTCATCAAGGTTGAAGGTGCACGAATTGTTGTCAGAGAGGTAATTTCATAACAGAAGGGAGTAATGGACTGTGGACGGATCTATTTTTATTATTGGCTTTGTGGTTATTGCCTTAATTTTATTTGGCATCCTGTTATCGTTTGTACCGGTTATGCTTTGGGTTTCTGCGCTTGCTGCGGGTGTTAGAATCAGTATTTTTACCTTAATAGGAATGAGGTTGAGAAGGGTAACACCAAGCAAGGTGGTTAATCCCCTAATTAAAGCCCATAAGGCTGGTTTAAATGTTACCACAAACCAACTCGAAAGCCATTATTTGGCGGGTGGGAATGTTGACCGTGTGGTAAATGCACTTATTGCAGCACATCGGGCAAATATTGAGTTATCATTTGAGCGTTGTGCTGCTATTGACTTAGCGGGACGTGACGTACTGGAAGCCGTGCAAATGAGTGTTAATCCGAAGGTTATTGAAACACCGTTTATTGCAGGTGTTGCCATGAACGGAATTGAAGTAAAAGCAAAGGCAAGAATTACTGTTCGTGCCAATATTGATCGCCTTGTTGGGGGCGCCGGCGAGGAAACGGTCGTTGCTCGTGTTGGCGAAGGCGTTGTCTCCACCATCGGTTCATCAGATAGCCATAGCAAAGTCCTAGAAAATCCTGATTTGATTTCGCAAACGGTACTGGCCAAAGGACTTGATGCAGGCACCGCTTTTGAAATTCTCTCAATTGATATTGCTGATGTCGATATCGGTAAGAATATTGGGGCTGAATTACAAACTGAACAAGCGGAGGCCGACAAAAAGATTGCCCAGGCGAAAGCGGAAGAACGGAGAGCTATGGCTGTCGCCCTAGAACAAGAAATGAAGGCCAAGGTGCAGGAAATGAAGGCAAAGGTAGTAGAGGCCGATGCAAAAGTGCCGCTTGCGATGGCTGAGGCATTGAAATCGGGCAATATCGGCGTCATGGACTATCTTAACTTTAAAAACATCTCCGCCGATACTGAAATGAGAGGGTCAATCGGGAAAATAACAGGGGAAAACAAAGATGGTCAGTAAAATTCATCTTAGGAGGCGGGTGTAATGGAAACGCTGCTTTTCCTAATCATTATTGGAATCATCTCCACGATTTTTCGCAAAGGGAAAAAACCAACGACAAAATATAAACCATTTTCTATGAATACCTTTGAAGATTTAAGAGCTCATTTTCAAAATGAGCCGGTTAAAACGAGTTTTAAACATTCTAAACAAAACAACGAAAAGGATATAGAAAAAGCTTATCAAAAGGCAAAACAGAAGATGGCAACCGGTTCAACCGTCAATCATAGTCAGGAAAAGCCTGCCGAAATCAGCCAGAAAGCAAAGGTAGATCATAATGTAGTTGAGGAGGAAACTGCCATTTCTGTGGAACCAACTCCGCAAAAAATAATCAACGGTATCATTTGGGCTGAAATTCTTGGTGAGCCACGATCTAAAAAAACGTATTACGTAAAAAAGGGTAGAGGGTAATGCCTTAAGAACGCAGAACCCAATACGAAAAAGATGTGCTAGAACCCCTATTCATTTCATAAACATGAGATGAAAGGGGGTTCTTTTTTTATGGCAAAAAAATGGGGCCAACGGATTCGCAACTGGATGGCTAATAAAATGGATCTTCCTCAAGACGTTTTGATGGATTTGCCCCGAATTACGATGATTGGACAAATCCATATTTATATAGAAAATCACCGAGGCTTGCTCGCCTTTACCGATAAAGAACTCCGTCTGCTATTAAAACAGGGGCAGTTACAGATAAAAGGAAAATCTTTCGTCATTAAAACCATCTTACCTGAAGAGATATTACTCGAAGGAAAAATAGATCAGGTTCTGTTTATTAATGATTAATCTGGGAGGAACAAAATGAAGAATTTGTGGATGGAATATTTATTTGGAATTGTCACAGTAAAAGTATCAGGTAAAGGGATGGAGCGCTTTATTAATGTCCTGATTAGGAATGGTTTTTTTATCTGGAGGGTAAAGCGGCATGGAACGGAAACCATTACGTTTAAAATGAGGCTTGAGGATGCCAAGAAAATCAGATATTTTGTTCGTAACAGCGGGTGCAGGGTTTCTTTTTTACGAAGAACCGGCATGCCCTTTTTATTTAAAAGAATGTTGAAAAACAGCGGCTTTTTGATAGGTGCGGGAGTCTTCCTGATCATAATTTTTGTTTTATCAAATGTCATTTGGGGAATCCAAATTAAAGGGGCTAAGCCCGCAACTGAGTATCAAATTCGCAAAGAACTGGACAAGATGGGCGTTAAGATAGGCAAGCTGCAATTTTCGGTAAAAAATGTTGAGGGAATTCAAAGACAGTTAACCAATAACATTGGTGATCTTACGTGGGTTGGTGTGGAATTAAAAGGGACAACCTATCATCTCCAGGTGGTCGAAAAAAACGAACCGAAGAAGCCTGAGCAACTATCTCCGCAAAATCTCGTCGCCAAAAAGAAGGCGATTATTGTTAAAAGATATATTGAAGAAGGACAACCAGTGGTGGATAAGAACGATCATGTGGAGGAAGGGCAATTACTCGTTTCTGGTGTAATCGGAGAAGGGGAAAATTCCAAAATGATCGCAGCAAAAGGAGAGGTATGGGGCGAAACTTGGTATATGAGCCATGTTGAGCTGCCGTTTGAAACCAGCTTTAAAGTCTATAACGGAAACGAGGAACAAAAGCATTCATTATTATTTGGAAAATTTGAGCTGCCAATCTGGGGCTTTGGTAAGCCTGATTTCAAGGAATCTGAAACCGAAACGGTTGAACATAAAATCCATTTCTTAAAGTGGGAGCTGCCCATCTCCTATGTTCATAAAACCATTCGGGAAAGAGAGGAATACACGAGAAATTACACAGAAAAAGAAGCGGAAGAAAACGCACTCGAATTAGCCAGAAAACAAATAAAAAGTCTTTTAGATGAGGATGCTATCATTAAAGATGAAAAAATTTTACACAAAGATAATAAAAATGGTAAGGTTATACTGGACGTTCATTTTAAAATCATTGAAAACATTGCAGTCGGACAACCGATTTCCAAGGAGACTCATGAATGACAGAAAAGTTAACAACCATTAAGGTACAGCTTGAAAATCCTGCAGAAGCAATGGCGCTGCTCGGAACTTCAGACCAACATTTAAAAATTATTGAACAAGAGCTTAATGTTTCGATTATTACAAGGGGTGAGTCGCTCAACCTCTCAGGAGATGAGGAGCAGGTTTCTCTTGCTGGGCAAATACTCGACCGCTTAATGTTTGTCATCCGAAAGGGGATTACCATTAGCGGGCGAGATGTCTTATATGCCGTGCAAATGGCTCAAAAGGGAACCCTTGATTACTTTGTGAATCTATATGAGGAAGAAATCGGCAAAAACGTTAAAGGAAAATCCATCCGTGTTAAAACGCTTGGCCAAAGGGAATATATCAACTCGATTAAGAAAAATGATTTAGTGTTTGGCATTGGCCCTGCTGGTACAGGAAAAACGTATTTAGCCGTTGTTATGGCCGTTAACGCCCTGAAAAATGGACAGGTTAATAAAATCATTTTAACTCGCCCTGCTGTTGAAGCAGGAGAAAGTCTTGGATTTCTTCCTGGCGATTTAAAAGAAAAGGTCGACCCATATTTACGGCCATTGTATGACGCGCTCCATGATATATTGGGGGCAGAACATACAGGAAGGCTTATCGAACGGGGGACAATTGAAATTGCTCCGCTTGCGTATATGAGGGGACGGACGCTTGATGATGCTTTCGTTATCCTGGATGAAGCGCAAAATACGACACATGCGCAAATGAAAATGTTCTTGACCAGACTTGGATTCGGCTCAAAAATGGTCATTACAGGCGACCGGACCCAGATAGACTTGCCTAAAGGAGCTAAATCAGGCCTAGTTGAGGCTGAGGAAATTCTACAAAATATAAAGGGTATTTCCTTCGTCTATTTTGAAGCGGTCGATGTCGTTCGCCACCCGCTTGTCGGAAGAATCATACTGGCATATGAAAAAAAGGAAAAATAAGATGGGCTTGAAAGGGACTCACTGCATATAAAAGTGATTCCTTTTTTTTTGAGGATGAAACTTGACGGAAAAACTGTTATCATTTTACATAAAGCAAGCTTTCATCTAAAATCAATAAATAACATACGTGTAAAGACTTGATCATTCAGGGAAACGTGGTTGGAGGGATATAGTTGGAAAAACTGCAGGAGCATTTCATTCGAATTCGCAAACTGCTGGATAATACATTCTTTCGTATTCTTTTTTTCCTGGTATTAGGAATTGTTCTTTTCACAGCTATGTTTAACAACGTAAAGCCGGAAAAGCTGGATATTGAATTGTTTTCAGTGGCAGGAAAAACGATACGGTCTCCGGGGACAGTCGAGGATAGGCAAAGCACGGAGAAGAAAAGAAAAGAGGCGCGCGACCAGGTTCAGGCTGTCTATACATTAAAAAATGAATATACGCAAAACCGCGTTGACCTAATTACCTCCATTTTCAGCGCTGCGGCTGAAGTAAATGATGAAGTAAAGGATAATAAAAAAAAGCAGGCTGCAGAGGCTTCTGAGGAGCCGCCACAAATTATAGAACCTAGTGTTTCAGAAAAAGTTACGATGCTTAAGTCGAAATTAACGCCGACGGTATCGAAGGATTTATCCGATCAGGTTTTTTCCGCATTAGTTCAGGCAAATAACGAAGAATTGTCCATTGCAAAAGATTTAACGGTTACCGCCATAAACAATGTAATGACAAAAAGAATATCTGCGGATGAAGTCGAAAATGCTAAAAAAAGGGTTGAGGAAGAGGTAAAATATTCAGCATTGAGCGAGAATATGAGAATTGCGGCAATTGATCTTGGCAGGTATGCTGTGATCCAAAATGAATTTTATGACCCTTCTGCAACCGAAGAACTTAGGAGGCAGGCGGCGGAAAGTGTTGAACCCGTTAAGATTCTACAAGGGCAAATTATTGTAGAAGAAGGGAAACTCATAAACCAGGATATTTACCGTCAATTGAAGCTTGTTGGACTGCTACAAAACGAAAAATCCTTTAAGCCGTTCATTGGATTAGTTGTTTTAATAAGTATTATACTTACATCGCTTTATTGTTACTTTTACCAAATGAAATCGCTCCCCGAAAAGAGACAAAACTTTTTGTTATTGTTCGGGATGATTTTCATTCTAACAATTTTTTTATTGAAAATACTCAGTATGCTGCAAGTATTTAATTATTCTGCGATTGGCTATCTATTTCCTGCAGCCTTGGCGGGGATGATGATAAAAATTTTAATTGATGAAAAGCTGGCTATTATGACCTCTATCATCCTTGCAGTTTGCGGCAGTGTATTATTTAATGAAGGCGTATCGGGGACATTAAACTTTTCAGAAGGTATCTATATTTTATTCAGTGCTTTGGGAGGCATATTATTTTTAAGTAATCAAAACCAGCGGTCAAAAATTCTGCAGGCGGGGATATTTTCTGCAGTAGTGAATCTGTTGACCATTTTGGCTTTAATGTATTTGCCAAACGGGCAATATTCCGGTTTGGAATATGGGTATTATTTTATTACAGCCCTTGTATCAGGTATTGCCTCTGCGGTGTTGACGATTGGCTTACTGCCTTTTTTTGAGGCAAGTTTCGGCATACTATCAACCATTAGGATGATCGAATTATCGAATCCAAATCATCCGCTTTTAAGGAAAATCTTAATGGAGGCCCCTGGGACCTATCATCATAGCGTGATGGTTGCAAATTTAGCGGAGTCTGCCTGCGAAGCTATTGGTGCAAATGGTTTGCTGGCAAGGGTAGGAAGCTATTATCATGATATAGGCAAAACACGGCGGCCAAACTTTTTTATCGAAAATCAAATCCACCATGATAATCCACATGACCGTCTGCCGCCGGACAAAAGCGCAAGCATCATCATTGCCCATGTAACGGATGGTTCGAATATGCTAAAGAAGTGCCATATGCCAAAGGAAATAATTGAAATCGCGGAACAGCATCATGGGACCACCTTACTTAAGTTTTTCTATCATAAAGCGCTTCAGGCCGATCCTGATGTAAGGGAAGATGATTTCCGTTATCCTGGTCCGAAGGCACAGTCAAAGGAATCGGCCGTAGTGGGAATTGCAGATAGTGTTGAGGCTGCAGTACGGTCCTTATCACAGCCTACGCCAGAGTTGATTGAGTCTCTTGTGAAAAAAATTGTGGCTGACCGTCTTCAAGATGGGCAATTAAATGAATGTGATCTGACCATGAAGGAAATTGAAACTGTCACTTTCACATTATGTGAAACATTAAAGGGGATCTTTCATTCTAGAATTGAATATCCTGAGCTAATAAAGAAGGTGAAACAAGCATGACATTACTTATTGATTCATTAGATGAAACAGAGCAGCTGTCTGACCAACAGATGCTTGATGTTGAAAGGTTACTAAATTTTGCAGCAAATAAGCTAAGTATTGAAGAACATAGTGAAGTTTCGGTTACCTTTGTGACAAATCAAAGAATCCAAGAAATTAATCGTGAATACCGTGATAAGGACGCGCCAACTGATGTGATTTCATTTGCCATGGAAGAGTTAGGTGAGGGAGAAATAGAAATTGAGGGCGCTGAGATGCCAAGGGTATTGGGAGATATTATCATTTCAATTCCTAAGGCAATGGAGCAGGCAGAAGAATATGGCCATCCTTTCGTAAGGGAACTTGGCTTTTTAGCTGTGCATGGATTTCTCCATTTATTAGGGTATGACCACATGACAGAGGAAGAGGAAAAAGAAATGTTCTCTCTGCAGAAGGAAATTTTAGATGAATATGGACTCGCTAGATAAGCCGAAACGCAGAAAATTTTGGCACACCTTTGCCTATGCCATAGAAGGAATTGTGACTGCCTTAATGCAGGAAAGAAATATGCGGTTTCATGCAATAAGCGCTGTTATTGTGATTGCCTTTGGCTTGTTTTTCTCTATTACTAAAATAGAATGGCTGTTTATTCTCGTTTCAATCGGCGGCATGTTTTCGTTGGAATTACTGAATACGGCCATTGAACGCGTAGTAGACCTGGTAACAAATGAGTATAAACCTCTTGCTAAACAGGCTAAGGACATTGCTGCCGGAGCAGTGTTCATTTTTGCCATTATTACACTTGTAATAGGAATCGTCATATTTTTACCCTATGTCTTGAAAATGTTTTTGTAAGCTTTTGATTATAGGATTTGAATTGGCCGCTTGATTTAGGTAAAATGACTAAACAGCTTCTTCTTAGAAAAAAGCTATTTTTAAGAATATTTCAACTATTTTAAATTTTTTATTTTTTTCTTTACAAATAATGTTTTTTTGGAAAATTTGAGGTAAAATAAAGAAACAGCAGGACTCCTGCTGGAAAGGAAAGAAGACTAGTGAACATCGAACAACTAATCGAAGAAGCTAAAAAAGCAAGAGAAAAAGCTTATGTTCCTTATTCTAAGTTTGGCGTGGGAGCAGCGCTTTTAACAACAGATGGTAAAGTATATCATGGCTGTAATATTGAGAATGCCGCCTACAGTATGTGTAACTGTGCAGAGAGGACTGCTATTTTTAAAGCGTTTTCAGAAGGCGACCGGCAATATCAAATGATGGCCGTTGTTGCTGACACTGATCGGCCATGCTCGCCATGCGGGGCCTGCAGGCAGGTCATTGCAGAATTATGCCCGAGGGAAATGAAGGTGGTTTTAACCAACCTTAAAGGGGATGTTCTAGAGACCACAGTAGAACAGTTATTGCCAGGTGCTTTTTCGCCGGAGGATTTAAATGGTAAATAATACGAGTTCAGGAACAGATTATAAATCAGGGTTTATATCCATTATTGGCCGCCCGAACGTTGGAAAATCAACTTTTCTGAATCGGGTAATCGGCCAAAAAATCGCCATCATGAGCGACAAGCCGCAAACAACGCGCAATAAAATCCAAGGAGTTCTGACCCTTTCAGACGCCCAAATGGTGTTTATCGATACCCCTGGTATCCATAAACCAAAACATAAATTAGGCGACTTCATGATGAAGGTTGCCCAAAATACTCTTAAAGAAGTAGACTTAGTTTTATTTATGGTCAATGCCGAAGAAGGTTTTGGGCGTGGTGAAGAATTTATTCTTGAAAAATTTCAAACCATTAATACACCAGTCTTTCTCGTCATTAATAAAATTGATCAAGTTCACCCTGATGAGCTGTTGCAGATTATTGAATTGTATAAAGAAAAGTATGCTTTTCAAGAAATTGTGCCAATTTCTGCACTGGAAGGAAATAATGTCGAAAGACTGCTTGAGCAAATTAAAGCGATTCTTCCTGAAGGGCCGCAATACTATCCTGCAGATCAGGTAACCGATCATCCGGAACGCTTTATCATTACAGAGTTAATTAGGGAAAAAGCCCTTCATTTAACAAGGGAGGAAATCCCTCATTCCTTGGCTGTTGTTCTTGATAAAATGGAACGGCAGGGGAATAAAGACATTATTCATGTCATGGCAACCATTATTGTCGAACGTGATTCACAAAAAGGGATTATCATTGGCAAGCAGGGAAGCATGCTGAAGGAAATAGGCAAGCGTGCTCGTGTTGATATTGAAAACCTTCTAGGTTCCAAAGTCTTTTTGGAACTGTGGGTAAAGGTTCAAAAGGATTGGCGCAATAGAATGTCCCAGCTTCGTGAATATGGCTTTAATGAAAACGAATATTAGTGAATCACTTTAACTAAAGTATTAACACTCTTTCAAGAATATGCATAATCAGTTTTAACAAAATTTACGTCTTATGATTAATGCGTAGGCAGGCTATGATAATTGTAAGGTTTGAACTGTAACGCTAGTCTAAATATCGAAAGGTGGGGTTTTCATGTTGGATTTTACGTGGAAAATATTTAGCCAAACAGGTAATATTGACACATATCTTCTCTTTAAAGAGCTTGAGAAGGAAAACCAAGAAATACCCGGTAATCTGAATGAAGAGCTAGCTCAAATCGATTTTCCAGTTTCATAAGCAAGTCACGCACCTGAAGAAGGTGACAATCATGCTTCAGAAATGTGAAGGCATCGTCATTAGAACAACAGATTATGGTGAAACAAACAAAATTATTACACTATATACAAGGGAATGGGGAAAGGTTGGCTTTATGGCCCGTGGAGCTAAAAAGCCTAATAGCCGTCTTTCAGCTATTACCCAGTTATTCACTCACGGTTACTTCCTCGTTCAAAAAGGAACAGGCCTAGGAGGCCTTCAGCAGGGTGAAGTCATTTCCTCGATGCGCTCGATTGGGGAAGATATTTTTCTAACCGCATATGCAAGTTATATTGTCGAACTAACGGATAAATGTACTGAGGAGAAAAAGCCTAATCCTTTTCATTTTGAATTGCTTTATCAGACCCTTCACTATATGAATGAAGGCTTTGATGCTGATATTCTTGTGAATATCTATGAGATGAAAATGTTGAATGTTTTAGGATTATATCCTATCTTGAATCAATGTTCCGTTTGTGGAAGCACAGACGGGCATTTTTCTTTTTCGATCCGGGAAGGCGGATTTATCTGTCACCGATGTTTAGCCAAGGATCCTTATCATATAAAACTGTCACAAGCAGCGGTAAAATTATTAAGATTGTTTTATTATTTCGATTTGTCTAGATTAGGGAATATCTCCGTTAAAGATGAAACAAAGGCAGAACTGAAGAAAGTTATTTCGGTTTATTATGAAGAATATTCTGGGCTTCATTTGAAGACAAAGAAATTCCTTGACTCAATGGGGCAGTTTCGTAATCTTTTATAAATGCGATGTTGACATTGTTAAAAGTTTTGGTTAATATTAGCTTTAAAATTAATATTTGCGTTGACAGAAAGTAGTACTTAGTCCCCTCTATAAAAGCGAACCTAGGATAGTGTAAGCTAGGGTATAGAGCATTAAGGAAGGCGTTCTTGAGCAAAGTTGTATTAAGGTGGCTGCTATTTAGGGCAGCAAATAGGGTGGAACCGCGGGTAACTCTCGTCCCTATGCTTATTATAGGCATAGGGACGGGAGTTTTTTTATTTATTAAGAATATGAAAAAGGAGTTATTACGATGAGTGTAACAATGGAACAGATTGTCTCACACGCTAAGCACAGAGGTTTTATTTTTCCGGGGTCTGAAATTTACGGCGGACTTGCGAACACTTGGGATTACGGTCCTTTAGGTGTCGAATTTAAAAATAATATAAAAGCTGCCTGGTGGAAAAAGTTTGTTCAGGAGTCACGATATAATGTTGGCTTAGATGCGGCAATCCTCATGAACCCGAGAACATGGGAAGCTTCAGGGCATATCGGCAACTTTAACGATCCAATGATTGACTGCAAAAACTGTAAAGCCCGTCACCGTGCTGATAAATTGATTGAAAATGCGCTTGAAGAAAAAGGAATTGAAATGGTGGTCGATGGCCTTCCGTTTGAAAAAATGGAAGAGCTGATTAAAGAGCATAATATCGCCTGCCCAGACTGCGGCAGCCACGATTTTACCGGCATTCGCCAATTTAATCTTATGTTTAAAACATTCCAGGGCGTTACGGAAACAAGTGCAAATGAAATTTTTCTTCGTCCGGAAACAGCTCAAGGTATTTTCGTAAACTTTAAAAATGTACAGCGGACAATGCGTAAGAAACTGCCATTCGGTATTGCCCAAATCGGTAAAAGCTTCCGTAATGAAATTACACCGGGTAACTTTACCTTCCGTACAAGAGAATTTGAGCAAATGGAGTTGGAATTCTTCTGCAAACCAGGAGAGGAACTAAAATGGTTTGATTATTGGAAGCAATTTGCGGAAAAATGGCTCATGACATTAGGTCTTAACCAAGAAAACTTAAGACTTCGCGACCATTCCGAAGACGAACTGTCCCATTACAGCAATGCTACAACTGATTTTGAATATAAATTCCCGTTTGGCTGGGGTGAGCTTTGGGGTGTTGCCTCTAGAACTGATTATGATTTGAAGCAGCATATGCAACATTCCGGTGAGGATTTCAATTATATTGATCCGGAAACAAATGAACGATATATTCCATACTGTATTGAGCCTTCCCTTGGTGCAGATCGGGTAACGTTGGCTTTCTTAATCGATGCATATGATGAAGAGCAGTTAGAAGATGGAACATCTAGAACAGTTATGCGTTTCCATCCTGCTCTCGCTCCGTTTAAGGCAGCAATTCTTCCGCTTTCGAAGAAGCTTTCCGATGGTGCACGGGAAGTATTTGAACGATTAGCAAAACACTTTAACGTAGATTATGATGAAGCAGGCTCTATCGGCAAACGATACCGCCGTCATGATGAAATCGGTACTCCATTCTGTATCACATATGATTTTGATTCCCAGGAAGATCAAATGGTTACCGTCAGAGACCGCGACACAATGGAACAAACAAGGGTTCCAATAGCGGAGCTTGCTGCATTCTTACAAGAAAAGGTATCATTCTAAGAAAAAGGTGCGGAAACCCGCACCTTTTCCTATTTGGCTAAAAGGGAATTATAAATTCAACTACGCCTCATGAACCGTCCTATCGGACTTGCCAATCGGCTAGTTTTCATTTGTAGTTCACAGCCGATTCATTTCAATTAGTTAGCATTTAGTATATAATATTGCTAAATAAGAGGCTTCCGGGATACTTTCAGGAATTAAAAGGGTGGTGAGGACAATCGAACTGACAAAACGCCAAGAGCTGATATTAGATATAGTAAAGGAAAATGGACCGATCACAGGAGAGCATATCGCCGACCAATTGAACTTAACCAGAGCTACATTAAGGCCGGATCTTGCTATTTTGACAATGGCTGGTTTTTTAGATGCCAGGCCCCGGGTCGGATATTTTTATACAGGAAAATCAGGAGCGCAATTATTAACGGAAAATCTTCAACGAATATATGTGAGGGACTACCAATCCATCCCGGTTGTCGTAAGTGAAAACGTCTCGGTTTATGATGCTATTTGCACCATGTTCCTTGAGGATGTCGGGACATTATTTGTGGTCGACCAAAATACTGTTTTGGTTGGAGTTCTATCCAGAAAAGATTTGCTTCGGGCAAGTATTGGGAAACAAGAGTTAACGACCATTCCTGTCAATATCATCATGACAAGAATGCCCAATATAACCATGTGCGAGCGGGATGACCTGCTTATTGAAGTTGCGAAAAAGTTAATTGAAAAACAAATAGATGCACTGCCGGTAGTGAGAGAAACCGAAAAAGGCTTTGAAGTGATCGGCAGAGTAACGAAAACGAACATTACCAAAGCCTTTGTTGCATTAGGTGATGATGAATAAATAAGAAGGAGTTGATTTGGGAATGGTCTCGCCAGTGATTTATGTGGTATCAGATTCAGTAGGTGAAACGGCCGAATTAGTAACAAAAGCGGCTATCAGTCAATTTAATGGATCCGGGATGACATTAAAGAGATTCCCTTATGTAGAAGATAAGGAAAATATTGATGAAGTCTTGTCACTAGTTTCTTTGGATCATGCAATGGTGGCATATACACTTGTCAAACCGGAAATGCGTACATACATGAAAGAAAGAACAGATATAGAAGGAATATCAGCTGTGGATTTAATTGGCCCGATTATCGATCAAATTCAAAGCTTCAGCGGCAAAGAACCATTGTGTGAACCAGGGCTTGTCCGCAAATTGGATGAGGATTATTTTAAAAAGGTGGAGGCAATTGAATTTGCTGTAAAGTATGATGACGGGCGTGATCCCAGAGGGATTTTAAAGGCAGATATTGTGCTAATAGGTGTATCTCGGACCTCAAAGACTCCTTTATCCCAGTATTTAGCCCACAAACGCCTAAAAGTGGCCAATGTCCCGCTTGTTCCAGAGGTTGATCCGCCGGAAGAACTTTATAAAGTCCCGAAAGAGAAATGCTTTGGCTTAAAAATTAGTCCGGAAAAGTTAAATAACATAAGAAGAGAAAGACTGCTTTCTTTAGGCTTAAATGATCAGGCTAGCTATGCAAACATTGACAGGATAAAAGAAGAGTTGGATTTTTTTGAAAAGGTAGTACAGAAAATTAATTGTCCTGTTGTTGATGTAACCAATAAAGCAGTTGAAGAGACGGCCAATGTTATTTTAAACTATATTCAAAAAGGCAGGCCATAGCACATAATCTTATGATTATGTGTTTTTTGCTTATTGGGTAAAAAAAATAATAAATAAAAAGTTATGGCAAAATGATAACGAATATACTATAATAAAAAATTGTGATAAAAATATATGTTTTTAGGTTTAGACTTGCATTTGAACGAATAAACTATTTACTGTGAGATGTCAAGGGGACCTACAAAAAAAAATTCGACATAAATCCTTTTTTTCACTCTAAGGAATTTTTTTTTGAAATTCTTATTTTATCGGGAAAATTTCTCCATAACCCGTTTGCCTGCTCGTAAATCGGCGAGTTTTCCCAATAAAATTAATCTGGAAAGAAGGAATATTCGGAGTGATGTAGAATTAATAAAATGGTGAGGGACCACCCGACAATTTATGTCGATGCTGATTCCTGCCCGGTCAAGGCGGAGATTGTCGAAATTGCAAAGAAATTCGCCATTGACATATTTTTTATCGCCTCCTTTGACCACTAAAACAAGGAAAAGTTCCTTAACGCGAAGGCTAGAAGGAAGGGAGTTTACGGTAAAGGTCCAAAACCTTTTCGATTAGCGGATCGGAAAAATTTACGGCGGAATTAACAAAAATTTTGTCGAAATTTGCAGGAATTTAAAATGAAGGTGTTGAATACCTGTATACCAATGGAGTTGTTTTCATGGCAGACCGTATTGCCGAAGAAAAAATAGAACAAATTCGTCAGGCTGTTGATATTGTCGAGGTAATCAGCGATTATGTCGGGTTGAAAAAGCAGGGGCGAAATTACTTCGGATTATGTCCTTTCCATGGAGAGAGCACCCCGTCATTTTCAGTATCGCCTGACAAACAAATCTTCCATTGCTTTGGCTGCGGTGCAGGCGGAAATGTTTTTTCTTTTTTAATGGAACTAGAGGGAATTTCATTTCAGGAAGCGGCTATGAAACTGGCTGCTAGAGGAAATATTAATCTTGAAATAAATTTATCCTCCACTCACTCCGAGAAAAAAATTTCTGATGAACTTCAGGCCATGCTTGATGCTCACGAGCTGTTACGTAAATTTTATCATCACTTGCTGGTAAATACAAAAGAAGGACAGCATGCATTAGAGTATCTGCTTGGAAGAGGATTTACACTTGAGTCGATTGAAAAATTTCAAATTGGTTATTCCTTGAATTCGTGGGATTTTGTTTATAAGTTCCTAACGAAACGGGATTTTTCTCCCGAATGGATGGAAAAAGCCGGACTCATCATTAAACGTGAAAAAGATGGAACATACTTTGATCGATTTAGGGACCGAATTATGTTTCCGATATTCAACAGAAACGGAAATACGATTGCTTTTTCAGGGAGAACACTAGGGGCCGATGAGCCCAAATATTTAAACAGTCCCGAAACAGCAATCTTTAATAAAAGCAAAATTTTATACAATTACAACTTGGCTAAGCCCAGCATAAAAAAATCCCAGCAGGCAGTTTTATTTGAAGGGTTTGCAGATGTGATTTCCGCTGACCGCGCCGGAATAGAAAATGGCATTGCGACAATGGGGACATCGTTGACTGATGATCATATTGCCCTTTTGCGTACAAGCGCGCAAACCATCACTATTTGCTATGATTCAGATAAAGCAGGAATTGAGGCAGCGTTTCGAGCAGGCAACCATTTGAACGATGCAGGCTTTCAAATAAAAGTAGCTTTAATGCCTGATGGCATGGACCCGGATGAATATATAAAGAAGAACAGTCCGGAGAAATTTCGCGGCGAGGTAATTGGAGCAAGTTTAACTTGGATGGCTTTTAAAATTCTTTATTTTCGAAGAGGAAAAAATCTTCAGAATGAAGGAGATAGGCTTGCTTATATCGAACAAATAGTAAAAGAAATCACCAAATTAACAAAAGCCGTTGAAAAGGATCATTATTTGCGGCAAATTGCAGCAGAGTTTTCCCTATCATTAGATTCCTTAAAACAGCAGGAACAGCAGATATATTTTGCGGAGAAGAAAAAGGAAATTGGTAAGAACGAACCAAAATCTAAGCCGATTCTAGTGCAAAAAAAAGTAAATGAATTAAAACCTGCGTATTATCGCGCAGAAAGATGTCTCATTGCCCATATGCTAAAAAGCAGGGATAACACCTATAAGGTACAGGAGTTACTACAGGGCGATACGTTTAACGAAGATGAACATCAGGCAATCATAACCTATCTTTTGGCATTTTACGAAGAACATATTAACCCTGATTCAAGCGCATTTTTATCCTATATTCATGATGAAAATCTAAGAAGAATAGTTGCCAACATCGAAATGATGTCAATTAATGATGAATTAAGTCATCAGGAATTAACTGATTATATCAAACAGGTGTTGAAACATAAAAAATTGTTAAAAATAAAGGAAAAAGAAGCTGAGTTAAAAGAAGCGGAGCGACACAGTGATTTTAGGCTGGCTGCTGCGATTGGAAATGAAATCAATCAATTGCGTAAATCACTATAGAGTAATTTAGTGTGTTTGATTAATTGAAGGAGGGGACCCCCGTATGGCTGCTGAAAAATCAGCACGTGCAAGCGAGGTCGAGAATGAATTGACCCTTGAGCAAGTGAAAGACCAGTTAACCGCATTGGGTAAAAAAGTTGGTGTCCTTGCCTATGATGATATTGCCGAGAAAATGGCAAATTTCGATGTGGAATCCGATCAGATGGATGAGTTTTACGAATTCCTTGGTGACCAGGGAATTGAATTAGTTGGTGATAGTGATGATGAGGACGATGATGATCCAAGCATCAAGGCGCTATCAAAAGATGATGATAGCGATGAATTTGATTTAAATGATCTGAGTGTACCTCCAGGTGTAAAAATCAACGACCCTGTTCGTATGTACCTAAAGGAAATTGGCCGGGTTGATTTGCTTTCTGCTGAAGAAGAAATTAACTTAGCCCACCGCATTGAACAAGGTGATGAAGAAGCAAAGCGGCGCCTTGCTGAAGCAAACCTCCGTCTTGTTGTCAGTATTGCAAAACGCTATGTTGGCCGTGGCATGCTGTTCCTTGACCTTATCCAGGAAGGAAATATGGGTCTGATCAAAGCGGTTGAAAAATTTGATTATCGTAAAGGCTTTAAATTTAGTACATATGCCACATGGTGGATTCGCCAAGCGATTACCCGCGCCATTGCCGATCAGGCGAGAACAATCCGGATACCAGTGCATATGGTAGAGACAATTAACAAGCTTATTCGTGTTCAGCGTCAGTTACTGCAGGATTTAGGCCGCGAACCAACTCCGGAAGAAATTGCCGAAGATATGGACCTGACACCTGATAAGGTAAGGGAAATTTTAAAAATTGCCCAGGAACCTGTCTCACTTGAAACACCAATTGGTGAAGAAGATGACTCACATCTTGGAGATTTCATCGAGGATCAGGATGCTACATCCCCTTCAGAGCATGCTGCTTACGAGTTATTAAAGGAGCAGCTTGAAGATGTTCTCGATACCCTGACGGACCGGGAAGAAAATGTTCTTCGCCTTCGTTTTGGGCTGGATGACGGCCGTACCCGTACCCTCGAAGAGGTCGGCAAGGTTTTTGGTGTCACCCGCGAGCGAATCCGGCAGATTGAAGCAAAAGCATTAAGGAAACTGCGTCACCCAAGCCGCAGCAAACGCCTTAAAGATTTCTTGGAATAAGGCTCAAAAGATAGTTTACTTCTTACAAGAAGTAAACTATTTTTTTTCCCTTTTTTGAAAGCACTTTCTCTTTGTTCTCTATTTTACTGAATTGTCTCTCATTTTGCAAATAGGCCAATTGGTGTTTTCTCCCAAATAACAACCTGATTATTATCGTAAAAAAGGTGAATTAAAGTCGATTTTTCCTGTTCAGATAAGGTTTGTAGTGCTAAATGCCCTACCTGAATGGGTTTATCATCCCATATTCAGATAATATTATATTTTCTAAAATTTATTAAAGTTGAGAATTGTCAGGTGAAAAGAATATAATATATTTGTAAGCGTATACATAGGTGATTAGGGGGAGATGGACTTGAACTTTGACTTAACATCTGAACAACAAATGATTAAAAAGACAATTCGCCAGTTTGCAGAAGAAGAGGTTGCGCCAGATGCAATAGAACGTGACAGAACAAAACAGTTTCCGACAGATGTGTTTAAAAAAATGGCAGAAATGGGAATGATGGGGCTTCCCTTCCCGGAGGAATACGGCGGGGGAGGGGCAGACACCGTTAGTTTTGCGATTGTGGTGGAAGAGTTAAGCAGAGTTTGCGGTTCAACAGGCATCACTTATTCAGCGCATATTTCCTTAGGGGGCGCTCCTTTAAACTTATTTGGTACAGAAGAGCAAAAGCAAACCTATTTAACACCCATTTGCACAGGCGAATCGTTAGGTGCCTTTGGATTGACAGAGCCAAATGCCGGATCCGATGCCGGGGGAACTAAAACAACCGCAAAGGAAACGGAAGGCAAGTTTGTCATCAACGGGAATAAATGCTTCATCACGAATGCCAGTTATGCCAAGCATTTGGCACTAACGGCTGTAACGAATGAAACAAACGGTAAAAAAGAAATCAGTGCCATCATTGTTCCGACGAATACAACTGGATTTACAGTTATTGATAATTACGAAAAAATGGGCTTAAATTCCTCCAATACAACTGAGCTTGTCTTAGAAGATGTCAAAGTACCTGTGGAAAACCTGCTGGGAAAACGCGGAGAGGGTTTTAAGCAATTTTTAATTACCCTTGATGGCGGCAGAATTGGAATCGGCGCCATGGCTGTCGGGATTGCTCAGGGTGCTTACGAGAAAGCGCTAGCCTATGCTAAGGAAAGAAAACAGTTTGGCAAATCAATTTCAACTTTCCAAGCTATTCAATTTAAGCTGGCTGACATGGCGATGAAAATTGAGCTAGCCCGCAATATGGTCTATAAGGCGGCTTGGTTAAAGGATCAAGGAAGAACATTTTCAAAGGAAGCAGCAATGTGTAAATTATACGCATCCGAAATATGTATGGAAGTCACCAGCCAAGCAGTCCAAATTCACGGCGGCTATGGCTATATGAAAGAATATCATGTGGAGAGAATGATGCGTGATGCCAAGCTCCTGGAAATAGGCGAAGGAACCTCCGAAGTTCAGCGGATGGTAATTTCAAGATTAATTGGTTGTTAAAACAGGCCCTATAAAGGCAAAATGTTATTTTTTACACTCTGTTGATTGGAGCGGAAGGGGCGAGACTCCTGCGGGAGTACGGGGCAGGGGAGACCCCGCAGGCGCTAAAGCGCCGAGGAGGCTCCCCGCAACGCCCGCGGAAAGCGAGCCCCTGAAGCGGAAATCAACAGACTATTCATAGCAAAAAAATAATTGGGAAATATAACAAAGAGGCTGAAATAAATAATTATTTTAGCCTCTTTGCTCTTTTTTTAAAAGATTATAGTGATAAAATAACATTAGGGCTTTTCCTTCTGTGCATTTTCAAGTAAAATAGTAGTTGTTTGTAGGCGGTTTTATTTATTTACAGATGTTCATACATAGGGAGGTAAAATTATGAAAAAGAATCCGGTGATTCCTTACATTCTCATCATGGTTTTTGGGATTGTCCTTATGTTCACTTTGTCTTTTAAAGGACTAGGGGATAGTAAGGAGCTTGCTGCTGAGAAAGGTGAAGGCAAAGGCAGTGAGAAAACAGAAGTGGCTGCATCCAAGCCAGAAGACATTTATAAAACAACTTGTATTGGCTGTCACGGCGATCAATACCAAGGGGTTGTAGGTCCTCCGTTAAAAGGTGTTGGCGACAAGCTTTCTAAAGAAGAACTTAAAAACATCGTGACTCACGGTAAAGGCGCCATGCCTGCAGGTCTTGTTCCCGAGGATAAAGCTGCTGCAATGGCAGATTGGTTATCGAAACTTAAATAATTTGACAAAAGGTCCTTTGCATCTGTAAAGGACCTTTTATATTATTAAGGCATACATATTGAAAAGCAGGTGTGTTAATTTGAATGCAGAAAAATTATCAATGCGTTTGACGGCTGTTGCGAAATACGTTCCAAAAGAGGCAAGATTAGCAGATATTGGTTCTGATCATGCCTATCTGCCTAGTTTCTTAGTAAAAAACGCTGGCATTCCGTTTGCCGTTGCCGGTGAAGTAGCGAAAGGTCCATACCAATCTGCAAAAAGCAACGTAATGGCAGAAGGACTTTCAGATAGAATTTCCGTCAGGATGGGAGACGGCCTCGAGGTTATCGAATCTGGTGAAATAGATTGCATTACGATTGCCGGCATGGGTGGCGCTTTGATTGCCAGTATTTTAGAAAATGGAAAAGAAAAGCTGGAAACCGTCAAGAGGCTTGTGTTACAGCCAAACATTAGCGCCATTTCCATCCGTTTATGGTTTTTGGAAAATGAATGGGAGTTGATTGCTGAAGAAATTCTTGAGGAAGACGGCAAAACCTATGAGATTTTAGTTGCTGAAAAAGGTAATGCAAAACGCCCTTATCAAAAGAATAAAATGGAGATGGAGCTGTTAATGGGACCATTTCTCATTCAGAACCAAAATGAGATCTTTAAGAAAAAATGGCTGTCTGAAAGCAGCAATTGGGAAAGAGTTAAAAAACAGTTAGAAAACGCTGCTGCGACCCCTGAAACAGTTGAGAAAAGAAAGGAAATAGAAGATAAGCTAAAACTTGTGGAGGAGGCATTGAAAATTGAAAAAAGCTAATGGTCATGAAATTATTCAGCTGTTTGAAAAATTTGCACCAAAGAGTCTGGCAATGGAAGGCGATAAAATCGGCCTGCAAATTGGACGCCTTAATCAAAAGGTAGAACGGGTAATGATTGCCTTGGACGTTCTTGATTCCGTCATTGATGAGGCTATTAAAAAAAAGGTTCAGCTTATTATTGCTCATCACCCGCCGATTTTCCGACCACTAAAAAATGTTATTACTGATACTGTTCAAGGGCAGATCATTGAGAAATTACTCAAACATGATATCGCCGTATACGCGGCTCATACCAACCTAGATGTGGCCAAGGGCGGGGTTAATGATTGGCTGGCTGAAGCTTTAGGGTTGGAGGATGCTGAGGTTTTAGTTCCAACTTTTGATACAAAACTAAAGAAATTAGTGGTGTTTGTACCTGTCAGTCATGCTGATGAACTAAGACACGCGCTAGGGAATGCCGGTGCAGGTTTTATTGGCAGCTATAGCCATTGCTCCTTTACGGCAAACGGTACTGGCCGATTTTTGCCGGGGGAGGATACGAATCCTTTTATCGGTAAGCCTGGGGAGCCAGAAACGGTCGAAGAGGTTCGGATTGAAACGATTGTCCCTGAGCCTATCTTAAAAAAGGTAATCACCGCGATGATTAAAGCTCATCCATATGAGGAAGTGGCCTATGATGTTTATCCGCTAGAAAATAAAGGAGAGGTACTTGGGCTAGGCAGAATTGGAAAGATCCCGGAAATGACGTTAGAGGAGTTTGCCAAAAAGGTAAAAGTGGCTCTTGAAGTGGACAGGGTCCGCGTGGTGGGCGATATGAAGGCAAGAGTGAAGAAGGCCGCCGTATTAGGTGGTGATGGCAATAAATATTATTCCCATGCCAAATTTAAAGGGGCCGATGTTTATGTGACAGGGGATATTTATTATCACACCGCTCATGATGCGATGATGGATGGCTTGAATATGATTGACCCAGGACATAATGTTGAAAAGGTCATGAAAAAAGGCCTGACCAAAACGTTGCAGACATTATGCCAGGAAGCAGGCTATGAAGTGGAGATTTTTCCTTCACAAATTCATACTGATCCTTTTCAATTCATATAAGAATAGGCTGACTTGTGTCAGCCTACTCACTTAGCTCTCTTTTTTTACCTTCGGCAAGATTTTTGCCAATGGAACGTTTTTCTTGCGTTCCCATGTAGCTTCATTATTTGGATCGAATTGTTCAAGGAACGCGATGACTTCCTTCGTAATTGGTGTCGGAGTTGATGCACCCGCAGTAACAGCCACGTTTTTGGCGTCCTTAATCCAATCGATGTTAAGTTCTGTAATATCAGCAATCCTATATGCTGTTGTACCAGCAATTTCCTCAGAAACCTGAGCAAGGCGATTAGAATTGTTGCTTTTTGGATCACCAACGACAATGGTGACATCCGCTTGTTTAGCCTGCTCGGCAACAGCTTCCTGACGGATTTGGGTGGCGTGGCAAATCTCATTAAATACCTCGACATGAGGATATTTTTCTTTTACCTTTTCCATCGTATCGAAAACGTCCCATTGGCTCATGGTTGTTTGGTTAGTGACAATGAGTTTATCATAATCGAGATTCAATGCTTCGACATCAGCAGGTGTTTCCACAAGGTGGACCATGCCAGGTGCCACTCCAAGTGCCCCTTCAGGCTCTGGATGCCCTTTTTTGCCGATGTAAATCGTTTGGTATCCTTCCCTGGCCTTTTCTTCAATAAGGTCGTGTGTCCTGGTTACATCCGGGCAGGTTGCGTCAATGGCGACTAGCCCTTTCTTTTTCGCAAGTTCCCTTACCTCTGGCGAGATACCGTGGGCTGTAAAAATAACGGTCCCTTTGTCAACTTTCTCTAAGATATCAAGACGATTCTTGCCGTCAAGGGTGATAATTCCTTCTTCTTCAAAGGCATCTGTAACATGTTTATTGTGAACAATCATCCCCAAAATGTAGATGGGACGGGGCAGCGTTTTATCTAATGCCGCATTCCTCGCAATGACCATGGCATCAACAACACCATAACAATAACCACGCGGCGAAATTTTAACGATTTGCATATATGAAGTCCTCCAAAAGGATTTTAGTAGATTATATGTCCATTATATAAAACTAATAGATATATTACAAAGAGACATTTTTCCTGCCCAAAATAGTAAAGAATGCCGGAGGCCGGCATTCTTATGTTAAATATATAATTTTGGTATCGAGGTTCCTTTTGGGTGCTGTCTTTTTTTCGGCGCACTGGTCTTGTGTGTTCTTTTTCTGCTGCTTCCCCTGTCGGAACTGGTTTGCTGGGTTCCTTTTCGGCTCGTTTTTTTAGATGAAGTTTTGGTTGTTCGATTTGTTGATGTTAAGCGGCTGCTAGAGGATTCTTCCCCTGACTGCTTTTTCTTTTCACTCGATTCTTCCTTATCTGAATCAGAGCTTTTTAAGCCGCGATATAACTTCCATAAGGCTGGCAGGTTTCTCACTAATGGACCATACTGCTGGATCATCGGGCCGATTGTCTGGGCCGTCTTTATAACCTGTTGAGTATTGTTAAGAATACTTGATAGTCCTCCCGGGTTAGACAAGGATTGGAGCAATCCGCCGCCTCCTGCGGCTCTGCCGGCACCCTGCATTCCCATCAGGCCGCCTGGTCCGCCGCCGCCCATCATTCCGCCTGGTCCGCCCATGCGGTTTCCTCCGCCGAAAAGCCTAGAGAGTAATCCGCCGCCTCTGCCCATTTGTTGTCCGCCCATTCCGCCAAAGGGATTTCCTTGCGGGCCCATCATTGGATTTCTTCCACCGCCCATCAGTCCACCGCCGGGTCTCATCATTTGATTTCCCCCGCCGAATAAACCGCCCGGTCTGCCCATCATTGGTCCACCGCCGCCAAACGGTCCCATTCCCCCTGGCATTGGGAATCTAGGTCCTGGTTGCATACCATAAAACCTCCTCTCGTTTCTCAGCACATGAAGACACCGTTTTCCCATAAAAAAGAAATTATAAAAGGAAAAAGTGCGGATGGGGAAAACTCTTGAACATGTGCGGAATTTCCACTTTTACCCTCTTGAATTACAATATGCATACACCTTGTTTTTGTTTAGGTATTATACTCAGAATCAAATGAAATTTATGGTTTTAAAACCTGCAGGAAAGTAAAAGATGATAATAACTGGAGATTTACCTTGAACTCTACTATAATTACTTGATGGACGCGAAAATCGCAGGTCTCCCGATCATTTGACTTAAAAATAAGATATTTTTATATAAGGAGTACGTAAATGAAAGAAACTAAATTTGAACGTTTTGATTTTCAAGGCTTTATTAATGAGGCGCTGAACAAGCTGGGCTTCACTCAACCGACGGAAATTCAGGAACGAATGATTCCGTTGGTATTAAAAGGGGAAAGTGCGATTGGCCAATCACAAACCGGAACGGGAAAAACATTTGCCTATGTGCTGCCAATCCTTGATAAGGTGGATGCTTCGAGACAAGTGGTTCAAGCAGTCATCACAGCACCTACCAGGGAGCTTGCCAGCCAGATTTATCAACAAATTTTAAAAATTACTGAGCATTGTCCCTCTGAGAAAACAATTACCGCTAAATTATTTACAGGCGGAACAGACAAGCAGCGGACGATCGAGAAATTAAAAATACAGCCTCATATTGTTGTCGGAACGCCTAGCAGAATTAACGACCTTGTAAAGGAACAGGCGCTATTAGTACATACAGCCCGGATTCTTGTCGTCGATGAAGCGGATATGATGCTGGACATGGGCTTTATTGAGGATGTTGACCGTGTTGCGTCAAGGCTGCCGGAAGACCTGCAAATGTATGTTTTTTCCGCCACCATTCCGGAAAAATTAAAGCCTTTTCTGAAAAAATACATGGAGAATCCAAAAAACATTCAGATTGAACCGACAAGGAAGGTAGCTGAAAACCTGGAGCATTATTTGCTTCCATCAAGACACCGCGATAAGAAGGGGCTTGTTCATGATACTCTTATCGCCTGCAATCCCTATTTAGCCATTGTATTTACAAATACGAAAAAAATGGCTGATGAGGTGGCGGATTATTTATATCAAAAAGGCTTGAAGGTTGGACGAGTCCACGGAGATTTAACTCCAAGAGAACGAAAAAAAATGATGAAGCAGATTCAAGATTTGGAATTTCAATATATTGTTGCGACAGATCTGGCTTCAAGGGGAATTGATATTGAAGGGGTAAGCCATGTCATAAACTATGAAATTCCTTCTGACTTGGATTTTTATATTCACAGGGTTGGCAGAACCGCTAGAGCAGGAAATGCCGGGATTGCCTTAACGATTTATGATTTATCAGACGAAGATGCTTTAATTCGTCTTGAAAAGATGGGCATTCAATTTAAGAATGTTGACTTGAAAAATAACGAATTTGTTGAACTAGAAGGTCGAAACCGCCGGAAAACACGAGTAAAGCCAGAGGATGAGATTGACCATCGTGTAAAGGCTGTCATTAAAAAGCCGAAAAAGGTAAAACCAGGGTATAAAAAGAAAATGCAAACAGAAATAGAGAATATCAAGAAGCGGCAGCGCAGATTAGATAAGAAGAAATAAGAGAGGGAGAGGAAATAATGTTAAAAATAGGGTCGCACGTTTCAATGAGCGGCAAAGAAATGCTTCTCGCTGCAAGTAAGGAGGCCATTTCTTACGGTGCCAACACCTTTATGATTTATACGGGAGCCCCGCAAAACACTAGAAGGAAAAAAATCGAGGATTTAAATATTGAGGCGGGAAGAAGACATATGGAGGAGAATGGAATTTCCGAAATAGTTGTCCACGCTCCCTATATTATCAATATTGGAAATACCACCAATCCGGATACATTTGAATTGGGCGTCCGGTTCTTACGGTCGGAAATCGAACGGACAGAAGCCCTCGGAGCCAAGCAAATAGTCCTTCACCCAGGTGCTCACGTCGGTGCCGGTGAGGAGGCTGGGATTAAAAAGATTATCGAGGGTCTTAATGAAGTGCTAACCGGAAAAGAACAGGTTCAAATCGCTTTAGAAACAATGGCGGGAAAAGGTTCGGAGTGCGGGAAATCATTCGAGGAACTTGCGACGATAATCAATAGTGTCAACTATAATGAAAAACTGTCAGTATGCTTTGACACATGCCATACCCACGATGCCGGCTATAATATCATCGAGGATTTTGATGGTGTTTTAAATGAGTTTGATAAAATTATTGGGGTAGATAAATTAAAGGTGCTCCATATCAATGACAGCAAAAATGCATCAGGTACAAGAAAAGACCGGCATGAAAACATCGGATTTGGCCATATTGGATTTAAGGCACTAAACTATATTGTTCATCATCCGCAATTGATGGATGTACCGAAAATCCTTGAAACTCCGTTTGTCGGTGAAGACAAAAACAATAAAAAGGCGCCATATCGCCACGAAATCGCCATGCTTCGCGAGCAGACGTTTGAAGAGGATCTACTGAATAAAATAATGCAGTCTTAAATTCCAAATAAAGAAGCTGTGCAGAAGATATGCACAGCTTTTCATTTTTTTACTAATTCTGCAAAAAGTTTATTGACCTCCCGGGCTGTTTGCGGGCCGGCGGCTTTGGCAATTTCCCTTACCAATTGGGCACGCTGCAGGTCATCAAAAATATTAATATTTTTTCCTCTTAAGTATTCGGCTATTTTTTTTGCCTGACTGCGGGTTATGGCTATATTAAATTGGTTTGCATATTTTAGCAGTTCATCGGCAGTGATGGTATTTATTTTATGATTGATAATACTTTCAAAAATCTTCACCTTAATCACTCCTCCATGCTAATTTATGAAAAAGAGGCTGGAGTGTGACAGTGACTTATAAAGGCGGTTAAATTAGACATTCGCGAATTGCTCTGCTTTACAAACACAAAATAACTATTGTATACTACATAAAGTTAAATCGGAATGATTCTTAAAATTAAAGTGAGAGTGCGAAATCTATGCAATCAATTATTGATATTAAACAGCTGTCCTATCGATATGAAAAGGACATAGTTCTTGAAAACATCAATTTATCCGTGGAAAAGGGAGCGTTTCTCGCCATTGTCGGCCCCAACGGTTCTGGAAAATCAACACTATTAAAGTTAGTTTTGGGATTGTTAAAGCTGCAAAAGGGAGAAATTTACCTATTTGGCCAAGAAATCAATAAATTTAAAAATTGGGACAAAATCGGCTACGTTTCCCAAAAGGCCAACTCCTTTAACACGGGTTTCCCGGCGACCGTATATGAGGTAGTGGCAAGCGGGTTAACAAAAAAGCTGGGCCTGTTGTCTTTTTTCAAAAAGGAGCACTCGGAAAAAGTATTAGCCTCATTGGATGCAGTAGGGATGAAAAAATTTAAAGACCGAAATATTGGCGAGCTTTCAGGCGGGCAGCAGCAGCGGGTATTTATAGCTAGAGCCTTGGTGAGTGAGCCAGAGCTGTTGATACTTGACGAACCAACCGTTGGGGTTGATGCAGAGAACATAAAGGCTTTTTATGAAATGCTTGATGTGTTAAATAAAAATAAGGCGATTACATTGGTGATGGTCACACATGACATCGGGACCGTTTCCGATAAGGTATCCCATGTAGCCTGTTTAAATAAGCATTTGCATTTTCACGGACTGACAAATGAATTTGAGCAGATGAGAATGGAAGACCTGTCATCATTCTATGGACATGATGTGCAATTGCTGACTCATCATCATGAACACGGAGGCGTATAGTATGATTCAAGGGCTTTTACATTATGAATTTTTACAAAACGCCTTCTTAACTGGAATGTTAATTGGCATCCTAGCTCCATTATTGGGAGTATTTATTGTGGTTAGAAGATTGTCTTTGATTGCCGATGCGCTTAGCCATGTAACTTTGGCAGGGATTGCGGCAAGTCTGTTGCTTGAGCGCTATGTTACCGCACTTACGGGCCTGAATCCATTGTATATGGGCATGGTTTTTTCGGTTGGCGGGGCCTTATTTATTGAAAAGCTAAGAGGAGTCTACAAGCACTATCAAGAGCTGGCGATTCCGATTATTCTTTCCGGAGGAATCGGGCTGGGGGTTATATTTATATCTCTTGCCAAAGGCTTTAATACAGATTTGTTCAGTTATTTATTTGGTAGTGTATCAGCCGTCAGCCGTACCGACCTTTGGGTGATTCTGGTAATCAGTATTGCAGTGGTACTGGCTGTGGTTCTCTTGTATAAAGAGCTGTTTTTATTGTCTTTTGATGAGGAATACGCCAAGGCTTCCGGTATTGCAGCAAAAAGCATCCATTTCATTTTCATTATTTTAGTGGCGCTGGTCATAGCAGCTTCAATGAGAATTGTTGGAATCCTGTTGGTTTCTTCGTTAATGACACTTCCTGTTGCAGCAAGTATCCGAATTGCCAAAGGGTTTAGGCAGGCCATTATTTTATCGGTTATCTTCGGTGAAGCTTCGGTGCTTGGCGGGCTGAGCCTTGCTTATTATTTGGACTTGGCTCCAGGTGGAACAATTGTCATGCTCTCTGTATTGATATTAATATTGGCGATATTTTATAAAAAAATCTTGGTGAATAAAGCATAAGCGAGGTGTGTAAATGATGAATGTACAAGAAGCACTTCAATTTTTAAAGGAAAATGGATTTAAGCAGACAGGAAAAAGGGAAGATATGCTTCAATTGTTTGCTGAAAGCGATAAATATTTAACAGCAAAAGATGTTTTAGATCTATTGAAGGATGATTACCCGGGCTTAAGTTTTGATACTATTTACCGTAACCTTTCCCTTTTTGTTAACATGGGGATACTAGAGATGACGGAGTTGTCAGGCGAAAAACATTTTCGGTTTTCCTGCTCACACACCCATCATCACCATCATTTTATTTGCTTAAGCTGCGGCAAGTCGAAAGAAATTGAAACATGTCCGATGGAGGGCCTCAGTGCAAATTTAAAAGGCTACGACATCTCCGGGCATAAATTCGAAATATATGGCCGCTGTCCGGAATGTGTACAATAAAAAGCTGACCCATGAGCGGAGTAACTGCTCATTTGGGACAGCTTTTTTTATTTTTATTTCATTGACCCAGCCATTTCTCGTATATGTTCCTGCTTCCTAAGCCAGTTCTCCACCCAAATGGCTGCTTCTGCCCAGTCGTTGACCCGGATGACACCTTGTGGAATGGGCTCTTGATTATAGGGAGTATCAAATAAAATGACCGGAATTCCGCATTCTTCATGAAGGGCAACGGCGTTGTCGTGTTTATCCTCAAAAAAGAGATCCACTTTCAGATTTTTAGCCGTATCAACCTTGTCATGAGAGCCAATCAGCTCAATGTGATGGAAGGTTAATCCATGCGCTGAAAACCACTTTTCGGTCACCTCGAGCAGATGCGGTCCACGGGCACTGATAAAAAACAATTCATGTTCATTTTTCCATTTATTTAATACCGGCTTTACGCCTTTAGCAAGTGGAGAACCTTCATATATAATCGGCTCATTTTCTGAAAACCAATGGGCAAATACTTTTTCATCCACTTTCACAAAAGGAGTTAAATCGTATTGGGTGATGTCCTCATAAGCAATGTTCATCCCAAATGCCTTGTTTATAAAAGGCAATAATGATGTAGGGCAGGTAACTGTTCCATCAATATCAATTCCAAATCTTTTTTTCATTTTTAAATTCACCTTCTGTTGTTTCCTCAGTTCTATTTTTATTTTACCAAAGACCGTGAACTGTTTGGCATGAAATATTTTGCGGAATATGAAATAACTAACTAGTTAAGACAAACATTGTCATAGTAAAAAGAATTTAATGACAAACAATAATAAATGCTCCTACATTGAAAGTGAGGGATTAAAGGATGGCAGATGAACGCGACACGAAGGTGCAAGAAGCTCTTCGTGGCCCAATTATCGGTGAAGATATACCAAATTCTCCATCGGATTATCGTGAGGCCACAACTTCCGAAATCGCAACACCTGTAACAACCCAAGCTTCCAAATATAATGAGGAAACGGCAGAGGAATTTGGAGCGTCTGTCCCAATGAGAGTATCTTTAAAGAAAGATGATCCGCCAATTGGGGCATCCGTGCCAATCCGTTCTTCCTATAATGAAGAAACCGCTGCCGAAATCGCTGCCCCCGTACCTATTATAAGAGGCAGGGAAAAAGACGATATTGGTGATAATGGTCGAGGACGTGCGGTCGGCGGTGCCGGACTAGGGACTGTCGCACTGGTCCTTTCCATTTTATCCTTGTTCGTAATGCCAATCCTGTTTGGTGCAGCAGGAATTATTCTGGGATTTGTTGCTAGGCGCCGCGGCTCCGAAGGGCTAGGAGCGTGGGCTATTGGGATTGGAGCGGTATCGATTATCATCGGAATCTTTATTCTTCCGTTCTTTTAACATAGGAGCAAAGAAAAGAGGCTGTCTTTCGGGACGGCCTCTTGTGACGTTTACCTATTTGTTTACCTTTTCTTCTGCTTCCTTCTTGCGGAAATATTCTTCGGCAAGCTGGTCAATTTCCTTTTTGAGTTCTTCGACCATTTGTGATTCTGGCACCTTCCGGACAATCTCGCCTTTTCTAAACAATAGACCTTCACCACGGGCACCGGCAATTCCAATGTCTGCTTCACGAGCTTCACCAGGTCCATTTACTGCGCAGCCTAGAACTGAAACCTTGATAGGTGCTTTAATATGGGAGATATATTCCTCTACCTCGTTGGCGATGCTAATCAGGTCTATTTCAATGCGCCCGCAGGTAGGGCAGGAAATTAAGGTAGCAGCATTGGAGGAAAGGTGGAATACCTTCAAAAGCTCACGAGCTACTTTAACCTCTTCAACTGGGTCTGCACTTAATGAAACCCTTACCGTATTACCAATACCTTTGCTGATAATTGCACCTAATCCAGCTGCACTTTTAATGGTTCCGGAGAAAAGTGTTCCGGATTCGGTTATCCCAAGATGCAATGGATAATCGAAGGTGCGGGCCGCTTTTTCATATGCTTCAATAGCCAGATTGACATCAGAAGCCTTCATTGAAACGATAATATCGTGGAAGTCCAAGTCCTCTAGAATTTTGATATGATGGAGGGCGCTTTCGACCATTCCATCAGCGGTTGGGTAGCCGTATTTATCAAGAATTCGTTTTTCCAATGACCCCGCATTTACACCGATCCGGATTGGAATTCCTTTTTCTTTAGCGGCTTTTACTACCGCTTCAACCTTTTCTTTTCTGCCGATATTTCCAGGATTGATCCTGATTTTATCAGCGCCGCCTTCAATCGCCTTTAGTGCCAATTTATAATCGAAGTGGATATCAACAACAAGTGGAATGTTGATTCTTTTTTTGATTTCAGGAATGGCATTTGCAGCCCTTTCATCTGGGCATGCGACCCGGACAATTTGGCAACCTGCTTCCTCAAGACGTTTGATTTCGGCAACAGTAGCCTCTACATCATGGGTTTTAGTGGTTGTCATACTTTGAATGATGATTTCATTATTGCCGCCGATGGTTAAATTGCCAACCTTAATCGGCCGTGTTTTCGTACGATGTATAATTTCACTCACGTGGAATTCGCTCCTTTAGCTGGATTCGAATATAGGATTAAAAACAATTCACCTTTTATTGTATCAGCCTGCATCTAATTTTGACAAGAATAAGGATTATCCTCATTAGTTTGAGTAATCCGGAAAATGATATGTAGAACCGATTTGGATTTTTTCTGGTGACTTTCCTGGATTTAATGCCTGAAAGTCTTCTATTAACTCAGAAATAGATACAGGAAGAGATTTTCCTAATTGGTGCTCGACAATGGAAATAACAGTTTGACCTGGTTTTACCTTTTCTGTAAAAGAAGGGATGCTGGTACTAGGTTTAGCGGTGTGATTAACATTTGCCTCTACCTGAATGTTTGCTGTAGAAGGTAAAGTGCCGACAGTTAAGTCGAAGTAAATCACATATATGACTAAAATGGCAATTAGAACACCAAACAATTTTTTCATTGGACAAGCCTCCAAACAAAAGTTTCTACAAACCTATGCTTGTCCACCTTTAAATAGAACTCATAAATGAAAAAAGCATCCATGGAATGGATGCTTTAACTACTTTTTTTCGGTTTTGGGATTTCATTTATCGCCAAATATAAAACAATGATAACGACAAACCAATTGATCCAAAAGCTGTTTGGTACGGCTGTTTTCAGTGCGGCCATTATCGTAAAAAATAATGTCGGCAATGTTTCACTGTATGCGGCCATTCTCCATAAATGGCGATAGGTAAGCTTTCTTCCGGCAAGATTTTTTAACACAAGTCCGATTAAAGCAAGAACAGAAACTTCAATGAAACTAGCGGCACTTGAAAACAAATAGATGAATAAGGAGACAATCGGGATAATAATTCCCTTTAGTCCACTAATCGAGTTAATAAAGTCAACGAGATCGTTCTTTGAAAGTTTCAGCCCTTCCATCATGGAATAGGGGTATGTATCGCTTTGGCCGCCGGCTGTCATAACAAACTCATCTTTTAACAGGGCGAACGTATTTCCTTGATCAGCCGCATCTTGACTAGAAACGGCGCCGGTAGGGTCCAAAATAATCGTAAAATTATCCTTATTAATCGTTACAGGGACCTTAGTATCTGCCTCTAATTGTCCATTCTTTATCGTAAAATCAGGAGCTTCCTTTTCCAGAAAGGTTTTGGCAGAATCCAATCCGGTTGTTAACGCTGTACTGAAATAAACAATCGACGGAAGGACGGAAATAAAAGTCAATAAGAAAACAAAAAGAATTGTTTTTCCGATACCTTGGAAACGAAATAAGGCTATGTCCTTCGGTGAGTAGATACTTTTAAATAATTGCTTGAAAATATTCATAATAACCACCTCATATAGATTCACCATTCTATTGTAGCTTTTGAAGCTATGATAGACAAGAACAAGGTAGTTAACACTTTAAATAGAACCGCCATAGAGGCAGATTCAATCAGTTTAAGCCGCAAATTTCCGCAGAACAGTTTTGGCAATCCACGGTTTGCTTGAGGTAGTTGAGATTTCTTATCGTAAATTTTTGATTGTCATAGGAGATAATGTTTTGCTCTCGTAATTCCTTGAGGGCGCGCTGAATCACTTCCCTAGTGCCAAAAGTCAAATTGGCCAATTCTTGGTGAGTCAAGGGTAAATCTATCAGGATCCCATCGGGTGTCATGACTCCATACGAATTACATAGACGGATAAGGATTGAGTAGAGGCCGCCTTTTTTACCGTTCATGATTAAATCCTGGCATTTCATCTGCACCTTCAAATAGCTTGTTGATAGCCATGTGGCAAGTGCTTGCATGGCTTCCGGATCCGTTAACACGAAATTTTCAAAGTCCTCCCGTTTGATGGCAATCACTTCACAATCCGTCAAAGTTTTGGCATAGAACTGATAGCGGGGATTTGTTTTAAAAAGCTGGTATTCAATTATTAATTCTTGGTCATTCACGATTTTTAAAATAAAATCCTTTCCTCTAACGTGCATTCGCCCTAAGGCAATACCGCCATTTAGGAGCAGATATATAAATTCGGCCGGATCTTTCTCATGGAACAGCACACTACCTGCTGTTATCTTTTGTACCGGCTCAGTCTTTTTAAAAAAATAATGTACTATTTCATAAATAGAAAGGCTGTTTTTCTGCATGTCCTGCCACTCCTTAAAACCATGTATATGATGATTAAAAGGAATAAAATCCATCTAGTCAATATGCTGTTTTACAAAATATGTAAATAAAAATAACTGCTATGACATAAATCGTTGACAGCATGCCGATTGCATGATTCATGACAATTTTTCGAAAAGTGGATAGGTGTGAAATGGTAATGTGAAAAAAACTGCATAAAACGCTGAAAAGTGGATATTTTATATATGGTGGTTTAAGCAAATTATTTGATACTTGCCACTCAACTTTGGTAATCTAAAGTCACAAAGCTTTGGAAATATTTTAAAATTCTTTGCGATGAATTTTAGTGTGCCAAGGCCTTTAAAAAATAGTACATAGGGAGGAATTTTTCATGGCATTTGAATTACCAAAATTACCTTACGCGGAAGATGCACTTGAGCCGCATATCGACAAGGAAACAATGAATATTCACCACACAAGACATCACAACACTTATGTGACTAACCTAAACAACGCTTTAGCAGGCAACGAAGAATTGCTTTCTAAGTCAGTTGAAGAAGTTATCTCAAACTTGGATGCTGTTCCAGAAGCAGCACGCACTGCTGTTCGTAACAACGGCGGCGGTCATGCGAACCACTCTTTATTCTGGCAAATTCTTTCTCCAAATGGCGGCGGTGCTCCAAGTGGAGAACTTGCTGATGCAATCAACAGCAAATTCGGCAGCTTCGAAGCGTTCAAAGAAGAATTCGCAAAAGCAGCAACTACTCGCTTTGGCTCTGGCTGGGCATGGCTTTCCGTTAATAACGGCGAATTAGAAGTATCCAGCACACCAAACCAAGACTCTCCATTGATGGAAGGCAAAACTCCAATCCTTGGCCTAGATGTTTGGGAGCATGCTTACTACTTAAAATTCCAAAACAAGCGTCCAGACTACATCGCTTCATTCTGGAACGTAGTAAACTGGGACGAAGTTTCTAAGCGTTACAGCGCAGCTAAATAATAATTTTTATATCTAACAAAAAGGCAGCTCTTTGCAGCTGTCTTTTTTCATCCCCAAATTTGAATAAGAACCAGCCGCTTGTTAAAGACTACCTTTTAAGACAAAGGGGAGTTTTTTATGGCAAAAAAATTTAAGTTTTTAGGGGATGTTGAATTAACAAAGGATTTAACCCTTTTACTGATGATTGGCGGCTTATATTCCTTAAGCGTTGCCTTATCCAACACATTCGTAAATATTTATTTATGGAAGCAAACTGGCCAATACTCCGATCTCGCCTTGTATAACCTTTCCATCGTCGTTTTGCAGCCACTCACATTTATCTTGGCAGGCCGATGGGCAAAGAAAATTGACCGCGTGATTGTTCTACGAATAGGAGTTACTTTTTTAGCGTTCTTCTATTTGGCCGTCTTACTAACTGGGACTAAGGCTGCCACTTATTTGCTGCTCTTAGGGGGACTGTTAGGAGTAGGGTACGGTTTTTATTGGCTAGCCTACAATGTGCTGACGTTTGAAATCACCGAACCGGAAACAAGAGATTTTTTTAATGGGTTTTTGGGAATATTATCTTCCTTAGGCGGGATGATTGGTCCGATCGCAGCAGGGGTGATTATTACCCGATTCGAAAAGTTTACAGGTTATACGATTGTTTTTGGCTTGTCGTTAGGATTATTTGCCCTTGCGGTGCTGTTAAGCTTTTCTTTGAAACCTAGACCAGCGAAGGGGAGATATTGCTTCAAACGAATATTGGAAGAAAGAAAACAAAATGAAAATTGGCGTCTTATCACGAACGCCCATTTTTTTCAGGGGCTCCGAGAAGGGACGTTTTTATTTGTCATTTCTGTCTTTGTGTATATTTCAACAGGCAGTGAAATGGCTTTGGGGACCTTCGGACTGCTAAATTCTGGAATATCGTTTGTAGCCTATTTTCTTGCTTCAAGGCTGATTAAAAAAAGTTATCGGAAAAAGGCCATACTCATTGGCGGACTTATGCTGTATGCCGCAGTCATTCTGATAGCCTGGGAAGTAAACTACGCAAAGCTTTTAATTTACGCTGCTATGATCGCGATTGCCTATCCGCTTTTGCTCGTTCCGTATATGTCAACAACGTATGATGTGATTGGATCGGGTTGGAAGGCAGCGGAAATGCGGATTGAATATATTGTAGTGAGGGAAATTTTCTTAAATGTTGGCCGTATTGTTTCCGTCCTTGCTTTCCTCGCAGCAGTCACCTTATTTAATGAAGAAAAAAGCATCCCATATTTATTATTGATTTTGGGGGCTGGGCATACATTGATTTATCTATTTATCAAAAGGGTCCGACTGCCTGCTGTATAAAGCGAATGAGCGAAGATTTGCTCATCGCTTTTTTATTTTGTAAAAATGGTAAGTCTTCTCCATAGAAAAAAACTACACTTTCTTATACAATTAATTAGGTTATTGACTTAGGGAGGTGCGTTTTGACCTTGAAGAAGAAAAAGAAGAAGCCGGCGGTTCCTTTTCGCTTAAACATGCTTTTCTTTGTCGTCTTTTTGCTTTTTTCCATCCTTGTTTTACGGCTTGGAGAATTACAAATTGTATTCGGAGAAGATTTTAAAAGGGAAATTGAACGAACAGACAATATTACGGTCTCAAATCCCGTGCCTAGAGGGAAAATGTATGACCGAAACGGGAATGTTATTGTAGATAATTCACCGCTAAATGCGATTACGTATACTAAATATCAAAATACAACACCGCAGGAAATGCTGGAAACAGCTAAAAAATTAGCAAAATTAATTACTATGGACACCTCAAAGGTCCGTGAACGTGATAAAAAGGATTTTTGGATCCTAATTCATCCGGACAAGGCAAAAGAAAAAATCACCGATAAAGAATGGACCGAATTTAAAAATAAAAAGCTGGATGATAAAGACATTTATAAACTACAGCTTAAGAGAATTACGGACGAAGATTTGAACAGTCTGACCTCGGATGAGGTAGAAACGCTGGCTATTTATCGGGAATTCAACAGCGGTTACGCTTTAACGCCGCAAATCGTCAAAAATAAAGATGTAACCCCAGAGGAATTTGCTGCTGTCAGCGAAAACCTGGAAAATCTCCCAGGGATTGATACCACCACAGATTGGGCCAGAAACTATGTTTTTGGAGATACCCTAAAATCTATTTTAGGAGATGTATCATCATCTGATTCGGGGCTGCCAAAGGAACAATTGGACAAGTATCTTGCCAAAGATTACAGCCGAAACGATCGGGTCGGAAAGAGTTATCTGGAATTAAAATACGAAGATGTCCTTCGCGGGGAGAAGGCTAAAGTAAAAAATACAACCGATAAGTCAGGTAAAATTTTATCTTCCGAGGTCATATCGGAAGGCAATCGAGGAAAAGATCTTGTCTTAACCATTGATATGGACCTTCAAGCACAAGTAGATAAAATTATTGAAGAAGAGATTTGGAACGCGAAAAAGAGCCCGAATACCGGACTTATGGATAGGGCCTTTGCCGTTATGATGAACCCAAAAACGGGTGAAATCCTAGCATTGTCAGGTAAACAGCTTGTAAAGAATAAGGAAACAGGCAAACTGGAAATGCGGGATTATGCCCAAGGGACGTTTACAAGCTCATACAACATGGGGTCAGCTGTTAAAGGTGCGACCATTTTAACAGGCTATCAAACTGGTGCCATAAGACCGGGATCTGTCCTTCGGGATGAACCTCTAGTCATTAAAGGAACACCTGTTAAAAAATCTTGGAAAACCTTCGGCGACATTAACGATTTACGGGCGCTTCAGGTCTCCTCGAACGTGTACATGTGGAAAACAGTGATTGCCATGGCTGGCGGCCGTTATGTTCCAAATGGACCGCTTGTATTGGATACGGACAAAGGCTTTAACACCATGCGGAAATCCTTTAACCAGTTTGGCCTTGGAATTCGTACAGGTATTGACCTTCCCAATGAAATGAGCGGTTTTCCAGGCTCTGATAAACGGTCAGGTCTGCTTCTTGACTTTGCCATCGGCCAGTACGATACGTATACACCTATTCAACTTGCGCAATACATTTCGACCATCGCAAACGGGGGCTACCGGATTCAGCCGCATGTTGTGAAGGAAATTCGTGAACCAGAATTGGATAACAATGAATTGGGTCCGATTGTGGAGGAAATTCAGCCGAAGGTATTAAATCGTGTTGAAATGAAGGATGAATGGATTAAACGCGTCCAAGAAGGATTCCGAATGGTTATGCAGGTTGGCGACGGTACCGGTACCGGTTTCTGGAGAAGTAAGCCATATAATCCGGCGGGCAAAACCGGTACAGCGGAAGCTTTTTATGATGGCTCTGATAAATCGAAACGTGGAACCGAAGTTTGGAACCTAAGTCTTGTCAGCTTTGCGCCGTACGATAATCCTGAAGTGGCCATTGCTGTAGTGGTGCCATGGGCTTATGAAGGAAACAGCGGCCCAAGTATTAACCATCTAATTGGCACAAGGGCTATGGATGCTTATTTTAACTTAAAAAATGCCCGCCAAAGCGGAATAGCAGCTGCCGGGCAGGATAACACAGCGGTAAACAACCAAAGCGCAGTACAACCACAACATTAATAAAAGTGACACCTGTCTCAAGGATGATGAGGCAGGTGTTTTTTTTTTGCCAGATTGCTAGATTGCGATTTACAAAAACTAAACATTCATTTACATAACCTTTACAAAACATTAAAACTCTATTTACAGTCATCCTTTATTCTTATGTTTGTAAGGCAGAACAAACAGCCAACTCTTAGGGGGAATTAGTAAATGAAAAGTTTAAAAAACATTAGCCTAATGATGTTAATTGCGGCTTTCATGATTATAGCAGCAGCATGTGGAAGTGATTCTTCTTCAGATAAAGATAATGGTGGAGCGAAAGACTCTGGGGAACTATCAGGCTCAATTTCTATTTCAGGATCGTCAGCCATGCAACCGTTAATTGCTGCAGCTGCTGAAGAATTTATGGCTGAAAATCCAAAGGTTGATATACAAGTAAATGCCGGCGGCTCTGGGACAGGCTTATCACAGGTTGCTGAAGGATCAGTACAAATCGGTAACTCAGACGTTTTCGCTGAAGAAAAAGAAGGAATTCCTGCTGACAAACTTGTTGACCACAAAGTGGCAGTGGTGGGGATGACAGCTGCTGTTAACCCTAAAGTAGGAATTAATGATATTAAAAAAGAAGATCTAATCAAAGTATTTACTGGAAAAATTACAAACTGGAAAGAGCTTGGCGGTAAAGACCAAAAGATTGTTCTTGTAAACCGTCCTGATTCATCCGGAACGCGTGCAGTATTCAATCACTTTGCTCTTGATGGTGCGACACCTGCTGAAGGAATTACCGAGGATTCTTCTAACACGGTTAAAAAGATTATAAACGAAACTGAAGGTGCAATTGGATACCTTGCATTCTCCTACTTCACTGATGATTCTGTAACCCCGCTTTCGATTGATGGCGTGAAACCGACTGAAGAAAATGTACAATCCGGAAAATTCCCGGTCTGGGCATACCAGCACTCTTATACTAAAGGTGAAGCAGAAGGTTTAACTAAAGCGTTCTTGGACTATTTAATGTCAGATGATATTCAAAACACTCTTTTAAAGGAACAAGGATATCTTCCTGTTACAAAAATGAAAGTAGAACGCGATGCTGAGGGAAATCAAAAAAATATCTAATAGAAACAACTAGAATGAACTGTTGAAAAATAAAAGAGGGTAAATGCAGAGCGTTTACCCTATTATGACGTATTCAAGAGGAGTTTGGTTTAATATGGAGAAACTTCTTCCCGCAAAAGATAGATTGCTAAAATCAAAGAGAAGCAGGCTTGATGGGGAATTTAGAGGGAAATTAATTGTCATTTTGTGTGCCGTTATCATGATATCGGCTACGATTGCGATTACGATATTCCTCGGAACTAAAGGAATGCAATCATTTACGAAGAACGGGATCAGCATCATCGAGTTTTTAACAAGTACTAACTGGAATCCTACAGATAAAGCAAGCCCGATGTATGGAGTTCTTCCGTTTATTTTCGGATCCTTTGCTGTTACCTTCCTTGCCGCACTTATTGCCGCGCCATTAGGAATTGGCGGAGCGATTTTTATGACAGAAATTGCTCCTTCTTGGGGAAGAAAAATTCTTCAGCCGATTGTGGAACTATTAGTAGGTATTCCATCAGTTGTGTATGGATTTATTGGTTTAACCGTGTTAGTTCCGTTTATCAGAGAAAATGTCGGCGGGCTTGGATTTAGTTTACTTTCCGGGATGATTGTCCTTGCCGTCATGATCTTACCGACAATTACAACGATTGCAACGGATGCAATGAGTTCACTTCCGAATCATCTTCGTGAAGGTTCCTATGCCTTAGGTGCTACAAGATGGCAGACGATTCGCAAAGTGCTTGTCCCGGCAGCAATGCCTTCCTTGCTTACAGCCATCATTCTTGGTATGGCGAGAGCATTTGGTGAAGCATTGGCTGTTCAGATGGTTATCGGAAACGTGAGAGATTTGCCATCAAGCATTTTGGATGCATCGGCGACATTAACGACCATTATTACATTAAATATGGGGCACACCACTTATGGCAGCGTGGAGAATAACACGCTTTGGTCGATGGGTCTTATTTTATTGATTATGTCGTTCGCCTTCATTCTCCTCATTCGTTATCTATCATCAAGGAGGAAGTTACGATGAATAGTAAAGCAACCGATCGAATTGCAACAGGGGTTTTTGTAGCTATTGCCATCACGATCGTAACGATTCTCGCAGGATTGTTTTTCTATATTTTCGTCAATGGATTTAAACATATTTCGCTTGAATTTTTAACAACCCCTTCTAGTAATGTCCGGGCTGGCGGAGGTATTCGCGACCAATTATTTAATTCATTTTATATTTTGTTCATCACGATGCTGATTACCGTTCCGATTGGAATTGGCGGCGGCGTCTATATGGCTGAGTATGCAAAACCGGGTAAAGTAACCGACTTAATCCGGACCTGTATTGAAGTGTTATCGTCATTGCCTTCCATAGTTATTGGTATGTTTGGATTATTGATTTTTGTCAACACAACCGGTTGGGGTTACACCATTTTAGGCGGAGCATTGGCTCTTACAATCTTTAACCTTCCAACAATGGTACGTACAACCGAGGATGCGATCCGGGCAGTACCTCGCGATTTAAAAGAGGCCAGCCTTGCCTTGGGAGTTACCCATTGGCATACGATTAAAACGGTTATTTTACCAGCGGCATTTCCGTCAATCTTAACTGGCGCCATCCTAGCTGCAGGCAGGGTATTTGGTGAAGCGGCCGCATTATTATTTACTGCTGGTCTTTCAACACCAAGACTGGATTATACAAACTGGAATCCACTTTCTGAACAATCACCGTTGAATATTTTCCGCCCTGCCGAGACATTGGCGGTTCATATATGGTCAGTAAATACCCAAGGATTAATTCCTGATGTCGATGAAGTTGCCAGCGGTTCTTCTGCTGTCCTCGTTCTTTCAGTCTTGATCTTTAACCTATTGGCACGCTGGATCGGAAGTTTGATTCACAAACGGGCAACAGCTACTAAATAAAGAGGTGGAGTCGTATGTTGACAGCGATAAAGGAGAGAATGAATGTGGAATTACCTTTTCAAACAACAAGTGAATTCCAGCCTGAAACCATTTTAGCTGTGAAGAATTTAGAAATTTTTTATGGAGAAAAACGAGCGGTAAATGGGATTTCTTTGGATATTGAGAAAAATTCTGTGACTGCCCTAATCGGTCCGTCAGGCTGCGGAAAATCAACGTTTCTAAGGAGTATCAACCGCATGAATGACTTGATCCCCGGGGCAAGAGCAGTAGGGGAGATTATCTATGAAGATCTCAATATTTTATCTGAAGATATCAATGTAGTTGCTTTAAGAAAGGAAATTGGCATGGTGTTTCAAAAGCCAAACCCCTTTCCAAAATCTATTTATGAAAATATTACCCATGGCTTAAAATTTGCTGGGATTAAGAAGAAAAGCAAACTTGATGAAATTGTCGAAGAGAGTTTGCGAAAAGCGGCTCTATGGGATGAAGTGAAGGATAGACTTCATAAATCAGCCCTCTCGCTTTCTGGCGGGCAGCAGCAGCGCCTTTGCATTGCCAGAACGATTGCCATGAAACCGACCGTCATCCTGCTTGATGAGCCATCTTCAGCACTTGACCCAATCTCTAATGCCAAGGTTGAAGACCTAATTGTTGATTTAAAGAAGGAATACTCAATTATTATTGTTACTCATAATATGCAACAGGCTTCCCGGATTTCGGACAAAACGGCTTTCTTCTTAAGCGGTGATTTAATTGAATATGACAGCACGGAAACAATCTTTACTAATCCATCAGTTAAAAAGACAGAAGAATACATTTCCGGCCGATTCGGATAAGGGGGGGAACACTCATGTCCACACAGACATTAACAAGAGATATTTTCGATGTAAAAGATCTTAATTTATGGTACGGTGAGCACCATGCCTTAAAAGGCATCAACTTTCCCATCCAGAAAAAAGAAGTCACAGCGATGATTGGTCCTTCGGGCTGCGGGAAATCAACCTTTCTAAAGACGCTTAACCTGATGAATAAAATGATACCGAATGTAAAAATAACCGGAGAAGTGAACTTTGACGGTGGAAATATTTTAAATCCAAAAACCGACTTAGTGGAGCTGCGTAAACACGTTGGCATGGTCTTTCAAAAGGGTAATCCGTTTCCGCAGTCCATTTATGATAATGTTGCATATGGTCCTAGAATTCATGGAATAAAGAAAAAAACACATCTTGATGAAATTATCACGAAGGCATTAATCGATGTGGCTTTATGGGACGAAGTGAAGGATCGTTTGCATGCCCCTGCGCTTGGTCTGTCTGGCGGACAGCAGCAGCGTCTTTGCATTGCTAGGGCTCTTGCAACTAAGCCGGATGTGTTATTAATGGACGAACCAACCTCGGCGCTAGACCCGATTTCAACCTTAAAAATCGAGGAGTTAATCCTTGAATTAAAAGAAAAGTATACCATTGTCATCGTCACTCACAATATGCAGCAGGCTGCTCGTGTTTCAGACAAAACGGCCTTCTTTCTTATGGGGGAATTAATTGAGGTAGATTTGACACCAAACATTTTTTCAATGCCAAAAGATTCAAGAACGGAAGACTATATCACTGGACGATTCGGATAATGGGGTGAAAAGGATGAATACAAGGTCTAATTTTGATAACAATTTAAAACATTTAAAAGAAATGCTGCTTAAAATGGCCGGGAAATCGGAACAGGCAATTAAAGACGCTATGCTTGCTTTGCTAAATCAAGATCTTGAATTAGCAAACCGTGTCATAAACGGTGATAATGCCATTGATGACTTGGAACAGGAAATACATGAAAAAGCATTAATGTTGATTGCTACAGAATCACCGGTAGCCAGGGACTTAAGAAGAATTAATGTCGCATTGAAGGTATCATCCGAGGTTGAGCGGATGGGGGATATGGCTGTCAATATTGCAAAGTCAGTCGTCCATATTGGGGAGGAAAAATATATTAAAGAAATTGTTGATATCCCGCAGATGATGGAAGCTGCCTTGGAAATGGTGACTGATTCCATAACCGCATTTTATACCGAGGATATCACGATTGCTCAAAAATGTGCGGAAAAAGACGATGCAGTCGACAACATGTTTGGGAACCTAGTTCATGAGTTGATGACCTATATCCCACAAAATCCAAACTCGATGAACCAAATTATCCAATTGTCTTTTATTTGCCGGTTCATTGAAAGAATTGCCGACCACTCAACGAATATTGCGGAAAATGTAATTTACCAAGAAACTGGGAAACGGCTGAATTTAAATAAATAATATGATGAAGGATGGGGCTTTAGGCCTCATCCTATTTTGTTTAGTTGTCGATTTTTAATTGAAATTCGCATAATTTATTAGTTAATAAAAATTTCCCGGCGTCAAACACGCTTTGCATATGGCTTAGGCAAAATACGACAAATTGCGTTCATTGTCTGACTCTCTTTCTGGTGTTACGATTAAATAAACACTGATAGGAATAAATTGTTACTTAATGCATATATTGTTTGTTTGCAGAATGGAGGAAACCATGATTAATGAAATTATCGAATTAAGAAGGAAGGGACTTTCCTTTCGTAAGATTGCCGTAGAACTTAATACTACCGTTGGGAAAGTCCAATACAGCTGGAATAAATGGATGGAAAGCGAGAACCAAGATAATAGTGAAAGTCTCCATGTTCAAAAGAACATGAACCAGGAAAAATCTTCGGTTACATCTACTCCACAAACCTTTGTTCCTCTTAAGGGTGAACTTACAGCCAAGCTTGTTACACCACAAAAAATGTTTCTCTATTGGGATTTTTCAGAAACCCCCAAAAAAATCGTTCGTTTATATTTCAATCAACCTTTTGAGGAGTTAGTTACTGTATTAAGGGTTTACGATGTGAAGGATATCATTTTTAATGGAAAAAATGCACACCATTATTATGAAATTACTGTTCCTTATCAGAACGGGTATTGGTTTGTTAAAGGATTAACAGGAAATAGAAGCTTTATAGCGGAGCTGGGTGTGCTTTTGCCGGAAACAGGATTTTTCCCTCTATACAGGTCCAATTGTATTCAAACACCAGCAGCTGAGATACCAAGTGGGAATGAATTGCATCAGGATTTACTGCAATTCAAACGGTATGAAGACCGCCCTCCAAAGTGGCGAAACCATGTCAGTACGTATAGTTATTATGAAGAATCAACTAAATTGGAGAATAAAAATGCCTAACATGCTTGTCCCTGAGGCTGACTTGAAGCAAAGTCGATTATCTGGAAAAAAGGTAAAATTGCTGATGCTTTGCTGGGAGTATCCGCCGAATGTCGTTGGGGGCTTAGCAAGACATGTATACGGATTATCGATTCATTTGGCGAAAATGGGATACGAGGTTCATGTCATCACTGCCGGAGACAGTAAGCTTCCTGACCATGAAATCGCAAACCAAGTAAACATACACCGTGTTTTTCCCATCAATGAATTTGACGAAAACTTTCTGTCATGGATTGGCGGACTTAATTTAGCAATGGCTTTTCGGGCGGAAAAATTGGCAGAAGAAATCTCTTTTGACTTGATCCATTCCCATGATTGGCTTGTGGGTGCCGCCGCCATTACTTTGAAAGAGTTACTGGACATTCCGCTTTTAACGACCATTCATGCAACGGAGCATGGCCGGAATAATGGGATTTTTACAGGTATCCAAAGATTTATCCATGGAAAAGAAGAGCAATTAATGAGGGAATCAAATCAGCTTATTGTCTGCAGCAGCTACATGAAGGAGCACCTTGCTGGCGCTTTTCAGGCTGATGATAAAAAAGTAATCGTCATACCAAACGGGGTTGAAGAGCCGAGTTCAAATATGGGTGCCGGAGAGGTAATTCCTTGCTTGCAAGAAAAAAAATATATTTTTTCAATTGGCAGAATCGTAAAGGAAAAAGGGTTTGAAACGATTATTGAAGCAGCGGCAATTGCCAAGGTAAAGGGTTTGGATTACTTTTTTGTTGTTGCCGGAAAGGGGCCAATGCTCGAGACTTACCGCCTGCAAGTTCAGGAAAGGCAATTGGCCGGCCAGATTGCTTTTGTCGGCTATATTACAGATGAACAGAGAAATGCGTTAATAGACAAGTGTTCAATGGCTGTTATTCCTAGTTTGTACGAGCCCTTTGGAATTGTTGCCTTGGAAACAATGGCGCTTGGTAAACCAACTATTCTGTCCAATACGGGTGGCATGAAAGGGATCATCAAGCATTTGCAAACGGGCCTGTTGATGAATCCGGGGGATGCGGAAAGCATGCTTGAACAGATCAGCTATCTCGAGGAAAATCCAGCCATTGCCGAGGAAATCGGCTCTAAAGGCAAGGAAATTGTAAAAAACTTATATGGCTGGAGCCGAATTGCTTCGGAGACTGGTAAAGTGATGGGAGATATGGCTCTACAGAAAAAGGTAAACGAAACTATGAAAAAATAATTAGGTGAAAGGTGCAGTGATGAAGGAATTAATCGAGTCCCAAAAAAGTAAACAGAACACGATCCGCCATGGTTTAATGGAGCAGCTGCAAATAGTTCTCGGCATCTGGGTCAATGGAAAATGCTACTTTCTGCATAATAGTGCCGAAAAGGTCATCTATGAAGAAGGCTTAATTCTAAGAATTAAACCGGAACAGGTCCATTCTAAAATTCGCTTCTTCAGCGTTTATATTAGCAATCATAGCGATGTCAAGAAGGACATTAAAGTCATTGTCATGCATCATTTTTCTAATGTCAACACAGACAGCCTCACGTTTATTTCACCAGCAGAAAGCAAAATTTTTCACGCCCATGACCACAAGGTATTTCTTGTCAATGGGAATTTTAATGGGGCGGGATTAAGTGAGTATACAACCATTCCGCTTTGGAGTGCGTATACCGACCAAATTTGGAGTTCATTGGAGAATGGGGCCCTAAGATACCAGCCGATGGCAAAAGGGCCGGCAGCGAGCATATATACCGTTAAAATGTCCCTTGGTTCTCGGGAAACTCAGAAAATGAATGCCTGGGCGATTTCCGGGTCGAGTAAAAAGGAATTAATCTTAATGGAGCAAGCACTTTTAAAAAACCCACTAGCATTTCCAAACGAAAAATGATATTATAGAAAAGTCGTATGAACGAACAGCTTAATCGTTTGGAGGGAAATAGACATGCGTGTAAATATTACGTTAGCTTGCACTGAGTGTGGAGACCGTAACTATATTTCAAACAAAAATAAACGCAACAACCCAGATCGTCTTGAGCTTAAGAAATATTGCCCAAGAGAAAAGCGTACAACTGTACACCGCGAAACAAAATAAGCAACAGGGCTTCCTGTTGCTTTTTTTGTTGCCTAAAAACAAAAAACATGGGGGTGCTCTAAAATGCACGATAAAAATTCCATTCGTCAACAAACGAAAGAATCACTGTCAAAGCTCACAAAACCTATTTATGAGGATTACTCTTATAAAATTGCCAGCAGGCTTTATCAAATGGAAGATTGGGAGCAAGCGCAAGTGATTGGCATTACCATCTCCAGGGCACCTGAAGTCGATACATATCAAATTATTAGAAAAGCATGGGAATCAGGCAAGCAAGTTGTTGTTCCAAAATGTTACCCAAAGGAAAAAAGGTTATCTTTTCGAAGCTTAACTGAGTTTTCTCAATTAGAATCCGTTTTCTATGGGTTGCTTGAGCCAAATGTGGAACAAACTACAGAAGTCAGTCCAGATAAAATTGACCTTCTCATCGTACCCGGGCTTGCCTACACTCGTTCGGGGTTTCGCTTGGGCTTTGGCGGCGGATACTACGACCGGTTTTTATCAGGGTACTTTGGGAACACCCTATCCCTTGCTTTCCAAGAGCAGTTGATTCCTGAATTTCCTGTTGAACCATATGATATCCCAGTAGCAAAAATTGTTACAACAAATGAGGTTATCAAAACTGTATGATTGTACCAATCCTTATCATTATTATCCTCCTTGCAGGAGGTTTAGCTGGTTACCGGGAGAAATCGCTGACAGCCTCAGGTGCTATTGCAGCTGTTTTTGTCGGTCTTGCCATTTATGCTGGATTTGGAATTAAGGGGCTTGTTATATTAGGCGTGTTTTTTGTTTCCTCAAGTTTCTGGTCAAAATATAAAAGTTATGCCAAAAGGGAATTGGAAGAGAAATTAGCAAAAGGGTCTACAAGGGATTGGCGCCAGGTAATCGCCAATGGCGGCATGGCTGCATTATTTAGTATCTGCTATTATTTTCATCCAGGAGAAAGCTGGGTAATTGGCCTTATTGTTTCATTGGCTAGTTCCAATTCTGATACCTGGGCTTCGGAGATTGGCAGTTTAAGCAGGAAAGAGCCGATTTTTATTCGGACATTTAAGCGAGTAGAAAAGGGCACCTCCGGGGCAGTCAGTCTGCTTGGCAGTATGGCAGCACTACTAGGGTCACTGATTATCGCATTGGTTAGTTTTTGGTTATTCCAGTTAAGTCTCGTTAATGTAATGTTGGTATTTTTATTTGGCTATATTGGGAATGTCATTGATACATTATTTGGCGCATTTTATCAACAGGCTTATGTTTGCAAGCAATGTGGAATCGAGACAGAAAAAAGAAACCATTGCGGTCTGCCGACTTCCCGCATTAAGGGCATTTCTCTGGTGGATAATGATATGGTTAATTTTCTATCCGGTTTGTTGGCAGCGGCCTTAGCAATATTTGTCGCTCAAATGCTTTAATAATATGTTGTTAATGGGGGATTTAGTTTGTTGAATCGTGTGAACAGGGTGGTCGTAATCGGAGCAGGGTTTGTGGGTTCAAGCTACGCCTTTGCCCTCTTAAATCAAGGTATTACTGAAGAACTTGTTTTAATTGATTTAAATAAAGAAAAAGCCGAAGGAGATGCGATGGATTTAAATCACGGTCTCCCTTTTGCGCCGTCCCATACAAAGATCTGGTACGGGGACTATTCCGAATGTGGTGAAGCGGACATCGTAGTTATTACAGCCGGTGCTAACCAAAAGCCAGGTGAAACCCGCCTTGATCTGGTTGAAAAAAACACGAAAATTTTTAAAGGTATCGTTGAAGAAATAATGGCCAGCGGATTTAATGGGATTTTTCTCGTTGCTACTAATCCGGTAGACATCCTTACTTATGCTGTTTGGAAATTTTCCGGATTTCCAAAAGAACGTGTAATTGGTTCAGGGACTATTCTAGATACGGCCCGGTTCCGTTTCTTGCTTGGTGATTATTTCGATATTGATACACGTAATGTTCATGCTTATATTATTGGTGAACACGGGGATACTGAACTTCCCGTATGGAGTAATGCTGATATTGCCGGTACAGCTATCTCTAAATGGGCAGAAAGCAAGGACGGGTTTCGGCAGGAAGAACTTGATCAGATTTTTATGAATGTACGTGATGCCGCCTATCATATCATCGAGAAAAAAGGTGCCACTTATTACGGAATTGCTATGGGACTTGTGCGATTAACAAAGGCAATCTTGCAAAATGAAAATTCTGTTCTGACGGTTTCAGCTTATCTCGATGGAGAATATGGACAAAAAGATCTGTATATTGGCGTTCCGGCCGTCGTGAACAGGGATGGTGTAAGAGAAATTGTAGAGCTTGAATTAAGTGAAGAGGAACAACAGAAATTTACTCATTCTGTCGATGTACTAAAGAAGACAATGAATTCCGTATTTCCTGCTGGTAAATAATTTTTCTTATTCGGGTAAATTTTTATTTTTTCTGGAAAGTTTGGATAATCTTTCAGTCAGAATCACAAAATAATGGCAGGAGGGATAAAAATGTCTCGAATGCTGACTTCTATTTTAATGATTGGTTCGCTTGGTTATTTTGCTTATAGGTTTAGATACCGTATTATCAACACACTCCTTTCTTCCGGTTGGTTGAGAAGAATTGCGGTTAGCTCAATGATGAGTCTGCCCGGAATAAAACGACGAATGATGCAATCGGTATTTGGAGGACCATCTGAATGGTGAAAACCACAGATGGTTTTTTATTTTTGACAAAAAATCAACATCTCAGGTTTTTAGAGCCTATTAAACGGTAAAGCCTTTAGTTTCGTTTATAATGAAAGAAACGCGGCAAAAATGAATACAAATATTTATAAAATAATTGTTATGAAAGAAAGCAGGGGAGAGCCATTAATCGAGAGAAATATATTTTTTGGAGGCTTGTCTTTTCTTTTATTTCTGAACAAGACTATCGAATTATTCAATTATTTGAGAACCAAAAGGAAATATGGCTGGAAAAATTAGAAAACAAAAAAGCCCCAATCATTAGAGTTCATCTTGAAAATCTTGATTGGAGCAATGTTATGCAAAGAGATATCGAGTTTGCGGCAGCCAATGGAGAAAAAATACGCAAGCAGTTAGGGCGCCCTCAACTGGATATCGCTAATATTTATATCAGTGAATTCCCACCTGTCGATGAGTATGAATTTAGGCTGAGGAATCCCTACCTTTTTCCTGAAGGAAGTAAAACATCCGTCAGTTCTTTTCTATTAACGAAGGGAGAATGGGAAACAGGCCTGAAGGATCTTGCAGAACGGCTGCAAAAAGACATCCATTTTGATATCCAAAATGATTATTCGGAAAATGAAGTGGAAGAGCTGAAAAGATTAACCTTGGGGACGGCAGTAAATAAGGTAAAAAGGGAAAAGGCTGTCCTTACTTATAGCAAGCCTTTCTTTACTTATGTGTTTATCGTGATTCAGCTGGCCGTTTTTGTATGGCTGGAATTAAATGGGGGAAGCACAAATACTTCGACATTAATCAAATATGGGGCCAAGGTTAATCAGCTAATATATGAAGGAGAATACTGGAGGTTCATAACACCTGTTTTTCTTCATATCGGTTTTTTGCATTTGGCGATGAATACCTTGGCATTATATTTTTTGGGCACGGCTGTCGAACAAATCTTCGGCAGATTCCGTTTTTTCCTTATTTATTTATTTGCTGGTGTAGCTGGCGTCATCGCGAGTCTTTTGTTTAGTACGCATTTATCTGCTGGAGCAAGCGGGGCCATCTTTGGGTGTTTCGGAGCTTTGCTTTATTTTGGCATGATGAACCCAAAATTATTTTTTCGAACGATGGGGCTAAATGTAATTGTCGTTCTCGCTATCAATCTTGTATTTGGATTTTCAGCATCTGGCATCGATAATGCCGGCCATTTAGGCGGTTTGGCCGGAGGATTTCTGGCTGCCGGTGTGGTCAATCTCCCAAAGAAATCAAAGCTTCCGCTTCAGCTCATCTTTTTAATCATGAGTGCAGGTATTGTTTGGGGCTCCTTAAACTATGGATTTAGTGCTGCTGGGCAAAAACAGGATGAAGATTCGCAAATCCTGCTGGCGCAGGAGTATATCAAACAAAACAATTACGATAAGGCATACAGTGTTTTAAAAAGTTTTGAAGATCGGTCAAAGTCCGAAACAGAAAAAACCTACTTTCTTTTATCCTACGTTGAAATAAAAAAGCAAATGCTTACGGACGCCAAACTCCATTTGCAGAAAGCTATTCGGCTTGATCCGAAATTTCATCAAGCTTACTTTAATTTGGCGTTAATAAATCTCGAGGAAAATGATCTAAATGCGGCGAAACTCAATGCTGAAAAAGCAGTCAAGTTAAACCCGAATCAAAAAGAATATACAAATTTGGTTGATGAAATTAATCAACAAATAAAAACATCAGGCAGTGAATAGATTTGCCTTGAGGACAATTTTGGCATAGGTTATACTTTTTGTTGACTAGGAATGAGGGAGACCCACGATGAAAACGGTTTATGAAATTCAACAATTTCTAAAAAGGTTTGGAACCATCATTTATATTGGCGACAGGGTAGCAGACCTTGAGCTGATGGAGGCTGAACTGAAAGAGCTGTATCAGTCTCAGCTTATGGAGCCTAAAGAATATCAAACGGCCCTGTTAATCTTAAGACATGAAATCCAATTCTTAAAAGAAAAAGGACAAAAGAAATAGGTGAGAATATTGTCAGAAAAATGGATAGCGGGAGTTGACCTAGGGGGGACAACGACGAAAATAGCTTTTATCACATTGGACGGGGAAATTATTGATAAATGGGAAATCCCAACCGATAATTCTGATGAGGGCCAGTATATTACGAGTAATATTGCGAAATCGATAGAAGAAAAACTGCTTGAGCTTAATCAGCCGAAAAATATACTGGCAGGGGTTGGAATGGGTGCTCCAGGCCCTGTCGATTATGAAACAGGTGTGATTTTAAATACAGTTAACCTGGGCTGGAAGGATAATTTTCCGCTAAAGGATAGTCTGGAGAAAGCAACATCACTTCCTGCTGCTGTTGAAAATGACGCAAATTGCGCTGCCTTGGGAGAAATGTGGAAGGGTGCCGGCAGTGGTGCGAAGAATCTAGTTTGTGTCACGCTGGGTACTGGAGTAGGCGGCGGTGTGATTTCAAACGGAAACATTGTTCAGGGAGTAAACGGGGCCGCGGGGGAAATTGGTCATATCACTGCTATTCCGTTCGGGGGGGCACCTTGTAATTGTGGAAAAACGGGCTGCCTTGAGACTGTTGCTTCAGCAACAGGAATTGTGCGGCAGGCGTTTGCAGAAATTCAGAAGGATGGAGTTAAAGGTCCGTTAGCGGATGTTTATGCAAAGAATGGGAAGATAACTGCAAAGGATGTTTTTGATACAGCAAGAACGGGTGATGAACTGGCGCTTACTATCCTTCAGGAGGTTGCCTTTCATCTAGGGCTTGCTTTGGCTAATATTGCTAATCTGCTAAATCCTGAGAAAATCGTTTTGGGCGGTGGTGTATCCAAAGCAGGTGAGATTCTATTAGAGCCTGTAATCGAGAATTTTGGGCGGTTTGCTTTTACACCTGTCAGAAACTCCACAAAACTGGCAATCGCGAATTTAGGAAATGACGCTGGAGTGCTAGGAGCAGCCTGGCTTATTAGAAATAAATTGTAAATAATTAGGATGCTTTTAATTTTTGAAAAAAGCCGAATTTTCTGCGGCTTTTTTCCCATTTTTGTAAAGAAATTAATATAATTGAAACAAAGTAGGCTGTTTTTCCGTACTAAGTATAAAGAGGAAATTGGCAGGGGAGGGAAAAAATGATTCAAATAAAGGAAAGCGCTCCTAGAGGTATAGCAATAACTGTGTTTTTAATCGTTTTAGCCCTCCTGCTCGGTGCGTGTTCTGACAATAAGCAGATAAAGTCTAAAGGCTCTGCTGGAACGGAGAAGCCGAAAGCACCGAATACAGAGAAAAGTATTGAGCAGGTGCTCCCCATTTCCATTCCGGATGGTGAATTTTATAAAAGCTTTGGCTGGCTGACAGATGAGGAAATAGTTTATATCACCAATGTCGGACAATCTTCTAATGTATATCGTTATCATCTCTTGACGGGGAAAAGCGAGTTAATCTACAAAAGTGAATTTCCGATTGTCACCGCGCAAATTAGTCCTTCCAAAAGTTTTATTTTAATTCATTCTTCGCCATCTTCCTACGAGGGTTTAGTAACAATAATCGATATGAAGGGAAATGAAAAACTTAAGCAGTCGTTTCCATCCTACGAGTTATCCTTTGAGTGGAATCCGTATGATAACTCAAAAGTGCTTGTATCAACTTTCAGTGAAGATTGGGATTTTAACGTTTTCCTATTGGATTTTAAGTCTGGTGAGACAAAGGAATTGTCACTCCCGCAGCCATTTAATAAATGGATGAATGCAAATGAACTTGCTTTTCTAAATTGGGATCAAGAACATCCTTCTTTATTTGCTCCGCTGATTAAGAAGGGGTTAAATAATGGGATGGAAAAAACATTATTTCAAACTGTTTTACAATTTTCAACATTTAAAGATCTTCTTGTCAAGATTGAGATAAATGACCAAAACCAATTAGCACGTTATTCTTTCTTGGATAAAGAATTGCAGGAAATCTATTCTTTTTCAAACCCACTGCTGACGAAATATTCTGATTGGCTCGTCCCTTATTTTGATTATAACGAGAAGGAGAAGGAATTTATTACTTTAAATGCAGTAAAAGATGGGGAAGCTGATGTGTACACGGAAGGTTTTAATCTTGTTGCATATGATTTGAAGAAAGACAGCAGCCAAAAAATTTTAACCGGCCTTAAAAATGCTCCAATAATGATTTCACCATCAGGAAAAACGATTCTATATGGAGAGCGGTTTGAAAAAATCATTGATTTGAATACCAAGAAAATTTTCGACTTGGTCAAGGAATAATCATAAAAAAGACTGCCAAGGGCAGTCTTTTTTTAGTGGCTTCCTGTAGGGTAACCTGAGTTAATAAGAGTCATAACGGTGAACCAGCCGAAAACTAGAAAGGAAGCGATTCCCCAAAATGCACCTAATAAATTTTTTTTCTTTAGTGAACGAAATCCACCGAATGCTGCTAAAATGGTTACTAACGCGAAAATGATGACCAATCCCATGAATAATCCCCCTTTTCCAATAAAATTAGGTAGTTACCTGCATGATTAGAAAATTATGTAACAATATTATATACATTCGCTTCTTATTTTATATTTTTTTCTTTCATTTGTCGATAGTAAATGAAAGAACAGTTTTATATGCCTTAGCAATATTTTGAATCAGTTCTTTATTATGTGTCTCTGAAAAAAATAAAGCTGTCTCATTATGGATGGTTTCAAACACCAAATGCTCTTCTACCTGATATTTGGCCATCTGAATATCATTTGGGTTTCCTGCGGTAAATGAGAAATAAAGTAAATCTGCTTTAAACAAACAATAGCAATCGTCTAATAACAGAATGCCAAAATCCTCGAAATACGGTCCTGCGATTCCGTTATTAGTAAGAATGACTTGATGCAGTTCCTCAAACAATTCTGCAGCCGTTAAAATTTCTTTTGCATAATCCGCATCATCTGCACGTAGATAAATAAACATGTTATCTTTTTGGAAGGCTATATTTGTCTCCTTTAATATTAACTCTTTAATTTCAGGCAGAAATTCTATTTCTCCCTTAGCTTCAACCGCAAAGGCCGATTTCATTCTCATTCCCCCTTGTATTTCATTCATTTCTTTCTCCAAGACATGAATATAGTGTAAAATAATTCTAATGCAAATCCAAATTGGAGGTAAAGTAATGAAGTGGCAGCAAATTCCCTTAGGGAGCATTCAAACAAATTGTTACATTGTTGAAAACAAAGATAAAACATGCTTAATTGTCGACCCTGGCGGTGATGGAAAAAAGCTGTTGAATCTTTTAAACACAAGAGGATTAAAACCGCTGGCCGTGCTATTGACACATGCGCATTTTGACCATATTGGGGCAGTTGAAGACGTCCGAAACGCTTATCAAATCCCGGTTTATATTCATAAACAAGAAGAAAAGTGGTTAGGGGATCCAGCTCTAAACGGATCACAGTTTTTCCCGTTAATTGAACCTATAAAAGCTAATGCGGCTGATCATCTAATTAAGGATGAAGGGGAAATGAACATCGGTGAATTTACATTCCACGTTTATCATACTCCTGGGCACTCACCAGGAAGTGTGTCTTATTATTTTGCAAAGGAAGGGTTTGTGATTTCTGGTGATGCCTTATTTCAAGGCAGTATTGGACGTACTGACTTACAAGGGGGTAATCATACCCAGCTTTTAAAAAGCATCCATGATAAGCTGTTAACATTACCAGAAGAAACGTATGTATTGTCAGGTCACGGAGCTGTTACCACCATCGCAGACGAAATGGACAGCAATCCTTTTTTAAATGGATTTTAATAAGAAAGCGGTGCAAGCCTGGAGCAGGACATCGGAAATAAATAGAAAGACCCTTTTCCATTTAGGAAAGGGTCTTTCGGGGGATGTTCTATTCATATAATGGGAGGGGATATTGTTAAGCTACTAACTTTACAATATACCAAAGTTTACACCGTGTCAATAGTGTTAATTCAAAAGGAGAAAATATGATTTCGTACATAAAGAGCTTTATTCAACACTCACCAAACCAATTGATTACCTATGCAGATTATATAAGTGCTGCCCTTTACCATCCGGAATATGGGTACTACATGAGAGACCAGCAGAAAATCGGGCGGCAGGGTGATTTTATTACAACCAGCAATATTTCAGATATATATGGCAGGCTGGCGGCAAAATGGTTTGCTTATATTTGCGAAAAAACGGGACTTCCTAATGCCTTTTGCGAAATTGGCGCAGGAAACGGACGCTTTGCCCATGCCTTTTTGCAAGAGTGGCAGGAATCCATAAAAAGACCTTTACAATATGTCATTGTCGAAACAAGCCCCTACCATCGGAGACTGCAAAAAAATTTATTAGATCAATATCCTTCAGTTATTCAGGTAGAGGATATAACGGCTATAAAGGACTTCGAAGGAATGATTTTTTCAAATGAGCTTTTCGATGCCCTCCCTGTTCATGTCATTGAAAAAATAAATGGTGAATTGCTGGAGGTTATGATAGGCATTCAAAACGAAGGATTTGTTGAGCAAAGGGTTCCATTGACCAATCCAGCTATTTTGCAATTTTTGCAGGAAAGCGGGCTGGAATTAAAAGAGAAGCAGCGGATTGAAGTGCCTTTAGCGATGAAGGAGATGTTAGGTTCCATCGCGACTGCCATCAAAAAAGGGCTGATTGTAACGGCTGATTATGGCTATACGAACGAGGAATGGATGCATCCAGCAAGGTCGACCGGAAGTCTGAGAGGATTTTTTCAGCATCGAATGTATGATAATATTTTAGAAAATCCTGGAGCCATGGATGTCACCACGCATATCCATTTCGACTACCTGATTGAAAGAGGGAGACAGTTAGCGTTTGAATTTGTCACCATGCTGCGTCAGGATGAGTTTCTGTTGAAGGCAGGAATCCTTCAGGAGCTTGAGAACCATTATGACCCTAATCCATTTTCTGAGGTCAGCAAAAGAAATCGGGCCATCCGCAGTTTAATTATGCCGGGTGGGATGAGTTCTTATTTTCATATTGTTATTCAGGAAAAAGGAATGGTAACGCGGGATATAAATTTATTTCAAAATCAAAAATAAAAACGCCGTATCGAAACGGCGTTTTTATTTTTCTTAGTGGCCTCCACCAAGCGGCATCATGAACGTAGTCCAATATGTAAAGCCAGCAAAGAAAATAGTTAGATATGCTCCGAACACATACATATACATACGTTCAGACAATTTAAGATAACTAAGTAGAACGAAGAATCCTGTTTGGGCTAGGAAAAGCAATGCTGTTTTGTTTAAATCGCCAAGATATAACATCACAGTAAAAATGCCCGTCCAGAAACCACATACTCTGAACATGCGGTCCATATGTATCCCCTCCTTTTACCCTTTCGATACCATCATTACAATATTATAAGTAAAAGAAGGAATAATGTAAATAATGGTTTCAGAATTAGTTTGTTACAAATGCTTGATAAGAGCAAGTTTCGCAGCCAGCAATCATATTTTCCTTTTCAATCAGGTCAACTGAATCAAACAGCGCTTCAAACATTCCCTTTAAAAATTCATGATGCATATTGCAGACAGCTTCGGTATGTTCTTCCGCTATTTCTTTGAATGGGCAATTGAAAATCGAGAAATAAATTTTCGTTTCATCCCCATTTGCTTCAAATTCCGGATAGAAGCCTGCCAGCGTGGCTGCATTTTTTAATATGCTTAGCTTTTCATCAAAATTTAATTCATCGCCAAGAGCTTTTTTTGCTTTTTCCTGTTCAATCACTTCAACCCCAAAACGCTTCCCTGTTAAATAAAGTGCATCTCTTCCAGCCTCGCCAAGGGAAATCATCGTTTGAATGGCCACTTTTGATAAAAGCATATAATCGCGGAATGGGAAGTGGAGCTGGATTACATCCTCTGACAAACGATATAATCTGCTTGGCCGTCCGCCTTTCCCTGTTTTCTTTGTTTCCGAAACCAGCATGTTCACATCTTCGAGCTTAGAAAGATGCAATCTCGCCACATTCGGGTGGATGTTGAAATTATCCGCGATCTCCTGAACGGTTACTTCCTTGTGGCGTTTCGTAATGTATTGATAAATGTAATATCTAGTTGGATCTGACAACACGTTAGTAATTTTTAACGTTTGTTCCATCTCGTTTCACCTCGGACCCCCATGATTTATTCCATTATAATACAGCGATACTAAAGTGGGAATGAGGTTAACAAGGTAAACACTATATGTTTAGAAAATGTTCACAATTATTGACGATAAATTGTAACAAAATTAGAAATATACTCCTTTTCTTTACAAAAAAACTTTTTTAAAATAAAGAAGGAAGGGTAAGAAGACTGTCGAAATATCAGAAAAGAAAATTTAAAGGCGGTGATTCCCATTGTTAGTTCAATTGAAATGTTAGCTGACAGAATTATTCGTGACGCTGCAAGAAACCAAGCAACTGACATTCACATAATTCCCAGGCAGAATGACACACTCGTTCAAATCCGGTTAACCAACAAACTCATTCCTCGATTATCCCTTCCAAAAGATGAATGCGACAAATTGATCTCCCATTTTAAATTTAAAGCGAATATGGATATCGGCGAAAGAAGACGTCCGCAAAGCGGTGCAATTTTTTGTGAGGTTAACGGACAATTAATGGGGCTTAGGCTATCTACCCTGCCATCCAATACACGCGAAAGCCTTGTCATCAGGCTATTACCCCAGAAGGAGCAAATCCCTTTTCATCAGCTTTCCTTATTCCCGGCAATGACCAGAAAACTTCTAGCTTTATTAAAACATGCTCACGGTTTAATCATTTTTACCGGGCCGACTGGCTCAGGGAAAACAACTACCTTATATTCCCTTTTAAATGAAACCGCCCACCTATTCCATCGCAATGTTATTACACTCGAAGACCCGATTGAAAAAAATTACGATTCCGTTCTGCAGGTACAAGTGAATGAAAAAGCTGGTGTCACTTATGCGGCCGGCCTCAAAGCGATTTTAAGGCATGATCCGGACATCATAATGGTCGGGGAAATCAGGGACGCAGAAACAGCTAGGATTGCTGTACGCGCAGCCTTAACCGGGCATTTAGTACTCAGCACGATGCACACTAGAGATGCGAAGGGAGCGGTGTTCCGCCTGCACGAATTTGGAGTGAATTGGCTGGAGGTTGAACAGACATTAATTGCGGTGACTGCTCAAAGACTTGTTGAATTAACCTGTCCGTTTTGCGAGGGTGAATGCACTCCATTTTGTTATTCGTATGGAAGGTGGAAGAGGGCGAGTGTGTTTGAGCTTTTGGCGGGGAAAAATTTGAATAGCGCCATGAAAGCTGCAAAGGGAGAGAAGGTTGAAACCAGTTATCGGACAATCCGGGATGTCATTAAAAAGGGGATTGCCTTAGGATTTATTCAGGAATCTGAATACGACAGGCTGGTTTATGATGAAGAATCATAAATGGTCTGTAACTGAGCAAGCCAACTTCTTAAAACAAATTGGCGAGCTGTTGGCACGGGGATATCCAATTGCCGAAGCAATTGATTCCATAGCATTGTACTTGCCTCAGAAGAGAAAGGAGGAGTTATATCAATCATTAACAGTTTTAAAAAACGGGCTGCCGTTTCATGAGGTCCTTGAAAGGCTTGGCTTTCACAAGGATTTAACCGGTTTTGTTTACTTTGCTGAGCAGCATGGGAGTTTTGCCGAAGCGCTGCTTGAGGGCAGCCGTCTCGCATTGTTAAAGGAGAAGGATCTGCATAAGCTTTTAAAATTGCTTCAATATCCAGTATTGCTGCTTTTTATTACCGGGATTCTCTTCGTTTTTTTAGAGAATACATTGCTGCCAAGGTTTACAGAACTTTTTTCATCGCTTGGTTTGGAGGAGAATTTTTTTTCAAAGGTCATCTATGCTTTCGATGAAATTTTCCCAATCGTCATTGGTGCTTTGCTTGCATTCTTATTGGCAACAGCAATTTATTATTATTTTATCTTCCGAAACTATCCCATTTTAAAGCAGCGAATGCTGCTCGTGCGTCTGCCCTTTATCGGCAGAATCCTCAAATTGCTGTTTACTCATTATTTCTCCATTCAATTAAGCTTCCTTTTATCTGGCGGAATTTCAGTTTCAGAGAGCTTGGGTCTCTTTGAGGAAAACAAAAGACAGCCTTTTTACAGTGAACTTGGTAAAGAAATTAAGGCCAAGCTTGTAACGGGCGAAAAATTAGAAACCATATTTGCTTCGATGATTTTTTTTGACAAGGGTTTTCCGATGATTATTAAACACGGCCAGGAAAATGGCAAATTGGAACAGGAATTGCTCTTTTTCAGCAAGCATTGTGTGATGAACCTGGAAGTACTAATTGAAAAAAGCCTAAGGACGATTCAGCCCATTCTTTATCTGTTTATCGGTTTATTAGTTGTTTCCATGTATTTAGCGATCCTTTTACCCATGTTTCATATGCTTGATGGAATTTAATAAAAAAATGGAGGTTTAGGAAAATGAAAAATATTAAAAGAGATAAACAGGCTGGTTTCACACTGATTGAAATGATGATTGTTATGCTCGTGATTTCTGTAATTTTAATTATTACAATTCCTAACGTCGCTAAACATAACGCAAATATAAAGACTAAGGGCTGTGAAGGCTTTCAGAAAATGGTCGAGGCTCAGGTACAAGCCTATGAAATGGAAAAAGATGAACCAGCAACAATGGAAAAACTAATAAGTGCAGGATATATAAATAAAGATGCCAAGGGCTGCCCAGGAAAAGAAGTTGTGATAGGGTCGGATGGTTCTGTTACGTTAGAAGAAGCCATCGATACAAAAACTGCATCTGATACCACCACTAACCAATGAAACATAACGAGCAAGGCTTCACTTTAGCCGAGTCATTAGTAGTCCTATCCATTTTCATGATTTTGTCTTCGGTAACCGTTTTTTCGTTAAAACCACAGCATACGATGGTCGAGGATGAAGCCTTATTAACCCAATTAAAAGCGGATTTATTTTATGCCCAGTCCTATGCGATGTCCCACCAGCAGGAAGTGTCGGTCGTCATTTTGCCTAACGAATCAAAATACTCGCTTGTTTTGCGCTCTGACCAGCCGCATCTGCTCGACAGAACTTACTCCTCAAGTTTTCATATCATCGAAGGTTCGATGCCCTTATATTTCAAATTTCAGCCTGATGGAAATGTAAATAAATTTGGTTCTTTCTTCATAGAAACTGAGAAGAAGACTTATCGAATGACCATTTTAATTGGAAAAGGCCGGTTTTATGTTACAGAACAATAAAGGGTTCTTTTTATTAGAATTACTGTTGTCCTTATCGGCTATGTTTTTGATTTGTTTGGTTTTCATTCCGTCGGTCACGGATTTAAGAAAGCAATCCGTAAATTTGCAGATTGAGAAAAAGATGAGGCAGATCATGTATGAGGAACTGGAGGCAAAATTAATTGATAATCGGACATTTGCCAATTATACATTGGTACAAAATGAGATTGGTTATCAAATTACTTGGAAGGACTCCTTCGGGCAAAAGGAGGTTTGCGTTAAAGTTGAAAAAACGCCCTTACATTTGGAAAATGAAATCTGTGGCAGTCTCGAATGAAAAAGGTTTTACGCTCATTGAGGTAATGTTTTCGTTGGTAATTCTTTCAATTATTGTTTTTTATATGACACCTCTCTTTCAACTTATTCTTGACAATAAGGAGAATCAAGCTAGTATTCAGGCAATGGAATGGGAGGTTTTCTGCAGCCAAATAAAAAAAGAAATCCGCTGGTCGACCAAGGCAGAGGTAGTTTCCAATCGGCTGATCCTAACAAAAGACGGAGAAACCATTTATTATGAAATTTACGGCAGCAATTTAAGAAGACGGGTTAACTCGACGGGGCATGAAATTATCCTGCAGAATGTTTCACAGCATTCGTTTGCTTTGGTGAATAATGCCGTAAAGGTAACGGTAAAGGATTTAAAAGGAATAGAGTATTCTGTTACCGCCTATTCTTTAATTGATTGGAATAAGAGCACATGAAAAATAGCCAAAAAGGCTTCACTTATCCCCTTACATTATGTCTGTTGATCATTTTTCTGCTGTTTTTTTCAATGGAGGTGGAAAAGCTTCTGTCGGAGAGAAAGCTAGCGCACGAATCAACCGTTATTTTGCAGGAAGAGTATTATTTCTTGTCATCGGTAAAAAAATTTGAAACTCAGGCTCAGGTGTCAGGAACAATCCCGTCTAAAGGAACGTTTGGGTATCAGAAGGGGAATATGGATTTTCTCGCCGATCCCCCGTCGGGATATGTCCAAAGAGTTTCCTTTACACTCAGGCTTCAGTCGGGAGAATTGGTAAACGGGAAAGGATATTTTGACACGAGGTCAAAAAAGCTAATGAAATGGATTACTTATTGATTTGAAAGGATAAACCTTGGACATACTTGTAATGTAAGTTAAAGGCAGGTGTGTACATGAAAACGAATGATTATGTAAAATATATGACACAAACAATTGTCAAATATGCGGACCAGCCGAAAGACGAACGAAAACGTCAGCGCCTCGAGCGAAAACAGACCAAAGCATCCTTCTGGTATCGCTGGTTTGGCATCCTTCCCTATATTGTGTATTCAGAGGTTAAGAGACGGAAAATGAAAGACAGTGGACTTTAAAAGTAACCCCCAAGCATAATTTCACGGCTTGGGGGGTTCTTTTTATATTGCTTTTTCTGTTAAGTAAAACAGCCCGCCATTGATAAAGGAAATGTGAATTCGCGGCTCATATTGATCCTTGAGAGCCTGTTTTTCTGTCTCATAGCTTTCGTTTTCATCTTCAATGTCCTCGTAAAAATGATTCAGCAGTTCTAAATCCTTCTCCCAGCGTATCTTTGCTTCATCGGCCCAGGTATGGTCATCATTTTCAATGACTGATTTTAAATAATTTTCAATTCTAACCATTCCGCTTTTGGGTTTAACCAGTGGTGATAATGTAAACGAGTAATCAGGGATTTTCGGCGTTAACGAAATTTTAAGCAGGTAATTATGAAAATCCTCCACCATTTTCCCGTTAATAAGCTGAAGGCCGATTGATTTAAAAATATCGCGTTTACGGTCACATTGATAGGAGATTTTTACATTCATGCACAGCCATGGCAGCAAGGGAGTCTGGACGGCGGAGTTGCCGTGATTTTCATAAAGCCTTATATATCTGGCTAAATTTTTTGTAGACTCAAAAATTTGATGCAGGCGGGGCGAACCAAAGTGGATGGTTTCCCCCTTGAGATTTTCAGGTGCTGCCTTTTGGTTGGTGATGAGGGTCAATCTCATTGGATTTGGTATTCCGCCAGTTTTCTCTAAATAATGCCAGTAAAAGGGCCGATTCATTAGTTCCTTATCCATTTCAATTGTTAGTTGGACATCTAAGTATCCAGGGTGATTAGTGACAATGGGACATTCATTTGCCATAAAATAATTTAAAAGAAACTTATGAATTTCCTGCTGCTGCATGTGATTCTCCTTTTTTCATATTTTGTGCAAATTCAATCATTGAAGATAAATTCTCCATTTTAATCCGCATTTCCCCTTCAGAGCAGGAGTCGCCAAAGATATCCATTATATGATCTTCAATATTTCCGAATTCTAGTTTTGTTAGAATATCATCAAGTTCTCCGATGACTCTTTCAAATAAATCAATCTTTTCGTATAAAAGCTTTAAAATATGCTCTTCCACCGTATCTTTGATGGCAAAATTATAAATCATGACATCTTTTTCCTGACCGAGGCGGTGAATCCTTCCGATTCGCTGCTCCAGTCTCATCGGGTTCCACGGCAGATCAAAATTGATAATGTGGTTGCAAAATTGTAGGTTAATCCCTTCCCCGCCCGCTTCAGTGGCAATCAGCACCTGGGCGTGCTTTTGGAACAACTCGCGCATCCAGTCCTTTTTCCCGCGCTTGAAACCGCCGCGGAAAGGAACGGAGGAAATTCCGTGCTGCTTTAAGTACCACTGTAAATATAATTGGGTAGCCCGGTATTCCGTAAAAATAATCACTTTATCATTTATTTTCTGAATTAATTCAAGGGCTTTTACTGCCTTGGAATTTTGCTCGACGGTCTCGACCTTTTTAATTAAAAAGTTGATTTGTTCTTGATAGGCCTGGGTTGGGTTTTCCTTTTTAAGAAGCATGTTTTTTAAGGTATAGAAAACGGCCTCGCGGCTTGAGCATGCTTCACGCTGCAAAGTCATCACAGAAAAACTGCTCGTTTGAACCCAGTCTCCCTCATTTTTAAGCTCTAAGATGGAGTCATACAGGTCGCGTTCCGATTTTGTAAATTCAATCGGAATCGTCTCCACATGCCGTTTCGTCCATTCGATTCCTGTATCGGCACGGCGGTTGCGGATCATGACTTTATTGACTAGCTCTTTTAGATGCTGGTCATCATTTAAGGAACGGGAATCACGTTTATATTTTTCGTAAAAGACAGTTTCATTCCCTAAGTGACCAGGCTTTAATAGGGATACGAGGTTAAAAATCTCCTCAATCCTGTTTTGAATAGGCGTTGCCGTCAGCAATAAACAAAACTTCTTTTTTAAGTTTTGAACAAATTCGTAGTTTTTGGTTTTATTATTTTTTAATTTATGGGCTTCATCGATAATGATGAGGTCATAATCTTGCTTGTAAATGATCTCCCGATGCGGATTTCGTTTCGCTGTATCGATGGAGGAAACAACGACATCACATTGTTCCCAAACATAGCTTTTTCTTTGAGTGACAGCTGGTATATAAAATTTGCTATTTAATTCCTGTGCCCACTGGGTGACTAAGGAGGCGGGAACAAGGATTAACACTTTTTTCACTAATCCGCGAATCATGTATTCTTTTAAAATTAACCCCGCCTCGATAGTCTTTCCGAGACCCACTTCATCCGCAAGGATGGCCTTTCCGTTCATGTTTTCAACCACCTGCTTGGCTGTTTCAAGCTGATGAGGGAGAGGCGTCAAATTTGGCAGATGCTTTGGGGCCTGCAGGCCTTCGAATTCCGGGACCACCAAGTGTTTTTCAATATCGATGGCCAATTTAAAAAGCTCCCAATTCCCCCAAGGTCCATCATGATCAATTTTATGTAAAAAATCATCCTGCCAGGAGGAATCAAATTCCATTTCGACATTCATCCGTTTCAGCTCCTTTTTTTCGATAAATTGTTATTGCCCGATATGTTGTTTTAATGGTAGGATGATAATAGCTTTGAAAGTTTCAAATATTTAAATAAGGTAATCTATTTTTTAAGTATAATTAGTATGACCAAATTGGAAAAAAATATTATAAGTGCGAATGAAAACAAGGGGAGAGACTACTTTTTGTAGCGCCGAAGGAGCAAGCAGCTTATGTGAATCTCTCAGGCAAAAGAACTCTTGTTGGACGCAGCTCTGGAGAGTGCTGGATGATACCAGCCACCAAAGGGGACAGCCGATTTAGGTAAACTTTCAGGTGCAAGGACAGAGACCTTCTTTATTGGTAAAGGGAGGTTTCTGTCCTTTTTTGCACCTTTTTGTTGTTTTTAGGAAAATGGCAAGGAGTTTTCCTATTTTTGTTAATTGGCAATAATTCATTTTTACAAATAATGAACATGTAGTAAATGAAGGGGGATTTATGATGACGGAATTAAAACGCACTCCGCTGTTCGAAGTTTACAAGGAATACGGCGGAAAAACCATCGATTTTGGCGGCTGGGAGTTGCCTGTCCAGTTTTCAAGCATCAAGGATGAGCATGAAGCTGTCCGCACGAAAGCCGGTTTATTCGATGTATCCCATATGGGCGAAGTTGAGGTAAAGGGCCCAGACAGCCTTAACTATTTACAAAAATTGATGACAAATGACATTTCAAAAGTGAAAGACGGCGGTGCACAATATACTGCGATGTGCTATGAAAACGGCGGAACTATTGACGACCTGCTTGTTTACAAGGTTGAAGATAATCACTATTTACTTGTTGTCAACGCATCGAATATTGAAAAGGACTACAACTGGCTGGAGAAGCATCTTGTAGGCGATGTTACAATCGAAAACTTGTCTGAAACAATGGCACAGCTTGCGCTTCAAGGCCCTCTTGCTGAAAAGGTATTACAGAAGCTTGCTTCAGAGACGGATTTAAGTCAAATTGGCTTTTTCAAATTCCAGCAGGAAGTTGTTTTAAATGGGAAAAAAGCACTTGTATCTAGAACTGGTTATACAGGGGAAGACGGCTTTGAAGTATATTGTGATGCCGGTGATGTCGTCGAACTTTGGACTGCCATTCTGGAAGCCGGAAAAGACGAGGGAGTTATTCCTTGCGGCCTAGGTGCACGCGACACACTTCGTTTTGAAGCAAACTTAGCGCTTTACGGCCAGGAATTATCACCGGAAATCTCCCCGCTTGAGGCAGGAATTGGCTTTGCGGTGAAATTGAATAAAGAGGCTGATTTTATTGGAAAAGAAGCTCTCGTGAAGCAAAAGGAAGCAGGTTTGTCCCGGAAGCTTGTTGGGGTTGAGATGGTTGACCGGGGAATTCCGCGACACGGCTATCCAGTTTACAAAGGGGAAGCGCTAATTGGTGAAGTTACCACCGGTACACAGTCCCCAACCTTAAAGAAAAACATCGGTCTTGCCCTCATTTCTTCCGAACATGCAGGACTCGATACCGAAGTGGAAGTTGAAATTCGCGGCAAACGTTTAAAAGCGAAAGTGGTTCCTACACCTTTTTATAAAAGAGAAAAGAAATAGCAGAAGGGAGCAAGGTTTATGAAACATCGCTATTTACCCATGACTGAACAAGATAAGCAGGCAATGCTGGAGACAATTGGCGTTTCCACTGTCGATGAACTATTCAGTGATATTCCTGAAAAAGTACGATTTAAAGGTGAATACAATATTAAACCGGCAAAATCAGAAACAGCTTTGATGAAAGAACTTTTTCAGTTAGCAAGCCGGAATGCTGATTTAAAATCGAATGTGTCTTTCTTAGGTGCCGGAGTTTATGACCACTATATGCCGGTTATCGTTGACCATGTCATTTCAAGATCAGAGTTCTACACAGCCTATACACCTTACCAACCGGAGATCTCCCAAGGGGAACTGCAGGCGATTTTTGAATTCCAAACAATGATTTGTGAATTAACAGGAATGGATGTGGCTAACTCCTCGATGTATGACGGCGGTACCGCACTTGCTGAAGCAGCAATGCTAAGTGCTGGTCACACTAAACGGAAAACCATCCTGGTTTCCGGTGCTGTTCACCCTGAATCCCGTGAGGTTTTGGAAACTTACGCAAAGGGTCAATACCTTGATGTGATTGAGGTTCCTGTGAAGGATGGCATTACTGATGTTGACGCCCTAAAAGGATTGCTAAATGCTGACGTAGCCGCAGTTGTCGTTCAATATCCAAACTTTTTAGGTCGAATTGAACCATTAAAAGAGCTTGAAGAGATTATTCACGAAAATAAAGCAATGTTTGTTGTTTCCAGCAATCCATTATCACTTGGAATTTTGACACCTCCAGGAAAATTTGGTGCAGATATTGTTGTCGGCGATGCCCAGCCGTTCGGAATCCCGACTGCCTTTGGAGGTCCGCACTGTGGCTATTTTGCGGTTACGACAAAGCTAATGCGTAAAGTTCCCGGCCGTCTTGTCGGCCAGACAACAGATGACCAAGGCCGCCGCGGTTTTGTTTTAACACTGCAGGCACGTGAGCAGCATATCCGCCGCGATAAGGCGACTTCTAATATTTGCTCCAACCAAGCCTTAAATGCCCTTGCTGCATCTGTTGCGATGACTGCCCTTGGAAAAAAAGGTGTCCGCGAAATCGCAACAGCCAATTTACAAAAGGCTCATTATGCGAAAATCGCTTTTAAAGAAGCAGGGCTTGAAGTAGTTAATGATGGTCACTCCTTTAACGAGTTTGTTGTCAATTTAAATAAACCGGTAAAAGAGGTTAATCAGCAGCTGCTCCAAAAAGGAATCATTGGCGGTTATGATTTGGGCCGTGACTATCCTGAGCTTGCAGGCCATATGCTGATCTGCGTAACAGAGCAAAGAACGAAGGAAGAGATTGATACATTAGTGAAAGAATTGGGGGATTTGCATGCATAATCAAGACCAGAAGCTGATTTTTGAAGTGAGTACACCAGGCCGGGTCGGATACAGCCTTCCGGAAATGGATGTTCCTGAAGCAGATGTTGCTGCGCTCCTTCCAGAAGGATATTTAAGGGAAGAGGAGCCCCTGCTCCCTGAAGTTTCAGAACTGGATATCATGCGCCATTATACGTCCCTCTCCAGACGGAATCACGGTGTAGACTCCGGTTTTTATCCATTAGGGTCTTGTACGATGAAATACAATCCTAAGATTAATGAGAATGTAGCCCGCTACAACGGGTTTGCGCATATTCACCCGCTCCAGGATGAAAGTTCCGTTCAAGGTGCGCTTGAGCTTTTATATGACCTTCAGCAGCATTTAAAAGAAATTACCGGTATGGATGAAGTGACCTTACAGCCGGCAGCAGGTGCCCACGGGGAATGGACCGGATTGATGATGATTCGCGCATACCATGAAGCAAATGGCGACCTAAAACGGACCAAAGTTATCATACCTGACTCCGCTCATGGTACAAACCCAGCTTCTGCAACAGTTGCAGGACTTGAGACGGTTACAGTAAAGTCGAATGAAAATGGTCTTGTAGACTTAGAAGACTTAAGAAGAGTGGTGGGAGAAGATACAGCTGCGTTAATGTTGACGAACCCGAATACACTTGGCCTTTTTGAAGAACATATTGTCGAAATTGCTGAAATCGTCCACGAAGCTGGCGGTAAGGTTTATTACGACGGGGCGAATCTAAACGCAGTTCTATCAAAAGCCCGCCCGGGTGATATGGGCTTTGACGTAGTTCACTTGAATCTTCACAAAACGTTTACTGGCCCGCACGGAGGCGGCGGTCCTGGTTCCGGTCCTGTCGGTGTGAAATCAGATTTAATTCCGTTCCTGCCAAGACCGGTTATTGCCAAACGAGGCGACGAATATGTCCTAGATTATGATCGTCCACAATCAATTGGCCGCGTTAAGCCATACTACGGAAACTTTGGCATTAACGTCCGCGCCTATACCTATATTCGGTCTATGGGGCCAGACGGCTTAAAAGCAGTGACTGAATATGCTGTTTTAAATGCTAACTATATGATGAGAAGATTGGCGGAGTATTATGATCTGCCGTTTGACAGACATTGTAAGCATGAGTTTGTATTAAGCGGAAGACGCCAGAAGAAATTGGGCGTCCGCACATTGGATATTGCGAAGCGACTGCTTGATTTCGGCTTCCATCCACCAACCATTTACTTCCCATTAAATGTGGAAGAATGTATCATGATTGAGCCGACAGAAACAGAATCTAAGGAAACGTTAGATTCCTTTATCGACATCATGATCCAAATCGCCAAGGAAGCCGAGGAAAATCCGGAAATCGTCCAGGAGGCTCCGCACACAACCGTGGTAGGCCGCTTAGATGAAACGACAGCTGCGCGTAAGCCGGTCTTACGATATCAGAATGCATAAAAAGATTAACAGGCTCTGGATTGCTCCGGAGCCTGCTTTTTTAGCTTTTATATCAAATCGCCAATAGACTGTTGTGATTTTTCATAAAAATCAATATAAAAGGCCCCAGAAAGGTTCTGGAGCCCATTAATGACGATTATTTTTTAGCTTTCACTTTACCAGACCACTTTTTGAACCCGCCTTGAAGCTGGGTTAGATCCTTGTAGCCTTTTTTGTGTAAAAATTGTGCTGCACGAGCACTGCGCATGCCGCTTTGGCAATATAAATAAACAGGCATGTCCGGTCTGATTTCTTTCATGCGCATTCTAATTTGTGACATTGGAATATTACGTGCTCCTAAAATATGTCCGCCTTCAAATTCATTTGGTTCACGAACATCAATCAGCTGAGCCTTTCTGTATCCTGCACGGAATTCCTCTTCTGTTACTGTTTTTACAATCCTTTTTTGATAAAAAAAAGTAAAAACAGAGTAGATGATAACCGCTACGACAATGATTAATAAAACATAAAGTGAATTCAACTTCTATTTGCCCCCTTCAAGCTTGTTGCACTAGTATTTATTATATAAGTCATTTTCTTAAAGATAAAGAAGAATGGACAAAAATCTTCTTAAAAAATTATACCAAAAACATCTCATTTTGAAATTCCCCCTCATTTTGATAGACTAGTAAAAGGAAATTATAAATAAAAGAGGTTTTTCTATGGAAAAAGAAATATGGCGGTTTATCGATTCTGGCAATAGTTCTCCTGCTTTTAACATGGCATTGGATGAAGCCTTGTTAGATTGGCACAGCGAAGGAAAGATTCCACCGGTGATCCGATTTTACGGCTGGAACCCGCCGACGCTGTCCGTTGGTTACTTTCAAAAGGTTGAAAAAGAAATTGATATGGAAGCGGTAAAAACACACAGGCTTGGCTTTGTCAGAAGACCAACTGGAGGCAGAGGGGTTCTCCATGAGCATGAACTGACATACAGCGTCATTGTTTCAGAGGAGCATCCAGCAATGCCCAAAACAGTTACTGAAGCTTATCGTGTAATTTCTGAAGGGATTTTAAAAGGATTTCATCAACTGGGACTAGAAGCATATTTTGCTGTTCCGAAAACAGCAGAGGAACGGGATGCCTTAAAAAATCCTAGGTCCGCGGTTTGCTTTGATGCCCCCAGCTGGTATGAGTTGGTGGTGGAAGGGCGCAAGGTCGCAGGAAGTGCTCAAACACGGCAGAAGGGTGTCATTCTCCAGCATGGCTCGATTCTTTTAGATCTGGATGAAGACAAGCTTTTTAGCTTATTCAAATACCCAAATGACCGGGTGAAGGAGCGGATGAAAAAAGCATTCAAGGATAAGGCTGTTGCCATTAATGCGATTAGTCCGCGAAGGATTACTCTCGATGAGGCCAAGGAAGCTTTTTATAAAGGATTCGCAGAAGGTTTAAATATTGAGCTTGAATCCTATCAGTTGACAGATGAAGAGCTTGCCTATGTTAATAAGCTCGCAAAAGAACGGTATGAAAATGATGAGTGGAATTTTAAGAGATGACTTGCTAAAGCGGCTTTGCCGCTTTTTTCCTATTTCATTGGAGGCAACCGGCGAAAATTGTTAAAATTTCTCGTTTTATAGCGAAAATTGCACTATATCTTTTATTTTCTCGTGAATCTATTTATTTTAAAGTTTGACAAAATAATTGTTTTTTGCATGACATACAATATATAGGGGTGTCGAAAATATTTTCGGTACTATATATTGATTTTTTGTTGCCATGCTATGTTCAGATATGGTAACTTAAATTTATTAAATCAACTAGATAAGCAAAAGCTTACTAGATTCTTACACAAGATAGAGAATATATAGATAAAGGAGTTGTATTCATGTCTGTAGTTTTTAGACAAGAATTGAATATTGATTTTGGGAGGTTGAATGAGGATATCCGCCTATTTCCACAGGTGCACCCGGTCACCCCAGATATGAAAATAACTCACAAGGGTGTTTCGCGTTTAGTCATGTTAGACCGCTACACCTTCAAAGATACTGAAAAAATCACCCTCACAAATGGCGACTTTGTTGTTCTTACGATTAAAGAAGATCCAAAATTCCCGGCACGCGGCCTAGGATACATTCAGGAAATCGATTGGGAGAAGAAGAAAGCTAAGGTTTTAGTAGAAGAGGAATTTAGAGGTGTCCTCGATGGTGAAGCAGCAGAAACTGGAGTTATTTATAGTTCGCTGGATGTCATTGAGAAGCCGTTAGAGCTTTTCTATGAGCAGATTGCTAAACGTGTTGCGACTGGCATTGCTGCTGTAGAAGAGACGGAAGAGAAGCGCATCGAATGGACAGAAAAGTTCTATCAAGAGCTAGTAAGCTTGAACTTCATTCCGGCCGGCCGTGTGCTTTATGGCGCGGGCTCTGGCACTGAGGTAACTTATTTCAACTGCTATGTAATGCCGTTCGTAGCAGATTCCCGTGAAGGAATCTCCGACCACCGCAAGCAGGTAATGGAAATCATGAGCCGCGGTGGCGGTGTTGGAACCAATGGTTCGACATTACGGCCAAGAAACACTTTGGCAAGAGGTGTAAACGGCAAATCGTCTGGTTCGGTTTCTTGGTTAGATGATATTGCGAAGTTGACTCATTTGGTCGAACAGGGGGGCTCGCGCAGGGGCGCCCAGATGATCATGCTGGCGGACTGGCATCCTGACATCATTGAATTCATTATTTCTAAGATGCAAAATCCTAGAATCCTTAGATTCTTAATTGAAAATACATCTGATGAAACAATCAAAAAGCTTGCTAAAGAAAAGTTGAAATTTAAACCATTCACTCTTCAAGAAGAAGCGATGTACCAAGGAATTGTAAATTATAAGAACATTCCTGGTTATGGTGGTTTCAGCGAATCAATTATTGCAGATGCTGAGGAAAAACTCGCAACTGGCGGTACTTATTCAGTTCATAATCCAGAGTTCCTCACTGGGGCAAATATCTCTGTTTGTTTAACAAAAGAATTTATGGAAGCTGTTGAAAACGATGGTGAATATGAACTTCGTTTCCCTTACGTAGAAAACTACGACCAAGAGGAAATGAAAATCTATAATGAAAAATGGCATGAAGTTGGAGATGTTCGTGAGTGGGAAAGACTGGGTCACAAAGTTCGCGTCTACAAAAAAATTAAGGCAAAAGAACTTTGGAACTTGGTTAACATTTGTGCGACTTACTCTGCAGAACCTGGTATCTTCTTCATTGATAATGCAAATGACATGACAAATGCGAAAGCATATGGTCAGCAGGTAGTAGCAACGAATCCATGTGGTGAGCAGCCACTCGCACCATTTTCTGTCTGTAACCTTGCTGCAGTAAACCTTGCAGAAATGGCGGATAAAGAAACTAAAACAGTAGACTTTGAAAAATTGAGAAATACAGTAGCAGTTGGCGTCCGCATGCAGGATAACGTCATCAATGCTACCCCATACTTCTTAGAAGAAAACAAAAAGCAAGCTCTCGGTGAACGCCGCGTCGGTCTTGGTGTAATGGGTCTGCACGACCTGCTTATCTACTGCGAGACTGAGTACGGTTCGCCTGAAGGAAATAAGCTGGTCGATCAAGTTTTTGAAACAATTGCAACTACAGCTTACAAAGAATCTGTTGAATTGGCGAAAGAGAAGGGAAGCTTCCCATTCTTAACTGGTGAAACACTTGAGGAAACAAACCGCTTGCGCCAAGCATTCATTAATACCGGATTTATGAAGAAAATGCCTGAAGAAATCCGTGAATCTATTGTGGAAAACGGAATAAGGAATTCACATTTACTAACTGTTGCTCCAACGGGTTCCACTGGTACCATGGTTGGCGTTTCAACTGGATTAGAGCCTTATTTCTCATTCTCATATTTCCGCAGCGGACGCCTTGGTAAATTTATTGAAGTAAAAGCAGACATCGTTCAAGAGTATTTAGACCGTAACCCAGAAGCAGATTCAAATAACCTGCCAAACTGGTTTGTGACTGCAATGAATCTTGCTCCTGAGGCACACGCAGATGTCCAATGTGTCATCCAGCGCTGGATTGACAGTTCCATCAGTAAAACAGTTAATGCACCAAAAGGATACAGCGTTGAGCAGGTTGAAAAGGTATACGAGCGTTTATACCGCGGCGGTGCAAAAGGTGGTACTGTCTATGTAGACGGTTCACGCGATTCTCAGGTTTTAACATTGAAAGCTGAAGAAAACACAAATGAACAATTATCTATCTTTGAAAAAGAAGAAAAGCAGCATGTAGTCTTAGTCGAAACCATCACTGATCTTCGTTCAACGGATGTAACGATTGGTTCTGAAGTCGGCAACACATGCCCGGTATGCCGTAAAGGAAAAGTTAAGGAAATCGGCGGTTGTAATACATGTACTAACTGTGGTGCACAGTTAAAGTGTGGACTTTAATAGTTAAAAAGGGATGGAGAGTAATTTCTCCATTCTTTTTTATTTGAATAAGAATATATCGACATAACTTTGTGATCGAATTGTAATTTCCTTTTTGTTAAAAGTAAAATATTCCTATATTTTCACCCCAACTAACGCCATCTTCAAACGAAAAAGGCAAATTAAATTTGACCGTTTCATGACACATAAAAAACTACATACGGTCTTTATATTGTTTTGCTAGATTAAAAACATAAACAAAGCAACAGCAGCATATGTGGACATTTTGTGAAACCCAAACAAAGTACTTTACATAGGGTAGGGGGGTATAGTAATCTAAAATTAGATATCAAAAATAGCAAATACATTTTTGAAAGGATGATTAACATGGAAAAAGTAACATTAAACGTAAAAGGAATGTCTTGTGGACATTGTGTAAAGGCGGTTGAAGGAAGCGTTGGGACCCTGGATGGTGTCACTGCCGTTAAGGTGAATTTAGACGCAGCAAAGGTTGATGTCGAGTTCAACCCGCAAACCGTCAGCCTCGATCAAATCAAAGAAACAATCGATGATCAAGGCTATGATGTAGTTTAAAAAGATAATTTCAACTCACTATATGAGGAGTTGACTTACTATGAGTCAAACTATAAAAGAAACAAGCCTGCAAATTTCCGGTATGACCTGTGCAGCCTGTGCGGCCAGAATTGAAAAGGGTCTGAAAAAACTAACCGGAGTAGAAACAGCAACTGTCAATCTTGCATTAGAAAAATCGGCAATTAAGTACGATCCTTCCCAAATAAAACTGGAAGAAATCGAACAGAAGATTAAAGATTTAGGCTATGATGTCGTAACCGAAAAAGTGGAATTTGATATTACAGGAATGACTTGTGCAGCCTGCTCGGCACGGATTGAAAAGGGCTTAAATAAGCTAGAGGGCATCACAAAGGCAAACGTTAACCTGGCACTTGAAAAAGCAACTGTAGAATACAACGGTTCCGCCCTGACAACTGCAGACATCATAAAAAAGGTTGAAAATCTTGGCTACGGGGCAAGACTCAAAGAGGAAACAAAAGATCAAGTAGACCATCGCCAAAAGGAAATCGAAAAGCAATCAAAAAAATTTATCTTCTCGGCAATTTTGTCTTTTCCGCTTTTATGGGCAATGGCAGGGCATTTTTCGTTTACATCTTTTATTTGGGTACCGGATATGTTTATGAATCCATGGTTTCAACTGCTCCTCGCTACACCGGTTCAATTCTTAATTGGCGGCCAGTTTTACATCGGTGCCTATAAAGCCTTAAAAAATAAAAGTGCCAACATGGATGTACTTGTTGCCTTAGGTACATCGGCAGCTTACTTTTACAGTTTATATTTGTCGATCACCACGATTGGCAAAGGTGTTCATATGGTGGAACTCTATTATGAAACCAGTGCTGTTTTAATCACCTTAATCATATTAGGCAAGCTTTTTGAGGCAAGAGCAAAGGGACGATCCTCAGAGGCAATCAAAAAATTGATGGGGCTCCAAGCCAAAACGGCTACTGTAAACCGCGATGGCCGCGAAATGGAAATCCCGATTGAAGAAGTCATTGTCGGCGATATCCTTTACATCAAGCCAGGCGAAAAAATTCCTGTTGACGGCAGAATTGTAGAGGGCCAATCTGCTATCGATGAGTCAATGCTGACCGGTGAAAGTGTTCCGGTTGATAAAAAAATTGGCGATGAAGTCATCGGAGCCACGCTGAACAAAAATGGTTTTCTAAAAGTTGAAGCAACAAAGGTTGGCCGGGATACCGCTTTAGCACAAATTATTAAAGTGGTTGAAGAGGCGCAGGGCTCCAAAGCCCCTATCCAACGGCTTGCCGACAAAATATCCGGAGTTTTTGTTCCAGTTGTCGTGACCATTGCTGTAATAACCTTTATGATTTGGTATTTGTGGGTAGAACCCGGTAATTTCGCTGAAAGCTTAGAAAAAATGATTGCTGTATTAGTGATTGCCTGTCCGTGTGCTTTAGGATTAGCGACACCTACCTCAATCATGGCCGGTTCCGGTCGTTCCGCTGAATATGGAATTCTTTTTAAAGGCGGCGAACATTTGGAAATGACCCACCGCATCACAACGGTGGTTTTGGATAAAACGGGTACAGTAACAAATGGGACACCAGTGTTAACTGATGTCCGCCACACCAATTCAATTACTGAGGAAGAATTTTTAAGCTTGGTTGGTTCGGCTGAAAAGCAATCAGAACATCCGCTTGCCCAGGCCATTGTGCAGGGAATTAAAGACAAGGGTGTATTATTAAAGGAGCCAACCGATTTTGAAGCCATCCCCGGTTTTGGAATAAAAGCGTCAATGGAAGGAAAGCAATTAATAATTGGTACAAGAAAGCTTATGACGAAATTTAATGTGGAAATAGAAGCTGTACTTCCTCAAATGGAGGAACTCGAAAGAGCCGGGAAAACTGCAATGTTAGCGGCTATCGACGGGCAATATGCAGGAATTGTGGCGGTCGCAGATACAATTAAAGCAACCTCCAAAACAGCCATCAGCCGCCTCAAAAAGATGGGTCTTGAGGTTATCATGATTACTGGTGATAATCAGCAGACAGCAAAGGCCATAGCAGGCCAAGCAGGAATTGACACCATCATCGCGGAGGTTTTGCCTGAAGGAAAAGCAGCAGAAATTAAAAAGCTGCAAGCGGAAGGCAAGAAAGTGGCAATGGTCGGGGACGGCATTAATGATGCACCTGCTCTCGCCGTGGCAGATATTGGAATGGCCATTGGGACAGGCACCGATGTCGCCATGGAAGCGGCTGATATCACCCTCATTCGCGGTGACTTAAACAGCATTGCAGATGCTATCTTCATGAGCAAAAAAACAATCACAAACATAAAGCAGAACTTATTCTGGGCGATGGCCTACAATTCCTTGGGCATTCCGATTGCAGCCCTTGGGTTCCTAGCTCCTTGGCTAGCTGGGGCAGCAATGGCGTTCAGTTCGGTGTCTGTTGTCCTGAACGCACTTAGATTACAAAAAGTTAAACTATAAATTTCTAAAAGGCTGACACACAATTGTCAGCCTTTTCCTGCGTTTTCACCATTGCCAGCAAGTATACTTTACTTATCAAAACAGTAATCAGGTGATTTCAAATGAACCAAATTTTATTGATTGAGGATGAACGAAGCGTATCAGATGTAATCAAAGCTTATTTAGAGAAGATCGGCTACAAAGTCTACTGTGCTGGCAATGGATCAAAAGGATTGGAAATCTTTAAATCAGCGAATATAGACCTTGTTATTCTCGACCTGATGCTCCCCGATATGGCTGGAGAGGATGTTTGCAAAATGATGCGGCAAACATCAGATGTCCATATTTTTATGCTGACAGCAAAAGGTTCTCTAAATGACCGTGTTGAAGGATTAAATATTGGCGCCGATGAATATCTAGTTAAACCCTTCAGTCCAAGGGAATTGACAGCAAGGGTCAATGCTCTTTTCCGCAGATTAAACGGCACAAACTCATCAGTCTGGATGATTTTTGATGATGGGAACTTATCCATTCATTTTGAAAAAAGGCTAGTTACCGTGAGGGGAAAAGAAATCCCGTTCACACCGAATGAATTTGATATTCTCTGGGCATTAGCGGCTAGTAAGGGCAAGGTATTATCAAGAGAGCAGCTAATTGGGAAGGTATATGGTGAAAATTTTGATGGCTTTGATCGGACTATTGATGTCCATATCAAGAATATCCGCAAGAAAATTGAAATGGATACGAGAAACCCAAAATATATTATCACAGTCCTGAAAGCAGGCTATAAATTTGGCGGTGAGCTAAAATGCATTCCATTAGCCGCAGATTAAGTTTATTTTTTATTGCTTGCACCATTGCCTCTATCCTGCTTGTGACATTGACTGTAAATCTTACAGTTACCAATAAATTTAATCAATACATGATGGACATTCAAAACAAGAGGTACGAAAGAATTATTGCCTATTTTGAAGATGCCTATAAAAAAGATGGCAGATTAACAGAAAACACCGGAGTTGAACTCATGCATGAGGCCTATATGGGCAATTATTGCATTACGTTAAGGGACCAGCATGAGCAAACGATTTGGGGAATGGACCCGAAGGAAATCCAAAACCAATTAAACATGGGGACAATGCCAGTCCAGCAAAAAGGAGTCTATACCACAAAGACATTTAAGCTTAATGAGGAAGATAAAGTAGTCGGCTATGTGGATATCGGCCAGTATTCTTCTGTCCTCCTAACGGAGGAAGATCAAAACTTTAAATCGTCCATAAATAAAAGCATAATTGCCAGCGGACTGTTGACCCTCCTCATCATAACTGGTTTAAGTCTCTATTTTTCGAAGCAATTTTCGAGTCCTATTAAGGAAGTGGCCAAGCTTTCTGTTGACTTGTCCAAGGGGAATTTTAACAGTAAATCCGTTGTGAAAAGCAACATTCACGAGCTAGAGGACTTGCGAAAAAGTGTAAACATATTGGCTGGTAAATTACAGTTTCAGGATATGCTCAGACAGAGATTAATCTCAGATATTTCACATGAAATAAGGACACCGTTAAATGTCCTGCAAAACAATCTAGAAGCCATGATTGACGGGGTATATCCAGTTACGCAAGAAAAGCTTCATTATCTAAATGAGGAGGTAATCAGGTTTGGCAGGCTGATTAACAACTTAAATGTCTTAAAGGAATTTGAGTCTGAAAGCACCAAGCTGAGTTATGAAATCATCGAACTTGAACAATTGCTTTTGGAGCTTTGTCGTGATTTTCATGCACCTTCTGAAAAGAAAAAACTTAAAATCGATCTCGCCATCCAACCGGATAAAAAGTTTTCAATTACCGGAGACAAAGATAAAATCAAGCAGGTATTTGTTAACCTGCTGGCAAATGCCATTAAATTCACTACTGCAGGCGGCAGGATTCTTGTCCAATTATATGAAAAGAATGATGATATTACTGTGGAAGTAGTTGATACTGGCATTGGTATTAACAAAGAGGACCTCCCTTTTATTTTCGAAAGATTGTACAGGGGAGATAAAAGCAGGCAGGAAATTGAGGGAAATGGAATTGGCCTGACCATTGTTAAAAACATTTTACAACTGCACGATGCCTCCATCGAAGCAGAGAGTGAAGAAGGAATAGGCAGTAAATTTACCATCTGTTTTCCGAACATAAAAAAGCCTTAAGCGCCCAAATAGGGTCTTAAGGCTCTTTTAGCTAATAAGAAAGTATAAATTCAACTACGCCTCTGTCATCGTCCTTACGGACTCGCCAATCGGCGAGTTTTCATTTAACAATTAAGCTCTTGATACGTAAGTACCTTCAGCTGTGTTGATGATCAAGCGGTCACCTTGGTTAATGAAGAAAGGAACCTGAACAACAAGACCGGTTTCCATCGTAGCCGGCTTGGAGCCGCCTGATGCAGTGTCACCTTTAATGCCAGGCTCAGTTTCAGTTACTTCAAGTTCAACCGTGTTTGGCAGTTCAACTCCAAGTGTTTCGGTCTGGAACATCATGATATGAACTTCCATGTTTTCCTTTAAAAACTTTAATTCATATTCAATGCTTGCAGCAGGCAGTTCAACCTGCTCGTAGGAATCCATGTCCATAAACACGTGTTGGTCGCCGCTTGCATACAGATACTGCATTTTACGGTTATCAATTTGTGCTTTTTCTACTTTTTCGCCAGCACGGAATGTTTTTTCCTGCATGGCTCCGGTACGCAGGTTACGCAATTTGGAGCGGACAAACGCTGCTCCTTTACCAGGTTTTACGTGCTGGAAGTCCATGACGCGCCATAAGCCGCCATCCACTTCAATGGTTAATCCAGTACGGAAGTCGTTAACAGAAATCATTGGCAAATCCTCCTAAAATAGTTACAAAATAATTAAGTCTTTTGTAGAATGTGTGAGCCTTTCGTTATGATCCTTCGTAATAAGCGTATCGTCTTCAATTCTAACGCCGCCCAGTCCAGGAATATAAATGCCCGGTTCACAAGTTACAACCATACCTGGTTCTAAGATAATGTCAGATTTTAATGAAAGAGCCGGTCCCTCGTGAACCTCAAGCCCAATCCCATGTCCGGTGGAATGTCCAAAGTACTCTCCGTACCCTTGCTCTGTTATGTAGTCCCGAGTTAAAGCATCCGCTTCTTTTCCTGTCATTCCAGGTCTGAAACCATCGATGCCGCGTAATTGAGCGTCGAGGACAATCTGATAAATTTCCTTCAGCTTGGCGTCAGGCTCGCCGACAGCAACAGTCCTTGTAATATCGGAAACATACCCTTTATAATAGGCACCAAAATCAAGGGTGACCATATCCCCTTTTTCAATGACCTTATCAGAGGCAACACCATGCGGAAGGGCCGAGCGATACCCTGAAGCGACGATGGTATCAAAGGAAGAAGATACTGCTCCGGCTTTTCTCATAAAGAATTCCAGCTCATTCGATACTTCCAGCTCCGTTTTTCCCGGCCGAAGGAAGTCTAAAATATGTTTAAATGCGGCATCAGCTATATCCGCTGCTTCCTTTAATATCTTAATCTCTGAATCGGTCTTTATCAAGCGTAACTTTTCGATTAATCCCGAAACAGGGACAAGTTCAGCTTCTACCTCTTTTTCATATACTTTAAAGGAGGAGTAAGTTAAATAGTCCTCTTCAAAACCTAATTTTTGAATCCCTATTTTTTTCGCCTGTTCAGCAACTTCTTTAGGAAGCGTATCTGAAAATTTAATGATTTCAAACCCTTCACATTGCTTTTGGGCTTGTTCAACATAACGAAAATCTGTAATAAATAGAGCTTTATCAGCACTGATTAAAACAATGCCTGCTGTACCTGTGAAATTTGATATGTAACGGCGGTTATAGGGGCTTGTAATAAGTATGCCATCGATTCCCTCTGCTGAAAAACTTGACCTTAATTTTTCTAATTTCTCCATCGTGTCCACTCTCCTTTTCCAATCCGTTAACGGACACAATTATTTTATCATAACCACACAAATACCACTAATAACAGTTTAAGTGGCTGGTTCGTTTTTTTGTACTTCTTGATTTTGATATTCATAGCTGATCGAGTAACCAACGAAAATCCCATACAGAATATAGAGACAAAGGGAAGACAGGATGGTATCTCTGCTTAAATCGAATATTGGTTTCATCCCAGGAAAAAGAGGATTCAGAACAACAAAAACAATTAAAAATAAAATGATTCCATATCCGAAGCCAATCCACATACCTTTCAGCTTTTTTAATAACGCATAATATAGGTAGGCTGCACCAACTGATAGGACGCCCATGATGAGAATGGACAAAATCGTTCCTTTCCAGCCATATTTCCAGTTCCCCAGCATCCATGGTTCAAGGATTATATTTGGACGAATTTCCGTTAGACTAAAGTAGCTTGCAAAAAAACCAATCGTTCCCCAAAAAACACCTCCAAATAAACCAGTCCAAAAGACCATTACCGGCAAGGACATCGGCTTAGGATATTTTCCCGCTTTTTTTTCAGAAGCCATTACAACAACCTCCATAACTTTTTGATACAAATTATTGATTCGTACCTTAATAAATACCAATTTTATTATGCCCCTGTAACAACAATCCTTGCATAAAAAAATTTTTTTCTAATTTAAATGGAAAATGTATGTCATTTCCTAGAGGTTTTTTCGTTTTTCTAGTAGAATACATTTAAGTACATACAGATTTATCATTTCTGCTATCGTGCTACTATTGCATAGGTTGGTGTTCTAGCTAATGTCTGATACACAAAAGAATGTTTATGGCGGTCAAGCCGTGGTTGAAGGAGTTATGTTCGGCGGTAAACATCATTATGTTACCGCAATAAGGAGAAAGGACCATTCGGTCGAATATTTCCATCTGCCACGTAAAACGAATCCTTATTTAACAAAAATTAAAAAAATTCCGTTTATTCGTGGAATCGTTGCTATAATAGAAGCAAGTGCCAATGGTTCTAAACATTTAAATTTTTCAACTGAAAGATTTGATTTAGACCCAAAGGAGGATGACACCTTAAAGGAAAAAGAAGTTTCTAAAATGACGATGTACCTGGGTGTGGCGGTAATCGGGGTTATTTCATTTTTATTTGGTAAATTTGCCTTCACGCTTATTCCTGTTTTCTTAGCGGAATTGACAAAGCCCATTTTTTCATCGGATTTTTCCCAGGTCATGATTGAAGGTTTCTTCAAGCTTATCCTTCTCCTTTCCTATATTTATTTTGTTTCCTTAACTCCGTTGATTAAAAGGGTGTTTCAATATCATGGTGCTGAGCATAAAGTAATAAATACCTACGAGTCCGGAGCTGAGCTGACAGTAGCTAACGTCCAGGCCCATTCAAGGCTTCATTACCGCTGTGGAAGTAGTTTTATCCTATTTACTGTCTTTGTCGGTGTTTTTGTATATTTGATGGTACCGACCTCGCCGTTGTGGTTGAGGATTGTTGACCGCCTTTTATTAATACCGGTAGTGTTGGGGATTTCCTTCGAAATTCTCCAATTTACAAATAAACTAAGAGACGTTCCTGTCTTAAAATATCTAGGTCTGCCAGGTCTTTGGCTTCAGCTTCTTACAACCAAGGAGCCAAATGATGAACAGGTGGAAGTAGCCATACTCTCCTTTAAGGAATTATTAAGAAGAGAAGAGGAAACAGACAGATTCGTCAAACAAGAAGAAATTGTCTAAATCGTTGTTAGGAAGTGTTTAAAAGGATAAAAAAATGCTTATGATGCTCTTAGGGAGGTGGCTTTCTTGAAAAATCGGACATCCGCATATATTGTGGGGGTACTAATTATCCTTGCTTTACTTGGGCTTTATGGTTCTTTTACGGCTGACCCGGCTGCATTTTTGCAAAAAATAGCTGTCTTCGTTTTAATTGGTTTGGTCATATATTTTGTTGTTCGCAAGTTTTCAAATTCGAGCCCTCAGAAAAAAGAGCAGCGGGCATTTCTTAAAGCAGCAAGAAGGTCTAAAAAACGCTTGCAGCATCGAAGTGGAGAGACAAATGCAAAAGGTTCCACTTTAGGTACATTGACGACATTAAAGAAAGGCAAGGTCAAAAAGAAATCTCCTGCCCATCTTACCGTCATTGATGGAAAAAAAGGAAAAAAGAAAAATCGGGCGTCTTTTTAAACGCTCGATTTTTCTTTTTTCTAACTGCTTTATTAATAACTCCATTTATTCAAAAATTTCTTCGCCCGTTCTCTGCCTAAGTTTACAAGCTCCTGTTTCTTTGCCTCGGTTAAATGAAATTCAATGGTCATTATCCCTTCTGTAGGGATAAATATAATATTTTCTGCATGTTTTTTGGAAATATATCTGGAATCGTGAGCATCCTTCATGGTTTCAAACAATGCCCCGAAAAGCTCAATCGCGTTGTTTATTTTATGCTTTTCATGTTCGTATTCACTTGGACTTAATTTGATGCCGAGGACAGGTCTTGTTTTTTTAATATTCTCCTGGTCAAAAAGCCACATTGGAAAATTGCTTAATACCCCTCCGTCCACTAAAACATTAGTCCCGTCCTTTGTCCGTAATCTTACAGGTTCAAAGAAATATGGGATGCTGCAGCTCATGCGGATGGCCTTGGCAATTGGAAAAGAGCCCGGTGAAATTCCGTATTTCGGTAAATCATCAGGAATAACAACCATTTGTCCGGTAGAAAGGTCTGAAGCGATAATTCTTAACGTTTGAGGCGGTAAATCGGAAAATGTTCTCAGTCCTTTGGCCTCTAATTTTATCCTAAGCCACTTTTCCAATTCGTTTCCTTTGTAGAGCCCTAATCTCCAATAAAGTAAAAGCCATTTGGCGAGTTTAAAAGGTATGATGGTTTTGCGGGTATCAAGCAGTTTAGTTAGATCCACTTCGTCAAGAAGCTGATAGATTTCTTTGCTTGTATAACCAGCGGAAATTAAAGCGGCTATTATGGAGCCAGCACTGGTTCCAGCGACTCTGACAAATTTAAAACCTCGTTCTTCAATTTCTTCACACGCCCCGATAAGCGCAAATCCCTTTATTCCTCCTCCGGAAAAAACTCCATCAATATTCATGGCAGCCACTCCCAATGATGTACTCATTGTTACATCTTTAAGCGGCTGTTTTACAAAATAGTACGGGAGACAAGATAAATATTTTAGTGGATAACCCCCTTTGGGCAGCTTGAAGGTTGTTCAAGAATTAGAAAAATTATGTCCACAAATTGGTCACCAGGCCCTTATTTTTCTTCATACCACCAACATATCGGTTTTTTATACTTTAGCTATCAAGAAGGTAAAGGAATTCGTTTAAAGGCTGGTGGCCGCTATGAATGTCAAACGGATCAGATTAAAGGTTTACGATATGACTTGTTCGTCCTGCGAAAAACGGGTAGAAAGAACCGTGAAAAAGCTAGAGGGGGTAAAAAATGTTCAAGCAAGTTTCAGTGGTCAATTTGCTGATATTGAATTTGACGAAGACCAATGTACTTTAAGCTTGCTGAAAGACGCAATCCGACAGGCCGGATACAGTACGGAGGGTTCAAAGGGTTATAAATTTATCGGCATATTTATCATTGTTGCTGCTATTGTCCTCCTTGGCATCAATACCGGCAGTTTTAATATGGAGGAAAAACTTAACTCAGCCTCGTATGCCGTTTTGTTTGTCGTTGGGTTAATAACCTCGCTCCACTGTGTAGGGATGTGCGGTGGCATCATGCTCTCCCAGACAATTGGTAAAGAAAAAAATAATAGATGGGATGCCGTAAAGCCATCGTTTCTTTATAACCTAGGTAGGGTGACTGCTTACACCAGCATTGGCGGAGTTATTGGAGCAATCGGGTCGGTGTTTGACCTTTCGTTGGCAGCCAAAGCCGGACTTCAGATATTTGCAGGGGCATTTATGATGATTATGGGCTTTAATATGGCCGGATTCCGCGTCTTTAGAAAGCTGCATTTTAAATTGCCTGCTATCACTTGTAAGACGGTGAAAATGCCAAGAACGCCCTTTCTGGTTGGGTTTCTTAATGGCTTAATGCCCTGCGGACCGTTGCAGACGATGCAAATCTATGCGCTTGGTACGGGTAGTGCCTTAACTGGGGCATTGTCCATGTTTATGTTTTCCATTGGTACGGTCCCGCTGATGCTAAGCTTTGGAGCTCTTTCGGGACTGTTAAGCAACGGGTATACAAAGAAAATCCTTAAATTCAGTGGAGTTCTCATTATTGTGCTCGGGCTGATTATGAGCAACAGGGGGCTGGCACTTGCCGGTGTGCAAACTGGTCCGCTGGACATCATGGCAAGCGTTGGCGGAACCAGCTCAAATTCGTCGGCGGATTCCACTGATGCGATTAAAGCAACCATCAAGGATGGCGTGCAGGTTCTAAATATGACGGCGGACGTATACGGCTACACCCCAAGAGTTTTATATGTAAAAAAAGGGATGCCCGTCAAGTGGGTCGTTGATGTCAAACAGCTTACCGGATGCAATAATACGATCGTGGTTCCTGATATGAATGTGCAGCAAAAGCTGCAAAACGGTAAAAACGTTATTGAATTTACACCGGGAACTGAAGATATCCCATTTAGCTGCTGGATGGGAATGAAGCGGGGCATGATCAAGGTGGTTGATAATCTTGGGGAAATTTCTGCTTCAAGCAGCAATGCGGACGGAATCGATGCCTCGACTAAGGCAACAGCCGAAAGCTCTTCCGAGACAAAGGCAAGCATATATGGAAATGATATTAGCAAGGTCCCAACTGAGCGTCTGGTAAAGAAGGCTGAGGTTACTAATAATCAACAATCTTTAGCTGTCAAAGGAATTGGCTACGAGTTTGAACCTTTAGTTATGGTGGTTAATAGAGGAATTAGGACGAAGCTGACAATCGATTTATCACAATTTGATCAAGCTGCCGGGAGCTTTTTAATCCTGAATATGAAAACAAAGCAAATTTCCGCTGAATTTACCGGTAAGGAGGCGATTGCCGAAGTTGATTTCACACTGGACCGCACTGGAACTTATGGAATTTATCTTAATGAGGAGGAATTACTAGGGATTATTGAAGCTGTTGATGATGTAACGGCTGTTGACTTAGAGGTAGTGAGAAAGCAGTTTCTTAAATAATATAGAGTATTTGATAGGAGAGAGAAATTATGAACATGACACATTATATGGGATTGCTTGCTGATAATCAGCCCTGGAATTTAATTATCTTTATGGCCATTCCAGTCATATGTGCGGAAACAATCGCTGTTACTGAACTGGGAATCTTATTTTCCCGTAAGCTCGATGGTTCCTTAAAGAAAATAAATAAGGCAGTCAGCATTTTTGCCGGGATTTATTTCACCGGAATATTTTTATATCTCTTAATGAATGCGTATATCCCGCTGACGGCTAACGGCGAATGGAAGGGATGGATTGACGTAACCGCCGTTACCTTCTATCTGCTGGGGGTTGTGCCGTTATTAGGCATGGCGCTTCTTGACCTGGGTATCGTCTTTAAAAATAAAAACGCTGTTGAAAAACTAAAAACACATGCCTTTTTTGTAGGGATGTTCTTAGTAGTTGCACATGTGGCAATGATATTTGGAATGGTTGACCCATCCATTGGTACAAGCACAGGCGGTCACATGATGAACATGTAGATTCCCATCGTCGGAAATTCCTTTTGGAGTCTCCGGCGATTTATATTTTTTTCATTGAATCTATTATTTGTACTTTATCAAGCTTAAAAACTTCACTAAATAGTAAGAATTAGCGTCTGATGGCTGTCTTTCTTTTTGTTAAAATAAATTTGTGATATCAAGCTGGAAGGGGTGACAACTTTTGAAAAGAATACCTTCGCTTTTTGCTCTTTGTTTTGCTATTGTCCTTATAGCAGCTGGGTGCGGATCCAATGTCAGTGATAAAAAATGGGCCCTTGATAAAAAGCACGAACCGCTGCCTGATTATGTGTTAAATTCATCTGATCAAATTAAAGAAACCTATATTATGGCAGCTACATACCCAAAGGTACTGGCGCAGGTCCCATGCTATTGTGGCTGTTTTGCGCAGGATGGCCATGAGAGTAACCTCGATTGCTTCGTTGACCAATTCGGGTCTGGTAATGTCGTAAAAGAATGGGATTCGATGGGAATATCGTGAGACGTCTGTATAGATATCGCCCGGGAGGCGGTAGAGATGCATCTTGACGGTAAAAGCCCTAAGAAGATTTATGACCTAATTACGACGAAGTACGAAGATTTTGGGGAACCGACTCCTACACCTGAACCAAAATAAGGAGCAGCCCATGAAGAAAATTTTAATCGGAATCTATATTTTAATTACAATTGGCATTGTCTTTTGCATTGCCAATAGCGGCATTTTCAGCAGTGAAAATTCCAAGGCCATTGCGGAAGGTGAAAAAGTGTATGCAAAAAACTGTCTTGCCTGTCATGGCGAAACAGGAAAAGGTGAAGGAGCTAAGGACGGGACAGCGATCAATAATCAACATTTTTTAAGTTCCGTTTCAGATCAAGACCTTTACAATTATGTGAAATATGGGCGTGAAGGGACAAGCATGCCCTCCTATGAAACTCGTTTGTCTGACAAGGATTTGAAGAATCTAGTTGCGTTTATGAGAGAATGGCAGACTGAAGAACTGGACTTAAAAGTATCGGCAACTGTATTAGGAGACCCTGAACGAGGCAAGGAACAATATAAGCTTTATTGCCTCTCCTGCCACGGGGAAAATGGAGCAGGAAAAATCAAAATGGGAACAGTCCTTTCCAGTCCCCAATACTTAAAATATACAAGTGACAAACAAATTTGGATTGGGACAGCTTATGGGCGAGAAGAAACCCGGATGGGACCATCATTGAAAGGCCTAGAAGGCGCCCGACAACTCACCGAACAGGATATTTCTGACATAACCGCCTATATCCGATCACTAGAACCGAAATGACATAAAAAACAGCCTTGAATCTTTTAAAGGATTTTGGGCTGTTTTTTTATTTTGTAAAAAATATCCCCTTTTTACAAATGTGAACAATTTATGGTTATTTTTTGACGGAAAGGTAACGATTTTTGCCGGTTAACAAAATGTTCAATAGTCCATCAACAATAGGCAACCGAGAAAGATTATATTTATTTCAAAGAGGACTATAGTGAAAAAGTCACGGTTTTAACGAGCTTTTTGATTCAAGGAGGATAACTATGCGGAAAAAGAAATGGATGGCATTATTCGTTATTTTAGCATTTATGACAAGCCTGATCGTACCAAAGGCAAGCGCAGAGACAGTATTTCAGCCGGAAAAGTTTCCATATAAGAGTATGCAGGTTCAAGTCATGCCGGAGTTTGACTATCCGGAGGATTGGCCGTCGAGGGAGATTCCTTCCTTGCTGGTCGGAATGTACGGAACAATTACCAATAAAAGCGGGCAAGATTATGATGGGAAAATAGAAATTCCTGTTCCTGCAAAGGATAAAGGGTTTGAGGCCTTCCTAGTAGCCGAATTTCCAGAAAAAGATAAGCCGGAGGTTCAGCGGCCGTATGATGTTGACAAAGACAAGGGAGTGGTTGTCTGGAAACCGGGTAAGACCATTAAAAATAACGAAACCTATCAATTCGTAATTGAATACTATACGCAGTCTATTGATGTGAAAGACCAAAAAAGTTTTACATACGAATTTACAAACAGAGCTGAAACAGAACAGCTTGATGTTGTGTTTTACGCGCCGATGAATGCCAAGGATATTCAAGCTGAGCCAAAGGCGCAGGAGAATTCAAAAAATGAATATGGAGAAGAACTCTATTTTTATCAATATAAAAATGTAAAAGCCGGTGAAAATTTAAAATATTCCTTTTCTTACAAGAAACCGGGAACAGAATCAACGATGGAAGCGATGAGCAAGGTTCAACCACCAAATGATGAAAACCATTCCGGCGTGAAAGGCAGCGCGACAGATCAAGTTTTAGATGGCAATGGTACTAAGGACACTGAAAAACAGCCTATTATCGGCATCGGCGGAGCGTCTATTATCGGAATCGCCCTGATTATTGCCGGAGCATTCGTCTACCTAGGAATGAAGGCAAATGTTCAAAGTGCGGCCAAAAAACAGAAACAAACAAAACCCCAAGTTATGAAACAAGCTTCGAGCAAAAAGGAAAATAAGACAATGAATGTTGAAGCTAAAAAGGATCTTAGGAAAAAGCTGTTAACAGGCAAGATTGATCAAGAAACGTACGATGAGGAAATGAAAAAATTAATTTAATGAGGTGAGAAGAATGAAGAAAAATACGTTAGTTCTCCTCGGGGGATTTATCATTGCCGGTGCAATTATTTTTCTCTTAATGGCTGCCACTCCAGGTTCGAGCGGAATTGAATTAACCTTAAAAGATCTCTTGGCCACCCAAGATGAGCACAAAGATGATTTTGTAACCGTTGAAGGACTTTTAATCGAAGACTCTATTAAATGGAATCCTGACAAAATAGAGTTGAAATTTGATGTGAAAGACAACGAAGGACATATCATGCATGTCATTCATAATGGGCCAAAGCCAGACAATTTCTCTGAAGGGGTAATCACCATTCTCCAAGGCTCGCCGACCAAAAAAGATACTTTCGCTGCTGAAACAGTGAAAACGAGATGCCCTTCCAAATATGAAGGAAAAGACATGAAGAACTACGATCCGGAAACCCATAAGGACAAGCTGAATCAGCCACCGAAAGAAAAATAACAGGCAAACATAAGAAGGTGACGAAATGTATCTATTTGCTAATGCGGCCATTTATATTGGATTTGCGGTTGCAATCTATTCACTGTTAGTTATAACACTGGGAATCAGCACGAAAAATCAAAAGCTGATAAATAGTGGAAAAGGCGGAACTGTTGCATTGCTAGTTTGTACGTCAATGGCTATGCTGTCGATGTTCTACCTATTAGCTACTTCCCAATTCCAATTTGAATACGTAAAAGACTATACAAGCAGCGAACTACCGATTATTTATAAACTGACTGCCCTGTGGGCAGGTAATGCCGGCTCCTTGTTACTTTGGACATTCTTCTTAACTTTATACACCGTCATGATTGTGTTTTCAAGGAAGATGAAAGGGAACCCAATGGTTCCATACATTTCAGCGATCCTGATGGCCAATGCGGTTTTCTTTTTCTTTATCTTGGGATTTGTTGCAAAGCCATTTGTGTTACTTGATGAGATCCCGCTTGAAGGAAAAGGATTAAACCCAATGCTGCAAAATCCAGGGATGATTATCCACCCTGTCACACTTTACCTTGGTTATGTAGGTCTTGCCATCCCATTTGCATTTGCAATGGCGGCCTTAATCATGAAAAACGTCGATGATTTCTGGATTAAAATGACAAGACGCTGGACCATTATCGCGTGGTTATTCTTGAGTCTCGGAAATATCTTTGGCGGCCAATGGGCCTATGTAGAGTTAGGCTGGGGCGGCTACTGGGCCTGGGATCCGGTTGAGAATGCTTCGTTTATGCCGTGGTTGACAGCTACTGCCTTCCTGCATTCTGTGATGATTCAAGAGCGGAAGAACATGCTGAAGATCTGGAATATCTGCCTAATTATCGTTTCCTATGCCCTGACACTATTCGGCACATTCCTAGTTCGAAGCGGAGTATTGACATCAGTGCATGCCTTTGCGAATTCCAATTTGGGATTATACTTCTTAATCTTTATGGCTATTGCCGTAATTGGTGCATTGTATGTGCTAATGAGCCGCTATAATCTGCTAAAACGCAGTGCGGGAGAATTTCAATCCTTTGTCTCAAAGGAAAGCAGCTTTTTAGTTAATAACTTACTTCTTGTTGGTGCAGCCTTTGCTGTTTTTTGGGGAACGATTTTCCCGCTCGTTTCAGAAGCAGTTCGCGGCACAAAGGTAACGGTCGGCTTGCCATTCTTCAACAAAGTAGAAGCGCCGATTCTATTGTCCATGATGTTTGTGATGGCAGTTTGTTCGCTCTTGGCTTGGCAGCGTTCAAGCGTGAAAAATCTTAGGAAGAACTTTTTGATTCCTGCCATTCTTGCTGTTATCGCTATGGTTTTAATGGTGGTGCTGGGTATTCAGAAAGCGTGGGCCGTCATTGGCTACGGAGTTATTACTCTATTATTTATCACTCACTTCTTAGAGTTTTATAGAGGGGTTCAGGCAAGAAGAAAAATGACGAAGGAAAAACCGTTTACTGCCCTTTACCGCCTGATGATTCGAAACCGTCGCCGTTACGGGGGATATATTGTCCACCTTGGAATTGCCTTTATCACCATGGGGATTATTGGTTCACAAAACTATGATGTTGAAACAATGAAAACTGTACCATTAGGCGGTTCGCTTGAGATTAATAATTACCGTCTAAATTACGAGCGGCTTGATCAAAAACGGGAAGGAATAAACGATATTGTTTACGCTGATGTAACGGTATTTAAAAATGGAAAAAGATTAGGCACTTTCCAGCCCGAAAAAGTTTTCTATGGGAACTGGGAGCAGCCTTCTTCTGAAGTGGCGATTATCTCCTCAATGAAGGAAGACTTATATATTGTTTTAAGTGCCTGGGAGGATGATGGGAAAGCCACATTTGTGGTAAAGGTTAATCCGATGATGAACTGGTTATGGATGGGATCATTTATGATTGTCATTGGTGCACTTTTCGCCGTTTGGAACGGAAAATATGGAAATGTTACTCCGAGATACACCGGGGTACGCAAAGAGGTGGCATAGCATGAGAAATAAAATTTATCTGGGGCTCCTCCTTATTGCGTTTATCTTCCAAGGTTCAATCTTTCATGCCGAAGCAAAAGAATTTGACTATAAATCACCAGAATTTAAAGCCGTTGCACAGCAGTTTGCCTGCACATGCGGGTGCGGACAGGACCATTATGAATGCGATCCTAATACTTGCCAATTAACAAAGGATTTTAAATCTGACCTGGTCGATATGATGAATAAGGGCTGGGATAAGGACAAGATTCGGGACTATTACGTGAATATTTATGGCGAAGAAATTTTAACAGCGCCTGAGAAAAACGGATTTAGCTTGACTGCCTGGGTACTGCCGTTTGTGGCATTAGGTACCGCTGGTGGTGGATTGTTCTTTGCTATTCGTAAATGGGTCAAACGAAAAGGGACGGAAGAACCAGTGATGGAAAATCAGACGGCTGAGGAAGAAGTGGAAGGCGAAATTCTCTCTTCCATAATTGATGAAGAACGTAAAAAGTATCTATAGGATGTGAACAAAATGCACGATATCTCCATCATTTCAATGATTTTTTCCGCTGCCTTGGCGTTAACTTGCTTGTTTCTAATTTTGTCACCGTTATTTAAGTGGGATACGTACTTACATCTCGGTTCGAAAAATCAAGACTTAGCCTCAACAAAGGAAGCCCTATTGACTACGTTAAACGAAATAGAGTTTGAGTACAAAATGGATAAGATTTCCCCTGCTGATTATAAAAATTTAAAAAGACAATATGAAATAGAAATAGCGAGCATTATGAAGGAAGAAGAAATAATCAGCGGCACCACAGATAAAGATTTAATGGCAGAAGTGGAAAAAGAAATTGAAGAACAAATGAAAAGTTACAAAAGCAAAAGGAGGGATGAAAAGTGATTCGTAAAATCACCGTTATCCTCCTGGGCCTGATGCTGTTTATTCCTGTAAAGGGTTTGGCAGCATCCGACGCCAATATTTTAATTGATATGCATTACCTCGTTGTCAGTCCGGCCGAAGACGGTTCAACAAATCTGATGAATATGGTCGATTACACCAATAAATCGGCAGAAGAGTATAAAGGCGATGACCAGAATGAAGCGGTACTAACTGTAACGCTGCCAGAAGGGGCCAAGGATTTAAATTTTCTAGATAACAAAATTGCGTTTAAACAGGTGGATAAAGGATTTATTACAACTACGTCGATTCCAGGCAACCAAACCATGGTGCTGCCATATAGCTATCGGATGCCAAAGGATAAAGAAATCAATCTTACGGTGGACTACCCGGTTCAGATGCTCCAAATTCTCGTACCAGAGGGCAGGGGAAGCATTGAGATAAAAGGGGCACAATCAACCAATCAGGGTCTGTTTAAATTTGATGATCAAAATTATTGGGGATACAGTATTGAAAATTTAAAAGCAGGTCAGTCCTTTAAGCTGGAGTATAACAAGGATATCCAGCCCAAAGCTGATAGTACCTCGCAAACACAGGAAACTGGGGGAACCGCTAAAAATACGTCCGTTACCCACACTGCACCGGCTTTCCATAATCCGGGCCACCTCAGGATGTGGGCGCAATCACCATTGCATCGTTTTAATCCGCATATTTTTCTGATTATTTTAGGGGCAATCGTGATCGCAGGATTATCCTATTATGCCTACTTTAGAAGAAAAGCGAGATTTGAAAGTGAGCGACTTGGTGCTGATAAGGAGGAAAAAGCCTTTAAGCTGTTAATGTCAAAGCAGAAAGCGATCATGGATAAGATTATTGAATTGGAAGAAACCTTCGGTGATGGAAAGCTGACTGAAGAGGAATATCATGCCAAGCTTGAAGCTTACAAACAGCACTTGGTTCAGGTGAAATTAAATTTACGCAATTTTGTAGAATAGCAGCTGGAGTGGGAGGGATGCGCAAATGATAGAAATTAAAAAACTGACGAAGCAGGCTGACAACAAGCTGATCTTACGTGGTGTTGACCTCTCTATCCATAAAGGGGAAACTGTCGGGATTCTTGGTCCAAACGGGGCAGGAAAGAGCACGCTACTAAAGGTGCTGGCCTCATTAATTAAACCAACATCAGGAATGATCAAGATCAATGGTTTGGACTTGAAGAAAGATTCGCTTGAAATAAAAAAAATATTAGGCTATCTGCCTCATTCCAGCTTGCTTTACGACCATTACTCCCCATTAGAAAACCTCGTCTTCTTCGGGAATATATATGGGGTTAAAAATGTAGAACAAAAAGCGGCCGAGCTTGTTAAAGAAGTGGGCTTATCCTTCTTTTTAAATGAACCGGTCAAAAATTTCTCGCGCGGCATGATCCAACGAATTGCCATTGCCAGAGCGATTATTCATGAACCTGAAGTATTGTTGCTGGATGAGCCGCATACCGGTCTGGACCAGGGCGCTATTGCCATTTTAAACAATGTGATTCTCTCCATGAAAGAGAAAGGAACGACAACCTTAATGGTCACCCATGATTTCAAGCAGGCAGCCGAAATCTGCGACCGCATTGTTATTGTCAAAAACGGCAAAATTGTCGATGACTTCAGAATTGAAAATTCAAGCTTGGGATATGTTTCACAAAAATATGAGCTGCAGGTGGAGGGTGTATCATGAATCTATTTCGCACAGCCTTCTTGCTTGCCCAAAAAGATTTATATTCAGAGTTAAAAACAAAACAAATTTTGGTCACGCAAATTATCTTTGCCGGACTCGTCATCGTTGTATTCAGTTTTGCCTTTGATCCGGCCAATAACACGACAAAGGCTGTAATCCCCGGGATTATTTGGGTTATTATTGTGTTTTCCGGTATTTTGGGTCTTAACCGGTCGTTCATTTCGGAGCAGCGGAACGATACGATGCAGGGGCTGCTTGTTTCACCGATGGAGGCCGCCAGTATTTACTTAGGCAAGTTCTTGGCAAACTTTGCGATGATATTAGTTGTTGAAATTGTTTCTGTTCCGTTTTTATTCTTATTATTTGATTTTAAATTTCTTGGCAGTTTTCCGTATTTTCTATTGGTGATTTTTTTAGGAAGCTTTGGCTTTATTGCCATCGGGACTTTTTTGGCAGCTCTTGCGGCGAATTCCAAAAGCAGTGAAATGCTGCTGCCGCTGTTGTTATTTCCAATTACCACCCCTATTTTAATCGGTGTGGTTCAGGCAACTAAAATCATTTTAACGAACATGGATCAGTTTTCGAGCGCTTTGGCGTGGATTCAGCTGGTTACAGCGTATGATGTGATTTTCTTTGTTGTTTGTTTCTTATTAATTGATTATGTGCTGGAGGTTTAAGTGATGAGTATGAATCTCGAACGGGAAAAAGCGGTCCTGCCCCCTTCGCAATTGACAGACACGAAAAGTGTTAACCTAGGAAAAGTATTGTTTGGCGCAACCATCATATCGATGTTTACGGCACTATATTTTATCTTTATTTTTGCAGATGAAGAAAAAACCATGAGGGCTGCGCAAAAAATTTTCTATTACCATGTAAGCTCAGCGTGGCTTGCCTTCTTGGCGTTTTTTGTAACATTCGTTTTCAGCATTTTATTTTTAATAAAGCGGAAAAGAATTTATGATACGTATGCCTATGTTTCCGCAGAAATTGGTGTTGTTTTCACGATTATCGTTCTGACAACAGGTCCAATCTGGGCAAGATCCGCTTGGAATACCTGGTGGGTATGGGAACCGCGCCTTATTACAACGCTCATTCTATTCTTTATTTACATTGCCTATATCATGATTCGGCAAATGGATGGGGTTTGGGATAAGAAAGCAAGACTCGCCGCAGTCTTCGGAATTATTGGCTTTGCCGACGTACCGATTGTCTTCTTTGCAATCCGCTGGTGGCAGACAAAGTTCCACCCAATTGTTTTTGGTGATGGACCTTCTCAAAAAGGCGGCGGAATTGAGGATACAATGCTTGTCTCCTTGCTAGTCACGATTACAGCTTTTACTATTCTTTATTCCTATCTACTTCATAAGGGTGTTTCTTTTGAAAAAATGAAAATAACAATAGAACAATATAAGGAAAGATTAAGAGAGTCATTAGATAAATAGGAGGAACCAATCATGAATTATGAATATATGTTAGGTGCTTATTCTGTTGCTTGGGTTGTGATTTTTGCGTATATGCTCATTATTGGAAAACGGCATGACAAGCTGAAAAAGGAAATTGAGTTTTTAAAGCAGTTAGATAAATAGGAAGGAATAAGGCTGGGAGACAGCCCGTCAGGAGGAAGTGCGAATGAACCAGCGGGTTATTAAACCACTTGTGTTGATTCTTATTATCGCGATGTTCGGATTTTTTGGTTATAGCCTTGTCACAAAAGGCAAACATACCGATGTTGGCGATAAAGCCTTTAATTTTGAACTGCCTAATTATGATGGCGGAACGACAAAGCTTTCAGAGTATAAGGGTAAAGTCGTAATTTTAAACTACTTTGCAAGCTGGTGCAAGCCTTGTAAGGATGAGTTCCCGGAATTAGCAGCCTTTCAAAAGGATTATGGCGGCAAATATCCATTGCTTATGATAAACCGTGGCGAAACCATTGAACGAATTAAAAAGGTAACAAATGACAATAAAGAAGGAATGGTTTATTTATTCGACTATAATGCCAAAGTTTCCAAGCAATATAACGTAACTGGCCAGCCTGAGACTTTTGTCATTGATAAGCAAGGAATTATAAGAGAACACTACAATGGTCCGGTTACCGAAATGCAAATGTATAACTGGATCAAGAAATACGATAAATGATGCACGGGGACGGTTCTTCTGCTTTTGAGCAGAAGAACTGTCCCCGTTTTTCGTTTCTATTAAATAGATGTAAAAAAATAGAGTGAAAGCAATTTTTAGAAGATTTGTCAGTCATAATGTGTCCAAGCAGGCATACATTTTAATTAATGAGAAGGGTAAATCAAGGAGGAAGCTTTCGTGGAAACCTTACTTAATTTTTTACCAAGAAAAATCGCCGACCTGATCAATCAAATCCCTCCTGTCCAAAAAAAGGAAATCGAAGAAATTCGGATTCGTATTAATCGGCCCATCGAATTAACGATGAGGGGAGCGCCAACCTTTCTATCGTATATTATTCAGCCTGAAGATGCCGTTCAGTTAATGAATAAAATTAGCCATTTTTCCATTTATACCTTGGAAGAGGAGCTTAAGCGCGGATATATCACTGTTTCAGGCGGCCATCGAATCGGTCTAGCCGGAAAAGTCATTCTGGAGAATGAAAGAGTAAAGGCGATAAGGGATATATCTTCGTTTAACATTCGAATTGCGAAAGAAAAGCTCGGCAGTGCCGAACCTATTATTCCCTACATCTGCAATGGAAACTGGATGAACACGATGATTATCGGGCCGCCGCAAACAGGAAAAACAACACTGCTGCGGGATGTTGCAAGGATTATCTCAACAGGTTACCGGAACATTGCTGCTTCCAAAGTAGGCATTGTCGATGAGCGGAGTGAAATAGCGGGATGTGTAAATGGAATCCCGCAATTAACCTTCGGGTACCGTGTGGATGTTCTTGATGCCTGCCCTAAAGCGGAGGGAATGATGATGATGATCCGCTCGATGAGCCCGGAAGTTCTGGTCGTAGATGAAATTGGCCGTAAAGAAGATGCCGAAGCAATCCAGGAAGCCGTTCATGCCGGCATCAAGCTGTTTATGACGACACATGGGACGAGCCTGGAAGAAATCAGCAAAAGGCCTTCGTTAAAGGAAATACTCAGCCAAGGAATCTTTGAACGGTTAATAATCCTTAGCCGTAAGGCTGGTCCGGGGACGATCACGGAAATTTTGGATGGAAGCGGACAAAAATTGAACCAAAAAGCGAGCGTGACATAGATGGTTAAGCTGATTGGTGCCATTTTTATTGTTGTTGCCACTACCTTCACAGGCTTTGAGGCCGCAAGAAACCTTAGCGAGCGGCCGAAGCAGCTGCGAGCTTTGAAATTTGCCCTGCAATCCCTTGAGGCTGAAATCATGTATGGGCATACGCCTCTTCATGAAGCCGCAAGACGGCTGGCAGCCCAGATGGCTAAGCCTCTATCCACTTTTTTTGAGAGCTTTGCAGGGAAGTTGACCAATTCAGAGACAACTGTAAAAGAGGCTTGGGAATCGAGCCTAAAGGAAATATGGAAATCGACTGCATTAAAACAGGGCGAATATGAAATTATGAGGCAATTTGGCGAAACCCTTGGCCGACATGACCGCTTTTCCCAGCAGAAACACATCATGCTTACCCTTTCCCATCTGGAAAGAGAAGAAGCAGAGGCTGTCCAAGCACAAGCGAAGTACGAAAAAATGGTCAAGAGTCTTGGATTCTTATCAGGATTATTGTTGATAATTTTATTATTTTAGGGGGAAAAGCAATGGGTTTAGAAGTGGATATTATTTTCAAAATAGCAGGTGTCGGCATTGTGGTCGCCTTTTTGCATACAGTTCTTGATCAAGTTGGGAAAAAGGAATATGCGCAATGGGTAACCTTGTTTGGCTTTATTTATATTTTATTTCAAGTGGCATCCATCGTAGATGATCTGTTCCAAAAAATAAAATCGGTCTTTTTGTTCCAATAGAAAGGGGGGCTTTGCCATTGAAATTATTAAAATAGTTGGAATTGCCCTCGTCGCTACCTTTCTTGCCTTAATTATTAAGGAACAAAAACCGAACATTGCCTTCCTATTAATTGTCTTTGTTGGCTGCTCGATATTCCTTTTTCTGGTGGACAAGATCTACGAAATCATTCATATGCTCGAAAGACTGGCCATAAATGCAAAGGTGAATCTCGTTTATGTTGAGACGATTCTTAAAATAATCGGGATTGCCTATATCGCCGAATTTGCCGTTCAGATTACAAAGGATGCTGGCCAGGGGGCCGTCGCCTCAAAAATCGAATTAGCAGGAAAAGTCATTATACTCGCCATGGCTATACCAATTCTTACTGTATTAATCGAAACCATAATCAAACTAATTCCGAATTAATCGTTTTCGGGAAGAGGTGTTAGTAAAAGATGAAGCAGTGGCTGCAGATTATTCCAATTATCATTCTCTTAGTCTTTTTTTGCTATAGTCCAAGTGTCCAAGCTGCACAGGGGTCAGAGCCCACTCAAGCCAATACCAGCCCTCTTTCGCCGCAGGAGCTGGTGGATTCACAGCTAGAAAGCTTGGATTTAACAGAGCTTAAACAGTTTTGGGAAGATATTAGCAATAAATACGGCGGTTTTCTTCCGGAGAGTCAGAAGGGAAGCTTGTATGACTTTATCAAAGGCGAGAAAGAGTTTTCGTTTAAGCAGTGGGGTATGGGATTTCTAAAATTCCTTTTCCATGAGTTCCTGGCCAACGGCAAATTGCTCGGTTCATTAATCATGCTATCGATATTCAGTATGTTTCTGCAAACGATGCAAAATGCCTTTGAAAAAAGCAATATCAGCAAAGTGGCCTATGCGATTGTTTATATGGTGCTCGTGATTATCGCTTTAAATAGTTTTCATATCGCCATTTCCTATACAAACGAAGCGATTGGAACAATGATCTCCTTCGTTCTGGCCTTGATTCCTTTGCTGCTCGCTTTGATGGCTGCATCGGGCGGACTGGTGTCGGCAGCGTTTTTTCACCCCGTTATCTTGTTCTTGATGAATATGAGTGGATTATTAATGCAATACGTAATCCTGCCGCTTTTGTTCCTGGCAGCTTTACTAAGCATTGTCAGCACGATGTCTGATCAATATAAGGTCACTCAATTGGCCGCGCTGTTAAGAAACTGGAGCATCGGTTTAATGGGACTGTTTTTAACCGTATTTCTAGGGGTAATTTCCGTCCAAGGAGCATCTACAGCGGTAACAGACGGAATTACGATACGGACTGCTAAATTTATTACCGGAAATTTCATCCCGGTTATTGGCAGGATGTTTACCGATGCGACTGATACGGTTGTCAGTGCCTCAGTGCTTTTAAAAAATTCAGTCGGGATTGCCGGAGTGGCCATTTTGCTGATTATAGTTGCCTTCCCTGCATTTAAAATTTTGATGATTTCATTTATCTATAAATTTGCTGCCGCCATCCTTCAGCCGTTAGGCGGAGGGCCCATTATCACTTGCCTTGATATTATCAGCAAAAGTGTCATCTATGTTTTCGCCGCATTAGGGATTGTCTCATTGATGTTTTTTCTAAGTATAACAGTCATAATCGCAGCCGGAAATTTGACGATGATGATGCGATAGGGAGTGGGTGAGCAAAATGGAATTTTTAAAAGAGTGGGTTACAAATATCATTCTATTTATCCTGCTGGCCACGGTGATTGATATGCTGCTGCCAAATTCAAGCATGCAGAAATATACGAAGATGGTGACGGGCCTTTTGTTAATTGCCATTATTCTAACTCCTCTCTTCAAGATTATTTCAAAGGATTTTGAGGGAGCTATTGCAGCTATTCCTTCTTATCAGGCTCCTGAAGAAAAAAATATGAAAAATTTAATAGATTCGAAGAAAAAAGAAATACAAGCCTCTCAGCATGCATATATTTTAAAAGAAATGGCTGTCCAGCTAAAAAAGGGTGTAGAGGGGGAGTTAATGGAGCAGTATGGATTGGAAATCGCACAAATTGATGTAGAAACAAATGCAGAAAGTGACCGAGCATTCCCTGAAAACCTCCAAAAGGTAATGGTTCTTCTGAAACAGCCAGAAACAGGCGAAAAGACAGTCGAAGCAGTTAAACCAGTAGTAATCAACACAGAAGCACCTCTTCCATCTAAAAAACGGGCAGATGAAACAGAAAAAATTGCCGCATTTCTCTCTAAAAAATGGAACGTAACAGAAGAAACAGTTGATGTTTCGATTGAAGGGGGGATCCAGAAGAAAAATGGGTAATAATAAAGGGCCAATTTCATGGCTGAAAAAACTGCTTAGAATGGATGAGCAGGATGAAAAATCAGGTAAAAAGCCGGGAAAATTCCAGTATATGCTTCTTGTTCTGTGTATTGGAGCAAGCCTAATGCTTGTTGGAAATATCGTGTTAAAAAATGACACTGGCTCCACGGCCATTCCGGCAGCCACAACCGCAAAGACGGGTGGCGATGAGGATGTCGCCGCTTTTGGTTTGAATAAAAGCTCTGGCAATAAAACCATTGCTGAATATGAAGAAAAATATGAGGACCAATTAAAGAAAGCACTCCAGGAAATGCTGGGTGTCGATGATGTTACCGTGATTGTTAACATTGATTCTTCAGACAAGAAAATTTTCGAAAAGAATCGGTCAAACAAATCGCAAACAACCGAGGAATCGGATACTCAGGGCGGCCAGCGCAAGGTTCAGGATAATACCGTTGATGAGCAGCTGGTGATTATCCGAAATGGCGAAAAAGAAGTGCCGGTTGTCGTGGAAACCAAGAAGCCGGATATCCGCGGTGTCTTAGTCGTAGCGAAAGGTGCAGAAAATATTCAAGTGAAAAAATGGATAGTCGAAGCTGTTACACGGGTTTTAGGAGTTTCGAGCCATCGTGTATCAGTTGTTCCTAAAAAATAAAAGGGGGATTTTTAGAATGCTATTGAAAAAGCAAACAGTTTGGTTATTAACGATGTTGAGTCTGGTCGTGGTATTGTCGGTTTATTACATCACTTCTCCAGAGCAAAAGAGCACAGACCTTGCCTCTGTGGAGAAAAATGTGAAGAACGAGGTGGCAAATAAGGATACTAAAACGAAAACCGAAGCAAAGGATGGAAAAACAGTCGTTTCTACAGTTGCCGGTGATGCGGAATTTGAAGAGCTTCGCTTAAAGCTTGATGAACTGCGTGGCGAACAGAAGGAAGAATTAACAGCTACTATGGCTTCCACTGATCTTCCAGCAGAAGAGCGGATGAAAGCGAAGGATCAAATGCAAAAGCTGAATGACATTGCCCAAAAGGAAGAATTATTAGAAACGATGATTAAAACAATGGGCTATGAGGATGCATTGGTAAGAGCTGATGGTGAAAAGGTAAGAGTAACTGTTAAATCCAAGAAAAAGCCATCTGCTTCAGCTGCAAATAAAATAATCTTAGAAGTGAAAAAGGAGATCGGTGAAAGTAATTTTGTAGCCGTTACTTTCCAGCCGTCCAAATAAAGAGAGGTTAGGAAAGCGCTTTTGCGCTTTCCTGTTTTTGTGTTTTATAATTAAGAATATTGAACTCTTATTAAGTATTAAGGTATAGTATTAGTAGCAAGTAATAATTTTAATTTGAACAAGAGGGTGTTATTCAATGTTAAAGGTTCAAGAAATTCGCGAATTAATTAAACTTGTTGACCAATCCAGTATTGAAGAATTTGTATATGAAAACGAAGGCTCTAAAATTCAAATGAAAAAGAATAATGGTGTAACTGTTGTTCAGCCTGCTGTACAACCGGCAGCTGCGCTAGCTCCTGTGGCCGTTCAAGCAGCCCCAGTGCCGGCTCCGGCCCCGGAGGCACCTGTTCAAGCTGTTAAACAGGAAGCACCAAAGGCTGCAGCTGTTGAAACAGAGGATACGAATTTACATAAAATTACTTCACCAATGGTAGGAACATTCTATGCTTCCCCAAGTCCAGATGCAGAGGCTTATGTAAAAGCAGGTTCAAAAGTGACGAAGGATTCCATCGTTTGTATTGTAGAAGCGATGAAGCTATTTAATGAAATTGAGGCAGAAGTAACCGGAGAAATTGTCGAAGTGCTAGTTAAAGATGGCCAATTAGTCGAGTACGGACAGCCGTTATTTTTAGTTAAGCCAGAATAAGGAGCGTAACGGAATGATAAAAAAACTGTTAATTGCAAACAGAGGAGAAATTGCAGTTCGGATTATCCGCGCCTGCCGCGAAATGGGAATTGAATCGGTTGCGGTATTTTCTGAAGCGGACCGTGAAGCATTGCATGTTCAGCTGGCTGATGAAGCTTACTGTATTGGACCAACGTCATCAAAAGACAGTTACTTAAATGTTACCAATATTATAAGTGTCGCAAAATTAACAGGCTGTGATGCGATTCATCCTGGTTATGGATTTTTAGCAGAAAACGCCGATTTTGCCGAGCTTTGCCGCGAATGTAATATTACCTTTGTGGGCCCAAGTCCTGAAGCGATTACAAAGATGGGAACCAAGGACATCGCAAGAGAAACCATGCGGGAAGCAGGGGTTCCAATTGTTCCTGGATCGAAGGGGATCATTAATGATATTGACGAAGCTCTTGAGCTTGTCAAAAAGATCCAGTATCCGGTGATTATTAAAGCAACTGCCGGCGGTGGCGGTAAAGGAATCCGCGTAGCCAGAAACGAGCAGGAATTAATCAAAGGCATCAATATCACACAGCAGGAAGCGGCGACAGCCTTCGGAAATCCGGGCGTTTATATCGAAAAGTTCATTGAAGATTTCCGCCATGTCGAAATTCAGGTCCTTGGTGATAATTATGGGAATACCATTCATTTAGGTGAAAGGGATTGCTCGATTCAGCGCAGACTTCAAAAGCTTCTTGAGGAGACTCCTTCTCCTGCCCTTGATGGAGAGATTCGTGCGGAAATGGGAAATGCTGCTGTAAAAGCTGCAAAAGCGGTTGATTATTCAGGTGCTGGAACGGTAGAATTTATATATGACTACCGCAATCGGAAATTTTATTTCATGGAGATGAACACAAGGATTCAGGTAGAGCATCCTGTAACTGAAATGGTCACTGGAATTGACCTTATTAAAGAAATGATTCGCGTAGCAAATGGTGAAAAACTATCGTTAACCCAAGCGGATGTGACCTTCAATGGCTGGGCGATTGAGTGCCGGATCAATGCCGAAAATCCGGAGAAGAATTTTCTTCCTTCAGCTGGAAAGATTAATATGTACTTACCGCCTGGCGGGCTGGGAGTTCGGATTGATTCTGCTGCCTATCCGGGATACACCATTCCACCTTACTACGATTCCATGATTGCAAAGGTAATTGCATACGGCAGCACCAGGGAGGAAGCAATCGCAAGAATGAAACGTGCCTTAAGCGAATTTGTTGTGGAAGGAATTCACACAACGATTCCATTTCATTTAAAGCTTCTTGAGCACGAAAAATTCGTCGAAGGCCAGTTTAATACGAAATTCCTGGAGTTGTATGATGTGATGAAGTCAGTATAAATCTGGAGGGATCGCACGATGAGCGAATTTAGCATTTTGGAAATGGAACATGAGAACAATGGCCTGGGGAAAATCGAAATTGCTCCTGAAGTGATTGAAGTGATTGCCGGTATTGCCGCATCCGAGGTTGAAGGTGTAGCCGGAATGCGCGGAAACTTTGCAACAGGTGTGGTGGAGCGTCTAGGCAAGAAAAATCACGGAAAAGGCGTAAAGGTAGAACTGACAGAGACAGGAATCAAAATTGATGTTTACTGTTTAATGAAATTTGGAATTTCTATTCCATCAGTGGCAGGGAAAATTCAAGAAAATATCCGCCAAGCACTACTTAACATGACTGCACTCGAAGCAGAAGAGGTAAACATCCACGTAGTCGGCGTCCAATTCGAAACACAGAAAGTAGAACCAATTGTGGATGAAGAAGTATAAAAGCAAAAACCAAAGGATTCGCTCCTTTGGTTTTTTGTTTGCTAATAAGAAAGTATAAACTTTCTGTCGAAAGCTTTATACTTTCTTAACGCATAAATTCAACTACGCCTCTGTCTTCGTCCTATCGGACTCGCCAATCTGCGAGTTTACATTTATCCGGAGAAATCGATTTCAAAGTGCGAATCAATTTTAATTATGCTATTATCAATTTATGTCTAAGGTTTCGACATTATTTTAATACTATAATATGGATGAAAAATAGTCATAAATTACTTAAAATCCCTAAAGGAGTTAACGGTATAATGAAAAGAAGAACTGCAAGAGAAAAGGCTTTACAAGCACTCTTTCAAATTGATGTCTCACAGAGCGAGCCATCCTCTGCAATTGAACACGTATTAGAGGGGGAAGCAGGCGACGATTATCTATCCCGGCTTGTTCTCGGAGTAGTCGAGCATAAAGAAGAAATTGACAAGCTAATCATTGAGAACTTAGAAAAATGGTCCATTGATCGTTTGGCAGCAGTTGACAGAAATATTTTAAGAATAGCTGCCTATGAATTAAAATTTATGCAGCCTGATGTCCCTGAAAATGTAATTTTAGATGAAGCAATTGAGATTGCCAAAATATATGGAGATGACCAATCAAGCAAGTTTATTAATGCTATTCTTTCAAAAGTAAAACAAAAGCTTGTTATGGAATAACTAATGGATGGATAACGGGAAGGGAGAAAAGGAAAATGACAGCTGTTATTATCAATGGAAAAGAAGTCGCAGACAAAAAAAAGCATGAAATCGCCCAAGCGGTCTCAAGTCTGAAAGGTCAGGGGGTAACTCCGGGTTTAGTGGTTATCCTTGTCGGCAATAATCATGCATCCCGTACTTACGTCACCAATAAAGAGAAAACATGTAAAGAGCTTGGCATGAACTCATTATTAATTGAAATGCCGGAAGAAACGTCAGAGGCGGAACTTCTTGCAAAGATTGAAGAACTGAATAATGATGCTGCGATCCATGGCATTTTGGTCCAGCTTCCACTGCCAAAGCATATTGATGAGACAAAGGTCATCGAAACGATTTCGCCTTTAAAAGATGTTGACGGCTTTCATCCCATTAATATCGGCCGAATGATGACTGGACAGAAAACGTTTTTGCCATGTACACCATATGGAATTATGGTATTGCTCGAAGAATATGGAATTTCTGTTGCCGGTAAACATGCAGTTGTCGTCGGCAGAAGCAACATCGTCGGGAAACCGGTTGGCCAATTACTGCTTAATCAGCACGCTACTGTCACCTATTGCCATTCAAGAACGAAGGATTTAGCCGAGCAAACAAGACAGGCAGATATTCTGGTTGCAGCCGTGGGAATTCCAAACTTTATTACTGCTGAACATGTTAAAGAGGGGGCAGTGGTTATTGATGTTGGAATTAACCGAAATGAGGCAGGAAAGCTTTGCGGCGATGTGGCATTTGCTGAAGTTAGTGAAAAAGCTGGATACATAACTCCTGTTCCAAAGGGTGTGGGTCCGATGACGATAACAATGCTTATGTATAATACCTTACAGTCTGCGAAGGAAAGTATGAACCGCAAATAAGTCTAAGAAATTGTCCTTATCTATGATGATTAGCCCTTATGTTCTTTTTGCGGACAAACCGGGGGGCTAATTATATAATGGATAGGGACAGTTTTTATCTTGTGGACTTAAAAAGGAGAACTTATGCAGGAACAAAGATATTTATCTGTGAATGCTTTAACCAAATACATAAAAAGAAAATTTGATGCCGACCCGCATTTAAGGGATCTTCATGTGCGCGGGGAAATTTCGAATTTTAAGCAGCATTCAAGCGGGCATATGTACTTTACGCTAAAGGACGAAAAGGCGCGAATTCTAGCTGTTATGTTCTCAAGCCACTCCAGGGCAATGAGATTTCAGCCGGAAAATGGGATGAAAGTGATTGTCAAAGGCGACATCTCCGTTTATGAACCGAGTGGACAGTATCAAATTTATATTAAAGACATGCAGCCTGATGGAATTGGCGAATTATTTCTCGCTTATGAACAATTAAAACAAAGGCTTGAAGCAGAAGGCTTGTTTGCACCGGAGAGAAAAAAGGCACTGCCTCTGTTTCCAAAAACAGTGGGCGTCATAACCTCACCAACTGGTGCAGCCATCCGTGATATTATCACAACGATTAAAAGGCGATTTCCAATCGTCAATATTCTGGTGTTTCCTGCCCTTGTGCAGGGGGATAACGCAGCTCCTTCTATTGCAAAGGCTATTGAAAAAGCCAATAATAAAGACATTGATGTTTTAATAGTCGGCCGCGGCGGCGGTTCGATTGAGGAGCTTTGGGCATTTAACGAGGAACTTGTGGCTCGGGCCATCTACCAATCAGCCATTCCAATCATCTCTGCTGTTGGACATGAAACGGATTTTACCATTGCTGATTTCGTTGCTGATTTAAGGGCACCTACTCCGACTGGTGCCGCAGAACTTGCTGTTCCACATATAGAGGAATTGCTGGATCGAACCCTGCAGCGGCAAACACGACTTATTCGCGCTATGCAGGAAAAATTCCGCTATGAGAAAGAACGATTAAATCGCGTCCAAAAATCTTATGCTTTTCGTTATCCGCAGCGCCTTTATGAACAAAAGCTTGAACAGGTTGATAAGGAGACAGAAAGACTTGTGCGCGGCATATCGCGATTATTTTTATTAAAAAATGAGCAGTTAACTAATTTGGATAAATCACTCGAGCGAAACCACCCAAGTGAGGCATTGCAGGAAGCAGGAAAACATCTCGAACGTACCCATAAAGAATTGAACCGGGCATTAAAGCAAATCCTGACTAAAAAACAAACTGATTTTGACCATATGCTTTCGACCTTGCAGGCGCTTAGCCCTCTAAAAATTATGGAGCGGGGCTATAGCTTGTCTTATACAGAAGATAACAGACTTGTTAAAAGCGTCAATCAAGTGAGTGTGTCTGATCAGGTCCAAATCCAGCTGACTGATGGCAGTCTATTCTGTAAAGTGGAAGAGATAAAGGAGAGGGATAAAAGTGACAAATGAACAAAAGTTAACCTTTGAAGAGGCAATGAACAAGCTCGAACAGCTTGTCGGGAAGCTTGAGGAAGGAGATGTCCCATTAGAGGAAGCGATTATTTATTATAAAGAGGGCATGGAGTTATCTAAGCTTTGCCACGATAAATTGAAAAGTGTTGAGGAACAATTAACGCAAATTATTACGGAGGATGGACGTACGGAGAATTTCTCCGTGATTGAGGAGGAATAGATTTGGAAACCGGACAGTTAGAGGCATTTGCAAAACAATATAAGCAGCTGCTTGAAAGCAATCTTCGTTCTCTGGTTGGAAAGCTGGATGCACCGGCGATAATAAAAGAATCTATGATCTATTCCCTTGAAGCAGGCGGTAAGAGGATTCGACCTCTCTTAGTTTTTGCTACAATAGATGCATTTGGAATGGATCCGAAAAAGGGGCTTTCTGCAGCAGCAGCGATTGAAATGATCCACACTTATTCTTTAATTCATGATGATTTGCCAAGCATGGATAATGATGATCTTAGACGAGGAAAGCCGACAAACCATAAAGTTTTCGGTGATGCTGTTGCAACTCTGGCCGGGGATGCTCTGTTAACCTACAGCTTTGAGGTGCTTGGAAATATTCCAAATGACTCTATTACTGCTGAAACAAGACTAAAACTAATCGTGGAAATGGCTAAGGCAGCCGGCACGGAAGGAATGGTTGGCGGCCAGGTGGCGGATATGGAGGGAGAAGGAAAATCCCTGACCCTTCAGGAACTTGAATATATTCACATCCATAAAACTGGAAAGCTGTTAGGATTTAGTGTTTTAGCTGGTGCATTGATTGCCGGAGCGAATCAAAGTCAAATAGAGAGTCTGTCTGCATTCGCCCATCACTTGGGACTTGCCTTTCAAATTCAGGATGATATTTTGGATGTAGTTGGAAATGAGCAAGAAATCGGAAAACCGGTAGGAAGTGACACAACCAATTCAAAAAGCACCTATCCCAAATTGCTATCTCTTGATGGCGCGAAGGCGGCCCTCCGAGAGCAGACTCATCGAGCCAAAGAAAATCTGGCGAAAACCGGTTTAAATACGACATTATTAATGGAAATTACCGATTTGGTCGCTTCCCGAAACCATTAAAAAGCAGTGATTTGAGGCAATAGATTAAGTATGTTATAATTGTTTCCATGTGGAAAACGTTGTCAATCTGCCGTTATCACGATTGTGTTAGCGGCTATTTTATCATTATCTGTAAAGACACCTTAGAACGAAAAAGTATGAAAGTGAGTGGTCCATAAATGGATCTATTATCAATAAAAGACCCATCCTTTTTAAAAGGGATGTCCAATAAAGAACTGGAGGCTTTAAGTCAAGAAATTCGCCAATTCTTGATTGAAAAGCTGTCTGCCACTGGTGGGCATATCGGTCCAAATCTTGGGGTTGTTGAATTAACCATTGCTTTACATAAATGCTTTGACAGCCCAAAGGACAAAATTCTTTGGGATGTCGGTCACCAATCCTATGTCCACAAAATTCTAACCGGAAGAGCCTGTGAATTTGATACGTTGAGACAATTTAAGGGCTTATGCGGCTTTCCGAAACGGATTGAAAGCGAGCATGACGTGTGGGAGACAGGACATAGCTCTACATCTCTTTCGGCGGCTATGGGAATGGCAATTGCAAGAGACTTAAAAAAGGAAAAGAGCTTTGTCTTACCGGTGATTGGCGATGGGGCCTTAACAGGAGGTATGGCACTCGAGGCATTGAATCACATCGGCCATGAAAAAAAGGATATGATCGTTATTTTAAATGATAATGAGATGTCCATTGCCCCGAATGTCGGCGCGCTTCATAACATCCTTAGCCAATTGCGGACAGCGGGCAAATATCAATGGGTCAAGGATGAGCTTGAAGTCCTTTTGAAGAAGGTGCCTGCAGTCGGCGGAGTATTGGCTGCTACTGCGGAACGCATTAAAGACAGCCTAAAATATTTGCTGGTTTCCGGTATGTTTTTTGAAGAGCTGGGATTTACGTATCTTGGTCCGATTGACGGCCATAATTTCGAAGATTTATTTGAAAACTTCAGCTACGCCAAAAAGACCGAAGGACCTGTACTTCTTCACGTAATCACAAAGAAGGGGAAAGGCTTTAAACCGGCAGAGACCGATAAAACAGGGACATGGCATGGGACGGGCCCATATAAAATGGATACCGGCGATTTTGTTAAACCAAATAAAAAGCAGCCACCAGCCTGGAGCAGTCTTGTCAGTGAAACTGTGCGCAGGATGGCACGAAGCGATGAAAGGATTGTCGCGATTACTCCAGCCATGCCTGTTGGCTCAAAGCTTGAAGGTTTTGCAAAGGAATTCCCAGACCGAATGTATGATGTCGGAATTGCCGAACAGCATGCGGCTACTGTTGCGGCGGGCTTGGCAACCCAAAATATGAAGCCGTTCTTGGCGATTTACTCGACCTTCCTGCAGCGGGCATATGACCAGGTGGTCCATGATATTGCACGGCAGAATTTAAATGTTTTTATCGGTATTGACCGGGCGGGACTAGTCGGTGCAGATGGCGAAACCCATCAAGGTGTGTTTGATATTGCCTTCCTAAGACATGTTCCAAATATAGTGCTAATGATGCCAAAGGACGAAAACGAAGGCCAGCACATGGTTTATACGGCATTGACCTATGATGACGGCCCGATTGCCATGAGGTTCCCACGCGGCAATGGTTTAGGGGTTCCGATGGATGAGGATTTGCAGAGTCTTCCGATTGGGTCCTGGGAGGTTTTAAAAGAGGGCGATGATGCTGCTATTTTGACTTTTGGCACGACTGTTCCAATGGCCATGGAAGCGGCTGAAATTCTTGGAAAGCAAGGAATTTCAGTAAAGGTAGTAAATGCTCGTTTCATTAAACCTATGGATGAAAAAATGCTAAGCGGCATCTTGGACGAAAATATCCCTATACTCACCATTGAAGAGGCCGTTTTACAGGGCGGGTTTGGCAGCTCGGTTCTTGAATATGCACACGATAAGGGATATTATTATTCGCAAATTGACAGAATGGGCATCCCTGACCAGTTTATTGAACATGGGGATGTCGGTTCCCTTCTTGAAGAAATCGGGTTAACAACTGAAGAAGTTGTGAAACGGGTTTCCATTTTGGCCAGGAAAAAACAACAAAGGGCATAATCAATGAAAAATAAAGAGCGTTTAGATGTATTATTGGTGGAAAAAGGTTTATTTGAAACCCGTGAAAAAGCCAAACGGGCAATTATGGCAGGGCTCGTTTATGGAAATGAAGAGAGGCTTGATAAGCCTGGTGAAAAAGTAAAAATTGATATTTCACTAAGCGTAAAGGGAAATGTGCTCCCATATGTAAGCCGAGGCGGGCTAAAGCTTGAAAAAGCCCTCAAGGTTTTTGATGTAAGTGTCACGGATAAGGTTCTGATCGATATTGGTGCATCAACTGGAGGGTTTACTGATTGTGCCCTGCAAAATGGCGCCAAGAAGTCATATGCCTTGGATGTCGGTTATAATCAGCTGGCGTGGAAGCTGCGTCAAGATGAGCGGGTGGTAGTGATGGAAAGAACGAATTTCCGTTATGTCACACCTGCTGATTTAAGCGGGGAAATGCCCAATTTTGCTGTAATCGACGTTTCTTTTATATCCCTAACCTTAATTTTGCCTGTACTAAAAACACTTTTAGTCCCGGACAGCGACATAATTGCGTTAATTAAACCTCAGTTTGAGGCGGGCCGTGAACAGGTAGGCAAAAAAGGTATCGTACGTGATGAAAAAGTCCATTTGCAGGTTATTGACAAAATTATTGATTTTTCGATTACCCAAGGCTATACGGCAGCCAATTTATCCTTCTCTCCGATTACTGGCGGGGATGGAAACATTGAATTTCTTCTTCACCTTAAATGGGTAGGCGAACGGGAGGCAGGCGTTAACTCCCTGCCTGCAGAACCTGAGACAATAGTCAAAGAAGCACATAAAGAATTTCATACAAAACAACAATAAAAGGATGGGCGAATGCCTATCCTTTTTTGTTTGGCTTTTGTATATTACTGTATTTTTATGAAGAAAAAATGTACAAGTCTTCAAAAATGGGCTAACATATGAGTAGAAGTGCTCATTTTTTATTTAAACAGGAGTGGAAGAATGAATAAAGGTCAACGTCACATTAAAATAAGAGAAATTATTGCGGGAAATGATATTGAAACGCAGGATGAGTTAGTCGAGGAACTAAGAAGTGCCGGTTATAACGTAACCCAGGCGACAGTATCTCGTGACATAAAAGAATTGCATTTGGTAAAAGTTCCGTTAAGCGACGGGCGTTATAAATACAGCCTGCCTGCGGACCAAAGGTTTAATCCGCAGCAAAAATTGAAACGGGCTTTAATGGATGCCTTTGTCCGTATTGATTCGGCAGGCCATATGCTCGTGATGAAGTGTCTTCCCGGCAACGCAATGGCAATTGGCGCGCTGATTGATCACCTTGATTGGGATGAAATTCTTGGAACCATCTGCGGTGACGATACGATGCTGATTATTTGCCGGACACCGGAGGATACAGAGGTTATTACAAAGCGTTTTTTAGATATGCTTTAATTTGGGGGAGAGTCTCTTGTTGTCAGAACTATCGATTAAAAATTTCGCGATTATCGAAGCCTTAACGATTTCTTTTGAAAAAGGTTTAACTGTTTTAACGGGGGAAACGGGCGCGGGAAAATCGATTATAATTGATGCCATTCATTTGCTAGCAGGAGGTAGAGGGTCGGCTGAATTTGTCCGACATGGCGAAGATAAGGCAGAAATCGAAGGTTTGTTTCAAATTGACGAACCTCAGCATCCGGTCTACTTAAAGGCGCTTGAATTTGGCATTGATATAGAGGAAGGTATGGTCATATTGCGGCGGGATATTTCCCGCTCTGGCAAAAGCGTCTGCCGTATAAACGGTAAGCTCGTAACCATTTCAACATTAAGGGAAATCGGTTCCGCTCTTGTTGATATCCATGGCCAGCATGAACATCAGGAACTGATGGATGAAACGAGGCATCTGCCGCTTCTCGACCAATTTGGAGCAGAAGAAATCGTCGCCTCTTTAGAAGAGTACCAGGAGGTTTTTGCACGCTTTGAGAAGACGCGCCAGAAACTTAAAGCGTTAAGTGAAAACGACCAGCAGATGGCCCATCGTCTAGATTTGATTCTTTTTCAGTTAAATGAAATTCAAAAAGCCGATTTAAAGCTCCATGAAGATGAAGAATTAGCTGAGGAGAAAAGGAAATTGGCGAATTTTGAAAAGGTCTATGGGGCTTTTCAATTAAGTTATTCCGCATTAAACGGCGAGCAAAAAGGACTTGACTGGATTGGCATGGCTATGGGCCATCTTGAGGATGCCGGTTCCCTTGATAGCAACTATAAAGCATTATATGAACTAGTATCAAATTGCTATTATCAGTTGGAAGATGCGGCTCGTTCCTTAAGAAATGAAATGGATGACATGGAATTTGATCCGCAAAGATTACACGAAATCGAAGACCGCCTGAATGAAATTAACCAATTAAAACGAAAATACGGCAGAAGCATTAAGGAAATATTAGAATATGCCGCAAAAATAGAAGAAGAAATTGAAACATTGCAGAATAAAGAAACGCATATCAGTGAATTGGAAAAAGAATTGGCTTCCATCAATAAGGATTTAATTCTAGAGGCAAAAGAATTATCCGCCCTTAGGCAAAAGTGGGCTAAGAACCTCACTGGTCTTATACATACAGAGCTGAAGGAATTGTATATGGAAAAAACTGTTTTTGAAATACGAATCGAAACAGAGCCCCAGCATTTTTCAAAAACAGGAATAGACCATGTTCAGTTCTATATTTCCACAAACCCTGGCGAACCGCTAAAGCCATTGTCAAAAGTGGCATCCGGAGGGGAACTATCACGCATCATGCTGGCGTTAAAAAGTATTTTTTCCAAACATCAGGGAGTTACTTCGATTATCTTTGATGAAGTTGATACGGGTGTAAGCGGAAGGGTTGCCCAAGCGATTGCTGAAAAGATTTATAAAGTATCAGTAAATTCACAGGTTTTATGTATTTCCCACCTGCCGCAGGTTGCAGCGATGGCGGATACTCACCTATATATATCGAAACTGATTAAGGGTGGAAGAACGACGACTTCGGTTAAGCCGCTAAATGAACAAGAAAAAATAAAAGAGGTTGGCCGCATGATTTCGGGGACCGAAATTACGGAGTTAACGAAGCAACATGCGAAAGAATTATTGCAAATGGCAGAAGAAAATAAAAAAATTTGAAAAGCTATCCATCTTGGGTAGCTTTTTTATATAGAACAAAGTTATAAATGGTTGTCAAGGAGGCAAAATTATAGATGTAGCCATTTCAATTGCAGAAAAAGAAGCGAGGAGAGTGAAAAGATTTGAAATTAGAAATCGTTAGAAAAATAATTGGTGGAATTCTCCTTGTTTCATTATTCAGCCTTATTTTTTTTCAGCCTATGCGTGAGTATGTAAGTGTTCCGAAGAATATTACCCTTTTTGAGGGGCAGGATTTTAGCTTTAAAAAGGCTGCATTTGTTTCAGCTACGGTCCAATCACCCAATTCTAATATCACACTTGATCAGGAAAACCATTCAGTCGCTGTAAAAGCATCGGAAAACGGTAAGAACGAAATGCTATTAGAATTTGCAGGTATCCCCATTAAAAAGGTCGATGTAAACGTCTTAAAGGATTTTCGAGTGATTCCTGGCGGACAGTCGATTGGTGTAAAATTAAATACAGTTGGCGTATTAGTGGTTGGTCACCACCTAGTCAATACTGAAAACGGAAAGAAATCTCCAGGCGAAATTGCAGGAATAAAAATTGGCGATATCATTACAGAAATTAATGGAAATAAGATTGAAAAAATGGCTGATGTCGCGCCATTCGTTCAAAGTGCAGGGCAGGATGGAAAACCGCTTGAAATGGCAATCAGCCGTGAAAGCGGTAAATTTACAACGAAATTGACTCCTTTGAAGGATAAAGGAGAAAACAGCTATAAACTTGGTTTGTATATAAGGGATTCGGCTGCGGGCATCGGAACGATGACATTTATTCACCCGCAATCGAAGAAATATGGTGCGCTTGGTCATGTTATCTCGGATATGGATACAAAGCAGCCAATTGTCGTAGAAGATGGACAAATTGTCCGCTCTACGGTGACTTCCATTGAAAAGGGGAGCAACGGTGACCCCGGTGAAAAACTGGCCCGTTTCTCATCAGATCGTGAAATTGTAGGAAATATTAAAAAGAATAGTCCTTTTGGAATTTTTGGTGAATTGAACAAAGAATTAAAAAATGGAATATTGGATAAACCACTGCCAATTGCCTTATCCCATCAGGTAAAAGAAGGGCCAGCTAAGATTTTGACAGTGGTCAATGATGACAAAGTAGAAGAATTTAACGTAGAAATTGTTAGTACAATTCCGCAAAAGTTTCCGGCGACAAAAGGCATGGTCATCAAAGTGACCGATCCAAAACTGCTTGAAAAAACAGGTGGAATCGTCCAAGGAATGAGCGGCAGCCCAATAATTCAGGATGGAAAATTAATCGGCGCTGTCACCCATGTGTTTGTGAATGATCCGACCTCCGGTTACGGGGTTCACATTGAATGGATGTTAAATGAAGCCGGAATTAACATATACGAAATGCCGAAAAATAAAGCAAGTTAAATGATAAGCAAAATGGGATAACTTTCCTATTTTGCTTTTTCTTTGATATAGATTTTTCGACAAAAATTAGTTATAATTTGGAAAAATGGCGTTTTTAGTCGAATTAACGAGAAAAATTAAGAAAAGATAAGATTTTATCACTATTTTAAGAAATATTAAAAAAATGAGAGGATTTTTTGTTGCATTGTCGAATTTCTAATTTAGAATAGAATTAGAGGATTTTTGACATTTACAAGATAGAGTATTGTGATAAGTTGAGGAGGAACCGGAGTTGAAGAAGATAAAAGTATGTGTCGTGGATGACAATAGAGAACTTGTAGGGTTATTGGAGGATTACATTTCTTCTCAAGATGACATGGAAGTGGCAGGTGTAGCCCATAATGGCCAGGAATGCCTGGATATGTTAAACACGATTGACCCAGATGTGCTTGTTCTTGATATTATCATGCCTCATCTTGACGGGCTGGCAGTACTGGAGCGCCTTCGCGAGTTGAAAAAAGGAGTATTGCCAAATGTCATTATGTTAACAGCTTTTGGCCAGGAAGATGTTACGAAAAAAGCAGTGGAGCTTGGTGCCTCCTATTTTATCCTAAAGCCTTTTGATATGGAGAATTTAGGCAGCCACATTCGTCAGGTCAGCGGCAGCAGAAGCTCATTCTCCGCACGGAAGGGTTCCGCCTCCACCTATCGAACACAGCCGGATGCAAAACCAAAGAATCTCGATGCCAGCATCACAAGCATTATCCATGAAATTGGTGTACCTGCTCACATTAAAGGGTACTTATATTTGCGCGAAGCCATTTCGATGGTATTTAATGATATAGAACTGCTCGGCTCGATTACAAAAGTGTTATATCCTGATATTGCAAAAAAATATAATACAACCGCAAGCCGCGTGGAACGGGCCATCCGCCATGCCATTGAAGTAGCGTGGAGCCGAGGAAATATTGATTCCATTTCATCCCTATTTGGCTATACCGTCAGCATGTCCAAAGCAAAGCCGACTAATTCCGAATTCATTGCGATGGTGGCTGATAAACTGCGTCTGGAGCATAAGGCTTCTTGAAAGGAATAATAATAAAAAAGCCTCATTAGTTTGAGGCTTTTTATTGTGCAATTTTTCTAGTTCATTTTATCTTTTTCCAATTCTATTAATTTTTGAATGAGAATATGCTGTGGCATATGCATAATCTGTTCTAGTGGGACTTTTAGTTTTTCGGCCAGTTTGACTGCAGTTTCAGGTGATATTTGTAAAGGTTTCATACAAGACCCTCCAATCTGTTTAAGGAAGTGAAAAAATGACACAAATATTTGCTCACCGCGGTTTTTCCGCAACGCATGCTGAAAATACAATGAGTTCCTTTCTGGCGGCTGAAAAAGCGGGTGCTGACGGGTTAGAGCTTGATGTCCAATTAACAAGTGATGGCGAAATCGTTGTTATTCATGATGAAAAAATTGATCGGACTACAAATGGGAATGGCTTTGTGAAAGACTTTTCATACAAAGAAATCAGGAAATTTAACGCCAATAACAAAGGATTTAAAAAAGAACCAATTCCAGCTTTGGAAGAAGTTCTGGAATGGATGAAAACAAACAAGCTCTTATGCAATATTGAGTTTAAGAACGGTCTTATTCCATATGAAGGAATGGAACAAAAGGTGATAGAAATGGTAAGGAAATATAATCTGTCGGATCGGATTATCATTTCTTCCTTCAACCATTATAGCATTGTTAACACATATCGTTTAGCGCCGGAAATTGAAACAGCCCCTCTTTTTATCGAAAGCATATACATGCCGTGGATTTATTCGCAATCAATAAGGGCCAGTGGAATTCATCCAAAGCATTCTACAATACCGGATCAAATTGTCAAAATGACAATGGAAAATGGTATCGCTGTACGACCGTATACGGTTAATCGCGAGGCGGATATGCATCGTTTGTTTAATGTGAATTGTACAGCAATTATCACAGATAACCCGGTTAAGGCTAGAAAGGTTCGAAAACAGTATGAAAAGAGACCGTGACCACGGCCTCTTTTATTTTTTAGTTCTCGCATCCTTAAATCGAGCCTGTACCTTATTTCGTTTACGGTCGCGATAAAGGATAAATCCTGCTACAAAACCTAAACCGCCTAAAAGTAAGAGTAATCCGACGATAAATTGAAGCCATAATTTCGGAAAGGGTGCTTGCAGAACCCCAAAGGTCATGTCACGCATTAATTTAATTCCAACCGCTGCCAAAAATCCAGGGATGACTAAAATGATGAGGGCAATAATCCGCTTCATAAAAATATCCTTCCGCTTTTTATTTAAGCATATCACATAAAAATAATAGTACATGGTTTTAATTTGTCAAGATGCGGGTTACGGTTTACAATTAATCTGAAAAAAATTGCATAATAATCAATCTAGAATAGAAAAATTTTGCGTACTTTGATACATAGGGGCGGATTTCATGCAAAATATCATGATAGTCGGGGCCGGAAAAGGCGGAAGTGCCATCTTAAAAATTTTAAAAGAATCGGAAGTGCTTAATGTCTCTGTCGTAATTGACCGGAACTTAGACGCCCCCGGTATCCTTTTAGCCCAAAAGGAAGGAATCAAAACCGGAACGGATTGGCAGCCATTTATAACCGAAAACCTTGACATCATCATTGAAGTAACAGGCGATGAAAACGTTTTTCAAAAATTACGAAACGAAAAGAGTCAAAAAACGATTTTAATCCCAGGCAGTGTCGCCTTTCTTGTCTCTAAATTAATGGAAGAAAAAGAAGAGCTAATTGAAAAGCATCAATATGAATCCTATCTTCAGGAGCTTATCTTTAATTCGACCAATGATGGAATGGTGGTTATTGACCATCATGGATATATCATTCTTTTTAATCGAAGAGCCGAAGAAATGATGGGGGTAGACAAAGAGGAGACAATCGGGCAGTATGTCACAGAAATCATCCCCCATAGCCGGCTGCCGATTATTTTGCAAACTAGAAGAATCGAAACAAATCAGGAGATGGTCTTGGGGAATGGCCGCAAGATTATCACAACTAGGATTCCGATTGTTGAGGAGAATGGAACTTTAATCGGTGCTCTCGCCGTTTTTAAGGATATAACCGAAGTGGTAAAGCTTGCAGAGGAAATCACTGATTTAAAAGAGATTCAGACGATGCTCCAAGCGATTATTCATTCTAGTGACGATGCCATTTCCGTCGTGGATGAAGAGGGCCGGGGAATCCTTATTAATCCCGCCTACACAAGATTAACAGGCCTCACGCAGGAGGAAGTAATCGGAAAACCTGCAACAGCTGATATTTCCGAAGGTGAAAGCATGCACATGAAGGTACTGCAAACGAGAAGGGCTGTGAGAGGTGTGCCAATGCGGGTAGGACCGCACAAACGGGAAGTCATCGTCAATGTGGCGCCAATCATCGTAACCGGAAAATTGAAAGGCAGCGTCGGGGTCATCCATGATATGTCAGAAATGAAATCGCTAAGCAGGGAATTGAACAGGGCCAGGCAGTTGATTCGTAAGCTTGAAGCAAAATATACATTTGAGGACATTATCGGAAAATCGGATGAAATGATGCTTGCCATTGAGCAGGCCAAATTGGGAGCAAAAACCCCTGCAACAGTTCTGCTGCGCGGTGAATCAGGGACAGGTAAAGAATTGTTTGCCCATGCGATCCATAATGCGAGCGACCGAAAATATAACAAGTTTATCCGAGTGAATTGTGCAGCTATATCCGAATCGCTGCTTGAAAGTGAACTGTTTGGCTATGAAGAGGGGGCGTTTTCAGGAGCGATAAGGGGAGGGAAGCGAGGGCTGTTTGAGGAAGCTAATAACGGAAGTATTTTTCTTGATGAAATAGGCGAGCTGTCGGCCAATACCCAGGCGAAGCTCCTCCGAGTTCTGCAGGAAAATGAAATTATCCGTGTAGGTGGAACTAAACCAATGACTATCAACGTACGAATCATTGCAGCTACTAATGTCAATTTAGAAAAGGGTATTGCGAAGGGAAGCTTTAGGGAAGACTTATACTACCGTTTGAATCGTATGCCTATCCACATTCCCCCATTGAGAAAACGGAAAGAGGAGATCCCCTCATTATCAGAACGGCTGATTCAAAAAATTAACCGTGATTATGGCCGGAACGTAGAAGGGATTACGCTTCCTGCTTTACATTTTTTGATGGAATATGACTGGCCGGGGAATGTCAGAGAACTGGAGAATATACTTGGCAGAGCGATTATTTTTATGAACTATTCCGAAACGCTCATTGATGTCCCTCATTTGCCACAACTAACAAGTAATATGGTACATAATGATCATTCCGATGATTGGATACAGGGTTCCATCTCTTTGGAGGGCACATTATCAGAAATGATAGAAAAACATGAGGCAAAGATTATCCTGCAAACATTGGCCCGTCTCAACGGAAATAAAACACAAACGGCGAAAGCCCTTGGACTTTCAGTGAGAAACTTATATTATAAGCTAGAAAAATACAATCTTGAAAATAATAGCATGCAATAAATTTCAAGGTGTGAAATTTTTTGCATGTTTACATTCTGTTAAATAAAGCGTTTTCATAAAAAGAGCTTTGGCATGATTATTGCATATTAAATATATGGAGTTGCAGGAAAGGTGAAAGGGTTGATGATAGCTTGCTGCTTGAAACATTGATTGACAAAGCAACCCAAAATGATGCTAAAACAGTTGCAGTTGCGGCTGCAGAAGACAAGGAAGTGATTGAAGCAGTCCTTGATGCGCTAAATCGTAACTTGGCACATTTTTTACTATTTGGTGATCAAGAAAAAATCAAGTCCATCCTTCAATTGAAAGGAATAGATGCAAATAGCGAGAATCGTCTTACGATTATCCATACTGCCTCATTAGCCGAAGCGGCTGATTCCGCTGTTAAAGCGGTCTCAAGCAAAGAGGCTCATGTGTTAATGAAGGGGAATCTTCCTACTAATATTATTTTAAAGTCAGTTTTAAATAAGGAATTTGGCTTACGGACAGGGAGTGTGCTATCTCACACGGCTGTATTCGAAGTGCCCGGATTTGAACGGTTTATTATCGTAACGGATGCAGCTATGAACATTGCTCCTGATTTACAGCTGAAAGTACAAATTGCCAAAAACGCTGTTGCCCTGGCTAAGGCTATTGGGATTGAAACCCCAAAGATCGCGCCCATTGCGGCAGTCGAAGAAGTAAACCCTGCCATGCAGGCAACCTTGGATGCTGCTGCGTTAACCATGATGAACAGAAGGGGACAAATAAAAGGCTGCCTTATTGATGGCCCGCTTGCATTGGATAACGCCATCTCTACACTTGCTGCCGAGCACAAAGGGATTCAAAGCGAGGTTGCAGGGGAAGCTGACATTCTATTGGTACCTGCGATTGAAGTGGGAAATGCCTTATATAAATCATTAATTTATTTTGCAAATGCCAAAGTGGGTGCCGTCATCTCTGGAGCAAAAGCACCAATCGTCTTGACTTCAAGAGCTGATTCGGCTGAGAGCAAGCTATATTCGCTGGCATTGGCATTGTGTTCTGTATAGTACAAGTACGCTTATTTTTCAGAGGAGGAATTAATATGGAAATTTTTAAATACCTAGAGCAATATGATTATGAGCAGGTAGTGTTCTGCCAGGATAAACAATCCGGATTAAAAGCGATTATTGCCATTCATGATACAACCTTGGGACCAGCACTTGGCGGTACACGGATGTGGACATATGAATCAGAAGAAGCGGCAATCGAAGATGCGCTAAGACTTGCTAAAGGGATGACATACAAAAATGCGGCAGCAGGATTAAATCTTGGCGGTGGTAAAACGGTTATCATCGGCGACCCGCGCAAGGATAAAAACGAAGAAATGTTCCGTGCTTTCGGGCGTTATGTTCAGGGCTTAAATGGACGCTATATTACAGCGGAAGACGTTGGAACAACTGTTGCGGACATGGACTTGATCCATGAAGAAACCGACTATGTTACTGGTATTTCTCCCGCATTCGGTTCATCGGGAAATCCTTCTCCGGTAACGGCATATGGTGTATACCGTGGAATGAAAGCCGCAGCGAAGGCAGCATTTGGTTCTGATTCCCTTGAAGGAAAGGTAGTCGCAATCCAAGGGGTTGGAAATGTAGCTTATAGTCTTTGCCGTCATTTACATGAAGAAGGTGCCCAGTTAATCGTTACTGATATAAATAGGGAAGCCGTTAACCGTGCAGTAGAAGAATTTGGCGCCCGTGCAGTGGACCCAAATGAAATCTATGGAGTAGAGTGTGATATTTATGCTCCATGTGCGCTAGGTGCAACGGTTAATGACGATACGATCCCACAATTGAAAGCAAGAGTAATTGCTGGTTCTGCTAATAACCAATTAAAGGAAACTCGTCATGGCGACCTCATTCATGAAATGGGAATCGTATATGCACCTGATTACGTCATAAATGCGGGCGGAGTCATTAACGTTGCGGATGAATTATATGGCTATAACTATGAGCGCGCTATGAAAAAAGTAGAAACCATCTACAACAGCATTGAAAAAGTGATTGAAATTTCTAAGCGGGATGGTATTCCAACCTACGTGGCAGCAGACCGCATGGCAGAGGAACGGATTGAAAGAATACGCAATTCCAGAAGCCAATTCCTGCAAAATGGCCACAATATTTTAAGTAGAAGAAGAACCAGATAGAAACAACTGAAATACTTTAGCAAAGCGCTGAATGGGGAAATTCAGCGTCTTTGCCTTTAATATTCGAAAGTCAAGTGTTTCAGAAGTAAATTGGAGGTTTATCCGTTGCCAAATAAAGAATATCGAATTCTCGTCATTAACCCCGGTTCCACCTCCACAAAAATTGGAGTATTCGATAATGAAATTTCCATTTTTGAAAAAAACCTTCGACATGACATGGAGATTCTTAATACTTTTGCTAATATTATTGACCAGTATGAATTCAGAAAAAATGTGATTTTGGAGACACTGGATCATGAAGGAATCAATCTTTCGAAATTAAATGCTGTCTGTGGTAGGGGCGGCTTGCTTCGTCCAATTGAGGGCGGAACATATGCAGTTAACAGCCAAATGCTAGAAGACCTTAAGAAAGGTTATTCCGGTCAGCATGCATCTAATCTCGGCGGTATCATTGCCTTTGAAATAGCTTCGGGACTTAATATTCCTTCCTATATCGTCGACCCGGTTGTTGTCGATGAGCTTGACCCCATCGCCAGAATCTCAGGCTTTTCATTAATCGAAAGAAAAAGCATTTTTCATGCGTTAAATCAAAAAGCTGTCGCCAGACGGGCTGCCAAAGAGCTTGGAAAAAAATACAACGAATTAAATTTGATTGTTACCCATATGGGGGGCGGAATTACTGTCGGAGTACATAAACAGGGCAGGGTCGTCGATGTCAATAATGGCCTCCATGGCGATGGCCCCTTCAGTCCGGAGCGTGCCGGAACAGTTCCGGCGGGTGATTTAGTTGCTTTATGCTATTCAGGTGAATATTTCAGGGAAGAAATGATGAAAAAGCTGGTCGGCCAAGGCGGGCTTGTCGGATACCTTGGTACAAATGATGCACTGCAGGTTGAGCAACGAATCGCGGTTGGAGATCAGGAGGCAAAGCTGATCTATGAGGCAATGGCATACCAGGTGGCAAAAGAAATTGGCTCTGCCAGCGCTGTTCTGTCCGGAAAAGTAGATGCTATTTGTTTAACAGGCGGCTTGGCATATGGTAAAGAATTTGTAAAATCAATTATTGATCGGATTAAATGGATTGCAGACGTAATTGTCCACCCGGGTGAAAATGAGCTGCAGGCGTTAGCGGAAGGGGCACTTCGTGTCTTACTCGGCGAAGAAGAGGTTAAGGATTATCCAGGGAAATTTAAAACAGTGAAAATTTAGGGGAATTTGGGAGGGAACCAAATGGCACAAGAATATGATTTAGTCATACTTGGCGGAGGGACCGGCGGCTATGTAGCGGCGATCCGCGCCTCACAGCTTGGTTTGAAAACGGCAATTGTTGAAAAAGGCAAACTTGGAGGTACCTGTCTTCATAAGGGCTGTATTCCAAGTAAGGCACTGCTCAGGAGTGCGGAAGTGTTTGCAACAGCAAAGCGCAGCGATGAATTCGGTGTGATCACTGGAGAAGTTTCGGTTAATTTTGGCAAGGTTCAAGAACGAAAAAACAAAATTATTGACCAGTTGCATAAAGGTGTCCAGCATCTAATGAAGCAGGGGAAAATCGATGTATTTGAAGGAATTGGCCGGATATTGGGACCTTCTATTTTTTCGCCGATGCCAGGGACCATTTCCGTTGAAATGAACAATGGTTCTGAAAATGAAATGCTCATCCCGAAGAATGTCATTATCGCGACCGGGTCAAGACCGCGGACATTGCCAGGTCTTGACATTGACGGCGAATACGTCATGTCCTCTGATGAAGCCCTTCAGCTTGAAGCCCTTCCCAGCTCGATCATTATTGTGGGGGGGGGAGTAATTGGAATTGAGTGGGCCTCGATGCTTTCCGATTTTGGCGTAGAGGTAACTGTTCTTGAGTATGCAGACCGAATTATACCGACGGAGGATCACGAGATTTCGAAAGAAATGCAGCGTTTGATGAAGAAGCGGAAGATTAATATTATCACAAGCGCAAAAGTTCTTCCTGAAACATTGGTGAAAGATAATGGAGTGGCCATCTCGGCAGAGGTAAAGGGTTCGGTGAAAGAGTTCAAAGCGGAAAAGCTGCTTGTATCAGTAGGGCGGCAGGCCAATACAGAGGGCATTGGACTTGATAATACAGAGATTCAAATTGAAAAAGGTTTTATTGTAACGAATGAGGTTTTTCAAACAAAAGAATCCCATATATATGCCATTGGTGATGTGATAGGCGGGCTGCAGCTTGCCCATGTTGCCTCCCATGAAGGGATTATTGCTGTGGAGCATATTGCTGGTGAAAAAACGTCACCGCTTAATTATGACCTAGTTTCCAGATGCATTTACAGCAGTCCCGAGGTTTCCAGTGTCGGTATTACAGAGAATCAAGCAAAGGAAAATGGGCATAAAGTAAAAGTGGGGAAATTTTCTTTCCGTGCTATTGGGAAAGCCCTTGTATTCGGTGAAGCAGATGGATTTGTTAAAATTATTGCTGATGAGGAGACCGATGATATTTTAGGGGTGCATATGATTGGTCCTCATGTTACTGATATGATTTCGGAAGCCGGCCTTGCAATGGTGCTTGATGCTGTACCATGGGAAATTGCCCACACCATCCATCCTCATCCAACCCTTTCGGAAGCAATTGGCGAGGCGGCATTGGCTGTTGATGGGAAGGCCATACATGGATAAGTTTTTGGGAGAGAAATGATTTAAAGCGAACAAACGGGAGGAATGAAGTTAATGGTGGAAAAGCGTCATGAAGCTTTAGGCTTAAGAGATGAAAAAGTGCTGGAAATGTTTGAAACGATGCTTTTGGCCCGCCGTATCGATGAGCGGATGTGGCTGTTGAACCGTGCAGGTAAAATACCATTTGTAATATCCTGCCAAGGGCAGGAGGCTGCACAAGTAGGTGCTGCCTTTGCCCTAGACCGGGAAAAAGATTATGTATTGCCCTATTATCGTGATATGGGTGTCGTATTAACGTTTGGGATGACTCCAAAAGAGTTGATGCTGTCAGGTTTCGCCAAAGCAGAAGACCCTAACTCCGGAGGGCGGCAGATGCCGGGACATTTTGGGCAAAAGAAGAATCGGATCGTCACCGGTTCATCGCCTGTAACTACGCAAGTTCCTCATGCGGTGGGGATTTCACTTGCCGGTAAAATGGAGAAGAAGGACTTTGTTTCCTTTGTTACGTTCGGGGAAGGATCCTCAAACCAGGGGGATTTCCATGAGGGTGCCAACTTTGCTGGTGTTCATAAACTACCGGTCATTTTTATGTGTGAAAATAATAAATATGCGATATCTGTGCCAATTGAAAAACAATTGGGTTGTGAGAAGGTTTCTGACCGTGCCATTGGTTACGGCATGCCCGGCTATACAGTAGACGGCAATGACCCGTTAGAGGTTTATAAAGTTGTTAAGGAAGCGGCCGAGCGCGGGCGCCGCGGCGAAGGTCCGACTTTAGTTGAAACTGTTTCTTATCGTTTAACTCCGCATTCTTCTGACGATGATGACCGCTCATACCGGGCGCCTGATGAGGTTGCAAAGGCAAAATCGCAGGACCCAATCATCACCTTTGGTGCATATCTGAAGGAAACCGGCGTGTTGAATGATGTATTGGAGCAGGAAATCAATGACCGCGTCATGCAGATCGTCAATGAAGCCACTGACTATGCAGAAAATGCACCTTATGCAGCGCCAGAGGATGCATTGAAATATGTATATGGGGATCGTTAGGGGGAAGAAATATGGCAGTTATTTCATATATTGATGCAGTTACTATGGCCATTCGCGAGGAAATGGAGAGAGACTCACGAGTTTTTGTTCTTGGTGAAGATGTGGGGAGAAAAGGCGGCGTTTTTAAGGCTACACAAGGACTGTATGAACAATTTGGTGAAGATCGCGTAATTGATACGCCGTTGGCGGAATCAGCGATAGCCGGTGTCGGAATCGGGGCCGCCATGTACGGAATGCGGCCAATTGCGGAAATGCAGTTCGCTGATTTTATTATGCCCGCAGTAAACCAAATTATTTCCGAGGCGGCAAGGATCCGCTATCGTTCTAATAACGATTGGAACTGTCCAATTGTCATCCGCGCTCCATATGGCGGCGGCGTTCATGGAGCTTTGTATCATTCACAATCAGTTGAGGCCGTATTTGCAAATCAGCCAGGCTTAAAAATTGTGATGCCATCCACCCCATATGATGTAAAGGGACTTTTAAAAGCGGCCATTCGCGATAATGACCCGGTGTTATTTTTCGAACATAAACGGGCCTACCGCTTAATTAAAGGTGAAGTGCCTACTGAAGATTATACCCTGCCAATTGGTAAAGCTGATGTAAAGCGTGAAGGAGAGGACATCACTGTTATCACTTACGGGCTTTGCGTGCATTTTGCCCTGCAAGCGGCAGAGAAATTAGCCAAAGACGGCATATCTGCGCATATTTTGGATTTGCGTACCGTTTATCCGCTAGATAAAGAAGCGATTATCGAAGCAGCATCGAAAACAGGTAAGGTACTGCTCGTCACGGAGGACAATAAAGAAGGCAGCATTATGAGTGAGGTTGCCGCCATTATTGCCGAGAACTGCTTATTTGAACTGGATGCCCCGATTAAAAGGTTAGCCGGCCCAGATGTTCCAGCAATGCCATATGCGCCAACAATGGAAAAATTCTTTATGGTCAATCCGGATAAGGTCGAAAAAGCAATGCGCGAGCTTGCGGAGTTTTAGGTTTAGGAGGATGAAATAGTGGCAGCTGAACAAATTAAAATGCCGCAGTTAGGCGAAAGTGTAACGGAAGGTACAATCAGCAAATGGCTAGTCTCTGTTGGAGATAAGGTAAATAAATACGACCCTCTGGCAGAAGTCATGACAGATAAGGTTAACGCGGAAGTTCCTTCTTCTTTTTCAGGTGTAATTAAGGAACTCATTGCTTCCGAAGGTGATACAATGGCTGTTGGGGAAATTATCTGTACCATCGAAACGGAAGGCGGCGCTCCTGCTCCGGAGGCAGCTGTTTCCGCACCTGAACTAAAAGCGGCTGTAGGGAACGGTATTGCCACTCCTGTTGATCAGGGGAATCGGGCCAGGTATTCGCCGGCTGTTCTTAAGTTGTCGCAGGAGCATGGCATTGATTTAACGCAGGTTTTAGGTACTGGTGCTGGGGGCAGGATAACTCGTAAGGATTTATTGCAAATCATTGAGTCTGGTAATATTCCAGCAGCAGGACAAAAAGCGGAGGCACCAGTGCAAGCAGCTAGTAAACTGCCTGTTCAGGAGGTTGTGGCTCCTAGTCAGCCTGCTCAAGCTTCAATTGCACCGGCACCTGCCGTATCGGTTCCGGTGGCAGCAGGGGATATCGAAATTCCAGTTACCGGCGTTCGCAAAGCGATTGCTACGAACATGCTGCGCAGCAAGCATGAAATACCGCATGCCTGGACAATGGTGGAAGTCGATGCCACGAACCTTGTTGACTACCGCAATTCCATAAAAGATGAATTCAAGAAAAAAGAAGGCTTCAATTTAACATTCTTTGCTTTCTTTGTAAAAGCCGTTTCTCAGGCTCTAAAAGAATTCCCACAAATTAATTCGATGTGGGCCGGCGACAAGATTATTCAGAAGAAGGATATCAATATTTCGATTGCAGTCGCCACAGATGACGCTTTATTCGTGCCTGTCATCAAAAATGCCGATGAGAAAACGATTAAAGGTATTGCCCGTGAAATCTCTGACCTTGCCGTGAAGGTGCGGTCCGGAAAGCTTCGTCCGGAGGATATGCAGGGTGGTACGATAACAGTCAATAACACCGGATCTTTTGGTTCTGTCCAGTCAATGGGCATCATTAATTACCCGCAGGCCGCGATCCTTCAGGTCGAATCCATTGTGAAACGTCCTGTTGTCATGAATAACGGGATGATTGCAGTTCGTGATATGGTAAATCTTTGTATGTCTTTAGATCACCGTGTTCTTGACGGGCTTGTTTGCGGCCGGTTCCTGGCTAGGGTGAAAGAAATCATCGAAAACATGTCTAAAACAACAACCTCTATTTACTAAAAAATTTGCCGGCAACAGCCGCCATTCAAGTTTTGATTGGCGGCTGTTTATTTTTTAAGTTTTGAAAATGTTTGCCTGAATCGAGGTTGTACCCTAAAATAGAATTAATTGAATATTAGTTCAATAATATGCGGAAGGGGGATGAGGAGTTTGGAAAATATACGTAATCAATCTTTCCCTGTAAAAACAATAGATGATTGGAAGGAACAGGCCGAGAAATCATTAAAAGGGAAAAAGATTGAATTATTACAAAGTACCACCTATGAAAACATTGTTTTGAAACCGCTTTATACCGAGCAGGATGAACAACAGGTACCTGACTATCCTGGAGGATCTGATTTTAGAAGGGGAATTGCCCCATTAGGATATGTAACAGACGAATGGAAAGTTGCCCAGAAAATATCTTATCAAACACCCGAAGAACTTAAACAAAAGCTTCAAGAGGCCCTTGAAAAGGGACAAACAGCAATTTCTTTTGAAGTTTCGAAAAACAATAGTTTTCCAGATTTATTGGGTGGTTTAGAGAAAGAATACCCATTTGCTATCAACGCCAGATGGGAATTGAATGACATTTTAAAAAATCTTGCCGGCCAGTATAGTGATGGAACAAACCTTACAGGCTACATAGGCAATGACCCCGTTTCCCTATTTGCAGAAGTTGGAGCAATCGAAGAGGAATTACTTAAAGAACGGACAAGTCAAATCCTGCAAGCAGATGGAAAGTTTCCTTATTTACGTACTGTTCTTGTCGACACCACTCCGTACCATAATGGCGGAGCTAACGCTGTTCAAGAGCTCGGGATTGCCGCAGCCACAGGAGTCTATTACTTACAAGAGCTTCTTGATAATGGCATGAACATTGAAAAAGCTCTATCAAAAATAGTTTTCCAATTTTCCATCGGCAGCAACTTTTTTATGGAACTCTCCAAGCTTAGAGCAGCCCGCGTAATCTGGAAGCGGATTGCGGAACTTTACGGTGCCGAAGCGGAAGCAAGGGGTATGCAGATTGCCGCCACAACCTCATCTTTTACAAAAACTATCTTTGACTCTCATGTCAATATCCTTCGTTCCGCCAACGAGGCATTTGCCGCTGTTTTAGGGGGAGCCCAATATTTGCATGTGGAGCCGTTTAATGAATTGACTGGGCCTACTTCTTTCTCCGAACGGATTGCTCGCAACATCCAGCTAATTTTAAAAGAAGAAGCACACTTGCAGAAGGTGGTTGACCCTGCAGGCGGCTCTTGGTATGTGGAGACGCTGACCAATCAGCTAGCGGAAAATGCATGGGAATTTTTTAAGGGAATTGAGGCTGCGGGAGGCATTTTGGAGGCATTAAAGTCAAACTGGCTTCAACAGCACATTGCTGCTGTTTATGAAAAAAAGAACCTCGATATTCAAATAAGAAAGCAAAGTATCGTCGGGACAAATGTTTATGCCAAATTGGATGAAGCGGTACCTATCCAAAAGCAGCTAATGAAAATGGCCGCAGCCACAAAGGACTACGAGGCCATCCCTCAGCACAGATTAGCAGAACCATATGAGGAGCTTCGCTTCAAGGCAAACCAATTACAGGAAACAACAGGTGCTGCACCTTCAGTCGGCATGCTATGTCTAGGCGAACTAAAGCAGCATAAACCAAGACTTGATTTCATGAAGGGCTTTCTTGCAGCCGGCGGAATCCATCCTGCTGAAAGCAAGCCGGTCCACACGATAGAGGATGCCAGACAATTTATCATAGACTTAAAAACTAACTTTGTCTGCATTTGCGGAACAAATGAACAGTATGAGCAAATCGGACATGAGATGCTGACAGCGTTAAAATCTGAATTTCCAAACCTAATCTTCCTTCTGGCCGGGCTTCCTGATAAAGAACTGCAGGCCCAGTGGCACGAAGAGGGGCTTAAGCGGTTTATTCATGTAAAAAGCAATTGCTGTGAAACCATCGATGAAATCCTATCTGACATGGAGGTGAACTCTCTTGAACAAACAAAAGCCTGATTTTCAAAACGCAAAACTGTTTGAGAACCAGAATTTTATCACGGAAGAAGCATGGCAGGAAAAAGTTGATAAAGAGATTTCCTCCTCCCTTGATGATTTACTGTTCGAGACCAATGAACAAATCATGCTAAAACCGATTTATACAAAGGAAGACCGAGACGGGACAGAACAGCTCGGCAGCCTGCCGGGGCTTCCTCCATACACAAGGGGACCATATCCGACCATGTATGTGAACCGTCCTTGGACAGTCAGGCAGTATGCCGGATTCTCCACTGCCGAAGAGAGTAACGCCTTTTACCGCCGCAATCTGGCGATGGGGCAAAAAGGCTTATCGGTGGCATTTGACCTGGCCACTCACCGCGGATATGACTCTGACCATCCAAGGGTAGTCGGTGACGTTGGGAAAGCTGGGGTGGCAATTGATTCAGTGCTCGATATGAAAACTCTCTTTGACGGAATTCCGCTCGATCAAATGTCCGTTTCCATGACGATGAATGGCGCCGTTCTCCCGGTACTGGCTTTTTACATCGTAACGGCCGAAGAACAGGGAGTCAGCCAGGAAAAACTGTCCGGAACGATTCAAAATGATATTCTAAAAGAGTACATGGTCAGGAATACGTATATTTATCCGCCAGAAATGTCGATGAAGATCATTGCCGATATCTTCGAATATACGTCCAAATACATGCCTAAGTTTAATAGCATTAGTATTTCTGGCTATCATATGCAGGAGGCCGGGGCACCTGCCGATATCGAACTCGCTTATACGTTAGCAGACGGCTTGGAATATGTAAGAACCGGACTTAAAGCCGGAATCGACATTGATTCATTTGCCCCAAGACTGTCCTTTTTCTGGGCCATCGGTATGAACTACTTCATGGAAGTGGCCAAAATGCGGGCAGCAAGATATATCTGGGCAAAAATGATGAAATCCTTCCATCCGAAAAACGAAAAATCAATGGCACTCCGCACCCATTCGCAAACATCAGGCTGGAGTTTGACCGAGCAGGATCCGTTTAATAATGTAACCCGGACGCTGATTGAAGCGCATGCGGCGGCAATGGGCCACACCCAATCCCTGCACACAAATGCGTTGGACGAAGCGATTGCCCTGCCGACCGACTTTTCAGCGCGGATTGCCCGTAATACGCAGTTGTTTTTACAAGAAGAAACTGGCATAACCAAGGTTATCGATCCATGGGCAGGCTCCTACTATGTGGAAAAACTGACGGATGAATTAATCAAGCGGGCTTGGACACATATCGAGGAGATTGAAAATCTCGGCGGAATGGCGAAGGCTATTGAAACCGGGCTGCCGAAAATGAAAATTGAAGAGGCGGCGGCAAGACGGCAGGCACAAATCGACTCTGCAAAAGAAACGATTATTGGTGTTAATCGCTACCGGCTTGAAAAAGAAGAGCCAATTGATATTTTGGACATTGATAATACAGCTGTCCGTTTAAAGCAAATTGAAAAACTAAATTCCTTAAAAGCAAATCGGGACTTTCAGAAAGTGGAAGAGGCTTTAATAGCTTTAGCCAATGCGGCTGCTTCCGGCGAAGGGAATTTATTAGAGCTTGCTGTCAAGGCGGCACGCGAAAGAGCGACGCTAGGCGAAATTTCCGATGCGATAGAAAAAGCAGCGGGTCGTCATAAAGCAATTATCCGTTCCATTAGCGGCGTCTACAGCACTTCTTTTACAAACGAAGAAGAAATTGCCGAAGTCCAAAGAATGACAGAAGAATTCCTTGAAAATGAAGGCAGACGGCCGCGGATTCTGATTGCGAAAATGGGGCAGGACGGTCATGATCGCGGGGCGAAGGTCATTTCTACGGCATTTGCCGATCTTGGCTTTGATGTCGATATCGGCCCGCTCTTCCAAACACCGGAGGAAACAGCCCTGCAAGCGGTGGAAAATGACGTTCACGTGATCGGAATGAGTTCACTTGCTGCTGGTCATAAGACGCTCCTTCCGCAGCTTATTAATGAATTGAAAAGATTAGGCCGCGAGGATATTTTGGTTGTTGTCGGCGGCGTTATCCCAGCTCAGGATTATCAATTCTTATATGACAATGGTGCGGCGGCCATCTTCGGCCCTGGTACGATTATTCCAGTAGCTGCGCAAAAGGTAATCAAGGAGATATATAGACAGCTTGGGTACGAGGAAGTGGCAAATTAAATGACGGGTGAACAAAGACCGGAATGGGCAAACCCCGAAGAGCCGGATAAATTTTCAACTGTCATCAGGAAAGGCAAGGAGCAGGAAACAGGAGAAGTGACTTTTCAAAAAAATGTCCGTTTTCAAAAACGCGGATCGACTGAGCCCTCGCTAGACGAATTGTATGAAGGGGTCCTTAAAGGTGATCGAAGCCTGCTTGCCCGGGCGATTACCCTTGTGGAAAGCAACGCTGAACAGCATTTTCAAAAAGCACAGGCGCTCCTGCAAAAGCTGCTGGTTCACTCTAGTAAGTCAATTCGCATCGGTATTACCGGGGTGCCTGGGGCTGGAAAAAGCACATTTATTGAGGCGTTCGGAACCTATCTATGTGAACTTGGACTAAGAGTTGCCGTTTTGGCGATTGACCCAAGCTCAAAGATTAGCGGCGGGAGCATCCTCGGTGACAAAACCCGAATGGAAACATTGGCCCGGAATCCAAAAGCGTTTATCCGTCCCTCGCCAACGGCTGGGAAGCTCGGCGGGGTTCACCGGAAAACAAGGGAAGCAATGCTGATTTGTGAAGCAGCTGGCTTTGATGTCATACTAATTGAAACGGTCGGTGTAGGCCAAAGTGAAGTTATCATTCGTGATATGGTCGACTTTTTCATGCTGCTTGTCCTAACAGGTGCTGGTGACGAATTGCAGGGAATGAAAAAAGGCATTATGGAACTGGCCGATTGCCTCATCGTCCACAAAGCGGACGGGACGAATAAGCAAAATGCCGAGAAAACGAGGAAAGAATATAACCGTATCCTGCATTTTCTCCAGCCGGCCACAAAGGGATGGGGAACGAAAGCCTATACCTGTTCGTCTTTGACCCACGAGGGAATCGCAGATATCTGGAAGCTCATCCAAACCTTCGAAACGACGGTGAAAACCTCAGGCGTTTTCGACGAAAGAAGAAAATTTCAATCAAGAGAATGGCTGTATTCGATGATTACCGATACTCTTCACTATCATTTCTTTCATCACCCTGGTGTGAAGAATTTGCTTCCTAAGTATGAAAACGAAGTCATCACCGGGGACGTAACGGTGGCCACAGCCGTGGAAAAGCTTTATGAGACATTTATAAACTCTAATCAATAGCTGTCGATTCATCGGCAGCTTTTCTTTTTCACGTCAGGAATAATCATTTGAAAAAAACATATTTTAACTGTTATGATGTAGGTATGTAAGACATAAGGAGTGAATTCAATGAGCATGGATTTTAATATTTTTATGAACGATGTTGTCCGCCAGGCGCGTCAGGAAATCTCCACTGCCGGATACCAAGAGCTAAAGACAGCCGATGAGGTTGAAGAGGCTTTAAACCAAAAGGGTACAACTCTAGTCATGATTAATTCTGTTTGCGGCTGCGCCGGCGGTATTGCCCGTCCAGCGGCAGCATACTCCGTTCATTATGATAAGCGCCCAGATCACCTAGTAACGGTTTTTGCCGGTCAGGATAAAGAAGCGACAGAAAAGGCAAGAAGCTATTTTACAGGCTATCCGCCATCCTCTCCTTCCTTCGCCTTATTAAAGGACGGAAAGATTTGTTCCATGATTGAAAGACATCAGATTGAAGGCTATGACCCAGCAACGGTGGTTGCCAAGCTTCAGCAGGAATTTGATAAATATTGCGAAGAAATATAATAATTTAACCCAAGAAAGGTTAAATATACCTATTAAACACCTCTTCATAAAAGAGGTGTTTTTTTATGAAAATACACATAAAAAAATGGTTTGTGCCCATTTTAACTAGTATAAAAGGTACGCTCAATTTTTTGAATATTTTTATATTAGAAAAATATCTTTTCAAAAATTCATTGCTGTGTTAATATCCATTTTGTTGAATAAAAATTCAAGTCATTATATAATTTCAAATTTTAATAATCAGGAGGGACATCATGAAAAAGACATTTTTATTTCTAACTATTATTTTTTCATTAGTCGTTATGGCTGCTTGCGGCCAAAGTAATAAGGACGGAGCCAACGGTGAAAAATCGTCGGACAAAAAATTACTAACAATGGCAACATCGGCTGATTTTGCTCCATTTGAATCTAGAAATCCATCAGGTGACATTGAAGGTTTCGATATTGACCTGGCAAATGCGATTGCTGACGAATTAGGATATAAGCTTGAAATTAAAGACATGAAGTTTGATGGCTTAATCGGAGCATTGCAGGCAAAACGTGTTGATATGGTCCTTGCTGGAATGTCAGCAACTGAGAAGCGTAAAAAGAATGTAGATTTTTCAACCGAATATAATCGTTCAGGTGAAATGTTCATTACTTTAAAGGATTCTAACATTAAAACAGTAGATGATTTAAAAGGAAAAACACTTGGTGTTCAATTAGGAACCATCCAAGAAGAGGGTGCTAAGGAACTTCAAAAGAAGATTAACTTTACATCAAAGCCATTAGACAATGCTACAACTTTAATTCAAGAACTATTAACTAAGCGAATCGATGCCGCTTATTTAGATAAGTCAGTGGCTACCGGTTATATTAAAGAGCAAAATTTAGCGGGATTTGATGATCCTACAAGCAGTTCACCAGGGATGGCCATCGCTTTTCCTAAAGGCAGTGCGCTTGTAAAGGATGTTAATAAGGCTCTTGATAAATTGGAGCAAAATGGAAAGCTGCAAGAATTGAAAGATAAGTGGTTAAAAGACCAACAATAATAGCATTTTTTTAAAAGAAAATATTTGAGGTGAGGTGTAAGGCATGAATTTGGATTTTAGCCAAATTGTGCCTTATATTCCTTTTATACTAAAAGGAATATGGGTAACATTAAAATTTGTCGTTGTCGCCATTATATTTGGATTTGTTCTCGGTACCATTCTGGCATTATTGAAAATTTCCAGAGTCAAGGCTTTAAATTGGCTTGCAGATATATATACATCCATTTTCCGCGGAACGCCATTGATTTTACAACTAATGTTAATTTATTTTGCGGTTCCGCAATTAACAGGTTACGATATTGATCCATTCCTATCGTCTATTCTGGCATTTGGGCTGAATTCATCTGCGTATGTGTCAGAGATTATCAGAGCGGGCATTCAAGCCGTGGATAAAGGTCAGACAGAAGCAGCCCTGGCGCTCGGTGTTCCTTATCGCCTGATGATGAAGGACATTATTTTGCCGCAGGCCCTTAAAAATATTTTACCGGCCCTTATGAATGAATTTGTTACCTTAACAAAGGAATCGGCGCTTGTATCAACAATCGGCTACTTGGATTTAATGCGCCGTGCCCAGGTTGTGGGAGCAGATACGTATCATAATTTTGAACCATTAATTTTTGTCGGACTGATCTATTGGGTCCTCGTTTTCGTTTTAACAACTGCTGGCAAACTGGTTGAAAGGAGGCTGAAATATAGTGATTAAAGTAGAGAACCTCTATAAACAGTTTGGCGATAATGAAGTCTTAAAAAATATTTCAACCAGTATCGAAAGCGGTGAGGTAGTCTCCATTATCGGACCATCAGGGTCAGGAAAATCAACCTTTCTTCGCTGTTTGAATTTGTTGGAGGAACCGACAAAAGGGAAAGTGTGGATTAATAATCAAGACATTACCGACCGAAAAACGGATATTTCGAAAGTCAGACAGGAAATCGGCATGGTCTTTCAGCATTTCTATTTATTCCCTCATATGACTGTTTTGCAGAACTTAACGTATGCACCGATGAGAGTTAAAGGTGAATCTAGGGAAACTGCTGAGAAAAAAGGCCGCGAACTATTAGCCAAAGTGGGACTGTCTGAAAAAGAATCAGCCTATCCTAATAATCTTTCAGGGGGGCAGAAGCAGAGGGTGGCCATCGCCCGTGCCCTTGCCATGGAGCCAAAGTTAATGCTATTTGATGAACCGACATCTGCACTTGACCCAGAGATGGTCAAGGAAGTTCTTAATGTTATTAAGGACTTGGCTCATACAGGTATTACGATGGCAATCGTTACCCATGAAATGGGATTTGCGCGGGAAGTTTCCGACCGGATTATGTTTCTTGATGAAGGGAAATTGTTAGAAGAAGGCTCGCCGGAAGAGTTTTTCAAAAATCCAAAGACCACTCGTGCAAAGGACTTTTTAGAAAAAGTTTTATAAATTGTTGATCGTAGAAAATGAATAAGAATGTTAGATTGATGCAAACTAGGGGAAAAACGGCAGGAGGATGATTATGATCAAAATCTTTTCGTCAATCCTGATGGCACTTTCCCTATCCCCCATCTGGCCATTGGGTCCGAACCCATTGCCTGGGGATCCATTTGTGATCGTGAATAAAAGTAATAATGAACTTGCCTTTATTAGTGAGAATAGAGTCCAAACCGTAGTTAGTGTCGGGACGGGAAAGACAGAGGATTTAACGCCGGAGGGCCTGTTTACCATTACGGTAAAAGCAGAGAATCCATACTATCGCCGCAGCGACATTCCAGGGGGCGATCCGAAGAATCCGCTAGGTTCGCGGTGGCTTGGCTTTGACGCAAGGGAGACTGATGGCAGAATCTACGGTATTCATGGCACCAATCAGCCGGCTTCCGTTGGAAAATATGTTTCACAAGGCTGTATCCGCACCCAGAATGAGGTTATTACCTCATTATTCCCGTTGATACCGCTTGGGACAAAAATTTTAGTAACATCATCCAATAAATCATTTGAAGCACTGGCAAAGGAAAGCGGTGCTATCAAATAAGAAAAAGGGACTGTCCGTCAATGCGGACAGTCCCTTTTTGTTATGATAAGAACTGGGCAATTCCAATTAGAAGAGTGGAAGCCAGCATAGCAAAGAGCATTAAATAAACAATAATTTTTCTGGATTTTTTGTTATTCAAAATGAATGCCTCCTTTTGGTTAAAAGGTTTTAACTACATTGTACTTGGAAAAGCCCAAAAGGACAACGGAACAACTCAGCAATTTAGGAAGGATTTATGAACTTTTTCACGAATAATGTTATTGTCGAATTTATGTTAAAATTGAAAAAAGGGGATTTTAAAATGATTAAAAAAATCGATCATATTGGAATTGCTGTAATGTCTCTTGAGGCGACCCTTCCTTTTTATACGGAAGTGTTAAAGCTCCCTCTTTTAAAAATTGAAGAAGTGGTCAGTCAAAAGGTAAAGGTTGCATTTTTGCAGGCCGGCGAGACCAAGCTTGAGCTTCTCGAACCTACTTCAGAGGAGAGCACGATTGCCAACTTCATTGAAAGACGCGGCGAGGGCATACACCATGTAGCTCTTGGGGTGGAATCAATTGAAGCAAGAATTGCGGAAATGAAGGAGCATGGTATTAGGATGATCGATGAGGTGCCAAGGCCAGGGGCAGGCGGGGCAGATATTGCCTTCATGCATCCAAAATCGGCATCGGGCGTTTTATTTGAGCTTTGCGAAAAGAAACAGACAAAGGGGTAACAAAATGGATATCTATGAAGTGTTAAACGAGCTGTATGACAAACGCCGGGAGGTAGAACTCGGCGGCGGTGATGAACGGATTGAAAAGCAGCACGAAAAAGGGAAGCTGACAGCCCGCGAGCGGATTGACCTGTTAGTCGATAAGGGGACGTTTGTTGAATTAAATCCATTTATTGAGCACCGCACAAACGATTTTGGGATGGAAGACCAAAAGGGGCCTGGCGATGGCGTTGTAACTGGATATGGAAAAGTGAACGGACGTCCAATTTATTTGTTTTCACAGGATTTTACCGTTTTTGGCGGCGCTTTGGGGGAAATGCATGCCAAAAAGATTGCTAATGTAATGGATTTGGCAGCCAAAAATGGCACCCCGTTTGTCGGTCTGAATGATTCCGGCGGTGCCCGCATCCAAGAAGGGGTTGTATCCTTAGACGGCTACGGACAAATCTTTTACCGCAATTCTATTTATTCGGGAGTCATTCCGCAGATTTCCGTCATCATGGGCCCATGTGCCGGCGGTGCGGTTTATTCACCCGCAATTACCGATTTTGTATTCATGGTGGAAAAAACGAGCCAAATGTTCATTACTGGGCCGAAGGTTATTGAAACCGTTACTGGGGAGAAAATTTCGGCAGAAGACTTGGGCGGTGCCGGTGTACATAATACCATCAGCGGGAATGCTCATTTCCGCGGTGCAACCGAGGAAGAAGTTTTGGCAAATGTACGAAAGCTGCTGAGCTACTTGCCGCAGAATAATGAAGAAAAACCGCCAAGAGTGGAAGTGGCAGAAGAGGAAGATTACCGTCCTGATTTGACGGATGTGATTCCCTTCGATGCTGTCCGCCCATACGACGTAAGAAATGTTATTGAACAGGTTGTTGATGCGGATTCTTTCATGGAAATTCATAAGGATTTTGCCAGAAATATTGTTGTTGGGTTTGCAAGAATTAAAGGGGAAACAGTGGGACTTGTTTGTAACCAGCCAAAAGTAATGGCCGGCGGTCTTGACATCGATTCTTCTGACAAAGCAGCCCGATTCATTCGCACCTGCGATTCTTTTAATATCCCGATTATCACCTTTGAAGATGTAACTGGCTTCTTTCCGGGCGTTAAGCAGGAGCATGGCGGCATCATCCGCCACGGGGCAAAAATTTTATTTGCTTATTCAGAAGCGACCGTTCCGAAGTTGACGGTAATTCTGCGTAAAGCCTACGGCGGCGCGTATGTGGCGCTTAACAGTAAGTCAATCGGAGCCGACCTTGTCTTTGCCTGGCCGAATGCGGAGATTGCCGTCATGGGTCCACAGGGAGCAGCTAATATTATTTTCGCAAAGGAAATCCAAAACAGCGATAACCCTGAACAGACTAGGCAGCAAAAAATAGAGGAGTACCGTGAGAAATTTGCGAACCCTTATGTCGCGGCATCCAGGGGAATGGTGGATGACGTCATCGACCCGCGCGAAACTAGAATCAAGTTGATTCAAGCATTAGAGATGCTAAGGTCGAAGAAAGAATCGAGACCATATAAAAAACACGGAAATATTCCGTTGTAGATTTTTTGGGACCATTTTTAATGGTCCTTTCATTTGTAGACTCGTTTGAAAAAAAGGTATACTGAAAAAGTAAAGTACATATATTGGAGGCTTCGGCAAATGATTAACCAAGAACGTCTTTTAAATGAATTTTTAGAGCTGGTCCAAATTGATTCAGAAACTAAACATGAGGCCGAAATTGCTAAAGTGTTAAAGAAAAAGTTCAGCGACTTAGGACTTGACGTATATGAGGATGATACAACTTCTATAACTGGCCATGGCGCTGGCAACTTGGTCTGCACCCTTGCTGCAACGAAAGAAGGGGTAGACCCAATTTATTTTACCTCTCATATGGATACAGTTGTGCCTGCCAGGGGAGTTAAGCCTTCGATAAAAGACGGTTATGTAGTGACCGATGGAACGACCATCCTTGGAGCAGATGATAAGACAGGTTTATCTGTTATGTTAGAAGTGATTCGTGTGATGAAAGAACAAAACATTGCGCATGGCCAAATCCAGTTTGTGATTACCGCTGGGGAAGAATCCGGCCTTGTCGGGGCAAAAGCTCTTGATCCTACGCTAATGAAGGCAAAATATGGCTACGCGCTTGACAGCGACGGGTTAGTCGGAAACGTGGTTGTGGCCGCACCGACCCAAGCGAAAATTAAAACGGTTATCTATGGAAAAACAGCCCATGCCGGGGTTGCACCTGAAAAAGGTGTTTCTGCTATTACGATTGCGGCAAAGTCTATCGCGAGAATGTCGTTAGGGCGAATTGACCACGAGACAACTGCCAATATTGGACGCTTTGAAGGCGGCCAAGCGACAAACATTGTCTGCGACCGGGTTGATATTTTGGCTGAAGCCCGTTCTTTGATTCCTGAAAAAATGGAAGCGCAGGCTGCGAAAATGAAGGAAGCCTTTGAAACAGTTGCTTCAGAAATGGGCGGACGTGCTGAGGTGGATGTGCAAGTTATGTATCCGGGCTTCAAATTTGGTGAAGGCGACCAGGTGGTAGAAATCGCTCGTAAAGCAGCTGCTAAAATTGGCCGCAGCTGCGAGCTGCAGCATAGCGGCGGCGGCAGCGACGCGAACGTCATCGCAGGCTTCGGTATTCCAACCGTGAACCTCGCTGTCGGTTACGAAGAAATCCACACTACCAATGAGCGCATGCCGATTGAGGAGCTATACAAGCTTGGGGAAATGGTCTTGGCGATCATTGATGAAGTGACGAACCAATAAAGTTTTTTGAAGGGGAACCTGATTTTTATGGGTTCTCCTTTTTGATATACTATAGTCAAAGGGGGTGGCTCTGAATGAAGGAAATGTACCCAAAAAACGGGCGGGTCATTTTACATGTGGATATGAATAGCTTTTATGCTTCCGTGGAGATGGCATACGACCCTTCCCTCAAAGGAAAGCCGCTTGCCATTGCCGGAAACGTTGAGGAGCGCAGAGGGATTATTGTCACCTGCAGCTATGAAGCGAGAAAATTTGGCGTGAAAACAACGATGCCCCTTTGGGAAGCGAGAAAGCTTTGCCCGCAGCTGATTGTCAAATCACCCAATTTTGACCGTTACCGGGCGGCCTCGATGGGCATGTTTACTATCCTCAGACAGTACACAGACCTAGTTGAGCCCGTATCCATTGACGAGGGCTATATGGATATTACCGAAAGCTTTGAGTTCGGCAGTCCTATCGAAATCGCCCAAACCATTCAAAAAAGAATCCTTGAGCAGCTGGATTTACCCTGCAGCATCGGGATTGCCCCTAATAAATTTTTAGCCAAAACGGCTTCAGATATGAAAAAACCGATGGGAATCACGATTCTTCGCAAACGTGATATCCCCGCCAAACTCTGGCCTTTAAATACAAACGAAATGCACGGTGTGGGTAAAAAGACGGCCGAAAAACTAAAAACCATCGGCATTCATACCATTGGCGAACTGGCAAAAGCTAATGATATTCAGCTAAAAACACTGCTTGGCATCAATGGTATTCGTTTAAAAGAGCGGGCAAATGGAAATGACCACCGGCCTGTCGACCCCGAATCGATTGATGAATTTAAAAGCATCGGCAATTCCACCACCTTGCCACGAGACGTCAGCAACCAGCAGGAGCTTTTTCAAGTCTTGGATTCGCTCGCCGAGACGGTATCCGTCAGGCTGAAACGAAAAAATGTCCTGGCAACTACTATCGGTATCACGATTCGGTACAAGGATAGAAAGACCATCACACGGAGTAAAAAGCTTGCTAATCCAATCGGCCAAAAAGAGGAACTTGCTTCATTAGCCAAGCAACTACTTTTAAAACATTGGAGCGGGGATCCGGTTAGATTGTTAGGAATCACCGGAACTGATTTAGTGGAACATGACAACGCCTATAAACAGCTGGATTTGTTTTCCTATGAAAAGGACGCCAAAAAAGAGCCGCTTCTTAAAACCCTTTCCAGCCTTCGTGACAAATATGGAAAAAATATCATTGAAACCGCTGGATCCCACCATATAGAACCTGACCAAAATAAAGGTACTGCGACTAGCTTTAACAAAGATTTTTTACAAAATCATAAAGAAAGCTCCACTTAGCCTAATAGGAAGGCCTAGTGGAGCTTCTATTTTTATTGTTTACAAATATCGACATACATTTCGTTCACCGGCCACCAGAAAAAGCCATCCTTCTCCAGCAGCTCATCTGCCTCTTTCGGCCCCATAGAGCCTGACTCGTAATTTGGATAGGCAGCCTTCTCACTTTCCCAAACCTTCGAGATTTTATCTACGAACGCCCACGAGTAGGCAACTTCGTCCCAATGGGTGAAGTTAGTGGCATCACCGCGCATGCAATCGTAGAGCAGCTTTTCATAGCCTTCCGGCGTGTTCATCGCATGAATACCGGTATTGGCAAAGCTCAATTTTACCTCTTGGGCATCTAAATGGCCGCCGGCTTTTTTTGCATTCAGATGCAGGGTGATTCCTTCTTCCGGCTGAATATGAATCACCAATAGGTTTGGATTGAGCATTTTTTCCGTCTGATAATACAAATTCATCGGGATGTCTTTAAATTGAACGACAATTTTAGTTGTTTTGGCGGTCATTCTTTTTCCGGTTCGAATGTAAAAAGGAACACCGGCCCAGCGGAAATTGTCAATCATAATTTTCCCGGCGACAAAGGTTTCAGTATTGGATTCTTTATCTACATTCGGCTCATCACGGTACCTTGGAACCTGCTTATCACCAATTGTACCCTCGCCATATTGGCCGCGGACAAAGTAATTCTTTACCTGCTCACCCTCAATGGACCGAAGTGACCGGAAGACACGAACCTTTTCAGAGCGAACTTCATCTGTCGTCAGTTTGATCGGCGGCTCCATTGCAAGCAATGCCACCATTTGCATCATATGGTTTTGCAGCATATCTCGTAAGGCACCGCTTGATTCATAATAGCGGCCCCGTTCTTCGACGCCGAGCGTTTCACTGGAGGTCACTTGAATATTGGAAATATACCGGTTATTCCAAAGCGGTTCGAAAATCGCATTAGCGAAGCGGATCACTTCAATATTGCGGACCATTTCTTTTCCTAAATAATGGTCAATCCGGTAAATTTCCTCTTCTGAGAAAGCAGTCCTGATCTGCTTGTTCAATTCCTTTGCCGATTCAAGGTCATGTCCAAACGGTTTTTCAATGACAAGCCGCTTGTAGCCTTTTACATCGGTAAGGCCGTCTGAATTTAAATGAAGCGCAATCGGTCCGAAGAACTCAGGCGCCATGGCCAAATAGAAAATGCGGTTGCCTTCAAGGCCGTAGTGGCCGTCTATTTCATCCGCCAGATTTTTTAAAGCGGCATAGGAATTGGAATCCGCCACATCGTGACTTTGATAGTAGAAATGGGACACAAACTCATCAAGGTTTGGCTTCTCTCCTAATGCAGCAATGACAGAATCCTTAACGGACTGCTTGAATTTCTCATGCGGCTGCTGGGTTCGGGCAATTCCAATCACGGCAAATTTGTCTAAACGGCCGCGTTCATATAATCGATAAAGGGATGGAAACAGCTTTCGTTTGGATAAATCCCCGGTTGCTCCAAAAATCATGATTAATGATGACAGATTTTGATCCATTATGTATTAACCTCTTTCCTAGCGATAATAGCTTTTATATAATCTTAGATTTCGCTAATATCTAAAATAGCATGTATCATTTTTGGAGGAAACAAATAAGCATTGGTTTACACTTTATGATATAGTTACGATAATAAAACAGGTACGGAAGAGAGAGGAGTTTTTACTGTGGATGTCTTTTTCTTAGGAACAGGGGCAGGCATGCCGGCCAAGCTTCGCAATGTGACATCAATTGCCCTCAAGCTCTTGGAGGAGCGCGGTTCTGTTTGGTTGTTCGATGCCGGCGAAGCAACCCAGCACCAAATCTTACATACATCCATCAAACCGCGGCGAATTGAAAAAATATTCGTTACCCATTTGCACGGCGATCATATTTATGGATTGCCCGGACTGTTATCGAGCCGGTCATTCCAGGGCGGGGAAACAGAAGTTACAGTTTACGGACCGAAAGGGATTCGGGACTTCCTTCAAATAAGTCTTTCTATCAGTCAAACCTATTTAAAGTACCCGTTGAAAGTGGTCGAAATTGAAGAAGGAATTGTTTTTGAAGATGAGCAATTTTCGGTGGAAGCCCGCCTGCTCGACCATGGAATTATGTCTTACGGATATCGGGTGGCTGAAAAAGACAGACCAGGAACCTTGCTGGCAGATAAATTGAAGGAAGCAGGCGTACAGCCAGGACCAATTTTTAAAAAAATTAAAGATGGGGAAATCGTTACGCTTGAAGACGGGCGGGTGATTGAACCTAACGAGTTTCTCGGACCAGCCCAAAAGGGCCGGGTTGTGACGATTCTTGGTGACACAAGATTCTGCGAAAACGCGATTTTCTTGGCTAAAGGGGCAGACCTGTTAGTTCATGAAGCAACGTTTGCCAAGGGGGAAGACCAGCTGGCATTTGACTACTTCCATTCGACGACCCATCAGGCAGCCAAAGTGGCGAAACAAGCGGAAGCAAAGCAGCTTTGCCTGACGCATATCAGTTCGCGTTATGACCGGCATGCGTGGCGGGAATTAGTCAAAGAGGCAGCAGAAATCTTTCCAAATACGGATATTGCCGAGGACTTTAAGGAAATTAACATTCCATTAAAAGGTGAAAAGCACTTACCATAATCGGTAAGTGCTTTTCTGCTTAAACCCAGCCGCGTTCATACTGCTTTGGACCGTCGATAGAAACTCCGAGCTCTTTTGCTGCTTTTCTAGGCCAGTATGGATCACGCAGCAATTCGCGGGCTAAAAAGATTAGGTCAGCCCGTTCGTTTTGCAAAATTTCTTCGGCGTGCAGAGGTGATGTGATCAATCCAACTGCTCCTGTTGGAATGTCTGCTCCATATTTAATCGTTTCGGAATATTTTACTTGGTAGCCTGGATAGACATCAATCCGCGCAGGGACAACCGCACCTGAACTGACGTCAATTAAATCCACACCTTGCTCTTTCATCCAATTGCCAAAGGTTATATAATCTTCGGGGGTTAACCCATCCTCATGGTAATCGTGGGCAGAAACGCGGACAAACAGCGGTCCGTCCCAAACTGTTTTAACAGCATCAATTACCTCCCGCAGGAAACGGTAGCGATTTTCGGCAGATCCGCCATATTCGTCCGTCCGTTTATTGGAAAGCGGGGATAAGAATTCATTAATCAAATAGCCATGGGCTCCGTGAATTTCAATCACATCAAACCCGGCTTTTTTAACCCGTTCTGCTCCTTTTTTAAAGGCTTCAATAGTTGCTGCGATATCGTCCTTCGTCATTTCCTTCGGCGTTTTTGAATCTTCGTTAAAAGCGATAGCAGAAGGGGCTAATATCTCGCCTTCTAAAACAGCTTTTCTGCCGGCATGGGCAAGCTGGATGCCAATTTTGGCGCCATGTTCTTTAACAAGCCCGGCAAGCTCCTGGAAGCCTGCGATATGCTCATCGTTCCAGATCCCCAAATCCTGCGGCGAAATCCGTCCCTCCGGACTGACTGCCGTTGCCTCGACAATGATGAGGCCAACCTGCCCGACGGCTCTTGATGTATAGTGGGTGCGATGCCAGTTTTGCAGATGACCATCTTCATTATGGCTGGAGTACATGCACATCGGCGCCATGACAATCCGATTTTTAAAGGTAACCCCCTTAACAGTGTAAGGAGAAAATAATTTTGCTGCCATTTGCGAACCTCCTAATTTTCAAAAATAAGCCACTATTAGTATAGCAAATACTGGTTATTTCATGAAAAATCCTGCTTACTCATGATCCCTTAGCTTGCTTAACGGATAAGTTGTTCCCCTCCAAACAATCCCGCCTCGTTTGAAGGTCAGCCAGCTTGCCCGGATGATGGAATAAATAAACAATAAGGCGGTAAGGGGCAAAACCAGAAACAAGGCAGGGGAGAATACCGTCATTCTTCTGATAATCATGAAGTAATGAATGCCGCTTAGGAGAATATTTCCTAAACTAAGCAGGGCAATGGTTTTATTTCCGGAAAAAATCGTAATAAAAGGGAGAACATTAGTGGTGAATACTCCGAAAATAGCAAAAAACACCATACTGATTCGATAGTTTAATCCGGCGAAGGTGTTTTTTTCGAGACCAACGAAAGCTTCATGAAGGCTGCCGTACCACTCCACTTCGATTAGTTGGAGTGCCGTTACAATTCTCTGCCGATACCCTTCCTTTTTTAAAAGCATTCCCAGCTGCAGGTCATCGTCGGGCCGCATCTTGATCCGTTCATGCGTGCCAAATGTTTCGTAAGCTTCTTTGCAAATTAGGTTAAAGGCGCCAATGCCTGTTCCGGTTTTCGATTTTGGATTATTCGCCAGCCAAGGGCGTTTAAAATAGGAAAACCCAAACAAGAAAAAGGCGACGAAGGTTTTCAGCCAGAAGCTTTTTGCGGATAAATTCGGTGCGGCAGTTAAATGGTCAAGCTGGTGCTTCTCTGCATAATGGAGCGCCTTGGCGAATGCTTCTTTTTCGTATTTGATATCAGCATCGGTGAACAACAGCCATTTACCTTGTGCAATTTGCGCACCAGTGAATAAGGCGTGGTTCTTGCCAAGCCAGCCATCGGGAAGGTCGTGAACATGGACGACCTTTATTCTTGAATCCTGGTGTGCCAATTGCTCCATTGATTTTCCGGTTTCATCAGTGGAGCGATCATTCACCAGGATCCACTCGACATTTTTATAGGTCTGTTCAAGCTGGCTTAAAATACTTGCTTTAATATGTTCCTCTTCATTCCGAGCCGCGACAACGACCGATAATAATGGCCCCCAATCAAGAGGCTCCTCATCTTCTAACGAATCTAATTTTCTTAAGCCGATTATGGCATCTAAGAGAAAAACAAGCCAAACGAAGAGGCCTAATGAAAACAATAGAATAAGTATGTTTTCCATTTCCACAATCCTTTATTTTGCGTCTTACTCTTAGTTTACCAAAATTAAAAAGTCTCTTCCTAACGTTTCCCAACCTGCAGCTGGCTGCACAAGGCATCTCCCATTCTTTTAGATTGGGCTGCCGCAGCTTTAATACAGGAAATGAACGCTTGCTGCACGCCGTTTTCCTCAAGGACACGAATGCCTGCCTCAGTGGTTCCGCCAGGGCTTGTCACTTCCCGGCGTAATTGCTCCGGTGATTTGGAAGAGTTTTTGACCATTTCTGCGGCGCCGATTAACGTCTGCACAATCAGCTGCTTCGCCATTTCTTTTTCCAGGCCGATTTCAACCGCGCTTTTTTCCATCGTTTCAATTAAGTAATAAATATAGGCTGGGCCACTTCCGGACAGGCCTGTTACCGCATCAAGCTGGACTTCCTCTACAAACTCCGCCAATCCGACGGTTCCGAAAAGCTGTCGGGCTGTTTCAAGCTGTTCCTCTGAAACACGAGCATTAACGGCAATCGCCGTTGCGGATTTCCCGACTGCTGCCGATGTATTTGGCATTGCCCTTGCAATGGATAGTGGCTTTCCGGCGAGCGCTTCAATTGATTCCGTCGAAACACCTGCAAGAACGGATACAATCAGCATTTCACCACGCAGATGGTCACGAATATAATCGATTGCACTCGCTGCATCCTTCGGTTTCATCGCCAGCATGACAATGTCCGCCCCTGAAAAAAGAGCATTTAAATCGTACGTTCCAACAACACCATAACGATTCTCCAAGTCATTTAATCTTTCTTGGTTTGAGTTGTTGGTCACCCAAACATTTCTCCGGTCCATTAAACCATTTTCCAGAATTCCTGAAATAAGGGCTTCCGCCATCGAACCCGCACCGATAATCGCCATCTTTTTCATGAAAAAATTCCCCCTTTTCACCGTGAATAAAATACAAAAGACCCTTCATCCGTAAAGGACGAAAGGTCTTAGCTTCCGTGGTACCACCTTCATTTGCCGGCTGCTATTTTTCGCAGTTGGGCTTACTCAACACCGTTAACGCCGGGATACGTTAGGTTTGCCTAAATGCTCATAAGGTAGGTTCGATGTTCAAGAGGGCGGTGAAGTCTTTCAGCCTCCGGACTTCACTCTCTTTCGCCGTTTTCCATCTACTGGCCTTACTCATTGCATGTCAACGAATCAAATTTTAATAGTGATTATGCAGGAAAAATGGCTTGTCTGTCAAGAGATAAATTTGCCAATTTTTTGTTTTTTCGAAAAAGTTATGTAAAAATAATGACAATGGTAAAAAAAATCGGTACACTTTATTTTATTATAAGACAATACATAACTATCATACTTCATGCATAATTATTCTTTATTCAAAAATAACGTTAGGAGTTTTTCAGATGACAGAATGGAAAGACGGTGTTGCCAAAATGTCACTGCCGACCCCATTTCCAGTCGGGGATGTCAATGTATATTTAATAAAAGGGGAACGGCTGACCCTAGTAGATGTAGGACCGAAAACCGAAAAAGCATGGAACTCCCTTACTCAGCAGCTGGCTGAATTAGGATTGCAACCGGAAAATATTGAACAGGTAATCCTTACCCATCACCATCCGGACCATTGCGGTCTGCTTGATTTTTTTCCAGACGAACTTGATGTGTACGGTCATCCGTTGAATGAGCGCTGGATTCAACCAGCGGAAACATTTTTACAGGAACAAGAGGCATTTTTCAAAGAACTGTTTGAAGAGTTTGGGCTGCCAAATGAGTATTTTCCGTTGACATCTTTTTTCAGGGAAGGCCATAAATTCTTATGCAATCGTCCGTTGACTGGGCAGCTTGTGGAAGGGATGAGACCGCTGGGCCTGTCGGAATGGCAGGTCATTGAAACACCAGGGCACGCCCAGAGCCAGATTGCCCTTTATCGGGAAAAGGATGGCGTTCTGATTGGCGGCGATTTGATCATCGCTCATATATCCCCAAATCCATTGCTCGAACCGCCGGCACCAGGCCAAAAGGAGCGGCCAAAGCCTCAGCTGCAGCATAATCATTCGATGCAAAAATTGCTGTCGTATCCGATTCAGGTGGTAAAATCCGGGCACGGCGAAGATGTCTACGAATTAGCAGAGCTTGTTGAGAAACGGCTTATCCGTCAGCATGAACGTGCGATGACGGTCAACAGCTGGCTGAAGGAAGAACAGCTGACCGTTTTTGAAATCTGCAAACGGCTATTCCCGAGTGTTTATAAACGTGAATTGATGCTGACGATATCGGAAACCGTCGCCCAGCTTGACTATTTGGCATCCATCGGAGAAATTAGTAGTAAAGATACTCATCCCGTTCTTTATTACGCCAATCTTTAAGGCGGGTGGGATGACCCTGATGAGGTGTTTTATTGATGAACGGAAGATTGAAGGATAAAAATATTGTCATAACTGGTGCTTCCGGTGGAATTGGAGCGGAAATTGCGAAACTTTGTGCCGCGAGCGGCGCCAATCTCGTTTTATTGGCCAGGAGCATCGATAAGCTCCAGCAGCTTAAGATAGAGCTTGAAAAAAGGTATTCTGCCAAGGTTGAAGTGTTTCAGCTGGATGTAGCGGATACGGATCGAGTGAAGAAGGTTTTTGAGCAAATTTTTAAGGGATTCGGCCGTGTCGACATTCTTGTAAATAATGCCGGGTTTGGTGTTTTTCGTGAAGCCCATGAGGCATCGATTGATGAAGTGAAGGGCATGTTTGAGGTGAATGTTGTCGGGCTGATGGCGTGCACGAGCATGGTCTTGCCTAGGATGCGTGAGCGACGATTTGGTCATATTATCAACATCGCTTCTCAGGCTGGAAAAATTGCCACCCCGAAATCAAGTGTTTATTCGGCTACTAAGCATGCGGTGCTTGGCTATACGAATGCATTAAGGATGGAGCTTGATGACTACAACATTCAGGTAACCTCGGTGAATCCAGGCCCGATTGCCACGAACTTTTTTAACATCGCCGATGAACAGGGCACCTATGTAAAAAACGTCCAAAAATTCATGCTCCAGCCGGAGTATGTGGCCCAGAAAGTCGTTGACAGCATGCTGACGAAAACACGGGAAATCAACCTGCCGCGCTGGATGAACATGGGCAGCGTGGTTTATGTACTGTTTCCGCGGTTGTTTGAGCGGATTGGGAAGAAGATGCTGAATAAGAAGTAGTTTTAGCCTCTATTTTATTAGGGGCTTTTTCTATTTTAGCCAGTTAAATAATCATACACCATATCATTTACAACCTCATATAAATCGGCAGTGGGGTCTTCGTCTTTCGTTTGCAGAATCCGAGTAACCAACTCCTCCAACTCTTTATCGCCAATCGGTGAAGAATCCGCCTCATAATACTGTTTAAAACAATTCTTGATCATTTTCACAATCAGCTTTTTATCCATTCACATGCACCTCACCTTCATTATATCGCTTTTTTGCACTTTAGCCATATTTGGTAAGCCTTAAAAAATTTCCATTGAATACGAACGCATATTCGCTTAAGATAATAGATATAATATTGAAGAACAAATGTTCGAATTTTGAAACTGTGAGGGATAATCATGGTTGATTACAACACGTTACCGCACAATAAAATTTTATGTGTCGACATGAAGAGCTTTTATGCCAGCTGTTCAGCTGTCATGGAGGGGCTTGACCCGCTGGATTGTTACATTGCGATTGTCGGCGACAAAGAACGGCAGGGGAGCATCGTGCTTGCCGCTTCCCCAAGATTGAAAAAAGAATTTGGCATCAAGACGGGCTCACGGCTATTTGAAATTCCAAACGATCCGCGAATTCGGCTGGTCGAACCGAAAATGGCCACCTATTTACGTATTTCAACAGAAATCTCCCGTGTGTTTAACCGCTATGTTCCAAAGGAAGCCATTCACACCTACAGCGTCGATGAAAGCTTTATTAAAGTGGACGGCGCCCTGCATTTGTGGGGTGATGCCCAGACGATTGCAAAAAAAATAAAGGACGATATTGAGCGGGAATTCCAGCTCCCATGCGCGGTCGGAATTGGCCCCAATATGCTGCTGGCAAAGCTCTGTCTTGATTTAGAGGCTAAGAAACACGGGGTTGCCGAGTGGACCTATGATGATGTGCAGACAAAACTTTGGAAGGTGTCGCCGCTTCGGGAAATGTGGGGAATCGGCAGGCGGGTTGAAAAAACGCTCAACGGCATGGGCATTTTCACAGTCGGTCAGCTCGCCCGCTATGACTTAGAACAGCTGGAGAAGAAATTCGGCATCATGGGCAATCAGCTTTATCATCATGCCTGGGGAGTCGATCTTTCCGATTTGGGCGCGCCGATTATCGAGGGGCAGATCAGCTTTGGAAAAAGCCAAATCCTGCTGCGGGATTATAAAGACGAAGAGGAAATTAAACATGTCATTTTGGAGATGTGTGAGGAGGTTGCCAAGCGAGCGAGAACAAGGCGGAAGGCGGGGCGGACGGTCAGCCTTGGCGTCAGCTACAGCCAGGATGAATTCGGCGGCGGCTTTAACCGCTCGAGAACCGTTCAGCAGCCGACCAATGTGACGATGGACCTTTACCGCGTCTGCCTCGAACTATTTCACGAGCACTATAACGGCAAAACCGTCCGGCAGATTTCCATTGCGCTTAGCAATATTGAGGACGACTGCGAGCTTCAGATTGATCTGTTTGACCAAGGTGCTTATAAACGACGTGAGCTGGGCTATGTTGTTGATTCCGTCCGCAGACGCTTTGGCCCGGGCTCTCTCCTGCGTGCTGTTTCCTATACCGCTGGAGGAACTGCCAAGCACCGGGCCACGCTTGTGGGCGGGCATAAGATGTAAAATAACTGGTTTGCGCAAGTAAAAGCGGATTATCCGCAAGTAAGAAGGGCTTATCCGCAAGTAAAAAGACGCTATCCGCAAGTAAAAAGACGCTATCCGCGAATAAAGACTAGAGAAAGAAGGCGAGGCAAATGATTCGCGACCGTGGCAGAATTAAATGGACGTCGATGATGCTGCCTGAGCATGTGAAAATGCTCAGGGATTGGGTAAAGGAAGATCAGTATGAACAGCAGAAAGAAATGGATGAGCAGCAGCTTGAGCTCATGAACGAAATCTTGGCAGAAGCCATCGAATTTGACCAGTACGTGACAATTACCCATTATCGGAACCGAAATTATGAAATTGTCATTGGAAAAATCCATTATTGGAACGAAATCGCGCACAGGCTGCATGTGATTGACCGCTTTCAAGAAGTACATCGAATTCCCATCGATACTATTGCCGACGTTCGAATGACGGACATATAAAAGAGCGACTCCAACTAGAAAGCCGCTCTTTTTTCACCTTATTTATTCTTCCTTAGGCACCCGAACCTGAGACTCGAAATTTCCTTTATGCGAACCATCGCAGAAAGGTTTGTTTTTACTCATTCCGCACCGGCAAAGAGAAAAGGAAGGTTTTGTTGTATACACATTCCCCTCGCCATCCAACAATTCCACATCGCCTGTAATTCTAAGTGACCCATTATCGTTAACTTTAATTGTAACCTTTGACATCCGAAGCACTCCTTTAAAAAATATTCTATTATCCATGAGAATAACTGGTTTAATAGGGAAATGCAACCAAATGGTGGCGAGCAAAATAAAAACAGCCCAAACCAACATATGCTACAATCATCATATGCCTAAATGAGGAGAGTGTTAAACGTGGAAATCATCATAACCGAAGAGGCTGCCAAAAAAATCAATGAGCGGACAGCGGGACGTGAAGGCTATTTACAGCTTAAATACGATACGGATGGCTGCGGCTGAGCAGTCAGTGGTGTTGCCGCTCTGTGGTTCACAGGCGAATTAGACGATACTGAAGTTGAAATTGAAACGAATGACAGGCCAGTGTATATCGAAAAACACAAAATGGTGTTCTTCGACGAGCAAATGAAAATTGATTTTTCGACAGCCAGCAATTGCTTTCAGTTAAAAAGTCCGCAGCAAATCCTGAACGGAAGGATGAGCCTCGTCATAAAAACAGACTGATCCATTATGGACAGTCTGTTTTTAGCATGGGTAGGCATGGAGGACGTATTTTTCCAAAAATTCATCCACGACCCGCTTATAGTCATCCGGGTTTTCGTTAAAGGATTGGGCGTGGACGCCTTCCTCTGCAATATAAAGCATTTTCGGGCCTTTTTTTTGTTCGAATAAATCATGGGTCATCGATGGCAGAATATAATCATCCTTCTGGCTATGGATAAATAAAACCGGATGCTTGATGTTTTCGATAGCCGAAATCGGTGAAACATGGCGGATGGAATACTTATCGCGCAGGCGCAGGAAAGCATCCCCAATCGGAAGCAGCAGCCCTGGAAAAATCTTAAAATCCCTTTTAATGAGATGGGCCACCTGATCTTTAAAGTCAGAAAATGGACAGTCTGCAATGTAAAAATCGGCCCCATCTTCAAGGAGTCCGGCATACAGCAGCATCGTTGCCGCCCCCATCGATTCTCCGTGAATCCCGAGTAGCAAGTCCGATCCTTTTTCTTGTTTCAGCCAGTCGACCACTGCTTTTAAATCAAATTTTTCGTAATGGCCATAGCTCGTGGTTTTGCCGCCGGATTCCCCGTGGCGGCGATGGTCGTAAATCAGGGTATTAAAACCGCGCTCGAGGAACAGGTTCATGTATTTCACTGAATTCATTTTGTTTTCCGTTACGCCGTGCGATATGATCACATAGCGATTGGTCTGATGGGGTTCCACTAGCAAGGCTTTAATCGCATAGCCGAACGGAGAGGGGATATCCACATCTCGTTTAGGCAGGGACTCAAATTCATCGGGATTGAACCTGCCCGCCTCCTTTTCCCGCTTTAAAATGAAATCCTCATCCTTCTTCTTCATATACATGATTCGGTTGGTAAAAAACAAACCGATCGCAAGCCAAAAAAATAACAAAATAAACAGGGTTCGAAAGGCCTTCTTCAAATTTGGCACCTCCAGATGGTTGGTAATCCATATTTTAACATAAGAAAAGCCGCAGCATCTAATGGGCGGCTTTGAATGAAAGGCATGATTATGATTCTGCGTTTTGGCGCTTTGTCGGATGAAGGGCTTTTTCCATTTCTTCTGCAGCAATCATCCGCTTGCCGCCTCCTGCAGAGTCTGCGTAGTTTTTCCCTTGCATGCTGTTTCCTTTATCGCGCTTTTGGCTCATGAACAAATCTCCCTTCAATGGTCTTATCATCTATAAGATGCTTAAACACAGGGGCATTTATTCACGAGACGGTTTGGCTATGAAGACTGAAATAGCCGCTTGTGATTTCCCTGGAGATATGGGGACGGACGATTTCAATGGCATCGACAAGCTTTTGGAGATCAACTCCTGTATCTATTCCCATCCGCTCGAGCATGTAGACGACATCCTCTGTTGCTGTATTTCCGCTTGCACCTGGGGCAAATGGGCATCCGCCCAGCCCGCCGGCAGATGTATCAAAGCGGTCTACGCCTGCTTGGAGAGAAGCAAGGATATTAGCCAGCCCAAGTTTTCTGGTGTCATGGAAGTGGGCAGTAATAAGGGTTTCTTTAAACTCCGCATTAATTTTTGAAAATAACGAGTAGGCTTCGTGTGGCGCGGCCATTCCAATCGTATCGGCAACGCTTAGTTCATCGGCACCGGCCTCGACAAATTCACGGCATAGCTTCAATGTTTCTTCCTCTTCAATTTTACCCTCATATGGGCAATAAAAAGCAGTTGAAATGCAGGCACGGACAAAATAATTTTTTTCCTTAAGCTCTTTAATAATCGGTTTTAATTCAGTCATGCTGTCAACAGTTGATTTGTTGATATTTTTTTGATTAAACGTATTGCTAACGCCGACAAACACAGCGACGGCTTGACAATCGGTGGAGTAGACCCGGTCGATTCCCCGGCGGTTTGGGGCGAGGACAATGTTTCTAGTTGTATCAGCAAGGCTGTCGGCCACAATTTCCTCTGCATCGCCCATTTGCGGCACCCACTTCGGCGATACAAAGGAGGTCAGTTCCATTTCTTTAAGTCCCGCGTTTCTCAAGGCAGCAATAAATTGTTTCTTAATTTCTGTCGGCACAAACAATTTTTCATTTTGCAGGCCGTCGCGCGGCCCAACCTCAATAATGGTTGCCTTTTTCGGTAAAGTCAGCATTTCGTTCCCCCTCGTCCTGTCATAATTCCATTGTAACGGGGTCGATTTTTTAAAAGCAAGAATTTTAACAAAAATGGTAATTTTCTGTGTTAAAATAAGGTGAGAAATTCCATAAGGGGGAGAGGTCATGAGTCAAACCGAAGTTGTAATTGTTAGCGCTGTCAGAACCGCGCTTGGCAGTTTTAATGGTGGATTAAAAAGTGTAAGTGCGCCTGAATTAGGAGGAGTTGTCATCAAGGAGGCACTTCAGAAGGCAGGAGTGAAACCGGAGCAGGTCGATGAAGTGATTATGGGGAATGTCCTTCAGGCTGGCCTTGGGCAAAACCCGGCTAGGCAGGCGGCGTTTAATGCAGGAATTCCAGAAACTGTTTCCTCGATGACTATTAACAAAGTGTGCGGATCAGGTTTAAAAGCTGTGCACTTAGCGGCACAAGCTATTTTGGCAGGAGATGCGGAAATTGTGGTCGCCGGCGGAATGGAGAATATGAGTCAGGCACCGTACATATTAAAAAATGCCCGCGAAGGCTTTAAAATGGGTGACCAAAAGCTGGTTGACACGATGACATCAGACGGACTTACTTGTGTATTCAATGACTATCATATGGGGATCACAGCGGAAAACCTAGCGGAAAAATATTCGATTACAAGAGAAGAGCAGGATGAATTTTCCGCATGGAGTCAGGAAAAAGCAGTGAAGGCGATAGAAGAAGGACGGTTTAAAGAGGAAATCGTTCCGGTTGTGATTCCGCAGCGAAAAGGTGAGCCGGTTGTATTTGCCGTGGATGAATATCCGAAAAAGGGTACCACTGTGGAAAAATTGGCTGGACTGCGTCCTGCGTTTAAAAAGGACGGTACGGTAACAGCGGGAAATGCATCTGGTATTAATGACGGCGCAGCAGCTTTAGTGGTAATGAGCAGAAAAAAGGCGGATGAACTAGGCTTGAAGCCGCTTGTAACGATTAAGGCAAATGCTAGCGCTGGAGTAGATCCAAGCATCATGGGAATTGGCCCGGTTCCGGCTGTGAAAAAAGCGTTAGAGAAGGCTGCTGTTTCCTTGGAAGAGCTTGAGTTAATCGAAGCAAACGAAGCTTTTGCGGCACAGTCGCTGGCAGTGGACTGTGAGCTTCACTTTAACAAGGAAATCTTGAATGTAAACGGCGGTGCGATTGCACTTGGGCATCCGATTGGTGCAAGTGGGGCGCGAATTTTGGTTACACTTATCCATGAGATGAAGCGGAGAGATGCCAAGTTAGGACTTGCCACACTGTGTATTGGCGGCGGCCAAGGAGTGGCAACGGTCGTGGAAATGGCGTAATAGAGTAAAGCAGGCTGACCTATGAGGGAGCCTGCTTTTTATATGATTTTCGAAATAGTAGGTTGTATAATGGAATAAAAGTAGTTTTTGAAGGAGCATCAAACCTATGAAGAAAAAACAACAACAACCTAAACGTCAGCCGAAGAAAGACAATGCTGCAGTAACGCTTAAAGATATGATGAATCCCGATTTAATAAAAAAGTTAAAAGAGCAGCAGGAGCAGCTCAAGGCAGAAGAAGATAGAAAACGCGAGGAAGAAGAGCAGAGAAAACGGGAAGAAAGAAGATTGAAAGAAAAGAACAAATCCTTTGAAGAGCTGTTAAATGAGAGCGGCATGAATTGGAAGGAATTTAAATAAAAGGAGAGCGGATGCTCTCCTTATTTATTACCGATGCTCCAAATAAACACTACCCTTAGTCAACTCTTTAATCACCGCAACCTCCTCATCAGTCAACGGCTGACTTCTAACTGCAGCAGCATTGCTTCGAATCTGTTCCACGCGGCTCGCTCCCGCCACAACCGAGGCGACCGCAGGATGAGCTAGATTATACTGCAACGCAACTTCTGTAAATGAACGGCCTGCCCCCACTTTTTCCTTCAAATGAGGCAAAACCTCACTCAATTCATCTAAACTATAATCGAGATACCCTTTCCCTGAAGCCTTGTTTAGCAGCTTGTCACTCAACAGCCCTTTGGCCAGCGGTCCGCGTGTGACAACGCCCACGCCATGTTCAGCCAATAGCGGCAATGCCTCTTCCTCCGGACGGCAATCAAGGATACTGTACTGCATCATCACCGAAACAATATGTGATGTCTCCACATATTCACGGATGACATTCGGACGGATTGAGGAAATTCCGTAATAGCGGATCACTCCTTCAGAAACTAGTTCTTCAAAAGCTTCTATTGTTTCATCAATCGGGTCATCAATCGTGCCGCCATGTAATTGATAGAGATCAATATAATCTGTTCCGAGCCGTTTCAAACTATTTTTCACCGCTTCTTTGATATAGACCTTCGAGGGGTCCCACGTCCAGCCAGAATGATCCGGCTTCCAGCGGTTCCCGACCTTCGTAGCGATAATCACCTTTTCGCGGACACTTTTCAACGTCTTCCCGACAATTTCTTCGTTAACCCCAAAATCATATAAATCCGCAGTATCGAAATAATTGATCCCTTCCTCAAGAGCCGCTTCAATAATTTCTTGAGCCGCTTTTTCATCAGTTCCAATTGACATACAGCCAAGTCCAAGTTCCGTCACATACAAGTCAGATCTGCCCAACCTTCGCTTCTTCAAAAAAATCCCCCCTCATCTTTCTATAATTTTAATCAAGAACGGGGGAGACTACAAACAACAGGATCTATTTTGGCTTGACGTTTTGCACCCAGTCGGAAACATTCTCAAACTCTTTCCGATATTCCTTTAGCTTTTGCAGTACTTCCCAGCCTTTGCCGACAAGGATAATCCCCTTTTCATGCACATACACCTTCATCCCATACGCCTCCCAATCAAGTATGGTAAAATGTATGACGTGAATGAACCGGACTAGAACAGGAGTTGACGATAATGAGCAAGCTTGAGGAAAAAACACTTAAAAGCGAAGAAATCTTTTCAGGGAAAATCATCAGCCTTCACTTACAGGAAGTAGAACTGCCGAACGGAAAAACATCAAAGCGGGAAATTATCAAGCATCCAGGGGCGGTAGCCATTTTAGCCGTCACCCCTGAAAATAAAATCATCATGGTCGAGCAATATCGTAAAGCACTTGAACGAACCATCGTGGAAATTCCTGCTGGCAAGCTTGAAAAAGGCGAAGAACCGGCCAGCTGCGCCCGCCGGGAATTGGAGGAAGAGACCGGCTACGTGTGCGAAAGCCTTGAGTTGCTTACATCTTTTTTTACCTCGCCGGGCTTTGCCGATGAAATTGTCCATGTTTACCTCGCAAAAGGCTTAACGAAAAAAGAAGATTCCGCAGCCCTTGATGAGGATGAGTTTGTCAATTTGGAAGAATTGACGCTGGAAGAAGCCCTTCAATATGTGAAAGAACAAAAGATTTATGACGCAAAAACGATTTACGCAGTCCAATACTTACAACTACAAGAGGCGTTGAATAAATAATGAACCGCTATTATGTGGATTTACATATTCATATTGGCCGGACCTGGACGGGCAAGCCTGTTAAAATAACCGGGGCCAAATCTCTTACATTTACAAATATTATTGAACATGCACGCCATGTAAAAGGGCTAAACATGGTCGGAATCATTGACAGCCATTCTCCGGAAGTCATTTTGGAAATGGAGAGCTTAATTCAAAGTGGAGAGGTTTACGAGCATGAGGATGGGGGCTTGATATTTGGCGACTTGACCGTCATTCCGGGCTCGGAATTGGAAATTTATGATGAAAACTGCCACGGCCCGATTCATCTTCTTTGCTATTTCCCAACACTCGCTGTTATGAGAGATTTTTCTAATTGGCTGTCGGGCCATTTGAAAAATATCCAGCTCAGCTCGCAAAGGATTTATATCACCGGCATGGAGCTGCAGAAAAAGGTCAAAGAAATGGGCGGCATTTTTATTCCGGCTCATGTTTTTACACCTTTTAAAAGCCTATATGGAAAAGGGGTTAAAAAGTCTCTCGCAGAGGTTCTCGACCCCAACAAGATTGACGGAATTGAGCTGGGCCTAAGCTCTGACACACAAATGGCTGACCAGTTAGGCGAACTGCACAATTATACGTTTGTGACTAACTCGGATGCCCATTCTCTGGCAAAAATTGCCCGTGAGTATCAGGTGGTGGCGATGGAGGAACCAACCTTTAAGGAACTGTTTAAGGCCTTAAAGGGTGAGGATGGGCGTAAAGTAATTGCTAACTTCGGTCTGGATCCCCTGCTCGGCAAATACCATAAAACCGTTTGCGCCGAGTGTCTGAATCCGCTTCAGGAAGATGACCAAATTTGTGATTTGTGTGGTCATAGCAAAATCATTAAAGGAGTGGCTGACCGAATCCTTGAACTAAAAACTGCCGAAACGAGCCCGCCCGGACGCCCGCCTTATGTTCATCAGGTGCCGCTCGAATTTATCCCCGGCCTAGGACCGCGCATGCTGGAAAAACTCGTCAATCACTTCGGAAGCGAAATGGCCATTTTACACGAGGTTCCTTTTGAAGCATTAAAAGAGGTCGTTCCTGAAAAAATTGCGGACTTGATTATGAAAGCACGTGAAGGAAAAATAAACCTTGCAGCTGGCGGCGGGGGAAAGTACGGAAAAATTGCGGATCAATAACTGCGACAGCGCATATGAACTATCTATTAAGCTCGCCAATAGGCGAGCTCTCTTTTATGAAGGATTCATAACGCTCGAACGATTGAAAATATGAAGTGCTCGGTCGTTATGGGGAGCACATAACGACCGAACGGCTGAAAAAAACAAGCCCCCGGTCGTTATGAAGGGTTCATAACGCCCGAATGGCTAAAAAAACCAAGTGCCCAGTCGTTATGAAAGGATTCATAACGCCCGAACGGCTGAAAAGACCAAGCGCTCGGTCGTTATAAAGGTCTCATAACGCCCGAACGGCTGAAAAGACCAAGTGCCCGGTCGTTATGAAGGGTTCATAACGCCCGAATGGCAGAAAAGACCAAGCGCTCGGTCGTTATGAAGAGCTCATAACGACCGAATGTCTAAAAATACATATACCCGGTTGTTATAAAAAGTTCTATCAGCACAAATACCTTAAGAATTTTGGCTGTTAAAGTTATAAAATAGTTTTTCTAATTAAAAAACTGAATTTTTTATGGAATCTAGCAATTTTAATCATAGAAAAACTAGACTGGCATAGAATGTATTAATCATTAGCAAATGCCAGGAGGAACCGCAAATGAAAAAACGTTTGTACCCATCCAATGCAGTAAGTTTCCGTGAGCATTCCTCAATTTTCTTATTTATTGTTGTCCTGTTTTTTATGGGGGTTATTTTTGGAGCAATCGTCGTCAATAGTATGAGCTTTACGCAAAAGGAAGATTTATTCTATTATTTATCGCAGTTCTTTGGACAAGTCTCCACAGAAAACGCAGGCGAGAATAGCGATTTGTTCTTGCAAAGCTTCCTTCATAATAGTAAATTCATAGGATTAATTTGGATTCTGGGAATTTCCATTATCGGGCTTCCTGTTATTCTCATTCTTCTGTTTGTCAAAGGAATGGTGGTAGGCTTTACAGTTGGGTTCCTTGTCAGCCAAATGGGCTGGAAAGGGTTTCTGCTGGCAGTCTCCTCGATTCTGCCGCAAAACTTAATTATCATCCCAGTCTTTATTATCATGGCGGCCTTGTCAGTCATTTTTTCATTGAGAATGATTAAGAAGCAATTTATGAAGCAGTATGCAAAGCCTTTAGCGCCTTTACTGAAGGGATATATTTTCGCCCTCATCGCGGCAGTCGTGTTTATTTCAGCAGCGTCAATTGTTGAAGCATATTTATCGCCATGGCTGATGAAAACAATGATTACCTCAATTAGTATATAATTATTATTAAATAATAATATATATAAACTCCACTTTATAATAATTTTATTTTGAATCTCCTTCCCTATCTGTTATAATGTGAATTAACAGTGGCGTGGGAGGGGCTTCAGGATGGAAACTAGAATTGAGAGAATAAAGAAGCAGTTGCATTCAGCAAGTTATAAGCTAACACCTCAGCGTGAAGCAACCGTCAGAGTTTTATTAGAAAATGAAGAGGATCATTTAAGCGCGGAAGATGTGTACCTCCTCGTTAAAGAAAAATCGCCTGAAATAGGCTTGGCAACTGTTTACCGGACTTTAGAATTATTAACGGAGTTAAAAATTGTCGATAAAATAAATTTTGGTGACGGTGTCTCCCGTTATGACCTTCGTCAGGAAGGTGCTGCCCATTTTCACCACCACCTTGTTTGTATCGAATGTGGTGCTGTTAGTGAAATTCAGGAGGACTTACTTGAAGATGTCGAAGCAGTGGTAGAAAAGAGATGGAATTTTAAAATAAAAGACCATCGTCTTACCTTTCATGGTATCTGCCATCGCTGCCAGGATAAAGTCAAAGATGAAGAACAACCCAAACAGCATAAAATCAAACAGTCCTTTGAATGAAAAGGGCTTTTTCTTTTTTTATAAGCATGCGAAAACCTGATGCAGCAAGGTATAAAACCTGTCCATTTTGGCATACCTTGTTAATAGAAAACTATTTTGGGGGAACGTAACATGCTCTCTTTTATGAAAATCATTCTGCAAACCGTAAAAGTATTTATCATATTCACAGGGTGCACGATTCTTTTTTATTATGGTATCATGTGGGTATCTGAAGAATATCAAAACTATCACCGCTATGACGAACCCGAAGGAACGGCGCTTAAGGTCTCAAATACAATGAGCGAAAGCGATTCTTCTCTAGTAGACCGGCTGATATTTTTTTATTTAAATGGGGAGTAAGGCAATGGAACAGCATTTACAGGAATTCAAGCAATATATGGGCGTTGAAAAAAGACTGGCCCTAAATACATTGCTGTCATATGAGCGCGATTTAAAAAGCTACCTGGACTATTTAAACAAGGTAGAACTGATTCCTTCATTAAATGATGTACAGCGGGTACATATCATTCATTTTTTGGAGTTTTTGAAGGAGCAGGGGAAGTCTGCTAAGACATTGGCAAGACACATTGCTTCCATTCGCGCATTTCATCAGTTTTTATTAAGAAGTAAAGTGGTTGAGGATGACCCTACCGTGCAGATTGAAACACCGCGGATGGAACGGTCGCTTCCGAAGGTGTTAACCCTAAAGGAAGTGGAACAGCTGTTAGATACTCCTAAAACCAATGATCATTATGGTTTAAGAGACAAGGCTATGCTTGAGCTTCTTTATGCAACAGGAATTCGCGTCAGCGAGCTGATTGACTTGGATATCGAGCATGTCCAATTGACGATGGGGTTTATCCGCTGCAGGGGCAAAGCGGATAAAGAGAGGATCATCCCAATTGGCAAAACGGCTGCCGATGCCGTCAAACACTATCTTGACCAGGGTAGACCCCATTTTGTCTCCTTAAAACATGCTGATAATGCCTTATTTTTAAATCATCAAGGAAAGCGCCTCTCTCGTCAGGGCTTTTGGAAGATTTTAAAGAAATTGGCGCTTGAAGCAGGTATTGATAAAGAGCTAACACCGCACACACTGCGTCATTCCTTTGCAGCCCACTTGGTTGAAAATGGGGCTGATTTAAGGGCCGTCCAGGAAATGCTCGGCCATGCTGATATCTCGACAACACAAATTTATACTCAAGTTACGAAGCCTCGTTTGACTGATGTTTATCGAAAATTTCATCCGAGAGCTTAATAGATTGATAGAGTCATACAAATGTCATAAGCTGCCGAAAAAACGGGCAGCTTTTTCCTTGTAATTTTCCCTGCATTTAGTAAAATAAAGGAGGTCAGACTTCCGACGAATGCTCGGCTGCTTTTTAGAGTAATAGAGCCTAAATAGGACAACATATTGTTGTGAATTGTTTCTTTTTTAGAAGATGTGAAAACGTTGTCAATGCTGTGTGGCCAGTTAACAGGCGGCCATATCCGTTGAACAATTAAGGAGGAAAAGAGTAAAATGACGGCTAATACATATAAACGTATTTTTATTGTCGTAATGGACTCCGTAGGTATTGGTGAAGCCCCTGATGCCGAAAAATTCGGCGACAAGGGGGCCGATACGCTTGGACATATCGCGGAAAAAATGAATGGGCTCAACATGCCCAATATGGGGAAGCTAGGTCTGAGTAATATTCGTGAACTAAAAGGAATTCAAAAGGCGGAAAAACCTCTTGCCTTTTATACAAAAATGAAGGAAGCCTCCAATGGAAAAGATACCATGACAGGGCATTGGGAAATCATGGGTTTAAATATCAAGACACCTTTCCGCGTCTTCCCGGATGGTTTTCCAGAGGAGCTTGTTTCGGATCTTGAACAGCGGACAGGAAGAAAGGTCATCGGCAATAAACCGGCAAGCGGAACGGCAATCATCGATGAACTCGGCGAGGAGCATATGAAAACAGGTGCATTAATCGTCTATACATCGGCCGATTCCGTCCTGCAAATTGCGGCCCATGAAGAAATTATTCCGATTGAGGAGCAATATCGTATTTGTAAAATAGCCCGTGAATTAACCCTGGATGAGAAATATATGGTTGGAAGAGTCATTGCCCGACCGTTTGTAGGAGAACCGGGCAGTTTTAAACGGACGCCGAACCGCCATGACTATGCCTTAAAGCCTTTTGACAGAACCGTCATGAGTGAATTAAAGGATGCCGGCTTTGATGTGATAGCAATTGGAAAAATATCCGATATTTTTGATGGTGAAGGTGTAACCAAATCATTAAGAACAGTTTCGAATATGGATGGGATGGATAAATTGGTTGAAACCTTTGATATGGACTTCACAGGCATCAGCTTTTTAAATCTAGTTGACTTTGATGCCCTGTATGGCCACCGCCGTGATCCGGAAGGGTACGGGCGTGCCCTGGAGGAATATGATGCCCGGCTTCCTGAGGTATTCGCCAAAATGAAGGAAGATGACCTGTTAATTATTACGGCGGACCATGGAAATGACCCTGTCGCCCCTGGGACAGACCATACCCGTGAATATGTGCCACTTCTTGTCTACTCAAAAGGTAAACAAGCGGGCCGTGAACTTCCTTTACGTGATACCTTTGCCGATGTAGGCGCAACCGTTGCTGAGAACTTTAACGTGAAAATGCCGAACTATGGGAAAAGCTTCTTAAACGAATTAAAATAATGAAATGAATGCTTCTAAAAAGGGAGAATGAGGATGGATTACGAAAATATTCAAAAGGCAGTCAGCTTTTTAAAAGAAAAATATGAGAAGGTCCCGAAAATAGGTCTTATTCTAGGATCAGGTCTCGGTGTACTGGCAGAGGAAATCGAGCAGCCGTTCAAAATACCATATAACGAAATTCCCGATTTTCCAGTTTCAACTGTTGAAGGCCATGCCGGACAGCTTGTGTTTGGTTTGCTTAACGGAATAGAAGTTGTTGCGATGCAGGGCCGGTTTCATTTTTACGAAGGCTATAGCATGGATAAGGTAACCTTTCCTGTAAGAGTGATGAAGGAGCTGGGGGTCGAGATTTTAATTGTCACGAATGCCGCCGGTGGGGTAAATGAAAGCTTTACGCCGGGCGACTTAATGATTATTACCGACCATATAAATAATATGGGCACAAACCCGCTGATTGGGCCAAATGACAGCCATTTCGGTGTCCGCTTCCCAGATATGTCGGAAGCCTATACAAAGGAATTGCGGACAATCGCTAAGGAGATTGCTTCCCGCTTAAATATTGATGTGAGGGAAGGTGTTTATTTTGGAAATCCCGGACCCGTTTATGAAACACCTGCTGAAATCCGAATGGTTCGCACCCTTGGCGGGGATGCGGTTGGAATGTCAACTGTGCCGGAGGTTATCGTTGCCCGTCACAGCGGCATGAAGGTGCTCGGCATTTCCTGCATTTCCAATATGGCAGCGGGGATCCTCGACCAGCCATTAACCCATGACGAGGTTATCGAAACAACAGAAAAAGTAAAAGCAAATTTCCTTTTGTATATTAAAGAAATTGTAAAGAGTCTTGCTTAATTTTGATGGTAAAGTGGTGAATAAAAATGAGAATGGTTGATTTGATTGAGAAGAAACGTGACGGACATGAACTGTCTACAGAAGAGATTAATTTTATCATTCAAGGCTATACCGAGGGATCCATCCCTGATTATCAAGTAAGTGCTTTTACCATGGCGGTTGTTTTTCGAGGTATGACGGAAAAGGAACGGGCTGATTTAACGATGGCGATGGTGAAATCAGGTGATCAGATTGACTTATCGCAAATCGAGGGAATCAAAGTCGATAAGCATTCAACTGGAGGAGTGGGCGATACGACAACACTAGTTCTCGGCCCACTTGTGGCATCAGTCGGTGTTCCGGTTGCGAAAATGTCCGGACGCGGGTTGGGGCATACTGGGGGAACCATTGATAAACTAGAATCAGTGGCTGGCTTCCATGTGGAAATTGACAGTTCGGAATTTACCGAGCTAGTGAATAAAAATAAAATTGCTGTCATTGGTCAAAGCGGGAATTTGACGCCTGCTGATAAGAAACTGTATGCGCTGAGAGATGTAACGGGAACTGTTGAAAGCATTCCGTTGATTGCCAGCTCGATTATGAGCAAAAAAATTGCCGCTGGTGCGGACGCGATTGTTCTTGATGTGAAAACAGGAGCAGGAGCATTTATGAAGACCCTTGAGGATTCAAGGGAATTAGCTCGTGCGATGGTCGGGATCGGCAACAAGGTCGGCCGGCGAACCATGGCGGTGATTTCCGATATGAGCCAGCCACTCGGGTTTGCCATCGGAAACTCTTTAGAAGTAAAAGAAGCAATTGACACCTTAAAGGGTGAAGGTCCTGAGGATTTAACAGAGCTGTGCTTGACCTTAGGCAGCCATATGGTGTTCTTAGGAGAAAAGGCGCCGTCACTAAAAGAAGCGCGCTCCTTATTGGAGGAGGCAATCCAAAACGGGTCGGCTCTTGAAAAATTAAAGATATTCTTAAGCTCCCAAGGCGGAGATGCAACTGTAGTCGATAATCCGGAAAAGCTGCCACAGGCAAAATATACGTTTGAACTGGAAGCCAAAGAGGACGGCTATGTTTCCGAAATTGTTGCTGATGAAGTAGGGACCGCAGCCATGCTTCTCGGGGCAGGCCGGGCAACAAAGGAATCTGTGATTGACCTCGCAGTTGGCCTCGTCCTCAGAAAGAAAATCGGCGACCAGGTAAACAAAGGTGAATCCCTAGTCACCATTTATAGCAATTTCGAAGACATCAAAGAAGTATCAGAAAAGCTTTATGAAAATATTAAAATCTCTTCATCCAAAGTAGAAGCACCGACCCTCATATACGAAGAAATAACGGAATAAATAAAGTCTTAGACGGGTGTCAGGCACCATGTGAAATTTTCACGTGGTGCCTGACACCTTTTTATGTATAAAGTTGGTAATTTTGGAAAAAATGTTGGCTATAAAGATTGGAGGGTTTTGTGATGAAGCGTCGTTTAGTCTATTTAATAGTTATGCTATTTATGTTTACAAGTTTAGGGGGGCCTCATGCCTTTGCGGCGGAGGAGAAAAAAGCGGAGGAAAAGCAAGGGACTGAGATTGTCACGGGTGTCCGTTCCGCTATTTTAATGGAAAGAGATACCGGAAAGATTCTTTATGATCAAAATGGCAACGAGAAGTTACCTCCTGCTAGCATGACAAAAATCATGACCATGTTATTAATCATGGAGGCGATTGACAAAGGAAAACTGAAGTGGGATGAGAAAATCCGCACAAGTGAGTATGCCGCTTCAATGGGAGGCTCGCAAATTTTTCTTGAACCGGGCGAAGAAATGACCACCAAGCAAATGCTGCTAGGGATTGCCATCGGTTCAGGTAACGATGCTTCTGTTGCGATGGCCGAAAGAATTGGCGGTTCCGAAGAAGCATTCGTTGACATGATGAATGCAAAGGTAAAGGAACTAGGCTTAAAGCAAACTTTCTTTAAAAATACCACTGGCCTGCCAGAAAGCGGTCATTATAGCTCTGCACATGACATGGCCGTATTGGCAAAAGAATTATTGAAATATGAAGACATTACGAAATTCACGGGAATGTATGAAGCCTATCTCCGTGAAAATACGGATAAAAAATTTTGGCTGGTTAATACAAATAAATTAGTTCGTTTCTATCCAGGAGTGGATGGCTTAAAAACTGGATTTACGGCTGAAGCAAAATACTGCTTAACAGCAACTGCACAAAAGGATGGAATGCGAGTCATTGCTGTAGTATTTGGGGCTCCAACATCCAAGGACCGCAATGCCCAAGTCACAAAAATGCTTGACTATGCGTTCAGCCAATATCAAACACATCCAGTATACAAAAGAAATCAAACCATTGGTGAAGCAAAAGTAAGTAAAGGCAAGGACAAAACAGTCAAGGCTGTAACAAGCGAGCCGCTTTCTCTTCTAACGAAAAAGGGAGAAAAGACCAAGGACGTGAAGCAAAAGATAACTCTTGAGAAGAAACTAAAGGCTCCCGTTCAAAAAGGTGACCGAGTAGGAACCATTAAGCTAATTAAAGATGGCAAGGTGGTTTTGGAAAGTCCTCTGGTTGCCAAAAGTACTGTCCAGGAGGCAGGTTGGTGGACCCTTTATAAACGTTCCTTCGGCATGTTTACAAAGGCTGGAAAATAAGGGGAATGTCGAATCGCAAAACGAAATCACTACTTTTAGCGAAAATCGACTAGTTTTGTATGTTGAGAAGGAAATGAATGGACAAAAGGCGAATTGACTCACTATACCTGAATAAGGAGGACGAAGGATAGTGAGTCTTAACATTGAACTTGAAACTAAACACGATGTTTTGCTGATTCGTTTAAGCGGTGAATTGGACCACCATACAGCTGATGAGCTTCGCGAAAAGGCCTCAAGTGTAATTGAAAACAATGGAATCCGCCACATTGTCTTGAATCTGGCACAACTAACCTTTATGGATAGCTCTGGGCTTGGTGTTATATTAGGCAGATATAAGCAAATTAAACAGGTGCACGGTGAAATGGTCGTTTGCGCAATTTCCCCTGCAATCCAAAGATTATTCGATATGTCGGGCATGTTTAAAATTATCAAAATGGAACCGACTGAAGAATTTGCATTGCAGAGATTGGGGGTGGCCTAACATGAAGAACGAAATGACTCTTCAGTTTAGCGCATTAAGCCAGAATGAATCCTTTGCCCGTGTAACGGTTGCTGCCTTTATCGCCCAGCTTGACCCGACTATGGATGAGCTGACAGAGCTAAAAACGGTTGTTTCAGAGGCAGTTACAAATGCAATTATTCATGGGTATGAAAATGACCCGAATGGAATTGTTTATATTCATGTTTCAATAGAGGATAGTTTCATTGAATTGTCCATTAAGGATAATGGATTAGGTATAGCAGATGTGGAAGAAGCTCGTCAGCCATTATTTACAACAAAGCCGGAACTCGAAAGATCCGGCATGGGCTTTACCATCATGGAAAATTTTATGGATGAGTTAGAGGTCTTCACACAGCCTGGCAGCGGGACCGAGGTTAGACTACGAAAGCATTTAAAATCTAGCAAAATGCTTTGCAATTAAGGAGACTTGCCGATGGATGTGGAGGTCAAAAACGAAAAAAATCAAACGTATTTAAAGGATCATGAAGTCAAGGAGCTCATTCAAAGAAGCCAGGGCGGGGATCAGGAAGCGCGCGATTTAATCGTTGAAAAAAATATGCGGCTTGTTTGGTCTGTTGTTCAGAGGTTCCTGAATAGAGGCTATGACCCGGATGACCTATTTCAAATCGGCTGTATCGGTCTATTAAAATCAGTTGATAAGTTTGACCTATCTTATGATGTCAAGTTTTCTACGTATGCTGTCCCGATGATCATTGGAGAAATCCAGCGGTTTATCCGTGATGATGGTACGGTCAAGGTCAGCCGATCGCTGAAGGAGATGGGGAACAAAATCCGCAAGGCCAAGGATGAGCTGTCGAAAACACTTGGCAGAATTCCAACGGTTAATGAGATATCAGAATACCTTGAGATATCACCTGAGGACGTCATACTTGCCCAGGAAGCAGGCAGGACACCTTCATCTATTCATGAAACAGTCTATGAAAATGATGGGGATCCGATTACCCTGCTTGATCAAATTGATGATGGGAACGACGGCAAATGGTTTGATAAAATTGCATTAAAAGAAGCTATCCGCGAGCTTGATGAGAGGGAGCGGCTAATTGTCTATTTGCGCTATTATAAGGACCAAACCCAATCAGAAGTAGCAGTAAGACTGGGAATTTCCCAGGTTCAAGTTTCAAGACTAGAAAAAAAGATACTTTTGCAAATGAAAGACCGAATGGATCTCTAATCCATTTGGTCTTTTTTTTTTTTTGCTAATAGGAAAGTATAAATTCAACTACGCCTCATGAACCGTCCTATCGGACTCGCCAATCGGCGAGTTTTCATTTTTAAAAAATCATTCCATTTTTTGTTTTCATAAAAAGGCAGTTTTTACCCATACTACATATACGAGAAATCTTTGTGTGGGAAGTGATGTTTTGGAAAAAACAATCTACATTCGCATGCGGAATCGTGTTCAAGTCCCTCCGGAGGGAAAGGTTTTATTAAAAGATGCTGCTCAGATGATTGCCACTGAAGGGGTCCTTCATGATTTACAATCGATGGAGATTTACCAATTAAAAAAAGAGGACGGAAATATTGTTGTGATCGATATCATGAAAGTCATTCGGTTAATAACGGCCAGGTTTGAGGATGTTGAGGTCCAAACAATCGGACCGGCGCAGACGATTATTGAAGTAGTAGCCAAGAAAAAAGGAGTTTCGATTCCTTTTTTTCTTTTAATATGGTTTCTTTTATTTTTCGGTTCGGCCATGACACTGATGAATTTTCATGATGATGTCAGTATGAAAAGTGTGCAGGAGAAAATCTACACAATCATTACAGGTAAGAAGGAAGCAAAACCGCTGCTATTTCAAATTCCCTATTCAATTGGCTTAGGACTTGGCATGATTCTCTTTTTCAATCATGTCTTCAAGAAGAGAATTAATGATGAACCAAGTCCGCTCGAGGTTGAGATGTTTAATTATCAGATGGATTTGGATAATTATGTGATTCTCCATGAAAATAAAGAAAGTATGAAACGGGTTCATGACGATTAAAATTATTGCTGTTATGTTTCTGGGAATTGCCAGTGGGTTGGCCGTTGGCTCGGGATTTGTTGCATTTCTTACCGTTCTGGGGGTGATCCCCAGATTAACACAGCTTACCAAAACGATGAAAATGATTTATCAGTATGAATGGGGAGTCGTTATCGGGGCCTTAACGGGAGTTTTTGCCAGCTTAAGGGACCCCGTATTGGATATATCCGCTTATTTCTTAATCCCCTTGGGGCTTTTTGGCGGTGTCTTTGTTGGGATGCTGGCTGCAGGTCTTACAGAGGCTTTAAACGTTTTCCCAATCCTTGCTAAGCGAATACATTTAGATGGGAAGATTGTCATTTTAATAATGGCAATTGTTTTAGGAAAAATATTTGGTTCCATCTTTCAATGGCTTTACTTTGTCCATCATTAAAATCTTTAAAAGGGAAGGACATCAAAGTATGAGCATCAAACGGAATGTTATTTTAGTAACAGATGGCGATGAACACACCAGGAGGTCTTTAGAGCAAGTTGCCAAGACGGTCGGCGGACGCTGTATTACACAGTCCAAGGGAAATCCCTCCAAATTGTCGGGGCCGGAGCTTGTCAAACTTATTAAGAAAGCACCCCACGACCCGGTTCTTGTTATGTTTGATGACAGCGGCATTGTTGGAGAAGGCGCCGGAGAAAAGGCCTTAAAATACGTGGCGGAACATGAGGACATCAATGTTCTCGGCGTCGTTGCTGTTGCAGCCAAATCTAGGCACGAGGAATGGACAAAGGTGGATGTAAGTATTGATCGGGACGGGGAATTAACACCATATGGAGTAGATAAATATGGTATACCTGAACTGGAAATTGGGAGACTAAATGGAGATACCGTTTATTGCCTGGATCAATTAAATGTACCGCTAATTGTAGGAGTAGGGGATATCGGCAAAATGGCGAGACACGATTCCTACAAGCTTGGTGCGCCGATAACAGAAAAAGCTGTAGAACTTATCCTTGAAAGGAGTGGATTTTATGACGACGACACAATCCAAAGTGGAACATTGGCCGATTCCTGAATCAGTGAATGAAGTGGAAAACTACATGAAGCAGAGTGTCGGCTTAGGGATAAGCTTTGATTTGGGCGTCAGGAAATTAACAATCTTAAAGAAAGAAATCCAAATCTACTATGTAAATGGTTTATGCGATACGATGTACATTATTCAATTGATCAAAGAGCTGGTCGGCATCAATAATCGAGAAAAGCTTTCTACCGACCTTTTTAAGCTAATTGAAAATAGATTAGTAAACCAATCGGTAGAGCAAATTACCCAGCTTGACCAATTGGTGGATAAGGTTTTATCTGGGTTAATCGCGATTGTCATTGATGGTGAAAGTACAGGGTTTGCGATTGATGTCAGGAGTTATCCAGGACGGTCGCCTCAAGAGCCTGATACGGAAAAGGTAGTGAGAGGCGCCCGTGATGGATTTGTTGAAAATATTATTTTAAATACAGCTTTAACAAGACGGAGAATTCGTGACGAACGGCTCCGCTTTGAAATGATTAAGGTAGGCAGGCGCTCAAAAGCAGACATTGCTTTAGGCTATCTGGAGGATGTGGCCGACCCTGATTTACTTAATATTCTAAGAAAAGAATTAAATGCGATAGATATTGACGGAATTCCCATGGCAGATAAAACTCTAGAGGAATTTATCGTAAAACAAGGATTTAATCCATATCCGATTGTCAGATATACGGAACGGGCAGATGTTGCTGCTGCCCATATCTTAGAGGGGCATGTAATTATTTATTGTGACACCTCACCAAGTGTCATTATTACACCTACTACATATTTTCATCATGTCCAGCATGCCGAGGAATTTCGAGAATCACCTGCAATGGGAACCTTCGTCCGTTGGATGCGGTTTTTGGGAGTTTCATCATCCATTTTTTTACTTCCATTTTGGCTGTTGATGGTCTTAGAACCATCCTTGTTGCCGGAGAAAATTGCCTTTATTGGTCCAAATGAGCAGACCAATATTCCATTAATTGTCCAACTGTTTTTGGCGGATTTTGGGTTAGAATTTTTGAAGCTTGCTGCCATTCATACACCAACACCGTTGTCAACGGCCATGGGCTTAATTGCAGCAGTATTAATTGGACAAATTGCCATTGATGTCGGCCTTTTTGTGCCTGAGGTCATCCTTTATGTAGCGGTCGCCGGCATCGGGACCTTCACGACCCCAAGCTATGAATTAAGTGTTGCCAATAAAATCGCCAGAATGATCTTGATGTTAGCGGTAGCATTTTTCCATGCACCGGGTTTCATTATTGGATCAACCATCTTTTTTATCTATCTTATTCATATGCGGGCGCTCAACACCCCTTATTTATGGCCGTTTCTTCCGTTCGAACCAAAAGGATTTTTACAAATTGTCTTCCGGCGGGCCATCCCGGGTGCTGTGCTTAGGCCAAGCATTGTCCATCCGAGAAACCGTTACCGTCAGCCTCCAAATGGGTAAGTTGTTTCAAAACAAATTGCAGAATGTGTATAATTATGCTAAAGTGTTTAATTAAATAAAGGATTAAAGAAATAAAAATAGGCAGGTTCTAATGCGGATTCTGTCTATTTGTTTATTATTTTTACTCATTGTCTACATAGACTGTAGTGAGTCGTTACGGAGAGAGGGAAGGGAATGTATTTTTACGGTACAACAGGTGTAAATAAGGATGGGCATCTGGAAATTGGCGGTCTCGATGCTGTCGAGCTTACGAAAAACTTTGGAACTCCCCTGTATGTTTATGATGTTGCTTTAATCAGGGAACGTGCAAGGGGATTTAAACAAACCTTTGAACAACAAAATGTAAGGGCTCAGGTTGCATATGCCAGCAAAGCATTTTCGACCGTTGCAATGGTGCAGCTTGCGGAGGAAGAAGGTCTATCATTGGACGTTGTTTCCGGCGGTGAATTATATACAGCCATAACAGCTGGTTTCCCTCCCGAGAAAATTCATTTTCATGGAAATAATAAGAGCAGGGAAGAATTAGAAATGGCAGTGGACCAAAAAATCGGCTGCATTGTTGTTGATAATTTTTATGAAATGGAACTATTAAAAGCAATCTGTTTGGAGAAACAGGTGAAGACAAATATTTTGCTGAGGATCACTCCTGGCATCGAGGCACATACCCACGATTATATTTTGACTGGTCAGGAAGATTCGAAATTTGGCTTTGACTTGCAAAACGGCCAAGCGGAAAAGGCATTAACCACCGCTATTCCGTTTGACCATTTTAATGTGCTGGGGATCCATTGTCACATTGGTTCGCAAATCTTCGAAACAACCGGATTCATATTAGCAGCACAAAAAATAGTTGAAAAGCTGGCAGAATGGAAGGAACGTATTGGCTTTGAGTCAGAAGTTTTAAATCTTGGCGGCGGTTTTGGAATCCGCTATACAAAAGAGGACGAGCCAATTCCACCGTCGCAATATGTCAGTGAAATCATTAAAGAGGTTAAAAAGCTGGCTGGCGAATATTCACTTAAAATGCCAGAAATTTGGATTGAACCAGGGCGCTCTCTTGTAGGAGATGCCGGGATTACTCTTTATCAGGTCGGAGCTTCCAAAGATGTTCCGGGTGTCAGGAAATATTTGGCGGTTGATGGCGGGATGAGTGATAATATCCGTCCGGCACTCTACCAGGCAAAATACGAGGCGGTCTTTGCCAACAGGCCGCTGGCACAAGCATCAGAAACTGTCTCGATTGCAGGCAAATGCTGTGAATCAGGAGATATGCTGATTTGGGATTTGCCATTGCCGGAGCAAGAGGATGAGGATATTTTAGCCGTATTCTGTACTGGTGCTTACGGCTATTCCATGGCCAACAACTATAACCGGATTCCACGTCCGGCAGTAGTTTTCGTCGAAGATGGAAAAGCCACCCTCGTCGTGAAAAGAGAAACATACGAAGATCTTGTAAGATATGATTTACCATTAAAATAATAAAACTGCCGCTCGCGAGCGGCAGTTTTCATTTATAGAAAAAAACTATGAGAATAGGGCCTTAATGGCATCAATGAGCCAAATGAAGAATTGTTTGACCTTCTCCAGGAATCCCTGCCCTTCCTCAGATTGCAGGAATTTGGAAATACGGTCTTTTGCTTTGTTGAGTTGGTCACTAACCTGATTCCAGTCAATATTCAAGCTTTTCAATTTATTAAATAAATCCATCAACCTTTGAATCTGTTCCTCAGTAAGAGTTACATTTAGTTCTTTCGCCGCTTGCTCGATAATGGCCCGTAATTCCTGATCGTTTTTCGGCTGGTTCTTGGCAATTTCCTCTTTTATTTTTGCGATTAAGGCGGCTGCATTTTCTGCACCGATGGCGTCACCAAGCTTTGCTGTTTCTACCATTTCCTGATTGGCCGCTTGCTTTACTTCCTCAGGGATTGTTTTATCGGCGGAAATTTCATACGCCTTAATAATCCCTGTCAGTGCTGCGGTGCCCGAAACAGAGATAGGAGCGGTTATATAGATGTCAGCATCCTTCACGCCAGCCGTGATCAAAGCATTGACATACATTTCATCTGTAACCCAGTTAATGTTTTTCGTTTTTACTTTTATGCCAGAGCCGCTTGGTGCAATTGTAATCGCTGATGAAGAAATTGCCTTCGTTCCAATCAATGATTTTGAGACATATTTCCCTAAATATTGATGCTCTTCTTGATTGGATACGGTCACAATTTGAACATCCTTCGGCGCGCCCATTTCCTCCAACAATTGATTTTTTTGCGTTTCAGTTAAATTTTCACCTAATGTTACAATCATATCTCCTTCAGCCATGTCTGCAAAACTGCGGATCGGAACGAGAAATAAACAGACTGCCGTGAGGAGTATCAATAATTTTTTCATAATAGCCTCCTTGATTTTTAAAACGCTTTTGACAATAATAAAGATTCTTCTTTAATAATATAACCGATTCCATTATTATATAACGATAAAAACAAATTAGAAGTTTCATAGGTTCAAATTATTCACGAAAAATTGTCTGACTTAGGAGAAATGGATTATTTTTGTATTTTGGTGTAGAATGTAGGACAGGTAAGTAAGTTAATGGGGGATTTGTATGAATAGAAATAACTGGGCTTTATTTGGCATTCTTATTGTGATATCAATTATTTGGGGAATTATCTATTGGATGTTCATAGCGCCAGGCAAGTAGAGATTTTCCATTGAAGAATGATGACGAATTCGGTATGATTATGGTTAGTGAACATAAAGATTTTCTAATACATATACTGCATAAAGAAAATCATTAAACCAGTTTGAAAAATACACTATTGTTAAACCAAACCATTGGTTTATTGAAAATAATGAGGGATACGTATGTTAATTCGCTATAAGAAAACATTCGAAAAAATTGCGATGGGGTTAATGTCTTTTATGCCAACTGAAAAAGATCTCAAGAAACTCCAGCAAACCATGAAGGAATACGAAACAGAAGAGAATCACAGGCTGTTCCTTTGGAAGGAAGAAGATATTATTGGACTGATTGGGGCGATTTATCATCAGGATACCAATACTTTGGAAATTCAACATGTTTCTGTTAATCCCTCACACCGCTTCCAAGGAGTAGGCAAAAGAATGGTTAAAGCTTTAAAGGAAATGTATCCGGATAAAAATATTACTTCGAACGCGAACACAGCTTCTTTTATTGAGAAATGTGATGTTTGCTAAATATAGGAAAAGGCAGCGGCCTCATGCCCCGCTGCCTTTTTTAAATTTCGCGTTGTTTCTTTCTACAATGACACTTGACCGGTCCCGTAATTTGTGGCGATGGATGATTTCTAGATCCGCCAAATCACTTTCCCTTTGCCAGTCAAAACCTTTTTCATCACACAATTTCATACAGGCTTGGAGCAATTCAGGATCGCTTATGGGCAGATTCATGCTTTTATATTCTTCACGATTTTGCAGACCTATTAACTGTTCTTTTATGGTCTGAAGGAAAATCCGGCCATCCAAACCCAGATCCGGTAGTAAGGAAGATTGGTCAGAAATGATTGTAATCGCCTTTTCCAATGTTCTCTGTGCACCGTTAAAATTCTTGCGGCGATGGTGGTAAGCCGATACTGCCAATAATATAAACCCTACCCAAATAGACTCTTTGTTGCCGGGGTCAGACCCTTTCCAAAAGTCTTCGAGGATCTCATGGCACTCAAAATAATCCCTGTCGCCATGAAAATGACTTAAAAATTCGATATATTCTTTTGGGTACAAGCATTTCCCCTCCAGTTTCTTTATATATGTACAGTTTAACATATTCGGCAATTGAAGGTCATGACCAGGCTGTAAAACAATAGACCCGTTTGAAACGGGTCCTTTAGTTATTAAAATCATTTTTAATTACCAAACCCAGGAAGCACCGATGATAATTAATAAAATGAACAGTACGACGATTAACGCAAAGCCGCCGCCGAGTCCGAAGCCTGCTGCTCCATCAGCCATAATTATTACCTCCCGTCACTTTTTCTCTTTCCATGTCATCATATGTGATGAATTTGTCCATTGTTATGGGCGCACTTACCAGTATTTACAGAAGGGCAGAGTGTTCAGTTGATTTTTCTATTGGATAACCATCCTGAATCCTCTATACTATTAGTAGTTGTTTGTATAATATGATTTTAGAATTTTGGTGAGATGAATGCCTTATCAGGTGAAAATTGATGCATTTGAAGGGCCGCTTGATTTGCTGCTCCATTTAATAAACAGGCTTGAAATTGATATTTATGATATTCCCGTGGCACAGATAACGGAACAATATCTAATCTATATTCATACCATGAAGGAATTAAAATTGGATGTTGCCAGTGAATATTTGGTAATGGCGGCAACACTGCTGGCGATAAAAAGCAAAATGCTTCTTCCTAAGCATGAGGAAGAGTTTGAAGACGTTGATCCACTTGAGACAGCCTACGAGGAAGACCCGAGGGATGAACTGGTTGAGCGATTGATAGAATACCGAAAGTACAAGGAGGCTGCTCACGATTTAAAAACGATGGAAGAAGAGCGATCACTTATATACACCAAACCGCCAAGTGATTTATCCGATTTTACGAAGGAAGTACAGTCTGGGAAAAAAGATATGAATGTTTCCCTTTACGATATGCTGGCTGCGTTCCAAAAACTAATGAGAAGAAAGAAACTGCAGCGGCCGCTTGCCGCGAAAATTACTCGGCAGGAAATTTCCATTGAGACAAGAATGACCGAGATCATGGAAGAATTAAAGCATCTTAAGGGCAGGAGAAATTTTACTGAATTATTTCCTTTTCCGGCAAAGGACCATATCGTTGTTACTTTTCTAGCTATTTTAGAACTGATGAAAAGAAAGGAAGTTAACGTCCATCAACAAGAAAACTTTGGGGACATTTTAATTGAAGCAGTAATAGAAGGAGCAGATGTTGGTGGATATCATTAATTGGACAAGTATATTGGAAAGCCTGTTGTTCGCCGCAGGAGACGAAGGGCTTTCCCTTAAACAAATCGCCGAGGTCCTAGAAGTGGATGATCTTCATGCAAGTGAGATTATTGAGAATTTAAAACAAGAGTATGAATCTAATGAAAATCGAGGAATTATGATAGTTCAACTGGCCGGAACGTTTCAGCTTGCCACAAAGAAAGACAATGCAGACTACTTAAAAAAGCTTGTTGATTCTCCACACACCTCGACATTGTCGCAGGCTGCTTTGGAGACTTTGGCAATTATCGCGTATAAACAGCCAATCACCAGGGCTGAAATTGAGGAAATCCGTGGTGTCAAAACGGAACGGCCGTTAAACACGCTTATGGCAAAAGCCTTGATCAAAGAAGTCGGCCGTGCTGAGGGGACTGGACGCGCCATTTTGTATGGTACTACCAAAGAGTTTCTTGATTATTTTGGGTTGAAGAACTTGAATGAACTGCCGCCTCTTCCTGAAAAAGTGGAGGATGAATTTGTTCAGGAGGAAGCCGATTTATTTTTTGAAAAATTTCAAGAAACATTGAACTCATAATATCCGCACAGAGAATATGTGATAAAATAAAGCTATCCATATTTTTTTATGCAACAATGGTTTAAGCATATTTACAAGGAGCGGGATTTAAGTTGCTGATTAAAGAATGTAAAGGGTATGAATTAGAAAAAGAAAAATCCAATACTTCAGAGGATTTCTTTAACAGAAGTGAGATAACATTTGTGGAAGATGGGACTGAAAAAACATTGCATGTTTTGTATGTCCGTTATTTTGATTCTATTTTTCAAGAACTTACTCCATTTAAGCAAGATCCCATTTTTGCCCAAGATGGACTTGAGGTGAGCTTTAAAGATATTGTTGCCCTTGTTTGTTTACTGAAAAATCCAGGCTTACGCGGGCGCAAACGGCTTTATATTAATTCCAAACAAGAATTTGCTTCCTATTTTCAAGGTATCAATTTCGAAAAATTGCCGGAAATCTTTTCAAGCCTAAAGCAAAAAAACGGCTATCAGCTGCGTTCGCCACTAGAGTTTATCTTGCAGCCTAATTAAACATAGGAGGGGTTAAGATGGGGAATTCATTAGTTCATTCACAATTACACGATGTCAAAAATTTCCTTGCAAAGACCATTACCGCGATTGGGGATTTTTTAAATGAAACAACAATTTCACAATTGCAATTAGAAAATGAGGAAGACGTTAACTATCATAAATTAATCTTTTCAACGTTAAGAAAGCTTGCTGTGTACAGCGAGGAGGGTTTCGAAGCATGTACGGTTATTTTGCAGGGAGATCCGTTTCAAAAAGCTGCTGCTGAGAAAACATTGTATAAGATTTATCATCAATGCATCGAAGAATTCTTCTCACCAAAAAATGATGCCTGGTTTGAAAACAGCCGTTCTGCTTATACCGGGAAAAATTCCATCAAGTTTTACCGGATTGCAGCCGAGCAAATCCAGCAATTGGTTAAAAGCTTGGAAGGTGAGTTTCAGCGCATAAGAGAAGAACTGGAATATTATGAAACAGATTATCGCACGAAGATGATTCAATCCAAATAATTAATATTTTAAGGCTGTCCTTGCAAAGGTCAGCCTTTTCTCTTGTTCTTACCGACCTTATTTCCTCATACCTTTTAGGGAGACTCGTGCAGTGGAAAGGAAGGGGAGAAAATGAGCCGGTTTAGCGGGTATGTAAATGAATTATTTAAATGGAATGAGCAGATGCGGCATTTTCTGCAGTCTGAACGGGTCAGCCAAAACTCTGAATTATGGGATGAACTTGATGAATTTACGGATATGATTGAAGGTTCAAGAAAAGAGCTTTCCAATGAAGAACTGATTGGTCTTCAGGCAAGAGCTGAACAAATCCATGGTAAATTGGAAAATTATTTTAGCCAAAAACGTGACCAGGAGATAGGGACCATTTGGGCAATTGAAAAACAAATCCCACCGGGAGGCCACAAACTACCCGAGCTGCCCTATCCTTATAACGCGTTAGAGCCATATATCTCTGAGGAGATCTTGCAGCTTCACCATGATAAGCACCACCGTGCATATGTTGAGGGATTAAACAAGGCAGAGTTAAACCTAAAATCAGCAAGGGAAAGAAACGATTTTTCCCTCGTCAAGCATTGGTCAAGGGAGCTGGCATTCCACGGGTCCGGTCATTATCTTCATTCGATATTTTGGAAAAACATGAGCCCAAATGGCGGAGGTAACCCGTACGGATTAGTGCAAAAGGAAATCACCAATTATTTCGGAACCATCACGGCTTTTAAGAACCATTTCACCGAGGCCGCCAAACAGGTTGAAGGGTCAGGCTGGGCGTTATTGGTTTGGTCGCCAAGAGCACACCATTTGGAAATTTTACAAACGGAACGGCATATGCTGCTGACACAGTGGGATACCATCCCACTGCTTGTCTTAGACGTATGGGAGCATGCCTATTATCTTCAATATCAAAACAACCGGGCCGAGTACATCAATAACTGGTGGAATGTTGTAAACTGGCACGATGTAGAAATGAGATTTGAAAAAACAGTGGACACGAAATGGTCTCCCCTATGACAAGGAAGCGGCGCCGCCGCTTTCTTTTTTGTCATATCACACTTTGTCCTGCATAAAATTTACTAAATAACGAGGAGGACGAGGTATATCTAATGAGAAGTATATTGAAAATAGCCTGTTTTTGCCTCATAGTCTCACTTTTTGCCGCTAATCATCCTCAGAGAGCCGAGGCTTCCTTTGATGTTAGTGCTGCTAGTGCGGTTCTAATTGAGCAAAATTCCGGCCGCATTCTTTATGAAAAGGATGCTTTTACGAAAAGACGAATCGCCAGCATTACGAAAATTATGACCGCGATTCTAGCAATCGAATCTGGAAAACTAGATCAATATGTAAAGGTAAGTGAACAAGCAGTCCGTGCAGAGGGCTCATCCGTGTACTTGAAGCCGGGTGAAAAAATAAAACTTGAGGATTTGGTCTATGGGTTAATGCTGCGGTCCGGAAATGATACAGCTGTTGCCATCGCCGAATATGTCGGTGGAAGTGTCGATGGCTTTGCTTTTTTAATGAACCAAAAGGCAAAGGAAATCGGCATGTTAAACACTCATTTTGCAAATCCCCATGGCTTGGATGACCATGAAAACCATTATTCAACTGCCTATGATATGGCCATTTTGACACGTTATGCGATGCATAACAAAATCTATCAAAAAATTTCCGGCACAAAGGTGCATCGCGCTCCTAATCCAACCGAAAGCTGGGACAGGGTATGGAAGAACAAAAATCGGTTATTAACAAAATATAAATATACAACCGGAGGTAAGACAGGCTATACAAAACGGGCCAAGCGGACGCTGGTAACGACAGCGGCAAAAGGTGATATGAATTTAATCGCGGTCACCTTGAACGACCCAAATGATTGGGATGATCATATTTCCATGTATGAATACGGATTTAAAGATTATGATATGGCAGAAGTCTTAACAAAAGGGAAAATTGATATCAAAAGTCCGAAATATTTTCAAAATCATTTGTTCTTAAAGAAATCAATTGTTTACCCGGCAACCAGCCAAGAGATGGACTTATTCAGCATTAAGTATAAGTTAAACAAGCCTGATAAAAAATGGGATGATGAAAATAAACAAGAGAGAGTAGTCGGAAAAGCTATTGTTTATTTGGATGGAAGGGCCGTAAAGGAATCGCCTATTTACTATCAAAGCTTGCCGAAAAAGGAGAAGGGTCTGTTCGAAAGTGTTAAAAAAATATTTTTTTCACTAATAGGTGTGAACGCGCATGGTTAATTATATCTGGGTTGGAATGACCGTCATTGGGATTGTGTTTGCCCTGTTTAATGGGACCATTGAGGATGTAAACAGGGCGGTATTTGATGGGGCGAAAGAAGCGGTTACCTTATGTATCGGCTTGATCAGCGTGCTTGTCTTTTGGCTTGGAATGATGCGGATTGCGGAGGAATCAGGACTTCTTGAAAAACTGGCTAAATTATTTCGCCCGCTTGTAAAGATATTGTTTCCGGACGTTCCAGTCCAACATCCAGCGATGGGATATATGCTGTCAAATATGATTTCCAACATGTTTGGCCTTGGGAATGCCGCAACGCCGCTTGGCATCAAAGCAATGGAGGAGCTAAAAAAGTTAAATGGCGGAAAAAACTCGGCTTCAAGGTCCATGGTCACATTTTTGGCGATTAATACGGCGAGCATTACCATTATCCCGACCACCGTCATTGCTATCAGAATGACCTATCATTCAACATCCCCTACCGAAATTGTTGTTCCAACCATTATTGCCACCATCCTTTCGGCGATAGGGGCCGTTCTCATCGACCGTTACTTCTATTATCGCAGAAGCCGAAAAGGATGATCATTTATGGAATTTATCTCATTAATATCTTTGACATTTATACCCTTATTAATAGGCTTTATCCTGATTTATGGCACTATTAAACAGGTGCCGACTTACGAAAGCTTTGTTGAGGGCGGTAAGGAAGGGATAAAAATCGCTGTTTCGATTATCCCGTTTTTAGTCGGAATGATGGTGGCCATCTCCATTTTCCGGGCATCAGGTGCACTGGATGCCATCATGGATTGGTTTCGTCCATTTATGAAGATGATGGGTGTACCAGCAGAAATCGTTCCGTTATTATTGATTCGTCCCATTTCCGGTACGGCAGCCTTGGGTATGACCAGTGACTTAATCGCTGTGTACGGACCGGATTCCTTCATTGGCAGACTAGCGTCCGTATTGCAGGGGAGCACCGACACGACCTTTTACGTTTTAACTGTTTATTTCGGTGCAGTCGGCATCAAAAAAATGGGCGATGCCTTAAAAGTAGGGCTCTTGGCAGACGTATTCGGCATCATAGTATCCATCATCGTCATCACCTTCATTTTCGGAACAAAATAACAAAAAGCAGGTTCTTGTATAATGTTTCTTAGGCTGTTGAAAAACTTTCGATAGCCTTTTTATTTTTTTCATTAATCAACGCTTTATAAATATAAAGGCATAACAATAGGTCTGTTGATTGGCGCTCCAGGCGCGAGCGGTTCGCGGGCGTGCCGGGGAGCCTCCTCGGCGCTGAAGCGCCTGCGGGGTCTCCCCAGCCCCGTACTCCCGCAGGAGTCTTCGCGCCTTCCGCGCCAATCAACAGGTGTATTCAATAAAGACTTCAACTCACAACAAAAAATAAGTGGTGAAATATAGAGAGAAAAAAATGAGTGAAGCTTTGAAGACAAAAAAAACTGCAAGGCACTTCGCTCCTTCTGGTTACGGAGCTAAAAATGTAAGTGAACAGGCTCTCCCTACTGGCATCCTGCCAAAATACAAAAAAGATTAAAACACACTTAGCTATGTTGAAAAATGTGTTGCAGTACTTTTAATTGATTTGCCTCCTGTTGATTGGAGCGGAGGGCACTCGACTCCTGCGGGATATAGAGGTCACTGGAGACCCCACAGGCGCCCTGCGCCGAGGAGGCTTCAGGACCTCCCCGCGGAAAGCGAGTGCCCGTAGCGGAAATCAACAGGCCCATTAGCAGGGACAATCAATAAATATCGGTTTTTAATTCTGGTAAAGTAAGAAATTGTCGATAAAAACAAACTATCTCGACAATCTAAGCAGGTTCTTAACAGAGCCTGCTTTTTGTATTTTATCTGGCACGCCGCTTAGGCTTTGAAAAGTGGAGAATTTGTGTCATAATTCAGTAGGATAGAACAAATGCATTTTTAAAATAAGAATTATTACTATAGCAAAATTATATTTGTTCCCTATACTATGGATAGATTTTTTGAGGTGAAAGAATGGAAAGATTGCAGAAAGTAATTGCCCGCGCCGGAATTTCTTCTAGAAGGAAAGCGGAAGAACTGATCAAAGAGGGCAGGGTAAAAGTAAATGGAAAAGTCGTCACCGAGCTAGGTGTAAAGGTTTCACCCTCCGATAAAGTAGAGGTAAATGAAGTACCGCTTGAGAAAGAGGTGCCTGTTTACTTCCTATTATATAAACCAAGAGGGGTTATTTCGAGTGTCAGCGATGAAAAAGGCCGAAAGGTAGTAACAGATTTCTTTCCGGCTATAAAAGAAAGAATCTTCCCTGTAGGGCGCCTGGATTATGATACTTCTGGGTTATTGCTGCTTACTAACGATGGTGAATTTGCCAATCTACTAATGCATCCTAAGAACGAAATCGAAAAGGTTTATGTCGCTAAAGTAAAAGGCCTTCCTTTAAGGGAAAATCTTAAGAAGCTTGAAAAAGGAATCCGTTTAGAGGATGGAAAAACAGCGCCGGCGAAAGTGAAGCTGCTGTCAACTGATAAGAAAAAACAAACCTCTATCGTTGAGATTATTATTCACGAAGGCAAAAACCGTCAGGTAAGGAGAATGTTTGAGGCAATCGGCCATGAAGTTTTGAAGTTAAAGAGGGAACGTTATGGATTTTTAACCTTAACAGGGCTAAGGGCTGGAGAAGCTAGAGAACTAACTACCCATGAGGTGAAGCAGATAAGGGCACTTGCTTTGGATGTATCGAAGCGGCGAAAAAATTCATAGAATCGTCACAATTAGATTCTGTGGTAATCACTGTGGGTACATTGATAAATGATATAATTTAGACTAACTGTGCTCTGTAGTAAATGGAGGAGATTCGAATGAAAAAACGGCGATTGGTGATGAGAACGATTATTCTGCTTATTCTCGGTGCTGCCGTTGCTTACAGCCTATATGCCAATTTGACAAAGGATACGAAACAAAAGGTAGCCGTTGGGGAAAAAGCTCCTGATTTTGTATTAACGGATATGGACGGGAATAAACATCGTTTGTCCGATTACCGCGGTCAGGGAGTTTTCTTAAACTTTTGGGGAACATGGTGTCCACCATGCAAGAAAGAGATGCCATACATCAATAATCAATACCAACAATATAAAGACAAAGGGGTTCAAGTTTTATCAGTTGATATTCAGGAATCCGAGCTGCAAGTAAACCAATTTGCTGAGCATTATAAGCTGGAATTTCCGATTATGATCGATACCGATAAAGAAGTCATGACGGCTTATGGTATTAACCCGCTGCCAGCAACATTTCTAATCGATAAAAACGGGGAAGTTGTGAAATATCATACCGGCGAAATGACGGAAAAAATGGTAAGGGAGTTTATGGAGAAAATTAAACCTTAAAGGTTGTTGGGAGTTTTTTTAAATGAACGATGTAAAATGTGAATGCGGTCATGTGAATCCGCACGGCACTGTGTTATGTGAGGCCTGCGGTAAGGTGCTGGATGAAACAGACAACAAGAAAGAACTTCTTGATATGCGCTATGAGGGCAGTGCGCGCCGCTCGCAAACCTATAACAAAACCATCATTGATAAAATATGGAACTTCTTTTCCTCTGTAAAGGTTGGCGTCTGGCTGATTATTATCACGCTGATAGCTTCTATTCTGGGCACGATTCTGCCTCAGGAAATGTATATCAATCTGCCGCCGGATGTCTATTACGAGCAGGAATACGGCTGGTTTGGAAAATTGTACTACCAGCTAGGCTTTCATGATTTGTATGGGTCATGGTGGTATTTATTATTAATCGCCATGATTGGCATTTCCCTTGTTATTTGCAGTCTTGACAGGGTAGTTCCTTTGTATAAAGCATTAAAAGCACAAAGGGTCACAAGACATGAGGGATTTCTCAAACGTCAGCGGGTGTTTGGCACAAATTCCGAGGCTGAGCAAACCGACCTTGAAACGGTGAAAAAACATTTGCATGCAAAACGTTACCATGTCCGTGAAGAAAATGGCGATATTCTTGCAGAGAAAAATCGTTTTTCCCGTTGGGGTCCATATATAAACCATATCGGACTAATAATTTTCTTATTTGGCGGAATGCTGCGCTTTATCCCTGGTTTTTATGTAAATGAGGACCTTTGGGTTCGTGAAGGGGAAACAGCATTAGTTCCGGAAACGAATGAACAATATTATATTAAAAATAATCAATTTATATTAGAACATTACGATAAAAACAATAAGACTTTCGAAAAGGCACTTAACCGGGCAGGCGAGGTTGTGAAGAACTATCAATCAAACGTCGTTCTGTATCAGCGGGAGGGAGAGAAAATCCCAGGGGAAAAGCCGAAGTTAAAGAAGTTAGAGGAATATAAGATTAGAGTAAATCAGCCACTATCCTTTGATGGTTACTCTGTCTTTCAATCTTCCTTTAAAACTGAATTTAAAGCGATGACATTTACTCTCACTAATAAGAGCACAAATCAAGCCTTTGGCGAGGTGAGGGTTGACTTAACTAACCCGCAGGAGAAGTACGATTTAGGTAATGGCTATTCAGTGGAACTTCTAAACTATTTCCCGGATTTCGAATTTGACGATAACGGGGAACCATCAACAAAATCGCGGGTACCAAATAACCCGGCCTTCATTTTCCGGATGAATACACCGGATAAGCCAAAAGGGGAAACAAGCTTTGTAGCCATCAGACAGACTATTGAACCGTTTGGTGATAATACCTATAAACTGGCCTTCAAGGGAATTGAAACAAAAAATGTTTCCGGATTTATTGTTAGAAAGGATTCCTCTTTATGGGTGTTCATTATTGGCGGAATCATTTTCATGATGGGGGTTATTCAAGGTGCCTACTGGAACCACCGCCGTATTTGGGTTCAGCGCAAAAACGGGCAGGTCTGGATTGCCGCCCATACAAACAAGAATTGGTACGGCATGAAACGGGAGCTTGAAACTATTCTAGCAGGCACTAAATTGACGATGCCGGAGGATCAGCTTCAAAGGGACAAAGAGGTTAAGGAGGTAGTATAGTTGGCAGCATTAAGCAGTAATCTATTGTTTGTAGCTTTTATTCTATATTTAATAGCGACGCTGTTTTTCGGCGGTTCAATCAAGGAGAAAAAAGGTTTATCTGAAAAGAAAGAAACGAATAAGTGGGGAAAAATTGCTGTATTTTTAACCATCGTGGGCTTTGTTTCTCAGCTTGGCTATTTTATTACCAGATGGATTGCGGCCGGACATGCACCGGTCAGTAATATGTTTGAGTTTACGACATTCTTTGGAATGGCCCTTGTCGGCGCGTTTATCGTGATTTATTTTATATACCGCACGACGCTGCTTGGTCTGTTTACAATGCCTGTAGCCATCCTGGTCATCGCGTATGCTAGTATGTTCCCAAGGGATATTACTCCATTAATACCGGCCCTGCAAAGCTATTGGCTGCATATTCATGTTACCACTGCTGCAATCGGGGAAGCCATTTTGGCAATAAGCTTTGCTGCAGGTCTTATCTATTTAGTAAAAGCCATTGATCAAACCAAATCCAGTAAACGAACCTTTTGGCTCGAGGCGGTTATGTTTTCTTTAGTTACGGTTTTGGGCTTTGTAGCCATTTCTTCGATCTTCTCCGGAATGGGGTACCAAGAGAAATTTAATTGGGTTGATAAGCATGATAACGAGGCAGTTGTCGAATATACGATGCCTGCCATTACAGGACCTCACGAAGGAGAACTGTTGACAAAGGATGGCTTTAAACCATTGGTTGAGATGCCAGCTATTGTTAATGCAAAAAAACTAAATACGGTCATTTGGTCATTGATCGGTGGAATTATCCTTTACGGACTTATTAGGCTGATTATTAGAAAGCGAATTTCCGCCGCTCTTAAACCGCTGGTTAAAAATATAAACCTTGATTTTGTTGATGAGATTAGCTATCGTTCTGTATTAATTGGATTCCCTGTTTTTACACTGGGAGCACTGATTTTTGCGATGATTTGGGCACAAATGGCTTGGTCCCGTTTCTGGGGCTGGGACCCTAAGGAAGTATGGGCATTAATAACCTGGTTATTTTATGCCGCCTTCATGCATCTTCGTCTGTCAAAGGGCTGGCATGGAGAGAAGTCTGCTTGGCTTGCCGTAATCGGCTTTGTTATCATCATGTTTAACCTTGTCGCCGTCAACCTCATCATAGCCGGACTTCATTCTTACGCAGGATAACTGTCAAAATTTAGCCTTCACTTTGATTAAGTGAGGGCTTTTTTCAAATAATAGTAAAAAATTATTTATCTTAATTCACATTGTCAAATTATTGACACTTTTTATCGGATTTATTAGCTTTCAACATATAGCAAAAATGGAGACCATTTTGTAAAATAAACAACATGGGGGGATTAATAATGGATCAGGACGTTAAAATCTTAGTTGTAGATGATGAAGAAAGAATTCGCAGATTATTAAAAATGTATTTAGAGCGCGAAGATTTTATAATTGATGAAGCAGAGGATGGTAATCAAGCATTAGCGAAAGCGTTGGCTAACGATTATGATGTCATTCTTTTGGATTTAATGATGCCTGGCAAGGATGGCATTGAGGTTTGCCGCGAATTAAGGGAGAAAAAGGCGACTCCTGTTATCATGTTAACGGCAAAGGGTGAAGAGGTGAACCGGGTACAGGGCTTTGAAGTCGGTACGGATGACTATATCGTTAAACCATTCAGCCCGCGTGAGGTAGTACTAAGGGTAAAAGCACTGTTAAGACGATCATCACAAACTACCTTCCTGCAAACAGAGACAACAACAAAGGATGTCATTGTATTTCCTCATTTAACAATAGATAATGATGCCCACCGGGTATCTGCTGATGGTAAAGAGGTTAGCTTAACGCCTAAAGAATATGAGCTGTTATATTTTCTTGCCAAAGCACCGGACAAAGTATTTGACCGTGAGCAGCTGTTAAAGGAAGTATGGCATTATGAGTTTTTCGGAGACCTAAGGACAGTTGATACACATGTAAAACGTCTTCGCGAAAAACTAAATAAAGTTTCGGAACAAGCTGCTAGAATGATCGTTACCGTTTGGGGAGTAGGTTACAAATTTGAGGTAGTAAATGAATGACCTTCTTAAGAAGTGTAGTCGGTAAGCTTTGGTTTACCATCATTTTATTAGTTTCATTTGTCCTGTTTATTTTAACAGTGATGCTCCTTGAGTTTTTTCAAAACTATAATATTAATGAAACAAAGAATGATTTGACCCATACAGCCGAAAAAATTGCCACTGTATTGGAGGAGCATCCAGCGGATAAATGGCCGCTCGGTTTGGAAATCTCGTGGGAAATCATTGATGATGTCACCAAAGTAGTCATTATAAAAGGTGATGAAGTTTATTATTCTCCAAACACAAAGGGAGGAAATAAATTAACGATTGATGATATACGGAACGATCCCGAGTTATCAAGTGTATTACACAAAAATAAACGGGTCGAAAAAATCTCTAATCTTTCATCCGAAAAAAATAGCGCTGGCACTGCCGCCAATTATTCAATCATCGGGGTGCCGCTTAAACTCTCCGGAAATCACAATGGGGCAGTGTTCATTTACCAATCTTTAAGGGTTATGCAGGAAACATCCCGGTCAGCAACCAAATTTATTTTGCTTGTGGCTGGTGTTGCCATTATTCTTACAACCATTTTCGCATTCTTTTTGTCCACAAGAATAACCGCTCCGTTAAGGAAAATGCGGGAAGCTGCATTTGAGGTGGCAAGAGGGAAATTTGATACAAAGGTCCCTATTTTGACCCATGATGAAATTGGTGAACTGGCTACTGCTTTTAATCAAATGGGCCGGCAATTAAAGTTTAACATGAACGCGCTCAATCAGGAAAAAGAGCAGTTGGCAAGCATCCTAAGCAGTATGGCTGATGGGGTTATTACCTTCAACCGGGATGGAACGATTTTAATCACAAATCCTCCGGCAGACCGCTTTCTTCAATATTGGTATTATGAGAAAGGGGTTATCTCCGGATCGGAAGCCATTCCTTCTCAAGTCATGAATCTTTTTCAAAAAGCAGTTGATACAGAAAAAGAGCAGATCGGGGAAATTTCCCTGCAAGGACGCCATTGGGTCATACTGGTAAGCCCTCTTTACAGTAATCGGTTTATTCGCGGGGCGGTTGCGGTCTTAAGGGATATGACTGAGGAACGGCAATTGGAGAAAATGAGAAGAGACTTCATTGCCAATGTTTCACACGAACTGAGAACGCCAATTTCCATGCTTCAGGGCTACAGCGAAGCGATTGTTGACGATATCGCGGAAACGCAGGAAGAGAAAAAAGAAATGGCAAAAGTCATTTATGATGAATCGCTAAGAATGGGCCGACTTGTCAATGAATTGCTGGATTTGGCAAGAATGGAAGCAGGTCATATTCAATTAACAATGGAAGAGGTCAATATCTCTACTTTTATCAAACGGATTATTCATAAATTCCAAGGATTAGCCAAAGATAATGGAATTCAATTACTGGCTGAAATCGACAACGAAATACCAACCTTTACAATGGACCCTGATCGAATTGAACAGGTTCTTACGAATTTAATTGATAATGCAATCAGGCATACGCCGAAAGATGGTTCTGTGACCTTAAAAGTCACTTCCGAGGACAAAGGCGTCAGAATGGATGTTGTGGACTCAGGAACAGGGATTCCTGAGGAAGATTTACCGTTTGTTTTTGAACGATTTTATAAAGCTGATAAGGCACGAACCCGCGGCAGGTCAGGAACAGGTCTTGGACTGGCTATTGCCAAAAATATCATTGATGCCCACCGGGGACATATTTCCGTTCAAAGTAAAGTTGAACAGGGAACGACATTTTCCTTCATACTCCCACGAAAATCGTAAAATGACCATGGATTTTGCCGATTTCTATTGATTCACAAGGAACATTTTTAAGAGGCTGGCTACTCGCGCCAGTCTCTTTTTATTTTTCCATTAAACACCTTCCTTTTCATCCCAAAAAAGTCTATATTTAAGAAAGTGTAACCTTTTATACATAAACATCGACTAATATTTTGAACGGGGAGGGGAAAAAGTTGGACTCCGTTTTCGATGAACTTTATCAAAAATATCACCATGATGTATTTCAATTTCTTTTTTATATGGTTAGAAACAGAGAGCAGGCGGAGGATCTTGTTCAAGAGGTTTATATTAGAGTGTTTAAGTCTTATAATCGCTTTGAAGGAAAAAGCAGCGAAAAAACCTGGCTTTTTTCGATTGCGAGAAATGTTGCGATTGATTATTTTCGAAAGCAAAAGGGCTGGAAGGAAAGAATCCTTGAGAAATTTGATTGGTCTTCAAATCAGGTAAAGGACGACCATCCTATCCCTGAGGAAATGGCTGTTCAAAGAGAAGAAATTAAATGGGTATATAAATGCTTGGAATATTGTACCGTGGACCAAAGGGCCGTCGTTATCTTACGATTTATTCACGATTTATCAATAGCGGAGACAGCAGATGCTCTAGGATGGACAGAAAGTAAAGTCAAAACGACCCAGCATCGCTCGTTGAAGGTTTTAAAGAAGCATATGGAAACATTTTACCGAAGGGAGGAGGGAAGTAGTGAGAAAGTCAGAGTGGAGCGATAAAGAGCTCATAGATTTGTTAAAACAAATGCCTAAAATAGAAGACTATCGCCATCCTCGTGACATTTACCAAAACCTTTCACGTAAAAAACGGAAAACTGTTTCATGGCTCCTGCCGGGTATTGCAGCTGCAGCGGCACTATTTTTATTTTTTATTTTGGCTCCTAAGTTTATGGATACGAATCATTATTCAATCAATAATGCCAAACAAGAATCAACAAAAGAAGCGAAAATTGCCAAGGATAATAGCGATGCGGGCGGTATGGCCAATCAGGAATCGCAAACGGGTCAAATTTCAACATTAAAGAAAGCCGAAGGGCAAAACGATCATGCCGGGAAAACGGCTGTTTATGATGATGAAATTAAAGACGGCGTCGTGTTGACCTATTGGATCCCTGATAATCAGGCGCTAAATCTAGTACCAGTATCAACTATAGTCAAAAATACTGAAGGAAAAGACTGGCTTACCCTATATAATGAACATATGGCAAACCTAAATGAATCGGAATGGGGCCTAAGTGAATTTTATCCGCTCAAGGCAACATTGCATTATGATAATGCTAATGAAACTGTTATTGTCGATGTACCTTCAGACCATCCATACCGCCAAGGCAGTGCAACGGAACAAATCTTTCTCGGTGCGTTAAAAAATGATATTTCTTCCAATAGCAGCGTCAAAACGATTAAGTTCACCACAAACGGCGAACCTGGAATCGAACTAAGCAATGACTTTTTAGAAAAATTGACCATCACTGATGTGAAAAAACATGCCTACCTCTTTTACTATCCTAATGGCAGTGATGTTCCGTTCTTGGTGCCAACACCTGAATCATATAAGGATATTAAGGCTGCAATTGATGCGATGAAGTCAGTGGTAGAGGAATATCAATTACAAAGATCTTTGTTGCCAAATTTGGCAATTCAGGATGTAACAGCAAATGATAACACGTTAACCATCACTTTTGCGAAAGATGCCAGTTTAGAAGATGAACGGTTGGCAGTCTGGTCGATGGAGGCCATCCTTTTAACGGCAAAAGAATTCGGATTTGAAAAAGTGGTTGTGAGCAATCCTCCCGCAGCAAATATTGGCCCGTTTGATTTAACAAAAGAAATCAAGGTGCCAGCGGCCCCAAATCTTCGGACAATCGAGAAATGATAAAAAAATCAACCAAAACGGTTGATTTTTTTATGCATAAAATAGCAATTGACTCCAAATTATAACAAATATGGTCAGGCCGTCCCATGCCTCACCATATGTTCTAAACTCGAGTATAAGAACATATGGTGAGGTATGGACAAGATGTAAGGAGGATTAATAGTGAAATGCGTGACTATATAAAGAGGTTTTTTATTGCCATTATCATGGCGATTTGTGTAGGTTTGTTGTTTCTCGGAGGGAGACACTCGGAAGCTGCAGGATTGCCTGAGGCGAAAACGGAGAAGGAGAGATGGATTTGGCCGGCGGATGGTGTTATTTCTGATACATATGGGACAAGACAGGGTAAGCATAAAGGAATCGATATCGCCGGAAAATATGGCACCCCGGTCTTGACAGTTGAAGATGGGGCTGTGATCAAGTCTTATTATTCCAATACATATGGTCAGGTTGTATTTATCAAGCACCCAAGCAATTTCGTTACGGTTTATGCCCACTTAAGCAAACGGGCCGTTGTGCCAGGTCAAATGGTTAAGCGAGGGGAGGCCATCGGAACTATGGGAAGGACCGGTCAGGCTACCGGCACCCATCTTCATTTTGAATCACACCAATTAGAATGGAGATATGACAAAAAGTTTGCCATTAATCCGGAACTCCTTTTGGGAGATGCCGATGTTGGTGAAGCGGTTCAGGGCGGAATTGCAGCCAGTGGCAAGGATGTTTTGGAGGTAAGCAGCCGTCCGCAAAATATTCCTGAACCCAGCGGGCAGCCGCTTGTAAACCAATATATTGTAATAAATGGTGACAACTTGTCCTCCATTGCCCAAAAGTTTAATGTGACAGTGGCAAGATTAAAGGAAATCAACAACCTAAACACGGATATAATCAAGCCTAATCAAGTCTTAATCGTCAAGTAAATTAAAACTTTTTAACCCGCAGCCTATTGCTGCGGGTGTTTTTTATCTAAATATTTAAAAAACGGAAACAACTTTAACTTAACAAAGTGACTGATTTTCAGTATAATAAACTTATAATTTTATAACGATCTATCTTCGGGGCAGGGTGAAATTCCCGATCGGCGGTATTAGAGTATAACTCTTCAGCCCGCGAGCCTAATTGGGCAGGATTTGGTGTGATTCCAAAGCCGACAGTATAGTCTGGATGGGAGAAGATGGAGGTTCTGCAAGCATTCGAAAATTTTTCTTGGATCGAATGTTTATTAAGCGTACCTAAAATTACTCCCTCAAGCTTCAATCTTGAGGGAGTTTTATTTTGCGTACCTATAAAAGCTGAATCTCTCTTCCTAACGTGATGGATCAAAAAGGAGAGAGGAAGATGAAGAAAATGAAGAACACAAAGGTAAAAGCTATGGTTTCAATCGGGATGCTGAGCAGCATCGCATATTTATTAATGTTTTTAAACTTTCCGCTGCCAATGTTCCCTAATTTTTTGTTTGTGGACTTTAGTGATATTCCTGCTTTGATTGCTGCGCTAATTTTCGGACCAGTGGCAGGAATTTTAGTAGAATTGTTTAAGAATATGTTAAATTATTTTGCAACAGGGAGCCCGACAGGCATTCCTATTGGCCACCTTGCCAATTTCGCAGCAGGGATTGTGTTTATTCTGCCGACTTGCTATGTGTATAATAAATTGAAATCAAAAAAGGGAATGACACTTGCCTTAGTAGCTGGAACTATAATCATGGCTGTAGTGATGAGCATTGCCAACTACTTTATTGTTTTACCTGCCTATACGGCCTTAATGGGTTTCCCGGATATGCGGAACCTCGTCGTACCTGCCATTTTGCCTTTTAATATCTTAAAGGGCGTAATGATGTCGATCATTTTCATGCTTCTATTTATTCGGATGCAAGCATGGCTAAATAAATTTTCAGTAAAAAATGCTTAAAACGAACAGAGGCCGCAAAACTTGGGCCTCTGTTTTTTATCGAAAAAAATAACCCCCCGGCTTATATTAGGCGGGGGGTAGCAGCTTAAGAATATCTTCAGTCAAAGATTATTCAAATTTAGTTGGGTTACCGTCGAATGGCTCATCAGCAACTTTAATAGAATCAGTTGGGCAGCCTTCGAAAGCGTCCATCATGTCATCGATTAAAACATCTGGAATTTCAACGATACCTTCGTTATCGTCAAGTGTTACGAATGCGATACCTTCATCATCGTAATCATAGATATCTGGTGCAGCAGCGCCGCATGCGCCACACGCGATGCAAGTTTCCTTGTCAACAATTGTATACTTTGCCATGAAAAAAACCTCCCAGTAAAATAACAAGTAATATGCTTACTTATTTTCCATTTGTGATGGAAAATACAATTCACATATCTATTGTAAAGCTGTATGAATAACTTTTCAATAGAAATTTGATTTTGGTACCTTTAGTCCCATTATTTCTTAAACTTCCACATTTTTGGACAACACAATACCTGTTTCATGTTAAAATATAATAAAATTTAACTGTTTTTGTCGAATCAGGATAAGTGGTGAGTCTAAAATGGAATGGGTAGAATCAGTTATTCTTTATTGTTTGAAAAAAATTAATAACGAAAGAACTATTTATTCTGTTTACCACATTTTAAAAGGAAAGAAATCGTCGCAAACCATTCAGGATATTCATTTATATTCGTTAAAAAGATTATTTGGAGTACTTGAACCGCTGACAAGAGACTCCTTTGAAGCCATAATTCATTGTATGAGGGACAACGGGTGGATTATTGAGCAAGGGGAGCAAAAATACTCGCTCAGTTCCTCAGGAGAGCAGCGCTTGAAAAATATCGGTATTCCAATCTTTCTTAATGGCTGGCGTTATCACCAAATGACCACTATATTTTGGGAACGGCTCTCTTTATTAGTTCAAGTAGTCTCTAACCTCATTAATCAGGAACCAAGCTATATACCGATTCAAAAAAATAAGAAGGTTCTTATCTGGGTTAAAGCTGTTCTTAAAGAAAGCCATCTCTCAAGAAACGAAATTGGCGAAAAATTATATGAAGAATTGAACGAATGCTTCGAAGATGGGCAGGAAATTGATCCGTCTATGATTGTCTTCCGTTTAACTGGATTCCGGCAAATAGGATTAACCGCTCAACAAGCATCCAAAAAAATGAATGTTAATGTGTACGAATATCATCTTACATTTACTAATACACTGCATTATTTGATTGAAAAAATAGAAACAAGAGGCGTTAATTTTCCGATATTAACCCATCTACTAAAAGGCTTGGAGCATGGGGATGAATTAACCATTACGGCGCGAAAAACATGGAAATTGCTATCGCAGGGATATTCGATAGAGATGATAGCTAAAAACAGAAATTTAAAAACAAGCACAATCGAAGATCATTTAGTGGAATTTGCGCTGCAAATAGACCAGTTTTCAATCGATGCTTTTGTTGATAGAGAATTACAGCTGGAAATTTTGCAAATTGCTAATCAAGCCGCCACAAAGCAATTAAAATTAATAAGGGAAAAAGTCAGCCGTGCCAGTTATTTTCAAATCAGGTTAGTGTTGGCAAAGTATGGTGACCGGCAATGGAATTAGAAAATCTCTTAAAAAAACATTTTGGCTATTTATCATTTAAAACAGGGCAAAAGGAAGCAATTTCAGCTATCTTAAATGGACAGCATACCCTGGCCATGCTCCCGACCGGTACGGGCAAATCCCTATGCTACCAGCTTCCTGGTTATGTTTTTGAGGGATCGATATTAATCGTTTCCCCGCTTCTATCCCTTATGCAAGATCAAGTAGAACAATTAGGTCGTTTGGGTGAGAAAAGGGTTATTGCTTTAAACTCCTTTCTTTCTTTGGAGGAAAAAAATTATGTTCTAGACCGGCTGCACGACTATAAGTTTATCTTTATATCACCGGAGATGCTTCAGTCCTCTTTCATCTTACAAAAGCTTCGGAACCAAGACATCTGCTTATTTGTAGTGGATGAAGCGCATTGTATTTCTCAATGGGGGTATGATTTTCGGCCGGATTACTCCAAATTGGGTGAAATAAGGAAAAGCTTAGGGTGCCCCCTTACACTAGCTCTGACCGCTACCGCTACAAGAAAGGTCCGGAAGGATATTATCCAATCATTAGGCATAGAGGATGCTGTAAAAGTGGAATCGACAATTGACCGTCCTAATATAGCCATATGGATCGAGGAAATAGAAGAGTATCAGAAAAAGACAGACCGGGTTTTGGAGCTTGCTGCAAAGCTTGAAAAACCTGGTATTATTTACTTTTCAAGCAAAAAAATGGCCGAACAAATGGCTTTATTGCTAGAGGAAAAGAATATCTGCAACGCAAGTGCTTACCACGGGGGATTGGACCAGGACACAAGAATATTAATCCAGCAACAATTTATTCATAACCAGCTAGATGTTATTTGTGCCACGAGTGCATTCGGGATGGGAGTGAATAAGGATAATATCAGATTTATTATTCATTTTCATATGCCGATGCAAATCGAGTCGTATCTTCAGGAAATTGGCCGGGCAGGACGCGATGGTCTGCCGAGTATCGCATATCTTTTATATTCACCTGGAGATGAACAGCTGCCTTTTCAGCTTGCTGAAAGCGAACTCCCGTCGGAACAGCAAATTGACTGGCTGTTTCATGAATTGGAAATTGGACACGGAATAAAAGGCGATGCACTTCAATTCAATCAAGGCACCCAGGAAAGAGGAGGGTTTTCTGAGGTTCAGTGGAGATTAGTGGAGAATCTTCTCCGGAAAGAAGCCAAAGAAAAAAGTTCTCTTCTTGACGGCAAAGAAAGAATTAAAGGATTTGTTAATGAACGCATAACAATGAAGAAAAAAAATATTTACCAAATGTTACAATGGGTTTTGTCAAATCGGTGCCGGCGCGAATTCCTTTTGAATTATTTTGAGGAACAGGTGACAAGTAAAATTGAGCAATGCTGTGATATTTGCGGAATTGACGAAAAAAACTATTCAGCCTCCCATAAAATGAGGAAGAATCATTTAGGGAAAATTGAATGGAAGGAATACCTAGCCGGATTATTACTTAATAGCGAGTTGAGGGAATGAAAAAGAAATATAATGAACTAATTAGCAGCTTAACTGATAAAGATTTACTTTTTCACTTATATATGACACAGGTCATATTGCTTGTGATCTCACTCATTTTAGGATTGCTCCTATTTGACCATTTCTCTTTTTTGAAAACAATCGATGTAAGGGACGTTAAGATTATTTCCATAGGCGTGCCATTGGGGATAGCGGTTGTCATCGTTGACTTAATCCTAATGAAATGGCTGCCTGCATCTTTTTATGATGATGGCGGCTTAAATGAACGGATTTTCCGGAAAAGAAATATATTCCATATTTTTATTATTGCCGCGTTTGTTTCCTTTAGCGAGGAATTATTATTTAGAGGGATCATCCAAACGAAAGTCGGGCTTATTTTGGCTAGTCTTATTTTTGCGTTAATCCATTACCGCTACCTGTTTAATGTGTTTTTATTTATCAACATTATCACGCTTAGTTTTGTTATTGGGGCAGTCTATGAATCGACAAATAATCTGGCTGTCACCATTATGATGCATTTTATTATCGATTTCTTATTAGGTATTTTTATAAAGTATAAACATTCTTCGGCAGATGATCAGAAAGGAGGGGGAGGGCTTCATGAATAGAGAAGAACCATATAGAGAGCAAGCCGAAAGATTAAAACAACGAATACAAAAGGTGAATGAAAATATCGAAGTAAACGATGAATTGCCTCCAAGGGAACTGGTCCATCGGGAAAAAAAGAAAAAAGTAAAATGGAAAATAAAATATCCGGTTATTCGGATCCTGGTATTATTCTTTATTCTTCTTCCTGTGATTATTTTCAGTGTTATTTCTTATCTTGATGGAAAACAAATAAATGGCTCTAAGAAAGCTTCAACGGATCCTGTTGGTTATGAAACTATTAACCTAAAAAAATCAACTTCAGAAGAGACTGATAAAGTGGAGGAAGAACAATCCGTAAATGCCGATGGAGCTGATAATCCGGAAAGTGTAGAAGCGGGCACCTCATTAACTCCACCAGCCGAAGAACAGCCGACTGCCAATACGGAAAAAAATGTGTCAACGGAAAGTCCTGTTTCACCTCAAGGGGCTGCCAGCAATAATGCACCAGTGCAGATTCAGAATCAACCAACACAAACGGATACAAGTAAAAGTGAACCAGTACAACAGACGATCATTCGTCATAAGGTTCAGCAGCAAGAAACATTATTTAGTATTTCGATGAAGTATTATAAATCTCAAAAAGGGATGGACATTATAAAAAAAGCAAACAACATGTCCAATGAAGAAATCTATGTTGGTCAGGTATTGAAAATCCCAATTAGCAACTAACCGATCGTTTTTAGGTCGGTTTTTTTGTTTTTTAATTCATAAGTTTGCGGACAAGTTCATATTTATTAATGGAGAAATGGAGGGATGGATATGGATTCTCCCATTAGGGAGCTTGAGCATACGGATGAAGCGACCAAGCAGGTTCTAGAAAATGTCAGGAAAAAGAAGGAAAAATTTGATAAAGCAGAAAAGTTACATTATCTTTCAATCTATTCGACTCTTTTAGTGGCTGCCATCTTTTTTTGTTATTTTTATTTTGCCATTGCGAAATATTATTCTTATTCCTTTTTTGCCATGTTTTCTGCTTCGTTAAATGATTCGGTTATCATATTTTTAATGGCGATTACGATCATTGGGTACGGTTCAATGAATATTTTGAAGCAGCAAAAGGATAAGAAGGAGAAGGAATATCAGGAATTGAGGGCTGAGATTGCCGACCGCAGTAAAGATTTTTGGAAGAAGGAAGAAGAGTGGAAAAACCGCCATATTGTTTTTGCAATGATGAAAAAAAATTACGATATCAATCTATACCATGAAAAAAAATAAAGAAGCAGAATCTCTGCCTCTTCCTAATTAAAAAATCTTCTTCTTTCCTTTTTCTTCTTTTAAAATTTCGACCGCTTCACGGAAGCGTTGCGAGTGGATGATTTCTCTTTCCCGTAGGAAACGAAGACCGTCATTCAAGTCTGGGTCATCGCTCATATTGATAATCCATTGGTAGGTTGCCCGTGCTTTCTCTTCTGCAGCAATGTCTTCATAAAGGTCGGCGATTGGGTCACCTTTAGCTTGGATATACTGAGTGGTAAAAGGAATTCCCGCGGCATTATGGTAAAATAGGGCTTTATCATGATCGGCATAGTGCCCGTCAAGCCCTGCTGCCTTCATTTGTTCAACGGTAGCGTCTTTTGTGAGCTTGTAGACCATAGTGGCAATCATTTCCAGGTGGGCGAACTCTTCCGTTCCAATATCTGTCAAAAGGCCGATGACTTTGTCGGGAATCGTGTATCGTTGGTTCAAATATCGGAGCGCTGCAGCAAGCTCTCCATCGGCACCTCCATATTGTTCTATCAAAAATTTGGCTAACATCGGGTTGCAGGTGCTGACACGGACAGGATATTGCAGTTTCTTTTCATATATCCACATTTTCCTTTATCCCTCCCCTTGAACATTCACTACTGCTGATTTTTATGTGAATTTATACCTGCCATGGCCAAGGTGAATCGTCCCAATTCCATGGATGCCCCGAATAGCTGTTGCCAAACTGCTGAAGGGGGCCAAATTGGCTTTCAAAGGCTTTTTTTATTCTCTTTCTTTCCTTTACATAATGGTTAAATTGGTTTATCGCTTCAAGATCATCATTGTGAGTATCCAAATACAAAGTGAGCTCGACCAGGACAAAGTCGACGGCTTGGAGCTGTTCCATCAATTGATAATACTCGGCAGGAACTTGCTTCATGAAGGGATACCCCCTTTTGCAATTTCATTGGGGCCGTACCAGGGATCATAAAAATCTTTCCAAAGCGTACCTGCTTTAAGAGCCTCAAATGGAGAAAATTGTGGGAGATTTGGTGGTTGAAAACCCATATATAAATGAGGCGGTGTGGAATACTTTTTTTCAAGCATCGGCTTACAGGGGTCGAAAGGACTTACATATGGATGATAGGTCTTAAGATGAGTGTTCATGGAAACCCTCCCTTTATTTCAGCATCAGTTAATCATATGATAATATTCTTATGACATGACATAAAAGTTTAATAAATGAAAGGTTTTCGAACGCTGACATAGAATTATAATATAGTTGAAGTATTAACCTTAGAGGTGATAGGAATATGTTCGTAAAAAATATGATGATTCCAAAGCATGACTGTATTACAGCACAGGAAAACGAAACGCTAAAAGCAGCCTTGGATCGATTGGAAGCTCAGCAAATTGACGGCCTACCTGTTTTGCAAGGTAATAAATATGTCGGTGTAGTAACCAGATATGGGATTTATGAAAATTATTTTCTTTCCAATAAAACAAAGGAAGAATATTTAACAACGACGAGTGTGAAAGACATTGCTACCCACCAAGAGATGTTTTTAGAAGGTGCGGAACTATTTGAAAGGACGATGCTTGATTTAAAAGATTTTCCTCTGCTTGCAGTAGTAGATGAGGATCGTAATTTTCTAGGGGTGATAACTCGCTCAGATGTTCTGAGCTTCTTTGAGAGTGCTTTTGGAGTCAATCGCCCCGGGGTGAGGATTGCGTTTACATCAGTAGAGACGGAAGGACGGATTGCTCGCTTGTCGGAAATCGCCCATCATTTTCACGAGCATATCATTTCGCTGGTCACCTTTGACGAAACAGATAAGCTGGTCCGAAGAATTGTCATGAAAATTGAAAAGAAAGATAACATTGATAAATTTACGAAAAAACTTGAAGAACATGGCTTCCGTATTTTAAGTATCGAAGAAGTGTAAAAATGCTTAATCGTGGAAATAATACCAATCCCCCTCATACATTGTTATGGGGGGGATTTTTTGCATGCTTGCAGTAGGGAGGATTTTGTTTATCTACTTATTCGGCTATTTATTCATTAAATGGATTTGGATTCCGAAACCATTTGCTTTGGCTGATTTTTTTATTGTTTTAATTACACACCCGCTTGAGTTTTTGGCTGCCTCCTTAGCCCTGTTCCTTGGTGTCCTTCTTACGGGTGGTCTTATTAAGGATTTCATACATAAATTAAGAGGTGCACAGAAGAAGCATATTCTCTTGAAGATTATAGAAATGGTCTTTCTGATTGTCGTATTCACGATTCTTTTTCGATTTGGCTGGGAGCAGGCACTTGTTTTTTTTAGTTTAAGTATCGTTTATGGTACCATTTCATTAGAATCTTAGAGTTTTAAAGGGGTATGTGAATATGGGTTTAATCCCAATTATCTTGTTGATTGTTCTCATCATTGGGTTATGCCTGCTTTTATATATGCTGCGGGAGGCCTTTTTAAATGTTGTTGTCCGGCATGAATTCCTTTTTCAGGATTTTCCTGAAACGTTTGGAAGAATGACCATCTTTTTTATTTCCGATATTCATAAACGGACAATATCTGATAAGGTCATTCAAACGGCCATAGGGAAGGCTGATTTTGTTGTAGTAGGCGGGGATTTGACAGAAAGAGATGTGCCTTTACAAAGGGTAAAGGCAAATTTAATGAAGTTAAGACAAATTGGTCCCGTTTATTTTGTATGGGGAAATAACGATTATGAGGCCAATTTACATCAGTTACATACGGTGTTTCTGGAAACTGACATTAATGTCTTGGATAACTCAGCCGTCAGCCTGCATTCTAACCAAGGCGAAAAGATTTTTTTACTCGGAGTTGACGATGTCACTTTAGGAAGGGACCGGCTTGAGTTGGCCTTAGACAGAACAGAAGCCAATCACTTTAAAATCTTGGTCAGCCATTCCCCGGATATTATCAAGAAAGTTGGTACAAAGCAGAATATCCGGCTGATTTTAAGCGGACATACACACGGTGGCCAAATCCGTCTTTTTGGATTCAGTCCCGGAGAAAAAGGGGGAATAAAAAGAGTGCAGCAAACAGTGCTTTTCATTAGCAACGGTTATGGAACAACTGCCATCCCCCTTAGATTGGGAGCCCCGGCACAATGCCATTTGATTACTGTTAGAAAATGTTCCGATACTCCTTAGTTAGGGGAGACAATTCACAACCGCCTCTCTGCTTTCATAATCTAACACAAGAGATGTCTAGCAGGGGGCAAAAACATGCGCTTAGAACGCTTAGCAGCAAATAAAATAAAAATTATTTTAACGTCCGATGATTTGTTTGAAAGAGGGCTTTCCAAGGAGGATATTTGGAAAGAATCCGGCAAATGGAATCAGCTATTTCACGATATGCTTGAAGAGGCAAGTGAAGAATTCGATGTTGATATAAGGGGTTCGGTAGCGGTTGAAATTTTCTCCCTTCAAGCACAAGGAATTATCATGATTATAACCGTCGACCATACGCGGGAAGATGAGGAAGCATTGGATGATGGTTTAATTGAAATGCAGGTAAGAGTAGGGGGCTGTGAGGACTTTTTATATGAATTTGAAGAATTAGAAGATATAATCGGTCTCGCGAAACGGCTTTCCTTATTAGGTATTTATGGTGGGAGTCTATATGTATATCGCAGCCGCTACTTTCTTTTGCTGACAAAAATAGAAACCGAACAGAGCTCTATTACCGCCTCATTGATGTCGGAGTTTGGCAATGCATCCATATTAAGTCCCTATGTCTTAAAAGAATATGGAAAACTAATCGTCGGTCACGCAGCGATCGAAACCCTTCTCCACTATTTCAAATGAATAATACACATATCTAATAAGGAGGGGGTTAAACCGCTCCTTAAGTTTTTTTACAAGGCTATTTGTTATTTTAAAATAGTAAATAAATGCGAATGACCGCCTTTGCATAATCACAATATATAAAAGGAAAGGTGGATTTTTGTTCTTGCATTAATTGCCTAAAGGTGTATACTTGTGACTGATAGCGGACATTAATCGTTTTAGTATTTTCTTAGGAGGTTTATAAATGTCTACCGAAAAAGGTAATGAAAAGACTAATCATGAGGGTAAGCACGATGTGTTAAAATCAACACAGACCGTTATACATAAAGCCCTTGAAAAATTAGGTTACCCTGAAGAGGTATACGAGCTCTTAAAAGAGCCGCTAAGAATGATGACAGTCAAGATTCCAGTTAGAATGGATGATGGATCTGTAAAAATATTTACTGGATACCGTGCGCAGCATAATGATGCAGTAGGCCCAACAAAGGGAGGAATTCGCTTCCATCCAGGTGTAACAGAGACAGAAGTGAAAGCCCTTTCAATTTGGATGAGCTTAAAATGCGGAATCGTTGATCTTCCATATGGCGGCGGTAAAGGCGGGATTATCTGTGACCCGCGCGATATGTCATTCCGTGAGCTTGAAAGATTAAGCCGCGGATATGTAAGGGCAATCAGCCAAATTGTCGGCCCAACAAAAGATATTCCTGCTCCTGACGTATTTACAAACTCGCAAATAATGGCCTGGATGATGGACGAGTACAGCCGGATTGATGAATTTAACAATCCTGGTTTTATCACTGGAAAACCGCTTGTACTTGGCGGTTCCCATGGTCGTGAGTCGGCAACAGCAAAAGGGGTCACCATTTGTATCCGAGAGGCAGCGAAAAAGAGAGGCATCAATATCGAAGGAGCTAGAGTCGTTGTCCAAGGTTTTGGCAACGCTGGCAGCTACTTGTCAAAATTCATGCATGATGCAGGTGCTAAAGTAGTAGGGATTTCAGATGCCTATGGTGCACTTTATGATCCGAATGGACTAGATATCGATTACCTGCTCGACCGAAGGGACAGTTTTGGAACAGTAACAAAGCTATTCAATAACACAATTACCAATAAGGAACTGCTTGAATTGGAATGTGACATTCTCGTTCCGGCAGCAATTGAAAACCAAATTACCGAAGAGAATGCCCACAATATTCGTGCCGGCATCGTGGTTGAGGCCGCAAACGGACCTACCACATTAGAAGCTACGGAAATTTTAACCGAGCGCGGAATTCTTCTTGTACCTGACGTATTAGCTTCTGCAGGTGGAGTAACTGTTTCCTATTTTGAATGGGTACAAAATAACCAGGGTTACTATTGGTCTGAGGAAGAAGTAGAAGAAAAGCTTGAAAAAGTGATGGTCAAATCCTTTAACAATATATATGATACAGCCCAAACTCGCCGCGTTGATATGCGTCTTGCTGCTTACATGGTTGGTGTAAGAAAAATGGCTGAAGCAAGCCGCTTCAGAGGCTGGATTTAAGTTGTTACCATTGAAATATATCCTCAAAACTCCTATCATTAACAGGTAGGAGTTTTTTCTATATATTAAAACAGATGCATGAATGTTTTAAGGAGTGTTCCATTGTGCAAATAGAAGACGTAATTATTATTGGCGGTGGCCCGTGTGGTATGGCGGCTGCGATCGCCTTACAGGAAATAGGAAAAAGCCCGCTTATCATCGAAAAGGGCAATATTGTAAACTCTTTATATAACTATCCAACACATCAAACCTTTTTTAGTACAAGTGAAAAATTAGAAATTGGTGATGTCGCTTTTCTAACCGAAAATTATAAACCAAAAAGAAACCAAGCTCTAGTCTATTATAGAGAGGTTGCAAAAAGAAAAAAGCTTCGTATTAATCCCTTTGAAAAAGTGACGCAAGTGAGAAAAAACAATCAATTGTTTACAGTTGTAACAGAAAAAAATACTTATCGTGCCAATTATGTTGTCATAGCCACCGGCTACTATGATAACCCCAATTTTATGAAGGTACCTGGTGAGGATCTGCCTAAAGTGTTTCATTACTTTAAAGAAGCGCATCCCTATTTTGACCAGGATGTCTGTGTTATAGGCGGGAAAAATTCCAGTGTAGATGCGTCCATAGAGCTTGTAAAGGCGGGTGCAAGAGTAACTGTTTTATATCGCGGAAATGAATATTCTCCAAGTATCAAGCCATGGATTCTTCCGGAATTTGAAGCCTTGGTCCGGAATGGAGTCATCCATATGGAGTTTAATGCAAATCTCAAAGAAATAACTGAAAATGAGGTCATTTATGTAAAAGAAGGCCAAGAAAAGACCATAAAAAATGACTTTGTGTTTGCCATGACTGGCTACCACCCTGATCATCAATTCATTAAAAATATGGGAGTGATAATCGACCAAGAATCAGGAAGGCCGATTTTTAACTCTGAAACGATGGAAACAAACGTAGAAGGGATTTATATTGCAGGGGTACTAGCGGCCGGTAACAATGCAAATGAAATCTTTATCGAAAATGGAAGATTTCATGGCGGACAAATTGCAGGTTCTATCTTAGAGAAAGAATCAAAAGGGTGATATTACTATGAAAAAGGTTGTTTTGTTAACTACAGGCGGTACAATTGCAAGCAAACCAAATAAAGATTCTGGAAAACTTGCATCTGGTGCTTTAACGGGTGAAGAACTGGCTGCTATGTGCCAATTGCCAAATGATATTGAAGTCATTGTTGAATCTGTCTTTCAAAAAGCTAGTATTCATATTACTTTTGACGATTTACTTTTATTAAAATCAAAAATTGAGGGCTATTTTAAAGATGATACGGTTTGTGGAGTGGTCGTCACACACGGGACAGATACAATGGAAGAAACAGCCTACTTCCTTGATTTAACAATTGCCGATTCCCGTCCAGTTGTAGTAACCGGTTCACAGCGTTCCCCAGAAGATTTGGGGAGTGATGTCTACATTAACCTCAGGCATGCCATCTATTCTGCTTGTGCTAAAGATTTGCATGATGCCGGGGCAGTTGTCGTTTTTAATGAGCGGATTTTTGCAGCAAGATACGTCAAAAAGGAACACGCATCCAATATTCAGGGGTTTAACTCCTTTGGATTTGGCTATCTAGGAATCATTGATAACGACCAGGTTCATATTTTTCAAAAGCCTATAAAACGGGAATTTTATAAGGTTCTTACAGCTATCCCCCAGGTTGAGATCATTAAATGCTATATTGGTGCCGATGGAAAATTTATTAAGGCCGCAAGAGAAGCGGGAGTAAAAGGAATCATCCTCGAGGGGGTAGGGCGCGGCCAGGTAGCCCCTAAAATGATGGAAGAAATAGAACTATCAATAAAAGCTGGAATTAAGATGGTCGTTACCACCAGCGCTGAAGAGGGTTCTGTTTACACAACCTATGATTACGAGGGCAGTGCCTATGATCTTTATAAAAAGGGAGTCATCCTTGGCAGCGATAATGACTGCAAAAAGGCAAGAATTAAACTTGCTGTTTCGCTAGCAAGCGGACTAGAAAATATTCAATATTAATGGAAGCTGGAATAAATCTTTCATTTTCCTTACGTCATTTCCATGTTAGACTTAAGAAAATGGAGTTGAAAAGAGGTTCATCATGCTGGGAATCTTATCTGCCGGGATCGCTCCCGGCTTGGCCTTGCTAAGTTATTTTTATTTAAAAGATGAATATGAATCTGAGCCTATTCCCCTTGTTCTTAGAACATTTTTATATGGTGCGCTGTTGGTATTTCCGATTATGTTTATCCAGCATGTCCTAAAGACAGAGCAATTACTTGATTCAAGCATGATTAACGCATTTATCAGTACCGGTTTTCTTGAGGAATTTTTTAAGTGGTTTATTGTTTTTTATGCCATTTATCAACATGTTGAATTTGATGAACCGTTTGATGGAATTGTCTACGGTGCGGCAGTTTCCCTTGGTTTTGCTACCGTTGAAAATATTTTTTACCTTATTGCTAACGGCATTGAACATGCCATAACCCGGGCGTTGCTCCCGGTCTCCAGTCATGCACTCTTTGGGGTTATAATGGGATTTTATTTTGGCAAGGCAAAGTTTACCGAAGGCAATAAAGCGAAATGGCTTGCTTTGTCGTTGCTACTCCCATTTGTTCTGCACGGCTTCTACGATTTAATCCTGTTATCTTTAGAAAATTGGCTGCTTATCATTTTTCCTTTCATGATCTTTCTATGGTGGTTTGGACTTAGAAAAGTGAAAAAAGCGAAATTGCTAAGTGCTAACCATTTTAAAAAACAATATTCACTTGAAAAGACCCTTCATCATTGATGTTGGGTTTTTTCATTTAATTGGAATAAAAACACCATTTAAACAAAAAATAGGATTAATGCAAAAAGATTTACAAATGGGGGTTAATGTTCCATGTTGAAGAAATCGATATTAATAAATCTGCTAATCTTATCCCTTTTAATAACGCCATTACCATTCGTAAAAACCAATCAGGTTCAGGCTTTTTCCGGACAGGTAATCCAGCATGGTGCGGTTGGCGCCGATGTCATTGAATTACAAGAAAGGCTCAAACATTTAGGTTTTTTTACAGGGACAGTGGATGGAGTTTTCGGCTGGCGGACCTATTGGGCATTACGGAATTTTCAGTATGAATTTGGGATGCCGATTGATGGGATGGCAGGGCCGGATACAAAAGCGAAACTTGTGAAGGCGAGCAAAAACTATAAGGCGGGCAATAATTCTGCGGCAAAACCAAATGCAAAACCGCAAGCACCTGCCAAAAAGCCCACCGCCGCAAACACTCCGGCCGGTTTTTCGCAAAATGATATTCGCTTAATGGCCAATGCCGTTCATGGGGAGTCGAGAGGTGAACCATATATCGGCCAGGTAGCAGTTGCTGCAGTTATTCTAAACAGGGTACAAAGTGCGTCATTTCCAAACACGGTTTCTGGAGTAATCTTTGAACCGGGAGCATTTACGGCAGTCGCCGATGGACAGATTTGGCTGACCCCGAATGAAACTTCCAAGAAAGCAGTGATCGATGCGATAAATGGCTGGGATCCTACGGGCGAAGCCTTGTATTATTTTAATCCGGCAACGGCCACGAGCGGATGGATTTGGGGAAGACCGCAAATTAAAAAAATTGGCCAACATATTTTTTGCAAATAGAGGTGAAAACAGTTGATTAGAGGAATATTGATTGGCGTTCTCGCGGTAGCTATTGCGGGTACTGCCTACTGGGGTTACCAGGAACATCAAGAGAAAAACGCGGTGCTTTTAAATGCAGAAAACAATTATCAACGGGCGTTCCATAATCTTACTTATCGAATGGACCTTTTAAATGACAAAATTGGCACAACACTTGCTATGAACTCAAAAAGTTCATTATCACCGTCGCTAATTGAAGTCTGGAGACTCACGTCACAGGCACACAGCGATGTTGGGCAGCTTCCATTGACGCTGCTGCCATTTAATAAAACAGAGGAATTTCTTGCGAATATCGGAAACTTCAGCTATCGGACTGCTGCCAGGGATTTGGATAAGGAGCCCCTTTCTGATCAGGAATACGAAACATTGAAATCCCTTTATAAGCAATCCGGACAAATCCAGTCAGAGCTTAGAAAAGTCCAGCATATGGTACTAAAGAACAATTTGCGCTGGATGGATGTTGAGCTTGCCTTGGCCTCAGGTAAGGAAAATACAGATAACACGATTATTGACGGTTTCAAAACGGTTGAGAAAACCGTCAGCGGCTATGAAGAAACTGCTCAGGGGCTTAGCTTAACAAACCTGCAAAAAAAGGATGAAAACTATAAAAAAATTAAAGGGAAATCCATTACAAAGCAAGAGGCTGCTGACATTGCGAAAAAATATATGAAAATTGACGGTAATGCGGATGTGAAGGTCACCAAAAATGGCAAAGGGTCTGACTATGGCTTTTACAGTGTTTCCGTAAGGAATAACAAAACGGGTCAGGAAGCTAGTATGGACATTACAAAAAAAGCCGGCCATCCCATTTGGTTTATGAACAATCGCCCGATCGATAAGCAGGCGATCAGTTTGAATGATGCCAATAATAAAGCACTTGCCTTTTTAAAAGAAACCGGCTTTAAAGACTTAGAAACTTTTGAAAGTTTTCAATATGATAATGTTGGTGTCTTTAATTTTGTCACCACTATTAATGGGGTCAGAATCTATCCGGAATCGGTAAAGGTTAAGGTTGCTCTAGATAATGGCGATATTGTCGGCGTCTCTGCGGAGGATTACTTAAAGTCCTTTCAAACAAGAAATTTAGATAAACCAACCATTACACTTGAAGATGCCAGAAAGAAAGTGAATCCAAATCTAAAGGTGATGGAGGACCGGCTTGCTGTAGTCATCAATGATTTAAATGAGGAAGTATTATGTTACGAATTTCTCGGAACAATGGGAGAAGATACTTACCGTATTTTTATTAATGCAAAAACAGGTATGGAAGAAAAAGTGGATAAACTAAAAAATGCGGAAAATATGTATGAAGGTGTTTTATAAGGAAAGGCTAATGCTTTTCCTTTCTCTTTTGTCACACTACTGAGAATAAAATAACGAATCAGCCCCCATAATAGGAATAACTTGGTACCGGGGTGAATGGATTTGGAGAAAATCGAAAAAATTTTAATGAAGATAATCATTATACAGTTTCTGTTTTTACTTCTAACGCAATTTATTCTTCATCAGCTTGACACGCTGCCAGAATTGCAGCAACTAACCAAATACGAAGGCGTCAACGAAAATTCCATCACCGAAATACTCCAGACCTTTCAAGGAAATTAACTAAAAAGCAGGCTTGCCTGCTTTTTTTGATTTAATGGATTAAATTAAGGAAGGATTCCATTCTCTTATGGTAAAATAAATATAGACAACTTTAGATATTCATTAGGAGGATTTATGAATAGAAAAATATCCATCGCAATTGACGGTCCTGCAGCTGCCGGTAAAAGCACTGTAGCAAAAATTGTGGCAGAAAACTTATCGTATATTTACATTGATACAGGTGCCATGTATCGGGCGTTGACATATAAAGCAATTGCGAACAATCTTGATCTTGAAGATGAAGACTCCCTAGTGGAAATGCTGCTCAAAACAGAAATAGGACTCCTGCCTTCTGATAACGGGCAAATCGTTTTACTCGATAATCTGGATGTTACTAACGAAATTCGCACATCTGAAGTAACCAATTTGGTATCCATTCCTTCCAAACACCTAAGGGTAAGGGAAGAAATGGTGAGAAGACAGCAATCGTTTGCGAAAAGCGGCGGTGTTGTCATGGATGGGCGTGACATTGGCACCCATGTTTTACCGAATGCAGAGGTAAAAGTCTTTTTACTCGCCAGTGTGGACGAAAGAGCTGAGCGGCGCCATAATGAAAATCTTCAAAAGGGATTCCCATCAGACTTGGAAAAACTAAAAGAAGAAATTGCGCGTAGAGATAAAATCGACTCTGAAAGAGAAGTAGCTCCTTTGAAAAAGGCCGAAGATGCCATCGAAATTGATACCACCTCTTTGACTATTCCGGAAGTAGTCGATAAAATTATGGCTCTTGTGCACGAAAGGATTGGATGAGTTGACGTTTTATACCTTTGCCAGATCAGTAGTTAACGCAATTTTTAAACCATGGTATCGAGTTGAAACGATTGGAGCGGAGAATATTCCGAAAGAGGGCGGCGTGCTTCTTTGTTCCAATCATATTCATAATTTTGACCCCATTATTGTCGGGATTACCGGGAAAAGACCTGTCTATTTTATGGCCAAAGAGGAAATCTTCCAAGTCCCTGTCTTGGGGAACATCGTGCGGAAATGTAACGCTTTTCCTGTAAAAAGGGGAATGAGTGATCGCGAAGCACTAAGAAAAGGAATCAACATCTTAAAGGATGGGCATGTGCTTGGGCTTTTTCCAGAAGGAACGAGAAGTAAAACTGGGGAATTAGGGAAGGGTCTTGCCGGTGCTGGTTTTTTTGCCTTGAAAACAAATTGTGCTGTTGTTCCGTGTGCGATTCTTGGTCCTTACAAAAACCTGCAAAAGTTAAAGGTAGTTTATGGTAAACCCATTCAAATGGACGAACTTAGAACTTCGAAGGCATCTGCAGAAGCAGCCACTGAATTAATTATGGCTGAAATTCATAAACTTATTAAAGAGGATCGATAGGTTTCCGCTTGACAAAAGACATGATTTATAAGAAGTTAAATAATGAGATTCAATTTTGGGCAAATCAGAATTTATAGATAATTATAGATTTTGCTAGTCAATGGATTAAGGAGGATTACATATGTCTGAAGAATTAAATCAGGTAGAAGTGAAAAGCTTTGAAGTTGGCGACAAGGTAACCGGGCAAGTTACTAAAGTAGAAGAAAAGCAGGTGCTTGTAAATATCCAAGGCAGCAAACTTGATGGAATTATTCCAATCAGCGAATTATCAAGCCTGCATATTGAAAAAGCCTCAGATGCCGTTAAAGAAGGCGATGAACTAGAGCTTGAAGTAATGAAGGTTGAGGAAGAAGCATTAATTCTTTCAAAAAGAAAAGTGGACGCCGGCAAGGCTTGGGAAAGCCTTGAGCAGAAATTCCAAAGCGGCGAGGTTATTGAAACTGAAGTAAAAGATGTAGTGAAAGGCGGCTTAGTTGTCGACCTAGGAGTTCGCGGCTTTGTCCCTGCTTCCCTTGTTGAGACATATTTTGTCGAGGATTTTAGCGACTATAAGGGCAGAACGATTACTTTTAAAATTGTCGAACTCGATAAAGATAAAAATCGCTTAATCCTTTCCCACCGTGCTGTTGTTGAACAGGAAAAGGCTAAGCAAAAACTAACCCGTCTTGATGCAATCCAGCCAGGGGATGTAATTGAAGGTACAGTTCAAAGATTGACTGATTTTGGTGCTTTTGTTGATATCGGCGGAATTGACGGACTTGTCCATATTTCCCAATTATCACACGAGCATGTCAATAAACCAACAGATGTTGTACATGAAGGACAAAAGGTTAATGTGAAAGTCCTAAGCGTGGATCGGGGCAGCGAAAGAATCTCATTATCCATTAAAGAGACACTTCCTGGGCCGTGGTCAAACATCTCAGAAAAGGCTCCAAAGGGCAGTGTGTTAACCGGAACCGTTAAGCGATTGGTTTCTTATGGAGCTTTCGTTGAGGTATTCCCAGGTGTTGAAGGCCTTGTTCATATCTCCCAGATTGCCCATAAACACATCGGTACCCCTCATGAGGTGTTAAAGGAAGGACAAGAGGTATCCGTTAAAGTTTTAGATGCAAATGAAGCAGAGCAGCGGTTATCTTTGAGCATCAAGGAGCTTCTTGAAAAAGAGGTTGAGGATACCTACGATTATGAACTTCCGGAAGAATCAAAAGGATTCCAGCTTGGTGAAATGATTGGAGATAAGTTAAAGAATCTGAGAAAATAATGGTGATAAAACGTGTCTAGATTGGAACGTAAATGGGATCACATCCGCCTAGCTATTGAAAATGGGCACGCGCGTTCTTCAGCATTTGATGATATTAAATTTATTCACCAAAGCTTACCGAATATTGGTATTAGTGCTGTTCGATTAAATCAAAAAATAGGCGAACTTTATTTGAGTTCGCCTATTTTTATCAATGCGATGACGGGCGGCGGCGGTAAAAAAACCTATTCGATTAATAAGGAACTGGCCATTGCTGCAAGTGAGCTTGGATTGGCGATGGCTGTCGGTTCTCAAATGTCGGCTGTTAAGGATCGAACTCAAAGATATACCTATGAAGTGGCCCGTAAAGAGAATCCGAAGGGCATTTTGATTGCCAATCTTGGCAGTGAGGCACAGTTGGATGATGCAAAATATGCGATTGAAATGATTGAAGCCAATGCGCTGCAAATTCATTTAAATGTAATCCAAGAGCTGACCATGCCGGAGGGGGATCGTGACTTTTCCGGAGCCTTAAAAAGAATTGAAACCATCGTAAACGGTGTAGAAGTCCCAGTGATCATAAAAGAGGTGGGCTTTGGTATGTCCCGTGAAACGATTCAAATGCTTTTCTCGATAGGGGTGCAAATTGCCGATTGTGGGGGAACCGGAGGAACCAACTTTGCGGAGATCGAAAATAAACGCAGAGAGAAATCCCTTCCTTTTTTCACTGATTGGGGCATACCCACTCCTGTTTCTATTGCGGAAGCTTCATCCATTTCCAACATTTCCATCCTTGGCTCTGGCGGTTTTATGAACGGTTTGGATATCGTCAAAGGAATAGCCTTGGGAGCGGATGCGATTGGAATTGCCGGTCATTTCCTGAGGATTCTTGTAGAAAAAGGGACAGAAGCCTTAGTGGATGAAATGCAGGAGCTGCTTATGGAGATTACTCTTATTATGACAGCCTTAGGGGTAAAATCCATTTCGGAATTGAAACGTGTTCCCTTGATTATTTCCGGAGAGACTTATCATTGGTTAACCCAAAGAGGAATTGATACTAAACAATACAGCCAGCGACAAGTTTAAAGCTCCTGCAAAATGCAGGAGCTTTTCTTCTTGTCTGGCTGCAGCGCCTAGGGGCTCGGGGTTCATAAGCCAATCCGTCAAGAAGGCTAAAAAACAGCCTTCTCGCCGGCTCGTCTTATGCCTGTCGCCCCTGGTCAAGGCGCTTCCGCTTTTCTTTTAGTAATCGTCCTTCCCATCATTTAAACCTCTTGCCTCATCAGGACCTGACAGCTTCGTGGACCCCTTATAGTGCAAGGCTTGATCACGGTCTGACTCCACTCTTCTGCTTGCTTTTAGCTTTTTCTCTTGGCGGTCTTTTCCCATTTTTCTACACCTCCTCTTTATAAGATGAATCACACAGGAAATATTATTCAGTGAGTATAAAAGTTCATCAGGAATATCAATAATGATAATAATAGGAGGTGTATGTATGGAAGGTGCAGCATTTTATTTGATTTTTTGGATGTTTTGGGTTTACCTTACGTTTATTTTACCTAAGGATAATCCGTATCGGCTAAAGGTTGCGGCTGCAGTATTAATCTTGATTATTTTTTCAAACCATCATTTTAGTTTCGGCATGGTTGACGTTTATGCAAGCGGGGTTGTCATCTTAGGTTATTCATATTTATTTATAAGCAAAGAAAAGCAGCGGGTTATCATATACCTTCTCATTTGTTCTTTAATTATCACAATTGCATACGTAACCTTCCATTTGTTCGAAATATTTGACCCGGTTTGGTTAATATTTAAGAAGGAATGGATGATGGGAATCGGTATCGGCTATTTGGCTATAATCCTGCAAAACACATTAAAGGGGAGACTGCTGATTATATTTAGCGGTACCATGCAGGGAGAGTTATTGTACGCGTATATTTTAAATAAATTTCAATTTCCGCATTCAATCGGAGATTTTGCTTATTTAGATGTATGTGCGTTGATTTCCGCAGTAACGGTTGGCTGGAGCCTTTTGGAAAATGCAGGAGCAGTACTGCAAAATCATTTTCATTTTTTGGAAAAAGCAAAACAAAAATCTTCTTAACAAGATTTATTCCCCCTATCCGTTGCAGGAGGAGATTAACATTTGCTAAGATAGGATAGTTAGACCTTTCTGGGGGTACCCCGAAGGGTTCTTTCATCATTTTTAGTAACTTTACATACTAAAAAAGTTTGATTAACGGATAAGAAAGGATGGCGATTTGAATGGTTAAACCTGTTATTGCCATTGTGGGAAGACCGAATGTCGGAAAATCCACTATTTTTAATAGAATTGTTGGTGAACGAATTTCCATTGTTGAAGATATCCCAGGTGTGACGAGAGACCGAATTTATAGCTCAGGCGAATGGCTCAACCATGATTTTAATATCATCGATACAGGCGGGATTGATATTGGTGATGAGCCGTTTCTGGAGCAAATCCGGCAGCAGGCGGAAGTGGCGATTGATGAAGCTGACGTCATTATCTTTTTAACGAATGGGAGAGAAGGGGTTACGGCTGCCGATGAAGAAGTGGCGAAAATTCTTTATAAAACAAAAAAACCAATTATCCTAGGGGTTAATAAGATTGATAATCCTGAAATGCGGGATATGATTTATGATTTTTACGCACTTGGGTTTGGAGAGCCAATCCCAATTTCGGGGTCACATGGACTTGGCCTTGGGGATTTGTTGGATGCTGCTGCAAAACATTTTCCAAAGGGCGGAGAAGCAGAGTATGATGAGGATGTTATTAAGTTTTCTTTAATTGGCCGGCCAAATGTCGGAAAATCTTCTTTGGTTAACGCCATATTAAGAGAAGACCGGGTAATTGTCAGCAATATCGCTGGGACAACCCGTGATGCCATCGATTCTCCTTATACGTACGAAGGACAAGAATATGTTATCATCGATACAGCAGGAATTAGAAAAAAAGGTAAAGTATACGAAAGCACCGAAAAATATAGTGTGCTGCGGGCACTTAGGGCCATTGAACGATCCGACGTGGTTTTGGTGGTCATTAATGCGGAAGAAGGAATCATTGAACAGGATAAGAAAATCGCAGGCTATGCCCACGAAGCCGGAAGAGCGGTCGTCATTGTCGTCAATAAGTGGGATGCTATTGAAAAAGATGAAAAAACGATGAAAGAATTTGAGCAGAAGATCAGAGATCATTTTCTGTTTCTTGATTACGCACCGATTGTTTTCTTATCTGCGAAAACGAAAAAAAGAATCCATACCTTGCTTCCAGTGATTAATTTGGCTAGTGAGAACCATTCTATGCGTGTTGAAACAAGTGTCTTAAACGATATTATTATGGATGCGGTTGCCATGAACCCGACACCAACGGATAAAGGCAGAAGATTGAAAATTTATTATGCAACACAGGTTGCCGTGAAGCCGCCAACCTTTGTCATTTTCGTCAACGAACCAGAATTATTGCATTTTTCTTATGAACGTTTTCTTGAAAACAGGATAAGGGATGCATTTGGCTTTGAGGGCACCCCTATTAAAATTTATGCAAGAGAAAGAAAATAGCCTTGAGGCGGTGATCGTAATGGAAGAGAAACAAAAGGCTGCTGCCGTCGTCGGTGCTGGATCCTGGGGGACAGCCCTGGCGATGGTACTGGCGGATAATGGACTCGGGGTCCGGTTGTGGAGCCATAATGAGGAACAAGTTAAAGAAATCAATCAGTTTCATACAAACAAAAAATATTTGCCCGGAATAGACCTTCCTGAATTAATCGTTGGCTATGCTTCCTTAAGCGATGCCTTGGCAAATATTAAGCATGTTATTTTAGCGGTTCCCACAAAGGCCATTCGCGAGGTCATTCGGAAAATTCAAGCTGTCGTAACTTCTCCGATTATGATAACACATGTAAGTAAAGGGATTGAGCCCGATACTTTGATGAGAATTTCGGAAATCATCAAAGAAGAAATGCCTGAAGAGCTGTTAGATGCTGTCGTTGTTCTTTCTGGTCCAAGCCATGCCGAGGAAGTTAGTCTCAGACACCCGACAACGGTCGCGGTTACTTCGGAAAATATGGAGGCTGCTGAAGAAATTCAGGATTTATTTATTAACCACAATTTCCGTGTCTATACGAATTCCGATGTAATTGGGGTTGAGATTGGCGGTGCCTTGAAAAACATTATTGCCTTGGCTGTAGGAATTACCGATGGTTTGGGCTATGGGGATAATGCCAAAGCTGCCCTAATGACAAGAGGATTGGCTGAAATCGCGCGGCTTGGCACAAAAATGGGAGCTAACCCGTTAACTTTCTCCGGCTTGGCTGGAATAGGCGATTTAATTGTCACCTGCACCAGTGTTCACTCAAGAAACTGGAGAGCAGGAAATTTATTAGGGAAAGGAAAAACCCTAGAGGAAGTACTTGATAGCATGGGTATGGTCGTGGAAGGTGTCAGAACCACGAAAGCTGCTTACCAGCTGGCCGAAAAATATGAAGTAAAAATGCCTATTACCCGTGTGCTCTATGATGTTTTGTTTAATGGCAAAAATGCAAAAGACGGGGTAGAGGTATTAATGGGTCGCAGCAAAACGCATGAGATGGAGGATTTGGTTAATATTTTGGATGAAAGAAATATATAACGAAAAAATGTGCCTTTTCCTTCAAAAAATAGGCGTTCTTCTGATACGCTTTAACATGAAAATGCATACAATGCAACGAAGCAACTTGGTAGTATGACGCTGGTGTATGGGTTATTTAGTCTTGACCTGGCTGAAGTAAAGAACTCGCCCCTCTTTACTTCAGTTTTTTATTTTTATGTTATAATAACATTCGGACAAGGGGGGAATTACATTGTCACCAGGTATGTTAAAAATGTGGATATCCGTTGGCGGAATGGCTTTAATGTTTCTCGCCATTATTACCATTTATTTGAGCAGGTATAAATTAACAGGAGTATTCCGTTTTGTTACAGCTATTCTTGCCTATCTATTTATGATTGCAGCAGGGCTGACACTGCTTATCGTATTCCTGACATGACGAAAAATATACATATAAAGGTGATTATATGAAGTGGAAGATGCTGGGTTTGTGTGCAGCTTTGGCTTTCCTGTTAACGGGATGTATGTATCCAAAGGAGGAATTGGCAAAGAATCAGATTCCGTACAAGGATCAAATACAAGCAGTTCAAACGGCTGTGGACGATTTTAGAAATGACAATGGCGGTATACTGCCAATCAAGACGAAAGAAGCGGGTACCCCCATTTATCAAAAGTATCCAATTGATTTTAAAAAGATTGCCCCCAAATATATAGCTGAGCCACCCGGTAATGCGTTTGAAAACGGGGGTATATTCCAATACGTTTTGGTTGATGTGGAAACCAGTCCAACCGTGAAACTTATTGACTTAAGAATGGCTGAAACGATCCGGGATATGAAATTAAGATTAAAGGCAATGGGGTATCCGCCCTATAAAAAACAAATTGCCAAAAATGTGTTTACTCTAGACTATAAAAAATTGGGATATAAGGAGCCTCCATATGCCGTCAGTCCGTATTCCAATCAAAATTTATCCTTTGTCATCACTGGGAATGCCGAAGTATATATAGATTACAGCCCTGACCTTTATCAGGCAATTAAGAAATCAGACCAGAAGGTGAATCCTGGCGAGGATATCCGGCCTATTCTAGTCAATAACTCTATGTTCGTTCCGGCTTTTTCCCTGCCCTACACCGTAGACCCAAAAACAAATGAACCGGTATTTCTAGAAGAATAAGATTTAAAAGTCATAACCCTTTTCCTGCGAAATATATTGTAGGAGAAGGGTTTTTTTTCAATAAATAAACGCGGTACGGCGAATTCCTAATTCCATCGTATCGATGAACATAAATAGAAACCCTCCATCCATTTTGACCTTACAGGTACTGTAAATACCAGCGTTACATGAAATTTTTTTTGAAGGAGGTAAAAAATTTTTAGAAAAGTGTCATAACTGGGTAGGACAACATCATAAACATATACTGTCCAAAAATACCTATATGGATGAAACTATCCCACTTTACTCTATGATCAGGAGGGGATCACTTGGAAAAGGTAGATATTTTTAAAGATATTGCCGAAAGAACGGGCGGCGATATTTATTTAGGAGTAGTCGGAGCAGTACGAACAGGAAAATCAACATTCATTAAAAAATTTATGGAGCTTGTTGTCTTACCGAATATAAACAGCGAAGCAGATAGATCGCGAGCACAGGATGAGCTTCCGCAAAGTGCAGCTGGAAAAACAATCATGACAACTGAACCTAAATTTGTTCCAAACCAGGCCGCAACTGTTCATGTTGATGAAGGCTTGGATGTCAACATAAGACTTGTGGATTGTGTTGGCTATACAGTACCTGGAGCTAAAGGGTATGAGGATGAAAATGGCCCTAGAATGATTAATACGCCATGGTATGACGAACCTATTCCATTCCATGAGGCCGCTGAAATTGGCACCAGAAAGGTCATTCAGGAGCATTCCACAATAGGTGTGCTGGTTACAACAGATGGAACCATTGGAGAGATTCCAAGGAGTAATTATATCGAGGCCGAGGAAAGGGTTATTGAAGAGCTCAAAGAAGTCGGCAAGCCGTTTATTATGGTGGTGAACAGTGCCCAGCCATATCATCCAAGTACAGAGACTCTTAGGTCCAACCTGGCTGAAAAATATGACATTCCTGTTATTGCCATGAGTGTTGAGAGCATGCGGGAAAATGACTGCTTAAATGTACTCCGCGAAGCACTTTATGAATTCCCTGTTCTTGAAGTCAATGTCAATCTGCCAAGCTGGGTAATGGTTCTAAAGGAAAATCATTGGCTGAGAGAAAGCTATCAGGATGCTGTTAAGGAAACGGTAAAAGATATCAAGAGATTGAGAGATGTCGACCGGGTTGTACAGCATTTCAGTGAGTTTGAGTTTATTGACAAGGCAGGACTCGCCGGAGTGGAAATGGGTTCAGGTGTAGCTGAAATCGATTTATTTGCTCCGGATGAATTATATGATGATATTTTAAAAGAAATAGTCGGGGTAGAAATCAGAGGAAAAGACCATTTGCTAGAGCTTATGCAGGATTTTGCCCATGCAAAAGCGGAATATGATCATATTGCAGATGCTCTAAAAATGGTAAAACAGACCGGCTATGGAATTGCTAGTCCAACGCTTTCAGACATGAGCCTCGAAGAGCCGGAAATAATCCGTCAGGGTTCCCGTTTCGGTGTTAGATTAAAAGCAGTTGCACCATCCATTCACATGATTAAAGTTGATGTGGAATCAGAATTTGCGCCGATTATTGGAACAGAAAAACAAAGTGAAGAGCTAGTCCGTTACCTCATGCAGGATTTTGAAGATGACCCGCTATCTATTTGGAATTCTGATATATTTGGCCGCAGTTTGAGTTCCATCGTCCGTGAAGGCATTCAGGCTAAGATTTCCTTAATGCCGGAAAATGCTAGATATAAATTAAAAGAAACACTTGAAAGAATTATCAACGAAGGCTCAGGCGGTTTGATTGCCATTATTTTATAAGATTGGACTCCTCTGGAGTCTTTTTTTTTATGCGTTTCTACTTAATTATGACCAATAAAGTAGAATTTTGTAGAAGAAAAGAAAAGATTCCCATAATTTCTTGAAATCTTCTTGATATGCTGAATTGATTATGATAATCTTTTAACAGAATTACGTTAGTAGTGCATCAGTCCTTTATTTTAAAAGGTTTTTCAAAGATTTAGAAATTGCTGTATATGCGGTAATTTTTATAACTTTTACAATAAAACTGCGCTGTTGAACGTATAGAAATCAGAAAAAGTGTTTAGAAATGTAGATAAGTAATCTTATTTATCTCGATAAACCTTTGGGAGGAGGTGAAAGGCATGAACAAGACAGAACTTATTAATGCAGTAGCGGAAGCCAGCGAACTTTCTAAAAAGGACGCAACTAAAGCGGTTGATGCTGTTTTTGATTCGATTTTAGATGCTTTAAAGAATGGTGATAAGGTTCAACTTATCGGTTTTGGTAACTTTGAAGTACGCGAGCGCGCAGCACGTAAGGGGCGTAACCCTCAAACTGGTGATGAAATCGAAATCGCGGCAAGCAAGGTTCCTGCTTTCAAACCAGGTAAAGCGCTTAAAGACGCAGTAAAATAATTACATAAATTATTGCTTTAAGCGAATGCTTAAGAGCAAAGGCCATGGCAAACACCATGGCCTTTTTCTTTGTGCGCTGTTGAAATTGCCTGCTAAGAAAACAATATGCTAATATGTATTTGACATCTATTAGAGGCAAATAGGAGGAGTTAACATGGCAGAGGTAAATCGTGCCCAAATTGAAGAGGCGGTACGTTTAATATTAGAAGCAGTCGGGGAAGATCCAAATCGGGAAGGACTTCTTGACACCCCTAAGCGTGTGGCAAAAATGTATGAAGAAGTTTTTAGCGGGTTAAAGGAAGATCCTAAAAAGCATTTTGAAACGATTTTCAGTGAGGATCATGAAGAATTGGTATTGGTGAAGGATATTCCGTTTTATTCAATGTGTGAACACCATCTTGTCCCATTTTTCGGGCTTGCTCACGTGGCCTATATCCCGCGTAATGGCCGTGTAACGGGCTTAAGCAAGCTGGCAAGAGCAGTCGAAGCTGTTGCCAAAAGACCACAGCTGCAGGAACGAATTACTTCCACCATTGCTGATAGTATTATGGAAAAATTAGAGCCGCACGGTGTAATGATTGTGGTGGAAGCAGAACATATGTGTATGACGATGCGTGGAGTGAAAAAACCGGGAGCAAAAACCGTAACAACTGCTGTTCGTGGAACACTTGCCGAGGATGTCAGCGCCCGCTCCGAAGTGCTCTCTTTAATAAAAAATTAACTTTTTCTAAAACTTTAGAGGTGATGATGATGGATAACCGGCAGCCACAAAGTAGTGATTATATTGTCATTAAAGCAAATGATGATGGAGTTAGTGTCATTGGTCTGACGAGAGGTACTGATACAAGATTTCACCATTCTGAAAAGCTTGATAAAGGTGAGGTATTAATTGCTCAATTTACAGAGCATACTTCTGCTATTAAAATTAGAGGGAATGCCAAAATTCTTACTCAATACGGGGAAATTGAAAGTGAAATAAAAAAATAGAGGACTTTTTGGTCCTTCTGTTTTTTATAAGAGTATTCTTAGTTGATGAGAAATATAATTATTTTGTGAATTCCTGCTCATGGATGTTTATATGTGTTATAATGGTGACTGCCTTGTTATTGGCAGAGTTTTTCTTACTTAATTATTTAACATGCATTTTCCTTTTGGATTAGGAAATAAGAATACATAATGATACTACTTCGGGGAACAAGGGTGATTAAAAATGCAGGATATTCGACAAAAGTTAATAAGCATTAAGGAAAAAGTCGAAAACCGTGTTTTTGATCCTTACTTGCTACAATTTATTGAGACCCCAATAGTTGACGAGGATAAACTCCTAATTTTAGTTTCCATCATGGACCGGATGGATTTGTCTTATCACGAAATGGAAAACTATGCCCTCTCGACTATGCTGGTACAAATCGCCCTCGATACCCATGAACATATTACCTCAACAAATGAGGAAAAAAACCGGCAGCTTACTGTTTTGGCCGGGGATTATTTTAGCGGATTGTATTATAAGCTCCTGGCCGATTCAGATGACATTTTCATGATAAAAGCACTGTCGGAAGGAATTAAGCAAGTAAATGAACATAAGACTTCAGTATATTTTACCGAGTCAGAGGATATCGAACAGCTGATGAAAAGCATGATGGTCATTGAAGCCTCGCTGCTTTCGAAGCTTGCCGAATATTTTAATATCGACCTTTGGAATGATGTTCTAGCCTATTACTTGCTATTCAAACGGTTATTAAACGAAAAGGCTTTATTTCTTCAAACCGGCAGTTCTATTTTATTTGCTGCATTGAAAAAAATTATGGTACCACTCCACGACCATAACAAAGACTTGCCGGATATTCAGAACGATCAGCTTTTAAAGGTATGTGACCGGTATCTTGAACTTTCAAAGCAAATAATAGAAAAAGGGATTCCAAAGCTTCCATATCTAAATCATTTGCTTGAAGGCAGGATTTCCAATTTATTAAATCAATATCAGCCATATGCCAAAACATTTGTGGAAGAAGGGTGAAACATGCAGCAATCGAAAGAACAACGTGTTCATCAAGTGTTCGAAAAAATTTCTGATAGCTACGACAAAATGAACTCTGTTATCAGCTTTCAGCAGCATATTAGATGGCGTAAGGACACGATGAAAAGAATGAATGTACAGCCTGGCTCAAAAGCCCTGGATGTCTGCTGCGGGACAGCTGATTGGACAATTGCTATGGCAGAAGCTGTCGGTCCATCCGGAAAAGTGATTGGCTTGGATTTTAGTCAAAATATGCTAAACGTAGGTAAGGAAAAAGTCCGCGAGCTTGGGTTGAATCAAGTTGAACTCATCCATGGCAATGCAATGGAACTGCCTTTTCCTGATAATAGCTTTGATTACGTCACCATTGGCTTTGGTCTAAGGAATGTGCCGGATTACCTGCAGGTACTAAAAGAAATGCAACGGGTTGTAAAACCGGGTGGAATCGGGGTTTGCCTTGAAACATCTCAGCCAACCCTTATTGGTTACAGACAGCTGTTTTTCTTTTACTTCCGCTTTATTATGCCTTTATTCGGAAAGATGTTTGCGAAAAGCTACCAGGAATACTCTTGGCTTCAAGAGTCTGCGCGCGATTTTCCTGGGATGAGAGAGCTGGCTAGAATGTTTGAGCAGGCTGGCTTTCAAAATGTTAAATATAAGCCATACAGCGGCGGTGCGGCTGCTGTTCATATCGGACATAAGAAATAACATGGAACAAAGACAGGATGAAAAGCTAGGTGGATACAAATGAAATTAAAAATGATGTATTCATTTTTGAATTCGGATATTAGTTTAATCGAGAAAAAACTGGAGGAGACGATCAAATCAGAGTCTATCCTCCTGCAGCAAGCTTCGTTGCATACATTACAAGCCGGGGGAAAAAGAATTCGTCCTGTTTTTGTTTTGCTTGCAGGAAAATTTGGCACCTATGATATAAACGTCATGAAGAATGTTGCGGTTGCATTGGAACTAATTCATATGGCCTCGCTTGTTCATGACGACGTCATCGATGATGCTGACTTAAGAAGGGGACAGCCTACTGTCAAAGCAAAATGGGATAACAAGACCGCGATGTATACGGGTGACTTCGTGTTTGCCCTTGCACTCGAATTGATGACTAATATCAAGCATCCTTTAGCCCATAAAATTTTGGCCAATGCCATAGTCGAAGTAAGCGTAGGGGAAATCCAGCAATTTAAGGATAAATATCGTTTTAATCAGAACCTTCGGGACTATCTCCGAAGAATTAAAAGAAAAACGGCTTTGTTAATTGCTGTCAGCTGCCAGCTTGGGGCGGTTGCCGCAGATGTTGAGGAAGCCATTCATAAAAAGCTTTATCGGTTTGGGTATTATGTGGGAATGTCCTATCAGATAATTGACGATATTTTGGACTTTACGGGAACAGAAAAAGAATTAGGCAAGCCTGCTGGCGGTGACCTTCTGCAAGGAAATATCACGGCTCCTGCTCTGTTTGCAATGGAAAATGAGGCAGCCCGGAAAGAAATAGAAAAGGTCCATGCAAACAGCTCAAAAGCCGACATAGAAAGAATTATTTCTTTGATCAAGCAAACCGGTGCAATTGAAAAATCGCTTGCTTTAAGTGACCTTTATTTAGAAAAGGCCCTGTCGATTCTAGAGGAACTGCCTGCCAACAAAGCAAGTAAAGCGCTTCGGGATATTGCCAGGAACATTGGCAGAAGGAAATTCTAGTTTGATTATAGTCTTGCCATTTATACCAAACAATGTTAATATTTTCGTTGATTGTTTTCGCTAGCAATCATATACATAATTTTTAGGAGTGGAATAGATGGAAAGAACTTTTTTAATGGTTAAACCAGATGGCGTACAACGTAATTTAATTGGTGAAATTGTTGCCCGTTTCGAGAAAAAGGGCTTCCAATTAGTTGGAGCAAAATTAATGAACATCTCTACAGAACTTGCTTCTGAGCATTATGGCGAGCATAAAGAGCGTCCATTCTTCGGGGAATTAGTTGATTTCATTACCTCCGGACCAGTATTTGCAATGGTATGGCAAGGTGAAAACGTGATTGCGACTGCCCGCCAAATGATGGGTTCTACCAATCCTAAGGATGCTGCACCTGGAACAATCCGCGGTGACTTTGGCATAACGGTTGGCAAAAATGTTATTCACGGCTCTGATTCACCTGCAAGTGCACAACGTGAAATCGGCATTTTCTTTAATGAGGCTGAATTAGCAGAATACACAAAATTAGGAAACGAATGGATCTATTAATCCAAATAATGAAAGCACTTGTATAACAAATACAAGTGCTTTTTTGTATACGCATTCATAAAGAAAATTTCTTTTTTCTGAATTGTCCTACTATGTTTATTCGGCTGTATATGTTATATTGATACATAATTCTTTAATGAGTTGAAGGGGGAAAGAATATGGGAATGAGGTACTTAACTGCGGGAGAATCCCATGGTCCGCAGTTAACGACAATATTAGAAGGTTTTCCAGCAGGTATGCCTTTAGAGGCAGATGATATAAATAATGATCTTTCAAGAAGGCAAAAGGGCTACGGCCGCGGCAGAAGGATGCAAATCGAAAAGGATACTGCAGAGATTATGTCAGGTGTCCGCCATGGATTGACACTCGGCTCACCGATAGCTTTAGTCGTTAAAAATAACGACTGGAAGCATTGGACAAAAATCATGGGGGCTGAACCACTTGAAGAAGGCCAGGAGGACGAAGTAAAAAGAAAAGTTAGCCGGCCAAGGCCAGGCCATGCAGACTTAAATGGTGCGATTAAATATGGACATCGTGATATGAGAAATGTCCTTGAACGTTCGTCTGCACGTGAAACAACGGTTCGGGTAGCAGCAGGGGCAGCAGCCAAAAAGCTCTTGTCGTTAGTGGGTGTGGACATTGTATCACACGTTGTTGAAATTGCCGGGATTAAGGCGAATGTTGACAGTTCAATTACACTGAAGGAATTAAAAGAGCGGACAGAAAATTCACCAGTGCGGACCGGGGACCCAAATGTGGAGCAGGAAATGATGAATGCTATTGATGAGGCCAAGAAAAATGGTGATTCCATTGGTGGCGTAGTGGAGGTCATTGCGACTGGGATGCCGGCTGGCGTGGGTAGCTATGTTCATTATGATCGTAAATTAGATGCCAAATTGGCAGCGGCGATTGTCAGCATTAACGCATTTAAAGGTGTGGAAATCGGCATTGGTTTTGAAGCAGCCTCTAAACCAGGCAGTCAAGTCCATGATGAAATAGCTTGGAATAAAGAGCAGGGCTACCACCGTTTGACAAACCGGCTAGGCGGTTTTGAAGGCGGAATGACAACAGGTATGCCAATTGTTGTCCGCGGTGTCATGAAGCCGATTCCGACCCTTTATAAACCGCTAATGAGCGTTGATATTGAAACAAAAGAACCGTTTTCAGCCAGCGTTGAACGTTCCGACAGCTGTGCCGTTCCAGCGGCTGCTGTGGTGGCGGAAAGTGTCGTAGCTTGGGAGCTTGCAAACGCGTTAGTAGAGCAATTTTACAGCGACCGTTTCGACTCCTTTGCTGCAGAAATCGATAAGCAGCGTGCCTATGCGAGGGATTTCTAATGGACAGAATTCAAATCCATACAAAGTCAAAAAACTATCCTGTCTTTGTTGGAGAAGGTACCCTTCAAGACATAGGCCCGTTTTTAACAGATCACTTTCCTAAATTGACAAAACTATTCATTATCACAGATGAAACAGTTGCAGGGCTTCATCTAGAGAAGCTTCTGGCTGTCTTAGAACCATTCAAAACGACTGTTTTTACTGCTCCGAAGGGTGAGAAGGCTAAAACCTTTGAGGTCTATTATAATGCCTTATCAACCGCACTTGAGAACCGTCTTGACCGGAAATCCATCGTATTAGCCTTGGGCGGGGGGGCTGTTGGAGACTTGTCAGGATTTGTTGCGGCTTCTTTTATGAGAGGAATTCCATTTATTCAGATACCTACCACAATCCTTGCACACGATAGTGCCGTAGGCGGTAAGGTAGCCATTAATCACCCGCTTGGCAAAAATATGATCGGCGCTTTTTATCAGCCAGAAGCTGTTTTTTATGACTTGGAATTGCTTAAGACTCTGCCGATCCAGGAGATTCGCTCGGGATTCGCGGAAGTGATTAAGCATGCCCTTATCAATGATGCTTATTTTTATCAATGGCTTTCCTCCAATATAGATGATTTAAATTCCCTAACACTGGAGAAATTATCGAAGTCATTAACAAAAGGAATTCGGATTAAAAATGAATTTGTCAGTCAAGATGAAAGGGAAACAGGCGTCCGTGCCTTTTTGAATTTCGGGCACACATTGGGTCATGCCATTGAAGCGGAAATGGGCTATGGGAATTTCACTCATGGTGAATCGATCATGATTGGGATGGTGTTTGCCTTAAAGCTCAGTATCGAGTATAAAGGGCTCTCTTTTCCATTGCCAGATTTCATCCAATGGGTTGAAAGGCTGGGGTATCAAACCAAGATACCTGATCATTTATCTCTTGAGAAATTAGTAACCAAAATGAAACAGGACAAAAAGTCCATTGGGGAAACGATTCATTTTGTATTCCTCGAAGAAATAGGGAAACCGGTACTTCAAGAAGTAAATGATGCTGATATTCTTGAAAGACTCAAAAGTTTTTAAAGCGAAGGGGGAGTTTAGCCATGATTAGAGGGGTGAGAGGAGCGACAACGGTTGACGCAAACACGGAAGAAGCGATTGTATCTGCAACCGAGGAGCTTTTGGCAAAATTGATTGAGGTCAATCATATCGAGCCGGACTCCGTCGCATCCGTTTTTATTTCTACAACTGAGGATGTCAATGCCGTTTTTCCTGCAAAGGCATTGCGTAATTTCGCTGGCTGGACATATGTTCCGGTCGTATGCATGAGAGAGATTCCTGTTCCAGGTTCTTTAAAAATGTGCGTAAGAATCATGATGCACGTCAACACATCTGTTTCCCAAAAAGACATCATTCATGTCTATTTAAAGGATGCAGTGGTACTTAGACCAGACTTAGGCAGCAGTTTGTCATTATAGGGCTCTGTCATTTTAGAAAAATACAGAAAGGATGTAAATGATCATGAGATGGAAAGAACAATTATTAACTCTTACACCATATCAACCAGGGAAATCCATTGAATCAGTAAAAAGACAATATAATTTAGAGCAAATTATTAAGCTGGCTTCGAATGAAAATCCGTTTGGATGTTCACAAGCGGCTCTTTCAGCATTAAAAGAAAATTCGACAAGCCTTGCTATTTATCCTGATGGGTATGCAACAATTTTAAGAGAAAAGCTTGCTTCCTTCCTACAAGTGGGCGAGGATGAAATTATCCTTGGAAACGGTTCAGATAACCTAATCCAGATGATTTCAAGGGCGCTCCTGCATCCAGGTGCCAGCACGATCATGTCGACTCATACGTTTTCCCAATATAAGCACAACGCTATAATTGAAGGGGCTGTCATTAAAGAGGTGCCTGACATTGATGGGGAGCATGATTTAGAGGGATTTTTGACGGCCATTGATGATCAAACCAATGTTATTTGGGTGTGCAGTCCGAACAATCCAACTGGTACATATATACCGGAAAATAAACTGATCCCATTCCTTGATCAAGTCCCTGAACATATTCTTGTCGTACTTGATGAAGCCTACTATGAATATGTGGTGGCGGAGGATTACTATGATTCCACCAGTCTCGCACAGAAGTATCCGAACTTGATTGTGCTAAGGACATTTTCAAAAATTTATGGCTTAGCAGCGCTCCGTGTCGGTTATGGGATTGCCAATAGCAGCATTATCAAAGCGCTTGAGCCAGCCAGAGAACCATTTAACGTAAACTCATTAGGGCAGCTTGCCGCAGCTGAAGCTCTTTCCGACCAAGAGTTTGTCGAACAATGCAAGCAGAAAAATAGACAGGGTCTTGCTCAATATTACGAATTTTGCAAAAACAACAGCCTGAAATATTATCCATCCCAAACGAATTTCGTTTTAATCGATTTTCAAGTAGATGCGAATGAGGTATTTCAGTATTTGTTAGAACGAGGCTATATTGTCCGCTCCGGTAAAGCACTTGGTTTTCCAACAGCAGTTAGAATTACAGTAGGCTCTCCTGAACAAAATGAAGGATTAATTAAGGTTCTAGAGCAATTCCTTTCAGAAAAATAAACAGCAGTGCCTAAGAAAATTGTCCAGCGAATGGCGCCGATAGAAAGGCGCCTTACGCTTTTTGTTTTAGGGGGAGTGATCCATTGAAAGGCCGGGTTTTTGTTATTGGATTAGGGTTAATCGGGGGCTCGCTGGCGCTTTGTATAAAAAAGGAGCATCCGGAATCGACCATTATTGGATTTGATATTAATAGAGAACAGGTCAGACTTGCCAAAATGCTGGGTGTCATTGATGAAACAGCGGAGAATATTCCCGATGGCTCACAGAATGCTGATTTAATTATCGTTTCCGCACCTGTAAATGATTCGAAAACGATACTTAAGGCTCTCTCCACATTACCATTAAAACCGGATGTCATTATTACTGATACGGGCAGCACAAAGAAGATAATCGTCGAAAATGCTGCTGATTTAAGGGACAAGGGAATCACCTTTATTGGTGGTCATCCGATGGCGGGGTCACATAAAAGTGGTGTTTCAGCTGCGAAGGATATCTTGTTTGAAAATGCTTTTTATCTTTTAACCCCTGAAGAAATGGTCGATATAGACAAGGTAGAGGAGCTTAAGGGCTGGTTAAAAGGAACAAAGGCAAAGTTTTTGACAATAACTCCTGAAAACCATGATTATCTGACAGGCATTGTCAGTCACTTTCCGCATATTATTGCCGCATCCATTGTCCGCCAGACAGAAAAATTGTCTGAATCGGAATCCCTAATCCCCCGTCTTGCGGCAGGAGGCTTTAGAGACATTACCAGGATTGCCTCCAGCAGTCCAAATATGTGGAAGGATATTTTGCTGCACAATCGGGAAAATCTAATTGCTCTATTAAATCAGTGGCAGGAAGAAATGGAAGGGGTAAAGGAATTACTCCAAACAGGTAACGAAAAGGATATCTATCAATATTTCTATCAGGCTAAACAATATCGGGACGGCCTGCCAATCAAAGAAAAGGGTGCAATCCCAGCCTTTTATGATTTATATGTTGATATTCCAGACGTTCCCGGGATTGTTTCTGAAGTGACCGGTTATTTGGCGAAGGAAAATATCAGTATCACAAATATTCGTATCCTCGAAACACGAGAGGATATTATCGGAGTCCTTGTCATTAGTTTTCAAACAGAAGGAGACAGGCAAAGAGCCGAGAAGTGTATTCTTACTTATACAAACTACTCCACCTCCAATGGGAGTTAAAAAGATTTAAATTAAAAGGTGATGACATGACTTCATTAAAGCTAGCAACAAATAAAAAAAGTTTAACCGGTGAATTAACGATTCCAGGGGATAAATCAATCTCCCATCGTTCTGTCATGTTTGGTTCGATTGCCCACGGAGAAACGCGGGTCACGAATTTCTTACCAGGTGATGATTGCCTAAGCACCATTTCCTGTTTTCGTAAACTCGGAGTAACCATTGAAGAAAATGGCGGAGAACTCCGCATTCTAGGCCAAGGTTTTGAAGGCTTAACCGAGCCTGACGGAGTTTTAGATGTGGGCAATTCCGGCACAACCATACGATTACTAATGGGAATATTAGCAGGCAGACCATTTTTCTCAACACTTGTGGGTGATGAGTCGATAGCGAAAAGACCTATGACTAGAGTAACAGGTCCATTATCGAAAATGGGTACGGCCGTCGACGGTCGGAAAAATGGAGCATTTACTCCCATCTCCATAAGAGGTGGCAAATTAAATGCTATTCATTACGAACTTCCAGTTGCAAGTGCACAGGTAAAATCAGCACTGATTCTCGCCGGTCTTCAGGCCGAAGGCGAAACGACGATTTTAGAACCGGCCGATACTCGTGATCATACCGAGAGAATGATTCGCAAGTTTGGCGGAAAGATTTTTAAAGAAGGTCAAACCATTAGGGTAGAAGGGGGACAAAGGCTGTCTGCAGCAAGTGTAAATGTGCCAGGAGACATATCTTCCGCGGCGTTTTTCCTAGTTGCCGGCGCTGTTGTGCCAAATAGTGAAATCGTTCTGAAAAACGTAGGTTTAAATCCGACCCGGACAGGGATCATTGAGGTTCTGAAAAACATGGGCGCTGAACTAGAGATTATCCAGACCGAGGATGATTCTTTCGAGCCGGCGGGTGATCTTGTGATCAGAACATCAAGCTTGAACGGTACGGTAATCGAGGGCGAGTTAATTCCTAAATTAATCGACGAAATTCCCGTCATTGCTCTTCTTGCCACGCAGGCCGAAGGTCAAACGATCATAAAGGATGCAGAGGAGTTAAAGGTAAAGGAAACTAACCGGATTGACACAGTTGTTCATGAACTGAAGAAACTAGGTGCGGACATCGAAGCAACAGAGGATGGGATGATTATTCACGGCAGAACCAAACTTCATGGCGGAGTAGTGTCCAGTCACGGGGACCATCGAATCGGTATGATGCTTGCTATCGCTTCTCTCCTTTGTGAAGGTGAGGTCACCTTGGATAACCCAGAAGCAATCGCGGTTTCCTACCCTAATTTCTTTACACATTTAGAAAGTCTAATTCACTAAAAAGCTGCCTTCCGGGGCAGTTTTTCCTTTTTAAGCCTCATGTCCTATCATACTTTTTCAAAAATCTGCATAGCTTGTCTTAAACAGATGAAAAGGGTGAGAGGATGGCGTATATCATTGAAAATGCCAATATCCTAAAAAGGAAAGAGCTGAAAACGTGCTCGTTATTCATACAAGACAACCGGATTGCTTCCATCCAATCAAATTTTAAGTACTACCGTCATATTAAAATGGACCTAGAGCCATACATCATGACCCCTTCATTTGTCCTGTTGAATTCAAACATTCCACTGAAAAACTCGTTTCAAGACATGAAAAAATGGATGATTGATTACTTTCTTACCAAAGGCTCCACTACCTTATTCACTTATGTACAGGCTTCCTTTGCAGAGGAAATACCCGATAAAATCAATGAACTGAAAGTTGCCCTCAGCAGCAGCCCAATTGATTATCTAATCGGAGTAAAAATACCAATGCGATTGATTACCCCTTCAATGATCCGCAAATGTAAAAAAGAAAAAGTGCCTGCCATTTTTGTTGATTTGGATAACCCTGATGAATTAGCGTCCGTACCATGGGGATGGATTAGAGAAGCGTTATTTCCCTACAATTGTCCGTTAATTCCAATTTTTTCTTCAACAGAAAAGAAGGAAGCAAAGGCCGTTCTGTCGAAATGGTTAACTATAATGGAAAAGGAAAAAATACCGGCCCTATTAGAGGAATTAGAAGAAAACATACCGCTCTCAGCAACTGTTTTAAATAAGATTGGTTTATTTCCGCATAAAGGCAGCCTGATGAACGGGACAGAACTAAGCTATAATCTATATGAAAAGTCCAGGGAAATCATCAATGTTGATGAAGCTGCTTTATTTCATTATTATGGTGATAGACTAGCAATCACAGTACACAAGGGAAAAATCGTCCGTTCTGGGAAAGAGGTATTATTTAAACCAGGATATGGAGAATATGTAAAGGTGCGAACACCATCGTTTTTTTCCTTGTAAGTAAACGGGAGAGGTATTTGTCAATGGAGCGAATCAAGAAAATTATTACGATGTTAGAAAACGGCCAACATAAAGAGGCCTTAAATGAATATAATGTTGTACTACAAAGCGGCATGCCAGAGGAGAAATTTCTTCTTGGTGAAGAGTTATTCCAATATGGCTTTCTCGATGAAGCAAGGGCCTTGGTAGAGAATTTGTTAAACAGCTATCCTGAAGAAGGAGAACTGCTGATTCTTCTTGGTGAAATTCTGATTGAAGCAGGTGAAGAGGAAGAAGCCATTCTTGTTTTGGAAAGAATCTCCGAACTTGATGTTCATTATGCGCAAAGCTTGCTGCTCATGGCTGACCTTTATCAGCTGCAAGGATTATATGAAGTTTGTGAAAACAAACTCTTAAAAGCAAAGGAAATCTTACCCAATGAAATCATCATTGATTTTGCACTAGGCGAGCTTTACAGTGAACAAGGGGAAGTAACAGCAGCATTAAATGCCTATGAAAAGGTTCTTAAAGAGACAACTGAAGTTGCCAGTGTTAACATTTATGCCCGAATGGCAGACCTGTTAAGTGCATCCGGCGTTTTTGAAGAAGCATTAGTTTATTACGACAAAGCGCTTGAAGAGAAATTAGAAATAAACACACTTTTTGGTTACGCTTTCACAGCCCTGCAGGCAGGATACAACCGGACAGCTATTGAAAAGTTTATCGAATTAAAAGAACTAGATCCGGAATATCACTCGCTTTACTTACTTCTTGGAAAGGCTTATGAGCGGGAGGAAGAGCTTGAAAATAGCCTCCGGATTGTTCAAGAGGGCATTAAAATTGACGAGTTTAATAAAGATTTATTTTTCTATGGTGGTCAAATTGCCGCCAAGCTAGGGAAACTTCCCGAAGCTGAACAATATTTGCGAGAAGCACTTGTGTTGGACCCTGGATTCACTCGGGCTGTAATGGTGTTGAATAAGCTATTTTTACAGGAAGAGCGCTTTGAGGATGTTTTACTTCTTCTATCAGATCTTGGATTGACCGACGACGAAGAGCCTCAGCTTTTATGGGACTCAGCCCTTGCTTATCAAAAGTTGGAGTCATATTCAAAAGCATTAGACAAATATGAAAGTGCATATACTTTTTTTAAGAATAACGAAACTTTTTTACAGGATTATGGATATTTTCTAATGGAAGAAGGAAAAACCACCCCTGCCGCCGAAATTTTTAAACAACTGCTCGCATTTGATCCAACCAACAGCGAGTATCTGGATGTGCTTGAACGTCTTGGCGAATTTGAAGAATAAATAAAACAAAAAAGATGAATATGCAGAGGAGGGAATACGACTATGGCAACCCCTGTTTCTGTCAACGAGAAGAAGGATTTTATACGCTGGTTTTTAAATCATTATCAATTAAAAAGAAGAGAATGTGTATGGATTCTAAATTATTTAATGAGTCACGATCAGCTTATGGAAAAAGTTCATTTTGTGGAGCAGGCCCAATATTGTCCGCGCGGCCTGATCATGTCGACTCATTGTGTGGATAAAGTGCCATTCCGCTTTTATAAAGAAAATGTGATGACCACAGATGCCGAAAAGTCCTTCCATGATATTCGCTTGAATCGCGATGAGGACATTTATATTCAATTAAATTTTCATGCTTCTAATCAAGCACACCAGTATGCAGCTGTTTTGGAGGAGAATCCATACGTTCCGAAACACCTCCAGGTAAATGAGAAGGATGGAATCGTAGCAGAGCAATTTTTGCAAAACAGTATCGAACGCTTTCAGCGGGAAAAACTCCTCCAATTAATAGATGAGGCCCTAGATAAACAAGACCGCCCCGCTTTTGAACGATTAACCAAACAACTAAATAAATTAAAAGCAACCGAACCAAAAGGAAGCCTGCGCTAAGCAGACTTCTTTTTTTTAATCTAGCTGCAGCTTTTTATGTTATTTTAAACAAATTTTTTTAGAAGTTTTATTTTCTTTTAAAGTTTTAGGAAATAATGATAATATAGGGGTAGATGAATAAAGGTTGGTGTAACATAGATGAAATGGATATCCCAAGAGGTTGAGACCTACTTAAATGCGAAGGAGTACGTCGATACCGCTGTTGTACCGTTATATTCGGTAGCCATTGGCGGGGAGATGAAAGAATCAGCAGAAGCTGCCGAATTTATTGGCCTGTTGACTACTCATCTCGAAAGGCAATTTACAGGAAGAATTTTGCTATTCCCGCCATTTACATATTTAAAAAATGATTCAAGCGAAAAAGTTTTAGGCGAATTAAAGAATTGGGAGGTGAACATATTAGAGGCTGAATTTAAACATGTATTTTATATTACCTCGGATATCGAATGGAGAACACGTGAAAACGAACTTGATGGTGCTGTAATCTGGGTTCCCTCGATACCTCTCGAACAGATGAATGATTCGCAAAAATTAAAAATGATGGACAGCCAAGTAAAGCAGCTTTTAACACTTTTTACACAAAAGTGGCATCAAAAAGCGTAAAAACTATGCATAAACCTTATTTTAAAACAGTATTGATATTGACCTTACTCAGAAGTTGATATATCATTGTTATGTCCTAGTTTTATATGTGTTTAATTAATGTCCGCTGGACTTACTTCGTGAATAGAGGGGGGATAATCATGAGTAAAGAGCGCGTTTCTAGACGTCAATTCTTAAGCTACACATTAACAGGTGTAGGCGGTTTCATGGCTGCCGGCATGTTAATGCCAATGGTAAGATTTGCAGTTGACCCAGTGTTAAAAGCCGAAGCTGGCGGTGATTTCATCGCAACGCCGAAAAAAGTGTCAGAACTTACTGACGAACCGGTTCGTGTCGACTTCACATTCAAGCAGAAAGATGCTTGGTATGAGTCAGAAGTAACCGAATCTGCGTGGGTTTACAAGGACGGAGATAAGATTATTGCACTGTCGCCAGTATGTAAACATTTGGGCTGTACCGTTAACTGGAATTCTGACAAGGAACATCCGGAACAATTCTTCTGTCCGTGCCATTACGGCCGTTATACGAAGGATGGAACCAACATTCCTGGTACACCACCACTTCACCCGCTAGATGTATATCCATACAAGGAAAAAGACGGTTTCCTATACTTAGGAAAAGCAAAACCACGGAAGGAGGCGTAATCATTGTTAAACAAAATTTACGATTGGGTAGATGAACGTTTAGATATTACGCCTATGTGGCGCGATATCGCAGACCATGAAGTGCCAGAGCATGTTAACCCTGCCCATCATTTTTCTGCGTTTGTCTATTGCTTTGGCGGTCTGACATTCTTCGTTACTGTAATTCAAATTCTTTCCGGTATGTTTTTAACGATGTATTATGTGCCGGACATCAAAAACGCATGGGAATCTGTTTTTTATCTGCAAAACCAAGTAGCGTTCGGACAAATTGTCCGTGGAATGCACCACTGGGGAGCAAGCTTAGTATTAGTAATGATGTTTTTACATACGCTTCGGGTCTTTTTCCAAGGAGCCTATAAAAAACCTCGTGAATTAAATTGGATTGTCGGAGTACTGATTTTCTTCGTCATGCTTGGCTTAGGTTTTACAGGCTACCTTTTACCTTGGGATATGAAGGCATTGTTTGCAACAAAGGTAGGTTTGCAAATTGCTGAAGCGACACCGTTTATCGGTTCCTATGTTAAAATTCTGTTATCCGGACATGAAACTATTGTCGGTGCGCAGACATTAACCCGTTTCTTTGCGATTCATGTATTCTTCCTGCCTGGAGTATTATTTGGTTTAATGGCAGCACACTTTGTCATGATTCGCAGACAAGGTATTTCTGGACCGCTATGATTCAAATTCTAATCTAAACTAGAAAGTTATCATATTACGATGAAAAAGGAGGGGATTGCTCAATGCATCGCGGTAAAGGTATGAAGTTTGTCGGTGATTCACGTGTAGTTGCACCTGAATCACGAAAACCGAAACTTCCTAAAGATTATTCAGAATACCCTGGCAAAACTGAAGCGTTCTGGCCTAACTTCCTTTTGAAAGAATGGATGATAGGTGCAGTTTTCCTTGTTGGCTTTTTATGTTTAACCGTTGCTCATCCGGCTCCGCTTGAAAGGATTGCGGACCCGACGGATACAGGTTATATTCCATTACCAGACTGGTATTTCTTATTCTTGTACCAATTGTTAAAGTATACTTATGCATCCGGGCCATATACGGTTATTGGTGCAATGATTATCCCAGGACTTGCTTTTGGAGGATTATTATTGGCTCCATTCCTTGATAATGGACCGGAACGCCGTGCAAGTAAGCGTCCAATTGCAACAGGAGCTATGTTATTGGCATTGGCTGCAACTGTGTTTTTAACTTGGCAATCTGTAGCTACACATGACTGGAAAGCTGCTGAACGTCAAGGGAAAATCGTTGAAAAAGTCGATATTGATAAGTCTTCAGAAGGATATCAAATCGCTAAAGATAACACGTGTATAACATGTCACGGTGAAAATCTTCAAGGCGGTGCCGGTGCACCAACCTTGATCGGTACAGGTTTAAAACCTGAAGAAATTGCTAAGATTGCAAAAGAAGGTAAAGGCGGCAAAATGCCTCCAGGTATCTTTAAAGGTAATGACGAACAGCTGAAAAAGCTATCTGAATTTATCGCGGGTCTTGGCGCAAAATAATGCTGCACTATAAAAGCTGACGGGATTACGTCAGCTTTTTTGTATATTCTGTAACAAACTAAAAACGAATAATGGAAGGGGAGTCGTTGTGCGCTGGATTTACCCTCTTTTGGCCAATCGGTCGATTCTTAAATTGTTATTAATTGTCAATATAGTAGGAACAATCTATGGGTATTATTGGTATGGATGGCAGTTGGAGAATACCCCAGCTATATTTTTAATTTTTGTACCGGACAGTCCCACTGCAAGTCTCTTTTTTGTCTTTGTTCTTATTGCCTTTTTATTGAGAAAAAATTGGCCGCTGATGGAAGCACTGGCGATTGTCACACTTTTTAAATATGGAATTTGGGCTGTCGTGATGAATATCCTTGTTTTTGTTGTTCAAGGGGAATTGGATCCAGTCGGTTTTATGTTGATTTTCTCTCATTTTGCCATGGCAGTCCAAGGACTGTTATTCGCACCGTTTTATCGTCTCAAACTATGGCATTTAGTAGTGACTGCAATTTGGACACTGCATAACGATATCATCGATTATGTTTTCTTTATGCTGCCAAGCTATCAAATGCTTGACCGCTATATCCCGCAAATCGGCTACTTTACGTTTTGGCTGTCTATTCTTTCCATTGGAATTGCCTATTACCTCTGTATCCGCCAAAAAAGTTTTAAACTTGAAATTAAATAATTCAATACTGTAAATTATGGTCTAACCTTGTCCACCCTTTCATACATTTTATTAGTAACGAAAAGGGGGACAAGGTTAGTGAATATAAAGAAGTTCCTGTTATTAGCAATTATATGTTTACTAATGCCGATATCAGTATATGCGGAAGGACAATCCCCAATGGAGCGGCTTGATGACATTTCCGATGAAGCTCTTCAAATGGTCAAGTTTCATAGATATGATGACGCCAGGAAGTTGCTTGATTATTTTTCTGATCAGTTTAAAGGTGTGACAGTCACCGGACAGCCATTAACAATGGATGAGGTTCGAATCATTAACACTTCCCATGACGAAGCAATGGAAGCGGCAGTAAGTCCAGATATGAAACATGAGGAACGTATTAATAAGTTGACGAAATTCAGGCTGGTTATGGATGCGATTGCCACAAGTCATCAGCCCCTATGGACGGAGATGGAAGGTCCAATCATGACAGCGTTTCATCAAGCCAGGGAAGCGGCTGTTAACGGTAATTCTGCGAACTTTCATGCAAGTTTTAATACGTTTTTATCTCTCTATAACGTCATTTACCCAAGTATGAAAATTGATGTTCCTGTGGAAAATATACAAAGATTAGATGCACGTATCAAATTTATTGATGAATATCGCTCTCAAGTTTTAACTGATTCACAAGGCCGGGTAGAGCTAGATAAGCTTGATACAGACCTGCAGAATTTATTTGCCAATATAGAGGATGATGAGGCCGATCCTTCCCTTTGGTGGGTGATCATTTCAACAGGGAGTATTATCATTGCGACATTATCTTATGTCGGCTGGAGGAAGTACCAAGGGGAAAAGGATGTTAGAAAAGACCGGTCCAGAGAGCATAAAGATTGACGCCTTTAATCCCTTTTACTAAAATGTAAATCATCATAGAGCTCTCTTAGGAGGTTTCAACATGTATTTGCTATATTTTGCTTTCATCATTCTGATTCCTTTATGGGCACAGTGGAAAGTAAAAAGTACATTTACAAAATATTCTAGAGTTTCTACCTCAACATATCGTAGAGGTGCAGAAGTGGCGAGGGAAATATTGAATGCCAACGGTTTATATAATGTTGCCGTAGAAGAAGGCCGTGGATTTTTAAGCGATCATTATGACCCAAGAAGCAAAACCGTTCGTTTGTCACCAGAAAATTACCACGGACATTCCATTGCATCGGCAGCAGTTGCGGCTCACGAATGCGGACATGCCATTCAGGATGCTCAAGGATATGCATTTTTGCGGTTTCGCCATGCCTTAGTTCCGGTTGCAAACCTTGGTTCAAATGCCTCGTGGATTCTTATCATGATCGGCATATTTGCCCATCTGTCAGGAATGCTGCTGTTAGGAATTATTTGTATGGCAGCGGCTGTACTTTTTCAAATTGTAACTCTTCCTGTTGAATTTAACGCCTCAAGCCGGGCAATGAACCAAATTGCCTCACTTAGATTGGTCGGCAGCGGTGAGGAAAGGGAGGCCCGCAAGGTTTTAAACGCGGCAGCCCTTACCTATGTAGCAGCGGCAGCAGTTGCCGTTCTGGAATTACTTAGATTAGTATTAATTTTTACTGGGATGAATCGAAGTGAAGATTAATCAGAAAAGGCTGACTCGTTCCCGAGTCAGCCTTTTAGTCTGTTATCGGCATTTTATTTTCATCCAGCGTAAAGCCTTCCCCGTGGACATCATGGACGATAGAAATGGAGATAAATGCATACGGATCGACTGAAGTAATCAGATTTTTCAAACGCATAATTTCATTCTTAGCGACTACACAATATAGGACGTCCCGTTCATTTTTTGTATAGGAACCGAAACCTTTCAGAGCTGTAACACCGCGTTCCATCTCCTCCATAATTTTAGCGGCAATTTCTTCGTTTTTCTCGGAAATAATCATCGCCCCTCTTGCTGAGTAGGCACCTTCTTGAATAAAGTCAATTACCCTGGCCCCAACAAAAACGGCAACCAAGGTATACATCGCCTGTTTGTAATTCAAATAGGTGATTAAGGAGAGAGTGATGACACAGGCATCAAACAGAAACATCGTTTTGCCCATGTTCCAGCCAAAGTATTTTTGGACGAGCCGGGCAATAATATCAACCCCACCAGTTGTGCCGCCATACCTGAAGATGATCCCTAATCCGATACCGGCAAAAACTCCAGCAAACAGGGCAGCAAGCGTTAAATCGTGATTTAATGGCATGTCAATCGCGTTGCGTTGAATAATCCATAGAAAGACGGACACACTGACTGTCCCAATTAGTGTGTAAAAAAAGGCATTACGACCAAGCATTTTCCATCCTATAAAAAATAGCGGGATATTTAAAATCAGGTTGGTATACGACGGATCCCATTTCCAAAGGAAAAATAACAAAAGTGTGATTCCCGTAAACCCGCCTTCCGCCAGTTTGTTCTGCATATTAAAATGAACTAGTCCAAATGAAAATATCGCTGCTCCAAGCAGGATAAAAAGTATATTTTTTATCTTAAGGCTAAATATCATATCCTTCCTCCTCATCCATATTTTTCTTCCTAAGGCGGATTTAATTATATCGAATAATCTATTGTTGGGCAATCTGGCCAGCGAATTCCAATCATTCCGGTGAAAACATTTGTAAATCAGCCATAATTTAGCTAACATAAAATAGTGAGCAGGAGCATGCCTGCCTGACAAATAACAGCATCGTTTGGAGTGATAAGGTTTGGCTAATGGGAAGACAATGAAAGAACTTCAAGAAGAAGTTGATGCATATATAAGTCAATTTAAGGAAGGATATTTTAGTCCTTTGGCAATGCTCGCAAGAATGACAGAGGAGCTAGGTGAACTGGCACGGGAAATCAACCATTATTACGGTGAGAAACCGAAGAAATCAACAGAAAGCGAGAAAGCTGTTGATGAGGAGCTTGGCGACCTTTTGTTTGTGTTAATTTGTCTTGCCAATTCCTTAAACATTGATTTGGAAAAAGCCCATGATTATGTGATGAACAAGTTTAATACACGGGATAAGGATCGTTGGACAAGAATAGATCAGGAAAATATGGAGTGAGAAAAATGGAGCAGATTAATATAATGATCGCAGGTCCTAGAGGGCGAATGGGCAGTGAAGCAGTAAAGCTTGCGGCAAGAACTGAACACTTTAACCTTGTGGCTGTCCTTGACCATAAATATGATGGAATGATGCTTAGCGACATTGAGGGTTTTCAATCGATACATAACGTTCCCATTTATACCGATATTGAAAAGTGTCTACAAAATGTTCAGGCAGATGTACTAATCGACTTAACAACGCCAGAGTTTGGCATGCTGCACGCCAAAACAGCACTTAGCTATAATGTACGACCTGTGGTAGGTACGACTGGTTTTTCAAAAGATAATCTGGAAGAATTAGAGCGCCTTTGCAAGGAAAAGGAACTAGGCTGTATTATCGCTCCAAATTTTGCAATAGGAGCGGTACTAATGATGAAATTTTCGCAGCTTGCGGCAAAATATTTTCGTGATGTTGAAATTATTGAATTGCATCATGATAAAAAGCTAGATGCCCCGTCCGGTACAGCAGTTAAAACGGCTGAAATGATTTCGGCTGTTAGGGAAGCGAAAAAACAAGGTCATGCAGATGAAAAAGAAACTATAACAGGAGCACGAGGTGCTGAATTTGACGGGATGCATATCCATTCTGTCCGCTTGCCTGGGCTGATTGCCCATCAGCAGGTATTATTCGGTTCAGACGGACAAACGTTAACCATCCGCCATGATTCCTATAACCGTGAATCATTTATGTCCGGTGTAAAGGTCGCTGTTGAAACGGTTATGAAACATAACAGCTTTGTGTACGGGCTGGAAAATATTTTGGACTAAAATAATCGAAGTTGGTGAAGGACATGCAAGGTAAATCACTTGATATTCTTGCATTTGGGGCCCATGCCGATGACGTCGAAATCGGCATGGCAGGCACAATTGCAAAATTAACAGCAGAAGGGTATCGGGTTGGAATATGTGATTTAACGGATGCGGATCTTTCCTCTAACGGAAATGTGGCACTGAGGAAAGCGGAAGCGGCTAAGGCTGCAGATGTTTTAGGGGTCTCGTACCGGACCTCACTTGGGTTTCCTGATAGAGGGTTATATTTAAAGGATGAATACATACGAAAGATAGCGGATATCATTCGTCAACATAAGCCGAAACTCGTGTTTGCTCCTTTTTTTGAAGATCGTCATCCGGATCATGGGAATTGTGCCCGGCTCGTCGAAGAGGCGGTTTTTTCGGCGGGAATAAAAAAATATGAAACAGAATCTAGCGAGCCCCATCGGGTAAATAGATTGTATTTTTATATGATAAATGGCTTTCACAAGCCGGACTTTACTGTCGACATTTCCATGTCCATGGAGAAAAAGATAGCGGCATTACAATCCTATAAAAGCCAGTTCGACCGGACAGATACAAGCTACGACACACCTCTTGTCAATGGTTATATTGAAACCGTCGAGGCAAGAGAAAGAATGTTTGGGAAGCTGGTCAATGTTACATATGCGGAAGGCTTTAAAACAATGGTTCCTATTCTATTGAACCGTGATTTGCTGGGAGATTAACGTATGAGAAAATTAAAAATTGGCATTACCTGTTATCCGACTGTCGGAGGTTCCGGGGTTGTCGCGACAGAATTGGGAAAACTCCTGGCGGAGAAGGGGCATGAGATTCACTTCATAACTTCAAGCATCCCATTTCGGCTGAACAAAATCTATCATAACATCTATTATCATCAGGTAGAAGTAAACCAATATTCGGTTTTTCAATTTCCACCCTATGATATCGCTCTCGCCAGTAAGATGGCAGAAGTGGCCAATCGAGAGAAACTGGACCTGCTACATGTCCATTATGCTATCCCGCATGCGGTGTGCGCTATTTTGGCTAAGCAAATGGCAGGAAGGGATATAAAAATAGTCACCACCCTGCACGGTACTGACATCACCGTGCTTGGGTATGATCCGTCCCTCACAGATGCAATAAAATTTGGCATTGAAAAGTCAGATGCGGTGACGGCTGTTTCAAGTGCATTAGTCCAGCAGACATATGAGGTCATCAATCCTGACAAGCAAATTGAAACAGTATATAACTTTATTGATGACCGAGTTTATCAAAAAACAGATTCCAACCATTTAAGAGCTGAATTTGGGATAAGGGAAGATGAAAAGGTCATTATCCATGTATCCAATTTCCGCGGCGTCAAGCGCGTCCAGGATGTGGTTAAAACATTTGCCAATATTTCCGCTGTGATGCCGGCGAAGTTGTTGCTAGTCGGGGATGGACCCGAAATGACCATCGTTTGCAAGCTAGTCAGACAGCTTGGATTAGAGGATCAAGTCATTTTCCTAGGGAAACAAGAAAACCTCGAAGAATTATATTCCATCAGTGACTTGATGCTCCTATTATCGGAAAAGGAAAGCTTCGGTCTTGTTGCCCTAGAGGCAATGGCCTGCGGAGTGCCGGTAATTGGAACCAATGTAGGAGGCATCCCAGAGGTTATTGAGGACGGCAAAACGGGCTATACTTGTAACGTCGGTGATATTGGGGATATTTCTGATAAAGCAATTCGTATATTGAATGATGGAGCTCTTCATCAGCAATTTTCACAGCAGTCAGAAGTAACAGTCAAAACAAAATTTAAAGCAGAGCAAATTGTCGAGCAATACGAAATGCTTTATTTTAAGCTGCTGAAATAAGGTGAGATAAATATGAAAGAACCCTTTTTATCGGCTGTTCCAGTCATCAAAAGGCTTGAGTCCGCCGGATATGAAGCCTATTTTGTGGGCGGATCGGTTAGGGATTATTTACTTGGAAATAAAATTAGCGATGTCGACATTGCGACGTCAGCCACACCTGATGAAGTGAAAGCCATTTTTCCTAAAACTGTTGATATCGGTATTCAACATGGAACGGTTCTTGTCCTGTTAAAAAACAATTCTTATGAAATTACCACCTTTCGGACAGAAGGAGAATATCAGGATTTTCGGAGGCCTAAGGAGGTTTCCTTTATTCGCAATCTTAACGAAGATCTGATGCGCAGGGATTTTACCATGAATGCTATCGCAATGGATGCAAATGGCAGCATTATTGACCCTTTTGACGGCCAAACAGCCATTAAGGAAAGGGTTATTCGAACGGTAGGAAGCCCGGAGGAACGATTTCGCGAAGACGCCCTAAGAATGATGAGAGCGGTACGCTTTGTCAGCCAGCTCTCTTTTCATATTGCAGGTGAAACATTACTAGCTTTAAAAAAGGATGCGCACCTGCTCGATAAAATTGCTGTTGAGAGGAAGAGAGCCGAGTTTGAAAAGCTGCTCTCTGGCGGCAATCGAAAAAAAGCTTTCAGGATTTTGCTTGAAACGCAGGTTTTTGAATATTTACCTGGGCTCAAGAAGCAGGAATTGAAAATTGAAAAATTACTTTCTTATCTATGTGATTCGTTAAATAAGAAAGAAATGTGGGCATTGCTCCTTTATTGTTTAGAACTTAATCAACAAGATAGCGAGGCTTTTCTTCGGAATTGGCGACTTCCTGTAAAGGAAATGAAAGAAATTCAGGACATCTTGTTATATGCCAAACAAAGACTTATAAAAGATTGGTCCCGTTACGATTTGTATACAGCTGGCAGCGAGACAATTCAATCTGCAGAAAAGCTTTATCTTGTTTTAAAAGGCATAAATGATTTTGACTCTGTAAAGTATTGGTTAAACACTTACGACCATCTGCCTATCAAGCAGCGATCTGAACTGGCTGTGACCGGAAGCGACATAATGGCTTGGCGGGAACAGGCAGGTGGCCCATGGCTGAAAGAACTGCTTACTAGAATAGAACATGCAGTTTTGCAAGATGAAGTTGTAAACGAAAAAGAAAAGATAAAGGAGTGGCTGAAGGCGTGCAGTCAGAAATCAGAAAAAAATTGCTAGATTCCTTTACCAACGCTGGTGAATCCTATTTATCCGGCCAATTTCTTGCTGAATTAATTGGCTGCTCGCGAACGGCAGTCTGGAAGCATATCGAGGAATTAAGAAAAGAAGGCTTTGAACTTGAGGCGGTCAGGAAAAAAGGCTATCGAATTATCAAAACACCTGAAAAAATTACTGCCGATGAAATTAGACTTGGCTTGACTACAGAGTTTATTGGGAAAAACATCCATTACGAAGAAACCGTGGAATCAACCCAAAAGATTGCCCACAGATTATCTTCTGAAAATGTGCCAGAGGGAACAGTTGTAATAGCAGAGGAACAAATTTCCGGCAGGGGAAGAATGAATCGCCCGTGGCATTCACCAAAATATACAGGGATTTGGATGAGCCTTATCCTCCGTCCTAATATTCCATTGACAAAGGCGCCACAGTTAACGCTTTTAACAGCAGTGGCTATTGTCCAGGCAATCGAAGAAGTGACAAGCCTTAATCCGGAAATAAAATGGCCAAATGATATTTTGCTGAATGGGAAAAAAATAACCGGCATTCTGACTGAAATGCAGGCGGAGGCTGATCAGATTCATTCCATCATCATTGGGATGGGCTTGAACGTCAATCAGACAAAGGATGATTTCCCACCTGAATTGCAAAATATTGCAAGCTCTTTGTTAATTGAAAAAGGAGATGCACTTTCACGGGCCAGCATCATAAGAAGTATTTTTACCCATTTTGAAAAATTATATTTGCTCTTCCTCGAAAAAGGTTTTTACCCAATTAAACTGCTATGGGAAGGCTATGCCATAAGTATTGGGAAAATGATCAAAGCTAGAACCTTGACAGGTGTCATTGAAGGAAAAGCCCTTGGGATTACCGATGAAGGCGTTTTAAAGATTGAAGATGCATCCGGTGTGATTCACCATGTTTATTCCGCTGATATAGAACTATAGTCCTAACATTTCATTCTGTACGGAATGGATAATATTTGCTATAATTTTTTATGGGCAGTATCCTGAAGGAACTGCACCTTGGAAGTCTATAAAACTAAAAGGTATCTGCCTAGATCCGTCAAACGGACCGGGACAGAGGGATGGAACAAGAAGTAAAGTAACGAAAATCCTTCTGCCTTCAGAAGGATTTTTTTATTTAGCTTCTTATTTGTTTTATCACCTCTCCCCTAATTTAAGGAGGGAATAAGGATGAAGCAAACGACAGATTTTCTGAAGATGAAAGAAAAGAATGAAAAAATTGTAATGTTAACGGCTTATGATTATCCTTCGGCAAAGCAGGCGGAACAGGGTGGCGTAGATATGATTCTCGTCGGTGACTCTCTCGGAATGGTGGTTCTTGGTTATGATTCTACTATCCCTGTCACATTGAATGACATGATCCACCATGCAAAAGCTGTCAAGCGCGGGGCTAAAGAAACATTCATTGTTGTGGACATGCCATTTTTAACCTACCATTTATCGGTCAGGGATACATTAGTGAATGCAGGCAGATTGATTCAGGAAACTGGAGCACATGCGGTTAAGCTTGAAGGGGCGGATGAAGTCATAGAGCATATTGCTGCCCTGACGAGAGCGGGAATTCCAGTGTGCGCCCATCTTGGCTTAACACCGCAGTCAGTCGGTGTATTAGGCGGATACAAGGTTCAAGGCAAAGATGCAGATGCGGCAAAAAAGCTAATCGAAGATGCTAAAAAATGTGAAGAAGCGGGAGCATTCGCTCTGGTCTTGGAATGTGTGCCTAAGCAGTTGGCGGAGCAAGTAACAAAAGCCTTGTCTATTCCGGTAATTGGTATCGGTGCAGGAATTGATGTCGATGGCCAGGTGCTTGTCTATCATGATATTCTTGGCTACGGTGTTGAACGGGTTCCGAAATTCGTCAAACAGTACCATTCTGTAAGTCCATTTATGATTGAATCGATTCAAGCATATGCCGAGGATGTGAAAAACAAACAGTTCCCTGAAGATAAGCACAGCTACACCATGAAGGAAGAGCAATTGCTCGTTTTATACGGAGGTAAAGAATGAAGGTTATTACAACCATAAAAGAGATGCAAACGGAAATCAAACAACAAAAAAGTGAGGGTAAATCGATTGGCTTTGTCCCAACGATGGGATATCTTCACGAAGGGCATCTCACTCTTATAAAGCAGGCCCGACAGGAAAATGATATTGTGGTCTTAAGTATCTTTGTCAACCCATTGCAATTTGGACCAACAGAGGACTTTTCCACTTATCCCCGCGATTTTGAGCGGGACCGGGCACTGGCCGAATCTGAACATGTCGACTACATTTTCCACCCAACAGTCAAGGAAATGTATCCAACTGAACCATCGGTGAAAGTCATTGTCCAGGCTCGGACCGATGTGTTATGCGGGAAATCGCGCCCTGGTCATTTTGATGGCGTCGCTACAGTTGTTTCTAAACTTTTCCATATTGTCATGCCGACAAGGGCTTATTTTGGCAAAAAAGATGCGCAGCAGGTGGCGGTCATTGAAGGATTAGTTTCCGACCTCAATTTTCCACTAGAAGTAGTGGCGGTGGATATTGTCCGCGAAGAAGACGGGCTGGCCAAAAGCTCTCGTAATGTCAATTTGCTGCCCGAAGAAAGAAAGCAGGCAGTTGTTTTGTATAAAAGCCTGCAGGAAGCAAAAAAGGCAATTGACCAAGGCGAACGGAACCCTAACAGTTTAATCATTTTAATGAACGAAATGATTATGAGCAATTCGTCTGGGGTAGTCGACTATGCGGAGATTTATTCCTATCCTCAGTTAAAACCACTGGAAAAATTAGAGGGTAGGATAATCATAGCGCTTGCTGTAAAATTTACAAAGGTTCGTTTAATTGATAATCTCATTCTGGATATAGAGTAGACACTTGAATAGAGGAGGAACCACATTTTATGTTTCGCCACATGATGAACGGAAAAATCCATCGTGCAACAGTCACAGAAGCGAATTTAAACTATGTTGGCAGTATTACAATAGATGAAGATTTATTAGACGCAGTTGGCATGGTGCCGAACGAAAAGGTGCAAATTGTCAATAACAATAACGGAGCTCGTCTTGAAACCTATATCATCCCGGGTGAAAGAGGGTCTGGTGTTGTCTGCTTAAATGGGGCAGCCGCCCGTCTCGTACAGCCTGGAGATATTGTGATCATCATCTCCTATGCACTTGTGGCAGAAGACAAAGTCCCTTACCATAAACCAAAAATAGCGATTATGGACGAACTTAACCGGATAAAAGAACTTATTCATGCCGAACCGGCACATACAATTATGTAAGATTATATCCCCCTTTCAATAGGGGGTTTTTCTTTTGACGGGGACTTTATTATAATGAATAGCGAATATATAATTGTTTTCATTTTTTATTTTTTTATGTTACCGTTTAAGGAATGAAGCTTTGGGGTGTATGTATATGTCTAATAAATTTGTTGTAATCGATTTAGAAACTACCGGAAATCTTCCGAAGAAGGGCGACAAAATTATTCAATTTGCCGCTGTTGTAATTGAAGATGGACAAATAACGGAGAAATTTTCGTCACTGATCAATCCCCAAAAATCCATTCCGATATTTATAGAAGAGTTAACTGGAATCAATGATGAAATGGTGAAGAATGCCCCTGTTTTTTCAGAGATTGCTGCGAAGGTTTTTTCCTTGCTGGACGGGGCTTATTTTGTAGCCCATAATGTTTTATTTGATTTATCCTTTCTTCAAGAGGAATTAATCCAAGCCGGATTTGAAGGGTTTTACGGGTCTGTCTTGGATACTGTGGAAATGTCGCGGATTTTATATCCGACAGCGGACGGATATAAACTTACTGATTTGGCTGAAATGCTAAACCTCAAGCACGATCGGCCTCACCAAGCCGACAGTGATGCGGAAGTGACCGCGGAAATTTTCCTGCTGTTGGTCCGGCGTTTACAACAGCTGCCCTTTATTACGCTTAAGCGGCTTTTTCCGTTATCCGGCGGATTAAAAAGCGACCTTGAGCAACTGCTTGAAGAAATGATTGACAACATGGATGAAAAGTCTGTACATAATGAGGATTTTGAGGCGTTTAGAGACCTCGCCATAAAAAAAGTGCTGCCTCAGCCGGGAACATCGTCAGAATTCCAGGCTTATCATTATCCTCAAGCTGAAGAAGAGAAATTAAGGCTGATGAAAAGCGGCCTTAAATCCTTTGAGAACCGGACAGGGCAATTTAAGATGATGGATGTGGTCTACAAAGCCTTCGTATCCGAGCGTCATACGTTAATTGAAGCAGGAACGGGAGTAGGAAAATCGTTAGGGTATTTGCTGCCTGCTGTCTTCTTTGCTAAACAGCGGAATCGGCCGATTATCGTCAGTACACATACCACTCAGCTGCAGGAGCAAATATTAAGAAAAGAAATGCCACTTCTGGAAAAAATGATTCTTTTTCCGGTAAAGGCTGTGCTCTTAAAAGGCAGGAGCCATTATATCTGTTTGGAAAAATTTCATCAGTCGCTGCTTGATGAAAACGATAACTATGATACCACCTTAACAAAGATGCAGATTCTTGTTTGGTTAACCGAGACAGAAACTGGTGATAAGGATGAACTGAATCTTTCCAGCGGCGGATTCCTTTTTTGGAATAAAATTAAAAATGAGCAAACCGCTTTTTCAAAACATCCTGATTGGCAAGAACGGGATTTTTATTTGCGAGCAAAAAAAGAGGCTAAAGTCTCGGATATTGTTATTACCAATCATTCCTTATTATTAAGTGATATTAAAGGGAATGGCGCTGTATTGCCTGAATATGATTTTGTTGTTATTGACGAAGGACATCATTTGGAAAAAGCGGCAGTTCAATTCTTTGGTACCTCCTTGGATTACCTATCTGCAAGAATGCTGGCCGGTCAATTTGGTTTATACGAACAAGAACAACTTTTTTATGAACTAGAAAAGATTCTTGCTATTTATCCTTTCACGAAGGAACCGATTATCCATACATTTGAGCTTAATCAGATGATGATAGACTTTTCGTATGAAATGGATGAATTTTTTAAGTTAATTGCTCTATTTGCTAAAAAGAGGATTAATAACAAAAATGGATATTACCGCACAAAAATCCCTTTTAGTAAAGCTGATAGTTCTAAAGAAAGAATGGCTTTAGTGCATAGTGCGGAAAGGCTATCATTTTTAATAAAGGATTTGCATGCCGCAATTAGTAAAAGGGTAGAATGGATTATTTCCCAAAAGGATGGGTTAACCAGAAAGCAGGAGGGGAAAATCGAGGAAGTCCATGTGTTTCTTATGGAATTAGAGGAATTAAGGGGCAGGGTAATAAACAGCTTTTTAAGAGACACCAATGATGTTAAATGGATTGAAATCGATGTACGTGCACCGCAGAATATAACCACCTTTATCGCACAGCCGGCCAGTGTAGCGGCTGCTTTAGAAAAATATTTTTTTGCTAGTAAAAAGGCAGCAGTCATTACTTCTGCAACGTTAACTGTTAATAATACCTTTGACTATTATCTCAAGGAAATCGGCCTTGATTCCAGTAATCCGGAAAAGGTAATCATCCCCTCTCCTTTTAATTACAAGGAACAGGTACAGCTGATAATTCCTGATGATTTGCCCGAAATCAATTCGGTTTCCTTGGATGAATTTGTGATTGCTATAACCGAGCACATCATCACGATTGCTGAGGCGACGAAAGGAAGGATGCTGCTTCTTTTTACTGCGTACGACATGCTAAAGAAAACGTACGAATTGATAAAGGAAAGCGGCTTTCTCGATGACTATGTATTAATTGCCCAAGGGATTACGAGCGGGAGCAGAACAAGGTTGACGAGAAATTTCCAGCGCTATGAAAAGGCCATTCTGTTAGGAACGAGCAGTTTTTGGGAGGGTGTGGATATCCCAGGGGAGGATTTATCATGCCTGTGTTTAGTACGGCTTCCCTTCAGCTCACCGGATGAGCCGTTAACAATGGCGAAATGCCAAATAATTGAGGAAAGTGGCGGCAATGCCTTTTTTGAATATTCTCTGCCTGAAGCGGTCCTTCGGTTTAAACAAGGCTTTGGCCGGTTAATCCGAACTGAAACAGATAGGGGGATTGTGATTGTTTTTGACAAGCGGATAATCACAACGAAATATGGAAAGGCCTTCTTAAATTCCATTCCGCCAGTCACGATAAAAAAAGAATCGGCCAAAGAAATAGTCAAAATTATTCAATCCTGGTTATGATAAAATTTGGAAGAAATACACATCCTATAGATGACAGGAGGAATGTGTATGCGAATTTTATTCATTCTATTGGCCTTATTTTGTCCGGCTGTTTCAGTAGTTCATGCGGAAACGGCTATTTCAGGTAAGGTTGAAAATATAGAATTAAATATAAAGGAACACGAAATGGCCGTTACTTTTATAGGACTGTCCGCTGGCGAGGCTACTTTAATTCAAGGCCCGAACAACGAGAATATTTTGGTCAATGTCGGGGGGCAAGACACGGAAGCGGAATTGGAAGAGTGGCTCAAACTTTATGATGTAAAAAGCATTCAAACCTTAATCATTACTACAGATGAAAATAGCCTGTCGTTTAAAAAAGTAAATAAGCTGATGGACAAATATAACATAGAAAAACTGATTACTACTCCAAAAATATCAGCCCAGGCAGCCTTTGGACTTGATGACCAAAAGCAGGCAGCGGTATCAACATGGAAAGAAGGGACAATAGAATCACTTTTTCCTGACCTGATGGCCGAAGTCCAATTTGTCGGAAATGAAAAAAACGAAGGGATGGATTTTATCCTTAAGTTTTTCAATCACCGTCTCTTTTTAATGTCGTCCTGCAGCGAAAGGGCGGAGCAGGCATTACTGACAAAAAACCTTGAAGATGTCCATGTTTTAAAAATTCCGGATTACGCTAAGGCTTCTTTTTTATCAACTAACTTTATCCACTATTTGAATCCGGAGATTTCTGTATTGTTTACACCGGAGGAATATCATCCGGACCGTGATATCCTTCAAGGTCTGCACGAAACGTGGTCTGAAGTTTATTTTACAAAAAAACATGGAACGGTGACGCTTAAGTTCACGGATTCCAAATACGAGGTTTTTACCATCCCAACAGAAGAAGAATAAAAACTTAAAGAAAAATTACGATTCCTTAGTTTCAGATAGGGCATTTTTCCTTTTACCTGTTATAATGATATTTGGTAGGAAACAAGTAACAAGAATTAATTGGAGGAAAAATATCGTACATAAAAGAGTGATTTGAAAGTGAAAAAGTGGATTATAATTGGAGCATGTTTGTTACTTGCTGTGGTGATCGGGGTTTCGGTAAAAGTATATCATAGTGCAATGGAACCATTAATTACCGCTGAAGAACGTGCTGTTCAGGCCGCTGAAAAAAAGGTTCCATTAAAAAGTGTTGAAGATTTTCATGTTTATAATGGTCAAGAAACCGTTAATGTCATTGAAGGGAAAAATAACAAGGGCGAAGAGATTATTGTCTGGGTTCCCGAAAAGAGCAAAAAGGTTATTGTCCGAAAGGCCAAGAGCGGCCTTACAAAAGAGGAAGCAATTCAAACATTGAATAAAGAAAAAAATCCCCAAAAAATCATTTCAGTCCGGCTGGGAATGGAACAAAACATCCCTTTATGGGAAATTTATTATCGTTCTGATAATAATTTAATAAATTATTATTATCTCCATTTCGAAACTGGCGAGTGGCTGAAGGAAATTGAAAATCTATAGGGTAGAGACAGGAGGAAAACATAATGAAAGTGGAATTGGCAAGCCGGGTGTTGTCCTTAACACCTTCAACAACATTGGCCATTACTGCGAAAGCAAAAGAATTGAAGGAACAAGGTGAAGACGTAATTGGACTCGGTGCAGGTGAACCCGATTTTAATACCCCTCAGCACATTTTGGATGCTGCGGTAAAATCGATGAATGAGGGACAAACCAAGTACACTCCTTCGGCTGGTCTTCCTGCCTTAAAAAAGGCGATTATTAAAAAGTTCGAAACAGATCAAGGCTTAACCTATAAGCCAAATGAAGTGATTGTTGGGAATGGTGCAAAACATGTCCTCTATACGCTGTTTCAAGTTCTTTTAAATGAGGGGGATGAGGTTATTATTCCTACTCCTTATTGGGTAAGCTATCCGGAGCAGGTTAAGTTAGCGGGCGGAGTTCCTGTTTATATCGATGGATTGGAAGAAAACCATTTTAAAATAACACCGGAACAACTGAAAAAGGCGATTACCAATAGAACCAAAGCTGTCATCATTAACTCTCCAAGCAATCCAACAGGGGTCTTATATTCCGAAGAGGAGCTTTTGGAAATTGGTAAGGTATGCTTGGCAGAAAACATCTTGATTGTTTCTGATGAGATTTATGAAAAGCTCGTATACGGCGGTGTAAAGCATGTCTCGATTGCGGAAATTTCGCCGGAGCTTAAAGAACAAACAATTATTATTAATGGTGTTTCCAAGTCCCATTCGATGACAGGCTGGAGGATTGGCTATGCTGCTGGTAATGCTGAACTTATTAAAGCAATGACCAATCTCGCTAGCCATAGCACATCTAACCCGACCACTACCGCTCAATATGCAGCCATCGCGGCTTACAACGGGCCGCAGGAGCCTGTTGAAGAAATGCGGAAGGCATTCGAAGAAAGATTGGAAATTATCTATGATAAGCTGGTTGCCATTCCTGGGTTCACTTGTGTAAAGCCGCAGGGTGCTTTCTATCTGTACCCAAATGTGAAAAAGGCTGCTGAAATGGCTGGCTACAGCAATGTCGACGACTTTGCATCTGCCCTTCTGGTTGAAGCAAAAGTAGCTGTGATTCCGGGTTCAGGATTCGGAACACCTGACAACATCCGTCTATCCTATGCAACATCACTAGACTTATTAGAAAAAGCCGTATCCCGCATGCAGCAATTCGTAGAATCAAAAGTTAGGGTATAACCTTTAGCAAAATCAAAAAGTCTGCGACCTGCAGGCTTTTTGATTTCTTTACCAAAACAGGATGCCTAATTCTCTTACTCGAAATCACCTGTTCGTGATATACTTTTTAGGAGGTGTCCTAACATGAAAGATAATATAGTAGCTTGGCTAGAAGAAGGTACCATTACCGTACCCTCTTTACTATTTTCCGAATATCGCAATTTGAATTTAAACGAAGCAGAATTAGTTCTGTTACTAAATATCATGACGTTCGTAGAAAAAGGTAATGATTTTCCAACCCCTGAAGAGCTTTCCTCAAGAATGACCATTTCGCTATCAGAATGCAGTGACATGCTTAGAAAACTGATTCAAAGAGGCTTACTTGCTATCATTGATGAATATTCGCAAGACGGCATTCGTTTCGAGAAGTACACAATAAAACCATTATGGGAAAGACTCGTGACACAATTTTTAACAAGCACGCAGAATGTACATGAGAATCAAAAGAAAACGGATGAAACCGATTTATATACGTGTTTTGAAAATGAATTTGGCCGTCCTTTGTCTCCTTTTGAATGTGAGTCTCTTGCAATGTGGATGGATGATGACCATCATGATCCTGTCATTATCAAAGCCGCACTTCGTGAAGCAGTCATGTCAGGTAAATTAAATTTTCGCTATATTGATAGAATTCTTTTTGAGTGGAAGAAGAACGGCATTAAGACACTTGAGCAGGCCAAAAATCAGGGTCGCAAATTCCGGCAGAAACAAGTTCAAAAAGGAAATCCAAGAGAGGATGCCCCGCCATCATCCATTCCATTCTATAACTGGTTAGAGCAATAATTCTCCAATGACGAGTGACAATTCACTCGTTTATTTTCTGTAATAAACATTTAGAGGGGTGAAAACCTTGCTTAATAATACACAAATTCGGCATTGTTTAGATACAATGGGTGAAATGTTTCCAGATGCCCATTGCGAATTAAATCATTCCAATCCTTTTGAACTCGTTATCGCTGTCGCTTTATCTGCCCAATGCACCGATGTACTCGTTAATAAGGTAACTGTTGGTCTATTTAAAAAATACAAGACCCCAGAGGATTACTTAAAAGTCCCTTTGGAGGAATTGCAAAATGATATCCGCTCAATCGGTCTTTATCGGAACAAAGCGAAAAACATTCAAAGCCTTTGCCGTATTTTATTAGAAGAATATAATGGGGAAGTGCCTATGGATAGGGATGAATTAACAAAGCTGCCGGGAGTGGGCCGGAAAACAGCCAATGTTGTTGTTTCGGTTGCCTATGGCATTCCTGCCATCGCTGTTGATACCCATGTTGAACGTGTCAGTAAGAGGCTCGGCATTTGCCGTTGGAAGGACTCTGTATTGGAAGTGGAAAAGACGCTGATGAAGAAGGTACCGAAAGAGGAGTGGTCTGCCACACATCACCGCTTAATCTTTTTTGGCAGATATCATTGCAAGGCGCAAAACCCGCAGTGCCCAAGCTGCCCGCTCTTAGGTCTCTGCAGGGAAGGGAAGAAAAGAATGAAAGGAAAGGCTGCTGTAAATGAGTAAGCCTTCAGAGTCTTTAAACGATATTCTTAAAGAATGGGCCAGTACACAGGAGCATCTTGAGAAAGTTTTTCGAAACAGGGACCAAATAGGGGCGAAAGAATGGATGAATAAAGGAATTCAATTATACCTTAGGTTTTTGTTTCTGACGAATGGATTGCCACTTAGCTGCACCGATCCCATTCCATTTGAAAGCTTCGAATACAAGCCTGTCAATCTTAAGGAGCGATTCGCATTTATCAAGTCCAGACCATCACTCTATCATTCATATCGACAGTTATCAGAACTCATGGTAGAACAAGAAAAACAATATGCCCGGAAAAATATCCAAAAAAACAAGAGGCCGACAACCTAATGTCAGCCTCTTGTTTTTTTAGCTAATAGGAAATTATAAATTTTCACAAATTTATAATTTCCTTACGCATAAATTCAACTACCCCTCTGTCTTCGTCCTATCGGACTCGCCATTCGGCGAGTTTTCATTTAATGCCCGCTGGAAGGAGTACCAGGGGTTACGATTGGCGGGATCACGACTCCGCCGGTGTTATTGCCGCTGCCATTTCCACTGCCAGTACCAGTTCCGGTACCATTACCGTTCTCATTGTTAGTGCCGTTTCCATTTCCTTCCCCAGTGCCATTATTTCCATTTCCTTGTTCATTATCGATTTCTGCCTGCGGAACCTCAATGGTAGTTGTTGCAGGATCGCTCTTCCGATCTCCGATAATAGCCAGAACGGTAATCGTGTATTTCTCACCCGGCTTAACTGGGAATAGGAATCCTTTTTCTGCCTGCACCACATGATTTGGAGTAGTGCCATTATCAACGGTAATATCAAACTGAACATTTTGTTGTGCTGTATTTGGATAATCCCAAGTTACAGCAATTTTTTGTGTATCTTGATCAAATTTTGCTGCCAAGCCGCTAGGTGCCTCAAGCTTGTTATATTTCTCGGATACTGTTTTCGGGGCATGGCCCTTTACAGCATATTCCGTGAGTACTTCGCTGTCAGGAGTGTATTCACTCGCAAGCACAGCCGGCATGGAGCCTTTTTCGATTCTGACCTTCTCCACACTATTTGGCATAGTAAAGTCAGCTGTTTGTTTGCCTTTTGAGACATGCGCTAGTAAATTTTTAAAGATTAACTGGGCAATTCTTTGGTTATTTCCCTTTGCCTCAATCGGCGTTTTATAGTCACCGTAACCAGTCCAAATGGATGCTGTGTAATTGGTCGTATACCCTGTAAACCAAGAATCTGGTACCGCACTTTTACTAATATTCCAGGCATTTCTTTGTTCTTCCGAATAGTTTGTAGTTCCTGTCTTACCTGCCATTGGGAGTCCTGGTACTTTTGCGTTTGTCCCCGTACCCGGAGAAACTAGAACACTCTTTAGCATGTCGGTAACCATAAACGCTGTGGAATCCTTCATGGCCACCTTTGGTTCAGGTGCTGTATCAATAACGGTACCATCGCGCAGTTGAATTTTCGTGACAGCATGCGGCTTATTGTAAATACCTTTGTTGCCAAACGCCGCATAAGCTCCAGCCATTTCTAAAGGTGATACCCCAACGGTTTTTCCGCCAAAGCCGCCAATCGCATAGGATTCAGAGATTTCTTTTAACGGGATGCCCAGATTTAAGGCAAATTTCATGGCATTATCCAGTCCAACCTGTTGAATGGCCTGAACCGCAGGTGTGTTCCTTGATAACTGAAGGGCCGTCCTCATCGTCATCGGACCCTTATACTGGCCATCCCAGTTTCCGAATTTCTTACCTGATGAATACGTAATTGGTTTATCCTCAATCATTTGGTAGGTGCCCCAATTCAGGTATTCGATGGCAGGGCCGTAATCCAACACAGGTTTAATGGTAGAGCCGGGCTGGCGCTGTATATCAATGGCATAGTTGTAGCCGCGCTGCACCTGTTGGTTTCTGCCGCCGCCAATCGCCCTGATTTCTCCAGTCTTTGTGTCGAGAAGTGCGACTCCTGCCTGGAATTGATCATCAGGATATGGAATAAGGTCTTTGGAGTTTAAAAGCTCGTTAACATAGTCTTGCGCGTTTTTGTCAAGTGTTGTATAAATTGTTAAACCGTCAGAAAAAATATCAAAATCGGTTGTTTTTTTAACTTCATCAATGACAGCATCTACGAAGGCATCATATGGTTTGTCATTTATTTTACGCTGTTCCTCTTTCAGGACCGTATCTTTTACGGCAACCTTCTTAGCTTCTTCCATCTGTGCCTTTGAAATAAAACCATGCTGATACATTAAACTCAATACGATATTTCGTCTTTTTTCGGCTAAATCCGGATGGTTAAAAGGATTGTAATTATTCGGGCTTTGCGGCATCCCAGCCAATTGGGCTGCTTCCGCAAGTGTCAACTGATCAAGTGTTTTTCCGTAATATATTTTTGCAGCAGTGGCAATACCCCAGCTATTTTCCGAGACATATACCTTATTGACATACATTTCAAAAATTTGATGTTTTGTATATTTTTGTTCCAGCTGATAGGAAAGCCATGCTTCCTGAACTTTTCGTTTCAAGGTTTTATCACGTGATAAAAAGGCGTTTTTGACAACCTGCTGGGTAATTGTGCTGCCGCCTTCCGAACCAAAGCCATCACGGAAATTTGCGAGAACCGCACCGCCAAGGCGTATCGGGTCGATGCCATGATGTTTATAAAAACGATAATCCTCCGTTGCCAAAATGGCATTTTCAACCTGCTCCGGTATATCTTTATAAGTAACATATTCCCGGTTCACTGAGCCGGCTTCGGAAATAAGCTCTCCATCTTTATCTAGAATCTTTGAAGGGATAGGATCTTTTAATAATTTAGGATCAAGCTTGGGAGTGTCCTTTACTAAATAGGCGAAAGTGCCGACACCAGCCAATAAGCCGACAAAACAAAGCACCACTAGGGAAAGGAAAATTTTCTTTGCCATTCCGCCTTTCTTAGCCTTTGCTTTTGGTTTGGCCTTATTGTTTGACTGCTGTTTCTTTCGGCGCTCCTCTCTTGATTGGTATTGCTCAGCCATTTTGAAATTCCTTCCTTTCTGCTCTTTATTTGTTTTTAATAAAGAGGTAAAAGATTATCTAATATTTTTATATAATCAATTCTTGGATGAAATCCTAGCGGTATGAGATAACCGTTGTGTATAATTTCTTCCCTTGTAATCGATTTTCTTCCTCCACTCATCATTCTGTCCCAAAAACCTAACATATGCCTTGCCTCTAGCAAATATACCTCATCAAAGCGCGAAAAACGGATGATAACAAAGCAAATCCCACCCTGATTCATCACTTCTTCCATATGGGTAATTTGGTGCTGATGGAAATTTTTCAACGGAAATGAAGTTGGATTTTCTGTTTCCTTTGCTTCAAAATCGATATATTTCCCTTTATAAACGCCATTATAATCAGTGGTGGAGGCAAGTTTGAAATAGGCTTCTTTAATAACTGCAGCACTTCGCTTTGGGTAATCCACTTGGACGATTTGAATTGGTGTCGGTTTCTTATGGATAACGGCCATCTTCCTGGAACGGTAATATTCATTACTCTCGTTTAAGTCCTCTTCAAGTGTCATTCCCCGATTGCCATATCCATCATTTTTTTTGATTTTTACCGGTGCTTTTTTCTCTTGATTCAAGCGAACATACTTTTTTCCATTTGGATAATTAAAGCTCATTTTCTTCACCTCTTAAGACACTCACTATCATATCAAATCTTAGAAAAAAGTGGGTGAATAAAATAGCCCTTCAGGTAAACGCTAATATTAATTGTACCGTTTTTGTTATAAAAATAAATGATTCATTCTTCTTAAGGGATTAGCATGCGCTAATAATCTATTAAAAACTGAAGGAAAGATGCACAAAATATGAGTCTCCTTACAATACACGAACAAAATATCATTCGTCAAATTGAAACCGAAACAAGCAAAAAAAATATCGATAATATTTCAAGGACTAATGCATATTTTTCCTACTTTAAAGAAAACTCGGATATTCAATGGTCTTTTCTGGCAAGCATGGTATCCCGAAATGGCGGCTGGAATATGTGCGATCTTGAAGGATCTATGTTTCGGCAGCTGCTTGCCCCTCAGGTCAGAAAACAGCTTTTTTTTACATATGAAAGGGCAAATTGGCTAATATTTCATGATGTTTTCCCCCAATTATTGGTCTATCAATATTCGACGAAATTAGGCCGGCCTCTGTTTCATTTACTTCCCTATTTTCATGTTTCATCCTTTATTCAAAATGAGTGGCACCGCTTTTGGAGGGATAAAGATAGTAAAAGGCTCACGACCGCCCTAATCATTAATGAACAAAATGTGATTCAGAAACCGGTCATTGAACACCCTGTTTATAAGAAAAAGGTATTTCAATCACTTATATTCAATTTTCAAGATTGGCTGCATTTTAGCTGCGTGTTGTTCCCAACCTGCGGCGGGGAGGTATATGGCGCAAGTGTGAATGGCTTTAGGTCTCTTTCCAAAAGGATTAATCTTGGAAAAAGGCTGGCGAGCATTCTTTTTCAGCCGAGGTTATTTCCTCATTTTTTTGAGTTTGCTGAAAAAACAACACATACAGGCTCAAGAAATGATTATGAACAGTATTTCAAAATGAAAACGGAAGGAACTACTCCTATCTTAAGAATGACCTACCCTGTAATCAAGCACCATCGGCAGGATGAGCAGGATTGGAGTAAAGTTCGAAAGGTTTCTTCCTCGTGGCTGCATTTTCCAGTCCATCATCGCCACCCGATTCACCTAACCGATTGGTACGTGGCTAAATCCCATCAGCTGCAGTTGCTTGTTTCCTTGAAAAAGGCACTGGATTTAAAAAAATGGAAATAAGAAAAAGCAAGGAGGGTGTACTCCTTGCTTTTTTCTTACTCAGCCGGTCGGTTTGGTCCTTCTAACTTTTTATCGCCGTAACCTGTTCTTTTTTCTGTATCAGATTGCCGCGGTTGGCTTTTGTTTTGTTTATTGTTGTTAGACAAACTAAACACCTCCACTAATATCATGTGCGGAATTTTGGTTTTCATACGATTCTAGATTCTGTCGAATGAAAATAGAGAATATGCCAGAATGGCACTTTCTTTGCCGAAATGCTTCTAGTTTTGTCAAGGGTGAAGGAACCATAGATTGGAAAGAGAATATTAACTTTAGGAAAAAACGTGGGGGAGGTTTTAGAAAATGAATAGTTCATTTAGTGATAAGGATAGGCTCCTGTCTATGCTGGCGGGGATATATGACCAATTGGAAGAATTAGATGAGGCACTAAAAGTATCCTTTTCTGAACTTCGCATTGAGCTTGATCAAAGGGAACAAGATAGACTGCTTGATTCGGCTAAAAAAATTACAAAATTAGAAAGAATTACAGACCAAATGTTTTTGAATGGAGAGATGGTACAACATCCGCTTTCCCACCATTCCGCAAAATCATTAAAGCTTGAAATGGGTTTTTAATATTCGGTATCATAGTTTTAAATCTGAAAGTGGCATTTAAAATAGTGCTGCTTTTTTAATTGGCGGGAAGGGAGTGAGCATTCTTGGAAAAGGGAATAGAGCCTTTAACAAAGGAGTTATTATCATTCAATGAAGAATTTTTGAGGCATTTTCAGGAAGCAAGAGAAACGGGGAGTGAACAAAATTTTGATAAGGTGATAAAGCCATTTGCCAATAAGGTTAACTCAATAAATGCAGAGTGGAAAGAGGAGATGAAAAAATGGCTTATAAACTTTCCATTAAAACATATCCGCATTCAGCAAGTCGAATCTGTTTCAGAACATATTGAACAGCTCTCCATCCAGGCTTTCTTTCCGAAAACAAGCAAATCAAGATTTCTAAATGCCCAGCGGACAGTCGAATTTTTTCTGACGGAAGTTTTAAAAGAAGTTAATAAAGAGAAAAGAGATGCATGAGCATCTCTTTTTTTGACTAACTATTATGTTGGATGAGGGAGTTTTCCTGCGCTGCCTCTGGGGGCACCGCACCTTGATTTTCAAGTTCACGGACAAGATTGCGATATTCTTTAATGCTAATTTCATTGAAGATATAGGCCTTTTTAACAAAATCCATTAGTGCATTAACATCATCAGTGGTGTAATCACGGTTTTGACTAAATCTCACTTTTAATTCGCGTATGTCCATTTCTACTCCTCCTTCATCATTTTTACTATCGTAACATGAAATTAAGAGATTATTATTTTTTCAAAAATTTAAACTTTAGACAAAATCTTTGAAATTTTGACATTTCCTTGAATCACCAATTAGGCTTTTTTTTCATAATGTGAAGCAGAGATAAATACGGAGGAGATGTTTGCCCGTGTTTGGAAAAATGAGACCAAATACCTTCTTTCATAATGGATATTCGGGACAAATGATGCAATATGGTCCAGTTGGCCAACAATGGAACCGTCATTTAGTAATGCGAAATCAAGCTTTTCCATATCAGCCTCCTGTTCAGAATCAGACCTGGAACACTTTCCAGTCGCAGGGAGGCTATCATCCAAGTACGTTCCAGCCAATGGGGCCGGCTTATCAGCTTGGGTTAAACGCACAGAATATGAACTATCAAAACTCCCAGTATCCGCAAAAGGATTCACAATTCCTATTTCAGAATCCCCTGCAGCCAAAGGAGGATATGTATCCGGCTCCATATGCGCCAATGAATGGATATCCGGTTATGAACCCATATCCTAAACAAAGCTTTATTCCGAAACAGCCAAGTGGTATGCAGTCCTTAATGAATTCCTTTAAATCGCAGGATGGCTCAGTTGATTTTAATAAAATGATGAATACAGCGGGGCAGATGGTGAATGCGGTTACGCAGGTTTCTTCCTTAGTAAAAAACTTTAGCGGCATTTTTAAGGCGTAATAAAAAAGACGGCAAGCGTTGCCGTCTTTTTTATATAATATGGAAAATGAATATTCTTACTCGTCAATTTCAATAATTTTTCCTTTTTCGCGGGGAATGCGGATTTGTAGTAATCCGTCCCGGTAGGAGGCATTAATTTTTCTGTCATTAATCATATGAGGCAGGGAGATGGTTCTTGCGGTTTGCTGTCTGACAAAACGGCGCTGATAAATTTGATTTCGCTCATCCTCTGAGGTTTCTAATTCTTTATTCTCAACAGATATGGTTAAGTAGTTTCCGGTGATATTAAGATGAATTTGGTCTCTTTTGACACCGGGGAGTTCGGCAGACACTAAATATTCATTTTCTCTTTCAACAGTCTCTACGTGAAAGCCTCCGCTGCTATCAAACGGAAAAGGTGTTTTGAAAAAATCATCGATGGACTGCAAGAATCCTCTAATAGGTTTCTCCATGAAAAAATCATTCATGGATTTCATCAATTGACTAAACGGTTCGGAAACAGGCTTTTTCTCATGATTTTTATCATTCGGAAGATTAGAAGACATCTTAAAACCCTCTCTTTCCAATTTTTCACACGATATTATATGCGTTTAGTCCCGACCCGGTGCCCATTATACAAAAAAAACCACCGCATTAAGCTTGCGGTGGCAGTTTTCATTTAGATTAAATGAATTTCTTCCATAAGGATTTCGATATCGAGGATCATGTCGCCCTCTTCATCGACTTCGATTAATTCGTCTTTTTTCATTTTTGTCAATGTTCTGCTGATGGTTTCGCGTGTTGTTCCAATCATGTTGGCTAGGTCTTTATTGGTAAATTCCGATTTTAACAATATAGTACCATCCTCTTGTTCTTTACCGTGCTTTTGGGCGAGACGGATTAGCAGCTTGACAATCTGTTCATAGGTATTATTGAGAATTTGCTCTTCCAGCCGGTTTTGCAGGTCGACGATCTTTTCACCAAGTACTTTAAATACCTTAATGCATAGCTCCGGATTTTCGATCAAAACATTTTCAAACTTGGAAATCGGCACGGCAATCAGGGTGGAAGGCTCTAGAACCTCAGCGTAAGCTGGATAGTCTCCTTTTCGGAAAAAGCCGACATGGGGAAACATTTCCCCTTTTTTCATAATGGCCACGATTTGTTCTTTCCCGTTTACATCGCTTTTATAAATTTTAAGCTTTCCATCAAAAATGAAATAAACATTTTCAAGCGGATCCCCTTGATGAAAAACATGGCTATTTTTCTTCCATTCTCTTGCAATCGCAATGTCGGTAACTTTGGATAATTCCGTGTCGTTTAAAGAGCGAAAGAGAGTAAATTCGGAAAGCACCCTTTTAATTTCATCGATTTTCATTACATCACCTTCAGTTTCGTTCGATATATTCTATTGTAACAAAATTTGGCCGAATAAAAAAAAGGTATTTGTAAAATATAAATTTCCTCTTTTTCTCCGAACGTTCATTCGCTAAAATAGAAGTAATGAGGTGAGCTAGATGAAGTTGAAAAAAGATTTGCAGGCCATCCTTTCAGATATTAAAGTAAATGAGGATTTTAAAGATAATATCGCTGCGTGGCATACACTCCCTAAGAAAGAAGCCCAAACGGTAACATTTCCTAGGGATTTACATCCGTTATTGCATGAAGCACTTAATCAAAAAGGGATAGACGAGCTTTATACCCATCAGAGATCAGCATACGAAGCGACGATGGCAGGAAGAAGTATTGTGGCAGTTACACCAACGGCATCAGGAAAAACACTTTGCTACAATCTGCCAGTTCTTCAATCTATATTAAATGACCCTAGCACACGAGCGCTGTATATGTTTCCGACAAAGGCACTCGCCCAGGATCAAAAAAGTGAAATAAACGAAATTATCCAAGCGGCCTCCATGGATATTAACAGCTATACGTATGATGGAGATACGCCGGCAAATATCCGCCAGCGGGTCAGAAAAGCAGGCCATGTTGTCATCACCAATCCTGATATGCTGCATTCGGGCATCCTGCCTCACCATACAAAATGGGTGTCTTTGTTCGAAAATCTCAAATTTGTCGTGATTGATGAGCTTCATACGTATCGCGGCGTTTTTGGCAGTCATGTGGCAAATGTGATTAGGCGGCTAAAACGGATTTGCCATTACTATGGAAGCAATCCTGTATTTATTTGTACATCTGCGACGATCGCTAATCCTCTTGAACTTGCGGAAAACCTTACCGAGGAAAACATGGTGCTGATTGATAACAACGGGGCACCAAGCGGAACAAAGCATTTTGTTTTTTATAACCCGCCAATTGTCAACAAACCATTAAATATTAGAAGAAGTGCCACTCTTGAGGTTCGGAAAATTGCCGGGGAACTGTTAAAAAACAAAATCCAAACGATTGTTTTCGCCAGAAGCAGGGTACGAGTTGAAATTATCTTAACGTATCTCCAGGAACTGGTGAAACACGAATTGGGCAGCAAATCGATTATGGGGTATCGCGGCGGTTATCTCCCCACAGAGCGACGGAAAATAGAAAAAGGCTTGCGCTCTGGGGAAATATACGGTGTTGTCAGTACAAATGCTCTTGAACTTGGTGTCGATATTGGACAACTTCAGGTGTGTATTATGACAGGTTATCCCGGAACCATCTCTAGTGCCTGGCAACAGGCCGGAAGAGCAGGGAGACGGCACGGAGAGGCTCTTGTCATCATGGTGGCAAGCTCGAGTCCGTTGGATCAATATATCATCCAAAATCCTGATTATTTCTTCAATAAAAGCCCGGAAACAGCACGGATTAATCCGGATAACCTAATCATATTGATTGACCATATGAAATGTGCCGCCTACGAGCTTCCATTTAAGGCTGACGAAAAGTTCGGTAATGTGGGAACTGAGGAGCTTTTGGAATACTTAACTGAAGAGCGAGTTCTATATCGGAACGGCGATAAATGGTACTGGATGAACGACTCTTTCCCGGCCCACAATATCAGCCTGCGGTCCGCTTCCCAAGAAAATGTCATCATTGTCGACCAAACCGATATTGCTAGTGTAAAGGTCATCGGGGAAATGGACCGTTTTTCGGCAATGACACTGCTTCACGATGAGGCCATTTATTTGCACCAAGGCACTCAATTTCAAGTGGAAAAACTGGATTGGGACGAAAAAAAGGCATTTGTCCGTGAGGTGGATGTTGATTATTTTACAGATGCCAATTTAGCGGTTCAATTAAAAGTACTTGAGGTTGATAAACTGGATCCGGTCAATGAAGCGGAAATTGGTTATGGGGATGTCAGCGTCAGGGCTATGGCGACCATTTTTAAAAAAATTAAATTCGAAACTCATGAGAATATCGGTTCCGGTCCGATCCACCTACCGGAAGAGGAACTTCATACGAATGCCGCGTGGATTTCGCTTAATAGGGCGCTCTCAGAATTGGGGGCTGTTCGGCTGGAGCAAGGACTTGTTGGGGCGGCCCATGCTTTAAGATCAATAGCCCCATTGTTTGTCATGGCCGACCCGCAGGATATTCATGTCATTCCGCAGGTTAAGGCCGACCATAATGAAAAGCCAACCATCTTTTTTTATGACCGCTATCCTGGCGGAATTGGCTTAAGTGAAAAAATATATTCAGGGATGGCAGAGGTTTTGCTCGAAAGCAAAAAAATGATTGAACGCTGCCAATGTGAATCTGGGTGTCCATCATGCATTGGCACGGATGCAGTTGGAGATGCCGCCAAACATGATTCATTAATGATACTTGATGCCTTCTTAGAATCATCATCGCAGTAAGGGGGAGTGCGAGGATGTCTTTAAAAAATAAATTGAATCGCTTAAAGCCCCACTTGTCGACGGGGAATTCTTCAGAAAAAAAGGCTGTTCCCTCTCCAGTAGAAACGTCCGTTGAGATACCTTACAAAGAGCAATGGGAGCAAGAACATGTTTCTCCTTATTATTTAGACGAGAACTTCTGTTTAATAAGAGAGGTAAAATATCCGCTTGACCAACGGCACGGCCATTATCGGTTTCGTGATTTTCTGACGGCAATGGAAACCTGGAACCAGCAATCAGCCGCTCATCCATTATCTGCTAAAGGATTTCAGGCGGAAGAATTATTTTTTTTCGATACAGAAACGACGGGGCTAGGCGGCGGGACGGGCAATACCATTTTCTTATTGGGGTATGCCAGCATTGAGGGAGAAGAGTTGATTTTAAGACAGCATATCCTCCCAAATCCCGGTGCCGAGATCCCGCTATACCAAAGCTTTCTGGAAAAGATTAATTATCGGACACTTGTCACTTATAATGGGAAAGCCTTTGACTGGCCGCAGGTCAAAACGAGACATACGCTTGTAAGAGAGCATGTTCCAAGGCTTCCGTCTTTTGGTCATTTCGACTTGTTTCACGCTGCCAAAAGACTCTGGAAGCACAAATTAGAACGGTTGAAATTAGCAGTAGTGGAAAAAGAGGTTCTCGGGGTAGAAAGGGTTGACGATATTCCGGGATTTTTAGCTCCGATGATTTATTTTGATTTTGTTGAAAACAAAAAGCCCGATGGCATGATTGGCATACTCAAGCATAATGAAATTGATATATTGTCGCTTGTCACTTTGTATACACATCTGACCTTTCAATTATGCGGATTAGACCACGACTCCACCAGAAAAGAAACCTTTGAAGTAGGCCGCTGGTTTGCGGCTATCGGTGAAAAGGATGAAGCAGAAAAAGTCCTCGGCAAACTCACAGACGGGCAGGATGTTACAGCTTGCCAAGCAAAGCTTGCTCTTGCGTTTCAGTATAAAAAAGACCGGGAATGGGACAAAGCAAGAAATTTGTTTGCCGAGGTTGTCCAATCTGGGGAGGGGCGTCTTGCGCTTGATGCATGTGTAGAATTGGCTAAAATCTATGAGCATAGATTAAAGGATTTAGAATTAGCTCTTCAATACTGTAGCCAAGCTATCATTATAAGTGAGCGAACCCCTAGTTTGCACAATCTTTCAGGTGATGCTTCAATGGACCAGTTACAAGCACGAAAAGAGCGTTTGAATCGAAAAATCACTAAAAGCCCACGTTAAATTTCTTTAATTAACGGTTATTAAAAATATGTAACAAAAAGTTCACAATTTAATGCTGAAAAATTTGAAATTCCATATTGTTTACTGTCGTCTTAATAGGTAAAATTATAAATTGTGTGCTGTGTAAAAAAGGCGCAAAAACTTTATGGAGTGGGTAGGATGTATAAGGCAATTTTGTTTTTATTTTTTGTTGTTGTTTGTTTAACTGCTGTTGTTTTTACAAGCTTGAAAGATAGCTTTTATACTATGTTATAAGGATATACACCCAAGGATGCCATATTATTATAAAAAATAGGTGTTTTCATTAGTACAAGAGTATCCCTTTTTTCATAGGCTGTTAATGTAAACAGAATAAAGAAAAGAAGGGAGAGCATAACATGTTTCTTGGAACTAATTTTGCCCCGCCGGTGGTTCATCCGACGACAAACATTGTGAATCATACTTTCTCTACAACGGTGGTGCCTCATATTCATCCGGTTCACACTACTACCGTGAATCACCATATGTTTGAGCATAAACATTATTGCCCGCAGTCGGCTTCATGTGCTGAAGAGGTATGTAACCAGCATATTAACTGCTGTAATCCATGTGCACCGCAAGCAGTAATGCCTGCTTCAAACGCATTGCCAAATGCGATGCCAAATGTAATGCCGAATATGCCGGGTTATGGTATGGCAGGCCCTGGCTTTGGCGCACCTGGACCTGGATTTGGACCTGGACCTGGATTTGGACCTGGACCTTATATGGGACCTAGACCTTAAAAGTTTGACTAATCTTACAAGGGCTTTAAGCCCTTGTTTTTTATTTTGTTACTTTATAATATGCTAAGGGTAATAAAATGTTTGTCCCTTTTAAAAAAATTTTTCATTTGAGGAGAATGTTTTTGCTTAAGGTATTAGCCATTTCCGGATATAAACCATTTGAACTAGGGATTTTTAAAAAAGATCATCCATCGGCAAATTTTATAAAAGCGGCTATCAAAAAATCACTGGTACCTATGCTTGAAGATGGGCTGGAATGGGTACTGATCAGCGGACAGTTAGGAGTGGAGCTTTGGGCAGCTGAAACTGTTTTTGACCTGCAGGGGGAATTTCCGGATTTGAAGCTAGCCGTTATCACTCCTTTTTTAAATCAAGAAGCATCTTGGAATGAAAACAATAAGGAATGGTACGAATCTGTTATCATGCAAGCCGACTTTATTGATTCAGTTACGAAAAAGGGCTATGAAAAACCGTGGCAATTCCGATTGAAAAATCAATTTTTTATTGAAAAGAGTGATGGCCTTCTGCTCTTGTTTGATCAGGAAAAAGAAGGAAGCCCAAAATATTTGTACGAACTAGCTGTCGATTATCAAAAAAATCATCCCTATTCGATTGAGCTGATTTCCTTTTATGATTTGCAGATGATTGTCGAAGAAGAACAGCTTAAACAGTCTGATTTTTAATCCTGCTCGAATATTTTAGAATATACTAAATAGAATATAATGTCTGCTGAATTACTTTACTGTAATTGAAAATTGACAAAACCGCTTATATTTGAAAAAATAATAGGTAATGATTGGCTAAACTTGAGGTGATTGGAATGCTGTCAGATAAAGTGAAACTTACTGCAAAGGATATTTTAGAAAAAGAGTTCAAAACTGGCGTACGTGGTTATAGACAAGAAGATGTTGATAAGTTTTTGGATTTGATTATTAAAGATTATGGTACTTTCCATCAGGAAATAGAAGATCTTCAGCAAGAAAATCTAAGGCTTCGCAAACAGCTGGAAGATACAGCAAAAAGGCAACCTGCTGCACAGCCTGCTGGGACAACCAATTTTGATATTTTAAAGCGCCTGTCTAATCTTGAAAAGCATGTATTCGGCAGCAAGCTTTACGAATAACAAATAATACCCTCATTTCCTTTGAATAACCATTGATAATGCTGAACGATATACATATAATAGACAATGTAACGTTAATGACGTTCGGGTAATCGCTGCAAGTTTTCTTGTAGAGGAAAGTCCATGCTCGCACGAGCTGAGATGCTCGTAGTGTTCGTGCCTAGCGAATTCATAAGCTAGGGCAGCCGGGTAGCTCATTCGGTTGACGGCTGGGAAAATACCTAAGTCCTTTGGATATGGTAGGAGTACCTTTAAAAGTGCCACAGTGACGATTACCTCCTTAGAAATGAGGAGGGTGGAACGGGTAAACCCCACGAGCGAGAAACCCAAATTATGGTAGGGGCACTTTCTCTATCGGAAATCAACGAGGAGAAGGACAGGTTCCACGTGAATCTGTAGATAGATGATTACCGCCTCAGTACGAGACTTGTAAGTCGTTTGCAGTACGGAGGCACAGAACATGGCTTATAGAACGTTATTAATGGATAGTTTCGATGGAAGTGAACAGCTCTCCTTAAACGGGAGGGCTTTTTATTTGTTAACTGAATCCGGAGCTTGTTTTTAGACCATAATGATATTGGGAAATCAAACTTTACAATTATTTGATACATAAACGATTAAGGGTGAAAGAATGGGAAAATATCAAATTATAGCAACCGCAGCCATGGGTTTGGAGGCGCTTGTCGCTCAGGAGGTCCGGGCGCTTGGCTACGACTGTCAGGTGGATAATGGAAAGGTAATCTTCAGCGGGGATGAATATGCCATCGCCAGGAGCAATTTATGGCTTCGCACAGCAGACCGGATTAAGATTATAGTCGGCGAATTCAAGGCGTATACTTTCGATGAATTATTTGAAAAAACAAAGGCGCTTCCCTGGGAGCAGTTTTTACCGGAGGATGCTGAATTTCCGGTGCTGGGAAAATCTGTGAAATCGAAGCTATTTAGTATATCTGATTGTCAGGCCATCGTAAAAAAGGCCATTGTGGAACGATTGAAACAGAAGTATAAAAAAACATGGTTTGATGAGAATGGTGCTTTATACCGAATCGAAGTCGCATTGTTAAAGGATACGGCCACTATTACGATTGATTCGAGCGGCATCGGCCTTCATAAACGGGGCTACCGCGCTGACCAAGGGACAGCCCCGTTAAAGGAAACAATGGCAGCTGCGCTCATCATGCTGACCAATTGGCGGCCAGACCGTCCGTTTATCGATCCTTTTTGCGGGTCGGGAACGATTCCGATTGAGGCGGCCCTGATTGGCCAAAATATCGCACCTGGTTTTAATCGGGACTTTGTTTCCGAGAGCTGGAACTGGATGCCTTCCAGGGTTTGGGATGAAGTTAGGACAGAGGCAGAGGACCTGGCAAAATACGATACACCGCTTGATATAAGCGGATCGGATATTGATCATCGGATGGTCAAAATGGCACAGGAAAACGCCTTCGAAGCAGGTTTTGGCGACTTGATTCAGTTTAAACAAATGCAGGTAAAAGATATTTCAACTAAAAAGGAATACGGTGTGATTATCGGCAATCCTCCATATGGAGAAAGATTGGGAGAAAAGGCTGAAGTGGAGCAAATGTATCGGGAAATGGGCCAAGCCTTTAGACCGCTTGACACTTGGTCGATTTACATCTTGACCTCAAACGAGGATTTTGAACAACTATACGGCAAGCCGGCCACAAAGAAACGAAAGCTGTTCAACGGATTTATCAAAACAGATTATTACCAATACTGGGGAAAAAGGCCGCCAAGGCAAAATGACAATAATTGAGGAATAATTTTAGCGTCTTTTGACGCTTTTCTTTTTGGAGGGATAGGATGCAAAGCCGCATGCCATTTACAGTTTCGAAAACAGAAACATTTTATGATAAGTTAGGCGAATGGATTGGTGACGTCTTCTATGACATTTTGCCGGAATCCGGGTTTGAAATCCGCGATGAACAAATCTATATGGCCTTTCAGCTTGAAAAAGCATTTAAAGAGAAAAAGGTCATGTTTGCTGAAGCCGGAGTAGGGACAGGCAAAACAATCGTTTATTTGCTCTATGCCATTATGTATGCCCGTTATACAAACCGGCCGGCTGTGATTGCCTGTGCTGATGAAACTTTAATCGAGCAGCTGGTGAAAAAGGAAGGAGATATTGCCAAGCTTGAGCAGGCTCTCAACTTGAATATAGATGTCCGCTTGGCCAAATCCCAAGATCAATACTTATGCCTAAGAAAGCTCGAGAATGGAAGAAATAGTCATTTTTCGGATGACGTTCTTGATATTTATGAGAATCTTCCTGATTTTGTTCATATGGAAGGTTCCATGCTGCAATTTGAAAAGTACGGCGACAGAAGAGACTATCCAGCACTTTCCGATGAAGTATGGCAAACTGTCAGCTGGGACAAGCTCCAGGACTGTTTCTCATGTGAAAAGCGCCATCGCTGTGGTCTCACCTTACACCGGGAATTCTATCGACATGCAAAGGATATAATTATTTGTTCCCATGATTTTTATATGGAGCATGTTTGGACAAAAGAGGCCCGGAAACGGGAAGGACAGCTGCCGCTATTGCCGGAACATTCATCAGTGGTATTTGATGAAGGGCATTTGCTTGAATATGCGGCACAGAAGGCGCTAAGCTACCGGTTTACAGATTACACGCTTGATTCACTCTTAACCAGACTAATGGAAAATGATGTCCGCGAAAAAACACTTTATACGATAGAACAAGCGCTTGTCGATAATGATGAATTCTTCGATTGCCTTGCACAGTTTTCACAACCCGCAATGGGATCGGATAAAGAGATCATTCATAGGCACCCTTTGGTCATGAAAAATTGCCGTAAACTTCTTTCGATATTACAGTCATTGGAAGAGGAACTTGTCTTTGAAAGTGAAATGTTTGTTATCAACGAATATGATTTAAAAATTGTTGAGGAATACTTGGAGCAAATCACATATTCCTTATCACTCTTCCTTCAAGAGCTAAATGGAATTACTTGGCTGGAAGAAAGCAGTGGTGAGCGTACCCTTGTCATTATGCCGAAAATGGTGGAGGAGGTTTTACGGGAAGAGGTATTTTCACAGAAAAAGCCTTATATCTTCTCATCCGCCACCATGTCCAATCAGAAATCTTTTGATTATATCGCGTCCAGTTTAGGGATTGATGATTACCTTTCCTGTTCTGTTGCTTCCCCATTTGATTATGACGAGAAAATGAAGGTATTCCTGCCATCTTTTAAACAAGATACCATCAATAAAAAAATCGATTATGTGATTGAGAAAGTCAGTTTGACAGAAGGGCGGGCTCTTATTCTTTTAAATAATCATGATGAAATGAGGAATTTAAAGGAACGGCTAAAAGAAGAGCAGAGGTTTCCAATCTACTATGAAGGTGATGAGGAGATTAGCACACTAGTCTCCAAGTTTCAAAATGAGGAAAATTCGGTGCTTTGCTCCATCCACCTATGGGAGGGTCTTGACATCCCCGGCCGCTCACTGGAAAATGTCCTGATTTTTTCACTGCCTTTCCCGCCGAATGACCCCGTTTTTTCGGCCAAAAAGGAAGGAATGGCTGACCCATTTAATGAGGTGGACCTTCCTTACATGTTGCTTAGATTACGGCAAGGTGTGGGCCGGCTGATAAGAAGTGAACAGGATCAAGGCACTGTCCATATCCTGTTGGAAGAATCTCTAGAACAAGATGTACTGCAAAAGATAAAAGAAGTATTGCCGACTAAAGTAATTGAAGGGTAAGGAATAAAAAAAGAGGCTGACAATGAACTGTCAGCCTCTTTTTGCTATCTCCCAAGGGCGCGGCGGCCGTCTTCGGTCATTTTATCCGGTGACCAGGCCGGCTGCCAAACAAGGTTAACGTCAACCTTGTTTACTTCCTCGATTCCTTCGACACAATAACGAACTCCGCTTGTGATACTATTGTGAAGCGGACAGCCAGGAGTGGTCAGTGTCATTGTAATCGAAACATCATTTTCTTCTGTAATCCCTACACTATAAATTAACCCTAAATCTACAACATTGATGCCTAACTCCGGGTCATATACACTTTTTAATTCTTCAAAAATTTTCTCCTCTAGATTCATGGTAACTCACCTCATTATTTTTTTAGAACACTGAAAATGCTGCTTGCAATAGTAAGCATCGCTACAGACAGGACAAACTGGCCCAAATTAAAGAGAATCGTTGTTTTTAATAAAAGTGCCAAAAAGACAACTAGTACGGAACCGATGAATACTGATAAGACCGGCACAATCAATTTTTCATTCATCATTTCCTTTAACGAAGGAACTTTAGCCTTTCCTATTTCTTTGCTGTATTTATAGGTCCACCACAGGAATGGAACAATTTTATATAAATATCCGACAATACTTAGGACAATCCACAACAGTATATAGCAATATAGAAGCGGCCCGATAAGGCTGGTAAACTTGCTGCTGAACAAGATCATAAAGGCTGCAGCATGAATCACATTCCCAAAGCCAATCGCCGAAAGGGCGAATGAAAATGGTTTGTCTAGCTTTTTCTTTAATTTCTTTTTAACAATGATACTGATGTGCCAGCTGAAAATAGAGAAGCCGGCAAACAAGAGGAAGAATCCAATTTTCAATAAAATACTGCTATTGCTAAAGAAAGAAATGATTGTCAAGACAAGCCCGGAAACATAGAGTCCGTACACATATCGTGCCTGCATCATCGGAAAACCGTGAGCCAAGGAAAACATTGGCACCATCTTATAAGAAAAGCCAAAGATTAATAGTGTAAACCAACCGGATAACCCCAATAATAGATGGCTTTTAAAGATAGCTTGGTAATGTTCGCCGAGAAATCCCGTTTTCATACTGTAAATCATCGTTATTCCCAAAAATATCGTCATAAATAAGCAAATTAAAGCCGTTCCAACAAAGGCAGTAAGAATATTAGGGTTTGCCTGTGTTCTTAACGTCATTACCATCTGAAATAAGAACATAAAGATTCCAATAAGGGTTATGACACCGGGAATGGCGGCACTTTGTGGTGCTAAATAAAGCATCGCCGCAAAAGAGGTAATCCCTGCTGCGGTTATGAAAAATTGGACAAATCCAAATTTCTCATTCCAAATTTTCGTCAAAAACGCAACTGGAACAAGCTGATACATCGCACCCATCGCCACCATTAAAGCCCAGCCCAGGATTAAGAGGTGGGCTGCCGACCAAATAGCAGGTATGCGGAAAGTTCCATCCGTCATCATATGCCCATTTGCCAACAGCAGAATCTGTGAGGCGATAAGGGCAATTAAACTAAAAAGTATAAATGAAAAAGGTAGTTTAATATTTGTTTCAGTTCCTAAATTCTGAGGAAGCATATGACTCACCTTCCTAGCGGAAGATTTCTATTTTAAAACTTCCGTCTGGTTGTTGTTCTGTTTTTTGTTGATATCCTAATTCTTCAAGCTGTTCATATAGAAACATCGGTCTTCTATCATTAATGATCGTTAAAACTTTCCCTTCGCCTAACTCTTCTAAAGCGGCTAAGGTTCGCATCATCGGCTGCGGAGGTTCGAGGCCGCGATTATCCAAAATCATTACAAATCACACTCCAAATCACTTTTAGCTTTTCTTTGTGAAAACTACTTTCCAATGCTTTTTCTCTAATTCTTCTTCTTCATGGGTAAAGCCCTTTGCCTTTAAGACAGTAAATAGTGGCACCGGCTTAAACGGTGCATGAAGAATGAACACATCTCCATCATTATTTAATTCTTTTACTGCCTCCATAATCTTTTGAAATGGTTCGAGTTTATTCTTTATATCCTCACGCACATCTAGTTCAATTATTCTTTGTCCCATAAAATCAACACCTCTTTAATCGTTTGTTTAATAACATTGTAGCAGTGTAATCCCCTAAGATATGTGATGAGCGTCATAGCTCAATGGATTTTAATGAAAATAGTTCTCAATGTGACAAATTTGTGAAAAAGTATACAAAAAATAATATGTGTGATAAAAGTCACTATTTTGCCTTTTTTTTAGGACTACAATCTTCTCGGATTGATAACCAGAAAGGGATGAAGGAAATGGAAATACAGCGGGGGACACAGCCGAAGAGCGTGGTAAAAGAAAATAAAAACGCACTTTTAAAATCCATTTTAATTATTACCATCTTAATCAGCTTTACCGTTCTGCTTGGCGGCGGCTATTGGATCTTTAAAGAGCAGGCGCCAAGACCATTGGAAGTAACCAATTCGAAAGGTGAAGTTATATTAACGAAAAAATCCATTATGGGCGGACAAGCTGTCTGGCAAAAGTATGGTTTAATGGACTACGGTACCGTTTTAGGACATGGTTCCTATATGGGTCCGGATTATACAGCAGAGTCTTTAAAAATCTATACAGAAGGAATGCAGGCTTTTAAAGCGGAACAGCAATATGATAAAAAATTTGCTTCATTAACTGAAGATGAAAAGCAGATTATCAAAAACCAAGTTATTAAAGAAATGCGCAAAAATCGCTATGATGCGAGTAAAGATACATTAAAGCTGACAGACGCACAAGTAAATGGCCTTGAAAAAGTTAGGGCTTACTATAAGGATATTTTTACAAAAGGCGACGGCTGGGGTTTAAAAGCTAATCTAATCAAAGATTCTGATATACCATCAACAGACCGTGCCTATGTTGACAAAGGTGACCAAATCAAACAAATCTCTGATTTCTTCTTCTGGACATCTTGGCTTTCAAGTACGGTTCGCCCTGGAGACAAAATCACTTACACGAATAACTGGCCATATTTTGAAGACGCCGGTAACCATCTATCCTTTTCCGCTATTTGGTGGAGCGGTGCTAGTGTTACAATCCTAATTTTAATGGTAGGGGTCATCTTATATCTATTCTATCGTTATCAATTTGGTATGCAGGAAGCATATAAAGAAGGAAACTTCCCTCGTATTGATTTGCGCAAGATGCCTGTAACAAGTTCACAGGTGAAAACAGGTAAGTATTTTACGGTTGTATCGGTATTATTCTTTGTTCAATGTATGTTTGGGGCTCTGTTAGCCCACTATTATATCGAGCCAGACAGCTTTTTTGGAATTAAGTGGATCCATGATATTCTTCCATTTAATATTTCCAAAGGCTATCACTTGCAGCTGGCGATTTTCTGGATTGCCACCGCATGGCTGGGTATGGGAATCTATGTTGCCCCGTTAGTTGGCGGTTATGAACCAAAGAAACAAGGTCTTTTAGTTGATATTTTATTCTGGGCATTAGTGGTTCTTGTTGGCGGAAGTATGGTTGGCGAGTGGCTTGGTGCCAATGGAAAATTGGGAAATGCCTGGTTCTTGTTTGGCCATACTGGTTGGGAATATATTGAGCTTGGACGAGTTTGGCAGCTTATCTTAATAGCAGGAATGCTAATCTGGCTGTTTATCGTATTCCGCGGTATTAAAGCAGGGCTTAAGAAAGAGTCTGACAAAGGCGGATTGATACACTTACTATTCTACTCTGCGATTGCGGTACCGGCTTTTTATATCTTTGCCTTATTTATCAACCCAGGTACAAGCTTTACATTTGCCGACTATTGGCGCTGGTGGATTATCCATCTATGGGTAGAAGGTATTTTTGAAGTTTTTGCAGTCGTTGTTATTGGTTTCTTATTAGTTCAATTAGGTCTCGTAACCAAGAAATCAACGGTAAGACAATTATATTTCCAATTAACCCTGCTTCTTGGCAGCGGCGTAATCGGTATCGGACACCATTATTACTATAATGGTTCAGCTGAAGTATGGATTGGTCTAGGCGCAGTCTTCTCTGCATTGGAAGTTATTCCATTGACATTGTTAATTCTTGAAGCTTATGAACAGTACAAAATGATGCGTGACGGCGGTGTCGACTTCCCTTACAAAGGTACGTTCTGGTTCTTGATTTCTGTTGCGATTTGGAACCTTGTCGGTGCCGGGGTACTTGGTTTCTTAATTAATCTGCCAGCGGTAGCCTATTTCGAACATGGACAATTCTTAACACCAACCCATGGACATGCTTCGATGATGGGTGTTTACGGGATGTTTGCCTGTGCAGTACTTCTTTATTCGTTAAGGAATATTGTGAAGCCTGAGGCCTGGAATGACAAATGGCTTAAGATAAGCTGTATTCTGTTAAACATTGGTCTTGCAGGAATGGTCTTCTTGTCCTTGCTTCCAGTTGGATTTATGCAAATAAAAGAGGCATTTTATCACGGCTATGCAGCAAGCCGCGCTTCCTCCTTCCTGCAAAAGGATCTAGTGCAAACCATTTTAACCTGGCGTGCGGTACCTGACACCATCTTCTTAATCGGTGTAATTATCCTGGTACTCTTCTGTATTAAGGCCCTATTTAACCTGCGTAAACCAACGCATAAAGAGGGAGAACGACTTCCGGTTAAAGATTTATCCATTGATGAAGATTAATAGTAAAAATCCGCAAGGCTTTAGCTTTGCGGATTTTTCTCTTCTTTCACTTCTTCGTAGCAGTCGAAGCAATATGACTGTTTATCCTCATTAATCACTCCATTAAAGAATCCATCCAAACAATAAATCTCTTTCCCACAGCATTTACATAAACCAACTAATTCTTTCATTTAGACTTGCCTCCCTTATGAACAAAATCATATTTCAACTGTGATGGTACTCACTAAGTCCTAACCTAAGTTTTTCTATAATAAAAGAGAAGTTAACCCAATTAAAGGAGTGATAATGATGCAAACCTACGCAAAAGTTATCAATGTACCAGATTATCCACCAAGAGAAAAGCATCCAACCATCTTTAAGGCATTTGATGAATTGGCATCAGGTGAAACCATGCAAATTGTCAATGACCATGATCCAAGACCGCTGCTTTACCAATTTATGATGGAAAGACCAGAGCAATTTTCTTGGGAATACCTTGAAGAAGGCCCAGAAGTTTGGAAGGTAGCCGTTAACAAGAAGTAATTTTTTAGAGGCTGCGCTCTTACAAGACTTTGTGTCTTCACCCAATCTAAAATTTGTTTCTATTTATTTTTCAGTTAAAACCTCTTTTTTCCTATAAACCTATTTTACAACAGAAATTCGTTTCTGTTGTTTTTTTATCCGTATGGAAATATGTTAAAATTTATAGCGAGAAAGGGGGAAAGACAATGAATACTGAGCAATTTGAAAAGGAATTCTTAGAGTATGTCAAGAAAATGACCGCTTATCACGAAGCCCTTGGTTTAATTTACTGGGACTTACGGACAGGCGCTCCTAAACAGGGAGTGGGGCAGAGGTCAGAAGTGATTGGCGTGCTGTCCTCCGAGGTATTTAAAATGTCGACATCAGAGGAGATGGCAGCCTACATAGCAGGGCTTTCAAAAGCTGAATTGTCCGATAGAACTAGAAAAATCCTTGAAGAATGCAAAAAGAACTATGAGTTAAACAAAAAAATTCCTGCGGAGGAATACAGAGAATTTGTCATTCTTCAATCAAATGCCGAGAGTGTTTGGGAAGAAGCCAAAGAAAAAGCTGACTTCAATATGTTCAAGCCATACTTAGAGAAACTGGTCGCAATGACAAAGCGATTTATCGGGTACTGGGGTTATGAAGGGAATAAATATAACGTTTTATTAGATATGTACGAACCGGGCTTGACGGTTGAGGTTTTAGATCAAGTTTTTGGAGAACTGAAGGACAAAATTGTTCCGTTAGTAAAACAGATTTCGGAATCCAGCCTCAAACCTAAAACTGATTTTTTGTTTCATCGATTCCCTAAGGAAAAGCAGCGGGAATTCAGTTTGGAAATCTTAGCGCAAATGGGATTCGACTTTAATGCTGGCAGGCTTGATGAAACCGTCCACCCTTTTGCGACTGGTTTAAATCCTGGCGATGTCCGCGTTACGACAAAGTATGATGAACAGGATTTTCGAACCGCTGTTTTTGGCACCATTCATGAAGGCGGGCATGCCTTATACGAACAGAATATTTCCAAAGAGTTAATCGGTACACCATTATGCACAGGAACCTCCATGGGGATTCATGAATCGCAATCGCTTTTCTATGAAAATCTTCTTGGCCGGAGCCTGCCTTTTTGGAAAAAGAATTTTGACCTGCTGAAAAAATACACAAATGGTCAATTCAATCATGTGAATATTGAGGCTTTTTATCGGGCCATCAATGAGTCAAAGCCTTCTTTAATACGGATTGAAGCAGACGAACTTACCTATCCGCTTCATATAATTATCCGTTACGAAATTGAAAAGGGATTGTTTAATGATGAAATAGAGGTTTCCGACCTTCCAACAGTTTGGAACGACATGTATGAGAAGTATCTGGGAATCCGCCCTGGACACGATGGCGAGGGTGTTCTTCAGGACGTTCATTGGGCAGGTGGAAGCTTTGGCTACTTTCCTTCGTACGCTTTAGGCTATATGTATGCAGCTCAATTTAAGCATAAAATGCTTGAGGACCTTCCAAATTACGACCAGCTTCTTGAAGAAGGGAATCTGCTTCCAATCAAAGAATGGCTTACGAATCACATCCATCAGCACGGCAAACTGAAAAAGCCGCTTGAAATCCTGCAGGAGGTAACAAGTGAAGGTTTAAATGCCAAGTATTTGATAGATTATCTCTATGAGAAATATCGAAAGGTCTATCAAATTTAAAAACCAAAAGGCTTCAATCGTTGAGATTGAAGCCTTTGCCATTACCACGTCTTAAATCCTTTGGATCCAGGCGGTGCATTTTGAATGATATCAATGAATGGTATTGTGTAAGCGAACAGGATTAAGGCTGCAGTGATGCCAAGCCATAATTTCCAGTTTTCAAATACCATTGGTGCTTTTTCCTGCAGATTTTCTGCTTCGCCGACAGGGAATTCTTCTTCACCTTTTGGTGCAAAGAACGCCAAGTTAATGAAAATAACTAATACTAAAATAATGCCAAGGAAAAGAATTGTTCCGCCAACTGCCTGGGCAATTTGGTAAGGAATCCACTCAAGCGCCTGCTTGGAGTCACCATAAGTGGAGAATGCTGAACGTCTTGGTGCACCAAGCAGTCCTTGGAAGTGCATTGCACCGGACATGAATGCCATTCCGATAAACCATACCCAGGCTTGGATAATACCTAATTTGTTCATCGCTTTAGTCAGCTTGCGGCCGGTTAAGTGCGGCACAAGCCAATATGAAATTCCAAAGAATGTCAGTACAACAGAAGTTGCTGCTGTCAAATGGAAGTGTCCTGTTACCCAGATGGTATTATGGACAACCTGGTCCATTTGGTTGGAAGCATTGATAATACCGCCGGCACCAGCAGGAATGAATGAAGCCATACCAATGAATGGGACTGTAAAACGGGCATCATTCCAAGGAAGCACTTTAAACCAGCCAAATAAACCAGTAGCTCCTTTAGAACGGCCATATCTCTCAAACGTTGCGAACAGAGAGAAGGCTGTCATTAAGGACGGGATAATAACCATGAATGTTAAGATAACCTGAATAAATTTCCAAGCCGGATCAATGCCCGGTTCTGTCAACTGGTGGTGGAAACCAACCGGAATCGAAAAAAGCAAGAATAAGATAAAAGATAAACGGGCCAATGAATCTGAGAAAATCTTTCCGCCGATGATTTTTGGAATAACTGCATACCAGCACATATATGCAGGCAACAGCCAGAAATACACTAGCGGGTGACCGAAATACCAGAATAACGTACGGCTGATAAGAACATCAACAGTATCTACTAAACCTAAAGACCAAGGCAGCAATTGGAATAGAACAGTTGCTGCAACCCCTAGTGTAGCCACAATCCACATCACCGTGTTGATAACTGCCATAAAGCTTAACAACGGGCTTGGCTTGCCAGGGTTATTTTTCCGCCATTTTGCATAGGTCATAATTTGTGCGGCGCCATCAACCCAGCTGCCGACAACTACAAAGGTTAATCCTAAATAAAAGACCCAGTGTGCTTTAAGTGGTGCATAGAATGTATAAAGTACAGATGCCTCATTTAATAGAATCATAGTTCCTGACATAAGGGTACCGGCAGTCATTAACCAGAAACCAATCCAGCCGGTCCGTCTGGCTGCTGGGGAATGTGTTCCCGCAGTTCTGGATACAGCCGCATATTGAAATCCCATGATAAAGAATGTTGTTAAAACAAGCCCCATTAAAACACCATGAGCTGTTAAAATTTGATAGTAGCCAATTCCCCAAGGCAGTTCAAATTTTCCGGAACGGACAAGGGTTTGTAGTAATCCCATCAGACCGCCGAGAGCGAGTGCTCCGAAAGCCACAAAGAAATGCGCCATGGATAGCTTCGCGTCACGTGGGTCAACCTTTACTTTCGCTGCTGCGTTAACCATTATTTAACCACCTCAATCTTCGAGAACATTAAATGGTGCCCTGTACCACAGTATTCGTTACAAACAACTAGAAATTCGCCGGCCTTGTCAAAGGTTGTTGTATACTCGCTGACATAGCCTGGTTCAAGCATCATATTAATATTGGTTCCGGCCATTTCAAAGCCATGGACAACGTCCTTGGTGGTAGCGATTACTTTCACCTTTGCTCCAAGCGGAACCTCAACCTTTGCTGGGTTATAAGAGAAAGCAGATGCGACAAATACTAGTTCATAATCCCACTCTTTGCCTTCAACCTTATGAAGTCCCGGCTTATCGAAAGGTTTTGTGGTATCAACCTTTTCCGGATTTATTGTAGTTAAACAGCTTGCTGGTTTGTTGCCCAGGTAAAAAGCGCTGACACCGACTACTGTTAAAAAGACAACGAGACAGCCGATTCCAAACGTCAGCCAGATTTTTTCAAATTTATGCATATGCATATGTAATTCCCCCCTTTATTTCCTAAAAACGGTCTACGAACAGATAGTAAACTGAAACCCATGAAACAATGATAAATAGCCCCAGAATGAATACAGACGCCAGTGTCCCCTTTAAAGAAGAACTGTCTTCAATCTCTGTTTGGTGCTTTGTCTTTAGTTCCGCCTTTGCCATCCCCCTACACTCCCTTCAGAAAATGAAAAGTAAATAAATGATTTCTCTTTCATAATACAAAACAATTTTGAAAGTAAAATATCAAATTCAAGAATTCACAAATTGTTCATTCCTTAGTTATCTACTATGGTAATGTTAATAAGTTGGTATAACAGTGATTAAAGTCACAATTACCCACCTGAAATTGTGACTAAAGTGTGAAACATCACACCAAGCCTGTGATTTAGATAATTGATAATTTCATTACGTAATGGATGATCGGCAGTTCGTTTTTTGTCACAATTCTCTGTAAGAAAAATATGATAATAATAAAAATCTTTTCCTTGGAAGTGGTTGGTTTGGAGAAATATTATTGCGAACATTGCCGTCTTTTGTATAATAAGATTGAAATTTGTAAGGTTTGCGGGACATTGGCGGGAAATAAAATAAAAATTGAGGTTCAAAAGCAACCGGAAAAATAAGATTCGGGATAAGTTAGAGAATTGGAAAAGTTTATATAATGAAGGAATAACTATTACAAGATATAATAAACATGCACAACAACAACAACCTTCAAAACGTTTACTTCTCCGAATGGGGAAGTTTTTTTTATGTCTGGAATAATTTTCTTTAAATTGGCAAAAAATACCCTTACCTTTGGTTAAGGAGAATGAAGTATGCCTACAATTCTTTCCATTGCAGAAGTTATTCCTCCATATGAAATTAAACAGACGCAGGCGACAGAGTTTGCAAGGGAATTGTTTTCTGGTTCATTTAAAGAAATTGGGCGGTTATTAAAGGCTTTTGAAAATGGACTTATTGAGAAAAGATATTTTGTTAATCCCGTAGGCTGGTTTCAGGAGAATCATTCCTTTGAGGAAAAGAACAATGTCTACATCGAATCGGCCGTTACCCTTGGGAGGGAGGCAATTGTAAAATGTCTGGATAACAATCAGTTTCTTAAGAAAAAAATTCCTTACGAAGACATTGATGCCATTTTTTATATTTCCACCACAGGGATAGCAACTCCAAGTATAGAAGCACGAATAATGAACCTGCTGCCTTTTCATCTCCACACGAAACGAATCCCAATCTGGGGATTGGGCTGTGCAGGCGGCGCTGCAGGTCTTGCCCGTGCCTTTGAATATTGCATGGCCTTTCCAAAAGCTAAAGTCCTTGTTCTTTCTGTTGAACTTTGCAGTATTACCTTTCAGCGAAATGATCTATCGAAGAGCAATTTAATCGGGACATCTCTTTTTGCAGACGGGGTTGCCTGTGCGTTAATATGTGGTGATTCCTGCGATATCGGGGATTTTCGCTTAAAAACAACATACCCGTCCATATTAGCGGTTCAATCCGCACTGCTCCCCGATTCTTTGGATGTGATGGGTTGGGATATAAAAAATGAAGGATTGTTTGTCCGGTTTTCTCGTGATATACCAAAAATCGTACATAATTGGCTAAAGCCAGTGGCAGAAGAATTTTTACATAAGCACCGGCTTCAAATAGATAAAGTAGACTATTTCATTGCCCATCCGGGCGGTAAAAAGGTGTTGGATGCCTATGTTGAATCGCTTGGCATACCTGCGTCGATGACAGACGTTTCGCTCGAAGTGTTAAAAAACTTTGGAAATATGTCTTCTGCTACCATTCTTTATGTGTTGAAACAATATCTGGAAATGGATATTCCACGTGGGTCAAATGGGCTTTGTGCCGCTCTTGGACCGGGTTTCAGTTCGGAAATGCTTCTATTGAGGTGGTTTGATTGAAGGACTTGCTGCCATTTATTAGCTTTATGGGTTTCATCATTTTCCAGCGTGCAGCAGAGATTTTATTCGCAAAAAGAAATGAAAAATGGATGAAGAGTAAGGGAGCACTTGAATTTGGCATTGTTCACTACCGTTGGATTGTCCTTGTGCATGTACTATTTTTACTTAGCTTTAGTATGGAAAAGTTCATCTTTAATCACGGGTTATCACCTCAATGGCTGATTATTTTTATTGCTTTTATCTTCGCCCAGGCCTTGAGGATATGGGCACTTGCGTCATTGGGCAGGTATTGGAACACGAAAATACTCGTGCTTCCAAATGCAGACGTTATACGTAAGGGTCCGTACCGTTTTATTAAGCATCCGAATTATTTCGTTGTTTGTGTGGAAATCCTTGTCATTCCTTTACTGTTTCAGGCGTATTATACTGCCTGTTTATTTACAGTATTGAATATCATGGTGCTTGCCATCCGGATTCCCGAGGAAGAAAGGGCGCTTGAATGCTACAGCGAATATAACGGAGTTTTTCATGACTGCCGCCGTTTCTTGCCAAAGTTTGTTAAATAACTGTGACAATAATCTGCAAAGTATTGAAAATGATTATCACCTGTGTTAGAATTTGATTAACAATGAAAGTCATTCTCAACTAAGAGTCTGATTAAGGGAAGGTGTTACATATGACCTATGCTTTCGTCGGCGGAACCATTTTAATCTACGCATTTGTCATGAAGCACGTCTTAAAAAATGTCACCCAATAAATATATTTAGCATTAAATGAAGCCAGGGAATATTCCTTGGCTTTTTTTTAGTATGTCAAGATAGGAAAAGTTCGAATTATCGTATAAAATAAACATATTATCATGTTGTTTAAGGGGAATTAGTTTAAATGATCAAAATAGCCGATCAAAATGAAACGATACAAACATTAAAACAAAAAATAATTGCCATATATGAATATTTAATGGAGCAAAACGATGTTCAAAATGCGCAAAAAATTAAGCAGCTTGCTCGAAAATTAGAAAACCGCGAATTCGCGATAGCGTTTTGCGGCCATTTTTCCGCAGGCAAATCAACCATGATCAACCGGGTCGTAGGGGAAAAACTGCTTCCCTCAAGTCCAATTCCGACAAGTGCAAACCTTGTAAAGGTAAGGTCCGGAGAGGATTACGCCAAGGTCTTTTTTAAAAACGAGAAACCACGGCTTTATTTAGCGCCATATGATTATGAAATGGTCAAAAGGTATGCTAAGGATGGCGATAAAATCGAGGAAATCGAGATCAGCCATAGCGACTCAAACCTGCCTGCCAATACCGTAATAATGGACACACCGGGAATTGATTCAGCAGATGATGCCCACCGCATTGCCACTGAGTCTGCCATCCATCTAGCTGATTTAATATTTTATGTGATGGACTATAACCATGTCCAGGCAGAGTTAAATTTCTTGTTCACAAAGGAATTGGCGGAAGCAGGTAAAGAGGTTTATTTAGTTATTAATCAAATTGATAAGCACAAGGATGAAGAGTTAAGTTTTGCTGATTTTCAAAAAAGTGTTGTTGATGCCTTCGCCTCTTGGGGAGTTAGACCAGCACGGATTTTTTATACTTCACTAAAGGATGAAAAGAACCCCCGCAATGAATTTCAGGCATTACAGAAATTTCTTGCGGATAAATTGGCAGCAAAAGATCAATTGCTGATTCCATCCGTTTTCCATTCGTTGAAAAAAATCGTCCAGGACCATATCAACCAGGCTGCAAAACAGGATGAAGAAAAGCTTCTTCCATATCATGAGCTATTAAATGAATTAACTGAGGAGGAAAAAGAGGGTCTGTTGAATTCCTTCCACCAGATTAAAGACAGCTTGACTAGGCTTGCCGGAGGGACTGACGCTAAGGAAAAGTCATTTGATGAAGAAATAGCGCAAATTTTAAAGAATGCTTATCTTATGCCTTTCCAGACAAGGGAAATGGCAGAAAAGTATCTAGAAGCATGCCAACCTAATTTTAAAGTAGGCTTTCTTTTTTCAAAGCAAAAAACGCAAGAGGAAAAAAATGCGCGACTGGAGATTTTTTATCAGGATATTCTTGAAAAATCAAAATCCCAGCTTGAATGGCATTTACGTGAATTCCTGCTCCGTACATTAAAGGAAACAGAACTGGACCAAGGAGACCTGCTAGGGCTCGCTCAGGGCTATGTCGTTACCATTCCTAAAGATGTCCTGATCAACACGATAAAGCCTGGTGCCCGCCTATCCGGCGAATACCTGCTTCACTACACAGAAGATGTGGCGAATGAAATAAAACGGATCGCCCGAAACCGACTTGCTGAGTTCAAAGAAAAATATCTAAATGCACTAAAGGAACAGGAGTCAAAATTAAAAGAACAATTTGCCAAGGAATTCAATAAACAGGAACGCTATGTAAAAGCCTTAACAGAGCTTGATAAATACGAAGAGGCTATTGTTGCAAAAGAAAACAACCTTATGAACCTATTGAACAATCCGCAAGGACTTGAAGATGGCCATTACCAACTTTTCGACCTGCAGGAAGAGGAATTTGAACTAATTAAATCTGAAGTGGAACCGGATTCCTATAAGGCTGACATGATGAAGGAAAGCAAGCAAGTACCCGTCCAGGTCAGTCATGCTGAAACAACAAATAAAGGCTCTAAGGGTGAAGGAAACAACGAAGCAGAGGACCGTCTGCAAGGCACCATTGACAAGCTTCTCAACGCTTCCAAGCTAATTAACGGTTTGCCGGGCTTTCAAAAGCTAGCAGGTGAATTGGCGGAAAAAGCAGGCCGGCTTGAAACTCAGGGCTTTACCGTAGCCTTATTCGGTGCGTTTAGTGCAGGGAAATCGTCCTTTGCCAACGCACTGATGGGGGAAAAAGTTTTACCGGTTTCACCAAACCCCACTACAGCAGCAATTAATAAAATAAAACCAGTCACGGCTGAATATACGCATGGGACTGTCCTTGTAAAGTTTAAAGAACGAGACGCAATGCTCGATGACGTCAACCGCTCGCTTAAGGTCTTTGAATTACATGCGGCCGATTTCAAGGCTGCCGCTAAAATCATTGAAGGAATCATCTATGAGCAAAGCCAGGAAGGGATCGTTGAGAAGACTCATTATGCCTTCTTACAGGCGTTTCTTAAAGGTTATGCCTCTTTTGTCGAACTGCTCGGAACGGTTAAGGTTACAAGTTTAGACGAATTTCACGATTTTGTCGCCAAAGAAGAGAAATCCTGTTACGTGGAATGGATCGAACTCTATTATGACTGCGAACTGACGAGAAAAGGGATTACGCTCGTTGATACGCCAGGGGCGGACTCCATCAATGCCCGCCATACAGGAGTAGCCTTTGACTATATCAAAAATTCAGATGCCATATTATTTGTCACGTATTATAACCATGCTTTTTCAAAAGCTGACCGGGAATTTTTAATCCAATTGGGACGGGTAAAGGAATCGTTCCAAATGGACAAAATGTTCTTTATTATAAATGCGATTGACCTTGCCGAAGATGAAGAGGAAAAGGAAGCGGTGGTGGACTATGTTTCAGAGCAGCTGGTGAAGTATGGAATCCGGAATCCACATCTATATCCTTTATCAAGCCTTGAGGCCTTAAAGGAAAAAATAGACTCAGCAGCGGTTTCCAGGTCAGGGATGAGCCAGTTTGAAAATAGTTTTTATCACTTTATTTCAAATGATTTAACCGAAATGGCGATTTCAGCGGCACAGAATGAATTGAACCGTGTCCATGAATTGGTAGAGCGGCTCATCAAGAGCTCGCTGGAGGATAAGACAGTTAAAGAACAAAAACGCCGTGATATTGAAGGACAGAAGAATATGATTCAAGAACTGTTTGCAAAACAAACGGTCGAATCAATGGAAAACCGCCTGTTCCAAGAGGCTGAGGAATTAATTTATTATATTAAGCAACGGGTTTTCTTGCGGTTTGGCGACTTCTTTAAAGAGGCCTTCAATCCTTCAACCTTAAGGGACGATGGCCGCAACTTGAAGAAGGCTCTGCAAATGGCACTTGATGAATTTTTGGAAAGCTTAGGTTTTGATTTTGCTCAGGAAATGAGAGCTACAACGGTTCGAATCGAGCGGTTTATGGAAAAACTGCTTCGAGATTATCAGGCGGCACAAATTCGGACACTTCTGGACGTCAATCAAGACCTGTCCTTTTCACCATATGAAAAAGGTACGGCAGAAGAAATAGACTTTCCAATAGCGTTTGAAACCATGGAACAGCAAGCTTTTGCAAAAGCAAAATCTTATTTTAAAAACCCAAGGTCCTTCTTTGAGAAAAATGAAAAGAAATGGATGAGCGATGAACTTAATCAGGTATTAAATGGGCCAGCGGATGACTATTTGCAAAATCAAGGCAGTCGCTTAAAAGACCATTATGCAAGGAATCTAAACAATGAATTCAAGCTCCTTTTAGCGCAAATGAAGGATCAGACCGATGATTTTTATTTAAGTTTATTGGCAGCATTAGAAGGCGGAGTTTCAACCGAAATTTTAACAGATATACTAAAGCGGCTTGAAAATTAGGAGAAACGGGGGAGAATCCCAATGAAAAATATTGTTACGAAGGAATGGCTGAAACAAAATTTAAACATCGACACAGTCAGAATTGTGGATTGCCGATTTTCCTTGGCTGACCCGCAGAAGGGGAGACAGGAATATTTAGAAGGACATTTGCCGGGTGCTGTTTTTTTTGATCTGGAAAAGGATTTATCAAGCCCTGTTCAAACTCATGGCGGACGCCACCCATTGCCTGACTTGCAGGAATTGGTAAGCAAGCTTGAGGAGGCAGGGATTGATGAGACGACAACAGTCGTGGCCTATGATCAGGGAGAAGGCGCATTCGCCGGACGTTTTTGGTGGCTGTTGAAGTACCTTGGACACGAAAAAGCATATGTTCTAAATGGCGGATTCAGGCAGTGGGCAGAGGCTGGACTGCCAATTTCAGCAAGTATTCCAACATTCACTAAAGCTCAATTACAGCACCAGATAAAACCAGAATTATTGGCATCCGTCGACGAAGTGAAAGAGGTTATAGCAGGAAAAAAGGAAAACGTAGTGTTGATTGATTCCCGCGAAGAAAAACGCTATTTAGGTATAGTCGAGCCAATTGATAAGAAGGCAGGGCATATTCCGGGGGCTATCAATAAGCCATATACGGAAGGATTAGCAGGAGGCGAATACAAATCCGCTGAGGAACAAAAGCAGCGGTTTTCTGATGTGAATCCTGAACAGGAAATTATTGTTTATTGCGGTTCCGGAATAACAGCAACCCCGAACTTCTTGGCCTTAAAGGAAGCAGGATTTCAAAAGGTCAAGCTCTATGCCGGCAGTTTCAGCGACTGGATTTCCTATCAGGAAAATAAAGTCGATTAAAATTTGAACCATACCTATGTTATAATGGAAATCGTGTTGTAAAAAAACATCCATAGGAGGTTCAATTTTATGACGAATCAAAAGCCTTCGCTTATGCTTGTCGATGGTATGGCCCTGTTGTTCCGCGCTTTTTACGCAACGGCCGTAACAGGGCAGTTTATGATAAATTCAAAAGGGATCCCGACAAATGGAATTCATGGTTTTGTGAAGCATATGTTCACAGCCGTTTCGACCTTTAAGCCAACCCATCTTGCCGTGTGCTGGGATATGGGCAGCAAAACCTTCCGAACCGAACTTTTTCCTGACTATAAAGGAAATCGCGGTGAAGCACCGGTTGAATTGATTCCGCAGTTTGACCTTGTTAAAGAAGTGGTCGAGTCATTCGATATCCCCAATATTGGTTTGGCAGGATTTGAGGCGGATGATTGTATTGGTACTATTGCTAATCATGCGAAGGAGGAAGCCCATGTGTCCATCTTGACCGGGGATCAGGACATTCTTCAGTTGCTTGATGACAGAATTTCGGTCATTTTAATGAAAAAAGGATATGGTAATTACTTGGTCCATACACCGCAGACCTTTAAGGAAGAGAAAGGTATTACGCCTAGACAAATGGTCGACCTAAAGGCATTAATGGGTGATACTAGCGACAATTACCCTGGTGTTAAAGGAATTGGTGAAAAAACAGCTCTGAAGCTATTACAAGAGTTTGAACATGTTGAAGGAATTATCTCCAATTTGGACAAACTGTCAAAATCCCAAAAAATCAAAATTGAGCAGGATTTGGACATGCTTCACCTGTCCAGAAAACTGGCGGAAATCAAATGTGATGTTCCGGTAAATTGCAGTCTGGAAAGTGCCAGCCTTAAAATCGAGAAAGAAAAGGCGGAAAATAAATTAATGGAATTGGAGCTTCGCGGCCTTGGCAGGCTTTTCCCTCAGGTGGAAGCACATATTTCCTAATGACTCTGGTTGTCTCATATTGAGGCAGCCTTTTTTTATTCACCACTAGTTACGAATTTAATAGGATAGTTATTAGGAATTGACTTGGAGGCAGTAGCCTATGCGAACATATACATTTCACCGCCTTATCGATAGCGGCGCTACCAGTCAGATTTATGAAGCGGTTGATAACATTGGAAAAAATGTTATTGTCAAAAAGGTAAAAAATGCTGCAGATGCCGAAGATGAGGTTAACATACTTAAACGCTTGCCAGCTCATAATCAACTAATTCAGATGACGGATTCTTTTATCGAAGGTTCAAATGGATACATCATTTTCGACCATCATCCTGGAGAAAAACTGGGGCATTTTAAAAAAGGCAAACCGCGTCAGCAAAAATCAGCCATCCAAATAACGCTCAAAATATTGCAGGGCTTAAAAGCAGTTCATCAGCACGGCATACTACACTGCGATATTACTCCCCATAATGTGATCATTTCAGAAGAAAATCCGGAAACGGTTAAAATTATTGACTTTGGGTCAGCTGTGTTGGTGAATGAACAAGGTAGATATACCGGACGACATAAAGGGGCGACTAAATGGTACCGGGCTCCGGAACTAAAAAAAGAAAGCAGCGGCTTCACAGCAAAGCTAGATTTTTCATCAGATTTATATAGTGCTGCAAGTGTCTGTCTATATCTGTTAACCGGCGCTGTACCATACCGAAAAAAGCAGGCCTGCCTGCAGATAGAGAATAAAGAACTTCAATACGTACTTAGAAAAGCAACAAAGAAGAACAAAAAAAAGCGATATCAATCAACACAGGATTTTATTGACGCCTTGCTGCCATTTTCTTAAGTAATAAACTTAAAGGAGCAAACTAGATGGAGGATTTTAAGCAGATTGTTGTGTCACCGGGTAAACCAGTCATAATCAAGGAAAATCCAACCTCCTACCCATTGATTGGAAAAGGACTGCAGGGCGCAGTATTTAAAGTCTCTGATGAGCAATGTGTAAAAATTTATTCAAAGAAAATATATTGTTCAAGGGATGCTTTTGTCTTGCAAGAAATAGGCAAAAAATCATCGATTGTTCCAAACGTTTATGAAATAGGAAAAAAATATATTTTAATGGAGTACTTAAATGGTTCTTCCTTACAGGAGGAGCTTGAACAGACAGGTAAAATGACAGAACAAATTTGCAGAAAAATTCTTGACATTATTCAGGAACAAATTCGCTGTCAGTTTCCAAGGATTGATTTTGCTTTAAGGCATGCGATTTATGATCAATACGGCAGACTTAAAGTTATTGATCATGTTAATTCCTTTCGGGTGAATAGACAGGTACCAACTCGACTGTTAAAGGATTTAAAACAAATCGGTTTAAAATCATCGTTTTTAAACCATGTAAAAACGCTTGAACCGCATCTTTATCAGCAATGGAACTCTGAAAGCAAGTAAGGATGTTTGCTCTGTAATTACTATTTTTGCGTCGCAGGAATATAAATTATTTATAAGACCTGAAAATAATTGTAGGTGACTGGGAAATGTATGAAAATTCCATCGGTATTATACTCTCGAAAAGGTTATGGGATAGTATTCTTCTCAAGAAAACAATCCAAATAGAAGGAACCGTTGCTGATCTTTTAAGTAAAAGAGGAGAAGAACTAAAGCTTAGCGTACTATTTTTTAATATTGAAGAGATACATGTAAAAGAACGTAAGGGTAAAGCTTTTATGGTCCAAAACAGTGCAATAATTGACTTAGGTAATCAGGACATCCCTTCCATTGTCTACAATCCCAATCATTATCATCAAAGGAGTCATAAACGGACAATCTTTCAGCTCTCAAGACAGGAGAACTGTACAGTAATCAATGAAAGAGCAAAGCTTAGAAACAAACATTTATTGGAACTGATTTCCTCGAATCAAGATATCAAAAATTTAGTCCCAGTCTCGAATGAACCAATCCACTCCCCCATTATTTTTACAATTCTTGGTCAAAAAAAATCCCGCGGCACATGGCATTTCCCTTTTTTTTACGCAAAAGATTTCAACGGACAATTACAATCATATGAAGAAGCCTGGCACCTGCTGCCGCAAATGCAAATGGACCAGGAACAATTAAAAGAGAAAATACACGACGCGAGCAACATCATTTTAAAATTGATTCAATTTTATTATCCAGGGATATATGAATTAGGCCTTCGATTTTTTCTAAACAAAAAGGGAGATATAAAAATCCTTTCAACAGTGTCGATTGAAAAAGTCGTAAAGGACGCCGCTTCTTGGGACCCAATAAAATACGAGGAGCTCGTCAGTTGGCCAATCGAACTTTCTAGTGAACTTTTAGAATCCTCTGTTGATGCGGAAATGAAACGAGAAAAGCTAATCAGCTTGCCTGAAGGCGTAGAAGCCGATCATCGAAGTGAGGAGTTACCCCTTCATGAAGGAACCTTAAGACCTTTATGGGTAAAACTTACTGTTTTTCCAGATTCAGAGCCGGTATTGAAGTTCCCTTCATCCATTTCAGCTTGGTTAAAAAAACTGCCGGAGGCTATGAAATACGGAGTGAAGGAGGAGGATTGCAGGTCATACCTTTTTGAGGAAGATTCAGGAGCTTTAGATAAAAATTCTTACCATCAGCCTCATGAGTTATTCATTTCTCATTCATTGGCAGAAACACTACAGATTCCTGCAGATCTTATTTTCCAAATCCAAGTTGTGCAGGAGAAAGTCATTTTGGGACCTACCGTTGGATTGCTTTTAGGAGAAAAAAACCATCTATATAACCTAAGTTACATGAAAAAATTTACGAATCGCCTTGGTGCATATAAACGGTTCGGCGGGGTCGTGTTCGCTTTTTCTACTCGTTCCATTGATTGGGATAGAAAAGTGGCCTACGGGATGATGTATGATCCTATTGATAATTGCTGGAGGTATGCTTCAACAACAATCCCCGCTGCCATTTACCGAAGGAATTTCCATCAAAACAAAACCCATTTACAAAAATTAGTGGAAATGACGGATAATCAGGTTTTCAATTCTTACCATTTTAAAAAATCGGATCTTTACCTCCTAAAAAACGAACCGATCATTGAAAAATATTTACCAGATACCTTTTTATTAGAGGACCCGAAAGAATTAATGGAGCTGCTTGTAGAAAAGAAAAAAGTCATCTTAAAACCTGTTAGCCTGTCCCGGGGCCGGGGGATTTTTATTCTTGAAGCAGCAGAAAAAGGTCCTGGCTTTATTTTAACCGATTATAATTTCTCCCCAAAAGTACATCACCATATCAAGAACCTTCAGGAGTTTGAAGGAATATTGAAAAAACTGAATGTTATCCAAAATGGTTATTTGTATCAAACCTATATCCCGCTTTTAAAGGTTCATAATCGCTCATTTGATGTCAGAGTAGTGATGCAAAAGTATAATCGGAACAGATGGCTATGTACTGGAATTGAATGCCGGGTGGCTGGTGAAAATGAAGAATTGACGAACATCGCCAGAGGCGGGAATGCCATGACGCTGGAAGAGGCCATTAAGAAGACGGAAAAAGGTCTTTCTTTTCGTCAGGTACATCGGAGTATACTGAATTTATGCCATAAGTTTTGTGACCTAATGGATCAAAGTAACGAGCACTTCGCTGAATTTGGCATTGATGTTGCCTTGGATGAGCAAGGTTATCCGTGGCTCTTGGAAGCTAACATTTTTCCCAGCTTTAAAGGATTTAAAACATTAGATTACGATACCTTTTTGCGTATTCGATTCCAGCCGCTTTTCTATGCTGTTCAAATACAAGGGTTTAAAATAGATGATTTTATGCCTGTAGAAAGAAAGATTGATAGTAAAAAGATTTATTTTTAATAAACAGAGAAGGGGGTCAGACCCCCTTATTATTTATTTCGCTTTTGCACAATTGTAAATACCGCTCCGCGCTTTTTTCCCAAGTAAATAATTGTCTTACGGTTTCAACACTATTTTCCCCTAATTCTTTTAAAAGCTGAGGCTGATCCAATAAATGAAGCACGTATTCTTTTAATTCATATTCCATTCTTTTGGCATTAAGTAAATATCCGGTTTTACCATGCTGAATAACCTCGGGGATTCCCCCGTTTTTTGCAGCAATGACCGGAACACCGCTGGCCATTGCCTCAAGATTGACCAATCCAAAGGCCTCATTCCCGGTGGATGGAACCAGAACAATATCGGCAGCGGCGAACCACTTATGAATTTGCGTGTGGGGGATAAATGGAACAAAGAGGATATTATCCGTCAGCCCTTTTGCTAACGCATACAAATTCTGAACATATTTTGTTTGTTTGTCTGAACCATATGAGGAACTCCCCGCAATAATCAGTACTGTATCAGGCCTTTTTTCAATAATAGCAGGCAAGGCTTTTATCAGTTTATGAACGCCCTTGGTTCTTTTTAGACGGCCAACAAATAATAGGACTTTTTTGTCAGTAAGCTGATATTTAAATTTAATTGATTCATTTATTTGATTAACCTGCTGTGACCATTTGGATTGAAATTGCCGAATATCAACACCTAAATGATTAACTACAACTTTTTCTGACTTACAGCCAAATATGGTAATGATGTATTCCTTAAGAAAATGGCTGGGAACGATAATTTTATCGGCTTGCTCCAGACATTTACCTGCTTCATCCCTGTTAATCCTAGGCAAAGTAATATATCTTGTCGAGTGAAGAGACAGCCATATTGCCGTCTTTTTAAATTTTTTCCGAACCATAGGAACAAATTTGGGGCGGTTTTCAATTTGAATGATGTCAGGGTTTACGTCCGCCAGTTTCAACAGCACCTTATCCAGATAACTTTTTCTTTTTCGGAAACGGTAATAGGTTATCTTGCCACGCTTTTCAGTAATAGGTAGTTCTTGTGTTTTTTTCCCAAAAATGGTGAAGCTAAGTTCGTGTTGGAGGGTATCTGTTAATCTGTCAACAACGGTTTCAACTGAGCTTGAACGTGGTGAAGGAATAGGAAAAGAACCCGGAGTTATGATAGCTATCTTTAGTTTCATGGACATACAGTATTCCGTCTCCTTTTCAAATTCATTAGTATTAAATTTATATGTTTGTTTTTGAAAACTAGGCTGTATTAAAGGTAAATGTAATGTTTAAAAATATCTTGATTAAAGCGGGAATAAAGGGAGTGAAGAAGGTTGAAGAATCAGATTATTGGGATTGTCATAAGCACAAAGCTTTACCAGGCAATGACCAAAGGAAAGCTATCTCCCATTTTTTCTTTCTATGAGGAAGCATGCGGGGAGAATAATTTGATTCCCTGTTTTATGCGATTCAGGGATTTGCAGCCTGGCCAGTTAAAAATTACCGTTTTTATGAGAGATTACAGTGGAAAATACACACAAAGATTGATTTCTAAACCGGCTATCATTCATAATCGCGGCTATCAGGGATCGAAAGCTGCAAGAAAGAAAATTAAAAGCTTGCAGGAAGAGGGAATCGTTATTTTTAATAAATGGAATCAGTACGGCAAATGGAAAATCTATAAAATTTTAGTTAAAAATTGTTTTATAAAGCCACATTTACCCGAAACAGCAAAATTAACGAAAGAAAACCTGTTGAAACTCCTTGCACACCATCACGAGCTAATCATAAAGCCCAATCAAGGAACATATGGAAAAAGAAATATGAAACTGACACGCTGGAGCGAGGCAGAGCTGAAACTTAAACGTCCTGCCGGGAATTTATTCTTGGAGGAATTGTTGTCTTTGACAGAGCTGTATGAAAAACTTGAATTGATTACAGATGGAAAATTTCTTATCCAGGAAAGAATAGCACTGGCTGAGTATGACCAAAGACCATTCGATATCAGAGTTGCGGTCCAAAAAAATAGGCGGGGAGAATGGCAGGTTACCGGAATGGTAGGCAAAGTTGCGAAAACAGGGAGCTTTGTCACAAATGTTGCTAAGGGAGGGACTTGTTTTTCACTCGATAAAATTATTGGAAATCTGCCGCATCTCCAATACGAACAAGTCTATCGTGATATTGAAAAACTCTCCCTGATGATTGCAAGTGAATTGGGCAATAAATTAGACCTTGTTGATATTGGTCTGGATATTGGTATAACAAATGATGGGTTTCCAATGCTTATTGAATGCAATGCCAGGGACTTAAGGCTTACTTTTCGTCATGCCAAATTGTTTGATATTTGGAAAACAACCTATAGAACACCAATCGAATATGGAAAATTTCTGTTGGAGAACCGAAAGACAATTTCATAAAGCAAAGAAAGGCTGCCTGATGGACAGCCTTTTTTCTGCCATTTTATATTTTTGTATTTGATTTCTTTGCTCTATTTTCCAGTTTGCTTTTTGGCTCTTCAGCAAACTCGGCATCCTGGCCATATCCTTGTGGATTTACACCAGGTGCTTTAGCGCCGCGGTTATTGCTTACCTTTTTGGTCATACAAGTCACCTCCACTTTTTTAGTATCTCCATCCAGAATAATTAAACTCATCTTTCTTCACAATAAAGGTAGAGGTGATCAAATGAACAAGGCTGTTTATTTAGCACTTTTAAGCATTGGACTCGCTCAGGGGATGAAAATTCCGATTCATTATTTCAAAAAGAAGGAATGGCGGCCGGAAGTCTTTTTTGGAACAGGTGGAATGCCAAGCTCCCATTCTGCAGGAGTCGCTACTCTAACCACCTATATCGCATTAAAAAGGGGATTGCCGACCATTGATTTTGCTTTGTCCCTTATCTATGGCTTAATTGTTATGTATGATGCCCAAGGAGTCCGTAGGCAAACGGGTGAACTGACGTTAAGAGTAAATTCAATGAATGAATTAATCGACAAAATCAATGAAAAAGAAAGTGTAGAGTTTAAAGAAAAGCCGCCAACAAAGCTGAAGGAAGTCCTGGGCCATCAGCCTGAGGAAGTGCTAGGCGGCGCGCTTTTAGGAGTATTGGTCGGGATAATTGGTCATAAATGCACAGAAAAAGATAGAAAAATGTCGAAATTTAAGCTAAGATTTTAAAGGGGATATTTCTAGATTTACGGGAGAGGGTTGGATTATCAGTGCGGACGGTTGAGGAGTATTTGCATTACTTGAAGGGAAAAGGCTTCCAATTTCAAGAGGATGCAATCGGCTTTATTTACTTCGGAAAACATTACACAAATGCTTCCGATGAGATGATTATTATAGCAATTGAACTGACCTTAAAAGCACAGAAAAGCTTTGATGGCAGCTTTTATGTTTCCTTACTGGAAACCTTTATCCAAAATCAAATAAACAACAGAAAAGACGCCATCAGTTTTGTGAAAAATCACGAATTGTTGGCAATCTAAAAAAGGAGGCTGACCATTAAAGTCAGCCCCTTTTTAGCTTCCGATACTCTTGTTTTTTCTTAATATGAAGATTTTCTTAGCCGGCAGTTCGGCGAAAATCATTCCCATAAAAATAAGGATGCAGCCAATTAAAGCGCTGGAGGATAAACGTTCCTGCGCCCAGAAATAGCCCGTAATGGCTGCAAAAACCGGCTCCATGGCAAAAATAAGGGCAACCCTTGTTGCAGATGTATACTTTTGAAAATTTGTTTGAATAAAGAAAGCAATTGCTGTTGCAAAAATACTGGTAATAACCAAAGCAATCAAAACATCTTGTGATAATAAAATGTCAGTCCGAAATGACTTCCGCCAATCTTCAAAAATGAAAGAAGAAATAGTCGAAAGATTAGCAACAGTTGAGATTTGGATAACAGTCAAAAGTAAAGTAGGATATCTGCTTGAGAATTTTCCTGTTAAAATAATATGCATCGCAAAGCTGATGGCACAAACAAAAACAAATCCATCACCAATATTTAATGCTGATATATCCGTCAGGGTCAGCAGAAACAAGCCAACAGTCGCCGTAAAAACACCAAAAATCGCGTTTTTACCTGGAATTTGTTTCATTAAAAACATCGAAAATAAAGGGACAAGAACAACACTGAGCCCGGTGATAAAACCGGCTTTCGAAGATGTTGTATACAAAAGGCCGATTGTTTGCGTAACATAACCCAAATAGAGCCAAAACCCAATAAAAACTCCGGAAATAATTAATTTTATATTTATTTGTTTAAGCTGCTTTCTTTCAAATAGGATTAAAGCGAAAATGAGCAAAACTGCGGCAATAAAGAAGCGTATTCCATTAAACGCAAATGGCTCCAAAAAGTCTATCGCATTTTGCACTAAAACAAATGTCATTCCCCAAATCATTGTCACTAAAAGCAGGCTTAAATCTGCGAACAGTGGTTTTTTCATGGTGCTTGTGCCTCCGTTTTCAAAATTCCCCCATCATTACCTAACTGAAAGTTTATCATATATTACTTATACGTTGCAGGAAAATATTTTCTATGACGCTTCTGGGTATGATATAAATGAATTTATATAAATAGATACATTATTTACCATAACAATCAATTAGAAAGGTTGAATATCAGTGAAATATAAGCTTGAATGGGTGCATAAATTAAAAAGTAATGAAAAAGTGAAATGTACTTCCGACTGGGCTTCCGCTGAAACAGCTGTCCAGCTTGGGGAAGAGCTCGAGCGATCGGGGAAAGCGGTCGACCTGTATTTTTATGATGAAAAAGGGACATCTTGGATTTTAAAGGAAATGAAAAAGCTGCTGACAGAGATAGAAGAGGAACCTCAAGAAATAACCGTTTATTTTGATGGCGGATTTCACAAGGAAACCAATCGGGCTGGTCTTGGCGCAGTTATCTTTTTTCAGCAGGGAAAAAAGAAATACCGTATTCGCGCCAATGAACTTTTTGATGAAATGGATACAAACAACGAGGCAGAATATGCCGCTTTTTATTTTGCCCTTAATATTTTGGAAGATCTAGGTGTGCAGCATCAATCATGCGAATTTAAAGGTGACTCCCAGGTCGTATTAAAACAGCTGGAGGGTGAATGGCCTTGTTATGAAGAAAACTTGAACCGTTGGCTGGACCGGATTGAGGAAAAAATTAAACAACTTGGCATTTATCCAAAATACACAGCTATCCCACGAAATGACAATAAAGAAGCTGATAAGCTTGCAACCCAGGCGTTGGAAGGAAAAAATATCTTTGCGAAAACGATTATTCTATAATGGAACGGGGTGTCTAATCTTTGTGAAAGAATCAGCCAGAAAAGCTCTTTTTACTCAAGTGGAACATTTGCTGAATGAATACTGTGAAGGCTGTTTTGTACATCGGCAGCTAAAAAGGGAAGGGGGCCGGAGAACGGCCCACCGGTTTTGCATTTCACAATGTACCGTCGGGCAAAAAATTCAGGAATATGGAAAAAGGCTGACGTAAAAAAGGCTGACAATCCTGTCAGCCTTTCAAGATTTATGATTGATTATAATTTTACAACGTTAGCAGCTTGAGGTCCGCGGTTTCCTTCGACGATTTCGAAAGAAACTTCTTGGCCTTCTTCTAATGATTTATAGCCGTCGCCTTGGATAGCGCTGAAGTGTACGAATACATCGTCTCCGCCTTCAACTTCGATAAATCCGAAGCCCTTTTCGTTGTTGAACCATTTTACTTTACCATTTTGCATGTACTTCTTCCTCCTAAGCCTTTCAGGACACCCTCATATATGGTGCCAGAGAATAAATATTATCATGGAACAAAACAAGAGCATAAGCAAATGTATTCGATTTCATGATGCTTTAAATATACAATATCAAATATGGCCAGTCAAGAAATGGAGGTAGGTTTTTCCTCAAAAATTAAAACGTTTTTTGAATGATGGACATAAAACAAACCTTTCCTCAATATGTTTAACTAATAACTTTTCCATGCTGGGGTGGGGATGTAAGTGTTTCGATTTTCAATTGAGGGCGAGGAATGGATATTACGGTTCTCTCCGCAGGTTTCGATTGAAGAAGTTGAAAAACAAGCGATAATTATGTCGTTGCTCCATATCGGGGAGGAGCTTGGAAAATTTCCACATGGCAGCGCCTTTATCATGTTTACGAAGAAAATAGGCGCCATTATATTTGATGTAGAACGAATGCCCTCTCTTATCTTAACCGTTTCAAATATTATTCCGGAAGAGAATTGGTATAGTCAGGAGGCATGAGTTAACCAGCTCAGGGAAATACAATCATAAAAACCCTTTCAGTTTTTTCTAATCTGAAGGGGGTTTTTTGTGTGTGGAATTTTCGTGTCCAAACTATACGGGGAAGAGCAATAGATGTAAAATGATAGGCGGAGATGTATTAACAAAAGGGAGTAATTATGATGAAACTAATCATTGCCGAAAAACCTGATCAAGGCTCTACCCTTGCATCCATCTTTAAACATAAAAGACAAAATGGTTTTATTGAGATTTTTCCAAACGAGCTTTTTCCTGATGGGGGCTATGTTACTTGGGCCATTGGGCATATTTGTCAATTAGTTCAGCCAGAGAAATATCAGCTGGAATGGAAGAAGTGGTCCTTAACGAATCTGCCGATTATACCAGAGCATTTTAATTATGAAGTAACGAAGGACAAAGCGAAGCAATTTGCTGTGATAAAAAAATTAGTATCCGACCCGCAAGTGACCGATATTATCCATGCCGGTGACGCAGGAAGGGAAGGGGAACTAATTATCCGCAATATTTTAAGACTGACAAATTGCCGTAAGCCAATGAAAAGGCTGTGGATTTCTTCGCTAACCCCCAATTCTATTCGGGAAGGCTTTAAAAAGCTGCTGGAAGAAACAGACACCCGAAATCTTTATTTTGAAGCCTATACCCGGGCCTGTGCAGATTGGGTAGTGGGAATGAATGCTTCAAGACTGTACAGCCTGCTCCTTCAGAAACAGGGCTTTTCTGATGTTTTTTCAGTGGGAAGAGTACAAACTCCTACGCTAGCATTGATTGTAAAGAGGGAGTTAGAGATTGAAAATTTTAAATCTGAACCGTTTTGGGAAGTTGTGGCACAATTTTTAATTAATGATAAAAAGTACACGGGCAAATGGCAAAACGACGGTGAAACTCGTGTTAACACCAAGGAGATGGCAGAAAAGGTAGCAGCATTTTGCCGTGGGAAGAACGCGGAAGTGGACGATGTTCAATGTGAGCGGAAAGAGTTTTTACCGCCGCTTCTCTATAACTTATCTGCATTGCAGGCTGATGCCAATAAACGTTATAAATTTTCACCGAAAAAAACTTTGGATGTTCTGCAGCAGCTTTACCAAAAAGGATATGTATCTTACCCTCGTTCCGATTCTCGTTATGTGACGAAAGAGGAAGCGGCCAATTTCCCCGATACTCTAAAAAAATTAAGCCATCTAAAAGAATATCAAGGCTTTTTCCCATTACCTGTTGATTCAATAGCGGAAAATAAAAGATATGTAAACGAGAAAAAAGTGACAGACCACTATGCGGTTATCCCGACGGAACAAATACCGAATATTGAAAAGTTATCCGCTGATGAACAAAAACTATATGACCTGGTGGTTAAGAGTTTAATTGCCGCTCATTACCAAAAGGCCATTTTTGAATATACGACCGTCATTACGTTAGTAGATGGGCGGGCAAAGTTTGTCTCGAAGGGGAAAGTGCAAATTGATGAGGGCTGGAGGAAGGTCATCAATCAAAAGGAACAGGATGACGAGCCGTCGCTGCCGCCGCTGGCAAAAGGGGAACAAGGCAAAACAATCAAAGTGGACGTGAAGGAAAGCCAGACACAACCTCCAAAGCGTTATACTGAAGGACAGCTGATTACACTGATGAAGACAGCCGGCAAGCATATTGAGGATAAAGAGCTGGAGAAAATTCTGACCAAGACCGAGGGGCTTGGAACAGAGGCGACAAGAGCTGGAATTATCACCATGCTCAAAGACAGGGCATATATCGAGGTTAGAAAAAATCTGGTTTACGCAACGGCAAAGGCTAAAATTCTCATTGAAGCGGTCGGCAAGGAAATTCTCGCATCGCCGGAAATGACCGCAAAATGGGAGCAGAAGTTGAAGGAAATTTCAGAGGGCTCAGCCTCCCCAAAGCAATTTATGGAGCAAACGAAAAAGATGGTTCACCATTTAATTACGACCGGAGTTGATCAGGCGGTTAATTGGACGTTTTCTAAGGAACTAAGCGAAAATTTCACACCTGGTAAACGGGGGGCAAAGAAAACTCAGACTAAGCTTGGACCATGTAAGAAATGTGACGGTACGATGGTCGACAAAGGAAGTTTTTACGGCTGTACGAACTATCAAAAAAATAAGTGTAACTTTACGATTTCAAAAAAAATTCTTGGGAAAAATATAACGCAGAAAAATGTAAAGCTGCTTTTGACAGAAGGAAAAACCGAGGTCATTGAAGGCTTTACCAATAATGAGAAAACCTTTAATGCCAGACTGTATTTAGATGAGAAGGAAAAGCGAGTGAAATTTATATTTGAAAACGCAACTGTCTAAAGGTTGGCTGAGGAGTTATTGTGATAAAGAATCTTGTCACTCTTATTTTTCTATAGTAAACTTTTAGGTGATTCTGTTTAATGGAGGGTATCGGATGCCAACACCCAGTATGGAAGATTATATTGAACAAATTTATAATTTGATAGAAGAAAAAGGATATGCCAGGGTTTCCGATATTGCCGAAGCATTGTCCGTTCATCCCTCCTCGGTAACAAAAATGGTTCAAAAGCTCGATAAAGATGATTATTTGGTGTATGAAAAATATAGAGGCTTCAGCTTAACAACAAAAGGGAATAAAATTGGCAAACGGCTAGTTTTCCGCCATGATTTGCTTGAGCAATTCCTTAAAATCATTGGCGTGAAAGAGGAAAACATCTATAAGGATGTAGAGGGAATTGAGCATCATTTGAGCTGGGATTCCATTGATCGGATCGGTGATTTGGTCCAGTTTTTTGAAGAAGACGAAAAACGGATAGACGCCTTAAGAGAAATTCAGAAAATAAATGAGAATGAATAATGAAAGAAGAGGCGGTCAGATGACTGCCTCTTTTAGCAAATAGGGGGCGAGTTTTCATTTAAAATAGGACTGGATAATGGTCAAAGCTATCTTCCTCAGCAGGGCTTAAATAGGCATTTCCGCTTCCATCCTCCTGCATTTGTATGCCTGCTAGTAATCCGCTCTCTGCTTCGAGTAATGCTTTTCGATATGAGATTACACGCCCCTCAGAGGTAATGAAACTAATAATTTCCCCAAGATGATTGCGGTGAAGTCCGACAATGGATTCGATTCTATATCCCTCCTTTTCCACCTCTATTTTGGTCATAACAATCAAAAAAAAAACATCGGGAAATCCCGATGCTTTATCCCCAAAAAAATGGGGTTTCCTGATAGACATAATAATTGAGCCAGTTTGAAAAGAACAAATGGCCATGAGAGCGCCAGCGATTAATTGGAGGCTGGGTCGGGTCGTTATTTGGAAAATAGTTTTCCGGCATGTGAATTTCGAGGCCCTTAGATAAGTCTCTGTCATATTCCAGTGCTAATGTATCAGATTCATATTCTAAATGACCGGTAATCATGACATGCCTTCGGTCTGTTGAGGCGATTAATAATGCGCCTGCATCCTCGGAAGCAGCTAATAATTTTAACTGAGGGTTGCTTTTGATGGCCTCAATTGAAACATCCGTATAGCGTGAGTGCGGTGCATAGAATTGATCATCAAAGCCCCGTAATAAAATATCATTTTGTTCAAAAATTCGATGGGAATAAATACCGGAGCATTTCCGTGTAAGCTCGAATTTTCTAATTCCATAATGATGGAAAAGCGCGGCTTGTGCTCCCCAGCAAATATGTAGTGTCGAGGTAACATTAGTTTTGGTCCAATCCATGATTTCGGTTAATTCCGACCAATATTTAACCTGTTCGAATTCTAATAACTCGACAGGCGCACCGGTAATAATCATCCCATCAAATTTTTGATTCTTAACTTCAGAGAAGGTTGTGTAAAACATCTCTAAATGCTGCTTGCTAGTATGAGTGGATTCATACGAGGATGTTTTTAAAAATTTGACATTAACCTGGAGCGGAGAGTTTCCCAATAGCCTTAACAGCTGCGTTTCCGCTTTTTCCTTCTCTGGCATTAAATTTAAGATTAAAATCTTTAATGGCCGGATATCTTGGCTCGTCGCCCGTTCATCGTCCATGATAAAAATGTTTTCCTGGTCTAAAACTTCCCGGGCTGGAAGCAGTTTCGGAATGTTAATAGGCAAGTGACCATCCCCTTTACAATTAAAAAAGTTATATTCATTTATACAATGGTTAATAAAAGAAATCAATGAATATTTTTAAAATTTGATAATTCTATTATAAACATTATTCTAAATTCAGAAAAGATAATAATTTGTTCATAATTATCTGTCGGAATGAAAACGCCTTTTTGATACAATTTAAAGGTAGTTACTTTTAAATATAAAGATTGCGGGGGATTGAATTGGCAATGGAGATTAGTGTGAAATCGGACATTGAAATTGCTCAAGGCTCAAAAATGCTGCCGATTGTAGATGTTGCAAATAGGCTGGGGCTTGAAGAAGATGATCTTGAACTGTATGGCAAATATAAAGCAAAGCTGTCCACCGATGCACTGGCCAAATTAAAAACAAAAGAAAGCGGGAAAATTATTCTCGTAACGGCGATTAGTCCAACCCCTGCCGGAGAAGGGAAATCGACGGTCACTGTTGGATTGGGAGATGCTTTTAATCGGATTGGCAAAAAAACGATGATTGCGATACGGGAGCCGTCCTTGGGTCCGACGATGGGCATTAAGGGAGGGGCTGCCGGAGGAGGCTATGCTCAAGTTCTCCCTATGGAGGATATAAACCTGCATTTTACCGGCGACCTTCATGCAATAACGACGGCAAACAATGCCCTTGCTGCGTTTATTGATAACCACCTTCAGCAAGGGAACGAGCTTAATATCGATCCGCGCAGAATTGTTTGGAAAAGAGCGGTAGATTTAAATGACCGGGCCCTCCGGAAGGTTATTGTAGGTCTTGGCGGACCGCTTCAGGGAATGCCAAGGGAGGATGGCTTTGACATCACGGTTGCGTCTGAAATCATGGCAGTATTATGTTTAGCAACAGATATAAAAGACTTGAAATCACGGTTAGCGAGGATGGTAGTCGCCTACAATTACAATAAGGAACCAGTAACGGTCGGTGATTTAGGGGTTTCAGGGGCATTAACTTTGTTATTAAAAGATGCGGTAAAACCAAACCTTGTCCAAACCATTGAACATACGCCGGCCCTAGTCCACGGCGGTCCTTTTGCGAATATCGCACATGGCTGTAACAGTGTGATTGCGACACTGACTGCAGCAAAATTAGCTGATTACGTGGTCACGGAAGCGGGTTTTGGGGCCGATTTGGGAGCGGAAAAGTTTTTACATATCAAATCGAGAATAGCCGGGATTAAACCTGAGGCTGTTGTCATTGTCGCTACCATTCGGGCTTTAAAAATGCATGGCGGTGTGGCGAAGCAGGATTTAGCAGAGGAAAATATTCCGGCGCTGACACTTGGCTTTGCCAATTTGCAAAAACATATTGAAACGATTAAAAGCTTTGGGCTGCCGGTTGTTGTCGCCGTAAATAAATTTATCACAGATTCCGACCTTGAAATCCAGACACTGCTAGAATGGTGCAAACGGGAAAACGTCTCCGCCGCTTTGACAGAGGTTTGGGAAAAGGGAGGCGAAGGCGGAATTGAACTGGCTGAGACCCTTTTGTCTGTCATAAGTAAGGAAAAGAACAATTTCCACCCTTTATATGACATGGCAGACCCGATTGATAAGAAGATAAGAACCATCGTCCAAAAGGTTTACGGCGGCAAAGATGTTGAGTTTTCGCCAAAAGCAAAAAAACAAATGCAGGATTTTGAAAAAAATGGCTGGTCCTACTTAGCTGTTTGTATGGCGAAAACGCAGTATTCCCTATCGGACGATCCGGCAAAGCTTGGCAGACCATCAGATTTTACCGTTACGGTAAGGGAATTCAAACCATCAATAGGTGCAGGATTTATCGTTGCTTTAACCGGTGAGGTTATGACGATGCCAGGCCTGCCGAAAAAACCGGCGGCCTTGAATATGGATGTAGATGAAAATGGGAATGCGGTAGGTCTATTCTAAAGGAGTCGAAGAGCAGTATGTTTGATCCAACAGCCTTTGATAACATGAAGGTCGTAATCGAAGGCGCCCTTTATGATTTGGATATGAGCGGTGAAATCCTTGTAACCGATCGCAATGATTGGCTTAATCTAGCGAAAATGTCCCGATTGTTTACGATCAGCTTTGGTTTAAGAGAAAGCAGGCTTCCGATACATGCGAAAATGGAATTAGAAGCAAGGCTTAACAACTTAGCAGCGGAACTCCTTCCAGAGTCACTTTCAGAGCAGAATGCCGGGTGCTATGTGAAGCTGCAATTTTCACTCGAACTCCCTGAAAACCAAAGGGATTTTTACGGATTATATAAAATTTTCCGAAATATTTGGGGGGAAACAAGGAAAATCTCCCAGTCTGTTGAATATAACCCTTTAGAAAAGTCAAAAAATATCCGCTTAGTCATTTCCATTGACTTTGAGAGAATTGTCAAAGAGGAGCAAATGGAGGACTTTGCTGAGATGACGGAATTTATGATTGCCACTTTACAACAACTTGAGGAATACGGAAGTGGCAGCTAAAGGGGGAGACTTGGATGTCAATCTATCAGTTTAAGGCGAAAGCTATAGATGGAGAGGAAATTTCACTAAAGCAATTTGATGGGAAGGTTCTGCTCATTGTCAACACTGCCAGTAAGTGCGGTTTTACACCTCAGTATCGGGAGCTTCAAGGACTTTATGAAGCGTATAAAGAAAAGGGTTTCTCGGTTCTGGGTTTTCCTTGCAATCAGTTTATGAGTCAGGAGCCGGGGACGGAAGCAGATATTAAATCCTTTTGTGAATTAAATTACGGCGTCACCTTTCCGATGTTTGCAAAGGTCGATGTAAATGGCGTATACGCTCACCCGCTGTTCGTCTATATAAGAAAGCAGACACCGGGAATCTTGGGTTTTAATACAGTCAAGTGGAACTTTACAAAATTTCTTGTTGACCAAAAAGGAAATGTTGTAAAACGTTTTGCACCGAACGTAAAGCCAAGTGAGATTGCCAAAGATATCGAAGCACTACTTAGCTAATGACAAGCCGGCATTTTGCCGGTTTGTTTGTTTTAGGTGTTATAAATATTTACAATATTCAGAACTACAGTTACTATTAGTAGTAGGTACTAAAATTCCAGCAAGGGGAGATGACCGTGGTTAAAACGGCATGGGTGACTGATAGCACCGCTTATTTAGACGCAGAATTAAAAAAACATCCTGATATATATAGTGTTCCATTATCCGTTATTCTTGACGGAGAGGTATTTGCAGATGGGATTGACTTGTCTTCACATGAATTGTTTGAGAGGTTAAAGCACCTTAAAAGCCCGCCTAAGACATCCCAGCCTTCAGTGGGGGCTTTTCAGGAAGTGTTCGAACGGCTTTCTAAAGATTATGACCAAATTGTTGCTGTCCATCTTTCCGGGAAGCTGAGCGGTACAGTTTCTTCCAGTGAGCAAGCCGCAAAGCTGGTGGATATCCCAGTAACAATTTTTGATTCAAATATTCTTACTCTGCCAATGTCGGCATTGATGAAAAAAGGAATGGAATTATTGGCGGAAGGTCATAATCTCGAACACGTCATCAAAAAAATGGGAGAAATAAGAGATACAAACGAAACATACGTATTGATTGGAAGTCTCGAGCAGCTTCACCGCGGCGGCAGAATGTCGGGCGTGCAATTCTTTCTGGGCAGCATGTTAAACGTCAAGCCAGTGATTTCATTTGATAATGGAGCCTTGTATGTGAAGGAGAAAGTCCGCACCGAGAAAAAGGCCAAGGATAAAATTCTCGAATATTTTAAACAGGCTTATGAATTGCATCACTTTAAAGAAGTGTATTTATTGTATGGTCTGCATGAAGAGCATACAGTTGATTGGCGGCAGGAAATACAAACACGCTATCCGGAACTGAATGTACTTGATGCACCATTAGGGGCCGTCATCGGTGTCCATGCAGGGGAAAATACACTCGGCATCAGCTGGTTTAATGGATTAAAATAAAAATGCTATAAAAAGATAACCTCGCTTTTTCGGGGTTATTTTTTCTTGTTTGGCTGATATTCGTGTTAAAATAGCAAGGATAAAGGCAGGTGCTAAATTTGATAGACAAAATTATAGAGCAGACGGAAGAATTTGTCCGCAATCAATTAGGTGAGGATTCGACCGGTCATGACTGGTTCCATGTGGACCGTGTCAGACGGAATGCCATATATATTAGCAAGGCAGAACAGCAGGGCGACCCATTTATCATAGAAATGGCTGCCTTGCTTCATGATATTCCTGATGAAAAGCTGAATTATAGCGAAGAAGCAGGGAAACAGAAACTTGAGAGCTTTATGGAGACGATCCCCCTCAAGGAAGTTGAAAAAAATCACATTAGGGAGATAATTTTTTCTATTTCCTATAAAGGCGGTCATGGCAGCAAGCTTTCATCGGTGGAAGCAAAAATTGTTCAGGATGCAGATCGGCTGGATGCCATCGGCGCGATAGGCATTGCAAGAGCCTTTGCTTACGGCGGCAAAAAAGGGCAGTCCATCTATGACCCGGCTATCATGGTGAGGGAAACAATGAGCCAGGAAGAATATCGAAAAGGAAAATCAACGAGCATCCATCATTTCTATGAAAAATTATTAAAATTAAAAGATTTATTGAATACCGAGACGGCAATGCAAATGGCAGAGCCAAGGCAGCAAATGATGCAATCGTTTTTAGAACAATTTTACCGTGAATGGAATGGTCAACAATCATGAAAATGCTGACAGTCGAAAATGTTTCAAAAACATACGGAGAAAAGCAATTATTTTCTACTATTTCGTTTACCATCGGCGAAAAAGAACGTGTCGGGCTGATTGGAGTAAATGGAACTGGAAAATCTTCATTGTTAAAAATCGTGGCAGGTTTAGATGTGCCTGATGAAGGAAAAATCATTTCCGGTAAAGATTATTCCATTACTTACCTGTCGCAGCAGCCTGATTTTGAAATGGACCGGACTATACTAGAACAAGTTTTTGATGGGGATGCGCCAATCCTTAAGCTGATGCGGGAATATGAAAATATACTTATGGAGCTAAATGCTGCACCAGATGATGTGAAACTTCAGGATGAACTTTTCCGTCTGCAGAAGCAGATGGATGCTTTGGACGCCTGGGATGCAAGCACAAATGCCAAGTCGGTCTTAACAAAATTGGGCATTGAAGATTTTACCCAAAGAGTTGGCAGTTTGTCCGGGGGCCAGAAGAAACGGGTTGCGTTGGCACAGGTATTAATCGCTGAACCCGATTTGCTTATATTGGATGAACCGACAAACCACCTCGATTTTGATAGCGTTAAGTGGCTTGAGGATTACTTGAGCAGATATAAGGGCTCCATCCTCCTCGTCACCCATGACCGCTACTTTTTGGATCGGGTTACCAATCGGATGTTTGAGCTTGATGGCGGCAATTTATACAGCTATAAAGGCAATTATGCCGCTTTTCTGGAGGCTAAAGCGATCCGCGAGGAAAATGAGGCGGCCACATTTGAAAAAAGAAAGAACCTGTTCAGACGAGAACTGGAATGGATCCGGCGCGGGGCAAAGGCGAGGACGACGAAACAAAAGGCGCGGATTCAGCGTTTTGAAGAGCTTGACGAAAAGCTCTCAAGCGGAAAGTCGTCAGGTGAAAGGCTTGATATTTCTTTGAATGGCAGCCGCTTAGGTAAGCAGGTATTTGAACTAAAAGATGCATCCAAGCGGTATGGTGAAAAGGCAATCCTTAACCACTTTGATTTGCTTGTCAAACCGGGGGACAGAATTGGCATTATCGGTAGGAACGGAACTGGTAAATCGACATTATTAAATATCCTCGCGAAGCGCATCCCTCTTGATGAGGGAGAGTTTAATTTGGGTGCTACTGTGAAAATCGCCTACTATACCCAGGAAAGCGAGGATATGGATGAAAATAAGCGGATGATTGAATATATTAAGGAAACAGCGCAAATCGTCGAGACATCAGACGGGAAGACGATTTCCGCGGCACAAATGCTCGAGCGCTTTTTATTTCCTCCATATACGCATGGGACGCCAATTCGCAAGCTGTCGGGGGGGGAGAAACGCCGTTTGTATTTATTGAAAATCCTGATGACAGCACCGAATGTCTTGCTGCTTGATGAGCCGACCAACGATCTTGATACTCAGACATTGACGGTTTTGGAAGACTACCTTGAGGAGTTTCCAGGTGTCGTGATTACTGTTTCCCACGACCGATATTTTCTTGATAAAGTCGCCGAACAGCTTTTAGTTTTACAAGGCGAAGGGCAGATTGATTTCTTTTTCGGGAATTATACGGAGTATTTAGAAAAGGAAACGGTTGCCAAGGAAGTTATGAAACCGGCATCCACATCCACTCCTTCTTCAAAAGCCCATGAAAAGGAAAAAAAGAAGAGAATGACCTTTAAAGAGAAAAAAGAGTGGGAAGAAATTGATGAAATTATTTCCAAAACTGAAGCGAGGCTTGAAGAAGTTGCGATCGAAATGGCGGGAGCGGGCAGCGATTTTTCAAAATTGCAGGATTTAATGAAAAAGGAAACTGAGCTAAACGAAAAATTGGAGTATTTAATCGAAAGATGGTCATATTTGGCCGAATTAGCTGAAAATGAGTGAGAGTACGCCTTAGTGCGTGCTCTTTTTTGTAACTTGGAAATATATCTACAAAAATTAGGCAGATATCTACAATTTTTTTGTGATATCTACATTTCTTGAAATTTATCTACAAAAATAATGATGATATCTACAAATTTTCAAAGGATATCTACAATTACCATGGAAATAGAAAATGAGAACTAACCATTTATTAGGCATCTTACATGAATATACTCCTCTCATTATGTTAAACTTGTTAAAGAAAACATATGAATAAGGTGAGTATGTTGAAAATTAAGTCAATTGAACCGACGCCAAGTCCGAATACGATGAAAATCCTTCTTGACCATGAGCTTCCAATGGGCAAGAGCCATAATTATAAAAAAGAAACAGCGCTGGACGCACCACCTGTTATTCAAGCCGTCCTGCAAATAGAGGGCATTAAGGGCGTATATCATGTGGCTGATTTCCTAGCTGTTGAACGCAACGCTAAATATGACTGGAAGGAACTTCTACCAAAGGTCCGCCAGGCATTCGGTGAAGATACTGACCAAACCGCAAACACTGCTAAAGCAATCAACGACCATTTTGGTGAAATCAAAGTGGAAGTTCAAATGTTTAAGGGGATTCCGCTCCAAGTTAAGCTGACAGATGGCACTTCTGAAAAAAGGTTCGGAATGCCCGACTACTTTTTAAAAGCGCGGGAAAATGCCCAGCTTCCGGAGGATAATTATATTTTGCTGCGGAAATGGGATCATCAAGGAGTTAGATATGGTGAAATGGATCAGGTTGGGCCGGAGGTTGTCGAGGAACTAATCGCGGCTTATCCCACGCTGCGCCTTGAAGAACTTGTCCAAAAAGCGCAAGCTGCAGAAACTCAATCGGAGCAAAAAACAAAGCCGAAGCGCCGTAAAGTGACGGCTGACGACATGAGTAGCCCTGATTGGCAGGTCCGCTACCAGTTGCTTGAGCAAATGGATGATCCGGATTTGGAGGATTTGCCAATGCTCGAAAAAGCACTCTCTGATGAAAAGCCGTCTATCCGCAGACTTGCCACTGTTTATCTTGGAATGATTAAGGAGCAAGCGGTATTGCCGCTGTTATACCGCGCTTTAAAGGATAAAACCGTAACCGTCCGAAGAACAGCAGGCGATTGCTTATCGGACCTCGGCTTCCCCGAAGCGCAGGACGAAATGCTTGAAGCCTTGAAAGACCCGAGCAAATTGGTCCGCTGGCGGGCCGCGATGTTCCTTTACGAGGTTGGAGATGAAAAGGCGCTTTCAGCTCTAAAGGCTGCTGAAAATGACCCTGAATTCGAGGTAAGCATGCAAATCAGGATGGCAATTGAGAGAATCGAGGGCGGGGAAGAAGCAAAAGGCTCCGTTTGGAAGCAAATGACGGAAGCAAGGAAAACAGAAGAGTAAATGGGTTCATACTAAAATTTATGGAGGTTATAAACTATGTCAAATGCTTATGAAGAATATATGAGACAAATGGTCATGCCAATGCGTCAGGAGTTAACAAACGCGGGTTTTGCGGAACTGACAACGGCAGAGGATGTTGAAAAATTTATGGAAGACTCATCAGGCACGAAACTTGTTGTCGTGAACTCCGTTTGCGGCTGCGCAGCCGGTTTAGCCCGCCCGGCGGTTACCCAGGCTGTTTTAAACAGCGAGAAAAAACCGGATCATCTCGTCACCGTTTTTGCAGGCCAAGATAAAGAAGCAACAGCGAAGATGCGCGAGTATTTCGAAGGGATCGAACCGTCATCACCATCGATGGCGTTATTAAAGGATAATAAAGTAGTCCATTTTATCCCGCGCCATGATATCGAAGGAATGCCAATGGAAACCGTAATGCAAAATATATTAGGAGCATTAGAAGCTCATTGCTAAGAATTTTAAGAGGACGTGCGAAAGCCGTCCTTTTTTACTACTAAATACACAATAGGATGGAATGCAATGTTTATTACCACTTCAGGCAGAACGAATCAGCTTAAGAAAGAAGAAGCCATCCAGATTTCAAAACTCTTGGATGCACCATATATCCCCCGCAGGAAAAAATCCATTAGCCAATTACAAAAGGAAGCAAACAGCGATTGTCTTGTATTAGGCAAAGAACGTCTGGAATTACATAAGGCAGAATCTGCTGAGCCTTTTTTCTTTCACCCAAACTCCGCGATGTTCCGCATCAAACGTCTCCTAAGAGGAGAGCATGACCCTTTTGCCGATGCTGCCAAACTGGAAAAAGGGATGACCGTTTTAGATTGCACTCTTGGACTGGCCGGAGATGCAATAGTCGCAAGCCTTCTCGTCGGAAGTGAGGGAAAAGTCACAGGACTCGAAGGACAGAAATTTTTGGCCTATGTTGTGAAGGCGGGTCTCCAATCGTGGGATTCCGGCATCCTTGAAATGAACCAAGCAATGAAAAGAATCACAGTCATCAATTCCACTGCCCATGACTATTTAAAGCTGCAGGCAGAAGCCTCCGTCGATTGTGTCTATTTTGACCCAATGTTTGAAGAAAGCATCAAAGAGTCTGAGGGAATTAAGGCTTTAGGGCAGTTTGCCATTTATGAAGAGCTGGGAATGGAAACAATTAATGAGGCGATACGAGTGGCCAAGCATCGCGTTGTCTTAAAGGACCATTACAAAAGCTCGAGATTTGAAAAATACGGATTTCAGGTAATTAAAAGACAAACCGCAAAATTTCATTATGGTTTTATTGAAAAATAATTCTGCTTTTCTATTTCTGGAAAAAAGCAGTATACTTAATAATAGAAATTACATATTTTTTACAGGATAAAGGTGAACCGAGGATGAATAAATGGATTCGTAAATCACTTTTTGTTTTCATATCGATTTTAACTTTTGGGCTCGTCACACCTGCGCAGTTAATGAACGCTGTCAATGCCGAGACGCCAAAAGATCAAGATGTTTTCGAAATACAAACGGGAGAGGATGGGTATTCCCAAGGATATTTCGAAGAAACAAAGTTTAATAGAGAGCGCTTTATACAAGAAATGATCCTGCAGGCAGAAACCCAATCCTATCAAAAATTCGGGCAAAAAATTAAGCCGGTCATCGAAAATGAATTCCGCGACCTAATTTTGCCGAACATGGAAATGGCGATTGAACAAACAGCTCTTCAATTTCCAGAGGAAGACCTAAAGAATCTTGTGATAACAGAGGAACCTGGTGCAGGATACTCCGAAAAGATTTTTCATATAAAAAACAGCCAAACAGGGAAAGATATTTTACGATTCCATGTGAGAAGGGATTTGCCGCCGCAGTCCGGGTACTGGTTCAATTTTCACTATCATACTTTTAAGGATAATTTCCAAACCCACCATAACCTAGGAACTATCTATTGGGCTAAAAACACACCCCCAAAATGGATGAATTAATATGTGAAAAAATTTTTATTGTAAAATTGAAACCTTTTTAAAGGAACGCTCGTAAATAAACTATTACCCAATTAGGAGGAAAGAAAAATGGCAATCAGTTTATCAAAAGGTCAAAAAGTTGATTTAACAAAAACAAATCCTGGCTTATCAAAAGTTGTTGTTGGACTTGGATGGGACACCAATAAATATGACGGCGGTAATGACTTTGATTTGGATTCTTCTGTGTTTTTATTAGGAGAAAACGGAAAAGTCACAACAGAAACAGATTTTGTTTTTTACAATAACCCGCAAGGTGCGGGTGGTGCGGTCGTACATACTGGGGATAACCGGACCGGTGCAGGTGATGGCGATGATGAGCAAGTAAACATTAATTTATCGGCAGTTCCAGCCAACATCCAACGGATTGCCTTTACGATTACAATCCATGATGCAGCAAGCCGTAATCAGAACTTTGGACAGGTTTCAAACGCATATGCACGGATTTTCAACGAAGAAACCGGCCAAGAATTAATCCGCTATGATTTGGGCGAAGATTTCTCGATCGAAACAGCGATTGTTGTTGGAGAATTGTATCGTCATAGCGGCGAGTGGAAATTCAGTGCCATCGGCAGCGGCTACCAAGGCGGGTTAGCAGCACTGGCAACTGATTTTGGCCTGCAGGTTGGTTAATTCATTAGAGAAAACAGAGACCCGGCGCTCGCTGGGTCTTTTTAACAAAAAATAGCGAACATCCAGGGGGAATTTTTTTAATGGCAGTATTGCAAGGAATTATAGACACGTATGCCCAATTCTTTAATTGGGAAATGTGGGGAGAAGTTTTAACAGACCCGGTAGCATGGGGACTTATTGGTACATTAGTGATTCTTGAAGGTCTGCTTTCAGCAGATAATGCCCTCGTTTTAGCTGTAATGGTAAAACATCTTCCGCCTGAAAAACGCAAAAAAGCTCTTTTCTACGGTTTGCTTGGAGCTTACGCATTTCGATTCATTGCGATTGGAATTGGCGTTTACCTCATCAAATTCTGGTGGGTAAAAGTGTTAGGTGCGGGGTATCTTGCCTGGCTTTCGATAAAATACTTCATGGATAAGAGAAGAGCCTCTGAAGCAGAGGAAGAAGAGGCTCAAGGCATGAACCAAAGCGGACTCCTCATTCGTCTTTTCGGAACCTTCTGGGGAACCGTTGTTGCAGTTGAGTTAATGGACATTGCCTTCTCTGTTGACAGTGTTCTTGCCGCTTTCGGCGTCAGCGGTGAAGTATGGGTTCTTTTACTGGGAGGAATTCTCGGGGTGTTAATGATGCGAGGTGTTGCCGGTGTATTCCTATCATTAATTGACCGAATTCCTGAGCTTGAAACCACCGCGTATATTTTAATTCTATTAATTTCTATTAAAATGCTTCTATCAGTTTTCCATATCGATGTAGGACATGTAACCTTCTTTATCATCTTGCTAGTAACGTTTGCCGCTACATTTGTGGTTCATTTTATGAACAAAAAGAAGGAAAATAGCACAGAGAATCATTAATAAAAAATTTGCATGAAAGAAAGGGAGCTGACGTGAGTTGTCTCCCTTATTTTTTACGATAAAGAGGAGTAAAAAAATGCGTTTTTTTACATATTTTTCCGAAGATGAATTGACGCGGTATTTCTACAAAACGCCTGAGGAATTTAATAAATATTCAGGTCGTGAGCTATTATCCTATGGTCTGGGAGCAACCTTGTACATGCCTGCGGACCGTCCGGATTTTCATCAGGAAATCCTGTCAAAAAAGCTTTCCGGTTTAACATCTGTGGTTATTGATCTCGAAGATGCCGTAGGTGATAGTCGGGTTTTTGGCGCGGAGAGTTTGCTGATTGATGAAATGCAAAAATTATTCCGGGCACTGAACGAAGGGTTTATTGGCATCGAGGAGCTTCCATTGATGTTTGTGCGAGTTCGAAATCTAAAACAGCTGCAAACGGTTAAAGAGCGGCTGGAAGATGCTGTACAACTATTAACTGGTGTTGTTCTTCCGAAATTTTCTTCGGAGAATGGGGCAGAGCTGTTACATGAGGTCCTGAAAATCCATACCAACGAACATCCTTTCTATGCGATGCCGATTCTCGAAACGGGCAGGGTTTTACATAAGGAAACAAGAATGGAAGAGTTGGTAAGGATTAAACAAATAGTTGATCGATACAAGGAAATTGTTTTAAATATCCGTATCGGAGCAACTGACTTCTGTGGGCTGTACGGGATTCGCCGCAGTCCGGATACAACGGTTTACGATATTGCGATTTTAAGAGATTGCATATCAGATATCATTAATATTTTCGGGCGCATTGACAGTCCGTATGTTGTTTCCGGTCCAGTCTGGGAGTATTTTTCCGCTAAAAACAGAATGCTAAAACCGCAGCTAAGGCAAACTCCATTCCGTGAGCGGTTTGGGGATGAGGGGCTTCATTGGCGAAGGCGGTTAATCGAAGAAAATCTCGATGGATTGATGAGAGAAACCCTAATGGACATTGCCAACGGAATATCCGGAAAAACGGTGATCCATCCGTCACACATAAAAATTGTTCAATCCCTAAATGTTGTCCCTTTTGAGGAATATGTTGATGCATCAAATATAATCAAAGCGGCCACAGGGGAAATAGGTGTCATGAAAAGCGATTTTGCCAATAAAATGAATGAAATAAAGCCCCATCTCTACTGGGCAGAAAAAATAATGTTAAAATCACGGCTTTACGGGGTGTTACATGAAGAATTCACAAACATTGACCTTATCAAAAAAGAGGTATACATTTCCCATTCTTAATGCGATTGAGGTTACTATAAACATTACTGAAAATCCCTATGAGCTGCCGCCCGAAGAGCTCTTTACAATGGCAGCACGAATAAATAAGAAGCGGTCGTTTTTGTTTGTCAGCAAGGTACTAGGCAAGCATATTCCCGTTAAACCAAAAAGAAGTTTATTAACTGCAGCCCTGTTAGGCAGCCGGTTCATGGAGGTTGTGAAGGGATTAGACTGTGTGGAAAAGGAGCAAATGCTAAGAGCTTTTCTTCAGAATGAGGATTATATTCCCGCCCCATTTATCTCTGAAGCTATCAACCCTGTCATAATCGGTTTTGCCGAAACAGCGACCGCCCTTGGGCACGCTTTCTTTGATTGTTTTAAGGAAGCGGATTTCTTTCATACCACCAGGGAGAATATCGATGGTCTGAATCCAGACATCACTTTTGAAGAAGAGCATTCCCATGCCACCTCGCATCGATGCTATGTTCCTCGTGAAATGATGGAAAATGACCGGGAAATTATCTTGGTCGATGATGAAATAACAACAGGGAAAACGGCACTTAATATAATTCGCTCCATACATGCCCGCTTTCCAAGGAAACTGTATACCGTGGTTTCTATCCTGGATTGGCGCTCGCCCGAAAACCGTCGGGATTTTGCCCGCCTAGAAAAGGAACTTGGTATTATCATTCATGTGATAAGTCTGTTAACTGGAGAGGTGTCGGTAACGCAATTCAAGGAGATTACACAAGGGACCAACGATGGGATGGATTCGAAGTATGAAGAGATGTCTGTTGAAAAATTAACTCTATCTGCTCATTTTTGCAAAACTCCTTATCTTACAAGTAATGCCTTCTACTTGAAGGAAACGGGCCGTTTTGGCCTAGCGGCGGAAGAAAATCGCTTGCTTCAGCAAAAAGCAGAAGAAGCAGCGGGGATTTTAAAGGAATTAAGAACGGGAGAGAAAACCCTTTGCCTTGGAACAGGGGAATTTATGTATGTGCCGATGCGAATTTCCGCTTTAATGGGGAGCGGTATTTCCTATCAGTCAACAACAAGAAGCCCCGTACATATTGAAAATCAGGATGGTTACGGAGCAAAATTCGGAGTCGCTTTTCCTAACCCGGAGGATCATAATATTCCTTATTTTGTGTATAATATTCCACCTGGCCATTACGATGAATTATTTGTTTTTTTTGAAAGAGAAATAGACTCTGAGAGTCTTCTTCCATTTCTAAAGGAATTGCAAAAGACGCAAATTCCTTCGCTAAAGCTTGTCTTTTTCTCTGATGCAGGAGGTGATGGTCATGTATCAAGCAAAAAATAAACCTGCCGAGATTGGTACTTACAGTCCGGATGATTGTTTATTTCTGTTAAAGGATTTAAGCAAGATTAAGCTTGAGGACTCTACAGAAAACAGGGAGTTGAAAATTCAAACAGGGGGCCATTACAGTGAATCTCTGCCGATTGAGTACCAGCCGCCTAAAGACTATGTAGAGCTGTTTTGGAATACATTACACGAATATAAACATAAGGTAGCCTTATGCATCGGTGTTGCTGCTGAGCAGATTTTTTCATTAAAAGGAAAAAATACAGTGCTGGCTTCTTTGGCAAGGGCGGGAACACCTGTCGGCATATTAATAAAAAGATATATCCAAAAACGCTATAATGTGTCACTGCCGCATTACAGTATTTCTATCATTCGCGACCGGGGCATTGATGAAAATGCGATTGCCTATATTTGGGGTGAACATCCCGAAGGAAGGATTCAATTTGTCGACGGCTGGACAGGAAAGGGAGCTATTTCGTTGGAGTTGACAAAGGCATGCCGTCAATTTGAAGAAAAATATGGAATCCAGCTTGATGATACGCTTGCGGTCCTTGCTGATCCCGGCTATTGTACGAGCGTTTTTGGGACGAGGGAAGATTTTCTTATCCCCAGCGCTTGTTTAAATTCAACTGTATCGGGGCTGGTAAGCCGGACGGTGCTAAATAATACCTATATCGGAAAAAATGATTTTCATGGTGCCAAATTTTACAAAGAGTTGACGGATGCTGACGTGTCCAACACCTTTATTGACATTATTGACGGCGAGTTTGCCGGAATTTCGGAGCAAGCAAGCGGTATCGCAGTGCAACGGTTAAATGAGAATATTACGGCTGAATTTCTCGGGATGCAAGCTGTCCAAAAAATCCAAGCCGAATTTGGGATTGAAAATACCCATCATATTAAACCCGGAGTAGGAGAAACCACTAGGGTGCTGTTAAGAAGGGTTCCTTGGAAAATATTAATGCGGGACAAAACAAGCCCATTTGTTAAGCATATCCTGATGCTCGCTGAAGAAAAGGGAGTCGAGGTTATCGAGTATCCGGATATTCATTATCTTTGCTGCGGCATCATTAAATCTGTTAAGGGGAACCAGCCATGATATTTGCATCTGACCTAGACCGGACGATTATCTACTCCACAAGGGCGGTTGAAGAACTAGGCGGTCCAAATATAATAGAATTAAAGCCGGTTGAACGAAGGGACGGGATGTGGATGGCCTACATGACGGAACCTTCGTATCAGGCACTTGCTGAACTTTCGCGTTCAAGCCTTTTTGTCCCCGTGACAACTAGAACAACAGAACAATTTAAGCGTTTTGCTATTTTTGATGAAAGCATTCACCTTCCCTATGCAATTACGACAAATGGTGCTGTGATCATGTATCAGGGTAAACCACTTCCAGAATGGGACGACCATATTTCCAAGGCGATAGATGAAGAGTCTACCGTGCCAGAGGAATTACGTTCTGCTATAAGAAGAGAAGGGATTGAGCTAAACGGGCGGTTAAAGCAGGTGGGAAACCTATTTTTCTACTATATATTAGAGTGTTTCCCAACCATCGATGAAATAGCAATGTTAAGGGCATTGGCCGCCCAGCTCGGATGGAGAATTTCCCTTCAGGGGAGAAAGCTTTATTGTTTACCAAGTGCGATTAGAAAAGGTGCGGCCCTGGAATTTATTTGCCACCGAGAACAGAAGAAAGCGGTTGCAGGGGCGGGCGACTCCATCCTTGATTTGGATTTCCTTGAAATCTGCCAGCACCGCCTTGTTCCAGGGCATGGTGAACTGGCGAAAATGTCCGATACCGAGGGCCTTACCTTTACAAATCAAACAGGGGTTCAAGCCGGTGAGGAAATTTTGCAGATATTTTTAAAACTACTTAAAGGTTAGTTTTTATCCCCCTCCGAAAACCTGCTGATTATGAAATAAATACTGGAAAATATTCCGTAGGATCCAGCCAAGAACAAAATAGATATGACAAAGGATTGGAACACCGGTCCTAGGAGGAGCGTAAAAATTAAACTGAATATAAATAAATCAAGATATATAAAAAGGTCTGAGGCCATGACCTCCATTACAGTTTCCAGTTCCTCCTGCAGCATGTTTATATGCGGCCGTTTAAATAAAGATCTCATGAAGTCACCTACTTTAGTGTGAGTATTCAAATAATATGTAGGGACAAGGATAAAGGTGAAAACGCAAGAATTGTGTCCAATTACGAAACATTTATTGACTTCATTCGTATAAACAAATGAACCATTTTGCTAACTGTGTTATGATGATATTGATGAGGGAATCTTACATAATTTGCTAACGAAGAATAAAAGCTTTTGCTTCAAAGGAAGGGACTACGATGCATCCACCTTTAAATCATTTAAATCCCCGGCCTTTAGCCCTTTCATATGAAAATTGGCTCGGCATGCTCCAAAAGATGCTGCCCGAGCGACCCAATTTTTCAATCGAGAATGGGACCATTCAAATCGGCCAAGTTGTTGGGATTTTCCTTGGAATACCATTTGACACAGATGAATATTATAATCAGCTTTTCGAATACGTCCATACGCCAGATTTAAATTTACACTTATTAAGTGACGATTCTCTCGATAAATCTATTAATAATGCCCACTTCCAATCCATCCAAAAGGTGATTAACATTAATCAGGAACAACAGCTGTCGATTAACCGTTTCACCGCTTTTTTGGAAGGGGAACAGCTGTTATTAAAATCAAAAGACCCGGTCATTCATCGGAAATTGCGGGAAGCAATGATTACTACCCTTGAATTATTTGACTTCCTTGAAAGGGAAGGAATCAAAAATCCGGACCTGAGGCGTGTTCTCGTTGATATCGTAAAATGGACCATCAATCATCTTCGGCCGGCACTCAAAGCAGCAGACCCGCAAAGGGAAATGCCGAGGTTTTTATGGTATGGCGATTTCAAAAAGAGTCATCAGTATTTTCTATTTTATTTACTCCAGCTTGGCTGTGACATTATCTTTTTCCATCCGGAAGGCAAGAATGCTTTAGAAGGGTTACTTAAGGAGTCCGTTTTTACTCATCAATTTGAGCAAAACCTTCCGGCCGAGCCCTTTCCTACTGAGAAGCGGACCCGTAAAGCAACCGTTGCTTACCGGGCCTCCAAAGAAATTGAAAACATTCTTAATCAGGAAGGGTCAGGTCTTTACAAGCCTTGGCAGCTAAGGGACTATACCCCTTCTTCAATCACGCTTCGAACTACTTATGATGAGCTATTTATTCTCAGTAAAGAAGCGGCAATGATTCGCCCTGATTTTGAAGTAAGGGATGGAAAAGTTCAGATTCCGTCACTCTTTGCCAAAATACAAGGTGTCAGCAAAAACAGAAAAGAATATTGGGACCGCCTTCATTCGTTAAGTCAATTGGAAAATACGCTGCTTATCCGCAGGCTCCCAATGACCATCCCTAGCACTAGTGATTTTCGGTTTCATTATCGAAACGCGCTCGGCAAAGATGGTTTGGTCGTTCCGGAAAAAATGATGCAGGCTCACTACTGGCCTTATTCCTTTTTGCCGGCAGGGCTGCAAAAAGGAATCGCGGCAGCGGTTAAAAAATTGTGCGAAAAGCCGGATCTAAAGCCTTTGGCAATGGAAGGCATCGAGGAACTGAAAGTATTTCTCTTCACTCAGGCGATGTTTATGCCCAAGAACATCATTCAGCTAATCGAAAAATTTGATTACTCGCAGGAGGTTCCAAAATTAATCATTTTTAATAATGAAACAACAGGGATGCTGTCGCGGTCTGATGCGGTTTTACTGCTGCTCTTGAATCAATTTGGAATTGATATCATCCTTTACAATCCAACTGGACATAATGACATTGAAAATTACCTTGATTCAATTAATTTCGATATCCACTGGCTTGATGATATGGTTTTTGACTTGGAATATAAAGAACCGTCTTTATTTAAAAAAGGTCTTTTTCATGGCATTTTAAAAAATTTAAGGGGAGATTAAAGCATGAATTTAACACCAAATCCATCCAGTGATGTTACCCCTCAGCCTGCCGAGGACATGCTGACGGAAAAAAAAGTCTCAGACATTAAGCTTGCCCTTCGCAAGGAAACGGAAATCCAAAACCTTGCTAATTCGATTGACGAACGCGATCAAATTCAGGTACTTGAATTCGGAAAAGAACCTGCCGTGCAAATTTCCCGATTTTCTGACCAAATCTTAAGCAACATGCGGACAACTAAAGTGGAGGATTCCGGCGAACTGTTAAAACAGCTTGGACGTATTATGGATAAATTCGATCCGAAGGATTTTCAAAAGTCCTCAGGAGGCTTGTTCTCTAAACTTTTTAAAAAGGGCGAAAAAGTGGTTGAAAAGCTGTTTGGCAAATATCAGACGATGGGCTCGGAAATTGACAAGGTGTATGTGGAAATATCCAAGTACCGTTCTGAAATGGTTGATTCCACCAACATGCTTGAGTCCATGTACGAGCAAAACTACCAATATTATTTAACGCTTGAGAAATATGTGGTTGCCGGCGAATTGAAGGTTGAGGATTTAAAAAATAATCAGTTGCCGCAGCTTGAAGCCCGTGCTGCTTCTGGTGATCAGCTTGCTTCCATGCAGCTGGATTCATTAAAGAATGCCATCGAATTATTGGAGCAGCGGATTTACGATTTGGAAATGGCGAAAATGGTTGCCCTGCAAACGGCGCCGCAAATCCGTATGCTGCAGCGTGGAAATACGAAATTAATTGGAAAAATCAATTCTGCTTTTGTAACCACGATCCCAATTTTTAAAAATGGCTTAATCCAGGCAGTGGCCGCCAAAAGGCAAAAGCTAGTTGCTGATTCGATGAGCGAGCTTGACCGGCGTACCAATGAGATGCTGCTCAGAAACGCCCAGAATATTTCGCAGCAAAGTGCCGATATTGCAAGACTTGCAGGAGGTCCAAGCATTAAAATCGAAACGATTGAAGAATCTTGGAATATCATTCTCAAAGGCCTGCAGGAAACAAAGGCCATTGAAGAGGAAAATAGACGTCTGCGCCAGGAAGGCACAAGACGATTGGAGCAGCTGCAGGATAATTTTAAGAAAATAAAACAGCAATACTAAAATTTTATGAGGTGATAGACATGGCAATTAATTTACAAAAAGGACAAAGAGTTGACTTAACAAAAGGCAACCCTGGTTTGACTAAAATTGTGGTAGGATTGGGCTGGGATCCAGTTCAAAGCAGCGGCGGAGGAGGCGGCTTCTTCGGTTCTTTGTTTGGCGGCGGCAGTGCCCCGAATGTTGACTGTGATGCTTCCGTTATTATGTTAGGTGCGGGTGACCGCCTGCAGAATAACAAAGATGTTATTTACTTTGGAAATTTAAAGAGCGCTGACGGATCTGTCCAGCACTCCGGCGACAATTTAACTGGCGATGGAGACGGCGACGATGAGCAGGTCATGATTGATTTAAGCAGGGTCCCTTCGAATATTGAGAAGCTTGTTTTCGTGGTAAATATTTATGACTGCGTGAAGCGGAAGCAGCACTTTGGGATGATCCGCAATGCCTTTATTAGAGTCGTGAATCCGGGCAATCATCAAGAATTAATTCATTATAATTTGACTGATGACTACAGTGGCAGAACTTGCTTAGTAACAGGTGAGATCTACCGCCACGGCAATGAGTGGAAGTTTGCTGCTATCGGCAGCGGCACCAACGCTGCTTCCTTGAGTGAAGTTGTTCGTTCCTATAGCTAATTTTGTGAGGTGATACTTGTGGGAATTAACTTAGCAAAAGGTCAAAGAATTGATCTGACAAAAACCAATCCTGGCTTAACCAAAGTGATTATCGGCCTTGGCTGGGATACGAACCGCTATCATGGCGGCCACGATTTTGACTTGGATGCATCAGCATTCTTAACGGATGCAAACAGCCGGGTCACAAATGATATGGATTTTGTCTTTTATAATAATTTAACCGATCCTTCAGGGGCGGTTGAGCACACAGGCGACAACCGAACCGGTGAAGGCGATGGCGATGATGAGCAAATAAAGATTGATTTCAGCAAGGTACCTGCCCACGTCCATCGCATTGCGATTACTGTAACGATTCATGATGCTGAAATGCGAAATCAAAATTTTGGTCAAGTAAGCAACGCCTTTGCCCGTGTTGTCGATGAAGATACAGGCCGTGAAATCCTAAGGTTCGATCTTGGTGAAGACTTTTCCGTTGAAACTGCTGTCGTCATTTGCGAGCTGTACCGTCATAATGGAGATTGGAAATTCAATGCCGTAGGCAGCGGCTTTGCAGGCGGACTCGCCGCACTTTGCCGGAATTTCGGATTGCAGGTATAGTTTTTGAAGAAGCCGCCGAGGAGTGTCCTGGCGGCTATTTTTGCTAAAATGTACAAATCTTTAACCCTATTTCCATGCTATAATCCTAGTAAAATACTTGCTAGATGAGGGATGAACATGCGTAAATGGGTTATATTTTTTTTGATTGTCACCTTGTCCTTAGTTTCTGTAACGACATCAAAAGCATCGATTAATGGCATGCGGATCACTGATTTTCCAAAAAATTCGCAGCTCTATGAATCTATTAAAATATCTCCTAATAATGTTAACCAAATTATTATTTTACCGCTGCAGCCTTTTGACGAAAAAGAGGCTGCAAAAATAATAAACAGGTTTAGTTCCTTACCGAAATCTTTATTAAGTAAAATATATCAAAATGGTATTAACCTAAAACTTTTTACCGGAAAGCTTACCGATAATCCAACAGCAAGGCAGCTGAAAGGAAAAATTCCACGGGGATATCCGACGAATACAACGTGGGATGATGTCCCTGGCATCGGCGGAGGGAAGGTCGTCTTGGTCAAGATCGGTGCAAGTGATAAAGGCAAGGGACACGGTTCCGTCAACCTGGAACTGCACGAAATGGCGCACTCCATCGATCATATTATTTTAAATAATATAAGCCAAACAAAGGAATTTAAAATACTGATGGAAAACGAGCACGAGAAATTGTTCCCGGGCAAAAGCTATTTTGAATACCCGGAAGAATATTTTGCTGAAGCCTTTTCGATGTATTTTTTAAATTCTGATACTAGAGCTCAAATAAAATTGAAGGCTCCGAACACTTATAAATTTTTAGAAAACCTTTTCTAATCTGCTCCATATTTATGTTAAAATGAAAAAATATGAAAACCGATTAGGGAGTGTCCAATTTGAAACAATATCTAGACCTATGCAAGCATGTGCTTGAGCATGGAACAGTTAAGGGCGACCGCACAGGCACCGGAACGATCAGCACATTCGGCTATCAAATGAGGTTTAATTTAGAGGAAGGCTTTCCTCTTATGACAACTAAAAAACTTCATCTAAAATCCATTATTTATGAACTTTTATGGTTTTTAAATGGTGATACAAACGTTAAATACCTTCAAGATAACGGAGTTAGAATCTGGAATGAATGGGCCGATGAAAACGGCGAGCTGGGTCCTGTTTACGGTCATCAATGGCGTTCCTGGACAGGTGCCGACGGCCAAACGGTTGACCAAATCAGTGAGTTAATCGAGCAAATTAAAACGAATCCCAATTCCAGAAGATTAATTGTCAATGCGTGGAACGTGGCAGAAATTGATAAAATGGCTTTGCCTCCATGCCATTGTATGTTCCAATTTTATGTGGCGGATGGAAAATTATCCTGCCAGCTTTATCAGCGCTCAGCCGATGTGTTCCTTGGAGTACCTTTCAATATTGCCTCCTATGCCATGCTGACAATGATGATTGCTCAGGTTTGCGGCTTAAAGCCAGGTGAGTTTGTCCATACTTTTGGGGATGTTCATATCTACCAAAATCATCTGGAGCAAGTAAAACTGCAGCTGGAAAGAGACCCGAGGCCATTGCCGCAATTAAAAATCAATCCGGAAGTTAAGGACATTTTTTCCTTCAAATTTGAGGACTTTACGTTAGAAAACTATGACCCGCATCCGCATATCAAAGGAGTCGTCAGCGTATGATTTCCTTTATTGTCGCAATGGACCAAAACCGGGTCATTGGCAAAAATAATCAGTTGCCATGGCACCTGCCTGAGGATTTAAAATTCTTTAAGCGAGTAACCATGGGGCATCCGATTGCAATGGGGCGTAAGACACATGAATCAATCGGCCGCGTCCTTCCAGGAAGGGAGAACATCATTATAACCAGGCAAACAGAATATCGGCCTGAGGAATGTACCGTCTTTACCTCCGTTGATGAATTCGTTCGCTACAGCAAAGAGCAAAATAACGAATTTTTTGTCATCGGCGGGGCAGAAATTTTTAAAGAGACGTTCCCTTTTGCCGATCGTCTTTACATTACCTTTATTAATGAGGAATTTACCGGTGACACGTTTTTTCCGGAATTCAACGAGAATGACTGGGTACTTGTTTCCTCCGAAAAAGGTATAAAGGACGAAAAAAATCCCTACGATTATGAATTTAGAATTTATGACCGAAGAGATTAAGATATCGTGATGACCATTCGATTGCATCGTAAAACAAAAAAGCATCAGCTGCGGCTGATGCTTTTAATATCCGTTTAATTCATACTCTGATAGTTTTGCTAACATTCCTCGGAATTCGTGTGGATGGCAGAATTCTTCCTCATGGAAATGTGCCTTAATCCAAGCAATTAATTCTTTTGGACTGTTAAAATATTCACCGCTCCGATCACTTTTCCGAATGGTATACCTTCCATTGTCATCGTCAATTGTTACCTCGACTGGCAAGGCCCCGTCAAAACTAAAAAGAGAAAATTCCATCCCACTCACATCCTTTTGGTAAACTAAATTTTTCAAAAGTATATGCTTTAATGTACCAATTATATGCAAAATTCTAATAATTGTCAAAATATTTTAAAAATTCCATCTAAAAAAAGAACATTGACTTCAATTGATGTTATTGTTAAATTTTTATAGAGTTGATATATTAAATGCGAAATATCACAGTTATGTTATTTTTAGTGGATATTGTGAATTTAATATGAATTATTGCAAATAATTATCCCAAAATGATTATTCAATACTATAATCATCTTAAGAGGTTACTTTATTTCAAAGGGGCTGTAAATTATGTTTTCTAATATTGGCGTACCGGGTTTAATCCTTATTTTAACACTTGCACTGATTATTTTTGGACCGAAAAAACTACCGGAAATTGGCCGTGCCTTTGGGCAAACGTTAAAAGAATTCAAAAAGTCAACTCGTGAACTTACCGACGATGTAATGGAAGACATCAAGGAAGAAAAGGAAAAATTGAGCAAATAGGGTGTAAGATTTTGTGTCTTGCACCTTTTTCTTCTCAGTTTAAAACTATTATAACGAGAGAAAACTGGTTAATTAAGAACTACCATTGAAATTGGCAGGGGAAACACATGGAAGATAAAGAATTACAGTTAGTTGATCATTTAGAGGAATTACGAAAACGGATCATTATCTCGGCGCTGGCTTTTGTGGCCTTTTTTATAGTCGGCTTTATTTATGTTGATGATATTTATAAATGGTTTGTCGGCAGTACAAAGCTCTTGGTGCTCGGTCCAAGTGATATTATGTGGATTTATTTCATGCTCGCCGGAGTCGTCGCGATTGCAGGGACAATTCCAGTGCTGGCGCTGCAAATATGGCTGTTTGTCAAGCCTGCTTTGAAACCGATTGAAAGAAAAATTACGTTGTCATATGTTCCGGCCTTGTTTATTTTATTTATTGCTGGTCTTGCGTTTGGCTATTTTGCCATTTTTCCGATGGTTCTTAACTTCTTGGTGAACATTGGCCAAGATATGTTTGTGACCAATTTTACGGCTGAACGCTATTTCAGTTTTATCTTAAATATGACGCTGCCGTTTGGAGTGTTGTTTGAACTGCCGGTAGTAGTTATGTTTTTAACCTCACTTGGAATTATTAATCCATTTGTGCTTACAAAGGTTCGTAAATATGCTTATTTTGTATTAATTATCATCGCAGTTGTTATAACACCTCCAGATTTTATGTCTGATTTCGTCGTGACATTGCCGCTATTGCTTCTTTATGAAGTCAGCATTAATCTATCTAAATTTGTTTATCGAAAAAAGCTAAAGAAAGAACAAGAAGAATTGGTAGAAATTAATTAAAACAAACAAGACCCTAAGGGATTTATTCTCTTAGGGTTTTTTTATGTGTGTATTTCCCATTTTTCTGTAAAGATGATATTGCAGCGCTATTTGGAAGCCTCTAGTCACCGATTATAATACTGAAAAAATGCAAGCAGTATAGACCAATGGAATGCTGATGGGTGTAAAGAAAGAAAAAGGAGAATATGCTAAAAAACTTGTTTGTTCTTAATAAAATACAATATTCTACGAGAAATAAAGATATTTCGAGGTAACAATAGATTTTTGTTCGTTATAATGAATTTTTGATTCTATTTAGTACTTTATGAATATAAAAGGTTGCAATATAATATGATAGTGGACCTCAGTAAAGAACATAATATTTGTAATAACAAACGATTTAAATAGCAGACTCTATTTGATTACCTAAGGTGAAAAAAATTAATAGAGGAGGAAGGATTATGGGGACTAGAACTAAATTAGGTTTAGGGGTAGCTTCAGCTGCACTCGGATTGGCATTGATAGGCGGCGGTACATTTGCATATTTTAGCGACAAAGCCGAAACCACTGGTACATTTGTAAATGGCACATTAGATTTAAACACCAATCCAACAATCATGACTGCTATTAATGACTTTAAACCAGGAGATTGGGCAAACCGCACCATTACTTTGAAAAACGATGGGTCATTAGATATTGCGAAAATTAGTCTATCAACTGAAAATACAATCACTAATAAAGAAGGAGCACCTGCAAATACGGATGACTTGAACAAATATATCAGGGTGTATTTCCTTAAAAACGTAGGATCAGACTTTGTTAGTTCTGGTTCATCAGAGATTTTATACGGCACAACACTTGATCAATTAAATAATAAAAAAGATGAGATTTCTACCCAAGTTTTCGGTAATGGAGTAGCGAAAAATGGAATGAAGGATTTATATATCCAATTTCAATTTATTGACAATAACGAGGATCAAAACCAATTCCAAGGTGATGCAATCGCAATTAAATGGACCTTCGAAGGCAGACAGGGAGCTGGACAAGCTAAATAAATTTATCATTTAAGGGTGGGGTCCTGCCCCGCCTTTTGCAGTAAAAATCCACTGACTGCAAGATTTGGGGGTGGTTACAATTCGTACGTCTAGAATAAGGAAGCATTCCAATAAAAAGTGGAAGGTATTAATTACCTTCCAGATAATTAGTGTCCTTTTCCTTTTAACATTGGTTACCGGGTTAATTACAGCCGATACGGACGCCTATTTTAGTGACAGTACTCAAGTGAGTGGGAGCATTACTATTGGTACTTGGAATAGTGAGTGGACGGGTAGCTCTCTTGTCTTTTCTAATAAAAATAGTAATCAAACCGTTGTCAGTTGTAACTTTCCTACAGAAATATCAGCCTTAATCATAAATACGGGAAGCAACATGAATAGTTTACTGAAATATGAGGTTTACTATATTAGTAATGGGAATCCTATGTCCGGTGAAAAAGTTGGTGAGGGGTTTATGGATCCTCTTGCTAAAAACCAGTCAGTTTTCTTAAGATATAACGCCTTGCAGGCAGGTAATTATAAGTTTAGAGCTTTCCAGCCGCTTGGACATGGAAATAAAGATGAAATCCAAGATTTATGGAGCGAAACCATCACAATAACTTGTAACATTAAATAATAAAAGTGATAGCAGACAATAAGGAAACTATTTAGATTATCATCACTGAAAAGGTGGTTCCATGAAAACTAGAGTTTTAAAAAAATGGATAAGCAATTTTATTACAACCATCCTTTGTGCTCTTTTACTTATTATGATTTGTGCTGTTGTCCTGTCGAAAACTTCAGGTGGAAAGCCCAACTTTTTTGGATATCAGCTTTTGACTGTCCAATCTGGTTCGATGGAACCCGCTATTAAAACGGGTTCTGTTATAGCTGTAAAACCTGGAGGGGATATGGCCAGATTTAAAAAGGGCGACATTATAACGTTTAAAACAAACGATGGTTTAATTGTTACCCATAGAATAGTAGATAAAATTAAAAACGGAAACCAAGTCAGCTATAGAACAAAGGGTGATAGTAATCAAACCCCAGACCTAAATCTTGTTTCATCAAATAATGTTCTAGCGGAGTATAGGCATTTTACCATTCCATACATTGGATATATCGCGACATTTTTCAAGTCCAAAAACGGAATGGCAATCGTATTATTTCTTTCGGGATTAGCACTATTAATTGGTTCTATTATTTTTGTACGGAATACTCTTGCAAAAGATAATAGACGACGAATAGTTAATGAAATGATTCTGGAAGACCGATTAAAGAATGGCGGAATACGGAATAAAAATTTCTCCTTACCAAAAAAGATGTGATAAAGGGGGGAAGTAATTAAGTGAAAAAATTATTTAAATTTATCATTATGAATTCAATGATAATTTTCACGATATTTTCCTTTTCAACTGGGAATACTTTAGCAGCAATGACTAAACAAGAAATAGATATAGCTTCCTCACCTGAAAAGATATTGTTTGACATTAATAACTTTAAGCCTGGAGATTGGTCTAATCGTACATTAACGATTCACAACAATGGTAATAGAGAATTTAAATATATAACTTCGGTTAAATACCTTGATGGTTCAGAAAAATATTTTAATGAACTTTTAATAAAAGTTTCGGATAGAAATAAAGTATTATATGAAGGGAAGCTTAAGGACTTGAATAAATTAAGTCCAAGAATTCTTGCAAAGAATACATCCGAACAATTAATTTTTCAAGTTTCTGTTCCTTGGGAACTTGGCAATGAATTTCAGGGAATAGGATGTAGGGTGGAATTTATCTTTTATGCAGAGGATTCAGGAAGCGGTACAGTACCGACAAACGGTGTACTACTTCCAACAACCGCAACAAATATCTTCAATTTTATTGCGGCCGGCGGTGCTTTAATTGTTACAGGAATAATGATGCAACTCTATTTCTCCAAACGAAAAAGAAAAGCAGAGCAAAATTATGTGAACCTTGATTAAAGATAACAATCAAGGTTCTTTATTTTTTTTAAGCAGAGTAAAAAAATAGAATGGCACATGGACCATTCTATTTTAATTTAATAATTTCAGCTGCTTTTTCTTCCACTGAATAACCAAGTCGCCTTAGGTGCTTGCGGATGCCGCTTCGCTCCCATGTATTTAGAAGTGGATTGGCAAGAGAACTTTTGGGATAAAATATCCCAATTTTAGTTATTTCTTCAAAACTCAAACCCTGCTGGATAAAGTCTTCGATTATCTCATCCCGGCGATTAATCACCGCAAGGAATTTATCCATGGCTTCTGTAAATTCCGCTTTCGTAAAAATCCCTTTTTGATGGCCTGTAATGTAAGTATCGGCATCGAGAGACAGAAGCCGTTTGCCCGAATTGATGAAATCTTCAATATTACCATCAGTCCCGTTATACCATGGACCAAAGGTGGTCATATCATAATCGCCAGCAAACACGACCCCGAGCTCTGGAAAGTATGGGCAGGCCAGGCCGCTTGTATGTCCGGGAGTATGCAAAAACACTACTTTTACATCATCAAATACATATTCTGTCTCGTATTCATATGTTCCTGAAAAACCCCCAAGATTTTGAACCCATTCCTGTGGAAGAGTTTTTTTCCATGCCTCCACACCTTTATAACCCCACTCTTGATAGACTCCATTGGCATGGGCAATTCCTTCCACTGACCTGGATGTTTCAAATTCTATCTTATTTATAAGTTTGGTCGCATCTCGGAACAGGTGATTATGTAGGGTATGGTCAGGATGGTAATGGGTATTAATGATGAGATCAATTCCTTTTTCGTGATCCAATTCAAGAAGAGCTTTTGCCTCTGCTCCACTGTCAATTAGCACCTTTTCCTCGCAGTCGATATACAAGCTCCGTGAGAAAGGGACTTTGCTGCTATTTGGACCTTCCACTATGATAATAGGGCCAATTCGATTCAATGAGTTCACTCTCCTTTTCTATCTATTTGAAAATTCATAATTTTCACCGATGAATGAATACTCATTCATAATACCACAATATTTTGTTCTTCTCAAAATTTTTTTTATCATTCAGACTGCTTTGGAATTTGGGTAAAAAATAATTATTTGGAAAAAATAAGATAAACTGACAACAATAGGTGCTGAATATGTTCAAATGGAAAAAAGAGAGTAAGTCACAGGAAGAACTTAAAGCCCATAGCTTATATATCGATGAATTAAAAGAGCAATTAAAAAACGAACTCCTCTATTCGGATATTACCTTTCGTCATCTGAAGAAAAACGGGAATAGAATCGTCTTTTGTTTTTTAGAAAGCCTGATTGACAAGAGTAGCTTGGATGAATTTATTCTTGCCCCGATTCAAAATAATGAGAAGATTGAATGGTCTGTCCAAGGATTCACGCAGATTCTGCCATTATCTGTCTTAACAGTAACCAATCAACTGAGTGAAATTATCAGCGGGCTGATTGAAGGTAATGTCTATATATATGTGGAAGGGGACCCGTATGGTCTATTAACGAATCTCAGCAAGACGGTTGAACGTGGAGTGGAGAAGCCAGAAACGGAATCAAACGTTTATGGACCGAAGATTTCGTTTACGGAATCCCTCGTCAGCAACATGAATATCTTAAGAAACAATTTAAAGGACCCAAACCTTTGTATGCAGGACCTTGTAGTGGGAAAAAGGGTGAAAACAAAAGCGAAACTCGTCTACATACAGGGAATTGCCGATGAGGAACTTGTCACCACCTTAAAACAAAGGATCAGTGAGCTTGAAATAGATTATGTCCCCGGTAACACCGTTCTTGGACATTTGATTGAAAACAACAGCTGGAGCGTATTTCCACAGTTGATGACGACTGAGCTTCCGGACCGGATATCCATTGCTCTTTACAGGGGTAAAGTGGCTGTTCTAATGGACCGAAGTCCAGATTGCCTTTATGGTCCCACAACCTTTTTCTCCTATTTTGAGTCTACCGAAGATGTTTATATGCGGTGGAATATGGGGTTGTTCTTACGGGTCCTGCGATTGACGGCGCTTTTTTTATCGGTCCTTTTGACGCCTGCCTATGTTGCGGTTCTGACCTATCATTATGAAGTTATACCGTCGCCCATGCTGGTTACATTGGGTGAGTCAAGGTCAAAGGTACCCTTTCCACCGGTCTTTGAAACATTGCTGCTAGAGTTTGTCATAGAGCTGCTTCGCGAGGCCGGTGCCAGGCTGCCAACAAAAGTAGGCCAGACTATCGGTATCGTGGGTGGTATTGTCATCGGACAAGCAGCCGTTCAGGCCGGTTTTACCAGTAACATCTTAATTATTATGATTGCATTAAGTGCTCTCGGGTCGTTTACAACCCCAAGTTATTTAATGGGTACCGCAATCAGAATGATTCGCTTTCCTATTATCATTATTGCTGGTATTTGGGGCGGAATCGGGATTATGGTTGCATTTTGTTTTTTTATCATTCATCTGTTAAGACTGGAAACACTGGGCAAACCATACCTTTCCCCAGTATATCCTTTACAATGGCGAGATCTAGGATATAGTTTTTTCCTTGTGCCCTATCAATATCTTGCCAAACGTCCTATGACCAATAAACCAGTAGACAAGGATCGTTTTTCAGAAAAAAAAGCAAAGCTAAAAAAAGATATAGATGAATAGAGGGCGATGTAAATGGAGGTGAATGTTAAGCCAAGGGATGGGTTGCAGGTTCATGCATTCCTGCTCATATTTATTGTTCACTCCACCCAAATTGGTGTAGGTCTTGTAGGCCTGCCAAGAATTGTTTATTTAGATGCAGGCCATGACGGCTGGATTTCTGTTTTCTTAGCAGGGATGCTGGGAGGCGTGTCCTTGTGGTTCATGATAAAAATGCTTGGTCAATATGACAGCACCGATTTATATGGGATACATGCCGATGTATTCGGAAAATGGCTAGGAAATTTTCTAAGTCTGATGTATATGGGTTATTTAGCTGCTGCCTTTTTTGTGATTTATATGAATTATATAGAAATCGTTCAGGTGTGGATCTTTCCCAACCTTCCAACCTGGCAGCTTGGGTTAGTGCTGATTCTGCTTTCTGCTTATGCTGTGTATGGGGGAATAAGGGTGGTTGTAGGAACCGCTTTTTTGTCGGTAATGGGTACCATATGGATGGTTTTCGTCCTATTCGTTCCGTTAAAACATTCGGAAATTAATCATATATTTCCGATACTAGATGCCAATATCAAACAAATTCTTATAGGAGCTCACAATTCCTCCTTATCAATGATGGGGATGGAAATAGTCCTATTTGTTTACCCATATATTAAAGAAAAACAAAAAACTCAAATTTTCTCCCAAATAGGTAATGCATATACAGCCTTTATTTTTACACTTGTTACGTTTGTCTCGATAATTTATTATGCTGGTGGAAGTTTGGAACAAACTATTTGGCCTGTAATATCGTTGTTCAAAATAGTCCGCCTTCCCAATTTGGAAAGGTTCGAAATTATCGCTGTTTCTTTTTGGATGCTTATTATCCTGCCTAATTTGTGTATTTATTTGTGGGCAGCCTCGAAAGGTTTCTCACGTATATTTGCTGGAAAGCAAAAATGGGGGCTTTGGATTCTTGCCAGCTTAATCTTTGTATCTTCATTTTTTGTCAAAGCAAGATATCAAATGAATCTGATTTCAGATATAATCGGAAAATTCGGTTTTTATGCTGCAGTTTGTTACCCGATTCTTTTATATTTCATTGTTTCTGCTAAAAACAAGTTTTTTAGGGGGAAGAACAATCATGCCAAAGGGTCCTAAATGGAGAACCGCTATATTGATTATTGCTTGCACGCTTTGTTTATCTGGCTGCGTGGAGGCGAGGCAATTAGAGAAATTAGGACTGATTACGGCTGTTGGCTATGATTTAGATGGGAAGAATACAATCAAGGGGACAGTGGTTGTTCATAAATTTGATGCACTGGCGAAGAATGTGACAAAGGTTATTTCAGTAGAAGCCCATACGAGTAAAACTTTACGACAGAAACAAAATCTTCGCTCTGACCAAAGGCTTGTTTCAGGGCAGCTGCGCTGTGTCGTGTACAGTAAGGAGCTTGCGAAGAAAGGAATTCATCATCTTGTTGATACGCTCAATCGTGACCCAACTGTAGGGACTATGGTTTTTTTGACGATTGCGGAGCATGAAGCTTCGTCTATCATTAACGTGGGTAAGAAGAATGAAAGGCTTAATCTCGGTACTTATTTGTATAATTTAATTAGGCAAAATGTTGAAAGTGAGCAGATGCTCTCACCAACCCTGCAGGAGTTTAATCATGGTTATCATGATAATGGAAAAGACCCGGTTTTACCAATTCTTAAAGTAGAGAATGGCGATGTAACCGTTACAGGCACAGCCCTTTTTAAGGATGACATGCTTGTTGCAATATTGCCGACAAATAAACTTTTTTTCTTGAAAATTTTAGCGGATAAATATAAATCCGGTACAAAAGAATTGGGTTTTAATCGAGCAGACTTCAAGAGTATTTTTAAGGAGGAAGAGGGTCGAAGTTTTCGGACGGTATACAATAAATTATTTCTAAATATCGACAATATCCGCAGTCATACCAAAATAAAATTAGTGGATAGGAAAAACCTTCGATTTAGGGTCGAGATTAAATTTGCATCAAGGCTTTTGGAAACAACAGAGCCTCTTGAATTGGGCAGTGCCAAAAATGTTAAATTTATTGAAAGGCAGATTGAAAAGAAAATGGAAAAGGAAATACACGATTTGCTCATTTTTTTTCAAAAGAAGGGGGTGGACCCGGTCGGAATTGGCAATGAATATATCGCTCATATTCGCGGAAAAAAAATTACCCCAAAGGATTGGAGAAGTATATATAAAAATGCCACATTTGAAGTGTATGTAAAAAACACAATCGTAAAAACAGGCGTAATTGATTAATGTACGCTTTTCCTTTCCTCTTTTTTAAAACTTTGTTAAACTATTCACGGATGGAATAGGGAAGGTAGTGTGTTTAAATGAAATTTCGACTGGTCATGATATTATTAGTCATTTCTAGTATGCTGCTTGCAGCTTGCGGACAAAAGGAAATTAAGGATGCGCTAAACTGGGAGGCAGCCGATTTTTCTGCGGTGAACCAGGATAATAAAGCAGTTGGACTAAAGGATTTAAAGGGAAAGATTTGGATTGCTGATTTTATTTTTACAAGCTGTGCAGATGTTTGCCCTCCGATGACTGCGAATATGACAAAACTACAAAAAATGGTTAAGGATGAAGGGTTGAAGAATGTCGAATTTGTTTCCTTTAGCGTAGATCCCACTGTTGATAGTCCTGAAGCACTGACTCGATATGCGAACCAATTTGGGGCAGACTTTTCAAATTGGACCTTTTTAACCGGATACTCTCAGCAGTTTATTGAAGGTTATGCAATGAAAACATTCAAGACGCTTGTGAAAAAGCCTCAGAATGAAAATCAGGTCATCCATCAGACCTATGTCTATTTGGTAGGTCCAGATGGAAAAATTAAAAAATCATATAATTTATATAAAGATGTTCCGTTTGATGAAATGATTCAGGATATAAAAATTCTGCAATAGACCGTTATACAGGTCTATTTTTTTCTGGAAATAGGAGGGTATTTATAGATTTGTTTTGAATGAGTTTGGTCATGTTATAATAAAATTAGTTTAGAAGGCAGGTGAATGGGTATGTATAAATTTTTCCCCCTTCTAATTCTCACTGTATTGTTCCTGGGCTCTTGCAGCGAAACTGGGGAATGGGATTTACATCATGCTAAGCAAACGGCTGTACCGGTCTATGAACCTGTACCAGCTGATTTTATTCCGCGCACCTTAACAGTTCTCTCCGCAGGCGATTCCTTAACACAAGGTGTTGGTGACAGTACAGGTAAGGGCGGCTATTTGCCTTATTTAGAAACATTGCTGGAAAATGAAAAAGGCATTAAGGATGTAGATTTCTATAACTACGGGGTGAAGGGAAACCGGACCACTCAATTGCTGAAAAGGCTGAATGCACCTGAAATGAAGCCTATCTTAAAGAAGGCCGACTTGGTTATTCTGACTATTGGCGGCAACGATGTCATGAAGGTGGTCAGGGATCATCTCTCAAATCTTGAATATTCCGTTTTTATGGATGAAAAGGAGAACTATCGTAAACATTTGATTCAGATCATAGAGACAATAGTCAAGGAAAATCCAAACGCCTCCATTGTGTTGGTGGGTCTTTATAATCCTTTTTCAAAGTGGTTTTCAGATATTGAGGAATTTGATCAGATTGTTTCCGAGTGGAACCAAGCAGGTCAATCGGTCATATCACAATATCCAAATGCTTACTTCGTTTCGATTGAAGATATATTTTTAAACAGCAGTGAAAACCTCCTATTCACTGATAATTTTCATCCCAATGATAAGGGCTATGAATTGATTGCCCAGCGGCTTAATGAAACAATGGAAGAACGGGTCTTGCCTGATTTGGACAGGAGGCCGTATATGGTTAGTACAGAGGAGAATTAAATTTTATGAAAAACAAATGGAAAGTTGGATTCCTAGTCTTGGCGGGAATCAACCTTTTATTCGTGATTGTCGTCCTATCGCTTGTGTTGGGTACGGGCTCGGATGCGGATCAAAAGAGCACTCAAATGAAGGAAATAAAAGGCGACCACGTTTCCTTTCATGTGAAATCCAACAAATATGATTTGAATAAGTTAATTAATCATTATTTAAATGAAGAGTCTTCCGATTCCCCAGTTGCTTATCGTGTTTTATTGGGAGACGAGGTGGAGTTGTATGGTAGTATTCCGGTGTTTAGTGAACAGGTCAAAATGAAATTGACATTTGAACCTGATGCGCAAAAGAATGGGGATTTAGTTCTAAAGCAGAAATCCATGTCTGTTGGAAGTCTGCCTCTGCCCATTTCCTATGTTCTAAAGTTTATCGGAGATAATTATAAGCTTCCAGAAGGTGTCGAAATCAGACCGAATGACAAATTGATTTATGTCCATATGCAGCAATTAAGGCTGAAAAGTGATTTGAAAATTAAAGTGGACCAATTTGATTTAAAAAAGGACCAAATCGACTTTACGATCTTGGTGCCAGTTGATTAAGCTTTTACGTGACAGAGAAAATATTGTGTTATTTTGCCGGACCAGTTGAACTGGTCCGTTTTTTTAATCAGCAAATTTCCTTTTTAAAGCAACATTTTGTATACTCATAACTAGCAAAGAATCTAAGAAGAACGGGGTTGAAGCGAATGGACAGTAAAGAACAATTGGCGACATTTGCCGGTGGTTGTTTTTGGTGTATGGTGAAACCGTTTGATGAGCTTCCGGGCATTAAGAGTGTTATTTCTGGTTATACTGGCGGGACGGTAGAAAATCCAACCTATCAGCAGGTTTGCTCTGATACAACTGGTCATTATGAAGCGGTACAAATTACTTTTGACCCGGAAATTTTTCCATATGAAAAATTGCTTGAATTATTTTGGCAGCAAATAGACCCAACGGACACCGGCGGCCAGTTTTATGACCGCGGTCAATCCTATCAAACCGCTATATTTTACCACAATGAAACACAAAAAAGACTTGCAGAAGAATCAAAGCGGGCACTCGAGGGAAGCGGCCGTTTTAACAGGCCGATTGTGACCCCGATTTTGCAGGCTTTGCCTTTCTATCCGGCCGAGGAGTACCATCAGCATTATTACAAGAAAAATCCAGCTCATTATCAAAGGTATCATATTGGATCAGGAAGATCTGGGTTTATTCAAAAGCACTGGGGAGATAAAGAATGACGAATCATAACAAAGAAGAATTAAAGAAGAGGCTTACACCGATGCAATTTGAAGTTACGCAAAATAACGGCACTGAACCGCCATTTAGAAATGAATATTGGAATGAAACAAGAGAGGGCATCTATGTAGATATTGTCTCAGGAAAACCACTCTTTAGTTCGCGTGATAAATTCGATGCCGGCTGCGGCTGGCCGAGTTTTACAAAGCCAATTGAAGAAGAGGAAATCACAGAAAAAGCGGATCACAGCCATTTTATGATTCGAACCGAGGTTCGGAGCAATTCAGCCGATTCCCACCTAGGCCACGTTTTTAATGATGGACCTGAACCAACCGGCCTGAGATACTGCATCAACTCCGCCGCATTGCGATTTATCCCGAAAGAAAAACTCGAAGAAGAAGGCTATGGTCAATTTAACAAACTTTTCGATTAAAAAAAGCCGCAGTTGCGGCTTTTTTAGCTAATAGCGTACAATTCAACTGTTTTCCTTCTGCTTTGAACTGGACGTCATTCCGCCGGATAGGATAAATTTCATGGCATCCTCCGGTTTCACATCAATAATTTCAATCTGCTCCTTTGGAATGAGAAAGGTAAAGCCCGCCACCTGAAAGGTCTGTGGGATATATACCGCTACATGGTCCTTTAATGGACTGTAAAAATCCTCTAACTGCTCAGATGTAATGAACCCCATGCTTTTCATCCCGGTTCCGGGAATAACAATCAAAGCCACCTTGGAAAAAGATTTCTTATCCCCCAAAAAGGATTGTATAGTGTCCTTTATGACTGAATAAATTGTTTTTACTACAGGGATTTTTTCCAGCAGCCGATCAATTAGCCGGATGATTTTTCCTGAAATGTACTTTGTCGATAGCCAGCCCAACAGGGTAATCAGGATAATGGTCGTCAACAAGCCGATGCCTGGTATATAATCTTCCTTTAAGTACGGTCGTAACCGGTCACCAAGCAGCCCATCCAAAAATAAAAACGTTTTGTATATTACATAAATGACCAGTATAATCGGTACAATCGTCAAAATCCCGTTAATAAAGCTTTTTAAAATTGCTTTCATTCATTTCACCTGCCAAACTAATATCGTCTTTCATAATATAGGCGAATGCACATACAGGTCAAGCACCCACTACATAAAGTAATCTTGAAAAGATATAATTTTTGGAGGAGTGAATGCGAATGTATCATGGATATGGTTTTGACGGATGCTGCGGCGGCTATGGCGGAGGATTCGGCTATGGGGGCTATGGCGGAGGATTCGGATTTGGATATGGCGGCTTTGCGCTAATTGTCGTGTTGTTTATTCTCTTGATTATTATTGGCGCAAGCTGGGCCTACTAAAAAGTGCGGCTGACTCCAAAACCGGGGTCAGCCGTTTTTTTATCCGATAATAACCTTTTCCTTAGGATAATGGAATGTTTCTTTCCTTCCCTTGCCTCTTAACATCAGAAGACAGGTAACAATTCCAACTCTTCCGATAAACATTAAGATAATAATCAGTATTTTACCGAACGTTGATAAATTCGGTGTTAACCCCAGCGACAATCCGTTTGTTCCGAACGCAGAAGTGACCTCAACGATCACAGGAATCACGCTGCTGTTTTCAGTAATGGATAAGATGATGATTGACATCAAACACAGGAATGCTCCTGTTGTCATGACTATAAAAGACTTTATTACATCGTCGTGGTGTAATTCCCTTTTAAATATTTTAATAGTCCCTTTGCCTTGGGCATAGAAAAATATCGTTAAAATAATAATGGCAAAAGTAGTTGTTCTAATTCCTCCGCTTGCACTGCTCGGTGAACCGCCAATAAACATTAACAGCGACATAAATAGCTGATTGCTTTGCGTGAATTCACTTAAATCTGTAGTCGCAAGGCCTGCACTCTTGGTTGTAACAGAGTGGAAAAAGGAATAAAAAAAGGATTGGTGCCAATTTTTATCCGCAAAAAAATGATGAATGTCCAGGAGGAAAATAATGATTCCGCCAAGTAGAGTAAGGATTACAAAGGTCAAGGTTGTTAATTTTGTAAACAGGGTAAAGTGAAATTTTTTTTTGCTCTTTAAATTTAAGAAGAAATCAAGTACCTCTACAATCACAGGAAACCCGATTGCTCCAATGATAATTAAGAGCATAACCATAAATTGAACAAAGTAGTCATGGTCATAAGGAATTAGGGATGCTCCCGTAAGATCGAATCCAGCATTCGTTGTTGCACTGATAGAGATAAAAAAACCATGTTTGAACGCGGGTAAGGCCCTGTCATAATATTTTAGTAAATGAATACCTAATATAATTCCTCCGATAAATTCAATTGTAATGATAAAAATAAATATTCTCTTGGCCAAATGGACCAATCCTGAAAGGTTTGATTGATTGTGGTCAATCATGAGCAATTGCCTTTCCTTTAATCCCACTTTTTTTCCCAGCATCACCCAAAGAAACGTACTTAAAGACATAACGCCAAGCCCTCCTACTTGAAGAATGGCGCAAAGTAGAAAAACCCCAAAATTATTAAACGTATCCTTCAAGGAAATGACGCTTAAACCGGTAACGCTGATGGCGCTTGCAGCTGTAAACATCGCATCAATAAAGCTAATTCTTACATTTGGAAGGTGCACGAAAGGTAATTTCAATAGAAGTGTCGAAATAATTAGTGCAGATAAATAAAAGATAAAAATTAATTGAAATGTCGAAAATTCCCTCGTCTTCAATTGAAGCTTCTTCATTGAGTCCATTTAAATTCATTCCTTATATAATCTCCCTGTTATTCTATAATAAGCTTTGCAAATTGTAAAAGGCCGGAAAGAAACAATATTGTGAATCATACAATTTCAATAAGGAAATGAATCTATTAGCTTCTTAATTTTGCGTTATGCAGAGGGAAGTGGTTTATAGGGTGGAACAGTCGTATTTAATTAAGCCCATGCTTGATGGGTCATATCCCGTTATCGATTATGGAAAAGGCGTCTATTTATATGACAAGAACGGAAAGAAGTACTTAGATGCCGCTTCTGGGGCTGTCACAGCCAATATCGGTCATGGAGAAAAAGAGATTATTAAGGCGATGGAGGAGCAGGCCCAAAAAGTCTCGTTCGTGTACCGCTCGCAGTTTACCAGTGAAGCAGCTGAAAAACTAGCTAAAAAGATTGCTAAGCTATTGCCGGGAGATTTGAATTGGAGCTTTTTCGTCAACAGCGGTTCCGAAGCCACAGAAACTGCCATGAAAATGGCAATCCAATATTGGCAGGAAAAAGGAATTACCACGAAAAATAAGATTTTGTCCAGATGGGTTAGTTACCATGGGATAACTTTGGGAGCGCTTTCGATGTCCGGCCATCCTGGAAGAAGGGCAAGATTTGTTCCACTTTTAGAGGAGTTTCCAGTCATCCATCCCCCTTATTGCTACCGCTGTCCATACCATCTTGAAGCACCTGCCTGTCAATATCTCTGCGCCCGTGAGCTAGAAACTGCCATCAACAGAATCGGGGCAGATAAAATTGCCGCCTTTATCGCAGAGCCTGTCATAGGTGCTGCAGGCGGAGCCATTTCCCCGCCAAAGGATTATTTAAAAGTGATAAAGGAAATTTGTGATGACCATGACATTCTGTTTATTGCAGACGAAGTAATGACAGGAGCTGGCCGGACTGGTGCGATGCTGGCATCTGAGCATTGGGGCGTCATTCCAGATATTGTCGCCTTAGGAAAGGGACTTGGAGCGGGATATGCACCGATTGCGGCTGCTGTTGCCAGCGATAAAATCATCGAGCCGATTCTGGCCGGCTCCAAAGTGGTCATGAGCGGTCATACATTAAGTGCCAATCCACAAAGCTGTGCTGTCGCTTTAGCCGTCCTTGAATATTTAGAAAAAAACCAGATTATGAGAACAGTTGAAAGCAAGGGTGAGTTTTTACGAAAGGAACTTGAGAAACTAAAGAGCCAATTTTGGTTTATAGGGGATGTCCGAGGGATGGGCCTTCTACTCGGAATTGAATTTGTGGAGGACCAAACGTCAAGAAGACCGTTTCCTAGAAATGCGCAAGTTACGCAAAGAATGGTGGAGCTTGCCAAGGAAAAAGGGCTGATCGTATACCCTGCAGGTGCAGGAATAGATGGGGTAAATGGTGACTCGATTATAATTTCACCTCCATTAACTATTACCGAAGTAGAAATGAATGAATTAATTTACTTATTAAAGGAAGCATTTTCAGTCTTTTCAAAGGAAATTAATTTATCGGAATGACTGGGTGGTGTGAAAAGATGGAAAACCCATTTAGGAAAATCACAACCTTGGAGAAGGTCATGGAGTTTTTTCATGATGGAATGACGTTAATGTTTGGCGGCTTTGGCGGTGTAGGGACTCCGCCAGGTTTAATCGATGGGATTCTCGAAAAAGGGATACGAAATTTGACACTAATCGGAAATGACACTGGTTTTCCCCATATTGGAATCGGAAAATTGGTCAGCCAGGAAAGGGCGAAAAAAGTGATTGCCTCGCATATAGGGTCAAATCCATTTGCCGGTCTGTTCATGCATGAGGGGAAGCTCGAGGTGGAGTTTTCCCCACAAGGCATTCTCGCTGAAAGAATTCGTGCGGGCGGTGTTGGACTCCCTGGAATTTTATCCGATATCGGCAAGGACATTGATCTGGTAGCGGGAGGTAAACAGAGGGTCTTGCTGAATGGTAAAGAATATTTAGTTGAGGAAGCATTAACAGCGGAGGTTTCCATCGTATTTGCGAAAAAGGCTGATGAATATGGAAATTTAATTTATGACAAGAGTGCCCGTAATACCAATCCGCTTGTGGCCATGGCAGGTACCATCACGATTGCCGAAGTAGAAGAAATTGTTCCCCTCGGCACTCTTGATGCGGAAGAAATTATCACGCCCGGAGTATTCGTGGATTACATCATTCCAACTAAAGGGGTGAACTGGAAATGGGCATGGGAGTAGATATACGTAATAAACTAGCGAAACGTGCCGCCGAAGAAATTCAAAATGGGATGGTAGTGAATCTTGGTATCGGCATTCCTTCCCTCGTTCCTAATCACCTCAAGAAAGGGGTAAACGTTATTTTTCATGCGGAAAATGGCATTACTGGAATGGGGCAAAGTCCGATAAAAGGTGAGGAAGACGAAAACCTTTGCAATGCAGGGGGATTTCCTGTCACGTTAAACATCGGCGGTTCCTATTGTGATAGTGCGGTTTCGTTTGGCATGATCCGCAGCGGCAAAATAGATATCACGATTTTAGGCTCCCTTCAGGTAAGCCAGAAGGGAGATTTAGCGAACTGGATTGTACCTGGCAAGAAGGTCCCGGGAATGGGCGGGGCAATGGAGCTTGCCCAAAAGGCAAAGAAAGTTATTGTCCTGATGAACCACTGTGATAAACATGGCAACTCAAAAATCGTCAAGGAGTGTACGCTGCCCCTTACTTCCAGGGAATGTGTGGATTTGATTATTACGGAATTAGCTGTTTTTCAAGTGACAGACGAAGGACTGCTTTTAACAGAAATTTTTGCCCAAGGTAATCTTGAAGATATAGTCAATAAAACCCAATGTGAATTTGCTATTAGTGAAAATTTGAAAGAAATCCCCTATTAAATGCAGCATAGTTAATAAAGGGAGTGGTGCAGATGCAAAATCATGAAGCTCAAATCAACACCTGGTTGAAGGAAAACCGGGCAAGAGGGGCGAGGCTCTTGCAAATCCTTGTCAGGGAAAACTCCACAAGAGGGAACGAAAGCAGTGCCCAGGCGATTCTCATTGAAAAATGCCGCCAGCTTGGATTAACACTTGATATTTGGGAAATTGGCAGTGAAGACTTAAAAAATCATCCAGCCTACTGCTGTGATCGACATAACTTCGAGGGAAACCCCAACTTAGTTGCTGTGTTAAAGGGCACAGGCGGAGGAAAATCTCTCATCCTCAATGGTCATATTGATGTGGTTCCGGTTGGCAATGAGTCAAGCTGGGAACGGGATCCCTTTAGCGGGCATATCGAATGCGGAAAGCTGTACGGCAGGGGGGCAACCGATATGAAAGGGGGAACCGCCGCCCTTTTAATGGCTCTTGAGTCCATTATTGCCTCTGGAATAAAGCTTAAAGGCGACGTGATTTTTCAGAGTGTTATAGAAGAGGAAAGCGGCGGAGCGGGAACGCTTGCGGCTGTACTAAGAGGATACTGTGCCGATGGAGCGATAATCCCAGAACCGACGAATATGAAAATTTTCCCGAAGCAGCAGGGCTCTATGTGGTTTAGAATTACCGTAAAAGGCAAGGCAGCACACGGAGGAACTCGCTACGAAGGCGTTAGTGCAATTGAGAAATCGGTAAAAGTCATTCAAAGATTGCAGCAATTAGAGAAAGACCGGAATGCCAAAATTTCAGAACCGCTTTATCAAAAAATCCCAATCCCAATTCCTGTTAATATTGGAAAAATCACAAGCGGTGAATGGCCGTCATCGGTGCCTGACACTGCTGTGATTGAAGGCAGGATGGGGGTTGCCCCGAATGAAACAATGCAATCTGCTCAGGCTGAAATGGAAGCTTGTCTTAACGAGCTTAATGAGCAGGATTCTTGGTTTAAGGACCATCCTTTAACCATCGAATGGTTTGGCGGCAGATGGCTGCCCGGTAATATGGAAAGCAGCCATCCATTAATGAAGGAGCTTTCTGCGAGTTTTCGAGAGGTCAATGGGGAGGAACCAGTGGTGGAGGCAAGCCCATGGGGAACCGATGGCGGAATTCTATCAGCCGTGGGGAATACGCCAGTTGTTGTGTTCGGCCCAGGGACTACGGAAATTGCCCATGATGCCAATGAATATATCATTCTCGATGAAATGTTTGCCGCAAGCGAGATTATCGCTCTAACCATTTTGAAATGGTGCGGAGTACAGGAATAGTGTTGTAAAATCAAAATACTGCAGGCGAAATGTCTGGCTTGGAAAAGCCAGACATTTTTCTGAAAAAAATAGAAATTAATTTTTTGAAAAAGGGGTGATGATGTTGAATCATTTACCAACAACAATTTTTGAAAATCATTCCACCTTCTATATGGAAGTCTGTATTGACCCATTTAATAAACGAATCCGAGTTGACGACTATCGCGGGAATATAAAGAAAATCCTGGTAAGGGCAGAGGAACTCGTCAAACAGCATCAGGTGGAAAAGCTAATCATCAAAGCTCGAATGGAAGATACGATTTCCCTTTTTGAATTTGGTCTTCAGCCTGAAGCAATCGTAGACCATTATTTCCGGGGTTCGGATGCATATTTTTATACAAAATATTATATTTCTGATCGGAAGAAAAACGACCATTGGATGACCGAAGACGCAATCATTCACAGTATTTATCAATTGGATCATGTCCAGCAAAATTTAACCCCGCCAAAAGATTACGAGATTAAAAAAGCTGATGAAAACCAGGCAGCCAAGCTATCTGCTCTTTACCGGCAGGTGTTTCAAATTTATCCTACTCCATTAAATGACCCGGAATATATAAAAAAGACAATGCAGGGTGGGACAATCTATTATGTCTTTTTACATCAGGGGGACATCGTCAGTGCAGCTTCTGCGGAAATAAACGATTTTTATAAAAATGCAGAATTAACAGATTGTGCAACGCTTCCGGAGCACCGGAAATATGGACTGATGAAGATTCTCCTGAATGAACTTGAGGGTGAATTAATTAAAAAAGGGATTTTTTGCAGCTATTCAATCGCCAGGTCATTGTCATTTGGGATGAATGCGGCCCTATATCAGCTCGGCTATTCTTACCGCGGAAGGCTCATGAATAATGTCTATATTTATGACAAGCTGGAGGATATGAATATGTGGGCAAAGAATTTGGCTGGCTGCTAGCTTTTTGGCAGATGGTGCCCGTTTTTCGGCACCAGGTATACTGGCGGAGGGGCAGGTGAAATAATGGGCCAATTAACTGCTTTAACACAGGAAGTTCTAAGTGCCATTTTAAAAAGTATTGATGAAGGAATCCATGTGGTTAATATCGAAGGGAAGACCATTTTTTATAATGAAGTAGCGGCAAGGCATGATGGAATGGAGGTGACAGAGGTTCTTGGGAAGCACCTGTTAGAGGCTTTCCCTTCCCTAACAGAAGATTCAAGCACCTTGTTAAAGGTCATCAAAACAGCTAAGCCAATCTATAACCAGACCCAAGAATACGTTAATTTACATGGCGCCAGAATTGACACCATGAATACTACCTTGCCAATTCTGCTGAATGATGAAATTATCGGTGCAGTTGAAATTGCAAAAGATTATTCGCGGATGAAACTGCTTGCGGAAAGGCTGCTAGACCTGCAAAAAGGACTGAACAAAAGCAAACGGAAAAAGACCCCTCCACAGGTCCGCTATACGTTAAATGATTTAAAAACGGTAAACCCAATCTTCAATAGAATGAAGGAGGAAGCCAGGAAACTGGCAAAATCGGATTCTCCCATCCTTGTATACGGTGAATCTGGTACCGGTAAAGAATTATTTATACAAGGAATTCATCATGAATCAAGACGGTCAAACGGGCCCTTTATTGCGCAAAATTGCGCTGCCATCCCTGAAACCCTGCTTGAAAGTATGCTGTTTGGAACGGCCAAAGGAAGCTATACGGGAGCCGTTGACAGAAAAGGGTTATTTGAGCTTGCTGATGGGGGCACCCTGTTTCTTGATGAACTTCACGCGATGCCAATTGAATTGCAGGCGAAGCTTCTTAGGGTTTTTGAGGAGGGGATGGTCAGAAGGGTGGGGAGTTCTGAAACCAGTGCCGTGGATGTCCGTGTCATCGCTGCGATAAATGTTCATCCAAATAAATTACTTCAAGAAGAAAAACTGCGCTCTGACCTTTATTATCGCTTAAATGTATTTACCTTTTCTTTGTTGCCGCTTCGGGAAAGAAAGGAAGATATCATTTATTTATGCAAATTCTTCATACAAGAATATAATCATAAACTCAAAAAAAATATCCTAGGAATGGAAGAAAAACTGGAATTCCTCTTCATGGATTATCAATGGCCTGGAAATGTCCGTGAATTAAAACATACATTGGAATATATGATGAATGTCTGCAATGGCAGTTTATTAACCACTGAAGACTTGCCAATCATGTTAAAGCAGCATTCATCCCTTATAAGAAGGAATGTCAGGGAATGTGTAAATATATCACTGCGTCAACATGTTGATGACCTTGAAAGAAAACTGATCATCGAGGCGTTGGAACAATCCGGCGGCAATGTAAAACAGGCTGCCGAGCTTTTGGAAATCCCAAGACAGACTTTACAATATAAATTAAAAAAATTGATGTAATGTTAATGGGTGCCGACTTTTCGGCACCTTTTCATTTTCTAAAAATGAAAAAAGTATTCAATTCCTCCTTCGGACCGGCAGGACACAAACGGGCACCTTTGTTTTTCGCTTTGGCACGATACTTGCATAATATTAAAGTAAGCAAGGAGTAGGAGGAATAATGAATGAAACAATACTTATATAAGCCTGACCGGCATTGGAAAGACATAGAGCTTTGGAAAGATGTAACGGAAGATCAGTGGAACGATTGGCTTTGGCAGTTAACCAATACAATTCGTACCCTTGACGATTTAAAAAAGGTAATCAATCTTACCCCCGATGAAGAAGAGGGTGTAAGAATCTCAACTAAAACCATCCCCTTAAACATTACACCTTATTACGCATCCCTAATGAATCCTGATGATCCACGCTGTCCAATCAGAATGCAATCTGTCCCAGTCGGAAAGGAAATTTATAAGACAAAATACGATCTTGAAGATCCCTTATATGAAGACGAGGATTCGCCGGTTTCGGGATTAACACACCGTTATCCAGACAGGGTTTTATTTCTGGTCACGAATCAGTGCTCGATGTATTGCCGCTATTGTACAAGACGGCGGTTCTCCGGGCAGATTGGTATGGGCGTCCCGAAAAAGCAGCTTGATGCAGCCATTTCCTATATACGGCAGACCCCGCAGGTAAGGGATGTTCTTATTTCCGGCGGAGACGGGCTGTTAATCAATGATAATATTTTGGAATATATCTTGAAGAATTTGCGCGAAATCGACCATGTCGAAATTATTCGTATCGGGACAAGAGCACCTGTTGTTTTTCCACAAAGAATTACGGAAAACCTTTGCAACATTTTAAAAAAATACCACCCTATTTGGCTAAATACACATTTCAATACTTCAATTGAAATAACAGAAGATTCGAAACGTGCGTGTGAAATGCTAGCAAATTCCGGTGTTCCTGTTGGCAATCAGTCCGTTATCCTTGCCGGAATCAACGACAGTGTTCCGATTATGAAAAAATTAATGCATGACCTCGTGAAAATTCGGGTACGGCCATATTATATTTACCAATGTGATTTGTCAGAAGGGATCGGACATTTCCGTGCCCCAGTTTCCAAAGGGCTTGAAATCATTGAGGGACTTCGCGGCCATACTTCTGGGTATGCAGTACCTACCTTTGTGGTAGATGCTCCCGGCGGCGGCGGAAAAATTGCTCTGCAGCCGAATTATCTGATTTCCCAAAGCCCGGAGAAAGTTGTCCTCCGCAATTTTGAAGGAGTGATTACCTCTTATCCGGAGCCGGAAAATTATCTGCCTGGCAGAGCAGATGCCTATTTTAAAGAGGTTTATCCAGATATAGATGAGAAAAAATCGCTCAATGGCATCGCTGGAATTATGAATGACCAGCATTTTAATCTTGTTCCGGAAGGTTTGTCGAGATTAAATCGCCGTAAGGGATACACCGAAGATCCTGCCCACTCCACATTAAAGGATAAGCGAAGCAAGCGGGATGAATTAAAGGAGAAAAAGTATCAAGCGTTAATCCAAAAGGAAAATGAAACGGAACAAAATACCGAAGTAAAGGCAGACTCGCCAACAGAGTAGGGAAAGGAGTTGATGGTCTTGGTTTGTGAATGGTGCAGCAGTGAAAACGTAAAAAGTGTTTCCAGTACAGTTTATTGGGAATTGCCTGATGGCTCGAGGGCAATTGAAATCACGGAGACACCTGCTTTCGACTGTCCTGATTGTTCCATGGTATATCAAAGCGAGGCGACCATTAAAGAAATAGAAGATCAATTATTTTTAATTGACAGCAAGAAGGTGGGGAAGATCATTACTTTTAAGGAGCTTATGAGCATCCCTCGCTTATTAAAAAGAAACTACTTTGATTTTTCATAAGTACTGGACACGTGAGAGTGGTTGGATTAATATTTATTGATAAAAAGAAGTCTTTTTAGAAAGGCGTTTTATCAATGAATAAATCATTTTACCATTTTTTAATGAAATACCGGCATCCGGCCCCAAAAGACGCAATCAGCCGGTTTGCCAATCACGCCTATTTGGATCATGACTTTCCTAAATATTCACTGGATTATTATGAACTAACGGCCTATCTTGAACTTAACGGCCATTATTTGGATTCTATGTCAACCTTTGATGAGGCCTGGCAGATATATACTTTGTCAGAGTATAAAGACCGATAAATCGCCTTCATGATGAGGCGATTTTTTCATTTTAAAAATGTCTAGCGCTTTTAAAAAGATGTTCGCATATACTATTGTAATCAAAATTCACGGCTAATCTTTAAAGGGGAGGAGAGGAAATGACAAAAAGGAAAAAACCAAAGTATAAAATAGGTGATACGGTTGTGATTACAATTTACGGGACTGTAGGCAGAGTGACGGATGTGAAATGGCTGGACGGAGATTATGTGTATGAAGTCAATAAAAGCCATGGTTTATTTAATGAATCAGCATTGGAATTGCTCTCAGAATATGATGGCAAGGTCTTAGAACAGGAACAAATTGATATAGAATACAAGTTTTTTATCGGCGATTTGGTTCAAGTTAGCGGCTATGGTGCGGATCTTTTTAAAGTGATTGGCTTTCGGACAGAAATTTGGCGCTATAAAGAAGACGCCTGGGAAGATGTCATTTACGAATTGTCAAGGGTAAGTGACGGGGAATGGCTGGAAGTCGGGGAAGAAGAACTGACACTTGTCGCTGATGCAGAAAGTGCTGATACATTTATTCAAAAGCTTGGTCTTTTATACTTAGTGAACAAACAAGATAAAACCACAAAAAGCCCAAATATACAGAACATGGTGAGAAAAGCAGAATTTGAAGAAATTTCTCGCAAAAAGGAGAAAAAAGAATTAATTGATAATCTATTAGACATATTTAATGACTACCGAATTCTTTATGAATTATTTCATGATCAAGAATATTATCAAGTTATGCGGGTTATCCTGAAGAAGTTGGAAAGTCTTGTTAATAACGATGGCAAAAGCCATGTCTAGCTGTCAGGTTAATATTTCAAACAATAGATAAAAAATAAATGGAATACCAGCCCATTTAATAAGAAAAAACAAGGAATCTAAGATTTTTTCGAAATATTGGAGGGTGATGCCATCCTCACGATTTACATCTTCCATCCAAGCCTCAAGCTTCCAAAGTAAATTCGTCATACAATCACCTCGTCGATATCTTATTATTCATCCTATGCTTGTCCAGCAATTTCAGAACTGAAAAATTTTAATCTTCAATAGAATTTCACCTCGAACCAATTAGACATCCCAAAGTAACTAGCATGAAAAAGCTTTAACGGTCATACATTCTGTAAAAAGGGGGCGATGACTTGAGAGAAATTGAAGTATTTATTGATACAGAAGAAATTGCTGAATTTTTCTTTCACGAACTTGTCAAAAGAGGATACGTTCCTAGCGAAGAGGAATTAGAGGAAATCGCAGACATTACGTTTGAATATTTAATTGAAAAAAGCATTATTGATGAAGAAGTACAGGATGATTAAGTTATAACTGCTTTCCTAAAAAAATGACTATTATATAGATGAAAACGAAAGACGAGCAGTCCATGCTCGCTTTTTGTTTTATACGGGTAAAACGTCCTAAAAATTTTAAAAATCGCGAAACCTTTTTTTGTCCCTCTCGTATATATGAATACGAAAGATTGGGGGGATATGGATGTTCAAAAAAATCCTTAAATCAATTTTTAAGAACCAGCTTCATCATCAAAAGTATGGGTCTTCAAGTGATCATTGGAAAAAAAAGAACCATTATAAGCACAGCCAGATGGGGCATTATCACTATAAAAAGAAGCATAAAAGCGGCAGCTTCCTGTCTAGTTTCTTTAGCAGTTAACTGTGAAAAAAAAAGGTCCGCCGAAATGTATAAAAGATTAATATTAGGTTTATCAAGTTTCATTGAAAAGCCGTTTTCCAAAGAAGAAATAATTTCTGGCCGCTATAAAGTGATGGAGCATCTTGGGATGGGGAGTTACGGACATAGCTATTTAGTACTTGATCTTTCCTCCCAAGATTACAAGGTTTTAAAAGCATTAAGGCTTCATAAAAGAATCACCAGGACTGGCCTGAGAGGGTTTGAATTTGAAAAGAAATTGCTGAACTCCATTCACCATCCGGGTTTCCCACATTACTTTGAGGGGGGTACATATAGACATATACCGTATTTTACAATGGAATATATCGAGGGTAAGAATTACGAGCAGCTTATTTTCTCTGAGGGATGGAAGTTAACCGAAAGAGAAGCTTTTTCCATTGGCTATGAGCTGCTTGAGATGATCGGCTATCTTCATGAGCGGGATATTGTTCATAGGGATATCCGGATTCCAAATGTAATTTTTGACGGGTCAGCGATTAAGTTAATTGATCTGGGGTTAGCCAGATCTTTGGGTACCGTCGGAGGTAAAAAATCCAAGGAATCGAACCCCCGGAAAGAGCTGAATTTCCAGGCTGATTTTTATGGTCTGGGTCACTTTTTGCTGTTTTTGATATATTCAAACTTCTCATTTCCTGAAAATAAGAGGGAAATGAGCTGGGAAAAGGAATTAGATATAACAGACAATGCTAAACACATTTTACGAAAATTGCTCATGCTTGAGACTCCTTATGACAATTGCATACAAGTAAAAAAAGATATACAAAATCTTATGAATGATTTAGGAGGAATAAACAATGTCACTCTTTAACAAAATGTTTGCCAGTGTTGGAATTGGCGCGGCGACCGTGGACACGAAGCTTGAAAAGGACACCTACATGCCGGGAGAAACAGTGAAAGGTGTTGTAGAAATAAAAGGGGGTAAAGTGGATCAACAGATTGATGAAATTTACCTTGCTTTAAATACTACCTACTTAAAAGAATCGGATGACCGTAAGTATACGGTCACTGCCACCATCGACCGTTTCCGGATTACTACACCGTTTAAAATTAATGTAAATGAGAAAAGGGAAATCCCGTTTACGTTCCAGTTGCCATATGATACTCCCTTATCTATTGGAAGGTCTAAAGTGTGGGTTTCCACTGGATTAGATATTAAAGGAGCAGTGGATCCAGGGGACAAAGACTATCTCAAGGTTGTCCCCAACCAGTTAATGTCTGCGGTTTTTGATGCTGTCGACAGCCTTGGATTTAGAATTCGTGAGGCCGATTGTGAAGAAGCGCCGAGAAGATTGCGCGGACGCCTGCCATTTGTTCAAGAATTTGAGTTTGTTCCGGTGTCCGGATCATTCCGTGGACGCTTAGATGAGCTTGAAGTTGTGTTCTTCCCTGCTGGAAATGGAGGCCTTGACCTAATGTTCCAGGTCGACCGCAAGGCAAGAGGACTTTCTGGTTTATTCTCAGAAGCACTCGGAACGGATGAAACAAACGTAAGAATGACCGTTACCAATTCAGATATCCCTTCTCTAAGACAGCAGATCCAAAATGTGATTGGCAGATATTCATAATAATTAATAAGTGGTTAAACAATGGTGCTGTTCATATGGTGCCATTGTTTTTTATAAAAAACTACTTTTCGACAAAAATAGTGTTGTTTCTTTGAAGGAATCGACAATACCCGTCTTTAATTATTAAAATAGACAAATTATTCTAATAATTGGAGGGGTATTATGATCAAAATGCTGACAAGAAGGACCTATATTCAATATGATGTGACGCTCTTTCAAACTCCAAAACATCGCGAAAGGAAAGGGCATAAACAGGTTTACCGGACAACCATTCAAGCAGGCAGCAGAGAACAGTGTCTTCAGGAAACCTTTAGCCAATTTAATGTTACGGATAGAATCCCTCCCAATTATAGAGGGAGATTTCTATCCACGTGGGATATTGTTTTAATTGATGAGGGGCGCGGTGGTCAATATTATTTTCAACTTCAGCCTGGCGGCTGGTTCCCGATAAATAGAATAATTCTTTTTACAGATAGAGAAGGCTGACCCGTTTTGTCAGCCTCTTTTAATGCATTAGTGCTTTCTGCCTCCGGTAGCACTATCCTCTTTTGCATGTGCCTCATGTTCAGCAATGATGGCTTCCGGCGGCACGTGATTATTTTTTTTCTGCCCGCGAATTCGGTTTCGATGTTTTTTTCCCATTTTCAAACCTCCAATAGTAATTTTCAAAATATAAATTTGGGCCTACAAATATAATTCCCCACAAAAAATAAAAAATCATGATTTTTCTCATTTTGGTTTTTATTAAAAAATGCTGTATGTTATAGTGACTATGGTGCAACATGTTATTGCACATACATAATAAGGAGGGTTCCATTGATGAGTGTACATATCGGCGCAAAAGAGCATGAAATTGCTGAAACAGTACTTCTTCCGGGAGATCCGCTTCGTGCCAAATACATTGCTGAGACGTTTCTAGAGGGGGCAGTGTGCTATAACGAAGTTCGGAATATGTTTGGATTTACTGGTACATATAAAGGGAAAAAAATATCCGTTCAAGGAACAGGAATGGGAGTTCCGTCCATTTCTATATATGTGAATGAATTAATCCAAAGTTATAATGTAAAAAACTTAATTCGGGTCGGTACATGCGGTGCCATCCAAAAGGATGTAAAAGTCCGTGATGTCATCTTGGCAATGACCAGCTCAACGGATTCTAATATCAATCGGCTGACGTTTGGACATGTTGATTATGCTCCTGCGGCAAATTTTGATTTGTTGAAAAATGCCTATGATGCAGGGGTGCAGAAGGGGCTTAACTTAAAAGTAGGCAGCGTTTTTACAGCGGATTCCTTTTATAACGATAATGCCGAGCTTGAAAAGTGGGCGAAATATCAAATCCTTGCTATTGAAATGGAAACAACAGCGCTTTATACTCTTGCTGCCAAGTTTGGCCGGCGGGCTCTATCTATTTTAACTGTCAGTGACCATATTTTAACCGGTGAAGAGACAACGGCCGAAGAAAGACAATTGACCTTTAATGATATGATAGAAGTCGCATTGGAAGCAGCTATTAAGGAATAATCGACATAACCCCCTTCCGGAATGAAGGGGGTTACTATTTTTAATTAATATTTAATAATTTTTTCATTAACTTTTCTTTGTTAAATTTATTAAAAAGATGTTATTCTAAACACTAAGGGTAATTTTTAGATTTATAAAGTGCTTCAAAAATTATAGCGAGTCTTGACTTTGCTAGTCACGAAAGCAAGTCGGCTTCTTATTTTGATGGTTAATGAAAGTGGTGAAGGCTTTGGAAGAAGAGAAAATGGATCAGGAAAAAGTTGAGCAGGAGCAAATGTCGGATAACAATAAGCCGGGATATATTCGTTTAAAAAGATTTCACTTTATTATGCTGCTTTTTTTGATTGTTTTTTTATCAGCAGGAATCACTACAGTTGCCCTTTCATTTGGTGATGAAAAAGTAGTGACAGTTAACAACGACCGAAAAGAATTTGCAAAACTGTATGAAGCATTTGACACCTTAAATAAGGATTATTACAAAAAGGTAAATGATCAAAAACTGATTAATGGAGCCATTAACGGAATGGTGGAATCCTTGGACGATCCTTATTCTGATTATATGAGCAAAGATGAGGCCAAGAATTTTAATAACAGCATTTCTTCATCGTTTGAAGGAATTGGCGCTGAGATTCAAGAAAAAGACGGTCATATTATGATTGTCTCGCCGATAAAAGGGTCCCCGGCGGAAAAAGCCGGTTTACAGCCTAATGACATTATTCTTTCAGTTGATGGAAAAAACCTTCAAGGCATGACATCTACTCAGGCTGTAACCATTATCAGGGGTAAGAAGGGATCGAAGGTCGAATTGTCCATTAAGAGAACAGGACAAGATACCCCGATTTCTGTACCGATTATCCGCGATCAAATCCCAATTGAAACGGTATATGGGGAAATGGTTGATGACAAAATCGCAAAAGTGCAAATTACAAGCTTTTCAACTAATACCGCAAAAGAATTGACAAGCACATTAAATGACTTGCAGAAGAAAGGGATGAAAGGTCTTGTATTAGATCTTAGACAGAACCCAGGCGGTCTTTTGGACCAGGCTGTAAGTATATCGAGTATGTTTGTTCCGAAAGGAAAAGTAATTGTTAAGGAAGAGGACCGTAATGGCAAGATAAAAGAAATTGCATCACAAAATGCCGGCAGTCCAAATCTTCCTTTAGTTGTTCTGATTGATAAAGGCAGCGCCAGTGCATCTGAGATCCTAGCTTCTGCGGTTAAAGAATCAGCTGGTGTTACATTGGTTGGCGAAAAATCGTTCGGGAAAGGAACTGTGCAGACTGCTTCCAATTTCACAGACGGCTCCAACCTGAAATTTACGATTGCCAAGTGGCTGACACCTAATGGTAATTGGATTCATAAAAAAGGGATTAAGCCTGATGTGGAAGTAGCATTACCGGATTATGCATCCTTGTCAATCATTAATCCTGATAAAGAGCTGTCATTATCTTCATCTTCAGCTGAAGTGCAAACCGCTCAGAAAATGTTAAAAGCCATTGGTTTTGATCCGGGCCGTGAAGATGGATTTTTTGATGAAAAGACAAAAGAGGCTGTAACTGCATTACAGACAGCCAATAACCTGCCGGCTGATGGAATCCTAAAAGGTGACTCTACCATGAAACTGATGGAACTATTAAGGGAAAAAATCAAATCTGACGATACCCAAGTTCAAAAAGCAGTCGAAGTCTTAAGAGAAAAAATGCAATAAACGAAGGGCCTGCCACCCTGCTGCTTAAGTTAAGCAGCAGGGTGGCAGGCTTATTAAATTTAATGAATGAACATGACTTCTTCAGGTAACTCTTTAAATAGTATATTTTTTGTATTTAAAGGGGGATTTATGAAGAAGATATCCATCATTTGGCTATTGATCGGCATCCTCCTCGTCGGGCAAAGGGTTCAGGCCGATAGCGATATCAGTTATAAAATCGAAATGCTTGATTGGAAACAGGTCGATAAAATATTGCCGCGGTATTCTAAATTTACCGTCATCGATCTGGAAACGGGGAAACGATTTAAGGTGCAGCGGCGTGCTGGCAGCAATCATGCGGATGTCCAACCATTAACCGTAAAAGATACGAAAATCATGAAAAAAATTTATGGCGGAAAATGGAGCTGGAAACGCAGGGCGATAATCGTCATGGATCAAAAAGACAATTGGATTGCTGCTTCCATGCATGGAATGCCACACGGTGCCGGTGCTTTAAAAAATAATTTTCCTGGCCATTTTTGCATTCATTTTTATGGGAGTACAACGCATCGGACAAATTCCATGGATTTATCCCATAAGCTGATGATTCTCAAATCAGCCGGAAAATTGGACGATTATCTAGGTGAAGCCAATCCTTACGAGGTAATCAATGCTTACATAACTGGCTTTAAACAACAGGATGCAAACATTATTTCAGAGGCATCGGTGCAAAATATCCGTTTGAAGCCAATTCTAAAGAATATTGAAAATGTTAGAATTTCACGCATGGAGTTATTGCCACCAGAGGATTTATTAGAAGAAATTAGCTTGGAGGTTCCCGTTGAACTTGATTGGGTGATAAAAAATCGCGGCCGACAAATCTATAAAGGGGCTATTCATTTGGTGCGATTTTCTCCTGCAGATGCTTGGAAGATTGATTCGAAGCAATTTATTAAAGCAAATAACCTATAAACAAAAAACACCTTAATGAGAGGAGATTTCCTCCATAAGGTGTTTTTTTGTGAAATACTAGATTGGCTGTTCGCCATGTTTGATGAATGTTCGTTCATCTTCAATTAATCCGCAGGCCCCGCACTGAACTCGATAATCAGGTCCGTTGTACGGAAGATGAAACGGTTCTAACTCATTACTGGCGTATTCTCGAATGACAGAGCCCGACTGGGGATCCATTTTTACGGAATGAGATACTTGTTGAATAATATTAAAACGGCTTCGATTGGTTTTACAATTTGGACATCTGTATGGTGTTGTCATAGGTTTCTCCTTTCATTGACTTGTTAAAATCTATTTTTTGCAATAATATTGGTAAGTATGTACAATTCAAGTGAAGAGACAGGAGGGGAAAATAAATGAAAAAATATCTTTGGTGTGTGCTGTCTATTCTTTTTTTAATTTTGGCAGCCTCTTGCGGTAAACAGGATAATCATAACGCAACCAATGAGCCTCCGCAAATAATAGAGGTAGCTCTCACTATTAAACCGGAAAAAGCAGAACTAAATAAGCCGGTTATATTTGAGGCAAAGGTAACTCAAGGAAAAGAAGCAGTTGAGGACGCAGATGAAGTGACGTTTGAGATTTGGCGGTCAAAGGACGAAAAACATGAAAAAATCAATGTTAAACATGCGGAAAATGGAATTTACCGATTAGAAAAGTCCTTTCCAACAGAAGGTACCTACTATGTAATTTCCCATGTGACTGCAAGAGACATGCACAGCATGCCCAAAAAGGATTTCGTTGTCGGTACACCAAGTGAACCCGAAGACCCAAATGCAAGCCACTCAAATATGGATATGAAAGGTCACGACAATTCTACTAATGGACATTAAAAAAGACAGCCTTTGGCTGTCTTTTAGACCTTAGCATCTTTTATACCTTTCTTTTCAAGCTTTTCTTTTATCTTAGCTCTTATTTCTTCAGAAAAATCCCCTTCATAAGACGTTCCTACTGTTAAATGTCCTGATAGTTCATTAATATCTAACTGACCAAAATTGATGGTGCTATCCTGCTTTCCCACTGTCAATTTTTCAATCAAAGATTTATTTAGATTATGCCAATTTAAATTAACATTTTTTACATTCGGTTTTGTTGACTCTGTTTCTTGTTTAAATTCCTGTATAGCCGCCTTAAGAACAGCAATTCTTTTCTCTAACTCGGAAATTTTTTTATGCCCTTGCTGCTTGGTGAATTTTCCTGAGAAAATTTGCATCATTGTGCTTTATTCAGGATCGGTAGAGTTAAAGGTTATAGGAATGTCTTCAACTTCTTCTAGATTAATGGGCATAAAAATCATTAAAATCCCGTTTTTAATATCTGTCTTTATTTGGTGGCTGACCGTTGGATACGGAAGTATTAATTCCTTCTTAAACTTCCGATTAGCCCGTTCTTTAATATGATACTTGCGATTAGTCTGCAGTGATTTAAATTCCCCTTTGATGGTAAGCACCTGCTGCTGGATGGATATATTGAGATGATCCCGTACCAATCCGGGGACCTCAGCTTCAAGGATCAGCATATTATCCTCCTCGAATAAATCACATTTTGGAAAAAAATCGCTGATGGTTTGTGGATTGAAAGGGGCTGCAGAAGTTTGCTTGGAATCGAAAATATTGTTCCAAAAATCCTCCGATTGGAAGCTATGCGCTGCATCCATCCATTTTTTTAATTTATCAATCTCCATCATATCACCCCTTGAAAATGGCCAGTTATTTCATCTTATTAATTTGATAAAAAAACATGCAAGAAATGTAGTATTACAAAATTTCCGTTACATCAATCTGTGAAAACTGCATATCGATATTTTTCGGGATTTTCACTTCAAGGGTGCCATCTTTATAGTTTGCTGCTGCACCTTTCTTTTTGACAATGGCTGGGAGGGTGATGGTGTGTTTATCTCCGGGTTCGGGGATGTGTTCGAGAATAAGCTGATTTGACGTATGATACAGGCGAAGTTTTTTGATCCATTCTTCATCTTTAATGGGGATCCTTACAAATACGTAATCGTGTGTCTCAAAGGCTGAGGAGTTTAATGCCCCGGTTCCAGGCTGAGAAGTGGAGGATTGCGGCCCAAAGCCACTGAACATTTCCTGCGGGTTCATCATTCCTTTCATATTTCCGGGTAAAACCTTGCCAATGATATCCTGAACGTATTTGTCGATCTCATCTGGTTTCATTTTTTGAAGAGATTCCCTCACGTCTTTGTTAAAAGGGAACATATTCCATGGGAACATAACATTACATCCTTTCGATTGCTAAAAATTATATTTGATTCAAAATCGGGGCTGAAGGGTTAGCAATTTGGTCCTGATCGGTAATATCAATATCGGTATAAACATTGACATGACCGGAGGATGAAGGAGATAAATCACCAAAGGCCATATTCGTACCGATTAATTTTTGGTTGGAGGTATGGCTGTTTTGGACAATCGGGCCAAAATCAATGTTGGCATTATTATTCATGGCATTTGTTTTAATGTTAAATATATTAATTTGAAAAGGCATGATAATTTTTCAGTCCTTTATATGGGATTTGAAAAGACGTTAGATGGATTCGCGATATCTCCCATATCATTGATGTCCGGATCAATAAAGACATTCTCCATAGCTGCAGTCGGCGGTGCGAAATCTCCATAGGATGCATTTTGTCCCTGGGATTTAGTATTGGCCGTGTGAGCATTATGAAGTGCGTCACCGATGTTGACAGACCCATTGTTTGAGACACTGTTGATTTTAAAGCTGAAAATGTTGATAACAGTCTGCATGCTGTCACATCCTTTACACATTGTTACGGTATAGTATGCAGATGAATGCCCATAGGTTATTAAATCTTGGGATTACCATCCAAGGATATTGTCCAGTGCAAAGTAAATATTTGCATAAATAGAGGATTCTTTTTAACATATAGTATAAGGTGAAAATATATTTAGAGAGGTAATTGTTTGTGGGAAAACGAACAGCTTTGATTACAGGAGGGGTATCTGGAATAGGAAAGGCAACAGCCTTCCACCTTGCAGATAAAGGGTATCAGCTTATAATCAACTATCGTAATAGTGAAGCGGAAGCAAATTCTTTAGCAAAGCAATTAGACAGGCGATTTGGAACAAAAAACCTTGCCATTCAAGGTGATGTCGCCAATGAAGGGGATTGTCACCGCATTGTAAAGGAAGCCGTATCAGCATATGGGACCATCGACGTGTTTATACATAATGCAGGGCCTTATGTACATGAGCGAAAAAAGCTTGCGGAATACACCGTTGACGAATGGAATTATATCCTTCAAGGAAATTTAAGTTCTTTTTTTTATTTATCGAAAGAGATTATCCCTTTAATGCGAAAACAAAAATGGGGAAGAATTATTACATTAGGCTTTGACAGGGCAGAAACTGCTCCTGGCTGGATTTACCGTTCTGCCTTTGCATCTGCAAAAACTGGCCTAGCCTCCTTAACCCGGACCATTGCGTTAGAGGAAAGAGAATACGGCATTACAGCAAATATGGTCTGTCCAGGGGATATCACAAATGAATGGAAAGAAAAGAATATTATCGAAGCCACAGAGGCGAAAATCAGTGCAGCAGCATTCGAAAGACAGGGAACTGGCGAAGATATCGCTCGTGTGATCGGTTTTATCGTAGAGGAAAATTCTGATTTTATTACGGGTAGCATTATTCCTGTTACCGGGGGTTGTGATGTTTTAGGAAAGGTTTTTAAAAGTTAATATAGACACTGAGAAATGATTTATAATTTTTTGAACTATTTGATAGTCAAGTATGATAGCAGCTCCTTTTGTTAATAATAGTAAGTAATCATCGACGAAAGGAGCAAAGAATATGAGTTTTAACCTCAATCGAATTAATCCTAATCAAACCCAAGTGTTTTTTCATGATGGCCGCTTTGAAACGCTGACAAATGAGGAACTAGAAGAATTTTTGCTCCATATGGGTCTTAGTGATATAAATGAATCAATGGAACAAAACGTAACGGAATAATTTGTTATCTTACTAAAAAAGGCAATCGGGGTTTTATTAACCACGACTGCCTTTTCTTTTGCAATCAGCTTTATGCTTCGAGACGCTGGGATTCTCCTGAATTTGAGCCGTTTCGCAGCAAATTTAAGGTATAAAGGTCTTTAGGAATTTCATATAAATCAAAAATGTCACCATTTGCATTTAATTGTTCATACAACGCTTTTCTAGATTCATTTGCTTTCATAACATAGGGGAGTTTTTCCGCCGCTTTTATGGAGCGAATATTAACTTTACGGATTCTCATAAAAACTGTTTCGATGCCTAATTCATAAAATAACTCTTGAAAAAATGCGTCTTTAGCTAAACTATTGTAGCCTTTACCATGATATGGTTTTCCGAGCCATGTTCCCAGAAATCCGGCGTTGCCCTCAACATCAAATAAGCTGATGGTCCCGATTGGTGATCCCCATTCATCAAGGATCGTACGGGATATGATCTCCCCGCGCTCTTCTGCTTCAATGGTTTGTTTTGTCATAAATAAAAATTCCTCATAGGAAGCGGCTTTTTGGCGCACAAAAGGGAAGACATCTGGATGCGTAATTAGATCGTATAATTCGTGGCTGTCATGTACATCGCGTTTTTTTAACATGATTATCCCTCCATATTAGGGCATACCGATCCCATGTCAAAAGAAGCGGCCCACCCTCGAAATTTTTTTAAGTTGAAAAAAAATTTCGGGGTGGGAATCGAACCCACTAGAACCAGTCAAAACTGGTGGCGCACCATTTGCCTTCCCTATTTTGTTTGTGTAAAGCAGATTATGATTGTAAACCCCCAATGGAATTACGCTAATAAAATCAGTTTCACCTAGAAAATCATACAAGAAAAGTTTTAAAAAATAAATAGTTATTTGTAGGATTTTTGGTGAAATTTTTTGCCATTTTTCAACAATATTCTACGAATCCTGATAGATGAACTCGCCGCCAATCATTGTCCATAATGGTTTCGCCAAATAATGAAATGGGTGCTGGCTCCAAAGGACCAAATCCGCTTCTTTTCCTGCTTCAATACTTCCTACTTTGTGATCGATTTTCAGATTTTTGGCCGGCAGGATTGTGATGCCTTCAAGCGCCTTCTGTTCCGGCAAGCCTTCCCTGATGGCAAGACTTGCGCAAATATTTAAATATTGAATGGGTACATATGGATGGTCAGTCGTAATCGAAACATCAATACCATGCTTGGTAAGCTCCTGATAGGTTTTCCATGTTTTGTTTTTTAGTTCGATTTTCGATCTTCGCGTTAAAGTCGGGCCAACCGATACCTGTAAACCAAGACCAGAAAGCTCATTCGCTATTAAATGCCCTTCCGTACAGTGTTCAATTCGCAAATCAAGATTAAACTCTTCAGCGAGCCGTAATGCAGTAATAATATCATCTGCACGATGGGCATGGATTCTTACAGGTATTTCTCTTTTCAGTGCCATAACGAGGGGTTTAATCCGAAAATCATCAGGATTCTCTGTGTTAATGGCTTGATAGAAAGCTTCTCTAAGCATCCCCATAATTCCCATTCTTGTTATGGAATTACTGTTTCCATGACTGTGAATTCGCTTCGGGTTTTCCCCTAGGGCAATCTTTAGTCCTGCCGTCTCCTCGACAATCATTTTTTTGATATTTTTTCCAGTAGTTTTGATGATGGCGGTGGTACCGCCAATTACATTGGCACTTCCCGGCATAATATGGACTGTCGTGATGCCACTTTTTACCGCATCTGTAAAAGCAGGATCTAGTGGATGAACCCCATCAATGGCCCTGATGTGCGGCGTCATCGGCTCATGCGTTTCGTTGGCATCGTTGCCGGCCCAGCCTGTACCTTCGTCATACAAACCCAAATGGGTGTGAACGTCGATAAATCCAGGAAAGAGGCAGTGCCCTTCGCAATCGATTATTTGGATGTCTGCGTCATAGGTGATGTTTTCTTCTACTTTTATTATTTTTCCATTTTCAATTAATACATCACCGCAGCGGATCGGTGCAGATGTAACCGGGTAAATGGCCGCGTTTTTTAAAAGTAATTTTTTCATAAATAAAAACCTTTCTAAATGGGTTTATAGTATTTTATCCATTTTAACAAGGGAAAAGTGGTTATTAAAGGCTTTTTCATTATTTTTTCGGTGTTTTTTGGTACTAATGACACATTTAAATATGCTTTGCGTAATAGTATATAGGAGTATTTGTTAGGGGGGAGCGCATTTGGTTAGTAATGAGGAAAGAACAATGGCTGCTGTCATGTATGTGTTGAATTTCTTTGTGCCTGTAATTGGACCGCTGATTATTTGGCTGTTAAAGAAGGAAGAATCAGCATTTATTGATTATCATGGGAAGGAATATTTTAATTTCACAATTTCTTATATTGTTTACTTTGTCATTAGCAGTATCCTTATTGTTCTACTCGTCGGGCTGTTCCTAATTTGGGTAGTCGGTATCGCGGCCGCAGTATTTAATATTATTGCTGCGGTGAAAGCATACGAAGGAAAGGAATACCGTTTCCCATGGATTTTCCGGTTAATAAAATAAGTGAGGGATGACAGGCTGTCTTTGACAGTCTTTTTTTTATAGCTAAAAAAGTCTTTTCATTTTGCAAATGGGCAGAGATAATCTATAATTTCTATTGTTTAATTGGCAAAGAAGGGACGGATCTGCATGAATCATCGAGTCGGTTTGGTTTTGGAAGGCGGAGGGATGCGCGGTGTTTATACTGCGGGTGTCCTTGAGTACTTTTTAGAGCAGGAAATGTTCTTCCCCTATGTTATTGGCGTATCTGCAGGGGCATGCAATGCAGCCTCCTATTTATCGAAACAAAAAGGCAGAAATAAAACCGTCACGATTGAATATGCTTCTGACCCGCGATATATTTCGTGGAAAAACTATTTTAAGAATCGGCAAATTTTTGGGATGGATTTTATTTTTGATGAAATTCCCAACAAACATATTCCTTACGACTTTGACAGGTTTTATCAAAATCCTTCAGAATTTGTCATCGGGACGACTGATTGCATGACTGGTGAACCCGTTTATTATAGTAAAAAGGATTATGGGAAAGATCTTCTGACTGTTTTAAGGGCCTCCAGTTCATTGCCGTTTATTGCACCTGAAATCCGTTTTAAGGAAAAAATTCTGCTCGATGGTGGAATCAGCGACCCCATTCCGATCAAAAAGGCAAAACAGGATGGCTATGAAAAAAATATTGTCATCTTAACCCGTAATGTCGGTTATCAAAAAAAACCATCTAAATTTCATTTTTTGGCTGACAGAAGGTACCCTGAATATAGTGGTTTGTTAACAGCACTTCGGAATCGTTATCAACAATATAATGATACGCTCAATTACTTGTATGAAGAAGAGAAAAATGGGAGCAGCTTTGTCATCCGCCCTACAGTACCGCTTCAAGTAGGAAGAATTGAACGTAATCCGCGTAAACTAGAAATACTTTATAATCAAGGCTATGAGGATGCAAAAGCATTAAAAGACTCTATCATAAAATATATAAACGAGTAAAAGAAGAGGTCAACTTTGACTCTTCTTTTTCTATTTTTTGATTGATAGAAAAACTTCTATCATTTTTTAGCGGAAGCAAAAATAGATTAATATAGAAAGGAAATGATAAGGAGTTTTCTTAATGAGAATAGACCAACATTACCGGGCTTCCGCCAATCTTAGTTTAAACGGCAGCATTGCTGCTATACTGCCGGCCATGCTGATTGTTTCAGGGAATTTTTCCTTTTTTAAAACAAATGAAATTATGTTTTTAACCATTCCGTTTATCCTCTATAGTTTCTTTGCGTTTCAACTCTATCTTTTTAGAATGAAGCAATCGCAGTCGATTCACCGAAATTTGATCTTGATTAAAGAAGAAAAACCTGCCCGGTCTTTTTTTGAGGCCCGCCACTTGTTACTTCTTCATGTCCAAACCTTTTCTCCCAGATTACAGCTTTTTTTTCCAAACGGACATTTAGCGGCCTCGATAGTGAAAAAGTCTGGCAGAGGTTATTTCAACTATAACCGCAACAAAACCTTTACTCTCTGGAACTCAAATGATGAGATGATTGGTTTTTATAAGGTAAACGAAAGCAAAATTCTTAATATCGAAGTGTTTGATAGGAATTGGAATTACTTGGGGTGCATGGAGAAAAGGAAAATTTCCTGGAACAAATACAAGAAAGAATTACTGGATGCCAATGGTAAATATATTGGCGCCGTGGAGGGCTCCGCGTTGTATATGGATGAGCAGGTTTTAAACAAGGGAGAAAGAATGGTGGGGAGGCTTAGAAGAGGCTGGATGCCGATGGAATGGAGCGGCCTGTTTCCGAATCCCAATACCCCGGTACTCACATTCACAGATAGCTTATCAGAGGAGGACAAGCTGTTAAGGCTGTCATTTTTAATAAATGAATACTTTATTGAAAGATAATCAACTTGTTTCCCCTCGTTCTTATTGTTTGGTATGATATATAATAAATTTACCAAACAGCTAGACGGGGGTTTTTTTGTGGACATAACATTAATTAAGGGACATGGCTCTGGTAACGATTTTCTAATCATTGATGAAATAACGAATGGCTATTCTTTTTCCGAAAGTGAAAGGGCTGAACTTGCTAAGCTGCTTTGCAATCGGGAAGGCGTGCTCGGTGCCGATGGAATTTTGTATGTGATAAATAGTGAAAACTCGGATGGCAGAATGCGGGTTTTTAATGCAGACGGCTCTGAGGCTTCGATGTGCGGAAACGGGCTTCGCTTGGTTGCCCGCTATGTCTGCGAGCTAAAAGGGCTGGATGAAGCCGTAATCGAAACCATGAAGGCGAATCTCAAAGTAAGCCGGAAACCGGAAATTTATGACGGTGTCCCCACCTATCAGGTAGAAATTTCACCAGTATTATTTGAATTAAGTGCTTTGCCGCTGAATTTAGATCAGCCAACGCTTCTGAATGAAAAAATTGAAGAGCTTTCGGATGATTTAATGTTTACAGCCCTGGCGGTTCCAAATCCTCATTTAGTGGCGATTGTTACTGCTGGAGAGCTTGAAGGTAACCTTCAAAAAGAGTTAAGTGAAAAAGTCAACGGACCAAATGAATTATTCCCTGATGGGGTGAATGTGAGTTTTGTAAAGCCGCTAGAATCTGGCGCCATTTATGTGCGGACATTTGAGCGCGGAGTTGGCTTTACAAATGCCTGCGGAACGGCGATGTCTGCTTCTTCCTTAGTAACCTGCCTGCAGGGGTTAAATGAACTTGAAACAAGTATTCAGGTTTATAACAATGGCGGAAAAGTTCACTGCATTGTTCATCAGCAGGATGGCAAATACCGGATTGATCTAATCGGCAATGCCACATATCTATATAATGCCGCTATAAGTGTTGACCTAAGCGGCGAAACCTTCACAGTTTCACGCAAAGAGGAGCTCTCGGAGCAGCAAACCTACGAAAAGCTGCAAGGAGAGGTGCAGGAATATTTAAGTACAACGCTAAAAGGATAAGGAATCCCCTTATCCTTTTTTTCGTGAATTTTGTTTTAATACTTCCAGTACAGGCGCGAAGGGCTGAATTGATTTCGTTTGGAAATAGTTTTTAAATGGGTCCCCAAACTTCTTAATTCGTTCTAAAGCATAGTCCAATGTAAACATCCTGGGGTTAAGCTTTTCGTCTACTTCCTCCCAAAAAAGCGGTGTAGCAACCCCGCCATGCTCGTTCCCTCGCATCGAATATGGCGCAACAATCGTTTTTCCTTCCCCATGCTGGACATAATCCACATATAACCTGTTTCCTCGTTTCTTTTTCATTCTTTCGATCGTAAAGGAATCGGGATCTTTTGAAATCAAATATTCAGCGATGAAGCTCGTAAACAATCTTGTGTCATCATAGCTGAATTCATCTTCTGGCAATGGAAGATAAATTTGCAGTCCCTTATTACCAGAGGTTTTGATAAACCCGATCAAGTTTAACTGATCAAGAACCTCTTTTATTAATAAAGAGGCCTTTATTGCCAAATGAAATTCATCCTGTGATGGAGGATCTAAGTCAAACACAATTTCACTTGGCCCCTTGCTTATGGTAGTTTGAAATGGCACATGAAACTCAATGGCAAGCTGGTTTCCAAGCCATATCAAGGTTTTTAAGTTATTGCAGAGAATATAATCAATGTCATCAGCTGTATGGGTATGGACAAAATCCGGAGCATAATCTGGACAATTCTTTTGATAAAATGCTTCCCCAAACATCCCGTGCGGAAAGCGAATGACGGTAAGTAAGCGACTTTTTAAAAATGGCAGCATATACGGGGAAATTTCCCTTAAATACAAAATATAATCAGCTTTCCTGATATTGAACTTGTCCCACAGCGGCTTATCAGGATGAGTGATTTCAAGGTCTTCAGGCAGATTTTTTTGCTGAAAAATAAATTTATCATAGGTGCAGTCTTCAGGTACCAAATCAAATCTGAAATGGTCAAAATGAGGCTCGCGAAGCTGGTTTTCATAAAGCTCCAAATATTTCACTTCCAGGCAGATGGCAGGCTCTACAAAAATAAATTGGTTATCCTCTTTGACCATATTTTGTTTTAAGATTTGCCCAAGGGCCTGTTTTTCATCCGGTTTAAAGCCGAATAAAACTTGTCCTACCCCGTAAATGGAGTCATCCTTATAGACCCCCACATAAAAATAGCCATTTGTTTTATCATAGGAGGTGACAAAGCAGCTGACATATTTCCAATTCTTATACTTTAGCCAATGTAAAGACCGCTTTCCTTCCTCCCAAATACTTGAGGCCTGTTTAGCTACGATCCCTTCACCGTCGTATAGCACCACTTTTTCCCATATTTCATTAAAATCCTCATAGGCCATAACAGGCTGCAGAAGCTGCTTATTATATGGGTCAGCATTTAATTCCAGTCCTGTTTTTTTAAATAATCTGTTCAGTTCTTCTTTTCTTTTTAAAAATTCAAGGCCATACATCGGCTTCCCATTTTGGACTAATAAATCAAAAATCATCAAGCGGCAGGGGGAATTTTTGGCTTGCTCACCTATTTTTTTCACTGCTTTTAAGCGGCCGCGTATTTGAATGGCTGAAAAATTAGCTTTATAGGGATTTTCAAGGGAAACAAGTTCACTATCGAGTCGAAGCGGTAGAAATGGTTTAAATTCATTTTCATGCTGTAATAAAAAATCCTCTATTTCCGGAAATTGTGGTAATAGGGATTTCCCATTTCGGCTTGTCAATTCAATCCCATTTGAATCCCAATCCAGTATGGCTCGAAATCCATCATATTTTACTTCGAAGAGCCAGTCTTTCTGAACAGGCTGATCAAAAGTCAGTGTGGGGAGCATCGGTTTCATGGAAAATGCCCTTTCTTAACGCATAAATTCAACTACGCCTCATGAACCGTCCTAACGGACTCGCCAATCGGCGAGTTTTCATTTATTATATTGGCTGAGAAACAAGCCTTTCATCCATTTCCATTTGTTTTTAGGAATGTTAGCTCAAAGAGATCAAAAACTAATAACAAAAAGATTGGAGAAACGTTTATGCATACAATGTGGAAAGGCAGTATCAGTTTCGGGCTTGTTAACATTCCCATCAAGCTTCATACGGCAACTGAAGATAAGGATATCAAGTTGCGTACACTGCATAAGAAATGTCACGCCCCGATTAAATATGAAAAAGTTTGTACTGTTTGTGAAGAAGAGGTTAAACCAGAAGAGATTGTAAGGGCTTATGAATATACGAAAGGAAAATTTGTTGTTCTTGATGAGGAAGATTTAGAAAAACTGCGGAAGGAAAATGAAGAAAAGGCTGTTGAAATTATTGACTTTGTCAAAATTGAAGAAATTGACCCAATTTACTTTGAGAGAAGTTATTATATGTCACCAAATGAGGGAGGAGGTAAGGCCTATTCACTTTTGCGAAAGGCATTAGAGGAATCCCAAAAGGTAGGGATAGCTAAAATTGTGATAAGATCGAAGGAACAGCTTGCGGTTATTCGCGTCTATGAGAACACCTTAGTCATGGAAACCATTCATTTTCCAGATGAAGTTCGTAAGGCTGCGGATGTTCCGAATGTGCCTTCAGAAGATAAGGTAACGAAAAAGGAATTGGATACAGCTATTTTGCTTATTGACCAATTAACATCCGCATTTGAGCCGGAAAAATACACAGATGAATATCGAACTGCCTTGCTGGAATTAATCGAATCAAAACGACAAGGAAAAGACACAGTAACCGCCGCAACGAAGGAAGTTGCGACTAATGTGACGGATTTAATGGCGGCCCTTCAGGCCTCTATTGATCGTACAAAGCCGAAAAAAGCTGCAACGGCTGCTCCTAGAAAGAAGACCGCAACAAAAGTTAAAAAAGAAGCTTAAAATAAGAATAGCAGGGGATACCCCTGCTTTATTCTTTGATTATATTCTGACAATAGTCATAAACCATTTGTTCCTCATCTTCTTCAAGGGCAAAATCAAATACTTTGTCGCTCCCTTTTTCAAAGAAGTGATAATTGGAGATTTTTGTTTCACTCTCATCCGCTACAAAAAGGACCCTTAATCCAACCCCTTTATCAGAAAAAAGTTCATCCTCTTCATCTATATCAAGGTCAAGAAAAATCTCGTAACGGTCCCCCGATAATAAACCAAATGGATCTTCCAATTTTTCTAATGTATGACCCGTAATATTCAACTATATCATCCTTTGCATAAATTATTGACTTTATTATTATGACATATTTTGTTTCAATAAGAAAACGCCAGAAATCTCTGGCGTTTTTAGTCCTATGTATGGCGGAGAAGGTGAGATTCGAACTCACGCAACGGTTGCCCGTCCTAACGCATTTCGAGTGCGCCCCCTTATAACCACTTGGGTACTCCTCCAACTCATTTGGAGCGGGTGAGGGGAATCGAACCCCCGCCGTCAGCTTGGGAAGCTGAAATTCTACCATTAAACCACACCCGCATAATTAAAGACAAGATCATTATAGCATAATACTAATAAGAGTGGTAGAAAAAAATTTAATGAATGCAAAAACATGAATGGTTTTGGAAGGGTTTTTTATTTTTTACTCAAAATCAGTCAAAAATTTGGATGTTTTTGATTGAAAACGATTGATTTTTGCAATCGGTTACAGTATTATATAAACATAACAATAAAAAATAGGTGGTGATGACTTGTTAACTCCTGAACGTCATCGGCTTATTCTACAATTATTAAAGGAAAAGGGTATTATTAAAATCCAGGAAATCATGGAGCTAACGTGTTCCTCCGAATCAACAATCCGCAGGGACTTGTCTCAACTTGAGGAACAAAAGTTTTTAAAAAGAATCCATGGTGGTGCATCAAGGCTGCAGGGAAAACTCCAGGAGCCTAGCATGATAGAGAAATCCTCCAAAAACCTTCATGAAAAACAGTTGATTGCAAAATATGCGGCTGGTTTAGTGGAAGAAGGGGATTGCATTTATTTAGATGCAGGGTCAACTATTTTTGAAATGATTGATAGCCTGCCAAACGATATTGTCGTGGTAACAAATGGTTTTATGCATTTACCGGGGTTATTAAATAAAGGTATTTCTACTTTCTTAATTGGCGGGTTTGCAAAACAAAAAACAAATGCATTAATTGGCCGTGGGGCCCTGGAAAGCCTTGAGTTTTACCGTTTTGACAAATGCTTTATGGGTGTAAATGGCATTCATCCTCAATTCGGCTTTACCACCCCAGACCAAGAAGAAGCAATGGTAAAGCAAAAAGCGGTTTTCTTATCAAGGGAGGCTTTTGTACTGGCAGACAGTACTAAGTTTTCGGAAATATCATTTGCCAAGATTGCCGATATTCATGAAGCCTCGATTATTACAAACGAACTAGAAGAAGAAATTGGACATCAATATTTAAATAGAACCACAATAAAGGTCGTGACAGCATGATTTACACATTAACGTTAAACCCTTCGGTTGACTATATTGTAAAACTTGATAGCTTTCAGTTGGGAGAATTACATCGAACTGAGAGCGAAGCAAAATTTCCCGGAGGAAAGGGAATTAATGTTTCAAGAGTTTTAAAGCAAATGGAAACGAACAGTAAAGCGCTTGGTTTTATCGGAGGCTTTACTGGAGCATATATTGAGCAATTTCTTGAAAAAGAAAATATAGAAACAGATTTTGTGAAGGTCGTAGAGGACTCTAGGATTAATATAAAGCTTAAAACAGGCCAGGAAACAGAAATTAATGCAAAAGGACCTGATATATCAGAGACTGCTTTCGGCTTGCTGAAGGATAAAATCTGCCAACTAAATGCGAACGATTTATTAGTCTTGGCGGGAAGTATACCAGGCTCATTGCCAAAAACTACTTATGAAGAGCTAGTTAAAATCAGTAAAGAAACTGGAGCGCAATTTGTTGTTGATGCGGAAAGGGACTTATTGAAAAATGTCCTAAAATTTAAGCCGTTTTTAATTAAACCAAACCATCATGAGCTAGGAGAACTGTTTGATACCGTAATATCAAGCCCTGAGGAAGTCATCCCGTTTGGGAAAAAGCTTGTCTCGATGGGAGCTGAAAATGTCATTGTTTCACTGGCTGATCAAGGAGCGGTATTCATTAATAAGGATAGTACGCTGCTCGCTAATGTTCCAAAAGGTAAGGTTAAAAACTCGGTTGGGGCCGGGGATTCTATGGTGGCAGGGTTTTTGGCCGCTTACGAAAGAACAGGAGATTTAATCGAAGCATTCCGATATAGTGTTGCCTCAGGAAGTGCCACCGCTTTCTCGTTAGGACTTTGTACTAAGGATCAAGTGGCTGAGCTTATTCCACAAGTTCAGATTAAGGAAATCAGGTAGAGGAGACAACCAAAATGAAAATTACTGAATTGCTTACAATAGATACAATCCTTTTAAATATTGATGGTAAACAAAAAGAAGAAGCAATTGATCAACTTGTCGATGTACTGCTGAAGGCGGGAAAAATAACAAACCAAAATGATTTTAAATCCGCCATTTTAAAAAGAGAAGGCCAAAGTACGACAGGAATCGGCGACGGAATTGCGATTCCACACGCAAAAACGGCGGCAGTTAAAGAAGCGGCTATTGCCTTTGGTAAATCCGTTACCGGTGTTGACTATGAATCGTTGGACGGAAAGCCTGCCCATTTATTTTTCATGATTGCTGCACCAGAAGGGGCTAATAACACTCATTTGGAAGCCTTGGCACGTCTGTCCGGATTGTTAATGAAAGCTGAAGTACGGTATGAGTTATTAAAGGCAGCATCTGCGGATGAAATAATAGGTATCATCAACCGTTTTGATAAAGAGGAGAAAGCGGAGGCAGTATCTGAGCCGAAAAAGAATTCAATTGTAGCAGTGACTGGATGCCCAACCGGTATCGCCCATACTTATATGGCGGCAGATTCCTTAAAGGCCAAGGCTGCTGAATTGGGTGTCAATATCAAGGTTGAAACCAACGGTTCTGGCGGAGCCAAAAATGTTTTGACTAAAGAGGAAATTGAAAATGCAACAGCAGTTATTGTAGCTGCCGATATCAATGTCGAAATGGAACGGTTTAAAGGAAAACATGTCATACAGACGGCGGTCGCTGATGGCATCCGGCGCCCGGAGCAATTAATTGAACGGGCTTTAAAAAAGGACGCTCCAGTCTACAATGGCAGCGGCACTGAAGGTACTCAAAAATCAGAGCAAAAAGGTTCAAAAACGGGATTTTACAAGCACTTAATGAACGGTGTGTCAAACATGCTTCCATTTGTTGTTGGTGGCGGAATCCTAATTGCAATCTGCTTTATGTTTGGCTATAACTCCTTTAAGCCGGACGATCCATCCTATAATCCGATTGCTGCGGCATTAATGACCATTGGCGGCGACAACGCATTTAAACTGATTGTACCCGTTCTAGCTGGATTTATTGCCCTCAGCATTGCAGACCGCCCTGGTTTTGCAGCCGGTATGGTTGGCGGTATGATGGCGGCAAACGGCGGCGCAGGTTTCCTAGGCGGGTTAATTGCCGGATTCTTGGCTGGTTATATTGTTCTGCTTTTAAAGAAAGTATTTGCCGGACTTCCAAAGTCGCTGGAAGGAATTAAAGCAATCTTAATTTATCCACTTTTAGGGATCGCCATTACTGGATTTATTATGCATTATGTTGTTAACAAACCGGTAGCATGGTTAAATACAGAGATTACTCATTGGCTTACCGGTCTAGGGACTGGAAACGCTGTACTTTTAGGGATTGTATTAGGTTTAATGATGTCGTTTGATATGGGCGGCCCTATTAATAAAGCGGCCTATGTATTCGGTACAGGCTTGCTGGCGAGTGGCGTTTACGAACCAATGGCAGCGGTTATGGCGGCAGGCATGGTGCCGCCATTAGGAATTGCTATTGCCACGAGCGTCTTTAAGAATAAGTTTACGACTGAGGAACGAGATGCGGGTAAGGCTTGCTATGTAATGGGATTATCGTTTATTACAGAAGGTGCGATTCCATTTGCGGCAGCAGACCCATTCCGGGTGATACCATCTGTTATGGCAGGTTCTGCGGTAGCCGGTGCTCTATCCATGGCATTTCATATTGGCTTAAGGGCACCTCATGGCGGAATCTTCGTCGTACCATTAGTAGAAAACGGAGCTCTTATGTACGCCCTGGCAATTCTTGCTGGCGCGGTTGTTTCAGCGTTATTAATCGGATTCTTGAAAAAACCAGTAAAATAATAGCAAAAGCCGGCATCTTTGGCCGGCTTTTAACTTTTTTCCGGAGGCGGTTTAATGGCGAAAAGAGCCACAATGGCTGCCAAGACGCTTAAACTGCTCATTAAAATAAAAATCCAGTGGTTCGGAAACTTCATCAATAAAGCGATAATCGGAGGTCCGGCAGCAACGCCAATAAACCTCATGGAACTGTAAAGTGAGGTAATGGTACCCCGCTCTTTCTTTTCGACTCCTTCTGTAATAAGCGCATCAAGAGAGGGGAGTCCTAGACCAATGCCAATCCCCGCAATCAGAAACATGCAAATCATAAACCAAAGCTTAATGGAAATCCATAAGGCCGCAATAGAAAGCCCTGCAGCAAGAATTCCGCCAAATGTTAACCACTTCATTAACACTTTATTTTTTTTAATCACCTTTCCGCCGATAAAGGAGGATAAGCAAAGTGCTCCAAGAGGTAATGCCAAAAAGAACCCTTTCTTAAGATCTTTAATGCCATATTCTTTTTCAAACACTTCTGATAGGTAAAATAAGATGCCAAACAGAACAAGCATAAGAATACCGCCAATAAAAAAGATGGCATATAGCCAACGACCGCTTTCAGCAAAAGTCTTTTTAACATTCATAAAGAAATCCCTAAATGGGATTGTTTTTTGCTTTTTTTGTGGTGATTTAACAAGAAATACCATCATAAGTACTGAAATAAGACAAAATACAGGGATCGAGAAAAACGGCAAAAACCAGATAAACCCAGCTAAAATTGCTCCGAAAATCGGACTTAGAACCTTGCCAAATGTATTGGAGGTTTCGATGATTCCTAAGCAGGTGCTCACATCATCCTCATTTTTAAACATATCACCGACTAGCGGCAGGACAATCGGAAATGCCCCAGCTGCACCAACCCCCTGAAGCGCACGGCCGGCTAAAACCAGCCAATAAGCGTCCAATTTCCAAGAAGCCCATCCCGAAAGCAATCCCCCGAGCGCGGCGATAATTAAACTTGGGATAATAACTTTTTTCCTGCCGATGTGATCAGATAAGTAGCCGGCAACTGGTATTAAGATAATGGCTACGATTGAATAAACAGTTATAATTAAACTCGACTGAAAGGAAGAAATGGATAATTCCTTCTCCAATGCCGGTAATACCGGAATTAACATGGAATTTCCTAAAGTCATGACCAATGGAATGGAAGATATGGATAGAATTGCCCACTTCTTGTTAGATATCTCACTTGATCGATTTTGGCCAGCCTTTGATTGCTTCTTTTTAGCGGTCCGTGGATTATTCCACAATTGTTCAATGTGTTCCATTTATCCTCTATCCCGCCTTTTTTCTTTGTACTGTTAATATTCACTATTTTGATTTAAAAAAACTTAAGGCAGTAATCCTTTTAATGGTAAGGGATATTAGATTGCTTTTGTGAAAAATTCGATAATTCTAAAATTAATTCCTTGACAATATACTGGTTATTGTAATAACATAAAAAACAACAAAATGAACTTGCGGCAGTGATGAAGAGTAGTAGCTTTTACGGATTCAAAAGAGAGCTGATGGTTGGTGAAAATCAGTGATGACGTTTAAGTGAATGGACTTCGGAGCCTCCAAACCGAACCTTCCATAAATGGGACCAGTAGGCTTTGGCGAAATCTCATCGTTACATGAGACAGATATTAAAGCATTTTTCTTTGATATCGGTAAAGTGAGCTAATTAGTTAGCTAATGAAGGTGGCACCACGGGTCTCCCGTCCTTTTTATGGACGGGAGGCCCTTTTTTATTGTCAAAAAAATAATGAAATCGATGAGCAAGAGGAGTAAGCATATTTGTTTCTTTCCAGAGAGTCGGGGAATGGTGTGAGCCCGATAAGAAAGGATTTGCCGAATGGACTTGCGAGAGACATCTTGAACTAGAGTAGGGATGTACGGAGTTCCACCGTTAAAAGGATAGGATATCGAGTTATTTGCTCTGTATCTGAAACGAGGAAGCAAACTAATTGCTTCAAAATGAGGTGGCACCACGATCCGAGATTCGTCCTCTATATTCATAACCGTGTTATGGATATAGGGGACTTTTTTATTTTCTGAAGGGAGTCTGAACGATGAACATTAAAATGGCTATTTTTATGAAAGAAATAAGCGGTGATACTCTAACGCCCATTTCCATTTTGCAAAAAATCAGCGGAAAGAAGAAATTTTTACTGGAAAGTTCCCATAAATACAATGATTCCGGCCGCTATTCCTTTATTGGCGCAGACCCAGCCATTGAGCTTGTTTCCATAGGAAAGGAAAATCGCTTGATTAAAAGAAATGGACAAACGCAGGAAATAAGCGGAAATCCATTAGACGTTATCGATAATCTTCTGCCTTCGATAAAACTTGATGAGCTGCCATTTCCGTTTATCGGCGGGGCGATTGGCTATGTCGGCTACGATATCATCAGACAGTATGAAGTGATTGGTGAGGAATACCCGAACAGTTTGAATATGCCGGATGTCCACCTAATGGTGTATGAGGAAGTGATTGTCTTTGATCATCTTGAGGAGAGGGTATTTATCGTCGGTATTCCACTTCAGGATGATTCAGACGGTGCAAGTATTGAAATGAGAATCGACAAAAGGCTTCAGGAATTAAAAACACCTAATGTTAATGATGAGGAGAATAGTTTTAGCTTATCAGGATTTGAATCGGAAATTTCCAAGGAAGCCTTTATCAAAAATGTTGAAATTGCTAAAGAGCATATTTTAGAAGGTGACATTTTCCAGGTTGTCCTATCGAGGAGGATGAAAGCAGCCTTTGATGGCTCTCCATTATCGCTTTATCGTAAACACCGGGCTAACAACCCGACGCCCTATATGTTCTACATCGACTTTGATGGCTATACCGTGATTGGTTCATCGCCTGAGAGCTTAATTAAAACGAGAGGTAAATCAGTCATAGCCAATCCGATAGCCGGAACAAAAAGGCGAGGAAAAACCGCAGCTGAAGATGAAGCCATTCAAAAGGAATTATTGGCTGATGAAAAAGAATTGGCTGAACATAAGATGCTCGTCGATCTTGGCAGAAATGACTTGGGAAAGGTTTGCGAATTTGGTTCCGTTCAGGTTGACCGGTACATGGCCATTGAAAAGTTCCGCCATGTTATGCACATCGTTTCCGAAATCAGCGGAACCCTCATGTCCGATAAAACCGCGCTTGACGCGCTTGCTGCCTGCCTCCCGGCCGGGACGGTATCAGGAGCACCAAAGGTTAGGGCGATGGAAATCATTAACACACTTGAAAAATCAAAACGAGGTCTCTATTCGGGAGCGATTGGTTACTTTTCAGTGAATGGAAACATGGATTTTGCCCTTGCGATTCGGACGATGATATTAAAAGACGGAAAGGCATTTATTCAAGCTGGGGCCGGCATTGTCCATGATTCCGATCCTGAATCAGAATATGAAGAAACCTTAAATAAATTAAAAGCATTTTTGGAGGGAACCCCGGGATGATATTACTCATTGATAATTTTGACTCATTTACCTTCAACCTTTATCAGTATTTGGGAGAATTAGGGGAAGAAGCCGCAGTTTATCGAAATAACCAGATTAGTCTAGAGGAAATCAAGGCTTTGAATCCAAAAGCAATTATCCTCTCACCAGGGCCTGGTAAACCGGAGGACGCCGGTATCTGTATCGAGATCATTAACAACTTCTATAATAAAATTCCTATTTTAGGAATTTGTCTTGGGCACCAGGCAATAGGAGCAGCATTCGGAAGTGAAATTAATAGAGCAAAACAAATTAAACATGGCAAAACTTCGTTCATCAATCACAATGGCAGCGGCATTTTCAATTATTTATCCTCACCATTGGAAGTGATGCGTTACCATTCATTAAAAATTGAAAAAGATACGATGCCGCCAGAACTTGAGTGTATTGCTCATTCCATGGATGATAACGAGGTTATGGCGATAAAACACGAGGATTACCCAGTTTACGGGCTCCAGTTTCATCCAGAATCTATTGGGACTCCATTAGGAAAACAAATGCTTAAAAATTTCTTACTTGAAATAGGAAGGATGGATACAAATGAAGGAATATTTACTACAGTTAGCTGAACAACGGTCATTCTCTGAAAACGAGATGAAGGAAGCAGTTGATTTTATATTAGGTGAAGAGGTATCGGAATCGGAAATTGCCGCTTTTTTAATGGGACTTAAATCCAAGGGTGAAACAGTTGATGAAATCGTTGGCATTGTAAAAGCATTAAAAGGAAAGACATTGTCATTTAAAAAGAAGTTTCCGAATGCTTTGGATAATTGCGGAACTGGCGGTGACGGTTCTTCAAGCTTTAATGTAAGTACTACTTCTGCTTTTGTCCTCGCTGCGGCTGGAATACCAGTTGCTAAACATGGAAATCGAAGTGTTTCCAGTAAGACAGGAAGCGCTGACGTTCTGGAATACTTAGGCGTCAATCTTAATTTACCAGCAGAAAGTACGGAAGAGATCCTAAGCGAAATCGGGATTGCCTTTTTATTTGCCCCACATGTGCATCCAAAATTGAAAAAGGTGACGACCGTTAGGAGACAGTTGAAAATCCCGACAATTTTTAACTTTATCGGGCCTTTGACAAATCCAATCGAATTGGACTATCAACTTCTAGGCGTGTATCGCCGAGATCTTTTGCCAGTTTTTGCAGAGGTGTTAAATCAGCTTGGACGCAAGCGGGCGATCGTCCTAAATGGCGCCGGCTTTATGGATGAGGCATCCCTGCAGGGAGAAAACCATTTGACTATTTTAGAAGATGGAGTCATCACAAGCCAATCCTTCTATCCTGAAGATGTTGGTTTGCCAACCTATGATAATAGCTTCATAAAAGGCGGCGATGCGATGGAAAACGGAGAAATCTTACGGAATGTACTAAGAGGTACAAAGGGTCCTTATCGAGATACCGTACTCCTAAATGCTGGCCTTGGTATTTTAACAGCCGGAAAGGCAGACACCATTAAAGAGGGTATAAAACTAGCCGCAGAAGTCATTGATTCTGGAGCGGCCCATCACAAATTAGAAGTATTAATTGAAAAATCACGAGCAATGCAAAGAGAGGCGATATAGGTGACAACGATATTAGACCGAATTATTGAACAAAAGAAACAGGAACTTGCTCTCCTGCAGAATCAGAGTGATTTTTATCCGGCAATAGATCGTGAAAAAAGATCGTTGCTTGATAAGCTTCAAAAGTCACAGCAAATATCCATTATTGCTGAATTCAAGCGGGCTTCACCTTCGAAAGGAATGATTAATAATGGTGTGGAACCGGCTGTACAGGCTTCCATTTACGAACAATCCGGTGCCAGCGCCATCTCCGTTTTAACTGACCAAACTTTCTTTAAAGGGTCTTTTAAAGATTTAATAGCGGTAAGGGAAACAGTGCAGCTGCCGATCCTTTGCAAAGACTTTATTATCGATCCGCTGCAAATCCATAACGCCTGCGCACATGGGGCTGATATCATCCTATTGATTGTCGCTGCGCTTGATGAAAAAAAATTAACCGAATTATATCAATATGCTACAAATTTAGGTCTAGAGGTTTTGGTGGAGGTTCACAATCAGGCTGAATTGGAACCGGCCTTAAAGACTGGGGCAAAGCTGATTGGCGTGAATAACCGTGACTTAAAAACCTTCCAAGTATCACTTGAAGTTACTGAAAAATTAGCAGCGGCGGTGAAACAATCAGGTGCTTTCTTAATAAGTGAAAGTGGACTTCATAGCCAGGAGGATGTTAACCGGGTTCGGAATGCTGGAGCAAATGGCATTCTTGTCGGGGAAGCCTTTATGAAAAGCGCAAACCTCAAGCGAACCTTTTCAGATTTTCAATTGCCGCTAATAGAAGGTGCACGGCCATGAAAGTAAAAATCTGCGGGATTATGGATGTGGAAACTGGACTTGCGGCAGTGGAGTATGGTGCTGATGCACTTGGCTTCGTGTTTGCAAAAAGCAAGCGGAGATTAACCGCTGAGAAGGCACAAGAAATCATTTCCGAATTGCCTAAGGAAGTTTTTAAGGTCGGTGTTTTTGTCAATGAATCACAAGCTGAAATTGAACGGATTGCTGCAATTGCCGGCCTGACTCATATTCAACTGCACGGAGAGGAATCGGAAAACTTTAGTGAATCCCTTTCGCTCCCGGTGATCAAGGCTGCCAGTTTTGAAGGAAATGAGAAATTAGCGGAACTTAGGGATTTTCCTGCTGAGTATATTCTTCTTGATGGCCCCAAAGGGAAATACCACGGGGGAAATGGGACAGCATTCACATGGAGTGAGGTGAATACCGGACTCCTTAAGGGGAAAAAGGTCATCCTGGCCGGAGGACTGCATCAGGAAAATGTAGAGGCAGCCATCAACACCATTCAACCGTATATGGTCGATGTGAGTTCCGGGGTAGAAACCGATGGGGTAAAAGATTTGGAGAAAATAAAAGTATTTTTAGAAAAAGCAAAAAGCGAACGCTAGGAGGATATTATATGAGTACTTATACCTTACCGAATGAAAAAGGCCATTTTGGCATATATGGCGGAAAATTTGTTCCTGAAACACTAATGAAGGCTGTAACAGAACTGAATGAAGCCTACAACGAGGCAAAAAATGACCCGGAATTTCAAGCTGAGATTGATAGATTACTAAAGGAATATGTTGGCAGGGAAACCCCGCTTTATTTTGCGGAAAACCTGACAAAGCATGCCGGGGGGGCCAATATTTATTTAAAAAGAGAAGATTTAAATCATACCGGTGCCCATAAAATCAATAACGCAATCGGTCAGGCGCTGCTTGCTGTCCGTATGGGAAAAAGAAAAATTGTAGCGGAAACTGGCGCCGGCCAGCATGGAGTTGCCACAGCTACCGTTTGTGCACTGTTAAACCTTGATTGCATCATTTTTATGGGAGAGGAAGACATCAGGCGGCAAGCCTTGAACGTGTATCGGATGGAGCTTTTAGGTGCGAAGGTAGTCAGTGTAACATCAGGCAGCGCGACCTTAAAGGATGCCGTAAATGAGGCCCTCAGGTATTGGGTTGCCAATGTCGATGATACCCACTATTTATTGGGGTCCGTGTCCGGCCCACACCCATTTCCGGTCATTGTCAGGGATTTTCAAAGTGTCATCGGCATGGAAACAAAACAACAATTCTTAGCAAGGAACGGGAGCCTTCCTAATGCGGTCGTAGCCTGTATTGGGGGCGGAAGTAATGCGATGGGAATGTTCTATCCTTTTATCGAAGATGAAGAGGTAAAACTCTTTGGTGTGGAAGCCGCCGGTCATGGTGTTGATACACCATTTCATGCTGCGTCGCTGACAAAAGGGAGACCGGGGGTCTTGCATGGAGCCTTAATGTACGTTTTGCAAAACGAAGATGGCCAAATTCAAGAAGCACATTCCATTTCTGCCGGGCTCGATTATCCGGGCGTGGGGCCGGAGCACAGCTATCTAAAGGACAGCGGGCGGGCTAGCTATCACTCGATAACTGATAAAGAAGCCCTTGATGCCTTTCAGCTATTATCGAAGCTTGAAGGAATTATACCGGCACTTGAAAGCTCCCATGCCGTTGCGTTCGCTGTAAAATTGGCGGGTCAGCTTGGAACCGGCCAAAATATTGTAGTCTGCTTATCAGGGCGTGGAGATAAAGATGTGGATGCAGTCAAATCAAGACTTAAAGGGGGCAGCGGAAAATGAACCGAATTGAACAAGCTTTTCAACAATTGAATAAGGAAAACAAAAAAGCTTTTGTGCCTTATATAATGGCTGGAGATGGCGGTTTGGAGAACCTGTCTGAAAGGCTGGCACTGTTAGAAAAATTCGGGGCAACGGCGATTGAAGTGGGTGTTCCTTTCTCTGACCCGGTTGCTGATGGTCCTACCATTCAGCGCGCGGGTATTAGAGCATTACAAAATGGAACCACATTAAAAGGGATTTTAAAAGAAATCACCAAAGCACGTGAATCAGTCACTACTCCTATTATTCTCATGACCTATTTAAATCCTGTTTATTCATACGGAATCGAGACATTTGTCCGTGACGTTCAAACTGCAGGTGTCGCAGGCTGCATTATTCCGGACCTGCCTGTGGAGGAAGAGGAAATCATTGCCCCGCTGCTAGAACAAGCGGAAGTGGAATTGATTCGACTCGTAACACTAACTACACCAATCGAACGGATCAGAGAGATTTCTAATAAAGGTAAGGGATTCTTATATACCGTTACTGTCAAAGGGATTACAGGAACAAGAAACGAATTTGGTAATGAACTGCATTCATTTTTACAAGCTGTTAAGGAAGCTAGTCCGATTCCTGTATTAGCGGGATTTGGCATCTCAAATCAAGAGCAGATAAAGGAAATAACGAAGTATTGCGATGGAGTAGTAGTTGGCAGTAAAATTGTCGAGTACTTTGCCAATAACCAGCTGGAAGAAATGGAAGAATTCATGTCCATTTATAAACAAACATTTGCATAAAATGAAGGAGGCGTCTCGAGATGCCTCCTCTTTTTAAGTAAAAATGTGTCAATTGTTACATCCGTTTTTTTTTATATTGATTATAATTTGCTCAAATGGGTATATGAAATTAAAATTCTTGAGGATGAGAAAATTATGAGAGTGTCTGAAACAACCAAACAATTATATTCTTTAAGCGTTTCTTTGGAGTGTTTTGAAGGGATTTCTCATCATGTCAGCATAAATTTTCTTAAAGAAAGGTTTGTTTATACCGAATGGAGAAATCAACCGGAGCAGCATTCGGTTTCACCCCTTCCCGTGTTTAAGCCAGGAAGCCTAGAGCAATTTAAAAGAAAAATTTACTCAATGAGAATTTGGGAATGGGAACCAACCTATCAAAAGGAAAATGGAATTGTACTTGACGGAAACTTTTGGACAGTAACTCTGAAAACACAGGAAAAAACCTACGAATTTGGCGGAATGGAGAGCTTTCCGGCTAATTGGGGAAAGTTTCTAAAGGCATTGGAGATGTTGGTTGGAGTACCGTTTGGTAAATTGGTATAATGTAAAATGTTGGATGGAAATCTTAATTTCTTGATAGGCTTGCTTAACTCCTATATAATTTGTATATAATTACTTTAATGAACTTGACTTCAAAAAACTTCCCGGATTGAGGAAGTTTTGTTTGTTTTTCATCAAAATTTAGTAAAACAGTAGCTAGGAGTTTAATGTAAACATGAAGGAAATTACAGTAGAAGATTTATTGAATTTATCTAACCCAATCATTATTGACGTACGTTCACCAATTGAATTTAACGATGGCGCTATTGCAGGAGCGATTAATGTGCCTTTGTTTTCGAATGAGGAGCGTCAGGAAATAGGTACGATTTATAAGCACGAGGGCCAGGCAGCCGCAAAATGGCGGGCAATGGAATTGGTTTCGCCAAAGCTTCCCCGGATGTTGAATGAAATTAAATCCTATTCCGAAAAAGGAGAACTTGTTGTTTACTGTTGGCGCGGCGGTATGCGCAGTAAAGCCGTCGCAACCTTTTTGGAATTTGCAGGAATATATGCATGGCGTTTAATTGGCGGTTATAAAGCCCATCGTCATTTTATCCTTGAGAAAATTCCAGCGATGGTTCCGAATCAGGCTGTCGTCATTCACGGAATGACCGGTGTTGGTAAAACTGAGGTTTTAAAGCAATTGAAAAAACGAGGCTATCCCATTTTGGATTTGGAAGAAATGGCTGCACACAGGGGTTCAATTTTTGGAACAATCGGTCTTAATGAGGGCAATAATCAAAAGACCTTTGATTCTCTATTATTTGATGGGCTTCGGGAAATTCAGGGTGCTGATTACTTCCTGGTTGAAGCTGAAAGTAAGCGGATTGGAAAGGCTGTACAGCCTGAAGAATTGATGGATATTAAATTTAAAGGCTTAAACATTTATATCCATTCCCCTCTCGAGCAGCGAGTAAAACATCTGGTATCCGAGTATGTTTTACCATACAAGCAGGAGCCTTGGTTCCATGAAAAAATCTCGCTTGGAATTGAAAGAGTCATCAAGCGTGTTAAGGATATTGAAATTAAAAACACCCTTTTGGAATATTTAGAAGAACGGAATTATCAGGATATGATTTCCATTTTGCTCGAGCATTATTATGATCCCCGTTACACTCATGCCAGACAGGACTATATAGGGGATTTTTATGATATTTTTGCAGAAGATCCTTCGGATGCTGCTGAAAAAATTGCGCTAAAGCTGGAAGAGTTATCTTTTTCCCCTGTTATTTCCGTTAATTCATAAGTATATTGTCATAACTTTGCACACGTTTTCGAACGTGTGCTTTTTTCTTTAATTAAGAAATTTTTTGTTCGTGAATGACACACACTAAAATGTAAACATTACATAAAGATATAGTGATTTTGGTTCATGCTGTATTTTGTCAAAGTGAAATTTACATATGTTTTAAGGGGGATTGATGGATGAAGGGGCCTAATGAAAATAGAAAGGCTATTTTGGATGAATTCCTTGGTCCAAATTTAGGTTATGTCATTGACCAATTTGAAAGGTATAAAGAGGACCCAACGGCAATTGAACCGGAAATGAGAATGTTTTTTGAAGAAATGAATGATGAGGAATTTTCCTCCTTCGTATCTATTAAGCCTGATATTCATGAGGGTAAACCGTTACAAACAGAAAAAATATATGCTGCCATAAAACTTGCTGAAAATATCCGAACATTTGGCCATTTGGCTGCCAATATTTATCCATTGGGAAATTATACACCTGATATTTCTCATCTGGACCTCAATAGCTATGGCTTAACAGAAGAAGATTTAAGGAGTCTTCCCGGGCAGATTATTTCAGAAAATGGACCGGTATCGGGCCAAACTGCATTTCATGCATATATGAAACTAAAAGAAGTGTATACAAAATCGATTGCATATGAATTCGATCATGTCCATGATGTTGCGGAAAGAAACTGGCTAATCGAAAGGATTGAAAATGGAAGGCTCCAGTCCCCGCTTCCAAAAGAAAAACGAATAGAAATATTAAAAAGGCTAACTGAAGTGGAAGAATTCGAGAAATTCCTTCATAAAACTTTCGTAGGACAGAAGCGATTTTCCATTGAAGGACTGGACGTAATGGTTCCCTTAATCGATGAAATAATCGCCGAGACCGTTCGGGATGGAGCTGAATTTATTAATATTGGAATGGCCCACCGCGGCAGATTAAATGTACTTGCCCATGTTCTAGGCAAACCATATGAGATGATTTTCGCGGAATTTCAGCATGCACCAAATAAGGAACTTGTTCCTTCTGAAGGGTCAGTTGGGATTAACTTCGGCTGGACCGGTGATGTTAAATACCACCTCGGGTTAAACCGGCAGCTTGCAGGTGAAAATGCAGTAAGGGCAAAAATTACATTGGCTAATAATCCTAGTCACTTGGAATATGTTGGTGCTGTGGTAGAAGGGTTCACGAGAGCAGCACAGGATGATAGAAGCGCATCGGGATATCCAACTGAAGATTATAAGGCTGCTTTGGCCATTCTAATTCATGGCGATGCTGCATTTCCTGGTGAAGGGATTGTGGCTGAAACCTTAAACTTAAGCAGTTTAAGAGGTTATCGTACCGGCGGAACGATTCATATTATCTCCAACAATATGATCGGATTCACAACTGAATCCCATGACTCACGTTCAACAAGGTATGCAAGTGATTTGGCAAAGGGGTTTGAGATTCCAATCATTCATGTTAATGCCGATGACCCGGATGCCTGCATCGCCGCCGCTGTTTTAGCTGCCGAATACAGGTCGGAGTTTAAAAAGGATTTCTTGATTGATTTAATTGGTTATCGTCGTTTTGGTCATAACGAGATGGATGAGCCGATGACAACCAGCCCGCAAATGTATACCATTGTTCAAAAGCATCCTACCGTGAAGGAACTTTACGGGAAGAAACTTGGCAATGAAGGGCTTGTAACGGATGAGGACATAGCAAAAATTCAAAAGGATATTCATGAACGGCTTGTTAAGGCAAATGATAAGGTGTCTAGAATTAAGCATGATGAAGAAATTACGATACCGGAACCGCCATTATTTAATATAGAGAGAGCAACATATGAAACAAAGGTGCCGCTTGAAACTTTGAAAAAAATGAACGAAGAGCTGCTGCAGTGGCCGCAGGATTTTAAAGTGTTTAATAAACTTGAAAAGATTTTAAAAAGAAGAATAGAAGCATTTGATGAAACAGGGAAAGTCGATTGGGCTTTAGCAGAGTCACTTGCTTTTGCCTCTATTTTGGCAGATGGGGTCCCAATCCGCATATCAGGACAAGACACTGAACGCGGAACCTTTGCTCAAAGAAATCTAGTCCTGCATGATTATCAATCAGGTAGGATGTTTCTTCCTCTTCATCAATTATCAATGGCAAAGGCTTCCTTCGCCGTATATAACAGTCCATTAACTGAGGCAGCGGTGGTTGGCTTTGAGTATGGCTATAATGTCTTTTCACCGGAGACTTTAGTGATTTGGGAGGCTCAATATGGGGATTTTGCTAATGCGGCACAGGTTATGTTTGATCAGTTTATCGCGGCCGGGAGGGCAAAATGGGGACAGAAATCTGGATTGGTTCTCCTTCTTCCACATGGATATGAAGGCCAAGGACCGGAGCATTCTAGTGCGAGGCTGGAGCGATATTTACAGTCTGCTTCCGAAAAAAACTGGGCAGTTGTCAATCTAACCACAGCAGCACAGTATTTCCATCTTTTACGCCGTCAAGCTGCTATGCTCGGTAAGGAAGAAGTAAGGCCCCTTGTGGTCATGTCTCCAAAAAGCTTATTAAGGAATCCGGTAGTATCGTCGTCCGGCTATGATTTAAGTGAAGGGGAATTTAGACCGGTAATCGAGCACTTTACACACTCCAGGGATCATCAAAAGGTCGAGCGGATTGTTATGTGTTCGGGAAAAATAGCCATTGACATCGCCGAGCAAACCAAGGATCCAAGCGGATTTGACTGGCTTCAGGTGATTAGGCTGGAGGAAATCTATCCGTTTCCGACAATGGACTTGAAAAATATTTTTGCAAAATACCCGAATATAAATGAAGTGCTTTGGGTTCAGGAAGAGCCTAAAAATATGGGTGCCTGGACGTTCGTAGAACCACGGATTAATGAACTAATCCCTGCTGGAATCAGGGTTGAATTTATTGGCCGCAGGCGCCGGTCAAGCCCTGCTGAAGGCGAACCAAACGTTCATAAATTAATCCAATCAAAAATTCTTGGTGCTGCACTTTCAAGGGCTGAAGAAGGAGGATCTAGCCATGGCTGAAATTAAAGTCCCAGAGTTAGCCGAATCAATCACAGAAGGAACAATTGCTAAGTGGCTAAAAAACACAGGGGAACATGTTGAGAAGGGTGAATATTTAGTTGAGTTGGAAACGGATAAAGTCAATATCGAAATCATATCCGATTTTTCCGGCACACTGACAGAACAGAAATTTTCTGAAGGAGACACCGTACGCGTCGGAGAAACGATTGCTGTGGTTGAAGAGGGCGTGGGGCAAGCCGCTCCTGCTGGTGTCTTAGAACAGGCTCCACAGCCACCAGCTGCAGTCCCAACAGAGGTTCCGCCTGCACCGCCGAATAATACAGGTTCGGTTGAGACGGCTGGAATACAGCAGGATAGAAAAGAGGAATCAGGAAAGCGCCCAATCGCTTCGCCTGCTGCTCGTAAACTAGCAAGGGAGAAAGGTATCAATTTACAAGAAATTCCGTCATCCGACCCATTAGGAAGATTAAGAAAACAAGATGTCTCATCATTTCAGCCTGGTATGAACCCGGCTGGGCCGTCAGTTCCTAAAAGGGAAGCATCAGTGGAACCGATGAAAGTTGAAAATCTGGCAAAACCAGTTATCAATGAGAGAATGTCCAGACGCCGCCAGACCATTGCAAAGCGGTTGCTCGAGGTAAAGCAGTCAACCGCCATGTTAACAACTTTTAATGAAATTGACATGACAGCGGTAATGGACCTGCGAAAACGTCGGAAGGATAAATTTTTCGAAGAGCATGATGTTCGGCTGGGCTTTATGTCCTTCTTCACAAAAGCTGTAGTTGCTGCATTGAAAAAATACCCTTATTTAAATGCCGAAATTCAAGGCGACCAAATTTTAGTTAAAAAGTTTTATGATATTGGCATTGCTGTAGCGGCGGAAGAAGGTCTAGTCGTACCGGTTGTTAGAGATGCCGACCGAAAATCATTCGCTGAAATTGAAAGTGATATTATGCAGCTTGCTGAAAAAGCAAGAGCAAATAAATTATCATTAAAGGACTTACAAGGAGGCACCTTTACGATCACGAACGGCGGGGTTTTCGGGTCATTACTTTCAACGCCAATTTTAAACGGGCCTCAGGTGGGGATTCTTGGCATGCACACAATCCAGCTTCGCCCTGTGGCGGTTGACAAGGACAAAATGGAGAATCGCCCGATGATGTATGTTGCCCTTTCTTATGATCACCGAATTGTCGATGGCAAAGAAGCTGTAAGCTTTTTAAGTACAATTAAGAAACTCCTTGAGGACCCGGAAACGTTACTGCTTGAAGGATAATATGTCAAAATAAATTAGGAAAACCGCTGATAATCGGATCAGCGGTTTTTAATGTCTAGCGATTTTTTAATGGCCTTAATCCACGTCGTTCAATTTCATCTTTAAGAATTTTTATCCATTCCTTTTCCTTACCAGACTTCAATGCATCCCGATACGAAAGAATTAGCTGTTCATTACTCATAATCTTCAATTAAGAATGCCCTCCTCGGAAAGTGGATTGAATATTCAGTTTTTACTATTGTAATGGTTTACAATTGATTTGAGAACCCTAACTGATAAAATTTTCACAAATTTGTCATTCTTAATTACGGGCTATGTTTACTATAATTGGAAATATTATATTTAAAAAATATTGAATATTCGCAAAAATATGTTAACATACATTTTGTAAGCGTTTTACTTAATTGGATTGTAAAGTGTTTTAGGGGGTTGTAAGGATGTCGGAATTATTAACTGTAACAGTTGGAGAGCTGTTAGAAGAAAAAGCAAAATTACACCCAGAGCATGAAGCAGTCGTGTATTCAGACCGGAATCTGAGATGGACCTACAGCAGGTTCAACCAGGTTTGCCGGACCGCTGCAAAAGGCTTAATGAAGCTTGGAATCGAAAAGGGAGAGCATCTTGCAGCATGGTCGACAAACACTCCTGAGTGGCTGATTACCCAATTTGCTACAGGAAAGATGGGGGCAGTACTGGTTACGGTAAACACAAACTATCGAACAGCAGAATTGGAATATCTTTTAAAACAATCAGACTCCACTACGATTATTTTAATGGATATAATGAAGGATTCTTCCTATGTCGATATGCTTTACGAAATTGCACCTGAATTAAAAACTTCAGAACCGGGCAGGTTGAAAAGCAGCAAGCTGCCATTCCTTAAGAATGTCATCGTATTAGGGGAGAAGAGATACCCAGGTACCTTTTCATGGGAAGATATTATTCGCTTAGGTGAATTGGTTTCAGACCAAGAACTGAATAACAGGATGAACTCACTTGAACCCGATGATGTCATTAACATGCAGTATACTTCCGGGACAACAGGTTTCCCCAAGGGTGTTATGCTGACCCATAATAATATTGTCAATAATGCCTTAAATATTGCAAATTGCATGAAGCTGACCGTTCAAGACCGCCTTTGCATACCAGTTCCATTTTTTCACTGCTTCGGATGTGTTCTTGGTACAATGGCTTGCATGACTGTAGGAGCTACCATGGTACCGGTACAGGAATTCAGCCCGAAAAAGGTACTTCAGACGGTTCAAGATGAAAAATGCACGGGACTTCACGGTGTTCCGACCATGTTTATCGCGGAATTGAATGATCCTAAGTTTGAAAAGTATAACCTGTCGTCCTTAAGAACCGGGATCATGGCTGGATCAAATTGTCCAATTGAAGTCATGAAAGCCGTTATCGAAAGGATGGGGGCCACGGAAATTACGATTGCCTATGGACAAACAGAGTCCTCACCGGTCATTACCCAGACGCGGACAGATGACCCTATTGAATTACGGGTGGAAACAGTCGGAAAAGCTCTGCCAAATGTCGAAGTGAAAATTGTTGAACCGGGAACGAGTAGGGAAGTGCCGCGCGGTATTCAGGGGGAACTTTGCACCAGAGGTTACCATGTCATGAGAGGCTACTACAAAAATATTGAGGCAACGACAGAAGCGATTGACCAAGAGGGCTGGCTGCATACAGGAGACTTGGCAGTCATGGATGAAAACGGCTACTGCAAAATTACCGGCCGATTGAAGGATATGATAATAAGAGGCGGAGAAAATATCTATCCCCGTGAAATTGAAGAATTTTTATATACAAATCCCAAAATTTTAGATGTCCAGGTGGTAGGAATCCCTGATGAAGTGTATGGGGAAGAGGTAATGGCCTGGATCATATTAAAAGAAGGGGAGTCGGCGGATGCTGAGGAGTTCAGGGAATTCTGCAAAGGAAAAATCTCGAAACATAAAATCCCGCGGTATATAGAATTTACAGACTCTTATCCAATGACAGCCTCCGGAAAAATACAAAAATACAGGTTAAGGGAGAAGGCAAAAAAAGTAGTGAAAAGATAATATTTTCAATGTTGTTGCACGATACCGGCCCTTTTGATTATACTTAAACTTGGACAATTGAGAAAAAAGGGCGGTGAAAGCATGATTCATCTGACATGGCGTGAACGCGAAACAGTTAAGAAAGTTAAATGTGTGCATACAAACGCTGAAAAATATATGGTAAAAAACATGTTGACTGTTGGAAAAGTGTACGATGTAAAAAATGAAACGGAAGAATTCTATTACATTATTGACAACTCCGGCAAGATTGGCGGATTTTATAAGGATTATTTTCAAGACGCATAAAAAATGCCTGGCACTTTAAGCCAGGCATTTTTCTATTTTGCATCCGGGAATACACGTCGGATGGTATCTGTAAATTCGTCAAAAAAACCGGAAACTGGCCGACCTTTCCGGACGTCTCTTTCAAAACGATTCATTCGTTCATAAAAATCTGGATTAACGGAAACATAGACGTTATCAATATCTGGATCCACTAATTTAACTGTTCTAGAAATTGTATCTTTGACATTGGCTGTAAGTCCATTTCGTGCCGTACGGTTCAGTTTTGCGGCAACATAAGCATTATGATTCGAGACGATAATATTGGCGTGATTTACCTCAGGCAGGTCCGATACCTTGCGGGCTGCTTCCTCGGCAACACGCATCTTGGAACCCGTAGTACTTTGCACATTTGCCCCACGGATATCTTGTTTGTTAATATTTCTATCCAATTCTTGATCGCTGACATCAACACCTGAAATGGCCGGCCCGCCGTGATTTGGTATATTATAATTTACTTTGGCTGGATTTATCTCATTGCGGGTGGCGGTATCGTCATTCACATCATTTCGCGCACAGCCAACTAGGCAGAGACTAAACATGATAGTAGCAGTAAAGAACAGTCTCAATTTCACTTTTTTGCACTCCTTTTTTAAGTTGTACAAAAATAGGTTTCCAAACATGAAAATAAACTATCCACTGAAATAATAAAAGGCTTTTCAACAGGCCAATTAGCAGGGACAAACAATAAAAGTTTTGGTATTTAGGTTTAGACACAATAAAAAATTGCCGAGAAAGTACCTTTCTCGACAATCTAGGAAGTAACTGTAACGTTGCTTCTTTTAATGAATAGGTTATTTTGCCTGCGCTTCTGCAGGTTTTTTTGCATAGAGCTTTTGACTAATCAAGGTTTGAACAGTCAGGAACGTTCCCCCAACAACCCAGTAAAGCGGCAGAGCGGCAGGTGCACTGAAAGAGAACATGACAATCATAAGCGGGGACATTAACCCCATAAATTTCATTTGTTGACGCTGCTGTTCTGGCATGGTTGACTGAGAAACTCTAAATTGGAAATAATAAATAACCCCTGCAATGATAGTGATAACGATATCAGGATGCCCCAAACTAAACCATAAAAATTTATGAGAAGCAATTTCTTGGGAGCCGCGAATTGCATAGTAAAAGCCTGTTAATATCGGCATCTGAATAAGAATTGGAAGGCAGCCCATATTTAATGGGTTAACACCATGCTTTTGATATAGACCCATCATTTCAGCTTGCAGTTCTTGTTTTTTCTTTGCATCCTTTTCGGCCTTCATCTTCTTTTGAATTGCATCCATCTCAGGCTTTAAGGCATCCATTTTTTCTTTCATATGCATTTGATTTTTATATTGTCTTAGCATTAATGGCATTAACACAAGCCTGATGATCAAAGTTACGAAAATAATTGCTAGTCCATAGTTTCCGCCAAAAACTTCTGCGAAGAAGTGAATAATTTTTGCAAATGGTTCAACAAAGTACGTATGGAAGAAACCATCATTTTTCCCGCTTTGCTGGGAAGAGCATGCAGATAATAGTAATACAGAAAAAGATAGAATAATTAATAGTAACGATGATTTATGTTTTTTCATATTTCCTCCTAAAGGTATGATTTAGTATAAAGTAGAGAATAAGAAGGAAATTGGCTTTTCAGAATCATCGTCCCGGAAACACGCTTTTCTTCGGATAAATTTAACGATTCTTATTAAAATAATACTAATCGTTAAACTGCTTTTTTTCTTATAAAAAAACAGCGGGTGAATAATTTTTGAGCCATATGGGTTCGAAAGCGAACCAATTGATGAGGAGTCTACACCCAAAGCCCACAAATTTTTTAAAACCAGTCCTAAATAAAGACTCATATAAAGGGCTGTTAAGGTATTAATATCCGAATGATCGATTAATAATTGAAACAAACATTTCACCTCGCATCAGGTAACCAATGATATGAGTATATAAGAGAATAGCCAAATAATCAATTATTGTTGTGATGTTAATGTTTGGGTCTAAATGTTCATGAAAAGTAAAGAACACTTACTCCCGGAAGGAGTTAGTGTTCTTTAGGTTTTGCCAATGTGCAGTTAACATCGAATAGGCAAAATCAACCTTCTCTTCGCTTGGCGGTTCCACATCCTTTAAAGGGTATTCGTGGCCGAGCGCTTCCCATTTGTATACGCCCAGTTTGTGGTAAGGAAGAATTTCAATTTTTCGAACGTTTTCAAGTGTACCTATGAATTCGCCAAGATTCTTCAAGTCTTCCGGTTCATCAGTTACAGATGGAACTAAAACGTGCCGAACCCAAATCGGGACATTTCGGTCTGACAAAAAATTGGCAAACTCGAGAATATGGTCATTGGCCATACCGGTCAATTGGATATGTTTTTTCCTGTTTATATGTTTCAAATCAAGCAATATTAGATCGGTGTAAAGTAACAGTTCTTCAAGCTGTTCGATGAACAGCTTGGAATGGGAAAAGCAGCCCCCGGAAGAATCGATGGTTGTATGGATTCCTTTCTTTTTACATTCCTTAAATAATTCAATGAGAAAGGGAACTTGCAGGAGGGGTTCACCTCCGCTGACGGTAATGCCGCCTCCTGAGGCTTGGATAAATGGGAGGTACGATTCCAAGTCATCTATGATTTCGGAAACTGTCATTTCCTTTCCGGTGCCGATTTCCCAAGTATCGGCATTATGACAAAATTGGCAGCGCAGCAGACAGCCTTGTGTAAAAATGACATAGCGGATTCCTGGCCCATCTACAGTTCCTAATGTTTCAATAGAATGAATGTTTCCGTTCATGATGATTCTCCTCTCATTAAAAGCAGAGGCTGAAGGGGACAGCCTCTATTTTTTTACAACGATTCATGGAAGGTGCGATTGATTACATCAAGCTGCTGTTCTTTTGTTAGCTTAATAAAGTTAACTGCATATCCGGATACGCGGATTGTTAGTTGCGGATAAAGCTCCGGATGCTCCATGGCATCTAAAAGTGTTTCCCTGTTAAAGACGTTTATATTTAAATGATGACCTGCTTTAATGGCATAACCATCTAAAATGGACACTAGGTTGCAAATTTGACTTTCTTCTTCCTTACCTAATGCTTTCGGAACGATGGAGAACGTATTGGAAATACCATCCATTGCATAGCTGTATGGAAGCTTGGCAACAGAGGAAAGTGATGCTAATGTCCCTTTTGTATCCCGTCCGTGCATTGGGTTTGCTCCTGGTGCAAATGGTTCGCCTGCGCGGCGGCCATCTGGTGTATTCCCTGTTTTCTTACCATAAACCACGTTTGAAGTGATGGTTAATATTGATAAAGTATGAACAGAGTTGCGATAGGTTTGATGCTTACGCAGCTTTTTCATAAAGCTTTCTACAATTCCAACGGCAATGCTATCTACACGGTCATCATTGTTTCCGTATTTAGGGAAATCGCCGCTTATTTCAAAATCAACAGCAAGGCCGTTTTCATCGCGAATCACTTTCACCTTGCCGTATTTTATCGCGCTGAGCGAGTCGGCAACTACACTTAAACCAGCGATACCAGTTGCCATCGTCCGAATAATCTGCGTATCATGCAGAGCCATCTCAATTCTCTCATAGCTATATTTGTCATGCATATAGTGAATGACATTCAACGTATTAATGTATAGGCCGGCGAGCCATTCCATCATTTGATCGAACTTCTGCATGACCTCATCGAAATCCAAAATATCTGAAGAGATCGGCCGATACTCTGGTCCTACCTGTTTTTTTAATTTTTCATCGACACCGCCGTTGATCGCATATAGCAGTGCTTTTGCTAAGTTGGCACGGGCACCGAAGAACTGCATTTGCTTGCCGATTTCCATGGCGGATACACAGCAGGCAATCCCGTAATCATCACCATATTCAAGGCGCATGATATCATCATTTTCATATTGAATAGAGCTAGTTTTAATGGACATTTTCGCACAATACTTCTTGAAATTTTCAGGAAGCAGTACGGACCATAGTACTGTTAAGTTTGGCTCTGGAGCAGGACCAAGATTATCAAGGGTGTGCAGGAACCGGAAAGAGTTTTTTGTAACAAGCGGGCGGCCGTCGATAGCCATACCGCCAATAGACTCTGTTACCCAAGTAGGGTCACCGCTGAATAATTCATTGTAATCCGGTGTTCGCGCAAATTTGACGAGACGGAGCTTCATCACGAAATGGTCAACTAGTTCTTGCGCTTCTTCCTCTGATAAGGTGCCGTTTTGTAAGTCTCTTTCGATATAAATATCAAGGAAGGTGGAGACACGGCCAAGACTCATCGCTGCGCCGTTTTGTTCTTTAATGGCTGCTAAATAGGCAAAGTATAACCATTGGAAGGCCTCGGCGGCATTCTTTGCTGGTCCGGAAATATCGAACCCATAGCTTGCTGCCAGTTCTTTAAGTTCCTTCAAGGCCCGGTATTGCTCAGAAAGCTCTTCGCGCAGCCGGATATTATCTTCAGTCATTACTTTGCTAGTGCTATTGAAATCTTTTTGTTTTTCTTTCATTAAGAAATCGACACCATATAAAGCAACACGGCGGTAATCCCCGATAATTCGGCCGCGCCCGTACGCATCCGGCAGACCGGTAATAATCCCTGCTTTTCTGGCTAAAATCATTTCACTCGTATAAGCATCGAAAACACCTTGGTTATGTGTCTTTCGGAATTCGGTAAAAATTCTTTCAATCTCTGGATTTAATTTATAGCCATATGCTTCACAAGCCTGTTTAGCCATACGAATTCCGCCGAAGGGCTGAAGAGAGCGGTTAAATGGCTTATCTGTCTGCACGCCGACCACTTTTTCAAGATCTTCATCCAAGTAGCCTGGGCCATGGGAAGTGATGGTTGATACGGTCTCCGTATCCATTTCTAGGACTCCGCCATTTTCTCTTTCCTGTTTCGTCAATTCCATTACTTGCTGCCATAGATTATTTGTCGAATCTGTAGCACCGGCTAAAAAGCGGTCATCACCTTCATATGGAGAGTAGTTTTTTAGAATAAAGTCACGTACGTTAACTTCTTTTGTCCAAGTCCCTTTTGTAAAAGCCTTCCATGCTTCCATGTTTTTTCACCTCTAAATGAAATAAAAATTTATATAACAGATTGACTATTATCTCTACACTTAAAGTATAACAGGTTAACAATCTGGAATAAGGGATAAATGTTAAGATATTGTGAAATGAAGGATTTGTTGGGGTTTTTCATGGAGAATTTGAACGAATTATGAACAAGTTGATAAACTGTTTCATTTTATTTATATAACAAACACCGCCTGTTATATAAGAAGGATTCAACAATAACAGCACCTAAATAGTGATTACTAGTGAACAGCATAAAAAAACAGGAGAAAAATGCTCCTGTTTTAATCTACGATAATATCAGCAATCATTGGACCATTATGGGCACGATTGGAATGAACTTCGCAAATTAAGCGGTAGGTACCTTCCTTGGAAAATTGAAGTGGAACGATTGTTTCTTCCCCTTTTTTTACAGTCCCCTTGATATTTGTACCTTCAATATAGAACGGATGTTCCTCTCCGTTAATGCCGGTTATATACAATTTAACCTTTTCTCCTTTTTCTATAATGATTTGACTCGGGTCCCAACGATAGGCCTCAATATCTTTCCCGTTTTTCATTTTGGATTTGTATTCAACTGTCACCATATGGATTTCTCGTATTTTCCCATCTGTCTTCTGATTAAAGACCGCGGCATCCCCAGCTTTTAATAGAAACCAAGATGAAATTGCAGCAAGCATAATACCTACAGCTAAAACGAATAGAAGTGTTTCTTTTTTTAATATTAAAAATTTCACAAGCATAACCCCCTCTAATATTTGTCCTAGTTTATTCATATGCCGGTTAGGTGGGAAAACTTGTCTACTTTTTTTCCTGAATTTTCGAATTGCCTCTGACCAAATGGTTGAATGTTCGATAAAATGTCTACACTTGTAATAAGTCACCTCAAGAAAGTAAGAAATTGCTTTGTATTTCTTTCATAAACGTTTATAGTAAAATCAGGGATGATATGAATACTAGGTGATTATTTTGAAGGGTTATCAGAAGGATAAAATTTTTAAGATTGTAAAATTTTTATTCCCATTGCTTTTATTGATTTTTGCAATATTTGAAATAAAAAAGTTTGTGGGAAATTTAGATGTTCATTTGCTAGAAAACGAATTAAATCAACTCAATTTTTTGACGCTGCTGCTTATCATTGGCATTACCTTTTCGGCTGTATTACCGATGCTTTTGTATGATGTGATTTTAGTTCGGATTTTAGGGGCAAAGGTCCCAAAAAAAGAATTGTTAGAGCAATCGTTTATTGCCAATTCCTTTTCTAATTTAATTGGATTCGGCGGGTTAATCGGGGCAGCGTTAAGAACGTACTTTTTTCACAAACTTGAACAGGATAAGCGGAGATTACTTAGTGTTATAGCAACAGTTTCCCTATTTTATTTGGCAGGCATCTCATTGTTATCGTGGGCAGCGGCACTATGGTTCCGGAAGTTTCCTCTATTTGTCGATACCAAATGGCTTTATTTTGCTGTGTTGGGTGTCGCCCTTTATCTACCGGTCTTTTTAATGATACATAGAATGAACGCTAAAAAGGGCAAGCAATCTTTGATTACGGTAAAAGAGGGAACTAAGCTCATTGGGGTTTCCTTTGTTGAATGGATCGCTGTCTTTTTTGCTATTTATCTATTGACCAGAATTCTGGGCATCTCAATCCGAATCGAAGATCTTTTTCCTGTCTATATTGCCGCTGTTTGTGCCGGAATCATCAGTATGATACCGGGCGGTCTTGGCTCATTTGATTTAGTTTTTATTTGGGGGATGCAGGAATTTCATATGGCCGAGGAAAAAGTCCTCGTTCTCCTTCTTTTGTATCGGGTAGGCTATTACTTACTGCCGTTTATCGTGAGCCTCATTTTTTTTGTTAAGCTTTATTGGGAAAGATGGAACCAGTCGTGGAATAATTTACCTAACGCGATATTAGAGGTATTTAGCCACGTCATTTTGACTATGCTAGTGTTTTTATCAGGACTTATCCTGCTTTTATCTGCAAGTGTGCCGGGGATTATGTCGAGGCTTAAAATTGCCCAGGAACTGTTATCGTTTCCGATTATTAATGTTTCCCATCAACTCTCTGTTGCTGCTGGATTTTTGCTGTTAGGATTATCGCGAGGCATTGAATATAGAGTGAAACGGACATATGAATTAACAATGGCAGCCTTAATTCTTGCAGCACTGTTTTCCATTTTTAAAGGGATTGATTATGAAGAAGCCATCTTCTTAATTATTGTCGCCATCCTACTTAGAGTTTCGAAAGGGCAGTTCTATCGGGAAAGCTATGTATTAACCTGGGGAAGAACAATCTTTGATATTGCCTTAATTGTAATCATTACATCGATGTATATCATCATTGGCTATTTAAATTTACCGGATGCCAAATTGGCGCTGCCTGCAAAATTATTGCCATATGTCATTATCGATTATCACGATTTATTTATGAGTGCGGGAATTGGGTTGTTTATTGCTGTTTCAATCCTTGCCATTGGCTATCTGAACAGCTTATCGAAAAAATGGAAATTTGAATCATCGTTGACACAAGAACAGGAAATCGTTCAGCATTTACATAAATATCAGGGGAAAGTCTTGTCCCATCTGATTTTCTTGCACGATAAATATATTTTCTGGAACAAAAAAAGAAATGTCATGATTTCATTTCAAAGATATGCGGATAAACTGGTGATCCTTGGTGATCCAATTGGTGAACTAAATGATCTATCCTCCGCCATTGAAGAATTTCAGGAAATTGCCGACCTGTATGGATTTTCGCTTGTATTCTATCAGGTTAGTGAAGAAATGCTTCCATACCTTTATAACCATGGATTTGCCTTTTTTAAATTGGGGGAAGAGGCCTTTGTGAAATTGCGGGAATTTTCATTGGCTGGAAGCAAAATGAAAGGATTGCGGACCATTAAAAACAAATTTACCAGCGAAAATTTTCGTTACGAGTTGGTAAATCCGCCTCATTCCAGTGAACTTTTAAAGGAACTGCGTGAAGTGTCAAATGATTGGCTACAGGGAAGCAAAGAAAAGGGATATTCGCTGGGATTCTTTGATGAAGCTTACCTAAATAAGGCTCCTATTGCACTTGTAAAGGATTGTAATAGTAGAATTATTGGCTTCATGAGTATGATGTATGTTTATGATGATAACCAGACTATTTCAGTGGATTTAATGAGATTCCGTCCGGATGCAGAATCAGGCAGCGTGGATTTTCTGTTTCTCTCCTTAATGGATTGGGCGAAGGAACAGGGGTACCGGCGATTTAATATGGGTATGGCCCCATTGGCGAATGTTGGCCTTTCCAGGTTTTCTTTTTTAAGTGAGAAAATTGCGGCGCAGATTTTCCTGCACGGTCATTTTTTCTATCATTTTCAAGGCTTAAGAAAATTCAAAGAAAAATATACAAATATTTGGGAACCGAAATATTTAGCCTATCGGAAAAAATCTTCTCTTCCGTTTATTATGGCACAAATTACCCTGTTGATTTCGAAGAGAAGGGCATAGATAATGAAAAGTGGCTGGGACAATGAGTCTGCCGCTTTTTTTTATATAAATTTCCAAAAAGGACTCTTCATATCTATAAATATTTGGTAAAATCAATTAGGTAATTAGTCATGGATAGGGTGTTGTCATTGAGTAAATGGATTTTAATTCTTATAACAGTCTTGTTCTTATTTTTAAACCAAATTCCCGTCTTTGCAGAAGGGACTGGCGACCTGCCATTAAAAAGTGAATCAGCGGTGCTTTTGGATACTGAAACGAATGCTGTTCTCTACGGGAAAAATGCGGACGAAAAAATGTATCCTGCCAGCGTTACGAAAATCGCTACAGCTATTTATGCCATTGAAAAAGGGAACTTAGACAGTATTGCGACAGTCAGTGCCAATGCTGTTAGACAAGATGGTACAAGGGTCTACTTAGTGGAAGGGGAACAAGTACCGCTAAAAAAACTAATTCAAGGGATGCTGATCAATTCAGGGAATGACGCCGCAGTGTCGATTGCGGAACATATTGACGGCAGTGTTGACCTTTTTACGGAACATATAAATGAATATCTACAAACAGTTATTGGGGTTAAAAATACGCACTTTACAAATCCAAGCGGCCTTCACGATGACAATCATTATACAACTGCAATGGATTTGGCATTGATTACGAACTATGCCATGAAGAATCCTCAATTTGCCGAGATTTTTGGAACAAAAAGATTACATTGGGAGGGCCAGTCCTGGAATACTGACCTAATCACTCATCATCTTATGCTAAAAGGCGAACTTCCATACGCGGGAATAACCGGGGGGAAAACAGGATATACCACAGTATCGAAACAAACTTTGGCCACCACTGCCGATAATGGGAATTTAAAATTAACGGCGATTGTCCTAAAATCAGACCAAAAAAGAGACAAATATGATGATACAGCCATCCTGTTTGATTATGGATTTAATGAATATGTCCATTCTACCCTAAAACATGGGGAAGTTTTTAAGAGCGGCGAACAGGAATTTCTTTTGGATAGGGATCTCCTTGTAACAGAGGATAAAAGTGGAATTGTAAAAAAAGTCGACAGTACCGGCCGGTTATCTATTGAAAATCCAAATGGTCAGGTTCTTCAGGTGGCTCAGTTAAAACAAAAGGAAGAACCAAAACCTTTGAAAACTTCTTTAAAATCAAGTAAATCCACTAATAAGCAGGAATATACAGCATCATACTTTTGGATTTTTATAGTTGCGGCTGCTGCCGTTTTGATAGGTGCCGGGAAAAAAATAACAGGTAAAATGTAGACGATATAGAAAGCCATGAAATGCTTCAGTTTCATGGCTTTCTTTGTGTTAAATTGGTTGTCAATAGCATTAAAAAAGAGATGAAGATCATTGAAATGACTAACAGCCAAGCTAATTTCATATTGCCTGTTTCCATTGCAACATATACAGCAGTGGGAGCCGTTTGGGTTTTCCCGGGGATATTGCCGGCAAACATGAGCGTGGCGCCAAATTCCCCCAATGCTCTAGCAAAGCTAAGTATGAATCCGGAAACAATCGATTTTACTGATAGTGGGAGAGTTACTTGTAAAAAAACATTAAAATCACTTGCCCCGTCCATCTTCGCAGCCTCTTCGATATCCTTGTCCACGGCTTGAAATCCAGTTTTTACAGATTGGTACATTAACGGAAATGCAACAATAGTGGAGGCAATAATCGCTGCCAGTGGTGTAAAAATGATGGAGCGGTCGAAAAGGGTTTCGATAAAAGCACCTGCCGGACTATTTTTTCCAAAAAAGAAAATTAATAAAAAGCCAATAACGGTAGGCGGCAAAACAATAGGCAGCAGCATAAGGGTCTCTATGATCATTTTTCCTTTAAAATGTTTATCAGCAAATAACCTGCCGAATAAAATACCAAAGATTAGTGCCAGTAGTGCAGAAATTGTGGCCACTTTCAGTGACAATAAAATTGGGGGCCAAAATTCATTAAGCATAGTAGATAAAATACTTCCTCTCGAACGGCTGATTATTCCCTCATTATAGCGAAAGCTTCCAATTCATAAAAGATATAAAACAAAAAAACTGCCAAATTGCAGTTTTTATAGATCATCTTTGTCTTTGGCCAATAGCTGCTGGGCGCCTGAATCGAAGGAGCTCGGGGAATCAATTTGATCTCTGTCATCGACAAAGCTCCTATTCCCAAAGAAATCACTCTTATCACCAAAATTTTGGCCGTAGCCTTGATTTTTCTTGTCGGAATTATGCCACTCAGCCAGCAGGTTTTGGCCAATATTTACGGCAGAAGCATTTTCAAAGGAATTAATTTTAATCATAAATATATTTATATTAATATATGGAACGGGAGCGGGCATGTCATCTCCTCCTTATAATTGCTTTTAAATATATGCAATTCCCTAATGTTTATGAGGAAATTAAGGATTAAAATAACTTTCAGTTAAGTATGATGAAGTAAGGCTTTGTTTTTTGCTTCCCTAGATTAGGGGAGAGGGGGTGCGGATTGATGGATATGGAAAAGTTGAAACAATGGCTAGAGATGGCGAAAAATATGCAGGGCGGGGATTTCTGGAACAATATCTTTGACCAAGAGTTTGCCCAACAATTTATGAATGAAACGCCTTTTAAGACACCTAATGCCCATTCAAACCGGCAGCAGCCCGGCACCGATCTGAAAAGCGAGAGAACGTTCCCTGCAATTGATTTAATGGAAGGGGAAGAGGAGGTAATGGTAGTTATCGAGCTCCCTGGTGTCTTAAAAGAAAACATAGAATTAGGGCTTAATGGCAATATTCTCACCGTCAAAGGAAGAGCGCTGCCCATTCATCCACATTTGAAATATACTTATTCGGAAAGGTTTTACGGTGAATTCAATCGGCAGATTACCTTACCTGATACCGTAAATCCGCAGGATATCAGCGCTAAATTCTGGAATGGCTTATTAATAGTCAGTTATCAACGATTCGTACAAAAGGGCGAAATTATCCCAATTGAATAACAGGTTTTTATGAAAATAGGACTTGATAAGCAGTGTTTTCCATATAAATGAAGTAAGGTTAAAAATAAGGGAGCGTTTTAGGCCAATGTCAATAAAAAATTTATTCCTTATTTTCCGCAAAAATGATTATGATAAAGAACTCCGAAAAAAAATAACTTCCTTAGAGAGAAATATAGAAGAATTGGAACAAACGCTGCGGGACTTAAAGGCACAAAACAAGCCTGATGAAACCGTGAAAACAAAGGATCCCCCTATAATAATTGAAAAAATAAATATCGAAAAAATTATTTTGGATAAATATGAATTGAATAATAACTTCGGACAGCTTGGGATTAAAGAATTGAAAGGAAAATTAAACATAGGTGCCACATACGGCAGTGAATTTACACCAAATTTCACCGGAGATGAAGACGATAAAGTAACCGAAGCTAAAGAGGAAAGAATCAAGAAGCAAGAAAAACCGAATGGACCCAAGGTAAATATTAAACCAAAAGACCATTAAAAAAGACTAAAGAGGAGTCCTTTAGTCTTTGTGTTAACATTATTGAAGTCTGCTTTCAACCGCTTGGCATACTTCATCAGCAGACAAACCGTTTGCATCAATAACCGGTGCTTTCGTAACGGTATCAGCCATTCCCATAACGTTCGAATCAAGGCCGGTAACGACACAGCAATCACAATTTTGGGCGTCAGACTCCTGTTTGAGTTCGACAACATCATATCCTTTTGCACGTAGAGCATCTTGAACATTTGTAAGAGATTGTTCTACTCCAACCCTTGCCATACAAACACCTCCTCAATCATTATGTTGCCTAAGTTTGACAGAAATATTCCGAATAACAGGGGATAATCTTTCAAAAGCTAAAATGGGAGGTGTACTATGGGCAAACGCAGTAAAAAGAAAGCCGACCCTTCAACTATAGGGTTGGCTTCACCAGAAGTAGAAGGACAGGGAACGACCACAACAGAAACTGGCTCCAGAATGCAGCCATCTTCAAGGAAAAAGCAGAAACAAATGTAATAATGAAATAAGAGGCTGCCATTTGACAGCCTCTTATCTTATTTATACATCTCTGCTACTTGTTTTTGTATATCAGTATTCTCTAGGTATTCATCATAAGACATTTGCTTATCGACCAATCCAGCAGGTGTTAGTTCAAAAATGCGGTTAGCAATCGTTTGGATAAACTGATGGTCATGGGAAGCAAACAGCATGGAGCCCTTAAAATTAATTAAGCCATTGTTTAGAGCGGTAATAGACTCCAAATCCAAGTGGTTGGTTGGCTCATCCAAGAGCAGGACATTTGCTCCGCTAAGCATCATTTTGGACAGCATACAGCGGACTTTTTCTCCTCCAGAAAGGACGCTTGATTTCTTTAAAACTTCTTCACCGGAAAATAGCATTCTTCCTAAAAATCCACGTAGGAAGCTTTCACTGTCATCTTTTGGTGAAAACTGACGAAGCCAATCAACAAGATTTAAGTCGTTATTCTCAAAGTATTCCGAGTTATCCTTCGGAAAGTAGGCTTGAGATGTGGTGATTCCCCATTTAAAGGTACCGCTGTCAGCTTCCATTTCACCCATTAATATTTTAAAAAGTGTTGTTTTGGCTGTTTCATTTGTTCCGACGAGGGCGATTTTATCTCCTTTGTTCATGATAAAGCTAATGTTATCAAGTACCTTCACGCCATCGATTGTTTTCGTCAGCCCTTCTACTCTTAACAAATCATTACCAATTTCCCTATCTGGGGTAAAGCCGACATATGGATATCGTCTTGAAGATGGTCTAATATCATCAAGGGTAATTTTGTCCAATAGCTTTTTCCGTGATGTTGCCTGCTTGGATTTTGAAGCATTCGCACTAAAACGGGCAATAAAGCTTTGCAACTCTTTAATTTTTTCTTCTTTCTTCTTATTGGCGTCCTGCGCCATTTTTGAAGCTAATTGACTGGATTCATACCAGAAGTCGTAGTTGCCGACATAGATTTGGATTTTGCCAAAGTCTAAATCCGCAATATGGGTACAAACCTTATTTAAGAAGTGACGGTCATGGGATACAACAATCACTGTATTTTCAAAATTGATCAGGAATTCTTCAAGCCATTGGATGGCCTTAATATCCAGATGGTTGGTTGGCTCGTCTAAAAGTAATACATCAGGCTGGCCAAATAGGGCCTGTGCAAGAAGGACTTTTACCTTTTCAGCACCAGTTAATTCGGCCAACTTTTTATAATGAAGCTCTTCGCCAATTCCCAGACCTTTTAACAGGATGGCCGCTTCAGATTCAGCTTCCCAGCCGTTTAATTCGGCAAATTCACCCTCGAGTTCAGCAGCTTTCATGCCGTCCTCATCCGTAAAGTTTTCTTTCATATAAATGGCGTCTTTTTCCTGCATTACCTGATAAAGTCTGGTGTGACCCATGATAACCGTTTTTAAAACTTCATGTTCCTCATATTCAAAGTGGTTCTGCTTTAAAACAGCCATCCGCTCGTTCGGTCCTAGTTGGACTGTACCCGTCTGCGCTTCAATTTCTCCAGCGAGTATTTTTATAAAGGTAGATTTTCCGGCACCGTTCGCCCCGATGAGACCGTAGCAATTGCCGGGAGTAAATTTAATATTCACATCTTCAAAAAGCTTTCGGTCTCCGTATCTCAAACTTACATTACTTACAGTAATCATTCTTGCATCCTCCAAAAAAACATATTGCTTTGTATTATACCATTAATAAGGGAAAAGAGCGAATTTCACAAGAAAATCTTTGGTGGAAATTGCATCATTTTTTTGAGTTTTGTGGGGGAGTTATGTAGTAAAAAGAAAAATTTTCTAAAAAAAATTTTTTGTTTTCACACTTTATTCATATTTTTGTTGTAAAATTATCGTAAGAAGCAGTTAAAAGAAGGTGAATTGTGTGGCCAAAAAACAGCTCGCAGAACTCGTAAATAAGCTTAAAAAAGCTGGTATCAAAGCGAGTTTAACGAAACCAAAGTCCAATTATCATTTATCTTTGCAGCAATTAAAAAAATATCCTTCATCTGTTGTTAAATAATATATGTAGTGAAAAGCGATTAATCCTAAGGACTAACCGCTTTTTTTATACTAATTAATTTTATTCATTATTTTATTTTTAACTTCTTCGCGATTAAAACCATCGCCCATCGGAAATTTCGCAACAAATTTATTGTTTTCGTCAATTAAGTAAGTAAATGTGGTGTGGACAAATTGTCCGTTTCCAGGGTCTTTATATTGGAATTGCAAGGCCTCACCAATCTCCCTGATCTTTTTCTGCTCATTTTTAATATTTTGTTGTTTATCTCCGGTTAGGAATACCCAGTCTTTGCTATTTTCAATTCCAAACCCCTTCATATAATTTGACAATACTTCTGGAGTATCACGATAGGGGTCAATCGTAATCGTAATGAATTCGATATCCTTGCCGAATACCCCGCTTTTTTCTAAATCCTTTTTCAAAGCGGCCATCTTTTGTGTCGTGGTCGGGCAGACATCAGGACAGTGTGTGTAAATGAATTCAATGAGCTTTAATTTTGTTTGATCCTTGCCGAATGTATATTGATCACCATTTTGATTGATTAATGTAACATTGCCTGGAATTTTGGTGTTTGCATCCCGAATAAGAAAATAGGAAATGCCGGCAGCAATACCGATAAATATGGCTAAACTGCAAATAAGGTAGATTTTTTTCATCACGATTCCCTCCTAACATTAAGATAAAGAAGTTTTCACAAAAATGATATGGATATTTTGTGAACAAAAAATGGGCTGTGATAATATTGACAATTCATGCCAAATGTAATAATCTGAAGTTGAAATTAAGTTTTCTTAATAAAAGGAGTATGTTTTATGTTAGGTGTCGTTCTTAACTAATCCAACTAATTGGATATTTTCATTCCGGCCGCCTTCTTGTTTTTTTGATAACAAGAAAGGGTTATTTGAGTATGGGCAAGGAATGAAGTTAAGAACAATGGGCAGCCATAAGCATACATTTTATAACCAATGTAGCTGTGTACACTCGTGTAGACAGTTTTTATTTTGGTTTATTTTGTTGTAATTTTCATTTGCCGCAATGACATTGTTCATTGCGGCTATTTTTATTTTGGGAGGAATATAAGTTGAATCAGCATACCTTTAATGTATTGGAATTTAAACAGATAAAAGAAACTATTGCAGGCTTTGCCATGACAAAGGAAGGAAAAGCGAAAATTGCGGGCCTGACACCTTCTTCTATTAAGAAGCAAATTGAGGCTTGGCTTGATGAGGTGACGGAAGCCGTCGAGATTCTGAAAAAAAGTGCCAGTGTTCCTGTCCATGGACTTGATGGGATGGAGCAGATGCTTTCCAACTTAAATAAAGCAGTGGTCTTCCGTCCGGACCAATTAATGAAGCTGTACGATTTCTTGGATAGCTGTGGAAAGATGAGAAGATATATGAAGGATAAGGAATATTTTGCACCAAGAGTTGCGTCTTATGTCCATGTAATTGAAGAACTGCCGGAGCTTGCCAATGAAATTAATCGTTGTATCCATAATGGCAGAGTGGACGATTATGCCAGCAAGGAGTTATTAAAAATTAGGAAGCAAATGGCCATTCAGGAGGAGCGCCTGAAGGAAAAAACCATGCAGCTGGTAAGGTCAAATAAATATAAGCCATATTTACAGGAACAGGTTGTCAGTCAGCGAAATGGAAGATTTGTGATACCGATAAAAAAGGAGTATCGGACCAAAATTAAAGGGACAGTCTTGGATACATCGGCATCAGGAGCAACATTGTTTATTGAACCTGAGGATATCGCTATATTCCAAGATCAACTTAGCTGGCTTATGGCCGATGAAGAGACTGAGGTACAAAAAGTTCTCAGCTTTCTAACTGGATTGGTAGAGCAATATGAAATGCAAATTCGGCTGGCAGTCGAAACAATGGTTCACTATGATTTTTTGTTTGCAAAAGCAAAGTATTCCCGTTCCATTCATGGCTCCAAGGTGAGAATGAATGACACTGGTGATATGGAATTAATTGAGGCAAAGCATCCGTTGTTAGGTGAAAAAGCTGTACCATTGACTTTTAGTATGGGGGATAATAAACGAGCCTTAATTATTACGGGTCCGAATACGGGCGGGAAAACGGTTACCATCAAAACGGTTGGGCTGCTCACATTAATGGCCCAATGCGGACTTCATATACCTGCAGATGAAAAGAGTAATATTAGTATTTTTCAAGCCATTTTAGTTGATATTGGGGACGGTCAGAGTATTGCCGAAAATTTAAGTACGTTCAGTTCCAGAATCGTTAATATCATTGAAATCTTAAAGAATGCAAACAATCGCACATTAACTTTAATAGATGAACTTGGTTCCGGCACTGATCCGGGTGAGGGAATGGGTCTGGCAACAGCCATTCTTGAAACTCTTTACGAAAAGGGGGCCGTGATTTTGGCCACCACCCATTATAGTGAAATAAAAGATCTTGCCGAACAGCATCCAGGATTTATAAATGGGTCAATGGAGTTTGATCTTAAGAGCTTAAGTCCAACCTACCGTTTAATGATAGGGAAAGGGGGCGAAAGCCAGGCCTTTGAGATTGCCTTGCAGTTGGGAATCCACCCGAAAATTATTGAAAAAGCGCATAGCGTAACGTATAAAGAAGAAAAAACCTATGTTTCACCTGTTTCGGACGATTGGAAGCTTAAGGATATGGAAAAACAGGTTATCATCAACAAACACCAAGACAAAAAGCCGGCTGTAAAACCTGTCCAACAAGTGCCTTTATACCAGCAGGGGGACAATGTAAAAATCACACCGGGAAATGAATTTGGGATTGTTTATAAAGGACCAGATCAGCAAGGAAATTATATTGTCCAGATAAAGGGTGAAAAAGTATCGGTTAACCATAAAAGGATGAAGCTATATATTGCCGCAAATGAATTGTATCCCGACGACTATGATTTCGATATTATCTTTCAAACGAAAGAAAATCGCAAAAAAAGCAAAATTCTTTCAAAAAGACATGATGACGAAATTATAATTGAACATTCAGAATAACGATAATCCTTAAAACCTCGAAGAGGCTGTCTAGAAGGTACCCCTATTAGACAGCCACTATTATTATTTTTTATTCTGTAAATATTGTTTAGCCAGCATCAACTTTACTTCGTTATAGCTTAGACCTGACTGGCTGTTTAGACGTTTTACCTCTTCAATATCTGTTCCAACAATCGAATAACGCTTCTGATTTGAGTTCATCTTAAGTCCTCCAAATGAAAAAGAAAAATGAAGAAATGAAAAGGCTAATTTTGGACATACTAAAGGAAAAGGAGGCGGTTCCGATTTTTTTTGGTAAACGTGCAAAAGAAGAAGAAATGGAAACAATTCTTGTTGATACTGAAATTTTTTCATGCATGGATAATTCATGTATAGGCTGGATGAGAAAGGATTTTGTATCTGACGATTTACTGTGCCCAATGTGTGGTAATGAAATGATACAGGAAATTCGCGAGCTTCCGAAAATATAATAAGTTTCGTGACAAAGACTGTCTTGTTGATGACAGTCTTTATCTATACCCACATCTTCTACAAATTTTCATTTTGCTGGCCGATTTCACCGGCGGCAATAATTGAATTGGCTTCTTTAAGAAATTCATGCTCATCGACCGAATCACCGGGAACATTTTTTAAATTTGGATAGATGGCCCCATTATTAATGGTAAGGGTTTTTTCTTTTGGAGCGGTTGTCAAATAATCTTCCTTCTTTGCCATTTCATCATCTCCTTACGTACAGGTTTTGCATTCCAATTGGCTTCTATGCTTCCCTATTTTTGACCAAAACGGAAAAAACTCTCCGGTCCGTCCGGAGAGTTTTTGTTATTCTTCTTTCTTTGATAGGCAGTGGTCACATTCCATTAGGTAAGACTCAGCTTGCTCTTCCATATGCTGACCGCATTCTGGACATTCTTTTTTAGGAAGGTTACGGAAAAATTCAACTGGGCTCATTAACATTATTAAACATCTCCTTTATAGTACAGTTATTTTTATTGTTGTTTGTTGTAGTACAGAATAGTCAAAAATAAAAGCTTCCCTCTTTTTATTCTGCTTTTTTAGATAGACAGCGATCGCATTCCATTAAGTAAGATTCAGCTTGCTCCTCCATATGCTGACCACACTCAGGACATTCCTTTTTAGGCAGATTACGAAAAAATTCAACCGGACTCATTAACATTTAAAACTCCTCCTTTATTAATACAGTTTATTTTAATCCCTCTTGTTATAGTACAGTATAAACAAAAAAATTAAAAATGTGTAGCCTTTTTTCTAAAAAAGTTAAATTTTTTTAAAAATAAGTCTTTTATCCCGGACAAGTAAGTTTATTAATGATTATTTATGAAGGATTTAATTTAGGGTAAATTAAACAAAAATTTATCTTTCCTAACATTTTACTTTCCATTACAATCATAGTAGAAATAGGTTAAATGGGGGAATGCACGTTAATGAATGCCTTTTTAGGAGATTTTCATCCTTATCTTTTTATAATTGCTGTTGGACTAACCTTTATGGCTTCTTATACAGCCTTAGACATGTTTTCCTTAATTAGGTCCTCAGATCAAAATAAAAGGCTGCTTTTTATAGGCGGCACACTTTCAATGGGAATTGGAGTATGGGTAACTAATTTTATTGGATTATTAACGACAAATAGTACTCTGTTTGCTAACTACCATATTCCATTAACGATTCTTTCCATATTTATTGGAGTAGCGTTTACTGGAATGGCGTTTTTTCCGCTGTTTGGAAAAGAAATTAAGATATCACATCTGCTTGCTGGCAGTTCATTACTAACAATAGCCGTTTTTTCCATCCATATTATAGGCATTTATTCTATGAATGTGACAATTAAATATCATTTCCTTTTATTTGCTTTTTCTGGACTGTTAATGTTCGCAGCCTTCTTCTTTTCTTTTTGGATTTTGTTTTCTGTAAGGAATTTTCCGACTGAAAATCAAGTTTGGCTAAAGCCAGTAAGTTCGATTATTTTAACTTCAGCGATTGCCGAGGGACATATTTTATTAAAGAAATCGACACTATTTATCACCGATAACAATATGGTTAATAGTTCTGCTCCAGATAGTCTGTTTTTTACTTATTTGGTGCTGTTTGTTTCCGTCCTTATAATGGCGGGACTGATTGTTTCAAGTACCTTAATTAGCAAACAGCTAGCCACATCCGATTTCAACTTAAAGGAATCAATTAAAGAAGTAAAAGATATTACCTTTGCTTTAGATCAATCATCCATTGTAGCGATAACCAATTCAAAAGGTATTATTACATTTGTTAATGATAAATTCAGTGAGATATCGAAATACTGCCGGGATGAATTAATCGGACAGGATCACCGCCTTTTAAATTCCGGATACCATTCAAAAGACTTTTTTAAAGATTTGTGGAAAACAATTGGCCAAGGTAATGTTTGGCACGGAGAAATTTGCAACCGTGCCAAGGATGGAGGCCTATATTGGGTGGATACAACGATTGTTCCCTTTTTAAATAGTCACGGGAAGCCGTATCAATATGTAGCGATTCGGACCGATATTTCAGACCGGAAACGTGCTGAGGGACATTTAAAAGAAACAATGAAGGAAAACACTGATATTAAATTTGCTTTGGACCAGTCTTCGATTGTTGCCTTTACAGATTCACGGGGGAAAATTACCAGCGTAAACGACAAGTTTTGTGAGATATCCAAATACAGCCGGGAAGAGATCATTGGAGAGGACCATAATATCTTGAATTCCGGTTACCATTCCAGGGACTTTTTCAAAAACCTATGGAAAACGATTGGGGAAGGAAAGGTTTGGAAAGGGGAAATCCGCAATAAAGCGAAGGATGGAACTTTTTATTGGGTCGATACCACGATCGTTCCATTTCTCAATGAACAGGGGAAGCCATATCAGTATTTGGCGATCCGCAATGATATAACAGAACGGAAGAAGACGGAAGAAGTCCTCCACCGGCAGGATAAGCTTGCCGCGGTTGGGCAATTAGCTGCCGGCGTTGCACATGAAATCCGTAACCCGCTGACATCTATGAAGGGTTACACGGAATTTTTGCAGTTAGATGAGCAAGATCCTGAGCGCCTTGAATTTTTGAATATTATTTTAGATGAAATTGAGCGCGTCAATACTATTGTCGAGGACTTCATGGTCTTGGCTAAACCGAAGGCGGTGGAATTAGAAGAAAAGAATGTTGTACCTGTTATCAAGAATGTGGTTTCACTGCTTGAGTTTGAGGCGCGTAAGAAAAACGTCCGTCTGATGTTTAACTGCAATCAGGAAATAATCCAGATAGAATGTGATGAAAATCGTTTGAAGCAGGTCTTTTTAAACTTTATAAAAAATGGTATAGAGGCCATGCCGAATGGCGGGGATCTGCATGTTAAAACGGTGATTCATGAGAACAATGTGCAAATATCCATTCAAGATACCGGTGTTGGCATTCCAAAAGAAAAGCTGAAAAAGCTCGGAGAACCTTTTTTCACTACCAAGAAAAATGGAAATGGACTAGGGTTAATGGTCAGCTTTAAAATTATCGAAAGCCATAACGGGAAAGTATTTGTAGAAAGTGAACCAAACAAGGGAACAACATTCAATATTCTATTGCCGGCAAAAACAGCCTAAAACGGAAGAGCCTATCTTCCGTTTTTTTGTTTTTGAAAAATAGACAAATTTTTTTGCAAAAAAGGAAGCCGTAAATGTAATAATTAGATTAATATGATTATATAGATAGTTTAGTTATCACAGGGAGGGAGCATTTTGGGTGAAGCAAATTTAGTGAAGACAATTTGCGGCTATTGCGGTACAGGCTGCGGATTAGTCCTAGAGGTTCAGGATAATAAAATCGTCAAAATCCGCGGTGACAAGGAAGCACCTGTTAACAAAGGACAAACCTGTGTTAAAGGTGCATTTGCCTATGAGTATGTCCATGCCAAAAACCGGCTGACAGCACCTTTAATAAGAAGGGCCGGGGAACTGGTGGAAACTACTTGGGAAGAAGCTTATCAATTTATTGCAAGCAAACTTTCCGATGTAAAAAGCAAGTGGGGATCAAATGCCATCAGCATGTTCGCTTGTGCGAGAAGCACAAACGAATCAAATTATATAACACAAAAATTTATGCGGACGGTTATCGGCAGTAACAATATTGACGGCTGCAACCGAACGTGACATGCGCCAAGCGTTGCCGGTCTGGCAACTATTTTTGGAAGCGGTTTCCCGACAAACACTTTGGAGGATATCGACAAAGCAGAGGTATTACTCCTAATGGGCTCTAACACGACAGAGGCACACCCGATTATTGCTAATCGCATGAAAAAAGCTGCAAAAGCCGGCCTCAAAATCATTGTCGTCGACCCAAGAAAAATAGAAATGACAAAAGTGGCCCACCGCCACCTGCAAATCAATGTAGGCACTGATATTGCCCTAATAAATGCCTTGATTCGGGTAATTCTGAAGGAAGGTCTTTATAATCAAAAATTTATTGAGCAATTTACAATTGATTTTGATAAACTGGCAAATCAGGTTGAGCTATATACACCGGAATATTCGGCCAAGATCACAGGTCTTGCCCCGGAAGAAATCGTGGCCACTGCCAGGGACTATGCAAATGCGAGCGCTTCGATGATTGCTTATACACTAGGAATTACCGAACATCACTGTGGGGTGAACAATGTTTTCGACATTGCCAATCTTGCCCTTTTAACCGGGAACATTGGAAAGCCGGGCTCCGGAATTATGCCACTTAGGGGACAAAATAATGTTCAAGGTGCCGGTGATATGGGCTGTCTTCCAAATCAATTGGCAGGAGCAATGAGCTTAACTAATGATGAATACAGAGCACGTTATGAAAAGGAATGGAATATTACCCTAAATCCCCAGGCAGGCGACACCCAAACTAGGACATTTGATCGGCTTGAGATGGGAGAGCTAAAAGGACTTTATGTGATTGGGGAAAATCCACTTCTCGCCGATGTTGATATGAACCATACAAAAACATTGTTGAAAAAGCTGGATTTATTAATCGTTCAGGACATTTTTCTGACTGAAACCGCGAAAATGGCTGATGTTGTGCTTCCTGCTCGTTCCTGGGGTGAAGTCGAAGGGACTTACACAAACACGGACCGGCGGATCCAACGAGTACGTAAGGCAGTCGAGCCAGGTCCGAATACAAAGGAAGATTGGGTCATTCTTTGCGAGCTGGCGACATTGATGGGTTATCCAATGCATTATAACAACAGCGAAGAAATTTGGGATGAAGTCAGGAAAATCGCATGGGAAATGTACGGGGGCATTTCGTATGAGCGGCTGGAGAAGGAATACAGCATTCATTACCCTTGTCCAGATGAAAACCACCTAGGTACATTTATTATGCATGAAAGGTTCCATCAAAACGAAGCGGCTTCTAAAAAAGCTCCTTTTGTGCCTGTGGATTATACACCGCCTATGGAGCCACCAGATGAAGAGTATCCTTTTACGTTGACGACAGGCAGACGTTATGAGTCGTACAACACGCATACACAGACTCGGCATTATGCTGCGGGAGTGAAAATAAAACAGACAGAAGAGACTGTTGATATCCATCCTGAAGACGCCAAATCTCTTGGAATAGTCGATGGGGAAGTCGTCCAAGTCCGTTCACGAAGAGGAGAACTTCAAGTAAAAGCCAAAATTACGGAACAGGTTGTACCGGGGCTTGTCTTTATGAGTTTTCACTGGAGCGAAACACCGACAAACGTATTAACTTTAAATGAATATGATCCGATTTCGGGAACAGCCGAATATAAAGCTTGTGCCGTAGCGATTGAGCGATTAAGCTAAATAAGTAATAAAGAATAGTGGAAATGAGCAATCCACTATTCTTTTTTTCCTGTATCGCCAAATCATGGACAGACTGGAAGGTTCTGATGCGTTAGAAATGCTATTGTAATATAACTGCCATTCTTGTTAATGAATTAACATCTCCTTGTTCTTTTTATGTTAAGAAACCATGTTAAGATTACCTTAGACATGCTTCGATGGGAACATAGGAGGTAGTTAAATGATTTTTAAAATAAAAACATTCATTGCAGCTATTGGATTATCAGCGGGTTTTGGGGTGCATGCACATGCTGCAGCGCTAGCAGTGCCTCAAGTGGACTCTTTAAAAGAACAGCCAATAATGAATATTACAAATGTGCAAACTTTTGATGATTGGATGAAAATATCAACTTTAAATGATATTCCAATGTTACAAAGTGAAAAACAATTGATTGTTAACAAAACAGATACTTTCTGGGACAGTGCTAATCACATTCAAGAATCAGTCGCTAAAGTAAATGAAACAATTATTAGTCCGGAAACACAGATTGTTGCTCCAAAAGTTGTGGAGAACAATGAGCAGAAACCAGAAACTGCTGCACCAATACAAGCCAAACCTGAAATAGCCGTTAGCCAGCAGGATAACAGCAAACCACAGGAACAGCCTGTTGTCGAAAATAAGGCGTCTGCTGAAACGCCTGACAATAACAATCAAAATAATAATGCTGTCGAAGCAACTACAAATGATAATAATAACAACAACACCATCGATGCACAGCCGGTTGTAAATCAAAATCAACCAAAGGAGATCACTGTAGATGCCACTGCTTATACAGCTTCATGTGAAGGCTGCTCCGGCATTACCAAAACGGGTATAGATATAAAGGCTAACCCAAATGCAAAAGTGATTGCAGTAGATCCAGCAGTCATACCACTTGGAAGCAAGGTATATGTTGAGGGATACGGTGAAGCAATTGCAGGTGATATTGGCGGGGGAATTAATGGACATGAAATTGATGTGTTTATCCCTTCAGAACAAGATGCACTTAAATGGGGACGTAAAACAATTACAGTTAAAATATTAAACTAAAAACAAGCCGGATGATTATCCGGCTTGTTTTGCTAGTTCTTGGGTTTTTGCAACAGTAGCTTTTCTTTGATAGAAGTACCAGTTTAATGCGAATGAAATTGCATAAAATCCAATAAAGAAATAAAACGCTGTTACTGGTGTGCCTGTGGCCTTAACAGACCAGCCGAATAGTTTTGGAATTAAGAATGATCCGTAAGCGGCAAATGCTGCTGAAAAGCCTATAACTGGTGCTGCTTCCTTTGGTATGAAAATATTTGGAATCATTTGGAAGGTAGAACCTGAACCAATCCCTGATGCAAGGAACAAAATTAAGAAAGAAATTAAAAATCCTGCAAATTGTTTAGCATTAAGGAAATAGATTACTCCAATAGCACCAATTGTCATAACAACAAATACATAGGCTGTAACCTTTGCTCCACCCAGTTTATCTGCAATCCAACCGCCTACAGGTCTAGCGGCAGCTGCCACTAGCGCTCCAAGGAAAGCAAGTGAAATGTATTCAGGAAATTGGGATTTTAATAATAACGGGAATGCTGCTGAATACCCAATGAACGATCCAAATGTACCGATATAAAGAATGGTCATAATCCATGTGTGTTTCCGCTTAACGATCACAAATTGATCTGCTACTGATTGTTTTGCGCCTGGAACGTTATCCATTTTAAATGCTGCAAGTAATGTTACGATCACAATTGGGATAACCCAAACAAATGCTGCGTTTTGTAACCAAACTTCTTGACCGTTAGATAAAACCTGCTTACCGCCAATTAAGGCAAATGTTCCAGAAGTAATGACTAATGGAGTGATAAATTGAACAACTGAAACTCCCATATTTCCTAAGCCGCCGTTAATTCCAAGAGCAGTTCCTTTTTCACTCTTTGGAAAGAAAAAGCTGATATTCGCACTTGAAGATGAGAAGTTACCGCCGCCTAATCCGCACAGTGCAGCAAGAGTCAGCATAATAGAAAATGGTGTATCTGGGTTTTGTACTGCAAAGCCAATTCCAATAGCTGGTATCGCTAATATTGCAGTTGAAATGACGGTCCAGTTTTTGCCGCCTATCGTTCCGACTGCAAATGTATAAACAAAGCGAAGTGTTGCTCCGACAAGACCAGGGATAGCGGCTAAAGTAAAGAGCTGTTCCTCCGTAAAGTTAAAGCCAATATCATTTAAGCGTATGGCAACCACTGACCAAATTTGCCAAACGATGAAGGCAAGCATTAATGATGGGACGGAGATCCATAGATTTCTTTTTGCGTGTTTTTTTCCTTCTGCTTTCCAGAACTTTTCGTCTTCTGGGTTCCAATACGTTATTCGAGCCATTTTGATTTCCTCCAATGTGGGATTTCTATTTTTAAAATGTTAGTTTAGTTGTTTATGATGTTAATATAAACCAAAGGATAACACGATTTTTGTGACGAACGTCACAAAAGTAGTGAAGGAACTGTGAACTCGCTCAAGTTGACAAAAAGTTGTAATAAATTTACCGTGTTGGCAAAAAAAAGAGACCTTCTTAACGAAGATCCCTGTACCTTTTTAACTTTACGCACTTTCCTCTTTAAACATCCCAACGTAATTTTTGGTTTCACCTAAATCATCTTTAATCGCTGTTATAGTCAACCATTCCTTATAAATCTCATTATTTTTACGCTTATTCCAAATGTGCCCTTCCCAGTATCCTGTCGATGAAAGGCTCGCCCACATTTGCTTGTAAAATTCGTTGTTATGCTCTCCGGATTGTAAAACGCTTGGGGTCTTTCCAATTACTTCCTCCTGTTGATACCCGGTAATTTTCGTGAAAGCCGGATTCACCCTTAGAATGATTCCATGTGGATCAGTGACGCATATTCCATCGAATGCATGGTTCACAATTTGTGTGGAAATATCAAGTTTTTCTTGGAAGTAAAGCCATACGACGATGACCAGACTGGCCAATGAAAATTCAGATAGGGCCATGAATCCAATGGCATAATGACCTGTAAGATTAAAGAGAATGGTTAGTATAATTGGCGGAAAAAAGCCTCCAAGTCCCCCCATTGCGGAAACAATGCCATTAACAATTCCGGCCTGCTTTGAAAAATAGAGAGGAACCAGTTTAAAAATAGCCCCATTTCCGATTCCAGCAAAGAATGCAACTAATAAACAGCCAAAAGAATAAATAGGCAGGGATGGGGTAAAAGACAGTAAAAAGCCGGCAAATGTAAGGCTGAAGAAAACTGTTGCAAGAATCATAAAAGGATTTACTTTATCCCCTAACCATCCGCCGACGGGACGGAAAAGAGTAGCCAAAGCAATAAATCCTGCAGTACGCAGACCTGCGTCCACCTTCGATAGATCAAAGTGATTCACTAAGAAGGACGGCAGATAAATCGTAAAGGCCACAAAGGCTCCAAAGGTTATAAAATAAAACAAGCTTAAAAACCAAAGCTTCGGATTTCGATAAACTTTATTGATTTGTTCCGATAATGGAAGGTTAGCCCTTTGTTCCTCCCGGTCACCAAAAAGAAAATTTAATAAGGCAAAAATGATCACAATGATCAGATATATTTGTATCGTTGTTCTCCAGCCAAACTCATTGGCCAGTATTGGTGCGAGGAAGGATGTAATAGCTGTGCCGATATTACCTGCACCATATATGCCATTAATAAAACCATGCTTTGTTTTGGCATAATATTTTGGGAGAGAAGTTACTCCAACGGAAAATATCGCTCCGCCAATCCCAAGCACAAATCCGCCTGCAATTAACATAAACATTGAATTGGCATAACTGATGATGGCAATCGGTACCACGAGAAGTACAAAACTGATTGAAAATAATATTCTTGCTCCAAAGCGATTAGTCCAATAGCCAATTGGAACTCTAAGGAGTGACCCAAGTATAACAGGTACCGCTGTGGCCCAGGCAATTTCCGTTGAAGAAAGTGCAATATCTGCCTTAATAAAAGGCATTAATGAAGAAATGAGCACCCATACCATAAACCCGCCAATTAGGCTTCCTGTTTGCAAAAATAGCTGCTTTGTTCCTTGATTCATTCATATTCCTCCTCTGCCTTACAATAAATTAAAAATAAATCTTCCTAATTTATTTCATGCACCACCGACGAATTATTTCCTCCGAAGCATTATATTACATAAAACTGTCACATTCTGTGAGGAATGACACAGAAATGTAGGAAAAATGTTTAATAAAGTTCAAAATTTATCAGTATCAGCCAATGTTATAGGGTGAGAAGAAGGATAGAATGTCAATAAAATTCATATTTCATGGACGGAATGGAAAATATATGACAAGAGTTTCGACTTTTAGGCATTTTAAAGTTAAAAGGGTGAGGAAGGAATATATGAAGCGAAAAAAAAGATTTTATCTTGACCCGCCACAAATACTTGTGCTTGGATTTGCTCTAATTATTTTGATTGGCGCAATCCTGTTGACCCTCCCGGTTTCTACAATGGATGGAAAAGGTCTGCATTTTTTAAATGCCTTGTTTACCGCAACTTCAGCCACCTGCGTGACAGGCCTTGTGGTGGTAGATACGGGAACCACTTTTACTTTGTTCGGCCAATTGGTCATTTTATCCATGATTCAAGTAGGCGGCCTGGGCTTTATGACGTTCGCCACCCTGTTTGCCTTCCTCCTTGGTAAAAGAATTTCATTAAAAGAGCGAATCCTTCTTCAGGAATCCTTAAATAATATTTCGATGGAGGGGATTGTCCGCCTCGCAAAACGGATTTTAATTTTTACATTCGTCATTGAGTTAACAGGTGCAGTACTATTAACCATTCGTTTTTCATTTGATTTTCCCATTGGAAAAGCCATTTACTATGGAGTATTTCATTCTATTTCGAATTTTAATAATGCCGGTTTTGATTTGATGGGTGAATTTCATAGCTTAACAAGTTATGTAGACGACCCAATTGTCACATTAACAGTTTGTGCATTAATAGTATTGGGCGGAATTGGCTTCATCGTTATGAATGAGCTTTACGAATATCGACTCTCCAAGAAGTTGTCCCTGCATACAAAGATTGTTCTTGTTACCACGATTTTTTTTGTGGCACTTGGAACAGTCGGAATTTTCCTCCTCGAACTTACAAATGATAAAACGATTAAGCCATTGACACTGTCTGGAAAAATCCTTGGTTCCCTATTTCAATCAGTAACAGCAAGAACGGCAGGGGCAAATACCTTAAGCATCGGAGATCTAAGTCATGCTTCGTTATTTTTTATAATTGTACTTATGTTTATTGGTGCATCTCCAGGTTCTACTGGAGGCGGGATTAAAACGACCACTTTTACCACTTTAATGGGAGCGGTTTGGTCGCAAATCCGTGGGAAAGATGATGTGATTTTCTACAGGCAGCGAATTGGTTATGAAACGATTTATAAGGCCCTTACGGTAACACTTAGTGGACTGTTTCTCGTTATGGTGGTTACACTTGTCCTCACTATAACCGAAACTGGGAAGGACTTTTTAATGATAATGTTTGAAACGACTTCTGCATTTGCAACAGTCGGCCTCTCGATGGGACTGACACCAGAACTGTCTTCTATTGGCAAAGGAATCATTATATTTACGATGTTTGCTGGACGGGTTGGACCGCTCACAATCGCTTATGCAGTCACCATACGCAGAAACCCGGATGCTTTCCGATATCCTAAAGGCAAAATCATGATTGGCTAAACTGACAGCGAGGAGGATACTTCGAAAAATGGCAGATCAATTTGCAGTTATTGGATTAGGCAGATTTGGACTAAGCATCGCCAATAAGTTATATGAATCTGGAAGGGATGTGCTCGGTGTTGATGTAAACGAGGAAAGGGCAGATGAGGCACAGAGCTATGTAACCCATTCCGTTATCGCTGATTCCACCGATCCGGAGGCGTTAAAATCAATTGGAATTCGCAATTTTGATACCGTCATAGTCGCAATCGGCAATGATATTCAGGCCAGCATCTTAAGTGTCTTGCTATTAAAGGAATTAGGGGTAAAGAAAGTCATTGCCAAAGCCTTAAATAAACTCCATGGGGAAGTTTTAAAAAAGGTAGGGGCCGATTGGGTTGTCTTTCCGGAGCGGGATATGGGAATAAGAGTGGCCCATCAACTGATATCCCCAAAGGTGCTGAACTTTATTGAATTGTCCAAGGATTATAGTGTTGAAGAAGTAAAAATACCGGAAAAAATGACGGATAAAACCTTAAGAGAACTCGATTTGCGTGCCAAGTATAATCTTAGCGTCATCGCAATTCGCCACCATGACGATATTTTTATTTCTCCTTCACCTGATAAAATCATAGACCATGGTGATGTTCTAGTCGTCATTGGAGAAAACCGAGACCTTGAGCGATTTGCAAATCTCGAATAATCTAAGTCCCCCCATTTGAATGGGGGGATTTTATTTGCGAAAATATAATTATGTTGAGAGGAGAGGTCGAGATGAAATTTACTGATTTAGAAACCACTACAGAACGGTTAGAATTAATGAAAACATTAGCAAATCGTTTCCAATCGAGAGCCCATAAGGTAGATGCGGAGGGTGGGTTTCCTTTTGATAATATTCAAGACCTGAAAGACACGGGCTATACCACATTAACAGTACCTAAAAAGTATGGCGGGAAGGGAATCTCTCTTTCCGAAATGATTAAACTTCAAGAACTGATTGCTGAAGGTGATGGTTCAACTGCCCTGGCGATTGGCTGGCATATGGGCATTATTTATAATTTGAACGAAAAAAATTCATGGAAAGAACCTATTTTCAAATTTTTATGTGAACAGGTAATGGCAGGCTCGTTAATTAATAGCGCTGCCACTGAACCAAAAACAGGGAGCCCGACGCGCGGCGGCAGGCCGGAGACAACGGCTGAACAAAAGGGCGGCAGGTGGCTTCTCAATGGCAGGAAAACCTTTACCACCATGTCTCCAGTTCTTGATTATTTTATCGTCAGTGCAAGTTTAAAGGGTACTGAGGAAATTGCAAATTTTCTTATTCCTCGATCTACTGAAGGATTAACAATCGAGGAAACTTGGGACGTTATAGCCATGAGGGGGACGGGAAGCCATGATTTGGTATTGGAGGATGTCATTATACCAGAAGAGCATATAGTCGAGCCAATTAAACCGGGTAAAAAGAGGGCGATGGGCTGGCTGCTTCATATTCCTGCCTGCTATTTAGGAATTGCGAAAGCGGCAAAAAGGTATTCCATAAATTTTGCCAAGGAATATTCGCCAAATAGTATCCAAGGTACAATAATTGATTTGCCAAATGTTCAGCAAAAAATTGGGGAAATGGAATTGAAAATCATGCAGGCGGAATTTTTCTTGTATGGTGCCGCCAAACAATGGGATGAATCAACTGAGGAAGAAAGAGAAAAGCTGGCTCCTGTATTGGGGGCCGCCAAATTAACGGTGACAAATTCCGCTATTTCCATCGTGGACCTTGCAATGAGAATAGTCGGGGCAAAAAGTCTTACATCCCAAAACCCACTGCAGCGGTATTACCGTGACGTGAGGGCAGGGCTCCATAATCCGCCAATGGATGACATGACTATCCAGCTGCTGGCAAAGCATAGTATCACCAATAACTAACCTGTAGAAACCAACTGACCAATTAAAGTACAATAAAAAATTGTAAGGCAGGAACTAAGCTTCCTGCCTTACACCATGTCCTCATTTTCCTTTTCGAGATCAGCCGGCTGCGGCTGTGCTTGTTGAGTAATTGTTCCTAGAACTTCCCTATCATATTTACCTGGGTCTTTTCCTGCACCAGGCGCAATATTAGACATCGGCAGCTGTTCCAATTCTTTCCCTCGCGGCATTTATACTCATTCCTTTATTATAAAGTAAGAAATATTTTACTCTTCGTTAAGCTCGCTGATTTCCACTGTTGTTCTTTCTTCAAGCGGTCCGCGCAAATGGACGGTCGCGGTTCTTCCATCCTCATTTAACTGGTCAATCCATACAGATGCACCATTGTATTTAACCATGATATCAGCGGATGAAGATAGGATTTGTTTTACCCTATTGACATTCATTACTTTCACTCCTCCATTAATAATCATTTTAGTCTGTGATGAAAGAAGTGATTTTATGCAACGATCTCTATGTAACCGCTTTCTTCTATTATATATACAAAAAACACCTATAAAAGATAAGACTAATATCCGATTGCACACGAAGAACCGAATGTATATGCTAGTTAGAAATACAATTCTACAGAAAAGCCGAAAGAAAAATAAGGCAGTCCCAAAAAATAAATTAATAAGAAAATGCTGAAACTAAATTTAATTTCATTCGTCTAATATTATTGAGTTTGAAAATAGTCATGTCCAACTCCCTAATAGCATAAGAATAAAGGGACATTCAGCATCATGTTAATGTTTTTCTTTTTATAGAAAATATGATATAGTTATTGAGGTTCGTTTACCGAAGTTAAATTTGGTAAGTGAGAGGAGAAGTTTTAAAAATGATTAAGGAAAGACTTTTAAAAAAAGTAAACAAAAGTCATATTACATTTTACGTCATTGCCGTTGTTTTATTTTGGCTAAAAACCTACGCGGCATATCAAATTGAATTTAATTTAGGAATTGATAACAGCCTACAAGAATTTTTATTATTTATCAATCCATTGAGTTCGGCGTTATTCTTTTTTGGAATTGCCTTGCTCTTTAAAAAGCGTACTAAGCTTGTTATGATTATCACAAATTTTATACTGTCCTTTTTACTTTACGCAAACATTGCTTATTATCGCTTTTTTAATGATTTTATAACCGTACCTGTTTTAATGCAGACGAAAACAAATGCCGGACAATTGGGCGATAGCGCTCTTTCACTCATGTCCCCACTTGATATTTTTTATTTTACAGACTTCTTTATTCTAATCGCCCTTGCGTTAACCATGTTCAAACAAGTGACGGTTACAAACAGGAAGTCATTTAAAATCGTTCTTTTGTTTTCGATTACGACATTTTTGTTTAACTTGGGTCTTGCGGAAAAGGATCGTCCGCAGCTATTGACTCGTTCTTTTGACAGAAATTATTTAGTGAAATATCTTGGTGCATATAACTTCACAATTTATGATGTCATTCAAAATATCAAATCATCGAGCCAAAGAGCATTGGCAAATTCAACAGATGTTACTGCGGTAGAAAACTATGTTAAAGCGAATCATGCCGCACCAAATCCTGATTACTTTGGCAAGGCAAAGGGAATGAATGTGATTTATGTTTCAATGGAATCATTTCAAACCTTTATGATTGATTACAAGATGCAGGATGGCCAAGAAGTTACACCGTTTCTAAATTCATTAACACATGATCAGAATACATTTTATTTTGAAAACTTTTTCCATCAAACTGGGCAGGGAAAAACCTCGGATGCCGAGTTTTTAATGGAAAACTCATTATACCCGATGGCTCAAGGTGCTGTGTTTGTTAACAAAGCCCAAAACACTTATCAGGCTATGCCGGCCATTCTAAAAGGGAACGGCTATAATTCCGCCGTCTTCCATGGCAACTATAAAACATTCTGGAATCGGAATGTAATGTATAAGGCCTTAGGGTATGATCAGTTTTTTGATGCGGAATATTACAACATGACTGATGAAAACACGAAAAACTATGGCTTAAAGGATAAACCGTTCTTTGCTGAGTCTATGCCAATGCTAAAGAGCTTAAAGCAGCCATTCTATACAAAGTTTATTACCTTATCGAACCATTTTCCTTTCGAAATGGATCCTGAGGACACAGACTTCCCTGCGGGTAATACTGAAGATACGGTCGTTAATCAATACTTCCAATCTGCGCATTATATGGATCAGGCATTGGAACAGTTCTTTAATGATTTAAAGGCTGCAGGTTTATATGATAATACAGTGGTTGTAATGTACGGTGACCATTATGGCATTTCCGAAAACCACAACGATGCCATGGCACAAGTGCTAGGAGTGGATGAAATAACTCCTGCTATTAATGCTAAATTACAGCGGGTCCCTTTATTTATCCATGTACCAGGAGTACAAGGCGGGATTCAAAAGCAATTTGGCGGCGAAGTAGATGTTCGTCCGACCGTTCTTCATTTGCTTGGTATTGATACGAAGGATTACCTTGAGTTTGGCTCAGATTTACTGTCGCCAAATCATCGCAATTGGGCGTTATTCAGAAACGGAGATTTTGTTTCCTCAGATGTTATTCAAGTAAAAGACAAATGCTATTCGACCGAAACAGGTGAGCTTCTTGAGAATTCAGAGGCGTGCAAGGATATTGCTGAAAAGGTAAGCTCAGAACTGCAAATGTCTGATGAAGTTGTCTACAAAGACCTGCTTCGTTTTTATCAGCCGGAAGGATATACATCAATCAATCCGAATGACTATGAATACCTGGGACCTAAAACAGGCAAGACATCTAAAACAACTGAAAGCAACTAAACCAGAGGGAAGATGAAAATCTTCCCTCTTTCAGATTGTCGAGAAAGGGTTTTTCTCGACATTTTTTTTGTTTTAACCTAAATTTCAAAATTTTATTGTTTGTCCCTGCTAACAGGCCTGTTGATTTCCGCTCCGGGCACTCGCTTTCCGCGGGGAGGTCCTGGAGCCTCCTCGGCGCTATGGCGCCTGCGGGGTCTCCAGTGACCTCTATATCCCGCAGGAGTCGAGTGCCCTCCGCTCCAATCAACAGGGAGGCAATTAAAACCTAAAGTATTGCAACACACATTTTCCAGTCTAGATAAGCAATCTGCAGTTAGGAGAGCATCTGTTCTTACATTAATTCATATTCATTTTGGTTATACTCTTTAGCTTAAAAATCTATTTCACCACTTTTCTTATCATTTTTTTAAGATTAAGATCTTGGTTGAATACACCTGTTGATTGGCGCGGAAGGCACGAAGACTCCTGCGGGAGTACGGGGCAGGGGAGACCCCGCAGGAGCGAAGCGACGAGGAGGCTCGCCGGCACGCCCGCGGAAAGCGAAGTGCCTGGAGCGCCAATCAACAGACCTATTGTTGTTTTCGACAGCCTGACAGAGGGAGGATAAAAATCTTCCCTCTGTTTTTTTAATATTTAAAATAAAAATGTTGAAAAATCCCAATAATAGTGTAAAATTTCACTAAAGGGATATAATTGTATTTAGTGGGAAAATGTTCATTAATGGAGAAGGTGATGAAATGGAACCTAGCAAAAGAGAAGAGAGGCGAAAAATTTTTCGCCAGGAGCTTTTCACTCTTAGAGAAGAAGGATACCTTTCTGAGGCAATCGTCGAAACAGTTGCAAAAGCACACCATCAATACCATTTGGATTTATTAGAGCATGAGAGAATACCTATTCAAACGAAAAAAACGGAGCCTGTCAAAAAAACGGCACCAAAACCCCAAAAGGCTAAAAAGGTACTAACAGCGGAAGAGATTCGTGAGAGAAATATCACTTGGTCATTAAACATTGGAGTTATCTTTTTGTTGATTGGCGGATTATTCGTAGCCACAAGCAATTGGGAATCCATGACAAGTGTGATGAAAAGCGGATCCATTGCAGTGGTTGCATTAATGTTTTTTGGAATCGCCATGCTTGCAAAAAAGGTACTGAAAATTGAAAAAACAGCGTTTGCCTTTATTGTTCTTGGAAGTTTATTTCTGCCTATTTTTATCTTATCGTTAGGCTGGTTTGGACTATTAGGCGGGTATTTATCCATCAATGGGGAAGGCAGATATTTGCTTGGTATGCTGGGGAGTATTGTTCCGGTCATTGTTTATCTTCATTTCGCCAAAAACTTGGGATCTAGGCTGTTCGTCTGGTTTTCCTATGTATCGGTTTCTGCGGGTGCTGCTTTTTTGCTGGCAGGACTAAAACTAAATGTCGACTTCTTTTATTTTGGGATGATGCTGTTTAATGCGGTTGTTATTTTTATTTATCACCAGCTTAAAGGCAAAGAAAATTATAAATTGTTTACCAAAGAATTTGTGCCCTTTATACAGGTCAATCTCGTCCTTTGCACTTTATTCATGCTGTTTTTATATGACAATGAGGTTCTCTATAGTTTTAACCTTCTTTTGACCGCTGTGGTTTATTTATCGATGATGTATGTAAGTGGAAGAAAGGAATATCACTTCATATTTAGTGTGATGATTGTTTATGGAGCTTATCAGTTGATTGAAAACAGTTTCCTGGATTACTTTGGAGAGATTGTCTATGCCTTAATCGGTTTTGCCTTTGTGTTTATTCCGAAAGCGCTAGATAATAAGTTTTCACTTGATCGTGTATTTCAATATACAAGTGCCATTATCTCTGGTTTTGCTTTTATTTATATTAGCTTGGATGGCATTTTACTCCGCTCCGGAAGCCCTTCACTTGTACTAATGCTTGCCTATTTTATCATAGCAGCAAACTTTATCTATTTAGCTTATAGCAGCGGAAAAAAACTATTTCCATATTTAAGTTCTACTTTCATGGCATCAGGACTTTATGAGGCAATCCAATTAGTCTTATGGAAAATCGAAGGTATTGATATTTCACTCTCGATATTTTGCAGTGGATTCCTCTTGTTCACTTTTATAGGAGTAGTAAGAGTTAAATGGCTAGCTATTATTCATAAAAGTTCCAAGGATGTTGGCTTAGCAGTAATGGCTGCTAGCTTAATGGCCGCTATTCTGTTTAACCAATGGTGGGAGCTTGGGGTTATGCTGCTTCTAACGGTTATGGTCACTTATTTGATTTTGAAGAAGGAAGCAAGCGTTATTTTTAAGGAAATGGCTCTTTGGACTCTGCCAGCTTCACTTGGTTTTTCAGTGGTTAGCTTTGGACAGGAATTAAATATACGAAATGACTACTATTCTGTTGAGTTTGGAAATGCTGTCAATTTTGCGGCAGGGGCCATTCTGGTGGTCTTATCAGCAGTACTTTGGAAAAAGTGGAGTGAGAAAAAGTTAAGCAAAACTTCCCTTTATTCATCGGCCAGCCTTTATGCGATTGCCATTGCCCATGCTTTATTTGGGCCAGTTAACCAGTTATGGGTACAGCCAATAATTATTGCAATAGGCGTTGCACTTTACTTTTACCAATATAAAAAGATTGGAACGGAGTGGGCACCGTTTCTTGTAAGCATCAACACAATGTTAGTTTATTTTTCGGTCATCCATTCCGTTTCCCTAAAGGTTGAATTTGGCCAACTCACGAGTTCCTTAATGGCTGCAACAAGTGCAGTTTTCTTGCTGGGGATCGCTTACTTAACCAGAAAAATAGATTCCGTCTTGTCAGCTGCCTTTGTTTGGACGGGGCATATCTTATATCCAATTGCGCTGGCATCTACGTTTGTTCTTTATCACACGGAGGCACTATATAGCTTTGCCATATCATTGATTGTATACGGTCTGAGTGCAAATTTGGCCAAAAAAGAATGGAGTATCAAAATATTCCTTTATGGTGCTTTTACTTCGTTATTTTTACTAATTTCAACTGGTATGGATAAATGGCTGGATTCTGTTGTGGGATTGTATGAATTCCCAATTACAGCGGCTTTCATTCTATTATTCTCCTTGCTGGTGAATGATGAATATAAAAAGAGAACGGCCTACTACTTGATTCCATTCGCTATTTTCGGAATTGGCTGTCTTCTTTGGACGTATCCGTTTACCTGGCAGCCTTATATCGTGGTAATTGCATACACTTTGGTCACATTACTTTATTTGCATAAAACAAAATGGGATGTGCTTGGTATCATTCCGTTGTTTTTCTTGTTTGCGGCAACGGCACAATTTTCTTATTTAGGCGACCTTACCCCTGTACAAAATTTGCTCCTTTCAGGCGGGGTTGGGATTTTGATGTCGGCAATTGGACATAAGGTATACGAAAAGCTGATAACCAAGGGAACAAATATTATTGCTATCAAAATAGACGGCTATACCATCGTTTCCTTTTTGTATTTTTGGCTTATGTACTTCTTTATGGATGAATCACTATGGAGTCATGCTCTCCCTGGCATATTAATTGCCGGTAACTTTTTCTTGCAAAGAAAAAGAGCACCTGCAAATTTCTCGGTTTTTATCGGGATAATCGGCCTCGCTTATTTATTGCAGCCATACTATGCCATTATTGGGCTCCTCGATATTCCTCTTTTATGGGCGAGGGAAGTCCAGGTGCTGCCATTCATTGTCCTGGTGGTATTTATTCGCCGCTTATTAAAAGGCAGGTACTCACAAATAACTAAATCGATTCAATGGGCCGTCCTTATCATTGTTTCATTATTATTAATCCAGGATGGGCTGGCAAGCAATACTATTTATGATGCCATTATTCTTGGTTCCCTTTCCTTACTGTCCATGCTTGCGGGAATGTATTTGCAAATAAAAGCTTACTTTTTTACAGGTGCAGGTGTTTTACTTCTGAATGTATTTTTGCAGACAAGACCTTATTGGGGGAATATGCCATGGTGGGCTTATTTGTTAATCGCGGGACTTATTCTGATTACTGTAGCCAGCTTTAATGAATGGCATAAACAAAAACTCCTGAAAGGGGAAACGACTTTTATTACTGTTTTAAAGGAAAAGACAATTGATCGAATCAAGAGATGGGATTAACCCATCTGGAATTTTGTCTATATTTCTTGAAAAATATCATAAAGTCTGTTACTATAGTGTTAACTTAATATTTGTCATTTAGGAGGAGTCTGTCACTTAGGGATACGTATGCCCTTTGTTGACAGGCTCTTTTTGTTTCCATTTTTGTGAAGAGTCTGTTTGTAAAATTCAGACTCTTTTTTTATTTTTTAGAAAGAAAGGTGATTTTGATGGAATTATTATTTCAATTGGCGGTTATTTTAATTGCCTCCAAAATAGCAGGGGATATCAGTGTCAGACTGGGACAGCCTTCGGTGTTGGGAAAACTGGTTATCGGTATCATTCTAGGGCCGGCTGTTTTAGGGCTAGTCGAAGAAACAACGACACTAGAACAGCTCAGCCAAATAGGAGTCATTTTGTTAATGTTCATTGCCGGCATGGAAACAGATTTGGATGAATTTAAGCGTTCAGGAAAAGCTGCCACCTTCGTGGGGTTAAGCGGAATAATTGTTCCTTTGGCGGTCGGTTTTCTGGCCGGAATTCTCATGAATATGACCACGATTGAAGCCATGTTTTTAGGGCTGCTTCTTTCCGCCACAAGTGTCAGTATTTCTGTCCAGGCGCTTAAAGAGTTAAATAAAATGCAGTCAAAAGAGGGAGCAGCAATTCTTGGGGCAGCGGTCATCGATGATGTCGTGGTTATTATTGCACTGGCGTTTTTAATGAGCATGGCTGGCGGCGATGTGGATTTAAGCATAGTCATTATTAAAAAGGTGCTCTTTTTCGGTGGTGCCATTTTAGCGGCGTGGAAGCTTGTTCCATGGATTTTAAAAAAGTTTGCCCCTTTAAAGGTTACCGAGTCGGTCATTTCCGCGGCATTAATCATTTGTTTTCTTTATGCCTATTTAGCTGAGGTAACTGGTGTGGCAGCCATTATTGGTGCGTATATTGCGGGTGTGGCGATCAGTTTAACAGACTTCAAAAAGGAAGTCTTTGAAAAGGTGGAAACAATCGGCTATTCCATTTTTGTTCCAGTGTTCTTTACATCGATTGGTATAAAGGCTAGCTTCGAAGGCATTGCGCAAAATATCGGGCTTATTATTGTCCTTAGCATAATTGCTATTTTAACAAAACTTATTGGTGCAGCTGCGGGCGCTAAAATGGCCCATTTCTCATGGAACAGTTCGCTTGGAATCGGTGCAGCCATGGTTTCCCGGGGAGAGGTTGCTTTGATTCTTGCCACAATCGGTATTGAAGCTAAATTAATTAACCAGCAGCTGTTTTCCATCCTAGTTATCGTTGTTCTTGTGACTACAATTGTAACCCCACCAATGATGAAGTTTTTCTTTCAGCGAGGAGTCAAGCAAAATGCAATGAAGAGTACGGCATAAAGGGTAGGCTGCCCTCCTGGGGCAGCCTCTTGCCGTTTCAGCTGACAGATTTTAATGGACTTGACAGTGTATTGTCAGGTGTCTTTTTGCCAACATTCCGCAATCCCATTATAAATCTGGTGGTAAATATTAAGGCTGCAGCAATAATGAAAATCCCGCACAATGCCCCCACTTGGTCAGATCCTGTCCACTCAGGTAAGTGCACGGCCCACCTTCTCGGTGCACTGATTTTTCCGGCATAAAGGAATGAACCAACCAATCCGGTAAAGAAAATAAAATAAGTGGAAATAGCTAATTTATCAAAACCTGTTTGTTTCTGAGTACCTTCTGTTTTATTGAAGTAATACATGAAACCGAAAATCATCGCGATTACGCCCATTCCCATGTAGGTATGGAAATGGCCGGGAACCCATTTTGTATTGTGCATGACATGGTTAACGACAATCGTTGCATCAATAATAGCCGGTACAGCGCCAGCCACCCAGCCAAACATCGCTAGGAACATCATGCTTGAGGCAAAATCCCATTTCACGCTAGAGCGGAAAATAATCATTAAGGCGCCATAGGCTGTTACTACCATGACAGGAAGGCCGTTCGCATAGGAAAATACTTGTCCGATAATCAGCATCCATCGCGGTACGGCAAAATCCATTAACAGATGGTGAGTATAAATCATAAGTGTGAATAAGGTAGAGAAGTTCCAAGCAATCAAAAAGGCTTTATTTGATTTCCATGGACGTCCTGTATATTCCTGCAGGATTTCATAAACCGCAATAACAGCCATATAAATTGTACAGTTAGCGAAAATATGGCCAAACGCATAGGTCAAATGCTTTGCAAGCATCGGATCAAAGGTGAAATCTGGATTGATAATGTTTATGATTGATTCCATTAGTGCAGTAGCACCAGCAAGAATTCCAACTGAATTGGCGATAATTACCATTGTCGTTGCCACAACTGCCGCCGGCGGTCCATATCCCTGTTTCCCTCTAAAAATATAATCCCAGCCCAGCGATTTTCCTAAGCCGCCGTATTCCTTGATCAGTCTTGCTGCCAAATAGAAATACATAACAAGGTAGCCGACACCAAGAATTAGAAGCCCAAACAGGAACAACAATGCCCCAGTCATCCCTTTGAATTTTGCTGAAAACGATGGAAGCGGGTACAGGAACGTCCATCCATCCGAAAAATTAAATCCGAAAATGGCGGTTAGAATTAAAACAACACCAATTAAAGACAAGGCCAAATTGGCAAAAAAGACTTTATGATTTAATTGGATATATTTTGATAGAAAGTACCACATGATGGCACTGCCGCCCAATGAAGCAATTCCAATCATACCTGTTCCATGAATGGTCATCACCTTATAAAACATCTCTGGTGAAATTTTAACAATATTTCCTTGGTTCAACAGCATAATTACGCCGAAAATCATCATCAGAACCAGTACAACTGAGGTAACCACTAACGAAAAAGCCACGCCTTTTTTAATAGATTTACGTGCATTGTTACTCATATTTAGTTACCTCCTTTTGGCTTGACGACAATATCCTTAATCATGACATGATGTCCGGTACTGCAATATTCCAAGCATAATATTTTGTAGGTGCCCGGTTTTGTAAATGTTATCTCCACTACATTGGTATATTCAGGCATTGCCTGCGTCTGGGCAATTAACTGCATGTTTGGATCATATAGTCCAAATCCATGGGTTACATCCTTGCTAGTGACACGAAACTGAACAGGTTCTCCAACGACAAAGTGGTCATCACTTAGTTCCCAGGAAAATTGCATCCCCGCAACATCCACAATCTTGCTTTTTGTATCTGCTTTGGCATGCTGGGCATGATAAGGCAGTTTACTTAATGACAGGGCAGTAGCGAAACCCATCACAGCAACAAGCGCTAAAAAATAAAACTTCCGGATTTTGTAGCCTTTCTCTTGAATAGGCCCATACTCTCGTTGTTTCCTCGACTCCCCATAAACGAAAGAAAAAGCAAGTGCAATGAGGAAAACAAAGAACAGTGTAGCGTACCATGCAATAGATTGGTACATGAAATCCCCTCCCAATATTGTTTCAAAAAACAAGTCATCCCCCAACAACTTGTTATTCCTTTACATTTTAATGTCCTTCTTGTGACAAAATAGTGAAAAAAATCATACATTCCAGTAAAACTGAAAATTTTCCTATTTAAATAACTTTTTTTCAAAAAAAATAGGAAAGTACCCCCAACATTTACATAACGTATTCGAATATTTTAGTAAATTAATATACTCGGGAGGTTAGATAATGGGAACCTTATTGATTGACATTGACAAATTACTAGAAGCTACTTCAGATCTAACATCTGAGAAAAATATTGGAAAATTGAAACCGGTAGAAATTGACAAGCTGCTTGACCGTACAAAAGATTGGTAAAAATTAGGCCCTAGTTCCTCCGAATACTTTTTATAGATTTTGCCTTCCATTATTGGAAGGTTTTTTTTATTTAAAAAAATACGAAAACAGTGAAACTCTTTTGATTTGCCGCTTTAAAGCAAAAAATAAATTTTGAATTTTCTATTGCTTTTGTACTAAAAAAATACTAGAATAATTTTTAATATAATTAATTTTTAGAAAAATAAATTAGGGGGATTACTTAATGAAGAAAAAAGTAAAAGGTCTTTCCATAGCTTTAGCCGGAATGCTGCTTCTTGCCGGCTGTGGAAGTAAGGAAACTTCCAGCGGCTCGGAAAAAGGCGGGGCGGATAAGGAATTTAAAGTCGGAATCAGCCAGTTTGCACCACACCCATCATTGGATGCAGCAACAGAAGGCTTTAAGAAGGCATTAGCAGACAAAGGAATCAAAGTAAAGTTTGATGAACAAAATGCTCAAGCAGATATGAACAACACCCAAACAATTGCTAAGAATTTTGTAGGTGACAAGGTTGATTTAATCTTTGCAAATGCTACTCCAAGTGCTACAGCAGCCTTGAATGCAACAAAAGACATTCCAATTATTTTTACATCTGTAACTGATCCGGTTGGCGCAGGTCTAGTAAAAGCTTTTGACCAGCCTGGAAAAAATATAACAGGAACAACTGATAACCATCCAGAAGCAACAAAGAAAACAATAAATTTCATTACGGATGAAGTAAAAGCCAAGAATGTTGGCGTCATTTATAACTCCGGTGAGCAAAATTCTGAAGTCCAAGTAAAAGAGGTTAAGAAATTAGTAGAAGAGAAGGGTGCTAAGCTTGTAGAGGTTTCTGTTGCCAATACTTCAGAGGTTAAGCAGGCAGCTGAATCCTTGGTAGGCCGAGTGGATGCCATTTACGTACCGACTGACAATACGGTTGTTACGGCTCTTGATTCAGTTATCAGCGTAGCTAACAGCAAAAAGATTCCTCTGTTTGTCGGTGAACTTGATTCTATGAAAAAAGGTGCCGTTGCAGCAACTGGATTCAATTATTATGACATTGGCTATCAATCTGGTGTAATGGCTGCTGACATTTTATCCGGAAAGAAAAAAACTTCCGAAATTCCGGTTGAGCTGCCGAAGACTTTAAAATTGGTCATTAATAAAAAAGCTGCCGAAGCTCAAGGACTTGAAGTGAAAGAAGAATGGAGCAAGCTTGGCGAGTTTTATGACGGGAAATAGAAAAGCGGAAGCGCCTAGGCGCTGGAGCTAGACAAATAAGAGTGACGAATAGATTTTCGGGAGTCAATCTTTCTTTAGGATTGACTCCTTATGTGCTTGACACAAATTAATGTAGGTCAAATTGTTTTGGCTAAATGTCAAAAAAAGGAAAGGATGAACACAATGTTTACAGCCATATTTGGATCATTCGAGGCAGGTATCATCTATGCGATTATGGCGCTGGGCGTCTATCTATCCTTTCGTATTCTAGATTTCCCAGATTTAACGGTAGATGGAAGTTTTGTTACAGGAGGCGCTATTGCTGCGGTCATGATTGCGGGGGGAGCGAATCCCTTTTTAGCAACAATAATGGCTTTATTTGCCGGTTTTCTTGCTGGATGTATGACCGGGATCCTGCATACTTTTGGAAAAATTAACAATCTGCTTGCCGGTATTCTAATGATGATTGCCCTCTACTCCATTAACTTAAGAATCATGGGGCGTTCCAACATTCCATTATTAAATACGGATACAGCCTTCACGAAAATTGGCGATATTTTCGAAAAATCAGGAATTGATTCTTTCCTTAACGGACTGCTAACGGCAGCAGGCTTAGGTGACAGTCTTCCTGAAACATGGGGCATTCTTATTTTCATGCTTGTCGTTACCTTTATGATTAAATTCCTGACTGATTGGTTTTTACAAACGGAAATCGGGCTTGCTGTCAGAGCGACAGGAAATAATCAGCGCATGATCCGCAGTTTTTCAGCAAATACAAATCTTTTGACTGTTCTTGGTTTGGGACTCTCCAATGCTTTGGTAGCTTTTTCCGGAGCACTGATTGCCCAGCAAGGCGGTTTTGCGGATGTCGGAATGGGTATCGGGATGATTATTATCGGGCTTGCATCTGTTATCATTGGTGAAGCATTGTTCGGTACTAAAACAATTGCCAGAACCACACTTGCTGTTATTGGAGGCTCCATTATCTACCGGATTGTCGTTTCAATGGCACTAAGAATTGAGTTCCTCGATCCAGGAGATATGAAGCTGATAACCGCCATAATTGTCATTCTTGCTTTGACAACACCTAAGATTATTGAGCGTTCAAAAGAGAAAAAGCGGAAAGCTCGCAGAAAAGCAGAAAAACTGGGCGTAATGCAAGCATCTGTAGAGCGGAAGGGTGAAAATCATGCTGCAGTTAAATCAGATTCATAAAATTTTCAACGAAGGTTCGCCGGATGAAAAGATTGCCATTGATCATATTAATTTAACTATGAAAAAGGGAGATTTCGTTACAGTAATCGGAAGTAACGGAGCGGGTAAGTCAACGTTGATGAATATCATTTCCGGCGGTATACTACCTGATATTGGGGAAGTTTTTATCGACGGTAAAAATGTGACCACAATGTCCGAGTATAAACGTGCCAAAATGATTGGCCGCGTCTTCCAGGATCCGATGGCCGGTACCGCACCAAGCATGACAATTGAAGAGAATCTGGCAATGGCATATTCCCGGAATAAAACAAGAACCCTTAGCAGGGGTGTTACAAAAAAACGACGCGATTATTTCCGGGAGGTTTTAGAGTCGCTTCATCTTGGACTGGAAAATCGTCTCAGTGCAAAGGTCGGGCTCCTGTCAGGTGGGGAACGTCAAGCATTATCATTATTAATGGCAACGTTCACAGAGCCATCCATTCTCCTTTTGGATGAACATACCGCTGCCCTTGATCCATCTCGTGCAGAGTTAATTACGAATTTGACAAAGGAAATCGTCGATAAGTATAAGCTTACTACCCTAATGGTTACCCATAATATGCAGCAGGCTATAGACCTTGGGAACCGCTTGATTATGATGGATAAAGGTCAAATAATTTTAGAAGTAAACGAGGAACAGAAGAAAGGTCTTACTATTGAAGGATTACTCGAGGAATTCAAACGAATCCGCGGCGTCCAAATGGCCAGCGACCGGGCCGTCCTCTCGTAAAAAATTTTTTTGCTGGAAAGACGGACAAAATTTTATTGAAATACATTTCCAACACTTAAATAGTAGAAACATACCGCTGTCGGGTATGTTTCTTTTTTATTTTAAAAAAATTAGTGTTTAATGCCTCAAAGCGTTATTGCTTTGCACTCTATTCTTGAGGGAATAGGCTGCCTCTTTATACAATGTATTTAAATTATAAATAAAGATAAGGGGGGTAAAACATGAAAGAAAGGATATCGAGAGCAGAGCAGTTGGTCGAGGACTTTTTCCCCGTAAGGGACGTGGATTATATAGAAATTTATACCGGGAATGCCAAGCAAGCATGCCATTATTTTTGTACTGCCTTTGGGTTTAGGCCAATTGCCTATTCCGGGCTTGAAACCGGGAATCGTGAAAACGTTTCCTATGTTTTGAAACAGGGAAATATCCGCCTTGTTCTTACCGGATCCTACACCGAAAATACGCGGACAGCCCTATTTGTTAAAAAACATGGTGACGGCGTAAAGGATGTGGCCCTGCTGGTTGACGATGTTACAAAGGCCTTTGAGGAGGCAGTAAACAGAGGAGCTATTGCAATTGCCGCTCCATTTGAAATGAAAGATGAAAATGGTGTCGTGAAAAAAGCCGTTCTCGGTACTTACGGCGATACCATTCATACGCTTATAGAACGGAAAAATTATCAAGGTGCCTTTTTGCCAGGGTATAAGCCTTATTCTAACAATCTGCCGGTAGAGGAAACAGGTTTAATTGGGTTTGACCATGTTGTTGGCAATGTTGAAAGCATGGAGGAATGGGTAGAGTACTATTCCAAGGTGATGGGCTTTAAGGAAATGAAGCATTTTAGTGATAAGGATATCACAACCGAATATTCGGCACTCATGTCAAAAGTGATGCATAACGGCGGTAGAATCAAATTCCCGATTAATGAACCTGCACAGGGTAAGCGCAAGTCGCAAATTCAAGAATACCTGGAATTCTATAATGGCCCGGGGGTTCAGCATCTGGCCATTTTAACTGAGGATATCGTTTCAACGGTAATGGCGTTAAGGAAAAATGGTGTGGAATTCCTATCTACTCCGGGAGCCTATTATGATTCATTAGCAGAGCGGATTGGAAAGATTGATGAAGAGATTGGAAAACTGCGTGAATTGAATATTTTAGTAGACCGTGATGATGAGGGATATTTGCTGCAAATCTTCACAAAGCCGATTGTCGACCGTCCGACCCTGTTTATTGAAATCATCCAGCGTAAAGGGGCAAGGGGCTTTGGTGAAGGAAACTTTAAGGCTTTATTTGAATCCATTGAACGTGAGCAGGAGAAAAGAGGAAATCTATAAAAATAGAAAATTAGCTGTTTTTAAAAGGGCGTGGTGAAGAATGTACTACCGTCAAATGGGAAAGCTGCCCCGCAAGCGGCATACGATATTTAAAAAAGAGGATGGGAGCCTTTATAGAGAGCAGGTTATGGGTACCAGGGGGTTTTCCGGCACACAATCAATTCTTTACCATCATTACATGCCGACAGAAGTTGTAAAAGCGGAACTAAAGGGCAGTTATCTTCCGGAGTATGAAGAGCAACAACCGCTTAAGCATCGCCATTTTTTTACAAATAAAATTAACAGGCGTGGAGATTTCTTAAACGCAAGAGAGTACCTTTTGGGAAATCAAGATCTGTTAATCGGGACAGCGACTGTCACAGAAGGGATAAACAGCTTTTATCGAAATGGTGACGGAGATGAGATGCTGTTTATTCATACCGGCACAGGAAAGCTGGAGACGATGTTTGGGACGTTATCGTACGGACCAGGTGATTACCTGCTCATTCCGATAGGAACAATATACAGATTGATTCCTAAAGGTGCTGAACCGACAAAGATGCTGTTTGTTGAGGCATTCAGTCAAATCACGACACCTCGGCGTTATCGGAACGAATACGGGCAGCTGCTGGAGCATAGTCCGTTTTGCGAACGGGACATCCGCGGTCCGGAAAGGTTAGAAACCTATAATCAATCTGGGGAATTCGAGGTGTTAACGAAGTCACGCGGGGCTATCCATTCGCACGTTATTGGCCATCATCCGCTTGATGTGGCAGGCTGGGACGGTTATTTGTACCCGTGGGCCTTTAATATAGAAAACTTTGAACCAATTACAGGAAGGATTCATCAGCCGCCGCCGGTTCATCAAACATTTGAAGGAAACAATTTTGTTGTTTGTTCATTTGTTCCGCGTCTTTACGATTATCATCCTGAGGCCATCCCGGCACCATATTATCATAGCAATGTAAACAGTGACGAGCTTCTCTATTATGTAAAGGGCAATTTTATGAGCCGTAAGGGTATCCAGGAAGGATCGATTACCCTGCACCCGAGCGGAATTCCGCATGGACCTCACCCGGGGAAAACGGAGGCGAGCATTGGGAAGAAAGAGACACTTGAATTGGCTGTTATGATTGATACCTTTCACCCATTGAAGGCTGTAAAAAATGCTCATGAATATGAGGACCATGCCTATATGTATTCCTGGTACGAAAGGAAAGAATAGAATGGCTGAAGCAATCCAACATTAAGGTTGGGTTGTTTTTTCATTTAAGGAGGATTATTTTAATAAAAATGGTATGCTTTAGATAGAGGTTTTTGTGAGAGGTGAAATGAATGCAATTGGAAGCTATATTAGCAAAATTAAAGGAGCATACTCCAGAAATACTAGGGAGCAAGAAATTTTCAAAATATGCGGTTATGGTGCCGCTAGTATTAAAAGGTGATGAAGTTCATGTCTTATTTGAGGTTCGGTCTCTTCAGTTAAAAAGACAGCCGGGTGAAATCTGTTTTCCTGGCGGAAAGATTGATTCCCATGACGAGGACGCTGAAGCCGCTGCCATCCGTGAGACAAATGAGGAACTCCGGATTGACAGAGAAGAGATATCAAAAGTCTATCCACTTGATTACATGGTTTCGCCCTTTGGCATGATTATATATCCTTATGCAGGGTTCATAAGGAATCCGGAAAAGATAAACCCAAATCCATCTGAAGTTGGAGAAGTTTTTACCGTGCCGTTGTCCTTCTTTTTTGAAAAAGAGCCGGAAGTTTATCATATTGAATTTAAAATGGAGCCAGAGAAAAATTTTCCGTTTGATTTGATTGTTGGCGGTGAGAATTATAATTGGCGTGCACGAGGGATGGAGGAATATTTCTATCTTTATGAAGATAAAGTCATTTGGGGATTAACAGCCAGAATTCTTGCCCATTTTATTGAGCTAATCCGCGGAGAATAAGCTTTCGCTCAGGCAGTGTGTTTATCGTAAAATACACTGTTTTTTTTCTCGCTTTTACTAAATGTCCACCTGGAATGAACATTTGTACACATATAACGGAAAAAACACTTGAATAATTTCAAAATTGTACTAAAATTAAGTTTATATTTTTAAAAATTAGGAGATGTCAGAATGAAGGTCGTTAAGTTTGGGGGCTCCTCTTTAGCTTCAGGAAAACAACTTGAAAAGGTATTCCAAATTGTCATGTCAGATCCTGAACGAAAAGTGGTTGTTGTATCAGCACCGGGTAAGCGGAACCCGGAAGATATAAAAGTAACTGATTTATTAATAACATGTGCCGAAAAATCGCTGGCAAACAGTAATCCTGTAGAAGAAATTAACACCGTTCTAGCAAGATATCAGGATATTGCAGAGGAGCTATCGCTTCCAGGAGAAATCATTGCAGATATCGAGGATGATTTATTTGCAAGATTGAACGGTGACAAGGATAAGCCTGATCGTTACATAGACCGATTAAAAGCCGCTGGTGAGGATAATAATGCCAAATTGGTGGCAGCATTTTTCCGCAAGCGGGAAGTGGAGGCCTATTATGTCGATCCGAAAGAGGCTGGGCTGGTTGTAAGCCCAGAACCGGGAAATGCACAGGCACTGCCTGAAGCATATGAACGCTTATTTGCACTCCGGAATCAGCCTGGCATTTTAATTTTCCCAGGATTCTTTGGCTACAGCGAAGAAGGTGAAGTCTTTACGTTTTCGCGAAGCGGCTCCGATATTACTGGTTCCATTCTCGCGAATGCTTTAAAGGCTGATTTGTATGAGAACTTTACGGATGTGGATGCCGTTTATTCTGTAAACCCTTATATTGTTGAAAAACCAAAGGAAATAAAGGAATTAACATACCGAGAAATGCGGGAGCTTTCCTATGCAGGTTTTAGTGTATTGCATGATGAGGCGCTTGTGCCGGCCTTTCGTGCGGGAATCCCAGTTCATGTCAAGAACACTAATAATCCAAGTGCCCCAGGTACGAGGATTGTGGCTGAGCGGGAAAACACCAACGGGCCTGCCATCGGGATTGCCAGTGATAAAGGCTTTTGCAGCATTTATGTGAGCAAATACTTAATGAACCGTGAAGTTGGCTTCGGACGTAAACTTCTCGGGATTTTAGAAGACTTCGGATTATCATATGAGCATACGCCGTCAGGAATAGATGATATTTCCGTGATCTTACGAGAAAATCAGTTTGACGGGGAAATGGAAAAGGAAATTCTGCAGCGTATTAAAACAGAACTACACGCAGATGAAGTAAAGCTTGTCCATGGACTTTCTCTTATTATGGTAGTTGGAGAGGGGATGCGCCGAAATGTAGGGACAATGGCCAGAGCCTCCAAGGCCTTGGCAAAAGCCAAGGTTAATATCGAAATGATTAATCAGGGTTCCTCCGAGGTTAGCATGATGTTCGGTGTTAAATCAGTTGATGAAAAAAGAGCTGTAAGGGCGATTTATGAGGAGTTTTTTACAGCGGTGACCGTATAAGTTAAAAAGCAGCCTAAGTGATTGGGGCTGCTTTTATCTTCTCTTGTTCAGTTTTATCTTTGTCCTTATCCCGGACCATATCGCAATCACTAAACCGCCAAGGGTGTCGGCAATTAGGTCGGTCATCGTATCTTTATTCCCGCCGCCTTGTAGGGTCATCCCCAAAAATTGGTCACAGCTAAATTCATAAACCTCCCATAGCACACCGCCGAGAACGGCAAATGATAACGTAAATAAAAACACAAACCATGGAGATATATCTCCTCCGGCGGACCTGTGAATCAGCCGTTCATACAAGGCGATGCCGGCAAATGCCAAAATCGCCCCACTGACCAAATGCATAAAGCTGTCCCACCAGCCAAGCCCATACCAGCCTCGGATAGAACCCAAATATTGTGAACCCACTAAAAAAATTAAATAGGAGATGACAATGGGCAGATTAAATTGGAGCTTTGTAAATAACGCCAAGAGAAGCGGGATTGCTCCACAGACGATGCCGCCTATCGCCACCGTTGATTTAAAGGATTGCCCCTGATTATGGTAATAAACAGCTAAAATTGCCATGAAAATTACGTACAAACCACTTAATAAAAGGACAAGTTTTCGATTCATATATGCCACCCTAACCTATACAGTCTGTTTTCTAACCTTTGCATAAACAGCCACGAGGATCCCCCCTGCAAGACCGAACAGCAGATCTAACATCGTATCTTTATTGCCGCCTCTTTGCATCGTGTGCGTAAAGGTGATATCCCCTAAAAACTCGTAAATCTCCCATAGTGCACTTGCTAAAACGGATAATGAGAGGACAAACAGAAAAAGAATCCAGGAGGAGACCTCATTTCTTATGCTTGCTCTGATCATATTCTTAAACAAGGCAATACCTACAATCCCTACATACACTCCTTTATAAAAATGAAGAGTGGAATCCCACCATTTGTGATGCAAATAAAAACTTGCGATGGACCCTAAATATAACGAGCAAAATAAAAAGAAATAATACCCTATAATAATGGGGATGTTGAACGGATTGTTTTTAAAGCGCAATATAAACAGAGGAAGGGCACTGACTAAAATTCCGCCAAGGGCTACCTGCCATCTGGATGAGTCCCCCTTCATAATGTATATAATAAATAGGACAGCCATAAATAAAATAAAAATCACACTTAAAACACCAAGAAGCTTTCGCCACATAATTGCACCTCTTTACAAGAGTCCTGCCTGATATTATGCCCATTATGTTCCGATTTTACCCGAGTATGTATCCGGCACTCGCCAACTGCTTATTAAAAATGTATAGTAATACTGGAATAGATAGTAACTTATATTGAATAACTTTGTGGAGGCTTCTTATGCAAAGGGCACAAATACCGACATACGAACGAATCGCCATCGATTTGGCCAATCGAATTTACGATGGGGAATTTAAAGTTGGGGATAAGATTCATGGAAGATCGACATTGGCTAGTGATTACAAGGTATCTCCGGAAACAGTCAGGAGAGCCATCAAGATTTTGGAGGATGTGGAAATTGTCCAGTCCACAAAGGGAAGCGGCATTGTCATCTCATCCCGTGAAAATGCTTTCAAATATATTTCACGTTTTTCTAATCTGGCTAGCATTAAGGAATTAGAAAAACAAATGAATACACTTATGTTGGAAAGAAATAAGCTGGATGACCAGTTGTTTGATACGCTCCGAAAAATATTGGATTATTCAGGGAAGCTTCGTCACACAAATCCGCTTGCCCCGATTGAAATCGAAATTCTTCCAAACTGCAGCCATATCGGCAAAACTATTTCGGATTTGAAATTTTGGCAAAACACTGGCGGCACAGTAATTGGGATCAAAAGACAGGGAGGCCTCGTAATCTCTCCCGGACCGTACGCGCTTATTCTAGAAGGGGATGTATTGCTCGTGATTGGCAGCGAGGAAACCTATGACAGGGTGGTTCATTTTATACAGGAATAAGAACAGGAGGCGACGTTTTGTCTGCCTCCTGTTGTTTTATTTGTCTAATAAGCCCTCTTTTTCTAAAAATTCCTTCGCAACTTTTGCTGGGGATTGTTTTAGACTATCAACCTTATAATTTAGTTCCCTCATTTTATCCTCTGTAATCTTGCCAGCAAGGCTGTTAAGAACATTTTTCAGTTCAGGATGTTCTTTTAAAGTTTCCTCCTTGATGATTGGAACTGCATAGTAAGGTGGGAAAAAGTTCTTATCATCCTTTAACACTTTTAGCTTAAAGGCTTCAATCAAGCCATCGGTTGAGAAAGCATCAATAACGTCGCTTTTGTGATTGTCGAGCGCTGTATAACGCAGGCCGCCGTCAACGGCTTTAACGTCCTTAAATTGCATATTATACGTTTTGGAGAGACCGATTAGTCCGTCTTCTCGATTTGGGAACTCAATGGTCGGTCCCATAATTAACTCGTTACTGACTTTGGCCAGGTCGGAGATGGTTTTCAGTCCGTATTGATCAGCGGTATCCTTACGAATAGCCAGTGCATAGGTGTTATTAAAACCAAGCGGCTTTAATAATCTAATCCCGTACTTTTTGTTAAATTCCTTTTGAACATAATCGTACACCTGTTCCGGATTATTCTGTGGGGGCTGTTTTAAAATATTGACAAGGCCAGTCCCTGTATATTCTATATATGCATCAATATCGCCGCTGTTAAGGGCGCTGAAGGTAACCTGTGAACCGCCAAGATTCAGCTTTCTTTCAACCTCTAAATCAGTTTTATTTTCAATTAAGTCGGCAAGCATATTACCAAGAATCAACTGCTCACTGAAATTCTTCGAACCAATGACAATTTTATCGCCAGCCTGGGCCTTTGAATAAACGGTAAAGACGCCGGCAATGACGAGAAGGACACTGGCAAAAGAAAGAATGATTTTTTTTGTTGTTTTTCCTGTTTTCGACGCAGACGATTGTTTTGTCTTATAAGATAGGGAGGTCTCAAGCTTTCCGACAATAAAGTCGATTAATAATGCAAGGATACATGCCGGAATCGCACCAGCCAAAATCATGGCATTATCGACCGTTTGCACACCGGAGAAGACAAGATAACCCAATCCGCCTGCTCCTACGAAGGCTGCAATCGTCATTAACCCAACAGCCGTAACGGCTGAAATTCTGATACCCGCCATAATCATCGGGAAGGCCAGCGGCAGCTGCACCTTTCTCATTGTTTGACCCTTGGTCAGACCGATGCCTTTGGCGGCTTCCAGAATGTCTCGATCAATATTGGTTAATCCCGTATAGGTATTTTTCACAATTGGAAGCAGGGAGTACAATACCACCATTACAATGGCAGGGGTACTGCCGATGCCGATAAATGGAATTAGAAATCCGAGCAAGGCCAGACTTGGCACCGCCTGAATGACATTTGTAGTGCCTATGATTGGTTTAGAAAGCTTTGGCTCTCTGGAAATCAATATTCCAAGTGGAATTCCAATAACGGTAGCAATCAGAACAGACATGACACTTAAATATATATGCTGTCCTAAAAGTTCAAGGAGTTGGTTATAGTTGTTACTTGCATAGTTCCATAATTCAGCCATTAAAAGGCCACCTCCATGTCGATTAATTGGCTGCTTAGTGCAGATAAAATACTGCTTCTTGTTATAAGACCTGTTAACTGTCCAGTACTGTTAATAACAGGCACATAACCAATCTTATGTTCATTCATGGTTGCGAGAACGGAAATCAAATTGGCATCCTGCGATACTGACAGGACATTCTTCTCCATTACCCATTCAATTTCGGAGTTGCGGTTTAACAATTGAATTCCTTTCAAGGTCACCAATCCGATAAGACGGTTATTCTTGTCAGTTACCAATAAACTGTCTACCTTGTTTTCCTTCATGATTTCAATTGCCTGCAGGACGTTCCGTTTGGCGGTAATTTTAACTGGATTTGGAATCATGATATCCTCGGCCATTAACAATTCAGGATTGTTCCATACCCTGCGCTTGCCGATAAAATCGGAAACAAAATCATTAGCAGGATTTTTTAAGATGTTTTCTGGCGTGTCATACTGAAGAATATCCCCATCTTTTAAAATACAAATCTTGTCAGCTATTTTAATAGCCTCATCCATATCATGAGTGACAAAGATGATCGTTTTGTTTAATTCCTTTTGCATTTGGAACAGTTCATCCTGAAGTGATGATCGTGTGACGGGATCGAGTGCACTGAATGGTTCATCCATTAAGATAATGTCGGAGTTTGTTGAGAAGGCTCTTGCTACGCCAATTCGCTGCTGCTGGCCGCCGCTTAATTCCTTTGGATAACGGTGCAGATATTCTTTGGGATCTAATCCTACTATTTCAAGTAACTCGTTCGTTTTCTTCTCAATAGCAGCAGGATCTTCCCCCTTCAGTTTAGGAATTAACTCCAAGTTTTCCTTAATCGTCATATGTGGGAACAAACCCGTGTTTTGAATGACATAGCCAATATTTCGGCGAAGCTCAATCGGATTCACGGTAGAAATATCAGATCCATTTACCACAATCTTCCCTGAAGTTGGCTGTATCAGCTTATTAATCATTTTTAACAAGGTTGTCTTCCCGCAGCCACTTGGACCGATAAAAACAACAAGCTGTCCTGCTTCAACTTTTAATGAAAAAGAATTTATAACTGTTTTGGATCGATATTTTTTAATAATATTCTTAAACTCTATCAATCTCGTTCCCTCCTTTTTGGGATGTAACAACTTAATGTTAACACATAAGTTGTTGGTTGTCGAATCCTTTCAAAAATTGTCCAAAAGATATGTGGCTTCAGAATGGCGTGGTTATTGTTATTCTTTTTTAATTAATAGTGATAAAATATAGAAAATAATGAAAATTTTAAAAACAGAGGAGAATGTCAATTGAGCTTTGTTCGTGAAAAATTCAGTGCGAAGTTTTTTCTTTTCCTCGTGACTAGCGTTCTGTTAATTCATATTCCGTTTATGGGGAATTATTTTCGGATGATAAATACATTAATTCATGAGTCCGGACATGCATTCGTGGCTTTACTGGGCGGTAACGTAGAAAGAATTTCGTTATTTATGAATTCTGAAGGTGCCACGTATAGTAATCAATCCACTTGGATTGGCAGTTTTTTTACCAGTTTGGCGGGTTATACATTTGCATCATTTTCAGCCTTCCTTTTCTTTTTATTACTTGGAAGGAAAAAGCAGATACTATTGATCGATATCATATTGGGATTCATTTTTATTAATCTACTTTTCTGGGTACGTAACCCATATGGAATCTTTTGGCTCAGTTCATTTGCAGCGGGGTTCCTGTTCCTGCTCATTAAAGGGAGCCAAGGATTTAGAGATCATTTATTGATGCTAATCGCCTCCATTTTACTGGTGGATTCGGTTCAAAGTGCATATGAAATATTTTATATAAGTTTACTAAGCCCGCAATTTGCGGGAGATGCGGCGAATTTGGCGAATTTGACCATAATTATTCCCGCCCCATTTTGGGGAGCACTCTTTTTTTTTCAGGCACTCTGGTTTTGTTATTACGGCCTAAAAAGAGGATATTACAAAACTTAAGCTTATACTGGGGAATGGAGCTGGCTCTAATCGGGTCAGCTTTTCTAATGAATAAGAAGATAAAATAAAAACCAAAATATACCTTATGGAAAAAATATGGGATGGTGTATGAAATGGTCAAACTTTTTACTGATGTTGATTTAGATGGGCTTGGCAGCGGGGTGTTGGCAAAGCTCGCTTTTGGGGAACAGGCAAAAGTATCCTATTGCTCTTATCGTAATTTAAATCAGCGGGTCGAAGCTTTTATAACTAACCAAGAAAATAATAATGAAGAAACGTTCATTACCGATTTAGCTGTAAATGAAGAAACTGAGAAAAAATTAGCCGAAAGATTTCAGGCTGGAAAACATATTCAGGTGATTGATCATCATGTGACAGCGTTGCATTTTAATAACTACAAATGGGGTAGTGTCAAAACAGAATATGAATCTGGAAAAAAAACCTGTGCCACATCGCTGTTTTACGACTATCTAAATGAGAAGGGAAGACTGGATAAAAGCAAAGCGCTCGATGAATTTGTAGACTTAATCAGGCAGTACGATACCTGGGAATGGGATGAAAATAACAATATCAAGGCCAAACGCTTAAATGATTTGTTCCATATTATGAACCGGGAACAGTTTGAAGAGGAAATGATAAAAAGGTTAACGGAGAACAGGGAATCATTTGATTTTACTGAAACAGAAAACATCATTTTGGATATCGAGGAACAAAAAATTAACCGATATATCCATTCTAAAAGCAGGCAAATGGTCCAAACCTTTGTGGAGGATTATTGTGTCGGTATCGTCCCTGCGGAACAAAACATGTCAGAGCTGGGGAATGCATTAAACACGCAAAATCCACATTTGGATATGATCGTCCTTCTTAATTTGGGTGGGAAAAAGATGGGCTTTAGGACCATTCATGATGAAGTGAATGTCGCGGAGTTTGCTAAAAGGTATGGAGGAGGGGGACATCCTAAAGCTTCAGGGGCAGAGTTGACCAGAGCGGCCTTTGAAACATTTGTTATTAATGTATTTGATATCTTACCGCTTAAACCCGATGCTGACCGCAATGAATTTAATCTGAAGGAGTCGGAAACAGGGAGCAGCTACCAGAATCATAAAGGGGAGATTTCTTATATATTCCCTTCTGGAGACGGGGAGTTTTATGTCTTTCATAACGGTGAAAAGGTCCCGCCGATGTTCTCGACCTTTATGGAAGCTGAGCGATTTGTTAAAAGAAGCTTTTCCTCATGGCTGCGGTATGACCGGGAGTACCTTGTAGAACTTTCCAAATACTTAAAGATATCAGAGAATGAATTAAAGGAAAACTATGCAGAAATTATCAGCAATCGATTGGTGGATATAGTTGGAGAAAAATGAGAGCTGGACGTCCAGCTCTTTTTTTCGCGTGGAGTAAATTATAGGAAAATCAGCGCAGGAGTATTTTATCATTATCTTGAAATTGTAATTTTACTGAAAATGAAAAGTAAATTTATAAACATGTTCCTGTAATGAAAAAATGGTAAAGTTTATAAAAGGTATTTTTTATACACCAAATGGATATTTTATTTTTTTAAGCAAAAGTTAATTTTACAATATTAATATACCTTTTGATGAATCCATATGATGAGGTGATATTATGGCTAAATCAAAAAGGAGTAAGTATTTTGATAATGCAAAGTTTATCTTAATGTTCTTGGTCGTTTTTGGGCATTTAATCAGCCCGTTAAAGGATCAAGATGGGTTTCTCTTCACGTTGTATACAGTTATTTACTTGTTTCATATGCCAGCGTTCATTTTAATCTCTGGTTATTTTTCTAAGGGATTCCAAAAGCCGGGCTACTTTAAAAAACTGACCATAAAGCTATTAATCCCTTATCTCTTTTTTCAGACCATCTATTCTGTGTACTACTATATGAATGGCAAAGAAGCTGCCTTTCATGTTGATTTTTTCCATCCCCACTGGTCGCTTTGGTTTTTATTAAGCTTATTATTTTGGAACATCTTGCTGATTCCTTTTTCAAGAATGAAATGGCTGGGATTAGTCCTTGCTATTGTTCTCGGTGTGGCCATTGGTTATTTTAATGAAGCCGGCAGCTATTTGAGCTTGTCGAGAACATTTGTCTTTTTTCCATATTTCTTGCTCGGCTTTCTATTAAACGAGGGGCATTTAAAAAGGATTCTGAGAGGAAAGTATTCACTGCCGACGGCAATGGTCGTCCTCCTGGCTGCTGTCATTTTCTTTGGCCATTCCTTTCCTCAAGATGCTGTTTCCTGGCTTTTGGGTGACAGTTCCTATGCAGCAATGGGGGTGGAACACATTTCAGCCGGAGTATATCGGTCTTTGCAATATCTCTTAACCTTTCTAATGGTGTTTAGCTTTTTAACATTTATTCCATCGGCACAGTTCAAATTTACCGAAATTGGAGAAAGAACGCTTTATATTTATTTGTTCCACGGTTTTCTCATTAAACCGGTCCAATCCGTTTTTCCGGACCAAGGGTTTAGTTCCATCTCGGGAGTCTATTTATTTCTTATTGGTTTTTCGTTTATTGTCTGCTTGCTATTGGGCAGCTTTTTGGTTAAAAAATATACAAAACCGCTTGTTGAACCCAAGCTGCCGCTTACAAATGCTGGCGGCAAATAGGCTTGAAAGCTAAAAAGGCTATTCTCTATGAATGGCCTTTTTATATTGCGACTTTCAAGTTGAAATATGGTAATATAGTGCTAAGATCTTCCAAAAATATTTTGGAGGGTTCATTTTTTATGTGGGAGGAATATAACATGAAAAACGCAACAAAATTTTGCAGGAAGTTTAATCCGAGTATGGGGGCTATCTACTATGAACCATAGTGGTCAGGCCAACAAGCAGTACTTCCAAAGACAGCTAGTGTATATTGAGGAAAATATCAAGGATTTAACTAATCTCTACATTTCCTCGACGCCTATTCAGGAAAGACTGAAACATTTTTTCAGCCTTTATGTTTTGGAGTTGGAGGAGATATTAAAACAAAACCAAAAAAATGGCTTTATAGCATCAATTCCAAAGGTTTATATTGGGACAAAGGTTACCGTTATGTATCTCGATGATCAGGAAACAGAGGAATATGTTATTTGCTTTCCGGAGGAGTCTGACCCTGACAAAGGCTTTATATCCTTTTTATCCCCAGTCGGCAGACAGCTTCTTTTAAAAAATATCGGGGAAGAATTATCCTTGAAAATTCCGACAGGAGAACTTGGTGTCAGCATTAAGGAAATCTCGTACTTTGGGGGTCTGCTGGAATTCGATACACAGCAAACAAAAGAGGCTTAAACATGCATGCTTTTGAAAACGTTTTATAAGAGAACGACCGAACGTTTGAGGATCGCGTTCGGTCAGTTTAATTGATAATCAAAAGCCAAATAGGGAACTAACAAAATTCTTCTTTTTTCTTTTTACCTTACTGTTTTCTAAAACTAACGGTTTTTCGGCAGGTGCCGGTCCTTTTAATTTGGTTACCTCGTTTTGAAGCTGTGCAACCTGTTTCTCCAAGCTACTCACAAGATTTTGCAGTTCTTCAATCTCCCTGCGATGCTGGAGGAGTTGATAGGAGGCAACAGAATCCGCCTTCGAATGTAAACCAAGCTCTAATTCCTTTACCTTGGCATACAGCTTTTCCAATGCCTCACCGTTTTCGACCGCTTTCACTGTTCCTTTGCGTGGACTTTTCTTTTCCTTTTCTTGGCTGATATCTTGCAATAAGGTTCCGTTCTGGAGCTGTTCGTGGATATTTTTAAACAGTTCAATATCCTCATCTTTGAAATGATAGTGGCCACGCTCATTTCGTTCCATTGGCAGTTCAAGCTGTTTTACCCAGCGCTGAATTGTGCTAATTGAAACACCCAATAATTTTGCAGCCTCTGCTGTATTCATGACAATCCCTCCATTTTTAAAAATGACCGAAAACCTTGTTATCCAACGAAAAGAATCAGCGTTAATGAAGATTCCCGTACCTTAAATTTAACTCCAAAATTTCCACCACTTTTTTTCCTTTGCCGCGGCAACCTCTCGATAGTTTGCCAGCATTTGTTGAAAGGCGGCTTCCCTTTGCTGGACTTCATGACGGTATTGCTCACGGTCATCCATAAGGAATTCACGTTCCTTTGCGATTTCGTCAGCCAAATTGGAAATTTCATTATTGGTTTGGTCGATGTAATTTGATAGCTTATCTGAGGTTTCGACAACCTGTTTTGTGAGGGAATAAACTTCATCAGCAGTTTCGATGGTGACATTCTTGATGTTGGATGATAAATATCTCAACTTATCTGAGGTTTCCTCCGAAGCTTTCGAAATGGTCTCGGACAGTTCCTGAATTTGCTCTTTTGTGTTTTCTGAAGATTTATAAATGGAATCCTGCACGGATTTAACGGTTCTAAGCGTACCGTTTGAAATCTCCTTTTTTACCTCAGTTAATATTTCTTTTCGTACAACACTTCTAATTTCCTCTTTAACCTCATTTAAGAAGTTTTTCTTATAGGCATCCATCACCTCGAAAAATAAATCAGCATTCGATAAGCTGTTTTCGTTATCAGGGATAGAAGGCTGTTTGGTTATATGGGTAACCATTTCGAATGTGACTGGCTCCGGGGGAGAAATAAACTCAATATCAGCATCAGCGGCTGTTTCCTCGGGCTCCGTATCATGATTGGCGATGGATTGTTTTAGCAGCGCATCCCGAACTGCTTCTTTCCCAATCTTTTTAGCAAATAGTTCCTTTACTTCGGTTAATTGGTTAATCTCAACATCTGTATAAATTCTTGCCCCTTGTTTTGATCTGGAAATATGGAGTATTCCTGTTAATTCCTTCTCCCATTGCCGGATGATGCCAGGTGCAGTATTTATTTTTTTGGAAACTTCTTTAAGTGTATAAGACTTCATGAGAATCATTCCTTTCTATTTATCTCGGAAAGAATTTTATGAGTTCGATACTAAGATATTCACCATCAGATATGGTTTTTTCCTGCCGCTTGACAAAAGCTATCAAAACAAGACGAAAATCTTGAAATAGTAACATATTATTGCAAATTGAGCGGTTTGATGAGAGAAGGATGAAGGCAGAAATGTGTGGAATAATAGTGAATAAACATTTTTTGAAGAGGGATTGTATGAAAAAATTTCTGTTAGCAGTGTCCTATTTATTACTATTAGTTTTTCCTGACCGGGCAATGGCAGCAAAAAAAGTGCCAATCCTAATTTATCACTCCATTGAGGAATATAGCGGTCATGGGCAAAAGGAGCTTTATGTAAGACCAGAGAATTTTGAAAAACAAATGACATATTTGAGAGATCACGGTTTTACATTGCTGACCTTTGAAAGATGGGCTGATCAGGAGATGGCTGACAAGCCAATCTTTATCACCTTTGATGACGGTTATAAAAATAATCTTAATGTTTATTACATTTTCCAAAAATTGAAAACAGAAAGATTTAACCCAACAGGTACATTCTTTATTATTTCTGATTTTATTGAGCGTCCCAATCGATTATCTCAATCGGATTTAAAGATGCTAGCTAGTTCAGGGCTCATTTCTATTCAATCACATACAGCAACACATCCTGAATTATCTAAAATAGCTGATTACGGGTATGAATTAAACCACTCAAAGAAAAAAATCGAAAAAATTACGGGTAAATCGGTTATTGCTCTCTCATATCCATTTGGAGATTTCGATGAAAAAGTAGTGGAGGAAACAAAGAAGTATTACACCTATGGACTAACCACTACTCCAGGGCCTTATACAAAAACCGGAATAAAAAATGAACTATATCTACTGCCAAGGACATATATTAAATATTCAACCACGCTAGAAGAGTTTGCGAAAATCGTGGAGGCAAAATAAACGGTTACGTGATTCCCTAGTAATCGTTTTTTTTTATGCTTGAAAAGGGTTTGTAATTTTTCCGAAACTTCCATGTAAACTAACATCGCTATAATAAATTAAATAAGGTAATAGAGAAGGTGTGTTTATGGAAGAGACGATGGTTAAGTCCTATCTGCAGAAATCATTGGAAGAGTGGAAGCAAGATATTTTAGTGGTGCTAGAAGAAATTGAAAAGGAATATGAGGAAGTATCTCAGGAATTAAAAGTCTATACCTATAAATACGGAATAACCAAGCAAGTGATTCAATCCACAGTAAACGAGGAGTTAATTGATAAAATCCGTGAAATGTATCATAAGCCGTTTGAAGAAAGCTATAATCAACTAAAAGAATACATACGTGACCTAGAGGAGAAAAAACGGGTCTTTCAAATGTTTACCCAAAAAATTGACGAAGTCAATCGGAAGGAATCCACAAAGGTCACTACTTATTAATAAACCACAAAAGCAGCCGATAGGCTGCTTTAATTTATATAGAACGAAACCAAGACCCATGAAAAAGCTTCTCGCATATACTGGTTATCAAGACTTTGTGTTGAGGTGGAATTGACATGATTACCGGTAAAATTGGCAGCAAAACCTTTCGCATTCCCGATAACCTCGAAACCTATTTTCAAAGCTTCCGTGACCACGTAATTGGAATTGATCATGAATTTGACTCTCCGTATGGCAAAAAGAAGATTATTTATGGTGACTGGACAGCAAGTGGACGTCTTTACCGGAAAATTGAGGAGAAAATTACAGAAGTTTTTGGTCCTTTTATGGCCAATACCCATACAGAATCAAACATAACTAGTTTAATGATGACAGGGATGTATAAACAAGCAAAGAAAATCATCAAGGAGCATGTCCGTGCTGATAAATATGATGTGGTTCTCTTAGACGGTTTTGGGATGACCTCTGTGATTAATAAATTTCAAAGAATGCTGGGGCTGCGAATACATGAACAGTGGAAAAAACACTTGAACCTGCCTGAAAAAGAGAGGCCGATTATTTTTCTAACCCATATGGAGCATCATTCGAATCAAACAACTTGGCTTGAAACAATTGCGGATGTTGTCATGATACAGCCTGACAGAAATGGAAATGTTGATATTTCCCATTTAGAACAGCTTCTAAAGCGATATGAAGACCGTCCGTTAAAAATTGGTTCGTTTTCAGCCTGCTCCAATGTAACGGGTATTCAAACGCCGTTTCATCAATTAGCCAAAATCATGCACGAACATGGCGGCCTATGTTTTGTTGATTTTGCCGCATCTGCCCCTTACGTCTCTATTAACATGCATCCAACTGATCCAATGGAAAAATTAGATGCTGTTTTTTTCTCGCCACATAAGTTTTTAGGAGGGCCGGGAACAAGCGGTGTGTTAATATTTGATTCAAGGTTATATAAGAACAGGATTCCCGACCATCCTGGCGGAGGGACAGTTACTTGGACTAACCCTTGGGGAGGACATCACTATTATGATGACATTGAAACAAAGGAGGATGGAGGTACTCCCGGAATTCTTCAGGGTATTCGAACGGCTTTATGCATAAATCTAAAAGAACAGATGGGGATTGAAAATATTTTAAAGAGAGAGAAAGAAATGCTGCAGCTGCTGCTGCCGCGGTTAGAGGAAATCCCTGGGCTCCATATTTTAGAAGGTCATGTGAAAGACCGGTTAGGAATCGTTTCCTTTTACGTCGAAAATGTTCATTATAATTTAATTGTCCGCCTCCTAAATGACCGTTTTGGGATTCAGGTTCGCGGCGGCTGTTCATGTGCAGGAACATATGGGCATTACTTGTTTAATATTGACAAAAAATCCTCACAGCAAATAACGGACAAAATAGACCAAGGAAATTTATCAACAAAGCCTGGCTGGGTGCGATTTTCATTGCATCCGATTATGTCTAATGAAGAAATTCTAACGTTTGTTTCGGCAATGCAGGAGATTGTTGCCAATATAGAAATGTGGAAACAAGATTATTTATATGATGCAGCCAGTAATGATTATTTTTATATGGATTTTATTCGCGAAGATTTGTCGCCGCTTTTTGATATGGAATGATGATAATTAACAGGTAAAAAAAGCTCTCCCAATACCAGGAGAGCTTTTTCTGTTGTGGCTAATTATTCAGCTTTTGCTGCTTGAATTTGCAGATTAATTTTTACTTTATCGCCAACAAGCACCCCGCCAGTTTCAAGTGCCGCATTCCAAACCAAACCATAATCAGAGCGGTTTAAAGTGCCCGCTGCACTGAAACCAACTTTTTCATTTCCCCAAGGATCTTTGCCTTGACCTTCAAAGGAAACAGCGAAAGTTTCTTGTTTTGTCACGCCACGAAGCGTTAAATCGCCGGTTACATTGTACTCGCCATCATCAGTCTTTTCAATATTTGTTGCTTTGAAAGTCATAGCAGGATAATTGGCAGCATCGAAGAAATCCGCAGAAACTAAGTGGCCATCACGATCTTGGTTGCGTGTATCCACACTTGAAGTTTCAACCGAGAACTCGATGTTTGCGGTTGTTAAATCTGCAGGATCTGCTTCGATATTGGCACTGAAGCTGTTGAATGTTCCTTTTACGTTTGCAATCATCATGTGACGAACAGAAAAGTCTACACTGCTGTGTGCAGGGTCTAATGCCCATTTTGTTTTAGTCATGTTAAAATCTCTCCCTTTTTAGTTTGAAATAATTTATCTTGATTTTGAAATAACTTAATTCAAGATAAATTATATGATTAGGTCATGCTGATTGTCAATTGTTTTTTTATAAATTATTTATACGATTTTTCAAATACTACAAAGGGATTTAAATGAAGTTTGATATTGAGGAAAAGAGCGTCATAAAATGAAAAAAACGCCAAAGCGGCGTTTTTAAAAAAATATACTTGAAAATAGACAAAATTACATGTTAAAATGAATTTTGGCAAGAAAATATAATATTAATTAGGATTATAAATATCCTATTATAACATTACCATATTCATTCGCTGTTGTCAACTAATGCAGCCAAAATTTATTTGGGGAGTGGTTGAATGAAGGATTTACAAGATAATGACTGGGAATTGGAGCAGGAAAGAGTTAATTCGGTAGTGCATGAAGTGGATAAAAAGATAGCCAAATTACAAAAAAATACCGGCAGGGTTAGCTCTGATGTTCTGGAAATCCGCAAGACTTTTTGGGAGGGTGTTACAGTTAATCTGGATGAACCGGATGACGTCATCGAAACAGCGGCTAGTATTAAACAGCAGGCAGAACTTCTCTCAGAACGGGAACGGACACACAGTCAGCTGGATAGAACCCTCAAAACTTTGGATAAATTAAAATTTTCTCCTTACTTTGGTCGTATCGATTTTTGGGAGGATGGTGAAAAGTCGACCGATCAAGTATATTTGGGAATTGCTTCATTAATGGATGAGCAGGATGAAAACTTCTTAATTTATGACTGGCGTGCCCCTATTTCAAGTCTTTATTATGATTATTCACCCGGCCCGGCACATTATCAAACCCCGGAAGGGACCATCTACGGTGAAATGGAGTTGAAAAGACAATTTATCATCCGTTTTTCGGAAATTAAAGGAATGTTCGATACAGGTGTCACCATTGGTGATGAAATGCTGCAGGAGGTTCTAGGGAACAATGCCAGTACACAAATGAAAAGCATTGTCGCAACGATTCAGCGCGAGCAAAATGCGATTATCCGCAATGAACGAAGCAAATTGCTGATTGTCCAAGGTGTGGCAGGGAGCGGCAAGACCTCAGCGGCGATGCAGCGGGTGGCTTATCTTTTGTATCGATATCGTGGTACGTTGAAATCGGAAAATATTTTGTTGTTTTCTCCAAATCCTTTATTCAACAGCTATGTCGCAACAGTATTGCCTGAGCTGGGAGAAGAGAATATGCAGCAATCTACCTTCCAGGAATACTTAAATCAAAGATTGGGACGGGAATTTGACGTTGAGGATCCTTTTACCCAGATTGAATACCTGCTAAGTGCAAAAGATAATGAACATTATCAATCAAGGTTGAATGGTATTCGCTTTAAGGCTAGTCTCGAGTTTAAGCGATTAATAGATGAATATGCAGCGAGGTTATCAAATCAAGGTTTAATTTTTAAGGATATAAGCTTTAGAGGAAATGTTTTAATCTCGAAAAAAGAAATTCACGATTATTTTTATACCTTAAATACCAATTTTTCAATTCCAAACAGGATGCAGCTTCTCATGGGGTGGCTTAAAAAAGAATTAAAGAAATGGGTCAAACGGGAACAGTCCCGAAGCTGGGTTGAGGAAGAGATTCAATATTTTGAGAAAGAGGATTATTTAGAGGTTTATAAAAAACTCCAGGAAAAGAAACGGTTTACGGAGAATTCATTTGATGATTTCGAACAGGAACAGAAGCTGTTAGCAGAAATGGTTGTGAAAGAAAAATTCAAGCCAATATTTGCGGCCGTTAAAAATCTAAAATTTATCAATCTGCCGTTAATTTATCTTGGGTTATTTAACAAGGAAAATAATCCTGAGGTACTGCCGTTAATGTGGGATACAATCTGCTCTCAAACAAAGGCACAATTAAACAGTATGGTAATTCCTTATGAAGATGCCACGCCATATGTGTACTTGCAGGATTTAATTGAGGGGAGAAAGTCAAATTCCTCCATTCGTCATATATTTATTGACGAGGCCCAGGATTACACTCCTTTTCAGTTCGCTTTTATAAAAATGTTGTTTCCTTACAGTAAGGTGACCTTACTTGGAGACTTTAACCAAGCTATTTTCTCAGGGGCGACGGGAATGCAATCAGTTTTCGCTGATTTCCGGGCAGCAGAGGGAGAGGTTGAAACATTTGTTTTAACGAAAACATATCGTTCGACTAAGGAGATTGTTGAATTCACAAGGGAGTTTATTGAGAATGGCGACAAAATTGAGCCTTTTAACCGGAGCGGTATCAAGCCTTCGCTGAATGTAGTTGAAAGTAATTTGCTCAATAAACAGGTTTTGGAGAAAATTAAAGAACTTCAAACAAGGCATCGAACGATTGCGGTTATTTGCAGAACTGGCGAGGAAAGCAAACGGGTAAATGATGCTTTAAAAGAAGATGTTCCCCTTCATTTTATTGAAAAAGGAACAACTTCCTATGAAAGCGGGGTGTCGGTGATTCCCTCATATCTATCAAAAGGAATTGAATTTGATGCAGTCATCCTTTATGATAGTTCCCAATATCAAAAAGAAAGCGACCGGAAGTTATTCTATACAGTCTGTACCAGGGCGATGCACGAATTGCATTTATTTGCAACAGATGGAATAAGTCCCCTTATGGTTGATGTTCCAAAAAACACATATGAAATAAATGGCTAAAAAACAAAAAGGCAGCGAATTTGCTGCCTTTTCAAACTTTATTTTTTCCATTGCTTTTGAACCTGTTCAAAAGCAAGGCGGAGTATTTCTTCATCAGATGTATTTTGGTCGGCAATGACATTTGTCCAATAGTTTCTTCCTTCGAAAGAAATATTTACCTCGATTTGTACCATATAAAATCACCTTTCTTTACAAAATTATTTGAGTAGATCCAATTTTTCACAACGGTTTAAGCTTATTCGGAGAACTGATTTTTATGACATAATTTTAAAGTGTTAATAACTGATTATTTGATAAAAAATCCTAAGTATGAATAAAAAAGGAGAAAAACGATGTCGATACATTTTGAAGAGATTAGGAAAGAAACACTCTATATTGCGCTAGAAATTGTGAATTCGAATCCAGAATACAATGTTTTGGAAAATGACTTGGCAGCAAGGGAGCTTGCCGATTTGGAAAAGGAATTTTTAAACCCTAAAACGATCAGTGTTTTTATCAAACTTGATGATACTTATATTGGTGTTATGGATTACGTGTTGGAAAATCCCAACGATCATTTTCCTTGGCTGGGACTGCTGATGATTCATGCTGATTATCAAGGATATGGTTTTGGTGCACAAGCTTATGCACACATTGAAAATGAGATGGACAAGCGGGGTTTGGACAGAGTCCGAATTGGTGTTATAAAAGAAAATACAAAAGCAAGACATTTTTGGGAATTATTAGGGTTTAAATATTATAACACAGCTGACTGGGAAAACGGAAGAGTTATTTTTTGTTATGAAAAATTTATCGGATAAAAAAGCCTCCGGTTTGGAAGCTTTTTAAACTTCAACGCTCAGGAACTCCTCGGCGAACTGCTGGACAAGATTTTTGTCTAGATTATTTTTCTTTAATGTGGATTCTGCTAGAACTAAATGGGCTTGTATGGAAACAATTCTTTTTAAATCGCGGATTGATACATCCCCATTTAATAATTGAATAGCTTTTTCACGGATATCTTGATTCTTAGATGAATTGTAAAGAAGATAGGCAATACAAGTGATTTTGTCCATAACCAACACTCCTAACCAATCAAGAATCGAACATTTGTTTACTAATTCGACCTCGATTTTTATTTTCCTGCTATTTTTTCAGAAAATTATTGAAAATCGTGTCATGGAATAGGCTAACTTAACAACAACGAAGGCTAAATTATCGATTTTGTTGAATATTGCTTATTTGTGAGGTTTTTAATATAATATGGAAGGGATAAACACTAACGGTAACAACAGGGGAAATTACCTTTCGTCCCAACTTGGGATGAGAGGTTTTTTATTTAAATGGTCACTCCTGCCTCTGGTTGTTCAATAACTTATACATATAAATTAGGAGGAAATTCAAGTGAAACAGGTCTTAATTAAAGATTTGTACAGAAATACTGAAAGCTTCATTGACAAAAAAGTTGAATTATCTGGCTGGATCCGGACGATTCGCGATTCTAAAACCTTTGGATTTATTGAATTAAATGATGGAAGCTTTTTTAAGAGTGTTCAGATTGTTTTCGATGACAAGCTAGAGAACTATAAGGATATTGCCAAGCTGCCAATTAGTTCATCTATTAAAGTAGTGGGAGACTTTATCCATACCCCTCAGGCGAAGCAGCCGTTTGAAATCAAAGCAACAGTTATTGCGATTGAAGGGACTTCAAACGTAGATTATCCGCTGCAGAAGAAAAGACACACATTTGAATATTTAAGAACGATTGCTCATTTAAGACCAAGAACCAATACTTTCTCTGCTGTTTTTCGTGTGAGATCAATTGCTGCATATGCCATGCATAAATTTTTTAACGAAAAAGGCTTCGTTTATGTTCACTCGCCGATTATAACAGGGAGTGATACTGAAGGTGCGGGTGAAATGTTTAGAGTAACCTCGCTGGATTTAAATAACCTGCCGAAAAATGAAGAGGGCAAAACAGACGATACAAAGGATTTCTTTGGAAAAGAAACTAATTTAACAGTAAGCGGCCAGCTTTCTGCCGAGTCCTTTGCTCTTGCATTCCGCAATGTCTATACATTTGGTCCAACATTTAGAGCGGAAAATTCAAACACGGCAAGACATGCGGCTGAATTCTGGATGATTGAACCTGAAGTGGCGTTTGCGGAGCTTCCTGATATTATGGACCTAGCTGAAGAAATGGTGAAATATGTAATCGGATATGTGTTAGAGCAAGCTCCGGAGGAAATGGCCTTCTTTAACAGTTTTGTGGAGAAGGGATTATTGGATCGCTTAAACAATGCATATACAGCCGACTTTGGCCGAGTCACTTACACAGAGGCTATTGAACTTTTGAAAAAATCAGGTGAGAATTTTGCTTATCCTGTTGAATGGGGCCTTGACCTGCAAACTGAGCATGAGCGCTATTTATGCGAAAAGGTATACCAAAAGCCGGTGTTTGTTACAGACTATCCAAAAGAAATCAAAGCCTTTTATATGCGCTTAAATGAAGACGACAAAACGGTGGCAGCGACTGACCTTCTTGTACCCGGAATCGGGGAACTGATTGGCGGCAGCCAGCGTGAAGAACGTGAAGAGGTTCTTACTGCGAAAATCAAAGAACTTGGCATGAACGAAGAAGACTATTGGTGGTACTTGGAATTAAGAAAATACGGCGGCACCAAGCATTCCGGCTATGGCCTTGGTTTCGAACGACTGATCATGTACCTAACCGGAATGACCAATATCAGAGACGTGATTCCATTCCCAAGAACACCTGGGAATGCAGATTTTTAAACTAAAATGAGAAGACCAACCGAGTGGTTGGTCTTCTCATTTTGTCTGGATCTAAAGTTCTTCTAATTCTTCCTCGAAATAAAATAAACTCGGCTGTTCTTTGACGATATAGGAATATCGCTTCATATTTTTTATATATTGCCACTTTAAAATAGTAACTGTCTCTCCGGTTGTTTTAATGCTCACCATTTGTCCATTTTGGTATCGATTATTGGTGTTTTTCAAATTAAACACTCCTTCTGTTATCTAATTGAGTATACCACATATTAACAAAACTGTTTGGTTGTTCATGAGATGTTTTTTATTGCTTTGAATCTAACGTATTTTTTTAATGTTAGTTTTAACAAATTTAATTTTTTAAATAAATTAAATTAAAAATATTAATTTATACTTTAAATTTTTATGAAAGTAATGTATGATATGGGTAATAAAGGAAAGGGGAATAAAATGGCTTACCCGTTAATTACCAATTGTCCTGTTTGCAGCAAACAATTAAACATTACCAAACTACAGTGTAAACATTGCCACACGACGGTGGAAAATGAATTCGAATTATCAAAGCTTGCCTCACTTGGACAGGAACAGCTTCATTTTATTGAAATTTTCCTGAAGTGTCGCGGAAGTATTAAAGAAGTCGAAAAAGAACTTGGGATTTCTTATCCAACAGTAAGAGGAAAATTAGACGACATCATTTCGGCTATGGGCTACTCAGCAAACCGAAAGGCGGAGGTTGATAAGAAGAAGGTCGTATCCATGCTGGAAAAAGGGGAAATCACTGCCGAAGAGGCTATTGCCTTATTAAAAGAGGGGGATATGTAAATGAAAGATGAAATCTCTAGAGTGTTAACGTTGGTTGAGGAAGGCAAGCTTGATAAAGAAAAAGCGACTGAACTAATTAACGTCCTTCAAGGGAAGGAACCAACTGTTGAATTAAAGAAAGAAGCCTCATCATATGGCAGCAAAATGCTAAAAATTCGTGTTAATTCCCATGAAGGTGATAATGTTAATGTCAATCTTCCCATTAATCTTGTGAAAGCAGTGTTGAAGGTGGGCACCAGCATTGCCGAAAGAATTCCGCAAGCGGAAAAGTATGTGAAAGATATCAATGTAGATTTGTTAATAGAAGCGATTGAAAACGAACTAGACGGCCAAATTGTGGATGTTACTTCAGCAAATGGCGATAAAGTGTTTGTGGTGATTGAATAAGAATGTTAAAAGTGGGCTTAAAGATAAAACAAAGAAACTTCAATGTACCCGTTCCTTATGTTGTCTTAAATCTTCTAAGTTCGGTAATAACCTCAAGACGATTTATTGGCTTTATCAATAAATCGATTGAAAAAGGCGGGGAAAAGTTCGTCCTTCCACAAATAGAAAAAAGCGATTTAAAGCCTTTATTGGATGGTCTGACCAAGCATAAAGGCCTGTTGTTAGTGGAAACGAAATTAAAAGATGGGACAGAAGTTACCATTAAATTATAGAAAAATGGCTCCCAGGGAGCCATTTTTATTTTTAATTATTTAAATCACACTTCTCCAAAGGAATTACCTTTGTTTTCTTTGTGAATTTATAGCCTAACCAAAGGATAAGGAATAATGGCAGACCGATATAGGATACTAATACACCGTTCCAATCAATATGGTCGCCCATAAATGCTGAATAGTTTTGCCCGATTACGACAATGGCGCAAACAACAAAAGCAAAGATTGGGCCAAATGGGAACAACTTTGATTTATATGGCAATAAGTTTAGATCTTTGCCTTGTGCCACATAAGCTCTGCGGAAGCGATAATGACAAATCGCAATTCCTAACCACGCGATAAAGCCGGACATACCTGAAGCATTTAAAAGCCATACATAAACTGTACCATCGCCAAAAAGGGATGCCAGAAAAGCAAGTGTTCCGACTAATGCTGTTACAATTAAAGCATTAACTGGCACACCATTTTTGTTCAATTTACCAAGGAATTTTGGTGCTTTTCCTTGACGTGCCAAATCCCAAAGCATCCGAGTCGATGCATACATTCCTGAATTACCTGCTGATAAAACTGCTGTTAAAATGACTGCATTCATGACAGAAGCAGCAAATGCGATTCCGGCTTTTTGAAAAACAAGCGTAAATGGACTTACAGCAACATCTCCATTAGCAAGGTTTTCATTTGTATAAGGAATAATAAGACCGATAACAAGAATAGCTAACACATAGAATAAAAGAATTCGCCAAAAAACTTGTTTTACTGCACGTGGGATTGATTTTTCTGGGTTATCTGTTTCACCCGCTGCAACACCTAAAAGTTCAGTTCCTTGGAAGGAAAATCCAGCTGCCATAAAGATTCCAAGCATGGCCATGAATCCGCCATGGAATGGTGCATCTCCAACTGTAAAGTTTTTTAAGCCAATTGCTTCATTTCCCATAATTCCAAAAATCATTAACGTACCAGCAATGATAAAGATCACAACAGTTATAACTTTAATTAATGAGAACCAATATTCTGCCTCGCCAAATCCCTTAACAGAAAGATAATTTAACAAGAACATGATAACTAAAAAGATGCTGCTCCATAATAGTGAAGGAGAATCTGGAAACCAAAATTTCATAATCATTGTTACTGCAGAAAGTTCTGCTGCAATCGTAATGGCCCAGTTGTACCAATAGTTCCAGCCTAGGGCAAAACCAAGGGATGGATCCACGAATTTCGTAGCATAGGTACTAAAGCTTCCTGCAACCGGCATGTAGGCACCCATTTCAGCTAAACTTTGCATTAAGAAATAAACCATAATGCCGATAACGAGATATGATAGAATCGCTCCGCCAGGTCCCGCACTATGGATAGCTCCGCCGCTGGCAAGAAATAATCCGGTCCCGATGGTTCCGCCAAGAGAAATCATCGTAAGATGGCGGGACTTTAAGCTCCGTCTTAATTCATTTTTATTATTTTTTGGACCCGTGGGCCTAGTGTATATTTCGTCTTTTCTTACCTGCGCTGTTTGCATGTTTATGACTCCTTTAAATTTTTTTTATTGGAAGGAGTTTGGAATAAAAAATGCCCTCGAAGCAGATTCGACGGCATTTGTATATACCCCGCATCATACCTTCCGAAAGATAGCTCAACACGTAAAGCTGGTAAGGCTAAACGTGACAGTTCTGTTCCTGTTCGGAGACAGCCCCAGCATGTTTCTCCAGAGAGAAAAACACACTTCGGCAGCTTTTCCTTTCAAACGGAGTCAAAAACATCTCTGCGTCTCGTCCATTTTACTGATAAAAACCGCGACCTCTACCTCATCGGTTTTGATGAGGATTTAATATTAAAAATGATATATTACTAGAGTATATACGTTTTAATAAATTTGTCAATATTATATATTGGAAACGAGGGATTAGGGCTTTTTGTAAGGTGAATATTAATGTAATATGCCTTTATAATTATTCAACTTATTCTTTGGGTGCTATTTCCAGATAATTAATTGTTTTTTAAATATATTAATTAGTTTACATCCTAGCTATGAATCGTTATCATTTTTTTTAAATAAATAGTGGAAAGACAGGAGAAATATTCATGCAGATGGTTGGAATTATTATCGGCTCTTTTATAATTGTAGCTGCATTCAATCTTTTCCTCATCCCTCACGAGGTGTTAAGTAGCGGGATGAGCGGAATTTCGATGATAATAGGAATGATTACCCCCATAAACACAGGAGTGGCTAATCTTTTGTTGAACCTTCCCCTTTTAATCATTGGCTATAAAATGCTGGGAAAAAGATTTATCTTTAATTCAATCTTTTCAGTGTTCGTTATTTCTTTAGGACTTTATTTAGTACCAGTATTTCCAGTCGCGAAAGATACCATCCTCTCAGCAATATTTGGCGGAGCTTTGACCGGTCTAGGGGTTGGAATCGTATTTCGAAGCTCGGGTTCAACGGGTGGATTTGATATCATCGGAATGATTGTTTCCCGGAAGAAAGACTTCCCAATCGGGGTGCTCCTCTCCGGAATGAATGCGATTGTCATTGTAATTAGCGGATTTTTATTCAATTGGGATGCGGCCCTCAATACGTTGGTTTCGATTTTTGTTACAGGAAAAGTGGTTGACGCTATTTATACGGACCATGTCAAATTAACTTTAATGATAATAACAGAAAAGGGCGAAGAAATGAGAAATCATTTGGTGGCCAACTTATATCGTGGACTCACCATTATGGATGGGGTTGGAGGATATACAAATGGCAGCCGAAAGATTTTAATCTCGGTCATTTCAAGATATGAGTTAAACGAGGTTAAATCTCTTATTTCTGAAGTCGATCCGACAGCTTTTGTGAATATTACAGAAACGATAGAAGTAATGGGGTTGTTTCATCGGCCAAGCCCGCATTAATGTTTAAAAAAAAGAGGCCGTCTCAATACCATGGGAGTTTAGTTCCCTTAAGAGACGGTCACTATTTTGTATTTTAATTGTTTATATATTTTTCAAAAACAAAGCCAAAATCTTTGACACAATATTGTTTTTTACTTTCCTCGAGCCACTGGAATGCTGCCTGATTCAACATTTTAAATTGAACAACCAAATTATTGTCAGGAGTGGAGACACGCCCTAATGTTGTGGAAGCTACATCAAGACTTTGCTTGGCAAACTGAAGGGAAATATCATTTTCATGGGTAATCTCGGAAATTTTTATAAGTGCCTTGTATAAATCTTTAACTTCCTCGATATGCTTTTTATGAATGTCAACGGAGAAAGGCTGAGAGCCGATTTTGAATTTGATTTCCACGTCTAGGTCGACTGTACCGGCCGTTTCCAACATAACATCTGATATTTTATTTGTGGCATAGCTGTACCGATGAAGCATCCGCTTTTTGCTTGTAGCACTAGTACCATCAAGATGGATGAGAGCATTATTTGTAAAGCAATACTCATCAGATTTTGATTTAATTAAGAAATAAATCTTTTCATTATCCTCATGCATCACGTAATCATCGGCATCCACTTTATCATAATCGGAAGGCTTAATCACCGACCCTACATCACTTAATCCCAACAAATCTGCAGCCACTTTTCCAAACATAGTGTCAACCTCTCTCTACTTATAATATTTGCCATTCTTATGTACGAATAGGAGGCACAGAGGTTTCGTTATTTGAATGACAATTTTAAATTTATTTCCAACATTTTTAGAATATGCATTTTATTTTAAGGGAAATTCAGTATTAACAAATTATTCAGACATCTGTTATACTTTAGAGTATTGAACTATTCAAAGCTGACAAGAGTTAAAGGGGAAAACCATGCGTCCTATCATTTTAGGCATCTTTGCCGCTTTCTTTTTTGCATTTACATTTATTTTAAACAGGGCAATGGACCTTGCTGGCGGAAGCTGGGTTTGGAGTGCATCACTAAGATATTTCTTTATGATTCCATTTCTATTGCTTATTGTAATGGGTAGGAAAAATTTTAAGCCGCTCTTGAAAGAGCTGAAAACGGCACCAGCAAAATGGATTTTGTGGAGTAGTATTGGCTTCGGTTTGTTTTATGCACCGCTTTGTTTTTCTGCTTCCTATGCCCCCGGTTGGCTAATTGCTGCAACCTGGCAAATAACCATTATTTCAGGTTCTCTTTTAGCTCCGCTTTTTTATGAAAAGGTTATGACCATTGACGGTCCGATTATAGTGAAAGGGAAGATTCCCTTTAAAGGGCTGGCAATGTCATTAATCATTCTGCTGGGCATCGTTTTAATGCAGCTTGAGCAGGCCGATACCCTTTCAGTGACGGCAATCATATTAGGAGTAATGCCTGTTGTAATTGCTTCGTTTGCTTACCCGCTTGGAAATCGTAAAATGATGGATATTTGCGGTGGAAGACTTGATGTTTTCCAGCGTGTTCTTGGAATGACTTTGGCAAGCATGCCTTTTTGGCTGATTTTGTCCATATATGGCCTAGTTACTGTGGGACCACCAAGTATAGAGCAAACATTTCAAGCCGGGTTAGTGGCTATTTCCTCCGGGGTAATAGCTACCATCCTGTTTTTTCAGGCGACTGATTTGGTAAGAGGAAATATGCAAAAGCTAGCCGCTGTAGAAGCAACACAGGCAGTGGAGGTTTTATTTGCTCTAATTGGGGAAGTATGGCTCCTAAATACCCCTTTGCCAAATGCTGTTTCTTGGCTGGGAATGCTGCTTGTAATGGGTGGTATGGTTCTCCACAGCTATGCAACTCATAAAAAGGCACCGCTAAGTGCCAGCAAGGAAAGTGCTTAGCATTTAAAAAAGAGGCTATAGAGACAGCCTCTTTTTCGTTATCCATTTAAGTATGGCTCGAGTTTGTCTATTAATCCTTGCATTAAAGCTGCATTTTCCTTATACATGTCTTTAGATTTTTCGCAATCCGTTGATAATGAGAAAATTTCCAAATCCGCCTGAGCCTTTTTTAGACTGGCCATTAAAAGAGGCCTCTGTGTTGGGGCTGGTACTTTAAGTTTATCATCATAAAGATCAACTGTTATCTCTCCAAAGGAATCGATTTGCCCGAGAAAAACATTGTCAAGGGTAACTTCAAGCTTTTCTAATTCTGTGTACAACCAGGCTCTGTTTTTACCCGAGGCACGCAAACCTTCTTCGATGATATTGCCATCCATAATAATCGTATTTGGTTCCTTCTCATTTGCCATTTTCATTTGTAAATCTTTAGGGGTTAATGGCCGATTTTCCCTTTTTAATAGAGCTGTTAGTTTTCCACGCGGCTCTAGGATTGCAAACTCCACATCTGCCACTTTAAAAATATTTTTTTCTCGTAGAAGAGTGGAAATCTCATCAATGGTAAATCTTTCCTTTTTCAAATTATCCTCAAGTATTTTTCCATCTTTAATAATTACTGTTCCTTTGCCTTCTGCAAAATCACGAAAATATTTACTCTTTAAGGATAGGTAGTCCACTAAAATTGCCACAATTCCAAATAAAATAATGGCCGCGGCCCCGTGCAAATAATTCTTTTCCAGCCCCGTAATGGCTTCGCCCGCGATACTTCCAATGGTGATTCCAGAAACATATTCAAAAAAGGTAAGTTGGGATATTTGCTTCTTTCCAACCAATTTTGTGGTTAGGAATAAGAGTCCAATAAAAAGAAAAGAGCGGAGGATAATTTCAACAAATCCGTTCACTTCAGTTCACCCCAAATCAGGAGCCCCTATATTGCGGCTCTAGTCTTTCAAGTTCTAAAACACGATATTGAAGATCTTTTTTTATTTTTCCTATCGTAAACATTGATTCATGAAATGCTTCTTTCGCGCTTTGATCCAAAGAATTTAAAGCCAAGGATGATAGCTGCGATTCAATCCCTTTTAGTGAGGCAAGACATTGTTTAACATTAGATGCAACTGTCATATTTTGCTCCTCCTTATTAAAACAGAAAATGGGTTGGCGAAATCGCCAACCTATTTTTTACTGATTGTATTGCGGTTCTTCGTTTATAATTTCCTGGATGCGCGGTTCAACACTGTCAATGATCGTCTGAGTTTGCTGGGCTGCCTGCTGATAAATTTGCTTGGCGCTTTGGTTTTCAGTCTGCAAAGCAAACGATTCAAAACTAGCCTGAGCCGATTTTAAACCTGCCAAAGTCTGTTTAACTTGTGTACCTACAGTCATTCCATTTCCCTTCCTTCTTTAAAAAATATCGCTTACTTTGATAGTGTGCGTACGATAATTTGACTTATGTATTACCAATTTAGTGAAAATTTTGGAAGTGTAATTTATAAATTCCCATTTCCATGCATATAGATGGAATGAAAAAAGGACTATTTTTGGGGGTGGAGGGATTGTCGAAAATAGGAAAGGATGATTTTGCAGCAGGGTTTGTCCCGCATCATAACCACGGGTCTGTTGACTATACCGGGATGAGTGTGGGGCATGTACACCAGTGCCTAGATGTAACCTCACCGCCGATTCCAACTCAGGACGGAGGGCATATTCATTATACGGAGGGATATGTGTTATTTGAAGATGGGCATACCCATCATTACCGTGCCTACTCAGGTCCAGCGATACCGGTTGGAAACGGAATGCATGTTCATTATTACGATTTCCATACGAGTGAAGATGACGGCCATAGCCATCATGTCAAAGGTGTCGACCACCCAGCACCGGGAACAAAATAAATCTTAAAAGGGCTGTCCTTCATAAAAAGGGGGCTCTTTTTTTGGGTTTTGCTAATTCAAAGGTTGTTAATTTTTGTAAAAATAAGGTAAAATTGGTTAGAGGGGGGTTAAATGTGTTATTGAAAAGAAATAGTTCGACAGATGAAAACTCAGTTAAATTAGCAGCTTATACAATTATTTTGTACATAAGCAGTTTGTTTGTACCATTTGTTGTTGTGGCGTCCTATCAGAGCCTTATATATTATTCCCGTTCCCAATGGCTTTTTGCAACACCTTTTTCTGCTTATATCACCTTTATGGCAGGAATGCTTTACGCAGCATTGGTATTAACCGTTTACCTCATTTTTAGACAACGGTGGGAAGGACCGAAATTTAAATGGACGACAGTTTTCCTTCTTATAATTTCCATTCCTGCATTTATTTTAAGTTTAACTACGTATTACTACATAGATGAAAAAGGAATCCATAATAATTCTTTAACAAGTTTAACGGAAAAAGAGTATGAGTGGGAGGATATTGCAAAAGTAAAGATTGTCTATAGAAACCACCAAGGGACCACTCAATATTACCAATATCAATTCGAAAAAAAAGATGGCAGCGTGATTACAATTCCTTATGATGTTAAATTTAGGGAAAACATAAGAAGAATAGAAGATAAAATTAATAAATACAACATCCTCGTTACGGATAATTTTAAGAATCCGATTGTCGATTAGAAAAATTAAGGGTCTGACTCACTTCGTTAGGGGCAGACCTTTTTTAATAATTTTTTCCAAATGTTCACAGAACTGCCACAAGTAATGCGGTTATGATCATTTTTGGGTGCTATAATAAAAGTGTAAAGAAAATACACAAACCTAACAACTTAGGAGGCTCAACCATACGTGTTCGTTCCGTTTGTGAACGAAGTAGTAAGGTGAAACTATTCCAGCAAAAACGGAATAAAGAGTCATCGGTTCCAATACCGAAAATGATGTTTGTTTTAAAAGGGATTTGAATTCCATTTAACATGTGAATTAATTCCTTCAACGGAACAAACACAAAATCGGCTGATTTTTCAAAGTTTCCAATTAGATTTACATAAGCTAATTGGGAATGAAATTGAAAAAGTAATTGGCTGATTTCATGGTTGGGTCTCCTAAGTTGTTAATAAAAAAGGAGCTGCTTTAAAAATAAAGCAGTTTCTTTTTTATTTGTGAATAAAGATGCAAAGTATTATACATAGGTGCCATTATTCGGTATTCTATTTATAGGAATTAAAATGAAAGGGGCAGGATAATGACAGGAATTCAAGATCTTAACCTAAAGGAGCAGCAGGAAACACTTGCAGCAGAACTAGAAAAAATCCACCATCGAAAATTGACAAAAAAGAAAATTCTCCAACGCATTTTATTAATCACCCTTGGTGCCACCCTAATGGGGGTCGGATTAGAAATCTTTCTCGTTCCCAATAATGTTATTGATGGCGGAATTACCGGAATTTCCATTATGCTATCATATCTAACAGGATGGAATTTGGGAATATTCCTTTTTATTCTAAATATCCCTTTTTTCTTTATCGGCTATAAACAAATCGGAAAAACGTTTGCTCTCTCTACACTATATGGTATTATCATTCTTTCCATCGCTACTACATTACTCCATCCAGTTCCAGCCTTTACACAAGATATTCTCCTTGCGACCATATTTGGGGGAGTTGTCCTCGGAATAGGGGTTGGTATAGTTATTCGGTATGGAGGATCTTTAGATGGTACAGAAATATTAGCCATTCTTTTTAATAATAAACTCCCGTTTTCGGTCGGGGAGATTATTATGTTCTTTAACCTCTTTATTCTTGGAAGTGCAGGCTTTGTTTTTACATGGGATCGCGCTATGTATTCTTTAATAGCCTATTTTGTTGCCTACAAAACGATTGATATTACGATTACCGGCCTTGATGAATCCAAGTCAGTTTGGATTATCAGTGACAATGCCAGACAAATAGGCGATGCCATTCTGCATCGACTTGGACGTGGTGTCACATATCTAAATGGAGAAGGGGCTTTTTCCGGAGATGACAAAAAAGTGATTTTTTGCGTCATCAATCGTCTTGAGGAAGCGAAATTGAAGGAAATTGTCACCGATTATGATGATCATGCCTTTTTAGCTGTTGCAGATATTGCCGAAGTAAGGGGCGGAAGATTCAAAAAAAGAGATATCCATTAATAAGAAAAATGATGGAAATTCTAGTTTATTGCCGAAAAAGGTAATTTGTCGTTTCTGGTCTTAATATCAAGAAAGAGACACGGATAAATTGTAAATTCTGAAAATTAAATGTCGATTTATGATGAAAATGAATCTAAAGTAACTGCATGTTTTGTCGCACTATGCGCTTACCTAGGAAATAAAGAATGCAAAAAAAGCAATATTTTCAAAAAAGATGGCAGATAACTCTGCCATCTTTACTTGGTTATAGTAATAGTTCATAAACCTCATTCAGTTGGTAAGCTCTCTTCTCGTCTTGTTCCTCACGCGCATATTTAATTTCATCAGGCAGGATTTTATTTAAAAAGTCCATTTCTTTACTGCTCAAATCCCGGACAAAATCCCCTTCAGAATGATAATGCCCTTTTACGAGTTTTTGATATACTTGTTTGCCATCTGTATGGTTATCAGTATAATTAGATAAAATTTCGCGAAGATATCCCAAGGTTTTATCCATGATTTCACCCATCCTTTCACGTCCTTATTTTTCATCGAAAGGCTAATAATATTCACTGGAACTGGTCAGGAAATTATTTTTGGTGAAATCAAGAAAAAAAGCAAGTACATATCGTACTTGCATTAAAAGAATAATGGAAAACCGATGCCGAACCCAACAAATGGGAAAAAGATAGGCGGTCCAAAAAACGGAGGTCCAAAGAAAGGGAAGCCATAGCCTTCACCTGAGCCTGAAGAGTTAGATAATTCCTCAATCTCCAGTCCATCTTTTCTTACCTTTTTCACTTTTCCAATTGACCATTCGCCCTCTTTATTTTTAAAGCGAATCATTTGACCCTCCAACCGACGCGCTTGTTCATAATTCAATTCCACTCGATAGTTCCTCCAATCAACTGTACTTGCTATAAAATATGAGGGAAGTCCTATTTCTGTAAGGGCAAACAACTAAACCTTGTCCCATTTTTAATAAAAGGAAAACAGCCCTTCTTTCAATTTTGAACTTAAGGGCTGTTTTCTTTATTACTACTTCGTACAAGTAATAATTCGGTGGCTCAAGATATCATGGTACTTAACAAGAATGTTTCCATGCTGATTTAGAATACCAAAAAGCTCGGGCTCAAAATTTGCGGAGAAATTAAATTCCTGACCTGTATTGCCATTAACGAAATCAAGGGGATGCACACTTAGCTTGGTATCGTGAAAGCCGGTTTCTTTTAAAAGCTTTCTCCAATCCTCCTCTAGGAGCAGGGAATCGACTGCGTAAAACTCTTTAATTTCTATTTCTTCCTGGGCAGTAAGCTTTTTGTTTATGGTCATCTCATTGGCTAGAAAACGACCGCCTTTTTTTAATACCCTAAACAGCTCCTTTAAGGCCTTTGGTTTATTAACAAAGGCTAAAACAGACTCTGAAAGGACAAAATCAAAGGTTTCATCTTTAAATGGAATTTGTTCTATAGAACCTTGAACTAATTGAATGGGAAGCTGTCTGTTTTGGAAACGGTTCTGAGCTTTTTCAATCATTATAGGGTTAAGTTCCAATCCAAACACGTTTGCCTTGTATTGCTCATACAAATAGGCAGATGTCTGTCCAGTTCCGCATCCAGCATCCAATATATAAGAATTCTGTGTAATTTTTTCTTGCAAAAGCATATTTTTTGTTAATCCAAATCCTCCGGGATGGGCACCACCAATGCCAAACTTGGCAAGGAAATCAATGTACGTCAGGCCTCCCATAGACACACCACCCTATTTCTTTTTTGCATCTTATGAAAAAGGGCTATAATAGGTTCTCTTTTCACAGGTTATTTATAAAATATAAACATGAGCCAGGGTAAGAAATGGAGTGAAGGATATGGGGATACGAAGCACATTATTATGGATTTGGAAATTATTTGATCCACTTTTTTATCTTTTCTCCCGATTACAGTATATAGGGGATGTGAATAATAAACCTTCTGTATTCAGGGTTCGGCTAACTAAATTTAAGGGAAAAAAATATATTCTCTCTGACGGGACAAAAATTGATAAAAATGATCTGCTGTTAAAAATTCATTTACATAATGTCCGTATAATTACGGAAATAGGCAAGATTAAAAACGATTTAAAAAGAGCAAAACTTACGTATAGGCTCGTTTTACATTCCATGCCGGCACTAGCGAGTTATCTCAAGGAACATCCCGATGAGAAAAAAATAATAGGAATAATTGGCATTACATCTCTCGACCGCGGTGTTAAAGCTCTAGGATTTGAATGTTTTAGACCGAAAAGCCGCATTTACCGCTTTTTTAAGAAGCTTGGACAGTTGCCCATTTATTTTCTCTCCAATTCCTCTTTAAGAAATTTTCAAAAGTATCATCTAACGTATTTATTTTTGTCCAAGGAAACGCTTTATTCGAGATATGGGCAGGATTCTTCCGAGAAATAACAAATTATCTATGGATTCCTTCTCATACTCCTATAAAAACTGTACAAATTAAGCAAATGGAAGGGTGTAAGACATTCTTCACATTTAGTGTTAAGGGGTGCAAAGCATGAAAAATCTAAGCAGAATGCCGTTTTTAAAAATGTTCAGGCCTAAAAGAAGGAATAATGGAGCCATGTGGGCATCTCTTATAGGAATCGGTGCAGTCGTTTATGGGATAACGAGAGGAAAACGAAACGATTTCGGCCTTCCTCTTAAAGATGCTGTTAAAAGCATGGCTCCCAATATGAATTTCGCAGGAATGAATAATGCAGTAAAAAACATTGCGCCAAACATGAACCTCGAAGGTATGAATAATGCCTTGAAAAATTTGACGCCAAATATGAACCTCGATAGGATGGATAATGCAGCTTTAACTGAGTTCTCTGAAGAATTATTAAAGAGTGCCTTAAATAATGATCGTCACTAATATATAAACGAAGAGGCTGTCTTAAATGTCAGCCTCTTTTTAATAGCGGGGATTTGGAATTTTTCTTGGTATGTAATTGCTTGTTTCGGAAGTGAAAACCTTTATAATCAGCAAACCACCGAGTGTTCTTGCTCGGATTAAAACAGGCTGACTGTATTTATTTTTAAAAACAAAATCAGGTCCATACCAACTAACCGTAGCATCTCTGCCTGGTGGAATATATGGAACTTTACGGCTGTGGGAAAAACGCTCCACAATTTCAAGTCCAGCGTTATCGACAGCATTAAAAAGCGTCGAAGAAACCTGGCAAATTCCGCCTCCGATATCTTCTGTATATTCTCCTCTGACAATTACCTTTGCTGTTAAGTAGCCCTTGGCTTTTGTCCGTTTTCCGACCACCTTGTTAAATGAAAAGGTCTCACCTGGAAAGACAACATAATTATTAATAGCTTGGGCAGCTAATTTAATATTTGTGGTTCGGTTTTTATTAGACGAATTAAATGAAGTTACATAACGGCCAATTCTTACTGTACTGATCTCATTTAGAAGTTCACTGTCTACCTTTGGGTAAACGGTGACCATCGGAATTTCCAATCTGTTCGGGGTATTGTTATAAAAATAAGTATAAAACCTCTCCGTAAAGGCTTGGCGATGGATTTGAAAGCCCACCTTTTCGGGTATGATATTTCCATTATGGTCAAGACTTGCATTTTCAGGCTGATCGGAAACCTTTTTATCCAGTTGGTCTAAAAATTGGTCATATTTTTTAGTATTAATGATTGGTAAATCTGTATAGGGGGAGAAAAAGTCCACTCGGCTAATCTTTGCTATGGTGCTGTCGTCCTTTGTAATTGTCAAATAATCAAGCTGAGAGACAGATTGAACAGCTAGCCAAAAGCCAAGAACCCACGATAATCCCATATTACAAAACCTCCTCATTATAATATGAGTTGAAATTTTATCTTTCATGTAGCTAAAAAAGGAATTCTTTACAGGCATTTTAAAAAAATGGGGAATAAGGGTTTACAAAATTAATAAAATATAATATTATCATTATTGATAATGATAATAAGGTTTAGGAGTAATTATTTATGAAGGATTCCAAAGTTGATGTTATATTACACCCGGTCAGAATGAGAATCATTCAACAATTAATTAACCAAGAGCTGACGGCGCAGCAATTAAAAGAATTGCTTCCTGACATTCCGCAAGCATCTCTTTATCGAAATATCAAAAAATTGGCGGATGCAGAAGTGATTCAAGTTGTTGCAGAAGTGCCGATCCGCGGGACGGTTGAGAAGGTTTATTCCATTCATCAAACAGGAATGGCAGTTAGCCCAGAAGAAATGAATAACATGTCTAAGGACGAACATATGGGCTTCTTTATCAAATTTTTGGCTAATTTGATGGGGGAATATGAGCGCTATTTAAACCAGGAAAACATTGATTTAATTGCTGATGGAGTAAGCTTTCGGCAGGGGACTTTTTATTTAAATGATGAAGAATTTAGGGAATTTATCAAGCAACTTACAGCTGTATATGCGAACATATCACAAAATAAGCCTGAGAAAGGAAGAAGAAGTAGGAATATAGCGAATATTTTCATACCTGGAGAGAAAATGGAGTAATGGGGACTAGGTCACTAGTCTCTTTTTTATAGAAAAAATGAAAAAATTGTAGAAATATGCTATATTAGCATTAGATAACAAAAGAATAGGAGAATGCTAGCAAACTGCTAACATAAGAAACGGGAGTGTCTGTTTTGGAGCAAAATGACAGAATTCAATTGAATGTAAGAATTTCGAAGGACACCGCGGCGAAACTTGATGAGATTGTCGAGTATTACCAGCAAGGATTAAAGCTTGGTAGAATCTATAAGGGTGATGTTCTGACAGATATTATTGAAAAATCGTATGAAGTGATGAACAAACAGAAAAAAATGCAAAAAAGATTTTAATATGGAGGGGCTGTCAGATGGGACAGCCTCTTTCCTTTTCGACGCGAAAATTGTAAAAATTTATTAGAATATTTAGAAAAGAATTTGAATTATTACTTTGCGAATAGTATAATTATAGTTATTACATACCAACCGGTTAGTATAAGAATCGCGAACAATTTTTATGCGGGCATCTAAGATGATAATGTAAGCGTGTTCAAACTAACTAAATCTAAATTTGAGAAAAGTGAGGTTTGATAGTTTATGAGATTTTTAGGTAAAACAGCCATTGTAACCGGCGGAGGAAGCGGGATTGGGCGCGCAGCGGCCATCCGATTTGCACAGGAAGGGGCAGCGGTAGCAGTAGCGGACGTTGATTCCCTTGGTGGTGAGGAAACGGTCAGCATCATAGAAAACGCAGGAGGTAAAGCAATCTTTGTAAAAACAGACGTTGCCGACTCCCAGCAAATTAAAGAGTTGATTAGCACAACAACGAATACCTTTGGTTCTTTAAATATCATGTTCAACAACGCCGGAATTGGCAATTCAGAGGTGAAAAGCACGGATTTATTAGAAGATGAATGGGACAAAGTCGTTGATATTAATTTAAAAGGAGTTTTCCTTGGCATTAAGTACGCGGTTCCTGAACTAATAAAAGCAGGCGGCGGGGCAATTGTTAACACGGCAAGCCTCTTGGGTCTAAAAGGGCAAAAGTACATGTCAGCCTATAATGCATCCAAAGGCGGAGTGGTGATTTTGACGAAAAACGCCGCACTTGAATATGGAAAAAAGAATATCCGTGTAAATGCGATTGCACCTGGTGTCATTGATACGAAAATCATTGAAAATTGGAGACAAAACGAGTGGAAATGGCCGATCATCCAAAAGGCAAATGCCCTTGGCCGAATTGGCAGTCCTGAAGAGGTAGCTAATGCCGTATTATTTTTGGCATCAGATGAAGCTTCTTTCATAACAGGCGCCACACTTTCAGTTGATGGCGGCGGTCTGACGTTCTAATCGGAAACGAGGAATTGCTGAAGCGAGATAAGAATGAAAGAGAACCGTTGTTTATAAATATCATTCGGAGGTATATAGATGAGTTATCAAAAAGCATGGCTAGCAAACTATCCTGAATCTATTGCAAAGACGATTGAAATTCCTAATATACCGTTAGGTCAGATTTTAAAAGAAACTACGGAAAAGTACCCGGAAAATAATGCCCTATCATTCTATGGCAGAAAAATAAGTTATAAAGAGCTATCTTCCCTAGCGTTTGCGTTTACGTCTGCCATTCAGCAAAACCAAGTCCAAAAAGGCGACCGGGTTGCCATCATGCTGCCAAACTGTCCGCAATATGTGATTTCCTATTATGGCATCCTAAACGCCGGCGGAATTGTCACACAGGTCAACCCGATGTCTGTTGAAAGGGAACTCATTCATATTCTAAACGATGCCGGCGTGGAAACGATGGTCGTTCTGGATGCCCTCTACCCAAGGGTGAAAAGCGTGCAGGCACAAACTCCATTAAAAAATATTATTGTTGTCAGCCTCCAGCCTTCAGGACAGGATTTTGCTCCGGACCGCGGCTTTGAAAGCTTCCTTAAGGAGGGCAATGGAAATGTGGTTCCGGTGGAATTTGAACCTGAACACGATGTTGCTGTTCTTCAATATACGGGCGGAACAACTGGCCGATCCAAAGGTGCCATGCTGACACACCGCAATATTTTGGCTAACGTCCTTCAATGTCAGGAATTTTTCAAACATGAAATGGAATTTGGCAAAGAGAAGTGCTTAACGGTAATCCCTCTATTTCATGTATATGGGATGACTTCATGTATGAATCTTTCTATCTATACAGGTGCAGAGTCCATTATGCTTCCGCGTTTTGACATTGAAGAGACGTTGAATACAATCAAAACAGAACAGCCAACGACCTTCCCTGGTGTTCCAACCATGTACGTTGCTCTGATTAACCATCCGAAGGCAGAAGAGTACGGTATAAATTCTATTCGGACATGTAATAGCGGCAGCGCGCCAATGCCGGTTGAATTGCTTCGTGAGTTTGAAGAGAAAACTGGGGCGCAAATTTTGGAAGGCTACGGATTATCGGAAGCATCGCCGACAACACACTGCAACCCGCCATTTGCGGAGAGAAAAACGGGCAGTGTCGGTATTGGAGTGCCTTCAACAGAATATAAAATTGTCGACTTATCAACAGGAACGGAAGAAGTGCCGACTGGCGAGCTAGGAGAAGTAATTATTAAAGGGCCGCAGGTTATGAAAGGGTACTGGAATATGCCGGAAGAAACAGCTATTACCTTGAAGGATGGGTGGCTGTATACTGGAGATATTGCCAAAGTGGATGAAGACGGCTATTTATATATTGTTGACCGGAAAAAAGACATGATCATCGCAGGTGGATTCAACATTTATCCTCGCGATATCGAAGAGGTTCTGTATGAGCATCCTTCTGTCCAAGAGGCTGTTGTCATCGGGGTGCCAGACCCTTACAGAGGAGAAACAGTAAAAGCGTATGTCGTCTTAAAAGCTGGAAAAACAGCAACAGAGGATGAGATTATTCAATATTGCAGAGAAAATCTTGCAGCCTATAAGGCGCCGCGTAATGTGGAATTCCGTGAACAGCTGCCAAAAACCGGAGTTGGAAAAATCCTTCGCCGCAGCTTGAGAGAAGAAGCTTTAAAACAGTAGGGCACACTTATGAAAATTTTTAAAAAGTTCACGCAATCAATATTATAGAAGAGATAAAGTTTATGGTATAATCTCGAATAGATATTTACATGATTGTGAGGATATTAAGGTGAAGGAAAAAATAACGGAACAAAGCATCCGCTTATTTGAAGAAAAAGGATTTAGTGAAACGTCCATTCAAGACATCGTCGATACACTAGGGGTGACAAAAGGGACCTTTTACTATTATTTTTCAAGTAAAGAAGAACTGCTTATGGATATCCATCTTGGATATATTAGCGAAATATTGAGTCGCCAAGAGCAAATCTTAGGGGATGAGTCAAAAAGCTTTAAGCAAAAATTATTTGACATTATTTTAATGTTAATTTCCGATATTAAGATTCGCGGCCGTGCGGCAAAAATCTTTTTTAGAGAAATGAAAAATTTAAGTCCGGAACATGCTGCATTAATTGTGCCGAAACGGGATCAATTCCGTTTAAATACTGAGGAGCTCATTCAAGCTGGAATGAAAAATGGCGAATTTCGGTCAGATTTAAATGCATCCATTGTATCTTTTGCGATTCTGGGGATCGTCAACTGGAGTTATCAATGGTTTAACCCAAAGGGAGCTTATACGGACCAAGAGGTCAGCGAGATATTTGTCGATATGATTTTAAAGGGAATTCAATTACGCGGATAGAAATAAAAAGAGGGATATTAATGCCGATTATATCCCTCTTTTTAAGCCAAGAACATACCAACCGGTTAGTATTGGTGAAAAACTCCAGAATTAATAGGTATAAATCAAAAAAATGGTGCATTTCATTTATTTGGAAAGCTTGTTTTTCAAAACGAATGTAGAGACGGAGGTATAAAAGAAGAATATGCACGAAATACAGATAACTGTTCGTTTCGGCGAAACAGACGCATTAGGCCATATCAATAATACAAGTTATTTCATTTACCTTGAAGAAGCAAGGATTCGCTTTTTTGAAGCAATTGGCTACCAAGTTGATGCACGGGATTGGAATTTTATCCTTGCTTCTACGAAATGTGATTTTATAAGCCAAGGGTATTTCAATCAACAATTAATAATTAAAACAAGCGTCTCCAAAATTGGGTCGAAAAGCTTTCACCTAGACCATGAAATCATTTGTTCGCAAACTAGTAAACTGATTGCCCAAGGGAATGCGGTGATGGTCTGCTTTGATTTTGAAAAACAACAAAGTGAGCCGCTGCCTGAAGTTTTATTAGATAAACTGAAAAGTCATCTGGTGTATTCATAGGGTTATCCAAAATAATAAAAATCTGAATTTTTTGAATTGAAGGGAGGATGAAAACATGCCTTATCAAATGAATAAGGATACGATTCCTGTTCGTATAGGAGAGGAGTTAAATCTAGCTATTTTAGAAACGTTTTTGCGTGAGAATATTAATTCATTGCCGAGTGCCCCGCTGGAAATTTTACAGTTTTCTGCAGGTGCCTCGAATTTAACCTATCAAATAAGGATGGGAGATTGGGAGGCAGTGTTAAGACGTCCTCCTCTTGGTCCGGTGGCACCAAAAGCACATGATATGGAACGGGAATTTAAGATTCTGACAGAATTAAATCCCATCTTCCCGGCCGCGCCTAAGCCATTTCTGTTCTCCGATAATCATGAGATTGTAGGCAGCCCATTTTTTATTATGGAGCGAAAGCATGGTATTGTCTTGGACACTTCATTTCCTGCTGCAGTAAATGTGACACCTGAGCTTTGTAAACAGATTTCTGAACTAATGGTTGAAAACCTGGCGAAACTGCATGCTCTTCCCTACAAGGAAACAGGACTAATGCAAATAAGCAAGCCTGATGGCTTTATGGAGCGGCAGGTTCATGGCTGGATTGGCCGTTATGAACGGGCCAAAACGGATGAAGTTGCCGAGGTGGAATCCCTGAAGAAGTGGCTTGAGAGCAATATACCTAAACATTCAGAGGCTGCCGTGATTCATTATGATTACAAGCTGAATAATGCGATGTTAAATAATGATTTTACCGAGATGGTCGGTTTGTTTGATTGGGAAATGACAACCGTAGGTGACCCCCTTGCTGATTTGGGGGCTGCGATGAGTTACTGGAGTCTTCCTGAGGACCCGCAAAACATGAAAAAAGGGATGGGCAGAGATCCGGTTACCGCTGTCCACGAAGGTTTTTTCACAAGGAAGGAATTTATTGAGTGTTATGCCAGAAAAAGCGGCAGGGATGTCTCTAACTTGCATTTCTATTTGACGTTTGCTTATTTCAAACTCGCTGTCATCTGCCAGCAAATCTATTATCGGTATAAGAAAGGTCAAACAAGCGATACAAGATTTGCAACCCTAAACAATTATGTTAAGGGATTAATCCAGCATGCGACATTTACAGCCAATGAAAAGCTTTAGCAGGGGGATGGAATGAAATGGCCAAAATTCACCTTCTTGTGAAGAAGGAAGATATCAGTGAGGAGAAAATTTTAGAAGGAAATAAAGTGGCAGTTGTTTTAGACATTCTTTTAGCCACGACAACCATTGTATCAGCTTTAAAGGACGGAGCAAAGGAAGTTATACCTGTTCTTAACAGTTCCGAAGCTAGTGATTTAGCTGAAAATTTCATGCCAGATACGTGCCTTCTTGCTGGTGAACTGGATGCGAAACCGATTGACGGCTTTTTATATCCCAGTCCAACCTTAATCAGGGAGAACGTCAAAGGTAAGACGCTCATTTTATCTACCACAAATGGAACAGTTGCTTTAAGAAAGGCTGCTTCCGCCAAGAAGGTTTATGTAGCCTCGATTTTAAATAATCCTGCGGTTGCCGAAACGCTGGCGAATGTTGAGGAAGAGCAAACCGTTCTTATCATTTGTTCCGGAAATTCCGGAGAGCTCAGCTTAGAAGACTTTTATGGTTCAGGGCATCTAATTGATTGTTTGGTAAAAGCAGGCCAACACGAACTAACAGACGCAGCAAAGGCTGCCATGTATTTTTACCGCGGTCAGGAACATGCTGGGTATGAAATATTCGTAAACTCCTATGTTGGCAGGCTATTAGAAAAATATGATCAACATCCAGATTTGAAACTCGCGGTTTCTAAAGGGATTACATCTATCGTACCGATTATGAAAAATGGAAAAGTAGTAATCGAGACAGCTTGCACTGTCTAGAAAATTTAAGGAGATCAGGGGGGATAACGGATGAGGTTTTTAGATACCGTTGCGTTAGTTACCGGGGCCGGAAGCGGAATAGGAAAAGCCGCTGCCATTAGGCTTGCAAGTGAAGGGGCAAAGGTCATTTTGGTGGGCAGGACAAAAAGAAAATTGGAAGAAACGGCTGAAGAAATAAATCGCCAAAGTAAAATTCCAAGGGCTGAAATTTTTCCAGCGGATTGTACGGATGCCGAAGATGTCGAGGAGCTGGCAGAATATGTCCAGCAGCATTATGGTGATCTCCACATTCTTGTTAATAATGCAGGAGGGTCACGACACAACAAAATATTAGACATGTCGGAAGCAGATTGGGACTATGTTCAAAATGTGAATTTAAAGAGCGTATTCCTTGTCTCAAAAGCAATGGGGAAAATCATGATTGAGGGCGCACAGCGTTCCGAGCACAATCGTGCGATTGTCAATATTGCCTCATTATCGGGACACCAGGCTGGGGCGGAAATTCCTCACTATAGTGCAGCTAAAGCGGCAGTGATTAATTTTACAAGATCATTGGCATTGGATTTTTCTAAATACGGAATCCGCGTGAACTCCGTTTCGCCAGGGTTTGTCGAGACCCCGCTGACCGAACGAGGCCTGCAAAACGAACGTTTTGTCCGTGCCATTGAAAAAAATACGGCAATGGCGAGAGTGGGAACTCCTGAGGAAATTGCAAGTGTCATAGCGTTTGCAGCATCCAGCGATGCCTCCTATATGACCGGTTCTGATTTACTAGTGGATGGCGGCTGGCTGATTAAATAATGTCAAAATCAAAAATTTTTAAATGGAAAGGGAGATTATGATGGCGCAAGAACATTTATTAGTAGAAAAATTAGGACCTGTTTTATCACTGACCTTGAACCGCCCGGAAAGTCTAAATGCCTTTAGCCCGGAAATGATTTTAGGATTGAAGGATGCTCTCAGAAACGCGCAAAATGATGACGATATCCAAGCAATCGTCTTATCTGGATCCGGCCGTTCCTTCTGTGCAGGCGGTGACGTGAAAGGGATGGGACAGGGAAGATCTGGAGTTCAAGTTTATGAACATATTGGCAAACTGAATGAGCTTATTTTATTAATGAAGGATGTTGAAAAGCCGATAATTGCCGCGGTTCACGGCTTTGCTGCGGGTGCAGGCTTTAATTTGGTTCTAGCCTGTGACCTAATAGTCGCAGCCGAGGACAGTAAATATGCGCTAAGCTTTTCCCAGGTCGGGCTGATTTCTGATGGAGGCGGTTCTTATTTCCTTCCTAGATTGGTTGGTCCGCATTTAGCCAAGCAATTCTTCTTTACAGCAGAGCCTATTCCGGCCGAACGTCTTTATCAACTAGGTGTCATCAATTATCTTGTTCCGGCTGAGAAGCTTCAAGAAGAAACAACTAAATTAGCTTTAAAATTAGCTAATGGTCCAGGATTGTCATATGGAAAACAGAAGAAACTGGTTGAAAAAGCGTTTACTTCATCGCTGGAAGAGATTCTTGAGCTAGAGCGTTTAACCCAAATGATTATGGTTGAATCAGAGGACCATAAAGAAGGAACTACAGCCTTTAAAGAAAAGAGAAAACCGGTATTTAAAGGGAAATAGGAGTTTATGAAGGAGGCCCCCTGAGCCCACTCAAGGCCTCTTTTTCTATGAGAATATTAACAGAATATGAACAATGTATTAATTAATAGGGAAGAATAATACAGAAGGTTTGCTATGTTTGCAAATTTGTTTACACTAATAGTATCAAGTTTCTAACTCTGGGAGTTGAGCATTAGTGAAAATATTAGTGATCGAGGATAATAAAAGTGTTTGTTCAATGATTGAAATGTTTTTTGCAAAGGAAGGTATAGAAGGAGTCTTTATTAATGATGGATTGGAAGGTTATAACCAGTTTGAAAATGGCACATGGGATGCTTTGATTGTTGATTGGATGCTGCCCGGCATGGATGGGGTCACCATATGCCGAAAGATCAGAGAAGAAAAAAATACTGTCCCCATCATTATGCTAACAGCAAAGGACAGCGAGTCAGACCAGGTTCTTGGCCTTGAAATGGGAGCGGATGACTATGTAACGAAGCCGTTCAGCCCGCTGACCCTGATGGCCAGGATTAAGGCAGTAACCCGGCGTGTTCAGGTCCAGGCACCAAAAGATAACGAAGGGGTATTGGAAACAGACCATTTTAAAATCAACAAAACAACTAGAGAAGTAATGGTTGACGGGACTCCGATAACCAATTTGACCCCCAAGGAGTTTGATTTGCTTTTCTATATGGCGGAGCATCCTCGCCAGGTTTTCTCACGGGAGCAGCTGCTTGAAAGGGTCTGGGGCTATCAGTTTTATGGAGATGAACGAACCGTTGATGTGCATATCAAAAGGTTGCGGAAAAAGGTGGAAACTTCGGAGCAGCCATTCTTCCATACTGTTTGGGGAGTAGGGTATAAGTTCGATGACGCGCTTAAAACAGACTAAGTTCCGTTACTTTTATCAACAGTTTAGCAGCCATATTAGCATTATTATTGTAGCGTTTTTACTATTAAGTTTATTATTTGCCCATTATCTTGAAAACCTTGTTTATAGGAACAAGGCGGATGAACTAATTTCCTATGGCAAAGCTATTTTGTCGGATATTAAAGAAAATCCGTATGCAACCGAAATCGTGCTTAATAAATATAGTTCTGTTTTACCAGCTCGTAAAATAAGCTTTAGTTTATTTGATCGGGATGGCAAATTGTATTTAGTTTCTAATCGAGGGCCAGAAATTAAATACCTGCCCCGGGAGGATTGGGAAAGCTTAGAAAAGGGTAAGACGATTATTGTTCAAAGCGATTATAAAAGATTTGACCAGGATGGCGTAACATTTGTCGTTTTACCCTATTTGGAAAATGGAAAATTCTATGGGGGAATTCTGCTCACCTCACCGATTAGCGGTTCCCTCGAAATGATTCAAGAAATTAATAAGATTTTATTGTATACTATTTTGATTGCTTTTGGTGTTTCTTTCCTTCAGAGCTGGTACTTATCAAGAATTCATGTGAAAAGGATTAGAAGGCTTCGGGAGGCAACCTCCCAAGTATCTAAAGGGGATTATAATGTTCATGTTCAATCCTCAAATTATGATGAAATCGGAGAATTAGCAAATGATTTTAATCACATGGTTGATAAAATCAATACTTCTATGGCCGAGATTGAAAGCTTGGAAAACCGCCGTCGTCAATTTATGGCCGATGTTTCTCATGAAATGAGGACACCGCTTACGACCATAAGCGGAGTGATTGAAGGGCTAAAAAACAATATGATTTCTGAAGAAGATAAAGAAAGAGGCATAAACCTAGTCAGTCAAGAGGCAAAAAGACTGATTCGTCTCGTCAATGAAAATCTTGATTTTGAAAAAATCCGTTCCAACCAGATACAGTTAATGAAGGAAGAAATTGAGCTTTTGGAAGTTCTTGAGATAATACAGGAGCAATTAAGTCTTCAGGCGGAAGAAAAAAACAATCAAATCATTGTTGAAGCAGCACCGGAAGTTTACGTAAAAGCCGATTACGACCGGCTTATTCAAATCTTAATTAATATAACGAAAAATAGCATTCAATTTACAAGAGAGGGAACCATCTGGCTTCGCGGAAGGGAAGAGCCGGACAGCGTCATCATTGAAGTGGAGGATACCGGAATTGGGATTGATCCTGCTGAAGTAGAAAAAATCTGGCGCCGCTTTTACAAAGCTGATATTTCCAGAACCAGTAACCCTTATGGTGAGTTTGGTCTAGGACTTTCTATTGTGAAACAGCTAGTGCTTCTCCATAGTGGGGATATAAATGTTGTGAGTGAAAAAGGGAAAGGGACAAAATTTATTATTCGTTTTCCAAAATAAACGTCGTGGGAAAATTGCTCCCGCGGCTTTTTTCATAATAATTTCTAAAAGCCGTTAAAGTTTGTTAATAATTTCTTAAAATTTGTCAGGTATAGTAAAGACAAGATAAGAAGTTAACATACTTAAAGGAGAAGATTACGATGGAATTCAGAGATCCGAATGAAATCAATCAAACTCAAAACGATTCGTATGAAGTGACAAGAATCCAGCCCGGAACAGAGCAGATGAGGACCGCTCCTCCTGTTAAAAGCAAACCCAAAAAAGGTTTTGTAAAAGGATTTGTTTCGACGGTAGCGGCAGGAGTGGTCGGATCTGCATTGACATTAGCAGTCCTGCCGCACACTGATTACTTCCAGAACTATTATCCGGCAGCGGCAAATCAAGACACAAGCAGTTCACAGGCAGCCAAGAGTACGGCTTCAACGGTTAGACCGGTGTCAACAAAGTCCACTTCAGATTCTGCTTCTATTGCTGATACAGTGGAGCAGGTTTCAAAGGCGATTGTCGGTATTGTCAATTACCAGCAGCAAAATGATCCGTTTTTCCGGAGTTCAAATTCATCCCAAAGTGTAGAATCTGGTTCGGGCTCAGGGGTTCTTTTTCAAAAAAAAGGTGATTTTGCCTACATCGTTACTAATAACCATGTGGTAGAGGGTGCTTCGAAGTTGGAGGTTTCCTTATACAATGGTGAAAAAACAACAGCAGAAGTTGTCGGCACAGATGCCTTGACTGACCTTGCAGTTTTAAAAATTGATGCTAAAAATGTTACGACAACAGTTCAATTTGGCGATTCATCAACCCTTCGTCCCGGCGACCAGGTTTACGCAATCGGAAATCCATTGGGGCTAGAGCTTTCCAGGACTGTAACCCAGGGAATTGTCAGTGCCACGAATAGAAGCATTCCAGTTTCGACATCAGCAGGGAACTGGGAAACCAATGTCATCCAGACAGATGCAGCGATTAATCCAGGAAACAGCGGAGGGGCGCTAATCAATTCTCAGGGGCTTGTCGTTGGCATTAATAGCATGAAAATTTCCGAAAATGGTGTGGAAGGTCTGGGATTTGCCATCCCAAGCAATGATGTTATTCCAATCGTTAATCAACTAATCCAAAACGGAAAAATTGTGCGTCCCTATTTAGGGGTTGGACTGGCAGACTTAAATCAAGTTTCGCAAATGTATTGGCAAAGTCTTCCTGAAAATATCACCAAAGGGGTTTTGGTCATGAATATTGACCCGAATTCCGCCGCCGCCAAAGCAGGCTTCGAGCCAAAGGACGTGATTGTTTCTATGAACGGAACAGCAATTGCTAATTCATCGGATTTAAGAAAATATCTATACTCAAAGGTTAAAGTTGGCGATGAGATTAAATTTGAAATATATCGTGATGGAAAACAAAAAACGTTAACTGCCAAGTTGACGAATAATAATAGCGAATAGATTTAGAAAAGATAAAACCATTAACTTCAAATTTGGGGTGATATGGTGAACCGAATTGGAAAATATGCAACAAGCGATTTTGTGGATGATATTGAGCTGCTGACTATGCTTTTTGAACTCCCTGAGAAGGATAAAATGCTAATGTGGTCTGAAGGCTATATTGATCTTGTGATTGAAAAATTACCGATATATGCCCGTGACATTTTGGAGAAAAGGATCGAAAAGTGGGAGGATACAAAAGCTTATTTTGAAATTCAGCTGAATGAAATTAAACAAGACCAAGAGTTTTTAGCAAAATTAAAGGGCGAACGGAAGGAGTTCGCTCTTTTTGTCATGAAACGGTATCCAGAGTTTCAATCACTGTTGTTTTTGTTATATGATGGAAACCTTAAAGAAAGGGATTTAAGGAAGTTTGTTTATCGGCGAAGATTTAGCGTTGGTAAAAAGTATCTCCATTAAGAATTTCTTTTTAATAAGATGAAGCGACGCTACTCTAATTTTTCCATCTTTTCGAAAGGCGAAACATCTCATATAATGGGTATGTTCCTATTAAAAAGGTGGTCTCCTAATGAATTTTACTTTTTCCTTAAGACAAATACTAATTGTTCTTTTAATAACCTTAATTGGTGTGATAACGTCTGTCTTTTTACATCTTCCGCTTGTAATTGGCTTTCTTCCGGGATTTCTTATTCTATTTCAACTTTCTGCTAAAAAAGGGATTCCTTATAAGGGTATTTTAAAAATTTGCTGGAGTGGTATAAATAAAACAAAAATCGTCATACTGATCCTATTCTTAGTAGGATTTTTATTACCCTCATGGTATCTGTCCGGGACGATTGACCAAATGGTTCAAGTTGCACTTGGGTTGATTAGCCCGGAGCATTTTTTTCTTCTGACGTTTATTGCTGCGTTAACAATGTCGATGCTGCTCGGTACAACCGTTGGAACATTAAGTGCAATTGGAGTACCAATTCTTGGAACAGCAATGGTTCTGCATCTTCCGGTGGAGGTGGCCGCCGGTGCATTGGTTTCTGGAGCGTTTGTCGGGGACAGGACATCCCCATTTTCGAGTTCGCATCAGCTGGTTTCACACACAGTCGAAATACCGCTTAAGAAGCAGGGGAAAGCGATGTTGCTAACAACCATTCTCGCGATATTTCTTTGCTTAATCTTTTACGATGTTCTAGACTATTATCTTTCAGCTGAGACAGTTGTCCATTCTGAGCATTTGGAATGGAGCAAGCTATCGTTGACGAAATTTTTCCCGCCACTTATCTTAATACTATTTGTGATTTTTCGAATGAGTATCATTTATGCTTTTCTTTCTAGCATTCTCTCTGCGTCCATTCTAGCTGTTCTTGATGGCAATGCTTTTGGCAAAATTATCAATGCCTTATGGTACGGAATCGATGGTTTGGGCGGCGGGTTCATTCATATGTATGAATTGCTGCTATTTTTGGCTCTCGCCGGGGCCTATAATGGATTATTAGAGGAATTGAATGTCATTCAGCCTTATTTGGATAAATGGCTGCAGTCATCAAGCTCCTTAACGAGTGACACCGTTAAAGTCCTGACAGCCACTTTGATTATCAGTTTAATTGCCGCTAATCAAACGCTTCCGATTATTTTGACTGGGAGGGCGTTCCTGCCGCATTGGTCAAATCGTTATGGGAAGGAAGAATTGGCTAGAGTATTGGGCGATTCGACAATGCTGTTTCCAGGAATGGTTCCATGGAGTGTATTGGCCATTATGTGCAGTACCATTGTCGGGGTTTCGTTAGTGGATTATTTGCCGTATGCCTTATTTTTATGGATTTTGCCATTTATAACATTAGGAATTTCTCGTCTAAAACAACTGCTCAAAAATAATAAAAAGCGAACCGCTGCTGCGTAAACAGGATCCATTTCTCGGTTCCTGTTTTTTTTGCAATCTGAATCCTATGAATGAAGTCCATTTTTATAACATATAAGTGGTAATAAAGAACTTGGACAAGGGATGACGAGATGCTGAAAAAATGGGTAATAATTGGCTTTGGAACGTCGATGATTGGAATTGGCATTAACGGGTTTATCCTCCCCTTCCACCTAATAAATGGCGGGTTTTTTGGGATTAGTCTGTTGGCCAATTATCTTTGGGACTTAAACCCGGGAATTATATTTATTCTATTGAATATCCCAGTTTACTTGTTTGCGATTAAATATGAACCAAACCTTTTTATCGATGGATTAATAGGTGCTATTGTTTCAGGGGTAATGATTCAATTTTGGCTGCCGCTCGGCGGTGTCTTTCATATGCCTATCTTAAGCAGTATCATAATTGGTGCCATTATAATCGGGATCGGTGTTGGCGTGATGTTAAGAAATCATATCAGTCCCGGCGGAATCGACTTGCTTGCGCTGATTATTTCCAAATGGTCCAAGGTGAATGTAGGGTTGGTTGCCTTAACCATCGATGGAATGATTATTATTTCAGGTCTGCTGCTACTAAAGGATCCAAAATTCTTGTATTCATTAGTCATTGTTACGATTATCGGATTGTTGATCAGCATTATTACCTCGATTGGCAGGATAGAAATTTCAAAAATTAAATAAGCAATGATGACGATGTTCACTATTTATTCACTCATTTTTCAGAATTGATTGCTATGATAATAGTAAAAGGAAATTTTTTGAAACGGAGTGTTTAAGGTGAATATTTTACTGGCGGAAGATGATGTCCGGCTGGGAAAAATAATGACACACTTGTTAAAAAAAGAATTTCATCTTGTCGATTGGGTGACCAGTGGCAAAGAGGCATATGACAATGCCCGCATCTATAACTATGATGTTATTATTCTGGACTGGATGCTGCCCGGGGAAACTGGGCTTTCAGTCTACAAACGGCTGCGCGAGAAGGAGATCCAAAGTGGAATTTTATTTGTTACGGCTAAAGATGCCAATGAAGACATCATCACAGGTTTAGATTCAGGAGCAGACGATTACATTGTAAAACCATTTGAGTTTAATGAGCTTTCGGCACGGATTCGGGCAATTTGCCGCCGGAAGGAGAAACCTGTTGAAGAATTGATCGCGATCAATGATTTCTCCTTGAATCTGAATACCCATGAATTTAAAAGAAATGGGTTTATAATTGATTTAACGAAAAAGGAATATCAACTATTGGAATTGTTGATGCGAAACGCAAATCAAGTTTTGACAAGAGAAATTCTGTTCGACAAGCTTTGGGGCTATGATGCTGAGGTTTCGGATAATGCGCTTGATGCCCTAGTGAAATTGGTGCGCAAAAAGGTTGATATTCCTGGAAAGCCTTCCTTAATTCAAAATGTCCGCGGAATCGGCTATAAGGTGAGAAATACCAATGTTTAATCAAGTGAAAAGGCGTTTAACGGTTGTTTATACTTTATCTCTGGTCAGTTTGCTTGTTTTGTTTATTGGAATCCTCTACCTCCTTATTTCGCATGAAATCAATGCAAAGGAAGAAGAGCAGCTAATGGGGTATTTTGACAAAGAAAAGTCTGATTTCCTCGAGGACCTTTATGAGAGCGAACACCATGGAATAGAGTATGATCCGAACCGAACGATATTTTATTATGTACTTAACCACCAGATAGAGTTTGTGTATGGGGAGGAAAACATTCGGGGATTCTATCAATGGGTGGGAAATATCCCAATTACAAATGCTGACAAAGCGGAAAGGATTCAATGGGAAGACAAGCATATACTTGTCGAGATACAGCCTCTTGGTTCTTATGGCTTTGTCGTCCTAGGAATGGATATTACATCAGAAAAACACTTGATTCAAAAAATCACATGGACGTTGATTGCGTTAACGGTATTTTTTAGTTTGATTTTTGCCTATTTAGGTTATTATTTTGCTGGACAAGCGATGAAGCCTATTAAAACAGCTTATCACAAACAGGAAAAGTTTGTTTCCGATGCCTCACATGAACTAAGAACTCCATTAAGTATTTTTTACAGTTCGATTGACCTGTTAAACCGCGAAGAGAGTCAGAATATGAGTCCACTTGGAATAGAAGTCCTTCATGATTTACAAACTGAAGCCCAATTAATGAATAGACTGGTCAATGATTTACTCCTATTGGCCAGAAGTGATAAGAACCAATTAACCATGGAGATGAAAGAGGTTAATTTATCGGAATTGTTAACTTCCATATCCAAGCGGTTCTTACGGAAGAAACCAGCCAATATCATATTTGCGCAAAAAATTGAACCTGAGATTTTTCTAGTTTGCGATGAAACAAGGATACAGGAATTAGTTTATATATTGTTGGATAATGCATTCAAGTATACAAATGAAGGGACAGTAAAGCTTACATTAACATTAACATCTGCTGAAAAAATTATTACTGTTGAAGATTCAGGGTGCGGCATTGCGCAAGAAAATCTTCCTTTTATATTTGACCGTTTTTACCGGACAGATGCCTCAAGAGCAAAAGGAGGCTCCGGTTTAGGTCTATCAATTGCCAAGTCGATTGTGGAGGCCCACGGAGGAAAAATATCCGTGCAAAGCATGCTGGGTAAAGGCAGTGTTTTTACGGTCACAATAAAAGACAAAAATTAAAACGGCAGGATTGGCTGCCGTTTTAATTTTTCAGTTTGCCTTGCTTAGCCTCAGACCCATGCATGATGGTTTCGATATATTTTAGGATTGATAGAACAAAAATGAGAGAAATACTACCGGCGTATAAAACCAATGCCCACCGCTCTGTTGAATCTGTTCCAATCAATAGCCCGTGCAAAACCATTAGCACCCATGCCGGAAAAACTGCAAGATGGAGTTTTTTCCAATTTTTTATCCCTAATTTTTTTATGAAAAAATCTGAAGAAATCATCACAATGAAAAATAGATAAAATGATAATGTGCCAAGAGTAGAATATATAGGTTGATTGTTTGCAAGTAAAGGGACAAAAAGTTCTGGAATGGAATACGGAACATATTGATCGCGCCAAATTAACATGAGATGAAAAACAATCGTCAACAAACCATACCAGCCGCTGATTTGATGAAGGGAAAGAAGATATGCTTTCTTTTTCTTCATCACCATAAAGGAACTGACCAACCCGATTGCAAGGGAAATGGTCATGAAAAAATAGGCCAAAAAACCAGAGCTGCGAATCAATGTCCAAATCGAAATATAGTCGTTTATCAAGTTATCACCTTCCTTTAAAGGTAGTAATCGTTTCATCTTCATGAGCGAGAAGCACTGAATAGTGGGGGTTAATACCCGCTAATGCCTTCATTAATGTGCTATCTTTTTCCATAAAGCAAAGCTTAGCCATTACCTCTGCGTCCTGGCAGTTTTCTGTAATGACAGTTGCTTGAAGGATTTCTGATTTAACTGGCAGACCTGTTTTCCCGTTTAATAGGTGGTGTTTTATCTCCTTCTCCTGTACCCAACTGCGATAGACGATATTAGAGGTAGCAATGCTTCCGTTTTTTAATGGAATGTTAGCCATTTCTTGATTTTCTTTAAAAGGGTGGGCTACACCGATTTTCCATTCCTTCTTTCCATCGGACCAGCATGTAATATCGCCGCCGCCGTCAACAATCCCTGACTTGGCCCCACCGATATTTTTTAGCCATCGTGCTGCAGCTTGGGCGGCATAGCCTTTACCAATACCTCCTAAATCTATTTGATTTTCACTTTGTTTTTTTATCGTAAAGGTCTCAAAGGTGAAAACATATGGCGTGTGTTCTTCAGTACAATTGACGGGCACTTCGTTCCCAACTTTCAAACTAGACTGGAATGGAAAGGAGTTTGTATAGCCGTGGTATTGCATCTGGGCAAGTAAATAGGGTGAGAAGTATCCTTTCGTCTTCTTGCGATATTGTTCTGCCTGATAGAGTACGTCAAAGAGCGGAGGGGAGACCTTAGCGGTTTCTCCCGGCGCCAACCTATTCAATAATCCGAGTTCATTGTTGGGATTAAAACGAGACCATTCCTTTTCAACATACCGAATCCATCCGGTCATAATCTCCTTCCAATTTGAAATGTCAGTATTGGAGATGGCAATATAAAATGACGTGTTCATTGCCTCTAGGACCAAAAAATCAAAATCATCATGATCTTCGGGTTTGGTGGTCACTTTGTCTTACACCTCCCGAGACAGATTCTCCGTTTATGACAAAGTTAGACCAATCAAGTTTGGCATATTCCCTTTCTTCCTTGCTCATTGATTTTGTTAGAGACAGGTCATTCACAACAGACCCCTCATTTCCCGGATTTGTCCCAATTTGTGTGATGACAAAAGCTGTAAGAGCGGTTCCAGTTACGCCTAGCAGCCATTTTGATTTTGTTGATTTTGCCATTTTCCTCACCTTTCCTTTATAGTGGTTTTAAAGTGAATGCTGAATTTGTTTCATCCCACGAGACGCGAAAGCCCAACCCGTTTGCTGCTACTGAGATTGGAAAGAAAACGGAATTTTCCATATAGACAGCTTTTGTCGGCATTGGAGTTTTCAGTTGATTTTCATAGATTGCATTCGAGCCTGCTCGAACAATTAATTCTTTATCACCCTTTGTGAGGATACAAATTCTACTCTTAGGGTAAAAAACTGCTTCTGCTCCAACAGTATCAGAAAATGCCTTTGCAGAAATAAGCAGTTGCCCATTCTGAGGAATGACATAAAGGCGAGATTCTTGGTTACCATTGTTGACTGCCATTTCGGATGGAGTATCTACTGGTAAAACGTTATTGGCATTAGTTCGTGGTTCACGTGTCCAAATATTCCAAAATTCTTGTGATTGGGCTTGCGTGACGGGACTTTGGACCTGATTTTCCCACCCCTCGAAGTCGTCACCATGATCTTCCATTTCAGAGTCCTCTTCATCATCTTCATCGTAAGACTGAAAATACTCACGCTTCCCATCATCGTCATCATCCGCTATAACAGCAGTTGTTCCAATTGAGAAAATCACAAATAAGCTGGCAAGTACGGTAAATAATTTTTTCTGTTTCGTCATCAATCGGACACCTCCATTAATCTTATTAACTGAAGTTTAGCCCCTTTGTCTGAAAGGAATCTGAAAAGACTATGCTAAAATAAAAAAAGTTCAGTTTATAAGAAAGGGCTATGACCATGAAACCAGTTAGAGATCGAATAAAGGAAAATTTAGCTGTTTTATTCGTCGGCTTTAATCCCGGGGTCCGCTCAAGTGAAACAGGCCATCATTTTGCAGGTCCAAGCAACCGTTTTTGGAAAATCCTTCATGAATCAGGGTTGACACCAAGAAAATTAGACCCATCGGAAGGTGATTTATTGCTGGAATTAGGAATGGGGATTACAAATATAGTGGCAAGGCCCACAAAAGCGGCCGCTGAAATCACGAAGGAAGAATTCAAAGAAGGCAGGGACATTTTAAAACAAAAGATTGAAAGACTGAAGCCTCAAATAGTTTGTTATGTAGGAAAAGGCGTATATCTGGAATACAGCGGCCGGAAAACAGCCCCATGGGGGATACAGGAGGAGGCCATTGTGCCGGGGTCGGTTGACTTTGTTGCCCCGAACACAAGCGGATTGGTCAGAATGAAGCTCGAAGAGATGGTGGAGATTTATCGGGAGCTTGCCAGGTTAGTCGTAAAATAAAACGACGGCTCAAGGAGTCCGTCGATTCTTATTATTGGTATTTTTTTTGATAGTGGGTTAGGGCGATAAGCGGGAAGATGTACCGGTAGCTGTGGTAATGGATATAGAAGGCACCGCCCATTCCCTGTCCTTTTGGATACTCTGTTGTCCAGTCGTCTTTATCTAACGATTCTAATAGATGGGCAATCCCTTTTTGAATCACGGGAGTCGGTTTATCGGCAAGTGTAATCAAGGCATCAAGTGCCCATGCGGTATGGGTAAGAGTACTGGACCGGAGCGGAATGTAGGTCTTTTGGTAATCGCTGTGACAGGACTCTCCCCACCCGCCATCCGGATTTTGAATGTTTTTTAACCAGTCCGCTGCTTTTTGAATACGTTGGTCCCTTTCTGGTATGTCAACTGCCAGTAATCCGGTAATAGCTGCCCAGGTTCCGTACATATAGCAAATTCCCCAGCGGCCATACCAGGAGCCGTCTCGCTTTTGGTCTTTCCAAAGCCAGTTGATGCCTTTTTTTATGACAGTATGGTTTTTGGGCAAATTTGTATAATTACCAAAGAACTCTAATGTTCTTCCAGTGAGATCGGCACATGTCGGGTCCTTTAGCAAAAACTCGCCTTTTTCTAGCGGCAATAATTTCAACCAATTTGAATCGGCTTTTCTCTCAAAGGCTGGCCAGCCGCCGTCATCATTTTGCATCGACAAGGTCCAGCTGATTCCTCTCTCCCAAGCCGCTTTTTCAGAGGAGGCAATTCTTGAAAGTGACCTAAGGGAGGCGGTCGTGTCATCCACATCGGGCAGGATTGTATTTATATTCGAAAAGCCCCAGCCTCCAGGTAAGCTGTTGGGATTATGAATCACCCAATCGCCAAATTTATGCTGCTGGCGAGTTAAAAGGTAACGATTTGCTTCTGCAACCATGGTGTCTTCCGGAGATAATCCAGCTGATTGCAAGGCAAAGCTTATTAAGGATGTATTCCAAACAGTTGCTGTTGTGTATTGCATATGGGGAAAACCGTTTATTTCACATTTCATGGACTTTAGTCCCTCAATCGCTTTGGTAATAACCGAGTCCGTTTTTTTATAGCCAAGTGAGAGCAGGGCAAAAATCATTAAGAAGGTACTGCTGTAGTAACTTAAAAATGTTCCATCCGGTTCAATCCTGTCCAGCATATATTTCTTTGCTCGTTCAAATGCTAAGTTTCTGAGCTCTTCCGGGATGCCAATTAAATTCTCCACTCCATCTTCAATCAAGGATAACAACGAGCGCCATTCATCCGAACGAATCCATTGTTCGTCTGCCTCCCGGTGGATGTGCAGGTCGGTTAAGTCGGGAGCATTTTTAGCTTTTATCGATAACTTCTTGGAGGCAAGAATCATTATTGGTGTCAAATTAGCCCGCCCAAACACAGAAAAGGAATAGAAATTGATCGGGAAGTTAGTCGGCAAAAGAATAACTTCAATCGGCAGTGGTGAAAACGAAGGCCACCTGTATTGGCCAGTTAGGGCTAGCATGATTTTCGTATACGTACTAACCTCTTTTAGACCGCCATGGGCTAAAATAAATTTCTTTGCCGCCTGTAAATTCTTGTCTTTTTTTGAGTAATATCCGGAGAAAAGGAGGGCATAGTACGCCTCCAGTGTAGATGATACATTTCCATTTCCCTCATCATAAAAAAGCTTCCAAGCCCCGTTTTTTTCCTGCTTACTTAAAATCCGCCTGCAAAGACCTTCGATTAATTCTTCATCATGTATCTCCAATGTGCGTAATAAAATGATGGTAAAAGCATCTGTTGAAATTCCTGTATCAAAAGGATAATCCCAGGAGCCGTCGGGAGATTGGTCTTTTCTAAGCCTGTCAATAATCCAATCGATACCCATTTGTATATCCACCAGCAGGTCACTCCTTTCTTAGGCAAAACTCCTTAGGCTATACATATTCCTATTGTGCAAGGACCATTCGTATTGGGGGTATTTGCCTTGTTTTTTTGGAGGAATCGTGACAAACCGCCGCTAGAAATCATCCGGGCAGAATTAAGAAAAAAAAATAAAGGGGCAGCTGTGGTCCAGATCCCGTTAACAGGGAGAGATCAAGTTCTTTTAGAAAATATAAAAAAGGTAACAGCAAAACATAACATTAATAATGTCACAAGGACAAAAGCCTACCTTGATTTCTATCTCCAGTACCCAGATATCCAATGGGCATTTTTGGGTCATATGGTTTCACGAAACGGTGGGTACAACATGACCGATTTAAAAGGGGAATTTTTAACGAAACTGCTATCAAAAAAAGAAAGAGATTCGTTTTTTTCTTTTTTGGAGAGAGGTAATTGGCTGATTTTCCAGGATGTTTATCCGCAATTTCTGCTTTATGAGGAAAGTCTGCGCAGGGGTAAACCAATGTTTTATATGCTTTCGCATTTAAATGTTTCGACCTTTATGGAAACGATTTGGAATTACTTTTGGGAGAATCATGACCGCTATATTCATTGTATTGCAATGGTCATTAACGAACAGAGTTACTTGGAAAAAAGGGTGGTTCAAAATCTGGTTTACCAGAAAGAGGTATTAAATAAGTTTGAATTTATTCTACAGGACGTGCTTTCCTTCAACCATATTCTATTTCCTTATGGAGATGGCGGGCTGAAGGGCCAGACGCTTCATCAATTTGAATCCCTGCATGAACGGATTTTACTTGGGAAAAGGTTATATTCCGTTCTTTTTAAAAATAAAGATTTTCATATACAAGCTTTGGAATGGGCAAAATTGCATCCGCATACTGGATCGCGAAAGGATTATTGGCCGCATCTTTTTAATAATGTGAATGAGGGGACACCCGGTATAGCTTATCCGCTGCGCCTGAAATCCTGCAGGCTTAGGAAGGGAGCAAGAAGATTTTACAGCCCGAATCTTGAAAATGCTTGGAAAAATGTCATCCAGACGGAAGCGGAGCCTGGGGATTGGTTTGAAGACTGGCGTGTGGCGGATTATTTAGTGGACGATATGGAAATGATGGACGGAGAGATAAGAGATGAATACTGTAAAACACTTGAACGGCTCGAAATCGCAGCTCTTGCCAAAAAGACGATTAACTTTTAAGCATGTGTTGGCTGGCGGGGTGCTCGGCTCATTAATAGGGACTTATTTGGATCTTTATTTTGTAGGTAAGGGAATGTATGAGTTTACGTTTCGCCCGCTAGCGGACGTTTTTTCCATAAATATCGCGTTTACGCTTGTGGTGCTTCCGATATTTATGGCCGTTTTTTTATATGTGATTGCTGGTTTGAATAAATGGGGGAGGATGGGTGTAATCCTGTTTGCCAGTTTATTGATACCCATTCTAGAAAAATTAGCTGAGGTTCTTGGCTTGTTTAAGCATGCGGTGGAGTGGAAGCACATTTACACTTTTTTTGGGTATCTTTTATTTTTATCAGCGGTAACGATGTTTTTTCAATGGCTGGAAAAAGAAAAAAAATAAAAAAGCCGAGACAAAGTCTCGGCTGCCCCTTCCGTCCGTACAGTGGTTAAGTGTCCCGCAACAAGCGAATGTTCGGAAGGGGTAAAATTATTTTAACACACTTCTGTAAAAAATATAAATGGGCAAATGTGCCAATACTTTCTTTTCTTTGATGAAAAGTGTATGATTAAGATGATTTTTTACATAAGGAGTGTTATATATGGCTAAAAAAGGATACATATTGATGGAAAATGGCGCGAAAATCGAGTTTGATTTATTTCAAAACGAAGCGCCGGGGACAGTTGAAAACTTTGAGAAACTGGCGAACTCAGGTTTTTACAATGGAGTTATTTTTCACCGAGTAATTCCGGGCTTCGTATCTCAGGGGGGTGACCCTACAGGAACAGGAATGGGTGGTCCCGGCTACACTATAAAGTGTGAAACGGAAGGCAATCCACATAAGCATGTACCTGGTTCACTTTCCATGGCTCATGCGGGAAGAGACACTGGCGGCAGCCAATTCTTTATCGTTCATGAATCACAGCCGCACCTAAATGGTGTCCATACTGTTTTTGGGCAAGTAACTTCTGATCTTGAGGCCGTAAGATCAATGAGAAACGGTGACACCATGAAAGAAGTACGCGTTTTTGATGAAGAATAATTTTTTACGGGAGAGCTGATTTTTAGCTCTCTTTTTCTTTGGACTAATAAAGTGTAACAAGGGGAAAATATCTTTAATAACTCAGATACGGGGGTCTTTATATTGAAGAAATTCGTGGTTTTTCTCCTTTTACTATTGGTTCTTCCTATTAATACAAAAGTGATTGCAAAGGAATCAGAGGCAAAAAACCTTAAAGCGGCCATTATTATTGATGACTTTGGGGGCTGTGTCAAAGGGGCGAGTGACTTTCTAGAAGGAGATGTACCTATTACAGCTGCGGTCATGCCTTTTACCGACAACTCGAAAAAACACGCGCAATTGGCTCATAAAAATGGCTTTGAAGTCATGATTCATTTGCCGATGGAGCCTAAAAGAGGGAAACGATCATGGCTTGGACCTAAACCCATTACCGCGGACCTATCCCCAAAGCAAGTAAGAGAACGTGTTTTAGAGGCTGTTAAGAGCGTTCCGTATGCTGTCGGACTTAATAATCACATGGGCTCGCTGGCTGTGGAGAATGAAAATATTGTCCGCGCAATTGTCGAGGTAGCGAAGGAAAAAAATCTATATATCGTTGACAGCGGCACTAGCAGCAAATCGAAATTCCCTAAGATTGCAGCCGAAATGGGTGTTCCTTTATTAAAGAATGATGTCTTTCTGGATGATATTACATCCCCCGCACATGTCCGAAAACAGATGAACCTGCTGGCAAAAAAGACAGAGATAAAAAGAAAGGCTATTGCAATTGGCCATGTTGGAGTGACTGGGAAAGTCTGCTCGAATGGAATTTTGCAGTCGATGGACGAATTTAATAAGAAGAATATCAAAATTGTTCCTGTATCACAGCTTTTTGACTATCAATTAATTGAAAAGAAATTTATCCCCTAATAAAGGCAGCGATTCGTTGCCTTTTTCCATTTATTTTCTGAACAAAATCCTTTCCGTGTGTCACCTAAAGCTGATACAATGACCTTTATTAAATAGAATAAGAGTCATAAGGGAGTAGGATCATTAAATGAAACTAGTTTCATGGAATGTGAACGGTCTTAGAGCTTGTGTGAAAAAAGGCTTTTTGGAATATTTTAATGAGGTTGATGCGGATATCTTTTGTATTCAGGAAACGAAATTGCAAGAAGGGCAAATTAGTCTGGAGTTAGACGGCTATCATCAATACTGGAACTATGCCGTTAAGAAAGGTTATTCAGGTACGGCTGTTTTTACAAAAGCTGAACCGTTATCAGTTAAATATGGAGTGGGACAGGAAGATGATGAAAATGAAGGTCGAATTCTTACATTAGAATTCCCTGATTTTTTCTTGGTCAATGTATATACACCAAACTCCCAGAGAGACTTAGCAAGGCTAGGGTACCGTTTGGAATGGGAGGTGCGGATTCTTCAGCATCTGCAAGAGCTGGATAAGATAAAGCCTGTTGTCTTTTGCGGCGATTTAAATGTTGCCCACATGGAAATTGATTTAAGGAATCCGAAATCAAATGTAGGGAATTCAGGTTTTACAGACGAAGAACGTGCTAAAATGTCAACACTTCTGGAGGCAGGATTTGTCGACAGCTTCCGACATTTCTATCCGGATAAAGAGGGAGCTTATACGTGGTGGTCATACATGAATAAAGTTCGAGAAAGAAATATCGGATGGCGGATTGACTACTTCATCGTCTCGCAAACTTTAGGTGAGCGTTTAAAAAATGCTGATATTCACGCTCATGTTATGGGTAGTGATCATTGTCCTGTAGTGCTGGAAATACATTAAGGATTAAGGTTAAAAAAACCCTTTGTCATGGTTTGGCAAAGGGTTTTTTTAACCTTAAATTTCATTAAGAGGTGTTCCCAGTTCGTCAAATTCAGGATTCTTATCTGAATCGGTTGAATTGCCTAGTTGTTCTTGAGCGCTTGAGTCGACGAAATCTGTATCATTTTCTTTTTTCATTGGATTGAAATTCATATTAACAGCCCCTTCCTAGAGAAAAATTACTTAAGTATTTTTTCCCAAGCAGAAGAAAACTAAACGTTTTTAAAAATAAAAATTACTATTTGAAATGAACTTTTATCATAGTTAAAAATAGCAGTTGACGAACATTCATTTGAGTAGTAATATAAACATTGTCGCTGATGCGAGATAGTTGGAAGAAAAGTTCTGTTTCATAAATTATCTTGATGAAGGTTGACAAAGAGAAGGCATTATGTTAATATAACAAATGTCGCTAATTGATAGATTAGTAGATAGTTCTTTGAAAACTAAACAAACAAAAACGTCAACAAACAATAATTATCATGTTTCTTCTACTAAATAGAAAACATGAGCCAACGTAACATTTTTGAGCTAATCAACTCAACTTTATTGGAGAGTTTGATCCTGGCTCAGGACGAACGCTGGCGGCGTGCCTAATACATGCAAGTCGAGCGAATCACTGGGAGCTTGCTCCTGGTGGTTAGCGGCGGACGGGTGAGTAACACGTGGGCAACCTGCCTGTAAGACTGGGATAACTTCGGGAAACCGGAGCTAATACCGGATAATTTCTTCCCTCACATGAGGGAAGGTTGAAAGTCGGTTTCGGCTGACACTTACAGATGGGCCCGCGGCGCATTAGCTAGTTGGTGAGGTAACGGCTCACCAAGGCGACGATGCGTAGCCGACCTGAGAGGGTGATCGGCCACACTGGGACTGAGACACGGCCCAGACTCCTACGGGAGGCAGCAGTAGGGAATCTTCCACAATGGACGAAAGTCTGATGGAGCAACGCCGCGTGAGCGATGAAGGCCTTCGGGTCGTAAAGCTCTGTTGTCAGGGAAGAACAAGTATCGGAGTAACTGCCGGTACCTTGACGGTACCTGACCAGAAAGCCACGGCTAACTACGTGCCAGCAGCCGCGGTAATACGTAGGTGGCAAGCGTTGTCCGGAATTATTGGGCGTAAAGCGCGCGCAGGCGGTCCTTTAAGTCTGATGTGAAAGCCCACGGCTCAACCGTGGAGGGTCATTGGAAACTGGGGGACTTGAGTGCAGAAGAGGAAAGCGGAATTCCACGTGTAGCGGTGAAATGCGTAGAGATGTGGAGGAACACCAGTGGCGAAGGCGGCTTTCTGGTCTGTAACTGACGCTGAGGCGCGAAAGCGTGGGGAGCAAACAGGATTAGATACCCTGGTAGTCCACGCCGTAAACGATGAGTGCTAAGTGTTAGAGGGTTTCCGCCCTTTAGTGCTGCAGCTAACGCATTAAGCACTCCGCCTGGGGAGTACGGCCGCAAGGCTGAAACTCAAAGGAATTGACGGGGGCCCGCACAAGCGGTGGAGCATGTGGTTTAATTCGAAGCAACGCGAAGAACCTTACCAGGTCTTGACATCCTCTGACACTCCTAGAGATAGGAATTTCCCCTTCGGGGGACAGAGTGACAGGTGGTGCATGGTTGTCGTCAGCTCGTGTCGTGAGATGTTGGGTTAAGTCCCGCAACGAGCGCAACCCTTGATCTTAGTTGCCAGCATTCAGTTGGGCACTCTAAGGTGACTGCCGGTGACAAACCGGAGGAAGGTGGGGATGACGTCAAATCATCATGCCCCTTATGACCTGGGCTACACACGTGCTACAATGGATGGTACAAAGGGCAGCGAAGCCGCGAGGTGGAGCCAATCCCATAAAACCATTCTCAGTTCGGATTGCAGGCTGCAACTCGCCTGCATGAAGCCGGAATCGCTAGTAATCGCGGATCAGCATGCCGCGGTGAATACGTTCCCGGGCCTTGTACACACCGCCCGTCACACCACGAGAGTTTGTAACACCCGAAGTCGGTGGGGTAACCGTAAGGAGCCAGCCGCCTAAGGTGGGACAGATGATTGGGGTGAAGTCGTAACAAGGTAGCCGTATCGGAAGGTGCGGCTGGATCACCTCCTTTCTAAGGATAATGCAGTCCTTATGGACTGATAAGATGTTGACTGTTTTCTGTTTGTTTAGTTTTGAGGGAATTATTTCTCTCAAAGCTTTTTTTATTCGTTCTTTGAAAACTAGATAATCGTAAAAGAAGAAGTAACCAAGTAAGAACCGAGTAATCGCCATTTTAGTTTTTCTCTCTTATTTTTAAGAGTAAGTAAAACCTTTTAGGTTAAGTTAGAAAGGGCGCACGGTGAATGCCTTGGCACTAGGAGCCGATGAAGGACGGGACTAACACCGATATGCTTCGGGGAGCTGTAAGTAAGCGCCGATCCGGAGATTTCCGAATGGGGAAACCCACTGTTCGTAATGGAGCAGTATCTTTACCTGAATACATAGGGTATTGAAGGCAGACCCGGGGAACTGAAACATCTAAGTACCCGGAGGAAGAGAAAGCAAACGCGATTCCCTGAGTAGCGGCGAGCGAAACGGGAACAGCCCAAACCGAAAGGCTTGCCTTTCGGGGTTGTAGGACACTCAACATGGAGTTACAAAGGAACGGGGTAGATGAAGCGGTCTGGAAAGGCCGGCCATAGAAGGTAAAAGCCCTGTAGTTGAAACTTCGTTCCCTCCTGAGTGGATCCTGAGTACGGCCGGACACGTGAAATCCGGTCGGAAGCAGGGAGGACCATCTCCCAAGGCTAAATACTCCCTAGTGACCGATAGTGAACCAGTACCGTGAGGGAAAGGTGAAAAGCACCCCGGAAGGGGAGTGAAAGAGATCCTGAAACCGTGTGCCTACAAGTAGTCAGAGCCCGTTCATGGGTGATGGCGTGCCTTTTGTAGAATGAACCGGCGAGTTACGATTGCATGCGAGGTTAAGTTGAAGAGACGGAGCCGCAGCGAAAGCGAGTCTGAATAGGGCGAATTAGTATGTAGTCGTAGACCCGAAACCAGGTGATCTACCCATGTCCAGGGTGAAGTCCAGGTAACACTGGATGGAGGCCCGAACCCACGCACGTTGAAAAGTGCGGGGATGAGGTGTGGGTAGCGGAGAAATTCCAATCGAACTTGGAGATAGCTGGTTCTCTCCGAAATAGCTTTAGGGCTAGCCTCACGTAGTTAGAGTCTTGGAGGTAGAGCACTGTTTGGACTAGGGGCCCTCATCGGGTTACCGAATTCAGACAAACTCCGAATGCCAATGACTTATCCGTGGGAGTCAGACTGCGAGTGATAAGATCCGTAGTCAAAAGGGAAACAGCCCAGACCACCAGCTAAGGTCCCAAAGTATACGTTAAGTGGAAAAGGATGTGGAGTTGCTTAGACAACCAGGATGTTGGCTTAGAAGCAGCCACCATTTAAAGAGTGCGTAATAGCTCACTGGTCGAGTGACTCTGCGCCGAAAATGTACCGGGGCTAAACGTATCACCGAAGCTGTGGGTGGACACCTTGTGGTGTCCGCGGTAGGAGAGCGTTCTAAGGGCGTTGAAGCTAGACCGTAAGGACTGGTGGAGCGCTTAGAAGTGAGAATGCCGGTATGAGTAGCGAAAGATGAGTGAGAATCTCATCCACCGTATGCCTAAGGTTTCCTGAGGAAGGCTCGTCCGCTCAGGGTTAGTCGGGACCTAAGCCGAGGCCGAAAGGCGTAGGCGATGGACAACAGGTTGATATTCCTGTACCACCTCTTTATCGTTTGAGTGATGGGGGGACGCAGGAGGATAGGGTAAGCGCACTGCTGGATATGTGCGTGCAAGCAGTTAGGCTGGCAAGTAGGAAAATCCGCTTGCCATAAGGCTGAGCTGTGATGCCGAGGGAATTATAGTACCGAAGTTCCTGATTCCACACTGCCAAGAAAAGCCTCTAGCGAGATAAAAGGTGCCCGTACCGCAAACCGACACAGGTAGGCGAGGAGAGAATCCTAAGGTGAGCGAGAGAACTCTCGTTAAGGAACTCGGCAAAATGACCCCGTAACTTCGGGAGAAGGGGTGCTTTTTGGGGTGAATAGCCCCGAAGAGCCGCAGTGAATAGGCCCAGGCGACTGTTTAGCAAAAACACAGGTCTCTGCAAAGCCGCAAGGCGAAGTATAGGGGCTGACGCCTGCCCGGTGCTGGAAGGTTAAGAGGAGGGGTTAGCGCAAGCGAAGCTCTGAATCGAAGCCCCAGTAAACGGCGGCCGTAACTATAACGGTCCTAAGGTAGCGAAATTCCTTGTCGGGTAAGTTCCGACCCGCACGAAAGGCGTAACGATCTGGGCACTGTCTCAACGAGAGACTCGGTGAAATTATAGTACCTGTGAAGATGCAGGTTACCCGCGACAGGACGGAAAGACCCCATGGAGCTTTACTGTAGCCTGATATTGAATTTTGGTACAGCTTGTACAGGATAGGTAGGAGCCTGAGAAACCGGAGCGCCAGCTTCGGTGGAGGCGTCGGTGGGATACTACCCTGGCTGTATTGAAATTCTAACCCGCACCCCTCATCGGGGTGGGAGACAGTGTCAGGTGGGCAGTTTGACTGGGGCGGTCGCCTCCTAAAGTGTAACGGAGGCGCCCAAAGGTTCCCTCAGAATGGTTGGAAATCATTCGCAGAGTGTAAAGGCACAAGGGAGCTTGACTGCGAGACCTACAAGTCGAGCAGGGACGAAAGTCGGGCTTAGTGATCCGGTGGTTCCGCATGGAAGGGCCATCGCTCAACGGATAAAAGCTACCCTGGGGATAACAGGCTTATCTCCCCCAAGAGTCCACATCGACGGGGAGGTTTGGCACCTCGATGTCGGCTCATCGCATCCTGGGGCTGTAGTCGGTCCCAAGGGTTGGGCTGTTCGCCCATTAAAGCGGTACGCGAGCTGGGTTCAGAACGTCGTGAGACAGTTCGGTCCCTATCCGTCGTGGGCGCAGGAAATTTGAGAGGAGCTGTCCTTAGTACGAGAGGACCGGGATGGACGCACCGCTGGTGTACCAGTTGTCTTGCCAAAGGCATCGCTGGGTAGCTATGTGCGGACGGGATAAGTGCTGAAAGCATCTAAGCATGAAGCCCCCCTCGAGATGAGATTTCCCATAGCGTCAAGCTAGTAAGATCCCTGAAAGATGATCAGGTTGATAGGTCAGAGGTGGAAGCGCGGTGACGTGTGGAGCTGACTGATACTAATCGATCGAGGACTTAACCAAGTCATTTAAAATGTAACAAGGCGAACTCGTTTTTACTAAACTTCTTCTGTATTATCTAGTTTTGAGGGAATGAAATCCCAATATGCAATATTATATATTGCGGGTGTGGCGGAATCGGCAGACGCGCTAGATTCAGGTTCTAGTGGTAGTAATACCGTATGGGTTCAAGTCCCTTCACCCGCATCAAAGAGATCAAAATGCGGAAGTAGTTCAGTGGTAGAACACCACCTTGCCAAGGTGGGGGTCGCGGGTTCGAATCCCGTCTTCCGCTCCAAACGTGCCGGGGTGGCGGAACTGGCAGACGCACAGGACTTAAAATCCTGCGGTAGGTGACTACCGTACCGGTTCGATTCCGGTCCTCGGCACCATTATTTCTCTAACGGGAAATAGCTTTAGCTTGATTGAGTACTACGTTCGGGACGAAGGGTCGATCACTTCAGATTCTGTTTTCCTGATTATTATATGTATGGGGCCTTAGCTCAGCTGGGAGAGCGCCTGCTTTGCACGCAGGAGGTCAGCGGTTCGATCCCGCTAGGCTCCACCATTTTTATATTATACTTTTGGCGGTGTAGCTCAGCTGGCTAGAGCGTACGGTTCATACCCGTAAGGTCGGGGGTTCGATCCCCTCCGCCGCTATTATTTTTTTTGCAATTATATAATGGAGGGGTAGCGAAGTGGCTAAACGCGGCGGACTGTAAATCCGCTCCCTCAGGGTTCGGCGGTTCGAATCCGTCCCCCTCCACCATTTATAGGGGCATAGTTTAAAGGTAGAACTAAGGTCTCCAAAACCTTCAGTGTGGGTTCGATTCCTACTGCCCCTGTTTCAATTACATCATGGGCCTATAGCTCAGCTGGTTAGAGCGCACGCCTGATAAGCGTGAGGTCGATGGTTCAAGTCCATTTAGGCCCACTTCAATAGAGTAACTGTTTAAAACCGAGTCGATATGATTCGGTTTTTTTATTTGATTTTACCCGTTTTGGATAGCATAAAGGAAAAGAGTTTTGGAGGAAGACATTATGCCTGAACTGCCGGAAATGGAAAACTATAAGATTCTTTTAAGCCAAATGATTGCAGGTAAAACTATTACCGATGTCCAAGTTAACCGTGAAAAATCAATAAATGTGAATCCCGAACTTTTTAAAAGATCCGTACTTAATCAAAAAATAACCACCATCAATCGAAGGGGGAAACACCTTCTTTTTCAACTCCAAAATGGGCAGGTTCTGTTATTGCATCTAATGCTCGGGGGATGGATGTTTTATGGACAGGAAGCAGATAAACCTAAACGAACGATACAGGTTCAGCTTTCTTTCGGAAATGAACATTTATACTTTATTGGTCTGCGTCTGGGATATCTTCATTTATATTCCCATCAGGAAGCAGAAGAAAAACTTTCCCATCTAGGGCCGGAACCACTGAACAGCAGTTTTACACTAGATGAATTTATTAAACGAATTGGCAGCAAGCATGGCCGTTTGAAGACGACACTTTTGGATCAGGAGTTTATTGCAGGAATTGGCAATTGCTATTCTGCTGAAATCTGCTTTGATGCAGAAATTTTACCAACCAAAGACATTGATGACATTAATCCACCTAGCCGTTCACAATTGTTTCAATCGATGAAAAAAATTCTCCAGGTGGCCATTCAGAATGGAGGTTACATGGAAAATCCGATTTTCAAGGGTGATAAAAAAACGGGCGGTTTTAATCCACTATGCCAAGTATACGATCGCGAGGGAGAGAAATGCCGACGTTGCGGGGCAACAATCAAAATGGAAACAATCTCTTCCCGAAAAACTTTTTATTGTCCAGATTGTCAAAAGTAGTACTGTATCCTGCCGATTTCCGGCGGGTTTTTTTATTAAATGAAAAAATTAGCCAATTTGTCAAAATTATTGTTTCCGAATTTGTTTAAATGTACTATACTATATACAAATAAGTATAGCACATTTAAATATATATAACATATTTATTGTGAATAAGGTGGTGCTAATGATTAAACTCACCAAGCGTCAGGATGAAATTCTGCAGATTGTAAAGGAAAATGGCCCGATAACCGGTAAAGAAATTGCAGAGAAGCTTTCTGTTACTAGAGCGGCATTAAGACCGGACCTTGCAATCTTGACCATGTCTGGCAGTCTGGATGCCAGACCGCGTGTAGGCTATTTTTTTAATGACAAATTAGAAGTAAAACGGCAGGCGAAGAAGTTTATTCATCAAAAGGTATCTGATTTTAAGGCACATCCAATCGTGGTTGAAAAATCAACTTCTGTTTATAATGCGATTGTCCAGTTATTCCTCGAGGATGTTGGAACACTTTATGCGGTGGATACAGAAGGAAATTTGGCAGGAGTGATTTCCCGAAAGGATTTGCTCAGGGCTGCACTTGGGAACAAAAATCTGCAGGAATTGCCCGTAAGTGTCATTATGACAAGAATGCCTAATATTATCACGATTAATTCAGAGGAAACCTTGCTCGAAGCGGCCAAAAAAATGATTAATTTTCATATTGACTCCTTACCGGTAGTAAAGGAAGTCAATCATAAAAATAATACATATTTGTTGTTAGGGAGAATTACCAAAACGACAATAACAAAGGCCTATTTAGAATTTATGGAAGAAAAATAGATTAAGGGGAGTTGCTGCGATTTTGGTACAAAAGGAAGTTGTCTACGTAGTATCTGACTCGGTTGGTGAAACAGCTGAGCTCGTTGTAAAAGCGGTGGCAACACAGTTTAATGGTGGACAGGTAGAAATTCGCCGAAACTCATATGTAGACGACATTGAAGACATTGAAGATGTGATTATTTTGGCAAGAAAGGACCATTCAATCATTGCCTATACAATCGTTATTCCGGAATTAAAAGATTATTTAGATAAGCGTGCCATGGAAGAGGGGATAATGGCAGTGGACCTCCTCAACCCATTAATGAATGCATTTGCAACAAGGTTTAATAAACAGCCCCACCGCCAGCCTGGCCTAATGAGAAAATTAGACGAAGAATATTTCCGCAAAATCGAGGCGATTGAATTTGCCGTGAAATATGATGATGGGCGGGACCCAAGAGGCATTATGAAGGCCGATATTGTTTTAATCGGTGTATCCCGGACTTCAAAAACGCCGCTGTCCATGTACCTTGCCCATAAGCGTTTTAAAGTGGCCAATGTACCGTTAGTTCCAGAAGTGCCTCCGCCAGATGAACTTTTTAAAATACCGAGAAAAAATTGTATCGGTTTAATTATTTCACCAGATAAATTAAACGAAATTCGCACTGAGCGCCTAAAAGCACTTGGGCTGGGCTCAAAGGCGAATTATGCAAGCTTCCAGAGAATTCTCGACGAACTAGATTATGCCGAAAAAATTATGAAACGCGTAGGCTGTCCAATCATAAATGTTTCGAATAAAGCGATTGAAGAAACTGCAGGATTAATTTTAGACGTTTTGAAAAAAGAGAGGAGCTTTTAAAACATGGGAAAATTCGTTTATTTATTTCATGAAGGCCATGGCAACATGCGGGATTTACTTGGGGGAAAGGGAGCGAATCTAGCAGAAATGACAAGAATCGGCCTGCCGGTTCCTTATGGTTTTACCATTACAACGCAAGCTTGTAATGCTTACTATGAATCTGATAAAACCATTCCAGCTTTAGTAGAATCACAGACATTAGAGGCGTTAAGACTTTTGGAAGAAAAAATGGATAAAAAACTCGGTGACCCGCAGAATCCTTTACTTGTTTCTGTTCGATCCGGTTCAGTTTTTTCTATGCCTGGGATGATGGATACCATTTTAAATCTGGGGATGAATGACGAAACTGTTGTGGGTTTGGCAGCATTAACGAATAATCCACGATTTGCTTACGACTCTTATCGCCGTTTCATTCAAATGTTCAGCAACGTGGTCCTTGAAATTGATACGTATTATTTTGAACAATATTTAGAAGAGACACGCGAACACAAGGGGTATACCTCTGACCCTGATATGACTGCTGAAGACTGGAAGGAAGTCATTGTTGGCTATAAGGAAATTGTCAAAAAGCATACGCGTAAGGACTTCCCGCAAAATCCGAAAGAGCAGCTTTTCCTTGCCATCAATGCGGTATTCAATTCTTGGAATAATCAACGGGCGATTGTTTACCGCCGCTTAAATAAAATCCCGGATCACCTTGGAACGGCCGTTAATATCCAAAGCATGGTGTTTGGAAATATGGGGAACGACTCAGGTACAGGTGTTGCTTTTACAAGAAATCCTTCTACCGGTGAGCATGTGCTTTATGGGGAATATTTAATAAACGCTCAAGGTGAAGATGTTGTTGCCGGTATCCGTACCCCACAGCCAATTGCCACCCTTAAGGATGAAATGCCTGGCGTTTACAAACAGTTTTCAGAAACATGCCAACGCCTTGAACAGCATTACAAGGAAATGCAGGATATTGAATTCACAGTGGAACGCGGGAAACTGTTCATCCTTCAAACACGGAACGGAAAACGTACCGCCCAAGCAGCTATCCGCATAGCGGTTGAGATGGTGGAGGAAGGAATTATCGATAAAAAGACAGCGCTGCTTCGTGTTGATCCTGACCAATTAAACCAACTGCTGCACCGCCGAATCGATGACAAAGCTGAAAGAAGAATATTAGCTAAAGGTTTGCCGGCATCACCAGGCGCTGCAACCGGACGGGTTGTTTTTGATGCCGATGAAGCGGAACAATTAGGAAATGAAGGTAAAAAGGTTATCCTTGTTTCTCCTGAAACGACGCCAGATGATATCCATGGTATGGTTGCAGCACAAGCTATTTTAACTAGCCGCGGTGGAATGACAAGCCACGCTGCCGTGGTTGCCCGCGGTATGGGGAAAGCTTGTATTTGCGGCTGTGAAGCCTTAAAGATTGACATGAAAGCAAAACAATTCAGTGTAGGTGACACGGTTGTTAAACATGGTGATATTATCACGGTTGATGGTTCAACAGGTGAAATTATGCTTGGTGAAATCCCAATGATCGATCCTGAATTATCTGAAGAATTCCAGCAGCTTCTTGCTTGGGCAGACCAAGAACGTAAAATAGGTGTCCGTGCCAATGCCGATAATCCAGAGGATGCTAAGAAATCATTTGAATTCGGTGCCGGCGGAATTGGATTGTGCCGGACAGAGCATATGTTTATGGATTTAAAGAGGATTCCAATCGTTCAAAAAATGATTTTAGCAGAAACTTATAGTGAGAGAATGGAAGCACTTGAAGAACTTTTACCGATGCAGCAAGGTGACTTTGAGGGAATTTTCGAAGCAATGCAAGGTCTTCCTGTAACGATTCGTTTATTGGATCCACCGCTTCATGAATTCTTACCAAATAAAGAAGAACTTTTAGTAGAAGTAACAAAGCTGCAAATTCTCAATCCGGATTCTGAAGAGTTAAAGCAAAAAGAACTGCTGCTGAAAAAGGTTCGCCAGTTGGATGAGTTCAATCCAATGTTGGGCCACCGCGGCTGCCGTCTTGGCATGATACATCCGGAAATTTATGATATGCAGGCAAAGGCGATTTTTTACGCTGCTGCTAGAGTAGCGGAAAAGGGCTTGGTAGTCCAGCCTGAAATCATGATTCCACTTGTTGGCCACGTCAATGAATTGAAGCAAATGCGCCAGTTGGTTGTCGATGCGGCTGTACGTGTCCAGGAAGAAACGGGCAAGGTCATTAACTACACGATTGGTACGATGATTGAGATTCCGCGTGCTGCGCTTACTGCAGACCAAATCGCCGAGGAGGCAGATTTCTTCTCCTTCGGAACCAATGATTTAACGCAAACAACATTCGGCTACAGCCGTGATGATGCAGAAGGGAAATTCCTACAGGCATATATTGAAAACAAGGTACTGCCAGAGAATCCGTTTGCTGTTCTTGACCAGGATGGTGTCGGTAAGCTTGTGGAAACCGGCGTTAAGCTTGGCCGTGCAACAAAACCTTCTTTAAAAACAGGCATTTGTGGGGAACATGGCGGAGAGAAAAGCTCAATTGATTTCTGTTACCGGACTGGTTTGGATTATGTCAGCTGCTCGCCATACCGGGTGCCGCTAGCTCGTTTGGCTGCAGCACAAGCCACCATTCGCCATGAGGCAAATCGGGAGGAAGTTTATACAACTGCATAAGTTAATTGTGAGGGCGGCACTGTTTATGGTGCCGTTCTTTTTTGTCCCTTGCCTGTTTTGTTTTGATTCGCTGATAGAACGCTTAAATTCGCTGATAGAAGTCCAGAATTCGCTGATAGAACCTTGAAATTCGCTGATAGACATGTAATATTCGCCGATAGCAGGTTTGCACCTAGACAAAAATCCTTTAAACCTAAAAATTCATCCTAAGAATATAATCTTTTTAAACGAAACTTGGTTTTTATAAGGGTTTAGCGATATATTTTTTGCAAATACTATGGAAAAAACTTTAAAGGGGCCATAAAAATGGGGGCAATTGAACGCAGCGGCTTTAGGTTTGTACCGGAATATAGTGTAATCCAGCAAAATGGGGCGATTCACGTCTACAATAGGGAGGAGTTTATTGAGGAAATCCAATTTCAGTTTGCCGGGAAGTTTCCGGAATTGGACCAAATTGAGGATTTAGTGGACAAGTATTGCGAGTTACATAATATTTAGGGAACGCTTGTTCGTTTTGGTTTTTAATGGTATAATCTAAATTGCAATAGAATAGGACTTCTCAAGGGTGGGCGGCACATCTCCGAATGAAAGGGGGTGATGCTGTTTGACAGTATTTCAGGCCTTGATGTTAGCTGTCTCGTTTGCCAGCCTGATTATCGCCATTCTGTCTTTTCACCAAAAAAAATAATCCACCCTTGAGCCGGCAAGCATAAGCGGTGGATTTTTGCCCTTCTTTTGCCGAATCCCCTTGATGGGAACCAGCTATTGCATGGCCGAGCGAGTACCTGTCGTCATGCTCGGTCTTTTTTACTATATGCACTTCTTACTGAACATTATACATAACATTTTTGCAAAAAGAAAGAAAATATCTATATTAAAGAAGGGATTTATATGAGCAAGCTCGAAGCTATTTACCCTCAAGCAATAGAACATACGAAACAAAAAGTATTGCAGGATATGGAACGTTATTTTGAATACAGTGAAACGCTGCCTTCTTTTGAACAATACTTGGCAGACAGAGGCCAGTACATTGGACAAATTTGGATCAATGTGTGGCTAAACAAAGTAACGAACGATGTCTCGAAAAATGAAAAGAAGCAATTTTTGAGTGAAAAAGATTATGAGGTCCAGGGGGTTGACCGAAAGCTGATAAACAAGCTGTTTCGTGATGAAATGAGGTTGTATCAGCCTTTCGATACGCTTACCTGGGTTATTGAAAACTTTAAAGGACATGAGGAAGATTGGCAAACACGCTTTGAGCAGGCAAAAGAAAACTTCCTTATTAGGGAGCAAGAAAAGCTGCTTGAAGAAGAAAAAGCAGAATTTCGTGAAGCAATAGAAGACGAAGCGGCTGCCATCATCGAAGAACAATATACTCGTTTTTACTTATATGTACGCCAATTCACAGCAAAGCAATTGGCAGCCGATTTTGAATCGAGTACAAAATTTCAGTCTATAGATCGTGTAGCTTTGGAGGAGAAATTAGTCTCAGAAGGTTCGTTTAATTCGTTTTCATATCAAACGGTTGCTGATTTTTTCGAGGAATTGACCGGTGATATCCATAAACCTCCTCACGAGTGGGGGCGAAGCTATTTTGAATATGAGACCTACTACTATGTATATGAAAGCTTGATTTCGGATTATCTTTCAGAATTACTGCCTAATAAAGTATTACAGGCATTGCCTGCGGATTTGAAAGATAGGTATCATGAGACTTTTATTAAGCCGCTCACGGCAGCATTTGTTAAAGAATGTATGATTAATGTGATTTATGATGTAATTGGTTATTATTTAGAGGACATCCAAGAAGAATACGTTGCCGTCTTATTGAAGCTTGTCGATATCCCATTTGATGAGGAAGTTCACCGGAAGCTGCTTGATCAAGATTTAGAGGAAAGAGAAAGAAAACGGGCAGAAGAGCTGGCAGAGCTGGACAGGAAAAGGGCCGAGGAAGAACGGATCATGAGGGATATTTTCGGTACGGAATATGACCCTTCCCTTCACTTACGTCACATCCGCTATGTCCTGCATATTGGCGAAACAAACACAGGGAAAACACATCATGCCTTAGAGCGGATGAAACAGGCCGAGAGTGGCCTCTATTTAGCTCCACTAAGACTTCTGGCACTTGAGGTATTTGATAAATTGAATGCTGAAGGCACACCGTGTAACCTGAAAACAGGAGAAGAAGAGAAGGTTGTCCTTGGTGCTGGCCATATTTCCTGTACGGTTGAAATGTTTCATGAAAAGGAATATTACGAAGTCGTCGTGATTGATGAGGCTCAGATGATAACCGATAAGGACCGCGGCTTTTCTTGGTATAAGGCCATCACCAAAGCAAATGCAGAGGAAGTCCATATCATTGGCAGCCGCAATTCGAAGGAAATGCTGCTTGAGCTTTTAGGTGATTCCGATATCACGATTAATGAATATAGCCGAGATACCCCTCTTGAGGTGGAATCGAAGGAATTTCATATTAAACATATTAAAAAAGGGGACGCTCTTATTTGTTTTTCAAGAAGACGGGTATTGGAAATGGCATCTCGGCTGCAAAATGACGGCCATTCGGTCAGCATGATATATGGCAGCATGCCCCCGGAAACAAGGAAAAAACAAATTCACCTTTTTAATGAAGGAAAAACAAAGGTGATTGTCGCGACGGATGCCATCGGGATGGGCTTGAACCTGCCGATTCGCCGGATTGTTTTTCTCGAAAATGAAAAATTTGATGGAACGAGAAGGCGGCTTTTAAATTCTCAGGAAGTGAAGCAAATAGCTGGCCGTGCCGGACGGAAGGGGATTTATGATGTCGGTAAGGTGGCCTTTACTAATGATATTAAAAAAATGAAGAATTTACTCTTGCAGGAGGATCGTCCAGTCCAGACGTTTGCTATCGCTCCCACGTCATCCGTTTTTGAACGTTTCCAACGCTATTATCATGATTTGGAAACATTCTTTGTACTGTGGGAAAAATTTGAAAGCCCAAAAGGGACGAAGAAGGCTTCCTTGTCAGAGGAAAGGTCACTATACAGAAAAATCGTCGGGAGTGAAATCGAAGCGCGATTGACACTGACAGACTTGTACGGCTTTTTGCATCTGCCGTTTTCCAAAAATGAACAAGCGCTTGTGAAGCAGTGGGAAGATACAATGTATGCAATTGTTCAGGGGAGGGAGCTTCCGGAACCAATTGTAAAGGAAGGCAGTCTAGAGGAACTGGAATTAAGCTATAAAGCAATCGGTCTCCATTTATTATTTTTATACCGGTTGGGTGAGCGGACCGAAGCAAGCTATTGGGAACGTCTGCGTGAGGAAATCAGTGACAAGGTCCAGGAAAGGTTGAAAACCGACATCAAGAAATTTGTGAAAAAGTGCAAGAACTGCGGCAAAAAGCTTGCCTGGGACCATCCATTTCCAACCTGTGATGCCTGTTACCGTGCTCGGTTTAAAAAATATTGGCATGATGAGGATGAGTTTTAATTTTAAAAGGCCTGGTTTGGGGCCTTTTTTATTTTGCCCGAAAATAAGAGGCAAGGATGTTAGCAGTAAAAATAGGGCGTTTATTTTGCCGATATTAGTATTTTAAGCTAAATTGCCCATATGATGTTAGAAAGGAGGGGGATTTATGACTGTTCATGTGGTTCAAACCGGAGAAGATTTATGGGCTATTTCAAACAAGTATAGTGTTCCAATTGAATCCATTCTCAATCTTAATGGGCTAGTAGCCGCATCTGTCGTTGTTCCAGGTCTTGCCCTCTACCTTCCAGATAACCTTTCTCATATTAGATTCTATCGAATTAAAGCGGGTGACCAAATTGGGAATTTGGCTTTTCAATTTCATACGGTTCCGGCCTCTATTTTAGCTGCAAACCCAGGTATTCAACCAAATCAACTTCATATTGGTCAAATCGTTAATATTCCATCTCCACTTAAATTACAAATGGCTGCCCTCGGATTTATTTTGCCATCTTCTGAAAGCGCTAATATAATTACCTTGAATTCGATTGCCGGTCAGCTAAGCTATCTTGCTGTTGTAGCATATTCTTTTACTGACGAAGGATTTGCCTATAGGGAAATAGAGGATGCAGCACTTGTCGCAAGATGTAAACAATTAAAAATAAAACCGCTATTAATGATCCGAAATTTTACACTTACCGGCTTTAGTCCGGATTTAGCAGGCAGGGTCCTTGAAAACATCGTATTTCGGCGGAATTTAGTAGCTAGCATTCTCAACCTTGTTAAGCAGCGGGGATTTGAAGGAGTGAGTATTGATTTTGAATTTATTCCTCCGGCGAGAAGGAGGGATTTTATTTCTTTTTTAACAGAATTAAAAAGGGGTTTAGGGGACCTTTTTCTCCACGTGAATGTTCATGCAAAAACAGTGGATATCCCAACTAATCGAATTATTGGGGCCTATGACTATGCGGCAATCGGACAGGTGGCCGATATGGTTGCGGTTATGACAATTGATTACGGATATCCGGGCGGCCCGCCTGCTCCCATTGCCCCAATAACATGGATGGAGCAGGTCATTCAGTATTCCATTACCCAAATCCCTCCACGAAAACTGCAAATGGCTATTGCCTTGTATGGTTATGATAAAGCAGTCAGCACGAATGCCACAAAAGCTATGTCAGTTCTTACCGCCCAAAATCAGTCAATCTCAACTGGTACCCCTATTCAAATTGACCTTTCTGCCAAATCGCCCTGGTACCGCTATTGGAGTGGTTTGGAAGAACGGATTGTCTGGTTTGAAGATATCAGGAGCTTGATTGAAAAGTATCGATTGCTTGATATTTATCAATTAGCTGGAACAACATTTTGGCAAGTCACCCTTCCATTTCCACAAAATTGGGCTTATATAAGGGACCATATAGCTGTTATTAAAACTTAATCGTCTTGTCCAGTTTGCCTATGTACATTTATTTTTAAGAGGTTTTGGACAAACTCTAAGGAAAAAAGAAAGGATGGAAATTTATTGTTCATAAGAAATCTTTTTTCCTTCGTGATTTTATTTTCCACTATTACTTACATAGATCAAGATAGGGTTATTGCGGAAAGTAAGTCTGTAGTAATAGAAAGTCAGATTAAGGAGCTAATGAGCAATTCCCTTACGATGCAAGGGGCAATTGCCGGAATTAGTATCCGGTCAGCAGCAGATGGGAAGATGATTTATGAATATAATGGAGATGTGCGGCTCCGCCCTGCCTCCAATATGAAGCTGTTAACAGCCGCTGCTGCACTGAAAGTTTTAGGGAAGGACTATACCTTTCCGACCGAAATACATATCGATGGTCCCGTAAAAAAGAAAATACTTGCAGGGAACCTTTATATAAAGGGAAAAGGTGACCCCACTTTGATGAAAGAGGATTTTGACAACCTGGCTAAAGAAATACGGAAGCATGGCATTACAAAGATAAAAGGGAACCTGATAGCTGATGATTCCCACTTCGATGATGTCCGGTACCCCCTTGACCTGCCATGGAGTGATGAAACGACTTATTACGGGGCACAGATTTCAGCACTGACAGCTTCGCCAACTACAGATTACGATTCAGGGTCAGTAGAAATTATGGTGACCCCAGGTTCTAAAGAAGGGGAAAAGCCGAATATAAAAGTTATCCCAGAAACAAACTATGTAAAAATAGTAAACAAAGCTTTTACTGTAGGGGAAAAAGGAAAAAAGGAGATTTCGATCAAACGGAAACATGCAAAAAATTCGATTACCATTGAAGGCGCAATTCCGATAAAATCAAAAGTAGTCAAAGAGTGGGTGGGGGTATGGGAACCTACAAAATACTCATTGATGCTTCTTAAACAATCATTAGCAGAGCAAGGTATTAAGGTTTCCGGGAGTATCAAGACAGGTAAAGTACCTGACAACGCTTCACTAATTATTACCCACAAATCAATTCCATTGTCAGAACTGCTTGTTCCCTTTATGAAACTCAGCAACAATGTTCATGCTGAGGTGTTGGTAAAGGAAATGGGAAAGGTTGTTCTCGGGGAAGGCTCTTGGGAAAAGGGGCTTGAGGTTTTGGAGTCGGAAATGGTGAAGTTCGGGTTAAATCCGAAAACGATGGTCATCCGTGACGGTTCAGGCGTCTCTCATGTTGATTTAATTCCAGCAAACGAAATTTCCAAACTGCTATTTACCGTCCAAAAGGAAACGTGGTTCTCTTCTTATCTAAATTCATTACCGGTAAGTGGTGTTCCTGAAAAAATGGCTGGCGGGTCGCTTCGCTATCGGATGAAAACCGCAGATGTTCAAGGAAGGGTAAAAGCAAAGACTGGGACTCTTTCCACTGTCAGTTCTTTATCCGGCTATGTAACAACAAAAAACGGTCAAATATTAGTTTTTTCAATCATTTTAAACAACCTGATGGATGAAGATAAAGGGAAGAAGCTGGAAGATGAGTTTGTTAAAATATTGGCGAATCAGTAATGAACAGGCAGTGAACTTGGGATTCACTGCCTTTTTATATCACTTCTTATTCGTAGTTTTACTTAAATGCTCTTCCCGAAATTTATCTAAACACTTTTTGCAGATGCAATCTTTTCTTATACTTTCGGCAGGAACTAATTCAAGAATTTCGTTGGGAAATACCTCGGCATCACACCAGCAATTGCCATGTTCTCCCGCACCCGACATACATCCGTTAGCTTCACCGCAAATTGGGCAATATTTATTAGCCAATTTTAAACTCTCCTCCCTATATGTCTTTTATTTAATTTATATCATTTTGGTTTATGAAAATGTTATTTTAATTCTTTTTTTAATGCTTCAATCGCCGTTAATACCTTTCGCCTGTTTTCTACGTCATTCATATTGTTCCGGGCATGAAGCAGCACCGGTCTCACAGACTCAACGGAACGGCCAAACTCATACATCCATTCATAGCGGGGTACAAGCCAGGTATGAAAATGGTGGGTAGTGTCCTCGTTGTAAAAGTAATAAACATACTCAATACCAAGCTTATCTCTTTGGGCTTTTCTGATTTTTGTTAGTAGATTAATATAATCGAGTTTTTCTGCATCTGTCAGTTCATCAAAGCATTTAATATGTCTCTTCGATGCCAAGATAACTAAGCCTTCAATAGGATAGGCGACATCCTGATGGGCATGAAAATGTTCGGTTTCAATAATGACCCCGCCATCCGGATGAATCAGCCCGCTCGTTAAGGCACAGCTTAAGCATTCTACTTCTACTGTTTGACCATTTGAAAGAGTAATTGTTCGCATATCGGCTCCTTAGAAAAGTAGTATCCAACCAATATTACACTAAACATGGATAAAAGAATAGATTTTTCCAGCTGTGTGCAATCTAACATAAATAAAGTGTACGGTGGGATAGAAATGATTTTAGGAAGTCATGTCAGTATTCGGGTCGGATATTTAGGAGCGGCAAAACAGGCGGTTGCGAACGGGGCATCTACTTTTCAATATTTTCCAAAGAACCCACGAAACCTTTCGATAAAGGAATTTGACCGTGAAGATGCAAATAGCTGCAAGGAGTTTTGCCGGCAGCATGGTCTGCAATCAGTGGCCCATACCCCTTATTCAACAAGCCTTACCCCATTAGAAGGAAAAAAAGATTTAACGATATCTTCACTGCTTAACGACTTGGAAATTGCTAATGCCTGCGGTTCCATTGGTGTTGTTGTTCATTTCGGCAGCCAAATCAGCAAAACGGACCCGCTGGCCAGCTATCACTTAATGCTAGAGATGTTAAACGAGGTCTTGAGTAAATGGGATGGGGAGTGTCTGATTCTATTAGAAAACAATGCAGGAACAAAGGGGGCACTTGGTACAACCTTTGAGGAATTGGTGCAAATCCGTAACCTGTGTGAGTATCCTGAAAAAATCGGCTTTTGCCTTGACACCTGCCATGCCTTTGCCAGCGGGCTGTGGGCCGGGGAAAACACAGAAGAGTTTTTTAAAAAAGGGCAGGAATTAAATTATTTTGACTATTTGAAAGCCATCCATTTGAATAACTCGAAATATCCGGCGGGTTCTAGGAAAGACAGTCATGCTAACATATATCATACCAATGGATTGATTGACGAGGATGAATTAAAGGAGCTTGTAACATCAAGAATTTTCAAAGAAATTCCATTGATTTTAGAAACACCCGATGATGAAGGCATCTCGCATAAAGAGGAAATTGAAATGATATTGAAAGCGTGGGGGAGTTACTAACAAGTATTTTCTATTGATTTCCCACCTGCGAAAGAATGTATAATAGAGAAAAAAGCATTCACAGGGAGAGAACAATGAAACCGGCAAATAAACAGGATCAGCTTCTGTCCGAGCGCTTCGAGGTCGCCTTTAATCAGGTCCATGATGCACTTCGAGATATTGTCCAGATCAATGATGAAAGATTTGTTGTATTAGTGAAGGTAGGAGCAAAAAAGTATCAAGTCATCGAAACCTATAAAAAGGATTTGGAGCAATATGCCAGACTTCGGAATGCGATTGTTCACGAAAAGATGGAGGTTGGCTTCTATATTGCAGAACCCAATGCTAAAGTGGTCCATCATATCGAAAAAATTGCTAATATCTTAAGCAGGCCGAATTACGCCCTTACGATTGCAACCAAGAACGTTGTTTTCTTTGATGAAAACGATAGTATTTTAAAGGTAACGGCTGCCATTAAACAGTATGGATATTCGAAGTTTCCGATTTATAAAAATCAAAAATGCATCGGTCTTTTGACTGCTGGCTCGATTATGAAATGGATGGCACAGCATATGGAAAGCGGCATCGTCAATCTGGCGGATGTTCGGATTGCAGATATTATGATGGTTGAAAAGAAACAGTCAATAGAGTTCATTTCAAAAGAAATTAATTTATTCCAGGTGGAAAACATTTTTGAAAAGGCTCATAAAAAGAAGAATAAATTAGAAGCAGTCGTGATCACGGAAAATGGAAATGCGGGTGAAAAGCCGCTTGGCATTATTACACCATGGGATTTAATTCAGATTGATTATACGGTTGATTAATAAAGGGTGCTCTAAAAAAGCACCCTTTTCCGATATTTTAAAAATCAAATTCGCTTAACTGGTCCATATGACTGGCAATCATCGCAATGATAGTGCTCGCCTCTTCTTTGCTAAAAATAAAATGCGATTCATCCTTGATTAACTCGTCCTCGGTTGTCCAAATGCGGTTTACCCGCTTCAGTACACCGTCACCGGTTTCCTGAACCACGCCAAACTGATAAGTTACTTCCACTTCATCCTCATGTTTGAAGGCTGTTACCTCTGGGGTGGACCATTCGACGTCAATTTCTTCAAAAATTTCATCCCGGTTTATTTGTGCGCCTTCAAAATACTCCTCGTCATCATCTGCCATTTCGAATTCATCGTCTTCACAATATTCATCATCTGATTGAAGATAAACCCCATCATCGGTAAAATGGTCCTCGCCGTTTATGTAATCATGGAGACTTTCATGTACCTCATCGACAATCTCCTCAATGTCTGAAAGAATGATTTTTGCAGTATGACCACTGTCAACATCGAAACTGTCAATATAAAATTCTTCGTTTTGCGGGTCAAAAAACAGCGTACAAAAGTAATCACGGTCCAGTTCCTCAGTATCAACATCTGCGGTCTCCACAAAAAACTCAACCCTAGGATGCTTGGCTGCTCTCTCAATCTTCATGTGGCCAGCTTGATCGTACTCTTCACAAATCGATTCAAGATGATCCTGTAATTCACTGCAAACTCGGTCAAACCATTCTAACGACATCAAACATCCCATCCCTTCAAGTTTAATCGAGGTTATTATGTCCGAGTTTCCAAAATATATTTCATGAAGGTAAAATGAGTACTAACGTAGAATTCTGGTAGAAGGAATTTTTTAATAGAAAGGTGATCTAGATGGCTAAGCCTCCAAGCGGAGAGCGTCTGCTTAAGTTGCAGGAAATTTTATTTAATCAAACAGATGAAACGAATGAGCTTTCAATGGGAGAAATCATTGAAAGACTTCGTCAGGAGTTTGGGCCGGGCTTTGAATTTGAACAACGTGCCATTCTTCGTGACATCGAGGATTTAACTAACCAGCGATTCGAAATATTTGTTACCAGGGGTGCTGCTGGGAAGAAATATTACAGTCATAAAAATAAGCGTTTCGAGCAGTACGAATTGAGACTTTTAATTAACGCTATCCTTTCAGCACGTTTTATTACAAAAAAAGAGGCAGAACAGTTGATTGAGAAGGTGAAGGGTCTGACCAGCAAGGATCTTGCAGCCAAGCTTCCGAATCCGACACATTATGAAAGTTCGATTCGCAGTACCTACCAGCAGCTGCGGTACGAAATTGACCAAATTCAAATCGCAATTAATGAAAGTTTAAAAATTAAGTTTCAATATGGCAAATACGATATTGATAAAAATTTTGTCCTCCAGCGCAATGGTGAATTTTATGAGGTCAGCCCGCACGCACTCATTTGGAAAAATGATTATTACTATTTGATAGGGATTTTAAACGGTGAGGAGAAGTTCCGTCATTTCAGGGTAGACCGGATGCGGAACGTCCAATGCACGGAGGAATTTTTCCTTAAGGCTGATATCAATATCTCTGATTACATAAACAAATCCTTTAATATGTACGCTGGCAAAGAACAGTGGATTACACTGAAGTTTAAACAGTCCTTGGTGAATGTCATGATTGATTACTTTGGGCTTGGTGCCGATATGAAAAAAGTTGATGAAGAATTTGGCTGGCTTAGGGTAAAAGCAAACAGAAGCGAAGGTCTTGTCCGCTGGCTCCTTAACTGGGGAAGTGATGTAAAGGTGCTTGAGCCTCAGGATTTAGTGGAAGAAATAAAAGCGGAAATTCAAAAAATGAATCAAACCTATGAATAGAGGATGGTCTTAAAGCCCGCCTCTTTTTAGTTTTACCAAAAATGGTAAACCATTTGGAAGGAAATGTGAGATAATAAAAATGTAACTAATTGTAAATTGATACAAGGAGATTTTTTTATGGAATCTTTAGTAAAAGAACTTAATGAAATTTGTATGAGAGATCCCTTTCGCGAGAAAATTGTCATTGTCGATTCGCATACAATTGGAGAACAAATAAACGAAGCCTTCATAAAAAAAGACTTCCAGGCGGTTAATCTTAAATATCTGACGGTTTTGGACCTGGCCAGAAGCGTAGTGGAACTGAATGCAGACCAGCCTGCGGACATGCTTGACCAGACGGTGGGGGTACATTTTACGTATACACTGCTCAAAAGAATAAAGGAACAGGGTGCTCTCCATTATTTTTCAGGAATGGAGATTACCCCGTCCTTTAGCCATGCCATTTTCTTGGCAATTCAAACATTGCGGCTCTCGGGTTATACCAAAGAGACTCTGAATTTGAACGCATTTGTGGCACCAGCCAAAGCTGAGGACATGGCTGAAATTCTTGCCGGATATGAAAAGCTTTTGCAAGCCAATACATTCATCGACAGAGCTGACCTGTTAACTAAAGCAATGGAATATGCCCTAATTGATGAAAAGAAATTGTTTATTCTGCAGTCTAATTTACAGTTGTCACAACTCGAAGAACAATTTCTTAAAAAAATTCTGCCAGAAAACACCGCTAAACTGCCACTGGCACCCGTTTTCGGCATCGATTTACCTGAGCGGACAAGCTTGAGTTCTGTTCGCTGGGGTGAGCCCTCACCACTTAGCTATCTTTATCAACAGGATAAGGCAGGCGGTAAACCTGATTTGCATATTTTCACCGCCAAAACGGAAGAACTGGAAGTGAAACAAATCCTGGAGCAGATCAAAAAGTCCAAATCTTCGCTTGATGAAAATGTCATCTACTATACGAGCGCTGATTCCTATGTTACCCTTTTTTATCATTTGTCCCAGCGAATAGACATTCCGGTTACTTACGGGGAAGGGCTGCCGATTTCCTTCAGCCGTCCCGGCCGTCTGGTTTCAGGCCTGCTTGGGTGGATTCAGTCGAACTATAGTGTACAAGCATTTCTTGATTTATTAAATGAAGGGCTCCTCGAATTGGATGATGAGGCCCCGTCAAAAACAAGAATGGCCAGGATTTTAAGGGATTTACAGATTGGTTGGTCAGAGGAGAGGTATGGGGCATGTCTAGCTGCGGAAATTGAAAATTTAAACTCTGAAAGCCCATACTATGAAACTCGATTAAAGGAATTTTCATGGTTAAAGGGGTGGTTCTCTTCCATTTTCAGAAAGCTGCCGGCCTTTGATTTAACAATCAACTATAAAAAATGTTTAACAGGCATTGCTCATATTTTAAAAAATTTCAGCAAAACCAGCTCAGGTTTAGATGAGATTAGTAAAACTGCATTGCTGGAGGAGATTGAAAAAATTATTCCATACGCAGACGAAGCCTTGCCTAAATATGACGTAATTGAAAAGGTGAAGGACTTGCTGCTGTCGATACGTGTTCAGCAATCAAGACCGAAACCGGGGCATTTACATGTAACCTCCTATAAAAATGGAACTTACAATAATCGCACTAACGTGTTTTTTGCGGGTCTCGATAATAAAAAGTTTCCAGGTAATGCCGGTGAGGACCCGCTGCTCTTAGATTTGGAACGGAGAAAACTAAGCAGCAGCCTGCCGCTGCGGAGCGAAAAGGGCCAGATCAATTTATATACTTTATTGCAGGTAATGGCACAAACTGCCGGAACCGTAACAGTCAGCTATTGTCATTTTGATATCAATGATAACCGTGTCATGAATCCGGCATTTGTGGTGCTGCAATGTTACCGCCTTATGACTGGAGATCAAAATGCAGACTTTAAAGCATTAAAATTACTTCCAACCTCCATCATTGCAGGCGATATTTTGGATGATAAAGATTACTGGAATGAAAAATTAGCCAGCAATCAGCCTGTCCGATTAACAGGTGGAATTCTTGGGTGTTTTTCAAATGTTGAGCAGGGGATAGCAGCGGAAATCAAGCGGAATTCAAGTGGATATTCGGAATTTGACGGCATTGTACAGATTGACGCGAATGAAGATGACCCGCTCCTTAATCAGAAGAAAACGATGAGCGCCGGAAAACTTGAAACGCTTGCCAAGTGTCCATATTCTTATTTCTTAAAAGAAGTGCTGCGCGTCAAACCAATTGAGGAAATTTCGTTTAATGCCAACAAATGGCTGGATCCTGCCTCGAGGGGAAGTCTCCTGCACAGCATTTTTGAAAATTTCTATAAGCAGTTAAAAAAGGAAAATGCGAAGCCTTCCTATGCGCTTCATTTAGACAAGCTCATAGCGTTAGCAACTAGTTTAATCGAGCAGCAAAAGGAAGTGCTGCCGCCGCCGAATGAACGCATTTTTTTAAGGGAAATGAATGATATTCTGGAATGCTGCAAAATTTTTCTTAAGGAAGAGGAGCGCCATAGCGAAGACTATGAGGCGATTGACTTTGAATATTCCTTTGGAATAGACGGAAAAGAACCTGCAGTCATCAAGCTTCCTTCAGGAGAATTGAGGATTTCCGGTATCATTGACCGTGTGGATAAGTCAAGTGACGGAACCTACCACATCATTGACTACAAAACAGGAAGCACCTACGGATATAAGAAAAATGGTTCCTTTAAAGGCGGCCGTCAGCTTCAGCATATGATTTATGCCTTGGCAATTGAGCAGCATCTTCAGCTTGGTGAGGGGGCCGTGGAAGAAAGTTCCTATTATTTCCCAACCGTAAAGGGGATGGCGGAGCGATTTACCAGGAAACAGGATGCCATCCTCAGAACCAATGGGTTAGATATTTTGGAAAAATTAATTGATGTAATCAAACATGGACATTTTGAAATGACGGATGATGTAGAGGATTGCAAGTACTGTGTATTTAAGCTTGTCTGCCGCCGCCATTTTTACAATCAAGATACCCTTGAAATGAAACAATCCAACCAGAAGTTAAAGGGGGTGCGGGCCTATGACTAAGGTGGTATTTGACCAAGCTGCCCGCGAGAAAATTAAGCATGAACTTGGAACAAATTTCTTGGTGGAAGCAGGCGCCGGTTCAGGGAAAACGACGAGCCTTGTGGACCGGATGGTCAACCTTATCTATACCGGAAGTGCTGCGATTCACCAGATTGTCGCCATTACCTTTACCAGGAAAGCTGCAGATGAGCTGAAGGTCCGCTTTCAAGCTAAATTAGAAGAGACTTGGAATAAGGAAACGGACCTTGATGCTGAATTCCGTTTGGGAGAGGCCTTGAGAAATATCGAACGCTGCTTTCTTGGCACTGTTCATTCCTTTTGCGCCAAGCTGCTAAGGGAGCGGCCAATTGAGGCAAAATTGGACTTAACCTTTAAAGAACTTGAGGAGTCGGATGATGCCGATGTTTTGGAGGAAGCATGGCAAAAGCATCTCCAAGATTTGATGGATTACGACTCCGGTCCGCTTGAAGAAATGGAGCGATTAGGTATCTCAACGGATAACCTGTTTCCGTGGCTAAAGGATGTAAAGGAATATTCTGATGTAGAGTGGATCGCAGAATCTGTACCGAAACCAGAGATGCTCGCGGACTACCAATCTTTTATGAATATCATTAGAGAAGCACGGAAAAGCGTACCGGAACAGGAGCCGGAAAAGGGCTATGATACCCTGCAAAAGACGATTTTGCTGGCCGTGCAAAGGGAAAGGTTTTTGGATTCTCCGAAGGAACCGGACATCATTGGTATTTTTAGCTTATTCGATAAGAATTTAAAGCCAACCTATAACCGCTGGCCGTCCAAGGAAGATGCCAAATTTTACGAAGAGAAAATTTCATCCGAATTCGCGGTGAAAATCAAGCCTCTCATTCAAGCCTGGAAGGAATATTGCCATCCTAAGATTATTGCCTTTCTAAAGGGTGCGGTTCAGACATACGAACAGCTAAAAAAAGAACGCTCCTTGTTAAATTTTCAGGACCTAATGATGCATACATCCAGGCTGCTGAAGGAAAACACTGAGGTCCGCAGTTATTTTCAAGGAAAGTACCGTTACCTGCTCGTCGATGAATTTCAGGATACCGATCCCCTGCAGGCAGAGATTATGTTCTATCTAACCGGTGAGGACCCGCATGAGAAAAACTGGACAAACTGTAAGCCAAAACCGGGCTCGCTTTTTGTCGTCGGGGACCCAAAGCAGGCCATCTATCGTTTCCGTCGGGCCGATATTGACACGTATAACCGAGTCAAACAATTAATTGAGGAGCATGGCGGGGAAGTGCTGCAACTGACGACGAACTTCCGTACCTTAGATTCGGTGACAACCGAATTAAATACGGTTTTTGAACGTCATCTGCCAGAAGTGGAGACCAATTACCAAGCGGCTTACCGCCCGTTAATATCCTATCACGTAGATTCGGGAAACGAATTTTCAGGCGTAAAGCGGTTGACCGTTCCGGCAGATTTTTCTAAGAAAGAGGAAGTCATCCATAAGGATGCCGAAAATATTGCGCTTTCGATTCGGAATCTTATCGAGCAAGGACATCGGGCACGTGATTTTATGGTGCTGACCAGATACAATGACGGGGTTGCTGTTTATGCGAAAGTTTTAGAGGAGTCCGGCATTCCTGTCAGCATCAGCGGCGAAGTCATACTTGGTGAAACGAGAGAGTTTCAGGATCTATGGATTCTCTTAAAATCCTTCCTCGACCCAACTGATGAGGTAAGCTTTGTTGCCGTCCTCCGAGGGATTTTCTTTGGAATCAGTGATGATGAATTGTATCAATGGAAGCGGGCCAAAGGGCGCTTTTCGCTGTATACGGATGTCCCAGCAGAATTGTCTCCAGTCGTTAAAGAAAAATTTGAAACTGCCATTTCGAAACTAAACTATTATCAACGAATGATTCGCAACCTGCCGCCAACAGCTGCGATTGAAAAAATAATCGAGGATGTCGGTTTCTACCCCTTGCTATTAATGAATGAACGTGGCAAACGAACCTATAAAAGCCTGCTGCAAATGCTTGAAGCCTTGAGAAAACAGGAAGCGGGAGGAAAGACAACCTATATGCAGGTGATAGAAACCCTTACCGAAATGATTTTTGAAAAATCGGTTGTCGCCAATTTGGAAGAAGAAGCAGATGCCGTGCGCATCATGAATGTCCATAAGGCAAAGGGACTTGAGGCACCGATTGTCTTTTTAGCCCATCCTGCCAAGTCAGTTAGCCCAGAATCGTTTTTATCAAAGCACATTAAACGCGAGGACCTGATTTCAAAAGGGTACTTCATGTTTAAGGTGGATAACGGCTACCAGTCCCGGGAGACGGCGATACCCAAGGAGTGGGAGATTCATAAAGCGGAGGAGCTAAAATACCTTACGGAGGAAGAGCTTCGGATCATTTATGTGGCCGCCACCCGTGCGGAGAAAGCTTTGATTATCAGCTCAAACGGGAATAACAAGAAAAACCCATGGAATATTCTGTTTGCGATGGAAGCGATCGAGGAACTCGAAGTTCCTGAAATAGATGTCTGGGACAATAATTCTGTACCAAAGGAAATCACCCTCAGTGAATTCCAGGCAAAAACCTCAAGTAAGCTTGCTTGGCTTGAACCAAGCAAAATGAAGACCTACGATCATTGGACGCCAACAAAGGACAAGGATTATTCAGAACTGACGATTGAGCGAGAATCCGGCGGCGGCAAGGAATGGGGCACGGTTGTTCATGATGTTTTTGAAAAAGCGGTCCAGGGCTATGATGTTACGGATTATATTAAAATTGCGTTAACCAAACATGGATTGGCTGAAGAAAAAGAGATGGAAGTCACGGCCTATTTAGACCAATTTAAAAATTCCTCCCTTTGGGACGAGCTGCAGAGGGCAGATGAAGTTCTTACGGAAGTGCCATTTACTTTTAAAGTGGTTAAAGGCCACCCGCTTTATTCACAGATTACTGAGGGTCCCAAGGACGATCATCCTTTCTATGTAAAAGGGGTCATTGACCTAATTTATAAAATGAATGACAAATGGACCATTGTCGATTATAAGACGGACCGGGCTGTCCGTGATGAGGATTATGAAAAGCTTCGTGACTTTTATAGCAGCCAGCTCGCCTTTTATAGGGGAGCATGGGAGGAACTGACTAGAGAAGCGGTTGGCCAGCAATGTCTTTATTTCCTTGCACCGAATCGGATATTTTTCAAAAAATAGTATGATTCAAAGTAAAAGGCGGCCGCTTAAAAGACGGCCGCCTTTTTTGTGTATACTAGTTATTTAACTCAATCATTCCGGGGTCAATAAGCCATTCTCAAATTCTTCAATTCGATTGCGGACTAGAGCCGGCACTGGCCGGGTTGTTTTTGTATTAGCATCATAGCTGACGTAAATAATTTCGGCTAAAAGAATTGGGTCTGTTTCCCCATCTCTAGTAATCATGCAGTTCATAGTCATGCTTGTGTTGCCTACTTTGGAGATTTTACACCAAATGTTCAGCCAGTCATTCAATTCTGCTGACTTTTTAAACTCCAAAGTAGATTTTGCCAGAACAAAATCAAAATCGGCCTCTTCAAAGTCTAACTTCAATCCCTCATGGAAATATTCAGTAACAGCCACATCTATATAAGTCATATAGTGAGCGTTAAAAACAATCTTCTGACCGTCAATTTCAGAATAGCGGACCTTCAGGCGATGTGAAAAACGAAAATCATTAACCATTTTAAACCACCTTTTTTAAATTTTGATAAGGATGATTCCCTCTAATCTATTTATTCTGTTCATTCCTTTCATTTCCTTTTTTTGAAGGTCTTTTTATATATCAAACGACCGAGGAAATTCTAAATTAGGAATTTTTGCATAAATTGAATTAAGAATAATAGGATGTAGTAACCTAGCAAAATTGAATAGAGATTGGCATCGGTGCCTTAGATGAAGTGTCATACTGCCATCAGGGCACCCTTTTTTCTAATAGGGAGTGGAACTCATGAGGCTACAACGATTACCTGCCCAAGCCTTGGCAAGTCAGCTGATACCAAATGTTGATGAAGGGTTAAGAGAGGCATTGAAGGTTCCAGACCACGTCAAAAGCTTGGGGCTGGTTACCAGCACGAGTGATGATGTCGGCTATACTGCGATTGATGAGGCCACCAAAATGGCCGCAGTGGAAGTCGTCTATGCAAAGTCTTTTTATGCCGGGGCCGCACATGCTTCAGGTCCATTATCAGGAGAGTTTATTGGGATTTTAGGCGGGGCTACACCATCTGAAGTGAAGAGCGGCTTGGAGGTCGCTGTAAGGATGATCAATGAGGGTCCAGCTTTTTATGCGGTGGACGAGGATGGGAATCACGCTTACTTTGCCCATACAATTTCTCGAACTGGTTCGTTTTTATCGAGTTTAGCCGGGATTGAAACGGGGGAACCGCTGGCCTATTTAATTGCTCCTCCGCTTGAGGCGATGGTGGGGCTGGACGCAGCGTTGAAGGCGGCAGACGTAAGGCTTTGTGTTTTTTATGGACCGCCGACAGAAACCAACTTTGGCGGGGGGCTTCTGACAGGAAGCCAATCCTCCTGTAAGGCTGCAGCGGAGGCTTTTGCGGACACGATTCAAAAAATAGCTCAGTCTCCCCATAAGATGTTTTAGGATAGATGGTTAAAACAATGAAGGAGGTTCCAAAAATGGGACGAGAAACGTCGGCATTAGGAATGATTGAAACAAAGGGATTAGTGGGAGCAGTTGAGGCTGCGGATGCGATGGTGAAAGCCGCGGATGTTAGTCTGGTAGGGAAGGTTCAGGTCGGGGGCGGGCTTGTAACGGTATTGGTCCGCGGTGATGTTGGTGCTGTCAAGGCTGCTACAGATGCAGGGGCAGCCGCAGCGTCGAAGGTGGGAGAACTCATTTCCGTCCATGTAATACCAAGGCCGCACTCCGATATTGAACTGATCCTCCCGAAACTGGAAGGGCAAAGCATAACGTAAATGGCGGTTGGGAGTGTTAAAAATGGATAAAGGGCAGCTGCAGAAATTGGTAGAACGGATTGCCCGTGAACTTATCGAACAAGAGACTCCTAGAATAAAAGTCCTGTTTGTATTTTGTGACAGCTCAGCGCACGAGCCCTTTGTTGACCAATTGATGGTCCTAAAAAAACATCCGATAGATTATGATTTCCTGTTGCTTGACGGTGAGACGTCAGGATGGCTTGGGGGCAGCTATATCCAAGCTACCGGGGCAGGGCAAGTAATAGCAGCGGACGAGTATGCCAAAGCACCGATTGAGCTGCCGAAGGATTATGATGCCATTGTCATCCCGGAAATTGACTTGGATAACGCCGCCCGTGTCTGTCAAGGATTAAAGGGTTCTGTGAAATCGGAAATCATCTTTGCGGCCCTCGTTCTTCAGAAACCGGTCATGGTTGGCGGTGATTCTTCAGGTATCAAGCGGGCCGATCGCCGCACCTTAAAAACACTGGATTTACCGCTCCCGCTAAAGAAACGATTTGAGTCCTATAAACAGGAGCTCACCAATCTTGGTATTCGTTTTTTCAAGCAATCCTATATGCATAAAGAAATTATTAGTTTGTTTTTCCAAGAAAAAAAGGACCAACAATCCGGGGAGCCCTTTATAGGAAAGGTGTTAACAGTGGAATGGCTTACTGGGAATCTGGGAATCTCAAAGACTTTGATGATCAGGCAAGGGACGATCCTGACACCGCTGGCAAAGGATTTTCTGAGGGAAAAAGGGGTAAAAGTCATTGAAGAGGGGGCGGATGGATGATTCTTGGGAAGGTCATGGGCAGCATTTGGGCTACGCAAAAGGAGGATGGCATGAGCCAACTGAAGCTGCTGATCATTGAGCCCATCAACTGGAAAGGGGAGCCGGCAGGGGCTCCAATTATTGCTGCTGATCGAATTGGGGCCGGCCGCGGTGAGCGTGTAATTGTTTCACGAGGCAGTCCGGCAAGGGCCATTTTTTCAAAAAATGCCCCAATCGATGCAGTGGTGGTTGGAATTGTCGATTCCCTTGAGGTAGGCGAAGGGGAAGAATAGCGTTTAAAGGTGTGAAGAATGGATGGAGAAAAAGCAGCGCGTCATTCAGGAATATGTACCGGGGAAGCAGCTAACATTGGCACACATTATAGCCAATCCTGATGAAGCCTTATATACAAAGCTTGGAATTGGTCAAGCGGGGGCGATTGGAATTTTGACATTGACACCAACAGAGACCGCCATAATTGCCGCTGATATTGCTACCAAAGCAGCAGATGTCGAAATTGGCTACTTGGACCGCTTTACCGGGTCGCTTGTCATCTGCGGAACGGTCTCTAATGTAGAAATGGCCATCCAAGCCATCAATCAATTCCTGAGCAGGCATTTGAAATTTGAACCAGCGGAGATCACCAAGTCATGAAAAAAGCGAAAGTGATGTTAATTGGTCCAGTTGGGTCAGGAAAATCTACGTTAACCAAACGACTGCTAGAGGACCCGACACCCGCTGTCAAAACACAGGCACTAAACTATATAGATTGGATCATTGACACACCTGGGGAGTATAGTGAAAATCCATTGTTTTACCGTTCGTTAATCGCGACAGCATTGGAAGCGCGGATTCTCCTCATCATTCAAGACGCAACTCGCCATGAGCAGTTCCTGCCGCCGAATTTTGCACAGGGATTTCCGTTGATTCCCATTGGTGTCATCACCAAAATAGACCATCCAAATGCGGATTTGGAAAAGGCTGAAAAACTGCTAAGGCAAGTTTTGTCAAATCATTCAATATATAAAATCTCGTCCATCACTCTTGAAGGAATACCGGATTTGAAGGCGGCCCTATTGAATCTTATTTGAATTTTTAGGAGCAGTACAAATAGCGGTCTGGAGGGGCTTTAGATTGAGCTTGGAAGCAATAAAGAGTGTCGGCATTGATATTGGCACAAGTACAACGAAATTGATTTTAAGCGAACTGACGTTAGGCAGGGTGTCGAGTCATTTTGCCCTGCCACACTTTGATATTATTGATCGAAAGGTCAAATATGTGAGTGAGATTATTTCCACTCCTTTGAAAAATGCAGATGAAATTGACTTGCTGACATTGGCGGGCTGGCTTGAACAGGAATATCGACGAATTGGACTGTCACTATCGGAGATCAAGTCGGGTGCGGTAATCATAACGGGAGAAACGGCGATTAAGAAAAATGCCGATGCTCTGCTGCATTATTTAGCGGAACGGTCCGGTGACTTTGTGGTAGCGATAGCCGGAGCCAGCTTGGAAGGCGTATTGGCTGGACGGGGCTCGGGTGCCTCTGAGTACTCAAAAAAGGTGAAGGGTATTGTCGCCAATATCGATATTGGTGGCGGTACTGCCAACGTTGCCCTCTTTAAGCAAGGAAAAGTGCTGGATACGATTACCTTTCATGTCGGTGGCCGGCTGATCGAAATCGATTCTGCCGGTGAAGTCTTGGCGGTATCCGCATCTTTACAGCCTTGGCTTTTTTCTAAAAACTACTTGCTGGAAAAGGGGATGCGGCCGACATTAAAGCAGCTTTCCGAACTTTCTTCTTTGTTGTGTAAAGACATGCTGGACTGTTTATTGGGAAAGATGCCTATAGGTACCGTTAAGGCGTTGGTTCACAGTGCTTCGTCGGAAACACTGCCGATGATTAATGAGGTCATGATTTCTGGGGGGGGTGGGAGACTGGCATTAGAAGTGCCGCCTTCGACATTGGGTGATGCGGCGAAATATAACGACATCGGCCCGATTTTGGCTGCAGAACTGATGAAAGCTTTAAAAAACTATCCCTTTTCCGTAGTGGAGGCATCGCAAACTTCGAGGGCGACGGTCATCGGGGCAGGCATGCAGACAACGAAAATCAGCGGGGCGACGATATCAATTGCTCCTAAGCATCTGCCGCTAAGAAACATCCCAGTTGTTAAAATGAGCTATTCAGAAACGGCTCTGGAGCAGTATATTGAACGGCTTTTTTTTCAAGGGAAGGAATTGTTCCATGGAAATTCTAAAGTGCCGTTTGCGATTAGTTTAGCGGAAATGCCGTATTTGTCTTATTTAAAGCTAAAGGAACTGGCGGAAGTACTCGGAAAGATCTACGCACGGCTTTTTCCTAGGGCAACAGCCCTTGTCGTAGTCTGTGAAAATGATATGGCTAAAGCCCTGGGGCAGGCGCTGCGACTGCAGTCAGCGGCTGATGTGGACGTGATTTGTATTGACCAGGTGGTGGTTGAGGACGGCGACTATATTGATATTGGCGAGCCGTTGAATGATACAATGGTGCCCGTTGTTGTGAAGACGCTGGCGTTTTCCTAACTGGGAATAGCTGGTTGACGAGTAAAACCGGGGAATCGGAGAGTAAAATGCGACAGTTGGCGAGTAAAATGGGAAAAGCAGCGAGTAAATTGGCTGAACTGACGAGTAAAATCGGAAAACGGGCGAGTAAATCCTCATTAACCCCTTAAAAATGAAAAAGAAACTGGGAGGTGAATTGAAATTTGAAAACCAAAATTACCTTACTAAATAAAACATATCAATTTAATAGCTTAAAAGAGATTTTGGCGAAGGCGAATGAGGAAAAGTCGGGGGACCAACTGGCGGGTATCGCCGCCAATGACGCTCAGGAGCGGCTTGCAGCACGTCACCTCCTGGCTGATTTGACCCTGAGCGACATTCGCAATAACCCTGTGCTCCCACCTGAGGAGGACGAGGTTTCCCGCGTCATTGAAGAATCCATTAATGAAAAAATCTATGAATCTATCGCCAATTGGACTGTCAGCGACCTTCGTGAGATCCTGCTGGCTGAATCTACAACAAATCGGGAAATCAGCCGAATCCGCCGGGGACTGACGAGTGAGATGGTCGCTGCCGCAGCTAAAATCATGTCCAACCTGGATTTGATTCAGGCATCATCTAAAATCGAGGTCGTGACCCAGTGTAATTATCCGGTTGGCCATAAAGGCACGCTAGCTGGCAGGGCTCAGCCGAATCATCCCACTGACAGTATTCAAGGAATCAGGGCGTCTCTATATGAAGCGCTCAGTTATGGAATCGGTGATGCAGTTATCGGGATTAACCCAGTTATTGATTCAGCCGAAAGTGTCAAACAAATTTTACAAATGACCGCAGAGGAAATCGACCGCTTTCAAATCCCTACGCAAAACTGTGTGCTTGCGCATGTTACGACTCAGATGCGGGCCATCAGAAATGGTGCGCCGTCTGATTTGCTTTTTCAAAGCCTGGCGGGAACGGAGGCAGGGAACACAGCGTTTGGCATCAGCGTCGGACTGTTGGATGAGGCGAATGATTTGATCCAAAAAGAGGGAACGGCAGCAGGGCCGAATTTGTGGTATTTTGAGACGGGACAGGGGTCGGAGCTTTCATCAGATGGACATCATGGCATTGACCAGGTAACGCTCGAAGCCCGCTGCTACGGGCTTGCAAAAAAATATAAGCCGTTTATCGTCAACACCGTAGTCGGTTTTATTGGGCCGGAATATCTCTACAACAGCAAACAGGTTATCAGGGCCGGGCTTGAGGATCATTTTATGGGGAAGCTGCAAGGAATTCCCATGGGTGTCGACGTTTGTTATACAAACCATATGAAAGCCGACCAGAATGATATGGAGAATCTCGCCGTCCTCCTTGGTTCGGCCGGTGTCAATTTCCTCATCGGCGTTCCGATGGCGGATGATTGCATGCTGAATTATCAATCGACCAGCTTCCATGACATTGCTTCTGTCAGAAGGTTGCTGGGCCTAAGACCTGCGCCATTTTTTGAAAAATGGCTTGAGAAGATGGGAATTATGGAGAGAGGAATATTAACCGAGCGGGCCGGTGATCCGACACTGTTTATGTAAGAAAAGGAGGGGAAGAGAGTGCAGGAGAATGAGATTGAATTTATTGTTCAAAAAGTAATGGAGGAACTTCAAAGGAACTTTCCCGCTGAAACTAAAGCAGAAAAAATTGCGAAAACCAATGAAGAAGGACTGATATTTTCTGAGAACGACTGGAAGACCTCTATTCCGGCAGCTGTATATCAGGAGGGGGTATCGAATTTAATTGCCTCTACACCGGCTAGGATTGGCGTTTGGCGGACCGGAACCCGGCCGCTCACGAAAACGATGTTAAAGCTGCAGTTTGACCATGCGGCGGCAATTGATGCGGTCGGGGGCGAGGTCCTTGAAAAATCTCTGGCGGAATTTGAATTATTTACCGTTGAAACATGCTATGAAAACAAGGAAACGTATTTAAAAAGGCCTGATAAAGGGCGCATCTTAACCGATAGTGCTGTCAGGACCATAAAAGAAAAATGCATCCATCGCCCGCAGGTGCAAATTGTCGTTTCAGACGGATTAAGCGCTAGTGCCGTGGAAACCAATTTAAAGGATGTTTATCCGGCCTTACTGGATTCTTTGAAAATCAATCACCTTTCCGCTGGAACCCCGTTTTTTGTCAAAGGGGGCAGGGTAGCTTGCATGGATCATATTGGCGAGATTCTTGAGCCGGAGGTGTTGGTCCTGTTAATCGGCGAACGGCCTGGGCTGGTCTCGGCTAGTTCGATGAGTGCCTATATGTGCTACCGGCCGCGTAAAGGGGTTGTTGAATCCGACCGCAACGTGATTTCAAATATTCACCCGCTTGGAACTCCGCCTGTCGAGGCTGGTGCTCATATTGGTACTGTCCTTAAGAAGATGCTTGAGCAAAAGGTGAGCGGAGTAAAGCTGGAATTATAGTGTTATTCTATCTTTCTATTGGGATTTTATAAAGAAAGGAGGGTGGGGGGATGGAGGTTGTAATCGGCTTTGCACTTGTAGTCATCACTTTAGTGGTCGGTACGGCCATTGGCATGCATGCGAATAAAAATGTAAGGGCCTTTAAAGAAGAAGAGCATGAAATCTTTGTTGGAAAGGATGACTAATAATCAGTAAGAAAGGGGTAGAACAAATGAAAAACAAAGACCAACAATTGTTGGAGGATAGGAAGCAGCTGAACCGCTATGGCTATGCCCAGGAATTACTGCGGGATATGGGCGGGTTTTCCAACTTTGCGATTTCCTTTTCGATTATTTCCATCTTAACAGGGGCTGTTTCTCTTTATGGACATGGGTTAACGTACGGCGGCCCGGGTATGATGGGTTTTGGCTGGACGATTGTGGCCTTTTTCGTGATGCTGGTGGCCGCCTCACTTGCCGAGCTGGCTTCTGCTATTCCCACTGCAGGTGCCCTGTATCACTGGGCCGCCGCCTTAAAGGGGGTTCGGATTGGCTGGTACACAGCCTGGATTAATTTAATTGGCCAAATTGGGATTGTGGCCGGAATCGACTACTCTTGCGCCTTATTTGCAGACCCGCTCCTAGCAACCGTTTTTGGATATACCTCTACCGATACCACCACTTTAATTGTCTTTGGCGTTATTCTCCTATTACACGGAATCCTCAATCACGTTGGGATTAAAATCGTCGCAAAATTAAACGACTTTTCAGCCTGGTACCATATGGTCGTTGTTGCTATTCTGGTTGTCAGCTTAGCATTTTTTACAAGAAACGGCCTTCAGCCGATTGATTACCTATTCCAGGTAGGGCAAACCTTCTCCGATAAGCCTTATGTTCTGGCCTTTTTAATCGGATTGTTACAGGCACAGTGGACCTTTACTGGTTATGATGCGTCTGCCCATACGATTGAAGAAACAGTACACCCACGTGTCCGCGCTCCATGGGGCATTTACAACTCCGTTGCGTTTTCATTTGTGTTTGGATTTATCATGCTGGCATTTGTCACGCTTTCGATTCATGATGCGGCCGGTGCGGTGAAATCAGATAATGCTTTTATCTTTGTTATTAGCGAAGCTCTGGGCGGCACCTTTGGAGCAGTCGTGTTATGGCTAGTGACATTTGCAATGTTCTTCTGCGGCCTTTCGTCGATTACTTCCTTTTCGCGGATGATGTATGCTTTCTCAAGGGACAAAGGAATGCCGTTCAGCCGCCATTGGGCGGAAATCAGCCGGAAGTTCCGGACACCGGCAAAGGCGATTTGGCTGTCTGTGATTCTTTCGTTTGTGCTGGCGTTAATTGATTACATTACGAAGCTGGTGAATCCGGATGCAGGTTACTCCACCATCGCCTTCCTGACGGCTGTAAGTGTGGTTGGTTTGTATGTTGCCTATGGGATTCCCATCTATCTCAAGCTGCAGGCAGAGGCTAAGGGAATCTTTCAGCCAAAGCATTACGGCCCCTGGAGTCTTGGAAAGTGGAGCAAGCCGATTAATATTCTCAGCATCCTTTGGATTATCTTCATTTCTATCATGATGATCATTCCGCCTAACCAAATGGCTGCCTATGCCTTGGCGGGAATGTTTATCTTGTTAATTATTATGGATTTGACTTATTATAAAAAGCATTTCAAAGGCCCTCAGTCAGCACTCGAAAAATCAATTGATGAAATTAGAAGACTTGAAGACGAGTTTGAACATGGGAAACATTAATTAAAAAGAGGTCAGGATCTTGCTGCCGTTGTGCCGGGGTCCTGATCTTCAGAGTTTTCCTGATTAGAAAAAAAAGAAAAGGCGGACCAGCCGCCTTTTGATTCTTTAACCTCTTTTACGGGATTTAAACACCCACATGTTGCCGTCTTTCCAGCAGCTTTTCGTTTGATGTCTGCCGTGGTCTGTATTACGCCAGTTTGTGCATTCCAGATTATGCGTTAAGCGTCTTGAAGTTCTTTTTCTGGACGTGCGGCGTCTAGTCGTATGTCTGCTTGATGTCATCATCGGACGACTAGTGGTCCGTCTAGACGTCTGGCTAGAAGTTCCTCTGTTGCCAGAAGTCCCGCGATGACGGCCTGGATCCATAAACATAAAATCTCCGAATCCGCCGCGTTGTACACCTTCAGCAGCTCTTTGAATATCCTCTGGAGAAAATTCTCTTTCTTCCATTTGAAGCACCTCCTTTTTTACAGAAAAGGGAGTACGAAATGAATTGTGCATTATCTATAACACCCACTCCTCTTTTAACAATTTACGAATGGACGCTTGTCTTGGTCTCGGACAATAGCCTATTCAAGGAAAAAATCAATAAATCGTGACATCCCTTTTCCTCCATCATAGGTATAAAAGGAGGGGAGGATAGGGAATGGACGAAGCCGCAAAACTGCCAAACTATAAAATTTTTATAAAACCGAGCAACTTAAAGGAGCTTAAAAGGGATATATGGGTGGATATGCCAATCCCCGCACAGCTAAATATCGATGGCAAGAGATTAGAGGTAGATATCAGCTACCGCGGCTCTCATATTCGTGATTTTTTGAAAAAATCGTATTACATTTCTTTTTATAAGCCTAAAAAATTCAAAGGCTCCAGTGAAATTCATATAAATGCTGAGTATAAGGATCCTTCGTTCATACGGAATAAATTATCCTTCGATTTCTTTTCTGAGATTGGTGTCCTAGCACCATATTCCCGGCATGTCTTTTTGACCCTTAACGGCAAACCGGAAGGAATATATTTGGAAATCGAATCGGTGGATGAAAATTTTATAAGAAGAAGAAACCTTCCCGCTGGCAGCATTTATTATGCCATTGATGGCGATGCGAATTTTTCATTGATGAGTGATTTGGATAAAGCCGTGAAAAAGTCATTGAAATCAGGCTATGAAAAGAAGTGTGGGAAGGCGTCCGAGGATAAGTTTTTAGAAAGGTTTATTTATAACATTAATACGATTCCTAGAAGTGAATTTGAGAGGGAAATTATTAAATATATTGATGTTGATAAATACTTGAGGTGGATTGCGGGCATTATCTTCACGTCCAACTATGATGGTTTTGTCCATAATTATTCGCTTTACCGAAATGGTGAAACGGGGCTATTCGAGGTGATGCCATGGGATTACGATGCCACCTGGGGTAGGGATGTTAACGGGAAGGTGATGGAGGCGGATTATGTTCCGCTTCAGGGCTATAATACATTAACGGCAAGAATTTTGGATGTGGATTCGTTCCGAAAGCAGTATCAAAAGCTGCTGGTTGAAATTATGAATCGGCAGTTTACATTGGAATTTATGGTGCCTAGAGTTGAAAAGTTGCTTGGAATAATCCGGCCCTATGTCCTGCAGGACCCCTACAAAAAGGACTCGATCACACAATTTGACCAGGAGCTTCGGGTAATCACGGAATACATCCTTGAAAGAAGAAAATATATCGAACGCGAGATTGTAAAGCTTAACTAAAATAGGCCGCTGCCTTTATGACTGCGGTGTTTTTAAAAGAACCATCCAATTTCGGATGGTTCTTTTATGAATTTAAAGGTAAACTTTCCGTTCTTCCCTCGAGGAACGGCGAATCGCATCAAGCACCCTTTGTGTTTCATGGCCGTTCTCAAAATTAGCTAGATAAGGGTGTTTAACACCTGTCACTAGGGTTTCGTACAGGGCATCTAGAGCACGGTTAAAGCCGTTATAGTAACGGGCTGCGACCGCCGGCATTTCTGCAGGGGCTGTTATATCAGGTACTAGCTCAACTGCTTCAAGAGGAGCATCACCCGAAGAAAGCAGAACCTGGCTGTCATCTAACATTACCATTGTTCCTTCTGTACCAAAGACCTCTAAACGCCATGAATTAGCGGTTTGGCGGACTCCCGACACAAATTCCAATGTGACAGTGCCCCCGCTATCAAGCTTGCCAATAACCTGAAAAGCATCATCGGCAGTACGGATTTCGACTTTTCCATCTTCAGCCGTATAAGTTGGTACATGGATAGGAAGATTAGCAAACACTTCATGAAAACGACTGTCAAGCCACCACTGAAGAGAGTCGGTCATATGCGAACCAATTGCCCCGAGCATCCCTCCGCCAGTCTCCGCTTTGGCCAGCCAGCCGCGTGGGTTGGATGAAAGATAGGCATAATTCGGAAAAGCAGCCAAATAACGAACGTGTAAAACTTTCCCCAGGCTGCCGCTGTCCAAAATTTCCTTCACCTTTGTCCGGGCAGGTAGGAAGCGGAATTCATGATTAATGATACCTAGTTTGTTTGCTTGGTTTTTGGCTGAAATCATTTCCTCTGTCTCCGACACATCTAAGCCCATTGGCTTTTCACAGACCACATGCAACCCTTTTTCATAAGCAGCCAGTACCATTTCTTTATGTAAATGAACAGCTGAAGCTACAACAACAAGGTCGAGTTCTTCCTTCTCGAGCATTAATCGCCAGTCAGTATAAACATGATCTATACCGCTCGTGTTTCGGACATTCTCCACATTTCCTCGTGAAACACTTGCTATTGCGGTTACCTCAAATCCGTCATGAAAGTTCATCATCGGTGCATGCACTTTGGCGCCGAAACCGGTTCCGATAATTCCTGCCTTAAATTTCTTCATGTGTAAAACCCCCTCAAATTTAGGATAATTTAAGTGTAATAGGAACTGGTAGTTTGTGCTAGATAGAAGAAAAAATTTTCCTATATGAACTTATACCAATTAGCGGAACCTTTTAGGATAAAAAACGTAATACATGTGGAAATGAAAAAAATGGAGGATTAAAATGGAAGTTTGGATAAAAGATTTTATTGAAAGCTATGGTTACATAGGGGTATTTTTGCTGATCGCTCTTGAAAATATTTTCCCGCCCATTCCTTCGGAAATCATCCTGACCTTTGGCGGTTATATGACCTTGGATACCAGTTTGAACGTTACGGGAGTCATTATTGCCTCAACTTTAGGTTCTGTATTTGGTGCGGTAATTTTATATCGTCTCGGAAATTTTTTGGATGTGGAACGGTTTGACAGAATCATTAAGCGGTATGGAAAATTGTTACGACTAAAAAAGGAAGATTTATACCGCGCCAATGCCTGGTTTAATAAATATGGTATTTGGACGGTTTTCCTGTGTAGGTTTATTCCGCTAATTCGCAGTTTGATTTCAATCCCCGCTGGAATGGCCAACATGAATTTTTCTCTTTTCCTAATTTTCACAACGATTGGAACACTGATTTGGAATACGGTCCTGATTCATCTAGGTGCAAACTTGGGAGAGAATTGGGAACTTATTACGGAAAAAATGGATAATTTCTCTACCATCATATATGGAATACTTATCATCCTACTAATTCTAGGAATGGTAAAGTTTATTAGGAAAAGTCATAAATCGAGAAAGGCTTAAAAATGTATTCGCTGATATATTGGATGAATTCGCTGATATAATCGAAAATCCGCTGATATATTGAAAAATCCGCTGATATAATCGAAAATCCGCTGATAACTTTGGGAAATTCGCCGATATCTCACAGTCCCTGGTTGGAGGACCAATAAAATGCCATTTTTCAGAGAAGAAATTTTCTTTTTTCGAAAAAAGATAGGAATAATGTGAAAATATCCCGCTAAGGAGATAAAATAATGAATTTATTTTATGAACTGCATAAAGACATCCCTAGAGAAGGTCCCGGAAACAATGAATCTACCAGAAAAGCATTTGAAATGATTAGGAATCGTGTTACTAAACCTGAGATTCTGGACATTGGCTGCGGTCCCGGCATGCAAACGATTGAACTTGCGTCCTTGACTGATGGAACGATTTTGGCCACCGATATCAATGAGGGATTTTTGGAGGTGCTGCAAAACAAAGTTCAGGAGCTGGAACTGACAGACAAAGTAACGGTTAAGAAAGCCAATATGAGATCACTGCCATATGCAGAAGGGCAATTTGATGTGATTTGGGCAGAGGGTACTATTTTTATATTGGGTTTTGAAAAGGGTTTAAAGGAATGGCGGAAATTCCTTAAAAACAATGGTATTTTAGTAGCGTCAGAGCTAAGTTGGATCAAAAAGAATCCGCCGAAAGAACCTTTAGAATTTTGGTATAAGGCTTATCCTGAGGTGGGGACCGTTGAAGAAAACATTAAAAAAGCAGAGAATCTCGGGTACGAGGTAATAACGACATTTGTTCTCCCTGAAGAGGGCTGGTGGGAGCATTATTACAGACCATTAGAAAGTAAGATTATCAGTTTCCGTGAAAAATATAAAAATGACGTCGATGCCTTAACCATTCTGGAAGAGTTTCAAACTGAAATAGATTTATATAGAAATTACTCCGAATATTATGGGTATGTATTCTATATTTTACAAAAAAAATAAGAGTGAAACTAGCCTCGCCTGCTGGGGATAATTATTGATATTTTTGGAGGAAAAAATTAACTTTTCTCGAACAATATAATCGTATGAAACTATGAATCTGAAGGTGGGCGAAAAAATGACTCTTGAACCGCAAACAAAGTTTTTATTAGACCAGTTAAAAGCTCTAGGCGCACCGCCGCTCGAAACTTTAACCCCACAAATGGCAAGAATGGGTTCCAAGTTTCCCCAAGGGGAAGTTGAGGAAGTAGGCAAGGTGGAAAACCGGACTATTCCCGGCCCTGCGTCAGATATTCCTGTAAGGGTCTACTATCCAAAGGAAGAACAGTCAAGCTATCCAGCGTTAGTTTTTTATCACGGCGGAGGCTGGGTAATCTGCGATCTTGATACCCATGATAATATTTGCCGGGCCCTTACCAATAGCGCTGGCTGCGTTACGATTTCCGTTGACTATCGGCTTGCACCTGAACACAAGTTTCCGGCTGCAGTGGAAGACTCCTACACAGCAGTACAATATGTGTACGACCATGCCGAAGACTTTAAGGTGGACCGCACGCGGATTGCTGTTGGTGGCGACAGTGCTGGTGGAAACCTTGCTGCTGTTATCAGTCATCTTGCAAAAGAGAAAAACACCCCGCCAATTTGTTTCCAGCTTTTGATGTATCCAAGTACCAACACTGGCGGAATGCCAACAGTTTCGATGGTGGAAAATGCTCACGGCTATTTTCTGGAAAAGGGAACAATGGAATGGTTCCGCGATTGTTATTTGAACAGTGAGGAAGATAAGAAAAGCCCACTCGTATCGCCTGCCTTAAATGAGGACTTTACAGGCCTGCCGCCGGCACTAGTTATTACCGCCGAATATGACCCGTTACGTGACGAAGGGGAAGAGTATGGTAAAAAATTAGCTGATGCAGGTGTGGAAGTAGAAACAATCCGTTACGACGGCACCATCCATGGCTTTATAAGTATGGCAGCAGTACTAAACGTAGGAAAGGCAGCCTTGGAAAAATCCGGGGAAGCCTTAAAAAAAGCATTCAGTAAATAAAATACCTAAAAGTGTCTGGACCTTTATATACAATCCAGGCACTTTTTTAAAATTAAAAATAGCAAAATGGAAAAAGAGCATTTATAATATATTTTGCGGAATTTTGTGTAAATTTTTATAACTTACCCGTGGATCAAAATGAGGCACGAGAACCGTCCCCATGCATCAATAGAGAGGAAGAATCTATGAATTTTAAACGTTTTGCGAAAAAAGTGGTTATTTTAGTTTTGCAGTGCATCTTAGCAGTGGAAGTGTTGATTTGCATTGGTGCATTACCGGTTTTATTGAAGGATTTGTCGTTTCATTTTTCGGAATACTTTATTGCGATTAAAGCCATGAACCTTGGTTTAATCTCCTATGATCAATTGACTTTAGACGGAAAAAACCCATTATTTCCAGTTATTTTTGATAGATACATAGAGTCTATGAAAATTCTTGGATTAAGCATCCTTACAGCTTGTTTCATCGCCTTTATCATTACATATCTTTCGTTTATATTTTTTCGAAAAAAAATCAACTTCCTTAAAAACTTGATTGAATTGGCAGAGGCAGTTCCTGATTTGATGTTCATTCTCTTATTGCAGCTGGCTGTAATCATGATTTACAAGAAAACAGGAATAAAAATAGCAACAGTGGTCAGTCTGCGCGAAAAGGCCGTCCTGTTGCCAGTAATCAGCTTAAGCGTCCCCATTAGTTTCTATATCACGAAGGTTTTCATCCATCACATTGAGGAAGAGTTGGAGAAACAATATATCCATTTAGCCAAAGCAAAGGGATTATCTTTTTCTTATATTTTGAATATCCACGTGCTCCGGAATATTGCCGAAGGGATGTTTGGTGCCTCGAAAACTATTTTCTGGACGATGCTGTCCACTTTATTGGTAGTAGATTATTTGTTCAATATGAACGGCTTGTTAAGGGCAATGGTCACTGGACCGGACCCTTTTGTTGTCGGCTGTATTCTCATTTTTATCCCTTTTTATCTACTTTACCGCACTTACGAATGGATCAGCTTTGATTACAGAAAGGATTCCAAGTAACATGATTCTATTTTTATTAAAAAGAAAAAGATTTGTTTTTGGCGTCTTATTCCTTGTTACAATGGTTACCTGGAGTATATTAAATACAGTACTTCATGATGGAGAAATCAGACAGGTACTTTTTTTTTATGATGATAAGGGGAATCTCATTGATGCTCCGCCATACCCGCCATTTACGGTGTTTTTGCTAGGTTCTGATAAGTTTGGGTATGACTTAGGACAAATGATGATTGAAGGGGCAAAGTACACCATCGGAATCACCTTGATTGTTGCCATTTTAAGGCTGTTGTTGTCCTTAGTGGCAAGCTCCTTGATCTACTCTGTAAGTCCAAAACTGTTTGGTTTTCTAAAAAGTCTTTTTGAACCATTTTCCGTCGTTCCGCAAACCATCATCGTTTATTTCATTTTATTTAGTGTTTTGTGGATGCCGATTGACGGATTTCAAACCCCATTTTGGAAACGGGCTTTATTTGAAACGGTTATTTTAATTATCATTGCGATTCCGAATTTAACCATCCATCTAGCGAATGAAATGAGGATTGTGGAAAAGGAAGATTTTATTGTCGCGTCCAAAACGCTTGGTGCAAATAAACGCTTCATTTATTTTAAACACATCGTTCCCCATGTTTACGAAAAATGGATTTTATTATTTGGCCAGCAATTTACCCAGGTCCTGCAGCTCCTTGCCCACCTTGGGTTTATGAAGCTATTCTTCGGCGGTACCTTCGTCTCTTACGGGATGATTGTTGACGATCCCCGCTCTGTTTCTTATGAGTGGTCCGGCGTTATCGGCGGAAGTCTTCCATACCTTTATTCCAGCCAATGGATTATCGTTGTGCCAGTTCTCTTCTTTATATTTACAGCAATCAGCGTCGCCTGCATCAATGATTCAATAAAATCGTATTTTCAAAGAAAAGAATATACATTTAAAAGGGAAAAAGTCTAAATATATTTTATATCCATATAAAAGAGGCAATCCGTTTAAAAGGGATGCCTCTTTTTCAGTACTGCAAATCTATTAATCTGCAAAAAAAGATGGGAATAACAAGTTATAGAATAGGGAATTCAATTTGTTCAGTCAGTTCAGGAAAGTCAATGAATGGGTTCCGATTTCCTTGGATATGGTAAATGGTTTGATTGCGATGCTTTTCATAAAGTCCTACTGGAAAAGTCTTGTGCCACCTGATTAAAGTGGAGAGATCTATCTCAATTCGAAAAGCTTTTTTGATTGCCTTCGGATAGCGAAGCAGGAAATACAGCATTGCCCTTGCTGCTGTCCCTTTGCCATGCTCAGGCTCAAATCTTCCCCCGACCGCGAGTCCGCAATTATTTTGAACCGGCTCTTCGGGTGATTCGGGATGGAAATTGGGAAAATCTGAGTAAGCGAAATTGGAGCGGGTAATATTACATTCCGGGTCGCAAACAAACAAATGATGCAAATCGCCCTTCATCGGTTCGAGCGCACCGAACCATGATTGGGGGACAATATGTTCCGTGTTCACTTTTAATTTTCGTTCGTAGACTTTCAATTCGTGAAGCGTTTCGAATTCCTTTTGCTTAATTTTTCGAAGAAATTCCTGAAATTCAGCATATTTTTCTGTGATGATTTGATAATCCTGAATAATGATGGTTTCAGGATTCTTTTTTTCACTGGAGTAAATACTTTTTACGCTGCCGTCTGGGTGCAGGTCTACCCAGGTATAGAGATATAAATCTTTACTGATAAAATAGGGGATTCGGTTTTTATGGGTTTTTGTTAGTAATTCATTGTATTTATAAAATAAAGTGGTGCCATCAAGGTCATGTTGAGCTGTTGTTTGATAGTATTTTTGAATATCAAGTAAATCTTCTGTTTCATCGTAATAAAGGTCTTTGTCTTCCTGTATTTTTCGCTTGTTATCTCGCAAAAAAGCCAATTGTTTATGCAAATCAATAAATTCCGAAGTGCTGTCCTTAATGACTTTTTTCTTTTTTGACATCTAAATCTCACTCCAGAGAAAAGAATTTATCTTTCAAATTCATTATATAATGATATCTCCGGCAAAACGGGTATTATTTGAAATTTTGTGTTAACAGGCGTAGGTTATGGCTCGGATGGCTGAATTTTCCTATGGTAAAATGTTATTTTAGAAGAATTACTTTTGTTTTGTGAATTGAGTGTTATAAAAGTAGCTTCAAAAAGCAATTACTGTAAATAATGATTAATTCTGTATTTCCAGTATTTAAATGTATTTTAAAATTATCAAAATAATCACGGAAATGGATTGCATTTTAATTTTGAGAATAGTAAAATTAGTATCCGTGAATAAGAAATGAAGGGGTTTAACCTTAATGGAAAATAGATTGCCATTTTCGAAGTATTTTGTAATAGGGGTCATGTTATTTGCCTTGTTTTTTGGAGCGGGAAATCTAATATTTCCGGCATCACTCGGGCAAAACGCAGGGACAAACGTTTGGGAGGCGGCAGCTGGGTTTCTAATAACGGGGATTGGTTTGCCGTTTCTTGGAATATTAGCGATGGGCGTTTCTGGAAGCAGAAACCTGCAGGAACTGTCAAGCAGGGTTCATCCGCTTTATGGAATTATCTTTACCTCGCTGCTTTATTTAACAATTGGACCGCTGTTTGCAGCACCAAGAACAGGTGCTGTAGCCTATGATATTGGGATTGCGCCGTTTGTCGGCGGGGGCTCGGACCACATTGGATTGTTCATATTTTCACTAATATTTTTTGGAGTAACCTTGTGGTTTTCATTAAATCCGGCTAAGCTGGTTGACCGGATCGGGAAAATCCTCTCGCCTGCCATCATTATTCTCATTTTTGTATTATTAGTCATGGTGATTGTTAAACCAATGGGGTCAATTGGAGCACCACAAGAAGCATATGCCAACGGTGCGTTTGTAAAGGGCTTTATGGAAGGATACAACACGATGGATGCACTGGCATCGCTTGTGTTTGGCATCATTGTTATCAATGCTGTTCGTGCCATGGGAGTTAAATCAACAAGAGGCATTCTGTCGGCTTCAGCCAAATCCGGATTGGTTGCGGTAGTTTTCCTAGGAATCATTTATGTTGGTGTTGCTTACTTAGGTGCGACTAGCACAGGGCGATTCGGACTTTTAGAAACAGGAGGTCCAGTCCTCGGAAAAACAGCAACCTATTATTTTGGGATTGTCGGAACAGTCATGCTTTCGATTATTATCATTCTTGCTTGCTTGACTACGAGTATCGGATTGGTAACAGCCTGCGGTGAGTATTTTCATGGCCAAATGCCGAAAATCAGCTATAAAATTTGGGTTGTTTTCTTTTCGTTAGTATCTCTTATCATTGGTAATTTCGGATTAGCAAACATCATTAATTTTTCAATTCCAGTCTTAATGTTTCTTTATCCGCTGGCTGTTGTCCTAATGCTGCTGACATTTTTATCAAAGTTTTTTAGACATTCGCAGATTGTCTATGTTTCAGCAACTGTGGTAACCTTTATGGTCAGCATTATCGATGGAATCAAAACTTTCTGCCAGCTTGTAGGAATCGAAAATTTCAGGTGGATGGACCCGATCGTATCCTTCTATGAACAAGTACTGCCGTTATATAATGAAGGACTTGGCTGGCTGTTGCCAGCAATCATTGCCATTGCGATCAGCACTGGAATCGTGAAGCTGCAAAAATATTTTCAAACTTCTTTTAGGGAAAATAACGCTTAAATCATAAACATATACCCTTGTTAAAATGCACTGCAAATTGGCAGTGCGTTTTTTTGTTGTGGGAAATCTTTTTGGTGAAGGTATGTAATTTTTCCGGATAGGCGGAATTTCCGGATTATCGGAAAAACAGCTTCCGTGGAATCGGAAATTGGATCCAGAATTATCGATATTTTCTAAGTGATTATGTTGATTACGCCTTTAAAATAAGCATTTTTAATTTTCAGAATAGTTGGCATAAAACTTGCAAATAAATTTAAATGTAACGGTCTTTTTTTTGAATGGGGATGAAAGCGTTTTCTGAAAAAGTCCTTTACGAATTTTACGCAAGGGGGATGTATATGGATTTATTGGTTATTTTATTGGCACTTGGATTATTGATGTTTGTGGCATACCGAGGTTACTCTGTTATCCTGTTTGCTCCAATCTGTGCTCTGCTAGCTGTTGTATTGATTGCACCTAGCCATGTATTGCCATTCTTTTCAGGTGTATTTATGGAGAAGATGGTCGGATTTATTAAATCTTATTTTGCTGTTTTCTTATTAGGAGCTATTTTTGGTAAGGTTGTTGAAATGTCCGGGATTGCTGAATCGATTGCGAAGACAATTGTCAGTTGGCTTGGGGCGAAACGGGCGATGCTGTCGATTGTGCTGCTTGGGGCAATATTAACCTACAGCGGGGTTAGTTTATTCGTAGCCGTGTTTGCGATTTACCCGTTTGCTGCACAAATGTTCAAGCAGGCAGATATTCCGAAAAGGCTTATTCCAGGTACGATTGCGCTAGGTGCGTTTACATTTACAATGGATGCGCTGCCTGGAACACCGCAAATTCAAAACGTTATTCCGATTGCTTTTTTTAAAACCGACATCTATGCCGCACCTATCCTTGGAATCATTGGTGCCATCATCGTTTTGGCAGCCGGCTTATTCTATCTGGAATCCAGACGGAAAAAGGCTGAAAAAGCAGGTGAAGGTTATTATGGGTTAGGAGCGGAAATGGCAGCTGCTATTGAAAAGGAAAAGCTTGGTGCCAATGAGCCTGCTCTACCTGATTTAACAACCGAACAGTCATTATCAAGAAAAATTCTTGCCTTTGTTCCGCTCATTTTGGTCGGGGTAACGAATAAACTTTTTGTAACGAATATTCCAAAATGGTATCCGAATGGTTTTGATTTTGCAGCACTTGGCTTAGATGCCTATAAGGTTGATGTAGCAGTATCTGCCCCCATTTGGGCGATTATTATGGCGCTCCTTGTTGGGATTATCACTTCGATTGCCTATGATTGGAAGCGCGTAACGAAAGGCTTTAAGGATGGTGTGAATACAGCAATTGGCGGGTCTTTATTGGCTACCATGAATACAGGTGCAGAATACGGATTTGGTGGAGTTATTGCAGCACTTCCGGGATTTGCAAAAATGAGTGATGGTATTTCCTCTACTTTTACTAATCCACTCGTGAACGGAGCTGTTACCACTACGACACTTGCCGGGATGACCGGTTCGGCCTCAGGCGGCATGGGGATTGCGCTGGGGGCGATGGCTGAAAAGTATAATCAAGCGATTGCCGCAGCGAATATTCCACCTGAAGTTATGCACCGTGTCGTGGCGATGGCATCGGGCGGGATGGACACCCTGCCGCATAACGGAGCGGTCATCACCTTGCTGGCCGTAACAGGGCTAACCCATAAGCAATCCTACCGAGATATTTTTGCCATCACGGTCATTAAGACATTGGCGGTATTTGCTGTTATTGCTATATATACACTCTTTGGAATTGCTTAACAGTTTAGGAGGTCTTAATTATGAGTAAGGCATTAGCTGGAAAAACAGCATTTGTGACAGGGTCGGCAAGTGGAATCGGCTTAGAAATTGCTAAGACTTTTGCTGAAGAAGGGGCAAATATTGTTATTTCCGATTTAAATGAAGAAAAAAGTAAACAAGTGGCACTGGAGTTAAAGGCACAAGGTTTTGATGCAATTTCCGCCCCCTGTAATGTCACCGATGAGGAGGCATATAAGAATAGTCTGGAATTGTCAAGAAGTACTTTTGGAAAAATAGATATTCTCGTAAATAATGCTGGGCTGCAATATGTTTCTCCAATTGAGGATTTTCCGACAGAAAAATTTGAACTGATGATTAAAGTTATGTTAACGGCGCCGTTTATTGGCATTAAAAATGTATTGCCGTATATGAAAGAGCAGGGCTTCGGCCGAATTATCAATATGGCTTCCATTAATGGCTTGGTTGGCTTTGCCGGGAAAGCGGCCTACAACAGCGCGAAACATGGGGTGATTGGCTTAACGAAAGTAGCCGCATTGGAAGGAGCCCAGTACGGAATTACGGTCAATGCCCTATGTCCTGGTTATGTTGATACACCGCTTGTAAGGGGGCAGTTGGCTGATTTGGCCAAGACGAGAAATGTCGGATTAGAACGTGTCCTCGAGGAAGTCATTTATCCGCTTGTCCCCCAAAAAAGACTCTTATCTGTATCTGAGATTGCGGATTATGCCGTATTTCTAGCAAGCGACAAAGGCAGGGGGATAACAGGTCAGGCGGTTGTTCTCGATGGCGGGTACACAGCGCAGTAGACGGTATCAGTGTAAGTGTTGATAGTGCAAGAGAATCCAGTCAGAAGGATTCTCTTTTTTTTACAAATATTCCAATTTTGAAAAAACTTATTAAGATTTTGCTATAATGAATTTAATGAGTTTTTATAGGGGAGGCAATCGATGCGGGCATTTGACAAAGTACCAAGCAGCTGGCATGAGCAAATTATCAATCTATTAGCAGAACGTGTGGTTATTGTCGATGATAACGGGATTATTTTATATATTAACGAAGGATATTGCGAGTTTATCGGCACCACGATGGAAGATGCGCTTGGCCGGCATGTACAGGATGTGATTGAAAACTCGCGGATGCATATTGTTGCCCAAACAGGTCTGAAGGAATTGGCCTCAGTCCAACATATAAATGGCAGTGAAATGATTGCTAATCGATTTCCAATTGTTGAAGAGGAACAGATTGTTGGTGCCGTAGGAAATGTCATGTTCCGTAATCCTGAAGAATGGCGGATGTATAAAAGTAAGATCCAAAGCCTTGTTGATGAATTAAACTATTATCAAGCAAGGGTTCAAAGGGATTTGCAAAGTAAATATAGTTTTCAGGACTTAATCGGGGACAGCCCTAATTTTCTTGCAGCAAAAACATTGGCGCAAAGAGTTTCCAGGAGCGATTCGTCGGTGTTATTGATCGGTGAATCTGGCACCGGAAAGGAATTATTTGCTCATGCGATTCATCATGACAGCAACCGGTCTGCCGCTCCCTTTGTGGCCATTAATTGTTCCTCCATCCCAGAGCACCTGCTTGAATCGGAATTGTTTGGTTATGCGGATGGTGCTTTTACAGGCGCGAAAAAAGGCGGCAAGAAGGGACAGTTTGAATTAGCAAGCGGCGGGACGTTATTTTTAGATGAAATTGGGGATATGCCGCTCACGATGCAAAGTAAACTATTAAGAGTGCTGCAGGAAAAAGAAGTGGTCCGAGTCGGAGGTCATAAATCTATTCCTGTGGATGTGCGGATTATTGCTGCCACCCATCGGAATTTAGAAAGAATGGTGGAAAAAGGGGATTTCCGACAAGATTTATATTACCGATTAAATGTCATTAAAATTGATATTCCTCCGCTTAGGACAAGGAAGAAGGATATCCCTGGGATTGCAAAGCGGTTATTGAAAAAATTAGAAGCGAGATTTTTCCGAAATGGTATTGAGTTGTCCTATGAGGTAACTGAGAGATTGATGCAGCATTCTTGGCCGGGGAACATTCGCGAATTGGAGAATGTATTAGAACGTTCGATCAATGTGCTTGATGGAAAAACCATTCTATTAATGCACCTGCCCCTATATTTGCGCGATCGAGAAACCGAGGGGGGAAACGAAGGTAACTTACATAATGAACAAACTGTTTCAGTAAGCAATATCTTGTCAGCGGAACCGAAGAATATTCTCCCATTGAAAGAGACACTCATCCAAGCAGAAAAACATGCAATTGAACAAGCTTTAGTGGTAACGAAGGGTAATAAACTAGAAGCGGCTAAACTGCTGGAAATCGGTAAAACCAGTTTTTATGATAAATGTAAATTATATGATATAAGTTAAAAAGATTTAACCAATACAGGAACTAAAGAAATCCATCATATGATCAAGGACTTCACTCGAAATTTTAATGAGTAAGTCCTTTTTTGTTTTTTGTGAATTTTATCTTAATAGAAAGAACAAAATTTATTTGTTGACAAAAAAATAAATTGTAACTATTATGATTACAGGTAATCAAATTTGTTACAAACGGACTCTTAAATAAAACTATATCGGAGGAATCAAAATGAAATTATTAGTCACAGGAGCAACAGGAAAGTTTGGCTCAAAAGTCGTTAAGACTTTATTAAAAACTGTAGCCGCAAACCAACTTGCTGTCAGTGTTCGCAATCCGGAGAAAGCAGAAGGGCTGCGTGCTCGTGGAGTGGAAGTCCGCCAGGGAGATTTTGATCTGCCGGAAACATTGGATACTGCTTTTGCAGGTATCGATCGTTTATTAATCATTTCTGCGGACGGAGACAATGAAACAAGAATTCGCCAGCATGCCAATGCAGTAGCTGCAGCAGAACGTGCGGGAGTTAAATTCATTGCCTATACTAGTTTAGCGAACGCAATGGAAAGTAATAACCTATTCGCTCCTACACATCAGGCAACAGAAAAGGCAATCGTGAAAACAGGCATCCCTTACTCTTTCTTACGCAACAACTGGTACTTGGAAAACGAAATCCCAAGTATTCAAGGCGTTATCGCAGGTGCTCCATGGGTAACATCTGCGGAATCAGGTAAAGTTGGCTGGGCGTTGCAGCAGGATTATGCAGAAGCTGCAGCTGCGGTACTGAGTGGTGAAGGACACGATAACACAATTTACGAGCTTTCCGGCAGACTATTAACACAGGAAGAATTAACATCTGCCCTTGGCAACGTGTTGGGTAAAGAGGTAATTTTACAAAAGGTTGATGATGCTGCATATGCCGATATTATGAAAGCTGTTGGACTGCCTGATTTTCTTATTCCTTTACTTGTTGACATCCAAAGAAGCATTCGCGAAGATACACTGGCTGTTGAAAGTAACGATTTTGAAAAACTTATTGGCCGGCCGGCTACACCAATAAATGAAGCATTGACACAAATCGTTAATGGAATCAACCAAACAAAATAATAACACTCAAATCTCAATGATTTGTGGGTATAAAGTTGCGTTTCTGTTTCAAACAGGAACGCTTTTTTATGTTAGCAAGAAGGAAATAAAGTGGGCGTGGGAGTATTATAGTAAGGGCAACTAAGCTGAAAATGGGGGACAGTTTTAAATGAAAGTGAATCCAAATGAATTTGAAATAAATAATTTACGTTATATTATTAGGTCTGCAAAAGAGGAGGATGCCAAAAACTTATCTGAAGTTAGAGTGCAGATTGATGGTGAAACAGAAAATATGGATCGAGAAAAAGGAGAAGCATACATAGATGAATCTGGCTTCAAACAGATTATTAGAGAGGATACTGAACGGAAAAATAACCTTTTTTTAGTGGCTGAAGCAAATGATAGAATTGTAGGTTTCTCTAGATGTGAAGGAACTCTACTGAAAAGAATGTCACATAAAGTGGAATTTGGAGTCTGTGTCTTAAAAGAATTTTGGGGTCATAGTATAGGAAAAAAACTATTGGAAGAGTCCATTCATTGGGCAGATTCAAACGGTATTAAGAAAATATCATTGAGTGTTCTTGAAACGAATGATAAAGCTATTAAACTTTATCAAAAATATGGGTTCGAAGTGGAAGGCATCTTAAAAAAGGACAAAATTCTTTCCGATGGGAATTATTATAATACTATTTTGATGGGAAGGATTAATGTGTAATCAAAAGGCTAATTGGTGTTTTTTTATGAAAGTAACAAAGTGAAACTTGTCTTCATATGATAAATTAAATTTCGTGGAAAAGAGGTGTGAAGATTGACACAACATATTACAACTGGTCCACATCCTGGACAAACTGGAGGTTGTATTGCCGAATATAATCACTCAACGCTTAGCCATGTTCCACCACATCACTACTCGCCATCTCACAATCCAAATCACAATCCAAATCACAATCCATATTATCAGCAGCCAATGATGGGTCAAGGGTTTCAAGGAATCCCGACTTGGAGGCCGCCTGGAGGTTCTTATCCGTATTTATATTAATGTCTTGGATTGTTGTAAAAAGAATAATTTTGTTATAGGTACTTTTCTTCTTAATGAGAAAGTACCTTTTTTATTTGTTTAAAGCGGAAAAGTGGTATCATAGTACAGTAAATACTATTAATATTGTGAAATTTATGATTAGGCTGAAAACGGGAATAAAACTAAATTACAGTACGGATGTGGTGAATTCTATGAAAGCAAAATTCCATTATGCATGGATAATTATTTTTATTACATTTTTAGCTTTATTGGCTGTTCAAGGAGTTCGCCTTGCGTTTGGAGCATTTGTGCAGCCTTGGGAAAAAGATTTTTCCATGGATAGGGGGACTATTTCCCTTATATCTACATTAAGCTTTGTTGTTTATGGTCTTTCGCAGCCAGTGATTGGAAGACTCGTAGATAAGCTGGGTCCACGGTTGATTTTATCGGTGAGTACCTTATTGGTTGGAGTGAGTATCTTTTTAACCTCCTTTATCAATAAGCCATGGCAGTTGTTTGTTCTTTATGGCATCTTCGTTTCCATCGGAGTGGGGGGAGCATCTAATGTTGCGGCAACCGTCCTGGTAACGAAGTGGTTCAATGAAAAACGCGGCCTTGCCTTGGGGATTATAGAAGCAGGATTTGGAGCAGGACAAATGCTTCTTGTACCAGGGTCTTTACTGTTAATAAACTGGTTGAATTGGAAAGTAACAGTTGTTATTTTAGGCATTTTTCTGGCAGTTATTGTTTTTCCTGTTGTCCTTTTATTATTACGCAATGACCCTAATGAGAAAGGTTTACTGCCAATTGGCGGAAAAGCGAAAGAAGAAAAACAGGCAATTGGTGATGCGAATCAAAATAGTAATTTTTCTATTTGGGAAGCTTTCCGCCAAAGACAGTTTTGGTTTTTAATTTTACCGTTTGGAGTTTGTGGATTTACCACGACAGGATTAATGGATACACATTTAATTCCTATTTCTAATTTATGTGGGTTTTCTCCAGGTGTAACAGGTGCTGCGGTGAGCATTCTGGCTGCTTTTAACATTATTGGCATTTTACTTTCAGGCATCGTTGCGGATCGATGGAGTTGCAAAAAAATACTGTTCGGGTTGTATGCGGTAAGAGCTTTATCCATTGTTATTCTTTTAAATACTTATAACCCGGCAATGCTGCTGGCTTTTGCCGTTGTGTTCGGATTGGTCGACTTTGCAACGGTAGCGCCAACTCAATTACTGGCAACTCAATTTTTTAAAAATCATTCTGTAGGGTTTATCCTGGGCATGTTGTCACTAAGCCATCAAATAGGCTCGGCATTAGGTTCGTACTTACCAGGTTTCTGGTATAGCCTCTCAGGAAATTATAATCTTTCTTTCTACTTTTCGATTATCATTCTTGCACTGGCGGCCATTTTTAGCGGGTTGCTTCCGAAGCAAATCGTTAGTAAGGAAGAGAAAGAATTAAAAACATTGCATGCATAAATAATGAAAATAAACCTAGCATTTCATGATAATGCTAGGTTCTTTCATTAGAAGAGGGGGGAAGTCAAATACTTCACTCATCTTGGCCCTCCTTTTCAAAGCTTTGAGTAAACGAGTCATCAGGGCATTGACCTGGAATTGGAATGCGTGGGTCAAATTCAGGATTTTGGAGTACTTCATACGGGCGCATCATTTCATGGTCCTCATGTTCAAGGTTATGGCAATGCCAAGGGTAAATCCCCGTAAAAGGTCCGAAGCGGGCAATAATGCGAGTGACTTCTTTCGGATTTACCCCAACGGTATCCTTCCAGCCCTTTTCATTTGGGGATGGTTCCCGCGGTGGACCAACGTGTGTGATATGTTTATTTTTATCAATTGTAATGGGAGCATGATTGAGAACCTGGAAATGCACAAGATGTAAATGCATTGGATGATTATCTCCTGTCAAGTTGTATAGCTCCCAAACTTCTACTGTGCCATTATACGGAGTTTCTGTAATGGGTAATTCACTCCAGGTCATGTCATTGAGCAATGGTTTCAAACGACCTGGAAATTCCGGGTCATCAATTTCAGTCAAGATGTTTTGCCGTACAGGTACACCATTTGGATTTAGTCTTTCCAAACAAGATAATGTTGCTGGAATAACACTTTTGTCAGGTTCAGTAAGGTTTTTACTAACACGGAACTCCATAATTTGTGGAAGGGTGGGAATACGCGGATTGCCGCTTGGGAATGGTGATGGCGCATCATTTGTTAGGATGATTTTCTGACCTGCATGTTTTGAAAAGTCGACAATCACATCTGCACGTTCCGCTGGGCCGAGCAGCAGCCCTTCCCTATGTGGTACAATAACTGGCTTCTCAAGAAATCCGCCATCTGTCCCTATTTGGATAAACTCTTGGCCAGAGCTTAATCGTAGCCGATAAAACCGGGAATTGGAGCCATTAAGGATACGGAATCGGTATTTGCGCGGCTCAACCTCGAGAAAGGGCCAGACTTTTCCATTCACAAGAGCGGTATTCCCGAAAAACTCCGGGACGACAGATGGTCTGGGCAGGCTTGAATCAATGGGCGGTGAAGGATCCGGCGGCGCTGCCTGGTTTGGCTGGGCAGGATAGAATAATTCACCAAACCGCTCCCCGCTAAGATAGAACGATCGATCTTGAATCAATATCGGAATTTCATATTTTCCTTGTGGAAGGTTAAGTTCTTCCTCTTCGTCATCTCTAATAAGATAAAACCCGGCTAGCCCTGCATAAACATTTAGCCGGGTGATTCCAACGGCATGATCATGATACCAGAGGGTAGCAGGACGTTGACCATTTGGGTAATAATAAACTTCATGCAAGAATTTAGGGCCAACGTTTTTGAAGTTTCGGGTAAACCAGGCTTCCGGATACCCGTCATTTTCCTGACGATTACGACCACCGTGTAAGTGCACAACTGTCCGGACAGATGGTCGGTCCAGTTCTGCGCCATGCACGGTTCTATCCACCGGAAGCAGGTGTTCAAACGGCAGCTTGTTTTCCCACTTAACATAAATAGGTTGGTTCCTGCGAACCTCAAATGTAGGTCCGGGATACATGCCGTTAAAACCCCAAACAGTCGTCGGTTTTAGGTCACGGTGTAATTTTTGCTGAACCTGCTTCATTTCTACCTCGTAGTACGGTTTTCCATCTCTGTTCCCGATGGGGGTTATGATTGACGGTATTGGCAATGCATCTACAAACTTGTCTAAAGGCAAATATAATTCCTCCTTATTTTAAAACCTCTTTTTTAGATTATGAATATAGGAAGTTTTCAGTTTTCTTTTTTTGAAAAAATGGTAAACTAGTTAAAAAAACAAAAAGTGAGGCGCCAGCATGATTAAAGCAGTTTTTTTTGATTTGGATGATACGTTGCTGTGGGATCAGAAGAGTGTAAAGGAAGCCTTTGTGGCTACATGTAAGGTTGCAGAGGAACGATATGGACTAGATTCGGACCAGTTGGAGGAGGCTGTCAGAGAGGCTGCTAGAAACCTCTACTCTTCCTATGAATTTTATCCTTTTACACAAATGATAGGAATCAATCCCTTTGAAGGTCTATGGGGTAATTTCCTAGATGATCACGATGATTTTAGAAAAATGAAGGATACGGTTCCTGGTTACCGGAAAGACGCTTGGACGGCGGGTCTTAAGGCTATGGGGGTTGACGACCCAGAATTTGGCCAAGAATTGGCGGAGCGTTTCCCAGCCGAGCGCCGAAAGCTGCCGTTTCTATATGAGGAAACGTTTAAAACACTAGATTCGTTAAAAGGGAAATACCAGCTTCTACTATTAACGAATGGATCACCAGACTTGCAAAATACGAAACTAACGATTACTCCAGAATTGGTTCCATACTTTGACCAAATCGTCATTTCAGGTGATTTTGGTAGAGGAAAACCAGATCCAACGATTTTTGAACATGCCTTGTCAAGACTTTCCCTGGAGAAGGATGAAGCCATCATGGTAGGGGATAACCTGATGACCGATATTCTTGGGGCTAACCGTGCGGGAATCAAATCGGTATGGGTTAACCGTCACAATAAAGAGCGGAATGAAGTCATACCTACTTTCGAGATTCACCATTTAGAAGAGCTTTTCACGATATTGGAGAAGTTATAAAAAAAGATCAGCTGCCTAATCGGGCGGCTTTCTTTATGTCAAAAGACCAATTTCTTTAATACGGTGTAACCTCACCCCTTTTTTAAGCGACTATTATGCTGAAAACCAAATAATTACAAAAAGGGGATCGTGAAAATGAGAAATAAAAGAGTGATTTTTATAGTAAGCTCTGCCTTAGCCATTGGACTTTTAGCCGGCTGCGGTTCTGGTGTGGGGGATCAGAAGAATGGTAGTTCAGGAGCTCCAAAAGCGACAGCCCCTAAACAAAACGAGATTGCTGCAAGTTTTCTCCCAAGGATTGAAATGATTGAGCAAGAGACGGGAATTAACGTGAATTACCGGGTAAAGAATATTTCTGGTAAAGGTCAGAAATTAACGTTTTCAAATGGTTTACAAGTGGATTATATCGTATATGATGAGTCTGGAAAAAAGGTAAAACAATATTCAGAAGAGGTTATGTCCACTCAAGCTATGCAGGAAGTAAATCTCGAAAACAATGAAGAAATCGCCAAGGAATTTACCATCACCGACCTGAAAAATGGCAAGTATAAGCTGGAGGTTTTCTTAACAGCAAAAGAGGAGCAGGCTAGGGTTGTTATGGATTTACTTGTGGAAAAAGCCGCTCTCGACGGTTCTGGCAAATATGTTGGACAAATCGACCCACATACCATTGAGATTGATATGAATGGCACGAAAACCGCGTTCCAATTATCTGATGAAGCCCAAAAACAAATATTAGCCCTTAAAGAGGGAAGTAACGTAACATTTCTATATAAAGAAAATGAAAATGGCCAAAAGGAAATTGAAAAATTTTTATAAAAAATATATTCATAGAAGGGACAGCGATTTTAGATATCACTGCCCCTTAGTTTTTAACCAATCAGCCTTTCAGCTTTTTAAGTACCCGTTCTTCGAAATCTGCCCGGTCAATATCCAAATCATGTGTTTCATTACGAAATGACTTGAACCTTCCGCCCTTCACTTCAAGGGTAAAATAGCCTCTTTCACTTGCAATATTTATATCGCCGATAATATTTTTCCTTCGGATTGGATCGAACAAATTTATCATATTTGGATTGCTGGGATGCGGTCTGAATTGGCAGCCTTGCTCCACGCATATTTTAACAATGTTACGGACCTTCTGATTGGCGATACTATCAATTTTCTTGGTTGTTTCTTTACTTATGGTCATTCTTTAGTCTCCTTTCCGTCTTAACAACGATATGCCGTGGCGGCGTTGAATATTCAATAATTATAATACCTAACACAGCTGTGAATGGGGATTGAGTATTGCACGGATGGATGAGTATCTGTTACCCTTGAATTATAAAAAATATTCATAATATTTTTTCAATAGGAGATGAAATAGATGAGTATAGCGATTGATGAGTTATTTATCGGACAAATCGCTCGCTTAAAACGAGTATTTACAGATGATGATGTCAAATTATGCAATGAGTTGACACGGGATTTTAGCCCAGTTTATCAAGTAAATGAAAATGTCTGGAAAAATTTTTACGACCAACCAATTGTTCCAGGGTTATTGACCGAAGGCTTAATCACCCAGGTCATTAGCCAAAAGCTGCCGGGAGACGCCTGTATTTTGCTGCAAAAGGAACTGGTTTTTTATTACCCAGTCCATGTGGGAGATGAGATTACAGCGGAGCTCGAAATTATTGATATTAACGAAACAAGGAATTGGGTAACCCAAAGGGTCAGCTGTTACAACCAGCAGGGAAACGAAGTGGTAAAAGGACAGGTGGTCATACTTGTACTGCCGAAACAAAGTTCATAGGTGATGTGAATGGAGCTAACCCAAAAAGTTGATAACCGCGCTGGGTATTGGGGATCACTGGAAGTGGATGAAAAGGGGATTCTTGTAGATGTCAGCCCTGAATTTTGCAGCTATTTTGCTTTTGAAAAGCCTGATATAATTGGGCTTTCTATTGCGCATATCGTGGAAGGAGCCACAAAAAAACGGCCAGCCTCTGCTGTTGGAAAAACAGTTATTTCTGGTTTAATTAAAGGTCGTCCCTGTTTAATTAGAATCGAAAAAAAGGACAAACACCTCATTTATTCGGTCATTTTAAGAAAAGAAGAAATCGATCATGCTGAATTTTATTCTTTTCTGCAGATGGTGGATAAGCCAAAAATAAGATCAAAGACATCCAACGGGAATCGATATAGTTTTGAGGAGATTATTGGCGACAGCCCATTGATGGCTCAAATTAAGGAATTGGCTGCCAGGATTGCAGCTAGTAGTTCAACTGTGCTGCTTACTGGCGAAAGCGGTACAGGGAAGGAATTGTTTGCCCAGGCCATTCATGGACTTAGCTCGAGAAAAAACCATCCGTTTGTGGCGGTTAACTGTGCGGCGATTCCTGATGAATTATTTGAATCGGAAGTATTTGGCTATGAAGGAGGGGCATTTAGCGGGGCGAAGAAAGAAGGAAAGCCTGGAAAAATTGAATTGGCGCAGAACGGGACACTATTTTTAGATGAGATATCCGAGTTGCCTTATCAAGCCCAGGGGAAACTGCTCCGGGTGCTGCAAGAGCGAGAGGTGGAGCGGCTTGGGGGAACTGGAAGCAAGAATGTCGATATCCGGATTGTTGCCGCTACGAACCGAGACCTAAAAACTTTGGTTCAGGAAGGCAAGTTCCGGCAGGACTTGTTTTATCGTTTGTATGTATTTGAATTAAAAATACCGTCATTAAGGCAAAGAAAAGAGGACATTTTAACGTTAGCCTATTATTTCATCGAATATTTCAATGAAAAATTAGTCCAAGAGGTAAAATACTTAGCACCTAATCTCCAGGAATGGCTTTTGAATTACGAGTGGCCTGGGAATGTCCGCGAACTAAAAGCGGTTATTGAACGGGGGATGAACATTGTTCAGGGGGAAACCCTGACAATGGACAGCTTGTTTATTTCCCCATCTCTTGAACGTTCAGTTGAAAAAACGGAGACGGAAGAAACACCTAAACTTTTAAGTTTAGAGGAAGCTGTATCAAATGCAGAAGTTTCCGCAATCCAGCGTGCACTTAAGGAAGCAGACGGCGACCGGACAAAAGCAGCCCAATTGCTGAATATTCACCTAGCCAGTCTATATAGAAAAATAGCGAAATATAAACTAAATAAATGATGATTTTATCTATTCACACACACTTTTTCTAGTGTGTGTTTTTTTTTGTCTAGCTGCAGCGCCTAGGGACTCGGGGTCATAAGCCAATCCGTCAAGAAGGCTAAAAAACAGCCTTCTCGCCGGCTCGTCTTATGCCTGTCGCCCCTGGTCAAGGCGCTTCCGCTTTTCTTGTTTCGCAAATCGGATTCGCGTATATGCGAAAAATAGTGATTTTGCAAAAATACAAAACTCGGGAATCCGGTAAAATGGTGAATTCAATGTTGGCACAGAATTTGCAATATAGAAAGGTAAAGGAGGGAATCATCTTGTTGAATTTTACCTTTACTGATGAACAAGAGTATTTTCGCGAAATGTTAAGAGAATTCTCCCTGAATGAATTGCTTCCCCAGTATACAAAATGGGACCGTGAAAAAACGCATCCCCGCCATTTATGGAAAAAGCTTGGCGAACTGGGAGTGAACGGATTGAGAATTCCAGAAGAGCATGGTGGCAGCGGAGCAGACTGCGTTACGACCGGTATTGCAGCAGAGGAAGTCGGAAGAGGAGATTTTAACCTGACTTATGCTGTCATGCTAAATGCCTTAGCCTCAGAGATTATTACCAATCATGCGACAGACCAATTGAAAAAAACTTGGCTTCCGCAAATTGCTAGCGGTGACAAAATTGTTGGAGTAGCAATTACCGAGCCAGCGGCCGGGACCGATGCTGCAGGAATCCGCTCGACAGCAGTACATAAAGGGGACCGCTACATTTTAAATGGAGAAAAATCAGGAATCAGTGCGGCAACAATTGGCGATGCTTTCATAGTTTTTGCAAAAACAGACCCCAACTCCGGCAGCAAGGGAATCAGTGCCTTCGTTGTGCCTGCCGATGCTCCTGGCGTGGAGTGTAAAGGCTATGAAGACATGGGGAATGTCCCAATTGGAAGAGGATCGATTTATTTAACGGACGTAGAGGTACCGGAAGAAAATCTAATCGGACTTGAAAACAATGGCTTTTTCCAAGTTATGAATGGGTTTGACCTTAGCCGTTTGTTAATTGGACTTCAGTGTGCTGGGGCAGCCTTCCAAAGTATCGATGAGACCATTGAACACGTAAAAACGAGGCAGGCTTTTGAAAGACCGCTTGCAAAATTTCAGGGTGTTTCTTTTCCAATTGTCACCCACTATACGCAGTTGGAGTTAATTAAGTGGCAGGCATATCGCGGCCTATGGCTTCGTGACAATGGGAAAAAACATACAAAAGAGGCATCCTCGGTAAAATGGCTAGGACCAAAATATGCACAGGAGGCAATCCATGAATGTATGCTTCTTAATGGACACTACGCTTATACGAAGGAAATGCCGCTTGAACAAAGGCTTCGGGATGTAATTGGGTTGGAAATTGGGGATGGCACTGCACAGGCTAACCAAATGGTCATTACTCGAGAATTGATTGGGAAAGAATTTCGTCCCTATTAAAATAGGAGACTACTTCACGAATGGATGATGCCGAAACATTTTTTATCGGACAAATAGCGAGAATCCAAAGGAACATTATTAGTGAAGATGTTGAAAAGTGGAAATTTTTAACCTGGGATTTTAATGTGGTGTATCAAAGTGAGACATGGTTTGAACTGCCTCTTGTTCCGGGAATTGTTTGTGAGGGATTGATTGCGGAGGCGATGGGCAAAGAATTGACCTGTCACCCTGCTGTGATATTGAAGAAAGAATTCGTCTTTCTAAATCCAGTCCATATCGGCGATTTGTTGACGGTTGAGATAGAAACCATAGATGTCAATCAAGAAATGGATTGGGTTACCGAAAAGGTAACAAGCATCAATCAATCTGGTGTTGAAGTGGTCAGAGGGCAAGTTGTTTTGAAAATTTTAGCAAAGAAAATGGAGGAATGAAAAATGGAAATGACAGATGTACTTTATGAGAAAAAGGATGGAATTGCCAAGATAACAATTAACCGCCCGGAGGTTTATAACGCCTTTCGTGCACAAACTGTCCAAGAATTAATTTGGGCGTTTCGGGATGCCTGGGATGATAACAGAATTGGCGCGGTTATTTTAACAGGAGCAGGAGAAAAAGCCTTTTGTACTGGCGGTGACCAAAAGAATAAAGGTGACAGTGGCTATGATAGCTCAGGTGGACTTGGCGGTGGCATTGGATTGGAAATTGAAGCTTTGCACCGGACAATTCGCGCGATTCCAAAGCCGGTTATTGCAGCTGTAAACGGTTATGCTATTGGCGGCGGCCACGTTCTTCATGTGGTTTGCGATTTAACCATCGCCGCTGAAACTGCCATTTTTGGCCAAAGTGGTCCTAAAGTGGGCAGCTATGATGCAGGGTTAGGATCTGCCTATCTTGCGAGGATTGTCGGTGAGAAAAAGGCCAGGGAAATTTGGTACTTGTGCGAAAAGTATTCGGCACAGGAGGCAAAGGAAATGGGCCTTGTCAATAAAATCGTCCCACAAGGCGAATTGATGGCGGCAGCAGAGGAATGGGCGGGGAAAATTTTAGAAAAGAGTCCAACAGCTATTAAAATGCTGAAATATTCCTTTAATGCAGATTCCGCCAATATTGAAGGGATTTCGCAAATTTCGATGGCAAGCTTAGCGATGTTCTACAAAACGGATGAGTCGGCAGAGGGAAGAAATGCTTTTGTCGAGAAACGCCCGGTTGATTTTAAGAAATTCAGACAGTAAACCAATATTACCTTTAGTAGGGGGAAAACAGGCTGATGGGTTTCGAGACGATTTTAACGATAAGGTTTAAAAATTGGAGGGATAAACAGTGGTAAAACGTACTGCATTTGTTACCGGTGCCGGCAGCGGCATTGGCAGAGAGATTGCTAAATTACTAGCATCACGAGGAATGTCCTTAATTGTTGCTGATATTAATAAGGAGGGCGCTGCGGAAACTGTTGCGCAAATTAAAGAAAATGACGGTGAAGCAGTTGCAGTTCATTGTGATGTTACTAGTTTGGAAAGTGTGAAAAACGCGGTTCAGGAATCGGTTGAAGCGTATGGGAAAATTGACGTGTTAGTGAATAACGCCGGCTGGGATAAAGTTGAGCCATTTTTAAAGAGTGAGCCGGACACCTGGAAGAAAATCATTGATATTAATTTGATGGGGCAGATCCATACGTGCAAGGAGATTTTGCCGCTTATGATTGAAAACGGTTTCGGGAAGGTTGTCAATATTGCTTCTGATGCAGCTAGGGTTGGTTCGAGTGGTGAAGCTGTTTATTCTGCGGCAAAAGGCGGTGTAGTAGCGCTGACAAAAACACTGGCCCGCGAAATGGCCCGTCATAAGATCAACATAAATTGTGTGGCGCCAGGTCCGAGTGACACCCCATTATTCCAGGAAATCGGCTCATATAATGAAGGAATTGCCGGTGCTCTGGAAAAGGCTATTCCATTCCGAAGATTGGCACAGCCACAGGATATTGCTGGCGCGGTGGCTTACTTTGTTTCAGATGATGCGGGTTTTGTGACTGGACAAACGTTGTCGGTCAGCGGCGGCTTGACGATGCTCTAAAAATTAGAATCTTTTAAGGAGAATAGTAGAATGTCTTTTGATAATATTTTGGTGGAAAAGCTAGGGTCTATCGGGGTTATCAAAATCAATCGGCCTAGCGTTCGGAATGCCTTGGATCAGGATACCATTACCGAGATGGAAGAGGGGTTTGAAGCACTTGAACGGGATGATAGTATTGGGGTCATTGTTTTTACCGGAACAGGGGATAAAGCCTTTGCGGCTGGGGCAGATATCAAGCAGGTCCGCGGCTATCAACCTATGGATGCCATTTCGTTCGGAATGTCCCGCTTTTATCAAAAAGTGGAAAGCAGCCCAAAGGTGACCATCGCAGCTGTAAACGGCTATGCCTTAGGTGGAGGCAGTGAACTGGCGCTGTCCTGTGATATTCGGATTGCCAGTGAGAACGCTAAATTTGGACTGCCTGAACTTAATTTGGCGGTCATTCCGGCAGCAGGTGGGACTCAGAGACTGACAAGGTTGATTGGTAAAAGTAGAGCCCTTGATATTATATTAACAGGTGACATGATCACTGCGGCGGAAGCAAAAGAAATCGGCTTGGTATCGGCAGTTGTTCCAGCGGAAGAGTTATGTAGAGCTGTTGAAGAAAAGGCGGGGAAAATTTTAGCCAAGGGGCCATTAGCGGTAAGGCTTGCCAAGCTCGCGGTTCACAGTGGAGCGGAAACAGATATTCAAACAGGTATATTGATAGAGCAACTGGCTCAGGCCGTACTGTACAGCTCCATTGACAAAGAGGAAGGAACCTTGGCATTCCTTGAAAAACGTCAAGCTTTATTTATCGGCAAATAGGCGGTGGGATGAATGGATTTAAATATAAATGGTAGAAATATTCTGGTCACAGGTGCAGCTAAAGGCATAGGAAGAGGGATTGCGCTGGCAGCCGCCAATGAGGGAGCCAATATTGTCCTGCATTATCAATCTTCCAAAAAAGAAGCACTTGAAACTGTCAAGGAAATTGAACGGCATGGCGTTCAGGTGGTACTAGTGAAAGGTGACTTGGCATCCATTGACGATGTTCAAAACATGAAAAAGGACATTTCACAAGGGATTGGCGAAATAGATGCAATTGTCAATAACGCCGGATTTGCCCAATATAAATCCTTTTTTAAATATCAACCGGGTGAATGGAAGCGGGAAATCGATGTGTGTTTGCTCGGTGTTATGAATTTAGCCCACACCTTTATCCCGGATATGATGGAGAAAAAGGGAGGAAAATTTATCAACATCATTGGGGATTCTGCCCGTACCGGAGACCGAAATTTTATAATATCTGCCGCGGCACGAAGCGGTACGATTAGCTTTCTTAAATCACTTGCCCAGGAGGCTGGCAGAAATAATATTCAATGTAATACAGTCGCCCTCGGTCTCATAGATCAGGGGCAGAGCTTTGACCCGGATGTGCTAGAAAAAATCATGAAGCAATATCCATTAAAACGGCTAGGTAATATAGACGATATATCAGGTAGCATTCTTTTTCTATTATCGCCTTGGTCTGATTGGATAACAGGACAGGTTCTTTCCATTAATGGCGGGCACAGTATGTTGGGGTAAAGATATATGGATGCTTCAGTTATCATATTTTGGTAATTGAAGCTTTTTTATTTGAGGTTTTCATTGTTCACAACTTGTTAATATTTCATTTGAAATGAATGATTTTAATCACAAACTCGTACCGGGATTAGTGTTATTTTTTAAAAAAGCAATTGACGAAGGAGAATCCTGGATATGAGTGAATTCATTAATAACCGTGAACAACAAACATATAAGAATACAGAGCGCCTCGAAATTTTAAAAGAAATTTTCAAAGACCTTCATAGTGGAAGGAATATAAATGAAGTGAAGGCTCATTTCGATGCTTTTATTGGTAAAGTGACTATAGAGGAAATTGCGCAGCTGCAGCTGGAGTTTGTCAACGAAGGAAGTATGCCGGCAGAAGAACTGCAGCGCCTGTACACTCAGCACACTGATATTTTTAAAGGAAGAATTGAGGAAGATAACCGCGAAAAACGTCCTGAGGAGCAGCCGGGACACCCAATTCACACCTTTAAGCTGGAAAATAGAGAGCTTGATAAATTGGTGAAAACACAGCTCCAAGTGCATTTATGGCAGTTCGAAAAAGAGGATCATACGGAAAATGTATTTAAGCTCTTAGAGGATATTAATTTACTGCTTGATATTGATAAACATTTCAATCGTAAAGAACATTTGATTTTTCCGTACTTAGAAAACTACGGCATATACGGTCCAACAAATAATATGTGGAGAATCGATGACTTCATCCGCGATGCCGTCAAAGAAGTGAGACAAACACTGCTTTATTATAATGGTGAAAAGCAGGTAGTGCTTGAAAAACTAAATTGGGTAATCGAAGAGGTAACCGCAATGATTTACCGGGAGGAGAACATTCTGTTCCCAATGGCGCTGGCCAATTTCACAGAAGATGAATGGGTGAAAATTGCTCATGAGAGCGATGAAATCGGTTTTTGCCTAACCGAACCCGAGGCAGTTTGGAAACCAGAACGGAAGGCACTAGATGAAAATGCCATTTCCGAAGGCTATATTAAAATGGAAACCGGGATCCTGTCGTTAAAACAACTTGAACTGTTATTAAATCATTTGCCGGTTGACATTACCTTTATTGATCATGAGGATGTGGTCCGTTATTTCTCGCACGGGAAGGATAGAATTTTTGCTAGAACAAAAGCCATTATCGGAAGGACAGTGCAAAATTGTCACCCGCCAAGAAGTGTTCATGTGGTCGAGGATTTGCTGGCAGACTTTAAATCAGGTAAGAAAGACAGCGAGGATTTTTGGATTAAGTTTCGCGATAAGTACGTCTACATTAGATATTTTGCCGTTCGCGATGAGGATGGAAAATATGTCGGCACCTTGGAGTTTACACAAAATATCGCCCCGATTCAGGCAATTGAAGGTGAAAAACGGATTTTATCATAATGTTATAGAAGAAATTGAGATTGGCCCCCTCGGTGGATGAGGGGGTTTTTTGTGTAAATGGGAAAAATGTACAGTGATAAGAATGTCGCAAGAAAAATAGATAAAAAAGACAAACTCATTCAAGATAAATAGTTAGCACAAAGTGGCAAAATCATGTAATCTAGTAAGTACGTTTTTGAAAATAAAGGAGGATGAGAAATGGATAAATCCACTAATAAACGGGGCCCAATTGTGGCGCTTCTTTTAGCGGGAACATTTATCGCAATCTTAAATCAAACCTTGATGATTACAGCAATACCTCCAATAATGAAGGAAATGAACATTACCGCCAACAGTGCGCAATGGCTGACGACCATTTTTATGCTTGTCAACGGTATTATGGTGCCGGTAAGTGCATTCCTGTTAGAACGGTTTACCACCCGCCAGTTATTCTTGACTGCAATGAGCATTTTTGCAGCCGGTACAATAGTTGGGGGAATAGCCCCAAACTTCGAATTTCTTTTATTAGGAAGAATTATTCAATCATGCGGAGCTGGAGTTATGCTGCCGCTGATGCAAACGGTATTTTTGCTGATTTTTCCAGTTAATCGACGCGGCGCTGCTATGGGACTGGTCGGACTTGTTATATCCTTTGCTCCGGCGATTGGGCCTGCCTTATCGGGATGGATTACGTCGCATTATTCATGGCGCCTCTTGTTTTTTATCATCCTGCCAATAGCTTTAATAGACATTGTTGTCGCATACTTCACCTTGAGAAATGTTACCGAATTATCGAAACCAAAAGTCGATGTCATTTCCATCATTTTATCCTCTATTGGATTCGGCAGTCTTCTATATGGATTCACATGTGCAGGAAATTTTGGCTGGGGAAGCGGCATCACTCTTTTTACATTAGGAATCGGAGGTCTTTCCTTGGTATGGTTTATTACAAGACAGTTACGTCTAGAACATGCCATCCTGGAATTTAGAGTATTTAAAATTTCAATTTTCCCACATGCCATCATTATCGGTATGGTTGGGTTTATGGGATTAATTGGTGCTGAAACGATCATTCCTTTATATATGCAGAATATGAGAGATTTCTCAGCATTTGAGGCAGGCCTTGCTCTGTTACCAGGCGCGCTAATAAGCGGAATTTTGGCACCGATTATCGGTAGGATTTTTGATAAAATCGGTGCTAGATGGCTGGTAATCACGGGTTTAATTATAATAACAGCATCCTCATTTGCGTTTACAAAATTGGGTCCAAACACAACCATTACATTTATAACAGTTTTATATAGTATTAGGATGTTCGGCCTCTCCATGGTTATGATGCCGGCTGCCACGGCAGCCCTAAACCAGCTTCCGAAACGGCTCATTCCCCATGGAGCAGCAATGGATAATACGATGAAAATGATTGCCGCATCGGTTGGGACTGCTATTCTTGTAACTGTGATGACGACAACTGCTGCATCGGCGAAGGATGAGCCGGGAATCCTATATCCGGATATCCACGGTGCCAACATGGCATTTATGGTGATTGCTGTACTATCGCTTTTGACGCTGGTTCTTTCGTTTTTTATAAAAAATGACACCCTGCCTGAAGAAGGTAATGAAGATGAGGGGCGCCGAAACATTCGAGTGAAATTCCAAGAATAGAGTGCCCATTTGAAGAGGAGGCGAGTGTCTCCTCTTTATTTTGTGTGAAGCATGTACGTCTACCTGGTGAAGGTACTTGACCATGAAGCCGTAGGAGTGGTTAGCCTTACGCAATCGTGTCCGTGATTTAAGTTTTAGTAAATATTAGTAGCTAAGACCTATTCTTTTCGAGATATTGATGATGAGATAATAGGTTCAAGTAAGCGTTTTCTACTTGTAATTGTGCAAACGCTTGCGCAAAAAGGGGGAGGAACATGAATGAAAGGAAAATCACGTAAGTGGATGAATTACCTTGCACTTTTAGCAATATTAGTGCAAACGATTGCAGGGACAGCTTTTTTCCATCCGGCACAAACAAAAGCAGAAGGTCGGATCGTGACCCTAGTTGGAAACCTGCAAGATGAACTGGGAGGATCTGGTGAGTGGAATCCCGGTGATCAGGCTACGCAAATGAAGTTGCAGGAAACGGGGAAGTACATTCTAACCGGTAAACTGCCTGCAGGAAATTATGAATATAAAATTGCCATAAATGGCACTTGGGATGAGAACTACGGGGCAGATGGGGCACGGAACGGTGATAATTATAAATTATCACTTGATAAAGAAACAGAGGTTACGTTTGTTTATGATGACACCACTCATAGAGTAACAGTACCGATTGAATTACCAGATAATCAAAAGCCAAGGATTGTTGGTGATATTCAACCAGAGCTTAATGCCGGGGGAGAGTGGTCACCTGGTGAATCTACGGCTATTTTGCATGATGAAGACCATGACAACGTCTACACATATTCGGCTCAAGTTCCAAAAGGTAAACATGAATTTAAAATTGTTCTTGGGGATAACTGGAGCGCACCTGCTTATCCAGCTAATAACTTTGTGCTAAATGTCCTAAAGGACGCAGCGGTAACATTCTTTTATAACCATGATACAAAAGAAGTATACACCGATTATAATCCGGAGCTGCCTGATGGCATTGTTCAGGGGGACAAGCTATACCATGATACATGGGATACGGCTTACCGTTCCCCATTTGGGGCGGTAAAAGCAGGAGATGTTGTAAAGCTTCGCCTTCAAGCGAAGAAAGGGGACCTAACCGGAGCGAAGGTTCAGCTAAAAAACTACAATACCGGTAACACTGTCACTGTAGACATGGAATCTGCCGGATGGCTTGAGCAAAAGGGTGGACAAGTGGAGTTTTGGGAAGCGAACGTTACGCCTAAAGAAAAGGGGGTATACGGCTATAAATTTATTGCACGTGACGGCGCTGGCCAGAAGGAATATGGGGAAGACGTTCAAGAAGGCGGAAAAGGGATTGCATCTGATTCTAACGCATCCTTATTCCAGCTAACGGTTTATGAACCATCTTATAAAACTCCTGACTGGATGAAGGAAGCTGTCGTTTATCAGATTTTCCCTGATCGTTTTTACAATGGAAATAAGAAAAATGATAATGCCAAAAGCAATGCACGTGGGGAGGAACCAATTGAACATAAAGAGTGGACCGATTTGCCTGATAACCCTCGTTTGAAAGGGACCGAAGGATATCAAGATGATGCAATCTTTTCTAATGATTTCTTTGGCGGCGACATTGCAGGTATTCAACAGAAATTGGATTATATTCAATCATTGGGAGTAAACACACTTTATTTAAATCCAATTGCTGAGGCAGCATCGAATCACAAATATGACGCTGCAGATTATAAAAATGTCGACCCGATGTTTGGTTCTCCAAAAGAGTTCGAGGCATTTACCAAAGAATTAAAGAAACGAAAGATGCACCTGATTTTAGATGGCGTATTTAACCATGTTGGCGATGATTCCATCTACTTTGACCGTTATAGTAAATATCCAACGGTAGGTGCTTATGAGTATTGGGCCGCAATTTATGACCTTGTGAATCAGGGAGTGTCAGAAGATGAGGCTAAAAAACAAGTAAAAGAAAAGTTTATATCAGAGGGTCAAACATTTAGCCCTTACGGTTTTGAAAACTGGTTTAACATTCAAAATGAAAAAGTTGACGGTGTTTATAAGTATCAGTGTTGGTGGGGGTACGATTCACTTCCAGAAATCAAATCCATTCCTGGTAAAGCAGTTGATTATCCATCTGAGCTAAATAATACCTCATTCGCCAATTACATTATGTATGATAAAGATTCGGTAGCCAAGTCGTGGATTAACAAAGGATCTTCTGGTTGGCGTTTAGACGTGGCGAACGAAGTAGATCCACAGTTTTGGAGGGAGTTCCGAAAAGAACTTAAGACTGGAAAGAAAGACGAACCATTAATATTGGGAGAAATCTGGGACGATGCCTCCAAATATTTCTTGGGTGACTTATATGATTCCGTAATGAATTATCGCTTCCGCGGCGCTATGATCGATTACCTGAAATCTGGAAACGCTGAAGGTGCACAAAATCAGCTCAATGCTGTTTACGAGGACTATCCAAAAGAAGCATTTTATTCCCTTATGAATCTGATGGGTTCGCATGATACTGCCCGCGCAGCGTTTGTTCTCGGGAATGGAACAGACTCTTTTGAGAGAGCAGAGTTCGATAAGAATTATAACCCGAAGCTCGGAATTCAACGTTTAAAGCTGGCTGCCATTTTGCAGATGGGTTATGCAGGTGCACCGACTATTTATTATGGGGATGAAGCAGGTGTGACCGGTTCCAAGGATCCTGATGACCGCCGTACGTATCCATGGGGCAGCGAAGATCAGGAGTTAATCAAGCATTATCAAGCCATAGGAAAAGTAAGATCGAGTTATCATGATTTGTTTAGCTATGGTGATTTGCACCATTTATATGCAAAAGGCGATGTGCTGGCTTTTTCACGATCTGATAAAAAGAATGTTGGGGTCGTCATTACAAACCGCAGCAACGAACCAAAAACTGTCGAGCTAAATATGGAAGATGTAATGATAAACGGGATCAAATTTACAGACCAGCTCGATAAAAAATACACAGTCGAGTCAAAGGATGCAAAACTGACTGTAACTGTTCCGGCCATGAACGGGCGCATGCTTGTTTCGGAAAAAGGTCAAAACCTAAAACGTCCTGACGCTGTTAAGGAATTAATAGTGGAGGAAGGCAATCATTCAGCAGTGATTAAATGGGAAGGAGATGCGCAAAGATATGCTGTTTATCAAACAACGATTTCTGGCGCTTTTTATGAAAAAGTAAAAGAGTCTTCTTCTAATAGTGTAACAATTGATGGGCTAAATAATGGGCGAAAATATTACTTTGCAGTGGCAGCGATTGATAAAAAAGGGAATAGCTCTGATAAGGTGGAATTCAAAAATGTTGTTATTCCGCATGTGAAATTAACGCAGGATAACTACAAAATTGAAAACGTCACATCACTTGAACCTGCTATTATTGATCTTTCTAAACCTGAAACAGTCACAGCAAATTTCTTTGTAAAAGGTGAAACAGAAACGGGAGAAATGGAAGGCTTGCAGGCTAAACTTGAAGTAAAACAGCCTGGAAACGAAAATTGGATTTCCTCCAAGGCTGCTTACGTAAATCAACAGGATGTGTCGAATGTCTTTAGTTCTAATTTCCTGGCGTTTGATGAAGGCGGCTATGAGTATCGATTTGCCTTTTCAAATGACTTAGGCCGCACTTGGGTCACAAGTGAACTAAAGACTGTAACCTTTACTAAAGGAAGTGACACCATACCCCCTGTAGAAAAAATAACACTAGCTGAGCCTCAACAGGAATCAGGACAAGTGAACCTTTCTTGGAAATTGGAAGGAAATGAAGATCCATATATGATAGTTATTGTCCGCGACGGTATAAAAATCGACCAGCTGCAGGATGTGACAAAAGATTCGTATCGAGATATTAATGTAACAAACGGAAAAACGTATACGTACGAGGTACAAGTTTATGACCGTGCAGGAAATATGGTGAAATCCAATCCTGTAACCGTTACACCTGAATTAGTAACCGTAAAGGTAACATTTAAGGTGAACGCACCAGCCTATACTCCACAAGGAATTTATATTACGATGCCTGGTAGCAAAAACGGCTGGAACACCGGTGCATGGCAAATGACGCGTGCTGGGGCAGTCACCAATGATTATGAATATACTGTCGAAGCACAGGAAGGTGAAGTATTAACGTATAAATACGTAAAAAATGGCACATGGGATCAAGAAGGGTTGCCTGACCATACAGCTTCGAACCCAGATGATGATGATGTCAGCTATTACGGATACGGAGCACAAGGGACAGACCTATCTATCATCGTTACAAACCAGGGTGGAAATCAAATGGTCGTTCAGGATAAGATTGTCCGTTGGATTGATCAGCCAGTTGTTATAACTTCCCATACTGACGGGCAAACGGTATCATCTGACACGATAACGCTGCAAGGTAATGCTATTAAAGATGGAGTTCTTACTATAAATGGTGAGCCTGTAACAATTAATAGTGATATGACTTTCTCGCAAACTATTAAATTAAATGCAGGAGAAAACAAACTCAGCATTCATATCGAACCATCAGAATCAAGTAAAACGACTAATTTTAAAAATGATGGCGGTGCAATTGCTAAAGCAACAAAGACGTTTGAATTCGTGATTAATAAACAATAATATTGCTATTGCCTCTTTCCTAATTAAAGGGAGAGAGGCATTTTATTTTGGATTTTATCTCACTTTTAGTTCAATTGGAAAAAATTATATATTGAACACGAGTGATTCAGGTGATAAGATATAAAAGTTCCTTCACGAGAGGTCAAACCTAATGAATGAAAATTATGAGTTGACACTTATGAAGTGAATATGATATATTAATTTTTGTCGCTGTAATAAGAAGCGAAATAGTTCTTTGAAAACTAAACAAACAAAAACGTCAACAAACAATTATCATGTTTCTTCTACTTAATAGAAAACATGAGCCAACGTAACATTTTTGAGCTAATCAACTCAACTTTATTGGAGAGTTTGATCCTGGCTCAGGACGAACGCTGGCGGCGTGCCTAATACATGCAAGTCGAGCGAATCACTGGGAGCTTGCTCCCGGTGGTTAGCGGCGGACGGGTGAGTAACACGTGGGCAACCTGCCTGTAAGACTGGGATAACTTCGGGAAACCGGAGCTAATACCGGATAATTTCTTCCCTTACATGAGGGAAGGCTGAAAGTCGGTTTCGGCTGACACTTACAGATGGGCCCGCGGCGCATTAGCTAGTTGGTGAGGTAACGGCTCACCAAGGCGACGATGCGTAGCCGACCTGAGAGGGTGATCGGCCACACTGGGACTGAGACACGGCCCAGACTCCTACGGGAGGCAGCAGTAGGGAATCTTCCACAATGGACGAAAGTCTGATGGAGCAACGCCGCGTGAGCGATGAAGGCCTTCGGGTCGTAAAGCTCTGTTGTCAGGGAAGAACAAGTATCGGAGTAACTGCCGGTACCTTGACGGTACCTGACCAGAAAGCCACGGCTAACTACGTGCCAGCAGCCGCGGTAATACGTAGGTGGCAAGCGTTGTCCGGAATTATTGGGCGTAAAGCGCGCGCAGGCGGTCCTTTAAGTCTGATGTGAAAGCCCACGGCTCAACCGTGGAGGGTCATTGGAAACTGGGGGACTTGAGTGCAGAAGAGGAAAGCGGAATTCCACGTGTAGCGGTGAAATGCGTAGAGATGTGGAGGAACACCAGTGGCGAAGGCGGCTTTCTGGTCTGTAACTGACGCTGAGGCGCGAAAGCGTGGGGAGCAAACAGGATTAGATACCCTGGTAGTCCACGCCGTAAACGATGAGTGCTAAGTGTTAGAGGGTTTCCGCCCTTTAGTGCTGCAGCTAACGCATTAAGCACTCCGCCTGGGGAGTACGGCCGCAAGGCTGAAACTCAAAGGAATTGACGGGGGCCCGCACAAGCGGTGGAGCATGTGGTTTAATTCGAAGCAACGCGAAGAACCTTACCAGGTCTTGACATCCTCTGACACTCCTAGAGATAGGAATTTCCCCTTCGGGGGACAGAGTGACAGGTGGTGCATGGTTGTCGTCAGCTCGTGTCGTGAGATGTTGGGTTAAGTCCCGCAACGAGCGCAACCCTTGATCTTAGTTGCCAGCATTCAGTTGGGCACTCTAAGGTGACTGCCGGTGACAAACCGGAGGAAGGTGGGGATGACGTCAAATCATCATGCCCCTTATGACCTGGGCTACACACGTGCTACAATGGATGGTACAAAGGGCAGCGAAGCCGCGAGGTGGAGCCAATCCCATAAAACCATTCTCAGTTCGGATTGCAGGCTGCAACTCGCCTGCATGAAGCCGGAATCGCTAGTAATCGCGGATCAGCATGCCGCGGTGAATACGTTCCCGGGCCTTGTACACACCGCCCGTCACACCACGAGAGTTTGTAACACCCGAAGTCGGTGGGGTAACCGTAAGGAGCCAGCCGCCTAAGGTGGGACAGATGATTGGGGTGAAGTCGTAACAAGGTAGCCGTATCGGAAGGTGCGGCTGGATCACCTCCTTTCTAAGGATAATGCAGTCCTTATGGACTGATAAGATGTTGACTGTTTTCTGTTTGTTTAGTTTTGAGGGAATTATTTCTCTCAAAGCTTTTTTTATTCGTTCTTTGAAAACTAGATAATCGTAAAAGAAGAAGTAACCAAGTAAGAACCGAGTAATCGCCATTTTAGTTTTTCTCTCTTATTTTTAAGAGTAAGTAAAACCTTTTAGGTTAAGTTAGAAAGGGCGCACGGTGAATGCCTTGGCACTAGGAGCCGATGAAGGACGGGACTAACACCGATATGCTTCGGGGAGCTGTAAGTAAGCGCCGATCCGGAGATTTCCGAATGGGGAAACCCACTGTTCGTAATGGAGCAGTATCTTTACCTGAATACATAGGGTATTGAAGGCAGACCCGGGGAACTGAAACATCTAAGTACCCGGAGGAAGAGAAAGCAAACGCGATTCCCTGAGTAGCGGCGAGCGAAACGGGAACAGCCCAAACCGAAAGGCTTGCCTTTCGGGGTTGTAGGACACTCAACATGGAGTTACAAAGGAACGGGGTAGATGAAGCGGTCTGGAAAGGCCGGCCATAGAAGGTAAAAGCCCTGTAGTTGAAACTTCGTTCCCTCCTGAGTGGATCCTGAGTACGGCCGGACACGTGAAATCCGGTCGGAAGCAGGGAGGACCATCTCCCAAGGCTAAATACTCCCTAGTGACCGATAGTGAACCAGTACCGTGAGGGAAAGGTGAAAAGCACCCCGGAAGGGGAGTGAAAGAGATCCTGAAACCGTGTGCCTACAAGTAGTCAGAGCCCGTTCATGGGTGATGGCGTGCCTTTTGTAGAATGAACCGGCGAGTTACGATTGCATGCGAGGTTAAGTTGAAGAGACGGAGCCGCAGCGAAAGCGAGTCTGAATAGGGCGAATTAGTATGTAGTCGTAGACCCGAAACCAGGTGATCTACCCATGTCCAGGGTGAAGTCCAGGTAACACTGGATGGAGGCCCGAACCCACGCACGTTGAAAAGTGCGGGGATGAGGTGTGGGTAGCGGAGAAATTCCAATCGAACTTGGAGATAGCTGGTTCTCTCCGAAATAGCTTTAGGGCTAGCCTCACGTAGTTAGAGTCTTGGAGGTAGAGCACTGTTTGGACTAGGGGCCCTCATCGGGTTACCGAATTCAGACAAACTCCGAATGCCAATGACTTATCCGTGGGAGTCAGACTGCGAGTGATAAGATCCGTAGTCAAAAGGGAAACAGCCCAGACCACCAGCTAAGGTCCCAAAGTATACGTTAAGTGGAAAAGGATGTGGAGTTGCTTAGACAACCAGGATGTTGGCTTAGAAGCAGCCACCATTTAAAGAGTGCGTAATAGCTCACTGGTCGAGTGACTCTGCGCCGAAAATGTACCGGGGCTAAACGTATCACCGAAGCTGTGGGTGGACACCTTGTGGTGTCCGCGGTAGGAGAGCGTTCTAAGGGCGTTGAAGCTAGACCGTAAGGACTGGTGGAGCGCTTAGAAGTGAGAATGCCGGTATGAGTAGCGAAAGATGAGTGAGAATCTCATCCACCGTATGCCTAAGGTTTCCTGAGGAAGGCTCGTCCGCTCAGGGTTAGTCGGGACCTAAGCCGAGGCCGAAAGGCGTAGGCGATGGACAACAGGTTGATATTCCTGTACCACCTCTTTATCGTTTGAGTGATGGGGGGACGCAGGAGGATAGGGTAAGCGCACTGCTGGATATGTGCGTGCAAGCAGTTAGGCTGGCAAGTAGGAAAATCCGCTTGCCATAAGGCTGAGCTGTGATGCCGAGGGAATTATAGTACCGAAGTTCCTGATTCCACACTGCCAAGAAAAGCCTCTAGCGAGATAAAAGGTGCCCGTACCGCAAACCGACACAGGTAGGCGAGGAGAGAATCCTAAGGTGAGCGAGAGAACTCTCGTTAAGGAACTCGGCAAAATGACCCCGTAACTTCGGGAGAAGGGGTGCTTTTTGGGGTGAATAGCCCCGAAGAGCCGCAGTGAATAGGCCCAGGCGACTGTTTAGCAAAAACACAGGTCTCTGCAAAGCCGCAAGGCGAAGTATAGGGGCTGACGCCTGCCCGGTGCTGGAAGGTTAAGAGGAGGGGTTAGCGCAAGCGAAGCTCTGAATCGAAGCCCCAGTAAACGGCGGCCGTAACTATAACGGTCCTAAGGTAGCGAAATTCCTTGTCGGGTAAGTTCCGACCCGCACGAAAGGCGTAACGATCTGGGCACTGTCTCAACGAGAGACTCGGTGAAATTATAGTACCTGTGAAGATGCAGGTTACCCGCGACAGGACGGAAAGACCCCATGGAGCTTTACTGTAGCCTGATATTGAATTTTGGTACAGCTTGTACAGGATAGGTAGGAGCCTGAGAAACCGGAGCGCCAGCTTCGGTGGAGGCGTCGGTGGGATACTACCCTGGCTGTATTGAAATTCTAACCCGCACCCCTGATCGGGGTGGGAGACAGTGTCAGGTGGGCAGTTTGACTGGGGCGGTCGCCTCCTAAAGTGTAACGGAGGCGCCCAAAGGTTCCCTCAGAATGGTTGGAAATCATTCGCAGAGTGTAAAGGCACAAGGGAGCTTGACTGCGAGACCTACAAGTCGAGCAGGGACGAAAGTCGGGCTTAGTGATCCGGTGGTTCCGCATGGAAGGGCCATCGCTCAACGGATAAAAGCTACCCTGGGGATAACAGGCTTATCTCCCCCAAGAGTCCACATCGACGGGGAGGTTTGGCACCTCGATGTCGGCTCATCGCATCCTGGGGCTGTAGTCGGTCCCAAGGGTTGGGCTGTTCGCCCATTAAAGCGGTACGCGAGCTGGGTTCAGAACGTCGTGAGACAGTTCGGTCCCTATCCGTCGTGGGCGCAGGAAATTTGAGAGGAGCTGTCCTTAGTACGAGAGGACCGGGATGGACGCACCGCTGGTGTACCAGTTGTCTTGCCAAAGGCATCGCTGGGTAGCTATGTGCGGACGGGATAAGTGCTGAAAGCATCTAAGCATGAAGCCCCCCTCGAGATGAGATTTCCCATAGCGTCAAGCTAGTAAGATCCCTGAAAGATGATCAGGTTGATAGGTCAGAGGTGGAAGCGCGGTGACGTGTGGAGCTGACTGATACTAATCGATCGAGGACTTAACCAAAATCGAAAAGCGGAAGCGGCCGGTTAGCAACGTATGGCCTGGAGGGCTTTGACTGAGATAAAGGAAACACGATGAGCGAAGCGAATCGATGTTGACTTATCGTAGGGAAAAGACCGAAGGACACTAGTTGCTGGACGCTGTAGCTAGACAATCATCAATGAAAAATTGCAACTCGTTCTTATAATACTTCTTCTGCATTATCTAGTTTTGAGGGAATGAAACCTCTAATTCAATAGGTCCGGTAGTAATGGCGAGAAGGTCACACCCGTTCCCATCCCGAACACGGAAGTTAAGCTTCTCAGCGCCGATGGTAGTTGGGACGCAAGTCCCTGTGAGAGTAGGACGCTGCCGGGCAAAAAAAAGACAACCTGAAAAATTCAGGTTGTCTTTTTTTAGCAATAATATTGTTTTTCTTAAATAATATACTGAAATGATAAATCTAAAATTTCAGAACTTTAATTGACAATTAACTTTGTAATATCTATATTTATTTTATATGAGGAATTAAATTCCGGATATGGAAATTGTTTTTTGATAGATGAAGCAAGAATATTTAAATTTAGGGGGGATAAAAATGGCTAAAGACATTAAATTTAAAGAAGAGGCCAGAAGGTTAATGCTGGAAGGTGTTAATAAGCTGGCTGATACGGTAAAGGTAACCTTGGGTCCAAAGGGAAGAAACGTGGTCATTGAACGAAGCTTTGGCTCACCGTTAATCACGAATGATGGAGTGACAATTGCCAATGAAGTAGAGTTAGAGGATCCAATAGAAAATATGGGAGCCCAGTTAGTAGCGGAAGTGGCTTCAAAGACCAATGAATTGGCTGGTGATGGAACAACAACGGCTACTGTTTTGGCCCAGGCCATGATTCAAGAAGGTATAAAAAACGTAACAGCCGGTGCGAATCCTGTCGGTATTCGAAAGGGAATGGAAAAAGGCGTAACGGCTGCTGTTGTTAAATTAAAAGAAATTTCTAAAGAAATAGATGATAGAAATTCGATTGCTCAAGTAGCGTCGATTTCTTCCGGTGATGATGAAATAGGAGAATTGATTGCTGAAGCCATGGACCGTGTCGGTCATGATGGTGTCATTACAATTCAAGAGTCAAGAGGATTTATGACAGAACTCCATTTTGTTGATGGTATGCAATTTGACCGGGGGTATACCTCTTCCTATATGGTTACAGATCATGAACAGATGACGGCTGTATTAGAAAATCCTTATATTCTTGTGACAGATTATAAAATCAATATAATCCACGAGATTCTACCGATCCTTGAGGAAGTAGTCCGTCAAAATAGACAGCTTTTGATTATTTCGGATGATCTGGAGAGTGATGTGATTGGTGCGTTAGTTGTCAATCGCATGCGTGGTACATTCCATGCAGTTGCTGTTAAGGCACCAGGGTTTGGCGAACATCGAAAAGCTATGCTCGAAGATATTGCTCTTCTAACAGGAGCAACGTTGATCACGGAAGATATTGGCCTTGACTTGAAAACAACGAGTCTCACCCAGTTGGGGAATGCAGGCAGAATAATAGTATCAAAAGACAATACAACGATCATCGATGGTGCTGGAGAAGCAGAATCCGTCAGAACCAGAGTACAGAGTTTACGGGTCCAGTTAAAGGAAACAGCCTATGAATTTGATAGAGAGAAGCTGCAAACTCGTATTGCAAAATTAGCTTCCGGTGTTGCAATCATTAAAGTTGGTGCCCATACAGAAACTGAACTGCAGGAGAAAAAGCTCCGCATTGAAGATGCCTTAAATGCTACAAGGGCAGCGGTTGAAGAAGGAGTCGTGCCGGGTGGAGGCACAGCTTTGATGAATGTTTATGCATCAGTAAACGAGGTGCTAAATACAGTTCGTGGGGACGAAGAAACAGGCGTGAAAATAATTCTAAGAGCTTTGGAGGAGCCTGTTAGGCAAATTGCAGAAAACGCAGGTGAAGAAGGCTCGGTAATTGTAGAACGATTAAAGCAGGAAAAGCTTGGAGTTGGCTTCAATGCGGCCGACGGCACATGGGGAAGTATGTTGGAGTTGGGTATTATCGATCCTGTAAAGGTAACACGCTCCGCCCTTCAGCATGCGGCTTCCGTTGCCGGAGTGTTTTTGACGACCGAAGCCGTTATTTCTATTATACCGGGAACAGAGAAACATGATGATTCCATGGGCGGAATGTTGCACCATCATTAATAAGTTAGGAAAAGGTTGTAGGCATTGTTTGAACTGGTGAAAATCAATCAGATTCTCACCAGTTTTTTATTAGTATAATTTTTGATAAAATATTTCAAACATTCTAATAATTCGTTTGACAATCTATAAATCAAGGACTTATAATTGTCATATAAGGAAAACGTTTCCGTATATGACAATCGATGAGAGGGGATTTAATTGATTTTCAACTAAAAAGAAAGGGGAGGTTAAATTGTCTTTAAAGAAAACTTCACTATTTTTATTGATTGGTATCCTCATTTTGGGAGTTGCTTATTACAAAACTGCTAGTGGTTTTCACAATATGGGGGGCTCAGGAGCCGGTGATATTGGGCCAGGTTATTACCCAAAAATATTGGCTCTTATTCTAATCGGACTAACGATAATAAGTATTTTCCAAACAATAATGGATAAAAAAAGCGAAATCATTAATTTAGGAAATATCAAAATGGTAGGGATTACTCTGCTGCTGACGTTAGTTTATATTTTCATCTGGGCGAAGTTAAATTTCTTTTATATTCCAACATTCCTGTATTTGTTTACATTGATTCATATTTATCAGCCAGAGAAAAATTCAAAAAAAGTGCTTATAATGAATCTGATATCTACTTCTGGTGTACTTTTAGGCATATACCTATTCTTCGATTTGCTGTTGCAAATAGATTTCTAAAAAGGAGGGGAAAAGATGGGAATCCTTGATTTTGATTTCAGTTCTTTGTTTACGCTTACAAATATGGTTGTCATTATAATTGGGACTTTCGTTGGTCTTGTAATAGGAGCATTGCCAGGTTTAGGCGCGACGATAGCGATCGTTTTTCTTCTTCCGTTTACCTACTCCATGTCACCTGTGGCAGCTGTATTATTATTGCTGTCAGCCTATCAGGCAGCTGAATACGGGGGATCTATTTCCTCTATCACCTTGGGGATACCGGGAACACCAGCTGCAGCTGCTACTTTAGAGGATGGTGTGCCTTTAGCAAGAAAAAAATCGCCTGGGAAGGCGCTGGGCTACTCATTGACAGCTTCTACAATAGGGGGAATCTTTGGTGCTTTATGTTTGATCTTTCTAACAGAGCCTATTGCCAATTTTGCACTTAAACTATCTGACCCTGAATTCGTATTGCTTGGGATTATGGGATTGATTGCCGTGGCATCTATCAGTACTAAGGGGACAATGACAAAGAGCCTAATTTCGGTCGTTCTTGGTTTGATGGCAGGAACAATCGGAATGGATATGTTTATTGGTAGTCCTCGGTTTACGATGGGTCAATTAGATTTAATGGAAGGTCTTGGCATTGTGGCTTTGCTAATAGGGTTGTTTGCGATTCCTGAAATATTAAGAGTTGTAAAAGATGAATTGCATATTAAATTTGCTTCCAACTCTAGTAATCTTTCTACAAAACTAGAATTGAAAGAGATAAAGAGCGTCGCAAAGCCAATCGGAATTGGTTCAGTAATAGGAACAATCTCCGGAATTTTACCCGGACTAGGCACTGTAGCAGCATCGTGGTTTTCGTATATCGGGGCAAAAAAAGTATCAAAAAGCCCTGAAACATTTGGTAAAGGGAACCCTGAGGGGATTGCTGCACCAGAATCCGCTAATAATGCTTCAGTTGGTGGTGCGCTCATTCCACTATTCGCTTTAGGTATCCCAGGTTCAGTAGGAATCGCCATCGTTATGGGTGCGTTCATTATTCATGGCATACAGCCAGGTCCAAGAATTTTTGCTAAAGATCCGACCTTAACATATGGAATCCTTTTTGGATTTCTCCTAACTACTGTTTCGATGTATATAATTGGAAGATTACTAACACCGTTATTTGCTAGGATGCTTGTTGTTCCTAACTCATTTCTCATGCCGATTGTGCTAGTCATCGCTCTCGTAGGCGGCTTCTCAGCCTCGGCTAAATATTTTGATTTATGGTTTTCCCTAATCCTGGGTGTTCTCTCTTTTATCTTTATAATGGGACGATTTTCGATGGCTGCTTTTGTCATGGCATACGTATTAAGCCCGATAATTGAAAAGAGTTTGCGAAGAACTCTATTGCTCACAGAGGGCAGTTATTCCGCCTTTGTGACAAGACCAGCTTCACTAGTTTTATTGTTTATTATTTTACTGATGCTGATATCACCGCTATTTTCAAAAATAAAGAACAGGCGAAAAGAGTCTAAGTTGGCTGAAGATAGCACAGCAGCTGCTGTTAAGGGATAAATGCAATGGCTGGTAAGGAGGTGTCCCACCAAAACAAACGAAACATAGTTTTAGTTTGAAATGATTAAAAATTACAGAAAAGGGTGAGATGAATGAAAAAATCTATTCAATTGTTATTGTTCTCTCTGGTATTAATCCTAGCTTCGGCATGCTCAAACACAAAAGAGAGCGCTTCCCAAAACAACAGTAAAGGAGGTGATAAGGAAGCAAAAGTAGAATCAAAGTTTCCTGAAAAACCAATTAAAATGATTGTTCCTTTTGCCCCCGGTTCCATCAACGATAATAGCGCACGACTTTTAGCAAAACTTGCCGAGAAGCATCTTCCACATAAAGAATCCATCACCATCGAAAATGTTGAAGGCGGAGGCGGAATTATTGGAATGACACAATTAATGAACGCAAAACCAGATGGCTATACCATCGCATATGGAACTGTCTCCCATGTAAGCGTTCTGCCTCATTTTGGTGAAGCTTCCTTTACACATGACAGCTTCCAGCCAATCATGAAAAATACAGCTTCGATTCCAATGCTGGTAGTGAGAACAGATTCCAAATGGAATACATTCGAAGATTGGTTAAAATTTGTACAAGAGAACCCAGGGAAATTTTCTTATGCAACTACTGGACCAGGAAGTATTTCGAATTTAAATATGGTTGCAGTTGCTGAAAAAGTAGGAGTTAAGGTAAAGAACGTTCCATATGAAGGCGGTGCCCAAGGGATTACCGCATTACTAGGCGGCCATATTGATGGAGCTGTTGTTATGCCTAGTGATGCATTAGAACAAATTAAAGCTGGTACATTAAAACCTTTAATTGTATTTGGCACTGAAAAAACGGAATATGACGGGGCGGTATCACTTGCAGATTTAAAGATGGAAGGTGGAATTGAAGCATTTTCAATGCTGTTTGCACCTAAAAAAATCTCAAAAACAGAATTATCCATATTACATGAAGCTTTCCATAAAGCACAACAGGACCCAGAATATGTGGATTATGTAAAAAATAGCAATTCACAAATTTTGTATTTGGACCCAAGTAAGTCTCAGGCTGAAGCAACACGTACCTTTGAACTTGCTGGTGACCTGTTAAAAAAATTAGGGATTATTAAGTAATGATTTTTATCCATACATTTAAGCAAAATTTAGGGAGGTTGCTATTTTGATTAAAATTGAAAATGAGGTAAAAATCACTATACTCGAAGAAAATCAAAATCCATTTCTGAAAGATCATTTCGAACCAGTAGGAAAAGAATACACAGCTGACACTGATAGTTTAGAAGTAATTGGCGAAATTCCAAGAGATTTACATGGAGTTTATGTTCGTAATGGTCATAATCAGGTTCATGAACCAATGGGGGTATTTCATATTTTTGATGGAGACGGAATGCTTCATGCTCTCCATTTCGAGGATGGAAAAGCAACCTATCGAAACCGATTTGTCCGTACCACTGGATTTTTGGCAGAGCAGGCTGCCGGTAAATCGTTATGGCCGGGGATGCTCGAGCCTCATCTAGCTACTCGTCAAGGCTGGGGCAGTATGCGAACCATGAAAGATAATGCAGGAACAGATGTTATTGCTCATGCAGGAAAGCTATTAGCGACAATGTCACAATGTAGTGAGGCGAATCGCTTAGATCCTATTTCATTAGAAATGCTCGAATCTGACGGCTGGAATGTAACCATAGCACCTGCAGGTATTTGCTCTCACTTTAAAGTAGATAACGATACTGGAGAGCTAATGTTCTTCAATTTTAGTGAAACGTATCCCTATATGTATTATGGTGTAGTCGATCAGAATAGCCAATTAAAACATTATGTTCCAATCGACCTGCCAGGTGTTCGTTGGCCGCATGATTTAGGGATCACAAAAAACTATTCCATCTTGCATGATTTGCCGTTCATTTTCGATCCAGAATTGTTGGCTAAAGGGGAGCGTAAAGTTACCTTCTTTACGGATATGCCTGCTCGTTTTGGTATTATCCCTAGATATGGTGATAACAGTAAAATCAAATGGTTTGAAGCAAAGCCTTGTTTCATCCTGCATTTGTCAAACTGCTATGAAAACGGCGATGAGGTAGTGATGGAAGGCTGTGTTACCTTTAATCCGCGAAAACCAGCGGTAGGAAAGCAGGGTGCAGATGCAATCGATAAGATGAAAAATCAATTTGACAAAAAGCAAACAGGTTATCGGATGTATCGATGGCGATTTAACCTTAAAACAGGAAAAACGAAAGAGGAATTCTTAGATGACGAAATAACAGAGTTCCCAGTGGTAAGCAATGACTTTGTCGGAAAGAAATACAGATATAGCTATAACTCTACTTTCGATAACTCCAAAGCATGGTGGCTGAGTGGTATCAAGAAATATGATCTTTTAGATGGCACATATCAGCGTTACGAATACGGTGAGGGCAGAGTAGGCAGTGAGCCGCAATTAGCAAGAAGACTTAATGCAGTAGAAGAGGATGACGGATACTTAATTACACTAATTACTGATATGAATGAAAATCGGTCTGAATGTCTCATTCTTGATGCGAAAGATTTTTCAATTGGACCAGTAGCACGTATTATTCTCCCACACCGAATTCCAATTGGCGCTCATTCTTGTTGGGTAGAAGGTGACCGTATTAAGGGAGAAAGAGTATAAATTTTTCAAACAAAAGAAGAACTTCAAATGGGGTTGTTTGAAGTTCTTCTTCCATCATCATCTTGTTGATAAATTTAGATATGAAAATAGGTATGGGAATTCACTTTTTTATGGTTTAGTGCTAAAAATGCTTCGTGCATGTCAGGTGCTAAAGCATTTGGTAATTCCCATTTTAATTGCCAGCAGGAAGTATCATGTCTTAAAAAGACATTGATATAAGGAGTGATGAAATGAAGGTAATTCTAATGAAGGATTTCGGTTCGGCCGATCAGCTTTATATTGGCGAAGCAAAAACCCCTGCTGTAAACCCTGGAGAAGTGTTGGTGAAAGTAAAAGCAACGGCGATAAATCGTGCTGACCTGCAGCAACGGCGTGGAATGTATCCGCCAATACCAGGAGAGTCAAACATACTTGGTCTTGAAATGTCAGGAGAGGTTGTAGAACTCGGAGCTGGTGTTTCATCTCATTCAATTGGTGACCGAGTTTGTTCTTTATTACCTGGAGGCGGATATGCTCAATATGTAAGTGTACCAGAAGGTTTATTAATAAAGATTCCAGATACCATGACATTTGAACAAGCTGCTGCCTTTCCTGAAACGTTCCTAACCTCGTATCAAAGTCTTTTTTCATTGGGGCAATTAAGGAAAGGGCAAATGGTGTTAGTTCATGCAGGCGCTAGCGGTATAGGGAGCGCTGCACTTCAATTAATCAAATTGGCGGGGGCAACTGCGTTAATTACAGCAGGAAGTGATAGGAAAATTGAGTATTGTGTGAAGTTGGGGGCAAAGGCAGGCTGGAATTATCAAAAGGGACCATTTTTACCTTTTGTTAATGAGTACACCAATGGTAACGGTGTTGATATCATTCTCGATTGCATTGGAGCTCCTTATTTTGAACAAAACATACAATCATTGGTTCCAGACGGAAAATTGGTTATCATTGGGTCTCTTGGTGAAAAGATTGTGAATCAACTGGATTTAGGAACACTTCTATTAAAAAGATTCCAGCTGTTACGAACTACCTTAAGGTCGCGGCCGATTAATCGGAAAATCGAATTAACCAAGGAACTATTAGAGTTTTTAGGAGACCATTTTGCTAATGGAAGAGTGGTTCCGATAATAGATACTATTTTTGACTGGAAGGAAGTTAGAGAAGCCCACCAGTATATGGAAGCCAATAAAAACAAAGGGAAGATTGTGCTCCGTGTAACAGAGTAAAAGGATATTTTTAGATAAGACGTATTTATACCAATAAAAAGGGAGAGGTTTTTATGGAGAAATTGATTATTACAGTGGCGCCGACGGGGACGAATACTACGAGGATCGACACACCGTATGTACCTCTAACACCAAAGGAAATTGCCGACGAAGTTTATCTCGCCTGGAAAGCAGGCGCTGCCATCGCCCATCTGCATGTTCGTGAAGCAGATGGTTCACCGTCCATGGATGTTAATTTATATCGTGAAACTGTAGAACGTGTAAAAGATAAATGTGGGGATGAACTGATCATTAGTTTAACTTCTGCTGGCAAACATGGCCTCTCAGACGAAGAGCGGCTTGCGTTTTGTGAATTGGCGCCTGATTTTGCTTCATTAGATACTGGATCATTAAACCTTAGAAACATTGTATTTATGAATTCCCCGCAATTTTTGCGGAATTTAGCTGCTAAAATGCAGAAATATCAAATTAAGCCTGAAATAGAAGTATTCCATCCAGGTATGATTACAAATGCGATGAAGATTGTCGATGAAGGCTTGATTACGGGTGATTTGCATTTTCAAATTGTATTAGGAGCTGATGGCGGCATGCCGGCAACTCCAAAAAGCCTGCTGTATATGTTGGACTCTTTACCAGAAGGAGCAAGCTGGGGCTGTGTAGCATTTCGAAATCAATTCGCAATGAATACACTGACCATTGGTCTCGGTGGCGATGTTCGAGTGGGGATGGAGGACCATGTTTACATACGGCCTGGAGTTCTTGCTAAATCGAATGCAGAATTTGTAGAACGGATTAAAAACGTTTCTTATGAATTTGGGCGTGATGTCGCTACACCAGTTGAAGCCCGAAAAATTATGAAGGTAGAACAAAAAGCGGCAAAATTTTAAAACAAAACTATAAACAAGGAGTATGACTATGTCTGAATATGTAAAAAATCTTGTGTTAATCCCCGGGCTTAACAATACAAAACAAATTTGGGACGAAGTAATCGAACACTTGCCTTCATCGATTGAATGCTACCCGATTACTGTTCCGGCGATTGCTAACTTAGATCAATTAGCCGAGGAAGTATTAAAGGATTTACCTGATCAGTTTCATCTTGCTGGATTTTCATTTGGCGGCTTCCTGGCACTGGCAATGTTAGAAAAGGCGCCTGAACGGATTACCGGCTTATCTCTTATTGGCACGAGTGCTGAAGGGGAGTCAGACGCTTCAAGGGAGCTTCGGAAAAAGTCCATTGCCCGTGCTGAGTCCGGCGAATATGAAGAAATGGTAGCAGCAGGTGTGAATCGGACATTTTTTCCTAGCAATGTCGAAGATAAAAAGTTTCAAAAGATTAGAAAGCAAATGCTTACAGATTACGGACAAGACCGCTATGTAGCCCATGCAACTGCCACGATGGCAAGAGTCGACCGTCATCACTTATTGGAGAAACATGATATCCCATATTTATTTGTTGCAAGTGTCAATGATGTAGTTGTTCCTCTGGAGAAGACGAAGCAAATGACCAATTATGCAAAAAATGCCCAGTTTGCTACTGTCGATAGAAGCGGTCACTTAATACCGCTGGAGCAACCTAAAGAGTTAGCGGAGTTAATGGAACCATGGCTGGGAAAAAATAATCATTCCTGAAATTTAGAGAGCCACCATATAGAGCAGGTGGAGAATTCATGTAATATATTGGAGGATAAAATTCATGTATATAAATGGAAGTTGGGTTAAATCTGATCAAGTTTTAGAAGTAAAGAACCCTGCAACTGGTGAATTGGTAGATGTTGCATATCTGATTGGAGCAAAAGAAACAAACCAAGCTATCCAAGCCGCAAAGAATGCCTTCCCGGTATGGTCCTCTTTAACAGCAGAACAACGCAGCGATTATCTCTACCAAATTGTTGATAAATTGCTAGAAAAAAAGGAACATCTCGCTAAAATCATAACAAAGGAAATGGGGAAATCAATTCATAACGCACGGTATGAGGTTGGCAGTACGATTTCATTTTTCAAATGGTTTGCCGAAGAAGCAAGGCGGGTATACGGTGACGTATTGCCGATTTCAACAGCGAATAAACGAGCGCATGTTATTAAACAGCCAATTGGAGTAGTAGCCGCTGTTACACCTTGGAATTTCCCGCTTTCGATGGGTGCTAGGAAATTAGCTCCTGCACTCGCTGTTGGGTGTACTGTGATTGTCAAGCCATCATCAGAGGCGCCGTTATCATTGATTGAACTTTTTAAGATATTTGATGAGGTTGGACTTCCAAATGGAGTAGTGAATCTCGTACTAGGACCTTCCGCTGAAATTGCGAAAACATTAATGGATAGCCAAGATGTACGCAAGATTTCATTTACAGGGTCCACAGAAGTAGGTAAAACATTAATTCGCCAATCAGCCGATACAATCAAGCGTGTTTCGATGGAGCTGGGAGGGCATGCTCCATTTATTGTCTTTGATGATGCCGATATAGATTTGGCAGTGCAAGGAGTTATTTCAAGTAAATTTGCCTCATCCGGGCAGCAATGTGTCTGTACGAACCGCGTTTATATCCAGGAATCCATCTATGAGCAGTTCGCTGAGAAATTCCAGAAGGCTGTTAGGCAAATGAAGGTTGGGAACGGAATGGATGAATCCAATCAAATGGGGTCTTTAATTAATGAAAATGCCATTAATAGTATTCATGGCCAAGTCAATGATGCCCTAGAAAAAGGTGCTCGGGTACTTTGTGGAGGTGTCAGATTAACAACTGAGGAATATGCAAATGGCTATTTCTATGCACCAACCGTATTAGCTGACGTAACGGAAGAGATGGTCATTACAAGGGAGGAAACATTTGGTCCCGTGGCCCCACTCATTCGCTTTCAAACAGAGGCAGAAGTAATAGAGAAGGCTAATAACACGAACTATGGCCTTGCATCCTATTTCTATACGAATGATTTGTCACGGATGTATCGCGTTTCTGAGAAATTGCAATATGGAATGGTTGGTGTAAACGATCCAGCACCATTCTCCATGCAAGCACCATTTGGTGGGGTAAAGGAAAGCGGCTACGGCAGGGAAAGCGGCAAATATGGTTTGGAAGATTATCTGGAAACAAAATCAATTTCCATTATGATTAAGCAATCACCTGTTGGCTAAATGGAGAAACATGAGATCATGAAGGATGTTCACTCGCATTTTATTCCAAAAGAAGCTCTATTGTGGCTTGAGCAGCATCAGCATCTTGTTTCGGTAAGGCGGGAACAGCTAACAGACAATCGGCCAGATGTCCTTATCATTAATGATACTTGGCCGTTCTCATTATCTGAAGCCTTCATTGATGAAAACCAGCATGCAGCTGCGCAAAGAAAAGCTCAAATTGGCCATACATTAGTGTCACCTCTACCACAATTGTTTTTATATAATACTGACCCTGCTATTACGTCTGAATTTGCCGCAGTATACAACCAAGGGCTGATTGATATGATGAAAAGAAGCAACACTAGATACTCTGGCTTATCAACAGTTCCCCTAAATGATCCAATTAAAGCGGCATCAGAATTGAAGTCTACAATGAAAAAAGGGTTGTTAGGATCAATTATTGGCACCGGCATAGACGGTACTTTATTAACTGATGAACGATATATTCCATTTTGGGAAGAGGCTAATCGTCAAAAAGCGATTGTTTTTATTCATCCGCTTCTTAGTCAGGACAAAAGGATGAATAAAGGAAAGATGTCGACCTTAATGGGGGTTCTATGGGAGACAACAGTATGTGCTGCAGATTTATTGCTACAAGGCTATTTAGACGTTTATCCAAACGTAAGGATTCTCTTGGCGCATGGCGGGGGCTTTCTTCCTTACCAGATTGGGAGAATGTCGAAGGGATACCAGCAGTGGGAATCTGTTTCAAAAAATTTAAGCGCATCTCCGGGGGACTATTTGAGAAAGTTTTGGTTTGACTCCGTACTTTGGAATGATGATGCGCTTTCCTTCTTAGTCAAATTGGCAGGTGAGGATCGGGTTGTGCCAGGATCTGACTTTCCGTTTGAGCTAAAAGATTTCCCCCCAATCAATAAGAATCTATCAGGATGGGATTCTTTAATATCATAAATACATGGAATACCCCTTCAAAATAAATGGCATCTTTTTTTTACAGTATTTTGAGGGGGAATGTGAATTTCATATTTGAAATTGTTGTTAAAATATGGTGTAATTATGAATGGACATTCATTTAGGGAAGGTGGAAGGTTTGACAGGAATGGGTCAAAAACAGAGTTTAGTGCCTGCATTGGACTCATCTATTAAAATCTTAGAATTACTTGCAAAACAGGAATTTCATTCAGCTACGCTCACTGAAATCGCGAATGCACTATCAATCAATTTTAGCACCTGTTTGCGGATCCTAAGAACGTTAGAAGAAAAAAACTATGTAGTATTGGAAAGCAGCTCGAAAACTTATTCATTAGGACCACCTCTAATTGCTTTAGGCAATCGCGCAAAGGAAATTAATAACTATATAGAAGTTGCCAGTATGTATTTAAAGGACCTTGTGAAAACGGGTTTAACTTTTGTATTAGTAAAAAGACTACGTGAAACACATCTGATGTATGTTGCAAAAGAAGAACCCCCGTTGAAAGTTCGGTTAACTGTTTCTACAGGTGATTCCTTTCCTATTACAGCAGGGGCGCTTGGAAAATGTTTTTTTGCATTTTTGCCAGAAAAGGATTCCAATGATGTCGTCACAAAGCTATTAATTGATCACCAGCTTCCTCAATATACGTCAAACTCGATTACGGCCATTGAAGATTTGAAAAAGCAAGTACCGAAAATCCGTGAAGAAGGAATTGCGGAAAGTCACGAGGAATACTCGCTTGGCATTTCAGCTTATGCTTGTCCAATATTTGATAGTCAAGGCAATATCATTTTGGGACTTGGCTCATATATGCCTAAATCGTTAATTGAGCATATCCACGAGGAAGAACTGAAAGCGATTATGAAATCGAAAGCACAGGAAATTACGCAAGCAATTAGTTCTTTAGTTTAATATATTTTCTCTTGAAAAATCCTCCTTTCATTTTAATAGGAGGATTTTTTTTATGATTATTTCATTGCCGGAATGATCGAAGAATCAACTTTCTTCAAGTGCTGCGTAAACCATTTAAGAGCCTCTTTACTGTATTTATCAAATTTCTCAATGTAAGGTGTAAAATGGTGACCGTCAATAATCACTAATTTTTTGGGTTCACGAGCTTCCTCATAAGCAGCAAGTGTTAAATCGGTAGGTGTGACAATATCATCTGCAGCAACAAGAATGAGTAAAGGAGTAGGAGATATCATGGAAATATATTTCCCAGGCTCGTATGAACGTGAAAGATCGATGGAACGGATTGTCACTTCATTTCTCCAATTGGGTGAGCGTTCACCAGCCTTTAAATACCACTTTACAGCTTCTTCATTTTGATAAATCCCTTGTTCGTCAGTAGTTTCAGCAACAATCTTTTTATAAGCAGGCTTTCCACCAAGCATTCGATTTTCTCGATCATCATAGAAAGTATTTAACAATGTAGGCACCTCATCAGGCTGTACTCTTCTAAGTGCCGCTTGTGAACCGCTAACAGTAGGAACCTGCGCAACAACACAGTTGATTCTTTTGTCCATAGCGGCAACTTGTAAAACATGACCTCCGCTGTAGCTCGTTCCCCAAATCCCGATTCGTGAACGATCAATTTCCTTCAATGTACAGATAAAGGTAATGGCATGCTGAAAATCAAGAACCTGCTCATAGGGATTGATTTCCTGCCTTGGAAACCCATCGCTATCCCCAAAATTCCTGTGATCATAAACAAGAACGGCAAAACCGTTATTGGCAAAATGCTCAGCAAAAGCATCTAGGTACATTTCCTTTAGCGATCCATATCCATGCGACATAATGATAGCAGGAAAATTCTCTTCACTAGTATTAGGGGTGTAAAGCCAGCCCCTTAACATGGCACCTTCTGCATTGAATTCAATATTACTCCTATTAAATAATGATGGACTTTTCATTAGTAATGCCTCCTTATAATTTTAGTTGATATGTCCGATTTTTCTAAAAATTGCATATAAGTAATTTATACTTTATTTTTTTATATTTGTAAATCGTTTTGATATATAAAAAAGAAATAATAAGACTGTTTTTTTTAGAACGACTAATTTCCTTGTTTTAAGCAAACTATTTTATTAATCAGAAAATATAGAATATAATAATTGAATAGATTGTCCTTTTTAGTTAAAATACTGACTGGTTAGTATTTGAAGAAAGTACAGTCTAGACACCTTGAGAAAATAAACTAGTTTTCAGCAATTTTATTTTGAAAAATTTATATTTTTTTAGGAGGAAGTAGAAATGAGAAGTTGGATTGTTAATGAATTAGGGGATCCAAAAGATGTGTTAAACCTGGAGGAAAAATCTGTACCTGCCCTTGAAGAGGGAAAAGTGTTAATTCAAGTGGAGGCATCCTCTCTTAACTTTTTCGATATATTGCTTTGCCAAGGGAAGTATCAGGAAAAGCCGCCGACGCCGTTCACGCCGGGTGCTGAGATATCGGGGATTATCCGGGAAGTGGGTGAAGGAAGCCGGTTTAAGGTAGGGCAGCGAGTTATAGCTACACCTCCACTGCCAAACGGGGGATTATCTGAATGGGTCAGTGTACCTGAGAATTCTGTTTATGTCATTTCCGAGAAGATGTCTCCTAGCGAGGCTGCATCTATGTTTATTACATACCAAACTTCTTATTATGCCTTATATCACCGTGCTAATCTTCAAAAAGGGGAAGTTCTTTTAGTACATGCCGGTGCCGGCGGTGTTGGATCGGCTGCCATCCAGCTTGGTAAAGCAAGAGGGGCGAAAATCATCGCCACTGCTGGTGGACCGGAAAAGGTTCAATTATGTAAAGAACTTGGCGCAGATATTGCCATCGATTATTTGACCGAAGATTTTGTTGATGTTGTGAAAAAAGAAACTGGCGGGCGCGGTGCAGACGTCATTTATGATCCGGTTGGCGGTGATGTTTTTGACCGTTCCAGAAAATGTATTGCTTTTGATGGACGTCTCTTGGTCATTGGATTTGCTGGCGGACGTATTCCGGAAGCCCCTGCGAATCATGCCTTAATTAAAAATTATTCAATCGTCGGAGTGCATTGGGGCTTGTTCCGCCGATTGTATCCGGAGAAGGCGGTCGAAATTCATGAGGATTTAATGAAACTCTATGACCAAGGCTTAATCAAGCCACTCATTTACCGTGAATTTGATTTTACGGATGTTCCTTCCGCATTGGAAGTTCTCGGTGACCGTCAAACTTATGGCAAATTGGTTGCACTGCCATAATGAAATAGTTAAGACAAGACGCTTTAGATAGATTTTACCCGATGATAATAGCAGGAAGTGTGCCTAAATAAAATGGAAAAAGGGTGAAAAATTATGCGTTTAAAAGATAAAGTGGCTATTATAACAGGAGGCGGAGGAGGGATTGGCAGAGCTACAGCAATTCGCTTTGCACAAGAAGGAGCCCGGTTGGTCATTGCCGATTATAGTGAAAAAGCGGGAGCAGAAACAGTTCAGTTGGTCAATGAAATTGGCGGCGAAGCTAAGTTTATTCAAACTGATATGACCAAACCCGAAGATGTACAGATTATGGTTCAAGAAACCATAGATACTTATGGCAAATTAGATATTTTATTTAATAATGCTGGTGTAAAAAGTGGCGAGAGTAAGATTCCAGATGTTTCGTTTGAAGAATGGCAGAAGGTGTTTGATGTAAATACAAATGGAGTTTTCTTAGGCTTAAAATATGCCATTCCCCTGATGTCTTCAGGCGGTTCTATCATCAATACGGCAAGTATCGCCGGCATCAAAGGCCAAAAGTTGGTGGCAGCTTATTCTGCATCAAAAAGCAGTGTAATGGCCCTTACGAAAACAGCGGCAACTGAGTTTGGGAAAAAGAATATTCGTGTGAATGCAATCGCTCCAGGAATCATTGATACAAATATGGTTGAGGATTGGAAGAAAACAAAAAAATGGCCTGTGTTATCTACAGCAAATGCACTGAACCGAATTGGTTATCCTGAGGAGATTGCTAACTTAGTTTTATTCCTTGCTTCAGATGAAGCATCCTTCATTACCGGCGAAACGATCGTAATTGATGGTGGTACATTGAACTTGTAAATTTGTGTGGATCTTAGATTGATATTTGATAAAATATTTTGCGCTAGTAAACTTCCATTTTGGATTTTTACTAGCGCTTTTTTAAACTCTTCTTCAAAAAATCACCTTTTCATCAGGGAAGAGAGTTTAAAAGCAATTAACTAACAGATTGAGTTTGTAGTGAAAGGTGTTTGTTTAACGTGAAAATTGATTCTTTTTTTCCTGACAATGTGAAAGCGGCGTTAAAGAACGACCCGCCTGGGGAATGGATGCCTGCATTGCCTAAGAAGTGCATCCGTTTAAGTTCGGGGTATCCTGCGCCTAGCCTCGTTCCTTCAGGTGAAATAAAGGCGGCGGCGGGGAATTTACTTGATGAGGAGCGTGATTTGCCTCTGCATTATCTTGGAAGTCCTCGGATGGAAAAATTAAAACAGCAAATCCAGAAACGCTTGGCTGAGCGCGGCATAAAGGTACAAGGGGATGAACTGTTAATTACAGCAGGGGCATGTCAGGCGATTGATTTAATTGCGCGCGTGCTGCTTGCGAAAATGTGGCTGTTGCCGTTGAAGCGCAAACTTATATGGAAAGCTATAAGTCTGAAGAGCGAATGGAAGCGGGCGTTCAGATACTTGGAGAGCTTATTGCTTCTTACTTAAAGAAAACAACCTAAAAATTATAGGTTGTTTTTTTTATATCCAAAATGCGCATTGTTTTTGTTTTCGTCTGTGCCTTCTTAATCAAACCTGGCGAGTAAACGTTAAGAATAGGCGAGTAAATCCTAAATTTCGGCGAGTAAATCAAGAAATAGACGAGTAAACCTTGAAATTAGGCGAGTAAAAGTCAAAAATAGACGAGTAAATCCAGTAATACCTAAAATTATCCAGATGGGGCGGTTCACTTTATTTTAAAAACAGCTTTATTATGGTAAATTGGGATAGAAAAAATACATAAAAGAGGTGTCACGATGCCAGTACATTCAGAATGGAGAACATTTGCAGGAACAGACGGCGATGTTCGTGCTTATTTTGCTTCAGTTGAACCAGTTGCCGAACCAAGGCCGACAGTCATTGTAATTCAGGAAATGTGGGGCGTTGACGCCCATATTAGAGATGTGGTTGAGCGTTTTGCAGCCGCAGGTTATGTTGCCATTGCACCAGACCTATTTGCAGAAAATGGAGTAAGGCCTGAGGACCTTGGCGAGGAGAAAGTAAAAGAGGCCAAAGATTTTCTCCATTCTATTCCACATCAAGCGTGGTTCAACCCAGATATACGGGAAGAGGAAATTTCAAAACAGCCTCATGACCGGCAACTAACATTACGCGCGACGTTAACCAAACTGCTTGGAGTCTTAGATCCAAGCAAATCTGAAGGATTTGTCAATCTTTTAAAAGCGACCGCTGATTATGCTCGAAATACGTATTCTCATACAAAGGGGATGCCAGTCTCCTCTGTCGGATTTTGTTTGGGCGGTGCCTTATCTGCAGCGCTTGCTGTTAACGACCCGAGACATGCAGGATCTGTTGTGTTCTACGGCCGTCCCCCAAAAGAAAATATAGATAATATTCAATGTCCAATCCTTGGTTTTTACGGAGGAAACGACCCGAATATCACAAATTTGATTCCTGCTTTTGAGGAAGAAATGAAAAAGTTTGGGAAATCGTTTGAAGCAATTGTTTATCCTAATGCACCGCACGCATTTTTTAATGATACGAATCCAACCTATAATGCACGCTATGCAAGGGATTCTTTTGCTAAAGCGCTAACGTTCTTGCATCAGGTTACCGCCGAATAATTTCAAGAAAACAGGTACTAACGAAATTATAGTACCTGTTTTTTACTTGTTTTTTTCGAAAAAGAAAGGCTACAATAGAATTTATAAGTCTTTTGACAAACTAAACTAACATAAGTAGGGGAATTGCATGATTGTTAAAACAGAAGAAGATATCAATGGAATAAAGGAAATTGGCCGGATTGTCGGTGCTATTCGTGATGAATTGGTGGAACGGACCAAGCCAGGTATCACGACGAAAGAGCTTGATGAAATTGCCGGTCAGCTTTTTGAAAAAGAAGGGGCCATTTCCGCGCCAAAAGGGGAATATGACTTTCCTGGCTATACCTGTATTAGTGTTAATGAGGAGGTTGCCCACGGGATTCCGGGCAATCGGGTCATTAATGAAGGGGACCTCGTTAACATTGATGTGTCGGCCTCAAAGAATGGTTATTTCGCAGACACGGGCATTTCCATTGTTGTCGGTCAAGGGGACGAAGTGCTGATAAAATTATGTGAAACGGCACAAGCAGCTTTTGATGCTGGCCTGAAAAAAGCAAAACCAGGGTCAAAAAAGAGCGGGATTGGCAAAGCGGTTTATCAAACTGCTAAGCAGCATGGATTCACCGTTATTAAAAACCTGACAGGTCATGGAATTGGCCGAAGAATTCACGAACGCCCAGACCATATCTACAATTACCATGAACCTTGGGATGATGAGCTACTGAAAGAAGGAATGGTGATCGCCTTCGAACCATTTATTTCCACACATGAGGAAGAGGTATATGAAAAAGGCGATGGCTGGACCTACATTACGGAAAAAAGCTTTGTCGCTCAAATCGAACATACGTTGATTCTGACGAAAAATGGGCCGATCATCGTAACTAAATAGGAGCTAACGTTAAAAGGATAACCCTTGGAGAAGAGTTATCCTTTTTTCTTATTGATTTTTCTTGTTTTGCCTTGCTGCATTCTTACGCTCTTTTTTACTTAACGTTGATTCGGAGCCAAATTCAGCATCGTTGCTGCCAGTATGAGGCTGGTTACGATTGTTATTACGATTTGTCATGGGTTCTCCTTTCATATGTACCTTCGTTAATTTGGCAAATTAGCCATTCATATAATGCAAGTATTTATGAAAAAATATTCATTGGAAATTTTTATTGATAAACGTATAAGGCGAAATTTTCCTTTAATTACAAGTATGTAAATGCTATAATAAATGGGCTGTGTTTTCTCTATTTTAACCTTGGAAATGCACAAAACATGAAGGGGCTGCCTGCAATGGATTTTGTTTATATTAATCACAATGTTTTAGATAATGTGTTTTATATAATTGTCAGTCTGTTAATGTTTTTTGTGTTAGTTGATAACGTCAAAAAATTTCAACAGTATCGGAAAACCCTTCTGACAGCCTGCATGAGTTTACCGATCATACTTTGTATGAAATTCCCGATATACATTGACGAGTATTGTGTACATGATTTGAGGCAAATTCCAGTATTTATTGGAACACTTTTTGGCGGATGGCCAGTCGGGGCTGTTCTATTGGTGATGATGTTAACATCCCGCTTTGCCATTTACGGTATGAATGATATTACATTAGTTGTATATATTGTGATATTTGTGGCAACAGCCCTATTTTCAGGAAGATTTAATAGGTTTAATCGAAAAAATAAATTGATCAGTTCCGTATTCCTGACTATTGTCCTTGAGGTTTTTACGACTTATATCGCCTTATGGATGTCTGATATATTTGTTGTGACAGAAGCATACATTTTTTATTTTATCATTCTGCCTCCTATTCTTATGTTTTTTATGGTATATATCATTGAATTATTGTCTGATGCTATGTATATCCGATCAAAAATAGTTAAGTTTGAAAAAATGGAGGTTGTCAGCCAATTGGCGGCAAGTATTTCACACGAAGTTCGAAATCCTTTAACCGTTGTAAAAGGATTTATTGAATTGCTGAAATCTCCTAATCTATCTCTAGACGAGAAGAAACGCTATATTGAACATATAGAAAGAGAACTTCATAATGCGGAATCGATTATTAGTGATTACTTGGCCTTCGCAAAACCAGCAATTGAAAAAGTAGAACCACTTCTAATCGAACAAGAGATCCGCAATGTCATTGATATCATGAATCCTTTAGCAAAAATGAGCTCCGTGATTATTACAGATAACCTTGGTCAAGGAACCGTTCAAGGGAATAAGAATTATTTTCGCCAATGCTTTTTAAACTTAATAAAAAATGCTATCGAAGCAATGCCAAACGGCGGGGAGCTTCATGTAGTTTCAGCGCTTGAAAAAAATAAGGTCACCGTTAAAATTGTTGATACCGGTGTCGGCATGAGCAAAGAGCAAATAAACCGCTTCGGTGAGCCATACTACAGCAGTAAAACAAAGGGTACAGGATTAGGTTCCATGGTTGCGGTGAAAACCATTCAGACAATGAACGGGAAGCTTGATATTGAGAGTATCTTAAATGTTGGAACGACCATTACCATCACATTACCTGCCTTTATAACAGAATATAAAATGGTTCAGATGGATAGCCATTTAAAGTTAGAAACTGAATTTTAACAAAAAAGAGCTTAAACGTTTAAGCTCTTTTTTATTATAATCCGATGAGTTTTAACGCGCTAAAAATGATGACCGCTGAGATGACCGTACGAAGGGGCTTTGTCGGTACTTTTGAAGATAAGGTACTCCCTACTAAAACGCCTGGGATCGACCCGATTAACAGGTTCCCTACAAGCATATAATTGACAGTTCCGGCATTCGCGTGAAGGAGTCCGGCAACAGTCACTAATAAAAAGGCATGGGCAATGTCGGTGCCAACCAGCTCAGATCCTTTCAAGCGGTAGAGATATAGCATGGCAAGGGCAAATAATGATCCTGATCCTATTGAAGTCAGGCCGACAATAAAGCCGAAACCGGCACCGATTAAAATTGTTAATGTTCGTTTTTCCTCAATCGGCCTTAATTGCCAGCGGTTCGGCCTGATTTTATTATCAAAAAATGTCTTAATTAAAATGGCTGTGGCCACTAGAATAAGGACATAGCCAAGTCCATGCTTGATAATTTGTTCTTGATTGTGGAAATATTTTTCAAAGACCTGAAGGATGAGAATGGCTCCTGTTGCACTTGGGACACTTCCGATTGCAAGATACTTCATGAGTTTAAAGTTAATCGTTTTCTGTCTCCAATGCTGAATGACTCCAAACAGTTTGGTAATGGAGTTGTAAACTAGGTCCGTTCCCACCGCAATGGAAGGCTGAATTCCGACCATGATGAGCACCGGGGTTAACAATGCTGCCCCTCCAACCCCTGTTAAACCTACCAATAACCCAACTAATAATCCCATTAATGCAATTCCTATGCTCATGATGGGGGCCTCCTTCTTTTGTGACTAATTCCGAGTAAATATATGTGAATTATAGAGTTTGGAGAAGGTTTTGTAAACACTTTTCTGAATTTATTAAAGAAATATTTTTACAGTGAGGATAGGGGGGAAGCGGAAATTAAAAAAAGCAGGACAAATCGAACGGGAGCCCGCTCGATTTGTCCTGCTTTCGGATATTACTCTAAATAACTTCCAGTTCCCTATTCTGCAATAGGACATTCTGAAGTGTTCTGGTTTCCTCTTCGTTTAAAGGAATTAACGGCAAGCGCAGACCGCCGACATTAATCCCTTTCATATTTAGGGCTGCTTTTACAGGTGCTGGGCTTGGTGCTGCAAATAAAGCTTTCATAATTGGCAGTAATTCACGGTGTGCAGCAGCAGCGCCTGCTAAATCCCCATTTTTAAAGCGTGACACCATATCCTGCATTTCATTCCCGATAATATGAGATGCAACGGAAATCACACCAACGCCGCCAATCGAAAGCACCGGCAAGGTCATTCCATCATCACCGCTGTATAAAGAAAAGTCATCAGCAGTTTGTTTAATAATTTCGGCCATGTCATCCAAGTGGCCGCTAGCTTCCTTAACCGCTACAATATTAGGAATCTGAGAAAGGCGGATGACCGTTTCAGCAGATATATTGACGACACTGCGCCCTGGAATATTATAAAGCATTACCGGAAGAGAAGTAGATTCAGCAATCGCTTTAAAATGCTGATACATGCCTTCCTGGGATGGTTTATTATAGTATGGGGCAACGAGCATGATGCCGTCTACACCGACTTCTTCTGCTAGCTTGGTTAGACTGATTGAGGCTCTTGTGTTGTTTGAGCCAGTCCCTGCAATAACGGGAACTCTCCCGTCCGCAACTTCAACCACAAATTTAAATAAAGCCACTTTTTCCTCAGTTGATAAGGTAGGGGACTCACCGGTTGTTCCACAAACCACCAACCCGTCAGTACCATTCGCTAATAAATAATTTACTAAATCTCTCGTCGCATTAAAATCAATTTCGCCATCCTGATCAAACGGAGTCACTATTGCTGTTAAAACTTGGCCAAAGTACATGAATTTCACCCTTTTAAAATTATTTTTAAAAAGAGGTAAGGCCAAACGCAAAAAGCAGCTGCGGGAAAGGCCCAACAGCTGCATCAGAAACGTTAATTTTACAAGTTCCCCTGCGTGAGATAGCCCTCCATATAGTTTCCTATATGACAATTCTGTATTTATTCAATAACAGAACCAGCTCCGGGAACAATGAGATCCTCAGAAGCTTCGGCAAATTCCCCTTTCCGCCACCGTCAACGGGTCCCATTACCCTCGGATGGTTTACTGATGGTCTTTGCGCCTCTATCCTCACTTCATAAGGTATGAAGTAAGAAGTATGTAATTAAAATTAATATAACAGAATATTCCTATTTGTTCAAGGGTTTTTTATCAAAAACGCTAAAATCGTATATTTATTGACATTTATATAGTATGGGGAGGAGAGGAGGGATTAACAGCCCTACGCTTCTTTTTTGAGTTTTTTCCCAATTATCCTTAAAATGGAGTTAATGTTGAAGAGGTGAATTATTGTGAAAATCGAAAATATTTTAATTGTCAGCCCCATGTATCAGGAGCTTCGGGCATACGTCCAAAATGCGGGCGTCCAAAAGAATTTCCGTTATATCCCCGAGGCTGAAGTGAATCAGGCGGATTTGAAATGGGCGGATGCACTTGTATCTTTTAATCTTAAATCGGATTACGATTACAGTCATTTAAAATGGGTGCACTCGCTCGGTGCGGGAGTTGACCGCTTTTTATATAAAAAGACCTGGGACGATAGTGTACTTTTAACAAGGACAGTTTGTACGTTTGGTCAAAGAATCGGAGAGTATTGTTTAAGCTACATATTAAGAGACTTACAATGTCACGAGGAGTTTCGGGAATTACAGCTGCAGAAAAAATGGCAGCAACGGACTCCGAAGCTATTAAATGAACTCAAAGTGATGGTCTATGGAACCGGTGAAATTGGGCAGGCTGTCGCCAAGCTTTTGTCTAGTTTTGGAGTGGAGGTTTACGGCGTCTCCCAAAGTGGAAAAGAAAAAGAGTATTTTAAAGAGGCTTTGACTGTTGAATCTCATTTTACCATCCTAGGGGAAATGGATGTGATCATCAACACGATGCCGCTGACGGAAGAAACGGCTGGATTTTTTAATAGTCAAGTCTTTCAAAAAGTAACAAATGCCGGTTTTATTAATGTAGGGCGGGGAGCATCGGTGGATGAAGAATCATTGCTGCAAGCTTTGGAAGACGGGCAGGTCCGGTATGCTGTCCTGGATGTGTTTACACAGGAGCCGCTGCCGGAAAATCATCCATTATGGAAACATCCTGGCGTACTGATTACCCCTCATATTTCAGCGGTAACGACACCTGAAGAAGGGGCGGCGTGTTTTTTGGATACACTCAGAAACTTGGAAGAAAACAAACCTCTTAACAATAGAGTAGATACCAATAAGGGATATTAGAATAACAGGAGGATGAACGAAAATGACACGAGTAATCGGCTTTATCGGCCTTGGAAATATGGGAGAGCCTATGGTTATGAATTTATTGAAGGCAGGTTTTCAGGTGAAGGTTTACAATCGAACTCCCGAGAAAACAAAGGCAGTTGTTGAAGCTGGCGCCGAGCAAGTGAACAGGCCAGCAGACGCCGCAGCACCTGGCGGAATCGTGATTACGATGGTGGCAAACGATCAGGCAGTGGAAGAGCTAGTATTGGGACCAAATGGGTTTGGGGAAGTGCTTGGTCAGGGCGGTATCCATGTATCAATGAGTACGATAGCTCCAGCAACTTCACGTAAATTAGCAGCTTATCATCAGGAGCACGGCAGCCAATATGTCGCCTCTCCTGTTTTTGGCCGTCCGGAAGCAGCGGCAGCTCAAAAATTGAATATTCTTAGCTCAGGGTCCAGTGTGGCGAAAGAGCGGGTAAAATCCATCCAGGAAGCGCTCGGCCAGCGTGTTTTTGATGTTGGGGAGGAGCCTGAAAGTGCCAATGTCATCAAGTTAGGCGGAAATTTTATGATTATGGCAGCAATGGAAGCCATGGCTGAAGCCTTTAATTTAGCTGAGAAAAATGGTATTGACCGGCAGTTGGCTGCTGAAATTTATGCATCAACCTTATTTAATTGTACAGTGTATCAAAGCTATGGCCAGATGATTGCCAACAAGCAGTTTGAACCGGCGGGTTTTCAGCTGGCGCTTGGTCTTAAGGATTGCAACCTAGTTTTGGAGGAAGCGAATTCGACCAAGACACCGATGCCGTTAGCGGGTCTATTACATAACCGCCTGCTAACCTCAGTGGCCAAAAATCGCGGAAATCAGGATTGGGCTGCACTTGCTAGAATTGCTCTTGAAGAAGCGGGATTGGAATAACAGGGTGTAGCGAAGGATATTGCCGAAATAGTAAGAAAAATAGGATAAATTGAAGGTATACGCGCATTAATTTTGTGTTCTGGCAGGAGAATGGCCGTAAAAGTAGAACATTATAATCAAGCACCTAGAATTGCTTCTTGGAGTAGATAAAACAGGGAGTGGTTAGATGACAAACCTTTTGAACAGAAAAATTTTATTGGCTAGCCGGCCAGTAGGAATGCCAGATGAAAGCAATTTTGAATTTATTGAGGAGAATGTTCCTGAACTTCAGGATGGTGAAGTGCTAATACGGTCACTATATTTGTCTGTTGACCCTTATATGAGAGGCCGGATGTCGGATGCCAAATCATATGCCAAGCCATATGAAGTAGGTCAGCCATTTAAAGGCGGGGTCGTTGGAAAAGTAATCGAATCGAAAAATTCTCGGTTTGAAGCGGGACAGTATGTAGATGGCCTTATGGAATGGGCTGAGTATAACGTTTCTGATGGAGGCGGTCTTCGCAGACTTAACCCAGAATTGGCACCTGTGACTACTGCACTGCATGTGCTCGGAATGCCTGGATTAACTGCTTATTTTGGATTGTTATACATAGGGGAGCCGAAGGAAGGGGAAACGGTCGTCGTTTCAGGAGCATCTGGAGCTGTTGGAACAGTTGTCGGTCAAATCGCTAAATTAAAAGGCTGCCGAGTCGTTGGTATTGCAGGCGGAGACGATAAATGCGCCTATTTAACAGAGGAACTAGGTTTTGATGCTGCGATTAACTATAAAACAGCAGATAACCTTCGCAAAGCATTGAAGGAAGCCTGCCCTAACGGTGTCGATGTTTATTTCGACAATGTTGGGGGTACTGTAAGCGATGCGGTGATGTCCTTAATTAACTTCCAGTCCAGAACCGCCATTTGCGGACAAATCTCTCAATATAATGCGGATAAGCTGCCTATCGGTCCAAGAGTGGCTGGTCAGTTGTTGACAACCAGTTCCTTGATGAAGGGCTTCATTGTTTCTGACTATGCCCAGCACAACAAGGAAGGCATAACACAGCTTACCCAGTGGGTAAGGGAAGGAAAAATCAAATACCGTGAAACGATTGTCGAAGGCTTTGATAACACTGTAGATGCCTTCCTAGGACTTTTCCGCGGTGACAACATCGGTAAACAGCTGGTGAAAGTGGCTGAGGAATAAAGAAGAAAAGAAGTGTCCCTTTTGGGGCACTTTTGTGTTTTTCCCGGAGTGGGTATAAAACGGTATTAGAAATAACAAACAAGTTGCCTATTTTACCCGAAGCTTTATGATTTAAACAGAAATAGGGTAAAATAAAGGAAATTTTATCGGTGAGGTTACCAGCAATGAACTTGAAGTTTCAGCTAACACGTGCATTCATCATAAGTGTCATCTCCCTTGCAGCCTTTGCATTGATGGCAACGCTTATCGAGGCTCATAAGATTGTCCGATTTGATAGCACCATAATAAATTCCGTTCAGGGACTTGAGTCACCTGCCTTAACAGCCATCATGAAATTTTTCACCTTTATTGGGTCGACAAAAATAGTGGTAATTCTCAGCATCCTTATTATTTACTTTCTCTATAAGGTGCTTCACCATCGGCTGGAATTGATATTATTCATTGCCGTGATTGCGGGAACCCCGATTATCAATTCCATATTAAAATCAATCTTTCACCGAGCGCGGCCCGAATTTCATCGATTGATAGAAATCGGTGGCTATAGCTTTCCGAGCGGACATGCGATGAATGCATTTTCTGTATATGGAATACTTGCCTTCCTGCTTTGGAGACATATTGCTACCCGAACAGGCCGCACACTGTTGATTATTTTTAGTATCATTATGATTTTGATGATTGGCATCAGCCGTATCTATTTGGGTGTTCATTATCCAAGTGATATTATTGGCGGCTATTTTGCAAGCGGTTTTTGGATGACAACAACTATCTGGTTTTTCCAATGGTATGTAGAAAGGCAGCCGCAATTAAAAGGGAGACAGTTGAAAAAGACGTAACAAAACGGAGTGGCGCGCCACCCGTTTTTATATTTAGATAGTGACAAGGCCCCACTTTAAATTGTATAATAATTCACAATAATTAAAATGAGGGTAGAGGTAGCTATCATGAGTTCGTTTTTTAAAGATCAGCTAGAACAATTTCAAGAGAAGAATCAAAATCGCGGCAGGCTTTTAGTCAGTTGTCCGGATCAACCGGGTATTGTGGCTGCCATTTCGCAATTTTTATATTCCTACAATGCAAATATTATTGAGTCCAATCAGTATTCTACTAATCCAGAGGGCGGGCGTTTTTTCATCAGAATTGAATTTGAATGCCCCTCTTTAAAAGATAAAGCTCAGGAAATGAAACAAAAATTTATTGAGATCGCTGCGCAGTTTTCAATGGAATGGAGCTTTAGACCGGTTTTTGAGTTGAAAAGAACGGCGATTTTTGTATCAAAGGAATTGCACTGTCTGCTTGAACTCTTATGGGAATGGCAAAGCGGTGATTTATTGACGGACATCGCTCTTGTCATCAGCAATCATGAAGAGGCTAGGGATGTGGTTGAAGGACTGAATATTCCGTTCTACTATATTCCTGCCAATAAGGACATCCGTGCGGAGGTTGAAGCCAAGCAATTGCAGCTCCTCAAGGAACATGAAATTGATGTCATTGTGCTGGCCCGCTATATGCAAATTTTGACGCCGAACTTTGTGGCTGCTAACCCGAATAAAATTATCAACATCCACCATTCGTTCCTGCCAGCCTTTATTGGGGCGCGGCCGTATGAACGGGCATATGGTCGCGGTGTAAAATTAATCGGGGCCACCTCCCATTACGTGACCAATGATTTGGACGAGGGGCCAATTATCGAGCAGGATATTGCCCGGGTTGACCACCGTTCGAATGTTGAGGCTCTAAAGAAAATCGGCCGTTCAATCGAGCGGAGTGTATTAGCGCGTGCGGTCAAATGGCATTTAGAAGACCGGGTTATTGTCCATGAGAATAAGACGATTGTCTTTTAATGCGAAGTTCATATATTTTTAAAAGCCATCCCGTGATAATGGGGGGCTTTTTTGCGTTAGTCTGGAAGAATGAAGCTTTTAATTCAGTTCATAATAAAAACGAAAAGGAGTGAATTTCATGGATAAGAAATATAACACAAACGATGATGCAACGGTGGAATTAAAGAAGGCACTCAATAAAACCAAACCGCCGCAAAACCGGATGAGCGAAGCTGAAAGAAGAATGAAATATGGCGAAAAAGGAAATGAAGTTTAAACTTACTTAAATCCAATAAAAAATGAGGTGAAAAAAATGGCAGATAAAAATCCAATTGAGTACTCAGGAAAGGTATTAGATCAGAGAAATACTTTAACCGGTCCCGATGATTCAGAAAAAGCAGACTATCCTAAACCACCGAAACATGTTTCGATTCAGCAGAAGAATAATAACAATTAATATGAAGATAAAGGGTGTCTGTATGTTGTGACACCTTTTTCTTTTTACATAAGCATTTAATTTTTGTTCCTAAACTGTCATTGTTACTATAGTAGTGTATCTGTTTAAAGAAAGGACTTATAAATAATGACAAATATCCATATACCAGTTTCCGTATTAAACCTTGCCCCAATTCGAGAAGGACAGGATTCAAAACAAGCGATTGAAGCAATGGTTGATTTAGCACAGGCAGTTGAAAAAATGGGATATAAACGCTATTGGATTGCGGAACACCATAATACCCCGACACTAGTCAGTTCTGCGACGGCCATTTTAATAAAACATACCTTAGAACATACAAATGAAATTAGCGTGGGCTCGGGCGGGATTATGCTCCCGAACCACTCCCCATTGGTAGTTGCTGAACAATTCGGAACGATGGCAACCATTTATCCGGGGCGGGTTGAACTTGGTCTCGGCCGCGCTCCTGGAACAGACATGATGACAGCAAATGCACTAAGACGTTCGAAAAATGATTCTGTTTTTACGTTTCCTGAAGATGTTAAAGCGTTGCAAACGTATTTTGGACCTGAAGACCAGCAAGGTTATGTCCGTGCATATCCTGGGGCAGGAACGAATATCCCTATTTATATTCTTGGTTCCTCGACAGATTCTGCTTACTTGGCGGCAAGTCTGGGACTTCCATATGTTTTTGCCTCCCACTTTGCGCCAAGATACATGGAGGATGCGATTTCGATTTATCGCAGCCGGTTCCAGCCGTCTGAGTATTTGGATCAGCCATACATGATGGTTTGTTTAAACGTGGTTGCTGCCGAAACAGACGAGGAAGCAAGTTTCTTATCAACTACGATGCGGCAATTTTCCCTAAATGTTGTTCGCGGTTCCCGTATGCCATTGCAGCCGCCGGTTGAAAATATGGAACAAATTTGGACTCCAATGGAGAAGGAAATGGTGATGTCCATGTCCAGAATGACGATGTTGGGAAGTAAAGAGACCGTCCGGGAGCAGTTGTCAGCATTTCAGGAAAAATATAATGTGGATGAACTTATGGCTGTTACCTATATTTATGATGTTGAAAAACAAAAACGGTCGTATGAGATATTGAAGGAAATTGTGGAAGGGAAATAGAAAAAAAGTGCAAATATCTTGCGGGATATTTGCGCTTTTTTATTATCTTATTTGTACGAATTTTATGGAAAAAGATGTAAAATTAGTGGGGCAATTAAAAAATTCGCTGAAAGGGGAATGGATTAATGGGAGAAGGAAAATCATCATTATTGGTTATAGACGTTCAGTTAGGTCCGCTTTGGGGGACTTATAAAAAGGATGAAACGTTTTCTGTGATACAAAAGATGATTGTTAAAGCGGAAAGGGAAAATGTCCCGGTCTTTTATATTCAGTTTGAAGGTCCGAAGGGGGATTTACTAGCAAGGGGAACACAGTTTTGGCAGTTTGCTCCTGGGATTACTCCACGCGAGCAGGATATTGTGATCTATAAACGGGCGGCAGATTCTTTTTATCAAACGGAATTACAAGAAGAGTTGCAAAAGCGCGGTGTGACCCACCTTGTTGTGGTCGGAGTTAGAACGGAATTCTGCATTGATACGACTTGCCGTGCGGCCTTATCACAAGGTTTTGATGTTACATTAGTTGAGGATGGTCATACCACCGTTGACGGCGTTTATACTGCCGAGCAAATAATAAATCTCCATAATAGTACACTAAGAGGGGTGAAAACTCCTGAACATCAGATTGCTATTGTAAAGGCGGATAAGGTTATCTTTTAAATTAAGACTTTTTGCAACGTATGTCTCGCTAAAAATTGCTGATTTTTCTGATTGTTGGGATTGTGGAGATGGGCTTAGGAGTTTTGATCATGGCAGTGGATTCTAATCATCAAATGTTCCACCGCCATCATAATCACCATGCACATTAAAGGGAAGAATAGAGGAATTTTACATTGAAAAATGTAAGATTCCTTTTTGTCATTTTTTGCAGGGTTTTAGGAATTTTTGTTGAAAGGTTAATAAGGATGGTTCGTAAATAAATCGTAAAGGGGTATTTGCAAAATGGAAAGCTTTCACTTTAAAGTAAATGGCAGCTGGCAGGGAGACCGGAATGGAAAGGGACATATTCAAGGAGGCGTGCTTGATATTACTGTCTCCGCACCGGCGGATATGGAGGGTCCAGGAATCGGGTCAAATCCGGAGGAGCTGCTTATTTCTTCTTCCAATAATTGTTATATGATTACACTAGGGGCGATGCTGGGGAATCGTAAAATTGAGTTAGAAAAACTCGAGGTTGGTTCTGAGGGTGTAGTTGACAGGGAGGATGGCAAATTGAAGTTTAAACAAATTATCCATCGTCCAGTTTTTTATATTAATAGTGACTCGGGGGTCTCTCCAGAAAAATTGCTAGAGATTGCAGTCCGGGCTGAAAAAGCTTGCTTTATTTCTCAGACATTACGGCCAAGTATCGATATTTCAGTAGAGCCAAATGTTGTCGTTGATGGAAAATAATACTTGACCAAAAAATGAGCTTGTACTAATATTTATATTAGTTTTTCTATATATTGTTTTGTTTATAAAACTAAAAACTATATATTGTGTTATCCTTAAAGAGAGACGCCGAATACGGCTTAATAGGGAATCCGGTGTGATGCCGGAACTGCCCCCGCAACTGTAAATGCTGACGAAATGAGCAAACCACTGTATAAGAATGCTTATGAAAATAGGTGCTTATACGGGAAGGGCTTAGAGTAGAGTGATGCATAAGTCAGGAGACCTGTCTTTCTTAAGATGTTTCAACTTCTTCGGGGATTGAGAAGAGGAAACGACGGCGACAGAAAAGAAGGCATGGTTTCCTCTTTCTTTTTTTGTTGTTTGCTCGTTTCATCCGCTCGGATCCACCCGAAGCGGATTTTTTATTTATAGGGGGAAAACCATGACCACACAGGAAAAATCAGATTTATACGAAGTTTTAGAATCGATTAAGGAAGTTTCGATGAAATACAAGCTGGATACAACGGGGCTGGAAAAACAAATTATGGAGCTAGATATGTCAAAAGAGGAGGCAAATCAGCAGGGATTATTATATGCAGTCAACAAAATTGCAATGGACCAGCCGGATTGGACTTTTGTTGCGGCCCGCTTATATCTGTATGAACTCTATATTAATGCAGCAGAGAATAGAGGCTATGATTCTTCACTAAAATATGGGGATCTACACAGCTTAATTATACATTTAAGTAGTATAGGGATTTATTCTAGTGACCTATTAAATCTATATACGAAAGAGGAAGTAGAGGAATTAGCGAAAGAGATTAATCCTGAGCGGGATGAATTATTTAATTACATAGGGTTATTCCTATTGGCAGACCGTTATCTTGCCCGGGACCATAATCGGAACATTTTCGAACTACCGCAGGAACGTTTCATGATCATTGCTATGACAATCATGAAATACGAGAAAAGGGGCGTGAGGATAAAACTGGTAAAAGAAGCTTACTGGGCATTGAGTAATTTATATATGACTGTCGCCACCCCCACCTTGGCGAATGCCGGAAAAAGCTTTGGCCAGCTGTCCTCCTGCTTCATTGATACGGTGGACGATTCCCTTGATGGCATCTATTTAAATAACTGGGACATTGCCCGGTTAAGCAAAGATGGCGGCGGGATTGGGATTTACTTTGGGAAGGTGAGGGCATTAGGCTCAGACATTAAAAAGTTCAAGGGTAATTCCTCCGGTGTCGTACCATGGGTTAAATTGGTCAACGATACGGCCGTCAGTGTTGATCAATTAGGCCAGCGCCAGGGGGCAATTGCTGTTTACTTGGATTTGTTTCACAAGGATCTAATGAACGGGTTCCTGGATTTGAAAACGAACAATGGGGACGAACGCCGGAAAGCACATGATATTTTTACAGGTGTCTGCGTGCCGGATCTTTTTATGGAAAAACTGCAGGAGACCGATGGGAATGGCAGAAGCATCGGCGAGTGGCATACCTTTTGTCCTCATCAAGTGAAACAGGTGATGGGCTGGAAAGATGCGAATGGAAATCCCCTAGGGCTAGAGGATTTTTACGATGAAATTGACCGGAAATATTTTAGGGATAAATATGAAGAGGCTGTTAACCATCCGTTACTGCCGCGAAAAACGTATAGGGCTATGGATATTATGGCGCGAATCATGATGGTGCAATTGGAAACGGGGACGCCGTATATGTTTTACCGGGACGAGGTCAACCGGCAAAATCCCAATAAACATCTATTAGGGAAGGGCCGTACCTCGATTTTCTGCAGCAACCTTTGTACGGAAATCACGCAAAATATGTCAGCCACAAAAATTGTTAACGAATACCAGGATCAGGAAGGAAATATAGTAATTGTTCGAAAACCTGGTGATTTCGTGGTATGTAATCTATCGTCTATTAATCTTGCAAAAGCAGTCCCGGCTAAGGTAATGGAGCGTTTGGTCCGTATCCAGGTCAGAATGCTGGATAATGTCATTGATTTAAATACCATTTCGGTAGGACAGGCGCAGCTGACGAATCAAAAATTCCGGGCTATCGGTCTCGGTACGTTTGGATGGCATCATCTTTTAGCGTTGAAGGGGATACACTGGGAATCGGAGCGGGCTGTTGAATTTGCGGACGAGCTTTATGAGGAGATTGCCTACTATACCATCCGTTCCTCAATGGAATTGGCCCGTGAAAAAGGAGCTTACAGTCAGTTCCATGGTTCGGAGTGGCAGACCGGGGAATATTTTGAGCGGAAAAATTACCGCTCTGAACGGTGGCTGGAGATAAAAAAGGAGGTAGCTCAGCACGGGCTCCGGAATGGCTGGTTGATGGCCATCGCTCCGAATTCATCAACAGCTAAAATTGGCGGCTCAACCGACGGAATTGACCCAATTTACTCTGTCGAATACGCGGAGGAAAAGAAAAACTTTAAGTTTAAAGTGACGGCACCGGATTTGAACCATCGAACGTATATCTATTACCGCCGGGCAAGGCACGAGCTCGATCAGCAGTGGAGCATTCAACAAAATGCGGCCCGCGCTCGTCATATTGACCAAGCAATCAGCTTTAACCTTTATGTCCGACATGATATCAAGGCGAAAGAACTGTTAAACCTTCATATGGAAGCATGGAGGCAGGGGTTGAAAACGACGTACTACGTTAGAAGCACATCGCAAACGGAAATTGAGGAATGCGAAGCTTGTCATAGCTGACAGGAGGAAATAGAGATGAAACTTTTGAAAAAAATTAAACTTTTGAATCCAGAGTTTCCCAATAAGTCAACCGGCATCATCAATGGCCAGTCGTCGGGTTTGCTGAATTGGAATGATATTGCTTATCCACAGATGTATGATTTATATCAAACTTTGTTATCAAATTTTTGGAAAGCGCAAGAGATTAATATGCAGGATGACATAAAACAATGGGACCTGCTTAGTGACATTGAAAAAGATGTATTTTTGCGGATCAATACCCAGCTAGCATCACTAGACAGTCTGCAAACACCAACGATGACACAAGTAATGGATTATGTGACCGATTCCAGCTTTAAAGCGATTTTTGCAGTGATTGCCCAGCAAGAGGCAGTCCACAATGAATCCTATTCGTATATTTTGAGCTCGCTAGTTCCGTTAAGAGAGCAGAATGAGCGGTTTAATCAGGCGAAAAGTGACCCGATTGTACAAAAACGGAACCAGCTGATTTTGGATTCATATGAGAGATTTCGCGTGGAGCCGACCGCACAGCATCTATTTGAATTAAGCGTGAACTCTATTAATCTAGAAGGAATTTATTTTTATGCGGGCTTTGCTTTTTTCTATCATTTGGCAAGACAGCAGAAAATGCTGAAAACGAGCACGATGATTAGCTATATTCAGCGGGATGAAATGCAGCATGCCTACTTCATGGCACAATTTATTCGGATACTGTTAACGGAAAACCCACAGCTTAATACTGAGGAGAATATGGATTTTGTTTATCAAACGATTGGAAAGGCCGTTGCATTGGAAAAAGAATGGGCTTCGTTCATTCTGAAGCATATTAAAGGGATTGAGTTGGGCGAATACGAAGAATACACGGAATACCTTGCCAATAAGCGCCTGCGTCAGCTTGGCCTTGAAAATTTATACAAGGATAGGACCAATCCGATGCCGTGGATCCATGTGTTTAGTGATGAAATGCTGAACGGAACAAAATCTGACTTCTTCGAGCAGAAGCCGCGGACCTATTCCAAAGTCACCCAATCAAATGGGTTCGATGAGTTATGAAAATAGCTATCGTCTATGCCTCAAAAACAGGGAATACGGAGGAATTAGCCTATTTGCTGTGGCGTTTATTTTTACAGAAAAATAGCGATACAGCCTTATTCCGTGTCGACCAATTTCCGGTTTGGGAATTAGCGAGGTTTGATACGGTCGTGATTGGAACCTATACGTGGGGAAATGGGGAAATTCCATATGGAATGATGGAACTGTACCGCGCTTTTGAAACATTGGAGGTCAGAGGTATGATCACGGGGGCGGCAGGGACTGGCGACAGCGGGTACCCAAGATTTTGCGGGGCAGTTGATGAATTTAGGGATATGCTTTTTGTTCAGACGAACTTGGCGGCCACTCTTAAAATTGAAGTGATTCCGCAGGCGAAGGACTTAGAGCGATGCAGGATGTTTGTGGATGCTATTGTACAACGAATCAACCAAAGAATTGCTTTGGGTTCGTAAACAAAAAAATGCGAGAATTAAAAAATAGTTCTCGCATTTTTGGAATTAATTTCAGTCATATGCGCAAAAGGAGGGATATCACTAGAAAAATTTGCTAAAATAGAAGTGACGTATGAATTCATACACCAGGGTAAAAATTTAAATGTAAAGAGGGGATTGGATGAAAGTTCAAAAAACGCTTTACCGCAAGTTTTTCTCTGTATTAACTGCTGCAGCCATGATGACAACCGCCACTGCTGCTCTTGCAGCCCCTAAAGAGCCTCCTGCACCGTCAGTAAAAGCACAAGCAAATGCCTCCTATGAATCTGCACTACATAATAAAGACAAAAGCAACTATACGTTGACTATCATGCACACCAATGATACCCATGCACATTTAGACAATGTTGCAAGAAGGATAACCGCTATTAAACAAGTGCGCGAAGCACATCCAAGTTCACTTTTATTGGACGCTGGGGATGTTTTTAGCGGTACACTTTATTTTAACAAGTACGAGGGTTTGGCCGATCTTGAGTTTATGAATCTTGCGGGCTATGACGCGATGACATTTGGCAACCATGAATTTGACAAAGGGACAGCCACCTTGGCGAATTTTGTGAAAGGGGCGGGATTTCCATTTGTCAGCGCAAATGTCGACTTTAAGCAAGATGGAAATATCAACCCGTATTTTAATGATGAAATAAAAAACAATCCCAAGCGCAATGGCGAAATTTACAATGGCATTATTAAAAAGGTAAACGGGGAGAGAATCGGGATTTTTGGATTGACGACTGCCGAAACCGTGGACATTTCCAGCCCAGGCCCTGATGTGGTTTTTCAAAATTATCTAGAAGAAGCAAAACAAGCAGTCAAATCGTTTAAAGAAAAAGGCGTCAATAAAATTATTGCATTGACACATATCGGGTATGATGATGGAGGCGGAGATAACGACCTGACGTTAGCCAAGGAAGTTGATGGGATTGACGTCATCGTCGGCGGGCATACGCATACTAAACTAGACCAGCCGGTCGTGGTAGAAGCCGGCAAGGAGCCGACAGTCATTGTCCAAGCAAATGAATACAGCAAATACCTAGGGACACTAGATGTTCAATTTGATAAAAAAGGAAAAATTGTGAATTTCGGAGGCAAGCTTGTTGATCTTAGTCAAGTGCCAGAAGATCCGGAGGCGGCACAGATACTCGAAACTAAATACAAGCCAGCTGTAGTAGAAATGCAAAAGACCGTGATTGGTAAAACAACGGTTGACTTAATTGGCGGTAATCCGCCTGCACGAACTGTTGAAACCAATCTGGGGAACCTGATTACTGATGGAATGCTTGCTAAAGCAAAAACCATCAACTCAGAAACGGTTATTGCATTCCAAAATGGCGGCGGGATTCGAGCGACTGTGCCTGCGGGGAATATTACCTTGGCGAATGTATTTGAAATTATGCCGTTTGGAAACTCGCTGGGCATTATGAAATTAACGGGTGCGGAAATTAAAGAGGCTTTAGAAATCAGTGTGAAAGACGCACCGAAAGCATTTGGCGGCTTCCTGCAAGTATCCGGTTTGAAATTTACCTACGATAGCAGTCAACCTGTTGGCCAAAGGGTGAAATCAATCGATGTAAAAGAGGATGGCGTTAACTATGTTCCTCTTGATCCTAATAAAACTTACGTTGTTGCCACGAACACTTTCACCGCAAAAGGCGGAGACGGTTTTACTGTTTTCGCAAAAGCATACAGTGAAGGTCGTGTCAGCGAGCCGGGATATGTCGACTGGGAAACCTTTACTGAATATGTAAGCGCCCAAGAAGATAAAACCGTCAGTCCAAGTGTGGAAGGACGCATTGTAAATCTGGCAAATTAATAGCAGGACATATTTGTAGGCTAAAAAAGAAATCCATAAAAACTAAGATAATACAGTTGGGAATTTTACTTACGGTAAGATTCCCTTTTTTAAATGTAAAAATATAGAATTCTAGCAATAAAAATACGTTTCGTGTCACGAAACACCATGCTATAATGGATAACATGATTATAGTAAATTGGAAAGGTTCGTGTACATCCTTATGAATGTCGGCCAAAATAAAGCTTTTATCTGCTTGTTTTTAGTCTCTGTCTTTTGGGGCTGTAATTATCCCATCAGTGCTTATTTACTTCAAGGGTTTTCCCCTGTTTTCTTATCAACTGTCCGGATTTGTATAACATCGCTTTTTATGATTATAGTTGCGCTCTTTTATAAGGGAATTAAGCGCCCAACAATCTCCGAATGGAGATATCTTGTTGGTGTCGGAATTTTTGGGACGCTGCTGAACCAAACGTTTTATTTTACCGGCCTGAAACATACTACGCCGGCTAATGCGTCATTAATCATTTCGCTGGCACCGATTGCAACGATCCTGCTCGAAAGGCTCATTTTTAAAGTAAAATTAACCGTTAAGAAAGCTCTAGGTGCAATGATTAGTTTAATTGGTGTGTTTTCTATTATTGGGGTGGCCGGAGGGTCATTAGGAATTTCTTGGGGAGATTTTAATATTTTTATAGCAATGCTGTGTTTGTCGATCAGTATTTTATTTATCAGGGGCTTGTCCCATACCATGCCATCTTTTGTGGTTACGGTTTACGCGACCGTTTTAGGTAGTGTTCTGATGATTCCTGCTGCTGGGGTGGAAGGAATGGTGAGCGGGACTGCCATCAGTCATTCTGTTTTCATGTGGGCGTTGTTGATTTTTGCGGCGATATTTGCCCAAGGAATGGCCGGCTTTTGGTGGAACAGCGGGGTGGCTAAGGTTGGAGCAGGAACTGCTTCCATGTTCATGAACATCCAGCCGTTTGTCGCTATTCTTGCTTCACATTTCATATTAGGGAACCGGATTATGCTGTCGCAAATTTTAGGGGGAATCTTAGTGCTGCTGGGGGTTTATATCGCCAACATGCCTAGTTTCAAACCGATCATGGCCGTTGAACATAAGAAAAGCATCTAATATATTTAAAAGGGCGGTGAATATTATGAATCACTGCTCTTTTTGTACCTGAAAAGGTAGAGTCCTAGAAATTCCGCGTAGTAAATAAAGTTAATCAGCATTTCCATTTATTACATAGGAATAATTTAATAAAATAGAAAATATAAGAACGGAGGTAAGCTATGTTGACAGAAAACTTTTTAACAAAACTCAAAGAAGATTTTGAACCCTCACTCAATCACTCCGGAATAGACGGAGACCGTCTGGCGAAAAGATTGGCCAAGCTTTCCGAAATCGGTGCTACCCCTGAAGGCGGAGTGAATCGTCCCGGTTTTTCAGCAGAGGAAAAGCAAGCTAAAGAATTGGTGAAAACATGGATGCAAGAGGCTGGCTTAAAGGTATGGGAAGATGGTGCAGGGAATGTATTCGGAAGATTGGCGGGATTAGATGATGCCCTGCCAGCGATTGCTTCAGGTTCCCATGTCGATAGTGTCCCAAATGGAGGGAATTTTGACGGCCCGCTTGGTGTATTGGCCGCCCTTGAGGTAGTCGAGGCATGGAAAGAAACGGGGCATCGCCCGCAACGTCCATTTGAGGTTGTCATTTTTTCGGATGAAGAGGGAGCTCGGTTTAATGGCAGTTTAACAGGAAGCATGAGTTTGATGGGAACGCTTGATATCGAAAAACAGCTTCAATTGACTGATTTTAATGGGGATTCATTTGAAGAAGTCCTTGAAAAATATGGGACTAGTCTCGACGAATTGAAAAAGGCTTCCAGTCACAAGAAGGACATTGGATTATTTGTTGAGGTACATATTGAACAGGGAAAGCGGCTTGAAAAGGCAGGGCTCCCTGTCGGCATTGTCAGCGGAATAGCGGGGCCATGCTGGCTGGAAATTATTTTTTCAGGAAAGGCAGGGCACGCCGGAAATACACCGATGGATGACCGAAAGGATGCGCTAGTTGCTGCAGGTGAATTCGTGGTTGCGGTGGAGACATTCCCTGAAAAAGTAAGCTCTACTGCCGTTGCAACGGTTGGTAAGCTTTCTGTTCATCCAAATGGGGTAAACGTCATCCCAGGAGAGGTCTCCTTGTTTGCTGATATCCGGGATATTTATGAGAATACCCGTGATGAACTCGTCTCACTTGTTATTGAAAAAGCAAAATCCATTGCTGAAACACGAGGGATTGAGGTATCGATTAAGGTGAATACCTCTGTTAAGCCTGTACCAATTGATGAAAGCATTCGAAAGAAGCTGGAAAAAGCATTTCAAGAAAATCTAATTGAGCCAATGAGATTACCTAGTGGTGCCGGTCATGATTCAATGATTGTAGGAGAGGAGATTCCAGTCGGCATGATTTTTGTAAGAAGCAAAGACGGAATCAGCCACAATCCAAAAGAATGGTCCTCCTTAAACGATTGCGTGACATCGGTTCATGTTTTAAAAAGCTTTGTGGAAAGCTTGATGGTTTGAGACGCGGGGACGGTTCTTCTGCTTCTGAAGCAAAAGAACCGTCCCCACGCATCACTATTCTACCTTAATTTTAATCTGTGACACCGCATTGTACCCATATCCCTTCCGGTTCCAGAAAGCGGTATCGGGCTGCAAATGGCCGTTTGAATCATAGGCACGGACCTTGATGGAGTATTCACGGTTTTTTTCAAATACAATAGAATATGACCACTTTATCCATTGAAATTGCCGAGGTTGACCATGGAGAGTGGCCGGCTTCCATGTTCCGCCATCATCCACACTAACCTCTACGGATATAACCACACCTTCGCCAGTCCAAGCGAGCCCCTTTATTTCATGCTGGCCAGGCTGTAAGATTTGCCGGTCAAGCGGCTGCTGAATAATCGAATTCACATGGCTCACTGTCACAGGGACGGCCTCTTCATTATTGTTTTTATGAGGATAATAGACATAATCATCTGTCTGGAAGGGCCCGGAAAAAGGATGGTCCACTACACGAATGGTTTTTAGCCACTTTACTGACGCCATTCCGTACCAGCCGGGAACGATTAATCGAAACGGAAATCCATGTTTCGGGCTAATCGGCTTTTGATTATGTGCCCAAACGACAACGACGTCACCAGCCAAAGCCTTTTCGAGTGGCAAACTTCTTTCAAAATGTACGTGCTTACCTTTCTTTACTCCAAAATCCTCTCCTTGAAAAACTACTTCGCTTGCCCCGGTCTTTATTCCAGTTTTAGAAAAAAGATAGGAAAGAGGCACACCCGTCCATGTCCCCTGGCTAATGGCCCCATCCTTCCATTGTTCACCATAAACTTTTGGTTCGAAATAGGACCGCTTATTACCGGAACACTCCAGCACGGAGGTCACTATACGTGAAGGTAATGAAATGATTTGATTGTAATGAAAGGTAATGGGTGTTTTCACTGAACCAGTAATGGTGAGATTGTAAGATTGGTTGGTAAATGGGGGATAGTTGAAGTGATTTCTCCGATATGTTAAAGCGCTTGGTGTTTGTCTATTTTCAAGAAAATGAATCGGTGTTTCCTGATTTTCGGGCTTTAAACTTCTTGTTATTAAGTGAGGCTTTATTTTCTTGAATTTATCACTTTGTAACAAAACATACTCCCCCATTCTAATCTACTTTAAAAAGTTTTCCTTTGGACATTATGCTCCATATCTATCACTTATACATTTTCCATACGATTCTAGTCAAAAAAATACACGTATTATTTTTTATTTAAAAGTAAGTATTTTTTTGAGAAAAAAAGAATATAGATTTAGCAAACGTAAATCTGATATATCAGATATCAAATATCAACATTTGAGAAAAAAGAAATAGGTAGGTGGAATTATATATGATGTATCAATTTAGATTTCCGGATGTTGGTGAAGGCCTACATGAGGCAGAAATCGTCCGCTGGCTCGTTCAGCCTGAAAAACTAATTAAAGCTGATGAACCTATTGTTGAGGTTCAAACTGATAAATCTGTTGTGGAAATCCCATCACCAGTTGGTGGAAAGGTTGTGTCTCTTGCCGGAGAAGAGGGCTCGCTTATTCGAGTAGGAGAGGTTCTAGTTACGATCGAGCAAATAGACACCTCTAATATTGACAATAACAAATTTCAATCAAGTTTGGTTTTATTAAACTCAAAAAATGAAAATGTTTCCCTTATAAATGGGAAACCCCCAACAAGGGCATTAGCTGCTCCTACTATCCGTAAATTAGCCAGGGATCTAGGTGTTAATCTTGAAAAGGTAAATGGCACAGGACCTGGTGGTAGAGTTCTCGAAGAGGATGTAAGGAATTTTAGTGAATCTAAAGGTATATCAGTTAAATCACCAATGAAAGAGGAACAAAAAGCTGTCAATTATGAAAAAAAAATACCAGAAAAAAATATAGAAGAGGTTCCATTCGTTGGAATACGCAGGAAAATTAGCGAAAACATGGTTAAATCAGTCTACACTATCCCTCATGCGACTGGGATGGGAGAAGTAGATGTTACGAGATTGGTAGAGCTGCGAAAAGATCTTTTGCCTTATGCAGAAAGACATGGATGTAAATTAACCTTTTTACCTTTTATTATCAAGGCTGTTACCAAAAGCCTAATAAAAGTTCCTTATCTTAATGCGAGTCTTGATGAAGAGAGGGGGAAAATCATTTTAAAAAAATACTACAACATAGGGATTGCTACAGCTACAAAGGATGGCTTGATTGTGCCTGTTATCAAAAATGCAGATCAAAAGTCAATCCTTGAAATTGCACTCGAATTAGAAAACCTAACAGAGAAAACCCGCCAACGAAAGATTGATGCCAAAAGTTTACAAGATGGTACTTTTACCATTAGCAGTACAGGCAAAATTGGTGGAGTGTTTGCGACGCCAATCATTAATTACCCAGAGGTGGCGATTTTAGGGGTTCATGCTATAAAAGAAAAACCAGCGGTGGTTGATGGGGAAATCGCAATTCGGTCTATAATGGGCAACTCGCTGTCATTTGATCATCGCGTAATTGATGGTGAAGACTCTGGAAAGTTCTTGAATTCCGTCGCAGAAATATTAGAAAATCCGGAAAGTTTGCTTTTGGAGGTAAGGTAGATGGTTGTTGGGGACTTTTTGTACCAAACTGAGGTTCTTGTTATTGGGGGCGGACCTGGGGGATATACAGCTGCAATACGAGCGGCACAATTAGGGAAAGAGGTAATCTTAGTAGAAAAAAAGGCACTTGGCGGTGTTTGTCTGAACGAAGGCTGTATTCCTTCCAAAGCTTTAATTACAGAAGCAGACCATTACTATAAATTAAATAAATTAGCAGAGCGAGGTATAGAGGTTCAGAAAGTCAGTCTTAATTTCCAAAGGTTCCAGAATTGGAAAAGAACTAATGTAATTTCAAAGCTTTCAAATGGTGTCGCCTCTTTATGTGAAAAGAACAAGGTGAAAACAATATATGGAGAAGCTGTTTTCACAGACAATCAAGAAGTCCGCATCATGACAGAACACGGTTCACAACGCTATCATTTTCAAAATTGCGTTCTTGCTACAGGTTCTTCTCCGATGGAACTCCCTGCACTCCCTTTCGGTGAAAGAATTTTATCATCATCAGAAGCTTTAGAGCTTACCGACATTCCAAAGAAGTTAATTATTGTCGGCGGAGGATACATTGGAATCGAACTGGGAACTGCTTTTGCGAAGTTAGGCTCGCAGGTCACCATCCTGGAAGCTGCTACGAATATTTTGCCTAATTTTGATAAAGGTATGGTGGATCACATTAAGAGAAACCTGAAAAGAATGGGAGTCACGATTCATACGAAATCGGTAGTAAGGCAGAGTGAAGAGGCAAAGGAAGGAGTTTTCGTAACGGTCCAAATCGATGATAAAGAAGTGGTTCTTTCAGCCGATTATTGCCTTGTAACAGCAGGTCGAACGCCGAATACAAGGAAAATTGGCTTAGAAAAAATCGGTGTGAAGATGACAGGTACAGGTTTGATTGAAACGGACTACCAGTGCAAAACTAATGTTCAGAATATTTACGCAATTGGAGATATAACAACAGGCCCGGCATTGGCCCATAAGGCCTCATTTGAAGGGAAAATAGCAGCAGAAGTGATTGCTGGCATAGATAGTATCAAGGATAATGTGGCAATCCCATTGGTTATTTTCTCGGACCCAGAAATTGCCTGTGTGGGACTTAATGAGCAGGAAGCAAAAGAACAAGGCTATGAAGTCAAGGTTGGAAAGTTTCCGTTTGCCGTCAATGGTAAGGCGCTCAGTTCGGATGAAACGGAAGGGTATGTCAAAATTATTGCGGATCTGAACGAAAGAGTAATCGGTGTTCAAATGATTGGATATCAAGTTTCTAATCTGATTGGAGAAGCCGCACTTGCCATTGAAATGGGCGCAAAGGTAGAGGACATTTGCTTAACCATCCATCCGCATCCAACTCTGACGGAAGGGCTACTTGAAGCATCAGAAGCACTTCTCAAAAAGGCAATCCACCTGGTAAATATCTAAAAATAAAGGGGAGGAAAAGATGAGGAATACGTTAGGAATGAAAACAAATATGATACAGCTTTTGAATGAAAAGGGAGAGGCGGATGAAGCGAGTTTAAAGGAACTAAAAATTGATAATGATCTTTTAAAAAAGATGTATCACTTTATGTTGAGAGGAAAAGTAATTGATAAGAAATTTTTGAATTTACAAAGGCAAGGACGAATCGGGACTTATGGTTCCTATAGAGGGCAGGAAGCAGCACAGGTTGGAAGTGCATTAACACTAGAAAAACATGATTGGATTGTCCCAAGCTACCGTGAAGCCGTTGTTTCCATGATACATGGTTTAGATTTGAAAAATTTTCTAATGTATTTAAAAGGTCATTTTGGAGGAAATAGACCCCCTCAAAATATGAATCTTATGCCGATTCAAGTCATTATTGCCGGGCAGATTCCACAGGCTGTGGGAATTGCATGGGCTTCTAAACTAAAGGCAGAGAACAGTGTCACTGCCTGCTATTTTGGTGATGGTGCAACTTCACAAGGTGATTTTCATGAAGGCCTGAACTTTGCATCGGTCATGAAGGTACCAGTAGTGTTTTTTTGCCAGAACAATCAGTGGGCTATAAGTGTACCATTGGAAAAACAAATGGCTAGTGAAACGATATCTCAAAAAGCGGTTGCATATGGAATGACCGGAGTTCGAGTGGATGGAAATGATGTGTTAGCCTGCTATAAAGTGACAAAAGAAGCCGTAGAACGAGCAAGAAGGGGCGAAGGACCAACATTAATTGAAGCCGTGACCTATCGTCAAGGTTCACACACAACCGCAGATGACTGGACAAAGTATCGTAAGAGGGAAGAAGTAGAACTATGGGTTAACCAAAGGGATCCTATTGCCCGGTTTGAGAAATTCCTTAAAAAACGTGGATTATTAACGGATCAGGGAATTCAAGAACTTATTTCTCAGTTTGAGGAAGAGGTGGAAGCCGTTATAGAAGAATTTGAAAAGCTGTCTCCTCCACCTTCCTACGAAGTGTTTGACTATGTCTATGATCAACCTCATCCAGAATTACAAAAGCAAAAAGAAGAACTAAAAAACAGTATTCAAGGTATCAGGAGGGACCATCATGCCTAAATTGACCATGATTGAAGCAATCAGACAGGCAATGGCACAAGAAATGGAGAGAGATGAACGTGTAATTATTCTTGGGGAAGATGTGGGTGTCAATGGTGGCGTCTTTCGTGCAACTGATGGCCTTCAAGATCAATTTGGAGCAAACCGTGTATTTGACACACCACTTGCAGAGTCAGGCATAATTGGCTCCTCTGTTGGATTAGCAGTTAATGGACTGCGCCCTGTTGCCGAAGTACAATTTCTGGGCTTTATTTACGAAACAATGGATCAAATCTGTGCACAAGCAGCAAGAATGAGATTCCGCTCTGGAGGAAGATTCACGGTCCCGATGGTCATCCGCAGCCCTTTCAGCGGAAATGTTAGGTCCCCCGAATTGCATTCCGATAGTTTGGAAGCGCTTTTCCTCCATACACCAGGATTAAAGGTTGTTATACCGTCTAATCCCTATGATGCTAAAGGCCTTCTTATCTCAGCCATCCGTGATGAGAACCCTGTTTTATTCTTTGAACCCATGAAGTTGTATCGGGCTTTTCGCGATGAGGTTCCGGAAGATGTATACGAGGTACCGATTGGAAAAGCAGCTGTTTTAAAGGAAGGGGAGGATGCTACTATTGTCACTTATGGCGGAACAGTACCAATGGTTAAGAAAGTGGCCGAAGATTACCAATCAAAGGGTGTAAATTTAGAGGTAATCGATTTAAGAACGATTAGTCCTCTCGATATTGACACCATTAAAGAGTCCGTTGAGAAAACGGGACGCTTGATGATTGTGCATGAAGCAGTCAAAACGGGTGGTGTCGGGGCAGAAATCATTGCGTTAATTAGTGAGGAAACCTTATATTCACTTGCTGCACCGGTTGTAAGAGTGACAGGTTATGATACACCATATCCTGTCCAAACAGTGGAAGATGATTGGCTGCCAAATGAACACCGTGTAAAAAATGGAGTTGAAAAGCTACTATCCTATTAAAAGGGGAAGGAGGGGTGAAAGGTGAATATAAACATGAAAGATCTGGCATTGGAGTTTTATACTGCTCATAAAGAAAAAAAGAATGTAGAGTTATTAAGTAATCGAGGTATTTTAATAGACGAAAAGTCAGCTTACAAAATCCAAGAGATGGTAACAAACCTTAAAATACAGGATAACCATGAAGAAATACTTGGATATAAAATCAGTATGACTAGCGAAGAAATGAGAAAACTTGGTAAATCGATTGAACCGGCCTATGGAACTTTTACCAGCTCCAGTCTAGCAAATGGTACGATTCAAATGAATTCAAACTATCAATATTTGCTTGAGCCGGAACTAATCTTTGTCTTAACTGAAGACTTATCCTTAGGCGCAAGTTCTGATGAAATTATCCAAAAATCAAAGCTGGCAGCTGGACTCGAAATACCAATGGGGAGATATGCGAATTGGTTTCCACCCTCAAAGGGTCATACCGTAGGGGATACAATTGCCGATAATACCTTTGCAGGTTTCATTTTACCTGGTGAAGCCATTGATATACCAGATTCTATTGATTGGAAAAATATCAAATCAACACTCTATTTTAATGATGAAATATTAGATGAAGGGTATTCATCAGATGTCATGGGGAATCCAGTTAATGCTGTATGTTGGTTGTCTGGTAAACTAGCACAAAAAGGAAAGTATTTAAAAAGAGGAATGATTGTATCATCTGGAACCTTTACCAATCCTAAAATACTGAAAAAAGGTGTATATCGTGTGGTTTATGATTTAGTTGGTGAATTAACATTAAATGTAGAGTAACAAAGTAAATAGATTGTATTTGAATGAAGGTGATGGGTATTTATCTTTTTAAGGAATTAAAACAATTTGTGCCAGAAGATCGTTTGAGCACGAATGAAACAATCTTAGAGAATCATAGCAAAGATGAGTCATTTCATCCTGCTTGCCGTCCGGATATTGTTGTATTTCCAAAAAACACGGATGAGATTGTAAAAATTGTCCGATTTGCGAATCAAAATGAAATTCCCATTGTCCCATTTGGAATTGGTTCCGGATTAGAAGGCCAGGTGATTCCGCTAAAAGGAGGAATCTCTATTGACTTTCAGCTTATGAACAAAATCATAGAGATAAATCCACATGACTTATTAGTAAGAGTGGAGCCTGGAGTAACTAGAAAACAATTGAATAAAGAGCTTGGTAAATATGGATTATTCTTCTCTGTAGATCCAGGAGCCGATGCAAGTTTAGGAGGGATGGCTGCAACTAATGCAAGTGGTACAACTGCTGTACGATATGGAACTATGAAGGAAAATGTTAGAAATCTTAAAGTAGTTTTGGCGGATGGAAAGGTCATTGATACAGGAGGAAAGGCGAAAAAGTCTTCCTCTGGTTATCATCTAACAGAACTGTTTGTAGGTTCAGAGGGAACTTTAGGTGTTTTCACAGAATTAACACTTCAGGTATTTGGCATATCAGAAACAATAATGGCTGCAAGAGCAGTATTTCCTTCAGTCAGGCAGGCTTGTGAAGCGGCTGTTTCCCTATTAAGGATTGGGGTGCCAATTGCTAGAGTTGAATTAGTGGATGACCGTTCAATGAAACAAATCAATATTGCAACTGGAAGCAACTATAAAGAACAGGTTACATTGTTCTTGGAATTCCACGGTTCAAAAGTCAGTGTCGAAAATGATGTTCACATTACAAAAGAGATGTTTTTAGGCTATGGATGCCAACAATTTGAATTTGAATCAGATTCAAATGGAAGATTACGTTTATGGGATGCAAGGCACAATTTATTCTATGCATACCTTCATAGTAACCCGGGGAAGAAAATGATGAACACAGATGTATGTGTTCCATTATCAAAATTGGGGGATGCAATTGAGAAAAGTCGCGATTTTATAGAACAATCAGGTTTAACTGGAACGGTGGTTGGTCACATTGGTGACGGAAATTTCCATGCAGGATTAATCCTTGACCCGAAAAACCCTATCGATATGGAAAGAGCTAACTGGGTGAATGAACAAATTGTTGATTTTGCTCTTATCCAAGGTGGAACATGTACGGGTGAGCATGGTGTAGGCTTAGGTAAAATGAAATATCAGCGTCGGGAGCATGGAGAGGGTTTAGAGATTATGAAAAATATCAAAAAAGTACTAGATCCTAAAGGAATTCTAAATCCGGGAAAAATTTTCAGTTAACATTTTCAATCTATTTTTTGAAAACGTTTACTATAAAAATAATACCCATTTCTTTATATGGTCACGAGACTGAATATTCAAAATTTTAGAAGTCATTTAATTGAAGGTATAAAAAACAATGAATAGAAGGGGTCGATAATGAAACCAAAAGTGCTTGTGACCGGAAAAATTTATGATGAAATATTGGAGGTATTGCAAAGAAATTTTGAGTTGGTCTTATTTGAGAAATTAGACAAATATTCATATCCGGCCCTTACCATACATTTGTCGGATGCCAAAGGGATATTTTCCATGGGATTAAAGGTGGATGAAAAACTTTTAGATCAAGCACCCCAGTTGAAAATTGTAAGTAATGTATCCGTTGGATATGACAATTTTGACATTGCTGAGATGACTAGACGTGGAATTATGGCGACCAATACACCTGAAGTGTTGAATGATACCACTGCTGATGCCGCAATGGCATTACTGCTAGCTACTGCTAGACGTATTCCAGAGTTGGATCAATATGTTAAATCTGGTCAATGGCATGGATTAGTTGAGGACAAATGGTTCGGTGTTGATGTATATGGAAAGACTTTAGGGATTATCGGTATGGGGCGAATTGGGACGGCAATTGCGAAGCGGGCTCATCTCGGCTTTGATATGAACATTCTCTATCATAATCGCAACAGAAATATAGAATCTGAAGAGAAATTTGGATGCCATTACTGCAGCCTCGATGACTTATTAGCAAAATCTGATTTTGTATGTCTTATGACACCTCTCACCAGCGAAACAGAATATCTTCTCGGAATGAGAGAATTTAAGCTTATGAAAAACACGGCCATTTTTATCAATGTGTCCCGCGGGAAAACAGTAAGTGAAAAGGATCTCATTACAGCGCTTCAAAATAAGTGGATTGCAGCCGCGGGGCTGGATGTCTTTGAACAAGAACCAGTGGAACCTAATAATCCATTGTTAACATTTTCAAATGTCGTGACTCTGCCGCATGTGGGCGGTGCTACTAAGAAAACTCGGCTTAATATGATGAAACTTGCAGCAGCCAACTTAATTCAAGGGTTAGCTGGACAAAGACCGCAAAACTTGATTAACGAGGAGGCTATAAGGAAAAGATGCAATCGTTAAAATATGGACGGTGTTGAAAAAGAACATCACAAATGAGGTGGTTAAATGAAACCGATGAGAAGTGACATGATCAAACGAGGGATTGACCGTGCTGCAAGCAGAAGTTTATTGAGAGCAACTGGTTTAATAAAACAGGACTCTGATTTAGATAAACCATTTATAGCGATTGCCAATTCCTATATTGATATTGTCCCTGGACACGTTCATCTCCAAGAATTTGGAAAATTAGTAAAGGAGGCCGTAATTGAAGCGGGTGGGATACCGTTTGAATTTAACACAATTGGTGTAGATGACGGAATTGCTATGGGGCATATCGGAATGAGATATTCATTGCCAAGCCGTGAAATTATTGCAGATTCTATTGAAACTGTTGTTTCTGCACATTGGTTTGATGGCCTCATTTGTATACCCAACTGTGACAAAATAACCCCGGGTATGATGATGGGGGCTATGCGCGTAAATATTCCGACCATCATGGTTTCAGGCGGTCCGATGAAAGCAGGAAAAACTCGTGATGGAAGATCAATCTCGGGTGTTCAAGTCATCGAGGGTATTGGAGCATATATGAAAGGGAAGTTAGATTTAGCAGGACTAGAGGAATTGGAGAAATTGGCCTGTCCGACATGTGGTTCTTGCTCAGGAATGTTTACGGCTAATTCTATGAACTGTTTAGCAGAAGCAATTGGTTTAGCATTACCGGGAAATGGGACTTCATTGGCCATTTCAGAGGAAAGAAGAGAATTGGTAAAGAATGCTGCACGACAAATTATGCCATTGATTGAAAGGGATATTAAACCTCGGGATTTGTTGACGCTTGAGGCTGTTGATAACGGTATGATTCTTGACATGGCAATGGGTGGTTCAACCAATACAGTGTTGCATATGCTGGCGATTGCTCATGAGGCTGGCCTTGAGTACTCATTAGAAAGAATCAATGAGCTCTCAAGGAAAGTACCTTATATTTGTAAAGTTTCACCCGCATCTGATTTTCATGTTGAGGATGTGCATGAAGCAGGTGGGATTTCAGCTATTTTGAATGAGTTAAGTCGTTTGGAAGGAGTTTTAAACTTAGATACATTAACAGTAACTGGAAAAACGCTTGGAGAAAATATCTCAGGTTCGGTTATTGAGAATTGTGAGGTTATTCGTTCCATTGAAAATCCTTATACCAAAACGGGTGGTCTGTCTATACTCTATGGAAATTTAGCTCCGGATGGAGCAGTCATCAAAAGTGGCGCAGTCGATCCGAGATTAAGAAGGCATGAAGGTCCAGCTGTCATCTTTAATAGTGAGGACGACGCGCTAGAAGGTATTAATTCTGGAAGGGTGAAGGAAGGTGACGTTGTAATTATTCGGTATGAAGGTCCGAAGGGCGGGCCAGGCATGCCAGAAATGTTAATGCCAACATCAAGAATTGTTGGGATGGGACTTGGAACGAAGGTAGCTTTGATTACGGATGGACGTTTTTCAGGAGCTACGCGTGGCTTTTGTGTTGGACATATTTCTCCTGAAGCAGCAGAAGGAGGCCCTCTTGCTTTTGTAAAAGAAGGGGACCAAATTGTAGTGGACATTGACCAAAACATTATTGAAGTGAAAATTTCTGAAGTGGAAATGAACCAACGCCGTTCGGCATGGGGTGGTTTTGAACCGAAAATCAAACGTGGATTTTTACATCGATATTCACGGAATGTAACTTCGGCGAACACTGGAGCGGTATTGAGATAGTTATTTGAATAAAAAATCTAAGGAGATGTTTAATCATGAAGAAAATGATTAGCTTGCTGTTTTTAATAGCAGTTTTTTTAGTAGGGTGCTCTTCGAACCAAACGAATAGCTCAAAAACTAATAACGGCGACAAATCTTCTAAAAATAAAGATGTTATTGAATTAAGCTTTTCCACTTGGTACCCAACAAACGACCCAGCAGTGGAGTTAGTTTTCAATAAGTGGGAAAATCTTGTAGCTGAGAAAACGAACGGACGTGTAAAAATTGTCAGCTACCATGCGAACCAATTAGGGACCTCCAATACAATGCTACAAGACCTCGCAGGTGGGGTATTTGATATTGCACCTCTTAGTCCAATTCTATTTAATGATTCAGAGTTGTTTCCATATACTATTTCAAATCTAGCCTTCGCACTGCCTAATGCGGATACAGGCACTAAGGTAATGGCTAAATTTCTGAAAAAGTACAATACAGCTAAACAAGTTGAAATTCTTGCAACTGGAAATGCAGACCCATATGTTATTTGGAGTACGAAACCCATTAAAAGTCTAGAAGATTTGAAGGGAAAGAAAATTCGTGCGATTAGCGAAGTGCATGTGGAATTAGTAAAAAGCTGGGGAGCTTCTCCTGTTGCTACGCCAGTGGCAGATATGTACGAGGCATTGCAAAAAGGGACATTGGATGGAGCAGTGTTCTCAATGGTTGGCGGAGAAGCATGGAAGTACGCAGAAGTTGCCCCCTACGTTACAAACATAGCGGTATCCACTCCTACCTTCATGCCATCCATGAATAAGGAAGCTTATAATAAGCTGCCAGAGGATTTGCAAAAAATGTTTAAAGAAGAGCTCGGACCTGCATTAGCCCAATTATGGTCGGATCATTATTCACAGTTTACAGATAAAGCTGTAGAAAATCTTAATAAAAACCCTAAGGGTGGGGTCATTACTTTAACAGAAGATCAGCAAAAACCATTTAAGAAAGACAGTAAAAAAATCTGGGATGCATGGGTAAAGACAGCCGATGATAAAGGGTATGACGGGGAAAAAATGATGAAGGATTTTAAAGCATTTTTACAGGAGGAAGGAGTTAAAATACCTTACTAGGCCATAAACGCCCCATCTCTATTCGGAATATTTCGCCAAATAAGGATGGGGCAAATGAAATATTCACAAATTAATAATGTAAAAGAGGGTGTAGAATGAGAATTCTAACAATTATCTTTCAATCTCTTACACAAGTTACTCGCTGGATAGCTATGGTGGTCATCTTCTGTATGATGGCGTTAATTTCACTAGCTGTTATTATGCGTGCAATGGGTAAACCAGTATTGGGTGACGTTGAACTCGTTGAGTTTGCAATGATTGTCATCATTATGTTTGGTCTAGCTTTTACCCAAAAAGAGAAGGCACACGTTTCGATTGGCCTGCTAGTTGATAAGTTATCAACACGCATGCAAAATATCCTCAATATTTTTGCATTACTTTTAACCATTGGGTTTTCTTGGCTGCTTAGCTGGGTTTTTTTTAACGGAGCAACTAAAGAAATGACGGGAACGGTTATAAATTCTACATTGTTGAGTCTTCCGCATTATCCATTTAAGTTTATTATTGCCATCGGGTTATTTCTTTGGGGTCTTGAAAGCTTGATGATGATCATTCAAACCATTATTAAACTGGTAAAGGGTGATATTGAGAATACTAAGACTACTAAAGGAGGGGATGAGCTGTGGCTGTAGAAACGATTGGACTTATTGCGATTACATCTATGTTTATATTAATGGTGCTTAGGATACCAATTGCCATAGCCATGGGGGTTCCTGCGTTATTCGGCATTATGTATCTTAAGGGAATGGGAACTCTTTCTGCTGCAATTGAATCTATAGTTTGGACACATAGTACGAACTATGCACTAAGTACAATTCCAATGTTTATTTTGATGGGTGAACTTTTATTCGTTGCTGGAATCACGAATGAATTATTCACTACCTTTCGTGCATGGTTTGGACGGTTAAGAGGCGGATTGGGAATGGCCACTATAGCAGCCTCAGCTGGATTTGCCGCAGCCTCTGGATCAAGTATCGCAACTACTGGAACAATGGGAGTTATTACCTCAAAAGAAATGTTAAAGGCAGGTTATGCTAAGACTTTGACTGGAGGATCAATCGTTGCAGGAGGAACACTGGGGATACTTATCCCTCCAAGTACAATCCTTATTCTTTACGGGATGTTAACAGGGGAATCAATCGGGAAATTATTAATTGCGGGTATTTTTCCAGGTATCTTGCTTACCTTGTTTTTCATATTAACAATAGCGATTACAGTAAAAATGAATCCTCATCTTGCTCCAACAGGTGAATCTAGTACTTGGAGTGAACGGATATATTCATTACGTCATACGATTTGGATTATCGTTCTATTTGCAGTTGTAATCGGGGGCATGTATTTAGGCTGGTTCAGTCCTACAGAGGCAGCTGGGATTGGGGCATTAGGTGCGTTGATTATTGCATTAATAAGACAAAAACTTACTTGGGGAAATCTAATCGAAGTCTTTTCAAATACTTTAAAGACAACAGGATTCCTATTTGCGATTGTCTTAGGTTCCTTCTTATTAAACTACTTTCTAGTTATTACTAGATTACCGAATTTAATCGCTACATTCATTAAAGATTCAGGTCTTTCTCCAGGAGTAATTTTCCTCTTAATTATCATCATGTACCTCATCCTTGGAGCAATAATGGATTCACTCTCGATGATCGTCATTACAATACCTATTTTGCTCCCAATTATTCAAGGAATGGGTTTTGATTTAATCTGGTTTGGAATCATTATTGTTCTCGTTGTTGAAGCAGGATTAATAACACCTCCTGTCGGCATGAATTGCTTTGTTCTTAACGGCGTAGCGCCAGAGTTGAAAATTGAGGAAATTTTTAAAGGAGCATTAAGGTTTGTCATTCCAATTTTAGTACTTGTCACACTGCTTTATTTTATTCCGGAAATAGTGCTTTATTTGCCAAGTAGAATGTTCTAGCGTTTTTAAAAAAATTGTTATTGGGGGAACTTTAGATGGATTTAGGTTTAAAAGAAAAAGTTGCACTTGTAACTGGTGCAAGCAAAGGGATTGGATTCGCAACTTCGCTTCAATTAGCCAAAGAAGGAGCTAAGCTTGCGATGGTTGCTAGAAATGAAGAATCTTTAGCTGTAGCTGCAGAGGAAATTTTTCAAGAGACCGGTGTTCGTGTATTGCAGATTACCGGCGATATGTCTTTAGAAGAAAATTGTAAACAGGTAGTTTTGAAAACTGTTGACCATTTTGGCCGGTTGGATATATTAGTGAATAATGCTGGAACCCACGCCGGACATCCATTTGAAAAAGTTGATAACGCAATGTGGAAATATGATCTTGATTTAAAATTGTTCGGCGCCATTCATTGCTCGCGAAACGCGGTTCCGTTTATGCGAAAAAATGGGGGAGGAGCTATCGTTAACGTGACAGCAGCGATTGCCAAAACACCCCCGGCATCCTCTTTGCCTACAACGGTTAGCCGAGCAGCAGGTATGGCGCTAACAAAAGCAATGAGTAAGGATCTTGGTCATGATAATATTCGAGTTAATACAGTTTGTATTGGTCTAATCAAAAGTGATCAAATCGAAAAGTATTGGCAAAAAACAGCACCACATCAGAGCTTCGAACAATATGTACATGACCCTAAACATCAGATTCCATTGGGCAGGATTGGAGAAGCAGAGGAGGCTGCTAAGGTCATTACCTTTCTTGTTTCCGATTCAGCTTCATATATAACTGGCACTTCATTAAATATTGATGGAGGGATGGCTGGAACACTATAAACTAATTGGGGTACGTTAGGGGAAATCGATAAAAATAGGAAAGGGGTTAGATGGGGGATGAAAAATCAAGTTACACCTGAATCTGATCAAGTTACACTTCCTGTTTCCCACCAAGAATGGGAAAAGAGAGCACGTGAAAAATTAGCCATTGGTCCGTTTTCTTATATATCCGGAAATGCGGGAATGGGGGAAACTTCCAATGCCAACCGAACTTCGTTAAAGGAGTGGAAAATTGTACCACGCGTTTTTCGGAATGTAGCAGATCGTGATTTATCAATTCAATTATTGGGACAAAATTTTCGAACCCCCATATTGCTTGCACCAATAGGTGTTCAAAAGATTATGCATTTAGAAGGGGAATTGGCTTCAGCTCGTGCAGCTGCAGAATTAGGAATCCCTTTTATTGCCAGTACGATGACATCTTACTCAATGGAAGAGATAGCTAGTGTTATGGGCGATTCGCACCGCTGGTTCCAATTGTATTGCAGTATGGATAACGATATTACAAGAAGCCTGGTAAACCGTGCTGAGAAGAGTGGGTATTCAGCTATAGTTGTAACACTCGATACAACTATGATGGGCTGGCGTGTTCAAGATTTGGAAAATAATTATTCTCCTTTTAGGCTAGGCATCGGTTTGGCAAATTATCTAACTGACCCTGTTTTTTGTTCGAAATTAGCAAAACCACCAGCTGAGGATATGGAAGCTGCATTTTCAATTTTTTCAAAAATAAATACAAGTGCGACATTAACTTGGGAATATCTCGGGTTCTTACGAGAAGTTACCAAATTGCCAATTATATTAAAAGGGATAATAGACCCTAGAGACGCCAAGCTGGCTGTTGACCATGAAGTAGATGGAATTGTCGTTTCTAACCACGGCGGAAGGCAATTGGATGGATCAATTGCGACCATTGATGCCCTGCCGAAGGTATGTGATGTCGTTGGTGGTAAGATTCCTGTTCTAATGGACAGTGGAATTCGAACTGGAACAGATATCATAAAGGCAATTTCATTGGGTGCTAGTGCTGTCCTTTTGGGTAGACCGTTTGCGTATGGTCTCGCTGTCGCAGGAGAAGAAGGCGTTAAACGAGTGATTCGTAATTTAATTGCTGAAACCGATGTATCTCTAGGACTATCAGGATACCATTCTATTGACAGTTTAGATCAATCGGTAGTAATTAAGTAAGACTTACAACGCGAGAAGGGGGATGATTTGAATGTTGAAGATGGAAAAGGGCTCATTTACATCCTTAATTGTTTTAATACTATCCATTTTCGTTTTGTCAGCATGTGGAAACAGCGAATCTAGCAATACTAGCAATACAAATGGAGACTCAAAGGCCAAAAAAACATACGAACTTTCTGTTAATAACTTCTATTCAGCCACAGATCCATGGGTAAATGGTGTATATGAGCCATGGAAGAAGTTTGTAGAACAAAAGACAAATGGAAGAATTAAAGTTAATATTACTCATTCAAGTACACTTGGAACGGCTAATAATGCTTTGAAAGATATTCAAGGAGGAGTTTATGATTTAGCCTATATTGCACCTTCCTTACATGCTGATACTGAGCTATTTCCTTTAACGATTGGTACTCTACCATTTGCAATACCAAACGCTGAAGTGGGAACTCGTGTAATGGAAAAATTTGCAAAAACATATGGTGAATTTAACAATTTCATTCCATTAGGGATGATTACTTCCGATCCGTACATGTTGTATTCAAGAAACTCAGTTAAAAAGATTGAAGATGTAAAAAATAGAAAATATCGAATAACTGGGAAGAATGATGCCATTTTGTATGAGGCATGGGGAGTTACACCGGTTTCGATTCCTATTGCAGACGTATACGAATCAATCCAAAAGACAACGATTGATGGATTGTTTTTTTCGGCTGTTGGCGGTGTAGGTGGTAAATATTATGAAGTAGCTCCTAATCTATTAAATTTGCCGTTTATGGTTCAGCCTTTATCTTTTGGATTAAACAAAGGCTTTTATGATCAACTTCCACAAGATTTACAGAAGATGATGAAGGAAGAGCTGGCTCCTAAATTAGTAGAGTTATTTGTCGGAACGTATACATCCGGTGTAGATAATGCCATGGAGGAATTCAAAAAACAAACAGAAGGAAAAGGCGGTATTACAAAGCTCTCACCTGAAGAAGAAAAGAAATTCAAAGCACCAGCGAAAAAAAGTTGGGATTTGTGGGTTGAAGAGGCAAATAAAAAAGGTTACCCTGGTGCAGAAATGATGGCTGAATTTAAGAAATTATTAAAAGAAGAAGGGATTGACGTCTCTTTTTGAATAAGAGGAAAATTACAAGTTCATGTTGAATAAAATAGTTGAATCGTTACATCATTAATACCAACAACAGTTTGTCTGGTCTGCAGAAAATTCACCAGAACTGCTTTAAAGATGGTTGGTGGAATGGCAGGTGTTTACTAAAATTGGAACATTTCAAGCAGGAGATGGTTCGAATTAATAAACCAGATTTGCGTAATTTGCATGAACAAACTTATCAATATTTACACAGACAAATAATAACTAATAAGTTGAAACCAGGAACTAGAATCAACTATGAGAAGTTAAGTAAGGAATTAGGATTAAGCAAAACACCTTTGCGTGACGCTTTTAACCGCTTATTCCAAGAAGGCTTAGTGGAGATTAAGCCGCGTTCAGGTACATTTGTTAGTATTCCAAATATAAAGGACGCTAAAGAAGTTTATGAGGTTAGGAAAGCTCTAGAGCGGCAATCCGTTGCACTAGCAATCCAAAATATACCGAATTCAGTATTACAAGAATTGCTGGAACTTAATAGTGATGTCGAGATTAAATTTAACCAAAGTGGAGATTTTCAAGCCTTCTTAGAATCTGACCGAATCATTCATAATACCATTATCAAATTCTCCAATAATTCTAGAATCATTAACATAATGGAGACCCTAAATGCCCAAATAAGCTGGTTCGGTTATCAAATTATCGACAAAATAAAGGAAAGAGCTTCAGAGGCTATGGGACATCACAAAGATATTCTTGAAGCAATGGCAGATCAGAATGTAGAATTAGCAATGAAATTAATGGAGGACCATATTGAGGCAACAAAGATTATAGTGGTCCAAGATTTTTCATAATTTATAGGCTCCTCCAATTTTTTTAAAAGACTGTTGGGAATTAAAGTACCAGCGGTCTTTTTTAATTTAATAAATTACGTTCATTGGAAAACGATAAAAACAGAATTAAATATATAATTTTAGGTCAAAACTGGAATGGAGGGAAAAATATTTAGAAAGGGGTATTGGCTTGACTGAACCTTTAGAATACCCATACATTCTGTACAACGAAGTCATTATGTACCTTGAAACAAAGTGGCGGCGTTCCTTAAACGCCCATGAAAAACACCTTTTGATCGAAGGGTACAAATATGGCAGAATGGTCGAAGCAGAAAACGAAATTAAAATAGTATTTGCTGAATAAAGCGGGTGACCCTGCTTTATTTTTTTTGCCAAGGAAAAAATTAACTTTTTAAAGGGTTTCCAAACGTTTTGTTGAAATAATAGGTAAATTCCTTTATATGGTGAGGTGGGAAAGTTGAACGAGTTACAATTTGCGTTTATTGATGAATTTGGAAATTATGGTTTTGATTTTGACAACCACGACCATTCGACCCACTTTATCATCGTATCCATACTTGTGAAAGAATCTGAAAAAGAAAACTTAGAACGACAGCTTCAGAACCATTTCCCATCAGAAGCAGCGCCTATGGATAATGCACAAAGATCCATGCTTTTGCAGGATATTAAGGATTTGCCTTTTAGCATATATGCGTACGTCATTGATAAGCGGAAGGTAAGAGAAGATAGCGGCATCCTACATCAAACGCCTTTTATTAAATATGTAAATAGGATGGTTTATGAGGACTTAAATAGAACCTTTGATCAGCTTGATCTTGTAGCGGATGAAGCTGAGGGGAAGGGGTTTTTGCAGGAATTTAAAAAGTACATCAAAACAAGGAGCATTCCGGATTTATTCAATTACTCTTCGTTTGGATTTAATAACAGCCAGTCTGAAATCCTGCTTCAACTGTCCGGCTTAATTGCAGAGACTTTGGGCAAGAGCTACGACCGGAGTTCTTATTCCGTTTATTCCCATTCATTGTTAAAAATGATTAAACATAAAATTGCCGCTCTTAATTTGCTCCCTATAGATTACCGACACTTTCTTTATGATTACAAAACAGATCCCGCTGACTCCCGCTACAATGAAGTAATCATCAAACAGGCCGTCAATTCCTCCTATCAATATATCGAAAAACATCGCAAGAGTGAGGATGAGGACGAAAGGCTCCGAATCGATTTCTTGAAGTTTCTTTTATTCAATCTGAAGGAAAATCCGGATGAATACGTCTATACTCAAGAAATTCTCGATAATTTAAATGCCATTCGGGATATAAAAATGAATCAGCATTATTTCCGCTCCAACATTGTTTCGAAGCTGCGTGATAGCGGGTTGTTAATCGCCAGCAGCAATAAAGGCTACAAGCTGCCTATATGTTTAAACGATTTATATGATTTTGTGAATCTATCAAGTTTGACCATCCATCCGATGATCCAGAGAATATCCAAGTGCAGGGATCAGATTCTGCTGGCAACTAACAATGAAATCGACATTCTTGACCAAAAAGAATATGGCTATTTGAAAAAAATCATTGAATTGGAAAAGTTGACTATTAACTGAATGTATTAGGAGGGGTTAGCCAGATGGGGAAAAAGACTTTGTTTATTAATGGCGAAGTAATTACCGTCAATCCAAAGGATGAAATTTGCAGTGCAGTTGCTGTTGAGGGAAGGAAGATTATAGCGGTTGGCAGTACAGAAGAGATTTTGAAGTTAAAAGATGAAACATGTAAAATCATTGATTTAAACGGGAGGACCCTTCTTCCGGGCTTTATTGAGTCCCATCTTCATATTACCATTTATGGAACAAATGAATTATCTGTTTCCTGTAAGGATGAATCGGTCCAATCCATCGCTGATTTGCTGAAAAAGCTGAAAGAAAGGGCAAAGGAAACACCCAAAGGGGAATGGATTCGGGCTTGGGGATATAATGACCAAAGAATTGCTGATGGACGTTTTCCAACAAAGGAGGAATTGGATAGCGTTTCGAACGAACATCCAATTATTGTCATACGTGCTTGCGGTCATATATCTGCAGTGAATAGTTATGTGCTGAAACTGGCATCCATCGATAAAAATACTCCCAATCCAGATGGTGGTAAAATTGGGCGGCAAGCAGATGGAGAGCCATGCGGATTGTTGATTGAAAATGCCCATATGCAAGTTTTTCAAACAGCTGGTTTTTCCCGTGAAGAAATCCGTAAGGCCCATATCATTGCGTCCAGGCATTTTGCTAAAAAAGGAATAACTTCTGTCCATGATGCATCCGGGTATGGAATAGCAAATGTAGAAGCCCTTCAAGAGGATTGTGAAAATGGTGTGATTAAGCAGCGAGTCTATGCTATGATCGGGGCACTCAACGAAGCTGAGAAGGTCGTCCGGTATTTTGTTGATTTAGGTGTCAAAACCAAGGATGGAAATGATCGTTTTAAATACGGTCCAGTAAAGTTATTCCTCGATGGAAGCAGCAGCGGCCCAACCGTTTGGACAAGGGAGCCTTACGATAGTGATCCAACTAATTACGGCATCCATTATTACCGCCAGGAAGAAATCGAGGAGCTGTTTATTCCAGCGCATCAAAAAGGGTGGCAAATTACCGCTCACGCCCAAGGAGATGCTGCCATAGATATGTTGCTCACTTGCATCGAGAAAGCAAACCGCTTGTACCCACGAAAAGATACGCGGCATCGAATCGAACATGCGGGAATTGCACAAAAAGATCTTATTGAAAGGATGAAAGAGCAAGGGGTCATTCCAACACCAAATCCGGCTTTTTTCTATGAATATGGTGATGGTTATATCAAAAATTATGGTGATCGGGCCAAACAAATGTATCCATTGAACAGCTACAAACAGGCAGGTGTGCCGGCTGCGATTGCCTCGGACTGTCCGGTGACAGATTTCAATCCAATGAGGGGCATACATAGTGCCCTGACAAGGCTCTCACCAACGGGAAAAGTTGTCGGTGATAAAGAAAGGATTGGGCTCTTGGACGCCATCCGAATGTTAACATGGAACGGTGCTTATGCCTCTTTTAGCGAAAAGGAAACCGGGTCAATTGAACCGGGAAAACTGGCAGACTTAATTATACTCGATCGTTCCATCCTTAAAACAGAAACTGACGAAATACCATCGATTCAAGTGGTGTGGAACATGATAGATGGTGAGGTTGTTCATGAAGAACTACATATAAATGAACACGTGGGTTAAGAAAATTTAAGGGCAGAATATGGGAAAAACTCCTTTTCGAAGGGGTTTTTTTGTCTCTTCAGTCAGCAAACTAACTAACTGTCACTGTCCTTAATTGACATGCTACCCAAAGGAATATGGATACTTTAAAAAAATAATTGAGATGGAAAAATTGAAGGCCTACTAAAATACCTTTCTTAGTAGGGCCCTATCACAAATAAATAGGTACGGAAATGACTATCAAAGTGTATGTTTTGATAATCATTTTTATTAGCAAATACCAATTATGTTCAGTCTAACTTTCCTCGGCCATTTTAGATGATGATGCAGTTTCTTTTTTACTAGCAGCACTTTTCCCTGGCATAAATAATGTTAAAACGAGTGCAGCAACAGCTAATATCATCATAAAGTAATAGGCATCACTGGAACCTTGAATCGAAGATAGTAATGCTATTTGATGCGGGGCAGCCGCTGCCTTTTCCTTCATTATTTCTGTAGCGTGATTGGTTGCTTGCGCGGTATAAATGGTAATCACTACAGCTGTTCCGATTGCTCCTGCAATTTGACGAACCGTATTATTCACTGCAGAGCCATGTGTCCCTAATTGCTTAGGCAATGCGTTCAAACCGGCAGTATTGAGCGGCATCGTAATAAAACTTAGACCAATTCGTAAAAAGATGGTACGAATCATTAAATACATATAAGATGTAGAGCCAGTTAGATTCGTTACAGCCCACATGGAAGGGATGATAAATATAAGCCCCGTAATAAATAAAGGTTTTGCTCCTAATTTGTCATACAATTTGCCAGTGATTGGAGACAAGATGGCATTGATGATAGAGCCTGGCAATAATAATAGACCGGCTTCAAATGCCGTAAAACCCCGTCCGCTTTGAAGGTAAATAGGTAATAAAATCAAATCGGCATACATCATCATTGTTACTAAAACATTTATTAATGAAGTTAATGTAAAAACCTTGTTCTTAAATACAGATAAATTCAATAAAGGATCATTTGAGCGAATTTGTCGAACACTGAATAAACCAGTAACCACCAATCCAATTATTAGTGAAAAAATAACAACCGGAGCATCCCATCCTTTATTACCCGCGTTGCTGAAGCCATATAAGATAAAGCCAAAACCAATTGTTGAAAGAAAGACACTTACAACATCTAGTTTTGTTTTGGCTGTTTCGGATACATTCACTAGATATTTTAAAGCAAATAAAATAACAATTAGCACAAAAGGTGCTAAACCAATAAATAGCCATCGCCATGATCCATATTCAATAATATATCCGGCCAAGGTAGGGGCAATAGCAGGGGCAAAGATCATGGCAAACCCAATCAAGCCCATGGCGCTGCCTCTTTTTTCGATTGGAAAAATAAATAAAATGACGCTCATCATCAGAGGCATAATAATCCCTGCGCCTGCTGCTTGAATCATTCGGCCTATTAATAATAGGCTGAAATTTGGAGAAATCGCGCAGATAACGGTTCCCGCTAATAAAAACAGCATGGAGCTGATAAATAGTTGCCTTGTCGTATAGCGTTTCATTAAAAAGGCTGTTATCGGAATTAATACACCGTTTACAAGCATAAAGCCAGTTGACAGCCATTGAACGGTTGTGGCTGAAACATCAAATACATCCATTAAATTGCTTAAGGCAACATTTAACAACGTTTGATTCAATACTGATAAAAAACAACCGGATATTAAAACAAATAATAAGATTCCTTTGTTAACATCTTCTCTATTTTGTTCCATTTCAAACTCCTTTTCTATTGTTTGCATTATCAACATAGTGTCAATAAAATAAATACTAACAGACCCGACAAGAATTGCCCATCTACAATTTTTTTCAAAACGTCAACTAATCAACATCTTGTAAGTAATCTGTTGAAGAAAGCATTAATAATCGATAAAGGAGTTCGAAATGTCTAGTCTAAAAAAGGAAGATCCACGTGCCATTCGCTCGAAAAAAATGTTTAAGCATGCCGTTCTATCTCTTTTAATAGAAGAACCTTCAATATCACAATTAACTGTTCAAAAAATTGCGGATCGCGCAGAATTAAACCGAGCGACCTTTTATTTACATTATCAAGATATTAACGACCTATTAAGGAAGATCACACATGAAATCTTTGACGAATTGTCGATAAAACTAAAACCTTTTATGCAAACTGAGATCATCGACGACCGAGAACAATTAGTTATATTTTTAGACTATATCTATGAAAATCGGAAATTTTTTGCCATTTTATTTGAAAATAAAAGCGTTGAAACCAATTTATTCAACCTTATAAAAAACCTCATTGAAACTAGAAGAAATAACAAGCAAAATGAGTTACCGAAAAGTTATGTTTCTATTGATATCCTGACAGCTTCCTTAATGGGGATTATTATGTGGTGGATAAAGGATGGAATTCATTATAGCTCTGAATATATAGCTAACCAAATTTCTCTAATGTACAAGCGATGAACAATTTTTGCTCCGGTTTTTTGTGTTAATAAAGTAATCAGATGTCACTGTCAGAAAATAAATCCCGTATACATATTGCAGGGACAGTTTGGCGGGGAAAAGATTCAACCATCAAAGCCAAAAAATCGGAGTGGACTATATGAACAAGCATCATGAATTTCTCAAAAATGAAGGGAATGCATTTCCAGGAAAAACTTATATTGAAGAGCTGTTAAAGCCAATATTTAATGACCAAAGGGATTTTTTATTTGAGGCTATGTTTGATATTCATCGTGCCCATGTGATTATGCTTTCGGAACAGCAAATCATCAAAAGGGACGAAGCTAAAATCATGCTGGTGGGAATTGAAAAAGTTGCAAAAACGGATATTACACAAATTTCATACGACCCACGATATGAAGATTTATTTTTCATGATGGAGGCGAAAATAGCGGAGGAAATTGGTGAAGAATTGGCTGGGAAAATCCATATCGGAAGAAGCCGAAACGACATGGGGGTGGCCATGTACCGTTTGGTGCTGAGGGAGCATCTTTTACAGCTGATTGGGAATGGGTATCGGCTGAGTGAAGCATTATTGGAGCAATCGGAGCGTCATGTGGAAACCTATATGACGGCCTATACGCATACCCAGCCGGCGCAGCCGACGACGTTAGGGCATTATTTTTTGGCGATTTATGATATTTTTCAGCGGGATATGAAACGGTTATGGTCTGCATATGAAACGGTAAACCAATCACCGCTTGGAGCGGCAGCGTTAGCAACGACGGGTTTTCCTATCAGCCGTTCGCGGACGGCTGAGCTATTGGGCTTTGACCGAATGGTTGAGAATTCCTATGATTCCATTGCGGGGGCAGATTATTTATTGGAAACAGCAACCGCCATCATGACATGCATGGTGAATACCGGTAGATGGATTCAGGATTTCTTATTATATGTAACGAGGGAATTTGACGCGTTTAAGGTAGCTGACCCCTATGTTCAAGTCAGCAGCATTATGCCTCAAAAAAGGAACCCAGTTTCAGTGGAACATTCCCGATCGCTTGCGAGCAGTTCTGTTGGTGAGGCACTCGCTGCCATCCAAATGATTCACAATACGCCGTACGGGGATATCGTTGATACAGAGGATGATTTGCAGCCGCATTTATATCGGGCATTTGCGAAGGCTAATCGGGTAATGAAGCTGATGTATGCTGTGATATCGACTCTTCAAGTTAATAAGGGACATTTAAAGGCGATGTCCGAAAAATCATGCATCACGATTACGGAACTGGCCGATACATTAACGAGGAATTATGATATTAATTTTCGTAAAGCGCATGCGATTGCAAGCCAGATTGCCCAAAGAACATGCCAGGAACAAAAAGAGTTAAGTGATTGGAAGATTGAAGAGATTAACTCGATTATTCAAGAATTTATCGATGTCTCTCTTACTGAGGATGAATGGAAAAACATCATTTCTCCAGAGTACTTTGTTAGGATAAGATGCATTCAGGGTGGGCCAAATCCAGATGAGGTGAGGAGGATGATTGCCGAGAGAAAGCGATGTCTAGGAGAGAGGTTACATGAGTACGAACAAATAGGTGATGAATTGATCAAAAAAATGAAACTGTTAAGGGTATTTTTAGTATAAATACTAAGAAAACAGGCCCCCAATGATTGATTAGGGGCTGTAATTATTTGATATTGACTAATTCCGCAGTAGTAAAGCTTTAATGTTTGGACTCTCGATAATGCTTGAGCATTCTCACCCCATTATGCCCATTAGTTCTTTTTCCAAATCAGTCGGCTCGTTTGCATAGTTATAGATTCCTAGAAACTTCTCAACAGCTTTAGGGTAAGCACTGATCAGTTTATTGACAGCGTCTTGCTGTTCAGAGATCGGTTCATTTTTGGATATTTCACATCCCATATAAAAACGGACCATAAACTCATCTTCCAGTGCCTTTTGATACTCCCCAGCCACTTTTTGCCATTGTTGATATTGATTTTTATATTTTACTAGAATTCCGGATAGTATTCTTGCGCCATATACGGCATCATGGATCCCTTGTGCCATACTTGGGTCTTTAAAACAAACGGCATCCCCAACCAGCGCCCAGCCATGTCCCATCCCGGTATACCAGAAGTTTTCATAGCCTAGAATACCCTTAATCGGTTCAACAAGGGTTGCCCGCTTCAGCCGGGAACCGATAGTGGTGTTTGGAAAACCTTCCGTTAATAGGCTGCGAAGACTTTCCTCCGGGTTATTCTTCAAGTTCTGAATGAAAGCTTTGTTCTCTAATGGAAAAATTCCAACTACGGTACACAGGTCATTATTTGTAGGAAAAAGAATCGCCGTGTTGTCTTTTACCCTATGTACCTCAAATTTCGGTACAAGATCGTTGTTAAAGTTGCTGAAATACCCATAATAAATACCTACTTTTGCGGGCACACGTAATTTCTGCTTGCTGTCAGTAAGCCTGCGGATGGTTGAGTTTCTTCCGTCGGCACCAACAATGATATCGGCAAAAAACTCTTGATCAAGACCGCGAGAATCATTCCCTTTGATACCAACTACAACTTCATTTTGGCGGATGATGTCTGTTACACGGAATCTTTCTATTACAGTCACACCGTTTAATGATTTAGCATGTTCTAGAAGAATATGATCCAGATATGTTCTCCTTATACAATAACAATTTTCCTCTCCATGGACTTCAGGTATTTTTCCTTCAATCGTAGTATTCTCAAACTGAAACTTAATATCTTTAACCGGCGGAGCATTGGTTTCCAATAACTTATCGAGCACACCCATTTCGCGGAAAAGGGCGGTTGTGTTATTGAAAAAGGTATGAGTGGATAGAGTATCACTAGGAAAAGAAGACCGGTCAGTCAATAATACCTGAAAACCTGCCTTTGCTAGGTAAATAGCTAATGAAGAGCCTGCACACCTTGCTCCAGTAATAATAACGTCAAACTTATTATTCACTCAATCACCCCGAATTGAATTTTTAGTCTGGATATTAATCAATGGTAACTAAACTAAGATTATGGAACTATTATTTAAAAAATTACGTTTATTTTCATTTGGATGTTTATTCTTTTTAAATAGGTATTTTTAAGAAATGGGACGAAATATAATGAAATTGCCGAGTATATAAGGGGGAGTTTTTATGGCCAAAATGATTATTATGTATGAACAACCGATTGATAAGGAAGCATTTGATCAACATTATTTTAATGTCCATATTCCATTAGGAAAGAAGATTCCAAACATTTTGGGGGAATCGGTTCGCCGTGTCCTTCAGACCCAAAATACTGATTTAAATTTGTATTTGATTACCGAACTTGAATTTGAAAGTGTGGACACATTAACCCAGGCATTGGCCAGTCCAGAGGCAAAAGCAGCTGAAGAGGATGGACCTAATTTAATGAGATTCTTAAAGAATCCGCCAATTATTACGATTGTGGAATAACTTCATTGGAAAATCAGTTACATTTTGCGGATAGCAATATAAGTCTATTAGTAGAAGTTTAATATAAATCTTTTTCTAGTTTTTTTAAAACTTTTTATGATATATTTTTCAATAATGCCATCATTTGAAGAAATGGTGGTTTTTAGTGTTGCTACAAACGAGGGGGATGAAAATGCATAAGAAACCAATTATCGGCATTACGGGTGCCTATGTTAACCATAACGAATATATGGAAGGTGTTTATGTCCATCATGATTATCATAAAAGCATAGCGGCAAATGGAGGAATTCCGATTGTGCTTCCTTATATAAACCCTGAAATGGCTATAGAGACACTTGATATATGTGACGGAATCATCCTTAGTGGTGGGGAAGACGTCGATCCCAAGTTTTATGGACAGGACCCACACCCACGTTTAGGGCCGACCACTCCAGAACGGGATTTGACCGAAATCGCCATTGTAAAATATGCGATTGAGAATAATATCCCGCTCCTTGCGATTTGCCGAGGCGTCCAAATTTTAAATGTAGCTTTAGGAGGGACATTGATACAGGATATTCCGAGCCAAGTCAAGGGGCCAATCCAGCATACGCAAAAGATTGATAGGAGCAGGGATAGTCATTGGGTGAATATCTCAAAAGATAGCAAGTTATTTGATATGATAGGTTCTGAACTGGTAAGAGTTAATAGCCTTCATCATCAAGCTTTGGATACGGTCGCTGCCGATTTACGTGTGGTTGCCACGGCATCTGACGGAATTATTGAAGCAGTAGAGTATATTCATCCAACAACATTCACAATAGGAGTTCAATGGCATCCGGAATCAATGGCGAGTACCGATTTGGTGATGAATAATTTATTTGTGGAGTTCATTAAAAGCAGTTCGAAAGTGCCGGTTTTGTAAGGAATTATAGCCACAAATGCAAAATAAGGGTGTCATTTGTTGACACCCCATTTGTAATTTTTAAAACAAACCACATTTGTTCGAATTCAGACTGTGCTTTGGACTTTGATTCTGACGTTTTATAGAAGGATTGTAAAAGACAAAACGAGGGAGGGCAGGCACCAAAATGTCCAATAGGAGGCTTCTAAAAGACAAAACGAGAGAGTGCAGGTGTCAAAGTGTCTAATTGAAGATTTTTAAAAAGAAAAACTATTACCCCTTATTCAATAGCGACCTCGGATTCGCATTCAATACCATCAACGCGCAAATCAATATCCCCGATACAAACCAAATCGCTTTCGTACCGAAATGCTGGGTGAACAGGGTTCCTAGCAACGCTCCCACTAAAAATGATACTATTACAACGCTAAAATCGAAGAATTGCTGGATGCCTTGACGGTTACGTAACAAAAACGCAGAATAGGCTGCTTCGGCTGCCGTCCGCAAATTACCAGTTACCATCGCAGAATTATACGGCCACTTAACCAAAGTGCGAAACGACGAAATTTGAACGGAGGAAACAAAGGCAATCGTTATAACCACAAACGTATTCGGCACGGCCGCTGGCAGGGCTCCGACAAACAAAAGGACGAGACTTTCTAAGAAAAGAACCGATCGCGCGGGATGAGGGAACTTCCTCGTTATAAAAGGTTGTTTCAAGCTTTGAGCAACTACAACCCCGATTACAAAGGCCAAAATAGGCGGTATATGCCTCCAGCCTTGATCCCAATTTCCTTTTGAAACCTCAACTCCCAACAACACGAGATTTCCTGTTTGGGAAGTTGCAAAAACTCCATCTCTGCTCACATACGTATAAGCATCCAAGAATCCGCCGATTAACGCCAGCAAGATACCCAATCCGATGGATTCGGGCGTTAAATGCGGCACTCTTTCAACGCCTCTATGTAGTTGCTCCCGTACAGCGTAAAGCGATACCTTCTTATTATAAGTTTTATCCATGAAGAATCTCCCCAAGTACGCTTTTCCTATAGATTAACCATTTTTTCAAGGTATTACATATGAAAATAAGGCGTTTAGGCTATTTTCTTGGAATAATCACACAATAAATGATAAAAAAGAATTATCATGCTGGCTTCGGAAGTCAGTTAGGGGGTTTTTTAGTGGAAATAGGTATTAGCACGTTTGTAGAAACAACGCCGGATGTCCAAACTGGCGAGGTAATAAGCCATGCCCAGCGAATTAGGGAAGTGGTTGAGGAAATCGTTTTAGCAGATCAGGTTGGTCTTGATGTATTTGGTGTAGGCGAGCATCATCGAGAGGATTATGCAGCATCTGCACCTGCTGTTATTTTAGCGGCAGCGGCCTCTCAAACCAAACGGATCCGACTGACAAGCGCTGTAACAGTTTTATCCTCTGATGACCCAGTCAGGGTATTTCAAGATTTTTCAACATTAGATTGTATCTCGAACGGACGGGCCGAAATTATGGCTGGACGCGGTTCCTTTATCGAATCGTTTCCGTTATTCGGATATGATTTAAGTGACTATAATGAGCTTTTTGATGAAAAACTAGAACTTTTGTTAAAAATACGCGAATCGGAAAAAGTGACCTGGCGTGGAGGGCACCGTCCGGCAATCGACAATCGTGGCGTTTATCCTAGACCAGTTCAGGACCCGCTCCCTGTATGGATTGGCAGCGGCGGTACCAGCGAATCAGTGGTCCGGGCAGGCCTGCTTGGACTTCCATTAGTTCTTGCTATCATCGGAGGAAGTCCTGTACATTTTGCACCGCTAGTCAAGCTTTATAAACGGGCTGCCGCTCGCGCAGGTCATGATCCGGAGAAGCTTCCGGTTGCCTCGCATTCGCATGGGTTTATAGCGGAGACTACTGAAACTGCTGTTGAAAAGTTTTTCCCACCGACCCAATATGCCATGAATAAACTTGGCCGGGAGCGCGGCTGGGGCCAATACGACCGCACAAGCTTCGATGCTGCCCGCAGCTTTGAAGGGGCTCTTTATGTTGGAGACCCGGAAACAGTCGCCACAAAAATCATTCATTTGCGAAAAAATGTTGGGATTACCCGGTTTATGCTGCATGTCCCTGTTGGGACCATGCCTCATGAAGACGTAATGAAAGCGATTGAGCTTTTAGGAAAAGAAGTGGCACCAATTGTCCGTGAGGAAGTTGCTAAATGGGAAGCGTCTGGCGGAGGAAAAGAATAGGTCTAAATAAAAGAAGGCATGCTTAAGTGGCATGCCTTTTGTGGTGTTATGATACATCTGTTAATTCTGATAAATGAACCAATTCGATGTGATGCAAGCTTCCTACTTCTTTAATTTCGCAGTACCCAGAAGTGTACTTAAAAAGGATGACATACCTCTTGCCGTTATAAATTACAGGAGTGTTGTTGTCCATTCTATTCCCGCCTTCCGAAATCCTTATTATCATTGTACAAACCTTTCTTTATTTTTATATGAAGCTTATTTTAAAAATATGTTATAAATTTGCGAAAAAAATCGAAAAATCGTGTTGGATTTTGGCTGAAGGTAGGACAAGCTAAAATTTAATACATGAATGTTAAAGGAGTTTAGACCGTGAAATCATATGAGATTAACAACATGATTATCGATGATGACTTTGCAAGCGAAGAATATGTAACAGTGGATTTTATTCATCAGGAGAAACAATATAGTATTACATTCAAAAAATCGGACCTAGAAGTGATGAACAGATGGGTGTATGAGGATGGTACGTCTCTTCCGGCAGAAATACCGGAAGAGCTGATTGAATCAATTAGAGAAGATGTCAAAAATAGAATTTAAGGAATCCACCCGATAATTTGCAATATGGTCAGGACAATTTCAAACAGGATGAGAATAACGATAATCCATTCAACGAACAGGCCTCGGATGGAGTGGCTGATAGTCGAAAAACCATCCATGATATTGTATAAGATGTCCGTTTTGCTTTTTAAGATTTTATAGCGGTCATTTAGTTCAAAAAATTCGATCATCCTATCGTAAAAATCACTGGCCGTGCTGCTGGTCCAGGTGATGTCGGGCTTATCCAGAATCATGATATAGGCTAGGGTGTTATACTCATGCCGTACAATTTTTGCTGTTGTCCGGGCGAGTTCTTTGTTGCCAATTCTCAAGTTTCCTTTTTCAAGCCGGTCGATCATGTTTTCAAGCTTATCATGAATCTTTCCGAGTTGTTCTTCTGTTTTTTCGAGGGCCACTGATTTAGCGAGAACCGTGGAAATTAGCTCAGGATAGAAATCCTCAATTTCCGGGACTACCACGTATTCGTCAGTGAGTTCGAGGTTCTCGTTTTCTCCGATGTGCAGGCTGTAATCGTCCGTGTAGTTGCCGGCAATGTTAAGGTCAACATCCGGCTCGAAGGAGCGAATAAAGCGAAATACAATGTGGAAATCTTCTTCGTTTGTATGATTGATAAAGACGATACTGCCGAAGGAAAAAATCAATACCATTTGCATGTCGGAGACCTCTTGCATGAGGATCGAGCGTAAAACATCTCTCTTTAGAACTAAAGGCTCCTCCCAGGTGAATTTTTTCGGTATTCCGCAATGAATGGCAATTTTGTTTAAATCAATTTCGTTTGTGATGGCGAATGCTTTAAAGGTTATGGCCTCCATTGTTACCACCTTTGAGTGAATTTTCTTAGCTTATTAAAGTGTATTCGGTATGCCGCAACGAATTCCCTGCATTATTTATGAAAAAGAAACCCATTGGGTTGTTAATCCAAAAAATTCGTTCCTTTGATATATTGTGCCAAACCTGATTGAATTTCACTAAATGATTTTTCCAGTAAATGATAAAAAACATAATAGCTTTTTCGCTTGGAAGCGATTAGGCCTGCATCTTTTAGTAGTTTTATATGTTTCGAGACGGCACCCTCAGTCATTCCCATCAGTCCGGCCAGTTCTCTGGTCGACCGGGGCTTTTGGGATAAATATTTGACAATCTGAAGCCTGCTTAAGTCTCCTAATGCGTTGAACAACTTTAATAAATCCTCTGGCGGCATGGGCCGAGCAGCCTCGCGCTGATTTTCCATGATAGAGTAGTTAATCCCTACTGGTTTATGGGCATTAACAAATAAATGCGGCCAGGCGAAGTAGGAAGGAGTTAACAGTAAGACATCGTCTTTCTCAAAATAAATCTCCCGTTTTGAAATTCTTCTAATAACGGCTTTCTTTTGATTAGGATGAATATCAATTTCCGGCGAAAGGCTTCCCAATAGCTGTAGAGGCCCTTCCTTCATAAGCTTTCTGCCGCGGGAAGCAATATCTTTTAGGAAAAGTTCCTCTATTCTACTCCACTCATCTTTCAAACATGTTTTCCAAAAATCCTCCAGCAGGGTCAAAAATCTTTGTTTTACCTGTTCCGGTTTTTCCTTCAAAGCTAAGATAATTTGCTCTGAGTCAGGGTAAACGCTGTCGGCAAATTGGACAAAGTCTTGTTCGAGAGTCTGAGGCGTTGCTTTTTGGCCTAAGATGGTTTCTGCAACAGTTTGAAAAAATGCATCAGAAGAGACGCAGCCTAGTTTATTCAGATCCTCCCCAAAATTGCTGATTGTAGAATTCTCTTGTAGTCCCCAGAAAGTGACAATCGGCCGCTTATAAAAGATGCTGAATGCATCAATTTCTTGTTTTAAAGCCGGATTTATTTTTTTTCTGGCGTTTATGACCCATGGGATATGGAGCGGGTGGTGCTTGCAATCGATGAATACGTGAAGGGCGATTAGAGTTTCATGTGCGGCTGAGTACCCAAATGATATTTGTTCAGATGATAGATTCGTAACTTCTAAGGAAAAAGACATTGTGATCCCCCAACTGATTTACTCTTTGCTCAATAAGTAGTCCGGCCAAAGGCCGTCATCATATAATTCCATTATAATACAATCGGTAAAAAGGAGAGGAACTAGATGAACGGAGAATTTTACAGCAAGCATTTTGATTTGGAAAGAGTGGGGGACGGGGTGTTTGCCGCGATTGCAAAGGAGGGCGGCGGTGCAGTTGGAAATGCCGGATTTGTGGATTTAGGCGGCCTGACGATTGTGTTTGATACATTTAATACGCCACAGGCAGCCGAAGATTTGAAAAGGGCAGCGGAAAGGGAAACCGCCCGTCCGGTTACATGGGTGGTGAATAGCCATTTCCATGGGGACCATATTCGCGGCAATCAGGTGTTTAAGGGCAGTACGATTATTTCTAGTCAAATCACGTTTGAGAAAATGAGGGACATTCATCCTGCACGAATCGAGCAACAGAAACGTGGCATCACGGAACTCACCCAATATATTCAAACTTTAATAGAACAATTGGATCGGAATCATGATCACGAGTTAGCAAACAAAATCAGTTTTTTATCGGAAGTGGAAGCGTCCCTGCCATCGCTGGAGTTGACCTTGCCGCAGCAAACGTTTGAAGACGAAAAGGTTTTTATCGGAACCAAAAGAAGCGCAAAACTATTCACCCTAGGCGGCGGACATTCCTACTGCGATGCCATGCTCTTGATTCCCGAAGAAAAGGTCCTATTTCTGGGAGACTTACTATTTGTCCAAACCTCGCCAACATACTTTGAAGAATCAAACCCTCAACAATGGATGGAGATTCTAGAAATTGTCGAAAACCTTGATTTTACAATAGCCGTACCTGGCCACGGCCCAGTAGGAACAAAAAACGATGTGTGGAGCATGAAAACGATGCACGGGGACGGTTCTCGTGTTTCAATAGAACGTTAGAACGGGGAAATCAACTTCTTCAAATATTATGAGGTCCGTCCATAAACATTAGAATGGTTATAGAGCGGCAGTGTTCCTTCATAAAATAATAATGGCGTTTGGAATAAGATGTTTAGTATTTTTTAAGGGGGAGCTCAACATGAATGACACTTTTGCCAAGACTGCCAACTTTGAGCATGCTTTCTGGCTGCAAATACTTGGAGACCATTCGCGGTTTATTTACGAGGCACTGGCACCCGTTCAAAAAGAGGAGATTGAAAAAGCCGTCAATTTCATTGGGATTTTCGATAGTCTTTTGAATCAAGTGAATACGGCTGATCCAAAGCAATTGGCAGCCCAAGCAGAACCAGAGGTAATGAGACTTCGGGAATTTAAATTAGACATGCTAAGTAAACACCTGATTGGAAAAATCAAAATTCACCTTTCCCCAACCTTTCTCAACCATATGGTCAACGAATTAGAAGAGTATGTTCGGATCTTAAAGCACTTGAAAGCAGGGCAGGTTCCGCCTGTCTACCATGAAGTACATCATCATCTTGTTTGGTTATTGGATGCGGCCGGCCATTCGGATGCCATTTCCTCTAATTTGGATGGTGTGGAAAAAAAATTAAGAGAGAAAAGTGATAAATTTACGAAGGATTTTGAGGCGTTTTATTTAAAGGCAGTCGAGATGGCAGGTTACTTAAGGACCAATCTGGCGGCTTTTCCGGCTTTGGCAAAATTTAATGCGGATGCTACTTTGGAAATCAAGCTTTTTCAAAACTTTTTAAAAGAAATAGAGGAGCTGGAGTTAAGCAAGGAGGCATTGGGAACATTTGCCCCGTTAATGGCGGACCATATGTGGCGGGAGGAATGCTACTATCTTACCAAACTGGCGGAAGCAGCCAATATGGAAATGCCGAATTGTGACCCCACGAAGCCGAGGCTTCAGGATTAAATTTATGCGTGACAGCCCACTATAATTATGTTACTATAAGAAAAAATAAATCTCCTTTAATATGGTCCAGAGAGGCCAAAAAGGGTTGTACGGAAACACTCATATATCTAATTGTGTATATGAAACCCTTTTGTCTCTTTACCGACGGAAGGGTTTTTATTTTTGCAAAAGTATCTTTTAATCAGGGTCCAGAGAGGCTCGAAAGGAGAATGACAGCAATGAATTATCAGAAAAAAACAGTCGTAGCATCAGTTGCAGGTTTAACGTTAGAGGGAATGGATATTATGTTTATTTCCTTCGCCATGTCCATGATCATTGCCCATTTCCACATTGATATGGCAACAGGCGGACTTATTTCTTCGATTACCAACTTGGGGATGTTAGTTGGGGGAACGATTTTTGGAATTTTGGCAGATAAGTTTGGTAGAGTAAAAGTTTTTACTTATACGATTATATTGTTTGCAATCGGAACGGCTTTAACTGGTTTGGCAACAAATATTGAACAAGTCTATATCTTTCGCTTTATCGCAGGCCTAGGTGCTGGCGGAGAGTATGGAATTGGTATGGCGCTAGTTGCAGAAGCATGGCCAAAGAACAAGCAGGGGCGCGCTTCCTCCTATGTAAGTGTTGGGGCACAATATGGAGTCATCCTGGCAGCACTATTAAGTGCGGTAATTCTTCCTTCCTGGGGTTGGAGAGGATTGTTCTTCGTCGGAATTATTCCGGTAATCTTTGCCTTTATGGTTCGTAAAAACTTGGACGAGTCTCCGGAATGGGTGGCCGCCCAAAAAGAGAAGAAGTTAGTTAAAAAGCAAGGCAATTTAAAGGAATTGTTTGCGACTCGCAGAACGACCTTTACGACAGTAGCTTTGGCTATCATGGCAACCGTGCAAATTGCCGGCTATAATGGTTTAATGATTTGGCTGCCATCAATGCTTCAAAAATCACAAGGATTGTCGGTGTCAGGTTCCGCATTATGGACCATCAGCACTGCGGTTGGAATGATTGTCGGGATGTTAACGTTTGGACAATTTATCGACCGCTTCGGAATGAAACGCACATACGGAATCTTCTTATTAGCTTCAGCTGTAGCGGTATTTTTATACTCCTACGCATCAGGAAGTGCCGGTGTCTTAATCGGCGGTGCCATCGTCGGATTTTTCGCAAATGGAATGTTTGCCGGCTATGGTGCTTTAATTAGCCACTACTATCCTGTAGAAGTGCGCAGTACCGCCACTAACACGATTTTCAACTTTGGCCGGGCACTAGGCGGATTATCACCGATTTTAGTAGGATTTATCCTGCAGCATGCGAACGTAACAGTTGCCATGGGCTACCTCGCAGTGCTTTACTGTGTATCATTTATTGCAATGCTCAGCTTGAAAAAGGGAAAGGCGGAGCAAAAACAAGAACGGTTCGTTCCTGCTGCAAAGGCAGTGTAACTTCTGTTAAAGCCATCACCAAAGGGTGATGGCTTTTTTAGTGCGCAAATTTAGAAATTATTAAAAAAATAATGGTACAATGGAAAAATAATTCTATTTTTGAAAAAACGGAGGCAAACAAGAATGTACAGCTTTAAGAATGATTATAGCGAAGGCGCACATCCTAGAATACTAAACGCTTTGTTGGAATCTAATTTGGAGCAGGAGGACGGGTATGGCGAGGACCGTTATACCAGTGAAGCGATTAAACTTATCAAAGAAAAAATGGGGCGGACTGATGTTGATGTTCACCTTTTAGCCGGTGGTACGCAAACGAACTTAACTGCAATTTCTGCTTTCTTAAGACCACATGAAGCGGCGATGGCAGCAAGCTCAGGCCATATTCTTGGACATGAAACAGGAGCCATCGAAGCGACCGGGCATAAAATCATTTCGATTGACACGAAGGATGGAAAGCTCAATCCTTCCCATCTTCAAGCGGTTCTTGACGGGCACCCGGATGAGCATATGGTAAAGCCGAAGCTCGTTTATATCTCCAATTCCACTGAAATTGGAACTATTTATAAAAAGAACGAACTGGCGGCATTGAAAGATTTTTGTGATGAAAACAAACTGATTTTATATATGGACGGCGCGAGATTAGGGTCGGCATTGTGCTCCCCGGAGAATGATCTTCATTTAAGTGACCTACCGTCATTGGTAGACGCTTTTTATATCGGTGGTACGAAGAACGGAGCGCTGATTGGGGAGGCGTTAGTGATTTGCCGTGACTCGCTAAAGGAGGATTTCCGCTATCATATAAAGCAAAAGGGCGGGCTTTTAGCAAAAGGAAGACTGCTTGGTATCCAGTTCCTTGAACTGTTTCGGGACAACCTATTTTTTGACTTGGCAGGGCATGCGAATAAACTGGCGGAATTACTTGTTGCTGAAATAAAGAAATTGAATGTTTCTTTTTTGACCGAGTCACCTTCTAATCAAATTTTTCCGATTCTCCCCAATGCGGTAATTGCAGAACTGGAAAAGAAGTATGGATTCCATATTTGGGAAAAAGTTGATTCCGACCACTCTGCCATCCGACTGGTTACATCCTGGGCGACAAAAGAGGATAAGGTTTTGGAGTTTATTGAGGATTTGAAAAAGGTAATTGGTTAAATTGCTGTAACATGCTCAAATTGAGACCGGGCAAGGTAAATCTGCCCGGTTCTTTTATATAAACTATCTTTTAAACACATGATCCCCAATCGAGGCGGTTGTCGTCTTTGAATCAAGCCAGCGACTGGTTGCAATTTCCGGATTATAGAAGAATAACGAATCTCCTACTAGTTCCCTTTTCTCGCTCAATGCTTCCCGTACTGCTTTAATAGAATCCTCGTCCGCGGGTTTATTAATGGCCCCATTGCGGACAGGCTGGAACTGCCCCTTTTGATAAATAACCTCTCTAATCGAGTTTGGGAATGCCGAACTCGCAACACGATTTAACACAACGCAAGCAACGGCCACTTTTCCTTCATAAGGCTCAATCTCCGCCTCGGCCCTGACCAATCTCGCCAACAAATCTAGTTCTTGTTCTGAATATCCCTGATTCTCTTCTAGTTTTAACGCGGCATCTGCAGCCGCAGCCCGCACTGCAACTGTTCTGGCTGTCGTCAATTCAGCCTCGGAATTACCAGTATGTATAGTTTGTCCAACATAAATCAAATCGAGGTTTTGAACCTGAGGATTCCGATTCGCTAAATCTTGTAAAGTCATATTATGTTCTCTAGCAATCTTAGTCATCGTATCTCCAGTTTTAACCGTATAAGCAAAAACAGGTGAAGAAAATAGTAGTGATAGCACTATTGTTATTGTCGCTATTAATTTTTTCATTGATATTTCCCTCCTAGTTGATTTCACGTAATCTCTTAGTGTCTATTTCTATGAATCGAAAAAAAAGAATAGTATTACAGTTTGATTTCATAGAAATAACAATTGTGTTATGTAGAAAAAATATCCAAGAGGTCGCTGAAAATTAGAAACTAACAGAAAATATGAATTTGCTAGTTTTTAAAGAAAAATCTATATTTAGAAGCTATAATGTAAAAAGAGATTTTTTAAGGGGGTGTGCATCATGAAGACCATCAAAGTTTCCCTTCAAACCAAAATATTCATGTTGGTTCTGATTCTTAGCCTTATATTGATATTGTTATTGACTGGCTTCTATAGTTATACGGAAAGTAAGCAAATTGAGGAAAACAAAGGCAGGCTGGCACTGGAAATCTCGAAAACGATTTCCTATATACCGACCATTATCGATGCTTTTCAGTCGAGTGACCCTTCCAAAACCATTCAGCCGATTGCTGAAAAAATCCGGAAAGAAACTGGAGCTGAGTTTGTCGTCATTGGGAATAACGATAGGATACGATATTCGCATCCTGACAAATCAAAAATTGGCCGGAAGATGACCGGAGGGGATAGTGCTAGGGCCCTTGAAAAAGGGGAGTATTATATCTCTAAGGCTAAGGGTTCGCTCGGGCCTTCGATAAGGGGTAAATCTCCTATCTTTAACCAGCAGGGAGAGATTATCGGGATCGTGTCTGTTGGCTTTCTCCTCGAAGATGTCAATCAACAAATTACCAGTAACTTAAGAAGAGTACTGATTGTTTCCTTATTTGCACTTTTCATTTCGCTCATCGGTAGTATTCTGCTAGGCCGGAATATCCGCAGGGATACGATGGGACTGGAGCCGTACGAAATTGCCACCCTTTATAAGGAGAAAAACGCAGTCCTCCATTCTGTTAAAGAAGGGATTCTAGCAATCAATCAAGAGGGTTACATCACCATGATGAACCAACAGGCGAAAGAACTTCTTCAGATGCAAGGATCTGTTAGAAATAGGAAAGTGGATGGACAGTTTCCTTCCAGCTATTTATATGAAGTTTTAAAAACAGGTAACTCGCAAACTGACAAGGAAATGGTCTGGAATGATAAAACCGTCATCGTAAATTGTACGCCAATTGTAGATGAAAACGGCATAAAGGGCGTTGTGGCATCATTTCGGGACAAAACGGATATTGAGCAAATGATTAATACCATATCTGAAGTAAAAAGGTATTCGGAGGACCTTCGTGCCCAGACCCACGAATTTACCAATAAACTTTACTTTTTACTGGGCTTGCTGCAGCTTGGGGAATACAAGGAAGCCATCGAGATGATTCAAGGCGAAACCCAGGCACTTCAGTTTCAGAATTCGGTTGTATTTAATCAAATTAAGGATACAAAAATACAAGCTATCTTATTAGGGAAATTAGGGAAAGCTTCCGAAAAGAAAATAACCTTTGAGATTAATTCGGACAGTTATTTGGAAGCTTTGCCCTCCCATATTAAGCTTTCTAACCTTATTGTCATCCTAGGAAACTTAATTGACAACGCTTTTGAATCTGTATACGGCAGAGTTGATCCGGCTGTAAAATTTTTTGGGACAGATATCGGCAGCGATATCATATTTGAAATTTCGGATAACGGTAAAGGATTTGATGAGGCTGATATACCACTCCTCTTTGAAAGGGGCTACTCCTCTAAAAAAGGTTCGGAACCGCGAGGATTTGGCCTGTCGAATGCGGAAGAGGCCGTGCTGGAGCTGAATGGAATCATTGAGGCACAAAGCAATCCCGATGGCGGAGCCATTTTTACCGTTTATCTTCCAAAGAAATTGCAAGGAGATGAGAATGTTGAATAAAATCAAGACGGTTATTGCCGAAGATGACTTTCGAATCGCTGCTATGCATGAAAAATTCTTAAATCAATTTGAAGAAATAGAAGTAGCAGGAAAGTCATTGAATGGAGAACAAACACTTCGTTTGTTGGAGGAGAAAAATCCTGATTTACTCCTCCTTGATGTCTATATGCCAGATATGCTGGGTTCGGATCTTCTTCCCGCTGTACGTGAGAAATTTCCGAAGGTTAGTATTATCATGATTACTGCGGCAACGGATAAGGAATTCCTTGAAAAAGCCTTAAACTATGGGGTTGAAAATTACTTAATCAAACCGGTAAACAAAGAAAGATTTGATGAAGTCATTCAAGAGTATATCAAAAAGCGTACATTGCTTTCCTCTGCTCAGGAAATCAACCAGAACTATGTGGACCTTTTATTTAGAAATGGGAAAGCAGAACAAGAGGGAAAAAGTACTGGGCTGCCCAAGGGCATTGATGAAATTACACTGGCAAAGGTAAAAGTCGTTTTTAAGGTAAAGAAAGAGGGACTCTCTGCAGAGGAAGTCGGCAAAGAAATCGGCGCTTCCCGGATTACGGCACGAAGATACCTAGAGTATCTTTCCTCCAAACAGGAGTTAAAAGCAGAAGTGGTCTACGGAATTGTCGGAAGGCCGGAAAGAAAATATTATCCAGTATCATAAAGGAAGGCGAATAGGTTGCCTTCCTTTTTCTTAGCTAATAAGAAAGTATAAATTCAACTACGCCTCATGAACCGTCCTCGCGGACTCGCCAATCGGCGAGTTTTCATTTATGGAAAAATCCCCCTCCCGTGAACAATATGTACAAAATCAACTTAAATTACGTTAAGAACTTTATTTTGGTAACGTTTTCACCCCAGAATATTTTGATTATATTTAATTTACAAACAAAAGGGGTGACTACAATGCTTGCTATTTTAGGATTTTTAATGATTATTATTTTCATGACATTGATTATGACAAAACGTCTTCCTGCTATGGTGGCGCTAATCGTTGTACCTGTTATTTTTGCATTGATTGGCGGCTTTGGGAAGGAAATGGGGCCGATGGCGCTAGAGGGGATTAAAAGTGTTGCGCCAACCGGAATTATGATTCTGTTTGCGATTCTGTTTTTCGGGATTATGATTGATGCCGGAGTGTTTGATCCTATCATTTCGACAATCTTGAAAGTGGTAAAAGGGGACCCAGTCAAAGTAGCGATTGGAACGGCTGTCCTTGCCCTATTGATTTCTCTCGACGGGGATGGGACGACCACTTATATGATAACGATTTCAGCGATGTTGCCATTGTATAAACGGATTGGCATGAGACCATTAACGCTTGCCGGAATTGCCGTATCGGCTTCAGGCGTAATGAACCTCCTTCCATGGGGCGGGCCGACAGCAAGAGCGATGACTGCCTTGCATATGGAAATGTCAGATATTTTTACACCGGTAATCCCAAGTATGGCGGGCGGAATCGTGTTCGTCTTATTAATGGCCTTCGTGCTTGGAAGAAAAGAGCGGAAACGGGTCGGCGTCCTCGAAATCGATCCTGGCACCAGCAATATGGTAGCTGCAACTTCAGAGGCTGCCTACCTGAAACGTCCTAAGTTAATTCTAATCAACTATGCTCTGACGATTACTCTATTAGTAGCACTAATCCAAGAATGGCTTCCAACAACAGTCTTGTTCATGCTTGGATTCGCAATTGCGATTTCGATGAATTACCCACGCATAAGCGAACAAAAGGAACGAATTGCTAACTATGCAGACAATGCCTTATCGGTTGTTTCAATGGTGTTTGCGGCAGGGATTTTTACAGGTATTTTGACAGGTACAAAAATGGTAGATGCCATGGCAACTACAATGATTTCCTATATTCCGGATTTTCTAGGTTCACATTTTGCAGTTATTACCGCGATTATTAGTGCACCTTTAACCTTTTTCATGTCCAATGATGCTTTCTATTATGGGGTGCTGCCATTGCTTGCTAAAGCAGCAAGTGTATATGGAATCGACCCGGCGTTTCTTGGACGGGCATCATTGTTAGGACAGCCTGTTCACTTATTAAGCCCTCTTGTCCCTTCGACCTACCTCTTAGTTGGTATGGTTGGCGAAGACTTCGGCGACCTGCAGCGTACATTTCTAAAATGGGCGTGCGGCTCGACATTGGTGATGATCGTCGTTGCAATTGTTTTAGGCATTATTCCTTTTTAATAGAAAAATAGGCTGGAGGATTCAATATGTGGATTATTACCGTCTTTTTAGGAAAAAATAATGTCTCAATGTATGAATTTTATTCTGAGCAGGAAGCAAGGGAAGCGTTTGGCAATGTAGCCGGTTGCAAATTTCTTTCTGAGGTGATTTATTATAACGATAAAGAATAAACAGGATTTTTGGTTTTATCGAGAGAGAAGGTTTTTCAATGAATATATTGTTTCATATTTTGCTGGATATCATTTTCCCGATCTTTGTGTTAATCGTGGCAGGTGCCATCTTGCAGCGGACTGTTAAGTTAAATTTATCTACACTGTCAACTTTGACAGTGTATTTCTTATTACCGGCAGTTTGTTTCGTCAATATTTATCAGAGCAAGTTGCCGAATGCGGTCGTTAGTCAGACTTTAGGCTTTTTAATGCTGTTTAACTTTATTCTAATTCTTATCAGTATGATAATTGCAAAAGCGAACAAATTTGACCGCAAGCTGTCTTCAACGATTAAAAACAGTATGGTTTTAAGCAATTCCGGAAATTACGGTCTGCCGGTAAGCGAAATGGTTTTTGCCGGGAATCCAATCGCCATGTCCATCCAAATCATCATCATGATTTTTCAAAACATACTCACATTTACTTACGGTTTATATAACTGTGTTTCTGCTCAGAGCAGCGGGATGGAAGTTTTGCGGAAAATTATGCGGCTACCAGTGATTTACGCTCTATTGTTGGCCGTATTGTTGAAATGGATTCATGTGGAAATTCCCATTTATATTTGGAAGCCAATTGAAAATGCATCGAACGCCTTTTTAGCGGTTGCACTCGTTACACTAGGTGCACAGGTCGCGTATTTAAAAATTACTCACATTTCCCGGCCCATAGTTTGGATTGTCATAGGCAGGTTGATTATTTCGCCAATTGTTGGTTTTTTCGTTATCACGGTACTTGGTCTTAAAGGGATTACTGCACAGGCATTATTTATTGCCAGTTCTTTTCCGACATCGAGAAATAGTTCCCTGCTTGCTCTCGAGTATGACAATTATCCGGAATATGCCTCGCAAGCGGTACTGTTAACGACCATTATCAGCAGTTTTACCGTTGCCATTGTCGTTTACCTATCGAAACTCATTTTTGCGGCTTAAATGGACTGATTAGACAGGCCAATTTTTCAATGGATAAGTCTAAATTTGCAAAAAATGAATATTTTCATAGTAGATAAGGAGGCGATAAGGTGAAATCAATCGGCATCTTGGGGGTAGGTCAAGCAGGTGGAAATATCGCTGAAATAGCAACGACGATGGGCTTTCAAACTGCCCTTATTAACACTAATCAACGTGATGGGGCAGTCAATACAAAGGTTGAAAAGAAATATTTTGTCCCCGGGTATAATGGCGCAGGGCAGGACCGTTCAGTCGGATTACGGGCGGTTCACGAACATTATCGGGAACTGATTGACTTTGTTAAAAAATCCTTTAAAAACGTCAAACTGTTATTAGTTGCTTTCTCGACGGACGGTGGAACTGGGTCGGGAATGAGTCCGCTGTTAATTGATATTTTATTAGACCAGCTGCCGGGTATGAACATCGGGGCAATTGCGGTTGTTCCTGAACGGAATGTGCTGGCAGGGAATCGAATCAATGCGGCTGAATGCATTGAGCAGATTTCCAAAATTGAAGGCATTTCTTCCGTATTTCTAGTGGATAACGATCAAATGCGGAAAGTAAATCCGCAATCAAGCAAGCAACAAGTTTATCTTCAGTCCAACCATCAGGTTATGGAGGCCATCAGCCATGTCCTGGAAGTAACACAAAAGAGTTCATTTTACGGCAATTTTGATGAAACGGATTTGATGAATATCCTCAATACAAGAGGAGTAACGTTGATTTCGTCGGCACCCGTTACTAATGCGGAGACGACGGCAGAAGTGGCCGAAAGCATTCAACGCTCTTGGGCAACCTCCATCTTTTGCCCTGTTGATACAGTCGGGGTCATTCGTGCAGGACTTATATATGAAGGACCGGAGACAGTCACGAAACTCATTAATGTGCCTTCTATTTTTGAGGGGATTGGGGAGCCTTTAGAGCTATTTGAGGGAACCTATATAACAGAAGGGGATCCGACGATTACGACAATTTTGGCAGGGTTGTCTTTCCCGAGGCGCCGCATGCAATCCTTGGAGGAATCACTGGAGAAAAACAAAGAGCGCCTGCAATATCTCGTCAAGAAGGAACATGCTGAGAGATATGAATCCTCCGTTTCCTGGGCTTCCAATCTGAAAGCAAAACCACCTGAACGAAAGTCTTCGGGAGTAACCTCTAAATTGTCAAAGTATCAGAAGTAAGCCTAATTTTGGCATCCCCTTTGAAAGGGGGTGTCTTTTTTATGAGAAAGTGCCGAATAGAACCCGATATATTTAAAAAACGTTCACAATGTAACTAAAAGAGTAGGTGTAAAATAAAGTATGTTAAATCTTTCACATACTTTACTGTAAACAAGGAGTTAATATGCTATGGCGTTCAGTAAACCGGAAAAAATCATGGAAATTACCGTTGAAAATGGGGGAAAGAAAACGAAGTATGCACCTTTGCAAACTATGATATTAGGCTTTGAAGCAGGAGCGTTTATCGCCTTAGGCTATTTGCTCTTCATCCGAGTGACAGCACCTTTGCCTGTCGAACTGCAGGGACTTAGCAGTTTAATAGGCGCATCGGTTTTCCCGATAGGCCTTATTCTTACCTTACTAGCAGGAGGCGAGCTTTTAACTGGGAATATGATGGCGGTGCCTTTGGCGAGGTTTGCGAAAAAGGTTACGACTAGGCAGGTTGCATTGAATTGGACACTTGTGACACTTAGTAATTTTGTTGGAGCTGTGTTTGTTGCTTACTTCTTTGGACATCTTACAGGTTTGACGGAAACGGGACCGTACATGAACCAAACTATTCAAATCGCTCAGCATAAGCTGGAGGCGTCTTTCCTGCAAGCCTTTCTTTCCGGCATCGGCTGCAACTGGCTTGTAGCTGCTGCTGTATGGCTTTCTTATGGAGCGGAGGATATGGCAGGTAAAATCCTTGGCATTTGGTTTCCAACCATGACCTTTGTTGCCATCGGTTTTCAACACGTGGTAGCCAATATGTTTGTCATTCCTGCAGCCATCTTTGCCGGGCAATTTTCTTGGATCGAATATCTACATAACTTTGTTCCTGTATTTTTAGGGAATGCCGTTGGCGGTGTCGTATTTATCGCCATGGCATACTATCATTCTTACAAGCAAAAGGAAGATCACCTAAAGGGGAAAGCGATTGTGCAGCCAATAATGAAAAGTGGAAGCAGATATTAACACGGTGAAGCACCGGGGGGCTGATCCCGGCAGTTGAAACGAGCTATTTACGAAAAAAAGCGGCGAGGAGGTTCGCCGCTTCACCGCATTAGGGCTCTATTTTTTTATTTTGATTTTTTCGTTTTATTTGTTTGTATAATCTTGAAGTTTTGATAGAGATATTGTTCAATTTTTGAGCCATAGAAGACAGTAATTCGTTTTGTTGTTTAAGTTCTAAAACCACGTTGGCCATATTCTCCAAATTTTTATTTAGAGAGAATAGTATTTCATTTGCTTTTTGTAATTCTGTAACCACATCAGCGTTATTCTCCTGGCTTTGAGATATAGCAGTTGTCTCTGCATTTTCCTGTTTAACAGGTGCTAAAGATGCAGGGAGTTTAAGATTGCCAAGTCCAGCAATAGAATTTAAAGGCGAATCTTTTTTTAGAAGAAGCGTGGTTGCCATCTGCATAAGAGAATTCATATCAAGCTGGTTTCCTAAAGTGCCCGTTAAATTCTTGAGTTTCTCCAAATCCACATTCATCCCAGCAGAATTATTATTATTTTCCGCTACATTATCATCCATAATATTACCCCTTTATCCAAAAATTTACTTTATCATATGTTATTTTAAAAAAATGAAGTGTGTAAATAACCATTATCGAAGAAGTTTTCTATTTTATTAGTCTCTATGCTATCTATTCATTCCGCGATAAGTACAAATGAATATTCTATAGAAACATGCTTATGGAGGCGGATAGATGAATTATTTAAATGGAAATGATGATTTGGAATTACTTCTTCCCTTTTATGGTTCAAAAATAGTTTATAAGACATTTAGCAGTTATCAAAAGATTTATGTTACAGAGCGAACTGAATACGAAGGAAAGTGTGGGAAATTTCGGATGTTGCAGTTTTCGTCCAATGCCAGCCAAGGAGTCATGAACTTGGAGTTACCAAATGATCTGGCCGTTGCATATATTCGCATTACAGTGGATTTAATTGATCATTATCTGCCGGATTTTGGAAAAGGATATATTATTGGACATGGAATTGGCACTGTGAGCTCTTATTATTCCGATAAATATGTGGTCACGGCGGAAATCGACCCGGTGGTTGTTGAGGTGTCGAAGGAGTACTTTGGACATTCGGGTAATAATGTGGAAATCGGCGATGGACAAGTTCTTTTAAGGGAACAAAAGAATCATTCACAGGATTTCATTTTTATAGATGCATTCAGCAGCGATGAGGTTCCAACCCAACTAACAACCGAGGAGTTCTTTACTTTAACAAAGGAAAAGCTATCCGACGAAGGAATCTTAATCATGAACTATATTGGAAAACTAAAACATGATAAATTATTGCATACATTATATTCAACAATTTCTAGTATCTATCCTTATGTGAGGGTGTTTGCGCCAAATCCCAAAAAGATTTCGAAGCAAAACATTATATTTGCTGCAAGTCGGAGCATTCTGGAGGACTATACCCCGCAAGAGGCTGTCCCAATTCAGATTGCGGGTAATTAGTTGTTGTTAAAATAATATACAGAAATAATAAAATATGTTTTTTAACTAGAACGAATCTGCTCCTTTCCACATAGCTTGTCTAATATAAGGAGGATCCAAACTTCCTTATAAATAAGAGAAAAAGGGGGGATTATCCATGGCAGCAGCATTTCCTGCTTGTCCGACACTTGGTGATATTGTTGTTGGACTTGTATTAGTTGTAGCATTCCTACTAGGTAGCTTGCTAGGCGCCCGTCCATCTACATTAAGTTGTATTTCAGATTGTATTTCCCAAGCATTTTCTTGTGCTTAATGTAGTAAATTAACCATCTAAGGAAAGGACCTTCTTTTGGCCAAGCCCAAGGAGGTTCTTTTTTGTGGTCTTATTTTCATGCAAAGGCACCCACTCATAAGCGTTGCTTATACCCCCTATTAAATACTCATATTTCTCACCAGTCTATTATCCTATTATAATCCAAATATACAGAATAGTTTAAAGATACAAAAAACACTTACCGGATTTTACACAATATAGCAGGGGAGTGAAATGATGCTCACAAAAGTGAAAGCAAGTAAGGTAACGTACACAAATCCTATTTTTAACAAGATGACAGAAGAAGAAATAAAGGCATATCAAGAGGGTTTACTTAGGCAGCAATTAAAGTATGTGTACCGAAATTCAGAATATTATCGAAGAAAATTCATCGAAGTTGGTGCTTCACCAGATGATATTCGTACATTTTCAGACTATCAGAATCTGCCAATTTTCATGGATAAGGTGGCTGAAAGAATCAGCCAGCAGGATTCCATGGAGCGGTTCGGCCACCCGTTTGGGATGCATTTATGCAGTTCACCGGATGACATTGTCTTTACCGGTACCACAAGCGGAACATCTGGAGTTCCCACTTTTACTTATAGCTTCACTCAGAAAGACATTGAGTTTTTAAACCGCTATATCCGGCACATGCTCGAATATGGAGGCATCCATGCTGGTGAGAGATTGTTATTCAGTCACTCTTTAGGTATTTACGCAACTTCTTCCATTTTATTTGGGGTCCGTTCTCAGGGGGTATTGCCGATTGACGTGGACGTAAGAGCAGGGAGCAAGACGATCTTGCAATATGCGATGATGACAAAGCCATCTGGTGCCATGATGACCCCGTCTTTGGCTGAGCATTTAATTAGTCGGGCGGAAGAACAAGGATGGAATGTACGAAACCTTGGCCTACAGGCGATTTTTACAGTTGGTGAAATCGGCGTTGGAGTACCTGAGGTGAAGAAAAGAATTGAAGAGGCCTATGGCTGTAGAATCTATGATTATTTGGGGGAATTAGGATTTTCCTGCGATTCGGATGAGTATCATGGCATCCACTGTGTAGCACCTGACCTAAACCTGTTCCCGAATGATTTAATCGACCCGGAAACAAAACAGCCACTAGAGATTTATGATGGGGTGATTGGGGAACGGGTGACAACAGAGCTAAATTTGAAAGGGCTTCCAAGAATCCGTTACGCAACTGGTGATGTCATTCAGGTGTTCACGAGTGAATGTCCGGGTTGCGGTTTTAAAGGAAGAAGAATCAAGTTTGTGGGGCGTGCCGATGACATGCTTATTGTAAAAGGGGCAAATGTCTACCCTTCGGCGATTAAAAAAGTCATTTCTACGTTTGTTCCCGATATTACAGGAGAACTAAGAATCGTTCTGAATAATCCTCCGCCAAGGGTGGTACCGCCGCTGCAAATCAAACTCGAGTATAACTCGGCATTTGACAGAACGAAATTACCTGAATTGGAAGCTAGGATTAAGAATGCTCTTCATACTGAGGCAAGACTGACACCGAAAATCATTTGGTGTGAGCCTGGTACATTAGAGAAATCGTTAACCAAGACACCTCTTTTTGAAAAAAATTACTAGAGAACAAGGAGGAAAAAAGAATTGTTTATTGATTGTTCAAATACATTGCCTGAATTTATTTTTGAAGAGCCAAAGGAAATTGACCCTAATAATACCGAATACCGCTTGCTGTTTGGAAAGAAGTGGGCGCAGCTGGCAGGGATGTCAAAAGAAGAATTTTTCCAAAAAGCTCAGCAGCAATCTGTTGACGCCGTCATGCGGGACGTCTATGCCAAGCTTGAAGAAGAATTCTCAATGGACAAATTTCTTAACATGCTTAGTGAGTCAGGGGTGGTTTACCATGCCATTCACAATATGGATTACGGAAGAGACGGATCAGAGTCGCCTGCCAATCATGATTATGTGGCGGAAATATTAAAGAAATATCCAGGAAGATTTATAGGATTTGCTGGTTATAACCCTCACAAGGGAACCGGAAGTCTGAAAACAGTCCGCAAAGCCATAACCGAACAAGGGTATAAGGCAGTGGTGATACCTCCATACGAGCATGGGGTAAAGGCTGATGACCGGAAATATTATCCGTTATACGCCCTTTGTGATGAACTGAATATCCCGATTTGGATTCACAGCTCGATTAATTATTACCGTCAGACGTCTGTTTTTCTTGATCATCCGTCAAATCTTGAAGCTCCGCTGATGGATTTCAAAAATTTAAAAATCATTGCCGGACACGGTGGCTGGCCATGGGTACCAGATTTAATCGCCATGTTATTAAAATATGAAAATCTTTATGTTGATACCTCCGCATTTAGACCGAAATACATTGCTGAGCCCAATACGGGGTGGGACATGTTCATGTATTATGCAAACTCCCTTATTCAGGACAAAATTGTTTTCGGCAGTGATTGGCTGACACTCGGTATGCCAATCAAAGATGTCATTAGTGAAATCGAAGCCTGGCCCTTAAAGGATTCCGTCAGAGAGAAATTCTATTGGAAAAATGCCAATAAGGTATTCAATTTAGGCTTGAAAGCGCCTGTTTTAAATAAAAACATGTAAGGAGAATAGAAATGGAAAACATCAAAAATATAGATCAGTTTGAGGAGCTAAAAAATAGGGGAAAAGCGGTGGTTATGCTGTTTTCAGCTGACTGGTGCCCGGATTGTCGGTTCATTGATACTTTTATGGACGAAATTATCGAAAACAATCGTGAAGAGTTTGATTTTTATAAAGTAGATTCAGATGCGCGCAAAGACATTTGCGCTGAAGCCGGGGTTATGGGGATTCCGAGTTTAGTGGCCTACAAGAGCGGACGGACACTTGCTGAATTCATCGGCAATGATTCAAAAACGAAGGAACAAATTGAAGAATTCCTGGAGGGTGCCAAAGCGAAATTGTAAGCTGTATGCTGTTTTGCTGTAACCTACTAAATCTTTGGGGGAAAGAAAATGAGAAATAGAAAATTTGGATTATTAACCATTGTATTAGTGCTTTCTCTTTTGGTATCAGCTTGCAGCAGCACAACCTCTAAGAAGAATGAAGAACCGAAAAGCAGCAAAAAACAGGAAGAACAAGTATTGATTTTTGGCAGAGGGGCCGATAGCTATTCCATGGATCCTCAGAACGCCAATGAAATTGAAACATGGCGGGTAACGAAAAACGTCTATGAAACCTTGGTTGAGTACGATCAAAAAACAACGGATGTGGTGCCGGCATTAGCGAAGGAATGGACTACTTCTGATGATGGGAAGGTTTGGACGTTTAAATTGCAGGAAGGCGTTAAGTTCCAAAATGGGACAGATTTTAATGCTGAAGCAGTTGTCTTTAACTTTGAAAGAATGATGGATAAAACGAATCCTTCGCGGTTTGATGGAACATTCTCGGTATACCGCGGCATGTTTAACGGCTTTAAAGGTGATGGAAGTGTGATTGAAGAAGTGAAAGCTATTGATCAAAACACAGTTCAATTTACGCTGGCAAAACCGCAGGCAAACTTCTTAGCGAATCTTGGGATGCATGCGTTTGGCATCATCAGCCCGGAGGCGATTAAAAAATATGGCGCTAAAATCAATGAAAATCCAGTCGGCACAGGACCGTTTAAATTTGAATCTTGGACAAGAAATGATTCAGTTACCCTCGTGAAAAACGAGGACTATTGGAAAAAGGGTTTGCCGAAGCTGGATAAATTGATTTATAAGGTAATTCCTGATAACTCTGCAAGATTAACAGCTTTAAAGAATGGCGAGATCGATATCATGGTTAGTTTAAATCCATCCGATTTAAGTTCAGTAAAAGAGGATAAAAACCTCCAAATTACCCTTCGTCCGCCGTTAAATGTTGGCTACCTGTCGATCAATAATACGAAAGAGCCGCTTAATAATCCAAAGGTTCGTCAAGCTATTAACTATGCGATCGACAAGAAAGGGATTGCGGATGCCTTTTACTATGGTCTAGCCGCACCAGTGAAGAACATGCTGCCATCCTCAAGTTGGGCTTATAACAATGATGTAAAGGATTACGAATACGATGTCGATAAAGCAAAGCAGCTTTTAGCGGAAGCAGGCTATCCAAACGGTTTCGAGCTGCAGTTTTCCGTCACATCCAATTCCCGTATTTACATGCAGCAGCCTGTAAAAATGGTCGAAGCGATGAAAACGAGCCTTGAAAAAGCAGGGATTAAAGTGAAGGTTGTTTCCCTTGAATGGGCGGCTTATATTGACCAGCTTCGAAAGGGTGAACATATGATTGGAATGATTGGCTGGGTTGGCGACAATGGCGATCCGGATAATTTCTTATATTCGATGCTGAGTAAAAATAATGCCGTTAAGGGCGCAGCCCAAAACCATACCTTCTATCAGAATAATGAAGTGAGCGATCTCTTGATGCAGGCAAAATCTGTGATGGACCAAAACGAACGGGCTAAGATTTACAAAAAGGTTCAGGAACTTGTCCATGAAGATGCTCCGTCCGTACCGCTTGTAGAAGTAAAGGAGCCTGTTGTTACGGCTAGTTACGTGAAGGGATACTTCCCTCATCCAACAGGAGCAGAAAATATGTATCAAGTCACGATTGAAAAATAACGAAAGAGAGCCGATGAAGAGATGACAAAACCATTAGATGGGATTAAAGTACTGGACCTTAGCTGGGTATTTTCCGCCCCATATGCAACGCTGATCCTGCAGGATTTAGGGGCGGAAGTAGTTAAGGTAGAAAGGCCTGGAGCGGGTGACCGCTCTAGGTCCATCCCTCCTTTTAAAGGTGATGTAAGCGGTTACTTCTACATGTTAAATCGAGGGAAAAAATCAATCTCCCTCAATATGAAGAGTGACGAAGGAAAGAAGATATTTCTAGAGTTAGCTAAAGAATTTGATGTCATTGTGGAAAATTTCGTAGCCGGAACCGTCGACAAACTTGGCATTGGCTATGAAGCCGTTAAAGAAGTGAATCCCAAAATCATCTATGCTTCATTAAATGGATTCGGCAGTGATGGGCCGTATTCACATCTTCCGTGCATTGATGGGATCGCCCAAGCAATGGGCGGGTTGATGAGCCAAAACGGCCTAGAGGGAGGAAAGCCTTTAAAGACGGGGCCTGCAGTGGCAGATTCATTGTCTGGTATTTATTTAACGGTCGGGATTTTAAGTGCCATTATCGAAAGGAATAAGACGGGGAAGGGCCAGCGAATTGAAGTCAGTATGATGGACAGTGTTTTCTCTGTTCTTGAAGAGACAGTCATCAGAACCAGCATGACTGGCGAGCCGTTAATGGCCCGAGGAAATAAAGACCCGCTTGGAGCGCCATGGGAAGCTTTTCAGACAAGTGATGATAAATGGGTCATTGTCTGTGCTTCCGGCAATGATCGGTTTACAAAGGTTTATCAAGGAATCGGAAGAGATGACATTGTCAAAGAATTTGAAGGGGATGACATCCCTTCGCTTGAGAAACGGGCAGCGAACCTCGATTATTTAAATGAAATTTTTGCAGAATGGGCAAAAAATCGGACAGCCGAGCAAGTATTAAGATTTTTGGCTGATTTGCACATTCCTGCAGGAGAGGTCAAAAACGGAAAAGATTTGATTCATGACCCACACTTAATCGGCAGAAACATGGTGGTCGATGTAGAACATCCGGTCCTCGGGAAAGTGAAGCTTCCGAACCTGCCTATAAAATTCTTTGAGAAAGAAATCGGCCTAAGAAATGACGATACACCAATTGAACCGCAGTTAGGGGAACATAACGAACAAATTTTACAATCCATACTCGGTCTTAAAGAGACAGAAATCAAACAGTTAAGGGAAAAAGGGGTTATCTTTAATTCTAAAATAATAAACTCCACGCATTAAAAAAATGAGGTGACAAGTTCCATGAATTTTAATGAGTACTCGAAATTTGATGCAACCGATTTGGCATCCTTGGTAAATGCAGGGGAGGTGTCCCCCAAGGAATTGGTGCAAGCAGCTTTTGAGGGGATTGAGAAACTAAACCCCGTAATTAATGCTGTCGTAAGTGTTCTCCCAAAGGAATCAATCCAAGAAATCGAAGCGGGTCTACCGGAGGGTCCGTTCACAGGTGTGCCATTTCTTATTAAAGAATCAAGTGCGCAAGCAAAAGGGATTCCAGTCCAGCTTGGTAGCCGGTTTGCTCAAGGAATGAGCACGCCACAAGACACCAATTTGATGGCAAGGTTTCGCAGGACGGGTCTTGTCACAGTAGGAACTTCAACAACTCCAGAATTTGCGTTTAATTTTTCTACAGAATCCGTATTATACGGTCCAACTCGAAATCCATGGAACCCAACTTTAAGTTCAGGAGGGTCGAGCGGAGGAGCTTGTGCATCAGTCGCGGCAGGAATTGTTCCAATCGCTCATGCAAATGACGGGGCCGGTTCCATCCGGCAGCCTGCAGCAGTGAATGGATTAGTCGGTTTAAAGCCAACAAGGGGCCGGATTCCAAATGGACCACATCGACCAGAGATTTTAAATGGACTGGGCAATGAATTTGCCGTGACCCGTACGGTAAGGGATGCTGCAGCATTGCTGGATTCAATAGGGGGAGCGGATCCAGGTGCCCGAAACTGGGTGGAGAATCCGGCTATTTTCTACCTAAATGAAATGAAGAAGAGGCCTAAAAAGCTTCGGATTGCATGGACTGATAAACCTTGGAACAATGCGCCAGTCGAAGAAGAATGCAAGCAGGCCTTATATAAAACGGTTCAAGTATGTGAAGACCTGGGGCACGAGCTTGTGGAAGCTTCGCCAGTGATTAATGCGGAACAGCAGCTTTTAGCTACGCTGCGAATTTGGTCAGCCAATCTTGGCCATAGCATGGAAAAAATCAAAGCAGGTTTAAATCGAATTCCTTCGACAAAAAACCTTGAAGCCTCTAACTGGGCTATTTACCAGTACGGTCAAAACCTGACTGCCTATGATTTATTGGAAGCATTTGAGATTAATAATTCTGTATCAAGGACAGCCGGTCAATTCTTTACAGAATATGATCTATTACTTACACCAGCAATAGCACAATTGCCATGGCCAATTGGCAAGCTTAATGCAAATGATCCTAGTCTTGATGCGGAGCAATGGATTGAAAGAATGATGGCCTACTCGCCATTTACCAATCTGTTTAACACCACTGGACAGCCTGCTATAAGTCTGCCGCTAGGCTGGAGCAGTGAGGGGCTGCCGATTGGGATGCAATTTGCCGCTAGGTTTGGAGATGAAGCTACATTATTCCAAATAGCCGGGCAGCTTGAAGAAGCTCAGCCATGGAAAGATAGAAAACCCAATCTAAATCAGTTACAGCACAAAGTGGTGGAGGGATAAGAGAATGAAAAAAGTGAACAAAATATTCATGGTCTTCACAATTTTGGCTGTCTTGGCGATTGCCGGTTGCAGCGGAAATAAATCAACAGCAAATAAGAGTAAAGAAAAAGAAGACACTTCTGGGGGCACATTAATTTACGGCAGAGCAACAGACACGGTTACTCTGGATCCTCATAATTTAATAGATGCTGAGTCTTCTAGAATATCTAAAAATATTTTTGAAACACTGATAGATTATAAAAAGGATGGAACAGAGGTTGTTCCAAAATTAGCCAAGGAATGGACCGTTAGCGATGATGGAAAGGTTTGGACCTTTAAATTGCAGGAAAATGTGAAATTTCATGATGGAACTGATTTTAACGCAGAGGCGGTTGTTTATAACTTTCAACGGATGATGGACGATTCTCATCCACAGCACAAAGGTGATTTCTCTATTTTTAACAGAACCTTCAAGGGAGTCATTCAAGAAGTCAAAGCGTTGGATGAACATACCGTCGAATTTACTTTGACTGCACCGAACGCTACATTTTTGCCGAACCTGGGAATCACCACTTTTGGCATCATTAGTCCTGCTGCATTAAAGGAGTACGGGGATAATATTAAAGACCATCCTGTCGGAACAGGTCCCTTCAAATTTGTAGAATGGAAGCCCAATGACTCCGTCACGCTTGAAAAAAATGATAAGTACCGGGTTGCTGGTCTCCCTAAGCTTGATAAATTAATGTTTAAAGTAATTCCTGACAATTCCTCCAGATTGACGGCCTTAAAGAATGGCGAAATTGATTTAATGGACGGAATCAATCAAAGTGATTTATCTTCAATAGAAAAGAATGACAGTCTGCAAATCTTTAAACGCCCGGCAGGAAGCCTTGGCTATTTAACATTTAATCTTGCAAAACCACCTTTTGATAATGTTAAGGTCCGCCAAGCGATTAATTATGCCATCAATAAGAAAGGGATTATCGACACTTTCTATGGACCGGTAGCAAAGCCTGCAAAAAATATGCTTCCTCCATTTATTTGGGGATATAACGATGATGTTAAGGGATATGAATATAATCCGGAAAAGGCGAAAGCACTCTTGGCGGAGGCTGGGTTTGCAGGTGGATTTGAAACTGAGTTTTCGATTATGTCAACCGACCGTTCCTATTTCCCACAACCTACAAAGGTAGCGGAAGCGATTAAGTCCGATTTGGCGAAAGTAGGGATTACAGTAAAAATTGTCAACTATGAATGGGCCACTTATTTATCCAAATTGGTAAAAGGTGAATATGCCTTTGCCGGAATAGGCCGGATTAGTGAGAACGGCGACCCTGACAACTTCCTGTTTACCATGTTAAGTTCTGAATCGGTTCAAAACCGCTCCGCTTATAAGAATGAAAAAGTGGATCAATTACTAAGAACCGCACAGACCACGATTGATAAGGAAGAGCGTACAAAGTTATATAAAGAGGTTCAGGAACTGGTATATGAAGATGCTCCAACCATTCCGCTTGCATATGTGGAAACACCGCTGGCTGGCGCTGCATACGTGAAAGGATATGTTCCTCATGCGATTGGCTATGAAAGTTTAGCAGAGGTTTATATAGAAAAGTAATAAACTTACAATCTATTGATAACAGGAGGGAAAGAATGGAGCCGCTGCTTTCAGTTCAAAACTTGAAAACGCACTTTTTTACAGATAATGGCGTGGTTCGCTCCGTTGACGGTGTCAGTTTCACCGTTAACGAGGGCGAAACGCTTGGCATTGTGGGAGAGTCGGGTTCAGGAAAAAGTGTTACCGCCCTCTCCATAATGCAATTACTGCCACCCAGAAAAGGCAAAATTGTCGAAGGCAGCATCCGATTTGAAGATGTTGACCTCACCAAATTGACTGATAAGAAGATGCGCAAGATTCGCGGCAATGAAATTGCGATGATCTTCCAAGAACCGATGACAAGCCTAAACCCCAGCTACACAATTGGCAATCAAATTGGAGAAGCCCTGAGACTCCATATGAAATTAAATCGAAAAGAAGCAGAAGAAAGAAGCATTGAGCTGCTTACTCAAGTTGGAATTCCCCGTGCTGAGAAAATTGTGAAGGATTACCCCCATCGATTGTCCGGCGGGATGCGGCAACGCGTCATGATTGCGATGGCCCTAGCCTGCAATCCTAAACTGATTATTGCGGACGAACCGACAACGGCACTCGATGTGACGATACAGGCGCAAATTTTGGAACTGATTCAACAAATGAAGAAGAAAAGCAATACTTCCATCATGATGATTACCCATGACCTTGGCGTCGTTTCAGAAGTATGTGACCGGGTCATTGTCATGTATGCAGGCAGGGTTGTCGAAGAAGCGGATGTAAAAACGATATTTTCTTCACCGTCCCATCCTTATACAAAAGGATTAATCGAATCCATCCCGACCCTCGAAGAAGAGGTCGAGTGGCTGGAAACCATCCCGGGAAATGTCCCCATTCCATCGGAAATGCCGGAGGGCTGTAAATTTGCCACTCGATGTAAATTTGCGATGGAAGAATGTTTAAATGCAGAGCCTGAACTTTATGAGATTGATCCAGGCCAAAAATCCCGCTGTTTTTTGGCAAAGGAGGTTAAACATGCCGTCACCGTTACTTGAAGTAAAGGATTTAAAAGTACATTTCCCTATCAAAAGCGGCTTTTTCGGAAGGAACACGAATGTTGTAAAGGCCATCGATGGGGTGAATTTTCATATCTTCGAGAATGAAACATTTGGGTTGGTGGGGGAATCAGGCTGCGGCAAATCGACGACCGGTAAAGCGATTTTGCGGTTAATTAATTCGACGGACGGGGAGATTTTGTTTCAAGGAAAAGAGATTTCTAAGATTCCTCATAAGGAAATGAGACCGGTTTACAGTGATATTCAGTTGATATTTCAGGACCCATACGCATCACTCAATCCTAGAAAAACCGCTGGTGATTTAATTGAAGAACCAATGATTGTCAATACGGATTTTAGTCCAGAACAGCGAAAAAGAAGGGTACATGAGCTATTGGAGGTAGTCGGGTTAAGTGCCTACCATGCTTCTAGATACCCGCATGAATTTTCAGGGGGACAACGGCAGCGGATCGGGATTGCCAAAGCGCTTTCTTTGAATCCAAAACTAATCATTGCTGATGAAGCCGTCTCGGCCCTGGACGTTTCAATCCAATCGCAGGTACTGAATTTATTAAGACAATTGCAACGCGATTTCGGCTTAACATACTTATTTATTTCCCATGATTTAAGTGTTGTGAAGCATATTAGCGACAGAATTGGCGTGATGTATTTAGGAAAAATAGTGGAACAGGGCAGCAAGAAAAGTTTATACGAAACCCCCCTGCATCCCTATACACAAGCATTATTTTCAGCCGCACCAAGCATCAACCATGAAAAGAAACGGGAGCGGATTGTACTCAAAGGGGATTTGCCAAATCCAATCAATCCGCCGAAGGGTTGTCCGTTTCATCCGCGCTGCTTTGTCAAAATGGCTGAGTGCGAAACCGTTAAGCCAGAATTACGATACGCAGGTGATGGACACTATGTTGCCTGCCATCTTTATAAATAACGGCAAAGGAGGTGCAGGGAAGCTTGTCTAACTATATTACCCGCCGTATATTGCAATTATTTCCAGTTTTGATCGGAATGTCGATCATTGTTTTTTCTATCATCCACGCCATCCCGGGGGACCCAGCGACCGTTATACTTGGCGATCAGGCCACACCGGCTGCCGTCAATGACCTAAGAGAGGAAATGGGATTGAACAAACCTCTTACCACTCAATATTTCTCTTATGTTTCGGATATTGTGACGGGAGATTTTGGAACGTCATTAAAAACAAAAAAGCCAATCCAAGAAGAAATCATGCCGTATTTAACGGCAACCATTGAATTAATGATCATGAGTATGCTGATTGCCATCATCATCGGGGTAAATGCCGGAATTATCGCGGCCTGGAGAAGAGCATCCTGGTTTGATTATACGGCGATGTTAATCGCTTTAATGGGAGTATCGATACCGGTCTTCTGGCTAGGCCTTATGGAACAGTGGATTTTTGCTGAGAAACTAAGCTGGCTGCCCTCAACAGGACGAATGAATGCAAGGGAACCGGTTGAAGCGATTACTGGACTCCTTTTATTTGATACATTGATACAAGGAAATTGGGCAGGGTTTTGGGATGTATTCAAGCATTTAATTTTACCAAGTATTGCTTTGGGAACCATTCCAATGGCGGTAATAGCAAGGATTACCAGGTCAAGCATGCTTGAAGTGTTGGAATTGGATTATGTCCGGACTGCCCGTGCCAAAGGACTGTCGGGATTCTGGGTGCTTTATAAACATGCTTTAAAAAATGCTTTTGCACCAATTTTAACAATCATCGGCATGCTGACAGGATTATTGTTAGGTGGCGCCGTTCTGACGGAAACCATTTTCGGCTGGCCAGGTGTGGGCCGCTATATTTATGATGCGATTGGTTCTCGCGATTACCCTGTCATCCAAACCGGAATTTTAATTATTGCCACCATATTTGTGTTTGTAAATTTAATCGTCGATATCCTCTATTCACTTTTAGATCCGCGAATTAATTACCGTTAAGGAGGGAGGAATTTGAAAACAGTCTTACAACCGGTAGCTGATAAACCTACCTTCAATAAATCTACTAAAAAATCATTGTGGCTGGAAGCTTGGAAAAAGCTGAAAAAGCAGCGTCCCGCCATGATTGGATTAGGAATTGTCGTCGTCTTTATCTTGATGGGCATATTGGCCCCTGTTCTTACGTCGCAGCCCTACGATGGATTTAATCCGCAGAAAACCCTTATATCTCCCAATGCAAACCATTGGTTTGGAACGGATGACCAGGGCAGGGACATTTATACACGAATTATTTATGGCGCAAGAATTTCATTATGGATTGGCTTCTTCTCGGTCATTGGTTCGATTATCGTCGGCTCACTTCTTGGCTTAATTGCAGGTTATTATGGAAAATGGCTTGATACCATCATTTCACGATTCTTTGATATTATGCTGGCGTTTCCAAGTATTCTGCTTGCCATCGCGATTGTAGCGATCTTAGGTCCGAGCCTCTTTAATGCACTGGTGGCCATCGCGATTATTAACATTCCTACGTACGGCCGTTTGATTCGGTCGCGAGTGTTAAGTGTAAAGGAAGAAGAATACATCGCTGCCGCAAAAATAACTGGCATGTCCGATAGACGTCTACTGTTTCAGCATGTACTTCCTAACTCGATTACGCCAATTATTGTACAAGGCACATTAGGCATTGCCACTGCTATTTTAGAAGCAGCTGCATTAGGTTTTTTGGGACTGGGTGCGCAGCCAGGCGAACCAGAATGGGGAAAGATGCTGGCCGATTCCAGACAATTTATCACGAGTGCTCCTTGGACTTTATTGTTCCCAGGCTCCGCCATCATGCTGATTGTCCTTGGTTTTAATATGTTTGGTGACGGGCTTCGGGACGCCTTAGACCCGAAAATGAAATAAGATTCATTTTAAAACTCAAAATAGAAGAATTTTTCTTCTGTTTTGAGTTTTTTTATATCTCAGTATTTAGAAGGGATAGTAGTACTTCTATTGTTGTATAAATCGGATATTTCCCGTTCAAAATATTTCATCGTTTTTTGGTTTTCGATAGAAAAGGCTTTATTTTTCAATGTAGCCATTCCTAGAAGACTATTTTTATTAACATCCTCGATTAACGGAATTGCAAGAATTTCCCCGCTTTTGACAAAGGGGTTGGTACTGACCTCTGACTCTGTTTCAATTGCAATCGCCAGCCCATTGCGGACTGTCTCGGAAATGTTCTCGTTGTTGTTAGTGGTAAATAACAATTTAAGCGGCCCGTACTGCTGATTAAAAATTTTAAAAAACCAGTTCATATATTCTCCATTAAACATCACAAAGGTTTGGTCCGTAATATCTTTAGGTTCTAAAAACGCGGAATAAGCCAAAGGAGAGGCAGGGTCTACTAATACAAAAAAATGAATGGGGGACAACTTTGTGAATGAGATGCTGTTTCTATATTTTAATGTCTCATCATAGATCACTAGAATCCCTAAATCTATTTCCTTTTTAAGGATACATTCCGTGATATGCAGGGAACTTTTTTCAACCAGAGCAATTTCCTGCTGGGGAAATTCCCGTTTGATATCAGCAAGCAGCTTTGGCAGAATCGGCAAATGCAGCCCGGACACAATTCCGATTGTTAACCGACTCTTTGCAGCTATTTTGTATTTCTCAGCTTCTAATTGCAACCTATTTAAATTTTGTAGGACGTCCATAGCAATGGTAACCAGTTGTTTTCCTGCTTCTGTTGGTTTCACCCCATTATGGTGCCTCTCAAATAGTTTAACCCCTAATTCATTCTCCAGTTTTGTGATGGACTGGCTGATGGCAGACTGGGAAATATGGAGTGCTTGGCCAGCTTTTGAAAAAGAACGTAATTCCATGACTGAGACTATGTATTCCAACTGCTCGATTTGCAAACTATGTCACCACCTTGGATATTATTAACTCAATAATTTTGTCTATTTCTATTATTGGCTTTACAAACGGAAAATCCTTCTTTTTAGGTATAAGTAATACTTATACATGTATTAAAAATCAATATTTTACTAGGAAGAAAATTAATTTTATAATGTGTATATAATATATAATATTCTAAATAATCAAATTAAAAATGGAGTTTGGTTTAAAAATTATATTAATAAAATAAAAGGAGTAAACGGTAGTATCGGAAGGGAGATGATTATATGCAAGCATTGAAAAATAAGGAAGTCGTTACCACCGGTTCGAAGCAAAATGCCCAGTTGAAAAAATTATTATCAAAATGGGATTTGTTAACAATTGGTGTAGGGGCTGCGGTTGGTTGGACATGGGTAATGTATGCCGGGGTTTGGACATCGGTTCCTGGCAGTATGGGAGGGGTGTTTGCCTTCTTGGTTGGCGGTATTCTTTGCTCCTTTGTCGGGCTCGCCTATGCCGAGCTTGCTTCAGCGATGCCGCGGGCAGGCGGGGACATAGTATACACATTTAAAGGGTTAGGTGACCGTTGGGCTTTTTTCGCAGGGGCCTGTGTGGGATATGGGCTACTTACATTAATTGTGGTTGAGACCATCATGCTGCCGATTATTCTTAGTGCACTGGGATTCCCATTGCCCAAAATAGGAGCATTATACAGCGTTGGTGGAGAAACAATTTATGCGTCCTATGTAATTGTTTCGATTTTGTTTAACTTTTTCTTTGCCCATCTTAATATGAAAGGCGTCGAGTTTTCAAAAGTTTTTCAAACGATTACAGTTGCCGTTATGCTGATGGCAGCCGTCTTTTATGTCATCGTCGGTGTCAGCCTGGGAGATATAAACAACGCCAATCCATTGGTTTCTTCTTTATCGGGAATTTCCTTAACCTTATTAATGGTACCGGGATTCTTGGCAGGGTTTAATGTTGTCGCCCAAGCAGCGGAAGAAACTAATGTGAAACCAAAAATGATTGGCAGACTTGTTGTCGTTACAGTTTGGGCAAGTGCTGCGTTCTATATTCTGATTATTATCGGGACAGGCTTTTCAGCCAATTTGGAAATGCGCCAGACCGCCAAAATTGTCGTTCTCGATTCATTGGTCCAGCTGTTCCATGGCTCGCAAACCGCCAAAATATTTGTCGCGATTGCAGCTTTGATAGGGATGTTAACATCCTGGAATGCCGCTTATCTAGCCGGAAGCAGGGTATTGTTTGCGCTCGGCAGGGCCAAATATATTTCAAAGGCCTTTTCAGAGCTGCATAGGATCAATAAGACACCGGCCAAAGCTGTCATGTTCTTATTCATTTTAAGCAGTTTAGGAGCGTTCCTTGGGACGAGTCAATTGATATTTATGAATATTGTAAATGTTTCTGGCTTTATGATGGTTTGTTCTTGGTTATTGGTCGTCATCACCTTTATGGTGCTAAGGAAAAAAGAGCCGAATTTATATCGCCCTTATCGAGTTGCATATGGCGGGGTGGTAGGGTGGTTAGCCATTTTTTCTCTTGTTTTCTTTCTATTCTTATACACACCTTTAAACCCTTTGGGAGGTTTGAAGGTTCCTGAATTAATAGTTTTATCCATCATCATTCTGACGATACTTGCTTTTTATTTTAAAAATGTCCATCGCAGCAACGTTAGTAGAGAAGAACGGGAAAAACTAATATTCAACGATAACGGAGAATAAAGATAAAAGAGGGTGACCCCAAAAGAAATTTTACTTTGGAGACATCCTCTTTTTTTTACTTAGACAGTTTATTAAATAATTATTAATAAAATAAACGTCGAAATGCAGATTCCTTTAAATATTGTAACTGGAGGGTAGTTTATAAATATTAAATTTTTATTAATGGGTAGATAAACCAATTGACAGGAAAAAGGATGATGTGCGATTATAGTTAACACAAATTATTTCGTATGCGAAATATTCGTATAGTAAATAATACCTAAAAAAGGAGGAGGGGACATGAAGACTGCATATAACAGTGAGATTCTGAATTCATTTTCAGATATAAGCAAGCTTCTCTTTAAAGTGTCGAAAAAAGATGCTGATAAGAACGGATTAACCGTTGTTCAGTTGAAGGCTTTGTATAAAATTTCCCAGCGACCAAATCTTGGATTAGTGGAACTGGCTGAAATCCTGAAATTAACGAACAGTACCGTCAGCGGGGTAGTCGACCGGCTTGTGCAAAGCGGTTTTGTCGAACGCCGCAATCCGCCCCATGACCGCAGGTCCATTACTATTCATCTAACGGAAAAAGGGGAAGAGAAATTGGAACAAGCGATATTGAATGAATCAGAGCTTGTCCAAAAGCTTAACAAGATTAAGCAATTGCCGGATGCGGATATTCAGCATTTATTGCGCATTCACAAGCAAATCCAAGATATTTTAAGTGAATAAAGGAGGACTTTATATTTATGAACGCAAAACGCATGATTTTAATAAATGTCATACTACTGATTATTTTAGTAGGTGGAGGCTTTGCGGGGTATTATTACTTTAATCAATCAGTAAACTATTTATCCACTGATAACGCCCAAATTGCCGGACAGCAGGTAAGTGTTGCTGCACCTGCAACTGGAAAATTGACAAAATGGACTGGAAAGACAGGCGATACATTCGCAAAGGATGACACGATTGGCACAGTTCAAATGGTAAGTGACAAAGGAGCAGTTGATGTGGATATTAAAGCTCCTGCTGACGGCACCATTGTCCAAACAAATGCAGTGGAAAATACAATGGTTGCTGCCGGAACACCGCTTGCTGTCAGCTATGACCTTGACCATCTATGGGTAACAGCCAATGTCAAAGAAACCGATTTAAATGATGTGAAAGCGGGCCAGGATGTTGATATTTATGTTGATGCGTTTCCAAACATCACCCTAAACGGCAAGGTTGAAGAAATTGGCTTGGCAACAGCAGGCACTTTCTCACTTTTACCAAAAAACAATGCTTCAGGAAACTACACAAAAGAAACACAGGTCGTTCCTGTCAAAATTTCGCTTGATCATTATGGAGAAAGATTAGTTCCTGGTATGAATGTGACAGTGCGAATTCATAAGTAGGTGATGACATGTCCATATACCTTATAGGCTATATTCTAATATCGGTCCTTCTTTTAATAATTGTTAACGTAATGTTGAAAAAACAGTATAAATCTAGTAAACAGGAACTGCAGGCTGCAAATGTAGACCAGCCTGAACAAGAAAATCGCACTGCTTCAATGAAGAAAGAAGTTGAGCAGTCAATAGAAGACGAACAATCTGAACAAAATCCTCCTAGTGAAGCAGTGGAAAAGACGAAAGAAAAAGAACAACCAGCAAGAAAGCCGGCAGCCACTTCCGTAACGGCTGAGCAATTTGAAGGAAAGCGTGGGAAAGTGGTTGCGGCCATGATGCTTGGTGCGTTTGTGGCAATCTTGAATCAAACGTTATTGAATGTGGCGATTCCACATATCATGAATGATTTAGGAATCTCCGCAAGCACAGTTCAATGGCTTTCGACAGGGTATATGTTAACGAACGGTATCATCATACCAATCACTGCTTTTTTAACGGCAAGGCTTGGGACGAGGAAATTATTTATTTTTGCCGTCATATCCTTTACCCTGGGATCCGTGATCTGCTCGATTTCGCCAACTTTTTCGTTGTTAATGTTGGGAAGGATTGTCCAGGCAGCGGGTGCCGGTATCATTATGCCGCTCTTGATGACGGTATTTCTGACCATATACCCGCCAAATCAGCGTGGAGCGGCGATGGGCTTGATGGGTGTCGCTATGCTATTTGCCCCGGCAATCGGTCCAACCTTGTCAGGATGGCTGATTGGGCATTATGATTGGCGTGTGCTATTTGATATTGTCATTCCGTTTGGCATTTTGTCCATAATCCTGGCGTCTGTTTGGATGGTGGATGTTACCGAGGTAACGAAGCCAAAATTTGATACTCCTGGATTTATTTTATCCACGCTTGGTTTAGGGTTCTTACTATACGGCTTTAGTGAAGCGGGGAATAATGGCTGGGAAAGTGCTAAGGTTGTGGTTACGCTAGCGGTTGGTGTGATTGGTTTAATTGCCTTTATCTGGCGGGAATTGACCACAGATCAGCCGATGCTCGAATTGCGTGTGTTTAAATACGACATCTTTGCTTTAACCACGATTATCGGCATGATCATCAATATGGCAATGTTTGCCGCAATGATTTTACTGCCAATTTATCTGCAAAATATTCGCGGCTTTACAGCTCTGGACTCAGGGCTGTTAATGCTTCCGGGTGCCATTGTGATGGCGGTAATGATGCCGATTTCCGGAAAGCTCTTTGATAAAATGGGTGCGCGCTGGCTGGCTGTGTTCGGTCTGATTATTACGGTTATCACAACATGGCAATTTGCAAAATTAACGATGTCTACATCCTATGGCTACATTATGCTGCTTTATGTTATGCGAATGTTTGGGATGTCTTTCTTAGCGATGACGGTTCAGACAGAGGGCATGAATCAGCTCCCTCTAAGGCTGGCAGGACATGGAACATCCGCTTCAAACACAGCAAGAACCGTTGCCGGAAGTCTCGGTACAGCCTTCCTTGTTACTGTTATGACAACGAGAAGTGAATTTCATTCAGCGAATTTCACGAATGTGGTTACAAGTGCTAACCCATACCTAGCCGCTAAATTATCTGGTCTGGGTCAGGGGCTTGCCGCCATGGCGGGGATTCCTATTCAACAAGGGAAGATGCTGGCGACCTATTCTATTTATGGTGAAGCCATGAAGGAGGCCACGATTAGCGGTATCAATGACGCTTTTGTCGTTGCGACGGGAATCGCGGCAGTTGCTTTGCTGCTGGCATTCTTTATCAAAAGAGCAAGACCTGGTGCTGAGAAATAGTAATTTTACCAAGAACAAATGCCTGCCGAAGTGGCAGGCATTTGTTTTAATAAATTTTATCTCCATTAAAGATCGAATTCTTCACGACTACATAATCAACAGTGCGGATATCCTTCAATTTGTTTCCGCCTGCATAGGAGATAGAGGACTGAAGATCCTGTTCCATCTCAATTAAAGTATCAATTAATTTTCCTTTATGTTCCACGTACATTTTTTTGCCTTCAACATTTTTTCGTTCGCCTTTTTGGAATTCTGAAGCAGAACCGAAATATTCCTTAAAGCACTTTCCATCCTTTTCGAATGTTTCACCAGGAGATTCTTCGTGACCCGCGAATAACGATCCAATCATCACCATGGATGCCCCGAAACGGACGGACTTTGCAATATCACCGTGGGTGCGGATTCCGCCGTCCGCGATAATCGGCTTGCTTGCGGCTTTTGCGCACCATCTTAGGGCAGCAAGCTGCCAGCCTCCAGTACCGAATCCGGTCTTAATTTTCGTAATACATACTTTACCTGGTCCAATACCGACCTTAGTAGCATCTGCTCCGGCATGCTCTAACTCTCTTACGGCTTCAGGTGTTCCAACGTTACCGGCGATGACAAAGCTACCAGGAATTAGTTTTTTAATATGCTTAATCATATCAATAACGGCATTGGAATGACCATGTGCGATATCGATGGTAATAAATTCAGGTGTCAAGTTCTCATCGGCAAGCTGCTGGACGAATTCATATTCTCCTTCCTTCACACCTACGCTGATGGATGCGATTAGGCCTCGTGTTTGCATATCTTTCACAAATTCAAGACGCGTTTCCGGCTGGAAACGGTGCATGATATAGAAGTAACCGTTTTCGGCTAAGAAAATAGCAATTTTTTCATCGATGATCGTCTGCATGTTTGCAGGGACGACCGGTAATTTAAATTTATGACCGCCAAATTCGACGCTTGTGTCACACTCAGAACGGCTCTTTACGATTGATTTTGCGGGAATTAGTTGAATATCTTCGTAATCAAATACTGTATCCATGAAATAACACTCCTAAACACGAATATTATATAAAGTTTATGTTTTTATTGTTCGTACATTTGATAATTTACAGCATTTTTATCCAAATGTCAAAACATTTTCATTTTTATTTTTTCTAATTTAATGTAACACAATGGACCGAGTTTCATTCTAGAGTAGCAATCTAGACAATCTTTTTAAAAAGAAAATACATGCAGGCTATCAAAGTGTTGGGGGGCAGACTCCAGCGCTTTTTTTTAACGTGTAACTATAGACGAATTGAATACTTCTATTAAAAATCAATATTTTACGAAAGGACAATTTATATGGTTAAATAAAACAAAATATTCAATTAATTCAGCAACCTAAACAAGACTATTAGTTATCTTACAACAAAAGGTTTTGTATTTTTGAAAAACTGATTAAGGAGGAAATCAACAGTGAAGTACAATTTTGACATCGAAATTAATAGGCATAATACAGCTTCTGCAAAATGGGATGAAACAGAGAATTTATTCGGGGAAAAGAATTTACTTCCTATGTGGGTGGCCGATATGGACTTTCAATCACCGGCGCCAGTGATCGAAGCAATCATCAAAAAGGCTGAGCATGGAATCTTTGGCTACACCACACGTCCAGATTCCTATTATCGTGCAATTATCGATTGGATGCAGGAAAGGTACAACTGGAGGGTACAAAAAGAATGGATTTGCTATAGTCCAGGTGTGGTACCGGCATTAAATTATCTTGTGCAAACCTTTACGAATCCTGGAGACAAAATTGTGATCCAGCCCCCGGTTTATTATCCGTTTACTAATGCGATTGTCAATAATAACCGTCAAGTTGTTTATAACCATCTAAAACATGAAAACGGTAATTACTCGATGGACCTTGAAGACCTGCGAAATAGAATCGATGAGAACGTCAAAATGCTGATTCTCTGCAATCCTCATAACCCATCAGGACGTGTCTGGACAAAAGAAGAGTTGACTGAGCTAGGGAAGATTTGTATTGAGAACAACATTCTCATTGTGTCCGATGAAATCCATTGTGACTTAGTTTTTAAAGGAAAAACACATACAGTCTTTGCCTCCATTTCTGAAGAATTTGCTGAGCATACCATTGTCTGTACGGCTCCTAGCAAAACCTTTAATTTAGCAGGCTTACAGACTTCCAATATCATCATCCCCAATCAAAAGCTGAGAGATGAATTTAATGCGACCATGAATCGATTGTCTCTAAGGCATACGAATACATTTGGGATTGTGGCAACTGAAAGCGCTTATCGTTTTGGCGGTGAATGGCTGGAACAAGCTGTTGATTATATTGAAAAAAACCTAAATTTCCTGAGCGAATATATGGAAAACAATATCAAGGAAATCAAAGTGATCAAACCAGAGGCTAGCTATCTTGTCTGGCTGGACTGCCGGGAACTTGGTTTAGATAAAGAAGGTCTCCAACAACTCATGTTAAAGCACGCCAATGTTGCTTTTAATCAAGGCTACACCTATGGACCGGGAGGAGAAGGATTTATTCGAATGAACATCGGCTGTCCGAGATCCATTTTAGAAGAGGGGCTGAAAAGACTAGAAAAGGCAGTAAAAAGTCATCAAGGTACTGCGGCAAAAATTTAAATATAAAAAACTAGTAAAAAGGGATGGTGAAGGGAATTTGAGTAATCAGGAAGCAAAGTTGAAGAAGGTTCTGGGTCTTGGAGATGCGATGGGAATTGCGGTAGGTCAAATCATTGGTGCGGGTATCATGTCCCTAACTGGGATCGCGATTGGTATGACCGGAACGGGTGTGGTTTTAGCTTTTGTTCTATCATCAATCTTTACCTTGTTTAAGGTAATGCCCACTGCCATTATGGGAGCAGCAATTCCAACCACCGGGGGATTTTACCGATATTCCAGTCGTCTCTTGTCACCTAAGTTAGGGTTCTTCTGGCTTCTGCTGTTCATCATTACACAATTGACCATTGCATTGTATGCGCTATCATTTGCGGATTACTTACAAAGCTTGTATCCTAGTGTCCCAATTAAACTAGTTGCTTTTATCATGTTAACAGTTTTCTATATCACCAACCTTGTCGGCGTAAAAGTGGCTGCAATTGCTGAAAAAATTATGGTCATCGTCTTGGTCATTTCCCTTGGTTTGTTCGTGGCGTGGGGGGTTCCGGAGATTAATTATTCCGTATTTAACACGAGAGAAATGTTCCCAGGAGGAATTACCGGTTTCCTTTCGGCAGTTGCCTTGCTCTCCTTTGCTACTGGAGGCGCTCAATATGTTGCCGAACTTGGCGGAGAAATGAAAAATCCAGGCCGTGATATACCTCTAACGATTATCACCACAACGGTTGGAGTCGGAATTCTATATGCCTTAATGGCGGCCGTTGCTTCAAGTGTTCTCCCAGTTGCCGACGTGGCCAATAAGCCTTTGACGGAAGTAGCCAGAACGATCCTGCCTGAGCCTGTTTTCTTCTTCTTTATTATTGGCGGTGCGATGTTTGCGCTGGCGACCACCTTAAATGCGCAAATGTCATGGGCCACGAAAGGAATCCTGATTGCCTGTGAAGATGGCTGGCTGCCAAAGAAACTAGGGGTGGTCAGCAGTAAATTTGGTACACCAATTTTGATTCTAACTCTTTTTTATCTGATTGGATTAATTCCGATAATTTCAGGATTTTCTCTAACCGTAATTGCATCATTAGGAAGCGGCATCGGATTTTTTGCTAACCTCATTCCAATTATCGCAGCAACAAGGCTTCCAAAAAAATATCCGGAGTTATATGAGAAATCAAAATTCAAATTTAATCCAAAGATCTTATACGGGATTGTAGGGATTGCAATCGTCCTTTCCGTGGTTCAAGGCTATCTTCTGCTGAAGAACTTAACTGCCGGCTTGCTGGTTGGAGTGTTAATTTACATCGTTTGTTCTGCTTTTTACGTCATGATTGCGTCGAAGTCACAAAAATTAAAATCAGGAGAAGAGTTAGGTTTTAATGCTGAGCCCGAGATAGAATCTGACATTAACATAAAGGCACTGTAATGAAAATGAATTTGTTCAATTAATATACTTGAATAGAAGACTCAATTCCAAAATAGGCTTTGAGTCTTCTAATTGAATGAGGAGGATTAAAGATGAGCAATGAAAGCTTGTACAAAAAATCGGACCGTAGAAGACTATCGGAATTGGCAAAACTGGCCCCTGAAACCTATCGTGCTTTTGGTGCTTTTAATCAAAAGGCAATGGCGGAAGGCTTACTTTCGGTGAAATTGAAGGAACTGATTGCTGTCGCTGTTGCTCATGTTACCGGCTGCCCCTATTGTATTGAAGCCCATGTTGGTCAAATTAAACGACTTGAAGTATCGAAAGAGGAAATGCTTGAAGCCATCATGGTTGCAACAGCGCTGAAAGCCGGATCTGCTGCAGGCCATGGCGCCAATGCGCTCCAGGCATACGACGGAACAGGTGAAGATGACTTATATACCTTATCAAATATGAAACGATTGAAGGATTTTCGTGAAGAAAACGCCGAGTTGTTCCGTTCCTATTTGGGATTTAGCCATCAGGCGATGAAGCCGGGTCTATTAAGCCAAAAAGAAAAAGAATTTATCGCAGTAGCCGTGGCTCATGTGACCGGATGTGCCTACTGCATCGATACCCACACAAAAGCAGCAAAGAAACTGGGCGCAACAATGGAAGAATTAACGGAAGCGATTTTTGTCGCCACCGCTTTAAAAGCAGCTTCCGCGCTTGCTCATAGTATCAATGCATTGAATGCCTACGGAGAGTAAGCTAACCAAGAAGGAGATTCGTTATGATGCTTCCAAAAACATTTGCATCACTGGGATTCCGTTATTTTCGTTATTTATGGATTAGTTCAGCGTTGGCCAATTCAGGACAATATTCCTTTACGGTAGCTGCCAGCTGGTTAATTTATTCGCTGTCCAATTCAACCGCACTTGTAGGGACAGCCGTTTTTGCCACGATGATTCCGGGGGTTCTTTTCGGACCGATCATCGGGGTATTGGTGGATCGTTTTGATAGACGGCGTTTATTGACCATTGCTGTATTTTCTAATGCATGCAACACAGGGGCTTTGGCATTGTTGAGTTTGCTTGGGATTGTGTCACCATGGGTAGTGATTATGTGTGCATTTTTCTTGGGCATTTGTTTTAATCTGCAAATGACCTGTACGAATGCGATTATGCCTGACCTTATTCCTAAGAATACTCTATACAATGCCACGGCGCTGCAAGGCACAATATCGCATGGCGCAGGATTCATCGGTTCGGCTCTGGCCAGTCCAATCCTTGTTCTGGCTGGTCCGGGCACTGTCTTTGCACTATGTTTTCTGCTCTATACGGGGGCAGGGATCCAATCGTTATGGATTCGAACTAATCAACCTGCCACAACTTTAGGAAATCTGCATCTCAAAAATATTTTTGAGCCTGTCGTGGAAGGGATGATGTACATTCGAAGGACGCCGGCACTTGGGCTCTTAATTCTCATGGTTTTCCTCCACTGTTTATTAACGATGGCGTATACATCGTTACTTCCTCAGTTTATTCACGAGGATCTACGGGCGGACAGCGGAATTTACGGCAGTTTGATGATGTTTATCGGATTAGGGGCCATCCTTGGCAATCTAAGTACAGCCTCCATATCCACCCCAAGGGGGCAGGGCATCCTCTATATTATGACGGCATTGGCAAGCGGCCTGACCTTATTTCTTCTTGGGCTAACAGGTACGCCTCTGCTAGCCTTTATTGTCGGCGTAACGGTAGGTGCATCGCAAGCCGTTTTTATGGCAATTAATCTATCATTTGTCCTGCAGAGGGCAAATGATGAATTTCGCGGGCGTGTTGCGAGTGTCAATTTTATCCTTGCTTCTGGGGCGATGGCGGTCGGGAACTTCCTATACGGCTCTTTCAGCAAACTCATCCCTCCGAAAATCAATATGATGTCCACCGGCAGCCTGTTCGTGGTGATTGTAGTGGTCTTAATCATGATCTCGCCGACTTTAAGATCGTTATACAAGAAATCCGTCAAAGTACAGGAAAATCAAGGTTCCGTCGTCATGTAAAAAAACGCCCCTCAATTTATGGGGGGCATCATTATAATCTTTGGAAATAGCTAATTTGTTCTTTTAGTATTTTTATAAACTCCTGGCTTGCAATGGAACGGTGAGTTTTTAATTGAATGTAACAATAATTGACTTCAATTTTTTCGTCAGAAATGTCTAATGGTATGATTTCTCCCGTATGTACATAGGGGTCAACCTTTAATGACATTTCAGTATAAAAACCAATCGCCATTCCTTGTGCGATAATATGTTTGGCTGCTTCCAAATTTTTCGACTTGATTAAGTAGTTTGGCGTTCCGTGTTTTTTTAATATATTCCTAAGCGAATCAGAGGAACAAATAACGGGATGTTTTAAGATCTCTTTTATAGATATTTCATTATGTCTCGCAAAAGTGGAATGTTTCCCTACACATGCAATAGATTTAGTAGTAAAAAGGTGTCCACTCATAAGCTTTGAATCCACATCATCAGCAAGTGTTAAACCGATATCTGTTTTTCCATCGATAACGAGTTGTTTGATTGTGCGCGTATCTTCCTCAATCAGTTCTAGTTCTATACCGGGATATTTCTTTTTCAAAATAACCAATGCCCGAGGCAAAACACTAGTACTGACGCCAGCAATGGATGCAATGGATAACCGTCCTTTTAAAAGCGAGTGCTCGATATTGACGGTTTCCTGCAGCTCCTCGACTTTGTTGAGGATTTCCTGAGCTTTTAAAATCACAGCTTTTCCGCTTTCAGTCGGTACAGCACCGTTTTTGGAACGTTTAAAAATTTTAACGCCCAATTCGTGTTCAAGAGAAGATATCGCATGACTAATGCTTGGCTGCGCCACGTGCAGGCGTTCCGCTGCTGCAGAAAGCGACCCCGTCTTGGCAATTTCAACAACGTACATTAGCTGTTCTATACGCAAATAGTTCACCATCCATCATAGTGATATTTTTATTATATCAGTTTCCAAGATTAATAATAGTAGAGCGTTGTTAGAATTCAGAAAATTCCTACAATAGTATTTTAAAAAATGTGAAGAGAAATGGGGTTATAAAATGGGAAATGTAGAGAAGACGTATGATTGGAAAGCCATTGTCGACAGGTTAAATCAGTATCTCAAAATTAAAACCATTCCAATTGGCATGAAAATGTTTGAGAAGAAAGAGGATATGGAAGCCATTCCAAAGATCCGGCGGCCAAAAAGCATCCACACAACCGACCAAATTGTCGCCCAGGCATCAAGACTGGGTTGGACAGTAGGTATCACTGCCGAAGATCTAGTCGGTGCACAATGCCAGGTGGTCCTGGGATTACATCCCCGAAATGAAGAGTGGCTATCAGGAGAACAAATGGCGGGCGTATGGTTTGAAAACCAGCAGGATTCTGCGAAACACCAGCGGGAAATGACGGTTGTCCCCCATGGGAAATATGAAGCGATGGCCGTTGCGCCGCTTGTTTCCAATCGTATCGCTGACCCCGACATTTGTCTGATCTATGGGACTCCTGGGCAAATGATTCTTTTTATTAACGGCCTGCAGTGGAGGAATTTTGAAAAATTTGAATGGAGTGTCGTGGGAGAATCTTCCTGTGCAGATTCATGGGGACGGGCCCTTGCGACAAGAAAACCAAGCCTATCCATTCCTTGTTTTGCTGAACGCAGGTTTGGCGGGGTGTTGGACGATGAATTGTTAATGGCCTTATCTCCGGAAGACTTGTTAAAGGCTTTGGATGGATTAGAGGCTTTAAGCAAAAACGGAATGCGTTATCCTATTCCGCAGTATGGCATTCAAATGGATGTGCAGGCAGGGCTAGAAGTTACTTATGGGAAGAGAAAATAACTATCGATAAGAATTCAGGTATTACAAATAAGAGGAGGAATAATGATGAGTCTAAAAGTATTGAAAGTGACATTCAGAAGCGCAAAGTCTATCGATGAGCTTTACAAAATGTCTGAAGCGAGTCTACCAAAGTTTCGTGCCTTAAAGGAAAGGGGACTCATTCAAAAGTTATATGTAAGTAACCCGGAAACGGAAGAACGCGGGGGGATTTATATATTTGAAAGCCAGGAAGCCGTTGAAGAGTATTTGAAGGGTCCAATTTATACGTCCATTGCAGAACGGTTTGAGACAGGGGATACGCTTCGTTATGAAATTGTAGATTGCAATTTTACGTTATATCCAATTGAAAAATGATTTTAGTAATATAGCGACTGTTTACATGCTGCCCCTCAGTTTTCTTACTGAGGGGTAGATACATATTTTGATTAGATTTTATTAATAGAGGACACGCCATAAATAAAACGTCGCATAGGCCTGCCAATTGGCCCAACTTTGAGATAGCTTTAATAGTTCCTCCTTTGCAGGCTTTTTATCTGAACCGGTTAGATGTTTGATGGCGTTATGCAAGCCGACATCATCAAGCGGGAATGCCGAGGTAAATCGTAAGCAGCGCATCATGACGTAATTTGCTGTCCATGGACCTATCCCGCGAATCTTGATTAGTCTTTTTTCAACCTCTTTAAGGTTTTCCATCTTCAATAATTTTTCCTTAGATAATTCTCCGTTTGCCATTAATCTCGAAATGCCAATAATATATTCACTCTTTTTCAAGGTCATTTTAATATCGGCTAAATCTGCAGGTGTTAGCTGGGCGATTTGTTCATAGGATGGAAACAACCAATAGTTCTTGCTATTCCACTCGATTGAATCACCGAATTTTTCAACAAATTGTCTTTTTAAAGTATAAGCGAATGCTAGATTAATCTGCTGCCCTAAGACTCCCCAGCAAAGTGCTTCAAATAAATCGGGAACACCGATTACGCGCAGTCCGTAGAATTCTTGAACGGGGTTTTTTAGCAGAGGGTCTGATTTGGCCATTTCATAAAATGACTTTAAATCACGATCCAGATCAAACCATACACGTATGTACGAGACTATCGCAGCGTATTCCTCTTGATTACCAGGTCTGGTGTCTTTTAAAAACTGAATGATCATCTGATTCCGTTCGTTTACATGAATTTGTACTAAAGCTTGTTTTTCTCCAATGGCAACCGCCCTCGTGATGATACCGTTATCGACTTCAAACATACATTCATTCTTGTTCCGCTCCAAATAACCTAGATTCGCTTTTAGATTAAAGTCTTCCGGCAGCTTCATGATGATGCTCCCATTGTCTTCATACCAGCAGTCATTTGCGTTTTGAATACCTGTCAATTTTGATCACTACTTTTCCTTTTATATGAATTATCACAAGTATATCATTTCAATATCTTGCTTTTTAATCATCTTAATAGTTCGTTCTGCTAATTTCAGAGATATAATAGTGACAGAGGTGTTATTCACCCGCTTATTTCCGTCAATTACATGAATCGGAGGAAACAAAATGACACCACAAACTAATAAGACACCAATCTATTGGTCATTATTTAATCATCATCCTTGGAATTTCTATATTGCTGCAACTGTGAAGGGACTTAGTTATGTCGGCTCACAAAACAAGCCGTTTGAGGAATTGGCTGTTTGGGCAGAAAAACGGTTTCCTGGCAGCCCGCTGATGGAAGATAAGAAGAAGCTAAAGCCGTATGCAGCCGAACTAATAGAATATTTTGAAGGGAAGCGAACGAATTTCACCGTACCGAATGATTTTCAAGGGACTGAGTTCCAAGTCGCTGTTTGGAATGCCCTTTGTGAGATTCCGTTCGGAGAGACCAAATCCTATTCTGACATCGCAAACCAAATAAATAAACCAGCCGCTGTTCGAGCAGTGGGGGCCGCCATTGGTGCTAATCCATTGTTAATAACTGTGCCATGTCACCGTGTTGTTGGAAAAAATGGTTCATTGACCGGCTACCGCGGCGGATTAGAGATGAAGACGCACCTGCTTGATCTTGAACGACAAAGATTATCCCAACAATGATGGTCATCATAGGGAAATTTGTAGGAAATTAAAAGTGGTCTTAGAATATAAAAGAGCACACAGGTTCAACTTGTGTGCTTTTTTGAGAGAAATTAGTTGTGAATTTCTTGGACTCTTCCAATTTGCCCGTCAGTCAGTCTAACCTTAATGCCGTGGGGATGGTTAGGGGACTTGGTTAGAATATCTTGGACGATGCCTCTTGTGAGTTTGCCCGTTTTTTGGTCCTTTTTTAAAACAATATCAACGGTAATCCCTGGAATTATGTCCTTCCGATTCTGCCCGTTCATTAAGAGCCCATTTTTCTGCGGGTGTTGCTTGGCTTCTTCGTCTGCTGGCTTTTCATTTTTTGAGTTTGCAGACTGCCATTCTCTTTTCCTTTGGCTGCGGCTTGGTTTTTTTTGTTTTGCAGTTGCTGCTTAGCCAATTCCTGCAGGCTAATTTTCTTTTTTTCTGTTTCCGGTTGGTGGTTCTCAGACATCGAATCTTTCTCCTTTATGAAAATGTTGGTTAATTGAGTATAATCTATTTTTGCTTGGAAAGAAAGTACATATCATCGATGTCGCTGGTTGCAGCTGGTCCTGATGCCAGAATGACTGGTTCCATAATGCCGGTAATGGCTAGAAAATATTGAAAGCTTTTGCAAGCTTGGAAATGAAGGAACAAGACAGACAGATGAGCTTATTTTAAAATTAATGCTGGAAAAGTAATTACAAGAAATTGGCAGAAAAGTCGGCGGTATTTGTCCGGCTTTTTTGTAACTGGAAAATGTCGGAATAACAAGCTTTCGGAGCAATTTCGACAAAATGCGAATCGTGCAAACCTTAGTATTTTTATCTAGTTTTATACACGAAATTGTAATATACTATAATTGAAAACGTTAATAAGACCTCTTTATGTTTCAACTATCTATGGAATTCATATTGACAGGAAATACTAATTTTAGACGGAATTCGTTCAACCGGGGGTCAATAGCATGAATACAAAATTACGAAGGTATAATATGTTTCAACGTCTTGGACGTGCATTTAAATTTAACTTCATGAAACTGCTTCGTTCTCCCGGAGGAGCCAAAAAGGTTGCCTTGGGATTCGCAATTGGTTTCGGTTTAGAAATGTTGGTCATATCAACGGCTTCATTAATATATATATTGTTTATTCCAGCTGTTCGAATAGCAAAAGGCTCGCTTCCAGCTTCTATCATTGGAAACGTCATCGGAAAATTAACATTACTTCCAGTAATCCTGCTTCCATTTGCTGGAAATCTTGGGAAATTATTTTTTCCTATCAGGATTAGAGTCGGGCACCACAATCCCTTTTCTTTTCAAAAACTAATGCATGGTGATTTCACTGTATTGGTTGGGTTTCTCCACGGCAGTATCCATACATTAATCGGAATGTCGATTTTCGGGATTGTACTTGGTGTGATTTCCTACTTTATCATTCATTATTTTTACGAAAAGGAACTTACCAATCGTAAAAAGAGAAGACGGCAAAAACATGAAATTCGCTTAAATAGCATCAACAAAAACTATATTTAAGTAAATTTTTACTTGGATAATTCTGAAAATTCTAGTAAAATAAAAACAACTTCATCCTATCCAGCCTGTCAGCGGAAGGTAATGGAGATTTATTCAAAACATAACATTCGACTGATAAGTTTCCAGAACCAGCCTTAGCCGGCTGCTATCATGGATCGTAAGCCAGTCCATACCACTTTTAAAGTGTGTTTGGGCTGGCTTTTTTGATTTTTTAACAGGTGGTGGATTATTTGAGTGGAGCGCTAGCAGGTGTAAAAGTATTAGATTTAACAAGGGTTCTGGCTGGGCCCAATTGTACAATGATTTTGGCAGACCTTGGTGCGGATGTCATCAAGGTAGAAGCCCCGGGCGGCAGTGATGAAACCAGGTTCTGGGGCCCGCCGTTTCAAAACGGGGTGAGCGCTTATTATTTATGTGCCAATCGGAACAAGCGCAGCATCACCGTCAACCTAAAGTCAGACGAGGGCCGGGAAATTATCCGTAAGTTAGCTAAGGAAGCGGATGTCCTCATTCACAATTTTAAAACGGGCTCAATGGAAAAATGGGGACTCGGTTACGATTCGCTGGAAAAAATAAACCCCCGGCTCGTTTTTTGCTCCATTACTGGATTCGGGGAAACAGGACCTTACAGCCATTTGCCAGGATACGACTACATCATCCAAGGTATGAGCGGCCTAATGAGCATTACCGGCACCGAAGAAAGCGGCCCGCTTAAAATTGGCGTGGCCATGGTCGATATTTTAACCGGTTTATATTCGGCGATTTCTATTGAAGCCGCTTTGTTTGAACGGGAAAAATCGGGCCATGGTCAAAAAATCGATATGTCGCTGATGGATACGGCGGTAAGCTCGCTAGCCAATGTCGCCAGTAATTATTTGATTTCAGGTAAGGTGCCACGGAGGCTTGGAAATGACCATCCGAATGTCGTGCCTTACTCCACATTTTCCGCCGCAGACGGTGAATTGATCATAGCCATCGGGAATAACCGGCAGTTTGCGTTGCTTTGTGAAGTAATTGGGCTAAGCGAACTGGCGGTGGATGAAAAGTTCCGTACCAATGAGGCAAGAGTCGAAAATCGCCAGGAGCTTACGAGCATCTTAAATAGCCAGCTCCAGTTAAAGCAGGTCAGCGACTGGATGGAGCTATTTTCTGCCAACAATATTCCATGCGGTCCTATCAACACAATTGACCAAGTATTTGACGACCCGCAGGTCTCGGCCCGGAATATGGTCGTGCAAGTAGACCATCCAGAGGCAGGTCTGGTAAAGCTCGTTGGCTCTCCTATTAAACTTTCAAGAACAGAGACAAGGGTTGAACGTCATCCGCCGATGGCTGGTGAGCATACCGACGAAATCTTGCAGGAAGTGGGATTTACATTTGAGGAGATTAGCCGTTTAAAAGCGGATAACATTATTTAAAAAATTGCCTGGTGACGAAGTTGAATTTTAAAAAAAACAGGGGGAGAATGTACGATGAACTTTGAATTCACGGAAGAACAGGAAATGTTAAGAAAAATGGTAAGAAGCTTTGTTGATAAGGAAATCAATCCGAACATGCGAGAGTGGGACGAACGCGGTTATTTCGATCCAGTAATTTGGCAGCGTTTAAAAGAATTGGATTTGATGGGGGTTTGCATTCCAGAAGAATACGGCGGCAGCGGCATGGATTATAACTCGCTGGCGATTGTTTGTGAAGAACTGGAAAGAGGAGACACCGCCTTCCGTACTGCAGTTTCGGTTCACATCGGGTTAAATAGCATGACTTTATTGCAATGGGGAACAGAAGAACAGAAGCATAAATACCTAGTTCCGCAGGCCAAAGGCGAAAAAATTGGAGCGTTTGGATTAACGGAGCCTGGCGCGGGTTCGGACGTGGCATCGCTTGGAACAACGGCTGTGAAGGATGGAGACTACTATATTTTAAACGGTCAGAAAACATGGATTTCGTTGTGCGATGTCGCCGACCATTTTATCGTGTTTGCCTATACGGATAAAGACAAGAAACACCACGGAATTTCCGCCTTCATCGTGGAGCGGACGATGCCCGGCTTTTCTTCTAAGGCGATAAAAGGGAAACTCGGAATCCGCTCAGGCAATACCGGGGAATTGTTCTTTGATCAGGTGCGCGTTCCGAAAGAAAACTTGCTTGGCCAGGAAGGGGAAGGCTTCAAAATTGCCATGTCCGCACTTGATAACGGCCGTTTCACGGTTGCCGCGGGAGCAGTCGGTTTGATTATGGCAAGTTTGGAGGAAAGCGTAAAATACTGTCATCAACGGAAAACGTTCGGCAAGGATATCGGCAAGCATCAGCTGGTGCAGCAAATGCTTGCAAACATGGAAGCCGGATTGCAAATGAGCCGTTTACTGGTTTATCGTGCTGGCGAGTTGAAAAATAAAGGTGTGCGCAATACTCGTGAAACTTCGCTTGCGAAATGGCAGGCCTGTGATTTTGCCAATAAAGCGGCAGATGATGCGGTGCAAATCCACGGGGCCTACGGTTATTCAAGTGAATACCCTGTAGAGCGCTTTTTGCGGAACTCCAAGGCGCCGGTCATTTACGAAGGAACGCGGGAAATTCATACGGTTATGCAGGCGGAATATGTGCTAGGGTATCGTGAGGATAAGGCGCTGAGCAACATGCTGCCGGCCTGGCCGTTTGAGAGTGAGAAAGTTACGGTTTAGGTTTTTTATTGGGGGAGCGGATTGGTTTTAACCATTCGCTCCTTTTATGGTTTTGTTGATGGAGGGATGGTTAGTTATTAGACCAAAGTTGTTGAAAATTCATGGAAAATGGTCTTATGAAAGGGTTATAAGACCAGAACGGCAGTGAAAGATGAGAGGAAGTGTCATATGAAAGGGCCATAAGACCAGAATAGCAGTTAAAGATGGGAGGAAGTGGTCTTATAAAAGAGTTATAAGACCAGATTGGAAGGAAAAGGTGAGCGGAAATGGTCTTATGAAAGAGTTATAAGACCAGAAGGGCAGTTAAAGATGGGAGGAAGTGGTCTTATGGAAGGGTTATAAGACCAAATTGGAGGAAAAAGGTAATCGGAAGTGTCTTATGAAAGGGTTATAAGACCAGAACGGCAGTGAAAGATGAGAGGAAGTGTCCTATGAAATGGTCATAAGATCAGCACAGAGGGGGAAAAAATAAAAAATGGCCCTATAAAAAGGTATAAGGCCACCCCCTTAACTCCAATTGGCAATGGTCATCCCAAAATACTCGCCATGGATATCGTCGAAATAGTCATTGTTTCATAGTCTCATATTGCTTGTACAAATCCTTCAGCGCTGCAATCAGGGCGTGATTGGCTTTTCCTAAATAGCCATTCTTTAAGTCTTCGAGTGGCTTGTCAATTCCATGACGTAAACTATACCCCTTCAACAGCCTAGAAATATAATCACGACCATGTTCCGTAGCCAGCGTACAGGATGCATCCACGATCACTCCATAATGCTTATCAATCTCAGCCGTAATCGTCAGCGTTTCATAAATGCTTCTGGCAGCCATACCGGTTGGCAGCTTGGCGTGACCGGCTATAAAATAGGTATTCATTCTGATTTCCTCCAGAGGTTTTATTTTTAGAATAATATAAAAATGAAGAATTGATAAGATAATAATTTTTAAAAATTCCTTCTGATAAAAATAGGTAAATTGTCCCTTTTCGTCAAAAATTTAGTATCATAGTCTTGTAATGATATTTAGAAAGAAGGAAAAAGGAAATGAGTCTTATTATTCTATTTTTGTTATTGGTACTCTTATTTTTTGTGCCCAAATACCTAAAATTTAAAAACTCAAGCTATCAACAAGCAAGTGGGAATACTTTCTTGAAAACATTATTTGATAAGGGAAATTACGGAGAATTTTTAACTTTTGCGGAACTAGAAAAATTAAAGGGACCTAAAAGGCTCTTAACCAATCTTTATTTACCAAAATATGATGGAACAACCACAGAAGTAGATTTAATCATGCTCCACGAAACAGGTCTTTATGTCTTTGAATCCAAAAACTACAGCGGCTGGATTTTTGGCGATGAAAAAAGTAAAAATTGGATGCAGGTTTTTCCGAACAAACAAAAAGAGAAATTCTTTAATCCGGTCTGGCAGAATAAAGCACACATAACTGCATTGAAGTCCACATTGGGAAGAGGGGATGAATACCTTATTAAATCGTATATCGTTTTTAGTGAGCGTTGCACACTTAAGAAAATAAATGTTACTTCCCAAAACGTAAAGGTTTTAAAAAGAAATGCCATGCTTTCATCAATAAAAAAAGAAATTACCAATACAAGGAATATAATGACACAAATAGAAATCGACCGGATGTACACTATTTTACATAAATTTTCTCTGGCAGATTCTAACGTTAAACAGGCCCATATTAAACAGATTCAAATGAAAAGATAATTTGCTAACTAAGTCTGCGAATTTTTGTCCTTACCATTTCATATGATATTCTTTTTATATAAAGAATTAGGAGGATGAAGCGATGGCTATCATTGATATAACGGTTATCCCTGTAGGGACAGGCACAACAAGTGTCAGCGAGTATGTGGCGGAAATACATAAAGTTCTTCAGCGATATGAGGACAGAGTAAAGTATCAACTAACCCCGATGAGCACATTGATTGAAGGGGATTTAAAATTACTCTTAGAAATTGTTCAAGAAATTCACGAGGTCCCATTCCAGAAAGGCTTGCAAAGAGTCTGCACCAATCTACGAATTGATGATCGCCGTGACAAGGAACATTCAATGGAGCGGAAGTTGCAGTCAGTACAAACAAAATTGTAAGGTCAGAGTGAATTTTTTTTGAAAAGGGTACAAAACCGAAAAAATCTCGAAAGATAGATTGAAAATTGATAGAAATGGTTTATAATCGAATAGTCATATAAAAAATCCGCACCCTGCGGTAGAGGTTCTAGCTACCCTCTTTAAAAAACTAAGGAAAACAGGACTGCTTTCTTTAGTAGTCCTGTTTTTCTATTTAAAGGAGAATTTATGATGAAGAAAGATAAAGCAGTTGTAGTTTTTAGCGGCGGACAGGATAGCACCACCTGTTTGTTTTGGGCATTGGAACAATTTGAAGAAGTAGTGGCGGTTACGTTTAACTATAATCAAAGGCACAAACTTGAAATTGAGTGTGCCCAAAATATCGCGAATGAACTTGGAATAGAGCATCATATTTTAGATATGTCATTGTTAAACCAACTGGCACCAAACGCCTTAACACGTAAGGACATTGAGGTGAAGGATGGAGAAAATGGTGAATTGCCTTCCACTTTTGTACCTGGACGGAACCTGTTATTCATCTCTTTTGCAGGGGTACTGGCAAGCCAGGTTGAGGCTAAGCACATTGTTACCGGTGTTTGTGAAACGGATTTTAGCGGTTATCCTGATTGCCGTGATGTTTTTATAAAATCCTTAAATGTCACATTGAACCTGTCGATGGACAAGGAATTTGTTATTCATACCCCATTAATGTGGCTGGACAAAGCTGAAACCTGGCAAATGGCAGATAATCTGAATGCCTTGGATTTTGTTAGGGAAAAAACCTTAACCTGCTATAACGGGATCATTGCGGATGGCTGCGGTGAATGCCCGGCTTGTAAACTAAGAAAACGCGGCCTTGATCAATATTTAAGCACACGAGAGGAGTTGTAACGCAATGTATGGCTTTCGGATTGTCGATAAACTCCAAAAAATAGATGAAGATATCAACCGCAGTCAATTGAAATACCATCAGAAACGTGTTCTTGTGAGCAAAGAATTCACCTTTGATGCTGCCCATCATTTGCATTGCTATGAAGGCAAATGCAAAAACCTTCATGGCCATACGTATAAAGTCATTTTTGGAATCAGCGGCTACGTTGATGACCGTGGCTTGATGATGGATTTCGGGGACATTAAAGACATTTGGAAAAATGAAATTGAAATTCATCTGGATCATCGCTATTTAAATGAAACCTTACCGCCAATGAATACCACGGCTGAAAACATGGTGGTCTGGATTTATGAAAAGATGGCTGAGGCGCTTACGAAAGAAGAGCGGAAGAATCAGTATAGCGGCGCAAGAGTGGAATTTGTCCGGTTGTTTGAGACACCGACAAGCTATGCGGAAGCTAGACGGGAGTGGATGGAAGTTGAGTAAAATACCCGTAATGGAAATTTTCGGACCTACCATCCAAGGGGAAGGGATGGTCATCGGCCAGAAAACGATGTTTGTAAGAACTGCTGGCTGTGATTATTCCTGCAGCTGGTGCGACTCCGCCTTTACCTGGGATGGCACCGGTAAAAATGATATTCGCATGATGGAAGCAGAGGAAATTTGGGAAGAGATGAAGCGAATCGGCGGTAAGAATTTCTCCTTTGTCACGATCTCAGGCGGTAATCCTGCGTTATTGAAAAATCTCGATGAATTCATTAAGATCCTAAAAGATAATCAAATAAAAATTGGTCTCGAAACCCAAGGGAGCAGGTGGCAGGAGTGGTTTTATGAGATTGATGAATTAACCATTTCCCCCAAGCCGCCAAGCTCAAAAATGGAGACGGATTTTGAAATTTTAGATGAAATCATTGGGAAACTTACACAAAATGATTTAGCGCAACAATTCAGCTTAAAGATTGTGGTATTTGATGATCTTGATTATGAATATGCCAGAGCAGTCCATTTCCGTTATCCGGATGTTCCCTTCTTTGTACAGGTTGGTAATGATCATCTGTCAACAATGGATAATCAGGAGCTGCTTCTGCATCTTATTAATAAATATGAAAGACTGATAGACAAGGTCATGCAGGACTCCGAAATGAATAATGTGAAGGTTCTTCCGCAATTGCATACTTTTTTGTGGGGAAATAAAAGAGGAGTTTAGGTGGAAAAACAGGCGATGTCCATGGCGGCATCGCTTTTTATTTGTTTTTTACCATCACAATCAAACTGTTTATAAAACTATACAACTGTGTTTTTTTTATAACATTTGTTCAAGGAGAAAACTGTATATATATGGCGTCAGAAAGTATGTGCACCATTTGTAATAACTGGTACAATTCTTGCATTTCTTAAAGTAGGTATTGAAACCATAGTTAAGGAGGATTCTGAACATGTAAGATTGGAAGGCAATCGGATAAAGAAATTAACCTTTGTTAATCGGAATGAAGATTTTTTAACGTAAGTAAAAATGGAAGCGATTTCATGTATTAAGGAGTAATTTGAAAAACGGGGGGAAGCTCATGAGTGAAATCACCATCTTAAATCGAGTGGCCATCGGCGATATTGTGCGCAGGACGGCAGCCAAAAATCCAGCCAAAACGGCCATCATTTCAGGGGATAAAAGGATTTCCTATCAAGAGTTTAATGAAGATTGCAACCGCTTTGCGAACTACCTGTTGGACCTCGGGTTAGAAAAAGGAGATTCGGTTGCCACTATTTGCGGAAATAGTTGGCAGTTTCTGGTTGCCATTTTTGGAATCGCAAAGGCGGGTTTGGTGTGGGTTCCGATTAATCCAGGGGTATCCTTTAACGAAAAGTCGTATATTCTTGCAGAGGTCCGCGCAAAAGTCCTTATCTGTGACGAGGGATTTTTACAGGACAAAAAAGAAGAATTTTCAAGCATGTGTCCGGAATTGCTCATTATTGGAAAGGGTGCCACTGAGGCTGAAAAATTTGAGCATGCCTTAAATTCCGACCATACGGAAGAACCGGAAGTGGAGATTGGGGACCGTGACCTGGCCCAAATCATGTTTACTAGTGGAACGACTGGCTCACCGAAAGGAGTCCTCATTAACCATCAAGCTGTGTTTATTGCCAGTCTGGCCAATATTATTGAAGCGGGGATGGCGAAGGACGATATTGCGACGATGATGATGCCCGTGTTCCATTGTGCTCAGCACACGCTTGTCTCGTCCTTTTTCCACTTAGGCGCAACAGTTGTGGTAATCCAAGGCTTAGAACCGGAGTCCTTTATGAAAACAGTCGAGAAGGAAAAGATCACCTGGATGTTTGGCCTGCCGATGATGTACCGGGCATTTCTCTACCATCCTTCTTTTAAAAAATATAACCTATCAAGCCTGCGCTATTGCCTCTACGCCATGGCCCCTATGGACCGCAATACGCTGGAAAAAGGAATCAGTGAACTAGGATGTGAGTTTGCATTAGGGTCGGGACAGACCGAAATGTATCCGGCTACCTGTGTATTTAAACCTGAGGACCAACTGCGAAAATCAGGTCCATATTGGGGGACAGCATCCTTGATTACGGACATCGCGATAATGGACGACAATGGAAACCTGCTAGGAAAAAATGAAGTGGGTGAAATCGTTCACCGCGGTCCAAATGTTATGGCCGGTTATCTTAATAATCCGGAAGAAACGAAGCGGTCACGGCAGTTCGGCTGGCATCATACCGGGGACTTAGGGTACTTTGACGAGGATGGGCTGCTAGTTTTTGTGGACAGGAAGAAGGACATGATTAAGACTGGCGGGGAAAATGTAGCATCTATTCAGGTAGAACAAGCGCTATTGTCTTATCCAAAAGTATTAAATGCGGTAGCAGTCGGTTTGCCGCATGAACGCTGGATTGAGGCAGTTACGGCATTTGTTGTGTTAAAACCTGGGGAGGTAGCGACGAAAGAGGAAATCCTTAAACATTGCAAAGAACATCTAGGGACCTTCCAAGTCCCAAAAGAGGTGTTAATAGTAACCGAGCTTCCGCAGACAACGACCGGAAAAATCCAAAAGAATGTGTTGCGGGAGCAATTTAAAAATCTATATTCTAATAATCCAGTAGTTTAAAAGGGGGGATGTTTTTGCAGGACTGGATAGTTCATAAAGTATTGGCGAATGCCGTTGATCGGTTCCCGAATAAGCCATTTTTAATTTATGAAGACCAACGGATTACTTATAAGGAACTGGATGACGTCACCGATGTATTGGCGTCTGCCCTTCTCCAGGAGGGATTTGAGAGAGGCGACAAAATGGCCATTTTGGCGTTAAACCAACTGGAATGGCTGTTTACGTATTTCGCTGCTGCCAAAATCGGAGTCGGTGTGGTGACCCTGAATGTCCGTTACCGAGATTCAGAGCTTGAGTATATGCTGAACAATTCAAAAGCAAAAGGGATTGTTTCCATTTCTGGCCATCAGGGCTTTAATTTTGTCCAATTTTTCGAGAAATTTCAAGATAAGGTTCCAACACTGGAAAAATATATTTTCATAGGCTATGGGTTCGAAGGAAGTCTATCCTTTGAAGAGTTGTTGGCTCGGCCGCTTGAGCGGGGAAGGCTTGAGTCCGCAAAGCAAGCGGTGTTGGAAGAGGATACGGCCGTTGTCATCTATACATCCGGTACCACCGGAAAGCCAAAGGGGACGATGATCACCAACCGCAGTATTCTGGCGTCGGCCAAAGCCCAGGCAGACCATTTGTCGCTTGGAGTGGGGGATTGCACAGTAGGGAGTTTACCGTTAAACCATGTCGGAGGCATTACCTGTGCGGTTCATGCCTTATTAGTAAGCTTTGGCAGTATTGTCCTAGTACCTGAGTTTATTCCGGAAAAGGTCCTGCAAGTCATACATCAGGTCAAGCCAACCGTCTTTGGCGGAGTGCCTACGATGTATCACATGCTATTAAACCATAAAAATATTAACCAGTATGACCTTAGTTCCGTTAAGGTGTGTATAGCTGGCGGATCCAATGTCGACCCTACCCAATGTGAAATGATCGAAACGAAATTTCCAAACGCCAAAATCATCAATTTATATGGCCTAAGTGAAACATCCGGTGCCTGCATCATGACTAGGTTAACGGACTCTCTTGAAAAAGTGCAGCAAAGTATCGGCGTTCCAATTGGCGATTTTAGCTTGAAGATTGTCGATGCGGAACAAAAGGAGCTTGCAAGCGGCGAAGTCGGAGAAGTAGCGGTAAAGGGAAACTGCCGGGCGAAGGGGTATTTTGAACTGGAAGAAGAAACAAGGCTGGCATTTTCTAAGGATGGCTGGCTTTATACCGGTGACATGGGGTATTTGGATCATGAAGGGTATGTGATTTTAAAAGGGCGGAAAAAGGAAATGTACATTCAGGGCGGCTATAATGTCTATCCTGTCGAGGTGGAAAATATCCTGATGGCGCATCCGAAAATAGGTTTTGCTGCCGGAATTGGCGTGCCCGATTCATTCCTTGGTGAAGTGGGTCGTTATTACATTATCCCAAAAGAGGGGGCGGCCATGACCGAGGAAGAAGTCAAATCATTTTGTCAGCAGCATTTAGCCGATTACAAGGTGCCGAGGCAGGTTGTGTTTGTCAGCCAGCTCCCGCAGACACCAGCGGGCAAAATCCAAAAATCTGCGCTGAAGGAGCAATATTTGAAACAGCTGCAGTGAGGAAAAACAACCACATGGGGCTGTGCCCGTGTGGTTGTTTTTGTGGGATAGTTAGCGATTCGCTGATAGAACCTGCAAACTCGCCGATAGAACTCGAAGATTCGCCGATAAACACATAGAATTCGCCGATAGAATCTCAAAATTCGCCGATAGAGTGTAAAGATACACTCCAAAAAGGATTGGTTGAAGACGAAAACAGCCCCTAGGTAAAGCGAAACTCCAATTCTTCAATAATCTGATACCTTTTCATTTTCTGATATAGTGTTGTTCGGCTGATTCCTAGCAATTCAGCGGCTTTTGTACGGTTTCCTCGGCATTTTTTTAAAGCTTGCAGGATTACTTCCTTTTCCGTCCGACTGATGGATTGCTTCCGGTCAATAGGAAACTGGGACTCGGTTGCTTTAGATTTTGGAGAAAGTTCCGGCTCTTGAGGCAGTAATTTCAATTCTTGTGGAAGATGTTCGATTTCAATCCATTCCGAACTACTGTAATGGAAGGCCCTTTCCAAGACATTTTCCAATTGCCTGATATTCCCGGGCCAGTGGAAGTGCTGCAAGCTGCTTGCTACTTCCGGAGAGACGCCGATAATGTTCCTTTTCGTTTTGAAATTAATTTTATTGATAAAATAGCGGCACAATACAGGGATGTCATCGAGTCGTTCTCTTAATGGCGGGATGTGTAAATGAATGACATGAATCCGGTAATAGAGATCTTCTCTGAATTTTCCCTGCTCTACAAGCTCCGTCAAGTCCTTGTTAGTGGCAGAAATAATCCGGACATTTACCTTGGTGGTTTTAGTGTCGCCGATTCTTTCAAATTCTTGTTCCTGCAGGACCCTCAACAGTTTTACTTGCAGGGAGACAGGCATTTCGCCGATTTCATCGAGAAACAGTGTTCCATTATTAGCCAGTTCAAACTTGCCGGGCTTTCCTCCTTTTTTCGCTCCGGTAAACGCGCCATCCGCATAGCCAAAGAATTCAGATTCCAGCAATTCCTCAGGAATGGCCCCGCAATTCACCTTAATAAAGGCGCCTTTGCAGCCAGACACCCGGTGAATCCCTTCGGCGATCAGCTCTTTGCCGGTCCCGCTTTCTCCGGTAATTAACACATTCGATAAAGATTTTGCCGCAATCACCGCATCCTGCTTGAATTTTTCCATTTGTGAATTCTGAGAGATGACGTGAGCAAATGGGTCCGTATCTTTGGAAATACGGGATAATTCTCCACGGTAAAAAGAAATCTCACTTTCTAATTTTTCCATGTGAAAAAGAAGGTCTCGCCAAGCTTCGAGCTGCCGAAAAATGATTTTAAAAATGGCTCCCAGTTTTTGGCCATCCTGGTAGATGGGCATTTGCGCGACAATGCATTTCCGTTTGTTGATTTCAATAAGTTTTCCCTCAATTTTTTTATCCATTTTCAAGCTGAGTTCAGAAGGAAGCTGGGGTGCTATTTTTGAAATAGGGGTACCGAGAAGCTGGTCTTGCTGGTCAAGGGAAAACAAATCCATAAACCCTTGATTGGCCATCGTGATCAGCCCGTGCTTGTCTGTTACAGCCACTCCGTCATAAGCAAGCTCTAGGGCGCTGTCGAGAATCTTCTTAAGCTGATTAGTCGTCTCCAATTCAGCAGCAATGATTTCATAGGAGGTGACGTCTCGCAAAACCACCATAGCGCCGGTAATACGGTTAAGTTCTCTGATAGGAATAAAGGAAGCGATTACTGTGAGGTCTTTAAAACTGAAACGTTTTGCCTGTTGAATTTGACCCGTTTTCATGGTCTCAATTAACCCTTTTCGGAAATCGGGGAGAAACAGGTCAATGGGAGCATTCAGCAGCGTTTTGCCATTCAATTGCAGCAGGTCTATAACGGTGTGGTTAAAGGTTGTGATTTTTAGGTTGGAGTCTACGGAAATAACCGCATCCTGCAGGTTTTCAACCAGTGATTTCATGCGGTTCAGTGTATCTTCCAAGGCGGTCATGTTTGAGTACACCAAATCCAGCTTTGACATGATTCCAAATACATTTTGCTGCTGGTCGAGGACGACGGCCTGACTGACATTGCCTTTGATCATAATTTCTCTTGCATCAAGCAAAGTCTGGTCTTTTTGAATCGTGACAACGTTTTGTTTTATGAGTGGCCGAATGGAAGAATCTAGAGGTGTGTTTTCAAACAACGCTCGATAAATCGCATTTTTATGTAGAATTCCAAGCAATTTCCTGTCTTCGGTGGTTACACAGCCGATGTCCACCCGACGGGATAAAAACGCAGAAATGGCGTCGCGAATCGTGCTTTCAAGGGATAATTGCACAAAATTAACGGTTGTAAAGCTACTAACTTTCAATCGAAAGAGACACCTCCACGTTAATCTGAAAATTAATACTTTTCACACATTTATAATTATAGCGCTTACATTTAAATAAAACAATCGCTACAGTGTACACATCTTTAAACAATTGTTCACTTTTGTGCACAAGGTGTTTATTTTTTCATGAGAAATAGAGGATGTTTGCCTTAAAAGAGGTTGGCACGTTTTTTGCAACATGTATATTGATACTCCTATTTAAGAGGTGAATGACATGGCCTATGAAACGATTCTTTATGAAGAAATTGAAAACGTTGTCAAAATAACGTTGAATTTACCGGAAATGAGAAACCCGCTGACACAGGACTCGACTCGAGAGCTTACTTTGGCGATTAGGGAGGCGGACCAGAATCCGGAGATCCGCGCAATTATCCTTACCGGTGCCGGTTCGGCGTTTTCGGCTGGCGGTAACCTGAATGATTTTAAAAAAAATTTCGAGAAAACAGCCCCGGAGCATTATTTTGAAGGGCGCGAAAGTACGGAATTATTCAAGCTGGGTGCTGAAGTCACCACTCCGTTGATTGCCAGCGTTAATGGGCCGGCGTTGGGGGGCGGAACAGGGCTTGTGGCGATGTGCCATATTGCCATCGCCTCAACTGAAGCCAAGCTTGGTTTAACCGAACTGAGATTGGGACTGGTGCCGTTCGTGATTATGCCTTGGGTCCGGCGGGCGGTCGGCGACCGGAAGATGATGGAGCTGATGCTGACTGCGGAGATTTTTACGGCGGAGCAGGCGAAGGAATTAAACCTTGTTCATCGAGTTGTAAAACCGGATGAGCTTGAGGCGGAAACGATGAAGCTGGCTAGGCAGGTGGCGAGTTTCAGTCCGCTCGCGGTCAAGCTCAGTTTGGATGCTTTTTTTACAACCGAGCAGATGGATTTACTGAAATCTTTTGATTATTTGACGACGCTTAGGCTTGTATCGTTTATGAGTGAGGATTTAAAAGAAGGGGCATCCGCTTTTCTGGAAAAAAGACAGCCGAATTGGGCGGGGAAATAGGGTGGATTTTTGAGTCGCTAATAGAAATGGGGGATTCGCCAATAGAACGGAGAAATTCGCCAATAGAACGGTGTAATTCGCCAATAGAAGCGTCCGAATCGCCAATAGAATCGTGAAATTCGCCAATAGAACGATGGGAATCGCATCGAATGGTGAGATTTGGGAAGAGAACGAAGGGATTCGCCGATAGAATCGTAGAATTCGCCGATAAATTGCTGAGATTCGCTGATTGATAGGTGAAATTCGCCGATAGCACGATAAAATTCGCCGATTGAACCCCGAAATTCGCTGTGCAATGTAGTTTTACATCAAATAAAGCTAAGCACCGACTACTGAAAGGAGAAATTTGTCATGAAAAAGGTACGCATTGGGGCTGCCCAGGGCTTTTATGGGGACAGCATCGAAGCGGCTGTTGCAACCGCGGCAAAAGGGAATGTGCAATATCTTTGTTTCGACGCCCTGGCCGAGCTGACGATGGCCATCCTGGTTAAAGATAAACGAAAAAATGAGCAGGCCGGCTTCACCAAGGATTTGCCGCTGCAAATGAAGGCGCTGCTGCCATTTGTAAAGGAAAAGGGTATTAAGCTGTTAACGAATGGCGGCGGCATCAACCCGCTTGGCGCTCAACAGGAAATTTTAAGAGTAGCTAGAGAAATGGGGATGAGCGGTTTAAAAGTCGCGGTCGTGACCGGGGACAATGTACTGGACCGAATCCCTGAGTTTTTAGAAAAGGGATATTCCCTTAATCATCTTGAAACAGGTGAAAGAATCGAGGCAGTTAAAGACAGATTGGAGTTTGCCAACGCCTATATTGGTGCCAAGCCGATTGTCGAAGCATTACGGGCCGGCGCAGACATCGTTGTTACTGGACGGACGACGGATACCGCTCAGTTTTTAGCGCCGTTAATCTATGAATATGATTGGAAAGAAGACGAGTGGGATAAGCTTGCAAGCGGGATTTTTATGGGGCATTTGCTCGAGTGTTCGGCGCAATCAACAGGCGGGAATTTCAGCGGCAATTGGCAGGATATCGAAGGTTTTGACCGAATGGGCTACCCAATTGCCGAGGTATCGGAAAATGGTGAATTTACCATTAGTAAGGTGGAAGAACAAGGTGGCTTAGTCACAGTTGATACGGTAAAAGAACAGATGCTTTACGAAATTCACGATCCGTCGGCCTATATTACCCCTGACGTTATCGTCGATTTAACCGGCGTTCATTTGGAAAATAGCGGGCTGAATCAGGTGACGGTGACCGGGGTGAGAGGTAAACCGCGGACAGATACATTAAAAGTCGTCATGGGCTATGAAAATGGCTATGCCGCGCAAGTGGTTGTCGGGTTCGCCTGGCCTGATGCCTTGCAAAAAGCAAAAAAGGTAGATGAAATCATTCGCACGCAGCTAGAAAAGTACCGGTGGAACTATGAGGAAGTTCGCACTGATTTCCTAGGATACAACTCTTTAAGCGGTCCTCTCGCTTTTGAACCTGAGCAGGAATTAAATGAGGTGTATTTACGGATGGCGGTCAAAGCAAAGACGAAGCAGGAAGCGGCCCGATTTAGCAGGCTCTTCCCGCCGCTGGCTTTGAATGGTCCTCCATCAATGAGCGGTTTCACGGGCAACTCTTCTCCACGGGCGTTACTCGGGATGTGGTCGACACTGATTCCACGGAATGAGGTTGAAAATCTTGTGAAAGTTGAAGTGCAGGAGGTGTAAACAATGGCTATCGTCAAGCTGAGAGACATCGCACAAACTCGTTCCGGGGATAAAGGAAACATGGTGAATATCGGTGTGTTTGCCCCGAACCCGGCCATCTATCAAATTTTTTTAGAAAAACTAACTACTGAGCGGGTGAAAGAGCATTTTATAGGACTTGTGGAGGGAGAAGTGGCCCGCTACGAACTGCCAAACATTCTTGCGCTTAACTTTGTTTGTAAGGAGGCATTAGAGGGCGGCGGTTCAGCCTCATTAAGGCTGGATAATCTCGGCAAGTGCTTTGGTGCGAATATGATGCGGCTCGAATTAGAAGTGGATGATTCTTTATTAGCAGAACTAAGAAAATGAGGTGAACAAGTGATGCCATATGAACCATATTTTACGGAAGAACATGACCAGCTTCGAAAAATGATTCGTAAATTTGTAGAAAATGAAATTGCGCCGTATGTGGATGAATGGGAGGAACAGGGGGAATTTCCACGATCCGTCTTTACGAGAATGGGGGAACTGGGGCTTCTTGGTTTGCATTATCCTGAAGAGGTTGGCGGCCAAGGCGGGGATTATTTTTCCGGAATTGTCCTGGCGGAGGAATTGAATAAATGCGGCTGCGGCGGTGTTCCGATGGCAATAGCTGTCCAAACCGATATGGCCACGCCGCCGATTTATAAGTTTGGAACTAAGGACCAGCATGAACGCTTCCTCAAACCGGCTCTGAGAGGGGAAAAGATTGCGGCCATCGGGATTACCGAACCGAACAACGGCTCGGATGTCATGGGGATTCAAACGCGGGCCAGAAGAGAAGGCGACGAATGGGTCATTAATGGGGCGAAAACCTTCATTACCAATGGGACGCGGGCGGATTTCATCACTCTCGTTACGAGAACATCTGATGATCCGGGTCCGAAGGGAATAACGTTGTTCTTAGTGGAGACGAATCGTCCTGGTTTCTCTGTCGGGAAAAAGCTCGACAAGGTCGGAATGCGTTCTTCTGATACAGCAGAGCTGATTTTCGATAATGTCCGTGTTCCTCATGAAAACCTGCTGGGGGAAGAGGGTAAGGGCTTTTATCAAATCATGTGGCAGTTGCAGGGGGAGCGCATGGTTGGCGCGGCTGGCGCTATCGGTGGTGCTGAACATTCCTATGAAATGGCGCTTAACTATGCCAAAACAAGAATTGCCTTCAACCAGCCAATCGGCAATTTCCAGGTCATAGCCCACCTGCTTGCCGAAATGAAAACGCAAATTGAGGCATGTAAGGAATTGACCTATGCGACTGCCTACCGGTTCTCAAAAGGTGAGGAGCCGTCCAAAGAAATCTCGATGACAAAATTGGCAGCCGCTCAGATGTCGCATTGGGTCGCGGACCGCGCACTGCAAATCTTTGGCGGAAATGGCTATATGTCGGAATATCCGATCGAACGTGCTTGGAGGGACAGCAGGCTGCCGAGAATTGGCGGCGGCACGGATGAAATTATGAAGGAGATTATTGCGAAGCAGATGGGGTTATAAAAAAGGTAACTTTAGAGGGTTTGGGTGGGCTGATTAAAGAAATATTACCTGATTTTTAGAAGGAAAATCGGTCATGAAATAGAGTTTGGCGGATAACTATTAATATTTAGCGGAAATTGGTAGAGTTTGGCGGATAAGTCTCCGAAATTGGCGGATACATTTTCAATTAAGGCGGATAAGTCCCCAAATTCGGCGGATATCAATGAAAGAACCAGCCTAAAAGAAGGAAAAGGAGGGGTATGATGGGTCACTGGATTTTTACGGACGAACATAACATGTTTCGGAAAACGGTTCGCTCCTTTGTGGAAAAAGAAATAACCCCCAACATTGAACAATGGGAAAAAGACGGTCAGACGCCGAGAAGCCTGTATAAACGAATGGGGGAGCTGGGCTTTCTTGGGATTAAATTTCCGGAGGAGTATGGCGGCAGTGGTCTTGATGTTGTCATGGAAGCTGTATTTACCGAAGAACTCGCAAGATGCGGTGCAGGCGGGGTCGGTGCGGCGATTGGCTCGCATACAACCATTGCCATGACCAATATTTGGCGTTATGGGAATCACGAACAAAAGCTGAAGTACCTCGTACCAGGGATTAAAGGGGAGGCCATCTCAGCACTGGCGGTAACCGAGCCGGGTGGCGGGTCCGATGTGGCCGCCATTAAAACAACTGCTAAAAAAGATGGCGACTATTATGTCCTGAATGGTTCGAAGACCTTCATTACGAATGGCGTAAACGCAGATTATGTGATTGTTGCCGCGAAGACAAAGGAAGGCCCGCAGCATCGCAATATAAGTTTATTTATTGTTGAGACTAATTCAGATGGTTATTCGGTTGGAAAAAGCCTGAAAAAATTAGGATGGCGCTCTTCAGATACCGGGGAACTTTTTTTCGACAATGTCATCGTGCCGAAGGAAAACTTGATTGGTGAGGAGAATGAAGGCTTCGTTTATATAATGAAAAATTTTCAGTATGAGCGGCTAATTCTAGCGTTGGGTTGCATCGGAGCGGCTGAGAAGGCACTCGAGCTAACGGTCCAATACAGTAAGGAAAGAATCCAATTCAACAAGCCACTCTCGGAGTTTCAGGTGTTGCGCCACAAGATGGTCGACATGGCTGTCGATATTGAAAAAGCTAGGAACCTTACTTACCGGGCTCTTTACTTGTACAGTCAAGGGAAAAACTGTGTCACGGAAGCGACAATGGCAAAGGCAGTTGCCAGCGAAATGGTGAATCGTGTTTGCGACCAAGCGGTGCAAATTCATGGTGGCAATGGGTATATGATGGAATACCCGATTCAGCGGTTGTGGCGTGATGCCAGGATTCAAACTATCGGCGGCGGCACGACACAAATCATGAATGAAATACTTACCAAACAGCTGGGGATCCTGACACCCGTGGAAGTCCCGGCGAATAAGGCCCCGAAGTCTTAAAAACCAATCCAAATCGAAGCTTGCAATCTCAAAACCTACCAAAGGAGTGCTGACCTTGGAACGTGAACGAAAAATCCTCGCGGAACGTGAACGCATTTATCAGGGCGGACCTGACCACGACAAAATAAAGAAGATTGGAAAACTGTTTGTCCGGGATCGGCTTAGGCTCTATTTCGACGATGAACAGCCTTATTATGAAACTGGTTTATTTGCCAACGCCACAAAGGAAAAGTTACCTGCGGACGGGGTAGTAACGGGCACAGGCAAAATCAATGACCGACTTGTATTTTTCATGGCCAGCGACTATACCGTTAAGGCAGGCTCCATCGGCAAATTCCATGGCGAGAAAATCCTGCGGATTCAAGAGGCAGCGATTCGCGGAAGACGGCCGATTGTCTATATGATTGATTCCTCTGGAGGAAGGATTGACGAAGCCGGAGGCTACCATGTGGAGAAGTATTCAGGCGGGAAGATTTGGTATAACCACAGCATGCTGTCCGGACGTGTCCCGCAGATTGCTGTACTTTACGGTCCATGCTTTGCGGGGACCGCCTATATGCCGGTTTTTTCCGACTTTGTCATTATGGTCGACAAAATTTCTGGAATGGCGATTGCCTCGCCAAGAATGGTCCAAATGGCGACAGGGCAGCAGGTGGATGTCGAGGAACTGGGCGGCGCCACAATGCACACAACCAAAAGCGGGTCGGCTGACTTTATCGCGAAATCTGAAGAAGAAGCAGCCGAGCTTGTTAAGAAACTACTAAGCTATCTGCCTGATCATTTTGACGGAAAGCTGCAGGAATTTCCAGCTAAGGAACCAACACGAAATCCAGCCGAAATAGACAATATTATTCCTGTCGAACCAAACCGCGCCTACGATGTCCGGAAATTAATCGAATCGATTGTTGACGGTGACAGCTTCCTTGAAGTCAAAGCCAATTATGCAAAGGAGCTGGTGACCGGGTTTGCCCGCTTGAACGGAAAAACGGTTGGAATTGTTGCTAATCAGCCACTTCATAAGGGGGGAGCCATTTTTCCAGAGTCTTCGGATAAAGGTGCTAAATTTGTCTGGACTTGTGATGCCTACAACATTCCGCTTCTGTATTTATGTGATACCCCTGGGTTCATGGTCGGCACAAAGGTAGAGCAAGAAGGAATTCTTCGCAAAGGCCGGAACTTTATTTTCGCAAGCTCTACGGCCAATGTTCCAAAAATGTGTGTGATTGTCCGGAAGGCTTATGGTGCGGGGATTTATGCGATGGCAGGTCCGGCCTATGAACCGGATACGACGATTGCTCTGCCGTCCGCGGAAATTGCCATCATGGGTCCTGAAGCAGCGGTCAACGCTGTTTACTATAACAAAATTAAAGCCGTGGCTGACCCGGAAGAAAGGGCCGCCTTGGTGCAAAAGCTGCGAGAGGAATACCGTGCAAGCTACGACATTATTAAGCTATCAGGCGAGCTGGTCGTAGACGATTTGGTTGTCCCAAGTGAATTGCGCCAGGAGCTGATCCGCCGCTATGAAACATTCGAAAACAAAGATTTCCCGCTTCCGGCGAAAAAGCATTCAACCATTTTGAGTTAGGAAAAAGATTAGGGGTGTTGGGGTTATGGTTCAGGGAATCGGAAATTGGCTTGTGAAACATTGTAAGGTCCGTCCGGATAGACTGGCGCTTGTCTATAACGAAAAACGGTTTACGTACTTAGAATTTAATGAACGGGTCAATCGGCTGGCTAATGCCCTTCTTTCCTTAGGGGTAAGGAAGGGTGACCGGGTCGATGCCCTGCTTCTTAACACGAATGAAATGCTCGAAGCGGTGTTTGCCTGCGCGAAAATTGGCGCTATCTTTGTGCCCATCAACTTCCGTTTAAGTGCCGAAGAAGTCCATTATATTGTTAATGATTCAAGGGCCTATCATTTTATTTATGACAGCCGGATGAGGCCGCTGGTAGACCAGCTGCGAACGATGGAATCCAGTTTGCTTGAATACATCCACGTCGGGAAGCAACCGCATGATGCTGATTTGCTTTATGAAAAGTTGCTGGAGGAAGCGTCACCGGATGAGCCGGACTTTGAGATTGGGATCGATGATATCCATTTAATGATGTACACATCCGGTACAACCGGCAGGCCGAAAGGGGCAATGTTAAGCCACGGTAATACCCAATGGAATGCCATTAACTTCATCCACAACACCCCTGTTGATTATTCTGATACGACGCTTGCCGCGGCGCCGCTGTTCCATATTGGCGGAATGAGCGTGTTTACGTTGCCGCTAATTTATAAGGGCGGGGCAAACATTTTAATTGATGGTTTTGACCCAGTAAGAATTTTACAAAAAATCAACGATGAACAGGTAACGACCTTATTCCTAGTCCCGGCGATGTGGCAGGCGTTAATGAGTGTTCCAAATTTTGATGCCTACGATATTTCGTCGCTTCAATTCGCCGTATCAGGTGGGGCACCTTGTCCGATTACCGTGATTGAATTTTTCCAAAAACGAGGAATTCCGTTTTATGAGGGATTTGGGCTGACGGAAACTGCTCCGTTTGTCAGCATCCTTGATAAAGAAAATACTATCCGCAAGAATGGCTCGGTCGGGAAAGAGCCAATGCACACCACAGTCCGCATAGTCGACCCGCTTGACCGTGATGTGCGGCCTGGCGAGGTGGGAGAGCTGATTGTGAATGGTCCGAATGTGATGGTTGGCTATTGGAATAAGCCGAAAGAAACAAAAGAGGCGATTCGAAACGGCTGGTTCTACACAGGCGACTTAGCCAAATTTGATGAGGATGGGTTTATTTATATTGTCGACCGCAAGAAGGACATGATCATTACCGGCGGGGAGAACGTCTATCCGATTGAAATTGAGCAGGTTCTGTACCGGCATCCAAATATCCGCGAGGCCGCAATTATCGGATATCCGGACGAAAAATGGGGCGAATCGATTAAAGCCGTTGTTGCTTTGAAGGATAGCAGTCAAAAAATAACAGTGGCTGATTTGGAGAAATTTCTTGATGGAAAAATCGCCCGCTTTAAAATGCCGAAGCAGCTGGAAATTGTCGAGGCACTGCCACGCAATGCAACCGGGAAAATATTAAAAACCGTCTTAAGGCAAAACAATTCGAAAGGGTGATATAGGTGTACGATAAATACTTTGATCATTTTGAAATAGGTGAAAAGTGGGAGTCACGTGGGAGGACGATTACGGAAACAGATCTTGTCATGTTTTCTGCTCTGACAGGAGACTATTATCCGCTCCATACGGATATTGAATATGCAAAAAATACAATTTTTAAGCAAAGAATTGCCCATGGAATGCTGGTGCTGTCGTTTGCGGTGGGTTTAACAAAGATGGATCCGAAAATCGTGGTAGCAAATTACGGCATTGATAAACTGCGCTTTATCCAGCCTGTCTTTATTCACGATACCATCCATGTCGAACTGGAAGTCATCGATCTCCAGGATAAAGGGAATGGCACCGGTGTCGTCACAGTCAAACAGTCGGTCGTCAAACAAACCGGCGAACCATGCATTGTCGGAATTTCGAAAGCCTTGATTAATAAAAGGCAGCCTGCCTAGGAAATAAAAGAGATGCAAAAAAAGGTGCTGGGAATAGAGATTCCCAGTTTTTTTGTATTTTTTTAAAAAATTTCAATATTTTGTAAACGAAATTGCTTCTATTTACGTCTAATTACTTTGGAGCATATTTATGCAGAAAAAGCGGGCAGTGTACAGCCCGAGCTAGAGGTGATGGAATGAAAAGGTTAATAGAGTGGCCGGTTCGGCTGGCTTTGATGGTTTTCGGGTTTCTTTTTGTCTTTAATCTGCCTTCGTTAATTGGCATTGGTAATAGCTTAACGTTACACCCGGAAACTTTTTGGAAGTATGTGAAAGAGAATATTCAACAATTAATTCGGTTTGGGGACACAAGTTACATAGACTTATTTAATGAGCAAAATCTGCCGGAAAGTTATGCTTACACCATGTCGATATTCGCTTCTTCGCTGGTAGCTGTTATTGTATTTGGACTGCTGGCTGCCATGTTTGTCCATATGATGCCAAAAAAAATCGGTGGATTTATAAAACGCGGAATTAACTTTTTTGAAGGCGTTCCTGATTTAATGGTTATTTTTATCATTCAGTTCTTTGTTATTACGCTATATAGAGAAACGGGTTTGAAGTTTTTGCAGCTTTACGGAGTATTTGGTGCAAGGCCTTATGTGGTCCCTGTTATCACGGTTTCCTTTCTTCCAGCGATGCTGTTTGCTCAGTTTGTCATTAAGGTGCTGGAGGAAGAGAAGGTAAAGGATTATGTTCAATATAGCAGGGCAAAAGGGCTTAGTTCATTAAGAATTCTGATTGTACATATGCTTCCCAACACTTTTCCGTTATTTATTTTGCAATTAAGAACGAGTATTTGGGTCATTCTCTCTAATATATTTTTAATTGAATTCCTGTTTACTCTTCCAGGGTTAACAGATATCCTTCAATTGATTGTCATGAGGGGCGGCAGTTTCCTTGGACTGGTCATCTGTCTGCTGTTATTTATTTTGCCGCTTTTAGTGATTGAGGTGCTTAGTCTATTTGCTATCAAAGCTGTAAACAGAAAGGAGAGTGCAAGCATATGAGAGGTTTCCGAAAAACCACCATCGGCTCAGCAATTCTGCTTCTTCTGCTCATCGCAAGTTTACTATACCCGTTGTATGGACCAGCCGATTTTGATAAAAAAGGCCTGATTATCAACGAAGCGGGAAAGGTAATCGGCCGTGCCCCGTTTCCACCTTCTTCAGAGCATATATTTGGAACAGACCGCAATGGCCAAGATTTGCTATTACTTTTACTGTATGGAGCAAAGTTTACCTTAATCACAGCTATTGGTGTGGCTTTCCTAAGGGTAATCATCGGGGGACTTTTAGGCGTCTTTATATCACTTTGGGCACCATGGTTAAAAAAATATGTCAATGATTTATTTATTGTATTTCGATTTGTTCCCGCTACCTTTCTAGGGATTGTATTGATGCTTCCGGTAATGGCCCATGTTGAAAGGCCGCTTTCTACCATCGTTACCTATCAAGTTCTGATGCTCATATTGTTAGGAATTCCATCGGTGTTAGTTTTTACCACTGACTTGATCGAGGAGTTAAAAACCAAGTCGTTTATTACAACTTCCTTGTTAATGGGAGCCGGCAAGTTTCATATTTTAAAAAGGCATTTATTCCCTTATTTTCGCTCCTACGGCATTCTATTTACGGTTCAACAACTATTAACTACTTTACAAGTAACCATGCATTTTGGGATCTTTGGCCTATATCTAGGAGGCCAAACGATTGGCGGAATCGTAGGCTATGATGATCCACCGCCGAAACAAGCCTCCATGTCCAATGAATGGGCAGGTTTAATTGGACAAAGTTTATATGATTTCATCCAGTATCCCTGGACCATATCGTTCACTATTTTAGGATTTTTCGTGATCATCCAGATTGTCAATATGATCAAAAAAGAACTGGAAGAAAATATAGCAGGTATTTCGTATGTAAAACAAAAGAAGACACTAGTTCAAACATCGGTTCGTAAGACAGGTAACCAGGCTCCGGAGCAGTTTATTTTTGTCAAAGAAAAAAAGAGTTTGGGTTCGTAGTTAAATGTATAATGAAATTGGAGCAATAGTATGAAAAAGGGAGCAGGAAATATGAATAGATTGCAGGATGTATATAAAGAAACTCCATTTCAAGTGAACGGCCATGGTCCTAGAAAAATCCAAGTCTTGAAGGAAGCCTTTGAAAATCTCGATGGACAGCTTGATAGCGAAATGTATGGGAAGGGGAAATTGATCGAGGACTTCCAGGAAAAAATGGCGTCTGTTTTGGGAAAAGAGGCTGCGGTATTTTTTCCAAGCGGGACAATGGCGCAGCAGATTGCGATGCGAATTTGGTGTGATCAAAAAGGCTTGAAAAAGGTCGCCTACCATCCGTTGTGCCATTTAGAGGTGCATGAAGAGGACGGATTAAAGGAGCTCCATCAGATTGAATCCGTTTTATTAGCAGATAAAACTAGAGTCATCGAATTTGAAGATGTAACAGGCATGAAGGAAGAGGTTGCTTGTGTACTTTTGGAATTGCCACAAAGGGAAATTGGCGGGCAGCTGCCTGACTATCAAACACTTGAGGCGATTTCTGCTTATTGCAAAGAAAAAGGAATCATCCTTCATTTGGACGGGGCACGACTGTTCGAAATTCTTCCTTATTATGAAAAAACAGCTGCCGAAATTTGCCGCTTGTTCGACAGTGTGTATATATCTTTTTACAAAGGAATTGGCGGGATTGCCGGTGCGGTTCTGGCAGGTGATAATGAATTTATTGAGAAATCCAAGGTGTGGAAAAGACGCCATGGCGGGGATCTAATCAGTCTTTATCCGTATTATCTGAGTGCCGATTATTATTTTGACAAGCGGATTGGGAAAATGAAGCAGTATTATGAGGAAGCAAAAGAACTCGCTGGATTTTATAATCAGTGTTATGGCGTCTCCACAAAACCGGAAGTTCCTGTTTCGAATATGTTTCATGTCCATTTCGATGCCCCGAAAGAAGAGATGGAGCGGATTTTAACGGAAATCTGCGTGGAAGCCGAAATTGGGTTATCAAGCTATGTGCGAGACGTGACGGAGACGACCAGTTATTTTGAAGTCAGCATTGGGGATTTGTACGAGAAACTTCCTCGGGGACAATTAATGGACGCTTTTAAATTATTGGATGAGAAGATGATGACAAAATCGTTGTAGTGTGTGATCACGAGTCAGAGCCTGAATAATAAAACCTTTCTAACATATCCTAAATTTGTTTAGGAGGTGATGAGAATGGCGAATCGTAGACCAAATGATGCTAATATTGCGCAAAACATCAAAAATGCGGCAGGAGAAGCTTTTGAATCGGTGCATAATGCTTTAGAAGCAACCGAGAATGCTGCCATGAAAACAGTAGACGCCGCAAGTAACGCCGTCAGTAATTTAACCGAAAACAGGTCCGCTCAAAAAGATGGATTCCGTTATGATTACAATGATGCTTCGGATTTTAACGATTAAATGAACTATGGAATCATCCATTTCATTTCCGGAATATTAGAAAAAACTAAGGTCCGAAACCAAAATGGCTTCGGACCTTAATTTTTCATGGATCTATTTTTTAGGAATTTCGCACCCGTTCTCGTCACAGCTTAGACCGCCATCCTGGTCACCCAAATCCGTAATGGCTGATTCTTCTGCTTTAATCTGATTCAAAGATTGGATAAATGTTTCGGTCGGCTGGGCCCCAGTAAGCGAGTATTTTTTGTTTAATATGAAAAATGGGATGCTGCGGATGCCGTATTGCGCAGCGAGACCTTCGTCTTCCCGGACTTCCGCGCTCATGTCAGTGCCTGACAGCATTTCTTTTATTGCCTCGCCGTTTAAGCCAACCTCTTCAGCCAGCTGTACAAGTGTGGCATGATCCCCAATATGCTTGCCTTCCGTAAAATAAGCACGTAAGAGGCGGTCGGTCATTTCATGCATGAGGCCCTGTTTGTTAGCGAACATCACTAATCTGTGAGCATCAAAAGTGTTGGTTAGAATTTGTGTGTCAAAGTTAAACTCTAATCCAACCTCAGCAGCCATTTTTTCTAGGTTGCGACTGTTGGCTTTGGCTTGCTCCACGTTCATGCCATATTTTTTCGATAAAGCTTCGTAGATATTGTAGTCTACATCCCGTTTCATCGTAGGATCAAGTTCGAAGCAGCGATAAACGACTTCGACAGGGAAATTAACTTTCTGAATAGCGTCCTCCAGACGCTTTTTGCCAATATAGCAAAATGGTCAAGCGAAGTCAGTCCACATTTCTATTAACATGCGATATACCTCCAAATTTAACATAATGTAATAAAACTATATCAGTTCCTAAATTGGGATGCAAAAATGCCGCTTGTAGGGAAGTGCTGCAGCATTACCTAATTAGCATAGCCTTCATGAAAGAACGCAAAATAAGAAGGAAGTGCCGGACAGGCATTCTTTTTAGTATGACTATATGAATTGAAAGGATGATGAAAAAATGTCTAAAAAGAAGAACAAGCAAAAACAGTATAATCCTGCAATGCCTAAAACGGATGTGGAATTTGCCCAAACTGGACTTGAAAAGGTAGCTTTACAAGCTTTAGAAAAAACAAAAAAATAACTTGAAAAGGGGCACTGCAAAAAGTGCCCTTTTTTAGTTGAAAATGAAGCGTGATGAAAATCACCTCTTGCCGGCGTAGTTCATTTTAGAATAGAAGGAAGAGGTGAATGTAATGGAAAAGAATTGGTCAATCTCATTAGAGCATGAGGAATATGAAAATGGTAAGGAATTGGTTATTGCAGATGCGATTGATGCTGTAAAACAGACAGTGAAAGGATTTTATGTTAATGTTGTCACGCCTGCCGGCTTTGGGAATCCTGATGACTATTTAACAAAGGAATTGTTTTCTAGGTTCGGTGCGGAAATTGATGTGAAGTTTATCGACCAGTGCGGCTGCGGCGGTTACGTGTTACGGGTTTGGAAAAGAGTTTAGATAAATAATCTTCATTTATAAAAAAATAATTTTGTATGCAGTTAACGGGCATAGTAAAAACAAGTTAAACATCCAATTTTAGTCATTTTATCAAGAGGGGGATGCTAATTGAATTGCCCGGACTGCGTATATTCGAATCCGGAGGGGGTCAGGTACTGCCTCAACTGCGGAAAAAACTTTAAACTGGGTGGAAATACGGACCCGGATCCAGACAGTTTATTTTACGAGTTTGCCTCTTACGTGGATGCGATGCCGAAGCAGATGCGTTCGGTAGAACCTAAATTTCAAAACATTTTTTCAAGGGTGTTCCGAAAGCATAGCACACTGGAGGCGGACCGGCTTTTCATCGTCGGTACAGCAATTACAACACCGAAGATAGAAGAAGTAAAGGAAACATGGCCGAAGCCATGGCTTTTTGCAAGAGTATTTTTGATTGCACTACTTGCATTCTTAGGCATGCACATAGGTGTCACCGTGTTCCATAATTTTAACTTTTTACCGGGTCTCATCATTATTGGTGCTTTTGCGGTCCCTATTACAACGTTGATGTTCTTCTGGGAAATGAATGCACCGCAAAATATTGCTTTTTATAGGGTCATTTATGTGGTCTTGATTGGCGGTATCCTCTCGATGCTGGTTGCACTAGTGTTTTTTAATCTTGTAAAAAACAACATCAACCCCATTACCATTGGTATTGTGGAGGAAGTGGCCAAGGTGATAACTGTTATCTGGTTCGTTCGAAACCACAAATACAGGTACATGCTAAATGGGCTTTTGGTGGGGGCAGCTGTGGGAGCAGGCTTTGCTGCATTTGAAACAGCAGGTTATGCATTAAGAAGCCTGTTGACAGGAGGGAGTTTCGAACACCTTTATACGACGATCCTCTGGCGCAGTGTTTTAGCTCCCGGCGGGCATGTGGCCTGGGCTGCATTGACAGGTGGGGCTTTCTGCAAAGCACAAGGCGATCAAAAATTCGATTTTTCACTATTGGTTAAGCCGTACTTTTTATTTGTTTTCCTTCTGGTTGTAGCGATGCACGCTTTATGGGATACACCGATTAAAGGCATGTCCCCATTCGGACATATCTTTCTTATGGTTTCTTCATGGGTTGTCGTTTTCTTAATGATACGCAGAGGCCTTAAAGAAATCGCCAATAAAAAATGGCGGATTGCGTATGAACCAACTCAGCCGACACAGCCATAAAAATGTTTGAGGAATACTGACGAGTGCCAATCGGTAATGACCTATTCCGTTCAAAGAATGATAGTTCGATTGTAGCCAAAAATAAGAAATGCGATTGCAGATGATTTCAATCGCATTTTTTTATTCCCAGCACTAAATATTCCCCATTTCTTGCTGATAAAGTTCATGCAACTTAAGGTTATTTCTGCTGTTAATAATTAAGCCGGTATTGGGCGGGTGGAACTTTGGCGGCAGGTGAAACAAGGGTTCCACGTTTGCCTCTATAGCTTCATGGTGAACCGAGATTTTTGGCCATTTTTTCACAAAATTACCGCGTTGCGCCATGTGGAATCCCCACATTCCGAATGATGGCACCACAGAATAAAAGGCCTCCGTTTTGAAGCCTGCAGCCTGCAATGTTTTGGCGATACTCCAATAAACCCGTGGATTGTCTCCCGGGGAAGTGGCCTGACAAGCGATGATGCCTTCGGGGTTTAAGTGCCGTCCAACATGCTCATATAACTCTTTCGTGTATAATAAGCTGGTTTCAGGGTCGACAGGATCTGGAAAATCAATAATGATGACGTCATATCCCTTCATTTCCCCCAGTAAGTACTGCTTCGCATCCATAATATGCATCTGCAGGCGGTTATCCTTTAACGAACCTTCATTCACATCAACAAATGCCGGTTCATTTGCCGCCAGCTTAATAATCATCGGGTCAATTTCAACAAGGTCGATATGAACGACATCATGATATTTGATGACCTCCCTAACAGCAAGGCCATCCCCGCCGCCTAAAATCAGAACCCGTTTCCTGGATTTTGCGAGTTCCATTGCTGGCAGGACCAATGCCTCGTGGTAATGTCTTTCATCCAGCGAAGAAAACTGGAATTCTTCATTTAGGTACAATCGCAGGTCCTTTGCCTCGACAAGCAAAATGTCATTACGCTCACTCGAACCCTGGTAAAGGATATGGTGCCCGCCATTCTTGATTTCTTTAAGAATTTTCATGTCCCATGCATTTCCCGGGCGCCTGCTGGCTGTCAGCCTCGGATGTGGCTCTTTTGAATATATAGGAGAAATCTTCCTTTCCATCCCTCTTTCAATTTCAATAGCGGTGGCCCGCCCGGCACCGATTTTTCTAAGGAATTTTTTTAAAACAGGCCAGGTATCCTGAGGGGAGCAGGTATATAAATCAAAGGCTGCATACCCGTATTCGGGCCAGGTATGAATGGAAAAATGGGAGGTCGAAATCGCGATGATTCCCGTTACTCCTTGAGGTGAAAAGGAATGGAAGCAAGCCAGCAGAATTTCCAATTCCAGCTCACGGAGGGTATCAAGCATCAAGGTTTTTAATTCATCAGGGTTATTTAAGAGCTCCGCCCGACAATCGTAGGCATCCACGATGAGGTGCTGACCTTTCATCTCCATACCTCCATCCCTTTCTCCATTCTGATTTATTTTTGAGTTCATATTGTTGATTTAAAAAATTTTTCATAAATAAGGTATGTGAGTGTAACTCGGGTAGTGATAAATACGTATATTCGCCTGCAGTATATTAAGGCCTGGAGGACAGTTAATAAATTGTCAAAATAAATTTAGTATGTGTGAAAATTGATACAGGCTTCTGAATATGAAAATGGTAAAATAGGAAAATCTATTGAGGATAGGGAGTAATGTGCTATGAACAAAACTGAAATAATTGCGCGCAGAATACTAGGCTGGAAGTTAAATAGATGGGATCGCTGGTATGATTTTGAAAAGGGAATTTTTATACCTGTTGACGAGTTTCAACCCGAGCAAAACCTGGAGCACGCGATGCTAATCGTTGAAAGATTGAAAGAGTTAGGGTTTACATATCAAACAGACGGTGCCTGCCAAGCTTGTTTTAATGATGCATGCGAAACGGGCAATACGTTAGCGGCGGCCATAACAGAAGCAGCCTTTGCAATCGCTGATAATAGTTCGGTTCCGGATGAATGGCTATAGCATAATTAACTATATTATGTAAACTAGACCCCGTATTTTGAGCGACCGAATTTTTCAAGCATTCGGTCGTTTTGCTTTTGGTACCTATTTAGAACTTGATAGCGCTTCAAAAATGTTAATGAAATGTTCACATGAGCTGAGGATAAAAAGGGGTAAAATAAACATATCGAGTTATTATGTGAAAACATTCACAAATATATATATTATGGACAGGTGATAAGGATGGGTGGACTTTCCGTTAGTGCGTTACTCATAAGATTTATTTTAGGGGGATTGGCAGTTGTCGCTTCAACGATTGTGGCGAGGAAATTGGGCGAAAAGGCAGGCGGAATATTCGCTGCTTTTCCAGCCGTATTTTTAGCGGCATTACTTACAGCGGGGCTGGATTTGAAAGGCGAGGCTCTTGTTTCCCAATCCATTATGCTCTCAAAAGGAGCCATGGTTGGGATGGGAATTAATATACTCGTGGCCATTATGGCTGTACTTCTATTAAAGAAACACGGATGGAAAAAAGGACTCATCGAGGCGTTAGGCTGCTGGCTGGCAGTTTCTATCATAGTGGTTGCCATCACGGTCAATTAGGAAAGGGTGTTAACAATGACAAAAGATTTACTTTTACGTTTTCTACTTGGCGGGGCCGCCGTTATGGCCAGCTATTTAATAATTGTGGTTTCACCATGGGAAATCCTAGGGGGAATATTCGCCGCGTTTCCGGCTGTGATGATTACGGCCGTTTTAATGGCAGGGGTTACTTCCGGAACGAAGAACGCAGCGAAAATTGCAGGCGGTTCTGTTTATGGCATGATTGGCGGCATTATTTGTGCAGCGACTGTCTGGCTGTTCTTAAAACTGACCCATAATTGGCCGCTAAGCATGCTGCTCGGTCTGCTTTTTTGGCTGATCAGCTCCGTGATGGTGTCAACACTAAGGGAGAAATTAAATATAAAACCATTTAGTAGAAAGATGGTGTTGGCAGAGGCACGGTTCAGACATCATAAATAATAGAAAAAATGCCAGTCGGCATCCGAAAAAGGAAAGCGGCCTGGCATTTTACGTTTTTAAATAATATCAAGAGGAACTTTTCTGGCGGGAGCAGGAAAAACCTCGTCAAGTCTAGCTAATTCCTCTGTTGTTAGTTCAATGCAAGCAGCCGCCGCATTTTGCATGACGTGTTCCGGTTGGACAGCTTTTGGAATGGCAATCACCTGATTGGAACGGATACACCAGGCTAGCACAATCTGCAAGGGCTGCACATTATGACTGCGGGCAATATCCAGAATGGTAGAATCACGCAGCAGCTGTCTTCTTAAGGAACCTCCCTGGGCGATTGGGCTATAGGCCATTATGGGCATTTGATGCTGCTTTTGCCACGGCAGCAAATCAAATTCAATCCCTCGTGAGCCTAGGTGGTATAGTACCTGATTGGTGATACAATTTGTCCCGTTTGCGGAGGCAACTAATTCATCCATATCTTCTGTGTCAAAGTTGGAAACACCCCAGCGCAGAATTTTTCCTTCTATTTTAAGTTTCTCCATCCCTTCGATGGTTTCCTCAAGTGGAATCTGGCCCCGCCAATGTAAAAGGTACAAATCAAGATGATCGGTTTGCAGCCGTTTTAAACTGTTTTCACAGGCTTCGGCGATTTTATTTTTTCCGGCGTTATGAGGATAGACCTTGGAGACCAGAAACACTCTATCTCTGAGTCCTTTTATCGCTTCTCCAACAACTTGCTCGGTACCGCCATTTCCGTACATCTCTGCCGTATCAATTAGTGTCATGCCGAGTTCAATTCCAAGCTGAAGGGCTTTTACTTCCTGTTCTCTTGCGCGGCTATTTTCGCCCATATTCCAAGTTCCCTGCCCTAAAACCGGTACAGACGAACCATCAGTGAGGGATATCACACGCTTATTTAGGGTTTCCCTAATTTCAGCTATTTTCCTAGATTCAACCATTCAAGCTACCTCCTTTATGACCCTCTATTCTTTAGAAAATAATACCATAATTTCAAGTGAAAACTCCTGTTCGGAATAGACAAATTTTACAAAAAAGTATGCACATTTTTTAACAATCGTCATATATTAGCTTCTGTGTGAGAAATTACGTAGGAAGGAAGTAAGGACGATGAATAACAATCAAGTATTAACACCAATCAAGAACGAGGGCAAAGATCTAGGAAATGGCGGATTTAAGATTGTTGAAATCAATGTGACTGACCCGTCTGAAAATTTATTTGCTGTGTGTACACCTGTTAAAAAATAATAAAAAAGACTATCCAGAAAAACTATCTTTTTTGTAAAAATACATAGAAAGATAGTTTTTTTTAATTCTGCTATTTTAGTGTTTTTCATATATGTAAGCGCATACATTGGTATTGAGCAATGGAGGTGATACCTTTGATGTATATTTATGGTAATGACTATATCAAGTATTTAAACGACGACAGTGCAGGACATTTAACCTACGATCAATGGAAAATCAAAAAAAGTCAACAGGGCACCGATAAATGCGCTTCATGCGGAACTGTGAAGGAACACTTACAGCCTTGTCCGAAATGCAGACATTAATCATAAAGTTTAAAAAACCCACACCCCAGTCGTGGGTTTTTTTATTGATTTTATTCTTGAAAAAAATTCCACTAGCCTATTGCAAACGATATCAAATTCGAATAATATCTAATTAGATAATCATTAAAGTAGGTGAATTTAAACATGCAATTAAACAAAATCGTGGAATTTCATAAAGCCCTTGGTGACCTTACCAGGATCAAGATTGTCGCTTTGCTTCAACAGGGGCCGTTGCACGGGCAGGCGATTGCCGGTAAGCTGGGGCTTAAACCGCCAACGATAACCCACCATATGGCCAAACTTAGAGAGGTGGGGCTGGTAAAAGAGCGGCGTGATAAAAACACCATTTATTTTTCTCTTAACACAAAAATATTAGAGATGAGTGCTAAGGCTATTTTGAATGTTGGAACGGGAGGCGGAGCAGAAATGGAAATGTCGGTGACAGCGGAGGATAGGGAAGCAATCATTAAAAACTTCTTCAGCAAAGAAGGGAAACTGAAAACCTACCCAGCGCAGCGAAAGAAAAAGCTTGTTGTGCTCGAGCATATGGTCAAAGGGCTGGAACTGGGTAAAGTTTATCAAGAAAAGGAAATTAACGAATATTTAAAGCAGTATCATGAGGATTACGCTACGTTACGTCGCGAACTTATTATGTGCCAATTTATGTACCGTGAAAATAATCAATATGAGTTAAATCCGGTTGAACTGTGGTGGCTGAAGTAAATTTTTTTTGCAAAACTAATTAGATAGGTGTGAAATTAGATAAGGGTGAAAGGAGATGAGGAAGATGGCTCTTTCTTTTATAAAAAAGGAAAAACAATACCGGAGATTATTTCTTGCCGGTGTCGTAAATGGAATCGGCGACCGCTTCAGTTCCGTTGCTGTATTAGCGCTTGTAATCCAGTTAACAGGGTCAGGCTTTGCAGTCGGCATGACGCTAGCGATTCGGCTATTGCCCTTTGTTATTTTTGCCCCAATCGGGGGAAGGCTGGCAGACCGTTTTTCAAGAAAAACCATTTTAGTGGCAACTGACTTCATCCGCATCGTGTTTGCCTTGTCGTTTCTATGGGTTCATGGGATAGAGGATCTTTGGATTGTTTATGTTAGTACCTTCATGTTAGCGGTGGGCGAGGCTGTTTATGCACCAGCGAGAAAATCGGCGATACCGCTTCTTGTCAACAAAGAGCATCTGATAAAAATAAATAGTCTGGAACAAGTATTGGTTGGGATTGTACTAATTGTTGGCGCCTTTTCAGGGGGGATTGTTTCCTACTTATTTGGAGCAGGTTTAACCTTTTGGATTAATGCGGCTTCCTTTTTAGGTGCAGCGATTATCATTTCTTCGATCACATTTCCTGAAAAGAACTCCATTCAGGATGAAAAGCCGCAACAAAAGGAAAAGCTGATTCCAACCTTAAAAAAGGTAATCATATTGTCCGTCCCGGTCCAAATTCTTCTTTTCTGTGAAGTGGTCATTGCATCAATGAACGGCATTGATAATGTCCTGATTACCGTGTATGCCGTTAAAGAGTACCATTTAGGGGATATAGGTGTAGGGGTCTTTTATGGAGCGTTAGGGATTGGTTTAACATTAAGTTTTTCTGTCGCCAACCGTCTGCGAAAAAATATCCTTGGGATTGGGTTAGCCTGTCTCATGCTGGAGGGTGCTTTCCTTGTAATATTGAGCCAAACCCATTATATAGTCGCAGCGTTTCTCGTGTTTTGCGGGGCCGCGTTTATGTCCGGGATTGGGAATGCCTGTTTTGATACGGTTCTGATGAAGGAAATTCCTGAGGAACACCAGGGAACAATGTTTGGGTTGTTGGCATCCATTGGCAATCCATTATTGGGTGTTTCGATGCTTTTATCAGGGGCCGCTTTAGAATATCTGTCACCGCGAACAATGGGCTTAATTGGCGGCAGCGCCTATATGTTAATCGCCATTTTCCTAATGGTCTTCCTATCTGTGAAACGTGTGAGGGAAAGGGAAACTATGACCAGTCCGCCAGTTTTGAAGAAATAAGCAATTGTAAACCAAGCAGGACAAACATCCATTTTTAAAAGGCTATTATATTCGCATTTACGTTTATCGTCACGGCTGCATAAGAATAATTAAATCAATTAGAGAGGTGACTTAATTATGTGCGGCTGGTGCGGTTGCGGTGGTTATGGCTACGGTTTCGGTTATGGCGGCTTTAGCCCATTTGTTTTAATTGTAGTATTGTTTATTCTTTTAATTATCGTCGGGGCTAGCTTTTATTAATAACAAGTAAAAAATGAGGTGTTCTTTGAGGGCACCTCATTTTTTATTGGTAATCTTTTTTCAAGACGGTGAATACATAATGGGGAATAAACAAAAAAAGGGGAGGATTGTCTTGACCGCAACTGTGTTCCTGATTGTTTTAATCTCATCTCTTGCCTATATTCTTGGCGGATTTCTCGTTTTAATTCGGAAAAATTGGCCGGAAAGAACTTTATTGTCGTTGGTTGCTCTTAGCGCTGGCCTGTTATTATCGATTGCTCTTTTACATTTAATTCCTCATGCGCTAGAAGACTATCATGACAGCAGTTTGTTCGTGATGCTTGGGTTCCTGATTATGTATTTTATTTTTCTGCCAGGAACTTTTCGTGGGAAAAATGGGGTAGAAAACAGTGGGAAGTCTGGGGCAACGGGATTAACAATCGGAATGCTGCTCCATAATTTTTTTGAGGGATTATCGATTGGAATTAGCTATGCCTCTTCTTTTGAATTAGGTGTTTTTGTTACGATTGCACTGGTGATCCATAAAATACCAGAAGGGCTTTCCTATACTTCGGTTATGCTCGCCTTTTTAAATGGCCGCAAAAAAACAGCCATCTATCTTGTCATTCAGGGGCTTTTTACTTGGCTCGGAGCAGGAATTGCGGTTTTGCTATCGGAAATGAAGGACTTTCAAGAAACGATTGTCGCCATGGGCTTATCCGTAACAGCAGGGATTTTTCTGTATCTTAGCGGGGCTATGTTATTGCCTTTAATAAATCGAGGGACATTTAAAAGCACCCCCCTGTTTTTTATAGCCGGAATCTTGCTGTTTTTCATATTACATAGCGTTGTTTAGCATCGGCCGCAGGGTCCCAAATTGAATAGTTGATAAAGTCATATAGAGCTGCTGAGGCAGTTCTTTTTCTGTTTAGGTAAGGAGTCTCAACTAGTCGTAATATAAAAAATATGTAAGATTTTCTGACAAAGGAATATGTAACAACCTTTATATTTGATACATTTGATCCATATTTTATAAATAGGGATTGGGGGATATTTTATGGAAAATGGTTTAGAAGTTAGAAAGAACATAAAAATAGAGAGATGCATCTCTATTGAGGAACATTTGAACGAACTCTCAGCACTTCTTATTCAAGTTGTTGAAGATGGTGCTTCGATTGGTTTTTTACCGCCATTAGAGGAAAATGTGGCAAGGAAGTATTGGGAATCTGTCTTAAATCCTGAGGTGATCTTATTTGTTGCTAAGATTAATAATATCATTGCCGGAAGTGTGCAATTACATCTGTGTTCAAAGCAGAACGGCAAACATCGGGCTGAAATCGCCAAGCTCATGACGCACCCACATTATCGCAGGAATGGAATTGGCCGGTTATTAATGGAGAAGGCTCACGAAACGGCTAAACAAATGGGGAGAACATTAATCGTTCTTGATACGAGGGAAGGAGATCCTTCTAATAGACTTTATACTTCTTTTGGGTATATTCAAGCAGGACGGATTCCTAAATATGCATTGTCTGAAAATGGGAATCTGGATGCTACGATAATATATTATAAAATGATTTAAACGATATGAGACGGGTTTGTCAAAAATGATAGACGGCCCAGAAAATGAGGCAAAAGAACCGTCCGAGACTACTGAAGAATACTTCTTATAGAAGGCAGATTAAAGATATATTGACCCCATTGACATGCAGATTGATTGGGTCATCAAGAACAAGATGAAGACCATTTTCCACATTGGAGTGAGCTGATATGGGGTCCATCGGCCTTATGAAGACCATTTTCCATCTTGGTCTGAACTGATTGGTCTTCCTTAGCCTTAGGATGGTTCTATTCAGAAGGGATTTTCAATTCCAGGGTATTTTATCTTAACAAACAAATTCCAGATAAAGTCATGTTTTTCAGTGGTCTCGAACCGTCCCCATGCCTCATTTTTTTCGGATTATGGGAAAAGCTATTGAATGTGCTTTAGGAAAGGTGGCACGTGAATGAGTTATTTTTCTTATAATCTGAGGAGGTTTGCAATGGGTATTTTGAGTGGAAATCCTAAGGAAGAGCCAATGCATTATGGGGAGGTATTTGATCTTTGGGCATCTGTTCTAGCTGGCAATGGTATGATTGCGGGTTATCAAACGATGATAAACCATACGGGTGACGACGATTTAAAAAAATTATTAAAAGAAGCCATTGAACTTTGTCAGCAGGAAAAGAAACAAGTGGAAGAACTTTTAAAGGAAAATGGAGTTGGTTTACCTCCAGCGTCACCGGAACCGCCGGAAGCTTGCTTAGAGGATATTCCGGTTGGAGCGCGTGTTCCGGATCCCGCTATTGCTGCCGTACTTTCGGCCGATATAGCTGCAGGATTAGTGACTTGCAGCCAAATAATCGGTAAATCCATTAGGGAAGATATAGCCATGATGTATGTGCAAATCCATAACCAAAAGGCAGCGCTTGGCGGAAAAGCTCTTCGGTTAAACAAAGAAAAAGGCTGGCTGATCCCGCCGCCATTACATCCAAATAAACATGGTGATTGTTAAGAGTAAAAGGATGAAGACAAATTGTCTCATCCTTTTTTGATTTCTCATTGCCTCATGATAATGCGCCTCGGTAATCCCATTTCAAATTCCACATGCGATATTCAAGTATTTTCCATTATTAGTGCAATCCATCCAATGCGTTAGTCATAACATACAAAAAAATAGGAATTTTTTAAAAATATTTTTGTTTATTATATACGATGAATTAGAAAAATAGAAAAAGTATAATAGGACCATGAATTATTTGAAAACGTTTTCTTGAGGAGGAGATTTCCGTGAAAATAGTAATTGCCCCTGACTCATTCAAAGGCAGCATGAGCTCAGTAGAGGCAGCAAGCGCAATTGAAAAAGGGATACTCCGGGCTTTCCCTGAAGCGAAAACTATTCTTTTGCCCGTTGGTGATGGCGGAGAAGGAACATTGGAAACACTTGTATCCTCAACAAATGGATATACTGTACCGGTGAATGTTACTGGTCCTCTAGGGGACAGAGTTCTAGCAGAGTATGGTGTTTTGGGTGATGGAGAGACATGTGTCATCGAAATGGCAAAGGCATCCGGACTTGCGCTTGTGCCTCCGTCGCAGTTGAATCCTTTAAAAGCGACAACCTACGGAACTGGGGAATTAATTAAACAGGCACTTGATGACGGATACCAATCCTTCATTCTCGCCATAGGCGGTTCCGCCACCAATGATGGCGGAGCTGGAATGCTGCAAGCCCTTGGGTTAAAGCTCCTTGATGCGGACAGTAATGAGATTGACTTTGGTGGTGCAGAGCTAAGGAAAGTTGCTATAATCGATATGCTCTCGTTTGATGCAAGAATTGCAGACTGCAAGTTTCTTATCGCCTCAGATGTCCAAAACCCTTTTATTGGTCCCAATGGTGCATCGAGTGTCTTTGGACCTCAAAAAGGCGCATCACCTGAAGATGTAGAGTTTCTTGATGCATGTTTATCCAATTTTGCAGATGTCATTTTAAAGACAACTGGGATTCACATTCATAATCTTCCTGGCGCAGGTGCGGCGGGAGGAATCGGCGGTGCTTTTCAAGCTTTTTTCCCAGCCATGATGAGACGAGGAATTGACGTTGTCATTGAGTATACCCGGCTGAATCATCTGGTCGAAGGTGCAGACCTAGTCATTACAGGCGAGGGAAAGGTAGACTTCCAAACCGCCTCCGGCAAGACGCCTATGGGGGTGGCACAGGTAGCCCAATCAAAAAATATACCTACAATCATTCTGGCGGGTTCTGTCGGAAAGGGAATCGATGCGCTTTATCAGCATGGCGTTGTAAGCGTTCACAGCATAATTAATAGGCCAATGGATTTAAACGAGGCCATGGAAAAGGCGGGAGAATTAGCAGAATTTGCCGCCGAGCAGATGGTTCGATCGTTTTTTTATCAAAGGAAGTTGATTGGAAACTAAGTTTGCCAGGACTGAATGGTTCCGGTTTGACGATTAATTGTAGGGCAATGCATGAAGCAGTTATTTTAATACTTTTTGTTGGACTTATATCATTATTAAAAATAATTACATTCCTAGAGGGGAGCAATTAATCTATGAAAATTAAAGCAACGCTTGAAAAAATTCCTGGCGGCATGATGCTGGTTCCACTTCTTCTTGGTGCAACATTAAATACGCTTTTCCCAGGTACACCTACCTTTTTCGGATCTTTTACTGGTGCACTATGGGGCGGGGCGCTGCCCATCTTAGCTGTCTTCTTCTTCTGCATGGGTACAACACTAAGCTTTAGAGCGACACCTTATATATTAAAGAAGGGCGGAGCGCTTTTCTTAACTAAAGTAGGAGTTGCTGCTTTAGTCGGTATCATTGCTGCAAAATTGATTGGTGATGGCATGGTACTTGGCGGACTTTCTGTACTGGCAATTGTTGCTGCTATGAATGATACAAATGGCGGCATGTACATGGCGTTAATGGGTCAATTTGGTAAAGCTGAGGATGCGGGTGCATATTCAATCATGTCACTTGAGTCCGGTCCGTTCTTGTCGATGGTTACTTTAGGACTTGCTGGTCTTGCCGGTTTCCCATGGCAAACAATGGTTGGTGCCATTCTTCCATTAGTGTTAGGGATGATTTTAGGTAACTTGGACAAGGATTGCCAAGAATTCTTTGGTAAAGCTGCTCCAGTCATGATTCCTTTCTTCGCATTCGGTCTTGGTGCCGGACTTGACTTCGGAAAAGTAGCAACAGCGGGATTGTCAGGAATATTATTGGGTCTTGGTGTAATTGTTATAACTGGTACTGCATTATTCCTTGTAGACAAATTGACAGGTGGAAACGGAATTGCCGGTTTATCTGCCGCCACCACTGCCGGAAACGCCGCTGGTGTTCCTGCTGCCGTAGCTGCTGCTAACCCTGCCTATGCACAGGTTGCTGGCTCTGCAACAATCATGGTAGCTGCGAGCGTTATTGTAACCGCGATTTTATGTCCGATTGTTGTTGCATGGTATGCAAGCAGACTAAAGAAAAAAGAGCAATTTAAACTTCAAGCGAACAAAGCTAGTTAATAATGACATCTCTGGGATACTAATAAAAAAACAATCAATAGATTGAACCATGGTAAAATGTTATGCTTTAAGGAGTTTAACAATAAACGATTGATTGCCGTATTGGCAGCAACCAATAACCCCTGAGAGCAATCTCAGGGGTTTGGCAATTATTAAATGGTAAGAAATAACTTGAATGTTAGCACATTCCCATAAAACATTTGCGAAAGAGAGTGTAAGCATATGAAAACAAACCTGTTATACGGCCAAAACGGTCTTGAAATTGAAGTCCCTGATCATGCGTTTGTTGTAGAACCAAAAGACCTACCAGCGATGGGGGATGAATGGGAAGCGATTAGACAGGCTTTGAGGAACCCAATTGGAACCCCTTCTTTAAAAGAAATGGTCAAGGCGACGGATACTGTTGCCATTGCCATAAGCGATATTACAAGACCAACCCCGAACCATATTCTTGTCCCGTTATTAATTGAAGAATTGAACCATGTACCATTGGAGAATTTCGTTGTAATCAATGGAACTGGGACCCACCGTGATCAGACCAGGGAAGAGTTTGTGCAAATGCTTGGCGAATGGGTTGTAGATAATATCCGAATCATCAATAATAACTGTCACGACAAAAGCACACAGGTAAATCTCGGACGCAGCAAATTTGGCTGTGACGTGTATCTCAATAAAGAATATGTGGAAGCCGATTTCCGGATTGTCACAGGATTTATTGAACCGCATTTTTTTGCCGGTTTTTCCGGAGGACCAAAAGGTATTATGCCGGGCATTGCCGGGCTTGATACCATCATGACCTTCCACAACGCAAGAATGATTGGCGACCCTCTTTCCACATGGGGAAATATGGTCAATAACCCAGTTCAGGACATGACAAGGGAAATTAACAGTCTTTGTAAACCGCATTTCATGTTAAATGTAACCCTTAATAAAGAAAAAGAAATTACAAACGTATTTGCTGGAGAGCTTTATGAGGCACATGATAAGGGCTGTGCCTTTGTGAAAGAACATGCCATGGTCCGATGTGAAGAGCGGTTTGATGTTGTCATCACTTCCAATTCCGGATATCCGCTTGACCAGAACCTTTACCAGGCCGTGAAAGGAATGAGCGCTGCACAGAAGATTGTCAAAAAAGGCGGGGCCATTATTGTTGCTTCGGAATGCTCAGATGGACTCCCAAGCCATGGGAATTACGCGAAAATTTTTGAACTCGCCGACAGCCCGCAAGGCTTGCTTGACCTGATCAATAGTCCAGAATTTAAAATGTTTGATCAATGGCAAGTACAAAAACAGGCCGTCATCCAAGTTTGGTCAGATGTCTACGTTTATTCTAAGCTAACAGACGAACAGGTGAAGGGCGCCATGCTTAAGCCGACACACAATATTGAGAAAACCCTTGAAGAACTTAAACAGGTTTATGGCGAAAACATGACTGTTGCTGTTTTACCGCTTGGGCCGCTGACAATCCCATATGTGGAAGAGTAGTATTTTAAGATAAAAAAGTCACAAAATGTTCACAAAAAATAAGAAATATGTTATCTTATAAAATGTTATGAAGAAATAGAATGTTCATTGATGAAATGTAACATGGTGTTGCACTTTCATTCTGTTATTCTGTTTTATATTGGCGGGAAGGATTTCTAGTATTTTTTAATGCTTAGAATATTAGCCCATCATAAACGGTTTATGTGAATTTATTTGCATGAAACCGCTTTATGGTGGGCTATTTTTATTTTAAAAAAAGTACATAATGGAGGAAAACATATGGCATTTCATAGTCCTGATCAAATTGCCCGAAAAGTAGTTGAAGCGGGCGCGAAGAAAGCAGTAATGCCGATTCGTCATGCCCTGCTGTTAGGTTTCTTAGGTGGAGCGTTTATCGCATTGGGCTTTCTATTAGACATACGTGTGATTGGAAATTTGCCAAAAGAATGGGGGTCATTTGGGTCATTTCTCGGCGCTTCGGTGTTCCCGGTCGGCCTCATGCTGATCATTATTGCCGGCGGTGAACTGCTGACGGGAAATATGATGGCATTGCCGATGGCGGTATTGGCTAAGCGGGTAACGACCTTACAGCTGATGAGAAATTGGCTGCTGATTGTTGTCAGTAACTTTGTCGGTGCTATCTTTGTGGCTTATTTCTTTGGCCATGTAGTCGGATTAACTGAAACAGGGCCATTTCTTGAAAAAACAATTGCGATTGCACAAGCGAAAACCGGTGAAAGCTTTTTTCAAGCATTAGTTTCTGCGGTCGGCTGCAATTGGCTGGTCTGCTTAGCGGTATGGATGGCGTTTGGTGCTGATGACATTGGCGGAAAAATGCTGGCCATCTGGTTCCCGGTAATGGGATTCGTTGCTATTGGCTTCCAGCATATTGTGGCCAACATGTTCGTGATTCCTGCGGCAATCTTTGCAGGCAGTTTAAGCTGGGCCGATTATTTTGCTAATTTTGTACCAGTATTTATAGGCAATGCCATCGGCGGAGGAGTATTCGTCGCTGTAATCTACTGGCTGGTATATAAAGAAACAATTGGTACAGATGCAACAAAATCCTATAGCAAGATGAAAAAGGCAGTCTAGTAAATTATTTAGTTCGTAAAAAAGACAAATTTATGATATATTCATAGTGTTAATGTTTAAAATTAGTGAAGAATGCATTGAAATTAGGTAACAGTTGTTGCTTTGATTTCCTGCTTGCTCACAAATAATATGGCGGGAATGATCGCTAGTATATAAAATATGCTTAGAAATTCTCCCCCCATGAAACGGTTTATACCAAATTAGGTATAGCAACTGTTTTATGGGGGTTTTTTGTGTTTAGGAGGGACGTATTTTGTCGGAAAAAGTGAATGTGTTTATTAATGGAACCGCCCGTGAGATTGAGGCGGGAACGCGAATCTTGGATTACCTTATTTCACAGGATATCCAGCATCCACATGTTTGTTATTCAGAAATACTTGGGCCAGTCCAAAGCTGTGATACCTGTATGTGTGAGGTGAACGGCAGCATTATGCGGGCCTGTTCGACTGTCGTGGAGGAAGGAATGAATATCCTGACCGCTTCTGAAGTGGCAAAAAAGGCTCAGGAAGAAGCAATGGACCGGATTTTAGAAAACCATTTATTATACTGTACGGTCTGCGACAACAACAATGGCAATTGCCGTGTCCATAATACAGCGGAAATGATGGGAGTCGAGCATCAAACACGCCCGCACCGCTCTAAGGGGTATGAAGTGGATATGTCTCATCCATTTTATCGCTACGACCCGGACCAATGTATTCTGTGCGGACGCTGTGTAGAAACCTGCCAAGACCTGCAGGTCAATGAAACATTGACGATTGATTGGGAGACCCAGCAGCCTCGTGTATTATGGGATGGCGGTAAAAGCATCAATGAATCCTCCTGCGTTTCCTGCGGTCAGTGTGTCACGGTTTGTCCATGTAATGCCTTAATGGAAAAATCCATGTTGGGTAATGCTGGATTCATGACCGGAATTGAAGATGATTTACTGACACCAATGATAGACATTGTCAAAGCGGTAGAGCCGGATTACCAAACCATCTTTGCTGTTTCCGAAGTCGAAGCTGCCATGCGAGAAACACGCATTGAGAAAACAAAAACGGTTTGTACATTCTGCGGCGTAGGCTGCTCATTTGAAGTGTGGACAAAAGATCATGAGATTTTAAAAATTGAACCATCTGAAAATGCACCAGTCAACAGTGTATCTACATGTGTAAAAGGGAAATTCGGCTGGGATTTTGTTAATTCAAAAGAACGGATTACAAGCCCATTAATCCGCAAGGGCGATGTGTTTGTTGAAGCCTCTTGGGATGAAGCCTTAGATCTTGTGGCTGAAAAATTGGGCGGCATTAAAGATACGTACGGCAGCGATGCACTTGGATTTATTGCTTCTTCAAAAATTACGAATGAAGAGAATTACTTGATTCAAAAATTAAGCCGTCAGGTATTTGGCACCAATAATGTAGATAACTGCTCCCGTTATTGCCAATCACCGGCTTCTTGGGGCTTGCAGCAAACAGGCGGCATTGGCGGTGACTCCGCCACCATTAAAGACATCGCAGGCGCTGGACTCGTGATTTTGGTAGGCTGTGCTCCGGCAGAGGGACATCCTGTTCTAGCTACACGAATTAAACGAGCACATAAACTTCACGGACAAAAGTTAATCACTGTCGATGTCCGCAAACATGAAATGGCAGACCGTGCTGATTTGTTTGTTCGACCAAGACAAGGAACAGATTATGTATGGCTGTCTGCTGTAACAAAATACATCATTGACCAAGGCTGGCATGATGAAGCATTCATTCAAGAGCATGTGAATCACTATGATGAATTCTTAAATATGATTGCTCCTTATACGCTTGAAGAAGCAGAAAGAATGACCGGCATCTCGCAAGAGGCATTAATCCAAATTGCGGAAATGATTCATGAAGCCGACGGGACCGCCATTTGCTGGGGAATGGGCGTCACGCAAAATATCGCTGGTTCGCATACATCTGTTGCCATTGCCAACCTTCTTCTTGCAACAGGAAACATGATGCGCCGTAATGCAGGGGCATTCCCACTCCGTGGTCATAACAACGTCCAAGGTGCAAGTGACATGGGAACCATGCCAAATATTTTCCCAGGTTATCAGCAAGTAGCAGATAACGAGGTTCGTGCGAAATTTGAAAAGGCTTATGGTGTTACTCTGCCAGCACAGCCAGGGATCGATAATATTGAAATGCTTGCTGCGATTGATAAAGGCGAATTGAAAGGCATGTATATCGTCGGCGAAGACATGGCTTGGGTAGATGCCGATTCTAATCACACACAAGCGATGCTTGCGAAACTTGACTTCCTTGTTGTTCAAGAAATCTTCTTAACAACAACGGCTCAGTTTGCCGACGTAATTTTACCAGGGGTGCCTTCCCTTGAAAAAGATGGGACGTTCACCAATACAGAGCGCCGAGTCCAGCGTCTGTATCAGGCGCTAGTAACAACAGGCGACAGCAAGCCTGACTGGTGGATCCTCATGCAGGTTGCGAACCGAATGGGCTTTAACTGGGACTACACGCATCCAAGTGAGATTTTTTCTGAAATGGCTGGCTTAAATCCATTCTTTACACATTGTAATTACGACGTTCTTGAAGGCTGGAACAGCTTTACATGGGGATCGCCGGACGGTACTGACACACCTGTTCTTTATCTGAACGGCTTTAACTTCCCTGACAAGAAGGCTCGGTTTGGTTTGTTTGACTATGTACCTCCGGTGGAATTCCCGGCTGAGTTCGACTTGTCGCTTGATAACGGGCGTTTACTGGAACATTTCCATGAAGGGAACCTAACGCATAAATCTGAGGGGCTTCAGTACAAGTTCCCGAAAGTCTTTGTCGAAGTTTCACCTGAGCTTGCCAAAGAGCGCGGGGTGAAGGATGGCACGCTTGTCCGCCTTGTTTCACCGTATGGTGCGATTCGTCTGCCAGTTCTCGTCACAGACCGTGTGGAAGGAAAAACGGTGTATGTTCCAATGCACTCCTCCAGTCATGAGAGTGCGGTTAATTTACTGACGGGCGGGGCAGTCGATGTCGTGACCCATACACCTGCCTATAAACAAACGAAGGTGCGAATGGAAGTGCTGGAAATCAAGGGAGAAAATCCGCTTCCAAGATTCAACCCGCGCAACGCCACACGGACGCCGCAGCTGGGTCTTGAGATCTACCGGAAATGGGAACGCGGCGATTATGTGCCAATTTCAAGCGTCAATGAACATGTACAGCCTGGCCTGTATGACAGGAGGAACGCATAATGGCTCAGCCAATTAAAATCATTAAAAAGGTAGAATTGACAGAAGAGCAACAAAAAGCGCAATCCTTGGAGAGTCTTATCTCCGAGGTTGCCGAAAATAAAGATTCCCTGCTGGATACACTTCAACTGTTGCAGGAGCTTCGCAACAGCGGCATTTTAGAGGCCATGAACAGTCTCGTCAAAGCCAAAGAGAAAGTGGCAAAAATCGCGGTTGGCCAAATGACGCGCGAGCCTGTCACGAATCTCATCAATAATGCGATGGCAGCAGGCGGCGCTTTGACGACGCTTGATCCCGAAATGACACAAAAGCTGATGAATGGCGTTGCAAAAGGGTTGGAAAAAGCAGATCAAGGGCTTCAGTCTAATTCAAAAGTAGGTATACTAGATTTATTGAAGGTATTGAACGATCCGGATATCAATCGAGCAATTGGTTTTGGTTTGAATCTCTTGAAGGGTGTCGGGGAAGGCTTAAAGGATTAAAAGGAGGGGGAAACCCATTTGATGATTTAAAAAGAAGGGGTTTCCCTGTTTTAATCGAAAACTATTCTGAAACGACAAATGAAGGGGAAGTCGATAATGGGTAAAAATTTAGAACACCAATTTAGTATGCTGGTTCGGGAAATCAGAAAAGAGTACGTTGGAAACGGCCCAAAAGAAATTAGCACCCGATTCGTGGAAAACTGGGCGATTAGTGAAATGAAAGGCAACCTTACGAATGTAGAGAAGTTTATGATTAACTCTGAACAAGGAAAGCAAACCGTTCATGAGGCTCGGACCAAGTTGGTAAAGGAAATCTATAAGAGACAAGAGGTTGTGGATAAGTTTGAAACCTTAATGGGAGCAAAAGTTCTGCGGCTCTTTTCCGATATTAATATTGACGAAGATATCGCCATGACTGTTTTTGTTTTTGATAAATCAATTGATCAAAAAGGTAAATGAGGGAACAAGGGAGACAGGGAGAATGGACCAGCAAATGCAGGTAACAAACCAAGTGCTGCGATATGAAAATGGTGTCGTGCAGCTTGTCGAGGATGTGGTTGTGACGGAATATCCGATCACGATTATGTTAAATGACCAAGAATTTGCCACCCTCGTATGCAGTCCGGAGGATATTGAGGAACTTGTCGTCGGATTTTTGGCGTCAGAGGGGATAATCGGCCGCTATGAGGATATAAAGGAACTGCAAGTGATTGAAACACTAGGGAAAGCAATCGTAACAACACATCGAGTGAATAAGTTGAATGAAATGTTCCACTCCAAGCGCATTGTAACATCGTGCTGCGGGAAAAGCCGGCAGAGTTTTTATTTTTATAATGATGCCAGGACCGTTAAGCCGATTGAAGTGAAAAATAATGTACTGACCGTCGACAACTGCTTCCGTCTGATGGAGATGCTGCAGGAATCCTCTACCATTTTTCAAGATACGGGCGGTGTCCATAACGCCGCATTGTGTGATGGGAATGGCATCATTGTAGCCCGGACGGACATTGGCAGACATAATGCTTTGGATAAAATTTACGGCTACTGTCTAAAGCATCATATTTCCATCGAAGACAAAGTGATTGCCTTTAGCGGGCGCATTTCCTCGGAGGTATTATTAAAAGTAGCAAAAATTAGATGCGGCACGGTTCTTTCAAAATCGGCCCCAACAGAACTTGCATTAAGGTTGGCAAAAGAACTGGGGATTACAACGGTTGGATTTATTCGGAATAATGCCTTAAATATTTATACAAACTCTGAACGGATCATGACTCCTGAATTAGCGAAATAAGGGGATACCGCTAGTCGTTGCTAAGCGGTATTTTTGTTATTCAATCGTATTGGTAATACTGCGGATATGTTAAAATCCTTCTAAAGAATCCTTAAGATGAGGTGTTTTCATGGAGTTACGCCAATTAAATCTTTTTATGGAGGCAGCCAAGCACAAAAGTATTACGAAGGCAGCGGAGAGTGTGCATATTTCACAGCCTGCCTTGAGTAAATCGATTATGGCATTAGAAGAAGAGCTTGGCATGACCTTGATTATCCGCAGCAAAAAGACAACGAATCTCACAGACGCTGGGAATGTGGTGCTAGAATATGCCCAGAAAATTTCTGGCCTGCTTGATGAAATGACCACGACATTAAATGATATGACAGATTTGAAGAGAGGCGAAATTAACATTGGCTTGCCGCCGTTTATCGGAAGTTTATTTTTTCCAAAGGTGATGGCTAAGTTTCATCAGGAATTTCCAAATATCAAACTAAATATTACCGAGTACGGTGGAGCGAGGGTGGTCAAGAGCGTTGATGAAGGGGAATTTGAGCTTGGTGTTACCGTTCTGCCGATTGATGAGCAGGATTTTCAAGTTTACCCGATTGTGGAGGAAGAAATGATGCTGGTGGTTCATAAAGATCATCACCTTGCTGCCCGTAAACAAGTAGAGATCAAGGAATTAGCAGATGAGGAATTTATCTTTTACCATGAAGAATTTTCATTAAATCAGATCTTAAGGAATCAATTCTTTATAGCTGGTGGTTTTGAGCCGAAGATCTTATTTAAAAGTACGCAATGGGACCTGATGTCGGAAATGGTGGCAGCCAACCTGGGGATCACCGTTCTTCCGCAATCCATTTGCAATCGGTTAATGAATAGGGATTTAAAAATCATTACCCTCAGGCCAGTCATCCTATGGAAGCTTGCCGTCATTACCAAAAAAGACCGCTATATTTCCAATGCAGGGAGAACCTTTATTGACTTTATTTTGAATGAATCATTATAACTTTGAGTTATGAAAACCATTATAAATATGTATTTTACGAATGGTAAAATTCGTCGTAACATTACTCTATAGTTTAAATCGAGAAGTAAAAGGAGCATGAAGAGATCTCCTTTTACTTCTTATGGAGAGGATTTTTACGATGAAAATTGGAGTTATTATTTTACAGATATTATTCATACATGTCTTTTTATTTCTCGGAGCCGCACTAAAAGAAATCGTTCCACTGCCGATACCTGCTTCGATGTTTGGCTTGTTCCTTTTGTTTTTGGCACTTTGCCTTCACATCATCAAGCTGGAATGGATTGAAAAAGGAGCCAATTGGCTGCTGGCAGAGCTGCTATTATTCTTCGTACCATCTGCAGTAGGGATTGTGAATTATGATGAAATTATCAGCTTTCAAGGGGCCGAAATCGTTGTATTGATTGGGATCAGCACCATCATTGTGATGGGAATGACAGCCTTAATTGCAGAAAAAGTAACAAAAAGGAAAGGAAGTGAGCAGCTATGATGATGGTAATGTGTATTGTAGGAACTTACCTTATCTATCGATTATCCAAGAAAATCTATGCTAAATGGGCGTTTCCTTTATTCCATCATTTACTGCTTGCGCCAATTCTGTTAATCGTGCTAATTTCAATCATGCATGTGTCCGCAAATCAATATTTGGATGCAACGAAGTGGCTGACACATATGCTCGGACCAGCTACAGTTGCGTTCGCGGTACCGATTTATAAGCATCTTCCGATAGTCAAAAAATATTTGGGAACCATCATTATCAGTACCATTACGGGTTCGCTGGTGGCGATTTTTTCAACATTTGCTTTATCAAAAATCATTCATTTGAAATATGATTTTATGACGTCAATTCTTCCAAGGTCCATTACAACGCCGTTTGCCATTGAGGTTTCAAAAGAGATTGGCGGCCTGCCAACATTAACAACCGTGTTCGTCATCTTGACCGGCGTGATTGGCGGTGTTGTCGGCCCTTTTGTTATCAAATGGTTATCAATTCAGACGCCGATTGCCAAAGGTCTAGCGCTTGGAATGAGTGCACATGGTGCCGGAACGAGTAAGGCGCTGGAATATGGGGAGCAGGAAGCGACCTTTTCATCCCTGGCGATGATTTTCGCCGCCTTTATTACCCTGCTGTTGGGGGCACTGCTGATACCTGCGATGATTTAGTGGAAATCCCCCATAAAGAGAGCATTCCTTACGAATATGTTTATATGTAAAAAAAAACATGGGGACGGTTCTTCTGCTGCTGAAGCAGAAGAACCGTCCCCATGCATCATCGGAGAGAAGAATTATGACAGAAGAAAACTATCAATCTCGTGAGGAACGAAGGAAAGCGGAGAACACTAGGGAAAGCCGCCAAATAAGCAAAAAATTGCCCGTAAAAGGGTCTTTGTTAAGAAAAGTGCTTATTGTCTGTTTGGTAATAGGGCTTGTTTCAACCGGGGCAGGGGCAATCACGTTCGCATCGATGGTGAAGGGTACACCTGAACTAGATGCTTCCAAATTAATCGACCCTCTATCAACGAAATTTTATGATAAAGATGGAAACTTCATTTATGAATACGGGAAAGAAAAGCGGACAAAAATCTCGTATGAGCAAATTCCGGAGGTGCTGGAAAATGCGTTCATTGCCACGGAGGATTCCCGCTTTTATGACCATCATGGAATTGACATCAAAAGGACGGCCAAAGCCATTTTTGTCAATGTAACCGGTGATTTCGGATCTCAGGGCGGGAGTACGATTACGCAGCAGGTCATTAAAAACTCATTTTTGACACCCGAAAAAACATTGAAACGGAAGGTGCAGGAATGGGATTTGGCGTATCAGCTGGAGAATAAGTATTCCAAGCACGAAATCTTAATGATGTATTTGAACAAAATCTACCTGGGTAACCGCTCATACGGAGTGGCTGCCGCAGCAAAGAACTACTACGGGCTAGAGCCAAACGATTTGAAAAAGTTGACACTCTCGCAGGCAGCGATGCTAGCCGGACTACCGCAAAGTCCCAATAATTACGACCCAACCAAGAAGGAAAACACAGAAGCGGCTACCAATCGCCGTAACTTAGTCTTAAGCTTGATGCATCGGCACGGCTATATTACGGAAAAACAGATGGAGGATGCCTCAAAAGTTCCAGTCACAGAAGGGCTTATACCAAAAAGTGAGCAGCAAGGAATGCCGTATGAAGCATTTTTGGATGCAGTGGTAAAAGAGATCAAAGGAAAGCTTAAGGATGTAGACGTCAGTGCCGATGGGTTATCGATTTATACGACACTGGACCCGAAAGCACAGGATTATGCCGACAAAATGATGAACACCAATGAAATCATTGCTTACCCGGATGCGAAGTATCAGGGGGCGTTCGTTTTTATGGATACAAAAACGGGGGAAGTCAGGGCGATTGGCAGCGGCCGAAACGACTATCAAGCTGACTTTCTTGGCCACAACTTGGCGGTTGATATCAATCGTCAGCCGGGTTCCACCTTTAAGCCGATTCTTGATTACGGTCCCGCCATTGAAAATTTAAAGTGGTCCACGGCCCATTTAATCAATGACAAGCCGACAACCTATTCAACCGGACAGCAGATTTCTAACTGGGATCATCAATATCATGGAATGCTGACCATCCGCTCCGCGCTGCAAAACTCATATAATATCCCAGCCCTTCTCACACTCCGGGAGGTTGGTCTTGATAAAGCGAAGAGCTTTGCCGAACAGCTTGGCATTACGTTTAAGAATAATCAGGTCTATGAGTCTTATGCAATTGGAAGCAATACCGTCAGCCCTCTAGCAATGGCAGGTGCCTACAGCGCCTTTGGAAACGGCGGGATTTACAATAAACCGCATTTTGTCCAAAAGGTCGTCTTGGCAGATGGCACAACGGTAAATTTCGCCGAGAAACCAAAGCGAGTGATGCAGGATTACACTGCGTATATGGTGACTGATATGTTACGGACTGTCGTTGATGCCGGAACAGGTACAACCGCCAATATCTCCGGTTTGGATGTCGCGGGAAAAACGGGTACAACCAATTTTGATACCCAAACACGTGCGAAATATGGATATCCGAACAATGCGACAAATGACAGCTGGTTTGCCGGATATACACCACAATACACCATGGCAGTCTGGACCGGATATGCCCAAAACGGTCCTGGCAACTATCAGGCTGGAAATACGACGAAAATTGCCCAATATATGTTTAAAGCGATGATCCAATCATTTGGAACGGATTCATCAAACTTTAAGCAGCCAAGCAGTGTATATGAAGTTAATAATGAACTGTATATAAAAGGTATCGCTTCTGCAGAAGTACCGCCAAAGCCAATTGAAAAAGTAAAAACGGAAATTGAAAATGGCTGGAATAATTGGAAAGAGAAACATAAAAAAGATGAATGGAAAAAGGAAAAAGAAAAGGGAAAAGGCAAGGGCAAAGGGAAAAATAAAGAAGATTAAGATTGTACTATAAGGATTTTCGGGGCTGTCGACTAAGTCGGCAGTCTTTTTTGTTTTAGTACGTAAATTCAAAAGCCAATAAAAAAGGACCGTTCCAACGATCCTTTCATTATTCATGTTCCTCATTAAGGCAATTCGATGAAAATTTGAATGACTTGATTTTTATATTCAACACGAAGGGTCCCTTGATGCAATTCAATGATACTTTTTGTGATGGCTAAGCCTAATCCAGCCCCAGACTTGTTGGAGGAACGTGAGGGATCCACCCGGTAGAAACGATCAAATAATCTAGCAACCTCCTCCTCAGAAAGGGAATCACATGGATTTGAAACAGAAATCTGAACAGAATGTTCGTTTTGGACCAAATGAACATGAATTTTTCCAGGAGGGGTACTATATTTGATGGCATTTGTTAATACATTTTCCAACGCGCGAACCATTTGATTCGGATCAATCTCCATCAGGATTGGTTCTTTTGGGAGGTTGCTGCTAAACATGACATCGTGATCTTTTGCAATCGGGTCAAGTTCATCCATCAGCTGTCTGAGCATTTGGTTTAGGCTAACCTTTTCTCTTTTGAGCTGGTTACCTTCATACGTTAGACGGGTAAAATCGAATAAATTCTCGATTAAATTCTTTAATTGTTCTGATTTGCCATAAGCGATATCAACGTATTCATCCAATTGTGCCTGGTTTTTATACTGATGGTCTTTTACTAGTCTCATATAGCCCATGATCGAAGTTAGGGGTGTACGTAAATCATGGGAAACATTGGTGATCAGCTCATCCTTTAATTTTTCAGTATGTCTTTGTCTTTCCATCATTTCGGTTAATTCAAAAGCCATGTAATTAATGTTGGTTGCAAGCGAACCTACTTCATCTTGACTTTTCTCCCGTATCCGATAACGCAAATTTCCCTTGGCGATTTCCGTTAAACCTAGCGCAATCTCCTCTATTTCCCTCATCTTTCGTTTGGTTATGAAATAATAACAGAGAATAAACGCGATAAGTCCAAGCAGATAAGGGGTAACTCCCGTTTCTTTTTCATAAACAGATGTGGCTTTTGGGACGCCGCTTACAATTAAATAGCCTTTCCCGCCAGCATTGGTAATTGGATACATTCTTGTAATAATGGGCTGCTCATCATGCACCTTTTCACCAAGAGTCTTTTTGGCACTTTTCATTTCTTCGGACAGATTTACTTGAGTATCATGTGCTCCTGCTGATTTATACACAACTTTACCATCCAAATCCGTAACCAACACTTTGAGATTATTTTGTTGCTTTGGTGTGTTAATTAAATATTGGATTAATTCATTCTTGGTTATTTGATAGAAAGCTTTCCCATTGTAAGGGACGATTAACCAGTCGTTTTCTTCTTTCACAGAAGGCGGTGCAGGCTGAAGAAATTGACTTTTAAAATCAGGATCTTGATCCCCTAATTCCCTTACGAGTTCGTTGATATCCTGGTTCATTTGGTTGAATTGTTTCACCAAATCACGTGCACTTTCCTCAATGGTGACAACCCCTTCGGTAAAATCGAGCCTGCGGTCCTCGCTAACAAAGAAGGGGCTTGTGGCAAAACCGACCAATAAGGAAACAAGCGTACAAAAGGCAAATGCCATGATCAACTGAATGCGAATGCTTGTCTTTACTAAATGGACAAGTTTGCCAAAATGACTGCCTTTTCGAAACGAGGAAGGGGACTGGTTCTTATTGTTCAATTTTATAGCCCACCCCCCAAACCGTTTTGATATACCGTGGTTTCCGCGGGTTATTTTCCAGTTTCTCGCGCAAATTACGAATATGAACCATGACGGTGTTTTCCGATTCATAAAACGGCTCATTCCATACCTGTTCATAGATTTTTTCGGTACTAAACACGACTCCAGGATTGCGGGCCAACAACTCTAGAATGGCAAATTCCCTTGGTGTTAGCTTTATGTCTTTCCCATCCACTTTAACCTCGTGTGTAGGAATATTAATGACTAGCTCATCAATCGAAATGACATCCTGCTGTTGGACTGTAGTTGCTTGTGGGCTTCCGTCCGTTTGATTTAACCGAAGATAACGACGAAGCTGCGACTTGATTCTTGCGACTAATTCCAAAGGCTGAAACGGTTTTGTGACATAGTCATCCGCTCCGGTAGTTAACCCCATGATCTTATCCATATCCTGCGATTTCGCAGATAACATTATGATCGGAACATTTCTGCTTTCTCTTATTTTCATGCAGGCTTGAATTCCATCCAGCCGCGGCATCATGATATCCAATACAACCAAATGAACATTGTTCTCCTCTAGGTACTGTAACCCCTCGATCCCATCTGCTGCTTTTAAAACGTGATAACCTTCATTCGTAAGATAAATCCCGATTAAATCACGAATTTCCTTTTCATCATCAATAACGAGGATGGTTTCTTGAGCCATGTAAACCTCTCCTTTCTAACTTCCTAAAGTTTACTCCATTCCCCTTAAGAAAAAACAATAGAAATTCTGAAGAATTTCTGAAGTTTACCTTTATATCTTAAGAAAATCTTCAGAAGGAATGGCATTTTTCCTTAAGAAGTTTTTTGTAACATTATTGGTGTGATAGCCCGCTAATTGATGTGGGCACCTAAAAACCATAGAACAAAAACACTTCAACAATATAAAGGAGTGGAGATGAATGAAAGATAAAATTTTAATTTTAACAGGTAATTATGGTGATGGTCATATTAAAGTAGCTCAAGCGCTGCATGAAGCGATTGCGGTTCGATATCCTGATTTAGAACCGGTGATTGTTGATTTTATGGAATGGGTTCATCCTTATTCTAATCAAGTGAGTCGGTTTCTCTACCTACAGGGCGTGAAAAAATTCCCGCATCTGTATGGCTTTATTTATCAAAAAACTCGCAAGGCGAACACTTTTTCTAAAATGATGAAGTCGATTTTCTCTACCGGACTCGGGCGGATGTTAGCACTGCTGGAGGAAGTGAAACCGACTGTTGTAGTCAGTACGTTTCCTTTGGCAGCGGCAGTGATGTCCAAGTTGAAATCCTTCGGTTTAATTGATATTCCAATCGTCACAGCTATTACAGACCATACCAATCATAGCTGCTGGATTTATCCCTATACGGATCAATATATTGTTGGCTCTAAGCTGGTCCGTGATTCTCTGGTTGGTTTAGGCGTTGAAGAAAATCGCATCGCCGATACGGGAATTCCGATTCGGCAGCAATTTTCTCAGTTCATCGAACAGGAGGAAATTTTTCGAAAATATGATTTAGATCAGCACCTGCCTACAGTATTAGTCATGGGCGGCGGCTGCGGGATGATTGGTGATGGAAATTCCACCATACAGGAGATTGATGCATTACCGAATCCGGTACAATTAATCATTGTTTGTGGGCATAACGACAAGCTTCGTTTGCAATTAAAGGAAAAACTGAAGAATTCCAAGCATCGTATCCATCTCACTGGTTATATTAACTACGTTCATGAGTTAATGGCTATTTCTGATTTAATGATTACAAAGCCGGGCGGAGTCACAACGTTTGAAGCCATTGCAATGGAATTACCGATGCTTCTGTATAAACCAATCCCCGGTCAAGAACAGGATAACGCCAGATTTTTAGTTCAAGCAGGGGTGGCCGTTCAAGCTAAAACGGACCGTGATTTAAGCAAGCATTTGTCTAAATTACTAAGCAATCACGACCTGCTTCAACAGATGAGCGAGAATTCAAAACGATTTCATCCGAAAGAATCTGCGTTTGCATCAGCCGAAGTGATTAAGAAAACAAAAGAAAACAATAGCAGCCTGCAGAATCTAATCTATCTATTTGGTTGATTAGCCGCTAAGAAGGTGAAACATGGAGAATGTAATGAAAGAATCATCCAACATAAAAAATCCAATGGCTCGTTTACTATCATTTGGAAGCTTGTTGATATTTTTACTACTAACCGGACTTTATTTATATTTCCTTCATACAGGAACGGCAAAAGAATGGCTGGAATCTATCCGCCATCTAGGGTTTTTCGGAATCATCCTGGGGATTATGATTCAAACAGTTGTCAATGTCATACCGGCACCCGGCGAATTCGTTTCGCTTTTTCTGATTGAAATATACGGACCCATTGCGGGAGGTTTGTATTCCTGGATTGGCGGAATCGCTGGGGCAGTCCTTGCCTATTATTTATCTAATTGGATTGCCCGGCCAATCATTGAACCTTTGGCCAAGCCTTACTTGGAAAAAATAGATCGCTGGCTGCAAAGACGAGGCGATGCAGGACTTTTGTTCATCCGTTTTGTCCCATTGGTGCCGTATCATTTTATCAACTATGCGGCAGGTATATTAGGAGTAAACAAAAGGGCTTTTATCTGGACAACAGCCTTGGGGATATTGCCCTATACGATTTCGGTAAGCAGCCTATTTGCAGGGCTGCGATATGGAAAATTGATGCCGTTTATCCTTGGCGGCACACTGTTTATTTTATCAACTGTGTTAAGTTTGGTTTTTAAAAGAAAGTTGGATTAAAAGGGGCGATTGAAGGATGTTTAACATCGTTCTTCTCATTTGTAGTTTTCTTTTTATATATTGGTTAATTCCTTATTCTCTAACGGCGGGATTTGGGATTGGTGTGTTAAAACGGAAATGTGCCTCTGAAAAAATTGCCTTTACCTTTGACGACGGTCCGAATCCGATTTATACCCCACAGCTCTTGGACTTGTTAAAAATAAATAATATAAAAGCAACATTTTTTGTCGTGGCGTCCAAAGCGGAACAATACCCGGAGTTAATCGAAAGAATGCAAGCAGAGGGACATTTAATTGGCATTCATAATTACGTTCATAAGTCTAACTGGATCATGGATCCATGGATGGTTCGGCGCCAGTTAGACAAGAGTGCTGCCGTCATTGAAAGAATTACGGGAGAACGGCCGATCTATTATCGTCCGCCGTGGGGATTGTTAAATGTATTTGATTTTTTTCTTTTGAATCGATATAAAATCATTCTATGGTCGTTGATGGCAGAGGATTGGCGCAGTAAAGGCGGCAGTGAGAAAGTAGAAAAAAGGCTTTTACATGGAATGAAAAATGGTGACGTCATCCTTTTGCATGATTGTGGAAAAACCATTGGTGCGGATGAAGAGGCTCCCGTGAATACCATTCATGCATTAAAAGCTGTTTTTAAAGAGGTCTCAAGCCGAGGTATTTCTTGTGTAAGAATTGATCAAATATAGCCGGAAATATCGACCAACTCCATCGGTAAGAGTTGGTTTTTTCGTTACCCAAATCATTTGCATACAAATCACTTGTATACAAATGAATTTGGGTATGTTATATTCTTACTAATCAGAAAATTTGAATAATAGTGGTGGTGAATTATGGAAAAAGCCGATATCTGTGTTCATTTTCTACTTGGAAAAGCATTGCAAAAGGTGAATCAAGTAAGTAAATCCAAATTATCCCCGTACGGTGTGACACCAGTTCAATATGCACTGCTTCGTCAGCTGTGGAGAAAGGATGGACAATTTAGTTTTGAATTAGCTGAACGACTTCTGCTAGACAGTGCGACCATAACAGGGATTATCGACCGCTTGGAACAAAACGGTTTTATCGAAAGGCGAGTGGACTCCAATGATCGTCGCAACAAGCTAGTATTTCTGACGGAAAGAGGAAAATCGCTGGAAGTACCACTATGTCAGAAGATGGATGAGATGAATGAGGAAGTGATGTCTAGTTTAAAGGTTGAAGAGATTCAGCGATTTAAAAGAATACTTTATGACATTGGAATTGCGAACAAATAAAGAAGTTTTGAAAAATAGAAATTTAATTGCAAAGGATGGTTTCAACTTGAACGATAGAATTATTATCCCCGTATGGGCAATCGGGTCATTTTTGGTCCTCATGAATACGACGATGTTCAACGTTGCCCTGCCAACCATCATACACGAATTACACATAACAGCCGGTGAAGGCTCCTGGATTGTGTCAGGGTATTCCATTGTGTTTGCCTTATCAACAGTCATCTTCAGCCGATTATCCGATTATGTGCCGATTCGGAAGCTGCTGTTCGTTGGTCTTATCCTACTTGGGGCGGCATCCATCGTAGGCTTTTTCACGCATAGTTTTGGTATTCTTATGGCTGCTCGTTTGATACAGGCAAGCGGTGCCGGTGCCGTGCCAGGATTAGGTATTGTCTTGGCAAGCCGTTACGTGCCGTTCGAGCGCCGTGGACGGGCCATTACCATTATCGCATCAGGGACATCTCTTGCTTTTGCTTTGGGACCAGTGATTGGCGGAGTAATCACCCAGTTTATTGGCTGGAATGGACTTTTTCTTATCACCTGCATGGTTATTCCATTGGTACCGGTATTGTGGAAGCTATTGCCACCAGAAATCCCCACTGAATTCAGATTTGATATTTCCGGCGCAGCCCTTACTGCCATTGCAGTGGTATCACTGTTGATTTGCGTCATGCAATTGTCCCTATGGTTTCTACTCCTAAGTTTTGGTGCACTCACCGTGAACATATGGCACTTACGCAAGGCGAAAAATCCATTTGTACTCCCCAAACTGTTTCTGCATCATGGTTACCGAAAACTTCTTGTTGTTAGTTTTTGTGCTTTTATACTGAATATGTCAATGCTCTTTATGCTGCCTTTATTGTTGGCAGATGGGTTTCATTTGCCTGCAGGAGCTGTAGGATTGATGATGTGTCCAGGATCACTATTATCTGCCATTATGATTAGGCGGGTCGGAAGTTGGATTGACCGGTATGGCAATTATCGCTTCCTGATAATCGGGCATTTTCTCATGGCCGCAAGTATGATCTTTATGACAATGCTGGTACAGGTATCGCCTTACATCGTAATGTTTGGCTATATCATATTCGCTCCGGCTCTTTCGACGATAATATCTGCTTTATCCAATGAGGTATCTCGCATTTTAGCCAAGGATCAGATTGGTTCTGGTATGGGGTTAAGTCAACTCAGCCAATTCTTTGGAGGGTCATTAGCAGTCGCAATTTGTGGCGTATTAATCAGCTGGCAAGCGAAAATACCTTTCATTTCCTCATTTCAGCACATTTATTTGCTGTTAATAGTCGTTCTCGTAGGTTCTCTCTTCATCCTTATCTGGTATGGAAAGAGGGCACATAAAGGAGAAATCAATATTCAAGTTTAATAGAATCTAATAAAAATAATTTGGAAGGTGAATTTTGTGAGTCGCTTAGAAGGTATGAAGAAAATGATGACAGGTGAAGTACCTATTGCACCAGTTGCGGAAGTACTTGGGTTTCAAGTGGTAGAGGTGGAGGAAGGCAGAGTTGTGATTGAAATGGAAGCTTCTGATCGATTACATAACCCAATGGGGACGCTGCACGGCGGGATTCTGTGTGACATTGCGGATGCTGCGATGGGATATGCTTTTGTCACAACGCTCTCAGATGACGAACTGTTTACGACAGTTGAAATTAAATTTAATTTCCTTAAACCGATTTTTAAATCGAAGCTTCGAGCAGAGGGGAAACTGATTAAGAAAGGCTCTACAGTGGGATTGCTGGAATGTCATGTATATGATGAAAAGGGAAGTCTAGTAGGGCATTCTACTAGTACATGTATGATATTAAAAGGAAATCCGGAACGAAAGCGAGTTCAGCTAAAATAAAACATGGGGACGGTTCTCATGCTTCCAAAACATGAAAACCGTCCCCGTGCGTCACCACTTGTGAATTTTGGTGGGGATTAATCGTAGCGGACTTGGTCTTCTCCTTCCACAATTAACTCCAATTCTGTTAAAAAGTTGAGTTGAAGCGGTGCCGGTAAACGCTCGATTATATCACTGATTTCAGGAAGATTTTCTGCATCATCGATAGTGGCTGGCGGTTCCAATTGCTGAAACCAAATCTTTAATTCGTCAATAAACTCATAAAAATGCCTTTCAAACCGTTCGGCACATTCTTCGCTTTCATCCTCTGAAGCTTTCTTCATCATTTCCCAATCCAGAAGGGCAGCCTCCAATTTCTCGTAAACACGATTTATCACATCATCACTCCTTGGCTATTAGTATCTAAGCGAAAGCTTAACAACAAGGCGTTCCTTGAACAAATACTGCTATGGTTTTGAGTATACAGAAGCAATCCTTTTAAGACAAAGGATTCGTCACTTGTTATGACTTTTGGTCTAATTCGTAATGGAATTTTCGTTCATGTAGGAGGTTCAGGGGCTCAAATGTTTCAAGCAATGACACTGTGGCCTTGGTTCTCCCTCTTTGGAAATAAAAAAATGGGCAGCTTTTTACAGAGGCAGAACCAAAGCGATTTAAATTTCATAAAAGAGCTTATCGAAGTTGGAAAAATTACACCAGTCATTGATAAAAGGTTTAAATTAAGTGAAATTCATGAAGCATTCAAGTATTTCGAACAAGGGCATGCTCAAGGTAAGGTAGTTATTACAATTTGAAAACTATTAATTTGACGTAAGCGAGTGCATCTTTCAATAGTTCGGTCGCATAAGAAAGCTATGAGCCCGAACTGTTGAATCATTAAAAAGTACGGTATCATAGAAAGGTTATATGCGCCCGAACCGTTGATACATAGAAAAGTTCGGTATCATAGAAAGGTTATATACGCCCGAACCGTTGAATTATAGAAAAGTACGGTATCATAGAAAGGCTATATGCGCCCGAACCGTTGAAACATAGAAAAGTACGGTATCATAGAAAGGTTATATGCGCCCGAACTGATGAATCATAGAGAAGTTTGGTCGCATAGAAAGGTTCTATGCACCCGAACTGATGAATCATGAAAGATTGCGGTATCATAGAAAGGCTATATGTACCCGAACTGATGAATCATAGAAAAGTTCGGTATCATAGAAAGGTTATATGCGCCCGAACTGATGAATCATAGAGAAGTTTGGTCGCATAGAAAGGTTCTATGCACCCGAACTGATGAATCATAGAAAAGTTCGGTATCATAGAAAGGTTCTATGCGCCCGAACCGTTGAATCATAGAAAAGTTTGGTATCATAGAAAGGCTATATGCACCCGAACTAATGAAACATAGAAAAGTTTGGTCGCATAGAAAGGTTCTATGCACCCGAACTGATGAATCATAGAAAAGTTCGGTATCATAGAAAGGTTTTATGGGCCCGAACCGTTGAATCCATAATAGTTGGGCATCATAGAAAGACAAAATGCGCCCGACCAGCTTATTTTAACTGGTTTCTTTTTTTACAAAAAAAAACCGCCTTGGCGGTGCTTTTGAATTCTAATTATGTTTAATAGGAAATGTAAGTTGAAAGGTAGTTAAGTGATTATCTGACATACATTCTATTTCACCGTGATGTTTCTCAACAATATTCTTACAAACGAATAAGCCGATACCGGTACCTAGTTTCTTAGTAGTGAAGAAGGGTTCGAAAATTAAATGTACTGCTTCAGGATCGATAGTGGGGCCATTATTAGAAATACGAATTTTGATTTGGTGATCATCTATATTTGTTTGGATATCAATTTTCCGCAGATTTTCTTCTTCACACACAGCGTCAACTGCATTTATTAATAGGTTTAGAAAAACTTGTTTTAACTCATTCCTATCGCCAGTAATACAAATATCAGCATCGATATTTGTATGAATTTGGACATTGCCATCGACGATGCTTGGATAGAGGAAATCAAGCACATCTTCTATTAATAAATGGATGGTAATGTCTTCATTCTGGCTTTCTGCCAGCGTGTTTAGTTTTGATGTATGAAGGAACTGAGTAATCCTGAACTTAAGTTGATCTAATTCTTGGCTGACGACATCTAAATATGGTAGATTAGGATGCTCGTGCTTTAATAGTTTTATAAAGCCCATAACGGAAGTGAGCGGGTTGCGAAATTCATGAACAAAGCTAGAAGACATTTGTCCAAGAATCGCCAACCGGTCCTTATGTGTTTGAGAAATAAATAAATTTTGTTCTTGTAGTTTCTTATCTTTGATTTCGGTGTACTTAGAAACAGCGTAGAAACAGAATAAATCAAACTGTTTATTGACCAAGTCAATCGTTGGCTGCAGCTCTTCTGGTATGAGTCCGGAAAGGTTTAAATATTTAATAATTATACTTCTGCCCAGATTTACATTATAAACAAATTCCCCAATATTGACATTAGCCTCGACCCGTTCCAGGGCTACTTTGTGCGCCAATGATTTAACATCTTCATCAGAGAATCCCTTTAAAATTGAATTAGTTATGAGATGGTACATTAAATGACCATTCTTTAATATTAGCTCTGGATTATCCCGGTAATGATGGATAATAATTTGCTCTTCCCAAAAATGTATAAACTTTTGTTCATTCTCAATTAGAAATTGGCCTACTTTTTTATCCATACACAGCCTGCTTTCCACTATATTAAAGTGATTATAGCATAAAAATTTGATGCATGGGGACGGTTCTCGTGCCTCAAAATAGGTGTAAATAAGAAATATTTCAAAGCAATTTGATGAAATGTACGAGCAAATAAAGTTTGAAATGTTTGACTTTTTAGAATAAAATGTTACCATATATCCATATGAGGTAATCTTTTCAAATGAATATGAATCAAATCCGCTAGAGGTGCCTTTTTGAAAAGGCTGAGATTGAAGTGTGACTTCGGGACTCTATGAACCTGATCTGGTTAATGCCAGCGTAGGGAAGTGGACAACGGGATTTTTGGAGAGCAAAATTTTTATTTCTAAATTTCGGCCACTTTCTTACAAAAGGAAGTGGCTTTTTGTTTTGCCTGTTTTGCGCTTCCTTAGACCAGCGAAATCCATTCAAAGGGGGGAGTTGTATTTTTACTAGTCTAAAAGAAAAAGAGTTGCATCTTATATCCAATGGTAAAATGTCGATCCACCAATTGGCTGAAATAGCGAAGGATATTCATCCATTTGTAACTGCGCTACACTTGCGGGAAAAACAAAAATCAGCAAAGGAGCTTTTTCAAGCAGTCGAACTTTTAACAAATGTAAACGTCCCTCTATCAAAAATCGTGATTAACGATCGGGTAGATGTTGCAATCGTGGCAAAGGCCCTTGGTGTTCAATTAGCCTATCATAGTTTAGATACAGCCTGTGTAAAGGAGCATTTTCCTCAACTTAGGGTCGGGACTTCCATTCACTCTTATGAAGAAGGAAAAAATGCAAAGGAGAATGGAGCTGATTTCGTTCTATACGGTCATGTCTTCCCTTCGCAATCAAAACCAGGAAAGACCCCAAAAGGACTAGAGGAATTAACACGGCTGTCACAGCTGAACATTCCCGTGATTGCCATTGGCGGGATAACGCCGGAGAATACGGAAGAGGTCCTACAGGCAGGGGCAACGGGTATCGCTGTCATGTCAGGTGTTTTAGATGCTCGTGACCCCTTATTAGCCGTAAAGTCCTACATACATGCATTTAGAGATGGAGGTGGGAAATATGGATCATACATTTGATGTTGCCATAATTGGAGGTGGTGTTAATGGAGCCTCGATTGCCTATCAGTTATCAAAGCAAGGAAGAAAAGTCATCATTATTGAGAAAGAACAAATCGGCTGCCAAGCATCAAGTGCTGCCGCCGGAATGCTGGCTGCGCAAGCTGAACTTGAACATGACGGTCCATTATTCAAGTTGGCGATAAAAAGTCAAGCAATGTTTTCGGCTCTCGCTAATGAATTATTGGAAACTACTGGTGTGGACATCGAGTTTGTCAATAAAGGGATGTTAAAAATTGCAGAAACCGAAGACATAGCAGAAGAAGTAAAAAAACAAGTCACCTTTCAAAAGAAATGGGATCCAACCATAAAATGGCTGGATGCGAAGGAATTACAAGAAATGGAACCGTCACTTTCACCAAGCGTACCTGGAGCGATGTATCTCCCGAACGACGGGCATGTACAGCCTGCAAAGTTAACGCAGGCGTTCGCAACAGCGGCGGTCCATTTTGGTGCTAAAATACTTGAAAACACCGAAGTGCTATCTTTTCTTTATCAAAACGGTCAGGTGATAGGGGTGCAAACCACGAACGGAACCATCCTTAGTGATAACTTTGTTGTTGCGGCCGGTGCTTGGGCGGCCCAATTAATGCGTGAATCTGGTTTAGAGATGAATATGTATCCTGTTAAAGGTGAATGCTTTTCAGTTAAAACAGAAAGGCCAATTATCAATAGAACCATTTTTTCAGATAAACGTTGCTATCTTGTACCAAAAAAGAATGGAGAAATTTATATTGGTGCGACCATGATTGAACATACATTCGATAAAAAGGTAACAGCAAAAGGGATTTCCACTTTACTGGAAAGAGCAACCCAAATCATACCGCAAATTAAAGAGGCAGCGTGGGAGCGGGTGTGGGCTGGAATTCGGCCACAGACAGGTGATGGACTGCCTTACATTGGCGTGCATCCGAGGTGGAAGAATTTGTTTGTGGCAGCAGGGCATTTTCGCAATGGGATTCTACTTAGCCCGATTACAGGGAAACTAGTGGCTGAATTAATCGAAGGCAGACTGAAAGATGAGAATCTGCTATCAGCTTTCAGGCTCGACAGAAATATGTTGGTAGGAGGTAAACCATGAAGGTATTAATAAATGGCGAATGGACCCAATTATCAGACAGTATGGTATTTGTGTCAGATGTTCTTCAGCATTTTGAAATCCATGATAAAGTCGTTGTGGTCGAAGTAAACGGTGAAATTTTAACCAAGCTGGAACACCAAAGAACTAGACTAGCAGATAAAGACCGAATTGAAATAGTCCATTTTGTAGGAGGCGGTTGATATGTTAAAAATTGGTCCATTATCCTTCCAATCTCGTTTATTGCTTGGGACAGGGAAGTATCCAAGCTTTGACATCCAAAAGCAGGCGGTCGAAGTGTCAGAAGCAGAAATCCTTACATTTGCAGTAAGACGGATGAATATTTTTGAAGCCAGCCAGCCGAATTTTTTAGAGCAGCTAGATACCAATAAATATACGCTGCTGCCAAACACTGCAGGAGCGAAAACAGCTGCAGAGGCTGTCCGAATCGCTAAGTTAGCGAAAGCATCAGGCTTATGCGACATGATTAAAGTGGAAGTGATCGGCTGTGATAAAACGTTACTTCCTGACCCGATTGAAACGCTAAAGGCCACCGAAGAATTGGTGAAGGAAGGCTTTATTGTACTCCCTTATACCTCTGACGATGTGGTGCTAGCCCGGAAACTTCAAGAAGCAGGCTGCCATGCTGTCATGCCAGGGGCGTCGCCAATCGGTTCTGGTCAAGGGATTATCAATCCGGTAAACCTCCAGTTTATTATCGAACAATCCGTAGTTCCTGTCATTGTCGATGCGGGTATCGGATCGCCTGCTGATTCTGCCTATGCAATGGAATTAGGAGCTGATGCGGTGTTATTAAATACCGCAGTTTCAGCAGCAAAGGATCCGGTTAAAATGGCAAAAGCGATGAAATTGGCGATTGAAGCGGGAAGGCTAGGTTATGAAGCGGGCAGAATCGAGAAAAAGCGATATGCGACAGCCAGCAGCCCTAAGGAAGGAATGAGTATCGGGTGAATAATCGATACTCTAGGCAAGAGTTGTTTCCGCCGATAGGAAAAGACGGCCAGCAGCAAATTTCCAATAAACACGTACTTATCATTGGAGTTGGAGCACTTGGATCTGCAAGTGCCGAAGCATTTGTCCGGGCTGGCATCGGCAAACTCACCATCGTGGATCGGGATTATGTCGAGTGGTCCAATTTACAGCGGCAGCAGTTATTTACAGAGGAAGATGCGAAAAATCGAATTCCAAAAGCAATCGCGGCTAAAAATCGGTTAATAGCGATTAACTCTTCTGTGAACATTGAGGCCATCATTGCAGATGCTTCAGCCCTAGAGCTTGAAGATTGGGCAAAAGAAGCAGATCTGATGATGGATGCTACGGATAATTTTGAAACAAGAATGATGATAAATGATGTCTCGCAAAAAGCCGGAGTTCCCTGGATTTACGGTGCTTGTGTGGGCAGCTACGGCATTTCCTACACGATCATTCCTGAAAAAACGCCTTGCCTTTCTTGTTTGCTTGAAACAGTTCCTCTGGGAGGGTTAACCTGTGACACGGCCGGAATAATTAGTCCAGCTGTAAACATGGTTGTCTCGTTCCAAATAAGTGAAGCATTGAAAATCTTGGTCGGAGATGTGGACTCATTAAGAAACAAACTCGTTTCCTTTGATTTATGGAAAAACCAATTTAGTGCCATTCAGGTAGATAAATTGAAGAACAAGGATTGTCCTTCTTGCGGGCCGCAGCGCTCGTACCCCTATTTATCCTTTGAAAATCAAACAAAAACGGCGGTCCTTTGTGGAAGGGATTCAGTTCAAATCCGTCCCTCCGTTCCAATGGTGCGCGACCTTGAAGCGTTAGAAAAAATATTGGAGAAACAAACTGGAGCTGTACAGAGAAACCCGTACCTTCTCTCCTATACCGTGAATGCTAACCGCTTAGTCATTTTTAAAGACGGAAGAGTTTTGGTACACGGCACGAAGGATGTTTCGGAAGCGAAAGCGCTGTACCATAAATATTTGGGGTAAAGGGTAGTATAGTGAGCGGGAAATTAATTGTCACTAAGTGAACTTATTTAAGAAAAACTTTATCAAGAAGGGCGATGTTTTCAAGAAGCATCGCCCTTTCCCTATTTTATAACTCACTGCTTTTCAGTTCTTCCTTAACCATTTCGTCTAACCGCTCTATCATTTTTATGGCTCTATCTCGATCCATTTTTCGATAATGGTGCATTCCGCCTTGCTCCTCGTCCATCTCATCGGCTAATTTGACGATTTCTTGCAACGGGGTCCGGTTGATAAAACCTTCCGGCATGTAAGAATCCGTATGGAATAAGACGGCCAGTGCGATTTCTTTGGCTATAATCGGATTTTCTCCCAACCGGATCAATAATTTATGGGCCCTTTCCGCACCCTTAATTGCGTGTATATCATTTTGTTTATATAAATCATAATCCCATTTGCCGTTGCGATACCAAGTGTAATGACCCATATCGTGCAGCAATGCTGCTTTTGTTGCCAGATCAACGGAAACGCCGCGTTCTTTTGCCAACTTAAAGGCATGGTAGGCACAAGCAATAGCATGTACAATTCCAGACCGGCTCAAATACTTTTTTGCAATATGATGATTGAAAATTTGAATTAATGTTACCTCTCTCATTTTAATCACCTTCTTAAAAAATTGTTATTTTGTATTATAAAACAATTAATGTTGTTTTGTTAGAAAAAGTTTGTGATTATAAGGAAAAATGTTTTGGAATATTTGAGACAGCGGGGAAACCAAGAGGAGATTTAACCTATTTTCTCTTTTACTTTTCATAAAATTCTGTTAGAATCACTCAGATAGGAGGTGTCTTACATGAGTAACAACTTAACCGAACTACTAGGTCCTCCATACGATCAACTTATGGATGCCAAGGTAGATAAAAGTCCTAGTGAAGTCGTGATTACGAATAACGATGGCGAAACTTATTACATAATTTCGGCTGAAGAATACGAAAATGGCCCGAAACAACAAGGGTATAAAATCGTTGTGGCAGATGGGGAGTAATTTTTTACTCCTCTTTTTTATTTTTTGATTTCATTTTCAAAACTATCCTTCAATCAAATTTCTTCCATGTTCATTTTTTGGACGAATAAACGGAATAATAAGTGTGGAGGTGATTGTAATGGAAAAAGAAAACAAATTTCCTGAAGCGATGAATGATATGGGGACACCCGCTGAAATGAGCCCTGTCAAAGACATAATGGATGCAGATTCAAAGGCACCAATGGTCGAAGTTAATCAACCGATTGATGCACAAGATCCACTTGAAATAAGAAGCCGCGGGTCAGTGACTGTTTTATAAATCAAAAATAAAAACAGGTAAAACAAAAAGTTTTACCTGTTAAGAGAACTTTTATTAAAATTTGCACATGAAATGGCTGTAAGCCAGGTTTTGTTCTTCCGTACTGCAAACAGCGTCAGCCTCGTACAGGAAGCAGTAGTCATCTATCTATCAACCAATGGTTGATCCATCCGTTAGGTTCATTTCCCGCAGGATGATGCCCCGACCAAAATTTGGGTTGCTCGCTCGTGGGGTTTACCCGTTCCACCTTTTCCGTTTCCAGAAAAGCATCGTCACTGTGGCACTTTCAGGTTATTCTCAGCATATCTCTAGAGACTTAGCATGATTTCACCGCCGTCAGCCAATATCAAGATTGACTGCCCACCTTTGCAGATGGCACGAACACTACAGGCATCTCAGCACTGTGCGAGCCTGGACTTTCCTCAGCTCCTATAAAGGAACCGCGACTACTCACCATTCCATGTGTCCTTCGCTTAGAAGCGACAATAACTAATATAACAGGAATACTAATTAAAATCCATGGTAGTTTAATTCCATTGTTACCAATTTCAGATTCGATTAAAAGTGAATCAATGAAACAATTGTGGACCAATGTCGGTTCCATCGTATTAGCTCCATTACTTACACAGTATTATTCTTTGATGGACTAATAGCATAAAATCCGCAAATTGAAAATATTTATGTAAGAGGTACAAGCAATGTCTCCGTCAAAAGCTTCTGAAAAGGGCTGATATCTTGAACAAAAATAATAATGTGCTGATTGTCATGTTTTTATTATTAATCTTATTGATTGTTCTTATAATCAATGTGATACTTCACGTTAAAATTTATGTCGTATACAGTTCCGGTGTTGGCCCAATTTTCTTAATAGGCTTAATCATTTTTTTAATTGCTTTATTTTATTTCAAAGGTTAAAACCTTACAAAGCCAGGCATTCTGTGTATGCTTGGCTTTTTATTTTTTATAAAAAAATCCACTGGAAGGTTAGAAAAATCTAGAAATTATAGTAAGATGGTATATATCATCTTAAATATGGTAATAGAGAGTTTTGATTTTTAAAAATGATTAAATAGAGGTTATGTAGCATGAGCATCGATTTGCTTGCTAGACTCGAGGAAGAGAAGAATCAATGGTTACATAAAGCGATGGATCGCTTTAAGGAAGAGTTTACGTGCTTTGATGGCAAGACAGTATTCACACCGGAAAATCAAATAATGCAGATGAAAAGCATTCATAGACAGAACAATCTTGACCTGGACCGGATGGAAAAGGAAATAAAGCTGATAAAGGATAGCATCGAAGAAGAAGAGCAGGTTTATCAGCATTTGACCAAGGCCGTCCAGTATTTACAAGAGGATATAATCCATTATGAAAGGCTTCTATCAGAGTTGGCTACTATTCAATTGGAAAAATTCAACTGCCTTTTACATACGAAATTTGAATTTGATTCGAAAAAAGATCAAGTCGTGTTCAAGGATAGGAAAACGACCAGACTGATAGAGGGCTTTAATGAGGTAGAATCGGAGATGGCGGAATTCTATCGAAAGCAGCTGGATGAAAATGAAAGAAAATTAGCGCGAATTTTTCGCGATACTGCTCCTGATACAAGCTTTGAATTCCAATCCAATCCGCAGGCGTCCAGCCTTTCCTTGAAGCATGGCCGGGGACTTGACCAGTATATAGTCCTGAAACACTTTGAAGAGGATTATCGGATTGTTGCAGATACATTAAATGAAAACAACATGTTAGTTTACGAGTATTATATAAACCAATTGAATCATGTTAAGCAAATTGGAAAAAGAGATCTTTTGCAGCAATCTGCGGCCAAAAAGGAGCAACATCAAATGGCCTCAGAAAAAGCAGCCGAACTTCAAGAACAAAAACGGCAAAAGGAATTGAGCTTGGCAGCGCTAGAAGAACAACTTACGAGGGCGATCTGGGAACAAAACCAAGAATTAGAACGGTTGCAAAAGCTGGATGAATTTTTAAAAGAAGAATTTGTAGAAGCGGTCTCTAAATGGCAGGTTAAATTGTTTGGGGAGCAGACGCCGGACGAGGAACGCTGGTTGTACCATCAATACAGCCAGTTGATTTTAAAGCAAGCAGAAAGGATTATTGGAAATGAGCACTTCTAACAGAACCGTGGATGAAAAATATAATGAAGCGATTCAATCGTTAAAAAAAATCAATAACCTTCTCTTTTATGATGAATTAAAGTCACTATTAAAAGACCGGGAACAAACGATAGCTGAATTGAATGGGGAAGTATTTGAGTCTGTTGAAAATTTGCGACAGTCGCTGAGTCAGTTTCCTTTAGATATCAGTGACAAGCTAAAGGAAGAAGTCATCGCTCCTCAGTCGGAATTGTTTGACAGCAGGATGCACCATTTTAATGAAACGTTAACCCTATTGGAAAAAAAGATTGCCATGTGGCATCAGCAATATCAAGAATATTTATCGAAGACGGAACAGCTGCTAGAGGATTTAAAAGAACGGCAGCGCAATGATTATAAGTTCATGGAGATGCAAACCGAAAAGGTCCTAGAGGCCATTCGGTCATCTCAGGAGCAAATTGGTGTTCTATTCACCCAGGGAATTACTGACCAGGCCTCCATCACGAATATAAAATATGAAGCAATGAGTGAAAGATTATCGGATCTTTCTAAGAATCTTCACCATGTTGAGGCCAGCCTGATGGCTGAGGTGGAGCAATTGACCCTAAAGCAGCTGCAGGACCAAAAGGATTTCCAGGAGCAATGGGAAGAAAAATGGAAACTGAATGCAGATGCCACTTCGAAGAAGGAACACCTATTTAAAAAATGGCTGATTGGGCTGGCTGTAGGGCAGGGAGTTTCGATTCTATTAGTGTTGGTGGTACTGTTTTTTAAGTAATTGACCGGTTTGTCCTGTTGTTGGAAGGTTGGGTTCGCTGCTATTCAAGGTTCATAACGCCCGGGCGAGTGGAATAAACGGCGAGAAGAAAAGTCTGAGTCCCGGGCGTTATGAAAACCCAATCTGCTTAACGTTGTCGTGCAATTATATATCCGTTATCTATTTTCTTAAACCCAATACGCGGATAATATTCCATCGCAATCGGAGAGGCGAGCAATATGAGCGTCACTTCATCTCCAATTTGCTCTTGAAGTAATCTCACCAGTTCGTTGCCAATCCCCATTTTTTGATAGGCCTTGTCTACAGCTAAATCCGATAAATAGCAGCAATAGCTGTAATCGGTAATAGCTCTGGCTACTCCAGCTAGTTTTTCATCAACCCAAGCCGTAATTGTAAGATCAGCATGATCAAGCATCCGCTGCAATCGAGGTAAATCGTCAACCGGCCGCTTTATGCCGGATGCTTTAAAAACGGTAGAAAGCTCTTCTGCACTAATTGGAACATTGATTTTGTACGTGATTTGTAAAAAATCCTTCATTTTTCCATCCTCCAATTTGTTAAGATAAAATAATTGTAATGGATGGATGGTTCCCCAAAAAGTACCAGAATGCAAGGTTTTAATGGTGCCAGTTATCGATATTATGAAACATCTTCATACTGCCAACCCAAATCATACACCCTAAAGTTTGACCCATAGTAATTACTTCCATCAAAAAGTCTGATTTCGTCAATCATAGGATTGTTGAACTTAATTACTAGTCTATGTTTGCTTTCAAATACAATATGATTTAATTGTTCCTCTAGCAATCTATCTAAATAAGCCTTCTCGTCCCAATACAATCTCATTCCAATCACGGATTTTAGCCAGTTCTCTTCCACTATATTTGGATTACACGTATGATGATGCGTATTTCCCTGACATACCCACTTACCTGGATTTCCGGGCTTTCTTCTAAATGGCTTCATACAAAAATTACAGTAGATTTTTCCTGCAAAAAATGACATAAGAACCACTTCTTTCCCTTTTTAAAACTATTATATGAACAAGATTCTAGCGATATTCATTTAATAGTAGAGTTATTTAGTAGTTAAAGTAGTTTTTAGATAAAAAGGTATTTAGCTTGATCCGTTCAAAGCCAGGTACCATTTCCAAAAACGAACGTACCCGGCACTAAGCGTTTTTTCTAAAGACCATAATTGTATTTTTTAATGCAGCATAATTCCCAATCGCCGCATATCCATAAAACCAGCCCATAAAGATACCTGCCTTCAGGCTGTGATGATGGCTGATAAAAATAGCAAATATTAATCCGAGTGCCAATGCGACTAAAGGGACATATTTTTTGGATACCTTAAAAAACACCTTTATAAGCTGTGTTATGATCATGACGACTGGAACCGCAATGACAGCATCCCAAAAATTTGTATAAATAGTGGGGAAATCCATAAAATGTCACCTCTAAGCGATAATCTTTCCTTAATCCGTAGTGGTGATGCATGGGGACGGTTCTCTTGCCTCACTTTTTATATTAGAAAGTAAAACCAGTTGATTAGCAAGAATCGAAAAAAGATTATTGACAAAAAAAAATTTAAGATATATTATTATCTCAGATTCAAGATAATTTAATTAAAGATTTTAAGAGGAGGTGAAGGAAATGAACAGGAAATGCTCGAATTTGCCCTTTCTAATATTGATGCAAACATCGAAAGCTATTCATGATCGCATTAAAGATGAAATCGCAAAAAACAATCTTGGTATTACGGAGTTTTCTGTTCTGGAGGTACTTTATCAAAAAGGGAAACAAACCATTCAACAAATTGGCAATTGCATATTAATCTCGAGTGGTTCGATGACCTATGTAATAGATAAGCTTGAAAAAAGAGGTCTGTTATGCAGAAATGCCTGTCCGGATGACCGCAGGGTGATTCATGTGACCCTAACGGATGCTGGAAATGGATTGATGGACGAAATCATGCCAAAATATCATCAGTTCGTGAATTCCATGTTTGATTCGTTAAGTTCGGATGAGGAAGAGACATTGGTCCGGCTTTTAAAAAAAGTAAGAGATGAAGTGTAGATTTTAAAAATTTTTTATAAAATATCTCGAATCCGAGGTAAAAAACAATTAGGAGGCTTTTGAAATGTTAAATATTGGTTTGTTAATTATTCGTTTGGTAATTGGTTTATTATTTGTAGGGCATGGTGCGCAAAAATTGTTTGGTTGGTTCGGTGGTTACGGCCCGAAAGGCACAGGTGGATGGTTTGAATCTATTGGCATTAAACCAGGAGTGACCATGGCAATTCTAGCAGGCTTGACAGAGCTTATCGGCGGATTATTTTTTGCTTTAGGATTTTTAACCCCGCTTGCAGGAATTTTGATTGCAGGAACAATGGCAATGGCGATTATCAAGGTTCATGCGCCGAATGGATTATGGGCAACAGCAAATGGATATGAATTTAACCTGACTTTGCTGGCTGTTGCAATTGGTGTAGCTTTAATCGGTCCTGGTCAATATGCATTAGATGCATTTTTATTCTAAAATATCTTGAATTAAAGAATCTTAATTTATAATTAAAGTAATAAGATTTTAAATAATGGACTAGGAAAAACTAAAGTATCGAATTCATTTAATTAACTCGCAAAAAAGGGAGTGTTAAAAAATGAGTAAGAAAACAATGGGTATACATCATATTACAGCCATTGTCGGGCATCCACAGGAAAATATAGATTTCTATGCCGGCGTTTTAGGGCTGCGCCTGGTAAAGCAAACCGTGAACTTTGATGATCCGGGAACTTATCATCTCTATTTTGGAAATGAAGGTGGAAAACCAGGGACCATCATTACCTTCTTTCCTTGGCCAGGTGCTCGTCAAGGAATCATTGGAGACGGCCAGGTTGGGGTAACATCATATGTTGTTCCTAAAGAAGCGATGGGATTTTGGGAGCAGCGATTAGAAAAGTTCGAGGTTCCTTTCACAAAAATAGAGCGCTTTGGAGAGCAATATTTAGAATTCGATGATCCACATGGGCTTCATTTGGAAATTGTCGAAAGACAAGAAGGGGAAGCCAATCCCTGGAGCTTTGGGGGAGTAACACCTGAAGTGGCGATAAAAGGATTTGGCGGAGCAACCCTTTTATCGGAACAGCCTGATAAAACAGCGGAATTGTTAGAAACGGTAATGGGGCTCGAATTTGTCGGTAAAGAAGGCGATTTAGCCCGTTATCGTTCAACAGCCGAAATCGGTAATATTATTGACCTAAAATTAACTCCAATTGGAATCGGGCAAATGGGTGTCGGTACCGTACATCACATTGCATGGCGGGCAAAGGATGATGAGGATCAATTAGATTGGAAGCAGTATGTAAAGCGTCATGGGTACGGGGTAACACCAGTACAGGATAGAAACTACTTTAATGCAATTTACTTTAGAGAGCATGGAAAAATTCTGTTTGAAATCGCAACAGATCCTCCAGGATTTGCGCATGATGAATCACAAGCGACGATGGGAGAAAAATTGATGCTGCCTTCCCAGTATGAACCACATAGAGCACAACTAGAGCGAGTGCTCCTTCCAATTGAAGTAAGGCCGTTAGATTAATTTATCGAAGGGACTGATTTCTTTGCTTTCGATTGATCCTGCAACAATTACCGAAAGAGAAAATTATAAATTCTTGATAGGAAGCATTATCCCAAGGCCTATTGCGTTTGTCACATCGATTTCAAAGGATGGGGTGTTGAATGGAGCACCATTTAGCTACTTTAATATTGTGTCAGCCAACCCCCCTATGATTTCTTTATCCATCCAACGTTCAGCAGGGAGGCAAAAGGACACTGCGCGAAATATCCTGGAGTCCAAGGAATTTGTAGTCCATATCGTTGACGAACAAAATGTTGGAGAAGTTAACAAAACAGCGGCTACTCTTCCGCCTGACCAAAGTGAAATAGACTTAACGAATTTAACTCCAGTGGAAAGCGAGAAAATTTCAGTTCCGGGAGTGAAGGAAGCGAAAGTCAGGATGGAATGTTTAGTAGAGCATTCAATAGAATTGGGAGGAAAAGATTCTCCTGGGTGTGATTTGATTATCGGAAAAGTTGTTCAATATCATATTGAAAGCAGCATTTATGAAAATGGAAGAATAGACCCGAGGGGACTAACTGCTGTAAGTCGATTGGCGGGAAATAGTTATGCCAAAATTGGTGACATTTTTGAAATCGAAAGACCTAAATAGTTCCACTTTCTGGAGGGAAAATAAGGATGAAACATATATTCAATAAAGGGCAAGACCCAACAAAACCCACCTTTTTATTGCTTCATGGAACGGGTGGCAATGAATTAGACCTGCTGCCACTTGCCGGCATGATTGACGAAGAGGCCAATGTTCTAAGCGTTCGCGGGAATGTATTGGAAAATGGAATGCCGCGCTTCTTCAGAAGGCTAGCAGAAGGAGTCTTTGACGAAGAGGATCTTATTTTTCGAACAAAAGAGCTAAATGAGTTTCTGGATGAAGCAGCTGAAAAGTATAGTTTCGACCGAAACAATATCGTTGCGATTGGTTACTCAAATGGAGCAAATATCGCAGCAAGCTTATTATTTCATTACCAAAATGCCTTAAAAGCTGCCATTCTTCATCATCCAATGGTACCGCGAAAAGGAATTGAGCTTCCTGATTTGACCGGAACGTCCGTGTTTATAGCTGCTGGGACGAATGATCCAATCTGTTCACCTATGGAATCTACTGAGCTTCAATCGTTATTACAGAACGCTAATGCAGAAGTAGAGCTTCACTGGGAGAATCGAGGACATCAATTAACGGCGGATGAAGTGAAAGCCGCTGCAAATTGGTATCGGAAGGTAATAAGCAAATAATTAGGGTGACAACATCCGAAAGAAGGAGGCGGAAACCTTGAATGAAAAGAAAATAGTGGGAGAACTAGCAGCTGATTTCATTGAGGACGGGATGGTAATAGGGCTTGGAACTGGTTCAACCGTTTATTTTACGATTATGAAACTCGGAGCGCTAGTGGAAGCGGGGCTTTCCATTCAAGGAATCCCAACCTCGGTTCAAACAGCAGAATTAGCAAAAAAATTACAAATCCCATTAGCCAGTATGGACGAGGTTAAGAAAATAGATATTGCAATAGATGGGGCCGATGAAGTCGATTCAAACCTGAACCTCATTAAGGGTGGAGGCGGAGCGCTAGTTCGGGAAAAAATCGTAGCCAAGGCTGCGGAAAAATTTATTGTAGTGGCTGACCCTTCGAAAATGGTGAAAACATTGGGAGCCTTTCCGCTTCCTGTGGAAGTCGTTCCTTTTGGAGCTATGCAGACTGAGAATTATATAAGGGAATTACAAGGGGAAACAAAATTGCGTTTAACGGACGGAAAGCCATTTCAAACGGATAATGGCAACTTTATCATTGACTGTTCATTTCCCAGTATCATAAGGCCTCAAGAGTTGGAAAGTATCCTAAACAACATTCCAGGTGTGGTTGATAATGGCTTGTTTGTTGGCATGGCAGATATGGTGATTACAATAGATTCGGGTCATAAGCCAGTTTTGCTAAAAAAAGAAAAGCATTAATAAATGGGAGGAAATAATCATGAACAAATTAAAGGGTGTACATCACGTTACAGCCATTACAAGCAGCGCTGAAAAAATTTATGAATTCTTCACATATGTTTTAGGGGTTCGTTTAGTAAAGAAAACTGTGAACCAAGACGATATTCAAACGTATCATTTATTTTTTGCGGATGATGTAGGCGGTCCAGGGACGGACATGACATTCTTTGACTTCCCAGGAATTCCAAAAGGGGTTCACGGGACAGACGAGATTTCAAAAACATCCTTTCGTGTACCGAATGATGCAGCATTAGATTATTGGCTAAACCGGTTTAACCGGTTAAATATTGAACATACAGGAATCAAAGAGCAATTTGGTAAGAAAACACTGTCCTTTGTTGATTTTGATGATCAGCAATACCAATTGATTTCCGATGAAAACAATCAAGGTGTTGCCGCAGGCATACCGTGGCAAAACGGACCAATCCCATTAGAACATGCCATTACAGGATTAGGACCGGTCTTTGTCCGTGTTTCCAACTTCGATTATTTTAAAGCAATTATGGAAGAGGTACTACTATTTAAAGAAATTGATAAAGATGGCTCTTACCATTTGTTTGAAACTGGAGAAGGCGGGAATGGCGCACAGGTAATTGTTGAGTATAATGCCATTCTTCCCCGGGCCCGCCAAGGATTCGGAACTGTACACCATGCTGCGTTCCGCGTTGAAGACCGTGCTGAAATAGATGAATGGACGAAACGCATGCAATCTTTCCGCTTGCCGAATTCCGGTTATGTGGAACGCTATTATTTTGGTTCCTTATATACAAATGTTGCACCGCAAATTCTGTTTGAAATTGCAACAGATGGACCGGGATTTATGGGTGATGAACCGTATGAAACACTTGGTGAAAAACTATCATTACCGCCATTTTTTGAAGCGGAACGCGAGCAAATTGAAAAACTGGTCCGGCCGATTGATACAGTAAGAAGTACAAAAGTGTTTGAAAAAGAATAAAATTCGCCGGTATTACTGATAAATAATTTTTTAAAAAGTTCAACTGCTTTTTTTGACAATAAAAAATACTTCGATTACAATTATCTCGAATTAAAAATAAAGTAGCAGCAAAGGATGGTATCAAATGACCAAAATTGGAATTTTACTTGGTTCTCTACGGAAAGAATCTTTTTCTAAAAAAATTGCCGCAAATGTTGCAGCTTTATTCCCAGAAGGAATGAAAGCGGAATTTGTCGAGATTGGCAACCTGCCTTTATATAATCAGGACTTTGATGATGAAAATAATGTTCCGGCAGAGTACACAACTTTCCGTAACAAAATGAAGGATATTGACGCTGTTTTATTTGTAACGCCTGAATACAACCGATCTGTACCTGCTGTATTAAAAAATGCATTGGATGTAGGATCGCGCCCATATGGGGCAAGTGTATGGAGCGGCAAACCGGCTGCCATTATCAGTCAATCTCCTGGTAACTTAAGCGGCTTTGGTGCCAACCATCATTTACGTCAGTCACTTGTATTTTTAAATATGCCAACCGTTCAACAACCAGAAGCTTATATCGGCAATGTTGCTGCTTTGTTGGATGAAAACGGCAAATTGAAAGACGAGAATACGGTCCAATTCTTACAATCTTTCGCAGATGCATTTGTTGATTTAATTAAGAGACACCAAGCGTAGATTTTTATCCACTAATATAAAATGGCCCTGATATATTGATAAAGAAGGGGTTGGAGAATGTAGCGGAAGAAAACCTGCTATATTTTCCAACTTTTTTATATTTCATGATTTTACAATATGAAGACGATAAATTTTCATTGAAGGAGTGACAGAAATTGATTCAGCTTTATCCTGCAAGTACACGCTATACAGTAAAAAATGACTGGCTGGAGAGTAATTTAAGTTTTTCTTTTGGAGAGTATTATGATCCATCCAATATCCGATTCGGCCCACTTCGTGTCTTTAACGACGATACAGTTCAGCCGGGACGGGGTTTTGGAATTCATCCACACCGTGAAGCGGAAATTGTCTCCATTGTAATAAAGGGGCAACTGAAACATGAGGACAACTTAGGGAATGCTGGTATCATCGGCACTGGAAGTATTCAGCGCATTAGTGCCGGAACCGGAGTGCTTCATTCTGAATTTAACGCGTCCAACCAGGAAGAAGTCCAATTCCTGCAGCTATGGTTTTCCCCTGATGAAAAGAAGTTAACCCCTTCCTATGAGGATATTACATATGACTTAGAGCAAATGCACAATCAGCTCTTACCAGTTATCTCTCATACCGGTTCGGAGCGGGTTGCTAAAATTCATCAGGATGTAACCCTTTATTTATCCAGGCTGGATGGGAAAGAGACACTGACCTTTCGGCAGGAAGAAGGAAGGAGAATATACGTCTTTACGATTGAGGGAGAACTATCAATTAATAATGATAACATTTTAAAGTCCAGGGATGCTGCTCGAATCACAGATCTTGCGGAAATTACGATTCAAGCAAGTAAGGATAGTTTCTTTTTATTAATTGACTTACCTGGAGGTGAATTCTAATGTTAATGATTCGCCATTCCATCGGCAGCCGATTGCTATGTCAATCGGAAACCTACACGATTGAAGAAAAAGGGGATCATTGGCAGATCTCGCTCCCTATTGATGAGGAAACTGCTTTGAAGGTGTTGGAATTTCAGGATGAGTTAAATATATTCGTAACAAAGGAAAAGGAAAAAACTTGGTTTTACTCCTCAGATGCCCAAATAAAGTTCCTTCCTAAGGAAAATCAATTGGTGATACTTGCTGATCATAAAACGGTTTATCCGGTTTAGTGATGGTGCGAAAACATTTGGATGAATCAGAATTATAATTGAAAAATGAAATTTTTAACCCGCCATTTAGGAGAATGGCGGTTTTTTTATCCCCTTTTGAAAATACGGAATCCTTTTTTCAAATAATACATCTATTTTTCTTTTATTAAAGAAAGATAAAGATTCCTTTAAGTCTTAATCAATGCGAGCCCAATCGACAAATTCTTAAAAAACGCCTCTTTATAATGGCATTTATGGGAAAGGGGGAGATGGATCCTTAACACTACACCCTGCCTTCCATCAATTGCAGTAAATGTAGAAGACAACTAATTACTATTATTTTTGAAAAACGGGAGGTTTCTGTTTTGAAAAATTTACTTAGAACTGTGGTTAAGCAAAGAAGACAATTTCTGATGGATCAGCTTGTTCAATCAGGTGTTTATAAAAAGAATAATAAGCATCTATATGAATGGACGTTGAGTGATTTAGAGGAAGAGTACAACTATGTTTATACAAATAATTTGGAATCAGGTAAAAAAGAGCATTCACAAAACTATCATCACCCTTAAAAAGGAGGAATGTGATGTTAACCAATCAAACGGTAGTTTTTTTAGGAGCAGGTTCCATGGCTGAGGCCATGATTTCAGGTATGGTGAATACCGGTAAAATTCCATCCGAGCAAATAATGGTTACCAATCGAGCCAATCAAGGACGTTTGCAAGAGCTCCAGGATACTTACGGAATAAAGGGAGTCAGCAGGGAAGAGTTAAACTTTGATAACATTGACATCATCATTTTAGCGATGAAGCCTAAAGATGTGGAATCCTCATTACAATACTTTTCAAAAAAACTTAAGCCTGATCAAGTGATTCTTTCTGTTGCCGCAGGGGTTCCGGCGAACTGTATTGAGAAACATCTTCCAGAAGGGCAGACGGTTGTCCGGATCATGCCAAATACATCCAGCATGATTGGTGAGTCGGCTACAGCCATTTGTCCAGGGAAACATGCAACAAAAGAAGTTGCTGCGATGGTAATGGATTTAATGTCTTGTCTAGGGACTGTTTATCTGATTGAGGAAGATAAAATGGATATCTTTACAGGGATTGCGGGGAGTGGTCCTGCTTATTTTTATTACTTAATCGAACATATGGAGAGGGTGGGAAAAGAGTGCGGCCTTGATAACCGTACTGTAAGGGAAATCAGCGCGCAAACCATATTGGGTGCCGCCAAGATGATGATGCAGCAATCGGAAACTCCAGCTCAGCTAAGAGAAAAGGTTACATCCCCAAATGGTACCACGGCTGCCGGATTGGAAGCATTGGAAAGGCATGGTGGAGGAAGAGCCATTATGCAGGCCGTCAAAGGGGCAGCAAAACGTTCTAGGGAAATGAACAGCCACTATCAAAGATGAATATAGGAGTGATTTGATGACCCCAGGCTTTAAAAAGAGAGTTGTTGTCAAAATTGGCAGCAGCTCACTCACAAGCCTTCGCGGTGAAATTAGCCGCAGGAAATTGGAAAAATTGGTGGAAGAAGTCGTGCAATTAAAGGATGCCGGCCACGAGGTGCTGCTTGTTTCATCTGGTGCAGTGGCAGCAGGTTATCGAAAACTGGGTTTTACTGAACCACCGAGCGCGCTACCGGAAAAGCAAGCATCCGCCTCGATTGGCCAGAGCCTATTGATGGAGATCTATTCTGAGCTTTTTCTATCCCACGGCTATGTTGCTTCACAAATTCTTATCACTAGAGAGGATTTATCGGATGAAAACCGTCATAACAATGCTAGAAATACAATCAATGTCCTGCTAAATCGTGGAATTGTTCCAATTATAAATGAAAACGATACGGTGACAGTCAATCGCTTAAAGTTTGGAAATAATGATGTTCTTTCCGCCAAGATAGCAGGACTCATTGATGCCGATATGTTAATTATTCTTTCAGATATCGATGGGATGTATAATGCAGATCCCCGCAAAAAGACGCACGCAGTAAGGCTAGAACACGTTCATGAAATTACCATGAAAATCGAAGAAGCAGCCGGCGGCTCTGGAAGCTCGGTTGGAACAGGCGGAATGAAATCGAAAATCGATGCCTTTAAAATTGCCATGGCATCCGGAATCCTTTCCTTTTTAGGGAAAGCGGGAACTCCCAATATTTTAAAAGATGCCGTCCTGCAAAAAGCAAAGGGGACTTATTTTATCAAACGGGAAATGGTTTCGAAAACGGGCGGTTAATAGAGAACTAAATGTATCTACACTAAAAAAGATGGAGGGATTCGATGGTTCTTTTAAGAGAGGATTCTACAAAAATTGAAATTCAGGCAATCAAGGCAAAAAAAGCGGCCAAAAGACTAAGTATCTTATCGACAGAAGAAAAAAATCAAGCCCTCGCTATGTTAGCAGATCAGCTAGAAGCGAAAGTGGAGGACATATTGAAGGCTAATGAAATCGATATAAAATACGGGAGAATCGAAGGGTATAGCGAGGCCTATTTGGATCGTCTTACATTAACAAGAGAACGAGTTTTTGATTTTACTAGCGGACTTCGTAAAGTCGTCAAGCTTCCAGATCCTGTCGGTGATACCCTTTCTAAGTGGTCACTTGATAATGGACTTCTTGTTAAAAAGGTAAGTGTCCCTTTAGGTGTGATCGGTATGATTTATGAGGCACGGCCGAATGTGACTGTTGATGCAACAGGACTTGCTTTGAAATCAGGAAATGCCATTCTCCTGAAGGGAGGTTCCTCAGCGATTTTTTCAAATAAAGCTATTTTTAAAGTGATTCAGGAAACGCTGGATAAGACGGCAATCCCGAGGGAGGCAGTTCAGTTGATTGAGAGTACGGACCGCACCGCCACTCAGCAGCTGTTTACGATGAAAGAGCACATTGATGTTTTAATTCCAAGAGGCGGGGCTTCGCTCATTTATTCAGTTGCCAATGAAGCGACAGTACCTATCTTAGAAACAGGAGTGGGTAACTGTCACCTATATATTGACAGGGAAGCGGATGTGGAAAAAGCACTGAACATATTGGTGAATGCCAAAACGGATCGACCTGCTGTATGTAACGCGGTGGAAACGGCAATTATCCATCTTGACTGGCTGGAGAACAATAAACTAGCGTTGATTAAAACGTTGAAAAACCACAATATTTCCGTCCATGCTGATAAAAAAGCGGCGGCGGTTATTCCTGGTGCTGAACTGGCAAACGTTGAGGATTGGGCGACAGAATACTTGAGTTTGGATCTCGCCATTAAGACGGTCACAAGTGTGGAAGAAGCGATTGAACATATTGATAAGTATGGAACTAAACACTCGGAAGGTATTATTACTGAAAACTGTAAAACTGCTAAGAAGTTTATGGACTTAGTGGATGCCGCTGCGATATATCATAATGCTTCTACCAGATTTACGGACGGCGGGGCACTTGGGCTTGGGGCGGAAATTGGTATCTCTACCCAAAAGCTCCATGCACGCGGCCCGATGGGGTTGGCTGAATTGACCACGACGAAATATATCATGGCTGGAAATGGCCACATAAGATAAGGAAAAGAAGCTGATTTAAAGGCATATTGCGTGCTTTTAGATCAGCTTCTTTGTGTTTGTTAGCTTGGGCGCATTATGCACTGTAACTGTGATTTGAAAAAATACACCTATAAGGGCATTTATTTTCAAAGGCATCATTCAATTATGACAAAGGAAAAACTCGTGTTGACAAATTGTCAACGTAAATGTATATTTCTAATAGCATTTTTTTCCGAACTGGAGGAACTGTACATAATTTTGTGAAAATTTTTTTTATGTTTTTAATAGTTTCCTATGTTCATACAACGAATTGTAAAAAGGAAGGAAAGCGAAAATGGCGGAACAGAAAATGGATAATCAACTTGGTTTGTTATTGAAGAAATTGTTAAAGGAACGTTCTTTATCCATGCGGAAGCTGAGTGAACTTACTGATATTGACACAGCCACAATCTCCCGGATCATAAATGGTAAACGAAAAGCGCAGCCGGAGCATTTACAAAAATTTGCTGACTATTTAGGGGTTCCCATCTCTGAATTATTTATTGCTGCAGGCTTTGCTGTTGAAGAGAAAAAGGAAATTCAGCAATCTGATATCAATATGTCTGTTGAAAGTATTCATAAGTTACTTGAAGCCTCTAATTTAATAGATTCTGAATTTAGCATAGCAAGTGTTAAACGGCAGTTAGCAAATTATGAACAATATGCACAAACAGAAGAGGGAAAAGAAAGTATTCTCAAAAGCTTTGGTGAAAAGCTTAAAAAAATTGGCAGTTTAGGTCCTTTTATTAGCCAGCTAAAAGATATGTATGAGAGGTTTCGTTTAAATAAGGGAACCCCACGAGAGCTTGCGATTGCTGGAAGTGCACTAATCTATTTCATAGTATCAGTAGATGTTATTCCCGATTACATTTTTCCAGTCGGTTATATTGATGATGCTATGGCCATTCAACTTGTTGCAAATTTACTAACAATTAAGCAATGATCATTAAAGTAAAATAATTTTTCAAAATTAAAATAATCGAGAAGGTGTACTATGGAAAGAATGCAACGAAGGAAAAAACGTGTTAAGTGGACAAGGGTCATTCTTTTAATTTTTCTTTTAATGATTGGGAGTGTTGCTGCTTATGCAACTTATCAATATAAACAAGGAGTTTCACTTGCTGCAGGTGGAAAATTTAAAGATGATACAAAAAGGGCGAAAGCCTTTCAAGGGGAAAATGTGAAATTTGGAAGAATTAATGTGCTCCTATTGGGAAGCGATTCTCGTGGGGAAGAGCATGCCAGAACGGATTCCATTATGATTGCCCACTATGACCAGGATACTCATCAATCTAAGTTGATTTCTATTATGAGAGATACATATGTTAATATTCCTGGTCATGGAAAGCAAAAAATAAACGCAGCATATGCATATGGCGGGCCAGAACTCCTTCGACAAACCATTAAAGAAAACTTTGATATTGATTTAAATTATTACGCTATAGTTGATTTTGAAGGGTTCTCAAAAATTGCCGATATCATTGCACCAGATGGAATCGAAGTGGATGTTCCTTCTAAAATGTCGTATGGAATTGGAACGACAATAGAACCGGGACAACAAACCTTACATGGGGACAAGTTATTAGGATATGTACGTTTTAGACATGATAAATTAAGTGACTTTGGCCGGGTTCAAAGACAACAGGAAGTCATTGGCAAGTTGAAGGATCAAGCTATGAGCGTAGGAAGTATTTTAAAACTACCTAAAATGTTAGGGGTTATAAACCCTTATGTTGATACTAATTTGGATACACCTACTTTATTGTCTTTGGGAAAAGATTTGCTTACTAATCAATCTAATGACATAAAAACAATGCGTATTCCCGTGGATGGGTCGTATACAAATGAGCAATTCAAAAACGTTGGTGCAGTGTTAAGTATCAACCTGGAACAAAATAAGTCTGCTCTAAATGAATTTTTATCATTATAATCATTTTGGATTATTAAGGTAATGAAGGAGTAAAATTAAAAAATTTCCCTTAAAAATGCATGATGGAAAGTGAGCATCTTGCATTTTTTTTTGGAATGTCTCAATTTAATATTTTTTAGGCAGGAGTAACACTATGGATGATAAAGAACTTAATTTAGTAGAGCATCTTAATGAGTTGCGAAAAAGATTAATTATTTCTGCACTTGCTTTCATATTATTTTTTATTTTAGGAATGGTTTATGTCAAAGAAATATATGTTTTTTTTATGGGCAATCTTGATTATAAATTAATGGTTCTCGGGCCAAGCGATATTATCTGGATCTATTTTCACATCGCCACCGTTGTTGCTGTAACTGGAACAATCCCAATAGCTGCATGGCAAACCTGGTTATTTGTAAAACCTGCTTTAAAGCCAGGGGAAAGGAAGGTTACATTAGCGTATATTCCTGCCTTGTTCTTTCTTTTTATTGGAGGGTTGGCATTTGGTTATTTTTTTATTTTTCCAAATGTCATGAACTTTCTTATCAAATTAGGAAATGATATGTTTACAACCTCTTTTACGGCAGATAAATATTTTAGTTTTTTAATAAATATGACTTTACCTTTTGGTGTAGCGTTTGAATTGCCTCTTGTCTCGATGTTTTTAACAACTTTAGGCATTGTGAATCCATATAAATTAGTGAAACTCAGAAAATATGCGTATTTCATTCTGGTTATCATAGCTTCCATGATCTCTCCGCCAGAATTTATATCTCATATTTCCGTAGCAATTCCACTGATTCTAATATATGAGATAAGCGTTTTATTATCCAAAATGGTTTTCAAACGAATGCAAAAAAGAGATAGTGTTCTAGATTTTAATTAAGCAATTGAGCTATTTAACATCTTAAAAAATGGAAAAGTTTTTTTGAAGGAGATCAGGAATGGGTCTCCTTTTATATTTTCGAAGAGTTGATTTCTGATTAACATAATTCAAACCATTCGAATATATAAATACACAAAAGAATGTTTCTAAAGGGCAACTGGATGAACAGCATATCTACAGGAGGAGAAAATGCATTATTTATCTATTTTGCTAATAGGTATTGCGGCAAATTTAGACAATTTGGGCATAAGCGTTTCTTATGGATTAAGGTCAACACGGATTCCTTTTGTTTCAAATTTGATTATTGCTACTGTCTCCATGTTTTGTGCGTATCTTTCCATTATTGCGGGCACATTCGTTACACGGTTTATTTCTATTGGATTGGCCAATTTTGCGGGTGGTTTAATTATTATTTGTATAGGGATAAAATGTATTGTAGACTCCTTCTCATTACAAGAAACACCAAGCAAAGTGAAAGTTGATTCTAATTTTTCACATGTTATCAGTCATCCAGATTTGGCAGATGTTAATGATGATAATGTGATTTCAGTTAAAGAATCGATATTATTAGGATTTGCGTTAGCAATCAATTGTTTAGCAATGGGATTGGGAGCTGGTATTACAGGTCTTTCTCCAGTTTTAACGACATTGTCTATTGGACTATTTTCGGTAGTTTCCATTTGGAGTGGAGTAAAACTTGGAGGTAAGATTTGTGGAATGAACATTGGCAAATACTCTAATTTTGCTGCGGGTATTCTGTTAATAATGATTGGTGTTTACGAAATGATTGTATAAAAACAGATTTAAAAAGAGGGTTGGGGTTTGCCAACCCTCTTTATTATTTCTACTTATCAAAAGCTTTCCATACAAAAAAAAGAGCCGCCGAAGCAGCTCCATTGAAGATTAATTTTTAGAAAGGTTGCTCATTCGTTTACCGTACAAAAGATAAACAACAAACCCCACCAACATCCAAATCACGAAGCGAATCCAAGTAATCGAAGGCAGACTGATAATCAAATAAACCGAAAAACCTATTCCGATAATAGGGACGAATGGAACTAACGGTGTTTTAAATCGTCTTTCCAGGTTAGGCTGTTTGACTCGCAGAACCATAATGGAAGCGCAAATTAGGATAAAGGCGGACAAAGTTCCGATGTTAACTAGTTCAGCAACTTCATTAATGGGGGTTAAACCTGAAACAACTGCGGTTACCGCACCAATAATTAGTGTAGGGCGATAGGGGGTTTTATATTTAGAATGTACTTTTGCGAACCAGTTCGGGAGCAATCCATCCCGGCTCATCGCGAACCATATACGTGAACCGGCAAGCATAAAGGAAAACAGTACCGATAAAATTCCAGTAATGGCGGCCGCAGAAATAATCAAGGTAATCCAATTCAACCCCACTTGACTAAAGGCTTTCGCAATCGGGGCTGCATTCCCTAACGTTTCATATGGAGCCATTCCTGTAATCACGAGGGACATGCCGACATAAAGGCAGAGAGCAATCGTTAAGGACAGGACCACTGCCCGTGGCAAATCGCGCTGCGGGTTTTTCGCTTCTTCTGCAGCAGTCGTTAACGTGTCATATCCGAATACGGCGAAGAATACCAGAGCGGCACCACCCATCACACCGTGAAAACCAAATGGCATAAACGGATGCCAGTTGGCAGTATCAACGTAAAAGCTGCCGACGGCAATGACCACAACCACGATGCTTAATTTGATGATGACCATCAAGTTGTTAAATCGTGCTCCCCATTTCATCCCAATCGTTAGCAGCCCGGCAATGGCTAAACTAATAATCATGGCAATCAGGTCAATTTTATGGCCGGCACCTGTTCCTGGAGCCCCCTGTGCCCATACAGGTACATGAATACCGATTTGCTGTAATATTTCTTGCATATACCCTGACCATCCAATCGCCACTACTGCAATGACCAGGGTATATTCAAGCAATAAATCCCACCCAATCAGCCATGCGGCTCCTTCACCCAAGACAGCGTAGCTATAGGTATAAGCACTGCCTGCGACCGGAATTAAGCCGGCGAATTCCGCATAGCATAATGCCGCTGCCGCACTGGCAAGCCCCGCGATAATAAATGATAAGATAACGGCAGGTCCTGCATGTTCTGCAGCTGCCACTCCAGTCAGAACGAAAATTCCTACACCAATGATTCCCCCTAACCCGATCGCTGTCAGCTGCCATAATCCTAAGATCCGTTGGAGTCCAGTACTATTTGTGCCTTCTTGCTGCAGTTCGCTAATGGACTTCTTTCTCATAAAAGATTTCATTGATTACCTCCATTTCTACCTTAAAAAAGTAACAACCTATTATTTTGATTGAAGTTTTTAAGGTTAATAAAACAACTATGTTTTACAAAATGGGGATATACAAAAGTTGCCTAATACTAATCTGTTTGAAAAAAATGAAGTAAACTTACAAAAGTGTTTTCACGAATACGTAATATTTGTAAAACTTTTATTTGAACCGCTTGTTTTTTGGATGAAAAAGCCTAAAACATGGCAGTAAATGAAAATTCAGATTTGAAATATCTGAATTTTTTAATTATAATAAAAATATAACACTCGACTGTCGACACAAAAATCAAAACGAATTTAAAACTGGAAAAGAGGTGTGCAAATGTTGGAATGCAATCCATTGCAAAAGCCGTTACCTTATTATCAACAAATTCAACAATCGATAAAAGAAAGCATCTTCAATGGTACGTATAAACCTGGCGATCGCTTGTATGAAGCACAAATTGCGACGTTTTATAATACTAGCCGCAGTCCGGTTAGGGAAGCGATTCGGGCACTGGTAATTGAGGGGCTGCTAGTAATGGATCAAAAGTCACAAATATCCGTCTACAAACCAAATTTACAGGATGTACGAGATATTTACGAATGCAGGATTTCCCTTGAATCCACTGCTGTTGAACTGACAGCGGAACGAGCAACAGAGGAGCAGCTGCAGGAGTTGGAAAAAACGTTAGAAGAAACAGAGCAAGCGATAAATGAAGATAAGCCTGAAACTATAGTAGAGTGTAATGCCCATTTCCACGAACAAATTATCCAGTATAGCGGGAATACAAGATTAAAGATGCTTGTAGAGGGTTTAAATGGCTTAATCCATTATTACCGTGTTTTAAACATCCAAGGCGAAGACCGCGCATATGAGATTTTAAAAGGACATAGGGATATTTACCTGGCGATTAAAGAGAGAAATCCAAAAAGAGCAGTTGATAGATTGAGAGAGCATACGCAAGAGGATCTAAAAAACATCGTTCATGTAATTGAACAATTTGAGGAGAGATAATTTTTGCGAATCGTTCATGTTGATCAAGTCATTGAAACCGTTGCCAAGCTTTGCTGGGAGGCCTGCTATTACCTTCCTGAAGATGTATTAGCAGGATTTAGAAGGGCTGAGAAGACAGAAGCATCGCCGATTGGGAAAACAATCTTGCAGCAGCTTCTGGAAAATGCGGAAGAAGCTAAGGTGAATCACATGCCTTATTGTCATGATACTGGGATGGCCGTTGTGTTTGTAGAGGTAGGCCAAGATGTCCATATTACAGGCGGGAACTATTTGGATGCAATTCAAGAAGGTGTGCGCACCGGATATCGAGAGGGTTATCTGAGAAAATCAGTTGTTGGGGACCCGCTCGTTCGCGTGAATACTGGGGATAATACACCGGCTGTTGTACATACTGACATTGTTCCCGGAGACCAGATTAAATTCACGGTCCTCCCTAAAGGAGGGGGCAGTGAAAATATGAGTGCGATGAAATTCTTGCTTCCTGGTGAAGGGATGCAAGGGGTTAAAAATTTTGTTTTACAAACGATTAAAGACGCAGGCGGGAAGGCCTGTCCGCCTGTCGTTGTCGGAGTGGGCATTGGCGGAAGCTTTGATAAAGTAACCTCACTGGCAAAACATGCCGTTTTAAGGGAAATCGGTGTTCATCATCATGAACCCCATATTGCGCAGCTGGAAAAAGAACTCCTTGAGGAAATTAACAACACAGGAATAGGGCCGCAAGGGTTAGGCGGGACTAGTACGGCGCTATGGGTGCCAATTGAAACCTATGCCTGTCATATTACTGCCCTGCCGGTTGCGGTAAATATTCAATGTCATGCTGCCCGTAAAAAGACGGCTGTACTCTAGGAGGGGAAGAGTGAGATGGCAGAATATCGGTTAAAAACACCTTTAACAGATGATGATATTCAAAACCTGCAAATAGGTGATCAAGTCTTCTTAACAGGGACCATCTATATGGCCCGCGACGCCGCCCATAAAAGAATGGTAGACCTGCTTGAAGCAGGCCAGTCTTTACCAGTTGATTTAAGGGGCGAAGTCATTTTCTATGCTGGTCCATGTCCGCCAAAACCGGGGCAAATTATTGGGCCAGTGGCTCCGACAACAGCTTATCGGATGGATCCTTATGCTCCTGCGATGTATGAATATGGTGTAAAAGGAACGATTGGTAAGGGGCCAAGAAGAGAAATGGTCAAAGAAGCCTGTAAGCAATATGGCGCCATTTCCTTTGCTGCCGTCGGCGGGCTCTCCACGATTTTAAGTAGACGGGTAACAGCAGTTGAGGTAGTGGCCTATGAGGATTTAGGGCCAGAAGCAATCAGACGGCTTGAGGTAGAAGATTTCCCTTTGCTTGTTGCCTATGATGCTCACGGTCAAGATTTATATGAGCAGGAAATAGCCAAGTATGAAAACTACAATAAAAATGCGAATAAGGAAGTAGGTATATAATATGAAGAAACTAGAAATTGCCGTTATCCCAGGGGATGGAATTGGGAAAGAAGTAGTGCCTGTTGCGACAAAAGTTTTGGATACAATAGCCGAAATACATGGCGGTTTAAAATTTGAATACAAAGAGTTTCCATGGAGCTGTGATTATTACTTAGAGCATGGAAAAATGATGCCAGATAACGGACTAGATATCTTGAAAAACTTTGATGCTATTTTCCTGGGGGCAATTGGAAACCCTCAGGTTGTTGCAGATCATGTTTCTTTATGGGGTTTATTAATTAAGATTCGAAGAGAATTTGAGCAATCGATTAATATTCGCCCAGCCAAATTTTTTAAAGGATTGAAATCACCTTTAGTTAATCCAAATGACTTTGATTTAATCGTTGTCAGGGAAAATAGTGAGGGTGAATATAGTGAAGTTGGCGGAAGGATCCATCAAGGGGAAGATGAAGTCGCCATCCAAAATGCGGTTTTCACTAGAAAAGGTACGGAACGGGCAATGCGCTATGCATTTGAATTGGCGAAACAGAGAAGAGGCCATGTCACATCCGCGACAAAGTCAAACGGGATTGTCCATTCGATGCCGTTTTGGGATGAGGTGTTTAATGACGTCAAAACAGATTACGCGGATATTCAGACGGCTTCCTATCATATCGATGCGTTAGCTGCGTTTTTCGTGACAAGACCGCAAATTTTTGACGTAATCGTTGCAAGTAACTTATTCGGGGATATTTTAACGGATATCGGTGGAGCGATCATGGGAAGTATCGGGATTGCGCCTGCAGCAAATATTAATTTAAATGGAAAGTATCCTTCCATGTTTGAGCCTGTACACGGTTCTGCCCCAGATATTTATGGTAAAGGAATCGCGAATCCAATTGGACAGGTGTGGACAGCAAAGATGATGCTAGATCACTTTGGCGAGCAGGAGCTGGGCCAAAAGCTTCTGGATGCTATCGAAGATGTTACCAACGACGGAATTAAAACTCCAGATATTGGCGGCACATCCTCTACCAATGAGGTTGGAGAAGCTATTTGCAGCCGGTTGAAAGAGGTTTGCTCGGTATCTTAAATGATCGTAGTTAAAATAAGAGAGGCTGCTCAAATTGATGTTTGAGCAGCCTCTTTTTTGTTCGTCTTGACCTTTTATGAGGACAGATTGAGCTTAGAGAGAATGGAAATTGTCCGCATGGCGGCTTCATGAGGACAGATTAAGTTTTTAGAAAATCCGGATTTGTCCTTATGACCGCTTCATGGAACGAAAAAACCCCTAATCTATAAAAAACTAATAGATTAGGGGCTTGCAATACTATTATTTATTCTTACTCTCTGCATCCTTAATGATATCTTCGCCGATTTTCTTAGCCCATTCATCATAGACTGGCTGAAGTTCTTTCTTAAATGCTTCAATTTCAGCTGGTGAAAGCTCATTAATCTTGGTTTGGCCGCGGTCCTTTAGTTTTTTCAATGCATCTTCATTTAATTTTGCTGCAGAATCACGGGCAACCTTTGTTCCTGCTTCAACACCTTTTTGAACAATTTCCTTCGTTTTTTCATTCAGGCTATCCCAGAATTTCGTATTGGTTAATAAAGCGTAGTCCACTCGAGTATGACCCATTACAGTTGTATACTTCTGCACTTCGTCGAATTTCTTTGATTCGATATTACTAAAAGTGTTTTCTTCGCCATCAACCGTACCTTGCTGGAGGGCAGTGTAAAGCTCGTTGAATGGAATGGATACGGAACCAGCATTAAGCTTGCCGTAAATTTCTTCGAGCAACTGTCCGCCTTGAGTCCGAATCTTTAAGCCTTTTAAGTCTTCCGGTTTCGAAATGGCTTTCTTGTTATTTGTCATGTGTTTAGCACCGTTTGGCCACATGGCAAGACCATGCACGCCGTCCTTTTCTAAACGTTTAAAGATTTCTTGTCCTTTTTCTCCATCCCAGAAAGCTTCTGCAGCTGCATCATCTTTAAACAAGAAAGGCATTGCAGGGACGTTAAAGCCAGGGTCGTTACCAACCATCTTGGACATGTCTGGAATAATGAATTGAACGTTATTGGCTACTAAGTTCTGATATTCGTCTTTATCACCAAATAGCTGGCTGTTAGGATAAACCTGAACCTTGATTTTACCGCCGGATTCTTTTTCAATATATTCCTTCATGGCAAGGGCACCGGCTTGCTTAGGTGTGTTCTCTGCCACAACGTGGGAGATTTTAATCGTCAATTCTTGAATGTCATCACCAGATTTGGCCTTTTCACCGCCGGATGAACTGCTGCTTGTTTCTTTTGAGGAAGAGCCGCAGGCTGCGAGGCTAAATACCAACAGAAGTGTTACTGCTACTACTAATAGTTTCTGAATCTTTTTCATTTGATTTCCCCCTTAATAAATAACTTGATACAAATTGATAGATTTCTGTATGGTCCGCATCCTTATCTAGTGCAACACTTGCTTCATGGAATCTGTCAAACACAAGCTGCGGCAGATTTGTCGCCGCCTCCGCATTTAAAAATAGCCCATTCGCCATTTCTAGATCTTTTCTTAACAGCTCCAGACTAAACCCGGAATCAAAACTTTCCGTTAAGATAAAGGATGGGAATTTATACTCTGTTGAACCGCTCCGGCCTGTACTATGATTAAATACATGAATCGCTTTCTCCGGTTCCACATCAAATCTCTGGAGCAATTGAACGGCCTCACAGCTTGCTAATAGATGAGTAGCAGAAAGATAGTTATTAATGGCCTTGATTAAGTGACCGCTTCCAATTGGACCAACATGAAAGAGGTTACTGCCCATCGAACCTAGCAAACGCTTACATCTAGTAAATGATTCCACTGGTCCTCCGATCATGATGGTTAACTGAGCAGTGACTGCCTTCTTGACCCCGCCGCTGACGGGGGCGTCGATAAATTCAATATTTTTTTCTGTTAATTTTTTAAAATTCTTTCTCGTTTCATCAGGGTAGGAGCTGCTCATATCAATGATGACTAATGGTTCTTGGTGAGTGTGTTGATCTGAAGAGTAAAGGTCAATAATTTGGTCTATGACTTGATTTACGATCTTAGATGAAGGAAGCATAAGAATGATACTTTGTACATTGTGAATCCAATCAGTAACATAGCCCGGTTTCCCGCCATAGCTCTGGAATTCATGGATAGCGGCTTCGTTAACATCACTGCCGTAAACAGTAAATCCGCTAATTAATAGGTTTTTTGCCATAGGCAAGCCCATTTTACCAAGCCCGATAAAACCTATTTTCTGAATCATGAAGGAAAAACTCCTTCAAGCTCTTTATGTAAAGAGCCAATCCGCGGGTGAGCACGTCCGCTCGTGGTAACGACAGCGGCAATGACAATTTCATCGTTCCGAGGTGCATCAGGGATCCTAGTTTCAAACGTCATGTGATGGCTGCGAATCTTTGCATCCATTTTGTGTTTAATCGCTAGGTCTAGACTGCTGCCAGCGGCACCTCTTTTCTCGGCAGAAGGAAGGAGCGTTTCAGCATTTCCACATTGAGAACGAAATGGATTTCCAAACGTTAGGGTATGGATAATGGCAGATCCGTGTTCGATTTCTCCATCAAGTCCAACTAGTGCACCTTTTCCATAGCCTTCGACTTCATCACCTGTGACGCCTAAAGCTTCCATTGCCTTCTTTGGCAAAAGTTCACCGAGCTGTTCAGAACAGGCTTTGATGAGCGGAAGAAGATCCTCTACATATTTGCCGGCATAAGGATTCTTAATGACGGCTAGGGCAGCAGCGACCCGAACGGGCTTATCCGCTTTTTTGAAACCTTCTATAAAGGTCTCCTCCGAGATGGTCACAATTTTTCTAATTTCTAATTCCATCTTCAACCTCCTCATTATAATGGATTTTGGATACAATCTACGCTCGAGTTGTCTCAACAAATGCTGATAATTCCACTATAACAAAAACAATAAATGTTGTGAATACACAAAAAATAGAAAATAAATAAAATTTTCTGTTTATTTTTTGAAAACTATCTTGTATATTTTAAATTAAGGTCCAGTTGTATATTGGATACAATCTACGGTATAAGGAGTTGATTTTTATGAAGAAACTCTTTAAATGGCTTGATCACATCGAAGAAGGTTTGGCAGGAGTGCTATTTATTGGAGGAGTAGTCGTAAGTTTGTACGGAGTTTTTACAAGATATGTTCTTAATGCACCGGAATCATGGATTACGGAAATATTTGAATTTCTACTTACGTGGTCCATATTTATCGGTTTTGGGCTGGCGTTGAAGGATAACCGGCACATCCAAGTAGAATTATTATTTGACGTACTTCCGAAGGGTCTAAAAAGAATAGTTGCAACGATTAGTAATCTAATCGGCGGTGGATTTTCCTTCTACCTTGCTTATTCTTCCATTGAATTAATAACGCTATCAAAAGAACAAGGAATTAAAACAATTGATGTTGGGATTCCGATTTGGATTTCATATCTGGTTCTCCCAATCGGAATGGGACTTCTCGGGTTCTACTTTTTTGTAAAGGCTTACAGAGCGGCGAGAGGTGATCATAGAGAGCTGATCGGCGAGATTGAACAGTTATATGAATCAATGCAAAATGCTGATGGAAAATCAGGGGAGAAAGGGGTAGGAGCATGAATCCAGTTTTAATGCTGTTTTTACTTTTTGCAGTACTGTGCTTATTACGCGTACCAATCGCCATCAGTTTGGGATTATCAAGTGTCATCGCTTTATCAATGGCGGATTTTACCCTTTACACCGTTATCCAGAAAATGTTTAATTCCTTAAACTCAGCCACCTTAATGGCCATTCCTGGTTTTGTATTCGCCGGAATTATTATGTCAAAAGGCGGTATCTCACATTATTTAATTGAGGCATTGAAATCATGGGTTGGGCATATCCGCGGAGGGTTGGCTGTTATCACCATCCTTGCTTGTATGATCTTTGCCGCCATTTCAGGTTCTAGCCCGGCAACCGCAGCGGCTGTTGGAAGTATTATGATTCCTGCGATGGTGGAAGCAGGTTATGGTAAAAGATATGCAATGGGGCTTGTAGCCGCATCAGGTACGCTGGGAATTCTGATTCCACCTTCGATTCCATTAATCATTTATGGCACGGTTGCTGAAGAATCAATTGGAAAACTATTCTCAGCTGGAATTGTCCCAGGATTACTGTTAGGTGGAATTCTATTAATCTCTGCAATTATTCATGCTAGAGTTCATAACTTTGGTAAATTGCCAAAACAGTCAATGGAGGAAAGATGGAGAAAGACTGCAAAAGCTTCTTGGGGCTTTTTGCTGCCAGTCCTTATTCTCGGGGGAATCTATTCAGGTGCTGTCACACCAACTGAGGCTGCCTTTGTATCATGTTTCTATGGATTATTCGTTTCTGTCTTTATTTACAAAGAACTGCCATTTCCTAAATTTAGAGAAGTCCTGAAGGAATCTATTAATATTACGTCGATGATTTTTCTAGTTATTGCATCGGCAATGATCTTCGGTATGTTCCTAACTACGGAACAGGTACCACAGGCATTCGCGACATGGATTGAAACAAGTACATCAAATAAATGGATCTTTATGATTGGTGTCAACATTATGTTCTTTATTTTGGGGATGTTCCTTGAATCCGTTGCCATCATTTTAATTACACTGCCAATTTTATTACCAGTACTGGCATTATTCGATATTAATGTCATCCATTTTGCAATTATTATGACCATAAATATGGAGTTGGCGATGATTTCACCGCCTGTAGGGCTAAATCTATTCGTCGTCAGTGGGATCACCAGGGAAAAGGTCGGAGAAGTCGTCAAAGGGGTGTTGCCATTCTTTGCTCTGATGGTTCTAGCACTTGCCATCGTTATTATTTTCCCACAGGTAGCATTGGTTTTGGCGAAATAGCCTGATTTCCAAGAAAAGAGGATCTGCTTACTCATATGTCAGGGTAAGCTGTTCTTTTTCTGTGTATCCAATATCCTAAAGGAAGGAGTTCATGGAATTGAGGCGATCCTATTTATTTGTTCCTGCAACCGCCACCAGAATGTTTGAAAAAGCGCTGGCAAGTGCTGCTGATTGTGTCATTTTTGATTTAGAGGATGCCGTAGCGATCTCTGAAAAACAAGAGGCAAGAGAACGTGCGAAACATTTTCTACTAAACAACCAGCCGGAGAAAGATGTGTTGATCAGAATCAACGATATGACAACGTATTTTTGGCGGGACGATTTAGAAGCAGCTATTGAAGCAGGGGCCAGCGGGGTCATGGTACCGAAGGCTGAAAGCGCCATTAGTATGAAGACGTTATGCGAAACAGCTCTAAATAGTCTCGAAAGACAGAAAAGAGATCTTCATTCCTTTGCCGTTATCCCGTTAATTGAAACCGCAAGAGGGATTCAATTTGCCTATGATATTGCATCCGCCCATTATTTGGTTAAAAGATTAGCATTTGGTTCCATTGATTATTCCTTGGATGTCGATTGCGAACTAACGGATGAGGGGACAGAATTGCTCTTTGCCAGGTCGCAGGTGGTAACTGCTTCAAAAGCGGCGGGGATTGGCAGTCCGATCGATTCGGTATACCCTGATCTAGCAAATGAGGCGGGGTTAATTAATGAGTCGCAGAGAGCGAGGCGGCTTGGGTTCAAGGCAAAGCTTGCCATCCACCCTAAGCAATTGCCGCCTATTCATGAAATTTTCTCCCCAAGCAAAAAGGAAATGGAAGCGGCTTTAGAAATTGTCAATGCCTTTGAAGCCGCAGAGCAGCAAGGGATTGCCTCAATTGCGGTCGGGAATAAGCTGGTGGATTATCCGGTTTATAAAAAAGCGAAAGCGTTATTAGAGTCAGTAATTTTATAAGAGAAAAATGATGGAGGAACCACAAATGGTAACCGAAAAACTAGCCTTACATATTACCAATACTTCTTACGAGGATTTTAATGAAAATGCGATCAGAGAAGCGAAAAGAAGTCTATTAAACTGGCTTGGAGTGGCGATTGGCGCGGCCAACCATGAATCGATGGATATGGTGCTTAACGTATCAAAACTCACAGACAGTCAGCCGCAAGCAACTGTACTGGGAAGAAATGAAAAAGTCGATATCCTGTTTGCGAGCCTATTAAATGGGATGTCTTCGCATATCTTTGATTTTGACGATACCTTACTAGAAACTGTTTTACATCCGTCGGCACCTGTTTTTCCAGCGATCCTCGCATATGCCGAGCAGCAAAAGAAAACCGGGAAGGATGTTCTTGAAGCGTTTATCATTGGCTGCGAGGTCGAAGCAAGACTTGCCTTAAGTGTCTATCCATCTCATTACTGGCGCGGCTGGCATATTACCGGCAGTGTGGGCGGAATTGGGGCCGCTGCAGCGATTTGTAAGCTGATGGGCTTAGATATTGAAAAAACGATTTATGCTCTGGGAATTGCAGCAACCGATCCAACTGGGTTACGCGAAATGTTTGGCACGATGACAAAGCCTTATCACCCGGGAAAAGCGGCAATGAATGGGTTATTAGCAGCACTTGTGGGCGCTCAAGGTTTTACCGCCTCCAAAAAACCTCTTGAAGCCGAGCGTGGATTCCTGAATGTCTTATCTGAAGAGAATAAAGCAGAGCTCATTACCGAACAATGGGGCGAAAAATGGGAAGTAGAGAAAAACAGCTACAAGCCTTTTGCCAGCGGAATCGTTACCCATCCAGCCATTGATGCCATTATAACAATCCAAAAGGAGCATAAACTGCAAGCAGAAGAAGTGGAGTCAATCGTTATCACGGCCCATCCACTTGTGAAAGAACTGACTGGCAAAACGGCCATTACGACAGGGCTGGAAGGAAAGTTCAGTGTCTATCACTGTGTCGCAGCCGGGTTCTTTAACCTGAAGGCAGGCGTCTATGAATTCACAGATGAATATGTCAACGACCCTTCTGTAAAAAATCTTCGTGACAAAATAACGCTTGTTATCGATGAGAAGATAAAAGAAGATCAGGTCCACTTAACTGTTAAGTTAACAGATGGCCGGGAAATCTCTCTTTTTGTTGAACACGCGATTGGAAGCGCGGATACTCCAATGACAGATGAGCAAATCAAAGAGAAATTCGTGGATGTTACAGGAGAAGTCATCTGTTTGGTGGCAAAAAATGAACTCATTGACCTGATCGACCGCTTTGAAGAGGTCGAGGATTTGACTTCGTTCTTCCAGCTCTGCCAGCCAAAAGAGACCGCCAATCAATACTAAACATATCACCGAGGGAACAGCGGTTAGGTTCCTAAGGTGATTATGTATTTCTTTAGAAAAAAGGAGAGAATTATGGCTTTCCCAAATACAAGGGTGAAAGTAAATGTTGTAGCGAAGCCTAAGCAAAGGTCTTCTCTAGAAGTAAAAAAAATCATCCTATTGCTGCTTGGAATCGCGTTGATGGCGGGAGTCTATTTCATCCTTCCCGCCAACTATACAGGATCAGCCCGAATGATGCTGTCATGTTTGGTACTAAGTGTGTTTTATTGGACGTTTGAGCCGATCCCGATTGGCTTAACGGCGGTTATTTTATTAATCTTAATGCTCGTATTCGGAGTAGTCACTACTGATGTCGTCTATAGTGGATTTGCTTCACCCGCTGTATTTCTGATCATTGGCGGGATGATGCTGGCAAAAGGGGTCAATGATACGACACTGACCAAAAGAATTGCCTATCTTTTCTTATCAAAATGGGGAGGTACGGCTAAAGGGCTCTTGGCGAGCATTTTAATGATTCCGCAAATCCAATCTTTTTTTATCCCAGCCGCTGCAGTTCGGGCACAGCTGATGCTTCCGATTGCAACAATGTCTCTTGATACCATCGGGGAAAAGGCAAAAGGGAATCTTAGAAAAATGATTCTTCTTGGCGTGGCGTTTGGCGGGACAGTCAGTGGTACTGCGGTGATGACGGCTGCGATTGGGAATATTTTAACGGTTGAATTATTAAAAGAGTTTGTTGGGATTAAAATCACCTATATTCAGTGGTTTACCTACACCTTCCCAATTTGGCTCATCATGATCCCAATCCTATGGATAACACTATTGAAAAGCTTCCCCTTAACAGAAGAAGAGAAACACTTTCCGCATGTACAACAAGAATTGGAAAATAAGCTGGAGGAATTAGGGAGGTTAAATGTTGAGGAGAAAAAGTGTTTAGCCATCCTATTCATTATCGTGGCATTATGGTTTACCGAGCCCCTGCATGGGCTGCACCCCAGTGTGCCTGCACTGATTGGGGTGGTGTTAATGGCCTTACCGGGAATCGGCTTCACCAGTTGGGGCAATTTAGTAAAAATCAATTTTGATACCGTCCTGCTGATGGGGGTAACATTATCTCTAGGCTACGCTTTCAATAAGTCGGGAGCAGCCAAGCTGATTGGAGAAAGCTTAAGTTCTGATTGGATTCTTTACTTTCTCCACTCACCGGTTGTCGCCGTCATCACGATTCTGGTGATTACCCATATCCTTCATTTAGCTGTTGCAAATGTTTCAACGGCAGTCGTCACCCTTGTCCCGATATTTATTGGCTTATCCACCAAAGCCGGGGCAGATCCTGTGCTGATTTGTTTGACAGCCTCTATAGCTTGTTTACATGGATATATTCTTGTTGTAGAAGCCACGCCAAATATCATTGTCCATAGCTCCGGACGGATTCAGCAAAAGGAGTTCATCATGCCGGGTTTGTGGTTAACGGGTCTAATGAGTGTCGTTGTGCTTCTAATTGCGGTTACTTGGTGGAACTGGCTTGGACTACTTTAAGAAAATTTATGATAAATTTGCAAATCTATAGACAATTTATATTGGATTCTGTATCCTATTTTAAAATAGCGTTAATGAGAGGTACTTAAACATGCTTGAAAAAAATCAGCTTATGATAGAAAACAGGGATACATTGCATTTAAAAGTATGTAATATTATTCGCGAAGCCATTTTAAAAGGAGAGTTAAAACCAGGCCAACGCCTTAAACAATCGGATCTTGCCGATGCGATGGGTGTCAGCCGGATGCCAATCCGGGAAGCGCTGCAAAAACTTGAAGCGGAGGGACTGATCAAGCTTGAGCCGCATAAAGGGGCAGTGGTGAAGGCGATTGAAGTAGGGGATATAGAAGAGATTTATGCACTTCGGACGGAATTGGAAAAAATGGCTGTATACCAAAGTGTGGAGCATTTAACGGATGAAGACCATCAGCAATTGACGACCTTGGTAGAGCAAATGGAAACGAGCGAAGATGTGGATGAATTTATCCGTTACAATATTGAATTTCATCGTCTATTAATGAAGTGGAGCAGCTGGGAGCGGCTCAATTCCTTTATTAGCACCTTATGGAATGGTCTGCCGCAGCAAACTCCTCATATTTTAAAAGGTCAAAAAGAAACATCGAATGTAGAGCACAGAAGTATCTTAAATGCCGTATTAAACAGAGATAAGGAAACGGCAGCAAATCTCGTTTCCAACCATATTTCGCGAACCGGCAATATGTTAGTGAAGAGATTAAAAGAAGAGGGAAAAAAATAGTTCTCTCTTTTTTTGATAAAATTGTATCCAATATCCAAAATAAGAATGTGAGGGAAGTAAAATGACATTATCAAAAAGATTAGCTGAATATGAGTGCCAAACGAGTTTTGAAGATTTACCTGAACATGTCGTGGAGTTTACGAAAATCTGTATCCTTGATTGGTATGGCTCTGCCATCGCTGGAAAAGACATGCCGCCAATTCAAGCGGTGAAGGAACTTGTCGAAGAATGGGGTGGTCATGAACAAGCCAGTCTCGTCACGGGAGGAAAATCCTCACTAGGCAATGCAGTGTTGGTCAATGCTGCCTCCAGCCATATTGTGGAGCTCGACGATATTCATAAATCTTCGATTATTCATGCCGGTACCGTGGTCATTCCGGCCGCCGTTGCCGCAGCAGAAGCCTATGACCTTAGCGGCAAAGAATTGATTACGGCAGTGGCCGTTGGCTATGAAGTGTGTTACCGAATTGGCGAGGCTGTATCGCCATCGCACTATTATTTTTGGCATAATACCGCCACATGCGGCACATTTGGCTCCGCCGCTGCGGTAGCGAAGCTAGTAAACTTAAATGTGGAGCAAACGATGCATGCCCTCGGAAATGCCGGCAGCCAAGCGGCAGGACTGTGGGAATTTATCGAAGATGGAGCCAACACAAAACAATTGCACACTGCTAAAGCAGCCTACAACGGGACACTCGCCGCCCTGCTTGCCAAAAAGAACTTCACGGGAGCAACAAAAATTTTAGAGGGAAAAAGAGGGTTCTTTGATGCGATGGCTGAATCGGCAGACCCATCGAAAATCACGAAGAATCTCGGACATGAATGGAAGATCATCGAGAACAGCTTTAAGATCCATGCATCATGTCGCCATACCCATCCAGCCATCGATTGTATCCTCGACATCATGAATGAACATTCCATTGCGTATCAACAGATAGATAGAATCACGATTAAGACCTATCAAACCGTCCTGAATATTACCGACAAACCAAACCCTGACAGTATCTACGCCTGTAAATTCAGCAGTCAGTTTTGCGCTGCCCTGGCCGCAGTAAAGGGCTCCGCTTCGTTACGGGATTTTACGAATGATAGCTTACAAGATTCCGAGATTTTAAATCTTTTGGAAAAAGTAGACGTAGTCGTCGATGCCTATTATGAGGAAGCCTATCCGGAAAAATGGGGCGCTAAAGTCGAAATTGCTCTTACAAACGGGAAGATTTTTGAACAAGCAACCGATTATCCAAAGGGCGACCCTGAAAAAATGGCCACAAAAGAGGAACTAATTCAGAAGTTTATCATGATGACTGCTGAAAAGTTAGAACATCCTGAAAAAGAGGTCGAAGCGATTTTTAAATTAGATTCAATCAGCACGAGGGAATGGCTAAGGAAACAGGAAATCAGCCATTTACAGCAGTAATGGAGGATATCACTATTTCATATCGAACTTATAATTGGGAGTGAATATAAAGATGTCCATGAATGTTGATGTCATCGTGATTGGCGGGGGCCAGGCGGCGCTTTCGGCAGCGATAGCGGCTAGGGAAGAAGGGGCACGTGTTGCCATCATCACCAAAGGGAAAGCGGGATTTGGCGGTTCATCCGTTATTTCAGATGGCGTCCAATCAGCCATTTTTTCAACAGGGGATTCGCCTGAAACCTTTTTCGAAGATATGATTCGTGGCGGCCGAAATCTATCAAATCCAAACCTAGCGAGAATTCTAGCTGAGGAGTGTACCGTCAGGGTCAACGAACTGGAGAGTAAATTCGCTATCCCCTTGGAACGGGAGCGGAAAATCAGTACGCCCGGACACTCGTTTCCGCGCAGGGTTTATGCCGCAAACGGTCTTGGGAAAAACACCACAAAGGTATTAAGACAATATGCGCTGGAGATCGGCGTGGAATTGTTCGAGCAGTCTGCCTTGATTGATTTAATCAAGGTGGACCAAGTGGTTGTCGGTGTGGTCGTTGAAAAGGCTGCGGAGTTACATGCCTTTTATGCGCCTTCTACGATACTAGCAACAGGTGGATTCGGAGGGCTTTATGCGTCTACTGATAATCCAAAGGATGTGTCGGGTGAGGGGATTGGCATGGCCTGGAGACATGGAGCAGAGCTTGTCGGGATGGAATTTGTTCAGTTTTATCCGTATCGGCTCCAGCATCCTGCGAACGTAGATGTCATGACTAGGATTTTTGGAAAAGGGGCCGTCCTTTTAAATAACGCTTCAGACCGCTTTATGGCGGATTTTCCAAGAAAAGAGCTGGAAACACGAGATATTCTAAGCTACGAAATGTTCAAGCAAAACGATGTGTACCTTGACTTTTCTAATGTTTCTGATGAGGATTTAGCGAAGGACAGTCCATATGTGTACCGGCTTATTAAAAAAGGACATCAAGGGGAGTGGAAAATGTACCCGGTTCAGCATTATTGCATGGGCGGGATTAAAGTGGATGAATGGGGCAGAACGAGTTTACAAGGATTATATGCCTGCGGGGAAACAACCGGCGGACTCCACGGGGCGAATCGGCTTGGAGGAGGTTCTCTGACAGAGGCACTTGTGTTTGGGCACCGGACAGGGAAGATGGCGGCTCAAGAGGGGTCACCAGTTCCTAAAATGGCTGCGATTTCAAATTTAGGGGAGAACACCTTACACGAAGGTCGGGAACTGGAGGTAACACAGCGGATAAAAGAGATCATGTGGAACCTTGTTGGCATCGAAAGAACCACTAGTTCCTTACAGCAGGCGGAAAAAGAATTAGACCTGTTGGCGGCGGAATTAAATGAGGAAAAAGGGGTCACGGCACTTCAGCTCCAAGATAAAGTCCGGGCAGCATGGGCTGCCGCGTTTGCCGGTGCGATGAGGAAAGAAAGCAGAGGGGCTCATATCCTTCAGGATGTAAGAGAGGAACAGAAACAATGGGAAGGAAACCTTGTGATTAAAGGGAAAACCGTTGAATTCAGGCAAGAAACCGTGAGTGAAAGGACATAACTTTTTTAACATAAGGGGGAAGAGGGCTTTGAGAACGATTTTTTATGAAGAGATTGTCAATCAGGTGGCCAACATGTGCCAAGAGGCCAATTTTGAGCTGGGCCAGGATGTGATTCAAGCCTTTCAAGCGGCCTTGAAAAAAGAAACCTCCGAAACAGGGAAAGACATTTTAGAACAATTGCTGCTGAATGCTGATATTGCTAGGTCCGAGCGAGTGCCGATGTGTCAGGATACAGGTGTTTCGGTTTTTATTGTCGAAGTCGGTCAAGATTGCCACATTAGCGGCGGCAGTCTCTACGATGCAATTAATGAAGGGGTTAAGAAAGGCTATGAAGAGGGTTATTTAAGACACTCAATTGTTGACCATCCGATCACTAGGGAGAAGAGTAAGGGCTATAATACCCCGTCGATTATTCATATTGAATTGGTACCGGGTGAGGATCTGGTCATTCATATGTCGGCAAAAGGCGGCGGCAGTGAAAATATGAGTGCCTTAAAAATGTTGAAGCCGGCAGACGGCTTAGACGGGATTAAGGACTATATTTTAAGCATCGTTGCCCAAGCAGGGCCGAATGCCTGTCCGCCGTTAGTGGTGGGAGTCGGAATCGGCGGGAATTTCGAGCGCTGTGCTTATTTAGCGAAGAAGTCATTATTTAGGCCAATTGGTCATCGCAGTGAACGGCCGGAAATCGCGGAGCTGGAAAAGGAATTGATGGGAAAAATCAATGAGCTCGGTATTGGGCCGCAAGGAATGGGCGGGAATACAACGGCCCTTGATGTGAAAATTGAAATTGAACCTTGTCATATTGCCGCGCTGCCCGTCGCTGTGAATTTGAACTGCCATGCCAGCAGGCATAAAGAGATCAGAATTTAGGGGGGAGCATCAGTGTCAGCTATTCACATCACCAATCCAATATCCGAACAAGAATTGCTGAAATTAAAAGCGGGCGATCGAGTATTTTTAAGTGGAACCATTTATACAGCCAGGGATGCTGCCCATAAACGAATGTTCGAAGCGCTGCAAAAGGGGGAAGAATTACCTTTTGATGTTGCCGGACAAACGATTTATTATGTCGGTCCGACTCCTGCCAAGCCAGGAGCTGTGATAGGTTCAGCCGGTCCGACCACCAGCGGCCGGATGGACAAATATACTCCCGTCTTATTGGAGCTCGGTTTAAAAGGAATGATTGGAAAAGGCTACCGTAGTGAAGAAGTGATTGAATCGATGAAGAAAAATAAAGCCGTTTATTTTGCTGCCATCGGCGGTTCGGGAGCACTGATTGCCAAAACCATTCAATCTGTTGAAGTGGTCGCTTACGAAGACCTGGGTCCAGAAGCGATATATAAATTAACGATTAGTAACTTTCCGGCCGTGGTCATTATTGATAGTGAGGGAAATGACTGGTACAAAATAGGAAAACAGCAGTTTTTTGAGCAAAATCAAGTAAAGGGTGCTGACATTTAATGTCGGCAACCTTTTTTTGAGAAAAGAGAAATAAATTTATGAATATTCGAAAAACTATTGAAATTGTATTTTGGATACAGTATCCTATCTATATAGAAAAACATCATTTTCCTAATGGAGGAACCGAATACGATGAAAGTAGCTGATCAAGTCACGATTTACGAAGTTGGCTTACGGGATGGGCTTCAGTTAGAGTCAAAAGTATTAACGGTGGATGAGAAGGTTGAGATTTTTTCTTTATTGCAGAAGGCGAATGTATCCCAAATTGAATTTGGTTCATTCGTCCATCCAAAACTCGTCCCGCAAATGGCCAATACGGCAGCATTTTATGAGCATCTAAAGTCATACCCTGAGCTCAGTCTGGTCGCTCTTGTACCTAATTTGAAGGGGCTCGAGCTGGCTAAACAAACAGGCGTAAAGTCTGTTAATTATGTTTTTTCAGCAAGTAATACCCATAACGAACAGAATGTTCGGCAGACCACCGAACAGTCATTGGAAAACTTCAAGTATTTATCGCAATTTGCATCAGATAACGAGATCAACTTTAACGTTACAGTTGCTACCTCATTTGGCTGTCCCTTTGAAGGTCCAGTTCCGCGACAACGCATCATGAATCTGATTGAACAACTTCTCTTACATAACATCAAAAGAATTACACTCGCAGATACAACAGGAATGGCCAATCCGAAGCAGGTCTATCAATTGACGAAGGAAGTCGTGAATGAATGGAACAATGTTGAATTTGGCTGCCACTTCCATAATACAAGGGGTATGGGTCTTTCCAATATCCTTGCCGGTTTAGAGGCAGGAATCACCGTTTTCGACGCATCCTTAGGCGGGATTGGCGGCTGTCCATTTGCTCCTGGTGCAACAGGGAATGTTTGCACCGAGGATGTGGTCCACATGTTGGAAGAAATGGGCGTCCGCACTTCTATCAATCTTGATGGTTTAATCGAAGCTTCCCATCGGCTGGGGGAATTACTGGAACATGACTTGCCAGGACAAGTCGCAAAAGCAGGGAAAAGCTCCCGCTTGTATCCTGTACCAAATAAAACTACAAGTTCTTTATGTTAAGGGGATGAGCATATATGCTAGTCAAAACCTATGAAACTATCAAATTAGAACGGGCGGAGAGCCATCAAGGAATCGCCGTGTTAACCCTGAACCGTCCGGAATCCATGAACGCGATGAATACAAAAATGGCGTTGGAATTAATCGAAGCTTTTGAGGAACTTAAATACGATGAATCGGTCCGCGTTTTGGTGCTTACTGGTTCAGGTACTAAGAGCTTTTGTGTGGGGGCCGACCTAAAAGAGCGGAATGGGATGTCCCAGAAGGACTGGAAGAAACAGCATGACTATTTTGAAAAAGTAACCGAGTGTATCCGCGAATTCCCGTATCCGGTGATTGTTGCCATTAATGGTTATGCACTTGGAGGCGGCCTTGAAATGTCGCTAAGCTGTGACCTCCGAACTGCAGCAGAGGGTGTTGGACTTGGACTGCCGGAGGCGAAACTGGGATTAATTCCTGGCATCGGCGGCTCTCAATTGCTTCCTCGCATTCTACCAATTGGGTTAGCGAAGGAAATGTTGTATACCGGGAAACGGATTACAGCAGAAGAGGGTAAGCAGTGGGGACTAATTAATCATGTCTTTGAGAGCGAATCCCTATTGGCGGAAACTATTAAATTAGCTGAAACCATTGCTATGAACGCACCTCTTTCCTTAAAAGCTTTAAAGAAAGCGGTTAATAAAGGGACTGAAACAGATTTGGCCACGGGTATTGTCATAGAATTAGAAGCTTACTATAGATGTGCGAACTCAGAAGACCGGCTGGAAGGCATTTATGCCTTTAATGAAAAGCGGGCTCCGGAGTGGAAAGGGCGTTAATGGATGGCTCTAGGCTCTGGGTTGGGGTTACTCTCGGATAAGGCGGAAATACTCTCGGATGAGGGTGCGTTACTCTCGGATAAGGCGGAAATACTCTCGGATAAGCGTACCTTACTCTCGATTGGACCCGATACTCTCGGATAAGCCAGAAATACTCTCGGAAAAATCGATATAACTGTCGGCGGGCAGTTTTTGTTAGAAAAAGGAAAATAACTTGGAGGTATATAAAAATGTCAAATACAAAACTAGTAGAAAACACAGAACATGAAATGATTCGGAAAAGCGTTCAAGCTTTATGTGAGCGCTTTCCAGAAGATTACTGGCGGGAAACTGATGAAAAAGATGCCTATCCTACCGCCTTTGTCCAAGCCCTGACTGAAGAGGGATGGTTATCTGTATTAATTCCTGAAGAATACGGCGGTGCTGGACTAGGAATGACGGAAGCTTGCATCATTTTAGAAGAGATCAATCGCTCAGGCGGCAACTCCGGTGCCTGCCACGCCCAAATGTATACCATGGGCGCTCTTCTTCGCCATGGGAATGAGGACCAGAAACGAAGATATCTTCCTAAAATTGCGAGCGGCGAACTTCGCCTGCAAGCATTCGGCATCACTGAACCTACCGCTGGAAGCGATACAACCAGCATCCAAACCTATGCTGAAAGAGTCGGAGACAAATACGTGGTTCATGGTCAAAAAATCTGGACATCAAGAGCGGCACATTCCGACTTAATGTTGTTATTGGCTAGAACGACACCAAAAGACCAAGTAGCGAAAAAGACAGACGGGTTGAGCCTGTTTATTTTAGACATGAAGGAACAAGCGGATAAAATCGATATCCGCCCGATTGATACGATGATCAATCACGCAACGACAGAAGTATTTTTTGAAGGAGCGGAAATCCCGGTTGAGAATCGAATTGGGGAAGAAGGAAAAGGCTTCCGCTATGTGTTAGGCGGAATGAATGCAGAGAGAATTCTCATTGCATCTGAATCCATTGGTGATGGCATGTACTTTGTTGATAAAGCCGTCCAATATGCCAATGAGCGCGAAGTATTTGGCCGTCCAATTGGGAAAAACCAAGGGGTTCAATTCCCAATTTCTAAAGGCTATATGGATATCCAAGCTGCTAAATTGATGAGAGATAAGGCTGCAGAAATGTTTGATGCTGGAATGGATTGCGGGGCTGAGGCGAACATGTCAAAATATCTTGCATCCGAAGCTACATGGCGCGCAGCGAATGCCGCAATGGACACATTTGGCGGCTATGGTTTTGCAAAAGAATATCATATCGAACGAAAATTTAGGGAAGCCCGTCTGTTTATTGTAGCACCGATAACCAACAACCTGGTTGTAAGTTATGTTGGACAGCATGTCCTTGGATTACCACGTTCATTTTAAGACAACATCAGGAGGACCTTTTTTAAAAAAAGGGTCCTCTCTTTGAAAAGGGGGAGCCAAGATGCCAGGACCATTAAGCGGCATTCGAGTAGTGGATGTAACAACAAATGTTTCAGGGCCAAGTTTAACGATGATTCTTGCGGATTTAGGGGCAGAAATTATTAAAATTGAACGGCCTGATATTGGTGACGATTCGAGAGGAATGGGACCATTTTGGGAAGGAGAAGGCGTTTATTTCCTTCACATCAACCGTAATAAACAATCGGTCGTCATTGATTTAAAAAAGGAAAGCGGCCGAGAAATCGTCTATGACCTTGTCAAGACGGCAGACGTTTTTGTTGAAAACTTCCGCTTTCAAAAAGCGGAAAAAATGGGCCTTGGTTATGAGAGACTAAAAGAATTGAATCCTTCGTTGGTATATTGTTCTTTATCAGCCTACGGTCAAGATGGTCCACTTTGTGACCGGCCGGGTTATGATGCGATTGCCCAAGCAGATTCCGGGATTATTGGGATTAACGGTGCAGAAGGAGCGGAAATTGCCCGTGTTCCAGTTTCGGTCCTCGATCAAGGGAGTGCGATGTGGGGAGCCATCGGGGTCATTTCGGCACTTTTTCATAAACAAAAGACGGGAGAAGGACAGTTAGTCACTACATCCCTTTATGAAACGGGAGTATTCTGGGTCGGCTATCACATGCTGTCATGGCTTGCGACGGGAAATGAGCCAAAGAAAAACGGTGCCGGACACACAGCCTTTGCACCGTATGGAGCCTTCCACGCAAGTGATGCTCCTGTGATCATCGGAATCTCCAATAATTCCTTATTCAAACGTTTATGCAAGGTGCTTGGGAAGGAAGAATGGGTCGAGGATCCACGCTACAAAAATAACCCTGAGCGAGTGGAGCATCGTGAAAATTTAAGAGTGGCGATTGAAAACATTCTCCAAGGTAAAACGGCGGATGAGTGGGTACAGCTATTAGTAGATGCAGGAGTACCAAGCTCAAAGGTGAAGAAAATATCAGAAGTAGTCCAGGATCAGCAGACAAAAGCAATCCAGATGTGGACTGATGTTGAACACTCAACTATTAAAGACTTCAAACTGCCAAGACTTCCTTTTGAGCTTAGCAGTTCACCTGTGTCCATTCAAAAGGCTCCACCTAAACTGGGCGGGAATACAGAGGAGATATTAAACAAGCTTGGTTACAACAAAGAACAAATAGAACAGCTTTTAAATGACGGGACCATCCAAATAGAGGCTAAAAAGCTAGAATCGCATAAATAGTTTACAAGGAACCCACTGCCAAATTGTAGGCAGTGGGCGTTCGTTTTCTTGTTGACAACACTAATTGGCAGGAAATACAGTAAATGTAAAAGGGACCAGAGAGGGGAAACCGTAATGAAAGCAATTGTCGTCACCGGCTTTGGCGGTACAGAAAACCTAAAATACAAAGATGTTGAAATGCCAGTTATAGCTGAAAACGAAGTACTAATTAGAGTTGTGAAAACGAGTGTGAATTTTGCCGATATTAAATCAAGATACGGGCAAAAAGGAGCAACACTTCCGTTTATCCCTGGTTTAGATGCCACAGGATTTATTAAAAAAATAGGAAGCAAGGTATCGGGGCTCGTAGAAGGACAAAGAGTCATCGCCTTCCCGAAAAATGGTTCGTATGCAGAATATGTGGTGGCATCGGACCAATTAGTCTTTCCTATTCCAGATGAATTGGATTTTAGGACTGCGGCCGCTTGTCCGATTGTGTCCTTTTTGTCCTATCGGTTATTGAAAAATATCGCTGCCATGGAAAAGGGAGAAACAGTATTAGTTCATTCTGCGGCTGGCGGGGTAGGGACAACTGCCATACAAGTTGCCAAGATATTGGGAGCAGCAACGGTCATTGGGACAGTCGGCAGCAGGGATAAAATGAAGGTGGCTGAAGAAAGTGGAGCTGACTTCGTTATTTGCTATGAGGAGGAAGATTTCACCCCAATTGTAAATGAGATTACCAATGGGCAGGGTGTGGACATTGTCCTCGACTCCCTTTCCGGCGCCGTCACGGAAAATAGCTTCAATTGTTTAGCACCGTATGGCAGGCTGGTCCACTTCGGTAATTCCAGCGGACATGTAGGAACCATTAAAACGGTTGATTTACATGCTAGCTGCAGAAATGTATTAGGGTTTAGTCTAGGGACCACAAGAAAGTTAAGGCCGTATTTATTAAAAGAAACGGCTGAGGAGGTGTTTCCGCTTATCGTGAATAACCAGCTGAAAATTAAGGTGGGGCATGAATACAGTCTGGAAGAGGCTGCAGATGCACATAACTTAATGGAAAATAGGCTGAATAAAGGGAAAATATTATTGAATGTTGATCCAAATTTTTAAATTAAAACTTTGGTTAAAAAATGGAACAAAAAGCCATATTAAATATAGATAAAATATGTTAGGGAGAATCCCCCATGATCTATATTTATAATGACTATGGCGGCACACATACTACTTCCTTGGCTGCCGCCTATCATTTAAAACAATTACCTCAATCGGAAAGAAAATTAACGACCGAAGAAATATTAAAAGTGAAGTATTTTAACAAACTGACAAAAAAGGATTTTGGAAAGCTCATTTTTCATGGTACGGATGAGGATGGGAACAAAGTTTATACGATTGGCAGGAAAAGGAACAAATACGTTGTACCAGCGATGAAGGAGATGATTTTACTACTTCAAGAGAAATTTCAGTTTGATGAAAAAATCGTTTTTTCCAATACCTCACCAACCGTTCCACTTTCTATGTCTTTTGGGGGATTTTTTTCGAGAGGCTTAAAGATAGACTTTATTGGCGTACCGTTACTAGTGAGAGGTGCCAAGCAATGCTGCGATAATATTTATCGGTTAGTGGAAAATACGAAACAAGTCGGGAAAACCCCATTTAATGAAAATGTGATTATTCTTGAAAATGAAATGTATAAGTAACTGTAAAGCCGTCCTTATGGGCGGCTTTGTTGTTTAGCTTAAACCATTTTACATTTAATATTTAGCAAACTGGTAATAGCTGTGACTGAACTGAAAAAAGGATTATAGTAAAATAGGATATAAAAGCTAAAGTAAAAGCTGGTGAAAATATGAAACTAAAAACGAACGATTCTGTTCAACAGGCGATGTTTCTCTTCACCTCTACTGGTGAGGAAATGTTGGAAGTTGTAAATTCTTCAGGAGAAACGGCTGGAGTCTTTACGTTAAATGATTTAAATGAAGCTATCCAAAAAGGAAAAGTGCATGAATCTATTGAAAACCTGATGGGCACAGCTTCCGAAAGCCTCTTTACACCTGAACACAGTAAAGAGAAGGAATCCGAATACGACAAGCTGATTTCAAGCGCGGTTTTTACCGAAATCATCGATTCCTCCTATGATGGTATTTATATTACGGACGGAAACGGGATTACCATTAAAATCAACAAGGCTTATGAGCGGATTACCGGATTCAAGGCGAGCCAAATTATCGGATTACATATGGACGAGCTCGTGAACGCTGGGTATATATCTAGGTCTGTTTCAACACAGATCATCAAAGAAAAGCGTCCCATTACTATGATGCAGACACTTCAAAATAAAAGGAAAGTGATTGTTTCAGGAACGCCTATTTTTGGTGAAAACAAAGAAGTCGTCTATGTCATCAACAATGTCCGCGATATTACGGAATTGATTCAGCTAAAGCTTGAAATCGAAGACCTCCAGGAAATTAGGGAGCTGCGGAAGTCGACCGAGGACATGAACCAGAATGGGCATAACCTAGAATCCATCGTGATCACCGAGGAAACAGCCAAGGTATATAATCTTGCGATGCATGTCGCTAAGGCAGATGTGAAGGTATTGCTCTTGGGGGAAACGGGTGTCGGGAAAACGCTTGTCGCCAAGTATATCCATAAAAACAGCCAGCGCGCAGGCCGCAGCTTTATCGAACTAAATTGTGGTGCCTTCCCGCCAAATTTGATTGAAGCAGAGCTGTTTGGCTATGAAGCAGGTGCTTTTACAGGCGCAAGCACCAAGGGGAAAAAGGGACTCCTGGAAATAGCTGATCAGGGAACTCTTTTCCTAGATGAAATTGGGGACTTGCCGCTTGAGCTGCAAGTAAAGCTGCTTAAGGTGATGGATGAACAAAAATTTATTCCTGTCGGCTCAACGAAAACAAAGGAAGTGGATGTCAGGATTATTGCCGCTACCCATAAAAACTTAAAGAAAATGGTGGAGGACGGGAAATTCCGTGAGGATTTATATTACCGGTTAAGTGTGGTTCCAATAACCATACCACCGCTCAGGGAGCGAAAAAAGGAGCTAATTCCATTAATCGACCATTACTTGCAGGTATTTAACTCCAAATATAAATTGGACAAGGTTCTCACCATAGAGTCCTTGGACCGGCTCTGCGACTATCACTGGCCGGGAAACATCCGGCAGCTGATGAATGTAATGGAAAGAATTGTTGTAACAACCATACACGATGAGATTGGCTTACGTGATTTACCTGAGGAGTTCCATGAAAGGGAAAATCACTCATTTGGCAATCCAAAAGAAGACTTGCCGCTAAGAGCAGCAGTTGAACAGCTGGAAAGAGAGTTAATTAAAAAAGCATTAAAAACACACAAGACTACGAGGAAGGCAGCTGAAGCATTAGAAGTCAGCCAGGCAACCATCGTCCAAAAAATGAAAAAGTGGAATTTATCTGATTAAAAAACTAATCAAATTGCACTTTTTGATTAGTTTTTTAATCATTTGTGACTTATCTGTGACAAACTGAAAAAATAGAAACCGTTTACCTGTCAGTCTTTTTGCTGAATTTTAAATTTTGGCACGCTTCTTGCATCATTATTAGCGAAGAACGAAAGGGGAAGATTGTACGATGAATCTTATTTCAACTTTTAAAATTGCTAATAAACTGATTACCGGTAACGGTGCCACTGAAAAACTGTTAGAAGAAACGACACGGTTAAATATGAAGAACCCGCTGATTGTCACAGATGAAATTTTAGAAAAAATCGGTGTGGTTGATAAAATCATTACGCTTTTGAAAGGGCTTCCGCATGGCGTGTATACAGGAGTTAAGCCAGAACCGGAGATAGCTCTCGTTGAAGAATGTAAAGAGGCCTTTACCTCCGGCGGACATGACGGCTTAATCGCTCTAGGCGGCGGAAGCGCTATTGATATTGCCAAAGCGGTTTCCGGCTTCGCTGGTTTTGACGGTCCGATTGAACAACTTTTCGGAACAGACCTTGTTCCAAAAAAAGGAGCTCCCATTATTGCGATCCCGACAACAGCCGGCACGGGTTCGGAAGTAACCAATATTGCCATCCTGTCGGATACAGAAGCACAATTGAAAAAAGGGATTGTTAGTGATTATCTGCTTCCGGACGTTGCGATTGTTTCACCAGAAATGACCTTGACAATGCCGAAATCAGTTACATCGGCAAGCGGGATTGATGCCCTTGTCCATGCAATTGAAGCGTATATTTCAGTCAATGCTTCTCCGATTACCGATGCACTTGCCATTGGGGCTATGAAGATGATTGCGAAGTACCTTCCGAAAGCGTACGCCAATCCAAACCATATTGAAGCAAGAGAAAATATGGCGACGGCAAGCTTAATGGCCGGCATGGCATTCGGAAATGCCGGGGTTGGTGCTGTCCATGCACTTGCTTACCCGCTTGGCGGACGTTACCATATCGCCCATGGTGTCAGCAACGCGTTGCTGCTTCCTTATGTAATGGAGTGGAATAAAATTGCTTGTGCCGAGCGCTTCCGTGATATTGCCGAAGCCCTTGGACAGAACACCTCAGGGCTTTCAGATAACGAGGCTGCTGACCTTGCAGTGGAAACCATGAGAACGTTAAGTGCGATGGTTAATATTCCAACAGGCTTGCGCAGCTTTGATATTCCTGAAGAAGACCTCCGTTCAATGGCAGAGGATGCTTCACAAATTACAAGACTATTAAAGAATAATCCTAGAGTCCTAAGTACCGACGAAATTGAAAAAATCTATCAGTCTGCTTATTAGAACAGGAGGAAAAATGACGTGTGGAAAAATCGTAAAGATGGCAAGGAGTCGCCTTTTATTCCGGCAGGTCCCTTCAAGCTGAGGCTGCCGTTTATCCATTATAAATTTGAGTGGCCTGATTATGTGCAAGGCTTGCTGATGTGTGCTGTTGACTTATCAGCTATCCCTTTAATGACTGAACTATTGGGGATGCCATTTGAGGTAGCCCTTGCTGTTGTTATGCTGAACGGATTGCTTTATCTAACCCATCATCTTTTGGGCGATCCTGTTGTTCCTGGATGGATAACCCCAGCCATTCCATTAATTATGGCTTATGTTTCTACCTTTGCAGAAGGCCCTGAACGAATACATGCCCTGATAAGTTTCCAATTAACGCTTGGGTTGTTTTCCATTTTATTGGGTGTTACGGGTCTTGCGAAGAAGGTAGTCAATCTTGTTCCACCTGCGCTTAAATCAGGGATCATCATGGGGGCAGGTTTTGCAGCGGTTATCTCTGTGTTTCAGGCGGGCGGACGTTTTGAAACATTCCCTTGGACCATATCGATTGCCATTGGAATTGCCTTCTATTTAATTTTCTCGAAGCACTTCCAGGTATTGAAAACTCGCAATAGCTTTTGGTCATTGATTGGTAAATTGGGTATTTTCCCGATTATCATTTTAGCTGTTATCATTGCTCCGATTTTTGGAGAAGCGTCGTGGCCTAAAATTGAGTGGGGCTTCAGCTCGCCAGACTTTGCAACACTATGGAGTCAATATACGGTCTTTGGACTAGGCTTCCCACCTTTGATGATGTTTGTGACTGGCCTGCCGACTGTACTTGCCACTTACATCGTCCTGTTCGGAGATGTCCTCCAGAGTAAGGCCATCGTGGATGAAGCCTGTGAGGTCAGAACCGATGAAAAAGTGGATTATAATGCTAATCGAGCACATTTAATTTTTGGCGGAAGAAATGCAGTGATGAGTATCCTTGGATCGGATGTGACCATGTGCGGGCCGATGTGGTCTGCCATGCAGGTTGTCATCGCGGAACGGTTTAAAGAAGGCAAACAAGCGATGAATTCGATTTTTGGCGGATCGGGCTCTTTCCGCTGGGGAACAAACACTGGTCTCATTCTGCTGCCAATCGTCAGCCTAGTGCAGCCGATTCTTGGCATTGCCCTTGCCCTAACACTTTTAATTCAGGGTTATGTCAGCGTCAAAATCGGAATTTTGGAATCACGCAGCCAACGTGACCTTGGAATTGCCGGTATCACAGGCGCAGTGCTGGCAACAAAAGGTGCCGCATATGCATTCGCGGTCGGGATCCTTTTATGTTTGTTGATTTATGGCAAAAAGCAATTCTTTACAGGTGAAAACGACGAAACCTTCACCAAGGATCTTGAACGTAAGGATTTAAAGCAGGTTTCATAATATTTTTAAAAGAAAAGGGGGCTCCCCCTTTTTTCATGTCATAAGGAGGCATTACCAATGGAAAAATACTCACTATTTATTAATGGCGAATGGACTGGAAGTGAGCTTGATACATTTGAAGTGACAAACCCTGCCACTTCAGAAGTCATTGCGACTGTGCCAAACGGCGGTTATGCAGAAGCAAAACAGGCTGCTGATGCAGCTTACGAGGCATTTAAGGAATGGTCAGCATTTTCTGCGTATGAACGGGCGGAAATCATTTGGAAGTGGCATAAGCTGATTGACGAAAATAAAGAAGACCTTGCCAAAACGATGACGATGGAGCAAGGCAAGCCTTTTAAAGAAGCGGTGGGCGAAATCGCTTATGCAAATGGCTTTTTATCGTGGTATGCAGAGGAAGGAAAAAGAGTATACGGTGAAACCATCCCTGCCACTGGTAGAAACAAGCGATTATTCGTGCACAAGCAGCCTGTTGGTGTGATTGCGGCGATTACGCCTTGGAATTTCCCGGCGGCGATGATTACCAGGAAAGTGGCGCCTGCATTGGCGGCGGGCTGTACGGCGGTGGTCAAACCTGCGGAACAGACTCCGCTTACGGCTTTCAAGCTAGCTGAGTTAGCTGAAAAAGCCGGGCTTCCTAAAGGGGTGCTCAATATTGTAACAGGTAAAGCTCAAGAAATTGGCCAGGCCTGGCTGGAAGACAACCGTGTCACAAAGTTAACATTCACAGGTTCTACGGAGGTTGGCAAGCTGTTAATGCGGGGGGCAGCCGAAACCGTTAAAAAGGTTTCACTTGAACTCGGCGGTCATGCACCTGTTATTGTTATGGAGGATGCGGACCTTGATAAAGCTGTCGAAGGAGTTCTTGCTTCAAAGTTCAGAAATGCAGGCCAGACTTGTGTCTGCTCAAATAGGGTTTATGTCCATGAAAGCATTGCGGAAGCTTTTACCGGCAAGCTTGTTGAAAAAGTCCAGGAGCTCCGTGTTGGTAACGGGCTTGAAGAAGGTGTTAATATTGGACCATTGATTGATGATGCCGCTATAGAAAAAGTGCAGCGTCATTTTAGTGATGCTGTTGAAAAAGGCGCCAAAGTGGAAACAGGCGGGGAATTAGTCAAGGACCTGTTCTTTGCGCCGACTGTCATTACCAATGTAAGTGATGATATGATCTGCATGACAGAGGAAACCTTTGGTCCGCTCGCACCCGTTACTACCTTTAAAACAGAAGAAGAAGCGATTGCGCGTGCCAATGACTCCATCTTTGGCTTGGCAGCCTATGTATTTACGGAAAATATTTCACGTGCCATCCGAATTTCAGAAGCATTGGAATATGGAATCATTGGCCTGAATGACGGTCTGCCATCCACTCCGCAAGTGCCATTCGGCGGCTTCAAGCAAAGCGGACTCGGACGTGAAGGCGGCCATTACGGTATTGAAGAATTTCTGGAAGTAAAGTATATTTCGCTTGGATTATAAATTTTAGACATTAAAATAGGTCTGCTCGCTGTTACATGTACCAGCGGGCAGGCCATTTTTTTTTAAGCTGGTAGTTAACAGGGAGATGGGATAGATTATTTACTGGAGCCCTTAAGGATTTAACCTAAGTCAACCAACTTAGATGGGGTCGTGTGTAACAATTCTATATGTAGGAGTGTAAGGAATGTCAATAGAACAGGTTGTTCAGAAGCAAATTGAATTTTATAACAAAGGAGATATCGAAGGATTTGCCAGTACATATGCAGATGATATAACGGTACATACTTTTCCCAACAATTCGATAACCTTAAGCGGTAAGCAGGCATTAATTGAAAGGTATTCGGAAACATTTAAAAAGAAAATGTTTGCTGAAATCAGAAATAGGTCAATTGTTGGCAATAAAGTAATCGATTGGGAATTCGCAACGAACGGAATGACTGGAGAAACCGTCAGTTTAATGGCTATTTATGAAATAGAAAATAATTTAATCTCTAAAGTTTGGTTCATTCGCGAGTAACATGGATAAGTGATTCTAAATAGATTTGCAATCTGAAAACATTTGCTAAAAATATTCTTAAAAGTTTTGGTCTACTATTTTTGGTTGACGGCTGTAACGAAGGCTTACAATGCAAAATGCAAGCTTGAATAATAAGCCTTCGTTTCTTTCAGAAAAATGCTACTATTTTAGGTGATCATTAAGTACACTTTCCTCCAAAACAGCGAATTTGTCCCCATAAACCTTCGTAATATGGTTTTCTCCCCAAGCACATAAGGAATCAAGTATCCCTTTCAAACTTAATCCATATTCACTGAGTTCATATTCCACTTTTGGTGGAATTTGATTATGCACAATGCGGTTTATGACCCCGTCATCCTCCAGTTCACGTAATTGCTGGGTTAACATTTTTTGTGTAATGTTTGGCATCAGCCGTTTCAATTCACTTGTGCGTTTTTTGCCGTGTGTAAGATGGCAAAGGATGACACACTTCCATTTTCCTCCTATGACTTCCAATGTGGCTTCAACGGCAATATTATATTTCTTATTATTCATGATACCTCCAGATCCATAGGCACTAAAAAGTACCTATCGCACTATTTGGTGCCTATAGCACTTTAAAGTACGTACTTTTCTATTAGATTGATATGTTTCATAATAACATGTGCCGGTCAAACTTCAACATATTCAATATTTATCTGCTAGCAGATTGAATCATACTACAATACTTTGCTCAGGAGGGGAACCATTTTATGTCCTTTGATAAGAAAAAGAGTACATTGGCGCTCTTGGCATTGGCAGTGAGCGCATTTGCAATTGGAACAACAGAATTTATCAGTGTAGGTTTATTGCCACTTATAGCGAAAGATTTACAAATTTCAGTCACGACAGCTGGATTAACGGTTTCACTGTATGCATTAGGGGTAACCTTTGGGGCGCCTATCCTAACGTCTCTTACATCTAGTATGTCACGGAAGTCCTTATTACTTTGGATCATGATTGTTTTTATTATTGGCAACAGCATTGCAGCCAGTGCTACAAGTATAGGTGTTTTACTAGTTGCCCGTGTCCTTTCCGCATTTTCACATGGCGTGTTCATGTCGATTGGATCTACTATTGCCGCTGATTTGGTACCGGAAAACCGCAGGGCAAGCGCGATTGCCATTATGTTTACAGGGCTCACGGTCGCAACTATTACAGGAGTTCCTTTTGGTACGTTCATGGGGCAAGAATTCGGCTGGAGAACATCCTTTATGGCCATTGTTGCCGTTGGAATCATTGCTTTTATTGCTACAAGCATCCTTATTCCATCTCAGTTGCGTAAAGGTGTTCGAACAGCATTTGGTGATCAACTCAAGCTATTGTCAAATGGCCGTTTAGTACTTTTATTTGCGATTACGGCCTTGGGATACGGCGGTACGTTCGTTGTCTTTACGTATTTAGCTCCACTGCTTCAAGAGATTACAGGCTTTAAAGAAGGAACAGTTGCTGTAATTTTACTTGTATATGGCGTTGCGATTGCGATCGGAAATGTTATTGGCGGGAAGGCAGCAAACAGAAAGCCGATTTCTGCATTATTTTATATGTTTATCGTACAAGCCATCGTTCTATTTGTCTTAACGTTCACCGCTCCATACAAGGCAGCAGGCTTTATTACCATTATCCTGATGGGGCTATTCGCTTTTATGAATGTGCCTGGATTGCAGGTGTATGTCGTGATGTTGGCTGAACGGTTTGTACCGAGTGCTGTGGATGTGGCTTCTGCCATCAACATTGCCGCATTTAACGCTGGAATCGCCATCGGTTCCTACTTAGGGGGAGTTATAACGGATTCAATCGGGCTCATTCATACCCCTTGGATAGGGGCATTGATGGTGGCAGGAGCGGTGCTTTTAACAGGCTGGAGCCGAGCGCTGGAACGAAAAGATGAAAAATCGGCTGACAGGAATTACGGACATATTTCTCAATACAATTAGGGGGTTATTTTTATGACAGTAAAAAATTTAAAAGCTACAACAACATTAAATAACGGCGTACAAATGCCTTGGTTTGGCATCGGAGTGTTTAAAGTGGAAGAAGGTCCGGAACTGGTTGAGGCAGTAAAAACAGCCATTAAACATGGGTATCGCAGCATTGATACAGCAGCCATTTACGGAAATGAAGAAGGAGTCGGACAAGGTATAAGAGAAGGAATGAAGGAGGCAGGCATTTCCAGAGAAGAATTATTTGTAACCTCGAAGGTTTGGAATGCTGATTTAGGGTACGACTCGACAATTGCAGCCTACGAAAAAAGCTTAAATAAACTCGGTTTAGAATACCTGGATTTATTCCTCATTCATTGGCCTGTAGAAGGTAAATATAAAGAGTCTTGGAAAGCTTTAGAGACTCTTTATAAAGAGGGCAGAGTAAAGGCAATTGGAGTAAGTAATTTTCAAATTCATCATCTAGAGAATTTAATAAAAGATGCGGAAGTAATTCCAATGGTGAACCAAGTAGAGTTCCATCCGCGTTTGACTCAAAAAGAGCTTCAAGCGTTTTGCATGGAACATGGCATTCAACTGGAGGCTTGGTCTCCGCTCATGCAAGGCCAGTTACTAGATAACCAAGTGCTGCAAGAAATCGCGGACAAGTATAACAAATCGGTTGCTCAAGTAATTTTACGCTGGGATATACAAAACGGTGTTGTGACGATTCCAAAATCCACAAAAGAACATCGCATTGTTGAAAACGCGTCAATATTCGATTTTGAGTTAACAGAAGAAGACATGAAACGAATTGATGGCTTGAACCAGAATCACCGTGTCGGTCCGGACCCTGACAATTTTGATTTTTAAATATGACGATTTCGGACTCATCATTAAGATGGGTCCTTGTTTAGTTTACAAATAATAAAATATCTTATTTTCGTTATTTTTAATATGGTAATATTAATAGTGATTTAATGATTATGGAAATATGAGGTAATCAAGATAATGGATGAACAGGACTGGGTAATCTTAAAGGCGCTTTACGAGAAGAAGAATATCACGAAAACGGCTGAGAGTTTATATATATCCCAACCATCATTAACAAAGAAAATTCAACAAATAGAAAAAGAATACCAAGTAGAAATTGTCAAACGGGGAACGAAAGGTGTTCACTTTACACCCCAAGGAGAATATTTAGCTCAATGTGCGGATGAAATGCTGGGTCGTCTCCAACAGATTAAAGATACAGTAATGGATATGGGAGAAGAGGTTAGCGGAACCTTACGATTGGGGGTTTCTAATTACATAACCAGGCACAAGCTGCCACAACTTTTAAAGCTTTTTCGTGAACAGTTCCCAAAAGTAAACTATAAAGTGACAACGGGATGGAGCAGGGATGTATTTAATCTTGTATACAATGGGGATGTACACATTAGTATGGTCCGCGGGGACTATCAGTGGCCAGATTCAAAGATACTACTCTTTGAAGAAAATCTCTGTGTGACTTCATTAGAAAAAATTGAACTTCATGACTTGCCTTCATTACCGAGAATTGAATATGAAACAGATGCTTTATTAAAGACGATGATTGATAATTGGTGGAGTGGGGAATTTTCAAGGCCGCCTTTTATAGGCATGGAAGTGGATAAAGCCGATACATGCAAAGAAATGGTTTTGAACGGATTGGGATACGGGATCCTTCCTAGTGTTCTTATTCAGGAGCATCAACACCTTAACCGGATCATTCTAAAAGATAAAAAAGGGAATCCGATTGTAAGAAAAACATGGATGTTGTATCATGAAAAATCACTTGAGACTAAAGTAATTAAAGAGTTTGTAGAATTTGTGAGGAAATTGGATTTTAAATCTTCTATTTAAAAAGCGTGGGCATATGCTCACGCTTTTTTTAACGTGAAATTCCGAATGAAATATGTGGTAGGAAAGTAAAATGATGATTTTGGAAAGTATTTCGTGAAAAAGCGGAAGTAAAATGATCAAAGTGGAAAGTATTAGTTTGAATTTGGAAAGTAACCACGCCAATTCGGAAAGTAAATCCAATTAAATGGAAATTTTCCGAAAAAGTTCATTGAAAAATAACCTGAGCCAGGCTGTGCGCCTGGCTTTTTTCATTGGTGCCAAACACGAATTGGTGTCATTCCTTTTTTGAATGATGGTCGATAATTTATTTGTATTTCAACTATTTGGATTTTGTTTTTAAAATGAAATGGATAAGGGGTGAGCGTAATTGGAGGGAAATGCAGGGGAACTTATAACATTTTTAACTGCACACGAAGGGAAAGATTTCGATGCAGTTCTTACGAATGATATCGAGGATACAGTTGAATTTAGTTTTATGAGCTACATTAAAAACGCAAAAGTTCATATTCAAACCGGGAGAATAACAGTGAGCGAACCTAAAACCGGAAAATATTTTAGCTTGCCAATTAGCGGCATCAAGCAGATTTACGATGAAAGCTGTGGACCGTATGATCTAGCATTAACAATTGAATATAACAAGGGTTATTCCATTTTTATACAAATATTTGAATCTTAATAGTTAACATACAGATACCATTCTTTAAATGGAGAGGATTATTTATGAGCATTTTATTTCACATCACTTTGTATGTTATTTTACCCATATTTGCCCTTATTGGAGCTGGAGCATTTCTTCATAGAAAATTTAAATTCGATATGCATACCTTATCAAAATTAAATTCTTATTTCCTCATGCCTGCTGTGAGTTTTACCAATGTCTATCAGAGTAAAATTAGAGGGGATACACTCCTGCAAATTCTTAGTTTCCTAGTTTTACAAAGTCTTTGTTTAATCATTTTTAGTAGTGTTATATCTAAAATGGCGAAATTTGAGAGTAGTCTTTCATCGACCTTTAAAAACAGTGTTGTATTAGTTAATTCGGGTAATTATGGATTACCAGTCAGCCAGGTTGTTTTTCAGCATAATCCACTTGGTTTATCGATCCAAGTTGTGGTCATGATTTTTCAAAACCTCTTAACTTATACTTATGGATTATTTAATTCTGTTTCTGTTGATAAGGCAAAATTCCAAGCGGTAAAAGCATTTTTGAAAAATCCTGTTTTATACGCTTTTTTGTTTGGAGTCTTTCTCAATGCAGTATCCATAAGAATTCCAGAATTCATCTGGACTCCTATTAAAAATACTTCAAACGCATTTATTGCAATCGCCCTTGTTACACTTGGTGCACAAAGTGCTTTCCTGAAAATAAGAAGCTTCTCGCTGCCTCTAGTTCTAAGCCTAATCGGACGTCTCATTTTTTCGCCGTGTATGGCATTAATCATCATTTTAACATTGAAGCTGGACGGTATTACAGCACAGTCATTGTTTATTGCGAGCTCTTTTCCAACTTCAAGAAATAGTTCGTTGTTTGCATTGGAATATGGAAACCATCCTGAATATGCAGCACAAACCGTTTTGTTGTCTACCATATTCAGTATGTTAACAGTAACGACTGTTATATTTTCTGCTCATTTGTTATAAAGTTAAAAGTGGAGGATTTCCTTCATATTATCAAAGGTCATATATTTAAAACTGTGAAAGGCTGTTCTGCAGCCTTTTTATTATGATTTAAAAAGGGACTGTATAAGTAAGGAATTCTTGTTAAAAATAAACTAAAATCTGATCAAACAAAATATCCCTTGGGTGATTTAAATGAAAAATCAAAAATTGTTTTTGCTATTGTTACTGGTTCTACCTTGGTTAACGGTACCATTAATGGGTAGGAAAGCATTTAAAAGATTTCTTCCGACTGCAATCTTTATGTGTACTTTTACTAAGGCTTTAGATTTGTATGGTGAAAAGAAAAACTGGTGGGAATTTTATAAAGGTATTGGCCCTTTTAATAGCATGAATTTTATGAATTTTGGTCCATACCTAGTCACTAGCTTATGGATTTTAAAAATGACTTATGGTAAATTCCTGATGTTCATCATTTCCAATACTGTTCTTCATACCGTGTTTATCTTCGGCGCAATAAAGCTTGTAAAGGAATTTAAAATATTTTCTTTAGTAAACTTAACAAAAATTAAATATTTAGGAGTGAATTTCTTAAGGGCTTTGATTCTCTATGCTTTTCAATATATAACGGAAACTTCTTTTTCAAGGAAGTGGTTTATTAAATAAAAGACATTGAATGTTAGGTGTGAAAAAATAAAACGGAAAATCTTATAAAGGGATTTTTTATATGAAAACCTTACAAAATTCCCAAAAGATAAAACATATTGGTGACTTTTACAAAAAAATAAAAGAAACACATTTTGAGTATTTTGACTTTTGGCTTCATCATACTTTTTTACACTGGGACTTTTTCTTGTCAACAGTTCTTGCAGTGATCCCTTGGATTGTATGGATTAAATATAGGAAAAAAGAAAGTACTCATCGATTGTTATTTGCAGGTTTCTTTGTTTTAATAATTTCCTCGTGGTTTGATTTTTGGGGAACTATGTATGGATTATGGTATTACACAGGCAAAGTTCTTCCTTCGATGCCATCTTTTATTCCATGGGATTTTTGTATACTCCCAGTAACCATTATGTTTTTGATTCAATATAAACCTAAGACATCTCCATTTTTGAAAGGATTCATATTTTCCTGTGCCACATCTTTCATAGGTGAGCCTGTTTTTCGATGGATTGGGATCTATGTAATGGTGAAGTGGAGTTTCCTTTACTCCGTTCCAATCTATTTTCTGATTTATCTGGCTGCCGATAGGTTAAGTCGAGTAAAAAACTTTGCAGAAATATAATGCGGGAATATCATAATGGCGAATTTTTTTTCTGATGTTTTCCCTTTTTTAAAATGGTTTCATTTATGTCAACAACTTCAGTATAAGGAAATATTAATAAAGAAAAAAAGATAGTAAAACCTTATACTATCTTCTTTCTATTTGTTAATTTCCATCAATATATTTTTATAGTTTCTTTGGACGTTTAAAATATCCATTTAATCGTTTTTGCTGATGCTGCCATCGTCTAATCCTTTTTAAAAGGGTATAGGATACATGAATTTTCTCATTTTCTAAGGCAATGTCAGGAACTAGTCTCACCCACAATGATTTAGGGTATGCGACTAGTTGATCAGGATACACACTTCGATGGCCAATCGTGATATAGGCGGTAATACAGGCGCCCACTACATAAATCCCAGTTGAACTTCCGAATAATTCGAATCCCATAAAAACCGCAGCAATTGGGGTATTGGATGCTGAGGCAACAACGGATACCATACCAACCGCTGCCCCCAAGGCAGGATTGACCCCAAGAAGTTGGGCTAGTACATTCCCTGCAATTGCCCCAATCACAAACTGCGGTGTTACAATCCCACCATAGAAACCAGAACCCAAAGTAATCGAAACAAGTAGAATTTTCCAAAGCCAACCAAGATAAGAAACCTGCTCGCCGCTTAAAGCACTTTCCATAATTGGCAAGCTTAACCCAAGGTAATCGGTTGGGATCATTAAAATAAGCAATGATAAAATGAGTCCGCCTACAAATGGCATCATTGGCGGCCAAATATGGAATTTTTGCTGAATGGAACTGAATAACCAGCGTACTCTCTCAAAGGATTCAATAAATAACCATGAAATAAGACCACAAACCATCCCAATGAGAAGAATTTTTAAAAATAAAACATCAGAAAACTGCTGGGAAAGATGGACAGGATAATAATCATAAGTAATTCCCCATAATTTGCTCACTTCAAAGGAAGTAACACCGGCAATCACGGCTGGAAAAATAAAATCATGCCGGATTCGTCCAATCGTCAACACTTCAATTCCATAAATGGCTCCTGCAATAGGCGTCCCGAATACACTGGCAAAGCCGGCGCTGACTCCGCATGCAACAAGGCGTTTTTGGAGCTCAGGATTTAAGCGGATTAAATGTCCAAACCAGGAAGCTAGAGTTCCCCCAATATGAGAGCAAGGACCTTCCTTACCTGCAGACCCGCCCGAAGCAAGTGTAATGATAGCGGCGATCGGCTTAATAGCGATTGTCTTATAAGGCATCAGACCCGATTGTTCATGAACTGCCGCAATGACAGAATCCTTTTTATCTTTGGATCCATACCGATAACCAAAATACAAAATCAATCCATTCAAAAGCCCTCCAATCGGCAAAAGTATCATACTCAGCCACAAAGGAAGGTGAGAGGTTTTATCTGTAGAAAAGTAAAGCCCTTTTAAAAACAGACTGGTCCCTGTCCCTACAATACCTCCAGTAATAGTAGCCAATAAAAACCAGCGGATGATCGTTGCTATCATCACGAGCGGCTCAACATATCGAATGCGTGACATTAATCAACACCCCCTTTTAAAAAATAGCACTAGATTAAAGGGATGTCTAATGGAAGGGGGGATTGGAAATTTCGGAGTGGGGAACTTTTTTCCTGAATTGTATAATTACCCCATCCAAAAAGAATAACTTGAATGAGGTCTAAATATAATGGATTCGATGGCATGAAAATGGGCCTTTTCAGCACATATTTAAACACAGTTAAGTGATTTTATAATCCCTTAATTGAACGGGAGGGGTGTTCTTGTTTAAAGAGAGTATAGACCCTTATTTGCACGTTCGATATGCCAAGAATCCTGTCTATACCCCTGATGGTCAAAAGCTTAGCTTTATTGCCGATTATACGGGCATACCACAGGTTTGGGAACTCAATCGTGGGGAAGAATGGCCTGCTCAAATTTCTTTTACAAAAGAAAGAATTACCTTTGTTGGACTTGTTAAGAGTACTTCTGACCGGATTATTGGGATGGATGTGGGCGGAAATGAAAATCAGCAGTTGTTCTTACTCAAGGAGGATGGGAAACTGATTGAACTGACAAAGTCACCCGATCATGTTCATCGATATGGTGGCAGCTCCCCGGATGGAAAATGGATAGTCTGGTCAAGCAATCGCCGGAATCCAGCATTTTTTGATATTTATATTCAAAGTCTAGAAACACTGGAATATCATCCTTTGTTAACCGGAGATGGCCTATTTACAGCAGTGGAATGGTCTCCTGACGGGCAATCATTATTAGTCCAAAAGACAAATTCTCCCCTGGATAATGATTTAGGCATACTCGATCTGGCAACAGGGTCTGTTGATTGGATAACAGAGCATAAAGGGGAAGCGAGTTTTCGAGAAGTCCATTTTAACAAGGATGGAGATCATATCTATGTATTAACGAACAAAGATAGTGAATTTTTCGGGCTTGCACTGATCCATATAAAAACCAAGCATTTCGTGTGGCTAGAGCAAGGAAATTGGGATTTTGAAGAACTCGAAATGAATAATGATAAAAATTTGTTAGCCTTTTGCGTGAATGAGGGAGGAGTATCTAAGGGGGTACTTTTAGACATAAATCGAAGTTACCTTTATTCGTGGAAAACACCAACTGGCATCATAAAAGATTTAAAATTTTCCCCTGATAACCAAAAACTGGCTTATGTTTTCAATGGCCCGGCCTATCCATCTGATATTTGGGAGCTTGATTTAGAAAGCATACAGTCGGAAAGACTTACCTATGTTTCTCGTTCCCCTATATTGCAAGATAAATTAGTTGAGCCAGAGCTTATAAGTTATCGCTCTTTTGATCATCTTGAAATTCCAGCATTTTTTTATAAACCAAAGATAACAACTGAAAAATTTCCGTTAGTCATTGTCATTCACGGCGGTCCTGAGAGTCAGTCTCGTGCTGTTTACAACCCTGTTGTGCAATATTTAATCGGTAAAGGGTATGCTGTATGCACACCAAATATCCGCGGGAGTACGGGTTATGGGAAAACGTTCACGAAATTGGATGATGTCAGAAAAAGAATGGACGCCCTGAAGGATATAGTTTTTTTAGTTGAATGGCTAAAGGTGAATGAGAACATCGATTCTAATAGGATAGGAATAATGGGAGGCAGCTATGGAGGATTTATGGTCCTTGCAGCCATCAGCCACTATCCACAGCTTTGGTCTGCCGCGATTGATATTGTGGGTATGTCGAGCCTTAGAACGTTCCTGGAAACCACCCATCCTTGGCGGAAGAAGCTTAGGGAAGCGGAATACGGAACGATTGAAAGAGATGGAGACTTTTTTGATAAAATCGATCCATTGAATCATGTAAATCGCATAACTACTCCGTTATTGGTGATCCATGGGGAAGGTGATCCTCGTGTCCATATTAAAGAATCCGAGCAAATCGTCAATAAATTGAAGGGAAAACAACACCCTGTTGACTTTATCCGCTTCGACGATGAAGGTCATACGATTTCAAAGCTAAAAAACAAAGAAATTGCCTACAAGGCAATCGTAGATTTTCTCGAACGATGTTTTGAAATCGAAGACAAAAGAAGCAGGGGATTTAAAAGGAGTCGGGAATATCCTTTCTTCTTTGATTGAATCTCAGGCAAAAAGGACTAACCAAACTTGGTTAGTCCTTTTTGCCATGCACATATATGGCGCATGACACTTCTGCTACATTAATAGTAAAGAGTAGGACAAACAGCCTGCCGATATTCCGAGGATTGCTCCGACAATCACGTCAGATGGATAGTGGAGACCTAAATAAATTCTTGAGACTCCTACACATACACCCACGAGAATCAGAACCAAAGAAAATGTCGGGATCGTTAAGATATAGGGAGTCAAAACGGCAAATATGGCGGTTGTATGACCCGAAGGGAAGGAATGGTCCTGTAAGGGATTAGCCAGTATATTCGTTTTTTCAATCGTCAAATAAGGTCTTTTTCTCGGGAAAAATTCTTTTGCGAGATGGACCGGTATATGGCTCGCTGCCAAAGCGAGAGCACTAGAAATAGCTAGAAGCCGCGTTTCCCTGGACCATGCAGTTAGAAAAAGAAGAATCGAGCTGATAATCGTAAATCTTGCTCCCCCGAAATGTGTGATCGTTCGAAAAAAGAGATTTAACAAATACAAATGAAAATACCGATTGATTTTTTGGAAGATTCGACAATCGACCCCGTAAAGCACATGGATGATTTTGCTCATGCTCGGCTCCCCTTATAAGTAAAATACTCACTTCAGTCTAAAACCCAAACATAGGGTTTCTTCCATTATAAAGGGAAAACGGCCAGTTTTTATGAAACTGGTGTTAAGAATAAATTAAGAATTGTAAATTATCCTGTTTTGCTGGTGATTTAGGCTTTAATGATGCATGAGAACCGTCCCCATGCCTCAATATGAATGTTAGAATGTCTTCGGCGGCGTTTGCATGGATGAATTTTCTTTGGGAGTTTATTATTTTGTTGAGTTTTTCACCATTATTTTCGAGTAGGTTCGTTACAGTAAGTCTAATTTCCTTTGGGTTTTTGCAAACTACTCCCAAATTGAAAATTTCGGCGAAGGCTGGATTATCCTCTTCTTGACCTGGCAAAGCCCCTGTAATGATTAGCGGCGTATTGGCAGCGATTGCCTCAAACATGACATTGGGGCTTCCCCTGGTAAAAGCGATATCAGATTGCAGCATCAAATCTTGAATATTTTTCGTGAACCCATAAATCTCAACTCGATCACCATATGGGGGCTTAAGTGCTCTCGTCAGTTTTGCTTTAAGTTTTTCATTTCTTCCCGCTGCAATTTTTACCGTACAATTGAAATGATTAAGGAGGCTTTTCGCTATTTTCTCCATGTTTCCTACACCTTCACCGCCGCTCATGATCAAACATTTTAACGGTTTTTCTTTTCTATAGAGTTTAGGTTGTGGATCGCTCTTTCGGAAAAAGCGAGATCGGACTGGAAATCCTATAACCTTTATTTTCTGAAGCGGAATCCCAAGATCAATACACTTAAATTGGGCCTCAAACGTGGGACAAATGATGGTTTCTGCCCGCTTATCCAGCCATAGGGGGGAAATGTTTACAAGGTCAGCGATTAAGGTAATGAAAGGGATTTTTACCTTTTGCTTCTCAAGGATGTTCAAGATGGAACCATTAAAATTGGGATGAACCGATAAAATCATATCGGGCTTTATATCGTGAAGAAGTTGAAGAAAATGATCTTTAATAAGTCCTTCAAAAAAATGGTTGACGATGGAGGGTTTTTCAGCTGATAGTTTCCAAATCATTTTCCATAGTGTTTCGGAATTTCTTGTGAGGGGACCATAAGCTTCACCGATTTTTGACAGTAATAGATTGCCAAGCGAAAACCCATCTACAACATGAATGTTTACCCTATTGAAAGATTTTACTTTTTCACACAGTGCTTCTGTTATGCTTTTATGTCCATGGCCTGTATGTTCGGAAGAAATAATTAATAATGTCTTTTCCATAGTATCAGCCCTTTTTTTAGTTTTTTATAGTTCGTACTATGAGTTCTGACACCTACGTAAAGAAATATGAAAACAAAGAAGATATGAACATAGCAAACAAGACGGCAGCACCGTCTTGTTCCGCTGTTTTCTGCCTGCTTATTGACCAGAATTGCCATCTTCATTTTGTGATCCATCATCTTGGGAACCATCGTCGGTTTGTTCAGTGTTCGTATCATCTGTTTTTGAACTGGTATCTGAGCATGCTGTTGCAACTCCGAGTAACATCAATGCGGACATCAAAGCAAATAACCATTTTTTGAATTTCATCTTACTTCCTCCTTGAATGTTGCATTTTTTATTACAGTCTTATCATACAGGCTTTGAAGGAAAAAAAGAGGCGATTTTCCAATTCTTAACATGAATTAACCATATCTATAAATGGCTTTAATAGTTTCCATTTAAAATTTACTTTTAATTTACGAAACTGGATTTTTGGTTAATTTTCTATTTTTTTACTCCTCACTATAAATGTTTTTCCTCCGTCATAAGATTGTAGTAAAACTCCTATTCCGATATAATGAAAACTATTGATAGCAAGGGCTTCATCGAGTGAGAGTGGGTAATATATGATTGATATTAGTAAAATTGTTCAAGGGAAAAATTTAACCGAAATAGATGTTCAGCTTGTTCAATATATCATTGAAAATATCGACACAGTTTTGCAAATGGGAGTACGGAAAATCGCAAAAGAAAATTTTACTTCTCCGGCAACTGTCATCCGCCTGTCCAAAAAATTAGGCTATACCGGATTTGTCGATATGTATTATCAGCTTCTGCCGCTTGTCAAGAAAGCAGATTTACCGCAAAGCGGCGTGATGGAGGATTTTTTGGAAATTAGTGAGAAGGATTTTCTAGACCATAATTCGCTGGAAGATTTCCAATCCTTTATACAGAATGTACTAAACCTTAAGCAAAGTTATATTTTTATTTACGCCACCGGTTTTTCCGCCATTGCTGCAGAATACTTGTATAAAAAATTATTGGTATTGGGCAGAAAAACCATTTTTGCAAGCGGGACAGATTCGATTGGCGTATTCGAAAATAATTTGGAAGATATCGGTGCCTTAGTTGTCATCTCTAAATCGGGAGAAACACAGCTAATCATCGATAAATTACAGGCAGCCAAAGAGCATCAAATTTTTACGGTGTCATTCACAAAAGAAACAGACAATCGGATCGCTGAGCTTTCCAATTTGAATTTTAAGATCATCGACCATAGTAAACTGGACGACCGAAATATGCTGCCAAACAGCTTTTTTCCAAGTCTTATGCTGATGTTTGAATTTATCATCAAGCAGTATGTTGAAACAATTATGAATAAAAAAGACAGCAACGAGTGAAACGTGTTTCAATGTGTGAAACACGTTTTTTATCTTGTTGAATCTATCGACTCTAAAACGGTTACATTGTATTCTAAACCTGTCGACGAAAACGAATACAAAAAACAATTACAGGAGGGGAAGGCAAAATGAAAGCGAAAGTCATGGATGGCATGCAGCGCTTTTCAAAAGCGATGTTCATTCCGGTACTTATTTTGCCGATTGCGGGTATTTTAATTGCCCTAGGGAACTTACTAACCAATCAAAGACTATTAGAAGTCATCCCATTTTTAAATAATCCGATTACGACCGGATTTGGAACAATTCTAACTGGATCATTGGTTTCAATTCTTGGTAACTTGGGACTTATTTTCTGTGTCGGGATCACGGTCGGTTTAGCGAATAAAGAAAAAGCTGTCGCTGGATTTACCGCATTGTTAGGCTACCTGGTGTTTGTCAATGCGATGAATAAATTCATGCAGCTGAGCGGGGTTCTTTATCAGGGAGATACTCTACAGGGAACTGGCCAAACGCTTGTCTTGGGTGTACAAATCCTTGATATGGGTGTATTCCTTGGACTAATCCTTGGTATCATCACCGCGATGGTCCATAACAAATTTATTGATACAGAATTCAATGGAGCATTTCAAATTTACGGCGGTTCACGATTTGTCTTTATCGTTCTAATTCCAGTTGTTGTGCTATTATCCATCGCTCTTACATTTATTTGGCCATATTTCCAAACAGGTATTAACAAGCTCGGAACACTGATTAACCACAGCGGAAGCTTCGGTATTTTCTTATACGGAGCACTAGAACGTTTGTTAATCCCAACAGGACTGCATCACTTAATCTACACACCATTTTTATATACAGAATTGGGCGGCAGTGCTGAAGTTGGCGGCAAAATATTCGAAGGTGCAAGAAATATTTATTATGCGGAAATTGCCGATCCAAGCGTAAAAGAGCTTTCTCCAAGCGTCGTTTGGGATGCCCGCGGGATTTCAAAGATGTTCGGTTTAATTGGCGCATGTTTGGCAATGTATCATACTGCCAAGCCTGAAAACAAAGCGAAGGTAAAAGCAATCCTGATTCCTGCTGCTGTTACTTCCTTTATTGCAGGTGTCACTGAACCAATCGAATTCTCATTTATGTTCGTTGCACCATTATTGTTCGTAGTTCACGCTGGTTTAAGCGGTTTAGCGATGGTAACGTTCCATCTATTCGATGTACGTGCGATTGGGCCAAACGGAATGATTGACTTCTTACTTTTCAATCTACCGCTTGGAATTCAAAAGACACACTGGCCAATGTACATTTTAATCGGATTAATCTTCTTTGTGATCTATTACGTGGTCTTCCGCTTCTTGATAGTGAAATTCAACTTCAAAACGATTGGAAGAGAAGATGAAGGTAATGAGACGAAATTGTATTCAAAGAACGATTACAAAGCAAAGAAAAGTGCAGGAACTGCTGGTACTCCTGTGCCCCAGGGAAATGACGGAATTGCCCCTGTAATCGTCGATGCTTTGGGTGGAGCAAGCAATATTAATACAGTCACCAATTGTTATACACGACTTCGCTTAACTCTGGAGCATCCTGAAAGGGTAAATGAAGATGTGTTGAAAAAAGAAACAGGTGCTAGCGGAGTTATCATCAAAGATAAAAATGTACAGGTTGTTTATGGCTTACAGGTAACAAACATCCGTAAAGCGGTAGACAGCTACTTAGGATTAAGCACAAACGAATAAACATTAATAGATAGAAACCTATACAACAAAGAGAAGACAGATAATAGAAGGGAATGGAGAACATGAAGAAATTCTCAGTAGTAATTGCAGGCGGAGGAAGCACCTATACACCGGGTATTGTGATGATGCTATTGGATAATCTGGACCGTTTCCCGCTTCGGAAATTAAAATTATATGATAATGACGAACAAAGACAAGCTGTACTAGGGGAAGCACTTGAGATTGTCATGAAAGAGAATGCACCAGATATCGAATACTCTTTCACAACCGATCCGGAAGAAGCGTTCACCGATATTGATTTTTGTTTTGCCCATATTCGTACGGGAAAATATGAAATGCGCGAAAAAGACGAAAAGATTCCATTAAAGCATGGGGTCGTCGGCCAAGAAACCTGCGGACCTGGCGGAATTGCATATGGTATGAGAAGCATCGGTGACATGATCGAGTTGATTGACATTATGGAAAAATATTCACCTGATGCTTGGATGTTAAACTATTCCAATCCTGCAGCCATCGTAGCGGAAGCTTGCCGCGTGCTTCGTCCAAATTCCAAGGTATTGAACATTTGTGATATGCCTGTCGGAACGCTGCGCAGAATGTCGCACATTATCGGCAAAGAGCCAAAGGACTTGGAAGTACGTTATTTCGGATTAAACCACTTTGGCTGGTGGACAAGCATAAAAGACAAAGAAGGACATGAATATCTGCCACAAATTCGTGATTATGTCGCAGAGAATGGCTATCTGACACAAAAAGAAGTGGACACCCAGCATACGGATGCAAGCTGGCAGGAGACACATAAGAAAGCGAAGGATCTGTTAGCGGTAGATCCAAGATTCTTGCCTAACACCTATTTGAAATATTACTTCTACCCTGATTATGTGGTGGAACATTCCAATCCGGAATTCACAAGGGCCAATGAAGTCATTGCCGGCAGAGAAAAGACGGTCTTTTCAACAGCAAGAAACATCATTGAAAGAGGAACAGCAGAAGGCTGTGAATTTGAAATGGGCGCTCATGCAGTCTTTATTGTAGACCTTGCTCGTGCCATTGCCTTCAACACTCACGAAAGAATGTTGTTAATCGTCGAAAACAATGGTGCCATCGCCAACTTTGATGACGATGCCATGGTAGAGGTTCCTTGTATTATCGGCAGCGACGGTCCAGAACCATTAAGCCAAGGTAAGATTCCTGAGTTCCAAAGAGCATTAATGTACCAGCAGGTAACAGTCGAAAAACTAGTTGTCCAAGCCTACATTGAAGGCAGCTACCAAAAACTATGGCAAGCTCTAACACTATCAAAAACAGTACCAAGCGCTAAAGTAGCAAAAGAAATCTTAGATGACTTAATTGAAGCCAATAAAGCATACTGGCCAGAATTGCACTAAAATGAAGCATGGGGACGGTTCTCTTGTCTCAATCACACGTATCAGTAATAATGAAGGAAGAGGCGAATCAAGCGGGAAGCTTTTCGCCTTTTCCTACGGGCATCAAAAGAATAGGAGGAAAAAGGAATGTTTAAGAAGTTATTCGGAAAAAAGGAGACAACAGTAACCCTTGTTTCTCCCATTACAGGAAAAGTAATCAAAATTGAAGATGTTCCTGACCAGGTATTTAGCCAGAAAATGATTGGCGACGGGATTGCGGTTGAGCCTACTGAAGGAGTAGTTGTTGCTCCAATGGACGGAGAGATTGCGCAAATTTTTCCAACCAATCATGCTGTTGGAATTCGCAGTAAAGATGGCTTGGAAATATTAATTCATATCGGAATGGAAACCGTTGCGATGGGCGGAGAAGGCTTTGAAGGCCATGTAAAACAAGGTGACCAAGTTAAAGCGGGAGACAAGCTTGTTACCTTTAACTTGGATTTGGTCAAAGAAAAAGCGGAAAGCATTATTTCGCCAGTTGTGATTACAAACTTTGATGCAGTTGACACTTTAACTAAAACGGAGGAAATTTCAGTAACACGTGGGGAATCTGTTTTGTTGCAGGTGAAAATGAAATAGAAAAATAATTGGTTGTTGTGTTTAAAGGGATCTCTATAAAATATTGCAAAAAGACCAAACGTTTACTCAACGGGTTCACTTTTAAGGTGCAAAAAGTAAAATAACAGATCAATTCACTGACTCATTCGCAAGATTTTTTGCCTCTAATTCCTATGAAAATCCATATATAGGTTTGACAACTGAAATTAATAGAGCATTTTGGGTAGCCAATGGAGGTTGTTGGCTACCCAAAGTGGTTGGACAATAAAGATTCGAAAAATTCGAAAAGGTGAGATTATTACATTTAAAAGGTGTGACCTGCATTATTCAGTTCGATTAATTAATTGATTTCTATCTTCCGTTTGCGGTGGTTCTTCATACCATCCGTTTTTAAACATAATTTCAAGTCCTTCCTGACCATAAAAAAAGACATCTTTGGCTAATGACGCTGTTTTTAAGGATAAATCATTTCTTAATGTAAAAAATGTCCCAAAGCTTTGACCGACAATACTAAATCCATTAAGAAGGTCGATGCAAAACATCATTAGCTTATCTGAAAATGGGGCAACAGTTGAAGTTGTTACCGTACTTCCTATCGTAGCGGAAAACTGAATATCACTTTCTAAAAGAAAATCTTGAAAAGTTTTTATATGCTTTTTGGAGAGTTCTATACCTTTTTCAAAATACTGCCTAACTTCTTTGTTCTTTGCACTTTGGGCAAATCCAGTAATAAGTTGCATTCCAATATTATTCACTTCAATTCCAGAATGAAGTACCCCTAATTCAATAGCATTTAATGGTCTTTTTTCACTAAATGGTTTAAATCCTCTCATATAGCGTTTACTTTCAATAAATTCGGTTCTTTTAGGCATAGTTATTATAGGAGGGCGAGTTAAAATCCCTTTTTTTAGTAAATAAACAGTTGCCAATTTATAACACTTTTGAGTAATCGAAGTCAGACCTTCATAAACTGTCATTACATCTATTCGGTACGCCATATTCATATTAATGGTATACATTCCCATACTGACTTCTTTTAAAATGCGAAGGAACATTATGTCAAATCCATTGTCAAATAGCTTGGGTGCATCTAAATTAACATCTTCTTTTGTAAACCCTTTAGGAACGACCGCACCTTCACTTTCAAAAATCCCTGATATCAACTCCACATAATAATCCAATTCTTGATACATCATACCAATAATATTTTTAGCTTGTTGGTCTTCTGCTTTTTCTAAAAAGTATTCTAAAATTCTTAGTATCATTGTTTTTTCTTGATATGTAATCCATAGGGTACCTAATTCAGATGAGCTTAACGGTTCTTTAGTCTTAAACACTTTAATCCTCCATTAACATTGTTTAACTAGAGTATGTTTCGAAATAATGTAAATTATTACATATTATTACGAATAGAGTAAAACAGATAACATTTCTGCCAAGTTTATTTAAACCTGCATGCATAGGGGATTCTTAAACCTATAATAAAACGTCCCTTGGTGCATTCCGTTCTGTCTGAGAAATCCAGTCCGCAACCTTATTTAACATTTCTTGAACCTGTTCGTGGGTTAAACCTTGGTCGCGGGCCTGCTCCAATTAACAATTATCTTGTTCTTTTAGGCCTCTTCATCTAAAGTAGATGATGAATATATGATGTAGAGGTGTAGAAATGTCACTTTGGCTATTACGGTATTTTATTTTTTTTCTTGGTTTAACTTTCTTTGGGTTAGGAAATGCGATAGCAGTGAATGTTCAATCCTTGGGGCTGCATCCATGGGAGGTATTAAACGTCGCTCTGTTCCAACGGTTCGGGTTCACGATTGGGACTTGGAGTGTCATATGCGGCTTAGTACTGGTGCTGATTACTCTTGTCGTTGATAGGAAGTATATTAGTATTGGGACCTTTCTAAATGCCTTATCGATTGGCCCGATCATGGATTTCTTTTTGCATCTCAACATTCTTCCTCGTGAAAACGAGTATTGGTGGTTGAATCTACTAATCTTGTTAATGGGTATCATCATAACCGGCATTGGCGGAGGAATCTATGTGGCTGCGGGAATCGGGGCCGGTCCACGGGATGGTTTCATGCTTTCCGTTTCGGAAAAAACCGGGTTATCGGTCAGCCGGTCAAGAATCGTTGTCGAGAGTGTCATCTTGATGATCGGCTTAATCCTTGGCGGTCCTGTCTTTATTATGACATTTGCATATACCTTTATTCAAAGCCCCATCTTTCAGTTTTCCATGAAACTAATGCGTTCCTATATCACTAGTCTGGAGCGACAGCAAAAGGGACAATTTAAAATCCCGTTATAAATCTAAGGAGGCTGCCTTTTTTTATGTTCAACCACCTTTCTTCTTGCTTTAGTGACATGTTATTAACTTCAATTTGGGAGTGAAGTCTTTTTCTTATTTAAGTAACGGGAGTTAGTTGAAGTAGATATTGGAAATGGATATAAGAAACGGCTCATTATAGTGACTGAGCCGTTTCTTTATAACTAAAATATACACAAAACACGGGACAATATCGGTTGCATTTTTAAGTTTTGCGATAGGAAACGGAACCCGTGAGGAAAATCCATCTCTCTTCTATGAAACTACTGTATCCAAAGTTTAAATAATCCTTCAGTTACCCCTAGATTGTACATATAAAATATCCCAAATACGATACTAATTACCCCCGTTATTTGAGTAAGTGATTTATTCAGCCCTATTTTTTTGGAGCTAAAAACGAAAGGAATTCCTATAATTGTGGTAAAGAAAAGCATTCCAATTATGGTTCCTACACCGAATATAAGGATATAAATGGCCGCTTCCCAAACACTATGAACGGTACTCATGGTTAAAAGAACCATAGCACCACTTCCAGCAAGACCATGAATTAAGCCAATCACCATGGATTTTAAGTATGAGACATTTTTATGTTTATGTTTATGCCCGTGTTTTCCCATATGAGTATGAGAGTGAACATGTTTATGTTCTTCTCCATGGTGTTCATGCTGATGTATGTGGATACTCTTAAATGAAAGGACGGTTGAAACTCCAAGATAAACAAGCATGATACCAACTAAAAATTCTAATGACATCGCCCATTTTTCAGGTATTTCGCCTTTCATAAGAATAATGATAATCCCGATAATAAATAATGTAGCAGTATGACCAATCCCCCAGAATACTCCTGCTAAAGACGAACGTAATAATTTTTTACTTTGACTAGCAATGGTTGATACAGCAATCACGTGGTCTGGTTCTATTGCGTGCTTGATGCCAAGCGCAAATCCTAAACCAAGAATAGATAGAAAACCTACCTCCATTTAAAAACCTCCTTAAAAAATAGTAAAAAAGCAAACACCTTACATTTGTATGTTGGATTGAATTAACAAAAGAATTTAGAATGGTTTTGAACATTAATCAATAATATCATAGAATGGATTATCTTTATTGAAAAAATTGTTAAAATGATAATCAACAATTTTTATAGATTTGTTGATTAAACAACGAAATGCGTTTTTTTAACCATTGAAAGCATCTTTGTTCTATTTATAATGATAAACAGATGTTGATTAATCTTGCCAAGAGGGAGACTAGTATTTTTGAATAAAACACACTAATTAATTTATGTTGTGTCTTAGACAGAAATTGTCAGGGAATCCCAACCAACAAGATTGTAAAGAATCAATTATATTGGTTTTACAGGAGGTTTTTATATGATTAACGCTAAAGCACGTGCTGTATTCAATCCGGAAGGTCCATTCAAATCGACCACTATAGAGCGCAGGGATTTACAGCCGCAAGATGTCCTTATTGAGATTCAGTACGCTGGTATTTGCCACTCTGACATACATACAGCCCGCGGCGAGTGGGGTCCGGTCAATTATCCACTTGTTCCAGGACACGAGATCGCCGGAATTGTCACCCAGACTGGTTCGGAAGTTACAAAGTTTGCCGTTGGTGACCGAGTAGGAGTAGGCTGCATGGTGGACTCCTGTGGAGAATGCGTAAACTGCCATAAGGGAGAAGAGCAGTACTGCCTCAACGGAAATACGGGCACATATGCATCTGTCGACAGGTACGGGCAATACACACAGGGCGGTTATTCCTCTAACATCGTCGTTACGGAAGATTTCGTAGTTCGAATTCCAGATAGCATCGAGCTTGACGTTGCTGCTCCACTCTTGTGTGCTGGCATCACAACGTACTCGCCGCTGCGCCATTGGGGAGCTGCTCCCGGCAAAAGGATAGCTGTCGTAGGACTTGGCGGACTTGGACACATGGCTGTGAAGCTCGCTCATGCGATGGGGGCAGAGGTCACTGTTCTATCACAAACATTGAAAAAGAAAGAAGACGGTTTGAAGCTTGGTGCGGACCATTATTATGCCACGAGCGATCCGGAGACATTTAAGAAACTGGCTGGTTCGTTTGACCTTATTGTAAATACAGTGAGCGCGAAGATTGATGTTAATGCATACCTTTCACTGCTGGCGCTTGACGGTACGCTGGTCAACGTCGGTGCTCCAGCCGAACCGTTGTCACTTAACGTATTCTCACTTATCGGTCATCGCCGGTCGTATGCTGGCTCGATGATTGGTGGAATTCGCGAAACGCAGGAAATGCTTAACTTTTGTGCTGAACACCAGATTGCTCCGGAGATTGAGGTTATTTCCGCCAATCAGATTGATGAGGCCTGGGAGCGCGTATTATCTTCAGATGTACGGTATCGATTTGTGATCGATATCAGCACGATGGAAAATGAATAACAGGTATAACTAGCAATATATTAGGGGGCACTCCTATTTAGGTGTGCCTCTTTTATTAATGATATGTTAACTTCAGGCATTACCTATATTAGCGAGAATCTTAACTAATAAATTTAAACAAACGGGGACAATAAATTAGGCAGACGTCGGCGCCCTTGTAGAAACGATTAACTAAATAGAAAGCTTTGTCTATAGGAGGAAACCAATGGATATTCATGATTTCTTAGCACACTTAAACCAAGGTAAAGCAGTTGAGGGCGGTTCGGAAATGCACCTGATGATGCACAATCTTTCGCAGGAAGCATTGAAGTTAACCGCCGAGCTGAACGGACATTATCATACTCCGGAAGAAATTCGAGAATTGTTTTCTCAGTTGACAGGTAAACCGGTAGATAAAGCATTTGCAATGTTTCCTCCTTTTTATACAGATTGCGGGAAGAACATCACTGTCGGCAAAAATGTCTTTATAAACTCGGGCTGCCGGTTTCAGGATCAGGGCGGCATCACGATTGGTGATGGTGTTCTCATCGGACATAATGTCGTGTTGGCTACTCTCAATCACGACATTGATCCGAAAAAGCGCAGTACTTTGCATCCTGTACCAATTGTGATTGGTAACAATGTCTGGGTGGGAGCAAATGCCACTGTGGTCCCTGGTGTGACCATTGGTGATGGTGCCATCATCGCCGCAGGTGCAGTTGTGACCAAAGATGTACCTGAAAATGTCATTGTAGGCGGTGTGCCTGCAAAAAAGATCAAAATCATCGAAACCTAATAGAAGCAATTCTGTTTTTTAATAAATTAAAAAAAACATATGAGAATGAGATAAAAGAGGGCGTCTAAAAGCTTTGAAATGCTTTTTGGACACCCTCATTTTTTTTTATTGACCCCTATTCCAGGTTTCTGTCCAACAATGCCCCCGTCTGCTCTGCCATCACACGAGCTGACAAAGGCATTCCATTCTTGAACCACCATTCCACTGCCCCAACGACCGCTGAACCAAAAAATTGAAGAATAACATCTTCACTTAATCCTTGATTTTTCCCTTCGGTTGTCTCCACTTCAGCTCTAAACTCTTGAATAACTAAATCGAGAAAACGACTTCGGAAATAGGGTGCACCTTTACTCGCTAACATCGTTGAAAAAAATAAATAATGACGCTCAAAGTATTCGTACCAGACATAATTTCCTTCTTGAAACGTCATCTCAGCCGCCAATTGGCATAGTTCTCGGAGATTGTCCATATGTTCTTCAATCATCTTATCCAAGAGGTCGTATTTATCGGTGTAATGAAGATAGATGGTTCCTCTATTAACATCTGCTCTGTCAGCAATATCCTGAATGGTAATGTCATCAAAACTTTTTTCAGACATCAGTTCGGTTACAGCATTTTTGATTGCTACTTGGCTTTTGGCTATTCTTCTATCTACTTTAGGCATTTCATTCACCAGTCTTTCTAAGATACTCAACAATTTTAATTGATTTGTTGAGTAATCAACGAATTGCGTTCATTTAACCATTGAAAGTATGAAGGACTTTTTTATAATTATAAACAGTTGTTGATTAATCAATCAATATTAATTTTTTTAAGCAGCATGTTTTACTAGATCTTGGAATATTAAAAGTAAACTTCTTCAAACTGGAGGCTTAGTTATGGACCGCATTGAAAAGAGCAAAGAAAAATATAAACAGCTATTCGGAAATGGAGTACCAGTCGCATACGCTACTGATCCTGATTTTCAGGACATCCTTAGCCGCTTCATTTTCGGGGAAGTGTTCTATCAAGGAAATCTGGATGACAAGCAACGTGAGTTAATCACTTTGGTAGTGCTTGCCACGAACCAGGCGCTGCCTCAGCTCAAGGCACATGTAGTTGCCGCACTTAACGTTGGTCTCACAACTGTCGAAATAAAGGAGGCCGTTTACCAGTGTGCTCCATACATTGGATTTCCAAAAACATTAAACGCCATCAATGAAGTCAATGAGGTTTTCCGAGCAAAGAATATTGCATTACCAATCGAAAGCCAAAAGCAGGTGGATGAAGAAAATCGCTTTGACAAGGGACTATCCGTACAAGTAGAGATTTTTGGTGAGATAATCGCAAAAATGCGAGAGGCTGCCCCCGCAAATCAAAAACATATGCAGGATTATCTTTCGGCTTTCTGCTTTGGAGACTTTTATACCCGTGGTGGACTCGATTTGAAAACGCGGGAATTGCTGACACTGTGCATCGTAAGTAGCCTGGGCGGTGCTGAAGGCCAAGTAAAGTCACATGTGCTTGGTAACAAAAATGTAGGCAATGACAAGGAAACGTTGATCACTGCCATCATTCAATGCCTCCCGTATATGGGCTTTCCGAGAACACTGAATGCATTAGCTTGCATCAATGAAATGATTCCAGAAAGTTAAGAAAGTAGAATAGGGGATTCCACATATTATTTGTAAAACTTTTACCCGGCAGGACTGAAGAGTTTTATTTGATGACAAGGTACTACAAAAAATATAACAATTCAAAGGAGACAAAAGCATGTTTAACGAAACTTACAAATTATCAAGTGGTGTAGAAATTCCAAAATTAGGTCTTGGTACCTGGCTGCTTGACGATGCACAGGCAGCACAGGCAGTGCGTGATGCGGTATCAATCGGATATCGTCATATTGATACTGCTCAGGCTTATATGAATGAAGCTGGTGTTGGCGAAGGAATCCGTTCCTGCGGTGTCGCAAGAGAAGAACTTTTCATCACGACAAAGGTTGCTGCAGAAGCAAAGTCCTATGATGCAGTTACACAGTCCATTGATGAGTCTTTAGCAAAATTGGGGCTGGATTACATTGACCTTTTGATTATTCACAGCCCACAGCCTTGGATGGAGTTCCGAGAGGAGAACCGTTACTTCGAGGAAAACAAAGAAGTATGGAAATCTTTGGAAGATGCTTATAAGGCAGGCAAGGTAAAGGCAATCGGTCTTTCTAACTTTCTTCAGGATGATATTGAGAATATTCTTGAAAGCTGCGAGATCAAACCTATGGTAAATCAGATATTGGCACATGTGAGCAATACACCTTTCGAACTAATTGAATTTTGCCAGAAAAATGACATCCTGGTAGAGGCATATTCACCAATTGCACACGGTGCCGTTCTGGATAATGCAGAAATTAAAGTAATAGCTGATAAGTATGGAGTATCTGTTGCACAGCTTTGCCTACGTTATGATATCCAGCTTGGTCTTGTAGTCATTCCTAAGACGGCAAATCCGGACCACATGAGAAACAATGCGGAGCTTGATTTTGCTATCAGCGATGCAGATATGGAGACTTTGAAGAAAGTGGAGAACATCCAGAATTATGGTGAGCATAGCTTCTTCCCGGTATTTGGCGGGAAATTAAAATAAACAGGTAATGAATAGAGGACGACAGATTCTACTTGTAACAGAAGGTCGTGGCTGCAATCAGGAATGGGAGCTACATTAGGGCTTTATTCAACAAAATGAGTACCTGGAATTTCTAAAGGGGGGAAAGCAAACCTATGAAAAACACTTGGAAAATTTACTTGCTGGCCTTCTTTACTTTCATGGTCAGTACATCGGAGTACGTCATTGCAGGAATTCTGGATAAAATCGCTGCGTCCAATAACGTTTCAGTATCGGCAGCAGGACAGCTGATTACCGTATTTGCGATAGCGAATGCGGTAGGTTCTCCCCTTGTCGTGATGGCGACGACAAAACTGAATCAGCGTAAGTTATTAATGCTTTCTCTAGTTTTAATGGTGCTCGGGAGCGTTATGACTATCACCCTTCCTGGCTTCGGTTTTCTAGTTATCTCTCGCATTATACTAGCTCTAGGAAGCGGGGTTTTTGCCATTGCTGCGAAAACTGCTGCGGCAAAATTAGCACCACCCGAAAAACAAGCAGGGGCGATTGGCACCGTTATCCTTGGGTTTAGTGCTGCCATTATCATCGGTGTTCCAATTGGTCGTCTTGTAGCGCTTGTCTATGATTGGAAGTTAATTTTCGTGGGGATCGGTGTACTAAGTCTATTAGCAATCTTCGTTATTATGCATACGATTCCTGCTACAAATAACGGGGCTGCCGTCCCTCTGGGCAAGCAACTCTCTTACTTAAAAAACCCGAAAATTTTAATGGGTCTTGGTATCACGTTCTTTTGGCAGTTAGGATATGGGGTGATGTATTCGTATATTGCACCATTCCTGCTTACCGTTACAGCAATGAGCGGACGAGAAGTGAGTAGTGCCCTGTTTGCCTTCGGTATTGCTACCTTAATAGGTTCAAAGTTTGGTGGATTCATGACGGATAGAATTGGTAACCCGAAAACTCTTGTCGGCGGTTTGGTTGTCCATTGTTTAGCACTTATCTTACTCTCTACCATCGCTAGGTCAGCTTTTGTTGCCATACCGTTGCTTATGCTTTGGTCCTTTTCAGCTTGGTCGTCAGGTCCAGGTATGCAGTATAACCTGATTTGGCTTGCTCCAGAAGCTTCAGGAATCATGCTTAGCCTATATGGCTCCTTCATTCAGTTAGGCATAGCTGCCGCGGCAGGAATTGGGGGTATTGCCGTAAAAAGCACATCCGTACTAGCGGTAAGTTGGATCGGGGCCGGATCTGTGGCAATCGCTGCAATTATTGCGGTGGTATCATTTAGTCTTAATAGTAAAGTAGTGAGAAAGTCGTTTAATGAGGAGGTACTATGAGCAGTCTAAAAATGACATTTAACAACGAGGAAGTCATAGTGAAAATGCATGATAATCCAACAAGCAAGGATTTTATCATTACTCCCGTTGACTTTAACATTCGAAGATAATGCTTAAAGGGGCAAAACAAATGGAACGACCATATATCATCTGTCACATGCTAACTTCATTGGACGGGAAAATCATTGGAGATTATTTGAAAGAAGAACGGGCAGCTTATTTTAGAGATTTATACGAAGAAATCCATGATCGTTACGGGTGTAAAGCATGGATGTGTGGCAGGGCTACCTTGGAAGAACATTTTACTTTTGGACATCAACTAGATTTAAAACAAGATAACATTACGACGATAACTAGAACGGATTACGTTGCAAATAAAGATGCAAAAGGTTATGCCATTGCAGTAGATCCTTCAGGGAAACTCGGATGGACAAAAGACTACATTACAGATGACTACGGATTAGGAGATCACATTATAGAAGTGCTTACAGAACAAGTATCTGATGCCTATCTAGCTCATCTGCAAAAAACAGGTATATCTTATATTTTCGGCGGAAAAGAAAGATTAAAATTTACTGTCGTAGTGGAAAAACTAAAAAATCTATTTTCAATCGATAAATTAATGGTAGAAGGTGGAGGAGTTTTAAATGGCTCCTTTTTGAATGAAGGATTAATTGACGAATTGAGCCTAATTTTGGTCCCAATTGCAGATGGTTCATCCAACACTACGACACTATTTGAAACGAGTTCTTATCTAAACAAACCGAAACCCGTAAATTTCTTCTTAAAAGAAGTCGAAAAACTGGACGATGGTGGGCTTTGGATGAAGTATATAACAAAACGTGACCAACCATCTGAATAGTATAATTAAATTTTGGAGGTACATGATGGAATACCACACAGTAGGTAAAACAGGAATTCAGGTATCAAATTTATGTTTTGGTGCCATGTCTTTTGGCGGAGACGCAGATGAAGAAACATCTAAAGCCATGTATAAACGTTGTCGGGAAGCTGGTATCAACTTTTTCGATACTGCCGATGTTTATGGGCGTTCCGAGGAAATTTTAGGAGAGTGTATTGCACATGAAAGAGACGAAATTGTTTTAACGTCAAAAGTGTTCTGGAACACGAGTGCTGATGTGAATGCTAGAGGATTGTCCCGAAAACATATGGTGCAAGGTATTGAAAATAGCCTGCATCGGTTAAAGACGGATTATCTTGATTTTTATTTCGTTCATGATTTTGACGAACAAACTCCAATGGAGGAAACGCTTCGGACAATCGATGACTTACAGCGACAAGGAAAGATTCTCTATCCCGCAGTAAGCAATTGGGCAGCATGGCAAATCACAAAAGCATTAGGAATTTCTGCAAAAGAACAACTTGCTCGTTTTGAATTAATCCAACCGATGTATAACCTGGTTAAACGCCAAGCAGAGGTGGAAATTTTACCAATGGCTGCTTCCGAACAAATGGGTGTTATTACTTACAGCCCGCTTGGTGCTGGACTACTATCAGGAAAATATGGAGTGAATAAACGTCCTGAGCAGGGCCGCCTTGTACAAAATGCCCGATACGGTGACCGTTACAGTGCTGATGAAGATTATATTACGGCTGAACAGTTCACCAAATATGCACAAGAACATAATGTGAAACCTGCAACTCTAGCCGTTGCTTGGGTAAAAGCAAATCCTGCTGTAACTGCTCCAATCATTGGTGCACGCAATTTGGATCAATTGGAAGATTCTTTAGCAGCTGCCGATTTTAAAATGACAGAAGACATGTACGCTGAAATCTCCAATTTATCAAGAACGCCTTCACCTGCAACGGATCGAACAGAGGTATTAACAGGTAAATGGAGGTAAGAGTTATAAACTCTTGATGAAGTGGATAAAGAAGGGTGTATAATGTATACACCCTTTTTTTAACGTTAAAGGGCTAGGGGAGGGGATTAGAAAAAGGTTATGGTTTATTTATTACTTATTTTAGTTGTATTACTAATTTTCATCTTATTGTTTATCAACATAAGTCCAGCTTTCGGCAGCAATCCAAGCAAAGAACAAAAAAAGCAATTCAGTCAATTGGGCAATTTTGTTGATGGTAAATTCGTCAATCCAGATCCAACGAAGTTAAATATGGGTGTAACTGATTATTTCTCCATGCTGGAGGAAAATTTTTCGGGTTCTAAAGACCGTAATCCGAAAGGTCAAATTCCTGTTTTCGAGATTGATTGGAACATAGTCAAAAGTGAGGAAGATAGTTTAACTTGGTTTGGTCATTCTGCTTTTTTAGTAAGTATCGATAATAAAAAGATACTTGTAGATCCCATGCTGGGCCCAGTTGCTTCACCTGTTTCGTTCGTAGGAAGCAAACGTTACAGCGAAGATATGCTGTATCTTATTGATGAAATGCCGCCAATTGATGCTGTCCTTATTACTCATGATCATTACGACCACTTAGATTATCCATCTATAAAAAAATTAAAGAACAAGGTCAATCATTTCTACGTTCCTCTTGGTGTAGGTGCACACTTGATCGATTGGGGAGTTAAAAAAGAAAAAATAACAGAATTAAAGTGGTGGGATGAATCAAAGTTTCAAGGCTTAACGGTAGCATTCACTCCTTCCAAACACTTTTCTGGCAGAGGACCGTTAAATAGAAATTCCACCCTTTGGGGCGGTTGGGTCATTCTTGGAGAAAAGACCCGTTTCTATACAAGCGGAGATGGTGGTTATGACACGCATTTTAAAGAAATTGGGAAGAAATACGGACCTTTTGATCTTACTTTAATGGAAGGCGGACAATATGATCGACGGTGGTCTTGGGTCCATATGACACCTGAACAATCTGTGCGGGCTCATTTAGATGTAAATGGTAAGAATATGATGTTAATTCACTGGGGAGCCTTTACCCTTGCTTATCATGGTTGGACAGAACCGATAGAACGAGCAATAAAAGAAGCCAAAAAATCAGGAGTTAATATAATTGCTCCTAAAATTGGCGAAACAGTTCCATTAGATGGGGAGTTCTCCATTCCTAGCTCCTCTTGGTGGACAAAATTAAATAAGTAGGTAAAAAAGATGAAAAGAACAATTAAAAATGGCACAATCCTTTATCATTAAGGAAAAAATAATTGACTATTTCTAAGATGAAAGACGTTACTGGACTCGCATTTTATAGACGAGTCCTATTTTTATTGTGATAAGGATTGTAGACCTATCTTTTTTCGTTATTCATATATTTCTCGACATACATAGATTTTTTCTCAGCCTCTATCTAGTAAAAAGGTTTGTCATAATGGATGAATCTGTAGATTTTTGTAAATCTATTGAAGTTTACTAAACTATTAAATTAAATGATAATTTACTGGAAATCGTTTACAAATCATTAAGGGGGAGTACGATGAAACGGAAAAAAACGATGGCAGCTTTGTTAACGGCGGGATTAGTTTTGAGTGTCAATGGTGCATATGCCAAAGGACCGGAGGCAGGTGTCCCAAACGCCAATGCAGCATCCGCATTTGACAACAAGATTATCAAAAAAATCAGTGCTGACAACATGTATAACCACATTGCCTATTTATCAGAAGTTCCTCGCCAGGCAGGGACTCCTGGAGAACTTAGAGGTGTTCAGTACATAGAGAGCCATTTTAAACAATATGGCTATGAGACAGAGGTGCAGCCTTTCCCAATCTATACTGTTGTTAGAAATAACGTCAGCGGCTTATTGGAAATTGGCGGGGAGAATTTGAAGCCCTATGTGTTTTCTGGTTCGTACAGTGGAGAGGTAACAGCAGAATTGGTGGATGTGGGTAAGGCGCTAGCGGGTAAGGTGCCTGACAGCGTAAAAGGGAAAATCGCCCTGATTGAACGAGGCGACATCACCTTCGTCGAAAAGGTACAAAATGTTTTTGATAAAGGTGCAGTTGGGGTTGTGATGTACAACAATACCGGTTCCTCGAACGCGTTTGGCCAATCTACTTATGGTCAAAATATTCCTGCCGTTGCGATTACTAGAGCCCAAGGTTTGGCACTGGTAGAGAAATTGAAAAACGGCACACTAACAGCCCAAATTAAAGTCACAGGATCCGGAGTGGAAGAAAAAACGTCCTATAATGTGATCGCCAAAATGAAGCCAAATAAAAACAAAGACACCGGACAAGTTGTCCTGATAGGCGCACACCATGATTCTGTTCAGAACGGACCAGGAGCGAACGATGATGCCTCCGGTGTATCAGCTGTCCTGGAGCTTGCAAGGGTCATGGCCAACGCACCGATTGATACAGAGCTTCGCTTTGTGACATTCGGTTCAGAGGAACTAGGTCTGTTAGGTTCCTACCATTATGCAGGGACATTAAGTACAGATGAAGCTGACCGGATTGTTGCCCACTTCCAAATGGATATGATCGGCAGCAAGGATGCCGGCGGCGACAATAAGGCGAATGGTTAATCATGTATACCATAGACGGTAAGAAAAACTTAGTTACCGATCTTGCTTCTGCTGCAGGAGCAAGAACGGCATTGGGTGAAGTGGTCCCGTATGGCCAATTGGGGCGAAGTGACCACCAGCCATTCCATGAACTAGGCATACCTGCAGCTTTATTCATTCACTCGCCGCTCGAGCCATGGTATCACACACCTGCTGATACGTTAGACAAAATTGATAAAAACAAACTGCAAGAAACAGCTGAAATTGTCGGTGCTTCCGTCTATCAAATTGCCCGTCCGGACACCCCGGCCCTACAACATTCAAGAGTAGCACCGCAACCTGTCGACTACGACTTTGAAAACCGCCCGCCGGGTGCATAAATCGAATAGAAGAAGTGGTTCTCTCAATGGTGCCTGACATCGCCCGCAGACAAACCTGGTGCTCATCTCTATTGGAAGTTTCACAGCGAGAACCCCGATTAATGTCGGGGTTTTTTGTGGATTTATTAAAATGCACTAATAATTTATTGAAAAACGATAAAATTTCCATTAAAATGAAATCAAAGTTCAATAAGTGAGGTGCTTTTAAATGAATCAAGAGCTGATGGATATTGTTGACCGAGGAAAAATTCTTATGTTAAAAATAGCTGTTTGTATAGTCGGAATAACTGTCCTTGTTTTATGTATATATTGGTTGCCTTGGCAAGCAAATGTATTTGCTGACATGTACCCTGAGTTTATCCATTTGAAATATCCTCTGTTAATCGGGATCTATATGACAGCTATTCCGTTCTTCTTTGCACTTTTTCAAGTGTTAAAGCTGTTAGGCTATATTGACAAAAACAAAGCCTTCTCAGAATTATCGATAACGTCTATTAAATATATAAAATTTTGCGCCATCACAATCAGTGCATGGTATGTGGCAGGTATTGTCACTCTCATCTCACAAAATGCGGGAAATCCAGGGATTTTACTTATCGGCTTGGTCATTTTTTTTGCTTCCATTGTAATCGCAGTTTTTGCAACGGTTCTTCAAAAGCTTTGTAAAAACGCAGTTGATATTAAATCTGAAAATGATTTAATGATCTGAGCTGGAAAACTTTGTTGAATATTATTAAGATAGATGTATCGAGACCCCATTTTATTGAATCTCATGTGATTAACAATAATTACAAAGAGTTAGCCTAAAAGTTACACTTTAAGGAAAGGAAGATTTGCAATGAAGAACTCTTTAAAAGAAAATGCTGTGTCGTTTTTGCAACTGGTTGCGTCGGGGGAAGTGCGCGAAGCATACAGTAGGTACATTAGTCCGGATTTTCGCCATCATAATCCTTTTTTCCGTGGAGATGCTGACTCTCTAATGCTCGCAATGGAAGAGAATGCTGCACAGAATCCTAACAAAAGCCTTGAAGTAAAACGTGTCATTGAAGATGAGAATATGGTTGTTGTTTACTCCCATATAAAACAAAAACCTGATGACCTTGGGGTGGCAGTGGTCCATATATTCCGCTTCCATAACGAATCCATCGTCGAATTGTGGGATGTGGGTCAGCCCATACCGGAGAATTCTCCCAATGAAAATGGCGTATTTTGAGCTAGGATTCCTTTCCTAACTGTACACATAAAAGAAAGACCATCCAAATGGATGGTCTTTCGGCCGTAGGAAACCTTATCGCACTGTTGCCAAAGTAAAACCTATTCTTATTAAGTTTTACTTCAAGCAACCTAACCTTAATCCATATTAACAAAAACACTTTTCACTTCAGTATAGGCATCAAGCGCATAAGATCCCATTTCACGCCCAATTCCGGACTGCTTGAAACCACCAAATGGCGCGGCTGCATCTACAGCATTATAACTATTGACCCAGACCGTCCCGGCTTGTAGTTTACTAGCTACATAGTGGGCATTGCGAACATTCTCAGTCCAAACGGCTGCAGCAAGGCCATAAGCAGTGTTATTGGCACGTTTTATTACTTCATCTAAATCATCAAACGGCATAGCAACAAGGACCGGGCCAAAAATTTCTTCCCTTGCAATTGTCATATTGTCCTCTACGGCTGAGAATATCGTCGGCTCAACAAAATACCCGCTATCAAATGGATTTCTTCCACCTGTTAACATTTCAGCCCCCTCTTGCTGCCCTTTTTCAATATAACTCATAACGCGATTTTGCTGTTTTTCTGTAACAAGTGGTCCCATTTGCGTATTCGAATCTAGCCCCGGTCCCTGTTTGATACTTTTTGAATAAGAGACAAGGTCAGCTACGACATTATCATACGCTTTCTTTTGGACAAACAGACGAGAGCCTGCAGTGCAAACTTGCCCTTGATTAAACATGATCCCCATCAGTGAGCCAGGGATAGCTTTTGTCAAATCTGCATCTGGAAGAATAATATTCGGTGATTTTCCTCCAAGCTCTAATGTCACTCTTTTGAGAGAATCAGAGGCAAGGCGCATAATCTGTTTTCCCACTACTGTTGATCCAGTAAAGGCGACTTTGTTAACCATTTCATGCCTTACCAGCGGTTCGCCTGCTGTCGTTCCAAATCCCGGAACAATATTGACCACTCCATCAGGGAAACCGGCTTCCTGTATCAACTTAGCTAAATACAAGGCTGACAGCGGCGTTTGCTCAGCTGGCTTCAAAACAATTGTACAACCTGTCGCAAGTGCAGCGCCTAATTTCCAAGCTGCCATTAATAATGGAAAGTTCCATGGAATAATTTGTCCGACTACACCTACAGGTTCATGCCTAGTATAGGTGAAAAAATTACCGTTTACCGGGATGGTTTGCCCCACGATTTTAGTTGACCAGCCAGCATAATATCGGAAGTGTTCAATAGCTGTCGGAACATCAAAAAATTTAGATTCATTAATCGGTTTTCCATTATCCAATGTTTCAAGTTGTGCTAGTTCCTCTAAATTCTCTTCCATTAAGTCGGCTAATTTATAGATAAGACGGCTTCGATCTGAAGCAGTTAATTTAGACCAGGGACCATTATCAAATGCCTCCCGTGCAGCTTTTACTGCCCGATCAATATCTGCTTCTTGGGCTTCATATACGGTGGTAATGACTTCGCCGGTAGCCGGATTTCTGGTTTCAAATGTCTTTCCGCTTACTGATTCAACCCATTGCCCATTGATAAATAGTTTTTTAGTGCCTTTTATAAATTCTACTACCTTTTCACTCAATTCCAATGTCTGTACCATTTACATTCCTCCATATATGCAAAATATTTAATCACACAGAAATATTTTCTCAATTAATAAAATCATGATCTTCCGATTTACACACGACAAATTCGGTTTATTCTAATAATCCTTACTGAATCCACCTCCTTGATTGATAATGATGCAAAAACCATGCCAAAATGATTTATTAGATATTTAACGAAAAATTAATTTTTAAAAAATCACTTTTACTTAAGCTGTTTCCTTTATTTGAAAGTCATTTTGCATACAAAACTGTTAATATCAAGTGATTTTGGAAACATCAATTTCAATCATTTTCTGTTTTAGTTTTAAGACATGTAGTTTTATAAGTGAAACAGAAATTCAGAAAACTATGATAAAAATGGTGCTTTTATATATTGGTAATTACCATTATGAGATTGGCATGATTATTGCATAGTTAATAAATAGAACGTGAGTAGCTAGGTAAAAAGAAAGGGTGATTTAATAGATTTCTATTGAGAATGTGGAAAGAAGCTTTAGAAATGAAAGGGTTTTCTTGTATTGGCGAAACGAGACATTATAAGTGGCTTTTTTAAATCTCTTAAAATGATGGAAACAGAATTTTTTTTTTGAGTTAGAAGGGGGAGACGTGAAAGGTGAAAAGAAAATGGTTAAATATGGGATTTTTGGTATTGTTAAGTATGATTTTAGCTCTTGCAGGATGCTCTTCCAATCAAACAGCAAAGAAGTCCACAGGGACAACCCAAAATAAATCGAGCGGAGAAAAAGTATTAAAAGTTGCACTGACTAGTGACGCGACACGGTTGGATCCTCATTTCAACTCAACAGCATCAGACCTCACAGTAACCCAGCCAATATTCAATGGACTAGTTCGCTTTAAACCAGGTACAGTTTCAGGAGAGGAAATTGAAGGAGATTTAGCGGAGTCATGGGAAATGAATCAGGAGGGAACAATTTGGACTTTTCATCTCCGTAAAGGTGTCCAGTGGCATAACGGATACGGGGAATTTACGTCGTCCGATGTAAAGTGGACTTTTGAAAGATTACTAGATCCTAAAACAGGCTCTCCATTTAATTCAGAGTTATCAGTAATAGAAAAAGTTGAAGCACCAGATCCTTATACTGCAGTCTTTTATTTAAAAAACCCAGATTCTGCATTTCTTCTTCGAATTCTAATGGATGGTTCTGCAGGGGCAATTGTCAAAAAAGAAGCAATAGAAGCTGCTGGAAAAGATTCGATGGTAAAACCGGTAGGTACTGGACCTTTTATGTTAAAAGAATATAAACAAGGTCAAAAAGTAGTCTTAGAGAAAAATCCTAAATACTTTCGCGGGGAACCTAAATTGGATCGAATTGAGTACTTAATCATGAGTGACCGAAATGCTATTGATGTGGCATTAGAAAAAGGCGAAATTCAAATGGCATTAGGTGAGGGTGACCAGCTTTGGCTGCAACAAATGGAAAAAAAAACAAATATGGTTTTAGATTTTCCTGAGCCTAATATTTTTTGGGGACTTTTCTTGAACACAGCAATGAAGCCTTTTGACGACATTCTAGTAAGAAAGGCTATTGCGCATGCGATTGATATTAAGAAATATGTAAAAGAAGTATATGGGTCAAGTTCCGCAGGACAGTTAGCTTCGGGACCAATCCCAAGCAAAATATTCGGGCACGCTGATTTGGGTATTTATAAATATGACCCTGAATTATCGAAAGAATTGCTAGCAAAAGCGGGGTATCCTAATGGACTCACACTTCCTCCACAATTTCTAAGCTCTCGGGACACCTATGTGAAATTGATGACTTTTATTCAAGAAGAACTTAGAAAAGTGGGAATAAATATGGAGTTAAATAAAGTAGACGTTCCAACATATGGAGCTAATATTCGAAAAGATTTAAATGGACTTGTGCTTTATGGTAGATCACCAAAGCCTCATGCGGCTTTCGCGTTGGTAGACCATTATTACGGGCCTTCAACCGTCGGGATGCAAACAGCAAAACTTAATTTTTCACACTTTAATAAATCAGACCAATTAATTGAGGCAGCAGGAAAAGAATTAGATACCAATAAAGCTAAGGAAATGTACAAAGAGATTCAAAAGCAGATCATGGATGAATATGTTGTGGTTCCTTTAGCCCAAACGAAAAGTGTACTTGTACGAAGTAAAAATGTGGTATTGGGATATGACTTTAAAGGTACAATGAGCTATTTTTATCCAATTACCGAGACGACAAGCATAAAGTAACAACTCCCTTACAATTAAAAAGAAGTAGATTTTTTCCTTAACAGAGTTTAAAAATGTAGTAATTTCTTAGAAATAGATAATTGGAGGGAGCCTATATGGTTAAATACCTCATCCGAAGAATTTTAGTTGCCATTCCCACTATGTTTATAACAATTAGTATCATATTTTTCGCTCTCCGGGTTCTACCCGGAGATCCTGCTTTAGCGATTTTGGGAGAAAGTGCCGGTGAAGAAGCACTTCAAAATTTACGTGAACAATTAGGACTAAATGTTCCTATCTGGCAGCAATATGTTGTATTTTTATGGGATACCTTGAAGGGGGATTTGGGTGTATCCATTGCTTCAGGTACACCTGTGATGAATCTAATCTTTGATAATTTTTGGCACACAATGGTATTAAGTGTCGTTAGTATTTTTATAGGATGTGTAATTGGTATACCTAGCGGGATTTTATCTGCACTAAAACCCAACTCTCTAATAGACAATTTAGTAAGAGTAATATCAATGACTTGGGTCTCAATCCCTCCGTTTTTGTTGGGGATTATCCTCATATTTACACTTTCATTAAAGGTAGATTTGTTTCCCTCAATGGGTGAAGGTGAAGGTTTTTGGGGAGTGCTTTCTCATCTGTTTCTTCCTTCCTTAACACTTGGCTTAATCCTTTCGGGTGTATTAATGAGGTTTTCTAGGGCTAGCATGCTTGAGCAAATCAACCAAGACTATATACGGACCGCAAGAGCAAAAGGAATACCGAAAAGAATCGTAATCTTTAAGCATGCAATGAGAAACAGTTTAATTCCCGTCATTACGATCATTGGATTGGACATAACTGCTCTAATAAGCGGGGCTGTCATTACTGAAACGATTTTCAGTCGTCCAGGATTGGGCAGCTTAGCAGTTGGGGCAATATCAACAAGGGATTTTCCAATACTTCAGGGCTGTTTAATATTATTTGCCGTATTGGTCATAGTTGTTAATTTAATTGTTGACATAAGTTATTCCATTGCAAATCCCAAAATTAGACCTAACTAAATTTTAGTAAGAGGAATGAAGAGAGGAGCTGATTACATGCCCCATTCCTTGGAGAATGATCCAAATCTTCTGGAAAACCCATCTCAATATAAAAAAATAAAAGCTACTAAATCAAAATCAATGGAATGGAAAACCTTTAGAAAAAACAAACTTGGGATTGTAAGTTTGATTATTCTAATAACGATGTTATTAATCGCCATTGCTGCTCCAATCATAATGCCATATGATCCCATTGCCCAGAATGTGGTAAACCGTGCGCAAGGTCCTTCGTCTTCCCATTGGCTAGGGACAGACCCCTTTGGAAGGGATATTCTAAGCCGCATCATCTTAGGTTCACAGACTTCCCTTTTCGTTGGCTTTTTATCTGTAGCCATAAGCTCTATTGCTGGCGGTTTCATTGGAATGGTCGCCGCTTATAAAGGTGGATGGATTGATGATATTTTAATGAGAATTTTAGAGTCTATTATGATCATTCCAATGCTTTTATTTGGACTTATGGTGCTAGTAGCGCTGGGGGCCAGTATGACTACATTAATTGTAGTAATTAGTATTGGATTAATCCCTAGTATTGCACGGGTGGCTCGTGGTTCAACAATGGAAGTGAAGGAAAAGGAATATATTAAAGCTGCCATTTCCCTTGGCGGCGGGAACTTAAGAATCATGTTGCTGCACATTTTTCCGAATATCTTAGGGCCGCTTCTTGTTATGACCACTTTGAACATGTCAACCTCTATTCGGATTGAAGCTAGTTTGAGTTTTATCGGGGTCGGTGTTCAACCACCTACACCTGCATGGGGAAATATGATTCAAGAGGGATTTCAATATATTACGTCTACACCTGGATTGGTCATTTTCCCAGGTTTAGCGCTATTAATTGTGTCAATTGCGTTTAACATATTGGGGGATGCGATTCGTGATGCCTTCGATCCCCACATAAAGGTTCAACGCAAATAGGGGGGTTAAGATGAGCAAGTTATTAGATGTACAAGGTTTAAGTGTAGGCAGACATGATAAAGGTACTTTTAGCCCTATTTTAAAGGATGTTAGCTTTTCCATAAACGAAGGAGAATTTACTGCCATTGTAGGTGAAAGCGGTTGTGGAAAGAGTATGACATCATTGGCCATTATGGGGCTTACACCAAAAACACTAAACATAAATTCAGGGAGCATTTATTATAAGGGGAAAGATTTAACAAAAATGTCTGATAAAGAGATGAATAGGGTTCGTGGAAAAGATATTACGATGATTTTCCAAGAACCAATGACATCACTAAATCCCTCCTTTACGATAGGAAATCAAATTGCCGAAGTGTATAAGTATCATACTGATTTGAGCAATAGTGAAATAATGGCAAAATCCATAGATGTTCTAGAACAAGTAAAAATCCCGAATGCTAAAGAGAAATTAAAGCTTTACCCCCATGAGTTGTCCGGCGGAATGCGCCAACGTGTAATGATTGCGATGGCTTTAGCTTGCAATCCCAAAGTGTTAATAGCTGATGAGCCTACTACTGCATTAGATGTTACCATCCAGGCGCAAATTCTAAGTCTATTATCCGACCTTCAGCGAGATTTGAACATGTCCATCATCATGATTACTCATGATTTAGGAGTAGTAGCGGAAACATGCCAAAAAGTGATTGTCATGTATGCGGGGCAGGTTATTGAAGAGGCGAGTGTAGAAGACATTTTTGACAAACCTGTTCACCCCTATACGAGAGATTTAATACAATCTGTTCCTAAAATAGGACAACGCTCTCAAGAGTTTTATACCATAAAGGGCAGTGTTCCTAATATTGACAACATGCCAAAAGGATGCAGATTCCATCCACGCTGTAATGAAGTAATGAAGATTTGTTCCGAAAAAGAACCAGTATTAGAGGGGGTTGGAGAAGGAAGGAGTGTTCGATGTTGGAACAAAATGTAGTAAAAACGGATGTACTTCTAGAAGTAAACGGATTAAAAAAATATTATCTTGTAAAAAAGGGAATGTTTGGTAACTCTGAAAAACAATTAAAAGCAGTAGATGAAGTATCATTCGATGTAAAACGTGGAGAAACCTTTAGCATCGTTGGTGAATCAGGTTGTGGAAAAAGTACAACGGGAATGTGTCTTCTCCGTTTAATAGATCCCACATCTGGAGAAGTGCTATTTAATAATGAAAATATTTTAATGAAAAACAAAACTGCAATGAAAGAATTTCGTAAGGAAATTCAAGTAGTTTTTCAAGATCCCTATAGTTCTTTAAATCCAAAACATACGGTAAAAAAGATACTGAGTGAACCTTTTATTATTAATAAAACTGTTCCAAGATATGAAATTGAAAATGAGGTAATAAATCTCCTTAAGCTAGTGGGCTTAGACGAGTACCATATGGAGCGATACCCCCATGAGTTTTCAGGGGGGCAGCGCCAACGAATTGGAATTGCAAGAGCCTTAGCGCTAAAACCACAGCTTATTGTCTGTGATGAACCCGTTTCAGCATTGGACGTATCGATACAATCCCAAATTTTAAATTTGCTAAAAAAATTACAAGAACAATTTAATTTAACTTATATCTTCATTTCTCACGATTTAAGTGTTGTAGAGCAAATCAGTGATCGTGTTGCCGTAATGTATTTAGGAAAAATAGTAGAAATCGGGACTCGTGATGAGATATTTAACACTCCAAAGCATCCATATACACAGGCTTTATTATCTTCCGTTCCTGTCGCGGACCCTAAAGTTAAAAGGTTGAAACAAAAAATCATTCTGGAGGGAGATCTTCCGAGCCCAGAAAATCCACCTGCTGGATGTTATTTTTACTCAAGATGTCCAGTTAAAACGGAAAAATGTAAAGAAGTATATCCGGATTTGAAGGAAGTCTCTAATCACCACCAAGTTTCGTGCCATTTAATATAGGGCCTTCCGTGTAACAATAATGAAACGGCATGTTTCATTAATAATACATTCCGATATAAAAATTTTCACGATTCCATGGTTAAATTAGCCTTCATTTAATTTTTTAATAACAAAAATATAGGTAATATAGCTAGGTTTTAACTACTATGAGAACATTATCCTAATTAAATAAAGAGGGTTGGCACAATAGTTGCATATTTAAAAGTTACAAAGGAATGACCTTGAAAAAACAAAGGAGGATTAAATTTTGGTTAATCAAGAAACAACAAAAACCAATGAGTTAGTGAATGATCTTGAGGCAGCTTACAAAAAGGACTTGGGATATTGGAACCCAACCTTAAGTTATTTAGCGGAAAAAGACCCGGAATTCTTTGAGATTTATAAAAAATTAGTAGCTACTCCCTACAAAAACAACATTCTCGATGCGAAGTCACGAGAGTTAATTAATGTGGCATTAAGCTCGGCACCTACTAATTTAAGCAAGGATACATTAAGAATTCACATTGAAAACGCCATCAACCAAGGGGTTACGGAACAAGAAATTTTAGAAGTTTTTAAACTTGTCAGTGTACTAGGAATGCATACTTGTGCTGTCGGGGTTCCTATTCTAGTTGAAGAAACAGGCGCATTTGCAAACGTGAAATTGGATGCACATCAGGAGGAGTTAAAAGAAAAGTTTATTCAAAAGATGGGCTACTGGCATTCATTCCGAGACACGCTCTTATTAAATGATGAGCAGTTTTTTGAAGGTTATTATCAATTTCTGACAAACCCTTGGGAAAATGACATTCTAAGTCCGAAATTAAAGGAATTTATTTACATTGCCGTTGATATTGCCACTACACATTTATTTGCTCTTGGAACTAGGGTCCATATTCAAAGTGCCTTAAGACAAGGGGCGACATTTGAAGAAATTATGGAGGTTTTAAAAATAACAAGTGCTCAAGGTGTTGATACTTTTTATGCGGGAATTCCAATTTTAAGATCGGTGCTAGCTGAAAAGGGGAATAAATAAAACTATTTTATAGGGGGAAAGCATATGAAAAAAAGAAATTTGATCATCTCCATTATGTTAATGACAATGCTTGTTTTAGCTGCATGCGGCCAGGCAAAAGAATCGTCAACATCATCCAAGGACTCCACAAAAGCAAGTAAAGATGTAATAGAAATAAACTACAATGACCTTGCTCCACCTACTCACCCTTATACGAAACAAGTTGCAGAACCTTGGGCAAAATTTGTTGAAGAAGAAACAAATGGAAGGGTTAAAGTTCATGTTTTTCCAAGCTCAGCATTAGGAAAACCTGATACTGGTTATGATGATATAAGCGGTGACGTGTTTGATGTGGGGCTATTATATGCAAGTTCTGACAAGAACGATATCTTGTTCCCTTTATCAATTGGAGACTTACCTTTTGCCATTCCTAACTCTGAAGTCGCGGTAAAAGTAATGAATAAGTTCCAAGCAAAATTTATGAAAGATACATTCAAAGATGTTGTCTGGCTCGGTGCTTCTTCTACAGATACAGCACAGCTATATACTTCAGATCCTATCAATACCGTTAAAGATATAAAGAATCGGAAAATAGTCAATAGCCTTTATTCTAGAAATGAATTAATCAAATTGTGGGGAGCTGCCCCTGTATCTATTGATAATTCACAGTTATATGAATCAGTTGAAAAAGGTATGGCGGATGATATTATCTACAATACAACGGGAGCGATTGGGTTTAATTTAAATGAAGTTGCCCCATACATGACAAGGATCGATTTAGGGGTTTCTTCCAATGGATTATTCCTAAATGCAAACGTATTCAATAAGATGCCAAAAGATCTTCAAAAACTATTTGTGGAAAAATTAGGGCCAAAACATCAAGAATTGATGTCAGAACTTTATATGAGCTCAATGCAAAATTCTATTAAAGAATTTGAAAAACGAGTACAAGATAAGGGAGGAAAAGTGATTACTCCAAGTTCTGACGAATTAAATAAATTTAAAGCCCCAGCTAAAAAGTTGTGGGATAACTGGGTAGCTGAAGCAAATAAAAAGGGCTATCCTGGTGATGAAATGATGAAGTATTTTAAACAGCAGCTTAAAGATGAGGGAGTAGAAATACCTTTTTAATAAAATAGAATAGAAGCTACTATGTAAAAAAGTATTATCACTCAAGACTAGGAATGTTTTCTTCCTAGTCTCCTCTTTTATTTATTATCTAACCAATTTTTATATTAATACTTAAAAAATGATTTTTATAGATAGAAAGGATGTTTAACCATGTCAATAAAAAGATTAGAAAATAAGATTGCTATGATTACTGGAGCCGGTAATGGAATTGGTAGAGGAACAGCCATTTTATTCGCTCAACACGGGGCAAGGGTTGTGATAACGGATATTGATGAGGCAGGGCTTCACGAAACATTGCAGATCATCCATGAGAATGGAGGAGAGGCAATCTCTTTAAAACTTGATGTTTCCGAAGAAGAGGAGTGGAAGGAAGTTATTTCGATAGTAGAGGAACAATTGGGCGGATTAGATATTCTGATGAATAATGCCGGTATCGGGGGAAGGGTTGGCTTAGCGGAAACCTCTTTGGAAAGATTTGAAAAGGTCCAATCGATAAACTCAACTGGTGTTTTCTTGGGAATGAAATATGGATCAAATTTGATGAAAAAGACTGGCGGCGGTTCCATTATTAATACATCATCCATGTACGGAATAGTTGGCAGCCCTAGTAGTATAGCCTATCATGCTTCAAAAGGGGCTGTAAGACTCATGACCAAATCCGCAGCACTTGAGCTGGCAAAAGACTTGATCCGAGTGAATTCGATTCATCCTGGCGTAATTGAAACAAACATGTCCGGAGCGAAAAACGGTGAACATTTCTTAAAAGATAAAACACCTTGGCCTCATTTAGGAGAACCAATCGATATCGCCTATGGTGCCCTTTATTTAGCATCCGATGAATCCCGATTTGTAACAGGTACAGAGCTAGTGATAGATGGCGGTTTTACAGCCCAATAATGTATCGAATGGCTGTTTAAGAGATGCACTGTTAATATTCATTATTGATTTTCGTAAGGTAAGAGAATTCATAGGCGGAGAATTTCCGGCTAATGTATAAAGAGGAAGCTTAACAAGCAAATATAAGCGAAGAAATTCCGATTAACTGCTCTAAATAAGACAAAATCCAAAGATTTGAATCAAATAAACGGAAAAACCTCCTTTATTTTCAAGGAAAGAAGGGCATTTCCCAATTTAAACGGAATTTTTCCTTTTATTTTTCAAACACAGTAAAATCAACATTCAGTTATAACAGAGCCTAGAAAATAGTTCATTAATAGTTAAGATGGGTAGGGGATAAGTGCGATGACCGCAAAAAGATTAGAAGATAAAGTCGCTATTATTACCGGAGCTGCGAATGGTATTGGCAGAGAGGAAGCCATATTATTTGCTAAAAACGGTGCAAAAGTAGTTGTAACCGATATTAACGAACAAGCACTTCAAGAGACTGTCCAAGCCATCAGAACGCAGGGTGGAGAGGCAATTGGCATCAGGCATGATGTCTCAGTTGAAGAGGATTGGCAAGAAGTCATCTTGAAAACGGAAGCAGAATTTGGCCAATTGGATATTCTTATAAACAATGCAGCGATTTTGAGCAGAAATGGATTGGCAGAAACGACAGTGGATGAATTTTTAAAGATACAATCCATTAACTCGATAGGCACTTTTTTAGGAATGAAATATGGAGCGCAGTTAATCAAGAATACGGCAGGTAAGGGTTCAATCATTAATACTTCATCTGGGTCCGGTTTGGTTGGAACACCAGGGAGTACGGCCTACCATGCTTCAAAGGGTGCCGTTAGGTTAATGACCAAATCTGCCGCATTGGAACTAGCAAAGGACTTTATTCGGGTGAATTCCATTCATCCAGGAGTCATTGAAACAGCTATGTCGGGCGGCAAAAACGGCAATCACTTTTTGAGTGAAAAAATCCCTATGAAGTGTTTAGGGAAACCGATTGATATTGCCTATGGTGCTCTTTATTTAGCTTCTGATGAGTCCCGATTTGTAACTGGATCTGAGTTAATCATCGATGGCGGGTATACTGCCCAATAAAGATAGTTGATAAGGCACTTGTGCTTGTACCCTAGTTTCTACTTAATTAACATGAGGATGTGGCGATTTCTGCTACCTTAATTCAATAAGGTTCTTTAAGAGGCAACGGACAATATCAAATGATAATACAAAAGTAAAGGGATACAACTACAATATGAATGGTAGCTGTATCCCTTTGCATGTTTAAAATGTACCTAATAGGGGGATAAATTGTAGTTTGATTTATCCCCCTATTTATATTTATTGAAGGTCATGCTGCAATGCCAGCTCAAGCTGAAACGATTATTGCTGAAGGATTAGAAAAAGTAAAAGAAGTTGGAAAGAAATTATCACCAGTTGCAAATTTCTTAAAATCTCAGCAAATAGGAGTTATTATAGTAGGAGGGTGGCCTTAATGGCAAGCCAATTTGATTAAAAAGTTTAAAGACACAAAGTAAAATTTGAAAAAAAGGTGTGATAGATGATGATTAAAGGGATTAATCACAAAGCATTTCATGTAGTAAATATGGAACGTTCATTGGATTTTTATTGCAATAAGCTGGGTTTTAAGAAAGCGTTTGAATTGAATCAACCAAATGGTGAACCGTGGATTGTATATGTAAAGGTGGCAGAGGGATGTTTCATTGAATTGTTTTATGGGGGTGTCGAGGGTGTTAGAGACAGAGCGGAACATATATGTTTTGAGGTGGATGACATTAACAAAACGGCAGACCAATTGAAGAAAAAGGGAGTACATTTAGCAGAAGAAATTTCACAAGGAAGAGCTTTGAACTACCAATTCTGGGTAATAGATCCCGATGGAAACTGGCTTGAGTTTATGGAAATGCATCCAGAATCACTACATATGAGATCCTAACAAAGGAAAGAATTTACTTATTCTTATTTATTCCCAGGCGTCATCCTTTTAAGTGAATGCCGCCTGATTTTTAATTACATATAACCGTTATAAATGAAGAATTTTCACCAAAGTAACGAGATGTAAGAGGACGCTTATTCCCCAGTAATCCCACACCCCGTTTTAATACGAAATGTTCGTTTTCCCCTTCTCGCAACGATGTCATTCTCATTGTTTTATATTAAAGTGTTGGTTAATTGTTTGACATGTACTGAGGAGGGCGGCCGCCAATTTCTCTTCATTGCCATAAAAACGAATAGATGGGAGAGGGATCGAGATAGAGCATAAATTTCCCATGCGGTCAAAAATAGTTGCGCCCACTGCACAAATGCCACGAATGTGTTCTTCTCTGGCAAAAGCAACACCCTCTTGACGGATAACTTTTAACTCCTTTAACAGTTCATCCCGGCTCGTAATTGTATGATCATTGTACTTTTGCAAGTGCTCCGGTAACATTTTTTCAACCTCAGCAATAGGCAAGGAGGCCAGTATTGCCTTTCCGTTCGCCGTACAATGTAATGGAAAAGATACACCGGGTTGTGAAGTGGCTTGCAATGGATGCGGAGCGACAATTTGATCTACAAAAAACACCTTCCCATTATTTAATACTGATAGATCTACCGTTTCATTGATTTGAGATGATAGTTGTATTAAAAATGGCCTGATTTCTTCTTTTAAATCATTATGGACCGCGGAAGCAAGCATCGCGATCTCGGGTCCAAGACAGAAACCGCCGTGAAGAGAGGCGGCTGCAACATATCTTTCCTCCTCAAGGGCGGTTACGATTCTTTGAACCGTTGACCTGGCAAGGCCCACTTCTTTGGCAATTTGGGAAAGGCTTAACCCTTTTGGATGATCTTTAAGAGCCCTCAGTATTTTAGCCGCGCGAGAGATGACTTGTACACTAGATGGTTTCGTTTGCTCCTGTTTATCGTTGTTCAAAAGTATAAACTCCTTTCAGAATCAATCCATTCTATTATAACGAAAATTCGTAATCCATCAGTAAAAAAGGTAAAAAGTAGTCTAAGATAAAGTCATTCCTTGGATTCGATACTTTTTATTGACATGTGCTTTAAAAATTCCCTATACTAGACATATCCACTTAATGGTACAAGTGTATCACAATGCGGTCATATTTTAAAGATTTATTAAAAAAATGTAATCAAGGATCGTTTCCGTTTGCAACAGTGAAACCTGTAAAAAATTAAAATTTATAACAAATGAAGGAGAAAACTGCCATGAAATTTGGAAAAGTTCGTTGGGGAATTATTGGATGCGGTGATGTGACGGAAGTGAAGAGTGGACCGGCATTTCAGAAAATAAAAAATTCAGAGTTGGTGGCCGTTATGCGGAGAACGGGAGAACTAGCGAAAGATTATGCGGAAAGACACAATGTGCCAAAATGGTACGATGATGCCGAAGCACTTATTAATGATCCAGATGTCGATGCCGTCTATATTGCTACACCACCGAGTTCACATAAAGAATATACCATTAAAGTGGCAAAGGCAGGTAAACCTGTTTATGTAGAAAAGCCAATGGCGCTTAATTTTTCTGAATGCAATGAAATGATTGCTGCTTGCAAGGAGGCTGGTGTTCCTTTATATGTATCATACTACCGCAGGGCGCTGCCTCGCTTTGTTAAAATAAAAGAGTTATTGCAAAATAAGGCGATTGGTGACGTTCGTTTCGTATCAATAACACAGTATCAAAAAGCTTCGGAAGACATGTTGGATTCACAAAATTCCCCATGGAGAGTTCAACCTGAAATTTCCGGAGGGGGGCTGTTTTTTGATTTAGCCAGTCATACCCTTGATCTATTAGATTTTCTACTTGGGCCTATAAAGGATGTGCAGGGTTTTGCTTCAAATCAAGCAGGCAATTATCGTGCAGAAGATATTTATACAGGTACCTATCGATTTGAATCTGGAATTCACGGCATAGGAATTTGGTGTTTTTCTGCTTTTGAAGATGCGGATGTGAATGAAATCGTCGGCAGTAAAGGAAAAATTACCTTTTCCACTTTTGGAAATGAGCCGATTGTTTTAACAACGGCTAGTGGGACAGAGCAATGGAGTTTTGAAATGCCGCAGCATGTTCATCAACCTCTAATAGAAACGATTGTGGCTGAATTAACAGAAGATAGCGGCCAGTGTCTAAGTACTGGAGTGACCGGTGCTAGAACAAACTGGGTCATGGGTGAACTAAGATAGCTGAGAACAAATACATCTTATTTTTTACTAAGAGACCGATCCTGAGGAATAGCGTTTTTTATTTCTGCACACGGTTAAACAATGCTGAAAAAGGACTAAATTGTAACTATTTTTTTATAATACAACAATTAACTATAATTGATAAATGTGTACCGCATTGTGGTTGATTATTACGATTATATAAATGTTAATAAATATGATTACAGAAAGTAATTGGTTAGTTAGTCTGAAGGAGAGCGGTTGAAATGAAACAGGAATTCGGGTTTGCAATAGTCGGAACAGGGCTAATTAGTGCCACGCATTATGAGCAAATTTCAGCGATTGAAGGAGCAAAAGTGGTTGCTGTATACTCCCGTAAGGAGGATAAGGCAAAATCTCTTGCGGAAAAGGCCGGTGCAGATTGGTATACAGATTATCAAGAAATGCTTAAGAGAAAAGATATTGATATTGTATCGATTATTACACCAAGCGGCACTCATGCTGACATGGCGATAGAGGCTGCACGGGCAGGAAAGCATGTAATCGTTGAAAAACCAATGGATATTTCCCTTGAGAAGGCACAGCAAATGATCGATGTATGTCGTGAGCATCGTGTGAAATTAAGTGTTATCTCTCAACATCGCTTTGATTCATCAACTGTCAGGATAAAAAAAGATATTGATTCAGGACGATTCGGAAAAATGGTGCTAGGGCAAGCGGCTGTGAATTGGTATCGTCCTCAAAGCTACTATGATACTAGTAAGTGGCGGGGAACATGGGAAATGAATGGAGGCGGCGTATTAATCAATCAGGCCATTCATATGATAGATTTATTTCAGTACTTTATGGGAGAGGTGGAAAGTGTATATGCACATACAGCTATATTAGCTCATGAAGGAATTGAAGTGGAGGATGTGGCCGTTGCCACGGTAAAATTTAAACATGGCGGGTTAGGAACCATTGTGGGAACTACAGCTGCATATCCTGGTCTGTCAGCCCGCTTGGAGATAATCGGAACAAATGGTACAGCCGTGATTGAGAATGATCAATTACTTAAGCATTATCTGCGTAATCCAAATAATGAAGCGGAAGTCCTCAACTTAGCTGCCGTCGAAAATCATAATGGAAGAGATCGAAATTATGCTTCTGTAGACCCTGCAGCCCTTGATGGTGCTTCCCATCGTTTACAGTTTATGGATATGATAAATGCCATTCAAGAAGATAGAGAACCGCTTGTGAATGGTGAAGAAGGAATAAAACCACTAAAAATTATTTTAGCTATTTATCAATCCGCACGGACAGGTCAACCTGTAGATGTTAAATATTAATAACTAATATAGGTAAAAAGAAAGGAGCTTGGATTAGCTCCTTTCTCTATAGCCAATTTTACCGTTATTTCTTCAAATTGTTTTGCAATATTACAATCCCCTTCGTATATTAGACAAGTAAAAATATGAAGTAACTAGTGCCTGATTTCTCCTTTTAACACGGAGGAATTAGGCTTTTTTATTGTTTTCCATAACCTTAAAAATCTAAATTAATTCCAATGGCCATAATCAGTGTTAGTTTTGGAACTCTTATGTTTCAAAGATGAAACATCAAATGAATAGTCTTAAAAAAATCTTACCATTTAGTGGGGAATATGCAGAATTTACTGGGTTTTATTAAGAAATTTAAGGTTGGCACGATTTTTGCAAGTATATAAGCAAAGACCTTAATTTTAAATAGAGAGGAGTAATGAAATGGCTTCACTAAACAGTTTAGAGGCTCTTTTTAAACCCAAGAGTATCGCGATTATCGGGGCAAGTCCTGACAGCAAGAAATTGGGCGGGAGACCTTTAAATTATTTACAAAGAAATGGCTATAGAGGCCAAATTTTTCCGATAAATCCAAATTACAACGAAATATCTGGTTTGAAGTGCTATTCCAGCCTTCTAGATATAGGAGAAGAAATCGATTTAGCGATCATTTCACTGCCTAGCAAATTGGTAGTCAACGTATTAAAACAATGTGCAGAAAAAGGGGTTAAGGCAGCAGTCATCTTTAGCTCCGGCTTTTCCGAAATAGGTGAAGCGGGAAGAAAACTGCAAGAAGAAATGACGGCGATTTCCAAGAAGAGCGGTATGAGGATACTAGGACCCAATACACTTGGAATGTTTAACCTTAAGTCTGGGGTATTCGCTACCTTTTCAACCATCTTGGAAAAGCAAACGCCCCTTAAAGGCAATATCGGTTTTGTCAGCCAAAGCGGGGCATTTGGTTCCCACGTTTTTACGCTGGCACGGCAAAATTTTATCGGTCTTAGCCATTTTGTGGCAACTGGAAATGAAAGCGATATCGATGTGGCGGATTGTATTGAATTCCTTGCGGAAGATCCAGATACAGATGTAATAGCTTGCTATATGGAAGGCATTAAAGATGGTAAAAAGCTAATAAATGCATTCAAGCTTGCTGCTAAAAAGAAAAAGCCAGTTATTGCTTTCAAAGTTGGAAAAACAAATGCAGGACAAAGAGCAGCCCTTTCGCATACAGGGTCGTTAGCCGGATCGGATCAAGTGTTTAATGCCATTGCCAAACAATATGGAGTCTATCGTGCCGAAACGATTGAAGAATTTATCGATGCAGCCTATGCCTGCTCCATGCTTCCGCTCCCAAAAGGAGATAAAACGGCTGTTTTTACAGTCTCGGGCGGAGTCGGCATTCTGCTAGCAGACCAATTGACGGAAGCATCGTTAACTGTACCGGAGCCTTCCATTGAAGTGCAGCAGCAGCTTAGTGATCTTCTTCCGATTGCCGGTGTGAAAAATCCGATTGATACAACCGCACAATTAAATACTAGGCAATACTTATTGCAAGATTTTATGGAAATTGTTCTTTCCAGCGGAGAGTACGACTCTGCGATCGTTTTCCTAGCCTTTAGCGGACTGTATCCGGAACATGCACAAAACCACATCCGATCCGTTTCTAACATTGCCAAAAAGTATAAAGAAACTCCGATTATCACTGTTTCGCTTAATTCGGAGGATTCGAAAAAATCATTTATGGAAAACCGGTTAGCCGTCATCGAGGATCCTTCCCGGGCGGTAAATGCCATGAAGGCTCTTAAATATTTCAGCCAATTCTATAAGGAAGAATCCGAGACTGCTAGAATTGACGGAATGAATGGACTGTCATTTGACAATCTTCCTACCGTGCTGACAGAGCATAAAAGTAAAGAAATACTTAAACAAATCGGAATTCCAATCACGAGAGAACAACTTGCTGCAACTCTCGCGGAAGCAAAAATAATGGCAAGAGAAATAGGGTATCCTGTTGCCCTTAAAGGGATGTCCCCGCAAATCTTGCATAAGAGTGACAAAGGGCTTGTCCAATTAAACATAACGAACGAAGAAGAACTCGAAGAGAAATTTACATTTATAAAGCAGCAGATAAGCCAAGTTGAAAATGCAGTTTTCGAAGGTATTTTAGTCCAGGAAATGCTGTCAAAGGATTCTGTGGAAATGTTCATCGGAGCGAATCAGGACCCTGTTTTCGGGCAGATGATTCTCGTCGGTTTAGGCGGAATTCATATCGAGGTGTACAAAGATGCAGTTATGCGAAAGGCTCCTATTTCTGAGGAAACCGCCGAAGAAATGCTGGATGAACTTCGAAGCAAGGCCTTATTAAAAGGTTTTCGCGGGTCAGCGCCTCGGGATCTGAAAGCCTTAAGCAGGGTAGTGGCAAAGTTCAGCCAATTCATCTCCACCCATGATGAGATTGAGGAAATCGATCTAAATCCAATCATGGTACATGCAGAAGGGGAGGGCGTAACCGTTGCGGATGCCCTTATCACTTTAAAGAAGAAAGCACTTTCAAATATTCAATAATAATAGATTAAAAATTTAGGAGTGAAAGAACATGGATTTTACAATTCCAGAGGAAACACAAGAAATTATTAAAGGGTTAAAACAATTTATTGAAAAGGTAGTATTACCGCTTGAAAAGGAAAATCATGAGCTGTTATACAATGAACGGAACTACTACACGGAAGATGGACGCCACCACCCTAAAGTGGAGGAATTGCGGAAGATTGTTCGGATGGAGTCGGCAAAGGCAGGCTACTATACGATGTTTGGTGCAGAAGAGCTTGGCGGAGAACAACTCGGGCCAATGACGGCATTGCTCGTCCAAGAGGCTATTAATATATCATATCCATTCAATAAGCTGGTTGATCCAATCGTCATCCCGTCACCATTTACCAACGGTTTATCACCAATTTTAACCGGCTTAAAAGAGGAATTGAAAGAGAGATATTTAGATGGAATCCGTTCAGGGGAAAAAACTCTTTGCTTTGGTTTAACGGAACCGGATGCAGGATCAGATGTATGGAGCATTAAAACGAATGCCGTAAAAGAAGGAAATGAATGGGTCATAAACGGCAGCAAACAATGGATTACAAATGCTGCCCACGCTGATTATTGCATGCTGTTTGCCGTGACAAATCCGGACTTGAAAGCGCAAAGAAAAGGCGGCATTACCTGCTTCTTCGTTGAAACAGGATCAGAAGGGTTCTCAGTAGATTCAGTAATTCCGGTCATGGGCGAGCTGGGAGGAGAGGCATGTATTATTAGCATCGATAATCTCCGAGTGCCAGATGAAAACGTCATTGGGGAAGTGGACTTTGGTTTCTCAATCGCCATAAATGGAATTAACACTGGAAGACTTGGTATGAGTGGAAAATGTATCGGTTCAGCACAATGGGCTTTAAAGAAGGCAGTTGAGTATGCAGAAATTCGCAAAACCTTTGGAAAGCCAATTAAAGAACATCAAATGATTCAAGCCATGCTTGCAGAATCTGCTATGGATATTTATGCAGCCAGAAATATGGCCCTTAACTGTGCCTGGAAGATTGAAAATAGTAAAAAACAACCTCGTAAGGAAATTTCAATGGTAAAGGCTTTTTGTACGGAAATGATGGGACGCGTTTATGATCGGGCCATGCAAATCCATGGCGGGGTAGGGATTTCCAATGAACTTGGATTGGAGCAGGGATACCGCCTGGCAAGGATTGTAAGAATTCCGGATGGCACCTCAGAAATCCACCGCCGAACTATTGCAAAAAGTTTACTAAGCGGAGATTTAACATTCTAATCGTTTTTTGGACAGATTGGGATATTCACCGATAAAAAAATCATTTTTAGGGAGCTTGCTATGAAAAATGAATTGGTTCTTCGTGAAGAGGAATGGATGAAAAATAACCGGTTTCGGGATTTAATCGGCCTTCAAATTGAGGATATTGGTGAAGGAACCGCTACTTTATCCTTGGCTGTACAGGACCAATTGCTGCAAGGGGCAGGAATGGTTCATGGCGGTGTGATAACTACATTAATAGATTCGGTCATTGGTTCGGCAGTAAGGAGCGTAATGGCTGATCACATGATTAGTTTAACCGCGGAGCTAAACATCAACTTTTTTCGGCCGGCCACACAAGGAAGAATTTTTGCGGAAGGCAGAGTCATTAACAGAGGCAAGCAGCTGGCAGTAGGGGTCGGAGATATCAAGGACGAAAATGGAAAATTGCTGGCTACTGGCAGGGCGACGTATGTTTTAAAAGAAATCACAAAGAAATGAATGGTCAACTATTAAAAAGAAAGATTGGTGAATCTATATGGAAGAACAATTAGTCCTCATTGAGAAAAAAGGAAGAATTGCCTACGTAATTTTAAATCGACCGGAAAAATTAAATGCACTAAGCAGGGAGCTGTTCCAAGCCTTCGACAAGGCCCTTGACGAGCTTGAAAAAGACCAGGATATCAGTGTGTTAATCATCAAAGGAAATGGCAGGGCATTCAGCGTAGGCTACGACGTTGGCAAATACAGGGAGCCAAGCGTCACGGAGGACCGAGATTACTTGGAAGAATGCACAAGGCGCTGGATTAGACTTTGGGAATATCCGAAGCCGGTCATTGCGCAGGTTCAAGGATTTGCTTTAGCGGGCGGAACCCAAATGCTGGCTTGCTGCGATATTGTCATCACTGATAAGAAGGCCCAATTTGGTTTCCCATCCCTGCCTCTTGGTGGTGGATTTGTCGGCATCTATTGGGGCTGGCATGTTGGACCGCAGCGCGCAAAAATGTTAGACCTGACTGCAGGAAGCCGGATAAGTGGAGAAAAAGCTGTGCAATACGGGTTTGCAGCAGAGTGCTTTGATGCGGATTGTCTTGAGGAAGAAACATTAAAAATCGCAAGAGGCATTGCTAAAACTCCAGCGGATGTATTGAAGCTGAAAAAGATGGCCCATAATCGGATTATGGATTTACAAGGGTTCCGTACCGGTTTGATGTATGGACCCGAACAAGATGCGATTATCCATACTGCTGAAGGTATCAAGCTAATGTACCGTAAAATCAATGAATTAGGCTTAAAAGGTACAATTGAGTGGTTTAACAGCCAGGAAGTATAGCAAATCATTTTTTCTAAAAAAATAGCAGTCTATTAAACATTGGGAGACTAGTGCAGCAAGCATTTTTCTCCCCAAAAAATTCAATAAAACAGGGAGGGATATTTATGATGGAAACGCGGCTAACAATTGATAAACTACTGTACAGGGCAGAAAAATACTTCCCGAAGAAAGAAGTTATTTCTAGAACTGAAAAAGGCATTGTCCGCTTAACCTATGAGGAATTTGCTAAAAGAACCCGTTCTTTAGCAAGTGTCTTGCAAATGCTAGGAGTAAAAAAAGGTGATCGGGTCGGGACATTTGCCTGGAATGATCACCGGCATTTGGAAGCATATTTTGCCATTCCCAGCATGGGTGCGGTTTTGCACACCATCAATATCAGGCTTTCTTCCGAACATCTGGCTTATATTATAAACAATGCCGAAGACAAGATCCTGCTTGTCGATAAAGGACTATATCCTTTAATTGAGAGCATAATAGATAAAATTCCGACCGTAAAGGCAATTATCATCATGTCGGAAGACAGTGAGCTTTCCCAATCTTCGGAAAAACCTCTCTATAACTATGAATCAATCATTGCAACCGGTGATAATAGTTTCTCTTTTCCAGATGATATAGACGAAAATGAAGCTGCTGGACTCTGTTACACCTCGGCAACGACCGGAAATCCAAAGGGTGTATTATCTACTCATCGAAGTATCGTATTGCATAGCTTAATGCTCGGTCTTACAGATACGATGGGACTGTCTGAGGAAGATCGGGCGATGCATGTAGTGCCAATGTTTCACGTAAACGCTTGGGGATTTCCTTTTGCATCCGTATGGTTTGGCACTACCCAAGTATTGCCAGGTCCAAACTTTACTTCGCAAACACTCTTGCAATTAATAGAGTCTGAACGTGTAACGATAACAGCAGGGGTACCGACTGTCTGGATCGGGGTTCTAAATGAATTAAACAGAAAGAGTTATGATTTATCCAGCCTGAGTTATATTCTATGCGGCGGGTCGGCTCCACCGAAAGGGATTATTACCACATTTATGGAAAAATACAATGTGCCGGTCATGCATGCTTACGGGATGACTGAAACAGGTCCAGTTGCTACAGTCAGCAAACTAAAAAGCTATCATCAAAATCAATCAACAGAAGAAAAAATCAACCAGCTGACTAAGCAGGGAATACCAGTGCCTATGATAGATATTAATGTCATAAATGAGTCAGGCGAAGTAAAAATGGACGGAGAAGAGATGGGAGAGGTCCTCTTTAGGGGGCCATGGATTACCGATCATTACTATAGAAAGCCGGAGCAAACGGCAGAGGCGGTAAAGGAGGGCTGGCTTTATTCCGGGGATATTGCAACGGTTGATGAGGCAGGGTATATCAAAATAGTAGACAGGACGAAAGATTTGATCAAAAGCGGTGGCGAGTGGATTTCGTCTGTCCAGCTAGAAAATGCGCTTATGACTCATGAAGCTGTGTTTGAAGCAGCGGTCATTGCGATTCCCCATCCGAAATGGCAGGAACGGCCTGTTGCCTTTGTCGTTTTACACGACAATTTTAAAGAAAAGGTGACAAAGGATGATTTGCTTGCATATCTAGCACCGCAGTTTGCTAAATGGTGGCTGCCGGACGATGTACTATTTATCCAGGAGGTACCGAAAACAGGTGTTGGCAAGTTCCTAAAAAGGAAGCTTCGCGAGGAATATGAGAACTTTTTTGTAAAAGAATAACTTTTGAGTTTCAAATGTTTTAAGCTGTTTCAAGGGTTTCAACATGTTTCAATATGTTTCAATTTTGAAACGTTTTATTTTACTACGTGGCACATAACAATTATTTGGATGGATAGAAGGTTTGTTTTAACAGGGACTTTTTCCTGAAATGTATAGAAATCGCAGCGGTTCATGCAGGGTTTAACAGATTAATAGCCATTATTAATAAAATTGGCACAATATTTGCATTATTAAAAGCAAAGAGAACTTTCCCGCTTTATTAAAGAAGACCCATGCAATTTAACGTTGCTTTTAAAGGGATTTTGTCTGAATATGTCAAATTGATATGTTTAGGAATTTTCCTGTTGAAAGGGTTTTCAGATGAGCTATCCATTCAGGTGAAAAATGATTAGTTCGAAAGTGGAGGTTTAAATTCTTTATCAATACTAAACAACTAATAAATTTTTGAAAGGAATGTTAATATGACAAATCACAAAAATGAAATGAGCTTTGGTCTATTTTTCCTGAATTCAAAATCACCCTTTAAATCGGAAGACGAAGAATTAAGAAACGGTTTGGAGCAAATCAAAGTGGCAGATGAACTTGGCTTCCACAGTGCTTGGATGGCTGAACACAATGCCAGAGACTACGGAGTTGTCACTTCATCAACCGTTTACTTAGCTGCTGCGGCTGCCCAGACAAAAAGAATTAAACTAGGATCTGCCGTAGCCAGATTACCTTTGCACCATCCAATGCAGCTGGCTGAAGAAATGACTTTAGTTGACGTCATCAGTAACGGCCGGCTCTATGTGGGAGTTGGGAAAGGGTATGACAAATTAGAATTTGATGCTTACAATGTGGATTTCGATGAGAGACATGCTAGGTTCGAAGAATCTCTAGAAATTTTAAAAGCAGCATTAACAAATCCGAGAATTTCTTATTCAGGCAAATTTTATAACTTCAATGATATTCCAATTAATCCAAGGCCAATTCAACAGCCTGGCCCGCCCCTCTTCGTGATGGTTTCTGGAAATGACGCCTCCATTATCAATGCTGCAAAAGATGGCTACTCGTTTGTTTTAGGCGGCATCAAAAACGATGATACTCTTCATAAAATCAATTTGTACCAAGAAACGGCCCTTGCTGCTGGATACTCCGAGGAATACGTAAATGAAGCTATGGCCCGATCAGGCAAGCTCCTTTTCGTTTATGTTGCCGAAACGGATGAACAGGCGTATGAAGAATTTGAAGAAGGATTAATGTGGTATATGTCTGAACGGGATAATCGTCCAGTGTTCGGTGTGGTTCAGCGGGATAAAGTCCTTGATTATAATGAATTCCTCAAATCCGAAAACGCGATTGTCGGTTCGCCTGAAAAGGTTCGGAAAGATATTGAGAAATTCCGCGAAGAAACAGGGCTGAATAACATTATTTGTTGGATGAATATCGGCGGTCAGCCTAATGATCGGGTGATTAAATCGATGAATTTGTTCTCCAAAGAGGTAATGCCTTATTTCTGCAATGTAGAAGCCTACCAAAAAATTTAAAGTCGTTGCTGGAATAATTCGCAAAATAGAAGGATGCAGCATGATAGGGGCTGCCGGAAAATTCTTGGTGAAATGATTGGAACCGGCTGGCCCCTTTTTTGAAGCATACAATCTTTCCCTTATTAATGAAGAATGAATAGAAAGGGGATTTGATACTTTGATTGAAAAAATCATTAAATATATCACGGATATTAATAAATGGATTGCTTATGTCGGCCTCTTGCTGATGGTGGCACTTGTCTTTTGTTTTTCTGTATCAAGGACGATCGGCGTTCCCATTATCGGTGATATCGAAATTGTTCAATTTCTTATGGCTGTCATCATCTTTGCCTCACTGGCCTTTACGGAATCGGAAAACTCCCACATATCAATCGGGATTTTGACGGAGAAATTGCCTTTATTCCTCCAAAATATATTGGGAATAATCGGGAAATTGATTACATTAGTTTTCAGCCTCCTTGTAATCTGGGTTTTCATTGAAAAAATGGAATATTCAACAACCTCCTTGCTCTTAAAAATTCCTTTATATCCTTTTAAATATTTATTGATTATCGGATTTGCAGCCTGGTGTTTAGAAATCATCAAGAAATTTGCAAATAAAAAATTCATCGATTAAGAAAATTTTCAATGAAGGATAGATTAAGGAGTGATATATGTTGTCCATTTCTGCTGTAAGTATTATTGTCATAATCGCGGTTTTTGTCCTGATGTTTCTCCGGGTTCCTATTGCAGTCTCGATGGCCGTTCCGGCATGTTTAGGGATTGCGTATTTAAGAGGATGGGAAACCCTGTTTTCTGTTGTTAATACCAATGTTTGGGAACAAAGCTTTTCTTATACGTTAAGTACAATCCCCCTATTTGTCCTGATGGGACAGTTATTATATTATTCAGACCTGACAACGGAACTGTTTACGGCCTTTCGGAACTGGCTTAACCAATTAAAAGGCGGATTAGGTATTGCCACAGTCGGGGCTTCCGCCATGTTTGCTGCCGCATCCGGTTCCAGCTTGGCCACAACTGGAACGATGGGAGTCATGGCTGCAAAAGAAATGTTAAATGCCGGATATAGCAAAAGCTTAACAGGCGGGTCCATAGCAGCCGGAGGAACACTCGGAATTTTGATTCCACCAAGTACAATGTTTATCGTCTATGGGATGATGACTGAACAATCGATTGGGAAACTGCTAATTGCAGGGATTATTCCCGGGATTTTGTTAACAATTTTATTTATGTTGGCGATTTCTATCGCAATATTTATCAATCCAAACCATCATGTAAAGACAAAAGAAGAGGAAAAGATCAGCTGGAAAGAGAAGTTTAGCTCTTTAAAACCCACTGTTTGGATCGTCGTTTTGTTTATAATTGTTATTGGCGGTATGTACGTCGGATTTTTCAGCGCGACAGAATCTGCCGGAGTTGGTGCTCTTGGTGCATTTGCGATTGGCTTTGCCCGCAAGAAATTAACGAAAGAGAAGATTACGGCTACTGTCTATGAAACGATTAAAACGACAGGATTTATTTTTGCCATCGTCATGGGGGCATTTATCTTAAACTATTTTTTGATGATAACTAGAGTTCCGCAGATGATTTCAGACTTCCTTTTCTCGAGAGATTTATCCGCAGCGGTGATCTTTATCCTTATTATTCTCATGTACATGGTGCTTGGCTGTGTCATGGACTCCCTCTCAATGGTTGTTGTTACGATTCCAATTATACTCCCATTAGTTGAAGCACTTGGGTTTGACTTGATTTGGTTTGGCGTCATTATTGTTTTAGTAGTAGAAATGGCCCTAATCACTCCTCCGGTGGGAATGAACTGTTATGTGTTGAATGGAGTCGTAAAAGAACTGGATTTAGTCAGTATATTTAAAGGTGCCATCATCTTTGTCATTCCGATTATAGTGTTAATAGCATTACTGTATATTTTCCCTGAAATAGCCTTGTTCTTGCCGACCTCAGTTAAATAGTTTCTTTTTATTCAGAATGTTTAGATTACTAGTTGTATAATAAATGTTGTAGTCAAATATTAGATGAAATTTGGCAAAGTTAAGGGGAATCTTGGGAGGATAGATAATGGCAAGACTTATTATATCAGGCTCAGCGCCATTGGATGACTTAATTAAAAGGGCAATAGAAAAGAAAAATAAGTCAATAAAAGGGCTCGTCATAGAATCAATGGAAGGCCAGCGTATTCTTGATAACAAGAATATCATCACGAATGAAGATGTTGTTATTTGTGGAGCAGCAATTTACAAAGTTTTTAAAGACCAAAATGATCGAGGGCAATTCGTTCCGATCAGGCTGCAAGTCAACGATTTCCTAGATGCTATTCAAAAAGGATGCCAATACAGCAATGAAGTCAATCTAATCAATTTTAATGATTATATAATTGATAGAAAAATAGACCAATTTGAATCGCTATTTCAAGTCAAGATTCATCAATATACGTACGAAACATGGGAAGAAGCCGAGGCAATCATCGCACAGCTTAAGGAAAATCGCCAGTCTGTCGTCATTGGTGCCGGGTTGATTACCGGACTTGCTAAAGAAAATGGAATGCATGGAATTGTCTGGTTCGGTGAAGAAAGCATTAATCTGGCGGTTGATATTGCTTTAGGTATTTTAAATGCCCGTTTCGAAGAAAAAAGAAATTCTCAAAGAGAAAATTATATCATGGAGAATTTTAATGAAGGTGTAATTATCTCCAGCGATACGGGACATATCGTCAATGTCAACCGCAAAGCTACTACTCTCCTTGGAATTGAGGAAAAGGACCTGAATGGATTACATGTAAAAGAAATTCTTGTTGACACAAAAGGTATTGGTAATACTGAATGGAAAAAGGGGATAAAGGAACAAATTGTCTCCTATAAAGACAAGAATTTCTTGCTAAGTACATTTCCGATTGTTGTAGACCAACATTTTGATGGGATGGTTGGTATTTTTTCTGATATTCATGCCGTTCAGGAAAGCGGAAACAGAATAAGAAGAAAAATGTATAGCAAACCCAATATGGCCGAATACCAGTTTGAAGACATTGTTGGTGCAAGCCAAGGAATAGTAACGACAATCAAAAAGGCAATCAAATTTTCCAGGACTGATTCGAATGTTTTAATTCTTGGGGAAAGCGGTACAGGGAAGGAATTGTTTGCCCAAAGCATCCATAATAAAAGCTACAGGAAGGACCAACCTTTTATTGCCATCAACTGTGCTGCAGTACCTGATAACCTGCTTGAATCTGAATTCTTCGGATATATCGAAGGGGCGTTTACGGGAGCAAAAAAAGGGGGAAAACCAGGACTCTTCGAAAAAGCCCATAATGGGACTGTGTTCTTAGATGAGATTGGAGAAATCCCTTTAAGCATGCAGGCGAAGCTTCTTAGGGTTCTCCAAGAGAAAGTGGTCATGCGTGTTGGCAGCACGACCCCCATTCCTGTTAATGTCAGGGTTATTTCGGCAACAAATGTAAATTTGATCGACAAGGTAAAAAATAATGAATTTCGTACGGATTTATATTATCGAATTGCTGTCCTAAATTTGTATCTTCCGCCATTAAGGAACAGGTTATCTGACCTTGAACCTTTGGTGAAGTTCTTTACAACGAAACACTATCCGCAATTTGCTCAATTAATCAATGAAAATAGTAAAGAGATCGCTTATATATTGGCTCAGCATAAGTGGCAGGGGAATATAAGAGAATTGGAAAATACATTGGAGAGAATGTTTGCTTACTTAGAGCATCCTTTTATGGTAACAAGGAAAGAATTGCTGCGAAATCTCCGTGAAGCAATAGAGGAAAATAGTATTGTTCTTCAAGAAGAAATGGGAGAACAAGATACATTTCAAGATGTAATCAAACAAGTGGAAAAAAAGCAAATCTATGAAGCTCTAAATGCAGCTAATGGAAGCAAGATTGAGGCAGCAAAATTATTAGGCATCAGCCGCAGTACTTTATGGAGGAAACTGAATCAGCCAGATTGATATGTGTTAAAATTTCGAAAAATTGTGTCTACTTACAATAATCTAGTGAAGTGAGGTTTAAAGGGTGAACGAAACGACGGACTTTGTAACCGGATTAACCTTTAGTGAGGGCCCTAGATTCTATAATGGTTACTTCTGGTTTTCTGATTTTTTTAGCAAACGGGTGTTGAAAGCTGATATAGACTCCGGAGAAGTAGAAACGGTTTGCCAATTGGATGATCAGCCTTCAGGACTGGGATGGCTTCCAGACGGAAGGATGCTTGTCGTTTCCATGCTGAATCGAAAAGTTTACTGCCTGGAAAATAACGGGGAGCTAACAGAACACGCAGATTTGAATCCAATTGCCACTTACCATTGCAATGACATGCTTGTAGATAAAGCAGGAAGAGCCTATGTTGGAAATTTCGGCGGTAATCTTTCCGCTTTAGCGAAAAAGTACTGCAGAGAAACGTTAAAAAATATGGAACTGCCGACTGCTGTCATTGCTTGTATCGAGCCGGATGGAAATGTAAAGGTTGCTGCCGAAAACATGGTTTTTCCAAATGGGACTGTTTTGACCGATAATGGAAAAACAATAGTGATCGCAGAGACGTATGGTAATCGTTTGACCGCATTTGATGTTGAGGACGACGGAACCCTCGTTAATCGGCGGGTATGGGCTCACTTTGAAAATATTTATCCAGACGGCATTTGCATTGACTCAGAAGGAGCGATTTGGGTATCTAATCCAATCGAATCTATGGTCTATCGGGTGATAGAAGGGGGAGAGATAACAGATAAAGTTCAAACAAGCCAAAACTGTTATGCTGTTGCCCTAGGTGGAAAAGAAGGAAGGACCCTTTACTGTTGTACCGCACAAACCTCCGACCCTGTTGATTCGTTTCAGTTGAAATCCGGAAAAATAGAAATAGTAGAAGTGGAGGTTCCTGCTAAACTTGTTTGAAGGATTACTATTTTATAGGATGGGAGGTCCTGGTTGTGTTAACACCTAATGTAAATGTTCCAGACTATACCTTTCAAAAAAGTATTGAAATGAACTACGGAATCAATCGCGGTATTTATAACAGGATTGATGAATGGTTTTTCGAACAGGGGATACAAGAGGTTATCGAAAGAAGACAGATTATAGTTGAGTTTTCCAATTTTGTGGTTGAGCCAAAGATGAAAATTGCAACACCGGTAAAAACGAGATTCGGAAACGGCGGCCTTGTGAAGAGTCTGAATAATTTTTGGAATGTCAGGCCATCGGTAAAGCAGGAGATATTAGATGAAGTTTATCTATAATTCAAAAAATTTGGCTGTGAGAGGAGAAAATACAGATGACAAAAACAATGGAGAAAGCAAATATTTTCAAGAAAATTATGGGGCAATATCCAACTGGAGTGACGATCGTAACCACAATGGATGAAAATGAAAACCCGGTTGGGCTGACCGTCAATTCGTTTGCTTCTGTTTCAATCGACCCGTTAATGGTGCTTTGGTGCATCGATAAAAGATCATCGGCCTTAGATGCATTCTTACAAGGGGGAAAATACGCTGTGCATACCCTTACTACAGATCAGGCAGAGGCATGCTGGGCGTTTGCTGGTAAGGAAAAAGACCGTTTTTCAAAAGTGCAATGGGAAACTTCTTCAAATGGACTACCGATTATCCAAGACTCACTAGGGGTTTTCGAGTGCAAAATCATTAATAAAATCGATGCTGGAGACCACTTTATCCTTTTAGGTGAAGTAATCGATCTTTCATTTGCTGAAAAGGCTCCTCTTTTATATTATAACCGGAATGTTGGCCGGATCCCTGAAGATTGGCCGAATCAATAGATCTTTTTTTCGATTGAAATATTAGGAGGAAGAGAAATGAAAATTTTAGGGGTTTCAGGCACTATTGTCGGTAGTAAGACTGCGATTGTGATCGGTAAAGTTTTAGACAAGATAAAAATCCATAATCCTGAACTAGAAATTGAGTTTTTGGATCTAAGGGATTATCAAATTGAGTTTTGTGACGGCCGTCCAATCTCTAATTACAATGGTGATACCAAAAAGGTAATTGACCAAATAATGGGGGCTGACGGATTTGTATTCGGAACGCCTATTTTCCAAGGTTCATTTAGCGGTGCATTCAAAAATTTAATTGATTTAATTCCACCGGCAGCGTTTAAACATAAGGTGATGGGTTTTGTCACGACTGGAGGAAACAATCAACATTTTCTCGTTGCAGAAAATCAGTTAAAACCACTGGCAGGTTATTTAAATGGGTACGTCATACCGACAACTATTTTTGCTCACAACAGCCAGTTTAATGAGAAAAATGAAGTTGTGGATATACAGTTATTAGAAACTATAAATGACTTCGCTAAGCAGTTTTGTTATATGTGTGAGAGATTAATGGGAGTACAAATAAAAAATTAATTTGAGCAAATTTATACTCGAGGGTCCTGTTATGGGACCAATATGATGGGCAGCCAATTAAACTAATTTGGCTGCCTTTTGCCTTTCTAAAAAACCGCTAGAAAAATGTTTTCACCATCTCAGTGGTTTCATCACATTTCATGCACCGGTATTCCAATTCAAGTGCATCTTCATAAACATGGTGAACTGTTTCTTTCCTACAGTTTTCACAAAACCTCATCTGTTCTGCCTCAACAGCCACAAGGATTCCTCCGTTTCCGTGAAAATTTGGTTCATAAATATTTCTAACCTTCCCGTTTTTCTAAAAAATATTATGTATGACGTCTCGGAATAAATATTTGATTTTTTTTAAAAAGGTTGGGGAACTTAGAAAAAAGTACATATTTTACTTATCCGATAAACTTAATTGAAGTGGAGGTATGCACAAGAAGGGATCGAGATTAAGATAAAAAACGGCTGGTTCGAGGAACCCCCACAAATGGAGGACCGTCCCCGGATTATCAATAATGGGAATTGAATAAAGGGATGGGTTGATAGCGCAAAATATAGCTAGTGTCGGTTTGCCGATACTAATAACGGTGTGGGGGGAGTTAGTTTGAATATACTTCGTTTGGTTAACTTGTTTATTACATTCGTGATCAAGGTTAGATTCTTTATAAAAATGGTAAAGAACATGAGGCTAGAACATTTATTAAGAACGCCCATCCTAACATAACTAAGTATGTGAAAAACTATCGATTTCCACATTGTCTAAAAGGTAAGCACATTCCTGTGTTTGCCTTTTTTTCTTAGCAGTCTTTATAGTGGGCAGGGCAGCTTATAACCTTGCGGACAATTTAAAAAAATAGAAGTGCCATGGACTATTTAAAGAAATAAATATCGCGACATGGCACTTCAGGCTTGAATGATGCATTAGTACCGTCCCCATGCATCATAGCCTAAACGGACGATTCTATAGGTGCTTTTATGTAGAAAAAGTAAATAATCAAAGTAATCATTTATAGGGTTAAAACGTTTGGGTTGGGATAGTAATCTGTTATATTCATTTAAAAGGTCATCTAGCTCTTGACTGCAATAAATGGTTTCTTCACTATCGAGTCCCTTTGACATCCCTATTTGAATCATCTCGGCTCTTTTATTACGTATAGCTTCTGCTAATTGTGCTTGTCTCATTGCAAAAACACACCCCGAAAATGTTTGTTTAATAATTGAATTAACACAAAACGTATTATAACATTTTCAGACTTCCATAGAACGTTTTCGATAAAACAAGGTATAAAAAGCTAAAAAGCGACGAAATTCTTCGGTTTTCGACGCTCTGATGCATGGGGACGGTTCTTGTGCATCAACTTACTAGTTCTAAGAGGTGTGTTCATGTGTGAATCACCAAAACGAAACAAAAGAACCGTCCCTATTTACCTAAGGACGGTTCTTTTGCCTTAACTTATTAGTTTATAGACGTGTATTCTTGTGTGATCCAAAATGAAACAAGAGAACCGTCCCCATGAACCATGTTACCCTCTTTTCTTTAAGCGTCCTACAAGAGGGACTACAATGATGCCTGCTATTACGACCTGCATGATGTTTCCAGGGATGGAGCCGAATGGCTGGATCCAGTTCCCGTAGAGGATGACTTCGGTGAAATAGTAGCCTACAACTTTTATGACTAGTGCAGCTAGAACGGCCAGAGTATAAACAAGAACTCGTTTGCCGGGTACCTTTTCAGCAATGAGACCGACTACAAAGCCCATTGTACCGACGATGACAAAGGTAAACGGTGACCATAATGCCCATCCTGAGACAATATCAAACAAACCCATACCAAACGCCCCCGCAATGGCTCCGGTTCTTTTGCCGTAAACCAAGGCTGCGATAAAGAGAGGAACGTTACCCAAATGGATTAGACCACCGTTTCCCATGATTGGGAGCCTTAAGTTGATGAACATCGTGGCTACGAAGGTTAAGGCAATGAAAAGTGCACTGATGACAATGGCTTTTGTTTTTGTTGATTCTGTTGTTGAAAATGTCGTATTCATATCTAACCTCTTCTTTTCTAAAAAGTAATATTATATATCAAATATTAAATATATACTTAAATCTTTTAGAAGAAAAGTAAATTTTTGTACTTTATAAACTTGAGTTGAAGATAAGGGCTAGGGGGTGTTCGACATTTTTTATTGCACTAAGCGTTCAGTAAGTTTAATAAGCCAAATTTATGAACAAAAGTAAGACCCCTTCAAATACAATTGAAGGGGGTTTATAAAGACTATTTTTTCTCAATCATAACGAACAAAACACCAGTAAGAATTAGGATGGATCCTATCCAAAAGGTTACACCTATATTTTCACCCAGAATTAGCCACCCAAGTAATGTTCCAACCACGGGTTGAAAGAAGAAAAATATCCCCCCACTTGAGGCGTTAAGCATTTGTAAACCGCGATTCCAAAGTAGGAATCCACCTGCTGTTGAAACAATACCCAAATATAAGAGTCCTCCCCAAATGGTCGGGTGAGTTAATTCAGAAATATTAATTGCGTGTAACCGTGGCAAAACAAAAGGAGTCAACACGATTAGGGCAACCGAGATGGAATAGGTGGTGACTACAATTTGTGAATAGTCACTCGGCAAACGCTTTACAAGTACAGACATAAGTGCCCACGTTAAAGCTGCAATAAGCAGTGCAATACCACCAAGTTTACTAGATAAATCCACATCTCCGATTCCGACAATGAGAAAAACCCCAATCGTCGCTAGACAAACGGAAAGCCACTTTTTTAACGTTAATTGTTCTTTAAGAAGTAATCTAGCAAAAATAACCATAAACGCGGGTGTTGACGACGTTATAATGGCTCCCATTTGTGCTGTGGACAGCATTGTCCCCGTTTCTTGGGTAACAATTGAAATGGCGTTACCAATAACTCCGATAGCGATAATTAATAAGAAATAACGTTTCTCGATTCGCCATTTTTGTCGGGTTATAAAGCCGATGATAAGTAGTGCGACAATAGCCACTAAATAGCGCATCCACACAAGTTCTAGTGGAGGTATTACCGCTACTACAACTTTGACAACAACGTACATTCCACCCCAAATACTGGCGGCTAAAGTTAAATATATAGAACCTAATAAGGTGTTTTTCATTTTTTATACCCTCCGTCTTTTTTAGGTCAAAGATGCCCAAACGGAGAGAAGTAGGCACGTTCTCTCCATTAAGAGCAGAAGTGTGCTACTGGTACATCATTTTCAAATAACGGAGTCCAATACATTTTGATTCACCTCTTAGATTACCGTGTAATAGTAAGTCATCAAGCAGCCATTTTCTTTTCCATGCGATCATTTGGTAAAAAGACCGCGATCAACGAGCCGGCAAGCGGGAGCAGCGAGAGAATCGTGAAAACGGTCGCGATCCCAAAGATGTCTGAAATGCCGCCCATAAACACCGATCCAATCCCGCCAGCCCCTACACCGAAACCAATCGAAAGACCGGACGCCAGACCAATGTTCTTCGGAAGCATACGCTGCATGTAAACCACACTGACTGAGAAAGATGAAAGAACACTGAAACCAAACAAGAGCAGTACAAGCACCGACAACACCCCATGTACATAGGGGAAAATTAGAGCAAAAGGTGTAGCAATCAGCATCGAGCTGACGAGTAAACGTTTCATGCCAAGTTTGTCTGCCAGAACCCCGCCAACAAAAGTACCAAGTGCTCCTGCTCCGACAAAGACAAAGCTAAGAATCTCTGACTGTTGGATGGTGAGGTTGTGCAGGTAAAAAGGCAAAAAGACGACAACGCCAATTTGGCACCAGGAACGAAGGATGATTACACAAGAGAGCAGAGTAGCTCCCAGTAAATTGTTGTCTCCATTTATTTGTTTCTTAGATTGGAGTTTAGTAGTCTCTAATTTTTCACGCAGCCAAGGTAGAATTTGGCCAGTTAATAGAAGCGATAGGAACGCTACTGGAATGAGCCATAGGAGTCCCTGAATCCCTGAGTGACTTACGTAGAGGGATACTAATAATGGTCCAAAGGCTTGCCCGGCATTTCCGCCGACTTGGAAAATAGCTTGGGCGAGTGCTTTTTTAGATCCAGAAGCAAGGTGGGTAGCTCGGGAGGCTTCTGGATGGAACGCGCCCGATCCGAGACCGGAAATCGAAATAAACAAAAGCAGCCAAGGCAGTGATGGTGCGAGTCCTGTTAAAGCCAGCCCCATAATCGAACAGAATACTCCTGCCGGATACAGCCAGACACGAGGCTTACGGTCCGCGAACATGCCGAACAGAGGCTGGGAGATAGATGATGTTAGGTATGACATTAAAACTACTAAAGTAGACTGGGTATAGTTTAGGTCAAATGCTTGTTTATAAAGCACAACCATTGCCGGAACCATACCTGTGGTCACTAAATCATTTAAAAAATGTGATCCGCTGAAGGTAAAAACACCCCGGCGAAAAATGGGTTCTTTTCCTTTCATTATGGGTTGTGATGCTGTTTCCAATGGTGTGCTCCTCCAATCAATTGCAAAGCGATATTTTGTAGTACAAATTTTTTCCTTTTTTAATAATATCTCAGCTTCATATAATTGTCACTTCTTCAAACCTTAATTTGTAAAAGCATTTTTTGGAAGGGCAATTGGTGATGAATGAAAAAAAGATGGGTATTCCCCGTAAAAAACAAGGGGAAACCCATCATTTTTTCTAGATTGGCAGATGATTCACTTCATTGGCAACACGAATGCCTGATTCAATGGATCCCTGCATCCAACCGTGAATAAGAGTGGTATGTTCACCGGCAAAGTGAACTCTTCCTTCAGGCATCGTTATATATGGAAACAATTCATTTTCCTGGCCGGGCTCAAAAGCGACAACCGCTCCAGTGGCGTGGGGATTATCCACCCAGCTATAAGAAATACCAGAAACATATTCGGAATAGACCTGGCTGCCGAAAATTTGAGCTAGGTTCTTTAAGGCATATTGAATACGTTCTCCGTCGGAAAGACCATTCCATGTCATCGCTTCATCCGCCCATGTATAGCTTGCGACAACAACAGCCGGTTCAGATGTCCCGATCCCCTGACTCGGAAAATAAGTAAACCGAATGGGCAGATCTGTGATTAATTTCCCGCCATATTGACCGTATCTTTCCCAAAAGCGGCTCTTAAACTGAATTCCGATTTTTGTTGCGGCCATATAGTTGATTTCACGAATAGCTCTGTGCTTGTAATAAGAAAAAGAATGGTAGGGTTCAATGGTTACAAATCGCATAACAGTAAAGGGGATGGTAATGATGGCAAGGTCACTAGTGGTAGTCGAATTTTTAAATGTACGAGGATCAGTCGAATGAATGGTGACACCTTGGTGATGTTGGACAATTTTAGTGATTCGTTGGTTGAACCTAATCTCCTCTTTCAATTGCGGCAAAAATGCCTTCGGAAGCAGATCCATTCCACCCGTTATCTCATAGAAGCGATTGGTTCTAAAACCCGACGTTTCACGGATCACTTCTAGAAAGGACATCCCCATAAAAGCTTCATAGTCGAGAAGGACATCAATCATATCAATGGCGCCATCTGAGAAAGTCGTTCCAAATTTATAATGGTAAGAATTTAAGAACGTTCCGAGAGATTGGTTTTTAAATTCTTTTTCGACAAGTGGCCAATGTCTTTCAGGGTCCCTATCAATAAAATTAACAATTGGATCGATGGCTAATTTCCATAGTTGTTCTGCACTTTTACCTTTTTCATTCGGCTGGACAGGAAAGTTTAGAATACTAGGATCTTGTTCAAACATGCTGAGACGGGTTTTGACCCCATTTACAAACAGAATGTCTGCGGGAGTCCGGTTGATAAAAGGGTTTACGGGCAACCCAAATTTTTTAATATATTCTAGAGTCAATAAATGGGTATCAGGAATACGCATAGGGCCAGCGTTTAAATAAAGTCCATTACTGAAAGGGCTGCGAATCGTATAAATACGGCCACCCACCATGCTGTTAGCTTCTAATAAAGTAACCTTGTGTCCAGCCTCCTTCAATAATGAGGCTGCTACAAGCCCTGCAATGCCCGCACCGACTACGGTAATCTGCTTAGGAGTTTGTGTTTTATCAAGCCCATTCCTAATCATGTTAATCATTTGTTGGGGCGTTAATGATATCGGTCCATTCATATTTGGCATCTCACTACCTCGGTTACTAAGTATTATTACATTTTATTCACTGATTGAGATGTCTATGATGCTTTGGGACGGTTCTGATGCATCATCCGTAAATATAACAGGGGGATTCGCAAATATTTTGTTTGAAATCGAAAATTAGGTTCAAAAAAAAATGAGGAACATCACTCAGATGTTTCTCATTTTTTTGAAGTTTTATTGGCGCGGTGCAAACAAGATCACCGCAGCTCCAATTAAGCAGATTCCAGCGCCGATCCAGTCATATAAGTCAGGTGTTTTTCGATCCATTCCCCATCCCCATAAGATAGACAGAACGATAAATACTCCACCATAGGCAGCATATACTCTGCCGAAGGATGGGAACGATTGAAATGTTGCTATGACACCATACAATGCCAGGATAAGTCCGCCGAAAATTCCCCAATACATTGGTTTACCTTCTCTTAACCATAGCCAAACTAGATAACCGCCGCCAATTTCGGCAAGTCCTGCAAGTATAAATAGTACAATTGATTTAATCAAATGACCTACACCCTTCAAAAGCCTGTCTAATTAGGAATTATATTTTTCAATTAAGTTCAGGTCAAATCATAAACTGGTGTACTTCGGCAAAAGCAGCTTCGAAATCAGTCGGGTGAGTTGCTTTTATCTTCATTTTGACTATCACTGTTCCCGTCCAAAAAACGTTCAAGAGCTTCTTTATTTTTCACGAAATCCACTTCCAATACATCCCCAAGCTCATCATCCCGTTTATTTTGAAAACTGCCATCCTCAGGAATGCGTAAAGTTTCAATCTCGCTGTTCTTTCTCGTAAGTATGTCTTTTCCAATTTCAATAAGGGTAGAACTGTTCATATTTGTCTCTAAATATTTATTCAAAAGACCGATTAGCTCGGGGAGTTTTAACACACTTTTAGGACCTAACGCTTCTTCCTTTAATTTTGAAATCACTTCCTGCTGCCTTTGAATCCGTCCGAAATCACTTAAACGATCATGTCGAAACCTAACATAGCCTAACAGTTCTTTACCATGGAGCCGCTGCTTGCCTTCTTCTAACGTCATGCCAATTCCATAAGACATCTCATACGGCACGTCCACTTCGATTCCTTTTGGAACAAGCAGGTCGACCGCTTTTTCGAAACCTTTAAAATCGATGATCGCATAATAGTGAATATCGAGTCCGAAATTTTCTTTGATCGTTTTACTTAGCAATTCAGTACCGCCAAAAGCGTAGGCGGCATTTAGTTTTTGCTGTCCATGATTGGGTACAGAAACAAGCATATCGCGCATTAAGGAAATCAGTTTAAATTGATGTGTTTTTGGATCGTAATGGGCGATCATAATGGTATCTGTTCGGGATTGTTTTTCTCCCCGTGAGTCACTTCCTAATAACAGCACATTGACCTCATCGATGTTACTCTTTGCATCTTGAATTGTATGTTTTCCCTCCACTTTTTTAAGCGGCGGGTTAATCGTTTTAATTTTTCCTTCTATGTATTGAAAAATGGTAAAGAGACCAACTGTGATAATACCAATTACAAGAAGGGCGCCAAAAACCCTGCTCCATCTTATTTTAATTCTTTTCTTTTTCTTTCGTGTCAAAACTTGCACCACCTAGGCTGAAATAATACGATCATCAATGGTTTATTTTATACTATTAAGCTCCCATATAGGAATAATTTAGAAACCTCTGAAGTAATGATTATCGCATAAATAATTTTCAACTATTTAACTATTAGGTTACATTTATTTTGCATTTCTAATTAATATAGTACAAAAACAGGTATGACTAATTAGTAGTCATACCTTCCAAACTCTCCCTGTATCGTTAAAAGATTTCTTTAATGAAAGTAAAATTCTTAAGAAGTTCACTTTCATTGATGGATATCCGATTCGCCAAATCTTTCGTTCTCAAGACAAATTCTTTAACTCCTATAAATTCTGATTCACTAATCAAGTAAAAGTGAGTTCCTTTTTTATATCCATTAAACTGGCTTTTTAATCTATATACCTTCATTCAATAACCTCTAGTTTATTTATTAATCAGTAATGAATTTACGCTAATTATAGTTCTTTAGATGTCAGCGGCAAGAACAGTTTAATCCCTCGTTTGTTAAATGGCAAGATTTTTAAATCAGCGATTAGGTGACTGATGTAACCAGCTAAACAGGTATAAAAAACACCGTGAATTCCAAGTGAAGACTCTAAATGGAAAGCAATGACCCCGAAGAAAACAACGCCTAAGATGGAATGAGTATAACTCCGATGAGAAGTCAAGGAAGCAATGATAAAGTAAATTCCTAATAGGATGATCCAAAGCTCCCCTAAAGATAATCCTCCAAGCAGAACAGCAATTCCCGTAATGGTTAACATATGTCTTTGCTTAATGAGGGATGCAACCAGCACAATCAAAAGCCCGATCCCGACCCCCAACCATCGTTCTGCCGCCATTTTCTCCAAGATACTATAGAAAATCATCAGCAATCCAATGATCATCGCGGCTAGCCGAACCATCTTATGCGACAGTGTAATTTTCCCACGAAGCTTCCCGTCAATATCCAAGTCTGGCATCAATCCCGACACGGCTCCTAATCCGACAAACAAGAGTGTTGCAGAAGGAGAGGTTTGATATGTATTAGCCACAATATATCCTGTTGCTGATCCAATTACTGCATGTGCTGTACCATTCAATTGCATACCACCTCTAAAATTATTAATCTGGTCAAAAAAAACAGACATAACTATTCTACTACAAAACATCTGTTCTGTTTACAGATAAATAATTAATAAATAGGTTAGGAAACAAAGTTATAGCTGTCAACGTTCATTTGAAAATTTGATTCAAAATGTTGGACAAATTAACGTGTCCCTCGACTGATTAAATGAATAAGCTATTATAGTTTGATAGGAAAGGATGTGATATTGAAATCAATGAGCAACAACACTAAAAAGTTTACAGCCGTATTAAGACAGGAATTTTCCTTTTATGCGACCGACGAAGTACTTGATTCGGTTTTAGATGATATTGCAGCCCAAGGAGTAACGGTAGTTGCATTTACCATTACAAAGTTGGACATGGGCAGGGTGAACTTTGTGCGAATGGTTGTCGGTCCTGATACTTCAAATAGTTCCCGTGCCAACCAGATCGCGCGGGACGCTCTTCGCCGAGCAGGTGTACGGTTCCATCAAGAAGAAGTTATCCAGATCATTGTTTCACCTGCGCCGGGAATCTTAAGAAACGTGTTACGAGCTTTGCGCCCTCAGGTAGTAGTGTTCGCTGCATATAGTGCAATAAATTCCATCATCCTGAACGTCTCCGATATCCCAACTGCATTACAATTGTTAAGGCAAAATAACATTATCGCTTAAGGTTTTTACCTTTTTAATGCCTAATTGTGAAAGCAATTAGGCATTTTGATGTAAGTTTTAGTATAAGGTGATAAAGACCAAACGATTAGAAGTACCGTTCATGAAGTACATTGGTTATATAAATCTGTTACAATTCTGTTAGATTCGATTGATTATATACGAGGAGATAATACCATGCAAACCATAAACAAAATAGGCAATTCATTTTGGTATATGACACCTGTTTCGGAGACAGACAGACCGATTTTAGGGATGGTTGTTGGAAAAGAAAAAAGATTAATGATTGATGCTGGGAATTCGGAAGCACATGCCCAATTATTTTTAAAAATGCTGGAGGAACAAAATGTTGGCCGTCCTGATATGGTTGTGTTAACACATTGGCATTGGGACCATATTTTTGGACTGTCCACATTAAAGGATCGTGTATCGATTTCTTCAAAAGCAACAAAAGTAGAAATAGAAAAACTAATACCTTTAGCATGGACGGATGAGGCTTTAGATGAGCGGGTAAAGGAAGGCACAGAAATTGAATTTTGTGCCAGCTGCATTAAAAATGAGTTTGCGGAACATAGGAATATACATATCACATTGCCACAAGTCGTTTTTGACCATGAACTCGAAATCGATCTTGGCGGGGTAACTTGTGTATTGAAGCATGTCGGAGGGGACCATGCTTCTGATTCTGTTGTCATCTATATGAAAGAAGAGAAGATATTGTTTTTAGGTGATAGCATTTATCCTGATATATTTTCCCATAAACGGAACTATACTACCAAACGAACAAAGGACCTTGCTGCAATCCTGGAACAGTTTGATGCAGAGACCTATATCCTTTCCCACTGGAAACCAATATCGCGGACTGAGTTTAACAACGAAATGCAACTGTTAAAGACAGTGGCCGATTACACAGAAAAATATAATGGTAATGCAGAACAAATGAAATCGGAATATGCACGAGAGTTAAACCGAGATTTAAACGAAGACGAATCGGAAACCATCGATTATTTTGTGAATGGATATGAACTAAAACGATAACTTTCACTCAATCCCGTGGACTCGATTGCTTAAGATTCTCGTAATGATCATTAAACACTTTAAAAAGCCTTTCATCCCCGCCGCGGTCGGGGTGGAGGGCTTTTAGCAGTTTCTTAAATTCTTTTTTCATTTGATGGCTGCTAGAGTCTTGATTTAATCCCAATAACTCACCGTAGTGAAAAGCACTGGGTTCGGTGACTTCAATCTGTGTGTTGAGCATTTTTTTTAAGGTGCGTACCTTTGACTGTTCAATATGTATACGGGTTTTTAATATCTCTATTTGTTCTTTTAGGCTGCGATTTTCTTGAAGTGACTCTTCTAATTGTGCAGTAATTTGAGCGGCATGCGTTTGGATGATAAATTCAATCAGATCCTTAACATTGATTTTGTAGGTAGTTGTTCTTCTTTTGTTTATTTCGGCCTTCATTTTGCCTTCCTTAATCCACGCCATTACGTCATCGTCACTGGCTGCTATGCCAGACGAGGTTAATTGCTCAACCGCTTCTTTAATATTCAGCATCATTTTTCACTCGCTTTTTTTAAAATCTAGCATTCTATAATACAGATAGACCCATCATATCACTGAATTTTTTCAGAAAAAGAACAGGAGTGTGACATTAAATTAAAGTCTCTTTACATTGAGACATTTTTAATAAAAAGGATGCTCAAAAGGTACGAACATCCTAAATTTTACGAACAGATGCGTTATTTATGAATAAAAACCTGCGTGCCAATTGGGACTAAAGATGACAATTCTAGAACATCGTGATTAAACATTCTAATACAACCATGGGAGACGTTCTTACCGATAGAAGATGGATTATTTGTTCCATGTATACCGTAATGAGGTCTTGACAATCCCATCCAAAGGACTCCGAATGGTCCGCCAGGATGAGGATCCTTGTTAATAATCGTGTATGTTCCGGTAGGAGTTGGTGTCAATATTTTTCCAACTGCAATGGGGTAAGTTTTTAAAAGCTTATGACGATCAAAGAGTTTTAATTGGTGTTTTGATGTGGAGACATCAATCCATTTCGCCAAGTGGGATCAACTCCAGTTTTTTCAATAGTGTATTAAATAAAACATGTAAATGTTCATTAACAAGAATTGGCGGACAGTTATTTTTACTTGCGAAACCAACAATCTAGTAATTCTAGACGTATTTTGGAAACATTCTTTAAACCATCAGCATAAAATAGGCACTTGATTTAGTGACAGCGACCTAAAAGAAATCATATTTTGTTGAAGAGAGTACACAGCGAATCTGATTTCTGGATATACACAAATATAATCATTCAACTCTCTATATAGGTTTCATCTGATTAAATACAAAGGGGAGGAAAAAATGCAAAATTTTCATAATGAGCTTCAAGGGTTGGCAATCGATCCTTATCAAGCTGGTCAGTTAGTTCCATTCGGTCAACAGATGGAGGATTCACGATTGTGGGGTCGCTGTGGCGGTTTTCGTTGTGGTTTTGGTTGCGGCTTTCGTTGCGGTTTTCGTTGCGGCGGTTTTGGCTGCGGTTTCGGTTGCGGCTTCGGTTGTGGCTTCGGTTGCGGCTTCGGCTTCGGTGGATTTGGCTGTTTTGGCTGTGTTGGTATCGGTTTCGGTTTTATTTAATTGGTGTGGCTTTTGGCAATTACCCAAAAAAATTATTTATGAAACAAAGTGCCCCTGCACGGACTTGTGCCCCAGGGGCACTTTTTACTGTGTTTATCATATTGGACAAAAAATCGTACATAAACTGATAGTGCGCAAGTAGTAACGATTGGAATAAGGAGGAGCGCCAGTGACAGAACTTACCTCGTCCTCACGTCTAAAAGTTAAAAGGGATACCTTTTTTCTCCCAGATCAAAAGGGGGGTGTCTATTTTAGAAATAACACAAGTTCATTCCGAATGGAAGGCAAAACCATCTACCAGTGGATTGAAAAATTGTTTCCGATGTTCAATGGCGAGAAAACTTTGGAAACTTTGACTCACGGACTGACGCCGCCGTACCGTGACAGGGTATTCGAGATTGGAGAAACGTTGTACAAGAATGGGTTTGTTCGTGATGTCAGCAAAGATATTCCCCATGAGTTAAATCGTCAAGTTCTTGAAAAATATGTTTCACAAATTGAATTCATCGAGAATTTTGTCGATTCAGCTGCTTACAAATTTCAAGAATACCGCCAAGCTAAGGTTTTGGCTGTAGGTTCAGGAACCTTCATGGTTTCTTTGGTTTCTGCTTTACTCGAATCAGGACTGCCCAAATTAAATGTCATGATAACAGATGGGGTTCCAACCAATCGGCTCCGTGTTCACGAGTTGGTGGAGAATGCGAGAAAAATAGATTCTGATGTGGAATTGGCAGAAGTCCCTTACCGTCATGGGGCAGGGATCCATTTTTGGAAAGAAGCCGTTCAGGACTATGATTGGATTCTATATGTCTCTCAGGAGGGAAATTTAAATGAATTAAGGAGTCTAAATCAAGTTTGCAAAGAAGAAAAGAAGGCATTCCTGCCAGCCATCTGTTTAGAAAAAGTGGGGCTCTCCGGTCCGTTGACTCATCCGGAATCAGAGGAATGCTTCGAGTCAGCATGGCGAAGAATTCATCAATCTTACCTGCAATCTGGAAAGCAGCCTGAAGAGTATTTTTCCACATCAGGAGCCCTTTTAGCCAATGTCTCTGTTTTTGAATTTTTCAAGAAGGCTACAGGAGTTGCAGGTTCAAATCAAAGTAATCAAATTTACCTGCTTAATCTTGAAACGATGGAAGGAGACTGGCTTTCTTTCATCACCCATCCATTTGTAACGTCTAAACGCAATGCCCCCGAACTGATTGAAAATCTTGAAGATAGACTGAAACTCGAATCGGACAGGGAAGAGCAGGAGGGTATGCTGTTAGAATATTTCAGTCGATTAACGTCAAAGGAAATAGGTATTTTCCATACCTGGGAGGAACGGGATTTGCCGCAGCTTCCTCTTTCCCAGTGTTATGTTCAGGCTGTTGACCCATTGTCAGAGGGACCTGCGGAGCTGCTTCAGGAAGTGTTATGTTCGGGCCTGACACATGAAGAAGCAAGAAGAAAAGCTGGGTTGAAGGGTATAGAAATGTATGTTTCAAAAATGATAGATTCCGATATATATAGGGTCAGGAATCAGGCAGAGGGAGCACCAGTCGGTTTTATGGGCATCGGTTCAGGGGCAACAATTGCAGAGGCTGTTTGTCGGGGGCTGCAAGCCTATCTGGATGAAGCGTTGGAAAAAAGAAAGAGTGAAGGGCACAACACGGTTTACCGTGTGCCGATTGGAGCCATAGAAGATAAAACATGCAGATTTTATATAAATGCCCTGACTACCTTGAAGGGTTCACCGGCCATTGGAGTAAAAGAGGATGTAGCAGGCTTCCCTGTTGTATGGGTAAAGTCAAACGGCCGTTGGTACACAGGAGCAGGCTTAAATACAACATTGGCATTGCGCAATACACTCGAGCACGCACTTTTCGATGCTCAAAACGGGATTAGTTCCGCTGAGAGGCAAGGGAATGATTCGATAATTTATCTGGAAAGAATAGGTTCTAAATTCGAAATTTCCTCATGTGAAGACATGACACAATTGGATCTATTACAATCTGCTATTCAGGTGTTACACAGAAACAATAAACAGCTATTAGTCTATGACCTGTCGATAGAGCCTTTTTTACAACAAGAGCTAGCAGGAGTGTATGGTGTGCAGGTACGAGAGGGGGATTCCAAATGACTGCACAGGTCCTCATTGACGGAGCTGGTTTATTAGCGGAATACGTCTATGATCTTCTGTCTACCAGCTATCTAGTAAGGCGTCAAAGTATTTTGGAAGAGATTCCTAAAGAAACAGAATTAGTCCTGTTGCTAGACGATGCCTGGCATCCAGCCGTTCATCAACAGGCGGAACAGCGATGCAGGACCGCTGGGATTCCTTGGCTGCGAGGTTTCGTTTCCTTTGGTGAGGGGATCATTGGCCCAATGATACGGAGAGAAAAACCGGGATGCTCACTCTGTGCTGACAAACGGCGCTTGATAGCCGGACCCGACCGCCTTGAAATGTGGGGAATTCAGGCGAGATTGACTTCAGGTGAAAGTGTGCTGCGTGATGCCTGGGCTTCCCGAACGGGGCTATCGCAAATGGCCATCTTGATCAGAAAAGAGGTTGACAAAGTACTTCAAGGAGAACCCTCCTCCTTGGAAGAAAGAATGTTCATTACCAATCTGAGATCATTAACGACCTCTAGTCACTTTTTCCTGCCTGAACCATTATGCCCGATTTGCAGTCCAATCCTTGAAGACACACCGGAATTAGCGCAAATCAGGTTGGAATCCAGTCCTAAATTAAATGGTGAAGGCTATCGCACTCGTTCAATGGATGAATTGAAAACGGTGTTGGCCGCAGACTATTTGGATGAACGTACTGGAATCATGAATGGAAAAATGGCGGATTTCAGGCTCCCGTTTGCCGATGTTTTGGTTAACATGCCGTTATTTGGTGCGGACGAGGGAGTAGCGGGCCGTACTAATTCCTATGATATGAGTGAACTGACGGCTATATTGGAGGGTTTGGAGCGATATTGTGGAATCGAGCCTCAAGGCAAAAGGAAGAAAGTTCGGGATAGTTATAACAATGTAAAGCATATCGCATTAGATCCTGCATCAGTAGGTCTGCATGACCAGGAACAATATGCAAAGCCTAATTTTCCGTTTAAACCGTTTCATCCTGATGCCCCAATGAATTGGGTTTGGGGTTATTCCTTGTTACAAGAACGTCCGATTCTGGTTCCAGAGCTACTTGCCTATTACAGTTTGGGCAATGGGGATGGCTATATTTATGAAACCTCTAATGGGTGTGCGTTGGGTGGGAGCTTGGAGGAAGCCATTTTCCATGGGATTATGGAAGTCGTCGAGCGGGATTCCTTCTTGTTAACCTGGTATGCCAAGCTGGCCCTTCCTCGGGTTGACCCTCGTTCGGCTGACGATAAAGAAGTAGAGTTGATGGTGGACCGCTTACGTGATGTCGCGGGATATGACGTTTATCTTTACAATTCAACGATGGAACATGAAATCCCCAGTGTTTTTGCGATTGCAAAAAACAGACAATCAAAGGGGGTAAACATCATTTGTGCTGCAGGAGCGAATCCTGATCCTGTCAGAGCTGTAAAAAGTTCGCTTTTTGAGCTCGCTGGAATGATGGTTCGGCATGACAAAATATTAGAGGAAAACCGACAGAAATATGAACAAATGCTGAAGGATCCATATGCAGTCCGTTTGATGCCGGACCATGGCTTGCTCTACGGTCTGAAGGAAGCAGAAAACCGGCTGGACTTTTTATTGGATGCCAATCGTCCATTACGAACGTTTGCTGAGGAATTTAAACAGCCTCCATCGAATACCGATTTGAAGGATGACCTGCAGGATATTCTTCAGCGGTTCCAAGAATTGGACCTCGAGGTTATTGTGGTGGACCAAACAACACCGATCATCAAACGGAATGGATTATACTGTGTAAAGGTATTGATTCCTGGCATGCTGCCGATGACATTCGGACATCACCTAACCCGTGTCAAAGGGCTGGAAAGAGTCCTCCAAGTGCCGGTGAAACTTGGATACGCCAAACAGCCGTTGTCGTATGAACAGCTAAATTCAGATCCGCATCCATTCCCATAATGGTAAGGAAGGAGGTTTACTCTTGAAACTGGAGACATTTCTGCACTACCTTCACTTTGATCCGGAAAAAATCACTCCGCCAGATTGGCAAGTTGATTGGGGCGATGCGCCGCTTCCCTATAAACTATACCGCGGACTACCCAAGATTCCATTAACCGGTGAAGTACCGTTAACGCTTGAGCAGGGAGAAGCCCATGCAGAGCACGGACTAGAGGAACTCGGGTCTTTCTTATGGTATGTATACGGTCTAACGCATTACGCACAATCCGCTTTCCTTGAAGATCCCGAGGATATAACTACTGTTAGCTATCTTCAGTTATTACGAAAATTTGTTCCTTCTGGCGGGGCGTTGTATCCCAATGAATTATATGTGTATGTAAAGATTAAGGACGTCCCAACGGGAATTTACCATTACGATGTAGCCCATCACAGCCTTCGCTTGCTCCGAGAAGGAAATTACGATTCCTACTTGTCCAGGAGCCTTGGAAATGGTGATGTTTCTAATTGTTTCTGCACGGTTTTTGTCTCGACGGTTTTTTGGAAGAATTTCTACAAATATCATAATTTTTCCTACCGCCTACAAGGTTTAGATACCGGTGTGGTCATTGGGCAAGCATTAGAAGTGGCAGATCGAATGGGATTCTCTTCACGGGTATGCTACCAATTTCTTGATCGCTCTATCAATCATTTGCTCGGGCTCTCGGAACAGGACGAAAGTGTCTACGCAGTAATTCCCTTATCTAATTATCCATCAATCCAATGGGATGACAACTTTAATATAGAAGAGGGTGTCTCTGCCGCAGAATTGTGCCAGGAAGTGCCATTGCTTAAAACGGAAACGTATAACCGTTCGAAGAGAGTACTTGATTACCCGATGCTGAGAGAGATGAATGAAGCATCGATGTTTGACTCAACACAGTCATTTGTAAAAATAAAAAGAGATGATCGTGTTCGACAGTCCATTGGTACGGAATTAATCATGCTCCCATATACAGAGTCCTTTTCGTACGACCTTGCATCTGTTTGTAGAGAGAGGCATTCTCCTGATGTTGATTTTATGATGGGGAAAGTCAGTCAAACCCAACTAGCCACCTTGTTGAAAGAGGTTTTTTCCAGACCTTACCAGAATGATCTTGACGGCATAGATAGAAAAACGGGGACTCGTGTTTCGTTGTACGGCTTTTTTTATAACGTGGAGGGTGTTTCAGATGGTGCTTACGCCTATGAGAAAGGCGCACATGCACTGAGTAGAATAGCAAACGGAGATTTCCGTGAGATATTGCAAAATGGTTTAACCATGCCCAACGTCAATCTGTTTCAGGTGCCGCTCTGCTTACATTTGGTTGGAGACAAGGAGCATCTAAAAGAGGAACTGGGATATAGAGGATACAGAATTCAACAGATGGAAGCAGGGATACTCTTGCAACGGCTGCTGTTAATCTCATGTGCCTTGGGCATGGGGGGGCACCCTTTATTAGGTTTTGATGCGAAACAATGTGATGAACTTTATCGAGCTGAAGTGAAACAAATAACGAGCCTCATCCAAATACCTGTGGGGCCGTATCGTCCCCGTGCCTGGTTAAAGGGAAGTTTGAAGAGCTAGATTAAGTTTAATAGCAAAAATAAGGAAGGCCCCGGTCCAAGATTAGTATAATGGACTAGGGCTATTTATATTTATTAACGTAAACTAATAGGTGTAAGAATGCCTGATGAGTTTCATGAAATCAAAATGTAAATATTCTGTCACTATAATATCGTTGAGGTTATGAATTGATAAGTTTACACTTTAATTACTATTTGAGGAGTGATTAAAGTGAAAACAGTTTCAGTAAATGAGTTAAAGTTTAAGAAAAATTTAACGATGATTGAGCAATTTTCAATCCAAGATTTCCTATTTAAATATATTAGACAAACCACAGAAGAAATTGCTGATATCCTAAAACTTGAGTACTCAGAGAATGTCTTTGCCAAGATGGAGGCAAAGCTGGAGCCAGCAATAATTATTAATGGGGTTGAACAATTCAGATATGTGACAATAACTGAAGATAATCAAATTGTAATTGGTGTTTTAGATTCCAATAAAGAGTTAAAGCATAGAATCATTTTTCTAGATGAAGTTTAATTGCTAGCATATATGTGGAAGTATAAACAACTGTTCTACCTACATAACAAATCTTTTAATATAGTAATCTATTTTTAGACTTTTTTGAGAACATCTCATAAAACTTCAACGAAAAATAGGCTCATTATTTAGTGACAGCAACCTATAAGGAATCATAAATTGTTGAAGAGAGTGCAAGACGTGTTGAATGTTGTATCTTACACATTTATCTCTCTATTCAGGTTTAACCTGATGAAATACAAAGGGGAGGAAAAAATGCATAATCTTCAATTTGATCTGCAAGGGTTGGGAATCGATCCTTATCAAACTGGTGAGTTAGTTGTGATGGATCCACAGAGCCTGGATCCGCGCCTGCATGGCGGCATGCGTTGTGGTGGCGGCATGCGTTGTGGCGGCGGCATGCGTTGTGGTGGCGGCATGCATTGTGGCGGTGGCATGCGATGCGGGGGCTTTCGATGCGGCGGTTTCCGTTGCGGCGGTTTCCGTTGTGGTGGGTTTGGATGTGTTGGTTTTAGTTGTGTCGGCATTGGTTTAGCGGTTGGCGGATGTGGAGGTTGTGGCAGCTGCTATGGCGGCTATTATGATGGATACTATAATGGCTACTATTAACATAACTGTGTCAGAGTTATTGTTATATTAACTATTCAAGTAACCAGCAGGGTAGGTAAATAAGCATATAAATAATAAAGGGACAGTACTGTTTTTCGTAAGCTAATAAGAAAGTATAAACTTTCTGTCGAAAGCTTTATACTTTCTTAACGCATAAATTCAACTACGCCTCTGTCTTCGTCCTATCGGACTCGCCAATCGGCGAGTTTACATTTATGTCCCTTCCCATTGAATTTGTATAAATTTTACTGTGCGAAGCTTAATTTGCTTCGCTTTTTTGTTTTTCCAATGAGAGGTAGCTATTAGAATTTCATTATATTTGTTTAGACTCCAGTTGATTTATTGAAAAAAGGGTACAAGTCTAAAGCCTGTCTTATTCGTTTTTCATAGGATAAAGTACAACAACACAAGAGGGACAGATGGTAGGGGGGGACATCAGCGGAACGATTGTAGAGGAAGGTATGTGGTATCAGGATACTTCCTGAGAAATCACAAAATGAAGGGAGAAAAAATATGGTCCATTTAACCGTTTGGATCACCATTGTGACTTTTTTGGTTACCCTAGGACTTATTCTTTGGCGGCCAAAAGGCATCAATGAAGCGATACCTGCCGCAATAGGTGCGGTTATTGTTGTCCTTAGTGGAAGTGTTTCATTATCCGATCTGGGGATCATTTCAGAAACCATAAGCGGTGCTGCCATTACAATCATGGCAACGATTGTCATGGCGATTGTATTAGAAAGTTTCGGGTTCTTTAGCTGGATGGCTGAAAAGCTTGCAGAAAGAGCAAAGGGGTCAGGGATACGTTTATTCTGGTATGTCAATCTTCTATGCTTCCTTATGACACTTTTCTTCAATAACGATGGAAGTATTTTAATCACAACCCCAATCCTAGTCATGCTGTTAAACAATATGGGCTTAAAAAACAAGCAAAAAATTCCATACTTGCTATCTGGTGCTTTAATTGCGACGGCTTCGAGTGCCCCAATTGGAGTAAGTAACATTGTAAATTTAATTGCGCTTAAAATCGTTCATATGGATTTGTGGCTGCATACAGCGATGATGTTTGTACCTGCAACACTTGGGTTGCTGCTACTGACTTGGTTCTTGTTCCTTCGCTTTAAGAAAATCTTACCGAAAACCGTTCCTACGAATGTTTCGGGGCTGACAAGTTCCTCTTATCATCCCCTCAAACCAGTGAAAGGAATTGAACATCCTTCAGAAAAAGCCCGTTCAAGATTTATGCGAAATGTTCTTCTGTTCGTGTTTGCTGTCCGTTGCAGCCTATTTGTTGCTTCGTTTTTGGGTATTCCCGTTTCCCTCATGGCTGTAATCGGCTCGCTTATTCTTTTAGCATGGAGATGGGCATACTTAAAAATCTCCCCAGCCGATATGCTTAAGAAAACGCCGTGGTATATTATCGTTTTCGCCTTTTGTATGTATACCATCATTTACGGTCTCAATAACATCGGATTGACAGACTGGTTGATTGGTTTCATGGAACCGATCGTTTCTGGAAGCTTGCTCCACGCGAGTGTCATGATGGGCGTGCTCCTATCCGTTCTCTCCAATATTTTTAATAATCACCCAGCCCTCATGGTTGGAACACTTACCTTAACCCATATGGATCTTAGTTTGCTCGAATTGAAAATTGCCTACTTGGCGAACGTAATTGGCAGCGATATGGGCTCGTTACTGCTTCCAATGGGAACCCTTGCTACATTGATGTGGATGCATATCGTAAGGAAAGGAAAAGTAATGATCAGTTGGTGGGAGTATATCAAAATCACGGTCGTCGTCATACCACCCGCAACTCTGTTTACCCTAGTTGTTTTATATTATTGGGTTTCTTGGCTGTTTGGCGGTGCTCTTTCGCATTAAGATATTTTAGTGAAAAAGGAGAATGAAGATGCCGATCGATTTTGTTGATTTAATAGGAAAGAAAATTGACGTTGAACTTTCAGGAGGAAATTTTCACAAAGGAATTCTGTTAGATAGCGGATTAGACATCATCGTCTTGTACGATAGCAAGAACCATCGTTTCATTTATATTCCATTCATTCATGTACAAAGATTAAAAGAAACTGAATTAGAAGAAGAAGATCTTACTAATACTCCACCGGCAGAAAAACCAATTGAAACGGATGCCATATCTTTTCGAAAGGCATTAACTGTTGCTAAAGGATTGTTCTTGAATGTTTATGTCACAGGAAATAAATCCATTCATGGCTACCTAACTAGCATTATGAACGACTATTTCGTATTTCACTCACCTGTATATAAAACAATGTGTATCTCAATGCATCATGTGAAATGGCTCATTCCCTATCCACCAAATACAACGCCATATTCCTTAACGAGTGAAAATCTGCCCCTTATGCCTAAATACACTCCCTTAGCGAGGTCGTTTGATGAGCAGTTGAAAAAATTTGAAAATCAACTTGTGATTATTGATGGTGGAGACCATCCTGAAAAAATCGGCGTACTCCAAAAGATTCAAAATAACAAAATCGCTTTAATCACAGCCGAAGGGGAACGGATTTATCGGAATGTGGAGCATATTAAAACAGTACAACTACCTTAACATCGATGTGAAAACTTGAGAGATTGATATAACAACATGAAAGAAAGGCAGAGTGATGTCATGTTTAGTCAAAATATACAAAATAAATAATCCATCCTGTTGGCAGGCGAGGATGGATTATTGAATCACCGTTAACACTATATTTGACCGTGTCGTTTTTGTCACGGTCTTTTTTTTCTGGTGTCCTTACCTATGGTTATGATATGTTATTGACTTTAATTTTGTTCAGGCTAAAAAATTTTTTGTCAGTTCATCTTTCTTAAAATAAATTTCTTGGAATGGTACTTAAAAATGGATTTTAATGATCATTAGATATTTTTCCTATTAAGGGGAAATCTAATTTTTAGTGGTAAATAACAGGAGGTATAAAAGTGGATAAAGTCACTCATCATGTTGATCTAACGTCAGCAGAATTAGCTAATCTCTGGACCCAATACATAAATGATTCTTTGTCAATTTGTATACTTCAACATTCTATTGAGAAGGCGAAAGATCAAGATATTAGAGACATTCTTGAATTTGCCCGCAGCCTAGCGGAATCCCATCTCGTTAAAATTACAGGTTTTCTTAATCAAGAAAATTTTCCGATTCCCAAGGGATTTTCACTAGAACAAGATGTCAATCTTAATGCCCCGCCATTATTTACGGATACCTTCATGTTAGTTTATATGCATGTTATGACATTACTCGGATTAACTGGCTATGCTGGTGCAGTCGCTACCTCGCAACGAGATGACCAAATAGACTACTTTATTCAATGTAATACGGAAACCATGCAATTATATAAGCGAATAGCAAATCTATTGTTAAGTAAAGGGATTTATAGTAAACCCCCTCGGATAAATATTCCAAATGAAATTGATTTTGTAAATAATCAAAGTTATCTAACGGGATGGTTTGGGAAAAAACGACCTTTAAATGCTGTGGAAATTAGTGCTCTATGCTTTAATATGATAAAGGTTAGTATGAAAGTTGTAATAGAAATGGGCTTTGGGCAAGTATGCCAATCAAAAGAAGTTCAACAATATTTCCAAAAAGGTAAAAATATTTGTGAAAAACAATTTAGTGCTCTTAGTTCGATCCTAACGAAATCTAATTTGTCGTCACCTAATTCATGGGTTTCTGAAGTAACAAATTCAACTGTTTCACCATTTTCAGATAAATTGATGTTAAATCATGTTGTTATATTGGTTTCCTCAGCAGTTGGTTATTTTGGCGCAGGACTTTCTGTTTCGCAAAGAAGAGATCTAGGTGTTGAATACGCTAAAATGATAGCAGAAATGGGGCTATATGCTGAAGATGGGGCACAACTATTAATTAAGAACGGTTGGTTAGAACAACCGCCAATGGCTGATGACCGTGAGAAATTAGCAAAGGAATAGAACAAGTAACGAATAGGAAAGAAGCCTTGTGTTGAAGTATAGCACTCCCAGGAATTTAGCGGCCAATTCTTTTATCCAAATAAAAGGCACCCGAATCACTTATTCGGGTGCCTTTTGTTCGCAATTCTCCTAGGCCATTTTAATGGTGCTGCATAGGGACAGCTTTCACCTGTTTGGCTGATTTTAGCTTTAGCATTGGGAGTAAAGCTAATGCGCCGATAAGGAATAGAGAGGATGCCATTAGATACATAACAATAAGCGGATATTCTGCTTTTAATAGCCCGACCAAGCTCATGTTTAACACCATTCCCCCCATAAATAGAGGGTTTAAGATTCCGTTGACTCGACCTACAAAAGATTCTTCGGCATTTGTTAAAATCAATGTATTACATGCAATATGGATAGGTGGACCCATAATTCCGAATACGAATTGAGCGAGTAAGGCTGCCCAAACCAGATTAACAGACCCCAATACCGCAACAGATACGGCACTCGAAATAAATCCAATCAAAAGCATCTTTTGCGGTGTGATCTTTTTGGAGAGCGCCATTGCTCCAACCCCGCCAAGGATCATTCCTGCACCATTTAAATCGGTAAACCATTGCAGGTTTTGTGCAGATAATCCTAGATTCTCAGTGACCAAGAATATTCCCAGTGGGTTGACAAGGCCTAGCCCCATACCGGCGGCAAGGAAAAATCCCCCCATATAAAGGAAAAGCTTATTTGAAAATACATAACGCAAACCCATCTTCATCTCCGCTGAAACATTTGTTGTCAAAACCGTTTCTACCTTTTGATCACCAGGCAAGAACGCAAGAACAAGAGCGGATAATAGAAAACAAATGCCCATGATGGCGATCGATACATAGATACCGAATTGGAAGTAGATCAGCGTACCAATAATGGGTCCCAATACCGTAAAGATAGACTGCATCGTTTGGTTCATGGACATCCCTAGCTGCATTAAGGATTCAGGAACATGAAGCTTAAACAATTTCATACCAGATGGCTGTGAAAACTGTGATAAAACAGATGAAACGAGGGTGGCGAAGAAGATTGCCTTCCAGCCGCCAAAAACGAGTGCCAGTAATACTGCGAATATGGACAGTGCACTTAGCAGATCACATAAAACCATGGTGCGTTTGGGTCTCCACCGGTCGGCAAAGGTCCCGCCGATAAAAGAGAATAAGAAGATTGGCCCGAATTCAGCTACGGAGATCATCGAAATTGCGAATGGATCCTTATTGGTTTGTTCGGTTACAAACATTAAGATGGCAAAGTTTCGGACCCAGATTCCTAACTGTAAAAACAGTCCTGATAATAATATCGATTGAACAAAGCGATTGGCAAACAACGATTTCATCGTTGGTGCCTGGATTTGTGGTTGACTTGACATAATTACAACACCCTTTCAATTTTTTTTGGAAAGCGAAAATTCAGCTTGGGATTCTTAAGGCAACTGCTTAAGAATCGGCTTCGTCTGCTTTGAAACTATCTTACGCCAGTTTGAAGTAGCTAAAACCGCAAACATACAGCATGAATACCGCAAAATTAGGCGGAAGTAACCGCAAATAAACGGAGGAGATTCGCAAATAAAAGGAGGAGATTCGCAATTAAACAGTGAGTTTTCGCAAATAACTTAATGAGGCAGCTCCTTCTTGTTTAGAACCGCAAAAATATTGGGGGGATTCGCAAATAAAAGGAGGAGATTCGCAAATAAACAGTGAGTTTTCGCAAATAACTTGTAGAGGCAAGTCCTTTTTTTTTAGATCCGCAAATATATCGGGGGGATTCGCAAATAAAAGGAGTAGAATCGCAAATAAACAGTGAGTTTTCGCAAATAACTTGATAAGGCAGTTTCTTCTTGTTTAGAACCGCAAATATATTGGGGGGAATCGCAAATAAAAGGAGTAGACTCGCAAATAAACAGTGAGTTTTGGCAAATAACTTGTAGGGGCAGCTCCTTCTTGTTTAGACCCGCGAATAAATCTGGGAGAATCGCAAATAAACGGAGGAGATTCGAAATTAAACAGACAGTTTTCGCAAATAACTTGATGAGGCAGCTTCTTCTTGTTTAGAACCGCAAATATATCGGGGGGAATCGCAAATAAAAGGAGGAGATTCGCAAATAAACAGTGAGTTTTTGCAAATAACTTGTAGGGGCAAGTCCTTCTTTTTAGATCCGCAAATAAATCGGGGGGAATCGCAAATAAAAGGAGGAGATTCGCAAATAAACAGTGAGTTTTCGCAAATAACTTGATGAGGCAGCTCCTTCTTGTTTAGAACCGCAAATATATCGGGGGGATTCGCAAATAAAAGTCGTAGATTCGCAAATAAACAGTGAGTTTTCGCAAATAACTTAATGAGGCAGCTCCTTCTTGTTTAGAACCGCAAATATATCGGGGGGATTCGCAAATAGAAGGAGGAGAATCGCAATTATTTTGGGAAATTCCACAAATATATTTCAAAACTTAAATTAGTAGGTTTTAGATTAACTTCAAATAAGGATCTTCCAAGAAAAAAAGACACAATTATTTAACAATATTCGATAAATTTCAGCAGGATTTTCAATATTGGAGAAGAATTTATTTTTCGAAAATAGAAAGGAGGAGTTATTTTGATACTGAAAGTAAGAGTAGTTCCGCTTATTATTCTCATCTTGGAGGCTATTTTGAGGCGGCTCCCGAAAAGTCACCCTAGATATCCAATGATTGAGGACGAACATCGAAGGAGAGTGATTGGCTACAAAGGCGAAGAGTCGCTCGATTTCTACTATCGATCCCTTCCAGAACAGAAATACTTTATACTCCACGATTTAAACCTACCTGATGGCCCGTACAACTGCCAAATTGATACACTCCTAATTAGTTCAGATTCCATTATTGCTGTAGGTTCGAAAAATATAGGCGGAAACCTAACTTTTGACACTGAAAACAAACAGTTTATTCAAGAGTGGCATGGAGAAATGAAAGGATATCCTAGTCCAATAGCCCAAGAAGAACGGCATCAGGAGTACTTACAACAACTGCTGGCAGCGCACAACTTCCCTCCGGTTCCCGTTGATTATGTGATCGTCCTAAGTAATCCGTATGCAACATATGTTGTTACTGGCCCAGAATCGGGAAGGGTGAAGAAGCGGGTTTGCAAGGCCGATGCATTCCTTAATAGAATTAAAATGTTTGAAGGTTATTATAAAACTCCTGTACTTGAAGCAAAGGAAATGCGAAGATTATCCCGGCTCCTCATTAAAATGAATACCCCTCCGACAAACTTCATGTTAGAAAAGTTCGGAATTGAGAAATCAGACTTAATGCCTGGGGTTCTGTGTCCTACCTCTCATCATCCTCTTATTCGCAAAAAGCATAAATGGTATTGTCCCGCCTGCCAAACTTATTCCAAGGATGCTCATATTCATATGTTAATGGACTATTTTTTGCTGTATGATCTGAAAATCACAAACAAGCAGTTCCGAGAATTTGCTCGTTTGGATTGCATACATATCGCCGGAAGAATCCTGCGTTCATTAAATCTTATTTCTTCCGGTTCGAAAAAGACACGGACGTATTCACCTGCTAGTTTTCCTTGGGATCCTAAAAAGGAAATTAAAAATATGAGCAAAAAAGAGAGAAGCGGAAATTAATATCAGATGGCTCTCTCAATAAAAATTTTAGGAGCTCATTTTCTGATTTGGGTTCGCAAATAAATAGTGGGATATCGCAAATATATTTCCTGGTTTCGCAAATAAACCTCTAATTTTCGCAAAATAGTGTTGGTCCCCCGCAAAAGTGAAACTAGTTGATTTATTTAGAAGTTTAGATTTACATAAAAGGGAGAGTTAGTTAAAATTTGGGTTTCGAAGGCCCTACAAATTTTTGCGGGAGTGGGGCTCATTTTTGCGCGTTGTAACTTCTTCTTCTGCCGTAAGATGATTTCATACCAAACGGAATGGGAATTTATATAAATACAAGGGGGATTGTTTATGATTTACGATGTGATTGTGGTGGGTGGCGGGCAGGCTGGTTTATCAATGGGGTATTACTTGAAGCAATCGGGGTTTTCGTTTTTGATCCTTGATAATCAAAGCAGGGCAGGCGATGTTTGGCGAAAGAGATATGATTCTCTCATTTTGTTTACACCAAGATTATTTAGTTCGTTACCTGGTTTGCCTTTACCAGGTGATCCCAAGGGGTTTCCAACAAAAGATGAAATTGCGGATTATCTCGATCAATACGTTCAAGCATTTGACTTGCCAATAAAGTTCAATACTCAGGTACAAAAGGTACAAAAAGAAAAGGATATTTTTGTCATATCCACCAACGATTTAAAGATAAAAACAAAGAGAATCGTCATCGCCACAGGTCCATTCCACATACCAAGTATTCCATCCTTTGCGAAAGAACTCTCAAGAGAAATAACTCAGCTTCATTCTTCAGAATATAAAAACCCAACTCAGCTGCAAGATGGTCCTGTATTAGTGGTAGGAGGCGGTAATTCGGGTGCCCAAATCGCAGTTGAGTTATCGGAAAGTCACGAAACATACTTATCTGTTAGCCAAAAAATTCGTTTCATGCCTTTAAATGTTGCTTCAAAAAGCATTTTCTGGTGGTTTGATAAATTGGGGTTATTAAAGGCAGATCGTCACTCTTTCATCGGTAAAAAAATCCAAAGCCAAGGTGACCCCATTTTCGGTTACGAGCTGAGGGAGAAGATAAAGAATCATAGTGTCATAGTAAAGAGGAGAACTAAATCTATTCAAAAAAATGAGATTCAATTTGAGGACCTTACTTCCATCTCAGTAAAAAATATTATTTGGGCTACTGGCTTTGCTCCGAACTATTCATGGATCGAAACCCCCAATCTTCTGGATTCTAACGGAAACATAAAGCATGAAAGAGGGGTAACAGAAATTGACGGACTCTATTTTCTTGGTTTGCCCTGGCAGCACCGCAGGGGCTCGGCCCTGCTATTAGGGGTTGGGGACGATGCGGAGTATCTTTATAAATGCATGACAAAGAAAAACTTATAATTCGCCATCTGGCGTTTTTTTGCCTAGGCAATATTTGCGGGAAATGAAAAAAAGTACGTACTGGAACGAACATTAATGTATTCAATTCTTAGTTCATCATGTAAAATGGAATTTATAGGAAAAATTATCCATAGGCGGTGAAAGTTTGGAAAATAAGACCTATAGGAACTGGGAATTTGAAACGATTGCAAAGCATACACTCGATATCCTTTTGATTGTTGACCAACATCAAATCGTACAATTTGCTACACCTTCTGTCGAAACAATTTTAGGTTATGGTCCAGACGAATTCGTGGGGAGAAATGCATTTGATCCTCTCTCTCCGGAAGATCGGGATCGATTAATGGCATCACATAAAGAAGTGATCGCGACAGGTGAACCAAGGGTGGACGAATATCGCGTGTTTCATAAAAACGGCGAATTAAAATATTTTGAATCGCGGGTCATGCCGGTTCAAAACCATCCCGACAATCTTATCGTTGTGTCCATTCGGGATGTTACATTGAGAAAAAGAATGGAATCAGAGCTTGAGCGAAGAAAGAACCGATATCAGGAACTGCAAAATTGTTTAAAAAACTACTCACAGGACCTATCTGGAGTTATGAAGGTGTCGGAGCTTAAAAGCAGACTAATACACGAGCTTAACACAATAATACCGGATTCTGAACCGCAAATGGTGATCTATGATCGGGAATCGAAAGCGATGGAAGGGGAGTACCCAGTAAGTCTGGCGGCTGTTTTGACAAATTTAACGGTTGGAAAACTTAAGGTTGAAAACGAGCAGATTTATATTTTAATAGGTGACCGTAAGGAAATTGCTTATATTCTCACCATTAAATCCTCTTCCATCAAAGAGTCAATGGATTTAATTTGGCTGGAGACATTGGTTCATTACACCGTAATGGTTTTTGAAAGTTTGAATGTAATTGAGAGTCTGATGAGTCAATTGGAAACAGCCCTTCAAAAAAGTGAAAAACCACAGTGGATTTTAAGATTATTGTTTAACTTATCGGAAAAACAAAGAATGGAATTATCAAGCGATTTACATGATACCGTCCTGCAGGATCAAATGGCTTTATATCGAAACATGGAATCCATTTTAAAGGAATACCAATTTGATAGTGAAGTAGACCGGCAGCTAAAGGGAATTGTGCAAGGCCTGTTGGACACGATTCATCAAATTCGAATGACTTGTAATGAGCTGCGGCCGCCGCTTCTAAGGGAAGCGGGCCTTATTAGCGCTTTAGAAAATTTATTTGATTATACTCAAGTATCTTCAACCTTTAAAATCAAGTTTACAGTCGAGAATACGGATAGCCTTGTAATAAATGAAGAAGAAACCATCGGCATTTACCGTATTGTTCAAGAGCTGCTTAACAATGCCGCTAAACATTCGCAAGCCAGTAATCTTCATTTTCATTTAATCAGAACGGATGAGTGTATTCATCTTCACTATTTGGATGATGGCGTCGGCTTTGCTGCTGAAAAATTGACTCCGTCCTTTAAAAGTATGGGACTTTCCGGTATGCGGGAACGAATTCAAAGCCTCACCGGAACTATAGATTTTGCCTCGCAGCCTGGCAAGGGCCTAAGTGTTAAGATGCAAATACCACTAAGTGTTTAATGTATGGACACTTTGAGGATTAACTTTTATAGTATTTTCCTTCATAAATTTATAGAAAAAGCGGATGAGCCTAATTAGGGAGAGGTTCATCCGCTTTTTTTCTTTAGCCGGATTGTTAAAACAAGGTTGGGGAATACTGGAATTAAATTATTTTGTTAGGTGAGTATTAAATGACACCATTGATTAGCAAGGAAGAAATAAAAAATTCTGATCAGTTTTTTCAAAGAATTCCTCAAGTCCAAGTGGATTATGTAAACTATTAGATTGAACATACATTATGGCAATGGGAATTTTGGCTTTCAGCAGCCTTATCCATCATTCCTTGGCTTGTCTGGATCAAACTGCGAAAGCGTGGAAGTGAAGCAAGATTACTTCTAGCCGGAAGTTTTGGCTTAAGTGTAGCTTCTTGGTTAGATTTTTTGGGACTTGTTTTTGGATCCTGGCATTATTCTGGAAGAGTATTGCCTACGATTCCAACGTTTTTACCTTGGGATTTTACCTTAATTCCTGTAACGCTTATGCTTTGGCTGCAATTTAATCCAAGTCTAAACCCCTTTATTAAAGCTGTTATCTATTCCGCATTGACCTCTTTTATAGGTGAACCTTTTTTTGAATGGCTTGGATTTTATACGACTATAAAATGGAGTGTTTTTTATTTCTTTCCCATTTACATTATCATCTATTTAATTGCTTATCGAATTAGTATAACTAAAAAATTTGATCCTTTATAATACATAGTTTCCATAGGCCATTTGTTATTTCATTTTCAAAAGGGCATAATACCACTGATAGGTGGTGAATCCATTTTTTATGTGGTTCTTAATCATTTCCTCTGTAATATTTAGTGTCTATTCTATTTTTATGCCAAAGAAGTTAACCCGCATTGAAATCTTTTCCACTATCTTCTTTGCGATGACTTTACAAGATAATGTAGATATTTATCTTGATGGTAAATATGACTTGTATGGATATTTTACTAAGGGGATTCAATGGAAAACATTAATAGCAATTATTGGAATATACCCAGCCGTAACCACCATTTTTCTAAATTATTATCCATTTAAAAAACAATGGCCAAACAAATTAGTATACATTATCGTTTGTAGTGGATTTGCTGTACTTTACGAGTACATGGCGGTCAAATCTGGTTACTTTTACCATAATGGTTGGACTTATACGTACTCTGCTTTATCATATCCGATTCTGTTCTTTATCCTAGTTATTGTTTTAAAAATTGTTCGAAAGCTAGTTAGAGAATCAATCTAATTTTAAAGAATGCAAAAAAACAGCCTGTATCCAAATCAATGATACAGGCTTAATCTATTGTCCATAAATCTATAGAACTTTAAGGTCCATCTTCTTTAAATTTTAAATTCCATCCCGTTTTCTATATAGATTGTGTTTTGTAATCCGGTGTGGTTTATCAGATATTCAAATATGTTTTTTGCAGTGCTTCTGATTATCACACTCAAACCTATGGTGTCGAACACGCGTGCATAGCAGCGGATTATCAACGTATTATTTTCTGTTAACAGATGAAAATAGACAGTTTCCTTCAGTTTTTTCGAAAAACAGTGAATAAATAAATACTCCTCTGTTGGTTCTATCCCTTTTATTAAAAGGTCTTTTTGAACGATTCGTTTTATTTCCTCCATTTGCTTCTCTGAAAAATATATTCTCATTCCTGGTTCACCATCTTATTTTTGATCGGATTCCATCCCTTTTCATTATACGAAAGTACGAGTTCAACTGTCACCATGAGCAATCTTTCCTAAGTAGTTGCTCTGCTTATTTTCCGAAAAATTCCTTGCAGGGATTCATCAAAATCCTGCGGGGTGACCCAGAAACATTGCGGTTTTACCAAGCGGCAACTCCTATACAATGATAATGTCAAATGATTTATTCCAAAAGGAGAGATGGAAAATGGATCGGATTACATTAGCAGTAAAAGGGATGTCCTGCCAGCATTGCGTAAAGTCAATTGAGGGAAGCGTCGGTAACATGGAGGGTGTCAATAAAGTAAAAGTTAATTTAAAGGAAGCCAATGTGGCGGTCGTGTTCGATTTGGCTCAAGTAAGCCCAGAACAAATTAAGGAATGCATTGAAAGTCGCGGATACGAAGTCTGCCGTTAGGATAAGTCCTACTACTTTATGAGGTCTCTGTTAAACGGGGTGAAAAAATGTAGGAAAGGGACGAAACTATGAGCATGAAAGAAGCGAACTTGCAGATAATCGGGATGACTTGTGCGGCCTGCGCGGCAAGGATAGAAAAAGGTTTAAATAAGATAGATGGGGTATCCAAGGCAGTAGTGAATCTGGCAATGGAAACAGCCACAGTGGAATATCATCCTTCTATGGTTCAAGGCCATGACCTTATTCAAAAGGTTGAAACGCTGGGCTATGGAGCTGAAATGAAACAAGAGGCGGGAGCAGGCAAGGTTGATCCAAGAGAGCTGGAGCTGCAGCAACAAAAAGGCAAGTTCCTGTTCGCCATGCTGCTGTCGTTTCCAATGGCCCTGGTCATGTTCGCCAATATGGCGAAAGTTCCGGATACATTAGGCATTCAGGCTTTCTTTATGAATCCATGGGTGCAGCTGATTTTGGCTGCACCTGTACAATTACTGATTGGCCTTCAGTTTTATCGGGGTGCATATAAAGCATTGCGGAGCGGCGGTGCTAATATGGATGTTTTGGTGGCGCTGGGGACATCGGCGGCTTTCTTCTATAGTTTATATGTTTTGATACAATCTTATGGAACGGGCGCCTCGATGCTGGAAGTCTATTTTGAGACGAGTGCAATTTTAATTACCCTGATTATTTTAGGAAAGATTTTTGAATCAAGCGCAAAAGGTCGTACCTCTGAAGCCATCCAAAAGCTGATGCAATTACAGGCGAAGCTGGCGGTTGTGGAAAGAAACGGCCAAGAGCTGGGGGTTCCGCTAGAAGAGGTTGTGGTAGGGGACATTTTATTAATTAAGCCTGGAGAGAAGGTTTCGGTGGATGGAGAGATTATTGAAGGCAGAACCGCTTTGGATGAATCGATGTTGACTGGTGAAAGTGTTCCGGTAGATAAAACGATCGGGGACACGGTGATCGGCGCTACCCTCAATAAAAACGGCTTCATCAAAGTTCGTGCCACTAAAGTGGGAAAAGACACGGCTCTTGCTCAGATTATCAAAATTGTTGAAAGTGCACAGGGCTCCAAGGCTCCAATCCAGCGCTTGGCTGATCAAATTTCTGGAATTTTCGTTCCGATTGTAATCGGGATTGCTATCCTAACTTTTCTAATTTGGTATTTCTGGGTGACACCAGGTGACTTTTCCGGTTCCCTTGAAAAATTAATTGCCGTTCTTGTGATCGCCTGCCCATGTTCATTGGGGTTGGCTACACCTACATCGATTATGGCCGGTTCGGGCCGTGCGGCTGAGTTTGGAATCCTCTTTAAAGGAGGCGAACATCTGGAGAGGGCTAGCCGACTAACCACGATTGTTTTAGATAAAACGGGAACGATAACCAATGGTAATCCTGTTCTAACCGATATTATAGTGGATGGAAAAGTTAGCGAAGAGGAATTTTTATCGGTGGTCGCGGCTGCCGAGAAACAGTCGGAACATCCGTTGGCACAAGCGATTGTTCATGGGATTCAAGAAAAAGGAATTTTAATAGAGGATTGCATTGATTTTGAAGCTATACCGGGGTATGGTGTTAAAGCAAATATTGAAGGAAGAGAAGTTTTAATTGGAACCCGCCGTTTTTTAGCAGAGCATCACGTTTCTTTTGAGAAAGCTTTAGCAAAAATGAAGAACTTGGAACGTCAGGGTAAGACTGCGATGCTGGCTGCGTTTGATGGAGAATATGTTGGAATTGTTGCAGTCGCAGATACAATTAAGACAACATCGAAAAAAGCAGTGAAACGCCTGATAGACCTAGGATTAGAAGTGATCATGATTACGGGGGACAATAAAGAGTCAGCACATGCGATTGCTAAACAGGCAGGAATTCACCGCGTTCTCGCTGAGGTACTACCTGAAGGAAAGGCTGAACAAGTGAAGAAGCTTCAGGACCAAGGGAAAATCGTGGCCATGGTTGGGGACGGAATCAATGATGCACCCGCTTTGGCAGTTGCCGATATTGGCATGGCGATCGGAACTGGTACGGATGTGGCGATGGAGGCGGCGGATATTACCCTGATGCGTGGGGATTTAAATAGTATTGCAGATGCCATTCATATGAGCAAAAAGACGATGCAAAACATTAAGCAAAACTTATTCTGGGCGTTTGCCTACAATACGGTCGGCATTCCTGTCGCTGCACTCGGTTTTCTCGCCCCATGGCTGGCGGGTGCGGCTATGGCATTTAGCTCTGTATCCGTGGTATTAAATGCCCTCAGGTTACAAAACGAACAGTTGAATACCGAGGAGGCTGCATTTTCTCCAAAAAGATGGCTGATACCGGCTTTGCTGTTACTAGTGGTACTGTTTGGTGGTTATTTTATCTATAACAATTTATTAGAGGATGCAGGAATACAGAAGTTAGTGGATGTGATATTGCGGTGAAATTTCTTCAATTACTATTTGGAGCTTGCGAATGGTCCCGGAAAAAAGGATCCGCAAGCTTATTTTTTTCTGACAGTTGCTATTTTTCTAGCGGAAGCTAACAAAAACTTTGCGGGGTGATTCGATTGATTTGCGGTTTGAAGTTATCCATTTAGCAGTATGCTAAGAACATACCAATTGGAAGAATTTATCCATTCAACATTATAAGGAGTGAAAGAAATGAGAAAATGGGCAATCGCAGGCATGCTTTATGTAACCATTGTCATTGTTGGTTTTCAGGCATATGACAAATGGTTCGCAGATGAAAAGAGTACAACTGCGCAGGCAGGAATGCAGGATATGGGAAAAATGAAAAACAAAGATAAGAAGGATAACATGGAAACCATGGAGGATATGGGGAGTTCAGATCATGGTAGCGAGGCAGCGGAAACGGGTGCTCATGGGGAGGAAGGAAGCCATGGCCATGACGGGGGTTCTTCACATAGTGATGGCAGCCAAGTAAATGCGTTTGTTTACAATGATAAAGACAATATTAAAATTTATTTAAAAGATAAGGCAGGAAATCCGATCGATGATTTAGAAGTCAATCATGAAAAAATTCTTCATTTGATTATTGTCGACGAACAGCTTCAGAAGTATTACCATTTACATCCCGAGCGAACAGGTAAAGGTGAGTTCACGATTGGAAAATTACTTCCTGAAGGGTATTATAAGGCATTTATCGACATTAAGCCTAAATCTCATGCTTATGCAGTAGAACCAGTTCCATTTGTGGTTGGTTCACCAGTTGTAAATACGGCTGCACATGGTCATTCATTAGTTCCAGATACTGGTTTCACCAAGATTGTCGATGGGGAAAAGGTTACAATGACCGTCAGTTCTTTTAAAGCAGGGGAGAACGTTAAACTTTCCTTCGACCTTGACAGAACCAATTTGACTCCATATTTAGGAGCAATGGGCCATGTGGTGATACTCGATGAATACGGCAAGAAATTTCTCCATGTGCACCCGTCCAATGATACGGAACCGATTTTTGAAACTACATTTAGTAAGCCTGGCATCTATAAAATATGGGCTGAATTCCAACAGAATGGTAAAGTACGAGCATTTCCGTTTGTGATTGAAGTGACGGAATAATAAATAGAATGTGAACCATGTGGAGGGGGAGGGCAGGCTGGACTCTCCCTTTCGTTAGTGCTGTGAAGAAAAAAACAAAAAATCTAGGAAGTGCACGAAAAGAGTCCAAACACGCAAGAATTTTGCGGTTCGAATAAAGAAGTTTCAGTTAAACTAAGAATAAGAGGAGAAATTAGGTGGTGCTTTTATGGATAACAACCAGCAATTTTTTCAAACGATCCTCAATCATACAAGTGACGTACTCATGATTGTGGATCGAAATCGTCACATTATATTTATTACACCAAATGTTTATGAGTCTCTGGGTTATAGACCTGAAGAGCTGCACAATCGAGACGGATTTGACATTCTTCATCCTGAGGATAAGGAAAATATGCTGCAAAGGCACCATAACCTGCTGACCTCTAAACAAAGTAATACCTCGGAATATCGAATGATTAGGAAGAATGGGGAAGTGCGTTATGGCGAATGTAAAACCACGCCTCTACCAGATACAGAGAATTATCTTCAAGTGGTTTCGATTAGAGATATTACGGAACGAAAGCGGATGGAACTAGAGCTCGAGTACCACAAGAATCGCCATGAAGTTTTACAAAATAGCCTGAAGAACTTTTCGAATGATCTTTCTTTCGTGATGAAACATGCTGACTTAGAAGAGAGACTAATCAAGGAACTCATAACCATTTTACCAAACTCGAATCCTACCATAATGAAAATTTTTCCAAAAAATATAAATTTGTCATTAGGGAAAATGGAGACGGTCTCTGACAAGGTACTGATTAAAATTGGCGAACGACAGCAGAGCCCATACATCCTGTCTATCAAATCAAGTGCCATTCGGGAACAGATGGAATCCATTTGGCTGGAAACGTTGGCCTATTATTCGATGATGGTTTTTGAAAATTTAAATATGATAGAGAATCTGATCCAGCAGCTGGAAACAGCCACACGTAGTAAGGAAACGCCGCAATGGGTGCTGCGGTTAATGTTTAATCTGCAGGAACAGCAGCGATTGACGTTATCGAGTGATTTGCATGATACGGTTTTGCAGGATCAAATTGACTTATACCGCAGGCTGGAATCTCTTTTGAATCGTTATGAAATAGACAAGGAAGTCAAAACCAAACTTGTTGGGATCGAACAGGGTTTATTGGATATCATTCATGATATTCGGGCGACCTGCAATAACTTACGCCCACCGCTGCTAAGAGAGTTAGGATTAAAAAGATCATTGGAAAATTTGTTCGAGCATGTTCAGATTAGCTCCACCTATAAAATTACTTTTACGTCAGAAGATCTCTCCATGCTTCCGCTAAGCGAGGAGCAGACGATCGGGATTTACCGGATCGTGCAGGAACTCCTTAATCATGCAGAGGAACACTCTCGGGCGAATGAAATAAAATTTGATCTCTACTATGAGGATCATCAATTGAAGCTGGTGTACAGTGATGACGGAGTTGGGCAGAGTTCTTCCTCGGATCATTTGAGGTTAACAAATGTAGAACAAAGAGCGCAAAGTCTTGGAGGCAAGATGGATATCAGTTTGGAGCCGAGATGTGGGTTACTTGCTGCTTTACAGCTTCCGATTAACTTAGAAAGGAGTTTAGTATAATGGTAAATATTTTAATAGTAGATGACCATTTATCCATTATTGAAGGTACCAAAATGCTGTTGGAACAAGAACCGGATTTCAACATTACGGTTGAAAACAGTTCATTGAATGCGATGAATTTAATCAAGCTGCATCATTATGATGTATTGTTGTTCGATTTATACATGCCACACCTAAATGGGCTTGAGTTAGCAAAGCAAGCATTGGCATATAATCCGGATTTGACTGTATTAATTTATACAGGCTTTGATATCAAGCCTCATTTTAATTTGCTGGTTGAAGCAGGTGTTTCTGGTTTTCTTTCAAAAACTTCATCGCGGGATGAGTTAGTTGCAGGAATTAGGAGCGCCTTAAGGCAGCAGGTAGTTCTGCCGCTTTCATTGGTCAGAGAATTAAGAAGACCGGGGATCATATCGGATCAGTCCACTGCCAATGAAAAAGTGGTCCTAACCAGCAATGAAGAACAAATCCTGACAGAACTAGCTAAAGGGAAAAGTACAAGGGAAATCGCCTCGAATTTAGCGATGAGCCAGCGGTCATTAGAGTATAACTTGACCGCCCTTTACCAAAAGTTTGGCGTTCGAACAAGAGTCGATACCATTGCCAAGGCCAAGAAGCTGGGGTTGATTCCTGAGGAAGAATTGAAATAATAACATTCTTATTTGGCGTAACTATTGGAAAAAATAAATAAAAAGCAGTGGATTTCACAATTAAAATCGCACTGATTTTAGCGTGTAATGGGGTTCCTTCGGGAGCCTCTTTTTTGTGTATGAACGTAGCAAAAACAGAAAATACAAAAAGGTAAACAAAAAAGACATAAAATATTTTTTATGCGAATATTTAACATTGAATAGACAAAGGAACTATTAAAGGGGGGAAACAGAATTGAATAATTTTTTAAGAGCAATACCATTGTCGTTACAACATTTGTTTGCGATGTTTGGTGCAACAGTCTTGGTGCCAGCTCTAACCGGCCTTGACCCAGGAAGTGCTCTTATAGCCAGTGGTGTAGGAACCTTGATTTTTCATCTTATTACAGGTGGAAAAGTTCCTACGTACCTAGGTTCGTCCTTTGCGTTTATTGCTCCACTTGCGTTGTATGTGGGAAAGCTTCACTCGCCGGGTCAAGCCGTTGCAGGTCTGATCAGCGTATCTGTTGTTTATGCACTCGTCTCACTAATCATTGCCACAGTTGGCTTTGATAAAGTGCGAAAAGCCATTCCTCCAGTCGTCGTCGGTCCGGTTGTCAGCATTATCGGGCTTTCCTTGGCGACAACAGCTGTCACCAATATGGCCGCGACACATTGGGACGCTGCCATTGTTAGCCTTCTTGCTGCTATCATCGCGACGCTTGCTGGCACGAAGGTGATCCGCCTTTTACCAATTATCATCGGTCTTATCGTCGGTTATGTTTATTCCGCTGTACGCGGGTATGTTGATTTTCAAAACATTGCAGATGCCCCTATTTTCGCGCTCCCTCATTTTGTGATGCCTGAATTCACATGGGTTGTCATCCTTGGTATGGCACCGATTGCACTTGTTACCATTATTGAAGACTTAGGTCATATGTTTGTATTAAACGAGATTACCGGAAAAGAAGTCACAAAAGATCCTGGCTTCGGGCGTATTCTATTGGGTAACGGTCTTGCAACACTTATCTCCGGATTCGTCGGCGGACCCGCGCAAACAACTTATGCTGAAAACCTAGGTGTTCTAGCCATCACCCGCCAGTTTTCCAGCAGGATTATACAAGGCGCTGCCGTCATTGCGATTCTCCTTGGCCTGTTCGGAAAAGTTGGCGCTCTCATCCAATCCATTCCAGTTGCAGTAATGGGCGGCATTTGTATCCTGTTATTTGGTATGATCGCCGCAATGGGGATCCGTCACCTCATTGAGGAAAAAGTAAGCCTGGCAAATATGAAAAATTTGGTCATCGTCGCTATCATCTTCATTATCGGAGTAGGATATGCTCATAACGGTATCGCCTACGCCACCATCGCCGGATTACTCATCCATTGGCTCGTACCCGATTTTAAGACAAAGAAAGAAAGTTAAAAAGAAACATGGGGACGGTTCTTGTGCATCAGTTTACTTGGTCCTAAATCCTATAGCGGTATACATTCTTTGAACCATAATGAAACAAGAGAACCGTCCCCATGAACCATTTAAAGCAGCGGCAGAACCGCTGCTTTTTTAATTCTACCTGTAAAGTTAATCGCGCATGGCTCCCGCCTCACGGGAAGTCATTGCACCTTGTCCTGCACTTACATCTTTTTGAATTTGTTGTTTTACTTTTTGTGCATCAGTTCCGGCAAATTCTGGTTGCATCATGGAGCCCGCATTCCCTTTAGCTTGTTGATTCTGTTGCTGCATATAAATCCTCCTCGATTTTCATTTAACAATCGTATTATTTACATAAAGCACTCGGTAAATCCGCTCTAATAGAGGAGTAGAAAATAAATGCAACAAAATTGGCTGTTTCGACAGCTTTTTTCTTGTGACTGGCATGTGAAAAATAGGTATAAGAAATGGTGCAGTTTAGTGAACTGCGCCATTTCTTTTTGCGATAGAAAACGCGGTAATCTTTAGCGGTTAGGACTGCGGTGACACACGGAAAAAATGCGGCGGTCTTCAAAAAGAGTGCGGTTAGGGAAGCGGCTGAACTGAGTAATATGTGATTATAGAAAACAACAAACAGTGGGATTGGCAAATCCCATTAAGGAGGAAAATTACAATGACATTAAATCTATTATTCTTTACCGTTAGCATAAAAAAACGATTAATCGCACCTGAAGAAGCCCTTCACGATGAAATGGTTGAAAAACTATATGAAGAGCATAAAGATCGGCTAATCTCGAGTCATTATTTGATGCATTAACAAATTGCCAGGAGCTAAACCTGGCAGTTTTTTTTGCCTCATTATGGTAATGCGAAAGTAGCATCGGCTTATCCGACAGTAACGGCCCGTCATGCGACAGTAACGCCAGCCTATTCGCCTGTAATGTTGCCCATCCTGAGAGTAATATCCTGCTATCCGAGAGAAACCGTGCTTTATCCAAGAGTAATGGACCGGTATCCGAGAGAAACCACACTTTATCCGAGAGTAACTAATCGCAATCACTGATAAACTTGCGGGCTGCCGCAAAATCCTGCGGAGGCACCTTAAAAAGAGTGCGGTTACCTCCAAAAAGACTGCGGTTTGGCAACATGCATTCATTACTACAATGAAAGTATAGAAAACACAACATGCCATTAAATGGAGGGAAAAAATATGATATCAGTTTCAAATGTTTCGAAAATGTATACTTTGGAGTCGGGTGATTTTTTTGCACTAAAGGACACAGCAATGCAAGTCCGTAAAGGGGAATTTGTGGCCATCATGGGGCCCAGTGGTTCTGGGAAAAGCACATTGCTGCAGTTACTAGGGGGACTTGATCAGCCTACAACAGGAAATATCGTCGTAGATGGAATTGACTTAACCAAATTGAATGAAAAAGAACGCACATTATTCCGTCGTACAAAGGTGGGCTTTGTTTTTCAAAATTATCAGCTCCTGCCGATGATGACGGTCGGAGAAAATATTGCCCTTTCTCTTACTGCCAACAACACTCCAAAAAATCAAATCAAAACAGTTGTGCAAAAATTGCTGTCAGAAGTAAACCTGCAAGGTAAAGAGTCAGCATTCCCCTCCCAACTAAGCGGAGGCCAACAGCAGAGAGTAGCCATTGCGCGGGCGTTAGCGATGAAGCCAAGTTTAATTCTAGCCGATGAACCTACCGGTAATCTTGACCAAAAAAATGGTGAAGATATTTTAAAGCTTTTATCAAAGCTTAACAAAGAGGAAAAGATTACGGTCGTCATGGTGACACACGACCAACAGGCAGCACAAGTGGCAGATCGAATCATTGTGGTAAGAGATGGAATGATCGTAGAGGAAGGAGGATATCGAAATGAAAAAGTGGCAAATCGCATGGCGTAATTTAATGCGGCGGAAGATGCGGACTTTTCTTACTATGTTATCAATCATAATAGGGGTTGCCTCCACATTTGGTGTGATTGCAGCTGTCAATACGGCAGAAAAAGCCTTTCCTATTTACTTAAAGGAGGCTATAGCAAAAGCGGATTTTAATATTGCCGGAACGGAAGCCTATTTTTCCGAAGATGTTCATAAGCAAATGTCTTCGGGTAAGGATTATGAATCCGTAGCAATGTTAAAGGAAAATACCAAGTTAATTACAAAAGAAAAAGGGATCTCTTCCATCCAGAAACGAGTCGTTCTCACCGGCTATAGCCAGCTTGATACCACAGTTACTGGTTTCAAAGTAATTGACGGTGATTTAAAAGCCAAGGGGGCCGTCATTACGGATCGAACAGCAAAGGTTTGGGGCTCTAAGATTGGCGATACGGTTTCCTTTGATACAGACAAAGGTGTCAAAACAGTTAAGATAACGGCCATTGTTAGATACACAAAAGACTTAATGGGCCCTTCCAGCTGGAATATGGCGAAATATCACCACTGGGCGGTCGCAGTTCCACTCCCAACAGTCCAAGATTGGTTTGATTTAAAGGGAAAAATTCAAGCAATCCAGGTAAAAGCATCAAGCCCTAATCAGCTTGATGCCGTAGAGAATGAGTTGGATCAATTTGTGAAAAACAATACCGGTATTTATATGCAGCCTATGATTATTAACTTTGATACAGCCTTTAAAGATCTGAATACTTTCTTCTTAGCCCTGTATATTGCTGGTTTTCTGGGGATTGCACTGAGTGCCTTCATCATTTTTAATTCGCTCTATGTAAGCATTAAAGAAAGAAGAAGTGAATTTGCCGTGATGAAAACGATTGGTTATACACCTGGACAATTACAGGGTATGGTCCTGACCGAGGTATTATTGGTTGCCATTATCGGAACGGTGTTTGGGCTTACGATAGGATACGGCCTTGCCCATGGATTGAAACTTCTTATCTTCATGGTATATGGAGTACAAAGCAACAATTCCATGGAATTAGCAACCGGGTTGATCGTGTCAATCCTTGCCGGTCTGCTCGTTCCGATTCTTGCCTCCTGGTACCCGATTCAACAGGTTGGTAAGACTAGTGTGATTGATGTGCTAAAAGAGAACAAAGCAAAGCCTAGTGGTCATTCTAAGTGGTTAGGAATCGTCGGGGTCTTACTTATTCTATCAAGTTTCTTTATCAAGCATTTGATTTTAGTCCTGCCGCTTATGATTGGCATCACTTTAGTATTTCCTTATCTTTTTAAACTGTTTAGTTTTGTTCTGAAGGCGTTCTATCGACTTGTATTCAAATTTTCCGGAGACGTTGCGATCCGTAATTTAAATCGAAATATTGGCCGCACTTCCATGACTTCCGTGATTCTATCTCTTGGGATTGCGATGATTGTGTTAATGAGTTCTCTAAATTCTGCCCTACTACAGTCGTATGAGAAAATGATTAACCAATCTTACGGCGGAAATCTCGACATCATGTTCCACCATATTGAGAAAGAGGATCTCGACATTATCAAAAATACAGACGGTGTGAAAGATGCAGCAACATATTCGATGCAGGGAATCGTTTGGAATTTGGATGGCGAGAAGCGAATGCTCCCTGTATACGGGGTGGGGGCTGACTGGATTGACCGGTTCCCGTTGTTTACCGTAGAAGAGGGTTCACACAGTGCATTAATCAAAAGTTTAAAAAACGATGAAATTGTCCTTGATCAGGCGGCCTTTGAAACTTGGGGAGGAAAAATTGGCGAAAGCATTACGTTAGCTACTATTGATGGTGAAAAAACCTTTAAAGTGGCCGCCATGGTAAACACAATGAAAAATAGTGGTTACGGGGCGTTTATGAGTGATGAGAACTTCAAGGAAAACTTCGGTGTGAAATATGAAAGAAATGCGTTAGTCATCAAGGAAACACAAATAAGTCCACTACAATTGAGAGAGAATATTTACTCCAAATTCGGTGGGAGAATTGAGGAAATGTGGGGGCCTGAGGATTGGGTTTCCATGATTGGCGGTACCATTACAGCATCCTTTAGTATGGTGAATGCACTTGTCATCCTAGGTATTATCGTCTCTGGTATTGGGATTGCGAATACCTTGCTGATTAATATTATGGAACGGGTCCGGGAAATAGCGATGATGCGGGCGGTTGGTGTTACGCACCGTCAGATTATCGGGATGATTTTACTAGAAGGGTTTGGAATAGGGCTTGCTGCTACCGTCATCGGAATCCTGTTTGGCATTCTGTTAATCTATTTGACGTCTACGTTTATGCAAGTAAACTCACTAACCTTTGAATTCGGCGTCTCTTGGTTAATTATTGCGATAATAGCTTTGTTTGGGATTATTGTCAGCATTATTTCCAGCATCGCTCCAGCAACCAAAGCAGCAAAAATCAAGTTAAGTGAGGCGCTTCGATATGAGTAGAATCTTGTTGGTGCTGTTCTTGCCGTTGTTATTGCTGTCTGCCTGCGGGGAATCGAATGAATCATGGGAGAATGAGAAAGTTGCGGAAGTTAGTACCCGAATTGTCGCTGATGATGTAAAAGTGGAATGGAAGATTGAAAGTGCAGCGGGTGACGAGAAACGGTTACAACTAAAGATTTTGCAGAATGACGGGAAACCGGTTGATGATTTTGAAATTACGCACGAAAAAATATTGCATTTGATTATCGTCAGCAAGGATTTATCCTATTTCAATCACATCCACCCTGAGTATAAAGGGAACGGTTTGTTTGAGATTACAAATGAATTTCCCACTGGCGGTCAGTATAAGCTTATAGCAGACTTCAAGCCTTCTGACGGCGATTCAATGACCAAAATGGCGTGGGTTGACATTGAGGGAAGTGAAAAGGCTTCTGTCCCTGTCGTGGTTGATGACGACCTTGTGAAAACCGTGGATGGTAATCGAGTAGCCTTAACAATGGATTCTTTCAAGGCAAACAAGGAGCTTACTCTTAAGTTTACAATAACGGACGAAGCAACAAATCAGCCGATTACGGACCTCGAGCCTTATTTAGGTGCGATTGGTCATGTGGTCGTTTTATCCGAGGACGGGGAACGTTATTTGCACGTTCACGCAGTTGAAGGGCAAGGAAGTGGTCCGGAGGCTCTTTTTGAAACAGAATTTCCGAAAAGTGGAGTTTATAAGATTTGGGTACAGTTTCAGAGAGAGAGCCAAGTCTTTACAGTGCCTTATGTGATAAAGGTTGAGTAGGGGTGAAATAGGATGGAGAGGCAGATCGAATAGATTTGCCTCTTTTTATTTATTGGTCCATTCGTTAGGGATTATTGGTGATTTTTCTATAATCTACTAAGGTTTAATTGGTTTAAACCCCCAATACATACCAGGACGTTTAGGTTTGGGAGTTATGATCGGTTCATAACTCCCCAATTACTTGGTAGCTCCTTAGTTGGGTAGATAAGAAGCGTTTATAACTCCCCAGTTTCTTGGCCGCACCATAGTTCGGTAGATAAGAAGCGGTTCATAACTCCCCAATGGTTCGGCCGCGACTTAGATCGGTAGATAAGAAGTGTTTATAACTCCCCAATAGCTCAGCCGCGTCATGGTTCGGTAGATAAGAAGCGTTTATAACTCCCCAATGGCTCGTCAGCGACATAAATCGGTAGATAAGAAGCGTTCATAACTCCCCAATGGCTCAGCAGCGCCATAGTTCAGTAATTAAGGTCGGTCCATAGATTCAATAACCAATTGATTAAGTTAATATTCAGTAATTTAGTATCCTACTAAACAAACAATAACAAATAAGATGGCCTAAATGTTTGCTTGAAAATCCGCGATAGCGGGTTTTTTTCGCATAAAAAGCATCCCCAATAATTTGCGGCAGCACTCAAAAAAACTGCGGTGAAGGTCTTAAAAGTATGCGGTGGAGGTTCAGAAAGTGTGCGGTTAGGAAACTATTAAAACAACGTAGAATGAAATCATCCAATACATTAGAAAACTTCGCTCGATAAGGCCGCTGGATCAATTTTGAAGGGAGTTTGATAAAATGAAAGATTTCAAGTTGTTTTTACCATATGTGAAGCCAGTAAAAGGGTTATACTTGCTAGGATTTGTTGGGAGCATCTTTCGTTTCCTGGTACCGCTGTTTGTTCCATTAATTTTAAAATATATTTTTGATTCTTTGCTGCAAAATGAGCAATTGTCGCGCACGGAAATGCTTGAACAGCTAATGATGATTGGGCTCGGCATGCTGGCCATATTCCTTTTCATCCGAACACCGATGGAATATGTAAGGCAATTTTGCATCCACAAAGCAAATAACAATATTATGAAACATCTTCGAAAGGACGCCTTTAAGAAGGTTCATTCTCTGGATGCGAAATATTTTGTTGATAACAAAAGCGGAGAAATCGCTACACGATTTTTCGATGATATTGAAAAGGTAAAAAGTTTCTTGACAGCCTTCTTTGGGAACATCTGGATAGAAATGATTGTGCTCGTGTTCGTAGTGGCGGTCATGTTGACACTCAATGTAAAATTAACGCTCCTGTCCGTTTTCCTAGTTGGCTTACAATTTATTCTTGCTCATATCCTGTCAAAAAGATTAAAAAAATCAACCCGCAACATGATGCAATATCGATCGGTAATGAGCGGGTTTATTTTTGAAAAAATCCAAGGTGCCTTCCTTTCGAAGTTGTTTGCTTCGGAAAAAAGAGACAAAGAGGAACTCGATCAACACTTAACCCAATTTGACAAATTAACAGATCGGCACGCCAAAATTAATGCAATCATGTTAGCTTTCGTCAATGTTTTAAGTGATATGACACCATTTGTTGTCGCGATAATCGCCAGTTTGTTTGTCATCGATGGCAGTTTATCAATGGGAAGCCTGATTGCCTTCTTTGCCTATGTCGATAAAATGAGAAGTCCGGTTGCAGCTCTAGTGAATGCCTATCCGGCCATTACCGAAGGAAGTGTTGCTTTAAAAAGGATATTTGATTTCTTTGGAACCCCTAAGGCAATTAAAGAAGTAGTTAACCCTGTTCAATTGAAAGAATTTAACGATTACATCGAGCTTAATAACGTGACATTCTCCTATGATGGAAAGAAGAACATAATAGATAATGTTTCGTTGACCCTTGAAAAAGGAAAAACGTATGCGTTTGTTGGTGAAAGCGGCGGCGGTAAGAGCACCATCCTGCAGCTTTTGCTGAGAATGTATGATGTAACGAAAGGCGAAGTGTTAATTGATGGGGTCAATATCAAAGATTACTCAATTGATAATCTTAGAGAGCATATGGGGATTGTCACGCAGGATAACTTTTTATTCAGCACTTCGATTAAGGACAATATTAAGATGGCAAAGCTTGATGCGACAGATGAAGAAATAATCGCTGCTGCCAAAAAGGCTTTTGCACATGATTTTATCTCAGCAATGCCAAACGGCTATGATACAGAAATTGGGGAGAGAGGGGTTAAGCTATCTGGCGGCCAAAAACAACGGGTAGCCCTTGCCAGGATTTTCTTAAAAAATCCTTCGTTGATTTTCTTGGATGAAGCGACCAGCGCTCTGGATAATGAAAGTGAAAAGCTTGTTCAAGAGTCGATTAATCAATTTGATCAAGATAAGACCATCATAATGGTCGCCCACAGACTATCAACGATTTTGAATGCTGATATGATATATGTTTTGAAAAACGGCAGGATTGTAGAAAGTGGAAATCATAAGACCCTGCTAAAAAGAAACGGTTATTACAAAGAACTTTATTCAAAGCAAAATTCGACTGCCGAAGAAGATCTGAAATTGGCAGCTGGCTGAAAACAGATTGGGAAGCGAAATTGGTTGCTTATGTGCAGCCATTTTTTTTCGAAAAAGGTATTTATTACTTGGTTTGCTGGTTCGAGAGGATAAAGACCTTTATATGCGCCCGAACAATTCAAGGGTTTGCAAGTTCAGGAGTATATATCCTCTATATGAGCCCGAATGCATCAGGATTTTTCAAGTTCGGGAGGATACAGCCTCTATATGAGCCCGAATGCATCAAGATTTTTCAAGTTCGGGAGGATACAGCCTCTATATGAGCCCGAATGCATCAAGATTTTTCAAGTTCGGGAGGATACAGCCTCTATATGAGCCCGAATGCATCAAGATTTTTCAAGTTCGGGAGGATACAGCCTCTATATGAGCCCGAATGCATTAAGATTTTTTAAGTTCGGGGGGATATAGCGGCTATATGAGCCCGAATACTTCACAGGTTTGCAAGTTCGGGAGGATATAGCCTCAATATGAGCCCGAATACTTCACAGGTTTGCAAGTTTGGGAGGATATAGCCTCTATATGAGCCCGAATACTTCACAGGTTTGCTAGTTCAGGAGGATATAAACTTTATATGCACCCGAATGATTCAAGTATTAGCTGGTTCGGGAGAATAAAGCCTCTATAAAGTTAAACGCTTGGATTTTTTTGGAAAGCCCAAGCGTTTTTGTGTATTATTTACATTGTGATTCAGCCGGAATAGGAATAAAAGCCTCAAAAATTCATCTTCGATTGTCCGCCATCGACATTTATGCTGGCTCCGACAATCCAGGATGCTTTTTCAGAAGCAAGGAATACCGCAACATTGGCGATTTCCTCCGGGGTACCGAAGCGGCCTGCAGGAATTTCTTTATTCACAAACTCTTTAATGCCCTCAGGATCCTCGTTCATGCGTCTGATCCAATTGCCAGTCTCGTGTAAAATACTTCCGGGAGCAATACTGTTCACCCGGATACCATAGGGAATTACTTCGTCGGCAAAAGACTTTGTAAAGCTGATGAGCGCCGCTTTTGCATTATTGTATGTGACTTTTCCGCCGCTTTCCCTACCATAGACAGAGGTAATATTAATGATTGCTCCAGACCTCTGATTTTTCATATGAATGGCAGCAAGTTTACTCAAATGTACTGCGGAAAAATAGTTCAGTTCCATTGCCTGATAAAAAAGTTCCATATCGGTTTCAATTGCCTTGCCGCCGTTACTGCCGCCGGCATTGTTAATCAGGATATCAATCGTTCCATTTTCCTCGATAAATGTGTGAATCAATTTTTCTCGTTCCTCTGGATTAGTAAGGTCTGCTTGATAAATAGAAACGTTGCCGCCAAGTTCCGCTTTTGCCTCTTCTAAATAGCCTAGACCTCTTGCGGTAATCGTAACATTTGCTCCTTCAGCAACAAATGCCTCGGCAATTGCTTTCCCGATTCCTTTTGAACCGCCGGTAATAAGTACGTTTTTGCCCTGTAATTGCAAATCCATTGTTTAAAGCTCCTTTTTCCTTCATGTTTGTGTTATGTATATAAACATTATAATGCAAACACGTCATAAAAAACGATGCATGGGGACGGTTCTTTTGCATCAACCTCAAGATTTTTTTTGAAATTTATGGAATCCATTATTAATGGGATGAGGTAAGGTACATCACGTAACTGAGGAGTAAGCAGATTAAATCATTTATTTTTCAGAAAATATAGAATACAATAACTTTAATCAGATTATTTACATACAACCCTAATTGGAAGGAGGACCAAAAAAATAACAAACAGGGATCGTAAGTGGACGTTGGTATCAGACGCACCGTGCGAATTAGCGAAACTGGAAGAGATTTATGAAACATATCAGCAAATGTTTCTGCATTCCATTACAGGAGTGGTCATCACTGATAAAGAGGGCAGGATTACCGAAGTAAATCCGGCATTTAAGGAACAAACAGGATTATCGGTAAGTGATGTGGTTGGCCGCAGGCATCGGGATTTAATAATCGAGGAAATCATCGACCAAACCGCCGAACTGCAGGTTTTTAAAGAAGGAAAACCTATTACCCAACTGACAAAACTCTATAATGGCAAGGAAGTTTTAGTAACCGCCATCCCTATTAAAAATAAACAAGGACAAATCATAAAAGTTGTCAGTCAGATGTTGGACGTTACAGTATTAAACCAGCTCAAGCATGAAATTTTTCAATTAGAGCAGGAGCATGAGGAAATCACTCAGCAGCTGGAGGAACTAAAATCCAATAAAACCGCCATTCATTCCATTGTCGCCTACGACTTGAAAATGAAGAAAGTCATCGACCGCGCCTTAAGAGTCGCTCAGCATGATTCAACCGTCATTTTATATGGGGAATCAGGAGTGGGTAAAGAGGTTGTTGTAAAATTAATTCATGAAAATAGCAAACGAAGCAGCCAGCCGCTGATCAAAGTGAATTGCGGCGCCATTCCCAATGATCTGTTAGAATCTGAATTATTCGGCTATGAACCTGGGGCGTTTACAGGAGCTAGCCCTAAGGGTAAGGTTGGTTTATTTGAACAGGCCGCAAAGGGGACGATTCTTTTAGATGAAATTGGCGAAATCCCCTTACACTTACAGGTCAAATTACTAAGGGTGCTGCAGGAATTTGAAATTACCAGGGTCGGCGGGACAAAGCCGATCAAAATCGACACCAGGGTAATCGCTGCCACTAATCAAAATCTGGAAGATTTAATTAAAAAAGGAGGGTTTCGAGAGGACCTCTATTATCGATTAAACATCATACCAATCCATATTCCTCCGCTAAGGGAAAGACCAAACGATATCGTTCCTTTAACCTATCACTTTATCCATAACATAAGACAAAAATATGGCGTGAATAAGATTTTTTCAAAAGAAGTTTTGGCTAGTTTTCTACAGTATCATTGGCCGGGAAACGTGCGAGAACTTCAAAATATAGTTGAGCGGCTGTGCATTATGATTGAAAAACCGATTATTACTGCTGATGACATCAGAAATGAATTATTCACACAGACAAATAAAGAAAAAACGCAGTCTGAACCACCCAATGAAAGTGGCGAAATCAATCCAACTACTGATAATGTAAGGTCCCTAAAAGAGCAAATGGAACTCTTTGAAAAACAGGTCATCGATCGTGCGTTGAAGCAGTATCCTAGCATTCGCGCGGCTGCAAAAGCACTAGACGTCGATGCTTCCACGTTATCAAGGAAAGTTCAAAAATATTCCAATTATTATAAATAGTGCAAAAATGCAACGTGTTGCAATTTTGCACTATTTTTTTGTTGTTTTTTTGCATTACCAAGGGAAGGGACCATAAATAACCAGTCTTATTAAGTTGGCACGGAAATTGCATCGTAAAAGAATAATGACAATGGGAGGAGGAATGTAATTGATTCAGGAAGAGATTTCTATGGTTCGTCATTTTATCCAGTCTATTGCTGAAGATTGCTTTCTTCCTGCGGCAAAAGATGTGGACCAACTTCAAAGAATACCGGACACCCACGTCAGGAAGTTAGCAGAAAATAGATTATTCGGCACAAGTGTACCTACCCGTTTTGGCGGTGGCGGCCTATCGCACTTGAATCAGTTGATCATTATTGAAGAGATTGCTCGCTGCTGCGGTTCGACATCCATGCTGTTGACGAATCAGGAAATGGTGATGAACCCCATTCTTCTAGGTGGTACGGAGGAGCAAAAAATGAAGTATTTACCCCCTCTCACATCAGGTGATTTAATAGGGGCGATTGGGATTACGGAAGAGGGAATCACCAGCGATCTAGAAACGGTTTATACAACAGCTGAAAAAATGGGCGATTATTATGTTTTAAATGGCAAAAAGTTATTTGTGTTTAACGCTGGGATAGCTGACATTTACATGATTGTCGCAACGATGGACCCCAGAATAAAAAATGCAGGACTCACCTATTTTATTGTCGAGCAGGGAACACCCGGACTAACAGTAGGAAGAGAAGCAGGGAAAATGGGTGTAAAAGGGATTCCAGCAAGAGAACTAATTTTAGAAAATGTAAAAATTCATCATTCACAGCTAATTGGAGGGGAGGGTAAAGGATTTAAAATTTTGAAAGAAACGCTTAATCGGACGAGATTAAGTGTTGCGGCTCTAGCTTTGGGGATTGCACAAGGCGCTTATGAAGAGGCAATAAAGTATGCCCATAAATTTATGCGCTCTTCGAGGGAGAGTTTGAGATTTCATAATACCCAGCTAATGCTGGCTGATATGGCAACAGAGATTGAAGCTGCAAGAAGATTGCTTTACTACGGTGGAGAATTACTGGACAGCGGATCAGCTGAAGTGGCAGGTACTGCCTCTATGGCAAAGCTATTCTGTTCGAATGTCGCGATAAAAGTGACCACGGATGCTGTTCAAATGCTAGAAGGCAGCGGCTACACTGATGACTACCCAGTGGAACGAATGCTGCGGGATGCGAAAATTACCCAATTTTATGAAGGTTCAAATTTGATACAAAAGCTTGTCATTGCAAGACAGGTTTTACTATAAACATATTTAATAGATGAATAGGGAGGAAAAAAGAATGTCAAAAAGAGATGCAGTAATCGTATCAGCAGTAAGAACCCCAATAGGAAGACAAGGCGGCGCCTTAGCCAGCCTGAATGCCCATGAATTTGGTGCAGTCGTGATAAAGGAAGCGCTCAACCGAGCAGGTGTTAATGCGAATCAGATTGATGATGTTATTTTTGGAAATGTGTTAAGCGGCGGCGGAAACATTGCTAGATTAACAGCCCTGCAAACCGGACTTTCTCTTGAAATACCTGGTTTAACCATTGACCGTCAGTGCGGATCTGGTATCAATGCCGTCGTTTTAGCTGCCCAGGCGATTAATGCCGGAGCAGGTGATATTTATGTGGCGGGTGGGACCGAAAGCATGAGCCGTGCTCCTTATTTAATGGATCGCGCAACAAAAGCGTACAGTGCAGCGCCGCCAAGTTTTCGCAAATCGCAGCTTTCACCAAAGGAAATCGGTGATCCGCCAATGGGAATCACGGCTGAAAATCTAGTGAAAAAATATAATATTTCTAAAGAAGAACAGGATGCCTATTCATTAAGAAGCCAGCAAAGAATGGCAGCCGCTATGGAGCAAGAATTTTTCAAACAACAAATTGTGCCTATTGAAATTCCTGTTAGAAAAGGGCAGCCAATCACAGTTGCAGTGGATGAACATCCGAGACCATCAACGACGCTTGAAGGATTAGCTAAATTGCCGCCAGCGTTCCTTGAAGGAGGAACCGTTACAGCTGGAAGCAGCTCAGGGCTCAATGATGCAGCCAGCGCATTAGTGATCATGTCCCGTGAAAAGGCTGAAGAATTAGGCGTAAAGCCGCTGGCAGTTGTACGTGACTCTGCGGTAAGCGGTGTGGATCCTAATATTATGGGAATCGGTCCGGTACCGGCAACTAGAAAGCTATTACAACGGACAGGATTGAAGATCGATGATTTTGATTTAGTTGAATTGAACGAAGCGTTTGCTGCTCAGGTTCTTGCCTGTAACCGCGAATTGGAAATCGACGAAGCTAAGCTCAATGTCAACGGCGGGGCAATTGCACATGGTCATCCACTTGGAGCAACAGGAGCGATTTTGATGACGAAGGCCGTGTACGAATTACAAAGAGCAAATAAACAGCGGGCATTGATTACAGCTTGTATTGGCGGAGGCCAAGGCATTGCAGCGCTGATTGAGCGAGAAGGATAAGTTTTTTGAACATTACCAAAGTACTAACCGGTTAGTATTGGAAGGAGTGAAATCATTGAATATACAGGATGTAAAACATATTTCGGTGTTAGGTGCAGGGTCGATGGGACACCAAATTGCTATGTTATGCGCGTTAGGCGGGTTTTCAACAACCATCTACGATATCCAGGAGAAGGCATTGGAACAGGCAAAGGAAGCCCTTGATTTTCAAATGGGAAAATGGGTTCAAAAAGGGAAAATCAGTCAGGAAGGCTTGGATCAGGCCTTCGCCCGGTTGTCTTATACGACTAATTTAGAAGTGGCAGTAGGGAATACAGACTTTGTCATTGAGGCGGTTGTTGAAAAGCTAGATGTTAAACGGGAGCTATTCGCTGTAGTTGATCGTTTGGCACCTCCTCATGCCATTTTAGCATCCAATAGCTCCACAATTGCTAGTTCAAAAATTGCCGATGTTACCAGGAGGCCGGAGAAAGTCTGTAATATGCACTTCTTTTTTCCAGCTTTAGTGATGGATTGCGTTGAGGTCGTCATGAGTGAGACTACGTCTGAAGAAACGGCTGCTGTCACAATGGCTGTTTGTGAAAAAATCAAGCGTACCGGTGTGTTGCTGCGCAAGGAAACATGGGGCTTTATAGCAAACCGTCTGTTGTTTGCCTTAAACAACGAAGCGCTCAAGCTGTATGAAGAAGGCATCTGCGATTATAAAGACATTGATACGATTGTCAAAAAAGCATTAAACCACCCGATGGGTCCTTTTGAGCTGATGGATTTATCCGGCATTGATGTCGGCTACTATGCACTGGCGGAAAAATATAAAGAAACAGGAAATGAAGAGGATAAGCCGTCTGCAAGCCTGGAAGAAAAAGTGAAGGCTGGGACTCTTGGCCGAAAAACCGGCAAGGGCTGGTATGAATATGAAAAAACAGGAGTGAAGGCAAAGTGAATACGCAATTAGTAAAACTGGAAAAAAGTGATCATATTGCGGTTGTGACGATTGATAATCCGCCGCTAAATGTTTTAAGCGGGCAGGTAACCAGTGAGTTAAAGACTGTCTTTGATGATATTGCCAGCGATCACGACATTGTGGTGGTCATCTTGACGGGGGCAGGAAGCCGGGCGTTTATGGCGGGAGCAGATATTAAAGAGTTCCCTCAATCCATTGGCAAAGCAGGCATGAAGGACCGAGTATTGGAGCAGCATGCCGTCTTTAACCAAATCGATTTCCTGCCGAAGCCGACGATTGCCGTCTTAAATGGCCTGACCTTCGGCGGCGGCTGTGAGCTTGCCATCACTTGTGACATCCGGATTGCCGAAGAACACGCGCAGCTTGGCCTGCCGGAAATCAAATTGGGAATCTTCCCTGGCGGAGGGGGCACCCAGCGTCTTCCAAGAATAGTAGGAGAAGCAAAAGCAAAAGAGCTCATGTTTGTCGGTGACCCCATTTCGGCACATGAAGCGGTGAAGCTTGGACTCGTGAACAAAGTTGTCGCAACAGGACAAGGAATGAACGCGGCACTGGCAATGGCCAAGAAAATCAGCGGGTATTCTCTGCAGGCTCTTTCTCGGATTAAAAAAGCGGTAGATGAAGGAACAAATATGGAATTCCATGCCGGAATTGAAAGAGAAGCTGAACTGTTTGGAGAGGTCTTTTTAACAGAAGATGTGAAAGAGGGAGTTTCAGCATTTATCGAAAAAAGAAAGCCCGTTTTTGCCCATAAATAAAATGGGTAACAGTGAACATGCCAACACTCGATTCAGGTCTATTGTATAATCTTAAATTTATCTAAAAACATGAAAAGGGGATGGATAGGATGAATTTTTCATATTCTGAAAAGGTTGTTAACTTGCAAAAGAGAGTAATTAAGTTTATGGAGGAGTATGTTTACCCAAATGAAAAGTTGTATAAGGAGCAGTTGAATCAACAGGAAACACGCTGGTCTGATATTCCTCCGATTATGCAGGAATTGAAACAAAAGGCAAAAGCGGAAGGGCTATGGAATTTGTTCTTGCCGGAAAGTGAATATGGGGCTGGATTAACCAATCTGGAATATGCACCCCTTTGTGAGGTTATGGGGAGATCCATGATTGGTCCGGAAGTATTTAATTGCAGCGCACCAGATACAGGAAACATGGAAGTTCTTGTCCGATATGGTACGGAAGCCCAAAAGAAACAATGGCTTGAACCACTTTTGGCCGGCGAAATTCGTTCCTGTTTTTCAATGACAGAGCCAGATGTGGCTTCCAGTGACGCAACCAATATTGAAACAAGCATTGTCAGAGATGGCGATGAATATGTCATCAATGGCAGAAAGTGGTGGTCCTCAGGAGCAGGGGATCCGCGCTGCAAGATTGCGATTGTAATGGGGAAAAATGATCCAACCGCAAAGCGGCATGAACAGCAGTCTATGATTCTCGTACCATTAAACACACCAGGTGTGAAGATTGAACGAACCCTTTCAGTGTTTGGGTATGATGATGCCCCGCATGGTCACGCGGAAATTGTCTATGATAATGTCCGGGTGCCTGCCGATAATATGCTTTGGGAAGAAGGAAAAGGATTCGCGATTGCCCAAGGGCGGCTTGGACCGGGCCGGATTCATCACTGCATGAGATTAATCGGCCTTGCAGAACGTGCACTCGAAGACCTCACTAAGCGAGTACTAAACCGGACTGCCTTTGGTAAAAAAATTGCCGAGCAAGGTGTTGTTCAAGAGTGGATTGCAGAATCAAGAATTGAAATCGAGCAAGCCCGTTTATTGACTTTGAAAGCGGCCTATATGATGGACACAGTTGGAAATAAAGAAGCGAAAACGGAAATCGCAATGATTAAAGTGGTTGCACCAAATATGGCACTTAAAGTGCTTGATCGTGCGATACAAGCCTTTGGTGCTGCCGGCGTAAGTGATGATTTCACTCTTGCCAATCATTGGGCGCAGGCACGTACATTAAGACTCGCCGATGGTCCTGATGAAGTGCACCGCCGTCAGATTGCTAGATTGGAACTTAAAAAATATCAAACTCCAGAATTATCAGCAGTCCAAATCTAAAAACAATATCCGAGTTCAGGTAATGGAGGTCAGTACTCCATTGCCTGAACTTTTTTAAAAAAGGGAGTGATTAAAGAAATGAAGGAAACCTTTCGTGACACGATTGATGTGAGAAAAGGGGAGGAACTCGATTATGAGAAGCTCCAAAAGTTTATTCAGGAACATATAGAGGAGGCCCCTGCAGGCAAATTGGAGATTGAACAATTTGGTGCAGGTAAATCTAATCTGACCTATTTAATAAGAGTTGGGGAATGGGAGGCGGTGCTGCGCCGGCCGCCGCACGGACCAGTTGCGCCAAAAGCCCATGATATGGGGCGGGAATATACGATTTTATCGAATGTGCACCCAATCTTTTCAACTGCTCCCAAGCCGTATATTTTTTCGAATGATCACTCCATAGTCGGCAGTCCTTTTTTTATCATGGAAAGAAGAAAAGGGATAGTGTTAGATGATGAGTTCCCTGCACATGTTCCTTATCATCCTAGTTTAGGGATAAAAATATCGGAAATCATGGTCGATCAATTAGTAGAACTGCATCAGGTCGATTACACGAAAACGGAGTTACTAAAGATTTCAAGGCCGGATGGATTTATGGAGAGGCAGACTGGCGGCTGGATTAAACGGTACGAAAATGCCAAAACGGAAGAAGTTCCCGGTGTGGAAGAGTTAACATCCTGGCTGCAAAAAAATATCCCTGTTTCACCAAAACCCGCCATCATTCAATATGATTATAAATTGAATAATGCGATGTTTTCAGAGGATTTTCGCGAGATGACCGGTTTGTTTGATTGGGAAATGGCAACAATCGGCGATCCGCTGGCTGATGTTGGGGTTGCCTTATGTTACTGGTTGGAATCCGGCGACCCTGACGAATTAAAAGGCGGCCCAGGGAACCAACCCATCACAGCAAAAGAAGGCTTCTTTACTCGCAGAGAATTTTTAGAAAGGTATGCAAAGAAAAGCGGACTGGACGTTTCAACTATCCCTTATTATCTTACCTTCTCGTACTTTAAATTGGCTGTCATCGCCCAGCAAATTTACTTCCGGTATTTCAAAGGGCAGACCCATGACGAAAGATTCGCACGGATGAATCAAGCAGCTGCCAGCTATATTGAATACGCCTTGTTGTCCACCAAGGGGCTTTAGGAATGATGCATGGGGACGGTTCTCTTGCCTCATAATGATTTGTTGAATTTGGGACGGTTATGGGGGACGGGTCTGGTGTCCCAAAGGTACCAAGAAATCCGTCCCCATGTCATTTTTTTAAAAAGCTCTTTGAATAAACCAAACAAGACCAAACGCTAAAATGGCTGCTGAGGTTCCGGGAATCACCCATTTTATTGGTTTCACCGTTAATTTCTTGATCCATAAAATAAGCGGGTATACCAACGATACAATGATAAGTTGGCCGATTTCGATTCCGATATTAAAAGATAAGAGGGACGCAGCCATATGGTTTGTGTCTAATCTCATTTCCGATAAGATTCCGGCAAAACCGAATCCATGGATTAAACCAAAAGCAAAGGCAAGCCAAGGCTGGTGTTTGGAGTCCTTATTAAAAATATTCATAAGTGCAACGTAGACGATGCTTAAAGCGATAGCGGATTCCACAAATCTACTTGGCAGCTGAACAATGTCGAAAGTAGCAAGAGCCAATGTGATACTATGGGCAATCGTAAAGGCCGTGACTAAAGAAAGAATATGACGAAAGGTTTTTGCCCCAAAAAGTAAACTAATGATAAACAGGATATGGTCATAGCCTGTAAAAATATGTTCCAAGCCAAGAACGACAAACTGTTTAACATTTTGCAAAAGGCTTACCTCACCAATTTCTAATTCCCTCGATTCAAATGTAAGAATCTTTTCCTGTTGTTTCCCGTCCATTTTAATGGTTGCGAAATTGGCATGACTTGGATCGGAGTCGTCCATAAACATATTATATTCCATTACTAGTTTTTCGGGTTTATGATCAATATTATAAGCTAAGTTAATGACCGCAAAGGGTCTTTCCTTAATCATCTCTATATCTGTTTTTTCCACGCTGCCTTCAATTTGTTGGCTGTCCGCATAAAGTTTAATATGGGAATTTATATATTGCTCCACAATCTTATTGTTAATTAGTTCCTTTTCTTCTGTTGTCTTATTAAGGGCATGCCCGAGTTCTTCCAGATCGAGCTTCAACTCGTAATCTAGCGATTTCTCTTTCACTACTATGTTAGAAAAACCTTCGCTATTATTGGTATGGGCAGAGGATGGGGCAGGCAAAAGGGAGCCAAATAAAAGTAAAAAGAATAAAGTAGGCAGCCATAGCTTTTTCATTCATTCCACGTCCATTTCAAATGTTTTCTCGCAATGTTGTTGATGATTAAAGATAACGGAAAGACGAGGAGTATGTATGCCCCTCGTCAAAATCTCCTTGAATTCCTAATTATTTACTTGCTTTCATGAAAATTGGGTTTGAGTAGAACCAAAGATCATTCCATGGGTTTTCACCTTTAGGATCTTTTTCTGGTTCTAATTGATCAGTGTTAGTACCACGTAAACGAATGTAGCTATCTTTATCTACACCTTTTAAAGTATAAGTAATCGTGATGTATTCACCGTCTTGTTTCCAATCATTTTCAGTGAAACGCTTCACAACTTTTGTTGTAGGATTAGAAGCAGTTGAGCGGTCTTCCACTTTTCCATTAACTTCTCCCATAATTAAGTCAACACGTTGAACATTTGGCTTATCTCCATGAGCGTTCGCAGCGTTTGGATCTTTGATGCGAACTGTTACGGTTACATCAGATTTCTTACTAGGAAGTGTAAGTGTTTCACCGATTGATGCTGTATTTCCTTTTGCCTGTGCATGCAATGGTGTTTTCCCTACTGCTTGCACTTTAACATCAAGTTCAGAGATAAGGTCTCCCGTTGTAACAAATACATTACCTTTACGAAGGTTTTCCATTACATCTTCATAATTTTTCACTGCTTTTACATATGTTTTAGAATATTCACCAGGCCAGAAGTCACTTCCTCCATCACGCCAGTTAACATGTGAGTCAGAGGTAGCAGTAATCCACCAATGTCTTCCTTCACCTAACATCGAATCCCATAAACCGCCAACGATAGCTGACATTTGGTCAAATCCACCCATTGTTGGAGCGTTTACGTTTCCATACGAACCACGGGATCCTTTAGGATCAAGAGAGCCATCTGGGTTAATAGCAGCCGCCTGGTGTCCTGGCGCACCTTCCATACCGATAGAGATGTTAGGTGCGATATCGTTCCAATTACGGAACTCTTGCGGAGTATCTTGTCCCCATACACCGACACCAGTAGCTGAGCGGGATGGATGGTGTGCGATAGAAATTGGAAGTTCATCCATTTGTTTCATATAGTTAAGAGCATCAATCATAGTTGATTCTGTATCCCTGCTTCCATCGTTTGGAAAAGGATCACGTTTATTGAATTTACTTTCAATATCGTAAAGCACTTGCGATTCATTTTCCCCTTTTGGAATCATGAGAGTGCTGTGGTCAGCTGCTGGTGTGTCAAACTCCATTCCGTAGAATTGAAGAACTTCAGGAACAGCTGCACGGGATTTTAATAATTCAGGATAGGCTTGTTCTAAGTTAACCTTGGAATGATTAGGACCTCCATGATCTGTTGTCATCATCCAATCCAGTCCATACTTTTTACCATTTTCGGCATTCTTAGAGATTGGATAGATAGCATCCCCGCCTCTAATAGCAGTCGGAGGATTTGTAGAATTGTCCCAACCAACACTCCATTCACTATGCACGTGATGGTCACCTGCAAGCCATGTAGCATCCTTCTTTTTCACATCTTCATTTGAGACTGACTGTGCTTCTGCTTTTTGATTACCACCCTCATTAAATAATGTTTGGGTTGTAAGTGCAGTTGTTGCAAGAACTGTTGTTGCAATGAAAGGAATAGCCTTCTTAAAACGAGTTTTCATTTTTCCTTTTCCCCCTTATTAATAAGCTTGCTCAACAGCTTAAATATTAAATAAGTTTTATTAGGGGAGAATAAATATTCTGTAAATGTTGTGTAAATCAGGGAAAATAATACAAAAGAACTATCTTTATCTAAATAAATAATAAAAACATGGAAGGATACGGTTGATGCAGGTATAAAGGCTTAAGGTAAATGGAAGGATTTACTTTCCGTTACCATTTCATAAAAATAAAGAGAGGAAGGCAGAAAAAATTATTTTTAATGAAAAACTTTTAGGAAGGGAAGTGGTCGATAGAATGCTATATATATGGGATATTGAGGAGATCATTAGTAATACTTTAGAAGAACACAAATTAGATATTAATTATGAGATGAACAATAAATTACCTGCACCGATGAGTTATAACGTATCAACAAATACTCTAAAGTTTAACTACCTACAAATAAATGGATACATAGCGAATATTAACTTTAAAATTAAACAGACAGATGAAGACTGTGTCAGACTTATTCTTTATCGTCAACTCGGTTATTATTTAGATTTTAAGAAAAATAAACATGATTTAAGGACTATACATTATGGTGAGGATGAAGAAAAAGCACAGCTTCTGTCTCTAATAGAAAGGAATGCCTGGGAATATGGCCGAACCTTGGTACCTGAGAATCTATTAAATTCATATGATCAAGTACGTGAAATTGATAAAATGCTGATAAAAAATTATTAAGAAACGAAGGGGATGGTTCTGCAGCTATTTTAAATTAGTAAATCAATTTAAATTGCCATGAGAACCGTCCCTATGTTTCATTTTTGTTTAGCCTTTAACCGCTTTAATTTCCTTTTATGGGTTCTTATAGCGGTATCCTTATCTTTTAAACTCGTGGTAACCACTCCATCGCTTTCTATAACGACCAAATTATTATTTCCGCCTTGATAGTTTTTATAGGAAATATTCATATATCATCCTTCTTTTATGAATAATATTTTTTGGTGCTATTCCATCTGATTACTAACGTTTATTGTAGACTTTCTATTTTAAGGCTAGATTAAAATGCCGTAATGTTTTCTTAAATTATTTCTAACAAATTGACCACTTTGGTGATGAAGGCCAAAACGAAGGAGCCCCGGGGTAGAAATGTCCTTCATGAAGGGGATGAAGGACAAAACGAAGGAGCCCCAGGGTGGAAATGTCCTTCATTCATTAGCGGGAATCCTATTAGCGAACTTTTTGAATCCGGCCATCAATGAAAGAGCGAATAGGTTGATTAAACTGTTTCAGGTATTCTTTAAAACTATCAACGTCAATAGGTCCCATCTCTTTATTCGTACCATTTTGAAAAGCAGTGAAATGATCACCGCCATTGGCCAGATAGCTGGTTACAGTCACGGAGTAGGTTTTATCAGGCACAACCAAGGTTCCGTCATCCGTATATAAATCGACGATTTTGTCGCTACCAGTTTTCCTCTCATCCCAAGTGTATTTCAAACCGGAAACCTGCAGCATCCGCACTTGGTCATGTTGCCACTGTTGATTTAAAACCTGGCGGATTTGGTCGCCAGTCAACTGCATCTTCACCAAATGATGATGAAATGGCAATATCGTTAACAGCTCTTCATAACTGACAGTACCAGCTTGAAGTTCTGCTCGGATTCCACCTGGGTTTATAAAAGCAAAATCCGTATTCATCATGGAACGCTCGGAATCGGCAATCAGATTGCCCAAAGTGGATTCACCGTTTTCGTTCCGTTTGCTGGTAATATCAAAAGCAGCCGTTCCAACAATTTCGTCCACCACAGAGGTAACTTCTGTTTCGTATTTTTCAATCAATGCCTTCATCTCAGGATCTGGCTTGATAGCGTCATGATAGGTAACAACAATCTCCGCTATTTTACTCACAATTTCCTTCGTTACTGGGTCAATCTCCAAATCCACATCGGAGAAGGCAGTCCCGTAGGATTCAGCCTGGACTAGCAGTTTTCCATCAACCTCCGTATTAAGGTAAGAATGGCTGTGGCCAGCAAACATGACGTCTACTTCATCATCCACCAGTTTAGCCATTTCAACGATCTCACCGGATGCGGCAGCGTCACGGGAAGACTGTTTACCTGAAATGTGAGCTAGTACTACGATTGCTTTTACGCCTTGGTCCTTTAATTCGCCCACCGCTATATTGATGGCTGTAACTTCATCTATGAAGGTGACACCTTCAATTGCCTTCGAATCCACCATGCTGGGTGTATCATCCGATACCACACCAATAAATCCAATTGGAACGCCTGCTACTTTCATAATTTTATAGGGAGGGAAAATGGGGGAATTCGTCTTGGCGTTAAGAACATTGGCACATAGATAGGGGAACCCAGCACCTATAAAATATTCGGACCTTTGGTTGAAGCCTCCTCGAATCAATCTGAGCATTTCCTTCGTGCCTCGGTCGAACTCGTGATTCCCTAACGTTCCGATATCAAAGCCGATCTTGTTTAACACATGGATTGCGGGCTCCTCTTGAAAAAGAGAAGAGACGGGTGCACTTGCGCCAACCATGTCACCTGCGTGAACTAACAGGGTGTTTTTGTTTTCCGCTTTTCTTTCTTTTAGATAGGCTGCGAGATAATCCCCGCGGCCAACTGGCCTTCCGTTTACTTCACGGGTTACATTTAATTGGCCGTGAAAATCATTAACCCCAAGCAATTGAACGTGAATGCGCGACTGACCAGTCTCGATGCTATGAGAAATGCCTGTCGTTTCAGGTCTCCCTGAGTCTAAAACAAAAGCCGCTGAAAACACAGTCGTAAGGATCAAAGCAGGTACAGCTTTTCTGATGGCATTCCCATTCAATGCGCCTTTCACTTTTTTCCCTCCTAAACTATTTTTTAGGGTGCGGATAAAATTTATGGTGGAATTTTTATGTAAAAAAGAGTGTGAGGATGGGGGAGAAGTATAGTGCTATGAACATAACCTGTCATTTCGCTAGTAATCATCCATAATGTTTTTTCCATTCAATCACCCTTTTTTATATTTTTAGTTTTCGAACAACCTGTTTGTATTGCTTCAAGGAATGCAAAGTACCGATAAAGCAATTTTTTATTTTAAAATCAGACGAAATAAATAGGATGGCTAGAGTGGGAAAAAATTTTCTAGTCCGAAAACGAAGGTCCTTCCAATAGATGAGGTATCCATTTTTCCAAGACCGAACAAACGGATAGGCAAATTGGGTGCTAGAAAGAAAATCGGAAACGACAGGGTGTTTTTGGCTATCTGAAACAAGTTCAGGAAAGTCTATTTCCTTTGAAAAGGTATGCTCGATGTGCAGACTGCCGTCGGAATAGACGCCAAATAAAAAGTCTGTTTTGGTCTCAATTAAGACGTCCCATTGAAACAAGAACATATGTGGAATCAATTTAATCCGGAGGGAACGGACAAAGTGGTGCTCTAATTTTCTTTTTATCATAACTGCATAAGTAGTCCGGACAACAACATATACGAAGATAAAAAGATAGATAATCAGAAAGGTTTTTCCAGGTTCATAGAAAGGCAGCAGGCAAAATCCTAGGATATGTACGAATGTAATCGTTGGGTCAAATAATGGGAGGGAATCAAAGGCAATCCATTTGTTTGAAAAAGGAAGCAAGACTTGAGTGCCATGCACATTAAACAAATCAAAGAAGACATGCAGTATAACGGCTAAGAAGGTCCAAAAGAATAGATGGGAAAAAGACGGCATATTGAAAAGGGAAAAAATAATTCCTGAAACGGCAGCACTCCATAAAGGTAAAGCAAGTAGGGAATGGGACCATGCTCTGTGGTTTCGATAGTAGCTGCCTTTTCCTTTCAAAAGATACATAAAGTCAAAATCAGGGGCATTGGAACCAATGACTGTACCCAAAACAACAGCTTGTGTCAGGGCAGCATCATTAGCGATCACAGGATCCATTTGAGCAAGAGCACTCAGTCCCAACCCCATTAAGATGTGAGAAGTTGTATCCATTTCATCACTCCTCTCAAAATGTCAGCCTCTACTTTATTATATTTGAAGTTAGAGTCTACTTTATTAATCTAATGTAAAAAGTATTTATTGTTTTTGTAATGATGCATGGGGACGGTTCTTCTGCCTCAAAAGGAAAAGAGTAGTTATCAGGAGCAGGGGGGTACTAAAAATCAAAGAAAAGCCCGAAAACACATGTTTTCGGGCTTTTAGATTTTTCCTTCTAGAATTTGCTTGCGGGCTTGGACAGCTGTCAATAATTTATAACCTCTTAACGTAGGTATCATATTTTCGAGCAGTACAACCGCCTCTCTCTTTTTTCCTTCAAAAACGGCTTGATCGACTTCTAACATCTTTAAAAGGAACCTGTCGTTTAGCTTCCCTCTGTATTCTTTGAGTGATTCGGAGTCCACTTCCTGAATAGCGATATCCGACAAAGCGTACCACTTTGTCTTATGTCCACTCATGTTCGCAAGGAGTTCTTTTGCTTTTCCATATTCTTTCCGCTCCATTAAGAGCATCAATTCCGAGCCTTGTTTCGCTTTTTTCATGAGTATCTTGCCCAACGTATTCTCCGCAGCCGATAGGTCCCCTTGAAGAAAATGGTACAGGAATTGTAAATGCGGCGCTTTTGATTTTTTTATGTACGCCATTATCTTTTCGGGATCTTTTCCAAATACAAGCGGGTTACGAATGAAAATGAAAATAATCATGACCGCAAATACGCCATACATAATCCAAATCGGAACCTGAAAAAACCCCATCACTAAAGCAATAACAAAAACAACTAACAAAAACCAAACCATAACATCCTCCGTCAAAACAGGTTTTATACTTATTTTACCACATTGTTTTCAGGACCCCCGAAAGTTAGTCGAAAAACAACTTGATGGGGGGAGTTGCGTCATGTGTAGCAGTTGTTTTTTAAGATTAGATTAAAAAAATTTATTTTATCTCCACTAGAAAATTGTAAAAAAATAAAAGCCATTTGTGATATCTTAAAATCACAAATGGCCTAATTTTTAAAAAAGACCTGCTTCCCTGGCAGCTGCAATGCTGTTTTCAGCAAACGTAAATGGATCCCCAACGTTCTCCCAGTGGACATACATTAACCTTGGATCGTCAAAAAGCCAATGATTATGAACGGCTGTAACAATTATCCCTCTACTCCTTAATGCGCTAAGGAATGGATTAATCTCTCTTTGGAGGATAACAGTTTCACCTAGGTTAAGGGTTCTTCCTTTCTTATTGTTTTCAAAGGAAAGGGCGAATGGAAGGGCAAGAGGGGAGCGTGTACGGCGGCCTAAAATGGTTGCATTAATATTTCGAAGACGCTGGACTACACAAACTGGAGTGGCTGTAATAACCATGCCTCCAATAATATTTGCAAGTTGTTGGCACGTGGATGCATTGATCCCCATCACACTTCCGCGTGTAACATTTGTATTTCTTCTAGTTGATTGGTGCCTAGTGGAGTGTGAACTCGATTCATGTAAACTTGAGCTCTCCTCCCTACCTCTAAAGAAACTTTGATTGCCTTGGTTATCAAATTGTCTTCTACTCACTCTAAATCATCTCCATGTCCGAATTAATAAACAGTGTATTCAGAGAAATTGGACAGGATTAGGCAGATTACCTTGGACAAGTACCTTTTTTTGTGAATTTATATCTACACATTTCAAAAGTCTCAAAAAGATATTTAAATCCATACGTAGGGGTTTTAGAAACTTGGTTAAAAGAAGGAATGCCTAATCCTTTTTATGTGATTGCAAAAGAATTGGGTATTTAGTTAGAGAGAATTCTATAGGGGTCTTATAAAAAGCCGATTTTCATCTTAGAAAATTGGCTTCTCTTTATGTACCCAATATTTAAAGACTGGAATAAATCTATTCCACATTTGGAAATATATTATAAATCGTTCCTTAAGGTGGATTAGATGAACAACTATACAAATGATAATACTGCCAGACGGTATAAAGCCCATGTTAGTATTTTTGGGACAACCCAATTGCATTTAAGAAATCCTTATATCATTGCATGGTGGTCCGCTGCATTTCCTGGATTCGGGCATTTGCTATTATCTAAATATCTTAGAGGATATGCCTTATTTATTTGGGAAGTGGTTGTTAATATTAAAGGCCATGTTAATTCTTCAATGATTTATTCCTTTCAAGGGAATATTGACATGGCAAAAGAGGTATTGGACACAAGATGGCTTCTTATGTATATCCCTGTTTACCTTTTTGGTATTTGGGACAGTTACCGAACAACAGTAGATATGAATAAGTTCTATCTTTTAGCTGAGCGAGAGGGACACCGATTTAATTCATTTTCATTAGGAGCATTAGAAATCAACTACTTAGATAAGCGAAATCCCATACTTTCCGTTATGTGGTCCTTGTTTATACCGGGTCTAGGGCAGCTTTATATACATAGGATATTAACTGCTTTCTTTGTCATCGTATGGTTAGTGATATTTTATTATAATTCTCATGTTCAAGAAGCAATTGTACTTTTATTCTTAGGTAAAGTTAAAGAAGCTACCTCTGTTATAAAACCTGAATGGCTTCTCTTTATCCCTTCACACTATGGGTTTGCAACTTATGATTCTTATATGAATACGATTGAAAATAACAAACTATTTGAAAAAGACTTAAGGAATCATTTAACCGAGAATTATCAATCGGAGGGTTTCAAAATACTAAAAGGGCAAAAAGTGAAGTGATAAATATGCAGTTATTTTCAACATTTGAAACCACTGGATTTTTAGAAATGGCCATTTCAACGTTAGAAAAAAAAGGGATTAAAAAGGATAGTATATTTGCTGTCCCTCTGGATAATCGAGCAGAAGAACGTAAAATTTTTGATACCCTTCATCGCTCAGACGGTACAAGTTTGATTGATATTGGAATGGGGCTTGCAACTGCTTTTTCAGTTATTGGGGCAAGTATTGGGTTTAAATTGGCTTGGGGACCAATTTATTGGGGACTGATCGGTGCATTTGTTGGATTTGTTCTTGGATTTGCTATTCGGCTTTTTATGGAATTGGTTATAAAGAAGAAGAAAAAGGTTTTAAAAGGAAAACATTCTGAAGTAATCTTAATTGTGGATTGTGAAGAATCACAAGCTGAGTTAGTAGAAGATATACTTTGGAGCCATTTTGCCTTAGGAGTAGCAAAAGTAAAATGATTCGTTATTTGTTGAACATATTTTAAAGCTAAAGACTGTGAAAGATTACAATTAAACTATCTTTTGAAAAAGAAAAATATTTTTAATTAATCCAAATCAGATGGTCTTTAATAAACCCCAAATTAATATAATGGCTTAGTTAAACTTAAGCCAGAGGTGGTTAAATTGGAGATATTTGGTTTGTCGTTCACAGTTCTTTTGGAGGTTATTTTAATCAATATTGTATTGAGTGGCGATAACGCGGTTGTGATTGCTATGGCAGCTCGGAATGTTCCAAAGAAACAACAAAAGAAAGCAATCTTTTGGGGCACAGTTGGAGCCATTATTTTACGATTAATTTTTGCAGTAGCAATAGTATACCTACTAGAGTTACCATTCTTAACCTTTGCTGGCGGCCTTCTTCTCGTATATATAGCTATTAAACTTTTAGTTGATGAGGGTGACAATCATCAGAGAGATGGAGGGTCAAGTTTAATTTCCGCAGTGAAAACCATAATTACTGCTGATGCAGTGATGTCCCTTGATAATGTACTAGCTATTGCTGGTGCTGTTGAAGGAAATTTAGCTGGGATTATCATCGGTGTGATGGTTAGTATCCCAATCGTCGTTTTTGGAAGCCAATTCATATTGAAAGCCATGGAAAAGTTCCCGATGATCACCTATGCCGGTGCTGGAATATTAGCTTGGACAGCAGGTGAAATGATGGTCGGTGAACCAAAATTCCAGCCGATTCTCCCAAATGATTTTCACGTATTGGTACCAACAGCTATTACAGTTCTTGTTATAGGTTTTGGATATATTATTTCAAAAATTAATACAGCAAAAGAAGGCTAAATTAAATATAAGGTTAAAATGGACAACACTGGGAATTAAACTGTTGTCCTTTTTTGTTTGGTGAAATCATCTTTTTGGCCATTGATTACATATCGAACCATTGCCGTCATAGTCTTTTTGTGATAAAAAATTAGGCGGTAAAGGAATCGTACTCTAGCTGTAACATTATTATCCACTATGTAAAGACCTTAATAGAATTAGCATAATTGTTACCTATTCTTATAATGAAATCCAAACATCTAGTGTTATGATATTTCAAAGCCAAATTTTCAGGAGGTATTTTTTTGAAACCGAAAATACAGGCAATGTTTCTTACTATAGCGATGCTTTTCTCAATTCCTTCGATTTGCTTTGCAGACGCATCAGAAGGAGATGTCATTGTTACTTTAGGAGAAAACCTAACACACCAGCAAAAAAATGATATTTTAGCAGAATTAGGGGTACCGGAAAACGTACAAAGTATAATCGTATCAAATCAAGAAGAGCATGAATATTTAGGGGAGTTTATTCCCAAGTCACAAATAGGGAACCGAGCAATTTCATCAGCAAGTATCACGATTGGAGCCCAGGGTTCCGGGTTAAATGTTCAAACGAACAATATTACATGGGTTACAGACGATATGTATAAAAATGCCTTGATGACAGCAGGTGTTAAGGATGCAACAATCCAGATTACAGCACCATATTCTGTATCAGGTACAGCGGCTTTGACTGGAATTATGAAGGCTTATGAAACGACAACGAATAAAGAAATTCCTGATGAAGTCAAAAAAGCGGCTAATGAAGAAATGGTGAAAACCGCAGAGCTTGGTGATTCCATTGGAGCGGACAAAGCCGCTGCTCTTATGGGAAAAGTCAAAGATGAAATCGCCAAAAATGATCCAAAAACAGAAGCTGACATACGGGAAATCATTCAACAAGCTGCTACGGAGCTTGGGATTTCGTTAACAAATGAAGAGTTAGATAAATTAGTAGACTTCTTCAACAAACTAAAGGGTATGGACATTGACTGGAACCAAGTAAAAAACCAGGTAAGTGAAACAGCAGAGAAAGTATCCACCTTTTTACATTCAGATGAGGGGCAGTCATTTTTACAAAAGCTGCAGGATTTCTTAAATCGGACAATTGAAGAGATTCGTGCCCAATTAAACTAATGGATAAAATTTATTCTTGCGTGTTCCTAATCAAAAAAATGATGCATGGGGACGGTTCTCGTGCATCATAAAGATTGTTGGATTTGGTAATTTTTATAGGTTAATTTTATAGTTTACAGGGACAACAGCGAGATTAAGCTGTTGTCTTTTTAATTAATTCCTAACTTTTATCAATTGAAGGGGTTGACTGAGTTTTGGGTCCTTAACAAAAAATCCCACTGAGCTGTAATGGCTTGGCGGGTATTTTTTTGAATGAGTGGACAGTTCTCGTGTTTCAAATAGTTTGTTGAATGAAGTGAAGAAGGCTGCTGAACTTGTGATAAATGCTGAATCCTCGTAAAATAAACATAGAATACACATACAATACTAGTAGAACAGTATGAAAGTTTACTTGGGAAATAGGAATCCTCCGGGGAAGGAATGAATCGGTAAATGCAACAAATTTATTTGGACTACAACGCCAGTACACCTCTGGCTCCTGAAGTTATCGATGCCATGATGCCGCTCCTGCATGACTATTATGGAAATCCGTCAGCGCTGCATTGGGCCGGGGCACCAGTAAAAGAATTGTTACAGAAGGCAAGGGAACAGGTTGCTGGCTTAATTGGCTGTTCTCCCAGGGAAGTGATTTTTACAAGTGGGGGCAGTGAAGCCAATAACCTCGCATTAAAAGGCTATTATTTTAAGAATAAAAGCAAAGGCAACCATATCATTACATCAAAAGTAGAACATCCAGCAGTGAAAAATCCATGCCAATTTCTCGAACAAATCGGGGCGAGGGTTACCTACGTAGGCGTGGATCAATACGGGAGAGTGTCAGTTGAAGAAATTGAACGAGCCATCTCGGAGGACACCATACTGATTTCGATTATGCACTCTAATAATGAAACCGGGACTTTACAGCCGATTCACGAGATTGGGGAACTAGCTGAAAGGCATGGAATTGCCTTCCATACAGATGCTTCTCAATCAGTTGGGAAAGTGCCTGTTAATGTGAACGAGTTAAAAGTCGATATGTTGACCATCGCCGGCCATAAGCTATATGCTCCTAAAGGAATTGGAGCGCTTTATATAAAAGATGGTATCAAACTGGAACCGCTGATTCATGGGGCTGGCCATGAATTCGGGCTACGGGCAGGAACGGAAAATACCTTGTTGGCAGTCGGATTAGGAAAAGCCTGTGAAATCGCTGAAAATCAGGTTGGAAAAAGCATATTGAAGGAACTTACGGACTATTTTTGGAGCGGATTAAAAGGAGACTTTGGAGATCGCGTTCAGTTAAATGGACATCCTAAGGAGCGTCTGCCGAATACATTGAACATAAGCTTTGTAGAAAAAATAGGACAAGATCTGCTGGCGGCGATCCCACAGTTAGCGGCCTCAACTGGTTCGGCTTGCCATGCTGGCAGCATCGAATTATCACCGGTATTAAAGGAGATGGCTGTCCCTGAAAAGGTTGGAATGGGGGCCATCCGCTTTAGTTTGGGCAGGTACACGACGAAGGATGAAATCGATCAGGTATTGAAATGGTTAAGGGGAACGATAGATTAAAGTTATCAGGGACAACAGTGAGATTCACTGTTGTCCTTTTATTTAATTCAGAATGAGACAAAAGAACCGTCCGAGACCACTGAAAAACATGACTTTATCTGGAATTTGTTTGTTAAGATAAAATACTCTGGGTTGAAATTGAAAATTCCCTTCTGAATAGACCATCCTAAGGCTAAGGAAGACCAATCAGTTTAGGCCAAGATGGAAAATGGTCTTCATAAGGCCGATGAAGACCAAAACGGCTCACACCAATGTGGAAAATGGTCTTCATAAGGTCGATGAAGACCAAAACAGCTCACACCAATGTGGAAAATGGTCTTCATAAGGCCGATGAAGACCAAAACGGCTCACACCAATGTGGAAAATGGTCTTCATAAGGTCGATGAAGGCCAAATCAGCTCACACCAATGTGGAAAATGGTCTTCATAATGCCGATGAAGGCCAAATCAGCTCACACCAATGTGGAAAATGGTCTTCATAAGGTCGATGAAGACCAAAACAGCTCACTCCAATGTGGGAAATGGTCTTCATAAGGCCGATGAAGACCAAAACAGCTCACACCAATGTGGAAAAGGGTCTTCATAAGGTCGATGAAGACCAAAATGGCTCACACCAATGTGGAAAATGGGTCTTCATAAGGCCGATGAAGGCCAAATCAGCTCACTCCAATGTGGAAAATGTTCTTCATAAGGCCGATGAAGACCAAAACAGCTCACACCAATGTGGAAAAGGGTCTTCATCTTGTTATTGATGACCCAATCTGCATGTCAATGGGGTAAATATATCTTTAATCTCCTACTATATGAAGTATTTTTCAGTAGTCTCGAACCGTCCCCATGCCTAATTCGTGTATAAGTTACACCTTTTCTTATCAACTTAAGAAATATACTAATTGGGAGAAGGTGTATTATGGCGAAGTATTGTTATCGGTCATTCACCATTATTTCGTTAAGCTTGGTCTTATTACTAATGTCATCGTGTAGTCAGTTACAAACAAAAGTGGAGGACAAAAAGGATAAAAATAAAACTCCTCGTGAAGTTTTAGGTTTTTACACCGAACAGGAAGGAACGTTTCCAGGGTCTCAACCGACAGTAGACTCGCAATACAAAAGTTTAAGCAGCATCGCACCCTTTTGGTATAAGCTTGACGATAAAAATCCGGGAAGTCTTATAAGTTCCGTACCAGCAGACCATAAGACAAAGGTTATTCAGAGTGCTCATGAAAAAAATTTGAAGGTATATATGGTTGTACATAATCTATTTTATGAAACCGTGGAGAAGGGCAAGCAGGTAGCAGGTGATGTACTCGATGATGAAAAAAACCGCGATCTTTTCATTCAGAATTTACGCAATGAAATCAATCAGTTCAAATATGACGGTATTAATATTGACATGGAAAATTTGAATTTGACTGACCGAGAACCCTTTAGCCAGATGATAAAAGAACTGTCTGATGCGCTGCATCGTGATGGAAAAGTAGTGACGGTTTCAGTCCCGGCAAACACAGGTGATTCCCGTGCTAATCCCTGGTCACCATGGTTTGATTACGAAAAGCTTGGCCAATATTCAGATGGGTTAATGATAATGACGTACGATGAACATAACCCAAGAACAAAACCCGGCTCAACCGCATCGGTCGATTGGACAGAAGCAACGATTCGTTATGCGTTGAAACATAAGGTTCCACCGGCAAAAATTTTACTCGGAATCGCTGGTTATGGATGGGACTGGGATACAACAGCAGGCAAAGGCAAGTATACCTCCTATGAAGAGTTAATGGGTCAGAAAAGAAAATATAAAGCTAAAGTTCTATGGGACTCCCGTTCAAAAACACCTCATTTCAGTTATGTCGATCAAGAACAACATAGCCATCAGGTTTGGTTTGAGAATAGCGATAGTCTGCAGTATAAGCTAGACCTTGTAGAAAAATATAACCTACGGGGAATCGGGATTTGGCGGCTTGGTTTAGAGGACCCAGAGTACTGGAAGACGATACCCGAGAAAATAAAAGTAAAAAAAGTCAATGAAGAAAGTTGAAATCAAATTAACTTGATAATATTTAATAATTTTGAAAAAAATAGTTGTAGGAAAGGAGGGATTACAAATGACTGTGAAAAAGAAGCTAACTGGATTGGCCGTTTTGCTTGCAATGATAGTGGTTCTGACAACGCTAGGCTCATACAGCGTTTATGCCGAAACCAGCGTCCTAACACAGCCTATTCAGTCAGCCAAAGCAATTGAGGTCGAGTTAAACGATGATTACTTTAAACCGAAAGACATCACTATTCCGAATGGAAGTACCACAACGTTACTTTTGAAAAACAAAGGAAAGAAAAAGCATACCTTTACTGTAGAAAAGCTCAAAATTGATGTTGAAATCCTGCCAGGAACAGAAAAAACCATTACTGTGAAACCGACTATGTCCGGTACATATGATTTGATATGTCGGTACCATTTACAGGAAGGAATGGCTGGAAAAGTAATAGTCAAATAACAAGCAGGGCCCCAAATCGGGCCTTGCTTTTTTTATAGGTAACTTACTTTTTACAACCCAATCATTTTCAAAAATCTAACTCTCCATCACAAACAATATTTCTTTAAAAGGGGAATTTCATCGAAAATGGCGGAAATCAGGCTTGAATAGGAAAAATAGATAAAAGGGGATAATAAAACCATCTGATACGAGAGAGTGAAGAAATTGAAAGCAAACTATCCAAGTTATGATGAAATTCGAAAATTAGAATATAAATTAACTGAAATGAAAAATGAATATTGGCTCCATCACGATTTGTTTACATTTCAATGGTGGTTGCTTTTGATTATTTTTATTCTTCCATGGATTGTATGGTGGAGGTACGTTGATAAAGGTAGATTAAAGGAAATTGTACTTTTTGGCGCTTTATTAATGCTTTTGGTTGGACTGATGGATGATATAGGTGCTAATGCTCACCTTTGGTCCTATCCCTATAAATTGGTACAGTTGTTACCAAGATTAGTCGCAGTTGATTACGGAATACTTATCGTGGCTCATATGACTGTTTATCAATTCTGCAAAACATGGAAATCATTTATCATTGTTAATTTAATCATGGCCACTATATTTACCTATATATTTGAACCTTTATCCGTTTGGCTAAACATTTATAAATTAGATAACTGGAAATACATCTATTCGCTTCCAATCTATGTTGCAAAGGCTGTACTTGTAAAATGGTTAGTTCAAGTAATAAATCGAAAATCTAAATCTATGTGATAGGGTGGAAAATTCATGGTTAAACACATACCCAACATAACATCTGCTGAAATCTCAATGTTATGGAGTACCTATATTGGTGACACCATGTCTATGTGTATTCTAAAACATTTTTTTCAGACATGCGAAGATCCGGACGTTAAACCTATTATTAAACTTGCTCTAAAGTTTTCCCATGACCATGTGGCACAAATATCGGATTTATTTACAAAAGAAGGCATTCCTATACCTAATGGATTTGGAGAACAGGACGTTAACCTGCAAGCAAAGAAGCTTTTTTCGGATATCACGTATTTGCGTTACCTACAGCATATGGGTAGAACGGGATTGAATTCCTATAGTTTGGCTAAGTCAATTTCTGCCCGTAAAGATGTCCGTGACTTATTCAAACAGTTTTACTCTCAAACCGAAATGTTATATGACCGAAATGCAGAACTGATGCAGGAAAAAGGGGTTTTTATCCGGTCTCCTTATATTTCTTATCCTGATAAAGTTGAGTATATAACAGAGAGAAAATTCCTCGGCGGTCTAATAGGTCATCGGCGACCACTCCTTGGAATAGAAATTGCCCATTTAGGAGTTAATATCGAAGTGGCAAATGTGGCGAAAACAATGCTTTTAGGATTTAGCCAAGTCGCTCAATCTAAAAAAATTAGTGACTACTTTAAAGATGGATATGAATTGGGAAAGAAAATGGTGGAAGATTTTATGATAAAACTAAAAGAAGATGATAATTCATATCCCTCTACATGGGATTCTACCATTACCAATAGCACTGACCCACCTTTTTCCGATAAACTAATGTTATTTCATACATGTGCACAAAGTGCCATTGGTATTGGAGATTTTGGACTTGCCATAGCTGCATCATTTCGAAAGGACTTAACGATTAATTATGAAGGCTTTATTATTAGAGTCGGTTCCTTTGCTGAGGAAGGTGCAAAACTCTTAATTGATCACGGGTGGTTTGAAAAACCCCCCCAATCGATTGATAGAGAATCACTTAGAATTCAAAATATAATGAAAAGGTAGAATACTCCATTTAAAAAAAGAGCGTAAAAAAAAGAGCATTATGTTCAAATTAATGGTACAGTTTAGTAAGAAAATTTTAAAGATGAATAGGAGAACAACATGATTGAGATAAAAAAATCTCCACTAAGTGATGGAGAATTCGATAGAGGAGTATTTGCTACATGTGATATCAAAAAAGGAACGCTTTTACACGAAGCACCTGTCATTGCTTATCCAAATGAGGAGCATCAACATATAGAGAAAACCCTACTTGCTGATTACGCTTTTGAGTATGGGATCAATCATTCTGCGATCCTGCTTGGTTATGGAATGTTGTTTAACCATTCTTATGAACCTAATGCCTTTTACGAGATTAATTTTGACAATCACACTTTTGAATTTTATGCTTACACAGATATAAAAGCAGGAGATGAGATTTTAATTAATTATAATGGTGAGGTTGATAACAAAGATCCACTGTGGTTTAATCAGGACTAGTTATTTTGATTCATTATTTTTTGGAAGAAATAAATAGGATAGAGATGCACAAATAAAAAAGAAATGGCTCTATTTTAATGAGTCATTTCTTTTTTATTTACAAAATCGCTGATAAATTAGATGCAATTCTAACTGAATTTTAAAAAAACCTTAAACTTTCTAATTACAAACCTTTTCCAATATCACGTATTGGTGCTTGCAATGGAACAGACGGTGGTGCCAAAAGTGGAGCGACAGTCTCTCCAATTGTCGTATATCCGACTGGAGTAGTTTTTGGAATCGTTGCAGCTGACCCCGTACCAATTTGCAAAATTCCCGCATTGGCGATAATGCCGATTTTCAAAAACCTGATTTCAAATGCTTGTTCGAGATAACGATCCATATCCATCACCCGAAATCATTATATGCTGAGAATTTAACTTTACGATTCCTTTTGGTTAAATTTTATTGATTTTGACCTATTTTATTAATGAAATAAACTACTTTTCAATAAATTGTCACTTATTTCTGTAAATTCAATATTAGTAATTATCTGAAAAAGTTTATAATGGACATGTGATGTTACTAAATTTTGTAAACCTCTGTTAATAGTAAAAAAGGAAGGTGAAATGAAATGAGTAAGTTACATGATCGAGTTGCGCTCATTACAGGTGGGGCAGGCGGAATTGGTAAGGAAACAGCCAAACGTTTTTTACAAGAAGGTGCAAAGGTTGTTTTAGTTGATTTGCTGCTAGAATCCCTAGAGCAGACAAAAGCAGAACTAAGTCAATTTGGCGATGTACTTATTGTTCAGGCAGACGTATCAAAAGAAACAGACGTACAAAACTATGTGAAACAAACAGTTGACCGTTTCGGGAAAATCGATATTTTCTTTAATAATGCAGGAATTGAAGGAAAAGTTCAGCCGATTATCGAAACGTCCCTTGAGGATTTTGAAAAAGTCCAGCGTGTTAACGTGAATGGTATTTTCTTAGGATTGAAACACGTGCTTCCTGTTATGACCAAACAGGGTTACGGCAGTATCATTAACACATCTTCTGTAGCGGGACTTGGCGGCACACCAGGTGTTGCTCCTTATGTCACAAGCAAACATGCGGTAATTGGCTTAACCAAAGTTGCCGCACTTGAGGCGGCGGGAGCGAACGTACGAGTGAATTCCATTCATCCATCGCCTGTTAATACGAGAATGATGCGTTCTTTAGAATCTGGATTTAGTCCGGAAAACCCGGAAGGTGCAAAAGACCAATTTGCCAAAAGTATCCCTCTTCAACGGTACGGAGAAGTAGCTGACATTGCTAATTTAGTTTTGTTCCTAGCTTCAGATGAGAGTGCATTTATAACAGGTGCCCAATATCGCATTGATGGTGGGATGGGGGCACTTTAAACGAAAACAAAACCTCAAACTCAACTTGAAGTTTGAGGTTTGTTTTTTGAAAAGGAGAATTGGTGCCCGGAAAAGAGAAAAGTGGGCCGGTGCGGCTGCCAATAAAACCAAACAAACGAAGTACAGATTAAGTATCAAACAACGTTCCACTTAACGCATCAATATACCTGTCCGCTGACTTCTGAACGGCTATTTTGGCATCTTTTTTGATTATGCCATGAAAAGCATTATACAATCGGTCAAATTCCAATTCTTTTACGATATTGGCCATCTCACGCACTTTTGGTGCAGGCAGTGGGATCAGATTAGGGTAACTATACATAAAACTGACCCAATTTTTATCGGCGACCACTTGGATGATATCACCTGACAGTAAAATTCCCTTTTGCTCATTCCCATTCTTCCATTCTAAAACTGATCCACCTTTAAAATGTCCGCCTAGACGGTGAATAATGACCCCTTTATGTAATTCGAGGGATTCACCTGACCAGAAAAGAATCTTATCGCTTGGCCTCATGACCCATTCTTTATCATCCTCATGTATATAAATCGGCACATCGAATAGTTCTGCCCATTCAACTTGTGCAGAGTAATAATGCGGATGGGATAGGGCAATTCCCTGCAGTCCACGCAAATCCTTCATCTTTTTAATGGTACTTTCGTCAATAAAAGTGATACAATCCCATAATAAATTGAAACCCGCACTTTGGACCAAATAAGCAGTTTGACCAATTCCGAACTTTGGAATAGTGGTTATGCTGAATAGACCTTCTTCCTCAAAAGTAAACCTATTTTGATAGCCTTCTTTAGTCATTTTCTCCAACGTGGTCCACGACTGCCCATTCGGATTTACATACTGCCTTTCCTCATTACAAATCGTACATTGCTCTGGTTCTTTCATTAAACTTTCATACTGAACACCACAAGTCTCGCAAATATAATTTTTCAGAGGTATCCCCAGCCTTTCCAAAAAAAGGATATACACAAAATTATATTTAAAGGATTTTTCGAATAGACATACACTTAAACATCTTTACAAAATATTCCAGTTATTTTACTTTACTAGATAAACTTATCAATAAATTTATTATGTAAACTATAATAAATAACAAGAAAAATACCCTGAAATGAATCTGTAACATAATTAAAATATGAATGTTCTAATTTTCAGAATATAATGTAACTACAATAGTTGCTAAATGAAGTTGGTGGTTTTTAAGGACAAAACAGTGGAAAGGGGGCATGATCAATGGATATTTGTATTTCATGTGGTGAGGAATTGTCAGTAATGGAGAGAAATCGTGCGGAATGCTGGGAGTGCAAAGATAAAACATCGGAAGCATATACAGAAGGAGAATGACATGGTAATGGATATTTGTGTGATACTCTAAAAAGCCAGCTAGCCTTTTAAAGGTGCTGGCTTTTGCTTTTCACACCTGTAATAAAGTAACTATATTGTAAAAATAAAAACTCTATTTTTCCTCCTAAACTCCTTATTCACTCATACACATGGGATAAGGAGGTATTTCCAATGAATCCGCTAAAAATCATCCCACTAAAATTTATTTATCGTTCTGTCCTAGTTGTTCTATTAATGTTCTTCACTATTTCATTGTTTATTGTGTTAAAAGTAAATATTACTTCCCTAAAAATGAGTAATTCAATCGGAATCTTAAATGGACAGAAACTCTTTGTTGAATTTTTTAAATCGGAGAATCATTCCTTTTTCCGAAAATTGAATACTCCTGTTTTTACTATACCAAAAATAACAGATGTTGCATTCCAGATAGCAACCACCATCAAACCAACAGATATAAGAACGTACTTAGGCAATGAAATACCTGGATTAAGAATGCATGAAACAGAAATCGTCGTAGCAGGGGAGGGAACGAACCTAAGGAACCTTCCAAAAGAATCGGCTCCTCCAAATAGGGCTTTATTGAAGGAGAGACAAGCATCTGAAGAGAAATTAAAAGAAAATCAACGAACCGATGATGGCCGGCTTAAAAATCCCGAAAACAAAACCGTATTTATTTATCAATCCCACAGCTGGGAGTCATTCCTTCCAGTTTTAAAAGATGTAAAAACACCTGACGATGCCATTAGCTCAGATGAAAGGGTAAATGTCATTGGGTTAGGCAATCGATTAGCTCAAGATTTAATGAGTAAAGGTATCGGCGTGGAGCATGACAAAACCAATATGACTCAAGAATTGTTGAAAAAGGGATGGGAATCAACAAAAGCATATGTAGAATCTCGAGAGATTGTCGAAGCAGCCGCAGCCAATAACAATCAATTTAAATATTTTATTGACATTCATCGTGATTCACTAGGGAAAGAGACCACTACTAAAACGATTAATGGTACAAGCTATGCAAGGCTTTATTTTGTCGTAGGAAAAGAAAACAAAAATTACCTTGAAAATCTGGAAGTGGCCAAAGCATTGAATAGTCAGTTAGAACAAAAGTATCCTGGCATCAGCAGAGGGGTATTCTTAAAAACGTATAAGGATGGGAACGGCGTATATAATCAAGATCTCTCAGATAAGGCCATGCTGCTGGAAATAGGCGGTGTGGATAATAATTTGAATGAGCTGAATAACACCATCGATGTATTTTCAAATATACTTGCAGAATATTATTGGAAAACAAATGGATCAAACGAGGTGAATGCGAATGGCTAATTTCATAGAAGTAGTTAATAAGAATGCCAGAAAACAGATCATCAAAATGATGGTCTGTTTTTTATCAACTTTTTACCTGGGAACGCTCTTTTCGTTCTTGTAAAATTTCTTTGATGATTTCGATATGAACGGAGGCCCAGGATTTTTCATGAAAATGCAGAATCACGCTTATGGTAAGTATGAATGCATAGGCTAAAACAAAGTAAACCCAAAGTATACTGCCTTCTTTGAACAGAAATTTATGCAATTGCTCTGAAAAAAGAAGTAGCAGCCACGGACCAGAAGAGACAAGAATAGGAATGATGCCGGAGCCATTTTTCTCTTTTATCATACTTAAATATATTTTTTTTAATGTTGGGCTATCAATCGGTAGGTAAAAGTTCTGAATTTGTTCTATTTGGTGAATTTCTTTTACTGATTGAAAGGATTGTTTATGATTCCTTGCCCTTTTTAGTTTCAGGTAAATTTTATGAGCATCTCCGCGAAATGAAAACATATTGAAACCTTTTCCTCCATCAAATATCATACTAGAAAGGCTTTGCAAATATGGTTTCGTCTATGCATGCTGATTAAACTTATTTCATTATTAAGCAAGAAGATGGAGGTCGTTTAGCCTTTACCTAATTATTTAAATTTCCATATTTAATGGAAATTGGTTGAATATTCATTAAATAGAGTTTATACTAAAGTCGGATAAAAGAAATAATGCTTTTATCAAATGTAAGAATTCTGGCTTTGGTAAATAAACAAATTCAAACAGAGTTAGCTAGTTTTATTAGAAAAACTCTTCGTAAAATTTCGTAAGAGGACCGGAATCGGTCTTTGTTTCGTTTAACTGCATAAAGGCCGTAGTGAGTTAGACAATTTGATTGAGCTAGACACAAGCCAAGATAGGAATCTCCTATTTTGGCTTTTTTTTGTATCGAAGGGGAAAGGAACTGATAAAGAAATATGAACAGTCCTGTTGAGGGAATAAAAAGTGAAAAGCGGTTCTTATTAAATAAGTATTTAGACGAATGGGTTAGCAGCAATAAAACACGGTTTTATGGTAATCAAGATGCAATCATGGTCTTAGATTTAGAGGGCAATATTCTTCAAGTAAACCCATCATATGAGGAACTTTCAGGTTATTCCTCCGAAGAGGCTCTTCTAATGAAATTTCAAACACTTTTCCCCATTGAAAGTTTGGATAAGATTTTCCAATACTTTCATAAAACTGTATTAGGTCAGCTCCAAAACTTTGACTGCTTCATGATAAGCAAACATGGGCAAACAGTTGATATAAATATCACGAATATTCCAATAAGCGTGGACGATAAAATAGTTGGATTATATGCAGTTTTAAAAAATATCACAGAGTTAAAAAGAGCAAAGGCAGAAGTAAGACAAATTGAAGAATTTCACCGAGTATTAACAGATAATATTCTTGATATCATTTTAAACACAAACCTGTTAGGAAATATTCTTTACGTATCCCCCGCTGTCAAGCATCTTCTTGGATATGAACCAGATGAAATAAATGGACAACACCTATCATCCATTTTTCATAATGATGATGTGCAAAAAGCTTCATTAGACCGTAAAGAATTATTAAATAACCTAAAGGGGTATAATAGAGGGTCCTACCGATTCATCAAAAAAGATGGAAGTGTTATATGGCTGGAGGCTATATGTAAGCCAATCGTTGACCCAGATACACAAAAAATAGTAGAGGTAGTTACTGTTCTTCGGGATATCTCAGAAAGAGTAAAAGCAGAAGAAGAACTTTGGAGTCGAAAAAAAGCATTTCGTAATTTAATAGAAAACTCCCCAGATATAGTCTTAATCGCCAAGAACGACAAAATATTATTCATAAATGAAACAGGCGTTCACTTATTGGGCGCTTCAAGTTCTGAAGATATCATTAATACATCGATATTTGACTATATTCATTCTAATTATTGGAAAAAAGCAAAAAGAAGAATGAAGAAAGTATTTAATGGAGACACAACGGATTTCACGGAGTATAAAATTAAGCGTTTTGACGGTACGCTTTTGGATGTAGAAATAAAAGGGATCCCAACTTTTTTCCAAAGTCAGTCTGCTCAACATCTCATCGTTCGTGATATGACGGAAAGGAAAAGAACCCAAGAACTCATTGTTAATTCTGAAAAACTATCTATAGCTGGACAATTAGCTGCAGGGATTGCCCACGAAGTCCGCAACCCACTTACAGCCATTAAAGGGTTCTTGCAATTAATGGAAGTGCCGTTAGACAATACCGCATACGTGGAAATTATAAAAAATGAGATAGATAGAATTGAACTTATTTTAAGTGAGCTATTGGTACTTGCCAAACCACAGGATGTAAAATTTAATGTAGAAAGCTTAAATACATTAATACAAGAAGTAAAAACCTTAATTGACACACAAGCTATTTTGCAAAATATAAATATAGAATTCGTCAATCAGATCGGTAATTTGAATATCAGTTGTGATAAAAGCCAATTAAAACAAGTCGTTATCAATTTTTTGAAAAACTCTATAGAGGCAATGCCGAATGGTGGAACAATTACAATTGAAATAAGAAAACACAGTGAGAATAAAGCAAAAATAATTATCCAAGACACAGGAACTGGAATCCCTAAAAATATTTTGAAGAAAATTGGTCAACCATTTTTTACAACAAAAGAATGCGGAACTGGATTAGGAGTAATGATTTCTAAGCAAATCATTGAGAATCATAACGGAAGTTTACAGTTTTGGAGCGATAAAACGGGGACCGTCATTGAAGTCATTTTGCCTTTAAATAATAAATATTAGAGCTACATAAAGGAGGCGCTAATAATATTTTACTATTGTAAAAAATGAAATCGCTTTGGCAGGATTTTTTGGATAATTGGAGAATTTTTATATTAATAATAAATTTTCAGAAAATTATTTAAATATTATCTGGACAAGGAGTGGTTTTCACATGCATTATGTATACAAAACAGATATTTATCAGAATTCAGCAAAGAAGCGTTGGGAATACTGGTATGTTGGACCTAATGAGTTACGAATCCTTGTATCATGGTTGAGCTGGAATGCATTTAAAGAATATGAAACATGGGAGAAAAATTGCTTAGTGGAGAAAGCAGGATAGTGTCTCAAACCTAATCATGTTGGCCAACTTTTTCTATAAATAGTGGTGAAAATAATGGGGAATTTACGCAGATCACCTTATTAAGACTCTGTGAGGATTAGGTTGGACCCAGCCCATGTAATCACATATTATTTGAAGCAAAAACGGAGAATCAACTAATTCTCCGTTTTTTTATGTTAGAAAATACTTTTACTAAAAAAGGGAATTCTAACAAAAAGTTCGTGGAGTGAGACGGATGTCGTTTTTTTCAAAATTGAAAGGGTTGCAGCAAACCCAAAAGGAAAATAAAAAAGTTTTTTTAGGTGCGGATTTTGATGTGCGAATGGAATGGTTTAAAGAAACCTTCCAACAAAGTATTGACATCACCTTTCACGAATTAACAGCCAATCAAACGCGCTGCGGCATTGTGTTTTTGCAGTGTATGGTGGATCAGCAAACATTTGATGAACAAGTGTTAAAATATATTGTTTCACCGCATTTTGCTTCCTCATCAAGTGAATTGATTCATAAAATACTTGATTTACAGTCCATTAGTACAATGTGTACCAGCATTCTTTCAGATATGGAGGAAGCTGCAGAAAACATTTTAGATGGAAAAATTATTGTTTTTTTCGAAGGTGACAGTCGGATGATCGCTTTTCCTTTAACAAACTTCGAAAAGCGAACCGGTAGTGAAACCACGAATGAAAATGTCATCAGGGGGCCAAGAGAGGCGTTTTTGGAGGATATCCACACGAATGTCACCATGGTTCGCAGAAGAATAAAATCCCCTGCCTTAAAAATGGAACAACTTGTCATCGGAAAGTATACAAAAACAAAGGTCATTATTAGCTATATTGAGGGGCTTTGTCGAGAAGATTTAATAGCAGAAGTGAAACAAAGAATAAACAGGATTAAAATCGATGGCGTTTTAGCGAGCAGCTATATTGAGGAGTGTATTGACGATCGACCATTATCACCGTTTCCTCAATCACAAAAAACAGAACGGCCAGATGTGGCGGCGGCAGCCTTACTGGAAGGCAGAGTGGTTATTTTTGTGGATGGTGACCCCATTCCGCTTATAGCACCTGTAAATTTTTACATGTTTCTCCAAGCTGCTGAAGATTATTATCAACGGTATTTCCTTACCAGTTTTATCCGCCTGCTTCGCTATGGCTGGTTAATCGTTTCGCTAACCTTTCCATCCTTTTATATAGCGATTACCACCTTTCATCCGGAAATGATTCCTACCAGTTTATTATTAAGTGTTGCTGCATCACGGGAAAATGTCCCGTTTCCAAGCATAGTGGAAGCCTTATTGATGGAACTGGCTTTTGAAGGTTTACGGGAAGCAGGGATTCGCACTCCAAAAGCGGTAGGGCAGGCGATTGGGATCCTAGGTGCAATTATCATCGGCCAAGCAGCCGTGCAGGCAGGGATTGTTTCTGCCATTATGGTGATCATTGTTTCGATTACTGGGATTGCCTCCTTCGTCATACCTGGTTATGATTTAGGATTTTCCGTCCGATTGCTTCGCTTTCCACTTATGTTTTTAGCTGGCACCTTTGGAATATTCGGTTTAATGATTGGTACCATTTTAATTTATATTCATGTCGTAAGCTTACGTTCGTTTGGCATGCCCTATCTTTCACCAACAGCACCGCTTAGAACTAGCGATTTAAAGGATATTTTTATCCGTGCACCATGGTGGAAGATGCAGCGCCGGCCTTCCTTTTCCGGGTCAAATGATCGTATTCGTTCCAATATCGAGAAATCCATATTCGAGGATGATGAAGATTAATGAAAAGACTCAAAAGCCTCATCTTATTATGCCCTTTTGTTTTAACCGGCTGCTGGTCACAATATGAACTTAATGAGCGCGCTTTTGTCGCCGGCATTTACGTTGACAAGGCCGCAAATGGCCACATGGAGATAAGCCTATCTTTTTCACTGCCTAATCGCCTTGTCCCTAGTGATCTCGGTGGTGCCGGTACGACAGGAAAACCATATTCGCTACAATCTGCAACTGGAAAAACTTTTACGGAAGCCTATAAGAAAATACAAGCCACCCTTACCAGAAATATTAGCTGGGGGCATACGCGGATCATTATCATCAGTGAAGAAATGGCGAGGGACGGTATCAGGGATATATTGGAATTTGTTCTCCGCGAACCAAATTTGAATATCAATCAAACTTTATTAATTGCACCAGGAAAAGCAAAAGATATCGAAGAATTGACTCCGATATTTGAACGATTTCCAACCACCATTCCCATATCATTTGCCCAAAGAAAGGTGACAGTCGATACAACACCAAAAGACTTCCTTGAAACATCTAACGGCGATATGATTGTCGGCATTTTAACAAAGAAAACAATAAAAATGCTTAGTGAGGGAGGGAAAAAAGGGCTTTTTGTCAGTCCTGGGGAGATGGCATTGTTTCATAATTATAAAATGGTCGGGAAATTAGACGCGAAAGTGGGCCGAGGGGCGTTCTGGCTTCGCAACCTGATAAAAGGTGCCGAAGTAACTATAAAAGCCCCGGCCGATCAACAGTTAATCAGTTTATTAGTCATGGACGCACATACAAAGATCCGACCTTCTAAAAAAGATCCGTTCACTTTTAATGTGGATATAAAAGCAGAAGGGAATATTTCTGAATCTCAATCCGATATGAGTTTAACAAATGAAAAACAAATGGCGCAACTTGAGCATGTAGCTGAAAAGCAAATCCGGAATAGAATTAAAGCCACTTTAAAGGCTTCTCAAGAGGTTAAAGCGGATGTTTTCCAATTCAGTGAATACTTATCCTGGCACAAACCAAAAATATGGAAAATGGTTAAAAAAGATTGGCCTGAATCTTATCATGAAAAAGTAAAAATGAATGTTCAGGTTGATTTGCATATTAAACGACTAGGTGCTGAAAACAATTCATTCTGGGAAAAGGAAAAAAGTTTATGATTTTAATTATTATCGGATTTCTCATTATCTTTGGATATGAGTGGACATATTTAAAAAGTAAAAAACGGAAAAAAAGAACCTATTGGATTGTCCTTTGTACCCTAGGGGTTTCCTGTTTTTATTGCATTTCTACTGTATTATTCGAGCATATGCCCAGTCCAAGTGATTTGATTCAGTTCATTTTTGAACCGATTCAACAGAAAATTTTAGGTTAGGTGGACTACTTTGAAGACAGAACAGATCACTCAAAATCAATTAATGCTTTTTTTCATTCTTTATTATTACTCCACATTGGTTGGATTTGCAGCGAGTCGCCTGATTTACCTATCTCAATACGATTCAGTGCTCGTTATTTTTATAAGTGGTTTAGCAGGAATTATTCTTGCCTATTTTGTCATAAAACTTGCGACCCGAAGACCAAACGAATTTTTCGTCCACTATGGTAGTGAGATACTTCCCAAATGGATTCATATTCCAATTATGGTGTTTTTTTTCGTCTCCTTCCTGCAAATTAGTGGAATCATTTTAAGAGAATATGAAGATTTCATCGTGCAGACCTATCTCCCTAGAACACCTAATTGGGCGGTTGGCTGCATGTTTGGAATGGTTGTAGCGGTCACAGCACGTTTAGGGTTTGAAAATTTATTCCGGATTGCCCAAGGGCTATTTTATCTTGTGATTCTAGGGAATATTGGAAATGCGATTTTTATTGGTAAGGAATTACAATGGGACCGCTGGATCGCTTTTGTTACGAACCATAGCGGACAAGGAATCTTTAACGGCAGCTTCCAGATTGCTCCAACTTTTGGAGAAGTCGTTATTTTACTCTTTTTATTTCCATATTTAACTCAAAAGCATAAAACACTAAAGTCAATCATGTGGGCGACTTTTTTTTCTGTTCTATTTATTGGACAAAATATTATTTGGCTATTATTACTTTTTGGTCCGAATTTATCCAGTCATCTTACCTATCCGATGTTAGAGATGATTCGCTACATTCGAATCGCGGATTTCATTCAAAACTTGGATCATTTATTAATTTCGATTTGGGCAACAATGGTTTTTTTGAAAGTGACCGTTTTTTTTACTATTTCAGTTCAAATTTTCGCGCATCTATTTCGTTTAAAAGATCACCGCCCTCTGACGTTTTCGTTAGCAGCAGTTATGGTCGCTTTATCTATAAACACGGCAAGGGGATCTGCAGAAATATCTAGCTTTCTTTACTACGCATGGCCTACTTTTTTATACTTTTTAGAGTTCATTCCTTTACTTTATTTATTGGTAGACACAATAAAACAATCTAATAAGAAAAACAAAAATAGAAAACAAATTGAAGGTTTAAAAGTGGAATGAAACCGACACTTTTTCAGACGGCGGTCAATGACTCACTTCTTAAAGAATTTTTTCAGGAAAGTTGAAACGTCCTTAAACATGGGTTGATATAGTTTATAGGTTTTAACTGCCTCATCAACGGTTTCCATAAGCAATATAATATCTACTTGGTTAAGAAGATGTTCGATTTGGTTGTACTGGTTGTGATCCTGTGGGTGGGTGGGGGAACCGTTTGCCCCAAACAACCAAGGATCCCTTTGCGGTGCATGAGAAGGTTCATGGTGGTCTGGGAATTCTTCTGTTTGATTCGTAATATCTTCTTCGATGACTCTTCGTTTCTTCCCGAACATAAGATTTGTAAAGGGATCGCCATTATCCTGTGGAGGCTTGTGTTCTTTCTCAAACTCCATAATGCTTTTATCTTCCTTTCATTCCGTTTTCTTCTACAATAAAATATGATTTGTTTTTAATCGGGGTGTGGACAAATATCTAAGCCCATCGCTTGTAGGTTTACTACTGGGTGGAATAACACGTTTATAATTGTTTGAATCTTCGAAGTTATTTATAGTAATAATAGTATTAAATTCAAGGGGGAGACCAGATTGGCAACAAAAGTAGGAGACATCATTACATTTGAACGGACATTCAAACAGGAAGATGTTGAAATGTTTACAAAAGTATCTATGGATGAAGGGAATCATCATATTACTCCAGATGAACAGGGGAGACTTGTAGTTCAAGGCTTGTTAACTGCTACATTACCCACAAAGGTTGGCGGAGATTACAACGTACTCGCTCGTACGATGAATTTTGAATTTTTAAGACCAGTTTTTACGGGAGATACGATAATTTGCGAAGTAACAATTGAGCAGTTTGAAAAGCAAGATAATAATAGAACCGCCATAATGGCAACTTTCTTATGCACGAATCAGAATGAGAAAGAAGTATTGAAGGGAAACTTTGCGGGTGTGATAATATAAAATTAATATTTATTCGACTAAACGGCTATAGCCCTTTGGAATAAAGAGGTGAAGCCGTTTAGGTCCTTTAAAAAATGCTTTCTTAAAGAAAAGTCCCATGTTCGCTCACCAAACATGACCAGTCTTTTGCATGTTTCATGGTAATATCTATAAAACTAGATAATGCTGGGGAAACCCATTTGTTTTTGTGATAAACGACTTGGGAGTATATCTGTTTTAAATCAGCCTCGCAAGAAATAATTTTTAATTTTCCTTCCTTGATTTCATCTTGTACAGTCATTAAAGGTAAATAAGCTATACCAAGCCCACTCATTACAGAACGCTTTATCGCCTCAATACTCCAAAGTTCCATGATGTTGGAAGGTACAATCCCTCTATCACGTAGGAACTCTTCAAATATTCTTCGATAACTGCCTTCTTTCTCGTTAACTATTAAACATTCGCTAAGCTTCTGATTTTCGTAACTTTTCGGTAAACAATTTAGTGTACAGTCAGGGCTTCCAATGAGAACAATCGGTTCGTTCATTAACGGATGGATGACTAAATCTGAATCCTCGAACTGTGGCAACATGACAAACGCAACATCTGCAAGACCATCAACGATTGCTTTCTTGTTATCTCCGCAAGAGGCGTTACTTAAACGGATGCTTACATGAGGAAGTTTTTTTCGAAATTCTCTTAATATCGGTTCTAGGCGGAATACTGTTAGAGACTCAGGAGCCGCAATCTTTAACGTCCCTCTAATATCCTCCTCCTCACTGGTAATGCTTCCAATCTTGCTATAAGTATCTAAAATTTCCTGGGAGTAGGGTAACAGCCTCTCACCAATTTCAGTCAATCTTATCTTTCGACCCATCCGATCAAACAGAGGTGCGCCTAAATGCTCTTCAAGCGTTTGAATATGAGAAGTCACCGTGGATTGAGTGTAACCTAAATGTTCTGCCGCTTGTGTGAAACTACCCGTTTCAATGACCTTATTAAACGTAACAAAATGGCGTATTTCCAACACTACACCCTCCCTTAATATTCTCTTCTTTCAATATTATCAGAAAAATCAATGATTCACTTCATAAACTTCAATTTTACACATAATTAGTTACCAGTTAAAATTTAGAATCATAGATAGAGAGGCGGTTTCGTTTTGAAACGTATTCATTATAGCTGGTTTATTCTTTCCATTACATTTTTATCAATTATAGTTGCCGGAATTGTCATATCATCATCAGGGCTTTTCATTGATCCTTTCGAAAAGGAATTTGGCTGGGATCGATCTATAATTGCACTTGCTTTTGCAATTAGTCTTTTTTTATATGGGATATCAGGCCCGTTCATGGCAGCATTATTAGAAGTGATTGGGTTAAAAAAGATGATGATCGTTTCAATGGCAACTTTGCTGACAGGTATCATGCTTACGTTCATTATGAACCAGTCATGGCAGTTGATCATAATTTGGGGCGTTATTATGGGACTGGGAGCGAGCCTTTTTTTAACGGTAGTAAGTCCATATGTGGCGAATCATTGGTTTGCGAAAAGAAGAGGACTTGCAGTAGGAATACTAACTGCTAGTACAGCAACAGGTCAGTTGATTCTACTCCCTGTCCTAGCTGCTATTATCGAAAATTATTCGTGGCGGTGGGCGATTGGATTAATTATGCTCCTTAGCTTCATTATGCTTATCATAATCTTTATTTTTATGAAAAATACACCAAAAGATGTTGGAGTTCTTCCATACGGACTTGAGGAAGAAATACAAGAGAGCAATAAAAGTCAAAAGGAAAATCCTATTGTTATAGCTTTCAAGGGTTTAATGCAAGCTGTGAAAGTGAAAGAATTTTGGTTATTAGCTGGTAGTTTCTTCATTTGTGGACTTTCAACGACCGGATTAATTGGTACACATTTTGTTTCTTTCTGTATAAGTTTTGGAATACCTCTAGTTACAGCCGCCTCGTTTCTTTCGTTTATAGGAATCTTTAACCTAGTAGGAACAACGGTATCAGGTTGGCTGTCAGATCGATTCGATAATCGATGGCTATTATTTTGGTACTACGGTTTAAGAGGGGCTTCTCTCGTACTACTTCCTTACGCATTAATGGAGGGTTCCTTTCCTTTGCTAGTTATCTTTACTATCTTTTGCGGATTAGATTGGACTGCAACTGTACCACCAACTATTGGTATCTCAAGACAAATCTTCGGCACGAATAAAAGTGCAATTATTTATGGCTGGATTTTTGCATCACATCAGGCAGGTGCAGCAGTTGCTGCTTTTGGTGGAGGTTTAATCTATCGATATTTTAATACTTACACTTGGGCATTCTTTTTGGCAGGAGTCTTCTGTTTACTAGCAAGCTTATTTGTCATTACTATTAAAAAACATGTTCCACAATCGGTCCATTTTGTTGAGGACTATAAGTATGGAGGATAAATTCAGGAGTAAGTTTTGATTCTTTTTTTCAAAACATGCTATTCTTTTTGTTTATCAGTTTTTAAACCAGAAAAAAAGGATTGAATCCTGTATAGTACAGGATTCAATCCTTTTATTTTTTTATCTGCCGTTAGCCAACAACTATAGTGGTTTCGAAAGGAGTATCTTCGCTGGAGGTGCCGAGGTATACCGTGTAGTTTCCAGGCTTCACTACAAAATCATGTTCACAGTAGTCCCACACACTCATCGGATGATTCGTGGCGGTCGGATCAATCGTAATGGTAACCTCTTGTGACTGCTCCGGTTCGAGAACCACCTTCTGGAACCCGACCAGGCGCTTAGGCGGCTGCCCTTTAACGGGAATGCCCAGATAAACCTGGACGACTTCAGCCCCTGCGACCTTCCCCGTATTGGTCACGGTCACCTTCACCGTAATCGGGGACTTGCCGTCCGACTGTGCCGGAGTCACTGAGAATCCGGTAAGTCCAAAGGACGTATAGGACAGGCCGAAGCCGAATGGAAATAGCGGCTTGATACCCTGAGACTGGAACCAGCGGTACCCCATGTTAAGTCCCTCGGAGTAACGGATGACCGGGAAGCCATTGCCTTCATCGGTGCCAGGATAGCGTTCTGGGTGGCCGGTGTACAAGAAATCATTCTCGGATGCCGCATAGGTAGTAGGTACCTTGCCGGATGGATTAACAACACCAAAAAGCAGATCGGCGACAACGTGACCATCTTCAGTACCCTGGTTCCACGCTTCAAGAACCGCCTTAGCCTTGGTAATCCATGGCATCATTACTGGGCTGCTATCTTTCATGACCACAACTGTGTGCTGGTTGATATCCAGGAGTTCGGTGAGCATCTGGTTCTGATTGTTAAGCATATTCGGGCTCGGTAAATCGGCACCCTCGGACGCGACCAAGCCAGCCATCAGGATGACCAGGTCGGATTCTTTGGCGGCCGACTTCGCCTCTTCCAGGTTCGACAGGTCTTTGGCGACGGTAACCTTGCTAACCTTCGCTCCTGAACCAAGACCGTGCAGAACATCCTGCATACCCTCTACTGGTGGAACAGTGTAGAGCGGGTCAACTTTGGACGAGCCGCCACCGCCATTGCAGGCGTCATCGACGAACTCGGACTGGCCGATGATCACGATAGAGCCATAGGCTTTCGGGTCAAGCGGCAGCATCCCGCCATCGTTCTTCAGGAGAACGGCGATTTGGGAGCCGATTTTCCGGGAGATGGCGCCATGGCCTTTAGCGTCAATGACGCCCGGATTGTAGGGACGCTCGAACTGGCCGAAACGGAACATCTGGGTGAAGCGGCGAACCAGTGCCCGGTCGACGGTCTGAATCTCGAGGCTCGTGTCCTCGAGCGCATTCTTTACGTTGGTCTCGTTGCACCACTTTGCATCTGGCATTTCATGGTCCATGCCTGCGGTCAGCGACGCGGCAGTAGAGCGGCAGGACCAGAAATCGGACTGCACGTAGCCTTTAAAACCCCACTCGTCACGAAGAATGTCATTCAGTAAGTAGCGGTTCTCGGTGGCGTAAGTGCCACGAACCCGGTTGTATGCGCTCATGATCGCTGCAAGGTCCGCGTCTTTGACCAGCATTTCAAATGGCAGCAGGTAGAGCTCGCGGAGCACGTGCTCATCCACTTCGACACTGGCACGGAAGCGCTCATACTCCTGATCGTTGACCACATAATGCTTGCCCATGGCAATAACGTTGTGCGCCTGAATCGCCTTGGCTACCTCAACACCCATCACTCCTGACAGGTATGGATCTTCAGAGAAGTACTCGAAGTTGCGGCCGGCAATCGGGGTTCGGTGCAGACAAACACCCGGTCCTTCAAGCACGTGCTGACCCAGCGTCGCAGTCTCCGAACCGATTATGTCCCCGTAATCGCGGGCAAGCGTAGGATCAAAACCGGCAGCCAGACCAATGGTCATCGGCAATGCGGTAGCAGGCGGGCTCGGGTGCCCGTCACCCATGCCCACACCCACTGGGCCGTTGGTAATCCGAAAACGCGGGATACCAAGTTCCTCGATACCCTTTACATGGCGCTGCACTTGGATCTGGGCCATGAGCTTGTCATATTCCTCAGGGCTCATCGCATTCATTTCTTCCATTGACGGTAAGGCGTAGATGTTAATCGTCTCCATTGCTCCGTGAAGCTGGGCAATCTTCTGCTCCAATGTCATGGCTGCTACGAGCTTCTCAGCACGTTCCCTAGATGAAAGCGACTGATCCATCCACGGAAACGGACCATTGCCGTGAGAGCTGTGTACCGCCGCATCCAGTTCGGGCTCAAGAGTATGCTCATTATTCATGATAGAACTCTCCTTAAACAATATTTTTGATGCATGGGGACGGTTCTTGTGCATCATCTTTTTCTAGTTCTTAAAGAGAAGTGCTTTTGTGGGAACCAGAATGAAACAAAAGAACCGTCCGAGATCACTGAAAAAACCCTTAACAAGGTTCGGACACTTCCGACTCTTTTTCAGGCGTTTTTGTCCGAAGGCTGTATAGGTTCGGACACTTCTGACCTTTTTTCGAGCGATTTTGTCCGAAGGCTGTACAGGTTCGGACACTTCTGACTCTTTTCAAGCGGTTTTTGTCCGAAGGATGCACAGGTTCGGACACTTCCGACCTTTTTTCGAGCGATTTTGTCCGAAGGCTGTACAGGTTCGGACAGTTCTGACTCTTTTCAAGCGGTTTTTGTCCCAAGGCTGTATAGGTTCGGACACTTCCGACCCTTTTTCGAGCGATTTTGTCCGAAGGTTGCACAGGTTCGGACAGTTCTGACTCTTTTTAAGCGGTTTTTGTCCGAAGATTACATAGGTTCGGACACTTCCGTCTTTTTAAGAAGCTATGGTAGAGAGAGTTTCGCAGTGATCTTGAACTGTCCCCATGAACCTACATAAACCTCGCACGTCTCCATAATCTTTACCATTTTCCAATTGATATATGTATTAGGCAAAACGACTACTGATGGACTTTTTACTCACCATACGAGCACTTAATATTCATTATTTACCAAGTACTGAAGCAAATTAAAAAATCAATACATCTGAAAAGAAGGGAAAAATAAAAAGGGTTCCTCTAATGATGAGATTGGAATGAAAGAAGGGCTGAAAAATTACATCTGATACTGGAATCTTTGAATTCGTTGCCATGGAGCCAGTAGGCAATTTGCTATTTGGAATTGTTGGTTCACTCAATGAGGAAGCATATAAAGGGATGTTAAAAGAAGTTGAAGAAAGGATTGTTTCTTTTCTCACAGCACGCTTTAGTTAAATAAATATATTGGCTCCCAAATAGGGAGCCGTCTTATTATTTTATAAGAAGAAATTCACTCACGAATCGTTACTTATGCTTTATTTCATTGTAAAGTGCAACAATAATATCAATGTTATTATCAATAAAATTCAGTCGCTCTCTTGAAACCTGTGACCACTCGCTAGATAGATGGCTTGCCGATAAAATATGTCTGATGCTAAATGTATAGGTGTGATGCAATTCTGAAATCAGAAAGCTGATGCCTGCATGAGGGTCCTTACTCACAATGCTTTCGACATCCTTCTTTAACCAATCTGGAGCTACCTCAACAGATTTCTTTAAAAGCAATTCATACTCTTCATTAAACATGACTTTTCTCCTTAATATAAGTTTTCATCATGCTTTTTATCATACAATATCTAGAGTCATATTGCTAATGGCGTGGTCGATTAGGATTATTGCCCCCTTTTAGAGAAAAACCTTGAGGGAACTGTCGCCAAGGGGGGATTGGTTACACTTTCGAAGGATATTTGGTTATGGTAACTGCTGCATTAAGGGAACCGGATATGTAAGTATTTTGTTAGAGGGGATAGATACCCTATGAAAAGACAACTATTTTAGGTTGTCTTTTTTGGCTGACCTTTAAGGCTAAAATGATGCATGAGAACCGTCCCCATGCCTCAATAATCCAGAAGCACTTTGAAGGAACGAACTAGCAGCGTTGCTCAAATTACCATTATAAGTTACAGGTAGAATTTTGTTGGAATTAAATGATTTTTCAATGGAAATCATAAGTGAAAATGCGGGAAAAGGAGATTAGTGATGACCACGGATAAAGATTTAAATCCAATGAATGTAATGAAACCACTAAATTTAAATCCCAAAATATTAGATAAGACAAATCCTTTAACGACTTTTGAAGTTGGTAAACTTTGGGCTACCTATATGGGTAACAGCATGTCCATTCAAATCTTAAGTTATTTCCATCAACATTGTGACGATGAAGATATTAGGGTGCTATTGGAAAATGGTTTAGCTTTATCAAAGGATTTCATGCAGAGGATAGAAGGATTTTTTAATAACGAAAATTTTCCGATCCCAAATGGATTTACTGAAGATGATGTAAATCTTGGTGCCCCCCGTTTATACGCAGATGAATTTTATGTTCACTATTTAAAATATGCTGCTAAGGCAGGTTTGAGCCTTTATGCAGTGGCAGTTCCATTAGTAATGAGGGAGGATATAAGGGAGTTTTTTGTTTATTGTAATCAATGTACTACCGTCCTATTAGGGCAAGTTAATGATGTTTTAATGGGAAAAAAGTTCATTGCAGAACCTCCCATCATTCCTACACCGGTTGGTATAGAAAAAATTGATAAACAAAGTTACTTAAATGGCTTTATTGGTGATGTCCGACCATTACAGGCATTAGAAATCATCCATCTTTGGGATAACATTGAGAATAACACAACAAGTTTGGCATTATTATTGGGATTTCATCAAATAGTTCAAGATGAAAAGATAAAGGCTTTATTTAAACGAGGTTTAACCATGACTGATAAAGCGGTAAAGCAATATCAGGAAAAACTTCACGTTGAACACTTACCATCACCTGCGTACCTAAATCATTTGGTAACAACATCTACATATCCTCCTTTTTCCGATAAAATAATGCTGTTTCATAAAGTGGACATGTTTGCAATGAAGATCAGATCATTTGGCAACTCACTGGCGGTAACGGCAAGAAGAGATATAGATGTGTTGTATGCAAGAACTCTAATAAACATAGGTTTATTTGTTGACGACGGTATGAATATCTTAATTGATAAGGGTTGGTTGGAATCACCGCCAACAGCGTATGACAGGGTTTAACTGCTATTTGTTCATGTATCAATATGATAAATGGCATATAAATATCGGGTTTGAGCGGTTTGCCGTGAGATGGATAAAGTAAAATAAAAGTTACCTCACGATGCACCAAAAATGAAAGAGTGCTTGATGGAAATAATAATGAAAGGAGAGAAAGGGTGGATTCAATATGGTTAGAATACGCTTGGGCATTGTTAATTCTAATAGGATTAGAAGGATTGTTATCAGCTGACAATGCTCTAGTGCTCGCAGTTATAGCTAGACATTTACCCGAAGATCAGAAAAAAAGAGCTATAAATTACGGAATCATCTTAGCATTCGCTTTTCGATTTGTTGCCCTTTTTGCAATTTCATTTATTGCAAATGTTTGGCAGATACAGGCAATAGGTGCAATTTATCTTCTTTACCTAGGAGTAAAGCACATCATTCAAGCACGATTCGGTAAAGAAAATGAGAACATCCACAAGGACGATGCAAAGGAATCCGCAGGCAAAGGTTTTGGGCCAACAGTAGCGAAGATTGCAATAGCTGACCTCGCTTTTGCTATAGATTCGATTCTAGCTGCGGTGGCTCTTGCACTGGGTCTACCAGATTCACCTTTAGACAATTTCGGAGGGATGGATGGAGGACAGTTCTTAGTTGTTCTTATTGGAGGTGTTGCTGGCCTGATCTTGATTAAGTTTGCAGCAACCTGGTTTGTGCAACTTCTTGAAAAACGTCCAGCCTTGGAAACCACAGCCTATGCAATTGTTGCCTGGGTTGGTGTCAAACTGGCTGTAATCACCCTAGCTCATGAGGATATTGGTATCCTAAATCATGATTTTCCACATAGTACAGCTTGGACTCTGATTTTTTATGGAGTATTAGTCGCTATAGCCCTAATTGGTTGGTTTGCTTCTGGAAAAAGATCATTACAGGCGACGAACGCGCGCAACGAACCAGAACCTTGAAAAAGAGGAGGAAGCGTGCAAATCAGTGTACCTTCGGACAAAATCGCTTGAAAAAGAGGGGAAAGTGTCCGAAGCAGAGCAACCTTCGGACAAAACCGCTTGAAAAAGAGAAGGAAGTGTCCGAAGTAGAGCAACCTTCGGACAAAACCGCTTGAAAAAGAGGGGAAAGTGTCCGAACCAGAGCAACCTTAGAACAAAACCATCTAGTGAGTTGTAGGACATCTAAGTTGATACTGAGGAGCACAGGGACAGTTCAGTGAACTATTTTTTTAACCTTCAGAACCGCCAGCGGGCTTCGTGGCATTAATTTATTTCTTCCATAATCTTCTGAATGTAATAGGATGGAACGGCTGCACCAATGATTTCTTTAGTGTCAATTTCCGGGTTTTGCAATGTGGCAAAAATGACTCCGATGACTTGGCCATCTTGATTAATCACTGGACTTCCGCTATTTCCTTTGTAGATCGGCGCCTCAATCATCATAACCGGAATATCCAATCCGTTCACGAGAACCGGGCTTATGAAGGTTCCTTCATTGGCAATCTGTGTAAAAGCTAACGGGTTGCCGATAAAAAGTATTTTCTCGCCTGCCCATTTCTCCCAATGCTCATTAGCAGAAACAGCTAGGACGGGGAGGTTTTTCGCCTTCTCAATGCTTACAATGGCAAGATCCCATTCCGGCCGCTTGGCAACTACCTTTCCTGGATAAGAATCCCCATTACTAAAATGCACATTCACTCGATTTGTTTTATCAACAACATGTTCATTGGTGACAATTAACCCATCTTGATTGACATTAAAGCCTGTTCCTTTGACACCGTCCCATTCCAGTGTAACGACTGATTTTTTGTATTCTTTCACTTCCGGTTTCTTCGAAAGCTGATTCGACACTTTAACAAAACGAATGGCTGGCAGATTAAAAACATCAAACCACATCCCTAATCCGCTGATTAACATGGCAAACACCACTAGTAAACTTACGATTTTAGCAGCAATTTTTCTTCGCTTTTTCCGCTTTACTTTATCCTTTTCCCATTCCTTTGCTTCTTCCTCAGTTAAAAAAGCTTCCCAATCCAGTTGTTTTTCATGAAAATCCTGATTTTCCTTGTCCATGTGGATCCTCCATAAAAAGGTTTGATATATTCCTATTATAGCGGTTTGACTATAGAGAATGGCATTAAGAATGGTTTCACGATACAATAGATTGGAATGTAAAGAACGAGGAGAATGAACATGAATAGGAAAGAAATCGAAGACGTAAAAGTCGAATTAAACCGTGTAAAGGAACAAAATCAGGAGTTATTCCAAACCATTGTTGAACCTGGGTTACACAGCAAGGTTCAGGAATTTCTAGATAGCTTTGAGGATTATTTTCGTGAAAGAGGCTTTGTGATTCGAAAAAAGAACGATAAGGTTAGAGTTTCTTTCGATGACCTTCATCTAAAAGCTTTTTCGGATGGCGGCCGGGATATTTTTATCATGAGAGGAAAAGAGCAGATTGCCTCTGTAACCGTTAAATTTATTGGCGAAGGTAAGAAGGGTATTCAGAGCCAAATGGATGATTCGTTGGACCAGCTGGAAAAAGAAATGGAAAAAGAAAAATCATTAATCAATGACCTAAAAAACCCCGTATTTTATTACACCGGAAGGGATTTTGGCCATAAATACGAAACTCCATTATCCGTTCTTGATAGCATTTTTGGGATATGACCAGCTGAAAACTTGAAATAATGGAACAAATGTGAAAGGACAACAGTCGTAATGAAACTGTTGTCCTTTCACGTACGGTTCCTTAATAATGTGAAATCACTCTTTTAAAAAGCATCCTAAATTTCTCTCTATCTTCTGTAGTAAAAGGTTTAGGCCCCTTTGTACGCTTTCCGCTTTTTCGAGCCATTGCACTTAAATAACGTGCTTGAAGTAATTGGTCAATATTTTCATTTGTATAGCTATACCCAGTATGGTGAAGGACTGTACACTCTTTTGCTAAACCTAGTGAAGCAAGACCATAATCTTGCGTAACAATGATATCTCCTTTTTCTGCTAACTTCATAATCCGATAATCCGCAGCATCTGCTCCCGAATCAACATAAATTGTTTCCACTCCTGCTGGTTTTTCCGCATTAGAAAAATGTGAAAAGCTCGTAACAAGGATCACAGGAATATCAGCCTTCGTACCTTCAGAAATAATAATATCTTTTACCGGACAAGCATCTGCATCAACATATATTTTCATCTTATCCTCCAGAGTTTTGTTCCACTTGTATCATAATTTTGGTCACATAATGTTCCTTATCATTCATTACAACTGTATCATAAATATATTCCTCAAAAACATACTCTCCTAAGGCTAAATTTAAACGTTCCATTTCTGAAAAAAGCCGCTTATAGGTTTTATGTAATGTTTTCTCATCCCCCATATGATACCCAATAAGAAAATCACCTTTCACAGCTTGGAAATAGGGATATCCAACCTTTGGATGGGGCTGCTCAATATATAAGTAGCTATAATTAGAGAATTCTCCCTTCATTACATGCTCCCGTTTTGTTATACCACCTATTGGATATCCTGAATCAAGTTGGGATATGTTCAATTCATTAATAAAATCTGAAATAACCTCTACAAATTCTTCATCCGTTATATTTTCAATGTTTCTACTTAGATAAAGTGTTGCTTCTGGTAATTGTTTAAGCGTCATTTGTTGAAAATCAAGGTGCGACGCTTCTTCCATTATGGCTATTTTAGCATCGATCATTTTTTCCTTCATTTCAATCTCCTGACGCTTTTTTACAATCTCTTGTTTTTGTTGATACATTAACGATAAAAAACTTTCAGGCGACTTATTATTCATGTATTGTTGAATATCATTCAGCGACATACCAAGATCCTTTAATAAATCAATAACAAAAAATAGCTCTATTTGGTGAATGGAGTAATAACGATAGCCTTTTTCATTTTTCCATAGGGGAGACAACAGTCCAATTTGATCATAATAAAAGAGTGTCTGTTTGTTTACTTTACAAAGCTTCGCAAATTCCCCAGTAGTTAAATACTTGCCATTTTTTTTATCCATTTTTTACACACCGCCCTTGACTATATAGTAACTATATACACTAGGATGGAAATTGTAAACAAATGATAAACAAAATGAAGTGGTTTGCAGTAGGTAGTTTTGTTAAGGAGAATGTAAAAAATGAAGAATAATAAGGTCACCTTAGGATTATTATTAATGAATTTATTCATCGCCTTTTTGGGAATTGGTCTTGTCATTCCAGTCTTACCGACGTTGATGAATGAATTAGACATAACTGGAACAACAGTTGGTTATTTAACAGCGTCGTTTGCCATTGCTCAATTGATTGTTTCGCCATTTGCAGGGAAAGCGGCAGACATTTGGGGTCGGAAAATGATGATTGTAATTGGCTTATTTATTTTCGGCATCTCAGAATTTTTATTTGGGATCGGCAAAGACATTCAAATGCTCATTATTTCTCGTCTTTTAGGCGGAATTAGTGCTGCGTTCATCATGCCAGCTGTGACAGCTTTTATTGCGGATATTACAAATTTGGATACTCGTCCGAAGGCATTAGGCTATATGTCTGCCGCGATTAGTACAGGATTTATTATTGGGCCCGGCATTGGTGGATTTTTAGCGGAATTTGGAACACGTATCCCATTCTTTTTTGCAGGAGCACTGGGAACTATTGCAGCTATACTTTCTATCCTTTTATTATCTGAGCCTAATCGTCATGAAGATAGTCATAAACAAGTCTCAGATGGGAAGGCTGGTTTCAAACGTATTATGGACCCAAAATATTTCCTTGCGTTTCTGTTAATTTTTATTGCCTCATTTGGTTTAGCAGCTTTCGAATCGTTCTTTAGTCTATTTGTGGACCACAAATTTCAATTTAAACCATCCGATATTGCAATAGTCATCACGGGTGGTGCTGTCCTTGGCGCAGTTTCACAAGTCGTATTATTTGATAGGCTAACACGAATCTGGGGTGAAATTAAACTGATTCAATATAGCCTCATTTTATCAGCCATACTTGTCTATTTAATGACGGTTGTTCATTCCTATTTCTCTATATTACTTGTAACATTTCTTGTTTTTGTTGGATTCGATTTATTCCGTCCGGCAGTTACTTCATATCTTTCAAATATCGCCGGGAACGAACAAGGTTATGTTGGAGGAATGAATTCTATGTTTACAAGTTTAGCGAACGTAAGTGGACCCATTCTAGGGGGAATCTTATTTGATATAGATATCAACTACCCATACTATTTTGCGACTTTGATCTTATTCCTGGGAATAGTTCTTACATTATTTTGGAAGAAGCAAGCCGATAATTCTTCAAAAGAAGTGAAGGCTAGAGTAGCTAATTAGTCGAATTGAATTAAACTTTATGTGGAAATTATTTTGTTTCATTTGTGGCTATATAGAAGTGAAACATTTATCATGAAAGACAAAGTTCAAAAAACTTATACATCATGATAAAAATTGTGGCTGGGTAGGGACGAATGATATAATAAGGGTGTACAGCTGCATAGCGGGGTGAGCAGTGGCCGTGAACTTTCTTTTGTGGAAGGTGGTGGTATTAACCGACTTCCTCTGAAGGGGGGTGAGGCCGCTGATGGTTACTTTTGTTGAAGCAATGACTCTGATGTTTGGATTTGGAATGTTTATTCTAACATTTATCTCAGTGTTAATCGCTCTCTTCAAAAAGAAGTAACCTTCCCCCCGCACCTGCCAGTGTAAAAGGGTAATGGTTACTTCTTTGCTCATAATATAGCTTGGCGGTCACTGCACTTCAAGCAGTGTGGCTGTATATTAGGGATGCTAGTTGGCGCTAGTATCCCTTTTTTATGCTATGCTGCATACCCTTATTATATGCAACAAATTGGTATTTTACAAATAAAAAAGAGTATCTGTGGGAGTTCCCGGATTTGGAAAGGCAAAGCCTCTATAAAAAAGCAACTCCGTGTATGAATGTATTTTCTTAATGATAAGTGATTGATCGCCTATTTCTTTGAGGAAAGGGGCATTCCCCATTTTTATTTTTCCTTAAAGAAGACTTTCCGCTCAGTGGTAATCCAATTGTCAAGATCGTCTTGGCTGCGTCGGACAAGTCGATTTACTAGCACATCGTGCCACACATAATCCTCTAATAAGTAAATATGGACAGGGTCATCTGTATAAAAAGCAACACTACGCTCTTCAATTGATGGCCCATAAATCATCTCTTTAGAATCTATGGATAAAATAAACCAACGCTCTGTAGAAGGAGTTTCAGTAAAAGTTGTGATGCGATGTACTTCTAGATTTTTAATAGGATTTTCAACATGTATGGTAATACCTTGCATAGTGACGTTATCAGCCGCAGCCTCAGCCAGTTCGTCTTTCAACACCTCATACATATCGTCCCACATCGAAATAACAATACGGCTGTTTGCTTTTTTTATTAATGTCTGACAATAGCTAATGATGGTTTGATAGTCCTTTAAAGTAATGACTCGATTGTCCATTTTTTCCGCAGAAGTTTCTAAATTTCTTAATGAATCACTTATTTCTGTATAAGTCGCTTGCCACTCTGATTGAGCTTTCTGTAAAAAAATTTCAACGGGCAAAGGGGAATAACGAGTGGTGTCATTAATTTCTTCTTTCAAGACAATCCCTTTATCAACAAGAGTACTTAACACATCATAAATTCGTGCTCTTGGGACACCTGACTCCTTACTAACTTGGTAGGCTGTGACAGGACCTTGTTTAACAAGAGATAAATAAGATTTAGCTTCGTATTCGTTAAAACCTAATTTTTTGAGACGTTGCACGATGTCGACCACTTTTTCCGTCCTCCAATTTATTTCCTATATTTCCAATTTACAATACCTATTTACAATAAGCAATTCATTAGTTACTATTTTAGTAGTAACTACATGAAAGGCTGATTGACATGCATTTTGACTTAGACCCAACATTATTAATGATTTTGATTCTTTTCGGATTTTTAGCAGCATTTATTGATTCGGTTGTCGGTGGCGGCGGCCTGATTGCACTACCTGCATTATTATTTACAGGGCTGAATCCGGCAGGAGCAGTAGCGACCAATAAACTTGCCTCGACTATAGGTTCTTTAACGAGTACATTTATGTTTTATCGGTCAGGTAAACTAGATATTAAGTCAGTTTATAAATTATTTCCGCTCACTTTTATTGGTTCGATGCTGGGTGCGTGGACTGTACATTTGATAAACCCTGAAGTACTAAAGCCATTGATGCTGATCATGCTCGCAGCCGTTGCCATTTATACGATTTTTAAGAAAGATTGGGGAAGCGTGTCAACTCCAAAGAAATTGTCCATCCAGCACTTCATTATTTTTACGATTGCTATTTTTTCGATTGGTTTCTATGATGGATTCCTTGGTCCCGGGACAGGCTCATTTTTAATTTTTTCTTTTTTATTGGTTGGTTTTGATTTTTTAAAAGCTGCGGGGAACGCAAAATTTCTAAACTTTGGCAGTAATATTGCCGCGTTGTTAATGTTCATGTTTCTTGGACAAGTAAATTACACTTATGGATTAATCATGGGAGTCGCACAGCTTGCAGGTGCCATTTGTGGCTCAAAATTTGCAATCAAAAAAGGAAGCGGCTATGTTCGTGCGCTGTTTATTGCCGTTACCTGCTTGTTGCTAGCGAAAAATATATATGATTATCTTCATTAAATTCAAGAATACTGTCTTCCTTAAAGGGGACAGTATTTTTGGCTTGGTCGTGAATTTATTAAAGAAAATTTAATTGATGGAAATCCAATTAGTCATTGCACCGATTATTTTGGGAAAGGAATCTCTATTATTTCACAACTGGAGTTTAGTGAAAGATGAATAAAATTTAATCTCGAGAATTTAAAGGAAATCATAGAGTTTTATAGAAAATATTTAGAAAAATTCATTAGTTATTATAATAATCTACGAGGAGTATGAAGATGGAATTACAGACAGAAAGACTAAAGATTGTTCCTTGCACAGATGAATTATTATCAACAATTTCACCAGAAGATTACAAAATAGGCCCTCATATAAAGATGTTTTTGGAGAAATTTAAAGAGGATTCTACTCAATTTGGTTGGGGTGTTTGGCTAGTAATCAATAAAGAAAACAATACGATTATTGGTGATATTGGATTTAAAGGTAAACCTAATTCAGAAAATACGGTTGAAGTAGGATATGGAATGATCCCTTCAGCACAAAACAAAGGTTATGCAACTGAAGCTGTAAATGAAATTATTAATTGGGCGTTTACAAATGATCATGTAGATAAAGTAGTTGCTGAGTGCCTACATGATAATATTCCATCCATTAGAGTGTTAGAAAAGTTGAAGATGAATAAAATTGGAACTGTGAATGATATGTTAAAATGGGAATTAAAAAAGGTGAGATGAGTTCATTGAATTGGGCTATAATTAAATTTTAAAGGGGGTGCGTACAGATGGAGAATCACGTTAGATTGTCTGGTACTTCTTCCACTCATGCAAAGCCAATTATTAGACAGGCGATACTTTGCATGGGGCGAAACATTTAATTTTATCGCTGAATAAGCTTTTCTAATATTTTGGCTTTGCACCTTATTTTATTCAAAATCAAATAAGGGGCGAGCAAAATTGAAGTATATGAATGCAAGCAAAGTTTTACCAGAAAAGCTAATTGTGGAAATCCAAAAGTATATTCAGGGGGAAACCCTTTATATTCCTAAACAGGAAACGGAATATCGGAAATGGGGAACTTCAAGTGGAGGAAGACGGCTGCTTGACCGCCGAAATACCGACATTAGAAATTCTTTTATTAGTGGCAGCAGCATCCAGCAACTGGCTGAGGAGTATTATCTTTCACCTGAAACCATTAAGAAAATTGTTTATTCACATAAAAAGTAGGAGAGCAGCACTGGTGAAAATCCTTCATCAGTGCTGTTTTATGTAAAAAACGATTCTAAATCATTTTTTCCATTTTTGAAGGTTGATATATTTTTTAAAATAAGTGTAAAGAGACTTCAGCAAAATGAATGGAGATAGAAGAGATGACCGAAAAGTTTATTAAAAATGAACAATTAAATTTTATAAAAAAACAGATTGCTGTCATTAAGGACAGCACCAAAAAGAACGTACCTCAAAACGTTTTGACTGCTGTGATTGACTTAGCCAATGCCAAAATCTCCGATCTATTTCCAAATGCCTCATCGGAACAACAAGAAATGTTGGATCTTTCGAGACTAAAAACAGATAAAGAGTATGAGAAATATATCCAGCATCTTTCGGAGTTTTTGCTGCCCTTTCCTAAAATCACCGAACAGCAACTGAAAAGAATGTTTCCGAAACATAAAAAATTAAAGATGCCTGATTTATCAAATATAGACCACAGCCAGTTGACCTATTTAAGCTGGAACGATCTAAGATCGAATAAGAAATTTATAGTATATGAGCTGGAGGGGAAATTGGTCGGCATTGAATGCGAATTTGCACCGACTAGTAAAAAAAATCTTTGTTCCTTCTGCAATTGCTTTGGAGAGGTTGCCTATTTTTCCACCGTAACAAAAGCGAAAAAATCAAAGAACCCAGATTATTACAAGTCCATCGGAAATCTCATTTGTGCCGATAGCTTAGAATGCAATAAAAAAATAACCAACGTTGAATATTTAACAACTTTTCTAAAAGACTCACAAGGGATGTGAAACTTCACTAATAAAGAGAAGTTATCATATTTGAGCGATGCTTAAAATTGAAATACCAAACGATTTTATCCTTTTACTCTCACTTCTAATAATTCCAAAAGAAAATAATTTAGTTTATAATACGGCTATCATATTTTTTTAGGGGTTATTTATGGGACTAATTTCAGGTAAAGTAATTATTATCGCTCTGTTTTTATTGATCATTACAATGATTGAAACATTAGCTTATTCAACAAGAATTTCAGGAGCAAGAGTAAGATTAATCGCCACTGCTTTATCTTTGTTTAGTACACTGGTGATTGTTTCAAGGTTTTCTACAATGATTCAACAACCTCTTACAGCAAAACTTATTGCAGAGGCACCTGATGTAAACAAATTGCACTTTATCGAAGAACAATATAGGATCTTAATAGCTGTGACCTCCATAGGGGTTTTGTTGGGGATACTTTTATTTCCAACGTTCATCAATATCTTTTCAAGAGCCATTGTTCAACTTTCTAATCAACGTGGTTCAATCATTGCGCTGTTTGTTGATCAATTCAATCGAAATGGCTTAAGAAAAGTTTTTATGTGTTTAAGGATGCCGAGATTTGCCTATTTGAAGGGAATTACCTTAAAAACCATTCCAAAACGGCTCTTTGTGATTAATGTCATCATTTCAGCTGTTTTTACGATTGGTGTTCTATCTTCAATTTATGCTTCAATGTTAGTTCCTAAAGATTATGCTCAGGCGGCATTGATGTCATCTGGAATTATAAATGGTATAGCAACGATTCTATTGACATTGTTTATTGACCCCAAAGCGTCGGTGTTAGCTGATAGAGTAATGAAAAAGCAAACCGATTATATTTACTTAAAAAGCTATTCATTGACTATGATTAGTTCAAAATTCTTGGGGACAATTGTGGCTCAACTTCTGTTTATTCCTGCGGCTTATTATGTAGCTTGGTTTGCTAAGTGGATTTAATAGATCGATTATATACATTAAATTCAAAAATACTGTCTTCCTTAAAGGGATACAGTATTTTTATTTTGCCTTCTATATATTGGAATAGGTATTATTTTAATATGATAGTATAGTGGAGGATTTGAAACAGGATGCAATTTGACTCAAAGGGGTTATATGAATGGTAGTTGAAAATAAATTGACAAAAAAATTATATCGACGACTGATGTTGCGAGATTTATTTTTGGGAAGTAAGAGCAGTTTGTTTATCCTTCTACTATATATCATGTGGTGGAGAATTCTTTACACCATTACAAAAATAGGGCAATTGAAAACGAATATTCCGATTTTTTTAGGAATCAGCTTTCTGGTATTATTAGGATATGATTACTCCACAGCGTTATTTATATAAACCATTTTTTCGTGAGGAATAAGTTTATATTTTGAATGAAGGATGAATTCCATTGAAAAAAACGAAAAGTAGGTTAATCCTTTTTAGTTCCATATTAATTGTTATCTTCATTATCTTTCAAATGTTTAATGGGATTCATGAAAATCCCAATAGGAAACCAGTTGAAGTAAAAAAGGTAGATATAAACAGTAAACTCCCTTACACAGTTCAGGTAGAAGAAAGTGATCAAAAACCAGAAACGATTGCTTACCGAATCTGGTTTGATTTCATGAATCAGTTAGTGAGTGAAGGAGCGATTACCAATAAGAGCTTTACCAGATTTACCAAGTTATCGGGAGATGAGAACTATTTTATTGTGGCGGTCGTTTTTCAAGTTCAGTTACCTGAAGGAACACAAAAAATTGATTACGGTTGGGGAAAGATGCAGGAGACCCGAGTCGTTCCTAATATCGTTTGGAAACTAAGCCTCAAAAAGGAAGAAAATTTAACGTACACGTTAACAAATATTGAAAGAACAACCGATACGCAAATTGGGCTGCCGCCTGTTGAAACGTTGGAAGAATATCGAAAGAATGTCGGAATTGAAGAGCCATCTAAAAAAATAGATTATGAGATTAAGGATGATAAGCTAAGGGTCACCTATGACGGTGGTAAAAAATGGAGGATAGTTCCTGTTGCGGTTGAAAATTTATTAAGCAGTGGAACCAATGGTACTGACCAACAATTTATGGATCGCAGCTATGTGATTACACCAGAAATAACTGCGTTTGTACTTAACAAAGGGTTGTCTGTTCTGGTTAGCAGGGATAAAGGGAAGTCCTGGAATGAGGTGTTGGTTTCGGGTCAGCTGCCATCTTTACGCATGCGAATACTAGGGTTCACATCTGACAAGGATGGTTATCTCATCGTGACAGGTGATAAAACGATGAGTTGGGAGGCACACTTTGTATTTAAAACAAACGATGGCGGAGAGAACTGGTACAACGCCGGATCGGTTAAGGACGTCTATTCCTTAGTGACAGACGGAGGGTTTATTAACGATCAATTAGGGTTTATCTCCTTTGGTGAATTACGATATGAAGCACAACCGCCAATTCCAAATTTATATAGGACGATCGATGGCGGGGCAAACTGGGAACGCGTCGAGGTTCCGATACCGGAAGAATATCAGGGCTACTTCACAATAGCAGAGATTCCTACTTTCCACGGTACGGAAGGAACTTTGTTGGTGAATCAAGGTCCACAAGGGGATTATTTGGGAGGGAAGGTATTGGCGAAATTTACCTCAAAGGATCAAGGTAAGACATGGTCCTTTGCCGGCTTAGTCGATCCAGATGGGGTGCTTGGTGCAATGAAAAATTGAATAGGCTAGGTTTTATGGAGCATTTCTTTGTCATGAGGAATGCTCTTTTTTTGTAATTATCATTAAAACGCAATAAAAACATCATAAAATAGGATAAATATTTATTGAAAATCTACAGAAATATGCCATTAGAATCAGGGCTTTGTACCACTTCGGATTTATTAGTTTGTTCAGACAGTAACAGCAGCATATGCGACAGTAACAACGGCTTATGCGACAGAAACAGGGGCTTATACGACAGTAACAGCAGATTATACGACAGTAAACCTTTCTCAATAAAATAGTCAATTGCAAAGTTTGGTATCTTTGTCCAATAAATACAAAATATTCGGAACTTTTAACAACAAGTTTAGCGTTTGATACCAATTGTTGTAGAAATATTACTATGCTATTCTACTTGTAAGCGCTTTCGATATAGGTAAAACAAAACGTCGTTTTGTTATTTGTTTGCCTTTGGAATTTAGTTTCCAAAGGTCTTTAAATAGCTGTAATTATCTGAATTATGGGAATAGTTTTAATAATCGGTATGTAAAACAAGGGGGTAATAATAGATGGAAGTCCAACAAATAGCCGAAAGTACGATAGAAACGAAGAAAGTCAGTTACTCAGACGTAAAGAAAGTTGTTTTTGGAGCAGGTATGGGGAATTTAATTGAATGGTTTGATTACGCTTCATACGGATATCTAGCTACGGTCATCGCTGCAGTCTTCTTTGCCCCCGGGAACGAACGAGCCGCATTGTTAGGTACATTCGGGGTGTTTGCCATCTCTTTCATAGCAAGGCCAATAGGGGGAATCGTTTGGGGACATTTTGGTGACAAGCTTGGGAGAAAGCGGATCTTGACTCTTACGATTATCATGATGTCACTTGGGACATTTCTAATTGGGCTAATTCCCAGCTATGCTACGATAGGAATGGCCGCACCCGCGTTACTGCTTCTCTGCCGTCTTGTTCAAGGTTTTTCGGCATCGGGTGAATATGCTGGAGCTTCCTTGTTTATTGCCGAATATGCCCCGAGTTCGCGCCGGGGACTTCTTGTCAGTGTTGTGCCGGCGAGTACCGCGGCAGGACTGTTAATAGGGGCTTTGACCGCGGCAGGTCTTGAATTCTCTCTAAATCAGGATGCATTGCACAGCTGGGGATGGCGTATTCCCTTTCTTGTATCAGGACCTCTAGGTTTAATCGCCTTGTATTTGCGGACGAGAGTTGAAGAAACGCCTGCTTTTAAAGAGATGGACCATGAAAAGCCCCAAGATCCTGTTTTCGAGAGCATTCGTCAGAACTGGAGAAAAATCATCGTTGCTTTCGGAGTAATCTGCCTCAATGCCGTTGGTTTTTATACTATTCTAAGCTACATGCCCACCTACCTTACTAATGAGTTGGGCTTTGACAGTGTTAAATCAATTCTGTCGACCATCGCTTCACTTGGAACTTATGTAATTTTTCTACCTATTGTTGGTACACTTGCAGATCGCATAGGCAGGAAGCCAGTGCTGATTGGAGCCAGTTTATTGTTTATTTTGTTTTCCTATCCGGCCTTCATGCTTCTACCCTTGGGAGGAGTATACGCCGTGTTAGCACAGATCTTCCTTGGGGCCATATTGGCCGGAAATGATGGCGTGCTCGCCACGTTCTTATCAGAGATGTTCCCAACCTCTGTACGCTTTACGTGCTTTGGATTGTCTTTCAACTTGGGTAACGCCATTTTTGGTGGAACTGCACCATTCATTGCTACATTTCTCATTCTTCAAACAAACAACAAATTTGCACCTGCCTTCTACTTAATAGCCGCTTCCTTAATAGCATTTATTGCTTTGTTAAAAACCAAGGAAACGGCGAACAAGTCTCTATAATGATGAGTGAAAGGAGGGCATCTATTTTCGTGGCTGCCCCCCAACAATATGAATCTTTGACCAACATACCATTTCTTCTGGTATTTAGGTTGAACGACGGCTTATGCTGTCGTTTTTTTTTTGATTGAAAGTATGTATTATAGATTAATATCCTAGCTGATATGTCTATATAAGAAGATTGGTATGGGTATTAGTTCTCATTAATGAACAATCAATAAATATTATAATAGTTTTAAGGTTGGGAAATTCTATATTATGTAAAAAATGTTAATGTCTTGTATTATGATGGTTAAATTTTAGTTAAACAAAATGAAATAACTAGATGAAATGATAAGGTGTTGGTATACCCCTAGTACTTCCATCCAAGGGAAAGGAGGATATATTCATAGAGTTGGAAGATGATGTGGAAGTACTACTTAATAGAGGGTACCATAAAACAGATTAAAAGGAGGAACACACGTGGAGAGGCTTAGAAAACAGCTATTTGCGATAACGACAATGTTTGTCATGTTGATCAGCATGGTTCTCCCATTTCGGGCACAAGCGGCTGAACCAATCACAGTTGCTCAGGCAATTGCGAATAATTCAGGGACAGCCACTGTGACAGGATATATTGTAGGTTACACTACAAGCGGCAGTAACGGGAAAGCTACATATGATTTTGAGGCTCCGTTTGCCGCAGATACAAACTTTGCCATAGCAGATAGCCCAACCGAAAGAGACGCAACGAAAATACTACCCGTTCAAATCCCTAGTAGTTTCCGCTCAACTTATGGATTATTAACGAATCCCTCGATCGTAGGTAAAAAGGTTTTTGTTACGGGTTCACTTGAAGTTTATTTTTCAGTACCTGGCCTAAAATCTCCAACGGCCATTTCATTTGATGGCACAACACCACCTCCAGATGAACCAGGAACTGGCGAAACAGGCTTAAAAATTCGCGACATTCAAGGTCAATCACATACCTCACCATATAAAGATAAAAATGTAGTAGATGTGCCTGGGATCGTAACCTATGTAGTAGACGGCAGCAATTTTTACATGCAGGATCCAAACCCAGACAATAACTTAAATACATCAGAAGGGGTTCTTGTCTACAAGCCATCCCATGGTGTGGCAGTGGGGGATAGCGTAACCGTTACGGGACTTGTAAAAGAGTGGGTGCTAGATGGATATGCAGAGAAGCTGCAAACTGATTTGGCCATGACAGAAATTAATGCCCAATCGGGAAAGATTACTAAGGTTTCTAGTGGTAATCAGCTTCCAGCTCCAATCATGATCGGTAAGGACGTGATGCCGCCAACTTCTGTCATCGATAACGATCAATTTGGGACATTTGACCCAGCAGAAGATGGCATTGATTTTTATGAAAGCTTAGAAGGTATGCTTGTTTCCATTGATAATCCAACTATAACAGGGCCACAGAAATATGGAGAAGTCCCTGTTATTACAGGTCAAGTGGATGGAAAAGGATATACAAAAGAAGGAACTCCTCTATTAACAAAAGAAAATCAAAACCCTGAGAAAATGCTTCTTCAGCTAGATGACCGCAGCTTTGTAACGAAAGCGGGAGATACTTTTGATGGAACTGTCAAAGGAGTGGTCAGCTATACGTTTAGTAACTTCAAAATTCTCACAAAAGCAGCTGATTTACCTAACCTTGTCGAACGTCCAAGAACGAATGAAGTAACAACTATCCAAAAAGAAGAAGACAAACTAACCATAGCAGGCTACAATATCGAAAACTTCGTAGCAACAGACACGGTTAAACGCGATAAGCTGGCAAAATCAATGGTCGAGAACTTAGACTCTCCAGATATCATCGGTCTAGTTGAAGTGCTTGACGAAAGTGGGGAAACGAATAACGGTGTTGTCAAAGCGGATGCAAACTACAAGGCATTAAGCGATGCCATCAAAGGCTTTGGCGGACCAACCTATGCATGGACAGACATTGCACCAGTTGACGGGAAAGACGGTGGAGTCCCGGGAGGAAATATACGCGTTGGATATTTATACAATCCTGAACGTGTGACGTTGAATAATGCACCAAAGGGAGATGCAACAACGGCTGTCGCTTACGAAAATGGTTCTCTTACATTAAACCCTGGCCGTATCGACCCAACAAATGCTGCATTTAACAGCAGCCGTAAGCCACTTGCAGCTGAGTTTACTTTCCACGGCGAAGAAGTAATTGTCATTAACAATCACTTCAACTCAAAAGGCGGAGATCAGCCGTTATTTGGAAAAAATCAACCACCATACCTTGAAAGTGAAGCACAGCGTGTGCAAATTGCAACGATCGTAAATAACTTTGTCTCGGACATCAAAGAAAAGAATGAAGACGCAAATGTAGTCGTATTAGGCGACTTAAACGATTTTGAGTTTTCCGCACCATTAGCGGTATTAAAAGGTGATGACTTAACGAACTTAGTGGAAACACTGCCTGCTTCTGAGAGATACACATACAACTATCAAGGAAATGCACAAGTGTTGGATCATATTTTAGTATCCAATAACTTAGCTCAGGCAGCAAAACTTGATATCGTGAACTTTAACTCTCCGTATATGGAAGAGCATGGACGTGCTAGTGACCATGATGCATTGGTTGCTCAATTAGATTTAAGTGTGGAAAAAGGACCATTTACGCTGTCACTTCTTCATACAAACGATACACATGCCTATGTAGAGCAATTCCCACGACTGATTACGGCTGTGAACGAAGTGCGTTCCCAGAAGGAAAATAGCTTGTTGCTAAACGCTGGGGATGTGTTTTCAGGAACATTATATTTCAGACAGTATCTAGGTCTAGCGGACTTGTTTTTTATGAATCAACTAGGCTATGATGCTATGACTCTCGGTAATCATGAGTTTGATAAGGATTCGGCCACCCTTGCGAACTTTATCAAGGAGGCTAAGTTTCCAATTGTGACTTCCAACATAAACATGACAAACGATCCTGAACTAGGACCACTATTCAATAACGAAATCGGTGGAACGAATGAACAAGGTGAAATCTTCCCGGCCATTATTAAAAAAGTGGATGGAGAAGAAGTAGGGATTTTTGGATTAACAACAGAAGATACAACCTTCCTAGCAAATCCTGCTGATGACATTGTATTTGAAGATGCCGTTGAAAAAGCCAATGAGACAGTTGAAATGCTTGAAGCACAAGGTGTAAACAAAATTATTGCCTTATCTCACTTAGGCTATCAACCAGATCTGGATTTAGCCAAAAGGGTAGACGGGATTGACGTCATTGTTGGCGGGCATTCCCATACAAAACTAGATGCTCCAGTGGTTGTAGATAAAGCGGAACCGACACTAATTGTGCAAGCAAGTGAGTATTTAAAATACCTTGGTGTGGTTGATGTAACCTTTGATGAAAATGGTGTGATTTCTGATTACGACGGTGAACTGAAAGATTTAAGCAAATATGCAGAGGATACTGCAGCAAAAGCGAAGGTAGAGGAGTTTAAAGCTCCATTAACAGAACTACAAAAACAGGTAGTAGGAAGTACATCTGTTCCACTAAATGGTGAACGCGGTGATGTTCGCAGCAAGGAAACGAACCTAGGAAACTTAATTGCCGACGGAATGGCAGCGAAAGCCAATGAGTTCATCCCAACGTATATCGCTATGCAAAATGGCGGTGGAATCCGTGCCTCCATTGATCAAGGAGATATCACATTAGGAGAAGTGTTAACGGTATTACCATTCGGCAACAGCCTGGTCACTCTAGACCTAACAGGTAAAGAAATTCTTGCTGCCTTAGAGCACAGTGTGAGCGCTCCAGGTGCAGGTGGATTCATGCAGGTATCAGGGTTAAAGTTCAAGTACGATCCAGCGAAACCAGTTGGTGAACGAGTCTGGTATGTGGAGGCTTTAACAGCTGATGGCTATGAAGAACTCCAACTGGATAAAACGTATCGAATAGCGACGAATGCCTTTACTGCGGACGGCGGCGATGGCTACGGCATGTTTAAAACGGCGAAGGACGAAGGACGTATCACAGAGTTATACATTGTAGACTTTGAAGTATTTACTTCCTATTTAGAAAAGTTCAATCCAGTAGCACCAGCGGTGGAAGGTAGAATTGTCCAAGAGGTTAAGGACATTGTAGCTCCAGAGGCTCCTTTTGTAAACGAAGTTTCTGACCAATCGACTAAAGTAACAGGCAAGGCAGAAGCAGGTTCAACGGTAGAAGTGTCTGTTGATGGAACCATTCTTGGTTCAAGTACGGCTTTAGAGGACGGAAGCTTTGTAATCGAGATTGCTAAACAAGCAGCTGGTACCAAGTTAGCCGTTACTGTAACAGATTCGGCTGGTAATGTAAGTGAAGCGACAGTCGTGACAGTTAAGGATGTAACTGCACCAGATGCTCCACAGGTCGACCCAGTCATTCATAATGATACGATTGTCACAGGGACAACAGAAGCCGGTGCAATTGTTAAGATCATGATGGGCAATGTGGAGCTAGGCACAGCTGTAGCAGATGCAAACGGTAAGTTTATGGTATCTTTACCAAAGCAAAAACATAAGAATTCATTAACGGTGACGGCCACAGATGCGGCTGGCAATGTTAGTATGGAAACTGTTGTTGACGTATTAAAGAAAAACAGGAAGTAAGCGAGAAGGCAGGCTGCCCTTTGGGCAGCCTGCCTTAATTGATGCACGGGGACGGTTCTCGTGTTTCAAAAAGGATTATTGAAGTTAGTTATCAAAAAGGAAAGCTGTTTATCATGAATTGGGATAAGGAAATAAAAGAAAGGATAAAACCTCTCTCACGCTTCATAATAACAGGGAGGATGTGAATGGAATGAATAAAGACGAAATTGTCCTTGAGGAATTAAACACATTATTAAGAGGAACCTATATGGGAATCCATGCTTTTGAACACCATATTCAAAAGCTGGAGGATCAAGCCATAAAGCAGAAATTTCAATCTCTGCAGCAAGAGGCGAAGCAATCGGCTCAGGTGCTTGCCGAACGAATTCAAAATTTACAGGGAGTTCCTGCAGATAGTGAAGGGCTCAAAGGCAAGCTGCAAAGCTACATGCATAAGATGATAGTCCCTGACGAAACTGAAGGGATTATCCAGGATGCTTTAAAAGGGATGGATCAATATGGTGTTCAGTACTCGGAAGAACTTGTAAAAGGAGATCTGGACCCAGAAAGTAAACGAATCGTCGAAGAAATAATTGATACAAACCGCAGAATTGCACTAGAATTACGACAATTGCTGAATTGATGAGTGAGGCATGGGGACGGTTCTCATGCATCACTTTTTAGGCTAAAGTGAGGCAAAAGAACCGTCCCCATGCCTCAGGAAACGGTAGTTGACGTATTAATGAAAAACGAAAAGTAAGAGAGATGGCAGGTGGCTGTTTGGGCTACCTGCTTTTTTGTACAAAAACATAATTTCAGAAACTGTATTTTCAAGTACCGAGAAGCTTAGTTAAAAAAATACCCATCCGCATTTGTCATATATAATTTGAAGATTCAGGACGAATACCCAGGAATTTATTCCCAAAAAGCATATGCTCTAAAGAAACACGAAATGAGGAGGATGAAAGTGAGTCCGTATAATCATATAAATTATATTGTCCATGTTCCAATTGATGAAAGAATAGGTTTGGGTGGACCAGGCTCGGGGGTAGGCTTTTCACCAGGACTTGGTTTAGGTGGACCAGGCTCAGGGTTAGGTTTTGGACCAGGACTTGGTTTTGGGGGACCAGGATTTGGACCTGGTTTTTATCCGGGTATGGGCTTAGGTGGTCCGGGTTCGGGCGTTGGTTTCGCACCAGGTCTAGGTTTAGGCGGACCAGGCTCAGGGTTAGGTTATTATCCTGGACTTGGGTTTGGCGGACCAGGCATTGGATATGGCCATCCGTACCCATATCCATATCACCAGCATTATTACCCCCATTATTAAAAATTGTTGATATAAAAAAATTAAACCCAAAATGAAGTCTCTATAAACCAGGCGATTCTACAATAAGTGGAGACGCTTGGTTTTTATTAATTTAATTAGAAATTGTTATGCTGTTAAATAAGACAAGAAGTATTTATTATATAAGCAAATTTTATAAACAGCAGGTCATACTAAAATTAAAAAGGAATCGAGTTATGACCAGAGTAGAAATATCTATAAGCCTACATAGCAATCTAAAAGCTATTTCAGAACGGTTTAATGGCTTATCCAGTTTGAAAATACGAAAATTAAATGTCGGAGATAAAACCAAAAGTGAAGCTTCTATTTTTTATTTGGATGGGATCACAAATACCCAAAACATCCAAGAGAATATTTTAACCCCTTTATTGAAAATGACAAAGATGATAAGTATTGAGTCTGTTATAAAAGATCATCTATCAATCATTGACGTTACAGTGGAGTCTTCAATTGATGAGATTGCAACCGCCCTAACAAAAGGAAAATGTTTGGTTTTAATTGATGGCTATAATCAGGGAATTCTGGCAGATGTCGCAAATTGGCAAACAAGATCCGTGTCAGGACCTAATACGCAACAAACGATTAAAGGCAGCATGGTTGGATTTAATGAACAGCTGAAGGTTAATTTAAATCTTTTGCAGAATATGATTCAGACGCAAAAGCTGAAAATAGAATCGTATCAAATTGGAAATGATTCAAAAACAGATGTGGCCTTACTGTTTATGGAAGGATTTGTCGATAAACAGGTACTTGAAAAAGTAAAAAAGAAAATTAATGGAATCGATGTAACCTATTTATTGGAAGCTCGAGTCATTGAGGACGCATTAGAGGAGAAAAAAACGTTATTTCCCTTAGTTTTTACGACCGAGCGCCCCGATGTAACAGTATCGGCATTATTTGAGGGGCGAGTCGTACTTATTATAAATGGCTTACCTTTTGTATTGATTGTGCCTTGTCTCTTTATCCATTATTTTCAGCAGCCAGATGAATATAATTCAAAAGCTGGCCGTTTTGGCATTCGAATTTTTCGATTGTTTAGTTGGGTTTTGGCACTCCTATTACCTGCTATTTATATAGCCATTACTCGATTTCATACAAGTTGGTTTCCTTCGTCATTTGACAAAAAATTATTATCGAGTTCAGATACAATGCTGCCGTTTGTATGGGAAGTGTTGTTTATCTTATTTATTTTTCATTCGCTTCTTGAAGCAACTTTGCGAATTCCCAAAAATACCACCTTACTTGTTACTTTAATTGGAACAATCACTGTCGGAGAGACCGCTGTTTTCGCTAAAGTCATTCACCCTTTAACAATGATTGTGGTCGGTGTAAACTTTTTGACAAGTATGCATATTGCAAGCGGCGGCTTATGGGGAGCTTTAAATTTACTCCGTCTTGTTTTTTTGTTAATTGGAAATTTTTTAGGGATGACTGGGATACTCATCGGTTTTTTTCTATTAATTTTGTACATGGCATCGCTTAGGTCCATGGGTGTTCCCTATTTGTCTCCTTTCATCCCATTTAGCCTTCATGAAATGAAAGACTCCATTTTTAGGGGTGATTTAAGAAGACTGGTTAACAGTAAACATACCTATCCTCATAAAAATAAAAATGATAAGTGAACAATGTATATCACCATACTTACATAAAAAAGAGTATACGAGGGAGTTGCCAATTTGATTTTTAAGATCACTCCTGTTGAAATGTTTTGAACAGAAAAGTTATTTCGCATTGCTTATTTTTGTAACCCTTTTGATTATTAAGGTTAAGTTACACCTGAATATGATTTGAATGGAGGAGAATACTAACTTAAAACTCGAAAAGGGAGATTTTTCTTAATGGAACCGCTAACGCCAATTAATTTAAGTTCAGAAAAAACGGACCTAACTGAAAATCTTACTTCAGCAGAAATGGGTAAACTTTGGGCGACCTATATGGGTAACAGCATGTCAGGATGCATTATACGCTATTTCCTTCAACATGTTGATGATCAAGATATTAAGACATTATTAGAGAACGCATTAAAATTAAGCAAGGAATTCATGAAAACGACAGAAACGATATTCAAGAAAGAAAATTTCCCGATTCCGAAAGGTTTTTCAGAAGAGGAAGATCTAAACGTTGGTGCTCCTCGTTTATTTGAAGATGAATACTATGTTCATTATCTTAAATATGCTGCCAAAGCGGGGTTGAGCATATATCACATTGCCGTACCGCTTGTTTATAGAAAGGATGTAGAAGAGTTCTTTATTTATTGTTTGGATTCCACCATTGCTTTGATGAAACAAATCAAAGAGATCTTAATGGGTAAAGGTCTTATTATCAAACCCCCTATTATTCCAGTACCCGATAAAGTGGAATTTGTTCAAAAAGAATTTTTAAATGGTTTTTTAGGAGATGTACGGCCATTACATGCATTAGAGGTTACTCACCTTTACGACAATATTGAAAATAATGTAACAAGTAAAGCACTCATTATGGCTTTTAGCCAAGTGGTAAAATCGGAAAAGATTCGCGAGCTGTTTATTCGCGGGAAGAAAATGACTCATAAACATGTTGAAGCCTACATGGAAAAACTACATAAAGAAGATTTGCCTACGCCATCTTATCTTGACCATTTGGTTACAAAATCAACTTTTGCTCCATTTTCAGATAAATTAATGTTGTTTCATAAAATGGATATGTTCTCCATGAAACTTAGGGCATTTGGAAATTCTGAGGCAGTAAATGGTAGACATGATATTGGGCTTATGTACACAAAGTCATTATTGCGCCTTGCATCATTTGTTGAGGATGCAGCAGAGATAATGGTGGAGAACGGTTGGATGGAGCAGCCCCCGTATGCCATTGAAAGAAATAAGTTAGCAAAAAACGAGTAACCATCCCTTATTATTCCAAAAGCCTAACATCGTCAAAAATCTAAAAGAAAAAGGTTAGAAAGATTTGAATCCAAAAGAAAAATTGTTATGGAGTATCGCACTCCCTGGATTTGGTCAATTACTGAATGGAAAATACCTTAAAGGAATCATATTTATATCATTGGAATTTCTTATTAATGGTCAATCTCATTTTAATGAATTAATCTTGCTTAGTTTTATCGGTGAAATTGAAAGAGCCATTGACAAGACAGAATACCAATGGCTAATGTTTTATCCGTGTGTCTATTTTTTTGCCATGTGGGATTCTTTTAAAGATGCAGGTGGAGGTAAAGAGCCTTATTCGTTCTTACCATTTGTTCTATGTGCTTTTTTCGTTACTGTGGGCCTTATCTATTCAGCAAAGGTAAAGTTATTTGGGTTTTCCTTGGGAACAGTTTGGTTTCCAATGTTATGCGTGATTCCGGGTGTTGTCATAGGTATAGTATTAAAAGCATTATTGAAAAAGGCAAAATTTTTTAGTAAAAGTGTACAGGATTAAGGTACACTTTTTTTGCGTTCCCTTTTTAGTATGGGTTGCTTTTAATAGAAAGGAGTTTCATTCTGTTTCACAAGTTCGCCATGTCAAAAAAATTTTCTTTCGACCCTTTCCTTTTTCGATTCATTTCACTAAATAAAGGGTGAAAACGGTTTATAAATTTGCCGGTGCAGGGAGGAGGTGAAGCTTAATGAAAAAGCAAATAGCCGGCTTGACCCTTATCGCAGGAACCGCCCTTCTGGCATTGCAGCCGGGATCCCTCCAAAACAACTGGAGCAGCGTTCAACAGAATAGGGAAACGACTCCTGCATTAGCGTCTTCGTTTTATACACAGGAGCGGGTACCGGCTGTTCTAGTAGAAACCATCGATGGAGATACAATCCGTGCAAGAGTAAACGGAAAAGTTGAAGCGGTCCGCTATTTATTGATTGATACCCCGGAATCGAAAAAGCCGGGAATGTGCACCCAGCCCTATGCGAAGGAAGCTTTTTCAAGGAATGACGAGCTGGTGAAGTCAGGAGGCTTGACTTTGGTATTGGAAGAGGGGAATACAAGGGATGCCTACGGTCGGCTGCTGGCCTATGTGTATGTCGATGGAAAATCGGTTCAAGAAATCCTGCTGAAGGAAGGATTTGCGCGGGTGGCTTACGTGATGAATCCTCCCTATAAATTTCTAACTTTATTTAGGGACGATGAACAGCTAGCCATACGCAACAAAGCTAACATCTGGAGCAGTCCGGGGTTTGTAACAAAATGGGGATTTAATGGGTGTTTAGATTGATAAAATTTGGTTTTCTATCTGCAGGTACAAAATGAGTATTGACTAACGAAGAGCGTGGTAAATATACCTTATATACTTAGGCTGGTTAATACAACAAGTTCAATAATTTTACAAATATTACATGTGTTTTGAATAAATTTGGAATAATACAGTTCAGGAGGTGTGGTAATGTCTAATCCTTTAGAAGCGATTTGGAACATGCTTAAAATATCGATTGATACCACAAATGAGCCTAAATCACCGTTACATATCATTGAAGCTGGTGACTGTTGGACGTATTTAACATTAATGGAAGAGTTCATTCGTTATGAGGAAATGGGATTAAATACGACAACAGATGATGAAATGAAAGAAATGTTAAAGGATGTAATTCAGATATGTGAATCACAAGTAAAAAAATTAAGCAGTTTTATGAAAAAAGAGGGAATTCCCTTACCAGATGTATCATCATCAAAACCAAATTCAGACCCAAATGGTATTCCCTTAGGTGTAAAGCTGACGGATAACGAACTTGCAAATGGTATAGCATTCAAGGTAGTTACATGTTTGCAAGCGTGCTCTAAGGGACAAGCTGATTCTGTTCGAAATGATGTCGGGTTAATTTGGTTACAAAACTATCTGGAATGGGCAACATTTGGAACAACCTTAAAAACACTTATGCGTAAACGAGGGTGGCTTAAAGTACCTCCATATTACTATCCTCCTGGTCTACCACGATAATAAAAACCAACTCTTAGGGTTGGTTTTTTAATTATGTCTCAAATAGACTAGGATAAATAGTTTTCTTATTCAACTATCTGCCATTTCCTTTAAGAAACGACTGCAAAAGTGCAGCCTTTTTTATTGATCTAAAGGGGCGAGTTTGTTTAATAAGAAATGGGTAACAACAAAAAATTTTAGACGTTTCTTGGAAATAAAAAAGCACCCGTTTAGAGAGTGCTTAATGGTTCCCAAATCAGAAAATATGATTTGCTTATTCTAGTGGTGTAAGGTCTGAAAGTTTAACTAACTTAATATAGTCATCGTTTTTAATTTCGCAGTACCCGCTATCATATATCCAATGAATTACATACATTTTTGAATCGAATATTACTTTGCTTCCTTTAACCAACAAAAAAAATGCCCCCTGCTTTCTGTTTAGGAACCGTTATCCAACATATCAGTGAAAACGTTTATTAATCAATTGTTAAATATTAGGAATTTGAGCTATTAAAAATTGAATAGAAGATAATTCAATAAACGTAGTTTTTTGCTGGTGAACCAAGGTAAGCCCTTTTGTTCCAGTTAACGGGAATCGGAGTTAAAAGTGCGATTGTTCAATAAGAGCAATCGCTTTTCTCGTTCAGCTAAAGTGGGCAGGTTAATAACAAAAAGAAAGCAGATCTAATTATTCTAGAATAATTTTGTAACAAGATTATCATATTGCTGTGATGAGTCTGTTATACCTTTCTAGTATAGTGAACCTATCAAATCACACGAGGAGGAAACAATCATGCTAAAGAAATTCATCGTAGCCTTTACCATTTTAGCTTCTTGTGGCTCTTTGTTCGCCGCCAAGGGTGATAACGCGGAAGCAGCAACTTATAATTATCATACAGCAGCGGTTTCAATTGCGAAATCTAATATCGGAGTTCCTTACCGATGGGGCGGGATCTCGCCAAGCGGATTTGACTGTTCAGGTCTTGTGAAGTATTCTTACGGAAAAGCGGGAAGAACACTAAATCGCACTGCTGCCCAAATGTATTATGGAAATGGATATCGGCCATCTAATTTGCAGATTGGTGATTTACTGTTCTATGGACCATCCAAAGCAAGTGCCCCAACCCATGTTGCTATCTATATCGGATACGGGAAAATGATCATGGCATCCTCATCAAAAGGGGTCATTATCACCTACACAAGCAACCCATATTGGCATCCTAGATATATTGGAGCAAAGCGAGTATAAAGATCATCGGTGGACGATGGTCTTTTTTCATTTAATAGTATTTTTCTTAACTAAAAAAACTACTCCTAAAATAGGGTTTTTTGAAAGTAATTGAAAATCTTGAGGGGTAAGCTCATATTAAACAGATGGGGTGCAAGTATGAAAATGAGCTAGCGATCTATACTGCTTCCCAAAATTGAATTCTGACTTTTGGGGTGCTTACACGATGGGGTTTTAAAGGTAACTAATACATACTATACGTAATTTATGGGGAAGGTATTTTTTAGTATATCTTTTTTGGAGGTTACTTATGGAGGAAAAAGGAAAACAGATCAGGCTAACAGCAGGTGAGATTGCCCAACTTTGGATTCAATACTTAAATGATAGCTCAAGCATGTGTGTTCTTTCGTATTTTTTAGAAAAAGCTGAGGATGTTGAAATTAAACCTATTATTAAATTTGCTTTAGAGTTATCTCAATCACATATTCAAAAAATTACAGCAATTTTAACAGAGGAAAAAAATGTTGTACCATGCGGTTTTAGTATAAAAGAGGATGTAGATTTATCCGCTCCTAGACTTTATTCTGACACTTTTGTCCTTAATTTTATAAACCAAATGTCTAAGATTGGTCTCATTTCTTATGCTGGAAGTGTAGCGGCATCTGTAAGAAATGACATTAAAAGTTATTATATGGAGTGCCTTACCGAAACAATGCAATTATTTAAAATTTCAACTGAATTATTACTGTCAAAAGGATTATTTATCAGGTCTCCCAGCTTGCCTAATTTAGAAAAGGTTGAATTTGTGAAAAAGCAATGGTTTATGTTAGATGTGTTTGGAGAGAAAAGACCATTAACCGCTGCCGAAGTAGACGCTTTATTTGCCAATCTCCAAAGAAACGCTTTAGGAGTTGCGACACTTACTGGATTTAGCCAGGTTGCACAAAATAAAGATGTAAAACAATTCTTTTTAAAAGGTTTAGAAATTGGGAATAAACATATTAAATTATTTAGAGGAAAGTTAGAGGAAAGTAAACTCCCTGCACCTATGGCATGGGATTCAGAAATAACGAATAGTACAGCGTATACATTTTCTGATAAACTTATGATGTTCTACACATCTGGTTTGGTTACTTTGAGCGTAGGGTATTACGGCACAGCAGTCAGCCAAAGTCCAAGAGGTGATATTAGTGCAATGTATAACAGGCTATCTTTAGAAGTGCAGTTGTTTGCTGAAGATGGAGCTAATATTATGATAAAAAATGGATGGTTGGAACAGCCTCCAATGGCATCCGATCGAGATGAACTAATTAGGAAAAAGAATCAATAATAAACATATTTAAAGTCCTTCTGTAAAATTAAAGCATAAGGACTTTTTTCATTTCCATTAGGATTTATTATCACCTTTCCGATGTATTGTGAAAGTTGCTAGAGTGAAATTAAAGTTATTAGAAATCTTAAGCCCGTCGTGGAGAGTCTAACATTTTGAGACACGAGAACCGTCCCTATGCTTCATAATTCTTAGTTGACAGGTAGGAATAATATGAATTATAATCACGTTAATTAGAAAAATGGAAATGGTCGTTTAAGGAGGGGACGCGGGATGAAAGAACAATATCCTGTTTTGGCTGGAGCGGAGTCATTTTTTATTGAAGGGAACGATACGGGCATCTTAATTTCCCATGGATTTATGGGCACTCCTCAAAGTGTGCAATACTTGGGACAAGAATTTTCCAAACTGGGTTATACGGTTTATGCCCCAAGGTTAACAGGTCATGGAACACATTATCGGGACCTAGAGAATACTACGCATCATGACTGGTTTTCAGCTTTGGAAGCAGGTTACAAGTTTTTAAAGGAACGCTGCTCCACGATCTTTGTCATTGGTCAATCGATGGGAGGGGCATTAGTACTCTGGCTGGCAAATAAATATGCTGATATAGAGGGAATCGTTACTATTAATGCTGCTTTAAGTTTACCAGACTATGAATATTTGGTTGGGAAATCAAAACCAAGATTTCTTCCCGAAGGTTCGCCGGATATAAGATTACAAGGTGTTCATGAAATAACCTATAACAAAGTTCCACTTCAGTCCATTCATGAACTCCAGGCGATCATGAAGAAAACACCTGATATCATCCCAACGATCACACAACCTATCCTTTGCTTTAAATCGCTTGAGGACCATGTAGTTCCTCACGAATGCACAGATTATATATTCAACCATGTTGGGTCAACTCAAAAAGAAGTGGTGACACTTTATCATTCTTACCATGTGGCATCAATGGATTATGACAGGGATGAAATCATTAAGAAAACACAAACATATATTGAGAAAACCATTGAAAAAAAAGTTTTAGTTTAGACTATAAGGTCAGTTGTGGATGGTTCTTGATTAATGATGCACGAAAACCGTCCGAGACTACTGAAAAACACTCCTTATCTTGCCTTCTTAAAGACCAACTACTTGGGGAAGGCAAAAATGTCTTTAATAAGCTATCTATTTTGCCCGTGAGTGCAAAAAAAGTTTCGCACCGGTAAAAATAAGGGGTCTATTTTGCCCGTGAGTGCAAAAAAAGTTTCGCACCGGTAAAAATAAGGGGTCTATTTTGCCCGTGAGCCCAAGAAAAGAAGAGCACCGGTAAAAATAAGGAGTCTATTTTGCCCGTGAGCCCAAGAAAAGAAGAGCACCAGTAAAAAATAAGGGGTCTATTCTGCCCGTGAGCCCAAGAAAAGAAGAGCACCGGTAAAAATAAGGGGTCTATTTTGCCCGTGAGCCCAAGAAAAGAAGAGCACCGGTAAAAATAAGGGGTCTATTTTGCCCGTGAGCCCAAGAAAAGTAACGCTTCAGCTTCTTAGGATCATCTTTCAGTGGATTCGAAACATCCCCGTGTATCAATTTGTAGTTGACAATGATGGAAAATGCTGATAAATTATAATTCAAAGTTAACCAATCGGAATAATAAAGGTTCGATCAGTCTACTGAAGGCCTTGCAATGTTGAAATCACATGATTAAACATTGCAGGGCCTTTTTGTCTACATTAACTAAATATAAGGGGTGTTTTAAGTGGGGAACATTCTAAGGAAAGCAGTGGAACAAAGGCGGCAAAGATTAATAGATAAACTGATTGCCTTTAACGTTTATAAGAAAGCGGATAAACATCTTTTTGAATTATCACTATCTGAATTGGAGAATGAATATCGGCAATTTATACAAACCTGCCACCCACATACGAATCTAGGGTTAATCAAATGGAATACAAAATATGACCGATCAGGCACCTGAAGGTCCTTAACTATTTTTAGAGTTAGGGGCCTTTTTATTTTTAAATTTTTATAAAAGAGGAGCAGATAAAGATGACAAACATTTTAATTATTTCGGGAAGTCCAACGAGAGTTTCACGTACCGCTGCGGTTGCTGCATTTATTAAAAACATCCTGGCTGAAAAGGGAACGAAGGTGGAGCATCTGTCAGTAAGGGAGCTGTCCGCAGAAGCATTGCTTCACGCACAGTTTAACCATTCAGAAATCAATAAAGCCAAAAAGTTGGTAGAGGATTCGGCCGCATTGATTGTCGTAAGTCCGGTCTATAAAGCAAGTTATCCAGGGATTTTAAAAAGCTTTTTTGATTTAATTCCTGAGAAAGGCCTTGCGGGCAAGACAGTGCTGTCGATTGCATCGGGTGGAACCCTTGCTCATTTATTAACGCTTGAATATGCATTTAAACCATTATTTTCAGTTCTGGGCGCACGGGAAATTCCACAAGGAGTTTATATTGTGGACGCACAGGTTAGCTATACAGGTGATGAAATCAAATTTGTCGATCCGCAGCTCGAAGAACGACTGACATCAGCAGTACTTGAATTACTAGAAAAGGTAGTGGTCATTAATTAAAACAGATTTTTGGAGGTATTTAAATGCAAAAGAACACCATAAACAATCTGGAGTTACCTTTGTCAGCCGAGAACAACAATTTAATAACAAACCATTTTTTAAATCTCCCAGACCTACACTTCTTTCAAAAATGCAACCACCAATACCGTGTTAATCGCGGAGTATATAACATGATTGACGATTGGTTTTTCGAGTATGGTATTGTTCAGATTGCACATAGAAGGATTTTTATATTAGCATTTCTGGATTTTGCCTACCAGGAAAATAAAACCGAATCAACTAAATTTTTAAGATTTGGTCATGGAGGACTAATGAAAAAACTAAATGACTTCATTAAAAATCATGAGAAGGGTTCCTACGGGCAAAACTGATGAAAAAAGCAGAGGAAGTGTCCGAACCAAGGGTCACTTCGGACAAAATCGGTGAAAAAAGCAGAGGAAGTGTCCGAACAAGGGGGCGCTTCGGACAATACCGGTGTAAAAAGCAGAGGAAGTGTCCGAACAAGGGGGCGCTTCGGACAGTACCGGTGAAAAAAGCAGAGGAAGTGTCCGAACCAAGGGTCGCTTCGGACAAAACTGGTGAAAAAAGCAGAGGAACTGTCCGAACGAAGAACCTCAAACAACAAAAAACGCCGATCGTACAAACGAAGGCCAGCCTTATACAAAATAAAAGGCAGGCCTTTTTATATAAATAAAACATAAGGGAGACGATTGTATTGAATAATCAAAAGCGTCAAATGAATTTAGGGGCATTTTTTATGATTCCAGGCCATCATGTAGCTTCTTGGAGGCATCCTGAGAGCCCCACAGAACAGATTCTATCTTTCGATTTATATAGGAAACTGGCAGAAACAGCAGAACGCGGAAAATTTGATATGATCTTTTTCGCAGACGGTTATGCGGTAAATGATCGAAATGGAGTCGGCATTGAGCAGAGCGTCAACGTAAGACCCGATCCGGTAACCCTGCTTGCCGCTTTAGCAGCAGTGACTATGCATATTGGATTGGCTGCCACAGCATCCACAACCTACAATGAACCTTTTCATCTCGCACGGAAGTTCGCAACTATTGATCATCTTAGCGGAGGGCGTTCTGCCTGGAATGTGGTGACATCCTCAAGCGAGGAAGAGGCGCTGAATTTCAGTAAGGAGCTTCATCTGCAACATGGGTTGAGGTACGAACGAGCCGAAGAATTTGTAGACGTGGTCAGGAAGCTTTGGGATAGCTGGGAGGACGATGCCCTACAAATAAACAAAGAATCTGCGAGATTTGCAGACCCTAATCTTGTGCATCGCTTAAACCATAAAGGGAATTGGTTTTCCATAAAAGGACCATTAAATATATCAAGACCTGTCCAAGGTCATTCGGTGATTATTCAAGCTGGTTCATCGGAAGCTGGGAAGGAACTTGCGGCGAAGACGGCAGAAGTCATTTTTACAGCCTGGCAAACAATCGGTGAGGCCCAAACCTTTTATCAGGACGTAAAAGGTCGCTTAAAGAAATATGGTCGAGCGGAGGACTCTTTGAAAATCATGCCAGGTGTGTTTCCGGTCATCGGAAGGACAGAGAAAGAAGCAAATGAAAAGAAACAACAACTGATTGAATTAATACCGGAAAAAGTTGGAGTTGGGCTGCTGTCATCGCTTATTAGCTTTGATTTATCGGGCTACCCAGTAGACGAGCCACTGCCAGAATTGCCGGATATAAACGATATAAACGGTGCGAAAACAAGATTCCAACTCATCAAGGATTTAGGAGACCGCGAGAATTTAACGATCCGTCAATTATACCAGCGGGTTGCGGGGGCCAGGGGGCATCGCGAGATCAAAGGAACACCTGTTCAAATCGCCGATCAGCTGCAGGAATGGTTTGAAAACGGGGCAGCGGATGGCTTCAATATTATGCCGCCGTATCTGCCAGGCGGCTTGGAGGATTTTGTTGATTTGGTCATTCCAGAACTACAAAACCGTGGACTGTTCCGAGAAGAATATTCAGGCCGGACCTTGCGAGAACACCTTGGCCTATTAAGACCAGCTAATCAATTTGAAAAAATAAAAGGAGACTACTATGACACTATTAGAAATTAACCAATTAAATAAAACCTTTGTAAAAGGAAGGGAGCAGACTCATGTTTTAAATAACATAGATTTACATGTCAAAAAAGGCGAGTTCATTACGATTATCGGGCCAAGTGGCTGCGGAAAAAGTACTCTGCTAAAGGCAATGGCGGGTCTGGATATGGAATATTCGGGTGTAATCAAGTTAGATGGAGAAAGGGTGACGGGTGCGAGTATTAAGCAAGGGGTTATTTTTCAAGAGCCCAGACTATTCCCATGGCTGACAGTTGAAAGGAACATCGCGGCAAGCCTTCCATTGACGGATAGCACAGTGAAAAAGAATGTAGAAAAGCTAATCAAGCTTGTCAGGCTGGGGGGATTTGAAAAAGCGTATCCAAAGGAACTATCTGGGGGAATGGCGCAGCGAGTATCAATCGCGAGAGCCTTGCTGAGAAAACCAAAAATCCTCCTTCTCGATGAACCCTTTGGCGCATTAGATGCGTTTACTCGTTCCCATATGCAGGATGCACTTTTGGATATTTGGAAGGAAGAGAAAACGTCGATGGTCTTTGTGACACATGATATTGATGAAGCGATATATTTGGGAAACAAAGTCGTGATCATGAGTGCGAGGCCAGGTACGATTCAAAAAATAATTAACATTGATTTGCCATTTCCCCGGAAAAAGTCAACCAAGTCCTTTCAAGAGTTCCGTCAACTCGTGTTAAGGGAATTCGAAAAAGTGGAAGAGTTAGAGTTAATCGATAGTGCCGGAATTTAAAGGAGGTTCATAAATGAGTAACCAATCAGCGATATCTTTGGATAAAGTAAACTCCTCTAAGAAGAGAGTTTTAAAAAGTAAGAGAGACCTAGGCAAGGTAACCATTATGTTAAAAGGATTTATTCTGCCAATCGTCATTTTGGTCATTTGGGAGCTGACAGGGGCGTGGGGCCTGATATCCCCGACATTATTGCCAAGACCCAGCGCGATCCTTACAACCTTTATTGATTTAGCTTTAACTGGTAATTTAATAGAACATTTTAAAATTAGTTTATGGAGAGCTTTAGGTGGATTCTTAATAGGCGGGACCCTCGGACTGTTGGTCGGAGTAGCGGTTGGTTTTAAAAAGAATATTGAACAAACGGTAGATCCGACCATTCAAATGCTTAGAACCGTACCTACTTTGGCGGTCATTCCATTGTTCATTCTATGGTTTGGGTTTGGTGAGGTTTCGAAAATATTGCTGATTGCCAAAGGGGCATTCTTCCCGCTATATGTGAACACGTTTTTAGGGATTAGAAGTGTGGACTCAAAATTGTTTGATGTGGCAAAAGTACTGGAGTTTAATCGCTGGCAGCTGATCACACGACTGATTTTACCTTCAGCGCTGCCTAACATTCTACTAGGATTGCGATTGTCTATCGGCGTAGCGTGGCTGGCGTTGGTCGCTGCTGAATTAATGGGTTCGAGTGAAGGGATCGGATATCTCATCATGGATGCACGGCAATTCTCGCAAACCTCGATTGTGTTTGTCGGGATTATCATTTTTGCTGTATTTGGTAAAGTTTCAGATTCTCTTGTAAAAGTTTTCGAAAAAAGGTTATTAAAATGGCAGGATAATTTCAAGGGATAAGGAGAACTTTTTTGGTTTAATCCGACTAATCATATAGGCTTAAAGGGAGGGAATTTAATGTCAAAGAAATTAGTACAATATTATAGTTTCTTATTCGTCATAGTCTTATTTTTACTAAGCGGCTGTGCTGAAGCTTCCAGTTCAGAAGCTTCGTTGAAGGCGGCAAAAAAGGATATTGTCGTGAACATAGGAGTTCAGGGGAAAACAGGGATTCTCCCCTATGCAAGAGATCATAAATACTTTGAAAAAGCCTTTGAAAAAGTGGGGGTAAAAGTGACTTGGAATGAGTTTGCAAGCGGACCGCCGCATTTTGAGGCATTGGCTTCAGGCAGACTGGATTTTGGTTCTGTGGGAGGAACACCTGTTATTGCGGGGCAGTCAGGGAATATCGATTTTAAGGCCATTGCTGTTACAGCTGATGGGAGAAAGGGAAACTCTATTTTAGTACCGAAAGGAAGCTCCATTAAAGAATTGAAGGATTTAAAAAATAAGAAAATAGCTGTCGCAAAAGGCAGCAGTGCCTATAACTTTTTATACATGGCATTGGATCGTGCCGGCTTAACGGATAAAGATATCGAGCTTATTCAGCTCCAGCCGGATGAAGCGCGGCCAGCATTGGATAATGGTTCCATTGATGCTTGGTCGGTGTGGGAGCCTTATGTGACGACTGCTGTGTTTCAAACGGGAGCAAAGGTATTGGCATCCGGAGAGGATTTGAATATAAATGCACCTAGCTTTCTGATTGCCAGAACAAAATTTACCGAAGAACATCCCGATTTAACCGTCTTATTTTTAAAAACATATGAAGAGGTCCGTAGGCACTACGTCGAAAACCTTGACGAGGTAGCAAAGGAGATCGCGCAATCACAAAAGGTTGACGTAAAAATCATTGAAACGGTTTTGAAAAAAAGTGATCCTATTTTGTCTCCGGCAACAGCTGAATTTAGCAAAGCACACCAGAAACAAGCTGACTTTTTATATTCTGTTGGTGGTATTAATAAAAAACTGGATACGTCCAAAGTAATCGAGAACAAATTTGTAGAGCAGGCGTTGAAGGAGTTAACAAACAAATAATGTATATGGAAGGGGAGATAAGTCCCAATCTTATCTCCTTCCATTGATTATTAAGTAGAAAAATAGAAGCGCCAATAGACGCTTCTATCCATAATATGAGTCGTTACAATTTTGATACTAACTTAGTACACCATCATAAACTGTGTACCAACGATAATCAAGAGGATGAAAAGCACTACGATTAACGCAAAAGATGTGCCCATTCCATGTCCGTCAGACAAAATGTATCACCTCCTTATCTCTAAGGGATAGTACATGCTATGCTGAAACGAGTATGAGTGAAATGGACAAGCATGGAATTATACTGACATAATAATGTTTATTTGGATTAATTCTAAACAACAAAAGATAGGATAAAACCAGCCAGAGGTATTGCCCGAACTAGTGGTCTCTTTGGACAAAAACGGTGAGGAACACAGAGGAAATGTCCGAAAATGGTTAACAAAAACAACAAATACCGCCTGATCGAACTTTGTGAGGGGCGCAAATCACCTCTATTATTATAAATAATTTAATACCCTGAGAGACATAATAAAATTAAGAATTCCTGTAAAATAAGGTGGAGTTATTATGTCTTCAAAAAATCAGCGGCTATTGAATATTGCACTGATAATAATCTCTTGGATTACAGTGCCTCTGTTGGGGGTTCAGAATTTCAAAAGATTTTTACCTGCCTCAATCCTTGCTGTACTATTGTGTGGTGTAGATGCTAAGATTGGAAAAAAACGCAGGTGGTGGGTTTTTTATAATAAGCCCCAATCATTAATAGGAAATGAATTACCTTTTCTCATTGGTCCGATGTTAGTGATCTCATTATGGATATTAAAATGGTCTTATGGAAATTTTAAAAAGTTTATTATGTTAAATGCTATTGGGGATGTAATTTTTGTATATCCGATAACAAGGTTATTTACAAAAATAAAATTATATAGACTTGTTAAATTTAACGAATTCCAGTTCTTTTTATATTTCTTTTACAAGGCTTTTCTCTTTTATGGATTTCAAAGCTTTTTTGAAAAATACAGAAAAAAGCTTCCCCAAAAAAAGATCCACAACCTTGAAAACGATTGAAATATTTTCATGGTTTGTAGCAGGTGTTTTAATGAATAGCTTTTGTATGGAACATATAAAAAAACACAGGATTAGCACGTGAATTCAGGTATTTCAAAAGGATGTATTGGCTTCAATAATATTTGGTACGTAGGTTTAAATAACTAAGTTAAATCCTTATCGCTTTCCCTGTACCCAAACAAGTGTTACAGTCTTGGACATAAACAGATTCAAAGCCTGAAGAAAAAAATCCCCTTCCTGAGCAATCAGGACATATTCCCCTTTGAATTTTTTTCTCTCGCCGTTTTTCTCTGCTATTACCGAAGATGGCTAATAAAACCATGCTAACACCTCCAAACTTCCTCCTTATTATTAACTTTTAAAATCCTTAAATACTTTTCTACACAAATTTAATTTGTTATCAAAGGAATTTCATTGGACCATCATGAATGCTTCACGGCTTTGCTCCACCTTTTACCTGTTGAAATAAAAAATGATTTTTCAACATTTATTTAAAATTCAAAACAGTCACACTACTTTAAATAATGGTATATTAGTAATGGGTCATTATATCTAATACAAGGAGTGTGAAAATGTGTTTAATATACTTGAAAATCAGATTGGTAGTCGATTACTACTGCCGGGGAATGAACGCTATGAGGAAACAAGAAAAGTCTGGAATACGGCAGTTGATAAACAGCCGGCAGCCATTGTCGTTTGTGAATCAGAGGAAGATGTGAGTGCAGGAGTAAAGTTCGCAAAGGAAAATCATCTATCCATCTCCATTCGCGGTGGCGGACATCATGTTGGCGGCTTTGCGGTTTGTGATGGAGGCTTGATGATTGATTTATCACAAATGCGGAGTGTGGTGGTGGATGAATCTAGACAAGTGGCACTCGTAGAAGGTGGCGCGACACTTGGAGATATTGACCTTGAGACGCAAAAATATGGATTAGCGGTACCGACTGGAACGGTTTCTGAAACAGGTGTGGCAGGTCTTGCTTTGAATGGCGGGCTTGGCTATTTAAGAGGAAAGTATGGTTTAACATGCGATAATATCGTTGGTGCAAGAGTGGTAACAGCAGACGGGAAGGCCATTGATGTGAATGAAGAAAACCATCCTAACCTGTTTTGGGCCATCCGTGGCGGTGGCGGCAATTTTGGTGTCGTCACGAAGTTTGAATTTGCCTTACATAATGTAGGACCAGAAGTATTTGCACTTGACGTCATGTACGATCTTAAGGATGCAAAAGAAATCATTCAAAAACTGCAAGCATTCTTGGAACAAGCCCCTGATGAGGCAGTTTCTATTAATCTAACGGCAACCGTATTACCACCTGCTCCATTTTTACCAGAAATCTTACATTTCAAAAAGGTCATTATGTTTACAGGAATTTACGCCGAAGATGTATCAGAAGGAGAAACCATTTTAAAGCCGCTGCGCGAATTGGCAGAACCAATCATGGATCATACAGGTGTAATGCCATTTGCAGAATACCAAAAGAAGCTTGACCCGATGGTACCTGAACACGTTCGTGTTTATGGAACCTCGTTGTACTTTGATCAACTAACGGATGAAATTATCGACCAGCTTCTATATAAAATCTATAATGCACCTGCTCCAAGTATTTTGGTACAGCTATGGGCACTTGGCGGAGAAATGAACCGAGTACCAGCAACGGCGACACCATATGCCATTAGGGATGCGAAATTTGTCCTGTTGGTTGATTGCATGGCTATGGCAGGGGATGACGACCTTTGTAAACAATGGATCGATTCTGTCTACGGTGGATTGCTGCCATTTTCACATAAAAAGGCATCCTATCTCAATGCAATTGGTTCAAATGAAGAGGCGACAACCAATGCATTCCAAGAAAACTATGCAAGATTGGTAGAGATTAAGGAAAAATACGATCCAGAAAATCTTTTCCGCCATAACCATAATATTAAGCCATCAAAGTAAGTAGCAAAATATTATTTGATAATAGTTTGAAAGGGATATAGGATTGATTTTCGAGGCTGCTAGCTACACTTTTGCAACAAGGATTAACCCATTTATGAGTTAATCCTTGTTGTATGTTAATAGGAGCATTTAAATATCATCGGAATATCTGAACGAAGTGAATCTTCGGACAAAACTGGTGAAAAAAACAGAGAAACTGTCCGAACCTGGTGCCCCTTCGGACAAAACTGGTGAAAAAAACAGAGAAACTGTCCGAACCTGGTGCCCCTTCGGACAAAACTGGTGAAAAAAACAGAGAAACTGTCCGAACCTGTGGCCCCTTCGGACAAAACTGGTGAAAAAAACAGAGAAACTGTCCGAACCTGTGGCCCCTTCGGACAAAGCCGGTAAAAAAAGCAGAGAAACTGTCCGAATCTGTGGCCCCTTCGGACAAAGCCGGTAAAAAAAGCAGAGAAACTGTCCGAACCTGTGGCCCCTTCGGACAAAACCGGTAAAAAAAGCAGGGGAACTGTCCGAACCTGTGGCCTCTTCGGACAAAGCCGGTGAAAAAAGTAGAGGAACTGTCCGAACTAAGTAGAAATTCCCAAAAAATATCCGCCGATCAGTGTTTCCGATAGTTTAATAGCCAATTCGTATATTTCCCTGTGGAAATGATTGGTAGTTCCTCGCAGTCTGTTGTAAAATAGGCATAATCAGTTGTCATCTCGCGATATCAAGGTAGGTGTTCCTCATGGGCAAATGGATTAGAACAGGAACGATTATAGTAATTTTATTCGGAGTCTTAATGATTTATCTGAAGGATATTTATTATCCTGCTCTTCCGATCGAATCAGTTTCAAAATCGGAAGTAATAAACAAGGTGAATAAATCGAATGGAAATATTGTTAAAATTATAGATGAAAACAGTTACCAGTGGTATATATCAGAAATGAAACAAGGAAGAGCGTATGAAAATTTAAAAAGATTGATGGAAGATAAAGGCTGGTTTTTTAAAGAACAACTAGGTTCGGGCTTTGTTTTTCAAAATGAAAAAGGTGAAATAATGGTTTCAAGTGAAATGTGGACTAGAAAATATGTAATCTTTCATTTCCCAAAAGGTATTGGATGACCATGTTTCAAGAAGGTTATAAACAATAATTTTATTATGTTAACTAAAAAACACCATTCAATAGCGTTTAAGTGTTTTAGTTTACAATCTTACTAGGATAAAAAAACACACTTCAAAAATGAGTGTGTTCTTTACCATAATTAATGACCCGCAACCTTCTCAAGTCCACCAGGCTTGTTATGAACGGCAATTTTATCAATAAGTTTAATACTTCAGCGTTGAGTAAAAAGCGGAGGCGGTCGAACCAAGCTACTTTCGCTTTTTTTAATATGCAGTTTGCAGACCGTACAAGAAGATACAAATAAATTTAACAAATTTCCCCTTAACCTGTTAAAATGAAACCATATACTACTAGTGAGACCCAAATAATGCTAATCCGGTGGATTGCCCAAGGAAAATGTGAAGGTGATAGGGGAGATATATAGTGAAAAAGAGGTCAAGGTTGCGCAGACGTATTCGGGAATGGCTAAATAAAAGACGAGTGCGGAAAGAAGAAAACCCGCTCCCTAGTTTTTCAAACCGTAGTATAAATGACCGTCAGCAGCAATTAAACAAGCCGGAAGAATTGTCTAATGATTAACCAACTAACCTAAGGAAATGGCTGATATCAGTTCAAAAAAAATAGGTCCAAACAAAAATGACGTGTGCTAATACACGTCATTTTGAGTTGTATTAAGAAATCATGATTGAAAAATGAATAAGGTAAAATAAAAGAGGGGTTGCTTCGAGATTCGAGAAAAAATGGTGATGAATACTGGAGTTTATGGGAAATAAGCCTAAAAATAGCTATTGCTATCGTGGCAGCTTGTACAACAGAAATGGATTTGGTGTCATGCAAAAAGTCCATTCTTTTTGGCCTTTTCTTTATTTTGGAACAAGTTGCAAAATATTGGACATAGAGACAAAACATATAGTATTTTTATTTTGTGTCACGAAATTATTTGGGAGGGATAAACATGGAATACCGTCGTTTAGGAAATACAGGACTAAAAGTGAGTGAAATAAGTTTAGGCAGCTGGCTTACATATGGCGGGTATGTAGAGGAACAAAATGCTACAGCTTCAATCGATAAAGCCTATGACCTTGGGATAAACTTTTTTGATACTGCCAATGTTTATATGCGCGGGGAAGCAGAAATTGTAGTCGGAAAAGCCCTAAAGAAGTTCGTACGTGATTCCTACGTTTTAGCCACAAAGGTATTCTGGCCAATGGGTGATGGGCCGAACGATCGTGGGTTATCCCGAAAACATGTAATGGAACAATGTCATGCGAGTCTAAAACGCCTGAACACAGATTATGTGGATATTTATTATTGTCATCGTTTTGATCAGGAAACGCCGCTCGATGAAACATTGCGGGCCTTAGATGACCTTGTACGCCAAGGAAAAGTATTATATATCGGAGTTAGTGAATGGACAGCTGAGCAAATTACAGAAGCGGTTCATCTTGCAGACAAAAAACTCCTTGACCGAATTGTTGTGAATCAGCCACAATACAGTATGCTTCAACGGTATATTGAAAAGGACGTCATCCCAGTATGTGAAAAACATGGCATTGGCCAAGTCGTTTGGTCTCCTCTTGCCCAGGGTGTTTTAACTGGTAAATATCAGAAGGGTTCTCAGGCTCCTGCAGGAAGCCGTGCATCACAAGAAAAGTACGGTAATCTTTTTGGATTACTCACTGAGGAGAATCTTGATAAAGTGGAACTCCTAAAAGAGGTTGCCAAAGACAATGACATGTCACTTGTCACCCTGGCACTATCGTGGATTTTACGACAACAAAATGTATCCAGTGCTCTTGTAGGGGCAAGTCGTCCTGAACAAATGGAGGAAAATGTAAAAGCATCAGGCGTAAAGTTAAATGCTGAAACCCTCGCTCGAATTGAGGACATTTTAAGATAAGGCTTCCGTTAAGAATATATTTTTTCTTTGAAAAATTAGGAAGAAACACCGTAGAATTGGTGTTTCTTCTTATTCGAATATCAGTTAATGGTAGAAAAGCAATATATTTGAAATGACTTTGCCTTAAGGAGGTAAGGTCATTTTTTTTATTGCACAGTCGGCTTTCTTGTTATATAGCTGTCGAATAAGCAATTTGCTGAATAAAAAAGAGAGCGGCGAACCACTCACTTAATCACTTTTGAGATTTAATATATCCCTTTTTTACGATCTCCTATACTATCTTCATTTATCTTTCTACCAATTCTAACTTCTCACCATTCGGACCTTGGAAAAAGGCGATTTTCACTTTATCATTTAAAATGCTTCGAGGTTCTTCATCTACTAATATGATTCCTGCTTCTTTTAGGCGTTCGAGTTCAGCTTCAATGTTTTCAACAGTAAAGGCCAAGTGGTTCACGATTCCTTCGTTTTCCACCTTGCCGCCGTGGACAAGTTCAACCTCTACACTCGGCTGTTCTGGAAAAAATAAAAAAGCGAGCTCAACACTGTCATTTAACCACTCTCTATTTCTTAATTCTAAACCGAGGATGTTTTGATAGAACGCTAAAGACTCGTCCATGTCATTGACCATAATTCCCACATGTTCCATTTTCACAATGCATTCCTCCTTACGGAAGTAGTATGTAGCGTCCTTTTATATAATACTCTATATTTGATTGTTTCAATAGCGAACAATTCAAAGGCGGGGTAACAGAGGAAATTATTGAATATATGACCGATCATGATAAGTTGTCATCAACAGTCTGGTGGAAACAACCCATTTTCATAACAAAGAAATAAGTGTGACCAAATTCGGGGAATGGGAGCTGACCCTCTGTTTACCACAAATATTAGAAGAGGAGTTGGTACCTATAATAATTCCACATTTTACTGGGAATTATAACTGTATTTCATACAAGGGAATGGTTTCATATGTATATTTTTATAAACGCTTTATACGTAATTGCAGGTATAATTTGGGGTGATTGGAGAAATTGGAAACAATATTATTCAACCATTCTTTTCTTTATAATAGGGGATTTTTTACATAATTTTTTACTTTATCAAAAATCTATGTGGATATTCCATGATTTAATCTTACCTAAACATACAATAATTTCTCTTGTGCAAATGGTTTTTTCATACAGTGCAACTACGTTGATTTATTTAGGGAGATTTCCTAATAGCTTGGGAAAACAGTCTTTATGGTATTTGCTATGGTGTGGGATGTATTTATTAATTGAATATATTAATTACAAGTTAAAATTCATAACTTATCATCATGGTTGGAATTTTGGTTGGTCAGTTATCTTTACGGGCATCATTTTCTTTATTTTACCTATTCATCAAAAAAGGCCACTGTTAGCGTGGTTTGTATCCATTATCATTGTCTTATCTTTATTGGGTATCTTTAATGTGAAGATTAGCGATATGAAATAATTCGCGAAAAATTTAAACATAAATATGTAATCAATATCCAAAGATTATCCATCAAATGAGCAATTCTAAAACTTAAAAACGTATCGAAAAAAAGCGAAGGCGGTCAAATCAATCCGTCCTCGCTTTTTTCTGAACAAGTTGCGACAGTTGAAGAAATTTGTTGTTTACTATTGTTGAGCCGCCTCGTCATTTTTATATTCTAAAATGTCTCCAGGTTGGCATTCTAATGCCTTGCAAATACCCTCTAAAGTGGAAAAACGAATGGCCTTGGCCTTTCCATTTTTCAAGATAGAGAGGTTAGCCATCGTAATTCCGACCCTCTCCGAAAGCTCTGTTACGCTCATTTTCCTTTTAGCCAGCATCACATCAATATTAATTATGATCGACATGTTTTCACCTCACACTATTAGATCATTTTCAGATTTTATATCAATGACTACTTTTACAAGTTTTTGGAGGACGCCAACAAAGGTTGCGATTATGCTTGAAGCAAAAGTGAGCATAAATCCCAAGCTTATAATACCTGTTATGTCTTCACCTGTACCTGCACTCAATATAACGACAGATATGATTCCAGCTGCAATAAAAGCAATGATGCTAGTCGCACAACGTTTGATTACCTTCAATGCCCTTAAAGATAATTCCGTGAATGCATTGTTTTTATCAATGTAAATTAAAAGTTTAAATGCTTGATACAACGCGATAAAAAATGGCTTAGAGAATAAATAAGCAACCAGTAAAAAGGGATATTGCAAGTAAGCAGTCTCTGGATGCGCTTCTGCATCTCTACTGGCGATCTCAGGCAACAGAAATATGCATAAACCAAGTGCGACAATTCCGATAAGAATAATTACTCCTTTTAGGAAAAAAGTTGCCGATCGGTTCATAAAAAACACCTCACAAATGAATTGTAATACAAACCTAGACCGTTAAGTCATTTTCAGATTTGATATCAATCGCTTCTTTTAACAGTTTTTGAAGAACAGCTGCAAAGACGGCAATCACCATGGAAGCAAAAGGAACAACCAATCCGACAAAGATGACACCCGGGGCGTCGTCTTTCTCCGCAAAGAGATAGAAGAGCGGCAAGACTAGCACATGTAAACAACTAATTGTTATGGCACAGTATTTGATTTTCTTTAATGCTTTTACAGATAAATCGGAGAAAGCAGTATTTTTGTCAATATAGCGTAAAAGTTTGAAAGCCTGATACAAAGCAAAGTAAAAGGGGATCGCCGATGCATCAAAAACGATGGCAACCCCATATTTTATAAAAGCAAAGTCAGGAAGCAAATTTGCTGCAAGTTTTCCTAACTCAGGCACCAAAAAGATGCACAAAGCAAGAACAGGGATCCCAATCAGAATAACTGCTATCTTCAGGAATAGTGTTGATACATGTTTCATAAACAGCACCTCACAAATTTATTGTTAATGTGAATGTAACACGAAATTTATTGATTATCAATAAATTTTTATTTTTTATTATGATATTTTTGTCGTTATAAATACATAGTTTTTAAAGATTGCTCCAATTTTTTCTTAGTATCATCTTGATATTTATAGAATTAGCATTTTTTGGAATATACTAGTATTGGTTGATACTATTCAGATTTTGGAGAAATAACGATGGCGAATATCTTATATTACTTGACCTTTGGAATGGTTGCGTGTTTTTTTATCATTTTTATATTCATGCTTTTTGGTTGGCGTTGGATCATGAAACGGATGGTAAAGCAAATGGGAAAGATTATTTTAACAGACAATTATCAAGAAAATGTGATGGAATTGATGCCCGGTCTCCGGCATATGGGCATTCAAAATATGCTCGAAAATAGCTTACGGGCGGAAACAGGCGATGTTCTCCACCGTCCGCTTGGCTCATCAAAAAAATGGCCGCATTTAGATTCGATTACCTTTATACCTGCCCAAACATCACCTTTTCCGATTGACAGTGAAGAAGATGTTGATGTGGAAGTAACCATTGGGCCTCAAGCAAAAAAACCGATGAAAATAAAAATCCCGTTAATGATCAGCGGCATGGCCTATGGGATTGCTCTCAGTGAGGAAGTGAGACTTTCATTGGCACACGCAGCGAATAATGTTGGAACCGCCATTAATTCTGGAGAGGGGGCCGTTTTGCCTGAGGAAATCAATGTCGGAGGAAAATATATTTTACAGTTTTCTAAAACAGATTGGTCAAAAGAGGAAGAATTAATTAAACAGGCCGATATGATCGAAATTAAGTTGGGACAAGGCGCATTATTCGGCACAGGTGGGAAAATCTCTCCAAAAAATTTAACGGGCCGCGCGCGTGAACTGATGGGGTTAAAGGAAAACGAGGATGCCGTGATTTATGATAATTTTGTTGTAGATCAAACGCTGGATGATTTGAAAGAACTTGTTGATGAGCTTCGGAGTATAACAGGTGGTGTTCCCATTGGCGTAAAAATTGGGGCGGGCGGAAAAATTGAAGAAGATATTGATCATTTAATCTATATGGGTGTTGATTATATAGCAGTTGATGGAGCACAAGCTGCCACACTCGGTTCCCCCCCTATTTTAGCTGACGACGTTGGAATCCCAACTCTGCATGCGATTGTCAGGGCTGCTATTCATCTAGAAAAGAGAAACATGAAAGGAAAGATTAGTTTAATTGCCTCTGGCGGACTTCTCGTACCCGGGCATTTTTTAAAAGTGCTCGCCCTTGGAGCCGATGCTGTGTATTTAGGCTCCTCTATGTTATTTACTGTTTCGCATCCGCAATCATTGAATGCCCTTCCGTTTGAACCGCCGACACAAGTTATTTGGAATCAAGGAAAATACAAGGATCAATTTAAGATTGAAGTAGGGGTAAAATCCGCGGAGAAATTCTTAACAGCGTGTACAGAAGAAATCAAGATGGCATTACGAGCAATGGGTAAGCGTTCTTTAAAAGAGTTATCAAAAAAGGATCTGGTATCCTATGATGAATTGACTGCCCAAATGGTAGGAATTCCGTTTTCCTTTGATCCATGGGAAGAAAAACAATTGGAGAACTGACTATGGCGAACATTTTATTTAATTTGACTTTTGCACTACTGTCCCTATTATTTGTCATATTTCTATTCATGCTTATTGGTTGGCGCTGGATGATGAAACGAATAGTGAAATTGGCTGGTAAAATTATTTTATCTGACAGTTATCAAGAAAATATTATGGAACTGATGCCTGGCCTTCGGCATATGGGCATTCAAAATGTGCTGGAAAATAGCTTACGGGCAGAAACAGGAACTGTCCTTTTTCGCCCGCTCGGCGGCTCTGCAAAAAAATGGCCGCATTTGGAACCCATTACTTTTATCCCGGCACAAACATCACCATTTCCCATTGATGGTGTAGATGAGGTAGATGTTACCGTTACCATTGGACCAAAGGCAAAAAAGCCAATGAAAATTGAAATTCCATTGATGATCAGTGGAATGGGCTTTGGGATTTCACTTAGTGAACAAGCTAGACTTTCTTTGGCTAAAGCAGCAAATAAGACAGGAACGGCGATTAACTCTGGTCAAGGTGGAATTCTACCCGAAGAATTAAACGCTGCGGGAAAGTATATTTTACAAATTTCTAAAACAGATTGGGCAAAGGAAGACCACTTATTGAAGCGTGCTGATATGATTGAAATTAAATTAGGCCAGGGCGCTTTAGCGGGAATGGGCGAAAAAATTTCGCCACAAAGGTTAACAGGCCGTGCCCGTGAAGTAATGGGACTTAAGGAAAATGAAGAAGCAGTCATTTATGAAAATTTTTTCGAAGATCAAACATTGTTAGATTTAAAACAACTTGTGGATGAACTTCGGGTACAATCTGGTGGAGTCCCCATAGGTGTCAAAATTGGCGCAGGTGGAAAAATGGAAGAAGACCTTGATCATTTACTCTTTATGGGTGTGGATTTTATTACCATTGACGGCGGACAAGCAGGCATGCACGGGGCACCGCCTATATTGTTTGATGATTTTGGAATCCCGACTTTACATGCTGTGGTGAGAGCTGTGAACCATCTAGAAAAAAGAGAGATGAAGGGGAAAATTAGTTTAATCGTATCAGGAGGCATGTTAGTGCCCGGACACTTCTTAAAAGTGCTTGCACTCGGAGTCGATGCTGTATATGTAGGCACCGCCATGCTGTTTGCTCTTGCACACGATCAAGTATTGAATGCCCTTCCATTTGAACCACCTACACAAGCAATATGGTATGACGGCAAGTTCAAGGATCAATTTAAAACCGAAGACGGGGAAAAAACAGCGGAGAAATTCTTAACAGCTTGTACTGAAGAAATGAAAATGGCATTAAGATCAATGGGAAAACGCTCTTTAAAAGAGTTATCAAAAAAAGATTTAGTTTCCTATGATGAATTGACGGCTAGAAAGGTCGGAATTCCGTTTTCCTTTAGACCATGGGAAGACAAGCAAGTTGAGAATTAGTCATGATAGAAAAAGATTAATCCCCCAGCCATTGGATGGGGGATATTTTCGGGCGCCAAGTTGCGGATAAGGCCCTGGAACTTGCGGATGAGGACCCGCAACTTGCGGATAAGGCTCTGCAACTTGCGATGAGGTTCGCCAACTTGCGTTTAAGTCCCCGCAACTTGCGGATAAGGTGCCGCAACTTGCGGATGGGGCCTACCAACTTGCGCTTAAGTCCCCGCAACTTGCGATAGGGTCCGCCAACTTGCGGATAAGTCCCCGCAACTTGCGATAGGGTCCGCCAACTTGCGGATAAGGTCCTGGAACTTGCGGATGAGGCCCACCAACTTGCGCTTAAGTCCCCGCAATTTGCGATAGGGTCCGCCAACTTGCGGATAAGATGCCGCAACTTGCGGATGAGGCCCACCAACTTACGCTTAAGTCCCCGCAACTTGCGGATAAGGTCCACTTATCAACTAATAGAATGAGATAAAAATCCGGATACAACCATGGTATCCGGATTTTAACATAAAATTCGATCCATCTTAGATAATCCGTATAAATAGATAACCAGAATATACTGCTTCCTACTTATCTTGAAAAGTTTTCGATGATCGCAGGGATCATTTCATAAAAAATCTCAAGAAACATATTGACCAGCATGACGGCTGCGGGTATGACTAGAATGGCACAGCTTATATAAGCAAGTTTCAGCCTGCCATTTGATTGCTCCATCCATTTGGTTATACGTTCGATGGACCATACAAGAAGAAATGCCCCAATAAAAAACAATGCCGAAAACAATGAGATGCCTAATGGGGCTTGCGGTCCAAATAATTCGTTGTTTGGATTTGACAAAAACAAAGGGGTACCAAAGCTTATTAAGCTAAGCAGACCAAAGTAAAATCCCTTTCGTCCCCAGCGCATTCTTGAGGTTTGAAAAAGAATCGTGTAAATGATACTGTTGGCCAGTGTTACGGCAATTCCTAATATAACGATCATCAATGTCCCGGAAAAATGGAATCCACTCGCCATATGCGGGAAGAAAAACGCAATGATTCCCATCACCAATCTCAATAAAAGCCCAAAAATAAAGCCAGTGAAAATGGCTCCCGTAAAGGAAATACCAAAATTCCTTGCGATTCTTTTACTCCGTATTGAGGCGGTTTCCTTTACTACTTCACCGCTTTGCTCCTCCTTTATAATAATCACTCCTTGCTCAAATTTTATCATCAGTTATTGCAATATTATGTTTATTCGGGGTTACGTGTCAGTACGATTGAAATTGTTAAGAAAAGGGCCTTTTGCCGCATGCTAAGAACATGGTAATTCTAAAACTCAGAGTCCATGAAAAAGGGACGATCGTCACGGTAGTTATAGGGAGGTTCATAACGCCTGAACTGTAGAAAAGGCCTTCGTCCCGGTAGTATTGAAGATTCATAACGCCCAAACTGTTGAAAGAGCGATCGTCCCGGTAGTATTGAAGATTCATAACGCCCAAACAGTTGAAAGAGCGATTGTCCCGGTAGTTATGGGAGGTTCATAACGCCCGAACTGTAGAAAAGACGATCGTCCCGGTAGTTATGGGAGGTTCATAACGCCCGAACTGTAGAAAAGACGATCGTTCCGGTAGTTATGGGAGGTTCATAATGCCCGAACTGTAGAAGAGACGATCGTTCCGGTAGTTATGGGAGGTTCATAATGCCCGAACTGTAGAAGAGACGATCGTTCCGGTAGTTATGGAGGGTTCATAACGCCCGAACTGTCGAAGAGGTGATAGTCCCGGTAGTTATAAGAAGGATCATAACGCCCGAACTGTAAAAAGGGGGTTCGCCCCGGTAGTTATAAGGAGGACCATAACGCCCAAACTGTTGAAAGAGCGGTCGTCCCGGTAGTTATGGGAGGATCATAACGCCCGAACTTTTGAAAAAGCTATGGCCCCGGTCATTATGAGAAGTATATGGCCAGTTGTGCTACTTCACGACATGACCGTGAGTTCAACATGCAGCGAATTGATTCGGGAATACTTAGTATTTATTAGGTTTACCATTTATGGTAAGCCTGTTTTTTTCTTTTGCGTTAAAATGGAAACAGGTTGGAAATTTAGTGGAAAGGGATGAAATTGGATAGGTTTGAAAAACTTATTATTTCATAAATTCACCATAAAGAGATTGTCCCTCTTTATCTGTTAATCTAATTAATTTTTAAAAAATAATAATTTAAAAGGGGAGAGAACAAGCATGAAAAAATTGACAAGTCTTTTTCTAGCGGCGATGTTGCTATTCTTAGTTTCATGTTCAGCTGAAAAAACAGACAAACAACCTAAGGAAACAGAAAAAACAAAAAGTGAGGCCGTGAATGTTGATAAAGGACTATTGAGTGTCACCATCACTTTGCCGGCCACCATGTTTGAAGATCAAAACGTTGACGAAGTAGTGGCAAATGCACAAAAAGAGGGAATCACTGCTACGAAAAATGCAGACGGTTCGGTCACTTACAAAATGTCAAAATCGAAACATAAAGAAATGATGCAGGAAATGAAAACGACTGTCATCCAAACGATCAATGACGCCAAAACCGGTAAAGATTTTCAATCTATTAAAGACATAACATACAAGGATGATTTCTCTGAATTTACTCTTGTAGTAGACAAAGCAGCTTACGAAAACAGCTTCGATGGATTCGCCGCACTGGGTCTCGGGATGTCAGGGATGATGTATGAATTATTTAATGGAGTGAAGCCGGAAGAATATAAAGTTACCATCAATATTAAAGACCAGGCGACTCAAAACGTATTTGACCAAATCGTTTATCCAGATGCATTAGATAAAAAATAGAAAAGGGGAAACAGTTATGAAAAAGATGGGGTTATTTTTAGTATCCTTAATAATCATTCTTGCACTAGCTGCGTGCGGGCAAGACACGAAAGATGTGGCAGTCAAGAATACAGACGCCGCAAAACAAGAACAGCCAAAGAAGAATGAGGAAAAGAAGCAAGAGCAAACGGTATCAAAACTAGGTTCTCGCACCAACCCAGTACCATTTCAAAAAACAGCAACTGTGGATGATGAATTGTACAATGATGCAGGAGAGTCATTTCCCATCAAATTTGATTTAACGATGGAGGAAGTCACTCGTGGTGACGCAGCTTTTCAAAAATTAAAAGCAATGAACGAATTCAATGAGCCAGCACCAGAAGGATATGAATGGGTACTGGTTAAAGCAAAAGTAAAATTCACTGAATCAAAAACACAAGATTTATCCTTTAACATTGATGGAATCATGAATTTTAAGATGGTCAGCGAGAGTGGAGACATCTATTCTGGTGATGCATATGGTACAACTGATCCAGACTTTTCATTTGAAATGTACGTGGGAAATGAAAAAGAAGGGTATATTGCTGGACTTGTCAAAACCGGAGAGAAGGCGCAGCTTCGCTATGAAGAATTGATGGATGGACAGGTTTTCTTTAACTTGCAATTATGATAATTCTTCAAAATAAATTTAGTAAGATATTGATAAAGATGAAAGCGAAAGTGATTAAGCCTAAAAAGCCGGATACGTCTAGTGTATCCGGCTTCTTAGATTTAGGAAGAAGGAGGTTAAGGACGATGTAAAAGCAGTGCTATTTGTTGGTTCTTGTTATTAATGATATCTAAAAATCCTAATTAATTTTTTTTAGCCAGAAGTAACATGTGTATTTTTAGAAAAAATGATTTCCTTAAACATATCGACATTTTTATTCGCAGATATGGTGGGTTTTGTCACCCAGTAAAATTTTTGCAACATATTATGTCCAGAAATTCTCATGACTTTTAGAGTACCTTTTTGCACTTCATTTTTAACAGCCGAATAAAATACAATTCCTACTCCTAACCCATTTTCTACTGTCCGTTTCATTGCCTCAGTATCCCCGATTTCCATCGAATTCGAGGGAGTAAATTCTATCCCAAGCTGTCTCAATGTATTCTCCGCAAGCTTATGAGAACCAATCTCCATAATAATGAAATTTGCCTCAAGCAGCTCTTTGATCCCTAATTCATCGTCTTGCGCCCAAGGATGATCCGGTGAGAGGATTAACACAATCTCGTCTTCCGCGAATGGTTCTTCTATCAGCGAATTCATTTTTACTTCCTCCACGATAAGTGCCACATCAATTTCATCATTTAATAGTTTTCCAATAACTTCTTTCGTTCTCCCAACCTTCACTTGAATAACATTATCTTCCATATACCTCTTACACTGGGAGATAATTCTTGGAAGAAAATAGGTACCAATCGTTAAACTTGTCCCCACTTTGATTGGGTTATTACTAGTTTGTTGTTCTTGGGTGGCGAGGAATGATTCGTCATATAATGAGAGAATTTTCTCCACATAGGTTACTAATGTTTCGCCTGCAGGAGTCAATGAAATATTCTTCGAGCGAATAAATAATGGAACATTGTACAACTTTTCCAGGTTTTTAATATGTTGGCTGACAGCAGGCTGGGATATATGTAATTTTTCTGCTACTTTAGAAAAATTCTTATCCTTCGAGAGAGTTAAAAAAATACGATACATTTGCTCAATGTCCATAGGATTCCCTCTTTCTTATACCTATAAGCATTGACTTATAGGACATATAAAAAATCAGTATTTCCGTAATAACTTAATTTTAATTATAATCCAATTAATCGAATATTCAATATTTTTAAAGTTAAGGGGGAGAAAAGTGAAAATCATCTTAAACCTAGTAATAGTAGGGGCCATTCTTCTTATTTTTGGCTCCGATCACTCGGTATTAGCCGCTTGTACGATAATGGGAGCAACTGGTACAGCGACTCTTGGCAGGCGTGTGTTTTTGGCATCTACCAGTGATAATCCTTACCTCGAAGGTCCGAGAAAACCTGTCGTTGTTACCATCCCAAAAGACGGGGGATATAAATTTGTGCATACCCCTTGCCTGATTAAAGACTCTTCCGGGGAACTGGTTGATATCGGTTCGGATAGGGGGATGAATGAAACTGGTTTTTCCTGGACGAGAGCATGGGTTGTTCCGAAAGAAGGGGAAGATCCTGAAAAATTAGATGCAGTTGATTGGTTTTTAAAAATGGGAGCAACGGTTTCGACGGTCGATGAGGCCATCACATTTGTGAAAGAGAATCCAAAAGGATTCGGCACCCAGGGAAATTACCTTTTTGCGGATCGGAATGGGAACATGGCTGTTGTAGAAGTTGGCTATATGACGGTTACGGTGGCCGAAACATTCACAAGCAAAGACAAAGGGATAGCAGCAAGGGCGAATAGGTGGGAAACTGATCTGATGGTACCACTCGATGATAGCAAAAGAGGAAATACCATTCATTTTGATTCCTCTGAATTCCGTTATCATCGAGCAATGAGTCTCTTAAAAGAAAACGTATCACAAATTGATGTAGAAACGATGAAAAAACTAATTAGTGATCGAACGCCTGACCCAGGATCACCGCACGAAAAGTCAATTTCCAATCATGGTCTTCAAAGCGGTACCGTCAGTACCGAGATTTATGATCCACAAAACCTTACATTCTGGTATACATACGGCTGGCCTGACGGTGAAGAGGATCACGTCGATTCTGCTATCTTTGGTGAAAATAAAAATACCTGGGGCCAATGGATTCCGTTTGTGTTAACTGAACTGGAAGAGGAAGGGTATTACACTGATTGGGCTGGGAACATCACTCCAATCGGTGCTAGATATTTAGGAAGGAAAATTGGCAATGTTGATAGCGCTTTATTTTAAAAAAAATAAACCATAAATTACAGGAGGTAAATCAATATGAACGAACCTAAAAAAATCGGAATGCTGACACCATCATCGAACACAGCTTTGGAGCCGATTTGCTCGAGAATGCTGCATGAAGTTCCGGAGGTAACTTGTCATTATAGCCGGTTCGAAGTGACGAAAATCTCACTGGAGCAGGATTCATTAAGTCAATTCAATATGGAACCCATGCTTCGGGCGGCAGAATTACTGGCACACGCCGAAGTCGATGTGATTGCTTGGAATGGAACATCAGGCGGATGGATCGGCTTTGATGTAGACCGAAAGCTATGCGAAGAGATTACGAAAAGAACAGGAATCCCGGCAACCACGTCCATGTTATCGCAAATAAGAGCATTTAAAGAGCATGATATTAAATCCGTCCACCTTGTCACTCCGTATATTTCTGAAATTAATAGATTAATTGCGGAACAATACAAAAATGAGTGTGGAATAGAAACGGTGAATAGTTCCGGACTCAATATTACACACAATCGTTCGTTTAGTTTGGTACCTCAGGAAAGAATTGAAGAGCAAATTAACGAAGTGACTGTTTCTCCTGCAGATGCTTTAAGCATTGTTTGCACGAATTTTCCTCCAGTTGCTAGGGTTAATTATTATGAAGAAAAATACAACATGCCGATGTACGACACGATTAATGTGCTTATTTGGGAATGTTTAAAAATGGTAGATGTAGATCCTGCCAAAGTAAAAGGGTGGGGAGCATTGTTTTCTAGGGCAACCGTACACCAATAAATTAAACCATGCTGGTCATCATCTGGAAGATTAGTAAACAAGCTTATTCTCTGGGCTGATAGTGCAGCAAGGAATGAAAACGCTTTATAAGGATGTATGAGCACATACAAGAATCAATGAGTTGCCATAAGAAAGTGGTGTGGATGGACTAGCTAGAACCCATATTTTACGGGAACTTCAGGTGGTAATGAAATTCTCAACAAAAATCTGGTCATAAGTATCACTTTTTAAAATAAAGGGGGAGCTATGATGACAAGTCCAGTAATTCAACCAAATCAAGAAAGTCAACCAATACAAGGATATGACATTACAGGAGTAGAAGAAAGTTTACGGCCAAATGACCCTGAAAAAAGAATCATGAGTCCACTAAGTTTTGGACTGGCGTTCACAGGGGATGGAGTAAGTTTAGGCAATATGGCGATTGGAACGGGATTGGTTGTGGCGGGAACCGCAACCATGAATTTCATGCAAACGATGGTTTCGTTGCTTATTGCAACAACTATTATCGGTGCTGCTTTTCTAATGAATGACAGTTTTGGCTATCGCAATGGTGTACCGTATGTCATTCATTTAAGAATGGCGTTTGGGATGAAGGGAGCCATTCTTTCGTCCATCCTGAGAGGCGTTCCTGCAATCGTTTGGTATGGGTTTCAGTCGTGGATTGGAGCAACCGGATTAAGTGAAATTATCAGAATTGCAACTGGTGGAAAAATTGATAGTATTCCTATTAGTTTTGTTATTCTTCTAGTCATCCAAATTGTTTTATCTTTAAAAGGTTTCCACACTATTAAGTGGTTGAACTCCCTAATTGCCATCGTCCTAATGTCATCATTTATTTATGCGGCTGTAGTAGTTTTAAAAGACCATAGTGCAGTCATTCATTCAACCTGGGTAGAAGCAAAAGGAACATGGGGACTCCCATTCTGGTCATTCACTATGGCCTTCCTAGGAAACTACGCTGCGCTTTTCCTAAGTGCATCTGATTATTCACGTGAATTAAAAGTAGGAGTAACAGCACCTAAACGGTTTCTCATGTACTTTACTCCGGTTACGGTAACGTATTTTACGGTCATGAGTCTTGGCGTCATGCTTGCTGCTGCAACAGGTCTTGCGAACCCTGTTCAAGCGTTCGCAAAAATTGTTAACAATGATTATATTACGTTCATCGTTTCCTTTTTCGTTGTTCTTGGAGCTGTTGCTGTTAACCTGATTGCCAACATTGTTCCGGCAGCCTACATCATTCAATTGTTTACAAAAGTAAAATATAAAGTTTCAGTCGTTATTGCAGGCTTGCTTGCAATGGTATCATTCCCTTGGAAATTGATTCAGCCTGGTTCATCAGATGGACTCCGAATCTTTATCCTTACCTATTCTGCCTTCTTAGCACCAATCACGGCAATATTAGTCGTTGACTATATCCTATTGCGGAAGAAAAAGGTAGATATTAATGAATTATACAATCCGAATGGTCAGTTCAGCGGGTTAAATATGGCTGCAGTGATCGCCATGGTCTTTGGCGCAGCCAGTGCCTTTACTGTTGTCGATCTTGGCTGGCCGATTGGATTAGTGGTGGGCGGAATTTCTTACTACTTGCTGAATAAATATGGATTTAAACAATCTGTATTTAAAAAAGGAACCATTTTTGAAGAATAGATTTAACACCTAAAAGTCAATTGAACCGAACTTAAACTGCACCTCCATGGTTTTTGTTTAGGTGTTGGGATTACAAGTGTGGAAAACGAAATAGAGTGATAGAGCAGGGTGTTTTAACATCAATATAGGCTGTTTTCGTAAACTTTGTTGTTATGCAAAAAAGTAGTGGTTGGAATGAGCTTCACTCTGCGAAAAAGCTTGATTATGGGTTGGCACCCTTGGAAGTAATAAATAAGCGGAAGTTTTTCCGTTATTTGCAAAATGGAGTTTATTTAGTAAAAAATAAGCGGAGGTTTTTCCGTTATTCAATAAAAAGCTCCCGATTTTAGCGGTTTAAAATCAAATAAGGGAAATTCCTCCTTCTATTTCAGCTAATTTACAGCCATTTTCCTAAATAAGGGGAATTTCTCCCTCTATTTTTTTTTGAATGAGCCTTAAGCAACAATATTTTAGAAAAGAGTCTTTATATAAATAGAAAGGATGAGGGGAAATGAAGTTTGATTTGGTGATCCAAAATGGAAGTGTCGTTTTAAAGGACTCTGTTGAAAAAGTCGATATCGGTATCAAGGATGGCAAAATTATCGAGATCTCCCAACATATTAACGATTCTGCCAAAGAATATGTCGATGCAGCTGGTCAGTATGTCATGCCAGGGATGGTGGATGCCCATGTTCATCTTTCTGAGCCGGGGAGAGATTGGGAGGGGTTTGAAACAGGAACAAAAGCCTTGGCCGCCGGCGGAACCACTTCTATTGTTGATATGCCTTTAAATGGACTTCCAGCTATAACAAATAAAGAAGCACTTAGAGGTAAATTAAAATGTGCGGAAAATAAAGCCTATGTGGATTACGCTCTATACGGGGGACTAGTACCCGGGAACATCGAGGACTTAGAGGATCTTTCCAACGAGGGAGTTGCCGCCTATAAATGCTTCATGGCGACAACGGGCAGTGATGTAGTAGGGGACTTTAAAAACGTGGATGTTTACACCCTTTATCAAGGCATGAAGAAATTGGCTGAATTGGGGCATTTTTTATCGATACATGCGGAAAATGCTGAGTTCACAGATCAATATGCCTTAGATAAAATCAAGCAAGGCAAGGTAACGATAAGGGATTATGTGGAGTCAAGACCTGTTATAGCGGAAGTTGATGCTGTAAGACAGGCGTTATTTTTAGGAAAAGAAACGGGATGCAAACTCCACTTTGTTCATATCAGCAGCAGGCAAGCGGTAGAGGAGATAATAAAAGCCCGCGAGGAAGGCCAGGATGTGACGTTGGAATCCTGTCCCCACTATTTCACGATGGATTTAGAAGCCTTTGAAAAAATTGGCCCTGTAGCGAAATGTGCGCCGCCATTACGCGAAAAAGAAGAGCAGGAGAAATTATGGGAAGCACTTTTGGATGGGAAAATTGATTTCCTAACATCCGATCACTCCCCGTGTCCGCCAGAAATGAAGCAAAGTGACACCAACAATATTTTTGAAATCTTTGGAGGCATCTCAGGCTGTCAAAATAACGTTGATTTGATGTTTGACGAAGCGGTCAAGAAGCGTGGCCTATCTGTTCACCGTTTTGCTCAACTGATTGCCACAAATCCAGCGAAGAGATTTAACTTGAAACAAAAGGGCAGCATTGAATTGGATAAAGATGCAGATATCATCCTGCTTGACCCGAATCAATCCTATCAGGTGAAGAAGGAAGATTTATACTACCGTCATCCACACAGCCCTTATATTGGCCGAACCATTAATTGTCGTGTCACGAAAACATTTGTGAGAGGGCAGCTTGTATTTGATCTTGAAGGTGGGATCGTTGGTCGACCAGTGGGGAAATATCTTTCCGCAAATAGTTTGGTAGAAATTTAATTTCAATATACTGGTAATAAAAGAATGGCGCAGGAAGAATTCCTGCGCCATTTCTATTTGCTTTATATCCACTGGCAGTGAATTCTGTTGAGCGGGTTAGTTCACTGAGGAATTACATAATATTTACAGAAATATATTGATATTATTGGAAGTTCGAGGGGGAATAAACGGAATGTATATAGGAGTTGGTATTCTCGCTTTAGTATTCCTTTTTATTTCATTAATTCAAACTTTATTGAACAAGAATTGGAAATTAATTTACACTGCATACGGTAATGAGGAATACTTTAAGATAATTGCAATATTAAAAACAGAAGGAATAAAGTTAAAAATTGAGACTCCATACAGAGGCATTGATAGCCGAATTACTCGATTTAAGGATAATACACAATATGATATTTATGTAAAAAAAGAGGAAGAACATTTAGCTGTTAAAGCGTTGCAAAAAAGAAATAGTTTTTAATTAGTATAGGGAAAGCGATTCCTTATTTCTTATTGAATAGGGAGTTTAGTTTTAACGAAGACCAATTTGATATTACAAAATTACCCAAACATGGTTATTATTAATTTAATATATTAATTGAAGAAGGTGTGAAAATGGATTTACTGGTCGGATTCTCAATATTTGCGGGAATTTTTGCGGTTTATGATGCTTTAAGAAAAGTGAATAATAATATCTTAGACCAAACAGATGAGATAAAAAAATTACGCGAAGAATTAACAAAAGGTACTAAAGATTAGAATTTCTTCTTCAACGGGTGCTTTAGTTGATTAACAATGTTGAGTGCAAATAAAAAGTGATGGATAAAGACCATCACTTTTTTGTTATGTAATAAGATTACTTATTTACCAGCTACAGCATCCTTTAATTGCTTCCCAGGTTTAAATGCAGGTACTTTGCCACCTTGGATTTCAATTTCTTCACCAGTTTGCGGGTTTCGTCCCTTACGAGCAGCACGTTCACGAACTTCAAAATTACCGAAACCGATTAATTGAACTTTATCTCCATTCTCTAATGCATGCGATATAGAATTGAAAATTGCATCTACAGCTTTACCAGCATCTTTCTGAGTTAGTTCGGAAGTTTGAGCCACTTGACTCACAAGTTCTGTTTTATTCATTGATAACACTCCTTTAAAATATACTGAACCCTTAATGGGCGTACATCATTTTTAACATATAGTACATAAGTTCGCAAGTTTTAATATTATGCTTCTAATTTGCTAGTACTTTACTTCAACTAAAGAGGTTAATTGAAAATCGGATCCGACAGCAGGCGGCTTTATCACTACAATCAGTTTCCTTTAATAACTAACGGCTGTAAAACACAATGGGTTGTTGCGAAAAGGGGTCCAAACTTATGGTATCCCAAAAGGAAATGGCAAGAAGCGCGAGGATTAACCTATTTTAATAACGTTGGAAATCGCTAAATCCTAACGCTAACTTCTATATAAACATACCCATTCTAAAAAAGTAAAAAGTTATTTGGAGCAATATGATTTTTTCTACTGTCAATTAAAGCAATACAGTGAGCCAATCGCTCCACCCCTAGTTTAATTTGACTTTCTTTCACTTGAGAGATGCTTAATCGAAGGAGATTATCCTTTTTATATTCTGGTAAAAACATTCTAGAGGCGTCATCAACATAAATATGCTCTTCGTTTAGCATATGGACTAGCTGTTTTGCTGTCACATTTTCGGGCAAATTGATGGTTAGATAGAATCCTGAAGTCGGTTTAGAAAAACGAGTATTAGCGGGTAGCAATAATTCACACGCTTCTTGAAGGATTTGCATTTTAGTACGGTATACCTCTTTTATTTTTTTTAAATGGCTATTAAACATCCCACTTTTTAAATAAATTTCAAGAGCACCTTGAGAAAGTGCTGAACTATTAAAATCCGAACTAAATTTATATCGTAAAAAATTGTTAATCATTAATGTAGGAAGAACGACAGTAGCAATTCTTAACCCTGGGAGAAAAATTTTCGAAAAGCTTTTAATATAAATAACTCTCCCAGAAGGTTCAAAAGAGAATAAAGGATCTGATTTTGCATTTGGTTCAAGGTCTCCTAAAAAATCATCTTCCACTATAAATACATCGTATTTTTCAGCTAACTCAACGATTTTTTTCTTTTCACTGTTTGTGTAACAATGTCCAAGTGGATTGTGAAATCTTGGGATAATATAGAAAAATTTAATATCATTGTTTCTAAAAATGTATTCCAGCCGATCAAGATCAATCCCTTCCATCGATAACTCAATTCCAAAAGTGGTAGCTTGGTGCAGATTGATGGACTCAATAAATCCAAAATAAGTAGGCTGTTCAATTAGAATATTGTTTTTTCCATTGGGAAATGGCATAGAAACTAATAAATTAAGGGCTTGCTGCGAACCAGATACAACGACTAATCTTTCAGGTTGAGTGAACACCTGTAAATTCTCCAAATATTTCACTAACTGTACTCGTAATGAGTAAAGGCCTTGTTGATCGGAGTATGTAAAAAGCTCTTCTTTATATTGTTCAATTGCTTGATTCATACAATGTTGAAACTCAAGATAAGGCATAACGTTTTTATCTGGACCAGCAGACAAAAAATCAATTACCTCATTTTCATCCTTCGCATTTAGATACTCATTCAAAACAAAGTAGCCACTTTTAGGGACAGAATAAATTAAATGCTCTTTTTCTAGTTCCTCGTACGCTTTAATGACCGTGTTTTTGCTACATGAAAAATGCTCAGATAGCTGACGAACAGAAGGGAGTTTACTACCTGCACGGAGCGATCCATCCCCTAGTCGAAGCTTAATTTCTTCCATTATCCTATTATATTTTGGGCTCAAATCTTTGATCCTCCTTTTAACTGAACCAGGACAGAAGGGTAAAAAAATGGTTTATTTTTATTGAGTGTACCCGTTATTATTTTGATTATATCAGAACTGTTTTTTAATAAAAGTAGAAAATGGTACAGATATGATACAAAATAAAAAGACAGGGGTAGGATAAAATGCAGAGAGAGACCAGAGAGAAATTTGGATTATTTATGGGATTAGTAGGTGTCATTTGTTTTAGCTTAACGCTCCCTTCTACAAGAGTGGCAGTAGAGTATTTTGGGACTACGGTCGTCGGTTTAGGAAGAACCGTTGCAGCCGCTATTTTAGTTACTGTTGTATTGATTGTTCGTAAAGAAAAACTACCTTCTCCTCGCCAATTCAAAAGTTTACTTATTGTTGCTGTTGGTGCAGTTTTAGGATTTCCTCTCCTCACCTCTTGGGCAATGGAATCCTTGCCTGTTTCTCATGGTGCTGTGGAATTAGCCCTGTTGCCATTAGCCACAGCAGGATTTGCAATGTTTAGAGCTGGTGAAGTCCCTTCTCTTAAATTCTGGATTTTCAGTATAATCGGTTCTTTTGCAGTTATTATGTATGCACTGCATCTAGGGTTCGGGCAATTACATTTTGCGGATTTAGCTTTACTAGCAGCAGTGATTATACTTGGACTTAGTTACGCAGAAGGTGGGAAACTAGCAAAAGAATTAGGAAGCTGGCAAGTAATTGCTTGGGCGATTATGATTGGTGCCCCATTTTTCATTATTCCAGTTGGGCTAAACCTTACAACTGAAATGCTACATGCTCCTTTACAAGCTTGGGTCAGCTTTATTTATCTCGCAGTGGTTAGTCAATTTCTAGCATATGTTGCTTGGTATAGCGGAATGGCTATGGGCGGAATAGCAAGAGTTAGTCAGATTCAATACTTACAACCATTTTTGATGATACTATTTGCAATAGTTTTCCTCCATGAATCCATCACATTTTTCACTCTTGTAATAGCAGTGATTGTTGTCTTTTCTGTTATATTTGGCAAAAATGCTCCCGTATCAAAAAAAGCAACTGTATCAGAGGACCAAATTGTATTAGATGAGGAAGCTGTCATTAATAAAGACCATGGTTAAAAAAATGGTTATCTTATAGAGAATTTTAAGGTTTAATGATAAGTAAAGATTCTGAGAGGAAAAAAACATGTATATTCCTGCACATTTTAAAATAAAAGAGGAAGCAATTGCATTCGACATTATAAAGGAACATAGTTTTTTTTATAGTCAGGTTAGCTGAACAAGAATAAAAAAGCGTTACTCCTTGGAGTAACGCTTTGCCAAATCTAAGCTATTCCATTCTTAATAATTGCCTAACAGACAGACAAACTCGCATATCTTAAACAAACGGGTGCTTGAGTGTAAGAAAGGATTGCTGCGGCGACCCTTTTTGCACTAACGGGGAGTTGAAGAGGGACACTAAAAAAAACAATACGCAATAAAAATGGTGCTTCACAACAGTAAAAGCACCTATATTACGCACTAATCCCAGATACGGATTATTGGAACACCTGCCGTTCTTAAATAATCTAATAACTGACCAGTATGAACAGATTCGTGATACGCAATGCGTAGGAGCATATCCCCTAGGTCCCTTATGTATCCTGCATCAGAACGGTCAATCTTAATATTTGTTAAGTCTTCTTCAGAAAATGATCTGATTGTATTTATGAATTGATTACGATAGGGTTCGGCAAATTCCAATTCAGAATTTACAGAAGTAAAAGGCCTGTTTTCAAAAGGGGAATTAAAAACGGATAAACTTCCTTGATTTTTAAGTGCAAGGTGATAATAATGTTCGCTTTCCAGTACGTGTCTGATCATTTCTAGGCAATTCATTGCTTCATTATCTGGCTTCCAACTTAGTTTTTCTTCAGGAATAGATCTCCAGACTTTTATGCTTCTTCTTCTAACTTCATTTAAATTTAATATAATTAATTCAATTGAATTCATAAAAAGTTCCTCCTTTGATAAGCATATTATAATTATACACGAATAAACGTTCGTGCCAATCTGAAGGAGGAATATTTTACAATATTTAGTTGTACTTTAAACGAACGGGTTGCGTTAGTTGGATAAATAAAATATAAATTCTCAATGAAGCCAAAGTATGCATTATTTTTTCGTAAAAAAGCGGAGAATCGGTTAATTCTCCGCTCTTTTACTTTCTAGTATTATTTTTAAGGCCTCAATTAGCCCAGGGAGTTTTTCATAATTTAGTTGATCGTTGTTATTTATGATCTCATTGATCCTGTTTTGGATTCGGGTCTCTGCCTCCTCTATAGTAAACAGAACAACTATTTCCATCATCCATAGTCCACCTCGAATCTTTTCATTATTATATGTGAGAAAATTGAAAGTGTTTGTACTTTTCCCCATTTTAAACATAGGACCAAAGTTTAAGAATGAACTACTACTTGATTACAAGTTTTTCTTTTATTAAAGAGAGTTAACAATTCAGTTAAGAGTTAATAATCCCAGATAAATCGACATATTTTAATAGATTGCTTGTCTATAATGACAACAGTCAAGGGGAACGGAGTAGAGATAATAACTTAACTCGAAAGGAGGAATTAGTGATAGTAGTTTTAAAACAGTCCAGTGATAAAAAAACGAGAATTATAGAAAATAAACACAAGGCCGAAGCCAAATAAATTAAAAAATAATAGAAAGGGTTGATACTTTATGAAAAATCGGTTCAGAAGTCAAAAAAGGAAGTTTATAAAGGCTTGTTTGGCTAATAAACATACAGGGAACATAAAATACCGTGTCTCAAACCTGATCATGATTGCCAGCTTCTTCTATAAATAGAGGTGATAAAAAATAGGAAATATACTACGAAACGCTGTTCAGTATCCAAATTAGTAAAGAAAATAATCCGCTCCAAACGTAATTGGGACGGATTATTTTTATTTATCAACAGTTAGAAATTTCCACTATAAAAGCGAATAAATAAATTAAACAAAAAAGCGTTTCTGTACATAGCAGAAACGCTTTTTCTAAAGCAAGAAGAGAATTCAGTTTAACATTCTATTCTATTAATTCAATGATTAAAAAAACTCATTATCAATATTTATAAAACTAATTTTATTTATTATCTTAACTTTGGTAATATTCTAATAACTTAAAAAACTATTGTCAAAATATCTCACATGATTCTAATTTATACCATTATTTTACCTATTTTTCAAGAGTAAGGAGGGATTCTACGTGAATGTCATAGATTTAAGAAGAGATTTTCATCGTTATCCTGAACTGGGTTTTACTGAATTCAGAACCGCTTCAAAAGTGGTTGGGGTCCTAAAGTTTTTAGGGTTTAACGTTTTATATGGCGAGGATGCAATCGATTCTGACTCTCGTCGTGGAGTTCCATCTAAACGAGAATTGGACGAGGCGTATGCAAGGGCAATAAACTACGGAGCCAATTTGGAAATAATTGAAAGAATGAAAGGCGGCAATACCGCAGTCGTAGGAGAATTAAAAGGAAAAAAAGAAGGGCCTACTGTAGCTTTCCGATTTGATATGGATGCACTACCTATTCATGAGAGCAGGGATGAGGATCATTATCCGTACTCGAAAGAATTCTCCTCTGAATACTTTGGAATTATGCACGCTTGTGCGCATGACGGCCATACGGCCATTGGGTTATTACTAGCTGAAAGATTAGCATACCGAGAGTTTGCTGGTACCTTGAAATTGATTTTTCAACCTGCAGAAGAAGGAGGACGAGGCGGATATGCGATGTCCCAAAAAGGGATTGTCGATGACGTGGACTTTCTCTTTTGCTCCCACCTTGGATTAGATTTGCCACTAGGTGAAGTTCATGGAGGAAATTCAAAATTTTTAGCTTCTTCCAAATTGAAGGCCTATTTTTACGGTGTTCCATCCCATGCTGGCGGTACTCCTGAAAAAGGCCGTAATGCCTTACTAGGAGCAGCTACTGCTCTATTAAATATCCATGCCATCCCTCGATTCAGCGGTGGGACCACTCGGGTGAATGTAGGAATTTTAGAAGGCGGAACAGCGGCAAATATTATTCCGAGCGAAGCTTCTATGGTCATTGATGTCCGTTCTGATAAAGCAGAAATAAAAGACGAACTAGAAGAACGGGTGAAATCAATTGTCGAACATAGTGCCTTGATGCACGGATTAACCTCTAAGATAGACATCATTGGTGAAGCGACCACAATCCATCCTGATCCAGAGTTAGTTTCCGTGGTACTCGAAGAGGCAAAGCAAATAGAGGGATTTACCTCTTTCAAAGAAGATTGTGACATTAGCCTAGGCAGTGAAGATGCTTCCTTCCTTATTAAAAGGGTTCAAGATAAAGGAGGAAAGGGAACTTATATGAATATTGGTTCCCCATTACCGGCGCCTCACCATCATCACAAATTTGATATTGATGAGGCTGTTCTGCCGCTAGCCGTTCAACTGTTAGTAAGAATTGGAAAACGGATGTTAACTTAGAAGAATAGTTCTAAATCCAACATACCGATTTCCGAATTTTTAAATAAAAAAGGGGGTTTATTTATGACAAAAACGTTTAAAAAGCTCAGTTGGTTAATCACATGTCTGTTATTGCTCTCAATAGCCTTAATCGGGTGCAGTAGTGATTCAGACAAAGAAACGAAATCCGCTAGCGGTGAGGCTGTAACGAAAAAAGGGGGAAATCTTCACGTTGCGATTGATGCCCAGCCGCCAACATTAGATCCCCAAATCTCTACCACCACTGCTACCAAAGAAATCGCCAGACACATCTTTGAAACCTTATTGGTGTTAAACCCGGATTATGAAGTGCAGCCGATGTTAGCAGAATCCTATGACGTAAGTAAGGATGGTTTAACATATACCTTCAAATTAAGACAAGGGATTAAATTCCATAATGGTAAAGAGATGACAGCAGAAGATGTAGTTGCATCGATGAACCGCTGGTTAACCAAATCAACACGGGCTGCTAATGCGATTGGAAAAGGTCAATTTGAGGAAGTAGATAAATATACGGTTCAATTAAAAATTGAAAAGCCAACCATTGGTGTATTAGATGTCATTGCTTCCACCAACCAGTTTGCTGGCATCATGCCGAAGGAAATTATTGACAATGCTCCAAAGGACGGGATAACCGAAATTGTCGGGACCGGACCATTTAAATTTGTTGAATGGAAACCAGACCAATATATTAAAGTGGCAAAATATGATGATTACAAACCTGTAGATGCACCATCTGATGGATTAGCAGGTAAAAAGGAAGCTTTGGTAGATAACATTATTTTTGAAGTTGTTACTGATGGCTCTACTAGACTAGGTGGAATTACAACAGGTCAATATCAGATTGCGTACCAAATCCCTTCTGATAACTATGAACAAATTAGCAGTTCCTCTGATATGAAACCAATCTTAAATTTATATGGGGGTCTGTCCTTCGTATTTAACAAAAAACAAGGGCCATTTACGGACGAAAAACTTCGTCAGGCAGTAAACACAGGGATTAATAATAAAGACGTATTGATTGGGGCGTTTGGGAATAAGAAATTTTACCGATTAGATAATGGGTTAATGTATAAAGACCAGAAAAAGTGGTACACAGATGCCGGGAAAGAGTATTATAACCAAAATAATAAAGAAAAGGCTAAACAGTTACTTAGTGAATCAGGCTATAAGGGAGAAGAGATCCGTATTCTAACAACCAGGGATTATGAGTATAGTTATAATTCTGCTGTTGTCTTGAAAGAAGAGTTAGAAGCGATTGGAATTAAGGTGAAATTGGACGTCGTGGACTGGGCAACATTAACTTCGAAACGGAATGATCCGGCTGCTTGGGATGCATTTATTACTGGATTTTCTCCAGTATCTTTGCCAACTCAAACGCTACCATTAGACCCTAATTACGCAGGCTGGCCGGCGGATGAGAAACTTCAACAATTCACAGAACAAATTCGTACCGCTGCATCTGATAAGGATGCTTATGCCAAATGGGAAGAAATGCAGGAATATGCTTGGAAAGAGTATGTACCTTACATTAAAATCGGTGATTATTATACCTTCCATGTCTATCGAAATAACGAAATTAAAGGAAACACTTATTTCGAAGGTATGATCCTATGGAATACAAGTCTAACAAAATAATAACTTCTTAGAATAACAAGAGGTTGACTGGTAAGGGGCGACCTCACGAGTAAGACAATGACCGGAAGGATGTTCAAACATCTAAATCTGGAAATTGTGCAGTGAGGTTTGCCCTTTACTAGTATAAACCCTACTTGTTATCTTCCGTTACATACTCTGCAAAAGGAGGCTTGTTTAATTTGAAATCGTATATTTTAAAAAGAATTCTTTCTCTTATTCCTGTTCTTCTCATCGTATCGATTGTCGTTTTCATGATTATCCATTTAACACCAGGAGACCCTGCAGCCGTGATACTTGGTCCTGAAGCAAGTCACGAAGATGTCAAGCAATTGCAAGATGATCTAGGACTAAACGACCCCGTTTACCAGCAATATTTCCATTGGGTTGAAGGTGTTTTCCAAGGAGACTTGGGCGAATCATTTTTTATGGACAAACCGGTAACAGAGGCGATCCTAGAACATCTTGGTCCTACCATATCACTAGCCATTTTGTCTCAAATTACAGCTATTCTTATTGCCTTGCCTTTAGGAATTATGGCTGCTAGAAAGCGGGGAACTGCAACTGACCAAACTTTTATGGGCCTTTCCTTGCTGGGCATTTCTATCCCCCATTTCCTCTTCGGATTATTTTTAATTATTATTTTGGCAATTAACTTAAGGTGGCTTCCGGTAGCTGGGTATAAGCCATTGAGCGCCGGATTTTGGGAGCATATTAAATATCTGATTATGCCAGCCATTGCCTTAGGTACCGGCCAAGCCGCACTTATTGCCCGGATGACTAGGTCTTCCATGGTCGAAACGTTGAATTTAAACTTTATTAAAACAGCTCGATCAAAAGGACTTCATGAGAGAAAAGTCATCTATAAGCACACGTTAAGAAATGCCTTTATCCCGATTTTAACAGTTATTGGGCAAACCTTTGGAACGCTTGTTGCCGGGGCTGCCGTTACCGAAACTGTATTTAATATTCCTGGCATTGGCCAATTAATCATCAATTCCGTTGAACGGAGAGACTACATGGTCATCCAGGGTACGGTTTTAATGGTTACTTTAACCTATGTATTAATCAATTTATTAGTTGATTTACTTTATGGAGTCATCGACCCACGGGTACGACTAAAGAAAGAATCGTAAAAAATTTGCTCTGACTGGAGGAAATCGAATGGAAGTAGCTGTTGAAAAGAGACGAGAATTAAGCGATTTTAGGCGAGATATTAACCGAGAACGGAGACGTTTGTTCGTCCGCCGGTTTTTTTCCAATAAATTGACGGTTACCGGAAGTGTCATTATCCTTTTTACCTTACTGGTTACCTTATTGGGACCTTTACTTTCGTCCTATACTCCCTATGAAATGGTAGTGACTAGCAGATTAAAAGCTCCAAGTGCAGATCATCTTTTTGGAACAGATAACTTAGGCCGGGACTTATTTGCACGAGTCGTATACGGGGCAAGGGCCTCTATGGGTGTTGGACTTTCTGTTGCCATCATTACATCGGTGTTAGGCATGATTATCGGTCTATATTCCGCTTATTATAAGGTATTAGATCATGTTTTGATGAGGATTTGTGATGGATTAATGGCTTTTCCTGCTATTTTATTAGCAATCGCATTAATGGCAGCATTAGGAACGAAAATTGACAATGTCATTATTGCTTTGGCCGCAGTCTTTACTCCTTATGTTGCTCGGGTAGTACGTTCAGCAGCGTTAGTAGTAAGAGAACAAACCTATATTGAAGCGATGAAGGCACAAGGGGCTTCCTCCATGAGAATTATTTGGGGGCATATAGCACCTAATACTCTTTCCCCATTAATTGTCTACTCTACCTTTATCTTCGCCGATGCGATTATTATTGAAGCCGGTTTGAGCTTTTTAGGTGTGGGTGTACCAGCTCCCGACCCAAGCTGGGGCAATATTCTTTTTGATGGCAAATTGGTTATTTTTAATGCTTGGTGGATGACCTTTTTCCCAGGGGTGGCCATTATTTTAAGTGTATTAGGCTTGAACCTGTTTGGTGATGGGTTGAGAGACTTGTTAGACCCGCATACAAACCATGCCAAGAAATAATCGAACAAGCTAGGTTTCCGAAAGCTAGTTTTGAAAGGAGGATGCGAAAAATGGGTGACCATTTATTAGAAGTAAACAACCTTAAGACTCATTTCCGAACCGAAAGAGGGAAGGTTACAGCAGTTGATGGGATTTCCTTTCATGTCGACCGTGGTGAAGTGTTAGCCATTGTTGGGGAATCTGGATGCGGAAAGAGTGTGACAGCACAGTCGATTTTACGATTGTTTGAAGAAAAAGGGGTAACGACCTATGATGGTGAAATTAATTTTGAAGGAAAAAACCTTTTAAAAATATCGGATTCTGAAATGAGGAAGATAAGGGGAAATGATATTTCTATGATCTTTCAAGACCCCTTAAGTTCTCTCAATCCTGTTTTTACGATTGGAGATCAAATCATGGAGCCGATTATGCTCCATCAGAAACTATCGAAGAAAGAGGCCTTCAACCGAGCGATCGAAATGCTGAAATTAATTGGCATTCCGGCACCTGAACAAAGGGTTCATGAATATCCTCATCAAATTTCAGGCGGGATGCGGCAGAGGGTCATGATTGCCATTGCCCTTGCCTGTCAGCCCAAACTGTTGATTGCAGACGAACCAACTACAGCATTGGACGTGACGATCCAATCACAAATTTTGGAACTCATTGACAGTCTGAGACAAAAATTAAATATGGGTATTATGCTGATTACCCATGATTTGGGTGTGGTGGCCCAGCATTGTACACGAGTAACTGTTATGTATTTAGGGGAAGTGGTGGAAGAAGGAGATGTGGAATCCTTATTCGAAAATCCGCTTCATCCCTATACACAAGGGTTAATCAGCTCGATACCCCAGCTTTCAGGCGATCGAAATAAAAAACTCGCCATTATTAAAGGAATGGTTCCGTCCCTAAATGAAATTCCAAAAGGATGCAGATTCGCTCCAAGGTGCCCCTTTGCAGATGCAAAATGCATGAATGAAAAGCCAGAATTAGAAACGCTGGATCACAATAAAAGAATTAAGTGCTGGCATCATCAAACAATAAAGGGGGCTGTATTGAATGCAACATGAAGCATTGAAACTGGACAGTGACCATGGGAACGGTTCTTATGGAACCGCCGCCTTTGAAGCCCGGCCAATAATAGGGAATGCAAGAGAGAAGCTTCTTGATATTAAAGGAATCAAAAAATACTTCCCGGTGAAAAATACGATCGGGGTCACCAAAAAATATGTGAAAGCAGTCGATGATGTTTCCTTTCATTTATATGAAGGCGAGACATATGGATTGGTGGGCGAGTCTGGCTGCGGTAAAAGTACTCTTGGTCGTACCATTTTACGGTTGACTGAACCGACGGATGGCGAGGTGTTTTTTGGGGGAACCGACATTTTTAAACTATCAAACTCAGAGTTTAGAAAACAACGGCAAAATTTACAAATGGTGTTTCAGGACCCGTATTCCTCGTTGAATCCCCGAAAAAGGATTGGAGACAGCATTGCAGAACCGATGGTGATTCATAATATTGGCACCAGTCAAGAACGGATGGAAAGGGTATTCGACATTCTGGAAAAAGTAGGCTTACATGCAGACACTTATTATCGCTTTCCCCATGAATTTTCTGGCGGTCAGCGACAAAGGATTGGTCTGGCGCGTGCATTAGTAGTGAACCCAAAGCTTGTCATCTGTGATGAACCAGTTTCGGCTCTTGATGTATCCATTCAATCACAGATTATTAATCTTCTCGAAGATTTACAGGAAGAATTTGGTCTGACCTACTTATTTGTAGCACATGACTTAAGTGTAGTAAGACATATATCCGATCGAATTGGTGTCATGTACTTGGGGAAAATGGTCGAGGAAGCCGAAACAGATGAACTTTTTGCCAATCCGCTTCATCCGTATACAAAAGCTTTGTTATCTTCCATTCCACATCCAAATCCAAAAATAAAACAAGAAAAGATTATCTTAAAAGGAGAAATTCCTTCTCCTATTAATCCTCCTTCAGGGTGCAACTTTCATACTCGCTGCCCTTTAGCAACGGACATTTGTAAACAAGCCGTTCCGAAAAGAGTAGAGAAGACACCAGGACATTTTGTGGCATGCCATTTAGCAGAGTAATCGCAACTAAAAAATTATATGAAATGGGTGATGAAATGAACTTAGTGATTAATGGTTTAATAGAAGAAATTTATTCTGAGATGGTGGAATGGAGAAGGGATTTTCATAAACATCCCGAATCGGGCTGGCTTGAGTTCCGCACTTCTTCATTAGTTGCTGAAAAGCTGGAGGCATGGGGATATGATGTGAAGATTGGGAAACAAGTCATTGACACCAATGCAAGAATGGGTGTTCCGCCAGAGGAGATATTACGGCAGCATGAACAAAGAGCGCTGAAGCAAGGAGCGAATGAAAAATGGCTGGAATATGTAAAAGGCGGTCATACCGGTGTTGTAGGTATTCTAGATACCAAGCGCCCTGGTCCAACGATTGGCCTGCGATTTGATATGGATGCGCTAGATTTAGTGGAATCAGGCGTTCCTGAACATGTACCTGCTGCAATGGGATTTCGTTCGGTGAATGAAGGAATGATGCATGCATGCGGCCATGATGCCCATACCTCAATCGGATTAGGATTGGCGAAATTATTTTCGCAAATTCAGGATCAACTTTCAGGGAAAATTAAGCTGATTTTCCAGCCGGCAGAAGAGGGCGTCCGCGGAGCAAAGTCAATGGTGGTTGCTGGTGTTCTAGATGATGTGGACGTTTTCCTTGCCAATCATATTGGCACCGGTGTGCCGCTGGGAGAATATGTGTGCGCCAATAACGGCTACCTATCCACCACTAAAATCGATGTCACCTTCACTGGAATCGCTTCCCATGCAGGCAAATGTCCGGAAGAAGGCAGAAATGCCTTACTTGCTGCGGCATCAGCGGTCCTTAACTTACACGGAATTTCCCGCCATGGCGACGGTAATTCTCGAATCAACGTTGGTGTCTTAAACGCAGGAACAGGAAGAAATATTATTCCGTCGTCTGCAAAACTCAAGATTGAAACCCGAGGCGATACCCCTGAGGTTAATGAATATATCTTATCCAATGCCATCAATATTCTTAAAGGAACAGCAATGGCTCATCAGGTGGATGTAAACATTGACATCGTAGGAGAAGCTAAATCGATCGATTGTAGTGAGGAATTGGCAGAATTTGTGCAAGAAGCCATTCAAAATATAGAAGAAATCAGTCAAGTTCATTTACTTTCAAATGAAAGTTCTGGTTCTGAAGATGCAACCTACATGATGGAAAAGGTCAAGAGCAACGGGGGATTGGCAACCTACGGTGTCGTGGGAACAACCCTTGCAGCCGGTCATCATAATGAAAAATTTGATATTGATGAACTTGGTATGAAGATTGGCGTAAAGGCATTAGCCCAAGTGGTATTAAACTCTACTAAACTCAATGTTAAAAAGGCATTAGTATAAGTTTTTTCCTAACTAAGGATAAGGGGTGCCAAACGATGAAGAGTACGATTTCATTTGCAGCCACCGGGGATTACTTACCTACACGACGAATTTCAAGTTATCAGGAGGAAAGCTTTCAAGCGATTGAAAAAATTATCAAGCAAGCGGATGGAAGAATCACAAATCTTGAAATTAGTATTTTACAAAATGAAGGTACCCCTGGAGCCATTCCGGGCGGTACTCACATCCGAACGACACCCGATCGTTTAGATGATTTAAAAGCCTATGGCTTTAATCTTGTTGGCACTGCAAATAATCATGCCTTTGACTATGGGTATGACGGACTCGAAGCAACGAACCGTCATCTGGATGAAGCAGGCATACTCCATACAGGAACCGGTGAGAACTTATATGAAGCAGGAAAGCCGATTTTCTTGGATACAACCGCTGGCCGTATTGGATTTATTTCCGTTTCGGTTGTTTCTCATTTAACCCACATGGCTACAGAACAAAGGCATAATATCAAAGGGAGACCCGGAATTAATGGTCTTCGTCATGTTCGTAAACATATGATTAGCTCTGAAGATCTCGCGGTGTTAAAAAATATTGCCGATAAAACAGAGGTAAATGCCTTCACCCAAATGTCCATCAATGAAGCATTCATGCTGCCATTTCCTGAAGGAATTTTACCTTTTGGAAGAGATCAATACGGCTACCAGATGTTATTTGAAGTCGGGGAGGAACAGTGCCTCGTAACCGAACCTAATGAAAAAGACATGAAACGTATTGAAGGGGTTATCGATGATGCACTAAGACAAGCGGATTATGTAATGGTTAACTTTCATGCCCATGAAATGAAGGGGACGAATAAACGAATCGGAGCTGATTTTGTAGGAAAAGCTGCGAAACGATTTATTGATGCCGGTGCCCATAGTGTCATTGGCCATGGACCGCATACATTGAGAGGCATTGAAATATACCGGGGAAGACCGATTTTTCATAGTCTAGGAAACTTTATTTTCCAAAATGAAACACTGGATGCCCTGCCGCAGGATTTTTATGATAACCATAATATTCCTAATGAATATGGCGTGATGAAGGCAATGGACAAGAAATCCTTTAACGGCACAAAAGGATTATTGAGTATACCGGAAATGATGGAGTCCGTCCTTCCCTTTTGGACCATGAAAGACGGAGAGTTAGTCGAAATAACCTTATATCCGCTTGAACTTTCTCATGGAAAGAAACGCCATCAAAATGGATTTCCGGAAATTACAAAGAATGAATCCATACTTAAAAGGCTTCAAGATTTATCGAAACCGTTTGGTACCAACATCATCATTGAAGATGGAATTGGTCGGATTTATGGGCAAGCAACCGCTGAAAGAGAGAAACCAGAAGTGAAATTTGTCTAGAAAAAATAGCGGTAATTGGAGGGAGAAGTGGTTTTGAAGCAAGTTGATTGGGTCAACAAATATATCGAACAAACACAGGAGAAATGGAAGAAAATCAGTGACTTTATCTGGGAAAATCCTGAAACAAGATTTTCGGAATACGTTTCTAGTAAGTATTTATGTGAACAGCTACAGAAAGAGGGATTTAAGGTTACAAGCGGTGTTGCAGGAATCGAAACAGCTTTTATTGGTGAATTTGGTGAAGGGAAACCAGTAATAGGCTTCTTAGGCGAGTTTGACGCATTATCCGGATTGAGCCAAACATGTGATGTAGACTATCAGGAAGCCATTCAGGCTGGTGGCAATGGTCATGGTTGTGGTCATAATTTATTAGGGACCGGTGCATTAGCAGCAGCTTCCGCATTGAAAAAATATCTCGAAGAGAATCGATTAAAAGGAACGGTTCGCTTCTATGGCTGTCCTGGTGAGGAAGGCGGATCAGGAAAAACCTTTATGGCCCGTGAAGGGGTATTTGATGATGTGGATTTCGCCCTGACATGGCACCCGAATAGCCGTACCGGTGTTCAGGGGTGCAGTTCATTAGCCAACATCCAAGTCTATTTTAAGTTTAAGGGGAGAAGCGCTCATGCCGCAGCCACTCCCCACTTAGGAAGAAGTGCTTTAGATGCCGTGGAACTAATGAATATTGGGGCTAATTATATGCGTGAACATGTCAGCCAAGAAGCACGGATCCACTATGCCATCACTAACTCTGGCGGCATTTCACCAAATGTGGTTCAGTCAGAGGCTGAGGTGCTTTACCTTGTGCGTGATCAGAATATGAACAAAACCAAGAAAATCTATGACCGTCTATGTAAGATTGCTAAAGGGGCCGCTTTAATGACGGAGACCGAAGTGGAGATTAATTTTGATAAAGCTTGCTCCAACTATAACCCTAATTATACTTTAGGAAAAGTGTTGGAACAATCTCTTCAAGAGGTGGGTATGCCTTCCTATACGACAGAAGAATATCAATTTGCCAAGCAGATTTGGAATACCTTAACGGAAGCGGAAAAACAAAATGGAGAGTATTTTCAGGCAGTTAGTAACAAGAGATTCCCGATTAGTCCTGAAGGTCCTTTCCTCGCTGCTGAGCCTATTCCTTTTGACGGACAGGGATTCCTCTCCGGCTCTACTGATGTAGGCGATGTAAGCTGGATTACTCCAACGGCCCAATGTATGTATACGACTTCTGTTTTGGGGACAGTGCTTCACAGCTGGCAAATGGTCACCCAAGGAAAGTCTTCCATTTCCCACAAAGGGTTGCTGCAGGTTTCTAAAGCATTGGCGTTAACAGCCATTAAGGCATTGGAAAATCAGGAAATCATCGAGCAAGCCAAAAAGGAATTACAAGCACAACTGGCGGAACACCCATACCAATGTCCGATTCCTTCTGGAGTAATGCCTACTAAATTAAAGGAAGGGCTATTAGTATAAAGATGAGGGACTGCTTAATGATGATGAATTAAGCGGTCCTCTTTTATAGCTTGATAGAAATGATGTCATTAAATTTCTAAATGATTTCCATTAATATTATTAATTTCAGTTATCAAAAACAATCAAGTATGATGTTTTACAAGAACGATAAAGAATGGAGTGAGCCCTATGAAATACAGTTACATATCACATTTATATTGTCCTAAATGCAGCAACACTTATTCACACGAACAGAAAAATCAGTTATGCACCTGTGGATCACCGTTATTAGTTGAATACGATTTAGAACAACTAGGCAAGGAACTTACAAAAGAAGATTTAGTTGGTAGAGTATCCAGCTTATGGAGGTATCATGAACTGCTTCCTGTTGGTGATGAGAATGATGTCGTTACGTTAGGTGAAGGGATGACTCCGCTTATTAAGATGCCTGCTATGGGTGAAGATATGAAAATAGCAAACTTGTGGATGAAAGACGAGGGAATCATTCCGACGGGAACATTTAAAGCTCGAGGAGCGGCAGTGGGAGTATCCAAAGCAAAAGAGTTAGGTGTAACAGAACTTGCCATGCCTACGAATGGAAATGCGGGTGCTGCTTGGTCACTTTATGCGGCGAGAGGTGGAATTCAATCTACCATCGTCATGCCTATTGATGCACCCAAAATTACTAGAAATGAATCAGCGATCTCTGGTTCAAACCTATATCTTGTTGATGGACTAATCAGTGATGCAGGAAAAATTGTGGCTCAGTCGGTCGCAAATCATGGTTTATTCGATGCTTCGACCTTAAAGGAACCATACCGGATTGAAGGAAAAAAGACCATGGGACTCGAAATTGCCGAACAAATGGATTGGAAGCTGCCGGACGTCATTTTATATCCAACAGGCGGCGGCGTAGGGATAATTGGTATTTATAAGGCACTTACTGAACTGAAAAAGTTGGGCTGGGTGGAAGGAGAACTTCCTCGCTTGGTCGCTGTTCAAGCAGAAGGCTGTGCCCCGATTGTTAAAGCATGGGAGGAAGGAAAGTCTGAATCAGAGTTCTGGAATGATTCTGAGACGGTTGCATTCGGAATTAATGTTCCAAAAGCATTAGGAGACTTTTTAGTACTAGAAGCCATTTATCAAACAAATGGTTGTGCTGTTGCGATTGAGGATGAGGCGCTTTTGGCGGAACAAAAGAAGCTAGCAAGCCTTGAGGGGGCATTCGTTTGTCCCGAGGGAGCTGCAACGTTTGTCGCAGCTCGCAGATTAAGAGAACAAGGCTGGATTAAAGAGCAAGATATCGTTGTTGCCCTCAATACAGGAATGGGAATTAAGTATCCCGACACCATTACCGTTGAGGTACCGATCCTACAAAAAGGGGACACAATTAAGAAGAGTATTAAATCATAAGCAAATCATGCTGATAACTAAAATTAAACGAAAATGTCTAAGGTTGAGTAGTTTTCTAGAAAGGATAAAAATAAACTAACGGATCTAGGTTGAAGGTCCATCTTAGGGATGACATAGCAAAAATTACGAATAAGCGGGTTGTTCTTAATTCTTAAGGTATGTAAGGATTTGAGTTCCATTTCTTTACGAATGGTATGAATGGATAAAATAGAAATCCCTAAACCGGCTTCAACCGATTCTTTAATAATCTGAGAGCTTCCAAAGGAGCGAATTTCGTTGGGTGAGAAGTTATTTTCTAAGAAAAGTTGATTGATAGCTTGACGGGTCGCAGAACCTTTCTCCCGAATAATCCATGTTTCATCGTTTAAATCTTGCAGTTCCACTTCTTGTTTTGATGCAAGTGGATGCTTAGGTGAGACAATCAGGACCATTTCATCTTGGGCAAATGGTTGAATATGCAATTTAGGATTCTCTGCCACACCTTCAACAATGCCTAAATCCAATTCGCCACGAAGCAGCTGTGAAATAATACGATGGGAGTTCCGAATGGCAATATTAGGCTTAATGAGTGGAAATTCTTCTGTAAATTCTGAAATGATTCTCGGAAGTAAATATTCCCCAAATGTATAGCTGGACCCAATCGTAAGAATCCCGCTTGCTGAATGAGTCAGTTCATCGATTAACCGATTCATCCGGTCATATAGGGATAGAATTTGCTTTGCATTCTGATACAAGATCTCCCCAGCCTTTGTTAATCGCACATATTTATTACTTCGATCTAGCAACTTTAACTCATATTGTTTCTCCAGTACTTTAATGGATAAAGTAACAGCTGATTGAGAAATATGTAGTGCTTCGGCTGCACGCGTAAAGTTTTTTTTCTCGGCAACTGTGACAAAAGTGAGAAGATGATAATCCATTTTTACCTCCTTAAGTCTTTTTATTGTAAAAATTTACAGAATTTACACCTTATTAAGAATGTTACAATAACAATTTTATGATAGGAATAGGTAAAAGGTTCTATAAACATAAATTTGAAATGATGCTAGCTTTTTATTGGTAATAAAATGTTAGGAGTGGAAAAGTTGATAGATGTAGTAAATGAGAAGATGGAGGACATGCTGAACCTTTTAGAGAAGCTGGTGAATATGGATAGCGGCAGTTATTTTAAGCAGGGGATTGATGAGATAGGTGCTGTTTTATCAAAAGAATATGAATCAATCGGTTTTGAAGTACATGTCCATCCCCAAGAGGAACGAGGAAATAATCTGGTGATCAGGCACCCTGATGCCATAGATCCTAAGGTGATGATTGTCGCCCATATGGATACTGTTTTTCCAAGAGGGACGGCAGAAAAGCGGCCTTTTAAGATAGAGGGGAATTATGCTTATGGACCTGGTGTCGTCGATATGAAAGCAAGCTTGGTTTCTGTCCTATTTGCCATGAAAACATTGGTTGAGAAGCAAGATGATGCATATAAGAATGTTGAAATTGTTCTCAATAGTGATGAAGAAATCGGCTCGAGACACTCAAGACCTCTAATCGAACAAATTGGAAAAGAAAAAGAGTATGCCCTTATTATGGAAGCTGCAGGGAAAGATGGTTCGATTGTAACGCAGCGAAAGGGCGGAGCAAGGTACAAAATTAAAGTAGAAGGTGTGCCTGCTCATTCAGGGTCTGAGCATGAAAAGGGCCGCAGCGCGATTGAAGAAATCGCTTATAAAACCATAAAATTGCATAAAATAACTGATTATAAGAAAGGCATCACCGTTAATGTTGGATTGTTAAAAGGAGGAACTTCCGCCAATACAATCGCCCCCATTGCGGAAGCTGAAGTGGATGTAAGGATCACAAAACTGGAGCAAATAAAAGAAGTGGAGCAGAAAATGAAAGAGATTTGCTCTGAGCCTAACATCAAAGGGACAAAAATCAAACTAGCAGGCCAGTTAAATCGGCCCCCAATGGTGAAGACCAAGAAATCGATTGAATTGATTGGTTTAGTGCAGGACATTGGGAATGAAATGGGGATTGAAATTAAAGAGTCATTTAGAGGAGGATGTTCAGATGGCTCTTTCACCAGCTCAATGGGCATCGCAACTGTCGATGGGCTGGGACCAAAAGGCGGGAACGGCCATAGGGATGATGAGTACTTAGACATTTCATCATTACCTGAACGAACGGCGTTGCTGGCAGAAACCATCAGCAGATTGACCCATATGCACCGGACTACACAATTTAAGGAAAAACAAAAATAATCCACCTTTGAGTCAGCGACTTGGATACTCATACTATTGTTGGTCGACTAGTGGGGAAATATCTATCTGCTAATAGTTTGGTAGAAATTTAAATCCATATATCGTGATAGAAGAATGGCGTAGGAAGAATTCCTTCGCCATTTCTGTTTGAAAGGGGGATCTAAGGGCTAAGGCTTAAATAGTTCAGAACTACTCATTTAGTTTTTATCATTTATTACTCGTAATACAAGAACATAAAGAAAATACAGTCCCAGATAAGCACCTGTCATAAGGAAAATGGGATTTAGAAATACCGCATGAATATTGGTCATAAAGACTTTATCATCTTTGATAATCTCAAAGATAGCGATTGAAGAAATATTTCCAAAAATAAGTGCCGACAGAATCGCCATTAAATCAAAAATGATCCTTATTTTGGACCATTTTCTTTGTAGTACAACCATTAATATAGGGAGTACAATACTTCCGATTATTAAAAGGAGCTTCATCAGTATCACCTCGCTTATCATTCTTCACGAAATATAGGGGGATTAAACATACTAAGTAAATGGGCGAAAAATAAATCCTCCAAGCGGTTTTTTCCATAAAAAGCAGTGATTGGCAGAAGGACAATGCTTCTATAAATCCACTGAAACCTTTTCGGGCTGCCTTCGTATTATAGGAAAACTAAATTGGTTATTTGTGGGAGGAGAACATGTATGTCTGAAAAAGGCTGTATAAAATGTGGAAGCAAAGAGGCAGGAACAAAGGAAGTAGCGATGACGGGTACAGGTTTATCGAAAATCTTAGATATTCAGCACAATACCTTTATCGTGGTGTATTGTAAAAAATGTGGATACTCCGAGTTCTATAATAAGCAATCTTCTAAAGGGTCAAATATATTGGATTTATTCTTTGGTTAATTAAATATAAACCATAATTTTATTATGTAAACTTAATAGAAGCTATTCAATAAAAATCTTAAAGGCGGAGATAATGAATGGATGTTAAGGATGAAGTAATTTCTGAAAAGGCACAGAGCAGTAAAACCTACACACTTATGGGGGCGGATAAGAAACTTTATGTGAGCCAGACCCCAGGTACATATGGCGGCAATCGCAAAACCAAAGTGTATGGAACAATGGATTGTCCAGCTGCACTGCGTGCCCTAGCGAAGTATGGTTACATCAAGGACCGAGTGTTTTTTACCGATGAGCAAACAGCTATTGCAGCTGGTTTCAGACCATGTGCAGCGTGCCAGCGCGAAAAGTATAAAATATGGAAGAACGAAAACAACTTATGATCCAAAGCATCCCCTCAGCAAGACTGGTAGTTCAAGAAAGAATAGGTTTCCGCAAAACCGAAATCAGTACACAATGGAGGAAAAGCTTTGAGATGTGGAGCAAAATGCTTTCTTGTTGAAATGGAAATAAACGGAGAAAAGCTAATCGAGTCTGTTATTGCAAGAACACCGGTGGAAGCAAGGAAGACCATACGAATCGAATACGGAGCGATGGCAGAAATCCTGAAGGTTAAAGAAGAGAAGAAGTAGGAGTTCAATCTGAAATTCAAGAGCGATTCCACTAGTGCACTAATGCCTTAACGTACGGGAGGACTTACCATTTTTTCTGTATTAGGATACGAGGACCGTCCGAGACCACTGAGAAATACAGCCAAAGAAGCTGAATCGCTACTTTCCTTGGGGTGAACGTGCAACATAAATGGCTTATTTTTACCCGTGCGACACTTTTCTTGTGCTCACGGGAAGAATACACGGCCTATTTTTACCGGTAGGCTACTTTTCTTGCGGTTACGGGAAAAATAGACGACTTATTTTTACCGGATCGATGCTTTTTCTGTGCTCGTGGGAAGAATAGACGGCTTATTTTTACCAGTAAGACACTTTTCTTGTGCTCACGGGAAGAATATACAGCTTATTTTTACCAGTAAAGACACTTTTCTTGTGCTCACGGGGAATAGACTAGCTTATTTTTACCAGTGTGACACTTTTCCTGTGCTCACGGTAAAAATAGACAGCCTATTTTTACCGGATCGCTACTTTTCTTGTACCCACGGGAAGAATAGCTGCCTTATTTTTACCGATATGCTACTTTTCTTGTGACCATGGGCAAAATAACTGGTTTACTATCTCGTATGTATTGTTCATCTCATTGTTAGGCTTTATATATTTTGAATTCGGGGTCAGTCCCCCAGCACACTAAAGCTTTAACGTACCGGGGGACTGACCCCGTTTTTACCGTTTTATATAGTTGACTGTCTTGCCGCATAAAACCTTACAAAAAACTTCGTCAGTCCGTAAGCAATCATTGTAATAACAATATCTATGAAAAATAGATGAACAATCGTAAATCCCTTATAGATGGAAACGAGACCCATCCACTTCTCAATAGGTGCAAAAACAAAAGCAAGAATAGCACTTAGTCCAGTAGTCCAAATAATGAAAGGTTTATCTTGATTCAAGCAATATTGATAGACAAGCATAAAAGAAACAGGGATAAGGGATGCTGTAATTCCTAACGCTTGTGGCAAGAATGGCGTTAGGAAATAACGATGGTCTACATAACCTTGTCTTATAAGTATGAGGTCTGTATATGTCCATAACATATGTACGGTGTACCCAAAGAAAAGAATTTCAAGACTTCTATTTCGGTTAAGCTTAACTAGAAGTATAATCAGCGGAACAAGCAAGAAGAGTAGGATGACCCAGAACTGCCAGTTTCCCCAGTCAGAATGCTCATGCCAAAAAGAATGCATTAAAGACGAAACCCGCTCACTCTTATCGTTTATTTCCTTCCAATATTGTTTAACTGTCAAGCTAACATCTCCTCTATACGCGAAAACCCGAATGATAGAAATATTTATAATTTCTCCTACGTTAGTTACCTTTTATTAAATTTGCCAAGCCCTTTATTTTTATACAAAAATAAAGTAATGCCATTGAGTACCCTTATTTTAATAAATCATTATACAAATTAAGGTAAGCAACGGTTTCTTGTTCGGGTGAACTGTACTCACGGATCCATTCTTGTGCTTGCTTGATCACTTTCTCCCTCAAGGCAACATCACATACAATGGATTGAACGGCCTTTTTAAATTCATCCATCGTTTCATAAAGCCAGCCTGTTTGTTCGTGGCGGATCAATTGAATATTTGCTTCATTTTTTCGCGCAATGACTGGTCGCCCTAATGCCATTGCTTCCATAAGGGCAAGCGACTGACCTTCAGATAGGGAAGTATTGATGACGATTTGGGCTTGTTCGTACCAAAATTTCATAACCTCATAAGGAACAACGCCAGCATACTTCATCCAGTGGCGACGTTCTGCTTCCTTTTGTACAACTTTATAAACGTTCTCATCTAACTTTGCCCCAAGAATCGTGAATTCCATATTGGGGTATTCGCGAATTAACTCATCAAGTGCAGGAACTACATGCAAAACATCTTTTACAGGTCGTAATCCGGCCGGAAGAAGAAAGCGTGGAAGCATTTCTCCTTTAATGGGTGATAGGTGCCAAGGCAGCCAGATCCCTTGGGGAATAACGATGGTCTTATCGGTCCACCCAGGGAATAACCGTGATACCTTTTCTCTTGCATCATCTGTAAAAACAGTAATAAAAGCAGCATCATTTAAAAATGAAAATATTTCATCATTCATGCTTGCCTGTAAATCAATATTAATATCTGTTCCTCCCATCGTGACCAGATAGGGGCGATTTAAAATAAAATTGACTTCTTTTTGCCATTGAATAAATCGGGTAGCATGTAAAATATGATAAATATCAGCATCTGAACGATGCCAATCATCCTCTTCCATATATGGAATAACGGAAGTATGAATATTTCCCTGCTGCAAAAAGTGAACAAGACGCTTTATGGTTGTAGAATTTCCTCTTGGCTGATTAAAATAAGGAGCAAAAAATAGGATATGCATACTGACCACCTGTCATTAATGTAAATAGAACCTACAACTATACTTTATTAATATCTCCTTATATTATAGATTGCTGAATTGCTTTTCCAAAACACAACATGGCACCATTTTTGAGATGTCGATTTTGTGTTCCACAGTTTATGGTTTGAACATAAAATAATAAACAGTAACGGGAGAATAGGAGGAAATTTGGATGGCTTCAATTGTTAATGTAGGAATGTTAAACATAAATTCTCCTCAACCTAGTTCCGCCATTTTTGTTGGTGAAGGTATTGTAAATGGGATGGATGCTAACAGGAAATACAATTTAAATACAGGGGGAATTTACGGTATTAACACCATTAATGCCGGAAATATAAATAATGTCGCGGATAGCTTTGAAATCATAGATGGGGTTATCTTTGATCAGGACTTTAAGCCGAGCATTCCAGTGAATGCATAATCAATCAGTATGACACGGCTTTTTAGTTGAGTGCACAACCCAAGATTCATGAACATAAATTAAAGCATGAAACCTCATTCATAATGAACTAAAGTGGTGAACCATAAATGGGTAAAACTACGGATTTTAATTTTGCAGGTAACATTCATGTCCAAACGATGGAGAGACAGTGTGGTATTTTTATTGGAGAGCAAAACACTGCGATTGGCTGGAGTGCACATGGCAAGCAAAACAGTGTGTTCGGAAGTATTGGCGGACAATCTAATTTGCTGCTTTGCAATACTTCCATCCTAATTGACCCTGACATAGTTGATACACCAATTGATGATCGGGACATTCATATTGCCGTCGAGAATTCAAGTGATGAAAACAACTTAACAAATCTTAATCTTAATAGTGTAAACGTCAATTCCATGCAGCCAGGAAGCTCGGTATTCGTTGGCAAGGGTCATGTTAATGGGATTGATGGCAATCAAAAAGAAAATACCAATCACGGTAATTTAAATGGGAATAATATTCAGCTAATGGGGAATATCAATATAACTGATGATCAAGATACGATAGATGCAGTCATGGATGATCGTGATATTAAAATCGCCATCATTGAAAAAGAGTAAAGAAAAGGATGCTTCGATGATGATCGAACCATCCTTTTTTAATAGGCTTATATTAATCCTCAGGCAATAACAACAATAGAAAGATTAAGGTGGCATTTGGTGAATATAAGCGAACTTTACTTAAACAAACTGATTTTAATGATTTTTTAATAAAACCAATAAACCATGTTTGTTATAATAAAAATGCAATCTTTTATGAATAATTTGTTAATGAATGATAGTAAGAAGGGAGTCAGGTATGTTAGCACTTATTTACCCATTTAATCCAATAGCGATTCATCTTGGACCTATTGCTGTGCATTGGTACGGTGTGATCATCGGTATTGGTGTTATTTTAGGGCTATTGCTAGCTGAAAAAGAAGGGAAGAAGAGAGGAATTCCTTCTGGAACAATTGGTGATTTAATTATCATTGCGTTACCAATAGCCATCATTTGTGCAAGGACATACTATGTCCTCTTTGAATGGAGTTACTATAAAAATCATCTTAATGAAATCCCTGCTGTTTGGCATGGTGGAATTGCCATTCACGGCGGAATTATCGGTGCCGTTTTAACAGCCATTTGGTTTTGTAGAAAAAGAAAAATATCCTTCTGGAAAATGGCAGATCTTTTAGCCCCTAGTCTGCTGCTTGGACAAGCCATTGGCCGATGGGGAAACTTTATGAACCAAGAAGCCCACGGGGGACCGGTATCTAGAAGTTTTCTAGAGTCACTGCATTTACCTGACTTTATTATTAACCAAATGAATATCAACGGTGTTTATTACCACCCAACATTTTTGTATGAATCCATCTGGAGTTTCACAGGTGTTATTCTATTAATCCTTTTAAGAAGAATCGATTTTAGAAGAGGCGAAATATTTTTAACCTACCTGCTTTGGTATTCAATTGGGAGATTCTTTGTCGAAGGCCTTCGGACAGATAGTCTCATGTTGACATCCCATATCCGAATTGCCCAATTAGTATCAATAGTTTGTGTAATCCTAAGTATCGTCATTGCCTTGTATCGAAGAAAGAAAGGTTATGCACTTTTAAGTTCTACCGCCGATAACTTTCAGTAATTCATTAATAAAAACCTTCCATTATATCCATTTTGGAAGGTTTTTTGTTGTTTCCATTTAATCCCACGACAATGCCTTCTCAATGGTGAAGAACCAAGACATATATCCAATCATATTTTATTATAAAAAGTTTATCCAAACGAGGAAAAAAACTGTGTGGGAGGCTAAGGATGCAAAAAGGACGCTTGACGAATCTTATCATCAAGGGAATTAATGTGAATTCCATTGATACTGCATCGGGAATATTTGTCGGAATAAATACTGTGAATAACTGGTCCTCTCATCACAAAAATAATCACGGTTTTGGCATAGTGTATCATTCACAAGTCGCCGAAAATTTTAGCTTAGTGATTGATAATGATGTGATTGACAGCCCCATGGAGAGCCATGCAGTGACGTACATGGATGGACCGAAAGATTTACAACCCATTGAAGCCCCAACCGAAGATCCCGCAGTCACTCTCATGGATGGACGGCCAGAGGTGCCGAAACAAATTGATATTAAGGAAATAAACGTAAATAGTTTATTTACAAATGCAGCAGTATCAGTGGGAGATAACTGCCTAAATGGATGGAGTGCCCATAGGAAAACGAATGAGGGAACAGGTAGAACAGCAGGTATTAGTCAGCTAACATCCAATACCAATATCGTGATTGATAACGATATGATTGACGCTCCAATAGCCGATAAATTTCAGCAAAAAAATCCCACTGAAATTGAGGTGAGATAGTTGGCGATTAGTATAGTAATCGGTGCTATTAATGTAAATCATCAAGATACAAACTCTGACGTATCAGTTGGAGAAAACCAATTAACCGGATGGTCAGCTCACAGAAAGACGAACAACGGATTTGCACAGCAAAGTGGTATTATTACGAATATACAAAATGTCAACCCGATAATTGATAATGATGTAAATGATGGGAATATGATTGATCCAGATATTGTACCTGGTGCTCAGGTGCAGGCACTTTAAGGTTACATTTTAAAGTGCCTGGCCTATTTTTATTGCACTTTTAGGCATGACCTTTCTAAACAGAACATAATGTTATATATAAGACTAGCCGTAGTAGGGAGGTTTTCAATGGGTGATAAAGCCTCATTTGCGTTCTAACGTGAAACAGATGTTAGGAGAGGATTTCTCCGGATTATTGCATGAAATCTCACCATTTGTGGAACCAAGGATGGATGTATACAAATTAAACCAGAACTTCATCATTTCCATTGATCTCGCCGGGGCCAGGAAAGAGGACTTGTCTGTAAGACGAATGAATCGTATCTTAACAATTGAAGGAAACATTCACAAAGATTATATAGATGATGATATGAAAGTAATCAGCAGCGAACGGTTTTACGGTTTTTTTCGAAGGGAGATAACGATTCCAGAAGAGTGTCAATTGGAACAACTTCAAGCCATCTTTGATAGGGGAATTTTATTAATAACAATCCCTTTTTTTAAAAAAGAAAAATATTAGGGAGATCGATCATGACATCCATTAAATATGGTTCATTAAAAATTAACGATATAAGAGATTCTTCAGGATTATTGGTGGGAACAAACATCATAAAGGGAAGAAAAAACGAAGTTGTGGTCAACGAAGGTTTTGGGACCATTAAAGGAAATAATAAGGTCAAATCAAATGCAGGAGTGATAGAAAAACACTCTTAAAAGGGAATGGAGATTGATGGATCAAGAAAATCTACTAAAAAAACTTGATGAATTATTCCAAAAGATCAGCACACTTGAGAAATCCCTCCACGATAAAAGCAATCCATCCGTCATCGTTAAAATGGACGTGAAGGATCTTCATCTACAAGAATTAAACATTGATGAACTAGCATTCCAGCTTGAAAAGTTGGATATTAAAGAGTTGAGCGGCATGTTGAATCTTGGAAATACATTCTCTCCCAACGTCAATCGCAAGCAGCGCCCTAAAAATCCAGCTGTCCAGAAGAATCCGCAAAAAGGACAAATAGAAAAAAGGGATGACATTCAAATAAACATTAATGGCAAGCCAGTGTCTTATACCATGAAATAGGGAAGGGATGTTGATATTGAAACGTTTTTCCCCATCTTTTTTTATTGGATCGATTTCAATCGGAACGGTAGAAGGTGCATCCTGTGTTAATCTTGGCACCAATCTTCCAAGCGGTTTTGTCAATTATAAAAAACAAACCCAAGGATTTGGCTCGATAACCGGTGATCATAACGATATCCACGAAATTATAGCCTCAATCGATGAGAATGCGATTAGTGATATATTTCATTATGATTTATTGGAACAACAACAAAATGGACAGGCATTAGATAAGATTCAACAAGAGATGTTAAATTCAGAACTTCATATTGAAGAAGTGGATGATGACAATGAGGAAAATAGTAATAATCCTGTCAAAGATGATCCCAATTCCTTCTGATTCAGAATCTTGGAGTCACCCTCGAAAGCAGTGGATTTCACAATAGAAATCGCACTGCTTTGAGCATTTTTACGAGTGATTATTGTAAAGTGACATATTGTATAACTTCAATTATAGATTCCTCTCCAGTAAAATCCCAACTTGTTCCGCCATAACATGAGGCGGGGAGGGCATTCCGTTCTTAAACCACCATTCCACAATTCCTACATAGGAGGTCACAATAAATTGAAGTATAATTTCTTCGTTTAATCCCTGATTTTTCCCTTTTGTTACATCCACTTCATCCTTGAACTCTTCGATAAGAAACTCATGAAACTGTCTACGAAAAGAAGGGGCTCCTTTGCTAGCTAACATCGTTGAAAAGAATAAGTAATTCTGTTCAAGATATTCAAACCAAGGTATATTCGCCTCGGTATATTCTGCTTCAGCTAACGATTGGCACATGTCACGCATCTTGTTAATGTGTTCTTCAATCAGTTTATCGAGCAAATCATATTTATCCTCGTAATGCAGATAGACGGTTCCTCGGCTAACATTTGCCCGATCGGAAATATCCTGGATCGTAATGTCATCAAAATTTTTTTGAGACATGAGTTCAATAACAGCTTTTTTAATTGCATCCTGAGATTTAAGTATTCTTCTATCTACTTTTGCCATTGCGAGATTCACCGATCTTTCATAAATAATGAACAATTTTAATGGATTTGTTTACTAATGAACAAATTGCAGTGTTTTAACAATTGTAAACTACTTATTTGTATTTATAATTATATACAGGTGTTCATTAATGTATAGATGTTTTAAAAAATAGTTTTCATTCAATTGTTCATGATTGGTCATAACGCATTCATTTGGCCAATTTTAGCATTTTGTTTCTGGTTATAATAACAGATAGTGGAAGGTGAGGGAAAAACAATGGAATATGTGAAACTTGGAAATACTGGCTTGGATGTATCCCGGCTTTGTCTAGGATGCATGGGTTTTGGCGAGAAGGAACGTTGGGTTCACCCTTGGGTAATCGATGAAGAGAGTAGTCGTACTGTCATCAAAAGAGCCCTTGATTTAGGTATTAACTTCTTTGATACAGCGAATGTCTATTCAGATGGAACAAGTGAGGAATTTGTTGGACGTGCCCTTAAGGATTTCGCAAAACGGGATGAGGTTGTCCTTGCTACAAAGGTCTATTTTCCGCTGGGTAAAGATATGAACAGCAAAGGTCCGAACAGGAGTGGTCTCTCCCGAAAGCATATTATGAGCGAAATTGATAATAGTCTGAAACGCTTGGGAACAGATTATGTAGACCTTTATATCACGCACCGCTGGGATTATAACACGCCCATCGAAGAGACAATGGAAGCATTACATGATGTGGTGAAAGCGGGTAAAGCGAGATATATTGGCGCTTCTGCCATGTATGCCTGGCAGTTCCTGAAAGCATTGAATGTGGCAGAGAAAAACGGATGGACACGTTTTGTATCGATGCAGAACCACCTCAACCTGATATACCGTGAAGAAGAACGGGAGATGCTGCCGCTTTGCAAGGAGGAAAAAATCGGGGTGACTCCATATAGCCCGCTTGCTTCAGGCAGATTGACGCGTGATTGGTCAGAAGCAACACTTCGTTCCGAAACCGACCAGACGCAAAGATCAAAGTACGATGCAACTGCAAGCACTGACCGATTAATTGCAGAGCGGGTTGCAGACCTGGCAGAAAAACACGGCGTCCTCCGTTCGCAAATCGCCATTGCTTGGTTGTTACAGAAAGAACCTGTAACATCACCTATTATCGGGGCAACCAAAATATCCCATCTTGAAGACGCAGTAGGTGCTCTGTCCGTCACATTAACACCGGAAGAAATTGTGTACTTAGAAGAACCGTATGTACCGCATCCGGTAGTTGGGGCACTCTAGATCGATGAAACTTTTTTTGGGGAGCAGGGTTTATACTCTGCTCTGTTTTTTGGAAAAACATCGGGTTTGGGGTGTATCAGATTCAACATGCAAATGTATGCGAAAATCCGTATCGACGCTATTACGGCAGGGTATCGTTTGTATCTGATTCGTCAACTGTTGGTGATGTTTTAGAACTGGTGGAATTTATAGCGATTATTGCTGTTGGAGCACTAAGCTTCTTTATTTGGGTATGTTTTTGTAGCAGGCTAGAGTGTATGTCATTCCGTTTATTTTTGTTTAATAACTTTTTTAGAGTATCGGTTTCATTAACTCATAAGCAACTCTCTTCTCACATTAAAAACCCGAATATCTTCTGAAATCAGGAAATAATACTAGGGAGGTGAAAATATGGATACGGAAAATTTGAAATTGACATCTTCTGAAATTGGTTCTTTATGGGGCGAGTATGTAAACGGAACAGCGGTAGACGTAGTAAATAGATATATGTACTCCATTATTGAAGACGAAGCAATAAAGGCGATTTTTCATGATGCTCTCAAGACGTTTGAAAAACAAAAGACACAAATGATCACCTTTTTTGAGAATGAGGGGTTTCCTGTCCCAATTGGATTTAATGAATCCGACCTGTATGCAGGAAAACAGAGATTGTTTTCAGATGCATTCTGCCTGCATTATTTACACGTAATGACTTTACATGGATTATTAGGACATATCACGGCATTAAGCATTTCTGTTAGAAAAGACTTAAGGGACTTTTACGACTCTTGTGATGGTGATGCAAAAAGGATGTATCACCAAACGATTGAATTATTGCTTGACAAAGGGCTTTTTCAGAGAGACCCATTATTTTATGCATATGAACATCCTCAATTTATTTCAAGCACTGATTTCAAAGATGGTCATTTTGGAAAGGGAAGAACTCTTGCTGCCACAGAAATCATTAGTATTTCTTTTAACCTGAAAAAAAGCATAATGGCAAAAACCCTTTCTATTGCATTCAGCCAGGTCGCGGAATCCAAAGAAGTTAGGAAATTTTTAACTGAATCTGAGGAAACAGCTGATGGACAAATAAAAGCATTAGCAAAACTACTACAAGCTGATAACTTACCAGTTCCAAAATCAATGGAAACTGAAGTGACAATTTCAACTGACTCTCCATTTTCTGATAAGTTATTAATGTACCACATGGGATTTTTGTTTCAAATTGCACAAACCTATCATGGGGCTGGTCTTGCAACAGCTATGCGAACGGACCTCGTGACCACTTATGAAGCAACTATTTTACAAAATCTTATGGTTACAAAAAACTGGTTTAATATTATGGTGAAAAATAAATGGCTAGAACAACCTCCACTTGCACCTAATAGAACAGAAATTGCAAAACAAAAATAACAAGAAATGCCCTTCAATCGGTTGGGCATTTTATTTATTAGAAAATCCTTCTTTAACCAAACTTCCTTTACTTCAATAAGCAAGGAAGCTACCATCACGACAAATCCTTCTATCGTTCAAGCACCGGTTTGTTAAAAGCGTTAAGATATATTTGAAAAAACTTCCATTAATAATATCGCCAATCTTCCCTATCCTATAAAGGTAAATATGATGGGAGGAATTTTCATGGCGCAATTAAGAGATATCATGACATCAAATGTAGTTTCAGTTAAGGAAACACAGACAGTACAGGAAGCTGCAGCATTAATGAGCGAATATAATATCGGAGCAATCCCAGTAGTAAATAACAACAAACAAATTGTTGGAATTATAACAGATCGCGATATCACCCTTCGTACGACAGCTCAAGGTGAAGATGCACAAACACCAGTATCTGAAGTCATGACTGCACAGCAAATCGTACAAGGTACACCTGAGATGGATGTTCATCAGGCAGCAAATTTAATGGCGGAGCAGCAAATTCGTCGATTGCCGGTAGTCGAAAATGGACAAATCGTAGGAATGGTTGCTTTAGGTGATTTAGCCGTACAAAATAAATATGCAAACGAGGCAGAAGAGGCATTACAAAGTATTTCAACTCCTTCTGCACCACAACAATAGTAAGGGGATACTTTTAAAAGCACAGATCCATACCAGGGTCTGTGCCACTATTTTATAATAGAAGTGATTGGCGTTTTTTATTCAATTATTAGAGCTACGGCAATGAAAAAACAGAGTATGGGGAAATTCCATACTCTGTTTTTATTACTATTCTAGCTACATCAGTTCCTATAGGCCTAAAACGGCTCGATAGCTTTCTCGTTTTTACCGGTTTGAGGCTGATTTTCAATACTTCTTGCTTCGACTTCTTTGGGAATTTCTTTTAGGTGTTTATTTACTTCTTCTACTTGATTGGTAGTTCTCATTTCATCCATTTTCCAAAACCTCAATTCATTTAAAATATTTTATAAATATAGTATGAGCAGTAACGAAGATTTTATGTCCGCTGAGTCAGATCCGTATGGTTTTGACATTTTGTCTTTGGCTGATTTTTTTATTTAGTTTTTCGTAGATCCAAATATTGCACGGTATTACCATCATGAAAGTGTTTTCTTTGACAAAAAACTTTTTTATATATAAAATTATTAAAAATTGGTAATTTAAAGATCTCGAAAATACGATCAATTATAATTGTTTTACTTAGTGCCTATTATTATAAAATTAAAGGGGAATTTGAATGGAAGATAATAAGAATGGAATTGAGGAAAAGAAAAAGCCCAAATACAACGTTCCAGCTGTTGATAGTGCGTTTAAAATATTAACTTTACTAAGCCGAAAAAAATTTAGTAAAAGTAATTTAACTGAGATTTCTAAAGCGCTTTCCCTTACCCCAACTACTTGTTTTCGGATTTTGCAAAAGTTAGAGGAACTATCGATTGTTCGTTTTGATAAAAGTTCAAAGCGGTATAGTCTTGGCCCGTATCTGGTTGTCTTAGGGGAAAGAGCAAAAGAAAATCAATTTGATATCTCTGTCATTATTCCGTACTTGGAGAGTCTTTCAGAAAAAACGGGACTAACCGCTTTTCTTGTCAGCAGAATTGGTAAAAAACGCTCAACCATTATTGCTAAGGCTGAGGGGGAAGAGTTTGGAATTAATGTATCGGTAGGAAGGCACTTTTCAGTCATTGATGGTTCCTATGGTAAATGTTTATTAGCTTATATGGAAGAAGAAGATGCTGGCGAACTTTTACATACCAATGAAGGACTGCGAACAATGTCTTCAGAGGAGATTCAAGAACTGATAAAAGAATTGCCAACCATCCGAGAGAATGGATATGCCACAACCTTTGGAGAGTACATTGATGGAATCGTAGGGATCTCGGCACCTCTTTTTAATACTGACGGATCTGTGGATATGGCCATTTCAATTATTGGTATGACCGCCCAATTTAACGATAATGAAATTGTAAAAATGGGCGAACTCATTAAAAGAGTTGGACAGGAAGTTAGTTTCAAAATAAGCGGTTATGTAAGTAAAAAATAAGTCTTTTTTATAAAAAATTTATATATCGAAATAATCATCTAAAGGAACGTATCCCCATCGAACGTTCCTTTTTTATTTTTTTCACTAAACTCCCTGGAAGAGCCAAATCGTAAAGGTCTTCCTTCCTCAGTATAACTAATGGCCTAATTTTCTAAATATTAAAATATTTCATTGACGAAAATTTTTTTTACATATAAAATCTTGAATAGATTAACAAATGTTTCCTTTCTTTCATCATCTTAATATATAGGAGTGACTGGCGGCCGTTTCATGCAATAACAGAATTATAGAATTATTTTAGGGATAGCAATGAACAATGAGGGAGTATTCAAGGTGTCAGGCACCTTTGAAGCTGTGTGCCATCAAAATATGAGCAATGAAAGGCGGGAAAGCTGAATGAATTTTGAGTACTCACAAGAGGCGGAGTCTTTTCGCGAGTCTTTTCGCACCTGGTTAGTGGCCAACTTTCCGAAGGAGTGGAACGATGAAGTAACTGGCGAGGAATTGGTGGAAAGACGAAGAACTTGGGGCAAAATGTTGGGTCAGGGAGGATGGGTAGCACCTGCTTGGCCAAAAGAGTATGGCGGTCTCGGATTAACGCTGGAACAACAGTTAGTTTATATTGAAGAATTAGTACGGGTCAATGCACCCGAAGTGTTAAATTCCAATGGAATTGGCATTTTTGGAATGACATTAATTCGCTATGGAACAGAAGAACAAAAGAAGCACTATCTACCCCGGATGCTTTATCATGACGACATATGGTGTCAAGGTTTCTCAGAACCGATTGCCGGATCGGATTTAGCTGGTCTTCAAACAAAAGCAGAACGTAAAGGAGACCATTATGTATTAAATGGTCAAAAAGTATGGACATCTTATGCTCCCTATGCAAATAAATGCTATATCTTGGTCCGAACGGGAGAATCCAGATACAAAGGCATTAGCCTGATGATCTTAGATTTGAAACAGCCAGGTGTCACAGTACGGCCAATAAAAAATATTGCCGGTGAATCAGAACTGGCTGAAGTTTTTCTAGATGATGCCGTTGTTCCAATCGAGGATGTCGTTGGAGAAATAAATAACGGGTGGGAGATGGCTAATTATTCGCTTGCCAACGAACGTGGAATTCATTTTGCGCAGCGCGCCTTAAAAATGCAGCAAGAATTCCAGCAGCTAGTTTCGCTTTTTCAAAATCAGATAAACAATGACAACTCGCAAGCAATCAGCTCCGTCCTGCAAAATAAATTAGTTCAGTCCTATTTATCCTGTGAAATATTAAAAAGTATCTCCTTACGGAATATTGCCCTTATTGCTCAAGGTGATGATAACGGTGCCATCCCCGCCATAGCCAAACTAGTTTGGAGTGAAAGTCATCAAGATTTACTTAATTTAGGCGTGGAAGTTCTAGGCGAAGAATCGTTAGTTAAAGGGGAACATGAAGTGTGGTTACAGAAATTTCTTATATCACGAGCCGAAACAATCTATGCCGGAACGACACAAGTTCAAAAAAATATTATCGCTAAATCTCTGGGACTGCCTAGCTCAAAAGGGGGGAGAGCATAATGGAATACCGCTTTTCTGAACAGCAGCAAATGTTAAAAAAGGCTCTGCAATCATTGTTAAAAAAAGAGATGACACTAGAACATTTTAAAGAAATAGTCGAAAAGAAACACGGCTTTTCAAAGGATGCATGGAGGAAACTGGCAGATAATGGCTGGCTCGGAATACTGGCACAAGGAAAATGGCAGGTCTTTGAGGATATGACATCTCTTGACTTGATGTATCTGTCAGAATCGTTTGGAGAAAGACCTTTTCCTGGCCCTTATTTGTTAACAGCTGGATTCATTGTCCCGCTCCTAAGTCAATTAAAATTATCGTCTGTTCAACAACAACAATTAGACCTTTTGCTATCTGGAGAAAGCCTCATCACCACGGTCTTGCCTCAGTTGGCAAAGTCCCAAAATGGAATAGACTTCAATTGGCCATCTATCAAAATAGCAAATCGGGAAACCAACCGAATTCAATTGACAGGTGAAATCAAACATATCCCGTTTATCCAGCACGCAGATTATTGTCTATTGCCTGTAAGAGACAATAGCGGGGGTGTTTCTCTAGCATTATTAAATACCAGCCTGGAGGGCGTAACGGTTTCAGCCGAGGAATCAGTGGAACTGGCCAAACCGCAAGGAACCATCCAGCTTGATCATGTTTGGATTAATAAATTGGATTTTATTGAAGGATTCGACACTGACCACCAAGAGTTGTTAAATGAGCAAGTTATTCAGTATTTACTTTGTACTAATGGAGAAATCATTGGCGGTGCAGAGGAAGTATTAAAAAGAACCATCCATTATGTGGCCGAGCGGAAGCAATTTGGAGTTCCAGTTGGATCCTTCCAAGCGGTGAAACATATGATTGCCGATATGCATATTGCTATTGAAAAAGCGCGCAGCTACAGTTTTTATATAGCAGCTCAACAGGAAACAAATCAGGATAAAAACTTATTGAATGTTATGGCAAGCCGCTATTTTAGTACAGAAATGTATAAAAAAGTCTGTGAAGATGCGATCCAGCTTCACGGGGGAATGGGCTTTACATGGGAAGAAAGCATTCATTATTGGTACAAATCTTCTATTTACCAGCTTTACCACATTACCCATCCGTCGATCATGATTGAATTTGTCATGCAAAACTTACTTTCACCTTCTGAAAAACCTCAAGGAATAACAATTTAATCATTCACCAAATAAAGGAAAAATGACTTCTGTGCGTAACAAAAAAAAAATAAAGGGTAGGTGAAAAGATGTCAATCAAACGGGCAGCTGCTATTGTCGGCGTTGGAGATGTTGAACTTGAGAAAGGAAAAGTAAAACACGGTCATTCGGTTTTACAAATACAGGCGATTGCTGCAAAAAGAGCATTAGAGGATGCCGGATTAACAAAGGATGATGTCGATGGGATTTTTGTTGCCGGACTTTGGGGATTACCTGGCATCGGTTCCTTTCCATCAGTTGTGGTATCTGAATACTTAGGGATTCAACCAAAGTATACCGATTCCACTCAAATAGGCGGATCAGCCTTTGAAGCGCATGTCGGCCATGCGGCTGCAGCCATTCAATCAGGATTATGTGAAGTAGCTTTAATCCTCTATGGAAGTACGCAGCGCTCTGAAAAATCCCGTACATTGGCTGGACGACCGCCAGTCTTAACGGCCCAATACGAAACTCCATATGGATTGCCGTCGCCTGCAGGTGCTTACGCTATGGCAGCCCATCGCCATATGCACCAATATGGGACAAAGCCAGAACAATTGGCGGAAATTGCAGTAGCTACCAGAAAATGGGCGCAATTAAATCCACACGCTACGATGCGTGATCATTTAACGATTGAAGATGTTTTAACTTCACCCATGATCTGTGACCCATTACATTTACTAGATTGCTGTTTAGTTACGGATGGGGCGGGTGCGATTGTTTTGGTCTCAGCTGAACGGGCCAAAGACTGCCGAAAAAAACCGGTATGGGTTCTAGGACAAGGAGAGTCTCACAGCCACTGGTCCATTCAAGCAATGCCGGATTTAACAGTAACTTCAGCGGCTGTCTCAGGAAAGAGAGCATTTGAGATGGCAGGAGTCACTCATGATGAAATTGATGTTGTGCAAATCTATGATTCTTTCACGATTACTGTTTTACTTACACTAGAGTCTCTAGGTTTTTGTAAACCTGGAGAGGGAGGGGATTTTGTTTCGAATCAGCGGACAGCTCCAGGAGGGGATTTTCCTTTGAACACAAATGGCGGGGGGCTATCCTATGCTCACCCTGGAATGTACGGAATCTTCTTGTTAATTGAAGCTGTGCGTCAGTTGAGAGAAGAGGCGGGAGAGAGGCAAGTAAAAAATTCAAAAATTTCTCTTGTGGCGGGAACAGGCGGAACGCTTTCCTCTACATCCGTGGTTATTTTAGGGAGGGATTAAAAATGATAGAAAAACCGCTGCCTATACCTGATGGAGACTCCTATGTATTTTGGCAAGGGTGTAAAGAGCATAAACTATTGATTCAAAAATGTGAGGACTGCTCCAGCTACATTTTTTATCCTCGGGTCTTATGTCCAAATTGTTTTTCTGAAAAAGTCGAATGGGTGCAATCCTCTGGAGTTGGAAAGGTTTATTCCTTTACCATAGCAAGACGCCCAGGGGGCCCGGCATTTAAAGATGAAGTTCCGTACGTTGTTGCATTGATCGAATTAGACGAAGGGGTTCGTATGCTTAGTAATATCATTGATGTAGATGTAGATAAAGTAGAATGTGATATGCCAGTTGAAGTGGTCTTTCAAGTAGAAGGAGATTTTACATTACCGAAATTCAAACCAAGAGCTATCTAACATGAACACTAGGGGAACATCACATACTGATGCTCCTCTAGCCTTAAACCAAGAAGGCTCGGAATCCAAAACGGAAATAGTTTTGGTATAAAGCGAAAACTATTCTATTATATTAAAAACCTCATCTGTTAAGATCCTTTCACAATGTTTCAACTTTGCAAACACTATGAGGAATTCCTATCAAAACGACCAATATCTCCTTTTTTCATTAGATGAAATATATGTTAACGGAAAATACTGAATTTTATAAAATTTCATTGACGAAAATATATTTTATATATAAAATAAATTTAGTAGAAATATGAAAACGGTTTCCTACCTAAAAAAAGTAATGATCTAACATCTTTTTCAGGTAGGAAGGCTTTAAATGAAGGGGGATTATGGATGTTGAAAAAACCGCTAAAATTCTTAATGGCTATCTTTTTACTCTCCATTTTATTGGTAGGCTGCAGTAGTAATGGATCACTGAAAAGCAGCGGAACTGAGAAAAAACCAGCTTCAAACAAAAGTACTTCCACAGCTTCTAGTACTGTCTCACTTCCCAAACAAATGACATGGAGTGTATACGATGTTGGGTCCGGTGGATACGCAGAAATGTCAGCAATTGCAAACACATTGACTAGTAAATATGGAACACAAATTAGGATGCTTCCATCCGCCAGTGGGGTAGGACGAATGCTGCCATTAAAGAGTAATCAAGCTTCTATTGGAAAATTGGGTGATGAAATTCAATTTTCTTTTGAAGCAATGGAAGAATTTGCGAAACCCGATTGGGGTCCTCAAGATGTAAGGGCCATTTGGGCACCAATTAGTCAATTTGGGTTTGCGGTTCGAAAAGATTCAGATATTAAATCGATTGCAGATTTAAAAGGAAAAAGGGTTCCTAGAATTACTGGTAATTCCTCCGTTAATATTAAAAACGAAGCAATATTGGCCTTTGCAGGTCTCACATGGGACGATGTAAAACCGGTGGATATTACTTCCTATGCAGGACAAGGTGATGCTCTCCTACAAGGGCAAATCGACGTAGCCGGAATTAATCCAACCGCTTCCACCATGTTTGAAGCAGACAGTAAGGGCGGAATTCGCTGGCTTGAAATGGATCCTAAAGACAAGGAAGGCTGGGCACGTGTAGAAAAGACGGCATCATGGCTGTTCCCATATACAATGGATAACGGTGCTGGAATGAAAGGCGCAACAAATGTCTTGGGTCATGGATATCTTATCGGCGGTTATGCCAGCCAGGATGCAGATACTGTTTATCAGTTATTAAAAGCTATGGATGAAAACTTTAATGACTATCAAAAGGCGATACCAAACTTGGCCCTATATTCAAAAGATAAAGTGTTGACAGAGCCACGCGGTATCCCATTCCACGAGGGGACGATTAAGTTCTTAAAAGAAAAAGGTTTGTGGAGTGATGAAAAACAAGCGAAAAATGATGCATTGGCCGAAAGATATAAGAAACTAAAAACTGCCTGGGATAAGGTAGTCGATGAATCTAAAAAGGAAGGCATTTCTAATGATAAGTTTCCAGCCTATTGGTTAGAGAAAAAGGCTGAACTTATAAAATAAGTTTTATATATAAAAAAGAAAGTCAGCCGCTGAAAGCTGGCTGACATTCTTTTTTATCAAGATCTCAGCAACGGAGAGACTATCAAAAATTCGATAATAATAAGATTGGGGGATCTCGCTTGAAAACAGAAAGGCTTAATTTTTTTTGGAAAGTAGTCGTGGCAATTTCCACTGTTATTGGTGTTTGTCTTTCTATTAATATGTTGTTTTATATCCATTTGTTTGGAATTAACCCCATCCAGAATGCTTACCTCATCTATTTGCTAGGCTGTTTTATGCCGATTTCATTTTTAATTTTCCCTGCCAAGAAAACTCAAACATCCGTCAAATGGTATGATGTTGTCTTTTTTGCTGTTTCAGTCATCATTACTGTTTACCTTGGTTTACAAGGAAAGCGTATCATCGAAGAAGGCTGGGATTGGAACGCTCCAACCATTCCTACATATTTCAGTATTGTGTTATGGGCCTTGTTACTTGAAGCACTTCGTCGAACTGCAGGCCTTGTCTTAGCCCTTATTTGCTTGGTGATTTCCCTTTATCCCCTCGTTGCTTCCAATGTACCTATCAGTCTATTACAGGGTCAATCCTATGACTTTTTAACATTAGCTAGAAACCATATTTTAAGTTCCAACAGCGTCTTTGGGATTGCTTATACTACGATCGGAAACTTGCTTCTTGGTTTTCTTGTGTTTGGCGTAGTGATCACTCGTACCGGCGGAGGAGATTTCTTCTTTAAGCTGGCACTATCCCTATTCGGCAGAACAAGGGGTGGTTCGGCAAAGGTTGCCGTTGTGGGAAGCGCGTTTTTTGGAATGTTAAGCGGAAGTGCTGTTTCAAATGCAGTAACCATCGGGGCCATGACGATTCCCGCAATGAAAAAGGCAGGATATAAACCATATTATGCAGCAGCGATTGAAGCAACTGCTTCAACAGGCGGAACGATTACACCGCCAATTATGGGTTCGGCTGCTTTTATTATGGCATCCTTTTTGGCAACCCCCTATTACCATATCGCCCTAGCTGCTGCAGTGCCCGCCTTTTTATATTTCTTTGGATTATTTATTCAGATAGACGGATATGCTGCAAGAAATAATTTAAAAGGATTGCCAAAATCGGAAGTTCCCCCATTTTGGAAGACATTGAAAGATGGTTGGCACTTTATATTTGCTCTTTTCATCATGGTTGCCTTTTTAGGATTCTTAAATTCAGAAGGTCAGGCGCCTTATTTAGCAAGTATTGCTTTAATTCTACTAACGATGATCAAAAAAGAAACACGAATGAACAAGAAGCAGTATTTTGATATGGTTTTGGAAATCGGAAAAGTATTAGCCGATATCGTCGTGATCATTGCAGGAGTCGGTTTTATCGTCGGAGCTCTATCAGCGACAGGAGTATCCTTTTCCCTTTCAAGAGAACTGGTTGCTGCTGCGGGAAACAACACATTCCTTATCTTAATAGGCGGAGCGCTTACGAGTTTTATTCTCGGGATGGGGATGACCGTATCTGCCGTATATGTGTTTTTGGCCGTAATCATGGCGCCGGCATTAATCACTGTTGGCGTGGATCCTATTGCCGCCCACTTATATGTAGTATATTGGGCAACTGTTTCTTATATCACACCGCCTGTTGCTTTAGCAGCGTTTGCCACAGCAAGTATCGCAGGTGCCAGTCCGATGAAAACAGGTTTTCAATCGGTGCAGCTTGGTTCTGTTAAGTTTATCGTTCCATTCTTTATGATTTACAATCCGGCCATTTTAATTGGTCGCGGCGAGCCTTTTGAGACAGTTCTAAGCATAGTTCTTTCGATTTTAGGGATATTCATGATTGCTTCATCCATTGAAGGATACCTTTTAGGAGCAGGAGCGTTAAAGATTGTAGAACGGTTATTGTTATTTGCTGGAGGGTTATTGATGTTTTTCATGAATCTTTATTTGCTGATTATCGGACTCGTTATCTTGGGATTAATCTATCTCTTTAAAATTAAAGTTTCACTAAATGTCAACAAGGAAAAAGGACAGGAGGTTTAAAATATGTCAAAAATAAATGCGATTGACCGCTTTTTGAATCCCCAATCGATTGCGATTGTTGGTGTATCGAAGGACTTTACCTCTATAAGTGGTAAACCAATAAAAAACTTAATTCATCACAATTATAAGGGGAAAATTTATCCTGTTAATCCAAAATATGATGAAATTGAGGGAATTCCTTGTTATCCAAGCCTTTTAGATATTCCCGGAGAGGTTGATGTCGCCTTAATCGCAGTTGCCTCCAAACGAATGCTGCAAATTCTGGAAGAATGTAAAACGAAACAAATCTACCATTTGGTTCTATTCGGCTCAGGTTTTGCTGAGGTTGGTGAGGAAGGAAGAAAGCTGCAAGAGCAAGTTTTGAAAAAAGCTAAGGAAGCGGGGATTCACATACTGGGTCCGAATTGCGTAGGCTTATTAAACGTTAAAAAGACAATCCCTATGGGTTTTGCAACTTCGTTTGAAACAGAAAAGGGATTCCAACCGGGCAATGTTGGTTTCGCTTCCCAAAGTGGTGCGATCGGATTTTCCTTATTTGGATTAGCTCAAGAGGAGAATATAGGTTTTTCCTATATCGTCAATACAGGAAACCAAATGGATATTCATTCGCTTGATTGCATCGAATATATGCTCGAAGATGAAGATACAAAGGTCGTGGCAGGTTACCTTGAGGGTATACCTGATGGGGAAATGCTGATTGAAATTTCCAAAACGTCTAAAAGGTTGAATAAACCAGTTATTTTATTAAAGTCTGGCCGTTCTGAAATTGGCAGGCAAGCCGCTTTATCCCATACGGCTTCCTTAACTGGATCAGAAGAAACGTTCCAAGCTATTGCCAAACAATATGGATTCATTTCAGTAAATGATGTCGATGACATGATTGATGCCATGAAGGTTTTTAGGAGACGCAAGAAGACTGCTGGCAATCGTGTTGTCACTATATCCAATTCAGGTGCAGCAGGAATTGCCATGGCAGATTATAGCGAAGTGCTAGGATTGGAAATGGTTCGTTTGTCTACGGAAACAGCTGCAGAAATAAAAGCCATTATCCCTCCATACGGTTCAGCGCTGAATCCAATTGATGTTACTGCTCAAGCACTAAAGGAACAGCATATTTTAACGGACACACTTGAGATTCTAATTAATGATCAAGACATTGATGCCATAGTCTTTCAAACTACGTTTGGCGGGGATCTGGGGAAGAAAATCTGTCAAAAAATAGCTGAGATTGATAAATTAACAGACAAACCAATTCTTGTCACAATCACGGGAACCAGTGAGTTGACCGGTCCTGGAAGAGCCATTCTCCAAGAAGCTGGCGTTCCTGTTTTCTCTACCTCTTATAAAACAATGATGGCATTAAAATATTTAGTCGATTTTTCGGCCTACTGCAGGAAAGAAGAAGCAGGGCTGCAAGTTCTAGAAAATCAGAATATCGAAAAGTCTAAGGGAGAAATGACAGGGATTTGGACAGAGGAACGTGTCAAGGAAGAGCTTTCAAAGCTGGACATCCGCGTTCCAAAGGGCACGCTCATTAAAGATCGCAGCCACTTAGAAGCAGTAAAAGAACATCTCCAATATCCGGTTGTATGTAAAGTAATTTCCCGTGATGTTCTGCATAAAACAGACGCAGGCGGTGTGAAGATTAACATTCAAAATTCTCTTGAACTAGAGAATGCCTTTGACGAAATCTTGCAATCTGTTAAACAATATGCTCCGGATGCAAAGATCGAAGGAATTCTAGCGGAGGAGATGTTTCAAGATGAAGGAATCGAAATGTTTATTGGGGTAAAACAAGACCCCCAATTTGGACCTTTAATTGTTTGCGGTCTTGGCGGGATTTTCATCGAAGTGCTAAAGGATGCTTCGATTCGCCGGGCACCAGTTAGTAAACAAGAAGCCTTTGATATGTTAAAAGAACTAAAGGGTTATCCTTTGTTAGAAGGAACCAGAGGTAAAAAGAAAAGAGATGTTTCTGCCCTGGCGGTGGCCATTGTGCAGGTATCACAGTTTGCGGCACAGCATAAGGAAAAAATCAGTGAGATGGACATAAATCCATTATGGGTGTTCGAAGATGGGAAAGGCATTGCTGCCCTAGACGGAATTATTATCTGGAAAAACGGTGTGGAATCTACTGTTTCAGCAGGAACTATTTAATCCAAAACGAATAGGACAGGAGTTAAAAACATGCTAATGTGCTTCAAAAATATAAAATTTTGGAGGTATAGCTAACAATGGAATTTCAAACGAAAATTGGTAAATCAACCCGTGATCGAATTTTTGTTCACGGTTATGACCTAACAGAAGATTTAATCGGAAAAATTACTCTGGCTGATATGGCATTTCTCGGAGCGATGCATCGGAAACCGACAGAAAATGAATCCAAGATGCTTAACGCACTATTAGTAGCCATCTGCGAGCATGGGTATACTCCAAGCTCTATTTCAACAAGGCTGACTTATTTAGGAGCACCCGAATCTGTTCAATCAGCCGTTGCGGCAGGGTTGCTTGGTGCGGGAACTGTTTATCTTGGGGCAATGGAATATGTTGCAGAAATGCTTCAGGATGCCTTTAAAAAATATGGAGAGGAAAGAGATCTGCAAGAAATCGCTTCTCTTGTCATTAATGAGAGGCAGGAAAGCGGAAAGCAGCTTCCCGGATTTGGACATCCCGTTCATAAACCCGAAGATCCACGAACAACCCGATTATTTGCGATTGCTGAAGACCTAGGCTTCAACGGAAAGAACTCAAAGCTTCTTAATGAGATTCATAGACAATTTTGCGAGAAAAAAGGAAAGACGGTTACCCTAAATGCTGTTGGTGCCATTGGCGCCATTATGGCCGACATGGGGATTGATTATCGAATTGTCAAATCGCTTGCGGTTGCTGCCCGGGCTGTCGGATTAGTCGCGCATATTGTAGAAGAAATAGAAGTGGGAAGAAAAGAAAGTTTCGGACAGCAATTGTTCGATTATATCGAAGAACATACGGACTATCGAGGTTAATGGAGGTTTTATTCTTGAAGAATAATCATTTACTAAGTCTGGAACCTAAGCTTGGAGGAATGCCAGAGACGGAAGGACTTAATTTTTTCCTTGATGATCCAAACTTAGATTTATTAATGCGTTTCTATGTTTCGAAGGATGAGTATGAAAAAGCACTTCCACTATTATCAAAATTGGGGGATGTGGCAGGTACTGAGTTAGATGACTTATCCCGTGATGCGGACCAACATCCTCCGGTATTAATCCCTTACAATCGACAAGGGGAAAGAGTTGATATTGTAAAATATCACCCGGCCTATCAACGAATGGAGGAAATCGGTTATGGTGAATTTGGGCTAGTAGCCATGTCCCATCGCCCAGGTGTGATGGGGTGGCCGACTCCTTTTTCGAGAGTGTTAAAATATGCATTTTGGTATCTATTTGCGCAATCCGAGTTTGGACTTTGCTGCCCAATGAGTATGACCGATTCAGCGGCCCGAGTCATTGAACAATATGCAAGTCCTGAAATAAAGAACAAATACTTACCTCGAATGCTCAGTACCGATCCAAGTGAACTTTGGACTGGTGCACAATTCATGACAGAAAAGCAAGGAGGATCAGATGTAGGTTCCAACACTGTAACAGCTAAAAAGGCAGGTGACCATTGGGAGATTTGGGGGGATAAATGGTTTTGTTCAAACGTATCTGCGGATGTTGCACTGGTGCTGGCACGTCCAGAAGGATCGAGTGCTGGTACCAAAGGTCTGGCCATGTTTTTAGTGCCTAAAAAACTGGAAAACGGTGAACAAAATCGATATCGAATCAACCGGTTAAAAGATAAGCTAGGAACAAGGGATATGGCCTCCGGAGAAGTTACTTTTGAAGGGGCGGTTGGTTATGTCATCGGAAATCTTGACAGTGGCTTTAAACAAATGATGTCAATGGTTAATTCCTCCCGGCTTTCCAATGCCGTCCGTTCTGCAGCCATGATGAGACGAAGTTTTACAGAGGCGCTGGTGACAGTAAGAGGAAGAAAGGCATTTGGTCAGGCCCTTATTGATTTGCCTTTAATGAGAGAGAGCCTGTTTGAACTGCTCCTTATGACAGAGGCAGCCTCATCGGCCATTTTTTACACAGCCCATGTCTTTGATCTGGCTGAGGGTAATCATGAAGAATCGAAAAAACTGCTTCGGATTTTAACCCCTCTGCTTAAAGGGACTATTTGCAAACAGGCACGATATGTAACTGCAGAGGCAATGGAAATTCGCGGTGGCAATGGCTACATTGAAGAATGGGTAAATCCAAAGCTCGTTCGAGATGCCCATGTCGGCTCCATTTGGGAAGGAACAACCAATATCGTTGCTTTGGATGTGTTAAGAGCCATTCACAAGGATGATGGCGGAAGGGCATTTATTAGTGATTTGGAAAAGCGGCTGTCAGGTTTAAAAAATCCTCATGTGCAACGTGCAGCAGAACTTTGCCGATGGAAAATGGAAAAATTCAAAGAACAAGTAGAGCAAATCGTCCATGGGAAATCACTTGAACAAGAAATTTCCGCGAAACGGTTTATGAACCGAATGTACCATCTTTTTACGGCAAGCCTGCTGCTCCAAGAAGCCGAATTTCAGCTTTCGTCGAACGGCGGTTATCGAAAATTATGTCTTTTTATCCATTATTTTCAACGGTACTTACACCTGGAGGATGATACGGGTATTTTTGATAAGAACGTAAATGAATGGCTTGACGCGATTATCGATTGGGAGAGCATTCCTGAAAATATTATCGATCCATTATTGACCGCAATGGAGAAGAATGTAAAAGTATCAACTAAAGCGTCAACTAAGTAAAAGAGTTGAGGATCCGCCATAAAGGCAAGAGATAGGATAGTTGATGCTCCGCACCAAAAAATAGGTTCTTTCAAAAAATATAATAGTCCCCATTTAATAAGCAGCCAAAACTTCCAAGTGTTCCTAATGGGGGCTATCCCTATTATCGGTGATTCATTTCCTTAGTCACGCTGATGAAAAAGAAATTTTATTTAACGGAGTTGAAAAAATTGTTGGTAACCAGGTTAATGCCTAGAGCAAAAGAAAATATACAGGTGAAAAGTTTACTGATCCTTGCCATGTGTTTGCTCTATATTCTTCACAATTTTACCCATTCCAATATCTTTGATTATTTCCTCGCAGCCCTCACCATCGTTGTTTTTTTATCCAACCTTAAACAAGCCGAGCCTCTTCCTCGTTATTTTAGTGTTTCTATGTTTATACTTGGATTTTTTATAAATATATATAAAGGTGCAGCGATTGAGGGGACAGTGAAGGGCTTACTCTCCTACCTTCCTTTATTAAGTCTTATTATATTGGTTCCTCTGTTGACAATTCCAATGAAACTCGGCGGGTATTTTCATTCCATTCAATTTTTTGTAGAGAAACTAGCTTATCATTTAAGAAAATTATTTGGCATCATTTCGATCTTATTGTTTTGCCTAGGACCGGTATTGAATCTTGGTACCATTCGAATCCTGCATGAACTGATTGGAAGTTTTAAACTTGCCCCTGAAATACTTGCAAAATCCTATCTGGTGGGGTTTTCATCTGTGATCCTATGGTCTCCCTATTACGCATCGGTTGCCCTGGTTCTTTATCAACTTAAAGTTCCTATTCTGCATTACATACCGTTAGGATTTACCCTTGCCATTATCCAGTTAGTCACCGGAAATTTACTATTTTGGATCTGGTTAAAACGCAGAAAAGATAGTCAGGTCATCAGGTCTTGTGTGACACTTAGTGAAGAACAATATAATGATGTCCAACTAGGTAAAAATCATCAAAAAAATATGCTTAATTTGGCCGGACTGTTTTCTCTGATCATTGGAATGACCTTCCTTCTTGAATTTTTAACCAAATGGTCAATGTTGTTTTTGGTGAGTTTAGTATCCATTACCTTTCCTGTTCTTTGGGCTGTAGCGAAAGGGAAATGGAGGGATTTTACAGAACAGTTTATTATTTTTAAAAATACATCTGTTGTTAATATGAAAAATGAGATTGTTTTATTTATCAGCGCTGGCCTTTTTTCTAAAGCATTGACTGGAACAGCTGCGGCTGACAGTATTAAACTTTTCCTAACTCATACAGCTTCTATTTCTTTTTTGCTTTTTATCCTCGTTGTTGCCGGAACAATCCTGGTCCTTACCTTTATTGGGGTTCATCAATTAGTCGTCGTTTCAGCCCTGGTCACCCAAATGGATGCGAATATGCTAGGAACACGGCCCGAGGTATTGGCATTATTGTTGATGCTGTCCTGGTCTTTATCTTCCGTATTAAGTCCAATTAATCCTATTAATTTACTTGTCAGTAGATTATTAGGGAAATCTAGCCTTTCCGTTGGGTTACGTTGGAACGGAGTATTTTTATTAATCATGCTTATAATTGGATCAACATTTGTTTATTTGATTCATTAAAAGTAGAATTGGCTATTGTTGAATATTGGAAGTTATTAATACCAGCAGTGGCCGGATTGGGCTTGTTACAACTATAGACCATTCGAAAAGCAATTGAAGCTATTCATACCAATTCGGGAAGTAAGAAAGGACTCAGTAATTTTTACTGAATCCTTTCATAAATATGACTGTAATGAACGGATTCAAGTTGAAACATCTAGATGCCAAGAGAAGAGTGAACGCCGTTCGATTGGATTTTATTATTTGGTTTTTCGTAAATCCAAATATTGAACGGTCTTACCATCACGATCAAGCTGAACAATCAATTGGCTTTTATTAAATGTATAAATACCAGGTACTGCACAAGGTCTGCCAATAGATGCTAGAGTAAGTAAAGATGGACGGAATTTTTACACCGTTAATGGAAATCAGGGTACAATCTCAGTATTTAGTATACAAGACAATGTAAGTCTAGCAAGATTACAGGTTGCTGCCTGGACTAACCTTCCTTACTTTGGGTCGCAAGGTTTAGCTGTTCTTTGAGGGTATTCGAACCTCTTATATTAGATGAAAAAAGATACTTCTTGGAGTTCGATGTTAACAAATAGGGAAGAAGACAGGAATAAGATGCATTCATTACACTTTTCCTCTACTATAGGATGTGCCAACAATGGGATTGCGTGGGGGAACCTGTAGTCGCTTCTGAGACCCAGATTAGAAACAAATCACTAACAAACTCGGAAAAAGAATCTTTTCACAGATAAACATAGTGCAACCACTTTATAAAAACAGGGTTTCCCAACCATTAATTCGAAAATGGTTTGAAAACCCCTTAGGATACTTTAAAGATTAATACAATTCTTCAATTGTTCTTCTAACAATGTCACCAGCTTCTCTTCCTAATGAAACTGTCTCCTCATAACCTGTAGTGCTCCATTCTGATTCTGGAATGAGATAGCCTAAAGTATCATGGGTCAGGCCCAGAAGCAGTTTATGGTCACCTGGCATAAGGTCCCGAATATTTAGACCCAAATTGGTAACCGCTTCACCTGGCAGGGTCACCATTTCCACGGCGTTAGCACCTTTACCTAGCGTAATTCGAGATATCCTGCAATCGAAAAAATATTGGTTTCCTTCCTGTCTCATCGCAGCATAGCCATTAAATAATCCAACATTCTTGGCGAAGATGAAGGATGGATTTTCAACCGGGAAGGTGACATTTTGTGTTTGGAAAGCAATGCCCTGAGAGACCGTCTTACTTTTTTCGATGGCTTCCAACACGTATTTTGATAGAGATTGACCGTAATCCTTGGCTAATGTATATTGTTCGGAAACCGGCACCTTCCAGTTTACATTGGGTTCAACATCTCCCTGGGCACCATTTACAAACATGGCGGTACCGCCGTATTTTGACTCAATTTCCTTCTCGAGCGATCCGACGAAATCGGAGGAAAGAAGTTTGTTATCATCCCTTAGTACAACTGGATGTACAGCGAAATTTACTAGTGTTGCTAATGTCTTGTTGCCGGACTGCACCCGTAAAATACCTAATTCTTGATCGGTATATCCAAGGCCGCGACGATTTTTGACTAATTCCTGCGGTACCGTCGTGGATCCCGTTCTAATTGTGGCATGCTTCATTTGCCCTGTCGCTTGTACTACTGCCTGGATTGAATTCTCAATGAATAATTGTTTATAATCCGCTGGCACGCCACCCCATAATCCATTCAAATCTGGCCCAGCATGCGTATGGGTAGCGCTAATTACGATATGGTCTTCTGGAATGCCGGTCTGGCTAGATGCACCTTGACGAATGGCATCGAGAATGACATTGCCGATAACAGTTGTATCAATGGTAAGGAATACGAGAGACTCCTGCCCTGATTTTACTGCAAGCGCACGTGCATAAATGCCATCGTTTGACACACCTTCAGCAGGTCCTCGAGTCTTATATCCGCCATATCCCCCCATGTATAACTTTTTTCCGTCTAATTGGTTCTGAGTCGGTGAAAGACTAACCTTTGCTACACCTGCTAAGAAATCTGCGTTTGTGCCTGCCTGTGCAAACCCAGACGTTGGTGAATACACAACCCCACCCAACAAAAGAGTTGTCATCACCATTATGTAAGTAAATAAGGATTTAAATCTACTAAACTTTTTACCCATCCAAACACCTCCAAAATCTATTAATTTTATTTTGAAGTCGACGCAGTACTAAATGCAATGATATTTAATCTAAAAAAGCGACAATTAGTTCGAAAATCTAGCATAGTAGGACTTATTTCACCTGTATATAAGGAATAAAACGTTAAAGTTACCGTCCGATAATGTCGATTGAAAATTCGGGATTCGAAATATCTAGCATGCTATTATTTATTTAGCTATTCAAATCGTTTAGCTTTCCAAATTTATATGAAAGGAGAAAACAAAGAGAAGAATGAACAGAACAGTAATTGGAATGAAAAGGAGTGAACACTATTGAAAAAGCTCTCTAAAGGATTATCTTTACTTTCCATCATAGCACTTTCTACTTCATTGTTTGCAGCTTCAGCTTCAGCCGATACTTCTTCTAGTAATTCAGCAGTTCCCAATCCAACCATTACAGGACCCATCCCATCGGTAACTCCAGGTGACCCATCTCATGACTATCCGTTTGGCGCAACAAATATGGATTTAGCGAAGAGAGGATATGTGGAGGAAGAGTTCTTCTTAGAAGGGACTGCTCGCCAGTATACAACTCCTTCCCAACAAACTGGAACGTCCATTCAAGATGGTGATACAGCATATAAAACTAGAATCGTGGTCCGTCGCCCAGCAAATCAAAAGAATTTTAATGGTACGGTTCTACTAGAATGGTACAACGTTACAGCAGGCTTAGATATTGAGTTTGACTGGATGCTCTCTCGTGACTACATAACTCGGGCAGGGTATGCCTGGGTAGGAGTCTCAGCGCAGCGTGTTGGTGTTGATCGATTAAAGGGATGGAGTGATCGTTATCAAACGTTAGATGTTACTGATCAAGGGAAAATAACCAATGATGCTCTGTCATATGATATTTATTCTCAAGTTGCCCAAGCACTTCGGAATCCAAAAGGAACAAATCCACTGGAAGGGCTGAAGGTAAACAAAATCATTGCAACAGGTCATTCCCAGTCTGCTAGTTATCTTGCACGTTACTATAACTCCGTTCACCCGATTCATCATGTGATAGACGGTTTCGTCATCCGTGGAACATCTGTGCCTTTAAGAAAAGACCTAGACACTAAAATCTTCCGTATGATGGCGGAAACGGACGTAAGACAAGCAACAAGCACGCCAACTGTTGCGGCCAGCGATGAGCGAGATACAGATAACTTCCGTAGGTGGGAGGTTGCAGGAACCTCCCATGTGGATTGGATCCAAAGAACGGGATATGAACCCGTCTTAATTAGGGATTTAGGAGGAATCACACCTATTCAAAGTACACGTCCTCCATTTAGTAGAATACCATTTACTTATGTACAAGATGCTGCCTATGACTACATGGTAAAGTGGATTGACGGACAGGCGATTCCACCAACTGCTCCTCGTTTTTCGTGGATGGCAGATGGTGTAACGAAAGCAAGGGATACTTACGGTAACGCCTTAGGCGGAATTAGATTGCCTGAACATGAAGTTCCAACTGGGGTTAATACAGGTGATAACTCAGGACCAGGATTTGAGCGGTTATACGGCTCATCAGAACCATTTGATTCGGCTACTCTATGTCAGCTTTACCCAAGCCATGGCAACTATGTTTCTAAAATGAACCAAGCGACTAATACTATTCTTAAGCAAGGTTTTATTCTGAAGGATGATGCAGAATTAATAAGAGTGGCAGCTGCTAAGAGTTTAATTGGTAAATAGAATGTAAGATAATATACAGATACTAACTAGGTTAGAAAAGTTAAAACAGTAAACAAATGGGAACAGATGAATTACCTTAATGGAACTTATTTAGAACGGATGCTGGACTATGTGTATGTCGATGGAAAATCGATTCATAAAAGACTGGCTAAAGGAAGGCTTGGAACATCTTATCTATCCTCCCTATCAGTATCTAATACTATTTAGGGAAGACGAACGTTAGGCAAACAGCAATGGAGCAATGCATTGCCATGGCAATTTCCTCTTCTGGAGTTACTTCCTTGAATTTTTAGAAACACTAGCAAAAATAGAACATTACCCTTTTTAATGTAAAACAGCCAAAAATATGCAAGCAATGAATAAAAACTTGCACTTTTTTGGCTGTTTAATTTTATTTCTTTTCGTGTACTAGTACCAAGTAGTATATTTATTCGCAAGTATCTCGTACTTACTGATGGCTATTTACTAATAACAATCGATAATTTATAGTTTGCATGCTCATTTAATTCTTCCAAAAATTGATTCATTAGTTCATTGGATGTAAATTTACATTCGAGGAGATAACAACCATCTCCACTGATTTTATAGTTATTTATTATGTATTTTTCTTGTGTTTTTATGAACGACAAATATGGCTGATGATTAGTGTTTTGAGTGATGATCGTAATAAAGGCATGTATATAAAACCCCAATTTGATTTGGTTAACTTTTATGGTATAACCCTCAATAACTCCACTATCTTCTAATTTCTGCACTCTAGCTGAGGTAGCCGGTCCAGTCAAATGCACTTTCTCGCCCAATTCTTTCATTGTAATCCGACTGTTCATAGTTAGTTCCTTCAATATAGACATATCTGTGGTATCTAACATTTATTTAACTCCTTTCATAAATAAAGTCAAACCGCCAAAAGACTTTATTTAATCTATGTATCCGTCATCGGTCTTAGTATAGACTATACCTTGTTCAAAGGAAAATTCAATGATAAAGGGGTTATTTAACTATGAATATACAACAAATTCGAAATGCAACAGTAGTTGTTGAATATGCAGGGAAAAAGTTTCTAATCGATCCAATGTTAGCGGAAAAAGGGAGTTACCCACCATTCCCAAATTCACCAAGACAAGACCAAAAAAATCCTTTGGTAAGTTTACCAACATCGATTGACAATATTATTAATAATATTGATGCAGTCATCGTAACTCATCTGCACTATGATCATTGGGATGAGGTAGCTAAAGAAGCATTGCCAAAAGAGATCAAAATATTTGCCCAAAATGAAGAAGATGCAAAAGAATTTCGAAACGCTGGTTTCCAAAATGTCGATGTTTTACAAGAGGATACAGTCTTCAAAGGTATCCAATTAATTAAAACAAAAGGCGAACATGGGAGAGGTGAAATCTTAAAAATTGCTGGTCTGGTATGTGGTGTTGTTTTCAAACACTCATCGGAGAAAACATTATATGTTGCCGGAGATACAGTTTGGTATGATGCCGTTCAAGAAGTAATCCAAACACATAAGCCAGAAATCATTGTAGTCAATGCTGGAGACAACCAATTCTTTGAGGGCGGTTCTTTAGTTATGGGGAAAGATGATGTCTATGAAGTGTATAAGGCTGCGCCTAACGCAAAAATTATTGCTGTCCACATGGAAGCTGTAAACCATTGGGCATTGTCCAGAGAAGAATTAAAAAACTTTGCTAATGAAAAAGGAATCTCCTCTAATATCTTAGTCCCAGATGACGGCGAATCCTACTCACTTTAAGATTAGAAAACCAAAGAATGCCTAAGGTATCTACGGATTCTTACTTATTAGAAGAATGAAAACAGATCATTCTTAGGAAAGATTAAAATCACGGATTCCTGAAATGAGGTTGGGAAAAGCAAATTGGAAGACGCCTGGCACCTATTCTTGTTATCCGTGAAAGGTGACAAAATCATTTAAAACCTTTAATTCAATATGCTAAGAAGCAACAAAGGAATAACTGATGTTGAAAAGAAAATAAAAGAATTGTTGTTAAAAGGATTAGAGTAGGCCTTATGGTTTTTCTCAGAATAAACCGAAACAGCAGCACCCTAATGGGATGCTGCTGTTTCGGTTTATTAAGTGTGCTTAATAGTTCGGCCAAGTACAGTCCTTTTTATAATAGGTTTTCTTTAATTTTCCAACCAGATCCTAAGTGGAGAGTGAGGGCTGCCGTTCGATTGGCTTTTATTATTTGGTTTTTCGTAAATCCAAATATTGAACGGTCTTACCATCACGATCAATCTGAACAATCAATTGGCTTTTATTAAGTGTATAAATCATTTGTTCACAACTAGCACTCTCATAGCAGGTATCGGTCTTTATTTCATTTGGGTTTCCATAAATATCGAGGATTTTGTTTTTGTCAGTGGGGATGGAAGTGGTTGTTAGAAATTCTGGGTATACTTGCAGCTGTTCAATGGAATCATTGGCTGCATTAAAGCTTATACGGACCCCGGCACCTTCGTTTTGATAATAAAGCGACCTTGTATTCTTATCATCCTCTGTTTTGGTTGGCTGACCGAATTTTTTAAGGAGCTGATTGTAAGAAGTTCCTAGTGTGATTCCGTTTATATGAAGTGGCTTCTCAGATAAAAGAAAAGCATCTTTAATCCCGATAGCCTTTACCTTTTTCATCATTTTCTCCGCATTGGATTTCTTGGAAAATACACCAGCTTGAACTCGATAGAGGTTTTTACCATTAATGACTTTTTTAACGACGATCGCGTCAATTCCTTTCTTTTTCAAAAAAGCAACTCGTTTATCTGCGTTCGTTTTCTTGCTAAATGATCCAGCGATGACAACATATAATGGTTTGGTTTGTTCAAAATCTGGAATCAATAACTTTTGGCCGGCAATAATCTTGTTGCTGGTCAGTTGGTTGTATTCCTTTAAATCATCAACGGAAATATGGTATTTTTTCGAAATGCTATATAATGTGTCTCCTTTCTTTATAACAATATAATTGTCCTTAGCGAATGTGTTCTCCTGACCGAAATAAAATACCGACCCGATCAACAATGTACAAAGGACAGCCTGCAGGAACCGTTTGAATTTTTTCATTTTATTTTCACCTCATTTATTTTGACGAGGAAAAAACCATTTTGATTCTGATAAATAAGCCCAATTATTATCGAAAAATAAAAAATGGGTACATGATATCATTCTGATCTATAGGTTATATGAGCCCGAACCGCAGATTTAATCAATCATTGAGGCACATAGAAAGGTTATATGAGCCCTAACTGCAGATTAAACAAGCGTTGGGGCGCATAGAAAGGTTATATGAGCCCAAACCGCAGATTTAATCAATCATTGAGGCGCATAGAAAGGCTATATGAGCCCGAACCGCAGATTTAAACAAGCGTTGGGGCGCATAGAAAGGTTATATGAGCCCGAACCGCAGATTTAAACAAGCGTTGGGGCGCATAGAAAGGTTATATGAGCCTGGACCACAGATTTAATCAATCAATGGGGCGTATAGAAAGGTTATATGAGCCCGAATCGCAGATTTAAACAAGAGTTGGGGCGCATAGAAAGGTTATATGAGCCCGAACTGCAAATATTATCAAGTCTCGGAGCGCATAGAAAGGTAATAAATGACTGGGAGTAAGTTTCGCAAAATTTAAATAATTTTCACTTCCGCCAGCATATTTCCTTAGAAAAAAAACTTATAATGAAGATAATCGATTTTTTCATGGAAATGGAGTTGGCGAGAACATGAAGCATGTTGTCATCACAGGTAGTACAAGAGGAATTGGTTATGGACTGGCCAGGGAATTTTTACTGGCGGGATGCAAGGTAACGATAAACGGACAATCCCAGGAAAGTGTCGATAAAGCATTGCAAAACCTAAGAGAAATGAATTCTGAGAATGTTGAAGGATTTGCGGCAAGTACCGATAACCGGGACGAATTGGAACAATTGTGGAATTATGCCGAGAAACATTTTGGTACCATTGATATTTGGATTAATAATGCAGGAATTGACCAGGAGAGAAAGTTTTTTTGGGAAATGGCCGAAGAAGAGTTCGATAAAGTGATTTGCACGAATCTTAAAGGTGTTATGAATGGCTGCCATGTTGCCTTTAATCATATGCTAAAACAAGGTTCCGGCCAAATTTTTAACATGGAGGGCTTTGGCAGCAACGGAATGATGCGCGAAAAGATGACGTTATATGGGACATCCAAAAGTGCCGTCAGCTATTTTACCCGCTCTTTGGCGATTGAGGCAAAGCAGACTAATATAAAAGTAGGTACGTTAAGTCCTGGAATGGTCACTACAGATTTTCTACGAAAATCGCTTGATGAACACAACCGGAAAATCTTCAACATCTTGGGCGATAAGGTCGAACCAGTAACGAAATTCCTTACCGCGAAAGTGCTAGAAAATCAAGCCAATGATGCAAAAATCCAATGGCTGACCAAACCAAAGGTAATGTGGCGATTTGCCAAATCTATGATTAGTAAACGGGATATCTTTAAATAATTTTTGATTTTCATCTATTAAAAAGTGCTTTATAAAACGGCTAAAGGGTTTACCATTTTTGGTAGACCTATTTTTTAATTTAGCCTAAGTTAAGGAAAAAAATGTATAATCTAATAAGATGGGCCATGTAAAATGGTAAAGTACTGCGAATCTTAGGGAAAGTATCATAAGTTATTAAAAATACACAACACTAAATAAATCATAATAATATTATGTTAACTAGTCCAACTGACATAGATTATATTTAATTTAAGACTAGAATGGTAGTTAAAATGAGAGGTAGGATAGCAAATGCCTGATCACAAAGAGGAAACCCAAAAAAACGACCAGCAAGACAAAACATATACACTTCTAGGTCCGGATAAGAAACCTTATCAGAGTAAAATTCCAGGTACATACGGTGGCCACAAGAAAACAAAAGTCTACGGACGTATGGATTGTCCGGCCGCATTACGGGCGATTGCCAAAGGGGGCTATGTGCAGAATCGCGTTTTTTTTGCGGACGAGGAGACCGCGATTGCAGCAGGATTCAGGTCATGTGCATCATGCCTTCGAGAAAAATATACGGCATGGAAAGAAAGACAAAAGCTTCAGAATCCTAATCGATAAGGAGATTTTCCCATGCATTCAAAAATGGAGGAATTGTTAGATTTCGAGGATAATTGGCTGGACAGGGAAGGCCTGGACGAAGGTGACGGAAGGAATGTATGGCTGGAGGAAGGAATTAGGTTATACACACGATTTCAGGAACTCGATAGAAAAGAACCGAGGTATTCGATTATGCTCGCCAATCTTTACCTTCAATTGGGGCGCGATGAAAAAATGCGCAGGGGCAACTATCGGAGGGCCTACGAGATATTACGAAGGGCAACCACATATAGCCCCGATAAACCCGATGCCTTTTACCATTTATCCTTTATCTTGGCTGAAGAGGATCGAAAGTGGGAAGCGGTCTTATTTTATGGCAAAGAAGCGTTGGAAAAGGGAATAGACGGCAGTAGACGAATCAAACTATTATGTAACCTGGCTCTAGCCTATATAAGAATCGGATACCCGCGAAAAGGTGAGGACCTGATTAGGGAAGCATCTACCTTAGATGTGAAAAAAGAACAACTTTGGTTCATCGAACTATATAGGGATAAGATGAAAAAGAGACAAATGGAGCCCATCCTTTTAAAGGGAAATGACGAAAAACGCAAGAGAATCACCCATCATGATATGGACCAAATCCTCGAAGATGCCATGAACGGAAAATACGTGGTTCTCAATCTGGCAGACTCTGAAAAACTTGTTTATGGGAGCAGCGATACCGTACGGCTGGAGCCGAAACAGGCAGAACTGCTCGGCTATTTAATCGACAACAAAGGAATCTATTGCGATAAAAACAGAATTGAAAAGGCGGTATGGAATGATCAAGTGTTAAATCCAGCCGTTGTCAAACGGTACATTGCGGGCATTCGAGGAAAATTAGCGCAGGCAATGGGCAGGAATGATATTAGACAGAGTGTATTAATAACAACCCGGAACGGCGAATATGTCTGGAATGCCGATATCCCGGCAAAAGTCCTCCGCAAGGGATAAAAATCCGGTTACGACCATCGTAACCGGATTTTTGTATATTTAAGGTGCAAAAGATAAGGGAGGATGATAAGCATGAACCTATTAAAATTAGAAATGATGACGGCGACAGAACGAATGGCAGAGGCATTAACAATGAGAGGGTTGTTTGTTGAAACGAAAGACGATTTCATCATTCTGGCAAAGGAAAACACCAACGCAGATATTGTGAAAACAAAAAGATTGCTAAATGACCTAGGAATACCGACGTTTTGGCAAGGAAACCAATTCCAGGTATTAGTGAGCCGGTTTCCGATTGCGGCGATGAAGAAGATCATCAACGTACCAGGCAGGGAATTTCCAGTCCATATGGAAGGCTATCATTTCAAATGGAGAGCCTTTGCCCAACGGCGATTTGGCATCAAAGTAAATGCTTTGGACCTCGATGCGAACATGGCCATGTTTGTCAAATCACTGAATCTAGCAGGGATTACGGCTCTTGCAGGCTGCAGCGGCCATCACCGTTACCAGCCAAACGTCCAGCTTTCAGGTGCCTATCAGGGAGCATGGTTTAAAGTAATCCAGGAGAAATATTTAAAAGGACTGAATCTCCATTATACATGGGAAGTCCATTTCTACAACGGATCAGGTTCCTGTATTAGGGCTGTGGAAACAGGGCGCTGGGACATGAGTTTGATTTATCAGGACACGGTGCAAATGGCCGAGGTGCTACAAAAATATGCTGCCGAGATTCGGGAAATCAAAAAATCCTCTTTTAAAAGCAGCAAAGAGATGAAAGAAACAGCCGGCAAACTACTAAAGGAAGAAAATGTAGACGTATTAATAGATTGGATGAAAGAACAAGCCGAAAAGCAGTTCAGCATGATCTGAACAAATTTGGATTGAAAGGATGGAGAGAATCATGAAAAGTACTCAAGATTATTCCGAACAAATAGTAACGTTAGCAGATTGGCTTCAGAAGTCTAAACACACAACAATCCTTACGGGCGCAGGGATGTCCACAGAATCCAACATCCCGGACTTTCGCTCGAAGGATGGCTGGTGGAACAATATAGATCCCAGAACGGTTGCCACCACCGAGGCGCTCGACAACCATTATGATTTATTTCATGAATTTTACAGTATGAGAATCAATCTGCTTGAAAGTTGCCTGCCGCATAGAGGGCATCATATATTAGCGGAATGGGAGCAGCAAGGTCTTTTACAAGCCATTTGTACACAGAACGTCGACGGCTTTCACAGCGCTGCCGGCAGCCAGCATGTATACGAACTTCACGGCTCCATCAACAAGTTCCGCTGTGCGGACTGTTCTAGGATCGTAAGCAAGGAGCAATTCCTGAACAAAGAGGGGTGCAGTCAATGCGGTGGCAAGCTCCGGCCAAATGTTGTCCTTTTTGGTGAAATGCTGCCGGAGGAAAGCTGGAGCGCTTCACTCTACCATATTCATCAGTCAGATCTTGTGATTGTGATCGGAACAAGCCTAGAAGTATACCCTGCCAGCCAACTGCCGCAAATGACCGAAGGAAAAACCGTTTATATTAACATGGAAATGAACGGAAAGAATCAAGACTTTAGTCTCGTCATTCAAGATAAGGCCGGAAATCTACTTGGAAAAGTCAATGAACTCATAGAAAAAATAGAATAATAATTTTCGGTTGGTAAAAGTAAAGGTGTACAAAAACTACTACCGCGGGAAATGCGAAGCGTTTACAACCTTTGAGGACATGTTTGAAAGGGACATAGCCGCGAAACCTTAGAACAAATAGTAAAATACTTTGAAGAAACTGTGTGTTTCATATTATGAGGAGGAAATAGAATCGGATATCCCTGATATAAAAAAGACTAAACGGCCTTATCCTATGGAATTTAGGGCTAAGGCCGCTTAGACCATTTTTTTATTTCCACTGTCTACTGGACAGCGGGCAGTTCAAAAATGAGAAGGGGGATCTATCTCTAGTTTTTAGAGATTAAAATAGACCCTACAGAATTGTCTTTTGAATTGCCATTAACACGTACTTTTAAACCATAATTAGGGACATTTCGGCCTGCATCAGGCATAAACGTATTCAAGTATGATTTGCTATCGTCAAATAGAGATACAGCAGGTTGACTTGGGAAAATGATGTTATAGGCTGGATATGAAATATCTAATCCCGATGTAGGATTTAATCCGAACGCAGCATCCGCAATATGGAAACGAGTAACTGCTTCCGCACCAGTGGTTAATTTAATGCTTTTTCCTAAATGAGCATCAACTACACCTAAGAATCCATCCCCAGGATGACCACCTACAGGACCTGTAAAGTTGTCAGTGAAGCTGTCATCAACATACCAAACTACTAAACCAGCATCATAACTCATCAAGGATTTACCACGTTTAATATGGGCTAGACCTTGGTCAACACCTTGATGGTTACGCCATTCAAGTAAGTAATAATGATTGGCGTATACATTACCATCGAATTTGTTGAAGCCGTTATGTGTAAATGTGGATGCTGAGCCTTCTCCGCCTTCATCAAGTACAGTAGCACCATCTGCAGTAACTTTTACGTTGTCCACGAAGAACCCAGTTTCACTATATCCCCAGTCAGTAATATAACGGAATTTTAATTGAATTTTCTTACCTGCATATGCGGATAAGTCAAAGTTTTGTTTTGTCCAGCCGTTGGAACTTCCTGTGAACCCTGGAAGGTTTCCCGGGATCGTAGGATAAACCCCACCTACAACACGAGAGGTTGTATTTGCGTTGGCGAGAGACTTCCATGTAGCGCCATTGTCTTCAGATACTTGGACAAAACCATAATCCCACTCATCTTCAATTTGGTACCAGGCGTCGAAGTCAAGCGCAGCAGAAGTCTTTCCAGTTAAATCAACGGTCGTTACCATGCTATTATCAATTTCATCCCCATTGCCTCCCCAGAAAGAGAAATTCCCAGTTTTAGGAGCCAACAAGAATTTTTTCTTCTGTGGTAAATTCACACGGATTGCCTGGTTATTTTTACCAAGTGGTGAATTCGCTTGATCAAGCAAGAACTGTGTTCCTTTTGAATTCAAATCTTCAAAATGAATTGCAGTTGGGGCAGTCCATTTACCGCCAAGTGTTGCTTGGAAATATTGTTTGGCAAATGGAGAGAATCCAGTAGGCTCTGCACCAGGGATCGCTCCAGCCCAAGAACCGCTTGCCATAATGGACCAATAACCAATTGCTTCACCAGCTCCAGTATACTGAGTGTCATACTCATCAGGAAGACCTAAGTCATGTCCATATTCATGAGCAAATACTCCGGTAGCTCCATCTTCTGGCATCATTGTATAATCATAGAATCCTGGCAATCCTTGACCAAGTCCATCTGGATCATAGAATACAGCGGAACGGTGTGACCAAATAGAATCATCTTTTTGGGCGCCTCCACCAGCTTCCTGACCCATACCGGAATGGATGATTTGAAGGTGGTCTACTAAACCATCAGGCTCCCAAAAGTTCCCATCACCGTCTAGATCATGCGGATCCTCCAAATCATAATCTTGAAGAGGAATCCCAGCTGCTCTAGCAGCATTTAAAGTATCTTTTACTAATTGTTTTGAACCACCTGGTGCAACATTGTCATGGCCTGATTTTCCGTCTTTTCCATAAAATGCAAAGGTACCAGGAACTTCTAACCATCCATAGGCATTACCCTCAATGGTATAAGTTCCGCCAGATTGCTCTTCATAGAATTGTTTCTGGGAAATTTGGTCTTCACCTTTTGGTCCTTTATATTCTCCTTTATTTCCAAAAATCATTTTTTCAAAGTGTTCCTTTGTATAGTCAGAATAATAGTTATCCGTTTCATTTGGTTGAATTTGGTTGTGTTTTAGGTCGGAGAACTCTACCAACAGTGTTAATAGTTTCCCTTTTTTCTGTACCCCTGGAGATTTCCCTTCCTTTACATTTAGACCGTATTTGTTGCCATTTCCATTCATCATTCCGTTGTTAAACTCTTTAAAAGCGTTATGTTTTTTTGCATCGCCCGCTTTTACTTTGGCAGCTATTGGATCAGGATCTTTTGCCTTATCTTCCTTCCCCTTTTGGACTAAATAGTTATGCAAGGCTTCTTGCTTTTCAGCTGCGGTTGCATCTTTGCTGATAAGTCCGCGGTTAATGAGTGATTCTAGTAATTTGTCCTCATTCATAACGGATAAGTCAATGGAACCGTAAGAATGAGAGAGAGCAGCAGGACTCTTATGTAATAATTCCCCGCTTACTGGACTAGCATAGTTGCCTGGAAAGCCGGCAAAAAGTGTGCCTGCCATTACGGCAGTGGATAGCCCCGTTTTTAATAGTTTCTTCAAGTTAATCCCCCTTTTTTATTTACAATTAAGCGCTTACAAAAATAATAATATTTCGAAAATTGAAATAAGACAACCTTTATTGTTCGGCAACTTCCGACATTTAGAAGCATTTATTAAGAAGGGTTTCAAAAAAACACTTGATTAAGTTATTGAAGCAATGGAAGAAAAGGAAATCTTAGGTAAGAAGTAACACTGTTATGTAAGAGAGATGCAGTCAAATCGCTGGCAAGCTCCGGCCAAATGTTGTCCTTTTTGGTGAAATGCTGCCGGAGGAGAGCTGGAGCGCATCACTCTCGCATATTCATAAGTCAGATCTTGTGATAGTGATCGGAACAAGCCTGGAGGTCTACCCTGCCAGCCAACTGCCGCAAATGACAGCAGGCAAAACGGTCTATATTAACACCGAAACGAACGGAAAGAATCAAGACTTTAGTCTCGTTATTCAGGATAAGGCAGGAAATGTACTTGCAAAAGTAAACGAAATCATAGAATAAAAAGAAAAATAATTTTCTGAGTATAGTAACTTTTTCCTATTAACCATGTTATACTAGTAATGCAATTGTATAAATAAGGAAGCGCAACAAAGAGTCACGGAAAGCCATTTCACTCGTTTTCTTTGCCGACATCACATGTATTACTATACTAATATGAATATACATGTATCTATTTGACTACTTCCATTCTTTGTTTGGAGTAGTTTTTTTAAATTTTGTTTTCAGAAATATTAGAACTTTTATACCCTTGGGAGTGTTAAAAAATGGAGAAGGAAATATGGAAATGGATATTGGATACTTTTCCGGATGATGGAATTGCCAATATTGCGGACAATATGATGATCAAAATAAAAGGTTTTCGCCAGTTAAATCCCCAGCAAGCAAATTTCAAAATGGTGAGAAACAGAATCATAAAGGAAGCGCTTAATCAAAAGAATAGCAAAAAACTATATTATTTCTTTGATTCTCTCATCGAAGACCGTCCCGAAATCGAGTCGTTAAGAGGGAAAAGTATCGAGGAGCTTTTACAGGTGCTAGAAGAGGAAGGGCTGTATCCATCCATCTTACTTGGGGTGCTGCTGTCCAGTGAGGATGAGGAAGATCATGGGAAGGCTCAGCAAATATATATAAAACTTAAAGAGGAAGAAAAACTCGACCTACTGGAAAAGCAAGTGGATGAAAAGCTTGCGAATGAAGAGGAAGTGGACGAGCAGGAAATCTTGGAACAGCTGCAAAAGGGGCTAAAAACGGCACTCAAGGAAATCGAGAGGCTGGAAAAGAAACTGAAGAAACTGGAACAAAAAAACGAGGAGCTAAAGACAAAAGAGGCAAGCAGTCAAACAAGCCTCAAAAATGAAAGGAAAGAATGGAAAACCGAGAAAAAGGCATTCCAGCAGGAAATTCATTCCCTTAAAGCGGAGATAGGCACGGTGCGTAATGATTCGAAGACAGCTTCAGCTGAAAAGGAAGAATTAAATAAAAAGTTAACTAAGCAAACAGAAACAATGAAGTTGAAGGATGAAGAGATTAATAGGCTTCATGCACGCGTCGTCAAATTAGAAACAGATTTAGAGAATCAAAATAATCAGGAAAAATCAGGTAGTGACAAGATAAAGGTTACGATGATTGGTGACCCTTATTCAAGCCGATTACAGAAGTATGACAAATTTGAACTGACCATTTTAAAAGGTTCAGAGTTTCAGGAAGAAGAAGGGCAAACAGTATTGGATCATGCCGACCAAGTCTGGCTCCTGACTTACAAAATCCCAAGAAGCGTTCAAAAACGAGTAAAATCCGTTGTGAAGAACAAACAAACGAAGGAATTTGCGACATTTGCCGACTTGGAAGACCATATGCTGAAGGGGATGATTTAACATGAACAAAACATGGAACACCAACTTGATCGGCGTCCTTGCCAGTGAGGAATCGGTACAATATGCACTGCGTAAAAAAGCCATTTTTAAAAATGTGCAAGATGTCCTGCAGTTTTATATAAGGATCATCAGTAAAACGCCAAACAGCTTCCCTTCTATTAAATTGATTACTTTCTTTGGGACAGATTTGGAAAAATGGGGCTTTGAAGGAAATCATCTAGAGGAAACGGAAGGCAGGAGGGCGGTCTATCGCTTTCTCGAGGATAACCTTCTGGTATTCAAACCGCAGCAGAAAATCCGCTACGATGGACAGGAAGTTTTTGACGGTACAAACCTGATCCTCATTCCAAAATCGGAAAGGTATCATGAGGGGGTAAGTTTAACGCCGATGCCGATCTTTTCGGAAGGGGAGCATGGCATGACGCAGGAAGAATTTGAGCTGCGGCTGCAAGCGGGGGAATGGGTGGGGAAAATTGCTGGCATTTCCCATGAACAAAAGGACACACCGGAATATATCTTGTGGAAAACCAGTGATTCAGTTTACACCGTTTATGGTGAGTTTTCCGGACACCATTACGGGGAGGAAGGGTTTTCCTTTACCAGGAATAAGCTTTTGAAATCGGCTCCTTTTGATGAAGAGTGGCTCGATGATTGTTACGAGGTTGATCATACAATGTTCGTACCGCACGAAATCTTTACGTACATCGATGGGACCATTGAAGCGGCGGAGCATTTGGAAATTCCTTATCGGAAATCGCCCTACATGGAAGAAACGGAGCGTCGTCTGGCGGCTGCACAAGTACTAAGTCCCGACCCTGTGATAACGGTTGACCGGAACCGCATGTCAGAAGCGGAATTGATGCAGGAATTCATCCGAACCACGACGGAACAGGGACTGCTTTATGACAAAAAGGATCTCTATAACTTTCATACAGCAATGAAATCTTCCAACCTGGTCATCTTGGCCGGGATGAGCGGAACGGGTAAATCGAAGCTGGTCCAAGCCTATGCACGGGCATTGGGGCTTACGGACGATTATCAGATGACATTGGTACCTGTCCGGCCTGCCTGGACGGATGATGCGGATGTTATTGGATATGCGGATACACTCAATAAAGAGTACCGGCCGGGAGACTCCGGTGTCATCAATGCTCTCATGAGTGCGAAGGACAACAGCAACAAGCTTCATATCATCTGCTTTGACGAGATGAACCTGGCACGAGTGGAGCATTACTTTTCGCAATTCCTTTCGGTGCTGGAGATGGAGGCCGGACCAAACAGGGGCTTAAGGCTATATAATGACGATTTGAAAAGCCAGCTGAAGAATTCATCGATGTATCCGCCCATCATCCCTATCGGTGATAACGTCATCTTCGTTGGAACGGTCAACCTGGATGAATCCACCTACCATTTTTCCGACAAGGTCCTGGATCGTGCGAATGTGATTACACTTAATGTTCTTTCGTTTGACAGTCTTATGATGTTGACGAAAGAGATGAGGGAAACAACAAAGCCTGCTGGAGGGAACGGAACCGTTACCTTAGATCTGTTCGACAGCTACCGTGACAAAACCAAGGATATTCATATGAAGGAAAGTGAATTGGCCCTGTTATGGGAAATCCATACCGAGCTGCAGAAGATCAATAAAAACCTGGGGGTCGGCCCAAGAATTGTCAGGCAAATCGATCAATATCTCAAGAACCTACCTAATAGCAGCTGCTTCACGAGGGAAGAGGCATTCGATAAACAAGTGGTGCAACGAATCCTAACCAAGGTAAGGGGGCCGGAGGATCTCTTGAAAAGGTTCATCGGTATGTACGATCCTGTCACAGAGAACATTGAATCAAGCATCCTGGGTGACCTATTGGACAAGTACGATGAGGTGTCCGAGTTCTACGACACCCGGAATGTCCTGGTCCAAAAGGCGAAAGAGCTGAAGTACAATGGCTATACCCTCTAATGGATTTGAAGTCATTTTTAACCAAAGACTAGGGAATCAGGACAACCCCATCACAGCAGGATCATTTTTTACGGATGAACATGATTTTTTTGAAAAAAGGGACGAATCCTCCATCGAAATAAAGGAATATTTAGCCGTATCTATCACTTTTCGTTCCAATAGGAAGGATGCCCAGTTCTTCATGGATGGATTGGATACCCTTCCTGAGCCGAATCTGAAAACCGATTCGCAAGTAGGGGAAGTATACCTTTCGCCTTCTGAAAATCCTGTCATCCTGTTCGATCATAATGATGAATATTACCCGCTGATTCCAGGGCATTATCGGATGATGGTGATTTATGATGGGAACAGGTATTACAGCTGGGTGAAGGTTGTTCCAAAGCAGCTCGAGGAATCACAGTGGGAACAGATGAAGCAGGAAGTGGAACAGGAATTAAACGGTTTGGCAAGGGAACTGCTGCTGAAAAAAACAGACCTGGATACCAGGATGGACAAAATCCCATTAGGGCTGCTGGAGCAATTTTTCGTGATTAACAAGCGATTTTCCTCGGTAATGGCGGCGTTGACTGATTTGTATCGAAAAGTCAATTTTCGAATCAATAAAGGCTATACCTTTGTTGCAAAGGAGAGAACTAGAGTTATAGACGATAAAACCATTCGTCATGCCGCCTTCCGCCCGAATAATGAACAGACCTTCAAGGCGCCCGTCAGTGAGGTGACCTATGATCTGCCGGAAAACCGTCTAGTCAAAAAAATCATGGAGTCCATTTCCAAAACGTTGACCGGCTTTATCGAGAGTGTCGAAAGGACGGCGGGGAGCCTTACGGATCATCATTCTGCGAGTCCTTTCGAAACTTTTCCACAAAAGGATATCACGCTGCTGGAACTTGAAAAATTAAGCAGGATTGCCGGAAAGATGCGGGGAGCCATCCAGTGGATCAAGACAGCACCATGGTATGAAAGTGTCGGAGTTTATCGAGAATCAAGCATCCCAAATGTAATGAACAGCGATCCCAGGTACCGTGCGATTTACCAGCTATATCGAGAACTCCATCAGGAGAAAAGCGAAGTTCGAACTTATCCATCCTATACTTATCAGTGGAAACGTTCAGATAAGCTCTATGAGATTTGGGGATATATCCAGTTCATTAAGGCACTCACGGGAGATGAATTAGCGTTTTCTCCTAAGAGCGGATGGATTTTCAATGAAGACTTCGGCAAAAACGATGGATCCATTCCATCGCTTCCTGCCAACACGGAGGTAGTAATGAAGAAGGACAACCTGAAAATCGTGTTAGTCTATGAAGGACACCTGCCGACACAGAGCAGGCTTGCGACAGCGAAAAAACCCTTATATACAAGGGGAACGCACACCACTCCGGATGTAAGGCTGGATGTCTATAAAGTGGATATCTTTATTGGCAGTATCATCGTCGATTTTAAGTACCGGCCAAGAAATAAGATTTGGGACGAAAATCTTATTTACAGCCAAAGGCAGAATGAGGTCATGCGGCAGCTGGTCAGCTATAGTGACAATATTCAATCGAACCTTCTGTTTGGAGACGTCGAGAACCCGCTCATCAGCCGGTTCAGCCCGGTTCAGGAGGTATGGGCCGTTTATCCGAACCGCTTCGGTGCATCGAGAAGTCACGAATATGCTGATCATAAAGTGTGTTTAGTAGAACTGACACCAGGTCAATTGAATGAGCTTCTTGTTGATAAAATTAGGGAAGGTATTGATCGTCTTTTGAAGACGAGTGAACTGATAATGGGTACTGCTTTCAAAGAGAGTTCCTCGGATCATACCGTGGTTCCGGAAATGGTTTGAATACACTTTACTGGCATCAACAATGTAGCTAGGAAATTAAAAGCGAAGGCGATTGAACCAATCTACCTTCGCTTTTTTCACTATACAGTTTGTAGTCCCACAATGTCTTTAAACACTCTGCCCACTTCATAGTCTGATTTTGAGAATACATCCTTAATAGCACAGCAAAGTGAGAAAACCAGTTCGGATCCTTCCGACTGTTCGAATTCTATATTAAAATGTTCCATTAAGAAATAGCCCATATCCCATCTTGCTCGATAGTTATTGTTTTCCATATAAAAATCTCTTAACTTAAATAATTTTCCTGCAAGCTCCACTTTTTCTGGGTTCTTTGCCAAGTAAATATTAAGTTCATTTGAAAATTGTTCTTTATCCTTTATATATACAGAAGAGAATAGCTTTCTGCAAAACTCAAACTCCAAGGAAGGCCCTATTAATTTTGCATATCCGCTTTTTAAAAACTTACCAAAGGCAAATAATGCTCGGTCCATTTTACTGATTCTATTGATTCTTTCCGTTTGGTTTTGTATATCGTTTAGTTTTTCATGAATAAACGGAAGGTAGGTCTCAAAATAGAAATCATTTATATTTTTTAGTTCAGAAATTTCTCTAATTACCCCAGTTTTGATAAATTGATATGCTCGATATGTATGTTGGTCAAAGATAGGATAATAGTCTGGTTTAGTAATATGTAGAAGAAATATTTGCCAAACACCTGATTTGTTCATAAAGCCCTGGATTTCTTCTTTAATTCTTTGTGTACTCGATTGTTTCAATTCATTTATGAACTCAACCCGGTCACAAATGTCCTTCACAATTTCACTTTTCTTCCCACTTAATGTCATTCCATTCTTCCAAATAAACAAATCCAATATGTCATCAGTCGCAAAACTTTGTTTATGGATGTTTCGAAAATATAAATTATTACCCTCCGCGTGCTTAGGACGATAAGAATAGAGTGATTCCCAGAATAAGATAAATTCTTCGAAACTAGCAGCATCTTCAGTTTTTAAAATTGGATACATAGGATCACCTTATTTCGCTTTTAATAGATAGCCATATTTATCAAGTACCGGCAGGGGATTTAACGGCTTAACGGCGCCTCTTAAATATTTATTGATGATAAATGTCAATTGTGTGTTCTTTGAAGAGTCTTTTTTTATAGAAAAAGTAAAATCAATCACAAAATCGAAGGAACCTTCATCGTCCTGTTCAACTTCAATGAAACTTTTAGCGGGGACTTTTCCTAGTACTTTGCTATGTCGGGAAGTTTGGATAATCTCATCATCATCTGTCATAAAACCGCCAGTTTCATAGGACAATTCCTCAATTTCTGTTTCAGTATTATTAACAAAATAAACAGTGTAATAAAAACCATCCGGGTCGGTTGGACGATCTTTGCAGACTGCTAAAAAATAGTCCATACTCCATACCTCCTTTTTCCTTATATACCTGAATAACCAAATTATTGCATATTTTTGATAAAAAGAAATGCCGAATTTGGTAAATCTAAAATATTTGCCAAATTTTCAATGGTGTTTGTATGAAAAAATAAAGCTTGTATATAACATAGCAGGGATGGTGAATCCACAGTAGAATTTATCCTCCTTTTAACCTATAATTCCCTAGTGTATTATGGTAAAATATTCATATGGATTTGGGAACTTTTAAGAGTAGTTGGTGAAAGAAACTAAACTCTTGAAAGGAGGGTTTTACACTTATTACATACCGCATTCAGAAGAAAAGAAACAGACTAATAGTCAACACAGGGGGACACAATGGCTAAGCCAAAAGAACTAAAACGTCTTAAGAAAACATTGGATTCCTTTCGCAAATTGCCAATTCTTAAAGGGGAAGAGTTTGAATATTATCATCAACGTGCTAAGTTTTTGCTAGACCAATTGGGGCAGCAGGAACTTCGAATTACGGTAGTTGGGGAGTTTAGCTCAGGAAAATCCACTTTTTTGAATGCGTTAATCGGTATGGATGTCCTGCCGCATGCCGTCAGCGAGACGACTGCCACTGTTACGTACATACATAATGTTAAGCAGGATCATCCGTTTATAAACAAAATGGTAATATCATTTTTTGATAAAAGGGATCCGATTGAACTTGATATTGTAAATGATCCGCTTGCCTTAAAGAATTTTGTTACGACCATGTCAAGTGAATACCAGGTTGTCAAGGACGTGGAATCGGTGAATCTTTATTTGAACTTTCCATTTACGGACGAACCAATTGTGTTTATCGATACACCTGGTCTAAACGGAATGGAAGAGGGGCATTTTGATCGGACTCTTTCTGAAATCCAGAGGGCACATGCGAGCATTTTCCTCTTTCAAATACGGGGCTTGTCGGATACCACAAAGGACATGTACAAGCTGCTCACCCAATATCAGCATTCTTTTCTATATGTCATGAATTTTATTGATGAACTGAAAGCAGATGAAGGGGAAACGGTTGAAGGGAAACTAAATGAATTAAAATTTGAACTGGAAAAATTAAGCTCCAATGAAGTGCAGAACTTGTTTGGGATTTCTGCCCTTAAGGCGCTTGCTTATAAAGATGCGAACGTGAAACGCTTATACGCAACAGATATGAAAGACCTGACAGACGAGGAGCGAAAAACTCTTTGGAAACCTTCGAGATTTGCAGAATTTGAAGATTATCTCTGGAATACCGTGATTCTTGGAGAAAAACAACAGATGATTGAATCCACATTTCAACATGGAGTCATTTCGTTAATAGACGAACTTTCCAATCATCTGCAAGACCTGTCTTCCATATTTGAATTAAATGTACAAACCGGTGAAAGACAGCAATTGGTGGAGAGAATCGAAGGGAGCGAAACCAGGTTCGATAAAAACTGGGAAAGCATCTCCCAATTTCTTGATAGCCGGCAAATCGACACTGAGGATATGTTCTCTTCAAAAATAAAATCGGACACTAATAAGCTGGAAACGAAAATAAGAGAAGAAATTAAGAAGGAAACATACGATTCACTGGAAAGGGCGATTGAAGGTAACAAGTATCAAAAACTATTGCGATCAGACGTGCGTTCTTTGCAAAACTCCTATGAAGCAGCTCTTTGGAGTGTACTGGAGGATATCTATCAAAGCTCAATTTTAAAAGTGAAAAAATTTCATCCAACGGTATCGGTCGATTCAAAGAAGAAATTGCAATTTACGTTCCAGTTAGATGAAGAAGATTTTAATGATAAAGGTATTGGTCGTGAAATTGATCTGCTTCAAACGAAAAAACGTAATTACGAGCAAGAGCAGAATGAGGCAGAGCGAAAGATTATCAGCCTTACAAGTGAAGATAAAAGACTTCAAACCGACAAACAACACCTGGACAGAAAACGCTCAGCGATAGAGAGAGAAGTAAGGGAAAAGCAGCAGTCATTAGGGTCGGCACCAGCTGTTCGAGAATACTATGAAACTCGATATAAAACAGTCGAAAGACATGATTGGAGTCCGTTTAGATTATTTGGAAGCAAGTATAAAGAAGTCTCTTACGAGGCAAAGGTAACCGATACGAGTGCAAGAGACGAGTGGAGAAGGCAGAAGGACAAAATCGAAAAACAGTTTAAAAATGAGAGTGCCAAGCTAGATGTAGAAATAAACCTTTATCACCAGCGCAAGGAACGGGTACGCCAACAGCAGATGGAAAACAAAACCCGTCTCCAGCAGATTGAGCGGAAACTGCGGGAGATGCAATCCGACTTGAAAAACCTTGAACAGCTGAAAAAGGAAGTTTACGAGAAAGCAAGGAACGAGTACATCGAGGTTCAAAAAAGGCAAATACTCACTTCCATTCAAGGAATCATCGAGAAAGAAATTATTCACAGTCTTCAAGGATCAATCAGAGAGAATCTGGACAGGAATATCCAAGTCATGAAGCCTATAATTCAATCCTATTATGAAAAATCGGCGCGAGCCTACAGGAAGCAGCTTCAATTATTGCTTTCGCAGATTGATCAAAAAGAAAATACGAAAGAACGTAAACAGGTTCAAGAAACAATTCAGCAGCTTACATTATTACAGAATAGTTTCAGGAAGGAGCAGCTTGTTTGAATTCCTATACAGCAGATTTTGAAAACAGGAAGAAAAAATTACTTCAATTATTAGAAATGAGCGCTGGGCACTTTTTAAAGTATGGGGCAGAGGAAAAGGTACATGCCCTTGAATCGTTAGCTGAAAGTGTCCGAAAGGGCGAATTTACCATTGTGGTGGTCGGGGAGTTCAGTGCAGGAAAGTCAACGTTCTTAAATGCCATCATGGGAGAAAAATATTTGCCTTCCTTTACAAGTGAAACCACGGCAACCATAAACTTTTTAAAACATTTTGGAAAATCACAGCATGGTCATGGCTTGGAAGTCCATTATCGAGATACAACAATTCCCCCTGCCTTTGCTGATGCGACTGAATCCGATATCAGAAAATATGTATCGACAGCAAGTGAGACGGATGTCGTAAAGGAAATCGATCATGTGAATTTGTTTTTAGATTCTCCTTTTCTAGAAAAAGGCGTCATGCTTGTCGATAGTCCAGGATTGAATGGAATCGCAGACGGGCATAGGCAGGTCACGAAGAATCAGGTCGAAAAGTCGCATGCCTGTATTTTTGTTTTTCGGGCGGATCAGCCTGGAAGTAAATCTGATTTCGAGGTTCTGACAGAACTGACAGACAAATTTGATACCATCATTCTCGTTTTAAATAAAATTGATAAAATCAAGCTTAGCGAAGAATCAGTTGAGGACGTAGTGGAACGGTTAATTGGAAACTATCGAAAAGTCTTTCCAGATAAACCATTACCGGAAATTTGGCCAATTGCATCCTATCCGGCATTAGTTGCGCGAAGCAGTAAAGCACTTGAATATCCGGAAGGCGGGAAGATTGATCATAGTGTTGAAGAAAAACAACATTATTTGGAGATTTCCAGACTTGAAGAATTTGAGAATAGGCTTTGGCGGTATTTGACTCAAGGTGAAAAAGCGAAAGAAGAGATGCTTGCACCTGTAATGAAAATGATTCACAGTCTCTCCTCAAGGCAGCAGTATATTGAAGACCGTATTCATGATTTAGAGAGCAAGAAGGATTCAACAGAGATTAAAGCACAAATGAGTGAGCTTGAAACGGAAATTGAAAAGCTTAACTTGGAAATCAGCAACAGCCAAGGTGAAATTTATCAGCAATTAACCGAAATAGTCAATGAAACTATTGAACATTTAAAAAGTGAAGCCCAGCACATAAAAACGAAGTATGAGAAAGAAGTGTCCGAATGGACAGATATGAACGACATCCAGAGTGAAGTCGAGTACATGAATCGTCTTATTACTCAAGAGTACTCTCAGGCCATCGAGAAGGTTTACAGTACGTTCCAAGATCAATTTCAAGAATTGATTCAAGGCCGTTATCGCCAATATTCGAATTCGGTCTTCACATCTGCAGAACAAAAGGATTTGTTCTCCGCACAGGCAGAAATTGCTGCAACAAAAGAACTGGATATGGATATATTCAATTTTTCAGTAGGACTAGATCGGTTTGAAGCAGAACGTAAGAATCTCCAAAAAGAGCTTAATGCATTAGAGGATGAACTGGACAAGGTAGAAGCCGATATGGTCAAGGCTGAAAGAGTTAGACTAAGTATTGAAACAGTAAAGGAAGATATCCAATATACTCGTGATAAAGAACGATATTTTGTAGAAGCTTTAGGACCGCGCCCTGAAGCAGTGATGAATAATAAAAAGGAACGGGTAAAGGAAAGCCGTGGAGGGGTCTTAGGCTTTGTTGCTGATATTTTAGTAGGAAAACGAAAAATTGATGTAGATCATCTCGAATATGATTACTCAATTCGACGTGAATACGACAAAGAAAGAGAAGCGATTCGAAATAAAATCATGAAGGAAGAAGATGAACTGGTGAACCAGCTGAAGGAACTTGAGCATAACCGGTCAACAGAAGAAGAATTCATGATTCGAAGAAGACAGATTGAACGAAGAAAACAGCAGGTACGTGATGAGCGCAAAGCCTACGAAGAACAATTTAGAGAAGAATTCCAGGAGAAAAATAGAAAAGCTTTAAGAAAAGTTAAAAATGAAATCGGTACCTACATTCGGGATTTACGAAGGGATACTGAAAAAGTCTTTATTGCTGAACTCAAGGAAAAGCGCAATCTCCTCGTAGACATCATCGTTGAAGTGATACACGAACAATTAAAACAGAAAGAGTTAAAAAAGCATGAGGATTTACGGCTGTTAGCAGAACAATTGGATTCCTCTGCACAAGAGAAGCAACGCCTAATACAGGAGTTTAATGAAGAATTAAGCGAACTTAAGCAATTATTGACGGAGGCTGTTTCCCTTGAACATGAACTTAAAATGATTGAGGCAGACAGAATTGAAAGGTAGGGGCACAGGAATGGAATCTGTACTACAACGTTATCAGCAAATTTCCGGTTATTTGCAGGATCAGCAAGCTTTAAAGACAATCACTACCCTAATAAATCAGGCAAGTTCTAAATCCTTTTTCATACCTGCTGTTGGCCAGTTTTCAGCAGGAAAATCACACATGTTTAATAATTTGCTAGGACGAAGGATTTTACCAACGAGAACTGTTGAAACAACAGCATTTGTCACCTTTATTCAATTTGCTGACGAAGAACTCGCAGTTGTCGAGACCGCAGATGGCAGCAGAATTGAGTTTTCGTTAGAACAATTGTTGTCTTTAAGTCAAGACCAAGATGATGATATGAAAACGTTCTTTGATAATCTGAATATTAAAGAAGAGGAAGTAAAAGCCATTCATGTCTATTTAAATAATGAATTGTTAAAGAATGGACTTGTCCTGATTGACACGCCAGGGGTCAATACTTTGATAAGCAGGCATGAAAATCATACACACTCTTTGCTGCCGCAAGCACAGGCTGTCCTTTATGTTCTCGGAAAAAGCATCACTGAAACAGACTTGGTCTTTATTGAACAAATCCATCGGATGGGCACTGAAATCATTTTTGTGAGGACGAAGCTGGATGAAATCAAAAAGACTGAAAATGAAACAGTTCAGTCTGTAATTGAAAAGGATATGCAAACTCTTCAAAGTCGATTAAATCAATCCGTACAATACTTTGGGATTACGAACGAAGAAACCCTGCTTTCCGATGCGGAATGGTATGAAAGGTTTCTTCAGTTTAAGTTCTATATTGCAGATGATTTTGCCGAGGATTTGGATAAAAAGAGGAAAGAAAGCATTGAGCGCAAGCTTCGCTTACTAAGTAACAGTTTGATTACCCAGCTTGAACAACGCAAACAGCAAAAACAGCAGATGGAGCAAGTGACACTCGAAGAGCTTGAAAATCAAATCAAACAGTTGAACCGTGAAATTGAAGGACTTATTTCTAATTCAAAAAATGCTCAGCGTAAAACGGAGGCTTCTTTTTCAATTGTAAAATCGGAAATCTTTGAAAGAGGACAAGACATATTTGATCGTGGACCGAATAAGTTCAAAAGCGAGCTTGCAGACCTTCACACGATTGATTCGCTTGAATTAGAAGGAGAGCAGATTGCCCGTAGATTGGTACAGGAGTCAACTGCGGAATTAAATGATGTAGTAACCCGGTCACTCGATCGCTTTTTACAAAGTACAACCGATGAATCGAATCAACTGCTTGAAAACATAAATGAGCAGCTCTCATTAAATGGGAAAGCCCGGATTAGCCTCAAGGTAGAGGCCCCAAGCATTCAAGATGTATTTGATGATGCAGATTATGTCTCCAAAAGAATAGAGGAACAATTGAAGGCCTATCAGTCAGATGGATTTTACGAACAAGAATTGGATTTGCAGCAGAAGCGTACAGAACTTATAGAACAGATCCAAGCCGTCAGAAATCGGTCTAACGCGGCAGAAAGACAATTATCAGAGCTCGATCCATATATTCCACAATACAAAGAAATTGTCTCCACCGAGAATGCCGAGACACTTGGACAAATCGGACAAATCTTAGACTGGGCTCTAGTATTTATGCCTAGCAAAGCTCCTGTTACATTAGCAAAAAGCCTGAATGCCGGCAAAACAGCAATCACTGCGGCTCAACAGGTCAGCAAACTGGACAAGGTGAAGGATGCCTTATATATGGTTAAGAATGTTCAGGAGAAAGCTAGAAAAGGGGAAATTGCCAAGGGTGTCCCAACGCCTCCAGGCATATTGGATATGATAACGGTGGAATATTGGTTCAAGCAGTTTGGACGAATGCTGGACGGTCCGCCGCAAATGGTAGAAGACTCAACGCATAGGATTGAATATGAACGCAGACAGCAGCAGCTTAAAGCGAAATACGATACGATTCGCCAGGAAGAGCTTCGGAGCTTGGAGCAGATGCGTTTATTGGATTCGCGTGAAGCAAAAATCAAAAAGGAAATCGAACTCCAGCAAAAGTATAAGAAACAGTTAGAAGAAGAATTGGCCAAAGAGCGTTCGAAGGAACAAAAAGAAGCTCTGCAAAGACAAGTATTGCTTTATCGTAAACAGCTCGTTCAGCATTTTGAGAAGGAGCTGAAATCAATCTATCAGCAGCAAGAGCAATTTTTGGAAACCTTCTTGCGGCAATTTCTGGAACAGCTGCCTGTCTCAATGTCCATGCGTATTCAAGAGGAGCTCAGAGCGCTTAAACAGCAACTTGAACAGGTAATGAAAGAAAAAGAAAACGTCGAGAAGCTAAATATGGAGTCGTTTAAAGAAATGGATGAGCATTTGGCTTGGCTTAAGAAGGCTTCACTCATTCAGGTATAGGACGAGTCTATTAATCTAAAAGCAGATGAAAATGGCTGGGTACTCTTCGAAAGAGCCCAGCCCAAAAGGATGTAAAGAGGAATGAACATGAATTGGATCCCATTATTAAAAAAGCAAAAACCAATCTTTTTTCTTGGCTGTAGAGGAATAGAACGTTATGGGTTATTTCGTGCGTTTTCCTCTCCTGGTTCAGTGCTGCAGCAATGGTGGCCATCTAATATGTCGGAATCCCCATCTGTTGCTTTTATTTTATATACGAACCCGTCACCGGATATCTTTTTTCTCACTAACGACGGGGAAATTAGAAGGAATAGCGGCAAAGAATCAACAAAGGCAGTTTTCTTGCCCGTTCGCCCAGGAATCATCCCAATAGGGACGATTTTCATCATACCGACTGCGATCGAGACTGAACAGGTTCCAATAATTCTTAAGCAAACAACATGGAACAATGTGCTTGCAGAATATGTATGGGTTGAAGGTTTCCCATATGGGAAAAACGAAAGCTTCCTTGCATTAGAACGGCTTCAGCTTGAAAGGCTCATCCATTATTCCAGGTTACAGGTTTATCTTGTTAAATCAGGACGAAAATTTGGCTATTCGGATCTTGGAAAAGAAGAAGAGGCAATTGCTCAAGCTGAAGCTTTTTTTACTGGGAAAAACATTTCCAACCGGATCCATCTCGTTTCCACTCCTCTTCAACAAGAGCAGCTTTTCTATTTATTTGGCGGAACAATCTCTTATAAGGATGAACTATTAAAAAGAAAAACAGATGAACTTATAAGTAGTAAGCGATATTTTGAAAATTTTTTTGAAATCGAATACGAAGATTTGTTGAATGATTTGAATTTAGTGCAACAGCTTAATGAATTGTTTTCATATGACAAATTCCAACGGGCAACTTCGACAAATCCGTATTCCCTTTGGATGAATCACTTGGACAAACATCTGCTGGTGAACGTGCACGATGGCTATATCAACTTTTGTATGTCCTTTATAAATACAATCAGTATATCGGAAGAAGATGCGAAAGCTAGAATTGACACCCTTTTGCATAACATCTGGAGCCGTTTAATAAACCGACTGAGAATCTACCAGCAGGAGACACCTATTTTACCGCCCAGGATAGAGGAATTGGATTATTTGCTTCAGATTAAAACAGTTAAAAATAAAATGAGCGAAGATATCAATCATATTTTGACATTTAAAGTGAAGAATGAACTTCACTCCTTTATCGAAGGCATGTACAGAACGTGGGACAACCTCAACTATGAATCTAAAGAAGCGAGGATCTAACATGGAGAAGTTACTTTTGAGTATTGGCGTGTTCATATTCTCTGCCGCCACTTTTTTTTCTTTTTACGAAGAAAAGGGGATGCTTGGGTACGGAATAGCTTTTGGAGCAGCATTGGTCCTGGGTGCCATGAGTTTTATATTTTTAAAAGAAAAAGAGAAACGCAGCCTTCAAGTTGACAATGAAATGAAAAAAATAGTTGAAAGATTGGAATCAGAGCAGAAGCAGTCTCGCGAACAGCAACAAGAACAGTTTCTGCAGTTATTCACCAGCCAGCAAAATCACCAGGAAGAAATGGCTGCCATGAATCAAAAGCACCAAAAGGAATTGCTTGTGATAAATGGTAAGCACCAGGAAGAAATGCATGAGGTGAACCGAAAGCTTCTGGAGGATATTGTTACAGCAAATCAGAAGAATTATGAGGAAATGATTTCTATAAATAAGCAGAGCCACGAAGAAATCTCCGCCGTAAATAAAAGGTTTCATGAGGAGGGTCTCTTGGAGAACCGTAAATGGAACAATGCAATCGTTGGCAATCTTTCGGGAATGGTGGCTGCTAACCAAAAGTCTTATGAAAACATGGTGGAATCCAATAAACAGCTTTATCATACTCTTTTTAATCAGCTGGAAAAAATCAATGCCGACAACGAAACGTTCATTGATAAAACTACTGCTGCCATCGAGAAGCTAGTGCTGATTGTTCAGCAATTAGGGCAGGAGTTAAAAGAGCAGACAAGCCAGCAAATAAAGCAAACTAGCGAACAGCAGATTTCTATATGGAATGAAGCGAAAGAGAACTTTTTCAAAATCTTGGCTGCCCAGCAGCAATCGAACAATGCTGCATTAAATGGGATAACCGAAATACAAGTGCAAATCCAGGAGCGACTGGCTCAACAGGAAGATCTATTTACATCAGCACAAAATTACTACGAAGAAACGGGCCAGCAATTATCACAGTTTATTGAAAGTTCCAAGGACATATCGGAAAAAACCGGGGTATCCATTCAACTCATGGAGGAACAACTCAATCATTTTGTCGATGAAATGACCGATTTGTTTGCTACAAAAATTGCTGAGCAGCATGAGCATTTGCACCAAGCAAATGACGCGATCCAAAAAAGCTTGTATGCGATGCAAGTAATTGAAAAAGAAAATATCGAGCATTACAAGCTGGCTTTGGATAAGGTAACGCACGATTCCAAAGAATTATTCCAGTTATTCTATGAAACTCAAAAGCGTAATAACCAAAACCAGGATAAATGGTTAAACAATTTTAGGGAAAAGTTAGAGGAAAAAATAGCGGACATTAGGGACATGACCGAAGATATGATGGAGAAACAGGTTGGCGTCTTCGCTGAATTACAAGAAGGTTTAGAGGCATCAACGAAGCAACTGGCTGAATCTCAGCAAAGTTTTACCAAGAAACAGGAACAAGTTTATGAGACAATCGCCCAACAAACCGCTGCAACACTTGAAAATACAAAAATAACGAAGAGAATACAAAGCGAAATCATCGATTTGAATAAGCAGGATATTGAAATCTTACAAAAGTTAGTAAGGTGATTGGATGGAAAAAGAAGAGATTTATAGAAGTACAATCCATAATATTATGCTGCAGGACTACTTAAGACAGCAAATACAGGATTCATTTTATGATCAATCCAAATCAAATCAAATTACCTATTACCTCCTGCATCATCCAGAAAAAAAGAATCAAATAGACCAGGCAGAACGATTGATTGCTTCCATTCAGCGCAACCTTGCACACGGCAATCTAAAACATGCCTTTTACATGGAAATGGCTTTGAAACATTTAATAGATAGTATTTTCGATAATATTGCTCCATTACAAATAAAAAGGAAGAAGAAAAGAAAACGTAAGGGAAAAGCTAAATAAGTTATTGGGTAAGCTTAAATTATATAAGACTATTGCAAGATTTTAGGAAATGGCATTTGAAAATGTCATTTCCTTTTTTATTTTATAAGCAAATCAGTTAACCGGAGGAACATATCCACTAATACTACGGGTCTTAAAATGTGATAAAAAGTTAAAGGAATTCACCATTTTATGTAGAAAAAATAGTAATAAAGTTATAAGGATTATGGAGTTGATTATCATGAAAAACATCGTACTTATATCATGTGTCAGCAAGAAAAAGAACTATGAAACAACGGCAGAAAATTTATATGACAGCACATTGTTCAAATATGCTTTGCAATATGCTAAATCTATTAATCCTGACAAAATATACATACTTTCCGCACTCTATGGGTTATTAGAAACTACTGATAAAGTAGAGCCGTACAACAAAACCCTTAATGATATGAGCGCTAAAGAAAAAAAGGAATGGAGCACGATGGTTCTTAAACAAATGAGGAAAAAAGAAATTGATCTTGAAAATGATCGTTTTGTTTTTTTGGCAGGTAATAATTATAGGAAATATTTAGTAGAGCATATTTCACATTACCAACTTCCTTTGGAAGGAAAGCGGATAGGGGAACAAGTATCTTATCTGAAAGGAGCGATTAAAGTTGTCTGAGAAGTGTCAAGAACTCCATGCATTATTTCGTAAACTTAAAAGATATCAATTTCCCTTTAATGAGAAGGAGATTCCCCAAAATGGCATTTATATTTTGTTTGAAAAAGGGGAACAAGCCCATGGCGGGGATAGGATTGTTCGGATAGGTACACATACAGGAAAAAACAAGCTAGGATCCAGGCTTAAAGAGCATTTCACAAATGAGAATAAGGATCGAAGTATCTTTCGAAAAAATATAGGCCGTGCTTTGTTAAATAGGAAAAGTGACGATTACCTAAAGATATGGGAGCTTGATTTAATTTCATCGGAGAATAAACAAAAGTACGGGCATTTAATTAATAAAAATTACCAACAGAAGATTGAACACGAAGTGACAAAAACCATCCAGAACAATTTTTCATTTGTTGTTATTGAAGAAGGTGACAAAGACAAACGGTTGTATTTGGAAGCGAAACTAATCTCTGACGTTTCGAATTGTACCGAATGTCGCTCCAGCAAACGATGGTTAGGAAATTATTCAATCAAAGAAAAGATTCGTGGGAGCGGGTTGTGGCAGGAGCAGGGGGTGTATAAGACTGGTTTTACAGAGTCTGAGTTTGCAAATTTTATTGAAAGATATTTGTAGAAGGCAAATCTGAGGAACTTAACAAAAATCAAGAGTTCAAAGGAAACATTTTTTCGAATGGGAGGCCGCTGATGGGTAAATATTTTGTCCGATCAAAAGGACCACGTACATGGAAGGAGTCATTAGCAAATCCAGAAAATCAATGGAGAAAGGGATATTCTGCATACGAGTTGGCCCATAGTTGGGAAGCGGCCGCCGATTTTCCATCCTGTGTTAAACAAGTGTTTCAACAGAGCCAAATCCCACTGTTTCAAAAGGTCGAGATGTTATTCGGATTACCTGAACACAAGGTTAGTTTACCTGGAGGATCAAAAGAATCACAAAATGATCTCTTTGTATTAGCGAAAGCAAATGACGAATTAATGACGATGATGATAGAAGGAAAAGTTTCAGAACCATTTGGAGAAACGGTAGAAGCTTGGAAGGGTCCAGCCCCAAGTGAGGGGAAAAGAAAGAGACTGGATTATTTATTGGAATTATTGCAATTAGATGAGGCTAATGTTCTAAACAAAAGATATCAACTATTACATAGGACAGCTTCCGCGTTGATGGAAGCAAAGAAATTTACAGCAAAAAATGCACTAATGCTTGTGCATTCTTTCAGTGAGAGTGGAAAAGGGTATGAAGACTATGCTGAGTTTGTTGAATTGTTTCATTTGCTACCAAGGAAGGATGATGTGGTTGGTCCAGTTGCACTTCAAGGAATAAATCTTTATTTCGGTTGGGTGACTGGAGAAACAACTCCGGTAAATGATAATTATTACTTGATAAAAAAAAAACAAGGAAGTCACTGAACAAAAAGTGGAGTTATGGTCAACTGAACGTTTACAATTTGAGCCGAAAAACTGGATGAAAGAAATGAGGGATGATTTAAGAAACCAGTTAAAACTAATTGCCCCAGTAAAAGAAGGTACATTATACTGTAAATTTTGTACACGAGAAAACGATTCTTTTTTTGATATCGAAAATGTTTTACTTTATAACGTTGGCAGCGGTTCATTCTCCCATATAAGTAATGACCATATAATAATTGAAAGGTCATTTGAAAATTTATCTAATGATAAAATTGCACAAACGTTTAACCATTACCATCTCTATAACTATACGAGCCGAGAAAATATTAATCTTTACTGGGAAAAGGATCAGACTGCAGTTAGTTGGACAGGAATGCAACTTCCTGTGTTGCCAGATAAACCACATGAATATTGGTACAGGATGAAGCACCTGAACTTAACTACAAAACTCCCAACCTTAACAAATGAAACGAACTTTGGTATAAAAATAAATCTTGGAGTACCTAAAGGCAAGAGAGTAAATTTAACAGGAATTTGTAAACCGTTAATAGATGGAATCGTCAGTGCCTTCCACTCCTATTTTGGGGGAGACCTCGAAGAAATGGCAGACCGTTTAGGAAGAATTCTAGATGAAGAAGCGAATGATATTCGAATATTACTTTTGGAAGATCAGTCAGCGATTCTTGGGAAGAGAGAGGTAGTTCGAAGATTTCAAAAAGGCATTCAGTGGAATCCCGCGGACGATTTCTGTTATCAAATAGAGTTAAAGACTTTTAACACCATAGGTACTAATTGGATTATTGATGGTGAACTTTATACGGTAAAGGAAGTAAATTAAATGCTTCTGTGAATAACTGGGGCCAAGTGATAACGATAAAGATAGGAATCTTCCGTGCACTAAATAAAGCTGATACTATACAAAACTTTCACAACAAAGACACCTCTTAAAAGGCTCACAGTGGTGTCTTTTTATTTTTATCTAAAGAAGATAGATGGTTGTAAGAACCAAAAGGAGATATTGTGATGTTGAAATTTATTGATGAACTAATGTCATATTATTCAGACCAAGCAGTATTTAATCCATGGAACGATTATTCTACACAACTAGACATTGGACCTGATGCACCGATGTTAAGGATAAATCATCTTCAACGCTTTTTAGAGCCAAGGATATCAAACGCTCGCTATATTTTTGTTGCTGAAGCATTAGGATTTCAAGGTGGTCATTTTTCTGGAATTCCAATGACTTCAGAAATAATGATCACAGGAAACCATTTAGAAGTAGATTATCAGCATGTTTTTCATGGTAAAGTTGGTAGAAGGACTAGCAATCCTAATTCACAGTTCCCGCGATTTAAGATGATTTGGAAAAAAAGGGGTGCGAGTGAACCGACAGCAACAATTGTTTGGAAAACTATCCTAGAGAATAATGTTGATCCCTTTGAAATTATTTTGTGGAATATCTTTCCTTTCCATCCTTATGATCCGGCAGTTGGTTTATTAAGTAACCGAACCCCAGAACCTAATGAGCTAAAATTAGGGGTTTATTATTTAAAAAGACTTTTAAATCTATGTCCCCAAAATATTAAAGTAATAGCTATCGGAAACCATTCTACAAATACCCTAAATCAACATGAAATTGAAAATATTCCTATTAGGCATCCCGCAAACGGTGGTGCCCCAGCGTTTAAAGAAGGATGTAAAAGAATTTTTACAGTTAATGATGTTAATAATTTTCTTAAATAAATAAACTTCAGTATGAACTCTGATTATGAAGGTGTGCCAAAAGTGGTACACCTTTTTGAGCCAATTTGTATTATTGAGGGAAGAGAAAGTTAGTAAAACGTATGTTCTTGACATAGAGTTATCATAACATTCTGATATAATGATAGTAAATTATATTAAGCGAACCTGTCCAAAAATTGACGTTACGAGTTGTTTTTTAACAAAAATTTGGATGAAAGAGATGAAAAATTTTTAGCAGGTTTTAATTTAAAAATAATTGAATAAAGAATAAGGTGAAAAATGCAATAACAGGTGGTTTATATATGAAAATATTAATAGCGGAACGGGATGAGCTTGAAAGAAAAGGATTGAAGTGGCTGCTTTTAACCAATCAAGTGCCGATTGATGAATTAAAAGAAGCCAGCAATGAAGAGGAATGCATGGCATTGCTGATGGAATGGAAACCAGATATTTTTGTCATGGAACTCGAGATGTTTCAGCCAAATCAGCGGGAACATTTATTCCGAATGGTCAGGAATTTGAGGATTCAAACGGTCATGCACACAAGCCATAAAACGTTTCAAGCAGCTGAACAAGCGGTAAAAATGAAAGCAGAAGCATTATTTGTGAAACCATATGTTGCGGAAGAATGGCTGAAGGCATTGAAACAAATGATCCGAAACCATAGAAATATTCCGAAAAAAGAAGGAGAAACCTCTTTATATCACGGTTGGGCTTATGATCTTCTATTTGGAAGAGTCATCAATGAAGCATTTATGAACGAACAGGTTCAAAATTGGGGCTACGATCAAGTGCCCAGCATAGTGGCCGTATTGGCTTTGGACCAACAAAATAAAAAGGAATTTGAACCAATTACATTGATTCATTTGATTCATGATGAACTGCAGGAGTATCGGCCCTTTGTATTGTCAGTCGATGAACAGATCATCCTTCTGGTGAGTGAGGAATATCTTCCAAAAGGGAACCATCCCATCCATTCCCTGTGGCAGATTTTGAAGGTATTTTGTGAACGGATGAAACAAAGAAATAATCTTTCCATTTCGGCCGGAATTGGAAATCAATATGATACTCCAAAACTTCTTTATAAATCCTATTTTGAAGCAAGACAAGCCTTGCTGCGCCGCTTTTATTTTGGCGGAAACCAGGTGTTCCCCTCCATGACGAAAAATTTGAATGAACAATATGATCCTTTTTTGACGCCAACGGAGAATGATGAATTACTAAATTACTTAATAGAAAAAAACAGGGATGGGATCAAAACATGGTTTTATAAGCTTTTTGGCGGTTTTCCCGATGAATATGGCAGTTATCCACATTCCGATTTAGTCCGGACCAAATTGACGAACGCTGTTGCCCCTATCCGCAGATTTATGAGAGAAAAACCATATTTGTTAAGGAATGACCAAGAATATCAGGATATCTTTCAGGAAATTTTATACGGCGAGGTTTTATTCGATATTATCCAAAAGATGATTCGTCTTTGCTCTTTACTATTTGACCAAGTTGAAAAAGAGGAATCCCTATACAGCTCCCAAATAATGGCTAAAGCAATTCAATACATCGAACAAAACTACCATAAACCCCTTTCATTAGAAGAGGTATCTGGATGGGCAGGCAGAAGCGGTCAATATTTCAGTTCTTTATTTAAACAACAAATGGGCTGTACTTTTACGGAATATCTTCAAGCAAAAAGGATTGAAAAGGCAAAAGCATATTTAAAATCAACGGCTATGACTGTTTCTGAAGTGGCGGAATCTGTCGGTTATGTGGATCCCAATTATTTTAGCCGTGTTTTTAAAACGGTTACCGGGGCTTCTCCGAGGACATGGAAAACGGAAAATTATGCAGATATCTTAAAATAATCCAGTTTTTACGAAAAAGGGATAAGAAACATTTCAAGAAAACAGTAAATATCACTAAAATTCGGAATATTCTCTATGGATATTCCTTTCTTTTTTCATTACCATAAAAACTAATAAAATAATTAAATTTAATAACGATTTAGGGGGTGATTACCTCATCAGCAGCACTAACAGAAATTCACAAGCAGTACCTAATAAGCCTATGGAAAAACGCTTTTCCTTGAGTGTCGTTGCAATAATTAACAAACTCAGTTGCTGAGAAAAAACATTTGGGAGGAATTCACATGCATTATTCACCAAAGAAAGGTCAGCATCATGGCTTACCATATGACCCCTTTAAAAGTAGTACGATACCACGCCCTATCGGATGGCTTTCAACCAGGTCTAAAGATGGAGTAGATAACCTTGCGCCTTACAGCCAATATCAAAATCTTACCTGGGATCCACCTATGGTAATGTTTGCAGCAAATCAATCAGTATTAGGAGGAAGAAAGGATACGGTTCGAAACGCTGAGGAAACTGGTTGGTTTGTATGGAACATGGCTACTTGGGATTTACGCGAAGCAGTTAATATTTCCGCAAAGGCGTCTACGGCAGACGTTGATGAATTTGTGGCTGCGGGTGTAACGAAGAAAAGCTGCATTGAGGCTCCTGTATCACGTGTTGCTGAGTCACCGGTTCAATTCGAATGTGAGTATATTCAGACGATTAGAATACCAACTGGTAATGAGGTTTCGACAGTCGATATTGTTATCGGACGAGTAGCTCATGTGCATATCGCTGATGACATCATTCTTCCTAGTGGGAAACTTGATATATTGAAAATAAAACCCATTGCCCGCCTTGGGTATTATGATTATACAGTTATCAACAATATATTTGAAATGAAGGCCCCAGCTGCTACAAAAGAAGAGTTGGCCGGCCTTGAGGGACGAAATGTTTAATGACACAAAGGAAGCTATTTGAAGATTAATTAACTAGTTAGTCTTAGCATACTCTTGAAAGGTTGCAAATGAATGATGAGGCTAATTTGGCACTCGGATTAAATCGGACATTCCCTAGTCTTTTCTCTCTATGTTCACCTTTTGTCAAGTAGCATATAGGTTTCAATTTATTTTTAAACACTATTTATGCTTAATGGAGGAGATTATACTATTATGCCGAATCCACAATCTACAAATGTAGAAACAAGTTCTGAAATTCAGAGACAAAAAGTGTACAGTATTTCAAATGTTTTGAAGTTCTTATTTTTTAGTTCAATTGGTATTTTTGTATTTTTTATTCCAATTACGTTAAATGGTACCTCATCTATCCCGCTTGATCATATTGTTACATGGCTAAATACTACTTTCCCTTCCGTTACACCTATCTACGCGTTGCTTGTCATTTTAGGGGGAGCAATCTATCCATTTGTAACAAAAACATGGAACAAAAACCCTTTTAATATTGTATTCTCAATTCTTAAAGTTTTAGGATTTGTCGTTGGATTAATCATCTACTTAAAAGTAGGTCCAAGCTGGCTGATGAATCCAAATATTGGCCCTTTTCTCTTTGACTTGTTAGTTGTTCCAGTTGGGATCATGGTTCCTTTAGGCGGGGTATTTTTGGCTTTATTAGTAGGGTATGGTCTTCTCGATTTTATGGGAGTAATATGTCAAAAAATTATGAGACCAATTTGGAAAACTCCAGGTCGTTCCGCCGTCGATGCATTGGCATCATTCGTTGCCAGTTTTGCAGTAGGATTATTAATTACGAATCGAGAATTTAAAAAAGGAAATTACACCATAAAAGAGGCTGCCATTATTGCTACGGGATTTTCTACTGTCACTGTATCGTTTATGATTGTGGTTTCTAAGACACTGGGGCTTATGGGGATGTGGAATTTTTATTTTTGGGTAACATTGCTGGTTACATTTGCTATTACTGCAATATCTGTAAGAATAAGACCAATCAGTAAGATGAGTGATGATTATTATAATGGCCAAAAGGGCAATCCAGAAGAGACTGTAAAGGGAAACTATATACAAAAAGCTTGGGAAAATGCAATGAATGCAGCAGAAAATGCACCGAGTTTTGGGAAAAATATTTGGGATAACTTACGTGATGGACTGGTAATGACGATGGGCATTTTGCCATCGATTTTATCAGTTGGTTTAATTGGCTTACTCCTTGCAGAATACACTCCAATTTTCGATTATTTAGGATACATTTTTTACCCAATAACAGCTTTACTTCAGCTTCCAGATCCGTTGCTAGTTGGAAAAGCATCAGCAATTGGAATTACAGAAATGTTCCTGCCAGCACTATTAGTCGTTAAATCTGCCATGGTAACGAAGTTTGTTGTTGCAGTCACTTGTGTATCATCTATCATGTTCTTCTCTGCAAGTATCCCGTGTATACTATCAACAGACATTCCAATTACAATTCGTCAACTTGTAATCCTTTGGTTCCAAAGAACCGTCTTAAGTTTAATCATTACCACACCAATTGCATTCTTATTTTTATAGCATCATGAAAGTGATTCTATTTGATTTATTAAATAATCCAAGAATTCAATATCAAACTATCATAATAGTTACAAAAAAATCCGGGCATAGCCCGGTTCTTTTTTGTTTAACGATTATCCGATCGCTTTGCGGGGGCAAGCACCGTTTTCGAGGGGAAAACCGAATCAGCAGTACCTTTATTGGAAGCAGTTGTTTCGGTTTATTAAGTGAAATTAATAACTCGGCCAAGTAAAATCCTTCTTATAATATGTCTTCTTTAATTTGTACAAATCATATTCCCATTCACCAATGGCGTAAATAAATTTAGTTACGCCATTTTTTTGTCCTTTTCTTAAACGGACATTATAAGCAATAGTGTAAGCCACTTTTTTAATCCTAAGACAGGAACCGCCTTTTGGAGGATGGCCCACCGTTTCGTGCGAGTAAGACCGGTAATTTGTCTTTCCTAAACGAACAATTTACTTGATAGTCTGGAAACATATTCTTTCGCTACATTCCTTTTCAGAAGATGTTCCATTAAATTTTATATAACTGTACGAATGCAGAAGATTAGGTTTCAGAGTATACAGAGATACAGTGATCAAATAAATAAAGTGTCAGCACGGAAATGGATTTTAGTAATGTGAGGTTTCCCATGCTTCTGAGGGGGAAAAGTTCTTTAGAACATCTGTCGGAATCATACATTAGTTCTGGTTAAAAAGAAGTTATTTTCTTGAATCTACTTTACATGACACAGCTGCAACTACACAGATAGTACTATACAAATTTATAATGGTAGTTCTAAGGGTCTGAATATTCAGAATAATGTTCCTGTCTGGAAATATTTGTTATATAATTTACTAAACTAATAGGGGGGATAACATGTTTAAAAGAAAATCATTTTTATTAGTAGTCATTTTGATGCTTTCCTTGGTGCTTCCAACTCTATCTTTGGCAGATGTGGAGTCTCCGAAATCCAGTAACAGCCAAATTATCCATGAAAGTTTCTATTCGGGAGTATTGGGTAGAGATTATAATTACAACATCTATCTGCCGACCGGTTATAAAACTTCAGACAAAGACTATCCAGTCCTTTATTTGTTGCATGGCTCGGGCGGGAACGAAAATGACTGGGTCCAAAATGGGGATGTGAAAGCAACAGCAGACAGATTGATTGAAAAAGGCGAAATTCCAGCTTCGATTATTGTCATGCCAGGAGCCAAAAGCTGGTGGGTGAATGGGTATAACGAAAATGCCGAAACCGCTTTCTTTCAGGACCTGATTCCACATATCGATAGTACCTGGAAAACCATTGATACAAAAGAAGGCAGATTAGTTGCTGGTTTATCTGCAGGAGGATATGGAACGGTGAATTACATAATGAGTCACCCGGACATGTTTGCTGCAGGAGCTGCTTTAAGTCCTGCTTCCTATGTAGATCAACCGCCTTCCAATTCATCAGGAAACACAAACCTTACTTATCAAAAACCGAATCCGAATTTTGACCCATCAAAACCAGTTAGTAAGGAAAATCCTAAAACTGTATATGACCCTGCAAAATGGACTGAACTCAACTACACTTCCCGTATAGATGGGTATAAGAATCAAGAAATTCGGGTGCCGCTATTTATTGAAACAGGCGACCACGATGTATTCAATATTGCGTATCATTCTGCTGTTCTTTTTCAAAAGCTAAGAGATTTAGATGCCACTCAGAAGAAGTTAGTTGAATTCAGAGTAATAGATGGGGATCATGAATGGAAGGTTTGGAAAGAGTCATTGCCAGATGCAATGAAATATATGTATCAATTTGTAAACGTAAAATAACCCGTTATAGTAATGTGGGATACAGGGACATGAAGATTGTCCCTATAGGGTTGCTTTCAACTATTAAAAAAGAATTCAAAAAGATGGATGAAGAGTATAAAGCATTTGCAGAAGTTGCGATTTATAAAAACATTGAGGAACGGGATCAGTTGGAAGTGATTTAACAGAACAGGTTTACTTGATAAATTCCTAATTTGGGGAAAGAGAGTAATTCTCCGATTTTTGGCTAGAAGTAAGTAGAAGTAAAAGCATATAATTTATTGACCATTTACTATGAGACACTAAGGTATACAAAGCAATAAAACCCACATATAGGCTGGGTTTTATTGTTTTAATATTCTTAAAGATATTCCGCTGTTCCTATTCGATTGGATCAAAGCCCATGCCATCAAACAGGTCGTATCCTTCTGCCCGAATCTCCGACAATGTCTTGTTCTTTTCTTTTACAACCGCATAATCATATCCATTGACCTTACCGCTTGGTGCAAATTGTTTCGCCCAGGCATTTAAAGAAATAATTTTTCCGTTAAATTCGACATTATTACCACTTTGAATCTTTCCGAGGGACTCGCTCTCCAGGTTTTTGAAGAAAATCTCATCGCCTTCCGACACAAGCCCCACTTCCAGCATGTGGGTGAGTTTTGGGAAACTTTTTCGCGTCCAGCTGGATTGTCTTCGGGCTGTAGGCCGCTTGTTTTCGTTCGTCAATATTTCTGAGAAATAATCGTCATCAGATCCAAGCGGAAGCAGCTTCTTGATTTCAAGGAGGTACTCATCACCATTTTCCCCTTCAATCAATTGAGGTGCAATTTCAAAGCAAGAAATATCGAGTCCTTTTGTTAATAACCAGGCGGAGGCGGATAAGACACTCGGGTCAAAACTCGAGGCAACTAATATGATACGTTGGTCGGCATTAAAGTTATCAAATGCTTCGTGATCATTTAAAAAGCCAACGATGTTCTCAATGCCAACTTCAATGGCCTCTTCTTCCTTGACATTTTCATAATGGACTAAATAATCGGCATACACTTTTTCCACAATTTCTTGGACGCTGGTGATTTTGGCAAAAGAGGCGGCATAGCGAATGGCCTGGGATTCGAAGTTATCTTTTCGACTCCTCATATCATCTTCATCCCGTTTGATTTCGATCACGACCACGTTCCCATTACTGTCGATTCCGACTAAGTCTGTCCGCTTATTCGCATTGTTGCGAACCTGTTTACCGATAATCTTGAGTTCGTAATCTTCTTCTTGGGTTAATACTTCAATATTTTCCTGAAGAAACTCCTCTAAGGCGCTTTCAACAAGTCCCAGACTCTTATATGTAATTCTTGATATCTCGTGGGTGTTTTTCTTCAATTTCTTTTTGTTGGGCGTACCTCCATCAATTTGAACCTTGACCAACATCTTAACTCCTCCAATTTACATTCATCTATTTAATTATACCTCTTTTCATTTTACAAGAGTCATATGGTGTATTAGGTTTACCATTTCCGGTAAACCTTCTTTTTTGATAGTCCCAAAAAAACGGAATAAACTGTATAATCTACATAAGAGAGCAAAAGAAAATTTTGGATAACAAAGTGCTTACATAAAAAATTATTGAAACGGGGTGTCTTATTTGAACCCAATTAAATTCGGCTGGATTGATTATTCCAGTGAGCATCGGAACAAGGTATTGGCCGTCCTGGATGCTTTGTCAGAACCGGATGCCGTTGATGAGATGGGGATTGGATTAATACGTGACGGTTTTGCTGACATCCTTTTTCCGGGAACCTCGACCATCCAGACAAGGGCCAAATATTTTTTAATCGTTCCCTATTTATTAATGGAACTAGAAAAAGAAAGATTTACATCCCCACAACGCTTCCTTGAGAAGTTGGGTCAAGAAGAAATCGAGTTAATTGACGTATTAAATCAAGCAGGATTCAGCGGTGTTATTGGTGCCAGAGCGAGGAAAAAGCTAAAGCGGAAGCCTTCTAGCATCTATTGGAACGGCTTAAGAACCTTCGGTATTTTCAGGTATCCCACATTATCCTTGGACAATTACGCCAAAGCACACATAAGCATGCAGAAAAATAAGAACGCCATCATTGCCTCTGGACATGATGAGCACGACGACGAGCTCGCCCACGGGGAATTCGCCAGCACTTTTTGGCGATGTTTAGTGCCGGATGCGAATTGGAAAGAGACACTTTCCATAAATCTTACCAAAAATGAAGCAGAGTATTTAAAAGGGAGAATCACAAAAGCAGAAAAGTCGAAGGACAGTTTGTATGCCTTTTTATTAAGGCAAGACCTTTCCGAGGTAACAGCGGTTGAAAGTTTTGAAACAATTGGTTCTGCTTTCACGCTCCCTGAACATTTATTGGCAGACTATACGCTAGCAAAGAAATTCAGTCAGTTTATCTCCGGTGCCAATATCCGCTACAATGTGATTCTTTCCAACTATACGAACCCGATAGCATTGGATAAGTGGAAAAACTGGCTTAACAGTGCGTTTGTCAGAAATGAATTCGAGTCATTTCCCTATTTAACTGTGATCGAACGGCTTCACATTAGAAACACAGGTTTAAGGCTATTTTTGAAAAACTGGCAAGAGGAGGTTCTTTCAGGAAATGATGATAAAATGGATCAACTCATCATTGACCGTGAAAAAGACCTTAAATCAAAAGAACGGGCTAAGCTGCTAAATTCCAAAGTCTATTCCTATAAAGAAGGAGATTGGGTGGGAACGGAAATGCTGCATTACCGGTTTCGAAACGCTAGAGGCTTGATCTCGGATATCAAGGACGGATTGGAGGGACATCATGCTTAGACCAGCAGAGGATCGACTGAATTATAGTGATATGCTGACACCACCGGTCGGCTTTGAAGTCGAGTTTGCAGTCGGGACAACCTATTCACTTGACCTCGAAGCGCTCATCGGTGTTCCCCTGGCACTCAGCTTATCGGAAGAAATGGACCAAACCTTTCAGGATAATCCTATTTATATTTTGGAGGGCTTAAGAAAGAGTGCTGATAAGTTTGCGATATTTTGTGAAGGAGGGCAAATCAAGGTTCCCCATAATGGGAACAACATATTTGCGTTGCTTGAAAATAGCGTGTTTGAAGTAACCTTGAAAAATGAGCACTCCTTTCATCCAAAAATTTGGGTGATCAAATATAACGATGCTGACCAAAACGTATTCTATCGGCTCCTCGTCTTGACGCGAAATCTCACCTTTGACCGCAGCTGGGATATGGCAATCGCATTAGAGGGAAAAAGAAATAATAAAAAAACGCTGAAGAACAGGCCGTTGGCTGATTTTCTACATTTTCTCGTCCCGTATACAAAAAACAAACAAAAGCAAAAACAGATAAAGAAGTTGATTGCCGAGCTCGATTATGTTCATTTTGATCCAGCGGATAAACACATCCCTGAGTTTGAATTTTGCCCGTTAGGAATCGACGGCTATGGGATTGAAGAATCGGGCTTGTTTGAAAAATATCATCAGCTGATTGTCATTTCTCCATTTCTAAGCCAAGCTACCGTCAAAGAAATAAATAAACAGGCTTATTCTGGAGCCGGCAAGACTTTAATTACCAGAAAATCAGAATTACATAAGCTTGAACCTAGTATGTTAACAGAGTTTGATGTTTTTGCATTAAAAGACATCATCATTGAAGGAGAAGGAGCCATTAGCGAGGATCATCCGGAAAAAGAGGCAGTTCAGGCCCAACAGCAGGATATCCATGCAAAGCTTTATGCTAGGACCAAATACAATGAGCATCATCTCTATATTGGGTCAGCCAACTGTTCAAGGAATGCCTTCCAGGGGAATGTGGAATTTTTATTAAAACTAAAATACCAAAAATACGGATTCAGGATTTCACATTTACTGGATGATCTATTTGGTGAGGACGAAAAGGAAAATCCTTTTGAGAAAATAGAGACGATCCCGGAAACGAATGATTCAGAAAGCGATGTAACGGATAAGCTGGAAAAAGCCATTAAACAGCTTTGCAGAAAGAAACTGCAAGCAATTGTCCTTAATGATTCAGAGCCATATACCATTTGCATCGAAATGGACACTCTCCCTGAAGGAATCCAATTTTCAATCGGACCTTTGTTAAGCAAACGTATGCAGCTTCTTAAAAAAGAAATGATAATAGAAAACTTAAGCCTGCTGGAGTTAGGTGAGTTTTACAAGATTCGGGCCGAGATGGATGGAGAAAAGGTCGAAAGAATTATCAAGATCCCGACGGAAGGCATTCCTGAGGAGCGGGATCAGGAGATCTTTCGCTCGATTATTAAAGACCCATATACTTTTTTAAAATACGTGTCCTTTTTGTTAGCGGATGATTTTCTATTATCGACTTTAGAACAAATGGACAAGAAAAGACTAGGGACAGGAGCCTGGAACACTGGCATGGGCGATTATCCGGTTGTCTATGAAAATATGCTGAAAGCAGCTTCCCGAACACCGGAAAAACTAGGGGACGTCAAAAACGTGATGAATATGATTAATAAAGAAGACATCGTTCCTCCCGAGTTCCAAAGCCTGTATGAAACTTTTGTCCGAGCGGTAAAGAAGGTGAAAAAATGATCGACTTAGAGCAAAGAGAAACAGAAATTCTTTCCAGCCTCAAAGATTTTCAAAAAGCAACAGTCCAAAGAATTCATGAGCTTTTCACTAATGGTTATCATCGGGTCCTTGTGGCGGATGAAGTGGGCCTGGGGAAAACATTGATTGCAAGAGGAGTGGTGGCGAAAACGGCTCGATTTCATCATGAAAAATTAAACGATGACCTCTTTAAGGTGGTCTATGTTTGCTCCAATCAAGGTATCGCCACGCAAAATCTTGCTAAGCTGAAAATCGATGACCGGGTGACGATCGAGGGGTTAACTGATACCAGATTGTCGATGCAGCATTTGAAGATATTTGAGAATAAGTTCGATCCAAAGATCAAAGAAAACTTTATTCAGTTGATTCCCTTAACCCCATCTACATCCTTTGATATGAAATCGGGGGGCGGGAATGTTGCGGAACGTTCCTTGCTGTATGTCGTATTGAAGGACTATAAGCCGTTAAAACCATACTTGAATGAATTCGAGCTATTAATGATTGATAAGGCTCCTGGGAGATGGGACTCCTGGAAAGGGTGGTTTGAAACAAAGGCTAGAAAATGCAACCAAGTCAGTAATGAAGAGTATACCAAGACTATCCTCGGAAAAGTGGAAGCGTACTTGTCACATCAGGAAGACTTACTGCCGGAGATTATCCAAATATGTGTGGACATTAAGAAAGATGGACAACGCGGCAAGCGAGTAAATGGAGCCCTTCACGTCATTCACAAGATTCGAAAAATGATGGCGGAAATTAGTATGGATTTGATGGATGCCGATCTCGTCATCATGGATGAATTTCAACGGTTTAAGGAGTTAATCAATAACGATGGCGAAAGTGAAACAGCGCTATTGGCGAAAAAATTCTTTAATACGCCAAAGTCAAATGAGCAAGCGGTAAAGATTCTCTTGCTGTCAGCCACGCCTTATAAGCTGTATTCAACCTTGGAGGAAATGGCCGATTCAAAAAGCGATGACCATTATCAAGAATTCATGCAGGTAATGGATTTTCTGTTTGAAAAACAACCTGACCATCGCCAGAAGTTCCGTCAAGTATGGAATGATTTTTCCATTGCGTTAAGCCAGCTTACATCCAATGATTTTGCCATACTATCGGCGAAAAAACAGGCAGCAGAGGATTATCTTTATAAAGGCATAGCAAGGACAGAGCGGATGCTGGTCGACGGTGCGGGTAGCCTGATTTCATCATCAATGGAGAAGAATATATTAAACATTACCGAACAGGACGTATTATCATTTGTAGAAATGGATCATCTTCTTCAGGAAATGGAGCTCACGGACAAGGTTCCGGTCGATTATGTGAAATCAGCACCCTATCTGATGTCCTATATGGAGCACTATAAGCTCAAACAAAAGGTCACCCACTATTTCCGAAAACACCGCGATAAAATCAAGCTAGCCCGAAAACCGGTACTTTGGATGAATCGTGACATCATTGCGAAATACGGAAAACTGCCTGAAGCCAATGCCCGACTAAGCAAACTTAAGGAAATCGCCATCCCGAAGCAAGCGGAACGACTGCTGTGGGTTCCACCTTCCTTGCCGTATTATGAGCCAGGCGGATGCTTTCAGGGGCAAAGCCAATTTTCTAAAGTGCTCGTTTTTTCCGCATGGGAAATGGTGCCGCGTGCGATTGCAACGCTTGTTTCCTATGACGCAGAGCGGTTGACGGTGGGAGAGCTGATTAAAAAAACACCAAGCAAAAAGAATAAGAAAGAAAATCGCAGTTATTTTGCCAAAAATCGTTTCCCACAGCCGCGCTTAACCTTTGCAATGAAAGACCATGCTCCTACCAACATGAATCATTTAGCGCTTGTATATCCATCCGCTACTCTGGCGAAGCTGTTTCAGCCTGCTGAAGTAGTGAATAAAAAGCTTTCCTTGAAAGAACTAAAGGATGAGCTTGTTGAAAATATAAAAGTGCTACTCGATCAAGTTCCTAATGAAATTAAGGATGGCAAGGCCGGATTGGATGAAAGATGGTACTATGTGGCGCCGCTGTTGTTTGATATAAACGAGGAAGTGATTCTAGACTGGTTCAGTAAGGATCAGCTCTTTGTAATGGAAGACGATGAGGAAAAACAGGACAAGGAAAATGAAGCGGCATTTGCCAAGCATTTCGAAGAATTGAAAGATATTTTTCAAAACGTTCATCAACTAAGATTGGGAAAACAGCCTGATGATTTACTGGATGTGCTGGTGAATATGGTGTTAGGTTCACCTGCTGTATGTGCTTTAAGAATGATGGGGCAGTATGACAGTGAATCCATTCCTTATGCTATTCAGCTTGCAAAAGCCATCCTTAGCCGATTTAACACACAAGAAGCGATTTCAATTGTGGAATTGGAGTATGGAAAGCGAAACAGCCAGGATGTCCATTGGCAAAATGTCTTGAAGTATTCTGTTGATGGAAATATGCAAGCGATGCTGGATGAATATGCCCATATGCTGATGGAAGAAGGCGCCCTTAAGGATAAAGAGGAGCTTTTGCGAAATAAACAGTTAGTGAAGATGATGGTGAAGGCGTTAAAGACACGAACTGCCAGCTTCAATGTCGACACTTATGCTCATTTCAAACAGCGAATTCTTCAAGACGGCAGGAAGCAAAACGGGGAGAAGGAACATTATATTAAAATGCGTACCAATTATGCGGTCGGGTTTTACGATACGAGAAATGAGGAGAACACCTTGAACCGAAAGGATAATATCCGGCTCTCGTTCAATTCGCCATTCCGTCCGTTCGTTCTGGCAACGACTTCAATTGGCCAAGAAGGGCTGGATTTTCATTATTACTGTCGTAAAATCATGCACTGGAACCTTCCGTCAAACCCGGTTGAGCTTGAGCAGCGCGAAGGCAGGATTAACCGATATAAATGTTTCGCCATCCGTCAAAACATAGCTGCTAAATACGGCTCCATTCCTTTTCAGGCAAATATTTGGGATGAACTTTTCGATACAGCGCTTCGGGAAGAAAATGATGAAGGAACTTCGGAATTAGTGCCTTTTTGGTGTCTCCCTGACAATCAGGAGATCAAGATTGAACGTGTGGTACCGGCCTATCCACTTAGTAGGGATATTCCCAAATATGAACGCCTTATGAAAATCCTTGCCCTGTACCGTTTAAGCTTAGGGCAGGCACGGCAGGAGGAATTGCTGGAATACCTGGTAAGTAATGATATTGAAGTGGAGCAGCTTAAAGAGTTGTTTATGAATTTGAGTCCTTACTATAAAGAGAGGGTGTGTGTTACTGAGCATTTGATTAGTACCAAAAATTAATAACCTGCAAAAAATTTACTTTCAAAAAAATTGAAAATAGAAATCTAATCAAAGAAGTTGGCCGTATACCAAAACCCTTTATATTATAAAAATGGGTTTCCTTCTTGTGTGTAATAAGGTAAACATATTAAAACACACGTTATTTTACATCAAAATAACGTGTGTATTTTTTTGCAATATCCAGGTTTAAAGTATATACAATATTTTCTCAAACACGATTTCACAAGACTGAAATATTTTTTTGTAGTGTATGCAAAATTGATGGGAATTACAGCGTGCATTTAGATGCAAAAAAATTATATTAAGTATTTTGTAAAGGAATTTAAACTCAATATAAGTAGGGATTGAAAAGTTATAATTAAATTAATGTGACAATTTAAGAAGGAACAAAACTTTTTCTCTAATAATATAGAGTTTATCCGTTTTTTGATTGAAAAATTGTCACGTTTACTTTATGAAATTAGCTTTAATCCAATAACACTAATAATTATTAAGATAAGAGAAATCATTTTCTTGAAACTTCTCTTTTCATTAAAAAAAAGCATACCTATGATAACCGTTCCGGCAGTTGTAATACCTGTCCATACAGAATAAGCTGTGCTAACTGGTAGCGATATTAAAGCTAAAGACAACAAATAAAAAGTAAAGGCATCTGCAAACAAAACTGCGATTGTAGGCTTTAACCTTGAAAAACCTTGAGAAAACTTAATAAATACAACAGCTGCTATTTCTGTAAAACCTGATAAACAAAGTAACACCCAAGACATAAAAATTCCCTCGCATTTTTAATTATTGCTGATTTTGGAGCCTTCCGCATCCATTTTTAAATGTTCGTCAGTTGTTGTCAATTTAAGCCCAATGATTCCAACTATAAGCAATAACACAAAAAAAGTTTTAACAATACTTAATGTCTCATCAAGGAAGATGGCTCCGCCAACTACTGTACCTACTGTACCTAATCCAGTAAAAGCTGCATATGCTACGCCTATTGCAATGGACTTTAACGCTAGTGAAAAGAAAAAAAAGCTAAGCAAAATAAGTAATATTGTTACAATAGTTATAATTAGATTGGTGAATCCCCTAGAAAACGTTAGCCCGAAAGCCCAACCCACCTCAAGGAATGCACCTAGAATTAAATAAAACCAACCCAACCTAAACATTCCTTTCAGAATATAAAGCCAAAATACGTTATCCTGAATAACATTTATAACTGTTATACAAAGTGACATAGGCTTCGTAAATAATAAAGGATTAACGAAAAAAACTGACTTATCTAATGCCCCAAGTTTTCTTACTATTTATCGACCAAGTATTTTTTCCTTTATTTGATTTGATTTTCTAGAAATACGATATAAAGGATTATTCCATATTAATAGTACGCCATAGTTCAAGCTTTCAGAATCTGGAAAGTAGTTTGGAATCACTTTCACTGGACGACATCCAGCCTTTTTATAGATATGAAGTTCGGGGTCTAGTGGTTTACCACTTTTTCTTTTAGCATTTATGTAATCTTCTGGACTCATCTGATTTGCATATTTATGATAAAAAGGAAGTCTCCCACCTAATACTACGGACCTTATACTATTTTTAAATGTATAGGTCGCAATATGGGCAAGGAGTATACCTGATGCTGTAAAAGGTGCTTCTTTACTAAAACTCAAGTTTATTCCAAATACAGTATCTCCATTAGGTATATGAGTCTTAGATATAAAGCCTTTGTTACACATTTCTGCCCAAGTTTTTAATTCGGTTTTTCCCTGAACATAGTTAATTCGCTGTGTATTAGCAAAACCAACTACTAAGCCATTATTTTCTACTACAAATTGACCATTAGGGTTTACCTTAATAAGTTCCTCAAAGTGCTTACTTGTAAATGAGTACTCCTTTGCTAATGGGTCTACCCATGCACTATTTTCAATTTCTACACATCGAATAATATCTCTGGCTTCCATAAGTCGTACTTTTGCCACCGTCTTGATCCTCCCATTTACATTTTCGATTTTTGTATTAGTAGTAATAATTTGGGTTAAATAACAAAATATTACAATTATTCTACTATTCTACTACAAAAGTCACAGTCAATCCATGCCAAAAGTCACGAAAAATATAAAAATCTTTCTTTAATCAATACTTCGAAAATAATGGGCTTTTTTTACGTGAAATTAAAACATTTATATAGGGCAAGATTATTAAATCGTAGATTTTTACATATATTGGTTAATACTAATTTTCAAAAAGGAGTATGAATAAATGGACGTAATTAAAAAATGTGTAAGGTATGCAGATTTTCCGGATACCACTAATGGATGTATTGGATTTAAACAGTATAAAGATGATCCAAAAGCTGTATTTCCATGGATACCGATTAAAAAAAAGAAGGATAGTGGAATAGCGTATGTTCAAATAGATTCTCCAGAAAAAATGGATGAAATTGCGATTCAAGTTGGGGCTCAAACAAGAGAGGAATTTATAGATGAGCATGGGGAACCTTGGAAAGATAAGTATTCAAATTATTTATCAGGAAAAATTGGTGTTTATTTGGAAGGTTCTGAAGAGCGTGGAGAAGGGTTATTAGTTCATGTATACAATGAAGAGAAAAAAATTGATCAATGGCTAGAGCTTTCGTACCCACCTAGAGAATTTGTTATTTGGACAAATAGAAGATATAAAAGGTAATACCTTTTAAATGAACAACTGAAATGGAGTTTATCTGATAGCATTATTTGTAAAGTCACTTGGTACTAAAAAGGTTTAGAGGAGATTTTTCTCTAGGCCTTTTTGGAAGTAAGTAATACTACTGGAACGATGTGATTATACCTGTGATTTGGTCCTGCGTTTTTTCCTTATACACCTTACAGATGAACTTCCATGTATCTGATTCGAGACACCAATTAGTCTATAAATATGGAACATTTCAATTTAGCCGTGAAATAATTAATAATTTTGTCTTGATCTAAACATTGAATCAAGTCCCGGGGTTTTTATCTGCGAAAATATCAAATATTTTTAGGATGATATGTAATTTATTTTCCAAATATGGTTACCTTTTTTCGAAGGTTATTTTACAATAGAATTATACAACTAAATACCTACTAACCATACAAACTCCCTAAATTTATTAGTTATTTCTCCTGGAGGAAGTAGAAAAATGTTAAAAGAAGTTGCTAGCTGGTCGAAAGACGATACTCCTAACCTAATTGGTCGTAAGAAGGTGGATTGGTCCATTTTTGAGCATGGTGGTACTACTGTTCCAAATCAGTTTTATGAGCACTTTAAAAAAGCTAATAATGGAATACATATTGGTAGAGGCGAAAGAGTAGAAGTTAGATTAGTTATTCAAGATAAACTATATAAAGGAAAGCTTAGAAATGTAAATAGAAATGTTCCATCAGATACAATACAAATACTATACGGTAAGGAACTGAAGGATTATTTTAAGGAAGTTTTTCATTCTAGTTTTAAATACCTTAAAATTCATCATAAAGATAGCATAAAGAAAATAATACCCCAAGAGTGTGCTGAATTTATTGAATTTTATGAAACGGGGGAACCATTTAATTACAAAGTAAATTTAATTACTAAAAGTAATGAAGAGGAAAAACTTGGGACAAGAGATGAAGGATTGATTAATATGAGAATAATAAATAACAAGAGTAGACCAGGTATTTGCTACAGCAATGTCAGCTTAATAAAAAAAGCATTATTGCAAAATCCAGACCATATTTTGCCTTATCCTGAAATATTACTTTATTTGAAAAAGAACTGGACCAATTTGAATTCTACAACCGAAGAGATTACAAGGATCGTTGACTTGGCACTGAATGCTCCAAAATCCTATTTTAAAGAGGTAGAAGATGGATTATGGGGGATCAAAGATAAAATTGACGGAAGATTGAACCATATCTATGAATACATGAACCCACGAAAAATACCGCTTCGGATACCAGATATGAAATACAGATTAAGAGTTTATGAGCCGGACGATGTGTTAATGCAGCTATTATTAAGTGATATTCGATTTTCACAGATTGAAAATACCGCCTATTGGGTACTTTCCGAATGGGTAATCATCAATAATCTGGTTTATGACTACATATATAATACTGAGCTTCTAAATATTGAAAGAGAAAAAGTGGTAGAAAAAGTGATCCAGTTACATAAATTGGACAGAGAAAAAGCCATTTACCTTCCTCAATTCGATGATCGCTTCACGATTTATGGAAATAAAATAGGCATAAAAAGATCAAGGGAAGAAGACCTTATCATAAATGTGAAAGAAAAATTGGAAATTCCAATTGAAATAAGTGAGGAGATTGGAAGATTAAGCTATAAAATCATTCATTATATTAAAGAAAGAGACGGGGAAGTCTCCACACAAGAAATTGCATTCCAATTTTTTAATGCTGGGCCAAATGACCCGTCATACCTCATCTATTATGTTGCTATTGAAGAACTGCTTCAAGTGGTACCTGAAATTAAACAAATAGAAGAGAGTGTGTGGAAATACAGCGATAATGTACCTAATCTGAATTTAGAGAAGACGGAAAACGTATATTATGCTGTTCGAGATTCATCTCCGACCATCCAAAATGTCGATAAACTAAAGGAAGTTTCCAATCAAATGGCCCACCAAATGCAAAAGGAAAATGTCGGTAGAGTGGAAACAAAGGGTGAGGTTGACCGAAAGTATGTGTACCATACGGTTTCGTACTATGACCGGGTAAAGGGTTATTTTTCTATACCAAATGCGTTAATCGAAATGTCTGTTCTATTCCGTCAAAATGATCATGGAAAAGTAATGATCAAGCATGAAGATTCCCGTTATGAATGGTTGTGGGAAAAGTCAGGTGACAAGTATTTCTTTTACGGTGATGGTGTAATGGACCTATTTTCGGATTATTTAATTGAACCTGGACATAGATTCAGATTCGATATGGATAAACAAGTCATGTTTTTAATCCACCTCCATAATGTAGGTTTTGATGAGCGCTATGCGTCTGAGCAACAAAGATTTCTGGATATTGGCAGACTTGTGGAAGAAAGCAAATCAGTAAATAAATCCATTTTTAGTCTGATGTGCGAGGTACTGGCCGTCCATCCTTCGGGAATGCATTGGTCAGTATTACAAGATAAAGTATCGGAATTACGCTCCACCACAAGAAATACAATTACAAACATGCTCAGCAAAAATGAATGCTTTGAACAGGTTGAAGGAAAAAAAGGGTATTGGAGACTGAATATTAGCAAATTATCAAGATACTATATTAACGAAGAAAACGAAAAAGCCATGGATGCTACCGATCCGGTTCAGGTTTTCCCGGAAGTTAAGGAAGAAGAGCTTTTAAATGTATCTTCCAAAGCTCATCCCGAAGAAAATAGACCGATCGAAAATGAAAACAATCGATTACATGAGCTTCAGCAGTTAAGCACACAGGATTTAATTATCCAAATTCAAGACAAAATGAAACAAATACGCCAGGATGAAATGAAATTTAAAGAATCAATTTCTGAAATGGTAAAGGAACATTTTATGATTGGCAACATTTCAGCCATCGAAGATTTGTACCAGGCAACCAAGCCTAACATCAAGTTCTTTGAGAGAGTTGGAAACTTTGTTATCGAACAGGAGAGGAAGAGTGAAGAATGAACCTGGAATCGTCCTCGAATATTGAACTGTTGAATAAATGGAATGAGATGATTAACGGTTATAAATTAGAGCTTAGTAGTTTTAAAGATTTGTTGAGTAAAAAACAAAGTGAATGTGAGAACGAATTGCACGGATTGGTAGCCAACACGTCTATTAGTTTTTCGGAACGGTCCAACCGAATGCTTGCTCTAATAAAGGAACAGGAAACTATTAAACATTTAATCGATGATCTAGAAAAAGTAACTGTGGATAATATACAGATTTAGGTGATGAACAATGAATGCGGTTATAGGAATGAGATTTCAAACATCCGAGATAAAAAACATGTTTAATCCTGACTCGGACATTTGCCAAAGTATTATCGAATTGGAACGATTTCTATTTGACTTTGGATTGTTCGATGAAATGAAGGAACTATACGGAATCCCCTACTCTCAATTAATCTATAAAAAACAAGGGGAAGAGATTTTAACCATTTATGTAAATAAATCAAATTATTATATTAAGCTCATAGGATATGACTGGAATGTTATTCCGTTTTTCCAACTCCCGATTGAATTGGAATTTACGATTGAAAAGACTCTTTCGTGGAGACTTACCAATTTGGATAAAGTAGAAACAAGGCTGTTGGAAGACTCATTGAAACAGGCCATATACCAATCAAAGGATTTAAAACAATTAAAAAGATTTATTCTTGTCGTAATTAAAGCTTATTCAGATAAGGCGTCCTTCTTAACTGCCAATAAATTGATCGAAAGTGTTATGGAGCATTTCTGGGAAGGAAATATAACCGAAATTTCACAGCTTTATAATCACTACACTCATTCAAAAAGCGAGCAGCTAAAACAGTTTATGGTTAAATGTGAGAGGGAGCTGAATTTTACGGCTATTGTTAACCCCAATAGGCTAAGTGCAACAATGGACATTGATCCTTCAAAATTTAGCAATATAATTCTGACCATTCAAAGCTACCTGGAACAGTCATTAAGGAAATATATCCATTCTATTAAAAACTTGTGGTTTGATTTGGAATTAATCCAAGATCAAGAGGAATTTCATAAAAAAGCAGAGGATATCAGATCCATCGTTGTTGCTACTCAGGAGTTTATCAATGAAATGAGTAGGTTAATAGAAAAAGAAGAAACTGAGGTTACCGAAGATGAACCTAAGACTGAAAACATTGTAGAATTGAACGTACCGGAAAACGGACTGTTAACTTATCTTGTTGAAAAGTCTAAAGTATTTCTTGATAAAAAAGATATTTTTCAGGAGTTGAACCCTTCCTTGGCCATTAATGAGCCTACCTTGGAGAAACTTTCTGGTGATCTGGCGAATCGGGATGCCTTTAAGGAAGAGTATAAAAACCTAATAAGGATTATTTTCGAAAAAAGCCAAAATAATGGGTTCACCGTAAGGGAGAAAGTTCGGACATTTTTTCTAGGAAAATATGATAATGAAGAGGTACGGAAAGACTTCGAGCGTAGGTATAATGTGAAACGGTTATTTGTAAAATCGACATTGGAAATTGTTTTTGAAAACATGATGAAAAAGCTTATAGAGTGCAATATGGTCAAAGAAGAAAAAACCATCATTCAGTTCTCGCAACAAGAGAAAATTACTTACAATTATAATTTCCAAATCTATGAAGTTGTCTGACCCCTTTTTTGGAGGGGGTTTTTTCTATTATAAACAATGCATGAAACTAAATGTATAAACATAGGTCATCCTAAGAAAGGAGCAAGTCATGAAACCTGGACCGAAAACAGTTTATCAGTTTCTTCTTGCAAAAGAGGATAAGAAAGCAAATGTAACGGAATTAATCGAACAGCTGCCGAAACTTTACCTGAAAAAGGAGCAAATAAACCGCTGGGCTAAGGAATATGCGGATGTTTTTATACTAGATGGGGACCAGTTAAGGATCAAAACCAAGGATGTGCCCGTTGCCACAAAGGAAAGAGAAAAGTCTAAACCGATGGATATGAAACCGTATGTCAAGCGGCGCTCTCAGTTAGTGAATGACCTGCATAAATTATTCGTGGGTCCATTCGAGGAAGAGGAAATATTGGGGAAACGGAAGCCGCCGATGTCTTTTTATCTTACTGGCAAACTAGCACCTTATGGTTCAACGTTTGAAGTCATCAACGAGGATGATAATGATATTCGCACGAAAGAAGTTCTGGATACGGAAAATTTAGATGAAATGTTATCAAACCGAAATCCTTTTCGCCCGTCTTCAATGGGACTTAGTTTCCGAATGAAGCAGTTGGTGCCAATTACCATTACTGCATCTTGGGGAATGTATGATGATGAAGAGCATAAGCGAACCTTAGTTCAAAAGGAAATATCATTTGTACCGGAAACAAAAGAATTTAGCTTAAAAGAACCGGCAGTATTGAAATGTAAGGTAAGAGAACGGGATGGACTTTTTCATGTCAGTTTATTTTTGATGAATAGCTATGTCAGAGATTCCTATCCATTGCAGAGTGAAATTATGTTTCAAACGCAAATATCTATTTCCTTTCAAGCAAGTGCAGCTGCTGCATTTTCATCAAAAGCGGACAAGTGGAATTATCAGGATGAATTGTTGTATCGGCATGTAAAAGAATATGCCATTGGACATGGGGTTGGCGTCGATTATCATGTTGATTCTGAAACCTGCACCATTCATTCGAATTGGCTGCCTGCATATGAATTGCCCGTTGTGGAACATCGATCGATTGACCAGTTAAATGTGAGAATGATGGATTTAGCAACCGTGTCGCAGCAGGAATTAAAGGAAAATTTATCGATTATTCCAAAGACGTATGAGAAATGGCTGAACCAACAAAGAAGCCAGGTAGTTGAATTACCTATCCATTTACAACAGGTAGCTGAGGAAAATATCCAGACAGTAGAAAAAATGATTACAAGAATAAAAGACGGGATCGATATTGTGACCGATCCACGTAATCCCTTAGAATATCAAGCTTTCCAATTTGCCAATAAAGTCATGGCTATCCAGCAAGGCCAATCACTTGTTGCACTCCATTATCGTGATAAAAAAGAACGGATTATGCCTTTCTATCATGGTGAATGGCGTTTATTCCAGATTACTTTCTTTTTAATGAATATAAATGGAGTAGGTAATCCAGAGCATGAGGACCGCGATGTCGTTGATTTGCTTTGGTTCCCGACTGGGGGAGGAAAAACAGAAGCTTATTTGGGGCTTTCTGCGTATCTGATTGGGCTTAGACGTTTAAAAGGATTGGCGGCCGACCCAGAAACTTATGCGGGCGTTACTGTTTTAATGAGATATACGCTTCGCTTGCTTACGACCCAGCAATTTCAAAGGGCAACGGCAATGATTTGTGCTGCTGAAACGATCCGAAGAAGCAATCCTTTAACATGGGGGATGGAACCATTTCGGATTGGCCTGTGGATTGGTCAATCCTCGACACCGAACAAATTCGAACAAGCACAGGAAAAATTAACGGAAATCTTGCAAGGCAATGAGGTTCAAGAAGGTAATCCAATGCAGCTAGAACATTGTCCATGGTGCGGAACCGAACTAACCGTTCATGATTATTATGTGTCCAGCACTAAACAAAAGATAACATGCTCGAATAAGCGGTGTGAATTCTCAAAAGAAGACGGAATCCCGGCCTTAACCATTGATGAAGCAATTTATAATTATGTGCCAACGATTGTAATTGGAACGGTGGATAAAATTGCTCAGATTGCTTGGAACAAGCGCCTCGGTGAACTATTCGGCAAAAAAACACATGTTAGCCCAATCGAGGGGTTTGTAAATGATCCAAATTACAGGCAAAGCCACCGGATCAATGGGAATGTCATCCCAACGAAAAAGATAAATGGGTTAATTCCCCCAGAATTAATCATTCAGGATGAACTGCATTTAATTAGTGGACCATTAGGATCCCTGACGGGCCTATATGAAATTGCCGTTGATTATTTATGCCAGTACCATGGGAGAGGTCCGAAAATCATTGCTTCCACAGCCACGATTCGCGGAGCCGAAGAACAGGTAAAACGGTTATATGGACGAAAAGTATCTCAGTTTCCCCCGCAAGTATTGGATACCAGGGATTCATTTTTCTCCTATGAAGTGCCGCTAGATAAAAAGCCAGGCCGCTTATATTTAGGTGTTTGTGCACCCGGTGTGAGTGGAACCATCCATACGGTTCATGCCTATTCAGCCTTACTGGCCTCGGTTAGAAAGGAAGAGGTGGATACTACATTGGATCCATATTGGACCGTACTTGGCTACTTTAACACAGTGAAGGAATTATCGGGTACTTCTACTAAATTGAAGGATGAAATTCCGATTCGCCTAAAACTTATCAGCCAAACGAAACATGATTGGGAGAATCTTCATACCGAAGAGATGACAAGCCGAAAGAAAGCATCAGAAATCCCTAAATTATTATCCTTAATGGAACGCAGCTGTAGTGAGGAAGGAGCTTTAGATGTTGTATTGGCTACAAACATGATATCGGTCGGAGTCGACGTGAATCGCCTAGGGGTGATGGTTATGCATAATCAACCGAAAACAGCCGCCGAGTATATCCAGGCAACAAGCCGGGTAGGCCGTAAATACCCTGGCTTAGTATTAACCTTATTTAACTCCCTTCGGTCAAGAGACTTGTCACATTATGAACAGTTTATCTCGTTCCATGAAGCGATGTATCGCCATGTTGAACCAACAAGTGTGACTTCATTTGCCCAGGGCTGCCGCGACCGGGGAATGGAAGGTCTCATCGTAGGAACAGTACGGCAAATCCATGACAACTTAGGAAATGAAACGAGTGCCATTAACTTCAAACCGGATAAGAAAACCGAAGATATACTAGCATTTGTATGTGAACGTGCCGAGGCGACTGGTGAAATTAGCAAAGAGGAAATCCGTGAGGAGATTGAAGAAATTTACAACTGGTGGTATAAGCAAACTCAAGAACAGGAGAAACTTTCCTATCGCCAAAGCCAATATAGAAAGATTCATTTATTAAAAGATTTTAATGAAGGAACGAACTATACTGAAGCTCGGCCTGCATTAAATTCACTGCGGAATGTAGAATCAGAAATAAAAGTCATCGAGGTGAGAGACTATGAGTAGAACGGTCGGGAAACTTCGTCCATCACAGTTAATCCAATATCATGCCCCCGGAGCCATCGTCGACCTGATTGAAGACAGTGTAATGATTACGGCTGCGGATGAATGGAAAATCCCGTATGCGAATCGTATGCATGAACAAAGACTCGAAGGATACCTAGGTCTTTCTCATTTAAGACTTATTAATGATCAAGAAGATAAAATTAAGGTGACCGCAACGCCATTTCCAAAATGGCGGATTTGCCCAAGCTGTGGGATGATGGATCCCTATGCAAGAAAAACCTGTTTTTATTGCGAGAAAGAGAAAAAAGAAGTCAAATTATACCCGGCACGTTTTGTGACAGTTTGTGAAAAAGGGCATATCAGCGACTTCCCTTGGATTGAGTGGGTCCATGAAGGAAAAAAATGTTCAAGTGATAAGCCTGTATTAAGATATGAATCAAGAGGAAATGCAGGTTCGTTATCAGATATTCTCGTCACGTGTGTGAAGTGCAGGAAATCTAAAACACTAGGCCAAATTATGAAAAAAGAAGAGCTTAAAAAGATTTTGCCAAAGTGTACTGGTGAACGTCCATGGCTCGGAGATCGTGTGGAATGCAATGAAGACATGCAGACGTCGATTCGAAGTTCATCGAATATTTATTCTCCCTCTATTGCCAGCGCCTTGTCGATCCCACTGCAGGAGGGGATGCAGGATGAGCTTCAAGTAAAGGTTGAGTCGCTAAGAGATGGTATTACCAATTTAATGAACAGTTTACCGAATGGGGATATTCTGAAACAGGCGATTTGTGGGATGTTATCAATCCCTCTGCAGCAGTATGAGAGGGTCATGAGATTTTATCACCGTGAAGGTGAGACCTTTACCTATGATTCAATTAGAACACAGGAATGGGGGACATTTTTACAAAAAAATGTGGATGACCGTTATAAAACTGGTTTTCTATCAAAAGAGGTTCCGATTCCGAATGAACTGAACGATTATTTTCAATCTATTGTCCGAATCGATAAACTTCGAGAAATTCGTGTCCTTAAAGGCTTTACCCGATTAGACTACCCGGACCCATTTGCTGAGGTCGAACACGAAGTGCTGCCAATTATGAAATACAAACAAGATTGGCTTCCTGCAATCAATGTCCATGGAGAGGGAATTTTCTTCGAGTTTAACTATGCGAAGGTACTAGAATGGGAGAATATTTCAACTGTAAAAGAGGAAGCAGCAAAGATTTTTGCGAAGTATAATCGACAAAGAGAGCAATTAGGCTACCAACCGCGGGCTCTGTTGCCAAGACATTTACTGATTCATAGTTTTTCACATATGATGATGAAGGAATTTGCCGCCCATTCCGGCTATGCGACGACTTCTCTACGGGAACGCATATATTGCAGTGATGAAATGATGGGGGTCTTGATTTATACGGCTTCTTCCGATTCAGAAGGGAGCCTGGGAGGATTAATTGAATTAACTAGACCAGGAAAGTTGGTTCCCATTTTCTTGCGGGCGTTAGAGAAAATGGAGTATTGTTCTTCCGACCCACACTGCGCCGACGGGGATTTTAGACTGCAAACTTCGATAAACGGAGCAGCCTGCCATTCCTGCAGCTATGTTTCGGAAACCTCGTGCGAATGGAACAACCAGTTGTTGGATCGCCGAATGTTAACGCCTATTATCGGCTATGAAGACCTTGCCTATTTTCGTATATAAATAATAAAAAAATCACTATTTCTGTTTTGAAAGCAACAGAAATAGTGATTTTTTTACCAGTCAAAGTGTTCAGCCTTGTAACCGGCTTGTTTGCAGTAGACTCTAGCCCGTTCAAGGGCCTTCACTTCGATTTGCCGAACACGTTCCCTGGTTACCCCTAACTTACTTCCAACTTGTTCTAACGTATTGTCACAGTTCTCTGGGTTCATCCCAAACCGATTCTTTAATACATCGGATGGACGAATCGACTTGTATTTTACATCAACAAACTCCAACAATCCCCCAAAAAAATCTTTATCCACCAATTGATAATCTTCTTCATAAATCATTTCTTGGTAGGAAGCATGGTCGGGTTCAGTGACATCGAAAAGCGGGGACCGATAATCGGTACAGAACTGTGGTTCCCATTCACTTGGCCGTGAAAAATAACTTGTGATCCACCCACGGGAAACATCCTCTTCCGAGTCTTCAAAGTTATTTTCATAACAATATAACTCTTCGAAACTTAGATAATTTGTTTTATAAGTGGTATAGTCAATTTCTAGGTCTTTATCTAACCGTACCGTGGACCCTTCTAATAGTAATTGGGTCTCAGATTCTTTATCAGCCTTTTCTATTACCTCAAGCCGATGAACAGGAATGCGAATTAGGTTTTTATGATTTTGCTTATACCGGGTAAAAAAATTAGATAAATGCAACTTAAAGTAGTTGTAAAAGCTTCCCTTATATTCCGGATTATAATTTTCATAGGATTTTAATAAAGCGAAATAAGCCTGCTGAAAATAATCCTCCATCGGAATTTCATTGGAAGCATATCTCTTGGCATAGTTATAAATATTATTGGCATAAACATTCCATGCAAGTTCAATGAACGCATTTTTGTCCATTAATTGGTACATTTCGTTCGTAAGCTTGGTCCGCTTTTTTCTAGCAGCTTTGGCGACGGCTTCTATACGTTCATCCATTGTTTTGACTTGCTGCGGTTTATGTTTAAATTTTTCCTTTGCTGCTGGTTGGACCTTGGTTTGTTGTATTAATAAGTCATAGTTTCTCTTTTTCCATTTTGCAGGGTTGAAGCGCCAAAATCCAAGCTGACCCGGAATTTTTTCGAAAAATGCCTGAGTAGAAAGCAAGCCGGTAATACTGCTTTCAGCATAAGGTGATTCCTCCTTAACCAGGCGGACTATTTCAGATACGTGGAGACCAGATGGATGATAAATCAATGATTCTGTGACGATTTGAAGTAAGGATTTAGTTGATAGTTTATTTTCCTCTGCCAGACGGGCGATATCAATGTATCTTTCCTGCTCTTTTAAATCGGCGTCTTTAACATATCCAATCTTTAATGTTAAGGTTCCTTCCTCTGTTAATTGAAAATGTAGCTTTTGCCCAGGAATTAATGCATAATCACTCATTAAATTTTCAAGATGGGTTCCAAAAATCACTTTATGTACCTCATCAAAAAAGAACATAAGCGAAGCTGATTCTTTTCCATCGAGTAACTCAATATGTAATTCGTTCTCTGAAAGCCAGTCCCTAAAATAATGAGCTGTAAGGGTTTCTTGGATTCGATCATAATATCTTAAGGTATAAGTAAGTGAAGTTCGGCTTTCGCGTTGCCCGCTCGTTTGTATCTTTGCGACTGAATCCTCAACGGCTACTGTACCTAAAGGGATATGTTGAATTTGGCGATCGATGATGATTGTATCGGTAACTCCCTGCAAAGATACTTTATCTGTAATGGAAGCCAATTCCTCTTCAAGATAGGTAACATGCTCGCCGTTATTTGTAAAATAAACCGATGAGGAGGCGTCCAGATGCTCCTTCACGGCTGTGTAATAGGCGGGAAACTTAGGTGCGTGCGCCTCAATTTGAAACACAGTTTTAATTAATTCATGAATCTTTAAAGGTTCTCCATATCGTTCTTTTAAATAGGCAAGGATTTTTGGTGATCGTCTGGCAACTTCCTCTCGAATAAAATCGGTAATTTCAATAGAATAGGTCACGATTTGCGATTCATCATATGATTTGAGCGAGACTTTCCCGCTTTTGGTTACGACAAAACGGCTATCAAAATGCGGAAAAAACAGGGCATTAGGGTCAGAAATTTGAAAGTGTTCCTTAACTCTTTGTAAAGCATCAAAGAAAGGGATCTTCTCCAAATGTTCTTCAATAAACAATTTGATGGCCAAATCGTTTAAAAGGTTCCATTCACTTAAGAGAATATATGTATCATTGGTTTCGGTAACCATAATCGTAAACCGCGGGTCACTATATAAATCCTTCAAATTATAGAGTGGATTCTTACCATTTTGCTTAACCGGAACCTTTTGGTATTTCAACTGATCATACAAGCTATCCAAATTAGCAACTGAAAACTGCTTACGTTGAAAATGCTGCTCCTTCACCTCTTCATAGTAGAATCCTGCATCCAGTGCGTAATTCAATATTTTCTTAGCTTCAGCTTCTATAATTCCCTTACCAAAATCCCAGTTTACCCTTAAATAATCGACAATTAACTTGTAATGCAACGGGCTGCCAAGCTCGGAAAAAGCTTTATTTATTAGGGAAATGTTACTAATTACAGGACCGTTTTTCATTTCTTCACTTCCTATATAAATCACTACCTTTTATATTTCGACATTTTTAACAAAAATCCCTCTTAAAACTCCATTATTTAGCAGAAATCTGATGCCATCTATTGGTATCTTTTATCTTATCTAGTAAAATAGTAGGAGATGTGGGAAAGGTGGAAACCCAATGAAGGAAAAGATGAAAGCCTGGTTAACCAGCTATTTTCATACCTTACAACTACCAGCCAGACGAAAAAAAATACATATACAACAAATTGAGGACTATATTATCAAGGAAAAATTCAAGGACCCTGTTCGTTATCAAATGGAGAACGGTTACCGAAATTTTGTCGAAATAATGCTTGAACTATCCGAAGAACAAATAATAACACCCGTTAAAAAAAGCCCGTTAAATGGAAGAAGGCCGAGCCTTCATAGTGAATGGTGGCTGGAAAAGGCTAATGTCCAGCCGCAATGGAGTGATATGCAAATATTAGCGTTATCTGATCTGTTGAATCTCGCAAAATACCGGCAGCATCTAGAGTGGCAAACGATAGAGGAGCTAGAGCGGGTCCAAGCCATCTACACATTTTTAAAACAAAAGGACCAATTTACCTGGGTGACAAGGGAGGAACGCTCCTTTCAGCTTTTTGGGGAAGAAAAGCTGCTTGCCAATGAGGGGGCTGTCTTGTTGCAGCGGCTGCAGCTTCCTCTCGAGGCTTTAAAAGCCAGGGTTTACGGGGAACCATTTGCATTTTGGCCTGCGCCTAACAGGGATATTCGGCTGGCCAAAACGGTTCTGATTGTGGAGAACCAATCATTTTACCATACATGTAGATTATTAATGAATATGGGCAAGGATATTAGTGGGATTCGACCGGATTTATTGATTTATGGAGAAGGGAAGAAAATTGAGAAAAGCTTCAATTTCTTGCGTGATATAACGAGTCACCATGATGTCTCAATTCAGTATGTTGGCGATATCGACCCTGAAGGATGGGGCATTTATATTAGATTAAAAGATACGTATCCTGAAGCGAATATCAGGCTGGCAGTCCCGATTTACGAGGCGATGATTAAGCAGAACTTGAGCAATAAAACAGAAACGAATCAAAACGAGAATCTCATTTATTTGGCTCGTATCATTGACGAATTTAAGCAGCATGGCCACCCGGAGTTGGCTGAGCAAATTCAATTGCTTTGGGAACAAAAGCGAAGAGTGCCTCAAGAAACATTGTCACTGGATACAATCGAATGGGTAAAGGAGTAAGGAATGAAAGCACGTTGGCAAGGTTTTGGGGAGCGAATCAAGCGGTTAAATCCAATTTGGAATCTCGCATCGGGGATGCAGCTGCCTGGATTAAGGGATTATGCGCAGTTGTTGGCACTAAGTGTGCTTTTAGAGGTTTTTTACCGGGAACTTGAAAATAGTCCTGACCGTAAGAAACAGGATTTACTGGAAATAGCCAAATCCTGTATAAACGATTTACATATAACCGTCGAAACGGAAACACTGGATGAATTAATCCAACGGTTTGTAGATGGGTTGCTTTGGAGCGGCCAAGCTGAGCTTCATCAGCCATTTTTGGCCAAGTGGTTTGATGAGAAGGAAAAGGAAATAAAGGAACACCGCTTCCGTTATCTTGTGGAAGACAGGGAAACGTCTCAATGGGAAAAAGGCGGGAAGACCGTTTATCGATGTTCTGATGAAACAAAAGAATTAATTTTTATGAGCCGGGAGATTCTCCAAGAGCTTGAAATCACGATAGATCAGCTTTATATCGAACACTTGGTTAAAAACGGCCATTTCCAACAAGCCCTATCCGGTCTGGATGATTTAATGGCCCGAGTCAAACGAATGATTGCAAGGGAATTGGATTACCGCGAAAGTATGAAGCGGAATCCAAAGATTATCTTTCAACAGGAGCATGAACTGATGAGCGCACGTGAACAAGAAGTGCAGCAGCAGTTTCAGGAAGAAAGGACGCGGTTTCAACAAATGCGTCAATTGCTGCAACGGATGTCTTCTTCCAATCAGCATTATGAAATTGCAGAGAAGCTGGAACAAACGAGACGAATCCACGACCAGCTCGCCAGTCATGTCGTAGAAAATATTCGCCTGGAGATGGAGCTTCGCTATGAGTTTCCGAATCTATTTTGGAAGCAGCATCTCGTTAGCTTTCAACAAAGTTATTATCAGGATTGGCTAGTCTTAGAAGGATTGCCTAAACCAGATGATATGGGAACCCTACAGGAGCCTTTGTTCTCGCCTCAGGCTCATTTTATTTACCCGCTGGATTGGAGCTGGATGGAGCAGGAATCCGATCTCCAGACAGAAGAGATGAGCGAGACAACTGTAGAAGAACTTGAGGAAGCAGTCTATCAACCGCGTGAAGTCGATTGGGAAAAAATTGTTCGGCTATGGGAACCGCTTTTCGTTGAACTGATGGAAACAGGAGAATGTCAACTTTCCAGATTGCAAGACATTTCGGCATCATTGCAAGAGAAGTGGCTCGAGCAAAAAGAAGCCGTTGATTTATGGCTGCTATTCCATAGCGAACCCTTCATCGTACCGCAAATAGATGCGGAAAAGGAACAAGCCGATGAAAGATTAATACTTTTCTCTCATTTAGTCCACCGCCAGGAGCGGTTTTTAAGCATGGAAGGGAAGTTAATTACTTCTATAATTGATGGAAACCAGCCAATGATTCAGTGGAAAGGTGTCTGTATTTCACCATTTATATTACGGATAACGGAGTAATGGTGCCTGACACCAATTGATAAAGGAAGTGAAACATTTGAGTATTTCAACTCAGCAGCTGCAGGATGCGGCAAAGATATTTTTTCAGTTATTGAATCGTAAAATGGTAGGAACGAATGATCCGATTTTGAATCCTTACTTTGAGGAGGATGGGGTGCGGGATGCGTTAAAAATTCTCGCGGAGGAATCGAGGACCCGCATTATTCAAACGGCAGATCGACTCCATTTGGTCGCCAGGCCAGAAGGTTCCATCTTTGCCACTTCATTCACCCAGTTTAAAAAGAGATATAGCGAGGTAGAAACAAAGAAGCATTTTTACCTGATGAACCTGATTGTCTTTGTTTTTTTAGCAGAGGTTGATATACCTTCTACTTCCAATCTGCGCTGGGAACATGCCGGTGTTTCCTATTATTTATTGGAGAAAAATATGACCCAATTATTGGAGCAATGGTCCAAAGAAAATAAGGAATCGGAAGGAAAGTTTAGTGAGTCGTATGGATTGGCTGTCAACGATATGGCAGAACTTTGGGGTTCGATGGCGGTGGATTCCGATTCAGAAACCGTGGATGAACGGATTTCGTCAACAAGAAGAACGCATATTGGACTTATCCATACAGCGATGAGGTTATTGCGTGATGAAGGGCTAGTCTATATTGTCGAGGATGAAAAGCGGGTAATTCCCAAGTTGGAGTTATACGAACGGCTTGAAGAAGGCTATCACCAGCAGGCGCGTTACGAGGAAATGCGGGAACTTGTTTTAACCGCGTTATCGTGTGGAGGTGATTCGAGTGCCCAGAATTGAAAAGGTTCGAATAGCAGGTGTTCGCTATGACAAAATGCGAAAGCATTATGAAAATACGATATTTGATTTTATTAATGAATCGGAACCGCAGCATGCCTTATTGACCTTAGTGAACGGCGGGGGTAAGGGGGCGCTGCTACAAATGATCTTTCAGCCGCTGATGCCTTTGACTACTTGGGGGAAAAATGGCGAAAACCATATCGATGCGCTATTTTATAACGAAAAGTTGCAGTTTGACCCTTATACGTTCCACGTTGCCTTGGAATGGAGATTGGATACGGATCCTGCGGAATGGTTAATGACAGGAATTTGTGTGACTGCTAGAAAGAGTGGGCAAGAAAACGACGAAGTGGAGACAGAACCACAATATTTCTTATATACGAGTAAGTATCGGAAGCCAGAGGATTGGACCATCGAAACGCTCCCTCTTTATGATGAGGATAGAAAAAGGTCTATCAGTTATGAGGAGTGGGAGCAGTGGCTGAAAAAGCATAAGCAGCAGTTTCAATTCTATTCCAAATCGAAACAAAATGCTTATTTTCAATATCTGTCCACGTACGGCATTGAAAAAGGCGAATGGCGGCAGATGAAGGAGATTAACCGTGATGAGGGCGGGATTGAGCATTATTTTAAAAAGGGCTTAGATAATTTTGGGCTGTTTCATCATCTGATTATCCCGGAAATCAGCGCTTACCTCCAAGAGGACCAAGAAGAGAACCTGATTAAAATCTTTCGGGACAATGCTATTATTGCGCAAAAACTGCCAAAACTTCTAAAAAGAGAGGAAGCCTATCAGTTAATTCAAGGAAAGCTTATACCGATTAAATCGGCCTTGGAAGAGGGACAAAGCTTGGAGACCGAGGTCCTAGAAAATCATGACCGGGCAAACTATCTTTATTCCGGCATGGAGGAGCAAAAGCAAACATATCGATTTGACCAGGAAAAATGGGAAGAGGACAGGAGAAAGACGGAGAAGCAGCACGCTGATTTACTGTGGCAAAAGGACAATTTGGACTATGCGAAGGAATGCCGCACGTTTGAAGAGATTGCTGCGAAAATTGCATTGACAGCAGCCAGGCTTGAGGAATTGGCTGGTATAAAGAAAGAATTAACGGACGAGAAACATTTGCTTGAACTCGATATCGCCTTGAAGGATTATGCGGAATCCACAACCCTGCTAGAGGCAATTGAGCAGCGGATTAAGATGCTTGAAAATGCTCAAAACCTGAGTGAGGAAAAAGAGCAAATGGAGATGCTAGAGCGGCAGCTTGCGGAAAATTGGAGGATGATTGAAAAAAAGGTCCTTACTGATATTGGGAAATTCAATACTCTGAATAATCGGCTAAATAAGGAAATAAAAGTCCTGGGGTCACAAATCGACCGGGAGCAAAACGACTTGAATGACATCAAGTCCAAATTGGGTACCTATACCAATTACATACAAGACCATAACCAAAAGGCGATACACAAGGAGCAAAAATACGGCAGCGACGTCAACCGCGACCCGGAAAGTATCCTGAGAAAATTAGCCAAAGAGCTACAGGAGCATGAAACGGCAATTGACGCCCTTAACAAGGAATCTGCCGGACTGCAGCAACGCCACGGAAATGTAAAGGAACAGCTTGGGGAAAATGGTGCGCATATCAATGGAAAAAAGGAAGATTTAAACAAGCTGCAAACGAAAAAAGCCGCCCGGCTGGAGGAAGAGAAAAGCTTCCATAAACAATGGTGCCGTTATTATTTACTTGATCAGGAATTTCATTATTTTTCAGCCGATGATTGGATTGATATTGCTGAGCAGCTAAGTAAGGAACGGCTGGTATTGAAACAGAAATACGAAAACCTCCAAAAGGATTACTGGTATCATCAGTTAGATACTACGCTCCTAAACGACGACTATTGGATTGCCAACAATGATGTCCGAAAAATTGTTGAAAAGCTGGCCGAAGTGGGAGTTCAAGCCACTTATGGCACACAGTTGATTCAAGAATTGACAGCGGAAGAGCAAGCCTTAGCAATGGAGCGCTATCCGTTATTAGCCTATGGGATTGTGGTCTATCAACAGGATTGGGAAAATGAAATCTTTGATGCCGACTTTCAGATGTTATTAACGCACGCGCCGGTACCGATTTTTATCCGGGAACGGATGAATCAGGAGTATGCACAACCATTTGAAATGGCACGTGAACAAGGAATTTCGATGGCTTTCCATCGTGAAAAATGGATGGAATGGAAGAATGAACTGGTTGATTTGACTGATCATTTTTCATTAGATTTAGAGAAAATTGATTCTAAATTAGCAGAAGTCGAACGCATGCTGGAAACGGTCAAGACCCTTTCTGTTTTGCCATACCAGGAAATCCTTCGTGATGAAGATACGATGAATGGTCAATTAACGAAGCTTGGGGAGCAGAAGAGGCAAATAGATGAAGAAATCCGGACAATAGAAGACAGGCTTTTAGTGTTAAGCAATCAGGGAAAACAGAAAGAGCAAGAACGGCAAGCCCTGCAAAATCAGCTAACGGAAATAGAGAAATGGGCAGAGGGCCATAAGAAATTTCTGCATTATCAATTGCTGAAATCAGAGGCGCAGCTGAAAAAAGCGGAAATGGAGAGCCGCTTGGCTGGATTCAAAAAAGAACGGGATGAAAAGGGACAAACTCTCTCAAGTTGGGAAAAATCCTACCATCAGTGGTACTGGTATGCTAAGCAGCAAACGAAAACGATAACGGAGGTCCTTCCGGAAATCGAATTCCCGGCAACTGATACTCAGCTTACAGACGGTGAGGAGCTGCCGCAATTAAGGACTACCATTTTCGATGAAACAGCCCCTTTAACGAAAAGTTGGCATTTGCTTCAGCAAAAGATAAATAGTGTAAACAGTGAACTTGCTGTCGAGAAAGAAAGACAACAAAACCAACTACAGGACCAACAGAAAAAAAGGGAATGCTTAAATCAGCTGGACTCGTCATGGCAGCAACGTGAAATTTCCGTAATTCCGAATGAAATCTTAAAGGATCGACTAAAAATGAAAGAATCGGAATTGGAAAACTCATTCTTGGAGTTCCGTAATGAGGAAGGAAATATAAAGGAACTTAACGGTGAAAAAAAACAAGTAGAAAGAAACAAAACTAAGCTGGAGCAGCAAATTCTGAAAAACCATCATCTCAGTGCAGAACCATGGCTGGGTGTAAATATTGAGGAGATAGAACAACAAATTGAGGTGGCACTGAAACAAGTAACAGAGGATTTGGCGGCGCAGCGAAAAATTATTGATGGTCTTGTGGTAAGTCAGCAAAAATTGCAAAAACAACAGGATATCCTAAAAACTCATCTTCACGGTTTAAAGCAAGTGGGAGAAATTCCGTCCAACATGAAGGAATCCATTAAGCAAGAACCGGAAAAACTGACACAGCAATGGATTGAACAAAACAGGGAGCTAGCAAGACGGAAAGAGGCGTACCAAAAAGGATTTAAAGAGCGCTTGAAGGAACTTAGCTTTGCCCTGCAGGATGAAAAGATTGATTCAGCCTTGAAACAAAACATGAATAACCTCATTCCACAGCTGGAAAGTGACTCGATTCGTTCAGGGATAAGTGTCATTGACAGTGTGATTGAGTTTATCCATCATGAACTAATGAAATTAAAGGATGATAAGCAAAAAGCCGAAAATGCCCAAGAGATTTGGGTGGACCGAGCCGTCATCCGTGTCCTCCGCATATTCCAATCGCTGAAACAGATGGTCAACAGAATGAAAATTAAGAACAAGGAAGGGCACATGTTCCCGCTTGTGGAAATCGAGCGCCTGAAGGAAATCGAGACTGGTGACGAAGAAGAATATCGGCGACTGTTACGGGAACATTTTACCCAAACCATCGAGAAGCTGTTAGAGAATGTGGAATCCATTGAAACTCTATCAGAAAACCAACTAAAGAGATTTATCGATGATAGTCAGTTAGTTCTCGTATCGCTAAGGAATCGCTATCCGAAGCTTGCCATCTATAAACCGCAAACAACGAATGCCTTTTTATATGAAAAACCGAGGAAGCACCATTACACCGATTGGGAGACGCTCAACAAAGGTTCAAAGATGGAGGCAAAGGGCAGCGGCGGCCAGCTGTTGGCAGCAAGAACGATGATCATGATGATGATCATGACCTTCAAACGGCAAGAAAGCAACAAGGACTGGTCCGTTTTAATTACCGATAATCCATTTGGCCAGGCTGTTTCAGCCCATATATTGGACCCGATTTTCTCGATTGCCGAGATTTTAAGATTCCAATGGATTGTCCTCGCTCCACCTGAGTTAATTAAACTAGACGTCAGCCGAAGATTCCCCGTCTATTGGAAGCTGGAATTAAGTCAGCAGAAACAAGGGGAACTTATCAGGGAAGTCTTGCAGCACGGTGGAAGAACTTTCGAAGAGATGGAATTTAGTTTGTTCTAGTTTTGTAATACTAATCAAGTGCCAGGCACGGCCTGGCACTTTTTACTGCGCGCCCGGCATGGGTGCAGTATCTAGGGTGAAAGTCCCGAGCCATAAAGGCAGTAGTAATGGTTAGCTTAACGCAAGGGTGTCCGTGGTGACGCGGAATCTGAAGGAAGCGAGCGGCAAAACCTCCGATCTGAGGAACACGAACTTCATATAAGGCTAGGTACCATTGGATGAGTTTGCATTACAAAACAAAGTCCCCACTGCAGAAAGTGGTACAGAGTAAATGAAGCAGATAGATGGAGGGAAAGACTGTACTCTTACCCGGGGGGGGAGCTGATTGATAAGCGAAATACACTTTTTCAAAGGAATATGAAAAACGAAAAAACCGACAAAAACGTCTATTGACAGATGTATATAAGGAAAAGGCACTTTTATTTTTAGAGCATTTAAGCAAACAGGGTAAAACATTCGCTACATGGTTGAACAATGAAATAGAAAAGGAATTACAAACAACTCTTCCTAAAGATAGGTAAGAGGTAGGGAAACGCAAATTGGAAGCCAGCTAGCACCTCACGAGTTCTGCCTTTTATTTGCCCAAATCTCAGGCAAGGCAATACTGTACTTTTCGTATCTGGACAATTTGAATTAAAGATTAAACGATATATTATTTTTTAAAAAATAAAACGGAATCAGCAGCACCTCTATGGGATGCTGCTGATTCGATTAATTAAGTGTATTTAGTAACTCGGCCAAGTAAAATCCTTCTTATAATATGTCTTTTTTAATTTGTATAAATCATATTCGCATTCACCAATAGCATAACTAAATTTAGTTGTGCTGTTTTTTTGTCCTTTTAGTAAACGGACGTTATAAGCAATGGTGTAGGCAACTTTTTTTAAGACAATTGCAGGGACGGCTTCTTCAAGAATGACCCAACGCTTGGCTCTTGTTAGACCTGTAATTTGTATGATTCAATTCATCGTAAAGAAAATCCTGATGGCAATGATATGAACCTTCGTGGAAAGTGTGAAAATCTAAAACAACGTTATGAAGAGAGTTCTGCAGACCTCCATATTATTTTGGGTGTCCAATACTCCAATGAAGACAAGAAACACCATGAGAAAGCAAGGGAACTTGAATTCGAGTATCAGTTCCCCGGTGCGTTAAAAACTTTAGTTTCTCTGTGGGACTGACCCCATTTTTAGGCCATTAATAGGATATATAATGAGCCGTGTTTGTCTTAACATGACCTCTACATGAACCAAGTCTGCATCATGGGTGGAACCATCCCGAACCAAGCAATACCAGAGAATTACACATAGATTACTTCAGAGAATACAACAGAGAAAAATATATATTTGTCCCGCAAATACGAAGCCGCAAATAAAACCCGCTTATCCGCAAGTAAAAACATCCTATCCACAAATAAAAATAAAACTCACAAAAAATTTATTAAACTACCCTGTCCTTTTTAAGTCCTAATCGATATATAGAAGGTGGAACGGTTGAACCGATGCATCGGTCAGCCCTTCAGGCAGGACGAACCAGTCCTTTGGCGATTGAAAAAGAGGAGGGGAATAGGGTGAGTAAATTATTGATCAACGAAAACCCGGTGATGATTATCCCATCACTGGCAGTTAAAATTGGCTTGAACGAAGCCGTCATCCTGCAGCAAATCCATTATTGGGTCCATTCCAGCAGACATGTCATCGAGGGGAGGAAGTGGATTTACAACACGTATAAGGATTGGCAGGAACAGCTTCCGTTCTGGTCTGAAAGCACAATTAAACGTACGATTCACTCGCTGGAAAAACAAGGATTGCTGCTATCCGGGAACTGGAATCGGTCGAAAATGGATAAGACCAAGTGGTATACCATCGATTACCAAAGGCTGGAGGAACTGACAGAAGGGGAGCCAATGACTCCTTCAGAGGAACCTCAACCGGCAGAGGATGAGACCACCGAAACAGAAACAGATCCAAACCACATGCAGGTCGACTTATATGAGTTGTTGGATGACAACATAGACGAATACATACAACAACAGCAAGCAACACCAACACCAGCAAGCAACACCAACACCAGCAGCAGAGAAAATACCGGTTGCCGAAGTCATTTACTACCTGAATGAAAAAACAAATGCAGCCTACAAGCCAAGCAGTCCGAAAACAAAGGAACTGATTCGGGCAAGGGCAAGAGAAGGGTTTACCTTGGAGGATTTCAAAGCAGTGATTGATTTAAAAGCGGCGGAATGGCTGGAGGATCCGGTCATGTGCAAATATCTCCGGCCGGAAACGTTATTTGGCTCGAAATTTGAGGCCTATCGCAACCAAAAGTCTTGGAAAAAAGAGCTAACTGAGGAGGATTTTGATTTAGATGAATAAGCGGGAAACGTTCGCCCTATTGAAAATGATTTCGGTGTTTTATGAACAGTTTAGTTTTGACCAAGAGAAAGTCAACCTTTGGCACGATGCGCTGAAAGACCTTACGTTTGTCGACATGGAGGAGAATCTACTAAAACACGTGCGGCAATCGCCATTTCCGCCAAAGGTGTCCGAGCTTTACATAAGTTCCAATGTTCCAGGGATTGTTCCGGACCCCGATGAGACAAAGGTTATCCTTACCCGTCCGTATGTGCCGGCAAACAGAGAGGTAGTGCGAAAAGAACTGGCCAATATAAGAAAAGTATTGGGCATCGAAAGGGAGCAGCAGGATGAGACCATTTGAACCATATAATCAAGAAGCGGAAGAAGCACTTGTCGGGTCCTTATTCCTCGACAGTGAGTTAGTAAAAGAGTGTGCTATTCTCCCCAGAGCTTCGACTACTTTATACAGGCATTCGCAGCCTAGTTGAAAAGGGAAGGCCAGTAGATTTGGTGACCATTATGGATGAACTCGGGATTGAGCAGATTCGAAACGCGGGCGGCATGAGCTACATCTCCCAATTGACAGGAAGTGTGCCAAGTATTGCCAATTTTCATACCTATGAAAAACTAGTCAAGGAGTATGACAAAAAACGAAAGCTGATAGCAGCTGGCGAAAAAATAATGGGCCAGGCAGCAAGTGAGGATAGTGATACAACAGTAAGGGACGGAATCCATGAGCTGATGCGTATTGAAGAAGATCAGACGGACAACGATACGGGCGAGATTACCTCGTCATTGGTGGAGTTATTTGGATCAGGGCGAAATGGTGGGAATCCCCTCCGGCTTTTATGATTTGGACAGGCTTACAGGAGGATTTCAAGCCTCCGACCTGGTGATTATTGGGGCACGGCCAAGTATGGGGAAGACAGCATTCGCACTAAGTTTGGCACTTCAAGCGGCAGAAGAGGATGTAAGCCTGATTTTCTCACTGGAAGAAATGTCCAAGAAGCAGCTGATCAAGCGAATGACCGGATGCACAGGGCGAATCGACAGTATCAAAATGCGGAATCCCCAACAGTCGTTCCAAGACGAGGATTGGGAACAATTCGCCAATGGAATCGGAAAGCTGTCACATCTAAACCTGCATATCTTTGACCGGGCTGGAATGGATGTGGCTTACATCAGGTCGAAGGTCCGCAAAGCGCGCAGGACCTACGGAGAGCAAAGGCGGATGCTCGTGGTGATTGACTATTTACAGCTCCTTGAGGGCGATCGAAAAAACTATCAAAACCGCCAGGCAGAAATCAGCGAAATCAGCCGGGCGCTCAAGACCATGGCGAGGGAACTGAATGTCACCGTCATCGCCCTATCACAGCTAAGCCGGGGAGTTGAAACCAGACATGACAAACACCCGATTCTCTCGGATCTTCGCGAAAGCGGGCAAATTGAGCAGGATGCCGACTTGATCGCGTTTTTGTACCGCGACGATTATTATAGTAGCGATTCATCGAAGAAAAACAGGATGGAAATCATCCTTGCAAAACACCGTAATGGACCGACCGGGACCATTGAGCTTGGGTTTAACAAGGAATATGGGGCGTTCGTTAATCTCTAGGCATTAGTAAGAGCAGGCCAAGGTTACCGAAAGCTTTTTAAAAAATAATGAAAAGGGAAGTGGGAAAAATGGGAAATCGTGGAGGAATCAATGTTGAAATTTGGGATAATCCAATGTTTAAAAAGATGAGTGCAGAAGAGAGGACGTTTTTTCTTTATCTGCTAACGAATAGTCAAACAACTAGTATCGGAATCTATCCAATTTCAAAGATACAAATTGCTCTTGAACTAGGTGTTTCAAAAGAGCGTGTACAAGCATTACTAGACCGATTGGGTTTGGAGTACGAGTTGATTCGCTACAATCCTGAAACGAACGAAGTCGCCATTAAGAACTGGGAAAAATTAATTTTGCTGGATGGCGGGAAAAAGGCAATGATTACTGCGTTACAAGAAGTGAACGATCACTCGCTCATCTCATATGTTATGGAATCCATTGATGATCCAAAAATTTGTAGCCTATATAAATCATTTTGTCATTAGGACCAAGGAATGTCATGATCGAGATGGAAATGATCATAAGTAATAGAATACGAGAGATGGTTACGGAAGGTTACTGGCCTATGTTTATGTCGACGGGAAATCGGTTCAGAAAACGCTGTTACAAGAGGGATTAGCACGCGTGGGCTATATACTAAATCGACCCTATAAATATCTGAAGCTATACAATGACGATGAGAATTTAGTAAGAAGCAGCCAAATAACATATGGAGTAGGAGTGGGTTTGTGACAAAATGGGGGTTTGCTGGGTGTGAAGAATGGTTCGGCGAAAGACTGCTAAAGGATGTAATTTGGTAAAGCCAAATGGTCTTTTAAGACGGAACTTTCTGGAACTTGGTTAAGCTTTTTAACCAAGTTTTTTACATTTAAAAAGAAAAAACACCGCCATTTCAAGGCTTTGGACCAAAAATGGATAAATGTTGACCAATAAGTGTCGAATATGTTCACAATCTAAAAATAATGTTGAAATAAGATTTCTCCGCTTCATTTCCATAAATAAAAGATGATTTGCGGTCTATAGACCACTAGACAATAGGAAACTTCGAGAAAAATCTTTTAGTTTTACAATAATCATACAATTGCAGTCAAGGTTCTGCTAAATATAGAACAACGTTTATCGCACGTCTAGGTTAAGGTTTTCAAAATTAGGACATATTTTGCAAAGTTTGGTGGCAAATTGGCGGTAACAATTTATGTGGAAGTGCATAAAGAGATTGAGAGATGACCAAAATGATATCTGTATAAAATTGCTTTAAAAGATAGGTTTTTTATAATTACCGAAAGTTGGGAAGATCTTAACTTACATAGCAGATTATGTATAGAGTTTTTTTATAAGGAGCGCATATCTTTGGTTAACAATTGTCTTGCTATTAAAAAAGGAGAACTTTGCTTAGAATGGCATCCTATTAAGAATGGCGAGTTAACTCCCGAAAAGGAATCATATGGGTCTACACAAAAAGTCTGGTGGATATGTCAAGTATGTAAACATGAATGGCAGGAAAATGTTAACAGAAGATATCATGGTTCACCATGTCCAATTTGTAAAAAGAAGAAAATTGAAGAAGTAAAAACTACGTGTTTGAATGAGATGAAAGACTATGCAAATTCCAAAGGTGGGGTTTGTTTATCTGATAAATACATAAATGCACACAAAAAGCTAATTTTTGAATGTAAGGAAGGGCACCGCTTCGAGATAAATGCCAATAAGATAAGAACTTACAGTACTTGGTGTAGAAAATGTACCTTTAAAGAAATAGCAGATTCTCAAAGAGGAACTATAGAAGACATGAAGGTTTTAGCTAAGGAAAAGGAAGGAAAGTGCCTTTCTGATGTATATATTAATGCCAGGGAGAAATTATTATGGGAATGTAAAAAAGGGCATACATGGGAAGCTACACCTGATAATGTAAAAAGAGGTTCTTGGTGTCCAACGTGCAAAATTTTTATTAACGAGGAAAAATGTCGTTTTATCGTACAAAACTTAACGGGAAAAAGTTTTCCAAAAATCAGATCCATTTTCAATAACGCTTTCGAATTGGACGGATATAATGATGAACTAAAAATAGGTTTTGAATATCATGGTAGGCAACACTACCAATTTATTAAACGATGGCATAAGACTGTCGAAGACCTTAACAAAAGGATCAATGATGACGAATTAAAAATTGAATTATGTAAAGTAAATGGAATTAGATTGATCGTTATACCCTATTCTTTAGATACGGATATTCAGAAGATAAAATATATTAAAAATGAATTAACTAAACATGGAGTTGAGTTAGTTGTTAAAACAGTTAATATGAAAAATTTTAGATCAAATCTTCAAACTTTGGAGCGTTATGCATCGATTGCAAGATCTAAAGGCGGAAAATGCTTATCTGAAATCTATGTAAGTGCACATACACCTTTAGAGTGGGAATGTGCTAAAGGTCATAATTGGTTTGCAACACCGACTAATATTCAACAAGACAAATGGTGTAAGCAGTGCTTAAATGAACAAAAAGGAATGATTAGAGATGGATTTGATAGTGAAAGGTCTTTAAAATTTCGTAATCCTGAGCTTGCAGCAGAATGGCATCCAAAAAAGAACGAAGGTTTAGATCCAGGGGATGTTCTTGTTAGTTCTCACCAAAAGGTCTGGTGGATTGGAAAGTGTGGACATGAATGGAAAGCTAAAATAAGAGACAGACAGGTTGGTGGTGGCTGTCATGTTTGTAGTGGGAAAATTAAAACATTAGAAAACTGTTTAGCAACTAAATATCCTGCTCTTGCTAAAGAATGGAATACAGAAAAAAATGGGTCTCTTACACCATTTGAAGTTACTCCAGGTATGAGAAAAAAAGTTTGGTGGAAGTGTTTGGTATATGGACATGAGTGGGAGTCATATATATACAATAGAGTTGATGTACCCTCAAGAAAAGGAAGAGGTTGTCCACGCTGTCGAAGAAATACCTCAACTTCAATAACTAAGTGATTTGGAAAGGTCTGCCTTCGGCAAATGTTTCCGCTTCTAGAAGTCTTATACAAAATAGAATAATACATTTTCAGCTAGGTCTACCAATTTTGGTAGGCCTTATTATTTTTTACACCCTAAGACAATATAAACATTATATAATTAAATAAAAATAGTGCCAATAAAGAAATTAGTACAACTATAATATATTAGTACAAATGAAAGCGTTTGCGTTCTGTACTGTCAATTGTAATCAATTTAAATAGAGGAAAAAGCTTGTAGGGGTGAAAAAATTGGCTTTATTTTATAGAGATATTTATCATCATATTTTCATGTTTGAAAGCATCCCCCATCTTAAAGGAAGTAAATATAGAGATACAATGAAATATGAGGAAAGGCAGAGGATAACCAGAATAATTGGATTTATTAAAGCGCTAGACTCAAAAACTGCTGATATTATTTGCAAGAAATATTTACGATTATTTACAGTTCCCTATCAAGGAAATAATTATTATCGTGTACCTAAAAATATTAATTACGACCATTTTGAAGAAGCTCTTGCTAACTATCGAACCGCTGAATTTGGGGTTCAAAATTTAGAGATAGAAAAGAAATTGGAAGAGATACGTCCAAGGTCTAGAGAATTAATTAAAGAAACAATTGTTAAACAAGAGACGGCTACAAAATTTGTGATTCCTAAAGATGAAACATCTTCGTTAATTAATGAATGGCAAACAGCATTGAGACATGAAGTGAATTATTTAAAAGAGCAGGGTGGAACCCAATATTCTATCATTAATGGGAAATTTCTGTACAGGGATTCCAATACTTCAGTTTACCTTTTTACACTAGTTTCAGAGGTATTCTTTCCAGATGGAACTCCTGTCCGAATCGAACGGGTAAACAATTCGATTTTCGGGGAAGTTTTATCGGTTGAGGGTTTTGAAATCGAATTAAAGCTTGATAGTTTTATAGGGGAAGAAATAAAAGATGCAAAAATGTACAGTGAGCCTTGGCAGTTAATGGTTGAGTTATCTAATCGGCTTGAAGATATAAAAGGCTCGGAGACGAAAAGAAGAAGAGTTGAAAGTTTAATTGGTGGCAACGCCAAAACAAAGCATGAAGAAAAACTGAAAGAAAAGAAAAAGGAACTGTTATATCGTTCTTATTTTAATCAGACTACGTACATCTGGGGACCTCCCGGAACAGGTAAAACGTATAATTTGTCCCGAATTGTTACAAGTAATTATCTAAAAGGAAGAAATATACTCGTAATGGCACACAGCAATGCCGCGGTTGATGTGTTGATGGCAGAAGTGATGAATGTACTTGAAGAAAAAGAAAAGTGGGTTGAAGGAGATGTACTGCGGTATGGGTACAGTAGGGACGAAACCATTATGTCTCATCAATCGTTACTATCTAGCAAGTTAGTTGAATTAAAACATCCAAAACTAAAAAAAGAGCGTCAAGAGTTGGAACAACGCAGGGGAATATTAAAGAAAAAAGCAGAAAATAGGAAAGCTACAAAGCAAGACGAGAAAGAAATCTCGGAATTGTACAAGGCGTTAAAGAAACTTAAGGCGGATATAAAGGACTTAGAAAAAGAATATGTCCGAAAATCTAAGATAGTCGGTGCCACATTAACGAAATGTGCCATGGATAGCATCCTTTATACAAGAATGTTTGACTTGGTTGTAGTGGATGAAGTAAGTATGGCTTATGTTCCTCAGCTTGCCATGGCGGCAGCGCTTGGGAAAAAGATTGTTGTCTGCGGTGACTTCAAACAATTGCCGCCCATCGCTTTAGCCGAACACGAACTAGTTGAAAAATGGTTAAGGGAAGATATTTTTCATCATGCAGGGATCGTAAGGGCGTTAAAGGGTGGGGGGAAACATCCGAATCTGTATATGTTGCATAAACAGAGAAGAATGCATCCTGAGATTTCAAGCTTTACAAACGAGTTTATTTATAATCGCAAGGTTAAGGATCACAAGGATGCGTATAAAAGGCAAGGAATAGCAGAAAACTTACCATTTCCAAATAAAGCGACTATGCTTATTGATTTGGCAAAAATGGGTGCGTTCGCCCTAAAAGATTCTTCCTCTCACTCACGATTTAATATAATGTCGGGCCTGATGAGCATACACCTTGCATTGCTAGCTAAGAAAAATAATTTGGATTCAATAGGAATTATTACTCCATATAAAGCCCAGGCTCGGTTTATGACATCATGCCTAAAAGAATTACAGGGTAAAATGTCGATAGGAAATACGCAGTACATAGTGGCCTCTACTGTGCATCGCTTTCAGGGGTCTGAACGTGATGTCATTATATTTGATGTTGTAGATAGTTTTCCACAGAAGCGACCGAGTGTTCTTCTTACTGATAAGAACAGTAGCAGCTTACCATTACAAACTTGACAAAACATATTTATGATCAGTTCCATATATCATCTCGTTACGAGCATCAAGAGTTTCTATCGGAAACTGTATCAGACCATTTAAAATGGTTTAGCAGCCGGACACCAATAGAGCCCATGAATTTCATTAAAGATTTGCAGGTTGCAAGAAAAAGTATTGTTATATCGATTACAGATTTTAGTAAGTTAGACAGGAAGTTATGGAAAGTGATTAAGGAAATGAGTAAAAAGGTAGAGGTGAAAATTTATTCTGTCGATGAATTTAACGCACCTACTACCATACAAATTATTCCAAAAAACCTTGTAGGGTCTTTTACAATTATAGATGATAAGCTCCTCTGGGTGGGTGCCCCGATTATTGTTGGGACAAAATATGAGTCTGAACCAAATCCTCCATATTATTTTGCATACTTAAATGCTCCAGAGACCATAGCTATATTGAAGGGGAATTTGGGAATAGATGAAAGATTCAAAGCAAAAAAATAAAAATCTTGAGAGGTCGGATAGCATAAGTGTTATTACTACCTTTCACTTTTGCTTTGAATATTGAATATATAATCTTCAATAGTAAAATTGTCTCAAAATACTCAAATCAAAATCGTAGAATTCGTTATCTATTTGTCTTAAATAGTTTATAATGTTTATTAGGTAAATTTTAACTTAAATGTATTTTGGGTTAATATGGAGGGAGAACATTTGAAAGGAAATCCTTTTGTCTATTATTTAGAACAATTTAATGTTTTATCACCAAATCATTCAAAAATTTATGATGAATATACAATCGACAAAGGCCAAGAGAATAATTACGTTTTCAAAATTGAAACAAAAATAGAAGCAACTTTAACAAGTATTTTCGAAAATAATCCTCAAAGTGTTATATTGACCGGAAATGCAGGAGATGGAAAGACTCGTTTATGTAGAATTGTTCATGACCATTTTCAAGATAGTCCTTTAGAGAGTTGGCCTGAGGAAGGAATTGTTGAATTTCCATTCGCACATGGGAGGTTAAGGATTGTAAAGGATTTATCCGAGTTGAAAGAAGATGTTATTAAGCGAGAACTACTTTCATTGCAAAATCTAATTTCATCAAATCACGAGGATAGAATTTATTATTTGATTGCTGCTAATGAAGGTAAACTCACAAAATTTTTATCTCAGACACCAGAACTTTCATTATTATCGGAAGAAGTGTCTCGACGATTCAAGTCATATAAAAATAATTCGAATACATTTAGCGTATTTAATTTGTTGGATGTTACATCTTCTGTATATGTTGAAAAGTTGTTGGAAAAATGGAATCAACCAGAAAATTGGTCACCTTGTACAGATTGTTCAAAATCAAACAGATGTATTATCTACTTAAATCATGAAAGAACATCTAAAAAGGAAATCCAAGAACGATTGGTTGAACAGTATAAATTGCTTGATTATTTAGATACTCATATAACAATAAGAGAAATGTTAATACATATTAGCTATATGTTAACTGGTGGCTATACATGTGACGATATTAATAATGCTGATTATAAGCAACTAGAACAACAAACTAAAAAAGCATATTATCAGAACTTTTATGGTCATGAACTAGATGAGAATGCCTTTTCTGAAATGAAAGCATTGAGGATATTTAAATCATTAGACCCTGGGAATTATTCACATTCAACCATTGATGATTTCATTATAAATGGTGATATTAATGGTGATTCAGAGACAGAGAATGTACATAAAGAATTATTTGATGATTCTTTAGATTTACAATTAGGTTATTTCCAGAAAAAACTTAGATTATACCGTGACTATAATTCACAAAGTGACTCAAGTATTATTGATGATTGGGTTCCAAGACTACGAAGAAAATTCTTTTATGAGATTAGTAATGAGCATTTATCTAATGCAAATCAACTACTCCCGTTTGAATACTTAAATCAGTATAAAAGTCTTTTCAATAATACCAGAAACCAAACTTTAATTAAGAGAAGTTTAATTAATGGGTTGAATAGAGTTTTTGCCGGAAGACTAACCGAGGTTAACAAAAATTTACTAGCTACAAATAAAAACCTTATTATTTACGATACATTTAAGACAAATAAAGATATTGAAATAGAACAAGAACTAGAAAGAAGTGATATTGACCGAATTCCTTCAAAATTTAACATTACTGTGGAAGATGATGTTATCTTACCAGTAAACCTAGCTGTCTTTGAGTATTTATTAAGGGCAAATGGGGGAGGAACTCATAATATTCTTCAACAAGAAGCAGAAATATTAATTGACACTTTTAAGAATGAGCTGATTCGAATTAGTGAACCTGACGAATTTGAATTAAATATTCTACGATATGACCAAAAAGAAGGGTTATATGTAGAAGACGCAATTAGCTTGGAATAATGGAGGATAGTTGGCATGAGTAATAATGTGACTAACAGTAGTGTAGAAGAATTTTCAACTCAGTTGTCAGCTCAAATTTGGGGACATCGTTTCAAAGATGGTCAAAAAGGTCCTGAATATGTATTAGAATTTCTAAATGTCTTAAAAGGTACCGAATATAATCTGGGAGCATCAGAATATTTCAGGATAAGGTCGACAGGGTTACGGCAATTTATTTTTGAAGGAAATAAAGAAGGTGCGCAGGCTGGGGTTGTTGCACTTACGGACGAACAGAAGAAAAAATTATACAGTTTAGTTCGTGATAAGGACGAGATAAGTGTTATAAGAGAGTTCTTTAAAAACCTAGAGATTCCACTATCAGATGGACAAGGCAAAGCTGCAAATCGTTCCTGGTATGCTAAGACGTTATATCCATTACATGAATCCCTACTGTTTTTTGAATTAAGGACGCATGTTAAAAATGAGACTAAAACATATAGCTATGAAAGGAACTTCTTTGCAAGGGGAGGAGAGCTTTATTTTTTAATGCTTTCATATGGAACTAAAAACGATCTAACGTTAAGAAATGAGATTGAGCAAAGACTTAAGTTCCTTTTACAAAAAAACAAATCGATTGAACATATTGTCAACAAAATTAGTTCAACATTAGAGGATGAACAAAACAAGAAGGAAGATTTGTATCCGCTTAAGAAAGTAAGTGAAAAGACAAAGGAATATCCATATCTACCTGTTGAGGATGATCCAATTTATCATGAGTTTGCTGTGGAGTTTAATCAATTAATCAGCCTTAATATTGATATTTATGAAATGTTTGAGTTGTTAATAAGTCTTATTACATTTCAATTATCGAGATATATGTTAAAACGTTCCCTAATCGATGATGATAATAATCAGGTAACATATTTTTTCGATTGTTTAGATGCCCAAGTCGGGCCAATCCAAAAATTATCGGCTAAATCTTTTAGTGATAACGAATTATTAGTAAAAAATAAATTCGAATCATATTTTAAACAGGTTTTTAATGAGAAGATGGGTAACTATGCGTTTGTTACTTCACATTTATCTGGTTGGAAGGCAAACCCTGAGGAATTAATATCATATCTGGGGTTAAGCAAACTCTCTAAGGAGAGAAAAAACAAGGTAAAAAAGGTCATCTCTAAGTGCAATACATATAGAGATATAACAGATAAACTATATATTATAGTCAAAGATATCGTTTCTGACCAACTAAAAAAACACCAATTAAGTATAATTAGGGGTCTAGCACGTGACGGTGGATTCGGAGGATTTAGAAGGGGCAGCAAATATCGGTATTTTATGACTGATTCCTTCGTGCAGGCGATAGTATACGCTAATATTAAGCCAAAAGAGCAGATGGAATTTAATCTCTTTTTAGAAAATCTATACAAAAAATATGGGTTTATCATTGGAGAACTACAAGCAAAATCGAATGGTATTTATGAAAAATCCAAATTAAACGTGAGATATTTTCAAAAAAATGAGTTTGCCATTCGTGAAAAATTACGTTATAACGGATTGTTAGTTGAGTATTCCGATGCAACTGCAATGATTAGAAACCCTTATGAAAAAGCAGAACAGGTGATTCGATGACTACTTATAATACGTTATTAGGAAAATGGATATATACTGTATTACTTAATCATTTTAAAAATCAAAAAAGTGAGAATACAGATAAGATTTTTATTAAAATATCAGGTCTTAATGATGAGAATATTCCGGATGTTTTACACGAATTAAGGGAAAATCATCAAGAAATAAGTCAATTTTACACTCCGATAATTCGTACTTTAAAACCAGTACCCAATTTTCCTGAATTTCAACTAAAACAAATTGAGACTAGTACATGGTTAAGGAATAATACTTTTTCAAACCATGCCCTCGTCATGATTATTAATGAATTAACTCCAGAGGCACAAAGTTTAGAAAACTTATTTGCAATTGATGAGGCTTATTTATTATCAAATGATGGTTTTGATAGTCTATTTTCAGTTCTTTCATCAGAGTATAAACTTGCTGCTGAAGAAATTGATGCTATTAATCAGTTTCTAAACATGTATAAAAAACTAACTGAACCTCAATTAAGATTTATCCTAAGATTTTTAAATAGTGTTCTTCATGAAGATTCCGATTCAATAATTCAAAAATTGCAAAATAACCTTCCTGAATTGAATTTATTTAAAGATTCTCAACTAATATTGGGATCCAAGGGGTTAAAAAGATTAAAGGCTAACTTTCTGTTGTCTGGTTTACAAAAGGCACACGGTGAGTTAGATCCCGAAAAACTCCAAAATAATATGTATTCATTCCTAGATGCAGAAGAAAAAAACGGCTACACAAGTGAATTATGGCTCGAAACTTCAACGGATAAATTCGAAATAGAGTGTCTAGATTTTATCAACCAAAAGAATTTAGAATTACTTAAGTATGAATATGAAGCGATCGAAGCTGTATTTAATTTTAGAGTGAAAACGACTTTTCCAGATAAAATTAAAGATGCTCTTTCTATTGATGAATTACCTAAGGAACAAAAGGATAAAGCAGAGCAGGGAATAGCAGCTATAGAAAAAGACGAGAATCCAGACGAAATACAGGAATTTTTAGAAGAGTTTGAGACGCAATTACCCCCTGCCATTGTAAAGACAATTACGAGGAAAATCGAAAAATTAAGGAATCCTAAAGAATATAGAGATATAATGGATGCTTTAATTTATGAATCATTTCAAATGATTGAGGATGCTATTGACAGTATCAGTTCAAGTGATTGCAAATTTTTATTAGAAGTGAATTCTCCAAAAATCACCAGTAATTCTAAATTTTTATTGAACCTATATTTGAGTAATTTGGAAAGTGTTACTCCTCTTATCTCTTTTGATCAAGAGTCTCTAAGCAGAGTAATGGTAGATGAGTCAGCAGATGATTCACTCCTTATATTTAAATTAAATTTTATAATTGATAACCAAATTGTACATTCTGAAAGTTTTAAAATATATGGCTTCAAAGAACTCGCTTTGTTAGGCTTAACGGATACAATTGAAAAGGGAAAATTACCTTATCTGAGAAATTATCAAGAAGATGAGGTAGAGGTTGTAGATATAGACCAACAAGTTTTAAAACAGATTGAAGGTTACTTAGCTATAGGAGAACAGGGGATTAAAGAACATTTTACAAAGTTTCGTGATTTTTCAAATTACTATACAGAAATATTAAAAGGAATATGCTTAAATGGTATTTTTAGCATCGACTTTTCAGAATTAAAGAAAAATCTTGAATCTCTTTTAGCGGGAATTAATACTTCAGTACCAATTTGCAGTCATATTTATAGACACATTAACTATATTGGTGCAATTGATACTCTGGATATTAAGCGTGGCCAATCTGGTTATAGTACTGAAAGGGTACTAACTATATTCAATCCAATCAGATTGATTGCATATCTCTCTCGTTACGTGGAACTAAATGATCAAATAGAAGATTGGATTAATAGAGCTAGAAATAGGAATTTAGAAGTTACTAATTTAAATGATTATTTAGGACATGTATCTGAAAAAACCTTGTATCTTGCCCCAAGATATTTTTCTAGCGATGGCGATGATACTTTCCTTATTGAGGTAAGTGAAGTATTAGGAGAGGGACAGTTTATTCTCAATACAAAAAGATCTGAAAATATGGACCACTTATCTCAGGAATTATCTGAGGAACTATTGAAAACAGTTAAAAATTATCTAGAGGTATATCCATACGCCAAAGATGGCCTAGATATTTTATTCTTATACTGTCAAAGTGCAGAAATTGTAACGAAATCAATTGATGTACTCTTTAGCAAGGTTCCTTCTATAAAAAAATTAAAAATTACTGTTCATAGTACCCAGGCAGCTTTAGTTCACCAAAGGATCAATAATTGGATTAATCAAAAAGAGGAATATAGTAACCCAGATAGTCTTGGGAAGTTTCCAAAGGTAGAAATTAAAATAATCTCTGGAACATCCATTAATGAGATATCTTTACAAATCAAAGATAATATGATTGACACTGATTTAGTCGTTTTAGCAGATTACTTTGGCCAAAGTAATCAAATTAAATTTGAATTTGATAAAGTAGAGCCTAAAGAATCGAATAACTGGTTCGAAGTAGTTTACAAAGAACCATTACTTAAAACTGAGGGTATGAAAAGGATATCCTATGTAAGTGAACATCTTCCGGATATTTTAAAGCAATTTTATCAGTTACAGTATATTTATCAGAAAAAAGAAATGTTGGATATAAACGAACTTTTTGTTCTTAAGAACAAGATTTCTTTGTCCCATTTCACTGATAGCGAATTGATTGATTTCATGCATGACAACTTTAATTGGATTATGTTTATCGACCGTTACTTAGATAAATCTTTATTAGAAAAAGCCTCGGCGAAGGCGCAAATAATACAATATAAATCTAAAGCAGGGGCTAATAAAAACTATAAATTAATTGTTTCTTCTTCTGAGTATATTAAGAAACTTAACTCTAAGAATGATGATTATGAGTATTACGATAGGTTAAGTAAGAAACTGGGGCTAATTCTAAAAAATAGTAATGTCAAGAAGGAAAAAATTGTTGAAGCTGTAAATATGGTTAAATCCATTTCTGGGGCTTTGGTATTGAAGGCAATTGGACCAGGAAAATACTCTCATGAACTCTTAGCAACATATCTAAGTAAAAAGCATAGAAGTCAGAATTCAAAATCACTACAAGTATGGACAGTTTGTGATGAACTTCCTTGGTTTAAAAGTAATACAAGAAGGCCAGATCTTGTAATAACTACTATCAATGATGATAGTAATGGAATAAGTTTAGATTTTGAATTACTTGAATTAAAATTCGTTAATCATTCAATCTTTGAAAAGGAACGATATGATGCAATAAAGCAAATTGAATCTGGTGTAAATATCTATGAGAAGTTATTTAAATTTGATAAAAATAATACTGATTCTGAATATTGGAGAGTTGAATTAGTCCATTATTTCCTTGAAAGAGAATCTTATTCACCAGAACATGCCTTTTTGTTAAAGAAACTTCAATTTATGGATGTTTCGCATATAAATGTTAATATTACATCTGCAATTGATTCATATTGTTACACTTCAAATCTTTATGAATATGGTTTTGAAAAAGTTTCAGATGGAGTTTTTGTTGAAATTTTGGACGGAGAATATAAAAACAATATTTTTAATCGCTCATTTGTATTAAATGCACTTGGTGTTATGGATGTTAATGAACCTGGCTACGATGAATTAGATGAGGAGCTTTCAAGTTTTCAAGAAAGTATAGCGAAAATTGAAAGTAATGAAGATCAACTAGCAGGGGAGACAGATAGTGTTTCATCTGAGCATGAGCTAAATAATAATAATGAGGAAAATGAATCCGATAGGGAAAATAATCCAAACGATGAAAACAACCAAGAGATAGAGAATGCGACTGAGGTTACCGGTACAACTGGGGCCACGGGTAAAGAAAAAACTGAGCCTGATGATACAGTGTATGTTGAGAGTGTCCCAGATAAATATCCTCCTATTACTACTGACACCGAAGCGGAATATGGAACTGACTTCCCTGAAGTCAAGGTATTAGCAGGAATTGAAATCGAACATAGAGATAATAGCTTGGATGATCATTCTGAACTTAAAAGAAAATATGTTACTACTGTTGAGAATCACTTTAACCGAAATAATATTAATGTGAAAGTGAAAAATGTGATAGTGGGATCAAGTGTAATTAGACTAATATTAGATATTCCGTCATCTGTAGCTTCTGATAAAGTCATGAGGAGAAGACAGGATTTACAACTTTGGTTGGGGTTAGATCAGGAGCCTCATATATTTATCGATAAGAACGGAATTAACTTGGACATTGTAAGAGAGAATCCTGATACTATTTTCTTTGAAGATTTTATGGCTATTACAAGAGAGCAGCTGAAGGATAAAATAAAAAGCACAAATCTGATTGCACCATTGGGGTTTGATCCATTAAATAATGTTCTATACATTGATTTTTCTGATCCGTCAACACCACACTTACTGACAGGTGGTACAACCGGAAGTGGAAAAAGTGTAACTCTAAATTCCATTATATTAAGTACCATGTGCCTATACGATTCAAATAAATTGCAATTCGTGTTTATTGATCCAAAACAGGTAGAGTTTTCAGTTTATAAAAATTTACCTCATACTAGGTCAGTTGTTACAGATATTAATGAAGCAATATTTGTTTTGGAGCAGCTAGTTAACGAAATGGAAGAGCGTTATTCTATATTTGCTGATGAATACGTTTCAAATTTAGATGAATACGTTTCATTAACTGGAAAAGGATTACCTCGAATTGTAGTGGTATTTGATGAGTTTGCTGATTTTATGAGTCAAGAGAAGGAAATTGCAGGTAGAGTAGAAAATGCTATCCTAAGGCTTGGTCAAAAGGCAAGGGCAGCAGGAATTCATTTAATTATCTGCACACAAAACCCTAAGTCTGATATAATTAATACGAATATCAGAAATAATCTTGGTGCTAGATTAGCATTAAAAGCTACAGATTCAACTGCATCAGGTATAATATTGGGTGAAAGTGGTGCTGAGAATCTAGGGGGAAAAGGTGACTTTTTGGCCAAAACTGGAAGTCAGAAAGTTAATCGGGGAAAAAGTCCGTTTTTAACTCCTCAGGTTAAAAGGGCCCTTTTAAGGTATTTTTCTACAAAATAATGAAATAGTGCATCTAGAATTAATTCTAGATGCACTATTTTGGGCTTTTAACACTACTGGAGACTATTCTCCAGTGATTAGGTAAAACCAAGTATTGAAAGGTGATATATATGGGATATGGGCAGCATCAAAGTTTTTACCTAAGAGATAGGTGGCTAAACAAGGCAATTAGACACTTAAGAGATGATAGAAGGTTCTTTTATGATAAAGAAGCATTTGAAAAGATTGGCCTTGGAAAAAATATGGTTCAATCCCTTAGATATTGGACAATTGCAACCGGTGTAGTTGAAGAAATATTTAATGAAGACCGAAAAAAAGAACATCAAATTACTAAATTTGGCGAATTAATTTTTCAGTATGATAAATTTATTAAATTTCAAGATAGTGCTGCTATTATTCACTATCATATGTGTAAACAAAAGGAACCAAGTACTGCGTGGTATTGGTTTTTTAACGAATTTACTTCAACGATAGGATCTAAAGAAAGCATTACTCAAGAATTCAATAGGTGGGTTAAAGAAAATGAAAATAAACCATTTTCAAGTAATTCATTAAAAAAGGACATTGATTGTTTAATAAAACTATATACATCCGGCCAAAGCAGTATTGATCCAGAAGAAGTAATACAGAGCCCTTTAAGTAAGATTGGCATATTAGAAGAAAGAAAAGGTATTATTTATAAGCAGAATCTCACAATATCACAAGTTGGATTATCAGCCTTAATGTATGTTCTATTAGATTACCGAAAAACTAATGGTATTGATTCTGTTTCGGTTGACAATCTTGTTAATCAAGCAGGTTTATGGGGAAATGTGTTCAATATGGGTAGAGCATCCATTGTTAATGCTTTAACAGAGCTTTCAATGCTAAACCAGAACCCTATTTCTTTTGTGAGAACCAATAATTTAGATTTAATTAGGATCCCAAATATTGAACCGCTTGATTTCCTTAAACAAGAATATTCTCGAAAGGCTGAAGTATTTATATGAGTTCAAAAGTAGCTACTTCATTCAAAACTAGTGTAAATATTAAGTTTGACTTAGGAAAAAAAGAATTTATAAATCGATATCTACCAACCCCTTCCCACGCGGAATCACTAGTTGGTTTACTTAGAGGGTTTAATGACCCTTCAAATAATAAAAGATCACATATAATAGTCGGACCTTATGGTACAGGTAAATCATTAGTAGCAACAATTGTAGGAAACCTAATCTCGAAGAAGGTAAAAGACCAGAAGACGCTAAATACTTTATCTAAAAAATTTAATAAAGTCCATGATGATATTTATATAGAGTTACAAAAGGCTGAACAACTTGAAAAAAGATATATACCAGTTGTTCTTAATGGAAACGAAGGAAGATTTCGTGAAGCTATTATAAATGCAATAATAAGAACTCTAAATGAAAATAATATAAATATTTTATTTCCAGGACATTATGGAAAAATAATTCAAACTATTGAATTATGGGAAACAAATTTCCCAAAAACGTACAAAGAATTTAAGAGGTTGTTGAAGGAAAATAACAAGGACTTAGATTTATGGAGAATCTCTATATTAAATCAAGACAAAGATGAGGTAGAGTGGTTCCTTTCAGTTTACCCGCTTTTAACATCTGGAGCGAGATTTACTACCGATTTCAATGAGAATTTTCTCGATCAAATTACTCATGTTTTATCACAACTTAATGATCAAAATTTAGGATTATTTATTGCCTATGATGAATTTGGTCGACTGTTACAGTCATTGGAGATAAATGAAATAAATGAAACCATGCAGGATTTACAAGATTTAGCTGAATTAGTAGATCATAAGTGCGATAACTTACATTTACTTCTAATATCTCATCGGAATTTAAGACATTACTTTCATATTCTGAGTGATGATTTAAAAAATGAATTCCAGAGAATAGAAAAAAGGTTCAAAGTTTACTATGTGGAAAGCGACAAATCTACTTTTATTCGCTTAGCAGATAATATTATTCAAGGATTTAGTAATAGGAAAAGCCCAGGACAGAGTACTATTGAAAATACAAAACAATATTTAAGAAAATACCCATTATTCCCGGAACTTAACCAGCAAGAGATTGATAAGATTATCCTTGAGGGTGTATACCCTGTTCACCCAGTTGCACTTTTCTTACTGCCCTACTTGTCAAATATATTTGGACAAAATGAGAGAACGCTTTTTACATTTCTCGAGAGTAACGAAACTGGTGGTCTCTTACATCATATAGAAAATAAACAACGATATTATTTGCCATCAGATTTATTTAACTACTTCTTTCCTAATATCTTTGATATTGATACAGGTACAGATGAACAGAGTATTTTAAGGTTATACAAGGGAATAGTAACTAAAACACCTCAAATTGAGGAAAATTCAACATCTTTAAATTTATTAAGACTTATAACACTTTGGCAAATTGCAGGTCTACAATCAAAAATCAAATTAGATTCAGATTTTCTCTGTTTTGCCTTAGACATGGAACGAGAAGAAATGACTTCTCTATTAAAGGAATTGTCTCTATTAAAAGTTATTCGTTTCCATCGAGTTCATGGTTATTGGGAACTGTTTGAGGGAAGTTCCTATCAAATTGATCAATTAATCATGGAAAAGGCCTCTCATAACGAAAATAGTGGGAAAAGCCGGGTTTCATTATTAGAAAGTAGTTTAACTAAACATTACTATTTTTCCAATGAATATAATGATCAAAAGAGTATGACACGGTATGCAAAAGTAAAGTTTTTGCTAAGCTCAGAGATGAACACTGACGAAGTGGACTGGATAGCTAGTAGGGAAGAAACTAATGCAGATGCAGTAATTTATTATGTATTAACTGAAACGAAGAGTGAACTCTCGGGGATAATTGAACAGGTTAAAACAGTAAAAGATGAATTATCAATTTTCTGTATCTCTAAATTACCGTATTCTGCTTTGGAAGAATGTTTGGACGAGATTGCAATCATAGAATCCTTACTTTCTGACGGGGAACTATTAAGTCAAGATAAGAATCTTAAACAAGAACTATTGTTGAAAAGAGAAGATTTATATTTCGTAATTAATGAGTTTATCTCAAAATATATTTCTTATGGTAATGATGTAATTTGGGTGTACAATGGGGAGCAAATTGAAGTAAAAAGTGAAATAGTTTTGGAAAATTTATTGAGTTCTATTATGTTTAAGATTTTTCCAAACACCCCTGAAGTTAGAAATGATTCATTTAACAGAAGAAAATTGAATAACGTTCAACGAAAAGCTGGACAAGTAGTATTGGACAATCTTATTAACAACTATGATCAACCAGGCTTAGGAATTGAAGGCCAGGGACCAGACTATCTAATTTATGCCACTGTATTCAAGAATAATAGTCTTAATCCGGCTAGATTAGACCAAATTGATTCGGTAGATCTTAATAAACTACGTACTGCCTTATTAAAACAAATTGAGCAAAAAACTACAGGAAGCCTAAATGATTTTGTTAAAATAATGTCTGAGGCACCATTTGGAATTAGGGAACCATTAATACCAATCTATTTAGTAACCCTGCTTAGAGATAATTGGGATCAAATTATGTTTTATAGAAATGATTTATTTGTTTCAGGAATTAATGGTGAGAAATTATACAAAATGTTTGAAGAAGCTTCTGAATATAATTATGTGTATTATAATTTCGATTCCAAATATCAACAATTCTTTAACACATTGGAAGAATATTTCGGTGTTTATCAGAATGAACTTGTTAAAAACAAACCAATCGTTATTAGATTAAATAATGCATTATTAACCTGGTTAAGAAGCTTACCAAGAATTTCGCAGATTACTAGTCAAGTGGACGAAGAGTTAATTTGGTTGAAAGACACTTTACGTAGAAGTGAAATTAATCCTCAGGAAACTTTAACACAGTTATTTGAGAAATACGGAAAAGACAATGGAAAGTTTCTCCCACTGCATAAACAACAACTTGAGAATTACTTTCTAAAGTATAAAGCAAACATAGAAAAACAAGTTTTTGATATTTGCAACTCAAGGGGAATTGATGAATTATATCATTGGGCTGATAAGCAATCTCCTGAAATTAAAAAAGTTAATAATTTGGTAAAGAGTATCCTAAAATGTATTGAGTCTAATGATTGGTTAAATAGCTTTGCAAATAATTATATAGGTATCGAGTTAGAAAATTGGTCTGATACTACACATGGATTATTCATAAACCAGTTATACGCTGATTATAATGCAACGTTTGAAAATAACCACAGTGATGATTATTATCAAATACAATACAACGGAAAAGTAAAAGCTGTAAAAAAGGTTTCCCTTTCAACTAAATCAGAAACAATTTATAAAAACGTTGAACGGATGATTAGGAACGCAGGTAGAAACGTAACAAAAGAAGAAATAGAAAACTTGGTATTAAAATTAGTTAATGATTTTATAGAGTAGGCGGGGAGAAGTATGACTAGAAAACCAGTGCATGTTGCAATGTTTAGTGGTGGTGCAGCAAGTGCCTACGTTGCATATAATATGGTACAAGCTTATGGAAAAGAAAATTGCATTTTATTCTTTACTAACACCTTATGGGAAGATGACGATAATTATCGCTTTATGAATGAGATTTCAGATTATATTGGACTTGAAATTACTGAGCGAATAGATGGAAGAACACCTGAGGAAGTTTTTTATGATTACCGATTCCTTGGAAATGCTCGGTTAGCAAAATGTTCAGAAGAATTAAAGGTTCAACAAACTATTGTATTCTTAGAAGAACTGAGAGATATTCATAATTTAGAACCAATTCTCTATTTTGGCATTGGACCTCATGAGTCACATCGTGCCGATAATCTAAAGGAATTTTATGAGCATCGACCAATTGAACCGATTCAAACTAGATTTCCGATGATAGAAACCTTTAGAGCTGACATTGATGTCAAATCAATAATTGAAAACGAATGGGGAATTAAGCTTCCAAGGATGTATTCAATAGCTGAAGAGCTAAAACCGGAACTTGGAATTAAAGGATTTTCTCATGCCAATTGCGGTGGAAGATGTGTAAGAGGTGGATTTCAGCATTATGCTTTGCTTTATTCAATTTGGCCAGATCGATATGCTGAGCAAGAAGATATGGAAGAGAACTTCCGAAAACATTTCGAGAAAGACGTTTCAATTCTGAAAAAGGATGGCAAACCCTACACATTAAGACAATATAGAGAGGTACTAGAAAGAGAAGGTGTTGAAAACTATCTTCAAAAGCCTGATGATACTGTACCTTGTGTATGTGCATTTTCATAAAATAGAATAATGGAAAAATGGCAATTACAGAAATGTATTGCCATTTTTTTTACCTTAAAATTCATATTACAAGGATTGAAATAAATTAATTATAGATGGTGGTAATATTTACACAACTCTATGTAAAAATTAGTAAAAATATATTATTATAGAACTATATTGAATTCTTTGGGTGATGAAATGTTCTCTATAAAAAATATAATAAGCAGGGCAGATGAGTTAACTATCCAAGAAATAATTGGGAAACAACTAATTAAATTGACCCAATTGCTCGACGAGAAATATCTGAAAACTGCTAATCTTAAGAACATAGTGTTTCAAATTTATGAAGAGAGAAGCTTCTTAGATAACAAGAACTTAAGGATAATTCTAATAAATTTACTAAGATTTAATGAGGCCAAGCTAATTGCAGATACTCTTGGATTTCCTAGTAGCAGTGAAACAGACGAATATATCTTCTTAAAGAAAAAGAAGCTTGTTAATGGGTCTGAGGATGAGATGATATTTTATAATTTCTTCGGTATTCCAATCTCCAAAAGTGATTTTGGTGAAAAAGAATTAAACCTGCCATGGGAAACTGTCTCAGCTGATTATCAATTGTTTCCTCACCAAAGAAAAGCTGTTAATGATCTTAAAATGAAGTTAAAAATGTATCCACATAGAGTATTACTACATATGCCTACCGGTTCTGGAAAAACAAGAACAACGATGAGCCTACTTGCAGATTTTTTAAGGGAAAATGAACCTGCTCTTATTATCTGGTTAGCTTCTACCGAAGAATTGTGTAGTCAATCATATTTAGAGTTTCAAAGGGCATGGTCCTATCTAGGAAACAGGAGTCTTGATATAGGAAAGTTATGGGGAAATAATGATGTTGAAGCAATCCGACATATAAATGATGGATTAATTGTGGCCGGCTTTCAAAAACTTACTCATTATTTAAACTCTATAGAGGGTCTTAAACTATTATCCAATATTTCATCAAAATTTTCTTTCATTGTAGTTGATGAAGCACACCAGTCTATTGCTGAGAGATATCAATCCGTAATTGAAATTATTTATAATTCAAATCCAAACACAAGATTATTAGGTTTAAGTGCAACTCCGGGGAGAACGTGGAATGATGTTGAGGAAGATAGGAAACTTGCACATTTTTATAATCAACAAAAAGTAACGTTACAAATTAGTAACTATCAAAACCCCGTTGATTATTTAATTAAGAATGAATATATCGCCAAAGTAAATTACAAAAATTTAGTATACAGTAACGAGGGGGAGCTAACAGAGCAAATTAATAGATTTCAATTTGACCAAAAGAAAGATTATTCAAAAGAAATCCTTTCTTTGCTTGGCAGTGACGCAAAAAGGAATATTGAAATTATTTATGAGATAATCCACCTTACCGAAAAACATAAAAGAATTATAGTGTTTGCTCCGTCTGTTGAAAGTTCTGACACCATTGCTTCTATTCTTAAATTAAAGGGTTTATTTGCATATTCAGTTACAAGTAATACAGATCTATTACAAAGGCGTACTATAATAAAGGAATTTAAAGATAATGATGATACTGTAAAAATTATATGCAATTATGGTGTATTAACAACAGGCTTTGATTCACCTTATACGAGTGCTGCGGTGATTGCACGCCCAACTTTGTCTTTGGTTTTATATAGCCAAATGATTGGCCGTGCTATCAGAGGTAAAAAGGCCGGTGGTAATAGCGAAGCAGAGGTGGTTACTGTTGTAGATACAGAATTACCTGGCTTTAAAAGTGTTGCAGATTCATTTTACAATTGGGAGGATGTTTGGAATGAATATTGTTGAAAATTCATATGTGCCAGCTCATTTAGCAATTGAAGCAATGAGAGATAATGGTTATAAAAATACAGCTTATGCAGTATGTGAACTTATAGATAACTCGATTCAGGCTAATGCCACGCATGTGCAACTTCTTTGCGGAGAGGCAGAAAGGCAGCTAAATACAAGAAGAACTACGCGCCGTTTAGAACAAATAGCTGTTTTTGATGATGGTAATGGAATGTCACCTGAAGTATTAGGTATGGCGTTACAATTTGGAAATGGAACTAGACTAAAAAGAGATCAAAGAACTGGAATTGGAAGATTTGGAATGGGCCTACCTGCATCATCAATTTCTCAGTGTAAAAGAGTTGACGTGTGGAGCTGGCAAGATGGAGTAGAAAACGCTTATCATGTTTATTTAGATGTCGATGAGATAAAGATGAATCAATCTAGTCAAATGCCAGATCCTTCTAAAATGCTGATTCCTTATATCTATACCCAAGCCATTGAAAACTTCGGTATGACAGGTACATTAGTCGTATGGTCAAAGCTAGATCGTCTAATGTGGAGTAAGGGCGAGACTTTAGTTAAGCATTCAGAATCGTTAATTGGAAGGATATATAGAAAGTTTATTCACTCTAACGAATTAAAAATTCAAAAAACGGTTTTTGATATAGATTATCCTTTAAATATTACAATTGATAAAATGGCTCTACCGAATGATCCGTGTTATTTAATGGAGAGAACAACCTGTCCAGAACCATTTAGTTACAAACCAATGTTTGAAAAACATGGTGGTGATAATTACGAGAGAAAATTTACGATTTCGTACAAAGATGAAAAACATGATGTTTCTGTACGAACTTCCATTGCATCGTTAGACGCTAGATCTACGGATAATTCCGGTAGTACTCCTCATGGGCGGCACGCAAAGGATAATACGGGGATTTCTATCGTGCGGGCAGGAAGAGAATTAGAACTGGATCAAACCTTAGTTTCACAAAGTGACCCTACTGAAAGATGGTGGGGAATTGAGGTGGAATTCCCACCCTCACTAGACGAATTAATGGGTGTTACAAATAATAAACAGACAGCAAGGAACTTCTCGGATATTCTAAGCATGGTACAAGAGATTTCGGAAATGCAAAGAAGAGGAAAAAATATAGATGAAATTCAAGATGAACTTGAGGAGGAAGGGGACCCACGTGCACCATTAATTATTGTTGCTGACTATATTTATAAACAAATAGTTTCAATGAGAAAATTAATAAAAGAACAAACAAAAGGCATGCGCAGTAAGGAAAAGCGATATTTAAACCATGAGATTGAAAAAACTGCTACAAATTATACCGAAGAAAGAAAAAAACAAGGATTTGTTGGAAGTAGTGATAAAGATGAATCTCTTACTCCGGAGGAAAAGTTAGATGTAATTTCTACAGGACTAATAACATCAGGTGTCGAAGAAAGAGAAGCTGTAGAGATCGCAAGATATACTGTAGAAAACAATTTAAAATATTCATTTTCGGATTCTTCTTTTGAAAGCGATGCCTTTTTTACCGTTCAGCCATCTGGGGGTGCGATAAATATCATTCTTAATAGAAGCCACCCTGCTTATGAACATTTAATCGAAGTTTTAGATCTTGATGATAAGGATGGCGATAAAGATTTAAAGGAAAGACTAACTCAGGCATCAAAGGGCTTAAAATTGTTACTCGCAGCCTGGGCGAGATTTGAGGATGAGATCCCAGATGGAGGTCGAAAAGATGATATTCAGGACGCAAGAAAAGATTGGGGTAGAATTGCGAGGAAATTTCTAAAAAATTAATATTATTATCTTACGATAATTAGTTGGTTGCGTAATTGATTGAAAACTGGTAAATGTAAGTATTGGAGGGGTACCATGAATGAACGAATACCTTGGTTACAAGAAATAATAGAGGTCTTAAAAGAATTAGGTGGTCAGGCAACACTATCTGATATATATGATACTGTAGAAAGAAGAGGAAACATAGATGTATCTAATTATATAGATTTTAGATCTCCTATAAGAAAAAATATTTACCATCATTCTAGTGATGCAGATAAAATTTTTACTGGGGTCCCAGGTGATAAAACGGATATTTTCTATTCTGTTGCCGGCAAAGGGAAGGGCATATGGGGTTTAAGAGAAAGTTGAACCCACTAGTAATAATGTTGAATTTACCGAAATTGACATAGGTTTTGATGAGGGCTATAGAAGAACTTGGAAGAGGTAAGAGTTTTTAGAAATTATATCACCACATAATCTTAATGGCAATTTATATAGGACGGCATTATGTCGTCCTTTTGCATTCTATTTTTTTGTAACAGTGCTATCCAAGTTGTGAAGCTAAATAAATATTAGAACAGTTTCGGCTAGATAAGGAAACACTTATTTAACCAAATGTACCAGAAAAAAATACAAGCTTTTTCTATTGTACAATGTCTATATTGTCTATCCATATAACAATCTTGCAATTTTGGTTATTATCATCGATGTCTTCCTCATATCCACTTACTTTTGTTGTGGGATGTTCTGAAAATCGAGATGCTGCCTTCTTGTAACCTTCCAAAGGACTTCCCAGGAAACAGAAATTCTTCAATCCACCTATCATCCATTTCCTCGTCTAACGGACACATCAATCCCTTCTTCTTAGCCAATTCCTGTCGCAAGTTACCAATTCCTTCATCGTGTAAATCCAGTGCCTTATAAAATAATGGTTAATGAAAAAATGCTCTTTATATAAAGTGTCATATCGTAAGCTATTCTGATTAATATATTGAAGGTAATTATTTGTAAAAATTATTTTCAAAAACCGGTACTAAATATTTCAAAGGGACATAAATTTTGGTATTAATGTCCTAAAAAATGTTAATGTTGAGGAGATAATGAGAATGATGTGTCCTGGAGAAAACTATGATATTATTAATGAGTTTAAGAATCGCCTGAATGATTATCCTAATAAAGAAATCCCGAGATTAATTGATGAATTATATCAGGAATTACTTGTTGATTTTCAATTTAATGAAATAGAGAAAGAAATCTTAATTAGGATTTATAGTGATATAGCTATTCTGTTACCAATGTACAGAGAAAGATACAAAGATGCTTCCCATACCGACACATATATTAGATTTTTTAATGAAATTTCAAAGCTTATCAATTTTCTAAATCGGGAATAAAATATAAAAAGGAATTTTTAATACAAAGTAATTTAAACTGCCTAGAGCCTAATCACTAGATTGTTGGGTTAGATCCTACTTATCCATTTTACTCAAATTATTCAGATTATTATGATGCTATTTTAAAAAAAGGTTTATGGTTCCAATAGAATGTTGAAAGAACATAGGTGGACTGCGATTTGTTATCGTATAGCTACTTAAAGGCCTAGCAGCTTTTTCCTAACAATCCGTTAAGTATAGGGGTATTATTAAGAATAAGAATTACCTTTCACATGCCCTAATGGAAAAGGTATTTGTCTTTCTTGATTAAACCTATATTGGATTAAATTGCAAAACAAATGCTGCAAATATAATAAAGTTGCAGCATTTGTTTTTTTCATCTAAGGTTAAATTTCTAAGTCAAAATCGGCTGCCATTTTTTTGAAGGCAAAACCGATAACACCAAAAACTGTATCAATTCGTGTGCTACTAATTAGCTATGCTGCAACCGGAACCTCTTAGGGTCTAACAGAAAACCGATAGGATCGGTTCCAATTGCCTTTGAAATTTTTTGTAATTGGTCCGCATTTTGCAATTTATTGTTAAAGGCGGATACCTTGCAAGGGACAGTTAGAATACGTCCATTCGTAAGTATTACATGGGTTTTTAAATAATACCCGTTGGTTCTGACGATATGATTTGGATTAAACCACATTGCATTCTCGTTTTTGGCTGATTTGGTCGCAAAGATGCAAATGTTATTAATCGGATCCACCTGGATAGGGCACATCGGGATATTCCCTAGGAGCGCTTTGGCGTTGGCAATTGCGCTGTTTAAATCAAAACCAATACATCTGATGGTATCTGTTAGTATTTCTAATGGAGAACGGTCTACAACCAATTTCCTGTGTAATTCTTCAACAAGAGTGCAGCACTTGCCATTTCGATCATGATAACCTGACATATGAATAAAATCTGGTTTGATAATATAGTATTTTTCAATATCCAAAGAATTTTAGCTCCTTAAAGGTTTTTTGATTGATTAATCTTTAAAAAAAGGTATACTATCAATAAGTTAGTTTGCCGCTAACTTATTAGACCAAGAGCACCGTCTGTCCAGGACATTTGCTCTTGGTTTATTTTTTTGTTGCTCACATTAACCTCACCTCCCAGCAATAACACTTTTGCAAAACAAAATAAAAAGTATCTAGAGGAATCACTATATCTATACGACTATTACAAAAGCATTTAGATATAGTTGTTTGAACTTGTTGAATAAAGAGCGGAACTCAGTATGTTCAGTTAAATCAATTATTTAATACATTTTTTTACAGATAGCTGAAACATTGGATGAAAATTTATTGTTATTTTCAAAAAATATTCACAAATAAAAAATAACACAAAAAATTACACAATTGGGATTATTTTAATGACTAATTCGTAACTTTTTGTGTCAAAAATAGTCGATTTATGTCGTGTTTGGTTGTTTGTGAGAATCTTAAAAAAATTGCATCATCTTACTTGCTATTCAGGTTCATGATTTCATCTTTAATCGTTAAAATTAGTTTCTTCCTTTTCAGAAATGGGATAAAATTCTGCGGCTTCTTTAATTTCCTTTACAAGTTCTGCGGGCTCCATCAGTCAACCTTTCCTAAGTTTAAAGACAGTAAATAGTGATGGACCTTTTTTATTTATTTCCAAATCACTTATATACAACATCCAGGTTGCTGTCATGAGCAATCCGCCAGAAACGTGGTATTGCTAATTTTTGTACCAAAGTTATGAAAAAAATAAACGATTAAAGCTTGTCTTCATAATAAGCCAAAAACATACTATGGATCCAAGAATCATTAACCATAGACCCCGGTACAACACCATATTCTGTGTCAAGCTCATCATAAAATCGGCGCATAAATTTATTCTGCAATACGCCATAAAAGTAGGCGATTGGATTTCTGACAGCTTTAGTGAATTTTAATTTGCGAATCAGCTGTTTAAAGGCTTCAATAGCAATCTCAAGTATCTGATCTGTTTCGTTTTCGCTGTTATATTTATAGGCAGCAATTTGCGTCATATGCCAGAATTCCTCAATTGTCTTTGCGTCAGAATAAAAGTATTTTACCAGCTGGACAAATTCTTGTGGAACACGATTGCTAACATAGCTATGATCTAATTCCAACGGTTCTTCTTTACGTTTATTATTCTTTTGATCTTTTTCTGTTTTTAAAAGATTACTAGTTTCTATTGGCTGGTTCATTTTTTCTGGTTCAGGTGGTTCATTTACAGGAAAACGATTAAAAACATACAGGTTGCTCGTTTGTGAACCGTTTTTTCTTTCTGTTTCGTAAACGGTGATGATTCCGAATTCTTTAGCTTTTAAGACCATCCGTTTAAAGGTTGAACGGGAAATGCCATTGTCGTGGAATTCCGAATGAATGGCCTTCAGGATGGTTCCGATTTTGTCATTGCAGACACCAGGGATCTTTGCGGCAAATCGTACGGGACGCTTTAAGCCAACTAGTTCCCCTTTGGAGAAGTCGGCCTTATGCTCTAGCAGCCACTGTTCGATATGGTGGTTAAATTCAGTGAGACTAGTAAATTGAGAAAACTCGTTAAAGTGTTCAATACTGGCTGATTTTAAACTCATATGTATGCGCCACCCTTATGATTGTTTGTATTTGGCCATTCATCTTTTCTATGATTCTGGCACCTTTACGATATCGGGTTTGGCAGAATGAGTCGAATTCACTCATTTCCAATTTGGAGCGAATTTGGGTAGGAAAATGCGATTTTCGGCTCCAAATTGGAAATGAGAAGGCCAATTTCGTGATTTTCGTACCGATTTGATAGTTTTTATGTTTGCTTGGAAAATGGTAGAAGTGAGGGGGAAATTATATAGAAGAAGCGGATAAAGAGAAACACGGGAGGAGAGAGAACAGGTATAATTCGCTCTCCATGTTTTGTATTTTAAAGATTATCATGTCGAATAAACCCTTCACACTTTCATCCGCTCAGGTAAACGTTGTATCGACTGGACCACTAAATCCAGCTTCGTTTCTATTCGATAAAGCAGATAAAGTGTCACTACAATAGGAAATCCTACCTCTTTGATGAATGAAATGAATTGATCCACAACAATTGTCCTCCTTTCCAATTTTTAAAAAGAGGCCGGTTTCAGTCTGAACTGCCCCGGCCTCTCTCCTAAACTATATCGAATTTGATTAAACTACCTTAAGCTTAGACAATCTCATACTCAACCACATTGCGGTCGATGACTCTTGCCCCTTTTGAGGAAACATATCTTCCGCTGGAAGACGTAAATACATCCGCTGCAATAATCTGTTCCATTGACTGTTTAACAGCCGCCTCATCAATCGGCTCTTTCGGATTATCTACTGCAATACGGGCAGTCTTCCCAAATTCAGTGCCAAACATTAATTCCAATGTTTTTGCCATTCTCTTTCACCTCCTTCCTTCGAGATAGGGGCAGTTCTTTTGCTTCAATTTTAACGGATTGCTTGATTGTTAGATTGGAAGCTCCGTTGATTTATAGCTGAAATCAGCTTTTAAATCATGAGAACCGTCCCCGTGCATCACTCAAATTACGCAGTTAATTCAGTGCTGTCGCTGCGCTCGGTTTTGTTGAGCGGGTAGTTGCATAATGCAGAAATGGCTAGTGCAACCTGGAATAACTGGTCAGCAGTTGACTCCTTTTTGATGTTGTTAAACGTTTTGGTTTTTACGATTGGGTTTCCTTGCTCATCAAGATCAACCTGAAACGACAACCGTAGCTTTGAACCTTCTAATAATGCTTGTGCCATTGTTGTTCACCTCCTTTCACCACTTATTTAGGGTTTTTTAGGCAAAAAGGACAGGGTTAGAAAAAAATTTTTTTCATGGAGACGGTTCTCATGTACCGCTAATCCTACTGTTTTTGAAATATAAATTTATTAAACTAATGATTATGGTAAAATAATCCTATAGTAAGTAAATCAAATAGGATATATAGAAGAGGATTAATGGGGTGTAAAAATGCCAATTTATAATAAACTGGTCCGCGATAAAATACCAGAAATTATTGGGAGCACAGGCAAGAAATGTTCTTGTAAAGTATTAAATGATGATGAATATATAAAGGCACTTCAAAAGAAATGCTATGAGGAACTCGATGAGTATGTATCTAGCGCAACAAACACTGAGGCATTGGAAGAGTTAGCTGATTTGTTAGAGATTTTTCATTCCCTTGCTGAATATCATGGATTTTCCATAGAACAAATCGAGGAAATTCGGAAAAAAAGCTGGAACAGCGTGGCGGATTTAAAGATAGAATATTTTTAATTAACATCGAAGATAAATAGGTTAAAGCAAAAGAGCAGCAGGTGACAATATAATGAGTCATAAATTACAAGTGGGAGAAATGAAAGCCGCTTATTTAACAGATAAAGTTTTTTAGCTTGAATCTAAGGATTTAATCGAAATACGGAAGACCCTTCTAGGATTACCTCGAGATTTAATATTATAATGATTAAAAAAAGACTGTTTATAAATTGAAAATCAGTCTTTTTTAACAGAAACTACATATGAACAATTTTTATACTATTAATTAAAATTTTCTTTAAAAGTAACCGTGTTATCCATCAATCTCCTACGCGCTCCTTCCCGCCATTGCTTTACCGCAGATACCGTTACACTTTCCCGTTCGGCAATTTCCCTGACGGATAGGTCATTAATGAGAGTGTACTGAAGCCATTTCCGTTGATTTGGGGTTAACATTTCCAAACAGGATGATAATATATCTTTTTCTAAAGAGGGGTCTTGCCGGCAGTCAGGTGCCACCTCCCAGAATTCCTCCTCCGGACAAAAACTCTTTTCCTGTATTTTTGCCATTTTATTAAGTTCCATCAGCAGCTTGCCTCTAATATATGAATAAGCATAGTTTGTGAAATTCCCTTTATCCGGATTGAATCGTTGGCTGGCCTCCCATAAGGAAATGAGGCCAAGCTGGTAAAATTCCTCCAGGTCTGTGTATAGATGAAGAGAGTGAATGATCTTGTGGATCATCGGCTGGTATTGTTCTGCTAACTGTTCAAAGCTTTCCAACGCTAGGTCCTTTCAGGAAAGCGAGCTTTGCCATTGTATTCCCGGGTATCTTTACCATAGCGGGAATTCCTAATTTCAGCGAATCCACTCATTTCTAATTTGGTGCCGAATTACCCCCTCAAAATGGCAAAATCTACTGTATTATTTCTAATTTGGAGCTGATTTTAAGAAGTTTCGACTAAAACTATATAAATTGAAATTGGGGAAGGTTCTCAAAGGGTATTTTTTGATCCAGAACAGATTCCTTACATAAGAAGATAATACAATGAGCTGGTTCATTCGAGATGAATACAAAAATTGTTGAGTTTCCTCCGTTGGAAACCAAAAAGGAATTAATCGTGAGAAAGGCACCATCCAATTATTGGATGGTGCCTAAGATAATAATAAATTGTAAATTGAAGTAGTTATGTAGAGGAAGTAATAATAAAATAAAGTAGAGAACGATCCCCCTGGTCACCCTCTGTTACTTGTCGTATCGATAAAATGTGCCGGAGGTCGTGCACAATAACTCGCCTTCTTCATTGCGTACGTCCGCTTCCATGAATGAAATTTTATAGCCATCCTTCTTATAACGAGACGTTGCAATCAATTTTCCGGATTTCGTTGCTTTAAAAAAAGAGGTCTTCAATTCTAGCGATACATAAGGTACGTCCTTCAGCCGAAAGTTTAAATGACCCATCGCTGTGTCGGCGAGAAAGGTAAAGATGCCACCGTGCACGATCCCAGCCGGGTTATACATAATGTCAGTTACCGGACACGTAATGGTACATGTTTTCGCCTCATCATCATAATCAAACTCAAACTGCAACATATTGAACATAAATATACTTTCCGGTTTGATGGCGCTTGTATCATAGGCCTGCTCCATATGTGCCATAAATTCTTGCTTGTTCACCGATAATTCCCCCATTGTTAAAATTTCTCCCTTTTAATAATATCATATTTTTCGGAATTCTTAGACTACATTACCGAATTTAAGTAAATTAGGTAATTCGTTTGTGATTGTAATAGTAAATATATTTTCTAGTGCACACGTTGCAATATAATAAAAGGCCGGCGGGTCAGCCTCCCAGCATGCAAAAGTTTTAACGTGCTACAGGTTTGACCCTAAATTGTGTCTACTTGGTAGAACTTCTCCTTCAGTTACACCAAATTTGGTAGATGTAAATTTCCTAATTCTGCTAGAATATAAATAAATCTTAATTATTTCAAATGCGCTCTTTTAAAGCGCCTCGACACCTGCCATAAAGGCCGGAACAAGTTTAAGATTACGATCAATGAATTATTTTAAGCGGGTGAAACTAATAATGCTAAATCTTACATACTTTCAGTCACTATTTAACGAGGACAACACGGAAATTCGCTGCCGGAAGGTGCTGGACGAAATTTCCCCGGTTGTGAAACCAGTTTTTCAACAATTTGTTGAAAGAATCGGGATACAGCTCGGGAATGAATACATAATCAGAAGCTATGATACGACACTTACTACTACCTATCATGATGCCCGTAATCCAACGTATGCTGAGAAGAAAAAGGAATCTGATATTGGCCGGAAACACTATATTAAACTGAATCGGAAAGTGGATGACAAGGAGTATAATTTCCTCACCCTTGAACTTGATGGGATCAGCAAAATGCTGATGATTCATTCTGAACTGAATTTCATTCCGTTTTGGGCATGGGTTCGGAACGAAAAAATTCAAGATGTCCTAGAGGCGATTCCGTCCGATTATTCTATTTTTACGGGGTGGAAGGAAAAGTCGGTGATCCCCAAAGAGGAGTTTGTTCCGTTTGTCAAAAGCTGTATTAAACCACGGAAACGGCCTAACTTTGAAATTGGAACAAGTCTGCCATTGGAAGGGAACATGGAAGAGGAATCCCTGATTGCCGAGCTTGTGTCCGCTTGGGAAAAGCTTGGCCCATTTCGGAGTTTTTATAACGAAGAAATTGATGTTTCAACTCGAGCATATGATGCCCTGTTGCTCCTGGCCGCTACCCGAAACATTAAGGAAACCCAGTTGCTTGGCCGTTCCTATACTATCGATATAGGGCCATTGGAAGATCAAAAACAGGGAAAACGCCAGGCTTTTTATATTTATGATGGTGAGCAGTTGCTAACAAAGGGGTTTATCAGCTACCTTGACTATCATGATAAGAACTCGCCACTTCAGACGATTATCGTCCAGCTGGAGGGCCATAATCATATTTTCACAAGTTCTAGAGAAATAATTGGAGACGGAACAAAAGAATGGTGGATTACCAAGTTATTCGCGTCACAAATCGCGGATAACACAAAGGTGATGGCCAATGCGATGCGACTGTTGAATGAGCATCATATTCAGGTTAAAGGAAGTTCCTATTATGTCGGAAGCTTCAATAATGAATCGCAGTCATTTGTGGAAGGGGTCGAAAAGGTCAAGAAAACGTTTATCGATGCTGCTCTAATCTTCCATCATGTTAAAGGAAAACTGGAATTGCCGTCTGATGCCCCAACTGTCAAAACAGGAGAAGAGGACGATCCCGAGACGGAACCAGGTTTGGAACCGAACTTTACGTTCAGTGAAATCATCAACATGATTTCTAACAGTCAATTTACGTTTTCCGATGACATTATTCGTGATTTACATTTGAATTTGACTGCTTTGGATGATAAGCATTTTGTTCTGTTAAGCGGGATTTCCGGAACAGGGAAAACCCAGCTTTGCCGCTTATATGCCAATGCCGTTTATGGTCTGGAATATGAGAGTGAGAATCCGTATTTTACGATTATTCCAGTGCGTCCGGACTGGACGGATGCGACTGCTCTGTTCGGTTATTATAGTTCCTTTGAAAAACGCTATGTCAAAACGGAGTTCCTTCAGGTTCTCCTGAATGCGTTAAAAGAACGGGATAAGCCTCATTTTATTTTATTAGATGAAATGAACTTGGCCCGTGTGGAATATTACTTGAGCGATTATCTAAGTGCGGTTGAATCGCGCAAGGAAATTCCGATGCATCAAGATGATCAGATTACCGATATTCCGAAGAAAATGGTGATTCCGCCGAATGTCTATGTGTTGGGAACCATAAATGTCGACGAAACCACCCATTCCATCTCAGATAAAGTCTTGGACCGAGCCTTTGTCATGACACTATCCGATGTTGATTTTGATTCGTATTGGGAACGGGTCGACCAAGATCTGAAAGCTGCGCTTGCGAACGAGTTTACGATTTTACGGGAATTGCATCGCATGTTATCCTTTTATGAGCTGCATTTTGGCTATCGTTCGATGGGGGAAATGCTGCAAAAGCTATATGCCAATCATCAGCTTCCTGAAGAGTATCAACTGGATTCGCTGGAGGCATTGGATCGGGTGATCTCTGAAAAGGTATTAACTAAAGTCCGTGGGGATGAGCGGATTTCTGATATGCTGGCGAATTTGGAGGAATGGCTGACCATGAATATTGGTGCTGCTTCTATCTCACTTCAGCACGTGAAACGAATGAAAGAGGAGTTAGAGTATTATGGTGCAACCCAATTCTGGCGCTAATCTTCTTGAGCTTTTTGATAAGCAGCAAGGCTGGATTCCGTTTTTTGATGCGTATCTTAGAGAAGCGACTGAATATAAGCTGCGTTTTAACGGTACACAAATGGATGTGAGGTTTCAAGGTATTCCGGTACCATTTTTTCAAAAAGAGGGGAAAGGCTTCGCCACGTTCCTGACGCCATTTCAATCTGGCTCCGGTCGGGTTTTTATAAACGGTAAAGAATTTGAGACCTTTGTTTATCCGGACGACAGGAAACTGACGGAAGAACAGTTCAGCCTAATGCTGGAAGAAATCCTGTCGGAGGCGAATAGCTGCTTCCAGCTCAGCGGGTTGACGACCCACGTCAATGCATCTGGCCGAAACCGTGATATCACTTGGACACAATGGAGTTATTTGGATCGATTCTTTCATCAGTTGAAGCACATTTTTTCAAAAATTGAAAAGCAGCCGCTCCGTCGTTTGGACAAGTATACGATGATGATGAAACGGGAAAAGGTCCAGCATTCGGAACAGGTTACTTTAAGGTGGTTGGATCTGCAGGGGCACAGTAATGAAATTCCTGGTACTGTCCAGAGCGTAAAGACGTTAGAAACGCGAAATCTATACGAAAATCAAGTGCTAAAGCAGCAGTTACAGGATTTGTATCGGCTCCTCCGCAAGTACGAAGTGGTTGAACATGAAGAGGTTGCGGGCAAAGCGTTGAGATATAAAGGGATTGTTCAGCGTTGGCTGAACAGTGCGTTTATGAACGAAGTCACGGCAAACCAAGGCCCTTATACGATTACGCAAAAATTTCGAAAGCATCCCGTTTACCGCTTGTGGTATCAATGGTTTGACCAACTTTATAAGCATAACCGTGAGGGCATCGGCTTTGATTACCCGATTTCATTAAAAGACACCTTTCAATTGTATGAAATGTGGTGCTTTATGAAAGTAGTCAGGATTCTGAGGGAAGCGGGCCTTGTAGTCGATTCTGCTGGTTTGTATAAGTTGACGAAGGATGGCATTTTTCTGAATCTGGCCGAGAATAAGGAAAGCAAAATTCAGTTGCGGGGCGGTGTGAGCCTGTACTATCAACGTGCTTATCAATACAACTCGCCAACTTTCCATACATACACACAAAAAATGATTCCGGATATTGTTCTGGAAGGGGAAAACGGCCTAATTGTGTTTGACCCGAAATATCGGGTTCCGGACAATCTGGGTACGGCACTGGGTGAAATGCATAAATATCGCGATGGCATTCTCAAGCGGGATACTGGTGAGCGAGCCGTTCAGGAGGTTTATATTCTGACACCTACAACAGATGAAATGTCGGAAGGGATGAGATATTTCCACCACGATTACCATGATCGGTATAGTATGGGAGCCATTCGGGTGATGCCTGGGGAAGAGGATGAATTTTTCAAAAAGAAGATGGTAGAAAGTTTCTTCCGGTTGGCAAGGTGACACGTGTATCAAGAAATTCTTAGAAACAGAGTCCCTCAATTTGATATAGAAGAATTAACAGAGGATTAGACTAATCAAAATATTTTGCTTTTCAGGTCGTATATTCGGGTCAGTGCCTACGTTAGATAAAGTATTAACCGATGGAAATCTGACCTGAAATTTCACTATTTCTGTGCTATATCGAGTCTTAATGCTAGGAGAGAAGAAAATGAACGAATTACAGGTTTTCAGTGAACTACATAAATTTTTAAATGGGTTAGGTGAAATGACTTACACGCTTCCGGCAAAAAGTTTATCGTTAGGATATACACCTCAGCGTTTTGGCAGAAGATATTCTAAGTTTGCCACCTTATATGGTGAGAAACGATACAACTGTTTGATTCTGCATGTTGACCCAGGCAATCCGGAATCTATGAAAGGAAAAATTATTCAAAAAGAGATTCAAGAACTTTTACATTTTGAGATCAAGGAATTGAGAAGCTTTGCCTTAAAAAAACATGAGGTGTTCATACCTTTTGAAATAATTGACACTAAAGAAAAATTAGAGCAATTAAAAGATATCGTAAGTAAACAGTATAAGATTTTTGTAAGCAGATGAAGTGTGGATTTTCATCATTTATACGATTCTGGCAACTATATGATATCAGGTTAGGTAGAATTACTCGAATTACTCAATTATAATTTGGAGCAAATTCGGGGTTGAAAAAAGGTAGCATACTCCCCCAAACTCATCGTCACCTGCATGAATTTGGGGGAGTATGCTAACCGCTATCTTCATAGTAAATTGGTACGAATCTTTGTTCATTTTAAATACAAATTGGTTGGATAAGCCCCGCTAAAACAGGCTATACAACGACTGCTAGTATCTGCAAGATCTACATCAACGGCCTCTAATAACCCTTCGGTGCTTAAAAATGCTAATGAATCTGCTCCGATCACTTGTCCCATTGCTTTTTCATGTTCATGCTTATTTGCAAAAAGCTCTTCTTTTGTTGGCATATCCACACCATAAAAACAAGGGTTTTTAACCATTGGTGATGTGATTCTTACATGGACTTCCTTTGCTCCTGCCTGGCGAATCAACTGGACAATCCGCTAATACGAGATTTGACACATTCCACTTTACGAGAAAGGGGTATTTTAGTTTTTAAAACAATTAATGTCAGATTTGAAAATAAATCAGGTCCGTAGTTTTTAGAATTCTATTAAATTTTTCATATTATATAATCCTGGTTCTTTTCCTTTTAAGAAAATGGCTGCGTTAACCGCCCCAACAGCAAATACTTCTTTAGAAGCTGCATGATGAGAAAGAGTTATGACTTCATCCCGGCCGGCAAAAATAATATCGTGTTCTCCAACGATCGTGCCCCCGCGAATAGCATGAAGGCCGATTTCTTTCTTTGTTCTTTTTTCACGAACGCTGTGCCGGTCGTATGTATAAGAATATTGATGATTTAATTCTTCGTTAATCGAATCAGCAAGCATAAGTGCGGTGCCTGAAGGGGCATCAATCTTTTGGTTATGATGTTTTTCAACGATTTCTATATCAAACTGATCACCTAAAACAGAAACCGCTTTTTTAGCTAGCTCGGCGATCAAATTTACACCAATAGACATATTTGCAGTGAAGAATAGAGGGATTTCTTTTGCAGCTCTATGGATCTTTTCAACTTCTTCTTTGCTATATCCAGTTGTTGCAATAACGAGTGCCACTCTGTTAGTGAGACAATAATCAAGTAATTCATCAAGAACGGATGGGTGAGAAAAATCAATAATGACATCCGGTTCAATTGAAAGAGCAGAGAGCTGTTTAGGAGTCGACACCACCGGAAAATCAGTGGAATCTTCTGTGTTCTTGTCAATTCCCGCCACAACCTTACTGTCGTCTCTAGTAGAAATGATATTATAAATCACTTTTCCCATTTTACCTGAACTGCCACAAATTATAATATTAGCCAAAATCATTCATTCCTTCCAACAGTTGATAGTTTGTTTTTATTTTACCAATAATTTTCTTTTGCCGACAGCTAATTTTTCTATATCTCTTGTGACAGATGTTTAGCCATATGAATCCTCCTGAAAGCGGTTTACCTTATTATTTTAGCTTACTATTTTGATAATTGATAACAAAATAACTTCCATAGAAAAAGGCTCTAGCAGGAGGACGGAGATGGGGCAGTCTGACTCTAATTTTCAATTTTTAGATGAATGGGGGAGTGGCTGTGACTTGAGAGGCTTGCGATTTGTTGTTTGAAAAAAATGTTATTTAGCTAATATTTTAGTAGAATGAAAGTATGATGCTGTAATTAACCGAATCTTTGAATGGGGGATTTATATGAAAGAATTTGATGAAATACAAGTAACGAAAAAAGTACTGAAATCTATTACTTGTAACAGGTGTGGAAAGTCTAAAAAAATTACTGACTTCGGCTTCGAACAAGATGAATTTCATTCTTTAAATTTAACATTTGGATATGAATCAATGTATGATGAACAAAGATGGAAATTTGATCTTTGCGAAAGCTGCCTGGTTGACTTTGTAAAAACTTTCAAACATGCTCCCGACATCTTTGAAGACTAGTGTTTGCTAGAAAAAACAATCCACCCTTGAGTTAGAAACTCTGGTGGATATTTTTTCGTGTAATTTAATCAGAGACATTAAAGAGAATGATTATTTGCAATCTCCCTCGTTAGCTCTATTTAGAATAACTTCACCAAATGTTCCCTATTAATCGAACTATCATTCTTGGTATAAACATTAAGATGTTCCAAACCACTTCAAATATAAACTCAATTAGGGTATCTTTAAAAAAGCCGTCTCTATTTCTTTTTTTATTTTTCATCTTCTAACTCCCAATTAATCAATGGTGTTGAACTATTCTGACTCGGATTAACAAATTCAATCATTTAAATAAATTCTACTTTTATTTTCTTTTTCCTCCATTCAGCTATTCTGCCACGTTAGCGGAACAAGAAAAAGAGCCGCCACCGCAGCCCCTGGTTGAACTCTTGCTCCCGTTAGTTTAAGTGTACCACTTCACAAAGTTAAATCGATTTTAACATATATACATTGAAACTTTTCTTACTCACAATTCATTTTATATCATATAGAGTACCTCCCAGAACAAAAGGTACCCTATACACACGAATCATTGAACTCCTTGTTATTCTTTTGCGCTAAACTCTAAAATATTTAAACCCTCAGATGCCTCTGGTGCTTCAAAAAATTTAGTAACATGAATAAACACCGCTTCCGTGTCAAAAGCTGCTCTTTCGGGTTGTTCGTTACGCCTTTGTGCAATTTGACGTAAGCATTGCTCGTTATTTAGATTAAGGAAAATTAGTTGATGGTTTGCATTGACCTCTGACGCAATATCCAAAAACCACTTTCGCAGTTTTTGAGTGTTAGCTGGAAAATCCATTACTACATCTGTACCGACACTTAATATGTTTTGGACATGCTTTTTCACCAACGGCTTGATCTGCGCTGAGAATTTTAGATAGTCCTCAAATGATGCAATCTGATTGGGATAAAGAGATGATAGCCATTCATCCTCAGACAACAGTACCGCATGTTTATCTATCGCCAATTGTTTTGATTTAGTTGATTTTCCAGCTCCCATTTTTCCGCAGAAAAAGTATAGCGTCCCCAATTGTTTCATATTTTTTAACCCTCCGCGCTTATTTTAGTTTAAACTTTTCACTTCGTTTAGTTCCCGTAGACATTTTCCTCTTATTAATATTTAGATGTAAGATTTATATCCAATTCACTTATTCTACCAATTTCGTTTATATTCCTTCTTTAACAAGCCTGCCCGTTACTTCAATAAGAAACAGCATTACCGTTGTTCCTGTAATGCACCCGTTTGTTTAAGTGTAAAACTTCATTGTCCTGGTTTTTAAAAAACAATCCCTTGTCAATCCAGATGCTCCGTTAGTTAATATTAATTAATTAATTAATTAACTATTTATGTTGTCGTCATTTGTAATTGCATAAATTAAGTGGTTTTCCCAAGAACCATTTATATTAAGGTAATTTATTGCCAATCCTTCTTTTCTAAATCCATTCTTTTCAAGCACTCGAATAGATGCTATATTCTTTTGCATAACGGCAGCCTGAATTCTGTGGAGATTTAAATCCTCAAAGGCAATTTTTATGATTAAAGAAACTGCTTCAGAAGTATACCCCGTACCATTATGGTCTTTGTCTAAATAATAGCCAAGATTCGCATTCTGAAAAGGTCCGCGAACAATGCCTGATAAAGTAATCCTACCAATTAGTTGTTCGGAAGTTTCTAAGAAAATACCATATGTATAAGTTTTGTCGTTTTCTACGTCAGATTTAAATAAGCATATTTCCTTTAATTGTCCTTCAAAGGTATAGTGTGAATCAGGTTTTATTGGTTCAAATGATCGAAAGAAATCACGATTTCGACTTCGAAGTTCAAGTAATTGCTCTACGTCACCTTCTTCTAAATACCTTAAATACACCTTATTATTCCTCATTTTATCACCCTTTTTATATTAAGAGTTTGCTTTTCTTTGTTCAACTAAACCGCCGTTAATTTAAGTAAAATTCCTCACAATTTTCACTCAATATTGCAACATAAATATCCAGTTATTAAGTGGAAAACTGTCTGTCATTCAGTGTTATACTCTTGGTCATTCAGTGGTAAAAGCTTTGTCAAGGATGGTACTTTTAATTGGCTGTAATCAAAGAGAATTATAGTAATCTCTATAGAAAACCTTTACATCTTTCATAGCCTTTCCTATCGTGTAAGGATGACTAAGATGGATGGGCCTGCCTCATTTTAGAGGTGGGTTTTTTATTTTTAAAGAAAGTGTATGACCTTCTAGAGTTAAGTGTATATTTTTAAAAATTCAAAATATATATATTTTGTATATGAAATATAATTTTTTACATATGGAAACTCGAATATATTTTTAAATGAACACGCTGGTGATCGGTACTCTAATTGCGTTGAAGAAAGTAATGGTATAGAAATATTGTTGTTATAAATAAAAACAACGGAGGTCGAACATGAAAGGGGATGAAAGTGGATTGAAAACGAAAAAAATAAGTAATGAAAAGTATGTTGTGCCAGCTATTGATAATGCAGTAAAAATACTTGAATACCTAATGGAAGAAAGTCCTAAAGGTAAATCTGTATCCGAAATTTCCAATGCTGTTGCCTTAAATCCGAGTACTAGTTTTCGAATTTTGCATTCACTCCTAAAATTCAATATGGTTTCCTACTCAGAAAAAGATAAAGCATTTAAATTAGGTTTTTTTCTAACGCTTTTGGGTCAAAAGGCCTCAGATTTAATTGATTTACAAAAAGTGCAGGTATTTCTTGAAAAGGCATCTCTACTAACCAATCAAACCTGTATTTTTTCACAAAGATATGGCGATGATAACGTAATTTATTTAGCAAAACAGGAAAGCACAAAAGACTTTCGAATTAATGTAAATTTAGGTCAAATTCGGCCAATGACAACGACATCTACCGGAAAATGCTTTTTAGCCTTTTTAAATGAGGAGGAGGTAGATTCAATCATAGATTACACCGGAGGTCTTAAGAAAGTTACGGAATATACGGTTGATTCAATTCCAAAATTAAAAGATCAGCTGCGTGTGATTAGAAGTAACGGGTATGCTATAGCTTCTCAGGAGACTTTTTTAGGGGTAAGTGGGGTTGCTGCCCCAGTATTTGATGCAAATAATGATATTCGCTATGTTTTATCAACACATTGTTTTTATTCTCAAGTATCTGATGAAGAACTTCATACGTATGGAAGAATTTTAAAAGATATAGCTCATCAAATATCTACCACAATATTTTAAGGAAAGCATGTACCAAGATGGCTTGGGTTAAGATTTATTGAAAATATTTCTAACTTTCAAAATAAATTTAAGGTGGTTTTTTTAATGGGAAACGAACATTTATTAGTAAAAGTTGAAAATGGCATCATGAAGTTAACTTTAAATCGTCCCGATTCTTTGAATGCATTCAGTTATGAAATGAAGCAAGGCATAATGGATGCACTGAAAGAAGCAAGAAATAATGATGATGTCCGAGTTGTGACGATTCAAGGCGCTGGGCGTGCGTTCAGTGCAGGTGGGGATGTAAAAAGCTTTCATAAGCTTGGAGGAACGAGTGTTTATGATGCTTTATATCATACGAACGAATTAGTTATGGCAATTCGTTCATTTGAGAAACCAGTTATTGCGCTTGTCCACGGCTACGCGGCTGGAGCTGCCTTTAACTACGCTCTCTCATGTGACATGATCATTGCCGCTGAAGGCAGTAAATTTATTATGAGCTTTACAAAAATTGGCCTTGTAACTGATGGAGGAGGATCATACTTCCTACCTCGTATCGTAGGTGCGCAGCGGGCAAAGGAACTGCTTTTCAGCGCAGAACCAATCGATGCCAAGCAAGCGTTCGAATGGGGCATTGTAAATCGAGTATTTCAAGCTGATGAATTTGAAGAAAAAGCGATGGAGTTTGTTAGTAAATATGCAAACGGTCCAAGCAAAGCCTACGAAATGACGAAGAAGCTAGTGAATCAGTCCTTCGTTTCCGACTTAGATGAGATGTTAGAATTGGAACGGTTAAGCCAAGTGATTATGATGCAGACAGAGGATTATAAGGAAGGCATCGCGGCATTTAAAGAGAAACGTGAAGCGAAATATATAGGGAGGTAACTAATTATTAGATTAGTATATTTTTAATATTAAGGGGGATTGTGGAGTGAACAAAGTAACGCAAGTACCTTATCTCGCGATTGCTGTAAAAGACCTTGAAGAAGCATCACGTTTCTTCGGGGAAAAGTTTGGCGGTGTCATTTCAGAAATCGGTGGTGCGCCGTTCGAATCGTATCGGGACGTTGTGGTTCAAATAGGTGATTTTCATTTGTATCTTATGGAGCCCACATCTGAAGAAAGTGTGATTGCGAAATATATAGCGAAGCATGGAGAAGGCATTCACCATGTTTGCTTCTGTTATCCCAATTATAAAGAAGCTGTCGCAAAACTTAGGGAAGAGAATTTAAACATACTCGACAGAACGCATTTTTCATTTATCCATCCAAAGGATGCATACGGTGTCCTCATTGAATTGGCACCCGAGAATAATGAGCCAAGAGCTCAAAAAAGTTAAAATAACGAACCGAAAAGAAGTAGAGTAGATACTTGATGCCGCAAAACTGCCAAAAGGGGTAGCGAATCTAGCAACAGGCCCATCTTAGGAGATAGCTTCTACCTTTAATGATAGTTTTGCGGTCCGTAAATTAACTTTTACTGGTTCAACTGAAGCGGGGATTTAATTGATCTTTATCTAAAGTTTTATTACAAATTGATGGTGCATTGAATCACGATGGCAAAGTTATGACTATATGCGCTAGTACGATTCACTAAGATGACAGGCCAAAAGTAAGGTAAGCCAGTCGTTTGGAGCGTTCAGATCAACGTTTAGGAGCTCTTCAATTTTTCTTATTCGATGGTATAAAGTATTGGGATGAATGTGTAACTGCTCCGCTGTAATAGAAGTAGACCGATTGGCAGTAATATAAGTTTTTAATGTCATTTCCAAATCGCTGGATTTAGCCTTAGGAGATTGGAGAGGAGACAATACCTCCTGAATAAATTGCTCAATATCTTTTGTTTGTTGATTCAAAAATAACCTGTTTATCCCAATGTTTTCATATTTTAAGAATCCCGGTATGCCTCGCCCCGTTAAGTACATTAACGATTTACTCGCCTCTTCGGAACTCTTCATCACGTATTCAAGACCTGTGTAAAGTCTTCCGATTCCGCATTGAAGGAGTGTGGTATCATGATTACTCCAATATTTCACAGCAGCATTCATTTTTTGGATTAGATTTTCCCGTTGAGCCTCGTTTTTTGCATGCAGGATAATGGTTATTTTATCGTGAAAACCAAACAAAAGGATGTCTGTATGCCCAAGTTCCTTATGAAGAGTTGAAATCAACCTCCTTAAGGAAACTTCTCTTTTCTTCATATCTTGTCCTAATTCGTTTACCTGCAGATATGTAACAAATAGGGGTTTTTCTGGCGAAAGCTTAAATTCTCTGCATCTTGCTGTAAGTAGATTAGGGTCTCGATACTGCAATAGCTCGTTGAAAAATTCATAGCTTCTTTTATAGTACATATCTGTTAAGGAATAGGTATTGACCATCATTAAGGCAACCAAAGCTCCTCCTTGCTCTAACACAATTTGGTCCAAGGGCTTCAGTGGCCGGTGCAACTCCACAACAAAGTAGCCGATAGAATTTCCTTCATTGACAACCGGATGGAAATAAAAAGGAGCTTCGTTCTCCCCAGTTATGGTCCAAGAATCCACGCGATTCTCCCAGTAGAAGGATAGTGGAAAATCCGAAGATGCTAATGGCTTGGGAGTGATAGGATACCATTCATTTTTGGTTAAATCGTAAAGGTAAACAGGGAGGCCGATTAAACGTTCAGCCGTTTTGATCACTGCTATCAAATCAGTGTCCTTTAATAAGAGTTTTGTAAAGATATCATGTATTTGATTACGTTTAATCAGATGTTCATTCGTTTCACGCAGCTCAGAGAAAAGTCTAGCATTCGTGATGGCAATGGCTGCTTGGTCGGCAAACCCCTGTAAACGGCGTAAATCTTCTTTGTTTAGCTTTCGTTTCTTTTTTATTTGATGAACAATCATCACTCCGAGTTTTACGTCATTCATCCTAACTGGTACAGCCATTGTAGTAATATTGGCAACCAATTCAGATGGATGGAGTGAATTCATCAAATTTGTGTAATTTTCCTCTTGTAAATTGCTTATAGCCTCACTCGCCTGGTCCTGATTATAAATACAGCCAGTTCCTTCCATGAATACCTTTCCTGCAATCCCTTCGCCGATATCCGTTTTGAATTCATTAATAGATTGATTTAGGCCAATGCTTGCTTTTGGGGTGAGCTTTTGTGTCTCGGGATCATAGAGAGTTAAAAAACCAGTATCTACCGCAGGTATGGCGATTAAGGCATTGTGCATGATATTGTGCAGCAGTTCATCCAAATCAAGCGTGGAGGTAAGTGTATTTAGGCCTTTAAGCCAAGAATCATGCTCTTGCCAATGGCGGTTGACGGACTGACGAAGCAATACATAACGAGCTTGTAATACAAAATGATCGCATTCCATCTGAGAAAGCTGTCTGTTTAAATGAATTTTGGCACGGACTGAAATGGATTCAGGAGATTCCGTCTCAAATATAAATAATTGGCTTCCAGTATGTGTGTCATAACAAGTTTGATAGGTTTGGTTTATTTGGGGTGATGATTCAGCCCATTTTGCAGATTGAAAAATGGGCTCCACTTCCTCACTAGAAGGGGTTCCACAAATAAGAACCCAATCGTCAGAGGAATCCAGAATCCAGACATGATAGGATGAAGAGTTTAACAACTTTGAACTAACTTCCATAGAAAATCCTCCAAAAATGAAAGTAATCTTGGGACGACTGTGCTGTTCTCTTCATTATCCTATAAATTGTGTATATCCACAATGAAATTCTGAATTCATTGTGAATTGCGACAATGACAAAGTTATAATATTTTTTGTAAAATTTAAATAAGTTAGAAAATAATAAAAGGGGTGGGTTGTAATGGGGAGTAAAGTCAAGTCTCCGAATAGCAAAATGATTTTAACGATTCTTTTTTTCGGTTGGATAATATCTTATATTGATCGGACTGCAATTAGCTTTGCGCTTGTCCAAATTGGAAAAGACCTATCGTTAGATGCATCCAAATTAGGAATGATCCTTAGCAGTTTTTTCATTGGTTATGCTTTGATGCAGATTCCAGGGGGATGGCTTGCCGACCGCTTTGGGTCACGAAAAGTCATTGTTATAGCTGTCTTATTCTGGTCATTATTTACAGCTCTTACAGGACTGGCCTGGTCACTAGTTTCCTTGATTGTCATCCGATTGTTGTTTGGAATTGGGGAAGGCGGGTATCCTTCCGCCAGCACAAAGGCAATTGCTGATTATTTCCCTGCTGACCAAAGAACAAAAGCCCAGTCAACCATGATGTCCTCAAATATGATAGGCGGTGCTGTTGCAGCCATTATATGTGGTCCTTTGCTCGCCCTGCTTGGGTGGCGCCCTGTCTTTTATCTCATTTCTTTGCTAGGCGTAGTTATTGTGGTTTGGTTCCTCTTCGCCACCAAAAATCATGGAATCATTGCAAACCAAGAGAATTCCAAAAAAATAGGTAAATCGAGTAAAGGAGAGTACAAGCAACTCCTTCGGAATTCTTATCTATGGAAAGTGCTATTTATCTTTTTCTTTATGAATATCGCAAGCTGGGGCCTCATGTCATGGATGCCTTCTTACCTGTTGCAGGTATATGGCATCAATCTGAGCTCTGCCGGACTCCTCACTGCCATCCCTGCTGTTTTCGCGATGACGGGTATGCTCATCAGCGGACGGATTATCCACCGTTTTGGCTCTTATGCAAAATTTGGTGTTATTACTGGTATGTTAATCCTGACAATCGTCCTTTTTCTTATGTCATCTGCCACGAGCCTTACTCTCATCATAGTATATCAGTCTGTGGCTTTTACATTTGTTTCATTTGTTTTTAGCTTTGTCTTCACACTTCCGCATCGCATCATGAAACCACAGGTAGTTGCTTCTGCCTTCGGTATGATCAATTTCGGTGGACAAGCAGCAGGTATTGCTTCCCCTGCGATTATGGGATTTCTTATTAATGCATCAGGCGGGTCCTACAAAAGCGCGTTCTTGTTTCTGACGGTGTCCTGCCTTTTGGCGACAGTGATTGCCATATTTCTGCCATCACCAAAACGTCATGAACAAATAGCAAGTAATGTAAGTGCGAATGTTGTGAGCAAGCCAATTTAACAGTTCTTTGTTACACAGATTAAAAAGAAGGGAGAAGAGCAGAAATGGCTAAAGCAGATATTATTAATTGGCTTAATAAAAATGAAGCCAATTATACGGAAATATCCAAACAAATTTGGGACCACCCCGAAGTGGGCTATACGGAAAGCTTTGCATCTTCATTGCAAATGAAAGCGCTTGAGGAAGCTGGTTTTAAGGTCTCCACAGGAATAGGAGAGATCCCAACCGCTTTTATAGCGGAATACGGAAAGGGAAAACCGGTTATTGGTATTCTTGGTGAATTTGATGCGCTTCCTGGATTATCACAACAAGTAAGTACCACTTATTCACCCGTTGTTGCAAATGGACCGGGTCATGGCTGTGGTCATAACCTGCTGGGAACAGCCGGGGTAGAAGCGGTTATTGCTTTAAAGGAACAAATGGAGGCAGAGGTACTGCCAGGGACCATTCGTTATTATGGCTGTCCGGCAGAGGAATTGTTGTCAGGAAAAACCTTTATGGCACGAGATGGGGTTTTTGATGATTTGGATTGTGCCCTGACATGGCATCCAGGGACTTCAAATATGACAGCCAATTTCCGGATGCAGGCACTTACTGCTATTGAGTTTTATTTTTCCGGAAGAACTGCACATGCTGGTGCAGCTCCACATCTGGGCAGAAGTGCGTTAGATGCAGTGGAGCTGATGAATGTGGGCGCAAACTATTTACGAGAGCATGTCCCAGACGGTACTCGAATCCACTATCAGATTACAAACGGCGGAATGGCCCCAAATGTTGTACCTGATTCCGCCAGTGTCTACTACTTCTTACGGGGTGTGGACCGAAATCAGGTGGAAGACTTGGAGGCTCGATTGATAAAAGTCGCACAGGGAGCAGCCATGATGACCGAGACCTCGGTACGTTGGGAAATCAAGGCTGGCTGTTATGATACGCTGCCAAACAAAACCCTAAATGAACTTATGTTCGCCCAAGCGGAAATAGGAGGAAAGCTGGCATTTACGGAAGAAGAGGAAAAATTCGCCAAAGAACTTTGCCTGACCATTAACTCGGCTGAATTAGCGGCTGCCAAACAACAATCATTGATGATTGGCGGTGACGGAATCACTGATCTAGATGCACAGTTTTACCACAATCCAAATTACTTTGGGACCACTGTTGGTGGATCGACGGATGTGGGGGATGTATCGTGGATTGTCCCGGTCGGTTCGATTATGACTACCTGTGCTCCACTTGGAGTAAATCTCCATACATGGCAGGCTACTGCATCGTTTGGTTCGTCCATTGGGATGAAGGGGATGCATCTCGCAGCAAAAGTAATGGCCTTAACCGCCTACGAACTTCTGCTTAATCAAGATGGTACAATAGAAAAAGCGAAAGCTGAATTTATGAATAGTAAAAAAGGCAGAGATTATATACCTGGCATTCCAGCTGATGTAAAGCCTCCTGTACAAAAGAATAATACAGATCCCGTTTCAACACGTTAAGGAAATTTTTGATTTATTAACAAATATTTAGTTGATTTTCAAGGTTCAGTCCCCGATTAATTTTCATAAGAAGGGGACTGACCTTTTTTGTGCCCACCCTATATGTTAATGGTGGGGGCGTGGGGATTGACCCATCGTGCCCTAATCACTGAGCGCTATACTCAATGAATTTAGTCAACCACCCTTTTAAAAACTGCTTAATTTAAATAATCATTAGGATTATAAGTTTAAAGCAGTACAAATGAAGCATTTTGGGGATGATGTAATAGTTTGAATTTAGAGGTCATTCTTTTTTCCAGGTGTTTTGATTTTTTTCAAAATGAGGTCCGTTGCTTTTTTGGGGTGTAAACGATATAGGAAGTCCATGATTTTTGCATCGTTTCCTGCTAATACCCGGTATTTATTGTTTTCCATCCCATTAATAATGATCGCAGCCGCTTCCTTTGGACTGAGCATCTTATAGGAATGGTTGTCAGTTCCTTCGAATTCTATTTTCGCATTTTGGACTAGGTTGGTGTCGACTGCACCCGGAAAGACGATGGTTACGCCCACATTGGTATCTCTAAGCTCTAAATGCAGGCCTTCCGTTAACATTTTGACGGCTCCTTTTGAAGCGGAGTAAATCGATTGAAGTGGCACCGGAAGAAATCCACCCATGCTTGATACATTGGTAATGTGCGCTTCTGGTCGAATTAAAAGGTAGGGCAAGAACGATTTGCACATATAGAGCACCCCATAAAAGTTTACATCCATGACTTTTTGAATATGATCATAATCAAGATCGTTGAGGGTTTTAAACTGTTGAAGAATTCCGGCATTATTAATGATTCCATCTATGCAGCCATGAGCCGCGATGATCTCTTCTGGAAGTTTTTCTACATTCTCTCTGTTAGCTACATCAGCCATGTGTATCGAAATCTTATCGCCGTATAAAGTAGCGAATGATTTTATTTCCTCTAGCCCGTTTTTGTGAATGATGGCAGCGACTTTAGCTCCTTTTTCCAGGAGTTGGAGGACGAGCTCTCTCCCAATCCCACCACCAGCACCTGTTACGACGATCACTTTATTGTATACTTTCATCCTATTCCCCCGTATTTTTGTTATGAAAAATTACCTATTCATGATATGTGAGTAAAGTGGATGAAATTCTTCTTTTATTTGTAGAAAGTGACGACCCGTTCCTGCATCGTCATACGATACGTAACTGGGCAAAAATCATTGACACAAAACGAAGACTAATGATATTGTAAAGTTTTGATAAATAATACAGAATGTGGTATAATAATAAAGGTAACAAATATTGAATGATTAGTTTCTTAAGTTTGTCTTTCCATCGTTATCCAGTTGCTTATATATTTAATGCGCCTCTTTATTTCCTCATAATCGATTATTTCATATTTTCTCCGCATAAATCGATATTTTCTAAATAAGTTAATTAAAGTAATTTTTTGTTTTTACAATCCTGATTCATACTGGCACGGTCAAGGAGCCGTAAGGATGAAAGAGAGGTAGGGCTTTCATTGTTTTAGGGTCAGGAAAGCAGGTTTTTGACAAAATGGAGGGATTACTTTTGAACAAAACAAAATTAATAAATGAAGTTTCAGCGAAGTCGGAGCTGTCTAGGAAAGATGCAGAAACAGCTGTGGAGGCTGTATTCGATATAATTACTCAATCACTAGTTAGCGGAGATTCTTTTGCACTTTCAGGGTTTGGTAAATTTGAAGTTTGTCAACGTGAAGCTCGTACTCGTATCGACCCTAAAACGGGGGAAGAATCGATCATTCAAGCTGGCAAAGTTCCGGTTTTCCGGGCAAGTAAGTCATTAATACAGCAAATATAAGTTTAAGGGTGATCCCAATTTAAGATGTGCCATGTGTTACGAAGATCAGCATTTGTTCCTTAAACTTCCCTTCTTGGATGGCTTCACATTAATAATATACTGAATAAACTTTCATCTATCTAGGTAATAATATAATCATATTTACACAATAGGAGGCAGCAATATTGGAAAAAGGTAAAGTAAAATGGTTTAACAGCGAAAAAGGTTTTGGATTCATCGAACGTGAAGGTGGAGAAGACGTATTCGTTCATTTTTCAGCGATCCAAGGTGAAGGCTATAAATCTTTAGAAGAAGGTCAAGAAGTTACATTTGACGTAGAGCAGGGTCAACGTGGACCACAAGCTTCAAACGTTCACAAAGCTTAATAATAAGAAGAACGAATAAATAACAGCCTCTTTATGAGTCTGTTATTTATTTTTCAAAGGAGTTTTGATATGACAACATTTCATGAAATGGGTATTCGTGAGCCCATTCAAAGAGCGATTACAGATATGGGATTCGAAGAAGCATCTCCTATTCAAGAGAAAGCCATTCCCATAGCTTTGACGGGTAAGGACATTATTGGACAAGCGCAAACAGGTACCGGAAAGACGGCTGCCTTCGCAATACCGATCTTGGAGAAAGTGGATACGAGTAAAAAATATGTTCAAGCGATTGCCATTGCACCTACAAGAGAATTAGCTATTCAGGTTTCAGAAGAGATCAATCGACTGGCGAAATACATGGGCATAACCTCTCTCCCGATTTATGGAGGGCAGTCGATAGATCGCCAAATTAAGGCATTAAAAAAGGGGCCCCACATTATTACGGGAACACCCGGAAGACTTTTGGACCATATTCAACGGAAGACGCTAAAGTTAGACCGCATCTCTATGGTGATATTGGATGAAGCGGATGAAATGTTAGATATGGGCTTTCTCGAGGATATCGAACGAATTCTCAAAGAGACCCCTGAAGAAAAACAAACCTTGCTGTTCTCCGCAACCATGCCAAAACCAATTCAAAATCTTGCGGAAAAGTTTATGAGGGATCCAGAGCTCATAAAGATGAAAGCCAAGGAAGTTACCGCTCCAACTGTTAAGCAAATTTATTATGAGGTTAATGAACGGGATAAATTTGATGTTCTTTGCCGTCTGCTAGACGTGGATAACCCTGAATTAGCGGTGATTTTTGGAAGAACAAAAAGACGCGTGGATGAATTAAGTGATGCATTGAATAAAAGAGGATATCTTGCTGATGGATTGCACGGAGATTTAAATCAACGACAGCGAGATGTTGTGATGAATAAATTTCGTGAGGTTAACATTGATATATTAGTTGCGACCGATGTGGCTGCGAGGGGAATTGATGTTTCAGGGGTTACCCACGTCTACAATTTTGATATTCCTCAAGACCCGGAAAGTTATGTTCACCGAATCGGCAGAACGGGGAGAGCTGGGAAGACGGGGTTAGCTATCACATTTGCTACACCAAGGGAAACCGGACAGATCCGCAGTATTGAAAAAGCCTCGAAAGGAAATATCCAGCGCAAATCAATACCGACGGTAGCGGAGGCAAGGGAGTCAATACAGCAAGCCGCAGTAGAAAAGATGATTCAATTGGTTGAAGAGGAGCAGTCCACGCAGTTTAAACGCGCAGCAGGCGAATTGCTCGATCAGTACGATTCTATCGCGTTAGTTTCAGTTGCCTTGAAATTGTTGTCAAAGGAACAGAGGGATGTTCCTGTTCAGTTAACTTCCGAGACACCGCGATATGCCAGTAAGCCTAAAACAAAAGTCCAAGAGAAATCAAGGAAAAACACTAAAGGGAATATGGAATTTAGGGGGAAAGGGGGAAATAGCAATCGTAAGAAAACGTCCATGTCCTCTCGAAAAAAGAAAGCATAATAAAATGAATACGGGAAGGATATTCTCGATGCATTAATACATCAATAAATACAAAGAAGGGATAGCTTAATTGCTATCCCTTAAATTCTCTATCGACTCCCGTTAAATAAATTTGTTGTCTGTTTTTATTCTTCGTCGCTTTTGTACTCCAAAATATCACCTGGCTGACAATCCAAAGTCTTACATATCGCTTCTAATGTTGAAAAGCGAACCGCTTTTGCTTTCCCATTTTTCAGAATGGAAAGATTCGCCATCGTAATTCCAACCCTCTCCGAAAGCTCCGTTACGCTCATTTTTCGTTTTGCTAACATCACATCAATATTAATAATAATTGCCATATCACACACCTCAGATTGTCAAATCATTTTCTGATTTTATGTTAATCGCTTCTTGTAGAAGCCGTTGGAGGATCGCCGCAAAAACGGCGATAACCAACGAAGCAAAAATGATGAATAGTCCCAGTAATCCAATAGGAGGGTCAACTTTCCTCGCTATAAAATGAAAGAGTGGCATACCTAATACATATAAACCACTGATTGTAATCGCACAGTACTTTATGTTCTTTAATGCCTTTACAGATAATTCCGAGAACGCTGTGTTCTTGTCAATGTACCGTAAAAGATTGAAAGCCTGATAGAGAGCAAAGTAAAAAGGCACAGCCGCTCCATACATCACGATGTAAACGAGATATTTCATCGGGGCAATATTTGGATACATTTTTGCTGCAAAATTCGCCATAGGGGGCACTAAAAATATACATAAAGCAAGAACTGGTAGTCCTATTATAAAAACAGCAATTTTTAAAAACAATGTTGTGACTTCTCTCAAAATAAACACCTCACTAATTTAATTATAAAATGACTTTAACACGTAATTTATTGATTTACAATAAATTATTACCGTCATTTATTATATTATTATTGTTATAAAATATTCTAAATGCTTATTTCTTTTCGCACTTGGAATTAGTAGGCTGTAATTAAAACGTATTGGAACATCATTTTCCTAAAGGATAAAAAAATTTTATGGTAGTGTATAAATAATCAATATTTTTTTTATTCGATAAATTATGATAATTTTTATGTAACGCTTTAATAAGCTTATTAAGTTGTGAAAAAGTAACATAGAGGAGACGGGGATAGAAGATGAAAAGTGGGAGGGAATTGTCATGAGTAGAACAACGGGGCTTAACATTGCAAATCGTATGGACCGTTTACCTATTTCTTCGATTCATAAGAGAGTTATTTTTGCTTTAGCGGTTGCTTATTTTTTTGAATTTGCGGATTTGAATACGTTTTCATATGCAGCACCTGCATTAATGAAACAGTGGGATTTGCCAATGAATGTTATTGCAACCATAAATTCCAGTGCCTTTTTCGGAATGTTTTTGGGGGCTACCATAGGCGGCTGGCTCGGCGATAAAGCAGGAAGAAAGAAAGCTATTATGATTGGACTAGTCCTATTATCTGTATTTTCTGGGTTGAATGCGCTCGCTTGGGATGTTTGGTCACTCTCCATTTTCAGATTTGTAACAGGGATGGCTGCTTCAGCTTTATTGGTGAATGCGAATACTTACATAATTGAAATCTTCCCAAAAGCTGTTCGTGGTAAGTATCAAGCATTAGCAGTAGGACTTGGTATTACAGGTATCCCAATTACGGGTTATGTTGCTAGTTTGGTAGTTCCTATGGCGGACTTTGGCTGGAGACTTGTATTTGTATGGGGAGCGTTGGGAATCTTCGCTTTATTCGGTATCGTAAAATTGTTTGAAATACCACGTTGGTATGAAATGAAGGGACAGGTAAGTAAAGCGAAAGCAACCATTGAACAAATTGAAAAAATGGTTGCAAGTGAAAAAGGTCCTTTAGCTATACCAGATCCTGAAGTTTCCATTGCTCGAGTCACTACAGGTAAAATGTCTGATGTTTTCAAGGGAATTTACCGTAAACGTACAACCATTCTAATTGCAGTGTGGATTCTTCAAACAATCGCTTTCTATGGATTTGGATCATGGGTTCCAACCCTATTGGTAAATCAAGGAATTGATATCTCGCGTACCTTACTTTATAGCACATTAATTACCTTGGGTGCTCCATTAGGCGCATTTACGGGTGCCATGATTTCGGACCGCTTTGAGAGAAAAACAAATATTATTGCTGCCTGTTTCTTCCTTGCAATTGCTGTGTTTTTATTCGGGGCCACATTAAATCCTGTAATGATCGTTATCTTTGGTTTCCTTATTAACTATATCGAAAGAACCTTCTCATCCAATCTATATACGTATACTTCAGAACTTTATGGAACAGAAGTGCGTTCTTTTGGACAAGGATTAACATATGGTATCGGCCGTGCATCCAATATTATCGGACCATTTATTATTAGTTTTGTATACACCGGATTTGGATACTTAAATGTATTTATTCTTATATCACTTGTTTGGGTTTTAACAGCTGCAGCTATATTCTTTGGTCCACGTACTTCTAAGAGAAGTCTTGAAGAAATCAACGGGACACAATTGATTAAAAAATTCTCACAATCATCTAACTTATAGATTGAAAAAATGGCACCCTAAGGGGTGTCGTTTCCATTTACAGTTATAAATAGTAGGTTTTTTCCGGGTTTCTCGAAATCCGGGTTGGAGAAGCTAAACTAGTTTTAGCTTCTTTCTTGTCTTAACCTTTTTTATTTCCCTCATAATCTATCATAAAATAATTTTATGCACTTGCATAAATTTTTAATATTTTTTTTATTCCTAATATTATATTAAAGTTATATTAAAGGTTGATACATCACGAAAGGGGATTTAATCATGGAGACGGATGTTTTAGTAGTCGGCGGCGGGAACGCTGCTCTCGCTGCTGCACTATCAGCTCGCGATCAAGGGGTGAAGGTGTTGGTAATTGAAAGGGCTCCTAAATTTTATCGCGGTGGTAATAGCAGGCTTACCCGGGACTATAGGGTAATGAATACACGTGAGAATAAGTTTATGACTGGCATGTATCCTGAGGAAGAGTTCTTGGAGGATTTAAGGCGCGTTGCTGGTGGGGAAATAAATGAACCTATTGCAAGATTAGTTGTGCGTAAATCCGAGGAACTTCCCGACTGGCTTAACAAACAGGGGATTCAATGGCAGCCGGCACTATCTGGGACCCTTCATTTAGGAAGAACAAATATCTTCCAGCTTGGCGGCGGTAAGGCTGTAATGAATTCGTACTATCAAACTGCTAAAGCAAAAGGGGTAGAAGTCTGGTACGATTCAAAGGTTGAAGATATTGAAATGAGCGGCACTAAGTTCAAGGCTGCTAAAGTTCGCAGGAATAACCGGATCGAGACAATTAAAGCAAAAGCGATCATATTTGCCGCTGGCGGTTTTGAAGCAAATATAGAATGGCACAAACGTTACTGGGGAGACGCTGCTGAGAATTTTATTATCCGTGGTACCCCATATAATCAGGGGAATGTTCTTGAGATGCTGCTAAATAAAGGTGCATCCCAGATTGGAGAACCCGATGCGTTTCACGCCGTTGCGGTTGATGGCAGGGCACCAAAGTTTGACGGAGGAATTGTTACCCGGCTTGACAGTGTTCCATTTGGCATTGTAGTAAATAAGAATGGTGAGCGGTTCTACGACGAAGGAGAAGATTTCTGGCCGAAACGCTATGCCATTTGGGGAGGACTGATTGCCCGGCAGCCCGATCAAGTTGCTTACTCGATCATTGACAGTCAGACACTTGGAAAATTCATGCCTTCGGTATTTGAACCAGTATCTGCAGGAACAATCGAGGAATTGGCGGAAAAACTGGGCCTTAACCCCACAGTGGTGGCTAAGACGGTTGAGGACTTTAACAATGCCGTTCGTCCAGGAACGTTTAATCCCGGTGAATTAGACGACTGTAAAACAGAAGGATTAAAACCGGTAAAAAGCCATTGGGCGGTACGAATCGATAAGGCTCCATTTTATGCTTATCCATTGAAGGCTGGAATTACATTCACATACCTTTCAGTAGAAGTAAATGAACAGGCAAGGATCAAGTGGAAGGATGGAAGCCTCTGTGACAATATGTTTGCAGCAGGAGAAATGGCAGCAGGTAATGTACTGCGTCGTGGGTATCTGGCTGGGTTTGGACTCACAATGGGGGCGGTTTTAGGAAGAATTGCAGGGGAGGAAGCAGCAAATGCAATCACAAGAGCTACTAGATGATGGAAAACGACAAATGAGATTATGTAATGCTTGCCGCTACTGTGAGGGATACTGTGCCGTATGGCAATCTATTGAGTGGCGCCGGGATTTCACAGATAATGATATGACGTATTTGGCCAATTTGTGCCATGATTGCCGGGACTGCTATCATGCATGTCCATTTACAACACCACATGAATTTGGCATTAATCCGCCAAAACTGTTTGCGCAATTGCGTGAAGATACCTATCGAAAGTATGCAAGTCCGAGAATATTTGCCAAGGCACTCGGAGAAAAACGCAGCGGCTTTTGGATTACATTTTTCTTTGGAATTATTTTAATGGTAGCTTTAATTTTGGGAACGAACGGAACTTCTGGACTTTTGGAAGCGCAAGTAGGATCAGGAGCATTTTATAAGTCCATGTCGGAAGCTGTCATGATTATAGTTTTCTTGGCTTTAGGAATTTGGATGGTTGGCGGCTGGTTGACTGGAATGAGCAGATTCTGGAAGGACATTAAGTCAGCTAAGTCTGAAAAAATCATTGGAAAAGATATTGTAACTGGTACAAAATATGCGCTTAGCCTTCGTTATCTGGGAGGAGAAGGTGCAGGTTGCAATTATCCAACAGAGGAACCTTCTACTATTCGCCGTAAGTTTCACCATTTAGTATCTTATGGTTTTATGCTGGATCTTGCTTCAACAGCATTAGGGGCCTTCTACGCACATGTTTTACACATTCCTGCGCCATATCCTGTGTACCATCCAGTAGTCATTCTGGGAACCTTAGGCGGCATTGGAATTATTGTTGGAACGATTGGACTGTTAGTGCTTAAAGCAAAAAGCGATCCTGAAATCAGCGACGAAAAAGCAGCAAAGTCAGGAACTTCATTTATCGTTGCATTACTGGTTGTTGCAGTGACAGGGATGATCTTGTTGCTGGCACGTGAAACTGCAGCCATGGGAATTTTGTTGGCAATCCATTTAGGAAGTGTTGCAGCACTATTCTTCACAGCTCCATATACTAAATTTGCCCACTTTGTATATCGTTATTTAGCTCTTATCCGTTATGCACAAGAAGAGCGCATTGCACATCAGCCTGTTGAAGTGAAAGTTGGAACGCAGCCTGTTAAGACAGGTACAACGGTTACGGGCAAACATTGATTGCAGTATGTTAGAAGCTAAATATTATGAAAAAAAGCAATGCCAGGGTGTAGTAATCACAATAAAATGGCTTCCGGTTGTTTTACCGGAAGCCATTTTATTATGAGTAAATATTGTATCGGCTTTCAAATTTTTAAGGATTTGGTCACAGCCCTGTACTACCATCTTTTAAAAATATGGCTGTGTTATTCCTGGATGTATATCACTGTGCTTGAAAAATAAACGTAAAATTCCGTTTAAATTGGGAAATATCCATATTTTCATATAAATAAAGGAAGTTTTTCCGTTTATGTTATCCAAACCTTTGGATTTTGTCTTATTTAGAGCAGTTAATCGGAATATCTCCGCTTATATTTGATTCTCATGCCTACCCTATATACCTTAGCCGGAAATTCTCCGCCTATCAATTCTCATACCTGCACTTAAATCAACAATAAATAATAACAGCTCTAAAAAAATAATCATGGCACGAGATTCACTGATAGAATGTTGTGCCATGATTATGGTAGCAATCACTAATTAATTAATTGTTTTGGCTTTTCGTTAATATAACTGGCTGCAGTGGACCCAGCTATTTTTCCGAATACTGCGCCCGACATCAAACCTGATCCGCCAGGATAGTTACCGTAAAAAATTCCACCAATCATTTCCCCAGCAGCAAATAATCCCTCTATAGGTTGTCCTTCCTTATCTAACACTTGGCCTAATGGATTTACGTGCAAGCCTCCAAAGGCGAATGTAATTCCACATGTTACAGGGTAAGCATAGAAAGGAGATTGTTCAATACGAAGCGCCCAGTTTGATTTAGGCGGAGTAATTCCCTTAGTACATTTGCCGTCTTTCTCTGCAGGCCGATATTCACCATCCTGGACAGCATTGTTGTACTCTTCAATTGTTTTAAGGAATTGCGATTTATTAACCGGCAGCAAATCAGCAAGCTCTTCCAGGGTATCTGCTTTATAAAAGGTTGCTTCATTCAGGTCGTATTCTTTCCGAAGTATCGGGCGGACCTGTGCATCATAAATTTGATAGGCTACATGACCAGGCTGTTTTAACACCTCGTGGCCATATTTAGCATAGGTGTAGTTTCTAAGATCTGCGCCTTCATCTACAAAACGTTTACCTTGATTATTTAACATAACGCTGTATGGATAGGAATGTTTTTTGAAGATATCTCCTGGCTTTGTAAAGTCACCAACTTTTGGGGCATTATAATCTGTTCCGATTGAATGACACCCAGACCACTCTCCAAATTTTTGAGCTCCTACTTCAAGCGCCATTTTAATACCGTCTCCAGTGTTAAATTCAGTTCCGCGGACGATGGAAGCTTCCCATTCCGTACCAAGGTTTTCCGTTCTCATTTGCTTATTGGCTTCAAAGCTGCCGCAAGCCAAAATAACACCCAATGTATTCACAGAAACAATAGTACCTTCTTTTTCAACCACTACCCCAGTAATTTGGTTATCTTCTGTTTCTAATTTCACTGCACGAGAGTTATACCAAATATCAATGCCAAGTTCTTCTGCCCGTTCAAAGAGCATCTGCATTAAGCCAACGCCTTTATTTTCAGTTTTAAGGGGTAATCCACCCCAAAAATGACGTTTACCGTCTTGAATAAAGGACTGATTGTCATAATTTAACTCAAACTTAATTCCTTGGTCTCGCATCCAGCAAATAGTTTCATAGGATTTTGAGACCAATTGTCTTGCGAGTTCGGGATTGCTTTTTCCATTTGTTACACGCATTAAATCATTATAAAAATCTGATTCATCATATTCCGGTAAAACAATCACTTCTGCTTCTTCATCTGTTAACTGAGGAATGACCTTTCTAATAGCCTCTAAATTATTGTATGCAGCCCGAATGGCTCCATCGGTAAAAAAAGAGTTTCCACCCCGTTTTTCAATAGGTCCCCGCTCCAATACGAGAACGCTAGCACCATTTTCTTTTGCAGAGATGGCTGCACATAAAGCGGCGTTTCCTGCCCCTACAACTACTACATTATAAACTTGTCTATTTTCCAATATAATCACTCCTTTTATGTTGATAATAAGGTAATATTTTGAATAAAAAAAATATTGTTTTTTTATTAGATTCCATAAAATTTATTTATAGATTTTTTTATCAATAAATCCTCCTATAGAAAGATAGATTTATATAATATGTTGTAATATAATTTTAAAAATAAGATAATTTTTAGCTGAATTTAAATAACCATAAAAAATATTTATGGTAAAAGGAGAAAAAAGTTATGGATGAGAAAGACTGGAGCATGTTGGTCACTCTCTATGAAGAGCGAAATATAACGAAGGCTGCACAAAGATTATTTATTTCACAGCCCGCCTTAACCTATCGTATAAAACAATTAGAAACTGAGTTTAAAACAAACTTGATTGCGAGAGGAAAAAAAGGCGTCGAGTTTACTGTCAAAGGAGAATATCTTGTTCAATATTCAAAAGATATGCTTAACCAATTAAGAAAAGCAAAAGAACATGTTTCTAGTTTGGATAAAGAAGTGAAAGGAACGTTACGATTAGGGGCATCTGGCTTGTTTGCCCGCTATCAATTACCCGTTTTATTAAAGAATTTCCTCAATTTATACCCCGATGTTGAGATTACCCTCAAAACAGGGTGGAGTTCTAATATTCTCCAAATGCTTCAAAAGGAAGAAGCACATGTTGGCATTGTCAGAGGACCATATAACTGGAACGAAAATAAAGTATTAATTCAAAAGGAAAAAATATTTATCGTGTCTAGCAAAAAAATAGATGTTAAGGATCTTCCATTTCACCCAAGGGTCAATTATATGACGGACCAGTCATTACGAAATGTCATTGAAAACTGGTGGCAGGAAACGTTTACCGTTCCTCCTAATGTCTCAATGGAGGTTGACCGAATTGAAACCTGTAAAGAATTAGTTCTTAACGGTTTAGGTTACGCTATTTTACCAGAAATCTGTATTAAAGAAGATGACCCTCTATATAAAGAACCGATTGTTTTAAATGATAATAGCTTTTTGCAGCGAGAAACTTGGATTTTTTACAGGGATGTTACGTTGGAATTATCACAGGTTAAAGCGTTTATAGATTTTCTAATTGAAAGTAAGCAGCCAAAAGGGGAGCTTTCATAAGGGGAGGGAACAGGTTGAAAAAGTGGGATTTATCTAACCAAAGCAGAACAATACAATTTATAGCTGCTATTATAACCGCTTGTTTTGGAGGATGGCTCTTTCATCTAATTAAGGTGCCAATTCCCTGGCTCCTTGGGCCAATGGCAGCCCTTTTAATTGCGTCACGATTCAAAAATGTTACATTTTATTGGCCCGTTGCCATGAGAGATACGGGATTAATCATTGTAGGGTATTCAATAGGAATTTCTTTTACAAAAAGTTCACTTTCAGACATCATTAGCCATCTCCCTTCCATGTTGATCCTGACAACTTTAATCGTCCTAGCTTGTGCAGGTATGGCTTTTGTCATCTCTAAATGGTCCGGAATTGATTATCCAACCGCTTTAACGAGCAGTATTCCAGGGGGGTTATCACAAATTGTTATCTTTGCTGAAGAAATGAAGGGGATTGATCTTACAATCGTTACCTTTTTCCATGTAACTAGAGTCCTGGTCGTTGTTTTTTTACTCCCGTTTGTCGTTTTCAGTCCTATCTTTTTAAAAGAAAGAACAATGGGCTCAGCAGAGATAGTGAAAAACAGTATACAATGGAATCAGTTTTTTCCGGATATCTTATTTTTTGCAGTCATTTGCTTGTTAGCCGCTATAATCGGGAAAAAAATTAAATTGCCGGCACCATATTTTTTAGCACCAGTCATGGTTGCTGCCTTACTTAACCTTTTTGTTTTAAAGGGATTACCTCTTCCTTCTTCTCTACTTAACCTCGCTCAATTTATGGTTGGCGGTTATATAGGTTTGCTATTAAAACCTGAAAAAATGAAAAGTAAAAAGAAAATTATATCATTTGCTCTAATCAGCGGGATCATTATGGTAGGTATAACAATGGCTTTTAGCCTGCTGTTAACAAAGACATATCATTTATCCACAATAACCGGATTTCTAAGTCTAGCCCCTGGCGGCATGGATCAAATGGGGATAATTGCCCATGAAGTTAATGCGGATTTATCAACGGTGACTAGCTATCAACTTTTTCGAATGCTATATATCTATATTGCTGTTCCTCCTTTATTGAGATTGGTATTAAAATTAAGCATTAGAAAAAAACAACAAATCATAAATGTACATGGAGTTCAAAGAAAAGAAGAAATCGAGTGATTTCTTCTTTTCTTTTTTTAAAAAGCCAGGAAAGAAAATTTAGGAGAATAATAAATTATTTTTATAGTAAAACGAAAAAAACGATATTTTATTTATTCAGAAAATTAAACTACGATTAATGTAATCTAATAATTCACACTATTGGAAGGTTAAAAAAGGGGTGAACTTAATTAATAAATGAGAGCTATAGGCTGTTACAGCAATACTCTAAAAAATAAGGAGAGATACTATGATGAACAGAAATGTAAGGGATTACAATGACTCGAGTGTAGGGAATAAGAAAAACAAACTTATCAATTTAGCAAAAATGTCTTTGCTATCCGTAGTATTACTGCTTCCATTGGCAGGTTGTGGAAGCGACGCTAGTTCTGTCGGTGCTTCAAAGGAAGGAAATAAAGACTCAGCTATTCAAAAACTAGAAATTAAACTATCACATGTTGCATCGGATAACACTCCAAAGGGCTTAGCGGCAATTAAATTCAAAGAAATTGTTGAAGAAAAAAGCGGCGGCAAAATAGAAGTTAAGGTTTATCCATCAGGTCAGCTTTACGGTGATAATGATGAGATAGAAGCAGTTCAAGCTGGAAATGTGCAAATAATCATACCTGCAGCAGCTAAATTAAGTGGTTTTGAAGAAACTTTCGAGATTTTTGATTTGCCTTTTATGTTTAAAAATGAAGAACACCTTCGTGCTTTTGAAGATGGTGAGGCAGGTCAACAGCTTCTGGCAACATTAGATACCCATGGAATGAAGGGTCTGGCATTTTGGCCAAATGGTTTTAAGCACATTACGAATAATAAAGAAGCTATTAAAGAGCCAAAAGACCTAAAATCTTTAAAAATACGAACACATGGCGGTCAAATTATAAATGAAGTTTACGATGCTTTAGGTGCTTCTTCGACGAAAATTTCCTTCAATGAAACATATCAAGCCCTTCAATTAGGTACAATTGACGGTCAGGAAAATAGTATTGTCAATATTGAAACACAAAAATATGGTGAAGTGCAAAATAATCTGACCATTACGGGTCACGCTAGATCAGAATATGCTGTTGTTACGAATAAACAATGGTGGGATGGATTAAATAAACAAACACAAAATCTATTAACAGATGCAATGAAAGCAGCGACTGAAGAAGGAAGAAATCAAGTAGAAAAGCTCGAGACAGAATCAATGGAAAAAATCAAGAATGAAGGGAAAATTAAGATCGTTGAATTGTCAGACCAAGACAAAGAGAAGTTTAAGCAAGCAACAAAACCTGTTTTTGATAAGTGGGCAAAAAAGATGAATCAAGAAATTCTAACTAAAGCTATTAAAGCTGGAAACTAAAAGGAGGGATCTTACTCTCTTTTTAGTAGAACAAGTCAAATCTTACTATCAGCTTTTATATAAGGAGGCAGGGCCTTGAACATGATTAAAAAAATATATTTGTTTTTTGAGGACTTTTCCTCAGCTCTTTTTCTTATAACAGGTTTAGGTCTGATGTTTTATGAGGTAATTATGCGCTACGTGTTTAATTCCCCGACAATCTGGATTAATGAGACAGCTAGTATTCTAGTAGTATGGGGAGTTCTGTTTGGGTTATCTGTCGGGCTTCGTGATAACCACCATATTAGCGTAGATATTTTTTATACATTGTTTCCAAAAAAAATACAGAAATTCATTGATATTTTCGCTAATCTGGTTGGTATCGGCTTCTGTATGTTCCTGACTTATAACGGATTTGTGTTAGTCGAGCATTCTTTTAATAGCGGTCAAGTTACAATGGACACAAGGACACCGTATTGGATTTACTATCTTGTTATCCCTATTTCTGGGCTGATGTTTATGATCCGCTTTATTGATAAGACCATAAGGATAATCAAGAATGATGGAAAGGGGGAGAACCTGGATGGAAACCATACTGCTTTTTAGTACATTTGCTATACTCCTTCTTCTTAGGATTCCGATTGCTGTAGCTTTAATAGCTGCAACAACATTTATGTTTTGGCTGGATGGGAGTTTTAATATGTGGACTATTCCACAAAAGATTTTCACTAGCATGAATTCTGTCACCTTAATGGCCATTCCTGGCTTTGTCTTGGCCGGTACAATTATAGCTAAGGGTGGAATAGCCAAATATTTAATTGATTCATTAAGAGCTTGGATTGGTCATATATCTGGCGGATTATCAGTGGTTACGATTGTAGCTTGTGCATTCTTTGCTGCGATAAGCGGGTCAAGTCCTGCTACCGCTGCTGCTATTGGATCTATCATGGTTCCTGCGATGGTTAACGCTGGATATAGTAAGCGATATGCGATGGGATTAGTTGCCGCTTCCGGTACATTGGGCATTCTAATTCCACCAAGTATCCCGTTAATTGTATACGGTGTTGTAACAGAACAATCCATTGGGGCGTTGTTTATGGCAGGTGTCATTCCTGGAGTTGGATTAACATTATGTCTTGTTATTTATTCCATTATTTATGCTCGTATTAAAGGCTATGGAAAATTAGAAAAAGCAAGTTGGCGGGAAAGAATTCAAGCATCAAGGAAAGCCATATGGGGTGCTTTTCTACCTGTTTTGATATTAGGATGTATTTATACTGGTACAACTACACCGACAGAAGCATCCATTGTATCAGCCGTATATGCTGTAATTGTTTCACTTCTGGTGTATAAAGAGACATCGCTACAGAAATGGAAGGAAATCATTAATGAAAGTATTGGCATAACTGCCATGATTATGCTGATTATTGCAGGCGCAATGACATTTTCACTGTTTATGACACAGGAACAAATTCCACAAGCACTTGCTGAAAAAATGATGGGTTTAGAGTCTTTGGATGTCTTATTATTCTTTGTTCTAACAGCGATCCTATTCTTTATTTTAGGTATGTTCTTAGAGTCTTCTTCTATAATGCTCATCACACTCCCGTTATTATTGCCAATCATGTTATCATTAGGAATTAATCCAATACATTTTGCAATCGTGATGATTATCAATATGGAAATTGCACAAATTACTCCGCCAGTTGGTTTGAACTTATTCGTCATTGGCGGCATAGCAAAATCAAAATTAGGTGAAGTATTTAGGGGCTGTGTTCCGTTCATCGTCCTCATGATCATCTACATGGTAATCGTCATGGCGTGGCCAGAACTCTCTCTTTGGTTACCAAAACAACAAACGTAATCTTTTTTGAAAGTGAAACATGGGGACGGTTCTCGTGCATCATGCAATAATGGGCAAGCCTTTTTTATAGATAAGAAATTTTGACTGTGTTTAGTTTAATGCATATATTAATTGGTTCAATGTGGAAAATGAGAGGAATAAAAGACCTAAACAGTAACAAAATCGCATACAAAAAGCCACGATTTGAAGTGCTCCCCTAAGTTGGATATAACAATCCACTTAGGGGGTTTTTAATTTGGTGGAATAAATTGCGCTGGTATCAGAACGATTGATGTATGGCAGCTCATTTTGATGTAACCAATGTGGAAAGTCTCGTTTCCACATTTCACACACCATTTTTGCGACATCCTTGGGTACTCCGTTAGGATTATCCTCTGTTTTTATCTTTTGTTCCTATGCGACCGAGCCGCTGATTTTTCAAGAATTGGGGTTCATAGAAAGGCTCTATGCGACCGAGCTGCTGATTTTTTCAAGAGCTGTGGTTCATAGAAAGGCTCTATGCGACCAAACCGCTGATTTTTTGAAGAGATGGGGTTCATAGAAAGGCTCTATGCGACCGAACCACTAATTTTTTCAAGAGCTGTGGTTCATAGAAAGGCTCTATGCGACCGAACCACTAATTTTTTCAAGAGATGGGGTGCATAGAAAGGATTTATGCGACCGAACAAGTTATTTTTCCAAGTGTTTGGTCACGTACAGGGAGGCAAAAGTTATTTCGTCTTACTTGGAGCAGTTTTTCTATTCAGTCAGCAACAATCTATTAGAAAAGACCCTTCTTTTATCCAACTTATTAGTAAAACGGAGTATAGTCCATAACCAAAATTATGAAAAATGACTCTTGTTACATTATGCAGGCGTATTATATTGTTAAAACAACTTCAACATGCCAATTTAATATTTGCTTTGTATATTAATTACGAAGAAGACTAATAGAGTTGAAAATGTTTTTTTAGGAAAGGAAAAATCATATGCTTTATATGTGGGATATTGAGAAGATCATTACAAATACATTAAAAGAGCTGAAACTAAAAATAAACGTTGAATTCACCAACAAACTCGCTGCACCAATGAGTTATAACGTATCCACAAATACGATAAAGTTTAACTACCTACAAATTAATGGATATAACGCCAAAATTAACTTTAAAGTGAAAGAATCAGATGAGAACTTTGTGAAACTTATTCTTTATCATCAGCTAGGGTACTATATGGAATTCAGGAAAAATCCAAGGGTTTTAAAGACTCTCTATTATGGCAAAGAGGAAGAAAAGAAACAGCTTTTAGCAGAAGTCGAAGAGAATGCTTGGGAACATGGAAGAACACTAGTACCGGTACATCTATTAAAAGCATATGATCAAGTACGTGAATTGGATAAACAACTGTTAAAGGTGTGAAAAATTGATTCTATATAAAAATACTTAAGAAGGTTGTTTTTGACTAAACATATGTCTTACATATTTGAAATTTTTAATAGGCCGAAAATATACAAGTGTTTTAAACAAATGTATATTTTCGGCCTATTTTCATTCAAAACAGATATTTTTCTATTAAGCTGATTGCTTTATATTTCTTTTTATTCTATCTTCTTCTTTTTTAGATGATTTTGGCACTCTAAATAATAAGATCAATCCGGCATTAATCATAAGAGTCCATACAAGGGCGAATTTATTACCACTAAAATAGATTCCTAATACAGGTATCACCAGCAACAAGATGTTTTTTACATAATAATTTAGTTTAGGATTTATGACCATTAATACCGAAATAATAACAAGCACTGAAGCTATGGTGTTAACACCTAAAAAGGAAAGATTCGTATAATTGACATAGATGTAATACGCAAATGATCCTACTATTGCAAATAGAGAGAGATAAAACCTTATCAATGAATTTTTATAAAAAAGAATCCAAACGGCAATAAAGTTAATTCCTGCGCACATTCCAACTACAGATAATGTATGCGGAAAATTACTAATAGGATCTTTCATTAAGTTCAGAATGAAGTTGATGTCGAAAAAAACAGCCGCTACAACTAAAATCTTAAAGACTAGTTTTATCCAGAACATCTTTACTTTCTTATTCTTATTTGACGAAAAGAACTTGAATATCGAGGATACTCCCGCAAAGCCATGATCATCGGCTTTCTTGTTCTTCCCCATAGACAATTTATTATGTTCCTTTTTTTCTCGCTCCCTTTTGACAGCTTGCCTCGTCGGGTAATCTCTTTCTATATTTTCTTCTTCATTCTCTTTTTCTACTTGTTGATCTGACTGTGAATCCAATGAAAATCACCTCAAGTATTTTTTTTCATTATATCTTATTTCGATATAATAATTAATTTCGAAGCTCTTTTAAAGCAGAGGAGCTTGAAATTACTCCAATTGTTTTAAATGGGGGGTGGAGGCTCCCGTTAGGATTGGATAGAATCATAGTACTTAAAAGTTAGGAAACAATAAAGTTGAAATGTGGCTGGTAACTAAAAAGGGGCATAAAGTTGCTTTCTGGAATAGTAAAAAAGCTTCATGAAAGTATTAGAAAATAGAGAAAAGGTACCAAAATGTGGAATATGGTGATAGAATACTTCAAGTTATTCCTCACACATGGTAGAATGTTGAGAGTCTCAGTTTTGGGAGAGTGGTTATTTTGAAAAATTTTCTAGACGACTCACGTGCAACGCACAGAGCAAAGAAGAAAAAAATCAATATCATTTTAAACGGATCAATTGTAATTGTCCTTATACTTATTGCATTTGTATCTTATTCGATTTTTTCGGGAGGAGATGACAAGGCAGCATCTCAAAAAAGTGTTCCAGCTTCAGCCGAAAAAAAATCTGTTCAGAATAATATAGAGAAGGATAAGCCAGCTGAGAAAGAGAGTTCATCAAGTGATCAAACAAATGACGAATCATCGTCTGAAGATCAAACTCAAAGTGATCAAACGAATAGCGATCCAGCAGCAGGCGATGCATCCTCATCGTCTTCGGATAGCTCACAGGTAAATTCAACAACATCACCTGCACCGGAAACACCGGCACAAACGGATCAGCAGCATGTTACAAACTATGATTCAAGTTCTCAAGATTGGCAGCAGATGCTGCAGGCAATCTCTTCTGCTACTGGAATCGATCAAAGTAATATGACGGTATGGTTTTTAGGGAGCGACAAAAGCAACCCTGGTGGCTCAGTCGGGACGGTATCAGCAAAGGCGCAAGGTTCGCCCAAATATCGTGTGTATCTCCAATGGACTGGCTCAGGCTATCAAGCAACAAAAGTTGAACCAGCTTCATAAAAAGGAAAAAGGATGTACCAAAGAATGTCCTAAGGCTGTCTAGAAACATTAGATAGCCTTTTGTTTTGCTTTGAAAGAAAGTTGATATTTTATAACCATATAGAATCAACTGACCTAATTTCTATTGGATGGAATTATTAATAGAAGAATATAAGGTGAGAGGATTGAAAAATACTTAAAATTTATTGCCGAAAATGCAATAAGTCTAAAGGATATTTACGGAAAATTCAGAATATAATATACAAAAGGATATAAGAAGGGGTATATTTGAGACGAATAGCTGATTTAATGTGGGAAGGTTTTACTTTAAAACAGATTTTTCATAAAAAAATAGTTATACCGTATCTTCTGTTTTTATGTTTTCTTATTTTATTTGAAGTATATTTGATTATTTTTCTGTTTACATCACTTCAATTAGTTGCCCCAATTGGTTATAAGGCTACTTTCTTTTTTTACGGTATTGTTTTATTTTTAATTTTCCTCTTTGGTTATTCAATAATGGTACTTATTGAAACAGTTAAGGGAATTAGGAGAAAAAAAGGTTTGCTTATATAACCAACCAATAAAGAGGTTGGTTTTTTTGTTTTACGGCTAATAACCGAACAAGGCTTTTCGAATCAGACAGATTTCGAAAAGGGATAATTAGAAAGGTTAAACTAACGGACAAAGGAATGGATTTAATGATAAGCTGAAGCTAAAATATTATTATATAGAGTGAAGAAAGTAGGAAAAATGAAAATGTATAGAATTGGCGTAGTTGGCCCCAGTTCGTCCGTACAGCGAATTCTCAACGTGGCGACTGAAATGGAAAAAGAAATGGAATTTATCCCTTTCACCTATACAGAGGCGAAGGAAGTGGAAAAAATCATTACAGAACATGATAAACAAGTTGATTTTTGGCTTTTTTCAGGATATATCCCATACAGGGTTGCTACAAAAACAATATCATTGGACGAAAAGTCTGTTTATATATACTCAACGGAATCCAGTACCTATAAAAGTTTCATGGAACTGGTTTATTCTCAAGGGAGATTACTAGATCGAGTCAGCATCGATATATTTGCTCCCACGAATGTAGCCGAAGGAGAAAGTGTGAAGCAGTTACAAAAGACGATAACTGATCTTTACTTGAAAACGTTTGACGTTGACATTGATACCGAGGAATTGTTTCAATTCCATTATGATTTATGGGAACAAAAGAAAACTGATGGTGCTTTGACATGTTACCCCACTGTTCATGAGGCTTTAAGTAAAGCTGGTGTCCCGGCAAACGTAATGTCACCAACTCAAATTGAAATTTTTCAAACCATGAGGATTTTTTTCGAGAAGATCAAGACTTCATACTATAAAGATACTCAAATTGGTGTTGTAAAAATCGAGGTAGAAGATTTCGACTCTATTAAAGAGAAAATGGAGAAAACCTATCAAGTCCAATATTTAGAGCTAAGGATGAAGGAGACACTAATCCAGCTTTGTGAAAAAATAGACGGTTCTCTCTTTGAGGAAGGAAATGGACGGTATACCATTTTTAGTTCTCGGGGTGCAATTGAAAGGGAGATTCAGGCATTAAAGGAAAAGACCCAATTCTTGTCTCTTGAAGCTAATACAGCTGTTTCCGTTGGGATTGGATTTGGTAAGACGGTATTAACGGCAGAAATACATGCCCACCGTGCACTTCAACAGTCTAAGAAAAAAGTGGAACATGGGATTGTTATTATTCAAGATGATGGAATGGTCGTTGAGTCAGCAGGTCAGGAGGAGGAACTGACTTATTCTTACCGTACGGATGATAAAGATTTATTGGAGAAATTAAAGAACGGAAACATCAGTGTCAAAACTTTCAAGAAAATAGACGCTTTGATTAAAAAAATGAGTTGGAGTGATTTTACGACGAAGGAATTAGCTGCAAATCTCCAAATGGGTGAAAGAAATGCTCAGCGGATTGTGGCTGAACTGTGTGACATAGGCTTGGCCGAGTGTATTGGTGAAGAGTCGCAACATAATCGAGGAAGGCCAATTAAAATTTACCGGTTGAAATAAGCATTCCAATAAGGATGCTTATTTTTTTGTCTTGGAATAAAAAAACTATTGAAGGAAACGAAATTTTCTCATAAAATAAATATAACGAAATTTTCGTTATATTGTCGTAAATAGAAAACAACTGTTTCTCTTCTGTTGGTAAAAGGAGGAAATAACAGGGAGCAGCAAGTCCCATTTATTACTTTTAGGTTGGATTTAAAAATGAAAACGCTACTAAAATTTGGTATTTCAAAAAAAAATTTTAGCTATTTCCCATTTTGGAATGGAAAGTGCGTTTCATTAACAGCTACAAAAAATATTTGCATTTTAAACAGGAGGAATTGGAAATATGATATCAAAACGCACAAGAAATTGGATTCTAGCGTTACTTTTCCTGGGGTGGTCATTAGGTAATATAGATCGATATATCATGAATTTTGCTGTATTGTCCATTACGGAAGACTTACATTTGAGTGCATCCTCTACCGGACTCTTACTAAGCAGTTTTTTTGCCGGATATGCGATTATGCAAATGCCCGGGGGATGGCTGGCAGACCGATTCGGACCTAGAAAAGTTCTCCTTGTCGCAGTAATCATGTGGTCGATCTTTACAGGATTGACTGGTGCTGCTTGGTCCCTTGCCTCTATGGTTATGATCCGCTTTCTATTTGGTATTGGAGAGGGTGGTTTTCAGCCTTCCGCTTCCAAAATCATATCACTAACGTTTCCTAAAGAGGAACGTGCTCGCGCCATGTCGGTGATGCTGTCATCAAGCGGGATTATGACTCTTATTATCCCGATCGCATCTGCGGCGCTGCTTACAACGATCGGCTGGCGAACCACATTTGTCATCATGGGAATCTCCGGTGTTATTATCACAGTTCTTTATTGGTACTTCATTAAACTTCCAAAAAGCAATTTGGGAGATCACGCGACTCAAACTGTTGCATCGAATCAAAAGGGAATTTTCCGTTCGTTGTTTAAAATGCCTATGATATGGAGTTTAGTTATTGCTTATTTCTGTATTTATGCCGTTAACTGGGGACTGGCGACATGGATCCCAACCTATCTAGTGAAAACACGCGGTCTTGATTTAATTTCCCTTGGCTGGGTTCAGACGATTCCTGGTATAACGATGCTAGCTGGGATCTTTTTTGGTGGGTATATCATCGATAAGCTGCCAGCGGGACGAGAAAGATTGGCAGGAGGCCTTTCTTGTGCCGTTATTGGCATATTGCTGTACTTAATGTTTACTGCTACAAGTGTTACCTCTTTTATCACGTATCAAACGATTGTTAACCTATTTATTGCCTTTGTCATTATTCTATTACCAGCTATCATACTTAAACAATTGCCGTCCTCTGTCACTGGTACGGCGATGGGAATTGCCAATACTGGCGGACAATTGGCCGGCTTTATTACTCCGATGGCGATAGGATTTATCGTCGATGCATTTCATGGTTCCTTTAATGCTGCTTTTTGGATGTTAATTCTTTTCGCCATTATCTGTATTGGAGCGATATTAAGTATAAATGGTAAAAAAGCAGATCTCCTCCAGCCAAACGAAGAAGCTACAGCCTAAATGCATTAACTGGAAAAATTTTGAGGGAGGTTTTGTAAATGAATTTGCACGAACATATTTCTGAACTAATCGAAAAAAAGAGAGATAAAATGATTGAGCTAAGTGATCAAATTTGGAGCTGCCCGGAAATCTATTTTGAAGAACATCAATCTTCCAAATATATTTGTCAAGCATTGGAAGAGGAAGGGTTTCAGGTTGAAAGAGAGGTTGCCGGACTGCAAACCGGGTTTATTGGAAGCTATGGAACTGGTAAACCCATCATAGCTATTTTAGGAGAATTCGATGCTTTATCAGGTCTGAGCCAGCAAAAAGGCCTTGCCGAGCATGCCCCGTTGGTTTCAGGCGGCCATGGGCATGGATGCGGCCATAACTTGCTGGGAACCGGTTCATTTGCTGCTGCAGTTGCCGTTAAAGAATATATGGAGCAAACAGGTTTGAAGGGGACGGTCCGTTATTATGGTTGTCCGGCTGAAGAGGCGGGCTCTGGTAAAGCGTTTATGGCACGTGCGGGATTGTTTGATGATGTTGACCTAGCGCTTTCCTGGCATCCGTCGTCCGTAGCTGGTATATGGAATGTTAGCACCCTAGCAAACTACTCTGCGACGTTTAAGTTTAATGGAAAGAGTGCGCATGCTGCAGCTGCCCCTCACCTTGGCCGAAGTGCATTAGATGCGGTGGAATTGATGAACATCGGAGTCAATTATTTAAGAGAGCATATGATTCCGGAAGCGAGAGTGCATTATGCGATTACAGATACAGGCGGAACTTCTCCAAATGTCGTTCAACCACATGCTGAAGTTGTTTATTTTATCCGTGCCCCGAAAAAGCAGCAAGTAATCGATTTATACGAACGTGTATGCAATATTGCAAAAGGTGCGGCTTTAATGACTGGTACAACGATGGAAGTGGAGTTTGAAGGGACTGCATCAGATTTAATTCCAAATACAACCTTAGCAGAGATTATGTACAAAAATTTAATGGCTGTCGGTGTTCCTTCTTATGATGAATTTGACCGGAAGTTCGCTAAAGAAATCCATGCGACTCTTTCTCCGGAAGACATTCGTGCTGATCTAGCTGGATTAGATAAAGAAACAGCAAAGAAATTAAAAGATAAAGAGATTGCAGATCTCATCCCACCTCTTGGCGATGAGGCTGCCTTATCGGGGTCGACAGATGTTGGTGATGTTAGTTGGGTTGTTCCAACGATGCAATGTTTGACAACCTGTTTCGCACTTGGAACGCCGCTTCATACTTGGCAAGTAGTGTCCCAAGGCGCAATGCCTATCGGCCACAAAGGCATGCTTCAAGCGGGAAAAGTGATTGCATGCACAGCCATCGAAGCTATGCAGAATCAAGATATTATTGATCAGGCTAAAGCAGAATGGAAAGAACGCTTGGAAGGGGAACCATATGTTTCTCTCATTCCTGAAAATGTGGTACGGCCTCAAAAGGCAGTCTGTGTACAAAAGTAAGGTTATAAAAATATGTTCAACTAACAATAAGTGGGGGATGAAAACAACCCCCGCTTATTGTGGTTGCCCTTAATTTCGCATCTAAAGAAAGGAAAGATGGACCATGGCTGTTGCAATTCCGTATGATCAAGATAAACCATTTGAAATACAAAGGAATATGGTCAATTTAGATAAATGGGTTGAGGACTTTCGTTCCTATGCCAATGGTGGTCGATGTGCTTCTTATATTCCTGCCTTAGACAAGGTGAATCCATTTCAATTAGGAATTGTGATGGCAGGACCGGATGGAATGGTCTTAAAGTCCGGAGAGTGTGAAGCCACTTTTACCTTACAAAGTATTTCGAAGGTTATTAGCTTTATTGCTGCCTGTTTAGACTTCGGTACTAAATATGTCCTAGATAGAGTAGATGTAGAACCAACTGGAGATGCGTTTAATTCGATTATTCGGTTGGAAGTTCACAAGCCGGGAAGACCTTTTAATCCTATGATTAATGCGGGTGCGCTTACTGTAGCTTCTTTGCTTGGAGGAAGATCACCACTTGAAAAAGTCGAATCGTTTTTGACATTATTTGAGAAGATGGTAGGAAAACGCCCGTCCATCAATGAGGAAGTATTTCAGTCGGAATGGCAAACGGCTCATCGTAATCGAGCCTTGGCTTATTACTTGAAAGAGACAGGATTTTTAGAATCAACTGTTGAGGAAGCTTTAGAGGTCTATTTAAAGCAGTGTTCTGTGGAGGTAAATACCCAGGATATAGCTATGATTGGTTTAGTTCTTGCTTACGATGGATTCCATCCAATTCGACGGGAACAGATTTTTCCAAAAGAAGTTGCCAAATTAACAAAAGCATTGATGGTTACCTGCGGAATGTATAACGCTTCTGGTAAATTTGCAGCTCATATCGGTTTACCCGCCAAGAGCGGAGTTTCAGGAGGTATCATGGTTGCCGTTCCGGCCCATGCCAGTACTCAGAAGTCTCCTTTTCCGGATGGATTTGGTATTGGAATATATGGTCCAGCAATAGATGAATGTGGAAATAGCGTTGCAGGGAAGATGTTGTTAAAGCACATAGCAAGAGAATGGGATTTAAGTATTTTTTGATGCTATCATGCACTCTAAACTAGGGCTTTATATCCAGGATATGTTGCAAAACTTGGATATAAGCCTTTTTTGTTCTATTTACTGTTTCTCCTTTTTTAAAAAAAGAAATGCTAAGGAGACGAGACAAACGCAACGGAGGAAATCCCTTATGAGTCATTCCAGAAAATTATCCTTTGAGGAGAAAGTAGAAGCCGTTCATTTATGCACGTACGGTCTGTGAGAGGCGCATGAAATTCTTCATGCGCCTACTCTATTTCGCTAGGATTCTTTAATAAAAGTTTGAAGAATTTTGATTGGTCTAATATTAAATAAATTTAGTAATTTTGTAGAAAAGTTTTCAGTGAAAAGTCACTTTAAAATATTGACTTTTCAGAATATTATAATTAAAATTGAAAATTGAGTGAGGCTTAAAAAAATGAACGTTCATTTAAAACTACAACCCCTATAACCTCTTAACATTTCAAATTTCCCATCTTCAGATAAGCAAAAACATATTTCGACCGGCAATTTATCTAATTGAATAGGAGGGAATCATTTAATACCCTTACATAACCTAAATTTTAAAAAGTGGGGAGTGATCGTGTATCTGCATTAAGTGCGGTATTTTTTGCTGTCTCTTTTTGTAACGAAAAAACCACTGAGCTAAGGATGGGTAAACAAGGATTTAGATGGACTTTGATGCGAAATTTGTTTTAGAAAAACGATTGGCAAATGATAGGGCATTAGAAAACAGATTAATATGGAAATGACCATAATCTATTAAATTAATACTGGTTATAAATGAGGGGGCAATTATGAGAGTTGGACATTTAAGGAGGTGGGAGCGGGAGTTTCAATCTAGCGGAATATATCTTTTATGTTTATCTAAAATCTTTGTAAAATAGCAGTCCTAAAAATGTGCAAAGGAGAATCACTAATGGCTAACCATCAATTTAGTATCGGCGTCGATATTGGAGGAACATTTACCGATTTAGTTGTTGTGAACGAAGAGGGGAAAGTTTTTCGATCAAAAGCATTTACCACACCGGACGATTACCCTGAAGGAATCATTCATGCATTAGAACGCATATGCAATGAAGAATTGCACATAAGTGTTTCCGAGCTCCTCCGGAAAACGAAAGTGTTTGTGAATGGGACGACCATTGTGACAAATGCGCTTGCCGAATTAAAGGGCATGAAGGTAGGCCTGCTTACGACACAAGGATTTAAAGATACATTGCGCATCGCCCGTTCTGCACGGACGAATGAATTCGATTTACAAACACAAGTGCCTCCTCCAGAGCTTGTTCAACGAGATTGTATTGCGGAGGTTTGGGAGAGGGTTGATTACTCCGGTAAAGCGGTTGTTCCATTAAACGAGGAACAGGCACGGCAGCAAATCCGTTATTTGGTTGAGGAAAAAGGCGTTGAAGCAATTGCGGTTTGTTTCTTATGGTCTTTCCGCAATCCAGGTCATGAACAACGGGTGAAATCAATCATTCATGAGATGTACCCGGATTTATTTGTTTCAGTTTCTTCAGATATTTACCCTGTGTCCCGGGAATATGAACGAATGGTAACCACTACTTTGAATGCGTTTACATCAAGAGGGGCCCGTGAATATCTGACAAGCTTAGAAAAACGGCTAGCAGAAAGGGGATTGAGAGTTCCTGTAGGAATGATTCAATCTACCGGAGGAATTACCACAACAAGCGAAGCCAGTGAAAAGCCTATCAGCCTATTAAATTCCGGCCCTGTTGGCGGAGTGGTTGCAGCCAACAGTCTTGGAAAAGCACTTCAATTGAAAAACATCATTACGGCCGATATGGGCGGCACAAGCTTTGATACTTCGGTTATTGTAAACAATGAAATCACCCATATTCACCGTGCCCGTGTCAATCGTCTTGATACAGGCCTATCGCTTGTTGATATCAATGCGATCGGGGCTGGCGGGGGAAGCGTTGCTTGGCTGAATGAGCAGGGACTCCCGCAAGTTGGGCCAAAGAGTGCAGGCTCACAACCGGGACCAGCGTGTTATAACCGCGGCGGAACAGAACCAACTGTTACGGATATTGCCGTTGCCCTCAATTTTATTGACCCCGACTATTTCCTTGGCGGGTCCGTTAAATTAAATAAAGAGGCAGCCATTAAAGCGATTGATGAAAAAATCGCCCGGCCGCTTGCTATTCCAACCGTAGAAGCTGCAGCGGGTCTATTTGATCTAGTCATCGCGAACATGAGCAATGCGGTTCGAGCCGTTTCCATTGAAAAAGGTCATGACCCTCGTGAATTTACGATGATTTCTTACGGTGGGGCATCGGCCTTGTATATTGCAGCTATTGCTCAGGAGCTTGGCATCAAAAATGTGATCATCCCAAATAATGCATCGGTTTTCTCGGCATACGGTTTACTCTGGTCTGATTATAGCAGAAGCTACGTCCAAACCGTGAATTGGAATTTGGCAAATGGTGATGTCAATGCATTGAACGATAAATTAGCTGAATTAACCGCCCTTGCCCAGAAGGATTTGGCGGATAATGGTTTTAATGAAAATGATATCAGGATTGTTTGGGAAGGCGACTTTAAATTTGGAACTCAAGCCTTTGAGTTGACGATTCCGCTTCCAAAACGGTCCTTGACCGAAGACGATCGCGCTGTATTGGCAAAAGCCTTCTCCGAAGAATACGAAAGATTGTACGGTACTGGAACATCATGGGATGGGGCCGATCACTTAACGATTCTATTAAATGTTAGGGTTACCGGAATCGGAACCATTCAAAAGCCATCGTTACAAACCTTTAGCCGAAGCCATTCCATCGCAGGTTCTGCCAAGACAGCCGAAAGGGAAGTTTACTTGCCTCAGGAACGGCAGACAAAAGTAGTTTCCATCTATAAGGCTGAACTTTTAAATACTGGAATGGAGGTCAATGGCCCCGCCGTCATTGAAGCAAAAGATACCACCATTTATATACCTGAGGATGCCTACATCAGGGTGGATCAATATGGCAACTATTGTCTGACACTTGAAACTGTGGAGAACGAACAAAAAACGTTAGTTACCGAAGGTCAAGGAGGCAAATAATATGGCAATGGAAAAAGTCCAACCACAAAAAGAGTTTGATGCATTTACCGCCCAGGTGATTCAATCACGGTTGAAAAGTGTTGTGGAAGAGATGGCTACCACACTATTGCGGACTTCCGGCTCTCCAGTCTTAACGGAGGCGCAGGATTTTTCCACAGCTGTCTTTGATGTGAATGGTGAACATATTGCTTTTTCCGGTTACGTAGTAGCCCATATTGGTTCTTCGTTAATTGGCGTACAAGCCGTCTTAAGGGAATATGAGCTCGAGGATATTCATCCGGGGGACGCCTTTATTTGTAATGATGTTTACTCCGCAGGGGCCATTCATCAAGGGGATGTTGGGATTATCTCACCGATTTTTTATCAGGATGAATTGGTCGGATGGTCATTTTCTAACGCTCACGTTCTCGATGTTGGCGGAATGTCGCCAGGTGGCTGGGCGCCCGCAGCTTATGATGTATATAGTGAAGCGATTAGCTTCCCTGCTGTTCGGATTATGGAAAGAGGAAGAATGAATCGGGATATCCAAAGGATCCTGATGAACAATGTTCGCCTTCCAATCCCTGTCATTAATGATGTGAAAAGTTTAATCGCCGCTAATATTACCGCCGAACGAAGGGTTAATGCGCTGATCGATAAATACGGTTTAGAGGATTACAAGCGGTATTGTGAAATTAACAAGGATTTAGCCGAACAAACGATTCGCAAACGCATCCGGGATATTCCAAATGGAGTTTATCACACAAAAGAATGGGTGGAGTACGATGGCCATGGAGCGGATAATCTCTATCCGGTGGAATGTAAATTAACAGTGGAAGAAGATCACCTCCATGTTGATTTAAGTGGATCCTCCCCACAGGCAGATGGGTTTATCAATGCGGGACCAGGTGCTATTTATGGAGGTTTGTATGGCGTCATTGCGATGACCATTGGCTGTGATATTCCGGTCAATGCAGGAATGCTGCGACCGCTCACAATTGAACTCGGACCGCCTGGAACGATTGTAAACCCTGTGATCCCGGCTCCTGTTTCGTGCGGGCACATGGAAACAACAGGAAAAGCGGGTAAAGCTTTTTACGAGGGAATTTTTAAAGCGTTGCAGCTCAGCGAAAATCCTTGGCTGAGGAACCGGGTTGCTGCGATTGGTCACAACAATTGGCCGGGGAATTCTTGGGTCGGGTTGGATCAATATGGCCAGTATACAGCGTTTCCTGCATTTGATTGCGGTTCTGGCGGTGTGGGTGCCCAGGCTACCTGCGATGGACTGGATATTGGCGCATTTGAAATGCAGCAGAATAATGGAATTCCTGATGTGGAAACAAATGAAGGGCTGTACCCGATGTTTTATTTTTACCGAAAAATTAACGTGAATTCCGGAGGTCCCGGATATCATCGCGGCGGTCAGGGAATGGATTATGCCTGGATGCCGTACAACAATCAAGGATTACTCGGTACCATTGAAAACGCCTGTGCCGAAATGCCTGCACATGGCACTCTGGGCGGATACCCGGGTGGAACGAGTTCTTTTAATAAGATTGATGAATTTGATATCAACCAGTTCATTGCCGAACATGGACGTCTGCCAATTCCTAATGAGCTTACCAATTATACGACCCTTCCCAACCATATTGCCGGAATGCCTCTTGGTCCAAAGGCAGTGTTTAAGCAAGTGACAGGCGGCGGGGCCGGAATCGGAGATCCGTTATTGCGTCCAATTGAAAAGGTGGAAAAAGATTTACAGGATGGATATATTACCCCTGATCTGGCTGAAAAAGCGTATGGAGTAATCTGGAATGCATCTGAACGAAGAGTTGACTTAGAGGCAAGCCATGAAAAACGCCGCTCCATTCGTCGTGACCGGATCGGCCGGAATCCTGAAGTTGAGGTCTCTGAACAGGAGAAATTAAAGGTTCCGTTAAAATTTGTCAATAAAGCAGGCAAAAAATTAGTTTCTTGTAACTTCTGCGATCATGAACTGTCCGAAAGCAATATGAACTGGAAGGAAGGAGCCGTACAGCGAAAAGCTGATTTAGTGGAAACGATGTCTGAACTGGGGATTTATGTCCAGCCCCGGGAATCTGGGAAGGCTGAACTACACGAAGCAATTTGTCCTTCCTGCGGCACCTTACTGCAATCAGACGTGTTAACGGAAGATGTTAAAGAATTTAACGATTATGTCCTCACAAACTAATCATTAGATAGTCACGACAAACTGAGTTCAGCTTACTGGACTCAGTTTGTCGTTATTTCCTAAATCAATAATTATATTATGTTAATTTAATGAGGAATATCTTTTCCTAAATCGATGATATAAGGAAGTAAATATGCCCCCTTTCTTAATTAGTAAGCATGGTCTTTTCTTTTATCCCTAAACCAAATATTTGCTAATCATGAAGTATTTGCTATAATACTAGTTGAGTAATTTGCTTGACCAATTGAATCTGACATAGCTAGTAGGTGCCTTATCATTGGATAAGGTTAAAAGGGAAGCCGGTGTGAATCCGGCGCGGTCCCGCCACTGTTATTCGGGGATAACCTCGCAATACCACTGTTCCAGTTAAGGAATGGGAAGGAGAGGAAGTCATGTTACCCGTAAGCCAGGAAACCTGCCTATTAAGCTTGCCAACGAAATCCTTCGCGGAAAAGGATCGGCATAATCAGTATAAATATGTTTATTTTTTCTGATTTTCGCGCGCCCTGTTTCCGAATGGAAGCAGGGCTTTTTCGTTGTTATGGGAAAGACTTCAAGATATCAAGCTCATCTCGAACTATAAACGAAGGGAAGAGAATGGAGCAATGAAAAAGTTTTTGGCATTAATTTTGACTGTAGTAATGATGGTGACGATCAGCGCATGTGGGACAGCAAATGAATCTTCAGGTGCAGATAAAAACCGAAAATCCGAAACAGCAACGAAGGAGGTAACAGACAAAGCAACCGTTTACCCGCTTACAGTAAAGGATGCAACGGGTACTGAATTAACTTTTGATAAGGCCCCGGAACGTATTGTTTCCACCTCTCCATCAGAAACGGAAATTCTTTTCGCTCTAGGCCTAGGCGATAAAATTTACGGTGTATCTGATTATGATGATTACCCTAAAGAAGCAGCGGCAAAGCCAAAAGTAGGCGGGGTGACAAAGCCAAATGAGGAAGCCATTATGGCGGCTAATCCGGATTTAGTGATTGGCGGCATTTCAATGAAGGATGATATTGCAGAGAAATTTCGTGGTCTAGACCTTAAGGTATATAAAACTGAGCCGAAAAAGATTGAGGATATTTTAAATAATATTATCCAAATTGGCATCATTACAGATACTCAGGAAAAAGCAGAAAAACTCGTGGCTCAAATGAAGGAAGATATTCGCACAGTAACACAAGCTGCTGCAACCATTAAGGAAGAAGATAAGAAAAAAGTCTATATTGAATTTTCTCCAGGCTGGACGGTTGGCAAGGGTGAATTTATGGATGAACTGATTACGATGGCGGGCGGTGTTAATATTGCCTCAGATATGAAAGGCTGGAACGCCATCAATGAAGAGAAGATCATCCAGGATAACCCGGATGTCATTCTGTATTCCGCAAATGTTGTTGATGATAAGTCTGGCAAACCGCTAGAGGAATTAATTAAATCTAGAAGCGGCTGGGATAAGATTACAGCTATTAAAGAAGGTCGACTGACGGGGATCGAAGGAAATATTATGTCGAGACCTGGACCAAGAATAACAGATGCACTGAAGCAAATTGCCGAAGCCATTTATCCGGAATCGTTTAAGAAATGAAAAGAAGATTAGCAATATGGGGGGGAGCGGGTTTCGTTCTCCTTCTTTTCTCAGGGGTAATTAGTTTATCGCTTGGTTCTGCTAATCTGCCGCTTTCGCAAGTTTGGGGAATTCTCTTACACCAGCTGCCTTTTTTAGATAGTTTCATAGATTCCAACTGGCCTGAATCAGCTGAGCAAATCATTTTAAAAGTTCGTTTGCCACGGGTTTTTCTTGCCATTCTTGTTGGAGCGTGCTTATCACTTGCTGGTGCTGGCTTTCAAGGAGTGTTACGCAACCCGTTAGCAGACCCGTATACATTAGGGGTAGCATCTGGGTCAGCGGTAGGTGCTGCTTTCATCATTTTATTCGGGTTTCATACTAGTTTATTTGGTATTTGGACGATACCATTGGTTGCATTTGTGACAGGGCTGATTAGTTTGCTTGTTGTACTCCGTTTAGCAAATGTACATGGAAAGTTTAAACTAGAAACAATCATTTTATCTGGGGTTGTCGTTTCTGCTTTTCTGGGGTCACTTGTTTCCTTTATGGTGTCACTGTCCGATCAGGTGGTGAATGAAATCGTTTTTTGGCTGATGGGAAGTTTAGCCCTAAGAGGTTGGTCATTTACGTTTGTGCTCTTGCCATATTTAGCATTTGGAATCGTGGTGTTGCTGTCGTATGGACGTTCACTAAATTTATTTGCATTAGGAGAGCGGCAGGCAGCACATTTGGGTGTCAACATTAAACGGACACGGCTCGTTGTGTTGGTCGTTTCCACCTTAATCACTTCTGCTGCAGTGTCAATCGTAGGAACGATTGGTTTTGTCGGACTTGTCGTCCCACACCTAGTGAGGCTTATCGTTGGGCCGGATTACCGATTATTACTGCCATTGTCAGTGATATTTGGTGCCATATATGTCCTTTGGGCAGATACGATTGCCCGTACATTACTTAGCCCAACGGAGATTCCGCTCGGGGTTGTGACCGCATTTCTTGGCGCTCCATTCTTTGCGTACTTGCTTCGTAGAAACAAGCAAATGACAGGGGGAAGTTGATGGATGTTAATTGAAGTGGAAAGCTTAAGCAAACGGTTTGATAACCAGTCTGTGCTTGATGAAATTAGTTTTTCTGTCAAACGTGGAGAATGCTTGGGGATCATTGGACCAAACGGAAGCGGCAAGTCTACATTGCTAAAGCTATTGTCGGGAGTCGATAGCGCGACGACCGGAAAAATTGAATTAAATGGGAAACTGATTGAACAATATACCCGTAAGGAACTAGCTAAATGGTTGGCAGTATTGCAGCAGGAATCTCTACCTCCAATTGGATTTACGGTAAGAGAGGTTATCGAAATGGGGAGGTTTCCTTTTCAAAATTGGCTCGGAGATGAAAAAACAGAGATTGAACCACTAATCGATTCCATTATAGAGAAAATGGGTTTATCTGAGTTAAGTGATCGCCTGCTTGAAAGCCTAAGTGGAGGGGAGCGGCAGCGTGTAGCTCTTGGAAAGACGATGGCACAGCAGCCGAAGCTTCTAATGCTTGATGAACCGACCACCTATCTCGATATTGGTCATCAAGTACTTTTGATGGATCGGATTCGAGAATGGCAGCAAGAAGATGATATGACCGTAATCGCGGTTCTGCATGATTTAAATATAGCTGCCCTGTACTGTGATCGTTTGCTGCTGTTACATAATGGGAGAATAGTAGCGGCTGGAGCGCCGAAGCATATCATTCGAGCAGATTTGATCCAACAAGTTTACGGTACTACACCCATTGTAATGGAACACCCTGTTTATGGAGTCCCACAAATTATCCTTCAAGGAGAAAGAATAGTGGAGCGTACAGTTCCTATGAGGAGAGGTAAAGAAGGAATCAGTAGAAAGCGGAGGAATAGCTATGTCCATCAATAGAATAGTAGTTGCAGGTACGGGTAGTGGTGTTGGCAAAACAACACTGACAATTGGTTTAATGGCAGCGTTAAGAAAGCGTGGTTTAACAGTTCAAGGCTTTAAATGCGGTCCTGACTATATTGACCCTTCTTATCATACATCTGTCACCAAACGAGTTTCTCGTAATTTAGACAGTTGGATGCTTACACATGATCGAGTGTTGGATATTTTCACACATGGAAGTCGTGAAGCAGATATTTCGATTATAGAAGGAGTGATGGGATTTTTTGATGGGAAAAGTCCGGAAACGAATGAAGGCAGTACGGCAGAGATCAGTATCATAACCAAAAGTCCTGTATTGCTCGTTGTCAATTGTGAAAGCATGGCCCGAAGTGCAGCAGCGATTGTGAAGGGGTTTCAAATGTTTGCGGAGGGTCACAATATTGTAGCAGTCATCGCCAACAAAGTTGGGAGCGAAGGGCATTTTCAGCTTGTCAAAAAAGCGATTGAACAGGAATGTCATGTTCCTGTGATCGGCTATTTGAAACGAGAGCTAAATATTGAAATCCCAGAAAGACATCTTGGACTTATTCCTTCCATTGAAAGAGGAGAACTTACTCCATTTTTCGATCAATTAGGAGACTTAGTTTTAGAGACGATTGATATGGACAAGCTGCTTGAATTAGCTGCAGCTGAACCGCTAACCGTACGTGAAACATCCTCCATGTTTGAAAAGAAGAAAGAAAAGATCATGAAAATGGCCGTTGCAAAAGATGAAGCCTTTAATTTCTATTATCCTGAGAATCTAGAAATGTTGGAAGCGAATGGTGTAGAAATTGTTTGTTTTTCTCCTTTGGCTAATGAAGAACTGCCAAAAGATGTGGATGGCCTTTATATAGGAGGAGGCTTCCCGGAGGAATTCGCTCATGTCCTTGAATGTAATGAAAAGACAAAGGATTCTATCAAAAATGAAATTGAAGCTGGATTACCTACTCTTGCTGAATGCGGCGGGTTCATGTATTTAACCGAGTCAATCGAAACCACGGAAAAGAAGAAGTATCAAATGATTGGGGTAATCCCAGGCAAGGTACAAATGAAAACATCTTTGCAAGCTTTGGGGTACAGAGAGATTAGTGGTCTGAATGACAATTTTATTATAAAAAATCAAAAAGCAAGAGGGCATGAATTTCATTATTCCTCCTTTTTGCCTAACGAAGAGAAGCTCCCACATGCCTATGAAACGAAAGGGATGCGGGGTGTAAGCAAGGAAGGATATCTACAACACAACTTAGTAGCTGGCTACACCCATTTTCACTTTGGCTCCAATCCAGCGCTGGTTGAGAATTGGATTGAAAAATGTTTAGAGTTTAAAGCTAGTAAGGGGAGAATAGGATGAAGCAACTTTTCGAAGCGATTCCAAAAGTGAACAAGGAAATGGGAAGACAGGTTAGTGACTATATTAATACGTTGACAAAGCCAATCGGAAGCCTTGGGAGGCTGGAGGAATTGGCGATTGAACTAGCAGAAATGAAAAATGAAGCATTTCCAAGTGTAACACCGCCTGGAGTCCTCGTTTTTGCAGCGGATCATGGAATTACCAACGAAGGTGTTTCGGCCTATCCGCAAGCCGTGACAGAGCAAATGGTGCGGAACTTTTTAAACGGTGGTGCAGCGATCAATGTGTTTAGTAGACAAATAGGGGCCTTACTTGAGGTAATCGACATTGGAGTAGCAAACGATATTGAACATGAGAGTCTAATAAATAAAAAGATTCGTTATGGTACTGCGAATTTTTATCGTGAGGATGCGATGAGCCGAGCAGAAGCTGAACAAGCGATTGAAGTAGGTTACCAGCAGGGCTTACAAATCATCAAAAAAGGGGCACAATGTCTCATACTCGGCGAGATGGGGATTGGAAATACGTCTTCAAGCAGTGCCATCTTAGCTGTTCTAAGCGGTAAAGATATTTCTTTACTAGTAGGTAAAGGGACTGGGATTTCAGATGAAACATTATTACATAAAGTCGAAATTATTAAACAGGCACTTGAAAAAAGGAACCCTAATCCAAAAGATCCGATCGATCTCATTGCTAAAGTGGGAGGACTAGAGATAGCAGGAATAGCAGGTGCAATGCTTGCTGCGGCGAGCAAGAGAGTACCGATTCTTGTAGATGGATTTATTTGTACCGTTGCAGCTTTAGTTGCAAAATCAATCTCTCATGGTGTTGATGACTATATGATTGTAACGCATCAATCCATTGAACCTGGTCATCAGATCGCACTTTCATTACTGGGGAAGAAGCCGATTATTGATTTAGGACTAAGACTTGGAGAAGGAACAGGAGCAGCCATTTCCCATTCAATTATCCAATCGGCTGCATTAATGTTAAAAGAAATGGCAACCTTTCACTCAGCAGGAATTTCAAAGAATGACGAATGAAAACTTCACAAAACTAGGAGGCCCAACATGGATCAAGTTAACAAAATGAAACAAGGCTTAACACTTGTGTACACAGGTCACGGTAAAGGAAAAACGACAGCAGCTATAGGTTTAACCGTACGAGCAGTTGGTAGAGGGTTAAAAGTAAAGATTTATCAATTTATTAAATCACCAGAGCGTTCGTACGGGGAACAAATTGCCTTAGGTAAGATTGGGGTTGAGATGGAACAGCTAGGAAGAGGATTCACATGGACAAAAACCCCTGAGGAGCACAGAGAAGCGTTAAGGATTGGATGGCTAAAGGCAAAGGAAACAGTAATGAGCGGAGAATATGATTTAGTGATTTTAGATGAAATAAACAATGCGTTAGCCATTGACACATTTCCTATTGAAGATGTTTTACCACTAAATGAAGTGATGGATCTAATAAAAAATAGACCGTCCCATGTTCATCTCGTTTTGACAGGAAGAGATGCCAAGCGGGAAATTAGAGAGATCGCGGATCTAGTATCTGTTATTGAAGTGGAAAAGCATTACTACGATGAGGGTATACCAGCTGTAAAAGGAATTGAATTTTAAGGGCAATACCTAAAATTAAGGAGTGAATGCTTATGGGGAAAGCTGTTCCTTTAATGATTCAAGGTACTCATTCAGATGCCGGCAAAAGTGCGCTTGTTACCGCTTTATGCCGGATATTTGTTCAGGATGGTTTTAAAACAGCCCCTTTTAAATCACAGAACATGGCTTTAAATTCTTATATTACATTGGATGGGAAAGAAATCGGCCGTGCCCAGGGTGTGCAAGCAGAAGCAGCTGGGATCCTTGCAACAACGGATATGAATCCCATTTTGATTAAGCCAAGCGGTAGCTATGAATCGCAAATTGTGGTTCATGGAAAGCCATTTAAAAATATGAAGGCAGGAGAATACCGCCAGGACTTTTTTCAACAAGGCCTAGCACTAATTCGAGATTCATATGAGAAATTGTCTGTTTGTTATGACCGGATCGTTATTGAAGGTGCAGGCAGTCCGGCTGAGATTAATTTAAATGATCGGGAGCTTGTTAATATGCGGGTGGCCCAAATCGCTAACGCACCCGTGATTATAGTTGGAGATATTGAAAAGGGTGGAGTATTTGCTAGTTTAGTAGGAACCTTGCAGCTGCTAGAACCGGAAGATCGAAATCGAGTAATTGGTGTCATCATCAATAAATTCAGAGGTGATGTATCCTTACTGCAGCCGGGATTAACCTGGTTTGAAGAATATGCTGGCGTTCCGATTTTAGGTGTTGTTCCATATATCGATAACCTACTTATTGAAGCAGAGGATTCAGTTGTGTTAAACAACTATACTTCTAAACTCGATGCTACAAAGGAAATTGATATTGCGGTCATCCGTCATCCCATGATCTCTAATTTTACTGATATCGATCCTTTTTTTGCGGAAAAGGATTGTCATGTTCGCTTTGTAAAAGCTGTAGAAGACTTAGGAGAACCGGATTTACTGATTCTGCCTGGGAGTAAAAATACCATTGAGGATATGATGGTTTTACAAGGCACAGGACTAGCCAATCGGATCTTGGATCTAGCACAAAAGGATACGATGATCGTTGGCATTTGTGGCGGGTATCAAATGTTAGGAAATCGCATCGAAGATCCATACGAAGTTGAATCATCACATAAAAGTGTAGAAGGACTAGGGCTCATTCCGATGCAAACCTCCATGACCACATATAAGACAACGGTTCATTCTGAAGGAATGGCCAGTTTTGCCGAGGAAAGCATTCCAGTTGCGGGTTATGAGATTCATATGGGCGAATCGTACTTTGAAGAGGAATGTGACCATTTTGTTCAGTTAGCTGACAGTAGGGAAGGAACGATAACGAAGGATAGACAAATCATCGGGACGTACTTTCATGGTATTTTCCATAATGATCTTTTCCGTGAGGTTTTTCTAAATGAGATAAGGATAAAGAAAGGCTTAGAGCCAATCAAGAACCGCGACTCTTTTTCCATAAAAAGAGAAGAAGGATTCGATCTATTAGCCAAGGTTGTGAGAGAAAATATCCAGTTAGACCGAATTAATAAGCTAATAACGGACTTTCAAAAGGAATCGAAATGATGGTAATGGGATATGAGCCAACCATTATATTCTGCAAGATTATATTTGCAGCGATTGTATTAGATTTGTTGATGGGTGATCCTAGGTGGCTTCCACATCCTGTTGTACTAATGGGGAAATTAATAACATTTTTAGAAAAGAGCTGGAATAGAGGCGAAGGCAGAGTCTGGAAAGGGATTTGCCTTACCGCAACAGTTGTTCTGCTCGTTTTCTTCTTATCCTTTTTTCTCGTCTTTGTTGCCTATCAATTACACCCATTTGTTGGAGTTTTTGTACAAATCTATCTTATTTCCACTACGATTGCGATAAAAGGTCTTTCGACTGCCGCAAAAGAAGTCCTAGTTCCTTTAGTGAAAGGGAATTTAGTAGAAGCAAGATTAAAGCTTAGTATGATCGTAGGTCGTGATACGGAAAGTTTACCGGAGAGTGAAATTGTTAGAGGAACTGTTGAGACTGTTGCTGAGAATACAGTCGATGGCATAACAGCGCCATTATTTTGGGCCATCATTGGAGGAGCACCACTTGCGATGGTGTACCGCGCCATCAATACGTTAGATTCTATGGTTGGGCATAAAGATGAGCGATTCATGCAATTTGGATGGGCATCAGCCAAGCTTGACGATCTAGTAAATTGGTTTCCTGCGAGATTAACAGCACTTTCGATGTGGATTGCAGCTTTTTTTATAAAAGGATCCAAAAAGAGAAATGGATGGAACATAACGTGGAGGGATGCAAGAAAACACCCCAGTCCAAATAGTGGCTGGTCAGAGGCAATGGCAGCGGGGTTAATCGGAATTCAGCTAGGTGGAATCAATTACTATCGGGGAAAAAAGTCAGTTCGTGCACAAATGGGAGATCCTTTAAGGAATTTGGTGTGCTCCGATATCGAACAAGCAATTCGAATTATGCATGGAGGATGGATTGTATTTTTTCTGATAGTTGTAGGCTTACTCCTGTCGGTTAGATCGTGAAAATGAGGTGAAAATGATGAAATGGCCAAATCATGGCGGACAACCTGAAACAATAAAAAAACTTTTCCATATTGAAGGTGATAAAGCATTACTCGATTTTAGCGCAAACATAAACCCTTTTGGACCTCCTTCCTGGTTGCAAGATGCATTACATGAACATTATGAGACGATCACACGTTATCCAGAGCCAACTTATTCAAATAGTAGTGCTTCGATAGCAAAGCATGAAGGTATAGACCAAGACATGGTCCTATTAACAAACGGGGGAGCGGAGGCCATTTTTTTAGTAGCAAAATATTTCGAAAAAGGGAAAGCGCTCATTGCTCACCCTACCTTCTTGGAATATGAACGAGCCTGTCGTCATTACCATATTGATGTAGAAGATATTTTAGTAGGCCATGAAAGTGGATTTACATTACCAATTCAATTGATTCAACAAAAGTTTATTGAAAAAGATGTTATCTTTCTTTGCCGCCCTAATAACCCAACTGGGACGGTAATAGCTGAAGAAGATTTGCAGGTATTGTTAGAAGTAGGGAAAAAAACTGGTACATATGTAGTAGTCGATGAAGCCTTTGTTGATTTTCTACCGACTTCCATTCCTACACTTACTTCATGGTTATCGTCTTACCCAAATTTAATATTATTACGTTCTTTAACAAAAATGTATACAATCCCTGGGCTGAGAATCGGATATATAATGGCCCATCCAACGATTATTAAGGTTTTAAAAAACGAACAAATTCCTTGGAGTATTAACTCTTTAGTAGATGCATTAATTCCGAGATTACTTGAAGATCGTCGTTTTGTTGACGAAACAAGAGCATGGCTGCATGAGGAATCTCGAAATGTGTTTAAGAGATTAACTTCATTAGGATTTTACCTTTCCCCATCACAAGTAAACTTTTATCTTTTGCGAGATGAGAAACAACCGCAGCGAACCGATGAGCTTTATTCCTTTTTATTGGAGCACGGAATCCTTACGCGGCACACTCATAACTTTAAAGGACTAAATGGTGAGTTCCTACGTATTGCCATTAGGTCAAACTTAGAAAATGAACAATTACTAGCTGCACTTCAAAAGTGGAGAAATGAGTCATGATCCTCTTTATTTCAGGTGGTGCTAGGTCGGGGAAAAGTCATTTAGCAGAGCAAACGGCTCTTTCGTTTTTTCATAAAATGAAGGAGGAATATCAAAGGGGTTCTCTTTATTACATAGCGACAGCTAAAAAAAGTGATGATGAAATGGAAGAAAGGATTCGATTTCATCAGCAAGATCGAGGGAAGGAGTGGCAAACGGTTGAAGAGTCCTTTCACCTTGAACCGATTCTGTCGCAATGTAAAAAAGGTGATGTTATTTTAATAGACTGTTTGACCATATTGTTAAGTAATGTCATGTTCGGGCTTGAACATAGAATGGAATTGATAGAAAACAGTGTGAATCGCTGGTTATGTCTTGCACGTGAAAAACAATTTCACCTTCTCATTGTTTCGAATGATGTAAATGAGGGGATTCCTTCCACTGATGAAGCTGTACAAAGATATATGTATACCTTACAGCGTCTCCATCAAACGATTGTGCAGCAATCAGACCTTGCCGCTCAGGTCCAGGCGGGGATTCCAATGTATTGGAAGGGAGAAATTTGATGAAGCAAATGTTTTTTGGATTTATACTTGCGGTTCAATTTCTAACACGAATTCCTCTTCCCATTGAATGTCCATGGACCAAACAGACAAGTAGATGGGCCTTAAGGAGTTATCCGCTTGTCGGTGCAGTACTGGGGTCTATAATCACGATCATTTTTTACATATTTCAGTCTTATCTTCCTATCCATATCATGACATTGCTCATCATTTCTTTATGGGTATATCTTACTGGAGGATTACACTTAGATGGTTGGATGGATGTAGCAGATGCAGTAGGTTCAAATGCTCCCCTAGAGAGAAAATGGGAGATTATGAAAGATCCACATGTCGGAAGTTTTGGTATCATTTCACTTCTTTTTTTATTAACATGGAAAACACTTTTGATATATTCGTTGATTGAATCTGGTTTTCTCCTGTATTCTTTTCTTTTTATCATGGCGTTTTCTCGTTTAGGAGCCGTTGTTTTAATGATATATCTACCTACTGCTAAACAACATGGCTTGGCATGGGAGTGGCAGAAAAACGTAAATCGGCTTGACTGTTTGTATGCAGCAATTCCTGTATGTGTACTATTATTCTTCTTTCATGACTTTCTATATTTACTTCCTTCCTACCTTGTATTTATTGGCTTATTTGGAGCATGGATTAAACATACCTTTAAAGGGACGAATGGAGATTTATTAGGTACAGCGATTGAAGGAGGCGAATTATGGGGACTTGCAATCACATGGATGTATATCTCGTTCGTCATGGGATAACAAATTGGAATAAAGAGAAAAGGTATTTAGGCCATTCTGACATCGGAGTAATAAGTAGCGAACTATCACAGTTGAATAATCTGCAAACAGTGTTATCAGGATTAAACTTTGATCATGTATTTACTAGTGATTTACAACGCTGTCAGGAAACTTTAGCCTATTTAAGCATCCCGTCACAGGTTTCCATTGATTGTAGATTAAGAGAAATTAATTTTGGCGACTGGGAAGGAAAGACATATGACGAGCTAAAGAACCAGATCGCTTATCGGAACTGGCTAGCGGATTGGGAGGCCTATTCCATACCGAATGGAGAGTCAGCTGATACATTCAAATCTAGAATTGATTCCTTTTTTAATGAGTTATTTCAGCAAGCGATGGAAACTACTCCTGCGAAAATACTTGTGATGACCCATGGAGGTGTCATTCGCTACCTTGTTTCAAAATATGTATCCTCCAGGTCTTTTTGGGATCTTACCATCACGCATGGGCATGGTATTCGATTAACATTTGAGCAGCAGAAGGGGGAATGGGTATGCAGCTCGTTATTGGCGGTGCCTTTTCAGGAAAAAGAAAAGTAGTCAAAGCAAATCATAGAACATGCAGCTGGGTATCTGCCTATGAAGGAGATATGGTGGGAGATTGGGAAGCAAAATGGGAGAATGGTTCAACGTTAGTAATGGAGGGCTGGGAAAAATGGATTGCGTCTGAGCTTCAGAATGGTGAAAACAATGACGAGATTCGATGGGGATTTAGAACAATATTAAAGACCCTCCTTCAGGAGGAGGAAAATAGAAAGAACAAAATAGTCCTGATTATGTTAGAGGTTGGAAAGGGAATTGTTCCTTTGCAAAAGGATGAAAGAAGACTAAGGGATCTGGCTGGGTGGATTGCACAGGATGCAGCAAGTGTTTCAGATGAAGTGGATTTTGTATGGAATGGATTAGTGAAGAGAGTCAAATAGTTATACGCTAAGATCCTATCAAGCTGGAGCGATACTTTTCTTGGGCTCCACGAGCAAAATAAGCCGCCTATTTTTACCAGTGGATTACTTTTCTAGCGCTCACGGGTAGAATAAGCTGCTTATTTTTACCGATTTGCTATTTTTCTAGCGCTCACGGGTAGAATAAGCCGCCTATTTTTACCGATTTGCTATTTTTCTAGCGCTCACGGGTAGAATAAGCTGCTTATTTTTACCGATTTGTTATTTTTCTAGCGCTCACGGGTAGAATAAGCTTCTTATTTTTACCGATTTGCTATTTTTCTAGCGCTCACGGGTAGAATAAGCTTCTTATTTTTACCGATTTGCTATTTTTCTAGCGCTCATGGGCAGAATAAGCTTCTTATTTTTACCGATTTGCTATTTTTCTAGCGCTCACGGGCAAAATAGAAGGCGTATTAAAGCCATTTTACATTCACAGAAGCTGTTTTTTTTATTTGAACCTAAACTTAGGTGTGTTCTTCATCGGTCTCGGTGGGTTCTTTTGCTTCCTCTTTATACTTTATTTGTTCAAATTTAAAAATAAAAATTCAGAAAATATATATTGACGAGATAATAAATATTACTTATTATAATATTCAGATAAGTAATATTTATTATTTCCGATTTCAAGCATACCCTTTAAAAGGCAGGTGTTAAAATTCAAGTTTACTAGCACCGACATGGTTTATTCTACAAAATAACCTCCAAACCAATTTCATATCATGTATTCTATTAAGAAGGTAAAAAGCCATGCCAGGGGAGGAGGAGGTTTCAAAATGAAAAATAGAAGTGATCAGTTAGTCCATGAACTTGGCAAAAAAATCGTAACAGGGGAGTTCACTCCTGGTGAGATCTTACCAAAGGCAGAAGATATCAGTGAACGATATGAGGTAAGTCGAACCGTAGTGCGTGAAGCCTTTAAAGGATTAACCACACTGGGGCTTGTGAGATCCAATCAAAAAGCTGGGACGATTGTCCTTCCTCGTTCTGAGTGGCAATGGTGGAATCTTGATGTATTAACTTGGGTTATAGAGGATGAGAATAATACCGACTTTTTAGTGCATTTGACAGAAGTGAGATTGGGCCTTGAACCAATGGCCGCGGCATTGGCAGCTAAACGAGCAACTGATCAGGACATGATGAAAATGAAAGATGCTTTTGAGCGTCTGGAGCAATCAATTGGGGATGAAAAGGCCTGGGCAAGTGCGGATTATGATTTCCATGAAAGCATCCTGCAGGCTTCCCACAACGATCTCATGATTAACACAGTTAAAACACTTCGAAAAGCGCTAGTTAAAAGCCGCGAAAAAACGATACAGGCTGCCAAGGATTTTCCGGAATCACCGTATGATACGCCAACAAAAGAAGTGCTTGATCGACACCGTGCTATCTACGATGCCGTCATAGCAAGGGATGAAGAGTTGGCCCGGCAAAAAATGACGGAATTAATCTTACGTGTGAAAAGAATTTTAGATAAAATATACGGGTTTTAAAGCTAACTTTTTACTAAAAAGTAAATCGACTTAGAGAGGAGCAAAAAAATGGGATTACAAGTTGTAAGATTCGAAAAGCATGGTAAAGAGAATTGGGGTGTTGTTTCAAACAATCAAATTCTCGCCCTGAAAAATACTTATAGCACTTTAGCACAATTTTTAGAAGAAGGTGCAGAAGAGGCTAGAAAAGTGAAAGAAACTGGAATTGGCGAGACTGTTTCACTTGATGAAGTGACGGTTCTAAGCCCTGTGACCCAGCCGGCAAGAATTGTCTGCCAAGGAGCCAATTATTCTTCTCACCGTGCTGAAGCTGGCTTGGAAGCAACACGCCCGCCGTTTAACCTGATTTTTGGCAAGGCAGATAGCTCACTTTGCGGCGCATATTCGGAAATTATCCGACCGTCACATGTGCAGCTATTAGACTATGAAATTGAGTTAGGATTAGTGATCGGAACTGAGATTTCTCAAGCCGTAGAAGTGACAGATGAAACTCTTCATCAATATGTTGCCGGTCTTGTCATTATGAATGATGTATCTGCAAGGGATGTCCAGCTTTGTGAAGGTCAATGGTTAAAAGGGAAAAGCTACCGAACTTTTGGACCTACAGGGCCGTACCTATACTTATTAGACAAAGATGAAACCGCTCTCATTCATGACCTTGAATTAAAATGTTTTGTCAATGATGAGCTTCGCCAATCGGCCAACACGAACCAACTGCTTTTCAAACCAGCAGAGACACTTACTGAACTATCAGAAATCATGAATCTATCAAAAGGAGATTTAATCATCACTGGCACAACAGGTGGTGTTGCCTTAAATCTCTCTCCAGATGTACTTGGTCAAATTTCAAGCCTAGCACTCCCATACCAAAAGAAATTAGATTTACTTGTGGAAAACCAAATAAACAATGGTAAATATCTTGAAGATGGTGACGTGATTCGCTGCCAAATCAGAAGTGCAGATGGAACCATCGATCTTGGTGAGCAAGTAAACAAAGTAGTACCAAGTAAAGTTGCCATTTCCTGATTTACTTATCATATTGCTGGGAATTACATAAGCCGCTCTAATCATCCTGATCCCAGCTTCCCTTTATTTTAACCCAATTAGCATTACATTTTGAAATGGATCATAAGTGTTTAGTTGTTGGCTCTGTTATTATTGATTGTTGATTTTCGCGTAGGTATGAAAATTCATAGGCGAAGTATTTACGGCTATTTATAAAAAGGAAGCTTAAAAAGCAGAGATAAGCGAATATATTTCGGTTAACTGCTCGAAATAGCCCAAAATCCAAAGATTTAGATGGTATAACCGGAAAAACTTCCTTTATTTTTAAGTAAAAATAAGTATTTCCTAAAATAAACGAAATTCTTCCGTTTATTTTTCAAACTCAGTAAAATCAACATTCAGTTATAACAGACTTGTTTTAAATGTATCCGCTTACAAACGAGGGTTTGTTCTATTAATAATAGTTGAAAAGGGGTTTGGTAGATGAATCAAGAAATTCAAGATGTTGCTATTGTCGGTTATGGTCCTGTATCAAAGCTATTAGCCACCTTGCTCGGACAAAAGGGATGGAAGGTTGGCATATATGAAAGATTTCCTCACGAATACCCGTTGCCGCGAGCCGTTCATTTTGATGATGAAATTGCTCGGATTTTACAATCAGTTATTCCTGCAAGTGAAATTGAGAGAATCACAGAAGTTGCCAACGATTTATACACCTGGTGTAATGCCGAGCGGAAAACCCTTTTGGAATTGAACTTTTCTGAATTTGGGGTTTCGGGATGGCCAGGTCATTTATTCTTTAATCAGCCGGAGCTCGAAGGATTATTGGACAAAGCCTGCCGCCAACAGGCAACAGTTGACGTGAATATGGGAATGGAAGCGGTCGCATTAAACGAATTTGATGACCATGTCGAGTTAGTTGTAAAGGATTTACAGGGAGTAGAAACCAAAGTCAGTGCAAAATATGTGGTTGGCTGTGATGGGGCTAATAGTTTTGTCCGAAGAAATATGGAACATACGATCACCGATCTTGGATTTGTAGCAGATTGGCTTGTGGTAGATATCATTCCTCAAACCGAGAGGGAATGGACACCAATGAATTTACAACTATGTGACCCAGCTCGTCCCACTACCGTTGTTTCAGGTGGTCCCGGAAGAAGACGCTGGGAATTCATGGCTCTTCCAGGAGAAACAAAAGAAGATTTGAACAAGGAAGAAGTGGCATGGAAGTTATTGGAGCCTTGGGATATTACTCCTGCGAATTCTGTGTTAGAAAGGCAAGCGATTTATACATTTAAAGCCTTATGGGTGGATGAATGGAGAAAAGGCAGACTTGTATTGGCTGGCGATGCTGCCCACTTAACACCGCCATTCATGGGTCAAGGAATGTGTGCAGGACTTCGTGATGCCAAGAATTTAGCTTGGAAGCTTGATCTGGTCTTAAGTGGAAAAGTGGATGACAACTTCCTCGATATGTATACGAAAGAACGTAACCCACATAATCGTGATGTGGTCGAAGCAGCCTTGTTTTTAGGAAAAGTGATTTGTGTAACCGATCCAGAGGCTGCAGCACTTCGGGATGAGGCATTCTTTACCGGCAAGGTACCGCCAATGCCAGAATTTCCATTTTTAACTGATGGCATTCTTGGGGAACCAGGGAACTACACGGGGAAACTATCTTTCCAGAGTCAGGTAAACTATCAGGACAAGACTGGATTGTTTGATGATGTTGTTGGAGACGGGTGGATGATTTTGAGTCCAGTCGATGACCCTAGGAACGTTTTACAGGAGGAACAGGTAACCTTCCTTGAGAATTTAGGTGCGAAATTTATAAAAGTTTCGGAAGCCTACGATCCACAATTAGAATCAGCTCATCAGGTAGTAGATATTGAGGGAAAATACAAACAGTATTTTCATACAACTGGCTTAGAGGCTGTTGTGGTCCGCCCTGATTATTATATGTTTGGGGGCGCTGCAAAATTGGCTGAATTATCCTTAGTTGTTGAAGATTTAATCAAACAAATGGGGCATTTCATCAATAAGGCAGCTGTTAGATAACGATACGCTTCTAAGACAGCTGCCAAATAGATCATAAAGGACGGGCATCCTTTATGATTGGTTTCTGATTTGTTTGGGGCAAACCAGAAACAGTTGGTAGACTTGGGAAAGTCTAGAAGTACATTATACAATATTTTTTTAAAAAAATAATAATTTTGGGATTATAAACTTTTTAAAAATAAACCTTATGGGGGAATGTGCGATGTCAAACGTAAAAATATTTCGTTTAGTGTACTTGGATTTTTTTGCAAAAAACAGTGAAACCATGGTCGAGTATTATACTAATACAATGGGATATCGGATTACTGAGGAAAAGGACGGAGTTACCTATTTAAGTAACGGTTTCGACCATCATAATATTGTGGTCACGCCAGCAGAGGAAAAAGCGGTTCGCAGATACGGCTACCAATTAGATGGGAATCTCACTTTAGAAGAGGTACAGGAACAATTACATGCAAAAGGAATTGCTTCCAGCTTGAAAATAGATGCCAAACCGGGTGTTTCAAGATTAGTAGAATTACAGGATCCAGCCGGTAATGTCATTGAATTATTTACAGAGATGAAGCAATCGGCTGTTGGCTTTGGTTCTTCAGGCATTGTTCCTCTTAAATTAGGGCATGTGGCATTTTATGCGAAAAATTTTCAAGAGACGATTGAATTTTATCGGGATGCATTAGGCTTCTCATTTACGGACCAAATTGGAGTAGGCTTCGCTAATTTCTTAACATGTAACACGGATCATCATGTATTAAATGTTGTTGCTTCAGATGAGACGCGTTTACATCATATTGCTTTCCAATTAAAGGATGCAAGTCATCAGTATGCTAGCTCAGATTTATTGGCCAAGCATGGCCGTCCAACTCTTTGGGGTCCTTCCCGCCATACTGCAGGACATAATATTGCGACTTACCATCATGATCCGGAAGAAAATGTTGTGGAGTTGTATATTGATATGGATGTATTTATTCCAGAACTTGGGATCTTTGAGCCTCGTCCATGGCATGAGGTACTTCCGCTCAAACCAAAGGTTTGGGAAGCTTTGAGCGCTTGGGGAACAGAGTTTGAACTGGATTTGGCTAAAGTATAAGAAGTTTCTATAAGGGGATCTGACTCTATGGTACAAGAAACCTTGTTGATTGATGTGAAACCGGGAACGGAGCAGGAATTTGAGAACGCTTTTAAAAAGGCAGCCGTTATCGTATCGTCTGCCAAGGGGTGCTTAGGATATGAACTGCATCGATGCATGGAGCAAGAAAATAAATATTTGGTACTAATTAAATGGGAAACAGTAGAAGACCATGTAACGGGATTTAAAAATTCAACAGATTATCAGGAAATGAAGTCTCTAATTGGCCATTATTATTTACACATTCCACATGCAGGGCACTATGAAAAAGTAGACTGAGAATAATTCGGTTATTTAGATGAATTTTTATTAACGCAGGGGACATAGGTCATATAAGCTGACTTTTTCGTCCCCTTTTTTTCTAATTGAAATTGCAGGATTCTACATATAAAAAGAAGAAATTAAACAAAAAAATAATGAATAGGAGAGATATCATGACAACTTATATTGTTGAAGGAGCAAGAACAGCTTTTGGTACATACGGAGGCTCATTAAAGGATATTAGTGATTTGGAATTGGGCGTGGCGGCGACTAAAGGGGCACTTGAAAGAAGTGGCATACCTGCTTCCGATGTTGATGAAATAGTATTTGGAAATGTCGTTCAGACTGGAGCCCATTCCGCCTATTTGGCCAGACATATTGGTTTAAATAGCGGATTAACAGAGTCATCATCTGCCCTTACCTTGAATCGGCTCTGCGGTTCAGGATTACAGGCTATGGTAACCGGGGCAACGTCCATTGCATTAGGGGAAGCAAAGGTCATTGTGGCTGGTGGCACCGAGAATATGAGTCTAGCTCCGCAAATCTTAAAGGGAACGCGGTTCGGCTCCCCTGGTAAGGCACCAGTGGTTGTGGATATGCTATGGGAAACGTTAATTGATCAATATGTTGGCTGTGGAATGGGGATGACCGCAGAGAATCTATCAGAAAAGTATCATATTTCACGTGAAGAACAGGATCAGTTTGCGGTTATCTCGCAGCAAAAAGCAGGAAAAGCAAGAGATAACGGACGCTTCGCAGATGAAATAGTCCCAATTATCATCCGTGATAAAAAAGGGAAAGAAACGATTATTAAAGTGGATGAACACATTAGAGATAGTGTTAGTTTAGAAGGTTTAACAAAATTAAAACCAGCTTTTAAGAAGGACGGTACCGTAACGCCGGGTAATGCCAGTGGAATTAACGATGGCGCTGCGGCGGTCGTATTAGCTTCTGAAGATTATGTAAATGAACATAGTTTAAAACCGTTAGCGAAGATTGTTTCCTGGGCAGTAGCAGGAGTGGATCCAAAAATCATGGGGATTGGACCTGTACCAGCAAGCAAAAGGGCATTAGAAAAAGCAGGCTTAACCTTGGCTGACATTGATTTATTTGAATTGAATGAGGCTTTTGCGGCACAATCATTAGCCGTCATCAAGGAATTGGGAATTAACCAGGAAAAAGTAAATGTGAACGGGGGAGCAATCGCTTTGGGACACCCGCTTGGTGCAAGTGGTGCGAGAATTACATATTCATTAGCCCTTGAATTGAAGAAAAGGGATTTAAAATATGGCTTAGCAACTCTTTGCATTGGCGGCGGTCAAGGAATTGCGATGATTATTGAGAGGGTCTGATTTTGAAAAAACAATCTATTAAACCTAAGGAGGAATCAATTTGGAAAATAAAGTTGTTCGTTTATCCGTCGAAAACCATGTTGGAATTGTCACATTAAACCGTCCGGAAGTAGGAAATGCACTGGATTTGCAAATGGCCAAGGAACTGATGGATGCTGCTATTGTTTGTTCCGAGCGTGATGACATTAGAGTAGTGGTGATCACTGGAGCGGGTAATAAGTTTTCGGTTGGCGGTGATTTAAAAAGTTTCGCAAAAGAAGGGGACGAAATAAGTTCTCATCTGAAATCGGTAACGGCATATTTACATCAAGCGATTTCCTTTTTTGCAAGAATGAATAAACCGTTTATTGGGGCGGTTAATGGAGTAGCAGCAGGTGCCGGAATGAGTCTTGCATGCGCATGTGATTTAGTCTATGCATCGGAGAAATCAAAATTCGTAATGGCTTATAACCGAATTGGATTAACACCTGATGGATCAGGCAGCTATTTTTTACCTCGTCTTGTCGGGATGCGTCGTGCCCTTGAGTTAATGTATACGAATCGACAGTTAACGGCACAAGAGGCATGTGACTGGGGAATTGTCAATCAAGTCGTTCCGGATGACCAATTATGGGAGGTTGTCCTTGGCGTTGCAGAAAACTTGGCAAAAGGACCGATGAATGCATTCGGCGAAACGAAAAAATTATTCTTTCATTCGCTCCAAGAAACATTGGAAACACAAATGAGCAAGGAATCCCTGCTGCTCGCTTCAAGAGCATGCAGTGAAGAGGGAAAAGAAGGAATCGCTGCCTTTCTTGAAAAGCGCGAAGCTGATTTTTTAAAGGGTTAGGATTGTATTCCTAGTAAAATAGTGAAATTTTTTATTGATTCATAGTTTGATCTTTAATAGGAGGGATTGGATTGGAAGCTGAAATGCTGAAAGGGAAGTTACTTTGGGAGCCCTCACAACAAACGATAAACCAGTCGAATATAAAGAAATTTATGATGTGGCTGGAGGAAAATAGAGGGCTCACATTTGAAGATTACAATCAGTTGTGGGATTGGTCTGTAACAGAAATTGAACATTTTTGGACAGCTATTTGGGAGTTTTTTAATATAAAATCAGAAACAGATTACACGGCTGTTTTATCTGGAAAAAGAATGCCAAACGTAAAATGGTTTGAGGGAGCCACTTTAAACTATGCAGAGCATGTATTCAGGAATGAAGATCCAGAAAAAGCTGCTGTCATTCATAAATCAGAGATTCGTCCCGTACAGGAAGTCACCTGGGCTGAACTAAGAAAGAAAACAGCTGCAATGGCTGCGTATTTAAAGTCATTAGGGGTCAAAAGTGGAGATCGGGTCGTAGGCTATGCACCAAACATTCCTGAAACGTTAACTTCATTTTTGGCATGTGCTAGTATTGGGGCGGTTTGGTCGAGCTGTGCACCTGAATTTGGCATCCAAAGTGTCATTGACCGATTTAAGCAAATTGAACCAACGGTCATGATTGCTGTTGATGGCTATCAGTATGGGGGAAAGAGATATGACAGATTGGAGCTTGTAAACAAGATACAAGCTGAACTTCCATCACTAAAAAAGACCATTCTAGTTCCCTACCTAGAAATGCAGCCGGAAATAGCCAAGTTGAATAATACAGTCCTCTGGGACCAGGTTATTTCTGAAAATGATAATGCTATTTTAACATTCGAGCCGGTGCCTTTTAATCATCCACTCTGGATCCTATATTCATCAGGGACCACCGGAAAACCTAAAGGGATTGTACAAAGTCAGGGGGGAATCCTCCTTGAGCATCTAAAATTCCTCGGTCTTCAAGTGGATCTTAAGAAGGGGGATCGATTTTTTTGGTACACCACAACAGGCAGGATGATGTGGAACGTAACCGTTAGCGGGTTACTGACAGGTGCTGCGATTGTTTTATATGATGGCAATCCAAACTATCCAAATGATGAAACATTGTGGAGTCTTGCCGAATCTACAAAAATGACAACCTTTGGCACCAGTGCCAGCTTTTTAATGGCCAGTTTGAAAGCAGGAATTAAGCCAAAAGAACAATTTGACCTTTCGAATTTAAGAAGCATTGGCTCCACAGGTTCACCACTGCCTGAAAGCGGATTTGACTGGGTTTATGAGCAGGTAAAAGAAGATATATGGCTAACTTCTACGAGCGGTGGAACAGATATTTGTTCCGGCTTTGTCGGGGGAAGCCCGACCCTGCCTGTTTATTCGGGGGAAATCCAAGCTCGTGTTTTGGGGTCAGCTGTAAGGGCATTTAATGATGCGGGAGAAGAAGTGATCAATGAAATTGGTGAACTTGTGGTGACCGAACCGATGCCGTCTATGCCGATTTATTTTTGGAATGATAAGAATGGAGAACGCTATCAAGAAAGTTACTTTAATGTTTTCCCTGATATTTGGAGACATGGGGATTTTATCAAGATTACCGAAAGAGGATCGGCGATTATTTACGGCCGGTCAGATGCGACGATTAACCGTGGGGGCATTCGAATGGGTACAAGTGAAATCTATAGTGCCCTTGAGAGTATTCCAGAGGTAATCGATAGTTTAATTGTAGATATTCCAATAAGTGCCGAACAATCCTACATGCCGTTATTTATCGTTATAAAGGAAGGCTTCAGCATAACAGATGAATTGAAAACTAGGATTAATCAATCCATTCGGCAAAACTGTTCTCCAAGGCACGTACCGAATGAAATTTTTCCTGTAAATGAACTGCCAAAAACACTGAACGGCAAGAAGCTAGAGGTGCCGATTAAAAAAATATTAATGGGAGTACCTATTGAGCAAGCGGTTAACTTGGGTTCCCTGAACAATCCAGAAACGTTGGATTACTTTGTTGAATTTAAAAGATTATTAGAGTCTAGGTAATGATGCACGGGGACGGTTCTTCTGCCTCAAAAACTGAGGCAAGGGGTACCGTCTTGTTTTTTAGCTTCATTTGCTAAAAAACTAGATTCTTTTATACAAATAAAAACTATTAAAATTTTTAGCCACTTATTGTGAATTATAAAGAGGGGTCTGGTCGGCAAATTAGAGGGGCAGTACTCCTGTAATCAAGAAATATGAAAAGACTAGCGATTTTTAAGCTAGTCTTTCTTTTTCCTATTTCCTTAATATTATGAACGGTGGTGCTATGAACTGGATTCATCATAGGAACTTGATTCATCATGTGAACTTGACTCATCATGGTCTTCTTTACACCCACAATGTTCGTAGTCCTCTTGACAGCATTGAGTAAACGAATCCTCATCACACATTTCTGGAATCGGAATGCACGGGTCGAAATTCGGATTTTGGAGTACTTCATACGGACGCATCATTTCGTGATCCTCATGTTCAAGGATATGACAATGCCAAGGATAGATTCCAGTAAATGGTCCAAACCGGGCAATAATACGAGTGACTTCTTCAGGATTAGCACGAACGGTATCTTTCCAACCTCTTTCATTAGGATCTGGCTCACGTGCCGGACCTATAATCGTGACGTTTCCATTTTCATCAACTTCGATGGGTTCACGATTCAGAATCTGGAATTGGACAAGATGCAAGTGAATGGGATGAGTATCACCCGTCAGGTTGTACAGCTCCCATACTTCTACAGTACCATTATAAGGGGTTTCAGTAATCGGTAATTCATCCCACTCCATACCGTTCAGTAAAAGTTTCAAGCGGGCAGGAAATTCTGGATCAGCAATTTCCATTAAGAAGTTCTGTCTAACCGTCACACCATTTGGTTCGAGTCTTTCTAAGCAGCTTAGTTTTTTCGGGATTTGACTTTTATCTGATTTTGAGCTTTTTTTACGAACACGAAATTCCATAATTTGCGGAAGGGGAGGAGCATCAGGCGAGCCATTAGGGAATGGTGCTGGTGCGTCGTTTGTCAGGATGATTTTTTGACCTTTATGTTTTGAGAAATCGACAATCACATCTGCACGTTCCGCTGGAGCAAGTAAAAGCCCCGTGGCATTGGAAACTTTAACAGGTTTCTTTAGAAATCCGCCATCTGTTCCTATTTGAATAAAATCTTGGCCGGAGCTTAGCCGTAATCGGTAAAACCGGGCATTAGAGCCATTCAGGATACTGAAACGGTATTTTCGCGGTTCGACTTCAAGATAGGGCCATACTTTTCCATTAACTAAAGCGGTATTACCGAAAAACTCAGGAACGACAGATGGATTGGGCAATGCTCTTTCATCAAATGGTGGAGGTGGCTCCGGGGCTGGGAAAAACGGTGGAGGCGGCTGTTGTGCTGGAGGCGGTTGATGGCCTGGCTGTGATGGATAGAATAATTCACCATTTGGATAGAATGACCGATCTTGTATCACTAACGGAATTTCATATTGTCCCCGAGGGAGATTCAGTTTCTCCTCTTTCTGATCCCGAATCAAATAAAAGCCGGCAAGCCCTGCATAAACATTTAATCTGGTAATTCCAACTGCATGGTCGTGATACCAGAGTGTTGTGGGACGCTGACAATTAGGATAGTAGTAAACTTCATGCAAGAATTTAGTACCAAAATTCTTGAAATTTCGCGTAAACCAGGCTTCTGGATATCCGTCGTTTTCCGGTCGTACACGTCCTCCGTGTAAATGTACAACCGTTCTAACCGAGGGTTCACTGGGTTCTGCGCCATGAACCGTTCTATCCACGGGCAGAAGATGTTCAAAAGGCAATTCGTTTTCCCACTTGACAAGAATAGGCTGATTTCTAAGAACTTCAAATGTAGGTCCAGGATACATCCCGTTATAACCCCAAACTGTTGTATCTGGTAAGTCTCTGTGTAATTTTTGTCTAACCTGCTTCATCGTAACCTCATAGTAAGGGATCCCATCTCGATAACCAACAGGTTGTATCACTGAAGGCAGAGGCAAAGCATCAACAAACTTCTTTAAAAACGACAATATTTAGCTGCTCCTTTCAAAAACAGATTCATTGTTTATCCTATGCATGTCCAATAAATCTGTTTGGATATTCGTACATACTTTAAACAGCTTATTTGATGATGAGGCATGGGGACGGTTCTTTTGCTTCACTTTTTGTCTGCTTGTACGAGAGGAAGGTTGGTTGATTTATAACATGAGTCAGCTTTTAGATCATGAGAACCGTCCCCATGCACCAGAACATTGTTGGAATGGATATTAACTTGGTTTAACCGTAACCATTCTGTCATTTAACCGAAAAAAATAATCCACCCTTTAGGTGGATTATTTCGACTCTATTAATAACAACTCTTTAATTAAATTTCTTGGTGTGTTTGAAATATTTATTAGGTATTATCAGACCGTCGTTAAAACTGCTTCCTGTTCATAACAACCTGAATGCTCATTCCAAATAAAATAACCATCTCTCAATTCTACACTAGATGGGTAGGGAACATCGTTGTTATCATTTTGAGCTTTGTTTTTCACTTCCAGGTTTAGAAATTCCATCAATTCTGCTTGACTTATCAATCGGCATACATGATGTAGGGCAATCGATTGTTCATTTGCTAACCTATATTCTTTTACAATCGCAGTCTTGAAAGGGGCATTAAAATGTAACATGATCTTTAGATCGCTAAAATAAAGAACACCGAATATACTTTTCAGTTTTAGTGAGCCAACATTAAATTCTCTTTCAGATACCCAATCTTTACAACCAGTTAACGGATTATAAATAAAATAAAGTTTTTCATACATGCTATATTCTCCATTCTTAAGATACAGGATTTTAAATGTGTTTAATGGACTTCATTATTAACTAAAATCCCCACTCCAAAACAATCGACTCATGTTTCTTCATACTATTATTTTTGGTTTAATCAAACCTTTAAACTATTAATCTATTGTTCTAAGGTATTATATTTTGTAGAAACCATGTGAAGCATAGGTGACTATTTCTACTATATTAAACATAATCGCTTTTCTCATTATACTAATTGTCAACCAAGTTCACTAATAATATTTTAAATCGAATAGACCAATATGTCAACTTAGTTGACATTGTTGGTTGGGTTTTATAAATCTTACCGTCGATGAATGTTTTAAGTGGGCCAAATAATAAGGATATGAAGATAAGGTGTGTTTAAAAAGCAAACCTCATAAATTCTTACTTAAATTCAGTTTATGTCGTTTGATGTCTGCGTTATAATTAAATGTAGGCTGTCATAATTTTTGTAAGATTATCAGAAAAGTTCTTTAATTTTAAACAAAGTTTTAAAAGTTGAGCCTAACCTTAGGCTGATACATATTAACGAAAATAAACTACTTCGAGGAGATGACGGCATTGTCAATAGAGGTGCTATTGAAAAACACAGCGGACATTTTTGGTGCGATTATTAGGGAGCCCAATTGGGATAAAGTGGAGTTGCAAGAAGGGATTAGGAAGATTTTTTTACAAGCAAGAGACAGTGTGGGTTCTCCTGAAGAGTACCTGGAGTCACTATTGGTAAATGTTACCCTTCAATATGCATATACCAATACTGCCGTATCTTTCTTAATGGAGTGTATTGAAGATGAGAAGTTTCTCTCTCATGAAAGCTTCCAATCGACTTTGGTGAATGTTCCTAATCAAGTGAAAGAATCGAATTTCATCGCCGAAAACATGCCTAGGTTTAAGGAGTTAGTATATCAAGGCTCAACCATTGAAGAGCAAGTACCACATGCCGAAAGTGTTTACTTCCAAACCAAGCTAGTAAACGATTTATTGATTGGATTTATCGGGATCTTCCTGGAACCGAATAATAGAAATTATATGGAGAATTACTTGGAATATTCTTCTCAAGTAGTCGTGGATGCCGTTATGAACTATTGCCAAGCTTATTCTAATCATATTATAGAAGAGATAAACTCGATGAACTCGACTCAATAGAAAGCTCCTGGTCCTGCTAATCTATCCAAGTGGAGAAAAGCGATCCGTTTTTCTCCGTTTGTTTTATTTAGGGACTTATAGGGCAAGCCCTTTAAGTTGTGAGATTAATTTTACTAAGATCTTAAGTACCTATCAAGGAACTGGACAACACGGCGTGTATACTCTTTTTTATTCGTAGGATAAGAATGAATGTGTTGACAACCCTCCGTCAGCCATAATTCTCTATAGTTACTGGATGAGACCGAATGGAATAAACTTTTACTTTCGGTATAAGGAATGGCTTTATCTGATTTACTGTGAATGAATAAGAAAGATTTTCCCTTAGCGTTCTTTACATGATTGATTGGGGAAACCTCATTAGGGTCAATTTTAAGGAGTTTTCGCATGGAGTGATAAATAATTGATGTAAAGGGCTTCTTCGGTAATTTGGACCAATAAGAAAGATTTTCTTTTAAAAACGGTTCTAAATCACTAAAGGGACTATCGGCAATGATGGCAGACACTGCAGAATGTTCGCATCCGGCAATAAGTGCAGTGGAAGCACCCATACTCCAGCCAAGAAGAGCGATGTGTTTCTGATTTTTTTTCTGAATGGCATAATCAATGGCCGCATATAAATCGTGATTTTCAAAGAAACCTAACCCCGTCGTTCTTCCTTTTGATTTACCGGCATTTCGAAAATCAAACATCAACACATTATATCCTTGTTCCGAAAGAACTCTTGCAAGCTTGAGTCCTTCAATCCTTTCCATGGAACGTTCATTCATATAACCGTGTGCAGTAATGACTGTTTTTTTGCTTTGCTTTGAAGTTGAAGGAATCCACCAGCCAGCTAGCTTAACTTTGTCTTTTCTGCTGTGAAATTCGATTTCCTCGAAATCCATACCGTAATCCCTTGGGTTTTTCGTAGTTTTTGCAGGGAAGGGATGGGTTAGATACAAGCCGATGCTAAGAGGGGGCAGAAAAAATAAAAACGGTGCTGCCAATAAAGGCCGCCAGAGGGCTTTACTTTTTTTCTCCTTACTCTCTTCATCCATTCTAACTCCTCCTGTCCATTTTAAGTAATCGGTACTTTATCATATGCCGATGGTCAAAAAACGGAAAAACCAAAATTGTTATATTGTGATTTTTGGGATGAAGTTGTTTGCGAAAAAACTTATAAACGGAGGTAGCTGCGGCACCTCCTTTTTTATTGAACAACGGGTCAGGCTAGCTCAAAAGGGAAGCAGGAGTAAATGGTATAATGTGGTATGTGGAGGAGATGAACAAATGGATAACGGGTTTATTAAAATTAGGAAAGCAGATTTAACTGATACGAAAGGAATAGCTAAAGTACACGTCGACAGTTGGAAAACAACATATGCCAATATTGTTCCAGACGAATACTTAAATAATTTAACATATGAAAGTCGGGAACAGATATGGATAAACAACATTCCCAATGGGGGTGTATATGTAGCAGAAAATAATGAAGGGAAAATTGTCGGTTTTTCTTCTGGAGGTAAAGAAAGAAGTGGTAAATATAATGGATTTGATGGGGAGTTATATGCAATTTATATTTTAAAAGTGTATCAAGGACAAGGTATTGGAAAAGCACTTGTTAAACCAATCATAGATGAAATTAAAGGAATGGGTTTAAACTCAATGCTTGTTCTTGTTTTAAAAGATAATATTTCTCGTCTATTTTATGAAGCACTTGGCGGTAAAAAAATTGATGCTGTTGAAGTACTGATTGCAGGGAAGAAACTTTCCGAACTAGTGTATGGTTGGGAAAATATTGGGGAGATATTTTAATTTTTTTGTTGAACTAAAGTGTCCGATATCTACTAGTATACCCACCTCTCCAAGTAAAGTCCTATCGTTACATAAAAGGTATAATTCTCTCAGATATTGAGGAATTATACCTTTTTTGCTTAGGGGGGACTTTATCAGTGCACTAGTTTATTGTTTCTACTTTTCCCCGGGTAAAACAAGGACTCTTTTTGACAAATTTTTTTGAATCGCCCATATTAAAATAAGTATTTGTCTTAAAAGGGGTTCAGCGCAATTTTGTAAGTTGGGCCGTACATCATTTGTTCCCAATCGGTAAACCAAATGAAAGCGGTTGATATTATGATGTTAATAGGAGGACATGCCGATGGTGATTGATAAACGTCCTTCGCTTTTATTGGATTATCTTTTAAAAGTGAAGAGTGTCAACATGACTCAGATTATGGATGCAACGCAATTAACGAAACGTCAAATATCCTATGATTTGGATAAAGTGAATCAATGGCTAAAGGAGAAAGACCTCCCCATCATCCAATTCAAAGGTGTTCATTATATTGTAGTGCCTGAAGCTGTAGTGGAATATTTTCGCGATCAGGAAATAAATCATCATGAGCGGAATTTTGTTTTTTCCGAAGAAGAGCGCTTGGCGGTTATCTACCTTTATGTATTTATGCGAAATGATACTATTTCATCCGTTCATTTAACGCAGCTTTTACAAGTCAGTAAGAACACGGTGATTTCCGATATCAAAAAGGCAAATAAAATGATTGGCTCTTTTTTGGTGGAAATACGCTATTCCCGAAAGTATGGCTATCATCTGGTTGGAACAGAGTTCGATAAAAGAGCACTTGCCATGCACTACATATCCCGCCTGATCCAGGTCCCTTACTTTGAAGAACTGCTGGATTATCTATTAAAGGAAGAAACTAAAAAAATTGGTTTTCGAGAAGTTTTAACCATTCTTAAACAAATTGAAAAGCAGTTTTCTCTTAATTTTGTAGAAGAACGTTTACATCAATTAGCCAATTTTTTGATTTTTTATTATTACCGGCTGCAGAAAAAAAAGTTTGTACAATTTCACTCAGATGAAGTGGCTCTATTAAAAAAAGATCCGATGCATCAAGTGGCGTTAACTTTAAGTCAACTTCTCCATCTCGAGAATGAGCAATCAGAGTTATGTTACTTAACGGTCCAATTTCTTGGATTATCTTTTGAAAAAAGTTCTGCCTCCAACTATGAACAGGATTTTTTATTTAAACTATGCCAACAGCTTGTTTTTGATTTTGAGACTAAGGCCTGCATTGTTTTTGAAAAAAAGGATGAAGTGGTCCATACGTTGTACCAGCATTTTAAGCCAGCCTTTTTTCGTATGAAGTACCGGATTCCCGTTGAAAATCCACTTCTTCATCAAATTAAGAATGAGCATAAAGAGCTATACATGATTGTGAAGGAGATACTGCATCCGATTGGAACCTTGTTGAAAATCACTATCCCTGAGGAGGAAATAGGGTTTATCACGATCCACTTTGGAGCTTTGTTAGAAAGACCAAAACAGGAAATGCCGGAAAAGAAGAAAGCCATCGTGGTTTGTCCAAGCGGGATTAGTTCGTCATTAATGGTGAAACACCAGCTGGAATCACTTTTCTCAGAGATTGAAGTTGAAAAAACCTTATCATTACGAGAATTTCAGGAAGGACAATTTGACCATTATGATTTAGTTTTTTCGACAGTAAAGCTAGAGACAAAACTACCTTGTTTTTATGTGAAGCCAATTATGACACCAAATGAAAAGCATAATTTAGTCAAAGAAGTTTATCACCTGCTGTTTGGTACTCAATATCACGATATTTCCTTGAAAGAACTGATTCAAACCATTGGAAAGTTCACTACAATTTACGATGAAGAAGGCTTAAAGAAGGAATTAAGTCGCTTCATATTTTATAAAAAAGATAATGTTTATAAAGGGAAACAGCCATCATTAGAAGATTTATTGCAAGCTGAAACCATCCAGGTAATGGAAGAGGTTTTTGATTGGAAAGAGGCAATAAAAGCAGCGGCAAGTCCTCTTCTGATCAACGGGACAATTGAAACATCCTATGTTGATGCGATGATTGAAAATATTGATACATTAGGTCCATATGTCGTCATTGGTCCGGAGGTAGCAATCCCGCATGCTCGTCCGGAAAAGGGAGTTAATCGGATTGGGATGAGTTTTTTAAAGCTTAAAAAACCAGTTTACTTTTTAAACAACAATGATTATCCGGTTCGATTGCTGTTTTGTATTGCAGCAACTGATAATACGACCCATCTTAAAGCGCTGTCGCAATTGACAGAACTGCTCAATGAAACGAAAAACCTTGAATTGTTAAATGAATTAGAGTCGATTGACGACATCACATCATTCCTTAGCCAAAACTCCACAATTGACTGAACAGTCGTTCCTTGGAAATAAGCTAAAGAGTAATTTAAAACTAGAGGAGCTTGATTTTATTATGGTAAGCAAAACGTTCACAATTATAGATGAAACAGGGATCCATGCACGCCCAGCAACAATACTAGTATCAGCAGCAAGCAAATTTAATGCTGAGATCACATTAGAATACAACGGCAAATCAGTAAACCTAAAATCAATTATGGGCGTTATGTCATTAGGGATTCCAAAAAATGCAGAAATCAAAGTATCGACTGAAGGTTCTGATGAAAATGAAGCACTTAGTTTATTAGAAGATACTCTAAAAAGTGGAGGTCTCGTATAATGATAACGGAAGAAGTTTTAACAAAAGAGATTTCAGGCATTGCGGCATCAAGCGGGATTGCGATTGCAAAAGCCTTCCGCTTAGAAAATCCAGACTTGAAAGTAGAGAAAAACGCGATAACAGATGTTAATCTTGAAATAAAACGCCTTGAACAGGCGCTTGAGTTGTCAAAGGGAGAACTCCAGAAAATCAAAGAGCATACCTCTTTGAATCTGGGTGACGATAAGGCTGAAATTTTTGAAGCCCACTTGCTTGTCCTAAATGACCCGGAACTTATTAATCAAATCAAAGATAAAATACAAAATGAACACGTTAATGCAGAGTTTGCCTTACAAGAAGTAGTCAACATGTTCGTATCAATGTTTGAAGCATTGGATAACGAATATATGAAAGAACGGGCTGCTGACATTCGCGATGTGGCCAAGCGGATATTGTCGCATCTTTTAGGGGTAACAATCCCTAACCCAAGCTTGATTTCTGAAGAAGTTATTATGATTGCAGAGGATTTAACACCTTCTGATACTGCTCAATTAAACCGTCAGTTTGTTAAAGGATTTACAACCAATATCGGCGGACGCACTTCTCATTCGGCTATAATGGCTCGATCTATGGAAATTCCAGCTGTTGTTGGAACCAAAACGGTCATGGAAGACATTAAAAATGGCGATGTTGTTATTCTTGATGGATTAGATGGAAAGGTCATTGTCAATCCAACTGAAGAGGTCATCAAAGAATATAACGGGAAAAAGGCCGCTTACGAAGCACAAAAGGCCGAGTGGGCCAAGCTGGTCAACGAGCCGACCATCACAAAAGATGGCGAGCATGTTGAACTCGCTGCCAATATAGGAAAACCAGAGGATCTTACCGGAGTTCTCGAAAATGGAGGCGAAGGGGTCGGCTTATACCGAACGGAGTTTTTATATATGGGTCGCACTCAGCTTCCAACAGAAGAGGAGCAATTTGCTGCGTTTAAAACGGTATTAGAGGGAATGGAAGGAAAGCCTGTCGTGATTCGCACGCTTGATATCGGCGGCGATAAAGAACTGCCGTATTTAGAACTGCCAAAAGAAATGAATCCGTTCCTTGGATTTAGAGCGATTCGCTTATGCTTAGAAATGCAGGATATGTTCCGGACACAGCTTCGAGCCTTGCTTCGAGCAAGCGTTTATGGGAATTTAAAAATCATGTTTCCGATGATTGCTACACTTGATGAGTTCCGTTCGGCAAAGGCACTTCTTGAAGAAGAAAAGCAAAAGCTGTTGGCTGAGGGCCAACAGGTAGCGGAAAAAATCGAGCTTGGCATCATGGTGGAAATTCCTTCTACTGCTGTTTTGGCTGATCAGTTTGCTAAGGAAGTGGATTTTTTCAGCATTGGTACAAATGATTTAATCCAATATACAATGGCTGCTGATCGTATGAACCAACGTGTTTCCTATCTCTATCAGCCATACAGTCCGTCCATCTTAAGATTGGTTAAAATGGTCATCGATGCTGCTCATGCTGAAGGTAAATGGGCAGGTATGTGCGGTGAAATGGCAGGGGACGAAAAAGCCATTCCACTTCTCTTAGGCCTTGGACTCGATGAGTTCTCCATGAGTGCAACATCGATCCTGAAAGCACGTTCCCAAATTCTTCGTCTTTCTAAAGCAGAAATGAAAAACTTAGCAGAAAAAGCCTTGCAAATGAGAACTACAAATGAAGTAATCGAAGCCGTAAAGGAATTTATTAAATAGGGACGACAACAAAAAATGATTTTTAACGAGGACGGTTTTATTTTTAAAAAAATAAAACTGTCCTCGTTAACTATTATTCAATATTTCTAGTAAGAACATGATGATACATAGTGTATTTCCACCACAAAGTAGAAAAACCATGATTAAAGCAGATATTGTTTTTGACTTGCTATTAAACCAATCACGATGCTTTAGTTCAATAATAAAATCAACTATAATATAATCTAGTACATATAATTAGGAGGTGGATAAAAAATGGAAAAGGTAACACCGTTTTTAATGTTTCAAGAAGGCAACGCAGAAGAAGCGATGAATTTTTATACATCTATCATTGAGGATTCTCAAATTACAAGCATTGTTCGATACGGGGCTAATGCAGCTGGTCCAGAAGGCACCGTCATGCAGGCTACTTTTACCTTGAAAGGCCAAGAATTTAGGTGTATTGACAGTTTTGTCAAACATCAATTCTCTTTTACACCTTCTTTCTCAATCTTTCTTACTTGTAATACTGAAGAAGAGCTTGACTTTCTTTATGAGAAACTCCTTGAAGGTGGACAAGCACTTATGCCTTTAAACAATTATGGTTTCAGTAAAAAGTTTGGTTGGGTAAATGACCGTTTCGGCGTTTCGTGGCAAATAAATCTTCCTTAGTGATATGAAGCAAGGGGACGGTTCTCGTGCCTCAAAATTTGATAGACTGGGATGAATTAAGTTCTCATGATTAGGTGAAATATTTGCTTGTACCAAGCAATGTTCATCCGCCCTTAAAGAATAAAAGCCACATATCTCGAAAAAATGAGATAGGTGGCATTTTTATGTTATTTTGAAGAAATGATCATCTTGCATGATTTCCAGTTCATATACGTTTTTATTTAGGGGTTAAGAAATGGTTGGAAATCCTTCGATTCCACTTTTAAAGCTTTCTTTATCAGTAGATACTGCTCCATCTCTTTTATCAATTGAAATAATTGCGCCCTGGCCTCAAATTCCTCCCTTGTTTCCGGGAGAGGTTCATCCTTAAATTGGGCTTGTAGTTCATATAAACGATTTAATAACTGCTGTGCCGTGTTCCCTGGGTGAATGGAACTGCTTACTACTTCAAGAAAATCTGCAATCATATATCTTTGTTTGACTAATGGCTCAATGGATGTCACGATGGGTAAAACCCGCTCAATAATTTCAAATTGTTTTTCACGTATTTGAAAATAATGATAAAAGTAATTTTCTGAACGTAAAAAATGATTCTCTACATTTCTAAACGCCAAACTTTTAGCTTCTTCCAGCAAGCCCGCCGTCTCCGTAATTTCATTCCCCATCCAACGGCTTTCATTTGTCCGTAAATAGGAAACCATTTCCTCAAAGATTTTGCGGAAGTTTTTCTCGATTTCTACTTGATACTGCTTTAGCTTAGAATCTAGACTAGGCATATACAAGTTGACCAGCAGGGCAGTTCCAATGCCAATGACAATAAGATAGACCTCGTTTAAAACGATTCCCGCCGTTATTTGGTGCCCTGAGTAGATATGTAGAATGATGACAGAACTAGTTACCACACCTTCCGAAACCTTGAAAAGAACAGTAACCGGTATGAAGAGTAATAGTAATAAGCCAATGACCAGTGGATGGTAGGCGATCCCTTCAAAGAATATAAAGGAAAAGCCGATGCCAAGTATACAAGCAACAAAACGGGCATACGCAGTTTTGAGGGATTTTTTCTTGGAGTTTTGTATACATAAAATCGTTATGATGCCGGCAGAAGCAAAAAAATTCAGGCCGAAAAATTGAGCAATGATGATCGCTGCTGCCGTGCCAATGGCTGTCTTTAATGTACGATAGCCGATTTTGTATCTTCCCATATGCTTACCTCTTTTAATCTTAAAGTTTTTTTAAAAAATCTTCCAAGATGGAAGATTTTTATTTTAACTTGGGAAATCCCTGTTGGCGTAAGGCCTCATACACCAATATCGCAGCTGTATTCGAAAGGTTCAGGGAACGAACATGATCATTCATTGGTATCCTCAGAAAGTGATCTTTATGTGTTCTTAGTAAATCTTTTGGTAATCCTGTTGTTTCTTTTCCAAACATAAAATAATGTTCCTTTGAAACATCACTGAAATCAAAGGATGAATGTGCTTTTTCACCAAACGTTTCAATATAGTAAAACTCACCTTGATTTTTTGAAAAAAAGTCATCCAATGAGTCATAGTACGTTATGTTAACAGACTGCCAGAAATCTAAACCTGCTTGTTTTATCATTTTTTCATCTGTTGAAAAACCAAGTGGCCGGATTAAATGTAAGGCTGTATCCGTTGCGGCACAAGTACGTGCAATATTTGCCGTATTTGACGGTATTTCTGGTTGATATAGGACAACATGTATTGCCAAGAATGGTCACCTCTGTCTTTATTTTCCCTCCAAATTATAGCATAAAGAATGGGAGGATATGTACTTACGATAAAGGGGACAAGGGTTCAACGATACGGACGCTTCGGCGACCTGTTGCCATATAGAGTCTTTTGGTCGCATGTTGTACTAATTAAGCTTGTTGTATATAAAAAACGGTGATGATGATAGGACTATTTGGTTTAATTCATATCCTTAATATAAATATGCCAAACAAAAAATCGAGGCATTTCGACATTATTATTGTTGCATAATAAAATATGATGTGTTAATCTTTATGTGTAATCGGTTACACATAAGAGGTGAAACTAAATGGCTACAATACGAGATGTTGCCAAAAAAGCTGGAGTATCTGTAGCGACAGTTTCCAGAGCTTTAAATGATAAGGGATATGTTCATGAAGATACTAGGAAACTAATCAATAAAGCGATTCAGGAATTAAATTATAAGCCAAATGAAGTGGCAAGGTCGTTATATAAGAAAAAATCAAGGTTAATCGGTTTATTGCTTCCGGATATTCGAAATCCATTTTTTCCTGAGTTAGCACGTGGGGTTGAAGACACGATGCAGGAGCACGGTTTTCGACTGATCATTGGAAATGCGGATGAGAACCCAGCAAAAGAACTTGATTATATCCATACATTTAAACAAAATAATGTAATCGGTCTCATCGCAGCAACCAATCAAACTGAAACAAGCTATTATGAGAGTCTTGGCTTCCCGGTCGTCTTTCTTGATCGGACCTCCAATCAGCATCCCTCTGTGTATGCGGATGGATTAACCGGTGGAAAAATGGCGGCAAAAGAAATCATTAGAAGGGGAAGCAAGCGGATTACACTGCTTAAAGGGCCGATGGAATTGAAGACAGCCCAAGATCGATTTAAAGGGGCAATCGATGAGCTATGCAATTCAAATGTCAGTTTTAATGTCATGACCACTGCGTCATTTACTTTTGATGATGCTGAAAAAACAGCAAGGGAACTATTTGATAAATTTCCTGGAACAGATGGCGTGATTGCCGGAAATGACCTTGGAGCTGCAGCCATTTTACATGAGGCATTGAGAAGAGGCATATCCATTCCAGGTGAACTGCAAATCATCGGCTATGATGATATCCCGCTTAGCAGCTTGCTGTTCCCGCCGTTGTCGACGATTCGGCAGCCGGCGTATGATATGGGAAAGGAAGCAGCAAAACTATTAATTGCAATTATTAGTAATGAGCTCATTGAGCAAAAAAATATTCAATTGCCCGTTACCTTTATTGACAGGCAAACGACTAGAAAGGTTGAGGACAATGGCTAAAATAACCGTAATCGGAAGTTCATCGATGGACTTAGTAGTGACAGCCCCCAAAAGACCGGGTAAAGGAGAAACGATTTTAGGAGAATCGTTTAAAACGGTTCCTGGCGGCAAAGGAGCCAACCAAGCCGTTGCCGCCGCCAGATTGGGTGCAAAGGTATATATGGTCGGGTGTATCGGGGACGACGCATTCGGAAAAGCAATCCTTGAAAATTTTAAGAAAAATCATGTGTTAACCAATTATGTGGAACCGGTTACGGATATGGAGAGTGGAACTGCCCACATTACCCTAGCAGAAGGTGATAACAGCATCATTGTGGTAAAGGGGGCAAATGATTATGTAACACCTGAATTTGTCGAAAAGGCCCTGGATGTCATCCGCGAATCTGATATTGTCCTTATTCAGCAGGAAATCCCTGAAGAAACAGTGGAATACGTCAGCGAAAAATGCCATGAATTCGGGGTGCGACTATTATTAAACCCAGCGCCTGCCCGGCCAATTCGCAAGGAAGTCATCGAAAAGGCAGCCTATATTACACCGAATGAGCATGAAGCATCAGTCCTTTTTGGCTATAAAGATTTGCATGAGGCGCTACTAGAATATCCAAACAAAGTATTTATCACTGAAGGAAAAAACGGTGTCCGCTTCCATAATGGCAAAACGGAGGTCCTTGTTCCTTCGTATCCGGTTGAGGCTGTTGATACAACAGGTGCAGGAGATACCTTTAACGCTGCCTTTGCTGTTGCCCTTGCAGAGGGAAAAGGCTTTGAAGAAAGTATTCGATTTGCCAATCGTGCGGCATCACTATCGGTTACAAAGTTTGGTGCACAGGGCGGGATGCCAACACGTGAAGAAGTAGAGGAGAGCATGTAAATGAAACGCCATGGAATTTTAAACAGCCATATTACCAAGGTATTAACTGACCTTGGCCATACCGATTATATTGTGATTGCGGATGCAGGATTACCGATTCCAGAAGGAGTGGCTAGAATTGATTTAGCACTTAAACCTGGCACGCCTTCCTTTCAAGAGGTGTTGGATGCAGTTGCAGACGATATGGTCATTGAAAAGTGTATTATTGCTTCTGAAATAGAAGCGGGCAATCCGCAAACAGAAAAATATTTAACAAACAAATTTTCCGAAATTGATGTGGAACGGGTTACACATGAGGATTTTAAGCAGCTAACGAAAAAGGCCAAGGCCGTCATTCGCACAGGTGAAATTACGCCATATGCAAACTGTATTTTACAATCAGGTGTGTTTTTTTAAAAGAATGAGGTGAAAAAAATGCGAGTTTCGATGCAGAACATCCATAAAGCCTTTGGGTCCAATCAAGTGTTAACAGGAGTAAATTTTGAACTCCTGGATGGAGAAGTCCACGCCTTAATGGGGGAAAATGGGGCTGGCAAATCAACGATGATGAATGTCCTGACAGGGCTTCATTCTCGTGACGAAGGAACCATCATGATTGATGGAAAGGAAACCTATTTTAAAAATCCGAAAGAAGCCGAGCAAAACGGGATTACCTTTATCCACCAGGAATTAAACATTTGGCCGGATATGACGGTATTAGAAAATTTATTTATCGGGAAAGAACTGAAGAGTCCGCTTGGCCTGCTGAGAACGAAGGAAATGAAGGCGCTTGCCAAGAAACAGTTTGACCGTCTGATGGTTACGATTCCTCTAGATCAAGAGGCTGGCAGCTGCTCTGTTGGGGAACAGCAGATGATTGAAATTGCTAAGGCCTTGATGACTGATGCCAAGGTTATTATCATGGACGAGCCAACTGCCGCATTGACCGAAAGAGAGATCAGCAAGCTTTTTGAAATCATTTCTTCCTTGAAAAAGGAAGGGGTATCGATTGTATATATTTCACACCGGATGGAAGAAATATTTGCTATCTGTGACCGGATTACCGTCATGCGGGATGGCAAGACGGTAGATACCAAGGCCATTCGCGATACGAATTTTGATGAGGTTGTAAAGAAAATGGTAGGCAGGGAATTAACGGACCGATTCCCTAAACGGGATTCCAAACCGGGCGAAATGGTACTAGAAGTAAAAGGATTAACAAAAGGCGGAGTATTCCAGGATGTGAATTTTTCAGTCCGTTCCGGAGAGATTGTTGGTGTTTCCGGTCTAATGGGAGCTGGAAGAACGGAAATTATGCGGGCCATCTTTGGACTAGATCCATTTGACAGCGGCGAGATTTGGCTGAACGGTGAGAAAATCGTCATCAAAAAACCTGACCAGGCCGTAAAGGCTGGAATTGGTTTTATTACAGAAGACCGAAAAGATGAAGGCTTGATTTTGGATTTTTCCATAAAGGACAATATCGTATTGCCATCTTTATACAGCTTTGCGCCTAAAGGCATTATTAATGAAACTAGCGAAAAAGATTTTGTAAATATGCTGATCAAACGTCTGACAGTCAAAACGGAATCTGCAGAACTTGCCGTTGGGAATTTGTCAGGGGGAAATCAACAAAAAGTGGTCATCGCCAAGTGGATTGGCATTAGTCCGAAAGTGCTCATCCTAGATGAACCGACAAGAGGGGTAGACGTCGGAGCGAAAAGAGAAATCTATCAGCTCATGAATGAACTGACAGACCGCGGGGTAGCAATCGTTATGGTTTCATCAGAGTTACCGGAAGTGTTGGGAATGAGCGACCGAATCCTCGTTGTTCATGAAGGAAAAATTACTGGTGAATTGAAAAAAGATGAAGCAACTCAGGAAAAAATTATGACATTGGCAACGGGAGGTCAATGAGATGAACGCAATCAATGAAACTGCTAAAGCCGGCAAGGGGAAATTCTTGAATACGGTGACACAAAAGCTTGGGCCGCTGCTCGGACTTATTATCTTATTTGTGATTGTTTCAGTACTAAACCCAAGTTTCCTAGAACCTTTAAATATATTAAATTTATTGCGCCAAGTCGCGATTAATGCGCTGATTGCTTTTGGGATGACGTTTGTTATTTTAACAGGGGGCATTGATTTATCTGTGGGGTCGATTCTTGCATTAGGCAGTGCTTTAACGGCAGGGATGATTGTCTATGGTCTTGACCCAATCTTAGCGATTATCATCGGCTGTTTACTCGGCGGCATCATGGGAATCGTGAATGGTCTCCTAATTACAAAAGGAAAAATGGCCCCATTCATTGCCACTTTGGCAACGATGACGGTTTTTAGAGGGTTAACACTTGTTTATACAAAAGGGAATCCAATCACAGGGCTTGGCGATAATTATTTATTCCAGTTATTTGGCCGAGGATATTTCATGGGAATACCTGTTCCAGCTGTAACGATGATTATCATGTTTGTAATATTGTATATTATTCTTCATAAAACACCATTTGGACGAAAAACATATGCAATTGGCGGCAATGAAAAGGCGGCTATTATTTCAGGTATTAAAGTGTCCAATGTTAAGGTAATGATTTACGGTCTGACTGGTTTATTGTCTGCACTGGCAGGGGCCATTTTAACATCACGGTTGAATTCCGCACAGCCGACAGCAGGTACGTCTTATGAATTGGACGCCATTGCGGCGGTCGTATTAGGCGGGACAAGCTTATCAGGCGGTAAGGGAAGAATTTTTGGAACGCTGATAGGTGCCTTAATTATTGGTACGTTAAACAACGGCTTGAATCTTTTAGGTGTATCTTCCTTCTATCAAATGGTAGTAAAAGGGATTGTTATCGCCATCGCTGTCTTACTTGACCGGAAGAAATCAGCATAAGGAGCGGACTTTTCATGAAAAAATTAGCTGTATTACTCATATCACTGTCACTATTGCTTTTGGGCGCCTGTTCGATGCAGCCTCCTGAGTGGGCAAAGCCGGCGAAAAAATCGGATTTAAAAGATATTAAGATTGGTTTATCTGTTTCAACCTTAAATAACCCATTCTTCGTTTCACTAAGAGATGGTGTCCAAAAAGAGGCAAAGGCATTAGGAGTACAGGTAAAAGTAGTCGATGCGCAGAATGACTCTGCTAAACAAATTAATGACGTTGAGGATTTAATTCAGCAGGGTGTTGACCTCTTGTTGATTAACCCAACCGATTCAGCAGCGATCTCCACAGCTGTTCAATCTGCTAACACGATCGGAATTCCGGTGGTTACCCTCGACCGTTCGGCAGAAAAAGGGAAGGTTGCCACATTAGTAGCTTCCGATAATATAAAGGGCGGGGAAATGGCCGCAGACTATATTGTCAAGAAGCTTGGAGAAAATGTTCAAGTAGCTGAACTTGAAGGTGTGCCAGGTGCGTCTGCAACACGTGAAAGAGGAAAAGGTTTCCATAATATTGCGGATCAGAAATTAAAAGTAACAGCAAAACAATCTGCTGATTTCGATCGTACCAAGGGATTAACCGTTATGGAAAACCTGCTTCAAGCAAACCCTGATATTAAGGCAGTCTTTGCTCATAATGATGAAATGGCACTCGGTGCTATTGAAGCGATCAATAGTTCTGGTAAAGACATCATGGTCATTGGCTTTGACGGTAACGACGACGCCCTAAATGCAATCAAAGCAGGAAAAATGGAAGCAACCGTTGCACAGCAGCCAGATTTAATCGGAAAGCTTGCGATTGACGCAGGTATAGACGTACTCAAAGGGAAGAAAGTTCCTAAAAACATCCCTGCTCCACTCAAACTTGTCACAAAAGAATAAACAAAATTAAGGCACGGGGCGGTTCCCGTGCCTTTGAAGCATGGGGACGGTTCTCGTGCTTCAATGATTGCTAAACTGGTGAAGAAGCGGGGTACAGTTCGAGACCACTGAAAAAAACTCTTTAGTTCACCTTATTAAGGACAAAACTACCCCGGCTTGGGGTGAAAATGTCTTTAATCCGGCTTATTAAAGACAAAACTGCCTCGGTTTAAGGTGAAAATGTCTTTAATAAAGCATCTATTTTTCCTGTGAGCGCAAGAAAAGTGAGGCATAGGTAAAAAATAAGCCACCTATTTTGCCTGTGATCCTTAGTAAAGTAGTAATTCAGCTTCTAAAGGGATTATTTTTCAGCGGTGTCGGACGGTTCTCGACCTTCAAAGATTACCAGTTTGGGAAGAGATTACGCTCTTCTAGGATTAGGAGAAAATTTTGATTGCGCACGTAAAAAAGAAGGCCCCCACCATAAGGATGAGCCGTTCTCTTTTGGAGTACCCACATAGGAAGACGCATATATAAAAACAAGTATAAAAGCAGTGGATTTCACACACGAAATCGCACTGCTTTTAGCATTATTAAGAGGGGTTGAATAGTAAAATTAGAAATGAACCCTATTGCACTAACGGCAGTTTAGTTTAAGAAGGGATATTAATGTCTTTTGATGAATATTGTTTTTTAGTTACATATTGAAGGAGTGAAGGCGTGTGGAGGATATAATTAATGCAATAAACTACTGGGTACAAACATTACCGAAGGTATATAACTCAATGGCAGAAACAGAGATATCAAATCGCCCATTACCAAATAAATGGTCCAAAAAAGAGATTTTAGGACATCTATGCGACTCTGCAATAAATAATATTAATAGGTTTATAAAGATTCAGTATGAAGAACAACCATTTGTTATCCAATCATATAATCAAGACCAATGGGTTATATTTCAGAATTATCAAGAAAGACCACTTGAGGAGATATTAAATCTATTTTTGGCACTAAATAAGCAAATCATAAATATTATATCGAATATTCCAAAAGAGAGATTATCAAATCTTTGTGATATAGGAAATAATCAACAAGAAACATTAGAGTGGCTCGTAAAAGATTATCTTAAACATATGGAACATCATATTAACAACCAAATCCTTATTAAAGATAATGCCTAATATTGATACTGCTTCGGGTGCTTATGTTTAATAAGAAATTTTAATGACGACAGGGAAACTGTCGTTTTTTAGTTATCAATTAGCAAGTCTATTCGCAGTGCAATTAGCAGAGCATAATAAAAATTATGCTTCTGCAAATTCACCTTCTATTTACAATGTTAATTTTGTTATGAAGATTGTCATAAACCTTATCAAATCAACTAAATAGCAGAGTGAATTCTTATGCGAATTTCTCTGCTATTTTAGCTGTTTTTATATGTGTTTTTATTCCTGCAGGTACTCCAAAAGAGAACGGCATACCATAAGGTAGGGGATTCATAGGTTTATCGTTTTGTCACGCTTATCTCTTAACCGCTTTACATCTTCTATAGGCGGTAAACCAAACATACGCGAATATTCGCGGCTGAATTGGGATGGACTTTCATATCCAACCCGGAAGGCAACATCTGCTGCATCGGCTGATTCGGCTAATAACAGGCTCCGAGCTTCTTGAAGTCTCAGTTGTTTTTGGAATTGAATCGGGCTCATTGCTGTTACCTCTTTAAAATGCCGATGTAGTGAAGAAACACTCATATTTGCTATTTCCGCAAGTTCCTCGATTTTAAAAGACATCTCATAGTTATTCAAGATATGTTCAATCACGTCACTGATTTGATTGGTGGAACTTCCTTCAATTGCTATTTGTTGTAGCATTCCTCCATGTTCTCCTTGCAGCACTCTATAAATGATTTCTTTTCTAATTAAAGGAGCAAGGACAGGGATATCCTTTGGGGTATCTAGGAGGCGAGCTAATCTAGTTACTGCGTCTAACAGAGAAGGCTCTATTTTGCTGACATACATTCCTCGTTTAGGATTTTCCTTCTTTTCCACTCCCATTTGGAATTCACGTAACACTTCTAATATTTCACTCGGTGTAAATTCAAGTTTTAATGCCAGATAAGGAACTTCGGAAGAGGCCTCTGTGACTTGTCCGGTAATTGGCAGGTTGACGGATGCGACCAGATAATCAGCAGGGCCGTACTGAAAACGTTCCTGTGATAACAAAACCTCTTTCATCCCTTGAACAATAATGCATAAGGAAGGCTTGTAAACTCCATAGTTTGGTCCAGTTTCATTAGAGTAACGCGAGAAAAATAAAGTAGGAATAGCAGTCATTTGAGTACCGTCGTGTCCAGTGTAACCCTCTATGATTTTGGTGAGCTCAACTCTTTGTCTATATAATTGTTCAAACATAGTATTCTCCCTTGGTTTCTTCATACGTGATGGTCCCATTATAAGGCTAATTTACTTTCTGCGTAAATGGTTGTGAGAGGATTATGCAATCATTTGACAGGATTGTGATACCAGGCGTGATTTCAACTGTTGCATAATGAGGATACGAGTTAAAAGACATTTATGAATCATTCTACAAAAAGGAAAGGAAGATAAATTATGCAAAAGCGTAAGTTAGGAAATAGCGGCTTAGAAGTTTCTGCTATAGGTCTTGGCTGTATGGGAATGAGTCATGGCTATGGTCCGGCATCGGACAAAAAAGAGATGATTTCGCTGATTCATGCAGCCATTAATCGAGGCGTTACTTTCTTCGACACTGCCGAAGTTTATGGTCCATATGTGAATGAGGAATTGGTTGGTGAAGCTATTAAGCCTTTCAAAGGTAAAGTGGCCATTGCCACTAAATTCGGTATCCAAATGGAAAATGGCAAGCAGGTGCTTGACAGCAACCCAGAGACTATCAGGCAATCAGTTGAAGGCTCGCTAAATCGCCTAAAAGTTGACACCATTGACCTCTACTATCAGCATCGGGTTGATCCAAATGTCCCGATTGAGGAAGTTGCCGGAGTTGTACAAGAGTTAATCAAGGAAGGTAAGGTTAAGCATTGGGGGCTTTCTGAAGCAGGGGTACAAACAATTCGCCGCGCGCACGCGGTTCAGCCAGTCACCGCCATTCAAAGCGAATACTCCATGATGTGGAGAAGTCCTGAAGAACAACTGCTGCCTACCCTTGAAGAACTTGGAATCGGCTTTGTGCCGTTCAGTCCTCTGGGCAAGGGCTTCCTTACCGGAAAAATTGATAAAAATGCAACATTCGTTAGCTCCGATTTTCGCAGTATTGTTCCTCGCTTCAAACCGGAAAATATCGAAGCGAATCAGATATTGGTCGAACTGATAAAGAAGATTGCAGTCGGGAAAGATGCAACTCCTGCTCAAATCTCACTAGCATGGGTACTTGCTCAGAAGCCATGGATTGTTCCAATTCCAGGTACAAGGAAACTAGAACGTCTGGAAGAGAATCTTGGGGCAGCGGAAGTTGAGTTGACTCATGAAGAACTGAATGATTTGAACGATGCACTATCAAAGATTGAAATTTCGGGTGAGCGCTACCCGGCAGAATACGCAAACAGAGTGGGAAAATAAAGGACAAAGGAGAAATTTTTCATGCAAAAAGTTATTTTAAACAATGGTGTTGAAATGCCGATACTCGGTTTTGGTGTTTTTCAAATTCAAGATGAAAATGAATGTGAACAAGCTGTTTATGACGCTATTTTGGCAGGCTATCGTCTGATTGATACCGCTGCCTCTTATCTAAATGAAGAAGCGGTCGGCAGAGCTATTAAGCGGAGTGGTGTGCCAAGAGAGGAATTGTTTATTACTACGAAATTATGGGTTCAGGATACAGGCTATGAACGCACAAAGAAAGCATTTGAAAGATCTCTGGAAAGACTGCAATTGGATTATTTGGATTTGTACTTAATTCATCAGCCATATGGCGATGTTTACGGTTCATGGCGTGCGATGGAAGAATTGTACCGCGAGGGAAAGATTAGAGCAATTGGAGTCAGCAACTTCTATCCGGATCGTTTGACCGATCTCCTTATTCATAATGAAGTAGTTCCTGCTGTAAACCAAATTGAAACGCACCCTTTCTGTCAGCAAATAGAAAGTGCTAAATTGATGAAGGAGAACAATGTTCAAATCGAGTCTTGGGGACCGTTTGCTGAAGGAAAAAATAACCTGTTCCAAAACGAAATTTTAGCATCAATAGCCGAGAAGCATAATAAATCCGTTGCTCAGGTGGTTTTACGATGGTTAACACAAAGAGGCGTCGTTGCGATTCCAAAGTCTGTTCGTAAGGAAAGAATCATCGAAAACTTTAATATCTTTGACTTTGAATTGAGCTATGATGATATGGAGAAAATTGCTGCACTAGACACGAAGGAAAGCTTGTTCTTTTCTCACAGGGATCCTGAAATGGTGAAATGGCTCGGTACGCGAAAACTTGATATATAAAATTCTTTATCTTCTTGCTTTATTTCTGTAATACATTTAAACGATAGCCAGCCAGTTTAGCTAACTGGCTGGCGTTGTTTTTTAAGAGTTTCTGCAGCGGTTCGTTTTCTTTGGAAAAGAAAAGACTATTTTTTTTTATAAATGGATAATAGTCAGGAACTGTTACTTAAACTTCATCCTCTCGCTCCGTGACTACTTTTTCCTCGCCACATCGGTTACATACGAACCAAGTCGCAATATATCCCCATCCATCAGGTCTCTGATTTGTTTCTTCATAAACATGACCTTTTAATTTACAGGTGATTTTCGCTAAAATACTCACCATAAAAACCTCCTTCAATTAAAAGTTGATTTCTTGTTTTTTTATCTCTATGCTGCAATGGTTGTCATCGTTGTTTTAAGTTTTTATTACTATCATTACAAAGAATTAATTGATCTGGCTTAAGTTAAGGCTGCTGGGGGACAAAGGGAAAGTTGAGCTAAATTACATTTCACTTAAATCCAATATCTGTTAATATCAAAATACACATTAGTTATAACTTTAATGTATTTCCGCCGTTACCAGACAATATGTCCAAGGGAAGGTCGTGGCACGAAAAAAAAATTCCGGCAGTCATTTTAAAGGGAGGAAGAGGTATGTCCAATACCGAAGTGACCAGAAAAATACTATTAGATTTAGCCGTTACGTTAGATGGTTTTATTGAAGGGAAAAATGGGGAAATTGATTGGTGCATCATGGATTCTGAGATGGGGTTTATTGATTTCTTACATCAAATTGATACGATTCTGTATGGAAGAAAAAGCTACGATTTATGGGGACAATTTACTCCAGATATTGAAGATTCTGATGCCGATAAAGAAATTTGGGAGTTAGTTCATAGCAAAGAGAAATACGTGTTTTCCAGAACGCAAATAGGGACTGATAATAAAGCCATCTTCATTAACGATCATATTCAAGAAGAAGTCAATAAATTAAAGAATAAGCCCGGCAAAGACATCTGGTTATATGGCGGGGCAAGTCTTATTACGACTTTTATCAATTTAGGGCTTGTTGATGAATTTAGATTATCGGTTCACCCTGTTATTTTGGGAGAAGGAAAACCGTTGTTTATTGATATTAAACAGAGGTTGAATTTAAAACTGGTTGATACAAGGACGTTCTCCTCTGGCGTTGTACAACTAATCTATCATTTGAATAGGAATTAATCATATTGAATATGTTGACCAGCTGGACAAATCTTTGTGGAACACATTGCTAACAAAGCTGTAATCTAGCTGGTAAACACACCGGGACGGTCCTATTGTCTCAATAATTGGTGCAAAGGTACCGGAGTTGAAGGAGTATTATTAATCAACCATCAAATCCCTAATCGCCACAAAGTTACAAGGTTACAATGAATTTTAGTTTACATATAAACATTTTGAATTTATAATGTTTACAGGTAAACGTTTTAATGTTTATTTTATGTATCCTTAGCTTCCAGATTCAAAAAAATATAATACAGGTCAAACTTTCATGGGTAGATGGGGGGTTGATCCAAATACGTAAGCTAGAAGGGGTTTTAAATGGACAGTTATAATAATATTTTCAATCTTACACATATGATTCAACAGATAACCAATGAAAATATTGTTCGATTTACTAATGAATTTTCTTATCCCATTGGTATATCTACAATTGTTGTTTTAGCTGAAATAGAAGCTAGTGGACCTTTAAAACAAATTGATTTAACAGAGTCATTGGGATATTCAAAAAGTACGATCACGAATATGGCAGAAAAACTTGTTAAGCTTGATTTGATAGAAAGAACTTACGATATAAGTGATCGAAGGACGGTCTATCTCAAAATCACAGATAAAGGAATAAATGCTTTACAAGAAGCTGAAGCGATCGGAGAAAAAATTCATTCGGAATTATTTAGTATTCTTTCTGAGGAAGAACTATCAAACTACATTGAAATTCAAAAAAAATTATTAGCTAATATTTCTAGTAATAAAAAGTTATCATTTTAGTCTCATATCGTCTATTAAGGGCTATCAGAAGCCCTAAAAGTATTATCAACTAGACAAATAAATATGCGAAGCAAAAATATAGTAATGGAAGAGGAGAATCTCTATGGCTCGTTTAAAAGGAAAAGTTGCAATTATCACTGGTGCTGCCCAAGGTATGGGTGCCTCTCACGCTAGACGTTTTGTTGAAGAAGGAGCAAAAGTTGTTTTAACTGATCTAAATGAAGAAAAAGGCAGCCAGTTCGCAAGTGAATTAGGTGAAAATGCATTGTTTTTTAAACAAAATGTTACGAGTGCTGAAGATTGGGCCAACGTTGTTGCTAAGGCAGAAGAAAAATTTGGACCAGTCAATATCTTAGTAAACAACGCTGGTATTACAATGGCAAAATCAATACTAGAAACTACAGAAGAAGAATACCGTCGCATCGTGGATATCAATCAAGTATCTGTATTCTTAGGCATGAAAACAGTTATTCCATCCATGCAAAAAGCTGGTGGCGGCTCTATTGTGAACATATCTTCCATCAATGGTATTGTTGGCGGTGCTGTCGGCTATACAGATACAAAATTCGCTGTTCGCGGCATGACAAAAGCAGCTGCGATGGAATGTTCACACTATGGTATCCGTGTCAATTCTGTCCATCCAGGTGTGATTGCAACTCCGATGGTCGTGCAGGAAGATACAAAAGCGGCAGTAGAGGAATTCGCGAAACATATTCCTTTAAAAAGAGTAGCCCAGCCAGAAGAAGTGACCAACCTTGTTCTTTACTTAGCTTCTGATGAATCAAGCTACTCAACTGGTGCCGAATTTATTGTTGATGGCGGAATCACTGCAATGTAACGCATGTACGAACGGGATAGTTCAATTAGATGGTTGTGTTTTTATTAAAAATATTTTTTATAGCTAAAAAGAGAAATCCACTCCTAATTCCATTGGAGTGGATTAATTTTTATTCTTTAGGATTATTATGGCTAAAACCTGATGGTCTTCCCATTTCCCATTTATTTTAACATTGCTCTTAGAAATGCCTTCTTTTTCAAACCCCGCCTTTTCTAACACTCTAATTGAACCAATATTATGTGGCATAACACCAGCTTCAATTCTATGTAATTTAAGGGTTGAAAATACATAGTCTAATATAAGTTTTACGGCATCTGTTGCATAACCTTTACCGTTATGATTTTTGCTTAAACTGTAACCGATAATGGCACTCTGTAAAGGATCACGTAAAATGCGATAGAGTCCAATCGTTCTAATAAGTTCATCGTTATCAGTTATAAAAATCCCAAAATTGTATTAAGTATCATTTTTTGCCTTTTCTATTTAATAATCAGAAGGGCGTTTCATTGTATAGGTCTGAAAAAATTCTTGATTATTTATTTCAAACTGAAGAACATCATTAGCGCGTCATTTAATGTTAGTAATCTTACATATATATTCTGGGCCTTTAGCATAATTTTTCTCTCCATTATAAGTTTGTATTAATTTTGTATATCATTTTTAGAAATTGTAGAACGTACTTTTTGGCCTCTAATAACATTGGCTAAAAGTGTTAAATGATAATTAAATGGTTTAAAGTGCACTATTTTATTGAGACAAGTTAATAGGTGGATACCCAATGAATATGATGATATGAAAATAATTTGAAGGAAGTGCATTTTATGTATCCTAGTCATATCAATCTGTACTATAACATTCCATATAGTCAAGATGCTTATCCATCTGCCTATCCATTCCAAGCCGATTACTATTCGACCCTGGATCCAAGACAGTTTGGCGGGTTTCAACCTCCGACTGCACCACCACCAGGTCAGCATGGTCCGTCAGCCCCACCAATGGGTCATCATGATCATGAAGTTGGACCACCAACATCTCCACCGCCATCTGCTGTTCCTCAACAAACGCACCAAGCAGGAACATTTGCAGTAGATCCAGGCAGTATGATCAGATGTTTACACAGATACACGTATGTATGGTTAAGAGGCTTTGAACAATTTTGGTTCTACCCGACATTTATTGGTCGACACTCTGTTTCAGGATATCGCTGGACCGGACGTAGATGGGTTAATTTCGGAATTAGCCTAAGGCAAATTCAATCGTTTACTTGCGTTTAGGAAGCATGGGGACGGTTCTCGTGCTTCAAAGTTGAAAGACTAGGAGAATACGCTTCTTAGGATTAGGAGGAAAATTTGTTTTTTGCTCCGAAGTGGAAAAGCTTAATTTGTGTCACATATGGAGTTAAAGCCAACTTCCCATAACATGAGAGTTGGCTTTAATCATATATAATTACATGGAAAATAATGTATTATTGAGCAGCAAGCTCTTTTATGAAAGCTAACCTTGGAAAATTAAATACTAGAAACTACTTAACCCACAACATATCAAATTTTGTATTTTTTTATCTTTCATATATATAATCGGTGTTTTTAATTTTTGCTCGTCAGTTCCTAAGTATCTACACCTTTTCATTTGCAGCCACCGTTACATCATATATCGACCCGTCTGCGATTCAGTTGGAACTAAGCATGATTAAGTTTTCGCACTTCCTTGTATACTATTACTACGGAAATTGTTCCATTGTCCGAATTTGCCACTTTAACATCCACGTAATTCAATAGGTCAAGTTTACTCAAAAAATCATTAGCCTGTTCCTCGACATCACTTGGCGTACCTGTAATGATCTTTGTACATATCTTGCGGATTGTGAAGTCCATTACGCCCGCTCCTCTAATCAATTGAAATATTTTTATATGAATCAATTTATCTCTATCGCACACCTTATCGATGTATCCTCTATAAACCTTTATTACACAACAGCAGGGGAATTCCGGTTATTCCCCTCTGTTGTTGTCTGATTAAACTTCCACTAGGATTTACTGTTTTTCTGACCCGTACCTACCCAAATTGCAAGAATGAAGACGATGATTCCAAAAATGACACTATTCCACATTGCTCCTGCATTACTGGAGAAACCATACACCCAAGGAGATATGATGAGCCAGATACCAATCAAACCAGTAAGCCAAAGTTGCCACACAATCAACACCTCCATTAAAATATGACGTTGACGTCAATGTCATTAAAATATATATGACTTTCAAAAATAAATATTCACGGGCATTTACTTTTAATTAACTGGGGAATTTGGAAAATTCAGTTAAAATTATATTGGACGTTAACGTAAAATTTATTTATAATATTGCTTAACATATCAGGAGGTCAGTTTTTGATGGAGGAGTTACTGAAAATAGATGAAGTAGCAAATCAGACTGGTTTGAGTAAGCGGACTATTAGGTATTATGAAGAGTTGGGTATTTTACCTTCCCCAGAACGCAGCGGGGGAGGAACAAGGCTTTATAAACAGGAGCATGTTAAGTTCTTAAAGCGTATTACAGTCGCCAAAGAGGTTCTGGGGTTTACGTTACAAGAACTTCAGGAATTCCTATCACTCACGGAAATGTTAGAAAGTCAAAAAGAAGAATATAAAAAGGTATCTGATCCATTAGAACAAAAGGCAAAATTGACTGAAATCATTAAAATCCTCGATGGCGAACTCGAGATAATTGAACAAAAGATTAGGAAAATACATAGTGTCCAAACGGAGCTAGTGACTCTAAGGGAACGTGCACGAGCGTTGATTGAACTAAAGAATAATGAAAAACACTAAGAGGGCTGCCCGTTATGGCAGCCCTCTTAGTTTAAAAGTAGCTTAGATCTTCTTTATGTAATCATCCCCAAATGTTAATCATAAGAATGAGGTCGATCAAACTCCTCCTTCCGTGTTAATTGGTTTTGGAAGGAACTTATGGGATAATGAAATCCAACATTGTGTTGGTGGAAATACACATTCAGCTTGAAGGAGGGATTCAAAATGACGAACAACACTTCAAATAATAATCTGGGGAAATTGCACTATATGTTAAAGTCTACCCCGCCAAGAGTTTCTTTTCATCAGGACATGACCGAAGAAGAAAGGAATATCATGCTGCATCACATCGACTATTGGACGGACAAGCAGAATCAAGGCATTGCTTTAGTTTTCGGACCCGTTCTAAATCCATCAGCCCCACATGGCCTGGCGATTATTGAAGTCGAGAATGAGGAGCAAGTCCCAAAACTTATCGCAGAAGATCCCGCTGTTGTTGCAGGAATAATGACAACGGAATTTTATCCGATGAAAGCGATTATAAAGAAATAATATAATCTCCTTATGGTTAAGCCTCCGTTTTTTGTTCTGAAGGGCGTAAGAGTATGGATCACTTGCAGGTGGTCCTTTTTTGTTGAACTAATAGGGAGGGAAATAGCTGAGGTGATAAATGTGAAGGTATTGAATGTACGATAAAAGCAAAAAAAGACCTTATTTACAGGTCAGAGGACAATCTTTAAAAAATTTCTTATTTCATCTGCAGTAATTCCTATATTTAGTGCTTCTAAGATGAGGTCTACCCATTCACTATCTATTTCTTCTTCAGCAGAAAGTATTGTTTCCATAAAGCCTCCTACAAAATTTGGTATTAGATAAAATCGTCTAGACCTATAGCTTTGTATCCCGTTGGTTACTTTTTACTGATTAAAGCTTTAAAGTCTCATAAGAAAATATTAATACAAAACTTGTATGTAAAAAATGGAAAAAAAACCAAAAATTTCGACAGCCTATTAATATTTTATCATGATAAACTCACCTAAGATTTTTGGTTTTTTCTTTTCTCCTTTTCTTTTTCTAAAAAAATCTTAAAATCTTCTTTTGTAATATTAGATTTCATTGCTTCTTTTACTAACTCAATCCATTCTTTTGGGAGATCGTACTCGTTTTTTTTCATATTTACCCCTCCGTTGTTGGAAATTCGAGAATTCATAAGAAAAACTACTCTCAATATATTTTTCGTAACATAATGGTTATTTTATGTGGTATCAAAGATAATGAAAAGTAAATGAAAAATACGTAATAGAAAATTCATGTGACTATCAATTGTGAAGTTAATGTACTTGATAATGCTCTTCAAGAAGTTCATTTTCAGCTATTATTTGCTGGTAATACGAATGTGGGCCTTTTTGAATAAACCAGAAATCGCTTATTTCTTGAAGTGATGGGAGAGGGGTGCTGTATAATAGTAAAAAAGTATCAATTCCTCGTAATTGTTAATAACGATGAAGGAGGTGTGATACTTTGGCTAAAGATGTACTTTGTGAAGGCTATTGCAAGTTTTAATCCATTCACCTTCTATTTTGTTTTAGTAAAGATTTTTCCATTATTTAACTCACACCAATCTGATAATTCGTCATACGTTTCCTTATTTCCGTATTTTTGAAAAAATGCTTCCTTATTTTCGAATGCTTCCATATCACCATTTTCTAGTAATGTGATCATTTGATAAGGATTTAATTTAAAAACCTGGGAAACAGCTATTAATTCACCTATATGGATATTGTCCGCTACATTTTCCATCATTTCCGCTCCTTTTACAAATAAAGATACGTTATGTAAAGAGAAGATCCATACGAGCCCTCAATGACATAAACTCGTAGGGTGCTTAGAATATAAGATATAAATTTAACATTTGACCTCTTCAAGATTTTGAAGAGGCCTTTATCTTGTGCACTTTGGTCAATACTCGTCATCGCTATACATTGCAGCTATAAACTCATGAAGTTTATCCTCTTCATAATCGCTTAATTCCCTCATGGGGATGACTGTTTGATGTTGAGGGTCACGCCCACGTATTTCAGCGACTAATTTCTCATCTAGAAATACGTTAAAAGCGGGTTCATTTTCATGAGAAGGTTGAATTGGTTCTTTACGAAAATTCGGTTTTTGTTCAGTCATAATGAACTCCTTTTCTTACAAAAGTTATTTCTTTCCCCTCATTATCACCCAATCTTCTTTCTTTATGTAATTGAAGTATAAGCCAAATTATAAAGTATCAAATGATTTAGCCTTACTAATTCGATCTGAAATTAAATAAATCACAATGTAGATAGGAAATGAATAAAAAACACTCCATTTTATTTCAGTGTAAAAGCCTAACCACATAAATATTGGTTCCCCAATAAAAGCAGTTAGTGCAGCAAAGATAACGGCTTTTAAAAAAGGATTTGTCTCATGTTTGAACTGCAGACTGAGCATAAGGGATACTGGAATTAACGGAAAATCCCAGGGGAAAAAGGTTGGAATCGTATCGTAGGTAATAATCTCCCCGAATAATGCCAAAGACCAAATATAATTCCTAAAAAATCTAACCAAGAGGCCACAATTATGCCAAAAGCTCCAGCTAACAGTAATCTTGCCTCACTACCACGTTTCCGAATTAGAAACCATATCAACCAAGGAATAATAGCTAAGGCTAAAGATAACCAAAACTCTTTATGCCATAATGTATGTTCTTTCCAATAATAAAAATAGTCTACTTGTACTTGATGAATTCTTTCATAAAATTCCTCAGAATTATTAATTTCATCTTTACTAATCAATCTAGGCATATAATTCACCCTTAGGATACTTAGTCGCTCTAGGCAAAAATAACTTATGATGCACACCTAAGGTATATTGTTTCCTGCATAATAAAAAATGAAGCATGGGGACGGTTCTCGTGCTTCAAAAATATAAATAATATTTATTTACTAAATGAACGGTAGCCAGAGTAACATTTTATCCTTTATAACGTCTTAAAATTTAAAGTGAAAATAGGTGAGACTATTTCAGCAAGGGAGGGGTAAATTGAGTAAAAAAATTTATATTGTCACTTTTTTTTTATTGGTTGTGGTTATTGCAGGAGTTGTTGGAAAGCAATATGATTATCTATATCTGGCAAATAAGATAAATGTTAACGGATTAGAATTATTTATGAAAGAAAAGGATGTTATTGAGTTATTTGGAGACGAGGATACTGAAGTCTCTTATTGTATGGGGTGTGGGCCTAATTTGTATTATCAGAATTTGGGTATATTTGCTCGGCTTTCAGAGACCAAACAATATGTAAAAGACATCAAAATCACAAATCCGAAATATGACATATTAGGCATTAAACCAAATCAAAAGATAACTAAAGCTCAAAACCTTTTAAAGGATATGGGATTTAAATTAATAGATAGAGACCCTATAAGGCAATCATATCAATATCAAAAAAAGAAATTAACTTTCGAAATGATTATAGACAAACAAGGAGTTATAAAAAGCGTTCAAGTGGTATATCAAGTAAAACAAGATAACAATATTATTTATTAACTAACGAGGATCCAGTTCATGAACCCTACTATTGTTAAATGAGCTGCTGCACATACCATAGATTTAAAATAAGGAACCCAAGTGATTTCACTTGGGTTTTTTGATGTGAAAATATTATTATTTGTGCGGTGAATCCCTCGCAATTTGATATTTCGTACTTCACAGGTAAACCCGTTATTAACAAAATTTAGTGTTTTATTATGGATTTAATGTTTTCCTTTTTAGTCGTTTTCTGTACAAGAGGGACTCGTTTATATATGTTTATAATAGCATTCGCAATCGGTTCAAGAAGTGGGCTCAGTTTGTAAACAACGGTACTAATGACTAACGAAACGATCATACTTCCTAAGATATCAAATGGATAATGATGGCCCACATAGATTCTGGAGATGCCTGTTAAGAAGGCGAACAATAGCATGCCGATTCCAATTTTTCGATGAACGAAAAGGACTGCTAGTGCTAAGGCGAAGGCTCCAGTTGTATGGTCACTTGGGAATGAGGAGTCCGCTGCATGGTTAACTATTAAATTGACGTGGTGGGTAACAAACGGCCGCGGTTCAAAATAGAGATGACCGATAATGAAGTTGATGAATAATCCCAAGGCACCGGTAATCGCAGCGTAAACAACCGTTTTCTTATACTGATCTGTCCCTAAAAACCAAATGAAAAGCAAAACAATCGCATAGATGATTAATGCGTAGTTCGTCACACCAGCCATCAGTCCATCCAAAAATGGGTGGTGACCTGCTGATTGATTTATGGATTTAAAAAGATTGTAATTCATATAAATCTCCTTTTCTTTGGAAAAAATCGCACTTGCTTTTGACCCTATGAGGGTACCTTAACTATAAAAAAGAAATCTAAACAGGCAATGAAAAAAACATTAAGAATCGATTAAAAAATTACTGTGAGCCCCAAAATCTGATTGTATCGTGATAGAAATACCGAGAGACAATAAAGATAAGTTAGCTGAGATGACAAAAGTAGATCGAACAACCGCAGCGCGTTCAAGAAAAAAACTTGAAATGAATGGACCAGACTTCTTTTTTTAAAAGATAATGCATTTTTTTATCTTTGCTGAAAATAATAAGTTCAGGGTGATAAAATGGCAACTGCTAAAATCGGGGACAATATTTCATTTAAGCGTGACGGGGAAAGCCATGAAGGAATTGTAAAGGTTGTAAGAGAAAATTCTGTTATTGTTGAGTACGGATATAATAAACAAAAAGACGAACCAATTACAACCATAGTCAATCATAAAAATTATAAAATCACTAAGTCAACTGAATGAAAAATTGCACTTAAATTAACTGGTGCTTTCGTAAAGATGGGATGGCTCTGCGGCTCTCCCATTTTCTTATTGTGTTAACGGTTAGTTTAGGAGTGTGTTATTATATTTACTCAACAAATCTAATTGAATATTGAAAAATAGTCACTAGTAAATTTTCGTAGAGACAATATAGGTATTGGCGGGAAGCTTCATTCAGGTATGTAATATTGGAACAAGCAAATCTCTTGTGAAAACGGAAACAATAGGAAATAATTAGAACATTCAAAGCAGGGAATGGAGTGAAACGTAATGAAATTCGTAAAATTGCAAAATGAGAAAATCCCTCCGATCGCCCTTGGTACCTGGTCTTGGGGCACTGGTGCAAATGGGGGGGATGCGGTTTTTGGAAATTTTATTTCAGAAACGGACTTAAAGCCGATATTTGACGCGGCGATGGCTGCCGGATTCAATTTATGGGATACAGCGGCTGTTTATGGGATGAACGCTTCGGAGAATATTTTGGGAAGTTTCATTAAAGGCAGGGAGGATGTGCTAATCTCCACTAAATTTACTCCACGAATGGCAGGAGACATTGACAACGCTGTTGAGGAACACTTAAACGGAAGCCTAAACCGGCTCGGCGTAAATCATGCTGATATTTATTGGATACACAGCCCGGAAGATGTGCAAAGATGGACACCAAAACTTATCCCTTTAATGAAAAGTGGAAAAGTAAAACATGCAGGGGTTTCCAATCATAATCTCGACGAAATTAAATTGGCGGCCAGCATCTTGGCGGAAGAAGGACTGAAAATTTCAGCTGTCCAAAACCATTACAGCTTGCTTTACCGTTCCTCTGAAGAAGCCGGTATTATTGATTACTGTAATGAAAATAATATCGTTTTCTTTTCTTATATGGTATTGGAACAAGGTGCATTGACTGACAAATACAATCCGAAAAACCCTTTGCCCAGTGGCACCAGAAGGGGCGATGCATTTAATCCAGACGTACTTGCCAAAATCGGAAGCTTAATGGAAGTAATGAGAGAAATCGGCAGCAAACATCATGCATCAACTGCACAAATTGCTACTGCTTGGTCCATTGCAAAAGGAACAGTACCGATTATTGGTGTAACGAAAATCTCCCATATTGAGGATGTTATAAAAGCGGCCGAGGTCAATTTGACTGCCCAGGAAATCTTTGAACTTGAAAAAGCGGCAAAGGAAACGGGCGTTGAGGTCAAAGGCGCGTGGGAAAAGCCAATGCATTAACATAAAATGAGTACTATACTTAGTTTTGAAACAAAGGGGGCCGTAACTGGCCACCCTTTGTTATATTTCTGTATTAGTTGCAGCCTAATAAAACGCACGGTTCTTGATTGTAGTTAAATCAGCTGTTTCTCGGATTCCTTCGTATAATGCACTACTTGATCGAGGTTGCCATTTTTGAGTTTTACTGCCCATTCTGGATCAGCTAGCACAGCACGGCCGACGGCTACATAGTCAAATTCGCCTGCTTTGATTTTTTCATCTATAATTCCGAGATTGTCAACAATTGTTACATTATCATTATCCTGATTGCTCAGATAGGCGCGGTTAATACCAACAGAACCAACCGCAATCGTTGGCTTTTTAGTAATTCGTTTCGTCCAGCCTGCCAAGCCCAATGATGGATCTTCATCTTTAAATTCAGGTTCCCATATTCGTCTTGTAGAGCAGTGGAAAATATCGACGCCAGCTTCAACCAAAGGGGTGAGCAATTGTTCAAGTTCAGTAGAGTTATTCGCTAATTTAGCTTGATAATCGGTTCCTTTCCATTGTGAAAAACGTAAGACAATTGGAAAATCAGGCCCGACTGCTTTCCGGCAAGCACGAACAATATCTGCCGCGAATTTTGTCCGCTCTCCTAGATTCCCACCATACTCATCTGTCCGCTTGTTCGTTAATTCCCAAAAAAATTGATCAATTAAGTAGCCATGCGCTCCATGCAATTCAATTCCGTCAAAGCCGATACGCTTCGCATTTGCTGCAGCTTCGGCGTATGCATTAATCATTTCCGTGACTTCTTCTTTTGTTAGAGCCTTTATTTTCTCATTTCTTTGGCCTCTTAAAGTATATCCAGACGGGCTAACAGGAGGTGCGTCAATATTTGGTTCACTTCCTGCTTTCCGTGCGGCACCTACATGCCATAATTGTGGAATGATTTTGCCACCTGCTTCATGTACTTCCTTCACTACATTTGCCCAGCCATTTAAAGCGTCCTCACCATAAAAACGGGGGATATCGGGGCTCACTACTGCAGCTGGGTGGTTGATCGCTGTTCCTTCAGTTATGATGAGTCCAATCCCATTCTCTGCACGTTTGCGGTAATATTGTGCAACGTTTTCCCCTGGGATACCTTCTGGTGAAAACATTCTTGTCATTGGGGCCATCACTAACCGGCTTGCTAACTTGTCATTTCCAAATGGTACAGATTGAAACAATGTATGACCTGCGTACTTCTGATCCAAGGCTGGCACTTCCTTCTATTTATTGTTTAATCTTGTTTCCTCTATTCTACCAATTACTCTATATAAATATAAACCTATAAGTCTTATGTTTTTATAATTTTCAAAAAAAGTACTTAGTAAATAGCGCTATATCAACACAAATTATTTTTGAGTGATAGTAAAATAAGCGAAGATTTTTCCGTTAGATGTAGAATAGGGTTCATTCCGGCGTAAATAAGGGAAGGTTTTCCGCTTAAACAAAGCAAAATCCCCAATACTGAAGTTTTTTCAGTCAATAGGGGAAATTTCTTCGCCTATTTAAGTTATTTTTAATTTTATTTACTAACTAAGGGAAATTCCTACGCTTATTTACTTTAGTATCAAATGAACACAACTTACGGTTCTTTAGCCAGATAAAGAAAATTTTAAAAAAGGCTTAGAGAGACATTTTCATCTCAAAGCCTTATGGACTTTGCAATATACTATGATTTGTGTTGTGAAAATTATGTGATTTACTATGTGGTTGGGTTTGTGATTTACCGTTTAGCACCTCACAAGTAAAGCAAAAAGTTCGACTTACCGCTCTAAAGCCATTTTTAAAAACTCTATCCAAGTCCGTGTCGCATAGGATAGATAACTATCTTTTCTCCAAGCTATTCCTAAATGCCAATTTATTTGTGGTTCAATCAGAGGCAACATTTTTAATTGTAAATGCTGGTGATCCATTTCATTAAAATGGCTTTGCGGTAGTATGGTTATTCCTTGATTAAGCGATACCATTTCCATCATAAAATTCCATTGTGAGGTTTCACAGATAATAGAGGGTTCAAAGCCTAGTCTTCTGCATTCCTCTAAAATCGTATCATGGATTGTAAAACCTTCACGATAGATGATAAAGTTTTCATTAATCAAATCCTCCCACTTGATGCTTTCATTTTTAGCCAAAGGATGATTTTGATTAACTAGAATACGTAAGTCTCCTTCTAAAAAAGGGAAGAACTCAAATACATCCAGATCGATGGGGTAGGGCATTACCACCAAATCCAGCTCTCCCTGCATTAATGCTTTTTGTAGATTGGCAGCACCATCCTCCACAAATCGAACACGAATCTCAGGAAATAGCTTGTGAAATTCAGCAATCATTTTAGAGAGAAGTTTCGTTCCCAGCATGGGGAAGATCCCAATCTTCACATAACCCTTCTGACTATTCTTTGTATCATCTAATTCCTGATAAAACTGTTTTACTAGTTGGTGCATTTGCTGTCCATATTGGAAAAGAAGCGCACCTGCATCTGTCAGTTCTAGTTTTCGAGTTGTACGGATTAACAGCTTTACGTCTAATTCCTCTTCTAAATCTTTAATCACATTGCTGATATTTGGCTGGGATGTATATAAAGCCTCTGCCGCTTTTGAAAAACTAGCGTGCTTCACGACTTCGGAAAAGTATTGTAATTGTTTTAGCTCCATGGTTTCACCCTATTTATAATGATTTCTAATAAATTCTATAATATATATGTATTTAACTTATAAGTATAAACAATTTAAACTATACAAGTAAAGCATACTAAAAAAGACAATTAGGAGGATTAAATTCACTAATGGAAAAAACATTAAAAGAAATAGTAATAGGGATTTGGAGCCTCGTTTCTTATGAAGTGGAAGATAAAGATGGGAACATTACATACCCAATGGGAAGTGAGTGTACAGGTTTTATTATGTACCACCCAGAAGGGTATATGTCTGCGCAAATGATGAGTCCTGGACGGCCAAAGTATGCATCGGGCGCACTTCATAAAGGGACGCAAGAAGAAATGGCTGCAGCGGCAGAAGGCTATCTTGCTTATGCTGGTCCATTTGAAGTGGATGAAGAAAATAACATTGTCACTCATCATATGTCTGTCAGTATGAATCCAACATGGCTGGGGGATACGCAGCCACGTTATGTCAAGCTGAATGGGGACCTGCTTGAAATTGCTAGCCCGCCGATAATTGTAGATGGAAAAGAGCAAAATACGAAGTTGGTTTGGAAAAAAATAAAGTAGTTATTGAAAACAAGGGGCCAAGGTAGATTTTTAAACATAGGGGGATCAACATCATGTCAAAACAAGCAGAACGAACAGTTATTGTAACTGGTGCCGCACAGGGCATCGGTTATGCGATTGCAGAATCATTCATCAATAATGGCGACTTTGTTGCGATTTTAGATTTAAATTTGGATGCTGCTGAAAACGCAGCTGCTAAATTAGGAAATGCAAAGGGATACAAGGTCGACGTTGCGAATGAAGAAATGGTTAAAAGTGTAGTAGAACAAATCATTTCAGAGCGTGGAACGATTGATGTGTTGGTTAACAATGCAGGACTGCAGCATATAGCTAAAGTGGAGGAATTCCCTTTAGAAAAATGGAATCTTCTAATCGGAGTTATTTTGACGGGGACATTTCTTATGACGAAACATGTCATTCCGACGATGAAAAAGCAAAACAAGGGACGAATCATCAATATATCTTCCGCTCATGGCAGAATTCCAGATGCCTATAAATCTGCCTATGTCGCTGCAAAATTTGGTGTAGTTGGATTCACCCAAACAGCTGCACTTGAAACGGCTCAGGACGGGATTACTGTCAATGCGATTATGCCTGGACCTGTGCGAACAGAATTAATTGAAAAACAATTACCTAAATTAGCAGCAGAGGATGGGACTTCTGTAGAGGAAGCCCTAAACCATCATATCTTAGGAAAACAATGGATGAAACGCCTGCTAGAACCATCAGAAATTGGAGCCACCGCTGTTTTTCTAGCCTCAGACGGTGCCGCAGCCATTACAGGTGAGGGCATTGGTGTAACAGGTGGAATGTGATGCATGGGTGATGCATGGGGACGGTTCTCGTGCCTCATTGATTGGCTGATTGTGAATGATTACGCTCTGAGTATTAGGAGACTGCTTGCATGTGCCACGCGAAAGGTATGAGCTTGATATGTTTATCATCCCATAAAGAATAAAGGCCAACTATCTCAAAGATAGTTGGCTTTATTCGTGATATTGGAAGTAGGTGGCGATTAATTGAACAAAAGGTAAAGATTGGATCGCCACGGCAATTTTTTTCTTGTAGGGCTATAGTGGCAGTTTAAGAAGGAAATTGTTCGATTGGTAACGAAAATAATAGTTTAACGATAAGAGGAAAATTAAGTTATGTTTAAACCTAGAAATGGAGTCAGATCATGATTAGTTCAGAGAAAAAGAAAGTAGTAGAGCGGTGGTTTTTTGAATTTTTTACAAAAGGAGATTTAAGCGTTATAGATGAAGTAACCACAGAAGATTTTATTTATCATGGGTCTAATGGTGATTCTACTCGTCAGAAGCTAAAGGACTTTATGGGGTGGTATCGTACCTGTTTTCAAGACGATCAATGGGAGTTAAACGATTTTATTGAACAAGATAATAAGCTGGTTGTAAGATATACAGGTCACAGCACGTATAAAGGTGGATGGTTTAATATTCCTTCTACAAATCAAAGGATTAACGAAACAGGCATAATGATCTATTATTTTGAGGGGAAAAAGGTTAAAGAGCTTTGGTGCGAGTTGTCAGATGCAAATGTACTGTATCAATTAGATGCACTTCCAAAGGGAACTCATGAAACCTTCGAAAATTAAAAGCAAAATGGGACTTACCCCAGAAGAAACGGAATGGAAAGATTTAAGAAAACAATTTGATTACTTATCCATTAATTGGAGGAGAAGCAGTTGAAAACAATCGGTTTAATAGGCGGAATGAGTTGGGAGTCTTCCATAGAATATTACCGAATCATCAATGAGGAAGTTAAGCGGCAATTGGGAGGATTACATTCGGCAAAGTGCATTTTATATAGTGTTGATTTTGATGAAATCGAAAGTTACCAGGCTAGTGGAGAATGGGAATCCGCGGGGCTCGCCTTGGCTGAAGCTGCTCTGTCCTTGGAAAAAGCCGGAGCAGATTTCATTGTGATTTGCACCAATACCATGCACAAGGTCATCGATTCTATTAATGAAAAAATACATATACCGATTCTACATATAGCAGACGCAACAGTTAAACAAATACAGACGCTGAAGATTAATACGATTGGGTTACTTGGCACGAAATATACTATGGTAGAAGACTTCTACAAATCTAGAATTGAGGCAAATGGGATAAATGTATTGATCCCCGATAAAGATGAGATCGAGCGAATCAATAGTGTGATTTATGAGGAATTATGTGTAGGCACGATCAAGCAAACCTCGAAAGAATATTATAAAAAAGTGATCGAAAATTTAGTGGACAGGGGAGCCGAAGGGATTATTTTAGGATGTACAGAAATTGGATTACTGGTGAAACCAGAGGATTCTGTAGTTCCACTGTTATACAACAGTCATCCATGCTATTGAATCAGTAAATAAAGCGTTAGAATAAGGACGGTTCTCGTGCATCATTTCTTATGGCAAAAGTGATGCACGAGAACCGTCCCCGTGCATCTTTATTCTCCCTTATTTTGTAATAGTGGTAAAATACAGTTCTCCAAGAATTTCCTTCACTTGATAGCTATTTGGTGAAAGTTCTTTGCCAACAAAGCTGTTAATCTCCGATTTTTCAACATCATACATCACTTCAATTTCTTTTGAAAACAGAAGTTTTTCTTTTTCAAGCAGGTTAGAAAGGGATGGTTGTTGTTTTGGCTGCAGTTCTTCCAGATTTAGAACCTGCTTTAACCCAGCAGCATAGTTTTCCAATGAGCGGGCACCGACAATTTTTACTCCTTTATTTTCTTCATTGACGATGATAATGGTTGGGAACCCACGAACACCGAGGTTTCGTGCCAACATGAAATCTTCATTTAATAATTGCTGTCCGGTTTGTTGTTCCGCTTCATTTACAATGGATTTTCCATCAATCTCCAGCTTGTTGACAATCTCGATTAAAACGGATTCATCTGAGATATTTTGATTAAAGGCGAAAAGGGCTTCTCTTGCACGTCGTAAAAATTCAAAGGCCAATGCGTCGTTATGATTTTTTTGAATCACTTTAAAGACACGAGAAGGGGGATAGGATGACTGAACGGGATTGTCAATCATGAGCGATCCATCAATTGGCATGCGGGAAATTTCACCAACTTCTCTCCAGTGACCAGCCACGTCCGCAGGTTTAAAGATTCCATTTGCAGGATCGATAGGTCCATCATGCCATTTTTCCAGCAACCCGCCCATAATCGTATGGAAGTTAAAATGCTGTCCATACTGCTCTACAAAACGGCGAAGAACTGGTTCGAGTGCCCAGCAATGAGAGCAGATCGGGTCCGTCACATAATATACATTAACGGTTTTCTTTGGTTGATTGAAATCAATGATTTCCATATTTTCCTCTTCCACTACACCACATACACCTGTTTCTAAGTCACAAATCATGTTATTATTTTCATTCATTTCGAGATTCCTCCTTTGTTTTTGTTAAAAAAGTTGCTTACTTAGAATTGATTTCATATTTGTTGTACAATTGGATTGTAGTACATAATGAAAAACACCAATACCAATAGATAATTGGATTTATCGTATATACAACACATTTGAAAAATTGTCGAAAAAGTGGAGGTTTTTTTGAATGGATCAGGAAAAAACGGACCCCAGAATTCTTCGGACACGTAAATTAATCATGGATTCGTTTATTGAACTTTCAGGTAAAAAGGAATTCAAGGATATTACCATTAAAGATATTACAACAGAGGCAATGGTCAATCGTGCGACCTTTTATTATCATTTCGAGGATAAATATGACTTATTAGAAAAGGTCCTATCAGAAGTCCTATTGATCAATTTGGATTCCGAACAGGTCGAGCAAAACGAACTAAATGAAGAAACGATTGTAAGGATCTTCGTAGCCATAACAGATTTTCAAAATTCCTTATCCAATCGCTGCCACAGAGGCTATGAGGACACCATCGCCCGCATCATAAGGGACCAATTAGAAATTATTTTTTACAAAATGTTGTTAAAAAGGCATTCAATGGACGAAAATAAAGCAATAAAGAGAACAGCTGTCATGCTAAGCTGGGGAATCTACGGAGCATCTGTAGAATGGAGAAGAAATAGAGAGGTACCACCGGAAGAATTTATCAAATCGCTTATTCCTTTTATTATGTATGGGTTTGATTTTGAGCCTATAAACCAATAGATATTACCAAAAAAAGGCCGGTTTTGTTCTGATTCCGGCCTCTCTGGAAATTTCAAATATGGAATTTATCATCCTTTTAAGATAGGCTCTTTTCCTCCCAGTACTTCTGTAATACTTCTTGCTGCTTTTTTAAGTTTGCCTCCACAAATAGAAACATAATCTTCGTCTAAATTTGTAGCAAAACCGAGACAGGCAATAACCATGGCAACTTGGCCGCTATAATCAAAAATGGGTGCTGCAATACCGAATACCCCTGGTGTATGTTCTTCATAACTTACTGCAAATCCCTTACTACGAACTTCTTTTAAGCTCTCCTTGTACGTTTCTAAGTCTGTAATTGTCTTATCGGTAAATTGTTTCAAATTTACTTTTTCAAGAATTTCTTCCATTCTATGTTCTTCCATATAGGCCAGGTAACACTTACCGAAGGAGGCACTCGTTATTGGGAAATGCTGCCCTATTTTAACAGACACATGAACATGGTAATCTGGAACATCCAGTTCTTCCTTTGCGACGTACATTAAGCGATTATCGGAGATGGGTTCAAGTAAAACACTTGTCATCCGCGTTTCCTCACACACCCATTTAAGGTGGGGCTGAGCCAGTTTGAGGTAATCAATAAATTCCGATGCACGAGAACCTAAAATGATAAGATAGGAGCCAAGACTATACTGTTTTGAGTCCGCATCATACGAAACGAATCGATTATGATTTAATAATTTTAAGATTCTATGACATGTACTTTTGTTGATTGATAAATTTTTTGAGATTTGCGACAACGAACGTTCTTTACTCTTATATCTACTTAAATATTCCAAAATCTTAATCGCGGCCTCAAGCGCAGGGACCTCCGATTTTTCTCTTTCATTGGGTGTATCCATTACGTAAACTCCTTTTTAATAATCTCCCGTAACTCAATTATACAGGGTTAAAGGAAAAAGCAAATATGCGTACAATTAATCCTTATGTATATTTTCAGAAAAAACAAAAAGATATAATGTGTCAAATTATAAATAGTAATTCCTTAATTGTCTAACATTTTATTTTATTAAAAAAATTAAAAATATTATTGACGAATTAATTGAATGAATAGTATTATTGTTCCAATAGTGGTACACAATTCCCTGTGTGAAATTATAATATAAATCTCTTAAAGTAGCTATTAGCCCAATCGTTTTGGGAATAGAAATTTTTTTGGGATATATGTTCCGTATACGGAACAATTGGTTTATATGCGGAACTTATTCATCTGATTAAGCCTCTCCATCGGATGAAATAGCTGAAATCATCAGGGCAAACGATTTTATTATAAGGAAGGAAAGTGAAAAAGATGGATTTTCGATTTTCAGAAGACATTCAATTTTTAAAGCAAAGCATTCGCGATTTTATTGATAGTGAAGTAGATCCATTGGCAATGGAGATAGAAGAGAATAATGAAATTCCTGAAAAAATCATGAACATGTCCAAGGAAATGGGATTGTTTGGATTGAGTATCCCGGAGGAATATGGCGGAATCGGTATTGGTATGGTGGGGAAATGTGCGATTTATGAGGAATTAGGAAGAACCCACAATGGCTATACCACTGTCATTGGTGCTCATACCGGGATTGGGTCTGTAGGGATAGTCGAAATGGGGAATGAAGAACAAAAGCGGAAGTATTTGCCGCCGATGGCAAGGGGAGAAATGATTGGAGCGTTTGCTTTAACGGAACCAAGTGCTGGCTCAAATGCAACAAATTTGAAAACAACTGCCGTAAGAAAAGGCGACAAATACATACTGAATGGGAGCAAACATTATATTACCAATGCTCCGATCGCCGATGTCTTTACCGTCATGGCTGTGACAGATCCTTCTAAAGGTGCAAAAGGCATTACGTCCTTTATTGTTGAAAAGGATTTTCCAGGCTTTACAATTGGAAAAAATGAAAAGAAAATGGGTCTCCGTGGATCCCATTCAGCCGAAATTTTCTTTGAAGATTGTGAAGTCCCAGCAGAAAATGTTCTCGGTGAAGAAGGTCAAGGTTATGTAAACGCTTTAAAGATTCTTGCCAATGGACGGGCAGGACTAGCAGCACGTAATTTAGGTTCTTGCGAAAAGCTGTTGGAAATGTCTATCCAACATGCCAATTCGCGAATCCAATTTGGTAAACCAATTTTTGAACAGCAAATCATTCAACATTATTTGGCTGATATGGCTCTTGATATCGAATCATTACGGAGCATGACTTATCGTGTGGCTTGGATGGTGGATCAAGGGATGAAGGTTATCAAAGAAGCCGCAATGGTAAAACTCCTTGGTTCTGAAGTTTATAATCGCATCGCAGATAAAGCGGTACAAATTCACGGTGGCCTTGGCTATATTGCGGAATTCCCAGTGGAACGTTTTTATCGGGATGCTAGAATAACGAAAATTTATGAAGGAACTTCCGAAATCCAGAAAAATATTATCGCGGCACAGTTGAAAAACGAATACCTTTAATCAAAGAAAAGAGGAGATTGATAATGCGTTGGTTTATTCTTCTGCTATTGTTCTTAGGGGCAGTCGTAAATTTTGCAGATAAATCCATCATTGGACTTGCAGCTGCACCTATCATGAAAGAGTTTAGTCTTAGTCCTGTGGAGTGGGGGCTGGTAGGAAGTAGTTATTACTGGCTTTATCCCGTAACAGGTATCTTTGGAGCAGCACTTGCGGATAAATATGGAACGAAAAAAATACTTGCAGTGGTCATGCTGTCGTGGACAGCCTTACAATTTGGTGTTTTGGCCATTGCTGCATTACCACTTTTAATCGTTTATCGAGTTTTGTTAGGGGCATTCGAAGGACCGTATAGTCCGATTGCCTATAACCATGCAGATAAGTGGTTCCCGCCGAAACTAAAAGGTTTTGCTAATTCCATGATCGTTGGCGGCGGTACCGTTGGGGCCATGATTGCTGCGCCAATCCTCGTTTCTTTAATTACCATTTTTGGGTGGAAGATCGCATTTGCCATTCTGGGTGCAGTAAGTTTTGTCTGGTTCTTGTTGTTTCAATTCTTCACAAAAGAAAATCCAGTTGAGGTCTATAAGGAAGTACAAAAGAATAAGAAAGCGAAGATTGAGAAACTCAAATTAAAAGATTTCCTATTACTTTTGGCGTCGCCAACTGCCTTATTTACCACGCTTGCCTATTTTTCAACCTATATCCTTGTTGTTTGGTTTTCGGTTTGGCTGCCTATTTATTTAGTAGAATCTATTAAAATGTCTCCGGCGCAAATGGGATATGGCGTAATGGTCATTGGGATTGTTTCTGTGGTCATTTATACAGGTATATCCATGCTATCAGATTATTTATTTAAGAAAAATCAAAATTGGCGTTCATCTAGGGTATTCGTTGTTGGAGGCTCCATGATCGTGGGTGCATTATTGTTTGCGTCTATAATGATTTTCCAAAATCCATTCTGGGTTATTGCGGCATTGTGTATAGCAAAAGGTCTTGCCTATACCATTTTACCAATCGGGCCGACCATTATGATTAATGAAATGCGTGAACGCGGCGGTCTCATGACAAGTATTTTAACATCGTCAGGTAATCTCGCTGGTATTGTTGCCCCGCTTTTAACCGGGTATATTATCAGCTTAGCTGGGGGAGATAAATTGGCAGGCTATAATCTATCTATCTTGTTTATGGCTGGAGCTGTATTTATTTTCGGGTTACTATTTACCATTTTTGTTAAACCTTCTAATTTAAAAGGCAAGGACAAGGATCAAGGATTGGATTATTTAGAAGCGAAATCTTCGTAATGTGTAGAGGAGAGGAAAAACATGAGTGAAAATATTGTGATTGTTAGTGCTGTTCGAACACCAATTGGACGTTATGGCGGTGCATTTAAAGATATCAGTTCAGGCCACTTGGCGAGTATTGCCATTACAGAAGCCGTTAAGCGAGCAAATATAGCTCCAGAACAAGTAGATGAGGTTATTTTCGGAGAGGTTAGACAAACCACTGAATCCTCGAATGTAGCAAGGGTTGCAGCCCTCCGTTCAGGTATTCCTGAAACGGCCCCTGCCTTTACCGTTAATAGATTATGTGCCTCTGGGATGCAGGCTATTGCTTCTGCTGCCCAGCAAATCAGTTCAAATCAGGCTAAAATCGTCGTTGCCGGCGGTACGGAAAGTTTGAGCAATGGCCCCATTTATTTAAGAAATGCACGTTTTGGCGGAGATCGTACGATATTAGTAGATTCCAACGCAGAAGCCGGACAGCAACCTCAAGAAATATATGGAAAAAACTTAGGGATGGGAATTACCGCAGAAAATGTAGCTGAGAAGTATCAAATTTCAAGAGAGGATCAAGATGCTTTCGCAGTGGAAAGTCAAAGAAAGGCTGCAAAAGCTATAGCTGATGAAAAGTTTAAGGCAGAAATCGTGCCAGTCGAAGTGAAGGAAAGAAAAGGTACACGGATCATTGATACAGATGAGCACCCACGCCCAGACACAACATTGGAAAAACTATCAACCCTAAAGCCGGCTTTTAAGGCAAACGGAACCGTTACGGCAGGGAATGCATGCGGTAGGAATGACGGGGCTTCTGCATTAGTTCTAATGAAAGAAAGTGAGGCAGAACGCCTAGGGGTAAAACCGCTTGCGAAAATCGTGGATTGGACAGCTGTAGGCGTCTCACCTGAAATAATGGGGATTGGTCCGGTTCCGGCTGTTACAAAACTATTAGAACGTACAGGGAAAAAAGTAGAAGATATCGGTCTTTTTGAATTAAACGAAGCTTTTGCTTCTCAGGCTCTGGCTTGTATTCGTGAACTAAAGCTAGATGTAAACAAGGTCAATGTGAACGGGGGCGCTATTGCGCTTGGTCATCCGGTTGGATCAACTGGTGCCCGTATCGTGACAACGCTCATCCATGAATTGATTGACCGTCAAGAAAAATTCGGAATCGCAACACTATGTGTTGGAGGCGGCCAAGGCATGGCGATTATGGTTGAGAGGATGTAAGAAGGAGTATTTCAGTTTGAAGATTCATTGATTTAAGATTAAAAGCCGACTATCCACAAAAACGGAGTAGTCGGCTTTATTCATGAGTAAACAATAATTTTCACACCTTCATCCGCTCAGGCAGACTCTGTATCGACTGCACCACGGGACGGTTCTTTTGCCTCATTTTCTAGTAAAAGTGATGCACGAGAACCGTCCCCGTGCATCAGTTATATTTATATTTTTATTGTTTTGGCAGAAAATCACCGATTCCATTTGATAATATTGCTGTATCCCATGGATGCCAATAATAGGTGATACCATCAAACAGTAAATTATATTTATAGGCAATAGGTTGATCCGTATAAAAGACCATGTCATAAACAGTGGGATTACCTTTATCCATATTAGGCTGGAAATTTGGACTACTCTCACCTTCATTTAAAATTTGAAGAAATTTTTTTATCTCTTCTGGGTTATCTATGTTTACCAATTTTTTTGGTCCTTCCGGCTGGTAAGCAAGATAAATCTCTATTCGGTTCACTTTCTCGACTGGCATATCTTTAAAGTGCCATTTATAATCGAGATCCTTTCTTGAATAATAAACACGATACCCATTAATTTCGCGGTGAGATTTTACGGCAATAAATTGTGGAGCACCTTTAATAGCATAAATTTCTGTGCCTTTTTCATGAAACGCTGCATCTCCATCGCGAATTTTATAATTTGGATTCTTGACATTGTCCGCTACCTTGAATTTTACTGTCCCAATTTTATCTCCAAGGTACTCTTCGTCAGCCAAAACACCCGAGTAAATCCCATCGTATTCAATACCGTCCCATTTAACAAAATCAACCCAATCAATTACCGCATGTCCATCAAATGGTGTAGAGCGGCAACCTGTTAAGGCGAATATAATCAAAATAAAGATAGCCCAATTTTTCATAGACAGCACCCCTTTTAAGATTAGACGAATTGATCATTCACTTTGTTTCTAAATGAGGTGCTGAATACAATTTAAATAGTAATCACTTTCCTCAAAAATGGACCATTTTTTTGCAAGTCAATTTCTAAGTTAAGCGGGGACGATTTACTAGGACATATTTGATTATAGTCTCAACTAAACTCTGATATAATTTTTATATAGTAAATTGAAATCCATAACTATTTTGGGGTGGCCCGATTGACTGATATAAAATTAGAAAAAGCAATAAATAGAATGCTACATGGATTACAAGAAACGAAACAGAGACTTCAACATCAGCAGGAGTTAAGAAACTGGAGCGAGATCTCTATTCCTATTTCGTTAAAAGACGTACTAATGCGTTTTTCAAAAGAAGACTTAAGTAAGATTAGGCAACGCTTGGAAATAAGTGGGGCCAGCCAGTTGAAAAAAGGGGATTTAGCCGATTTATTGAGTGCGAAGATTCCTGCTATGCTTGAACAGATTTGCAGGAATATGGACTTCGAGCAATATAGCCTTGTAAAAGAAATTGTCCGAAAGGGCGGTTCTATTGCATCGCCCATGATTGAATCGCGGCAGATTAGTTTTTTTCGTGAATATGGGATTATTTTTACCGGCACGTATAAAGGGGAAAAGATTTTGGTCGTTCCTGAGGAGATTGTTAATAGTCCGTTTTTTCAAGAGGATGACGAGCAAGTTCTGTCCGTTTGCCGTAGAAATTCGGAGTGGATTAAGCTTACCCAGGGGCTTCTTTACTATTATGGTACAGTAGATATCGATGAGTTAGATAATTTGCTAAATCGATATTTTGAAGTACCAATCCGTCTTGCAGATTATCTAAAAATTATTCGTCAAGCCAGTTCATACTATGGCATAATCTCTAATGATTCTAAGGGATATTCGCATAAAAGAGTTAATAACCCGGATAAAGTAACACAGGAACAACAGAAGAGACAGAAATTGGAATTTTACCCGTTTTCTAAAGATCAGCTGATTAAAGCCGGTGAACCTGGTTATGTCGAGCGAAACGATATCTATAACCAATTCGTTCAATTTCTAACTAGAAATTATGAAATCCCAAGGAAAAAAGCCGATGAAATTGTGGAAGAGTGTGTTTTTATGACTAATAATGACGTGTGTCCGAATCAGGTTATGCAATTTTTATCAAAGACTCTGGAATTCGCAAATATAGATGACGTCAGAGATTGCATGGATCAAGCTGTTATTTTCATGAATAACACGAGACGATGGATTCTTAAAGGTTATGCTCCATTGGAGTTATCCTCCAACAAGCAGCAATCGTTAGGGACGGTACCAGGTCAGAAAGAGAATGTGGTTGATTTTAATACAAGAAGGAAAATTGGCAGAAACGACCCATGCTCTTGTGGAAGTGGTAAAAAGTTTAAAGTTTGCTGTGGGAGATAATGGTTAGCTATTCTTGATTGTGTTGGGGAACTTTGATTTCAGCAGCAATTGATGAGGATAGAAATCTTTTTATGAAACGTATGTTCTAACTTTCGAGTGGATGGTATAATTTAAATGCAGTAGAATAGGATTTCTCAAGGGTGGTCGGCAACACTCCCAAATAGAAAGGGGGTGATGCCGGATGACAGTTTTTGAATCATTAATGTTTGCGATTGGTTTTGCTAGTTTAATCGTAAGCATACTGTCATTTAGATCGAAAAAATAATCCACCCTTGAGTTAGCGCGCTCAGGTGGATTACCTTCTACCAAGCCGACCCCCTTAGAGGGAACCGTCTATTGCTGGACCGGACATGTTGCTGCATGTTCGGTCTTTTTATTTTATGCTTTATACTTTTTATTATAACCGATGATTTAAAAAATGAAACTACTAAATAGATACAGATATTTATGAGGGACTTATGTTGATGCACGGGGACGGTTCTTTTGCCTCATTTTCTAGTGAAAGTGATGCACGAGACCGTCCTCGTGTGGCATTATTTTTTCCTTAGTACACCCTTTTTCACCAAATTAATTAGCGTCCCTTTATTCTTATACCTTTGATAAGCAATTAACCTATTCAAATCTTTAACGGTTAATTCAGTCGGGGCTATTGCTAATTGGAATTCGTTCTTTACTTTATCGAGTATAGAAAGAGCATACTCTATTTGTTTGGCGGTTAATTTATAATCATCTTCGCCCGCCGTTTGTTTTTCGCTGACTTTTTCCGCAACGACATTTTCAATTGTCGCTGCATGCTCTTTCAGTTTTGCATTAATTAATGCCTCGACATCCGCTTGGCTGATGGTCGGTTCCTTTGGTTGAGGCGCAGTTTGTGTTGTCTTAAAAAATTTATCAAGAATTCCTTTAATCAATATCTCCACTCCACTTTCATAAGAGTTCTCATATGTATCAATTTTACTAGGATAAATCTTCCACTCTATTATGAAATAAGTCCTATCGAAATGACAATACTTTTGTTGAAACATTGGGACGGTTCTAGTGCCTCATATTCTAGCAAAAGTGAGGCACGAGAACCGTCCCCATGCATCTTTTATTTAGGTCAAACGCACTATTTGTAGTATAATGGAGAAAATTGCAAATTTTGGAGCGGTTGTTATGGCGATTACGATTCCTGAAACTATTCGATCATCAGCCACGACGGGAGAACGGTTATTTTTTCGAACTTTGAAAACCTATCTTCCAGATGATTACATAGTGTACTTCGAGCCTGAGATACAAGGCAAAAGGCCTGACTTTGTGATTATTGGTCCTGACCTCGGTATCGTTGTGCTGGAAGTGAAAGATTATACAAAAAATACATTATTCCAACTAAATCACGATGAATGGCATATTGTGACAACTTCCGGCGATCAGGCAGTCATTAAAAGTCCAATGAAGCAGGCCAGGGATAATATGTTCCATGTTGTGGATGTCTTGAAAAAAGATAAAAACCTTGTTCAATTGGATGGAAAATATAAATTTCAATTAAAATTCCCATATGGCCATGGTGTTGTATTTACGAGGATGTTTTCCAAGGATTTTGTACAAGAGGGGCTTTACACGGTTATTGAACCTCACCTTTGTTTGACAAGGGATGAAATTGACCCGGAGAAGGAAGGATTTTCAGAAGAGATTTTAATGGAAAAGATCCTGAATATGTTTGTCGTCCCGTTTCGCCTAAGGGAGCCACTTTCATTAGAGGACATTAATGCCATTCGTTATCATTTATTCCCTGAAGTCCGGATTAGTGCTGAATTTAAAGCGCCTGTCCCTTATCAAGATCAACTATTGTTATCGCTTCATGATATAAAGACAATGGATCTTCACCAAGAGAATTTGGCAAAGCAGATTGGTGATAAGAACCGCCTGATTCGCGGGGTTGCCGGGAGCGGGAAAACGATTATTTTAGCAAGCCGGGCGAAAATGTTGTCAAAACAAAACCCTAATTGGAAAATCCTAATTCTCTGTTACAATATTTCTCTGGCTAATGCCATCCATCAAATGATTACATACATGTTGAATGAACCGGAGGATCTTTTCGATTTTGATCCAAATGTTAAGAATGTGCAAAATCAAAACATCATCGTTCGTAATTTTCATTCTTGGTTAAAGAATGATTTAAAAATCAAGGAGCAGCAGCTGCCTGAAATTATTGAAAAAATCGAGCGTAAAGAAGCGATTCTTCCAACGTATGATGCGGTTTTGATTGACGAAGGACAGGATTTTGAAGCCGACTGGCTAAGGCTAGTGAGCTTGCTCATCAACGCTGATACTCAATCACTCTTATTAGTAGAAGACAGGGCACAGACCATTTACAAACGCAAACGCTCCTACCTTCAAGACACAGGTTTGAGCTTTCAAGGACGTTCAAAGGTGTTGTCGATCAATTATCGAAACACCCAGCAGATTGTCAAGTTTGCTTGGGATTTCTACCGTGAACATTCCATGTTTAAAAATAAAGTCGTTAATCGGGAATTGGAAGGGGAAATCATTGCGCCGCAAAGCACAAAGAGGAAAGGACCTGAGCCTGGCATCTTAAAGTCGACCAACTTCTTTAATGAAATGAGACTGGTTGCCCGCCAGATTAAGAAGTTGAATGAAGATCGAAAAGTGCCTTTTGATGAAATGTTAATCCTTTATAGGGTGAAACGAACACATCAGTATCCGATTATTGATATTATTAAGCGTTCTCTGTCTGAAGTAGGGTTGCCGTTTTTCTGGATCACTGAAAATGATGTTTCCAAGCGTTCCTATAAAAAAGATGATGGCGAGGTTAAAATTAGCACTATTGACAGCAGTAAGGGCCTGGATTTTCGTGCGGTCTTTATTGTCAATGTGGATTCGATGCCATTTCCGCTTGAAGACTATAAAGAGAGGGAGGTCTCTCTATTGTATATTGGGATGACAAGGGCGAAGGAGTATTTGTGCTTGTCTTATTCTGCAGAATCAGAGTACACGAAATATTTAGATCAAATCCTCATGGTAAGAAACAAGAAGAAAGATGGTATGGAAAAGGTCAATTGAATAATTATTCATAAGTAAGAAACACAGGGACGGTTCTTATGCCTCGTTTTCTACTGAAAATGATGCACGAGAACCGTCCCCGTGCATCACCCAGAACACACTTCTTGTCATCCTGATTCATAAAATCGGTGACAGAAGGCGGGATATGGATTCTTTGAATCGCACAAACCCGGATCGTTCCTGGTATCGTGAAAGGGTTAGTTCGAAGCTATGATTGCAATCTTCTACGAATAAGTCATATAAATCATGAGCAATCTTTTCATCATTGATGAGGGCGTTGACTTCAAAGTTTAGCCTGAAGCTGCGCATATCAATGTTGGTGGTCCCGACTGAGGCTACCTCTTGGTCCACCAATATCGTTTTGGCATGTAAAAACCCATTTTCATATAACAAAATCTTTGCACCGTACGACAAAAGCTCACCGGCATAAGCCAAGTTTGCCCAGTACACAAAGGGATGGTCAGGCTTGCTGGGAATCATGATCCGAACATCTACCCCGGAAAGTAAGGCGATTTTGCATGCATCCATAAAGCTGCTATCGGGAATAAAATAGGGTGTTTGGATATAGACACTTTTTTGCGCCGACATGATCAGCTTCAAATACATATTTTTCAAATGTTCGGTCGTGGAGTTCGGACCGCTGGCGATAATTTGGATGGCACTATTTCCGCAATGCCGCTCCTGATTCATAGAATAGGCTTCATGGTTGATCGTTTCTTGGTTCGTTGCTTGCTTCCAATCTAGCACAAATCTTCCTTGAATATGATTGACTGCCTCCCCCAGTATTCGTAGATGAGTATCGCGCCAATTTCCGAACTTTTTAACCAGCCCCAAATATTCATTACCAATATTGAATCCGCCAATATAAGCAATCTCGCCATCAATAATACAGATCTTCCTATGGTTTCTTGTATTAATCCGGAAGTTGATTAATTTTAAAAAAGAAGGAAAAAACACTTCCACTTCGCCGCCAGACTCAATAAGTTCCTTAAAAAAGGAACGATTCATCCGCCGTGAACCCACTTCATCGTAGAGAACGCGAACCCGTATCCCTTCCTTTGCTTTCTTTGTCAGTTCATCCCGTAACCTTACCGCCAAGGAATCACGCTGAATGATGTAATATTGCAAATTAATCTCGATTTTTGCATTCTGAATATCTTGAAACAACGCATCGAACTTGTCTTTTCCGTGATGAAAAATCTTTACATCATTATCGTTGGATAGTAAGGCGTTCGATGACTTCATGTTCATTTTAATAAGATCCCCATACCTTTGAAGCAAAGGATTATGTAAAAAATCAGAACGAGTTAAGTGATCCATCTGCACATTTACAGCTTCATTTAAAAAACGTCTCTCTTCTTCTGAAAGTTTATAGAAATTCTTTTGCTTTAACTGGCGGCCCAAAAAGATATAGACCAAAAACCCTAGAATGGGCAGAAAAAATAAGACTAAAAGCCACGCCCAGGTAGAACTGACATCCCGTCTCTCAACAAAAATCACCACAATGGCAAATAATATATTTAAAACAGTAGTAAGTGCGATGAGTATAGTATTAATATTTTGTATTTCCATTGGTACCTCTCCAGCGCCAAGTTCTTTACTTCAATATATATAATTCTTGCAGCAAAAGCCAAGGAAATTCCAGAAGGACGGTTCCCAATGCATATTCTTTCTTAAAAAAAAGCGGGCTGAACCGTCCACATGGTCTATTTAAAACTTCCTAGGGAATTGTTTCACAATGGCAAAGGTGATGGTGTCCGCCATTTCTAAAGCTTCCAACTCAATTTTATCAAATACTGCAATACTTTCTTTAAAATTTTGCTGGAGTATTAATACTGCTTCCCTTTCAGTAAGGGCCAAATGTTCGAAAAACATTTCTTGGAATTCCCTTCTTGATATAAAAGGATTGATTCTACTTAGGAATTCGGCAATTTCTGCTCCATTTGCATACCATCTTCTCCGTGCATCGGCCACAGCTCTTTGATTGCCAGCTTTCGCAGCTGTAACCAGTTCTGCAGCAATGACCAGGTGCTCCCTTATTAGGTTGGCGAACTGGTCTGCTATTTTATTTCCATAGAAAGGCTTTAATAAATTTCCCATATCTGTGGCATTCCGGAGAAGTCGTGCAGTATTCGCGGCTAGATCAGGTAAATTAAAAGCGATGCTATTGATTGTCAATCTTGTCCAATATACGTGCTGTTCCCAAACCAAACGCATAGAACTTTTCAAACGATCTTCCCGTTCACTAATACCATCAGTGTTGAACCACGGTTTCATAGTCTCACCCCCAAACACTCAAACTCGGTTTCAGTATATTCCATTTCAAAAAAAGTGCTTGTACATTTAAAATGAAACATGGGGACGGTTCTCGTGCCTCATTTTCTAGTGAAAGTGATGCACGAGAACCGTCCCCGTGCATCATAAATGTAAAACTTTACTTTTGTTCTGAACAAAAACCTATTATAGTAGTAGATGGAGATAATTAATTATTTATAAAGTGGAAGTCTTATATATTTTGTAGGGGCAAATGGGAATTAGCACCAAGAAGTTATTGGAATTTGGAGGCAAATTGAAAATGTTGAATATCCGTAATGTTAAAATGGAAGATCTAACTGAGATTACTATCATTGAAAGCCTGTGTTTTCCAATAGAAGAGGCTGCGACGAAAGAAGCATTTGAAAAGCGGATTCGTTTAATACCAGATAGTTTCTTTGTGGCTGAAAGGAAAGGTGCGCTTGTAGGTTTTGTTAATGGACCCGTGATCGATACACCATTTATTACAGATGACTTATTTCGGGAAATCAAGGCTAATCCAATGACAGGCGGACATCAAAGTGTCCTTGGAATAGCAGTTACCCCGCATTTTCAAACCCGCGGTGTAGCAGCGGCGTTACTAGCGCATATTGAAGAAGCAGCGACTGCAAAAAAACGTGAAACCATCACACTTACATGTAAAGAAGACTTAATTGGCTTCTATGAAAAATTTGGATATGTCAACATGGGGGTTTCAAAATCGGAGCTCGGCGGTGTAATCTGGTACAATATGGTTAAAATATTATCATTATGATTTAACTCTATTTAGATGGAGTGAATGAAACATGGGGACGGTTCTTTTGCCTCACTTTTGTCAATAAAGTGAGGCGCGAGAACCGTCCCCATGCCTCATTAGCTAAGGAGTGTTGATTATGGCACGTGTTTTGTTTATTAATGGTGGTTCTGAAGGACATGTTAATCCGACTCTTGGAGTTGTACGGGAGCTTGTTTCGCGTGGAGAAGAGGTAGTATACTTTACCATAGAGGCTTTTCGAGACCGTGTTGAGAAGACGGGCGCCACTGTAAGAACGTTTGATGGTGAGAAATTTATAAAAGCTTTTATTTCAGGTGGAAGAAAGTATTTACTCGAAAGAATCATCGGTCTTTTGCGAACGGCAGATATCATGATCCCTAGTGTTCTGAAACAAATAGAAGGGGAACAGTTTGATTACATCATCCACGATTCCATGTTTGGTTGTGGACGAATACTAGCACACATACTGAAGCTTCCGGCCGTTAACTCTTGTACTTCTTTTGCACAGACAAAAGCATCATTTGATCAAATGATGGAACATCTTTCACAAAATATCCCAACAGAAATTCATGATGAGTATCAGAACCTCACAAAAAATATAAAAGAAAAATATGATGTGGAGATCCATTCTCCATACGAAGTTTTTTGTAACCCGGCACCACTCACAATCGTTTATACAACAAGGGAGTTTCAACCTTTTGGAGAAACATTTGACCAATCGTACAAATTTGTAGGTCCATCCATTTCTTTACGAACACAGGAAGAAAACTTCGACCTACCTACAATTCAGGGAAAAAACCTAATTTACATTTCACTAGGTACTGTCTTTAACCAAGCAATAGATTTCTATAAGCTTTGTTTTCAGGCATTTGGGGACACTGACCATACTGTTATCATGTCTATTGGGGAAAAAACGCATTTATCCGATTTAGGGGAGATTCCTAGGAACTTCATTGTAAAAAATTATGTTCCACAAACAGATGTGTTGAAATACACGAGGATTTTCATCACCCATGGCGGAATGAACAGTGTCCATGAGGGTCTCTATAACGGGGTTCCGCTCATTGTCATCCCTCAAAGCGCGGATCAGCCAATCATCGCCGGGCAAGTTACCAAACTCGGGGCCGGTATTACACTACAAATGCAAAACCTAACTGAAAATCAACTCAATGAAGCTGTGGATCAAGTGTTAAAACAATCATCTTTCCAAAACGCTGCTGTAAGCATTGGAGAATCTTTTCAAAAATCCGGTGGATACCACCAAGCTGTGGATGAGATTTTTAAATTTAAAAATTGACGCATGGGGACGGTTCTTTTGCCTCATTTTCTAGAGAAAGTGAGGCACGAGAACCGTCCCCGTGTGTCACTTAGTGAGGTGAATATAGGATGGGTACTAAAGATCAAGTGTCTGTGAGTGGCCATAAAGATTATCAAGCAGAACTGGAGCGCTTAGAGTTTACGAAGGAATATATTCGGACTGTTTTGGAAATTTCGCAGGGGAATAGAAGATTTTTCGTTGAAAATATGAGGCAATCCTTTGCTGAACTGAATTCTAAGGATAGCAGTACGAGCTACACAGATCTCCTCGCCAATGCCAGTTTTCTTGAATTAGCGGAAAGTGAATTGAAACGGCTGGAGAGCGTGATTGGCAAACCATATTTTTCAAGGATTGATTTCACGAGTGACAGTACGAAAAAAGAAGAAATTTTGTATATAGGCAAGGTGTCACTGTTTGACCGTGTCACACAGCAACCGATTATTGTGGATTGGCGGTCGCCGATTGCCAATGTCTACTATGACGGCCGGCTCGGAGAGGTGTCCTATGACGCCTATGGGGAGACCCAAACAGGTTATTTATCTTTAAAGAGACAATATGACATTGTTGAGGGATACTTAAAAGAAATCAGTGATATCGATTTAACTACACATGATGAACTTTTGCAGAAATCTTTGTCAGGTAAAGCAGACAATCGCTTAACAGAAATTGTCGCGACCATCCAAAACGAGCAAAATGAAGTGATTCGGGCATCTCTGAAGCACCCCATCATTGTTCAAGGAGCGGCCGGAAGCGGGAAAACAACGATTGCACTCCATAGAATATCCTACTTTCTCTATTCCTTTGGCTTTCAATTTCCTCCCGAAAAATTAATGATACTAGCACCGAACCGACTGTTTATTGATTATATTTCTGCCGTCTTACCGGAACTCGGTGTCAACAAAATCAATCAAACCACCTATATCGATTTTATGAGAAGCTGTCTAGGCCAGAAAATAAAACTTTTTTCACCTAACTCCAAGTTGATGAAGCTCCTTGAAAATAACGGATCCAATAAATCGATGCAATGGGTTTCTAGTTATAAAGGCTCACTTGAATTTAAAGAATTAATCAACCGATATATCAAGGAATTAGAAAACAATCTTGCCCCAGAAGAGGATTTTGTGATTGAAATTTCCGTGCTCATGAGAGGGAAAAAGCTTAAAAGATTGTTTTTAAAAGAATATACGTACTTGCCAATTTACAAAAGGCTTGGAAAAATAAAAAACCTTTTAGAAGATGATCTAAAAAGGAAAAAATCCATTATGTTATCAAAACTGAACAAAAAATATGAGGAAGCACTAGAAAAAGTTCTTTATAACTGGAGGGAGGATCCAGAAAAAAGAAAGCAAAAAGTGGTCACCTTAATGGAAAGGAAGGAGCAACGGAAAAAGAGGATCGAGCAGGAGGCAAAGGTCGCTGTAAAGAAATATATGGATGCATTTGACATGAAAGATATTTTTACCTTGTATAAGGAACTAATGACTTCTCCAGATATGCTTCAAAAGCATTCCACCACTCTGACTGATCAAGAATGTAAGGTTCTAAGTAAATATTGTCAGCGTATCTTTGAACGGGGTGCATACGAACTTGAGGATTTAGCCCCGCTTTTTTATATGAAGGCAAAGCTAGAAGGCATTGATGAAAAATATAAAATGCGCAGTATTTTCATTGATGAGGCACAGGATTACAGCTATTTTCAATTTGCTGCATTAAAAGAAGGCTTTGAAACAGACTTGTTCACCATAGTGGGGGATTTGGCACAAGGCATTCACTCCTATCGGGGCTTGAATAGCTGGACACCGGTTTTGAAGGAGATTTTTCCGAACGCGAATTACCAAGCTCTTCAAAAAAGCTATCGGACAACCGTCGAAATCATGAACTTGGCAAACGATATCCTGATATTGATTGATCAGGAATTGCCGAAGGTCGAACCTGTCATTCGTCATGGTCAAAAACCACTCTATAAAAAGATTGATCCTGTGAAATTGGAACAGGTGAGGCTGCTGCTGGAACAGGATATATCCTCACTCAAAGAGGAAGAGCTGCACTCCATTGCGATTATTGGACGTACCGATAAAGAATGCCAGAGAATACAACAACTCTTGGAAAATAGCCAACTTCCAATACAGTTATTAGAAGAAAAACAAGAAATGAAGAAGGGGCATATCGTGATTTTGCCATCATATTTATCAAAAGGCTTGGAGTTTGATGCTGTATTGCTCGTCTGCCTAGAAGAACCATACTCACAAGCAGATCTGGACATCAAATTGTTGTACGTCTCAATGACAAGACCTATGCACCGCTTGTATCTGTATGGGAGAGAACAGGCGGACTTTTTATTAAATAGGGCGGAATCTATTCATTTTGAGTAAGCACGGGGACGGTTCTTCTGCCTCATTTTCACTTTGAAAATGAGATACGAGAACCGTCCCTGTGTCTCAAAACTGCGAGAAATATTCTGGCAGTTTTTTTGTGTTCAAGATTCTTTCTTTATTGGAAAAGATCGCAATCCAGATAATGTAAATTAGGTTATAATCAGCTTATAAGATTTCTATTTTATATGAATGAAAAAGGGGGGAAGATTCAAATGAAAATTTTTAAAAAAAGTGATTATACGATCACGGAGAACGGAATCAGCCAAATTGAAACTATTCCAATTGGCGGTATTAAACAAAGCATCCTTATCCAGACTGAAAAACCTGGAAGTCCTGTCCTGCTCTTTATTCATGGAGGCCCCAGTATGCCTGTTCCTGGTGTATCAAATCGAGGCACTGATTACACATTGGTCATGACCACCAAAGAATTAATTAAACATTTTACCGTGGTTTTTTGGGACCAACGCGGTACAGGAAAATCTTTTTCCAAAGATATACCAAAAGAAACCATGAACTTGAAGCAATTTATCGATGATGCCAAAGATGTCACAGATTATTTAAGATCTCGGTTCAAGCAAGACCAACTGCATCTGGCGGCTCATTCCTGGGGAAGTGTAATCGGTTTATACCTTGCGTACAAATATCCGGAAAAATACTATTCCTATACGGGTTTTTCCCAGATTACGAACTGGGTAGAAAATGATAAGTTAAGCTATAAGTGGCTGGTGCAGAAGGCCACTGAGACAAACAACAAACGGGCGTTAGCGGAGCTTGCGGCCGTGGGAGAACCGCCTTATACGAAGGATTTTAAACAGTGGTCTGTTATCAGGAAATGGCAGTTAAAATATCGTACTATGTTTTATGATGCAGGTGACAAAAAGTCTGCTACCTTTTTTTCAGGGCTAAAAATCATGCTGCGTTCGCCGGATTATTCTCTAATAGATATTTATAATTCTCTTGTGAGAGGTTTTAAGCTTTCGTATACAGATGCAATCATCCACGACATCAATTCATTTGATTTTTTCAGCGAGGCGCCATCCTTAAATTTACCGGTTATATTTATCCATGGAAGGAAAGAAAAACATGTCATGCCTGAACTCATCACTCGATATTTCGAAGTACTTGATGCCCCCAAAGGAAAATCATTATATTGGTCTGAGAAATCCTCACATGCTTTTCACATTGACGATGCAAGAGAAAATGAGCAAAGACTTATAAGCCATTTATTAGAGGCGCAAGGTTCATAACGTACCTACCAAGAACATTAGAGTTAAGGAGTTAAAGGAAAAATGAGAAAAGATCAAATTATCAAAGAAAAAATAAGTTTAGTAGAATGGGTTGATTCTTTAAAGGAAATTTCAAATGATCTTTGGTTTAGGCCTTTTAAAGAAGGGGCATGGGGGATTGCAGATGTTATTTCCCATTTTATTTCATGGGACAAATTTTTAATAACCAATAGAGTAGCCTGTATTTATCATCATGAGGAATTTCCAGAGGTAAATATAGATGTAGAAGCTGTTAATAAAAATGCATCACAATATGCTAGATCAGGTATTTCCCAAGAGGCGCTCATCACGGAGTTTATCACTGTTCGAAAGGAACTTGTGTACTTTTTACAAAAGATCCCAGAAGGAACATTCACCGAACCTTACCCTGGAAGAGAACACATGACAATAGGTGAGTACTTTGCAGGAATGATCGAGCATGACTTAAAACATAGAGAACAAATAGAGGAACATATTAAAAAGGAATATTCCAGCTAATAACAGTTATCACCTCAGCCTCTAAGGCTGTTTTTTTTGATTCAAATTTCCTAATTTAATGAATTTTCAGAAAATAGTATTGAATTTATATTTATTTATGTTACAATTTTTGTAAACGGTCGATGGTATATTGTCGACAGTATGGGAGGTGTCTTTTTGAATAACAATGTAGTTCGTAGTGTCCCTTTTCATTTACAGATCTATCGACTTATAAGGGAACAAATTATTTCCGGTCAGAGAAAGCCGAAGGAAAGACTGCTTGAGGCGAAAATTGCAAAGGAATTAAATGTAAGTAGAACACCTGTCCGCGAAGCGCTTAGAATGTTAGAGCAGGATGGTCTCATTATAAATGTTGAAAACGCTTTAATTGTCTTTCCCATGCAATTCGAGGATATCGAGGAGGTCTATCAATGCAGAATAGCCACGGAACCATACGCTGCTTATTTAGCTGCTGACACTCTGTCCAACTCTGATTTATCACAGCTGGAAAAATATATTCAACAAGCTGAGGCAGCATACCAAAATCAATCATTTGAAGAAGTGGTAGAGTCGAATACACATTTTCATGACTTAATTGTTTGTGCATCCGGCAATAAAAGGTTAATAGAAATCAATGATCGCCTGAGTTCATTAATTCTATTGTTCAGAAACGCAGAACTCAAGGAATTCAGCAGACCTAGAGATTATTTAGAAGAACATAGATTAATCCTAGATGCATTGAAGAGCAAAAATAAATCAGAGGTAGAAAAATTAGTACGTATACACATTGAAAATGACTGGTCTTACCTTAAACAAAAGCTTCTTGATCATTAAAATACATGAATCGATGAATTTGAAAAATTTTTAAAATTTTAAGGAGGTGAGGTTATTAGAAGGGGATGAAATGACATAATCCAATAAAAAGGTTGTAGTGAGTATGTAATTAGTTCTGGGAGCGGAGTCACGTCTTTGTCACATAAAAATATGAGTAAGTAAATCAATTAGGGTACTAAAACAAAAAGTACCTTTGAAAGGGGATTTATGATGGATAAAAATGGAACTGATTTAAATGGTCTTAACCCTATACCCGAAAAGGACCGACCTTTGACTTTGGCACCTTACGTACTTTCTTTCTGGTCTACTGCAATAATTATTCAGGTAATGGCGATTGGGACCTTTTTATTAAAGGGCGGACTCAACCTATATCAGGTCTTAGCTGTCGGTGTTATATCTGGTGTGCTTGTAGCGACCTTTTGTACTATAAACTCTTTTGCTGGCATCAAAAATGGAATCCCATTTATTGTTCAACTCCGTTCAAGCTTTGGGTATAAAGGAGCAAAAGTAGCTTATATCCTTCGTATTGTTCCGGCTATCTGTTGGTACGGAATAGGTACTTGGCTAGGAGCATTAGCAATTAATCAAGTCATGATGACTCTTTTCAGCTTACCTGAAATGAAGTTTCCTTATTTCTTTATTTTAACCATCATTCATATTTTTCTATCATATCGGGGAATCAAGGATATTACATGGTTCAACGCTGCGGTTGCGACTGTAATTTGTGTCATCTTGGTGTATTTCTTTGGAATCATTCTTTTCGAAGGTCAATTGGATTTTAGTAAGTATACTCACACACCAGGATCATGGGGAATCCTTTTCTTTGGTGGAATTTCGGCTGCAACGGCGAACTGGGCGACAGTTATGCTCAATAACTCTGACTTAGGACGCCAGCTTAGACCGGCGACTGGCAAAGCCGGGTTTATTGGTAACTTTATCGGCATTATCCCGCCTTGGATTTCCATGGTGCTTATTGGTATGCTCATTTTTATTGCAAATGGAAATGACGATCCTATTGCAGGGTTAATGGCGTTAGCGCCTAATAAAACCTTTGGATTAATTCTAATGGTATTCATTATTCTTGCACAAATCACCTCTAACTTAACTACTAGTGTCTTACCTGCTGCGTTGGCTTTTCAAGATTTATTTAAAGTAAAGTGGTCCACAGGTGCGATTATCTCAGCCTCTTTATCAGCCGTCACGATGCCTTGGGTACTTTTTACAAGTGAATGGTTCTTTACTTTCCAGAATATCTACTCATCTTTCCTAGGACCTGTTTTGGGTATTTTAATTGCCGATTATTGGATTTTAAGAAAAGGCAAACTTAACCTTGATTATCTTTATAACCAAGAAACCCGCGCATACCGGTATTTTAAAGGGTTTAGTCCGGCAGCTTTCTTGGCAATGTTGATTGGAGCCATCATCTCTTTCAACAACCTTGATGTTGCGTGGTTGGTTGGGTTTCCTTCAACCTTTGTTATTTACTTAATCCTAAAGAAAGCAGGAGTCGAAAAGAAATTTGAGATTCACGATCCTTTACTTACTGACGACACAAAAAATGATTCAGTAAATTTTAGTGCTAACTAATCTACCATATTTTTAGAATTAGAGAGGAAGGTTATTGATGAAATTACAAGGGAAAAAGGCGTTAATTACCGGTGGATCAACTGGAATTGGAAAGGAAATCGCCCTTGCATATGCCAGGGAGGGTGCAGACCTTGCTATAAATTACTTTAAAACCGAAGAACAGGCCAATGCCCTAAAGGAACAAATTGAAGAACAATATGGAAGAAAAGTAATTTTGATTGAAGGAGATGTAAGTGAAGTTGACCAAGTAGATAATATGGTTCAAGCAGCCCTTGAGGGTCTGGGAGCTATCGATATTCTCGTTACCAGTGCTGGGATTACCCATCAAGGGTATGTTCAGGATTTAACAGTTGAAGAATGGGACCGAATGATTAAGGTGAACATGCGTGGACCATTCCTTTGTGTAAAAAATGTCTTACCACATATGTTAGAAAGAAAATTTGGGAGAATTATCAATATCGCTTCTCAATTAGGTCAAATAGGTGGAATAGAAAATGCCCATTATGCGGCTTCTAAAGCAGGAGTGATCGGATTTACAAAATCAGTAGCACGAGAAGTGAGCAAATACGGCATTACTGCAAACTGTATTGCACCAGGTCCAATCGCTACTCCTTTCTTGTTGGAAGGCTATGACGAAGCATGGAAAGAAAGAAAACAAAGTTCACTCCCTCTAGGACGATTTGGCAGGCCCGAAGAAGTGGCGCCTACCGCCGTATTGCTAGCGTCCGATCCGGATGGCAATATTTATACAGGACAGACGCTTGGTCCCAATTCCGGAGATGTAATGCTGTAATGAAATATGTTCGTTTTGAAACCCCGGATACGGAGGTTAAATATGGTGTAGTAGATGGAGAAAAAATTCATGTTATCAAGGGGAGTATTTTCAATAGCTACGAAATCGGCACTGAAAGCTATTTCTTTGATCAAGTAAAACTATTAGCACCTGTTGGACCTTCAAAAATAATTGGCTTCGGACTTAATTACCAAGACCATGCGGAAGAAATTGGCGAATCCCTGCCAAAGGAGCCTATGTTTTTTCTAAAACCGCCTAATAGTATTATTGGACATTATGAAAATATTATTTACCCAAAACACACAAAAAATCTTCATTACGAAGTAGAACTCGCCATTGTTATAGGGAAAACAGCTAAAAATATCTCTTATCACGAAGCTAGCAATTATATATTGGGCTATACGATTGGCAATGATCTTACTGCGCGGGATCTGCAAGAAATAGACGGCCAATGGGGGAGAGCAAAAGGATTCGATACATTCTGCCCCTTAGGCCCGTGGATTGAGACAGATGTACAGGATGTAAACAACTTAAAAATCGTGCTTAAGGTAAATGATAAAGTAAAGCAAAACTCTAACACTAAAAATCTAAGCTTTAATTGTTACAAACTGATAGAATTTGTCTCGCAAATCACAACTTTATTCCCGGGTGATGTTATTTTGACTGGGACCCCCGGTGGAGCTGGTCCTTTGCAAATTGGAGATAAAGTTGAAGCTTATATTGAAAATATAGGAACATTAGAAAATACTGTCACTAGATGTGTAGATAGTGAGTTTGGAGGGATAGAAAAGTGCGGACAATTATTCAAAACGGTACCATTGTGACTTCCGGAGGCGTTTTTAAAGCAGACGTTGAGATACAAGGAGAATCGATTACTTCTATTTCACAGACAGTCAAACCAGAAAACGGAGACCGAATTATCGATGCCAGTAATCAATACATTTTTCCAGGTGGCATAGATGTTCATACCCATCTTGCTTGGCCGTTTCAGAGTACTGGAACTGCAGATGATTTTGTAAGTGGAACGAAAGCAGCAGCAGTAGGCGGGATTACCAGTATTATTAACTTTACGAACCCGAAAAGAGGAGCATCTTTAATTGATACTCAAAAAGAGTGGATTGAAAAAGGAAATCAAGCTGTTATCGATTATGGGCTGCATGCCATTATCAATGAATATAGTGATAGAGTCCTAGAAGAATTACCTGTTTTAGCAGAAGAATATGGTGTCAGTTCGATTAAATTGTTCATGGCATATAAAGGCGAAATGATGGTTAATGACCTTGAAATGTATAAGATCATGAAAAAGGCCGGAGAGCTTGGAATTATTACCAATGTTCATGCTGAAAATGGTGATGTCATTGATGAACTGGTTAGACAGGCCATCGCTGAAGGAAAAACAGCTCCCATTTATCATGGATATACCAGGCCTACAGTTTTGGAGGCTGAAGCTACAGGCAGAGCGCTTGCCATTGCCGAGGCTGCCGATGCACCGGTCTATATCGTTCACGTCAGCTGTGCCGATGCTTTAAAGAAAGTAGACGAAGCAAAGAAACGCGGGGTCAAAGCCTTTGCCGAAACCTGTCCTCAATACTTGGTTTTGGATATCAGTTATTTAGATTTGCCAAACTTTGAAGGCGCCAAATATGTTTGTTCTCCGCCACTCAGAGAGAAATGGAACCAGGATGTATTATGGAATGGAATCAGTAACGGAATTATTTCAGTGATTGGCTCGGATCATTGTCCGTTCCGATTTGAAGGCCAGAAAACTCTTGGCAAAGATGATTTTTCAAAAATACCAAATGGTGTGCCTGGTCTGGAAGATATTTTTTCACTCTTGTATCATTTTGGTGTAAACGAAGGACGGATTTCGTTGCAGAAATTTGTAGAAATCATCAGTACGGGTCCTGCTGAATTGTTTGGAATGTCGAAAAAAGGCTCCATTTCAGTTGGTAAGGATGCAGATATAGTGATTCTTGACCCTAACCGTTCAAGAGTGATTACAGCTGAAACCCAATATCAGAATCTGGATTATAATGCCTATGAAGGTATGAAAGTTCAAGGTTTGATTACGAATGTTTTATCTCGTGGCGAGTTGATTGTAAAGGATGCAATCTTTATCGGAGAACAGGGACGAGGCAAATATATTTATCGAGACCGGCTTCATAACAAACAGTTTGAGTTATCAAAAAATACTTAAAAAATATCTTAATGCCCAAGGGTCAACTGGGATACGTTTTAAGGTTCAATATGATAAATATGAGCACAATTAGAGAGTAAAATCGAAATGGTTTTACTCTCTTTTGAATGTTGGCGCTCTTTATTCCCTTCCAGCATTTTTTATTCTTGAGGTAGTCCTCCAGTTTAGCAGAAATTCCTGCGAACCCTTCTTTTTTACTAATTATACAAATCACAATTTATCATTTCTTAAATTTTTTTGTGTTTAAACTACTTAATAAGACCTAAACAAATCATAAAATGTAATTTAAAATAGAGTTAAAAAAGAAAATATTTTAATAGATTCCAAAAATGTAACAAAGAGCAGGTACTAAAGGAATTGAGCATATTATTACTTATTTGGGATTTCAAGATTTAAAAAGGAGTAAATGCCATGCAATTATATCGGGAATTAAAAGCTATAGATAGTAACTACCCTTTTGTTTATGAGATTTATGACGGAGATCGTAAAGAAGGCCTGCCGGAATTTATCCGAGAAGTTAAGAATAAGGAAGAAATCTATATCTCTTTTGATGCTCATGCTGAGCATTCTTTAATTCATGTCATCGTACGTGAATTATACAGTTTTTACCAAGAAGAGGCACCAAACTTAATAGATAATTTAAAGAAAATAGGTTTTGGTACCACAAAAATAAGCTTGTTTCTAAGTGGAAAGCTGCTGACTGGTGGTTTTATTTACTTGATGGCTCCTTGGATAGGCTCTTTAATTACAGTCACGCAATGGACCAATAAAGATGAAGAGAAAGAAGAGAAGCACAAGCTCGCGCTGAAGGCTCTTAAGAAATTTAAGGAAGAGGAAGAACATATCAACCAATTGGATACACTCATTCTGGCTATGACCAGATTACTATTTACATTGAATTATACAAAAAAAATTTTCGTACATATAAAACATCCCGAGAACTTAAACACGATAGATCTTCAATTTTTAATTACTTATTACAGCTTATTCAAAGACCAATTTTCAAGGACTCAGATTGCTCAGGAAACGGGTTTGTTTTCTGTTTACGATAATATTGAAGCGACTAGTCCGCTAGTGACCATTTTAGAGTGGGGGAACTTAAAGCCTCGGGACAGCTTAGCGGATTCCTATTTCGAGGATGACATGATAAACCCTCAATTAAAATTGTGGCGCTGGTTTTTAAGAAGATACAAAATGGTTGATGATTTATATATTAAATATATTCCTGATATGCCAAACAGTGAAGACGTCTTTGTTGGTCGGCATGAGCTGATTTCTTCATTAAAAGACACTTTTGCTATTGCCAAAGATATATCTAAACCAATGATTAGGACACTGGCTGGAAATTCTGGCATGGGGAAAAGTACAATCGCCAAGCAATTTAGGGACGAACTGCTTAGGGTGGATGCTGCAAAAATTCATTTTGTTAACACAAATTACAGTTCCGAACTGATTGGGGTAAGTAAAGGTCTAACGGAAATTCGCAATGCCATAAATAAATTAAACGTCAAAATTAATCCCACCTTTACTAGAAGAATTAAAAACGTTTTAGTCGGGAATGAAAAAGTGAAAGAAAAGGTGTCTTCTTTAAGCAGATTATTTAATGTTTCTTCTGATATGGAAAGTTTGCTCTCACCGATACTAAGTGTTAAAGGTGCCAGTTTAGGGGCTATAGGCGAAGTGATTTCCGGCGTTTCAGCAATAAAGGATTCCTTAGAGCTTAAAAACAGTTTCCAGGATACGACCTATAATATAGCTTCATTAAATATATCTAACCAGGAGAACGGAAATTCCATTCAAGAAATTATAAAGGGACTTACCCAAGATGCGTTAAAATTGCTTGAAAAGATTAAAGAAAATAATGAAACCCTTGTTTGGATTGTCGACGACTTCCAATGGATGGACGAAGAATCAGCGATGTTTTTTACCCTTTTGCTTGATGAATTGGATAATATGAGAATCCCGGTTATGTTTTTATTTTTAGAAAGACAGTCAGACAGTATCAGTAGAATAAACTCTTTTGTCCGATTAGAGCACTTTAAAAAACTGCACAAAATGCTTGAACACACCTTGATGAAAATCGAGGGATTCCAAGCAAAAGATATTGAAAAGTACTTAACGGAAATTATGAAAAATGATCAACAAAAGAATTTGACGGAAACAGTAGCAACTGCGCTTGCAGAATGGTTTCAGATTGACAAGGGAAAACAATTAGAACCTCTATTCTTAAAGGAAACCGTGAATTTGTTCCAAGATTCCTTAAATCAGCAATCTTCCCTTTTCGTTTATGATTCCGAATATAAAAGGTGGAACTGGGCTAAAAACCATCCTCAGGAGCTAGCGGCGCTTGTTCGAAAAAACTTGAATGAATGGTATGCTTCCAGTGAGCAAACCGACCGAATGGCCGAAAAATTTACTCCAATGATACAGGCGGTGTTAGAGGAAAGAATCTCACGATTAAGCAAGCATTTCCACAGCAATTTAGGAATAAAGTTGATTCATTTTCTCGAAGCAGGCGCTTTTATTGGGGAACCTATGAGTATAAAATCAGCGTTAAAATATGTAACTGGAAATGAACAGGCAGAGGTAAGTCAAAACGTATTAGATGAAATTGAATTTACATATATGATTTTAGTCCGTTTTTATTCAAAAACTAGTTTATCCTCGTTATATTACCTATTTGCCCACTCTGTCTATAAAGAATTTTTAGAAATGAGATATTTGCTAAAAAGAAAAGACTCCGAGATTAATAATGAACATGTTCAAATGTTTAAGCTTATTGACGAGGAATTAAGTGAAATGCTTGAGGAGGACTTAGAAGAGGAAATTATTGTGCCTCTATTAAAATCTGCCTTTAAGCACGGAAGCTATGCAACAGATGAAACAATGATTGAACGAACTTTGAAATTTTCTCACCAAATAATTCAATACGACTTAGGGAATTTAAAATTTGACAACGCTCTAAATCAATGTGATTCCACTATTCAATTAAGTATGAAACACTTTGGCGATAAGGATTTCCACACGATAGAAGCCTTAAACCAAAAAGCAGCTATTTACTATGAGGCAGGAGACTATAAAGAAGCAATTAAGTTATTAAAAGAAATTTATCCAGTAACAAATGGATCTGAATGGCAGGAGCTTGATATAGCGGTTAAAAATAACCTTGGAATCAACTACCGTCATCTTGGGGATTATCCCAAGGCTATCAAATACTACAATCAGGTCTTGGAATTTAACGGGCTTGATCAGACATCAAAAATGACAATTATGAACAATCTTGCAGTAGCGTATAAAAATAGTGAAAAGTATACTGATGCTGAGCGAATGTATAAAGACTTATTAAAAATTTGCGATACTAAAGATAATACTGAATATCAAGAAATGAAAGTAGATGTTTTACATAATCTTGGCAGGTTATACGAATCAATTAGAGAGTACGATAAAGCGGCTTCTGTAACTGAAGAAGCCTTTATGAAAAATAAGGAAAAATATGGATTAGAGAATTATAAAACTGTAAAGGTAATGAATTCACTTGGCTCGATATATAAAGAGCTGAAACACCCTGAAGCAGAGAAACTTCTCTATGATTCGATGAGCCTATTTGAAAAGCTACTGCCTCCTTTGCATAAGGATATAGCTTTAGCCTATCAAAGTTATGCTTCGTACTTGTATTCCAAAAACCCGAATGATTTGCGAGCAGAGCAATATATCAGGAAGGCATTGAAAATTTTTATTTATGGTGTCGGGGAAGAAGAAAACATTTACTTTGCTCAAATGTTAGACAGTTTTGGTCTTATCAGTTTAGAAACAAAAAAATATCGGAAGGCAGAAAAACTTTTATTAAAATCAATTTCCATTAAGAAAAAGATTCTTGAACCATTAAGTCCAGATCTTGGTCAAAGCATAGCAGCTTTAGGTCATTGCTATTTAGACAGTAAACAAGAGGATAAAGGACTTCCTTTGCTTTGCAGAGCATTGGAAATCATGAAGTTAGATAACTTTGAATATTATGTTGTGGGAATTACCCATACCATTATGAATTACTATTTACAATCAAACGATATTAAGGGGGTTATTTCCTTTCTAGAAAAAGAAGTGGAAGGCTGGTATCCTAAAATTCTTCCAAGTAAGAAATATATTGAATTCGTTGACATACTCATTAAGTTTTACGAGAAAGATAAAGAGTATGAAAAGGCTAAGAAGTATTTGCCATATCTCATAGAAAACACGAAGCGTCATTTTGGACCAAATAGTAAGGCACTTGCTATCTCATATAACTACAGTGGAATGCTTGAAACTTACCTTGGAAAACCCCAAAACCTGAAACTAGCAGAAAATTATTTAAATAATGCTATCAAAATAATGAAAAGTTATCATAAAATGGATAAAAAGAATTTACACACTTGTACCCAAAATATGATGAAACTGCTCTTAGTACTGAATAATCCTCAAAAAACAAATAAATTTATTAAAGAGAATAATTTGGATATGATGGATTTTATTTCGGCAAATCCTCGAAGTTTTCATTGATGGGCAATTTTTAGAAATTTGCTGTTTAGAAGGGGATGAAATCTTTTCATGGATGAGCAAGATAATGGTAGAATGGCCTAAACATTTTTAGAATGAAAGCAAAATTATAAAAGCACATGCCGGTACATTGCCCATTTTGCGATGTCCGGTTTTATTTTTGTAAAATATACTTTACTTAATGTAAAGTTTATATTACATTATGTATAACAGATTTTACCAAATATAAAAAAAAATAAAGTAAGGGGTGAAACCATGACTTATCAAGAAAAGAAAAGCATCGTATCGTTAATCAGCGCCATACTCATTTTTGGAACTTATTGCTTGTACATGTACCCACGTCACCCTGAAAGGGGGCTGGAGTCGCTGGAAACCTTTCGCTATTGGGGTTCATTCGTCCTCATCCTGACTTTGCTTTCAATTGTCGCCCACATTATTATCAGCATTCTTTTCAATATCCTATTTAGAATGACAACTGGAGAAAAAGAACCAACATTCGCTGATGAACTGGATAAGTTAATTGACTTGAAAGCAAACCGAAATTCTTTTTTTGTCTTTATTTTCGGCTTTCTACTTGCAATGGGATCCCTGGTTATCTATCAGCCGTCACAGATGATGTTCATAATCCTGATCATATCAGGGTTCATTTCTGATGTGACTGGATCTGTTACGAAACTTTATCACTATCGGAAAGGAGTCTAATAATGGGTAAATATCTTGTCGGCAATCATATCAGGAGATTACGATTTGACCATAATGAAATGACCCAGCAGCAACTGGCTGACAAGGTGGGCGTTACAAGACAAACCATCGTGGCTCTCGAAAAGGGAAATTACTCCCCATCCTTAGAACTTGCTTTTCGCATTGCTCACGCCTTTAACTTACCGTTGGAAGAGGTATTCTTCTATGGGGAAAACACAAAGAAATAAAAACTATGATGGTTATATGCTTGACCGTTTTTGAATTTATTAAGAGAAGGGGATAGCAAAATGAATTCAAATAAGAAAGCGGCAAAAATGGTGGGAGTACTGTTTATACTTGCGGCAGTTACGGCGGTAATTGGTCTAACCTTATATAGTCCTATCCTAAAAGGTCCTGATTACCTGATTAAAGGCTCGGAACACTCCAACCAGGTGATAACAGGAGGGCTTATGGAGCTAATACTTGTCGTTTCCGCTGTTGGTACAGCAACGATTATGTTTCCTATTTTAAGAAAGTACAATGAAACGATTGCACTCTGGCATGTTTGTTTTAGGTTTCTTGAAGCGATGATCATCACGGTTGGTGTAATAAGCGTCCTGTCCCTCTTAACCTTAAGCCGGGAATATACAGCAGCGGGTGCTCCGGATATTGCCTCTTTTCATGCTTCAGGCACAGTACTAATAGCAATACATGACTGGACATTTTTGCTTGGTCCTAATTTCATGCTGGGCATTAATACGATTATGTACAGTTATATATTTTACAAATCAAAGCTCGTACCAAGATTTATTCCCATCTTGGGTATGACAGGGGCAGCCCTTGTTTTTATCGCAGCATTGTTAGAAATGTTCGGAGTCATTCAACAACTTTCAGTTTGGGGTGCAGTACTGTCGCTGCCAGTAGCGGCTAATGAAATGATTTTAGCCGTATGGCTTATCGTTAAGGGATTCAATGAATCTTCACTTGCTGACATGTCTACAAAAATAGCATCTGGAGCTCCACTAGAGATAATGAGTTCCTCAAAAAAATAACAGACAAATGGATACGGAGGGAAAAGAATGAAAGCCATCGTTTATAACAAATATGGTTCACCCGATGTTCTTAATCTGACAGAAGTAGATAAACCTATTCCTGAGGACCATCAGGTACTGGTAAAGATTCATGCAGGATCCTTGAATTATGGTAATCTAGTGCTTTTGAAAGGAGAGCCCTTCTTAGCCCGTTTGGCCTTCGGTCTTCTAAAACCAAAATACTCCATACCCGGAGGTGACATTGCAGGCCGGGTCGAAGCAGTTGGTAAAAATGTTAAACAGTTTCAGCCAGGCCAAGAGGTATTTGGAGATCTTTCCAGAGCTGGCTGGGGTGGTTTTGCTGAATATGTATCTGTTCCTGAAAATGCATTGGCATTAAAACCAGAAAATATCACATTTGAGGAAGCTGCTGCGGTACCAATGGCGGCTGTTACTGCCTTACAGGGTCTAAGGGATAAAGGAAAAATTCAGAGAGGACAGAAGGTATTGATTAATGGTGCCTCAGGTGGTGTTGGGACTTTTGCGGTACAGATTGCCAAAGCTTTTGGAGCAGAAGTAACAGGTGTTTGCAGTACGAGAAATTTAGAAATCCTTCGTTCCATTGGTGCAGATCATGTCATTGATTATACAAAAGAGAATTTTACCAAAAAAGGACAGAAGTATGACTTGATTCTTGGTGTTAACGGGCACCATCCGATTACAGCTTATAAACGGTCTTTAAATGCTAATGGAACTTTTGTTCACGTCGGAGGTTCGGGTGCACAGCTGTTTCAAACAATGACCTTAGGGCCTTGGTTATCGCTCACTGGAAGGAAAAAAATGTCTAGCTTATTACAAAGGCAAAACCAAAATGATTTACTCTATATAAAAGAACTCCTTGAAGCCGGAAAAGTAAAACCAGTTATTGATAAAACTTTTAAGATGAGTGAAGTTGAAGAAGCTTTCAAGTACTTTGAACAGGGGCACGCTCAAGGAAAAGTTGTCATTACAGTATGAAAACTTTTAAGGAATCATAACGGATAGAAGGAAGACAGGCGATACTATAAGTTGGTATCGCCTTTTCTAATCAGCCTCTAATTTTCTCTTATTTTTTAAATATATAAAAATTTCAAAATTTTGTAGTATAATATTTTCTGAAAAGAAAAAAACTACAAAAATGTGTAAAGGGTGAGAGAGATGCTTGCTAGAGATTTTATTTTAAAAACTTTGCAAAAATATGAAGTAGAGTATTTGTTTGGAAACCCTGGAACAACCGAACTGCCATTGGTAGACGGGCTAGTAAACTATCCGGAACTTAAATATGTTCTTTCCTTACATGAAGATGTGTGTGTTGGAATGGCTGCAGGCTATGCCCAAGCAACCGGTAAACCAGGGGTCGTTAATCTTCACGCTGCTCCCGGCTTGGCTCATGGATTAGGGAACGTCTACAACGCCTATCGTGCCGGGGTACCGCTTATTGTAACCGCCGGCCAGCAGGATACCAGACTCGCTATCCAGGAACCTGCATTATGGGGAGAAATGGTAAGCATGGCCCAAAATTACACAAAATGGAGCTGGGAAGTTAAAAATGCACAGGAATTACCAATTGTTCTGCACCGGGCCTTTAAAGTGGCTATGACAGAACCGATGGGCCCTGTTTTTCTTTCTCTTCCTTCGGATGTGCTATGGCAGGAGATTGAGGCAGAAACAATCCCACTTACCATTGTTTCCTCCAATATTAGGGGAGATCTAGAAGCAGTGCAAAATGCGGCCAATTTGATTCAGCATGCAATCAATCCTGTGTTTATGGTCGGGGATCACTTGGCCAGCTGCCAAGGGGTGAACGAAATGGTTCGGCTCGCGGAGATGATTGGTGCTCCTGTATATGTAGAGCATCAGGCCTCCAGATTAAATTTCCCTTATGGTCACCGTCAATACGCGGGAAGATGCCTGCCAAACGGTCCCTTTATCGAGAAGGCCCTTTCAGAAGCAGATGTTGTGGTTTTCGTGGGAGTCACGAGTCAAGCCCCATTGCTCTACTTTGACAAGCCGATTGTCCAAAAGGGAACCAAGGTAATCGCAATTGATAGTGGTGAATGGGAGCTTGGCAAGAACATGCACGTAGATATTGCCATTTCGGCCAACCCAAGGATCGCCATTAAGGAAATGACAGAATTAATCGAAATCCAATCAAATGTTGAGGATAAAGCCCGATTCGAAAATTTAAAAGAAAAGACTATACAGAAGAAAATACATAGTGATGAACTGCGTTTAAAGGAACTGGAAGAAACTAGAGGCCAATTTCCTTTATCCCCTGCCGAAGTCATGTATGAATTAAATAAAGCACTGCCGGAAAATGTTTTAGTTGTAGACGAATCCGTAACTTCTGGAAGATATACCCACAGTTATTTGGAACTAAACCAGCCTGGAAGCCTGATCGCATTGAAGGGCGGTGGCCTAGGATTCGGTATGCCGGCCTCCCTTGGCGCACAGCTGGGGCGTCCTGATCAGAGGGTTGTCAATATCATTGGGGATGGTTCTTCCCTTTACTATATTCAATCATTATGGAATGCTGCCAAGTATCAACTCCCAGTCGTCTTTGTGATTATGAATAACCAAAGCTACATGATTCTTAAAGGCGGAATTCTTAATATCAAAGGGGAGTCCGCTAAGCACAACGTTTTCCCGGGGATGGATTTAAACGAACCGCCAGTAGATTTTGTCAGTGTTGCTAAAGGGTTTGGCATTGATTCTGTCAGAATTGAAAGGTCCGAGGAACTTCAACCGGCTTTTGAAAAAGCCTTTCAGGAGAAAAAGCCGATTTTGCTGGATGTGGCTATTGATTCAACGGTTAAGGTTTATCTTCAGTAAAACTATTATAAATGCTCGAGTTGTACCGGGCAGTTTAAGGTATGAAATAAGAAGCCGATCTTCCTGTTTACTGCTGGAAAATCGGCTTATTTATTAATTAGGACGATGGTGCAATTGTGCTTTTTACCTAGTATGGCTCCCAAACTAAAACGGTACTCCGTGTAATGAGTTATAAAAGTATTTTTTAATTTTACTAACCTTGGAGGAATGTAAAATGACCTATCTTACGACAAATCAATCAAAGCCTGCTACTTCTTTTACAAAAGAGGTACAGAAAAGATTCACGGAAATCTTAAATTTTGAAGACAAACAAGATTTTATCGATGCCGATCGAGGCTTGATTGCTTCAACTGAAAATAAAATCCAAGATTTAATTGAATCTGTTGGAAGTGTGCCTGACGCTGTCAACCCAAGTTTATGGAGAAACGTACAATTACAAGCAAAAGCTGGATTGTATAAAGTCGTTGATGGAATCTATCAAGTGCGTGGACTTTCCATCGCTACTACTATATTCGTAGAGGGAAAAACCGGTGTGATTGTCATAGATACTTCCAGCGGAATGCCGCCTGCTAAACAAGCGATTGAATTATATTTTAGACACCGGCCTAAAAAACCAGTGACTGCCATCATTATTAGCCAAAGCCATAGCGATCATTACGGCGGTACTAAGGCCATTCTTGAATATGCTGAGAATCCTGATATCCCGATCATTGTCCCTGAGCATTTTACCAAAGAGGCGTTCAGTGAAAATGTTTTATTGGGGCCGATTATGAATCGTCGTGCCTGGTATCAGTTCGGTATTGGCTTGCCAGTCGGAATGCGGGTTTTTATCAACCGGAATTGGATCCGTTTTCGGTACCGGCAATGCGCATATTGGTTTTGAAATGCCAAATGTTGAAGTTAAAAATGAAGTGGAAACGCTTGAAGTAGATGGGATTCATTTCACATTTTTATTAACGCCGCATACTGAAGCACCTGCTGAGATGCATTTCTATATTGAAGAATACAAAGCATTATTTGTCTCCGAAAATGCCAATAAAACACTGCATCAAATTTATGCGATAAGAGGGGCCAAAACTCGGGATTCACTGGAATGGGTGAAGGCACTTGATAGAACGATAGATTTGTTTGGTGAAAAAGAGATTGATGCTTTGGTCATGATTCACGCCTGGCCGGTATGGGGGAAGGAACGTGCCATAGAACATTTAAAATATCAACGAGATTTATATAAATATATCCATGATCAAACCGTACGATTGGCTAATCATGGGTATACCATGGATGAGATTGCCGAATTAATTGAACTTCCGGAGTCATTAGGGCAATATTGGGGTAATCGCGGCTATTATGGTACGTTAAAACACAATTCAAAAGCCGTTTATAATTTTTACTTAGGGTATTATAGTGGACATCCCTCTGACTTAGATCCACTTACACAGGTGGAAGCGGGGAAAAAGTATGTCCAATACATGGGCGGTGCAGCCAATATATTAAAACAAGCGAAGGTAGATTTTGAGAATGGAGAATACCGTTGGGTGGCTCAAGTGGTAAGACATGTGGTCATGGCGGACCCGGAAAATGTGGAAGCAAAGGAATTATTAGCGGACGCTTTTGAACAATTAGGATACCAGGCTGAGTCGGCTAATTGGCGGAATGCTTATCTTTTAGGGACATCAGAACTAAGAAATGGAGTCCGTCAAGGGCGAGCCGCATCAAAAGAAATTTCGCGCTTAATCCTTAGGACTTCCTTTGACGAATTCTTTAAGTTGATGGCCGTTAGGTTAAATGGACCAAAAGCAGAAGGTAAGAGGATCGTCGTTAATGTAACTCTAACAGATGTAAATGAACTTTATACGATTTACTTAGAAAATTCTGTTTTGAATAAGAAGGAAAGGCTGGATGCTAATCCGGATGTTTCAATCGTAGCTGACAAGAAAACATTTTTTGAATTTTTACTTGGAGCAATAGACTTAGAACAAACCATTGCTTCAGAAAAATTAAGACTATCAGGTAATACGGACAAGCTAAAAGAATTATTAAACCTGTTGGATGACTTTAATCATACTATTAATATTGTAACTCCTTAAATGTGAAGCACGGGGACGGTTCTTCTGCATCATTTTCTAGCGAAAATGAAGCACGAGAACCGTCCCCATGTCTCACTTTCCTAACTCTTTTCGCAACAATCTATTATGTAGTTTGGAAAGAAATAGTAAGGAAATGATGGTACCAGCTAAGGTTAATACCATATCCCATTGTGCATCCCATATATCACCTTGGTTCCCTAGAAAGTTTTTAGCTGTTTTTCCTCCCTTGCCTATAATAAAACTTATCCATTCAATGATTTCATACATCGCGGAAATGGCAAGAGAAATACTTGTCACAATCCAAAATAACCATTTCCCTTTTTTCAACGGGGTTTTCCTTAATAATATTTCTCTTATCACTATGCCAATCATGCCTTTTAAAAAATGACCAAATCGATCGTAGTGGTTTCTTTTCAAATCAAAAGTATCTTTTATCCAATTAAATAGAGGAACCTTTGAATAGGTGTAATGGCCGCCGATAAACATCAAGATCGCCATAATAGCAATAATGACGTAAGAAAAGGTAGTAAGACGAAACTTTTTGTACGTTAATAGGGCGATCATTAAAACGATGATGGCAGGAGTGGCTTCTAATGTCCAGGACTTGTAGCTTGCAGGCTTGATAAGTGACCAAATTAAAACGGCGATTACAACCAGTAATAACAGAACATGAATCGTCTTGACACTTTTTCCTTTCATTTCTAATATCACTCCTATATAGTTTCCCCGCAGCCGTAAAAAGGCTGTTGAACCTATTTTTTCAACAGCCCTAAATAGTTTGATTATTTTGGTCTAAAAGGTTGGAAAGGATAACCGAGTTTTCTTGGTCGGCATCATATTGAACAACATCATCATACTCGAATAAACGAAAGCTATCGGGGAAATGTTCGCGCATGTATTTCACAAAAGCCTGCGGATCATTATTTCCTCCACGCCGAAATTCCATCATAATGGCCCGAAATTTATGCGGTGGCAATTCGGTTTGGATGTGATAAGAGTTAGTAAATCCCAATTGATCCGAACTGTATAGGTTATAGGTATAAAACATCCTAAGACCCTCTTTCTTTAGAATTAGTTATATTATTTTGCCCTAATTATTGATAGTTATCTGTGTATATTTTTGCAAATCAATTAAAAAATATAAGGGTGAAACATGGGGACGGTTCTCGTGCCTCATTTTCGAGCGTTAATGAGACATGAGAACCGTCCCCATGCATCTAAATAGGGGAGCGAGCTTAATTGAACGCTGATAACACGGAAAAATTCAGATTTAGGCTGGAGAATGATGAAGGGGAGGTGGAAGTTGAAGGTGAAATCTATGGGGAAAGCCAAATCCCATTTTTTGATGATTTAAAGTTTAAAGCTGTTATTGGGCTGCTTAATTCAATTGATAAAAAGAACTTTAGTGATTCAGGGAATCATCAGGTATTTAAATATTTTGTCCGGGAAATTGAAGAGACGATTCATGAAATGAAAAAAAATGATCAATTTCAAGGAAAACTTAATTAATTCAAATTGTGGTATGGGCAAATTAATATATCAAAACTACCTAAAATAACACTAAAATAAGAATAAATACAGCCTAGGAAGGGGAGCGGTTCTTCCCAGGCTGTATTTTGTAATACTATTTTTGCATATCATGCCATTTTTGAAATTTACCATGTTCAAAGTGTCCCTTGTGTACTTGGTCAAAGTGATGCTCTGAATGAGTTGCCCTTCCGCCGCCAAAGCCAATCAAAACACCGAGTGCAAAGACACAAACAGAATAAATTATTCGATGCTTTCTTTTCTTGCGAGAATGGATGAATTTTTCTTTTAATTCATTTCTAATTTCATTTTTAATCTCATCTTTAAGAGTTTTTATGTTTTCTTGATTCCGTTCTAAAGGTTGCTCTTGAGGTTCTTCCTGAGGTAGTTCTCGTGGTTCATCTGACATTCCTGCACACACCTCCTTTTCTCCTAATATATAGAAATCGTAATTTATCATTTCTTAACAAATTGTTAAATTTTATGGAAATTTTTTTGCGTTGTTACTCTTACTGTTTGTTTGACTTAAGAAAAAATCAAGGTAATTTCTATATTGGCAGCTGGAAATAAATGTGATATTTTTGTTCTACCGATTGTTAGAGACATGTTAATCAAGAAAGAATATTTAAGATCAGCTTGGGGTCAGTACGTTTTTAAATAAAAAATTTTTTTAGAGGGTGAGCGAGATGAATATTAAGGGGCTAGATCATTTAGTTTTAACAGTTAAAGATATTGAAGTTACATGTGACTTCTATTCTTTAGTTATGGGTATGGATGTTCAAACTTTTGGTGAAGGCAGAAAAGCACTTAAATTTGGTAATCAAAAAATAAATCTGCATCAATATGGGAAGGAGTTCGAGCCAAAAGCAATAAGCCCAACACCTGGCTCAGCTGATTTATGTTTTATTACGGATACTCCAAAAGAACAAATAGTAGAATCCTTAGAAAAGCAGGGAATTACCATTATTGAGGGACCTGTAGAACGAACTGGTGCAGTAGGACGCATTTATTCAGTATATTTCAGGGACCCGGATTTTAACCTTATTGAGGTTTCTAATTATATTAGGTAAACCTGTTGTTTCTTCTCCAAATCCTTACCAATTATGATCATGTAATCAATGTTCATAGTTGGGAGCTTTCTTATTACTTTAAAAGGAATTCTATACCATGCGTCGAATAAAGAATAAAATCAATAATGAAAATTACCCAAATCTATGGAGGAACAATCTAGATTCAAAGAATCATTATTTCGAATCATTTACTAGATTAATAAAAAAATAGGAAGTAGGGAATTTAGATGTTATTTGATTTAACCGGAAAAGTAAGTATTGTTACAGGGGCTAGTAAAGGAATTGGTAAAGCAATAGCTGTAGGTTTGGCTGAAGCTGGCAGCCACGTTGTTCTCTGTAGCCGCACAAAAGTTGAGTTAGATGAAGTTGCGAAAGAAATTGAACAAAAAGGAGTTGAGGCCTTAGTTATTCCGTGTGATGTTTCGAATCCTGAGGACATTCAAAATGTAGTAGATGAGGCTGTTAAAAGATTCCATAAAATTGACATTCTCATCAACAATGCTGGAATAACCGTGAAAAGGCCGGCAGAGGAATACGACCTAAATGATTGGAATAAGGTGATCGGTGTTAATTTAACGGGTGTATTTTTATTCGCCCAGGCAGTCGGCCGGCAAATGATTAAGCAAAAGAAAGGAACCATCATAAATGTTTCCTCCGTCGGTGGGGAAACAGCACTTACGGGGTCATTAGCTTATTGTGCTAGTAAGGGCGGCGTGAATATGCTGACCAAAGTATTGGCGGTTGAATGGGCTCCTCATGGCATTAGGGTAAATGGGATTGCACCTGCATATATTGAAACCCCTTTGGTAAAGGCCATTAAGGACCAACGAAGTGAGTTTGCCCAAAAGATTGAGGCAAGAACACCACTAAATCGATTAGGAATGCCTGATGAATTAATAGGTTCGGCTATTTTCTTAGCCTCTGATGCTTCATCTTATATTACAGGTGAAACCTTAAAAGCTGACGGAGGTTGGACAGCTTTAGGACTTTAATCCATATGGATGAAGGATAAGCCAGGGGAAGGGTCTCCTGGCTTGTATATGTCTAGGAGAACAGTCCCCATGCATCTCTAAAATTATTTTTCAAATAATTCAAAAAATATTGACAATAGAGGTAAAGCTTAGTAAATTATATATTAACAGTATATATAGTATAAACTTATAAACTTATAAAGTTATAATATTATAAATTAAGTGAGTTGGAATTCATGAAACCGCTTTATAAGGGGAGGTTTTTAATTGAAAAAAATAAACAAAGGTACATGGGTCGAAGTTCATCGAGTATTGTTAAATCCTGAGGAACGATCTAACCGGCTGCCGGAAGACTCCAAAAATGTACCTTATGAGATGAGAGCAAGAGGATTTTTACTAGAAGAAGCGGTGTTAAAAGAAGAAGTAAATATTAAAACTCTTAGCGGAAGAGTGATTACTGGCAGACTAATTCAGATTGAGCCCTGTTATGAACACAGCTATGGTCCCCCAGTGTATGAATTGCTGAATATTGGTGAAGAAGAACAACGGCTGCTTTTAAAAAAATGAAAAAATGATTTCAGAATAACCCAAGTTTATTTGGAAATGAGGGGATCCAATGCTTACCGATGTATCTTTTGAACAAATTATGAACCGGAAAAATGAAATTATGCAACGCTCCTTAAAAATAGATTATGACCAATTTAAACAAGGTTTGGTCGGCTTTGAATATGAAAAAATGATGACCCAACTTGGGTATTCCTTGGAGGACGTTGCTAGGATTCAAAAGGAGAATCAAGTAGGAAATACACCTTTACTTGAATTAAAAAATCTTACTCAGTTAGTCCGGAGAATTTCCCCAAAAGGGAAAGGCGCTACGATCTTAATGAAGGATGAAGCAGCAAACCCATCGGGCAGTTTTAAAGATCGGCGGGCCACTCTAGCTGTTCACGAGGCGAAGAAAAAAGGTTTTTCCGGAGTGATTGCTGCCACAAGTGGAAATTATGGTGCAGCAGTTGCGAGCCAGGCAGCAAAGCAAGGGCTAAAGTGCATAGTGCTTCAGGAAACTTATGATAGTCAAGGGTTGGGGCAGCCTGAAATTTTAGAAAAGGGAAGAAAATGTGAAGCACTTGGGGCGGAGGTGATCCAGTTAACGGTAGGACCGGAGCTGTTCTATACGGCACTATTGTTGCTCGATCAGACACAATACTTTAACGCATCGTTATACTCGCCGTACGCAATAGCAGGGGTTGAAACTTTAGGGTATGAAATTGGACAGCAAGTTAAGGATCAATTTGGTAAAGAACCTGCAGCAGTTTGTGTAACACATGCAGGTGGAGGAAATGTTACAGGTACAGCTCGTGGGTTAAAGAAATTTGGGAATCATCAGACCGAAATCATAGGGGTATCTGTTGATCTTACCGGGTTGCATATGGCTTCTGACAAGGATTTCAACCGAAAATCCTTCACTACCGGCCATACAGGTTTTAGTTTTCCTTTTTCCATTGATCCTGACCGTTCGGATGTCCCGAGGAATGCTGCCCGGCCGTTACGGTATTTAGACAGATTTGTTACTGTGACACAAGGGGAAGTATTCTATGCAACTGAATTATTAGCGAAATTGGAGGGACTTGAAAGGGGTCCGGCTGGAAATACATCCTTGGCTGCGGCTTTGGTCCTTGCCCAACAATATGATGAGAATGAAATCATTGTTGTCCAAGAGTCTGAATACACCGGAGCGGGAAAACATCCGATTGCGCAATTGAACTTTGCCAAAAGGCAGGGCGTAAAGATTATGAGAGGAGACCCAAGAGAGAATATTCCGGGCTCGGTTATTGCGATTCCAGAGCATATTGAACAATTGGATGTGAAAAATGCCGATTTGGATAGAATTCAAATCTCTTATTTAAGAAATGTGTTAAAAGATGTAGACAGTAAGAGCTTGACCGATTCGGATAAGACATTTTTAGCTCAAGAGGTTAATAGGGATATTCAGTATATTGACAACTACCTGAAGACCTTGAATATTGGCTGAAAAGGAGTGGAATTATGTGAACAAAATGAGCAGTACCAAATGGTTAGAACGTGAAACAAACGTCCTTTCACCAGGAATGAGACTTCCATTTTTTCCACTAGTAATTAAAGAAGCAAAAGGTGAAATCATTAGGGACCATGACAACAATGAATGGATTGATTTTTTATCCAGTGCTTGTGTCACAAACACAGGGCATGGGCATCCATTTATTATTGAAAAAATAAAAGCCCAGTTAGACCAATTAGTCCATTATAATCCTGCATATGCCAGCCACGAACAAATTGTTTCTCTTTCGGAAGAGCTAATCCGTATAACGCCAGGATCGTTTCCAAAACAAGTGACGTTTGGATTATCTGGTGGGGATGCCAATGATACTGCCATTAAATTAGCGAGAAGTTATACAAAACGTTCTAAGATTATCGCCTACAGTCGCTCCTATCATGGAAACACATATGGTGCTTTAAGTATTTCGGCTGTCAGTCTCCCGATGAGAAAGAACATGGGCCCATTATTACCAGACGTTTATCATATCCCATTTCCTGATGTCTACCGATCACCAGTTGATCGTGAAGAAGAAAGTAAACGCTGTATCTTGGCCATTGAGCAATTATTTGAAACAGTGTGCCCTCCTGAGGAGGTTGCCGCGATTGTTATTGAACCCATTCAAGGAGATTCAGGCGTTCTAGTTCCACCGCAAAGTTATATAGACGCTTTAAAACAATTAACTGCTAAACATGGAATATTAATAGTGGCGGATGAAGTTCAAACGGGGTTCGGTCGAACGGGAGAATGGTTTGCGAGTTCTCACTTTCAGTTAGAGCCGGATCTAATCGTATTAGGCAAAGCCATCGCATCAGGCATGCCGATAAGTGCAGTGGTAGGCAGGAGCGACATTATGAATTCTGTTGAACCCCCTTCAGGAGCATTTTCACTCGCAGCGAATCCCGTTAGCTGTGTTGCTTCATTGGCAACCATTCAAGTAATTGAGGACGAGGACCTTATCAGCCGTTCAAATCTGCTTGGAGAATATGTTCAGGGGTACTTTGCTAGATTGAAAGAAAAGTTTGAGATGATTGGTGATATTAGAGGAAAAGGATTAATGATTGGCGTTGACCTTGTAGAGCGAAGGAATTCAAAAATTGGAAGCGGTTCAACCGCAGCAAAAGTATGTTGGCGCTGCTGGGAAAAAGGATTATTTTTAACTTTCTTTTCTGGATCGGTATTACGGATTGCTCCGCCCCTAACGATTTCGGAAGCGTCTCTAGAAAAAGGTTTGCGTATTATTGAGGAAGCCATGGAGGATGTGCAGCAAGGCCGCGTTTCGGATGCCGTCCTTGAAAGAGTGAAAGGATGGTAGGGAACTGCCTGCTAACTTATCTAAGCATGTTAAAAAGAGTAATTACTAAATCATTTGTGATGGTTATCAATGGTAAGAAAAAACTATTTTTCAAATAATTCAAAAAATATTGACAGTGGAGGGGAATCTTAGTAAATTATATATTAACAGGAAATATAGTATAAAATTATAATATTATAAATTAGGTGAGATGTTATGAAGCTAGATAAAAACAACCATATACCTCTATATCGTCAAGTGCAAGAAGTATTAGAAGAAAAAATCACATCGAAGCAGTGGGATATTGGATATCAGCTGCCGACTGAACAGGAATTGGCTGATCATTTTGAGGTAAGTACCATTACTGTTAAACGCGCTGTTATGGAGTTGGTGAGCAAAGGATACCTTTACCGGCAAAGCGGGAAGGGTACTTTTGTAGCAGGAACCACCAATGAATTGGATATAAATAAATTGTTGTTGACAACTTCGGTTGAAGACCTAGAGTCTCCACATGAATTACTTAGTTTTTCAATGGAAATTATGGAAGATGAAGTGGCAGGCAAATTTGGGTTACAGCCTGGTGCAAAAGTCTTTAAGATTCAGCGTTTAAAAATGGAAAATGATATCCCAGTTAATCTGGAGTATTCCTATCTGCCTTTTGATAAATGTCCTGATCTGTCGCCTAATGACATAAATAATGAGCTGATCTACAACATTTTAAAGAAAAAATTTAAGATTCCATTAGGAAGGGCTCGGATGTTTGTTAAGCCGTATATTGCTACCAGCGAAATGGCCGAAAAACTTCAAATTGAATCGGGTACACCCGTATTTGAGTGGGAGAAGTTTACTTATACCAAGCAGGGAGAGGTAATTGAATATTCAAAGTTTTATGTGCGCCAGGACAAAGTTACCTATTATACAGAAATTAATTTTTAGTCGGTAGTCCATTTTTAGATAGTAATAAAATATAATATTATAATCAAAAAGATTATAATATTATATTTTTACCATTACTTATCTGAAAATTTTAAATATTACTCCAATTAAAAACCAAACAATCAAATTGAAGGAGGAAAGAGGCAGTTCCTTAGGTTTTGTCCACATTAAAATTATTTTTTTTGAGGAGGAGTAAGTATGAAAAAAAGAAAAGCGTCTTTAATCCTATTCATTTGTCTAGTACTTGGAATCATGACAGCGTGCAGCAGCAAGAGCAGCCAGACGGGAAATTCTTCATCCGAAAAATCGGGGGGCGAAGGCGAAAAAACACTAGTATTGGCGGCATATGGTGGAAGCTATGAAAAAGGGCTAAAAGAAAAAGTGATTCCCAAGTTCGAAAAGGAGTTTGGAGTAAAGGTAACCTATATTACCGGAAGCTCTGTTGATACCTTGTCGAAGCTTCAGGCTCAAAAGGATAAGCCGCAAATAGATGTTGCTTTCTTGGATGATGGTCCGCAAGCGCAGGCTAAAGCTTTTGGATTACTTGCTCCACTAGATGAAAGCGTTGTCACCAACCTGAAGGATGTATACGATATCGCTAAAGATAAGGACAATATTGGAGTTGGTACGGGGATAGTAGCGACGGGCTTGGCCTATAACAAAGATACATTTAAACAAAATAAATGGGAACCGCTTAAATCATGGAATGACCTAGCCGATCCGAAATTTAAAGGTAAATTAGTTTTACCATCCATGGCCACAACGTACGGAGTGCATATGCTTCTTATGGTTGCTGCTTCAAACGGTGGAAGTGATCGAGATATTGAACCAGGATTTGAGAAAATGAAGGAAATTGCTAAAAACGCAGTAACATTTGATAAAACGGCTGATATGTCTAACTTTTTCCTTCAGGGTCAAGCTGTTGCAACCTCTTGGGCTAATGGCCGGACGAATATTTTAAAAGACACCGGATTCCCAATCGAGTTTGTAACTCCTGAGGAAGGTGCACCTGCTTTACTTGTAACCACTAATGTTATAAAAGGTGCACCTCATCCAGAGCTTGCTCAAAAATTTCTTAATTTTATATTAGAGGAAGAAGTACAGGTGGAAATGGCACACGCAACATTTTCTGGGCCAGTTACGAAAAGCACGAAGCTTGAAGGAGATATAGCGAAAAAAGTCATTTACGGTGAAGAGCAAATTAATAAGCTTGTAAAAGTGGATTGGGAGTATGTCAATACAAAAAGGGCCGAGTGGACAGAACGAGCCAATAAAGAAATAGAAATAGCCCACTAAAAGAGGTGAAAGAAATGAGCTATTTATGCCTTGAAAATGTAGTGAAGACCTTTAATAAAACAGAAGTTGTCAAAAAGATGAACCTTGTAATCAAACAGGGTGAACTTGTTTCCTTTCTGGGGCCATCCGGCTGCGGAAAAACGACAACCCTTAACATGATTGCCGGGTTCCTCGATGTAGACGGAGGCAAAATAGTGGTGGACGGGAAGCCTGTCCACCTGCTTCCCCCGAATAAAAGGGAAATGGGCATGGTTTTTCAAAACTATGCTCTCTTCCCCCATATGACTGTGTTTGAGAATGTCGCCTATGGGCTGAAGCTTCGCAAGGTGAGCAAGGATGAAATTAAATCCCGCGTGGCAGAAGCACTTGAGATGGTTAGACTGACTGGCTATGAAAAGCGATTTCCGAAGGAGCTTTCCGGCGGACAGCAGCAACGTGTGTCCTTAGCCAGAGCACTTGTCATCAAACCGAAAGTGTTATTGCTTGATGAACCGTTGAGCAACTTGGATGCGAAACTGCGTCAAGAAATGCGTGAAGAAATCGTGGACATTCAAAAAAAGGTTGGGATTACGACCATATTTGTTACCCATGATCAGGAAGAGGCACTTGCCATTTCAGACAGAATCGCAGTTATGTATGAAGGAAGAATTGAACAGCTTGATACACCGGTCGAGATTTATAACCACCCTCATACTGATTTTGTTTCCAGGTTTATTGGGGAAGTAAACCAGGTACAGGGGAAGGTTGTCAAACCACTCAGCGAAAAGGAAAGCTTGGTCTCGTTTTATGGCTATGAGCAAATAGTAACAAGGCATTTAGCGGAAAATGGTGTCATTGATTTTTATATTCGCCCTGAAAAAATCCATATCTCGTTAGAACCAAATAATGGCATCAAAGTAAAGGTTGATAGGAAAATGTTCTTGGGTGCAAAAACAAGATATATTTTACAGAACAAGGAAAATAAGCATATCATTGCAGATATTCCAAATACCGTTCTAAATCCCGATCATGTTCAAGAGGGGAAAGATGTAAGTATTCAGTGGAATCCAGAAGATTTATTAGCAACCAAAAAGTGAGGTGACTTTTCTCCGATGCAGGCTGAAACCGCATATCAAGAACAGGAATTGTTATTCAAGCAGAAAAAGAAGAATTTATCGAAGAAGAGGATTGACTATTTGCTTTTATTACTGCCGACCCTTGGTATCTTTATCTTTTTCTTTTTGCTTCCGTTGTTTTTCCTTTTTATCACCGGCTTTAAGACATTTGATGCAACAAGTGGGATTGGAAATGACTGGACCCTCGAGAATTACACAAAATTTTTATCCGATCCATTTTATCTCGGGGTCCTATGGCGAACCGTAAAAATTGCTTTGCTGACTACTTTAGTTGCCATAGTGATTTCGTTTCCGGTTGCCTACCAAATTACGAAAGCTAACAGAAGAATCAAAAATTATTTAACCCTAATCGTTCTGTCACCATTGTTAATCAGTATGGTAATCCGCTGCTACGGATGGGTTATCTTGTTATCCAATAACGGTGTTGTCAACAATGCGTTATTGAAGTTTGGGTGGATCGATAAGCCGATAACGCTGCTGTATACGGAATTTAGCGTGGTAATCGGAATGGTGCACGTCCTGTTTCCATACATGGTGTTAAGTATTATGGGATCACTGGAAAGAATAGACCCATCTGTTATTCGAGCATCACAAAATCTGGGTGCCAGCCCGCTTCGAACATTCTTTTCTATCGTCTTGCCGCTAACGCTGCCTGGAATCTTTGCGGGTTCCGTCATGGTTTTTAGTTTAGCAATCAGTTCTTTCGTCACTCCGGCGATTCTTGGGGGACCGCAGGTAAAAGTAATGTCGTTCCTTACTTATGAACAGGTAGCTGTGATGTTGAATTGGCCTTACGGTTCGGCGATTGGTTTCCTATTAATCTTTATTGCAACGATTACGATTATTATTTATAGCAAACTATTAACTGCGTCCAAAAAAGGAGTGGCCATTCAATGAGGAAGGTATTTCCTAAGTTTGGATTAAATTTCTTTTGTTTGCTCGTTTACATCTTCTTGGCTGCTCCAATCGTAGTTGTTTTATTTTCATCGTTAACTAAAACAGAGTATATCGTTTTTCCTCCCAAAGGGTTGACATTAAGGTGGTATACCGAATTAGTCAATCATCCAGAATTTATGCAGTCGTTTATGCTCAGTATTGGCGTTGCCTTTGGAACGGCGATTATTTCAACAATTATTGGAACGATGTCTTCTATAGCAGTTGTCAGGTATCAGTTCAGAGGAAAAACAGCCATTATGCAGCTGGTCGGATCACCTCTTTTGATTCCAACCGTTGTCTTTGGGGTAGCCCTATTACAGTTTTATTCCTGGATCGGTTTGGCAACAAGCCCGGCAGCGTTAGTAATTGGCCATATTATTTTAACAATCCCGTTTGTCATGCGCTTGGTGGTCGCCAGTTTAGTAGGCTTTGACCGCACGATTGAACAAGCTGCGATGAATCTGGGAGCGGGAAGCATGAGGGTATTTTTTCAAATTACGCTTCCCATCATTAAATCAGGTGTTATTGCTGGGGCGATTTTCGCCTTTATTACCTCCTTTGATGACTTAACCGTGGCCCTATTTATTGTCAGTACCGATGTCGTGACACTGCCTGTCCGGATTTTTACCTACATGCAATACCAGTACGACCCAATCATTACCTCCGTTTCTAGTATCGTGATACTTTTGACAGTCGTGTTAATGGTTGTCATTGAAAGGGTACTAGGGATTGGAAAAGTATTTGAGTCGAAAAATGAATAAGAAGGTGTTTTTGTGCACATTAAACAGCACCCCATCCTAGGGGAACAGCTTCAAAAACAAGTAACCATCTATTTTAATGATGAACCATACACTGCTTATGAACAACAGTCTGTTGCGGCTGCCTTGCTGGCCAATGATATAAAACAATTAGGCGTCAGCCGGAATTTAGTTCAACCACGAGGTATGTTTTGCTCGCGAGGAAGATGCTGCAGCTGTTATATGACGGTCAACGGGGAAGATCATGTGCGGACTTGTATGACCAAGGTGGAAGACGGGATGAAGATATATCCTAATGATGGTGATCCACAAGTTAGGAGTGAACGCCATGGAGACTGATGTTCTTATTATTGGTGCAGGACCAGCAGGGCTTACGGCTGCCGTGGAAACAGCATTAAGAGGGCTGGATGTAACGATTGTGGAAGAATCACTTACAATGGGCGGACAATTAATCCAACAAACCCAGGTCCTCCATTCGTTGCCTGCTGCTTTTGAGCCCATGCGTGGCTTTGAGTTGGCCGAACATTTAAGGAAACAAGTCAAGGACTCCTCCGTTCACTGCTTGTTGGGTCACCGAGTGATTGGCTTTTACAAGGATGGAAGTGTCGGAATATCGGATGAGGCCAATGTGTTCCCTCTGAAGGCAAAAAAGATTATCGTGGCTACTGGTGCAGCTGAAAAGGCTATCGCCTTTCCAAAATGGACGCTCCCGGGAATCATGACAATTGGAGCAGCCCAAACCTTATTGAATCGTGATTTCGTCCTACCCTGTAAACAGGCGGTCATTGTTGGGTCCAGCGACTTTACCATGGATGTTGCCCTTCAGCTTTCTGAGGTTGGAATTCATGTTAAAGCGATTTTGGAAAAAAATTCAACCGTCCTTGCAAGTGACATTGAAAAAGTGGAAAAGGTCCGCAAGAAAGGGATTCCAATTCATGTCAACTCTTCTATTAAAGAAGCAAGGGGAATCGGAAGGGTTGAGGAAATTGATATTAGGCAGGGGGAACAGGTTACGACCGTTCCTGTCGATGCTGTCCTTCTCGATGGCGGCCGTTCTCCTATCCTTGATGTTTTTTACCAGTTGGAGTGTTCTTTTGGATACCAAAAAGAATTAGGAGGCTGGATCCCGCAATACAACCCATTTTTTCAAACAGACCGGGAGGATGTTTTTATCGCAGGAAACGCTGCCGGTGTTAGCTCACAAGGAGTTTTGCTTTTAACAGGAATGATTGCAGGCATTAATGTTTGTCAATCTTTGGGAGTCATACCTAAACAGGAGGCAGATATCGAAACAAGGTCTCTATGGAGAGAAATCGAAATTCTTGAGACAAAGCTTTGTCCGGAGGCTTGGAAAGCTAGAAATGCGCATGTAGAAGACTATGAGCATCCGGTCCTTACAAATCAATTTATCTCTTAATTAGAAATGAATAAGAGACTAGTAGGTGAATAGATTGGATAAAAACACGATTATATGTCGATGCGAAGAAATCAGTTACGAAGAAATCGAGGATGTTATCTCGGTTGGCGCCAGAAGATTTGATGATATAAAAAGACTAACACGCTGCGGCATGGGGCCCTGTCAGTCAAAAATCTGCTGTAGCCTGGTCGCTGAAATTATTTATGAAAAAACAGGTCTTCCTTTTCCTGAGATTCCTTTACCACGGATGAGGATGCCCATTAGCCCCATTAAGATTGATACGCTTACGACCAATAGCACCATATTTTCCTCGGTCAAATCTGTGCTGGACGAGGTGGAGTTAGAGGATGGGAAGGTGAAATAGTTGGAAACCAATTATGAAACGATCATTATCGGCGGAGGAGTCCTCGGAAGCAGTATCGCGTATCACCTTTCTGAACGTATGAAGGATAGAATTCTAGTACTGGATCAGAAATTCCCGTTATCCGGAACATCAGGTTCGACCCAAGCATGGATATGGGTTCATAATAAAACTCCTTCGTGGTATGCCGAGTTTAATATGTTCAGCGCAGAACTTTTTCCGTATTTATCGAAAAAAATTGGCGATGTGGAATATAAACGGACGGGCGGACTTTCTCCATTTTTCAATGAAGCTGATCGCAAAAAAGCCTTGCAGCTTGCTAAAGCCTATAAGGAAATCGGTATTAAAATCAAGGTCTTAACCCGTGAAGAGGCTTTGGAAAAAGAGCCATCACTTAATCCGAATGTTGCAGGTGCAACCTACAGTTCCATCGATGGGAACGTTAATCCATTCCGCCTAGTCGATCGGTATATGAGGGCAGCGAAGAAAAATGGTGTCCAATATTCTACATTTAATAAAGTAACAGAAATCCAAAAGCTCCCTGGTAAATTCATTGTCGTTTCCCAGAAAGGGACGTTTGTCTGTAAAAATCTGATCCTCGCGGGCGGTACTTGGTCGAGAGAATTAGGGAAATTGATTGAAGTCGACATTCCTGTAAATCAGCTGAGAGGGCAAATTCTCGTTACAGAACCATTAAAACCTTTCTTAAATTATACGATTAGTGGGGTAAGACAGACGTTTAATGGCGAAGTATTAATCGGTTATTCAATGGAAAAGGAAGGGTTCAACCGGGCAACTACATTAGATCTCATTCAAGAAACGGCTAACATGGCCGTTCATTATATACCTGGGTTAAGAAATGCCAAAGTCGTTCGTGCCTTTTCCGGTATTCGAGCGATGCCGGAGGACGGTCTTCCGATTCTGGGGGAAATTCCAGGTGTTGATCATCTTTATGTGGCAGCTACTCATAGTGGAATGACCCTATCGCCGCTAATTGGAACGCTGATGACCGAATTAATAGTGGAGGGGGAAACATCAATCCCGATTGACCGCTATTCCATCAGCCGGTTTGATTCACTAGTAAAATAGTATTTTGAACGTAAAGCTAAGGAGGATTTATCATGCCGCATTTAATTATTAGAGGTGTTTCGGTTGAGCAGGTAAAAACAATCAGTACCACACTAGTACAAGAATTGGCGGATTTATGTGCCTGTGGAACGGACAATTTCACCTTGGAACTTGTCCATTCTACTTATGTATTTGATGGCAATGAAGTACCTGGATATCCATTGATCGAAGTAAAGTGGTTTGAACGCGGGCAGGAAATTCAAAACCAATTTGCCAGCATTGTATCCAAACAAATTCAAGCACTCGGGATTCCAGAAGCTGAGGTTGCTTTTAGTACATTTTTGGAATCTGCGTATTATTTGAATGGCAAGAGTTTTGCCTCTTCTTAACTTTTAAAAATTATAAAGTTATAACATAATAATTTTTGAATGGTATTGAATTATCAAAGGAGCGGTTTAAGGTGAACTATGTTCTTGAAAATGATCAGATTGTTCCGAAAGAACATGTTAAGACAGATTTTTTAGATCGAGCCTATGTATTTGGCGACGGCGTTTATGAAGTTATTGGAGTTTATAATGGAGTGCCTTTTAAACTGGATCGACATTTAGCAAGACTGCAGGACAGCGCTGACCAAATACAACTAACCCTTCCATATAATATAGGGGTATTAAAGGAAAAATTGTTGCAACTTCAGGAAAAGAATCATTTAGTTACTGGCTTTATTTATTTACAAATTAGCCGAGGTGTTGCGCCAAGAACGCATCATTTTCCAAAACCAGAGGTACTGCCTAAACTAATTGCGCATGTAACGGAAACTACGAGACTGCCGGAAGACTTTTATACTAATGGGGTAAAAACAATGCTTGTAGAAGACGTTAGGTGGCTTAGATGTAATATAAAGAGTTTAAATTTGTTACCTAATATTTTAGCAAAAGAAACTGCCGTTAAAAATAATTGTTTTGAGGCAATCCTGCACAGGGGAGAAACAATTACGGAAGGCAGTTCATCCAATGTATTTGTCGTAAAGGATAATAAACTTTACACACATCCGGCCAAAGACTTTATATTGAATGGGATTACTAGATCAACAGTATTAGAGATTTGCAAAAAAAATGATATGGAAGTAGTTGAAACGACTTTTAATAAGGAATTTTTATTAAACGCGGATGAAGCATTTCTTACAGTAACATTTTTAGGCATCATACCAATTCGTCAAGTAGACGAGAAAACGATTGAAATAGGTGGAATTACGAAGAAAATCCAAAGTGAATTAGAAAAACTTACGCATAAAAGCGGGGTTGGCTCAAAGGGAGTGATCCAAATGAAAGTTATTGTAATCGGAACTGGAATTGTAGGTGCAAGCGCCGCCTATCACATGGTCAAAAATAATCTGGAAGTCATCATGATTGATAAAAAACAAGAAGGGAAGGCAACAACTGCAGGGGCTGGGATTGTCTGTCCCTGGATTAGAGACATTGAAAGTGAGACTTGGTATCACCTTGCCAGGAAAGCTTATGCTTCCTATCCTGATTTAATTTCTGCCTTGCAAAAAGACGGAGAAGATGAAGTCGGCTACAAAAAAGTAGGGGCCATGCGTGTCTCGACGGACCCCGGGAAAATGGATGAGGTTGAAAAAAGATTAAAAAATAATCGGGAGCATACACCTGAGATCGGAGATATTCTTCGTTTAAATGGAGCGCAGGCACGGGAGGTATTTCCAGCACTAAACGAAAATTTGGAGGCTGTGTATGTATCTGGAGGGGCAAGAGTAGATGGTGCCTTGCTACGTGATGCTCTAATTAGGGCTGCTGTGCGTAACGGGGCTGAGTTTGTAGAAGGTGAAGCAGAATTAATCTATGAAAACAGGAAAGTAATTGGTGTTACTGTTGGAAAAGAAACTATTTTTGCTGATAAAGTCCTAATAACTTCAGGGGCATGGGCTCCAGAATTATTGGAGCCGTTTGGTATTCATTTAAATGTCAATCCACAGCGCGGACAAATCGCTCATATAAGATTACATGAACAGGATACTTCTAATTGGCCAATTATTATACCGGAGTCAGGCCATTATTTGGTCCCATTTGATGATGGCAGAATAGTAGCAGGGGCAACAAGAGAAACCGGATCAGACTTTGATTATCGATTGACTGCCGGTGGGGTGAATGAGGTACTTACAGAAGCTCTGACGGTTGCGCCTGGTTTAGAAGATGGAACATTGGAAGAGGTTCGGATCGGATTTCGACCAATGGGACCAGATTTATTACCGATTGTAGGAGCCGTAGATACACTCGAAGGAGTGGTACTTGCTACTGGCTTAGGGAAATCCGGGCTTACATTTGGGCCATATGTTGGACTTTTGGCAGCTGCAATGATTCAGGATGAAGAGATTGAACTGGATCTTACACCATATCGAACCAGCCGTGCTATTGAGTTGAAAAAGAATGTCCAAGAAATATGAAATAGGGAGCTTAGTTTATGAAATTATTAAACTTTAATATAAATGGCGAACTTAAATTAGGTGTAAAAACTGAATTGGGAATTCTTGATATATTTCGAAGTATAATTGGTACATTAAAGAATGTCTTGGAATAATACTTAATAAATAGCTAAATTTTAAAGACTAGTTAGAAGTAACATAGGATAGAAAACCAACAACAAATAGAAAAAAATCAATGCCATCAGGCCAAAGTTGGCATTGATTTTTTTCACTATGATGAATGAGAACCGTCCCCATGCATCAAATATTCTAACAATATTTCCCCATGTTCCCTACGCCCAGTATCTTGAAAACCAAATGCTTGGTAAAATCGATTGGCGTGTGTATTTTCTTCTTTTACGCCAAGGATGATGGAGTCGCTGCAGTCATCGAGCTTTGCCAGAAAGGTGATGGCTTGCGACAAAGCTGCTCGGCCATAGCCCTTTCCTTGGAAGGACTGGTCAATCATAAAGCGAATAATCCAATAGGTTCCATCCTCCGGGTCCTTGCCGTACATCAGAAATCCTATCATTCTATCATCTAAGTAAATTCCCATCGGAACAAAGGATTGCTCAAATTTAGACTCTGCCAATGAATATAAGTTTGAGGCAATAAAAGTCTGCTGATGGGGGGTAACCTGCAATTGAATGGAATCCTCCCAATTTTCGTTAGTTATTGGTCTCAATGAAATAGACATGTGTTTTTTATTCTCCTTTTAGTTTAAAAAATAAATTCCCAAATCTTTTAGGAAAATTATAAATTATTAGGGAAATATTGTATATATTCTTTATATAAGCACACCTTTGAGAAATGGATATAAAAAAGTACATATAAAGGAACTTGACAGCAAATCACAACTCAAGTTCGAATATCGCGCATGCCGTACTAGTCATTGTTTATTTCATCTAACAATCTAACAAATTCTTATTTTTATGGTAAAATAATCCTGTATAAAACAATAGGCTAAAAATACTACCTTATAAAACAAACGCCAGGTTAATAATTGAGATAAATAGTGGAGGGACATAAAATGGTTGAAGAAAAAATAGTGGTTGGTGAAGGAACAAAGTACCCGCTTAATGGGATCTTGAGCATTCCTGAGGAGAGAAATGGTACCATTCCTGCAGCTATCTTGGTTCACGGTTCCGGGCCAAGTAATATGGACGGCAAAGTAGGAAATAATTTTATTTTTAAAGAATTTGCTGAAGGTTTGTCAGAAAGAGGAATCGCTGTCATTCGCTATGATAAGAGAACCTTCGTATACGGTAAAGAGATGAAAAACGATACTGGATTGTCTGTTAAAGAAGAAACCATTGAAGATGCCATCCTTGCCGCAGACTTGTTACGAAACGATCCACGGATTGATCCTAACAAAATTTTTATTATCGGACATAGTATGGGCGGAATGTTAGCTCCAAGAATAGACGCGGAAGGCGGAAATTTTGCCGGAATTATCATTATGGCTGGTTCACCACGAAAATTAGAGGAAATCATGATGACGCAAAATGACCTCGCATTAAAGTCGTTGAACAGGGTTATAAGATTCATTGCAAAGAAGCAGGTAGCTGCCTTATCATCCAAGTTAGATAACATTTACAACCTAACAGATGAGGAGGCAAAATCAACCCCCGTTTTAGGCAAACACGTTAAAGCTTACTACCTTAAAGAAATGGGTGAACACCCATCAATTCATTATCTGAAGGATTTAGATAAACCGATTTTAATTATGCAAGGAGAAAAAGATGTTCAATCAACCGTAGAAGATGATTTTGAAGCTTACAAAAAGCAATTGGGTCAACAGCCTAATGTAACTTTCAAATTATATCCAAACCTAAATCACCTTTTTATGCCAGCCATCTATGGGAATATCCTAAAAGTCCAAAAAGAGTACAAGGTTGCCCAGAAAGTAGAAAGCCAAGTTTTCAAAGATATCGCCGATTGGATCCATTCACTTTGAGGCATGGGAACGGTTCTCATGCATCATTTTAAGGTCCTTTAAGGGAGTCTGCCGAATATCAGACCGACATGTTGCTGCATGTACGGTCTTTTGGTTTATATGGTAAAATATTGAAGGTTGAAAGTCGGGTTTATCGGAGGGGGATTATGTATTTTTCAAACGACGAGCTTAAAAGAATCATTGAAACAAAACCAGTAGGTGATTTCTATCCTTTTAACCTCAAAGAATACGATGATGCTGCTGCGGACGAATATATCTCAAAAGTTGTTGGATCGTTGTCAGCTATAAAAAATCTTGCTTATGAAACTGAATTTGACAGCTATGGAAGCGGATATGCTTCCTATGTAGAGGTTTTTTGCTATAAAAAGGATGGAAGCTCTTCCGAAGAACGAGATGGTGTATTGGGGATTGATGGAATTAGAATTTACATTTGCCGCTTTACTCCAGTTGCTGTGATTGGGAAGGGGAGAGTTACCAAACACGACAAGGGAGGAAGCAGTGATTTCCTGCCAAGTCAAAATGTTGATGTATTACCATCAGGCGACTGGGAAGAGATGGCAGCAGGAATTAGGGAAGTATTACGCAGGTATCATTTCAAGGTTCTAGACAGTAATTATGTTAGCCAACCACTGCCATTTGAATCGGATATCCCTACGCTCTTGGGCGACCAACCGTATAAAATTTTCGATGCTTTATTTTACTGGGAAGATTAAATAATATTAGTTTAATTTGAGCGCCAATTTGAACCCATCGAAAAAGGCTGTATCGCCATTACGATTCAGCCTTTCACTTAACAGTCCTTTTATTTTTCCGCCAAACCATCAATTGAAACAAGCCGCTTTTCATCATGTGTCCCTCTTTGAGTGACTAACGCCATACTCGAAGTGTCTTCAATGCTTTCAATCCAAACTGGAATACCGTGGTACTGAACCGCTATTTCATTTTCTGCTGCCAATATTTCCTTGACTCTATTTAGATCCATTTCCATCACCTCCATGTTATTTTTCCAAAAAGTCATAACATTATAAGAAAATAAACCAAGCACAAATTAAAAAAGCAATGCCATCACCCCAAAGTGGGGGATGACACATGGGGACGGTTCTTTTGCCTCATTTTCTAGCGAAAATGAAGCATGAGAACCGTCCCTTTGCATCACTCGTCGAATTTTTTTCGAAAAAGAGGAATTTAGTAAAATCTTGTCTAATATTAGGTAGTAATATTACTTTTTTATGAGGGATTAGATGAGCAAACATTACGAGTATATTGGTTCAAAGATAAAAGAATTGAGTGGGGATATTTTTCAAAGAATCGAGTCACCAATTGGACAAGATAAATTCTTCAACCCCATATTTGAGGAATTGGATTTTCTTAGGCAATCAGCGGATAACCTATTTATTCATATAGGGGAGTTTTTAATTAGCCAGACTGAAGAACATAAAATAAATTTAGTCAAATTTGTGGAAGTCTTTGGTCTTCAATTAATAAAATCTAAAGCTTCTTTGGATCAATCGATCCATTTCTTGTACTTAACTCGTTGTTCAATTATCGATTTGCTAGAACAAGAATTACTTCAAGAGAGGATTCCGGTAAAAAACTACTTTGAAGTGATGAAAATAACTGAATATTTATACCAGCTAATTTCCAAAACCCTTTTGAATATTTACTCTGAGGAGATGTCAGTCATTAAAATAGCCTTGGATGAGTCGAAAGAGGATTTAAAAATGACACTTCGAGAGCATGCAGATTTAGAGCGAGCCTTAAACGAAGCGACCATATTTGCTATATCCGACCAAGAAGATAAAATCTTATACGCAAATAATAAATTTTGTAATTTATATCAATATACTAAAGAAGAACTAATAGGGAAAACACACGATATATTCTCTTCTAACTTTCATCCACCAGATTTCTTCAATGAAATATGGGAGACCATTCAAAGCGGCAAGGTATGGAAGGGCGAAATTCTTAATCAAGCGAAGGATGGGACAAAATATTGGCTAGATACTACGATCATTCCATTTGTTGATTCAAATGGAGAGCGTTATAAACATATCTCCATTCAATATGATATTACTGAAAAAAGGAATTCAGAAGAAACGTTACGCAATACCGAGAAACTTTCGGCGATTGGAGAATTGGCCGCTGGCATAGCCCACGAAATTCGAAACCCGTTAACAACCATAAGGGGATTTGTACAACTGATGAATCAAAGTGGGATGAAACCATACTATGCAGACACAATTCTTGATGAAATTGACCGTATTAATTTCATTGTTAGTGAATTGATGATTTTTGCTAGGCCGCACCAGGTTCAATATAATGAATGTAATATTAATAGTATTTTAACCAGTGTGATTAAATTTCTTGAGCCGGAGGCAAACCTTAAAAATGTGGAGATTGAATACGAACTTCCCATAGAGGATGTCATCATTTCTGGCGAAAGAAATCAATTAAAACAAGTGTTTTTAAATTTACTAAAGAATTCTATCGAAGCTATGCCTTCTGGAGGTAAGATATATATTTTGCTTGAAAGGACATCGCAAAATATAGTGATCACCATAAAGGATGAAGGTATAGGAATGGAGACAGAACAGATTAAAAAACTCGGAGAGCCTTTCTTTACGACAAAGCAAGATGGGAATGGCTTAGGGCTGATGGTGAGCTATAAGATCATCCAAAACCATAAGGGATCCATTCATGTGAATAGCAACTTGAATCAAGGCACCACTTTTACTATTTCATTTGAAAGTCCTCAAAAAAACAAAATGAAACATGGGGACGGTTCTTTTGCCTCATTTTAGAGCAAATGAGGCATGAGAACCGTCCCCATGCATCAGAATGTGACTTTTCTAATGGTTTCCGGTGTTTCTGCATAAGCTTTCAGTAAACCGTTTAAGATTATTTCTTCTTTTTTAACTTCTTTAAAAGGTAAATAAACCTGTAATTGCTTGGAGAGGGGAGAATGTGAAAGTTCAACTGTTTCCAGATCAGTCCAGTGTGCGTGGATGGGCTGGTCATTTGCAAATGGAAACGCTTCTGGAAATCCATTTCGGAAAAAGGGGTGCTCATCTGCTTTTTCTACCCCAGGTTTGTTCAGGCAGATATAGAGGGAGAGGTTATCACAAAACTTAAGAATCTTGAGGTGATACATGAACAGGTTTTCCATGTCAATATTTCCCTTGACTCCCAAATCTTTAAACAGGTACTGGAGCCTCTTTCTTTCATCGGCAACAAATTCCTTAGCAAGAGGATCTACCTCTTTCTGCAGAAATGAAATAAAATGCAAACTGCAAAGAAGGCTGGCATACTTGCTCATACATTCTACTTCGTCAATTCCTTTTTTATAAATAACAGTCTTAAGCTTCATTGGGTGATCAATAAATGAGTATGGTTTGTCTTTTTCGTTATTCCATAAAGGCCATTCATCAGCTTCAATCCAGCCACGATCGTGTTCACTAATCGCTAGAACCACATCATCTTTCAAATCCATTCCGTAAAAATAATCATTTTTCCAAGACTGTGCAAATATGCCTGATATCCTGGCATGGTCATCCTGTTTTATCATAATAAAGCTATCTTCCTGCTCATAAATAATCATTTTCCCTCACTCCTTTCTAGAAATGCTCTTTCTTAATAAATATTTATGGGATTAGGAGAAATGCATAATTTTGTTAACGATTCGGCTATATGTTTTTATATATTTCCATGCAATAGGGGGAAGTCATCATGCCAAACTTATCAGAGTTTCGACCAAGCTCAGCTGGATTTAAATTCGGAAACAGCTTTCCAAATGTTCCGATAAAAAAATTTGATATTTTGGATAGGCAGATTTCAATTGGTAATGCATCTTACGGCCTTTGTGGCGGAATGGTTTTTGCCGTCATGGACTACTTTGAAGCAAACATCCCACTCCCGTCAAATCAGGCAGCCCCTTCCGCTGGTCCGTTATTTGACTTTATCGTTAACCGGCAGATTAATAGTTTAAATTTGCCCTTAGGTTTTATTAAATATTTGTATTTGATGAATCCTGTACTACCGGACGATGAAACAATGGCTAGTAAAATAGGGGCTGCACCGCACGGAAGGTCCTGGAGAATGATAATAAAGGAATGGCCGCGAATTAAAAATGATCTTGATCATGGAAAGCTATCGCCGCTTGGTTTAGTAAGAGTAAAATCCCTCAATCCTTTTCAGTTTGGAAAAAATCATCAAGTTCTTGCATACGGATATCACTTGAATAAGAACGATCTGTCCATTAATATATATGATCCTAATTACCCAAACGATGATCATGTCACGATCTCCTTAAATATTGGAAAGCCCGCGTCCGCAATAACCGTTGTGCATTCAAAATCTTCAGGGCCTATTTATAGTTTCTTTAGGACAGATTACAAATTTAAAAGGCCAGTGGATGCGTCCGAATCGATCAATAAAATAAGCCGTTTTTTCTAGCTATTAAGAAAAAACGGCTTTTTCTAGTCAACTGGGGTAATTCAAATCTCAATAACTTTAATCGTAGAAAAAATCTCTTCTTCCACTGTTTGGTGATGCCATTCATGTGGAAAGTATCCTAATGGGTTGCAGATGATTTCAATTCCGTTATAGTGCTCATGGTATCTGGTATGGATATGACCGAAAATATACTTTTTTACGCCATACTTCAATGCCAATTCTCCAAAACGTTCGCTGCCCATCATGGCATTGAAAAAGTCCCAAGATGGATCGCCCTTTACTTGTAAATATTTTTTAAAGGGAACGACATGTGTAACCATGATGATATTTTTACCGTGATACTCCTTTAACCAGTTCTCGAGCTTTTCAACGTAACGGTCCGTTTCTTCGCCATCCGAACCCGGCCAATGGGCATATTGCTTATCCGGCCAGGTAAAGTCGTTGAACGTGCCGATCCTAAATTGTTCTTCCGTGTACCCTTCGATTTGAAAACTATAATCATACCAACCGCCATCACCAATTACGACCCAGTCCTCATTTAATTCAACCGGGCCATTTCCAAGATTCCCGGAGAATTGAAGCAATTTTTCATTAGCGACCTTAGAATCTTCATCATAGACATCATGGTTGCCGTGCACAAATAAGAATTTAGTCTTCGGAAAATCATTTTGCAGCTTATTCAAAAGAGCAAGGCTTTTATCCGGACCCGCTGTCATATCACCGCTGATCATAAACACATCGGGGTGATTGGTTTCCATCCATTTATTCAGAACAGCCATTATTTCGCTCTGAGTCCGTTTTCGATTCAAGCCTTCATGAATATCTGATAAAATCGCGATTTTCATCCACAGTCCTCCCTGTAAAAATAGTCCTCCATACAATTTCTTTAAATCCAATCCAATTTCCTTTATTAAAGCAAAAAAGTGCCGGGCACCACCCATTTTAGAGTAGTGCTCGGCACTTTTTAAAAATCACCACCATATCTGCGGTGCTTTCGTTTCCTGGAGAGGGGGTATTGTTTGTTCAACATTTTCCCAATTTAATTGGTCCAAAAATTGAAAAACATCTTCCTCGACGCGATTCCGTTCATCATCGAGTGTAATAATATGGCCAGAATTCTCATACCACTTGATTTCTTTTTTTGCAGATTGAATCCCGTTGTATATGATTTGCGGGCTTTCCAAATCAATTACCTCATCATGCCTGCTTTGAACAATGCAGGTAGGTACTGTTATTTTATGCAGCTGAGAGGAAACATCCGACACTAGCCTCACTAACCCTTCGACCGCCGGCATACTGTTATCCTGAAATGCACTTAAATCTTTTGTGATTTCTTCTTCCGTTTTTCCTTCTAACTCCTTGTACTGTTTGGCATAGGCACGTACCATATTTGGCAGCGTTTCTTTATTTTTAAACCCCATCGGTGCACACATTGGGACAACTCCTACCAGTGGGTACTCAGTTGCCAGCTTTAAGGAAAAAACTCCCCCAAGTGATATACCCGCTGCTGCGATTTTTTCGTAGCCTTTATTTTTTAACAGCTGATAGCCCTCCAATACACTTTTCCACCAATCTTCCGGCGTGGAGTTCATAAGCTCTTCAGGCGGGGCGCTGCCATGTCCTTTATATAGGGGCGCATGGGAGGAGTAGCCTTTCTCTTCTAAAAAGCGGCCTAACATACGTACATCTGCTGTGTTGCCGGTAAAACCATGAAGAAGCAAAACAGCGCGGTCGCCGCTTTCAAAAGTAAACGGTTCGGGTGCTTTTAATTGCATGTCCAAACTCCTTTAACAGATATTTATGTTTTAGTTTTTATCATCCTTGGTCAATTCATTACAAAAATGAATCCGCGGTGGAATTGTTCCTGTTTAATGTGAAAAAGAGTGGCGGATTAGCGAAGGTTCTAAAGACACTCCTATTTCCGTTTTACATAAAATAATGTAATTTGAGAACCGGGGGTCGGTAATCATGAATGATCCAAAACAAATGAACAAAAACAGCAAGAGCAGGAACGATGAAAAAAGTAAAGAGATAAAAAAATTGGAAAAAGAGGTTGCCCTAGGCCTTTGGATTCAAGTAATTGGTCAGCTCATCGAATTAAAAGGTTTAACTGGGCTTTACCATTTGGAGGAAGATTCAAATAAAGTGGGAGAGCAACAAATATTAACGGGTGTATGGATTAGGACTATTGGACAACTTCTGGAGGCGATATCTGTCTCAGGTCAAATAAACGAAACAGACCTCATTAAACTTCTGCAGGAGCAAAAGCTTGCCATAACAGGGGATATGCTTGTTTCAATTGGCTCCGCCTATGAAGTTATCGGAGGAATTAATGTGCTTGAAGAGGAGTCCATTAAGCCTACAATTATTGTTCCATAGAAACAAGGCATGGGGACGGTTCTATTGGCACCTTTTTACTGTTGTTGGAGATGGTTTACAAAAAGGTAGGATATTAGAAGTTGATTGAATTGCAAAAAACAGCACCAGTAGTTAAGACTGATGCTGTGCCGTTGAAAGCTATTCTATTGCTGTTATTGATTGTTGGATTTTGCTTTCTCTTCATTGTGCTGTCTGATAATTTTATAACTTGTAAGAGCTGCATCACCTGAAATTCCGGCAATTAGCGAGAAGAAGATATTTTCTATAAAGGAATTAGGAACGGTATAAAAAACGAGAAGAAGCGCAGCAATGGCACCTAGAAGCATTTCCTCAAGAAACCCGAGATAAAGAAATTTTTTTGTTCGGCGCGGCATGACAATTTTGCCATGCTTCCGAACATGTCCAAGAATTCCGACTGTCCCACCAATTACTAAAGAGAAAATAATGTCATCCAACACTTGTTTCTCACTCTCCTTAAGCCTATTTTTTTTGACCTAAGGTAAATCTTGGTGTATTACCATTATACTAAACTTGGAAACACAATAAAATTGGGAAAAATTCCAAATTTTTGGTGAAATGATATGGAACATAGGGACGGTTCTCTTGCCTCATTTTTTACTGAAAATGAGGCAAGAAAACCGTCCTTATGCATCTTACATCTCGTAAATGATGCATGAGAACCGTCCCCATGCATCAACCTATGGAAAGATGAGACTTTAGAAAGAGGGGAAATCCATGAATGTTCCTGAACATGTGATTATTACATCGCTTAGAGGTAAAGAAGTTCTTTCCAATCCTTTTTTGAATAAAGGAACGGCTTTTACGAAGGAGGAGAGGGAGGATCTTGGACTCGACGGTTTGCTGCCACCTCGGGTACTCACGCTTGAGGAACAGGTAAAAAAGGTCTATGAGCAATATTCGATGCGGACCACCAATCTGTTCAAAAACGGCGTGCTTTATGATTTATATAATCGCAATGTGGTTTTGTTTTACCGTCTTTTGAAGGAGCATTTAGCAGAGATGCTTCCGATTATCTACACTCCGACTGTAGGTGAAGCGATTGAGACATACTCCCATACCTACCGTCGACCTGGTGGTTTGTATCTTTCCATTGATGACCCAGACGGCATTGAAACAGCCTTTCATAATCTCGATCTGCCTAAAAATGGGATTGATTTAATCGTTGTTACGGATTCGGAAAGCATTCTCGGAATAGGGGATCAAGGGGTAGGCGGCATTAATATAGCTATTGGTAAACTTGCGGTCTATACAGCAGCTGCCGGTATTGATCCAAGCCGCGTTCTGCCAGTTGTTCTAGATGTAGGTACGAACAACCAGACGTTGATTTCTGACCCAATCTATATCGGTAACAAATTTGCGCGTGTTAGAGGTAAACGGTACGAGCAGTTCATTGATTTATTCATCCACACAGCCAGAAAGTTTTTTCCTGAAGTGCTTCTTCACTGGGAGGATCTTGGAAATGTGAACGCACGCAATATCATGGCCAAATATGGTGACAAAATTCTTACCTTCAACGATGACATCCAGGGAACAGGTGCCGTTACCCTTGCTGCGATTATGTCTGCCTTGAAAGTTACCGGCACATCCCTGAAGGATCAGCGAATTGTCATCTTCGGGCCAGGGTCGGCCGGCATTGGAAACGCTGACCAACTGGCAGATGCAATGATTCTTGAAGGTTTAACAAGGGAAGAGGCCTATGACCGTTTCTGGGCAATTGATTACCGGGGGTTGTTGACTGATGAATCTGGGGACGTCTTGAAATTCCAGAAACCTTATTTGCGGAAAGCGGACGAAGTGAGGGACTGGGATCGGAGTGAGGATGGCATCATTTCATTAATCGAAGTAGTCCAGAAGGTAAAACCAACCATTCTAATCGGTACTTCTGGACAAGCCGGCGCCTTTACTGAAGAAATTGTAAAAGAAATGGCCAAACATGTTGAACGGCCGATTATCATCCCAATGTCTAACCCGACTTCACTGGCCGAAGCAGTCCCAGAAAACCTAATCAAATGGACGGCAGGAAAGGCGTTAATTGCAACTGGAAGCCCATTTGATCATGTAGAATACAATGGAGTTTCCTACGAAATTGGGCAGGCAAATAATGCATTTGTATTCCCAGGGCTTGGCCTTGGAGCCATTGTGTCAAAAGCTGAAATCATTTCAAAAGGTATGTTCACAGCTGCAGCAAATGCAGTTGCCCAAATGACAGACACTAGCACATCAGGTGCATCTCTCCTGCCACCTATTGAAAAATTGCATGCGGTATCAGTATACGTAGCAGTTGAAGTAGCCAAAGCGGCCATAAACGAAGGAATAGCGAGGGCGGACATTCCGAATGTGGAGAAAGCAGTTGCCGAAGCCATGTGGGAACCTGAATATAAAGAAATAAAAAGTATAGGAATTTGGACAAGTATTTAAAAAAGTGATGCATGGGGACGGTTCTCGCGCATCATTCTTAGTGCGAGGATTTTAAGTTAACCCCTAAGATGAAATCAGACCGGACATGTGAATGCATGTTCGGTCTTTCAAATTTGGATTTATTTCTAGCAGTTTGGCCCCATCCATTTATTCCTTCAGGCAGAGCCAGATGTTAAAAAGTGTAATACCACACGATTAAATTCATCTGTCCTTTCAATTTTCCCCACATGGCCTGCTTTTTTGATTGTATATAACTTTGAGTTTGGTATTAATTTATGCATTCTTTTTTGATTGAAGGGGGGACAAATTCTGTCATTCTGACAGGAAATGACCAAAGTGGGTACATTCATTTTTTTCAATGTTTGCCGATAATCAATCTCCAAACATTCGCTTACTCCTGGAAGCAATCCGTCAAGATGTTCGGACCAGATAGGCATGACTTTTTGAACGTTCTCTTCATTTTTATCATGCAAACATCTCGAAGTCGCTCCTGTGTGGAATTTTTCAATCGTTAAGTCACTTGTAAATTTTTTGTTTGTCCGCAGCAATAGTTTTTTTAACCACTTCGGCACGTAAAACAGAGTGTTTGCAAGGATGAGAGACTTTATTTTTTCCGGACGTATCTTATAAATTTCCTGTGCAACCATACCTCCCATTGAAAAGCCGAGGATATGCGCTTCGTTCAAGCCTAATTGATCCAATAACTCAACAATGTCTCTTGCAAACGCGTTGATGGTTATTTCTTGCCTTTCTGAACACCTGGTTTTTCCAAAGCCCCGTAAATCAGGGATAATTAAATCGAAATGGTCTGCCAGCTCATGTTGAAATTTCCAGCCTTCTTTTCGTTCCCCCAACCCATGAATGAGTACTAGCGGATCGCCGCTGCCTAATCGATCATAATAGAGATTGACTCCGTTTACCGACGCGCAAAGCAAGATAATCCCTCCCGTTTTAAGTTAGTAAAGTATTATTCTTTTATTATAGAACAAAGAATCACGGGTATTGCGATGTTTTTACTGCCATTAGGACAAAATTCAAAAATATGGTGCATGGGGACGGTTCTAATGCATCACTTTTGTAGGTTCGTTCCATAGATAAGGGCAAATGGAACGAACCGAGCCGATATTTTCCCCGCCTTATCCCATATAAATAATTTACAAAAAATAGAAGAAACCAAAAGGAGTTTTAAACATCGAGAAAGAATATTATTTGGGAACGCTTACAATTAGAACACGGGGACGGTTTCTCTTCCATCATTTTGTTTGATGCCGTCAAGGGTAAGGAAAATGAGGCATGAGAACCGTCCCCATGTATCAAAGGAGGCATTTGTTGATGGCTTTGAATCAAGGTAGTGGTCAGGTGTTTGACGCTGTGGTGGTTGGGGCTGGGTTTTCTGGGTTGTATATGCTTCATCGGATGCGGGAGGCCGGGTATTCGGTTCGCGTTTATGAGGCAGCGGATGATGTTGGGGGCACCTGGTATTGGAATCGCTACCCGGGTGCACGATGTGACATCGAAAGTATTTACTACAATTATACTTTTTCAAAAGAGATTTTGGACGAGTGGACGTGGTCAGCCAGATATGCCGAGCAGCCGGAAATCTTAAGCTACATAAATTTTGTGGCAGATAAACTGGACCTAAGGCGCGACATTCAGTTCAACACAAGGATTACAGCCGCCCGCTACAATGAACAAACCCGAAACTGGGAGATCCGCATGGATGATGGCACTTTAGTCGCAGCTGAATACTTTATCACCGCATTAGGCTGTCTTTCTTCTTCTAACATCCCGAAAATTAAAGGCTTGGACAGCTTCAAAGGCGAGATGTACCACACGGGAAGATGGCCGCACAAAAAGGTGGACTTTAGCGGTAAGCGTGTCGGGGTGATTGGAACTGGTTCAAGTGGCATTCAAGCAATCCCTGCTATCGCTAAAGAAGCAGGCCACTTAACTGTTTTTCAACGGACACCGCAGTATAGCTGTCCAGCGCAAAATCATCCACTTGAGGCAGAAGAAATCCGCAAGACTTGGGAAAATTATGATGAGACTAAACAGCAAATGCGATACTCGCAGCACGGTGTACCATATGGACCTCGGATGCGGTCTGCTCTCGAAGATAGCCCTGAAGAACGGGAACGATTATATGAAAAAGCCTGGCAGGAGGGCGGCCTATTTACACTTACATACAATTACAATGATATAGCCATACTCCCAGAGTCGAATGACACCGCCGCATCCTTTATCCGCTCCAAGATTAAGCAAATTGTTCATGACCCCGAAGTAGCACAAAAGTTAATGCCGACCTACTACTACGCTACTAAACGACCTATCATAGATACCAACTATTTTGAAACCTACAACCGAGAAAATGTCTCACTTGTCGATATTAAGGCAGCGCCAATTATGGAAATTACACCTGATGGAATCAAAACGACAGACAACGAGTATGAATTAGATGTCCTTGTGTTTGCGACTGGTTTTGATGCCATGACAGGACCTTTATTTAAAATTGATATTCGTGGAAAAAACGGTGTCTCGCTCAAGGATAAGTGGGCAGACGGCGCCGAGTTAAAGACCTATCTTGGACTAGCCACTTCCGGCTTCCCGAACATGTTTATGCTGACCGGTCCGCAAAGCCCATCCGTACTAAGCAACATGATGGTTTCGATTGAGCAACATGTGGATTGGGTTGCCGATTGCATTGATTATCTTCGTGAGCATCATTTGGAAGCATTTGAGGCCACTGAAGAGGCGGAAGCATTTTGGAGCCATCAATGCCGCGCTATTGCCGACATGTCTCTGCTAACTAAAACAGATTCCTGGTACATGGGTGCGAATATTGACGGTAAGCCGCGCGGATTCCTTGCCTTTGCCGGAGGAGTCGGGCTGTATCGATTAATATGTGATGATGTTGCAGCAAGAGGCTATGAAGGGTTTACCACTGTGCTAGCAGATAATAGCACGGATGATAGCAAAGTGAAGGAGGGATTTTTCGTGTCAAACATTGATCCTCAAGCATGGTTTATTTTAAAACAATTAGAGTCCGCAGGTGCCCCGCCTATGGAGCAGCTTACCCCTGAACTAGCCAGGATGGGTGATTTTAGTCTATTAGCGGGCGCGCCTGAAGAGGTAGCCAAAGTAGAAAACAGGACCATTCCGGTACAGGGAGGGGAAATCCCTGTCCGCATTTACACGCCGGCGGGTGAAGGGCCATTCCCTGCATTGGTTTACTACCATGGCGGGGGCTGGGTTATCGGCAACCTGGATACTGTTGACGTGCCTTGCCGGATGTTAGCAAACAGAGCTGGATGTGTTGTCGTATCCGTCGATTACCGCTTGGCGCCGGAACACAAATTCCCAACTGCCGCTGAGGATTCGTATGCTGCTGCTAAATGGGTGGCGGAAAATGCTGCATCCATTCAAGTAGACGCCGAGCGAATTGCCGTAGGCGGTGACAGTGCGGGCGGAAACCTTGCTGCGGTTGTGGCCTTGATGGCTCGTGAACAGGAAGGCCCTTCATTTGCCTATCAAATGCTCATTTATCCAGTTACCAATCACGCTTATGACACGGACTCTTATCGTGATAATGCAGAGGGTTACTTTTTAACAAAAAATACAATGGTCTGGTTCTGGAATCATTATCTACGTAATGAAGAGGATGGCCAAAATCCGTATGCTTCGCCATTATTGGCAGAGGATTTAAGCGGACTTCCGCCAGCGCTGGTGATTACGGCAGGCTTTGATCCGTTGCGAGATGAAGGGGAAGCCTATGCGGAACGGCTGAAAGCAGCAGGCGTACCGGTGGAATCGACACGCTATGACGGAATGATTCACGGTTTCTTCTGGATGCCAGGGGTGCTGACGGAAGCACATAACGCCATCAACCAGGCGGCCAATGCCTTGAAGGATGCATTTAATGCTATAAAAACTAGATAGATATATTGCAGATTTTTTAGGAGGCTAAATCAAAACTGGAAGAGCATGTATTTAATTAAACCATTCTAAAATTGACCTTAAAATAATCAAATGAAAACAGGGTGGTCCTATCAGTGGCTACTCTGTTTTTCTATTAGCACCTGAATTTTGGTGTGATTTTTACAATTCTTTTTAATGGATTTTTTCATAATCATTAGGTGAATTATCTTTGTCTAGAATTCTTTACCAATTTATAATCAACAATTTACATAACCTATACAGAGAATTAAAATCTCCTTGCTATGTTAGTAATAGATATATTTTTTAAACTGTGAACTTAAAAAACTAGAGGAGGTTTTGTTATGAGTAATCTGGATTCACAAAAAGAGATGGACAGAAGGAAATTTATCAAAATCGGGGGAATAGGTACACTTGCTTTAACACTCGGAGCAGCCGGCCTTCCAAAAGATTTGTTTACTGGGACAGCCTATGCCGAATTAAATGATGATATGAAGCTTCAATTTAATCCAGACGGCAAATTCAAGATTGTTCAGTTTAATGATACACAGGATGATGAAAATATTGACCGCCGTACCATACAGCTGATGGAAAAAGTTCTTGATACAGAGAAACCAGATTTTGTAGTCCTTAACGGAGACAACATCACTGGGGGCTGTGACACACCTATCGAAATGAAACAAGCCATCAACAATGTGGCGAAGCCGATGGAGCAAAGAGGGATTAAGTGGGCCATTACATACGGAAACCATGATGAGGATTCCACCCCAAAAAGCGGTCTAAATGAGGAGGACATGCTGGGTATTTATATGTCTTACCGATACAATATGAACACACCTGGGGTAAAAGACATTACAGGTACTGGAAACATGAATCTTCTTATCAAAAATTCAAAAGGGACGGATGCGGCGTTCAACCTCTGGCTGCTTGACAGTGGAAGATATGCTCCTGATACAATTGCGGGTCAAGATTTTCAAGGATACCCGACATGGGATTGGCTCCGTATGAACCAAGTCAGCTGGTATTATGAGACGTCAAAAAAACTGGAACAGCAATGGGGGCATAAAGTTCCATCGCTAGTATTTATTCATATACCGCTTTGGGAGCACAGATTTATGTGGTTTGGAAGTGTTGACGGAAGAACGGATGCTCATCACGCAAAGGCCTTGATTAAACACAATATTGTGGGCGAAAGAAATGAAGAGGAATGCCCGGGTCCAATCAACAGCGGAATGTTTTCGGCCATGCTGGAAAGAGGGGATGTCAAAGGGGTCTTCTGTGGACACGACCATGTCAATACATATATGGGTAATTATTATGGAATCTTGCTTGGCTATTCTGGCAGCACAGGTTTTGGCGCATACGGACTAACGGGGGCTGACCGAAATAGATTGCGCGGTGCCAGAGTTTTCAATTTAGATGAAAACACGAAGGATGTGCTAGTGGAAACTCATATGGTGTTTGCTAAAGATTATGGCATCGATTTGACTGCCAATGACCAAAGTACTGCGCCTGCACCGATAGATGAAAGCAAAAAGAAAAAGTGATCAAAAGCTAATTTTAATATGAAGCATAGGGACGGTTCTCGCACCTCAATTTCTAGCAAAAATGAGGCATAAGAACCGTCCCTATGCATCGTCTGGTTCATTTTTACCAGAAATAATTTTGTTATGTAATATTTGAAAAAATTGTAATATAATATAAATAATTAGTTTATTTAGATAAAGGCAAACCACTCGAAAGATTGGGACGCAAAGCTACAGGTCTAAGGGTTCGATGAAACTAGGATGGCTGAGCTGCCTAAAATAGTAGATATTTTAGGGGGATTTCATGTGACTACACTTGCTTATGACAACGAACTTGAAATGGATGTGGTGGAACTTAGTGATGAAAATATTATAGAGGGGTACATTACCGCTTTACTAAAAATGGCCGACAAAAATTATAAATTGTTAGAAAATGAATTGTTGAAAAGAAGGTTATTTTTGGTTGCCTTAGAACGCTACGATAGAAGAAAGGCGTTTTTCCACTCCGTCTTTTCTGACTAGAGCACAGAAGCCACTCGAAAAAGAAAGCTCCAAGGACTTTTTAAAGTGCTTGGAGCTTTCTTTTTTATTTTAAAAACTATTCCGATAAACATAAGCATCTTTCGGCTGCTCGATGATTTTATAATCCGTCACTTTTAAAATAGGGATTTTCATTTTAAAAGGTTGATAATACATCGTGTCCATCGTTCCCGTTACTTCGTACCACTGATCATTTGGGATGTGGACATTTTCAGGGAATTGAATCATCATTCCGAACACACCAGAGTCGGCAATACAGTGAATAATCCCAAATCGGAATAAAAAGATTTGGTTACCGTTTAATCCCGGACCGTTATATGAAAAACCCTTCATCGTCATGGTTTTCCCAACAAATTCCCCGGAAAAGTTGTAGATGACTTCCAGACCTTTTAAATAGTCCTCATCTGTTAAGGTAATATGGTCATTTCCTTTATACGATTTGAATTCCTTTTTGACTAAATCCGTAAATGCATCCTGGCCCATAAATTTACTCATGTCGGGATTTAATATTTGATGCATGCCATAACGGTCGGCCCCGTCCTCTAACGTAGGAAAACTAAATCCTTTGGCATTAACTAATTGTGAATCTAGGGTCGCTACCGGCAAAAACACACCTGTCAAAGCTGGAAGGACAATCATCGTATACGAAACCGTTCTTTTTAGCTTTTTTCCAAAAGAAGGCTTTTTATGGTCATGTGAATGATCGTGATGGCATTCATGACATTCCAATTCTATCTCTGATTTTTTCTCTTTAAGGTACCATCTGATTCCTTCTACAATAGTTAGGAAGAATAGGGCATAAATCATACTGTAGGAAAGAAAGGAATACTTCATATTAATATACTTCGAAATGTTTCCTGATAAATGCAAATAGAAAAACAAGTTGGTAAACAATAATAAAATCACGACGCGAAACATTTTCTTCCCTCCTTTAGAGTAGTAGTGAACCGATAAATACGAATGCTGAAATTAACGAAACAAGCAGGATGACGAATTTTGGCTTAAACGTCCCGAACATCATCAGCAGGTTCTTGATGTCAACCATCGCACCAAACACCAAGAATGTCACAATTGAACTTTGTGAAAATGTGTTTCTGAAAGACGAAGCAACAAACGCATCCGCTTCAGAACAAATTGATAAAATGAACGCCAGCGCCATCATGACAAGAACACCCGCTACTTTGGAATGACCAAGTGCCGCTAACGTAGAAGTCGGAATAAATGTTTGCATCGCTGAAGCGATTAACGAACCCATCACCAAGTACTTCCCGACGTGGAAAAATTCATCGATGGTATGAGTGATCACGCTGACCAATTTTTGCTTCGTATTTTGTTTCGAATGGTCATGGACATGAACATGTTCATCCGCATTCAGCCTTAACTGGTTTGTCTTAACCACGAAAGAAAGAACAATCCCAACTAAAATCGAAACCACGATGGCAAACCCGGCACGATACCAAACCATCGTCCAGCTATTACCAAAGGCGATATACGTTGAAAAAAGAACAATCGGATTGATAATCGGTCCGGTGAGCATAAACGAAATCGCGGCCGGAAGGGCCACACCTTTTTCAACTAATCTTTTCGTAATGGGAACAATCCCGCATTCACAGCCTGGAAATATTGCGCCTACGAAACTAGCAGTTATCACCGAAAGAATCTTATTTTTCGGCATGATGCGGACAATCATATTTTCCGAAACAAACACTTCGATCAGTGCCGCAACAAACGCGCCGATCACAATAAAAGGAATTGCTTCTATTATTATACTAATAAATATCGTGTTTAATTGTAACAATTGATTCATAGGAGATCCTCCTGTAATGAAACCTCAGTTAAAAAGCATACAAAATTATAACAGAAATAATGGCAAATGATAATGTTTTTCGTTTCCAGAAGTGGGAAATGTCTTAACCGAATTAATAAATCTTTTGAAAAAATCGTAAAAACCGATTATCATAAAACTAAACATTTATAACCTGGTCTTAATATTAAGTAATAATTTAGATAAACTGGAGATTATTGTATGTCAATTGAGACGAAACAAAAGAAACCCAATATTGGCGACTATTTTAATTCACTCGGAATCAAAGAATGCAAAAGCAAGCTCGCTTTTTGGAAGCACGTCACTGCTATAGATTCCGTCTTGGCAGAGGAACTGGAACCGCTTATTTCCCGCAAAAGAAAAGGGAACATATATGATGTGAAGAATCAAACCCTGCCATTTAGTTTAGGGGCAGAATCGTGGACGATGTCCTTTCACAAATCATTGCTCACCTGGGTAAGCCAGCAAAAGGAATTAAAGCCAAAGAGAATTTTGGAAATCGGGTGTGATAATGGATTGTCGGCATGCTGGTATGCACAGCTTTTTCCTGATACGGAAATCGTCGGAGTCGACCAGTCGGAAAACGGAATCCAGTGTGCCCGGCAGTTGGCCAAACAACTAGGGCTCTCAAACGTGAGTTTTTATCAAATCGGCTTTATGGAGCTCCTCGACCATTTTTCTAAGCATTCTTTTGATATGATTATTTCGGTACGCAGCTTTCATGAGATTATGGGGCCCATTTTCATTCAAAACTATTGGTCGCTCCCTGACCACCTGAAGGAAAAACCAACGTTTGGTGACAGCTGGTATTTGCAAATCGTTGACTTCTTTTTAACCCCGAACGGAACCTATCTCTCTTGTGAGCGATTGGAAAGCCCGGCAGATGTCGGGAAGTGGGCCAATTTGCTAAAAGAAGCCAATCTCCATGTACAATGGAGTGACAGTGAGATCATCGACTATTATGAATTTAGAACAAAAAAGCAATCTCCTGTCATCGTAGCGACAAAAAAAGAAACAGGACTTTCCACTTTGGAAGGGATGGAACACCTATATTCGAAAAATCAGCCGCTCATATTAGAGGCTGGCCAATCCTATACCACGGTGAATGCAGAGTTTGCCTTCCACCGACTAGGAGTGAAAACATTTCAATCTGGACAGTATTTGGCTGTGCCTAACCACTGGTTTATGTATCGCTTTGAAGTTTGGAAAACGAATGATTTTCTGCTCGTCTATTGCTATGGTAATATGGGGTATCGTCAGTTGGACATTCTTCCTGCCGGGACATACGGAGAGGCAGAGCTGCTAATGGAGCAGGCAGCCGGGCAGTTCAGTCACCTCGGACCGATTGTAAAGTACAACAGCCTGAAAGACCGTCCAGAATAAAAGCTTCATTTATAAGGAAGGGGGAGTCATGGTTGAAATCCAATGCCCTAAAAGGTTATCGGAAATTAAGAGATATCTATGAAAATAATCTGACTGTGGAATTGCTTTCAGAAGAGATCAAGACATGTGAGGCGGATGATGATGCAGTCGCTGTTAAAAAGGAAATGTTTGATTGCGATTTTGATATTTATGGGGTTAAACAGGGCGGAAAACTTATTGGATACGTAAAAAGAGAAGATATAAAAAAAGAAGGAAAAATAAGTGAGTTTGTTGAGGATTTTCATGCCGATAACCTTATCTCAGATTCCACTTCTTTGATTGATTTGCTGGATATTTTTCAGGAGAGAGAATTCACCTTTATCCTTGAAAAGAACAAAGTTACCAGGATCGTCACGGTGGCCGATTTGCAAAAGCAGCCAATAAGGATGTTGGCTTTTAGTTTTGTTTCACTTCTGGAAATGTACATCAGTTCAGTGATTAAAGAATTTTATCCGGATGGCAGCTGGGCTGATAAGTTAACAGAATCAAGATTAACCAAAGCAAAAGAGCTTTTGGAAGAGCGGTTAGCAAAAAATGAAGCCCTGACTTTGGTGGACAATTTACAGTTATCTGATAAAGGCACGATCATTCGGAAAACGCCAAAATTAGTCGAGCTGCTAGGCTTTGAATCAAATAGTCAATGCAAGGAATTTTTCAGAAAAATTGAGGAATTACGAAACAATACAGCCCATTCTCAGGAACAAATTTACCATGACTCAAAGGAGTTTATCACTATACTTCTACAATTACAAAAGATACTAAACGTAGATTGATTGGGTTGAACTATAAGCCAGAGCAGAAGTGTTCAATGGAAAAAAACTCCTTATATCTGGGCAATCAATCTTATTTTTATAATAAGGAATTTTTCCTGAATTATATATATTCTGAATATTCGATTGACATTGTTTATTTGATAAACTAATATGAGATTAAATTCATATTAGCGGATGAATATTATGGGAGAGACTAAACGCATCGTTTAGCACCGAAGGAGCAAATTCCAAAAATCAGGTATCAATCTCTCAGGTAAAAGGACCATAATAGGACGCATCTCTGGAGAGAGCCCATGGGCCGCCAAAGGAGTCAAACTCTCAGGTAAAAGGACAGAGAAAAGTAGGAGAACCCCTATTTTTCTCTGTCCTTTTTTGGTTGAGAAAGATGGGAATAAGTAAATAAAGGGGCTGGATATTTAAAAGAAAAAATGAAAGCGCTTTTTTATGCAGATTTATGAAACCTATTTTGGATATTAAAATTGCCAGCATCAGGAGGGGAAAATGATATGCAGGAACAAAAATTGGCTAGAGGATTAAAAAACAGGCACGTGCAGCTAATCGCTATTGGCGGGGCTATCGGTACAGGTTTATTTCTCGGGGCGGGAAAGTCGATCCACTTAGCTGGACCATCGATTTTATTTGCTTATATGATTACAGGCGTCATTTGCTTTTTAATCATGCGCTCATTAGGAGAACTGCTTTTAAGCAATTTGAACTATCATTCTTTCGTTGATTTTGTTCAAGATTATTTTGGTAATATGGCTGCCTTTATCACCGGATGGACCTACTGGTTTTGCTGGATTACGATTGCAATGGCGGATTTGACAGCAGTTGGAATTTATACTCAATATTGGTTTCCCCATGTGCCACAGTGGATGCCAGGATTAATTGCCCTCGTTTTTTTACTCATGATGAATCTTGCAACCGTAAAACTATTTGGTGAAATGGAATTCTGGTTTGCATTAATTAAAGTCATCGCCATCCTAGCACTCATTGTAATTGGTATTTTTATGATTTTTAAGGGCTTTTCTACAGATTCAGGTCCATCGAGTTTTACGAATCTATGGAGCCATGATGGGATGTTCCCGAATGGCATAAATGGTTTTATCCTCTCATTCCAAATGGTCGTCTTTGCGTTCGTAGGCATTGAACTTGTAGGACTTACAGCTGGGGAAACAGAAGACCCGGAAAGAGTGATTCCAAAAGCAATCAATAATATCCCTATTCGTGTTATCATTTTCTACATTGGTGCCCTTTTAGTCATTATGAGCATCTATCCATGGAACGCAATCAAACCAGCCGAAAGTCCATTTGTCCAAGTATTCGTGGCAGTTGGTATCGCAGCAGCAGCAGGTATTGTCAATTTTGTTGTTCTCACATCTGCAGCTTCGGCATGTAATAGTGCCATCTTTAGTACAAGCCGTATGGTATACTCACTTGCAAAAAATAATAATGCACCAAAATCACTTTCTAATCTTACTGTACGTAAAGTACCCTCCAATGCATTGTTCTTCTCAACTGTTGTTATTTTAATTGGCGTTGCTTTAAACTATATAATGCCTGAAGGAGTATTTACACTGATCACTAGTGTTTCTACTGTGTGTTTTATCTTTATATGGGGAATTACTGTTATTACCCATTTAAAATATCGTAAAACAAGACCGGATTTAGCGAAAGCAAACAAGTTTAAAATGCCGTTTTATCCATTTGCTAATTACTTAATCCTAGCTTTCCTTGCGTTCGTACTTGTCGTACTTGCACTGGCAGAGGATACCCGTATTGCTTTATTTGTCACTCCGGTTTGGTTTATTTTGCTGATTGTGATTTATAAAATGCAAAAAACGAAAATAAATAAAGCGGATGAAGTGAATCGTGGGCCTATAGTAGAAAATTAATTAGAACTAGTGAAATTGTGTGGACTATTTATAGGAAAAAATAAAACACTAAACTCTTTCTTTTTCGAGTTTAGTGTTTTTTTACCTAATGCTTATTAATTGTTATGGAAATAATTACTTGTTGATAACAATCTGAAAAAGAGATAAATTGTAATTTCTGTCGCCAATCAGGTGACTGAAATACATTGGGTAAGCTTTTAAATCATGATGTATTGAAAAAAACTTTCTGTTGCATCAAAATAACAATGATGTTATGATGTGAAAGTCGCTCTTAAACAGAGTGTTCCGGTCAATCTCAATTGGAAAAAAATTGATGATTGATAGATTGTTAGAAATGTGATATGATAGTCATTGTCGCTTCTGAAAAAACGAAAGACAAAAGCATTGATAGTTCTTTGAAAACTAAACAAACAAAAACGTCAACAAACAATAATGATCGTGTTTCTTCTATATAATAAATGAAGAACATGAGCCAACGTAACTTTTTGAGCTAATCAACTCAACTTTATTGGAGAGTTTGATCCTGGCTCAGGACGAACGCTGGCGGCGTGCCTAATACATGCAAGTCGAGCGAATCACTGGGGCGCAAGTCCCGCTGGTTAGCGGCGGACGGGTGAGTAACACGTGGGCAACCTGCCTGTAAGACTGGGATAACTTCGGGAAACCGGAGCTAATACCGGATAATTTCTTCCCTCACATGAGGGAAGGTTGAAAGTCGGTTTCGGCTGACACTTACAGATGGGCCCGCGGCGCATTAGCTAGTTGGTGAGGTAACGGCTCACCAAGGCGACGATGCGTAGCCGACCTGAGAGGGTGATCGGCCACACTGGGACTGAGACACGGCCCAGACTCCTACGGGAGGCAGCAGTAGGGAATCTTCCACAATGGACGAAAGTCTGATGGAGCAACGCCGCGTGAGCGATGAAGGCCTTCGGGTCGTAAAGCTCTGTTGTCAGGGAAGAACAAGTATCGGAGTAACTGCCGGTACCTTGACGGTACCTGACCAGAAAGCCACGGCTAACTACGTGCCAGCAGCCGCGGTAATACGTAGGTGGCAAGCGTTGTCCGGAATTATTGGGCGTAAAGCGCGCGCAGGCGGTCCTTTAAGTCTGATGTGAAAGCCCACGGCTCAACCGTGGAGGGTCATTGGAAACTGGGGGACTTGAGTGCAGAAGAGGAAAGCGGAATTCCACGTGTAGCGGTGAAATGCGTAGAGATGTGGAGGAACACCAGTGGCGAAGGCGGCTTTCTGGTCTGTAACTGACGCTGAGGCGCGAAAGCGTGGGGAGCAAACAGGATTAGATACCCTGGTAGTCCACGCCGTAAACGATGAGTGCTAAGTGTTAGAGGGTTTCCGCCCTTTAGTGCTGCAGCTAACGCATTAAGCACTCCGCCTGGGGAGTACGGCCGCAAGGCTGAAACTCAAAGGAATTGACGGGGGCCCGCACAAGCGGTGGAGCATGTGGTTTAATTCGAAGCAACGCGAAGAACCTTACCAGGTCTTGACATCCTCTGACACTCCTAGAGATAGGAATTTCCCCTTCGGGGGACAGAGTGACAGGTGGTGCATGGTTGTCGTCAGCTCGTGTCGTGAGATGTTGGGTTAAGTCCCGCAACGAGCGCAACCCTTGATCTTAGTTGCCAGCATTCAGTTGGGCACTCTAAGGTGACTGCCGGTGACAAACCGGAGGAAGGTGGGGATGACGTCAAATCATCATGCCCCTTATGACCTGGGCTACACACGTGCTACAATGGATGGTACAAAGGGCAGCGAAGCCGCGAGGTGGAGCCAATCCCATAAAACCATTCTCAGTTCGGATTGCAGGCTGCAACTCGCCTGCATGAAGCCGGAATCGCTAGTAATCGCGGATCAGCATGCCGCGGTGAATACGTTCCCGGGCCTTGTACACACCGCCCGTCACACCACGAGAGTTTGTAACACCCGAAGTCGGTGGGGTAACCGCAAGGAGCCAGCCGCCTAAGGTGGGACAGATGATTGGGGTGAAGTCGTAACAAGGTAGCCGTATCGGAAGGTGCGGCTGGATCACCTCCTTTCTAAGGATAATGCAGTCCTTATGGACTGATAAGAAGTTGACTGTTTCTTGTTTGTTTAGTTTTGAGAGAATAATCTCTCAAAACTTTCGTTCTTTGAAAACTAGATAATCGTAAAAGAAGAAGTAACCAAGTAAGAACCGAGTAATCGCCATTTTAGTTTTTCTCTCTTATTTTTAAGAGTAAGTAAAACCTTTTAGGTTAAGTTAGAAAGGGCGCACGGTGAATGCCTTGGCACTAGGAGCCGATGAAGGACGGGACTAACACCGATATGCTTCGGGGAGCTGTAAGTAAGCGCCGATCCGGAGATTTCCGAATGGGGAAACCCACTGTTCGTAATGGAGCAGTATCTTTACCTGAATACATAGGGTATTGAAGGCAGACCCGGGGAACTGAAACATCTAAGTACCCGGAGGAAGAGAAAGCAAACGCGATTCCCTGAGTAGCGGCGAGCGAAACGGGAACAGCCCAAACCGAAAGGCTTGCCTTTCGGGGTTGTAGGACACTCAACATGGAGTTACAAAGGAACGGGGTAGATGAAGCGGTCTGGAAAGGCCGGCCATAGAAGGTAAAAGCCCTGTAGTTGAAACTTCGTTCCCTCCTGAGTGGATCCTGAGTACGGCCGGACACGTGAAATCCGGTCGGAAGCAGGGAGGACCATCTCCCAAGGCTAAATACTCCCTAGTGACCGATAGTGAACCAGTACCGTGAGGGAAAGGTGAAAAGCACCCCGGAAGGGGAGTGAAAGAGATCCTGAAACCGTGTGCCTACAAGTAGTCAGAGCCCGTTCATGGGTGATGGCGTGCCTTTTGTAGAATGAACCGGCGAGTTACGATTGCATGCGAGGTTAAGTTGAAGAGACGGAGCCGCAGCGAAAGCGAGTCTGAATAGGGCGAATTAGTATGTAGTCGTAGACCCGAAACCAGGTGATCTACCCATGTCCAGGGTGAAGTCCAGGTAACACTGGATGGAGGCCCGAACCCACGCACGTTGAAAAGTGCGGGGATGAGGTGTGGGTAGCGGAGAAATTCCAATCGAACTTGGAGATAGCTGGTTCTCTCCGAAATAGCTTTAGGGCTAGCCTCACGTAGTTAGAGTCTTGGAGGTAGAGCACTGTTTGGACTAGGGGCCCTCATCGGGTTACCGAATTCAGACAAACTCCGAATGCCAATGACTTATCCG
>NZ_CP145895.1:595000-3072500 GCF_049568635.1 Neobacillus sp. SAB-20_R2A | reverse complement strand
TAACGTTTTTGGGTATAGGAGGAAGGATGTTGGATGAAGTTGAGGTACGATTGTAAAGCAGGTGTACAACATGAATAAAGATAAACAACTCTATTTTGGTTGGTATATTGTCATTGCCGCGTCCATTATTGGTTTGCTTACAACAGGTATGAGGATGGGAATCGGGCCGTTTATCCATCCCATCATGGAAGATTTAAAATTGTCGCGAACTGAAATTTCGCTCGTTGTTTCTGTAGGAATGCTTGTTTATGGGATTGGAATGGTGCTAGCAGGTATTCTGTTAAAAACTTTTAATACCCGTATTGTTTTGTTGATTGGGCTGGCCATTGTATGTATTTCTACTATATGGACGGTTTATTCCAAAGGGATGCTTTCCTTTTTCCTCTCCTATGGTGTGTTCCTGTCGATTGGTCTATCTTTTTTAAGCAATATCACCTTATCGCCGATTGTTAGTAAATGGTTTGTCCGCCAAAGAGGGAAGGTCCTTTTTTATTTGACGACCGGAGGAATGGCGGGTATTGCCATTTTGACCCCCGTTGAAACATGGATGATTGGCCTTGTTGGCTGGAAGAATACACTTTTATTTTTTGGAGTAATCTTTGTTTGTATTATTCTGCCTTCTGCGATTTTTATCATGCGGGAAGATGTTCCGGAAGAGGCTGATAGTCCGGGCAATGCCAGCGGAATCACTAGACAGGAAGCTCCGGCAACCGTCACATTGAAGGATGCTTTAAAGACAACAACCTATTGGAAAATTGTTTTTGTGCTATTTGCTTGTGGATTTGGGATGAATCTATTAGGATCGCACGGGGTTCCTATGTTGATGGATCACCATTTTGGGCCAATGACCGCTTCCTTTGGGGTAGGTTTGATTGGAATTGTCGCGATCTTCGGAACGTTGTTTTTAGGACAGCTCGCCGACCGTTTTCCGAGAAGAAATATTTTATTTTTAGTATTTTTTGTCCGTGGACTTGGATTTTTTGGTCTGGTTTTATCAGCCCACACTTGGCAGCTCTTTCTAGTTTCCATTATCGGAGGATTGGTATGGGCAGGTTCAGTGGCCATGGCCACAGCGATCTTAGGTGACTTATATGGAGTAAAGTTGCTCGGAATTTTAAATGGGTTAGCATTTTTTGTAGGGCATCAAATAGGAGCCGCAATCGGTTCTTTCCTAGGCGGATGGGGGTACGAAGTGTTTGGAACGCATCTATTTTCGTTCAGTGCCGCGGGTATCCTTGCGCTTCTAGCCAGCTTGGCATCGATAACTTTACCTCAAAGTCTATCGTTCTCCAAGCCAATCAAGCTTGGAGAAAAGCATAACATAACGACTGGACAATGAGAGTGGTTAACTGGAGTTAACTAAACATATAGACGACCAATTAAGGTTGTCTTTTTGTTTTTAAAAACGTGAGTTGAAGCGGAGGCATGGGGGAAGAAGAACCGTCCCCATGTGTCAGCTAAACGATTCAAGCTTTTTCAATAAGTGTTCTAGTGCTTCCTTTTCATCATGACCAGAGGTTTCTATGGTTACTTGTTGTTTGTTTCCTAACATGAGTGTCGTTACACCAAGCAATGATTTCAAATTCACCTTTCGGCCTTTCTGAGTAAGAAAAATTTCGGAATGAAATCGTGAAGCTTCCTGAACTAATTGAGTAATAGGTTTTAGGCCTAGAACATCCTTATTATTAAGCTCAACAGTTTGTTGCATCATAAAAACTCTCCTTTCTAAACTTAATTATTCTTGCCAAAAGAATAATCGCTTCTTTATAAAACTATGGTGATTTACCCCTTATTATTAAGGATTTTAATTGAATACTGGCCTTATTGTCATAAAATTTGTAAGAAGATTTGCCATAATATTTATAGAAAGTGATGGAGCATTTAATGAAAATCATTGGGATTGATTTATCAGGACCGAGCAATCGTAAAGATACTGTCTTGGCTGTATTTGAAAAACAAGCTGGTGCTTTAAAATTTATCAAACAATTAAGTAATATTGGTGATCTGGAAATATTAAATGAAGTTATGCATCAAAGTCAAAATGATGAAGTGGTAATCGGAATCGACGCTCCTTTATCATATCAGGATGGCGGCGGGGACCGGCCGGGTGATAAAGAGCTAAGGCAGTACATCGTGTCCTTAGGGATGAAATCCGGTTCCATTATGCCGCCGACTTTTAATCGAATGGTTTATCTTACCTTAAGAGGGATTAAGCTTAGCAGGGAAATCGGAAATTTGAAAACTGAGAATCCCATTTCGATGGTGGAAGTGCACCCGGGTGCCGTTATTGGTTCTCGAATTTCTCAGAGTAATCTTGAGTATGTTCTGAGTTATAAGCAGGATTTGACTGCGAGGACATTCATAAGAAAATGGTTTAAGGAGCAAAAATTGACCGATCTGCCGGTTTGTATAGAGGAAGAAAGTCATTCCATTGATGCCTGCGCTGCGGCATTAGGCGCATGGCATTGGCGGGATAAGCAGTTTCGTCCTAAGTGGATTTTACCTGCAAATCTACCGCTGCATCCGTATGATTATTGTTGTTGATAAACATAACAGGTATTGTTCCAGCACTGGCCGGCTACAGCAGCTTCGACTGTAATCAGCCGCTTTTGGTATTAATTATTTTCTGCCATCCGTCCAAGCGGGCCGCTTTCATCTAAAATATCCTGAAGCTCATATACCGATATTGGAAACATTGGAAATCCAAAAGCATATGGGGTAATGTCATAAAGCTGGAAGTAGATGACGAGTGCTTTGTCAGCGATGTAAAAGTCCTGATCAGGCTTTATGCTGGTGAAATCGCCAAGAAGGAAAATATCCCGTTTTTTGATTTGCTCCTGAATAAGGGTTGTGAGCCTTTTGATATAATTACTTCCAGGTTAGAACAGGTCCTTGAGTTGTACCAGTGTTTCTTTTTGAAGGTCGAAGGTTAAGGATTTAATATAGGTCATTCCATGGGCAGCATGTTCATGATAAGTATAATTGGAGAGGTTAAGGCTCAATACATTGCGCTGGTTGTTTTTCAATTCAAAAGTTCCTAGCATTTCACTGACAGTGGAGGGCATATCCCCAACCTGAGTGTCTATTAGCTTTTGGGTTTGTTGCACAATGCCCTGATTGATGGATCTTTCCAGCCGTTGGTTGCGGTGGTTAACTACTTGTGGATAAATAACCTCCTTTTTGGGACCGCTCCTATAAATATACGGTTTGACATCTACGGGTAATATAATTGGCATTTCTCTCCGCCCTTTTTCACTTATCTTATTCGTGAGCGGATGGCAGGTGCGTTTAGAAAAAATCAAATAGGTTCATCAAGGATTTTTTTATGGTAAAATATCGGAAAGATCTTCTGGATATTAACTTTTTTATGGAGGGAATTAAAAGTGCCGCAATTAATTTTTAAAGGAGTAAGTGTAGAGCAAGTCAAAAAAATTAGTACACCTTTGGTAGAGGAATTGGCTGAACTTTGTGAGTGTGAAACAGATAATTTCACTTTTGAAATTGTGGATTCGATTTTTGTTTTTAATGGAGAAGAAGTGCCAGGGTTTCCATTTATTGAAGTGAAGTGGTTCGATCGGGGCCAAAAAGTTCAAGATGAATTTGCTGCCATCACAACCGAGCATTTACATAGTCTGGGAATTCCAGATGTAGAAATCGCCTTTAGAGTGTTTTCTGAGTCAGATTATTATTTAAATGGGAAAAGCTTTGCGTAAATTTCATTTACCTAGTTGTTAGAAAAAAACAAACTCAGAGGGAGTTTAGCATGACATTTTTAGAAAAAATAAAACCACATTTAATTAGTGACGATATTTTAATTCAGGAAACGGTCCTACATGCACTGCACGATTATCCATTGTTCCCTGAAGAATGGACAGTAGAATTACTGAAAGAAGCTTTTAGAAATAAGGAAAAGCAATCTTATATTCTCATCTATGTAGATCATCAGACGATTAATGAAGAGGCAGTCAAGGTCTTGATTGAAAATATTCCCAGCATGGACAAGTCCAAGGTTCATTTAGCAATTAACCTGCTTTTGAAAATTGAACCTGAACTTGCTCTTACATATAGGGAATCCTTGGAAAAATATATCCCCAAGGATATGTGGGCCATTTATGAGTTAACTGCAAATGGGACGGAAGAAGAAGTTTATATGGAATATGGAGGCATCTTAAGTGATCTTGACCATGCAAATCCATATCAGAACGATTTATACATAAAGGGCAAAATTCTAGCTGCCTGCATAGTGAAAAATGGCTGGGTGACGGAACAGGAAATCGACATTATAATTCGCGAGGAATTGGAAGAACAATGGTTTTCTTATCATGGAATTCTAACGATTTATATGATTGGCTTGTTAAAAATAGAAAAATATATACCGATGCTGGCAAGCATGTTGGGACGAGATGAAGATGTTTTGCTGGAAGAGGTCTCTGCTGCGTTAATTCAGTTTCAATCAGATGATGTGGTGAAGGAAGTCGCGCCGTATTTATATAGAGAAGATTCGGTTATTTTTGCAGCCTCCGTTGTAGAGAATATTAAAACAGACTTCGCCATTCAGGTCTTAAGAGAGGCCTACGCTGCGGCTGAAGAAATTGGTGATCAAGATATCCTTATCGAATCCATTTGTCATCATTTCTCTAGAGAGGCACTGCCCGAAATTAGCCGCCATATGAAAAACGAGTATACTTCAAACATAGTGGATATTGAGCAGACGGTTTATAGTTACTATTCTATTTTGGGGGAGCACCATCCTGAATTGGAATTTTGGAGAAAAGCTGCCCTTGAAAGAGAAATGGACTTTAGAAATGACGGCAGGGAAGGGACGTTAGGTAAACCCGCCCCCGTTCGGATTGAAACGAAAGTTGGCCGAAACGATCCCTGTCCATGCGGAAGCGGGAAAAAATATAAAAAATGCTGTGGGAAATAGATCTGTTGTAATCACAAGGAAAGACCAATTATATCTTGAAGAGAAGGATGTCTAATAAAGTTGAGGCATCCTTCTTTTTTAAATGGAAAAGAAAGGATTTTACCTCTTTTTGTCGAATTATTGTGAGAATATAAAATCTTTACATTAGAAACAATTGGAGGTCCAGAATGAATACGAAAAAAACACTAACCATAAATTATCAAAAGCTTTCCTATATTGATGAAGGTGCCAAAACTGACCCGCCAGTTTTGCTTATTCATGGAGTCCCAGAGTCCAGCATGCTTTGGAAACACATCATCCCTGAAATTGCTGCATTAGGTTTTCGGGCGATTGCACCGGACCTTCCGGGATTTGGTCAGAGTGACCGTTTTCCATACGAGTCTACTTGGGAAAACTATGTTGCTTTTATCAATGATTTCATGGAAGCATTAGAATTAGAAAAAATCCATCTCGTTGTCCATGACTGGGGTGGAATGATCGGATTAAGATGGGCGTGTGACAATCCGGATAAAGTGGAAAGCTTGATTATAACCGACACAGTATTGTTGCCAGGATATACGTGGCACCCACTAGCCCAAAAATGGAGAACGCCTGGTTATGGTGAAAAAGTAATGGAAGCCATGGCCAATAAGGATTCATGGATGGCAGGTATGATAAAGGAGATTCCGTCTGTAGATGAAGGGATCTTGGAAGACTTTTTCGCCATTTTTGAGACTGCTGAGAAAAGGAATGTCATTTTAGAATTATACCGTTCTGCCAATCAACAATTAACGGAACCGTATTTGAATCTTGCTGCTATAAAGTCCCCTGTTACGATTCTTTGGGGTGAACATGATCCTTACATTTCAACCGATTTTGCTTATCAGACGCGTGACCAGCAATTCCCGCACGCAGCGGTACATATCATTCCTGGTGCGGGGCATTTTATTCATGTTCAGGTTCCGGAAAAGGTGATTCCACTTGTAAGAGAACATTTTCTAGCTATTTTAGAATAACCAATTTTACAGTGGTCATTTTGCGGAGTCATGAGGACAGGGTAAGTGTGAATATTTGAGATAATTTTTCTTATGTTGGGGCTATGAGGACTCCCAGAGTGAATTTTACTAGACAAACGTCCTCACACCAGTGGAGCTTTCTGTTTTAGATTACCAAAATTTACAGCTAGCTCCCAATTTCAAAAGATGATATATTTGTTTTGTAAGTTATTACTACAGAGAAGTACTCAAGCGGCTGAAGAGGCGCCCCTGCTAAGGGTGTAGGTCGGGTAACCGGCGCGAGGGTTCAAATCCCTTCTTCTCTGCCAGAAAAATCTTGCAGGTTTAGCACAAATGGTATAATATATTAACATCATGCGGGTGTGGCGGAATTGGCAGACGCACCAGACTTAGGATCTGGCGCCTTCGGGCGTGGGGGTTCGACTCCCTTCACCCGCACCAGAATTATTATTCCGCAGTAGCTCAGTGGTAGAGCTATCGGCTGTTAACCGATCGGTCGTAGGTTCGAGTCCTACCTGCGGAGTCATAGTCCAACAAGGACACTAAGAAAGGGTCAGGGCGGGAACGCAGCAGCCATCATTAGTGAAATTGTGTGGGCTATTACATAGTCCAGAAATAGAAACCGCTAAACTCAATAATTATTGAGTTTAGCGGTTTTTTTGAATTAGAAACTATTTCTATCATCTCTTTTAATTAGCGGCAGTGATTGCCTTTCTTGTTTCCTCTTCTATTAAATTAATTCATTCCTCATCTTGGTTATCCAAATGTTCAATTATACTATTAGTATTTTTTATTATGGCTTAATAAGCCATGCATTGAAACTACATACGTTGGCAAAATAAGCCTATGATGATTACACTGTTTATACTAACTTAGGCTAATTCATAAAAAATAGTTGGTGAGAAGATATGCCTTTTAAAAACTCAAATCGCAAAGATAAAAATAAAAAAAAAACTGAAATAAAGTCCATTGAAGATGTTTTTCAGCAGGCAAAAAAGTCAAGTGATTTTTTTCAATTTTCCCCCTTTAAGCGGGAGGATTCCCTTATTATCAGTTATTATAAGTCCATGATAGATGGTAAAGCGATTAAAGAGTTTTTGCTTCCAGTATTTAAGGAGAACGGTAAAAAAGTCAAGTCACTCCAAGAATTGGAACAATTAATTCCTTTTGAAGGGATTCAATATTCTGAAGACCCCAATGACATTGAAAAAAAGCTAATTAAAGGTTTTGTCACTGTTCAATTTAGAGATTTTAAAGAGTTACTTGTGATAGATATTCAAAATGAGGAACTTGGGTATAGAAAAAATAATGAAACCGAGAATGAATTTAGTGTGATAGGTCCCAAAGTTGGGTTTATCGAAAACATCAATGTCAATATTCATTTATTAAGGAAAAAAATTGCTGTTCCGGAATTAGTTTTTGAAGAAATAAAACTCGGTTCTCTATCTAAAACAGAAATAGCGATTGCCTATATTGAGGGGGTAACAAACCCGCAGTATATCCAGACAGTCAAGCAACGTATAAAGGATATTGATTTTGATGTCATTTTTGATAGCTCACAAATTGAACAGATTTTTTCCGATAACTCAAACACTCCTTTTCCGATATTTTTATCAACTGAAAGAATAGATCGAGTTGTTTATGCCATGATATCAGGGCAAATTGCTATATTTGCTAACGGTTCACCCTATATCGTGACAGGCCCATCTACTTTGTTGGATTTTTTTATATCTCCAGAAGATTATTATCTGTCTTGGATATTAGGTTCTTTTTTTAGGATTATCAGAATTTTAGGGGTTATTTTTTCCATGTTTTCTAGTTCGATATATGTTGCCATACTGACATTTCACTATGAGGTGATACCAGGAGATTTACTTCAACCATTAATAAGTTCAAGGGCACATGTTCCGTTTCCTCCGGTATTGGAAGCAATATTCCTGGAAATAACTATTGAACTATTACGTGAGGCAGGAGCCAGGCTCCCTACGAAGATAGGACAGACGTTAGGGATCGTAGGTGGTATTGTCATTGGACAAGCTTCTGTTGAAGCAGCTTTAACAAGTAATATCTTGCTGATTATTGTCTCATTATCCGCTCTGGCTTCATTTACAACGCCAATATATAAAATGTCTAACGCAATTCGTCTTCTGAGATTCCCTTTCATTATTTTAGCTGCTTTTTTAGGCGGATTTGGCATAGCAATTGGAGTTGTTTTTCTGCTTAGTCACCTATTAAAATTAACGTCTTTAGGGAACCCTTATATGGTTCCTCTTTATCCTTTTAGAAGGAATAGCTTTAAAGATAGTTTTATTCGAACATCATACAAGTACACTACAAATCGAAGCCGGTTTTTAAGACCTCTTTCGCTTGTTAGATATAATCCTAAAGAAAATAAGGATGATTCTAATGAATGGGCCTAATTTGAAATTTATCATTACTTTCTTAGCTGCTTTATTAACTTTGACTGCCTGTAATTATCCTAATAATAAGACCATTGATGATATCCAAATTCCTTCTGTTTTAGGATTAGATAAAGGAAAAGATCATTATATTGGAACCATTCTTTATACTGACTATACAAAAGAAGAGGAGAAGGGGGAAGTTACAACCTTAGTGGGAAATGGAAGGAATACAAGGACAATACTGGAAGAGATGGATGAGCAGTCTTCGAAGCCGGTTGAAATAGGAAAATTGAGTTTATTGTTATTTGGTAAAGAATTAGCCGAAGATGGTATCGCTTATTTTGTAAAAACTATTTGCAGAGACCCGCTGGTAGGAAGCAATATGTATGTGGCTGTCTCCGAAGGTCAATCAGGTGAGTTATTAAAGAACAGTAAAAGTAACAGTAGTGACCATATCGTTAAATTAATTGAGCATAGATATGAAAAGGGTGAGTTACCTCTTCCGAATATGCATAGTTTTTTATTTGATTATTACGGCGAAGGAAGAGATAATGCCATACCAATCTTAAAAGTAAACTCCGTTGGTAAAATAACCACTGGCGGATTAGCGATATTTAAAAACGATAAGTTAATAACAACCATCGATAAAAAAGAAACGTTCTTATATAAAATATTAAAAGGGAGGAAGATAAGTGGAGAAAGTATATTTGACGTAAAGAAGGAAGAAAGAAAAGGATCAATTGTCTTTACTGTTTTATATGGTGAGATTAGAAAAAGATTTGATAGAAATTCATCAATACCAAAGATTCATTTTCATATGGAGTTACAAGGTATGGTGAAAGACTATCCTACTTGGTTAGACCTAAGGGCAGATCAAAATAAATATATGTTAAAAAAACAACTAGAAGAACAAGTAGAAAAAGAATGTAAAAAACTTCTTTATAAACTGACTGCCAATAAAGTAGATCCACTTGGTATAGGTGATTTGGTAAGGGCCAAAACTAGAGATTGGGATGAAAAAGAATTTTATGAAAAAATATATCCGAATGTTCAATATGATATTGACCTAAATATCGAATTAACTCGGGCAGGTATTGGGGAGTAAGGTGGAGGATTATGGGCAAGGAATTAAAGGAAAGTTTAACAGTCTCTCCCTTTTTTTTATTTTTTCTTATCCATGGGGCACAAACGGGTGTAGGTTTACTTGGATTTCAAGGCAAGATATTTAGAGGTGCGGAACAAGATGCATGGGTGTCAATCCTTTTGATGGGAGCGGCTTTTCATTTTGTTGGTGTGTTAATATATTTTTTATTAAAGCATGCCAGAAACGGAGATATCATGTCGCTACAAAAAGAATTGTTTGGCAGATGGGTGGGGAATATATTAAATCTCCTTCTATTTAGTTACTGTATATTAATCGTATCTATTGTCATCAGGTCCTACTTAGAGGTGTTAATGACATGGGTTTTTCCAAGTACTCCAATATGAATATTATCTTTCATTCTTTTAATTGTAATTGTTAATATCGTTAAAGGCGGGTTTCGAGTTATTACCGGAATATGCTTTTGGGGAGTAATCTTACCAAGCTTTTTAATCCTTTCATTGTATTATCCAATTAAGTACGCTAATTGGTTAAACTTATTACCGCTATTTAATCATGGGATCCATGATTATTTTGTTTCCGGGAAGGAATGTATGCTAAGTTTTCTTGGTCCGGAATTCTTGCTTATTTATTATCCATATATCAAAGATAACTTTAATTCTCAAAAGTGGTTTCACTTGGGTATAGGTTACTCGACCTTGTTATATGTTCTAGTAGCCATATTTACATTTGTTTACTTTAGCCATGGGCAACTTTTACATACAGTTTGGCCAACTTTAATTATGACGAAAATAATTCGTTTCCCGTTTATTGAAAGGTTTGAATATGTTTATATTTTTACTTGGCTTTTGGTCTTTTTACCTACATGCTGTTTAGCAGTTTGGGGGGGAGTGCGAATTCTTAAAGAGTCTATTGGAATAAAGCCGAATATAACCATTTGGGTTTCAGTCATACTTGTGCAAATTATTGTTTCACTCTGTAATGATACTTTAGAGGTCAACAAAGTGGAGTCCATACTACTTTTATTTAGTTCTATTTTTCTTTTTACTTATTTACCCGTATTAAGCATTTGGGTTTTTATAAGAAATAAATTTAAAAAAACAAATAAAGAGATAACAAATCTAAAACCTAGTTAAAATGAACGTTCAAAAATTATTGTATTTTCCTTCTATATAAATAGTACCTGTATTAAAAAAGCTAACCCACATTCTACTAGCTTAAATTATAAATGAACATGCTTCTTTCTTTATTATATGATAAGGAGATTTAAGCTTATTAGAAATTAAACAAACAAATACTTTAAAACAACTTTTTGCTCTAAATTCCTATGAAAACTTAACCATAAAAAACCCCCTAAGCTGGATTATTAGTCCAACTCAAGGGGGCCATTTCAGGTTTAGCTTTTTTTGAATATAAACCAATTCCACCATTTCTTATGACTGGCAGCAGCAATTTGCATTCTTGTTTCCTCTTCTATGTTTCTAATACGGTCAGACTCCAGATGATCTATACGTTCTACATGCCTTAAAATTTGATTAATCTTTTCCTCTTGGTAAGCTTCCCGTACAGCCTTTTCCTTCAAGAGCTTGATTAAATCCAAGTTTATTTGCTCTAAATGTTCTATGCGTTCCATTAATTCTTCATGGTTACAATTGTGCTCCACAACTTGGTCGCTAGTAATTTGTATGGGTTCTTCTTCCGTAACAGAGCATCTGTTATTTTTTTCAGAAACCAATTTCAATACTGCTTCAGCAGACTTTTCCATTGTCATACCCTCATGTTTGCTGAATTCCATTAATTTGCGGAATGTATGAACATCCTTCTCAAAATAAACTCTATGTCCTCGATTATTTCGGTGAACATGATACCCATGCCCTTCGAGGAGAGTGGCGTACTTCCTTAAAGTACTGGCATCTATTTCAAATAATTTCTGTACATCACTAGGTGAATATATTTCCGTCATTCATTTCACCTCTATTAAATACATTTGTAAATTATACTGTAATAGCCCGATGTTATTTTATAAATAGGTTAAAAGCGAATGAAATTAGCCATCCTAGTGCAAGAAAAACTGATAGATATGTACCTAAACCAACTAAAATCTCTGCCATGATTCCTACTCCTTTAATTCGGGCTTTGGTTTCAATTTCTTCAATACAATGTCATTATAGCAGGGGATTTTTTAAAATTTGTCGAAACTAGGGAGGTTAATCAATTTGTAAAAAGACTGTTAACTTTTTTTAATAATAGTTGGGTATAAAACAGGTATAATGATGTGAAAAATCCACCCTAAAGTTTATTAACGATTAGGTGGATTCAACGACTAGCATTTTTATCTTATTTTGCGAATACATGATGGCCAATTGTCCTAACGACTGAACGAGTACGAATCCATTTATCCGTGGCAATGGCTGGGTTATAAAAATAAATGGAATCACTCAACCGATCCTTTCTCGTCAATGCCTCTTCGACTGCTCTTCTGGACTCATCTGATGCTGGCTTCCTAATCTCGCCATTTTGAACAGGAGAAAAGGCATAGGCATGTCCAACTACCTGATTAATAACGCCTGTCACCGTCTTAGGGAAACGTGGTGATTCCACTCGATTTAATACAACGGTGGCAACGGCTACTTTTCCTTGATAGGGTTCACCTTTTGCTTCGGCCTCTACTAATCTGGCAAATAAGTCTTTTTCGTTATTGGAAATGGAAATGGCCGGTGTTTCCGGTGCTTTTTCAGGTGGCATCTGCCTCGTAATCCCAATTTCCGGTTTTGTTGAGTGAAGGGTTACTTCTACTTGTTTTTCCGGCTTTTGCTTGATTTCTTCTGTATTAATTTGATTGTATTTGCTAGGTTTGTCTTGCTGACCATTCTCGGCAATACCACCATATTTTTGCTCAAGGTTTATGGAGCTATTTTCTGTTACGGCTCGATCTTCGGAAATAGCCTCGGCATTTTTACTTATTCCAATAAATGAACTTGCTGCTACACAAGCTACAATTAGTGATTTTATGTATGTTTTTTTCATCTGTGCTACCTCCTGAATTTTTGCTTTATATTACTCTACCATTGGATGGTATTTAATTTACAGAACGATAGCGTTACATTTCTTTTTAGTTTGATGAACAAAATGTCAGAAAATAATCAATTGTGACATGATGCCTAGTTTGGTGTCACAATCCAACCAATATTACGAAACATAGGAATATCTATCCAAAAACTATAAAGATTCAATATATATACAAGTGGTTATAAACAGGCGGAATGAATTATTCGAAAAAGATAGAAGGGGGGAGAGGGAGCTGTATCATCAAAAAAAAGCATCAGTAGTTTCTACTGATGCTAGTATTTTTACATATTCCTTAATTTTTTGGTGGTGTTACTGGCCAGTCGGTATCTAGAAGTTTTTCTCCATCAACTGTGAGATTTTGGTATATGCTGTTAGGCTGGAACATAATACCGTTATTGATGTTGACATTCTTCATTGTAATGTTTCTTACATATTGGAAATACAATGGTTTGTCAGCATGCACGGTGACGTTCTCCAATGTTAGGCCATCAACAGGGCTTTCATATAGTCCCTGGAAGAAGGAAGCTTCTTGAGCACCCTCAGCGGTAATATTTTTGATCGTAATATTTTTAATGTAAGGTGTCGTTTCATCGATTACACCAGTGAATGGCAGTGGAGTGCCGTTAGATGTATAGTTAGAGTTAATATTAAATACATCGCCTGCAATATCTTTCATCATGATGTTATCAAATGTTAGATTTTCAATGGTACCGCCACGTCCGCGAAGAGTTTTCATACGAATACCAATGTCGGTTCCATCGAAAATGTCATCTCTTGCTACAACATTTTTAACGCCGCCAGACATTTCACTACCGATTGTAACGCCGCCATGACCATGCTTCATAATGTTGTTGCGGATTTCGATGTTTTGGCTTGGTTTGCCAGTTTGACGACCTTCAGCATCTTTACCTGATTTAATCGCGATCGCATCATCACCAACATTAAATGTTGAACCAAAAATCTTTAATCCATCAACGGAGTCTGGGTCAACGCCATCTGTGTTGGGTGCATCAACTGGGACAGCTGGATTTTCAACGTGTACACTATCAATGACCACATTGTTGCTGTATAACGGCTGGATTGTCCAAGATGGTGAATTCTGAATCTTTAGACCTTGAAGAAGGACATTTTCTGAATCCTTGAATTGAACCAATCTTGGGCGAGCAGTTTGAGTTGCAGGATTGGTCGCTTTTGGATTATCCCACCACAATCCCATATTAAAGTAAACAGTTTGCTTACCCTCTGCGTTCGGATCATATTTACCATTGTTATAGTCATATGTTCCATCAAGGGTTACTTTTTTGTAAGGATAACCGAATTCATCGGTTCCATTCGAATCCATAGCCTTGATTGGACCTGCATTTCCATCAACTGTACCTTCGCCGATGACTTTAAGATTTTTAGCACCTTGTGATGCAATCAAGCTTTGGTAGGAGTGGAATGTAGTTCCTTCCCATCGGTCTTGGATCACTGGGTAGTCATCTTTGTCGCGACTTCCAAGAAGCGTTGCATCTTTTTGAATCTCAAATGTCATATTGCTTTTTAAACTTAGCGGAGCAGAATAATAGGTTCCTGCAGGGAGGATAACAACACTGTTAGGACTTGCGGAAGCTGCATCAATCGCTGCTTGAATGGCAGCGGAATCTTTTGTTACACCGTCACCCTTTGCGCCAAAATCCTTAACATTAAATACTTCGCCTAATACATCAGTTTTAATATTAACGTGAGCGCTTTCGTTTGAATGATTACCTGCCGCATCTTTTGCCACAACTTTGAAACTATACATCTTATTCGGCTTTAAGTCTTTTACGGTAAAGTTTGACATAGCAATTCCATATTCATTTGGTGTTGAACTTCCAGCGTATTTACCATTTACATAGACATCATAAGCTGTTATTCCCGTATTGTCAGTAGACCTATCCCAGATTAGACTTACAGATTTATAGGTTGTTGCATACGCATAAACATTGATAGGGGCTGTTGGTGCTTGTTTGTCAACTGAAACTTGAGCATTTGAATTTGCGGGTGTTGTTGCTGCAAATGCACCAAATGGGGCAATCACGGAACAGCCTAGAGCAAGGCCTAGTGCTCCAGTTAGATAGGTTTTTTTACCGAATTTCATAGATTATACCCTCCTAATTTTTAGTAGTTTGAATGAAACTGCTTACAATTTTAGGTGTTACAAATTCTTTATTTGCTGGGTATTACCGTTCGAAAAAATAAAAACGTTTTCATTCTTAGGTATCCTAGTTTTTTAGTCTCGATGCACCATCCTTTTTTCTAATTTTAACGTTAACATTTTATAACAGCACTAATAATTTATAGTTTTTTAAATTTCTATCTCAAAAAATGTTAACGTTAACATTTTTTCTAATATTTATTTTACTATTCAGATAAGATTTATAAAAGTGACCAAATCACTATCTGTATACAGCGTTGAAAATAGTGAAATAGTCTCGCTTTTCTTCTTTGTTAGTTCGTTTTATAGGGAATTTGATGGATTATTGTTTTTATTTTCAGATAATTGGAAAGGAAGAGATGAAAACTTTGTATTATAATGATAATAATTATAGGAACAACCTTTAATGAACATCTGAAAGTGAGGTTTATCTGGAATGGAAAGTAACATAGAAACCTGCACCAACCTTCTTAGGGAAGCACGAAACATTGTCGTCCTGAGCGGTTCTGGGATCAGCACGGAATCGGGAATCAAGGATTTTCGATCCAAAACTGGTGTATACCAAATGGCCCCAGAATATATCCTGTCACTTGATTATTTTTACAAAAACCCGAAAGATTTTTATCAGTTTGCTTTTGAAAATCTATTTCATCCGGATGCCATCCCAAATAAAGGCCACGAAATACTGGCAAAATGGGAGGGACAAGGCAATGTTCAGTACATTATTACTCAAAATATCGATGGCCTTCACCAGAAAGCCGGCAGCGAAAACGTCATCGAGTTTCACGGAACAATGAAAACCGCATCTTGTTTGAATTGTGGAAAAATCTATCCTTCCTCGGAAATGGAATCTCGTTTTGAGACAATGGAGGATTTTTTTGTATGCAGCGATTGCGAAACAAAGAGTGAAAAAGACCGCTATATCAAGCCTAATGTTGTTTTGTTCGGAGATACAGGTGAATGGTGTACAGTAGAAGGATTTAATGCTGTCATCCAACTTATTGATCAGGCAGATGCCATTTTGGTATTGGGCACAAGTCTTCAAGTGACGCCTTTTTCAACCTTTCCACAGTACAGGAGAAAGGGCGTACCGCTGATTATTATCAATAAAGGCGGAACACCTTATGATCGTGGAGAGGGAGCATATGTCATTCATGATTCGATTGGAAAAACATTGTCCCTAATTGACGAAAGTTTATGATGAACCAAATCCTTTCCAGGAAGTGTGATAACGAATGAAATTGATTGATGCCCACCTCCATTTAGATAAATATAAAAATAAAGAAATTGACTCTATTCTTGTTGGAACAGAATGGCTTGAAGCAGTCGTGGCCGTGTCATTTGATCTTGATTCATGCAAGCGAAACCTTCAATTATCAAAAAAGTACAAAAAAGTAAAGCCCGCATTTGGTTTTCATCCCGAGCAAGATCTGCCAAGCGAAGCTGACATTAGCAGCCTGATTGACTGGATGACGCTGCATCGGGCGGAAATGATTGCTTTCGGCGAGGTAGGGTTGCCGTACTATTTAAAGCAGGAAGAAAAGGTATCCAGTGTACAGATTGGCCAATATATTGAACTCCTTGAGACGTTCTTGAAGCTGGCCAGGAATTGGGAAAAACCAATTGTTTTGCATGCCGTTTATGATGATGCACCAATTGTTTGTGATCTTTTAGAAAAACATTCAGTCGAAAAGGCACATTTTCATTGGTTCAAAGGGGACGATAAAACGATAACGAGAATGATTGAAAATGGTTATTTTATTTCCGTTACACCCGAGATTGTCTATAAGGAAAAAATTAAAAAGATAGCTCAGATTTACCCGTTAGCGCAAATGATGGTCGAAACAGACGGTCCATGGCCATTCGAAGGTCCATTTTCAGGCAAAATGACACACCCCGCCATGATGAAGGAATCAATCTCCATGCTGGCAAAAATAAAAAATCAATCGGAAACAGAAATATCGGAACGAGTTTTGAAAAACACAAAAGAATTTTACAGTATTTAGAGGCATGGGGACGGTTCTCGTGCCTCAAAAATGAATGATGCATAAGAAGATTAGCCCTGCATTTTAAAAAAAATGATGCATAAGAACCGTCCCCATGCATCATAATATGGTTGACAAAATCAACTGTAAATATTAATATTACAGTATAAACTGTAAGGATTTTTATTACATTTTTTTATTAAAGGAGTGATTAGTGGTATGGTGACATTGTTTACGACACCGAGTTGTACTTCTTGCCGTAAAGCAAAGGCTTGGTTTGATGAGCATCAGATTGACTATAAAGAAAGAAATGTATTGGCTCAGCCGCTTTCCGTAGATGAAATTAAATCGATTCTTCGTTTGACTGAAGAGGGGACCAGCGAAATCATTTCAACTAATTCAAAGACATTCCAGGAGTTAAATATAGATCTTGATACGCTTCCGCTCAATGAATTCTATAAATTAATAATTGAAAACCCGAAAATGCTGCGTCGGCCAATTATATTGGATGAAAAACGATTACAGGTTGGATATAACGAGGAAGAAATTCGCAGCTTTCTGCCGCGCAGGGTTCGTTCATTTTTGAGCATGGAATTGCAAAAAGCGGCAAATCAATAGAATGGAGGAAGAATAAGATGATTGAAGTTTTCGTAACAGTTCATTATAAAGATAGAAATTATCATACCAATGTTATTGTGGAAAAAGAAATGAAATGGGACAGAATTAAAAAGTTAGCAGAAGAACAAGTTAAAAAACAGTGGAATGTTTAAATTTGACAAGCTAATCTGTAACGTTTACTATTACAGTACAATAATTTATTTAAAATAAGACATAGAAATAGAAAGATTAGCATTTTTTGAGGAGGCCAGGTTATGAACAGCGATTTTACACTTGCTATACACAGTCTAACATATCTCGCACTACAGCCTGACCGAATGTCAACAAGTGAAGCCATTTCAGAAAGTGCCGGTGTCCACCCGGTTCGGATTCGTAAAGTCCTAAGTTTGTTGAAAAAAAATGGATTTATAAAATCAAAAGAGGGAATTGGCGGCGGATTTATTTTTGCACTGGATTTAAGTGAAGTTACTCTCTGGGATATTTATAAAATTACCTCTGAAGGTGCTTTGCAGCCTAAGTGTCCAGATTCCAATGAAAAGTGTATAGTGGGTGCGAATATGCATACAGTCCTGTTTAAAATATTCTTGGGTGCTGAAGAACATCTTGGGGAGTATTTAAAGGACTATACGATAAAGGAAATCGTCGATCTAATTAATCAATGCAAAGGCTGTGATTGTTGATTTTCTTAAGGTTTCTTTTTGTTGAAAGTGTAATAAAAAACATTACAGATTACGTATCCTAAATGGCTGCAAATTCATACAATACATTAAAATAATTTGGAGGTGACCAGTTATGGGGCCGAACGATCGTTTTAGTTTAAAAACAGGTGATTGGATTAAGGGAACTTCATGGGGTGGTGAATTAATCCTTGGTTTTATAGAATCAATGGATATTCTAGAAGGAGTGGTTAAAGTAACGGTCATTAGAAGTGACAATACGGAGACCATTGGAAAAACCATTCCGATTTTAAGCAAACAGGTGAAGAAATTGCCTGTCTCAACAGCCACAAATAAGGAGCAAACTAGATTCCTAATAGACCTGGCATTGTCTACAGGTGATGAAGAGTGGTTTATGGAGCTGTCTGCCAAGTTAAACGAAATGAAACAGCTTGTAAGCAGTGAATAATGATACAAAACTAGATTCTTATAATAAAATAACATCCGTTTATTAATAAAAACCTTCTCATTTATATTCCGAGAAGGTTTTTTCAATTTGTTAAGGGACAATAGTAGCAAACCTATCCTTATAAATTCTGTTGTTGTCAAAAATTTTATATGTTATATTATCGGTTCAGTGAGGACTATGAGATGATTGCAATAGCAGATTAGTAGCCTAAGTCTTGGACTTGATCTCATGATGAATGGGACAAACAATTAAAGTTCATTTGAACACAATAAAAGAGGTTTAAACATGATAACATTCCTTTTAATTATCATTTATTTGGCTTTTATTAGCTTAGGTTTACCTGACTCATTGTTAGGGGCTGCGTGGCCGGTCATGCAATTAGATTTAGGGGCCCGTCTTGATACAGCTGGATTTCTTTTTATGACGATTGCGGGCGGTACGATTATCTCAAGTTTAGTTAGCGGAAAGGTACTGAAACGGTTCGGGACTGGAAAAGTCACATTTGTCAGTGTCTTCATGACAGCTTGTGCTTTGCTGGGTTTTCATTTTGCACCATCGGTTTTTTGGCTATTGGTATGTGCCATACCACTTGGATTAGGGGCAGGAGCAGTTGATGCAGGATTAAACGATTATGTGGCAACACATTATAAGGCACACCATATGAGCTGGCTCCATTGTTTTTGGGGAGTCGGAGCCACTCTTGGCCCAATCATAATGGCTCAGTCTATTTCGGGCCAAAATTCTTGGAGAAACGGATATTTCACTATTTCTGGAATTCAGTTTGCGTTAGTGATCATCCTTTTCCTTACTTTGCCTTTATGGAATAGAGTGACAAAAAACAGCAATATTGCAGTAAATGAAGATCACGAAGATACATCTTTTGATGACGATGGTAAGGATATAAAACCTTTACAAATTAAAGGAGTGAAATTGGCTCTCGCATCCTTTTTGTTTTATTGTGGGGTTGAAGCATCAGTGGGTCTTTGGGGAAGCAGTTACTTGGTAAATGTCAAAGGGATAAGTGCGACCGCTGCTGCCCAATGGGTTTCCCTCTATTACGCAGGAATAACGATTGGTAGATTGATAACAGGCTTTATTACCTTTAAGATTAGTAATCTCACTCTTATTCGGATAGGGCAAATCATCGCATTAGTCGGTGCTGTATTTCTTTTCCTGCCATTGTCAACGATTTTTTCGCTTGTGGGTTTTATATTGATTGGATTGGGATTGGCGCCGATCTTTCCGTGTATGTTACATGAAACACCAACACGTTTTGGGAAGACGCATTCCCAGACGATTATGGGTTATCAAATGGCTGTTGCCTATTCAGGCAGTACCTTTGTGCCGCCGCTTCTTGGTTTCATGGCATCTCAATCAACAGTAGGGATCTTCCCAATTTGCATTGTTATTTTTGTGGCAGTCCTGCTCTTTAGTTCAGAAAAATTAAATGCCTTATTGAAAAAGGAAGGATTTTATAAAAAGGAAAGACACCAGTTCAATATAACAAGAAAATGACGTATGCCAATTTTGATCATACGTCATTTCTTATGTCGTTTAGCTAAACCTATTTCACTTTTTCTTCTTCCATCTCCTGCAGCTTCCTCCATAGGATCTTCCCGCTGCCTGACATCGGCAGTTCATCTAAAAATTGAACAATCCTCGGAACTTTATAGGCGGCCATATGCTCTTTGGACCACGCGATAATTTCCTCTTCCGAAGTTCCTTTTCCTTGTGAGTTCAGCACGATAAACGCCTTTACGGTCTCGCCGCGTCTTGGGTCGGGAACACCGATGACACAGGCATTCTGAACGGAAGGGTGCTTATACAAAGTATTTTCCACTTCCGCAGGCCATACCTTGAAACCGGAGGCATTGATCATCCGTTTGACCCGGTCAACCAGGAAGAAATAGCCTTCTTCATCATAGCGGCCGATGTCGCCTGTTCTGAAAAATTCCTTCCCTTCAATCGTTATAAAGGAATTCTTGGTTTCCTCAGGTCTGTTCCAGTAGCCTTTTAAGACTTGGGGACCATTGACAATGATTTCCCCCTGTACATTTGGACCCTGCTCCTTTAACGAGACCGGATCAATCACTCTAGCATCCACATCAAACTGCGGCACTCCCAAGCACTGCATCTTCGGCCGGCCAACTGGATTTTGATGCGTTTGTGAAATGGTCTCGGTTAGCCCGTAGCCTTCTACATAGCGAAGCCCTGTCAGCTCTAAAAGCTTTTGGCCGACTGCTTCTGGAAGGGGAGCACCGCCGCCGCTAATCATCTTCAGGGAATCGATTGAATAGTCTTTGAGATTTGGGTGCGCCAATAAATCAACGACCATCGTTGAAATGTTCGTCCATCTTGTGCACCGATAGCGATCAATCAATTTTAAAGCAACATCCCGGTCCCAGCGCGTCATCATCACCATCGTGGAACCAAGAGAGATCGGTCCATTCATGTTATGCTGCAGTCCGGTCACATGAAAAAGGGGAAGCGTTGACAAACCAATATCAGCCGCTGTTGACTGCGACCATACAATTCCGCCTAGAAGAGTAGATTGCAAGGTTTTATGTGTGTGCATGCAGCCTTTTGGCTTGCCGGTCGTTCCTGAAGTATAAGGGAGGCAGCATAAATCATCGCATGTTGCCTTGCTAGGATCAGCTTCTAAGCCTGCTGTTAATGCTTCATTCCAATCAATTATCGCTAATGATTCAAATCTTTCCTTTGGAGCAGCCACGGAAGGAGGGACCGTGTAGTCCAAATCAGTTTGGGCATAGTCCGAATAGGCTGCAACAATAATCCGCTCAAGAGGAGTGAATTTAATACACGGCTCAATTTCCCGAATTAATTCTTGCCCCACAATCGCCACTTTGGCATCACAATCTGATAAATAAAACGCCACTTCATCCTTCACATTCATTGGATTAATTGGCACTACGACAGCGTCCGCCCGTAATATCGCGTAAAAGGCGATAATATACTGTGGTGAATTTTGCATGTACAGCATTACGCGGTCGCCTTTTGCTACACCAAGCTCTTTCTGCAGATATCCTGCTAGTTTATTAACTTCTGTGTGTAGTTGTTTATAGGTGATTTCTGTTCCGTAAAAAATAATTGCCGTCTTATTCGGATAACGCTTTGTCGTCATTTCCAGATTGTCGTAAATGGTTGATTCAGGGATCGGTAAAGTTTTCGGCAGCCGTTCTGGCCAGAATTCAAAATGACGTGTAAACATTGAACAAATCACCACCAAATAGATTTTTTTAAACACTCTGCTTCTGCTGAAATCGGTTACAGTTATAATAATAATACAACGAATACAGAATATTCTAGTAATTAAGTGAATTTTTTCTGCAAGAAATAATAATTTACAAGAATACAAGGTTGACCTGGGATTTTTTACAAAAAAATTGACATTAAAGGATGAGGCTTGGTACTATATCTATCAGATAATTCATAATCTTTTAAAAGTTGATGAATGAGATTAGCAACAAATATGCATTTTTTATGCGCTAATATGAAAACGTTAACATTTGTTGTGCTCGAGACTTAGGTTAGGGATTATTTTTTAATTTTTCAATGGACCGAGGGTGAAAGGGGAGTATGGAATGACACTTATTAATTCTGTTACAGGACAAGTTGATTCTGCCGAACTGGGTTTAACGCTAATCCATGAGCACATGCGTATTCGCTCTGAGTCTGTTTTCGTGCAGTTTCCCCATTTGTATGATGAGGAGAAAGACTTCGCTAGAGCAGTGGTACAAGTGAATAAAGCAAAAGCACTCGGTGTGAAAACCGTCTGTGATCCAACCGTCATGGAACTTGGCCGTGACATCCGCTTTATTGAGAGAGTCTCCCGCGAAACGGGGGTTCAAATCATCGCCGCAACTGGAATCTACTCCTATCACTATATCCCACCACATTTCCAAAACCGCGACATCGACTATATGGCTGATTTGTTTGTCCGAGATATTGAAGTCGGAATTCAAAACACATCCATTAAAGCAGGGTTCTTAAAATGTGCCACGGATACACAAGGGGTCACCCCTGATGTTGAGAAGGTTATCCGCGCCGTTGCCCGTGCTCAAAAGCGGACAGGTGTACCGATTATGACACATTCTCATCCAGGAACCGGCACCGGCTTAAACCAAATTGATATCCTTCTTGAAGAGGGAGTGGATTCAAAGCGGATTCTGATCGGGCATACCGGAGATACCGATAACATGGAGTACATATTGAAGGTGCTGGACCATGGAGTATTTATCGGCATGGACCGTTATGGCTTAACTGCTGAGTGTACAACGGAAAATAGAAACACAACCGTTATCGAACTCGCGAAGCAAGGCTATGCAGACCGCATGTTTTTATCACAGGATCACTGCTGCTCGATGGATTGGTATCCTGAGGGACTAATTGAGCATGTGCTCCCGAAATGGACGATGACTTTTGTGCTTGAAGAAATTATCCCAGAATTGAAAGCGAGTGGAGTAACGGAGGAACAAATTAACCTTATGATGGTTGATAACGCCCGCCGCTGGTTTGAGGGGAAATAGAAAAAAAGACCACCTTCCATCGTTACAAATGGAAGGTGGATTTTTCAGGAGGGTTTAAATTGAACCCCTTACTCGGTTTCTCTTTACTAGAATCCAATACAATAACACCGCTCCACAACCGGCACATAAAATTACTACGCCCATCGGAATGGCTGTCTGCCCGCCGCCTATACCAACGAGGGGAGCGACAAATCCACCAAAGGTAAAGGAAGTAACACCCAGCAAGGCAGAAGCACTTCCCGCATTTTTTCCTTGTGTTTGCATAGCTAAGGAGAATCCTGCTGTATTTACCATTCCTACACTGGATACAACGAAAAACAATGGAATCAAAACCAAAATTAGCTTTGCCTGTAAAAATATAAGAAGGAGTAAAATGATTCCGCCTGTTGCGGACATTCCCAATCCGAATTGGAACAGTTTAGCTTCAGGGATTCTCCCTGCCAACCTGCCTGTTGTTTGACTCATGATCATAATCCCGATCGCGTTGATCGCAAAGATCATGCTAAACATTTGCGGGGAGGCACCATAAATATCCTGTACGACAAAGGGAGAACCTGAAATGTACGCGAACATGCCAGCAAAGACTAAGCCCTGTGCTAAAGCATAACCCATAAAGCTTCGATCCATGATTAGTTTTAAAAAAGGTCTAAATGTATTCTTCATGCCTCCAGCCGAACGCATTTCTTTAGGCAGCGTTTCAGGCAAACCAAAAAGAATGACAAAAAACATTACGATTCCAATGATACTTAAAACAATAAAGACACCTTGCCATGGAAATGCCTTAAGCAGCTGCGCACCAATAATCGGAGCGAGGATCGGGGCCAGCCCGTTCACCAATGCAAGAAGTGCAAAAAACTTGGTTAATTCAGTTCCTGAATATAAATCTCTGACAATCGCCCTTGAGATGACAATTCCTGCTGATCCGGCAAAGCCCTGGATGAGCCGTAAGATAATCAATCCCCAAATGGAAGGGCTAAATACGCATAAAAGGGACACGATAAAGTAAATCATTAAGCCGACTAAAAGTGGTTTTCGGCGGCCGGTTACATCACTGATAGGTCCGGTGAGCAGTTGCCCTGATGCTAAACCGAGCACGAAAAGCGACAGGCTGAGTTGAACAGAAGAGGCGTTTGTATGGAAATCTTTTGCGATATTCGGCAGGGCCGGTAAATACATATCAATGGATAAAGGGCCGAATGCTGCAAGTGAACCGAGAACAATCGCCATCCATACTCGTTTTGAACGAGAAAGCACTGCTTGATGATCCTCTGCCTTTTGTATGAAATCCCCCATATAGTAAGTCATTCCTCCAGTTATGTAAATCCAATCTAGTTACCTCAGATTTTATCATTCTATGTTAACAGATTATTCAATATTTAGGAATTCTTTAAAGTAGAAACATACAACCAATTTCAGAAACGATTAAATTGAAAAAGGCCACCTTCCATCATAGAAATGGAAGGCGGCCTCTCCTAATGGGATTAAATGGTTCCCCAAACATCCTTAGCAATAGTCACTACATGTTTAATCTTATTCCACTGCTCTTCTTCCGTTAAAATATTTCCTTCTTCTGTGCTAGCAAAGCCGCATTGAGGGCTTACTGCCAGGTTTTCTAAAGGAATAAATTGACTTGCTTCTTTAATTCTTGCCTTAATGGATTCTGGATCCTCGAGTTCTGGGAATTTAGATGTGAATAATCCTAGTACAACGGTTAGGTTAGGACGCTGGAAGCCTTTTAAAGGTTCGAAGTCACCAGAACGCTGATCATCATACTCTAGGAATAGCCCGTCCACATTTAGCTCAGCGAAAATGGCATCGGAAATTTGATCGTAACCGCCGCTTGTAATATAGGTGGATCTGAAGTTGCCGCGGCAAATGTGCATCGTAATTGTCATATCTTCCGGCTTATTGGCAATGGTTTCATTGATCGCACTTACTCTTGTTTTGATGATTTCATGAACATCCTTGCCAACTTTTTCTACCACTGCATTGATCCGCTCTTCTGAAACAAAATCAATCCAAGATGTGTCGTCTAATTGCAAGTAACGGCAACCAGCCTCATAGAAAGCTTGGATGGCTTTTTGATAGGCCGCTACGGTATCTTTAAAAAATTGCTCACTGTTGCCATTGTAGTACTCATCGCCTTGAATTCTCGTAAACAACATGTTCGGGCTTGGGATGGAGAACTTCGCCACTTGGCTGCCATCACCATATTTTTCAACCGCCTGCTTTAAAAATTTGAAATGTTCGAGCATATAATGATCATTAAAGTCCACTTTGCCCACTACTTTAATGGCGTTGTTTCTTGTTTGGGCGCCTTTGAAGTTGCTGATATATTCATTTTCGAAAAACGCTACACCTTCCAAACCAGCCAAGAAATCCAGATGCCACCATGAACGTCTAAACTCACCATCTGTAATGGATTTTAAGCCTGCTCCAATTTGGTTTTGAACCAATTTCTCAATTTCTTGGTCCTCAACCGCCTTCAGGGCAGCTGCATCAATTTCCCCATTGGCAAAAGCCTTTCTAGCTTCTTTAACCGGTTCTGTTCGAAGAAAGCTGCCGACATGGTCAGCTTTGAATGGAGTTTTTACTAGTGTTGCTGTCATTAATTATTCCTTCTTTCTCGGTGTAATAAAAAACCCTCTTCTCAAAAATAAGAAGAGGGTAATAGCCATTACTAAATCTCTTCTTATCTTCAAGCACTCGCTTCTGGAATTGGCACAGTACGAACGTGTCTGCTGCCGAGGCTTCAAAGGGCCAGTCCCTCCACCTCTCTTGATAAGAATATTCGAAAATATTTAATTAACAGTAAAGATACACCTGTTCAGATTTTCTGTCAACAAAAATCTACAACACTATTGTTGTGGTTGAATGGAAAAGCTATCCAAAATAGGCTCAATGGGACAAATACCTAAACATATAGTATTTATGGCAACGTATTAAAAAATGAACTGCAGCAAGGAATTAAGATTCACGTGATGATCTGAGGTGAAACAATGGAATTTAACAGGCGAGAGGGTCATTTTGATGGATCTTTGCAGCCATTTTGTGCACAGACAACGGATATGGCGCCCCTATTTGAAGCAGAAGCTTATGATCATGCAGAAAAGAAAATAAAAAAGCTTCGTCTAGAAAGCTATCGTGGAAGCTGGGTTATTTTATTTTTTTATGCAAGTGATTTTACCTTTGTTTGACCGACAGAATTGGCAGCGGTCGCTGTTATTAAGGATCAACTAAAGACACTTAATACAAATGTCCTTGCTATCAGCACGGACAGTGTGTATGCCCATAAAGTTTTCGCTGAGGTATCTCCTAATGCCTCTCAGGTATCATTTCCACTTCTAAGTGACCGAACACACCAAATCAGTAAAGCATACAGAGTCCTAAATGAAAAAGTTGGGGCAGCCTTAAGAGCAACCGTCATTATCGATCCAGATGGAATAATTGTATCCAAATTGGTATACCCATTAGAAGTTGGCCGAAATGTTTACGAAATACTAAGGATCATACAAGGGGTACAATACGGAAGAAGCACCGGAGAAGGAGTCCCAGCTAACTGGGTTCCCGGTAACCCAGGAATCATTAGAGACCCAAAGAATATCGGAAGAATTTGAGGCATGGGGACGGTTCTCATGCCTCATTTAGGCTTTTAAGATCCTCTACATACATCATTGATTCCTTAATTATGTCGTAATTTGTCGAAAAGTTAATAAAAATGTACGCGTTTTCACCTGATATGATAGTTTCTATACAAATATTCTAAATATTCACCCCTTTGTGACTACCCAGGAAAAATGGATAGATCGGTCTGTCAGGAGGTATAAAATGTGCCAGGAACACAGAAATAAAAATGTAGAAGTAAATTTTGAAATACCCGAAAACATAATCCAAAGTTTTAGAGATGCTGTTGAAAAAAATGGAAAGTCTATGAATGACGTGCTTAGGTTATATATGCAAAAATACATTTGGAAACAAAGTGAATTACAAAGAAATAGACAAATGCGACGTCAAAGTATTGGAGCCAAGTGATAAAATGATAGTAGTATTAATATAGAAATACTTTAACAATTTTATCAAATATTTTTAGAACGGCTGACATGTAAGTTTGACACCTTTAAAAGATTCATGGTATATATATTCAAATTATGACGAATGAGCATAACCACAGGGGGAATTTAAAATTATGGAACATCGCAGCAAAATTTTAGATTGTACGATCCGTGACGGAGGTTTAGTAAACAATTGGGATTTCAGTATCGAATTTGTCCAGGACTTGTATAATGGACTAAGTGCGGCTGGCGTTGAATATATGGAGATTGGCTACAAAAACTCCGCTAAGCTGCTGAACGCAACTGAGCCTAATCCATGGAGATTTTTAGATGATCATTTTCTGAAAGAAATCATTCCTGAGAAAAAATTCACGAAGCTATCTGCATTAGTAGATATTGGCCGTGTCGATCCCAACGATATCCTGCCTCGCGAGCAAAGTGTGTTGGATATGATTCGGGTAGCCTGCTATATCCGTGAAGTGGACAAGGGCCTGGAGCTTGTCCAAATGTTCCATGATTTAGGATATGAGACATCTCTCAATATTATGGCTTTATCTAGTGTGCCTGAACAGAAGCTTATTGAAGCCATGGAAATGGTCAAAGAAAGTCCAGTCGATGTTGTGTATATCGTGGACTCTTTTGGAAGCTTAGACCCGGCTGATATTGCACATCAAGTGAAAAAGTTTCAAGCAATGCTCCCTAACAAGCAGCTTGGTATTCATACACATAACAATTTGCAGTTAGCATTTGCTAATACCTTGACAGCACATCAAAATGGAGTTACCTTCCTGGATTCATCTGTTTACGGCATGGGACGGGCGGCAGGGAACTGCAATACAGAGCTTCTTGTCAGCTACATAAAAAAACCAAGCTATGAACTAAAACCGTTACTGGGTGTAATCGAAAAGCATATGTTAGAAATGAGAGAAAAGTGGGAATGGGGCTATATCATTCCTTATATGATCTCTGGTGTCCTTAATGAGCATCCACGGGTGGCAATGGCTTATCGAAATAGTGACGAGCGCGACCAATTCGTTGACTTCTATGACAAGGTAACAACACCTGAAGCAACTTTAGCTACAACTTCTAGGTAGTTTATTACATTTACAGCCGCCTGCGGGCGGTTCTTTTTTTGGGGATGAAAGCAACTGGGCAGAATAGTAGTGAAAACACATCGGATTTGTAATCATAGAAAGAAGAATTAAGACTTATGGAGAGTGAAACCAATAATGGATAAAAAACAGATTGAGTATAAAATTTTAGAGTTGAAAGACGAATACTTACAACTGCAACATAATCTTGAAAAATTAGAGTATGTAAAAGGAAACATAGCCCCGTTGGAAAAACGACTATCTGAAATTGAAGAGGAATTGAATTCTCTTAATCAATTATTACGAAAAATAGCGGGGCAAACACAAAAATAGTAACTTAAGTTCAAGAGGCCATCGAAATGATGGTCTCTTTTCTTGTATCAAAGTTTTAATAGATGCGTATTAAATAGTTATAAAACCACTTTTTCAGCGATGAGTCTATAGGATTCGATGCGATCCTTCGGAGAATGTGTAATCGTTAAAATCATAATTTCATCCGCATTATATGAAGCTTGTAACTGCTCAAGTTTCTTTTTTACCTCCAGTGGATTGCCAATGATCATTCTCTTTTTCATCGCTGCTAATTTTTCTAGTTCTTTTTCATTGAGTTCGTATTGCTTGGCTTCCTGGATAGAGGGCACAAATTGGCCTTCGCCTTTTTCCTTCTGTAATGCCCAGATTAGATTACTTAATGCGATTTCTTCAGCTTTTTCGGCCGTTTCCGCGCAAACCACTGAAACAGTTAACAATACCTGAGGGGATTGCCCGTGTTTGTTAGCTTGAAAGGCATCAAGATATTGTTGGATAATGTCTGCTCCGTCTTTGTCGCTCATGAACTGGCCGAATGCATATGCCAAGCCATGTTCAGCAGCAAGGTGGGCACTTTTTTTACTTGTACCAAGAATCCACGGCAACGGCGGCACTTCCGGCAGGGGAGAGGCCTTTAGTTTTGAAAACTCGTGATCTTCAGGAAAATCATTTTTTAAAAAGTGAAGCAGTACTTTTACTAAGTCAGGCATTTTCCAAACCTGTTGTAAAAAATTATCGGATAAAGCATTTGTTGCCTCCGCTGATCCGCCAGGTGCACGCCCAATACCGATATCAATCCGATTTGGATATAGAGTGGCCAGCATATTATAAACCTCGGCCACTTTATATGGTTTATAATGCGGCAATAATACAGCCCCAGAACCGAGGCGAATCCGTTTGGTGTTGGCGCCAATATAACTGATCATCACTTCAGGAGCCGAGCAGGCCAGACCCGGCAAATCATGATGTTCGGAAATCCAATACCGTGTGTAACCTAACTCATCTCCTGCTTGGGCTAGCTTCAACGATTCATTTAATGCCTCTTTTGCTGTTTGGGTGGAGGAGATGGGAGATAAATCTAGTATGCTTAATTTCATTGCACTAAGCCTTCTTTCTTAATTCTTCACTTCGAGCAAAGTCAATGCAAAAATTCCTACTTGTCCTTTTTCATAGAGATTCGTGACAGAAGTGGAATATTGTTGAATGGTACCTTTAAACGCTAAACCAGTTTCAGGAACTTTTACATCAAAAGATCCTTCATACAGCAACACTGCAGTGTCGTGATACTCCTCACTCGTCACTTTAAATTCAATAACAATTTTATGTAAACCGTTCTCAAGCTTTTGTTTATATTTGTCTACACGAATGGAAGTATTATTTAAGATGATTTCATTAACCAATGACACCACACCTTTTTTGTTATTATGAAAAAATAATAGCACTGGGCCAATAGGGGAGCAAATGAATTGGACCGTCAGATTAAAAATAACAATAGTCTTCTTATATAATATAAGCCCATTTCATTTCTAAATTTCTTAGCACATACATCGTTCATTATTTGGTAAAAATTTCAGGTTGAAGATAAATGGAAATCGCGATATATTATAAATCCGTCACTTACACGAGTGACAGAAGACATGATACATTTTTAGATGGTTTCAAGAAATTAAAAACTTTTTCTTGCGATATAAAAATGTATGTGTTAATATAATAAATGTCGCTTTTGAAATAAATCATTAACTTCTTAAATTGGAAGAAAATGATGGTTGATAGATTAGTAGAAATGCGATATGCTATAACCCTTGTCGCTTAAACAAGTGACAAAGATAGTTCTTTGAAAACTAAACAAACAAAAACGTCAACAAACAATAATATTCGTTTCGTTTGAAACGAAGCCAACGTAACATTTTTGAGCTAATCAACTCAACTTTATTGGAGAGTTTGATCCTGGCTCAGGACGAACGCTGGCGGCGTGCCTAATACATGCAAGTCGAGCGAATCACTGGGAGCTTGCTCCTGGTGGTTAGCGGCGGACGGGTGAGTAACACGTGGGCAACCTGCCTGTAAGACTGGGATAACTTCGGGAAACCGGAGCTAATACCGGATAAATTCTTCCCTCGCATGAGGGAAGGTTGAAAGTCGGTTTCGGCTGACACTTACAGATGGGCCCGCGGCGCATTAGCTAGTTGGTGAGGTAACGGCTCACCAAGGCGACGATGCGTAGCCGACCTGAGAGGGTGATCGGCCACACTGGGACTGAGACACGGCCCAGACTCCTACGGGAGGCAGCAGTAGGGAATCTTCCACAATGGACGAAAGTCTGATGGAGCAACGCCGCGTGAGCGATGAAGGCCTTCGGGTCGTAAAGCTCTGTTGTCAGGGAAGAACAAGTATCGGAGTAACTGCCGGTACCTTGACGGTACCTGACCAGAAAGCCACGGCTAACTACGTGCCAGCAGCCGCGGTAATACGTAGGTGGCAAGCGTTGTCCGGAATTATTGGGCGTAAAGCGCGCGCAGGCGGTCCTTTAAGTCTGATGTGAAAGCCCACGGCTCAACCGTGGAGGGTCATTGGAAACTGGGGGACTTGAGTGCAGAAGAGGAAAGCGGAATTCCACGTGTAGCGGTGAAATGCGTAGAGATGTGGAGGAACACCAGTGGCGAAGGCGGCTTTCTGGTCTGTAACTGACGCTGAGGCGCGAAAGCGTGGGGAGCAAACAGGATTAGATACCCTGGTAGTCCACGCCGTAAACGATGAGTGCTAAGTGTTAGAGGGTTTCCGCCCTTTAGTGCTGCAGCTAACGCATTAAGCACTCCGCCTGGGGAGTACGGCCGCAAGGCTGAAACTCAAAGGAATTGACGGGGGCCCGCACAAGCGGTGGAGCATGTGGTTTAATTCGAAGCAACGCGAAGAACCTTACCAGGTCTTGACATCCTCTGACACTCCTAGAGATAGGAATTTCCCCTTCGGGGGACAGAGTGACAGGTGGTGCATGGTTGTCGTCAGCTCGTGTCGTGAGATGTTGGGTTAAGTCCCGCAACGAGCGCAACCCTTGATCTTAGTTGCCAGCATTCAGTTGGGCACTCTAAGGTGACTGCCGGTGACAAACCGGAGGAAGGTGGGGATGACGTCAAATCATCATGCCCCTTATGACCTGGGCTACACACGTGCTACAATGGATGGTACAAAGGGCAGCGAAGCCGCGAGGTGGAGCCAATCCCATAAAACCATTCTCAGTTCGGATTGCAGGCTGCAACTCGCCTGCATGAAGCCGGAATCGCTAGTAATCGCGGATCAGCATGCCGCGGTGAATACGTTCCCGGGCCTTGTACACACCGCCCGTCACACCACGAGAGTTTGTAACACCCGAAGTCGGTGGGGTAACCGCAAGGAGCCAGCCGCCTAAGGTGGGACAGATGATTGGGGTGAAGTCGTAACAAGGTAGCCGTATCGGAAGGTGCGGCTGGATCACCTCCTTTCTAAGGATATAAGCTGGACATATGAGCCAGACAATACATGTTTGTTTGATTGTTTCTTGTTTGTTTAGTTTTGAGAGAACAATCTCTCAAAACTTTCGTTCTTTGAAAACTAGATAATCGTAAAAGAAGAAGTAACCAAGTAAGAACCGAGTAATCGCCATTTTAGTTTTTCTCTCTTATTTTTAAGAGTAAGTAAAACCTTTTAGGTTAAGTTAGAAAGGGCGCACGGTGAATGCCTTGGCACTAGGAGCCGATGAAGGACGGGACTAACACCGATATGCTTCGGGGAGCTGTAAGTAAGCGCCGATCCGGAGATTTCCGAATGGGGAAACCCACTGTTCGTAATGGAGCAGTATCTTTACCTGAATACATAGGGTATTGAAGGCAGACCCGGGGAACTGAAACATCTAAGTACCCGGAGGAAGAGAAAGCAAACGCGATTCCCTGAGTAGCGGCGAGCGAAACGGGAACAGCCCAAACCGAAAGGCTTGCCTTTCGGGGTTGTAGGACACTCAACATGGAGTTACAAAGGAACGGGGTAGATGAAGCGGTCTGGAAAGGCCAGCCATAGAAGGTAAAAGCCCTGTAGTTGAAACTTCGTTCCCTCCTGAGTGGATCCTGAGTACGGCCGGACACGTGAAATCCGGTCGGAAGCAGGGAGGACCATCTCCCAAGGCTAAATACTCCCTAGTGACCGATAGTGAACCAGTACCGTGAGGGAAAGGTGAAAAGCACCCCGGAAGGGGAGTGAAAGAGATCCTGAAACCGTGTGCCTACAAGTAGTCAGAGCCCGTTCATGGGTGATGGCGTGCCTTTTGTAGAATGAACCGGCGAGTTACGATTGCATGCGAGGTTAAGTTGAAGAGACGGAGCCGCAGCGAAAGCGAGTCTGAATAGGGCGAATTAGTATGTAGTCGTAGACCCGAAACCAGGTGATCTACCCATGTCCAGGGTGAAGTCCAGGTAACACTGGATGGAGGCCCGAACCCACGCACGTTGAAAAGTGCGGGGATGAGGTGTGGGTAGCGGAGAAATTCCAATCGAACTTGGAGATAGCTGGTTCTCTCCGAAATAGCTTTAGGGCTAGCCTCACGTAGTTAGAGTCTTGGAGGTAGAGCACTGTTTGGACTAGGGGCCCTCATCGGGTTACCGAATTCAGACAAACTCCGAATGCCAATGACTTATCCGTGGGAGTCAGACTGCGAGTGATAAGATCCGTAGTCAAAAGGGAAACAGCCCAGACCACCAGCTAAGGTCCCAAAGTATACGTTAAGTGGAAAAGGATGTGGAGTTGCTTAGACAACCAGGATGTTGGCTTAGAAGCAGCCACCATTTAAAGAGTGCGTAATAGCTCACTGGTCGAGTGACTCTGCGCCGAAAATGTACCGGGGCTAAACGTATCACCGAAGCTGTGGGTGGACACCTTGTGGTGTCCGCGGTAGGAGAGCGTTCTAAGGGCGTTGAAGCTAGACCGTAAGGACTGGTGGAGCGCTTAGAAGTGAGAATGCCGGTATGAGTAGCGAAAGATGAGTGAGAATCTCATCCACCGTATGCCTAAGGTTTCCTGAGGAAGGCTCGTCCGCTCAGGGTTAGTCGGGACCTAAGCCGAGGCCGAAAGGCGTAGGCGATGGACAACAGGTTGATATTCCTGTACCACCTCTTTATCGTTTGAGTGATGGGGGGACGCAGGAGGATAGGGTAAGCGCACTGCTGGATATGTGCGTGCAAGCAGTTAGGCTGGCAAGTAGGAAAATCCGCTTGCCATAAGGCTGAGCTGTGATGCCGAGGGAATTATAGTACCGAAGTTCCTGATTCCACACTGCCAAGAAAAGCCTCTAGCGAGATAAAAGGTGCCCGTACCGCAAACCGACACAGGTAGGCGAGGAGAGAATCCTAAGGTGAGCGAGAGAACTCTCGTTAAGGAACTCGGCAAAATGACCCCGTAACTTCGGGAGAAGGGGTGCTTTTTGGGGTGAATAGCCCCGAAGAGCCGCAGTGAATAGGCCCAGGCGACTGTTTAGCAAAAACACAGGTCTCTGCAAAGCCGCAAGGCGAAGTATAGGGGCTGACGCCTGCCCGGTGCTGGAAGGTTAAGAGGAGGGGTTAGCGCAAGCGAAGCTCTGAATCGAAGCCCCAGTAAACGGCGGCCGTAACTATAACGGTCCTAAGGTAGCGAAATTCCTTGTCGGGTAAGTTCCGACCCGCACGAAAGGCGTAACGATCTGGGCACTGTCTCAACGAGAGACTCGGTGAAATTATAGTACCTGTGAAGATGCAGGTTACCCGCGACAGGACGGAAAGACCCCATGGAGCTTTACTGTAGCCTGATATTGAATTTTGGTACAGCTTGTACAGGATAGGTAGGAGCCTGAGAAACCGGAGCGCCAGCTTCGGTGGAGGCGTCGGTGGGATACTACCCTGGCTGTATTGAAATTCTAACCCGCACCCCTGATCGGGGTGGGAGACAGTGTCAGGTGGGCAGTTTGACTGGGGCGGTCGCCTCCTAAAGTGTAACGGAGGCGCCCAAAGGTTCCCTCAGAATGGTTGGAAATCATTCGCAGAGTGTAAAGGCACAAGGGAGCTTGACTGCGAGACCTACAAGTCGAGCAGGGACGAAAGTCGGGCTTAGTGATCCGGTGGTTCCGCATGGAAGGGCCATCGCTCAACGGATAAAAGCTACCCTGGGGATAACAGGCTTATCTCCCCCAAGAGTCCACATCGACGGGGAGGTTTGGCACCTCGATGTCGGCTCATCGCATCCTGGGGCTGTAGTCGGTCCCAAGGGTTGGGCTGTTCGCCCATTAAAGCGGTACGCGAGCTGGGTTCAGAACGTCGTGAGACAGTTCGGTCCCTATCCGTCGTGGGCGCAGGAAATTTGAGAGGAGCTGTCCTTAGTACGAGAGGACCGGGATGGACGCACCGCTGGTGTACCAGTTGTCTTGCCAAAGGCATCGCTGGGTAGCTATGTGCGGACGGGATAAGTGCTGAAAGCATCTAAGCATGAAGCCCCCCTCGAGATGAGATTTCCCATAGCGTCAAGCTAGTAAGATCCCTGAAAGATGATCAGGTTGATAGGTCAGAGGTGGAAGCGCGGTGACGTGTGGAGCTGACTGATACTAATCGATCGAGGACTTAACCAAGTCATAATTAAGTAAGGTGAACTCGTTTTTACTAAACTTCTTCTGCGTTATCTAGTTTTGAGGGAATGAAACCCTTAATTCAATAGGTCCGGTAGCAATGGCGAGAAGGTCACACCCGTTTCCATCCCGAACACGGAAGTTAAGCTTCTCAGCGCCGATGGTAGTTGGGACGCAAGTCCCTGTGAGAGTAGGACGCTGCCGGGCTAAGACAGAAATTTTACTTTCTGTCTTTTTTCTTCCCCTATAATGAATTTGGAAGAAATTAGTCATTGTTATAAAAGTAGAGATGTGAGAAGATATTCACTGTCGCTTCTTTCATATTATGGAGAGCTGTCCGAGTGGCCGAAGGAGCACGATTGGAAATCGTGTATACGTTAACCGCGTATCAAGGGTTCAAATCCCTTGCTCTCCGCCATAATAAACTTTTTCTAAATGGCCCCTTGGTCAAGCGGTTAAGACACCGCCCTTTCACGGCGGTAACACGGGTTCGAATCCCGTAGGGGTCACCATAAATGGAGGATTAGCTCAGCTGGGAGAGCATCTGCCTTACAAGCAGAGGGTCGGCGGTTCGATCCCGTCATCCTCCACCATATATGCCGGCTTAGCTCAATTGGTAGAGCAACTGACTTGTAATCAGTAGGTTGAGGGTTCAAGTCCTTTAGCCGGCACCACTTCAAATAATTACTTCTTTTGCGGGTGTGGCGGAATTGGCAGACGCACCAGACTTAGGATCTGGCGCCTTCGGGCGTGGGGGTTCGACTCCCTTCACCCGCACCATTTATTTGCGGAAGTAGTTCAGTGGTAGGCTCCAATTTTTCAAAATAACAAATAATGCGCCCGTAGCTCAATTGGATAGAGCGTCTGACTACGGATCAGAAGGTTATGGGTTCGACTCCTGTCGGGCGCGCCATCAAATTTTATAGTTCGGGAAGTAGCTCAGCTTGGTAGAGCACTTGGTTTGGGACCAAGGGGTCGCAGGTTCGAATCCTGTCTTCCCGACCATTCTTTAAAAACTTATGGGGCCTTAGCTCAGCTGGGAGAGCGCCTGCTTTGCACGCAGGAGGTCAGCGGTTCGATCCCGCTAGGCTCCACCATTGAATATTATAAATGAATGTTGGCGGTGTAGCTCAGCTGGCTAGAGCGTACGGTTCATACCCGTAAGGTCGGGGGTTCGATCCCCTCCGCCGCTACCAAATATGTTTTACGGAGGAATACCCAAGTCCGGCTGAAGGGATCGGTCTTGAAAACCGACAGGCGGGTTAAACCGCGCGGGGGTTCGAATCCCTCTTCCTCCGCCATAAGACTGTTATTTATTTTAGAGTGTATCAATTGAACTCTTTTTTGAATATACTTTTGAAGATTGATACAGTCAGACGTAAGCTTTATGTATATCGTTTCTAAATATTTCTTATTATCGCGGGGTGGAGCAGTCCGGTAGCTCGTCGGGCTCATAACCCGAAGGTCACAGGTTCAAATCCTGTCCCCGCAATCCGGTCTGGTAGTTCAGTTGGTTAGAATGCCTGCCTGTCACGCAGGAGGTCGCGGGTTCGAGTCCCGTCCAGACCGCCACTAAAGTGGCTCAGTAGCTCAGTCGGTAGAGCAAAGGACTGAAAATCCTTGTGTCGGCGGTTCGATTCCGTCCTGAGCCACCTTTATTTTTAAAAACATCACGGCGGTTGTGGCGAAGTGGTTAACGCATCGGATTGTGGTTCCGACATTCGTGGGTTCGATTCCCATCAGCCGCCCCATCTATTGCGGGTGTAGTTTAGTGGTAAAACCACAGCCTTCCAAGCTGTTGTTGTGGGTTCGATTCCCATCACCCGCTCCATTATTGGGCTATAGCCAAGCGGTAAGGCAACGGACTTTGACTCCGTCATTCGTAGGTTCAAATCCTGCTAGCCCAGCCAATATGCGGAAGTAGTTCAGTGGTAGAACACCACCTTGCCAAGGTGGGGGTCGCGGGTTCGAATCCCGTCTTCCGCTCCAAAAATATGGCGGCATAGCCAAGTGGTAAGGCACAGGTCTGCAACACCTTTACCACCGGTTCGAATCCGGTTGCCGCCTCCAAATCATGCCGGTGTGGCGGAATTGGCAGACGCGCACGACTCAAAATCGTGTTCCGTGAGGAGTGTCGGTTCGACCCCGACCACCGGTATCATATCTAAATAAAAACATGTCCGGCAGCAATGGCGAGAAGGTCACACCCGTTCCCATCCCGAACACGGAAGTTAAGCTTCTCAGCGCCGATGGTATTTGGGGCAAAAGCCCCTGTGAGAGTAGGACGCCGCCGGGCAAACCAAAAAGACAACCTGAAATGGTTGTCTTTTTTTTGAAGTAAAGCGTAATGACTGAAATTTTGATGCAGTAATATCGTCCAAGATCACTTGGAAATACTCTCTACCAAGGTTTTAAAAAGTCTGAAGTACTTGATGTGCAGTCTTCGGACAAAATTGGGCGAAAAAGGGGTGGAAGCGTCCGAACTTGTGCAACCTTCGGACAAAATCGCTTTAAAAAGGAGTGGAAGTGTCCAAATCTGGGGCACCTTCGGACAAAATCGCTTAAAAAAGAATCGGAACTGTCCGAACCTTACCTTCTTAGTCTTGAGCCGTCTCCGCCCATCATTTGAGGCAATAGAACCGTCCCCATGCATCATTACTGAATTTTATAAAAAAATAATTTATTCAGAAAATTAATTGAACTTTTTTGTTAAAGATGGTTTAATATAGGTAATCGTTGTAACTTGTCAGATATGTGATATCTGAAAGGAAGGGGGGAGATGTTTGCATATACAAAAGATCTCGACTAAGAAAGTGTCCGATTCTGTTGCTGAGCAAATCGAGGAGATGATTAGATCCGGTACGTTTCAGGTGGGAGAAAAGCTTCCTTCGGTCAGGGAACTATGTGAAATGTTTGGTGTTGGCCGTTCCGCAGTCCGTGATGCTATTACGACTTTAAAAGGAAAAGGTATTGTCGATGTAAAGCAGGGAGAAGGAACATATATTTTGGAATTTGACTCAACGAGACTCTTCAACAATCATTTGCTGCTCACCCAACCAAGAGATATCAGTCAACTTTATCAAGTTAGAAAGATCTTAGAACCAGGGATTGCTGAGCTTGCCGCTATACATAGAAAAGAAGAAGATCTGCAGTTAATGGCAGAAATCTTCGCCAACCCAACTATGAATGGGTGGGATTCAGATTATCTGTTACATACAGCCATTGCCAAAGCGGCAGGAAATGATATCATTATTCAACTTTTAGAATTTATCTCAACAACGATGAAGAACGCCATGATTGATTTTCACCACTATATTAAGAAAAACCCAACCACTGCTCAGATGATGGAAATACAACATTTTAAAATCTATGAATCCATTAAGCTAGGAAAACCTGAGAATGCGAAACAGATGATGATGGAACACTTGGATTACGTCGAGAAAGAGCTTTTGAACAGTCTTGTCTTACAGTAGGCTAAGCAGGCCGACAAAGTGATTTCATTTTTTTTAAGAAATAGCAGAAACTAAGTTGCTTATTATGCAACTAGGAGGTGTTGGTAGTGATTACCACAGAACTTTTAACAGAGTTACAGGCCATTCTATCACAAGAGCAAGTCATCGAAGGAGATAAAAACCATCCGCTGGGAAATAGCGGTATAGTCAAGGTGTTTCCGCAAACAGAAGAAGAAATAGCAAGCATTCTTAAATTTGCCAATGATAATGGTAAAAAGGTAAACGTAGAAGGCAATGGAACCAAAAAGGGATTTGGCGGTTTAACTGAATCAGCCGATATTTTACTTTCGCTATCAAACTATAAGGGTATTGTAGAACATGTCGTGGGCGATATGACGTTAACTGTTAAGGCCGGTACCAATTTCAAGGAATTGCAGGAGTATTTGGCACAGTTTAAGCAAAAAATTTCACTTGATCCTTATTGCCCAGAATCTGCAACGATTGGGGGGATTATCGCAGCGAATGATAGCGGTCCCAAAAGATTGGGTTATGGCTCTTCAAGAGATGTTGTCATTGGGCTAAGAATCGTTTATCCAGATGGTAAAGTGATTCGTTCAGGCGGAAGAGTGGTCAAAAACGTCGCCGGTTATGATATGAATAAATTGTTTATCGGTTCGATGGGTACGCTCGGTGTGATATCAGAAGTAACCGTAAAGCTTCGACCGCTCCCTAAATATGAAAGTTTGAATTTAGTATTATTCCCACAAGGAAATATGGAAGAAATCAGGGCGTTTGCTACCAAGCTTCTAGATTCTACGATGGAACCCGTAACGCTGGAATTGCTTAGTCCAGCATTGTCAGAAAGATTGATTGGCCATGACTGTTACACAATCGCGGTTAGTCTAGAGGATGTTGAAAAATCGGTACGCTATCAAGAGAGCTTTATCCAAAGCATTCAGCCGGCCCATTCAGAATTGAAAGTTCTTTCTCAACAAGAAGCACAGTCTTTTTGGAACAAATTTTACTCACTTTCACCAAACTCCTCCACAGATTCAACACAGGCTTCTTTGAAAATTGGTGTCATTAACATGGATGTATCGCACGTCGTAAAAGAAAGTCATCTCCTTATTGATTCTCACAACTTAGATGTCGAAGCGCATGGCGGATTAGGCCATGGCTTATGTCAAATTAATCTTAGCGGTTCAAAGGACGATATCATTTCAGCCATTCAGCAAACAAGAGAATTGTCCACAAAACTTGGCGGGTACACCGTCATTAATCATTTACCTTTTGCGTTAAGACAGGAAGTTGACACCTGGGGTAAAAAGCCATCACATTTCTTCCTATTAGAAGGGATCAAATCCAAGGTTGACCCAAATAGAGTTCTTAATCCTAAACGATTTGTGGGAGGGATTTAATGATGAGTCTTATAGAAGCAGATTTAAAGAAAGACCCAGCATGCACAACTAGTTTAAGTAATTATCTGGCGAAGGATCACCCAGATGAAAGCAAATGGGCAGATTGTGTACATTGTGGTATGTGTTTGGAATCATGCCCAACTTATGAAATTACTGGTCAGGAGCAACATTCTCCGCGCGGCCGCGTCCATTTGATTAAATCGGTGGCGGAAGGACGGCTCACTGTCAATGAACAGTTTATGGATCCTGTTTTCGCTTGTCTTGACTGCCGTGCTTGTACAACTGCCTGTCCAGCGGATGTGGAAGTCGGCGGACTGATTGAAGAGGCCCGCGGCCAGATTCGCCAAGCAATGCCGTTAACAGGCGTAAAAGGTGCGGTAAGCAAGGTGTTCCTGCAGGGATTATTCCCGCATCAAAATCGCCTCAATAAACTTGGAAGCCTGCTGCGATTCTATCAAAAGAGCGGTATGCAAAAGGTTGTAAGAAAGTCAAAGCTGATTAATATCATGCCGCAGCATCTTGTCGATATGGAAGCGATCATGCCCGAGGTCAAAGAGCCTGTTCGAAAAAAATACAAAGATGTCAATGTCATTAAGTCCAAAGGGGAAACAAAGCGCGAGGTGGCATTCTTAACAGGCTGTGTGATGGACGTGATGTTCAGTGATATTAATGAAGCAACGATTAACGTTTTAACCCGTAACGGGAATGATGTAACGATTCCGAAGAACCAAACCTGCTGCGGAGCACTGCATGTCCATGCGGGGGACCGTGATATGGGAAGAAAGCTGGCAAAACAAAATATCGAGGCATTTAAGGATTCAGATAAGGTGATTGTCAATGCAGCTGGCTGTGGCTGTGCCTTAAAGGAATATCCTGAGTTATTCCAGGATGATCCTGAATGGCATGAAAAGGCGGAAGAGTTTTCTGCGAAGGTAGAGGACATTTCGAAACACCTTTATGATACAGGCTACGAAATACCAAAAGCGGAATTAAAAACTCGGATTACTTATCACGATGCCTGCCATTTGGCGCATGGACAGGGGATCCGTCAAGAACCGCGCGATCTGTTGATCAATATTCCTGGAGTGGAAATGGTTCATATGCCAAATTCGGACCGTTGCTGCGGCAGTGCGGGAATCTACAATATTACGAATCCGGAAATGGCTTCTGCCGTCCTTGAAAACAAAATGCAAAATGTCCCGGATGATGTTGAAATGATTTCGATGGGGAACCCAGGATGTATGCTCCAGATGGCAATGGGTGTACAAAAGCATGGCAGAAATCAAAAGATTGTCCACACAGTTCAGCTGCTCGATTGGGCTTACCAAAAAGAAGACGGCAAGGGGGAACTCTAATGGCGGTCAAGGGAATCAAATCAACCGATCGGCATATTTTAAATCTTGCAAGGATCGTAGGAGACACCCGGTCGATTATTTACAATAAGGAAGATCTCATCGCATATGACTGTGATGGCTTCACATTACACAGGCATTTGCCCAAAGCCGTTGTATTCCCGAATAACACTGAGGAAGTGGCTGCCCTAGTGAAATATTGCGCAGAAAATCAGCTGCCATTCCTCGCACGTGGGGCAGGAACAGGCTTAAGTGGCGGCGCCATCCCTTTAAATGGTGAGGTCATTATTAGCTTAGTTCGAATGAAAAAGCTGTTAAGTGTTGACTTCGAGAATCGCCGCGCTGTGGTTCAACCAGGCTTCGTCAATTTAAAGCTGACGAACTCCATTTCTGATAAGGGCTACTATTATGCGCCAGATCCTTCCAGTCAGTATTGCTGTACAATCGGTGGAAATGTTGCAGAAAATGCCGGAGGTGCTCACTGTTTAAAATATGGGGTAACAACCAACCATATCCTTGGTCTCGAAATTGTTTTACCAAACGGTGAGATTGTTGAAATTGGAGCCAACGGCATTCCTGATGAGCCGGGCTATGATCTACTCGGGCTATTAACAGGGTCTGAAGGAACTTTAGGGATTGTTACCAAAATTACGGTCCGTATCCTAAAAAACCCTGAATCAAAGAAAACGGTGCTGGCTTATTTTGATAAAGTGGAAGACGGCTCACAGGCTGTTTCCGATATTGTTTCTGCAGGGATTGTCCCAGCCGCTCTAGAAATGATGGACAAAACAGCGATTGAAGGGGTTGAGGCAGCCGCCTTCCCAGTCGGGCATCCTAAGGATATCGAAGCCGTGCTTCTGATTGAAGTAGATGGTATTGAAGCTGGTTTGGATGAGCAAATTAATCAAATTCTTGACGTCTGCAAAAAAAGGAACGTACGTGAGGTCAGAGCAGCAAAGGATGAGGCGGAACGCGGCAGATGGTGGGCGAACCGGAAAACAGGTTTCGGTGCTATGGGCGCGATCTCTCCTGATTATTTAGTACAGGATGGCGTTATCCCTCGCAGCAAACTGCCGGAAGTTCTAAATAGAATTAACAAAATTAGTGAAGAATCCGGACTCCGGATTGCGAATATTTTTCATGCGGGAGATGGAAACTTGCACCCGTTAGTTCTTTTTGATGCCAGAATTCCCGGGCAAAGTGAAAAGGCTTTGGTAGCCGGAAGTGCCTGTTTGCAGGCTTGTGCAGATGTGGGCGGTACTATCACCGGTGAACACGGCGTCGGAATTGAGAAAAGAGAAGAAATGCGCTTCGTCTTCACCGATGAAGAAATTATCGCACAAACAGATGTTCGAGAGGTCTTCAATCCTGATAATCTATTAAATGCCGGAAAACTATTCCCGATGCCGGGGCGATGCGTGGAAATTAAGAGGGATCTAAAAGAAAAGGAAACTGCTATTACATCCTAATTTTAACGGCATGGAAGTTCCCGCTCAATCCATTAACATATTTTTCGAAACTATTACTTTTACCAAATCAAGGGAGGAACATCATCATGACTAATTATGTAAAAAAGGGAAATCTACAAGTGGCCCAGGAACTCTATGAATTTATTAACTCGGAAGCACTTCCGGAAAGCGGATTGACTGCCGATCAGTTTTGGTCCGGTTTTGAAGCGTTAATCAGCGACTTAACGCCTAAAAACAAGGAGCTGCTGGCAGTTCGTGATGATATTCAAAACAAACTGAACACATGGTATCGCGAAAATAATGAAAACTTTGATTTCGAAGCATATAAGTCATTTTTAACCGAAATTGGCTACCTTGAACCGGAGGTAGAAGATTTTGAGATTACAACTGAAAATGTGGACGATGAAATCGCTGTGCAAGCCGGACCGCAGTTAGTTGTACCAGTTAATAATGCCCGCTATGCGATTAATGCTGCCAACGCCCGTTGGGGAAGCCTTTATGATGCACTTTATGGAACGGATGCGATTAGCGAAGAAGCTGGTGCCAGCCGTGAGGGAGGTTACAATCCTGTCCGCGGTGCAAAGGTCATCGAATTTTCCAGGAATTTTCTTGACCAAGCGGCTTCGTTACAAGGAGCATCGCATAAAGACGCGGTTTCCTATACCGTAGCAGATGGTAAACTACAGGTTGCATTAAATAATGGAACAACGACTGGGTTACAAGATGAAGCAAAGTTTGTCGGCTATCAGGGAACACAGGAAAATCCATCCGCCATTCTTTTAAAAAATAATGGACTTCATTTTGAAATCCAAATCGACCGAAATCATCCGATAGGCAGTACGGATGCGGCTGGCGTGAAGGATGTGATCCTTGAATCGGCGATTACGACCATTATGGACTGCGAAGATTCTGTAGCGGCCGTAGATGCTGAAGACAAAGTGCTCGTCTATCGCAACTGGTTAGGCCTTATGAAAGGTACACTTTCTGCTACTTTTGAAAAAGGCAATAAAACGATGACACGGACACTCAATCCTGATCGCAGCTACCTGTCTCCGGCCGAAGAGGAAATCACTTTAAATGGACGTTCCTTGCTATTTGTCCGCAATGTTGGACATTTAATGACTAATAGTGCCATTCTTGACGCAAATGGTGAGGAAATTCAGGAAGGTATTTTGGATGCTGTTCTGACTAGCCTTATTGCCAAACATACACTCTTAGGCAATGGTCCATTCCAAAACACGGAGAAGGGTTCAGTCTACATTGTAAAGCCAAAAATGCATGGTTCAGAAGAGGTTGCTTTTGCCAATCAGCTATTTGACCGCGTGGAAGATTTGCTTGGACTTGAGCGCAATACGTTAAAAATCGGTGTTATGGATGAAGAACGCAGAACCACTTTGAACTTGAAGGCATGCATCAAACAGGTAAAAGACCGGATTGTGTTTATTAATACTGGGTTCCTTGACAGAACAGGCGATGAAATTCATTCTTCCATGGAAGCTGGTCCAATGGTCCGTAAAAATGATATGAAATCATCCAAATGGCTCCAGGGCTATGAACAATCCAATGTGATTGCCGGACTTTCAAGCGGATTCATGGGCCGTGCACAGGTCGGCAAAGGCATGTGGGCTATGCCGGATTTAATGGCGGAAATGCTAAAGCAAAAAATCGGTCATGTAAAAACGGGAGCCACTACAGCTTGGGTGCCATCTCCAACTGCTGCGACATTGCATGCACTGCATTACCATGAAGTAGATGTAAAAGAAGTACAGAATGAAATGCTTCATCAAACTGGAGACTTCCAAGATGATATCTTACAAGTTCCTGTTGCAAAGAACCCATCCTGGACTCCTGAAGAAATCCAGGCAGAGCTTGACAACAACTGCCAAACTCTTTTAGGCTATGTTGTCCGCTGGGTAGATCAAGGAGTTGGCTGTTCAAAAGTACTAGATATCAATGACGTGGGGTTAATGGAAGACCGCGCTACATTGCGAATTTCCAGCCAGCATTTGGCAAACTGGCTTCACCATGGTATTTGTACGAAAGAGCAAATTCTTGAAACATTGCAGCGTATGGCCAAGGTTGTTGATAAGCAAAATGCAGGAGATCAGATGTATCACAACATGGCTCCGAACTATGATGACTCCGTTGCCTTCCAGGCTGCCTGCGATTTGATTTTTGAAGGCTATGACCAGCCAAATGGCTATACGGAGCCAATCCTGCATCGCAGACGGATTGAAGCAAAGGCTAAGTTCGCAGTGAAACAATAATCGATTTGAATAGATGAATTCTGGGGCATTCTTGTAATGAGAATGCCTTGGAAAAAAGTCAACAGTTTAAATTATTCGTTGAAATGAGAGACTGCACCGAGCCTAAGACCGCCATTTTCAACATTACTCAAATTTTTTGAAAAAATAAATGGAGGTTATGAGGCTATGCAAAACCTAAGGGAGACTTCGCTGGAACTTCACAAGCAGTCAAAAGGGAAAATAAATATCGATGTTAAGGTTCCGGTGGAAAATGCATATGATTTAAGTTTGGCTTATTCACCGGGGGTGGCAGAGCCTTGTAAAGAGATCTATGAAAACCCAGAAAAAGTCTATGACTATACGATTAAAGGAAATCTTGTAGCGGTCGTATCGGATGGATCAGCCGTACTAGGCCTTGGGAATATTGGTCCAGCAGCGGCAATGCCCGTTATGGAAGGTAAAGCCGCATTATTTAAGGCTTTCGCTGATGTGGATGCATTTCCAATTTGCTTGAATACGAATGATGTGGAGCAAATTATCCAAACGGTAAAATTACTGGAACCAACATTTGGCGGCATCAATTTGGAGGACATCGCAGCACCGAATTGTTTCATTATAGAAGAGAGACTTAAAAAGGAAATGAACATCCCTGTTTTTCATGATGATCAGCATGGAACGGCAATTGTCACGGCAGCTGGATTAATTAACGCTTTAAAGGTAGTTGGCAAACGTCTTGAAGATACGAGAGTAGTAGTCAATGGCGCAGGTGCGGCGGGCATTGCCATTACAAAATTGCTACTGAGAATGGGAGTATGTGACATCATTTTGTGTGACACAAAAGGCGCTATCTATGAGGGACGCCTAACAGGAATGAATTCGATGAAAGACTCGATTGCTATGCTGACCAATAAGAGCCATATTCATGGAGATTTAAAAGAAGTGATTAAAGGGGTAGATGTGTTCATCGGTGTATCTGCCGCTGGAGCAGTCACACAAGAGATGGTCATGTCCATGAACGAGGATGCGATTATTTTTGCCATGGCAAACCCAATCCCTGAAATCATGCCAGAAGAGGCAATGGAAGCTGGAGCGGCAGTGGTAGGGACAGGACGCTCTGATTTGCCGAATCAGGTGAATAATGTTCTTGCATTCCCTGGTATTTTTAAAGGGGCGCTGAAGGTCCTTGCTTCTGAAATAAATGAAGAAATGAAGCTGGCTGCAGTTTATTCCATTGCCAACTTAATCACGCAGGAAGAACTTTCCCGCGAATATGTGATTCCACATCCTTTTGATAAAAGAGTTACAGAAGCAGTAACCGCAGCAGTTGCGGAGGCTGCCATTAAAACAGGAGTCGCACGAAAGAAAATGGAGCAAGAAAAAACTGTTTGAGAGGAAGTATCACAATGAAATTTACTAGATTTACACAAGGTTTAACTGTTTATACAGGTGTGATAAAAGATAGCAACATCCAGGAAATTAAAGGTGATCTGTTTGGAGAATGGGAGTTTACGGGGAACAGTTTCTCTGTAGCTGACGTAAAATTGCTGGCGCCGCTTGAACCAAACCAAATCATTGGGATTGGCGCAAACTATGTGTCTAAGCTTGAGGATCTGCCAACCGAGCTTCCGGAAATTCCAGTTTTCTTCTTTAAACCAACCTCATCCGTTATTGGTCCCGAGGATGAAATTATCATTCCAGAGGGAATTGAACAGGTAAAGTTCGAATCTGAGTTAGCGATTGTCATTGGTAAGGAAGCTAAAAACGTTCCTGAATCAGAAGTGTTGGACTATGTATTCGGATATACGGTAGGAAACGACGTAACAGCCCCTCAATTTTTCCATCAGGACGGGCATTGGACAATTGGCAAGTCTTTTGATACCTTCACTCCGCTCGGGCCTGTGATCGAAACAGAACTGGACCCATTCGCTGTAAAGGTAGAAGCAAACCTGAACGGTGTGGAGAAACAAAATAGTGCTACGGAATTAATGATTATTCCGATCCGAAAAATGGTATCTTATTTGACAAAAGTGATGACTCTTAAGCCGGGAGATGTGATTTTGACAGGCAGTCCGCTTGGAGCTGAGCTGGTTGGTGCCGGAGATACAATTGAATGTGAAATTAAAGAAATTGGGACATTGCGTAATACATTTGTATTGGCAAAAGAATCCGTTAAATCTAATTAAATCCCTAGCAATGGCCGGTAAAAGATTTATGCTTTCATGTAACTTATTAGGGACAGTATTTTGAGGTGAGCGATTATGGATAGAGAGAATATGGTCAAATCTGTAAGCAGGGCGTTGGATATTATTCATTTGGTGAGTTTAAAAAAGGGCGGATTAGGTGTGACAGAGATTGCTAAACAAATAGATATCAACAAAAGCTCTGTTTACCGCATCCTATCAACATTTGTCCAGTATGGTTATATCGAGCAAGATGAAGTTACCGGCCGCTATAAACTGGGTTATAAATTCTTAGATATCAGTTCAAAGTTGCTTGAATCCATTGATCTAAGGGCTGAGGCAAAGCCATTCTTAAAACAATTGGAAAGCGAAAGCAATGAAGTTATCCATCTTGTTGTTTATGATCAAGGGGAAGTCGTTTATATCGAGAAATTAGAAGGTACTGAAACGTTACGAATGCATTCCAAAGTAGGAAAAAGGGCTCCCATGCATTGTACATCCGTTGGTAAAGCCATCCTTGCTTTTCAACCAACTGATGTTGTACTGGATATTCTTGAGCGAAAAGGCATGCCGATGCACACAGATAAAACCATTACCAATAAAGAAGAGTTTTTCCGGGAACTGGCGAACGTAAAACGGAAGGGTTATGCACTTGATTTAGAAGAAAATGAATATGGAATTACATGCATTGCTGTACCGATCTTTGACTATACGGGCAAAGTTGTTGCGGCAGCCAGCCTCTCTGGACCAACAATACGAATGACGGATGATCGATTAAAACGACTTGAAGCACGAATGCTGCACATAGCAAAACAAATATCAACACGACTGGGTTTTGAAAATAGAGTTAGCTAAGAATATTTGACTAGTATAAATGATATACTGGTCAAATATATTTTTGAATTTTTTTAATTATAATTTTCTAAAAATTGTTGTAATTCAGATAAAAATCCGTATAATAAAAGAGTGATCGAAATGTGTTATATAACATTTGAATTATTGTTGTATAACATGTTTCGTCCTTAGCAACAAATTTAAGGGTTGTTTCTTATTACGAAACGAAGAGGGGGGAAGTTTTTAAAAAAAATTAAAAGTATGAAATTACAGCGTTTCGCAGTCACTTACATATTAATCAGTCATCATAGAAATCTATTGATTTATCCATCAGAACTATTCATTTCTAGGTCTGAAAAGGGATAAGACCGATACATGAAAATTTTAATTTTTTTATGATGGGGGATTACTATGACATTTACACAAAATTTCACGGCGGTGGGAGATAGTCTCGCCTTATCCGCTTTGGTAGCTCTTATACCAATTTTATATTTTTTCTGGGCTTTAGCCATAAAACGTATGAAAGGCTATTTAGCTGGTTTATCAACACTACTAATTGCTTTAATACTTGCAGTAGTTGCATTTAAAATGCCTGCCGGTATGGCGGTCATGTCTGCCACGCAGGGTGCCGTATATGGAATATTGCCTATAGGCTGGATCATTATCACATCTGTATTCCTCTACAAATTAACTGTCAAGACTGGCCAATTCGATATAATCCGCCATTCGGTCGTTTCACTTACAGAGGACAGACGTCTTCAAGCACTTTTGGTAGCGTTCTCATTTGGAGCTTTCCTTGAAGGAGCTGCCGGTTTTGGCGCTCCAGTTGCCATCTCGGCAGCGCTTCTTGTGGGTCTTGGATTTAATCCTCTTTACGCTGCTGGCCTGTGTTTAATAGCCAATACAGCGCCTGTTGCCTTTGGTGCAATCGGAACTCCCATCATTGCCGTCGAAGGACCAACTGGGATATCAGCATTGGAAATTTCCAAAATGGTCGGACGTCAGTTGCCGTTCTTATCATTATTCGTTCCGTTTTATTTAGTTGTTATTATGGCAGGGTTTAAGAAAGCATTGGAAATCTTACCGGCCATTTTCATAACAGGGTTCACTTTTGCAGTAACTCAATACTTAAGCTCCAACTTCCTTGGTCCAGAACTTCCCGATATTTTATCTGCATTAGTGTCATTGTTTGCCCTAGCAATCTTCTTAAAATTTTGGAAACCAAAAACTATTTTCCGCTTTTCATCTGAGCAAGAACTGGCTGCATCCGTTGCTGCCAAAGCATCTAATAGTCAGCAAGTAAAATACTCAGGTGGGCAAATTTTTAAAGCTTGGTCACCATTCCTTGTATTGACTGCATTTATTACGATTTGGGGAATCCCAACAGTCAAATTGGCTTTGACAGGTCATTATGAAGGAACAAACGCTATTTTGAAAGCGGTAAATGCTCTTGGACACGCGTTAACACTGATGCCTGAAGTTCCATTATTAAACAACAAAGTCATTAATGCTGCCGGTGCTCCTGTTGCGGCCATTTATAAGCTGGAAATCTTGGGTGCAGCTGGTACATCAGTCATTATTGCGGCCATTGTCACCAAGTTTATCGTTAAAATTTCTTGGAAAGAATGGGTTGCAACCTTTGGGGAAACTCTCAATGAATTAAAGTTCCCTATCATTACAATCGCTTCAGTTGTAGGGTATGCCTATGTAACTAACTCATCAGGGATGAGTACGACATTAGGAATGACGCTTGCAAAAACAGGTTCCCTATTTGCCTTTTTCTCTCCAGTCCTTGGATGGTTAGGCGTGTTTATCACTGGATCAGATACATCATCGAACCTTTTGTTTGGTGCAATGCAAAAGGTGACAGCACTGAACCTTGGTATGGATCCGGTATTAGCAGTCGCTGCAAACTCTTCGGGCGGGGTTACTGGAAAAATGATTTCACCACAATCGATTGCTGTAGCGTGTGCAGCTGTAGGCCTGGCAGGAAAAGAGGCCGACTTGTTCCGCTTTACGGTTAAACACAGTATTGTTTTGGTCTTTATTGTCTGTATCATGACATTCCTGCAAAATAGCAGTGTATTAGGTTGGATGGTTCCATAAAAATAGAATCCAATCCGTTTCGATTAAGGTCAGCCAAATTTTAGGCTGGCCTTTTTGTGATACCTGGTGAAGGTACAGTGTCTTGGGCGGTGTGTTTTTTAATTTGCTAGAAAAAGGGAAAATGGGGATTAGATAACCTAAAATTGGTAGGATTTGAACTAATTATTGGAAGATCTGCGGTTGGCTTTTATCGACAAGTTTCTAAACAGAATCCCATCTCTATTTGTCTTAAAAATTATTTTTCGAGCTTTGTCGAAAAAACAAATTTTCTTAAAAAATTTTTGTTAAAATAATTTGAATAAGTCTGATTTTTATTCTAGTTAGTTTCAATAGGTTAATTGTAAACTAGAGTATATAAATGAAATAGTTTTTAGCATTAAACAACACTTGGCAGAGCGGTGAAAAAATAATTATGAAATTTAAAACAAAATTGTATTTAGGGTTTGGCTTATTGATTTTCCTGTTTATTGTTTTTTTATTATTCTTAATGATGCTGATGAATCAGTTGAACACGAATATGAAGAATGCCGTTGACAACTACGAACTGGCAAAGACTGCCTACAAGATCCAAGATTCCCTCAATTGGTATCGCAGTGATTCCAAGGGCATTTTGGCGAATCCGCCGGCTGACCTATTAAAAGAATTTCAAGACCATAAGGAACAAAGTTACTTGAATGCCAATCAAGCGATTGAGAGTCTCCGTAAGCTCGACAAACGCGAAAAATCTCAGAAAGTCATCGCTGAATTACAAACATTAAGTATTCAGCTCCGTGCCATGGAGGCCAAGACCAATAAGTTAATGGAACAAAACAAGGACGAAGAAGCAAGGAGCCTATTTTGGTATGATACGTGGGATGTCATTGATAAAATGACAAGTGATGCCACTTATTTACAGACCATTCAGGAGGATGGAGTCCAAAGTGAATTTGAACTGTCGAACGATACCACCTCCACCGCCTACAAATTCATATTTGGCTATGCTGTCGCCGTTCTCATCTTGGGCGGAGCGATCACATTCTTTATCCTAAGGAGCATGTCTAAAAATTTAAATGATGTCATGTCTGTTTTCACAAACGCCGCCTTTCGCAAGGGGGACCAGCTGCCGCGGATCAAGGTGAAAACAAAGGATGAAATCGGAAAAATCTCAATCGCTTATAATGAAATGGCCCAGGTGCTTGAAAAACATCATAAACAAGAAAAAGAATTAAAAAATGCAGCTGAGGAACAAAGCTGGTTAAATACGAAGATTGCGGAAATTGCCACGATGTACCCCGGCATTAACAACCTCAATGAATTAGCTCATCTTTTTATTACAAGGTTGGCGCCTATTGTCGGGGCAAGCTACGGGCTTATTTATATGAAGGAAGACAGCGTATTTCGAAAGTATGGGTCATATGCCGGCCAGGAGGAGCCTGTTGGGCGGGAAAGTTTCTCTGTGGGTGAAGGGCTAGTCGGTCAATGTGCGCTTGACAGAAGGCCGATATCGCTTGAAGACATACCCGAGAATTATATCAAAATTTCATCCGGCACTGGTGAAGCGTCCCCAAACAGCATCCTTGTCATTCCTGCTGAATATCAGGGAGAAGTGCTTGCTGTCATTGAACTCGCTTCATTTAAACCATTCGCTCGGCTTGAACAGGTACTCCTTGAGGAAGTCGTCAGCCATCTTGGTATCAACATTAAGAGTATCCAAAGGCATATGCGGGTGGAAGAATTGCTCCAGGAATCACAAACCCTGACCGAAGAGCTGCAAAGTCAGTCCGAAGAGCTGCAATTGCAGCAGGAAGAATTACGGACCGTCAATGAACAGCTTGAAGAACAGTTCAAAAGCTCGGAGAAAAAAACGCATGAACTTGAAAAAATTAAAAATATGCTCGAGGAGAAGGCTCAGCAATTAATGATGAGTTCCCAATATAAATCCGAGTTTCTTGCCAATATGTCACACGAGCTGCGGACACCGTTGAACAGCTTGTTGATTCTAGCACAAATGCTTTCAGAAAACAGCGCTCAAAACCTAACCCAAAAGCAGGTTGAATATGCAAAAACAATCCTCTCCTCCGGTCATGACCTGCTGCGGTTGATCAATGATGTCCTTGATATCTCTAAAATTGAGGCTGGTAAGATGGAGATTTACCTTGAGAAAACGGAGATTCAAGAAATAAAGGCATCACTCGAGTCACAATTTTTCCCGCTGGCACGGCAAAAGGGACTCGATTTTTCGATTCAGCTTGACCCTTTTTTACCGGGTCTAATCCATACCGATCCACAGCGGCTCCAGCAAATTCTTATCAATTTGCTATCAAATGCCTTCAAATTTACAGAAAAGGGCCGGATTATGCTGCAGATTGAGAAAGCAAAGCAAACTGTTTTTTCAGAGGAAAAGGGAAATAATCAAGTCGAAACCATGATTGCTTTTTCAGTAAGGGATACAGGGATTGGCATTTCACAAGAGAATCAGAAGTTAATTTTTGAGGCCTTTCAACAAGCCGATGGAACGACAAGCCGCAAATATGGCGGTACTGGCCTGGGGCTATCGATCAGCCGCGAACTAGCTCAGCTTTTAGGCGGCTATCTGACGGTTGACAGCACAATCGGCGAAGGCAGCACGTTTACATTATACATCCCTGGTTTGGCACATGAACCAGCACAGCTTGAGGCGGCCGTCACGGTTGAAGAATCAAAGCCGGTTGGTTTTACCGGGGAATCGCTTGAAGGGAAAAAAATCCTGATTGTCGACGATGATATGCGCAATATTTTCGCTTTAACAACCGCACTTGAAAGCTATTTTGTTGAAGTAGTTTTTGCGGAAAATGGCAGAGAAGGCATCGATGTCCTCCAAAAAAATCCGGATATTGACCTCGTGTTGATGGATATTATGATGCCGGAAATGGATGGGTTTGAAGCGATTCGCGCTATCCGCCAGATGCCTGAATACATGAATCTTCCTATCATTGCCCTGACCGCAAAGGCAATGAAAAGTGATCGAAAAAAATGCATCGAAGCCGGGGCATCTGATTATATCAGCAAACCCGTGCATATAGAGCAGCTTATTTCCATTATGCGAGTTTGGCTATATCGATAAGAAAGGTTTAATTATAAATGGAAAAATTAATATCATTCGACAAGAGTGAAATTGAAAAGATTGAAATGAACCTGCTGCTAGAGGGGATTTATCGATTATATGGGGTTGACTTCCGTAATTATTCTACCCCGTTTGTAAAGCGGCGAATTGAACATCGGATCCGGACAGAGAAGCTCTCAGGAATCTCTGACCTCCAGCGAAAGATTCTCTACGACCCGCTGTTGATGCGTCGCTTTTTTAACGATTTTTCAATAAATGTGACGGAAATGTTCCGGGACCCTTCGTTTTTTCTAGCATTTCGGACAAAGGTTGTTCCGCTCTTGCGCAATTTTCCCGCAATTCGGATTTGGCATGTCGGCTGCGCGACTGGTGAAGAGGTCCTGTCGATGGCGATTCTCCTGCATGAGGAAGGCCTTTATAAAAAAACTAGACTTTATGCCACCGATATTAGCGAGGGGGCCCTGGACCAGGCCAGAAAAGCGATGATGCCCTTGAACAAAATGAAAAATTATACGAAAAACTACCTTGAGGCAGGCGGGACAAGTGCTTTTTCCGAATATTATGTTGCCCGGGAGTCATGCGCAGCCTTCCATTCTTTTCTTACTGAAAATGTAGTGTTTGCGCAGCATAATTTAGCCACCGACCAATCGTTTAATGAATTTCATGTCATCATTTGCCGGAATGTCATGATCTATTTTAATAAATCGCTGCAAAATCGTGTGCTGCACCTGCTGCATGAAAGTCTGTCTGCATCCGGATTCCTTGGCTTGGGAAGTAAGGAGGGAATCCAGTTTACCGATATCGCAAATTATTATGAGGAAGTCGATTCTGATGAGAAACTCTACCGTAAAATCCATTCATAATATCCATCCTGTGGATCCAATCAATATTTTAATGGTCGATGACCGCCCGGAAAACCTGCTCGCTTTAGAGGCCGTTTTAGCATCGCCCCATTATCGTTTAGTGAAGGCAGGCTCGGGTGAGGAAGCGTTGAAATGTGTGCTGAGGCAGAATTTTGCCGTCATTTTGCTGGATGTGCAAATGCCAGGCTTGAACGGTTTTGAAACGGCAAAATTGATTAAGGCGCGGGAAAAATCAAAGTTTGTTCCCATTATTTTTATCACGGCTATCAGTCAAACGACCGAGCATGTCCTAAAGGGATATAATTTAGGGGCAGTTGATTATATTTTTAAACCGTTTCATCCGGAGACATTAAAGTTAAAGGTACAGGAGTTTGTCAAAATCCATCAAAATCAGGGTCGTAAGGAAATCGAGCGGCAGCAAGAGCTTCTTCATGTAAACGCAAAGCTGAACAAGACGACCCTTGATTTGCAAAAAAAAGAAGAATTGGCCCGGGTGATTGAAGAAACACTGATTGACACAATTATTACGTTTGACCAGGAAGGGTCGATTATCTCGGTCAATCCTGCAGTTCAAAAATTATTTGGCTATTCGATGGGGGAGTTTTTGGGACTTAAAATGGAGGACCTTTTTGTAAAAATGTGGGATCAAAATGGACCCTCCATTGGGAAAATGCTTGAGGCTGTTGCCAAGCATAAAAACGAAAATCACTTTCCTGTCGAGCTGCAAATCGGTGAGGCGGTTATCCATAATGAGCATTTCTACGTTTGTTCGCTGCGCGATATTACCGAGCGAAAGCAGCAATACGAGCTGCTCGAGAAGCTGGTGGAAGAGAGGACGAATGAACTTGTCATTGCCAACGAAAAGCTGCGTAAAGAAATAGAGGTACGGATGCAATTTGAAGAAGAGCTGCGAAAGGAAATTGAAGTCCGAAAACAATTTTCTGAAGACCTGCGCCTGTCGCAGGAGCATTTTTATAAAATTTTTCAATCAAGCCCCTGCCTGATTGAAATTCGTTCAATGACTGACAACAGGTACCTGGACGTCAATGCAAGCTGGCTCAAATTTACCGGTTATTCCTTAGTAGAGGTCATTGGCCGGCAGCCGTCGGTTTTACCTGCCTGCCACAAGGAATCCTTGCAAAATGAAAAGATTCATTACCTAACAAAATCAGGAGAGAAGCGGCAGGGTTTGTTGGCAACGGAAATCATTGAGGTGAAAGGTGAAAGCTGCATTCTCAGCGTGATAACTGATGTAACCGAGCTTGAACAATTGGGAGCGAAAATGGCGCGCCTAGACCGACTGAATTTAATTGGTGAGATGGCGGCGGGAATTGCCCATGAAATTAGGAATCCGATGACCACCGTCAAAGGGTTTTTGGAGCTTTCAAAAAAAAGCATCGACAATCTATCCGTTCAATATATTGATTTAATGCTGTCCGAATTGGACCGGGCCAATTCAATTATTTCCGAATTTCTTAATTTAGCGAAAAACAAGCAATCGTATAAAAAATCTCAGTGGTTGAATCCGATTATTGAGGGGCTTTACCCTTTGATCAAAGCCGAAGCGCTGCTGACGGATAAAACGGTCTCCCTGCTGTTATCGGAAGTTCCGAGGCTTTATCTTGATGAAAAGGAAATTAGCCAACTGATTCTAAATCTTTCCCTGAATGGGCTCGAGTCGATGGCAGCGGGCGGGGAATTGACAATAAAAACTTATCTTGACGGGCAGGATGTAGTGCTGGAAATCCAAGACCAAGGCTCCGGTATCGAACCTGAACTGATCGATATGATCGGGACGCCGTTTTTCACTACCAAAGATTCCGGGACTGGCTTGGGCCTGCCCATTTGCTATAGTGTCGCTGAGCGTCATGGAGCCGTTATCGATCTGCGAACAAGCACTGAAGGAACTACCTTTTTTGTCCGTTTTCTGGAAAGGGATTTCTAGAGAAAAACACATATTTTTTTGTTTGACAAAAAAATATGAGGCAAAAGAACCATCCCCATGCATCCGTAAGAGAATTAAGGAGGAAGAGATTTGGCAAAAACAAATCAAAAAATTGTTCCGCATTTATGGTATGACAAGGAGGCAAAAGAAGCAGCCGAGTTTTACGTTAACATATTCCCGGACTCGAAAATTACAGATGTGACAACCATTCATGACACACCCTCAGGCGACTCTGATATAGTCTCATTTGAGCTATGGGGGCAGAAGTTCGCAGCTATCAGTGCAGGACCTTTTTTCAAGATCAATCCGTCGATCTCTTTTATGGTAAACTTTGACCCATCACGAGATAAAGACGCGAGAGAAAAAATAGATGAGGTTTGGAACAGATTATCCGATGGGGGCACAGCGTTAATGCCGCTTGATAAGTATCCGTTCAGTGAAAGGTATGGTTGGATTCAAGATAAGTTTGGTTTGACATGGCAGTTAATCCTAACCAATCCAGAAGGTGAAGAGCGTCCTCCATTAATTCCATCACTTTTGTTTGTCGGTAATCAATGTGGTAACGCGGAAGAGGCGATGAATTTTTATTTATCAATATTTAAGAATGCGAAGCAGGGACTGATCGCCCGCTATCCTAAAGGAATGGAACCTGACAAAGAAGGTACAGTCATGTTCAGTGAATTCATGCTTGAAGATCAGTGGTTTACCGCAATGGATAGTGCCCACGAGCATAAATTCAGTTTTAACGAGGCAATCTCATTTATGGTTTACTGCGACACACAAGAAGAGATTGATTACTACTGGGAGAAGCTCTCTAAGGTTCCTGAAGCGGAGCAATGCGGCTGGCTGAAAGACCAGTATGGTATATCTTGGCAAATTGTGCCTAGTGAGATGGACGAAATGATGAGCAAAAGTACACCTGATCAACTTGCACGCGTAACGAAGGCATTTCTAAAAATGAAGAAATTTGATCTTGAGGAATTGCGTAAAGCATACAAGGGATCTTGAGAATAGTGCCTAAGTTAAATAAAAATAAATGAAGTAGAATTCGGAGTGTTGGTTCGATCCCGACCACCGATATACATAATATAGCAGTATTATAATGATACACGAGAACCGTCCCCATGCATCACTTGCCTTTGTTAGGGAAAAGTATGGATGAAAAGAATTTCATTTTGGGGGATTTTGCATTGAATTCTAAATTTAAAGCTTTGTTTGAGTCGTTTACTTTACCATGTGGTGTTGAATTGAAAAACCGGATTGTGATGGCACCAATGACTAATTTTTCATCGAACGAGGATGGGACAGTTTCGGATTCCGAAGTTAAATATTATGCAAGGCGGTCTGGCGGTGTAGGAATGGTGGTCACTGCTTGTACATATGTGACTGCAAATGGTAAGGGGTTTAATGGAGAATTTGGCGCTGATTCTGATGAATTAGTCCCCAGTTTACGGCAACTGGCCATAGGTATTAAAGAGCAGGGTGCTAAAGCTGTATTGCAAATTTTCCATGGCGGGAGGCAAGTTCCTCCTCAATTAGTGCCAAATGGTGATGTTGTTAGTGCTAGTGCCATTCCGTCTGAAGGGGCAGGGAAGCCTGTTCCTAGAGAACTGCCGGAAGAAGAAATTGAAGCGATTATTAAAGCTTTTGGAGAAACAACTAGAAGGGCCATTGAAGCAGGCTATGATGGTGTTGAAATCCACGGGGCAAATGGCTATCTTATTCAACAATTCTTTTCTCCGCATTCCAATCGCCGGGATGATCGATGGGGCGGCAGCATTGAAAAGAGATTGACCTTTCCACTGGCAATTGTCGATGAAGTGAAAAGGATTGTTGCCGAAAATACAAATGAACCTTTTATTGTGGGCTACCGCTTTTCTCCGGAAGAACCAGAAACACCTGGGATTACGATGGCAGATACTTTGGTGCTAATCGATGCGCTGGCTGACAAGAACCTTGATTACCTCCATGTTTCATTAAATGATTTCTGGTCAAAGCCAAAAAGAGGCGTGGACGATTCCCGGGCACGAATCGAAATTATACAGGAACGCGTCGGAAGTAAGGTACCTGTAATCGGTGTTGGCTCACTTTATTCTGCAGACGATTTCCTCCGGGCAAAGGAGACGGGGATACCACTTATTGCAATGGGTCGGGAATTAATTATTGATCCAGATTGGGTTCAAAAGGTTGCAGAAGGCAAGGAAGATGAAATCGTAACAAAAATTGACAAAGGAAAGCAACAGGAATTAATGGTTCCTGACCCATTGTGGCAGGCTATCATCCATACTCCGGGCTGGTTTCCGGGAATTGAATAGAAATAGATAAAGTATCCTTTTTTTAGGATACTTTTTTCTATATATCTAATAAGTGTATAGGTAAAATATGGTATGATGAAAGAAAAAGAAAAGAGGGACTTTTATGATTTTAAAAAGAACCTTGAACCGGAATGCGCAGCTGATTTTGCTGTTACTAGTGTTGGGTGCGAATTATTCCTTGTACCATACAACATTGGGAATTCAAATATTGCCTGAACAGCCGAATATCATCGTTGCTGCTTCCATGGTAGACGTAGCGTTGATTTCACCGATTTTATTTTTGGCATGGAAACGGAAAATGAATTGGAAAAACCTGATTATTGGGATAGCAGGCGGACTTATTTTGGTGCGCTTTCTCATACCGATGGAGTATTTAGCTCCATTTGAGGCTGTTACGTGGGCTGGGTTTGCCGTTGAAGGCGGCCTCTTGTTGTTAGAGGTTATGGTTATTGTCTCGTTGTTTAAATATATGCCAAACATTGTACGTGCTGTTAAAAGAAGTTCCCTTCCAGTTATCTTTTCTTTTTCAAAAGCTGTGGACCAAGAGGTTAAACCATATCCAATTATTCGCATCATTTGTTCAGAAATGCTCATGTTTTACTATGCGTTCGCATCCTGGAAAAAGAAACCGCAACATGGGCAGAATGTGTTTACGTTACATCAAAAATCAAGTTTAATTGCGATGCAAGTGATGCTGATTCACGCAACAGTTATTGAAATGGCTGGGCTTCATTGGCTGTTTCATGAAAAGTCTGTGATTCTATCCATTATTTTACTGGTACTTAATGTATATACAGTCATTTTCTTTTTAGGTGATATCCAAGCCGTTCGCCATAATCCCTTACTTGTGACTGAAGAAGGTATGTACATTTCCCTGGGATTGATGAAACGAATGGAAATAAAGTGGGATGATGTTGAAGAAGTTATCGAGGCGCCATTGGTTGGAAAACGTCCTAAGGATACCATAGAATTCATTGCCCATGATTTTGAAGAAGTAAAGCCTGACGTTATATTGAAATTAAAAAAGCCCGTCGATGCAACATTAATCATGGGACTTAAAAAGAAATATTCACAAATAGCAATTCGCGTAGACGAACCCAACAGATTTATAAGCGCTTTAAAAGAAAATGTGAAATGATGCATGGGGACGGTTCTCATGCATCATTTATTTTATGAATCAGGCACACTAACCGTCCCCATGCTTCTTCTTAACCCAGTTTATGCATATAATGGGTGGGAATGGACTCATCATTAAATAGGAGGGGATGATGATGAAATTTACGGTACAATATATTCCGCTGGATAAAATCAAGCCGGATTTTTCGGCGAAGATGACGGAGCATATGAAGCGTCTGCAGAGATTTATGTGGGATTGCATGTTTGTTCTGGTCGTCAGAAAAAACAGGAAAGATGGCAGCTATATCATTGTCAGCGGCCAGGAGCGCTTCGAAAGCCTCAAGAAACATACAAAAAGTATTTACGCGCCGTGTATTGTAGACAAAAGCACTTCCTCTGATATTAAATCGTGGTTTCATCGTTTGCTTAAAAAGCAGCCCCTGGATGATTTTCCTTTCACTCCAAAAAGCTGGTCGATTGTCCGCTACTTTCTAAAACAAGAACCCCGTTTCAAACACCTAACCCGATCCCAACAAATAAGAGTCCTAATATTGGCTGTAAAGTACAAAAAAACCGTAGTTTACTCAATGAGAAGTATGGTTGATGAAATCTTAAAATGAAGCATGGGGACGGTTCTCTTGCCTCAATTTTCTTCAAGTGAGGCGCAAGAACCGTCCCCACGCTTCAATTTTCCGCAAGGATTTTCTCAAGTAACGCCCGGCATCCTTCTGTTACAAGCTGGTAGGTTTCTTGGAAATCACCTGTGTAGTAAGGGTCCGGGACATCTTTTCTGTGATTAGTTAAGTCCAGTAGACGGATGATTTTGGGATGATTCGGCTTTCCGGTAATTTCGTTAATGTTTCTTGTGTTGCCTTCATCCATGCCGATGATGTAGTCGAATTTTTCAAAGTCGTCTTTTGTTAATTGACGTCCGACAAGGCCCTCCGAGGAAATGTTATATTTCTTTAAGATTCCCAAGGTTCCTTTATGCGGTGGAGAACCAATATGCCATGAACTGGTTGCAGCGGAATCCACAGCAATTTGGCCGGAAAGATTTTCTTTTTTCAGTAAGTCGCGAAACACAGCCTCAGCCATCGGCGACCGGCAAATGTTCCCCAGACAGACGAATAGAACGTTGATCATGTTATGAACTCCTTTAGTTAAGACTAGCGGGTCGAAAGGTAATACCGTACCGACAATTCTAAGAATATTATACTTTAGGATTATTGAAAAGCGGAGTGTATATGTTCCCGGAAACAATGCCGAAAAATACCTGCGATAAAAGAGTGAATTAGAATTACTAAAAATACTCTCAAAAACTCTCAAAACCAATAAACCCCTTGATATAGTGCTTCTTGAATTCCATAATGAGGCATAAGAACCGTCCCCATGCCTCATTTAATAGTCTTATTGAGCCATTCACATTCTTTTTTTCCTCCTTTAATATTAAATAGGAAACTATTAAAATATATGGCCATTTGTGTCATTTTCTGTCACCTCAGTTGTTTTTAGAGGAGGATTCTTGTGAATACTGATCAAGCTTTTGAGTTGTTAAAGAGTGCTGGAGTTCCGGATGAGCTTAGTATTCAGACGGTTAGACGGTGGATGCGGGAGCGAAAAATAAGGTTTGAAGGGAAGCAAAGGCTCTCCAAAACAGAGTACATACTGGAAGATACGGATCAAGCCTTTGACCTATTAAAGGATGCAGGTGTTGCTGCAAATATCGGTATTCAACTAGTCAAACGCTGGTATAATGAAGGGAAGATTCATAGACTAGGGAATGTTGACCAAATCAAGGAATACATATCTACCCAGCCAAAATTGCCAGCTTTTGAAGACAAGCCTTCCGATTTGACGATTCGTGAGCTAAAAGTAAAACTTAAAGCACAGGATGAGCAAATCAAAGGGATACAGGAGCTTCATCAAACGTCTTTAAAAGCGATGATCCAGCAACGGGACAAGCTGAATAAAGAAATCGCCAGCCTTCAACACGAAAAATCGGAATTGCAAATGGAGACTAGAAAAGTATTAAAGGAAAATATTGACCTTCGTAAGGAATTGTTAAGACTAAAAGAAGAGCTCTCGAAACAAGGTAAAGGAGAGGATGAAAAGGTTCAATCCCAATCCGGCCCACCATCTAATCCGCAAGATTATCGTCGAAAACTGGGGCTATCCAAAACAGCAGGTCCAAAAGAAGTCATGGTCGGTTTTAAAAAATTATTAATAGAAACGCATCCAGACCATGGCGGCAGCGCCAGAGCCTTCCATTACGTGAAAACAGACTATGATCAATATAAAAAAGGGTTAAAAGGAAATTAAAACTCTCAAAATAAATTTCAAAACTTACAAGGAACAAAATAAATTTTTATTAAGTTGTGGCTAAGGTATTATTTTTCTACCTTAGCCTTTTTCATATTCTAACACCAATTTTCTATCTTATTTATATTTTTTTCTTATAGAATAGTCTACAATGCCCACTATAATTGTTAAAAAAATTATTTAAATTAACTGCATGATATTTTTTTGTGAAGAGTAAGAAGTAAGTTCCAATAAACATTTATATATTGAAATTTAGGAATAACGTCATAATTAATGAATAATAATTTATTAACTTATAATTTAAATTTTTAATTTGAGTTTTGTATCTTTTAGTAATTGGTTCTTGTGTAATAGTTGATCCTGAGTTTTAAACCTGAAGGTAGTTTCGACGTAATAATGAAAGGGATGAGTTCATGCTTGTAAGTGATATTATCAGATTAAATGCACTCACGTATCCAAGTAAAACAGGGTTCATCTTTGAAGAAAGGAGATTTTCTTTTGAACAGTTTAATCAAAGAATAAATTTAACAGCTAATGCTCTTTTAGATTCAGGAATACAACAAGGTGATCGTATTGCCGTATTAGATCAAAATTCTATAGAATACTTTTGTCTTTATTTTGCAGTTTCAAAAATTGGGGCAATATTAGTTCCAATCAATTTTTGGTACAGGCCAAATGAGGTAGCTTATGTAATTAATGATTCCAAACCCAAAATGCTTTTTGTGGGAGTGGAATACTACGAAAATATTAAGAATTTTGAAAGAGAATTAAAAACAATTCAGGAAATTATTATTCTTTCTGAAAAGTCTACCAATCAACACAGAAATTTCAATGAATTTGTAAAATCTGTTAAGTCCGATGAACCAGATGTATTTGTTTCTTGGGAGGAGCCGCATTTAATATTATATACATCAGGTACAACAGGCAGGCCTAAAGGAGCGATTCTTTCCCAAAAAAGGACAATAATGGATGCGCTTTCAATGTCGTTATCCTTAAGAATCAAACCGTCTGATAGGTTCATTAGTTTCTTTCCGCCTTTTCACGTAGGTTTATGGGATTATGCTAAATTATTTTGGATTTCAGGTGCTACAGTCGTATTAATGAAAAAATTTGATGCCGGGAATGTTTTAGAAACACTAGAAAAAGAAAGGATTACATTTCTATTAGGCGTTCCGACAATGTTACGGTCAATGATGGAGCATCGAAGGTTCAATCAAGTTGATATAAGTTCATTACGTGCTTTTTTATACGGGTCTTATGATCCAACAGGAGTCATTGAAAGAATTACAAATGCAATAAAGGAAAGAGTTGAACATTTAGATATATTTCATCTCTATGGATTAACTGAAGGGGGCCCGTTTGTCACTGTTTGTCAACCAGATGATATTTATCATAAATGGGGTACCATTGGAAAGCCGATTCCTGGAGTGGAAGTTCGTCTAGTAGATGATGCAGACCTAGAAGTAAAGACAGGAACTGCTGGTGAGATAATTTTCCGCGGCCCAATGTTAGATGGATATTGGGAAATGCCAAAGGAAACTGAGCATGCAAAACGTGGCGGTTGGTTTCACACCGGGGACATAGCGGTTAAAGATCAAGATGGATTTTACTTTATTGTGGATCGGAAAAAAGACATGATTCGAAGTGGTGGTCAAAATATCTATTCAAAAGAAATTGAAGATTGTTTAAAAGGGAACAGCTCAATATTGGATTGTGCTGTAATCGGTGTACCTGATGAAGTGTACGAAGAAAAGGTAATGGCTGTAATAGTTTTGAAACAAGGAATAACCTCAACAGAGGATGATATTAAAAATTATGTCAGTCAAAGAATGGCTGGTTATAACGTACCGAAAGAAGTTGAATTTGTTGATGAATTACCCAAAAACGCTGTTGGAAAAACATTGAAAAATGAATTGCGAAACCGATACGGTTCGTTATTTGCCAACATAAAAAGAGGGGAAGGAAAATGATTGTAAAAAATGTTTCCAAGACATTTGGCGGCATTGCAGCTATTTCAAATGTAAGCATGAGATTGGAAAATGAAATTTTAGGAATAATTGGGCCAAATGGAGCGGGTAAGACAACATTGTTAAACTTAATTAGCGGTTTAATTTCACCTGATGACGGTGAGATTTATTGGAAAAATATCAATATCGCAAAATATAAAATCGATGCCGTTTCAAGACTGGGATTAGTCCGCACATTTCAACATGTAAAAGTTTTCCCTAGTCTTACAGTATTGGAAAATATACTCATATCAATCTATGCGCGTGATATAGGTTCAAAAATGTCACCTTTAAAAGCGTTCGGAGGGAAATATAAGAAGGCAGCGTTAGCTGAAGCAGAGGATTTATTAGGAATGGCGAATATGAATCAATATTCTGATCAAACCGCAGGTGCTCTCCCGTACGGGTTAGGAAAACGTCTCGGAATCCTTTTGGGGCTATCTACGAAGCCGGAAGCCATTTTGCTTGATGAACCTGCAACAGGTCTTAATAATGAAGAAATAAAAGATTTAGATCGATTATTGCGAAATACATTTAAAGATAAAAAGATAGCAATAGGATTAATTGAACATAATATGAACTTTTTAATGAACTTGGCGCACAGAGTGATTGTTTTAAATGAAGGCGAAGTTATCGCAAATGGCTCACCTGCTGAAGTTCAAAAGGATGAAAAAGTAATTCAAGCGTATTTTGGTACCGGGAGGAATGAAGTTGAGCTATTTTAATATAGCTAACCTAGAAGCTGGTTATGGAAAATTGCAAGTTTTAAAGGGAATTACTCTCGAAGTTTTCGAAGGAGAGATTGTTTGTGTACTTGGAGCTAATGGGGCAGGGAAATCGACTTTACTAAGAGCAATAAGCGGGCTAGTAAAAGTGAATAAAGGTTCTATTACTCTTGAAGGTAATGAAATAGTAAATCGCAAAACTAATGAGATTGTATCAAATAGAATTATTCATGTACCTGAAGGCAGGCAAGTCTTTCCCGAGATGTCAGTAAAAGAAAATCTCTTGATGGGTGGGTATATTCGCAAAAAAGATAAGGATATTCAAAACGATATGGAAGAAATTATTGAACTGCTGCCATTATTAAAAAAATTACTTCATAAAAATGCCGGTCTTTTAAGTGGCGGTGAACAACAAATGTTGGCAGTAGCCCGCGGATTAATGGCGAAACCCAAAATATTGTTATTAGATGAACCATCAATGGGGTTAGCACCAGTTATTGTCAATCAAATAGCCTCCATTATCCAAGAAATTAATAAGAAAGGTACTACTATCCTCTTGGTGGAACAAAATGTAAACCTTGGATTAGGTATTGCGAATCGTGCCTATGTTTTAGAACTCGGTAAAGTCGTATTGGAGGGCAAAACTGAAGAACTTGCTGAGAGTGATTTAATACGTAAGGCATATCTAGCATAATAAAATTTTTGCAAGCTAACAAAGGGGGCTCATTAATAATGAAGAAAAGAAGTTTAATAATCATTTTTGTTCTGATTTTGACCTTAACTACTTTTTTAGCAGCTTGTGGAAATGATTCTTCTAGTGGAACCGGTTCCAAAGCTAAAAAAACAATTGTTATCGGTCAAATGGCAACATTAACTGGGTCTGCTGCTAGTGTGGGTGTTCCGCAATCTAATGGTGTAAAAATGGCGGTCAAAGAAATCAATGATGCTGGAGGAATAAAAGTCGGCAACGATAAGTATAAAATTAAACTGATCACTTATGATGATGAAGGTAACCCTCAAGCCGGTGCAACAGCAATGCAGCGATTACTTAATTCCGATAAAGTAAAGTTCATTGTTGGAACGGTTTCTAGTGCAGTTGATGGAGCAACTGAACCGATGCTCCGAGGTAAAAATGTTATCAATGTCATTGTAGGATCGGCTTTAGCTGGCTCTACAAAAAATCCAAATAACTATCGTCCTCGCGTTATAATACCACAATATGTAGATGCAACTAGCAAATATCTGATTGATAAGGATGTTAAAACAGTAGCGTTGCTAACTGATAAACAGCATGCGGGCTATGTTAATTTAACCGATTCTTTAATTAAAGAATTAGAAGTAGCAGGCATAAAAGTTGTAAGCAACGAGTTTTATACATTTGGAGATACGAATTTTGCAACACAACTCACTTCTATAAAAAAATTCAACCCTGATGCTATTAATATTCGAGGATATCAAAACGATGTCGTATTGGCTACCATGCAAGCTAAAGATTTAGGACTTAACTCGTTAATTGTAACCGGCTCTGGTATTACAACCGAGGTTGAGGCCCACAATGCAACTGCAGCGATGGAAGGCAATATTGATATTACCCCGCCTACAGCTGTTGACTTATCTGCTTTGGGAGAAACGAAAGCAAAGGAATTTATTGAAAACTACCGTAAAAACTTTAATGCAGACCCAGGTTTTACAACTTTAAGTGCTTATGGCGGTGTCTATATTCTGGCAACAGCGATTGAAAAAGCCGGAACTGTAGAGAACATAGAAAAAATAAAAAAGGAAATGGATAATTTATCAGTTAAGGATGTCCCGGAATTAGTTGAGCCTATTTTGGAACAAAACGGAAAAATATTTAAAGACCGGCAGGCCAGTTTTAAAATGGTATTACGAGAATTTAAAGATGGAAAATTTACTCCAGTTAAATTCCTTGAATAAGAAATTCATAAAAATGTTTGAAAACCCTAATAATCTCTTGTCAATGGGTTATTAGGGTTAAAACAACTTAATTAACAGAAGGGTAGGTGATACCGTAATATGTTCTGGCAACAATTGGTTAATGGAATTGTAGACGGGGGTATTTATGTTTTAATTGGGATTGGTTTAATGCTTGTCTTTGGCACAGTAAGAATACCGAACTTTGCACATGGGGAATTGTATATGGTTGGGGCTTTTATTAGTTATTTCCTAATTACGCTCTTTCATTTTCCCATTTTTATTGCATTCTTGGTTTCCGCACTAGGCGTTTCCTTAATAGGAATTTTTAAGGAAAAACTGGTTTTTCGGCCACTCAGAAATGCACCTGAATTGTCACTCTTAATATCTTCTATTGCGGTAATTTATATATCAGAAAGTGTTGCTTCATTATTATGGGGAGAACAATCGAGGTCAATTCCTGTTTCTTTTTCAGGTAAATTGGAGATAGGTAGTGTTACCATCACCTATATAAAGATATTCATAATTGTGATTACATTGGTAACCATTTTCCTTTTACACCTGTTCATCAATAAAACAACAACAGGAAGAAGTATGAGGGCGCTTGCCCAAAATAAGAATGCAGCTGCGTTAATGGGGATTGATATTGATAAGATCACATCCATAACTTTTGGTATTGGGTCAGCATTGGCTGCCATGTCTGGCACATTAGTGGCACTGCTTTTTCCTATCGATGTGTTTATGGGTTCCATGGCATCTTTGAAAGCCTTCACAGTTATCATACTAGCCGGATTGGGGAATATACCGGGTACAATTGGTGCAGGACTCTTACTAGGAATATCGGAAAATCTTGGAGCAGCTTATATTGATTCCGCATACAAAAATACCTTCGCGTTTATCCTATTAATCATTATTTTGATCATTCGCCCAGGTGGATTATTTGGCAAAAGAGGTGTTTTACGTGATTAATAAATCTAAACGACTCCGTCCCATTATGATCGTTATTTTTCTTTTGCTCCTCATAATCTTACCGCCTATGAGTAATGATTACATTATTAATTTAGGAGTCATTACCGGAATATGGGTAATTCTAACCCTTGGCCTAAATATAATTATGGGCTATGGTGGTCAAGTTAATATTGCACAAGGTGCCTTATATGGAGTTGGAGCATATGCTTCTGCGATTCTTACTGTAAAAATACAATTTCCTTTTATATTAAGCCTATTTCTATCCGGTTTGATTGCGGCGGCTATAGGGTTAATTTTTGGTTACTTAACATTAAGGACTGCTGGATTATATTTTACAGTTACAACTTTAGGACTAGGAATAATATTTCATGACATTTTCTTGAATTGGCTTGGTTTAACAGGCGGTCCGATGGGTTTTCCAGGCATTTCAAGGCCTGGTCCAATTAACCTAGGATTTTTGGAAATTGACTTTTATAACACTCTACCCTTCTATTACCTTGTTTTTATATTAGTAATTGCCACTTTTATTTTATTAAATATTTTTATAAAATCCCCCTTTGGAAAAATATTGGTGTCTATAAGGGAAGATGAGATGTTGGCACGGTCGATGGGAATTAATGTGGTTTCCTATAAACTTATAGGCTTTGTGTTATCTTCCTTTTTCGCTGGGGTAGCCGGAAGTTTATATGCGCACTACATCGGGTTTATCTCCCCAGAAAGTTTTAACTTATTTGCTTCTTCGCTTCAAGCTTTTGTTATTGTAACTGTTGGTGGAGCAGGGTTTATGTATGGACCAGTAGTGGGGGCCATATTATTAACAGGTTTGCCAGAACTATTAAGGATGGCACCTGAATTCAAAGGTTTAATATACGGTATTCTTCTCTTATTAGTAAACTTATTCATGCCAGAAGGAATTGTTGGACGTATAAACAGTTATTTAAAATCGACCAAACTTAGGCAAAAAGGTGATTTACAAACGAAATCTACTAAAAAGTTAAAAAAATTTAAGGAGGGTATATGATATGATAATAGATGCATTATGCGGGCACATCCCATCAAGAGAATCTATTGAAAATGAAATTCGAACATTAGGCAAGTTGCATGGGTATATTGATATGTTTGGCCATGGGGCGATTCCCGGTATTACTGAAGATGAATTTAATATCCTTAAGGAAAAACACAGCTATGATCAGTTTGTTGAAGAATTGGCGGTACGAGCTGGAGACTCAGCGCCTAGTGAAGTAGATTTCATAAAAAATTTAGATGATAGCAATGTAAAAAATGCCGTTATGTTTAATGAAGACTATGAAACAACTCTAGGTGTGTCACCTTTTCCTAATGATGCACTTGCAGAGTTTGTTCACAAATACCCAAACCGTTTTCTCGGATTAGGTGGTGTTGATCCTTGGAAAGGGGAGGCAGCGGGGAAAGAGGTTGAAAGATGTGTTAGAGAACTTGGTTTACATGGTGTTCTAATTTCACCTTTTAAAAGTAAACTATACGCAAATGATTCCAAGTATTACCCGATTTATAAAAAATGTGAAGAAAACGGTGTTCCAATATATGTACATTTCGGGATAAATTGGTGGTATTCTGCGACCATGGATTATGGTAGGCCAATCCACTTAGATAAGGTTGCGTGTGAGTTCCCGAATCTTAAAATCGTAGGTATACATGGTGGATGGCCATGGGTTAATGAAGCAGTCATGTTAGCTTGGAGGCATCCTAATTTTTATATTGATATATCAACTCAACGTCCTAAATTTTTTACTCAAGCAGGGAGCGGGTGGGAGATGCTCTTATACTTTGGGGCAAGAACCATTCAAAACAAAATCTTATTTGGATCTGCCTCATCCCTGTTAGGTGTTGGGATAAATGATCTTGTCGAAGAGGTTCGTAATTTACCATTGAAGGAAACAATTAAAGAAAAATGGCTATATCAAAATTCATTGAATTTATTTAAAGAATTTCTTAGTTAAAATTATGAAATAAAAAATAGCCCGCCAATATAAAGGGGGCTATTTTTTGTTGCAAAGGTCATTTTTTAACAACCATCCTCAGTAAGTAATTTGTGAAAGCGTTTGCAATTTCTTCCCCGGATTTTGAGCCGTCTTGAACATACCAATGCTGTATCCAGTTTAATGCCCCCAAAATAACCATTCGTACCATTTTAACGTCCATATTAGGATCGAATACATTCTTATCAATGCCTTCATTTATTATTCTATCAAAATATTGAGAATAATTTCGTCTAAGCTCTAAAACGTCCTCAAGCTTCTCATTAGAGAAACTTTGATGCGGTTTATCCATAATCATAAACATCGATTTCTCACTGGTTGCTAGTAGGATATGTGCCCTAATTGCGTTTTGTAATTTCTCAATAGGGTCTGATTCACTTGATGCAACTTCTTCTATTCTCTCTAAACTCATTTCCATAATCATTTGATGGCAATGATAAAGAAGATCGTCTTTATTTTTAAAGTAATAATACATTGAACCCTTTGTCAGGAGAAGTTTTGCCGCAATTTCTTCCATTGTTGCCCCATGGTAACCTTTCTCAGCAAGAACAGAAGCGGCAGATCGCAAGATTTCCTGTTTCCTCTTGGCAATTTTTTGTGCTCTAAGAGAAGCCATGTAAAACCTCCTTTTAATTCTTGTTACTTTTCCTATTGGAGTTTTATAGTAAACTAGCAGTTATTTTGATGTTTTTTTAAATATATGTTAAATTTTCTGAAAAATCAACCTGAAATTTAAAAATGTGGGAAAAAGTGTTAAATTGTCTTATGTTATGAATAGTTTTTTATAGGTTTAAAATTATCCTATGAAAAATATTAAATTTATATATTGATTTTTCAGAATCTTTGAAATAAAATAAAAAAGTAAACAGTAGGTCAAAAAGTAAATAGTAATTCAGTTGAGATTGGAGTGAAAACATGCTGGAGTATGTCAGAGCAAAACAGTTATTGGTAGATGAAATGCTCAACAGGTCAGCTCGCAGGTTTCCAAATAAAACCGCTATCGTAGATGATAACAAAAGGATTACGTATGTCACTCTGCAAAAACGCGTCAATCAATTAGCAGGCTGGTTTCAGTCGAAGGGAATTAACAAGGGAGAAAAAGTAGCGCTCTTGTTGTACAACTCCATCGAAATCACTGAATGCTTAATAGCTTTAGGCAAAATTGGTGCAGTTGCTGTTCCTGTCAATTTTCGGCTTCAGCAGCTTGAATTTGAATATATTCTCCAAAACTCCGATGCGAAAATGCTGATTGCCCACCAGGATTTTGTTGACATCATTGGAAAAATGAGAGTCAATCTCCCATTGCTGGAAGAAGTGATCGTTGTTGACCAGCAAGAAGCTAAACACCATTCCTATTTTTCATATGATGACATTTTTGGAACCGCTTTTATTCCTAGTTTGGAAGAATTGAAGGACGATGATGATTTTCTTATCGTATATACCTCAGGAACAACAGGAAAACCAAAAGGTGCTGTCCTCACTCACAAAAATGTCTTTATGAATTCCGTCAATATGTGCCTTGAGTGCAGTTTAACAAAGGACGAAGTACAAGTCATTTCAACCCCCTTGTTTCATATAGGCGGCATATCTGCCTTGACAATGCTATTGCTAGTTGGTGGAACGACCATTTTTCTACGTAAATTTGACCCCGAACATCTTTTGCAAATCTTTGAAAAAGAAAAAGTAACATATTCTTTTATGGTGCCATCGATGTGGAACATACTCCTAGAACTTCCTTCATTCAAAAATTACAATGTTACAAGCATTCAAAAAATATGCTGTGGTGCCGCCACAACACCACTTGAGTTAAAGAAAAAATTATTGAAGCATTTTCCAAATGCAGGTGTCTTTGATACATTTGGGCATACAGAAATGGCAGCGAGCACATCCACTTTAAAAGCAAGCGATTCGATTCAGAAAACCGGCTCTGTCGGCCTTCCATATTCCAATGTAGAAGTAAGAGTAGTAGATGAAAACATGAATGACTGCGCTCATGGTGAGGTAGGTGAGATTGTATACCGCGGACCAACCACGATGAAAGAGTATTATAAGAACCCTGAGGCTACCGAGGAAGCAGTAAAAGGCGGATGGCTCCATAGCGGGGATTTGGTAAAGCTGGATGATGAAGGATATATCACCGTTGTTGATAGGAAGAAAGATATGATCATCAGTGGCGGCGAAAATATCTATCCAAAGGAAATTGAAGAGGTGTTATATACTCATCCGGATATTCTTGAGGCGGCTGTGGTGGGAATCCCGGATGAAAAATGGGGTGAAACCGTAAAGGCATACATAGTCCTGCGGAATGGGAAAAGCATTACAGCGCAGCAGGTGATTGACTATTGCACGGATAAAATTGCCCGCTATAAAAGGCCGCATTATGTTGAATTTTTAGCGGAACTGCCGAGAAATGGCTCGGGGAAAATTCTCAAAACAAAGCTGAGAGATTATAACTTAAAAGTGTAATAGAGTGGAGTGGATGGGGACATGGATCAAGTCTATACCCCACTGAAGGGCAGTAATTTGCATGAGAGTTTAAAAGAGTAAAGGAGGAACATATGAAAGCCGTTATTTTAAGAGACCTTGGCGGACCGGAGCAATATCGAATCGAAGATGTTGACATCCCCAGTCCCGGTGAGAATGAGATTTTAGTACGTGTTAGGGCAGCGGCTTTTAATCGCCGTGACATATTTATTCGAAAAGGCGAATATCCGGGAATCCGTCTTCCATCTATTCCAGGGGCGGATGGGGCAGGTGAGATTGCTGCTGTCGGCAAAGGGGTGAAAGACCTCGCTATCGGAAATAAGGTGGTCATCAATCCGGCATTAAATTGGGGTGATGATGAAAGAATCTATACAAAAGACTTTTCGATTGTCGGAGTCCCTACAGATGGCACTTTTGCTGAGTATATCAAGGTTCCAAGGGAAAATGTTTTTCCTAAACCTGAATATCTCTCGTGGGAAGAAGCTGCAGCCTTGCCATTAGGAGGGCTTACTGCGTATCGTGCATTGTTTACTAAAGGCAAGGTACAAAAGGGTGAAGTTGTTTTAATTCCGGGTATTGGAGGTGGTGTCGCGACATTCCTGCTGCAGATGGCATCTGCCTTGGGTGCCAAGGTGTTTGTTACCTCCAGCAGTGAAGACAAAATTCAAAAAGCAATTTCTTTAGGAGCAACAGGGGGAGTCAATTACAGAGACCCAAATTGGGATAAGCAATTAAGAAAATGGCTGCCGGAGGGCGCTGATCTGATCATTGACAGCGTGGGCGGTGAAAATTTTGCAAAGCTCTTGAATATTGCCAAGCACGGTAGCCGGATTGTTACCTTTGGGGCCACTGCCGGACCTGTTCCACAGCTTGTAATGCCAAAATTATTCTTAAAACAAATCGATGTTTTGGGGACCACAATGGGTTCACCAACTGAATTTCAGAAGATGCTTTCCTTCTATGATGAACACAAAATAAAGCCGGTCATTGACTCTGTTTATTCCTTTGCGGATATTCAGGAAGCGCAAACCCGAATGGAAAAAGGGTTAAACTTCGGCAAAGTTGTGGTTACCATACAAAAGCAAGAATCGTAAACGATGGAGGTAAAAACAGATGGCAAGGGCATTCCTCAAGGAAGAGCACGAAATATTTAGACGTTCCCTAAGGAAGTTTTTAGAAAAGCAAGCCATTCCTTTCTATGAACAATGGGAACATGAGAAGTTGGTTCCACGGTCCTTCTGGAAGAAGATGGGGGAAAATGGCTTCCTCGCACCATGGGTTGATGAAAAATATGGCGGTGTGAATGCTGACTTTGGATATTCCGTTGTCATTAACGAAGAACTAGAAAAGGTTGGCAGCGGCTTGGTTGGCATCAATAACCATAATGATATTGTCGTTCCTTATATTAATAGTTTTGGTAACGAAGTACAAAAGGAAAAGTGGCTTCCGGGCTGTTTATCAGGGGAATTCATAACCGCTATTGCGATGACCGAACCGGGTTCAGGCTCTGATCTTGCAGGTATCAAAACTACGGCTAGAAGAGAAGGAGATTACTATATTGTAAACGGTGCCAAAACGTTTATTACCAGCGGCATCCATGCCGATCTAGTCGTTCTTGTCTGCAAGACAGATCCGAAAGCGGAACCTGCGCACAAAGGTGTCAGCCTGTTGGTGGTTGAGGCAGGAACACCTGGGTTCATTAAATCCAAGCAGCTGAGTAAAGTTGGGCAGCATTGTTCGGATACGGCTGAGCTTGTATTTGAAGATGCAAAAGTACCTGCGGCAAATCTCCTCGGAGAAGAAGGAAAGGGTTTCTATTACTTAATGGAAAAACTGCAGCAAGAAAGGCTCCTCGTAGCAGTAGGTGCTGTTGCTGTTGTGGAACGAATGTTCGATATAACGAAGGATTATGTGAAACAAAGGACTGCGTTTGGAAAATCGATCAGCCAATTCCAAAATACCCAATTCAAAATGGCGGAAATGGCGACGGAAATCCAGATTGCCCGCGTCTTTGTCGATGATCTTGTGGCCAATCACATCGAGAAAAACGATGTTGTGACACAGGTGTCAATGGCGAAGTGGTGGGTAACAGATCTAGCCAAAAGGATTGCTACCCAATGCATGCAGCTCCACGGCGGCTATGGATACATGGAAGAATATGAGATTGCCAGAAGGTTTAGGGATATTCAGGCGACCTCCATATATGCAGGAACCAACGAGATTATGAAAAGCATCATTGCGAAAAGGCTTGAATTGTAAGCAGCACACGAAAAAATAACTGAAAATTCTATTTTTATAAAAGAGTATAGGTCTATACCAATCCAATTTTAACCCTTAGGAGGGCGTGTTGTTTATGAAAAAAGTAAAGTTGGGCCTAGTAATTTTCGTACTTTCCGTTTTTGCTGCTTTGGCAGGGTGCAGTAAAGGATCAGAAGAGACTTCCGGCAAATCGGGCGGTTCTGGAGGAACTGTAGAAATTGGCGTTGTGCTGGCCACCTCCGGACCAATTGCGCAAACCGGAACGTGGGTTTTGGACGGACATAAAGCAGCTGAGAAAGAAATCAATGACAACGGCGGTTTTAAGGTTGGCGACAAAACCTATAAAGTGAAAATCGTTCAATATGACTCCGAGGGAAGAGCTGAATCAGCAACAGCCGCAACAGAAAAGCTGATTAATCAGGACAAAGTGCCTGTCATTCTTGGAACCTCGATTAGTTCCGAGACAGCCGCCATGATTCCAATTGCCCAACGTGCTAAGACACCTCTTATCACTTTTGTTGCCGCTAGTGACATCTTAACAGCCCAAGGAGCCAGCTTCTTCTCACAAGCAGCACCGGCAAACAAAAACTATGTGGAAGCCGGTACAAAAACGATGAAAGACATGGGAATGAAAAATATTGCTTTTATCTATGTTGATGATGCCTGGGGTCAATCATATGGAAAGCTATACCCACCTGCAATGGAAGAAAAAGGTCTTAAAATTGTCGCAACGGAAAAGTTTGCGCCGGAACAAAAAGAATTTATGACTATGTTAAATAAAGTCAAGGCAAAAAATCCTGACGGTGTCGTACTAGCAGCCGAAACGGAATTAGCTGTTCCGTTATTAAAGCAACTGCATGAAGTAATGCCTGATGTGAAAATCATGGAGTCAGGCGGAAGTATTCCAGAAGAATTGATTAAATTGGCTCCAGATGCCGTAAACGGCTTGGTTACCTTAAGCCGTGCCGGCGCCATAACACCTGAAATCACAAAATTCCAAGAGCTATTTGCTAAATCCAATAGTTACAAAGCTAATTCCTTCAACTATTCCGGTTATGATGGCATCCACTTTATTGTTGATGCGATGCAGAGAGCGGGCACTGTATCAGATAAGGAAAAAATCAACAAAGCAATCCGTGATGCAAAGTATAAGGGACTCATTGGAACTTACAGCTTCAATGAAAAAGGTGAAAACAGCCTAGTAGGGAACCGAGCAATCATCAAAGATGGTAAAGTGATTTACCAAACAGTCAACGAACCGCTACCGAAATAATTATATAGGGGGCAGAGATCTTGGTCTCTGCCTCTATTTCTAAAAGGGGGGTAATCATGGGAGATCAAATAATTCAATCTATACTGGATGGACTAGTGAGTGGCAGCATTTATGGATTAATGGCGATTGGCTTTACCCTTGTATTTGGCATTATGCATGTTATTAACCTTGCACATGGCGAATTGTATATGCTGGGTGCTTTTACTACGTTCATTATGGTTGGTGTCTATCATATTAACTTCTTTGTAGCGATTCTTGCGGCCATGTTGATTGTCGGCGGTCTTGGATTTTTGATTGAGCGCTATATTTTCCGGCCGCTCAGAAATACGGCTATGTTAAATACTTTATTAGCTTCCATTGGGTTATCTATCTTTATCAGCAATCTAGTTTTGAAGATTGCAGGGACAGGAATGAGAAGCATTCCGACGCCTTTTTCTGATAAGAGTTTTACAATCATCGGTGCTTCTATTTCCACCCATCGTTTAATGGTGTTGTTACTGACGGCATTATTAGTGGCGGTTCTATTTTGGGTCATTAAATTTACGAAGTTTGGAAGGTCGCTAAGGGCAACATCACAGGATCAAGATGCATCGGCCCTGATGGGGGTCAACATAAACCTTACATACGGCCTGGTGTTTGCGATTAGTGCCGGGATGGCGGCGATGGCGGGCGGATTAATTGGTTCACTATATGTCGTTGACCCGACAATGGGGTTAGGGCCTGGCTTGAAAGCTTTTATTATTGTCATTCTTGGCGGAATGGGGAGTGTCGTTGGGGCGATTGTCGGTGCCTTCGTTATGGGGTACGCCGAAACGTTTACCTCTCTATTCTGGGCTGCTTCCTACCAAGATTTAGTGGGATATATTCTGTTAATTTTGGTTCTTTTACTAAAACCTAATGGCTTGTTTGGGGGGGCGAAAAGATGATCAATAACCGAATGAAAATGGGAACGATTATCGCGGTCTTGGTTGTTCTCTCTGTCTTGCCGTTCCTATTAGACTCGTATTTAATCCACATTCTCAATCAAATTGGTATATGGGTCATCCTAACTGCCAGCCTTAACCTGATGGTCGGGTATACCGGTCAGCTCTCGTTTGCCCATGTTGGTTTGTTTGCAGTTGGCGCTTACACAAGTGCCATCTTGACAACTTTAGCAGGCTTTTCGTTTTGGGCTTCCTTCCCCATTGCAGCAATCGTTGCGGGGGTATTGGGGTTTATAATTGGGCTTCCGGTACTGCGCTTTAAAACCCACTTTTTTGCCATCGTTACCTTGGGTTTTGGCGAGATTATCCGCTTAACCATCTATAATTGGCGGGATTTAACCGGCGGACCAAATGGTATTTATAACATTCCGTTTCCAACTAATATTCTCGGGCTGGATTTTGCCCTGCGTGAACACTTTTATTACTTAATATTAATCAGTGCGGTTTTGGTAGTTTTGTTTGTGAAGCTGTTAATTGGCTCGAGAACGGGTAAAGCCATGATCGCCATCCGCGAGAATGAAAACTTTGCGTTGTTTGTCGGGATTAATACTTGGAAAGTAAAGATTTTTGCTTTTACGTTAAGTGCCGCGCTCGCTGGATTTGCAGGCAGTCTTTATGCATCCTATAACTCCTATATATCCCCGTATTCCTTTACCGTTTCAGAGTCTGTCAGTATACTTCTGATGGTCATTATCGGGGGGATGGGAACCATCATCGGACCGATTTTAGGCACAACCTTCCTTATCTTTCTGCCTGAGCTGTTACGCAGTGTATCGGAATGGCGGATGGTGATTTACGGAGGATTGCTTGTTTTAACGATTATGTTTATGCGTGACGGTATTCTTGGTCTCCTTAAGAGTTTATTCCGGAAAAAGAAACACCATAGCGAAAAAAATCTTCTGTCGACAGGAAAGGAGGAGGCAGCCATTGCTGGAAGTGAAAGGAATTAGCCGATTCTTTAAAGGTTTAGTGGCACTTGACAATGTTTCGTTTACGGTTGAGCAAGGGGATATTTTGGGGATTATCGGTCCAAACGGGGCCGGAAAGAGTACGCTTTTTAACTGTATCACCTGCTTTTTCCCGCCTTCACAAGGAGAAGTCTATTTAGAAGGAAAGAAGATTACAGGCTTAAATCCTTTTCAAATTACAGAATTGGGTTTAACAAGAACCTTTCAGCATACGCAGGTTTTTCCTAAATTGTCTGTCTATGAAAATATCACAACTGGACAGTACGTAATGAAAAGAAAAGACCCATCAAGAACGAAGCGCCAGCTTGAACAAAAGGCATTCGAGATTATGGAGTTCGTCGGTGTCAGCGAATATAAAGATACCACTGCTGAAAACTTGAGTCTGGGCTATCAAACCCGGCTCGCCATTGGCATTGCTTTGGCAACAGAACCAAAGCTGTTTCTCCTCGATGAACCTGCCGCCGGGATGAATCCAGAGGAAACGAAGCAATTGGTGCATTTACTGAGAGAAATCCGGAGCAAATTAGGTGTGACCATTATTTTGATTGAACACGATATGAAAGCCGTCATGGGCTTGTGCGACAAAATTGTCGTATTGGAGTACGGCAAGAAAATTGCTGAAGGAACACCACAGGAAATCCAAGAAAATCCTCGTGTGATTGAAGCCTATTTAGGGAGTGAGGCACTTGCTTAAAATCGAGAATCTTCAAGTCCATTATGATAAAGTACAGGTCATCCATGATGTCTCGCTGGAGGTCAATGAGGGCGAAATCGTGACCCTCATCGGCTCAAATGGTGCGGGGAAGACCACGTTATTACGAACCATTTCCGGTATTAAAAGGGCTTCTGGAGGGTCGATTACTTTTATGGGAGAGCCGATCCATCAGATGACCTCCCATAAAATTGTGGAGATGGGAATTGGGCATGTTCCGGAAGGACGGCATGTTTTCCCTGACATGTCTGTCTATGAAAACCTGCAAATGGGTGCCTTCCGCCGCAAGGATTCACAGGCTGCTATCAAAAAGGATTTAGAACACATCTTTGACCTTTTTCCCCGGCTGAAGGAACGAAGCCAGCAAATGGCGGGAACGATGAGCGGCGGGGAACAGCAAATGCTGGCAATAGGCCGGGCGATTATGGCAAAGCCTAAGTTGTTTTTGTTTGATGAACCATCGTTAGGCATAGCCCCCATCATTGTTGCCGAAATTTTCAAGATGATTAAAAGGATGAACGAAGAAGGCTCCACCATTCTATTAGTGGAACAAAATGCCAATGCCGCGTTAAAGATTTCCGACCGGGCTTATATTCTTGAAACAGGCAGAATCGGCCTCGAAGGCCAGTCATCTGACTTATTAAATGATGATCGGGTCAGAAAAATTTATCTTGGGTTTTAACGGAGAGGAGAGGTCGGTTATGGACTTTGAAACGATTTTATATAAAGAATCACCTGAAGAAGGAATTGCATGGGTGACGATGAACCGTCCGCAAAAACGAAATGCCATTAATAAAAAGATGATTCTGGAGATGGGGGACGCCTTCCGCCGTGCCGAGAATAATGAAGACATTCGCGTGATTATCTTTAATGGCGAAGGTCCTTGTTTTTCGGCTGGACATGATTTGTCAGTCGAGGAGCAATATCCGAATACTTCTGAGGAACGGATTCAATGGGAGCGGAAGTATTACTTTGATGAAATCATGTATTTGCGGAATATCCGTAAACCATTAATCTCTCAGGTTCATAGTTATTGTATCGCCGCAGGGCTGGTATTGGCGTTAATGGCCGATATTGTCATCGTTTCAGAGGATGCCGTGTTTAATGATCCTGTTGTCAGAATGGGTGCCAATAGTCAGGAAGTCATGATCCTGCCATGGGTGGTTGGTGAGAAAAAAGCCAAAGAATTGCTTTTTACAGGTGATAGTTTAACCGCTCAGGAAGCATTGCGGCTTGGAATGGTCAATAAAGTAGTTCCGCGAGAGGGGCTGGATGATGCGGTTTATGAAATGGCCAAAAGAGTGGCCCTCATGCCGCTGATGGCAGTATCACTTGTGAAAGAGTCAATTAACAATACCCTTGATAATATGGGCTATACCAACTCTATGAAGATGCACTTTGCCTCCCATTTGTTAAGCCACTCTACCGAAGAAGCCAGATATGGAATGGGAAATCATAAACGCGGGGATTTGAGGAAACTTTTCGATGAACGAGATAAAAGTTTTCAATCATGACTTAGTTAAAAGCATTGGTGATTTTTAACCAATTGGAAATAACTTAATTAACTCCAAAGATATAATTAACCTTTGGAGTTTTTTTCGTATTTCATAGCTTACAAAAAGTATTCATTTTATGAATTATTATTATAGATCAAAGTCTATATTAAGAGAAAATAGAGGAGTGTTGCAAAGAAAAATGAAGCTTAATAATAGAGTGGCAATTGTTACAGGCGGCGCTAGCGGAATTGGAGAATATACGGTTAGAGAAATGGTGAAAGAAGGAGCAAAGGTTATAATTGCCGATCTGGATAAAGAGAAAGGCAATCAACTTTCTCAGGAACTGCATCAAACTAACGTTATTTATTCTTATTGTGATGTAACGGATGAAACGCAAATAGAACAATTAATCAATTTAGCAGTTTCTAAATTTGGGAGAATCGATATTTTGTTTAATAATGCAGGTCTAGGTACTGCTAGCCCTGTTACGGATTTAGCTCTAGAGGATTGGCATAAGGTGCTGGGAGTCAATCTAGATAGTGTTTTTTTAACAGCAAAGCATACCATTCCAGTAATGAAAAGAACAGGTGGAGGCAGTATCGTCAATAATGCTTCAATTTTGGGGCATGTAGGGCAACTCAATGCCGCCGCCTATTCTGCATCAAAAGGGGCAGTTGTAAATCTTACGAAAACATTGGCTATCGAGTACGCAACGGAGAATATTCGAGTAAATACTGTCTGTCCTGGTTATATCGAAACCCCATTCATCTCTCATTTTGATGAACAAAAGAGGGATCAATTAATTTCGCTTCATCCTATGGGCAGATTCGGTAGGCCTCATGAGATCGCAAAGGCTGTTGTCTTTTTAGCCTCTGATGATGCAAGTTTTATTACCGGTACCAGTTTGGTCGTTGATGGTGGTTATACTGCTAGATAATATTTTAGATTAATATAAAGTTAAGTTATCAACTCAATATTGTATGGAAAATTATTAGTGGCTCTGGAAAATTTCCAGAGCCTTTTTTAGTCATTCATATGGGATATTTGGTCACACCGTCTATCTGTGAATTATTCAGCTAACTAAAAAGCCTTTAAAATGGCTAGTTAATAAAAACGAAGGGAAGATTGTATCATGCACCATGTACAGATAAATAGCGGTAACGATTTATCCAAAGAAGTTATTTCGCGGTTGCACCGCCATCAATAGCTATTTCTGCACCAGTAATATAACATGCATCGTCTGAAGCTAAAAATAATACCAAATTTGCTACTTCTTCAGGTTGTGCCGCACGGCCTAGTGGAATACTTTGTAATGCTGCTTTTGTTAATTCAGGATTATCTGTCACTACCGATACCATTGGAGTATCGATAAAACCAGGGTGAACAGAATTAACACGAATATTATCTGGACCTAATTCAACAGCAGCATCCTTGGTTAATAGACGAATGGCACCTTTTGATGCAGTATAATGAATACCAGCTGCACCACCAACAAGACCAGCCATGGAAGAAATGTTCACAATTGATCCTCCGCCATTTTTTCTTAATTCTGGAATAACTGATTTAATTCCCAAGAATTGACTTGTTGCATTAACTGTCATAAATTTATTCCAACCGGCTAAATCAACATCATCTATTAAAGCAAAACCAGCAGCACCGCCAATACCTGCATTATTGACAAGGACGTCAAGTTTTCCATATGTATTGACGGCTTTATTCACTACTTCTTGCCATTGTTCTTCTTTTGTTACATCGTGATTAACAGCAACTGCTTCTCCGCCGTTATCTTGAATTTCCTTTACCACTTTTTCCAATAATTCGATTTGAATATCTGTTGCGACTACTTTTGCGCCTTCCCTTGCAAATAAACGCGCCTCTGCTGCTCCCTGACCGCTTGCAGCACCAGTTATTATTGCTACTTTACCCGATAAACGACTCATAAAAATCCCCCCATTTGTCAGACTTTTCAAAAAGTTTTACCGCTTTCATTCTAGCAAAAAAGAAAAAATTAGTCACCTATTTAATTGAAAATTTGTTCAAAGAGTCTAGGAAACATTTGGAAAAAAGATATTTTTGTCAACAATGCCGAGTATCCAACACAAAAATTTGCTCTGGCTTTATTAAGGACTGCATGAATTTTTTTTGCAAAGACAAGAAAATTTGCAAAAAAATTCTCAAAAAAGGAAAAAGAAAAAATACTTTCCGACTAAAAAACCTCGTCTATTCCACATGTTGTGTTTGGCATGAAAGTTGCAAAGGGTATAACGAAGTACAAATCAATCCATATCGATTGAAAACGCTTACCCAAAGGGGGTGGTCGGATTACATAAAAATTTATCCGAAGATTCGTAGTTTTTTATTATGTGTAAAGGAGTGTTTTCCAATGGGAAAAATGAAGGCAGCAGTTTATTATGGTCCAAGGGACATTCGAGTTGAAAATGTTGAGATTCCAGAAGTTGGGCCAAATGATATTTTGCTCAAGGTAAATGCTTGCGGAATTTGTGGGTCGGATGTTCATAGTTATGGTTCGGGAATGTATATTGAAAAAGGCCAAATCATGGGGCACGAATTTTCAGGTGAAGTAGTCAAGGTTGGTGCCCTTGTAAAAGATATCGAAGTGGGCGAAAGAGGAACAGGGTTCCATTCAGGGGTATGCGGCACCTGTTTTTGGTGCAAAAGAAACGAATTTACACTATGCCCCAATTTATTTAAGGCATCTACAGGATACGGTCTCCAGGGAGCGTTTGCCGAATATCTAGTAATCCAAAATGCGATGAATGGAGTAAGTTTCCATAAAATCCCGGATCACCTCGATCCTATTACGGCCGCGACAATAGAGCCAGTTTCAGTTGCGGCCTATACGGTAGATCTTTGTCAACCCAAGAAAGGGGATAAGGTTGCCGTTCTTGGTGCAGGGCTAATTGGCAACGCGTGTATGCAAGTGTTTAAATCCTATGAAGTGGCTCAGGTTGCTGTTAGTGAGGTATCGGAAATTAGATTGGATATGGCAAAATCATCAGGAGCCGATGTCGTCATTAACGCAGCCAAAGAAAATGTATTAAATAGAGTCAAAGAATTATATGGTGCAGGTCCCTACCATTTTAACGTGGGGGCGATGACGGATATCGTGGTTGAAGCATCTGGCGCACCTTCGGCGGTTGAAGATAGCTTTGAACTTGTCCGAAGCGGCGGTGTCATTGCGTTTGTTGGCCTTCCTGAAAAAAAGGCACTCCTTGACACGACCAAGATTGTCCACAAAGCACCGAGAATTCTCGGCTGCTTAGGCGGCGATTTCCATCGATCAATCGAGTTATTAACAAATCAACAAGTGCAAACCAAGCATTTAATTACCCATGTGTTCCCGATTGATCACGCCAAAGAAGCTTTTGAAACCCAAATGAATCCACATGCTTCAGTAAAGGTCATGATTGAGTTTTAATTAGGTTTTCCTTAACCGGCGACTGGCTTTTTTATAGATTCCAGTGCCTGACAGTTTGGTATTGATTTGACCAAAATCTACAACAAGGGGTTTTGTGATGAATGTATTAATCCTAGGGGGCAGTAAAGGAATCGGAAGAGCTACGGCTATACAATTTAGCTCAGAAGGAAATCAAATATTTGTGAATTACGCCCATGATGATGCAGCAGCAGTAGCAACAGCCTCGGAAATTACGGAAAGGGGAGCGGAAGCGCACATAATCAAGGCCGATGTCGGCGACCCGTTGGCGATAAAAGAGATGTTGGGACAGATTAAAAGCAAGACTAATAGACTGGACTTGATTGTTCATTGTGCCGTGGCCATTATCCCCGGCGAAGGGTTATCCCTTTCCTGGGAACATTGGCAACGGGCAATTGCAGTTAGTAATCTTTCCTTGATCGAAACCATTCGCGAAGCGATGCCATTGCTGCATTATGGCTCTTCGGTTATCGCCCTTTCCAGTCGTGGTTCCGACCATGTAGGACCATATTATGCGGCTATGGGCTCAACGAAGGCGTTTACCGAGGCAATCGTTCGTTATCTTGTCCTCGAACTAGCTCCGAAGGGTATCCGGATTAATGTGATTTCCCCGGGGACATTGGATACAGAGGCACTAAGGCAGGTAATACCGGAAAAAGTTGAAGAGTATCTGGAATATGAAAGAACGATAAACCCCAGTGGGCGCGGGCTTCAATTTGAGGACGTGACTCAGGTCATTGCCTTTTTGGCAAGTCCGGGCGCTCAGATGATCCAAGGCAGAGTCATCCCGATCGATGGGGGCCGGGGATTGCTATAATTCTATAAATTTCTAAATGGTAACCTATACCATCCTGCTAAGTTAAGTCAGCCTTTTATATATTCACCCAAAATTAATGGAGGTGCAAGTGTATGAAGTATGCTGCTGCTGCAGATATAGAAGTGACAAAGAAAAGGTTTATTGTTTTAGCCATTGTGTTTGCAATTAATTTTGTAGTTTGGATGGATGAAAGCGTCTTTGCCGTCTTGACCCCGCTATGGAGCGGATCACTTAAATTAACTACGGCACAAATTGGTTCGGCCTCTGCGGCCTATCTACTAGGCTATTTCCCTGTATTATTTATTGCGGGGATTTTGTCGGACCGGATAGGTGCTAAAAAGATGCTGGTCATCTGTCTAGTCGGAGTATCGGTATTGAGTGCATCGATGGCGTTTGTAGACTCCTATTCTACTCTTTACCTTCGAAACATTGTTTTCGGAATATTTTTTGGCTTTTTATGGGCTCCATGTAATAAAATGATGGCCATGTGGCTGCCGAGCAGAGAAAGAGCGCGCTACGCTGCCATTTGGATGAGCTTTACGATGGCATCCGGGGCGATCGGAGCTATTGTCGCACTGCCTATTTCAGATGCTATTGGCTGGGAAAAAGTATTTTTGCTTGTTTCTGTCTTAGCTATTCCATTAATTTTCTTCCTTATTTTTAAAACTACTGATCGTCCCGAAGATTTTAAAGGCATTTCAAAAGAAGAAGTAGCTTATATTTATTCGGACCAGCCTTCTATTGAAGAACAAAATGCCGAAAAATTCCAATGGTCCCATTTAAGGGATTTGTTTAAACAACGAACTGTTTGGACGATGGCGATTGCAACCGGTTTAGGTACAACACCGACTTGGCTGATTGGCACTTGGGGGTCTTATACGCTATTAAATGAGTTTAAAGTTACGCCTGCAACCGCTTCGATGATGATATTTTTCGTCACATTTATCCCGATAATCTTTGGCTTTCTTAGCGGACCGATGATTAATAAATTTTTTGGCGGAAAATGCCGTCCGGCTTTAGCCTTTGGTCCATTGGTAAGTGGATTGGCCTTTTTTTCAGCCGCCCTGTTAAGTCCGAATTATATTGTGTGGGCGATCCTGATTTCCGGGTTTGGTTTTTTCTGTAATCCGTTCTTTTGGGGGACGGTTAATGCCTATTGGGCAGGGATTGCAAAACCGGAATACTCTGGTACGCTAAATGGGTTATCAGCGGCATTACAGGTAGCATTCGGTTATATCCTTGTGAACATGAGCGGCAAATGGATTGACCCTTCGGTTAGCGGCCCCGCAGCCCTAAATAAGATCTGGATCATTGGCGGTTGTGTCTTTTTAGCTACAATTGTATTAGTTTACCTATCGAAGGAAGTTAGGGTTAATGCCACATCAAATCCAGATTTATCTAATAGTGGATCCAATCAAGAAAAACCTGCGCCTACAATTATCTGAAAAATATGAAAAGTGAAAATTTAGTAAAGTACTAAAAAAATAAAGATCATAATGCACCTACCTTTATAGAGTGACCCTGGAGAATTTAGGGTCACTTTTTTCATGCTGCCAAACAAAGGGAATTCCAATTTTCTCAAGAATAATAAATATAACGGGAAAATTCCTAATAATATGAAAAATAGCAGATTAATTTCTCGAATTATTGTGATATTTACGTAATTTGTTGGTTGGCACGAAACTTGCATCTGTTTTTAATATAGAAAATGCACTTCATCTATTAAAACGCTTTCACGTTTTGCTTATTGGAGGAGGGATCTTCTCATGGAACCTTTAAAAATACACTGTTTTACTTCAGGAAAACTGCAAACCAACAGTTACGTCATTTCAGATCTTGAAGATACCTTTTGTATTGTCATCGATCCGGGGGAAAATCCCGATGAAATGATAGAATTTATCGGCAGCAGGAAAATTGAATACATCCTTTTAACTCACAGCCATTATGATCATATCTCTGGTTTAAACATCCTTAAAAAAATTACAGATGCTTCTGTCATTGTCCATAGCTCGGAAGCGGAATGGCTGATGAATCCAAGTTTAAACCTTTCCAGTAAGGATCATTCCGTAATAGTTTGTGAGTGGCCCGACATTTTACTTAATGGCGGTGAGACCATCCATTGTCATTCTTTTTCTATCAATGCAATCCACACACCTGGCCATACTCCAGGAAGTGTATGTTATCTCATAAACGGCAGTTATTTGTTTACTGGAGATACATTGCTGGCCGGGGCAGCAGGACCATCCAATCTCCCATACGGCAACCGTGAACTGCTGAAAGCATCTATTGCACAAAGGCTGTTTTGTCTAGCAAATGATATTGTCATATATCCGGGGCATGGAGGCAAGTCATCGATTGGTTTTGAGAAAAGTCATCCAGTGCTGCCGCATATCAAACACATCATTTAAAAAAAGGTACTGAAAGGGGGTGTTTCCACAGTTTCGGGGCGTCTTAATTCTATAGATATTCTTAAACATGATTTCGTTTAATTTTAAGAAGGAGTGAATAAAAGTGGCTGAAATCTATCAAAAAGACATTGATTTAAAGAATTACAGCAAAGAAGAGTTAATTGGGTATTATCGTGAAATGGTGAAAATCAGGAAATTTGATGAAAATTTAATTCGCTTAATGATGGAAGGAAAAGTTTCCGGTTTTTACCATTCTGGAATTGGTTCTGAAAGCGTTTCAGTAGGCTCGATTACTAATATTCTTCGGGACGAAGATTATATTTATTATAATCATCGCGGTTGTAATCAAAAGATTGCTAAAGGCGTGCCGCTTTCGAAAATCTATGGAGACTTTTTAGGAACTGTGGAAGGAACTACCCGGGGACTGGGAGCTGGGATTGTACATAGTGCCGACCCATCACGGGGGGTATTGGGGCAATGCGGGACGATAGGTTCCCAGTTTAATATTGCTGTAGGAACCGCCTATTCTTCAAAACTTCAAGATACCGATCGCGTAACCATTGTTTACTTTGGCGATGGGGCAGCATCGAGAGAACCGCTGCATGGATCTTTAAACTGGGCGGGCCTTTACAAATTACCAGTTATCTATATTTGTGAAAACAACGGATATGCCATCTCCTCTACCACAGAGGAAACACATTCCATAAGGGAACATATTGCAGATTGGGCATGGGGATATGGTATTCCAAACTGTGTTGTCGATGGAAATGATGTTTTGTTGATGCATGAATGCGTTCAAGAAGCAGTGGAAAGGGCTAAACGCGGTGAAGGTCCGACCTTTATCGAGGCAAAAACCTTCCGCCACCGCGGCCATTTTGAAGGAGACACTTACGATTATGTCGATCCGGAAGTGTTGAAATATTGGAAAGAACATAAAGACCCAATTAAGAATTATAAAAAACTATTAATTGAAAATAGTATTTGCACTGAAAATGAGCTTTTGAATGTGGAAGAGCAGCTTGATCAGGAAATCCTGGAAGCCATCAAAAAAGCGGATGAAGCACCGCTTCCAAACCCAGAAAGAATCTATGAAGGATTATTTGCCTAAGGAGGAGGGGTAACTGTGAGTACATCTGTAAAAGTAAAAACAATCACTATGCGTGAAGCCATTGTCGAAGCATTGCACGAGGAAATGGAACGTGACGAAAAAACGGTATTGTTTGGTGAAGATGTTGGCAAATTCGGTGGTATTAATGCGATTACCAGAGGGTTATATGAAAAATTCGGAGGAAAAAGGGTTTTCGATACTCCGATTGCTGAAACGACCATTGTCGGTGCCGCACTGGGTATGGCGATCACCGGATTGCGCCCGATTCCTGAATTACAATTTGGAGATTTTGTCGGCATCGCTTTTGATGAAGTATTTAACAAACTGGGAAAATGGCGTTTTATGCACGGAGGCCAAATGGAGGTTCCGGTTACCCTAAGGCTGCCTGTCGGAATCGCAGGCGGTGCCGGTCCTGAGCACTCCCAAAGCCCGCAGGCACTGTTCATGCATGCACCTGGTGTGAAAATAGCTATCCCTTCCACGCCATATGACGCAAAGGGAATGTTAAAATCAGCGATTCGTGACAATAATGCCGTCTTATTCTTCGAACATAAGATGCTCTATGCTGTTAAGGGAGAAGTTCCAGAGGAAGAGTATTTAATTCCGCTCGGCAAGGCTGACGTGAAACGGGAGGGCAAAGATGTGACAATCATTGCAACGGCCCTTCAGGTTCAGACCTCATTAAAGGCAGCAGAGAAACTGGCAAAGCTTGGTGTAGAGGCTGAGGTTGTCGACCCTCGTACGCTCGCTCCACTAGATATGGAAACGATTTTAAGTTCTGTTCGCAAAACGGGCCGGGTTCTAATTGTTCATGAAGAACCGAAAACGGGTGGCTGCGGCGCAGAAATTGCCGCTCAAATATCTGAACAAGCGCTGTTTGATCTTCAAGCACCTATCAAACGCCTTGGCAGCCCTGATGTGCCAATCGCTCAAAGTATTTATTTGGAGCAGTTCTACATTCCTAGTGAAGAGCAGATCATCGAAGCCGTAAAGGAATTAATGGAATACTAGTATCAATAAGAAACGGTGTTTCCACCCTATTAAATATTGGAAACACCGTTCACTCATAGATTACTATCGACTGCAAATAGATGTTATTTACTGACATATTTTAGGAGCGTGAAAAAATGATAGAGATTAAAATGCCGCGTCTAGGTGTAACCATGCAAAACGGAACTGTCTCCGAATGGCTGGTGGAAGAAGGAAACTTCGTCGAAAAAGGCGATTTACTATTTGAGTTGGAAACAGAAAAATCAATGCTTCAAATTGAGGCACAAGAGTCCGGATTCTTGAAGAAAATTGTCGTTCCGTCAGGAAAAGAAGTTCCTGTGAATACCGTTATTGCTGTTATTGGCAACGAAAACGAGGAAATTGATTTATCTCTTTATTATGAAGAAGACAAAGCAAAAGCGGAAACGGCAGCTGCTGTTAAACTTGAAACAAAAGAGGAAACTAGAATGGCAGAGGGACCTAGTGGAACGAATGCTGGGAAAGTGTCACCAAGGGCCAGAAGACTTGCCAAAGAGCTCGGAGTAACCATTGAGAATGTTGTTGGAACGGGCAAAGATGGAATCATTACGGAAGATGACATTCGCAGTTTCGCAAAGTCCGAAAATACAGATATGGTAAAAGAAAGAATTGCTTTAAATAATGTGAAAAGGGCAATGGCTGAAAACATGCTAAACAGTTGGAGAAACATCCCGCAATTTACACAAATGGTCTCCGTCAATATGGAGAACGCCCTAAAAGTGAAGAAAGAGCTTGGCAATGTTTCAATTAATGACATTCTGATCAAATCAGTTGGCAATGCTTTAAAGGATAATTCTATGGTTAATAGCCGCTTTGAGGACCAGCAAATTATTGTATTTAAAGATATCAATATTTCTGTAGCTGTTACCAGTAAAAATGGCTTGGTTGTCCCAGTTGTAAAAAATGTTGAAACCAAATCGGTTTTTGAAATTTCCCAAGAGATTCGCAGTTTAGCAGAGAAGGCTGAAAATAACAAATTAACTGTTGATGATTTTGCAAATGGAACAATTACTGTCTCGAATCTGGGCAGCCTAGGTATTGAAAATGGCACGCCAATCATTAATCCACCGCAATCCTCGTTGGTTTTTGCCGGAGCCATCAAAAAGACTCCTGTTGTCAATGAAGAAGGCGACATCTTCGTTGCACCAATCATGACCCTTTCGATTAGCTATGACCATCGGTTTATTGATGGCGTTACCGGAGCCCAATTTACAAATGATGTGAAACATGCACTGGAAAAGCTAGAAATCTCAGATTTATTTTAAAGAAAAATGCCGGGAGGAATCGTTTATGAGATTAAGAGATAGGGTTGCCATTATCACAGGATCCGGAAGCGGACAAGGCAGAGCGGCTGCTAGAATATTTGCCAGAGAAGGCGCTGCTGTCGTTATTGCTGAGTGGAACGAAGAAAATGGCAAACAGGTGGAAAATGAGATTTTGGCTGACGGTGGGCAGGCCATGTTCATAAAAACCGATGTATCCAATGAAGAAAATATTGTTGCACTTGTTGATGAAGTCATGAATCGTTATGGAAAAATTGATGTTGTTTTCAACAACGCCGGCATCGGTTTTTCAGCCAATTCCAAGTATAAAATGGCGTCATTGATTGATACTCCACAAACTGATTGGAACAATATATTAGGGATCAATTTAAACGGTGTTTATTTGTTGTCCAAACATGTTCTGCCTATCATGATCAAGCAAAATGGCGGAAGCATTATCAATAATGCCTCATTGAATGGAATTGCTGGTGTAACGGGAGCAGATGCCTACACCGCGGCCAAAGGGGGAGTTGTCGCGTTAACCCGGGTGATGGCGGTTGATTATGGAAAATATAATATTCGCGTAAATTGCATATGTCCTGGAGCGATTGATACGCCTATGATTGCGGAAGTTCTAAGTATCCCTGAATTTGCCGAAAAATTCGCGGCTGGATGTCCATTAAGGAGAGTAGGTAAACCCGAGGAAATCGCTAATGCCGCCCTCTTCCTTGCATCGGATGAATCCAGCTACGTGACCGGACTCATAATGCCTGTCGATGGCGGAGTTTATGCGCTGTAAAATACAGCGAAAAACTGTAATAAAATTATTAAAAAATTTCGGGGGATTTTTCTCGTGGACTGTCGAATAGAATTAAGTAGAAAACATTGATCGGGATGTGATTGGAATTGGATCATATTTACACATTGAATGACAGTTTTCGAAACTATGCAGCGCCCCGAACGGAAAAAACATTAAAAAATATTTGGACGAATTACTTCATTAAGAAGAAAGAGATTGGAGCAATTCGTCCTGTTATTTTAAGCTCGTGGAAGCGCTCGCAAAAACATCGAGCAAACCCGTTTGCCAACGAAGCCCCGGTTTGCGACCTGGCGACATTAAAGAAAATACAACAAGAAAACAAGAATATTTTGACGCTGATTCGGCCCTTTATGGATGATTTATTTGAAATGGTGAAAGGTACTGACAGTTTAATTGCGTTTGCAAATAGGGATGGAATCGTCCTCGATTTATGTGGTGACAGTGAAATCGCCATGAATGCGGCATCCATCAACTTCACGGTTGGGGTTAATATGAAAGAAGAGTCAATTGGGACAAATGCAATTGGGACAGCTTTGGCTATTGAAAAACCTATTCAGGTAATTGGCGCCGAGCATTATTGTTCCGTTTGGCATAGTGCCCATTGTTCAAGTGCCCCGATTATCGACCCCTTTACGAACGAACTGATTGGTGTCATTACGTTAATAGGCTATATCCGCACTGCCAATCCCCATTCTCTTGGACTCGTTAAAACTGCCGCAGATACGATTGTGAAATTAATTGAACAGCAAGGCATTATAAAAGAAAAATACATGATGAGCAATTACTTCAGTGCGGCACTTGACTCGATATCAGACGGTATTCTCATTGTCAATCGCTTTGGGGACATTATTCAGGCAAATAAGATTGCCTCTCACTTATTGAAAATACCATTATTGGACGCTGTCAAATGCAGGCTGAGTGACATTGAACATTTACAGCCTTTTTCGAAATACCTATCAGAAACGATCGATGGCAATGAAGTTATTTTTCAGGATGAACTATGCATTCCCCATGATCAAAAGCATAAGTTGATTTTTACAATGAGAAGAATTGATGATGGGAAAGAACATATTGGCTGTATTATCATTCTTAAAAAGAAAGTAAACAAGGAAACCAATAAACTAAAGGCAAAATACTTTTTCTCTTCACTTATTGGTGAGGCACCCCTGTTTAAGCAGGCGATTAAACTGGCGGAAAAGGCGGCCTCTACGGATAAAAGCATCTTGATAACCGGTGAAAGCGGAACAGGTAAAGAGCTTTTTGCTCAGGCCATCCATAATGAGAGCATGCGGCAAAATGAACCATTTCTTGCCATAAATTGTGCGGCCATTCCAAAAGACCTTATAGCAAGTGAATTATTTGGTTATGTAGAAGGTGCTTTCACAAATGCCGCGAAGGGAGGCAGGAAGGGGAAATTTGAAGCTGCGAATGGCGGAACGATTTTTCTTGACGAAATAGGGGATATGCCGCTGGAATTACAAGCCCATTTATTAAGGGTGTTGGAGGAAAAGGAAATTACCCCGGTCGGTTCCCATGTATCAAAGCCTATTGATGTTCGTATTATTGCTGCGACCAATAAGGATTTGGTTGAATTGGTTAAGGAAAACAAATTTCGCCTTGATTTGTTTTATCGTCTAAACGTTATTTACATTCAAATACCTCCTTTGAAAAAACGGAAACAAGATATTGAATTATTTATCAGGCATTTTCTTCCTTCAAAGGAGATAAGCAACGATGTTCTGAAATATTTTTTTGAATACGATTGGCCGGGCAATTTAAGGGAATTCAAAAATGTGATGGAGCAAATCGAAATTTTTTGTGATGAAATGATGGTAACCGAGGAGTATATTCCTGCTTATGTTCGTACGGCTATCCAAAGTGAAAAGGAAGAGTTGAATTTATATCAATCACTGGCAAATGAAACCAGGAAAGACACCTTAATTTCTACTTTGAAAAATAGTGGAAGTGTCTCCCAAGCAGCCACAAAACTGGGAGTATCAGCAAGCACATTATATCGTTGGGCCAGTGAATATCAAATCAATATTAAGGAGTTTATTAAATCGAGTTAAGTATGGTTCTTTGAACCTGATGCATGTATACCCCCGTATTAGCTCCACAAGAAATGACAGAAAACTTGCAAATTAAACACCGAGAAATCAAGTGGCACCAAAATAAGAAAAAAGCATACTAATTTTATTTACAAAATAATACCTTGGCAAAAGAGAGCCATTATTGGTTCTCTTTTGCCTTACTAAATATTTTTTAAAAAGGGAGTGATCAAAAGTGTTTCATTTTACAGAAAGTGAAGAACAACAAAGAATGCTCGATAAGGCTATAGAAATTATGGATAAATATGTATTTCCTAATGAGAAGTATATGGTTCCACATCGTGGGCTGCCGGATGAAATCTTAAAGCCCTTGCAGAAAATAGTAAAAGATAACGGATTATGGGCCGCCCACTTACCGAAGGAATACGGCGGTATGGGAATGGGGTTCGTCTCTTTAGGTCTGCTGTCTGAGGTGATTGGCCAAAGTCCAATTGGACCCTATATCTTTGGTTCGATGGCCCCAGATGCAGGAAACGGTGAGATTCTAGTTCATGCGGCAACAGAAGAACAAAAGGACAAATATTTAAGGCCGCTCGCAAACTACCATATCCGCTCCTGCTTTGCCATGACAGAGCCGGAAGTTTCTGGTTCTGACCCGAGAACATTACAAGGCACGGCTGTAAAAGATGGTGATGAGTGGGTCATAAACGCCCATAAATGGTACACAACAGGAGCAGAGGGGGCTGCTTTTGCCATTGCTATGGTGGTGACGGATCCCGCTGCAGACCCATACAACAGAACAAGTTTGTTCATTGTTGATACCGATAATCCGGGCTTTGAAATTGTTCGCGAGGTTCCTGTTTTAGGTGACCATTATGTCGGGGGACACTGTGAAGTCCGTTTTTCAAACTGCCGGATTCCGGAGAAAAACATGCTCGGGAGACGCGGCGAAGGCTTTAAGTTGGCCCAGCTGCGCTTAGGTCCCGGCCGGATTACCCATGCCATGCGCTGGATAGGGGTTGCCCGTCGCTCACTAAATGAAATGATCGCTTATTCTTTAACGAAAAAAGACGGTAATAAGACTCTCGCAGACTCGCAAATTATCCAAAATTACATCGCCGATTCAGAAGCAGAAATACAAGCCTCAAGACTTCTTACATTGCATGCAGCCTGGAAAATGGACCAGGGCGATGAAGCCCGCAAAGAAGTATCCCTTATCAAGTTTTACGGAGCCCAAGTACTGAACAATGTGATTGACCGTGCCATTCAAACTCTTGGAATGTACGGTTTAACCCCAAATACACCGCTCGAAGGCCTGTACCGTGAAGCAAGGGCAGCCCGCATTTATGATGGTGCCGACGAGGTCCACCGAATGGTCGTAGCGAGACACGTATTAAAAGAGTATCAAGCAAAGGAGAGGTTGAATGAGCCAGCAGCAGTTCCAAAATAAAGTAACTGAAGTGAATTGGTCAAAGGTTGAAGAGTATCTCAAGCAGGAAATCCCTGTACTAAGTGACGAACCCATTCAGGTCAAAGCGTTTTCTGCTGGGTACTCCAACTTAACTTACTTTATCCAAATAGGAGATTGGCAGGCAGTATTAAGAAGACCACCGTTTGGCGCCATCCCTCCTAAAGCTCATGATATGAAAAGAGAATTTATCATCCTTCAGAAACTAAATCGCGTTTTTCCATTAGCACCTAAACCCTTTCTTTATTGTGAGGATTCAAGGATTATGGAGCGGCACTTTTATGTGATGGAGAAAAAAGAAGGTGTCGTGATTGATGATTCAATTCCTGATGAGTTTCAAACCCAAGAAAATACCGGCTTACTAGTTTCTAATGCCGTTGTGGATACCCTGGCAGAGTTGCATGCCGTAGATTATGAAGCAGCCGATCTGCAAGATTTCGGATATCCGGATGGGTACTTAAGCCGGCAGGTGCATGGCTGGATTAAACGATTCCATAACTCGAAAACAGATGATATTCCTTCCGTTGAAAAATTAGAGAAGTGGTTAATTGACAATATCCCATCTTCACCCGCACCATCTATCGTTCATAATGATTTTAAATTAAATAATATGATGTTTTCAGCCAGCAACCCAGGAGAAGTCGTCGGCGTCTTTGATTGGGAATTAAGTACAATAGGTGATCCATTAACAGATCTAGCCTCCGCAATCGCCTACTGGGCGGAACCTGGTGAGGAGGATAGCGGATTGACGTCCGTTACAGCCAATTCCGGTTTTCTCTCGAGAAAAGAAATGTTAGAACGATATGCGAAGAAAAGCGGCCGTGATGTATCCAACATTGATTATTATCTTACGTTTGCATTTTATAAAATTGCCGTCATCCTTCAGCAACTTTATTACCGCTGGAAAATTGGCGAAGCACCTGATGAACGCTTTGGCAAACTAGATACGGGCATTAAAAACCTGCTGAAACAAGCGGCAAAAGCACAGCAGAAGGAGCTTTTGCGATAAAAAGCTTTACTTAAGCTAAAAAAAGCTTTCCTATTAGCGGATTTTAGCCGTCTATTAGCTAATTTCCGACTTTTATTATCGAATTTAGCAGTTTTATTAGCGAATTACCCCCGGTTATTAGCGAAGTTATTGCAACCGTTTATTTAGGAGTTAGCCTTTAACAAAGGAGTGAAACACATGCCCAACACAATTGTAGATATTGAGCTCGAAATACTAAAAAAGACTGTCCAGTCCTTTATCAAAAACCATGTTCTGCCCGCAGAACATGCGCCTGAAAAGTATGTAAAAGAGCTTTCCGAGGAAGTTGTCGCCCGACTCAAAACTGAGGCCAAAAAGGCGGGATTACAGGCATTGCATGCCAAACAGGAATGGGGCGGGACAGGATTGTCTTTATCAGCAAGAGCTGTTTTGCTTGAGGAAGCCGCTAAGCACAGGCTGGGACTCTACCACCCTGCCGCTGATGCATTTGGCGGAGACTTCCCAAGTTTTTTGGACAAATGTTCACAGGAGCAGATTGATAAATATATAAAGCCTGCCATCAGCCTGGGCAAGGGATGTTTTGTTGCTGTATGGGAGGAACAGGAAGATAACCATCTTGACAGCTTGACCACGACAGCGATAAAGGACGGAACGGAGTGGATCATTAACGGCCATAAGGCATTCATTCAAAACATGGCCCAATCTTCCTTTGGAGTCATTCTTGTCAACTGTCAATTAGAAAATGGTGATTATCAGCCAGCCTTATTTTTACTGGAGACCAATCAACTTAGTGTTAAGGAAACCGTGCTGATTGATGTTCAATCAACTCATAGTATTGTATTGGAAAATATCCGTGTCAACGATTGTCAACGAGTCGGGGCAATAGGGGAAGGCATAGCTCTCGTTCAGCACTGGCTTGCAGAGGCACAGGTATTGCTTGGTGCAAAAAGTATTGGCGTAGCTACCAAAGCGCTTAAATTAGGGAAACAATATGCAATGTTACGAATAACTAGAGGGAAACCGCTCTCTGAATTTCCAACCATCCGAACCATGCTGGCAAAATCATATTTGAATCTGCAGGCTGCAAGATTAATGGTAAGCGATGCAGCCAAAAAAATAGAATCAAAGGAACAGAACTGGCAGCTTGCAGCCCAAATGGCAAAACTGCAGGCCACCGAAACTGCTTCAAAAGTCATCGATAATATTGTGCAAATACACGGCGGTTCAGGGTTCGCCGGTGACCTGCCAATCGAGCGATGGTACAAGGAAATTCGGATAGCAAGGGTAAACCTACAAAAAGCTGAAACTATCATGGAAAATATTGCCGATATAATACTTTAGAGTTAAAGAAAATTCTCTTAAGGGGTCTGACCTGTCAAGTTTTGGGATTACAAACTTAGCGGGATCCGGCCCTTTTTGAAAATTATTTTTTGAAAATTACAATAAATGGAGGGATTTTCGATTATAAATGGAATTTTAATATAGTAACCTTTTAATTTTAAACATTATGTCAGTTAAGGAGCGATATCATGATAGATTTCATTCGATCAAGACAGTTGTTAGTGGACCAAATGCTTGAGCGGTCAACAAGAAGGTTTCCCAATAAGATTGCCTTAGTGAGCAATGAGATGCGGGTAACTTACGAAGAACTACATAATCGTGTCAACGTCCTGGCTGGCTGGCTCCAATTCAAAGGTATTCAAAAGGGTGACAAGGTTGCCTTGTTACTATTCAATCGAATCGAGTATGCAGAGTGTTTATATGCTTTAGCCAAAATAGGGGCTGTCGCTGTTCCGATTAACTTCCGTTTACAGCCGGCTGAAATTGAGTATATTCTCACAAACTCTGAAGCAAAAATGATCGTTGTTGACAACAAACTTGTTTCTACGATAGAAGCTATTAAAAACCATCTTCCGAACCTTGAAGAAATAGTTGTAGTTGATGATTACAGCCTACATAATGATTCCCATTATCCCTATAATCAGATTTTTGCCAATCCATATACTACTAGTTTGGTAGAGCTTGAAGATGATGATGATTTCTTAATTTGCTATACATCCGGGACAACTGGCAAACCGAAGGGCGCTGTCCTATCTCATAAAAATGTTTATATGAATGCTATGAACTACTCTCTTGAATTTGGCCTTACAAAGGATGAGGTCCAGTTAATTACGACACCGATGTTCCATATCGGCGGGATTTCTGCCTTCTCCATGGTGGTTCTCATGGGAGGAAGGTCTATTTTTCATGATAAATTTGATCCAGAACGCGTATTGGAAACCTTTGACGCTGAGAAAATTACATACAGCTTCATGGTCCCTTCCATGTGGAATATGTTATTGGAACATCCGAGATTTGGAGAATTTGATGTTTCAAGTTTGCGGGTCCTTTGTACTGCCGCTGCTTCCACACCATTAGAATTGAAAAAACGGCTCATGAAGCATTTCCCAAATGCAGGAGTCTTTGATACCTACGGCCAGACAGAAACTTCACCAGGAACCACGACCTTAAAACCAACCGATTCCTTAAATAAATCTGGCTCGGTGGGATTGTCTTTTACCAATGTCGAGATTCGGGTTGTTGATGAGCGGATGCTCGATGTAGAACCGGGGCAGGTTGGCGAAATTATCTTCAGAGGTCCGACCGTTATGAAGGGCTATTATAAAAATCCTGAGGCGACGGCGGAAGCGTTTCGAGGCGGCTGGCTTCACAGCGGCGATTTGGCCGTGACAGATGAAGAAGGGTATATTTCCGTTGTTGACCGCAAAAAGGACATGATTATCAGCGGCGGCGAGAATATTTATCCAAAAGAAATTGAAGAGGTATTATATACCCACCCTAATATTCTTGAAGCAGCAGTCATTGGTGTCCCGGACCCTAAATGGGGCGAAACGGTAAAAGCCTTGATTGTCTTGCGCAATGGGAAAAGTTTAACAGAACAAGAGGTTATCAACTATTGTTCAGGTGCATTAGCAAGCTACAAAAAACCGCGCTATGTAGAATTTTTGGAAGAATTGCCACGGAATGCGGCAGGAAAAATTCTAAAAACTGTTTTAAGAGAATTAGAAAGTACCAGGAAGGAGTCGTAAATTTTGCTTACAGAAATAGGAGTCACACCAGTAACCGTCCCGCTTCCTTTTCGTTTAAATCACGTGAATTGTTTTTTAGCCGAGGGAGCAAATGGATGGGTCATCATCGATGCAGGTTTAAATACAGAGGTTTCAAGGGATATCTGGCGGCCCATTATTGAAAAACATGATGTCAAAGATATCATCATTACCCATTATCATCCTGACCATTTTGGCTATGCAGGGACTTTGCAGCAATTAACTAACGCTGAGGTTTGGATGACCGAAGTGGATGCAAAGACAGGACTAGACTGCTGGGAGCCGGAATCGATTGCTGAAATGCAGCAGCATTATGATACCTTTGGCTTTCCCGATGATTTATCCGCGGTACTAACATCAGATGAGAATAGTTTTAATGCTAAGGTAAAACCTTATCCTACAGTAAACCATCACCTCATAGAGGGAATGAAAATCCCTTTCGGTAACTATGAATATGAAGTGATATTTACACCGGGACACTCAGATGGGTTAATAAGCCTTTTTAACAAGGAAAATAGCATTCTTTTTTCAACAGACCATATTTTGCCGAGAATTTCACCTAATATCTCTTATTGGTTCCGCGGCATCCGCAATCCATTAGAAGCGTTCTTTCAATCTCTTGAAAAAATAAAGGTATTGGATGCTGATTTCGTCATCCCTTCCCATGGCAAACCTTTTCGTGGAGCCAACCAGAGAATCGATGAATTATTGGCCCATCATCAGGAGCGGTTGGAAAAAGTCTGTGAGGTGCTGAAACAACCAAGGACCATCTACGAAGTTAACGGGCATTTGTTTCAAAATCTAAACATCCACGAAACACGCTTTGCCGTTGGTGAAACATTAGCACACTTGGAATATCTCTATTTCAATAATCAATGTACTAAAAATTTGCAAAACGGTACGTGGTATTACGAGATTAAATAAATTTTTTAAACAATAACCTTACAGCAGCGGCCTTGATAAAGGCTGCTTTTATTATGGTGTTTTGTGGCATTGCTTGGATTTTAAATGAAGAATTGGGAAAAATACCTATAATTCTTTCTCAAACGAAGGGTGTTTTTTATGGAATGGAGTTATTTATGGAAAGCTGTCTTGATTGTTATAGCGGGGACCATCCTGTTGAGAATTGCAGGCAGGAAAACCATATCTCAAATGACCTTAGCGGAAACGGTTGTTATGATTGCGATTGGAACTCTTCTTGCTCAACCTGTTGCGGGTAGGGATTTAAGGACCACCTTTATGGTTGGTGCTGTCTTTGTCGCGACACTGTTGGTAATGGAATTTGTCCAAATGAAATCTGACAAAATTGAAAAAGCGATCACAGGAAAGGCAAAGGTGGTAATCGACAACGGCAATTTAAATGAAACCAATTTGCGAAAACTGCGGTTATCGGTCGACCAACTTGAAATGAAACTCCGACAAAAAAGTGTAACCAAAATAAGTGACGTAAAATGGGCAACACTCGAGCCGAATGGTCAATTAGGCCTTGAATTAAAGGAGGAAGCTCAGCCTGTTACGAAAAAAGACTTTGAAGAGTTTAAACAAACGATCGTAAATTTGATACCTAGTAATTCGCAGATTTCGCATATTAATGAAGTTTTGCAGTTGTTAAACAATAAGGTGAAGCCCGAATCCCAAGAGGACATTTTTGCTGAGGTCAAGAACCAGGAACATACATCTCCACCGCCAAAGTATTTACAGTAATTAGAGCGCTAGGCACTATCTCTTAGAGGATAGTGCCTGATTCTATTTGAAGATATCTTTGCGTTATTATATTATAAAATTAATAATACTCAGTAGAGAATGAATATTTTTAGAATTTCAAACAGTTCCTTTTAAAACTATTGTTGGAGTGATTCCATGGCCGCGGTCCTCACCGATAAAATTCCGTTTCCGTTTTTTACAGCAGCATCTGACGGTTCCATCCTATATAGCAATGAAATAATTCAAAAGCATATTCCGTTTTCTGGGAAGAATATCATTGAGGTTTTTGATACCTGGCTTGAGTTAAGAGGAGGCCAGTTATTCCAAGCATCAACGGGAGATAAAGATTGGATTTTTATCAAAAGCCCATTCCCTGATTCTGAAAAAATAGGCTATATCGGAACTTTTTCTACAGAATTGACTTCATTAATCGCGGAATTAAAGGAAGCCAGGAAAATTAACCGAGAGCTTAATGCGGTTATTGAGAATATGTATGACGGGATTTATATTACTAACAAAGAAGGTATTACCGTTAAAACAAATTCGGCGATTGAAAGGCTGACCGGGATTCCAAAGGAATATTATATTGGCAAAAAAGTTGATGACTTGATGAAAAGGGGGATTTTAAAAAATTCCGTCACCCATCAGGTCCTAGAGAAAAAGCGAAGCGTGTCTTTAGTGCAGCAAAATTTCAAAGGCAGGGAAGTGCTGTTGACCGGCAGTCCTGTTCTTGATGAAAATGGAGAAATCGAAAGTATTGTCACCAATATCCGCGACCTATCGGAGCTAAATGACCTGCAGGCCGCACTGATAAAAGCAAATCAGTTGAATCATAGTTATAAAGAAGAAATTGAGCGTCTGAAAGGCAAATCATTTACAAAAAGTGGCGTGGTTATCCGAAGTGAGCAGCTGCAGAAAATTTATGAGACAGCAGAGCGCATCGCCAATGTCGATGCGACCGTGCTGATTCTTGGTGAAACAGGAACAGGGAAAGATGTCCTGGCCCGCTATATATTTGACAATAGTGAACGAAGCCGGAGAGGCCAAATGATTAAAATCAATTGCGGTGCCATTCCTCCCGATTTGCTCGAATCGGAATTGTTTGGCTATGAGGCCGGTGCCTTCACTGGCGCGAGTAGCAAAGGAAAGGCGGGTATGTTTGAGCTTGCCAATGATGGCATTCTTTTCCTTGATGAAGTGGGTGAGCTTCCGCTTCACTTGCAGGTGAAACTCTTACGGGTCATCCAGGAGCGGGAAGTGCAGCGGATCGGCGGAACGGTCCCTAAGAAAGTGGACGTGCGTATCATTGCTGCCACGAACCGAAATTTAAAGGAAATGGTAGCGGATGGGAAGTTTCGCGAGGACTTATTTTATCGTTTGAATGTGATTCCCATTTCCATTCCACCGCTCAGCGATCGAAAGGCCGATATTCTGCCGCTCGTCGATTATTTCCTGGAGGTAATGAATAGCAAATATTCCTTGGAAAAACAACTCTCCTCGGGTCTCAAAGAGTTCTTCTATAATTATGGCTGGCCAGGGAACGTCCGCGAATTGTCCAATTTGATTGAGAGAATGTGCCTTGTTACAGAAGAATCAATCTTAACAGCAGACCATCTACCAGTGGAATATCAAAAAACGGAAATGCAGGCTATTCCGATCAATGAGATGATGACTTTGAAGCAGGCAACTGAAATAGCGGAAGAGAGGCTACTTAAACTGGCACTGAAAAAATATCGGACTACCTATGAATTAGCGGAAGCACTAGATAGCAGCCAGCCAACCATCGTAAGGAAATTAAAGAAATATAACTTGAAATTTTGATTGACCAAACCACCTTCAAAAGGTGGTTTTTATTTTTGATTCATTAATGATTTTTTAATTCAAAAATGAATCATGGTAATTAACCATACTTTTGCCGTTTCTTTAATTCAATAATGAATCATTAAAATTATAAAAAAGTTCAAAATACTTATTTTTTAAGCGTTTCCAATCTTGGCACGGTTCTTGCATCTATATTTAGCAGAAACAAAAATGAGGAGGAAATACATATGTTAGTGACACTTCCACAAGAAATTGAACAAATGAAACAAATGGTACGAAACTTCGTTGAAAAAGAAGTTGAACCATACGCTCAAATCATCGAGGACGAGGACCGCATTCCGCAGCATCTGATTGAACAAGCAAAAGACTTAGGATTATTTGGCATCAGCATTCCAGAGGAATACGGCGGCATCGGCCTTAATACGGTTGGCAAAGCTGTTGTTCTTGAACAGCTTGGCCGCACGCATAACGGTTTCGTCAGCTTAATCAGTGCCCATACTGGAATCGGTTCTACCGGGCTTGTAAAGCTAGCCTCTGAATACCTGAAGCAAAAATACCTTCCAGACATGGCCGCAGGCAAGAAAATTGCCGCTTTCGCTCTTTCTGAACCAGGTGCCGGCTCAGATGCCACCAATCTAGCGACACGTGCAGAAAAAGTGGGCAACAATTGGATTCTGAATGGGACAAAGCATTTCATCACCAATGCACCGGTTGCCGATGTGTTTACCGTATTTGCCTTAACAGATCCTGAAAAAGGAGCCAAGGGGGGCATCACTGCATTCCTAGTTGAAAAGAATTTCCCTGGTTTCACTGTTGGCAAGAAAGATAAAAAGATGGGCTTGCGTGGTTCCTATACTGCCCAGTTAATTTTTGAAGACTGTGTGGTTCCTGAAGAGAATGTGATTGGCGAAGTCGGCATGGGCTACATGTCAGCGTTAAAAATCTTGGGCGAAGGCCGCGTAGGCTTGGCTGCACGGTCCGTCGGTTCATGTGACAAATTAATTGAACTTTCTGCTTCCTATTCTAAGCAAAGAGTCCAATTTAAAAAGCCAATTGCGGCGAATCAGGCGATTCAATGGATGCTGGCCGATATGGCAACCGAAACAGAGGCGGCAAGAGCCCTTACCTTAAAAGCAGCAATGATGATTGATGAAGGAAAAGTAGTCATCAAGGAAGCATCAATGGCAAAATTATTTGCTTCCGAAGTGTTTAACCGAGTAGCTGATAAAGCTGTTCAAATCCATGGCGGTATGGGATATGTATCCGATTATCCGGTTGAACGCTTCTACCGTGATGCGAGGATTACAAAGATTTATGAGGGCACCAATGAAATCCAGCGCCTGATTATTGCAAGAAGAATTTTAGAAGAGAATTAAGATGGGGGACGGACATGCAAAAAGAACTGTTTAATATCGAAAATAAAGTTGCTTTTATTACAGGCGGAGGCAGAGGGCTTGGCCGGCAAATCGCTGAGGCATATGCTTCCTCCGGTTGCCACATCGCCGTTTGTTCGCGGCATTTAGACCAGTGTGAGGAAACGGCACAGTATTTATCTGAAACGTTTGGTGTGAAAGCGAAAGGGTATTCCTGCAATATTCAAAATGAAAACGACGTCAACGAGCTGGTAAGTCAGATTCTCTCTGATTTCGGACAAATTGACATTCTTGTCAACAACAGCGGCGCCACCTGGGGAGCACCGGTTGAAGAAATGCCTTTGGAAGCCTGGGAAAAAGTCATGAACGTTAACCTGACCGGGATGTTTCTAGTGACAAAAGCAGTCGGCAAACAGATGATTGAACGAAAATCCGGCAAGATTATCAACATTGGTTCAGTGGCCGGCATCAAGGCGGAACCGCCTGAAGTGCTAAATGCCATTGGCTACAGCACTAGCAAAGCGGCCGTTCATCATTTTACAAAAGACCTTGCTAGAAAATGGGCCCGTCATCAAATTTATGTCAATGCCATTGCACCGGGATTCTTCCCATCCAAAATGACGAAACATGTGCTAGCAGAACGCGGAGAAGAAATTAAAAAGCACAATCCGCTTGGCAGAATTGGCGATGACCACGCTCTAATGGGAGCCGCGCTTTACTTTGCCAGCCCGGCGAGTGACTTTGTGACTGGGCAGGTTTTGGCTGTGGATGGTGGAAGTACGCTTTAAGGCTCGTCTCTGCCTTGAAGGCGTCTTGCGAGAGTAAATCGGGTTTATCCGAGAGTAAGTCGAGCTTATGCGAGAGTATTTCTTACCTATCCGAGAGTAAAAGCGTCTTGCGAGAGAAATTTGAGTTTATCCGAGAGTAAACCAGGCCTATGCGATAGTATTTCCTTTCCATCCGAGAGAAAAACCAATTTATCCGCGAGTATTGCCCGAAACCATATTTAATTCAACTCTTCAAAAGGAGGTGCGATGTACTTGCAAAATTTAAAGAACCGGCCCTGGTATCAATTTTACAAGCAGGATGAGAGTATTGAAATTCCAGAAATTCCGCTTTACCGCATGCTGGAAGAATCCGTCCAAAAATATAGCGATAAAACTGCCATTATTTTCGAGGATGAACATGTCACCTTTCAGGAACTGAAGGATCAGGTCGACAGGCTGGCAGGCGCTTGGCTGGAGCTGGGCTTCCAAAAAGGCGAGCGGATTGGCTTAATGCTCGCCAATCATCCAGATTATATTATTTGTTATTATGCTGCACAAGCACTCGGGCTAACGGTCGTGCAAATCAATCCATTGTATACGCCAAGAGAGCTATTGCAAATCGTTAATGATTCGCAGGTCTCCTATATTGTAGGAGATCCAAAGTCAAAAAAAACCATTCTCGATGTAAACGAAATCTATCCGTTTCGGTACATTATTGGCTCACAATTTGAAGATTTGCACTCAGAAGAGTGTAAAACACTGGATTTGCTGATTCCATTTTCAGAACCAATCAATGCACCTGTGGAAATAGACGTCAGGGAAGATATTGCGGTCATTCAATATACCGGGGGCACCTCCGGGAAAATGAAAGGGGCCATGCTTACCCATTACAACCTGGTTGCCAATGTGGTTCAAAGTCTTCATATGTATGGGGAGAACATGGTCCACGGTGAGGAGACCATTCTCGGTGCAACCCCTTTGTATCACGTGTACGCCATGACAAGTGCTATGAATCTCGGAATCCATATTGGCGCCAAAATTTTGTTGTTCAGAAAATTTGAAATCAATCATGTTCTGGAAAAAATTGAACAATATCAACCTACATTTTTTCCAGGTGTACCTAAAATGTATATTTCTTTCGTGAACCACCCGGCAATCAAAGATTATCGCTTGAACTGCTTGAAATTTTGTTCATCCGGTTCTGCCCCGCTGCCGGTAGAAGTGCTCAAAGGCTTTGAGGGGCTAACAGGTGCAAAAATTTCGGAAGGATTCGGACTGTCGGAAGCATCGCCTACCACACACCGAAATCCGCCATTTGGAATCCGGAAGGTTGGAAGCATTGGGATTCCCCTGCTAGGCACAGATTGCATGATTGTAGATGAACAGAATAACGAAGTGAGTCCGAAAAGTATCGGGGAACTTTTGATCAAAGGCCCGCAGATTATGAAAGGCTACTGGAATAACCAAGAAGAGACTCATGCAGCACTGCAGGACGGATGGCTTCATACCGGAGACCTCGCGATGATGGATGATGACGGTTATTTTTACATCGTCGGCCGAAAAAAAGAAATGATCATTGTCGGGGGATTCAATATCTATCCACAAGAGGTGGAGGGTGTCCTTTATGAACACCCGGATATCGAGGAAGCAGCCGTGGTCGGTATTCCCCACGAATTGCACGGGGAAATCGTCAAAGCATTTATCGTCCCAAAAAGCGGGAGGGAAATCGATCACGATGAATTAAAGGGATACTGCTATTCAAAGTTAACACCATACAAGGTTCCAAAAGTGTTCGAAGTGCGCGAGGCCCTGCCGAGAAATACCGTAGGGAAACTTTTAAAAAGGCTCCTAGTCAAAGAGGAGCTTGAGAAAGGAGAAAAAGAATGACAACAAACATTCAAAAAGTCGGTGTCGTTGGCGCTGGCACCATGGGGGCACAAATTGCCATGGTAAGTGCGCTTGGCGGTTATTCCGTCACACTACAGGACGTAAGTGCAGAAAGCCTTGAAAAAGGAAGACAAATTCTTAATGAACAAATGGGAAAAAGGGTGGCAAAAGGAAGACTGACCGCAGAGACAGTAGAAGCAGCTTTCAGTCGAATCACGTTCACGTCTACACTTGAAGAGCTTAGCGATGCAGACATTGTCATCGAAGCAATCGTTGAAAAATTGGAGATTAAGAGAGAGCTATTTTCAAAGCTTGATAAAATTACTCCAGCCCACGCGATTTTGGCCACCAACAGCTCAACCATCGTTAGTTCGAAAATTGCGGATGCAACCGAACGTCCGGATCAAGTGTGCAATGTCCATTTCTTCAATCCTGCCCTTGTGATGGAGCTTGTCGAGGTCGTCCGCGGGCCGCACACTTCTGCCGAGACTGCAGAAACAGCGATGGAATTTGTGAAATCCATCAATAAGCTTCCAGTCTTGCTGAACAAAGAAATATCCGGATTTGTCGCCAACAGGATTTTAGGAAAGCTGATGGACGAGGCGTTGTTCCTTTTGGAAAACGGGATTGCCAGCCATGAAGACATCGACCTAGTTGTCAAAAAGGCGCTCAACCATCCAATTGGACCATTTGCTCTAATGGATTTAACCGGCCTCGATGTCAATTACCTAGTCCGCATGCAGCGTTACCAGGAGAGCGGCGATGAGAAGGACAAACCTTCAAAGATTGTCCAAGAAAAAGTTGAAAAAGGCGAGTTAGGAAGAAAGACAGGAAAAGGATTTTATACGTACGATGCCACCCCGGCAAAAGTTTAATAGGAGGGTTTTGACATGAATATTTATGTTTTGTTAAAAAGAACGTTTGATACCGAGGAAAAAATTGTCGTCTCAAAAGGAGCCATCCAAGAGGACGGTGCTGAATTTATTATCAATCCATATGATGAGTACGGTGTGGAAGAAGCGATCCAAATCCGCGACAATCAAGGCGGGGAAGTAACTGTCGTGTCTGTTGGCGGAGAAGATGCAGAAAAGCAGCTGCGTACGGCGCTGGCAATGGGAGCAGATAAGGCTGTCCTAATCAATACAGAGGACGACCTTGAAACTGGCGACGAATTTACGACTGCAAAAATTTTAGCAGAATACCTAAAGGAGAAGGATGCTGACCTAATTTTCGCTGGAAATGTAGCGATTGATGGCGGAAGCGGCCAAGTCGGACCGCGTGTCGCTGACCTGTTAGATATCCCATATGTAACGACCATTACAAAAATTGAAGTAGACGGTCAGAACGTCAACATCGTCAGAGACGTAGAAGGAAGCTCTGAAACAATTGAAACATCACTTCCGCTCTTGGTGACTGCACAGCAAGGCTTAAACGAACCGCGCTACCCATCTTTGCCAGGAATTATGAAAGCAAAGAAAAAGCCGCTTGAAGAACTAGAGCTTGATGACCTTGATTTAGAAGAAGATGATGTTGAAGCGAAAACAAAAACAATCGAAATTTATCTGCCTCCGAAAAAAGAAGCAGGCCGCGTTCTTGAAGGAGAGCTTCAAAATCAAGTAAAAGAACTTGTTAATCTGCTGCATTCAGAAGCAAAGGTAATTTAAGGGAGGAACTAACATGACAAGAAAAGTAATCGTACTTGGTGAAGTCCGTGATGGGGAATTAAGAAATGTATCATTTGAAGGGATCGCCGCAGCGAAAACTGTCGCTGAAGGTGGCGAAGTAGTTGCTGTGCTGCTTGGAGAATCCGTGGGAAATCTGGCACAAGAGTTAATTCAGTATGGTGCTGACAGGGCAGTCGTGGTGGAAAACCCTAAGCTTGCCAGCTACACGCCAGATGGCTTTTCCCAGGCAATCCTTGCTGTCGTAGAACAGGAACAGCCAGAAGCCATTATTTTTGGCCACACGGCTCTTGGTAAGGACCTATCTCCTAAGGTTGCCAGCAAGCTTGGTTCCGGGCTGATTTCCGATGCCGTGGCGATTGAAGCAGCAGGGGGAAATGTTGTTTTTACCCGACCAATCTATTCAGGTAAAGCATTTGAAAAGAAAATTGTTACGGACGGCTTAATTTTTGCCTCTATCCGTCCAAATAATATTGCGCCGCTTGAGAAAGATGAATCACGCACTGGTGAGGTGTCCTCTGTTTCTGTGGAAATCAAGGATTTGCGTACTATTATTCGCGAAGTAGCGAAAAAGGCAATCCAAGGTGTTGACCTAACAGAAGCAAAAGTGATCATTTCCGGTGGACGCGGCGTGAAAAGTGAAGAAGGCTTCAAGCCGCTTCAAGAGCTTGCAGATGTACTTGGCGGCGCGGTTGGCGCTTCACGCGGTGCGTGTGATGCGGAGTACTGCGATTATTCCCTGCAGATTGGACAAACAGGTAAGGTTGTGACGCCTGATCTTTATATCGCTTGCGGAATTTCTGGGGCCATCCAACACCTTGCGGGAATGTCCAACTCCAAAGTGGTCGTTGCGATCAATAAGGATCCGGAGGCCAATATTTTTAAAGTGGCCGATTATGGAATTGTCGGAGATTTATTTGAAGTGGTGCCAATGCTTACCGAAGAAATTAAAAATTTGCTTGTAAAAGCTTAGGTTTAGGAGATTAACAGAAAAGCAGCCCCCTTCTTAGGAGGGCTCTTTCTGCATGAAAGGGGAAAGTAGCATGGAAATAGTTAGTGTTATCGGTTCCGGCACGATGGGACGAGGAATTGCTTATACAAGTGCAGCGGCGGGTTTTATCACCTATGTTCAAGATATCAGTGAATCTTCCCTAGGAACCTGCCGATCCTACATCGAAAAGCAATTTAATCGTGCTGTTGAAAAAGGCGAACTTGATAGAGAAACGGCAGATGCTGCCATAAACAGAATCCGCTATACCACCCAGCTTGAAGAAGCTGCCAAGGATGCCGATATCGTCATTGAAGCAGTTTTGGAAATCATGGATTTAAAAATCGAAATCTTTAAGCAGCTGGATCAGATTGTAAAACCTTCAGCGATTTTGGCTACCAATACTTCGACGATGAGCCCAACGGAAATTGCGGCGCAAACATCGAGACCGGACCGCTGTGTTGCTCTTCATTTCTTCAACCCAGTACCAAGAATGAAGCTGATTGAAGTGGTTTGTGGACTGGAAACATCCGAGGAGACGATCGAAAGAAGCTTTGAATTTGGAAAAGCGCTCGGAAAGGAATGTGTCAAAATCAATGAATTCCCCGGCTTTGCCACCAGCCGAATGAACTGCCTCATCGGGAATGAAGCCATGAATATGGTCATGGAAGGTGTTGGGACGGTCGAGGATATTGATAAAGCGATTAAATTAGGCCTTAACCATCCAATGGGTCCGCTTCAACTCGCCGACCTTGTTGGTCTTGATACAAGGCTCCGCAATATGGAATATCTCCATAAAACACTTGGGGAGAAATACCGTCCATGTCCAATTCTTGTAAAATATGTAAAAGCAGGCCGGCTGGGGAAGAAAAGCGGTAAAGGGTTTTATAACTATAATTAATAGGGGGAGTTATTGATGCAAAACTATCAAAATCTTGAAATTAATCGAAAAGGGCGCCTTGCCTATATCGTCATTAATCGTCCTGAGCTTCGCAATGCTTTGAACTTTGAGACTTTGCAGGAGATTGTTGCCGCGCTTAACGAGTTAAGGGGAGACGATTCAGTCGGCGTTGTAGTTTTTACCGGAAAAGGTGAAAAATCCTTCGCTGCCGGAGCAGATATCAGTCAGTTAAAAAAGAAGACTGCTCTCGATGTTTTCAAACCGGGCGGGATGCAAGAGGTATATGACCTCATTGAAATGTATGATAAACCAACCATTGCTATGGTAAACGGCTTTGCCTTAGGCGGGGGCTGCGAGCTTGCGCTTGCTTGTGATATACGGGTTGCGTCCGCGAATGCCAAGTTTGGCCTGCCGGAACTGAATCTTGCTATCATTCCTTCTGCTGGCGGGACCCAGCGACTAGCTCGCGTGGTTGGCAAAGGGAAAGCGCTTGAGATGATTCTAACTGGAAAAATGATTGACGGCGACGAAGCGTACCGGATTGGATTAGTATCTGAAGTAGTAGCACCGGAAGATCTGGTCGCAAAAACCGAGGAAGTAGCTGATAAAATCCTTGCAAAAGGACCACTTGCTGTTAAGTTGGCAAAGCTTGCCGTTTTAGCCGGATTTGAAACAGATCAAAGAACAGGCCTGCTTATTGAAAAACTTGCCCAAGCTGTCCTGTTTTCTACAGAAGACAAAAACGAAGGAACATCTGCCTTTTTAGAAAAAAGAAAGCCGGAATTTGCATCTAAATAAAGTAACAAGTGCCTGGTATCATCCGAATTAAGACGGTACCAGGCATTTTGTTTGTCGATTTTTTGAAAAAATGCAAGGAAAAATTAAAATTATAGTCGAATCTTTTATTTAGTGCTTTTCTAAAAATTTTTATTGATGGAGTTTAAGATGAACAAATTTGCTGTTAACCTTACAACTATTTTTACTGAAGTTCCTTTTTTGGAACGGTTTAAGAAAGCCCGGGAGTGTGGATTTTCCTTTGTGGAGTGTCAATTTCCTTATGATTATTCGATAGAAGAGATTCAGATGGAACTTGTCCGGAATCAATTATCGATGGTTCTCTTGAATTTGCCGCCAGGTAATTGGTCAAAGGGTGACCGGGGCCTTGCGGTAGACCCTAATCGAGTGGATGAATTTAGAAGTTCAGTTATGGAAGGAATAAAGTATGCCACAGCCATGAACGTTCCGAGAATTCACTGTATGGCCGGTATCGTTTCCGAAGATGATAAGAAAATCGCTAATGAAGTCTTTCATGAGAACCTTTTCTTTGCCGGAACGGAAATGGCGAAGCATGGCCTCACAGTTTTGATAGAACCGATTAACCAAAACGATATGCCGGATTATTTTTTGAGTGATATTCATCAGGCAAAGGACATTCTCGATACGTTGAGGCTGCCTAATGTGAAGCTTCAATTTGATTTTTACCATATTCAAAGAATCCATGGGAATCCGCTCACACTTTTTCAACAATATGCAGACGTGGTGGGCCATATTCAAATTGCCGATGTTCCGGGGCGGAATCAGCCTGGCATAGGGGAAATGGATTATCAAAGTATTTTTCAATATTTACATGATACATATGAAGGGTATATTGGGCTGGAATATACCCCTTTAGGGAAAAGCCAAGATAGCTTCGAATGGCTTAGGGGAGGAGGAAAATAAACATGAAAATAGGATTTGTTGGGATTGGAGTAATGGGTTCAAGGATGGTAAAAAGGCTCTTGGATCACGGGTATCAAGTAAGTGTCTATAACCGGACGAAGGAAAAAGTAAAAGCGTTGGTGGAGCATGGTGCAGGACAAGAAGAATCTATCTCATCGCTGGCACAAAACAGTGATGTTATTTGCACCTGTTTATCGATGCCAGGGGACGTTCTAGAAGTGTATCAAGGAAACGGCGGAATCCTTGAAAATGCCCGGCCCGGTACCATTTGTATCGATTTTACTTCGGTCGGCGCAGATACGAGCAAGACCATCCACGCTCGCGCCATTGAAAAAGGATTGAGTTATCTCGACTGCCCGGTAAGCGGCGGGCCAGAGGGTGCGGAAAGTGGATCTTTAACGATAATGGCCGGGGGCGAACGGGCTGCTTTTGAAAAAGTTTTTCCGATACTAGGCGTTGTCGGGGGAACAATTGAACATCTCGGTCAGTCAGGTGCTGGCAGCATTGCCAAACTTATGAACCAATATCTTGTTGCGGTTCATTCCTTGGCAGTTTCTGAAGTGATGGTAACCGGGTCTAAATTTGGCCTTGCCCCAGAGCAACTTTACAAAATTCTCTCTGCGAGCTATGGGGACAGCCGAATTTTGCGGAGACATATGAAGGAGTATGTATTCGACCGCCAATTTGAGCCTGGCGGCGCCGTGAAATATGTTCACAAAGATGTCCGCTTGGCCAATCAGCTATTACAAGAGGCAGGGTTGAGGGAATTTACGGGTCAATTGGCAGAGGAGGCCTATCGCTTGTCAACCGAGCAAGGTTTAGGCGATTTGGATATGTCGGCGGTTATTCTGCCGTTGGAGGAACAATGCGGGGTCGTGGTGAAGAAAAACAGTTAGTAAGTTGGTTTATATTTTACCCGAAGGGGTGCCCGGATAGCTCCGACAGTAAAAATCAGTAAAGAAAAGTGCCAGATACCCTTTTTAGCGGCCATCTGGCACTTTCTACGACTTTATTATCTTTGCGTGCGGACAGTGTTTTGCGAGAACGTCCATAAACTCGTCCCTTTTTAAAGACAACGCCGGGCTAGATAAGGGATTCATGGTTTTCTTGACGGATTTTATGGAATAAAACGGAATAATTTTCTTAAACGGCCCATACCTAACAATTAAGTTTTTATCATCAATAACATAGTAAGTAGTGAGCCACAGCCACAATATAAAAAAGGATAATAGAATCGGGACTAGGAGCGCAACTATTGTTTCTCCAACATTTGGAGTGTCTTCAAAAACCGCCATTCCGCTGCTTCCAATTGCAAATATCATGCCCCCAAAAACAATAACAGTTAGCCACCAATCTTTCTTTGATGAATATTTCATAATATCACCACCAAAAAGGTTCTTTATATTTAATACGATTAACTTTATAAAAAGGTTTCCTAAAAAAATGATAAACCTGCAATGAAAAATTCACTAAAAACAGTCAGGATATCTAAACATATCCTGGCTGTTTGTGATTTAATTTTGATATATATAATAATCCTGCGAATGATAACTCCTAAACCCGCAAGATTCATAGAGCCCAAGCGCATGGGCGTTCTTAGCTTCGACTTCGAGAAAAATCGGCAAGCCTTTCTGATGTTCCATTTTGACGACCCTTGATAAAGCACGACGTCCTATCCCTTTTCCTCGCAGTTCAGGGAAAATCGCGAAACCGTAAATCCAAGCTTCACCATTCAACTCAGAAACACGCATCTTTCCAGCTATCCTGCCTTCGGCCTCAATAATCAGCCTATCCTCATTGCTAGTTTCCGAGATGGTCTGCTGAAATTCACGCGCTTCTTTTTCACTGAACCCAAAGCCTGAAATTTCCAACTGGATTTCCGCCTCCCAATCCTCTTTGCTAGAAGAGGGCCTTACCGTAACAGAAGGATCATCGACTAATTCTGTGTGCTGCCATTTCATCTGATATTCTGCTACCGAAAAGGTACATGGAATCATTTTTAAAAATTCCTTTGCTGACAGGGATCCAGTCGGGGCATTCAGCAAAATCGTGTCCGCACCGTGTCTTTTCGCCTCATCAAGCCCTAACTTAAGCAGCTTAGAGAAGATTCCTTTTCTGCGGTAATCCGGATGCACCATCCCGCAAAGCTCCACTTTATTTCCAAACCCATAGCTTCCTAAAAAACCAACAAGCTTGCCGTCTTCGTAACGAAAGAAATCTTCCTGCCGGTTTGCGCTACGGTTTTCGAGCATATCATCATTAAGCTTTAGGTGGAAACCACCTTCTTTTTCACAAGTCTCTTGTAGAGCTTTAATTTCCTTTAATTGTTCCTGTTTTAACATCTTTGTCACCTCAGTTCATAATCCACTATATTTATTCTTGTTCAAGTTGAAGTATTCCTTCTTCAAGGACAAGTTTCCACTATTAAGTGATGAAAAAAGTAATCAGATAATTTATAATAAACTGACAAGGGGTGGAAATAGATGAATAATTTGGGAACAAATCTTCAAGAACAAATTCACAAACTTACTGACGAATTAAACCGTACCATCAAATTGGCCAAGATTTTTGAAGATTTTATCGACTCCAGCTACGATCCAATTTTTATTACCGATAAAAACGGATATGGTTTTAAAATGAACAAAGCTTATACAAGAGTCACGGGTGCCACAAAAGAACAGCTAATTGGAAAACATATGAACGATTTAAAAGAGCAAGGCATCATTTCCGATTCCATATCTATGCATGTTTTAGAAAAAAAAGAAAGACTGACGATGGTCCAAAAAGTAAATGGGAAAGAACTCTTGGTTACAGGTAACCCCATCTTTGATGAGAATGGGGAAATTTTGTATGTTGTCACCAACCTAAGGGACATCTCCTCTTTAAATCAATTGAAGATCGAACTAAAACAGACCAAGGCGCTTGCGGACCAGTATTTGCAAGAATTAGAGTTCTATCAAAAAAAGGAACATATCATCTCACACCAAGGCATTATCGCCAACAGTGACAAAATGTTAAAAGTCATCGATTTAGTGCAAAAAATTGCCCCGGTTCATTCGACGGTTTTACTGCTTGGGGAATCAGGGGTCGGGAAGGAAATAATCGCTAATTTAATTCAAAAATTAAGCTCCCGTGCCAATCAACCTTTTATCAAAGTGAATTGTGCCGCCATTCCCAAGGATTTGCTTGAATCTGAGTTATTTGGCTATGAAAAAGGGGCCTTTACCGGTGCTGACATCAGGGGCAGGGCAGGACTATTTGAACAGGCCGACAAAGGCACCATTTTCCTTGATGAAATTGGGGAAATGCCGCTCCATCTTCAGGTCAAGCTTTTAAGGGTCATTCAAGAATTAGAAGTCAGACGGATTGGCGGAGGTCAACCGAAGAAAATTGATATTCGGATTATCTCAGCTACCAATAAAGACCTGGAATCAATGGTAGTCAGAGGGGAGTTTCGTCAAGATTTATACTACCGCTTAAATGTTGTTCCTATTAAAATTCCTTCCTTACGCGAACGGAAAGAGGACATCCCGCTCCTCGCTTTTTATTTTTTAAAGAAATTGAACCAAAAATATAACATGAATAAGCAATTGTCGGATGCGGCTATTACCCAAATGAAGACCTATTCATGGCCGGGTAACATTCGCGAGATGCAGAATTTGATAGAACGGCTTGTGGTAACTGTCGAGTCAGAAATGATAGATACCCGCCATTTTTCTTTCAATCATCAGTATTTGTCCCAATCCTTAACAACTGAAAAGACATTAAAAGATGTTGTCCAAGACCTTGAAAGAACGATGATCATGGAAGCGATGGTTCAATACCGATCTACCAGAAAAGCGGCAAAGGCCCTCGGTATCAGCCAATCAACATTAGTGAAAAAAATGCAGAGGCTTGGATTTCAGCAAACCGATTACGTTCTTCATCAGTGATTCTGAATAGAATCACTTTTATTGTGCTTTTAGACTATAAAAATAACAATTTTGTGAACATGACAATGTTTTGTGGTTTTGGCATGGAAATTGCATATTAGATAAACGTGCAGAACTATTAAAAATAATAGGGAGGAATTCATTAAAAATGAAACGATGGTTGGCAGGAGGGAACAACCCATGACAGATATTATCGGAAATAGAACAATTCCAAAGCTTTTAGAAGAAATGACCGCTCTTTTTCCAAAAAAGACCTTTATCGTATTTGAAGACAAAGATGAACAGACACTTTCTCATACATATGAAGAATTTAGCAGCCGGGTCAGAAGGCTTGCATCTGCTTTACATGCTTATGGTATTAGAAAAGGTGATAAAGTCCTGCTGCACCTGCCTAACAACATGGACTTTATGATTTCCTGGTTCGCCATTACATCCATTGGCGCAGTTATGGTGCCAACTAATATTCTTTCCACAGCAGATGAAATTGCCTACCTATTGGAACATTCGGAAACAAGGCTTGTCATTACCGAAGATGAATATGTAGAGAAGTTTACTAGTTTCCAACCTCAATTAAATGGTTTGATTTTATCAAGAAGCAAGGGCAACCAAGAGTATGGGGTAAGTCTTGATGAAGTGATCAAGCAGCATGAACCAATGAAGGCCTTTCCTAAGCTCTCAAGTGATGATCTTGCTGCGATATTGTATACATCAGGGACGACATCCAAGCCAAAAGGGGTTCTAATCACTCACGCCAACTATGTGTTTGTCGGGGAAATCATGTCGAGATCGTTAAGGTTAACTCCTGAAGACCGAGTTATGATTGTACTGCCGATTTTCCATGGGAACGGTCAGTATTATTTGTCGATGCCAGCCCTCACGGTAGGAGCAAGTATTGCGATAACAGAAGCCTTCAGTGCTTCCAGATATTTTAAGCAGGCGAAACGTCTCGAGGCCACGGTCGGTTCCTTGTTTGCCGCACCAATCAAAATGATATTGAAAAAAGAATATGATTCGGAAGATGCCAATAATAACCTGCGTTTAATTGTTTTTGCCCAATCAGTTACGAGTGAACAGCTGCGAACCTTTGAGGAAAGGTACCAGGTTCCACTATGCCAGTTGTATGGCATGACAGAAACCGTCGGAACGCCGCTGATCAATCCAATAAATGGCGTACGTGATAATTTAAGTATCGGCCGTCCGAATATTGCCTATAACGTCAAACTGGTAGATGAAAATGGCTGTGAAGTAGGGGACGGTGAAGAAGGGCAAATTGTCGTTTCCGGTATTCCAGGCAGAACGATTATGAAGGGGTATTTTAACAATGAGACAGCCACAAACGAGACATTGCAGGCTGGCTGGCTTTATACAGGAGATATGGCCCGTAAGGACCCGGATACGGATTTTTTCTATTTTGTTGACCGGAAGAAGGATATGATCAAACGAGCCGGAGAAAATATCGCAGCCAGCGAAGTGGAGTTTGTTTTGAATCAACATCAGGCTGTGTTTGAAAGCGCTGTCATAGGTGTTCCTGATGAAATGAGAGATGAAGCCATTCACGCCTTTGTTATCTTGAAGGACGACTATGAAACTTCCGCGCAGGAATTAATTGATTACTGTAAAAATAAACTGGCCAAATTTAAGGTTCCTGAATCCGTTCAGATTCTTTCAGAATTTCCGAGAACCTCGGTTGGGAAAATTCAAAAGCATCTATTAAAAAATTATATTGGTAAAAGGGAGGAAATAAAATGAAACCAAACCTGCAAAATGAATCGCCAAAGTCTTCGTTAAATAACCAAAATAATATTGTTGCAAAGGTTGGACTTTTCTTTGCTAAGATTGCAGAAAGATGGCTGCCGGATGCCTTCGTCTTTGCTGTTTTGCTTACGGTGATCACGTTTCTTGGCGGAATGTTCATCACAGATAAGTCACCTGTGGACATGGCCATTTATTGGGGAGACGGCTTTTGGGGACTGTTAACCTTTACCGCGCAAATCATCACAACGTTCATCATGAGTTACGCTTTAGCTTTAACAAAACCAGTTTCAAAAACACTTGAATCAATCGCCGGAATTTGTAAAACACCAACTTCTGCTATTTTACTAGTGACCTTTACGTCGCTTTTTGCCTCACTAATCAGCTGGGCATTTGGACTTGTGGTCGCCGGCATTATCGCGAAGCTAGTGGCGAAAAAGGTACGGGATGTGGATTACCGAGTCCTAGTTGCCGCTGGATATTCAGGATTTGTCATCTGGGAGGGCGGCCTTTCTTCCTCACCGGCTTTGTTCGTAGCGACAAAAGATCATGTTTTTCAAGATAAAATTGGCATCATTCCAACATCTGAGACGCTTTTCTCACCTTTAAATTTGGCCATCGTCATCATCACCTTCTTCACTTTGCCATTCATCATGAAACTAGTCCATCCAAAAAGAAAAGAAGACCGCTTTATTATTGATCAAAAACTGTTGGAAGACAAAATTGAAGTGGACACAAAAGATTCTGAGACCAATTACCTCAATGATAAATTAGAAAAAAGCAGACTTATCACCGTTTTCGGAGGGCTTTTAGGATTATCTTACTTAATCAATCACTTTGTGAAAAATGGGTTCTCACTGGATTTAAATACGGTCAACCTCATCTTCTTAACGTTTGCTCTATTATTATATGGAAACGTCCGAGATCTTGGAAAAGGGATATTAAAGGCGTCCGGCAGCGTCGGCCAATTTGCCTTGCAATATCCGTTCTATGCTGGAATCATGGGGATGATGGGTGCTTCAGGGTTGGCGCTATGGATTTCCGATTTATTCACGGATATTTCTACAAGCAATACATTACCGTTATTTACATTTTGGGCGGCGGGATTACTCAATATGTTTATTCCGTCTGGAGGCGGCCAATGGGCCGTTCAGGCACCAATGATTATACCGGCTGCTCTTGAAATGGGGGTAGAACCGGCAAAAGTGGTGATGGCCGTTGCTTGGGGCGATGCCTGGACCAACATGATTCAGCCATTCTGGGCCATCCCGCTTCTAGCCATCGCTGGCCTGAAAATCCGCGACATCATGGGCTTCACCGTTATCACACTTGTTTATACGGGAATCATTATCTCAGTTTGTATGTATATTTTTTAAAAAGTAAAGTAAGTGCCGGGCATCATTCATTGACAGGTGCCTGGCACTTTTCGTTTTGTAATATAATAAAAGTTCTAAACATACACTTTTCCTAGGAAAACATTATGTTTTCAGGGGTGATGGAAACATGCAATTCGAAATGCAAAAAGCGATCATGCTCGCTGAAAATATAAATAATTTTATTAAATTTGTCCATAAGACCCACGCAAATAAAAATAGTGTTTATGTAAATGTGGATAAGGTGTATCAAATGAAACTAATCATGGAGGAGTTTCAGTATCAAATCATCGCAGATGAACTTATTAGGATTAATCGCTTTTCCTGGGATGGAAAATACACTCATTATTTAGTGAATCGGTTTCAAGAAGGGCACGACATTATTGAAGAGTATGTAAAAAATAACTACGATGATTTATTTATTTTCTCGGGAAGACTCTATACGCTAAAAAATCTCGTTTTATCATTCAGCAAAAAGAAACGTTATTAACAGTTGTTCTTAATAATTTCAAAAATTGAATGGCTTTTCAAAAGGATTTTCACCCTCCAACATCGAATAATGAATAGTAACAACATAAGTTAGGAGTGGGGGAAATGAAAATTAAAGTCGTCATGGATTCTGGAAAGGAATATGTCATTAGCGAAAAGGATTATTCATTAAAAGACTTCACTCGAACGTTTTATACTGATTCAGCAAATGGTGAAAAAACCTTGCATAACACGCTGGTATATTTAGACAGAGACGAGAAAATTGTCATCAATCCAACACGGATTTCCTCTGTGGAGGTAATTGAAAAATAACAATGGGTGCATCCTTTCGAGGGTGCTTTTTTATTTTTATGCAAAATTTTATCCTTGTCCCAATTGAATGTTATAATAATAGAAAAAGTATTTTTGGAGGAAACAAGGTGCCTTATCAATTAAATAAAGACTTCAAAATGTTTACCTTAAATTCAAACCGCAAGCTGGCAGAAGAAATGGCTGAACTTTTAGGCTGTACGTTAGGCCGAAGCTCCGTGAAGCAATTTAGCGATGGTGAAATTCAAATTAGCATAGAAGAAAGTGTTCGCGGAAGTGAAGTCTTCTTAGTCCAATCCACTTCACATCCAACGAATGTACATATTATGGAGCTTCTTATCATGATTGATGCCTTGAAACGAGCTTCTGCAAAAGTGATTAACATTGTTGTGCCATATTACAGCTATGCCCGCCAAGACAGGAAAGCAAGATCGCGGGAACCGATTACAGCAAAACTTGTCGCGAATCTTTTGGTTTCAGCTGGTGCCAGCAGGATTATTACGATGGATTTCCATTCCCCGCAAGTACAAGGTTTTTTTGATATACCTGTAGAACATTTAACCGGGATTCCGATTCTTTCTAAGTATTTTGAAGAAAAAGGATTAGAAGATATCGTTGTGGTTGCACCGCATAACGGCGGGGTGGTCAGAGCAAGAAAAATGGCCAGCCTGTTAAATGCCCCGATTGCCTTGATTGACCGGCGCCGCCCTGAGCACGATACATCTGATATTATGAACATTATTGGAAACATTCAAGGAAAGAATGCAATTATTGTGGATGATCTCATTGATACAGCAGGGACCATTACAACCGGAGCAAATGCCATGATGGAAAAAGGGGCAAAGGCTGTCTATGCCTGCAGCACACACCCGCTACTTTCTGGACCGGCTGTCAGCAGAATCGAATCATCCTCGATTAAAGAATTGGTGGTTACCAATACGATTTCCATTCCAGAAGAAAAGAGGAGCGGTAAAATGACAATATTATCCGTCGCTCCATTACTTGTCGAAGCCATCGATCGGGTTCACAACAAAAAGGCGGTCAGCCCATTATTTGAATAACCTTCCACCAAAAAAATCCACCCGTAGCCCAGTGCTAGGGTGGATCTTTCATTTTTGGGGAAGTAAAAAAAGGCTTACTGTGGGATAGGTTCTTCTAACTGTCGGATAACAACCGTTAACTGTCACATGGCACTCTCTAACTGTCGGATAAGAGATGCCAACTGTCGCATTCCCCCCGCCAACTGTCGCAAAGCCTATTTTTCGATCAGCTTTCCAAATGGCTTGTAAATCCAGTCAATTAATTGAGTGGGGCCAGGCATTTCTGGATATAAAATAAGTAAAACGGCGAGAAGCAATCCAAGACAGGTTAGCGAGAGAAACGCTGCTTTTTCCTTTTTTTGCTGCTTTTTCAGTTTTGGCCATTGATAAAGAAACATGATGATGGCAATGAAAATGCTAACAATCACCAGACCCCATTTCATGATTTCACCTCTTTTTTTTCTGCAATTGTGTTAAGAAGTTAAGCCCTGCCTGCGAATATGGCATTCTGTATCGAATTTTAATTCCACATCGGGAAAGATTTCATCCCATCGGTACTTTTCTTTATTCCATATATTTGGGTATTTACGATGGAAGGCTTCAGCATATCCAAAGATATCTGCTTTCATCTCCTCTTGCACTTGATTCCTTGCCTTCTTAATTCTTTTTTCAATCTCTCTCGCTAACAGCGGTTCAAGAGATTTTGCTACAACTGGATTCGATACGTCTAAATTTGTTTCATTTTGGACGATATCACTGGCGGATACTGATTTAAGGGTAATTGTCCATTTGCCATTCTGTATTTTTGGTATAAGCTTTGCTTGTGCTTGCAGGACATTTACTGAAATATAACCGTCCGTTTTGGGCGGTTTAATCGTGATTACTCCTAACAGGATCTCATTTCTTAGCCAAAGCACCCCTCTTGTAACGGAATCGTCAATAATTCCAATCATTTTATCCCTTTTGAAAATCGCGGTTCCGGTACTATAAGCAATCGTCCGATTAGGATTTTTCTTACTTTCGGGGGGAAGGATTGTAATCCACGGAAGAGCACAATCACCTGAATCACCAACCAGCATTTGTGCCAATTTTTTGGTGGTAATGTTCAATCCCAATTTATGCTGGCTTAATTCCTTTAAAACCTCAGACAAATCCCGTTCAAGAGGGGGCATAAGTTTTAATACCTTTTTCGCCTTTTGGCTGCTGACAAAAATTTGCCCGCGTTCCCGAAGCGTTGGATGTCGCATGATAAAGTCAATGTGTTTGGCAATACCCTGTTTAGCAAGCTCCTCATGAAAAATAAATACATCAGTGTGGCCCCAAAAGATTTTCCGGGGCAGTTTCTCTTGAAGTTTGGCCATCGCATCAGCAACGGTTTTTCCCGCGGCCGATCTTACCAGTGTTTCACTAGCTCCGCCGTTGCTGCTCTCCATCGTTTGGGTGTTGCTGCCGCCTCCTTTCGGTATAAAGACAAGAACAGTAAGCTCAATCTTATCATCTGCAAATTTGTCAAAACCAGCAGCCGTAATTAAGGCCAAATCATTTACTTCATTCCTGTCCCAGCACCCAGAAAGTAGAATGACTAAACAAATTAGGAGAAAATAGAGCAGCCCTTTTTCACTGATTGACTGGAGTTTCATTCTGTTTATTTCCTTTCCGCTGCCCGAGCTTTTTTCGAATGGAGGCAGTTATCAGCAGGATAACAGGAATCACAACTTGTATGGATAAAATATAAACAGCCCCTGATGTTGCTAGAAAATGGGATAATTCCTGAAGGTCTCGTGCTGCCCAAAGCCCCTGTAAGAGAATTAAGAAACCAATCGGAAGCGCGATTGGGCGGTAATCTGAGAGTTTAAGCCATTGCGCAGTACCAAGAGTAAGTGCATAATAAAAGACCGTAATTTTGATAAAAGTCCCGGCAATCCAAATCGCCATAACAATCGATTCCAAATGTTCCAAGAAATCAGCGATACTAATGTAACGGGCTGCCACCATCACAGGGTAGGTAAGGGAAGCGGTCAAATTTCCAAATAATAAGAGAGTCATGATGTTGGTAAGAACCATTAGAAACAAGACGATGAATACCGCTATCAATCCCCATTTAAACCCTTTTTTCTGATTTGTCACATACGGCAATAAAAAAGAGACCAGGATGAACTCACTGTACCAGCTTTGCGGGACAATGGAACCCATTAATGAAGGCTTAATACCGTTCTCCATAATGGGAAACAGGTTACTTACTTCCAAATCTTTAATCAGCAGAATGAAAAGTAAAATATAGAGGAGAATCACAACTGGAACGATGATTTCAGATGCTCTTCCCATTACTTCGAGGCCGCCAAGAACTGCAAACGAACAAACAACTACCATGGTTCCAATTATAACGCCCATTGGGGTATGGAACAGGGCCGCCCCAGAGACAAACTCGCCGTATTCCCGTACGATAATCCCTGTTATGTGCAAATAGAAAAATAGAAAAATGCCCCCAATCAATTTTCCAAGTATTTTTCCTAGAGCATGTTCGCTATATTCGATAATGGTTTTTCCTGGAAAAAGTTTATTCAATTGATACGATATAAAAACAACGAAAAAACCTGTTCCGGACGCCCATATTGGGGACAGCCATAAATCATGATGGGCATGTTTGGCGGTGATCGACGGCACCAACAGAAGCACAGTTGCGATTATGGTCGGGATCATTAGCAAGGCCATTTGAACTGGCGAAATTTTACCTTGTTCCAGCATGGTGAGTCAGCTCCTATTCCTTTCCCTTTAGAGGAGAAGGCTTTTGTCCATTTGGCTGGCGGACCTTATTATAATCATCCGTCCAATGGGGCCGCTTCTTAAAAGACCACCAGGGCGCCCTGAGGATGGAGTCCTTTAACTCTGAATTTCTAATTGGCGCCAAGGGCTGCAGATAGGGAACTCCAAAGGAACGAAGTGTACACATATGAACAATGATCGTAAGAAGGCCGAGCATGATGCCAACTAATCCCAATGTACCAGCCAGAAACATGATGGGGAACCGGAGAATCCTAAGGACAATCGATGCACTGTAACGCGGGATTAAGAAGGAAGCAATCCCAGTAATCGCCACTGCCATGACCATTGGTGCTGAAACCAAACCCGCCGAGACAGCCGCTTGACCAATGACAAGGGCACCGACAATGCTAACCGCTGAACCAATGTTCTTAGGCAAGCGGATGCCGGCCTCTCGAAGTGCCTCGAATGAAACTTCCATAAGCAATGCTTCTACCAATGCCGGGAAAGGGATTTGTTCCCGCGATTTTGCAACGCTGATTAACAGGGTAGTGGGAATCATTTCCTGATGGTATGTCAGGATGGCAACGTAAACGGAAGGCAGCAGCAAAGCCACCAGCAAAAAGACATAACGCAGCCAGCGAATCAATGTTCCAATAATAAACCCCTCATAATAATCCTCTGGTGACTGCAGAAGGGAGTAAAAGGTCGTTGGTGCAATCAGGACGAAGGGAGTCCCATCCGTTAAGATAACCACATTTCCTTCCAGTAAGCTCGCAGCTGCAATATCCGGCCGTTCTGTATCTAACATCAACGGAAAGGGAGAGTATGGATGATCCTTAATAAATTCCTCGATATATCCGCTCTCCAGAATGCCGTCAATATCAATCCGATTTAAACGGTTTTGAACCTCTTCGATTAACGTTTGATCGGCAATACCTTCAATGTACATGATGACGACTTGTGTTTGGCTATAGCGTCCTATTTGATGGGATTTCATTTTCAATTTAGGACTTCTGATTTTCCTGCGCAGGAGGACAATATTTGTGCTTAACGTTTCAATAAAGCCATCTCTCGGACCGCGGACGACTGTTTCTGTAGTCGGTTCTTGAAGTGAACGTTTTTCCCATTTAGGAATTCCGGCCGAAATTCCTTTTGATTGATCATCTATTAAAATGATTGGATTTCCTGATGAAACCTCATTAACCACATCGTCATAGGTTCGTATTTCTTTTATGTTAGAAACTGTTAAGGTCCTTTCAATCAGGGCATGGATATCCGGTTCTTTTTCTAGTTCTAAACTCATTAAAGGTGTTAAAAGATTATTATCGATTTCTTCGACGTTTGACATGCCGTCAACATAAATAAGAACAGCTTTTGATTCATTCCCGAGTATAAAATACCGGAACTTTATATCGGCACAATCCGTATAGATCGATTCCAATTTTTGGACATTATCGTCTAAATGGATAGATAAACGATCTTTACTTAAAAGCGTTTGTTGTTCATCTAGAACCATTTGACTTTTCTCATTTATAATTTGTGATAATAATTTCCTTTTACGGAATTTCATGTCCCATTTCCCCTGTATATTTAAGTCCTTTTGACAAATTCCACATTTTCTCAATGTTAGTATGATTTGGTGTCCCAGGTTTTATGCAGACAGGCCAGGAGTATGTAGTTTAGGAGTTGGAATAAAAGGTGTTATAGTTGACAGAAAATTCATTAAAGTATTATTATTTATATTGAACGTTCATTATAAATAAAAAGGAGGTGCCATTGTGCCAAAAGTAGGAATGGAAGACATCAGGAAAGAGCAAGTGATAGAGGCCGCCAAAAATTGTATTATTTCAAAAGGGCTTTCAAATTTGTCCATGAAAGATATAGCCGAGGAAGCCGGTATCAGCACGGGGATTATTTATCATTATTTTAAAAGCAAGGAAGATCTGCTTATGCAGGTTCTCAAGGTTTCATTTCGCCGGTCCCATGAAAAGGTAATGGAAACAGTTGAACCGCTGCAAAATCCGGAAGACAAATTGATGAAGCATTTGGAAAATATTAATGTGGTTTCAAAAGAAAATCCTGAATACATGGCTGTATTTTTAAATTATTTGGGTGAGGCAAATCATAATCCTCAAATCCGTAAAATTATTAATAAGTTTTTTAACAACCTAGTAGATTATACCCAGCAATATTTAGGTGATGTATCCATTAAGGGAACGCAGCTAAAAAACTTACCTGTCATGATTATCGCAATGGGTATCGGCCTGGGGACGATGTGGACAATGAATAATCAATTATATGACATGGACGAGATGGAACTAAACTTTAAAGATTTAATTTCTAGTTATTTAAACGGGAGAGTAGGAGGCAGTCAAGAATGAATGTGATTATGGAGAAAAAAGGGAAGGTCTGTACGATTACGATTAACCGACCTGAAGTGAGAAATGCTGTTGATCGGAGGACCGCTAAGGAGCTAGCGGATGCATTTAGAGAATTTGAAAATGACGATACATTAAGGGTTGCTGTTCTGCATGGTGCAGGCGGAACATTTTGTGCAGGGGCTGATTTGAAGGCGCTTTCTAAAGATGAAGGAAATGAAATGAACCTTGACATGTTAAAGGATGGTCCAATGGGACCTAGCAGAATGCACTTATCCAAACCGGTAATTGCTGCAGTATCAGGTTACGCGGTTGCTGGCGGTATAGAGCTTGCCCTTTGGTGTGATCTGAGGGTGATGGAACGAGATGCTGTCATGGGTGTGTTTTGCCGGAGATTTGGTGTTCCGCTTGTGGATGGCGGAACGCAAAGACTGCCAAGGTTAATCGGTATGAGCCGAGCGTTAGATTTGATATTAACCGGACGGCCTGTTTACGCGGAGGAGGCACTGATGATTGGTTTAGCAAACCGTGTCGTTGAACCAGGGACAGCTAAGGAAGAGGCGGAAAAACTTGCTGCAGAAATTGCCGAGTTTCCACAAGCTTGCATGATTAGTGACCGGGAAGCAGTCTATCGGGGCTTTGATCAGGACTTTGATAAGGCCATGCAGCTGGAGTTCTTGTTAGGGGTGAATGTCGTTAATAGTGGAGAAACGAGAGAAGGTGCCTCCCGTTTTTCAAAAGGACAGGGCAGGCACGGAGAATTCGGACTGAACTTGAAATAGAAGGGTAATGGATCTTATTCGTAATTGAATTTTAGAAATATATTCTTATCGGGGAGGAATCGTTAGTGAATGCAGCTGAATTAATCAAAAGAGGTGCCGTTTATTTCCCTAATCATACAGGAGTTATTTTTCAAGGGCAAAAATTAACGTTCGATCAAGTTTATCGGAATAGCAATCGCTTAGCCAATGCCCTGTTGAGCCTTGGTCTCAAAAAAGGGGACCGGGTGGCATTTTTGCTGGCAAATTCCCTTCAAAGTGTTGAAATTGATTTTGCACTTCTCCTTACTGGGATTATCAGAGTCCCACTTAATACAAGATTATCAGAGAATGAACATATTCATATGATTAAGGAGACCGGTGCCAGTGCGCTTTTATATACAGAGGAATTTAGTGAACGAGCCGCACAAATAAAAATTCATTGTGAAAATCTCCGTTACTTCTGCCAAATGAATGGTTCCACAAGAGAACCATGGATGATTAATATGGCAGAATTTATTAAAGGTGTTTCCGAAGAGGAACCGTCAGTGAAAGTACATGAATCCGATATTGCCACTATTCAATATACTTCAGGAACAACTGGTACACTTAAAGCAGCCGTTCATACTCAAGAAATTTGGACAGCTATTAGCAATAATATCTTATCATCATTAGATATCCACGAAGGAGATACAATGCTTCACGCGGCGCCATTGACCCATGCGTCAGGTACGTTGGTGCTTCCGCATTGGGTATCAGGTGCAGCAAATTCCATTCTGTCAGGCTTCAATCCCGAACAATATCTTCAAACCATACACCATGAAAAACCTACCACATTGAATTTAGTTCCAACCATGATTGTCATGCTATTGTCCCAGCCTAATGTCGAACAGTATTCCTTTGAATCCGTTAGAAATATTATATATGGTGCGTCACCGATGCCTCGTGAAGCTTTGCGGCGCGGACTCGCCTTATGGGGCCCAAAATTTGTTCAATACTACGGCCAAACGGAGGCACCGCTGATTCTTTCCATTTTAAACAAACAGGACCATACCATTGGTGGAGAGGAAGGCGAAGAAAGATTGCTGTCCTGTGGCCGACCCGTTCCGACTACATCTATTAAAATAGTTGATGAATTCGGTGAGGAGCGCCAAGCTGGGGAAATTGGCGAGATTGCTGTAAAATCCAGTCAAGCTATGCTTGGTTATTGGAATGAACCTGTGTTAACAGATGAAACGATAAAAGATGGCTGGGTACATACCCGGGATATGGGATATATCGATAAAAAAGGTTATTTATTCTTGGTTGACCGTAAATCAGATATGATCATTTCAGGTGGTTTTAACGTGTATCCGCGGGAAGTGGAGGAAATCCTTTATCAGCATCCGGCGGTCATGGAAGCCGCTGTAGTTGGTGTTCCGGATGAAAAATGGGTAGAAACTGTGAAGGCATATGTCGTTCTCAAAGACGGCCAAACAGTATCTGAAGAAGAACTTATCATATTTTGTAAAGAGAAGTTAGCTTCATATAAAAAGCCTTCTTCTATTGAATTCATTGAATCCTTGCCAAAAAGTCCGGTAGGAAAAGTAGTCCGCCGCCTATTGAGGGACCCACACTGGGAAGGGAAAGAAAGGAAAATCTAGTCAATCGAAAATAAAAGATAGCTGAGTAACCCACCCTTTTTGTCTATGAGGGTGGGTTTTGTTTTCTAAAAAGCTGACGTCTTAAGGGAACTGTTTATATTATTATACCATTCGCTAATAGAAGAGATTGTGATATTATTGAATTAATAATAATTTGGACAGGGAATAAACTTGATAGATTTCTAAGATTGTATATTTATAGGAATTTTTAAAATATTCTATATATAACTACTTGAAAATAATACTATTGTGAGATATCTAAATATTCTTTATAATAATGTTAGGCAATAGGGTTTGGCAGAGATATTTTTTACGTAAATAATAAAAAAGTGGGGGAGTTTATTTGAAAAACCTATTGAAAAAGTGGAATCAAGTAAGTCTAGTAAAACAAATCATTGTTGGTTTGATTATTGGTATTATCCTAGCTTTAACGGTTCCTGCAGTAGCAAAGCCGCTAGTCATTTTAGGTTCATTATTTGTCGGTGCTTTAAAAGCCATTGCACCTGTATTGGTACTTTTCTTGGTTATGTCGGCCATCGCGCAGCACAAGAGCGGTCAACAAACGAATATGAAATCCATTCTCGTTCTTTATCTCTTAGGTACATTTCTAGCAGGATTAATCGCAGTAATTATAAGCTTTATTTTCCCAGTAAATTTAACTCTTGCAAAAGGCGCCGAGGATCTGACAGCTCCTGGGGGTGTTGTAGAGGTTCTGAAAACTCTACTTCTGAATGTTGTTGATAACCCTGTCAAAGCCATCTTTAATGCGAACTATATCGGAATCTTAGCTTGGGCAGTTGTTCTTGGTATTGCATTGAAAAATGCTCCGGATACAACAAAAACAATGATTTCGAACTTTTCCGATGCTGTCTCCAAAATGGTCACTTGGGTCATTAAGTTGGCACCGCTAGGCATCATGGGTCTTGTTATCGACTCGATTACGACAAATGGTATTGATTCTTTGCTTAGCTATGGAAAATTGCTAGTCGTTTTACTTGGCTGTATGATTTTTGTGGCGCTTGTCGTCAATCCGCTTATCGTTTTCGTTGCTACACGTCAAAACCCGTTCCCACTTGTGTTTATGTGTCTTAAGGAAAGCGGCATTACAGCCTTCTTTACACGTAGTTCTGCTGCCAATATTCCGGTTAATATGAAATTATGTGAAAAACTAGGTTTAGATAAGGATACTTATTCTGTCTCCATTCCGTTAGGTGCAACCATCAATATGGCCGGTGCTGCTGTTACGATTTCAGTTCTTACACTAGCAGCTGTTCATACCCTTGGTATTCAAGTAGATATCCCTACTGCTATCATTCTTAGTGTTTTATCAGCCGTATGTGCTTGTGGTGCTTCAGGGGTTGCGGGCGGATCGTTATTATTGATTCCACTGGCATGTTCCCTATTTGGAATCCCAAATGACGTGGCAATGCAAGTTGTCGGCGTAGGTTTTATCATCGGTGTTTTACAGGATTCCTGTGAAACAGCATTGAACTCCTCAACAGACGTATTGTTCACGGCTACTGCTGAACACCGTAAGAACCGTTTAGAAGGTAAGAAATCTTTCATCCGTAAATCTGCATAAGGCTGTAAGCCCTCTATCTGGGATAGAGGGCTTTTTTAATTAAGTTGGTGATTTAAATGCAAAATATTATAATGTAGGTTAAAATGATATTTTATAGATAGAAATTTGGAGGATATTATGCTGACTTTTGAAGAAAAACTGGCTGTAATCGAATCATTTCCTGAACTTGAGAAGGTAAATGTTTCACTAGGACGAGTAAATTTCCAATATAACGAAAGTGTTTATGAAAAGAAAAATGTGGTGTACCATCTCCATCCCAATGGAAATGGATTCGTATATGCCGGCCGCATATCCCAATATCATACCGATGCTAAAGGGATGGTTAATATACGAGACTACTCGGAGGAAGAGTTAAAAAAACTGATTAGAGAATCCATTAATAGCTTGTCTGCTGTTGAAAAGCCTCTCGAAGAGGAAGCGATTGTTGGGGATAACGAAGAGGAACGATGGGTCAATGTGGAAAATCAAGTTCTGTTATTAGTGAACGAGGATGAAACCTGGAATATTTATTTCGGACTCAATCTCGAAGAAACTTTCGGTACACGAGAAGAGGCGGAAATATTTTTAGTTGAAGAAGGCTTTAGAAGAAGATAGTTTTTCTAAAATGAAGAAAAAAATGCCGGTTACTCTCATTTACAAAGGAGTACCGGCATTTTTTTAGTTTTTAACTAATTTTTTTCAATGGTTCACGAAAGACGTATTGATTTCTTCCCGCACCAATACCTGCAACGGTTAACATGACATTTATAATTGCTAAAACGAATAACGGAATCATCCATGACTGGGTCTGGTCGAAAAGGAAACCAATCAAACTAGGACCGATTGCTGCCAGCAGATAGCCGATTGATTGAGACATGCCAGATAAACTCGCTGCCTCTCTAGCATTGGTTGTTCGTAGACCGATAAAGGTGAGGGCTAAACTAAAGCTTGCACTCTGGGCAACTCCTATAAAAATAACGGACGTTATTAATAATATGGTATTACTACTAAAGATAAGTCCAAATAACCCAACTAAGTGAAGAATTCCTAAAAAGAGAACCATTCCTTTTTGATGTCGAAAACGTTCGGCTATGACCGGTGTCATAAACGTGGCCGGAAGCCCCGCCAATTGCATGATAGAAAGGATCCAGCCTGCTAACGTCAAGCTCATCCCGTGGCTTTCTAAAATGGCCGGCAACCAGGCGATTGTGCAGTAAAACAAAAATGATTGTAGTCCTATAAAAAAGGTAACCTGCCAGGCCAATGCAGAAGACCATAGGCCTTTATTTCCGGAAGGAATGTTCTCGACCGGTTTACGGACGCTTGTTTCACGAAGCTGCGGGAACCAAATAATCATTGCCATCACGGCTAATACGGCCCAAAAAGCTAGAGCTGTTTTCCAGCCTAAAGCCATCCCTTGGGCTAGCGGCACAATAATCCCAGACCCAAGCGCAGCAAAGGTACTAAGTGCTGTCGTATAGGTGCTTGTCATGATTCCAACCTTATCCGGGAATTTCAGCTTTACTAAACTAGGCAGGAGGACATTCCCGACTGCGATGCCAACCCCAATCAGAAGGGTGCCGAGAAAAACAGTTGGGATGTAGCCAAGTGACCGTATGATAATTCCGATAAATAAGATAAAAAGGCCGAAAAATATAGTTCGCTCATTGCCATAGGTGCGGCTTATTCTTGGTGCAAGCACGGAAATTACCGCAAATGATAGTAATGGGAGAGTGGTAATAAATCCGGCTGTCCCATTTGAAATGCCTAAGTCCGTCCGGATAAACCCTATAAGTGGGCCCACAGATGTGAGGGCAGGCCGTAAATTAAACGCTACAAAAATAATCCCAATGATGAGCAGGGTTCTATTCATTTTTTTCATTTTGTTCCTCCGTGGTGAAAAGAAAGAGAGCTTCCTTTTTTATTCATAACCATAATCATATCATTTTATTGGCTCAGAATGCATTAAATTCATATAGAAAAATGAGAACCTATAATTGTATTATGTTAACTAATGGCTATAAAGAAATTTTCCCAACTTTTATCAATGTAAACGCATTCATATATGAGTGATTCAAAAATAAACTCAATATTGCGGTTGAATGCCGCTACATAAAAAAGAGAGGGGAAGAGGGAATGAAAAAGTCAAAAAAGGTGGGTTCTGCAATTCTTGGTTTGTTAATGGGGGCATCCTTGTTTTCGACTGGAGCATTCGGTCAAGCTCCTGACTCAAATGAAACATTTAGAGTTATGATTGAAGGGCCAAGTGCAGAAATGGCAAAAGCAAAGCAAAATGTTGGCGTTCGCTGGGACTTTGGGACAGAAGGCTTCACAACGACTATAAATACCAAGCAATATGAAGCATTATTGAATAATAAGAATTTAAAGATTGAAAGAGTACCAGAGGTGCATTTGGATCGAGTTGAAAATGTGCCGAATGGAAAAGTTGGTGCAACCGCCATAACCTCTCTACCGGACGACCGGACACCATGGGGAATTCAGGCAATTTATAATGATCCGTATATTACCAGCACATCTGGCGGGACGGGGATTAAAATCGCAGTGTTAGATACAGGTGTATATATAAATCATTATGATCTAGTTGGAAATGGTGAGCAGTGTAAAGATTTTACGCAATCTTCATCTTCAATGGTTAATGGCACTTGTACAGACCGAAACGGGCATGGCACACACGTAGCAGGTACAGCTAATGCTCACGGAGCTTCTGATGGATTAGGAGTCTATGGTGTAGCACCACAGGCTAAGCTTTGGGCTTACAAGGTGTTAAATGACCAAGGCTCCGGTTATTCTGATGATATTGCTGGTGCTATTCGCCATGCCGCAGATGAAGCGGTTAGAACTGGTTCAAAAGTAGTCATTTCCATGTCACTTGGTTCTAGCGGAAAAGACACCATGATTGCCAGCGCCGTCGATTATGCCTACAGCAAGGGTACGCTGATTGTCGCCGCGGCCGGAAACAGTGGCTATGCCGATAATACCATTGGTTATCCAGGTGCGTTGAAAAACGCCGTTGCTGTGGCTGCTTTGGAAAATGTTCAACAAAACGGAACGTATCGAGTAGCAAATTATTCGTCCCGCGGCAACTCCGCTACTGATGGTGACTATATGATTCAGGAGCGTGATGTTGAAATTTCAGCGCCAGGCAGTAACATTCAATCCACGTGGTATGATGGCAATTACAATACCATCAGCGGAACTTCGATGGCCACCCCGCATGTTTCAGGGTTAGCAGCGAAAATTTGGTCCTCTAATTTATCCTGGACCAACACTCAGCTCCGCGCAGAACTGCAAAGAAGAGCTAAACTATACGACATTAAAGGCGGTTACGGTGCAGCAACGGGCGATGACTACGCATCAGGGTTTGGATTTGCAAGGGTAAAATAGTTAAAGGATTCTGCCCTCCTGCTGATTGAATAACTAATAGGTTATGATATAAAATTAAGTTAATAGTTAAAAATAATAGGAATGTTTGAGACAGCTGCATGGGGGAACAGATATGGTTGTTGTAAAATCGGTAAAAATTGATGGAGAGAGTATCCGTATTTTTAATAGTGCCATCTATATTTTTGAATCAAGTTCTGGATTCAGCTTGCAATTGGATCTCATTGTGAGTGAAGTGACGGTAAAAAAATACAGAAAATTTGAAAACCTGATTATGGAAATAGAATTAGAGGACGGTCGCATCCTTCAGACTATTATGCATGCGAAAATTCTCCCAGGAGGCTTGCCACAGCTAAATTTATTTTCTGAACTTGATGACCTAAATGAATATGAGGATTTCGATAAAATCAACGAAAACGATTCATGGTTTCCTAATATTGAAGAGGGCATCACATTGGAAGAAATAAGAAAAGTGGAAATGCCGTTGGAAGAGGTCAGTTTAAAATTAAAACTGCCCATAAACCAGATTGAATGGCTTAAAGCCCAAAAAAAGAGCGTTTTGAATGAAATGTTTAAGGAAGTAATTAAGGATATTATGAAAAAACAAAACCTATAAGGTAACGAACATGGTGTTAAAGCCGACATTCTGGGAGGAATGTCGGTCTTTTTAGTTTATCATACATAATTATGTATATTTATGAATAAAAAACCTCTTAGAAATTGATAGTAACCAATTGTCCATTATCATATTATGAAAACGCTTTCTGAAAAACTAGCATAAATATTCAAAAAAATATGCAGAAAGTACTTGTCTAATGATAGACTTTTAAATATAATGTAAGAAAATATAACATGAAATTGAGAGGTAATGTGACATGACAGAAACACTTATTTCAAATGCAGCTGTAAATTCTACTCTAGAACAAATTAAAAACACAATTAAAGAAAAAAGTGTTGAGCTACTTCACTTACAATTCGTAGACATTGAAGGAATCCTAAAGCACGTTACCGTAACAGCGGAGCAGTTTGAAGATGTAGTAGAAGGAAAAATGATGTTTGATGGATCGTCAATTAAAGGTTTCTCCCCAATAAATAAATCCGATCTTTATTTGCAGCCAGATTTAAATACGTTTGCAGTCCTCCCTTGGACAGTAGAAGCAGGATATTCCGAAGCTCGTTTCCTATGCTCTGTTAAGAACCCTGATGGAACATTATTCGAGGGAGACACTAGAAACGTCTTGAAGAAAACAGTGGAACGTGCTGCTGATCAAGGCTATACCATTTCGGTCGGTCCTGAATTGGAATTCTTCCTTTTTAAAACAGATGAAAATGGTTACCCAACTCAGGAGCTCGGTGATAAAGCAGGTTATTTCGAGCCATCTCCATATGATTTAGGGGAACGTGTTCGCCTAGAAATCTACCGTGCGTTGAAGGCAATGGGCTTTACGATTGAAGCCTCCCACCATGAGGTTGCAGAAGGGCAGCATGAAATTAACTTTAAATATGCAGATGTCCTTACTGCTGCGGACTTGGCGACTACTTATAAGTGGGTTGTTAAGACAGTTGCGAAGAAATTTGGTTTGCATGCTACCTTTATGCCAAAGCCGGTTTTCGGTATCAATGGTTCCGGAATGCACGTCAATATGTCATTCTTTGAGGGAAGCGAAAATGCATTCTTCGATCCTTCTGATGAATTACAATTATCGAAAAAAGCCTATCAATTTATTGCAGGTGTATTAGAAAATGTAAAGAGCTTTACTGCCATCACGAACCCGCTAGTAAACTCTTACAAGCGTTTGGTTCCTGGCTATGAGGCGCCGTGCTATATTGCATGGTCCACATCAAATCGTTCAGCCCTTATTCGTATTCCTGCCAAAAGAGGTCTTGCTACTCGTGTAGAATTACGCTGTCCAGATCCATCATCCAACCCATATTTAACGTTTGCGGTTATTGCTTCGGCAGGCCTGGATGGAATTGAAAAAGAATTAGAAGCGCCGGCGCAAATTCAAGAGGATATTTTCCACATGAATGAAGAAGAAAGAGCATTCCGCGGCATCGACAATCTTCCGGGAAGCTTAGCAGAAGCTTTAAAAGAATTAGAGGCTGGAGAAATTGCTTCTCAGACATTGGGAGAGCACGTTTACACAGAATATGTTTCCCTGAAAAAAGGAGAATGGGACAGCTATCGTACTGCCGTTCACTCTTGGGAAATCGCAAACTATCATTCTAAGTTTTAAAAAATATTTTGGTAACGCGATGTACTTTACGTCATCGACTTGAAATCAAAAACAAAAACTGCCGGGGGTGCCCGGCAGTTTTTGTTTTTGGAATAAACATCTGGTATCTAAAAAATTTTTTATTAGCTATTCAATAGAATAGTTTCAACGTCACTGACAATCTGATCCACCCATTGATGAAGGACCTCTTTTTCGGTCGCCGCGATTGGATGAGGGATGGTGACAAAAGGGTAGTCAGGTATTCCATGTGCGACGGCCATGGCTTTACTTGAAGAAATAAACGGTTTGGTGCTGATGACGGCAGTTGGGATGCCGTGCTTTTCCATGATGATCCCATCGAGCAAACTGCCCGAGCTGCAGGACCCTCAATCGCCGACTCCGGAAATGATAAAATCACATTTTTGGGAAAGCAAGCGGGCCTCATCTTCAGATAAACCGTGTGAAAAAGATAGTTTTTTATGCTGGATGACTTCTTTAAGGTTATATTTCTGCTGAAGACGTTCCGCCAGAAAACGTATGACAGTATCTGAATTCTTCTTTCCGTTATCAACCAACCCAATGACACTGCCTTCTAGAGTTTTCTCTCTTTTCGCCATTCGCAATTCTTTTAAACTAGGACCAGAGGTAGGATTAAACACAATTAAACTCAAATCGCAGCCATCCTTTCTATTAATATATATTTATAAAAACCAATCACCGATTGGTTAAGAGCACTCGTGTCAGGTGAATCCTGTTGCGGCTTTAATCGATTTTGTGACGGCTTTCGACTGTTTGTAGCTAAACCATCCCGGCATACAAGCAGAAAATCTTCCTGCTTCCCCGCCGGCAATCATTAAAAGGATTTGTTCCGGGGAAGGAATAGCGTGTTTGAATTTATGCTCATCTCCATCATCAATGGGTGCATCGATGATTCCACCATGTTTCATATCACGGATTGACCTTTTTGCATTCTCGTAGAGAAATTGCTGAACACTTTCCTTAGACCAGCCTTCCTTTTGCAGGTGATGGTAATGTTCAGGGCAAAGGACAACCGCCATTTCCGTTTCACTCGCCATATTCATGGTACCTAAAGCACTCATCCGGTCCGACATCGTTCTGAGAATTCCAACGCTGTTAAGGGAACCATGATTTTGAATTTGATTTGGACCTTCACAAGCAAACACAGTAACTGTGCTGTCATTTTCTTTAAATCCTCTTTGAACATGAAGAGGTGTCCAATCAGTCTTCTTTTCAGCAAAACAAAAGCTGTATTTGGCTGAGGTACCAAGAGTCGAGCGGTCGAATTCTGGAGAACCGCCGGCATTGATCATCAACAAGCGAATCGCCCGTCCAATCGTGGCGTTTGCTCGATTCCCGGGGCCAAAGGCATTAGCACCAGAATTTAACCCAATTTGCTCGACAATGGGACCATTTACGGCAATCATGATAGCAGCACCATGAGTACTGGCACTTGGTCCGTGCAGTCCAAATTCAGGTTCACAGATGGCTTGTACCGCTGACATGACGACCGGGAAATATCCTGGCAAACAACCTGCCATGACCGCATTTATGGCTACTATTTCAGCTGTAAAAACTCTTCCTCTTTCAGGAATGGCACCAACGATGGTGTCCGGTTCCATATTGACACTTTGCAACATTTCATAGATTCGCTCTTCCGTCGGCGGAACAATTGGCAGACCATCCGTCCAGCCTTTTTGAAAAAAATGCTCAATTGCCGCTAGACCATCCTTCACTTCCATTTTTTCAGCCCGAAGCATATCCAACAACCACCCCTTTCAGTCTTTTATAATGTATTCTGAAAAACTATCAGATATCCTGCTTTTTATAGGAAAGAAAGGTACAGTAAAAGGAACTTTGTGGACTTTATATATTTTTAGTTCATATATCGCAAAGCAGTTCATAAATTTAGAGAGAAGGGATGGACTGTTGATTTTAAAGTGGACAAACCTATGACCTGTAGATAAAAAGCAGAAAATTCCAGCTTAAGGAAAAGGAGTAATCATGCTGATGGAATTCCTTCAAGAAATTATCCACAATTATAGTACATTTTTTTCATTAAAGGCTTTTGAATCTGTAGCTTTTGATCATGCCAGCTGGGGCATTATTGGTTCATTGATCATTCTTGAAGGATTATTATCTGCGGACAATGCTTTGGTGTTGGCAGTAATGGTGAAGCATCTGCCAAAGGAACAGAGAAAGAAGGCATTATTTTATGGAATATTCGGCGCCTATTTTTTTCGATTATTGGTCATTGGCATAGGTGTTTCCTTAATTCATATTGCATGGATCAAGATTGTCTGCGGCCACTATTTGCTGTTTATTGTCCTGCAGAACTTATTTTTGAAAAAAGAAGAAGAGGATGAGGTTCGGCCTAAAAGAATGGGCTTCTGGAGGACCGTGTTAACGGTGGAGTTAATGGACATTGCCTTTAGCTTTGATAGCATTGTTGCCGCTTTTGGTGTTTCAAATGAAGAATGGGTCTTGTTCATGGGCGGAATATTGGGAATCTTAATGATGCGGGGAGTCGCCCAGTTATTCCTAAAATTGATTAATAAAGTACCGGAATTTGAAACAACCTCTTTTATATTAATCGCCATAATCGGAGTAAAAATGATTATCTCTTCATTTGGAATTCATTTTGATGAAATCATATTCTTCAGCGTTTTAATCACCACCTTCTTCGGAACATTTATCGTCCATTTGGTCAGGAAAAACTCTGGAAACGAACCTACTATCTAAGCTTGTGATATAGCAGAGTATTGAATGAAATAAGCTTTGGAAGAAATAAAATAGCCCCTCTTGGTTGAGAGGGGCTTTAAGTATGGAATTAGTAATAATGGGGGGAGGCTAACTTGCGGTATTAAGTTTATTTAAGAAGTTACGAAGTTCTTTGTTAAAAGCATCTTTTGCCTCAAGCTTGGCAACATGACCAGTATTTCTGAATATAACAAACTCGGAGTGGGCAATTTGCTTATGCATTAAGTACTGTATCCAAACTGGAGTGACAGAATCATATTGTCCGCCGATTATAAGGGTAGGTACAGTTATGTTTGAAAGTAATCTTAAATAATTCACTTTCAAACATGCTTCCGCCGATTGGATATAGAATTCTTTATTTGGTTGATAATATCGGAAAAACTTTTCGAAGTTTTCCTTTGACCAAGAATATAAACAAGTCTTGGCGGCAGTTTCTTTCATACCTTCCAACGATTTATTCTTTACCAGAGCACGACGGTATTTTAAAAATAATTCCCCAAACTGTTTTGGGGCATAATGGAATGTACTTACTAGCAGCAAGGAGCGGCACATTTCTGGTGCCTGACGATATATTTCCTGTGCCACCATTCCGCCCATTGATAAACCGCAAATGTGTGCGCTTTCAATTCCAAGGCTTTTTAATAATGTGATCACATCGTAGGCAAAGTTATAAATGGATATTTCACCGGGAAAATGATACTCACCATGTCCACGTAAATCCGGAATAATTAAGTCAAACTGATCGGCTAATTCGAATTGATCTGACCAACCTTCCTTCACTTCACCAAGTCCGTGAATGAAAACTAATGGCTCACCGGCACCGAGACGTAAATAAGGAATTTCGGAGCAACTTTTTTGTACCTCACTCAAAGTTCATTCCTCCTAAGGGTTTGGATAAAACCTTTATTTCCTATATTTTTATGGTGAAAACATACATAATGTTAGATTTAATTTATTATATCATCAAGTTAAATTTTTTAACACACATAAATGTAAATTACATATAGGTATTTTTTTAAAGGGATATTTGACAGAAGTCAATGCAAGCAGATCAAAGGGGAATGGTTGTGCAAATCATTTATATTGTGATTCATGTCACAGTTTCCCCTTTTGGTTTACACTATAATGGTAGTGTTATTATAGTGAAAAGAGGTATTGTCATGTCTCAAATATTGGATCAGGAAAAAGTCAACGAGTTCGTGGACCGCTTTTATGATAGGTTGATGAAGGATGATTACTATATCAACATGTTTAAAGAAAGAAACGTGGACATTGAACAGTTAAAGAATCGTCAACGCACATTTATCAATCGATTGGTGTCTGAAGAAACAACTCACGATCATGAGAATCAGGTTAAGGATCGGCATTCCTTCCAAATCGCTCCAGAACGGGCGGAAATGTGGTTTAATAATATGAAGGAAACCATAAATGAAATGGATTGGGATTCTGCCTCAAAAGGGCGTTTAATCGAAAAAGTAGAATTTCTATTGAATAAGATGGTGAAATAAAAGATAAGCGCAAGGAACTAGGTTTCGTGAGTTCCTTGCGCTTTTTTTAAACAAATATTCAGAAAATAATTAAAATTGACGATAAATTCAAGTATAATAGAAAAGAAGACTTATCCAAAAAGGAGTGAATGGCGTGTCCATTACAGATTTCACGGCAACAGAGTTAGGCAAGTTAATCAGACAAAAGGAATTGTCCCCAGTCGAGGTAATAAGAGCCTTTTTAAATCGAATTGAAACTCACAATTCCCAATGGAATGCATATGTGACGATCAATGAACAAGCTCTCGAAGAAGCAATCAGAGCTGAGGAATCCGTGATGAAGGGAGAAAACGTTGGCAAGCTTCACGGTATCCCGATTGCCATCAAGGATTTAACCCCCACCAAAGGAATTTTAACTACATATGGATCTCCACTTTTTAAAGATTATGTTCCGGATTACGACCCTATTTTTTTACAAAGAATTAAGGCGGAGGGCGGGATCGTCCTAGGAAAAACAAACACACCGGAATTCGGCCATAAAGGGGTTACAGATAACCCGCTGTTTGGTGTGACGAAAAATCCTTGGGATGACAGGTTAACTCCAGGGGGGTCAAGCGGCGGTTCTGCTGCAGCTGTGGCCGCTAAACTTGCACCGTTCGCCGAAGGAAGCGATGGAGGCGGATCCATCCGCATTCCGGCAGCACTGACAGGTATTTTTGGGTTAAAGCCAACCTTTGGTCTGGTTCCTCACGAGGATCGTCTCAATTTATTTGGTTCCGAACATCCGTATTTACATAATGGACCAATGGCAAGGACTGCGGAAGATGCTGCGTTGCTGCTTTCGGTTATGGCCGGCTATGATGTGAATAATCCAAATTCTATTCCGGATTCAGGAGAGGATTTCACGGACCTTAACAGGGATTTGAAGGGCCTAAAGATTGCCTATACCCGTAATTTCGGTCTGTATGAAATTTCGGATGATGTTGCCGAAGTTGTCGACAAAGCGGTTGGGCATTATGCTGATCTTGGCTGTGAAGTGGAAGAGATTGACCTTGACCTTGGTTTAAGCTTAAAGGAGCTCGCTCGTGCCTTCTCCGGAATGTGGTGCGTGAAATTTGCTGCCAGCTACGGCGAATATTTCGATAATGATCCTGGAAGTTTCTCAGATGGTATGGCCAAAATGATCGCAATTGGAAGAAAACTTAGTGCGATTGATTATAAAGCGATTGAACTTAAACGAACGATTGTATGGAAAAAAATCCAAGATGTATTAAACAATTATGATTTGTTACTTTCACCTGTTCTGGCAACAACAGCGTTTGAACACCACTTACCGGGTCCGTCCTTGATTAACGGAAAAAGTGTAAACCCTTCCACAGATTGGATGCTTACACAAATCTACAATATGACCGGACACCCTGCGGCGTCCTTGCCAGTTGGGTTGGCTAGCAGCGGGTTGCCTGTCGGATTGCAGGTGGCAGGAAACAGATTTGCAGATAAACTTGTCTTGCAGGCTTGTCATGCATATGAAAAAGCATTTCAAACTTATTTGGAACCAGTGAGTGTATTAGGTTAATATTCTCCGGGGGAAATGGTGTTAAGCGCAGTAAATTGAGGTTATCCGCGAGTAAACGTGGTGAACGAGAGTAAAGTCAGCTTATGCGAGAGTAAACTGAGGTTATCCGCGAGTAAATTCGGCTCATACGCGAGTAAAATCAAGCTATCCGCGAATAAAGCATTGCGACCATAAAAAGGAGGGATTTTGTTGAGTAAAATCATTCACGAAAAGAGTGTCCCGGCTGTTATGAGAGATGGCACCACCTTGTATGCTGAGGTTTTTCGTCCCGATGGAGAAGGAAAATATCCCGTTCTGTTACAACGAACCCCTTATAACAAGGAATTTCTTCCCCTGACCACGATGGTACTGGATCCAATCGCTGCCGCCCACAAAGGGTATGTCGTCATCATTCAAGATGTGCGCGGCCGCTTTGAATCAGAGGGCGCTCCTTTTTATATTTATAAAAATGAATATAACGACGGCTACGATTCGGTAGAGTGGGCGGCCTCCTTGCCATACTCGGATGGAAACGTCGGCATGTATGGCCTGTCGTATATGGGCATGACTCAATTCCAGGCTGCCAGCATGCAGCCGCCTAGCTTAAAAGCGATTTTTCCCATCACATGGGGAACCGATGTGTATATGTATCGCGGCGGTGCACTTGAACTTGGTTTACTGGTCTCTTGGAGTATGTCGACGATTGGCCCGAATGCAGTCATAAAGGCCAAACAAGGAAAAGCGGACTTTTTAAAAGAATTTATGACACTTCTCGATTCCATTGACCATATAGAAGAGGCTGCCTATTCGCAATTGCCGATCCGAGACAGTGAATGGCTCAAACTAGGGGAAGGCTACGCCGCGTTCGTTCACGATATTTTGAATCATGATCTAAGAGATGAATACCATCAGGAAATCAGTGTTAGAGAAAAGTCAGGTAACATTGATGTGCCTATTTTCGGCATTGCAGGCTGGTATGATCTCCTCCTAGGGCAGGATCTCGAGCACTATGAAAAATTAAAAGGAAATAAGAATACGAAGCTCATGATTGGCCCTTGGGCTCACGCAGGTTTTGCCCCAATCGTAGGGGATCTCAATTTTGGCATGAGCACATCAAGCCTGCTGCTTGAACTGAAAACAGATTTAACAAGCCTGCAATTAAAATGGTTTGACCATTGGTTAAAGGGAATCAAAAACGGTATCACGGAAGAGCCGCCTATCAAACTATTTGTTATGGGTGAAAATAAATGGCGCAGTGAACAGGAATGGCCGCTGAAACGAACCGTTTATACACCTTACTATTTCCAAAGTAATGGCAAGGCCAATACGAAAGATGGCGATGGTACTCTATCCGCAACTCCGCCGCTGGAGGAAACAAACGATAGTTATGTTTATGACCCAGCCAATCCAGTACCTACGCTTGGCGGTAACCTGTTAATGCCGGCGAATTATCTTCGTGGTCCAATCGACCAGCAGCATTTGGAAGCGCGCGATGATATTTTAGTCTATACGAGTGAGGTTTTAGAGGAAGACATTGAGGTAACCGGTCCGGTAAAAGTGGTCTTATATGCATCAAGCTCCGCGATAGACACTGACTTTACCGCTAAACTGGTCGATGTCCATCCAGACGGGAAAGCGTTTAACATAGCGGATGGCATTATCCGAGCCAAATACAGAGAGAAAAATCAGCCGCCTTCCCTCATCACTCCAAATGAAGTGTACCGCTATGAAATCGATTTACTGTCAACCAGTAATTTATTTAAAAAAGGGCACCAGATGAGAGTGGAGATTTCTAGCAGCAATTTCCCGCGTTTTGACCGGAATACGAACACCGGTGAATCTGGAATTGATAGCAAGGAGTTCATAACCGCTTCCCAAAAAGTATTTCATAGTGAGGAATATCCATCCCATATCTTGCTGCCGGTTATTCCTAGGTAGGTTTGTTAATTTGATAGAAACACAGAATATTAGGTGAAAAAGCCCTCAGCTGAGGGTTTTTTCGCTCTTGCTATTTACAAAAAGAATATATCTTTTCAACAGGGCAAGAGCAAAAAGAAAATACCTTTTATATGCGCCCGACTGCTTAAAGGCTTTGGTATTTCGGAAGCATTTGAGGTTATATATGCCCCCGAATGCTTAAGAAGGTTGCTGGTTCGGAAGCATAGAGCTTTTATATGAACCCCAACGCTTGAAAAGATTGCTGGTTTAGAAGCATAGATTTTTTATATGAACCCGAACGCTTAAAAAAATAGCTAGCTCGGTAGCATAGAGCCCCTATATGAACCCGAACGCTTAAAAAAATAGCTAGCTCGGTAGCATAGAGCACCTATATGAAGCCGAAAACTTGAAAAAATAGCTAATTCGGTAGCATAGAGCCCCTATATGAACCCGAACGCTTGAAAAAATAGCTAGTTCGGTAGCATAGAGTCTTTATATGAACCCGAACGCTTAAAAAAATAGCTAGCTCGGTAGCATAGAGCACCTATATGAAGCCGGACGCTTGAAAAAATAGCTAGTTCGGTAGCATAGAGCCCCTATATATGCCCCCGAAAGCTTGAAAAAATAGCTAGTTCGGTAGCATAGAGCCTTTATATGAACCCGAGAAATTAAAAAACCACCAATCTGATAGCCTATAATTTTTTAAATCATATCAACATATCTTTTTCGAAGAGGGGGGATATCCTAAAATGGAATGCGTAGTGTTGAAGGATGGAAGTGTCGCCTTAGATGATATCGATATTCCAAAGATTGGTGAGCATGAAATACTAGCCAAAGTTAAGCGCGCAGGTATTTGTGGGACCGATTTAAAATTATATACAGGCAATTATCACATTAAAGATGATGCACCGCCAGTTGTTCTGGGCCACGAATTTATCGGAGAAGTGGTCGCAGTGGGGGAAAAGGTCACTAAAGCAGTGATCGGGGACCGGATTGTGGCCCATCCTACATACAGCAGCTGTCAAGAATGTACCTACTGCAGCAGTGGAGAATTTAATCTGTGCTCTCATCGTAAGCGAATTGGTTTCGATTATGATGGAGTCTTTGCCCAGTTTGTAAAACTTCATGAACAGCAGGTTTATATTGTCCCTGATACGATTTCAGATGATGCGGGTGCGTTAATTGAACCGCTGTCTGTAGCGGTAAGAGGTGTTTATAAGGCTGATATTACACCAACAGGTACAGTTTTAATTATTGGACCAGGCACCATCGGATTATTTACGGCTCTTGTAGCAAAACAATTTGGGGCAACAGTGTTAGTTTGTGGGACGCCCGCAGATGCAGACCGCCTCGAAATCGCTTCGCAAATGGGCGTGGATACCACAGTCATGTCCGGGGATTTGCCAAGTCTGTTAAAAGAGAAAAAAATGAACATTGATATCGTTTTCGAATGCTCCGGGAATGAAAACGGTGTTAATTTAGGTCTTTCCGTTCTGCGTCCAAAAGGACAATTTATCCAGATAGGTACATCCTCGAAACTAACAAATGTATCTTTTATGGACATCGCTTATAAAGAATTAAAAGTGACTGGCAGTATCGCTGCCATTAAAGAAGATTGGCATACAGCCATCAAATTAATGGAAAAATTGCAGACCAAAGCCCTCTTAATTGTAAAAAAATACTTGGAACTTAAGGATTTTAAAGAAGGTTTTGAGGAATGCCTAAACAATGGCGGCCCGAAAGTTTTATTTACCCCCCAGAGAAACTTAAATGAAAGAGAGGCAATGATTAGATGAAAGCTGTTCTAGTAAACGAAAAAAATCATGATCTTTATATAGGAGAAGTAAATGACCCGATCCTAAGCGAGGGTGAGCTACTTGTAAAAGTGAAAGCAACAGCCATAAACCGGGCCGATTTGCTGCAGCGAAAAGGGTTATATCCGCCACCTCCTGGTGAATCAACCATTATTGGTTTGGAGATGGCTGGTGTGGTTGAAAAAGTTGGCCATGGCGTATCAGACTGGAAGGAAGGTGACCGGGTTTATGCCCTATTGCCTGGTGGCGGCTATGCAGAGAAGGTGGTCATTCCGGCAGATATGGGGATGAGAATACCGGACGAGATGACGTTTGAGGAAGCGGCAGCGATTCCGGAGGCCTTTCTGACTGCCTATTTAAACATGGTTGTATTAGGAAATTTAAAAGCGGGAGATCATGTGCTGATTCATGCCGGCGCTAGCGGTGTTGGAACAGCTGCCATCCAGATTGCAAAGGAAATAGGTGCGGTAAGTATCGTGACTGCTGGCTCTGCTGAAAAATTAGACCGCTGTGTATCTCTCGGCGCAAACTATACCGTTAATTATAAGGAAGAAGATTTTTCGGAAAAAGTCCATGAAATCACGAATGGAAAAGGTGTCCAGCTAATCATGGACTTCATAGGTGCTTCCTATTGGGAAGCAAATGTAAAGTCAATTGGGATCGATGGAAGATGGATTTTAATCGGGACCCTGGGCGGACAAGCATTGACCTCAGCGCATTTAGGACCATTCCTTCAGAAGAGGATCCAATTTATCGGGTCAACGCTTAGGTCCAGGACCAAAGCATTTAAAATTGATTTAACCCGTCAGTTTGAAGAATTTTCGAGAGGAAAATTTAGTGCAGGAAAACTGGCTCCGATTATCGATCAAGTTTTTGATTGGAAAGATGTATCTTCAGCTCATCAGTATATGGCGGAAAATCGAAATACCGGAAAGATTGTTTTAAAGGTAGAGTGAGGAGGGGAATTGTGAATGTCCAATGTTACAGAAACACAAAAGGAAACTGAGATTTCGACTAAGGAATTAACGAATGCGGAGAGATTTGCTTTAGCATTAAAACGCCATGGTGTTAAGTTTATTTTTGGGCAAAGTAATCCGCAAACGATTATGCTTGCCTGTTCCGATCTTGGAATTAAACAAATCGGATTCAGGCAGGAAAATGCTGGCTCCTATATGGCGCAAGCGTACGCGATGTGTTCTGGCACAGTAGGGGTTGTAGCGGCACAGAATGGACCCGCTGCCACATTGTTGGTTCCTGGGCTGGCAGAATGCCTAAAGGCCTCCCATCCGGTAGTGGCCCTCGTTGATGAGGTGCCGATTTCCGAGGAGGAAAAAAACTCCTTTCAGGAGCTTGATCATGTAAAGCTTTTCTCAGGTGTAGCCAAATGGGTGAAAAAAGTTCCAGCAGAAGCTAGAATCGAAGATTACGTGGACATGGCTTTTACCGCTGCAGCGAGCGGGCGGCCTGGACCTGCCGTTTTGCTTATTCCAAAAGATATTTCCTTCGATACGAAGAAAAACCCTGTACAAATAGAAAGAAAGGCTTGCCTGTCTGCTTACCCTTTGGACCGGACTATTGCAGACCCGGCCCGAATCGAAGTGGCTGCTGAACTGCTCGCAAATGCAGAACGTCCATTTATTTATGCAGGCGGAGGTGTCATTTCATCGGGGGCTATCGACGAACTTCGCCAAATTCAAGAAGAATGTTCAATTCCTGTCGCGACAACGACGATGGGTAAAGGCTCAGTTGATGAAGAACATCCGTTAACCATCGGACCGATTGGTTACTACATGGGTAAAGGCGGCGCCACAAAATTCTTGAGGCCAGTGGTTGAAGAGGCCGATGTCATTTTATTGGTGGGAAATCGCACTAACCAAAATGGAACCGATTCTTGGAAACTATTTTCTAAAGACGCACGATTTATTCACATCGATATTGACCCATTGGAGATCGGCCGCAACTATGAATCTTTAAGGTTAGCAGGAGATGCAAAATTAACATTGGAAGCATTGAGAAGCGCCCTTTTGCGCAAGAATCTCGAAAAAAGAGATAAACAGCGTCCTAGTCTGGTAGAAGCAATTGCCAAAGCAAGAAAAGCTCATACTGAGGAAGCAGAAAAAATCCAAAACACAGACCAATCGCCGATTAGAGTGGAAAGATTTTTAGCCGAACTTGAAAAACAATTAACAGATGATCATATTATTGTGGCGGATGCAAGCTTCTCGTCTGTTTGGCTGGCCAATTATATCAAGGCAAAAGGAAGTCGAAAATTTATTTTTCCACGGGGAATTGCAGGTCTTGGCTGGGGGCTTCCGATGGCAATGGGTGCTAAGGTGGCACAATCAAATCGAAAGGTCTTTTGTTTATCAGGAGATGGCGGCTTTGCCCATGTTTGGAGTGAACTGGAAACATGTAAACGGCACGGAATAGATGTGGTGGTTGCCGTCATAAACAATGAAGTTCTGGCCTATCAAAAATGGGCTGAGCAGGCCCGCTGGGGAAGAAATACATCTGCTTGTGACCTGACTGCCGTTGACCATGCCAAAGTGGCGGAAGCATGCGGCGTAAAAGGTATTAGAGTGAGTTCTCCAGAAAAAATCGAAGAAACGTTGAAGGAGGCCTTTGCAACAGAAGGATCAGTGGTTATTGATTTAATAGCAGAGCCTGCTTCTTTTCCGCCTCTTCCTTTTTTGAGCGTATTAAATAATATTTAACTAACAAAAAGTTCGTCCTAATTTAAAGTTTTGATCAAGAAAATAAGGAGGGGCGTAAAAAGCACGCCCCGAATTTGTTTTGTTTTTGCCATGCTGCCTTAGAAGAAATGCTAAATATTTAATAAGTTCCGGACTGCGTAGGCAAATCCATCTTCATCATTTGACTTAGAGACGATATCCGCTTCCTGCTGAACATATAGGGGGGCATTGGCCATTGCGACGGAAGTAGTTGCTGCTTTAAATTGAGAGATATCATTCCCACCGTCTCCAAACGCAAAAATTTCATCAAACTGTACATTCATTAATTGTTGGTAGCGTCGCAGTGCTTCTCCTTTATTTGCCTCAATAGAGGTAATTTCGACTACGTGAACGTAAGAAGAGGCCATGGAGACTGCAAATTTCCCCTCGATTGCTTGTTTGACTTGGTCAATCTTTTCGAGTTGATTCCCGGGCGCGACCACCATAATCTTGTAAATTTTAAGATCATCCTGATCAAGAATTTGATCGTAATCATAATGATGGAAAATCTTCACGATTTCTTCAGGATCTTTATCTTGAAGCGCTGGATATCGACATGGAAAGCCACCTTTATTGGTATAGACCATAATCCACATACCAATTTCTTTTAAAATTTGCATGAGTTCTTTATAGATGGAAACCGATAAAGATGCTTCGTATAGGACATCTCTTTTTTCGGAGTATAGAACAGTTCCATTAATAGTAAAAATGGGAGCTGCTATTTTTTGCACATGAGCATATTTGATTACATCATCAAAAGCTCGGCCTGTGTTAAAGATAATCTGATGTCCCTGTTCCCGTAATTCCTTTAGTACCTTGAAACTTTCATCTGATATTTCATGTTTTGAGTTTAATAACGTTCCATCCAGATCAATCGAAAAACATTTCATTTGATATTTCCTCTCTTTTTTTATTGTTACTATGTTCAATATACCATTTATATAAAACAATTTTTAAAAAATCAAACATATAAGTGTTGGAAAGTCGCTATTGCCATATCTAATAAAAAAATATAAAAGAGAGGTGACCGGTATGTCAATTCTATCTGGCATTCGGGTTTTAGATTTTACTCATTACATTTCGGGACCTTACGGCAGTCAAATCCTTAGTGACCACGGTGCTGAAGTAATTAAAATAGAACGGATTGAGGGGGAAGTAGGAAGAATGGCTGGTCCTTTCCATGAGGACACAAGCCTGTATTTCGCTGCCCAGAACCGAAATAAACGAGGACTTTCTATCAATTTAAAATCCGAAGAAGGCAGAGAAATCATTCATAGGCTTGTAGAAACAGCGGACCTTCTCATTACGAATTATGGTGCTGGGGTGCCTGAGCGTTTAGGAATAGACTATCAAACTATATCAGAAATTAACCCTAAAATAAGCATGGTCCATATTACAGGTTTTGGCTTAACAGGGCCTTATCGGGAATATGGAGCATACGATGGAACCATTCAAGCTATGAGTGGATTAGCAGGGCTTACCGGACATATAGACGGACCTCCTACCAACGTCGGTTTTTATATTGCCGATCATCTTTCCGGTTTACAAGCGGCAATGGGTGCGATGCTGGCATTATTGCACAAAGAACGAACCGGAAGAGGAAAATATGTTGATGTAAGCATGCTTGATGGAATGATTTCCTTGCTTGGTTACCATTTTTCTGAAGTTATGCTAAAGGGGATAGAGCCTCGGCGAATCGGCAATCGTGACCCTCTTGCCTTTTGTAATACGTATCCGACAAAGGATGGTTATATATTTATTGCACCCGCTGCTCAGCATATGTGGGAAAAGCTTTGCAGAATCATAGGTAAAAATGAATGGCTGAATAGCGATTCTCCCTTTAATAGCAAGGAGGGACGAATGGAGAATCGGGATGTATTGGAAAAGATGGTTTCAGAGTGGACCATCCAGTATACAAAAGAGGAAGTTTTTCAGCTTCTTCAAAACGCTGGAATTGCGTGCGGCCCGGTTAACACGTTAATGGACATCATTAACGATCCGCAAATAAAGGATAGGAATATGGTAAGGGAAATGAATATGGGTGAACAGAGTGATGCTGTATTTGTTACTGGAGTTCCTATTAAAATCAATGATACCAATGCTCAGAAGTTTTCAGCTCCACCAGAAATAGGCGAACATTCCGTTGAAATATTGGCGGAATTAGGTTATTCCATGGAGGAAATAGAAAGATATTTGACGCTTGGAGTTGTTAGCACTTCTGAAAAATAGATTGCTAAAATACAATTTGTCGACTAGTGAAAAGTTTAAGAACACTATTAACAAACCCAGGAAATAGCCTGGCTTTGCAATTATTGTCGGAAAATTATAAACTATCAATAAAGTGAAAATAGAAAGTTGGTAGATGATGGAACGGATTGCAATGATAGAGTATGACCAGGCAAGTCCCGAAGTCAAGGAGTCTTTAGATTTCATTCAGGATGCGTCCGGGGGACACGTAATGAATGTTTTCAAGGTGCTGGCCAATCAGCCTAAGGTATTGGAAGGAGTTTCGGATCTTATCTTTGGTGTGTACCGGTCCGGTGAGGTAGATATTCAGCTGACTGAACTTGCTTATCTTTATACCTCCACATTACACAAGTGTCATTACTGAGTACCGACCCACATTATGCTCGGTCGGGGCATTGGACTATCTAAAGATAAAGTGGATCACCTCCGTCACTGGAGGGAAAGTACTGTTTATACCGATATAGAACGGCTTGTACTTGAATATACGGAGAGGCTGGCTACGGAGGTTCGAATTGAGGATGAATTATATGACAGACTCAGAGAACACTTTACCCCAAGGCAAATACTCGTCCTTTGTACTACTGTTGGGGTAGCAGGGATGATCAATCGTATTCATGGTACCTTCAAAACGGAATTAGAAGAATTCACTTCATCAAGACCAAAAGTACAAGAGAGTTTGGATAAATTGCTAGAAAAATAAAGAAGGAGACTAGGCTATGACATTAGTAAATACTGTAACTGGACCAGTTGAGTCTTCTGAGCTTGGGGTTACGCTGATTCATGAACATATGCGTGTCCGCTCAGAAGCTGTCTTTGTACAATTTCCCCATTTATATGACGAGGAAAAGGAATTTGCCAAAGCGGTAGAGCAGGTAAATAAAGTGAAGGAACTTGGTGTTAAAACCATTTGTGACCCAACGGTGATGGAACTTGGCCGAGATATCCGCTTTATTGAGAGAGTGGCCCGTGAAACGGGTGTGCAAATTATCGCTGCTACTGGTATTTATTCTTACCATTACATCCCGCCTCACTTCCAAAATCGCAGCATTGACTATATGGCGGAATTATTTGTCAGAGACATCGAGGTCGGCATTCAAAACACATCCATCAAGGCTGGCTTTTTAAAATGTGCCACCGATGCACAAGGGGTTACCAAGGATGTTGAAAAAGTCATCCGTGCTGCAGCGCGGGCCCATAAAATGACCGGTGTGCCGATTATGACTCATTCCCATCCGGCGAGCGGAACGGGCCTAAAACAGCTTGATATTTTACAAGAAGAGGGAGTGGATCCAAAACGGGTATTAATCGGGCATACTGGGGATACCGACAATCAGGAGTACATTCTGCAGGTACTGGATCGGGGGCCATTTATTGGCATGGATCGATACGGAATAACTAGAGTATGTTCAAACGAATCCCGAAACGATACCGTGATTGCCTTGGCCAAATTAGGTTATGCAGACCGCATGTTCCTATCACAAGATTATTGCTGTTCGTATGACTGGTATCCTGATGGAACATCTGCAAAAACATTTCCGAAATGGAGCATGAGTTTTGTGTTAGAAGAAGTGATTCCAGAATTGAAGAAAAACGGTGTAACGGAAAAGCAGGTTACCGATATGATGGTTGATAATGCTCGCCGTTGGTTTGAAGGAAACTAAGAAACTAGTAATAAAGTAAAAAACTAGGAGATGAATGGTGCATGGTAAAGCAAATTCAAATTGGAAAAACTGATTTATATGTGAACCCAATCGGCTTGGGAACCAATGCCGTAGGCGGACATAATTTATTTCCCAACCTGGATGAGGAAGCAGGAAGGGATTTAGTACGGGCAGGATTGGAACAGGGAATTAACTTTTTGGATACTGCGTTTATCTATGGTCCAAAGCGTTCTGAAGAAATCGTCGGGGAAGTGGTCAAAGAAAGGGGAAATCGTTCAGAGATTGTCATTGCCACGAAAGCGGCCCATAAATTTGTTGGTAATGAAGTGGTGCTAGATAATTCTCCAGCCTTTTTAAAGCAATCAGTGGAGGAGAGCCTACAGCGCCTGCAAACGGATTACATAGATTTATTTTATATTCATTTCCCTGATCAAGATACACCTAAGGATGAAGCGGTCGGGGCCTTGAAGCAGCTAAAAGATGAGGGGAAGATCAGGGCGATTGGGGTCTCTAATTTTTCCCTTGAGCAGTTAAAGGAAGCGAATAAAGACGGCTATGTCGACGTCTATCAAGGGGGCTATAACTTATTAAGCAGAGAAGCAGAGAAAGAATTATTCCCATACACGATTGAACATGATATTTCTTTTGTTCCTTTCTACCCGCTTGCCTCCGGGTTTTTGACGGGAAAATATAATATTCATACAGTGATTAGTGAAAAGAATCAAAAACGGCCGCAATTCCAGAAAGAAGTGTATGAGCAAAACTTAGCTAAAATTGAGAAGGTACGGGAAATAGCCGAAGCAAAAGGGGTAGAGGTTGCTCATGTTGTGCTCGCTTGGTATTTAACTCGTGACGGGATTGATGTCATTATACCGGGGGCAAAGAATGCTGACCAAGTACTTCATAATTTAAAAACGCTAGATGTAGAGCTTTCACCACAAGAGATTCAAAGCATTGACCAGATATTCCAATTATAAATCAGAAAAAGGACCCCTTGGAAACTTAATTCCGATGGGTCCTTCAATTTTTTAAAGCTTAAATTCTTACTACGAATCTCCCTTTTGCCTGCCCTTTCAAAATGATAGGGAGGGTTTCAGGTAGGTCGTCTAGCGAAATTTCAACTGCAATGGAATCCAATAGCGTGGACGGCTTTAAGTCTGTGGCCATTCGATTCCACAGCTTTTTGCGTACTTCCATTGGGCAATAGACCGAATCGATCCCCAGCAGGTTTACACCGCGCAAAATAAAAGGAAACACGCTAGTTGGGACCTTTCCGCCTCCAGTTAATCCACTTACAGCTACCGATCCGCCATAGTGAATTTTACTTAATACAGACGCTAAGGATTCACCGCCAACGGGATCAACCGCACCAGCCCAAAGCTGCTTATCCAATACTTTGACTTTTCCATTATAAACCTCTTCACGGGAAATCACTTCAGACGCACCAAGGTTATGTAAATAATCATGTTCAGCAGCTTTTCCAGTACTTGCAACCACCTCGTAGCCCCGTTTAGATAGCATCGAGACAGCAATACTTCCAACACCGCCAGTTGCTCCAGTTACCAAAACCTTTCCCTTTTCAGGAGTAACCCCGTTTTCTTCCAGCCTCTGCACAGAAAGGGCAGCGGTAAAGCCAGCTGTTCCCAAAACCATCGCTTCTTTCAGTGAAAGATTTTCCGGGAGCGGAACAACCCAATCGCCGGGAATACGAGCATATTCACTAAATCCGCCATAATGGGAAACCCCAATTTCATAACTAGTGGCAATAACTTTGTCACCTTCCTGGAAGCGCGGATCCTTAGATGAAACCACAACCCCGGCCAAATCAATACCTGGGATAAACGGGTAAGAACGGACAATCTTCCCATCCGGGATACTAGCTAAACCGTCTTTGTAATTGATACTGGAATACGCTACTTTGATTAATACATCAGCTTCAGGAAGCTCGGCAAACTTTAAATCTTTAATCCCTACTGTGAAAGCTTCCTCTGTTTTATCCACTACTAACGCTTTAAAATGTTCAGTCATCATCATTACTCCTTTCTTTTGTGAGGTTATGCCCTGCGAGCAAACCTATTAAGATACCTAATTAATAATTATTTTACATGGTAAAGCACAGATTGTAAAAAAACTAGTCAGACTTATCTAAAAATTCACCCAAAATTTCAGTCCACTTTTTTCATTAAGCTGTCTTTTTAGAGAGGCATTTGTATGGTAGAATTTAGTAACTTATTACAGATTGTTGTGGTGTAAAGAATATGGACGACAAATCAAAATGGAACGCCAAATATAAAGACCGTTTGAACGAATGGAAAGAACCTGTTCCAAATCCCCGATTGAAAAATCTTTCAGTATTTCTTCATGGCGGGAAAGCACTTGACCTTGCTTGTGGACTTGGAGGAAACAGTGTATATCTCGCCCAATTAAACTATCAAGTAGAGGCATTGGATTTATCAGAGGTAGCCATTGGCTTCCTTCAGGAGCAAGCTGCCAAAAATCATCTCAATATCGCTCCGCGTGTCTGTGATCTAACAGAATTGAATCAGCTTCAGATAGAGAACCGTCCAGCCGACCTTGTTGTCATTACCTATTATCTCGACCGAACCTTATATTCTTTTGTCAAAAGCATAGTAAAAAAGAACGGCTTTTTCTTTATGGAGACCTATTATCAGTCACCAAAGACGATAAACCGAACTGTTTCCAATCAATTTAAATTGGAGCCAAAAGAATTGTTATCTGAATTTGGCAATTGGAAGATACACTTTTTTGAAGAGAACGAACAAGAAGGACGACAAACAATCTTTTGTGAAAAGGTTTAACAATACTAAAGCGAGGGGGGAAGGTGATTGAACCAAAAGTTGGTGATACCCACAATTCTTCTTTAACATGACTGGTAACCAATGAATACTATGATGACATAGAGTTCTAATACTGATGCCCAACGGGGGGATAAGGTTGAAGATTGAGTACAATCATGCCTTTGGTTTGCCGAGAAATTTAGTATGGAAATGGCTGAAAGATGAAACAGTCCTAAAAAACTCGATTCCTAACTGCAAGTCGTTTGTTGAAACTTCAAGTGGTGTTTACCGAGGCGAAATTGATATCCGGATTGGTCCAATCAACGATGTATTTGCAATCGACATACGACGTTTGGAAGAGAAAAATCCATCATTTTACCGCCTGAAAATAACCGCAAAAAGCAAACTTGGAAATATTCAGGCGCAGTCTGATTTATTTCTAAGAGATTGGCAAGGGGCTTGCAAATTAACTATTAAAGCGGATGTCGTGATAACAGGGACTATGGAAGTGACTCCTGATCGGTTACTAAATGGAGCAGCAATCAAAGTGATCGAAAACCTATTCCAAAACCTGGAGAAGGAAATTAAAAAGGCTGTCTATCAGTCCAGAAAGAAATTTCGTACTTGAGTTCCCATTGATTTAATAACAGCATCCAAGCTTGAAATAAGCCTGGATGTTTTCTTGTTAAAATGATAGATAAATTCTTGTTAAAATGATAGATAAAGTGGAAGAAAAAGGTTTCTTAGATTCAGAAAATACTCTTATATTGACTGTTATTAGAATATTCTATATTTTTGTTGTATTTCAGTGTACTTTTTCTCTAAAATTATCTTGAATAAAAGAATTTTAGGGAGGCTTAATTTATGGTCGAGAAAACGCTGGATCTTCAGAAATTAGTTGAAGCTGTTGAAAAAGAGGTTGTGGAGTGGCGCAGGCATCTCCATGAAAATCCTGAACTTTCATTTCAAGAGGTAGAAACATCCAAGTACGTATTTGAGAAGCTGGAGTCCTTTGGCAATATTGAGTTATCCCGTCCAACGCCAACAAGCGTGTTAGGTAGGATTATCGGCGCAAAGCCTGGTAAAGTTGTTGCTTTACGTGCTGACATGGACGCGCTTCCAATTCAAGAAGAAACCGGGCTGCCATTTGCCTCCAAAAATGACGGTGTGATGCATGCCTGCGGTCATGATGGACATACTGCCATGCTTTTAGGAGCGGCAAAGGTTCTGTCCCAATTAAAGGATGAAATAGAAGGGGAAATCCGCTTTTTCTTCCAGCATGCTGAGGAATTGTTCCCTGGCGGCGCTTCAGAAATGGTAAAGGCCGGCGTTACAGAAGGGATTGATGGAGTCATCGGCGTTCACCTTGGTTCGCAAATTCCTGCAGGGATCTTTACTGTTTGTTATGGACCAGTTACTGCAGCGACTGATGCATTTGATATTGATATCCAGGGCAAGGGCGGACATGGTTCCGCACCAAATGCAACGATTGATCCAATTGCAATTGGTGTTCAAATTATTAACGGAATCAACCAAATTATTTCACGGAAAGTGGATGCAGCCCAGCGCGCTGTCATTTCTGTTACCAAATTCAATGGCGGAACAGCCAATAATATTATTCCTGACCGTGTAAGCCTAGGCGGGACTGTCCGTACGTTTGATCCGGAAGTACGTAAACAAATTCCTGTCTGGATTGAAAAAATTGCAAAAGGAATCACTGAAGCCCATGACGCTTCCTATGAACTTAATTATATGCTGGGATACTCACCTGTCATAAATGAGGAAAATATCACCAAATTGGTGGAAGAAACCATTGTAGACACATTCGGAGAAAGCAATCGAATTATTGCGAATGGGATTATGGGAGGGGAGGATTTCTCGGCATTTTCAGCGGAAGCTCCTGGATGTTTTGTTTTTCTAGGTGCTGGAAGTGAGAACCCAGCCGAAAATTATCCGCATCATCATCCAAAATTTGATGTGAAGGAAGAGGCATTAATAAAAGGTGTCCATTATTTCGTCCGCTCGGCCTTCAAATTTTTAGGTGAGAAATAAAAGTACCCTAATGTGGAGGAGATTTTGTGATTGAAAGAGTAGTAGATATCCAGAAACTAATAGATGCAGTTGAAGAAGAAGTAGTCAAATGGCGCAGACATTTTCACGAAAACCCAGAGCTTTCTTTCAAAGAGTTTGAAACTTCTAATTACGTTTATGAAAAACTGCAATCGTTTGGCAATATTGAAGTTTCCAGGGTCACAGCAACCAGTGTCATGGGACGCTTATTTGGCAGCCAGCCTGGCAAAGTATTGGGGCTGCGGGCAGATATGGATGCCCTGCCAATCATTGAAGAGACTGGATTGCCATTTGCCTCCAAAACCCAAGGTGTGATGCATGCCTGCGGTCATGACGGACATACTGCGATGCTCCTTGGCGCGGCCAAAGTTCTATCTCAATTACAGGACGAAATCAAAGGGGAAGTTCGCTTCTTCTTCCAGCATGCAGAAGAACTAAATCCTGGCGGTGCCCAGGAAATGGTAAAGGCGGGGGCAGCAGATGGCCTTGACGGTGTGATCGGGCTTCACCTTGGTTCACAAGGTCCGTTGGGCAAATTCTCGCTCTGTTACGGACATGTGACTGCGGCGTGTGATGATTTTGATATTGTCATTCAAGGTAAAGGCGGGCATGGTTCCGCACCGGAAGAAACTGTTGACCCGATTGCCATTGGAGTTCAGTTGGTAAATGGAATCAATCAGTTTATCTCCAGAAAAGTCGATGCCAGCCATCGGGCAGTTATTACGGTTGCCCAGTTTCACGGTGGAACGGCCAACAATATCATTCCAGACAAAGTGACCTTAGGCGGTACTGTCCGAACGTTTGACCCGGAAGTTCGCAAGCAGATTCCAATCTGGATGGAGAAATTAACAAAGGGACTCACCGAAGCACATGGTGCAACTTATCAATTAAACTATGACTTTGGCTACAGTCCAACTATCAATGAAGAACAAATTACCACTATGGTTGAAAAAGTTATTATTGAAACCTTTGGTGAGGAACATTTTGTCAGAGGTACAGCATTGATGGGTAGTGAAGATTTCTCGGCATTTGCAGAGGCAGCACCGGGATGCTTCGCCTTTTTGGGGGCGGGAAGCCACAACCCTGCCGAAAATTATCCGCACCATCATCCAAAATTTGATGTAAAAGAAGAAGCATTGATTCTTGGCGTCCAGTATTTTGTCAGAAGTGCATTGCAGTACCTAAATGAAAATTAAGATGTGAAAGGGGCCTGAACCCAGGTACGTTAATGATTAACGCGCCGGGCCCAGGCCCCTTATTTATTTGATAGGGATTCGGATTGAAATGCTTGTTCCCCAATCGAGTTTGCTGCGGATGGCCAGACCATAGTTGTCCCCGTAGGTAAGCTGCAAGCGTTTATGGGTATTATAAAGGCCGATGTGATCGTTTGCTGTATAATTTGATTTCAGCTTTGAACAGATTTCCCCTAGCCTTGCCTTGCCGATTCCCTTGCCATTATCAATGACCGCTACATAAAGGTGTGAAGGAAATACTCTTATTTTCACTTTAATCGAAAGGGTTCTTCCCAATCCCGGCAGGCCATGCTGCAGTGAATTCTCAATCAAAGGCTGTAGGAACAGTTTAACAACATAATAGTTTTCAACACCCTCATCACATTCCCAATAGAACTCAAATTGATCCTTATGCCTAATTTTCTGAATCTCAACATAGCTTTTCGTATGTTTGATTTCATCCTTTAAAACAACTAAGCTATCCTTTGCATTTAAGGAATATCGGAGGATATTCCCGAGATGATCAATCATTTGGTTAATCTCGTTTGGCCGCTTGGTAAGACTGATCACCTTCCAATTAATCGTTTCTAGTGTATTGTACAAAAAATGCGGATTTAATTGGGATTGGTGCACGGATAACTCCAGCGCCTGCATTTTATACTTTCTCTCCGACAGGAGCACCTTCATATAGGATTGCTCCATAAAATTGGTCAAAATCTTATGAATGATTAGGCTGTGAACATCCTTTACGTCGTTTGGCAAATGGGGGAGAGGTTCACCCTTTTCGGCATTATTTAAGATATTGACAATCGAATCAATTTCGGCAAAATTCTTTTTCGTTAGAAAATAAGCGATAATCCCCCCAACAATAACCGACGAAAGCAGGAGAACTAAAGTAAGCAAGCTTAATTGGTATGGCAGCTTATAAAGAGAACTCCGCGGGATGGTCGAAAAAAACACCCAGCCATATTTTTTTGAGTCCAACTTAAAAACAGTAGAAGGGTCATTTCCAATTTTCAATGTGGTAATTTCATTAGACGAGGAAATCATTTCCTCCGTTTCGAATGACGTTAAAAGGACTGGATGATTTTCAAACAGAACTTGGTTATTTTTATCCAAGACTATAATATTTTGACCGCTCATTTTATGCAAGCTGTTTAAATGATCCTTTACATAATCAGTGTTTACATTCAGAACAATGTACCCCAGTTTGCCATTTGCAAGAGTAAAGCTCCGATATAAGGAAATGACCTCAATCTTTTGGTCAGGGAAATCCACAAGCTTTCGAATCACTGTTCTTCTTTCTGTCCAAATGGTTTCGCCGCTTTTTACCTTATCGAGCCCTTTATACCAAGAGGTGTCATCAAAATGCCCAAGATCCACCAAACCGCCTGTAGTTGATGTTAAAAATCGTTTTTTATCATTTTCAATATAAATATAAATCGAATCAATGTACGGATGAGCAATAGCGGGAGAGTCGATGGTATTTTTTAACGACGCCAGTTTAACAAAATCCTCAGGATCTAGCCATTTTTTCTCGAGCATGTTTTGCAGGTCCAGAAATTCTTTGGCGCTAGCGGCAATGGTTAAGTTAATAGAATTTAGCTCATCGAAAATCATTTCCACGTTCATTTGGATTTGATTTAATAGATTCAAGTTTTCTTGATTTATCTTTTCCTTCAGATATAAATGAATTAACGTAATCGCAAGTGTTCCTAGAATTAACACCGGGATTAGCATTGGAATCAGCAGCTTGCTTAAATTTTTAATAAAAAAGGAACGTTTTAAAGAATCCATTAGGAAGCCGTCCTTAATTTAGCCGATATTCCTTTGGGCTGACCCCAAAATATTTTCGGAACGCGCGTGTGAAATTCTTGGCATTGCTATATCCGACCATTTCACTTACCTCATAGGCCTTGTACTTCATTTCTTTAATTAATTTTGCTGCTTCTTCCATTTTGACTTGAAAAAGAAAATCAGAGAAATTGACATCTGTTTTTTGTTTAAAATATTTGCTTACATAATGCGGGTTCATATAAACGACTTGGGCAGCCTCATCTAATGTGGCATTTTTAAAATTGTTTTTTACATAATCTTTAATTTTATTAATAATCGGATCATCATCGTCGTTTTTTAGTTTTACGGAAACCGTTTGGGTGGAGGCAGGCATTCTTTGGTCTAGTTCTTTTTTTATTTGCGAAAACGCTTCCGTTATTTCTGAAAAATTTGTGGGTTTTAGAATATAATTTTTGACCCCGTACTTAATGGCAGACTGGGCATAGTGGAACTCCTGGTAACCGCTTAAAAACACAGTCAAGACAGGGGAGTTCTGCTCATGCATCTCCTTTATGACCTCAATGCCAGTCATGATGGGCATTTGAATATCGCAAAGCAAAACGTCAGCATTTCCCTCTGATACTAGGTCAAGGGCTTCTTTCCCATTTGCTGCTTCCCCAATTACTTCGAACCCAAGTTCATTCCACGGAAAATAGTTTACTAGGCCGTGCCGAATTTCATATTCATCATCTGCAATCACCAGTTGGTACATTTGGCACCCCCTAAAACATTATTTTAATATTCAAAATATACTACACTTTGACACGTTCAACAAGAGTAAGCCTATCATTGTTTGTCAAGTAATGATACGAAATGTCAATTCAGGTCCCTTTTTTTCATACTACTATTTTTAATAAAATAATGTTAACCGAATAGAATGTTCCGAAAATTTTTAAAATTGATAGTTTTTAGAAAGAGGGGTGAAGGAATGAAACCTTTACTGGAAGTAGACCATGTCCAAATTGCATTTGAAACAGACAAAGAAGAAGTGATTTCAGTAGAAGAGGTGAGTTTTTCAGTCAACCCTGGAGAAACCATCGGCATTGTTGGGGAGTCCGGTTGCGGAAAAAGTGTCACCTCCTTATCGATAATGGGTTTGCTCGGAAAAAACGGAAAAGTAAAAAAGGGTCAAATTCTTTTCGGAGAAGAAGACCTGACAAAAGTATCCAATCAGCGTTTAAGAGATATCAGGGGAAATGAGATATCGATGATCTTTCAGGAACCCATGACCTCATTAAATCCTGTTTTCACCATTGGAAACCAAATGATTGAAGGAATCAAGCTTCACTTAAAGATGAGTCCAAAGGCTGCAAAAGAATACGCCATTGAAATGTTAAAAAAGGTTGGGATTCCAAGGGCGAATGAGATTATGAGGGAATACCCGCATGCATTGTCAGGCGGAATGCGGCAGCGGGTGATGATTGCGATGGCGCTTGCGTGCAAGCCGAAGCTGTTAATTGCGGATGAACCGACAACTGCCCTGGATGTAACGATTCAGGCACAAATTCTCCAGTTGATGAAAACCTTGCAAAAGGATTCTAATACAGCCATTATGCTGATTACTCATGATCTTGGGGTGATTGCCGAAACGGCCGACCGAGTTATTGTTATGTATGCCGGTCAGGTTGTCGAGGAAGCAGATGTTTTTACGCTATTTAAAGAGCCAAAGCATCCTTATACCCAAGGGTTAATGGCCTCCATTCCACATTTGGAGTATGAAAGTGAACAACGCCTTGCTTCAATCCCTGGTTCAGTGCCAAGCATTAAGCATATGCCGGCAGGCTGCCGGTTCCATACCCGCTGCCCATATGCTACGGAACGGTGCGAGCAGGAACAGCCTAGACTTAAAGATGTTCAAGCAGGGCATAAAGTAAGGTGCTGGTTAACCGAGGAAGACGGTTTAAGGACAAACTCCGATCAACCAAAGGAGGAAATATTCACATGACCACCATGATTGAAAAAGAAACGACTCCTTTACTAAAAGTAGAAAAATTAAAAACCTATTACCCTATTAAAAAGGGTGTTTTTTCGAAAACGGTTGGTCACGTGAAGGCGGTAGATGGGGTCGACTTTTATATTAACGAAGGTGAGACACTCGGATTGGTAGGAGAGTCGGGCTGCGGGAAATCAACCATTGGGAAAACGCTTGTAAGGCTAGAAAATGCCTCAGAGGGTAAGGTGTATTTTCAGGAGAAAGAAATCACCACTGCTAACAGAGATACGATGAAAGGTCTGCGCCGGGATTTACAAATTATTTTCCAAGACCCCTATTCATCTCTGAATCCAAGAAAAAGAATCAAAGATCTCCTCGAAGAACCGATGAGAATTCATCAAGTAGTTGAAAAGGAAAAAATCCATAAACGGGTGGACGAGCTTTTGGAACTGGTTGGGTTGCCGAACAGTTATAAAAACCGCTACCCTCACGAATTTTCCGGCGGCCAGCGGCAGCGGATCGGAATTGCCAGAGCGCTGTCGCTGAATCCAAAACTGATCATTTGCGATGAGCCGGTATCTGCTTTGGATGTATCCATTCAGGCACAAATCCTGAATTTATTGAAGGATCTGCAAAAAGAATTCAATCTTACTTATTTGTTTATTGCCCATGGCTTAGGAGCTGTAAAGTATATCAGCGACCGGATTGCAGTGATGTACTTAGGGAGAATTGTCGAGGTTGCAAAAACGGAAGAAATTTTCAAAAATCCGCAGCATCCTTATACAAAAGCGTTGTTAAGCTCTTATCCGATACCAAACCCTGAATTAAGGTCAAAAGAAAGAATCATTATTGCTGGCGATGTCCCAAGTCCGGCCAATCCTCCAAGCGGATGCAGCTTTCATACACGTTGCCCGATTGCAACGGCAATTTGCCGGGAGCAAAGACCTGTTCTTAAGGGGAACGAACATAGCGTTGCTTGCTTTGCAGTTAACGATGCATAAATTCTAGTTTTTGAAAGAGGGTGAAAATATGGTTCCCTATATTATTCGCAGGCTTTTAATCGCCATCCCTGTTTTATTTGGGGTTATGGTTGTCAACTTTATCATTATTAATATGGCACCGGGAAACCCGGTTGATATGTACGTCGACCCCAATTCTTCTCCTGAACTGCTGGCGATGAGGAAGGAACAGCTTGGCTTAAATGATCCGCTTTACATTCAGTTTTTCCATTGGCTCGGTAACCTCGTACAAGGCAATTTGGGTTACTCTTTTTCGACTTATGAACCGGTAAAAGAGATGATTTTTGAAAGGCTTGGCCCGACATTTGAATTAATGGGACTAGCCCTTATAGTCGGGTTAATCATCGCTCTGCCGATCGGTATTTTAAGTGCAGTCAAGCAATATAGCAAACTTGACTATTTGGCGACAGGGACTTCTTTTTTCGGAATTTCCATCCCGCATTTTTTCCTAGGATTGGGCCTCATTTATATCTTTGCTGTACAATTGCAGGTCCTGCCGGCTGGGGGCATGTCGACTCTCGGCAGTGAGGACAATTTCTTGGATAAGGTGCAGCATTTAATTCTTCCGGTGATCGTGCTCGCAGTCGGAATTTCAGGACAATATGTCCGCTATGTCCGCGCAAGTCTCTTGGAGGTGCTGGGCCAGGATTATTTACGGACGGCGAGAGCAAAGGGGTTAAAGGAATTTGTTGTTACCAATAAACATGCTTTAAAAAATGCTTTGATTCCGATTATTACGATCATTGGCATGGAGATTCCTTTCTTACTTGGCGGAGCGGTTATCACCGAACAGATATTTCAGTGGCCGGGAATGGGTCAGTTGACCATTCAGTCGATTATGTCGAGGGATTATCCAACACTGATGGCTCTTAATCTATTGACGGCATTTATGGTGCTGTTTGCCAATTTATTAACAGATATTGTCTATTCGTTTGTTGACCCGCGCATTAAGTATAAATAGGGAAGGAGGAACATGGTATGCCAATGCTTGAAACAAATATTAAAAAGGATGTAAAACCTCCCATTTCCCATACAGAGATTGGCGGAGAGGAAACGCCTTTACAACTAATAATTAAACGTTTTATGAAGCATCGCTTGGCCGTAGCAGGCAGTATTTTGATGTTGTTAATCATCCTGATTGCGATTTTTGCACCAGCTATTGCACCAAAGGACCCGTATCAGGTTTATGACGAATTTTCTGCACCGCCATCTGCTGAGCACTGGTTAGGAACCGACCAAGTCGGTCGGGATCTTTTCACACGCCTCATCTATGCATCAAGAGTTTCGATGGCAGTCGGACTAGGGGCAGTTCTTATTTACACCGTCATTGGAACCATCCTAGGTGCAGTTTCCGGCTATTTTGGCGGATGGGTCGATATTGTGTTAATGCGATTGACAGACGTCTTCATGTCATTCCCTGGATTGATGTTAATTCTTGTAGTGGTCAGTATTTTAGGGCCTAGCCTATTTAATATCATCTGGATTTTGGGACTCCTAGGCTGGCCGGCCGTTGCCAGATTGGTTCGCGGAACGGTACTTTCGCTGAAACATGTTGATTATGTCAAATCGGGTGTTGTGCTTGGGTTAAGTACACCAAGGATTTTATTCCAGCATATTTTACCGAATGCGATTGCTCCTATACTTGTACAGGCTACATTTGGCATAGCAGCAGCCATTATCGTAGAAGCTTCCCTAAGCTTCCTCGGAATGGGTGTACAGCCGCCAACGGCGAGCTGGGGGAACATGCTGACAGATGCCCAATCTATCACGGTATTAACCGACCAGCCATGGCTATGGGTTCCTCCGGGGGTAATGATTGTCATTGTCGTATTAGCAATCAATTTTATCGGTGATGGCCTGCGGGACGCTTTGGATCCGAAAACATTGAAGTAACATTGAGGTATTTAGCGCATTAACTCAGTGGGGGCCAGCCCCTCATCACATTAAGGCGTTAAACGATTGGAGGCCATGCCCCCAATGATATATAGCAAACCAATATAAAACGAAAAGAGGGACGGGAATGAAGAAGCTGAAAGGAAAATTTTTAACGCTTTTATCGATTGCTTTGTTATTATTTTTAAGTGCATGTTCAGGTTCTAATAATGCATCAAGCACACCGAAGGAAAATGGGAAGGGCGGCGGCTCAGCACAATATGGTGATACCATTGTCGTAGGTGTTTCAAACGCAATCGGTGCGATCAATCCGATTAATACCCGTGACTTGGGTGCCATTACCTTGGCAAATATTCTATTTGATCCTTTCTTTGAACCAGATGAAAACATGAAATTTCAAAATAAGTTAGCAGAAAGCTTTGAAACAAAGGATAATCAAGCGTTTACGATTAAAATTAATTCAAAGGCAAATTGGACAGATGGGAAGCCTGTTACGTCTGAGGATGTTAAATTTACGTTTGATCTGCTGGCCAATCCTGCCGTTCAAAGTTCCGGCTTGAAAACTCTTAACGTTATTGATGGTCTGGATGAAAATGGCCAGCTGCCAAAAGGAGAAAAGTCTGTTAAGGGGATTGAAGTAGTTGATGACAAAACCTTTGTCATTCATACTAAAAAACCGACGGACCCGAACTATCTAAAAGGGAGCTTAATCAATTTCCGAGCTGTACCAAGCCATATCTTGAAGGATAAAGATCCGGCAACACTTCATCAAGATCCATTTATGTTAAAGCCAACCGTTTCCAATGGTGCCTATTCGCTTGTTAACTTCAGCGGGGAATCAAGTGTAGAACTTAAGGCAAATCCAAATTACTATCGAGGTGCACCAAAAACTGCCAAGCTGTTCTTTAAGGTAGTTCCACAAGCAAACATTACAGCACAGCTGCAAACAGGCGAAATCCATATCAACTACCCATCCACAGGTGCAATTGCGATTCAAGATATTGAAAAAGTGAAAAATATGGCGAATGTCACAACAAATGATCCAAAGGGCTATGATTGGCAGGAAATCTACATGAATACAAAAACCTTTGATCAGAAGATGCGCCAAGCGATTGCTTATGCGATTAACCGTCCGCAACTTGTTGAAAAGTTATTAAAAGGAAAAGCAGAAATCATTGATGGACCATACACAAAGATCCATCCATACTTTGATAAAAACATTAAGAATTACCAATATGATCCAGAGAAAGCTAAGAAGCTCATTGCAGAATCAGGCTGGGATAAGAGCAAGCCAATTCGAGTCAATGTTCCAATCGGCAACCAGGTTCGTGAGCAATCCGCTGTTATTATTGCAGAAAATTTAAAAGCAGTAGGGTTAAACGTTCAGGTTCAAAAGTACGACTTCCCAACTCATATGCAAAAAGGTGCTAAGCATGACTTTGATATTATGTTCCTAGGAATCCCGTACCAAATTGATCCGGATGTAAGTACATTCTATGCTACTGGTGCAACCTATAATTTTGCTGATTATAGCAATCCTGAGCTTGATAATTTGTTAACACAAGGTAAATCAGAACCAGATCCAGAAAAGCGCAGAGTGATTTATGACAAAGTCCAAGAAATCCTGCATGAAGATCTGCCAACACTTTCACTTTATTCAGACTTCCTAATGGGAGCCGTAAATAAGAAAGTTAAAGTGGGACAACCAAAGCAATTCGGTATGTTCTACAACGTGAATGAATGGCAAATTGAAAAATAACTACAAAAAAAACCAGCGGGGGTAGTCCCCGCTGGTTTTCTGCGTTTTTACACATTTTATGATGCCAAGCTTTTGGCAAGACTAGTTAAAAAAACTTGTTTTTTAGAAGAGGTAGACACGTATGAAGCTATTAACTCTATGGAGACATATTCGTGGCAGTTTCTGGTATTTGCCAGCCCTTTATAGCTTGGTTGCTTTTATATTGGCCATTCTGACGATTCGCTTTGACTTTTTTTTATCGGCCCGTCCTGATATTTTGAAATACGTGCCAAATCTTTTGCTTTCCGATAAGGGATTAGCTCAAACGGTGCTAGGTTCCATTTCCTCGGCACTTCTAACAATGACAACTATTACGTTCTCCTCGATATTAGTTGTTCTGACTACGTTTTTGTCCAACTTCTCACCGCGGACATTGCAAAATTTTATTACCGACCATAGCACGCAGCGTGTATTGGGAAGCTTTGTTGGTGGTTTTGTATATTCTGTCATTCTACTTTTGTTGTTAAGAGAAACAGAGGAAAAGACCACATTCCTGTCACCTTCATTCGCTATACTTGTAACCATAATTTGCTTAGCCGCTTTCATCTTTTTTGTCCATCATACCTCCAATTGGATACAAGTCGGTCATTTAATTTTTAGAATTTCTTCTGAAACCAAAAAGGTCGTTGAGGAAAAATACTCGATAAACGAAACAGTGGAGGTTAAAAGGGAAGAATACGATTTTGAATCTCACGAAAAACATGATCCTATTCTGATAAAAGCCCCGGAAACTGGATATATTGAAGTTATTAATGAAGCTGCCCTATTGGAAGTGGCAGTGCGAAATAATGGTATTATTCGAATCGAAAAAAAACAGGCTGATTTCGTTAACCAGGGTTCACCTTTGTTTTCGGTCTGGAACATGGCAGATGAGGGGCTCGAAAATGAACTGTCCACTTATTTTTCTATCGGTCCCACTCGGTCCCCCTACCATAATGTTGAATTTGGGTTAAAAAAGTTAGTTGAAATCGCTTTACGTGCGATTTCGCCTGCCGTGAATGATCCAAATACAGCTGTTAATTGTATTGAACAGATTGGCAGTATTTTGGAAGGGCTAGGCCAAAAACAACTGCCGAAACCCTTAAAATACGATAAACAAGGCAACTTAAGGCTTATTACTAAGCAGCTTCTTTTTTCAGATTATTTATACCTAAGCTTTTATCAAATACGTCACTATGGCCAAGAAGATATCTCAATCATCCGTGCCATTCTAAAAGCATTAACGGTTATCGCTGAAACCAACGATTCTACTATTAAAAATACTGTATGGGAATTTACCGCCTATATTTTGGAGGGTATTCAAGATAAAAAATTAATTTCCCTTGATCGTCGTTACCTAAATGACTTGCTTCTTATACTAGCTAAGGCATGTAAACGACAGCATGAATTCAAAGTTCTTTAAATATTTATCCAAATGCCAAAAGCCCAGTCAATGGGCTTTTTTTAATAGAGACAACTATTTTTTATAAACTGAATATTCTGTTCTAGGCTATCATACATATTTACTATCTTAAAATCCACAACATCTCACAGTACATCCCACAACTTCATGCAAATTGGATATTGGCAACTTGTTGTTTTTTTAAAAAGCCCATTCACATTTAAATAGTAGAGGAGCTGTTAAGATGTATAGTTCATTGCAGGGTAAGACAGTTATCGTTACGGGTGGCAGTAAAGGAATTGGGAAAGGGATTGCCCGCGTGTTTGCCAAGCACGGTGCCAATGTTGCGGTTGTCGCAAGAAATTTGGAGGCCGCCGAAGCATGTGCAGCAGAATTAGATAGCAAAAATGCAAAAGTTGTGGCATTCCAAGGCGATGTCCAAAATCGTGACTCGATGAAGGCTGTAGTGAAAGAGGTCCATGAAACATTTGGCGGTATTGATGTTTTGTGCGCCAATGCCGGGATTTTTCCATCTGCCTCGCTGGAGACGATGACAAATGAAGATTGGGATACTGTCATGAATACCAACGCGAAGGGCACATTCCACGCTGTACAAGCGTGCATCCCATATCTCAAGCAAGCTGAATACGGACGAATTGTCATTACCTCGTCGATTACTGGTCCTGTTACCGGTTATCCGGGTTGGTCTCATTATGCGGCTAGTAAAGCGGCGCAATTGGGTTTCATGCGAACAGCGGCCTTAGAGCTGGCTGGCGAACAAATTACCGTGAATGCTGTGCTGCCAGGGAATGTCTTAACAGAAGGACTCGAAGGTCTAGGTGATGACTACCTAGAAGAAATGGCCTCGGCCATCCCAATGAAAAAGCTTGGCACCGTTGAAGACATTGGCTATGCAGCCCTGTTCTTGGCCACTAAAGAAGCAGGCTTTATCACTGGACAATCGATCATCGTCGATGGCGGACAAATATTACCTGAAAATTAATTACGAGTTATTTTTTGAAAAACTAACACCTTTACTAGAATAAAGGTTCCAATTCTGTGCTTAGTAGGTGGTACTAGATATGTCTTTATCCTATGAAGAACGAAAAACAACCATTATGGAATCTTTAGAAAAGGAAGAAAAGGTCCAGGTGCGCGTCTTGGCCAACCTTCTCCATGTTTCCGATGAAACGATTCGCCGCGACCTAGACCGGCTTGAAAAGGAAGGATATTTGAAAAAAGTATATGGTGGTGCCATCAAAAATAAGATTCATAGCTGGGAACTGCCTTTCGATGAAAAAACAACGATTAACCAAAAAGAGAAACAAGCCATTTGTAAGGCGGCTGCAGACCTAGTGGAAGACGGTGACATCATTATGATTGGCAACGGAACGACTCCGCTCGACATGATTCCGTTCCTCGCAGATAAGCAGGATATTACTCTGATTACCCATTCTGTTCCAGTCATGCTTGCGGCCATGGACAGTTTTAAGGGCCGAGTCATTTTTATTGGCGGCGAAATTGAAAGAAACCAGAAATATATGAGCGGGCCGCTGTCCGAACGGATGCTTGAAATGCTTCGTGCCGATAAAGCCTTTGTTTGTGCAGGAGGGGTTTCCATTGCCAACGGAATTACCGATTATGATATCAGCGGATCAAGCATCTCCCGAAAAATGATGGAGCGAGCAGAGGAGGTCATAGTTCTCGCCGACCATTCCAAATTCGGAAAAACGACCTTTGCTTATATGTGCTCGATTACAGATGCATCCAGGATTATCACGGACCAAAGCTGCCCCGACGAGTGGAAGAAAATTGTAGCGGCCCGTGGCGTTGAATTAATTGTGGCCGATGAGATATAGAGAAATCCTGAATTTCAAAAATTAAAGATGTGATAACCATCATAACTAAACGCTTTGAGAGATAAGGAGAAACGAATATGATTGAATTTGGCAGTAAAAATGCAATCCTTGACCGCTCTATTAAATGGTGGAACCCGGGAAAAACCAGCCAATGGCAAAAAGATGGCATTGACTTAGTGATGGGGAAACGGGAAGGATATTACTTTTATGATATGGAAGGCAAGAAATTAATGGATGTCCATTTAAATGGAGGGACTTATAATCTTGGTCACCGCAATCCAGAAATTATTGCCACTTTGAAAGAAGCATTGGATGAATTTGATATCGGTAATCACCACTTTCCGGCCATGACGCGTGCACGCCTCTCGGAAAAACTCTCACAATGTACACCTGACAGCCTTCATTATTCCATTTTATCTGCTGGCGGAAGCGAGGCTATTGATGTAGCCTTGAAATGTTCCCGCTATGCAACGAAACGGAAGAAAATTGTTTCGATTATAAATGGCTATCACGGTCACACAGGCCTCGCCGTCTCTTTAGGAAATGAACGGTATTCCAGGATGTTTTTAAGTGAGGGTGACCCATCGGAATTTATTCATGTTCCCTTTAATGATTTGGATGCCATGGAACGGGCACTCGGAAATGAAGATGTCGCCTGTGTCATTATTGAAACCATCCCTGCAACCTATGGGTTCCCGCTGCCGGAACGAGGCTATCTATCCGCTGTAAAAAAGTTGTGTGAAAGATTCGGGACTTTATATATCGCCGATGAAGTACAAACTGGTCTAATGCGGACTGGTAAGCTTTGGGGGATTGAACATTATGGGGTCGAACCGGATATTCTCGTGACCTCTAAAGGCTTTAGCGGCGGAATTTATCCGATTGCCGCAACCGTCGTCAGCAAACAAGCTGGGAATTGGATGAATGAAGATGGCTTTGCTCATATCTCGACGTTCGGGGGATCAGAATTAGGCTGTATTGTTGCCATGAAGGTTCTTGAAATTTCGCAGCGTAAAGAGGTTCAGCAAAACGTTGATTTTGTGGCCCGATACTTGCGGACAGGATTAGAAACCATCAAGAAGCAGCATCCAGACTTTTTTGTCGGTATCCGCCAATTGGGCGTGGTGATGGGGCTTGAGTTTAATCATCCGCAAGGCGCCCTTTATGTCATGCAGGAACTTTATAAAAATGGCGTGTGGGCTATTTACTCGATGCTCGATAATAGGGTCCTGCAATTTAAACCTGGTTTGCTTTGCGATAAAGAATATTGTGATGAGTTACTGTCAAAATGCGAGGCAAGCATCAAACAAGCAGCTAAATTGATTTTCAGCTACAGTTAACAATTCGAAAGGAGTAATGATATGGGCAGCTCCTCAATTGATCCTTTACAGGAATCCATGGAAAAATTTAATCAAATTGCCAAAGCCGCTATTCCTTTTTATCCCTTTTTATTGCAATCTTCTATTCAACTATTAAACTATTCCGAAAATGCTACTTACCTAATTACAGACACTACTACGAGGGAAAAATATATTCTGCGTGTGGGACGCCCCGGGTACCACACAAAAATAGAAGTGGAAAGTGAACTGGAGTGGTTAAGGTCGATTGACCAGCATTCGTCTATCCAGGTCTCCTTGCCGGTATCTGGGGGAAATGGTGAATATATTCAAGTCGTTAACCATGATAACATGGACTACCACTGTACACTTTTCACATTTTTGGAGGGCGAGGCACCTAATGAAGATAATCAGCAGGAGCTAATCAGCCAATTTAATATGCTTGGTGCGATTACAGCCCAGCTGCATGAACACAGTATTGCCAATTGGGAACAACTACTTCATGTCCGAAGGCTTACTTGGGATTACGATACCATACTTGGCCAATCTCCAAAGTGGGGCAGATGGCAGGATGGACTGGCGATAACGCCAGAGCGGGCAGAACTGTTCACAAAGGTGTCCGCTAAAATAAAAACGAGATTGGAGCGATTTGGCAAAGCCCCAACCCGTTACGGCCTCATCCATTCTGATTTACGACTTGCAAATCTTTTAGTTGAAAGGGATCAAATCAAAGTAATTGATTTTGATGATTGTGGTTTTGGCTGGTATTTATATGATCTTGCAACATCCTTAAGCTTTATTGAACATAAGCCATATGTCCCGGAACTCATTGCTTCATGGTTAAAAGGCTATCGAAGTGTCCGCCCTCTTTCGGAGGAAGAAGAACAAGAAATCCCTTCTTTTATACTGATGCGGCGGCTTCAGCTGATTGCCTGGGTTGGCAGCCGAGATAACGAGACAACACGAGAATTGGGCAGTGGCTTTACAGAAGATACCGATGAATTAGCAGAAAAGTATTTACGAGATGGAAAAATTTAAGAAACCTGTGGCAGTTTTAGGTGGTGATACAATGGATGCCGAATTGGTCGAAAAGATTACCAGATTAGTACTTTCGAAGCTGGAAGAATACGCGGGTCCGTCCCAATCCAACGGTTGGAACACAGGTCCTCATGAAGAAAACAAAAGCCCGGAATATCCGCCGTTGTCAGATTATGATTTTAAAAAATGGAAAGAAATTTCTTCAGCTATAGGTTTTTCTAAGGAAAGAACTCACCTCGCTCCCTTGTCAGAGGAAGAAATCAACATATGGAAGAATATTTCCGCGTCAATTTGCTTTAACAGGAAACCACAGGCAGATGCAGGCGGGCAGTCTGATTATCCTCCACTAACAAAAGACGAATTATCGAGCTGGAAACGTTTAGGGAATAAGACTGCAAGTTTGGAAGAGGGACAAGGGCAGGTGAAATTTTTCCCGCATCATGATTAACAAGATAGATGAAGGGAGGGAGAATGTTTTTGCAAATGGATACAGATTTGAATTCTATTCAAGAAATGAAGGAAGCTGTCAGCAGGGCAAAGGAAGCGCAAGCAAGGTTTCAGCAATTTTCCCAGGAACAGGTCGACCGCATCGTCAAGCAAACCGCACAAGCAGCCTATCAAGCTTCTGAAAGACTAGCGCAAATGGCCGTTGAGGAAACAGGAATGGGTGTGGTTGAACATAAAAAAATTAAAAACGACTTAGGCTCACTGGGAGTCTATGAATCTATCAAGGATGAAAAAACGGTAGGCATCATCAGAACAGACAAAAAAGAAAAAATCACGGAAATCGCCTACCCGTTCGGTGTTATTGCCGGGATCATCCCAACGACGAACCCAACCTCGACGGCATTTTTTAAAACACTTATTTCATTAAAATCGCAAAATGCGATTGTCGTCAGCCCGCATCCTTCGGCGGTAAAGTGTACGGTGGAGGCGCTTCGGGTATGCCGAGATGCCGCCACCGAGGCAGGCGCACCTGAAGGGTTAATCGGCTGGATCAGCAGACCGACAATGCAGGCAACGACCGAACTGATGCACCATCAAGATATCCAATTAATCCTGGCAACAGGCGGCGGCGGGCTGGTCCGAGCCGCGTACAGTTCTGGAAAACCTGCCTACGGTGTCGGACCAGGGAATGTTCCGGTTTATATTGATCGTTCCGCTAATATCAACAAAGCAGTCAAGATGATTGTTGACAGCAAAACGTTTGATAATGGCACGATTTGTGCCACCGAGCAGGCGATTGTCGTCCACAAAAACGTGAAAGAAATGACGATAAGAGAATTAAAAAACAATGGTGCCTACTTTTTAACTGGCTCAGAAAAGTCATTGGTCGAAAACGTGATTTCTCCAACACAGGGAAAATTGAATCCAGCGATTGTTGGAAGGTCTGCCGTAAAAATTGCCGCCATGGCTGGCCTAACAGTACCAAGTGGGACACGATTGTTAATTGCTGAGGAAGAATCAATTGGGAAGGAAATCCCTTTTTCAATTGAAAAACTTGCTCCGATTTTTGCCCTATATACAGCTACGGATGTGGAAGAGGCGAAAAGAATCTGTCAGGAATTGTTGAATATTGGCGGAAGGGGCCATAGCCTCGCCCTTCATACCAATGATGAGAATGTCGCCAAAATGTTTGGTCTTGAAATGCCCGTCTCTAGAATTTTAGTAAACACACTGGCATCGATTGGCGCTGCAGGTGCAACGACAGGATTGACCGCCTCGCTTACACTAGGGTGCGGGTCATACGGTGGCAACATTACGGGAGACAACATCACGGCAAGGCATTTGATTAATATTAAACGAATCGCTTACGGAATAAAGGATGTATCCATTCCAAAGCCTGCACAATCGATTGAAAAAATCGGCAGCAGTGAGAAAATCGTCGAACAGGTCTTGGAAAAAGCAAGCAAGAACCGGATGGAGATAGACAAAGAGATGATTACCCAGTTAGTTAAGAGTGTAATAGAACAATATCAAAAATCTTAGTACATTTAGGAGGAATAGGGTATGGCGATAAATGGTGCTCTTGGCATGATTGAAACAAGAGGTTTGGTAGCTTCATTGGAAGCGGCCGATGCGATGGTAAAAGCAGCGAACGTAAATCTTGTAGGGAAGGTCCATGTTGGCGGCGGAATTGTGACTGTGTTAGTAACGGGTGATGTCGGCGCGGTTAAAGCCGCGACAGAAGCAGGCAGTGAAGCGGCACAGCGGGTGGGCGAACTTCTCTCAGTTCATGTCATTCCAAGGCCGCATACTGAATTGCAGCTGGTATTACCGAAGATTGAGGGATAGACCTATAATTCAAGAGATGAAAAAATGAGGTTAAGAGGATGAAGGAAGAACTAACAAAACGGATTGTTGAGGAAGTAATAAGGCGGCTGCAACAGAGTCCTCATGATGAGGCCTGTATTCCTATTGGTGTATCGGCACGGCATTGTCATTTAAAGGAAAAGGATTTAGAATTCCTTTTTGGCAAGGGTTATCAGTTAACGAAAAAGGCTGATTTGTCGCAACCCGGGCAATTCGCTGCAAATGAAACGGTCATCATTGCCGGACCGAAGGGGAGCATCGAAAGAGTTCGGGTTCTTGGGCCATTACGGAAGGAAACACAAGTAGAGGCAAGTCAAACCGATGCAATTAAACTTGGTTTGAAGCCGCCTATCCGAGAATCAGGAGACTTAGAGGGATCTTCGCCGGTAACCATTATCGGCCCGAATGGCAGTCTATTTTTAGAAAAAGGATTAATCATCGCCCAAGCACATATCCATATGTCGCCAGATCAGGCACTCCAATTTAGTGTGGCGGACGGGGAATATGTTGCCGTGGAAGTTGGTCATCTAATTCGGCCGATCAGATATGAAAGGGTGCAGATTCGAGTTTCATCTAAGTATATTTTGGAAATGCATATCGATACTGATGAAGCGAATGCTGGGTTGATTGTAAGCGGGCAGACAGGGAAACTGGTGAAAAGAGACGCGGAAGAGGTGAGGTGAGTTGGCAAAAGCTTTAGGAATGATTGAAACTAGAGGGCTGGCTACCTCCATCGAAGCATTAGATGTGATGGTAAAAACCTCATTTGTCCAGCTTGTCAAACAAAATATGGTCGACCCAGCTCTCGTTACGATCGTAGTAGAAGGGGATGTCAGTGCCGTAAAGGCAGCGGTCGAAGCAGGGGCGGATATGGCCAGAAAAAAAGGTTCTTTAATTGCACTTCATGTCATTCCACATCCTGATGAAAGCCTGCCGCAGTTATTTATGGAGAAGTCTAACGTTAAAAAACAAGAGAAGATTGAAGACAATTCAGAAAAAAAATCTTAAACGTTCTAGATGCAAGAAAGGAGGATGAATTATGTCCTTCAAACGAATAAAGTTTGCCGTCATCGGGGCAGGCCATACCGGGACGACAATCGCTCTGATGCTCGCCCAAAGGGAGTTGGGGGACATTGTCCTGTTGGATATTCCTTCGCAGGAAAATCCGACAAAGGGGAAGGCATTAGATCTACTCCAAGCGGGTCCCGTGCAGAAATATAATTCTATCATAATAGGCAGCTCCCACTATGAAGATATTAAGGACGCAGACTTGGTTATTATTACTGCCGGAGTCGCCCGTAAGCCTGGGATGAGCAGGGAAGACTTAGTCTCAATAAATACAAAAATTATCAAGGAAGTATCTGAAAATATCGCCTACTATTCTCCGAATAGTTATGTATTAGTCCTTAGCAATCCGGTTGATGCGATGACCTATGTTTGCTACAAAACAACTGGATTCCCTAAAAACAGGGTAATTGGGCAGTCGGGGGTCCTTGATACGGCTAGGTTTAATACCTTTGTTGCTCAAGAATTAAATGTGTCGATAGAAGATATATCTAGCTTTGTCTTGGGCGGGCACGGCGATACGATGGTGCCGTTGGTCAGGTTTTCGTATGCCGGCGGTATTCCATTGGAAAGGATCCTTTCTAAGGAGAAGATTAATAAAATCGTGGAACGGACGCGCAACGGCGGCGGTGAGATTGTTCAACTTTTAGGTCAGGGTAGTGCCTATTATGCCCCCGCCGCAGCAATCGTAGAAATGGCTGAGGCGATCGTAAAGGACAAAAAGAGAATTCTCCCTTCGATTGCCTATTTAGAAGGGGAATATGGGTATCAGGACATATATTTGGGGGTCCCTGCAGTTCTTGGCGGGAATGGCATTGAGAGTATTATAGAATTGCCGCTCACACCTGAGGAAAAAGAGGGGCTCGATGTTTCTGCTCAAGCCGTAAAATCCTTGCTGCGTTTGTTAGATTAATTTTTTTGAGTTTACTTTTCAGAATATTGTTAATTATCTAGAGGGGGTGACTGCCAGAAGAAGCCTCTTTTCTTAGAGAAAGCAAATTGTCTTTGGTGTAGAATGTCTCGTCACTGTGATTTTTCTTTTATTTTTAAAGAAAGAAGGGTGAAAAGATGTCTAAAGCAGGTCTCGCATTATTTGAACAAAAGTCAACAGGTGGAATTGCCAGACAGATCAGCCCAATTGACACGATGATTTATTCCGCTGCCAACCCGGGTTTAATGTTCGCACTCGTGTATATTATGTGGGCACCATTTTTATATCCGGGTGCCCATATGGTTTGGGCGATTTTGACGGTGGCGCAGATGTTTATTATTGCAGGCCTTTATTGGCTGCTATCGGTCTCAATGCCGCGCTCCGGCGGAGAATATATTTATATAAGTAGGATTCTGCATCCATCGCTTGGACTGATGGCAAGTTTTATGATAACGTTTACATCCATTTCTTGGACGGGAATTCTGTTAAATTGGATTATCAAATGGTCGATCGTTGAATTCTTCTATTCAATAGCACTCATTAACGGAAATGACGCAACATGGCTGGGGCTGGCGGAGTTTTTCAACAGCAATATCATGCATGCGATTATTGGTACCGCCCTGTTGGCGTTCATCTACTTTATCTATTATAAAGGGACAAAGTGGATGGTTAGGCTGGCCTATTTAACGCTCGGTGCAACGCTGGTAGGGGCGGTTGTCTTTATCATTGCAAACCTGATTACCGGGCAGGGAACGTTTGCGGCTAATTTTACTGAGCTGACAGGCTTGGCCTATGGCGATGTCATTAAATTAGCTGAAGCAGATGGCTACACAACAAAGTTCCTTTTTGGAGCAACAGTCATGGCCGGTTCCACTTACATTATTCTAAACACCCTTGGCTCCACCTTTGGGGCAAACCTTGCTGGCGAAGTCCGTAATGTGCAAAAATCTCAGCTTCTGGCCTTATTTGGTTCACTGGCCATTTTAATGGTTGTTTGGGCGATTTTCTATGCGATGTCTTATATTAACTTCGGCGATATTTGGTCCAATAGCTTGTATTATCTGTACAATGCCGGCCATGAGGCCTATCCTTTCAAGGGCTATGATCCATTTATCACGATCATGATTGGAATTATGACGAAGAGCCCAGTATTTGTCTTTTTGATTGCTATCTGTTTCGCGGTGGCCACCTTTGGCTCAGCGGCAGGTCTTGGCTTCGGCCCTTCGCGTAATATTGTCGCTTGGTCTTTTGACCGCTTGATTCCTAGCAAATTTATGGAACTCAACAAGAAAACGAATTCACCAACCTACGCGTTAAGAACGGTCATCATCGGTGCCTGGTTCTTCTTAATGCTCGATATTTTTATGCCTTCCTGGACGGCCAATATCGCATATACGATATTCACTTGGTTCTTAGCTTGGATTTTCCTGGGGATTTCCGGAATTGTTTTCTCCACCCGCAAGAAGATTTTGTTTAACTCCTCACCGCCGATTGTAAAAACAAAATTTTTAGGAATCCATTTAATTACCATTCTTGGCTGGTTAACCCTGGCAATCAGTGTTTCGATTTGTTACTATCTTTTGATTCCGTTTTTGAGAGGCGATTTGCCATTTACAATGATTGTGGTTTCGCTCTGCTTAATGTTAATCCCAATTATCGTCTATTTCGTGATGAAGCGGTCCCATGCGAAGAAAGGAATCGATATCGATATACAGTTCCAAGAGATCCCTTCGGATTAAGTAAACCATTTTTAAAAAAAGTAGTGGGGTGAGCAAAGTGAAAATTTTTTATGCAGCAGACCTGCATGGCGGTGAAACAGCCTTCCGAAAATTCACTAATGCCGGTAAGTTTTATAAAGCTGACTTAGTTATTTTTGGAGGGGATTTAACCGGGAAAATGGTTGTTCCGATTGTGGAAAAAAACGGCGTTTATACTTGCAGGTATTACGGCTCAACCGTTAAAGTTAAAAAAGAGAAGGAATTGCCAGATCTGGAGCGAAATCTTAGGGATGCCGGATTCTATCCCTTCTTAGTCACAGAGGATGAATTAAATCGTTTAAACGAAAATGATGCCGAGCTGATCATCAAAGAGAAGCAGATTGAAGTCCTGCAGGAGTGGATTCGGTTGGCAGATGAGCGATTTTCAGCGGCAGGAATTCCCTGCATCTTGATTCCTGGAAGTGTCGATGATTTTTATTTAGATGAACTGATGAACGCGGGAAGTTTTGTCGCAAACGGTGATGGGAAAATTATTGAAGTAAATGGGTTTGAGATTCTTTCTGTGGGTGGCGGTAAGCCTAGTGTGTTTAAGTACCCGCGTGAATTTAGCGAGGAAGAGCTGGCAGAGAAAATCGAACAATTGGCCGCGCAGGTGAAGGACATGAATCGCTGCATTTTTAATATTCATATCCCTCCTTATGATACTGACTTAGATCAAGGGACCTTATATGATGATGAGTTAAAGCCTGTACTTGATGGGGATTCCCTGGCAACCGGTCCAGCAGGAAGCAAAGCGGTGCGAGAGGCGATTGAAAAATACCAGCCGCTCCTATCTTTGCACGGGAATGTTCATGAAAGCCGCGGTGTGACGGCATTAGGGAGAACCATTTGCATTAACGCCGGTACAGACTATGACCAAGGCCTGCTAAGGGGCGCGTTGGTGGATGTCGGTGCTGATGGACAGGTGTCCTATACACTGACAGCGGGGTAATTTTTTTAAGGGAGTTGTAACCATGGAAATCATTCGCAAGGAACAAGGAGTACTGACGATGTCACCGAACAATAAGCCTGTTAAAAAAGTTCAGGCTGGCAGCACGGTGGTGTTCGAAACGTATGACTGCTTTAGCAATCAAATCCAGCGGGAGGATCAGCTGTTCAGCTCGGTCGGCTGGGACCAGATCAACCCCGCCACAGGTCCTTTGTATGTAGAAGGGGCGGAGCAGGGGGATATTCTAAAAGTAGAGATATTGGATATTAAAATAGACCATAAAGGTGTCATGACGACGACACCAAAGCTTGGTGTTTTACGGGATTATGTGTCGGGCGAAACGACAAAAGTTATTCCAATTCGGGAAGGTAAAGCTATTTTCAATGATAAAATTCATATTCCTATTAAACCGATGATTGGTGTTATCGGTACCGCTCCTAGCGGGGTGGAAATTCCGACTGGTACACCAGGCGAACATGGCGGCAATATGGATTGCAAGCAGATCATAAAGGGCTCTACTCTTTATTTACCGGTAAATGTTCCAGGCGCCCTTCTTTCAATGGGAGACCTGCATGCCGTGATGGCTGATGGAGAAATTGTCATTTGCGGATTGGAAATACCTGGAGAAGTAACCGTCAAGGTCGATGTTTTAAAAGGAGAATCGTATCCATTGCCGATGCTTGTCAGCGAAGAAAAGCTAATCACAATTGCATCTGCTGAAACTTTAGATGAGGCGGCCAAACAAGCCACAATCAATATGCATCAATTTCTTGTCCAGCAGCTTGAATTTGATACCGATGAAGCAGGAATGCTGTTATCCCTTGTGGGTGACTTGCGAATCTGCCAAATAGTGGATCCGCTCATGACAGCACGGATGGAACTCCCACAATGGATCCTAGATAAATACGAATACAAAATAAAGTAAGAACAAGTTGAGGGCAGCTTCACTCTGTAAATCTTGATGGAGTGGGTTGAGCCCTCTTTTGTTCGCAGTAAGGAGGAGTTGTAATTTGGGTAAAAAGCGTGCCCGTGATCTCGGCTTGCCATTCCCTGGTGTGACAGGAGAAAATAATGCCTTAACTGATGTACCGGGGGTAGAAATTGGTTTTACGACCATTATTGAAGGGGAAGGGCCGGTTCAAATCGGTAAAGGGCCCATCCGTACTGGAGTGACGGCCATCCTGCCAAGAGGAAAAAAGAATACAATGCAGCCAATTTGGGCCGGATTTTACAGTTTAAATGGAAATGGCGAGATGACTGGGGTACATTGGGTGAACGATGCCGGCTACTTTCTTAGCCCCATCTGCATCACCAATACTCACTCGGTAGGAATGGCTCATCATGCCACCACAAAATGGATGATAAACCATTATGGTGAACAGTTCAGTAATGAACATTTATGGTCAATGCCTGTTATTGCCGAAACCTATGATGGCGTCCTTAATGACATAAACGGTCAGCATATTTCTGAAGAGCATGTGCTTTCGGCGATTAATAATGCAAAAACGGGTCCCGTTGCTGAAGGGAATGTTGGCGGTGGAACGGGAATGATTTGCTACGAGTTTAAAGGCGGGACAGGGACATCATCACGTGTTGTTACCATCGATGGCCAGACGCATCATATAGGAGTTCTTGTCCAAGCCAATTTTGGCTTGCGAGAGTGGCTAACCATTTTAGGTGTACCGGTAGGAAAACATATGATGAAGGAAAAACTTTTAGATAAAGAGCAGGGCTCCATCATTGTCATTATTGGGACTGATATCCCGATGCTTCCACACCAACTGCGGCGCGTTGCCAAACGTGCGGCGATTGGCATTGGAAGAAGCGGAAGTCCTGGCGGAAACAGTTCAGGAGATATTTTTCTCGCATTTTCTACTGCGAACGAAATGGATATTCCGCAATCAGCACCAGAAAAGCTGAAAATGGAGTTTGTTAATGACGAAGTTTTTGACCCGATATATGAAGCGGTTTGTCAGGCAGTTGATGAGTCTGTGGTAAATGCCCTTATTGCAGCAGAAACAATGACAACCGTGAAACCCAACGGGCATAAGGTTGAAGCGATTGATCATCAAGATCTATTGCGGATAATGAAAGAGTATAATCGAATATAATTCTTATTATCACATGTAGAGTTAGCGACTATGTCTACTTTAAAGTTACAAAATAAGAACTCCGGATAACGTTAATAAATCCGGAGTTCGTTTTTTTTATTGTGTTATAACAGAAATCGGTGTTGTCGGTTGTGAATTTTCCGTCATTGTCGGATAGCCAACCGTCGGCGCTGAGTATTTCTGAGTGTAGCCCGTTGTATTACTGGCGATTATCCTGTAATAATAGGTTTTCTTCTTCGTTACAGACTTATCTAAAAATGTAACGTTGCTGCCAACTCCTTTCGCACTAGCTATTGTCCCGACATTGGTCCATGGCCCATCTAATGCGGTAGACCGCTGAATTAAAAAGTCGGTTTCATTCAGAGAGCGATCGGTCCAGGTTAACGTCACACCCGTTTTACCTGCTGCACCTGCAAGAGTGTCCGGCGCTTTAGGAGCAACAGTTACGACCATCGGCCGCATCATAATATTTTCTTCATGTCCTAGCAAATGACAATGCCACAGGTATTCCCAACCAAAGTTCACCAATTGATTTGTGACCGCGGCCGGTTGATTGGTCGGATCTACGTTCATGAAGCCCATGGCCGACCCGAGCGGCATCGTCGGATCAAGCGGCCGTACGCTGTTAGGAAGATCGAACGGGACATCTGGAATAATCGGTCTCATTGCAATAATCACGTCTTCTAACGGATTCATGCGAATGGTATCCTTCCAGCCCAATTCATTTGGATCCGGAGCCTTGATCATACCATCCCAACCTACGCGGTTAATCAACTGCACATCAAACATATGCCAGTGCATTGCATGTGTGTCCACACCGTTATGAGTAATTTTCCATATTTGTGTACCATCCGTTAGCGTACCTAAAGGAACGGCTGCATCAGAGTTTTTAAATATTTCTGTTGGCGGATCAATGTCAACATATGGGATGGAGGTTTGAACATTAGCACTTGTGTGAGGCACTTCGACCCCTAACATCGAATTCATTCTTCCGTAATTCACATCAAAGTCTTCGATAATTGATTTAGGCTGCATTTCCATTGTAAGTCCTAACGCCTCAGCGGTTGCACCAGATCCGCCACCTCCGGTGATGCTTACAGTTGGAGCTGAACCATAACCATCTCCACCGTTGACTAATTGAACGCTGGCTACAGCTGCTGGCGCGAGTACGGCAGTTGCTTGAGCCCCAGATCCACCTCCACCTGTAATGGTTACAGAAGGTGTTGAAGTATAACCAGAACCGCCATTGGATAATGTTATTTTGCCAACAGAGGTCGGGGTAAGATTAGCTATTGCAGCAGCACCGTTGCCACCACCGCCCGTAAATTGTATGGTTGGTGCAGACGTATAGCCGGAGCCAGGATTTGTTACTGTTATCGCCGTGACTCTGTTGTTTCTCACTGTGGCTGTAGCCGCAGCTCCTAACCCGCCGCCGCCAATGAATGACACTGTTGGCGGAGAAGAGTATTTATTCCCGCCATTAGTAACCGTGATAGTGGCGATTGAAGTTGGCGTAAGATTTGCCTCCGCTAGCGCCCCAGATCCGCCGCCACCTGTAACAGACACCTGTGGGACACTAGTGTAACTGGTTCCACCATTATTGACACTTATCGACTCAATTGGCCTTGCTGCTAATGTAGCAGTCGCGGCTGCCCCAGTACCGCCACCACCTGTTATGGATACTGTAGGTTCAGATGTATAACCAGATCCGCCATTAGTTAATTTAAATCCTGTTATCGGCCCGTTGAAGAAGGTCATGGATGTATCAAAGATTCTTGCATAGCCGTCAGCAGGATAAGTGGTACCGAAAGCATTGTTGTAACCTGCCTGAGGAACTATTGGTTTATCTTGAAAATTTGCATAAGCGGCTGGCAATTGTTTATCCAATGTATCTAAATTAAAGGTATTACCTGTTCCAAGATTGGCAGAAACCTGGAACTGCATAATTGTCCTTGTGTTCGGCCCATATCCAGGCAGGGTAGATGGTGCGCCGCCTGTGTCAGTTTGATCCGGGTTCCCAGTGTAATAATCGTAGCGGGTGTCAAATGCCGGAACCGGTGCAGGTGCATCGTTATAGAGAATGAGCTTAGAACCATCAGGGACACCGGAAAAATCGATAATGACATCTGCACGCTCAGCAGGACCGAGGAAAAGCGTTTTATTTGTGACATTTAAGACGGTCATACTGCGGCGGTCATAATCGTAGCCAACTGGTGTATTCGGTAGAACGACAGGCTTTGGTAAAAAGCCGCTTTCTGTACCGATTTGGATCATGCTTGGACCTGATTCCGCTGGATCAGGGACACCGCCATCACGGCCATCTGTTGGCCAAGTGCTAGGAAGCCCCGCCTTTGGAACGGCCGGCACCATGTTCACTTCTCCGGCATTTGGATTATTTAAGTTGCCGTTATCATCCCACATCGCATCGTTCGACTTAGCAAAATAAAGCTGTAGATTAAAGAAGCGGTCGTTGCTGGCGTTTAAAATCCTGAAACGATAAGCTTTTTTTCCCACCTTAAGGAATGGGTAGGCGGTTCCGTTAACAAGCGGAGTATCCATGAAACTTTCTGGGACAACCGATACATTAGGAACTCCAGGGATTACCGGCGGTTCCCACGGTGCATTGACCGGGTCATAATAAGGGTTTGAAACTGGACCGTTCACAATCCCTGTAAATGGCGGCCAGAACCATGGTCCATAGTCCCATCTACCCATTGCGTTTGCCCCTTCAATATCGTAAGGATTTTGGTTTGGCATATAAACATGCGGAAACCAGAGATTTCCTTCACCGCCCCATTTGGATTTATCCCAAGTCGGGTCTGTTGCGGCTAGTTGAGTGTCATTTGGGACAAAGGTCTTGTCCTGAATAATAAGCGGCACTTGCTCTGCGGGGATAACTCCCGCGTCGATTAATGATTTTTCTGCTGAGTCTTCAAGGATGTAGCCAGCAGATTCACCCGCATATACATTAAGTCTAGTGATACCATAGGAGTGATCATGGTAAAACATTAATCTAGCACTTTGTTGATTGGTGTAATAGAAGGTTTGTGAGCCCGGTTCAGGAGTGGCCATATCTGGAACATTTTGAACGCTAACTCCTTGTGGGTAATCGGTTTTTTCTCCTGCTGGAGTAATCCATTGATGTTGTGTACCATCGCTAATCCATGGAGTATTTCCACCATGCAAATGCAGGGTAGCCCTATTCTGTGTGTAATTTAGCGGGTAACCTGGTGTTACTTTCAACCCCTTGTCACCAAGGCCAGCGCCCATAACAGTTGTATCTACTGGTAAGAATAAATTTCCTCCTTCATCTGTTGAAAGATGATTAACAAATTTCACCCTAACAGGACGGTCCTTCTGTGCAATAATCATTGGTCCAAGGTAGTTGAAGTTGGTGATAGGGTTACCTTGAGAGTCTATTTGCCGATAGCCTCTAAGGGTTGTAGGAGGCAGGTCACTGTGAAGCTTTTCGGTATACTGACGGAGTTCGATGATATAATAATCTGAGCCATTATAGGTTGTTGTATCTGGTACGGCTACAGGTATATACTGACCAAGATTGTTGGCATTATTTGCTCCTAATCCTGGTAATGAATCGACAAACTTGCGGATGCCTCCAGTTCTAACATAACCGCTGCCGCCGTTGGTGATCGTAATGCTTTTCACTACTCCGTTTTCCACTATTGCTTCTGCAGCAGCTCCTGTTCCGTTGCCACCAGAGATCTCAACAGTAGGAGGGATAGAATATCCAGAACCGCCATCAACGATCGTAATTTCAGAAATAACTCCATTTGCTACGGTTGCGGTGGCTGCAGCTCCTGTACCGTCGCCGTTGATTTTCACGACCGGTCCATCAGTGGGAAGCTGGCTATTCGCGTAGTTAGGGATTTTACCAAAATAATCCGGAGTTGCACCCGGCGTAAGCGTAGGTGTTGTGTCTTGGCTATTTACTGCGTCCATTTTAACTGATAATCGGTCAGCTGCAGCTTGTCGGTCAGCAGCAGTAATTTTGCTTTTTTTCTTGTTGATAACCTCTGTACTATTTTTGGTTTTGCTTTCTACTTTGGCGATAGTAGTCTGACCAGACGCCTGAAACAATAGTAATAAACACAAAATGACAGTAAACAAGATTTTTAATCTTTTTTTCATATGCAAAAACCTCCCCCGATATAAAGAATGATGTTCACTTTAAAGAACAAACAAATTATGCACCCCCAAATTCTTCAATAATAATATTTGGAATTTCAATATAATAATACAGCATTAATAAAAAGTAGAAAATAAAATGTTCTCGATAACAAACGACTGATTTTGCTAGGTTTTATTACGAATAAAGAGTTTTTTGTAGAAATTTGATATTTTAAAATATTATATAAACATTATGAAAATAGTAGAATCTGTTAATGAATGTAAGATGGAGTAGAGGACTGTATGGGGAGATTAAAAAAGAGGAGGAAGGTGCACGCTGCACTCCTCCTCATAAACGCGTTAAACCAATTGTACTTCCATCCATTTACGGACACTGTTAATAAACCAGATTTTCTCGCTATTATACAGATCTGCAAGCGTGAGTGTTTTTTCTTGGATCTCACCATTTTTTATAAGAATATCACGAAAAGTACCAGCTAGTAGTCCGCTTTTTACGGAGGGGGTCCATAATAATCCGCCTATTTGCAAAACGATGTTCCCATTTGTAAATTCCGTCAATTCTTCATCTTCATTCCAAAGGAGGACATCGAAAATGTCACCCGGCTTCTTCTTCTGGAATTGCGTATAAATGTCACGATACGTTGTCTTATGATATAAAAATAAGTGTTCCTTGGTTACTGGTTTGTCTGCAAGAGTAACCTTCACGACAGAATCCATTTGGTTAATCGGACTACCTTCGATTGTATACTGGCCTTGCCGGTCCAAGAGAAGACGAACTTTCAATTGACCCGTATTATGGTTAATTGAAAAATCATTCAAAGTCCTTCTGATGCCATCAAAATCAAACGGAAAACCGAAGTATTCAGCAGAATTTTTCAAGCGATGGAGATGCTCATCCAATAAAAAGAAGGTGCCATCCTCCAATAACAAGCTTTCCAGCAATTGAAACTCCGGACTATTCGCTTCAAGCAGACTTGCTTTAGTGAGAATTTCTTCATATTCACCCGCAGAGGTAGAATCCCATGTGATCCCGCCGCCAACCCCGTAGGTAGCTTCTCCTGTAAGATGATCAATCAAAACGGTTCGAATCGGTACATTAAAAACAGCTTCCTTGTTCGGGGTGATATATCCAATCGCACCGCAATAAACATCACGCGGTTCCGTTTCCAAGTCGGTAATGATTTTCATCGTGCTAATCTTCGGTGCACCTGTTATAGACCCGCATGGAAAAAGGGCCTTAAATATTTCAACGAGTTGGATATGATCAGCCACCTCTGCCGTTATCGTTGAGGTCATTTGATGTACGGTCGGATAATGTTCAATTTCAAAAAGCTTTGGAACTGAAACCGTGCCAGGTTCAGCGATCATCCCTAAATCATTTCGTAATAGGTCCACAATCATCAAATTCTCGGCCCGGTTTTTTTCCGAATCGAAAAGCCAGTTCGAATTTGCTTTATCTTCCTCCAATGTTTTTCCTCTTTTTATCGTACCTTTCATCGGCCGGGTGGTGATATCGCTGCCATTCCAGTGAAAAAACAATTCAGGAGAGGCTGATAATATACTATGTTCACCTGTATTAATGTACGCACAGTAATTCGAAGACTGGGCTTTTTTAAGTTTTCCATAAAAAGCAAGGTCGTCTCCTTGAAAGTGAGAGTTTAACCGAATGGTATAGTTGGTCTGGTATGTATCGCCGCATTCAATGGATTGCTTAATAAAATCAATCGCTTGATAATACTTATCCATCGTAACTGATGCTGCCCACTCCGTATGGGTATAGGAGCCGGTACTGTTGACCTGCTCATTCAAAGGCTCTTGAAATATACCAAACCAAAGCAGGGGGAAGGTACCGCCATCCGCCACTTTGAAAGCCGAATCAAAGGCTGGCGCACTTTCATATGAAAGAAACCCCGCTGCATAATAACCGTTGTCCACCCATTCTTGCAGGCGTTGAAAGCATGGTAATACTTCCTCAATTGTACGAGCCGTAATTACTTCAATAGGATTTTGAAAAGTATATGGCATAATGTTCCCGGATAAATCGGCAAATTCTAAGACTAATAGAGGTGCTCTATGTTTCATTTATCTTTTCCTTTATAAAAAAATTTCGTAGCATGTCCATTCCGTTTTCTGTCAAAATGGATTCAGGATGGAATTGAACGCCTTCCACTTTATATTCCTTATGGCGAAGGGCCATAATTTCCCCGTCCTCACTTCTGGCACTAATCTCTAAGCAGGAGGGAAGAGTGGATTCTTCGACTATTAATGAATGATATCGTGTGACTTGAAAGGGTGAAGGCAGTCCCTTGAAGACACCACGCTTGTCATTCGTGATGGAAGAAATTTTTCCATGCATTGGCTTCGCCGCTTTTATAATGTTTCCACCAAATGCTTGGGCAATGATTTGCTGACCAAGGCAGACACCCAATATAGGAATTTCCTGATGAAATCTTTTCACAACATCTAAACAAAGACCAGCGGTATCGGGATTACCCGGTCCGGGAGAAATCAAAATAGAATCAGGCTGCATGAATTCTATTGTTTCCAAGGTTAACTGGTCGTTCCGAATCACTACTACTTCCTCACCGAACTTGCGTATGTATTGAACTAAGTTATACGTGAATGAATCATAGTTGTCGATCATTAAAATCATGGTATTTACTCTCACCACCTAGATTTAAACAAAATTCAAATATTAGTATACATTCACATAGAGGAATTAGTAAACTTGTCCTGTTTTTTCAGTTTAACTTTAAGTGATATTTTTCCAGAAAGTGAAAGTTTTTCTTTTAAAATAAAGGTGTTTTCAAATATTAAAATGAGCAATTAGTCCTATTGGTCCTCGAAATATAGATTTTTCTGTTAGGCACCTTTGTTGAAAGTTAAATTTTTTATACCTATAATCTTTTAAGTAAACGTTTTTTATTATTACATAAAGAGGTGTGACAAAAATGAAATTAGTAGCAATCGTGGGAAGTTTACGGAAAGATTCTTATAATAGGGGTTTGGTAGAAACGATTAAGGAGAGGTTTGTTCAAAAATTCGAATTAGAGATTCTTGAAATCGGACAACTTCCGCATTATAACCAAGATGATGAATTTAACCCTTCTGAGCTTGTATTGGAATTCAAGAAAAAGGTTAAAGAAGCTGATGGTGTTATTATTATTACTCCTGAATTCAACTGGTCGATTCCTGGCGTGTTAAAAAATGCGCTTGATTGGTTGTCTCGGGTCGATAAAGTATTGATTGGAAAACCGGTTATGACCGGCGGTGCAACTATGGGCATAGCAGGAACACTGCGGGCCCAACTGCATATACGTGAAATCTTAGCATCACTTCAGGCAAAGCTATTGCCGCCGGCAGGAAACGAAATCCTGATCAGCCAGGCACATACGAAATTTGATGAAGAAACAGGCCTTTTGAAAGAAGAAGCAACGTTGAAATTCGTCGATGATGTCGTCGAAAGATTCTTCGCTTTCGTTAAAGAATAAACTCATTTAAACTGTAAAACGCCGGGGGCAAGTCTCCCGGCGCTGGTTTATACACGAATTAAATACTGTATAAGGGTTATTCCTGCTAGAAACGAAAAATTATAAATGGTGAATTTTATTAAGTATTTCTTATTTTCCTCCGGAAACTCCCTAATGAATAGTTTATATGAAATGACACTTGCCAGTGAAGCAATAATAGTGCCAAGTCCCCCAATGTTGACGCCCAATAATAACGGCTGCCAATCTGGCGTAAATTTTGCCAGCAGGAGGGAGGCAGGGACATTGCTGATTAATTGGCTTAAAAGTATCGACGTAAAGAAAACAGAATGTGAACTGTCGAGACGTTCATTCGCAAACGTGTTTACGATGCTGGTATTCGATATATTTCCGATGAAAACAAAAAAGCAAATAAACGTAAACAGCAGGGTATAATCTATTTTTCTCAATAAATGAATATCTAGCAAACAAACTGCCGCTAACGTCAGGAATAAGGCGAGTTTGTCACTAACCACACCAAAGATAGAGGCAATGATGAAGGCGAATACTACTCCCCAAACAACCGCTTTTTTTCTTCCATCTAAAGTAGAAGACGGAAACACCAAAGTTAATTCTTTCCCCTTTAGTCTTATCAAAAGAATTCCAAGGAAAACAATTCCCAAAAAAGCTAATAGAAAAACCGTCCCGAAAAACTGCAAAGGTTTTAGTCCGTAATAAGTAAAGATGAACAGGTTCTGCGGATTTCCCATTGGTGTCAAACTGCTGCCTAGATTAGCCGCGATCGTTTGCAGGATAATCGTTTCCATCATGTTGATCTTCAACTTTTTGCTTATAATAAGTGTTAACGGTACAAATGTTATTAAGGCAACGTCGTTGGTGACTAACATTGAGCTAAAGAAGCATAAGAAAACGAGAATCGCGGATACTTTTTTGCTTGTATGGCATTTATTCAAGATTGAAATCGCGAATTTATCTAATATTTTCAATTCCTCGAAGGCCTTAATGACGAGCATAAGGTTAAATAAACTTATGATAACCTTGAGGTTTATATATTCAAGCTTTGGAGGATGCAGAAAGCAGCTTGCTAATGCTAATATAAGTGAAACCGTGAATACGATGTCTTTTTTTAAAAAAGAACCGGGCAAACTTAGTCTTTTCTGTTTTCGAACAACAACCAATTCTTTCACAATGATCACCAAAAAGGTTAGGATTTTTTCAACAATGATAACATTATGATTAAATTCGATTCCTGTCAATTAAATTTTATAGCTTAAAAGCAACGGGGGGCTGACCCCCAAGGTGAGAGACAGCCCCCTATAAAAACACCATTTTATTCTACTGTAACGGATAAGGACTTAATAAGTAGTGACGGCGAACCAACTGGTGAGAGCGGGAAGGTTAGGTCGGATCCTACTTTTTCCACATCAGTCAAAAGCTGATAGAAATTCCCCGCGATCGTCATAAGATTAACTGGAAATTGGATCTTTCCGTCCTTTACATAAAACCCATTCGCAGCAACCGAGAAGTCACCGGATATTTGGTTCGCACCTGAATGTAAGCCGGATAAACCGGTAATCAACACGCCTTCGCCCATCGTAGAGACTAACTCTTCCAAAGATGATGCTGAAGGAACAATATAAAGATTGGAAGGCCCAACCTTGACGGCACCTTTATAGGAATCTTTCTGGGCATGACCGGTTGTAACTGTTTGGTCCTTTTTAGCTGTTTTTAAATTATGGAGGAAGGAATGCAACACACCTGATTCCACCAAGGTAAGTTTCTCCGTTGCTACTCCCTCACTGTCAAAATTTCTGCTGCCAAGGCCATCTTCAAGGAATGGATCATCGACGATTGTTACCATCGAACTCGCTATTTGCTTACCCAGTTTATCTTTAAGCGAAGATAACCCCGCTTGAGTGTTTTCCGCCGAAAAATTTTCGGCAAAAGTAGCTAACAGGCTGGCGGCCGCATCATTACGTAACAGGACAGGGTAATCCTTGCTCGTAATATTTCGCGAACCCAACTGTGATAAGGCTTCCTCAGCTGCTCTTGTAGCAATCTCTTTGGCATCCAGACTTTGAAAGTCCTTTGTTACTTTAAATTCAAAGGATGTCTTGGTTTCCTCTCCATCTTTCACAATCGCTTCCACCATGGCATACAAATAATTCACTTGATCACTCAAGGACAGTCCTTTATTATTGGAAAGGCTTTTGGTTACCGATGTCGTACGTATCAAACAATAATCTGTCGCCACAATCCTCGGGTCCATTGCCAGTAATTCACGTTCCACATCTTTGATAAATTGAATTTTTTCCGGAATGGTGACTTCATTTAAGGCTGTGGAATAAAAATTCCGGTTCTCATAAAAGCTGCTGCCCGCAAATATTTCTTCCACATCCTCGTCATTCATGAACTCAGCATTTTCTTTTGCATTTTTTAATAGGAAGGGGATAGAGGCATCATCTAATTTTTCCGTATAGGCGTAGCCCATTTTCCCGTCAATGATACCACGGAAAGAAACACCGCCGTCTTCCGCGATTTCGTATTGGTCGATTTCGCCTTTAAAAATTTGGCAGCCAAAAACTTCTTTCCTTTCATAGTAAACCTCAACATCTGTAAAACCAGTGGAGGCGGCATCTTTAAAAAGTTTCACCTGAAAATCCTGTATATTCATCTTTTATTCCCCCTTTGTCCCGCCAACGGTGATTTCACTTACCCGAATCATTGGCTGGCCGACGTTAACCGGGATACTGCCACTTAAGGAACCGCACATTCCCGCACCATGCCCGAGATTGTTCCCGACCATATCGACAAGCTGTAAGGTTTTCGGTCCGTTCCCAATTAAAGTAGCCCCCTTTAATGGCTTTCCGATTTTTCCGTTTTTTACCTCGTATGCTTCCATGATGGCAAAGTTGTAATCGCCTGTTGCTGGGTTGACCTGGCCGCCGCCCATGTACTTGGCATATATTCCATTCTCAGTCGCTGCGATGATTTCTCCCGGTCTTGATTTGCCTGGGGCGATATACGTATTGGTCATCCTTGAGGTAGGGGCAAAGCGGAAGGACTGCCTTCTGCCGGAACCGGTAGATTCCATTCCCATCCGGCGTGAATTAAATTTATCAATTAAATAGCCTGTTAAAATCCCATTTTTGATTAACACATTTTTTCGTGCCTTTTCACCCTCATCGTCGATGTTAATGGATCCCCATTCATTTGGAATTGTGCCATCATCAATGTACGTAACGATTTCCGGAGCAACTCTTTCCCCGATGCGATTAGCGAATACAGAATTGTTTTTCGCGACAGCAGTGGCCTCTAAGCCATGTCCGCAGGCCTCATGAAAAATGACCCCGCCAAACTCATTATCAATAATCACCGGGAATTTGCCGCTCGGGCATGGGCTGGCATCGATCATGGTTACGGCAATCCTGGCTGCTTCATTGGCATAAAGATCGAGATTTAAGTTTTCGATAAATTCAAAGCCGCTATGGGCACCCGGTCCGTAAAAACCAGTTTCCATTTTATTTCCGCTTACAGCAACGGCTTGTATCGCCAGTCTTGAGCGAACTCGTTTGTCTTCGATATATTTTCCTTCAGAATTGGCAATAAGCACATTCTGCTCCTCATCCATTAAACGGACGGTTACCTGAGAAATACTAGAGTGATAGCTTTTAGCCGTATCTGAAGCATTTTTCATGACGGCAATTTTTCTAGATTTCACTACCTCTTGCGGCAGCAATTGGATCGGATGGAGTGTACTATACGACTCTCGAACAAATGGGGCAGGGGAGATGACACTATTTCCTTTAATGGCTTGTGCCGCATTTTTCGCAGCCTTCACCAGACCGTCCTTACTGAAATCGGTGGTATACGCATAAACACTTTGTAATCCCTTAAATACACGGATTCCAACCCCAAAATCACGTCCGGAGAGAGCGGTTTCAATTTTACTGCTTCTAAGGGTGATATTATTGGTAAACCGATCCTCTACGAAAATCTCAGAAAAATCGCCGCCAGTGGATAAAGCTGCTGTCAGTACGTCTTCAATTAATGATTGACTTAGCATGATGACCTCCTATGTATTTTATTTTTCTACGCTATTATCAAACTACAATGTAATAGTCGGAAGAGGATATGTCTTGGTTTCGCATTTAAGAATGTTTTTTTATCGACAATTATTTCAATTTTTTTGTCGACAAAAATCTGTTTACAAAACTAATGGAATTTTGGGAAAATTTTAATAATAGTTATTGGATTTACCAATTAAAAGTGATACTATATTTTTGTGGATTATAACAGTTTGATTAACGAATAAACTATGTTTAGTTAAGTTTGATAGTTTTATGAATTTCAAGGTGTCGACAGACTACAGTAGGTGGTGAATAAAATGGATTCTTTTTCTATCGAAAAACCAGTCCGATATTACGATCAAGTCTATAACACGCTTAGAGAAATGATTGTTCAAGGGGACTTAAAACCTGGTGATAGTATATATGAAGCAAGAATTGCCAGAGATCTAAATATTAGCAGAAGTCCTGTCAGGGAAGCTGTCCGCGCTTTAGAAAAAGAAGGGTTATTAGCCATTGATGAAAAGTCAAGAATCACTGTCTATAAACCAACTTTGAAGGATATCGTGGATATTTACGAGTGCCGGATGGTCTTAGAGTCCTTGGCTGCTAGATTGACAACTAGGCTTGCTACAGCGCAGGAACTGCAGAACATCGAAAAAACAGTCATTAATTCGAAGCAATATTTGGATGCTGAAGGGGAACGGAACAGGCAGGCCTTGATTGCCGAAAATGGCCGTTTTCACGAATTAATCATTAAATACAGTCAAAATAGGAGATTAAAGAAACAGCTGAGAGACCTACATTCATTAAGTCACTACTTCAGGACCCTAAACTTCCAAGGTGAGAATAGGGAATGGATTGTGTATAACGAACATCAGGATATTTTAGTGCAAATGAAAAGAAGGGATGAAGACAAGGCTGCTTTTATGATGAACAAACATCTTGAAACTGACTTGGAGCATCTGAAGGAGATATTCTCTAAATACACTAAAGAATAGAAAAATAAGAAGGTCATCAAATGGATAAATGCCTCATATTTTAAACTGTCGACAGACTACAGCAGATTAAGGATCTTATTGCTTTTGGCAACAGAAGATTTTATACAGAACCTTGCCGATTTAAACTGTCGACAGGCGACATATAATAAATGTTTATAAAAAATCCACACGAAAGGATTGAAGACAAGTTGAAAACCATTATTCAAAATGGAACGATTGTAACGGCTACTGACATTTATAAGGCAGATATCCTTATTGAGAACGGGGTGATTTCCGGCATTTCCAGCCATTATGCAGCAGCCCCAGATGCCAATGTTATTGATGCAAGCGGGCAATATGTTTTTCCCGGAGGAATAGATGTACATACTCATCTTGCTTGGCCATTCCAAAGCACTGGAACGGCTGACGATTTTGTAAGCGGAACCAGAGCGGCGGCGGCAGGCGGGATTACCAGCATTATTAATTTTACCAATCCTAAGAAAGGCCAGACACTCCTTGATAATTTACAAGAATGGAAGAAAAAGGCCGAGTTATCGCTAATCGACTACGGTTTTCACTCCATAATTAGCGAATACAACGATCATGTTCTCGAGGAACTCCCAATTCTCGCAGATAAAGAAGGTGTTACTTCTATCAAACTATTTATGGCTTACAAGGGCGAGCTGATGGTGAATGACCGTGAAATGTATAAAATTTTGAAAAAAGCGGGGGAAGCAGGGATTATCACAAATGTCCATGCGGAAAACGGCGATATTATTGATGAATTAATTGCGGAGTCTCTCGCAAAAGGAAATACCGAGCATATCTATCATGCCTACACAAGACCGCCGATTACTGAATCAGAGGCAACTGGAAGAGCGCTTGCCATCGCAGAAGCAGCCAAGGCTCCTATTTACATCGTTCATGTTAGCTGTGCTGATGCACTGCAAAAAGTAGCAGAGGCAAAAAAACGCGGGGTGCAAGTAACTGCGGAAACATGCCCTCATTATCTTGTCCTTGATGAAAGCTATTTAGAACTTCAGGATTTTGAAAGTGGAAAATATATCTGTTCCCCGCCGCTTCGTGAAAAATGGAATCAGGAGCATCTTTGGAACGGTATTGCCGCCGGTCTAATTTCAACGGTAGGGTCAGACCATTGTCCATTCCTTTTTGAAGGACAGAAGACTTTGGGAAGAGACAATTTTGCAAAGATTCCTAACGGTGTACCTGGCCTCGAGGATATTTTCTCGATCGTTTATCACTTCGGGGTTAATGAGGGAAGAATATCTCTCCAAAAATTTGTTGAGGTCCTCTCCACTGGGCCTGCCAAAACATTTGGCCTCTATCCGAAAAAAGGAAGTATAGGAATTGGTTTTGATGCTGATCTTGTTCTGTTCAATCCGAATGTTTCAAGAGTCATTACCCACAAAAAACAATATCAAAATGTTGATTACAACCTTTATGAAGGTACCGAAGTCAAGGGAACCATTACTCGTGTGCTGTCTCGTGGCGAGGAAATTGTCCGCGACGGATATGTCATTGGGGAACAAGGCCGTGGAAAGTTTCTGTTCAGAAATAAGGTTTCAAAAGTTCAGTCAACAGTATCAGCGATGTAAAACTTATTAATTAACCCCCTAAGATGTGTTATCGAATATGAAAGGAGGTGAGGGCTGACAAGTAATTCGATAATCGCAAAACACATCGTACATTGGTTTCGTTTTTTGTGGAAAAACAATGAAATCTATTAAAGGGGGATTTTTATGCAAGGTGGAACTGGTCTTAAAGTTTCAAAAAATCCAAATGCGGCACTAGCTGCCAAACCAACGAATGTCCGTTGGCGCGTATTTATTATGCTTTTAGCCCTTGTCACAATCAACTATGTGGACCGCGCAGTTCTATCGATTGCCATGCCGGCAATTCAAAAGGACCTAGCGCTAGACCCTGCTATCGTCGGAGTCATCTTAAGTTCATTCTTCTGGGGCTATGCCCTCATGCAAATTCCATCTGGCTGGCTGTCTGACAAAATCCGTCCTGATAAAGTCGTGTTCGGGGCAGCACTTGGCTGGGGTATTGTCCAAACATTAACAGGTTTCATCAATGGACCGAAAATGCTGATGACATTACGTGTGTTATTGGGAATAACGGAAGCACCTGTTATGCCAGGATCATCAAAATTGCAGGCGATTTGGCTGAGCAAAAGCGAACGGGGCCGCGGCGCTACCATCATTGATAGTGGTGCACCACTGGGAACAGCTGTAGGCGGACCGATTATTGTTGCCTTTATGGCCTGGTTTGGCGGCTGGCGCGGCGCATTGATTGGCGCCGGTATTTTGACCATCGTTGTTGCCTATCTTGTCTGGAGGGTTATCAAAGGTGGACCCAATGCCAATCCAAAAGTCAATGAAGCAGAGCGCGAATATATCAGAAAAGCACTTGAAGAAGAATATGAAGAACATAAGCGTAATGCCACTGGTTTAAAAATCGGCCCAAAGGACTACTTGACCGCAAGAAATTTCTGGTGCATGTGTCTTGGATGGTTTTCGTTTAATACTGTTTTCTATGGGCTGATGACATGGGGGCCATCATATCTGGCACAAACACAAAACCTAGACATTAAAGCGATTGGCGGATCGATTTTAATTATTTTTGGTGCCGGGTTTATTGGTGAGATTATCGGCGGATTGATTACGGATAAATGGCGTGAAAAGGGCGGCAATGACAATACCGTTATGCGAACCATGCTGTCTATCGCCGGTATTATGACTGCGATCTCAATTTTCCTTTTATCTAAGTCCACTTCCGTAACCATGGCCATTACGACACTTTCCTTTGCACTATTCTTCCTGCGCTGGGGAGGTTTATATTGGAGTGTACCTGCAGCCATTTCACAGCGCGAGCATGTCGGAACTGTCGGCGGATGTATGAACTTTGCCGGGAATATTGCCGGTGTCATCACACCTATTTATGTCGGTATTATTGTATCAACAACAGGTTCCTATTTCTTAGCCCTTATGGTGTTCGTCTTTGCCGGAATTCTCTTGGCAACCGTATCTAGCTTAATTAACTACAATAAGAAAATTGGCTCAGTCAATTAATGAAGGAGGAAAAAGTAATTATGTCAGAACCAAAGAAAATCGGAATGCTTACACCGTCATCCAATACGGTTTTAGAGCCTATCTGCTCAAGAATGTTATACAATGTACCGGAAGTTACCTGCCATTATGGACGTTTTGAGGTAACAAAAATCTCACTGGAACAGGATGCTCTCAGCCAATTTAATTTTGAACCGATGTTGCAAGCAGCTGAACTGTTGGCCCATGCGGAAGTAGATGTGATTGCCTGGAACGGTACATCCGGTGGATGGCTTGGCTTTGATATGGATTATAAGCTTTGTGAAGAAATTACAAAAAGAACGGGTATCCCGGCTACAACTTCCATGCTGTCACAGGTGAGAGCATTTAAAGAACATAATATTAAATCAATCCACATGGTTACCCCATATATCCCGGAAATCAATAAATTAATTGTTGAACAATATAAAAAGCATTGTAATGTAGAGACGGTTAATGTTTCTGGACTTGCGCAAACTGTCAACCGTTCTTTCAGTCAAGTTTCACAGGAAAGAATTGAGGAGCAGATTAAGGAAGTGTGCGTGACGCCTGCAGATGCTCTAAGCGTGGTGTGTACAAACTTCCCTGCGGTTGGAAAAGTAGAATACTATGAGGAAAAGTATGAAATCCCAATGTATGACACAATCAACGTGCTAATCTGGGAGTGTTTAAAAATGGTCAATGTCGATCCTGCCAAAGTAAAGGGTTGGGGAAAACTGTTTTCAAGGGTAACAGTAAACAACTAATACTTTTTCATGGGCATTTCAACCTGGCGGGGTTGGAATGCTCTTTTTTTTAAAGAAGCAATTGGGTGCTGCATGGTGTTTTTTCGTCTTCACTGACGACTCCATACATTTTACGGGACAGAAGTTTGGCGCCCCAACCCCGATGTATACCACTTTCAATGACAGTACCAATATAAATTATACAACAATAAGGAACGCTTGAAAATTTTTTGGAAAATAAATTCTATTTTTTACAAAAACGGAGGGAAAGCAATGATCTCGTTAAATTTTTATAAAGAAGAACAGCTGTGCCTGGGTATTAAAACAGAAAGAGGAATCTTGGACGTAAAGGCAGCCGTTAGTAAACTCCCCCATATTCAATCAGCGCCGAAAACAACGGCTGAATTAATTGCTTTTGGGCCAAAAAAGCTTCGAGAGTTATTAGATTGGTCTAACATGGAGGATTCGCTATTCTTAGAAGAGGAGTCATTGACCTTTGGCCCTTGTATTACTGAACCGCAAAAAATCATTGGCGTTGGTCTTAATTACAAGGATCATGCAGCAGAGTGCGGGCTCCCATTACCGCCTGTCCCAATTATCTTTAGCAAATTTAATACAGCCATCCGGTCCCACGGGCAAGACATCTTGTTGCCAAAAAATACAAAGCAAGTGGATTATGAAGGTGAAATAGCGATTATTATTGGTAAAAAGGCCAAAAATGTGAAGAAGGAAGAAGCCCTTTCCGTTATCTATGGATATTGTATTACTAATGATTTAACGGCCCGCGACCTTCAAAAGGTAACCGGACAGTGGCTGTTAGGCAAATCCTGTGATGGATTTTGCCCGCTTGGTCCGTATCTTGTCAGTAAGGACGAAGTAGAAAATCCCAATAATTTAAGGATTGTTACGAAGCTTAATGGAGAGGTTTGTCAGGATTCCAACACTTCCAATATGATTTTTCCATGCGAGGAACTTATAAGCTATATTTCTGACCATTTTACTCTTCATCCGGGGGACGTCATTTTAACAGGTACACCAGCAGGAGTCATTCTCGGTAAACCAGAAGAACAGCAGGTATGGCTAAAGGATAGCGATGAAATCTCAATTGAGATAGACAAATTGGGCACTTTGAAGAATAAGTTTAAATCTGAAGGATATAGCAGTTCCATAGTAGAATAATAATATGAAGAAATTGAATTGTTGGAAAATTTATAAATAAATATTGAATATACTATCTGAAAATGCTAATCTTTAATTGTGTAATATAACAGATTTTATAATGATAGACTGTATTAATAAAGGTTTCTGTAAATGGTTAATTTCAAATTTATGGTTGTTAATCCAAACATTTATAGTTTAGGATTTTAAATAACTACTAGTTTTAAGGAGGAATTATAGCATGTCCAACTATGTTAAGGCGGGAAATCTACAGGTTGCTGGTATCCTTTATCGATTTATCAATGATGAGGCACTTCCGGGAACCAATCTTGAAGCTGCTGCATTTTGGTCCAATTTCGAAAAAATTATCGATGAACTGGCACCAAAAAATCGTGAGTTACTTGCGAAGCGGGATGTAATCCAAGACAAAATTAATAAATGGCATAAGGAAAACAAAGACTTTGATGCCGAAAGCTACAAACAATTTTTAAAAGAAATTGGCTACATAGAGCCTGAAGTGGAAGATTTTCAGGTTACAACAGAAAACGTTGATGAAGAAGTTGCACTTAAAGCAGGCCCTCAGCTAGTGGTGCCGGTGGATAATGCCAGATACGCTCTTAATGCGGCAAATGCCCGTTGGGGAAGCCTGTATGATGCGCTATACGGAACAGATGCAATTAGCGAAGACGGCGGAGCAACACGTGAAGGAAGTTATAATCCTGTTCGTGGTGAAAAGGTTATTACATTCGCAAGAGAATTCCTTGACAAGTGCGTTCCTTTGAATGGCGGAAGCCACAAAGATGCTGTTCTATATGCAGTTGAATCAGGGAAATTAGCTGTAGCTTTAAGCAATGGAACTACTGTTGGCCTTCAAGATGAAGCTAAATTTGCGGGCTATCAAGGAAACTCTGTTGCGCCATACGCAATCCTATTGAAAAATAATGGCCTTTATTTTGAAATTCAAGTGGACCGGAGCCATCCGGTCGGTAACACTGATAAAGCAGGAGTCAAAGATATCCTGTTAGAATCAGCTTTAACCACCATAATGGATTGTGAGGATTCGGTAGCGGCGGTTGATGCAGAAGACAAGGTTGGCGTTTACCGAAACTGGCTTGGGTTGATGAAAGGTGATTTAACAGCAAGTTTTCAAAAGGGTGATAAGACACTCACTCGCAAATTAAACCCTGACAGAGAATATACTTCGCCAGATGGAAAAATCATCTCACTTAAGGGTCGTTCCCTAATGTTTGTAAGGAACGTGGGCCACTTAATGACCAACAATGCAATCTTGGATAAGGACGGCAATGAAGTGCCTGAAGGCATCATGGATGCAGTAGTGACAAGTTTGCTTGCCAAGCATACGTTGCTAGGGAACGGAACTTATCAAAATTCTAGCAAAGGTTCCATTTATATAGTAAAGCCGAAGATGCATGGATCCGCAGAGGTAGCATTCGCAAATGAACTTTTTGACCGTGTAGAAGAAATTCTTGGCCTTAAAAAGAATACCTTAAAAATTGGTGTAATGGACGAAGAGCGCCGCACATCTTTAAACTTAAAGAATTGTATTCATGCGGTAAAGGAAAGAATCGTCTTCATTAATACAGGCTTCCTGGACAGAACAGGTGACGAAATGCATACTTCGATGGAAATCGGTCCGATGATTCGCAAAAATGAGATGAAGTCATCGCGATGGCTGCAAAGCTATGAAAAGTCAAATGTCTATAATGGCCTAGCTACAGGACTGCAAGGCCGCGCGCAAATCGGTAAAGGAATGTGGGCAATGCCAGATTTAATGGCAGAAATGTTGAAGCAAAAAATCGGCCATCCGAAAGCAGGCGCCAATACAGCATGGGTTCCGTCGCCAACAGCTGCCACCCTTCATGTGCTGCATTACCACCAAGTAGACGTTACAAGCGTTCAGGAACAATTAAAAAATGAGATTAAGGATCTACGAGACGATATTTTAGAAATTCCTGTGTCGCCGAGCCGTAATTGGACCGCTGAGGAAATCCAGCAAGAACTCGATAACAACGCTCAAGGAATCCTCGGTTATGTTGTCCGCTGGATTGACCAAGGAGTTGGCTGTTCCAAGGTTCCGGATATTAACGATATAGGTTTAATGGAAGACCGTGCGACACTAAGGATTTCAAGTCAGCATATTGCCAACTGGCTTCATCATGGAATCTGTAAGAAAGAGCAAGTAGTAGAGACACTTAAGCGGATGGCAAAAGTGGTTGATGCCCAAAATGCTGGTGATGCCAACTACCGTCCGATGGCGCCTGACTATGAGGATTCAGTTGCCTTCCAGGCCGCATGTGACCTCGTTTTCGAAGGATACGACCAGCCAAACGGTTATACCGAACCAATCCTTCACCGCCGCCGCCTGGAATTAAAAGCAAAATTATCCGTGAAAAATTAATCTAAGGGTGATATCACCTGGTTAAAAAATAAAAAAAGCTGCCCAACGAGGCAGCTTTTTTCGTTGAAATCACAGGTTATTGGCCTTGTTGATTTCGCAGGGATTGTTCAGCATAAGCAACGAGACGTTTGGTCATTTCGCCGCCGACTGAACCATTCGCTCGTGCGGTCGTATCAGCACCAAGCTGCACTCCAAACTCGTTGGCGATTTCTTCCTTCATTTGATCCAGAACATTGCCTGCACCAGGAACCAATAGTTTGTTTCTAGCCATGATACATCACTCCCGACGAAGTTTTTGAGCAATAAAAATATTGCTCGTATATAATGTATCCAATTTGAAAAAGCTAATTCGTGGTGCAAGACGCTTCATACCGTAAAAGGCCTGACCCTATTCTTTACTGTAGTAAAGTCTTGGGGACAGGCTCCGTTTCTTCTTTTTTATTGTTTATTTTTGGCTGACTAATTCTTTTTGTGTTAGTGATCCCTCTGTGGCAAGGTAGTCATGAACCACTTCTGTACGAGGAAGGCTTAGATCCGTAAGAATATGGGAAGCAGAGACGATTTCTAGCACAGGAAAGTCTGCCAGCGGTGCAAGAGCATGAGCAAATAGCTGCAGGCGGGCAGGGGAAGTCCATGCGCCTTTGATGGTAATGTCCTTAATCTCTCCTCGCACCAACTCACAAATACGAGGCTTTCCATTCTGTCCCCGAATAACCTTTAGCATATAGTACGGCTTACAAATTTCTTCACGAGCCGCTTCTAAATCGATTTGCTGATGCTTATAACCCATCGTCGCGGTTGCTACTCTTAATGTACCGTAGTCCAAAGTGCCTACAAGTGTGTCGGAATCTATGTATAAACTTGGTTTGCCCAGTTTCTTTGGATACGCGCCAACTTCACGTCCTGCAGCAATGGCTGGATGATTATCCACATACATGCAGTGTACATAGTCGCCTTTTTCACCATTGTAATTAACCTGAATGACTTGACCACACTCAGTGTAAGAGCCCAGACCGGTCACATCCGGCATCCGGATGACCTCAAACTTCACAAGCGGCTCATCGATTTCAAGCGGTTCTGGTACTACCTTTCTCAAAGCATCGATGTCAGTACGATAGACAATGTTTAAGTATTCGCGATTATTAAATCGATATGGCCCGCGTGGGAAAGCAGGTGCATCCAGCGGAGTGGAGATTTGTTTTGCAACTTCTTCTAATTTCATTTCAAACATCCTTTCAATAGTTTAATAGTTATGTAAAATTTTTAAATAATAAAAACCCTTTTGGAACTAAAAATTGAATAACAATACAGTTATTATTGTACATGCAATAATAGCTTTGTCAACAAAATTAGCAGACTACTCGAAATTTTTAGACTTTTGTCGAAAAAGCGCGAAAATATTGTTATGACAATGTTTTGTGATGATTGTATTATTATATTGACACTTTTCAAAGTTAAGTTCTTTTTGGAATAACGCAAAAAAATATTATTCTCAAAAGAAAAAAATATTATTGAAATATCAATTGACAGAAAATTACCTTTTGTCTTATTATTTAACATGATAACATACCAACCGGTTAGTATGGAAGTGAAAAACAGTAAATTCATAAGGAGAATGCAGGATGAACGATACGATTGAACAGATTCAAACGAAGGTGCAATTCTTATCAGCAGACGAGGCTATCGGGCAGATACCCGAAGGCTCCAGTATTATGGTAGGGGGATTCGGTTTCCCTGGTATGCCGCGTCATCTTTCGAGGGCGTTAGTTAAACGGGAAGAGCTAAGTGATCTTACGATAATTACTAATAGTCTTGGAAGTGTGTCTATTCTGAATGATTTGTTTGAGCAAAATCGCATCAAAAAAGTAGTTGGGAGCTTCTTTTCAACGAATAAAGAACTAGTAAAAGCCTATCGTGAAGGTAGCGTTGAGATCGAGTTACTGCCGCAGGGAACATTTACTGAAGCAATTCGTTTGGGCGGAGCGGGGATTCCGGCATTTTTCACCCCAACAGCTGCGGGAACAGATCTGGCCCGTGGGAAGGAAACACGTACATATAACGGACGCGAGCATGTCCTTGAACAATCATTGACTGCTGATGTGGCAATTATCCGTGCCCATAAGGCTGATAAAGCGGGTAATCTTGTCTATAAAAAGACAGCGCAAAACTTTAACCCAGCCATGGCAACTGCAGCCAAATTAACGATTGTGGAAGTAGACGAAATTGTGGAGATTGGTGAGTTGGACCCGGATAAGATTGTTACACCATTTATCTTTGTTGATATTGTTGTAAAAAGGGAGGAAGTGTAAGATGAGCTACTCTGTTAAGCATTATATAGCATGGCGTTGTGCACAGGAATTATCTTTAGGTTGTGTAAATCTTGGAATTGGAATCCCAACCCTGGTGGCAGATTATTTACCAAAGGGAGTTGTTACCCTGCATTCTGAAAACGGTATTCTGGGTGCCGGACCAGAACCTGGACCTGATTTTGTTATCGATCCAGAGAACATGGATTTAGTTAATGCCTCAGGTGTTCAGCCAATTACCGCACTGCCGCATGCTTCATACTTTGATAGTTCTCTTTCATTCTGTATTATGCGCGGCGGCCATCTTGATGCGACTGTTATCGGGGCACTGCAGGTCTCCGAAACCGGTGATCTTGCCAGTTGGGCCGTACCAGGTAAAGACGTTCTTGGTGTAGGTGGTGCAATGGACCTAGTTGTTGGAGCAAAACGAGTCATTGCTGCGATGACGCACCTATCACCTAAAGGAGAACCGAAAATTCTTCCGGAGTGTACCTATCCTTTAACTGTAAAAAATCGCGTCGACACAATCGTTACGGAGTATGCTGTATTTAAATTCCGAGAAGGGAAGCTTTATCTGGTAGAAATGGTAGATGAACTTACTTTCGAACAAATGAAGGAAATGACACCAGCCTCCTACGAAATTGCAGATGATTTCAAATGGGTAAATAGAAATTCCATTACTGAAGATGAACTTGTTTTAAAATAGAATTGGTATCCTAAACATTATCATATTAATAAAATAGGTACCTTCAAAGGTTCCTCAGATTGCCGAGAAAGGATATTTTTCTCGGCAATTTTACATTTTGTCTAAAGCATTATTGATTATCCCTGCTAACTGGCAAGTTGATTTCCGCTCCGGACACTCTCTTTTTCGTGGAAGGTCCAAGAAAATCAATTAAAAAAGGGGAGGAAGTGCACGAACCATTGGCACCTTCGGACAAAATCATTTGAAAGAGAAGAGGATTTGTCCGAACAAGTCCCAACTTCGGACAAATCACTTGAAAGAGAAGATGAAGTGTCCGAACCAGTGCCGCCTTCGGACAATATCGCTTAAAAGAGAAGAGGATTTGTCCGAACTAGTGCCGCCTTCGGACAAAATCGCTTGAAAAAGAGGAGGAAGTGTCCGAATTAGTGCCGCCTTCGGACAAAATCGCTTGAAAGAGAGGAGGAAGTGTCCGAACCCCAATTATACCGACGTTTATCCAAACCAAGTAAAATAAAAGGCCATCGAAGTTTACTCGACAGCCTGAGGACCCTTTTTGATTCCTTTATATTAGTGCAATACCTGCCCGGAATTTAATTAATGGGGGTCATGGGTTATTTTGCATAAAAGTTTTCTGTATAGTAAGGGTGCGACTCGTTATTAAATGCGACCCCTACACCAAGATAGCGGTATCCTTCACGCAGAATATTTTCCCTATGGCCGAGTGAGTTCATCAGCCCTTCATGGGCAAAAATACTGCTGAATTGTCCATAGGCAAGATTTTCTCCGGCCAAGTGAAAAATAATATGATCCTCTTTCATCCGATCAAACGGAGATTGTCCTTTCAAATTCGTATGGTCAAAATAGTTATTCACAGCCATATCTGTGCTGTGCTTTCGTGCTGTTTCCCGGACATGCTCATCCCATGTCAGAACAGGCAGCTGATGGGTGACCCGTATCGCGTTGGTTAAATCAAATAGCTGGTATTCAAATCCCTCTTTTAATGCAGGGCTTGCTTCTGTGTAAAAATCTACTTTTCGCTGCTCCATATCCTTTCTAATGATCTGCATAGCAGTTACAGTATTTCCCTCATGTTTATCATAAAAAATGGTCACATAGGCATTATCCTTTAAATACACATCATAATCCCTGTCAGCTTCAAACTGATAAACATATCGCCCTTTTTGAATTTGCTTTAGAGGATTCCCCAAGATTGTATGAACCTCGTCCTTTGTGCTTCCGCGCTTAACCCCACTTGTAGAAGAGATTAAATCTTGATCCGTATATACTCCAGAAGCTTTATTGTTTTCATCGTACATCACCATAAAAAAATTATGGTAATTATTGTGGTAGGCGTACCAATCGCTCCCATACTCATTAAGGGAAGACCGTTTAGCTGCTCCTACATTCATTTCGATTTGTTCCTTTGTCTGGCCTATTTCAATATTTGATATAGAAAATAGCTGTTTCTCCGGTGTTTGCAGCTCAATCTTTTCAATCGGTTCTTCTTTTTGCGGCGTTTTTGGAAGGTCTTCTAAATTTAGGTTTAACTGTTTCAGCAGCTGTTCAACTTGGGCAAATATTTGTCCAATCGCTGACATGATTTCCGGAATATTGACCTCTGATTGGATCTTATCGACTGCTTGCACCTTATCGCTATGGTCTAATTTTTGTTCAATAAGCGGGGCTGAATAATTAAATAAAAATAATAATGAAATAATAGCTAATATTCGAGTCAAATTTTTCCACCTCCATAACTAATTTCATTCTCGCCAATCCTACTGTTATCTATAAGTGTCTCTATGGGTTTAGTTACTATTTTAACAGAAAATGTTGCAAATTCGCTTATTCTTAATTTTTTGATGCCTTCATATCATAAAATTAAAAAGGTTGGACAAGGTGATTACTATTGTTTGAGAAATTTTTTGCTACGATGGTTGGAAGTCTGCTGCTTGGTATCGGGGTTAACGGGTTCTTTATTCCTAACCATTTAATCGATGGCGGGATTTTGGGAATCGCTCTCATTATTTATTATTTTTTTAAATTCCAAACTGGGTTATCAATGATTGTATTAAGTCTCCCAATATGTATACTGGCATTGCTAAAAGAAAAAGCATATTTTTTAAGCAGCATTCAAGGGCTGCTTGTCTCATCATTATTTATTGATTTGCTTGCACCGCTTCGAGACGAATTTTCCGTTTCAAGTTTGACCGGTGCGCTGGTCGGAGGAATCATCATTGGAATCGGTGTGGGACTTATGCTCCGTCATAAAACCAGCACAGGGGGTACGGATTTACTTGCCAAACTAATATCGAGACGCTTTTCAATCAATCTGGCACTAACCATTATTTTTATAGATGGACTGATTGTTTTGGCAGGATTCACCGTACTGGATGTTCATCACTTTCTTTATTCATGTTTGGCTATTGTAACTGTAGGAATTATCACATCCTTAATTGAAGGTTATTAACTTTGTGTTAATTGATTAATGTAAAAATAGAGAATTATTTCTATTAATGGTATCTTTTAATAATGTTGAATCAAAAAAGGCTAAAAGCGAGAACTTAATAAAAATTAGCTTTAGCACAAAGGAGAAAACATCATGAACGAGATGAAAGAAACACCGCATATCAAACCGAATGGTGTGGAAATTGCAGAAACCATTCTTTTACCGGGTGACCCATTACGGGCAAAGTTTATTATGGAGACGTATTTAGAAAATGCTCAGCAATTCAATTCCGTTCGGAATATGTTCGGGTATACCGGAACGTATAAAGGGAAGAAAATTTCCGTCATGGGGACGGGAATGGGAATGCCAAGCATGAGCCTCTATTCCTGGGAACTGATACATATTTTTGGGGTGAAAAATTTAATAAGGATTGGAACCTGCGGAGCCATTCAGGATCATATGAATTTGTATGATCTTGTACTGGCGATGGGCGCCTCAACCGACTCTCGTTATGTCCACCAATACAATTTACCCGGTGAATTTGCCAATATTGCATCTTTTGAATTATTGGACAAAGCAAAGAAAGCGGCCGATCAAAAAGGGCTCCCAGTGCATGTTGGAAATATTTTGACTAGTGATATCTTCTACAATGCTGACCCGACCGCACTGGAAAAGTGGCAGAAGATGGGGATTCTCTCAGTGGAGATGGAGACGGCCGGACTTTATCTTAACGCTGCCTATGCAGGGGTAAATGCCCTTACGATCCTAACAGTAAGCGACCATATTCTTCGCCGTGAACAAACAACTCCAGAGGAAAGACAAACCGCCTTTACAAACATGATGGAGGTTGCGCTTGAGTTGGCATAAATAAATATTGTAGAATTCCATAATTATGTTATGTTAACTCGATTACTTCATAGTGTAATAAATTTTTCCATAATGAAGCACTCTAAAAGTGGAGGTGAAATTTATGGAAAAAGATAAAACCCAAATTTCCGAAAACCAAGCAAAAGATACAGATAATGAAGCAATAATGAATAGAGTAAATCAAACCTTCGATAAGATTTCTCAAGATGTTAAAGAGATGATCAATGAAAATAACAACCAATTGTCATGAAAAACGCCAGAAATGGTGTTTTTTTGTGTATGTCGTGTTAATACATTCATTATTGAATATGATAAATTAAATTTATAAAAGAATTTTCCAACCCCGTATCTTTTCGTCTCCCAATAAACGTTTATAGTGTAGAGAGTGCAAAAGGAGTGAAAACCATGTTACACAAGCTTAACCCGAAAGTCGATGAACAAGCGGATTCATACTGGCAGGAGCAGTTTCCAAAACTAAAACAGTATTGTCACTTTCTTACTCAAAACACGTGGGATGGGGACGATGTTGCACAAGAAACTTATCTCAAAGCCTTAAAGTATGAAAATCAACAGCAAAGCGTAACGCCAGCCCTGTTAAATAAAATTGCTTATAACCACTGGGTGGACGTCATTCGTAAAAGAAAAAAAGAAAGCCTTCAAGAGGATACTGAAATGGCCGGCGCTTGCCAAAACGCTAATCGAGATGAACTATTCAATACGGTTGAGATGCTTATCAACCATTTCACTCCAAAACAGTCGATTATCTTTTTATTAAAAGAGGCGTTTCAATATCAGATAAAGGAAATTGCTGAAATTTTAAATACATCGGAGATGGCGGTAAAGGCTAGTTTGCATCGTTCCAAAAACCGTTTGGAAAAGATAAATGAAGAAGGTCATTTACTAACGATTGAACCACATTGGAATGAAGCTGAACGTGAGCAATTATCCGAGCTTTTTTATGAAGCTTTGAAAACAGAGGATCCAACGAATCTTATAGAAGGAATTCACGCTATCATCTCTGAAATTCCAAAAGCAATTACTACAAAAAAATTCTCTCCTTCAAGCACTCTCTGCATGGCTGCTTAGCCAAATTGCTTATAAGGAGACGGTAATTATGAGTACAATTCCATACGTAATTGAAAACACGAATCGCGGCGAACGATCCTATGATATATACTCGCGCTTGTTAAAGGACAGAATTATCATTATTGGCGATGAAATCAATGACCATGTGGCCAATAGCGTGGTAGCACAGCTTTTATTTTTAGCAGCAGATAACCCAGAGAAAGAAATTTCCCTTTATATAAACTCTCCGGGAGGATCAACATCAGCTGGATTCGCCATCTTTGATACAATGCAATATATTCAGGCGGATGTCCGCACCATCTGTACCGGGATGGCGGCTTCGTTTGGAGCCATGCTGCTCCTGGCTGGAACAAAAGGGAAACGATTTGCCCTGCCAAACAGTGAAATTATGATTCATCAGCCGTTGGGAGGGGCGAGAGGGCAGGCAACGGAAATTGAAATTTCCGCTCGCCGCATTTTAAAACTACGGGAGCACATCAATCAAATTATTGCAGAGCGAACCGGCCAGCCGATTGAAAAAGTGGCAAAGGATACAGACCGCGATTTCTTCATGAGCGCAGAAGAAGCTAAAGAGTATGGGATCATAGATGAGATTTTATATCCAAAGTCATAAGAAAAAAAACCGCTCGGATTTGTAATTAACGGGTTTACTTTAGAGGGGTATGAAATTATTATTGGAGGGTGTGTATTTTTTAAACTTCAGTAACTAGTGATAGTAAAATAAGCGGATATTTTTCCGCTAAATGTAGAATAGGGCTCATTCCGGCGTAAATAAGGGAAGGTTTTCCGCTTAAACAAAGTAAAATCCCCAATACTAAAGTTTTTTGAGTCAATAGTGGAAATTTCTCCGCCTATTTAAGTTATTCTTAATCTTATTTATTAATTAAGGGAAATTTCTTCGCTTATTTATCAAACTCTCTTAGTGTCTAATTAACTTATACTCTCTTACGGTTGCATTATTCAGATAGAAAATTTGAAAAAAGGCTTAGAGATATTTTCATCTCAAAGCCTTTTTGACTGTGTATATACTCTGATTTGCCAAGTGGTTAGGTTTGTGATTTACCGTTTTGCACCTCACAAGTAAACCTGTTAATTTGTAATCCAGGCAGTTTTTTATGAAAATGGCATACCATTATGGTTGCTGACTTCAGCAGACCGTTCTTTTTTGATTCCAAACCACACAAAAAAGGATCCAAAGACAACAAACAGCGGCTCCAGCCAATTGGCTTCCGGCCCATTGGTAATTCGATGAAGCTGGAAAATCCAATGAAAGACAACAATATCAAAGCTCAAGAACAAACCAGCGGCGACGGTAAACCCGTTAAAGAATGAACGTGAAAAGAAGCGGTAAAAGACAGCCATCAAGATCAAAAGTACAAGCAACCCTAAAAAGACGGCACCAATCCGTTGCGCTTGCGTTTCAGCCTTCAAGCCCATCGCTAAGGCATCAATTAAATGAAAGAAAAAATCTGTAACAAAGAAAGCCGCAATCGCACCAAGTATCCTCATGATAAATCCCCTTTATTGCAAAATTGAAAACCACTTTAAAAATTATAAGCGATAATAAAAGCTACGTTAATCATTTTTTGCAGAAGAAATACCATACATGAACGTCCACATTTTGGTAATAATGATATAGGTAGAAAATCATGACCAACAAAACGGAGGAATTATCATGTATACATCAATCCAAGAATTCGTGCAGGAATGGAACCAAGAGGCGGGGTCTACACAAAAAATCATGGATGCGTTGACTGACGGTTCCCTTCAGCAAATGGTGTCAGCGGATGATCGTTCGCTCGGGAGAATTGCCTGGCATGTCGTCGCCAGTACACCGGGAATGTTAAAGGAATTCGGTATCAATGTAGCCCAGGTTGAAAATGAAGGAACAGTCCCAACTTCAGCCAAAACTATCGCTGATGCATTTCGTAAGGTAAGTGCCGACACCGTGGAAGCAGTCCAGCAGCAGTGGACCGATGACTCTTTAAAAGATATGAAAGATGTTTTTGGGATGACGATGCCAAAGGCAGTTACCCTAAATCTTCTCATCAAGCATGTCATCCATCACCGCGGCCAGATGACCGTGCTAATGCGTCAAGCAGGACTTCAGGTACCTGGTGTATATGGTCCTGCCAGAGAAGAATGGGGCCAAATGGGAATGGAAGCACCAGCCATATAATCACTTTTCGAGCACACTAAAAAATAGTGTGCTCTTTCTTATGGAAAAAGGAAGGGAAATTTGCCCGGTTGGTTGAATATAGATGTAATTAAACTATAAATAACAGAAAGGTGGTAGAAATATGGAGGTTACACCAAGACCTGCATCCACAGTCGTGTTATTGGATCATCTCGATAGAGTTTACTTGACACAAAGACCGAAAACGATGAAATTTATGGGAGGTATTTATGTATTCCCCGGGGGAGCGGTAGATGATAGCGATGCCATCCATGATGATGAGTATATAAAAAACGAAAAGCGGGATGAATCAATAAGCCAGTCTTACTATATCGCCGCGGCACGTGAATTATTTGAGGAAGCAGGCATTCTTCTTTGTCAAACAGTCGACGGTACCCCAGTTCTTTTGGAAGAAGATACCGCCCTGGAATACCGCCGTCTGTTAATTAAAGGAGAAATTTCTTTTTTACACATGTTAAAAAAGGAAGCGCTTTATCTGAATCTAGAATACTTAACTTATTTTGGCCGAATTGTCACACCTAGTCAGAGCAAAATTCGCTTTGATACAAAATTCTTCCTGGCCAGGCTGCCCGAGGGTCAAACGCCAATACCAGATGAAAATGAAATTGATGATTCTTTATGGATTAATCCCCAAGAAGCTCTAACTCGATATGAAGAGGAAATAATTCCATTAGCACCGCCAACGATTCATACATTGAAAACGATTGTTCATTATGTAAAAAGCGGTCAGCTTTCGATGCCGGAGTTTAATCGATTAGACTACAAGATTGTTTTTTAACATATAGGCTTCTTCATGCTGTGTGACGGATTCCTCGTTTATCAATTTGATTAAATGTGCCTCAGTTGTTCTTTTTGCCACTTCAAACACACTAGGATGAATGGAATCTTGATAAATCAAATTCGTTAAATCGACAGAAGTTAAGCACTGATGTTCTTTCAGCAAGTCCTTAATTTGGTTTTCACGATACAATCTTCGGTTCAACACAAACTCAATGTGCTCATACGGCGTTGTAACCCATTCCCCATGGCCAGGACCGATTTTACTGATCTTTAACTGTTGCAGGCGATGGAGGGTTTTAAAATAATCACCCATGTCACCATCCGGAGGGCCAATCCAGGATGTTCCTTCCGCGACGATATTATCCCCTGCGAGGAGAATTTGCTTAGAAGGAATATACAGGTTCAACTGGCCAGCCGTATGGCCAGGGGCATGAAGAATATGTACTTCCTCACCCGCAACACGGAGAACGTCCAAATCATTTAACAAAGAAATATTGCTCCAAGGCGAAATGGCTGATTGAGTTTCCTCTTTTTCAAGGTGATGACAATACACAACCGGATTCCAGTCGATAAGCTGACAAACACCAGTAGCATGGTCAGGATGGGAGTGTGTAAGAATAATCGTTTTTGGGACAGCGATTTCATTTTCAACAAGGGCATTTTCTATTACACTTCGCGTTTCCGGTTGGTCATATCCGGCGTCAACCAAGATACTTTCCTCCCCATTCCCAATCAAATAGCAGTTGGTTGTCATATGGGGAAGCAAAGTAGGGGTCGGAACGGGCACACGGATTATCTTAAAATCATTTACTTTTTTCATAAAAATACATCCTTTCATCCTTTTTCGGCAGATTTCTATTTATTTTTCTTACATATTCATCGTGTTAATGAAAAAATCCTGCTAAAAGGATGGGAAAGAATATTAACTGAGCCATTTATTGTTTAGTGCATAGATAAACGTCTTCACATTTCGCTTTTCTTCCATGATAGGCGAGTAGATATATGAAAGAGTTCGATTAAAAGTTTGATTTTTTATATGAATAATAGATAGCAGCCCTTGCTTGACATCCCTGTCAATGATACTGCCGGACAGAAGTGACAGCCCCATTCCGTTAATGAGTGTTTCTTTTATTCCTTGGCTGCTGCTGATGGTTAAAAAGGATTTGACTTTCAAACCATTGGAACGAATAACATGATTTAAATACTCACGGGTTCCCGAACCATTTTCCCGTGTTACCCATGTTTGATTTTGCAGGTCAGCCATGGTAACTCCTTTTTTTCGAGCGAGTTCATGATTGTTTGACGAAACCACGAAAAGCTCGTCTTCCATAAACGGATGGACTGATAATTCCTTTTCGTTGGTGTGACCCTCAATTAATCCAATATCCACTTTATACAATTTTACTGATTGTGCAATTTCCTCTGTGTTGCCGATCACTACATGAAGATCCAATTCTGGATAATCTTTCTGCAGGTCAATCAGTAAAGCCGGGAGGATGTATTCCCCAATCGTAAAACTGGCCCCGATGATTAATTCACCTTTTATTGAATCTTGGTGTTCAAGAATGTCCTGCCGAGTTTGATCATAAATGGTAATCATTTGTTTGGCTCGTTCGTAAAGTATCTTACCCGTCGGAGTGATTTGCAGGAATTTGGGAGAGCGCAGAAATAATTTTGTTTGAAATTCTTTCTCAAGATTTTTGATATGTAAACTCACACTGGGCTGTGACATTAGCAGCAGCTCTGCCGTTTTTGTAAAATTTTTCACCTCTGCAAGGGTGACGAACGTTTTTAATTCTTCGTAATGCATAGAAATCCCGCCTTATTATTAAAAAAACTAATAGTTTCGATAATTAATATTTATTTTACTAATGTTTAGATATTAGGTAAAGTGAATATGACATATCGCAAGCATAGTTTTTTTATAATTCCTACTTGACTTATAGGAATAGTAAAACTATTATAATAGTAATCAATTTTTCAATGAAAATGATGTCTTAAAGCAATTTCAAAAATGGCTTATTTTCCTTAGGGGAGTGATATTTTTTGCAACTTCAGGTATTGAACAGTCCATTTACTGAGGAGCAGGCAGAGCTCCTAAATCGTCTTCTGCCAAGCTTAACGGAATCGCAAAAAGTTTGGTTAAGCGGGTACTTTGCTGCCTCTGCGAATTCAATTGTATTGGGAGCACCGGCAGGGCAACCTGTACAATCCCAAAGCGTATCCAAAGAGGTGACGATTCTTTATGGATCGCAAACTGGAAATTCCAAGGGTCTGGCGAAAAAAGCAAGTCAGGCACTTGAGGGGATCGGTTTTAAAGCAATCGTTTCGGCGATGAGTGATTTTAAACCAAACAATTTAAAAAAGGTTCAAAACCTGCTCATTATTGCTAGTACACATGGTGAGGGTGAGCCGCCTGATAACGCAAAATCCTTCCATGAGTTTTTGTTTGGAAAACGGGCGCCAAAGCTTGACGGTCTGCAATTTTCCGTTTTGGCACTTGGAGACAGCTCATACGAGTTTTTCTGTCAAACCGGAAAAGATTTTGACAAACGTTTAGAAGAGCTTGGCGGCACTAGACTTTATCCACGCTTTGACTGTGATGTTGACTTTGATGAGCCGGCAGGTGAATGGCTGCAAGGTGTTCTTGGCAGCTTGAATGATGCTCAGGGTGAAAGTGCAGCATCAGCCCCTGTTCCTGTAGGAACAACGCAAACTGCTGAGTCTGTGTACTCAAGAACAAATCCGTTCCGTGCGGAGGTCCTTGAAAATATTAATTTAAACGGCCGCGGTTCGAATAAAGAAACTCGTCACCTTGAATTATCGCTTGAAGGATCAGGTCTCAGCTTTGAACCAGGTGACAGCCTGGGGATTTATCCAGATAACGATCCTGCGCTAGTTGAACGGTTGCTTCAGGAATTAACATGGAATCCGGATGAAGTTGTTACCGTAAAACAAGGGGATGCCCGTCCACTTAAAGATGTGCTTACGTCTTTTTATGAAATTACCGTGTTGACAAAACCATTGCTTGAAAAAATCGCTCAGATTTCAACAAATGTTGAGTTGAAGGAGCTTGTAGCAGCAGGAAATGAAGATAAATTAAAGGCTTATATCGAATCCAGAGATTTACTAGATTTAGTCCAAGATTTTGGTGCTTGGGGAGAATCGTCACAAGAGTTTGTATCCGTATTACGTAAAATTCCAGCACGACTTTATTCCATTGCTAGCAGTTTGTCTGCTAATCCGGATGAAGTTCATTTGACTATTGGCGCCGTCCGCTATGAGGCACATGGCCGCGAACGGAAGGGTGTCTGCTCAATTTTAACAGCGGAGCGTCTTGAAGCAGGAGATACCTTGCCTATTTTCATCCAGCATAATGAAAACTTTAAACTGCCTGTTAACCAGGATGCGCCGATAATTATGGTTGGGCCGGGAACAGGGGCTGCACCGTTCCGTTCATTCATGCAGGAGCGTGAAGAAAACGGTGCGGAAGGTAAAGCTTGGATGTTCTTTGGCGATCAGCATTTCGTGACCGATTTCCTTTATCAGCTTGAATGGCAAAAATGGCTGAAGGACGGCGTACTCACAAAGATGGATGTAGCGTTTTCTCGCGACCAAGCTGAAAAGGTATATGTGCAGCAGCGCATGTTAGAGCAAAGCAAGGAATTGTTCCAATGGCTTGAGGAAGGTGCTTACTTCTATATTTGTGGTGATGAAAAGCACATGGCACATGATGTCCATAACACTTTAATTGAAATTATTGAAAAAGAAGGCAATATGAGCCGTGAGAAAGCGGAAGAGTATATAACCGAAATGCAGCAGCAAAAACGCTACCAGCGTGACGTATATTGATTTGGTTTTGAAAGGAGTCTTTTCAACATGGTGAACTCAATTTTAAAAGCACCGGATGGTAAGCCAAGTGATGTCGAGCGTATTAAAGTAGAAAGCGACTATTTACGAGGCACGCTGACGGAAGTAATGCAGGACCGGTTGAGCTCAGGTATTCCTGATGATGACAACCGTTTGATGAAGCATCACGGCAGTTATTTACAGGATGACCGCGATCTTCGGAATGAGCGGCAAAAACAGAAACTAGAACCAGCATATCAATTTATGCTCCGTGTCCGTGCACCAGGCGGTGTGGTAACACCGGAACAATGGCTGGTATTGGATGGGCTTGCTGATAAGAACGCCAACGGAACCATCAAACTGACTACTCGTCAATCGTTCCAATTTCATGGCATTTTAAAATGGAACATGAAAAATACGATTCAAGAGATTCACAATTCGCTATTGACGACGCTTGCTGCTTGCGGCGACGTTAACAGAAACGTAATGTGCAACCCGAACCCTTATCAATCGGAGATTCATTCCGAAGTATATGAATGGGCGAAGTATTTGAGCGATTATTTATTGCCGCGTACAAGAGCCTATCATGAAATTTGGCTGGATGAGGAGAAGGTAGCTGGAACTCCAGATGTGGAAGAAGTGGAGCCATTGTATGGCCCAACTTACCTTCCGCGTAAGTTCAAGATTGGGATTGCTGTACCGCCGTCTAATGATATCGATGTCTTTTCCCAAGACCTTGGCTTAATTGCGATTGTCGAAGACGGCAAGCTTACTGGCTTCAACGTAGCAATTGGCGGCGGCATGGGAAGCACACATGGCGACAAAGCGACCTATCCACAGGTTGCGAAAGTCATCGGATTCGTTACTCCTGACAAAATCGTGGAGCTAGCTGAAAAGACCATTTCGATTCAGCGCGATTACGGAAACCGCTCTGTCCGAAAGAATGCCCGTTTCAAGTATACGATTGACCGCCTTGGATTAGATACCGTTAAGGCAGAATTAGAAAACCGCCTAGGCTGGAGCTTGGATGAGGCAAAGCCATACCACTTTGACCATAATGGTGACCGCTACGGCTGGGTGAAAGGCGTTGGCGGCAAGTGGCATTTTACCTTGTTTGTTGAAAATGGACGGGTGAAAGATTATGAAGATTACAAGCTGAAAACAGGCTTAAAGGAACTAGCCAAAATTCATACTGGTGATTTCCGTTTAACACCTAATCAGAATCTTGTGATTGCCAATGTTTCAAGTCAGAAAAAGAAAAAGATTTCCGAATTAATGGAGCAATATGGCTTAACGGATGGTAAGCACCATTCGGCACTGCGCCGTAATTCAATGGCGTGTGTTGCGCTCCCAACATGCGGGTTGGCATTTGCTGAAAGTGAACGCTACCTGCCACAGCTAATTGAAAAGATTGAAGAGATTGTAGATGAGAACGGGCTGCGTGATGAGGAAATTACAATCCGCATGACTGGCTGTCCGAATGGTTGTGCCCGCCCGGCGCTGTCAGAAATCGCGCTGATCGGGAAAGCGGTCGGAAAGTACAATTTGTATCTTGGGGGCGCTTTTGACGGCAGCCGTATGAACAAAATGTACAGTGAAAACATTGGTGAAGCAGAAATTCTAAATGAATTGAGCGTCCTTCTTGGCCGTTATGCGAAGGAACGAAATGAAGGAGAGCACTTCGGAGACTACGTTATCCGTGCTGAAATCATTAAAGCTGTTACAGACGGAACTAATTTCCACGACTAATAAATAAGAAGGGGCATGAAGCCGCTGTGCATTAGGCAGTGCGGGTCATGCCCCTTTTCTTCCTTTTATTTGGAGTTTGATAGGTTGCAAGAACAGCACCTATAATGGTTATGATGCCTCCAAGCAGGGTTGCCAACGACACGCTCTCTCCTAATAACAAAACACCAAATACAACGGTCCAAACGGGCAGCAAATTGATAAATGGCGCCGCTAGTGCCGGTCCAACCATTTCGACTCCTGCGCTCCAGGAGAAGAAGGCAACAACAGAAGCCAATGTACTAACGTAGACGACTGCAAGCCAGGCGGAACCGGTCATATGGATCATTCCCGTATCGACGGTGCCTATGCAGCTTAACGCGCTCCATAGGGTGCCATAAAAGGATGCGCCGGCCGTCATGGTTAACGGATCCATACTTTTCCCGTAGCGTTTCAAAAGAACGGTATACATTCCCCATGCCAAGCAGGATAACAGAATCTCAATTTCTCCGATTAGGGAGCTGTGGGATGCCCCGCCTTGTTTTCCCTGAATTAAAATCATCACACCAATCACTGAAATGACAGCACCAATCCACGATTTAGCATGAATCTTTTCCTTTAAAACAAACGGTGTAAACAGCAAGATGGCAATCGGAATCCCTGCAGATATCATTCCAGCTTGAGAAGCACTTAAGGATCTTAATCCTAAGTAATTTAAGGTTGAAAAAGCAAAGACCCCAAAAAACCCAAGAATCAAAAATTCCTTCCATTTTTTTAGGATAGGGAAATCCTTTTTATTAAAAGCAAGTATTCCCCAAAGAAGGATGGTTGATATGCCCCATCGAATCGTGTTTAGCAGCGTTGCCGGAAGAGCCGGTGCCAGAAAACGTCCGCATATGTAATTACCTCCCCAAAGAATGGTGGCTAAGATTAATAGTGCAACACCTTTTTTCATGTAAATTACCCTTTCTAGTTAGTCTGAAACATTCGGTTTATACTATTAAATTATAATACTACTTTAAAATTATTTAGGAAAGCGAATGGTTTCAATTTTTCAAAACATTTTGAAATAAATTCTTGCATCTAAGGATTTTATATTATACTATTTAAAATAATATCAATTTTTAATTATATGCTTTAGTAAAATAGCATTAAATTGAACTATTTATTTTTCAAAAAAGGAAGCGACTAACATTGAATTATCCATTTGCATCTCGTACTCAAAGCTTTGAATCATCTGCTGTCAGGGATATCCTAAAGGTAACGCAGCAGGCACATGTCATTTCATTTGCCGGAGGACTGCCTGCCGAGGACATTTTCCCAGTGGAAGCGGTAAGAACTGCCTATGATAAGGTTTTTTCCTCAGGAAACAACGCCTTACAATACGGTTTAACTGAAGGCTTTATCCCGCTTCGTGAAATGATTCAAACTAAAATGGAGCGAAAGGGAATTACATCTTCCCCTGAAAATATATTGGTTACAACAGGATCTCAGCAGGTCATTGATTTGTTCTCAAGAATCATGCTAAGCGAAGGGGATGTTGTTCTCACCGAGGACCCTACATATCTATCAGCCTTGCAAGTGTTCCACTCATACGGGGCGGAGGTAATTGCTGTCCATAGTGATCAAGAGGGAATGGACCCTGAGGATTTAAAGGTTAAACTGGAACAATACCAGCCTAAATTTGTTTATGTCATTCCAACTTTCTCCAATCCTGACGGCAAGGTTTGGAGCGCGGAAAGACGCCAGCATTTACTTGATCTTTGCTATCAATATAATATTCTAATATTAGAAGACGATCCATACGGGGATATTCAATTCCATGACGACGAGTATTACCAGCCGCTGGCATCACTTGATGAGCAACGTACCCATGTCGTTTATACGAGTACCTTCTCGAAATCTGTTGTTCCTGCACTGCGCACAGGCTGGGTAACCGGTCCGATCGAAATCATTCAAATGATGGCGAAAGCCAAGCAAATGAACGATTTGCATTCGAGCAGTCTGGACCAGCAGGCACTATATTATCTGCTGCGCGATTTTGACTTGGATTCCCATATCCAGACAATCCGCCGCGAGTATTATCTTCGAATGACGATTATGCGGGATTACCTTGCAAAGCTCGGCACTGACTTGTTCAAATGTGCTGAACCGAAAGGCGGCATGTTTATGTGGGTGGAAGCCAATGAAGAGATTAATACCACCGCATTGCTGCATCAGGCAGTTGAAAAGGGTGTTGCATTTGTTCCTGGCGCGCCATTCTATGTTGGTCAGCCTAAATACAACACCTTCCGCTTGAACTTCAGCCATTCGAGCCCTGAAAGGATTCAAGAGGGAATGGACCGGTTGGTAAGTGTTCTGCTTAAGCCGGCACATTCTAAGTAAATCTAAAACATATAAAGTATAAATGTGTCTTAGCCACCGAGGCTGTCGAAATACTTTCGACAGCCTTTTATAATGTGTTTAAGTAACAATGCGTTGCGCTAATTGATGAAGGCTTATTCATAGGTTTATTTGGTCTCATGCAAAGCGTATATTAGCGATCTATGCTACTGAACGGGGAATATATCCAAGAGTTCGGGCATGTATAAGGGTTCTATGCTAGCGAACCGGTCATCTTTTCTAAAGTTCAGGCGCATATAAGGGTTCTATGCTACCGAACCGGTCATCTTTTCAAAAGTTCGGGCGTATATAAGGGCTCTATGCTACCGAACCGGTCATCTTTTCTAAAGTTCAGGCGCATATAAGGGCCCTATGCTACCGAACCGGTCATCTTTTCAAAAGTTCGGGCGCATATAAGGGCCCTATGCTACCGAACCGACTATTATTTCAAAAGTTCGAGCGTATATAAAACGTCAACTATTTAAAGTGTTAAGGCCTAATTTCCTTAGCACTTTTTTTATGTCTGATTGTTACTTATTGGGAGATTTCGACAACATTTTTATTCTGGGTCTGCTATGATTTCAGTCGTAAACGGAAAATGTCCAACCTATACCTTTACGGAAAAGGGGTAAATAAATGAACCGCAGCCAATTGCGTATTATTGATTTAAGTGTTCCGTTGGATATTCGAGCGAAGGAGCCTTTCCCGCCTGAAATCATCTATGAATCGCACGAACAGGGGGCCGAGCAGGCAGCCAAAATCCTAGGCTTAAAGGCCAGTGATTTTCCGGACGGCGCTGCCTGGGCGGTAGAAACGGTCACGCTGACAACACATACCGGAACACATGTTGACGCGCCGTGGCATTACGCTGCGAAAACAGCCGGAGAACCATCCAGGACAATTGACGAACTGCCTCTTGAATGGTTCTATGGCCGTGGTGTTCTCTTTGATTTTAGCGACAGGCAGCCTGGCTATGAAATCAAAATAGAGGATTTTGAAAAACAATTAGAAGAAATGAGTTATCAGCTGCAGCCATTTGATATTGTTTTAGTTAGAACAGATGCCGATAAAAAATACTTCGAAGAAAACTATGCAGCAATGCATGCAGGCGTTTCGGCGGATGCAACACGCTGGCTCATTCAAAAAGGAATAAAAGTCATGGGAACAGACGGCTGGGGCTGGGACATTCCGCTTTATCATCAGGCTGCCGATTATAAGCAAAATCCGCGTGATGGCGTCCTGTGGGCGGCCCATTATGTTGGAAAGGAAGCAGAATATTGCCAAATTGAAAAACTGGCAAACTTGGAATTACTGCCAAAACGATTCGGCTTCAAAGTAGCGGTTTTTCCTGTCAAAATAACAGGTGCCAGCGCAGGCTGGGCGAGACCAGTTGCCATTTTTGAATAAAGGAGACAATAGGAATGAAATTTATAACATTTATTGATGCAAACGGCCGCCAAAAAGCCGGCTGGATTAAGGATGAGAACGTTTATGATATGAATCTCGTCAGCAACGGTGAGCTGCCTGATAATCTATTAGAGTTAATTAAGAACTATTCCGGATATTTGCCAATGTTGAAGAGTTTGGAGGGCATTGCGGAGCCATCTGCTCAGTTAAACGAAGTTACACTAACAGCTCCACTGCCAAATCCGCCAAGTGTAAGGGATTTTATGGCTTTTGAATTGCATGTGTTGAATGCCAGGAAACTAACAGGCCGCAAGGTACCCGAAGAATGGTATGAACTACCTGCCTTTTATTTTACCAACCATTTAGTTTTGTCGGGCCACAATGAAAAAATAGAACGTCCTCTCGGCTGTTTCGCGTTGGATTATGAATTGGAGCTGGGCTGCATCATTGGCAAGGAAGGGAGGAACATCAAGGCAGAGGAAGCTGAAGACTATATTTTCGGCTACACCATATTTAACGATTGGTCGGCCCGTGATCTGCAGCAGAAAGAGATGAAAATCGGACTAGGACCGGCGAAGGGTAAGGACTTTGCGACCACCATCGGACCTGTCATCGTCACGAAGGATGAGCTTGAAAAATATCGATTCGGCCGCGGCTTTGATTTAACGATGACAGCCAAAGTAAATGGAGAACTGCTATCAAAAGGAAATGCTAAAGATCTCTATTACTCATTTGGACAAATGATCGAAAGGGCATCGGCTGGAGTCACGCTCTACCCTGGAGATATCCTTGGATCCGGCACTGTCGGAACGGGCTGCCTCCTCGAGCTTGGACCAGAGGTTCACAGATGGTTAGAGCCCGGCGATTCCGTAGAGCTAGAAATCACCGGCATCGGTAAATTGAAGAACCAAATCTTTTAATTCTTATTAGAGACATCTTCAATTTTTCAAAGTGTTTTGCTTTCTGAAGCCGCCGTCACACGAGGGCGGCTTTCTTTGGCTAATAAGAAAGTATAAGTGCAACTACGCCTCTGTCTTCGCCCTTAGGGGCTTGCCAATCGGCGAGTTTTCTTTATATACCACTGATAGCAAAAAATAATAACAATAATAAGATCAATTGCATCGCCTCCATAGTACATTAAAATACCCCCTAACTCAGCCTGCTCTGCAGGAACTCCTGCAGGAGGATGGCCATAGATGTACTTGGAAAGGATTCCGTGCCCGGCTAACGCCGCTACCATCACAATTCCACGGTATATAAAGCTCCTTCGATTCGGTATTGGATCAATATACAAAAGCGCGGAGGTAAATACATATCCTCCAAGAAAGACATGTAAATGGACTGCCACGTAAACAAGGGGGTGTTTATGCATAGCCATATAAAGGTCACTTGTATAAAGAACCCAAAGTCCTCCGACGTTAATCAAGGATGCAACAACCGGATCACTAAGAAACAGACAATACCTCTTTTTTAAAAAGGTAACAAGTCTCCGCGCAGCATTCACGTTTAATGTTCGTAAAATTATAGTCATCGGAGCCGCTAATACCATTAATAAGGGAGCCAGCATGCCCAAAAGCAGGTGGCTGAGCATATGTGCTGTAAAATCCTGATGGGCCCGCATAGCTAAGGGTCCGCTAACCGCGGCAACAGCACAACATATCGCTAAAACAAAGAAAAATGTCCGGTTCAACGGCCATGTTTTTTTTCGAAATTTTAATAGAGAAACTGCTAACAGATACAAAAACAATACCAGTACGAGCGGCAATAAAAGGACAACCTGTAAAAATGTATCGTCCAAATAATGAGTAACATATTTATTGGAGTGCATTTTCTGTCATTTCTCCTGAAGGCAAAGATTTTCTCCGTGCCCGGCGTAGAAGAATGAAGCCTGCGATTATAATCATTATTGCCAAAACGTTCCATACGATGTCATAGGGCAATATTTCAACGTTATAGCGAATCTGGTGAAGCTTCATCAGTTTGTGCTGTACGATGCCATCATATAGATTAAATAAACCTGCACCGAGGCACATACCTGCTAACCACCTTGTTGTCTCCCATGCGTTCCGGCGGCGCAGATCTGCCACCATAAACAATGCCCCTACAGTCGCAATCCAACTAAACGCATGGAAAAGTCCATCAGAAACCAGACCAATGCCTGTAGTGGATTTGTCATAGAAGTGATGCCAGTGCAGAAGCTGGTGAAAAACAGTCTCATCTATAAATGCCACCAAACCAATGCCAAACAGAAAGCCCGACCAAACATTTCGAGTTGCATAAACTCCTTGCTTATTTTTCCGGTTTTGCGTTTCAGCCATATTACCATCCTCATTTTTTGAGCCGCCTTTTATACCAGCCCATTTTCTATTAATACTTTATCCGAAATAGAATAGCCATAATCAAGAATTAGGACTAAAGAACTAATTTAACCAGAAATGACAAGTTTCCTCCTTCTACTTAATAAAGATAGTTACGACAGACAGAAAATTTTTAAAGGGGGATCTACAATTGAAAAAGAAAACGTTTCTTCTTTCTATGATTTTTGTTGTGGTCATGTCTATGATTCTGGCAGCATGCGGTTCGAGCACGAAGGAGGAGGAAGAGACCACAACCGGGACAAGCGGCGGTGAAAAAGCAGAAGAAAAGCCAAAATTCATCAGTATTTTGACCGGTGGAACAGGCGGGACCTATTATCCACTGGGCGGTTCTTTTGCCAAGATTATTAAGGATGCCACAGGAATCGAAGCAAACGCTGAGACTTCAGGAGCTTCCGCAGAAAATATGAACACCTTAAAAAATGGTGACGGAGAAATTGCTTTCACCCAGACCGATATTGCGGCTTATGCTGTTGAAGGTAAACTGATGTTCAAGGAAAAGGTCGGAAATATTAAGGCTATTGCCACCCTCTATCCGGAAACCATTCAAATTGTCACGACAAAGAAATCAGGTATCAAATCCATAGCAGATTTGAAGGGAAAAAAAGTTTCTGTGGGAGCACCAGGTTCCGGAACAGCAGCAAATGCAGAGCAAATTCTCGAAGTACATGGCCTTAGCTTCAATGATATTCAAAAGCAGGACCTTTCCTTTGATGAATCTACCCAAGGAATTCAGGACGGGACAATTGATGCAGCATTCGTAACGGCAGGTACGCCAACCGGAGCTGTAGAAAGCCTATCCGCGACAGAAAACGTGGTGATTGTCCCGATCGCCCAGGATAAAATCGACGAGCTTATTAAAAAGTATCCATACTATATCAAGGATGAAGTCCCATCCGGAACTTATGGGCTCAGTTCTGTGGTTTCTACTGTAGCTGTCCAGGCCATGCTTGTAGCAAGAAGTGATCTGTCAGAGCAAGTCGTATACGATATCACGAAAGCCATTTTTGAAAATCTCGATAAAGTGACCCATGCCAAAGGGAAGCTCATTAAAGTGGAGAATGCCCTAAATGGGGTAGGGATTGATGTACATCCGGGAGCAAAAAAATACTTTGATGAGAAAGGTGTCAAGGCCGAATAAAACTATCTTGTTCACAATTATTGACCGGCTCTGGCATACGCTAGCCGGTCTCGTTTTCTTCATTATTTAAGGAGGAAAAATGAAAATTAATAAAATAGCACAAATATTCATTGTGCTAGCTATTTGCTTATCTATCGCTATGCTTGTAATAGCACTCATTCCACTCCGGCAGGCGCTTGTGTTCACACCGGTTCATTCAAGTGCCAAAGCCGCTTATATTCTAGTAAACAAAGAATCCACCTTTCAAATTAAGTACACCCATTCAATCCACCTGTCTGATGTAGTGGAAAGCTACAAAATCACCGATGATCAGCAAATTCAGCAATATGAATTAGAGTATGAGGATACATCAATTGGAATGCCGGCAAATGCCGATAAGGGAGAACGTTTTGAACAGATCAACGGAAAGTATTACATCAAGAACATGAAACGAATTTTTCCATCCTTTTATTTGCGAATCGGACAGGTCCGGGCCAATCACCGCGTCATTTTTAATCATAAGGAATATCCTTTAGCGCATACCATTAAACCGGGAACAATCGTTAATGTAGAAATACGGAAACTGAATATATTTCAAATTTGGAAAGGAGTGAACATCCTTGAGTACTTATGACGAAGCACTGTCTGAAGAACAACAGCAGGAGCTTTTAGAAAAATACGACCCGGAAGCAGGGGCAAGAAAGCTGAAGGGCAGGATTGGCTGGATTGTGTTTGCCATTCTGTTGGCCTTTTCTTTATTTCATCTCTATACGGGAATTTTCGGAGTGTTAACTGCCCAGCTGCAGAGGTCTATTCATTTAGGTTTTGCATTAGCGCTTATTTTTTTACTTTTTCCGGCCAGTAAGAAAAAACGTGGGAAAGAGCATAAGGTTGCTTGGTACGATTATATTTTAGCTGCCATTTCAGTCGTTGTTGGCGCCTATTGGCCGCTCATGATCGATGACTTGGTGTTACGGGCTGGTATGCTTACTGATCTAGACTTTTATGTAGGTTTAGCAGCGATTGTATTGGTGTTGGAAGCAACCCGCAGAGCGGTCGGTCTGCCCATCGCGATTATTGCGATAGTTTTTATGGTGTACGCACTTTTCGGTCCTTACATGCCCAGCTTTTTAGCGCACCGCGGCTTGGAACTGGACCGACTCGTGCAAACGATGTTTTTTACGACTGAAGGCATATTGGGAACACCGATTGCGGTGTCTGCTACCTACATCTTTTTGTTCTTATTATTTGGTTCTTTTTTAATTAAAACAGGAGTGGGCGAATACTTTAACGATTTGTCGATTGCGATTGCGGGACGAAGTGTCGGCGGGCCGGCCAAGGTGGCGGTTTTCTCAAGTGCCTTGCAGGGAACAATCAGCGGTAGTTCTGTCGCCAATGTAGTAACGTCAGGGGCCTTTACAATCCCGATGATGAAAAACCTTGGTTATAAAAAGGAATTTGCTGGGGCAGTTGAGGCAGCCTCATCAACCGGGGGACAGTTGATGCCGCCGATAATGGGGGCAGCGGCCTTCCTCATGGTCGAGTTTATCGGAAACGGGATTTCTTACTGGGACATCGCTAAAGCTGCGGCGATCCCAGCTGTCCTGTATTTTACCGGAATTTGGATTATGACTCATTTCGAAGCTAAGAAAATCGGCCTTCGCGGGTTGACAAAGGAAGAAATGCCAAACCGGAAAGAAGTATTCAGCAAGCTTTATTTATTGCTTCCTATTGTTGCCATCGTTCTGTTGTTGATGTCCGGGATGAGTGTAATCCGCGCTGCTCTTTGGTCAATCGTTATTACCGTGGTGGTAAGTGCGATTAAAAAAGAAACTAGAATCGGTTTTAAAGGAATCATCGACGCGTTGGCAGATGGTGCGAGGTCGGCCCTCGGAGTGGCCGCCGCTACGGCAGCCGCCGGTATCATTGTTGGGGTGGTGACGAAGACGGGGCTGGGCTTGAAAATGGCGAATGGCTTGCTCGATTTATCCGGTGGATATTTGTTGCCGACTTTATTTTTGACAATGATCGCTTCTCTGATATTGGGCATGGGTTCTCCAACGACGGCCAACTATGTCATCACCTCCACGATTGCCGCACCAGCCATCATTTTATTAGGGGTCCCAGATTTATCAGCCCATTTATTCGTGTTTTATTTCGGGATTGTCGCAGATATCACACCGCCAGTGGCCTTAGCTGCGATGTCTGCAGCGGCTATATCGGGAGGTGAACCATTCCGGACAGGGGTGGAGTCAACTAAACTGGCGATCAGTGCATTTATCATCCCATATATGTTTGTGCTTTCACCGGAATTGCTAATGATTAATACAACCTGGACGTATGTGATTTGGGTGGTCTTTACGGCGTTTATCGGGATGATTGCCATCAGTGCAGGTGTAATTGGTTTTTGGATGAGAAAAATGCACTGGTTAGAACGAATTGTCGCCTTGATTGCCGGTTTATGCTTAATTTATCCGGAAAAAATAAGCGACATTGTCGGGCTGGTGGCGTTCGCGCTTTTATTCGGCCTACAGGTAATGCATAAACGAGGAAATGCTGCGAAAACTAGTGCCTAAACACAAGGCGGTTCCACCAAAAAGATCTAAGGTGGAGCCGCCTTTTTATATCCCGTCATGGGTTACTTCAGATGGAAACATCTATCAATACGATTTCCTCTGAGGCAAGTGCCTCTTTAAAAACTTTTTCAAAATACGACAACGTTTCGATCCGGAAACCTTTAATGCCGAAGCTATCGGCCAAATGGACAAAATCAGGATTCCCGAAGGTAAGGCCGTAGTTTTCTCCAAACATTTTGTTCATAGTTTGGACTTCAAGCTTGAACATTGAGTCGTTTAAGACAATGATGATAAAAGAAAGGCCTAAACGCTTGGCGGTTTCGATTTCGGAAATATTCATTAAAGCTCCGCCGTCTCCGGTAATGCAAATAACCTGATCGGAAGGGGAGGCAAGCTTCGCGCCAATGGAACCCGGGATGGCAATCCCCATTGAAGCCAGCCCATTTGAGATTATCGTTCTATTCGGCTTTTTAGGCTGATAGGTTCGGGCAATTGCAACTTTATGGGCCCCTACATCGGAAATCACAATTGCGTTTTCGTTGGTGCATTTTTCAACTATATGAAGAATGTTTTCGATCGTTAAATTCGAATCGGTTTGCTCTGTTTGATAAGCTGTTTTTATTTTTTCCTGAAGGCCGCCAGATGGGGCCCAAGTTTTGTGCGGAAGCTTTTGCTGCACAAGCATTTCAAGCGTTTTCTTGATATTTCCGACCAATTCAGCTTGAACTGGGTAATACTCATTTACTTCTGCCTGAACTGTATCAATATGGAAAACCGGCAACTTTTTCGGATTCCAGTCCTTTGGTAATCTTTCAACAAAATCAAACCCTATGACAATGAGGAGGTCTGCCTCTTCTAGCCCAGCTAAAACTTCGTCCTGCTCATTAAAACCAAATGTAAAATATTGCTGAGGGTGATCTTTTGGCAGCACCCCTTTGGCCATAAAACTATGTGTGACTGGGGCATCGAGGGCCTCGATAAAGGAGAGCAGTGCGTCCCCAGCATCCTGACGGATGACCCCGTTTCCGACAATGACAAATGGCTTAAGATGATTTTCAATAAGGCGGACGGCATATTTTATCGCCTCCATATCAGGAACCATATCTGGAATCGGCGGCACCGGCAGAGGTTTGTTTGGGATCATCTGCGCTGCCAGATTTTCCGGGAGGGTGACCACTACAGAGCCGGGTTTTTCTAATTTTGCCGTTCTAAAAGCTTTTCGGATTGCAGTTGGAAGGGATTGGGACTCCAGAATTTGCGTGCTCCATTTTGTGACCGGTTCAAACAATTTGACGATGTCGACAAATTGATGGGATTCCGGATGCTGCCTATTCAAGCCCGCCTGGCCGACAATGGCCACGACCGGTGAATGGTCGAGCTGGGCACTGGCAATACCAGTTATTAGATTGGCGGCACCGGGTCCAAGAGTGGACGTACAAACACCAGGTTTTTTAGCTAACCTCCCATAAACATCTGCCATAAAAGCGGCACCTTGTTCGTGCCGGACATTTACAAACTGGATCTGCTCAGATTTTGACAAGGATTCCGCAAAATCCAGCGTTTCCTTTCCGACGATTCCAAAAATATATTCCACACCTTCGTTCTCCAGGCATTGTACAAGCACATCCGTTACTTTCAAATCATTCATCTCCCCAAAATTTTTTCATACTCTAGTTTTTACTAAATAATGTCCAAAAAATCTGCCCGTTTTCATTGTTCCTGAACGGGTGTCCCTGTCCCTGATACGCTTTTTACATATAATTACAAGAAAGCATTTTTTATAAGGTGAGGTGGAACAGTGAATCAGACAGTTCTCGTGGTTGCAGCACATCCCGATGACGAAATCCTCGGAATCGGCGGAACGATAAAAAAATTAATTAATCACGGCTATAAGGTTGTAACCGTTGTTGCTGCAAAAGGGAGGAAGGAAGAGGAGAATCATATCAAGCCCTTTATGCAAAAAGCAAACGAACAACTAGGGGTGGAAGAAACCGTTTTTTTAGAAATGCCGAACCTGTTATTAGAAATGATGCCCTTGCACGAACTTAATAAGGAAGTGGAAAAACTAATCGCCCAATATGACCCATGCATGATTTTTACCCATCATTATGGCGACCTAAACCGAGATCATCAGGTTCTGTTTCAAGCGGTCCTTACGGCAGCCCGGCCGCTGCCCGGCAGGCGACCGATAGAGATTCTCTGCTTCGAAACAGTTTCCTCGAGCGAATGGAGTCAGCACACAAATGACAAGGAATTTAAACCTAATTATTTTGTCGATATTTCCGATACCATTCACGATAAAATCAGTGCCCTAAAGCATTATGATGTAGAAATGCGCCCTTATCCTCATCCACGTTCTTATGAGGGAGTCACTTATTTGGCTCGAGTCCGCGGGATGACGGTCGGTGTCGAATATGCCGAAGCATTTGAAATCATCAGGAGGGTTTGGAAGTGACTAAAGAACAAAAAAATGAACCACCCTCCACACAAATCTTATTCCCGCAGCTCATCACTCAAATGGACAAATATTATGGATTAACAGAACAACTGGAGGATAATGGAAAAAGGTGTCAGACACCTTCTTCCATAAGTTCTCAAAAGGATAAATTGCGTATTTTAATGACAACTTTTTGGGAATATCCGTTTGTGGGGGGCTTGCAAAATTATATTGCGGCTTTGAAGAGCGGGCTTGAGGATTTGGGGCACCAGGTCGATGTTTTGAGCCCGAATCAATTTCCAAGGGATGAAGTGAAAAAGCTTCGGTCTGAGATTACTGAGAATGCAAAACAATTTTTCATTAACCGTTATGGGAGTTATAATCAAAAAATTTTAAGAAATTATTGTGATTTATCTGTTTTTGAAGCTTTGGCAAAAAGTGTGGATTTAAAAGAGTACGATATTATTCATTCGCAAGACCGCTTTACTGCACTCGTGATGGCAAAATTAAATCAGAAATATAACAAACCACTATTATTCACTCCGCATGGTTTTATGACCCAGCGCCGCTTAAAGTTCAATCTAATTGAAAAGGGATCGTTAGAGGAATTCTACTTTTCTGAAATTGATAGACAAGCCGTAATCAACGCCAGTCATATCGTCATCTTGTGCGAAGTATTCAGACCTCTTTTGCAAAATCTAGGAGCAGAAGATGAAAAGATGACGACCGTTTATACCGGTATCCAATTTGAAAGAGTGAAAGCGGCGAAACAGCGGGACAGCGTCGTGATTACCTGCGTTTCCCGTCTTCGCCCGCGCAAGGGCCATAAATATTTATTCGAGGCACTTGCCCTTCTTAAGAAAAAACTAGGAAATGTAGAAGTACGTATTGTCGGTGACGGGGAGATGCGGGAGGAACTCGAGAAGCAGGTTCAGGACCTTCAATTGAAGAATGTTAAATTTTTGGGGAAGCGGACCGATATTCCGGATCTTTTAAGCGAATCTGACATCTTTGTGTTACCAACGACAAGTGATACTTTGCCGATTTCAGTCATTGAAGCGATGTTTGCAAAGCAAGCCATTTTAACAACTAATTGCGGCGGCATTCCTGAGATCATCCGTGATGAATATTCCGGACTGATCGCAGAGCCCGCCAATTCTAAACAGCTCGCCAAAAAACTGCTTAGGCTCGTAAAGAAACAGACCTTAAGGAAAAAATTGGCGAGACAGGCACGGAACTATGCGAAAAAACAATTAACTGTGAATTATATGGCCCTAAAAATAGCTGGAATCTATCAATCTTTATTATGAAAGGAGGGAAACGTGTGCATCACGATATCCCTGCCGTCGTACTTGATATGAGTGCCACCGGAATCGGTATCGTCAGAAGCCTGGCCCAAAAGGGAATTAAGGTTTACGCGTTTGACACTTTAGGAAAATACAAAATTGGCAAAACGCGGCATGCCGTTTGCGGCGCCTGTCCGAATCCGGTGACGGAGGAAGAGGAGCTGCTATATTTTCTCTGCCAAGTTGGACTTAACTTTTCGCAGAAAGCGGTCATGTTAGCAGGCTCAGATGATTATGTTCATTTTATTTCAAAAAATAGATACGTTTTATCGCAATACTATCGTTTTTTATTGCCAGAGCACTCTCTGATCGAAGCAGTCCTCGATAAACGACTGACCTATGAATTAGCCGTTAAATCCGGCGTTCCCTGTCCAAAGACTTTTATCGTAAACGATGAGCAGCAGCTAGAACAAATTATCGGACAGCTGATCTTCCCCTGTATTTTAAAACCCGTCCATTCCTCTCATTTTCGCTCTAATATTGATCACAAGCTGTATAAAAAAGCCATCTTGATTGAAGATGCCGCACAACTACAAGAGGAATATCTTTTTTATCGTCAATATGGCGAGCTAATGATTCAAGAAGCCATACCGGGTGAGGAGAATGCTATTTTCTCCGTTAAAACCTTTTTTGATAAGAAGATGGATTTAAAGGGTCTGTGGATGAATCAAAAGCTTCATCAATTTCCGCCTCACTTTGGCTCTTCGGCATTGGTCGTCAGCAAAAGGGAGGAGGAAGTCATCGAGATTGCTGTTCCCTTTCTGAAGTCAATTGAAATGAAAGGATTGGCCATTGCTGAGTTTAAAAAGGATCCTAGAGACGGAAAGTTTAAATTCATCGAAATTAACCCAAGAATTGGCTTGACTCAAGGCTTATCGATAGCTTGTGGGGTTGATTTAGCCTATTTATATTATTTATCACTTACGAATCAAGATCCGGAGCCGGTCGTAGTGCAGAAGGATGGAATCAAATGGGTTTACTTTGTTCGTGATTTCTTGTCCTTCCGGCAAAAGAAAAAACTTGGCGAGATGACATTTTTCGAGTGGCTTAAGGGTCTTTCCGGGAAAAAAGTCGAGGCGCTGTTCAGGTGGGACGATCCGTTACCGTTTATTCGCAGCTTTGTCTCACATCTTCGCAATTTATGGAGCAGACGTTAAAAAATTTGCACAAAAGGAGGGATTTTTCCTTTGACCAGTAAGGAAGAAATTCTCAGCCAATGGCAGCATTATGGCTGGGAAGAAAAGTTTGCGGGCGTTCTTCAAAAACCCGTCACCTTAAGCGAAATAGAATGTTTGAAAAATTCACGGGATAAAACAAGTGTTTGGAAACTAACTTTAAATTCGGAATCAGGAACCGTTCCTGTCATCCTGAAAATTTTTCAGCAACCACTAAAAGAAAACCACATGGTAGAAATGAATATGTATCGCAAAGCCTATCCTGTCTTTCAGGAAATGATGCCGAAAATGATTTGGCTCGAGTCTGATGTAAAGGACGGTGAATTCTGGCTGTTCACTGAATGTTTGGAGCCCGTTCGGGGTCAGATTAAGCTGAGACCTTATCACCTGGAACGGATGATTCCAACGGTGGCAAAATTCCATGCCCTTACTTTCAAAAGCCCTCTTTCGGATGAGCAGGCGACGTTATTTGATTCTTGGCTTCCCCGTTATGAGTCTAAGGAGTTGACTGCGGAGAGAATCGAGCATATTGAAAAAACAAATGAATACCTGGATTTAGCCATGAAAGATCCAGATTTAAGAAAAGTGGTAGAGCCCGCTTATGATATTATTAAAGTCATTTTGGAAAAGGGGCCATTGTTTTTCCCTGAAGTGATTGAAGCGGGTCAGTGCCTCATCCACGGTGATCTTCATATTCACAATATTTGCTGTCAAGACACGAGTGATGAACATAATTGGCCTGTTCAATTAATTGATTGGGAGTCTGCCAAATACGCACCTTGCTGGTATGATCTTGTTGTACTTGTTGAACTGCTTATTGATTTCCGCGCCGATTGGCATAAGAAGGAGGAGGACATTCGCAGCCGCTGTGTAGACATTTACAACAAGGAAATGGCAAAGTACGGAATTGTCTTTCAAGAAGATCCTGTTAAGCTTTTAAAAATGACTTATTTGCAAAGGGTTTTGGAAAAAAGATTACTTAATCATTTACGAAGGGTGTTAAACGGTGAAAAGAGCCTTCTTTTAAAAAGATACCTTGAGAAAATCGTGGTTTGGGGTAAGGAGCTCGATTTATATTAGGTTTTTTATTGACAGTTAGGGGGATTATTTTTTGATGAGAAAAAAGCAGGGCAGTCTCGCTGAACTGGATGGCAGTGAGTATAAATGAAAGTGCTGGTAACAGGTGGAGCGGGGTTTATCGGCTCTCATGTTGTGCAAAATTTAGTAAAGTCCGGCCATGATCCGGTTGTGGCCGATAATTTATGTACAGGTAGTCTTGAGTTTGTTGAAAAGGATGTCCCCTTTTATAAGGTAGATATAACCACGCCGCAGATCGAGACAGTTTTTGCAAAGGAACGTCCGGATGCGGTTATTCATCTAGCGGCACAGGTGGATGTGGCCTATTCAATACAAGATCCAGCGGGGGATGCCAGGCAAAATATCCTCGGAACGATTCAGCTTTTGGCCAATAGCCAGCGATTCGATGTGAAGAAGTTTATTTTTTCCTCTAGCTGTGCTGTTTACGGGAAACAGGATGATGTAAGTATAGAGGAAACATTCCCTGTTCAGCCATTATCCTATTATGGAATCTCCAAGTATTCCTCGGAAATGTATATCAAAGCCTTTAACAGTCTGCATCAACTTCCCTATACGATTTTAAGATATGCCAATGTGTACGGACCCCGGCAAAGCACAAAAGGGGAAGGCGGGGTCATTTCGATTTTTGCACAAAAGGTTCTTCAGGGAATTCCGCCCTTTATTTATGGCGACGGGGAGCAGACAAGAGATTTCGTCTTCGTGAAGGATGTTGCCGAGGCTAATGTGCTTTCGCTTAACAGCGGTACGAATGAAACCTTTAATATTGGCTGCAATACAAAAATTAGCATCAATGAACTCTATCAATCTATCTCCAAACTTACCTCTAAAAACATCCAACCAATCTTCTCGCAAGCACGCAACGGAGATATCCTCCACAGCTGCCTTAACAACTCCAAAGCGAAGTCACTTTTGGGCTGGGAGCCAAAATATGATCTTCATAGCGGTCTAACCGAAACACTAAATTATTACTTGAACACAAATGAAAAAGGTTCGTTTGGTGCCTGAACATCGCCTCCTAAAATGGGGGCTTTTATTTTTTAAAAATAAGTGCAACACTATAGGCAAACAGACTTAAGCTATTTGAGGGCAGGGATGAAAATGATTTTTACGAGCATCATAATCATTATCTTATTAGTATATTTTTTAATTGTACGACCGCTAACCAGCCGAAACCGTCCACAAATCATGGAACCTCCGCACAGAAATTACTACGGACGGCAGGATTATTACCCTTCTGGGGGCGGAGGTTTTGGTCGGTTTGGAACCTTCGCAGGGGGCATGGCGGCAGGCGCTTTATTGACCTATCTTTTTGAACAAGGCAGAATTGGCTTTGATCAATTTCAAACAATGCAGCACCTGCAAGACCATGAAATCATGCAGCAGTTGATGGAGCAAAATATTATACAAGAGGATGAAATTGAACAGCTCCGGGAAGAGCTAGGGGATGACCCTAACCAGGATTACGATTATGACAATGCAGACAACGATGACCAGCAGGATAATTATGACCAAGGAGATTATGACAGCGGTGACGATAATTGGGTATAAGCTAGATTCATTTTGAATTTTCGCAAAATAAGTTATATTGGAAGCGTATGCTATAATATTTTTGTAAATTGAATACAACAGTAAAAGGGAGCAGTCATGATGTTAAAAGATATATTTATGAGTCTATCGCAAAATCAATTCCTTAATAGTACTGCCAAAAAGTACGGCTTGAAGATGGGAGCACAAAGTGTTGTTGCGGGAACAAATATTGAGGAAGCAATAAAGAGTATTAAGGACCTCAACGCCAACGGAATCTCCTGTACTGTCGATAATTTGGGAGAGTTTGTATTCAAAGAAGAAGAGGCAGCAGCTGCTAGGGAACAGATTCTTAAAGTTATCGAAGCAATACATAGTAATCATGCCGACGCCCATATCTCTTTAAAACCGACTCAACTTGGGTTAGATATTGATTATAGTCTTTGCTTAAACAATGTCAGAGAGATTGTCGACATGGCAAATCAATATAACATGTTTGTCAATATCGACATGGAGGATTTCAAGCATCTTCAGCCAACGTTTGATCTATTAGATGATCTTTCTTTAGAGTATGATAATGTCGGTACCGTTATCCAGGCTTACTTCCATCAGGCGATGGATTATCTTGAAAAATATAAAAACTATCGGATTCGCCTTGTAAAAGGAGCCTATAAAGAGCCTGCAGAGATTGCCTATCAGGACAAAAAGGATATTGATGCCAACTATATCAAGTTGATTGAATGGCACCTATTAAACGGCAAATTTACATCAATTGCCACTCATGACCATCGAATTATCAATCATGTGAAGGAATTTGTTAAACTGAACAATATTCCTAACGATAAATTTGAATTCCAAATGCTGTATGGTTTTAGAAAAGAGCTGCAGTTAAAGCTGGCAAAAGAAGGCTATAATTTCTGTACGTATGTCCCATTTGGCAACGACTGGTACGGCTATTTCATGCGTCGTCTTGCAGAAAGACCGCAGAATTTAAATCTTGTGGCGAAGCAAGTATTCAATAAGAAAACAAACACGATTCTTGGTGTTGCGGCTGGAGCCTTTATTTTAGGACGTGTGACAAGAGGCAATAACAATAAACGTAAATAATGCACTTCAGACTCCCATTTTCACGAATGGGAGTTTTTTTGGCTTATACATGTATTTACATGGTAAATATAAGTAAAATCAAAGAAATTAATCACGAAAAATGATATAGTTATCTAGTTAAATAGTTCTGTTAATTTTTATTAAGGAGAGAGAAGCTTTGGAGAGATTTTTACGAAACCCAGGTTGGGTTATGATCATTTCCCTCATCACCTCATTGCTGTTGGGAGCATGTTCAAACGATACTACTTCAAAGGAAACCAACAATACAAAAGTAAATACGGTTGCAAAGGAAAAAACGGAAAAGAAGGCAGAATCTGAAAAACAGGCACCAGCGGAAACTGTCAAAAACGAGCCCGTTGCTGAGCCCAAGCAAAGTCAAGAAGAGCTTGCCAAAAGTCTTGGTTTGGAGTTAGTCACTGTCGGCAGGGTTGTAGATGGTGATACGATTGTCACTTCAGACGGAAGAAAAGTTCGCTTTGTTGGGGTTAACACTCCGGAATCGACGACTAGACATGAAGTTTACGGTAAAGAAGCCAGCAATTATACGAAATCGAAGCTGGAGGGAAAACAGGTTTGGCTGCAAAAGGATGTATCCTCAACCGACCGCTATGGACGCTATTTACGGATTATCTGGATGGGAGTACCGACAAATGATATGGATGAAGCGGAAATCCGCAGCAAAATGTATAACGCGGATTTGGTCTTAAATGGCTATGCGGAACCCTCCACATATCCTCCGGATGTGAAATACAGTGAGTTTTTTGTAAAATTTGCGCGGGAAGCACGGGAAGCGAATAAGGGTCTTTGGTCATATGGCGCAGATGGAACGACGAAGGGGGATCTGGACGGAAGTTCTACTTCAAAAAGCAGCGGTTCCTATTCAACAGGGAGCAGCACGTCTACAGGTTCTACTTCGAGCGGAACGGATGCAAGCACATCAGCAGGGACTAATTCTGAGATTTTCCAAAATTGCACTGAATTGAGGAAGGTGTATCCAAACGGTGTTCCTGCCGGCCATCCAGCTTATCAAGCGAAAATGGATCGAGATAAAGATAATTATGCGTGTGAGCAATAAGGCGGCAGGGCGGTTATTTTTCCCGGTCAGTTCTAAAAAGTCATCTTTTGATGGCTTTTTTTGTTTTTAAGTCAGACAAACGGACAAAATTCGACATTGGCTTTGTTTTATAATAATAAAGGACTGGATAATAATCCCTGTTTTCTCATTACATATTTTGTCGGTTAATAAGGTCATTTGAAGCAGATTGGGAAATACCTAGTCATGTTGACATGTATTCCAGAATAGGATAGTTCAGTGGGTCTCAAATATGGCGTTGATAAGACAACTAGATAAAGGATAAGAGGAGAAGTTGCGTAATGGGAAAGTGGAAGTGGGTCGTGCCAATTTGTTTAATTGGTAGTTTACTAGGATTGGCCGGCTGTGCTGAAAAAACGGTCAAAGAGAACACTGGCCCAAAGGTGACAGAACCGGCCAAACCGCCTGCTAAAACAGGAGAAGAAAAACCTCAGAAGGAAGAACCAAAACCAATTATAGTCAATGTTATTGATCCAAATACTAAGGAAACTATTAGAACGTTTTCGCCAAAGGAAATGGGATTTGAAAAAAATAAAGAAGCCTATCAAAAAGAACTTGAAAAATGGGCGAAGGATTTGGCAAGAGGAACTGAAGCGAAACCGGGATATGATCAGAAGATGGTTCTCGATAAAATCGATGCCAATGGTCAATTAATTAAAGGAAAACCGCGGATTATCCTTGAAGAGTCTGAATTGGTGGAAAAAATAATGGCGGCATCTGTTGCAGGCGGGGATGTGGATCTGCCAATTTATGTGACAGAAAGCGGCTATAAGCCTGAAGATATTGCTGGTTTGGGAGAAGTAGTATTGGCATCCTATTCGACTTACTTTGACAGTAGGGTGGCGGGGCGCTCCAAGAATATCGAGCTATCAGGCCAAGCCATTGATAATGTGATTGTTGGTACTGGAGATGTTTTTTCCTTTAATACAACTGTCGGCCCAAGTGATGCTGTTCATGGCTATCAGCCCGCAAAGGAAATCGTCAATAAGAAACTGGTAGATGGGATTGGCGGCGGTATCTGCCAAACGTCTTCAACATTGTTTAATGCCATTGACAAAGTAGGTGTGCAATATATTGAATGGAATCACCATTCACTTTCGGTTGGCTATGTCCCTCCTGGCCGTGATGCCACTGTCTCCTACGGAGGCAAGGACTTTCAATTTCAAAATACCACAGGAGTGCCGTTATTAATCAAAACCATTTACGGAAAAGGAAAATTAACCATTGAAATAAGAACTTCCGCAGCCTATCAAACCCTTTATGCACAGGGACATTAGATGTTTTTGTGGTGTCAGACACTATATCCTTATTGGATATACTGTCTGACACCTTTTTTATTTGGTTAATTTTTAAATGCATATTCCTTCTATACAAAGCGAAAAATAGCTTTGGTTTGTTAGAAAAATATAGGAGGTAATCGAATGAAATGGATAAATAAGATGTTCCTTTTTGTTATTGTTCTTTCCTTGATGGGCTGGTCGGGAAACTTACAGGTCTCCGCTCAAGGGACGGAGGGTCAGCAGCATCATGAACTAATTTCTGAAACACATAGTGTTGAAACAGTGAGACAGAATCAAGGAGGAAACGGCGACCAAGGTTTGTCTGAAAAGTATCATGGACATATTTCAGACCGTCCGGAAACAAAGCAGAAAAAAACGAAGCCGCCTGCTCCGAGTCAGCGCTATATTCCCATTCAGCTTTTGGGAATCAATGATTTGCATGGCCAGTTAAACGTAACCCGTAAGGTAAACGGGAAACCTGTCGGACGGGCTGATTATTTAGCGGCATATTTAAAGCAGCGTGCAGCAGAAAACAAAAACACCCTGCTTGTCCAGGCCGGTGATATGGTCGGAGCAAGCCCGCCCGTTTCCGCGCTTTTGCAGGATGAACCGACAATCGAGTTTTTAAACCGAATGGGATTTGATATTGGAACGGTTGGAAACCACGAATTTGATGAAGGGGTAAATGAACTGCTTCGGCTTATCCATGGCGGCTCCCATCCAAAAACAGGAAATTTCGCAGGATCCCAATTCCCTTGGGTGGTCGCCAATGTCATTAATAAAGAAACAGGCAAAACGATCTTGCCGCCTTACCAAGTCATGAAAGTAAACGGAATGCCAATCGGCTTTATCGGCGTTGTCACAACGGAAACTCCAACCATTGTGGTACCAAGCGGTGTAGCTGGTTTGCAATTTACGGATGAGGTTGAAGCTATTAATAAAAACGTTGCAGAATTGAAAAAGCAAGGTGTCAAAGCGATCGTTGTTTTAGCCCATAATCCGGGCACTTCCGGTCCAAATGGAGAAAACCCAACGGGCCAGCTGGTCGATATCGCCAATCGTGTTGATGACGAAGTGGATGTGATTTTTGGCGGACATAACCATGCCTATATGAATGCCACAATCGATAATAAGTTAATAGTTCAAGCCTACTCTTATGGAACCGCTTTTTCTGATGTCGATATCGAGATTGATCCTAAGACAAAGGATATTGTCACAAAAAGAGCTGAAATTGTGACAACATTCCAGGAGGGAATTGACCCAGATCCTGAAATAAAGCAAATGATTGAAGGATATGAATCAAAAATTGAACCGATTGTAAACCGTGTTGTTGGTTCCACATCCGAACCATTAACAGCCAAGCAAAACGAAAATGGTGAATCGGTTCTCGGCGACTTCATTGCCGATGCCCAAAGACAGGCCCTAGGAACGCAAATGGCATTTATGAATCCAGGCGGGATTCGTGCAGATTTTGATCCGGGGGATATCACATGGGGCGAAGTGTATACGGTTCAGCCATTTAATAATGATATGGTGAAAATGGTAATGACAGGTCAGCAAATTCGCAATTTGCTTAACCAGCAGTGGACCGACTCGAAAATGACCATGCTGCAGATTTCTGGGATAACCTATACTTGGGATTCCACGAAACCTGTTGGCCAACGGGTAGGAATTATCAAGCTTGCCGATGGAACGGAACTAGACCCTAATGCTTCCTATACGGTAGCGGCCAACGTTTTCCTTTCTGGCGGGGGAGACGGTTTCACAGAATTCACTAAGGCCACAAATAAAGAGATTGGTCCGGTCGATTTAGATGTTCTGGTGAATTACATTCAGGCGCAGCCAAAACCATTCACCTACAGCAACCAAAATAGGATTCAGAAGGTTAAATAATCGAAGCTTTGCAATAAAAAAGGGCGCTGATTAAGAAAATCAAAGCCCTTTTTTCTTTTGAATCTAAAAACCATTCTTAAACTCCAAGAACCATTTTACTCAAATTTGATCTCATCACGTCATTATTGCCAAAATGGATCGTCAATGCGCGGGCATCCCGGTAATATTGTTCGAACGGATATTCTTTGGAATAGCCATACATCCCGTGTAATTGAATAGCGCTATCAATGATTTTTAATGCCTTTTCCGTGGTATTGATTTTGGCCTGAAAGACGGTTGGAATCGGTCCTGGTTTACTTGTATCCCTGTCACGGGCAGCTTGGTATAAAAGGCTTCGGGCTGCTTGAAGCTCAATCAGCATATCAGCAAAGCGCATCTGAACTGCACCCATTTCTCCTAGTTTTTGCCCGAGGATTTGACGATCCTTGAGATAAGTCTTTGTTTCATCAACGGCAGCCTGGGCTAATCCTAAAGCGATGGCCCCCGCGCCTAAAGCAGCCAATCCGCCTGCCACACCCATTACCTGAAGACCGGATCCAATTGATCCTAGCAGGGCATCACCTGAGAGGCGGCAATTTTCGAAAATTAATTCTCCTGTTGGGAGAGCGAGCATCCCAAGTTTATCCTCCAATTTTCCGAAGGTAAATCCAGGTGTGCCTTTTTCGACTAAAAACATACTTAATCCAGGTTGGCCTGATTCGTTTACTGTTTTCGCCATCACCAAATAAACATCTGTTGAGCCTGCACCACTGATAAAGGTTTTTGTTCCATTTAAAATATAAGAATCCCCGCTTTTGACAGCGGTTGTTCGGATTGTAAATGGGTTCGAACCTCCGCCTGATTCGGTTCCTGCAAGAGCACAAATCCATTCTCCCCGTGCCAACGGCTTTAAGTATTTTTCCTTTTGTGCGGCTGATCCAAGCGCAAGAATGGCTAATGAAGCACCCAAATGTGTGTTGAATAGGAAGGCAGTGGAAGGGCAAGCTCTGCCGATGGATTCCATTGTAATAAGGAAACTGTATGTATCTGCCCCCGCTCCTTCAAAAACCGGCGGAAGCATTAATCCCATCAACCCTTGTTTTGAAAGAAGGGAGAAAATTTCAGCTGGAAAAGCTCCATTTTGATAAAATTGTTTAGATAAAGGTGCTATTTTTTCAACTGCCAAATCCCTCACCATTTTTTGGAGTTGAGTTTGTTCATCAGAAAGCAATAAATTCATATCTCTAAAACCCCTTTCGGTATCCTGAATTTTCAATCTATTGTCAGTATATAGAAGGGACCGCTATTGTTCTATGAGCTGTATCACAGAGGGCAAAAAAATGTTATTGTTAAAGTAGTGATATTTTTACATCCTAGGAGTGTGTAAGATGATAAATTTTATCAAGCAAACAGCGAAAACGCTTTTTCCCGGGTATTTTGCTGTGGTAATGGCTACCGGCGCATTATCAATCGCCGCCTTTTTGCTTGGAATGAAACTAATCTCGATAGCTTTGTTATATGTTAATGTGGTGGCGTATATTATTCTGTGGTTCTTAACGTTGATCCGGTTATTTAAATATTTTCCTAGTCTTAGAGCGGACATCTCCAGTCATACAAAAGGACCGGGATTTTTCACTTTAGTCGCAGGGACCAGTGTCCTTGGAAGCCAGCTTATTATTGTCGAGAAAAATTACACCATTGCAGTATTTTTATGGTACCTAGCCATATTTTTATGGATTTTGGTTATGTATACGTTTTTCGCAGCCGTAACCATACGAAACGATAAACCTTCTTTGGCAGATGGGATTAACGGCGGCTGGTTAATTGCGGTTGTGGGCACACAGTCTATTTCTATTCTCGGTACCTTGCTTTCGCCGCATTTAGTGGAAGGAAGGGATATGGTTTTATTTTTTACCCTATGCATGTACTTTTTGGGATGTATGCTATACATAAACATTATCACTCTCATATTTTATCGATTTACTTTTATAGAATTGAAATTCTCTGCTATGACACCGCCTTATTGGATTAATATGGGGGCAGTTGCAATAACAACCTTGGCAGGTGCTACATTGATTCTCAATTCACAAAATTGGTCATTTCTCGTTGAAATAACGCCATTTATTAAGGGATTTACCCTATTCTTTTGGATTACCGGTACTTGGTGGATACCGCTCTTATTCATTTTGATGGTATGGAAGCATTTATATCATCGGGAGCCAATAAACTATGACCCGCAATTCTGGGGAATGGCCTTTCCGCTTGCCATGTACACGCTTAGCACATTTCAACTTTCGAAAGCCCTAAAGGTGCCATTTTTAACCGTTATTCCGGACATTATGGTCTATATCGCGATGGGGGCATGGGTGACCGTTTTTATTGGACTTATTCATCATTTGTATCGCTACATTAAAACCAATCATAAAAATACGGGTGTTGGGCATGGTGCCTAACAACCTTTGGAATTCATAACATCCGAAGGCCCGAAGGAATCAGAACTCCGGTCGTTATAAAAGATTCATAACATCCAACTGCTGAAAAAATGGGAACTCCAGTGGTTATGAAATTCAATCATTTACAAAAAAGGCAAATTGTCCGCCTCAGGTGGACAATTTGCCTTTTTGTCTTTTTGCACTGCCTGACACCTACCTTTTATTCGTAAGACCGCTCCAATTCATCAATTAGTGACCCAACATAAGCTACTGCTTTCTTGATTGGTTCCGGGCTAGACATGTCGATGCCGGCATGTTTTATCAATTCTAATGGTTTCATGGTTCCGCCAGCGCGAAGGACGTCGAGCCATCTGTCAACCGCAGGCTGGCCATCTTCCTGGATAATTTGCGCCATAGCCGTGGAAACAGTTAGTCCTGCGGAGTAAGTGTACGGATATAAGCCCATATAATAATGCGGCTGGCGCATCCAGGTCAGGCGGGCACCTTCATCAATCACCACTGTGTCTCCCCAGAACTCGGAAAGAACTGTGCCAGTTACTTCTGTTAATGTTTTAGCAGTCATTGCTTTGCCTTCTTCGGCCAAGGCATACACTCTACGTTGATACTCAGCCTCGAGCAGGTGAGTGACAAAATTATGATAGTAAGTTCCCAATAACTGTAAAATAACCCAGCGGCGCATCTGCTTGTCATCTTTGTAATTAGCCAATAAATGCTGGCCCAGCAGCATTTCATTCATCGTGGAAGGGGCCTCGACGAAATACATCGAGGGACGGACATTCATGATACGTTGATTCTTATTGGCTAAATAGAAATGTCCTGCATGACCGAATTCATGGGCGAGTGTGAAGCATCCGCGCATATTATCCTGCCATGTAATCAAGATATACGGATGTGCGCCATAAGGGCTCGAACAAAAGGCCCCGGTTGATTTGCCTATATTGTCCGCCCGGTCTACCCATCTTTCATTAAAACCTCTTTCAATTACTTCACAGTATTCAGGTCCCAGGACTTTCAAAGATTCCAAGATTACCTGGCTGGCTTCTTCAAAGGTGGTACTTGGATTGAAATCCGGATCGAGCGGTGCTTTCAAATCACAGAAAAGCATTTCATCAAGACCCAAGACTTTCTTCTTCAAAAGTGCAAACCTGCGCATGTGCGGAGCCAATTCTTTAAAAATGATATCAATCTGATTGTTATACATTTCAAGCGAAACCTGCTGAGGCTCGAGGAGCATGTGAGTGACAGATTCATAATTGCGTAAGCGGGCAAGTGTAACTTGCTTTTTCACCTCTGTCGAATAAGTAGCTGCCATTGTATTCGTGTACTGTTTAAGCGTCGAAACAAAAGACTTATAGGCTTTACGACGAACATCTGTATCTTCCGAAAACTCATAGCGGCTTTCAAAAAGGGCAAAAGAGACCGGCAGTTCCTTTCCGTTTGAATCTTGAATTGTCGCAAAGTCCATATCTGCCAATTTTGTCATTTGATAGATTTGATAGGGGGCACCATGAACATCTCCAAGTGCAGCAAGCGCTTCTTCGGTTTCTGGTAAAAGCCGATGCTTTTTCGTTTCTAAAAGCTCATTTAAACTTTTCCAGAATGGTTCTAACCTAGGCTCTTCTTGAAAAAACTTTTCAAGGGTTCCTTCTTCAAAATCAAGGATTTCCGAATTGATAAACGATAGGGCAGCAATACTCTTTGTCCGTAATAAAGCAAATTTTGCGGAATTGGCTTGGTTTTCCGGATCTGACCCGTCAGCCGATTGCTTTAAGTTCACATATGTCCAAGCTTTGATAATCCGCATCGAATGCTGCTCCTGTGCCGACAGGCAATCCAGCAAGGCTTTAGAACTTGTATGTAAAGTACCCTTAAACTGATCGAAGAAGGCAATCTCTTTATCTATTATGTCTAACTCTGCTTCCCATGCCTCTATGGATGGGAATAAATCACTGAGATTCCAAGTGAAATCCTCGGGTACTTCGGACCTGCTCAGCCGTTTTTCGATTGTTTTATCCATACATGTATTCCCCCTAAAATATTTAGCTTCCCTAAATTTCATCATATAATTCCCCTGAAAATTTAGTCAACTTTATTTTATAGAAAAAGTTAGGATATCTCACAAACATCAGCGCTGATTTACATTTCAGTGTTAGAAAACCTTACAAATTTGCAGAATGTTCCTTCACTATATGCCATACTAGCATTATTAAAAAGATTCCTGCTCGTTAAACGATAAAAATGAGCTGACAGGAGGGTGGGAACCGATGGTTAATTATTTTGTTCAATTCATCACAGTCCTTTTAATTTATCTGATTGGAAATGGATTGGTGCGCTGGCTTGATCTTCCTGTTCCTGGGAGCATAGTCGGAATGGCCCTTTTATTCCTCGGTTTGACCTTAAAGGTCTGTAAACTCAAATGGGTGGAAGGTATCGCACAGCTCCATATCAAACATATTACACTCCTTTTTATTCCTTTTGCTGTCGGGGTGTGGCACTATACTGGTATCTTTTGGATCGAAGGATTTAAACTGACTGCCATACTCGCAGCCAGCAGCATCGCAGTATTGCTTGTTACGGCGGGAATGGCAGAGTTTTTCGAAATCAAAACAAAGAGGGGGAGGCAAAATGGAAAAAATGATTGAAAGCATCCTTTTATGTACCGCTGTCACGGTAATCAGCTACCTAATCGGATTGAAAGTTTTTAAGAGATATCAAAAGCCGTGGTTAAACCCTTTATACACCGTTACAGTTTTCATCATTTCGATGATTTCGTTGTTCCACTTAAAAATGGATGATTATACATCAGGCTCAGAGGTATTCTCTCTCCTTTTGGGAACAGCCACTGTTTCATTAGCTGTTCCTTTATACAAACATATCAAGCTAATAAAAAGATATTTATTGGTCATTCTATTGGCGGTCCTGTCAGGTACAATAACGGGTGTGGCGACGGTTGTGTTTTTGACCAAATTGCTCCACGTAAATAGGGAAATAATGATTACCCTCATTCCAAAATCAGTTACTGCACCCATTGCACTTTCTATTTCACAATCGGTTGGAGCAAGCTCTTCACTAACCTTGATGTTCGTTCTGTTTTCCGGTATTTTATCCCTTACTATTGGGCCTTCTATGTTAAAGTACGCGCGTATCAAAAGTGGAATTGCAAAAGGCTTGGCATTGGGAACTTCTGCGCAGGCAATTGGGGCCAAGAGGGCATTTGAGTGGGGAGAACTCGAAGGTGCAATGGGAAGCATTGCTATGATTACCGCTGCCATCATTATGTCTGTATTCGCTCCTTTAATCCTTTATATTTACTGAACAAGATTGACATTTTGTAAATTAAAAGAAGGAAGATACTCAACTTCCTTCTTTTTCTATTTCCAATAAAAACAAAAAATGTTTTTATAATATTTCGTCAACTCGTTGACCAAGCTATTTTTCCAATGATATCATGACATTGTAAACGTTTTCGATAAACATTATTTTAAAAAAAGTATTTAAGAAAATAATCATAGGGGAGGAAGTAAAAATGAGTTTCGGTAATCACGTCCAATTCAAGGTATATCAGCAGTACGAGAAAAATATCATTCCAGTATCTTACGAAGAGCTAGAGGCAAAGGCTAAGGAAAAACTAGAAAATAAGCCCTATTATTATGTAGCTGCTTCAGCGGGTGCCGAAATCACGGCGAAGCAAAATAACAAGGCATTTGAAAAATGGCAAATTGTCCCTAGAATGCTTTGCGACACATCTTCTAGAGATTTAAGCATCGAGCTATTCGGCAAAAAATTGGCTTACCCAGTTTTGTTGGCACCAGTTGGGGTTCAGTCCATTGTCCACCCTGAAGGTGAACTCGCAACAGCAAGGGCAGCGGCGGCCATGGATGTTCCGTTCATTGCAAGTACAGCCTCTACATACAGTTTGGAAAAAATAGCTGGTGAGATGGGACAAGCTCCCCGCTGGTATCAATTATATTGGAGTAAAGATAGGGAAATTGCAGCCAGTATGGTGAAAAGGGCGGAAGCAGCTGGCTACGATGCAATCGTCATCACCTTAGACACACCGATGATGGCATGGCGCGAAAAGGATATTGAGAATGCTTATTTGCCATTCCTGGAAGCGCAGGGGATCGGCAATTATTTGGAAGACCCCGTTTTCTGTTCGAGACTAGACAAATCTCCACAAGAAGATTTGCAAGCGGCTATTATGCTGTGGGCGAGGGTTTTCGGCAATCCGACTTTAACTTGGGAGGACCTTGAATTCATTAAAGCTCAAACCTCCCTACCAATACTACTAAAAGGAATTTTACACCCTGAAGACGCAAGGCTTGCATTAGAACATGGTGTAGATGGAATCATCGTCAGCAATCACGGCGGCAGACAGGTCGACGGTGCCATAGCCGCAATCGATGCATTACCAGATATCGTCGACGCTGTAAACGGTGAAATTCCAGTACTAATGGACAGCGGAATTCGAAGAGGCTCTGATATTATTAAAGCACTTGCGTTAGGGGCGAAGGCAGTTTTGGTCGGACGTCCATATATGTACGGTTTGGCTCTGGCGGGTCAAGATGGGGTTAAACAAGTTTTAAGAAACCTAATCGCCGATTTTGACTTAACACTTGCTTTATCCGGTAAACGCTCTGTTACTGAATTAAATAGAGATTTGTTAAAAAGTGTTTAGGGGGTAAGCAAAATGGAGGAATTAGTGATAAACGCAATTCAGGATGAATATCCGGATGATTTTGCCTGGTGTTATGGCTGCGGCCGCTTAAATGAAGCAGGTCATCACTTTCGGACCGGCTGGGACGGGGAAAAAACCGTTACCACCTATACCCCAAAACCTGAACATCTAGCGCTGCCGGGTTTTGTTTATGGAGGGCTTGTTGCTTCCTTAATTGATTGTCATGGTACGGGTTCAGCAGCTCTTGTCCTGCACCGGAAAAATGGCCATGAACCGGGGGAAGGGGCTGAACCGCCTCGTTTTGTCACGGCATCCTTAAATGTCAATTTTATGAAGCCAACTCCACATGGCATACCATTAAAAGCGGTGGGCATAGTGGAGGAGATTCACCCTAAGAAATTTAAGGTGACAACCGAAGTTTTTGCAGATGAAACTCTCTGTGCAAAAGGTGAAGTTGTTGCAGTTGTCATGCCTAGCACATTTGTGCAAAAGGGGTAATAAATAAAAAAAGCAGTACCTTTACCAAAACCGGGTAAAAGGACTGCTTTTTTCTATTTATTTATCAGTTTTATCGAGACTGTTAAAAAAAGCTTCAACAATACTTTCCATTTTCTTGAGGTCTTCCTTCAATATGGCCTCTATTTGTGCATTTAAAGAAAAAAGGGCGCTTTCAATTAGGAATTTACGAGGCTTTTTTGTATCGAGCAGCTCTTCTTCAATAAAATCCAATAGGCTAATAGAGGCAGATTGCTCATTTTGTCCCAATTTGTTTTTGAGGGTAAAAATGGCATGATGAATCCTCTTTTGAAAATCATGCTGATTTTTTTTACAATCAGGGAACCAGGAATCCAAAGTCAGCGGACTAATTAATTGCTCATCCTTTACCGCCACTTCATTCACCATATTTACTAACCGGTTAACTGTATAGCGTACTACATGGTTGAGATTGGCATTTGAATCATGGGTCAATAGCGAAAACTTTAAGTTCTCTCTAAGCATTCCCATAAACATAATGGCACAATCTAATAAATAGTCTTTCTTTTTTTCGCCAAAAAGATCAATTAAACGCAGGTAAACCCAATGTATGTTCTTTACTTTTCCCCGTTCAATAAATTGCTTTAGGTCGGCATCATTAGAAACCAACACCTCTTCAAAAAGGGTGATTAACTTATTTTTTCGATTCGTCTTTAATTGAAGCTCAATCTGCTTAATAAAGATTTCAATATCTGAACGGTCTTGGCCAATTAATAGTTCATTTCGTAAAGTCGCTAATTCAGAAAAAACAGTTTTAAAAATAGCAATTAATAATTCATTTTTGGAGGAAAAGTAATTATAAAAGGTCCCTTTGGAAATGCCGCTGTAATCTAATATATCCTGAATCGATGTTGACTGAAACCCTTTATCAATAAATAGCTGATGGGCCATTTTGACAACATGCTTTTTTCGATCATTCATCATTTATCACCTTGATTTTTTTTTGTACCGAGGGTATAAAATCATAGTACCTGAATTTTTGCTAGTTTACAAACCAATTAAACACGCAGATTTTTTTATTGCAAAAATTGAACAGCGCGTATATTATTATGTAAGTATGTAACAGGGGTATAAAAAAATGAACAACTAGTTTATAGGGGGAAATAGAATGGATCAAACCATAAATAAGTCCGGCCAGCCGCCATATGGCATTATAGCGGTGTTAATGGTCGGAGCTTTTATAGCGTTTTTAAATAATACATTATTAAATATTGCTTTGCCTTCAATTATGAAGGACTTGGATGTCGAAGCATCAACTGTGCAGTGGCTGACCACTGGCTTTATGCTCGTAAACGGAATTTTAATTCCATCCACCGCTTATTTAATTCAAAAATATTCAGTTCGACGATTGTTCTTGTCGGCCATGCTATTATTTTTAGCTGGGACAATTCTCGCAGGTACTGCTCACGTTTTTCCTATATTATTAGGCGGACGGATGCTGCAGGCTTCGGGTTCTGCCATTTTAATGCCGCTCTTGATGAATGTTATGTTAGTAAGCTTCCCTGTTGAAAAAAGGGGAACGGCAATGGGCGTGTTCGGCCTCATCTTAATGTCTGCACCAGCCATTGGGCCTACCCTTTCAGGCTGGATTATTGAACATTATGATTGGAGAATGCTCTTCCACTTTATTACACCAATAGCCATCGTTGTAGTATTAATCGGCTTTTTCTTACTGAAGGATAAAAAAGAAAAAGTGAATATGCGTATTGATTTAATTTCACTTGCGTTATCTAGTCTTGGCTTTGGCGGAATCCTTTATGGATTTAGTTCCGCTGGAAAGCGAAATACTTCAGGGGATACAGGCGGCAGTACATGGGGCCAAGGCGGCTGGGATGACCCGATTGTCTATGGTTCAATTATTATTGGGGTCGTCTGCTTGATCGTGTTTATTGTACGACAATTAAGACAAGAAAATCCTTTACTGAATTTCCGTGTATATAAATACCCAATGTTTGCTTTATCTTCTGCCATCGCCATGGTTGTCAATATGGCATTGTTTTCAGGAATGATTTTACTACCGATTTATGTCCAGACCATTCGCGGCATTTCGCCTATGGATGCGGGATTGATGCTGCTTCCTGGAGCGATTTTGATGTCCATCATGTCGCCGATCACAGGAAAATTGTTTGATAAGTTTGGCGGCCGTATCTTGGCGCTTACCGGTTTAACTATATTGACAGTAACAACTTTTATGTTTACTAAGCTTGAGCTGCATACTTCCTATACCCACTTGATTATTCTATATTCCATCCGGATGTTTGGCATGTCGATGGTCATGATGCCGGTATCAACGAATGGCTTAAACCAATTACCAGCCCGCTTATATCCACATGGAACAGCAATGAACAATACCTTAAACCAGGTGGCTGGTGCGATTGGGACTGCCTTGTTAGTAACGGTTATGACCAACAGGACTACTGCAAAGGCAGAGGAACTTGGGGCTGCTGCGCAGGCAGCCATGAAAAACGCTACCCAGTCTCCAACACCGGAAGTTATCGCGCAAATGAAACAAGAAATTATGATGAAAGCCATGTTAGATGGAATTAATTACTCCTTCATCTTTGCGACTGCTATCTCTGCGGTTGCACTCGTTCTCTCCATCTTTATTAAACGAGCAAAACAGGCAGAAGATTCAGGTGAAACAAAGCCAATGGGTGCTAAAGCAACAACAAAATTAGCGGGAAATTAATCTGCACCAAATAAACTTTTTACCAGGTATTCCTTTCGGATGCCTGGTTTTTATATATAATGAAAAAAAGACTTGTTTCGAAGGGGAGAAGGATGCTTTGCGAGTAATTTCATTATGTCCGAGTAATACCGAACTGATAGAGTACCTAGGCTTAACAAATTTGTTAGTGGGGGTTGACGATTTTTCTGACTGGCCGGCAGCCGTTTCAGATCTGCCTAAATTAGGTCCTGATTTATCAATAAATATGGACTTAGTTGAAAAGTTGCAGCCGGATATGGTTCTGGCTTCACTTAGTGTGCCTGGTATGGAGAAAAATGTAGCGGCCCTAAAGGAGCGCGGGATTCCTCATATTGTTTTAAACCCGCAATCATTAAACGATATTGAGCAGGACCTAATTCTAACCGCTGAAATTCTTGGGATGCCAGAACGGGGGACAACTGCAGCTAAGGAATTCCGTAATAGGCTGGAAGGCATTAAATCCTTAGCCGCCAAGGTAACGAACCGTCCGACATTATATTGGGAATGGTGGCCAAAGCCGATTTTTACACCTGGAAAAATTAATTGGCTAACTGAAATATCGGAGGCAGCAGGTGCCAAAAACGTCTTCGGGGATGTGGAATTGGCGAGCGTCCAAACCGATTGGGAGGATGTTCTAAACCGGAAACCTGATTTTATTTGTCTCGCTTGGGTAGGGGTTAGGAGGGAGAAGGTTCAAAAAAATGTAGTCAAGAAGCGGCCAGGTTTTGAACGATTAAACTATTTGACAGATGATCGGATTCTCATCCTTGAGGAGGAACTATACTGCCGTCCATCACCAAGACTATTAGAAGGATTGGAAAAATTATACAAGCTGATACATACATAAGAAGGTGTTTAGTCTGAAATTACGTTTTGTGCCTTGAGCGAAGTGAAAGGAATGGGTATAAATATGAACGAAAAAGGGTTGAGAGGGAAGAAGATTATTATTTGCGGATCAAGAAAAATCGAAGAGATTAGTACGATTATTGAGAAACAAGGAGGAATTCCAATCGTCCGGCCCCTCCAAGGGACAGTTTTTTTAGCTGAAAAAGAAGTGGAGCCTGACTTAGTGAAATTTGCTGAAAATGGGGCTGATTGGGTAATCCTTACGACCGGAATTGGAACTGAAACACTCGTTAGCTTAGCGGCAAAGCTCGGTTTGGAGGAGCTTTTCTTAAAAAGACTGCGTGAGGCTAAGGTGGCGGTAAGAGGCTATAAAACGATTTCGGCGCTAAAAAAATTAGCAGTACAACCGGTTGCCACAGCAGAGGATGGTACTACAAAGGGATTAGCTCTAGCACTTGAGTCCTATGATTTCTCCAATAAAAAAATTATGATACAGCTGCACGGAGAATTGGCACCGACATTAACGTCGTTTTTTGAAAGCCGTGGTGGGTCGGTCCAAAAAATCCTCCCTTATCAGCACATAGCGCCTGAGCAGGGGATAGTTGAAAAATTGTCTCAAGAATTAATGACTACTGAATGTGATGCTGTATGTTTTACCACGGCAACACAGGTTCACTCGCTTTTTAATTATGCACGGGAGCATAATATTTTTGATCTTTTAGTAAATTCCTTGAATAAAAACGTAGTAGCGGCAGCAGTGGGAAAAGTTACCGCTGAAGCCTTAAGAGAAGAAGGTGTAAACCGTCTCGTCGTTCCCGAAAATGAAAGAATGGGCGCAATGATTATCGAACTTGCTAAGTATTTCAACGCTTAACAGTATAAAAGTGTTCCTTTTGGAGCACTTTTTTCGGCTAATAAGACAAGTATAAAATTTTACCAAATTTTTTACTTGTCTTAACGCATAAATTCAACTACGCCTCTGTCATCGTCCTAACGGACTCGCCAATCGGCGAGTTTTCATTTATTTTGTAAAAATTGTCGATAAAAAAGTTTGTAAGGATAATTGACAATACGCCATTTTTTTACATTTTTTTCAGGTGAATTGTGCTAAATTGAAAAGGTATTCAGAAAAAAGTACAGCTAATAATATTTGTGTATTTGATAGGATTCTTTTTACATAGTGATTAATTTATAGGGAGAACTATTTAACAGGATGTAAGGTGTAATGCCGATTTACAAACTGTAAAATAAATGGAGTATGCAGAGTTTTTGTAAAATATATATTGAAAAAGGGGGTTAAAAAAATTATATATTAAAGCGCTTTCATTAATGTTGTTTAATGAACAAAAAGGGAGGGCTTTTATTTGGCAATCGAAAAAACAAAACGAATTTCCTTAACGAATCTTGAAAAAAACTTTCAAGAGGTTGAGCCGGGACTTACGAATCAAGAAGCGATAGATGAAGCTAATCGCTGCCTCTACTGTTATGATGCCCCATGTATCAAAGCCTGTCCAACGGGCATCAATATTCCTGCCTTTATTAAAAAAATTGCCTCAGGAAACTTGCTTGGATCTGCAAAGACGATTATGTCGGCTAACCCGGTAGGTGCAAGCTGCGCAAGAGTATGCCCGACAGAGGAACTCTGCGAAGGAGCTTGTGTACTGAATCACTCCACTAAACCAATCATGATTGGCAATCTGCAGCGTTATGCGACAGATTGGGCCATCCACAATAACCAAACTCTATTTGAAAAAGGTAAATCAAACGGAAAGAAAATAGCGATCATCGGGGCTGGACCGGCTGGATTATCGGCAGCACGTGAGCTTGCACGGCTGGGCTACAAAGTGACTGTTTTTGAAGCTGCCAACAAGGCTGGCGGTTTAAATACCTATGGTATTGTCTCGTTTCGGTTGCCGCAGCGTATTTCTTTTTGGGAAGTCGAGCAGGTGAAAAAATTAAACGTTACGATCCGAACCAATACGATGGTAGGAAGGGACATTACGACTGAAGAATTAATGGAAGGGTTTGACCGGATTGTCCTTGCAGCTGGAATGGGACATGTGCCAGGGCTCGGCATTTCAGGCGAGGAGCTGGATGGGGTTTATGATGCCATTGAGTTTGTCAAAGCAACCAAGAGTGGGGAACTGTCTCATGAATTTGTGGGTAAGCGTGTGGTTGTAATTGGTGCTGGGAATACAGCCATAGATGGTGCGACTTGTTCCATTCGGCTAGGGGCTGAAAACGTGAAGATCCTCTATCGAAGAACCGTAGATGAAATGACAGCCTATGATTTTGAATATGAGTTTGCCAAGCAGGATGGTGTCGAGTTTCGCTGGCTGACTGCACCGCAAAGGATTATTGGAAACGAGAACGGCAAGGTGACAGGAATTGAGTGTTTAAAGATGAAGCTCGGTGAACCTGAGGCGGATGGACGGCGCCGTCCTTTAGCGGTTGTTGGGTCAGAACATGTGATTCCGGTTGATGTTGTGGTGAAAGCTATCGGACAAACAAGACATCTCTCTTTAATTGAGCAGTTTGGATTGGAGCACGACGGAGGGGTGGTTAAAGTTGACCCGGTTACATTGCAGACATCAAATCCAGACATATTTGCCTGCGGCGATGTGATTTTTGGCAAAGGACAAGGGGAAGCCATGGTTGTGACGGCTGCCCAGCAAGGAAAAGAAGTGGCCTATGCCATTCACAAACAATTTACAACGGTGGGAACTACTTGACTCTAGTCTATTAATCTCATGAAAACTTTAAAGGGGGAAATTTGATGGCTGATTTACGGATTAACCTCGCAGGGATCAATTCGCCAAATCCATTTTGGCTGGCGTCTGCACCACCGACAAATTCAGGCTATCAGGTTCAAAGGGCCTTTGAGGCGGGGTGGGGAGGAGCCGTCTGGAAAACGCTCGGGGATCCCATTCTGAATACAAGCTCCCGCTTTGCTGCCATCAGCTTTAACGGCCAGCGGGTCGCAGGCTTTAACAATATTGAATTGATTACTGACCGTCCGCTCGATGTAAATTTAAAGGAAATCTATGAAACGAAAAAGAAGTTCCCAAACCATGCCATCATCGCCTCTCTGATGGTCGAGCCGAAGCAGGAAAAATGGCATGAAATTGTTAAACGTGTGGAGGCTGTCGGGGTCGATGGACTTGAGCTAAACTTCGGATGTCCGCACGGCATGGCAGAGCGGGGCATGGGTTCAGCCTCAGGACAGGTGCCGGCCCTTGTAGAAAAACAAACCTTTTGGGTAAAAGAAGTGGCGAAAACACCTGTTATCGTCAAGCTAACTCCGAATATTACCGATATTACAGCAACTGCGGAAGCGGCTTGTAACGGCGGTGCCGATGCTATTAGTATGATTAACACGATAAACAGCCTTATGGGCGTGGACCTTGATACATGGAATACGATCCCGCATGTCGCCGGGAAGGGTGCCCATGGCGGTTATTGCGGTCCTGCCGTAAAGCCAATTGCCTTAAATATGGTGGCAGAGTGCGCCAGACATCCACATATCAATGTACCGATTTCCGGAATCGGCGGCATCTCCAACTGGCGGGATGCGGTTGAATTTATGCTGATGGGGGCAACCGGAGTCCAAATCTGTACCGCAGCTATGCATCACGGCTTCCGGATTGTCGAGGATATGATTGAGGGGCTGAATCATTACCTGGACGGCAAGGGAATCGCTGCTGTTTCCGACATTATCGGCAAATCAGTGCCAAAATACTCGGATTGGGGAAATCTTGATCTGAACTACAATATCGTAGCGAAAATCAATACGGATGTTTGCATTAATTGTAACAAATGTTATATAGCCTGTGAGGATACATCGCACCAATGTATTGAAATGCTTTCTGATGCATCAGGAAAAAGCTATCTGAAGGTGCGGGAAGAGGATTGTGTCGGCTGCAACTTATGCGCAATTGTCTGTCCCGTAGATGGGGCAATTGATATGATTGAAGTCCCAAATGAAATGCCGCCCATGTCTTGGAACGAACGTCAGGCTGCTATTAACACAGCCATAACTTGCAAAGTGGATACAACGAAATGATAGATTAGGAGGGGCTAAACCTATGAAAAAAATCGTTAAAAACGGAACGATTGTTACAGCAGCAGATACGTTTAAAGGAGAAATATTAATTGAAGACGGCAAAATCACACAAATTGGCGCCAATATTTCGGCTGTTGGAGCAGAAGTGATTGACGCAAAAGGCTGCCTCGTCTTCCCCGGAGGAATTGATCCACACACCCATCTAGACATGCCATTTGGCGGTACTGTAACGAGGGATGATTTTGAATCGGGCACGATTGCCGCTGCCTTTGGTGGCACAACCTCGATCATCGATTTTTGTCTGACCAATAAAGGTGAACCGTTAAAAAATGCGATTCAAACCTGGCATAACAAATCCAAGGATAAAGCGGTCATTGATTATAGCTTCCATCTCATGATTAGCGAAATCAATGATCAAGTACTTAATGAATTGCCTCAAGTTATAAATGAGGAAGGAATCACCTCCTTTAAAGTGTTTATGGCGTATAAAAACGTCTTCCAAGCGGATGATGAGACCTTATTTAAGACGCTAGTGACGGCAAAGGACCTAGGCGCGCTGGTCATGGTCCATGCCGAGAACGGGGATGTTATTGATTACTTAACGAAAAAAGCCCTCGCGGAAGGGAACACGGATCCGATTTATCATGCCTTAACAAGACCGCCGGAGTTAGAGGGTGAAGCGACTGGCCGCGCTGCCCGATTTACCGGTCTGGCCAATTCTCAATTATACGTCGTTCATGTTTCCTGTGCAGATGCGGTTGAAAAAATAGCCGAAGCAAGAGCAAAAGGATATGAGGTGTGGGGGGAGACCTGCCCGCAATATCTAGTTCTTGATCAAAGCTATTTGGAAAAACCGAATTTTGAAGGTGCGAAATACGTATGGTCGCCGCCGCTCCGTGAAAAATGGAATCAGGATGTCCTTTGGAATGCGTTAAAAAGCGGCCAGCTGCAAACATTGGGCTCCGACCAATGTTCATTTGATTTCAAAGGCCAAAAGGACCTGGGACGTGACGATTTTACGAAGATTCCAAATGGCGGACCGATGATAGAAGACCGTCTTACCATTTTATTCTCGGAGGGGGTGAAAAAGGGAAGAATCAGTCTGAATCAGTTTGTTGACATTACCTCGACACGGATTGCCAAGCTTTTTGGCCTTTTCCCGAAAAAGGGAACGATTTCCATTGGTGCTGATGCCGACCTTGTCATTTTTGACCCGAACATCGAGCGGGTACTTTCAGCGGAAACCCATCATATGGCCGTGGACTACAATGCCTTCGAAGGAATGAAAGTCACCGGAGAGCCAGTTTCTGTTCTAGTTCGCGGCGAATACGTGGTTCGCGACAAGCAGTTCGTCGGCAAGCCAGGCTCTGGTCAATACTTAAAAAGGGAGAAATATAGTTCAACTTCACCGGTAAATCAGAATGAAACACTATCAATCTAGCAAACCTATTTTACTCTTGAACCACTCCTGCAATTGCTCGGGCGTGCTCGAGTGATTGCCCCATTAATGAATTATTCATGTCGGTTGTTTTCATTAAATTTTTTTATAAAAATTTAACCGAATTGGAGTGTTCATATGAAAAAAAGCCATTTAAAATCACCCGATTTATTGCCCATCCAGCAAAAGGACCGGAAAATCACCAATTTAGGCTACTCCTTTATGTGGGTGGGGATGGTCGTCGTTCTTGCCACCTTCGCCATTGGCGGAGCGGGGGTCATGTCCCTATCGCTGCCTTGGGTTATTCTTGCAACAATTATCGGAAGCCTTGCCATTGGTTTCTTTATATCTTTGATCGCGGACATTGGGATTGAACATGGGTTATCTTTTCCGGTCTATATGAGGGCACCGTTCGGAACGATCGGAACGCATATTCCTTCGATTACCCGGGGTGTAACGGCGTCCATGTGGTTTGGGATTAACACCTATTTTGGGGCAACGGCAATGAACGGTATTTTAAATATTTTATTTGGGTTTGATAACTGGTTTATTTGCTTCCTGATTTTTGCGGTTGTTCAGTTGGTCAACACTGCTTTGGGGATTAAATCGATTGAGAGATTTGCGGATTTGGCCGCTCCGATTATTCTTATAATCTCGCTCTGGATGTACGTGTCGTTATCAGACCAGGCTGCTGCAGCCGGGAGGGACGTTTGGAGCTGGGTGGAATCACCTGTTACTGGCGGTGCTGCTTTTACGGCGTTTTTGGTCGTTATTTTTTCCAACATGGGCTTTTGGGCAACATTAAGTGCTGATATTCCAACGATATCTCGGTTTATTAAGGCACCTGCCAACGAAAAGAACTGGTTTAAGCGGAATAAAGGCTCGTTGATTGGTAACCTTGTGGCGATGCCATTAACACAGACTTTTATGATTATTATTGGTGCAGTTTCATATATTGCGGTACTAAATTATGATCCTGTGGTGGCTCTGCAGAAGGCTGCCGGCGGCTTCATTCTTGCCATTTTACTATTAATGATTGTGTTGGCTCAATGGTCAACCAATACAGCAGCCAATGTTGTTCCTGCTGCGACCATTTTTTCAAACGTAGGCGGTCCTAAGTTTCCATTTTGGGCCGGTGTCATTACAGCTGGCATCGTCGGAACGGTCGTTCAGCCGTGGGAACTGTTTGGTGTTATTATCCCGATTCTTTTATTTGTAGGGGGAATCCTTTCTGCCATCGTTGGTATTTTGTTTGCCGATTACTATCTGATTCGAAAAAGAAGGGTCAATGTTCCTGAACTATATGAAGATCATGGGCAATTTAAATACCTAGGCGGAGTAAACGCTGCCGGATTTATTGCTTGGATTATTGGGGCAGCAGCTTCTTACTTTGTCCCGGAATATGGCTTTCTCGTTGGCTTTCTTGTAGGTGCAGCCGTTTATTATGTACTGGCTAAATATTGGTGGTTTAAACTATTCCGTCAAGCCGAAATTGAAGAGCCGAGTGATGAAAAATATTTAGGAATTTCAGTAGGGCGGGACTGGGTTATTGAAGAGGAACGCATCTATGAACCGGCTGCTGAAGAACTTCCGGAAAATCTCGATTTATATTAGAGGAGGCGGGACATGTCTGAGCATCAACAATTTCTTGCGGAAAGGGACAAAATAGACTTTTTCATCCAAAAGGGATATCGAATACATTCTGTAAATGAGCATTTGGATGGGGCTACTGTTGAATTTGTACATCCAAACGGAAACGTTACAGAAGCTTTGTTGATAAGCAATGCAAATGCGCGAAAATATTTTTCCAGCCTTTTAATCAAACAGAACTCAATGGGCAAATAATGGTTTCGGAAAAGGATTGACTTCAAGCCAGTCCTTTTCCGAAATTCAGCTGACATTTTTAGGGGAGAACTGCGGGATGAAAGAACAATTCCAGCTTAAAGTGTTAGATATTTTAACTAGAAAGCACTTTGACAATACACGTGTCATTGCCGGACAGGAGGGGCTGACCCGGTTTGTCAAATGGGTACATGTAGTCGAAGTAACAAGTATTCGGAATCTCTTAAAAGGTCAAGAACTGATTTTATCAACGGGTGTTGCTTGGAAGGATCAGCCCAGTCTGTTTATTTCCATGGTGAAAGAGTTTATTCAAAACCAGGCAGCAGGATTGTGTATTGAAATGGAAACTTATATTTCAGAAATTCCCGAAGAAGTCATTGCAATTGCCAATCAACACCAATTCCCGATCATTATTTTTCAAGAGGAGGTCCCGTTTGTTGAAATCACCCAGGACATTCATTCTGTGATTATCAGCCAGCAGTACCAAAAAATTTCCGATTTAGAAAATTATTCGCAAAGACTAAATAAACGGCTTCTAACCATCGAAACATATGAGGACATTTTGCAATTTATTTTTTCAGCATTGGATGTTCAAATTATTTTTCGCTTAAAAAATCAAGAATATGAATTTGTTCCGAATATCTCCTCTCCAGAACAAGCCAATATTCTCGAGCAGTTGCTAAGTACCAATGAACAAGGAAGCGACCGCATCGCTTCTGTACCTGTATTCTTATTCGGGCAAGAATATGCGGAATTAGCGATCTATTCTGCAGATATTTCAATCAGTGAATACGATTTATTGATTCTGGACCGAACCGCAACAGCATTAGCCCAGCATTTATTAAGGGATTTATATGTGGAGGAAAAGAAGAGGGCAGAAGAATTCGAATGGCTGCACGGCTGGCTTGAAGGTGAGCATTCACTCGAAGATATTCAGGAATACCTCGTTGAAAATGGGTTGACAGTAAAAACAAATGAAGCGGTAGTGGTCATTTCGAAGCTTTTCCCGGTAAAAGAAAAATCTAGTCATGACGTAACCTATCTAAAGCTATTATTTCGCTCGGTTTTTGAACAAAACGGCTTTACTGTTTTTATCGTTGAAAAAAGGAATGAGCTTATCTTTATTCTCATCAATAACCGTGCCAAGAGGAATTTGAAGGATCGGGTTAAAAATTCGATTGACTCTATCCGAAATTCCGAATTTTTCCGTAAACAAACATCAGCGCGGTTTACTGCCGCTGCTGGAAAGTTTTCGGATTCATTATGCGAGGTACATAAAAGTTATCAAACTGCCAAGGAAACACTGCGAATTCAAAAAAATATGTCACAGCGGCAAATCTATCATTTTTATGAAGATTTGCATTTATACAGACTAATTTCGCAGCTGAGCAAGCAGACAGATTTACAGGAATTGGCCTCGGAGTATCTTGAGCCAGTTATTCAATACGATCAAAAATATAATGCCAAGCTGTTGGAAACCTTGAAGGCTTATTTAGAATGTAACGGTTCGAAACAGGAAACCGCCAATAAGCTTTATATTGTCAGGCAGACCCTTTATCACCGTCTGCAAAAGTTGGAAAACCTTCTTGGCGAGGATTTTATGGAGCGTGAGAAGAGGGTGGCAATTGAATTTATGCTGCTCGTTCATGATTATCTAGCAGCATCACAGCCCAATAAAATTAATCAGGTACGCTAGGGATAACATGATCCGAGTCTTTATAGACATTTAAAGATGTCACACTGTCGATGAATTGCTCTTTGTCGTTTTACGAATTGTCTAATGAATGCTTTTTAAGGATAAGAGATAATAGTTTATAAGCTATATATAAAAGAAGGAGGATAAAGGATGAGCGTGACAAAAAATGATACTGCGGTTTTAAAGAATTTTATTAATGGGAAATGGGTGATTTCGGCAAGCGGACAGACGCTGGATGTACCGAATCCTGCCACAAATGAACTTTTAATCAAGGTGCCTGTTTCATCCAAGGAAGATGTTAATCTGGCAGTGGCTGCCGCAAAGGAAGCATTTATGACATGGAAGAATGTCCCGGTCCCGAAAAGAGCCCGTGTTTTCTATAAGTATCACCATCTATTAACAGAAAACCATGAAGAATTAGCCCGCTTAATTGTTCAGGAAAATGGCAAGGCTTACAAGGAAGCTTACGGGGAGGTGCAGCGCGGAATCGAGTGTGTCGAGTTTGCATGCGGAGCACCGACATTAATGATGGGTGAGACGTTGTCTGGTATCGCTGAAGACATTGATTCGGAAATGTTCCGCTATCCGTTGGGTGTTGTCGGGGGAATCACGCCTTTTAACTTTCCAATGATGGTGCCGTTATGGATGTTTCCGCTCGCCATCGCCTGCGGTAATACCTTTGTGTTAAAGCCTTCTGAACGGACGCCAATTCTAGCAAATAGATTAGCAGAGTTGTTTGCGGAGGCGGGGGCACCGAAGGGTGTTTTGAATGTCGTGCATGGAGCGCATGATGTCGTAAACGGTTTGATTGAGCATAAGGACGTAGCCGCCATTTCGTTTGTCGGTTCACAGCCAGTGGCAAAGTACGTTTATGAGCGGGCTGCTAGGGAAGGCAAACGGGTTCAAGCCTTATCCGGTGCGAAAAACCATCATATTGTCATGCCGGATGCGGATATAGAAAAGGCTGTTCAACATGTAATGAGTGCAACCTTTGGCAGCGCTGGACAGCGCTGTATGGCCTGCAGTGCAGTCGTTGTCGTGGGAGATAACGAACCGTTTGTCGCAGCATTAAAGAGGGAAGCTGACAAGTTAAATATCGGCAGCGGCATGGATGAGGAAGTGTTATTAACCCCGGTCATTCGCAAGGAACACCGTGATAAGGCCCTTGGCTATATTGAAAAAGGCATAGAAGAGGGAGCGGAGTTAATTAGGGATGGCAGAAAGGAAATGAGTGACCTTCCAAAGGGCAACTTCCTAGGACCAACCATCTTTGACCATGTTACTCCAGAGATGACCATTGCGAAGGATGAAATTTTTGCACCGGTATTGAGCTTGCTGCGTGCCCAGAATTTGGATGAAGGCTTGGATTTTATTCGCAGGTCCCGTTATGGAAATGGAGCCACCATTTATACAAATAACGCTAAAGCGATCCGGAAGTTCCGCGAAGAGGCAGAGGCGGGAATGCTCGGAATCAATGTAGGGGTCCCAGCCACAATGGCCTTTTTCCCGTTTTCAGGCTGGAAGGATTCCTTCTATGGCGATCTTCACGTTAACGGCAAAGACGGACTCAATTTCTACACCAGGAAGAAAATGATCACATCACGATTTGACGCATAAGTATAAATAACTGTTAGAATTGGAGGGAAGTGTGATGGTTCAAACGGACCGTTCGCAGGAATCGTTGGTGAAGAATGATGATAAATATGTTTGGCATGCGATGCGTCCATACAGTCCGGATGCGACGATTGTTGTTGAGAAGGCGGAAGGTTCTTGGATTACAGATGTAGATGGGAAGCGTTATTTGGATGCGATGTCCGGCCTCTGGTGTGTAAATATTGGCTACGGACGAACGGAATTGGCTGATGCCGCTTATGAGCAATTAAAGGAAATGGCCTATTTTCCCCTTACACAAAGCCATGTTCCGGCAATAAAGCTGGCAGAGAAGTTAAACGAAATGCTTGGTGATGATTATGTAATATTCTTCTCAAACAGCGGTTCTGAAGCAAATGAAACTGCTTTTAAAATCGTGCGCCAATACCACCAGCAAAAGGGCGATCACAATCGCTATAAGATTGTCGCCAGGTACCGTGGTTACCATGGAAATTCCTTTGGGGCGCTTGCTGCCACGGGCCAGGCGCAAAGGAAATATAAGTATGAACCGCTTGCATCAGGCTTTATCCATGTATCTCCGCCGGATTCTTACCGCGATGATACGAATGTGTCCGATCCAATGAAATTATCCTCCGTTCAAGAGATTGATAAAACGATGACTTGGGAGTTAAGTGAAACGATTGCTGCGATGATCATGGAGCCAATCATTACGGGAGGCGGCATTCTTGTCCCGCCGGATGGATACATGAAAGCCGCCCAGGAGGTTTGCAAAAAACATGGGGCGCTTCTCATTGTCGATGAGGTCATTTGCGGATTTGGACGTACCGGCAAGCCGTTTGGTTTTATGAACTATGGGGTCAAACCTGACATAATAACAATGGCAAAAGGGATAACAAGTGCGTATCTGCCGCTATCAGCAACCGCTGTACGCAAGGATATATATGAAGCGTTTAAAGGAACCGAGGAATACGACTATTTCCGTCATGTCAACACATTTGGAGGAAATCCGGCAGCCTGCGCGTTAGCGTTGAAAAACCTCGAAATTATGGAAAAAGAAAAGCTTTTTGACAGGTCCCGGAATTTAGGAGAACAAATGTTAAATGATTTAAATGACCTGCTCAAAGACCACCCGTACGTCGGCAACGTCCGTGGTAAGGGCCTATTAATTGGTATCGAGTTAGTAAAGGATAAGGGCACAAAAGAGCCCCTTGACGTCAGCCTTGTTAACCAGGTAATCGCCGGCTGCAAGGAAAAAGGCATTATCATTGGTAAAAACGGAGCAACAGTAGCCGGATATAACAATGTTCTTACCCTTGCCCCGCCATTAAGTATTGAACAAAAGGATTTGAACTTTTTAGTAAAAACGCTGGGAGAGGCACTTGATAAGATTAAATAGGTGAAAAAAGAGCACTCGTGAATGTTCACAAAGTGCTCTTTTTTATTGAGATTGCTTTTCCTTCTCCAAAATTCCTTTTACAACATCCTCAATCGTCACATTAGCCAGAACTTTTTCCATGGCCAATTGCGCTGTGGAGAAAAGGGGCCCGATTGTATCTTGAATATTTCTCCCGACCATGCAGGCCGGATTTGGCTCCTCATGGATGCTAAATAACTCATTATCTGATACAACATTAACTGCCTTATAAACATCCAATAATGTTATTTCCGATAACCCCTTAGCCAATCCTGCGCCGGCGATACCGGGCCTGACATGGACCAAACCGGCGTTCTTCAGCATCCCCATGATTTTTCGAATCACAACAGGATTTGTGTTAACGCTTCTAGCAATAAATTCAGAAGTGTTGATTTCATCTTTATTAACTTCCAACAAGGATAATATATGAATTCCTACAGAAAAACGACTACTGATGGACATACCCTTCGCCTTCCTTTTTCTTCATTCCAATCATCTATCATTCAGTATAACACATTGATAATGATTGCATTGGGAAACAATCTATCGGCCATTTAAAAAAATGACTCCTTTAAATGACAGGCAAGCTGAATTTTCAATCTGTTTTCCGGTTCCTCAAGAGAAACATTTAACAGATCCTCAATTTTTTTCAGCCGTTGATACAAAGTATTAATGTGAACATGAAGGAGCTCGGCCGTTTTCACCGCCGATTGATTCGTTTGAACATAAGTGATTAATGTTTTTTCCAATTCATTATTTCTCAGTTTATTGGAATTTAGAGGCCCAAAGATTTCTTCTAAAAACCTTTCGATTTCCTCTTTGGATTGATTTAAAAAGAGGCGGTTAATGCCGATATCCGAAAATTCCATTAATCCGGAACGGTGTCTGGAGCTTAAATAGGCAATGGCCCTTGCTGCTTCATTATGGGTTTTATAGACAGATTCTACACCCGTATATACTCCGCCAACTCCTGCCCTTAGTGCCACACCTTCATTTTGTTCCCACTCTTTTAATATTTCTTTAATATTATTCAGGACTCTCGGAAAAGCATCAATAGTTTTAAACGTTAATAGAAGCATTACTTTGTTGCTATTTCCGAAAACGATCTTATCTATCCCGGAGAGCTTGGATTTGATCCTTGAAACTAATCGGTGAATACTTGTTTGCAAAACATGATGGTCAATAAAATTGGTTAGTTCGATGATCGTTGTGCAAAGATAATTATTTAAATCAATTCCAATATCAAGCCCTTGTTTATAGAGAAGACGCGGCGCCTCTTTTCTTAATAGATTTTGATAAAAATCACTTGTTTTTTTAAAGTAGAATTCTGTAAGGGATTGCCGCTTTGCCAATTCTAGTGCCAATACGGATCCGCCACGTTCTATAATCATGTGTTCGAGCTGAGTTATAGAGCGCTGGGCAGAAACAATTAGGCAGCCGGTACAGGTGTTGTCAGTAAAAATTGGATAGATAAAAAAAGATTTCTCATCATGGTCATAAAGATCCACATATATAGGATAGTTTTTTGCGCCGATAATCTGTGCTAATTCCTCCATACTGAAGGTTAAAATAGCTCTGCCGGGGAAATATTCGTTCTTTAATAGATCGACAAAAATTAAAGACATTCCCAGCATTCCGGTCAACTCTTTAACAATCACATCAATACCTTTGTTTTGGATGGATAACTGTGTCAGTGTGGCATGCACTTCATTCTGTTTAATGAGGACCTGATTTTTCCTGTTTATTTCCGTAAATAGGCGGGCATTCTCGATGGCAATGGCAATTTGAGCTGTCAGCCCTTTTAAAAGTTTAAGATCCCAGTCAGTAATTTCATGTTCAAGGTTAACCCGGTGTATTCCTAAAACGCCAATAATTTCATTGTGAAAACTAACGGGAACCGTTATGGTTGCGTTCACTTTCCCACCATGAAAAGCTTTTTTCAAGAGCTCATCATTTTCCTTGGATGTCCCTTTCATGGCCTCATTTGCCTCGCGAAAGGAGTTATAGATGCGCGGTTTGCCATCTAAAAATGTTTTCCCTGTCACTGATTCTCCGACCCTGTATTTTACTTGTTCAATTTCCTTTTTCCAGCCTCTATAAGCCCTGCATACCAGCCGGTCAATGACCGGATTATAAAGCCAAAAGGCCGCTGTGTCGGCTCCTGGGATGATGCTGGCTACATTATCAAGGATTTTTGTCAGAAGCACATCTAAGTCTAGGGAAGAGGTGATGTTTTGAACCCCTTCAATCAATTTTTCCATTTCTATATTTTTCGATTTCAATGCGTACTGTGTATATATGGGGTATAAAAGATGATAAAAAATATCAATATTTTCTTTTTCTTTGGAGATATTTTCGTCGGAGGATAAAAGATATACCTTGTAGCTCTGTGGGTAATCTAGCGTGATGATGGTTTGATGAACCAGTTTTAAGGGCGATAATTCCTGTACAGAGAAATTAATGTTTTCAATATCAGAATCATAGCTGTCGATCAGCGCCCATTTATGCTCCACGGGAGAATAAATCCAAATTTGATAGGAAGATATAGATAATTTTCTCTTAAGAAATGACCTTAGAAGAGAATGGTCAACCACTTTACAACACCTCAATGTAAAAAACTCTATTTATATTACCCAAAATGTAAATGGACCTACATTGTGTCAATTCTATCAATTATATATACTTTAAGTAAATACTGAATATTCAGACATAAATCGACAATTTTTGAAATCGCTTTCTTTAAGCGGTTATTTAAAAGGAGGTGGCGAAAAAGATGAGTTCTATCACTTCGTATATGGCAGGCAACATTTTTAAAGTCCTAGTAAAAGAAGGGGATACGATTTCACCTGGTGAAGATGTTGTCATATTGGAATCAATGAAAATGGAAATACCGATTACAGCTGAAGCGCAGGGGACAGTTATTGAAGTTACGGTGAATGAAGGCGATTTTGTAAACGAAGGGGATATCCTAATTAAGTTCGAATAGCACCATTCATACCTTACGCGAATATTTGCGCTTACTTGCCAGTCAAACCCCACTTATTAAGGAGGTTTCATATGAAGAAATCTAGTAAACTATTTGGTGCCATATTGTTAGCCATCCTGCTGCTTGTTGCTGGTTGCTCAAAAAATAATTCAACGACTAATAAAACTTCAGGCAATACGTCGGAGGGGACAACAAAAACCGAACCAAAAAAAGGTGGAAGTATTGTTGTCGCTTATGACTCCGATATTAGCAACTATGACCCGATTCTTGGCAATTCCGGTAATGACCACGCACTTCTTTATCCTGTATATGACACACTGGTTAACTATAACGCAAATTTAGAGCCGAAGCCAGGACTTGCAAAATCCTGGGATACACCGGACGATAAAACGATTGTTCTTCACCTCCAAGAAAATGTCTTATTCCACGACGGCACCAAATTTAATGCGGATGCAGTGAAATTTAACATTGAACGTGTCACTTCCAAGGATTCAAAGGTTTCCGACCTTTCCAATGTTGAATCTGTAGAGGTGGTTGACGAAAATACGGTTAAATTGCATCTAAAACAGCCGGACTCTTCTATCATTCTTGCCTTATCAGATCGATCAGGAATGATGGTTTCGCCTGCCGCCGTTCAAAAGTTTGGTGCAGATTATGCACAAAACCCGGTCGGTACAGGGCCATATAAAATGGTCAAATGGGTCCGCAATGGGGAAATTGACTTTGAAGCAAATAAAGATTATTGGCAAAAAGGGCTTCCATACTTGGACAAAATTACAGCAAAAATCATGCCAGATGAAAATACGCGTTTAAATGCTCTGAAATCAGGTCAGATTCAATTCTATTGGAATGTTTCGCCTGATAACAGCCAGGTATTAAAGAATGACAAGAATATCGTGTTAGATACGAAAATGAAGGTGGCTTTCTATAATATTTACCTAAATACAAAAATGGCTCCATTTGACAAGAAGGAAGTCAGACAAGCATTGGAATATGCCATCGATCGCGAATCATTGGTAAAAGCGTTAACATTCGGCGAGGGAGAGGCGGCCTATCAAACCTTTCCAAAAGACTATTGGGCAGCATCTCCTGATGCAAAAATTGCATATGACCCTAAAAAAGCAAAGGAATTATTAAAACAAGCCGGTCTTGATAGCGTCACTTTTGATATGTTTGTACCTACCAACACCTTCTATACAAGGTTGGGCGAAGCAATAAAAGGTCAGGTAAAGGATGCAGGATTTAATATTAATATCCAGCCAATGGAATTAACAAAAGGAGTAGCGCTTTATTTTAACGAAAAGCAAATTGCTGCTAATCTAACTGCCTGGACCGGAAGACCAGACCCGCAGCAAACCGTCAATTTATTCCTAAGCCAAAAAGGTTTTTATAATGTCGGCGCTGAATCCTCACCGGAAAAGGAAGAATTAATAATGAAAGCCGCTTCCTCCTATGATCAAAAAGAACGAGCTAAATTATATGCGGAAATTAACAAGATTTCTATTTTAGATGAAGCTATGCAAGTTCCGATTTTGTTCCAGCCTTCAACTGCTGCTATGTCAACGAAAGTGAAAGGCTTTGAAGGAACATTACTTGGAAAACCGAAATTTTCAACCTTATGGTTAGATCAATAGAATTGGAGAGAGGGGAAGAGATCCATGTTTTTTAAGTTTTTACTGCGGCGTTTGATGTATGTAATCCCAATGCTAATTGTAACGACACTGATCGTCTTTTCCCTCATCTTGATCATTCCGGGAGATCCCGCTCTGGCGCTTCTTGGAGACAATGCCACTGAAGAGAAATTGGCATTGTTAAGAAGTCAGCTCGGGCTGGATCAGCCCGTACTGATTCAGTATTGGAATTGGCTTACCAATGCGGTTCAAGGTGATTTGGGACGCTCTCTCTTTACTGGGGAGATTGTGAGTGATGCAGTCTTTTCAAGACTTGGTATTACCTTCCAGCTTGTCGTCGCGTCCATCGTCTTTTCATTTATTTTTGGAATGATTTTCGCGATTGGGTCGGTTATTAAACCGAATAGCTGGATGGATTACGTTTCAAGATTTATGGGAACAATTGGCACTGCAATCCCTAACTTTTGGCTGGCAATGCTGCTTATTGTCGTATTCAGTGTAAATCTTGGCTGGCTTCCGGCAACAGGATTTACAAGTATTTCTGATAATCTAGGCGGCTTTTTCCAGAGTATCATCCTGCCGGCAATTTGTTTAGGTTCTTTTGGTGCAGCCCAAATTACGAGGCAATTACGATCGTCCCTTCTTGAAGTGTTGGAATCGGACTATATTCGTACTGCCTATTCCAAGGGTTTATTGCTTTGGCCGGTTATTTGGAAGCATGCACTGCGGAATTCCCTGCTCCCAGTTATCACAACAACAGGACTGCTGTTTGGGAACATGTTAGGGGCAACCGTCGTCATCGAAACGGTATTCGCGATCCCGGGAATGGGGCAGCTTGCGGTTAATTCGATTTTACAGAGAGACTTTCCAATGCTGCAGGGAGTTGTGTTAGTCATGGTTATCTTGGTATTGATTATCAATTTCGTGACCGATGTATTATATAGTGTTTTGGATCCGAGGATTGAATTTAAATAAGAAGGAGGCGGCTTGATGCAATTCCGTTTGATGTTTCAACGATTATTTCACGAAAAGCTGGCATTCGTAAGTATGATTTTTTTGCTGCTTTTAGTATTCCTATCAGTATTTGCATCTTGGATTGTTCCTTTTGATCCGAATAAGCAGGATTTGACCAAAGTCATGCTGCCACCTGACGGGACGTATTGGTTTGGAACAGATGAATTGGGCCGTGATGTGTTTTCACGTGTACTGATGGGAGCACAGGCAGCGATTCAAGCTGGCGTTGTGGCGATTTTAATTCCACTTTTTGTAGGAGTTCCGCTTGGCATTATCTCGGGATATTTAGGCGGCATTGTCGATGATATTTTCATGAGAATTGTCGATGCCATTTTATCGTTTCCCGCTATTCTTCTTGCCCTGGGAATTACCGGCGCATTAGGGGTTAGTTTATGGAATGCGATGATTGCGATTGGGATTATCTTTACGCCGCAATTTGCCCGCCTTGCAAGAGGGCAGACCCTTCAAATCAGAAGGGAGCCTTATGTGGAAGCGGCCAAAATTTCAGGTGCAGGTCCTTTGTGGATTATGATGAAGCATATCCTTCCAAACATATTGTCTCCCATTATTGTTCAAGCATCCTTTAGCTTCAGTCTTGCCATTTTAGTAGAGGCTTCCTTAAGCTTCCTCGGCATGGGGGCGCAGTCGCCTCAGGTCAGCTGGGGCGGAATGTTGCATCAAGCCTACAGCATGATTTTTGTGAATCCATACATGATGCTTTTCCCAGGCCTAGCCATACTGATTTCTGTGTTGGCGGGTAACTTTTTTGGAGACGGATTACGGGTCGCTATTGATCCAAAGATGAAAAGATCTTAGGGGGTATTGAATTGAGAGGTCCGAATGAACCTGTTTTAGAGGTGAAAAATCTATGTTCATATATCCCCACATCCAGGGGAGTCATCAAACCAGTAAATAATATCTCATTTTCCATCGGAGCGGGTGAAATTGTTGCTTTGGTTGGGGAATCAGGAAGCGGAAAAAGTGTAACGGCATTGTCCATAATGGGTTTGAATTCACCGTCAATTAAATATGAGAAGGATAGCGTGATTTCCTTTAAAGGTGAGAATTTGCTGAAGATGAAAAAAAGGCAAATGAAAAAGATTCGAGGAAATGAGATTTCCATGATCTTTCAGGATCCGATGTCCTCGTTAAATCCATTGCATCCAATTGGAAAACAAATTGCCGAGCCGATTCAGCTTCATCAGGGTGTCAGCTATCAGAAAGCAAAAGAAATTGTCGTCAATTTGCTAGCAAAGGTCGGAATTCCTGACCCGGAAAATCGGCTGAATGATTATCCCCATCAATTGTCCGGGGGAATGCGGCAGCGAATTATGATTGCAATGGCATTAGCCTGTAATCCATCACTACTGATTGCCGATGAACCTACAACAGCGCTTGATGTAACGATCCAGGCGCAGATCCTGAATGTGATGAGAGATTTGCAAAAGGATACGGGCATCTCCATCCTGATTATTACGCATGATTTAGGTGTTGTGGCTGAAATGGCTGATCGCGTTCTTGTCATGTATTGCGGGGAAATTGTCGAAGAAGGTGATGTCTATTCACTGTTCAAAAATCCCCAGCATCCGTATACAAAGGGATTGCTGGCAAGCGTCCCAAAACTCAGGGGGGCATCGGAAAAGCTTCTTCACACGATTCCAGGCGCTGTGCCGAATCCGCTTGAGCTGCCGAAGGGCTGTAATTTTTCCGGGCGGTGCAGTTATGCCACGGAAAAATGTCTCACTGAGGCTCCAAACCTGGTGGAGACAGGGAAAGACCGGAGAGCAGCCTGCTGGCATATTGTAGATTTGCAAACGGAAGAGGTGACTGTACATGCCTGAACCATTGATATCGATTAAAGACGTCAAAAAACACTATCCAATTGGAAGCGGTTTATTTAGCAAAAAAGGAAAATGGTTAAAGGCCGTGGATGGAATAAGTCTTGATGTCCACCGTGGTGAGACAGTTGGTCTGGTTGGAGAATCAGGCTGCGGAAAATCGACACTTGGCAGAATGGTTGTCGGCCTCTTGGAGCCGACTTCAGGTGAAGTCGTATTTGAAGGAAATTCGCTTTTATCCAAAGGACGAAATAAGCGTGATTTGGGGCAAAAAATTCAAATGGTCTTTCAGGACCCATATTCTTCGCTGAACCCGAGAATGAATGTGGCCAACATTATTGCCGAACCATTAGTGCTTCATAAAATTGGTACCGGCAGTGAGAGGAAGAAACGTGTGGATGAGCTGCTTGAAAAGGTAGGGCTGACAGCGGCTCATGGAAGCCGCTATCCGGAAGAGTTCTCTGGCGGTCAGCGGCAGCGAATCGGCATTGCTCGAGCGTTGGCCCTTAATCCAAGTTTGATCGTTTGCGATGAACCAGTTTCAGCATTAGATGTGTCGATTCAAGCTCAAATCTTAAATCTATTAAAAGAAATCCAGGAAGATATGGGTCTCTCCTATATATTTATTGCCCACGGACTGCAGGCAGTCAAGCATATTAGTAATCGGATTGTGGTGATGTATTTAGGAAAGATTATGGAAATCTCAGAAACAGATCAGCTCTTTGAGCAGCCGCTCCATCCTTATACAGAAGCATTGATTTCTGCGGTGCCAGAGCCTGATCCAACTGTTCGGAACCGTGAACGCATTTTGTTAAGCGGAGATCTTCCAAATCCGGCGAATCCCCCGGTAGGCTGCAGATTTTCTACTCGGTGCCCGCTTGCGGATGAGCGCTGCAGGCGTGAAGAGCCGCCGCTTGAACAGGTCTCCGAGGGTAGATGGGTTGCTTGTTTTTATCATGGGTGATTCATAGTTTTAGATATAAAAAGATTGAAAGTAATTATGTTTACGAAAGGGATGTGTTCCTTGAATAGTGGAAAGCCATTACACGAGTACCTAAGAAACCATGCAAAAGTGAACCCAAATAAACCAGCCGTCATCTTTTATGGAAGAACGCTGACATATGAGGAACTTGATGAGCTCTCGGATCGTTTTGCCCATTATCTGTATTCACAAGGGATTCGCAAGGGGGATAAAGTAGCTCTGTTTTTGCCAAACTGCCCGCAATATATCATTTGCCATTTTGGAATTCAAAAGATTGGTGCGATTGTAGGGCCATGTAATCCGATGTTCAAGGAATGGGAGCTGGAATATGAAGTCAATGACCTTGGGGCAAAAGCCATTGTGACTCTGGATCAATTGTATCCAATCGTCGAAAAGGCAAAGCCAAATACCATGCTCCAATTAGTGATTTCTACTAGCTACATAGACTTCCTCCCGGAGAAACCGATTCCTGAATTCCCTGAGGAACTGCAGGATAAGAAATATTATCCAGATGCAACTGATTTAAACAGCATCCTTAACACCTGGAGTGCAGATTGTCCGAATGTTGATTTAGATATTGATGAAGATGTATGCCTTATCGTCTACACATCCGGTTCGACTGGACTGCCTAAAGGTGCGATGCTCACTTACCGGAACGCACTTTACAAATCTCAAGGTGTTGCAGAAGCAAGGGGATTTCATGCCGATGATATTGCCTTATCAATAATGCCAATATGCCATATTGCTGGCATGTTGTTTATGAATGTTAGTTTTTACACAGGTGGAACGATCGTTCTACTTAATCGCTTTACACCTGAAGCCGCGATGGATGTCATCGAACGGCATCGAGTAACAGTGGCGCAAACTGTTGTACCAATGAATGTGGCCATTATAAATCATCCTCATGCAGCCCAAATTGATTTCAGTTCACTAAGAGTCAATTCCTGTACCAGCTTTGGGATTCAATTGACAGAAGAAATCTCGAATCAGTGGAAGGCGCTGACAGGCATCGGATTATTTGAATCCGCTTATGGCTTAAGCGAAACGCATACAGGAGATTCTTTGATGTCACCAGAAGCTGTTAAATTCGGGACGACTGGAAAACCAATTCCAGGTACGAGGATTAAAATTCTTTCACTAGATGAACCGCGTCGAGAACTTCCAATCGGTGAACAGGGCGAAATTGTGGTCAACAGTCCTGGAGTATTTAAAGGCTATTTGAATAAACCCGAAGCAACCGCCAAAACACTGCGTGAGGGCTGGGTATATACCGGGGATATCGGCAAGTTTGATGAAGATGGTTATCTATACTTTTTAGGACGTATCAAAGAAATGATTAAATGTTCCGGTTATAGTGTGTTTCCGGAGGATGTCGAAATTTTATTGAACAAACATTCGGCTGTTTCTGAGTCCGCTGTAATCGGTGTACCGGACCCAATCCGCGGTGAGACCGTTAAAGCATTCGTTGTCCTTCGTCCAGACTATGAAAACAGCATAACTCCGGAAGAGCTCATCCTATGGAGCAAAGAAAAAATGGCGGCTTACAAGTACCCCCGTCATATTGAATTCCGTGAATCCCTGCCAAAAACAGGGACGGGAAAATTGCTGCGAAGAGTGCTGGCAGATGAAGAAAAGGCGAAAGTAAAGATTAATTAAGAAGAATAATTTCTACAATATAAATTTGATATAAATCAGAATGGTTTCGGCCCAAGGAGGTTATCAATGGTGGAAAAACTAATCGATTCTACTCATAAGGAGGAGAAGAACAAGATGTCATGGGAACCAGAAATTAAAGAACTGCGGCGCCGTGAAGAACTCGCTCGCCAGATGGGCGGCGAAGAACGTGTCGCAAAACATAAAGCGCAAGGGAAATTAACAGTAAGAGAAAGAATTGATGGTTTATTAGATACCGGTTCGTTCCATGAAACTGGGGCAATTGCCGGAAAGAGCAAATATGACGAGAATGGAAATTTAATAGACTTTACACCAGCAAATTTTCTCTTGGGCACGGGAAGGATCAATGGGCGGAAGGTGGTTGTTGGTGCAGATGACTTTACCGTAAGAGGGGGCGCGGCAGATGGAGCTATCCGCGGCAAACAGGTTTATGCAGAACGTCTGGCCCATGATCTGCAAATCCCGATTATTCGGCTGGTTGATGGAACCGGAGGCGGGGGCAGCGTGAAATTCCTGGATATGGAAGGACATACCTATGTTCCTGTTAATCCTGCATGGGATTTAGTAGTTTCCAACATGGAACGCGTCCCGGTTGTTGCTGCCTGCTTGGGATCAGTTGCCGGGCTTGGGGCAGCGAGAGTTGCGGCTTCCCATTTCTCGGTCATGGTTGAGGAAACTTCCCAGTTATTCGTTGCTGGTCCGCCAGTTGTTAAATATGGCATGGGACAGGATTTAACGAAAGAAGAACTTGGCGGTGTACAAGTTCATCGGACAAGCGGCGCTGTAGACAATATGGCGAAGTCTGAGGAAGATGCCTTCGAACAAATCCGTACATTCTTATCCTATTTACCATCAAGTGTCTGGCAGCTGCCACCGGTTCTGCCATCAAACGACGACCCTGAACGCCGGGAAGAGCGGTTAATCTCTGTGATTCCGAAAAACCGCCGGGTTCCTTATAAAATCCGTGATATCCTGCAGATGATTTTTGATAAAGATTCCATCTTTGAGATGGGCCGGTACTATGGCGGCGGTACTCTCACTTGTTTCGCGCGCCTTGATGGATATCCGGTTGGGGTAATGGCCAACGATCAGTTTGTCAATGGAGGCGGATTGACCGCCGAAAGCTCAGAAAAAATCGAACGATTCGTCGACCTTTGTCAAACCTTCCATTTACCAATTGTGAACTTAGTTGACCAGCCAGGCATGATAATCGGACTTCCTTCTGAGAAGAAAGGAACAATCCGCAAAGGAGTCCGCGCTATTTCTGCCATCTATCAGGCTACTGTTCCGATGATGGAAATTATCCTTAGAAGAGTATTTGGTGTCGGCGGGGCAGGAATGTCTAATGGTCACGGATTAAACTTAAGATATGCCTGGCCTTCTGGTGACTGGGGATCACTCCCTGTTGAGGGTGGTGTCCATGTAGCCTATCGCCGCGAGCTTGAAGCAAGCGAAAATCCTGAAGCTTTACTAAAGGAATTATTGGAACGAATGGAATCCGTACGATCCCCGCTTCGAACAGCTGAAGCCTTTGGCGTGGAGGAAATCATCGATCCTAGAGACACCCGTCCATTGCTCTGTGAATGGGTCCGGGATGCCTACGAGCTGCTTCCACAGCAATTGGGTCCTTCCAGTCACGGAATGAGACCATAATTTATAAATAGAAAGATGGCATAATGGAGGAGGTTGAAGAGATGAATCAGACAGAATTATTAAATGAATTATCTTCCCGTGAGGAAGTCGTGCCCAAATGTCTTGAATATTGGGCGGAAACAGCCGGGGAGAATACCTTTATTTATTACGGGGAATCAGATAAAAAAATTTCGTATCAAAAATTCAATCAGATTTCCAATAGCATTGGCCATTCTTTACAAGCCAGGGGAGTCCAAAAGGGGGATCGAATCTCGGTCTTTTTAAGAAACCCTCTTGTTACTACCATGGTGATGTTTGGAATTTGGAAATGCGGGGCTGTTTTTAGTCCGATTAATTTTAATTACCGAGGAAGGCTGCTCAGTTATCAGTTAAACGATACCCAGCCAAAAGTACTTTTTACCGAGCGTTCAATGGTACCAATTTTAAACGAAATTGCTTCAGAAGTAGAACAGTTGTCAACCGTTGTCTTCAATCCCCAAGAAGGCGATCATGATTATATAGCGGAAATGGCGGATATCCCGTTAAATCTAGTTTTTAATGAAATTTCCTTTGACCGGATGCTGCAGGCCGAAACACATAATCTCAATATCGAGTTAAACTATTATGACATTGCCAATATCATTTATACATCCGGAACAACTGGACCGGCTAAAGGAGTCGTTCAGTCCCATCGATGGGTGAATGGCTATACATTAAGATTACGCTCTTGTTTGACGCAAGAGGATGTTGTATATAACGATCTTCCGTTGTATCACGTCGGCGGTGCATTTGCCAATATTGCCAGAGCCTGTTATGCAGGATGTGCGGTCGCAATCTGGGATAAATTCAGCCCTAATCAATTCTGGACAAGGGTTGAAAAATCAGGGGCAAGTGTAGCAATTTTACTTGATGTCATGATCCCTTGGCTGATGAATGCAAAACCATCAGAAAACGACAGGTTCAATACCCTCAATAAAGTCCACATGCAGCCGCTGCCAAAATATCACAATGAGGTAGCCAAACGATTCGGGTTTGATATCGTCACAGCCGGGTTTGGACAGACGGAAGCCGGAGCGCCTATGTCGAGCATTATCTTGGAAACAGAAGAGGGTGAAGGTACCCCAATGCACCTTTATAAAGGGCTTTCAAGAAAGGAGATTATTGCGAATTGCGAAAAGGAGCAAGTTCCGATTATTGACGGCAAAAAAGAATTAAATAAAGGGTTCATGGGGAAACCCAACCAATATTTTGATGTCATTGTTTTGAATGAAAAAGATGAAGAGGTTCCTGTCGGGCAAGTAGGACAAATTGCCTTCCGCCCGCGTCTGCCGCATCTTGTCTTGTCCGAATATTACAACAAGCCTGAATCGACCAAAAATGCTTTTCAAAATCTTTGGTTCCACAGCGGAGATGCCGCATATCTAGGTGAAGACGGCTTTTACTATTTCGTCGACCGCCTTGGCGGTGTGATTCGCTGCCGCGGTGAAAAAATATCCTCCTATCAATTGGAGGATATTATCAACAGTCATCCTGATATTGATTTGTGTGCCGCCTTTCCTGTACCGGCTGAAGTCGGTGATGAAGATGACGTCGCTATTTATGTGGTAAAGAAAAATGGTGCAGAAATCGATGAAGAAGAATTAAGGATTTGGGTGAAGGATAAAATGCCGAAATATATGTGGCCGAAGCATATTCGCTTTACCTTGGATATTCCTAGGACACCGACCAACAAAATTGAAAAATATAAAATACGTCAAGAGTTAATGATGGAACTAGAAAAAGAAAAAGAGACTGTATAAGGTAACAAATAAAAAAGCATCAAATCTGATGCTTTTTTATTATGGACTAACATGCTCTTTTAAATCTGTATTTAAAGTTGTTACCACCTGTTCATTCTGTGCAGCATTTCTAACCTTCACCGTTAATATGATCCCAAAAACGAGGCAAATGGTTGAGAAAATGAACGCTGTTCTAAAGCCGCCAAAATCTTCAATCAACCAGCCTGCGATGGCAGGCCCTACCAATTGGCCGACAGCGAAATAGAAGGTGACATAGCTAAATGCAATCGGCATCTCAGAAGGTTTAACATGATCCATACTTGCTGCCTGAGTTAAAGTGAACATCCCGGTGGAGGTGCTGCTCATTAAAATGATGTGCAATGTAAAGCCAAGCTGCGTAGGAAATAATACCGGAAGGAGCATCGAGACCATCGTTAGTCCCATAGTTAGGATTAACGATTTTCTCCGGCCGAACCTGTCAGAAACAAATCCCCAAAACGGCCCGCTGAAGATGGATAATACCCCGTTTAAAGCCATTAGCTGTCCCGCAAATTTTACACTTATTCCCTCATCTATCATATAACTCATAATAAAAATCACCTGAACAATATAGGTGAGCCCTACTACACCATAAATCAAGCCAATATTAATTACCTTTGGATTTTTATAGATTTCCTTTGCCGGTGTCTTTTGCTGCTTTTCAGATACAGGCTCAGCAGGAGGGTTTTTAATGAAAATCATCGTTAATATGACAACCAAAAGGCCAATAGCCGCATAAATCCCCCATGCCCATCTCCAGCCATTTTGGCTATTAATACTGCTAAGATACGGAACAATCATTCCGGCAAAAAGGATACCAATTCCCGCTCCACTAGTTGATAAACCAATGACAAATCCTTTTTTCTGAGGAAACCAGGAAACGAGCAAGGTGATAAACGGCGTAAAGGTAAAGGAAGTACCAATCCCCAATAAAAGCATAAACAAAAAGGCTAGCAAATATGAGTTGCCTAATGAAAGTCCTGCGAGTCCTGCTGTAACCAATGAAATACCGAGTAAAACGGTCCTTTTACTGCCCCATTTAGACGCAAGAATGCCAGCAAAAATCAGTGTGCTTAAATATCCAAACGAGGTAGTTGTTCCTAGAAAGCCTGCCTCTTTATATGACAGGCTTAATCCATCCCGCATAAATGGCAGGATCACCCCATATGAAAGTCTTGCAAAAGCCAGTACGACAGCGGTTGTTAACATTCCAATCAAGGCATATGTAAGCAGATTATTTTTGTTCTTTTGCTCCATTTAGTACGCTCCTTTACATTTATAACAAGGTATTGTAGTTTTTATTTTACCATTATTTCGAGTATAGAAGCATTATTATAGATTAAAAATTATAAATTTTCTTAATTTTTACTTCGTTTTAATATTACTTCAAATTTTCAAAAAACTCTATTGACTTTTCCTATTTTTCCTAAGATAATCAAAGAAATTATATTAAAAGCAAGGGACTAGTAAATTTTTGGAACGTGCAAGAGAGTGAAACCCTAAAGGCTGGAAGGTTTCTCACGGGAAGAGGTTGAACCTGCCCTAATGAATGCTGCTTATGCAAACATAAGCCGTCTAGTCCGCGTTAAGGTTTCAAGTGGGTGCATGGCATCAAATAAGGTGGTACCGCGGAAACGATTTTTCCGTCCTTTGTATAAGGGCAGAAGAATCGTTTTTTTATTTTTTCAAAAAGAGGGTTTAAAAATGAAGAAACAATTAGTGGTAGTGAAAATTGGTAGCAGTTCTTTGACGACTCCGGCTGGGACAATTTCAGAAGAAAAAATGCGCGATCATGTGGAAGCACTGGCCTTATTAAAAAAACAAGGGCATGATGTCATCCTTATTTCATCAGGTTCAATTGCGGCCGGTTTTGGTTCCCTGGGTTATCCTGCACGTCCGAAAACAGTTGCGGGCAAGCAGGCAGCCGCTGCTGTTGGGCAGGGCCTGTTAATGCAGCAATACAACCAGATGTTTCAACAGTTTCAGATTGTACCCGCACAAATGTTATTAACTAGGGAGGATTTTTACAGCAAGGTCCGGTTTCAAAACTTATATTCCACAATGACTGAGCTGCTCCACCGAGGGATGCTGCCAATCATCAATGAAAATGATTCGGTATCTATTGATGAGCTGACATTTGGTGACAATGATATGCTTTCCGCGCTGGTCAGCGGGTTTCTTCATGCAAATGCCCTGATTATTTTAACGGATGTAAATGGGATATATGACGGGAATCCGAAAGTCTCAAGGGATGCCAAGAAATATCATTTCATCCCTGAGGTATCGGAGAAAATGCTGGAAGCGGCAGGCGGGAGCGGTTCTTCATTGGGGACTGGCGGGATGAAATCCAAGCTTCTGGCTGCAAAAAAAGCATTATCGCTTGGTGTTAGTGTGTTTGTCGGAACTGGTTCGGGGCCGGAAAAATTGTTAGACATTCTAGCTGGCAAAGGGGATGGAACGTATCTCGGCGGACCATTCCAAACACAAATGCAAATGAGAAAACAATGGATTGCCTATCATTCACAGGTTGGCGGAGTCATTGAAGTGGACGACGGGGCAGAACAAGCAATCGTGCAAAAAGGGAAAAGCCTGCTTCCGGTTGGGGTTACAAACGTCATTGGTGATTTTAACGCTATGGATGTGGTCGAGGTCCGGAACAAAAAGGGGAAAACCATCGGAAAAGGGCAAATTTATTTTTCCTCACAGGATTTACAAAAAGTAAAAGGGCTGCCAAGCGAACAATCGAAGATTTATTCCATCAATAAGCGTGCAGAAGTGATTCATCGTGATAATTGGGTTATTTTACGGGAGGAGTGAATGGAATGAGTGAATTAATCGAAAAGGCAAAGCTGCTAAAGGCTGCCTCAAAGAGATTAGGGATGCTTTCAACTAGTGAGAAAAATGATGCAATAGGCCAAATGGCTGCTCGCATTGCTGAGGAAAAGGAATGGATTCTTCAAGAAAATGAAAAGGATATACTAGCTGGCAAGGGTAATGGTCTATCTGATTCCCTTTTAGACCGCCTGCTCCTAACTTCTGAGAGAATCGATCAAATCGTTGATGGAATCCGGCAGGTTATTAGTCTCGAGGACCCGACCGGAGACGTAATCGAATCATGGGAACGGCCAAACGGCTTGCAAATTGAAACAGTCCGTGTTCCGCTTGGCGTTATTGGGATGGTTTACGAAGCACGGCCAAATGTAACGGTGGATGCGGCTAGTCTTTGCTTGAAGGCAGGGAATGCTGTCTTGTTGAGAGGAAGTTCATCCGCACTGAATTCAAATAAGGCACTTGTTCACGTCATGCGTGCTGCCTTGGCCGAAACAGCGATTCCAGCGGATGCCGTGCAGTTATTGGAGGATACCAGCAGGGAAACAGCCTCAGAAATGTTTAGGCTGAATCAGTACTTGGATGTGCTCATCCCGCGCGGCGGGGCCGGCCTTATTCAATCTGTCATTCAAAATGCAACTGTACCCGTGTTGGAAACAGGCGTCGGCAACTGCCATGTATTTATTGATGAAACGGCTGAACGGGAAATGGCCATCCAGATTGCCATCAATGCAAAATTGCACCGCCCGTCCGTTTGTAACGCAGCAGAAACGATTCTAATTCATGAGAAATGGCCATATGCTTCTGAATTATTAGACGCTCTTCATCGCCAAGGAGTAGAGCTGCGGGGGGATGAGGTATTGGCGGGAGCGAATGCTTTTGTGAAGCCCGCTGAGGAAAACGATTGGTATACTGAATTTTTAGCTCCAATTGCTGCGGTAAAGCTAGTCGGTAGTGTGCGAGAAGCGATTGACCATATTGATCGATATGGAACGAAGCATTCGGAAGCGATCATTAGCGAAAATGATGATAACGTTAGTTTATTTTTCCGAGCCGTTGATGCCGCTGTGCTGTATCATAACGCTTCAACTCGTTTTACTGATGGTGAGCAATTTGGCTATGGTGCTGAAATTGGCATCAGTACGCAAAAGCTGCATGCCCGTGGACCGATGGGGCTTAAAGCCATCACAACATCAAAAGCAATTGTACGCGGAACTGGGCAGATTCGTTCTTAAAACTCCTCAACATGAGGAGTTTTTTGTTATAATGAAGATACAAACATACATTCTGTTTCCTAAAGGCCGGTGATTCCGTGGAAGAAATCCGTATATCAGTTAGAACCCTCGTTGAATATGTCTTTCGCTGCGGCAGCATTGATTCGCGGTTTCGTTCGACATCAACGCTTTTAGAGGGGACGAGAGCCCATCAAAAAATACAAAAAACATATAAGGAAGGTGACCAGAAGGAAGTCTATCTTCGTGCCGAAATTCCTTTCGAAGAACTTCATTATGTTATCGATGGACGCTGCGATGAACTGCTTTTCGATGGTGAAGAGGTAACCATTGATGAAATTAAATCATTTTCACACCCTTTTGATGAACTAGAAGGCGAGGGCTATCCAGTCCACTGGGCACAGGCGAAAATGTATGCCTATATGTACGTGAAGGATCACCAGCTCACGGAAATTAATGTTCAGCTTACATATGTCCAGGTTGATACTGAAGAAAAGAAGTATTTTAAAAGAAAGTACATAGCAGAGGAACTAGAGACTTTTGTCTTCGACGTTATGAAAAGATATGCTCCATATGCAAGCTGGCAGACAGAGCACCGTTCAAATAGGAATGAAACCAGCAAAGAGTTGTCGTTCCCATTCCCATCTTACCGAGAAGGCCAGCGGAAATTAGCTGGTGCTGTTTACAAAACCATTGCAGAAGGGAAAAATCTGTTCACCAAAGCTCCCACCGGAATCGGCAAAACCATTTCAACACTTTTTCCAGCTGTAAAGGCCATTGGCGAGGGACATACTGACCGGATATTCTATTTAACGGCTAAAACGATTACCCGAACAACGGCAGAAGAGGCTTTCGCGCAAATGCGCCGATGCGGTCTATGCATGAAAAGTGTCACGATTACAGCGAAGGACAAAGTTTGTTTTAAAGAAGAAACCAACTGCCAAAAGGATTATTGCGAATTTGCCAATGGCTATTATGACCGGATTAATGATGCCATTCTTGATATTTTGGGGAATAAAAACGAATTAACTCGCGATGTAATAGAAGCCTATGCCCGAAAACATACCGTCTGTCCGTTTGAGTTTTCGATTGACCTTGCCTATGCAGCAGATGCCATCATTTGCGACTACAATTATATCTTTGACCCCCAGGTTTCATTAAAAAGATTGTATGAAGAGCAAAAGAAATCCACAACAATATTGGTGGACGAGGCTCATAATCTGGTTGACCGCGGCCGAGAAATGTTTTCGGCTTCTATCAATAAAGACATGTTTCTGCAAATAAAAAAGTGAATTCAAAGAACTGAATAGGCCTGTCTATGAAATAGCCAATAAAATAAATGCCTGGTTTATTGCTTTAAAAAAAGAAAATAAGACTGAATTTGTGTTGGAAAAGCTGGACGAACCCTTTTCAGAACGATTAGAGGTATTTGTAGAAGAAGCGGAAAAGGTTTTGGCATTAGGAAGCACTCCAACGTTATTAGATGCATACTTTCAAGTTCAATCCTTCCTGAAAATTCTCCAATTACTGGATGAGGATTATATCATCTATGGAGAGAGGAATAAAAACGACGTAATGGTCAAGCTATTTTGTATTAACCCTTCAAACCTACTTAAGCAAATGGGGAAAGGATTTCGCTCCAAAGTATTCTTTTCAGCAACGCTTGAACCAATGTCCTATTATCAGGACATTCTTGGTGGTGAAGTAGAGGACTATAAGCTGTCAGTCAAATCCCCATTTTCCAAGGAACAGTCTGAGGTTTACATTAAACCATTATCTACAAGGTACAACGATCGGGAACAAACGGCTGGTGAAATCGCTTCATTAATAAATTCATTAACACAAAACCAAGAGGGGAATTATCTAATTTTCTTTCCTTCCTATCAATACATGATGACAGTTTATGAACAGTTTGGACAGCTCAATGAAGAAGCGAAATTACTTCTGCAGTCAACAGGTATGACGGAAGCACAAAAAGAAGGGTTCTTAGCTGAATTTAAACCAGATTTACCGCAAACATTAGTAGGCTTTGCCGTTCTAGGCGGCATTTTTTCCGAAGGCATTGATTTAAAAGGAGACCGGTTAAATGGAGTGGTAGTTGTAGGAGTTGGGCTGCCTCAGCTATGTTTTGAACGGAATCTCATCAAGGAACATTTTTTCAAAAAAAATAAAAATGGCTATGATTATGCCTATGTTATCCCTGGGATGAACAAGGTATTGCAGGCAGGCGGCAGGCTGATTCGTTCAGAAACGGACCAGGGCACCATCGTCCTTGTTGATGACCGGTTTCTTCAGCGGAAATATCAATCGCTCATGCCGGAAGAATGGCTTACGTATACGATTATTTAAAGCACTTTTTGCCAGTCATGGAAATGGTGCTTTTTTTATTGCGGAATTTTTGCAAATTTGATGACAAAATTAGAATCTTTATCATATAATTAACAAAAAGTTGCACGAGGTAAAAACTTTGAAGGTGGTGCAAGAGTGATGGATGAGCCAAAACTTGTTAAGTTGGTAAATGGTGAAAAAGGAAATATTATAAAAATTACTTCTATAAATCTAGATGGTATCATGCGAAGAAGATTATTAGATTTAGGGTTTGTTGCGGGTGCATTGGTTGAGGTTGTTCGCAAAAGTCCGTTAGGCGACCCGATTGCTTTTCGAGTCAGTCAAACGACCATTGCCCTTCGCAAAGAGGAAAGTGCGAAAATTGAAGGGGAGCTGGTTTCCAGTGGGAAATGAATACCGAATTGCTTTGGCTGGTAATCCGAATACTGGCAAAAGCACATTGTTCAATGCCTTGACTGGTCTTAGACAGCATACCGGAAACTGGGCTGGGAAAACCGTCTCAATGGCACAGGGAAGTGTCCCGTTTAAGGATAAAGTGTTTCAATTGGTTGACTTGCCGGGAACGTATTCGCTTTTTTCCAACTCCAAGGATGAAGAAGTGGCCAGAAATTACATCGTCTTTGAAAAGCCGGATGTTACTCTGGTAGTCTTAGATGCCACTTCTCTTGAGAGGAATTTGAATCTCGCCCTGCAGGTATTGGAAATGACCAAGAATGTAGTTGTTTGCATTAATTTGATCGATGAAGCAGAAAAACAAGGCATCAAGATTAATGAAAAATTGCTGATGAACCGTTTGGGAGTACCTGTGATAAAAATTTCTGCACGTAACAAAATAGGTTTTCCGCTGCTTTTGGATACAATTGACCGCATTATAACTGGTGCAATTGAATGCCATCCGGCACAGATGAAGTACTCAGATGAAATTGAGGAACAAATTCGAAAAATTGAACCAAAAGTCCGTGAGATGGTTGGCGACCGTATTTCGTCGCGCTGGGTATCATTACGTCTGCTTGATGGGGATGAGGCCCTATTGAATGAATTAAATAAGCGGTTTGTACCTGAAGGGGTGAGGTAAATGGACATTCAAAAGCTTTATAGTGAGGCTCAGCAGCTGTCGACGGCAAAGATGCGGGACGATATCGTTCAGCAGCTTTATGATCGAAGCCATCAATTATGCCGCGAAGGGGTTTCTTATACCAAATCCGATCGAGACCTTAGGACGGAAAAATTGGATGCCATTTTTACCTCACCGATCCTTGGGTTTCCGATTATGATTGCCATGCTTGGTTTGGTTTTTTATATCACGATAGCAGGGGCCAACATACCTTCTGCGATGCTGGCAGAGTTCTTTGGCTCGCTTGAAAAATATATAACTAGCTTTTTTACATTTATTCATGCTCCTGCATGGGTGAATGGGATTCTGGTTCTTGGCTTATACCGCGGCACAACTTGGGTAATCAGCGTCATGCTGCCGCCGATGGCGATCTTTTTTCCAACGTTTGCTTTGTTGGAGAATTACGGCTACCTGCCGCGCGTTGCCTTTAATATGGATCGGTTATTTAAAAGGGTTGGGGCTCATGGAAAACAGTCACTTACAATGGCTATGGGCTTCGGCTGTAACGCGGCAGCGGTAATTTCGACGAGAATCATAGAATCTCCCCGCGAGCGAATGCTCGCTATCCTGACTAACAATTTTGTACCTTGTAATGGGCGCTGGGGTACGCTGATTGTTCTGTCTTCCTTGTTTATGGCTGCCAGTTATACTGGAGGAGTGAAATCCCTTGTAACAACTGGTGTCCTCATAGGAATTGTTATGTTTGGGGTTATTGTTACCTTTTTTGTCTCTTGGGTATTATCCAAAACGGCTTTAAAGGGGGTTCCAACACATTACACATTGGAGCTGCCTCCATACCGCAAGCCGAAAATTTTTGATACGGTGATTCGCTCCTCGGTGACAAAATCGTGGTCAGTTTTGGTAAGAGCAGTGAAGGTAGCCGCACCTGCCGCAATCCTAACCTGGGTTTTTGCCAATATTTATATAGGTGACACCAGCATCTTAATGTATGCCGTACAGTTTTTAGATCCATTTGGAAAGCTGCTTGGGCTAGATGGCTATATCATGATGGCCTTTATCCTCGGACTGCCGGCCAATGAAATTGTCTTTCCGATTTTACTGATGGGCTATTTATCCACCGGTTCCTTAACAGAGGTTGATAGTCTAGTTGCTTTGAAAAAGATTTTAGTGGACCACGGCTGGACCTGGCTGACGGCTTTAAATATGATGTTATTCTCCTTACTGCATTATCCATGCGGGACGACGCTGTTAAATGTATATAAGGAAACGAAAAGTAAAAAATGGACTTTCCTATCGTTCCTTATTCCGACAGTGATTGCCATTATCGTTCCGTTCGTTATTACACAAACCGTCAGAATGCTTGGCTTAATATAATGCTGTTTAAAATCCATCCTTAATGAGATAATGAATAAGGATGGATTTTTCTATTGGGAGGAATTTACGATGAGTAAAGTTGAAGTAGGCGAAATTTTTACAATCAGTGATGATGAAAATGAAGAGGGGCAGGAAGTTGAAGTTCTTGGTGTCATGACACTTGAGGGAACTGATTATGTGGCTGTTGGATTTGTAGAGGATATCCTTGAAGCTGGTGAAGAAGATATTGATATCTTTTTCTTAAAGGCTGATGAAGACGGCGATTTTTCAGCCATTGAAAGTGACGAGGAATTTGATAAAGTTGTCGCTGCTTTTGAAGAAATGATGGAAGCGGAAGAAGATGAAGAGTAATTTTTGATATAGAGCCTTGTTAGGGGGTTATCTCTAGTAGTTGATAACGACCTTAGCAGGGTTTTATTATTTTGTTCGTGGTTATGAAAGGCTTATAACTCCCGAAGACTGATTCTTGATGATAGTTCGGTCTTTATAAAAGGATTCATAACTCCCGAAGACTGATTCTTGATGATGGTTCAGTCGTTATGAAAGGCTTATAACTCCCGAAGACTGATTCTTGATGATAGTTCGGTCTTTATAAAAGGATTCATAACTCCCGAAGACTGATTCTTGATGATGGTTCGGTCTTTATAAAAGGATTCATAACTCCCGAAGACTGATTCTTGATGATGGTTCAGTCGTTATGAAAGGCTTATAACTCCCGAAGACTGATTCTTGATGATAGTTCAGTCGTTATGAAAGGCTTATAACTCCCCAATCTAGAATTTTACGAATAATTTCAGCCTTATAAATTCAGTACCAAAGACGTATCTGTTTTTGGAAAATATATGTATGAATAAAAAAATACTTGGCATAATGTTAGGGAGAATAAGATTCAAAGGAGAGACGAAATGCCTATTGAAGAAGGTGCCAAGTTTCAAATTTCTCAAAGTGCACAAGGTTTGTTTAACTCCGCAGATTTATTAACGGTCATTTCAAATAATGGCGTAACCGTTCAATTTACACTGGGGGAAGGAAAGGGTTACGGGGCGATGCCCGTTGACCATATGAACTATCTTCTTAAAAGATCAAACCTCACAAAAATTCAAAATAAAAGAGCTTTATTGAGTCCAAGTGAAGACACTGAAGAACATATTAGTTAGATGGAGAGGGATAAATAAATCTCTCTCTTTTTTATTTTACAGGGGTAGGAAATGAACTATAAATCCAGAATATTTAATGGGATAAATATACAAAAAGGACAGGTGAAAACTGATGAATTTAAAAAAACATCAATTAAATGAATCCACACTAGCCTACATAGACGAAGGCGCTGGGAATCCTGTTGTCCTTCTACACGGTTTCTGCGGAAGTTCTCAGTATTGGGAAAAAGTAGTTCCTGAGTTGGCCAAACATTATCGTGTCATCGCCCCTGATTTGCCAGGGCATGGGCAGTCTTCACCACTAAAGCCAGGATTTTCAATAGACGACCTCGCACAAAAAATTAAAGAATTATTAGATGCGTTAAACATTGAGAAGGTGTCGATGTTTGGCCACTCCCTAGGCGGATACATAACGGTTGCCTTTGCGGAAAAATTTAATTCCTATTTAAATGGCTTTTCCCTTGTACACTCTACTGCCTTCCCGGATTCAGATGAAGCGAAAAAGGGAAGAGAGGCAGGTGTTGCAAAAATAAAGGACGAAGGCATTCATACATTTATTGATGGGTTGGTTCCGAAGCTTTTCTCACCAGAACACCTAAATGAAAGCTATGTAGAAAAAGCAAAACAAATTGGCTGCACCACTTCACCACAAGGGGCAATGGATACACTTTTAGCAATGAAAAATCGCCCTGACCGCAATCATGTATTACAAAATACCGAAGTACCCGTCATATTAATTGCGGGAGAGCAGGATCAAATTGTCCCAGTTGAAAAAACTTTTTCAGTTTCAAGAACAAACATCAAGCAAGCTATAATTAAAAATGCCGGACATATGAGTATGTATGAAAATCCAAATGAGCTTATAAAACTTATCACGACATTTTCTTGACAATTTCGACAATTCGGTAATACTTAAAGTTAGATATATATTTTTTCAGGAGAGAGGAGTTACGTATGAAATTACTAACCTTTAAAAAAGACAATGAGGTCAGGCTTGGTGTGAAGACAGACAATGGCATCCTTGACCTAAATAAAGCTGGGCTTGATGTCAATCTCGAAGATTTAGTAAAAAATGAAAACGAACTGTCACTTGTGAAAGAAATCATCAACAGCACGGACTCAGAACACTACTTAAGTGAGGCAGAAATCGAATTTCTACCGCCATTACTGAATCCGGAAAAAATTATATGTGTAGGCCTGAATTATCAAAGCCACGTAGAGGAAGCAAAGCTGGTAAATGTACCTGAGAACCCTGTTTTATTTAGTAAATTTAACAATGCTTTAGCAGCACACAGTGAAAATATCCCACTGCCTAAAGTTGGGGAAAAATTTGATTTCGAAGCTGAGCTTGTTATGGTCGTGGGGAAAGAAGCAAAGGATGTATCAGAAGAGGAAGCTCTGTCCTATGTTTTCGGCTATACAGCAGGAAATGATCTATCTGTCCGTGACCTGCAGTTTTTGACCGGCCAGTGGCTGATTGGGAAATCGCCAGACGGATTTGCTCCGATAGGACCGTATGTTGTCTCAGCGGAAGAGGTTGATCCATTCAATTTAAACATTGAATGTAAAGTAAACGGTGAAGTCCGCCAATCATCCAATACCAAACATATGATATTTAATTGTGCCAAAATCGTAAGTTACATATCCAAACATATGACCTTAAAACCGGGAGATTTAATATTCACCGGAACACCTGAAGGAGTTATTTTAGGATTGCCTGAGAATGAGCAGGTATGGTTGAAGCCTGGTGATAAAATGGAAGTCACGATAGAGAATATAGGGACATTAAGGAACGTCTTAGCTTAATCCATTTATATTATAGAAAGAGCAAACCTCAAGATTTTATGATCCTGAGGTTTGTTTTTTAATAAATGCCATTATGTTCAGAATCAGTATAAGTTGCAATCAGGATGACTGCTTTTTGATCTCCGATATTTTTAACAAAATGCGGGACACTCGCATTCCAGCTAAAGGAATCGCCTTCCTCTAACATGTAGGAATCTTCGCCTTGTTCAGCAAGGACCTTGCCTTCCAAGACTAAATGTGATTCTTCACCCTCATGGGCATTTGCTTCCCCCATTGATGCTCCGGGGGGAAACTCCACACTCATCAATCTCAATCCGCCAATTGATGCGATATGCTCGATTTTCAACTCATTAAAAGTGGAATAGGTCCGCTCATTTTTTTTGACAACTCGCATGTGCTGTTTTTTCTCCAATAATAAATAAGGTAATGGGATTTCTAAATAATTAGCAATCGTTTGCAAAGTATTTATTGATGGAGAGGTGTTATTATTTTCAACATTGCTAATAAACCCTTTTGAAAGACCTGTGCCTTCACACATTTGGGCAATTGTTATCTTTTTTCTGTTTCGGATGGCGCGAATTTTCGATCCAATATCCAATTTTTCCACCTCCACCGTTTTCTTATATAGAACTTATTTATATATTAGCAAAAAAATAATTGACAATCTATATAATCTGTTGTTATCTTATAAATAACAAAAGTTCATATTAAGAAACACATTTATTTTTTTGTATTTTAGTTTTCTTATATGAATCTTTGTTTATTATTCAAATATATTGACTCTCAATTCTTTGGGATTAGTATTTACGTCTATAGCCAACCTATAGATATTAATAATTTAAATTTATAGAAAGGGTGACGGCATTGAAATCATCATTGACTTACGTACTTCTTAAGCCTGGGCAAGTTGATCCCGATAAATCCTATCCTGCCTTATTTTTGATGCATGGAATGGGCAGTAATGAACAAGATTTGCTGCCATTAGTTGCTGGTTTGGAAGAGAGATTTTTCATTTTTAGTATTCGTGGTCCATTAGTGCAGCCACCTGGCTTCGCGTTTTTTACGATTGAAGGCTTTGGAAAACCGCACCGCGATGTTTTTGATGAGACAGTAGGGAAGATCGCCAATTTTATTGATGATGTTTTGACTGAATATCCAGTAGATCCAAATCAACTATATTTGGCCGGTTTTAGTCAGGGAGCAATTCTTTCGATGTCCCTCGCAATAAAGCTGGGTAACCGTATTAAAGGCATTGCCGCTTTAAGTGGGTACATTCCTGGATTTGTGAAAGAAGAATATGAAAAGAACCGGGTAGATGAACTATCGCTGTTTATATCCCACGGTGAATTTGACCAGATTCTGCCCTACCAATGGGGTGTTGAAAACGAGGAATACTTTAGAAGTTTGGGAGCAAAAGTCAATTTCCACACGTATCCGGCGGGTCATACTGTCACATTAAATAATCAACAAGATTTTACAAAATGGTTAGTAAACAAACTAGAAAAATAAACATAATAGGAGAGATGAGAAAATGTTAAAAAAATACGAGGTAAGTACATTCATTTTACGTGTAGTTTTAGGAGCAACGTTCTTTGTCCACGGATTGGTAAAATTTCAAGGCGGAATCGAAAATATTGCCGGCTGGTTTGCAAGTATTGGTCTGCCGGGATTCATGGCATACGGTGTAGGGCTACTGGAAGTAGTAGGGGGGATCGCCTTAATTCTCGGATTTGGAAGCAGAATCGTTTCCGCTTTATTTGTATTGTTAATGGCTGGTGCCATTATTAAAGTTAAATTAGCAGGCGGCTTTTTGGGAAATGGGCAAGGTGCCGGTTATGAATTAGAACTAGCGTTTCTGGCGATGTCATTATTAATCGCCATCAATGACAGCAAGTTGTTCGCTCTCGACCAACTATTATTTAATAAAGAAAAGAAAGACACTAATATTAGAAAAGCGGCTTAATTAAAGGAGGAATCATAATGCTTCCATCATTATTTATCGCACATGGCGCTCCATTACTGGCGATTGAAAACAATGAATACACACAGTTTTTAAATCAATTAGGGAAAAATCTTCCTCGTCCTAAGGCTATTGTCATTTTTTCAGCCCATTGGGAATCCCGTTTGCAAAAAGTAAGTGATGTTGAACAATATAGTACCATTTATGATTTTGGAGGATTTCCTCCTGAATTATATACGATTCAATATCCTGCCCAGGGAAATCATGAACTTTCTCAAGAAATAATGGATTTGTTTGCTGCCAATGAGGTACCGTTTGAAACTGAAATGCAGCGGGGCCTCGACCATGGTTCATGGGTTGTACTTCGGATGCTGTATCCGAACGCTGATATTCCAGTTATTGCGATGTCGGTCAATTCCCGCCTGTCTCCTGAAGAACAGTATAAAATCGGCAAAACCTTGACCGGGCTACGAGAAAAAGATATCTTAATCATCGCCAGCGGGGGGACTTCGCATAACTTAAGAGCCGTCAATTGGGCAGATAGCGGTGTGGACCAGTGGGCTCTTGAATTTGAAGATTGGCTTGCCTACCATCTGAATCATTGGGATCTAGACTCATTATTCCATTATGATACGTTAGCTCCAAATGCGGAATATGCCGTTCCTCCGTATGGAAGAGAACACTTTATCCCGCTGTTTTACGCGATGGGAGCGGCCGACAATGGGAAAAAAGCATCCTTGCTGCACCGCAGCTTCCGATATGGAAACTTGACACATAGTGTTTGGCAATTTGGATAAACGTTCATATAATTTAACCTTTCCCATCATACGTATCTCCTTTTTAGAAAAGACTATCTAAAGTATGTACTCTCATTTGTGATCAAATTTAAAAAAGGAGAGAATGTGATGGAAAGGTTTGAAGGGTTTAATAAGAGTTTTATTGATGGCAAGTGGACAGAAGGGAAGACTGGGCAAACCTTCGATAATAAGAATCCATACGATCAATCGGTCATAAATACATTTAGCCTCGCGAGTCTTGACCAGCTTAAAGGAGCATTTGAAACGGCTAAGGAAGCGCAAAAGTCTTGGGGACAAACAACCCCTGAGGAGAGAAGAGAAATCCTTCAAAAGGTGGCTGAATACTTAGAAAACAACCGCGAAAGTATCGTCGATATCATTTCCCGCGAAACCGGAGGCAGCAATCTAAAAGCAAATGTGGAGCTGGATTTGACACTGCAATACCTCGTGGCCTCTTTTGATTTAGTCGATAAGGTTAATGCTGGTAGAGAAGTAACCGCAAGTCCAGAAGGAAAGAAAAATTATGTTTACCGGCTGCCATTAGGGGTAATCACCTCGATTTCTCCATTCAATTTTCCAATGAATCTATCAATGAGAACTATCGCTCCGGCGTTGGCGTTGGGAAATACTGTTGTCCATAAACCCGATGTACAGACTGGTTTATCGGGTGGTTCCATTATTGCTCGGGCGTTTGAAATGGCTGGACTCCCTAAAAGCGTCCTTCAGGTTATTCAAGCGGATGTCAAAGAACTAGGCGACGAAATGTTCACGACACCGCACTCCGGTCTCGTTAGTTTTACGGGTTCTACAGCCGTTGGAAAGCATATCGGCGAAGTTGCTGGAAAACTCCTTAAGAGGGTGGCATTGGAACTTGGCGGGAACAATCCCTTTATCGTTCTTTCCGATGCCGATGTTGACCGCGCGATAGATGCCGCGATATTTGGGAAATTCATTCATCAGGGTCAAATTTGCATGATTATCAACCGCTTTATCATCCATAAGGATAAATACGATGAATTCGTTCAAAAGTTTATTAATAGAGCAAAACAGGTTCCATATGGAGACCCAAAAGATCCGAAAACGATTATCGGTCCGCTTATTAATGAACGGCAAGCCGATAAGGCGATGCAGTTTATTGAGCAGGCAAAGGATGACGGCATCAAATTAGCATTAGAAGGACAGCGGATTGGCAATCTCATCACCCCGTATGTTTTTGTCGATGTTGATAATCGCAGCAAACTGGCGCAAACAGAGATGTTCGCACCAATTTGTACGATGATTAAAGCGGAATCGGATGAACAGGCCATTGAAATCGCGAATGATACGGAATACGGGCTTAGCTCCGCTATCTTTACCTCGGATTTAGAAAAAGGACGGGAACTGGCGTTGCAGGTTGAAAGCGGCATGACACATGTAAACGACCAAACAGTTAACGACAGTCCGACCGTTCCGTTTGGCGGGACTAAGGCGAGTGGCGTTGGGCGATTTGGCAATGAGTGGATTGTGGATGAATTTACCGTGACCAAATGGGTTTCTTTGCAAACTGAATATCGAAAGTATCCTTTTTAAATTTGATAAAAAAACTCTTTCCAGACGATGGGAAGAGTTTTTTATATTAAACCGTTCAATTCCTAAGCAATCTTGAAGTAACATGCAGAATGGTTATTAAAATAGTTCATTACAAAGTTTGCTTTGGTATTATATAGAAAGGTATACATATCAGTTTTTTGGAGGAATGTTTGTATGGCGAAGACAATTTTCACGAACGGAATAATCTATACGCTGGATGAACTCCAGCCCTTGGCAGAGGCAGTTGTAGTGGAGAATGGAAGAATTATTGATGTGGGTACTCATGCTGAAATGACCCTTCATTGGGGTAGAGATGGGTCTCATGTTGTAGATTTGCAAGGGAGGACGGTTACTCCCGGACTGATTGACAGTCATCTGCATCTTTCTGGCGTGGCCTTTAATTTCTTAGATCTTGATTTAACGGGGGTCAAATCAAAACAAGAAATGCTTGATAAGCTCCGTTCAAAAGCAAACAGCGTTCCGCCTGGAAAATGGCTGGTCGGAATGGGTTGGGATGAGAATTTGTTTACCGAAGGCGGAATTCCAACTCTTGAAGAGCTGGATTATGCAGCACCGCATTGTCCAATTTATTTAAAACGGATTTGCCACCACGCCTTTCTAGTAAACAGTAAGGCTCTTGAAGTGTCTGCTTACGACCCTACCACTGAGGTTCCCGCCGGGGGAACGGTTGTATTAGATCCTATTACGAAAAAACCGACAGGATTGATTTTGGAATCGGCATCTAAACTATTTACCAAACACATTCCGGATAAAAGCTATGAAGAGTTAAAAAGCGGTTTAGAAAAGGCAATGAACTTTGCTGTTAAAAAAGGGTTAACAAGTGTTCACACGAATGATCCAGCCTTTTTTGGCGGATTAGAGCTAACCTATAGAATGTATGATGAATTAATTAATCAGGAAGGAAAAGGCTTACGCTGCAATCTATTGATTGATTATCCTTACCTTCAGGCTTTGAAGGCTAAGGGAATGTATGCCGGTTACGGGAATGAGAAATTGCAAATCGGCTCTATCAAAATATTCGCAGACGGCGCTTTTGGCAGAAGAACGGCGCTATTATCTGAGCCATATCATGATCAACCTGATGCGTATGGGGATGCAATGCTTAGCCAAGATAAACTATATGAGATCGTGAAAAACGCAAGGGAACATGGCATGCCAATTGCCGTACATACCATTGGTGATCAAGCATTGGAAAATGTTCTGGATGTGCTTGACCAATTTCCATCGGTCAAGTATCGTGACCGGATTATCCATGTTTCTTTAGTTAGGCCGGATTTGATTAAGAGACTGGCGGTACCGAGCCGGATTGCCGACATTCAACCGAGATTTGTGGTCGGTGATTATCCATGGGTTAAGGAAAGATTAGGGGAGAAGCGGGAGCAGTATTTGTATGCTTGGAAATCGCTGCTTTCGGCAGGTGTCATATGTGCGGGTGGTTCTGATGCACCTGTCGAACCTGTGGATCCACTGTTAGGCATTCACGCTGCCGTTACCCGCAGAGCACCATGGGATTCCCATGAAGGCTGGAATGCCGGAGAAAAGCTATCTATACAGGAAGCGGTGAGATTGTTTACGGTTGGTGGTGCCTATGCCACAAACGAGGAAGCTTTGAAAGGAACTATCTCAAGAGGAAAACTGGCGGATATGACCGTTTACTCGAAAAATCTTTTCGAGCTAGAGGACCCGGATGAACTGCTGCAGACTACGGTTGAGATGACGATTATTGGCGGAGAAGTCCAAGGAAATTAATAAAAATCCTTCCCAATTTCATAGATTGGGAAGGATTTTTAAAACCTATAAGCCTTTTGGCGCGGTGCCCATAAATGTTCCATCAAAGAAAACTGCCATCATGATGGTACCATTTTGAGCTATGTAGGGTACGCCTACCATCGTAACACCATAATAATTATTAACCATTACTTCAGTGTTATTAATGCCCCTCCAGTTATCTCCATCCTTAATAATATCAAGTTTTGCATTTTTAAATTCTTGACTGCTAATTAAATTTGCGATGATTTTATTTTTTTCTGCTCCATAAATCGTTGTAACGTCATGGCAGTGACAGGTAGGATCATCTTCTGCCGCTTTTACAGGATTACCAGGGGCAGCAAATAGGGAAAACGCCATAACACCCCCGCATAAAATAGATAACAATTTTTTCTTCATCCTTTTTTCCTCCTTTAATTGATCTCGATACTATCTTTCTATTCAATTCGACAATTTCCTTTAAAATGATTGGTAATACTTCTATCAAACACCAACATTTATGCCAAAATTGTGTCCGTCACCCTAAAAGTTGTCAATTTATCCTAAATAAGGTCTAATAGAATTAGTATTTTCGTATGGTAAAGGGGAATCTTGAGTGGTTTTTTTTGCAGGAGTATTAGTCATCTATAATTTACTTTTATTCTATATCGGCTGGAATGGATGGAAATGGCTGAAAACATTTATTGTTGGAAAAAAGCGTTTAATATTTACTTACTGGCTGGTCCTCATTTTTGTTGCCTATACCTTTGTGTACGCCCGTTTTTTAGATGATAGTGCTGTATTTACATGGCTTGGCGGAATTTGGCTGGGTATTTTTTATTATTCAGTTCTCTTGCTTCCATTTGTGAATCTTTTTGTATTTTTAACAAGGTTTACCCGTATTCAAAAAGAAAAGGTTGTAAAATGGTCCGGTTTTACCACTATAATGATTATTGCTGGATTATTTGCATTAGGCTTATACAATGCCTACACTCCTGTACTAAGAACCTATGAAATCAACATTCCGAAGCAGGTGGAAGGGGTAAAAAGTCTTAACATTGTCATGGCATCCGACATGCATTTTAGTGAAATGTCGGGGGCAAACCATGCTAAAAACCTCGTTAAGCACATCAATGCGTTGAAACCAGACCTTGTGCTGTTTCCAGGGGATATTATTGATGATGATGTGGATCCTTTTCTCGATAAAGGAATTCCGGATATTTTGAAAAAGATAAAAGCACCGGTCTATGCCTCTATGGGGAATCATGACCGGGAGGACCCTGGGATTGATCTGATTAAAATTTTTAATAACAGTGGTATGAGGCTAATGGCAGATGAAGTAATTGTTTTAGATAATGGGATTACCTTGGTTGGCAGGAAAGACCGCGGTTATCAGGATGTGGTTAGGATGAAGCTTTCCGATTTAATGAAACAGGTGGATTTATCAAAACCGGTTATTCTCCTTGACCACCAGCCCTATGATTTGGATGTTGCCGAAAATAATGGAGTAGACCTGATGGTGTCCGGACATACTCACCGTGGACAATTGTTTCCAGCTAATTTGATAACAAATAAGATTTATGAAAATGATTGGGGCTACCTTAAAAAAGGTCAGCTACATTCAATTGTCACGTCCGGGTATGGTTTCTGGGGAACGCCCCTAAGAATCGGCACCCAGTCAGAAATTGTTCAAATAAAGGTGAAGTTTACAAAATAAAAAAAAGAGCCAATTTGGTATTTATCTAAAAACGCCAAGTTGGTTCTTTTTCTATTTATTTTTAGGAGGAATTTACCATTTGCATAAAGAACAATATGGTTGAGGCCTGATTTGTATCCACATTATTTGGAGGTTTTATGATATTAGACGATTCGGTTGTTCATTTTTTAAGAAAAACAGAACCGCTTTATATACATCTTGCTGTCGCCAATTCTGAAGGGCGTTCCTATTCCGTTCGGGGGTTTGGTGTGCAAACAAATGAAGGGAAGGACCAGCTTAAAATTTTCATACTTAAATCGCAAACAAAGAAGGTTTTATCTTTTATTCATTCAGGCACTGGAAAAATTTCGTGCTTATTTACGGATGGTTTTACGAATGAATCCTATCAAATAAAAGGGAGTTTTATAGAATCAAAATTGTGTGCTGAAGAGGATAATGAATTCTTATCACGGTATCGGAAAGGCAGCCTAAAGCTTTTTCCAAAAATGTACGACAAATTTCCGTTGTCAGCAACGTTTTGTGATTCCGTATCGTTTTTTGTAGAAGAAGTTTATGTCCAAACACCCGGTCCTTATGCAGGGAGTAGGTATGTAAAAGGAGTGGACACCCATGATACCTGAGGAAATGCATCCAGCCTTAATGGGAGTAGTTCCAGCAACCATAATTACTAGCAATAAGGATGGAGTACCCAATATTACAAATATCGCCAGGGTATGGTTTGTTGATTCTCATCATGTTGCCATCGCCAACCATATGTTAAACAAGAGCATTCAAAATTTGCGCGAAAATCCATTTGCCTTTATTCGGACAATGGATACTAATTCATTTACGACCTGGGAAATCGAAGTAGAATACGAGGGATCTAATTCAGATGGGGAAATTTTTACGGAAATGAAGAAGCAATATGAGGTTCTCTCGATGATGCTGGAATCTGGAAATCCCATCACTGTAAAAAGGGCTGAGGTATTCCAGGTACTGTCGGTCCGTAGTTGCGACGAAGAAAATAGTCATTTGATTTCTAATACCGATTTATATATTCCCTTACTGGAACAATTAGAGAAAAAATTAGGCTGGGATTCCTCTGCAGTATGGATAGGGGATGAAGCTTCTGATGAATTACATCTTGTCACAATGCGGGGGCTGGATGAGGAATTAGCAGCTAAAGTTCTGAAACGGGTTGCCCAGTTGTCATTTCAGCAAAAAAAGCCACTACGGATTTTAAATATCCGATCGCAGTTTCAATATGCGGTTACCACCTATCTTCGTCTACAGGATGTTCAAAATAATTTTACTGGCCAAGACTACCGGAAAATTCATCAACATTTTGTTGCCATCCCACACATAGGGGAAGACGGGGAAGTCATTGCCGTCATTGTGAGTCAAAGTAATGATTCTGATAAATTTCGTATGTTTGAAGAAGAGGTATTGGAGAGCTTTTCGAGGGGATTGGCAAAGTTAATTGAAAAAAGCAGCGGAATTAATGACGAAAACGAACGTCTGAAGATAATGGAACAGGAGCTTGAACATGTCCTGCTCAAGGTCCTAAAACAGACTACAAAGGTGAAAATCCCTTTAAGTCCAAGGGAAATCCAGGTTGCGATACAGGTCGCAAAAGGACTTTCGAATGACCAAATCGCGCAAACTTTGTTCATCAGTAAGCGGACGGTCACCACCCATTTGGAAAGGATTTATCAAAAATTAGAGATAAGCTCCCGTGCTGCCTTGACAAAGTATGTTCATGAAAATAGTCTAACAGACTCATCCGCTTAAAATTACGTATTTTAACCGATATTTTTCATTTGGCAAACCACTTATGATAAGTTCAAGACTTATGAATAGGTGGTGTTTTTTATGGAATGGATTGTTTTATTACATGTTGTCTCGGCAGTTGTCGGGCTTGGCCCTGCTTATGCCTTTCCTTTGATTTTAAGGAAGGAAAAATCACTGGAGGAAGTAAAAAGGATGGCGGACCTGGTGACAAGGTTAGAGATCCTTCCAAAAATCTTTGGTGGGTTAACGTTGTTAACCGGGATATTATTGGTCTGGCTTGGCAATTACGGCACGTTTTTTACTTTATGGATTGTGGCCGCGCTCATCTTGTTTATTTTAGCGGAAGTGGTCATCATTGGATTTCTGACTCCTGTAGCTAAAAAACTTGCTATGACACTAACGGAATTAACCAAACAAGGAGAATCCGAAATAAACCCAATAAGTTTAGACCTTCTATCAAAAGTGCGAAACTACCATATTATCTCATGTGTAATTGTATTGGTGATTATTGCTCTAATGGTCTTAAAACCGGTATAAGGAGAGGGAAAAATTGAATCAATGGACGAAAAAGTATTTATCAATATTAAACGTTGAGGCAGCTGCACCAAGCTATGAATTTTTGCAGCGCTTAGTAGAGGCACATTTGCATCGTTTACCATTTGAAGTATGCAGTAAATATTATTATTTCTCCACTAAGAAAAAAAATGAGTTCATTCCCTCCAAGGAAGAATTTTTGGATAACTTTCTTGAACGAGGCTTTGGAGGAAATTGTTATATTTTAAATATTCATTTCGGGGAACTGTTACAATCTCTGGGATTTGACGCAAAATATGTCCGTGCTAGAGGCGGAAATAACCATCTAGCATTGATGGTGACAATCGGGGGTAAATCCTATTATACAGATGTCGGGTACATGGCCCCGTTATTTGAACCGCTATTTATTGAGAAGGAGCCCTATTTGATTCGCTGCGGCGAAGAAATTATCATTAAAAAAGAAAACGAGTTTGAATATCTGATTGATAGGAGAACTGGCGGGCAAAGTTTTGTCGTCAAAACAATAGAATGGGAACCAGTACAGCTTGAGAATTTCAAAGAAGATATCATCCATTCTCATCGGGATGAGGAGGAAAACCCATTTATGCGCAGGATTGTTGCGACCATTTTTAAGGAACGAGTTAGCTATGCAGTCATGAATTCGAAACTAATCATCAAATCGGATCAACATATCCAAGTCCAGGACTTCGTAGATAAGGGCGAATGGCTCAACATGATGCAATCAACCTTTAACCTACAAAAACAAGACCTTGAATTTGCGCTAAATTTCCTGAAAGAACGTAATGTCTTGATTTTTAATTAAAAATATCTTAACCGAGGTGTCAAACTATATGTAAAAATTACCATATCGCTTGACACTTTTCTTTTTCATAGATTAATATGTAAGCGCATACACTTTTTCTATATGCCTATTTTTCTGAACAATAGAATAGGGAGGGAACAAAAGTTGAATATTAGTGAAGTTTTGTTTCAAACGGCAAAAGAAATGCCCAATCATGCTGCTATTGTATTTCGGAACGAGAAAATTACCTATCAGGAGTTAGCTTATAAGGTGAAGGAAAAAGCAGCAGGACTTCGAAAGTATGGAATTACAAACGGTTCCCATGTCGGTCTTATGATGGCCAATAAGCCGGAGTATGTCATTGCCTATTTTTCCTTGCTAGCAATTGGTGCCACTGTGATTCCTCTTAATCCTACCTTCAAAGAAAATGAAATAACCTATATTCTAAATGATTCCGATGCTGTTGCCCTTATTGTTGATGAAATTGGCCTCGGTGAAGTTCAAAAGGCTCACAAATCTCTCTCGTCAGTAAAATCTATCTTCACTTTAACCAAAACAGAAGCCTATGTCGCATGGGAAGAAGTCTCCGGTAAACCAGCAGACTTCTATATTGAACCAAAAAATCAATATGATAATGCCCAAATAATTTATACTTCAGGAACAACTGGCAAGCCGAAAGGGGCATTGATTACGCACGGAAATCTGGGATGGATGTCAGAAACGAGTGCTGACCTTTTGGAGCTAACAAAGGAAGACCGAGTTCTTGTCGTTCTCCCGTTATTTCATGCGTATGCAAAGCTGCAGGGCTTACTTATCTGCGTGCTAAGAGGGGCTACGATCTACCTCGAAGAACGCTTTATTCCAGATGTTATCTTACAGAAGCTTGCAGAAAATCAAATTTCCATTTTCCTCGGAGTTCCTACCATGTACACGATGTTTGTCCATTCTCCAAAAATAAAAGAATTAGATTTTTCCAGGCTAAGACTTGCAGGTTCAGGCGGTGCCAGCCTCCCGGTTGAAATTTTAGAAAAAGTCGAGGCGGAAATGGGTGTGCAAATCGGCGAAGGCTATGGCCAGACCGAAAGTACTGTCATGATTAGCTGTTTCCCTAGCGAAATTGAAAAGGTTCCAGGGTCAGTCGGGGTGCCCGTTCCTGGCATCGAACTGCAAATAGTCGATCCGAATGGCAGGGAAGTCCCTGTTAACGAAGTCGGGGAAATTATTTTTAAAGGGCCTAACGGCATGAAAGGCTATTATAAAAAGGAAGAAGCAACGAACGAGACAATAAAAGAAGGCTGGGTTTATACGGGAGACCTGGGCAGGAGGGATGAGCGAGGATACCTTTATATTGTTGACCGCAAAAAGGACATGATTATCCGCGGCGGCTACAATGTCTATCCACGTGAAATAGAGGAGGTTCTTTATACTCACCCAAATATTGTAGAGTGTGCTGTAGTGGGCGAATCCGACCCTGTTTTTGGAGAAGAAGTAGCTGCTTACGTTGTGACGAAATCGGAAATCACAGCAGACGAGATCACTAGTTTCTGTAAACAGCAGCTGGCTCATTACAAGATTCCTAGAAAAATATATTTTATGAAAGAACTTCCGAAAACAACAACTGGAAAGATCCTTAAAACACCATTAAAAAAGAAATAAATCTCCAACAGTTTGTTCTTTTTTCGATAGGACAAAGAATATCTTTTAAGGTAAATACTTACAAATTGATAGGTTAAAGTTTGGGAGGGAATCTATTTGAGAGCTGCACAAATTATTGAGCAAAGACAGCCATTAAGAATCGGAAATGTAGTTGATCCAACACCAGGTCCACATGATGTGATTGTAAAGGTAGAGGCAAGCGGTGTTTGCCGGAGTGACTGGCATGCGTGGATGGGGGACTGGGCATGGCTTGGGCTGAGTCCAGTGCTGCCAATTATACCAGGCCACGAATTTGGGGGAGTTGTTGAAGCCGTCGGAAAAGAAGTAAAAAACTTCAGGCCAGGCGACAGGGTGACGGCACCGTTTCATGAAGGCTGTTCACACTGCTCAAGCTGCTTGAGCGGACATTCTAACCGCTGTGATAACCTGCAAATTTTCGGGTTCGCCCATGATGGTGCCTATGCAGAATATGTAAAGGTTCCGAATGGCGATTTTAATTTGGTCCCGCTTCCAGATGAGGTCGATACAGTGACGGCTGCTGCGATTGGCTGCCGCTACATGACGGGCTTCCATGGTGTGGTGCGTGCCAACTTGAAGCCAGGGAATTTCCTAGTGGTTCACGGGGCTGGCGGTGTAGGGTTGTCGTCCGTTCAAGTCGGAAATGCGATTGGCGCCCAAGTCATCGCGGTAGATGTGGATGATGCCAAATTGGAAATGGCCCGAAAAGAAGGCGCAGTTGCTACGGTGAATGCCCGAAATGAGAATGTGGTGTCAGCTGTAAAGGAAATCACCAGGGGCGGTGCCCATGCATCTATTGAAGCGCTGGGAATCCAGGAAACGATCCTTAATTCTGTCCTTTGCCTACGAAAGGGCGGCCGCCATGTGCAAATTGGCTTAACAACCCATAACGAACAAGGAATTGCCGGCCTTCCAATTGATGCAATCACGGCAATGGAATTAGAAATCGTCGGAAGCCTTGGGAATCCACGGTCTGAGTACGATGGATTATTGTCAATGATTGCCCAAGGCAAATTAAATCCACGTTCCCTGGTATCAAGGGAGATTGCTCTAGACCAAGTGAATGATGTCCTAAATGATATGACTAATTTTAAAACATATGGCTTTAATGTTATTACAAAATTTAAATAAGCTCTGATTTTTACATAATAAATAGCTCGGTGTGCGCCGGGCTATTTATTATGTAAAAATCAGCAGGGATATTGCCTTCCTTGTTGAAATAGTTTAATAGGTACGGAAAATTTTTAAAGGAGGGACAACGTAAATGATTTCAACCTTAAGATTCCCAAGACGATCATATACCGGCTGGGGCTCCATAGCGAAGCTTTTTGAAGAACTGGAGGATCTGAAGCCCAGCCGTATTCTAGTAGTTACCGACCAAACCCTTGTTAAAATTGGATTGGTCCATCAATACTTATCTCCTCTAAATAAACAATTTAATGTTAGCCTTTATACTGATGTTGAGCCGGAACCGTCGCTCGCTTGTGCAGAGAGATTGGCGGCGTATGCCCGCGAAGGCGGGTTTGATTGTGTTATCGGTTTAGGCGGAGGTAGTGCATTGGACTTGGCAAAAATCGCTGCCGTCATATCGCAAAATGAGGGTGATACAGCAGATTATCTTAATCTCTCTGGTACACGGAAGCTAAAAACGAGGGGCGTCCCGAAAATATTAATTCCCACAACATCTGGAACTGGCAGTGAAGTAACAGATATTGCCGTTGTTTCACTTGAAGGGACCAAGGATGTCGTTACTCATGATTTCTTACTAGCCGATATTGCGATCGTTGATCCACAATTAACCCTGACTGTTCCAAAAAGAATAACAGCGGCCACCGGAATTGATGCCTTGACACATGCTGTGGAAGCCTTTCTTTCTGTTAATGCAAACGAGGCAACAGATGCACTTGCCATTAAAGCAGTTGAATTAATCGCTGGCTCATTAAGGAATGCTGTTGAGAATGGGGAAAACCAGGAAGCTAGAACTGCGATGAGTTATGGCAGTTATCTTGCCGGACTGGCCTTTTTTAACGCTGGAGTCGCCGGTGTTCACGCACTTGCCTATCCGCTTGGAAGCCAATTCAAATTACCCCACGGAGAGTCCAACGCTGTGTTGCTTCCCTATGTCATGAAAACGATTTCTTCAACCTGCCGTAACAAACTGAATCGAGTATGCAACATATTAACCAATCACGGTGAGGAACGGTCTGAAGAGGAAATTTTAACGTTATTTTATAAACTGGTCGAAAGCGTCGGGCTTCCAACGACACTAAAAGAATATGGCATACCAGAATCCAGTCTTACAAGCTTAACTGAAGATGCAATCAAACAAAAAAGACTGCTGGCCCGAAGCCCAAAACCTCTTGGCAAAGATGAAATCTATCAAATTTATCAAATGGCTTTTAACGGCTTAAATTAAAAGGTGGTTATCTCATGTATTTGACCGTAATCGAACCAAGGGTTTCTGAAACTGACGGTGTCGGGCATATCAATAATACGACGATCCCAATTTGGCTGGAGGCAGGCCGAAACAAGCTTTTTAAATTATTCAACCCGGATGATACCTTTCATGACTGGAAAATGATTATTTTAAAAACAAATGTAGAATACGTCGCACAAATTTACTTTGGTAAAGACGTAGAGGTAAAAACGTGGGTGAATAAAATCGGCAATTCCAGTTTGGAGCTATATGAGGAAATTCATCAAGAGGGCAGACTATGCGTTATTGGTACTGCAGTATATGTGAATTTTAACCTCGAAACGCAGAAATCCGAACCAATTCCTAATGATATCAGACAGGAACTGGAGCTTCATTTATATGAGAGTATTAATTAATGAGGGGGAATTTAAGTGACACCTCGCAAAATGAAATTTTGGGGATGGGGCTATGAAGATGGCCTATCCCTTCAGGTTCAGTATCAAGTGGAAGCAGCAATGGCAAAGCGGTTTGGAGTAAGTGAATGGAAGAAGACGCCGCCGCCAGCTATCGCTGAAATATCTCTCAAGCAGCCTCGCATAAACATACCACAATCTCTTCAGCATCTTTGTACGAATGATACCCACGAGCGCTTATCGCACACATATGGAAAATCCTACAGGGATGTCGTGAGGGCTTTTCGCCGTGATTTTTCGAATGCCCCAGACATAGTGGCATTCCCCCGAACGGAAAATGAGCTTATTAATATTTTAGATTGGTGTAATGTTAATCATGCTGCTGCCATTATTTATGGCGGCGGAACAAGTGTAGTAGGAGGGGTTGAGCCTGAAATCGATGACCGATATTCGGGTTCAGTATCGATTGATTTAAGGAATTTTAATCAAGTCCTAGAAATTGACAAAGTTTCTCGTGCTGCACGTATTCAGGCGGGGATTCGTGGGCCAGCTATTGAAAAGCAATTAAAGGAACAGGATCTAACTCTCCGTTTCTTCCCACAGTCTTTCGAATTTTCCACGTTAGGTGGATGGATTGCTACCCGGGCCGGGGGCCATTTTGCCACCCTGCACACACATATCGATGATTTGGTGCAATCGCTCCGTGTCATTACTCCAAAAGGTGTGGTTGAAACAAGAAGGCTGCCCGGTTCTGGTGCAGGACCCAGCCCTGACAGGATGTTTATTGGCTCTGAAGGTACCCTTGGAATCATCACTGAGGCCTGGGTCAGGCTGCAGGATCGTCCAGTTTATCGGACTGCAGCATCGGTACGTTTCCCAGATTTTCAGTCCGGAGTGAAAGCCGTCCGGGTGTTAAGCCAATCTGGTTTATATCCTTCCAATTGCCGTTTACTTGATGCAGGAGAGGCGCATGACTCTGGGGCAGGGGACGGGAAAACAGCAGTACTTATGCTTGGCTTTGAGTCGCATGATCATCTTTTGGACGTTTGGATGATTAGGGCATTAGAATGCTGTAAGGAATTTGGCGGAGTATATGGGAAGGATGTTATCAAAACTAGAAGGGATATATCCGCAAGCAGGGAAGGTGATGTGGGTACGTGGCGAAATGCCTTTATCCAGGCACCGTATCTAAGGGATGTCCTTGTCGGCTTAGGGATAATTGTGGAAACCTTCGAAACAGCGATAACATGGGACCGTTTTGAAGCATTTCATACCGGAGTATTGGAGGCTGCCCAAAAGGCAGTTAGAGAAATTTCCGGCCATAACGGATGGGTGACATGCCGAATCACACATGTATACCCTGATGGACCGGCACCATATTACACTGTTAAGGCACTCGGGAAGCATGGCAGTGAACTTGAGCAGTGGGACGAAATCAAAGCAGCTGTATCTGAGGCCATCATTTCCCTCGGCGGCACGATTACCCACCATCACGCAGTCGGCCGTGACCACCGGCCATGGTATGACAAGCAGCGGCCGGACCTGTTTGCCTCTGCATTAAAATCGGTGAAACGCACACTGGACCCTGGATATATTCTTAACCCGGGAGTGCTCATAGATTAAAGCTGCATTTAAGGGCTCTTATGCTACCGAACCGGCGATTTTTTCAAGGGTTGGGGCGCGTAGAAAGGGGCTATGCTACCGATCCGATGATTTTTTCAAGGGTTGGGGCGCATATAAAGGCTCTATGCTACCGAACCGGCGATTTTTTTAAGCGTTGGGGCGCATAGAAAGGCTCTATGCTACCAATCCGGCGATTTTTTCAAGCGTTGGGGCGCATAGAAAGGCTCTATGCTACCAATCCGGCGATTTTTTCAAGCGTTGGGGCGCATAGAAAGGCTCTATGCTACCGATCCAGTGATTTTTTTTAGCGTTGGGGCGCATAGAAAGGCTCTATGCTACCAATCCGGAGATTTTTTCAAGCGTTTGAGCTCAAATAAAAGATCTATGTTACCAAACCGATGACTTATTCAACTGTTTGAGCTCATATACAGGCTCTATGCTACCAATCCGGTGATTTTTATAGCAATCGAGGTCATATAAATTCTCTACACTAAAAAGGCCTTACCCCTGGTGCTTATAAACAGCAACGCAGGGAGTAAGGCCCTTTTAAACTTAATTTCCTTTTACTGTGTAGTATTTTATCGGATCCTTTTCGGACTCCTTCAGGACTTCTGAAATTGTGTTTGTTATGCTTTGTGGTCCTTTGGCATCAAGCCCGGTCTCCCACATCATCATTCCACCCATACCATGGTCTAGGGCCAATCTCGTTTTCTTCTTCATTGTCTCTTCACCATTATAATAGTAGGTTGTTCCGTTCATTTGGACTGTATCAGCACCAGAATTGGAAGGATTCTGATTCAAAATTGCTCCGAATGAAACCTGCTTGACTTTTGGATCCTCAGGCTGGGCATACAGCGGTACCCCAAGCACTAATTTCTCCTTTGAAATATTATATTTATCAAAAAGTCCTGTCCAATAGCTTACGATTTTTTCAGTGAATGGGTATGGAGATAGGTTTGCGGCATGGTAGCCGTCATCCCATTGTCCGTCATAGGCCATAATGTTTACGCGGTCCACGTATTGAAACATTTCTGGCTCATATTTAACAAAGGCAATTTCCGTTAACGTAACTGCATGAATCATCGAATAAACTGCAATTGACAGCTCTTTGTTTTTAGGGTGAAGCTGTTCGCTTAATTCTTTGGCGAACGCGGACAGATTTTGAGCATCCTCTGCAGAACGAGGGTGTTCAAAATCGATGTCGATCCCGTCCAAATTCTCTCTATCAGCAATTCCAGTAAGCTCATTTACTAGTCTTGTCCTCGATTCCGGATTAGAAATGGCCGTTTTGAAATATTCATACGATTCTCCGCCTTTAATGTGATACCATCCACCAATAGCTAAAATCGCCTTCGTATTATGTTTTTTCGCATTTGTGACCATTGCCCGCAAGTTACCAAGTGCTTTATCGCCGTTAAGTAAAATCCCGCCATCCTTGGTCGGATGCACAAAAGAGAAGATTACATGGGATAACTTGTCATATTCGACTGTATTTGGATCACGAAAATCTTGTACATATCCAATGAGAACTTTTGAGTGCGCTTTTTCCACTTCAGGGACTACTTTTTCCTGTGGCTTTAAAGCGGATTTTGGTGATTGATCTATTTTTACAATTTTTGAATCATGATCGTTTTCGGAAAAGAAAAATCCTGCAGCAATTCCTCCAATAAAGGTAAATAAGATTACCAGTGCAAGGAGGATTTTTCGTTTATTCATCGCTGACTTCCTCCTATAAAAATATGACATTAAAAGTTTAACAGATTAGGAGGAAGGAGTGGATGGTAATATCTTGTAGGTTTACAAAATTCGGAATATTCTTTAAACACAACTCGAATTATGGTACAATTTGCAAATGTAAGTCATTTCCAAAGAAATAAAATAAAGGAGACAATTAGGGAATGGATAGCAAGGACCAATTAAGTAGGACTGAATCAGGAAAACGGCAGAAGTTCAAAAATAAGATTAGTTTTACCATTATTATTGTAGCTGTATTCGTTGCTTGTACTTTTGCAATTGCTAATTATATTAAGAGAGATAAGACTGTTCCTACGAGTACCCCTGTAATCGTTAAAGAGTCTAAGCAAGAGGACAAGAGTGATGTTCAGAAGGAACAACCTGAACAACCTCAGGCTCAAATACAGACGCAGCAAAATACAGAAACGACAATTAAAATAAGTGCAGCTGGTGATTTTACGTTAGGGACAGACGAAACTTTTACATATCCAGATACTTTTGTTCGTACAGCATCGGCAAACGGTTTGGCTTATTTTGTTCAAGAACTCGATACTATTTTTCAGGAGGATGATCTTACTACGGTCAATTTGGAAACGACGTTAACAAATTCAACACAAAAAGCACAAAAAACGTTTCGTTTTAAAGGAGACCCCAGTTATGCGGAAATATTAAAACTGGGCGGTATTGAAGCAGTTAACCTCGCCAACAATCATATCCATGATTACCTTCAGAAAGGATATACTGACACGATTGAAGCTTTGAAGAACCAACAAATCGGCTATTTCGGCTACGAAAATCAATATATAACAACCGTAAAGGGCGTTAAAATAGGGGCTTTAGGCTTTGAAGGCTGGCAGGATACTCGTGAAGTAAGGAATAAGGTTTCACAAGGTATCAACCAGTTGCGAGAGCAGGGGGCACAGATTGTTCTTGTTCATTTTCACTGGGGAGTGGAACGGCAATACGTTCCGACAGCCTCGCAAAAATCATTGGCCCGCTTTGCAATCGATAGTGGTGCGGATTTGATTCTTGGACACCATCCACATGTCGTCCAGGGAATTGAAGAATATAATGGTAAATTTATTGTGTACAGTCTTGGGAATTTTATGTTTGGAGGAAACCGGAATCCATCTGATAAAGACACGTATGTTTTTCAACAGACATTTCATCTGGAAAATGGAGTTTTGACTGACAAAAAAGAAATCAATGTAGTCCCATTTTCGATATCTTCTGTTTCGTCGAAAAATAATTACCAGCCTACAAAGTTGAAAGGTTCGGAGTTTGATAGGGTGAAAAAGAAGATTATTGATGTTTCGAATAAAATTAATGGGACTGGGTGGATGGTTTATGATCAGGTAGTGAATGAAGAATAAATCAAATTTAAAATGATAAAAAATTTAAAGCAGAGAAGGGACTCTCTGCTTTAAACCTTTATTGATTAGGAGTCCATGGTGTTAAATCATAGGAACGTCTAGCTGTAGTAAATTGTGTACCAAATAAAGAATCTGCTACAGCCTCAGGATTTAAGATGTCATCTCCGGCCGGTTTTACACCCTTTTCCGCCCATTTAATTAAGTCGTCAAAGGCATTAATCTGTTCTTGTGCATTAAATTCACAATGGCCAATAGTTCGAATAGCGCGAGAAACCAGCAGGTTATTCTTTCCTTTTTCCTCAGCTCTTTTCGCATAAATCTGCTCCATGGAGAATGGTACAAATAGGTCACCTAAAGTATGGAGTGAAACAGTTGGAACCTTTAAATCTCCTGTTACTTTAGGAATGGCGGCTAAACCATTATTATTACGGCCATTTGGATCATTGGCAATTCGAAGGACACTGGCGTTTAGTGCTTTTTCTTCGTCAGTTAAAGCAGGATTGCTATCCAACTGGTAAATCGTATCCGTATTATTGACTACATTACCAGTTGCTTCGCCATAAGCAAGATTTGTTGGCATTCTCCAGAGTAGAAAATCGTCAAAGGCAAATCTGTAGGCGGTCTCAAATAATGGCCGATCACCGCCACTTAGATTTTCAGTAACTCTTTCTAGGAGAGCACCCTCTTTAGTCAATGATTTAAATATATTTGTATCTTTATTAATTGGTACTACACCATTCCCTAATTTACCTTCCATAAACGGTATCGTTTCCGTAAAGTATTTATCGTCAGCCATTACCTTCTGGTCTTTTTTATCAATCCCTGATAGCGATTGCGCTAAAAGCCCATAATCCGTAAAGAAATCAAACAATTCCGAGTCTCCCATTACCCCGCACATTGGCAAGGCTCCATCTACGTCACCATATTGCTCGGCATAAACACCGGTAATATGGCCACCCATAGATCGCCCAGTAATATAGGTCTCAGTTGGGTTTCCCACTAATTTTCTAAAGAAACCGTTTAAGTCATGAGTATCTTTAACACCTGATTCTACATCGTAACCATTCGTGCTATAGCTAGACGCAGCCCATGCGTATCCCTGTTCAATTAAGTGTTGTCGAATTGGCGGTGCTTCGACAGTTAATGTATTGCCTGTTCCTCTATATCCATGGGCATACAATACAAGTTTACCATTCCAATCATTTGGTACTTCGATCCAATATCCGGCACCGTTATGTATGCCCTTAAACAGTTTTGTTGTTTCATACCCTTCTAAATGTGATAAAGAATTTAATTGTGTTTTATCCACATAAAAGTTTTTCTTATTCTGTCCATTAGGAACAAAAAACTCTGGAGGTTTAATATTCAGTGAAGTGGATGAATCAGTTGATGAAGGTTGGTCTGCAAATGCGACGGAGCTGAGTACAGATAAAGAGAGCGTTGTGGCTAATGCTGCTGCGAATCCTTTTTTCCTTTTTTTCATGGAACCACCCCTGGTTAAAATAATATTGGGAATATTAGTACTAATATTCAGCCAATTTGATTATAAGACAAGCCAATTACTTCGTATATTGAAATATTTCTACACGAAATAACAGCAAAACACAGCAGGAAACAGGTTATGATAAAAAAACATAAATTGTGATAATAGATGTTTTAAAAATGTAGAAAGAAGTAGAAAAATAACGTCATTTTATTTATTTGGAAAACAGGTATTTTATACCATGACAGAGATTTCAGAATATTATATATAATAGTTAGTAAGTATTCACTAACCAAAAGAGAGGGGGAAGAATTTGGGATCGCAGTCGGATACTAAAAAGAAAATTATCCGGGAGGCACGCAAGCTCTTTGCCGAGCGAGGATATAATGGCGCCACAACCGCCGAAATTGCCAGGCGTGTTGAAGTTTCAGAAGCAGCTCTTTATAAACATTTTAAGGGCAAAAAGGATATTTTTCTTGCCTGCATTACTCCGTCTGTGTTTGAGCCCCCCAAGATGAATTCTGATCATAATCCTGATCTGGTCAGGGATGTCATCAAAGCAAGAGTGGAAGTAATCCGCAGCAATCTGGACAGCTTCAACATCCTTTTTAGGGAATCACCCAACCATCCAGAGCTGGCAAAGATGTTTATGGAGCAGATTTATATTCAGGACAAAAGTATGGAACAGCTTTTGCAAAAGGTATCTAACGGAAATCTCACCCCAGTCCAATCCCTTCTATTTGAACTTGGAATCACTAGCGCTATTTGGTCCCTACTCAACTTTGAAAAACTCCAGGAAGAAATCATCTCAGAAAAATTACCACTCGACCATATGGAGGATGAAATCGCCGATGTTGTTTTATACGGTTTATTAGGTAAAAGGTGAGTAATTAACAGAGAGGAGCTTTTTATGGAAAATAATATGCGGATTCCGCAGCCAAAAACGTATGGCCCGTTAGGCAATATTCCATTAATCGATAAAGATGCACCAACGCTGTCATTTTGGAAAATCGCCGATGAATACGGACCTATTTTTCGCTTTGAGGCTTTTGGTTTTATCATGCATTTTGTTTCAGGTCATGCATTAGTTGCCGAGGTCTGTGATGAATCCCGGTTTGACAAAAGTCTCTCCGGAGGGTTGTATTTTTTGCGTGCACTAGGGGGAGACGGCTTATTTACAAGTAAAACGAAAGAGCCGAATTGGCAGAAAGCCCATAGCATTCTAATGCCAGCCTTCAGCCAGCAAGCAATGAAAGGCTATCATACGATGATGGTTGACATCGCCCAGCAGCTCGTACAAAAGTGGGCCCGTTTGAATCCAAATGAGAGCATCGATGTTCCCGATGATATGACCCGTCTGACCCTAGATACGATTGGGTTATGCGGATTTAACTATCGCTTTCACAGTTTCTATCGGGAAAACCACAATCCGTTTATCATCAGTATGATTCGGGCACTTGACGAGGCCATGCACCAAAGCACAAGGCTGCCTATTCAAACCCAGCTGATGGTAAGAACCAAGCGGCAGTTCGAACGCGACATTAAGTCAATGTTTTCTCTAGTAGATAAAATTATCGCTGAACGCAAAGAAGGCGGCGATCAAGGGGAAACTGATTTGCTGGCCCGAATGCTGAATGTCAATGACCCGCAAACAGGAGAGAGGCTTGATGATGAAAATATTCGATTCCAAATCATTACCTTCCTCATTGCCGGTCATGAAACGACAAGCGGATTGCTTTCTTTTGCCATATACCTGCTTCTGAAGCATCCTGAAGTACTTAAGAAGGCATATGAGGAAGTTGACCAGGTACTAGGCGATTCTATTCCATCGTATCAGCAGGCACTCGACCTTAAGTACATTCGGATGATTTTAAATGAAGCTTTACGTCTTTATCCTACTGCGCCCCAATTTACTTTGTACGCAAAAGACGAAACGGTCATTGGCGGAAAATACCGGCTAAAAAAATACGACAATGTGTCCGTCATTATTCCAAAACTTCATCGCGATAAGGATGCATGGGGGGAGGATGCCGAAGAATTTCATCCTGAGCGTTTTGCAGATATGACTAAAATTCCCGCACATGCCTATAAGCCCTTTGGAAACGGGCAGCGAGCGTGTATCGGCATGCAGTTCGCCCTCCATGAGGCAACGCTTGTGTTAGGAATGATTCTGCAGCATTTTGACTTAATCGACCATATGCATTATCAATTAAAAATTAAGCAAACATTGACGCTTAAACCTGATAATTTTAAAGTTCGCTTAAAATTGCGGAAAAATAAGAGAATCGATACATTTGCTTTATCTGCTGAAAAAGCGGCAGCCCCGAAAAATAACCAAGAAGCTCCGAAGTATTCACTTATTGGGGTGAATAATAGACCGCTGCTTGTTTTATATGGTTCCAATATGGGAACAGCAGAGCAGGTTGCACATGAGCTTGCCGATATTGCCCGTTTGCATGGAGTAAGAAGTGAGGCCGCTCCCCTAAACGATAGGATTGGTAAGTTACCAACTGAAGGAGCCGTAATCATTGTCACATCCTCCTATAATGGGAAACCGCCAAGAAACGCACGCCAATTTGTGCAGTGGCTGGAACATCTGGAAACAGGTAGTTTAAAAGGTGTCCAGTACGCGGTATTTGGATGTGGCGATCACAACTGGGCGAACACCTACCAGGATGTGCCTCGTTATATTGATGAACAGCTTGCCCTTAAAGGAGCAGTCAGATTTTCAGAGCGGGGGGAAGGTGATGCAAGCGGCGATTTTGAGAAGCAATTTGATGAATGGAAAAACCGGATGTGGCAGGATGCCTTCAAAACCTTCGGAATTCAATTGGATAGAAATGATGAAAAAGTGGCAAATACAATTTCCATACAGTTTGTCAATACTGTAATGGGTTCACCTTTGGCTGATAAGTACGATTCCGTACAAGGTTCGATTGTAGAAAATCATTTAGTGTTTAATGCCGAAAATGAACAAACAAGGCAATTTGTGTTTTCCTTGCCTGAAGGGCTAACCTATCAAGAAGGTAACCATCTTGGGGTCTTTCCAAGGAATAGCAAAGAAACCGTTCAGCGAATTATTAAACGCTTTAGATTAAATGGAAAGGACCATGTGATTATTACCGCATGCGGCCGTACTTTTTCCCATCTTCCGTTAGACCGCCCGGTAAGTCTAGTTGATCTCCTAAGTCAAAGCGTGGAAGTGCAGGAAACAGCAACGCGGGTACAAATTCGTGAATTGGCCGCCTATACGGTTTGCCCTCCGCATAAGCGGGAACTAGAAGCGTTATTAGCGGATGGGGTATATGAAGAATTTGTTTTGAAAAATAGAGTTTCGATGCTTGACTTGCTTGAAAAATATGAAGCCTGTGAAATGCCGTTCGAACGTTTCTTAGAGCTATTGCCTTCACTTAAACCAAGGTATTTTTCGATAACTAGCTCTCCTAAGGAAAGTCCGAATCGAGTGAGCATTACTATTAATGTTGAACAAGGGGCTCTAGCTTGTGCATTCTTTGCGGATTTAAAGCCAGGGGATGAAATCGTTATGTTTTTAGTGTCCTCTGAGCTAGACGACCACCCTATAGAAGACCAGCAAGTTAAAATAGGTTAAAACGAAAGTCCCTGAATTCTTTTTGAGAATCAGGGACTTCCCATTATTTTAAAAACATCTTCAACATCTTAAGTCCATTCTTAAAATTCGGATAGCGGAATGGAATATCAAAAAGGGTGGTTTGCTTTAGGACACTTTTCTTATGGGAGAAGGTATCAAAGCTGCCTTTTCCGTGATAAGAGCCAATGCCGCTTGGTCCGACACCGCCGAAGGGGAGGTGAGGGGAGACAAAGTGATAGACAGTGTCATTCACACAGCCGCCGCCAAACGAAACACTGTTAAGAACCGTTTGCTGGACCTGGTTATTTTCCGTAAAAATATAAAGGGCGAGCGGTTTCGGATGATTATGGATGCCATCGAGCACTTCTGATAAATGGCTGTATTCCATAACAGGAAGAATCGGGCCAAAAATCTCATCCTGCATAATTGGATCATCCCAGCTTATATTCGTTAAAACAGTTGGCTCAATCGCTAGGGTATCCGAATCTGTTTTACCCCCAGAATATACTTGACCATTATCCAAAAAGCCCTCCAGCCGCTTAAAATGCCGCTCACTAACAATATGGGTGAAATCGGGGTTACGTAACGGATTTTCGCCATATAATTCTTTAATCGTATTTTTAAACTCGCTCAGAAATTTGTCTTTGACATTTTTATGAACATAAAGATAATCGGGGGCAATACAGGTCTGACCAGCATTCGTGAATTTACCCCAGGCAACCCGTTTAGCCGCTACCTTAATATTGGCATCATCATGAACGATGCAGGGACTTTTGCCGCCAAGCTCTAATGTAACCGGAGTTAGATTTTTTGCCGCAGCCTCCATAATGATTTTCCCAACAGGTACACTTCCAGTAAAAAAGATATAATCGAATTTTTCCTCAAGGAGTGCTGTGCTTGTTTCCACACCGCCTTCTACAACTGAAACAAACTCTTCAGGAAATAGACCATTGATCAGCTTCGCCAATACTTCAGACGTTTTTGGTGTTAATTCAGAAGGTTTCAAAACGGCACAATTTCCCGCTGCAATCGCACCGATTAACGGGGCAATCGCCAGCTGAAATGGATAGTTCCACGGAGCAATAATTAATGCCACACCGTAGGGTTCTGAATAGATGTAACTCGTCGAACCAAAATGGGTCATAGGAGTTTTAACACTTTTTGTTTTTACCCAAGAACTCAGGTTTTTAATTGTAAAAGTCAACTCAGCAAGGACAAATCCGATTTCTGCCGCATACGCATCTAGCTCGGATTTATTTAAATCCGTTTTTAACGCTGCCATAATCTCTTGCTCATTTACCTTTATGGCATCCTTCAATTTTTTCAATGCAGCCAATCGGAAGGAACCATTCTTTGTCTGTTCTTTTCGGAAGAAGGACTTTTGTTTATTTACTAGGTAACTGTAATTTTCTTTAGTACCGCCTTCATTTAATAGGGGAGAGGAAATACTCATATTCATATCTACTCCTTTATCAGATGATAAAGCTTTAATAAATCATTTTTATAAAGAATCTTCGGAACAGGATAGAGAGGATTTGCTTCTTTCAAAGACCGTTCCACCATGAGCGGAATATCCTTTTCGATGATTCCGTTCACCTTGGTCGGGATAGCCATTTTTTCATTAAGCTCTTTAATGGCATCAATAAATTTCCGTGCTTTTTGTTCAATTGTATCGGAAGGCTTTGTTATTTTAACCAAATCTGCCAATTCTGACAACGGCTTATGGGCGGATTCCCCATAATACTCTAGTACATATGGAAGAATAATGGCATTCGCCAGACCATGGGGAACCTGATAAAACCCGCCTAAGGTATGGGCGATCGCATGCACGTACCCGACATATGCCCGGGTAAAAGCGATTCCGGCCAAATAAGCAGCCTTTTGCATGTTTGTTCTAGCCTGAATGTTGGTACCATTTGAATAGCATTCATAAAGATTTTCAAAAATTAACTGTACTGCCTCAATACTGCACTGTGTTGTTTCTTTCGTATTGCTTTTCCCTATATACGCCTCGACTGCATGTGTCAGTGCATCAATACCCGTAGCAGCCGTGATATGGGGAGGAAGCTTTACAGTAAGAAGCGGGTCTAATACAGCATAATGGGGGATAAGGGCCGTGTCCATTATCGCATACTTTTCATGTGTCTCGCTGTTTGAGACAACAGCGGCAAGCGTTGCTTCACTGCCTGTACCTGCTGTCGTTGGGATAGCAAACAGAGGCGGTATTCTTTTTAATACCTTTAAAACACCTTTCATCTGTGGAATACTTTTTTTAGGCCTTGCCGCGCGGGCGCCTACACCTTTTGCGCAATCCATTGGCGACCCGCCGCCAAATGCAACAATTCCCTGGCATTTATTCTCCTTGTACATTTGAAAGGCTTCTTCAATATTTTCTATTGTTGGGTTTGGAACGGTTTTATCATAAATGGAAAATTGGATGCCCTCATTTTTCAAGCCATCTAAGAAAGGGTCCATCAGGCCAATGGAAACAATCCCTTGATCCGTCACGATTAAAACGCTTTCAACTCGCATACTTTTAATAAGGGTTGGAAGTTTACTTAGACTGTTTTCTCCTTCTAATAATTCCGGTTTTCGCCAAGGAAGTATAAAGGAGGCTACCTTCATCCCACCTTGATACGTTCTGCAATATAATGCGTACATCAATAATCCCCCGCTTTCAATAAAAAATAAAAACACGCAAAATACCCAAAAAACCAAAAAATGTATACAAACTATATATCGTAAAAACGGAGGGAACGTCAAGAGAATATTTAAAAAATTCTGAAATATACTTCCTTTGTAGTATATAAACTAGACTTGATATCAAACCAAAAAACTATCTTTGAAACGAAAAATCAGCCGAAATCGGCTGATTTTAACTTTGTCCAATGAAATTAATTAATAAACCTAATTCGCCAGCATTAAGCTCGCTGACATTGTCAATGAATTGCTGAACGAGTTTCACCATATCCGGACTTAATTCCTCACCAACCGATTGAATAATCATTCCAACAACTGCCCCTGTAAATACTGTTAATTGCATCTTTGCTTCCTTGGAGGCATTGATTAAGTTCACCGTTAATTCCTTCACGTTTTTTCCTAGTGTATTCAAGAATAATAGCAAAATACTAAGAAAGTAAGCGCAAAACTCCAGCTTAACTTCTACATTTTTCATGAGCGAAATGATATGATGAATTGCTTCTCGTAAAGGCAGATTTTGTGGATTTTCCACTAATTTAATGACTTCAGGCAGGATGGCTTCCCACTCTTCTGTGTTTGTTAGCTCTCTGCGTTCTTTTTGGAAAAAGCTCTCTGCAATTTCAGTAGGGGAGAAGACAACGATTGAACGACCCGCTTCATTCTCATTCGTGGAATACGTTCTTTTTACAAGCCCCTGGTTTTCCAATTCCTTTAATACATCATAGGCTGTCCATTTGCTTACGCCAATGGCTTCCGCCACCTTCGAATAATGGACAGGGTTGTTTGTTTTCTTAAATTGACGGTAGATATGATCAAGGAATTCCTGACGTCTTTTTGTTAGAGACAAACTTTTTTTCACCTCAGATCTATTGATGGAAACTTATGTAAATAAATATCATGATTACATGTATTATACCATTCCCGACTAAATATAATGGACAGGATTGCATTCATATATGGGTTGACTTTTTCAAAAAAAGTAGTATAGTTACTATCTTGTGAGCAGGTCATTTACGTTTTTTCTTGTTTTATTCATAGTTTGTTCATATTTACCATTTAAGATATAGACTAGACTAAATAGTACTAATCACATATAGGAAAGTAAATTAAAATATGCAATAATGATTTGCTAGAAGGAAGGTGCTTAATAATGAAACTAAAAGGTCAAGGTATTTCCCATAAATATATTGGCTTTTTCTTTTTGGCCGTCATTCTTCTTTGGATAAAAACATATGTTACGCAATTAACACAATTTGATTTAGGGATCCAGAACTCAATCCAGAAGTTTTTATTATTTTTAAATCCATTAGGATCGGCGTTAATATTTTTAGGGATTTCAGCATTATTTAAAGGCAGAAAAAAGTATATTTCATTGATTGTGATTGATTTTCTATTATCGTTCTTATTGTTTGCCAATGTAGTATACTATCGTTTCTTTAATGATTTCATCACGTTGCCTACATTGACCCAAACACAGAACTTTGGTGATGTCAGCAGCAGTGTGTCTTCTTTATTGAAGCCATATGATTTCTTATTCTTTATAGATACAATTCTATTAATTGCATTACTAGTATTTAGGATTGTAAAAATCGAGAAAAAAGATATGAGCCGTCAAAAGGTAGCTGCTTTATTCTCCATGGCACTAGCCATTTCTTGCGCCAATCTTTCATTAGCAGAAGCGGACAGACCGCAATTATTAACAAGAGGTTTTGACCGAAATTACATTGTAAAATATTTAGGCATGTACAATTACACGATTTATGATACGGTGAAAAGTACGACAGCCTCTGCTCAACGGGTAATGGCGAGTAGCGACGATGTTACTGAGGTGAAAAACTACACTAACTCCAATTATGCTGCACCCAACCCGGCATATTTTGGTGCCGCTAAAGGCATGAACGTTATTTATTTGCATCTTGAATCGACACAAAACTTTTTAATTAATTATAAGCTTCATGGGGAAGAGGTTACACCGTTTTTAAACTCGTTAACACGTGATCAGAATACCCTATATTTTGATAACTTCTTCCACCAAACCGGACAAGGGAAAACAGCAGATGCTGAATTTATGCTTGAGAATTCATTATACGGACTGCCGCAGGGAGCTGCCTTTACGACCAAAGGCATGAACACATTCCAATCAGCACCGGGAATTTTAGGACAGCAGGGTTATACTTCTGCAGTATTCCATGCAAACTCAGGAAGCTTTTGGAACCGCAATGAAATTTATAAATCTTTTGGCTATGATAAATTTTTTGATGGAAAATATTATCAAGTAAACCCTGAGGATCAAGCGGAATATGGTATGATGGATAAACCATTTTATCAGCAATCTAAACCAATGTTAGAAACATTACCGCAGCCGTTTTATGCGAAATTTATTCCGGTAGCAAACCATTATCCTTATAAAATGGATCAAAGCTTGGCCACAATTGCACCTGCAGAAACTGGCGATGCTTCGGTGGATGATTATTTCCAAACAGCAAGATATGAGGACGAAGCTCTAAAAGAGTTCTTTGATTATTTAAAGCAGACAGGATTACTTGACCGTTCCATTATTATTATGTACGGTGACCATTATGGAATATCCGAAAACCATAATAAAGCGATGTCCCAAGTGTTGGGTAAGGAGATTACTCCGTTTGAAAGTGCCGGCCTGCAGCGTGTTCCATTATTTATTCGTGTCCCAGGCATCCAAGGGGGAATTCATCATGAATACGGCGGCCAAATTGATATCCTTCCTACTCTGTTTCATTTGTTAGGGATTGATTCAAAACAATTTGTTCAGTTTGGTACTGATTTATTGTCCGAGCAGCACGATCAGCTTGTTCCATTTCGAAATGGCGACTATGTAAGTCCAACCATAACTGCTGTTAGAGATAAATATTATGATTCGACAACTGGATTGGAACTTTCACAAGATAAATTGGATCAGGCTAAGAAGTACCACGAAATCGTGGACCAAAAGCTGGCAGAATCCGATAAAGTCGTAAATGGTGACTTATTGCGTTTCTATACACCTGATGGCTTTAAACCAATCGACAGATCAAAATATAACTATAACAAGGGTCAAGAAGATTCTTCTAAATAAAAGACGCTCTCCGGGTTTCGGCCCGGAGAGCTTTTTTGTACTCGTTACTTGTAAATATTTGCAACTTTTTACACTTATTAGACAAAAGTAATGTTAAAATAATTCTTGTGACAAACAGATTAAGGGGGATTTAGATTGGATTCTAAGTTTTCAAAGCCGAAAGGATTCGGAGAAATACTCGATCATACATTCAGTTTAAGTAAAAACAGATTTAAGGATTTCTTTATGATTTTCCTCTTGCTTTTAGGTCCTGTTTACTTATTACAAGCCATCATATTATTAATATCAGGAACAAGCTTCTTTAGGGAAGTGAAAGGCGGCGGTGATTGGTTTGAGCAATTCATGACCAGCTTTGAAAATCAAGGAACCTTTGACGCCGGAAGCTTTGGGGCTGACATTGGAATGGCGGTGATTGGACTAATCACAGTGATTCTTGGTCCGATCACAGAGGCAGCTATTCTTTTTGCCGTCAATCATATTCGCAAAAATGAGGAGTTTACTGTCGGGTCGGTTATCAAGCAATCCCTATCACGGTTCTGGCCCATGCTGGGCAGCAGTATTTTATTTGGATTGCTTGCCTTTGGCATCATGCTGGTTCCTATTTTAATCATCGCCTTTTCAGGAGTAATTGGCTCCATGGCCAATCCCGTTTTAGGAATATTATTAGCTATCGGGTTATTTCTAATCTTCGCACCGATAATTGCCTATTTTTTAACTCGCTGGAGTTTTTATTTCGGGTCGGTAGTTCTTGACAGACAGTCACCAGGATTCGGTAGAAGCTGGAGATTGACCAAGAAACGTACATGGCCGCTTATGGGCCTTTATATTATATTTTATTTAATTATTACTATTATCAGCTTCTCAGTGGAAGGGACAATTGGGTTAGCTTTAGGAAATAGCGTATTGTTTACGATTATTTCAAATCTTGTGACCTTAGTGACAACAATGATTTTCTCAGTGGGATATGCCGTGATGTACTTGGACTTAAAAGTGCGCCACGATGCCGATGATTTAAAGGAAATGATTGATGACTATGATCGTACCTCTTTTTTAAATTAGGTGATTGAGATGCTGACTACTGAAAAAGCACGGGAAAACCTAGAGAAAATTTTGAACGAAAAGGAATATCGGGTTTATGACAAAGCTTCTAAAGGCCTTTTCGCTGAATGGTGGGAAAAGACTAAGCAGTGGATTGCGGACAAGTTAGCCGGTTTGTTTCCATCAATTGAATCTGCCGATAACGCCGCAAGCTCTATTTTAATCGCTGTCATTATTGTGGTCATCGTTCTATTGGCTTTAGCTGTATTTTTTCTGATTCGTCATTATAAAAGAGAACGGGTTCTCCGAAGCAAAAAACCGCTTCAATCTTTAAAGGATATAAATTGGACTTATCATGAGCATTTAAAAGAGGCAGAAAAGCTAGAAACTGCAGCCGATTATTCAGCTGCAACACGACACCTGTTTTTGGCCCTGCTTCTTTTCTTTCACGATAAAGGATGGCTTGAGGCAAGAAAATGGAAGACCAATTGGGAGTACTATGAGGAGCTTAGAAAAGAGAATAAACAGCAGGCCGGCCAATTTTACCATCTCGCGTATTTTTTTGACGAAGTGACTTATGGCGAAAGGGAGGCATTTCAAGAGGAATATCGGCAGTTTCAATCTGTTGTTTTGAGTCTGTTGTCGGAAATGAACAAGGAGGGAGGGGGAAACGTTGCACAAGGCTAGAAAGGGTTGGCTTTGGTTAGTTATATTAATAGTTGTTTTTGCGCTTTTAAGCTATTTCACCTTTACTCCCAAGCCGAAAGTATATCCGAATTACGTAACTGAATCTCCTTCCCCAACGGGGACAAAGGGCTTTTATACATATTTAAAAAAGGAAATGAGTGCAAAAAGCTGGAACCATTCGCCTTCTTTATTGCCAAAGAATAAAGAACAGCAGCTATTAATCATGGTGGAGCCGGGAGATTTTACTGAAAAAGAGGAAATCAGCTCATACCTCGATTTTATCAAGGAAGGAAATTCGCTTCTATTGCTTACTCAAAATCCAGATGGTCTGTTTGATTTAAGGACAAAACAATTGGAGAAAGATATACCATCTCTAGAAGCCTTAAAAATCTATGGAAAGGGCGGCAAGGCAGCACAAAAGGCGGAAGTCCTATCATACGTTCGGCTACAGCCTCGTAACGGAGAAGATACTTTATTGCACGATAAATACGGACCTGTTGCATTGAAACGTACTGTTGGTAAAGGCCAATTAATTGTCGCGATTACACCAGAATGGATAACGAATGGCAAGATTTTAAAAAACGACCATTTACCACTGCTGATTTCGCTGGTTAATGAAACCAACTCCAAGACTATTCTGTTTGATGAGTATGTTCATGGCGAGCAAACAACTTCAACATTTTTATCTGCTTTTCCAAAGTGGTTTTTACTGTTGATGTTTCAGGGAATATTGATAGCTTTCATTTGGCTTTGGAATAAGGGCAAACGGTTTGGCCCAATTATGGTTCCACGGGAAGAGATGGTCCGTTTTAGTGATGAAGGAATTCGCGCGATAGCAGCCTGGTATCTTCGGGGAAGACGATATCAGGATTCATTGTTAATTCAAGCCGATTATCTGAAGCAGCTCCTTCAAGAACGATGGCAGGTTCCTTATCACAAAGAATGGCAGGATATTTGGGGATATTTAGAACGCAAATGGACGGGAATAAAAACTAATGAGATTCGCTTATTTCTTCAGGAATTGGCCATAATTCTCGATAAAAACAAAATCACTAAACAGGAATATTTGCTTTGGTCTAGAAAGTTAGACCAGTTACAGAAAGAGGTGGAACAAGGGTGAGGACAGAACTAACATCCCTATTGGAACAATATGAAAGGCTAATTTTAGGACAAAGTCTTAATTTACGATTGTTATTATCCGCGATTTTAACAGGCGGCCATGTCCTGCTCGAAGGGGTGCCAGGCACCGGGAAGACTCAAATGGTCCGTATGCTTGCAGGACTGCTTGGCGGCGATTTTACCCGCATACAGTTTACACCGGATCTGCTCCCAAGTGATATCACCGGCAGCATGATTTACAATATGAAGGAAGGTTCCTTTCAAACGTTGAAAGGGCCTATTTTCACCAATATATTATTGGCCGATGAAATTAACCGGACACCAGCCAAAACACAAGCCGCCCTGCTTGAGGCGATGGAGGAAAAACAGGTGACCATCCAAGGGGAAACCTACATGCTGCCAGACGTATTTTTTGTGGTGGCAACACAAAACCCGATTGAATTTGAGGGGACCTATCCACTGCCCGAAGCCCAGCAGGACCGATTTTTATTTAAACTTCAGGTTGATTTTCCATCCTTAGAAGAAGAGAAAAATGTATTAAAACAAGTTATTGAGAACAACTTTAACAGGACGCAAGTTTCTCAAATAATGGATTTAGACACGTTCGTGGCAATCAGAAAAGAAATTGAAGATATCACAATTAGTGATAATGTACTTGATTACATTATGAAAATCGTCAGGAAAACGCGGGATACGGACATGATTCGCTTCGGTGCTAGTACCAGGGCGGCGATTTCGATTGGTAAAGCAGCACAGGCTTGGGCCTATTTGTCAGACAGAAATTATGTGACTCCAGATGATATCAAGATGGTTGCAAAGCCTGCTTTACGTCATCGGATTCAGTTATCTCCTCATGTAGAATTGGAGGGAGCAACCGTTGACCAAATCATCGAAGAGCTTGTGGGCTCGGTTCCTGTTCCAAGATAGAGGTATACTGCCGACGAAACGGCTGATGTTGATTTACCTTGTGCTGACTATTTTTTTAACACTGGGGGTATTAAGGGATTTATCATGGTGGTACGTCTTTATGATTAACATTGTTGTTTTTTTCATCAGTCTGGTTGATTTATTGTTCTCAGCGAAAAAAACACAGCTTTCCTTCAAGCGGACCATAACAGAGGAAATGGAACGGGGACTTACCTATCCGATTACGATTGAGGTTCGCAATCATTCTCCATATTCACTAAACTACCGATTCATTGATGGTCTGCCGCAAACCTTTACAAAGCCGTTTCCGATATCCGGAAGGGGGCAGGCGGATTCAGCCAACGTCATTAACTATGAAACGGTACCTGCTGAGAGGGGAAAATACGAAATCAATAAGCTGTACTTCCGTTATCGAAGTGTAATCGGCTTGTGGGAAAAGCAAGTAACAGTAGATTTAACTGGTTCAGTGAAAGTGATTCCCGATCTAACGGAAACAAAGCAGTATCTAGAAAATGCCCAGCATTATTTATTGTATGAAGGCTTGGAAATTCGCAAACAGCGAAGCGGGGTTGGCGAATTTTCGAAAATCAGGAGCTTTGTGGTTGGAGATGATCCGCGGAAAATTAACTGGCGGCAAACCGCTAAGCTTCAGGAATTGATGACAAACGAATATGAGCCAGAGCATGGTAAGTACATTACGATTTTACTTGATTGCGGCCGTATGATGGGGGCAGAACTGAAAAAAGGCAACCGCTTAGAAAAAGCCCTGGAAGCTTCCATAACTGTTGCCGCTGCTGCTCTTCAAAAAGGGGATTATGTGTCCGTTCTAGCTTTTTCAAATGAAATTAAGGCTTTTGTTCCGCCGGCAAAAGGGATGGCCCATCTGCAAACCATTCTCCAGACCATTTACCATATAAAAGTTGATGCAGTAGAATCAAACTATGCAGCCGTTCTTCAATATTTGGAAATGGTGCAAAAGAAACGAAGCCTGCTTTTATTATTTAGTGATATACAGACCTTTCTACATGAAGAACACGCCCTTGCCTACCTTAAACAGCTTCGAATGCGGCATTTATTTTTCATGATCGGGGTTGAGGACCGAACGCTGTTGAACAGAACAAAAGCGAAGCCGATTGATGTCCAAGCGGCAATGTTGAAGAGCATTGCCCAGCAGCAAATGCTTTTCAAGAAACGGGAGAAAAACAAATGGGAAAAGCAGGGCCTGCCAATGATAGAGGCCCGTGAGGAAAAATTAGCGGTTACCGCTGTGTCCCATTATATGGAGATAATGAATCAGAATCTTTTATAGCATGACTGTGTTTCAGTTTTCCAAAAACAATATAAAGAACTAAACCCAAAACAGTCAAGATAGCAACCATATATTTAGCTTCAAGCGAGATGGCTGCGGGTGTGATAAAACCTTCAATGATTCCGGCGATGATGAATAATGGTATAGTTCCAAGGAGCAGCTGAACAGAGCGTTTTCCATGTTCCTTCAATTGGTACCCTCTTGAGTACGAGCCAGGTATAAAGAGCTTATAGCCCATTAACAGACCAGCACCTCCGGCAATAAAAATGGTGGTAAGTTCAATCATGCCATGGGGAACAATATAGGCCCAAAAATCATAGGCTTTGCCGTGATGCCAGAAAAGCGCTGCAAGTGCTCCTATGATAATGCCGTTGTAGATAAGCAAATAAACCGTTAATATTCCAAAGGTTATACCACCAGCGAAAGCTAGTATGGCCACTTTTATATTATTCGTCATGATACTAGCCGACATGAGTGAGGAATCGACCGCACCATCCCTACTTCCGAGCTGTTCCGGGTCAACGCCTCGGGCAATTTCTGGAGGGAGAATGGAATAGATATGGAGTGGATCATTCAAGACTGAAAGGAAGCTGCCAATCGCGCCGATTGCAAACAAGATCATCGCGGCCACAACGAATTTCCATTGTTCTAGTAATAACCCGATAAACTTGGCGGCGAAAAAATGATGAATTTGTTTGACGCTTGATACCTGGTCTTTATATAAAAGATTATGCGATTTTGAAACAAGTCCATTCAAATATTGCGTTACTTCGTCATGAGGATAATACGTTTGGCTATAAGAAAGATTCTGCGCCGCTTTCTGATATAGGCGTGAGAAGAGTATAATGTTGTCTCCAGTTATCGTCTTTCTGCCCTTGCTTAATGTTGCGATTAACTGTTCAAGCTGTTTCCATTCTTCACGATGCTGCTTGATAAATTGTTTAACATTCATTTTTTCACCATTCTTTGCCGTTAATCTTTTCTTCTATTCCTTATTATAGTAATTTTGTAGAAAAATAGGAAACTTTATCATCTAGAAAGGGGAGAACCCTGTTGAATCATGAACAAATGGATATTAAAACACCGGAATACGTCTCACTTCAGTTTAGCCTTGCCGGTTTAGGCAGCAGGGCTGCGGCATTTATCATAGATCAATTAATCTTAATGGTGTTTAATATTTTGTGCATTATTTTGGTTATTTTCATCATGAAAGGCATGTCGTCTTTTCCCTTTTTTTTAGAAGAGAATACGGTCCCTTTTGCCATAGCGATTATTGTGATATTTATTATTAATTGGGGCTACTTTTTTGCCTTTGAATTTTTCTATGGCGGCAGAACCCTAGGCAAGAAATGGATGGGTATCAGGGTTATTCAAGAAAATGGACACAGCATTACCTTGCTTTCAAGCTTTATCCGCAATCTAATGCGAATTGTCGATTCTCTGCCAGCGGGGTATTTTCTTGGAATGCTAATGGTGTTTTTTCATTCCAAGCATAAGAGACTAGGTGACCTAGTTGCTGGGACAGTTGTGGTTCATGAACGGGGTACTAAAGCTAAGAAAAAGCCTTCAGGAATTGAGAAAGAAATCCTAAATAGGGGTCTTTCCAAAGAGGAGTTAATCATTGATGAATGGGCGCTAAGATCGTTAGGAATGAAGGAGTGGAAGTTGATCCGTACATATGCGCATCGCTTTGTCCAGCTGCCCGTTACAGAGCGGAAACAACTAACCGGGCAAATTGCTGAGATTATGCTTCCAAAAATCGGTGTGGAAGCAACTGGACACAGTGATATAGAACTTGAAAACTTGCTCCTGTTACTTTACTTACATTTACGTGAGGAATGGGAGTTTGAACTTTAAATAATCAACATGAAACGGGCAGTGATCACGCTGCCCGTTTATTTATGCCGATGACTATTCTATTGAAGTGGGTACGGAAACTGGCTTGAGTAATTGCTAAATTGCTGATGGGCTTGGTTGACCTTCTGCTGTTCCTCGGCCTCAAGTTTATACCATCCATTTTGGAACATGAGTTGGAAAAACTGCCGGCTGCTCTGGTGAGTTTCATTTAACATCTGCAACAGGTCAGCGTGCAGCTGCTGATGGCTTGCTTCACGTACGGCAATGTTTAAACTGTCTGTAATATATTTGCAGGTGCTTAGTGCATCATTTAAAAAGTCACGATCGTTCATTTCCGGACCTTTAACTTTTGGCAATTGTCCTGTTTGTGGATTGGCAATCTGGTTAGAATTCTGGGATTGCTGCATTTGTTGACCTTGCTGCATTTGTTGATTCTGTGGCATTTGCTGGTTTTGCACTTTTACATACCTCCATTCTAATGCATTTGCTGTTGCTGTTGCTGCGCATTTTGCAGGCTTGATAATACAGCATTATTATTAACTTGTAGATGAGACAACAATTTTTGATAGTGCTTTTGATGCATTTGTCCTGCTTGGTCAAGAGCTTGCTTAACATCCTGATTAGTTGCGTGCTCAGCTAAAAAATGTAGCTTTTTAAATGCGAGAAGCTCCCAGGACATGGCATCTTTTAAATACATAAGATCTTTGGTTGTGATCGCCTGAGGCGGTTCTGGTATCGGTACTTGATTGGTTTGCACCATAAAATCTCCTTTCAAAATTCATATCAATTCATATTTATAATGAACTATTTTCCTTTTTATTATGTAAATATCGTTTTGCATGGCGCTTTTTGTCAAATCCATGCGACTTTTGTTGTGTTTGAAAAATAGGAGTCGAAAAATATAGGTTTGGGATGTATAATAAGAACTTGTGATACTAATAGAATGTGAAAGGAGACTGTCTTAATGGAATGGACATTAACCACTTTGTTTGTTGTATCCATTTTGCTGCTGATATTCTCAATCCTGAAAGAACGGCAAACTGCTAAGAAAAACCATAAAGAAATTGACCTTGTTCATATATCTGTGATGAAAGAAATAAATGGGATGCAAGAATCACTTCGCAACATGGAACTTGATTTGGAAATTGTCACAAAAGAGACGGGAGTTCAGCTATCCACGGAGGAAAAGATTTTAAAGCGTGAAGTACTAGACTTATACAGACGTCAATACTCCATTGATAGCATTGCTCAACAAAAACAGGTTTCCGAAAATGAAGTCAAGCAGATTATCGCTGTTTACCAATCATCACAAGCTGAAGGGAGACTGGTTGCCAATGAAGGTTAACCTAATCAGCAGTTTTTCAGCGGGTCTTCTATTGGCGACAGGTATCAGCACCATTGCTTATTTTTCAAGCGACAGCCATGTTTCAAAGGCGGCAGGACAGCCAGCATCAAATCAGGCTTCTGTATCAAAGGATGAAATGAAAAAGCAGCTTACCGACGCAGGATATATAGTGCAAACAAAAGATGAGTATAACAAAAATCTGGATGCCGCGAAAAACGGTACGGCTCAACAAGAGGCTGCCCCTCCTGCGGATGCACAGAAGCAAAATGTATCTCAAGCAGTCATTAATGTTGCAGACGGCATGACAAGCATTGATGTAGGGAGAATGCTAGTATCAGCTAATCTTGTTCCTGATGCTTTCCAATTCTCAAAAGATATCGAGGCAAGAGGACTGCAAAATAAATTACGACCAGGTACATATACCGTTGATAGCGGGATGTCATATGACCAAATCATAGCGGCTATTTTTCATTAGAAGTAAAAAGACACTTTCCAATCGGAAGGTGTCTTTTTTTTAACACTATTTTTCGATTTGAATCATCTCATCATTATGGCTAGCAAGAGATTTTGATTTATTAAATGCCAAGACGCCGCCAAACCATACAAAGACTAGATGAATATAGGCGAAGGAAATCTCAAGCAAGTGAATATGAACTGGAACGATAAAGCTGACAATTTGAATGGCCAATACAACTAAGAGAAAGATAGCTGGCGCTTTCGGTAAAACTTTTGCTTTTAATGAAGATATCCCCAACAATAATAGACCTAAAAGAATTCCTGGAACGAGTGGGATGAAAATAGCCAGCTGAAGCGGATATTTATCAACAGCCATATTGTTAAGAAGATCGCTGACATGCTGGAGGTCTGTTGAAGTATGAACGAAATCAAAGATAATCGGATAGGCAATAATTTGAACTGGACCATGAAAAATTTCAAGCATTAAACCGGTGAAGAGAAGAGGAAAGGCAAGCCAGCCCCACCATTTCAATCCAGAAGACTGTTTTAAAAATAAAGCAGGCAGCCCCATTAAAATAAACGTAGATGCATAGGCTAAAAGAACGTGAATATTGACAGCACTTTTTAGGAAATCGGGAATATCTTTTACCGAATCAGGAACATCACCCAAATGAATTAATTGTCCCGTAAATCCCATAATCCCCCCTAACAATAACATGATTCCGCTAAACTTAAGATATCCCTTTGGAATACTCATTTTTCATTCCTCCTGTTTGATTTAATTATCTTCACATGAATCATACCATCCCATTACTTCCCGGCCGATAGAGGGTTTTTTTCCCGAAAACAAGGAAATCAGAAGGGAAGAAAAATAAGTATTTACAGAAAAATCCGATTTTTGCTACAATTTTCCTATCACAGATGAACAGGAGCGTTACGATCATGGAAGCTTCTCAAAATCAATCCATTGCAAAATGGAAGGCCTATACAAAGTGGGGATTGTTAACATTTATTTTGCTTACTATAATCCTCTTTACAATAAGTATCCCAGTCTATTATCACTACATAAAAGACCAATGTATTAACAAATCCTGTGCAGCCTTTTATAATCCTCCCCCTGGGACCAAGTGGCTTGCGGTTCAAGGAATAAGTCCATCCGAATACTCAGTTGCATATGTAAGTATTTACGTGCTGTTCGGGATTGTATTTATTACGGCTGGATTGATTCTATTTTGGAAAAAATCAACTGAGCTTATGGGGATGCTTGGGAGTTTTATGCTTGTTTCTTTGGGAGGAACCTTTACACCGATAATGGAGGGGTTAAAACTCAGTTCCCCGTTTTTGGTTTACTTGGTTAATTTAATTGGAGCAGGCGGCATGGCGGCTTTTATCATTTTCTTTTTTCTGTTTCCAAATGGAAGATTTGCTCCGAAATGGTCCAAATACCTTTGTTTTCTGCTCATCATCTTGCGTATTCCAGGGATGATTTTTCCAGATACATTCGTTGATTTGGAGTATGTATCAAAGCTATGGGGATTTGGTTCTTGGTTTATTCTGTGGATTGGCAGTCTCCTGACTGTCCAAATATACCGCTACAAATATGTAATGGCGCCGTTGGAGAAGCAGCAGGCAAAATGGGTTGTTTACGGTGTGGTCATGGCACTTGCCGGCTTATTTAGCGTGACCGCCATTTTTGTAAGTAATGAAAAATCCATATCATCAGACCCCTACCAATTGTATTATATAGAAATTGCCGTTCACACCTTCATGATTCTGATACCAGCTGCGATCTTGATTGCGATGATGAAGCATCGGCTCTGGGACATTGACTTCATCGTCAATCGTACACTAGTATATGGGATCATGACCGTTAGCACCGTTTTATTTTATGTCCTGGCTGTTTGGTATTCCGGGTTACTGCTGCAAACGAATAGCCATTTAATCAGTTCCCTAATTGCGACAGGGATCGTGGCGGTTTTATTTGCACCGATAAAGCAAAGGGTCCAACAATTTATTAACAGAAGGATGTATGGGGAAAATGACGACCCATACTCTGTCCTGCTTAGGTTAGCACAGGAGCTGGAAAACCCTATGGAGCCTGATTCCGTATTATCTTTGGTAGTGAAGACAATCAGAGATTCGCTTAAGGTTCCATATGCCTCACTTTCCGTATATCAAGATGGAAAGGTGATTATGACCGCAGAGGAAGGCACTGATAAAGGGGTTCCACTAACGTACAATTTACTATATCGAGGAGAAGAAATGGGCGTTTTGAAACTATCACCACGTTCACCTGGTGAGGCGCTCACTGTATCCGACCGAAAATTTTTGGATATGCTTGTCCGCCAAGCAAGCGTAGTTGTTCATAGCGCAAAAGCTTCCATTAGTTTAAAGCTTCTGGCTGCTGATTTGCAGGAATCTAGGGAAAATCTTGTTTTGGCTAGAGAGGAAGAAAGAAGGAAGCTTAGAAGCAATCTTCATGATGGGCTGGCACCACGGCTCGCTGCACTTGCCTTAACTGCCGCAGCAGCTGAAGACCTGGTCGAAAGTAATCCGAATGCCACTCGAAATATACTAGGGGAATTGCGTAGTACCATACGCCAGACTGTTTCAGAAATTCGCAGCCTGGTCTATGACTTACGTCCACCAACATTGGATGAGATGGGCTTGATTGGGGCCATTCATGAGCAAATAAAGGCGTTGTCCTTTAGCATTTCGGAAAAAATCAGCTTTACATTAAACGTACCCGAAACTATGACTGTATTACCCGCTGCAGTAGAGGTTGCAGCTTTTCGAGTCACAACAGAAGCAATTGTTAATGTGGTAAGGCATTCTAAAGCAAAAAACTGCATTATTAGTATTTCTGTTAATGGAAAAGGATTGCAGATAAATGTGGAAGATGACGGGATTGGAATCCTTCTATCAAGAAAAAGAGATTCAAAGAATGGAGGCATTGGAATCGGGTCCATGAAAGAAAGAGTAAACGAACTGGGCGGAAGTTTCCTGCTTGGAACAAATAAATACGGCGGAACAACGATAACCGTATCTTTACCGATAAATTCCGATAATATGGGGGAGAGAGATGAAAAAGCTTAAAATCCTAATTGCTGATGATCATCCTTTATTTCGGCATGGTGTGAAAACACTCTTTATGACAACACCCGAAATAGAGGTTGTGGGTGAAGCGACATCTGGAGAAGAAGTAATCCAGTTTGCTCAAAAATTAGAACCAGATGTCATCCTAATGGACCTGCGAATGCCTGGCTGCAATGGAATTGAAGCAACCAGAGAGATCATGAAAGATAATCCAAATACTCAAATCTTAATTTTAACCATGTTTCAGGACGATCATTCTGTTTTTGCAGCCATGAAGGCTGGGGCAAAAGGTTATGTCCTAAAAGATGCGGAGAAGGACGATTTATTAAATGCAATTAAAACAGTGGGGAATGGCGGGGCTATTTTTAGCCCGGGAATCGCTTCGAGAATGATTGACTATTTTTCGATGGCACGCCCCGCTGCACCGAAGGAGGCCTTTCCGGATTTGACGGAACGAGAAAGGGAGGTGCTTTACCTAATGGCTGATGGCTTGAACAATTCTGGGATAGCCGCGAGGTTAAAAATAAGCGGAAAAACAGTATCTAATTATGTCACAAACATCCTAAATAAACTTCAAGTGGCTGACCGGGAGGAAGCAATCGAATTGGTAAAGGAATCACGGTTAGGGAGAGAGGACGAGGATTAAAATACAAAAAGACACTTTTCACCTGTTGGGAAAGTGTCTTTTTGTGGCTAACGTAATTTATTCACATACTCCAGTACCATTTCAGGTGTAACATTTTTTCTAATCGATATAATCCGTAAATTTATCTTATTCATTCTATTTGTCACTTCATTAATTTTATCAGTAGAAAAGGGTTTACCTTGTTTGCATAAATCAACTGCTTCTTCAATATACATTTCCCGCTGCTGATCTAGAGCCAAAAACTCCTGATACGATTTATTTTGATTTTCTGCATGCTTGATTAAATCATTATGTACACTCATGTTTTCACTCCTAAAAAAGACGATATATCAATAATATCATCCTTTTAGATGCTAAACTAGTATTTTAACTGAGTGTACTTTTACCTAAGGTAAGGCTATACTGTTACGTGGTAGTGACAAATACTCTGCAGTTTCTTCATTGTTACTTTCTTCTTCGCTTCCAAATAATCCAGATGGCCGATAATTTCCGACATAACTAAAGAAAATTGTTCATTATAGGTATTTTTATATAATACCTGCGCAATTTCATTGGCTGTAGAATGACCAGATTGGATATATCTCAAGATGAGCTCAGATTTTTCTTCAATCCGCTCTAATCGCTTATGAATAAGTGCTTTCGGATCTTGAATGACCGCTCCATGCCCAGGGAAAACAGAATCAATATGGATAGCTGCACATTTATTTAAGGAACCAATCTGCTGACTAATAGTTGGCAATCGGCTTCCGTTTTCATCAGGCTCAACAATGGCATTACTTGAAATGTGTTCAATTAATAAATCGCCGGCAAATAACTGCTTTCTTTGTTGATCCAAAAAAGCCAACTGATCAGGGGAATGTCCAGGGACTTCCAAAATAGTGAAACCAAGGAATTCATTGTCTGTTATTGCTGTAATTTCTGCATGCATTGCTTTACCCTTATTACGCAGTAAGGCTTTCTTTAAATAAGCAATTTGTTTCTCACCGGTTTCCCCACATCCCATTTCATAATAAAGCTTTTCGAAAAATTCAACCCGCATTTCCATAAAATCTTTGTCTCTTTTTAAGCGGGGAATGGAAAGGGGAGAAGCATATACGGGAATGGGATGTGCATCGACAATTCTGTCTACCAAACCAACATGATCAATATGATGGTGTGTTAAAATTATTTCGGTTAAATCCTGTAAGACCAAGCCATTTTGATTCAATGCCAGGTTTAGTGCCTCCCAATGAGAGTCGGTATTGTACCCAGCATCGATTAATGATAACGACTTTTCTTGTTTAACAAGAAAAAAATTGACCGTTTTTAACCCTCCAAGCTTCTCCGGAATCGAAATCGGTATGACCAAGCTGCAGTCCTTTTTTATATCTAACAAGATGTACACCTCACTATTATCAATTAAATTTTAAATAATATATATTTTTTGAACGTTTGTTTAAAACAATAATATTCATATTATACAAAAAATTCTAAAAGATGTATAGTAAATGTATCGGAAATACTTATAATTTGTTCCTTTCTACTTAGGTTTCTTTCCCTAAATTGAAAGTGCGTTTTTTAAAAATTAATATGTTGACAATATACCTATTAGGGTATAGAATCAATATTGTTCGAAAGCAAATATGGACTTGAAAAGGGTTATTGCCCTCTTTTATTTTTCAAAAATTTATACCCATATGGGTAATTGTATAGTCAATAGGGAGGAATTCTTTAATGAATATTACAAAGGTTTTAGACGCAAAAGGACTTGCATGTCCAATGCCGATTGTAAAAACAAAAAAGGCAATGAATGAGCTGGAATCAGGCCAGGTGTTGGAAATCCATACAACTGATAAAGGTGCAAAAAACGATTTAACGGCGTGGGCCAAGTCTGGTGACACGAAGTATTAAATTTTGAAGATGAAAATGGCGTGTTAAAATTCTGGATTAAAAAAGGATAAATTTTTTTATTCATTAAGATACCCTTGCACGTATAAAAAACAGGAGGATTACAATGACAGAAAAGAAAAAAACAACGATTGTCTTGTTCAGCGGCGATTACGATAAAGCAATGGCAGCCTATATTATTGCAAATGGGGCTGCGGCATATGATCATGAAGTCACCATTTTCCACACATTTTGGGGGCTGAACGCTCTTCGCAAGGATGAAAACATTCCCGTAAAAAAAGGCTTTATGGAGAAAATGTTTGGAAAGATGATGCCGAGAGGCGCTGACAAAATGGGTCTTTCTAAAATGAACTTCGCTGGATTCGGTCAGAAAATGATCAAGGATGTAATAAAGAAACATAACGCGCTTGAACTGCCACAGTTAATTGAAATGGCACAAGAACAAGATGTAAAACTGGTTGCCTGTACGATGACAATGGATTTATTGGGTCTTAAGGAAGAGGAACTTATGGATTACATTGAATATGCAGGAGTGGCTGCTTATTTGGCAGATGCCGAAGATGGTAATGTAAATCTGTTTATATAGGAGGATGCACAATGAGAGAAATGACTGCAAAAGAAGTAGAAAACTTACTAAACCAAGGAAAAAAATTAAACATTATTGATGTTCGCGAAGTAGATGAAGTGAAAGCAGGCAAAATTCCTGGTGCCATCAATATGCCATTAAGGCTGGTTGAGTTTCGTATGCATGAGTTAGACAAAACAAAAGAGTATATCATGGTTTGCCGTTCCGGTGGAAGAAGCGGCCGTGGCAGTCAATTTCTCGAAAGCTACGGTTTTAACGTTATTAACATGGCCGGCGGAATGCTGGCTTGGGAAGGTAAAGTGGAATAATTTTTTCAATAAATACCCTTGCAGGTAAAACGGGAGGACAATCATGACAAACATGAAGGCAAATGTCGTATTAGATGCTAAGGGCTTGGCATGTCCAATGCCCATCGTGAAAACGAAAAAAGCAATGAATAACCTTGAAGCAGGGCAAGTTATCGAAGTTTTAGCAACCGATAAAGGTTCAAAAGCAGATATGAAAGCTTGGGCTGAAAGCACTGGGCACCAATATTTGGGGACTATTGAAGAAGGTGGAGTGTTAAAGCATTACCTGAGAAAATCTTCAAACGATGAAACAATTGAGAAAAAACATCCAAATGTCATAAATAACGAAGATCTTGAAAAGAAACTTGGTTCTGCCAATGACAACATTATTTTACTTGATGTAAGAGAATCGGCAGAATACGCGTTTAACCATATTCCACAGGCTATTTCGATTCCTTTAGATGAATTAGATGAGCGTTTATCTGAGCTAAACAAAGAAGATGAAATTTACGTGATTTGCCGGACTGGCAGCCGCAGTGATTTTGCTGCACAAAAGTTAGCGGAACAAGGGTTTAAAAAGGTAAGGAATGTCTTACCCGGTATGAGTAAATGGACAGGAAATACCATCGGATTAAATAAATAATTTTTTTAGGTAAAAATATACCTTAGGGGGTAACAGAAGATGACAGTAACTGTGATGACAGCAAAGGAAGTAACGAAAAAAGTTTTTAACAAAGAAAAACTGTTTATTTTCGATGTCCGTAATGAGTCTGACTTTCAAGATTGGAAAATTGAAGGTGACAACTTCCAGTACTTAAATATTCCATATTTCGAATTACTTGATGGTGTAGAAGAAATTCTAGACAAAATCCCGACTGAGCAAGAAGTATTAGTCGTTTGTGCGAAAGAAGGGTCTTCCGTTATGGTCGCGGAAATGCTATCTGATGCTGGCCTCGATGTTTCTTACCTACAAGGTGGCATGAAAACGTGGAGTGAGCATCTAGAGCCTGTTAAAGTTGGAGACTTAACTGATGGAGGGGAACTATATCAATTTGTTCGAATTGGAAAAGGATGTTTGTCTTACATGGTAGTTTCGGGCGGCGAGGCAGCGCTGATTGATGCAACTAGGATGACCGATATTTATCTTGATTTCGCCAAAGAAATCGGAGCAAACATTACTCATGTGTTTGATACTCACCTTCATGCTGACCATATTTCTGGCGGCCGCAAAATTGCCGAGACAACAGGCGCCACGTACTGGCTGCCTCCAAAGGATGCAACGGAAGTTACGTTCGAATATCAACCGCTAGAAGATGGTAATCATGTGACAATCGGAAGTACTACAATTGATATCAACGCCCTATATTCTCCTGGTCATACCATCGGTTCCACTTCCTTCGTTGTGGATGGCAAATTCCTGCTTTCAGGTGACATTTTATTCATCGATTCAATCGGACGGCCTGACCTTGCCGGAAAGGCAGAAGATTGGGTTGGCGATTTAAGAGAAACTCTATATAATCGATATAAAGAATTATCAGAAGAACTAGTTGTTCTTCCGGCGCATTTTATGATTATTGAAGAATTAAACGAAGATGGCAGTGTATCAGAAAAATTAGGAGTACTGTTTGCAAAAAACCATGGCCTTAATATTGAGGATGAAAACGAATTCAGAAAGATGGTAACAGAAAACCTGCCGCCGCAGCCAAACGCGTATCAGGAAATCCGTGAAACCAATATGGGAAAAATCAATCCGGATATCGACCAGCAGCGGGAAATGGAAATCGGTCCTAATCGTTGTGCGGTTCGATAATGAGGTGACTTAACAATGACTGAGGAAAAAAAACAATTAAACGATTGCAACACAACTGGATCTTGAGGAATTAGCAGGACTAATGTTTCTGGAAATGGTAAACAGGTTAAACAACCGATACCTATATGACCAGGCACGTTAGTCTGGCTCCTGGCAGGAGCCATTTACCTCATTTATAAAGCATTTATGTAATTCTTTATCTAAAGAGTGTGACTTTTAAGGTCATGCTCTTTTTTCCTAATCTTAATAATTGTTAATTGAAGAATATGGAATACTAAAAATGGTGAAGAATTAGAAAATAATCCTGAAGGAGAAGGAAACGAATGTTTGATTTTACATTAATTACAAATAAAAATATCGAAGAGGCCATTCAATCTTTGGAGGAAAATTTAAAGGCAGAAAAGTTTGGTGTTTTGTGGAAGTTTGATATCAAGGAAAAGCTTCAGGAAAAAGGGCTGGAGTTCGATAAAGAATTTAAGGTGCTGGAGGTGTGCAACCCAGTCGAGGCGCAAAGAGTGCTTACTGAAAATGAAATGGCTGGATATTTTCTGCCGTGTAAAATTGTCGTTTATGATAGTGAAGGAAAAACGAAAATTGGCATGCCCAAACCAACAGCACTAATCAGTCTTTTACAAGACGAAAAAATGAAACAATTTGCAGGTGACATAGAAGACCGCTTAATACATTGCATAAAGAAAAGTATTTAAATTGGATGACAAAAAAGAGCCTCGATTAACGAGGCTTCCTATTTGCAAATGTTGTAAGCGTTACCATTGTTAAACCAAACAAATTTATTTTAAAGAAAAACTCAATAGAAAAATGCTGTTAAATTATTTTTAATGAGATAGAGTACATCTTCATATTTTTTTATAAATCCAAATACCCATATACGTATAAAATATTAGGAGGTTTCCATGCAATGTAAGAGGCGGTATGATTTCTTCAATCGGTGCAGTCACCGGAAAAATATCAACGGGACAAGTACCAATTATGCCTGCAATTATCATGGTAGCAGCCAGTCTTCTTGCCTCTCCGTTAGGGGCAAATGCCGGAAAAAGGGTGAATATTAATCCTGGCCACTGCAGTGAAGACATGGAAGGAAATTTTATGATAAAAAGAGCTAATTAAGCCCTTTTAACATACCCCTTATAGTATAATGAGTAAAAACCTTAAAAAGGAGGGCGCTATGCAAGTAATACAAATTGGTTCACTTGCCATTTCGCTCAAATGGCTGCTGCTGGGGGTTGGTATACTGATTGGCCTCTTCATCATCAAATTTTGGGTAAGAAAAACACATGAAGGGGAGTTACATAAGAGAGTATTTGATTTGTTGGTAAATACACTTATTTTAGGATTTTTTATTTGGAAGGGAAGTCTACTCATTCTCGAACCATCCATTGTGATGAAAAGTCCATTATCCTTGTTGTATTTTACTGGAGGAAGCAAGGGTCTGATTCTTGCCATGATCGGGTCCCTTATCTTTTTCGTTTTCAAAGGACGGAAAACAAATATTCCTAATTCGCTTATCAAAAAAATCCTAGCAGTAACTGCTTTAACAGGGCTGATTGGATGGACAATGTATGATTTTGCTTTTTCACAAACTAAGCTTGATAAAACCGTACAAAAAGGGCAGACAGTGCAACAAAATTCTGATGAAATTGGAATAAAAGAAGGAAATAAAGCTCCCAATTTCCAATTGGAGAATATAGAAGGGCAACAAGTTCAACTGTCTGACTTTAAAGGGAAGAAGGTAATCTTAAATCTATGGGCAACCTGGTGTCCGCCATGTAAAGCGGAAATGCCTCATATGAAAGATTTCTATCAGGAACAAAAAGGGAAAAATGTTGAAATTGTTGCTGTAAATCTAACCACATCAGAGAAGAATCCAGATAGGGTAGAACAGTTCGTGAAGGATTACGGTTTAACTTTTCCTGTCTTACTTGATGAAAGCGGAGAAATAGCTGACGTATATCAAGCCATTACGATTCCAACAAGTTATTTCATCGATACTAATGGGATCATTCATAAAAGAATAGTTGGACCAATGGATAAAGAGATGATGACAGATTTGATTAATGGCATGAAATAAATACTAGGCTATTGAAAAAAAAAGCACATTCTAAGCGGGAGCCTTCTTCTTAGAATGTGCTTTTTTTTAAATTAATTGTTAATCATACAATTGGTACTTGATTCTTTTTTCATTTGAGTTACACAATCCTTATGCATTTCTTTTAATTGTTTTTCACTTAGCTGCGGGTGTTTTTCCTGCATCATCGGGAGCATCTCTTTGAAATCTCCCACCTTGCAAGCAATCTGATCACTGGCCGCCAAAACACCAGTTCCCAATCCCAGCAATAGGATAAGGGTAAATGCACTTGTTGCTATTTTTTTCATTTTAATCCTCCTTTGAATTTGCATTTCTAATTACAATTTAATTTTATAATGTTTTTTCACATACGGAGTGGGGTAAATTTGACAAGTTAGTAAACTTTAGAAAAGTAAACACATTCTCGTCAAATTTTTAAGCATTTTATTACTTTCTAACACCGCGATAGGTTAAAATAAAAAGGTGATTATTAAACAGGAGGAATTGAACATGAACATCACAGACCAGGCTCGTGATCTGTTAAAACAAGTGTTCAAAGAAGAGAATGCCAACAACATTCGTATCTTTTTTGAAGGCTATGGCTGAGGGGAGCCAAGAATTGGACTGGCTCTGGATGAGCCGGATGCAGACGATATAATCGTCACAATAAATGAAATCACAGTAGCAATTGACCCTATCATTGAACCTAATATAGAAGGCCTAACCCTTGACCAAAGCGGAGATGGAAAAGGCATTTCTTTGATTGGCAATACGGGTGCATGCTGTTAGTAAAAAAGACCTTTCTAGGTCTTTTTTAATTGTTTTCACTTTTAATAATAGTTTTTCGTATACAACTTGGGATAATAGTTATTTATCTTAAAAGCTTAAAAAACGTATAATAGAACCACCCATTTTACTGGGTGGTTCTAATTTATTATTGAGTAACAGCTTTTTTGGCCCCCGTTGGCCAGAAATAGCCAATAACCGCACCAACTACTGCCGGTAATATCCATCCTAGACCAATACTATAAAGCGGTAAATATTCAATGTACGAAGCTTTAATTGCTTCGAATAAAGAAATGGTCGCTCCGGGTAAGCTTCCAACTAACGTGCTGTATCCATCGAAGAAACTAACACAAAAAGTAAGAAACATAGACGCTGCATATACACTTTGCTTATGTTTAAATAATGATGAGCTAAGCGTCAACAAAATCAGAACAATCGCCAAAGGATATAATAGCATTAATACTGGAACAGCGTATTGAATAATATTGTTTAAACCAAAATTGGCGATGATAAATGACACAAGACTTAGGATAAGTACGAACATTTTATAGCTTACTTTTGGAAAAACACTATTGAAAAATTCACTACATGAGGTAATGAGTCCAATGCTTGTTTTTAAACATGCTAGAACAATAATAATAGCAAGGAGGATCGCACCGAATTCGCCAAAGTAATGATTGGCGACCTTAGCAAAGATTAATCCGCCATTATCGAATGTACCGATGGCAGATATGCTTGATGCCCCCATATACGTAATGAGACCATAAATCAGCATCATTAGTGCCATAGCGAAAATGCCTGATTTCCAAGTTGCTTTTGCAATTGTCTTCGTGTCGGTGATTCCTTGTCCTTTAATAGCATTGATGACAACAATACCAAATGCTAATGAAGCAAGGGCATCCATCGTGTTATAACCCTCTTTAAAACCAGTAATAAAGGCCAATTGGCTGTAATCACCCGTTGGCGCTCCAAATCGTCCCATAGGTTTGACGATTGCGATAATAATTAATAAAAATAAAAATACTAAAAATGCAGGTGTTAGATATTTTCCAATATAGTCAATAATTTTCGCGGGATTTAATGAGAAATAATAGACAATGGCAAAAAATACGAAACTAAAAAGCCCAAGATATAAGCTGGTGTGCTCTGGATTAATAAATGGTTCGAAACCGACTACGAAAGGTACTGTTGCTGTACGTGGAATCGCAAAAAACGGTCCAATGGTTAAGTAAAGGGCCATGGCGAAGGCGACTCCAAATTTCGGGTGGACCCGACCTGCTAATTCACGAAGTCCATTACTTCCGGATAGCCCGAATGCCAAGATCCCCATAAATGGCAAACCAATTGCTGTTACAAGAAAACCAATTAAAGCTGGCCAAAAGTTAGTACCGGCAACCTGTCCCATCTGAATAGGGAAGATCAGGTTTCCTGCCCCAAAGAACATACCAAACAGCATTGTACCAATGACTGCGTATGTTGAAAATGATATTTTTTGATGCATGCATGTTGCTCCTTCTAGATGAATTTCATTTATTTTAACATCGTTTAGAATAATTGGCTATCATGGATTGATTGCTGGAGCAAGTTGGCATTAAAACTTTTTGGACATCTAAATGGCAAACATATCTGAAATAGGGAGGAGAATATGGAGATCGAGCCAAGTTTAATAATATTACTGAAATTCAGACAATCAGAGGAGGTTGAAGAAGAAGGGAAGGAGGAATTGGCTTATGGAAACAATGCGCTTTAAATTAAGTAAATATAGGCAAAAAGAGGAGAGAGGGAACTTGATTTCATTTAAGTTCCCTTTTTAATTTTTTTCATCGGAATTATTTTAATGTTTTCAGCCATGCAGCCATTCCTGGCGCATCCTCTTTGGACACCAAACCAGCTGGCATACCGCCTCGGCCGTGTTGGATGATGTCCTCGATCTCCTTATCCGATAAACGGGAACCTACTCCTTTTAAAGAAGGCCCGACTCCGCCTTGGTATTGATCTCCATGACAGCTTACACAAGTTTTCTTATAAATGGATTCTCCGTCAACTTTGGATACCGCTCCTTCTTTGGATACCGCTCCTTCTTTGCCTTCTTGCTGAGCAGGCGTTTCTTGTGCTGATTCTCTTTGGTCTTGCACATTACTGAGAATAAAAAATCCACCAATTCCAATCACAAGGATGGCCAGGGCAATTAAAACAGTGTTTTTCATAAAATCGCCTCCTAATTTTATTTTTTCGATACAAGAAATAAAAATGATGTGCAAACTAAATCTAACCTTACAAACGCAAGGATTTGTCGTGCATATAATGTAAGAAAGATGTTATATGTACGACCACTCATCCTTGCGAATAAGTAAACCAAAATACCCTTTGATATAAGTATGAGCAGATAAATGGAAACTACGCATAAAAGAGAAAACTACTAGAATGCCTAAAATTCAGAAGGACATATTATTCCAACAAAGGGCCATTTAATTGAATAGGTAAAGGATAAAAGTTTGTGTATCTCAAAGAAAAAAGTAGAGGTAATTACAAATTTAATTATTACGTAAAATATAAATTTGACGTAATAATCCTTAGGAGGTAAAATATAGTAGAGGTGTTATTATGGTAAATCCAGCAAAACAGGAAAATTTCAAAAAGCTCCAGGCAATGCTTAATGAACTCCCTTGGTATGTTGAAGAATACATAAATCATAAATTACGAAAACTTTCTACTGCATCGTTGTTCAACTATTGTCACGACTATAAAATCTTCTTTAACTGGATGATTACTGAGCAATTATGGTCCGGCAGCATCAAAGAGATCCCATTGGAACGTCTTGAAAAAATGACAGTCATTGAAGTCGAAGGATTTTTAAATTTTCTTCATTACGAATTAAATAACAAAGAATTAACCGTTAACCGTAAATTATCTGCGTTGAAATCCCTTTTTAATTACCTGCAAAATATCGCGGAAACACCGGATTTGGAACCCTATATTAATCGTAATGTCATGGCGAAAATAGAGTTTAACGAAGTTAAGGAAAGTTTGGAAACGAAGGCAAATAAAATGGAAGGCAAAATTCTGCTTGGGGATGAATATGAGCGATTTCGTCTGTTTGTCGCCCATGAATATGGCGAAATCAATAAAGAAAACAAAAAAATCTTCAATTTTCATCAATTAAATAAAGAACGTGATACCGCGATTGTATCATTGATTTTAGGTTCTGGATTACGTCTTTCTGAGCTAATTGGTTTAGATCTTGAAGATATTGATTTCAGTAAGTATAGTGCACGAGTGATTCGCAAAGGAAATAAAGAACAATTTGTTTATTTTAGCCAAACGGCCATGGATGATTTACAAGAATACCTAGCAATCAGGATTCTAAAATACCAGGTTGATAAAAATATGAAAGCATTATTTGTGGCTGCTCCGATAGGTCCAAAAGGCAAAACAAGAAGGCTGACAGCGCGATCAGTGGAAAAATTAATTGAAAAATATGCAACTGCGTTCGGTAAACCATCATTATCAGTTCATAAATTACGGCATTCATTTGCAACCAGATATCATGCGGAAATCAATGATGTGCCAAAGTTACGCCGGCAATTAGGTCATTCATCGATTCAAACTACGATGATTTACACGCATATTAAGAATGATGACTTAAAGATTGCTGTTGATAAGATGGATATGCCGAAGGAACAAATAGATTAAAATGATAAGAAGGCTGTATTAAATAGCAGCCTCCTCCTTGTTTTATTTCAATTTATTAGTTTACATAATATATTTATAGTTAATAAAATTTATGATATCTCAATTCTAGAGTATACTTAAGATAGTGAGACGAAACAAAATTTTTAGTTATTTTTTCAGTAATATATATACTCATATTTCTTATCTGATTCGCAGCTAACTCACTTTAGCCCCTTAATTAATAATAAATTTGCGATTAAATTAACTTTGGTTTGAACTTATATTTTTTGCTTATTTGATTTGCCTCTTCCCTAAAAATACCTAGCTAGTTTCATCCGAAAATCCAACAATTGTATAATGTTGAGATCTTGGTTATCACTTTCATCAGCGATTTGAAAAATACCTCCCCTCCTCCCTCTTTGTTTTTCTCTAAAGAATGATTACAACATCTATCTCTAAAATGCTATTACATTATTTATTGTTCGGAAAAAAAGCTGCCTCACAAAAAGCAGGTATTTCTGTAGTAGAAGCAAATTCTTCAATAAAATAATGTATACTTAAATATATTAAAAAATAAATATATTTATTGGGGATGATCCTATGTTCAATCGGATTCTTGTAGCCATAGACGGTTCTAAAATGAGTGAAAAAGCATTACAAACCGCTTTAAAATTTGCTAATGAAAGATATTCTAAAATTGGTGTTATCCATGTGGAGAAAAATTTGCAAATTGTCGATGGGATGCCAATAAAAACAATTGATAATATATATACTGACCAAGAGACAAAAGGCCGTGATCTATTACAACAAGCGGTTACTCTTGCAAATGAAGAAGGAATTGAGATAGAATCCCATTTTGTAATGGGAGAACCGGCGATTCAAATTGTCAAAAAAGCAGATGAATTAAACTATCAGCTGATTGTCATAGGAAGCAGAGGGTTGGGGAATATTAAAGGGTTAATGCTCGGAAGCGTCAGCCAGAAAGTTTCCCAGCTAGCGCATTGTCCTGTTTTAATAATTAAATAGTATAAAAAATAGTAATTAAATAAAAAAGGGCTGCCCCTGAAAAGTTACACTTTTGGGACAGCCTCTTTTGGTTTTGTTAAGCTTTACGAACGTTTGATGCTTGTGGTCCGCGGTTACCTTGCTCAACGTCAAAAGTAACTGATTGACCTTCATCTAATGTTTTGAAGCCTTCGCCTTGAATCGCTGAGAAATGTACGAATACGTCTTCTCCACCTTCACGTTCGATGAATCCGAAGCCTTTTTCGCCATTAAACCATTTTACTTTACCTTTTTCCATTGTGTTGCCTCCTAGTGTGTAAATACACACAATGTAATACTATCCTTGCTCTCAGTGATGATCAAGACGAAAAGTTCAAACTTATACCAATCCTTTACACCGAACAAAAATAATTCTTTTTAATTATCGCATTCTTTGTAAAAAATTGCAAGAAGACGAAAAATTTATCATATTGTTAGACTGTTTGGACTGACTATTTGTTAAATATAATCATTGCGGTGTATTTTGTATCTGGATAAACCCCATATTCTGTATGTGTGCTTACAGCAAGAGGAACAGAATTGTATTTAACATCTATCAGCTTTCCTTCCTCTAATGTACCAAGAAAATCATTAACAACCCGTATAAGTTCTGCAAAGTCCGTGCTTTGAAAACCTTTTGCCTCGTACATTTATTCTTCCTCCCTTTATAGAAATTGCTAAAATATACTTTAATAAACATAAGAAAAAATCCCTTTTAAACAAAAGGGGTTTCTTATAGATTAGGCGTTAAAGTTAAACTTTGAAATAAAGCATTTAACCAACCTTGTTATTTATTAAATCTATTGCTTGATTTTCAGTTATACCTCTAATTAAACCTAGTTCACTGATAAAAATCCTTCGTGCACTCTCCAGCATCTGCTTTTCGCTTGAATTGAGCGATTTATTTTTGTTTATTCTCATTAAGTCCCGTACAACTTCCGCGCCTTCTTGGATATTACCTGATTTAAGTTTTTCCAAATTAATTTTGTATCTTTCTTTCATCGAAAGGGTTGTATCGGTTACACCATGATAAAAAATGTCCAATACGTTTTCAAGTGTAATCAAATCGGTAGCTAAACGAATTCTTGATTTTTCTACTTTTGCGATAGGGATCATGACTTGCATTTTATTGATTCGCATATTTATTATATAATACTGCTGTTTTTCACCTTGAATTTCCTTTACTTCTATTGCTTCAATAACTCCTGCTCCCTGCATTGGATAAACGATGCAATCACCAACTTGAAACAACTAACCACCTCCAAATTAAGTACATCTTAAGTATACCATACGACTTCGAAATAACAAAATTTTTAATTATATCATCTGTTTTTAGTCAATGTCAACACTTTTCCCCTGATCTGATAATAAAAAAAACAATGGGCTCGATGCCCATTGTTCGTAGTTCAGTATTTTTGAATTATTGATTATTTTCCATTTCTATAATCAAAGTTTCAATTTGTTCCTGTGAAAGCTTTTCACGTTCAATTTCAACATCGTTACCGTAGCCAATCAAAACTAAATCATCATGATTTGATAATGGTTTTCTTCCTCTCGGTACAGATTCTGTGTATTTTTTCCATTCACCATTAATCTTAGCGAGTGATACATCGCCTCTTTTCATCATCAAGCCATCTATACTTTTCGGCATCTTTAAACCTTTAATAAATTGTTTTTTTGAGAAATAAAAGTCTTCTTCCATTTTTTCATCTCCTTAATGTTAATAGTATATGTCAATTACGCCATAAACCATTTATGAATATTTATCGTTTCGGTAACTAAACTGCTCCGCTACTTCAAAATGTCCCACAATAGCCGGCTATTTCAATCTAATTGCACAAAAAAAAGCGCTTTGGCAGCTGCTTCACTAGGAAAGCAGTCCTTAGCGCTTTTTTCGTATACTTATCCTGCATTTTTCATACGTCCACCAGAAAATTGACTATTATATAAATCTGCATAGAACCCGTCTTTCTCCAACAATTCCTGATGATTTCCCTTTTCAATAACACGGCCGTTGTTCATGACTAGAATGATATCTGCGTCGCGGATCGTTGATAGTCGGTGGGCTATGACAAAGCTTGTGCGACCCTTCATCAAATGATCCATCGCCTTTTGTATCTGGACTTCGGTCCGAGTATCAACGCTGCTTGTAGCCTCGTCAAGGATTAACATCGCCGGATCTGCAAGAATCGCCCTAGCAATCGTTAATAGCTGCTTTTGACCCTGAGAAATATTCGAAGCTTCCTCATTTAAGATGGTATCATAGCCATCAGGCAATGTGCGGATAAAGTGGTCTGCATTAGCAGCTTGTGCAGCAGCAACAATTTCCTCTTCTGTTGCTCCATCCCTTCCATAGGCGATGTTGTCACGAATTGTGCTGTTAAAGAGCCATGTATCCTGGAGCACCATTCCAAATAAGCCGCGCAGGTGCTCTCTCTTCATATCCCGTGTATCGATTCCGTCAATCAAAATTTTACCGGTATTGATTTCGTAAAAACGCATTAATAGATTAATAAGTGTTGTTTTACCCGCTCCAGTCGGACCAACGATAGCAACCTTTTGCCCTGGTTTGACTTCAATGTTCATATCTTCGACTAATAATTCATTTTCTTTATATCCGAAAGAAACATCCTCGAATTTTACCTCGCCCTTTGGCTCAGCTAGCTTTTTTGTTGTGGCAGCTTCCTTAATCTCTTCTGTTTCATCAAGGATTTCAAACACCCGCTCTGCGCTGGCCACCGTTGACTGAATCACGTTGGCAATCATCGCGGTCTGGGTAATCGGTTGGGAAAATTGTCTAGCATATTGGATAAATGCCTGAATGTCACCTATTTCAATCGCTTTTTTTGTGACCAATATTCCGCCTGCCACAGATACAAGTACATAACCGATGTTATTGATAAACGACATGAATGGCATAATTAACCCAGACATAAATTGCGCCTTCCAGCCTGCTTGATAAAGTCTTTCATTGATTTCTTCGAATTGATCAATCGACTTTTGCTCACGGCCAAATACCTTAATAACCTTATGGCCGGTATACATTTCTTCAACATGTCCGTTTAGCTGGCCAAGCGCCTTTTGCTGTCCCTTGAAATAGGCTTGTGAACGTTTGGCAATATTTGCTGTCGCAATAAAACTAAGCGGCAGTGTCACCACCACAATCAATGTCATTAGCGGACTAATCGAAAGCATCATCACAATTACACCAATTAAGGTAACCACTGAGGTAATCAGCTGGGTTAAGCTTTGCTGCAAGGTGGTGCTGATGTTATCGACATCATTTACTGCCCTGCTGAGGATTTCACCATGGGTGCGTGCATCAAAATATTTTAAAGGCAGACGGTTTAGCTTTTCTTCTACTTCCTTACGAAGCTGGTAAACTGTTTTTTGTGCCACTCCCGCCATAATATATTGCTGAATGTATGCAAAAACAGCACTTAAAATATAAAGCCCAATTAATAATAAAATGATATGCCCGATGTATTCAAAGTCAATTTTTGCTCCAGGAACCCCTCTAAACTTCATCATCAAGCCTTCAAATAGTTTGGTTGTCGCTTTCCCCATTATTTTAGGACTGACGATCGAAAATACGGTACTGATGATGGCGGTGACCAGAACCGATACGAGCTGAATTTTAAAGGGCATTAAATACGCAATTAACCGTTTCAGCGTTCCTTTAAAATCCTTTGCTTTTTGAACAGGGGCACCCATTCCCATTGGACCAAATCCGCCGCCAGGCCCCCGAGGACCAGGTCCTGGTTGAGGTCTATGATTCTGTGAATCTTTACTCATGCGATTTCCTCCTCAGAAAGCTGAGACATGACAATTTCACGATAAACTTTGCTGGATTCCATCAGCTCTTTATGTTTGCCAATTCCAGCAATTTCGCCATTATCAAGGACGATAATCTGGTCCGCATCGATGATGGTGCTGACGCGCTGGGCAACAATTAATACAGTAGATTGCTGCGTTTCTTCTTTTAATGCCGCCCGAAGCTTGGCATCTGTTTTAAAATCTAAAGCAGAAAAGCTGTCATCGAAAATATAGATTTCCGGTCTTCGGACCAGCGCGCGAGCAATGGATAAACGCTGTTTCTGCCCGCCCGAAACATTTGTTCCGCCTTGGGCAATCAGCGTGTTGTAGCCTTCAGGCATTTCGTTTATAAACTCTGCCGCTTGGGCAATTTCAGCGGCATGACGCACTTCTTCATCCGATGCTTCTTCTTTGCCGTATCGAATATTTTCCGAAATAGTCCCTGTAAAAAGAACAGCTTGCTGCGGGACAAAGCCAATTTTTTTGCGAAGTAAATCCTGAGTCATATCTCGTACATCGATTCCGTCAACCAACACTTTGCCGCTGCCAGCGTCATAAAAGCGAGGAATCAAATTAATAAGCGTTGATTTACCTGAGCCGGTTCCACCGATAATCGCGGTGATTTCACCTGGCCTCATTTTAAAAGAAATATTCGAAATAGCAGGCATTTCAGCTCCTGGATAGGAAAAGCTGACATTCTGAAATTCAACCTCCCCATTGCTGCTTACTGGGGGACGGGGAATTGATGGATTTTTAATATCAGCCGTTGTATCTAGCACCTCAATAATTCTTACTGCTGATACAGAAGCTCTTGGAATCATCACAAACATCATCGATAACATCAAGAAGGAGAACATGATTTGCATCGCGTATTGGATAAAGGCCATCATGTCACCCACTTCCATGTGCCCATTACTGATGCGGATGCCGCCAAACCAGATAATCGCTACTGTAGTCAGGTTTAGGATAATCATCATCGTAGGCATCATGACGGCCATCAGTTTATTGACCTTTATCGCGGTTTGGGTAAGATCCCAGCTGGCTTCGTCGAATCGCTTCTTCTCATGCCGGATTCGATTAAAGGAACGGATCACACGAATTCCAGTTAAATTTTCCCGTAAGACGCGATTTAGGTTATCTAGTTTTACCTGCATCGATTTAAATAATGGAATAGCATTTCTTTGTACAATTAAAATAATGATAATTAATATGGGAATCGCCACAGCGAGAACTAAAGAAAGTTTGGTGTCTTTGGATAAAGCCATGATGATTCCGCCGATGCACATCATTGGAGCCATGACCATCATTCGGAGCATCATGATTAACACCTGCTGTATTTGCGTAATATCGTTTGTTGTTCTCGTGATGAGTGAGGCTGTTCCAAATTGATCAAATTCCTGTAAGGAAAAATCGCCGACATGGGAAAAGATTTTACTTCGCAATAATTTTCCGAAACCTGAAGCGGCTTTGGCGGAAAAAAAGCTGGCACTGACAGAGCAAATCATGCCGCCTGCCGCGACGAGGAGCATGAACCCGCCAATTTTCCAAATATAGTGTGTATCGCCGGTTACTACACCCTTATCAACGATATCGGCCATTAAGGTCGGCAGATACAGTTCAGACAAGGATTGCAGAAGCACTAATACCAAAACAAACATAACAGGGAACTGAAATGGTTTTAGGAATTTTGCTAATTTAAGCATTTTGGTCATCTCCATTCCTTATTGACGATAGGTATGCTCGAAATAGTTAAAAACTTTATTAAGAAGCTCAGCAAGCTTCTCACTGTCGTCCTCCCCTAAATAATCAATTAAACCTGCAAAAGTTTCGGTAAAAGCTTTTTTAGCTTCGTTCGTTACTTCGATGCCTTTTTCTGTTAGGTGAATATTTACAGCGCGTCGGTCAACTGGGTCGGTGTTGCGTTCAACAAGGTCATCCTTCTCGAGCTTATTGATAATCTGCGTAACTGTTGGGGACGTAACCCTAAGAATACTGCTAATCTCGGAAACCTTCATATCCGGTTTCTCCTCGTTTGTTTCATGCCTTATTGCCATAAGAACCTTGATTTCACTGGGATTATAACCGGCTATTTGCCGATCGTGCCATCCGGACTTTCTAAACTGTGAAAATGCTCTCAGAAGTTTTTGCGTGGTATTTGCATTATAATCCGTCATTTTTTCCACCTCCTATAAAATAGATAGGTTACTAATTTATTTACCAACCTAAGTATAATTCGTATACAATTTTTCGGTCAATCAAAAAACACAGGGGATTCCTGTGTTTTTATCCTAAACCTCTTCTTTTTTTACTTCTACCTTAACTAATTTCCATTTTCCATCTGAGTAGGTCCAGATAGACTCCACAAATGCAATGGTATCTGCATTCGCAATTCCGGTAACTCTTTGAATACCTTTTAACCCTAATTTTCCCCCATCTAATTGGATAGGTTCAAGACTGTTAAAAGGATTCACCATTAATTCGGTTGGTTCATTCAGTTTACCTTTTCGATAAAGCCCCATTTTTTTATAATAATCCTTTCGATCTCTTAGGTCGAAAAGATAGGATTTACCTGTAGCGTTAATTTTTATTTCTGCTTTATAGCCATCTAAAAAATGAGTTTCCATATCAAGAGGCTCAGAGGCAGTTAGATCTTTTTTTTGAAAATCTTTAAGCGTATATAAAAATGTATCGACGATTCCGCCGCTGCCGCCGGTATATACTGTGGCAAATACATCCTTAACACTATCATGATTAATATCCGCCAGCTGCAGTGCTGCTTTTGCTCCACTTTCCAATGGAATTGTCGTAGTTTTCCCATCTGAAGTATTTATTTCGATGAAAATTTCTTTTAGGTAACTATTTTCATCATCCTGGTAGGGTTCCCCCTTTAATTGGATTACCTCGTTTTTTCCATCACCTGTGATATCTTCTTCCTCTTTCGATATCGTAATCACTTTTGCTTTTTCTTCAATGGCATAAACAACTGTAATGGCAGAAAGCGAAACCATAAAAAAAGCAAAAACAGCTAAAAGCGTTTCTTTTTTCATTTTAATCCCTCCCCATACTGATTATTTGTTAGTATGCCCAAGAATGGAAAAAAGATGAAAAAAAAGACCCTCTTTTTTAAGAGAGTCCTTATGAAAATATTATTCAGCTGGGATTTCTTTACCTTCGACCTTCCAAACTCTTGTCACCTTTCCGTTTACTCCTTCATCTAGAATGAAAGAACCATTGGAGTAGCGGTCACTAAATTTAATGTCTGAAGTTTTTATTGTCTCAATATAGCCTTTATCTGTCAGTATAAATATTTCATCCTGATCCTTAGCAGCAACATAGCCCATTATTCGGTGAGGATTGGCTTTTAGTTCACGAAGAATCACAACGCCCCGTTTTGCTCGGGTTGCTTTATCAAATTCACGTAGTTTCATTCGTTTCAATGCACCGCGCTGGGTGGCCACGACTATGGATTCGGTACTGTTTGGCTCAAGAACCTGACCGCCAACCACGTAATCGCCATCTTTCAGATTTATTCCTTTCACTCCGGCGGCCCGCTGTCCGACGATGCTTACTTCTTCTTCATCAAACCATAAGGCATAACCTAAATTCGAAATCAGGAATATTTCCTTTGTACCATCTGTTAAATGGACATCAATTACCTGATCATCATCTTTCAGATTCACGCCCACCAGAGGTTTGGAATAGCGCTGGGCATGATATTGCTTCAGTTCGGTTTTCTTAACCATACCGTTTCTGGTGATAAAGACAAGGAACGCATTTGTCTCAAAATCCTTTACCGGTATGGCTTGGATAATATCTTCATCGCGGTCAATTGGAATAATGTTCGCGATGTGCTGACCCATGTCCTTCCAGCGAATATCAGGAAGTTCATGAACTGGGCAATATAAGTAATTCCCTTTATTCGTGAACAGTAGCAGAACATCCTGTGTATTCATATCAAGCTGCGCTAAGATACGGTCTGATTCCTTCATGGCAAAATCCTGACCGTTGGAAGCGGCATAAGAGCGCTGGCTCGTCCGTTTGACATAGCCATGTTCAGTAACCGTCACAATGACATCTTCACTTGGCACCATAACTTCTAGGTTGATTTTCAGCTCTTGAATTTCTGCTTCAATTTTCGAACGGCGTTCATCAGCAAAGCGTTTTTTCACTTCTTTTAACTCTTTTTTAATAACGGAAAGAAGCTTTTTCTCACTATCTAATATGCTAGTCAGTTCTTCGATCTTTTTGGCCAATTCTTCCGCTTCATTTCTTAAAGCCGTAATGTCGGTATTTGTTAAGCGATAAAGCTGTAAAGAGACAATTGCTTCTGACTGAAGCTCTGTGAACGCGTATTTCGCAATTAAGTTATCTTTTGCATCACGCTTATCTTTTGATGCCCGAATCGTAGCGATCACTTCATCAAGTATGGATAAGGCCTTCATTAAACCTTCAACAATATGCTGACGTTCCCTTGCTTTGTTTAAATCAAATGTTGTTCTTCTTGTCACGACTTCTTTTTGATGTTGAATATAGGCGTCCAGCAGTTCGCGAAGCCCCATTTGTTTTGGCCGTCTATTATGGATGGCGACCATATTAAAGCTGTAGGAAATTTGCAGGTCGCTGTTTTTATATAAATAGTTCAAAACTCCTGCTGCATCGGCATCTTTTTTAAGTTCAATGACGATTCTAAGGCCGGTTCGGTCTGTTTCATCACGAACTTCTGAGATTCCTTCGACTTTACGGTCGAGGCGGAATTCATCGATTTTTTTCACAAGATTGGCTTTATTGATCTCGTATGGAATTTCCGTGACGACGATTTGCTGACGGCCGCCGCGGACATCTTCAATTTCCGCTTTCCCGCGAATGATGGTTTTTCCTTTACCAGTTTCATAAGCTTTTTTAATCCCGTCGATTCCTTGGATAATTCCACCGGTTGGGAAATCCGGTCCTTTTATCACTGTCATTAATTCATCAACCGTGATGGCTGGGTTATCCATTTGCATGATGACACCGTCAATGACCTCACCCAGGTGGTGCGGCGGAATATCAGTCGCATAACCGGCTGAAATCCCTGTTGATCCGTTTACGAGCAGATTCGGGAACGCTGCCGGCAAAACGGTAGGTTCCTTAGATGTATCATCAAAGTTAGGAATCAAATCAACAGTATCTTTTTCGATATCACGCAATAGTTCAGCAGCAATTGCCGAAAGCCGTGCCTCAGTATAACGCATCGCTGCCGGCGGATCCCCGTCAACACTACCGTTATTTCCATGCATTTCTACCAGGACATTGCGAACCTTCCAGTCCTGGCTCATCCGCACCATCGCTTCATAAACAGACGAATCGCCATGCGGGTGGTAGTTACCAATAACATTACCAACGGTTTTGGCGGCTTTCCGGAAGCCTTTGTCATGGGTATTGCCCTCGACATGCATGGCATATAAAATTCTTCGCTGAACCGGCTTTAAACCGTCTCTAGCATCTGGCAAAGCGCGGTCCTGAATAATGTATTTACTATAGCGGCCAAAACGGTCGCCAAGAACGTCCTCTAGAGGTAAGTCGCGGAATTTTTCACTTGCACTCATCCTTCAACCCCCTCTTCTGCAACAGAGATATTTTCATTTTCTAAAATCGTATCGTCTTCTTCCAATCCAAACGCGACGTTACTTTCAATCCATTTGCGGCGCGGTTCAACTTTATCGCCCATTAGCGTGGTGATCCGGCGTTCTGCACGAGCAGCATCGTCAATTTTCACACGAATCAGCGTCCTAGTTTCTGGGTCCATCGTTGTTTCCCAAAGCTGGTCGGCATTCATTTCGCCAAGACCTTTATAACGCTGAATAATATAACCTCTGCCGACCTTTTTGATGGCTGTCTGCAGTTCATCTTCATTCCAGGCATACTCGATGATTTCTTTCTTGCCTGTGCCGCGGCTGACTTTAAAGAGCGGAGGAAGGGCGATGAACACTCGGCCCGCTTCTACAAGCGGCTTCATATAGCGGTAAAAGAACGTCAGCAAAAGAACCTGAATATGCGCTCCGTCCGTATCAGCGTCTGTCATAATAATGATTTTGTCGTAGTTGATATCTTCAATATTGAAATCTGAACCGACTCCGCCGCCAATAGCATAAATAATCGTGTTAATCTCTTCATTCTTAAAAATGTCGGAAAGCTTGGCCTTTTCTGTGTTAATAACCTTACCTCTTAGCGGCAATACAGCCTGGAAACGGCGGTCGCGACCTTGCTTTGCTGATCCCCCGGCGGAATCACCCTCCACCAAATAGAGTTCATTTTTTTGCGGGTTGCGTGATTGAGCAGGTGTCAATTTTCCTGACAATACCGTTTCAGTGCGCTTGCGCTTTTTCCCGCTTCGGGCATCTTCACGCGCTTTTCTGGCCGCTTCCCGTGCCTGATAGGCTTTAATCGACTTTTTAACAAGCAGGGAACTGATGTCCGGATTTTCTTCCAAAAAGTAAGAAAGATGCTCGGAAACAACAGAATCAACAGCCGACCGCGCTTCGCTTGTCCCTAATTTCCCTTTTGTCTGACCCTCAAATTGCAATAGTTCTTCAGGGATACGAACGGAAACAATCGCAGATAATCCTTCACGAATATCGGCACCATCAAGATTTTTATCCTTTTCCTTCAGCAAACCAACCTTGCGCGCATAATCGTTGAATACCCTCGTCATCGCCGTTTTAGCACCAACCTCGTGGGTACCGCCATCCTTTGTGCGGACATTGTTGACGAATGATAGGACATTTTCAGAATAGCCATCATTAAATTGGAAGGCGAAATCGACTTCAATGCCATTATGCGTGCCTTCAAAGCTGAATACAGGATGAAGAGAATCCTTCTCCTCGTTTAAATAGGCAACAAAAGCCTCTATTCCATTTTCGTAATGGAAAACCTCATGAAGATTGTTTCGATCATCGATGATTTCTATTTTTAAGCCTTTTAATAAAAAGGCAGATTCTCGTAATCGTTCACCCAATGTTTCAAAATTATAAGTGGTAGTCGAAAAGATTGTGGTGTCAGGCTTAAAATGGATCGTTGTTCCGCTTTGGTTGGTTTTGCCGATCTTTTCGAGTGTTGTAACAGGCTTACCGCCATTCTCAAAACGCTGTTCATAAACAAAGCCGTCTCTCTTAATGGTGACGATTAACCATTCTGACAATGCATTAACGACAGAAGCACCAACCCCGTGCAAACCGCCGCTTGTTTTATATCCGCCTTGGCCGAATTTTCCCCCGGCATGCAGTACTGTTAAGATGACCTCCGGTGTCGGTTTCCCCATTTTATGCATACCCGTAGGCATCCCGCGGCCTTTATCGACGACACTGATCGAATTATCTTTGTGTATTTTGACAATGATGTGTTCACCAAAGCCTGCAAGCGCTTCATCGACAGCGTTATCGACAATCTCATAGACGAGATGATGCAGTCCTCGTGAATCGGTGCTGCCAATGTACATTCCAGGACGCTTTCTGACTGCTTCTAGTCCCTCTAGTACCTGTATGGCATCATCATTGTATTCAAAAGCTTGTTGATTTCTTGCCACTAAAAATACCCCTTTCATCCCTACAAAAAGAAAACAATTCTAAAAACACATTCCTGCTATCTATAAAAAAATGTATTTTTCTTTCCGTAAACAATAATAGAACAAACGTTTCATTACTTAATTTTACCATAAGTTCATTTGGCGTCTATGCTTTATTTTAGCGATTTATTTCGATTTAGCAAATAAGTAATTTTAAACAATCGTCTTTCGAACGGTTAATTCCCCTATATTTTGGACAGAAAAAATAAAAAGCTGCCAGTATCGTTAGCAGCTTTTTTTCATGTTATCTTGATCTTGTTAAAGCATGGATAACCTTAATGCAGCGGTCCATAATGACGGTGTAGCCCTTTTCCTTTAAAAATTGATAGGCTTCTTCATTCTCGAGTCCTTGCTGAGCCCAAAATACGTCGGCATCGATTTCAACAAATTCCTTTGCCACATCGAATAATTGCTCGGAGCGGCGGAAAACATTGACAATATCTACATGGCCCTCAATATCCTTTAACGATTTTACAGCCTTTACACCTAGCACCTCATCGATCGTCGGGTTTACGGGGATGATCTCGTATCCCGCCTTTTGCATGACCTCGGACACTTGATAAGAAGTCCTGTCATGTTTATCGCTTAAACCTACCACAGCAATCCTTTTCGCTTTTTTTAATATAGCACCCATTTCTTCAAGGCTTGGATATTCTACTGCCATTACCTTCACTCCTACAAACTTTGTTTTTCTTATTGTATCTTAATTTACTATAATTATAAAGAAAACTCGCCGATTGGCGAGCCCCTAAGGGCGGTTCATGAGGCGTAGTTGCACTTATACTTTTTATTAGCTAAAAATGAAAAGCTTCCAACGAATCGGAAGCCAACTTAAATCGGGTTCAGTTCAGGTCTGACAGCGGAAGTAACCTTAGGGACCGAAATGCAAACACTGACCCCCTCACCATTATTTTCAATAGAAATATTGCCGCTCATATTTTCTAGCATGGTTTTAGCCATATAAAGGCCAAGTCCAGTTCCATGTCTTCTCGATGTGAAATAAGGGTCAAATACCTTAGCTAGCAAGAAAGGTTCAATCCCCCCTGCGTTATCTTTAAATTCTGCCGTAATATACTTATCTGATTCGCAAATTTTTATGATAATTTTTCGGTTCTTTATGTCCTTCTCCACAAAAGAGTCCCTAGCGTTCATTAAAAGACTTAGGACAATTTGACTGAAATCATTTGGGTACCCGTAAGCCATTTGCTCTCCCCTGTACATAAAGTCCACTTGAATCCCGTGGTTTTTGAGACAAATTGAAAAGATTGACAACGCATCCTCAATGGCTTCACTGACAGAGAACAGATTTTTCTCAAGATTAGGCTTATAGAATTTCCGAAAATCATTAAATGTCCTTGACATACTTTCAAGCTGAATCATGCTTTCTCTTGTAAATCGATCGACGTATTGACCGTTTATTTCACCATATTCCAAGGCAGCTCTGATATCTTGGATTAACATTAATAAACTGTTTACAGGCTGGCGCCATTGACTGCCAATGCCAGCAATCATTTCGCCCATCGCTGCCATTTTTGCCTGCTGGATTAAAATAAGATCTTTTTCCTTATTCTTGGCGATTTCCTCTTGTAACCGGTTTTCTAACATTTTGTTGATTGCTTCATATTGTTCAGCCAGCTCTTGATAGTTTGTATTTTCCTTTTCATTCCTCATGTTTTTTCACCCCTTAGTGAACATAGTAGATATATAAAACCGACCAAGTGGATTAATATTGGCCGGTTATTCTTTATGTTTCTATATTTATTTTAGCTAAATTATAGAAAAACAGATACATACCTTCCAACGAATTAACAAATGGTTTGAAAATTCTCCATATTTCTGTAAAGAAATTGCCTTTAAATCTCCCTATTTTATTGGATAAAAAAACAAAAAACCGGCACTTACCGGTTCAGATTGTCGATAAAGGGTATTATTATCCCTGCTAAAGGGCCTGTTGATTTTCGCTTCGGGCACTCGCTTTCCGCGGGGAGGTCCTGGAGCCTCCTCGGCGCTTTGGCGCCTCCGGGGTCTCCAGTGACCTCTATATCCCGCAGGAGTCGAGTGCCCTCCGCTCCAATCAACAGGGAGGCAAATCAACCTAAGTATTGCAACACACATTTTCCATCCTATGGAACTTATAAGCCTAAAATCCAACGGTAAGGCAATGTTCGTTTTTTTCTCGTTCTAGTTGACTTTCGGAACAAATACCAAAAAAATACCCATTTAACATCATTTAAAAGTGAATGTGGGATTAGATGAGGGTCCATTGTCCTTGATATAAAAAGGATGAACTTTTTTCACATCTGGAACAAATTCATCAATAGAAACAAATTCATTTTCATTTTGGCTAAACTCTTTTGGCTAAACATAAAACACCACTTATTTTATTGAAGTTGAAGGGCTTTTATTGAAACACCTGTTGATTGGCGCGGAAGGCACGAAGACTCCTGCGGGAGTACGGGGCAGGGGAGACCCCACAGGCGCTTAAGCGCCGAGGAGGCTCCCCGTACCGCCCGCGGAAAGCGAAGTGCCTGGAGCGCCAATCAACAGACTTGTTGAAAAGCTTTGAAATAATATTATTATAACGAATTAACGCTGTTAATTGTTAAAGTACGTGGATAAATAAAAGGCTATCGATGGTTTTTCGACAGCCTGAACCGGCACTTGCCGGTTATTCGTTTTTGGTGATATTTTTTTCTGAAAGGGTGTTAAGAGCAGTCCATGCCGTTTGGTCAGCGAAAAGTCTTGACCAGCTTCCGACACCGGCTAATTGATATTTCACTGCCATCTCAGCCCGCTTCTTTAAAGACATTTCATCTTCAATCCAAATTTTATAATTGGCCTTCTCTGTTTCATCATAGTATTCCGCATAATTTTGCCCGCTTTCCTCATCATAGGAAGGCTGCAATCCTCGTTCGGTCAGCCATGCCTTCACCTTCTCCATAGAAAGCGCCTGAGCAAAGACCTCTTTCGTACCATCAGCTTTCATTTGTTCTTTCCATAGCCGGGCGTACAATGGAACCCCTAATATAAGTTTCTCCTTCGGCACCTCCGTCAGCAGGTTTTGCAAATTGCGCTCAACCCATGGAAGACTGGCCACACTGCCAGGGCCGGTAGCTGCGGTATGTTCATCATAAGCCATGATCATTAAATAATCCGCAATGTCAGCAAGCTTTGGCCTTTCATAGAAAGAGGACCAATTGTTATTCTCACCGGCAGAAAATGTAATATCCATCGATACAGTTAATCCCGCTTCATGCAAATATGGGGCTGCCTCCCTTATTAATTGTGTAACCAGTGGCCCGTCCTCAGGATTCACATTTTCGATATCAAAATTGATACCCTGCAGCTGATACATTTGGCTAAAATAAAGCAACTGCCGAATGATCTTCTGTCGGGTTTCAAAATCCTTGAAAGCTTTGTTTGTCAATACCGGGTCAAAGGAATTAGAAAACAATCCCCACACATGGATTCCCTTCGCCTGAGCCCACATGCTGTATTCCAATGATGCTAGGTTTTTGATGGAACCATCTTCTCCCGCCAATGAGAACCAAGTTGGAGAAACCACATTGATTCCAGCCATTTCAGGAATCGCGGCGGCATTTGGATTCTTTGTATAAACGGCTTCCCATGTCAAATGGATTGGCCCGGTTATTTTCGGCAGTTGAAATGATTTACTTTCACGGACAATCGAAATTTTCACGGATTCCTCTTTTTTAACATACTCTTTTTTGATATAGCCGCCGATACCGTCAGCCTTCCTGACAAGATAAAAATCTTCCTTTTCTCCCTCGATTGAAACAGCTTCCTTTTGGTTCACTTCTGCAGTATAAGGGGATTGCCACGAAGCTTTTGTCCGAAGCCTGAGCTTTTCCTCGTTGATATCTTTATCTATAATTCTTCCAGTTTGATATGTTTCCCCGTCTTGCTGAATCCAAATGGCACCGGTTTGTGGAAGCCTATGATACTGAATTGGGTAAAAAGCAAGAATGGAGTCAAGAGCCAGATAGATATCGCCTTCCATCGATTTGATAGGCGAAAGCTGTAAAGAAACAGGCTTTTCGTTGACAAAATACGTTAACGAATCGGTCGGCATTTGCACGACTTTATCTTTAGTAGTAATAATGACGGATTTCGATTTTTCATCGTAGGTAATGGAGTGGTCCATACTTTCTTTTAAAAAATGGAATGGAACATAGATATTGTTCCCTTCAATTAAAGCATTGCCTTGCTGTTCCCCTTTAAATAAAATAGGGCTGCTTCCATTAAAATAGACCTTTTTCTCTTCTGATGCAAAAGGATAAAAAAATAAAAAAATCGAGGAAATAATCAGGAAAATGCTTCCTGCCAATCCTCCCAGCAGCCATTTTGGTGAAATTGGCTTACTTTTTTGATATTCTATTCGAGCCATAAATATTGTTCCTCCCCAGATACTATCGTACGGTATGACATTTGAAATGGAAAGACATTTTTATAGGAGTTTTGACTCATAAACTATTTAAGAGATAGTGTTTTTTCAAAATAACATGGTAAAATAGAAGAACTGGATTCTTTTTTTGGAGGAGAAATAGTTAATGATTCAAATTATCGTTGTTCTAATCCTTGCTTACCTGCTCGGCTCCATACCCTCTGGCTTAATTGTCGGGAAAGTTTTTTATAAAACCGATATTCGCCAGCATGGAAGTGGCAATTTAGGGGGAACCAATACATTTCGAACACTTGGAGTGAAAGCGGGATTAGCCGTTACCATTGCTGACATTTTAAAAGGGACCCTAGCAGCAGCACTGCCCTATCTGATTCATGTTGATATGAACCCACTGATTCCAGGAGTACTGGCTGTTATTGGACATACATACCCCATCTTTGCGGGGTTCCGGGGTGGTAAAGCGGTTGCTACATCTGGCGGCGTCATTTTGTTCAGTGCCCCAATCTTGTTCGTGACTCTGGTAGCAGCTTTCTTTATAAGTCTTTACATTAGCAAATATGTTTCTTTATCATCAATGATCGCTGGAATTATCGGTATTATATATGTCATTACCATGGGGTTCGTACAAAAATGGGACATTCCTTTACTTATCGTAATCACCCTGTTGGCATCATTCGTCATTTACCGGCACCGTGCTAATATTCGTAGAATCGTGAATAAGACAGAACCGAAAATAAAGTGGCTGTAAAGGAACCTCATTGGTTCCTTTTAAATTTTCATATAAATTTCATATTCCTTCCATTCAGTAATTAATTTTATAAAGTAAAATAAAAATAGGAAGATAGCTTACTGACTGGAGGGAAACAAGATGAAAAAAACTGCCCAGGACTATATTTACAATAGTGTTGTTTCCGATAGTAATGACGTAAACGAGTTTATAATTGAATTTTTATCTAGGGAAACGAGTGAAGGTTCTCCCGTCAAGGTCACAAGAAATTTTGAAGAATTAATCGAGTTCTTTGAGGAAATGGAAGATTAAATAAGAAGCGGAGCCCGTTTTAGGGCCCCGCCTTTTTTTCCTAACGCATAAATTCAACTACGCCTCATGAACCGTCCTATCGGCGAGTTTTCATTTATACCTTTAACAATTGAAATTTTTTATTGCCCATTACATCTTCAACATAATCTAGCTTTGTATGATCAAAATACACAAAATCCTTTTCATGAATGATTATAATCAGATCCTCAAACTCAAAGGTGAGGTCTCCTTTAATTTTCCGCTCCTCCAGAGACAGATTTAACTTTGGCCCCCCTCAGCCAATTCCCATACTTAAACGCAGATAAAGTTCCTCATCCACCGTTTTCTTCTCGTTATTAACGGTTTTAATTAATACTCGGTACGCCGCTTCCGTTACTTTAAACAATTTAATCACATCCTCATTAAAAAAAATGTTGTCAAAATATGTTTTAATTTGCCAGATAATAATTTATAGTATTATCAAAGAATAAAAAGATACACAGAACAATTAAACCAAAATAATAATAGGAGAAGAATATGATGAAAAAATCCATTATTCCGTCCTTGTTGATTATTATTGGCTGTTCTCTCCTTGCCACTGTCCTCATGATTAAACAACAAAGCCAATCTAATCATACCGCAAAAGTTTACGCAACAACAATTCACAAGTCCCGGCCCATGGAAAACCTCCAGCATTCGTTGACACAGAAAATAACGGTTGGTGCCATCGGGGATATTCTAATTCACAGCCCTGTATATCAGGATGCCTTTAACGGGGCGAGCTATAATTTCGACCCAATGTTTGAAAATGTGAAAGCGCTTTTAGAAAAACCTGATGTGCTTACTGCCAATCAAGAAAGCGTTCTTGGCGGCACAGAACTTGGACTTTCCAGTTATCCGACCTTTAATAGTCCACACTCGGTTGCCGATGCATTAGCAATGAACGGTGTTGATATCGTCTCCAATGCAAACAATCATTCATTGGACAAGGGTGAACGCGGGATTCAGTCGGAAGCGGCTTATCTAAATGCGATTGGTCTCCCCTATGTCGGCAGCTTTGTCGATGAAAAGGATAGGGAAACATTAAGAATTATTGAGAAAAACGGGATTAAGCTGGCATTTCTCTCCTATACATACGGAACCAACGGAATTCCTGTACCAAGTGGAAAAGACTATCTAGTCAACCTGATTAACCGTGATCATATGCAAGAAGAAATTCATCGTGCCAAAGACAATGCAGATGTGGTAGTTGTAAGTATTCATTGGGGTAATGAATACCAGCGAATCCCAACCACCGACCAAAAAGATCTGGCCCGCTTTTTGGCAGGAGAAGGGGCTGATATCATCTTCGGCTCCCACCCGCATGTTCTTCAGCCGATGGAGTGGATTAATAATCCAGACGGCAGAAAAACCTTTGTAGTTTATTCTTTAGGCAATTTCATTTCCGCCCAATACGGTGATTATAAAGATATTGGCGGAATGGCCGAAGTTGAGGTTACCAAGCAGACGACGGAACAAGGAAGTACACTTGTACTTTCAAATCCTAAATTTTATCCTACATTTGTAACGAGGAATCCGAATCGAGATTATCGTGTGGTGCCGCTTGAGACAGCCGGGACGTTTGGTCTTTCGAAAGCTGAGCAAAAATATCAAGAAATCCAGCAGCATATGGTACAATGGCTCCGATAGGTCGGGGCCTTTTGTTTGAGTAAAAGGGTATGGGGGGATTTATGGTGCTGCAAAAAAATGTCATTGGCATCATTTTAGGCTTTATATTTATGATCATGACTTTTCTTTACACAAGAGGCATATTTACTCCATTTTTTGCTTGCATGATTGTATTGCTACTGTTCATTGCCTTTTTGAAGGAAGAAAGCAGAGTTTTCACGTGGGTCCTGATCACGTTTTTTCTTGGAAATCTGTTGGTCGGTTACGCTAGTCAATTCCTTGAACGTTTTCGATTGTCTGCCTTTTCTTTTGTGATGTTTAATCAACTTTTATTGCTAATCCCAATCTTCATGATTCACTATGTTTTAATTAAATTTAGGCGAAAAATGTCCATCTACTTTGGGGGGCCGTCTATTTCTTCATCCGCACAAATTTTTTATATAATTCTTTCTATCATTATTTTATTAAGCTTTCCCACCCTTTTATTTATGAACAAAATGCCCGTCAATGGGCAGTCCTTTTTATATATTCTATTGTTCTCTATTACCTATGCTGTATTGCAGGAAGTGTTGTGGAGAGGGCTTCTCCTTCCCCATTTTAGACTCACTGCAGGCAATAAAATAGGGGGCATCATGACAAGCATCGCCTTTGGCTTCAACACTTCATTATTTAGCCAAACCTTCACATTAACCATCCTGTTTATTTTAATCGGATTCCTTTTTGCTATTATTACGGTAAAAACAAAAAGTATCTATCCTTCCATCTTCATTCATGCATCGATAATCGCTCTCCTGCTGATCAGCGGGTTGATGGTGCTTCCTATATAAATGAAAACTCGCCGATTGGCGAGTCCCTTAGGACGAAGATAGAGGAGTAGTTGAATTTATACTTATTAGCAAAAAAAAGCTCACTTATTATTCAAGTGAGCCTTTTTCTTTATGTTCCCAAATATGTTCTAACTGTCCCTCTTGAATTAAAATTCCCTTTTGCCTAGGGCCGATTAAATCAAAATGAGAATAGCCATCCTTGCGGTGATGGATCCATTCCTTCTTTAACCCATATCTTTGGCCCCAGGCAGCCAGCCTATCCAAATCCTCGCAGCCAACCTTTGTGACAGTTTTATAGCCGGGGAAGCGGTCGTCAAGCCAATAATGAGTAAGAAAGGCGATTTCCCCAGAATCGATTTTTCTTTTCCATTCATTAATGTCCCGTTTTTTAATGCCAAACGCCAACCTGATTACCTCCTGGGTCTGTGATTAGTCCCGTTTCTTTATTTCCTCGTATTTCAAGTGCCATTCCGGAAATGCTTTTTTAAATGATGTCGGCCGGAAATTTTCTTTTTTCACAATAATGTGGGTCGAAGTACCTTCAGCGCATACTTCCTCATTTCCATTTATTATTGTATAGCCGTAGATTGTCTTAATTCCATCGTTATGGGCGACCCAGGTTTTTACGAATGCTTGATCGCCGTACCGTAATGGTTTTTTGTAGGTGATTTGAATATCATAAACCGGCGCATAGTAACCGGCTTCCTCCATCGATAAATAGTTATAGCCAAGGTCTTCAATTAACGCTGTCCGTCCCAATTCAAAGAACTTCAGATAATTGGCGTGATAAATTACGCCCATCATATCTGTGTCCGCATAGTACAGATGTATTTCCCTTTTAGAAATAAAATAGTTCTCCATTTCTTTCTCGTCCCCTTTATCGTATCTTTTACATGATTTTTTTCAGCGCCGCCTCTGCATCCTCCGCTTCAAGTAGCTGTGCTTTTTCCAATAGATTTTCGCTGTGTTCTATATTGACTAATCTTTTGGCCTGGGCCTGAATCATTTCATCCACCAGGTTTGCTGCCATCCGTCCGTTTCCTTTGAAAGCTTCCTTCGCAATAGACTGTATAAGCATACCTTTAGCTTTTTCTGTAAGTTTATATTGATAACTTCCAGCATAAGAAACGATAATCTCCAGCAGTTCCTCAGGTGAATAATCAGGGAAAAAGAAAAACTTTTTAAACCTTGAACGGAGCCCCGGGTTGCTTTCCAATAATTCATTCATTTCAACAGGATAACCCGCTAAAATGACAACCAGATTATCATTATGCTTGGTCATTTCATCAACAAGCGTATCGATTACTTCTTTTCCAAAGTCTCCTGCTGTAGACCCAAGGAGGGCATAGGCTTCATCAATGAACAGGACACCGCCAAGAGCCTCCCTAATTTTCTTCTTGGACTTACCGGCCGTTTGCCCTACATATCCTGCCACAAAATCCGCTCTGCTCGTGATAATTAAGTGACCTCTTTTTAAAAAACCGCATTCCTTTAGCAATTCGGCATAGATTTCAGCTACAGTAGTTTTTCCTGTTCCCGGATTGCCGGTAAATACGGAATGCAGTTGAATGGGTACGGTTGGGAGACCATTGTTACGACGGTATTGCTGCATTTTTACAAATGAAACTAATGAACGAATTTCTTCTTTTAATGGCCCAAGACCTATCAAGGCATCAAGCTGATCCTGCGGGGACTCTTTACCTTCGGGCTGATCTAAAAGAAAATCTTCCTTTGTTAAAAGGATAAATTTCAAAATTTCATCTTCGCTCTTGTTTTCTGATCCTTTTTTAAAAATGGCATCCAACACGATATTACGAGCTGCTCTAGCATTTCCGAATGATTCGTCCACCCGCTCGAGATCAAGACGATGTTTGATTTCCACCTTTGCTTCCTCTGTTAGCAAATAGTCATTATCAGCAGCCGCCATTTCGGCGATTTGGATCAACTCTTCATTTGAATAATTTGGTAAATGAATCATATTAGATTGCGGGAAACGGCTGCGAAGTCCCATATTAGCCTCTAAAAAGCTGCGCATTTCTTCGGTATATCCTGCTAATATTACCGCAAATTTCCCGCCGTACTCCTCACTTGTCATCAAGGCAACCAAAGTGTCGATGGCTGCTTGTCCATAATCATTTCCACTTTGGCCTTCCCGCTTCAGACTATAGGCTTCGTCAATAAATAATACGCCGTCTTTTGCCCTTTCCACTGCAGCTCGGACGTTTTCTTCAGTTTGGCCGACAAAGGAGCCCACAAGCTGCGAGCGGTTGGTCTCAACCACTTTTTCCTGAGGGAGGACGCCCAGTTCATGATAGATTTTGGCAAGCAGCCGAGCGACCGTTGTTTTTCCAGTACCCGGATTCCCGGTTAAAATCATATTTAGGCTGAATTCATCCTTTATATTAAAGCCAAGCTCTTTGCGCTGTTTTTGGTATTTTAACACTTGATAAAAATCATTTACTCTTTTTTTAACCGTGGCCATACCAACCATATCATTCAGCTGATCCAACGCCTTTTTTTCAGACTGGCTTTCAGGATTACTTTCAACAAATAGCTCCTGCCATTTTACTTTAATTTTTTCGAGGTTGGCTAAATGACTTTTTAAATCCTCATAGTAGACGGAGGTATGGAAAACACCAGTAATCGATTGATCATATTCTTCGGCAGCCTTTAATAATTGGGCGGTTTCTCCAATTGCCGAGGATAATAATACATATAGCTGATGATAAGGTTCAGTCTGATCCATCCGTGATGAAGTTCCAGACTTTGATTCAAGATCGTGCAGTGCATCCTCTGCTTTGGCTAAAAAGCTTTTACATATTTCTATGTATTCCTCTGCAATTTTCTTCTTTGCAGTTCGGTTATCGGTCTCCCTTATTGGTGGAAATATGAGTGGAGCGGTGATATCCTTCATTTTTTTCCAGTCAGCTTGAAAAAGATATTCCGTTGCCTTTTTATTATCAGGATCCAACTGGAGAGCTTTTTTAAGCAATGGGACGGCTATGCTGTCTTGGTTATTACGTCCAAGTCTTGATAATGCCGCTGTGGTCAATAGGTCCGATAAGATTAAAGGATTTCTTTCTTTTTCCAAAGCAGCAATAATTGGCCCTTCATCCTTAATAGTTCCGTACTGCTGAAGTTCCATTTTCCAAATCTTTAATTGGTTCATTTCATGTTTCAATAGGATCAACTCTTCATAAGAAATTCCCTTCTATCTTAACATAACGGGCTTGATAACATAAAATTTGCGAATCAAAAAAGGACCGTCCTTGATGAACTGGTCCCTCTCTTTTTTATTCTTGGGTGTTATTTGCTTCATCCTTAATTTCTGAACGGAAAGATTCGATGCTTTCTTCTCTGCGATGATTTTTTTCTTGAATTTGCCGGCGCTGCGTATCACTGTCCGTTAGAGCCATTGATTCTTCAGCGGCCTCCATATTTTGAATCGTATTTTCAATCATGTTTTGCAGTTTCTCAACATTATCGCTGCGATCATCTGGGTTTGGTTTGTTGTTATAAGGCATGTAAACTCCTCCTAAATAATTGTTCATGTTACAGATATAGTTTGTATCGATGGCTAAAAAATATCACAGAAAAAAATTCATTAACAAAATAAAAAGACCCAGCGCAAGTTCACACCGGGTCTTGGTTTTTCTATATTTACTCGCCTTTAGTTTGCATAACCTGGGCGTGTTGGCCGGATGTATCGCCCATTTGATTACCCTTATTCGCAGTTGAACGTCTTGGCTGCGTCCCCACATGTGTTGGACGGAAGCGTTTTGTTTGATAACCTTTACCCATTCTAATCCCCCCTTACTAACATTTTGTCCAAAGAGGGCAGATGAATGAATGGTAAACTTTTTTAATTACTCAGCTTTACCGAGGCGCTTTGCTTCAATGCGCTGTTCAATTTTTTCCATTGCAGCACGGTCTTTTAAAAGTTGTGATTTATTTTCAGATACTAGTTCTGCAAAAGAACGTTTTCTTGGCTTTCTCATTTGTATCACCTTCCTTATGTCCTATTCTAACAGTTATTATCACCAATAACGGTTTAAATTATTACAACTTTTTGAAAATTTAATTCTTTATTTTTTTTATAAAAAAAAAAACGCTGGATGTTTAATCCAACGTTTATTTCAACTTGCTTGTAAATTCTTTCATTTCCTCAAGCTTCATGGAACCAACGAATTTATTTTGAATGACTCCTTTGCTATCAATAAAATATGTCGATGGAATTGATAGGACTTGATACTTTTCATTTACTGCATCCTCAGCGTCAAGCAGGATTGGGAACGTTATTTTATATTCATTCACAAATCCTTGAACATCCAATTGCGGGTCGATATTTACTGCTAGGATGGTTATATCGTCGCCTGCTTCTTTATGAAGCTGTTCCATATCAGGCATCTCTGCTTTACATGGCGGACACCAAGTCGCCCAAAAGTTCAGCATAACTTTTTTACCTTTTAAATCAGATAGCTTGACGGTTTCTCCAGTCAAAGTTTTAAGTTCAAAATCAGGTGCTTTGGCACCGATTGCCGGGCCGTTTTGAGCAGCTGCTGTCGGGCTTGCGGTTTCGGGTTTCTCTGCCTTTTTATTTACTGCTTGGACGATTGCTACGGTTAATAATGATATCAATAACACGGCAGCAATGACTTTCTTCATCATCCCGAATCTCTCCTTTATACATAATCCAATTACCCTGATTTTACACTATAAACTCAGTTGAAACAAAGCATACATATTTCGATTTTGTGACAGTTAACGGAAGAGCCCTGAAGCCGTTACCCAATTAGATTCCTTTTCTGTTTTAGCAATTCATTAAATTCTTTATCTAATAGAGGATATTTTGGATCTTGGCGGTCAATAAGTGCTAACTCCCCAAGTACTGCGGCAATTTTGTTTTCAATTACCATTAGGATTTCTTTTTGGTCCCCTTCAACTTTTTTATTCTCTTTATCAAAAAACTCCTCCGGTCCCATTTCAAATCGTTTTATTTGCTGTTCTTCAAACACCAAAAGCCGATTACAAAGTTTATTTAAAAAATAATAATCATGAGAAACTGTGATAATTGTCCCAGTAAACTCAGACAATGTTTTTTCAAGCTGTTCTCTACTGGGCAAATCCAAATGATTAGTCGGCTCATCCAGAATTAAAACATCATAGTCTTTCAATAACATATCAACAAGCTTAACCCTGGTCCGTTCACCAAGACTTAACGTTCCAATAGGTTTTGTAATGAATTGTTCCTTAAGCCCCAGATTGGCAAGCAGGGTTCTTGCTTTAAAAATGTGATCGCGGTCGGTTAATCCCAATGCTTCGATTGCTGTTTTTTCAACAGGCAAATCAGCAACATCCTGGCTTAAGTAAGTAATTCTTAATGAATCGCTCTTCCACAATTCTCCGTCGGTCCGTGAAACCAATCCCATAATAATTTTGATTAACGTTGTTTTCCCGCAGCCATTTTCGCCAAGGAGTCCAATCCGCTCTCCATAATTAATGTAAAATTGGGAATTTTGGAAAAGGTATCTGCCACCAAAAGCCATGGAAAGTTTTTTTGCCTCAATGATACGCTTCCCTCTTTTTCCGTAGCTGTCAAACTCAAATTTAACCTTTGTTTCTTCCAAAGGTTTATCTACCCTGTTTTTGCCCAGTTCACTCTGCAGTCGTTTCATTTTTGACTTTATTTGTGCGTCACGCTTCTTTGCTTTGACCCGGTGATATTCCTTAAAACCTTCCTCTTTTGTGGAGGTTCTATGCGCTTTATCCGACCAGGATTTTAATTGGTCCATTTGCTCTTCTACCCGCTCAATCTGGCGCTGCTGCACTTCGTACTGATGCTGTTGGTTCGCTCTTTTACGCTCCTTCTCCTTACGGTATTCACTATAATTTCCTTGGTAAAACTGAAGCTTTCCATCCTCCAACTCAAAAACCCGGTTAACCGTTCGGTCAAGAAAGTGTCGGTCATGTGAGATTATCAAAACAGAACCCGGGAATTTTTCTATTTCAGAAATTAACCAATTAACACCTTTAAAGTCTAGGTGGTTTGTCGGTTCATCCAAAATTAACAGGTCCGGTTTTGAAGCCCATATACTTGAAAGAACAAGTTTTAACTTTTCGCCGCCGCTTAAATGCTCCAGCATTTCATCCTGCCAATTTTGAACCTTTTTCAATCCTAACTCGCTGGCGAGCTGAAAAACCTCACGTATTTTTAAGGATTCCTGAAAATCATTTACTTCATAATCAATTGATTGAGATAGGTAGCCGATTTTCAGATCAGGTGACTTTTCTATGTGGCCCCGATCCGGCTCTTCCTTCCCCAAGATGAGATTGGCCAATGTCGTTTTGCCGCTGCCGTTGTAACCAACAAGACCGATTCTTTCACCAAATTTAATATCCAACTGGATTTCATCTAAGATTTTTCGTAAATGAAAACTCTTTTCTAATCTTTTTACACTTAAAATAACATTATTTTTGTTCATAAAAAAACTCCCTCCATGAACCTGAAGAGAGTGAAATGTCTTATTAAAAGCAACACAAAAATAAACCTTTCTAAAGGTTATTAGCATCAGCTTATAATCAGGACATAAAAAAGGACAGATTTATCCCATTCTTCAGGTTCAACATTTTTCGTTTATTCGAATCATGTTCTGAAAAATAAGATTAAAACTTCATCGGTCCTTTGTTCATTCCTTTACGATTGATTAATCCAATTTTAAGCAAGTATAAGCATAATTGTCAACAAAATTCAAAATGAGGATTTATGGATTACTTCTGGTTTTTGTTATTATCTTGTTGTACTTGATTTTGACCTTCTTGTTTATTCAAATGATCTGTTTGCTTTCTATATACATTTCTTCGATTTGGCGAATAATAATTTACATTATTGGGTCTTACTTGTTTAGATGACTTGCCACAACCACATGCCATATTACTCACTCCTCTTTCTGATATTCGTAAAAATACGATAGGTATTATGTGATATTATATGGTGCTAATAAGTGAGGTGCTTGGACAAATATAAGAAAATGCAAAAAACACCATGCGCATTCACGCATGGTGTTTTACTATTCTAGGATTAGCCTTGTAATCTTTCACGAAGAACCATTTGCAGGATTCCACCGTGACGGTAGTAGTCGATTTCAACTTCAGAGTCAAAACGTACAACTACTTCAAATTCCTTCTTGCTGCCATCTTCAGCAGTAGCAGTAACTTTTACAAGATCACGTGGTTTTACGTTCTCATCAACTTGAACTTCAAATGTTTCCTTGCCAGTTAAACCAAGTGATTCTGCGTTGTCGCCTTCTTTGAATTGAAGTGGAAGAACGCCCATTAATACAAGGTTTGAACGGTGGATACGTTCGAAGCTTTCAGCAAGAACAGTTTTGATGCCTAATAGGTTTGTACCTTTTGCAGCCCAGTCACGGGAAGATCCCATTCCGTAGTCTTTTCCAGCAAGAACCATTAAGCCAGTGCCTTCTTCTTTGTACTTCATGCAAGCATCGTAAATGGACATAACTTCACCTGTTGGCCAGTAAGTTGTGAAGCCGCCTTCTGTGCCAGGTGCGATTTGGTTACGGATACGGATGTTTGCGAACGTACCGCGCATCATAACTTCGTGGTTACCACGGCGGGAGCCGTAAGAGTTGAAGTCACGAGGCTGAACGCCTTTTTCCAATAAATATTTACCAGCTGGAGTATTTTTGCCGATCGCTCCTGCAGGTGAAATATGGTCAGTTGTGACAGAGTCGCCAAACTTACCAACAATGCGAAGAGCAGTTAATGGCTCTACTTCACCTGGGTCTTTAGATAAACCTTCAAAGAATGGAGGATTTGCAATATAAGTTGAATCCTCATCCCAAGTATATAATGGCTCGTTGCTTGTCTTGATTTCATTCCAGCGCTCGTTGTCGCCAAACACGTTCTCGTATTCTCTACGGAACAGTTCAGGTGTTACAGTTTGTTTTACTACTTCATTTACTTCAGCAGTAGTTGGCCAGATATCCTTGAAGAAGACGTCGTTGCCGTTTTTGTCTTTTCCGATAGGATCTTTTTCAAAGTCAACGTTAACTGTTCCAGCTAATGCATAAGTAACAACTAGCGGTGGTGATGCTAGGTAGTTAGCTTTTACAAGCGGATGGATACGTCCTTCAAAGTTACGGTTACCGGAAAGAACAGATGTAACTAATAGGTCGTTTTCCGCGATTGTTTTTTCGATTTCTTCTTTTAATGGACCGGAGTTACCGATACATGTTGTACAGCCGTAACCAACAAGGTTGAAGCCGATTTGCTCAAGGTATGGAAGTAAGCCGGAATCACGAAGGTAACCAGTTACAACCTTAGATCCTGGTGCCAAAGAAGTTTTTACAAACTTAGGAACTTCCATTCCAAGTTCTACAGCTTTCTTCGCAACAAGACCTGCACCCACTAGAACATATGGGTTAGAGGTGTTTGTACAGCTTGTGATAGAAGCAATCGCAACTGCACCTGTTTTGATTTCTGCTTCGTCACCATTGTTAAATTTAACGGTTGCAGACTTTTCAAGCTCATCAGAACCTAAGCCGAAGCCTTGATTGCCTTGAGGAGCAGAAACAGCTTTCACGAATTCTTCCTTCATTTGTGAAAGTGGAATCAAATCCTGCGGACGCTTAGGACCAGAAAGATTTGCTTCAATTTCAGCAAGGTTGATTTCGACTACGTCAGTATAAACTGGCTCATCAGCTGGTGAGAAGAATAAGCCGTTAGCTTTGCAATATGCCTCAACAACTTTGATTGCTTCTTCATCGCGGCCTGTTAAGCGCATATATCCAAGTGATTCTTCATCGATTGCGAAGAATCCGCAAGTTGCACCGTATTCAGGAGCCATGTTCGCAACTGTTGCACGGTCAGCAAGCGGTAATGAAGGAACGCCTGGTCCGTAGAATTCAACAAATTTGCCAACTACGCCATGCTTACGAAGAACTTGTGTTACTTTTAATGCAAGGTCAGTAGCAGTAGCACCGTTTGGCAGTTCACCAGTTAATTTAACCCCTACAACCTCTGGTACTGGGAAGTAAGAAGGCTGTCCAAGCATGCCTGCTTCTGCTTCGATACCGCCAACGCCCCAGCCAAGAACGCCAAGACCATTAATCATAGTTGTATGAGAGTCAGTACCTACAAGTGTATCTGGATAAGCTTCAAGCTCGCCGTCAACTTCAGCAACATGAACAACATCAGCCAAGTACTCAAGGTTAACCTGGTGAACGATACCAGTTGCAGGAGGAACTGCGCGGTAGTTATTGAATGCTTTTTGTGCCCAGCTTAAGAACTGGTAACGCTCAGCATTACGTTCGAATTCTAAATCCATGTTAACTTTTAATGCATTTTCGTTACCATATGCATCAACCTGTACAGAGTGGTCGATAACAAGGTCAACAGTTTTTTCAGGATTGATTTTGTCTGGGTCGCCGCCAAGGTCTGCCATTGCTTTTCTTAAGGAAGCAAGGTCAACGACTGCAGGAACACCAGTGAAGTCCTGAAGAATTACACGGGAAGGCTTGAAAGGTACATCTACCTCTTTAAGTTCATCTGTTCCCCATTTTGCAAGATTTTCAACATGCTCTTTTGTAATAACACGGCCATCATATTGGCGGAGCACGGATTCAAGTAATACTTTTACGGAATAAGGCAATTTGGACACGTTGCCAATGCCTGCTTCTTCCAAAGCGTTTAGACGGTAATAATGATAAGTTTTGCCGTTTACGTCAAAGGAAGATCGTGCGTTAAACACATCATTTTTCGCCATGGTAGTAACCCCCTTATACGTCATAAAAATACAAAAATCGAAAAGTTGAAAAATCCCCATCCGGCTTTTACTTTTCTCACAAAAATAATCTTAATACAACCGATTACATAAGTAAATAACAAGAAAGTTATTGTGATTGATAAGTTTTTCTTATGGTTTTTTATGTAATTTATTCGGAATATTTTGAAAAAACTATCATTACCTATGTAAAATTTTCTTTTGCCATCCGAAGGATTCCCTCTTACATTATGGCAAAAAAACTTTTATTTGTCATTAATTTCGTCCGAATGGAGATAGTAATTTTAACAGGAGGTGAAGGTTAATGGCAAAAAGAAAGGCGAAGCATGTCATACCAGGAATGAATGCAGCTGGTGCGCAAGGTATGGGTGCAGGCTATAATGAAGAGATGGCCAATGAACCCCTTACAGAAATGGAAAGACAAAACAATAAAAAACGTAAAAAGAATCAATAAAGATGCTTCCATTGCTTGAAATGGATTGAAAAAGCGGGACGGGATTCCCGCTTTTTCTTATTAATGAAAATCATTTACATCAGTAACAATTTGTTTTAGATCCTGCTGGAATCTCTCAAGCTGTGCCCTTTGTGTTTCAGAAGCCACTTCGAGCGCATTCTCAATTTGCTGGTATGCCTCATTCACTTCATTTTTTAAATGCTTTAATTGATGTCCATAGCTAGCACTGTCGCTGACAATCGTTTCGAAAAGTCCCTGTGCATTCTCAAACCCCTGCTGAGCAGCTTGAAAAGCTTCCTGTTTATTCTTGTTATAAGGATTTCTTTGCATCTTTAGGATTCCCCCTTAAATTGTTTACCCATTAAATTGTACAGAACGAAAAAAAATATTCAGCACATAAAAAGAATGATTGACCGCATCCTAACTGATGAGGAGGGATAATGATGACCAACAAAAATGACGGGACAGATATGCGCAGAAATGCCCCAAAACAATCCGGCCAGCCGGAGCCTTTAAGCGGGTCAAAAAAAGTGAAAAATCGCAACCATACGCGTCAAAAACATAATTCAAGCCATGATATGTAATTTAACGATTAGCTAAATGAAAAAAGCATCGATTCAGAATTCACTGAAACGATGCTTTCGTTTTTCTTAAATATGTAACAATGTATCTAGGAGCTGCTCCTCTTCCTCCTTAGTAACAGTCCTCAGATCAATTAAAAATTCATCCTTTTGAATTCTGCCAATGATAGCAGGCTTCGACTCCGTTCTCAACTTCCTGCCAAGCTGCTCGGCCGTTAAGGATTCATGCCTTAAGGCTATAACCCTTGCAGGCAATTCCACATCCGGCATTGTGCCTCCTCCGACCTGACTTGTTGCTTGAAAAATATTTGCCTGAAAAGCAGTTGTCCTTTGTAACAAATTTGTAACAAAGTTTGCTGCCCTTTCGTCTAATTCATTGACAGAAATTAATAAATCACGGATGACCGGAATATTTTTCATTGTCTTTTCACCACGGGCATAATCTAGTAATGTACCCTCAAGCGCCGCAAGTGTCATTTTATCCACCCGCACCACTCGCGCAAGCTGGTGTTTTTTCAATCGATCAATAATTGCCTTTTTCCCAGCAATAATTCCTGCCTGCGGGCCTCCTAACAGCTTGTCCCCGCTAAATGTGACAACATCTGCACCCATTCCAATTACTTCTTTGACTACCGGCTCGTCCCCAATTCCATGGTTTCTTAGGTCAAATAACGCACCGCTCCCTAAATCCTCATAGAAAAGGACATCTTCACGGGTTTTTGTAAGCTGAATTAATTCCTCTGACTCAACCGATTTTGTAAAACCAATTACCTTAAAATTGCTGGTGTGAACTTTCATGATGATAGCCGTGTCGGGCGTCACCGCATTTTCATAATCATAAAGATGAGTTTTATTGGTTGTCCCAACTTCGATTAATGTCGCACCGCTCTCCTCCATGATCGAAGAGATTCGAAACGATCCGCCGATTTCAACAAGCTGTCCTCTTGAAACAATGACCTCTTTATTTTTGGCCAAGGCTCTTAAGACAAGGTAAACAGCAGCAGCATTATTATTCACGACCATCGCCGCTTCGGCCCCAGTAATCTCTTTAATCAAGGCTTCAACATGACTATGGCGAGAACCACGTTCCCCTTCATTTAACTTATATTCAAGATTGGAATAGTTTTGAGCTACTTCCACTACATGTTGAATAGCGGCATTGCTTAACCTAGCCCTGCCAAGGTTGGTATGTAAAATCGTGCCTGTTGCATTAATAACTTTTTCTAATGTATATGAAAGCTGTTTTTTAATTTTATATTGCAGCTGTTGAAAAATTTCATCAATAAACGATTCCGTTCCAGGCAATGGCCCTAGCCACTGTTGGCGGATGATTGCTTGTCTAGTCTCATCCAGAATGTCTTTTAGAAGACTAGTCAGGGCTACTGCATCAAGCTGATTTTGTTCAATCAACACTTTAAACTGTGGGTGATGTTGAAGCTCATGTACAGGTGGAATGCTCCGCAAGGTTTCTTTCATGCAATAAATATCTCCTTAAAATCCTTCTTTTGTCCTATTATAGCATTTTTAACATTTTTCGGCTCCTTGAATAAAATGAAACGTGTAAGGAGGAATAATATTTTGAAAAAGAAAAACCTGCCTCGAAATTCTGTTGTAGATTTTGAGAAAATGGAAAAATGGTTAACAAATTATTTTTTGGATCCATCTACAACCCATTGCGATTTATATCAATTCAGAATTGATATATACGAAACCGAAACAGATTGGATTGTTGAGGCATCATTAAATGAATATGTCAGTTCGGAGATTAAAGTAAAAACTGATAATACACAGCTTGTCATTACAGCGCAAAAACATTCTTACACATTCCCATCACGACATCCAAAAAAGACCCGTACAATTGACTTTCCTTTCTCTATAATTAATCATTGTATAAACGCTTCCTTTCAAAATAATGTTTTAGAGATCTTTATATCAAAAATAAATAATGGTTCAGGAAAAAATCGGTATATTACGCTGCCTTGATTTACTTTTTTATTACACAGTTTACATAATAAAATTACCGGCAATTTAAAACCCTCACAGTTGAAATGTGAGGGTTTTTGTTATTTTGACTCCATGATTTTAATAATGTCTTCTGTATCTGGGAATAACCCTATTTCATCTTTAGAGTAGATTTTTTCCCCATTCACGGTAACCTCGAAGATTCCTCCTGAGGCTGGAATCAATTCCAATTTTGAAATATCACGCCGGAAATGCGTGATTAGTTCCTCCGCGAAACTCGCGGCTTTTGGTGCGTAGTTTCACTGCATGCAAAATTCAACAATTACATGAAAGTTTTTCATTGATGACCTCCTGCTTTTCATTATGTATATGGTAGAAACATTTTATCTTTTCAACTATTATTCCGCAAATGTTTTGCACCTATTAGTATAATAGGTATACTATTTAATGGGAGGTGTACATAATGAGTGAGCAGGAAAAGATTCGCCTAACCTCTTTATCAACTAAGGCTGGTTGAGGCTGTAAAATTGGTCCAGAGGACCTGACGCAAGTTTTGCGTCTTTTACCAAAACAAGACCCTGTTCCCGAATTACTTGTCGGGAATGAAACTAGCGATGATGCGGGTGTGTATCAATTAACGGATACGATTGCGCTGATTCAAACAGTAGACTACTTTACTCCAATTGTGGACGACCCGTATATGTTCGGCCAGATTGCAGCCGCAAATTCATTAAGCGACGTGTACGCCATGGGTGGAGAACCAAAGACTGTATTGAATATCGTCGGCTACCCTATAAAAAAACTCGGAGCGAATATGCTTGCAGATATTTTACGCGGTGCTGCAGATAAAGTTAAAGAAGCTGGGGCCCTCACGGTTGGCGGCCATTCCATCGATGATCAGGAACCGAAATTTGGGTTATCCGTGACAGGAATTGTCCATCCGGAAAAAGTTTGGAAAAATGTCGGAGCAAAGCCTGGAGATATCCTAATATTGACAAAACCAATTGGCGTTGGAATTTTGACAACTGGGATTAAAAGAAATGCCGTAACTCCGGAGCAAGAACAAGCCGTGACAGAAACAATGGCAATGCTGAATAAAACCGCTGCTGAAGAGCTCTTCCCATTTACTCCAAGTGCTGTGACCGATGTGACCGGCTTTGGCCTGTTAGGACACGGAAGTGAAATGGCACGAGGGAGTGATGTGAGCTTTGAAATTTCATTTAACCAGGTGCCAATTCTTGAAGGGGCCATCGAATTAGCGAAAAATGGCGTAGTCCCTGGCGGCTCTAAGTCTAATCATAAATGGATATCTGATGATGTTGTGTACGAGGACATTCTTCCTGAAGAGCAGCTTGTTTTATGTGATGCGATTACTTCTGGGGGTTTGCTTGTCTCAATTAACGAAAAAGATGCAAAGCTTTATGTGGATGGCTTACATTCACGTGGATTGGCAGATGCCTCTATCATTGGACGAGTAACCGAGAAAAATGACAAATTGATCTATGTGAAAAGATAACAGCGAAGCTTTAAGAGCTTCGCTGTTTTTCTTTAACTTGGGATTTTCAATTGAAATTTTTGGCTTAATTTATCAAGCATATCTTTGGTCATTTTGTCTAAATCATAGTCGTATTTGAAGCCCCATTCTTGCTTAGCAGCGCTGGAGTCGATAGAATTTGGCCAGCTTTCGGCAATTTTTTGACGAGCTGGGTCTACATTATAGTTTATTTTAAAACCAGGTATATATTTTCTGATGCTTGCCGCGATTTCTTCCGGGTCGAAACTCATCGCAGACACGTTAAAGGAATTACGGTGGTTCAACTTAGAACCATCCGCTTCCATTAAATCCACGATGGCATTCAATGCATCCGGCATATACATCATGTCCATATAGGTGCCTTTATCGATATACGACGTATAGCGCCCATTTTTTATTGCTTCATAATAAATTTCCACAGCGTAGTCGGTAGTACCGCCTCCAGGAAGTGCCACATAGGAAATCAATCCAGGGAAACGCAAACCGCGTGTGTCAACACCGAATTTTTCAAAGTAATAATCCGCCAAAAGTTCACCGGCTACTTTATTGACACCATACATGGTGGTAGGGCGCATAATCGTATCCTGTGGCGTATTGTCTTTCGGTGTTGATGGACCAAAAGCACCAATTGAGCTTGGGGTGAAAAATTGTGCATTCATTTCGCGAGCTGTCTCTAGCGCATTTAACAGACCGCCCATATTCAAGTTCCAAGCGAAAACTGGTTTTGCTTCGGCAGTGGCTGACAATAGGGCTGCTAAATGCATCACCGTATCCACCTTATATTTCCGGGCCGTCTCCACCATTGTTTTACCATCGGTCACATCGACCACTTCAAACGGACCACTTAATGCCGCTTCGCTATTGTTTTTCTTTATATCAGTAGCAATAACATTGTCCGATCCGTAAATATCTCTAAGCTTTAAGGTTAATTCAGAACCGATTTGACCTAAAGCACCCGTTATTAATATACGTTTCATCTATATCATCCTCTGTCAGTAAAATCTTTAAATAATTCCTAATTCCTTGCCGACTTTTTCGTAAATGGCGATGGCCTTATCAAGCATTTCTTTCGTATGGGCTGCTGTCGGCATATTGCGGAGCCGTCCTGTCCCGCGAGGAACGGTCGGGAATACGATCGCCTTCGCATAAACCCCTTCTTCATTTAACCGTCTGCTAAAATCCTGAGTTAATTTTTCATCGCCAATGATACATGGAGTAATCGGCGTTTCACTATTTCCAATATTAAAGCCCAAGTCCTTTAATCCTTTTTTCAAATAGTTTCCGTTTTCCCAAAGCTTTTTATTAAGCTCAGTACTTTCCATTAAAATCTCGATTGCACGTTTGCTTGCAGCCACATCAGCAGGTGTTAGGGAAGTGGAAAATAAGAACGGACGGCTGCGAACCTTCAGCCAATCAATTAAGTTTTGCTTTCCGGCAACATAACCACCGACAACTCCGATTGCTTTTGATAGAGTACCAATTTGAAAATCGATCTTATCGGAGAGTCCAAAATGTTTGACCGTCCCTGCACCTTCACCGAGTACACCTGAACCATGTGCATCGTCTACATAGGTAATCAAGTCAAATTCCTCAGCAATTTTAACGATTTCTGGCAGAAGCGCGATATCCCCGTCCATCGAAAAAACACCATCGGTAATGACCATTACTTTGTTATAATGACCAGACTCGACTGCTTCTTTGGCTTTGGCGCGCAAATCATCCATATCAGAATGGTTGAAACGGATGATCTTAGCTCTGGACAGTCTGCAGCCGTCAATAATAGAGGCGTGGTTAAGTTCATCTGATAATATCGCATCGTTTTGATCCATGACAGCGGAAATAGCCGCCATGTTACAATTAAAACCTGATTGATAAGCTATGGCTGCTTCTGTATGTTTAAACTCAGCTAATTTTTCCTCCAGCTCTAGATGAAGCCTGAGAGTTCCATTAATAGTCCGAACAGCTCCTGCCCCCACTCCGTATTTTTCAAGCGCTTCGGCAGCAGCTTTTTTCAACCGTTCATCGGTTGCTAATCCTAAATAATTATTGGAAGAAAGATTAACAAGTTCCTTGCCGTTAATCGTAATCACCGGTCCATTTGGACTTTCAAGCGGATCGATGACGTTATATAGGCCTTTTCCCTTTAAATCCTCAAGATTTTCATTTAAAAAATGCTCTAGCTTTTTACTGGACATATCAAATCCTCCTTTATCATGAAAAACGATGTTTATGTATTTTTTAAAAATACAATTGTCCTCCTGAGGTGGACATTTACACTCCATATAAACCCTGCTATAAAAGGATTCATTTACTATACTTTATCACATTTCCACAAGAATGTTCACCCCAGGTGGACATTTTTTTAAAATATTTTTTATTAGTTTGCCCATTTAGGACGCAAAAAAAAAAGAACCCTTCCACGATGGAAAGGTTCCATAAGTTTATATACCCGTCGGCCAAGTCGCTAGCAGCCTCTCGCTTTTTTCACGCTTTGAGGTTAATAAGTATTCAAGTGACTGACAAAGGAATTTTCGTGTTTCATTGGGCTGGATGACATCGTCAATCAAATGCTTCGCTGCCGCTTTATATGGTGAACTATCAAATGACCAAAGCTCTAAAAGTTTTTTCCGTTCCTCACTTGGATTTTCAGAGCGGGCCAATTCGCGGCCAAACACGACATTCACCCCGACTTCTGGTCCGGTAAAATTAATTTCCGCGCTAGGCCAAGCGACCACTAGATCACCGCCCATGCCCGGACCGCACATATTCCCGTATGCAGCACCGATACTTTTACGGATGACAACGGAGATTTTCGGTACAGTTGATAAAGCCAACGCCTGATTCCAGACCATAATTTTTGTTGGCATTTTTGCTTTTTCTGCCTCACTGCTGATACGGAAACCTGGAGTATCGTGCAGAAAAATCAGCGGGATATGATAGGAATCACAAAGACAAATAAACTCAGTCGCCTTCTGACACTCATGCGGGCCAGGTGCTCCGGCAAATTGGTTTGGCTGGTTGGCGATAATTCCGACCACATGCCCGTTCAAATGGGCAAACGATGTAATCAAGCCTTTGCCGAATTTCCGTTGATATTCGTAAAAGATGCCATCATCAACAATCGTTTCAATAATTTTCTTCATATCATAGACACGGTTGTTTTGCTGCGGCAGTATATTGAAAACCTCATCTACTAAGCGGTATGGATCATCATTCGTCTGTCTCATTTGCGGGCGTTCACCACTGTTTTGCGGCATATATGAAAAATAGGTTTTCAACTGGTCAAAGCATTCTTCTTCCGTTGCCCCATCATCATCAATTTGTCCGGTAAAGCGGTTATGAATATCGACCCCGCCTAATTCTTCCGGTATCATCCTCTGCCCGTTCGCGAGCTCAAGCATCCGTGGTCCGGCAATCGCCATACAGGTTCCTTGCAGCTGGGTGACGAAATCTGAAGAAACAGCAGTCCAAGTAGGACCGCCAAAGCTGTCTCCCAAGATGGCCGTCATCGTCGGTACTTGGCGGTGAACTGTCAGCATCTCACGCGGGAAAAGTTTATCGCTGAAACCGTCTGAACCCATTCCATCCGGCATCCGCAATCCGCCGCCTTCATGCAGTGCAAACATTGGGAGGCCATTTTTAACCGCAAACTCATGGATACTTTTGGATTTCCGCATGTGAACGGCACCTTCCGTCCCGGCAAAAACAGTCTTGTCCCCGGCCTGAATGACGGCTGACCGGCCATTCACTTTACCGACACCAATGATTAGTCCATCCCCATAGCTTTTATGCTCGGTTCCCTTTACATCGGATGTATTTAACATGCCAAGCTCCATAAAGCTGCCGGCATCAGCAAATTTTTCAATTCTTTCGCGTGCAGTTAATAGTCCGCGTTCGTGCTGGGCAGCGATTTTATCACATCCGCCACCTAAAAGTGCCGCTTCTTTTCTGTCCTGTAAATCCTTTGATAATTTTTGTAATAACTCCATTGTATAATCTCCTACTCTTCTTTTAATAATTTTCGCAATACCTTTCCGGATGATGTTGCCGGCAGCTGATCAATGAATTCTATATAACGTGGATATTTATACGCAGCCATGTTTTCTTTTGCCCATGAGATGATCGCGTCAGGAGTCAAGCCTTCCTTATTCGAATCCTGCAGTACGACAAATGCTTTGACAACTTCTCCTTTTACAGGATCAGGCACGCCGATAACGGCTGATTGGCGAATAGCCGGATGTAAATTGAGAAGTGCTTCGACGTCTTCTGGAAAAATACTGTAGCCTGAGCTTTTTATCATTTCTTTTACTCGTCCCATGAAATACAAATATCCATCCTCGTCAAGGCGTCCGATATCACCAGTATGAACCCAACCATCCCTAAGCGTTTCGGCTGTTGCTTCCGTCCGGTTTAAATACCCCTTAAACACACCCGGATTTTTCACGACAATTTCACCCTGCTCGCCTGCAGGCACTTCCTCACCTGTTTCGATATGAAGGATGCGAATTTCTGTATCAAAAGTAGGGATTCCACAGGAACCAAACTTCACTTTATCCTTTGGCATAAACGTGTCACATGTATGAGTTTCACTTAAACCATAGGAAGCCTCGAATAACGGGCAGCCCTTCGTAACCGCTTTCCATTTGTCTGAAAGCTCTTGTGTGACCTGAACTCCAAAGCTGGTGGCCAGATTGGTTGTTAAACTGGACAAGTCTCTTTCGGCAATGCCTGGAATTTGTAAAATGGCCCAATTCATCGGCGCAATGCTATACCAATAGGAAACACGGTACTTTTCTATGGCGTCGACCGTTGCAAGCGGATCAAAACGAGTAAATAACACACATGGCCTGCCCGAATAAATGGTTGAATTTAACCCCATCAACATACCAGCAATATGGCATAATGGAGCACTTGCCAATAAAATTTCATCGTCCTTCATAACGTTTGAATGGGCAGCGGCTGCGGATTTAAAAAGGGCATTACCAAATGTGAGCATTGCTCCTTTTGGGCGTCCGGTGGTTCCGGAGGTAAAGACCATTAACCCAATATCATTCCACAAATCAACTTGTTCAGTATGTTCGTACGGATTTTCAGTTTGAAGGATCGTGGTGAAATCATCTGCTTCTGTGAGGTGGTGTTTTGGTACAAGCAATTCTTCAGGAAACTTCCATTGAGGCTGGTCTGGGAGAAAATCTTGATAGTTAGCAGTCACTATAAAGTTCAGGTTGCGGGACTTTTCCATCGCTTTTTTGACAAGAGGGTAAATTTCTGCACCAGCTACAATCCCTTTAATTGGTGCTTCTTCGAAATAATAGGCCAATTCATTTTCTTTAAACATTGGGTTTAGTGGCACAACCGTTCCACCAAGTTTTTGTATGGCGAAATGAGCAATAATATATTGCGGACAGTTTTGCAAATAAAGGGCGATGCAGCTGCCTTTCTTAACCCCTTTTTTATGTAAATAGCCAGCAAAGCGATCACGTACTCCAAGAGTTGTCCCCAAGTGACCTCTTGTCCATAAAAAATATAGGCAGTGTCATTTGGGCGCTCGTTCCCATGCTGCTCTAAATAAGCAAAAAGTGGTTTTTCACCTTGTAAATAGGTAAAGTTGGCAGGTACATCAGCTGGCCAATAGGGGCGGATTTTTTCAACCATCTTTCATTCCTCCAATTATTCTTTATATGAAAATTATGATTGGGCCCAAACATCCTAACCGGTTAGTATCCTCTAGTGATATTTATTTCCCTTTTCACAATTTTCTAATATATACGTACATTTTAATAGTAACTGAAATGGGCTAATTGTTCAATCCTTCTATGATACTTACGGGAAGGGTTTCTAAAAGACGAACAAAATAAAAAAATTATTAGTACATTATTCGCTTTTTGCGAAAAAAGTGATTGATTTCTCGATTTACCGTGATATAATTTGAAATGAATTCAATAAGGCTTCACTCATATAATCGCGGGAATATGGCCCGCAAGTCTCTACCGAATTGCCGTAAACGATTCGACTATGAGTGGGTAATGAGAACGGATGCTTTTCTTTTAAAGCGTACTTCCATTCTATTCCTTTCGGACACTAAGCCCAAAGGCCATTACCTCACTCAATTTGATGTGGGGACGGCCTTTGGGTTTTTTATTTTTAAAAATGGGGGTACAACATGAGACTATTACAGGAAAAAATCAAAAATGACGGGCAAGTTTTATCAGATCAAATCCTAAAAGTTGATTCTTTTTTAAACCATCAAATTGATCCAGAATTAATGCTTGAAATTGGCAAAGAGTTTGCGAAGCGCTTCGCTAACGAGGGAATCACCAAAATTGTCACCATTGAATCTTCGGGCATTGCCCCTGCAGTTATGACGGGCCTACAGTTCAATATTCCAGTTATTTTCGCCAGAAAAAGAAAATCACTCACATTAACCGAAGGATTGATCACCGCTTCTGTTCATTCCTTTACAAAGCAGGAAACTAACGAGATTTCGATTGCGCAAAAGTTTTTAAAGGCTGAGGACAAAGTTCTTATTATTGATGACTTTCTTGCCAATGGTCAGGCAGCCTTAGGGTTAATAGATATTGTCAACCAAAGCGGCGCCGAAGTGGCCGGAGTAGGAATAGTCATCGAAAAGTCCTTCCAAGACGGTGCAAAAATGCTAGCCGACCAAGGAATAAGAGTTGAATCTTTAGCCCGCGTTGCTTCCCTCGCTAACGGTGAAGTCACTTTTAAATCTGAAAAAGTAGAGGAGCTAGTATAATGAAAAATTCAACACTTAAAACAGCATCCCTTGGAATTCAGCATGTTCTCGCTATGTATGCAGGAGCAGTTATTGTTCCGCTTATTATTGGCGGTGCCCTCAATCTTTCGAATGAACAGCTTGCCTATCTGGTTTCTCTTGATATATTAACAAGCGGTATCGCTACATTATTACAGGTATGGCAGAATCGTTATTTTGGGATCGGTCTTCCGATTGTCCTTGGCTGTACATTTACGGCAGTAGGCCCGATTATTGCCATTGGAAATCAGTATGGCATGTCCTCTATTTATGGTTCGATCCTAGTTTCCGGATTAATTGTCATGTTGATTGCGAAATACTTTGGTAAACTGATTCACTTCTTCCCTCCAGTCGTAACGGGTTCTGTTGTGACGATTATTGGAACGACACTAATTCCTGTCGCAATGAATAATGTTGCCGGCGGTCAAGGCAGCCCTGATTTTGGTTCAATTTCAAACATTGTGCTGGCATTTGGTACGTTATTATTTATCATTATTCTTTATCGTTTCTTTAAAGGGTTCATACGGGCTATTTCTATATTATTAGGCTTGATAGCAGGTACCATTGCTGCAGCGTTCATGGGAAAAGTAAATTTTTCTGCAGTTGGTGATGCATCCTGGTTTCATATGGTAACACCTTTACATTTTGCAACTCCTTCTTTTGAACTGGCACCGATTATTACGATGACAATTGTAGCGATTGTGAGCCTTGTAGAATCAACTGGTGTTTATTTTGCCTTAAGTGATATCACGGGCCGAAAGTTGACGGAACAGGATTTAGTGAAAGGGTATCGTGCAGAAGGGTTGGCAAGTGTAATTGGGGCATTCTTCAATTCATTCCCATACACCACTTACTCGCAAAATGTTGGGCTTGTCCAGTTTTCTGGGGTTAAGGATAAGAGCGTTATTTATACAATGGGCGGAATTTTAATTTTTCTAGGGTTTGTACCGAAAATTGCGGCATTAACAACAGTTATCCCAACTGCTGTACTTGGCGGAGCAATGGTTGCTATGTTTGGGATGGTCATTGCTTCTGGAATCAAGATGCTTAGTAAAGTAGACTTTTCTTCACAAGAGAATCTATTAATCATTGCTTGTTCTGTTGGAGTTGGTTTAGGTGTAACTACCGTTCCGGATTTATTTGCACATCTGCCTGAGAGTGTTAAGATTCTTACGAATAGCGGGATTGTTGCTGGAAGCTTAACAGCTATCTTTCTAAACATTGTCTTCAATGTCATCAAACCCGCTAAGCGGACGCAAGTTCAAACAGCAAAAGGATTAAAAGTATCATAAATCATAAAAAATAATCAGACGGGGCTGCTATCGGCCCCGTCTTCTATTTACCGCCATTTTATTACCTCTATGTCCTGCACTTTCTGCTCTGGATTGTCTCGTATTTCCTGAACCCAATAATCCCTGATTATCCGCAATTGATTGAAGCAGATTGCTTGCGGCAGTAAGTGCCGTATTTCCAGAACCACCGGGATCCGTATTTCCGGAGCCTGAACCTGAAACGGTATTGGTAACCGAAATGGGTGAAATAATCACTGCCCCGCCAAAGTTTACGATTCCTCCTGATACGGTTCCGATGCTGATACCATCCTTCAATATGCCCATCGCCCTCCCTCCTTTTACGACTGTCATTTTTATTAGAGTATGTACAAGCAGCCAAGCCTGTTTATACAATTTCATCAATAAAATAAAAAAAGAGAGAGCGTTTCTCTGCCTCTCTATGCAATCCTATTATTGGCAAATCGACCTTTTCTCCAACCGGCATATCCATTTATAATACCCCAATAATATTAAAAGCAAAATGGGGTCTAAAATGGCAGCATGCCAAAGCTTCCACCAGCCATAATGGAAATATCCCCAAGGTTCCGGGAATAGCGTAATCATCTCGTAACCTAAGATTGCAATCACAAATAAAATTATATAGAATGCCTTTTTTACATGTGTTCCTTTAAAAGGAAACCAATTTAAAAAAATCATATTAACAGGTGGAACCACGAACAAATGAGGAATTTCACCAGCCCAATCAACTTCTTTATTGAAATACCAATAAGCTTGGTATTTAAATTCTATAAAAACATCGAAAGTCGTTTGAAAGGCAATTGTGAAGCACCAAATATGAACAATTTGATTAAGAGTTAAAACCCTATTGAACTTAAAAGCGATAAAATTAAAAATGAGGATGGCGATAATTAATCCAATCATACATTTATCCTTTTTTCCTTAAATTGCCTCCAAAATCAAAACCTATTCATTTCTGCTGACATTATTTTTTCGTCACAGCAAACTGTATAAATTGAAATTTTCTGCCCCTGTCAGACCGACAGGGGTTTTATCTATTCGAATAATCGATACTAATCGATTGAATAAATCGATAAATTGAATTTATTACGTACTAACATTTCCTTATAATTAGGAAGGTTAATATTTATTTCTATTCATTTTTTAGTAATTGACAATTGAGGTGGGTATCTTTTATGAAAAAGTGGTTTTCTGTAATGATCCTGGTGATGATGGTATTTTCATTAGCCGCCTGTGGTCAAAACAATAATGAAAAATCTAGTGAAGGCAAGAAAGAACAAAAAACAGATCAAGTGTTTAAAATCGGAGCCATTCCGGACCAAAATGCCGCCGACTTGCAAAAAGGCATGGATGCAGTCGCTAAATACTTAAACGAGAAAACTGGCCTAAAGGTAGAGTTCGTTCCTTCTGTTGATTATGCCGCTTTAGTAACAGGATTCCAGCGCGGTGAAATCAGCATGGCTTGGTTTGGCGGATTAACAAGTGTTCAGGCTAGAAACCTTGTCCCTGAGGCTAAATCCATCGTTCAACGGCCGCGGGATGCTGAGTTCCAATCAGTGTTTATCACTCAGCCTAATTCCGGCATTAATTCCTTGAAGGATTTAAAAGGGAAATCATTTACGTTTGGCAGTGAAAGTTCAACATCCGGCCATTTAATGCCGCGTTATTTCCTTTCAGAAGCGGGTATTGACCCGAACAAAGACTTTAATGGTAAGCCTAATTTTTCCGGCTCACATGACACAACCTATAAGTTAATCGAATCCGGTTCCTTCCAGGCGGGTGCATTAAATATTTCCGTTTGGGAAGCAGCCGTTAAAGAAGGTAAAGTGGATACGAACAAGGTAAAGGTATTCTATACAACACCTCCTTACTATGACTATAACTGGACCATTAATAAAGAGATCGACAAGAAATTTGGCAAAGGCGCAGAGCAAAAAATTAAGGATGCCCTCCTTTCTTTCAATGGAGAGCCAAAAGAAATGGCTGATTTGTTCCAAACCGACAAGTTTATCGAAACAAATAACGGAAACTATGGCAAAATTGAAAAAGTAGCCAAAGAACTAGAGATTATTAAATAGTAGGTGTTTGTCATCTATGACTACAAAAATCATGATTGATATAAAAAATTTAACAAAACATTTTGAGCGGAAGATAGCCTTATCTTCCCTTTCTTTTACCATTAAACAAGGGGAACTGGTGGCATTGGTTGGCCCGAGCGGCGCCGGAAAATCGACGCTGTTAAATTCAATTGCCCGCCTCGTACCTTTGGAAAGTGGTGAAATGGTCATTGACGGCCAGGACATCTCTTCTTATAAAAAAGGAAAAGCCTTCGCGAAAAAGGTTGGGGTTATCCGTCAGCAATTTGATCTAATCGGTCCGCTAGCAGTGATCCATAACGTCTTGGCGGGAAAATTAGCGGAATGGGGAACCGTGAAATCATTGATATCTCTGCTCGTCCCACAGGAAAAAGATGCGGCAATTAGCGCGCTTGAACGTGTCGGTCTCGCGGATAAAGCTTATGAAATCACCTCTACCCTTTCCGGCGGTGAGCAGCAGCGTGTTGCATTGGCCAGACTAATGGTTCAAAAACCGGAGATTATTTTGGCAGATGAACCAGTTGCCTCCCTTGACCCGGCACGGGCTGATGACGTTCTGTCGATGCTCACTAAAATTGTTTCAGAGGATAACCAAACGCTAATTGCCAGCCTACATTCAGTTGAATATGCACGAAAATATTTTGACAGAATCATTTCCTTAAAAAACGGTGCGATATTTTTTGATTTGCCTACAGAAAAGGTAACCGATGAAATGTTAACCGAACTGTACAGTCTAAAGGAGCATTCGAGCCATGCATAAATGGAACTCCTCCTTTCGGCTCCATAAACGATTTATTCTTTCATTGATTTTGTTGGCAGTTTTCGGATGGAGTTTGTTTTCGGTCAAATGGGATGCAGATGAGGTGTACCATGCTGGCGGAATTCCAACATTGGGGCAAATTTTTAAAGGTCTCTTTCAACCGGATTTAAGCTCTGAGGTTTTATCGAAAGGTCTTGAAGCCGCCTGGATTACTTTGGCATATGCCGTAGCAGGAATGTCTCTAGCCATTATTTATGCTTTTATTGTCGGCGTCCTCGCATCGGGGACGTTAACATCTTCACGGGCATCTAGACTTGCCAATAAGGTATTTTTCAGAGGAATATTAGGATTTACCCGTTCGATTCACGAACTGGTTTGGGCGTGGCTGTTCGTGTCTGCCATCGGTTTCTCCCCGTTTGCTGCCATATTTGCCTTAGCAATTCCATACGGCGGGATTCTTGGCCGAATTTTCGCCGATATGCTAAATGATGTACCCAAAGAGCCAATAAAAGCTTTATTGGCAGCCGGGGCCTCCAAACTTGAGGTCCTCTTTTACGGGTATTTGCCATTAGTTTGGGCTGATATGATTAGTTATACGATGTACCGTTTTGAATGCTCGATTCGTTCTTCGGCAATTATGAGCTTTGTCGGTCTCGGCGGTCTTGGCTATCAAATTCAACTTTCGCTTGCAGATTTGAAATACGACCAAGTTTGGACCTATGTATTTTATTTGATTGCCTTGGTTGTACTTGTGGATATTTGGAGTAATTTTGTCCGCAAAAGCTTAACAGATCGAAAGCGCCAGCGTGGTTTCAGTTCAGGCTGGCGTGCCGCTCTTTTGGCGTCATTGCTGATTGCAGGTTCGTGGATATATATTTATATTATCGACCATGCCGATATATTTGACCTTTTCTCTGATCAAAATGCGGAATACGCGGGAAAGTTTTTTGGAGGATTAATTGGTTTAAATGAAAACAATCCAGCCTTTTTCAATGCCGAAAGCTGGGCTTCTGCGTTAAAACTGACCTATGAGACGCTGGAAATGAGCGTAATGGCGATTGGGTTTTCGACCATTGCAGCCTGTTTAACGGTGATTCCAGCTGCGCGTAATATTGCGAGCGGTAACCTGACCATTTCGAAAAAATGGTACAATTGGCCGCTATACGGTCTGGTCCGTCTCGTTTATATTTTTTCCCGTTCCGTTCCGGAATTGGTCTGGGCGATGATGATTATTTTCATTTTAAAACCGGGTATTTTGCCAGGCGCACTTGCCCTTGCTTTGCACAATTTTGGAATTCTAGGAAAGCTATGGGCAGAGGTAATTGAGGATATGGATCCACGGCCGATTCGCAACTTGGCTGCATCTGGTGCCTCTAAGATTGAGACATTGTTTTACGGGATTCTTCCCATTGTTATGCCAAGGTTTTTAACCTATGTGTTATATCGCTGGGAAGTGATTATGAGAACCACGATTGTTGTTGGATTCGTTGGTGCAGGCGGTCTAGGCATGGATTTTAAACTAGCCATGAGCTATTTTCAATACACGCAGATTACCCTGCTGCTGCTTTGCTATATGATTCTTGTTGTCATCGCGGACTTTGCATCGGAAAGTACGCGGAAAACAGTGAAATAGGGAGATTACGGCCGCTCGATCATTGGATCGGCGGCTTTTTTGGTTAATAACAATCACATACTATCGTTTACACACCGGGCTAAACAACTGCTAAAAATAATCTATCATTTAGCTAATAAACAGCTAGCATAAATCAGCTTGGTTTTTATGGTCTAAATCCTTCGGCTGCTGGGCCTTTCTCACTAGCTTACCGCCATCAAAATGCCGGCCATAGGTGGTTACGATTTCTGCCGCTTCTTCATAAGTCGGGATTTGTCCGTTTGCTTTCCATGTTAAAAAGTAGGATTGAACCTTTCCACTGTAAAACACCCAGCTAAAAAACTTCCTAGCAAAGTTATGCATACCTCCAGTTCGGAAGGAATTCATTTCTTTGCCTGCTTTCCAGACAGTCAATGTCTGGCCGATTCCGCCTTCTAATTGCCCTCTCAATTCCGCATACAGCAAATTGTCGTTCTTGCTCATCGCCTTCATGATCATCTGGTTTAAAAAGCCATTGATTATTAGGCGCGGTATGTTGAAATGTTCTCCCCTTGTGACTGAAACCACTGCTGCTTCAGGAATTTCAATGTTCCTATCACCTAATATAAATGCTCCACCGTATTTATTATTAGAATCAATCTGTTTTTCCCACTTTTTTTGCATGGTCCCTCATCCCCATATTTTATAATATAAGCATTTGCGCACAGTAATCATACCAAATTTTTTTAATATTATGAATCTAAAAATATGACTTTTTTCCTATCAATAAGATAATTTTTTCCAAATCCATCCTTTCCCTTGTATAATAGAATCATATGGAAGGGGCGGAATATCTTGTTTAAGATTATGATTGTAGAGGATGATCCAAAAATATGCGATATTATTTCTGAACACCTATTGAAATGGAGGTTTGAACCTAGTAAGATAACAAATTTTGAGAACCTGGATGAACAGTTTATCGAAGTTAAGCCCCATCTTGTTCTGCTGGATATCAATTTACCAATCTATGATGGTTTTTATTGGTGCAGCAAAATCAGACAGCTGTCCAATGTGCCCATCATCTTCATCTCCTCTCGAAATCAAAATATGGATATCGTCATGGCCATGAATATGGGGGGCGATGATTTTATCCAGAAGCCCTTCTCATTAGAGGTGCTGACAGCCAAGATGAATGCTATTTTGCGAAGGACTTACACCTATCAGCAAGAGGAAAAAGAAGTTATCGAGCATAGGGGCTTAATTCTTAATCTAAATAAGGGGAATATTTCTTACCATAACAGCGATATAGACCTAACCAAAAATGAGTTTCAGATTCTTTATTTATTATTGAAAAAGAAGGAAACCATTGTAACTCGCGATGAAATCATGCAAGCCTTATGGGAAAGTGAAAATTTTATAGATGATAACACGCTAACCGTCAATATCGCACGTCTGCGCAGAAAATTGGAAGATTTGGGTCTCATCGATTTTATCGAAACGAAAAAACGGCAAGGATATATGATTCCATGAAATTCAGATATTACGTTTTAGATGAAAAATGGCAGCTAATTACATTCTATTTCATACTTGCCGTTGTTTCCATTCTAATCAGTGTGGAGCCTAGCTTAAAGGTCTCCTTTGGCAGTCTTATTTACTTAGTATTGCTGGCTGTAATCCTTTATAACATTTATTTTATCGGTACTTATTTTAGGAAAAATTCTCAACTCCAAAGCTGGAAGTCCTCCACATTAGAAAATCCACCTGCCTTAATTACATACGAACAGCAGGAATACTATCAAAATTTAAAAGTATTAGAAACAAGCTATGAAATACAAATTCATGAGCGTAATGAGGCTTCTAAAGAACAGCTCGAATTTATGACGGAATGGTTTCACGAAATCAAGACCCCTATTGCCGTTGCACGTCTCCTTTTGGAAACAGAAATCGATTCACCAAGCATGCGGGAAGAAATTGATAAAATCGAAAGCTATGTGGAGCAAGCCCTTCACTTTTCACGCCTGCACGATTTTAACAAGGACTATCTGATTCAAGAGATTGATTTGGAAAAGCTGATAAAGGAAATTGTTATTGATGAATCAAAAGCCTTCATTGGAAGAATGATGAAACTAGATTTACAGATTTCACCAATGACTGTTTTAAGTGATAAAAAAGGCCTGTCCTACATTGTCCGCCAAATCCTGTCTAACGCATTAAAATACACGAAGGAAAACGGGAAGATTACGATAATCACAAAGCCAAAGTCCAAGAAGCTAATCATCCTCGATTCCGGAATCGGGATTTCCGCTGAAGATCTCCCCCGTGTTTTTGAAAAAGGGTTCACCGGAAAAAACGGCAGAGGCCATCATCGGTCAACTGGTATGGGGTTGTACCTCTCAATGAAAACGGCTGAAAAACTGGGCCATAACTTATCATTGGAATCCACCTCGGGTATTGGGACAAAAGCCACCCTACATTTTCCTGAAGCAACAAATAACTTCCATAAGCTATAAAAAAACAAGCTCATCCATCATGAGCTTGTTTTTATTAACCGATAATATCCGGCCATAGTCATTAGATAGTAAATCAAATAAATAATGAGATACGCACCAAGAAACATCGTAAAGGGGACCTGCAATGATATCTGTAAAAAGTCTGATATCAAATAGGTAATCATTGCACTATGGCTGATGGCGGGGAGCAATGGCAGAAAAAACACAAAGCCCACTTGTCGTGCAACCGTCTTTTTTATTTCCTTTTCCGGAATGCCGATTTTTCCAAGAATCTGATAACGGGCTTTATCAGATGTGGCTTCCATCAACTGTTTGAAATAGATAATGCTTCCGGTGGCAGCGATAAACACTAGACCAAGAAATCCTCCAATAAAGATTAATAGGCCATAGGTTTCAAGACCGTAATGATATTTTCCGTAATAGCTCGAAAAGATTGGGTTATTGTCATTAAACTCCATCGGTTTAACAATCTTGTTGATTTTCGCATCTAAATTTTTCAAAGATTTTTCATTAGCAATTTTAAAGATGTGCAGATACTGTTGTGAGGTTCCCTTTTTTAATATTTCATATTGAGAATCGCTGATGACGAGTGGGAAAAGCATTTCCCCCTGATTAACAAATGAATACGCCTCATATGCGGTAATCGTTAATTTTTCACCACTTGGAAGCACCAGTTCTTTTCCTGTGTACGGATCAGATTTTGCGTCTAAGTTTCCATCAAAGAAGGCTGCTGCCTCATTACTCTTTACTTGGAGGGATTCGTTTTTCCCTCTCTTCTCCATTAATTCCTGGTAGTTTTTTTCAGAAATCAACATCGTCTGAAAGAAATCAGGAACCCTTTCCATATCGGACAAATCCGGCTGAATAGGAAGATACTCGAGATTGTATTGATAGCTTAGCTTTCCAGATGAATCTCTTTGAATCAAATTCTCTATTTCCTTGTTTACTTGCTCATCCTTCATATTAAACATATAGCTATATGGATTTTGCTCTTTTGTTAACTTTTCAATCTGATAATAAAATCCCAGAATGGTCCCGCAAGCGCAAAGTGTCACACTGGTTAATAGGGAAATCACAGTCAAAATAAGGACATTTCCTTTAAGACGGTATAATAAATTGGTGACCCCAAGTAAGTTCTTCCCTGTCAAATAAACCGAGTGCACTCTCTGTATTAGCCTTAACAAATACGTTACCAAGGAATTAATAAAAAAGTACGACCCTGCAACCAAGAAAATTACTGCAGCTGCAAGCCTTAAACCCGTATTATTAATAATCACGAAAGATTCAGGATTCCAGAATAACACGTAAGAAATTCCGATTAGAACAATGGCTAATAAACTTGTGACGATCGAGCCATTGGCCATCCTCTCTCCTTTACGGTCAGCTTTAAATAACTCGGCAAGCGAAAAGCGATATATTAATCGGAAGCTATGGATGGAGGTTACCAATAATATGATAAGAAACACCACAATTGTCTGCAGCAGTGCCTTGCTTGATAGTGTAAAAGACACTTCGAGTGAAAAGCCCATTAACTTAAAAATTATCATCATGAACAACTTCGAAAATAATATCCCGCCCCCAATACCAACAACTAAAGCCAGAGCCCCGATAATCATATTTTCATAAAAAAGAAGCAGGCCTATTTTTTTCTTGCTCATTCCATATAAGGCGTATAAACCGACTTCTTTTTTTCGCATCCTCGTAAAAAACGAATTTGAATACCATATGAAAACACCCGAGAAAATCATGAGAATCATAGATGCTGCCAAAAAAGCTGACTCCAGTTTTCCAAGCGTAACCGTGCTATCTAGAAGCTGCTGATTGTATTGAAACGAAACAAATGTAAAGTATATGGCCGTACTAAAGACGATCGAATAAAGATAGAGCAAGTATTGGTGGATGTTTCGGATGATATTCTTTCTAGCAAGTTTAGAGAGCGTCATATTGCCCGCCTCCTATACTGGAGAGAATATCTAAAATTTGCCCGAAAAGCTGCTTTCGCGAGTGCTCACCCTTTCGAATTTCGGTGAAAAGTGTTCCATCTTTAATAAACACAACACGAGAACAAAAGCTAGCGGCATAAGGGTCGTGGGTAACCATAAGGATGGTTGCCTCCTGCTCCTTATGTAGTTCCGATAAAGTTTCCAGCAAATAATAGGCTGACTTTGAATCCAGTGCGCCGGTAGGCTCATCAGCAAATAGGATCTTTGGCTGGCCGATGATTGCTCGGCATACAGCGGTCCTTTGCTGCTGCCCTCCTGAAATTTCATACGGGAACTTTTCCAAAATTTCTTCAATCCCGAACTTTCGTACCACTTCTCGAACTAATCTTTTCATTTCCATTTTCGGAGTTTTACTAAAGGTCAGCGGAAGGAGAATATTCTCTTCCACTGTTAAAGTATCCAGGAGGTTATAATCCTGAAAAATAAACCCCATTTGATCTCTTCTGAAATCAGTGAGCTCTGCTTCCTTCATGTTTGTCAGGCTGTTTCCGTTGAAATGAAGGAGGCCGGAGGTTGGCTTCTCAATGGTTGAAAGAACATTTAGCAGGGTGGATTTCCCTGCACCTGATGGCCCCATGACTGCGACGAATTCTCCCTTAGTAATGGTTAAATCTATATTGTGTAAAGCGGTGTAAGAGTTCCTTTTTGTGCCAAACACCTTGTTTATCCCTTTTGCTTCTAATATTAATTCCATATATATCACCCATTTCTAATATCCTTAGTTTTATCATAGGAAATTAATGGCTTTTTTTCCATAATCAATCCTTACGAAAATCGAAGTGAACCTTACATTTTTGTAAGGAAGAGCAGGAAATGATGGTTGCATTATATTAGCATGCTAGGTGATAATGAGTATTGGGTTTCATTTAGTGGAATTTGGATTTATTTGAAGGAGTTGACATCCTTTGCAGAAAAAGACTGCTTTACCGATTCTATTTGTTGTCATGTTTTTAGTAATGGTCGGGTTTGGCATCATCATCCCGGTCCTGCCATTTTATGCGGAGGAAATGGGGGCTAATCCTACAGAACTTGGGCTGTTAATGGCAGTCTATTCCTTGATGCAGCTGATCTTTGCACCAATGTGGGGGCGCCTATCTGACCGAATTGGCCGAAAACCGGTCATGATGATAGGGATTACTGGTCTTGCCCTTTCATTCTTTATTCAAGCGATTTCAACCGAGCTTTGGATGCTGTTTGTCGCCAGAATTTTAGGAGGAATACTTTCATCCGCTAATATGCCTACTGCAATGGCATACGTTGCTGACATTACAACGGAAGAGAACCGCGGAAAAGGAATGGGCATCATCGGTGCTGCGGTTGGCCTTGGCTTTGTTTTTGGACCGGCTGTCGGCGGTATTTTTTCTAAAATCAGCTTGAGTATGCCTTTTTTCCTTGCTAGCGGATCCGCAGCCATCACCCTTGTACTTGTATTTCTTTTATTAAAGGAGTCAAAACACGTAACAGGACAGGCTTCTGAAGAAAAAAGCTCCATCTGGAAAGCCTTTACCCGTGAAGTTTCCGTCTTATTTTTCGTACAATTATTCATTTCCTTATCCCTTTCAGGTTTGGAAGCCACTTTTGCCTATTTTGCTGCTGAAAAAGCGGGTCTTGATTCAACACAACTGGGCTATATCTTCATGATTATGGGGTTTGGCGGCGCGCTGGTACAAGGAGGACTTGTAGGCAGGTTAACAAAGAAATATGGAGAAAGTGCCGTTATTCAAGGTGGAATGATTGTTTCTGCCATTGGGTTTGGGCTTATACTACTTGTAGATAATTTTACGACAGCGGCAATCTATTTAACCATTTTTGGATTAGGAAATGGCGTAATCCGGCCAAGTGTTTCTTCACTGCTGACGAAGACATCATCCGCAGGACATGGAAGTTCAACTGGGCTTTTGTCATCCTTTGACTCGTTGGGCCGTATTATTGGACCGCCGCTTGGAGGCTGGCTGTTTTCGCTGGCGATTGGTCTACCTTATATTTCAGGCGCTATAATCACCATCCTGGCATTTTTCATGTTTTTATTTTTCAGGCCGCGTGTGAAACCTGCAAACATTTAAAAGCTAAAGGCATATGTTCATCGGACGAGCATAAAATGGGTTACGAGAATTCATTTATTAAAGGAGCTCGGAACGCATGAAAATAAAAACCTACTTAATTGTCTGCGGTTTGCTAATTACCATTGGTTTAAGTGCCTATCTGGATTCACCATATTCTTTTATAAACAAAAAATTGTCCTATACAGCTGATCAACCGGTCCATGCGGTTCAAGCCAGCGTAGAGCCGCCGGAGGATATGCCGGAGATGGTAGAGAAAATGGTGAAACGTGAAAAAAAGGATGGTTATATTCTTGAAACTTATCAGGAGTATGAGGTTTATAAAGACGAGGATGGAAATATAACCGAAGAAGTGCCCACCTCCAAGACAGAGATATTAAAATATTATGATTATAGAAATAAGGACCGCTAAAATAGCGGTCCTTATTTTAATAAAATATCCATCCATACCTTTATGGCCACTGCCAAAATCAATATCCCCATTATCATTTGCAGAATTTTAGTATTCATTCTCTTCCCTGCATTAGCACCAATTGGCGCCGCCAGTAAGCTGGCCACAACCAGTATCAGCGCAGGTAAAAGGTCGACGTGACCGGTAGTGATTTTACCGGTAATCGAACCAATAGATGAAATAAGGGTAATCGCCAATGATGAGGCGATGGTCATCCGGGTCGGTATCTTTAAAACAACAAGCATGATTGGCACCAAAAGGAAAGCACCTCCCGCCCCCACAATGCCGGCTCCAATCCCGACGATAAATGCCAATATTGCCCCCAGCCATTTATTAAATTGGACTTGATCGAGCGGAATATTATCAATCCCTTTTTTCGGGATAAAAATCATAATGACAGCAATTAAAGCAAGAATACCGTATACAATATTTATGCCGCTTTCGGGCAATTGCGAAGATACGAATCCCCCAATAAAACTACCAAGCAAAATACTGATCCCCATATAGGCAATAAGAATTTTATTTAAATAATCGCCCTTCCGGTAGGCTAAAACACCCCCGATTGTGGCAAAAAATACCTGGATGGCCGTTATTCCTGAAACCTCGTGTGCTGTAAAATGGCCGATACCAAGCGCCGGAGGAATATACAAAAGCATCGGAAAATTTATGATGGCTCCGCCTATTCCCAACATACCCGATAGAAATGCACCTACGAATCCGATAATAAAAACTGTAATGATAAAACTAATTTCCATGACTGCCCCCTAAAAGTAAGGAACAATTTAGTCCCTTCCCATAATAAATATTACAGGTTGATGCCCAGTTGCACAAGAAATGTTTGTCTGACCAAACATAAATACCCATATAGGTATTTATTTGAAAAAAAATAAAAGAGGGCACCTCCACTCTTGTTACCGGCTTTTCACGAGTAGATTTACGGCCTCTTTTACCAGATCTTCCATGTTTTTATTCCCTTGCTCTTCTGCCTTTTTTACGCACTCCACCAAATTGGAGCTTACAATAACACCAATTGTACGATCAATGGCAGTTCTAGAAGCAGATAGTTGGGTAATAACGTCTTTGCAGTCCTTGTTTTCTTCCATCATTTTTAATATTCCGCGCAACTGGCCTTCAATACGTTTGACTCTATTTTTAATTTGATCATTATAGTCCAAATCACTTACCTCCTAATAAAAACAAGCATTGACATGATTTATATTATACCCGCAAAGGTATATTGTCAACCTACTTAAAATTAGTTGCATCTCTCCATGATTTAACTCTTCCATATTCACCTAATTTTTATGACCCCATATGATAAAAATAAACGTTAACTATTGATATTTAAGGGAGATAATGTATAATTCATAGTATAACTATAGGAATTAAGGGATAGGAGGACTAAAGCGTGATGCGTTTTTTTAAAAACCTTTTCGTTGAACATTGTCCGAAATGCAATAAAGAGTTGGAAACGCATAAATCCAATTTATTAAGCTCAGTTGTCGTAAAATCCTGTCCAGAGCAGCATTATCAGAAAGAATATCATCCAGCTTTTGAAACATATATTGAAAGCGATACTGTCTCCTAATAGGCGGAGCTTCACAGCTCCGCTCATTATAGTTTTTATTACATATGAATTTTTCGTTTATTTAGAGATAATGTACATTTCTTTTTGGAATTTTTCTAATATCTCTTCAAAGGGGGAATGAATTAAAAGAGGAAACAGATCTTCGAGGGCTTCATAATAGTCCTGTCCTAACAACTCGCGCAAAATCACATACCTTTGAAACAGCAGGGCTATTTCAAAGTCAATGCCCATGTCATATAAACCATTAAACAAGTCTTCTTTTGGTAATTTTCTTATTTTCCTCAGAATCTTTTCATTTTTTTCGATAAATTTTTCATGGAGATAGTGGGTTACATAGTCTGTATAAATCATTTGCCCGATTTCATTTGTTTCTTTTTTGGAATGATTAAAGCCGATGACACGGTCTTCCTTTTTTTCCTGTAGGATAAATGTTTTATTGCCGCTTAAATGGGTGATGAAATTCTTCACACTTTTATCAAAAATTTTATCAAACTGGATGATTTGATGTAGTTTTACTGCAAAATCCTTATGTTCCTCCCCTACGACGAATAACCGGTCTACAATCGGCAACAGCTTTAAAACCCCTTCAGAAAGCTTGCTGGATGCATCATAAATGATAATATCATGTTTTTTCTTCATCGCTTTGACTTTTCGCTTTTGTTCCGTTAATGTCAGTTTGGCGAACTCATGGATCAATTCGTTCGAACAATCTTCCTTTTCTAGACTCCCATATGATATAAAAGCGACGGATAAATTTGTGTTTGTCTTAAGCCAATTATAGATCGATAATGACAGTTCAGTTACACCTGATTTTGCTTTCGGGGAATAAAACCCGACCAAATACATTTTTCTCACCTGCCTTATAGTTATTCATATTCAGATGTGAACTATTTGGTTGGACAAACTCCCATTCTTACAAAACGCTTTCTTGGTCCACTTCTATTTACAAACACCCCCGTTAAAAATTTTTCAAAAGACAATCCCATTTTCCTATGTTTTGCATTTACTATACCTGAGAGGAGATGAATAGACGAATGAGCGATAAAACATTTCATCAATTTGCCCATGAATTAGTAAATGAAGAAGTGAATGTTGTTACAACTCAAGGAAATTTTGAAGGAAGGCTTCTTTTAGTCGGTTCAGATATTATTGTCCTGCAAAATAGAATGGCTGCACGGCGCAGAATTATCATTAGAATTCTCGAAATCGTAGCACTGTTCCGAGCAGAAATCCGGCCAACAGGCCCATTTGGCTTTATGGGCGCCGCTCCTGAGTTTGAGGAATCCCATGAAAGCCGTGATCACGAGCACAACTAATCATGTAAAAATCCGCATTAAAAATACATGTTTGTCTATACGCCGTAAAACCTTCAGACATACCCTGTAGTAAAGAATGTTGGAGGTGATATGTATGAGCGGCGGCGGCGGAGCAGGATTTGCTTTAATCGTAGTTCTGTTTATTTTGTTGATTATTGTTGGTGCAAGCTTTATGGGCGGTTACTTTTATTAATAAATACCGTTAATATGGTAATCCACCATAAAAGACGATCTATTTGCAAAAATAGATCGTCTTTTTCATTCTTTCAAGCTGATATTTTAATATCTTTTTTGCTAATATAAAAGATAATTAAGATAAGTTATAGATGGCAGGGTGATATACATGGAGAAAGAGTTTTATAATCGGATGGGTAGTCAAGAACAGTTGCTGTTTAATCGTCTTTCAAACTATCAGGAAGTATACTGGTCGAATGGCAAGCTTGAGAAATATCAGATGGGAATCGAAAAATGTACGTTAACTTGGAATGATGTTGACGATGCGGAAAAGCGTCTGGAGCGCTTTGCTCCCTATATTGCAAAAGTGTTTCCAGAAACTCAGAATACAGGCGGCATAATCGAATCTCCGTTAGTAAAAATTCCAAGCATGCAACAAAAAATGGAACAAGATTTAGGGCAGCGAATTTCGGGTGATCTTTGGTTAAAATGTGACAGCCATCTTCCTATTTCAGGATCCATTAAGGCTAGAGGCGGCATTTACGAGGTTTTAAAACATGCGGAAAAATTAGCTTTGAGTCAAAGGCTTATAACAATGGATGACGATTACTCGGTTTTAGACAGTGACCAATTTCGTGGTTTTTTCTCGCAATATTCGATTGCAGTCGGTTCCACCGGTAATCTCGGTTTGAGCATTGGTATTATGAGCGCAAAGCTAGGTTTTAACGTTACTGTACATATGTCTGCGGACGCCAAACAGTGGAAAAAAGATTTGCTGCGTTCAAAAGGGGTAACAGTGGTTGAATACGAATCGGACTACAGCAAAGCGGTCGAGGAGGGCCGACGTCAGGCCGAGGCTGACCCGTCCTGTCATTTTATTGATGATGAGAATTCCCAAGATTTATTTCTAGGTTATGCCACTGCTGCATTGCGGTTAAAAAATCAATTACAAGAATTAAAGATAGCTGTAGATGAAAATCATCCATTATTTGTATACCTGCCATGCGGTGTTGGCGGAGGGCCAGGCGGTGTGGCTTACGGTCTAAAGCTACTGTTTAAAGATAATGTTCACTGTTTCTTTGCCGAACCCACTCATTCCCCATGTATGCTGCTGGGAATGATGACAGGCCTTCATGACCAAATTTCCGTGCAGGATATTGGACTAGATAATCTTACCGACGCAGATGGACTTGCTGTCGGCAGACCTTCCGGCTTTGTAGGGAAAATCATCGAGCCATTTTTAAGCGGAATTTATACGGTTAGTGATGTGAGGCTGTATAAACTGCTGAAGGATTTGGCAGACTCGGAAAATATTTATTTAGAACCCTCTGCATTAGCCGGGATGATTGGTCCTGTGTGGCTGGCTGGTGAGGCTTCGGATTATCTGAGCAGGCATGGGTTATCTGAAAAGTTGAGCCAAGGTACGCACATTGTTTGGGCGACTGGTGGAAGTATGGTGCCAAAGGAAATGATGGAGAAGTATTATCAAAAAGGTGTTAATTCATAAGTTCAGGGCCGCTGAATATGGTTGCGGCCCTTTTTAAAGTACCCCAAATTGGGCAATATGACTTCCAAAAGCTATATCTTTCCTTGGAAAATTCGACTCTTCTTTTAACAGTTTTGCCAGCATAATTAAAGCTTCATTAATAAAAAGACCTTTATTCAACATGACGCAATCCGCCCTCTTGGCCTGAGACACGTCGGTAATTTCCGACCGTGCCGCTATTCCCTTTTTCGTCAGTTTCTCTAAAACACCCGTTGCCCAAATAACAGGGACATGAGCAGCAGAACAGATCGTGAGGATTTCTTCCTGAACAAATGACAGGTTTTCGGGGCCAACCTCTACGGCCAAGTCACCTCGGGCAATCATAATCCCAAATTTATTAAAGTTTAACCCTTCGATGATGATTCTTGATAGTTGATGAATGGCGTCCTTGGTTTCAATTTTCGCTACAACGGCCAAATCCCCTGCTGCTTTTCGATCCAATTCCACCCTTAATTTTCTTAAATCCTGCGGTGAATGTACGAAGGAAATACCTGCAATGTCGGCATGTTTGGTGACAAAGCTTAAATCCTGAATATCTTTTTCAGTTAAGGCGGGAACATTTAAGCTAAGTAGTGAATCAGGTAAATTTATCCCCTTCCCTGGTTTGACCTGGTATGGGGCGATTGCCGGTGACAGGATTTCAACTTCCACGTACTCTTTTGTTACGTGGTGAACAATTCCCATAATTTTTCCGTCATCGATGAAAATTCGGTCTTTGGCACGGACATTTCGAAATGCTTTCACCAGCGTCACCGGAACTCCAGCAGGTTGATCTGTTGTTTCTTGATGTCCAATTTGCTGGGGATCCAGATATAATCTTAATGTATCGCCTTTTTTGACAAAAATATTAGCGGATTGCAAGTCACCAATCCGCACCTTTGGGCCAGCCAGATCCATGAAAATTTTGCATGTCCGGCCTTGATAGTTACCTTCGTCCCTCAGTTTATTTTCCGCATTCCGCAATGCTCCGATAATTTGCAACCAAACCTCCGGATGATGGTGGGCACAATTGATTCTGGCAACATTCATCCCATTTAATAGTAAACTCTCCATTAGGACGGGCTCATGGATACTCTTTGCATCCAAGGTGACCATGATGGAGGATTGCAGGCCAGGGTTGGTGTTTCCAAAGAGTCCGTAGGTGCGGTGTTGCACGTTTTGCCTTGCAGCTTCCGGTGTCGGAGCGTGGAGGCTTGACGATGGAATTACCTGAGCATCCAAGTTTTTTAATATTTTTTCTAATGTATATAATACATGGGGCGCCGAGCGGTCAAGTGCTGCCAATCCTTTGTTTGTTAATTGTTCGCTGATTTCTGAGGTTAATTTTTTCCTTAAAGACAAATAGGCAATTAGGTTATCCCGACTTTCCACGAAGTTCGTTACTGGGAAATTTTTGCTGGCATTTTCGCTTTCCTGTTTGACCTGATAATCTATACTCAACAGTTGTTGGGTGAAATCTGGAGAATTAATGGAAACCACTCTTATTCTCTCCTTATTGATATATTTAATTAAGGAGTAATCGGATGTTATATTGGTTACCCTCGTATTCGTTGTATTTATGGCATAAAAATTCATTATCATAAAATTGTATGCAACGACGCAGGGAGCGATGTATGTACAGCATCTTACTTTGGTCACTTGCAAAAAAGACAAAAAGCAGCACCAGCCCAAAAACCTACCTCCGGTACTGCTTATACCCAACTTAAACCTGCTTATTCTTCCCTGTCCACCCGCTCAAATCCTTCCCCATCAACGCGTCCTCCAGCAGTTCCGGCAGGAGCTCCGGAGTACACCCGAAACAAGGAATCCCCATCGCAGCCAATCTCCTAGCATTGCTCTCATCATAACTAGGAACACCCTTATCAGAAAGTGCCAATAACGCAATCACCTTTACACCTGATTCGCGCATCTCCTTCATTCGGCGCAGCATCCCCGCCTGATTACCACCCTCATACAAATCCGATATCAATATAAAGATGGTTTTTCCAGGATCACTAATAAATTGCTCACAATAGGCAAGCGATTTATTGATGTCCGTACCCCCGCCAAGCTGGATGCCAAATAACATATCGACCGGGTCTTCCTTGCATCTTTCCGATAAATCCAAAATCTCGGTATCAAAAGCAACCACATGCGTCTTAAGCGCCGGAATACTCGCAAAAATGGAGCCAATGATTGAAGCGTAAATCACCGAATCGGCCATCGACCCACTTTGGTCAATATCCAAAATGATATTCCATTGACTGCTTTTTCGCTTATGGTTGAAAAAATAAAACCGCTCCGGAATAATTATTTTTCGATCCAAATCATAATGCTTCAAATTCCGCTGGATTGTATATTTCCAGTCAATATAATTTGCCCCGCTTGGCACAGTGGATCGCTTTTGCCGATTGATCGCTCCCTTCACCGCACGCTGCACATCGTTTTCAAGAAGAAGCTTAATTTCCTCGACAACAGCCCTGACCAATTCCCGAGCGGTATCCTTTGTCCGCTCGGGAATTTTTCCTTTTAACGTCATTAATGTGGCGACCATTTCAATACTTGGCTTCACATTTCGAAGGGTTTCGGGCTCAAATAATAGTTGGGACAAGCCTTTCCTCTCGATAGCGTCTGCTTGTATCACCGAAACAACATCATCCGGAAAAAAAGTCCGAACGTCGCCGAGCCATTTTGATAGGTGGTATCCCCCAGACTGTCCGAGCCCTGCTCCTTTTCCCTGGTCATAAAGTGCTGCAAGGGCTTCGTCCATCAACACCTCTTCCGCCGATAACAATGAACCTCCATCAAGACCTGTCTGAAATTGCGATTCTGAAGCATTTCCCAATACCAAGCGCCAGCGTTTCATTTTTTCCTTCATGTCCATTTTAAAAGTCTCCAAAGTCAAATTCGTTCAATTCATCGAGAATCGTTTCTTCGGCTTCGGTAAGCGATTCATTTAAATACTCACTTACTTGAAGCTCGTCAAATCCCCAAATTCCACCTAAAATTTCTGCCACCTTCCCTCGGTCAGATGCGGAGAAGTTAGTAAAAGAGCGACGCAGGAACACAAGGGCGCGACGAAACTCTTCATCAGACAAGGTAGCAATGTAACGATCCATATTCTCCCATAGGTAGATCCGCGACAACAACGCGTATTTATTGCTCATGCACAGACCCTCGAACCAACTCGCTCCAAGGTCGGCCGGAATCCCGGGCGAAAGCCTTCGGGAAACCTCCTCCTCCAGCGTCAGTGAATCTATTATGTTTTTCTCCAGCAACAATCCACAGGCATACCCGGATAACAATGGATTAAGGTCGTCACGTAAATACAATTCAGTCAGTTTCTCGAACCAAAGTTTTTCATCCACATGCTCAAATAGTTCCCGGGCTGTCTCATTCATTACCTGAATGGCTTTCATCATGACTTTTGCCCGTTCATCATCACATGCCGCTGCCCCCAAAATCAAAAGCGTTCCTCGTAGAAATAGCCGCTCAACCAAGGGAATCAGCGTTTTTGTATCAAATCGTCTGACATCACCGAATTGAATTACTCGGCTTAATTCGTTAATCGCCTCGGCATTTTCCACAAAATCAACCGAATCAACGGCAAGACTCATTACCGTCTCTCTTGCTGCCTCAAGCATCTCCAGCATTCCGCACATATAGCTGATGCGGACAAGAAGGGCGGCTGCTCCGACGTGCTCGCAGGTATTCAGGTTTTCCCTTATTCGATAAGCGGCTGCAAGCTCAAGCGTTTCCCCGAGCAGTGTCGATTCGACAAGCTGAATTTCAACCTCCGGGTTATACCGCAAACTCCAATTTTCAGCCCACGAGGCGTGCTCCTGTTGAACATTTAATGGCTGTGCAAATTGAATTCCCAGCACCTGCAACTGATGGAAAAAAAACGAGCGATGCAAATCTAAAAACGCTGCAGCTTGACTTTTTACTCTTCGATTCTCACGCAAATCCAATTGGATGACTGCAGCAGTATTGGTCCGATATTTTACAAGCTTCAAATCTTTTAATCTTCTTAAAAAATCCTCCTGGATTGGGGTTTGCGATACCCCATCAGGAAGTTCTCCTATTTCGTTTCCGATTTCTACCTTTACGCAGGCATCAACAATTCTTGAAAAATCACCCCGGCCCATGCAGACAGTTGCAGCATCCCGTAAATCCTTTAGCGTTGGTGTGCTGTTCCTAAACGATGCTAAGGCATTGGCCAACCGGACCCCCTCCAACACCTCGGCGGTCGAACAATGATTTCCCGATGCCCGCAGTTCGGAAACAATTTTTATAAGATATTGTGAAGAAAGACGCTCCCAATCTCTCCGCTTAAGGCACTCCCACAACATTTGAAAATAAGCAGGCGCATGGTTCCCGGCGCCATATCCAGATTGTGAGGAAAGCTTATAATTGGAATAGGGCATTAAGGTGGTACTGATTTCTCTGTTTGGCAGTGTGTTAAAATCTACCTCAGGGAGCGAATCCGCCAAAAGTGCCGGAACATGGAACGCACCTGTTATAACGACCACTTTATCGGGCCGATGGCCCGCTTCTATTATTCTTTCAATCTGCCGGCTCATATACGATTCCCTGACCCGATGGTACTCCAGTTCAGCCTCGCTGTCTATTTGCTCCTCTAAATTTCGTAATTGAACAGCAAAGCTCTCCATTGCCGAATTAAAGTCTTCCAAACTGCGAATTTGTTCAAATGACCTCTCCCAAAAGGTTTCATAATCGGACTCACCGGCAAGCTTGGCGATGGTTTCATAAATATTCACCCGATCTACTTGACTTATATCATCGGCCATTAGCTTTTTTCGAGGATAGCAAACCGACATACTGCTTGGCAAATCAATAAATTCAACATGAACATGATGCCTTGAAGCCCACATCATCGCCCGGTACTCCGGAGAATATTCTGCCAGCGGATAAACGATTGTTTCGACCGGCAGCTCCTTCGTATACGCCATCATTGCAATCGGAGGTTTTGTTTCCACACGTGTAATGTCGGCAATTAATCCGGTCAGATCAGATGGCCCTTCAATTAATACTGCGCTCGGTTGAATCTCATTCAATAACGTCTCCAGATGATAGGAAGCGGCCGGTGACAGGTGCCTGACACCAAAAACATTCGGTTTCATCGCTGATTCAGCTCACTGCAGGCCAGATACAATTTCCGCCATTCCGAGCCCTTTTTCTTCATGACATTTTCGAGGTATTCTTTCCAAACCAATTGGTCCTTCTCCTCATCCTTTACAATCGTTCCCTGCAGACCTGCAGCAATGTCTTCCTCTGTAATCACACCAGAGCCAAAGCTTCCGGATAGTGCCATGCTGTTGGTCAGCAAGGAAATCGCTTCTGCTGTTGAAATCACCCCGCTTGGTGATTTTAGTTTTTCTTTACGGTCAAGACTCATCCCGGAGCGAAGTTCACGAAAGATGGTGACCACCCTCTCTATCAGTTCCGCGGCCGGCGGATCTGCATGTAATTGATGCTGAGCGGAAAGCTCAGCAACCCGTTTCCTGACAATATTTACCTCCGTTTCCATATCCGAAGGCGTCGGCAATACCAAAATATTAAAACGTCTTTTCAAGGCGGCAGACATTTCGTTGACTCCCCGGTCTCTTGTGTTAGCAGTTCCAATCACGGAAAATCCTCTTACTGCCGATACATCCTCATCTAGTTCAGGGATGCTGATTGTTTTTTCTGATAGAATCGAAATCAGCGCATCCTGGACTTCTGAAGCACAGCGGGATATTTCTTCAAAACGGGCGATGGTTCCCGTTTCCATTGCGCGAAAAATGGGGCTCTTCACCAACGCTTCCCGGGTCGGGCCATTGGCCAGGAGCATCGCGTAGTTCCACGAATATTTCACTTGATCCTCGGTCGTTCCGGCAGTTCCCTGGATAACTTTCCCGGAATCAGCATGAATTCCTGCCGCAAGCAGTTCCGAAAGCATCGATTTGGCTGTCCCTGGCTCACCAATCAACAACAGAGCCCTGTCAGTCATTAAAGAAGCAATAGCCATTTCAATCAGGCGCCGGCTGCCGATGTATTTAGGCGTGATCTCCAGTGCACCAGCTTTTCCACCGGCAATAAAGGTAAGCACGGATTTCGGCGACAGCTTCCAGCCGTTCGGAACAGTGCCGCTGTCATGCTTTTTTAGTTCAAGTAATTCCTCCTCATAAAGCTTCTCAGCCGGCAAACGCAATAACTCCGCCATCAAATTTCCCCCTTATGGTTTAAATAATAGACAATTTCCTGTAACCTGCTTTTTATTCGATCATTATCTATTTCATTTTCAGCAATTCTTCTAATTTCCTCTGCATATTTTTTCGGTAAGGCACACAACATCCCTAAGTTGGTAATAATCCAGCCATGATGAAACTGGACAGACTTCATATTGACATCTGTTTTTTTCAACACATCCATTAAAACGTCAAACACCTTTTCATAACCAATTTGGATAAGCGAAACCATTACTCCAGTTCCTCTCTTGCTCGAAAAATAAGGATTTATGGCAAGCTTGTCCAATAAATACTGAAGATGCTTTTGACTCATCACTCTTTTCGGGAGGCGAAAGACAAGCTGTTCTTCATCAAGCTCCATTAACACGTCAACCCAGCGCTCATCCCATTCCTTTCCTACCAGCCTATGCTCAGTAACAGGTTTATCGCCATATCCCGCATATTGGTTTTTCAGAAACCTTTCATCATATCCCCTTAGTTCCGGAATAAAGTAGATGAAGTTGTCCATCGTAGCAAGAATCGCATTGCCTCCGGGGTCTTTGCGCGACCGTTTTGCATATCTTGAGAAATGGTCAAACACTTCCTCTTTGGACCTTATGTACAGGCTAGCTTGCAGGGATAAATCAGCAAGCCCGGCCAAGCGGGGAATTTGATGAACCTTCTCAACAAATTCAAGCGTTTCAAACCCACCTTCGTTAAGTAAACTAACAGCAGCAACTCTTGCAAGGGAGCTCGGAATATCCCGATTTTCAATGATTTCTTGTAAAAATTGGCCAGTTTCCAGGTTTGGAACAGGTCTGAAACAGAATAGCACAGCGTGAAGCCGTTTTACTTTTTCCTCCTCTTTTGTTTCGAGGAAGTCATTAAGTAATCCCTTGGCATAACCCAGCAGGGATTCTTTTAATCTATCAGAACCAAATCTGGCTAGATGAATCACGGTATCATGGTCACGGCCTTCCAATGCCTTCAGCAAAAATTGGACTGCTTTCGCACTATCCCGCTTCACTAATGACTCAAATGCAGCTCTCCTTGTATCCGGCTTTTTCGCCATCGCATACTCCAGCAAAAGTTCCTCCGCAGCATCATACAGATATAAAATCTCCAGCGCGGCGATTCGTACCTGCTCGGACCCTTTTTCCACACATTCTATATAAAACGGGAGGCCTTCTTCTTTTAAAATTCCACTGATAACCCGTAACCGTCTACCGTCAGCTTTTTTCCCTTTGATTGAAAAAGTAGATTGAACCATCGGCAGCACGGCCATACCGAAGTCTGGCAATACTTTTTCCGAGATAAAATCAGCCAGCTGGAGATTGCTGTCGCCCAAAGCGGAAATAAGCGGCTGAATCAAGCGAAGGTCGTTTAAAGAGCCTGACTGGTAGGCCTGCTCAATCACCTCTGAACGGCTGGAGCCCTTTGTTGTCAACGCTTCCAAGATTGGTTTTAATTTTTGATAGCCAATATTGGTTGGGAATTCGTGCACGGTACCCGTAGTAACCAAATCCCCGTCAACCCCTGTTTTCCCCATCGTATACATGACGGATGTGAGTAGTTCAGCTAACTCCAGCAATTGATTTGAAGAATCCCCGCCATCTGTCAAAGATTCTGTTAACATTGCCAGCCTTCCGAAAACCGCCGATTTTTCTCCAAGTTTCATAAGAACCGGTACTTTTTTCTTTAGACTCATATCGCCTGCAGCCAGGTCGCTCCCGGCAATCATCAATCGTTTTAAGTCATCGTGTAAATCCTGCAAGATTGGTAGACTCATACTGTTTCTCCCCCGTTAACCCAATAATCGGACAATCCGTTTTGGCGTGATCATCGTTAGAGGCTTTGCCGACAACGCACCTGTCCCTAGTTCATGATAAAATTGGACGAGCATCGCACCATCGACTAAATCCTGATTTGACAATAAATCTATTATGCTAAGAGTATCAATTTCGGCAGGCGTTCCATTTGTCAGTGTCAGCCTTGTGCCGTCCTTTCCATCTAACACCCACTGTTCATCAACTTTGCCGACTTTGGAAAAAGAAATAAGCGCCACCGGATACTTATCCGCAAGCGGAAGCCTTAATTGTCCACGCACCTGCTTAAGCACTTCGGTTACATTCTGTTTTGCCATGCTAATGATCTTCTTTGTTTGTGGCGCCGGACCTAACTGATACTCCTCCCAGCGTATCCTCCGGTTACCTTCGCCCGGGTAAATAAATAACTCCTTTATGCTGGCAACAGGAAAAATCGAATCATCTTCTTTAATATGCTTGGCGGCACGATAAGGGCGGTAATTTTTTGAGAAATATAGTTGTCCATCCGCTAAATCAAGCCATACACCCAGATCAATAAATTCCTTGCGGGCATCACTTTTGATTATCGAGAAGGATAATTGAACCAATTCGACATCTGTCTTGGTCATCCCTTGTTCGCGCAGCTCTGCCAGCTGCCAAATATGACCTAACTTCTCCTCAATGCTTGTCCCGGTGTCAGGCACCAGAGCCTGGTCCTCAAGCCTCTTGGTAAGATGCTCTTTACCTTTCTTGGTTATAGAATACAGAAGTAATACTTTTTCAAAAGCTAGTGAAAAGATTTCCTCTTCAGAAAGATTCTGCTGCCAAATGAATTGAAATTCCCGCAGTTCATTTTGCAATTCTTTTAAATAATAATTTCCTAACTGCTTGGCCGTTTCCTCAAGCCCTTTCAGTTTTTTGACATCAATCGAGGCAAATCCAGCTCGAACAATCTGCTGCAACTGGCGGTCCAATACATCTAGTCCTTCTAGCTGCGCCTTTAGTTTCTTCGTTAAAGCAGACTTGTTTACCTTGTGGGTGTTTGTTGGCTGCTCCTTCTTTTTCTCCCTACGGACAGCTGCTTTTGCCCGTTTGGCAATGATATCTTCCGGAATCGGTGCTGTCGTAAAATTAGCCCCGTTTAAAAAACTATACAGCAGCCCAAGCGAATGCTTACAGGGGAATTGCCTACTAGGACAGGTACAGCGGGCAGTGGGTGTTTCCCCAAAAAAATCGACCGAGGTTAGATAATTGTTTTTCCCGCTTCCGATACATTCGCCAAACAAAACGCTTCCGTCTTCACTTTTTTGAAGGACAACGAATTGATTTTTCTTCACTAATCCCCAGCCATTTTTTACAGCTGAAGCATTCGGCGCCAAAGAATCTACATACTCTTCTGTAAATGTCAGCATATCCTACTCCCTCACAAACCTATAATTATAGATTCATTATACCTTATCGAAAGAGGTTGTTTGAACTACACCTTTACAATATGTGGTAAAAAATGCACAAAAAAGTACATGCACTAGGCATGTACCTGTTAAGCTTATGGATTTATACAAAAACTAGCAACAGCCATAGGTATAAGCTGATTAAGGTAAAAATTAATGTCGGCGGAATAACGAGAATTGTTACCTTTATATACTCCATCCAAGGAATTTGAATTTTATTGTTTTTAAGAATGTGCATCCAAATAAGGGTTGCCAGCGTTCCAATCGGCAGAATGAGCGACCCGATATCACTGCCAATAATATTGGCAAGATAAACAGTTTTCATGATTAATGGGTCCAAGCCCATTTCTGTTAATGCCAATGTAGAAATCATCAAAGCCGGGTGATTGTTAAAAATATTCGAGAGCACTGATGTAATCACACCCATCGTCAAGCTGGCATGGAACAGGCTGTCATTTACGATCGATTTTAGATGCACCAGCAACAAATTGGTCAGTCCAATATTGTGTAATCCGTAAATGATAACATACATGCCGAATGCAAATATTAAGATATGCCATGGAATTTTACCAATAACATCTTTTGGGTTAATTTTTAAATACACCCATCTCCAGATTAACAGGATAATGGAGCCTAAGACAGCCACTAATGATACAGCAATGCCAAGATATGAAGCAATAAATAAACTGATTCGTACTATGAATACGAAGATGAGCATATTAATCATCAATTTCTTTTTTTCATTAAACAAAACATCGCTATTTTTTTGCAACGGGTGATAGAGTCGATTTTTTTGCAGTGGAATGGAGTAGGAATGTGGGGAAATTTGTTGAGGAATTTCCTTCTTGAAAATCATATAGAGCAGGAAGGATAGAAACACTAATCCAAGAACACCTGGCACAAACATCATTTCCGTCTGCATATAAAGGTCCATCCCGATAATCTTTAAGGCAATTAGATTTACGATATTGCTGACCCCGATTGGCGCACTTGAGGCCGTCGCAATGAGGGCGCCACTCAAAAGGTATGGAATCATTTGCCTCACTTTTAAGCCTAAATTCTTGAGTGTTAAGATTAAAATGGGTGTAGTAATCAAAATGCTGCCGTCATTATTGAAAAAAAGTGTCATTAAAAAGCAAAGCAGTAATGTATACCAGTATAGACGTACACCAGAACCCTTTGAAACTTTTAACATTAAAGCTGCTGTCCAGCTGAAAAATCCGATGCTTTCCAAAACAATCGCCATAACGATTGTGGCTATGATGGTGATGGCTGCTCCCGTTACTTTTGAACTAATATCTATTAGATCGGCCGTAGAAACACTTCCGCTTAAAAAAACGATCACTGCTCCAATGGAAGCAGGAATGGCTTCATTTATATTTTTTGGACGGATAAATATCATTATCATAGTAAATAAAAAAGCTAGTATGGTAATGATAACCGTCGATTGGTTATAAATCGTAATAATTTCACATCCTTACCAATTGTGTTATTGACTTGATATTGTTTATCCCACCCCTCGTCCTATGGTTTATTTTACGCCTGTCCTTGACTGCTTGACCTAAACGAGTATCTCGGTCTCACATAAATCAGCAAAAGACTAAATAATTTTTCCTTTCATTATGTAGGCACCTGCCTGCTTTGGTTACAGAAGAAAAAAACAAAAATCCGGTACTATGGCTAAAAGTACCGGATGTTATTTCATATTTTCATAAAATACATTTTTAACAGAGTTATTATTTCTTTTTACCCTTGCCGCCCTTTTTCCCTTTGCTGCCATGGCTTCCGCTGCTGCCGTGGCTTCCTGAACTGCCATGACTGCCGCTGCTGCCGTGGCTTCCTGAACTGCCATGACTGCAGCTGCTGCCGTGGCTTCCTGAACTACCATGACTGCCGCTGCTGCCGTGGCTTCCTGAACTGCCATGACTGCCGGTGCTGCCGCCGCTTCCTGAACTGCCATGGCTTCCGCCACTTCCTGAACTTCCGTGGCTGCCATGCTTTTTCGGACCAGGGCCAGGTTTTTTATGTTTTTTATGTTTTTTATGATCACCAGGGCCTCGACCCCCACTTGATCCTCCGCTACTTCCGTGACTGCCGGTGCTTCCACCGCTGCCATGTGATCCGGTGCTTCCACCGCTGCCCTTACTGCCATGTGATCCAGTGCTTCCACTGCTGCCCTTACTGCCATGTGATCCAGTACTGCCGCTGCTGCCGGTACTACCATGCGATCCAGTACTGCCACTGCTGCCATGTGATCCAGTGCTACCGCTGCTGCCCGTACTGCCGCCGCTTCCAGTGCCTCCGCTGCTGTGATGTTTCTTTGGACCAGGACCATGCTTCTTATGTTTTTTCAACGGGCCTTTTCCACTGCTGCCAGACTTGCCAGAACTACCGCTGCCCTTGGAGCCTGTGCTGCCAGTGCTTCCGTGACTGCCGGTGCTTCCATGACTGCCAGTGCTTCCGTGACTGCCAGTGCTTCCGTGACTGCCAGTACTTCCATGACTGCCGGTGCTTCCATGACTGCCGGTACTTCCATGACTGCCGGTGCTTCCATGACTGCCGGTACTTCCATGACTGCCGGTGCTTCCATGACTCTTTCCGCCTTTGCCTTTCTTATGTTTACCAGCAGGATTATTATGCATAAATGCAAGTACACCATTTGCTTCTGCTTGTTGTAATAATTCTTCAACGCCCAGATTTAACACCATTTATACACCACTTTCCAATACAATTTATTTTCTCTTTCAATTTATGAAATTGGCGTTTGTTTTGATATAGACAGATATATATTTTTCAAAACTAAAAGTCATTAGGAACAAATACACACCTCCAATATCTATTGCATATATCTAGATAAAATATGGTATAGGGGTATTAAAGTGTTAAAATACGAAATTTTAATAAATCCTAAGTGGTTAAGAAAATTGGAATATGATATTTGGAATGACGATTTAGTCCCAGCTGTGTTAAAGATTGGAAACAATCGCTATAAAATCAGCCTTTCGTACCGCGGCAATGTAATTAGAGATAAGAAAAAGAGATCCTACCGGATTGTATTTGAAAAGCCATTTACAAAGAATGGCGCCCATGAACTTCATCTCAATGCCGAGTTCTCAGATATATCCTTGTGCAGGAACAAACTATCACTAGATTTTTTTGATCGGATCGGCGTTATATCTCCTCACTCACGCCATATACTTTTATACGTTAACGGATATTGTAAAGGTATTTACTTAGAAATAGAATCATTAGACCAATACCTCCTGGAAAAAAGAAATTTACCGGATGGTGCCATTATTTACGCAACCAATAATCGAGCGAACTTCTCCTTAATAACGAAAAAAAATGAACCAAAAAAGAGGCTCGACCAGGGGTATACGCTAAAATATGGCAATAAAGAAGATATGGAACATTTACGGAGCTTCATTGCGATGATAAATGTGCTAAAAAATGAGGATTTTAAAAGAGAAATCGTCAATATATTGGATGTAGACAAATATTTAAGATGGCTTTGTGGCGTGGTCTGTACACAAAACTACGATGGATTTATCCATAATTATGCACTCTACAAAAATGGGGAAACAAATTTATACGAAATCAGCCCTTGGGACTATGACGGTACCTGGGGAAGAAACCTTCATGGCCGGCTCCTTGATTATGATTACGTCCCCGTTACAGGATATAACACTTTAACTGGGCGAATTCTACACTTCCCGGAATTTAAATGGAAATATAAAGAAATTCTATCCTCTATTTTAGATAATGATTTTACCGTAGAGGTTCAAGCACCGATTATCAATGAGCTATTGGAAAAAATAAAACCCTACATCAGCCTAGATCCTTATATTGAATTGGATGAGGAAACACTGGACGAGGAAAAAAATGTCTTTTTTGAGTTTATTCGAAATAGAAATGCCTATCTTAGCAGCGAACTTTCTATTTTAATTTAGGCCTTAAGTATATGGTTTATGACCATATTTTTTTTGCCTATTTTTCAGGTACTAGTTAAAAAAAGGCTACTTTATTAGTACAACATCATCCCATGATACATATAGATGCAGTGTAAATGTTTATCTAAATATAAGGAGGAAACTATGGGTTATGAATAAAGAGTCGATGATGCAATATGTGGGCAAAACGATTCGTGTCGATCGGGGTGGCCCTGAATCCAGGATGGGAAAAGTATTGGCCGTTTTTGAAGATTATTTTGTTCTTTTAACTGAAAGAGACGGCGTGGTTTATTACAAAACCAATCATATTAGAAGTGTGACTGAAAGTTCAAGGGATCTTTTGAAACTCGGTGTGAATATTCCAAAGGACTTCGAATACAAAACTGGCGAAAACTTTGTCAAACTATTAGAAAGTATTCGATATCAATGGATACGTATTAACCGTGGAGGAACTGAAGCATTAGAAGGTGTACTAAATGATGTTAATAAGGATATTGCTTCATTAATTGTGAAAGAAGAAGTTGTACGTTTTTCTATGAAGCATATCCGAAACATTAGTTATGGTTTAGTGATTGAGGGTAAATCCGGCGGCGGTAAAAGCAACAAGAGCAATGATGATAATGACCATGATGAAGATAATGAGGATGATGAGGGTTCAAGAGAGGAAAGTAACGATTAAAAATGAGTCGCTTCTCCTTTGAGGAGCGACCCATAATCTCTTTAGGAGGCTGAATAATGGGATTAGAGAAATTTACTGCTGCATTAGATTTGCTAAAAGGCTACTATGTGAATCTATTTGTTGGCGAGGAAGTTTATAAAGGTAAATTGCTTGGCGTTGAAGAAGACCATGTTGTCTTAGAAACCGACCAAAAATTTATCTTTTACTACCGAATTGATAAAATTCAGGCCATTACGAAGAATACAAAAGACTTTAAAGTTCTAAATTCCAAGACACCATTTCAAAAAACACAAAGCTTGATTGCTTTATTAAATTCATTTCAACACACCTGGGTCACCATTCTAAGTATCCATAAGCAAAGATTTAGCGGCGTGCTTAGTGAAGTAGATTCAGATTTTGTTACTTTGATTAATGGTGAAGAACGAATTTTATTAAAATTAGACTATGTTTCCAATATACTCAAAGGGTTTATAAAAGAAGAAACAAAAGCCAAGGAAAAAAAGGAAGCAGCAGAAGGACAAAACAAGACAGAAAACAAACAAGAACAATCGAAGGAAAAAGCAGCTGCTAAAAAGGATAATAGTAACCAAAAAACGGAAAAAAATGCTGAAGCGGCAAAATCGGATTCACACTCCGAAAAGAATATAAAAGCGGAAATCAAGGAAAATGATGATAAGCATCAGGCGGCGGCACAAGAGCATACAGGCTGGTCTAAGCCATTTAAATTGGAAACCCCAGTGGCATCTATTGAAGAGGAAGAAAGCCATTCCAGCTCTGGAAATGAGGAATCAAAACAGGAGGAAGAAAGCCACTCCAGCTCTGGAAATGAGGAATCAAAACAGAAGGAAAAAACAGCTCCAGTATTGCTTAAGGCTGTAGTAAAAAAGAACAGCGATAATCAAAATGATAATAAAACTAAAAATCAAGAGAGAACAAAACAGGTTGTTTCACAAAAAGGAACAGCGAAAGAAAAAAATGAGCAAAAGTCAAAACAAGTGGCGAAGTCGGATACTACTGCTGCTAAAACAAAGGAAAAAACAAGATCGGATGCTGTATCACCAAATAAGAAAGAAATGAAAACAACGGGAACCGCTCCAGCCAAATCAAAAGATAAAATAGCAGCAGAAACCGCACAATCCCCATCTGCTACCACAAAATTTGAAAAAGGCCAAAAAGAAAAGAGATTTATATGGAATGCCTTCGAGCAGGAAAAGAAATCCTCCCGTTTTGCTGGTGAAGGTGCAGGTGGTTCAAATGTAAATCCTTCCCCATTCGAAGGTGAAAGCGTGTCAGGATCGATGGTGAAATCTTTACCATTTGCCGAAATGGCATCTGGCTCCAGCAAGAACTCATACTCATTTGCTGAACCTGCAAAAATAAAAAGATTCAGAGTTTATTAATAAAAAAAGCTGTTAATTATTTATGATAATATCAAGTAATCAACCAACCATTTTTATTGTCCACCCTAATCCCCTTTTACAAAAGTGAGCTGGGGTCCATTATGTTCATCCAATTTTTATTATAAGGGAATGTTGAAAGCCCCTCTCTTTTTGTAAACGTCACTCTTTGGAAAGGAGTGTGTGAAATGAATTTTAAAGAAGCAATTGGAAAATATATAAAAATTGAAATTGCCGGCAAGAAGCTTTTAAGCGGTATGCTGATTGATGTTGGCGGTGATTTGTGTGTATTGTTTAACGGGACTGATTATCTTTACATCCCTACTATTCATATACAAAACTGGCAGTATCTCAAACAGGATGAAATTGAGGAAATAACAATCAGTAATGAACCGACCCCCATCTATAATCATAATGAAGATATCTCTTTAAGAAAAATCCTTACATCCGCGAAGGGTATTTTTACAGAAATCTATGTTACAAGTAAACAAGCACTGCATGGCTACATTATCAGCATCATGAACAATTATTTTGTGTTTTACTCACCTATTTACAAAACCATGTTTATCTCCTTAAATCATTTAAAATGGCTTATACCTTACACAAACAATAAAAGACCTTATGGCCTAAGCAACTCCAATTTACCCGTTAATCCAAGTAATATCACCTTTGCTCGATCATTCGAAATCCAAGTAGAAAAACTAAAAGGAGAACTGGTTGTCTTCAACATTGGAGAAAACGAAAATGTCATTGGCAAAATCCAAAACATAAAAAACAACTTCGTCGAATTAATATCAGCCAAAGAAGACCCAGTCTACCTCAACCTCCATCACATCAAAACCCTCCACATGACGTAGCAACTATCTGTGCCCATCTGCCCGCAAAGTAAACAAGCTCTAGGCACAAAATAAAGTGGTGTCTAAGTGATATCAGGCACCGCCCGTGGACAATTTACTCATAAGAAAGGCTGAATCAGATTCTTATTGTTTCTGATTCAGCCTTGTTGTTTTTTTGGTAGGCCTTTTTTCAAAGCTATAACTTTGTTTGAAGGTTTTCAGCCTCTGATGTTATACTGCCGATTAATTTGCTCACGGTTATGTTTCTAGCCAGCCTTGGACTTTGTCCGGACCAGAGTGACATATATTCGTGGTTTCCTTTGGCAGCCGTGGCTTTTCTAATTGCCTTTGTCAGTTCGTTCTGCACTGGATAGTCTGGTAGATGCTCCTCCATTTGTTCATGTTTTTCGATAAACCGATTGTTAATCCCCCTTGCCATTTTACCGGAAAAGGCTTTGGTCAAAACAGTTTGGTCCTCCTCCGCTTCTAAAATTGCCTGCTTATGCAGTTTATTGGCTCCGCTTTCTTCACATACCAAGAAGGCTGTCCCCATTTGCACTGCTAAGGCGCCCAAACATTTAGCCGCCATAACTCCACGCCCGTCCATGATCCCGCCTGCCGCGATAATCGGAATACGAACACTGTCAGTTGCTTGTGGAAGGAGGGACATCAAACCGATTAAACTTTGTTGGTCCCCGCCTAAAAACGTTCCGCGGTGTCCGCCCGCTTCCATCCCTTGGACCACAACCGCATCCATCCCTGCTTCTTGATTCAATTTTGTTTCCTGTACTGTAGTGGCCGTTCCAATCAGGATAATGGAATTCTGTTTAAGTTTGGCCGTGATTTCAGCTGACGGCAGCCCAAAGGTAAAGGAACACACTGGGATTTTTTCTTCGATAATGATATCCACCTGTTCATGAAACTTCTTTAGGTCTTCTTCGAAACTAGGGAGACTTGGATTACCCTCTATTCCCAATTCCTCCTGCAGAGGTATTAAAACGGATTTGGCATTGTTAATCTTATCCTCATCGAGATGATAAGTACTTGGAACAAATAAATTCACACCGAAATTACTTGAAGTTAACTCACGAATTTCATGAATTTGCTGCCTCAATTGACTTGGACTTAAATAACCAGCGCCAATCATTCCGAGCCCACCGCTTTTGGAAACAGCGGCAACTAATTCCGAAGTTGTAACACCTCCAGCCATTGGCGCCTGAATAATTGGATACTTAACTTTCAGCAACTTCGTTAAAGAATTTTCCCACATATTCAACCTCCTCTATACCTAACTTAACTATAACGATTAAATTCGTTATCCTGCAAGATAAATTGGGAAAATCATGATATTTCTGGTAAGCAACAATGAGAAACTGCTCCAATATTATGGTAAGCTATCGATATAAACAAAGTGTGAATGGGGTGTCTAAATGGAACGAATTATTTTGTATGATGGGGTCTGCAATCTTTGCAATAAGAGCGTCCAATTTATTATAAAAAGGGATTCCGCAGGCCAATTCAAATTTGCATCCCAGCAAGGTGCCGCCGGACAAAACCTGCTCAAGAAATTCACCTTACCCCCTAAGATGAACAGTTTTGTGCTAATAGAAAATGAAAAAATCTACCTTGAATCAACGGCAGTACTTAAAGTTTGTAAAGATCTTTCAGGGGCATGGAGACTCCTCGCTGTTCTGTTCGTCATCCCCCGCCCCATTCGTGACCGGCTTTATAAAACAATTGCCAGAAACCGATATAAGTGGTTCGGAAAAACAGAAAGCTGCATGCTTCCAAAACCGGAATGGAAAAATAGATTTTTAGATTAATGCTGCTAAACTAAAACAAAACAGCCCCTCTATGTGCTGTTTTTTCCTTTTTAAAGATTTCAAGAACCGGTAAACGACTTTTTATGAAAAGCACCAATATACTTAAAAATTTCCTCACCGCTTTCAGGCAGCGCAGTGCCAGGCCCCAATTTAATAAACATGGCCCGATAAGGTTCAGGTACCCATATATAATGATGAATGTAATCAGTTATGATAAAGCCGCATTTTTCCCAAAAGCGAATTCTTGCGAGGTTTTCGGTGGTCTGGTCAGATTCAACCTCTATAACAAGATTCTCACATTGGCCTTCCTGTGCCGCCCATTCTTTAATATAAGTAACCATGTTTTTACCAATTCCCTGGTTTTGATACTCTTCTGGTACAGCGAGGTAATCAATTAATAACGCAGATATTCTAGCAAGTTTTCCGCTGATTGCCATTGCCGCTGCCTGATTATCCAAAAATCCCACATGCAAAAAACAAAGCTTCTTCCTGAACATGTTTCGGATAATCTTCTCCGGCTTTGCTCCCTTACCAAGAAAAGCCTCTTCATAAATGGGAAAAACCTTGCCCCATATAGCCTCATCAAAGTAGTCAATTGTTTTAAATTCCAATAATGGACAACCTCCATAAAGTACTTTCTATCATCATACACATAAAATTCCATTAAAAAAAAGACCCTTGAACAAAGTCAAGGGCCAAAGCGAGAACCTAGCGGTCACAACTAAGTCTCAAATTAGGAGGTCTAAACTCAGAAGAATTTAAACATCTATAGTGTAACATTTTCTAAAAATTCATTCAATAGTTTAAAGTGTTAAAGACTAAAAGTATTTTAAAAATTCAGGAAAGCACTATACTTTTTTACCAAAAAACCCCATCACTTACTGAACTTTTCCAATAAAATTTCATTGTTGACAAACCTGTATATACAAGTCATAATGAAAACGTAATCAAAACTTGTATATACAGGTAATCGAAACCAACTAGTAAACGCATACAAAATCTGTATAAAATTAAGGGTTTGATAAAAATATAGGAAACAAATGGGAAATATCCATTCGTTAGGGGGAAATCAGATGAGTAAATACACAGATCCTTCAAAGGAATTACTCAAACATATTGGCGGTAAAGAAAACATTGCGGCCGTTACTCACTGTGTAACTAGAATGCGGTTTGTTTTAAAGGATCCATCGAAAGCCGATGTAAAAAGTATTGAATCAATCGGACTTGTTAAAGGTACATTTACCCAAGCTGGCCAATTCCAAGTCATTATTGGAAATGAAGTTTCTAGCTTTTATAATGAATTCGAAAAAATTGCAGGTGTTGAAGGCGCTTCAAAAGAAGAAGCAAAAATTGCAGCGAAGAAAAATCAAAACTGGCTTCAGCGAATGATGGGGCATTTAGCTGAAATCTTCACACCATTAATTCCAGCCCTTGTTGTCGGCGGTTTAATCCTTGGATTCCGAAATATTATTGGCGACATTAAACTATTAGATGATGGAACAAAAACAATTGTAGAAGTTTCTCAATTTTGGGCCGGTGTCCACTCATTCCTTTGGCTGATTGGTGAGGCGATTTTCCACTTCCTCCCTGTCGGCATCACCTGGTCCGTAGCCAAGAAAATGGGCGCATCGCAAATTCTTGGTATCGTTCTCGGAATTACCTTAGTATCACCGCAATTGCTAAATGCTTATGCCGTTGCGGGAGCGAAAGAAATTCCTACATGGGATTTTGGTTTTGCACACATTAAGATGATTGGTTATCAAGCTCAAGTAATCCCTGCGATTCTAGCTGGCTTAACGTTAGGCTTCCTTGAAACAAGACTGCGTAAAGTAGTGCCCAATTCAATCTCGATGATTGTTGTGCCATTTTTTGCACTGGTTCCGACTGTATTAATTGCTCACACAATTTTAGGGCCGATCGGCTGGCAAATTGGTTCAGGCATTTCTCATGTGGTTTATTCAAGCTTAACTTCTTCCTTTGGCTGGTTGTTTGCAGCAATCTTTGGATTTGCTTATGCTCCACTAGTCATTACAGGCTTACACCATATGACAAACGCAATTGACCTTCAATTGATGAGTGAGCTTGGCGGTACAAACCTATGGCCAATGATTGCTTTATCCAATATCGCTCAAGGTTCAGCCGTTCTTGCGATGATTTTCATCAACCGTAAAAACGAAGAGGAAAAGCAAGTTTCAATCCCGGCGACCATTTCATGTTACCTTGGGGTGACGGAGCCGGCAATGTTTGGTATTAATCTGAAATATGGTTTCCCATTCTTAGCAGCAATGATTGGTTCCATGGTAGCAGGCGTTGTCTCCGTAGCCAGCGGCGTGATGGCAAACTCAATTGGTGTCGGCGGTCTTCCTGGCATCTTATCGATTCAAGCAAAACATATGGCGATGTTTGCTGTCTGCATGGTCATTGCCGTTGTTGTTCCATTCCTGTTAACAACCATCTTTGCAAAAACGGGAATGAACAAATTTTCTTTGAAAAAATAAATCCAATCAAGGAGGGAGAACAGCTCCCTCCTTTTCACATTAAATACATTAGGCAGGTGCAAAAAATGTCAACAGCTTGGTGGAAAAATGCAGTCGTTTATCAAATTTATCCAAAAAGCTTTAAGGATACAACCGGTAATGGTACCGGAGATCTTCAAGGCATCATTGAAAAACTCGACTATCTGAAAAAATTAGGTGTCGATGTACTATGGCTCACCCCTATATATCAATCGCCACAGCGAGATAATGGGTATGACATTAGCGATTATTACAGCATATATCCCGAATATGGCACAATGGAAGATTTTGATCGGTTGCTGAATGAAGCCCATAAGCGCGGTTTAAAGATCATGATGGATATTGTCATCAATCATACCTCAACAGAACATGAATGGTTTAAGCAGTCAAAATCTTCAAAAGATAACCCATACCGTGACTTCTACATTTGGAAGGATGGTGTAAACGGAGCACCGCCAAACAACTGGCAGTCTAAATTTGGCGGTTCGGCTTGGGCGTATGACGAAACGACTGGCCAATATTACCTTCATCTTTTCGATGTGACCCAAGCGGACCTCAATTGGGAAAACGAAAAGGTCCGCGAAGCCTTATATGAAATGATGCATTTTTGGCTTAAAAAAGGAGTCGACGGCTTCCGTCTTGACGTTATCAATCTCATCTCAAAAAACCAGCAGTTCCCGCAGGATGAAACGGACGGACGCAAATTTTACACTGATGGTCCAAGAATCCATGAGTTTCTGCACGAGATGAACGAAAAGGTTTTTTCAAATTATGATTTAATAACGGTCGGTGAAATGTCGTCTACCTCTATTGATCATTGCATCGATTACACAAAACCCGAACGGGAAGAATTAAATATGGTGTTTAGCTTCCATCATCTGAAGGTTGATTACCTGAATGGCGATAAGTGGACGAAGGCGGATTTCGATTTCGAGGCCCTTAAAAAGATTCTGTCTAACTGGCAAATAGAAATGATTAAGGGAGGCGGCTGGAATGCCCTTTTCTGGTGCAATCACGACCAACCACGCGTGGTATCGCGATTTGGGGATGATATGAAATACCATAAAGAATCCGCGAAAATGCTAGCCACTGCGATTCACATGATGCAGGGCACCCCTTATATTTACCAGGGGGAAGAATTCGGAATGACTAATCCGAACTTTAATTCCATTGAGGACTACCGTGATGTAGAATCCTTGAATATTTTCGAAATCAAGAAAAACGAGGGAATGAGTGAAAAAGAAATCCTTGCTATCTTGAAGCAAAAGTCACGGGATAACTCAAGAACACCGGTACAATGGGATTCCAGCCGCAATGCTGGGTTTACGGCAGGTACTCCATGGATTAATACAGCGGAAAATTTCTTTGATATCAATGCCGAAAATGCCATGCAAGATCCCGATTCTATCTTCTATTATTATCAAAAACTTATTCAGCTTAGAAAAAGTCACGATATCATAATGGACGGAGACTTTGAATTAATTTTAGAAGATGACAAAGAGGTTTATGCGTATGTTCGTTCCAATGGCGTTGAAAAAATGCTTGTTCTAAATAATTTTTACGGAAAAGATAAGACGGCCACTCTCCCATCTCACTTACTTCTTGATGGTGAACATTGTGAAATGTTAATCTCTAATTATGAGGATTCAGCCGCACTCGGGAGCCAAATTCATTTGCGGCCATATGAGTCCATCGTTTACCTTATGAAGAAGTGATTGGTGATGTCTTTATGACAAACAAATATTTATCCATCTACAATACGATTGTCGATCAAATTAAAAGCGGACAAATCCTACCTCAGACGCTCCTACCTTCTGAGAATGAATTAACGGAACACTTCCAGACTTCAAGGGAAACTATCCGCAAAGCGCTAAATTTGCTATCGCAAAATGGATATATTCAAAAAGTCCGCGGCAAAGGTTCCATCGTCATCGATGTCTCCAAGTTCGACTTCCCTGTTTCCGGACTAGTCAGCTTTAAAGAGCTTGGCCAAAAAATGGGCCGGAAACCAAGAACCATCGTGAATGAGTTAGAATTAATGAAACCGGACGGCTATATCCGCCAGCAGCTCCAGCTTACCGGGAAAGATCAAGTCTGGAAGGTTGTGCGGACACGTGAAATCGGCAGCGAAAAGATCATTTTAGATAAGGACTTCCTGAATAAAAAGTTTGTTCCTGAATTAACTGAAGAAATCTGCGCAGATTCTATTTATGAGTATTTGGAAAAAGACTTGAATCTTACCATCAGTTTTGCGAAAAAAGAAATAGTTGTTGAAGAACCGACGGATGAGGACCGTGCCCTTCTGGATCTTGATGGTTTTCATAACATCGTTGTTATTAAAAACCTTGTATACCTGGATGATGCCAGCCTATTTCAATATACGGAATCTAGACATCGCCCCGATAAGTTTCGGTTCGTCGACTTTGCCCGAAGGACTCATTGATTCTTAAAGGAAATCTCTTGTAAAAGAGGTTTCCTTTTTAATTTTTTGCTACAATAAACCTAACTTAAGAACCTGAGGTGAAAAGTATGTGCGGGCGATTTACCTTAACAGCAACGATTGATCAGATTCTTGACCGGTTCGATATACAAGCTTTCCTTGATGAGGAAAATTATTTGCCAAGCTTTAACATTGCCCCCTCTCAACTGGTATTGGCAATCATCAATGATGGCACGTCCAATAGGATGGGCTTTTTAAAATGGGGGTTGATTCCTCCCTGGGCCAAGGACATGTCGATTGGTCATAAAATGATCAATGCTCGGGCAGAAACTTTAACAGAAAAACCAAGTTTCCAAATGCCGTTCCGGAAAAAGCGTTGCCTTATTATTGCGGATAGCTTTTACGAGTGGAAACGAAATGATGATAAAACGAAAACACCAATGCGGATTAAACTGAAGGATGATAACCTTTTTGCGATGGCAGGACTTTGGGACAAATGGAAATCCCCCGAAGGGCAATCTGTCTTTTCCTGCTCTGTCATAACAACAGCCCCGAACGAATTGATGAAGGATATTCATGACCGAATGCCGGTCATTTTAAAACCGGAGGACGAACATAAATGGCTTGACCCCTCGATTACGGATACGAATTTCCTTAATCAATTTCTGGTGTCATTTAATAAAGATCAGATGGAAGCATACGAGGTCTCTTCGCTTGTAAACTCGCCAAAAAACAACTCGATGGATCTCATTCAAAAAATATGCTAACGCACATTTTTTCCGACTATGGACAAGTTGCCTATATGCACGTCCACATTCTTTCATATGATGTACTAACCCATTAAGTTTTTCCTTCTTTTAAGTGGCCGGAAGCCACTTTCTTTTTTTTGTCCGAAAACCCATAAATGGTCTGTATCACATATAAAGTGAATACAATGTAAAATACCATCAGCAAATAACCAGGGGCACCCCCACTAAATTGCAGTGACTTGTTGATACCTTTTGTTTTTAGAGGTGAGATGATTGGTTTTCATTCCTACAAATTTGAATATTTGTTATTTAAAAGTTGGCACCCCTGACCATAAGAGCGCTGTTTCCTTTGGTCAAAATATTTATTTGGGCATCAATACAGTTGGGAAGAAAACTCAGGGATTCGGCCAGCAGATGGCCGATGATTCTACAACCGTTTTTCCTATCGGAATCATATTTGATGATGAAATGATTGATATGCCTTCGATTAAAAGCGAACCCAAGCCGGGTCCGCACGCCTAAAAATTGAACAGGAGTGATTGGTTTGAATATTGCACCTATGGCCATCAATTTCATTGGTTTTAAGATTAATGCAGTGGATAACACCTCTGTGATCAACTTTGGACCGAACCAATTTATCGATCAGTTTCTATCTTATAAAAGAAACCAAGGAGTCGGCGAACAAAACGGTGATATCTCCCCTGTCAACATTCCGATTAACTATGTCATTGATCCAGACATTAATGATAGTGGAACAGTGAAAAACAGTGTTATCTAAATGGCATTAGGGAAAAAAATCCACTATACATTGAGGTGAGCCTTTTGATCTTTGCACCAATGAACATCAATCTTGGTGATATAAAAATTAATGTTTTCGACCACGCCTCCGTCATGAACATGGGCCCCAATCTATTTATCGACCAATTTGTTTCCTATAAACGGAATCAAGGCTATGGAGAGCAAAACGGCGACTTTGTTCCGCTTTATATTCCGATTTGTACGGTATATGACCAAGATTTCAGTGACAGCTGGACAGGAAAAAGCAGTTTTATTTAGTATATAGATATGGCCGTCTGGCTTTCTGCCGGCGGCCATTTTTATGTTCTTCTTCACTAACGCTTTCCTAATATTCCAATTTGTTAGAATAGTAGTATAATAAAGGAAACTTTACATAAAGGAGAATCGCTAGTATGGATAACCTACTAAACGAATTTAAGAATCTGCCGACAACCTGCATTTCCGATGGAACGGATGGTTTAAATAACCTCCACCCTTCCATTAAACCACTTAAGGAAGAGTACAAGCTTGCAGGGCGGGCCTTTACTGTCAAAATCCCAGTCGGTGATAATTTGGCTGTTTTAAAAGCGATTCGTAACGCTCAGCCGGGTGATATCTTGGTGGTTGATGCCAAAGGAGACCAATACCGTGCCATTGCCGGTGATTTTGTTGTCGGCATGATGCAAACTCTCGGAATCGGCGGCTTGGTGGTTGATGGTGTCATCCGTGATATTGTGGGTATTAAAGAATTAAACTTCCCTGTTTTCTCCCGAGGTACAGCGGTCGCTGCAAGCGGCAAAGCAGGTGTCGGGGAAATCAATGTGCCGATATCCTGCGGCGGAGTCACGATAAACCCTGGTGACATCGTTGTTGGAGATGCCGATGGAGTAGTTGTCGTCCCTCAATCAATTGAACAAGAGGTCTTAACTAAATCTCAAGACAAATTGAAAAAAGACCAGCTAAGAGAAGAAAAGATTTCCGGCAATCGTGAAGCGATTATCAAACACTTGGATGAAATGCTATCCAAATAATTTTAACCCCTTTTCCTCTATAGGAATTGGGGTTTTATAAATTTTTCAGCCTACAATCTAAAATGGTACCTGCCCCTTATTCAATTCTTATACTTATTTGGCGAAGTTTGGGAAATATAAAGATTATAAATGTAGATTTTTGGCTGGGATGGTTGCTTGTGGGGATGAAGATTAAAAAGATTCTTTATCATTTAATTATGCTCAGGGATAAAATATTAGTCCCTTTTGTGCTTTTATACATCTTATTGGCGGCGCTTGGGATTTTCTGGATAGAACCAAAAACCTTTAAATCGTACATTACCTCAATCTATTGGGTATTAACCACGCTGGCAACTGTAGGTTTTGGTGACTATGCGCCAGTAACAGATGCAGGAAAAATTTATACCATCTTCCTTTATATCACCGGCATTGGGTTAATAAGTGTATTTGTTGGTAAAGTCATTAATACCGTATACATAATTGATAAGCTTAAGGTTGGAGGAAAAATGAAATATACAGGGAAACATCATATTATTCTGATTGGCTGGAGCCCGAAAACAAAATTAGCCGTAAAGGAAATTCTTAAGACAGACAAAAAGACGGATATCGTCATTATTGATAATTTAGAAAAAGCTCCAATTTCCGAGGAACACCTATTTTATGTCCGCGGTGATGCGACCGACGAAGAAACACTCATGAACGCCAACCTTCCAAAAGCTAAGGGTGTAATCATTTTTGCCGACCAGGTTGCACAGGATAACTTTTTAACCAAGGACCCTCTTCTTGTTGACGGCAAAACCTTATTAGTGGCGACTGCGATCACAACGCTTGAGGAAAAATTAAAAAAAGATATTCATGTTACGGCAGAAGTTATCAATGAAAACCATATCCAATTGTTCAAACATGTTCAGGTCGATGAATTTATTCCAACCCAGGAAATGATTTCGCATGCTGCCGTCCGCTCATTATTCTCACATGGCGTTACCCATATGTATTCAGAATTAATGAGTACACAGTATGGTGATTCCATGTATGAAATTTCGAAAAAAAAGGAGTGGAAAACGTACCGTGATGCTTTTTTTGACCTGCTTAATCAAGGGGCAACGTTAGTAGCCGACCGGGGCGACATGCACATTAATCAAAAGCTGGACCAAATGATTCCTGAAGATGCCCAGCTGTTTGTCATTTGTGATAAGGAGACCATCAGCCAATTAACTACACATGTTGAAAAATAATTTTAAAAAAAGGGGTGGGAAAAACACCACCCCTAAATAGAAAAATAATAAAAATAATGTGTTTCTCTTTTGAAGCCAATTTTTTCATAAAGACCCTGAGCAGGAATATTGTCAGAGGCTGTCTCAAGCAGTACACCTTTTGCTCCAGTATCCCGTGCCATTTCAATTGCCTTATGAATTAATTTTTCACCAGCACCCTTGCCACGGTATTCTTTTTTCACATACAAATCATTCAAAGTCCAAGAACGCTTCATGCTAACTGATGAAAAGCTTGGATACAGCTGCGTAAAGCCAACCGCCTCCCCACCTTCATAAGCGATGAAAATAACCGATTCCCCATTTAATATTCTCGCCTTTAAAAACTCCCGTGCTCCTTCGGAATCAGGCGATTGCTGGTAAAATTGTCTGTATAAATCAAAAAGCTCCGTTACAGCATCCAGGTCATTGATTGTGGCTTTGATTAGATTCATAATTCTCCGCACCCCCTTATAAATTCTCAGTTTCCTATTTTTGGTACACTTTATTGTACTTCAATTGGATTCATTTTTAATAGTCTTTTTTATTCCCCAAAAATGAAAAGTTCTTTTTACAAAAAATAAGGATTTATTTTTTGGCTTAAGGTTTTCTTAAGGTTCACGCACCATAATGGGAAACAGTTAAGGTGAATGAATGAATTTGGAGGAATTAAGATGAAAAAGAATTATACGAAAATTGTTCTCGATATGATGATGGCTATCACGTTTGTGCTGCTAATGAATCCAAGAGTATTAGATGGACTGCCGTTTCATGAAATTGCAGGACTGGTAATAGGAGTTGCTATTCTAGTACACATCGGCTTGAACTATCGCTGGGTGGTCAATACAACAAAAAAGATCTTTGACCCGAAGCTTCCTAATAAAACACGATTTAGTTATCTTTTAAACGTACTGTTGTTAATTTCGATGACAGGTGTTATTATCACAGGCATATTAATTTCTAGGGTTGTATTACCAAGTCTCGCCATTCAGGGAAATCACACTATTCGTGAATTGCATGGATTATCTGCTGATGCCACACTTGCATTTGTTGGACTTCACGTTGGTGTACATTGGCAGTGGGTAATGAGTATCTGTAAAAAGGCATTTAAAACAAAGGAAGGGAAATTTAGGAAAGGTGTTATTGCATCAGTTGCCCTGTCACTCGCTATTTTAGCAGGTGGAATTCAATGGTTCGCTTCAACAGCTACACCAAGCATTGGTGAGTTCAAACCGATGCAAATGCAGCAAAGCACTCAAACATCTAATAATCGAAATACCCTAAATACAGAGAACTCAACTGCGATGACAAAGCAAGGACCTCCTAATAGAGATTTTCGAAATGAAAAATTCCATGGAAAAGAAGGACATGGAGGATCAAGCAACCCATTTCTCGTAGTTCTTAACTATTTTGCGATTTGGGCAGTGATCATCATTCCTACTTATTATATTGAAAAGCGAATTTTAAGGAAAAACGGAAATCTAAATTGGCCCATCCTCAAATGACATAAAAATGTATTTGTGATTTAAAAAAGTCCGGTTTTATTGTTCCGGACTTTTTTACTTCTTATGATAATTTGAGAAGATATTCATTCATCCAATTGTTACTTTTCCATTTTTTAGAAAGAATATCATTAATTGCAGGGGGATATGGACTTATTCTAATATGCTCATGAATACTTCCAAGTACGGACTCGTAATCTAACTCGGCACAAACGCGAAACCATTGTTGGACCGTTTCATTTTTTGCCACAAAGAGAGGATATACCCTTTCAATCAAGACAATCAGTTTATACGTCTCTTGTTTAGTCAATGAGAATCTCCTTTTGTAATCCCTTGTAATAATGATTATTTCAGCAATCCGCCACGTAATTGATTCACTCCAAATTCCAGATAAGCTTTTAAACAGGTCAGCATAAATACCCAACCTTCTTTATTGTCCAGAATATTATGTATTAATGCAGGGTCATTCTCTTGAAAGCCTTCTTCCATTATTTCAATAATCGTGCCGGACGGATCCATTTCTTTAAAGTTGATGGTTACGGTATGTTCGTCCTCTGGCGGACCCCAAAGAAAGACAATTTTTTTATTCTCCTCTACTTTAACCGCTTTAATTTCCAGTTCAGCATTATACAAATCATATTCCAATTTGATGGTCTTTCCCGCTGCCCATCTTTCTGAACTCGAAGAGAACCAAAAATTCCCGATTTTAGAAGGATCGACAAAGGCCTCAAATACATCTTTGGCAGGCTTTTTAATTTGAAACTTTGTTAAATTATTCATTTCTAATCCACTCTCTTTCACGTATTAACATAATCAGGGTCGTCTCATAAAGTTTATTTTATACCATTTTAGCTTTTTCTTAGTCCACTATCTGAATAAATCTGTTTATCTTGTTTCGGTTTCACCTTCACACCAAAAATCCATCTCGTAACGGCCGTCCGCTTAATGATAAACTCATATATTAGCCAAGAAATAAGCAAAGTCAGGACCATAATGAGGAAAAACGACAGAATCATACCAAGATTGATTTTTAAAACATAGTAACCTATGACAACTAAAACACTCTGGTGAATAATATAGATAGGAAATGCTGCTTCATTCATGTACGGGATAGCCTTGTGAGGAAAATTCAAAAATTTGTGACCGAAACCCAAAATCACCGCAAGCGTTAGCCAAACATTGAAGGTTCTTAAAATAGATATAAGTATATCCACACCTTGGAAAATCGGCCCATCCTGATTCATTTGCAGCAAGACAACCCATGCCGGAACTAAAACGACCAGTGCTGCAAGTCCCTTCCCGCGAATACGATTAAACATATTTTGATAGCTTTGATGGGAACAAGTAATAAAGCCCATTATAAAAATTACCAAGAAAAAGAATGGATTTTGACCACCTGGTGCCGGGAGTGCCTGTGTCACAAACAAACCAATGAATAGTAGGAAAAATACAGATGGTCTGCTGCATACTTGATTAAATTTTTCTATTTTGCTTTTTCTCAGGGGATTTTTATAAAAGTTGAAAAACGGCAAGGCCACAACCGAAAGGACAAATAAATAGAGTATGAACCAAAGGTGTGCCGGTGTGAAGGTGCCAAAATAGCCGGATAAATCGCTGAAATCAGTAAAAAATGTTCTTAAAAAAGTGAAATAATTCCCTGCTGCTCCTGTGTGATTTAATTTCGCAAAATAGCCCTGTGGCGGAATGATAAACAAAACGCCAAAAATCAGGGGAGTCAACAATCGATTAATGCGATCCTTTATGTATTCCTGGTTCGACCTCCTCTTTAGGGCGTACCAGCTCGCTGACCCTGCCAGCCAAAAGAGCAGCGGCATAAACCAATAACTGGTTACGGCAATGAACCAACTAAGCCCCCAGCTTAATTCCCCACTTTTCACATAAAACGGATCCCAATAATCAAACACCCTGGCGGAGTGAAAAGGAAACAACAGCAGGATTCCCAGATTTCTCAGCCAATCAATATCGTATCTTCGATTCTCACTCAATCAGACTCCTCCAGCCTAAAAACCAATTTTTTCCTAGATTTATTGTAGTGATTCCCACTGCTTCTTACAAGGAAAATTTTCCTAAAAACGAAAAATCCCCCGATAATGGGAGTTTCATATTATGCTTTTATGAAAAATTAGAAGGACTACATTCTTGTAGAAAACACAAAATAGCGGACTGGAAACAAAAATCCAACCCGCTTATTAATTCTATGAACCTTTTTTAGTTAACGAACCTTCCTGTTTTACCCATTGAGCTCCAGTATTCATTACGGAGGTGAACCTTTTGGATTTTTCCGGAGGCAGTCTTCGGAAGTTCCTTTACAAAGGTGACACCTGTAACCGCTTTAAAATGAGCCAATTTTTTACGGGAAAACGAAATGATGTCCGCTTCGCTGACTTCAGCACCTTCGCGCAAAACTACATATGCATGGGGAGTTTCGCCCCATTTTTCATGAGGAACTGCAATGACGGCAGCCTCTAATACCGCAGGATGCTCGTAAAGCGCCCCTTCCACTTCAATGGAAGAGATGTTTTCTCCGCCGCTGATAATAATATCCTTTTTCCGGTCAACGATCTCGATATTACCGTATTCATCGACCGTTCCCATGTCACCCGTGTGGAGCCAGCCGTTTCGGATTGTTTCCATGGTCGCCTCCGGGTTTTTCCAATAGCCAAGCATAACACCGTGGCTTCTTGTGACGACTTCACCAATCTCCTGACCGTTATGGGCTACCTCTTCTCCATGCTCGTTGACTACTCTAACATCAGAACCAATCATTGGATAACCCGCTTTTGCTTTGATGCGTGCTTTCGTTTCGGGTGACAAGTGTGTAAGCTCCGAGCGGATTGTTGAAACCAAGCTTAGAGGCGTAGATTCTGTCATTCCGTACACTTGAATAAACTCCCAGCCAAGCTCTTGTTCAACGCGGGTCACGAAGGCCGGTGGCGGCGCGGAACCCGCTATAACCACGCGCACGTCATGCTCTATTGCCGGTTTATTTTTTTCATAGTATTGCAGCAAAGAATTCAGCACGGTTGGTGCCATGTGCAGCACTGTCACCTTATGTTCCTGGATGGCATGAAAAATTGATTCAGGAGTTGCCTTTTTCAAACAAACATGTGTTGCACCATTCGCCGTATAATAAAATGGCGAACCCCAGCCGTTCACATGGAACATCGGAAGAACATGAAGATAGACATCTCGGTCGCTCACGCGCAGGTGGTGCATCGTGCTTAACGCATGCAAATAATTATTGCGGTGCGTCAGCATAACCCCCTTAGGGTTTCCAGTTGTGCCGCTTGTATAAAGAAGACTGCAGACGTCATTTTCATCAAGTTCTGCACGATTGAAATTCCCTGATGGGTAGCCTGCCAGCCATTTCTCATAATCTACCTCATCGGTTTGTTCATCTTTATATTGAACAATAATGTGTTTGACTGTTTCGAGCTGCTCTTTAATTGGAGTGATTAATTGATACAAATCCTGGTCAACCAGCAGTACTTTGGATTCACTATGATTTAAAATAAATAAGTAATCCTCAGGCTTCAAGCGGATATTGAGCGGAACCATGATGGCCCCAAGCTGGAAAGTGCCATAAAAACCTTCAAGCATTTCAACAGTGTTTGGCGCAAGAAATGCAACCCGTTCCCCTTTTTCTACACCTAATTCCCTTAACCCATGAGATAGCTGGTTTACTCTGCCATTCAGCTCAGCATATGTAAATTGGCGTTCATCGCAAAAAACAGCCTGCTTGTCTCCATAAAGAGAAACGGCACGATCTAAAAATTCCGGAAGTATTAAAGGTACATTCATTTTTTTCACCTCTTTTTAAATTTTAGAATATTCCAACATAATATTATTCTATCATACAATTTTTAAATAAAAATACAAAAATTTGTCTAAAAATAAATAATTGCACCTAAGTACTAATCTGCTGGAAAATCCCATAAAATAGAATATACGTTCGTAGAGGAGGACGAGGAAATGCTTAAAAGCAATGATTCCTTGATTACAGGTGAGATGTTAGTCAAATATTACGAACTAAACAAAAAGAAAAAAGAAATCGAACTGGAAATGGATGAATTAAAGGAAGTGTTTCAAAGCTATTTTAATAATTTAGTAGGAAAGGACATGAAGGGCGAAATTACGGTGAGCGGTTATAAATTGCAAAGGCAGATTCGCAAAATGGAAAAATTCCATGAGGCGGAAACGGTGAAAAGGTTGGAAGAAATGCAATTGAACGACCTCATCCAATTGGTGAAGAAGCCCGATGATTCAAAAATAAAAGCGGCGCTCGAACTGGGATTAATAAAGCCAAATCAACTAGAGGGCTGTATCGTTACTTCTCTTTCCCCTGCTATCTCGGTAAAACCAGTGACACCGCGATAAATACAGACAGAAGATTTTTATGGGTAAATTTCATTTTTTTGTAATCGCTTGGGACTTCCAGGCGTTTTTTCGTTTTGTTCTTCATTACTTCATGAAGGACACTTCCCTCTTGAAGTCCCTTCGTTTTGGTCCTCATCAGCTTCATGAAGGACACTTCCCTTTTGAAATCTTTCCTCTTTGCCACCCCATTTTTGTCCCATACCCAATTTCTGTTAACCTTTCCCCTTTCTACTTTTTTGTTATCCCCCATGCATCAGCCAGAACCCGTATCCCCTCTTTAATTTGATTCTCTGACAGCCCGCCGTACCCAAGTAAAACCATCGAATCCACCCCGCCAGCCAACTCCGCATCATAGACAGACAACGGATACACCTTTACTCCAGCAGCCATCGCCCTCCGTACCAACTCCTCCTCCCTCATGCCATTCCTAACGTCCAAAACAATATGCAAACCCGATTTTTCACCGATTACCTTCACCCATTCACCCATAAAATCATGAATCGCTGAAATCAGGGAGGCTTGCTTTCTCCGGTAAAGTGTCCTCATTTTATTTAAATGGGTTTGCCAGTGTCCGTCGTGCATAAAACGATAAAGCGTATCCTGATGGAGCCGGGAGACCGTTTGTTTATAAATGGTGAATTGCTCCCTGTACCTGGCCAGCAGTTCTTCAGGCAGGACCATATAACTGATTCGCAAGGATGGGATCAACGACTTTGAAAAGGTGCCTAAATAAACAGCTCTTCCGGATGAATCCAGCCCTTGCAAAGCTGGAATCGGTTTGCCTTTATATCGGTATTCCCCGTCGTAATCATCCTCAATAATGTATCCGTCCCTTTCTTCCGCCCATTTCAACAATTCCATTCGTCGAGCAATTGGCATAACCATTCCCAGCGGGAACTGATGGGATGGAGTGACATACACGACACGGGCGCCGCTCCCGCGCAAACATTCTACAGCAATCCCTTCTTCATCCAAAGGAACCGGAACAGTTCTGACACCTAAATCTTGCAAAACTGCCCTTGTCCGGTGAAATCCAGGGTTCTCCAAGGCATAAATTTCATCCCTGCCGATTACTAAACAAAGGAGTCCCATCAATACCTGTGTTCCCGCACCAACAACAATTTGCTCAGCTTTGCACCGAACACCCCTAGACTGAAATAAATACTTGGCAATTTCCTCGCGAAGCAGCTTTTCCCCTTGCGGATTGCCGGTATAAAACAAATCCCCCTGATCCTCATATAAGGCTTGAACCGACAGCCTTCTCCATAAACTGAATGGAAAATGTTCAAGGTCGACCTTTCCCGAATTAAAATCTATTTTTACAGCAGGACCCGTCAGCTCCTCAACCATCCTTACAGGCTCCACCTTATCATGACTGACCATTAAATCCTCCAGCAGCTCAACAACAAACAAACCTGAACGCGGACGGCTTTCCAGAAACCCTTCCGCACAAAGCTGGTCAAAGGCAGACTGAATCGTGTTTAGACTTAGTCCCAAATATTTAGCCAAATTTCGTTTGGATGGCAATTTTTCCAGAGGTTTAATATTACCTTTAAAAATTTCATCTTTGATAAAGTTCGCAAGCTGCATATATAAAGGTGTTGGGCTTTTATGATCCAATACAGGCATTACCTCAAGCATTGCCAATCCCCCCCAAAAGCTGACCCTACTAAAATCATTTAATCTGATATCTTTGATTATACCAGTTTACCAATTAAACTTGAGTTCACATCTAAGATTTTCTCTTTGTGAATCCGTAACTTAATCTCTAAAATTTTTCCAACAAAGTAGGATTGTTCCTACTTTTTTCATAAAAAAGGAAATTTTGTAAATAATATAACTATGACATATTGTGAAATGGGGTCATGTAAATGAATCATGCCAATATTAAGCTTACAGCATCTGAATATTCGGTGACAAAAGACCGTTAAATGCTATTGAGATTTCTCATTTATTTTTAAATGTGCATACTAATTCAATTGGTGCAAAAATCTCTCTTAGTTTCGCACAAACCTCACCATCTAAGGAAGTTCAGGAGTTCATGTTACGAGGCAAAGAAATTTCACAAAAACATGTCACGATTTTTGCGCAAACTTTACTGGAAAATAATTTACAAACACCTGAATCTTCAGATATTGGAATCACAGATTCCACTATACAAGTGTTCTCAGAAAAACTTATGATGTACCATATGGCACTGTTAAGTGCCGCCGGATCGGGGAATTATGCAACTGCAGCAGCAGCCAGCCAGCGAACAGATTTATTCCAGATGTATGACCGTCTGTCACTGGAAATTGCCAAATTCGCTAAGAGTGGTGCCGATATTATGATCAAAAACAGCTGGCTAGAACAACCCCCAGGGACGAAAGACAAAGAGATGCTGTCTAAAAAGAAGGAAGGGTAAACTTAATCCGAACTATTTTTTTCTTTATTGAAATTGGCTACCCAATAAATATCCCAAGTAAGCAAGAAAAATTCCGATTATGTAGGTTAAGAATGTATAAAGATAAAATTGCCATTTTTGTTTTTTCAAAAGGAATTGTAACATTTCCAATTTTAACGTAGAAAATGTGGTAAAGGCTCCCATGAACCCGGTTCCAAGTAATAGGGCGGTCGTTGGGTCGGCCTTTGCCCCGCTAATTATTCCTAGAAGAAATGCGCCGGCCAAATTAACAGTTAAAGTTCCTAGCGGAATTGCTGCCTTTGCATTTAACTGCTTGCTTATCAAAAAACGGGCAATTGCGCCAAAAAATCCCCCTAATCCAACCATTATTAAATGGACAATTGTCATGATTTTTGCACCGCCTCACTGTATTTAAATCCTAATCGGCTCATTATAAGACCACCGATAACACTAATAGCAACGTATAATACGCCTAAAACAACTTTTCCATGATGAAACAATTGGACGGTTTCAACACTAAGCGTGGAAAATGTGGTAAATGAGCCGACGAACCCTGTCCCAATCGCAGTTGTAATCATAGGTGGCAACGAAACCCGTTTAAACAAATTAGTCGTAAACCACGCCAGCAGAAAACTCCCGATTAAGTTAATGGTTAAAGTGGAAAAAGGAAAAGAACCACCTTTAAACAGCGCAATCCCTATCCAATACCTTAAGATTGCACCTAGCGCCCCGGCAATGCCCACTAAAAAATAAACCAAATGAAATGCCCCCTTGGCTTCGATATAAAAAACTCCTGCAAGGAAACACCCCGCAGGAGATAACAACAAATTTATTATAAACCCTGATTTTTGAAAAAGAAAGATTCCCTATTTTAGAAAAATAAATGTGAGAAAATTTGCCGGTCCTTATGTTCCTCATATAGCTGATCGACCAACTCTTGGTGTTCGGCCTCTTCCATGGTCACATTGCGTTTTTTTATTGTTATGGTAAAAAATAACATATTCAAGTTCATTTTGAGTTCCTCCTTCTAAGGTTTCCTTTATTTATCTCTAGTATAGAAGGATTTCCCATTTCTAAAATCGTGACTATGATGGAGATTTTCCTACTCCTTTAGTCTGAGAATAGTTATCTCGTGTGAACATTTTATGTACAGAATAAATCTTTTTAGCTGCGTACTGCTACCTTTTCCGGAAGCTCTGCCCCTTCCCAATCTTTACAAACATCGACCCAATCCTTGGCGAAGCAATATTCAAAAATTTCATCACCTGTCAACTCGATTGCAGAATTTGCGCTTCCGCAAGCTGGAAAGAGAGTTTCAAAACGTTTAATGGAAACATCTAAATACACATCTAAATCATTTTTCAAACCAAATGGACATACACCGCCTACAGCATGTCCCGTTTGTTCCAACACTTCTTCGGCAGATAACATGCGGGCTTTAAAGCCAAAGGTCTGCCTAAATTTTTTATTATCAATTTTTGCATCACCAGCCGCCACAACCAGAATGGCTTTTTCTTCTTCCCCTCTGAAGGACAAAGTTTTAGCAATACGCGCCGGAATAACGCCGATGGTTTCAGCAGCAAGATCCACTGTTGCACTCGACGAATCAAACTCCATCACATCCTGTTCCCGTCCCCATTGCTTGAAATGGGCTTTCACACTTTCTAAAGACATCCTATTCCATCCTTTCCCAGCAATTTTATGAAGTATCATAACAATTTTCGTGACGCAAAACAAATCAAATGCTTATCTTTGAAGCTTTTCAGCACTTAGGGACACCTGCAACTATATTGTTAGATACTGCTATCATTTATCTACTTAAACAATATAAAATTGATATATATTTGCAATCACATTAAGATTAGGGACATTTGCCTATTTTTGTAGTCTCTCCATCGCTTATTATGATTTAATGGAAATAAATAAACAATTGGGAGGTAATTAAGTGAATTCATTATTTAGTAAAGTATTAGAATTAGACATTGCTTATCTAGATACCTTTACGAATAGAATCGACACATCCTGGGGGTATTTGTTTCATAATGAAAATCAGCCAGCCTATTATGATGCTAATCATGCGCATATCCATGAAGCTCCGTCTGATCCAAAGTTTGTCATTGAAGAGGTACTTGATTTTTATCAAAAAAGAAACTTGACCCCAAGATTCTATATCTTCAATATTGAAAATCAAGGACCTTTAATCAAAGAATTGTATGCCAGCGGCTTTCGATATGAGGAGCTCGTCTCCCCTGTCCAAATTTGGAATAAAGAATTAACATCACGACAGCAAAATAACAGAATACAAATAGAGAGAGTCACAGAGGCCAATTATACTGATGCATTAGAAATCGAATGCCAAATTAAAGAGTTTGGCGGCCGGGGGGTGAGGGAAAAAGCCTTTGCCGTAGAGTTTAAACACCCAGCATTCAGCCGCTATCTGCTTAAGTTGGATGGCATTGCCTGCTCCACTGCCTGTTTGTTCGAGCATGGGAATCAAGTCCGTTTGGAACACGTTGCCACACTTGAAGAATATCGCGGCAAAGGCTTAATCGGCGACCTCATTTATTTTCTTCAAGAAGAAGTAAAGAAAAAAGGCTTGGAGAACTTGTGGGTTTTTCCTATCGATGAGCGGGTTGAGAATGTATATGCCAAATACGGATTTCAATCGTTAGGAAAATTTATTACAGGGCATGCTTTTTTGTCTGGAAAAAGCGTGATGGAAATCAGAGGCAGCTAATGGTGTTCCCTAATCAAATAATTAGTTTAAACGAAGTTAGGTAGGGACAAATTCCCCCTTTTAAAACGTTTGAAACTTTTGTAATATTAAGAGATTGAGAGCTTAGAAACACCTTTGGGGGGATACAAATGAATTCGCATGGTGCAGTTTTGCCATATCCGCGGGCAAAGGGCATTATATTGGTGATTATCGCAGCTGTCTGCTGGGGCGCTTCCGGTACAGTTGCCCAATATTTATTTCACAATAAAGGCTTTAACTCAGGTTGGACGGTTGTCATTCGACTCCTTCTTTCCGGGACAGGATTATTATTTTTTGCACAAACTGTTGCGAAGCAAAATATATGGAATGTTTGGAAAAACAAACAGGATGTGGTCCAGCTTGTCTTGTTTGGAATCTTCGGCATGCTTGCTGCTCAGTATACCTATTTTGCAGCGATTGAGTATAGTAATGCAGCTGCCGCAACGGTCCTTCAATACTTGGCACCTGTTATGATTGCTTCTTACCTTTGTATGAGGGAAAAAAAATTACCGTCAAAGCTTGAAGTGATGGCCATTTTGTTCGCATTGGGCGGAACATTTTTGCTAGTTACAAAAGGCAATATTCATTCGTTAGCAATCTCTGTACCTGGTTTTGCTTGGGGAATTCTTTCAGCATTTGCGCTTGCTTTTTACACACTATACCCGGGCCGCCTGCTTGCAAAGTGGGGGTCGCTCATTACGGTTGGATGGGGAATGATGATCGGCGGTATCGTCTTCAGCTTTGTCTATCGACCATGGCAGTTTCATGGTGATTGGTCCGGGACGTCATTTTTGGCGATGGTGTTTGTCATCATTTTCGGAACAATCATCGCTTTTTTCTGTTACATGGAAAGCATGAAGTATATTAATGCATCAGAAGCGAGTCTTCTTGCTTCCGCAGAACCTTTATCGGCAGCCTTTTTATCTGTTGCTTGGTTGCAGGTTTCGTTTGGACCCGCTGAGTGGCTCGGCTCCTTCGCCATCATTGCAACAATATTTATTTTATCGGCTGTAAAAAAATAAGGATAACCCATAACGACTCCTTTTGGGTTACCCTCTGTTTTGGCTAATAAGAAAGTATTAACTTTCTGTCGAAAGATTAATACTTTCTTAACGCATAAATTCAACTACGCCTCATGAACCGCCCTATCGGACTCGCCAATCGGCGAGTTTTCATTTATTATTCTCCTAAATCAACGTTATGATAAACCTGTTGAACATCATCAAGATCTTCAAGTGTATCGATTAATTTCTCGAACTTAGCAACAGCATCTTCCGGAAGCTCAACCTCGTTTTGCGCAAGCATGGTAAGCTCGGCAGTTGTAAACTCAGTAATACCTGCAGCTTTGAACGCTTCCTGCATGGCATGGAATTGGTCTGGTTCCGCATACACAATCACCTGATCGTCTTCCTCTACCACGTCACGGACGTTTACGTCTGCTTCCATTAGAAGTTCAAGAACTTCTTCTTCGGATTTGCCTTCTACGCCAATTACAGCAGTGGCATCGAACATATATGCAACAGAACCACTAACACCCATATTTCCGCCATTTTTTCCAAATGCGGCGCGGACCTCCGAAGCAGTGCGGTTTACGTTATTAGTTAAGGCATCAACAATAATCATCGAGCCATTCGGACCAAAGCCTTCATAACGAAGTTCATCAAAGCTCTCATCAGAACCGCCTTTAGCTTTATCAATCGCCTTGTCAATAATATGCCTTGGCACGCTGTAAGTCTTAGCACGCTCTAGGACGAATTTTAAACCCTGATTGGCCTCTGGATCTGGTTCTCCGCGACGTGCTGCCACGTAGATTTCACGGCCAAATTTAGCATAAATACGACTCGTGTTAGCGTCCTTTGCTGCTTTTTTATCCTTGATATTGTTCCATTTACGACCCATATGAACACTCTCTTTCTGGTTTGAATCTATCCAAAATAATTTATGAAAAAGCTGTTACGATTCATCCTTTTCAAAAATTGCTTATTGGAAGTCTATTTTCTAAATATACACAGATAATATTATACCTAATTTAGCTCATTTGTTAAGAGTTTGATTTTTAAAAAGAAAGAAAGTTCATTAGAAAATGATTAGTAACTAACCATTCAGCGGGTGATAACGACATTGATTACCAAAAATAATAACGAGAAATCCACTGTACAACCAATAATACAATGCCCATACCGATGTTTATCCAGCCTAAAAAAAGTGTTGCGATTTTTTCCTTTTTCATATTCGCATTTTTATATGCTTTACTGTCGGTAAGGAGAATTAAAGTGCCTGTTAAAAATAAGATGACGATGACATATCCTAAAAACCCAATATACATGCATGACACCCTCTAAAGTTATTTTGCTTTCATACCGACACGATGTATATGGGTACTTACCTGAACATCATAGGTAAGATTTTTATATACCTCTTCCCATCTATCTTTGGTTTTCACCTTATTATTCCAATAATTTGGTAGTTTCGCTCGAAAATGTTCTCCAAATCCAAATACATCAGATTCCGATTTTTGTGTCTTTGCGATCAATTTTCGAATAGATTGATCGACACCTTTAGAAGTTTCCGTTTCAATTTTCTTTATTATGCGAGAATTTGTTAACATAATCTTTGGACCTTGTTTTTCATCAATTTCACTTTCATATCGAACTTTGATAACTACATGTGGTTTTCCATCCTTAAGACTAACATTTATTTTCGTTTTCCGGTTAATGGCCCTGACAATTACCATTTCATCAGTGTCTGGCACATTTACGAAGGCTGCATAGCCCCCCCTTCCGATACCAAGGATGGCCATGTAGATGCCAATTTCTAAAGGAGTGGTCTTTCCTGCCATCTTGTCCCCCTTGAAATAGGCAAGACCATTCAATTGAATATTTTCTTTACCTTTAATAGCTAAGTAGGGCAAGTATGGATCCTGGCCTTTGCTGGATTGCACCGTCCAAAACAAACCAATAAAGCTGGGGGGGAATCTTCCCAACGCTGATAAATTATCAACCATATCTGCTAAATAAAGGGATGGGACCCGCTCAAGTTCCGGAGACAGCTTCATATAGGTGGACGCAGGCTCTTTAGAAACAACAAGGGAAGCGGTTCTTCGAATTTCCGGATTGCGCCTAAGAAAATCGTTAAATCTTAGTGTTCCTTCTTTTGCCACTTTTTCATTTAGTACGATAATTCGCAAATGCCCCAAAAACAATTCATCAGCTATCTCCTGCTGAAGATTGAGCATTGCATCTTCAAAAGTATGTCCTATCACCTTAACCACCAAAACAGAACTTCCTGAACTTTTTGTTTGTTCAGGACCTAATGGAATTCGACCGGGTACAGCAACTTGAGCCGTTAATTTGATAATTCCTTCCTTTGGATTAGGGAATTTACTTCCTAAATGAGCGATGGCTTCTTCCTTATTCTTTTCTTTTTCATCTGCTTCATCAATTCCGATGGCCAGAACATTTGCGCGCTGTTCAATTTCTTGGCTATCCCAACAGCCGCTGAGCAGAGGAATGACTAATATGGTTGCGATCAGTATTTTTATATAATCATTCAACACGTTTTTTCTGCCTCCATCCCTTTAAAAGGTCAATCGCTAATAACAATAGCGGGTACATGATGGTTATCACTAGACCCGCTCTGCCAATCATTTGGATTACCTCATACATATGTAAGATGTTTTGCGGAAGCATGGCGAGAACAAACACAATTGGCATGATGAAATAGGAAAGAGCTTTATGGTCCTTTAACCTAAAAAGTTCTTTTATAGAATGAATGGTAAAAAAATAGCTCGAGAAAAGGGTCGTAAAAACAGCTGTTACCCAAACAGCTAAAAAAATAACATCCAGACGTTGTAAAATATTACCCGGCACGCTCGTTGTTCTGGCCAATTCCAGCGTTGGCCAAAACAGATGTTTGATTTCTTCAGGCCCGAACACAGAGACTGTTGCAATGACAATTAATAGGTATAACCCTCCTGATATGAAAATCCCCCAAAAACTCGCCTTAAGGGCTTTTTGGGGATTTTTCATTGCTGGAATTATCATCGTAATGATAAAAGAACCTTGTAACAAGGCAGAAATAGTCAACATTCCAGACATCATTTCTTTAAAGTTGTTTCCAACCAGCGGCCGTAAATACAGGATGTTGGCATTTTTTAGCGATAAGGCCACGACAATTAAAGCTGGAGCCAAAATAATTGGAAAATAAAAATTATGAATATATGCAAAAACATTGATATTGTTCCGGCAGCTTATACATGCAAGAGATAGCATCACGATGACGGTTACTTCCAACGGCGTTTCTCTCAATACTGCCGTTACAACAACAGCCCCAAATTCACGTGCTGCTAGGCCTGTTAATACTAAAAAGAAGGAAATAATGAACAGGCTGCAAAATCTCCCAAGCCATTTACCTACAATATCCTCACTGTACATAATGATCGTTTTATCCGGATGTCGGATTCCAAGATACGCGAGGATAAATAAGCCGATGGCGGCAAAACCAATTCCTAATAATGTGACGAATGGTGCACCTGTATCCCCTGATCGAACTGCAAACAAAGGCAACGGAAGAACTCCTACTCCGATAATGGTACTAATTAAGGTCGTTGTTGCCTGAAGAGTTGTTATCTCCTTTGGATCCCCCATTATTCGAAGCCTCCCGTTGATCGTTTCCTAGCTTGTTATGTTTTAAGACAGTATTTTCATTTTTGCCAAGCCTGGTTCGATTTTCTGGATGTAGAAACTCCGGCCTTTTTGGCATCCACCACAATGGGCTGCGGATTACAACATCCTTCATGCCTTGATAGTTTTCTGGTGAGACAGGTGACATGTACGGGACACCAAAAGATTTTAAGGATAACATATGATTAAAAATAAAGATGATCCCTATAACGACACCGTATAATCCCAAAATCGCTGCCATGATCATAATCGGAAATCTAAGCATCCTTAAGGCAAAGGCAGCCGTGTAGGCTGGTGTTGCAAAAGATCCAATGGTCGTTAAGGCTATGACGACCACTGTAATTGGACTCGACAACCCTGCCTCAACTGCAGCCTGACCAATAACTAAAACACCCACAATCGATAAGGCTCCGCCCACTTGTTTGGGAAGGCGAACCGTTGCTTCACGTAAAATTTCCATCGAAATTTCAATGATTAATACTTCAATTACAGCAGGATACGGGACACCCGCACGTCCACCCGCTACCGCTACAGCAAACTCAGTCGGCAGAAGTTCGGGGTTAAATGAAATCAGTGACACATATAAGGACGGAAAAACAAGTGAAAATACCAGAGCTAATATCCGGGCGAGCCTGACAAAGCTGCCCATCAAGAATCTTGACGAATAGTCCTCAGTTGTTTGATAGAATTGATTAAAAACAACTGGAACTAACAAAGCAAAAGGGGAGCCGTCGACAAGAATGGCGACTCTCCCTTCAATCAAATTTGCTACTGTCCGGTCAGGCCTTTCCGTAGACTGCGTTTGGGGAAATGGTGAGAAAGGGTTATCTTCAATAAATTGTTCCAAATAACCCACATCCAAAATGGCATCTATATCAATTTCAGAAAGTCTTTTTTCCACTTCCTTTACAACCTTCTCATTTGCAATTCCTTTAATATAGCAAATGGCAACAGTTGATTTTGTCAAACGGCCAATTTTCATCGATTTTACTTGGAAATCACTGGTTGGAAGACGATATCGAAGCAACATAATATTTGTTGAGATATTTTCTATATACCCTTCCCGTGGTCCTAAAATAACCTGCTCCGTCTCCGGTTGGTCAATGGAGCGTTTTTCAATCCTCTTCGTTCCTATATGAATGGCAATAGGAATACCGTCAATTAAAACAACGGTTTCTCCGCGTAAAAGAGCTTCAATTAATTGATCAGTATTCCTCCCAGTATCTGCAAGGCTATGATATAGAGTTTCATTCATAATGATGTCAATCAAATTATCAGGCTGTATTTTTCTACCTAACAAATGGTCAGGTACATACATAAGTGACTTTAAAATATCCTTATTAATGGCCTCTTGATTTACGATATTGGAAAAATAAAATAGCACCGATTGAAATTGCCCAAAAATTTTAAATGGCTTAATGGTGAAATCGTCATTATCTCCTAAAATTTGCTTAATATATTCCTCATTTTCTCTAAGTGTACTGCTGATGTGTCTGTCACCTTGTTCCTCCTCCATTTCGCTATGAAACTTCATATATGTATTTTTTCTATTTTTATTTTTACTCTTTAGATTTTTAAATAAGGTCACTTCACCACCGCCTTACCGATAATTTTTGTCATTTTTCGGTAAATATTCCTTTCTGTCTTACTCTGCAATAATAAATTTTTTTACATATAAAAAAAGTGGTCCACTTTTCAAGTGAACCACTTACAACATTGCTAATATTAATTTTGGTGCCTTTCATAATTTTAAACCAACATTTGAAATAGCGTACTATCCTTATTTACTTCCCTGCAGTTAAAACCTTTCGTCTTGATTCGTTCAATTAAAGGGAAATAGTCTTCTCTATCCTTCAGCTCGATTCCAACTAATGCCGGTCCGGTTTCACGGTTGTTCTTTTTCGTATATTCAAAATGGCTGATATCATCGTTTGGTCCAAGGACCTCTAATAAGAACTCCCGCAGTGCACCTGGGCGCTGTGGAAAATTAACGATAAAATAATGCTGCAGTCCTTCATAAAGCTTTGAGCGCTCCTTGATTTCCTGCATCCGGCCGATGTCATTGTTCCCGCCGCTGACGATACATACAACAGTTTTACCTTTAATCTGTTCAGCATATGTATCCAATGCAGCAATAGATAAAGCACCTGTAGGCTCAACAACGATCGCATTTTCATTGTATAAAGATAGAAGCGTCGTACAAACCTTTCCTTCAGGTACAACTACGATATCATCGATAAGCTCTTTACAGATATTAAAAGTCTTCGTACCGACTGTTTTAACCGCCGCACCATCAACGAATGGGTCAATTTTATCAAGCGAGGTGACTTCCCCTTTTAAAACCGATTCCTTCATCCCAGGGGCGCCTTCAGGTTCAACACCGATTAATTTAGTTTCTGGAGAATAATGCTTCAGGTATGTACCCACACCAGCCATTAGACCGCCGCCGCCAATTGCTCCGAATAGATAGTCGATATTTTCATGACAGTCATTTAGAAGCTCGACACCTACTGTACCTTGCCCGGCGATGACGTCATAATCATCAAACGGATGGATAAACGTTCGGTTTTCTTCGCGGCTGCATTCTATTGCTTTTTCGTAAGCATCATCAAAGGTATCGCCTACCAAAACGATTTCGACGCTGTCCTTGCCCCAAAACTTCACTTGGTTTACCTTTTGTTTTGGTGTCGTATTCGGCATAAAGATTTTCCCGCTAATGTTTAATAGGTGGCAGGAATAGGCGACCCCCTGTGCGTGGTTTCCAGCGCTTGCACAGATAATGCCATTCTCTAAATCCTCGGGGCTCAACCTCTTAATACGATTGTAGGCTCCACGGATTTTAAAAGAACGGACACTCTGCATATCTTCACGTTTTAAGTAGACATGGCAGCCATAACGCTCAGACAATAAATGATTGTATTGAAGCGGAGTCGGCGAAATCACATCCTTGATGGTGTGACTAGCAATGATGATATCCTCCACATTAAATGTTTCGACCTGTTGACTCATGGTCAATTCCCTCCTCAAGTTTGAAAAAATCTCAGCTTTTATAAACAATAAAAAACCCGTCCCCATTGGTATAGGGACGAGTTAGCTCGCGTTACCACCCTACTTCCGCAGCATCCAATAAACAACTTGCTGCGGCTCTCGATCATCCGTACATTGTAATATACGTGTTCCATTGTAACGGCGGACTTCCCGGTGCGGCTTACTGGAAATATTTCAGCAGCACATCTCAGAGATGATTTTCAGACAAGGCCTGTCATCGGCTTCCACCAACCGCCGACTCTCTTTAGACAAACAGCAAATCCTACTCTTCTCGTCATCGATTTTATAAATCAATTTTTAATAAGGTTAACACCGAAAAAAGGGTCTGTCAATATTTTTAGACTATTTATATTATTTAGACAATTATTAAAGCGCTTTCATTTCCATTTCAGGACACAGATGTCATTTATTAAAATCCAGCTTCATTAAAAAGGACAATTACCCTATATTTCCACTAATTATGTTATAATAAAATATATAAATATTCTGATATTTAGAGGAGAGGTAAAAATGATTATTCCCTACAATGGTAAAACCCCTTCTGTTCATGAATCTGTATTCGTCGCTCCTGGCGCTTATATCGTTGGCGATGTTACCATCGGCAAAGACTCCACCGTTTGGTTTAACGCTGTTCTACGGGCAGATGACGGCCCGATCATTATCGGAGAACGCTGCAGTATCCAGGATAATTCCACCATACATATGTTTGAATCCTGTATCATCGAGGACGATTGCACGATTGGCCATAATGCCATCCTCCACGGCTGTAAAATTGGCAGGAAGACAATCGTCGGTATGGGCTCTACCATATTGGACAATGTCGAGGTTGGCGAGGAATGTATTATTGGAGCCAATACCCTGCTGGCAGGCGGAATAAAGATTCCGCCCCGCTCCCTTGTGTTAGGTTCACCGGGAAAAGTGGTCCGCGAGCTGACCGAGAAGGACTTGCAAATGCTGCAAATGTCCAGTGCCCACTATGTCCAGAAAGGGAAAGAATTTAAGGATATATTAAAATAACGTTAATAAGGGCACTTGCTTAAGCAGTGCCCTTTAGATAAATATATAAGTTTACATAATATTATTATACTAAATATTATTGTAATGATTTAATATCCTTAATGATCTGCTCATAAGGTACATCCGTTGCACCTTCGTACTTCTGAACAACAAACCCATTTTTGTTTACTAAATAAAACGAAGTGCTGTGCACATATTGATTTGACCCTTCCAGCTTCGCAGCCGGGGCCATAAACGACTTATTAGCAAAGCTTTCAATAAACTCCTGCTTATAGCCCGTGATCAAATCCCAGTTTGCGAAATCAGCCTCCACTCCACTCGCATATTGCTTTAGGACTGCAGGCTGATCCTGCTCTGGATCAATGCTAAAGGAGACGAGCCGGGTGTCCACACCTTCATCCGCCAATTTTCGCTGCAGCTCGGCCATATTGGCAGTCATTGGCGAACAAACCGTGTCACAGTTCGTAAACACAAAATCAGCCACCCAGACCTTACCCTTTAATTTTGATAGGCCAACTTGTTTCCCGTCTTGATTGATTCCTTCAAATCTCTCCACCTTCATGCTAAGCGGAAACTCTACCTTCTCCTTCTTTTCTTTATCCGCCGAACAAGAAGTAAGAAGCAGGACGGAAAATAATACAATTAAAAAACGTTTCATTCTCACAATCCCCTTTTGCTTAAAAAAAGTGCCGAGCATCCACTCAGCACCTTCTTTCATTTTTAGTTAATAAATTCTGTATCAATTAATGACGCGAAATCTGGCTTTTCCTTCAAGAATTTAAGCTCTACGGAAGAGTTAGCAAACTCTTGAATCACATCTTTATTGACATCAGTCGTGAAATGAATATTTTCCCAAGCAGCATCAACTACATCCTTAGCAAGGTCTTGCTTTGTAATCTCTTTAATGCTCTTAATTGTGATATCTTTTGCTTCTTCAGGGTTTTTTTCAATAAACGCAATAGCTTCGTCTTGTGCTTTCACAATTTTAGCAATAACATCTTTATCATCTTTAATTTTCTTGCCGCTTGAAACTAAGATTGTGTTTGGCAGTGTTTTACCAAAAGAAATTTTAGAGCTGTCGACGATAATTTTCGCGCCGCCGTCTTTCACTAACTGGGATGCCCATGGCTCTGGAACAGCCGCGATATCCACTTTTCCGGACTCAAACATGCTTGCATACTGGGCAGGGTTCCCGGTTACATGCTTCAATGTACCGCCAATCCGAGCCGAAGAGATTCCGAAATCCTGTAAAAATGTTTCCATTTGAACATCATGTGTACAGCCAACGCCTGGTGTAATAAACGTCTTTCCGTTGAAGTCTTCAACAGAATTAATGCCGCTCTTCTTGCTAGCTACAATGGCTGTACCGCCTGAAGAGGCACCTGCAAGGATTTTAACATCTGCACCGTTTGTAAAGTTATTCATAACTGGGCCAGGTCCAACTAAACCAGCATCAATATCGCCAGTTTTAAGAGCGGTCATAAATGCGCCGCCGTCCGGGAATGTTTTGTATTCCACTGTTACATCTTTACCCAATTCTTTTTCATAATAGCCTTTTGCCTTTGCAACCATAGCCGGAGCATGATCAATGTTTGGAAAATAACCGATGACTACTTTTTTAGCAGCCTTTTCTGAACTGCCGGAACTAGCTTCTTTTGAGCCACAGCCCGCTAGCGCTCCGAATACCAATAATAGAATAATGCTGATGATGGATACCTGCTTTTTCATCTTTTTCTCCCCTTTTAATCTCTAATTGCTAGTTTCTAAACCCCAGCGGCGCATGACATTTTTTTCAACGCGCTGGAAGAAGGTAATATCAACAATCGTTCCAATGACGCCGATGATGATCATAATCGCGATAACAAGGCTCATATTGCCAAAATCGGAGGCAAATTTAAGTGTATAACCAAGCCCCGGACCGCTGCTTAAAAGTTCCCCCGCCATGAGCGCTCGCCAGGCAAATGCCCAGCCAAGTCTGGCACCCGTCACGGCGTATGGGATGGATGCCGGAAAAATAACCTTAAGGAATAAGTCCAATCCCCCTGAACCCATCGTTTGTGCGGCTTTAATATATAGAGGCGAAACGTTTTTAATCCCCATCCGCATATTGATGGTCATTACCAAGGTGGCACCGAGAATGACGATAAACGTAACGGCTTGTTCGTTTAAGCCGAACCACATGATTGCAATTGGCAGCCAGACGATGCTCGGTACACTTTGCAGGGCCAAAATCAAAGTTCCAAGAGTCTCATCAGCGGTTTTATTTTTTGCTAAAAGAATGCCAAGACCGACACCAATTACGATGGCAAGTGACAATCCAATAGCTAAGCGCCGCAGGCTGGCAAGTATATCGTAGATTAGTGTTTTATCAGAAAAACCTTTGGCAAGTGCTTCGTAAACATCCGTTGGTGCCGGCATTAGCGCTGGTGAAATGTCAAAAATTCTTACTGCCCCCTGCCAGATGATTAAAAGCAGTGCAAAGAATATGGTGCGTTTAATTGTTTGCTGCATATGCGAGTTCCTCTTTCACAACTTTATCAATCTCGGATTGTAGTAATCCCATAATCTTTTCTTCCAATTTGGCCACCATTTGCGGATGGTTTGCGCGCGGCCTTGGGATTTTTACGTGAATATCCTCGAGAACCACTCCTGGACGCGTTCCCATCACAACAATCCGGTCTGATAGCTTAATAGATTCGCTGATGCTATGGGTGACAAATAGGATCGTTTTCCGTGTTTCAAGCCAAATTTTTTCTAACTCGGTATGGAGACGAGAACGTGTCTGCTCATCAAGCGCACCAAACGGTTCATCCATTAAAAGGACCTTTGGATTCATTGAAAGCGCACGGGCGATTGCCACGCGCTGCTGCATTCCGCCCGATAGTTCATGCGGTGAATGCTTTGTATAGTTGCTGAGCTGCACCATTTTTAAAAATTGGTGGGCTGTTTCCCTTGCTTCCTTCTTTTTCATCTCTTTGCGGAGCGGGAACATAACATTCTCTTCCACGGTCATCCACGGGAATAGAGCAGGTTGCTGGAACACCATCCCGCGGTCTCGGCCCGGTTTGGTAATAGGCTGGCCATTCAAGAGGACATCGCCGCTGGAGGGCTTAGTCAACCCGGCCACAATAGATAATAAGGTCGATTTCCCACAACCGGACGGCCCAAGAATCGAAACAAATTCGCCCTCTTTTATTTCCAGATTTATATCTGAAAGAACTGTACTTACCTCATTTTGATTAAGAAACTGCTTATTTACCTCATTAATGTGAAGAAACACTTCGCATCCCCACTTTCCCTATAATTCGCATTAATTTTATCGGATTTATATTGATTAAAATTTATTATAAAGGTTCTGTGGGTAAAGTCAATTATTTTTCTGCAAATTTTGCAAATTAATGATTGTGGGTTGGGTAAAAAAGGTCCAGGTTCCTCTGTATTTGTATATTTGGAAAATTCAAGGGGAAATCTACAGGAAAAAGGAGGATTCGTTGATGCAAAATGTATATCGTTTGGCATTCAAGTTTATACCCTGCTTGATTGTACTTGGGATCATTCTCGGTTTGTTTTTTGATTTTAGTTTTGGAGATGTCCTTTTGATAACGGTTGTACTGGGGATTGTCAGTTATGTAGTAGGAGATTTACTGATTCTTCGTAAAACCACCAACCTCTTGGCAACCGTGGCGGATTTTCTAGTTACCTTTTTGGCGGTGTGGTTAATGGGGCGAATGCTGACAAACGAAAATAATCTAATTTGGGCCTCGTTTATTTCAGCTGCTGCCGTGGCCTTATTTGAATACTTTTACCATGGTTTTCTTACGAATGAGAAAAACAAACAATTTACAAATACCTCGAGGCCTATCCAACAACAACCACATTTCCAAACAGAAGCTGCCGAGGAGTTTACTCCGGTAAAGCCGGACGTCAGGAGTTCGGACGAGAATAAGTAGGAATAACCTAATTCAGAGCATGGTTAACTCTTATAAAAAAGTCCTCATGGAACAATTCATGAGGACTTCTACCACAAAGGTTTACATAATATATTTATATGCAACCTTCTTATCTAGTCATAAGTTGTTATCCCTCACTCAATTCTGCAGTCTTCGCAGGAATGAGGAAGCTTAGCACAACCGTGACCAAACTTAAAATTAAAGCATAGAGAAAGACATTCTGCATGCCATTTACAATATTTGCAGTATGGTTAATAATCAACCCCATCACGGTAACGCCAATCGATGTACCGATGTTCCGCAAAAACATCTGCAGCGAGGTGGATACCCCTTTAATATTGGCTTCGGCGAACTCCTGCGAGGCAATCGTGCCGACTGCAAACAATAACCCAAATGAAAAGCCCTGTACCGTCAAAATTAAAAACAAATTCGTATATGACAAATCTTTAATAAACATAAACAGTGCAAGTCCTGATAACGCAGTAATAAAACTGCCGATAATAAATAACCGTTTATAACCGAATCGGATAATCCATTTTCCAGCAGGTGTACTGCCAAACATCCAGCCGACTGCAATGCTTAATAAAATCAAGCCGCTCTTATAAATACTCATATGCGAGCCCTCTTGAAGAAATAGCGGTATATAATTAGAGGTGCCAAAAAACGATAAACAGTACACTAGCATAAATAGATTCGTCATCAGGATGCCTCTATTTTTAAAAAGGGAAACAGGTAAAAAAGGATGCGCTTCCTTTCTTTCTACCAAAATAAAAATAATCATGCCAATTATGCCCGCTATCACATACCAGATAGCGTTGCCTACATTGGTAGATAATAATAGAAGGCTGACCGAAGCCCCAAATAAAAAGAAACCTTTATAGTCAATATGAGTTTTCTTAAATTCTGTATGCTCTTTATAAGGAAGCAAACATAATACAGTTGCTATACCAATCGGAATATTAATAAAGAAAATCCATCTCCAAGTCAGAGCCTCGACGAAAAAGGAGCCCATCACTGGCCCGACAATTGAAGAAATGGCCCAAATACTGCTGAAAACCGCTTGGATCTTGCCGCGCTTTTCAATCGTGAACAAATCTCCGACAATAATCATCGAGAGTGGAATCATGCCGCCTGCTCCAAGGCCCTGAATACCTCTATATATAACTAAGGAAACCATTGAGTTCGCCGTGCCGCATAAAATGGAACCTAATGTAAAAATCCCAACCGCAATCATCAACAGATTTTTTCGTCCATACATATCCGATAATTTTCCGTACAAAGGTACGGTTACTGTACTTGCCAGCATATAGACAACAAATATCCACGCAAACAACTCCATTCCGCCAAGCTGTTTGACAATAGTAGGACTAGCTGTCTGCATAATATTGGCGTCAAGCGCCGAAATGAGGGTCGTAATGACCAGCCCCCAAAATACATATTTATTTTTCCCCATATAAACCTCCGTGAAAAAGCCAAATATAACTCTTCCGATTTTTTACATATATATGATTTCAGACTAAACTATTATAGCAAAAGGTTTACTAATTTTTTATTTTTTAAAAAGTAAGAATAATCGGCGCCTGGACATATTTTGCATTAGAACTGCCCCATACCTCTCCAAAAAAAAAATAGTTCTCATGCAAATGATGCACAAGAACCGTCCCCATGTTTCATTTTTTTAATAATGGCTGCGTAATTGTTGGGAGGGTGACTTCTACGGTTGTTCCTTGGTGTACTGCGCTTGTAAATTTGATTTGGCCGCGGTGGCCTTCGACTATTTTGAAACAGGTCATTAGTCCGAGACCGGTTCCTTTTTCTTTTGTTGTATAGAATGGCTCTCCTAGTGTTAGAATCCGTTCTTCTGGTATGCCCACCCCTTCGTCGGTAATCCGGATGGATATTTTGCCTTCTTCCTTTACCCCTACCGTTACAAAGATATCGCCGCCTAGAGGCATGGATTCAATTGAATTCTTCAAGAGATTTAAAAAAACTTGCTTTAACTGATTTTCTTCACCAGATATCATCGGGAGCTCTTCAGCAATTTCAGTATAAATCTGCACATTATTAATGATAGACTGAGTATTTATTAAGGTAATAACATCATGTAACAATAGTTCAATATTCTGTTCCTTGAAAACAGCCGCGGATGGTTTGGCCAGAACCAGGAATTCGCCCACAATGGCATTAATACGTTCCAGCTCTGATAATACGATATCATAATATTCACCCTGTTCACTGTTTGCTTTGAATAATTGGATAAATCCCTTAATGGACGTAAGCGGGTTGCGGATTTCATGAGCAATTCCCGCCGCCATTTGGCCGAGCAAAGCCAATTTTTCGGATTTTTGCAGAAGTCTTTCTGTTTCCTCTCTTCGGGCTGTGACATCCTTTCCAACCACGAGGATCGCTTCTTTTTTTCCAAAAACAATCGATAAGGGGGTAACTTCAAGAAAAAATTCCGTTCCGTCGGTCCGTTTAATTTTATATTCAATAGTAGCAAGGGGGCATTTTTCTTTCTTAATTAGCTTGATTCGTTCTTCGAGCCGTTCTTTATACTCAGGCGTGATAAATTCAAAAATAGACTTCCCAAGAACTTCTGCCAAGTTTTTGGCGCCAACCATACTAAGAGCTGCCCGATTTCCATAAACAATTTTCGTATCCTGATAAATAAAGATAGATTCAGGGAGTGAATCAAGTAATCTCTTATAGCTTTCTTCACTTTCACGTGCTTTTTTTTCAAAAAATCTGGCCTTATCGTATTGCCAGCCAACAAACCAAGCAATCAGGGTAAAAAGGAAAAAGTCAAATGTAAAGAAGGGTTCATGATACATAATCTTTTGGTAGGTAGTAAAAATGAGTGATAGTAGCAGCAAAATGATTTGTCCTGATTTATTCATGTCCATTCCTCTTTGTGTATGTAGGTTACCTGATATAATTCGACGAAATCACAAATAATCCTTTATCATTCTCCAACTTTTTCATCTCAAGGAAAAAAGGTCCAATATAAAAGGCATCTATTTTATGCCTTGTTATAAATTAATTATTCGTTTTCCAACTAGGTCATTAAGAAGAAAAAACCACCTGAAAAAAACTCAGGCGGTTCTTCTTATAGACTATCAACCCAGTGCATAAATTCCCCAACAACCCGTAAAAATTCTTCCGGTTCCTCAATATATGGCATATGGGCACTGTTTTCAAATACATGAAATTTTGAGCCAGGTGTTGAACGGCTGTAATGCTCTGTTGTTTCCGGCGTAGCCTCATCGTACCGGCCACACGTATAAAGTGCGGGGCAAATGATTTTCTTCAATTGTGAGGTGCAGTCAAATTCTTTTAAATTCCCCAGTACCGTAAATTCGGATGGTCCCCACATAATATTGTAAATTTCGGAGTTTCGGTATTCAGGGTGCGCTTTTAGATGCTCAGGTTTTGGAATCCGACAGACAAATTCTTTGCTGAACACCTCGATGGCTGCCTCAAACTCTTCCGAATCCGTGGCTCCGTCTTCTTCACAGCGTTTTATGGTATCTTGGACTTCAACCGGCAGCTTTTTCAAATTCCGCTTTTGATCCTGTTCCCATAATGGCGCACTCAGGCATGGGCTTGAAAAAATGACACTTTTCACCCCGCTCGGTTTCGTTAAACAATAGGCTGCCGCTAGTGTGGTTCCCCAGGAATGCCCAAGAATATGTACTTCATCAAGGTTCAAAGCGGCGCGAATTTGTCCCAACTCTTCCACGAATCGATCCAACTGCCAAAGTGAATCATCTTGTGGCCTTTCTGACCTGCCGCAACCTAATTGATCGTATAGAATGACCGGGCGGTCTGCCGCCAACTTCTTCAACCCCTGTAAGGAAAAGCAAGATGAACCCGGACCACCATGCAAAATAATTACCGGTGTGTTCCCCGTTCCATGATCATATTTCTCATACCAAACTTTCCCACCGGTTACGTCTATGTATCCTTCTGTCCGCATTAGAATTTCTCCTTTAATATTTATCTTGATTTTGTTTAAGACTATTTTACATCATTTATCTACAACAGAATATTAGGGACTTATGAATAATTTTAATTTTACTTCCCACTCTATAGGATGTCAGGGAGGTGAAAAACACAATGGAACAATCGCCTAGTAACAAACAGCAAAAAGGAAAATCACTGACGAGCGGTCAGAATTCTGGAACTCAATACCATGAGGAACATGCCGGAAGTATAGAAGGGTACGGCCAGCCTCACCCCATTACTAATAGCATCGATACTAAAACGAATAACACAAAAGCATAAGAGCTGGCCAAGAGTGAATTTTTCGTTCACTCTTTTTTTACGGACTCATTATATTTTCAGTAAAACAAAATGAGATTGGGATTTGCTCCAATCTCTTTGTTGTTATTGAAATATTAACCTGATTTTCTGGCAATAATCTTCCCCTTCAATGAACCACTTAACACACCTGCATTCCAATACACCATGCCCATGGCAGTTAAAAGAAGGACACCGGTTACCAGGAACACACTTTGAACCGGTAATATTCCGCCTAAGAAGCCACCAATCATCGGACCCGTCATGCCGCCAATCTGATTGGCGGTTTGGTTTAATCCAAAGGCACGGCCACGGAATTCATCTGGCGTGGATTTTACGACCAAACCGTTTAACGCTGGATAAACCGCGCAGAAGAAGACGCCAAACATGAAGCGGATGATAGAAAATCCCCATATTTGCGAGACCAGTACCTGGGCTAACATGCCGATGCCGCCGCCCATCAAGCCTATGAATAACACCCGCTGAAAACCTACTTTATCGGCCCATTTTCCCCAATACGGGGCAAATAAAGCACTAGCGATACCTGGAAGTGAAAACACGATACCGGCAATTAAAGAGGCGTTATCGGATGACCCGCCCAACTTTACAACATATAAAGGAAGCACCGGTTCGATCGTCATGATGGAACAACTTGTTACAACTGTTAAAATGAGCACAAGAAATAATGGCCGGTTGGTCATCGCTGTCTTAAAATCATTTCTTACAGAGCCCCCGCGCTCTTTGTTAGGCTTGAAATTTTCTTCTTTTACCCAAAAAATAATCAGCAGCGTGGCGAGGAATACAAATACTCCACCACTGGCAAAGGCAAGCCGGTTACCGACAAGATGTGCAATACCCCCGCCTAATAGTGGACCAAGGATGCCCCCTGATGCTGATGCTGAGGAGATCATGGACAAGGCATATCCAACTTTTTCATTCGGAGTATTGGTTCCAATCAAAGCAATTGCACCTGGAATAAACCCACTAAGTAACCCCTGTAAAATCCTTAATGCTAAGATTTGGTATGGATTGGTGACAAATGCCATTAACGTATAAATAACAAAAAGGGCAATTCCAGCCCTTATAATCATTGGTTTTCTTCCATATTTATCGGCCACACGCCCCCAAAACGGTGAAGCGAAAGCACCAGCAAAGAAAGCAGCACTAAAGAGCACACCCGACCACATTTCAGCGTGATCATGCACCCCTAATTGCAACAGAAATATCGGTAAAAAAGGAATTACCATGGAAAAACTGGCTGATGTAAAGAACACGCCAACCCAAAGCACCCATAAATTTCGTTTCCACATTAGCACGTTTTCCATCTCCTAAATTGTACTTTTTTCCAAAAATTTAAATTTAATACTGTCATAATATCATAAACTAAAATTATTTTCACTCCCGAAATATCCGGTTGTTGAAATATAAATATCCCAAGTATTTTTACTTGGGATACTTTTATCGCTATTGTAACGGAAGAGTGACCTCAATAATGGTGCCCTTCTTGTCACTCCAAAAATGAACGGTGCCGTGATGGTTTTCAATGATTTGTTTTGAAATCATAATTCCGAGCCCTGTGCCATTTTCTTTGGTCGTAAAGAATGGTTCACCCATTCGTTTTAAAATGTGCGGCGGAATACCGTCACCCGTATCCTTAAAGAAAATCTGCACCTTGTTCTCACCAATTGCTTTCATTTCAATAATGCAGCTGCCACCATTCGGCATTGCTTCAATAGCATTTTTTAAAAAGTTGATAAAGACCTGCTTTAACTGATTTTTATCCCCCTTGATGGTGATTGGTCCATTTGTATTAACCACTTCAATACTAACATTATTCATAATTGCTTGGGTATCGATTAATGTTTTAATATCTTCAATCAAGGCTGGCAAATAGACGGATTCGAACTTAACATCCTGCGGTTTGGCTAGAACTAGCAATTCACTGAGGATTAGTTCAATGCGATCTATTTCCGATTCAATTATTCCAAAATAGGTTTGATCTTCCATTTTCCTTTCCATTAACTGCAAAAACCCTTTAATGGCTGTCAGTGGATTTCGGACCTCGTGGGCAATGCCTGCTGCCAATTGCCCGGCAATGGTTAATTTTTCAGAGTTTAGCAAAAGCTCCTGCGTCTTTTTACGTTCAGTAATATCCCGAATAATCACATGTTGGGCATAATGATTATTGAAAAATGTAGGAATTCCTTTTATTTCAGCATCAAAAACTGACCCATCCTGGCGGATTACTTTGTAATCCCTAAAATCGACCGTTTCACCATTAGAAACGGTTTGAATCCGCTCCTTCACCTCTTGATGGTAATCAGGGTGAATAAAATAGAGAAGTTCTTTTGATAGAATCTCTTCGGCATTGGCAGCACCTAGCAATTCAATACCTGTTTTATTTACAAAAATAATATCCTTATCCTGAGCAATGAGTACAGCATCCGGGGAATGTTCAACTAATTCGCGGAATGCCTTCTTACGGCTCCACAATTCCTCTTCCGCTTTAATCCGTTCAGTAATTTCCCTGACAACTGAAACAACCTCCACTATTGTTTGTGTATCCGGGTCAAAAACCGGTTTACTGAGTGCCTCCACCCAAATCAAATTTCCATCTTTTCTGCGGATCCGATACTTCCCGCGGATGCTTTCCCCACCTAAATAGGATAATTTTCGATCGGCATAAGCCTTTTCCCAATCTTCCTCATGAACGATAAATGAAAAAGTGGTTCCAATTAATTCGTCGGCTTTATAACCGGAAATCGTTTCGCAGGATGGAGAAATATAAATAATTTTCCCTAATAAATTTGTACAGACGATTGTATCAAGAACATTTTCCGTTAATACGCGGTGAAACTCTTCTATTTTCCGAACTTCTGTCTTTTTTTGTTTTAATAGAGTAATATCTTTTAAGACAGCTATCACCCCAACGATTTGGTTATCGACACTGATTGGTATGTTTGTAATATTGACATCATGGATGGCACCGCTTTTGTTGTTCAACTGGCAGTCGAAGTTTTCCAACTGACCCAATGATGTCTTATGAAAATGATGGAAAACGTTGTCTAAGCTATCAAGCGGAAAAAAAGTCTGCAGTTTCATCGTTATCACTTCTTTAGCAGTATACCCACAAAGCATCTCAAATGTCGGGTTAACCCTCACTATATTCCCTGCAGTATCTAATAATAAAAGCGCATTTTGGCTGCGTTCAAACAGCATTTCGTAATCAGCAAAACGTTCCCCTATGTATTTTTTTAATAGCTGGTTCTTTTCATTCTTAATATTTTCAACAGGACTGTTCATCTTTCTCTATCAGTTCCTTTCCTACTTTATACCTATACAAAAAAGCCAAGATAGGATCATCTCCCATCTTGGCTTGTGTCTAGCTCAATCAAAATTGTCTAACTCACTTCCGCCCTATGATGTTGGTGATAAGATTAGAACGATGGCACTTTTATCTAATTGAAAATCCCAATCCACAAAAATGTCTGTCACTTTTGTTTGAAGAATGCCTTCGAAATTACCTTTATTATGTAATAATCTTTTTTCAAGATTACGTTTAGAGATCTTTAATATTTCGGAATGGCCTAACCGAATTAACTCCCTCTCAATCGGAACAAGTATTCCCTTCCTAATCACAACCAATGTTCGATTGTTAATGAAATAGGAATCAATCTTCTCCGGTTCTTTTTCAGCCTGAATGCTGATGACCCTGACTTCTTCATGTATTGAGTTTCTTCCACTGTACTCCGCATTATTTTCGTCTTTCGCGGGATCAGAACCGATACAGACAAACATCCCGCTTTTATTATGCAAGCCCCAATCATAATAAAACTCTTTAATATCCAATCCGGTTAAGATCTTCATATATGCCTTAAACTCTGGAATGAGTGTTTCCATTAAAATATCCCTAGTACTTTGGACCAACTGTTTTTGCTTTTGTTCCAATAAAACATTCTCAGTCGGCGAGATGAAATTTCGTAAATACACTGTAATAAAAGCCTGATTGACCGAAACATAAACGGATTCGGGTCCCTTTCCAAAGGCTTCACGCAGTGCTCTGCCAATATAGCTTGAAAGTTCCATTTGAAGCTGCTTGCTTTCCAATAAAACCATCCTCTTATTGAGATAAAAGCATTTTTTCTTTTATCCCCAATATATTGTATATTTTTCTGCTAAAATTTTCAATGATTTTCTACTATTTGCCATTGACAAATAGTAAAAGCATTTAAATTTACATATAAATATTATCTTATATAAATAAAATAATTATTCATTTTTATACTGAACGGCAAGTCCGTTTGCATTGGTCATCCGCTGCCAACAAGCGCATCTGTTGTCGTTATTTGAGAGATGTTCAATAATAGCCGCCAATCTTGAATGATTCTGCCGATATTTGGTGATAAGTTTTTCACGTTGCCTGCAGGAAAAAAACAGTCTTTTCTAAAATTTAATTAAAAAGACGAAAATCATTGTCTAACGAAATTAGTTGAAAGGTGGTTATATACTTGGATTTAACCCTACAACAAATCGTCGAAGGCTTGCCGAAGTCCCTTTTAAACGCTACTGACAGAGATTTGGAAGGTTTCCAAAAGATTATAGAAGAAGCAATTAAGTTAAGAGAGGGCCACAGAAATCTGCAAAAAATGATAAAGAACTTCTCTACCTCTACCATTCGCACCTAAAACATTTGAATGCACAAAAAATAGGAAGGTGCCAGTTTTACACCTTCCTTTGTCTTATTTACTTTTTCAAATGATATGGGACCGTCGTGACAATCACGTTTCTGCGATATAGTAAAAAGGATCGGATTAGCAGGCTGGATTGATTATGGAGAATGTTTTCCCAACTGTGCTTTGGCATAAATTGCGGAATGACGACAGTAACACGGAAATTGGCCTCACTTGCTTTATTTTCAACAGTATCAACGAACTTCGTTAATGGATTAATGATACTCCTGTAATGAGAATGCAGCGTCACAAGGCGGATATCCGGGTGCCATTTTTTCCATTTCTCTTCGAATTTATGCTCGTCCTCTCTTTCAAACGCGACATAAACAGCAATAATTTGATCAGGCTTCAGCGATTTTGCATAATTGATCGAATTTTCGACCACATGGGTAATACCCGCCACAGGGACGACAATGACATTCCCTTCAATCGGAACAGCTGGCTCGCAATCGGAAATTCTAAGCTGGTCCCCGACTGCTTCATAATGTTTTTTAATCCTGTGGAACAGAAGGATAATCAATGGCAAAAAGATTAATATTGGCCAAACCCGTGAAAATTTTGTAACGAAAAAGATGAGTGTTACTGTAAAACTGATTAGGGCCCCGGTGGTATTAATAACAAATTTTAATCCCCAGCCATTTGGTTTTTCGCGAAGCCATTTGACCATCATACCTGTTTGTGACAAGGTAAACGGTATAAACACCCCGACGGCATAAAGCGGAATAAGATGCTCTGTCTCCGCATGAAAGGCAAGAATTAAGATCATAGACGCCGCACCAAGAATAATGATTCCATTCGAATACCCTAATCGGTCTCCTCTAACCAGGAACATTCTCGGGATGAATTTATCTTTTGCCAAATTGACCGACAATAGTGGAAACGCAGAATACCCCGTGTTTGCGGCCAAAATCAAGATCAAGGCTGTAGTTCCCTGTATAAAGTAGTACATGAAATTCCGCCCAAAGGTGTGTTCAGCTATTTGTGAAACAACGGTTACCTCTGCTCTAGGCACGATGCCGTAATAATAAGCCAAAAAGACAATTCCCGAAAATAGAGCCGCAAGCAGAATTCCCATTGCCATTAAAGTTTTGGCGGCGTTTTTGGGTGCCGGATCTTTAAAGTTTGGAATAGCATTCGAAATCGCTTCAACACCTGTTAAGGCAGAGCTTCCGGAAGCAAATGCCCTTAATAAAATAAACAAACTGATCCCAGCCACTGGCGTCCCTATTGGAGTATGTAAGGCAGGCGAAATTTGGCCAGTCATGATTTTATATAAACCTACACCAACTAAAATAAACAAAGCTAGGACAAAAAGGTATACAGGATAGGCTAAAATGGACGCAGACTCTGTTACTCCCCTTAAATTTAAAAGGGTAATGAATAGAACAAATAGAATCGCAATCCCCACATTATCGCCATGCAAATTAGGAAACGCTGAAGTGATGGCATCAGTTCCGGCGGATACACTGACAGCAACCGTTAAAATATAATCCACTAACAGAGAGCCTCCGGCCACCAGCCCGGAATTCACTCCCAAATTACTCTTCGACACCACATAGGCTCCGCCGCCGTGCGGATAAGCAAAGATGATTTGCCGATAAGACAAGATAAGTGCAGTTAAAAGAATCAATACGCCGACGGCGATCGGAATGGAATACCAGAATGCGGTCGCTCCAACTGTCACGAGGACAATTAAAATCTGCTCAGGACCATAAGCCACTGACGACAACGCATCCGAAGAAAGAATCGCCAAAGCTTTTGTTTTATTAATTTTTTGTTCTCCTAGTTCATGTGATTTCAGAGGCCTCCCTATCAAGAACCTTTTTACAGAAGAAAACATTCATGTCACCGCCAAATTTCATAAGTTGTAAGTAAGTTTCCCTATTTTCCGCAAAATAAAAAGTGCCTCCAAGTCATTACGAATAGACCTGTAGACACATCATTTCTTTTGCATCACAAGCTCCGCCTTCCTACTCAATATAACGCTTGCGAGGTTAGCTGTCGGGTTCGGGCCTTTGAGTAGCCCTGCCTGAAAGGATTCACCCCTAGGATTATTTACTAATCCAGAACAATGGTTCCCCCGCACCTATCGGTTTCAGCGATTTAGAAATTTGAAACTGTGAATATCATACTCCCGTGTTCGCTTGTTGTAAATGATTTTTTTTATAGATAAACGGTTATGTTAAGTAACGGGACAAGCGATTATTCCATAAAATAGTCAAAAGGAGGATTTTCATGCGTAACGAAAAAAATCCTATTATATCTGATGAATTTTTAAACGAGCTAGTGAAAGACATTAACGAGGAATTTGGGTGGGACACGGTTGAACAAAATGTCGAGCATTATGACCATGAAACACATAAAAATTGAGATGTCTAATAAGAGTGAAAACAGACTACGATGTAAAAAATCGTAGTCTGTTTTATTTAACAGAAGGTAGTTATAATATTATGAGTTACTATTAGAAGCCGCGAACCGGATGAGGGACATAAGGTTCTTCCAAATAGGCCACTTCTTCCGGGGTGAGTTTAATCGAGATTGCTGCAACTGCATCTTCAAGATGAGGCATTTTCGTGACCCCAATGATAGGTGCTGTAACAGGTGCTTTTTGCAGCACCCACGCAAGTGCAATTTGTGCACGGGGAACCTCCCGTTTTGCGGCTAATTCCGCTACACGTTCGACGATTTTACGGTCCGCCTCAATTGCAGATGTGTAAAGTGTTTTTCCAAATTCATCTGTCTGGGATCGGGAAGTCGTTTCTACCCAGTCGCGGGTCAGCTTCCCTCTTGCCAGCGGACTCCAAGGAATTACACCGATTTTCTCTTCCCGGCAGAGCGGCAGCATTTCGCGTTCCTCTTCACGATAAAGAAGGTTTAAGTGGTTCTGCATGGAAACGAACTTCGTCCATCCGTTACGCTCAGCAATATTTTGTGCTTTCATAAATTGCCACGCATACATGGATGAAGCGCCTATATATCTGGCCTTACCGGCCTTCACCACATCATGCAGTGCTTCCATTGTCTCTTCAATAGGCGTCTTGTAGTCCCAGCGGTGTATCTGATACAGGTCGACATAATCAGTCCCTAGGCGCTTTAGGCTGTTATCGATTTCTGCCATAATAGCTTTTCTGGAGAGCCCTCCACCATTCGGGCCTTTATGCATGCGCATGTACACTTTGGTTGCAATGACAATCTCATCCCGGTTTGCAAACTCCTTCAGGGCGCGGCCGACAATTTCCTCACTTGTTCCGTCTGAATAGGCGTTTGCCGTGTCAAAAAAGTTGATGCCATCATCAAGTGCCTTTTTAATAATCGGGCGGCTTAGTTCTTCGTTAAGCACCCACTGGTGAGTTCCTCGCTCAGGAACACCGAAACTCATGCAGCCAAGACATAACCGGGAAACATCTAACCCTGTATTACCAAGCTTAACGTAATCCATCATGTATGTACCTTCTTTCAATTTGGTTTCAACTTAACTATAATATATTTTGGATAATTTTTACATAATGCATTTTTCGCATTTTTAATTGATTATAAATTTTAGGAGGATTTACGAATGGGTGAATTAAATCTATTATTCCGCAAAAGAATTGGGTACCCCCAAGAGGAAACTGTTACCTTTGAAAAAGTAGACACCATTCTTGATAAAACAGCAAAATCCATTCCCTTTGAAAATTTGTGCATCATCGCTAATAAAACTGCCGAAATTTCAAAAGAAAATCTGAAAACAGAATCCTATTAAAAAATGAAGGCGGACTTTGTTATGACCTTAACACCATTCTCTATTATTTTTTAATAGAAAATGGTTTTAATGTCTCCTTAGTTCAGGGTGTAGTATACAATCATATTGCCAATCAATGGAGTTCTACCGGAAGAACTCATGTGGCGATTGTCATCACCCACAACGAGTACCGATACCTCATCGACACAGGTTTCGGGGGGAACCTGCCATTGAAGTCCGTCCCATTCAGTGGGGAAATCGTAACATCCCAAAATGGAGAATTCCGCATCGAGCAAACCAACACAGAGCATGGAAATTACATTTTGCATATGAAACTAAAGCATAAAGACCGAGATTGGAAGATGGGCTATGCTTTTGACACCAGGAAATCCGTAGATGAATCTGATTTAAATGAGGTGCAGAAAATCATCATCGAGCACCCCGAATCCTCTTTTAATAAAAAGCCATTGATCACCAGGTTCACCGACAGGGGTAACTTAATCCTTACTGACACTTCGTTAACCGAGTGGACGGATGGAAAAATGGTCAAAAAGGATATTGACCCAGAGCAGTTTAAATTGATTGCCAAAGAACAATTTGGAATTTGAGACTAAAATAAAAAGGCATGGTCCGTGATTGCCACGCCTTCTTATTTTGACCTTTAGATGATAATTCCACCATACCTCCCGTTCACCAATTTCATGCATATCAACAATTAGAATTTATGTAAAAAGAAGAGTATGATAATAATATCTAACTATAAGAGGGACTTAGATGTAATGCTAGCATCTAGTTAAAACAAAATAAAGGAGTCTTCAAAAAATGAGTTACATTCAACGTGGGACACGCACCTTTAAAATGGTAAACCTAGCATTATTTGCAGGCGGTTTTAGTACCTTTGCCATTCTTTGGGGAACACAGCCCCTCCTGCCAGATTTTGCTCAGGAATTTCATATTTCGCCGGCGGTTTCCAGTTTAAGCTTGTCTTCCACTACGATTGCCTTATCTCTCAGTCTTTTAATAGCCGGTTCTTTATCGGAGGTATTTGGACGTAAATCAATCATGACGATCGCATTATTTACCTCGTCCATCCTATCCATTTTAACGGCTTTTACACCAAATTTTCATTTACTGATTTTAAGTCGGATCTTGCAAGGCATTGCGCTTGCTGGCCTGCCGGCAGTAGCGATGGCCTATTTAGGCGAGGAAATCGAAGGCAAAAGCTTAGGAATGGCAATGGGGTTATATATCAGCGGGAATTCCATAGGCGGAATGGCAGGAAGGATTATCAGCGGCATTTTAACCGATTATTTCAGCTGGCATGTCGCCTTAATTGGCGTTGGCATTATTAGTTTACTGGCAAGCTTTGTTTTCTGGCTGATTTTGCCTAAATCTACACATTTCACACCGCAAAAATTAGCCATTAAAAAACTGGCAACTTCATTGTTCAGCCAATTTAAAGAACCGGGTCTCATTTATCTATTTATCATTGGATTTTTATTAATGGGCAGCTTTGTCTCTTTATACAACTATATTGGCTTTGAGCTCATTAAGCCTCCTTATTCATTAAGTCAAACGCTGGTTGGATTTATTTTCATCGTGTATTTAGTAGGAACCTTTAGCTCCACTTGGATGGGTATGCTGGCCGACCAGCATGGAAAAAAGAAAATTATACAGCTGTCTTTGGTCATCTTATTAATTGGTGCCTGCATCACGCTAAATACCCATTTATGGATCAAAATCTTGGGAATCGCCATCTTTACCTACGGCTTTTTCGCCGGCCATTCGATTGCCAGCGGCTGGGTAGGCAAGGCCGCAACTCGTGATAAGGCACAAGCCGCATCATTATACTTATTTTTCTATTATGCTGGTTCGAGCATTGGAGGAACAGCAAGTGGAACAATGTACAGCCAATTCGGATGGCACGGGGTTGTCTACATGATTGCGATTCTTGCCATTGTTTCAATTGGAATATCGATTCGTTTAGGGATGATAACCAACAGAAAATTAAAATTATCTTCCATTAAAGGATTAAAGCATAGCAGTTAAAAAACAACAACGTCACAGCTATTTTCATCGATTGGCCAACCGTATATTCACTTGGTAAAGCAGATAGCTAATTACCCATGTTAAAAGAGAAAAAGTTAAGGCAATGCTGGAAAAAGCAAGCACATAGGCATTATACTCCGCCAGCTTAGTAACGGCCCGGTACGTATCAAAACCAAAGATTCCGGCCGTCAGATTCCATAGGACGAGAAGGAAAAATATCATCCCAAGTCCTCTGGCGGAGCCTTTAATGTCTGCCCAGCTTAAAGCTATATGCGAAGAAATACAAATGGCCAGCACAAAATAAACCCAAAATAACGGGTTCAGCAAATTTTCTAAGGTAAATAAATTCTTACTAAAAACGACTACGACTTCCCATACGGTCAATAGTAAATGCAAATCAACTTTTTCAAAGGTTATATGCTGTGCAATAAAAGAATCAAGTGTTGCAAAAGATTGTGGAACTAGCAAATACATTCCTAATAGCAACGACCCAATGCCGCTAAAAATTGGCCCCAACCCTATAAAAAAATTCCCCGCCTGCTGATACATACTGTTCGGGTTATATTGGTGGCGCACGAAACCAAGCATGCCATCAGGGCTATTAAGCTGAAGCAGCTTCACCTGTGTCACCTTATGCCCCCATAAAAAGCACTGCAGCAGATGCCCAATTTCATGAATAGGAACACCAATCCACGCCGTAGCAAGCACCCCTTTTGCTCCAAATGCCCGATATAAAAATGAATTAGAATAACGTTCAAGCACGCCTAAAATCAAGCCTACCAGGATGATGACACCGAAAAGATACGCTAGTTCAAGCAAACTTATCAGCAAAATATTGAAAAAGGATGTGAGGATGCTCATATCATAGCTCCTTTAAAATTCATTATTCAATATCCATTTTATACCTATTTGAATTCATTTAAAAACACAATAAAGCTTGGGCTATTCCAAAGCTTTATTGTGTATATCAATGCACGTAATCTACAAATTCTCCTTAATAAAAGCTGCAGCATCACTGTAAATGCCGCCTTGGTTTGCGTACTTGATGTAATTTTTAATTGTTGTTAACCACTCAATCGTTGTCGGCTTCGTGACCTTGATGGCATCGAGTAAATCTTCCATTGTAATTAGACGTTCGCTGCCGCCATGCATAATCTCCGATAACACATTTTCTGCCGCCATCTCGACAACATTCTCAATATCCGCACCTGAATAGAGCGGGGTTTGATCTGCAAGGACGTCATAAACCATCCCCTTTTCAACCGGCCTGCCGCGAAGTTTTAATTCAAAAATGATCTTTCTGGCTTCCTTGTCCGGTGGAGGAACAAAGACGAGCTTGTCAAATCTGCCTGGGCGCTTAAACGCATCATCCACGTCCCACGGCATATTGGTAGCCCCGATAATGAGTAATTTATCATTCGTCGATTCAACACTCTGGAGCTCATTCAGCATCGTATCCACTAGTGGACGCATCACATCGGAACGGGATTTTGAACGGCTGAAGCCAAGCGCATCCAATTCATCGAAGAACAACACAGCAGGAGCATTCCCTCGTGCCCTTTCGAAGGCATTATGCAAATTCTGCTCACTTACTCCAACAAATGGATCGAGAATTTCTGAGATGTGGATCGGATAAAAATTTGCCCGACATTCCCCGGCTGTTGCTTTGGCAATAAACGTCTTTCCGCATCCCGGCGGTCCATACAACAAAATACCTCCGCCAGCCTTCTTACGAAATTTCGCAAAAAGACCAGGATTCATGAACGGTTTGATAATTTTCATCTCGATGGTTTTCTTTAAATCGCCAAGACCGCCAACCTCATCAAATGTTACTCTTTTTGGAATTCGATTCTCAATAGAAATGACATTGCTCTGTTTTATTCCCTCAATGACTTTAAAGCCTTTATTATTTTCTTGTGAATGAAAAGGAGTGAGCACTTCGTTATCTATATCTGCAGGCATGACTCTTGGTTTAACCGTTTCAATTGTGACTAAACTAGGATTCTCAAAATCTCTTAGAGCAGAAAGAACCATCTCTGTAAGGGTCGGATCATCACTCTTTACAGCGAATGAAAAAGAGTGCAGCGCTTCAGAAAGCTGACTGCTTTTTAAATATTCCTCCCCGAGCAAATACCAGACCTGACAATTGTCCGCGTCCCTTTCCAAAATCGACTGGTAAATCTCTATTTTATTCATCTAAAGCCTACCTTTCACAAACCATTTATATAATAAAAGTGCAGTCCACGAATAAATGGCATACAGAACATAGATTATAGCAATGATGATTAGCGGGATGTAAAGCTCCATCCAATTTAACAATAACGCCATCACCATAAAGGTAATCCAGACCACAGCCGGCCCGCCAATTTTATCAACAAAACGCTGGGGAGCAAATAAAGGGTGAGTTAATGAGTCGTATTCCCCAAGCAAAGCTAGAATATTTTGGTCAGCAGGATTCAGCAGAAATGCTTGCCGATAACATTCTTTCGCCTCCTTGACTTCTCCTTTTAAGGCATGGTACATGGCAATGTTGGTCAGGTTTTGAACCTCATCTGTTGAAGTCTCAAGTACATTCCGGATGTATTCTTGCTGCTTTTTAGAATCCGCTTTTGCAAAATAAAATTGTAAGATAAGCTGATTCACTCTATCACTGAAAGGTTCCAATTCCCTGGCTTGTTCCAGGAGAGCATGTGCTTTTTTATCATGGCCTGCTTGAAGCATCAAATAACCGTAGGAAGCAATCAACTCACCATTAAGCGGATCAATTTTAAGCGCAGCCAAAAAGGCTTCTTCTGCATCTTTATACATCCCTACATGCTGATAGGTCGATCCGATGAAGTGGTATCCGATTACTTCGCTATACCCAAATTGCATTGCTTCACGACAAAGTTTCCTAGCTTCTTCAAAGTCTTCACGAGACATCTCTACCACTGCCATTTGAAACAGAGCAGTGGCGTTTTTAGGGTCTTGTCTTAGCTGGTTTTCTATGATTGGAGCCGCCGCTTCATACCTTCCTAAATGAAAATAATGCTCGATGACAGCAGCATCATTTTCTTTTATCTGAATTGTCATAGATCATCACTCCACCCTACCAGTCAGGATAAAGGCCGTAACCATGATAGCCAACTGAATGATGCAGCCAAGAATAATCCAGAGAAGCGCCTGCTTAAATAAAGGCTTAATTTCGCCATTTGTAACTAAATGCTGCTGAAATGGCTTGTTCAACATATATTTGTATAGTAGAAACAAAAGAATAGAAAGAATTTGCATAGAATAACGAGGCATTCTGTTTCCTTCAGTAAAAGCGCCATCGGCATACATGTAAAAAATAACACCTTGTGCAATCAGAACAAGAATACTAGCGACCAGCAGCATATTAGTTTTTGCCTTGGGTACATTCAGCCACTTGGCGTTCCTAATGCCAAGCACCATCATGGGAATTGGGCCGCCTAAAAAGGCAACGAGAAAAAAGCGGTTGATATCATACGATTTAGTTTGGTTCCAGCCATCGTTTAGCGAAGGCTGAAAAAGGTCATAATTCGGTTTAGACATAGACTCCCCCTGAAAAATTTCTATATAATTCTAATCCTATAATCCCAAAAATCAAAAAACTGTCAATAGTTTCTTATAGAAAATAACACCTGCCATTTATCCTTCATTTTTACAATTGCCGTATGTATAGAAATGGAATAAAATGAATGAAAGAGTAAAATTTTACTAGATTATAGGGCTGGTGAGGAATTTGTACGAATTCAAGCTGCGCAATATTCTTAGACAAGTGAAAAGCCAAAATCCGCAGAAACGCTATGAAGCCCTTGGGCAGCTATTCGAATATAAACAGCAGGAAGGGCTAGAGGTACAGATTGATCTTTTGAAAAATATGATCAAAACGGCGGCATCCAAATTTCCCGAGCGCGTCGACCATTGGGATAACCCTTCCTATTTCCTCATCGATTTCGTTTGTGATTTTTCCAGACCGGAAGTTGCCGAGGGACTTATCAGGCATTTTGATAGTTTTGACATTCAGGCGAAAGAACGGGCAATTGACTTCTTAATTTTAACGGAAGACGAAGAGATTTTTTCTTTTTTGGAAGAAAAAATTGTCCAATTAATCAAGACAAATGATTTTATTATCCCTTACCGGCAATTGGCGCCCTATCCCACATTGCTAAAAGGGATTCTTGATGCCTCGCTGGACATGCTTGAATCCCAGCGTTTTAAATTTTCAACCTATGACATGCTGCTGTCGTTGAATGCCTCTGGTTATGAAAAGGGATATCAAAAAAAAGTAGTTCTGCCCATTTTGTTAGAGGACTACATGACAGAAAAGCAGGAATATTTGAAATTTGACCCAGATTATACCACAAAATATGTGTATACTGCCTGGAAGGATAGTTATTTTATTGTTCGAAATCGTATGAGGCTGTTCTTAAATTTGATGGAATATTATTTTACTCCTGAGGTGGAAATAGAACTTCAGCAGGCTTTAAAATTCCGTGACCCATTTTTGAAAACAGAAGCGCTACTTTTGTGCATTGTTAAAAACCTTCCTTACGATGACAGCATCTTAAAGGATTGCGCTACACATATCGAGACGGCAGAAATGGTCTACTGGGAATTGAAGGATCGGAATATGGAGCAACTGTACCCTATTCATGAGGGCAAGCAGCCTCATTTGGCCAAGACCCGGCTTTTTACCACCATTATCAAATTGCCGGAGGAAGACAATAGGATTGTCCATTATCCGGACGACATCCAGGTTCAAGATAAAATGGAGATGGAAAATTACTATGGCCAGCCGGTGCGGTACTATTTAATGAGCTTTAAGGAGCATGACCGTGGGTATGTGGGTTGGGTTGGTGCGTATGCCCTTGAAGATGGGGAAGATACCGCCGTCCTTTGGAACGATTCCTATACGGATTATGTGGAATTTGATTCAGCGCCGATCGAAAAGCACAAGCAAGACTTTTTCAAGGAACGGGCCGAAGAAAAGCTGAATTATGATAATAATGTATACTTCCAAAGCTCTCCTAAGCTTAGCAGAGGTGCATGGTTCTTCATCGCCCTGGCAATTGTGCATTGGATACGCGAGATATTATCCGGTTATGCGGAAAACTCCCTTCTTATCTCAATTTTCTTCACCGTGGTTGGCGGCGCACTGTGTTATTTGGAATTCTATAAGAATAAAAAGAGAAAAGTATTGATTATCGGCCAACAGCTGGTAAAGCAGGATGGTGCCAAGCAACAAAGCATTGGCATTCAGGAAATCAAAAAGGTTGAGTATGACAAGAAAAACGTGCTCGTCTACAATAAGAAAAATGAACTTGCCTTCAAATTCCCGATTAGATGGGTCCACTATGAATTGTTCTATATGTACATGAAGGAGCACTCGGGGCATTTGAAGAACCGGCCGTTTATACAGGGGTAAGTAGAAGTTGGTGGTTAAAAACAGCCGTGACCATAAATCTAAAAAGGATTCCCTCTTAGTGCCTGACAGACACCAGTGGGAATCCTCTTAAAATTATGCAGGCGTGGCCTGCGGTTCTAATTTTTCAATTTCCAACGTTTTAATATGGTAGCCGTCGACTTCGAGGACTTTAAATGCAAAGTCTCCATACTGGATTTTGTCACCTTCGCTGACGTCAATCTTTTCAGAAAGTACCCAGCCGCCGATGGTATCCATTTCTGAATCATCAAGGTCTAGTCCGAATAAATCGTTGACTTCTTCAATCAAAACTTTACCATCCACGATGGTTTTGGTTTCGTTGATGTGATTGATTTCAGGCATTTCGTCAGCGTCAAATTCGTCGCGGATTTCACCGACGATTTCTTCCAAAATGTCCTCAACAGTCACCAATCCTGCTGTACCGCCATATTCGTCCATTAAAATCGCCATATGAATCCGTTCTTTTTGCATTTTCACCAAAAGCTTGTCAATATCAATGGATTCAAACACCTGAATGGCAGGACGAACATATTGGTCAATCGTTGCGTCCAACTGATTACCAGAAATAAAGTCCGTTAAGACTTCCTTCATATTCACCATACCGACGATGTTGTCTTTCTCCCCATCGATCACCGGGTATCTCGTGTAATTCTCATTCTTCATAATTTCGAGACATTCGGCTACAGTTTGCGATTTGTCAAATGCTGCAATTTCGGTCCTTGGTACCATGATTTCTTTGGCAATCCGATTATTAAATTCAAAAATGTTGTTAACATAATGATATTCCGATTGATTAATTTCCCCGCTTTTAAAGCTTTCAGAAATGATGATTTGCAGTTCTTCCTCTGAGTGTGCCTGCTCATGTTCCGAGGAAAGCTTCAATCCAAAGAGTCCTGTTATAAATCGTGCCGAGCCGTTTAACGCTTTTACAAACGGATAGGCAATTCTATAGAAAAGAATCATCGGCCTTGCCAATATTAATGTAACTTTCTCAGCTTTTTGAATGGCTAATGTTTTCGGTGCCAGCTCCCCGACAACCACGTGGATAAACGTGACCAATGTAAAGGCAATTACAAATGAAGCAATAGTTGTCACTGATTCAGGTAGACTCAAGCTTACGAACAGCGGATGTAAAATATGTTCCACTGTCGGTTCACCTAACCAACCTAACCCTAAGGCTGTAACGGTTATACCTAATTGACATGCAGATAAATATTCATCTAGATTTGAAATAATTTTTCTTGCGGCAATGGCACTTTTATTTCCCTCGGCCACAAGCTGGTCAATCCGCGTGCTGCGGACTTTAACAATAGCAAATTCGTAAGCTACGAAAAATGCAGTAAAAGCTATTAGAATAGCAATTACAAATAAATTAATAATGGTCAATAGAATCCTTACTTACGAAATGTGTAAGCAAGGAATACACCTCCTGTTTTTTGAAAAAATTAGTTTAATAGTAATAACAAGGTTTGTGCCAACGTGACACCCTGGGGTGACAGCTTATTGACAACCATTTCTTTTTCGTGTTCGTTTAATTTTTGCAGAAACGGTTCGATGATTTTTATTTCCTCTTTCAGATGCTGCATAATGTTGGCAATCTGTTCAACGTGTTTTTCAACTTTTTCTTTGTCAATGCCGCAGTCCGCTTTCATCAGTTCAATGAAGGACTTGATTTCTTCAAGCGGCATATTCAAATTTTTGTAATGCTCCACTAAGTTTAAGACTTGAACGCTCTCTTCTCCGTACAATCGATAATTTGAATTTGCCCGCACAGGGTTCAGTAAGCCTATTTGGGTATAGTAATCGATTGTTCGTTTGGAGAGGTTCATAACTGCTGCTAGTTCACCAATTCGATACAACTTCCCAACTTACTCACCCCTTCCAATTTTATATTTACTATACCACATTTTGAACTATACAGTCAACGTGATGGTTTTTAAACAAATGTTTTTGGACAAATTGGTTGAAACTACTCTTATAGTTGAAACGTAAAACATTTAAGAAATTAATCGATTTGGAGTTGATTTATTTGACAGCAATGGACTCAGCTGATTTTTTAAAAAGTGAATTACGGAAGATTGAAAAATGGGAAAAAGATCAAAAGGGCCTATGGTTTTGGGAGAAAATCGGCCGCCTGCCGTTTGTTTTGCTTGATAAACTTACACCTAAATCAATTCAGGAAAAGCTTGGCACAGCCATTGATGAATTGGGAGGCTACATACAAACGGGCGGACAATACTTGATTAATGAGGATGGTATTTTAAAAAAGTTTGACCGTGAAGTGGTAAGTTTTAATCAAGTACAAGAGATGCCAATCAGCAAAATGGATGCAGTAGCCGAACAAATTCGAAATTCGCGAACCAATATGGCTACTGTTCAAGGTGCCACAACCGGGATTGGCGGAATATTTACACTTGCTATCGATATTCCCTTACTAATCGGTATGTCCCTAAAGGTACTACAGGAAGTCGCTTTGTGCTATGGATATGACCCAAGGGAGAAATCGGAGCGAATCTTCATTGTGAAATGCTTGCAGTTTGCTTCCTCTGATATTGTTGGGAAAAAAGCCATTCTAGATGATCTCGCGGCATTTGAGGAGAAGAAGCAGAACACCCAAATTTTTTCGCAATTGCAGGGCTGGCGTGAGGTTGTTATGACCTATCGGGACAACTTTGGCTGGAAAAAGCTGTTTCAAATGATTCCGATTGCCGGGATTATTTTTGGGGCATTTGTTAATAAATCACTTATTGGGGATGTTGCGGAAACTGGGATTATGCTGTATCGAAAACGGAGAATATTGGAAAGAATGCATCAGTTGGAACGAGCCCATTAATAATTTAAAATAGTTTCTCCCTCTCCTTTGTGTCAAAATTTGGTATAATAAAATCAAATAGATAGGAGTGAATTTATGATTAATATTTTAGGTCAAGTTATGGTTTATGTTAACAATCAGGATGAAGCGGTAAAATTTTGGACAGAAAAGGTTGGATTTACGGTTATTTCAGAGGAAGATAACGGTCAAGGCATGCGTTGGATTGAAGTCGCCCCGACCAATCAGACTGAGACAAGCATCATTCTGCACAATAAAGAATTCGTATCTAAAATGGCACCTGAGTTAAATCTTGGCACTCCCTCTTTAATGTTTTTCACAAAAAATCTTGAACAATTACATAGCGACTTATCAAACAAAAACGTTACAGTTGGAGAAATTGTTAATATGCCTAATGGTAAGGTGTTTAATTTTGCAGACAGTGAAAATAACTACTTTGCCGTGATGGAAAGAAACAAGTAAGAATTGAGGGATATTCTCCTGGGTAAAGAGAAATAGCATGGATCTGATTCCATGCTTTTTCTTTTGAATTATTTAAAATAGTCCCTTAAAAACATAGCTGTATCAATCATTTTTACTCTCATGGCATTCTCCATTCCAAAATACCCTTTAATCAGAACAGTTGTTTTTTCCTTTATTTGACCAACAAGCGTTTGATGCAATTCATCGATAGAATGAAAATGCTTCACATTTTCATCGGCTATACCGGATTGATTTGCAGCCTCTCCTATTATTTTTGTTCCTTCCCCTACTGTATAAAGATAATCAATTTTACAGCTAGCTACATAACTTCCTATATCTCTATAGGCTTGTTCCTCATGAATGCCTAAGTCAAACATGCAGCCCAAAATAGCAATTTTTGTATCCTTACCAATATTGGATAAGACATTAATGGCTTCTTTCATAGCATCAGGTTTTGCATTAAAAGTATCATTAATGATGGTTATTTCATTTTTTAAATGATAGATTGTTAAGCGGCCAAACGTTTGATAAAAGTTTTCTAATCCAAGACGTATATCATTTATGGACAATCCTAATCGATGGGAAACTGCTATAGCAAATAAAGCATTATACACATTATGTTTACCGAAAATCGGAATATAAAATGGGCAGTCCATACCATCCATTTCAACCCGAAAATTCATTCCATTCTCAGTGTAATAAATTTCCCTCGCCTGATAGTTGGCTTTGTTTTGAATGCCTATAGAAAGAATTTCGCCCCGAAAATCCCCTTTATCCAACAATTTTGAATTCAGATCGTCCTCGTTTAAAAATAAAATCCCATCTGATTTCATTCCTTTAATCAATTCTGACTTCGCGGCTATTACACCAAATTCCTGGTCCTCAAAATTTCCAATATGGGCTATTCCGACATTGGTGATGATTCCGATATTTGGTTGAATAAGTTTGCAATGCTCCGTAATATTCCCAGCATGTGTCATCCCGTATTCTAAAACCAGCGCCTCATAAGTAGGATCAATTTGCTTCACATACTGAGATGTAAACCAAACGTCATTGCCATTTTCATATGACTTAAAAACCTTCCAGCGCCTCTGTATAATAGATGACACCATTTCTTTAGTAGTTGTTTTCCCTGAACTTCCTGTAATGGCTATAATCGGTTTTTCTATACCAATATTATCCACTTTCAATCACCCGCTTTTCACATGAGGATTAATATATAAAACTCCTTTTCAAAAATGGAGCTTTCAATTAACAGGTTATGAAAAAAGAAATAAAATTGTTATACGAAAATAGAAATCACCCCAAAAACCACACCTATTTTTGGTACAACCCCATGCGAAATTATTCCAAACATAATATACTACTATAAAACAATTTGAAAAGGTGATGAAGTGTCACAGAATAATATTGTTCATATTCATTTTCTTGAGGAGAACCCAAACAGGGAACTATTAATCTCTCGGAAGTTGTGGAAGGAATTTGGTTTAAACAGGCGTAATTATTATATTCAGTTTGGTCATCGGATTATCGTAGCAAAAGTTATCCCTATTGACTGCAACGAATCAGAAATTTATTTGTCCTCAATATTAATAAAAGAGTTAATGATCCCTTTCCCCTGCCAGTTAAGGGCTCATTTTGATAATGGCACACTGCGGATAGGCCCATTAGTAGGAATATTAATGGCAGATAGCTCTCACAGTCAATTTTTTGAATATCTACTGTCGACGCTGAAGAATGAACCAATATCCATTTTTCTTTTTACTCCTCAGGTAATCGATTGGTCGAAAAAAAACGTCACAGGTACATTTCTCGAGACGACAACAGATGGTTCAAAAAAATGGCTGGAATGCCAAGTTCCTTTCCCTAACGTGGTCTACAACCGAATCTATGGGAGGGAAAATGAACAAAAAGAGATTTTTAGCGTCTTCAAGAAGAATATCAATCTTTATACTAGCGCTAAAATGTTTAATTCTTCTTTTTTTAATAAAGACATGGTTTACCAACAACTCAATTCCCATCCTGAGATTATGAAACATATCCCTGATACATGTTTAGCCCCGTCCGTTTCAGACATACAGGACTTTTTAAACAGGTACCAAGTAATTTTTCTTAAACCAGTAACAGGAAGTTTTGGATATGGTATTTTCAAGGTATGTTACCAAAATGGGACAGGCTTTCTATGCCAATACCGTGAAGATTCACAAGAAGTGTCTCGGGTTTATAAGAGTTTAGACGACCTCGCTGATCATCACTTTAAGAATGGATTATTATCCACCTATCTTTTGCAGCAAGGTATCGATCTAGCTTGCGTCGACGAACAAACCTTTGACTTTAGAATCCATCTTAATAAAGACGGTTATAACAAATGGCAGCCAACCGCAATGGTTCCCTTTTTGACGAATAGAAATCAAGTAACCACACAATCCGGAAAGTATACCTCAAGAGACGTTCTTAAAGAAGTATTTTGTGAGCGGAGTATCGAATTAACGAAGCAAGTGAAAGATGCAGCAATCTATGCGGTCACAGCAATGGAATCTTCCCTAAATCAACTTATTGGAGAGGTTGGAATTGATATCGGTATTGATAAGAATGGTCATATTTGGATCTTTGAAATTAATTCGAAGCCTAGCCACATGATAACGATTAGCGAAAGTCTTATGAATGAGTATCAGCATTCCACCCGCTGCCTAAGTGAATTTTTCCAATACTTGGCGGGCTACCGAATGAAACACGGGGACGGTTCTGCTGCATCACCTGATGCAAATTAAACGGAGTATAGGTAAATTTATATTCTGGAAACCCTTTAAAAGCCCCATAGCTTGACAAGTTGACGTCAAAAGCCGCCATAAATGGCGGCTTTCTTTTGAATTGGAAAAACTCCTTCGATATTTCAAATAAACAAGAGGATCTTTGGTTTTACAGAACTGCTTCCCTTCATTAGTTTGCATGCCGTATTCCCATATCTGCAGCCGTTTTACGTGAGACTTTGTGGTTAATTAGGTAAATGCTTAACAGAATTAATACCATGCCGCCAAATAAGCTAGCTGTAAACGGCTCGTTTAACATAAATGTTCCGATGACCACGCTGATCATTGGTACAAGGAACGTGAAGGAACCAACCTTGCTGGCTTCACCTGCACTCATTAATTTCAGGTAGGCAGCCGTTGCTAAGGTTACACCGAAGATACCCGCATATAGCAGGCTCCAAACAAATGAAGCGTTCCAGTGAATGGCGTGCAGGTTTTCGGTGTATGCGCCATAACCAAACATTAGCAAACCACCGATGATATTTTGGATGGCTACAAGCCATAGGTTATGCACAAGTGCACTAGTTTTTTTGACATAGACAGTGCCGATGGCCCAGCCCATTCCGGTAATGAGTGCAAGAATAATTCCAATTGCAGAAATTTTTCCCGACATCCCTTCAAGACTTACCACGACCACGCCAAGAAATCCAATGACCATGCCTAGAATTTTCTTTGCTGATAAGGATTCCTTCAGCCACATCCAAGCTAGCAAAACCACAAGCACGGGTTGCAGATACACAATAACGCTAAATAAGCCGGAAGGAAGATACTGCAAGCCAATCATCTGGATACCGTTGAACATAAGGATATTAAAAAATGTTGAAATAAGATAAATAGACCACGTTTTTTTCCATTGAATTTTTCGCCATTGCGGGATTAAAATTAACGCCAAAAAAACCCCGCCAATCACTCCACGTAGTCCGGCAAAAAGCATCGGCGGCGAATAATTGAGAGACACTTTGTAGACCGGCCACATTGTTCCCCAAATTAGAACAACAAAAGCAATGCCAAGGGCCGTCTTTGTTCTGGACAATTGCTCCATTTTTTAAAAGTACCTCCCCTAAACAATGTATTAATGATGTAAATTATTTCACATTTTCCATTCTATCACCTTTTTCAGAATATTGTTTGAATTGTGCTTTTCGATTTACTAAATAAGGTGTGACACAGTGTCATTTTAAGTGTTGACTTATGACAACGTGTCACATATAATATTTCTTATCAAGAATTGTGACACAGTGTCACAGCAGATAGGAGAATATTGATGCCTAAACAAACGTTTTTTCATTTACCAAAAGATAAACAGGATACTTTAATTCAATCTGCCAGGAAAGAATTCTCTAGGGTCCCATTACACGAAGCATCCATTGCCAACATTATCAAAGATGCTGGAATACCTAGAGGAAGCTTTTACCAATATTTTGAGGACAAAGAGGATCTGTTTTATTACTTGTTAAGCCGGCTCTCACAAATCAATTATGAGAGATTTGTTTCAACCCTAAAGACTTATGACGGTGATTTATTTAATACGTTTATTGACTCATTTCAATTAATGATCAAATACCTTAGAAATCCGGAGCACCAAAATCTTTTTAAAAATGCTTTTTTAAATATGAACTATAAAATGCAAAATACTTTGGCCAATAACATTTATGAAGAGGATCAGAAAAAACGATATTTAGATATGGTTAACTTAATTAACATAAGTAATTTAAGCATTAAGGATGAACAAGAGCTGCATCACGTTATAAAAATTATAAACGCAGTCACATTCCATAACCTCGTGCAAATGTTTGTAAAGGATTTATCGGATGAAGAAACTTTTCAAAATTATATCAGCCAGCTTGACTTGCTAAAACGCGGGTTATATAAAGTAGAACACCAATGAATTCCCTTAAAGGGATAAAAAGGAGAAAAACATATATGGATTCAACATTACAACAAAAGAAAACACCCTATTTAATGCTTGCGATTTTATTTGTCGGAGCATTTGTTTCCTTTTTAAATAATTCACTTTTAAATGTAGCGCTGCCATCAATGATGACAGATTTAAATATTAAAGATTATTCCACTATCCAGTGGCTTGCAACAGGATATATGCTAGTTAGCGGCGTTTTAATTCCTGCCTCAGCATTTTTGTTAACACGCTTTTCGAATCGTGGTTTATTTATAACATCTCTCGCCATTTTCACACTAGGTACTGCATTAGCAGCCTATGCTCCAAACTTTAGTGTATTACTTACCGGGCGATTGGTTCAAGCAGCAGGTTCTTCCGTAATGGGGCCATTATTAATGAATGTGATGCTAATCAGCTTCCCACGGGAAAAACGCGGAACTGCAATGGGAGTTTTCGGATTAGTTATGATTACAGCTCCTGCAATCGGGCCGACTTTATCTGGTTATATTGTAGAAAATTATGACTGGCGTTTACTGTTCGAAATGATTTTGCCGTTAGCTGTCATTAGTTTAGTATTAGCTATTTGGAAGCTTGAGAATGTAATGGAACAAAATAAAAATGCCAAACTGGATTATTTCTCAGTTGTATTATCTTCTATCGGCTTTGGCGGTTTGTTATATGGTTTCAGTTCTGCAAGCTCAGACGGATGGACAGATACAATCGTCTTAACCACTTTAATCGTTGGCGCTATTGCCTTAATTGCCTTTATCGTCCGTCAATTAAAAATGGCTGAACCATTACTGGATTTACGTGTCTATAAATATCCAATGTTTGCACTTGGCTCAGTTATCGCGATTGTCAATGCAGTAGCGATGTTCTCCGGGATGATTTTAACACCGGCATATGTACAAAATGTCCGTGGCATATCCCCGCTTGATTCAGGATTAATGATGCTGCCTGGTGCGATTGTGATGGGGATTATGTCGCCGATAACAGGGAAATTATTTGATAAATTTGGTCCTCGCATTCTTGGTGTAACAGGACTTGTCGTTACAGCCATTTCAACTTATATGCTGGCAAACCTGCAAATTGACTCAAGCCACGCCTATATAATACTTGTTTACACTCTCCGTATGTTTGGGATGTCAATGGTAATGATGCCAATTATGACAAACGGACTTAACCAATTGCCAACGCGCTTGAATCCGCACGGTACAGCTGTAAATAACACCGCACAGCAGGTGTCAGGTTCAATTGGTACAGCGGTTCTTGTTACCATTATGAATTCCGTTACTAAAACAGAAGCTCAAAGTCTAGTGGCTGGCGTAGATCCAACAACCTTTACCGCTGCTTCAAAAGCGCTATTAACACAGAAAGCTCTATTAGCAGGCATTCAATATTCATTCTATGTAGCACTTGGCATAAATATTGTCGCCCTAATCCTAGCCTTATTCGTTAAACGAGTCGATACAAGCAAAGAGTCGGTAAGACAATTAGACCAGCAAAAAAATAACCCTACCAAAGCGGTAGCACATTAATGGTTTGTGGGGGACGGTTCTTCATTTGATGCACAAGAACCGTCCCCATGCTTCATTCTGCTCTCAACATTCCTGCCAATTCTTCCAAGGCGCTCAGCTGTTGAATGCGGTAGTGGCGCCCCTCTTTTTTTAAATAGCCTTTTTCGCAAAATTGCCCGAGCACGTGCAGCAGGTGGCGGTATGAAACTCCTAAAAAGTCACATACCGAAACATGTTTTTCCTTATATATTCTTTCATCAGCCGTTTGCAAAATAAATTCGGCAAGCCGGTTTTCAAGCGGGAACGCGAGGCTTTGCGAATATTTTGCGGCCATTTTAGTTGCTTTGGCACTTAATAACTTTGTCAATTCACGCAAGAACACTACATCTTCAAGCAGCTGTGTGCGGAAGCGATGAAAAGGAAGGGCAAAGCAAACCGTCTTTGTAGTGGCTTGAATCCCTTTTGTATAGTACACATCGTTTAATAATTCCATTTCTCCTACATATTCGTTCTCATTGATAAAGTTAATTAACGAAACTTTCCCATTTAGATGCGTTAAATAAATCTTCGCTTTGCCTTCAATGACATAATATAAAAAATCCGGTCGCATTCCCTCTTGAATAATCCACTCATCTCGTTTATATTCACGCACCTCTACAAACTCGTCAATTGGAAAAGAAAATAAATGGGCGATGGAGTGTTCTTCCAAATATCGTTTTCGTTTTTGATTTTTATAAATTTCCATAATCCACCTCAGAATATGAGATATCTCATATTATTGTACGATTCCACATGATATCATGCAAATCATGAGGTGAAACATTATGAACACACAACGCTGGATGAGCAGCCAGTTTTTTACTTTTTATTTGACTTGGGGCGTCTTCCTTCCATATTGGACGGGTTGGATGATTCATACAAAAGGAATTTCGATTTCACAAGCCAGTTTAATTATGAGTTTAGGTTTGGTTGTTCGGGGCATTTCCACATTAATGGCGTATCCATATTTTTCGAGGAAGTTCAGCAGTAAAACTTTATTAAATGGGATGGCAATTGGGACATTGGTATCCATTCTGTGTTATATTCCTTCGAATTCCTTTGCCAGCATACTACTTGTAACGCTGCTAATAAACTTTTTTTACCCTACATTGATGCCTGCTCTGGATACCGCGGCTGGCATCCTAGTACAGAGTAAGCAATTAAAACATTATGGAAAGAGTCGTTCATGGGGGTCTATAGGGTTTGTCGTTGCTGGCATGGTCTTAACAGTCTTTACAGGAGCACTTGGGGATATAGTCATTTTATGGGCGCTCTTAATCGGTACTATGGTTTTCGTTGGGCTAGGCCTGATGCCAGCACCATTAGTTTTATCTGAAAAACCACAACCGAACCAAACAAAAAAAGCTAGAATGCTGAACTTATTTCGCATCAAACACTTTGGTTTGGTGCTCGTGATTGTGATCTTACTGCAGGCTGCCCATGCAACTTATTACACCTATGGATATATTTTTTTACAAGAAATACATTCACCTAAATATTTAATCGGCGTAATCCTGAATATTGCCGTGATCGCAGAAATCATTTTCTTCTTAATTGCCGATCGGTATTTTCAGCGATTTTCTGCAGGGTCTTTACTAGCACTTTCAGCTTTAGGTTCAACTGTACGTTGGATATTAGTATTTATTTTTCCAAATGTGTTGGTCTTCTCTATCTCCCAAGTTTTGCATTCACTTTCGTTCGCCATGGGTCATTACGCCTTTATGAAATACTTGATCAAAAATATACCACACCAGCAGATACCGAATGCACAAGGCATGTATTCAGCACTTGCACTAAGCTGGAGCACAGCGGTATTCACTATATTCGGCGGGTATCTATATGAAATCGAGCCGCGATTCGCCTTTATCGGCATGATTGTTTGTTCCATCCCATCGATGGTGCTTGCTCTTGTATATCGGAAACTTGAAAAATAGGGACGGTTTTTGTGCATCCTATGATGCACAAAAACCGTCCCTTTGTATTCATTCAATACTAGAATTCGTAATATCAGCCTCTATCCTGCTCAGGAACTCTTCTGCGGCGCTGTAACCTTGCTGCTTCAAATACCAGTTATTTGCAGCTGCCTCGATTAACCCAGCTACATCACGTCCTGGCTGAAGTTGGATTTCAATGGAAGGTATCTTAACACCCATATAGTCTGTAGAATGAACTTCTTGATCCAAATCATTATACAAGGCATCTTTTTCCCATCTGGTCAAATTAATATCCAGCGCGATTCGTGTTTCGTCCTGAAAAGCCTTGCGTCCATATAACCGAACCACATTCAGCAGCCCAATACTGCGAAGAGCCAAAAACTCTTTGGTTTTCTCATCATGAGTACCCAGAATGGTTTGATGACTAAGTTTTTTTAGAACAACAATATCATCCGCTACCAGCCGATGTCCCCGGCGGATTAAGGTGTGTGCTGTCTCGCTTTTTCCGACCCCCGAATTTCCGCGAATTAAGACCCCAATACCGGATACATTCATACAAACTCCATGCACAGCAATTTCCGGTGCTAATTCTTTCACCAAATACGCATCCAATTTGGGAATAAACTCTGATGTAATCTCAGGCTTATTTGTCAACAACAAGGGGATGCCCTGTTCAACACAGTGTTGATTCAAATAGGTAAGTCCTTCTTCACCACAAGTTACGATAAAGCACGGCGGATGATAATGGACAATATTTCCGATTCGGATTTTCCGTTCCTCTTTACTTAACCTATGTAAATAAGTAACTTCCTTTTTTCCTAAAATTTGAACTCGCTCTGTTGGAAAAAAGTCAAAATGGCCAACAAATTCCAAGCCCGGACGATGCACCCGTGATTGCGTTATCACATTCTGAAGCTTACTTTCACCAGCAAGCACCTTCAATGAAAACTTCTCAACCAAGTTTTCAACTGTTATTTTCTTCACTACTAAACTCCCCTCAATTAGTCTTTATATAATTGCATTATACTTAGATTAATGGAATCATCATCATTATCAAAATAAATTGTTGTTTCTATCAAGCCTTGTCCATGTAGAATACTCCCTCGGTATTTCTGGTAAAGGACGAAGAAACATAAAACCCGTCCCCATGCATCATTTTTCCTTTAAATAAATAATCAGCTCTGAACGGCTTTTGAGTTCTAGCTTATCTAGAATGCGGGAAACATAGTTTTTAACTGTTCCTTCTGATAAAAATAATGTCGCGCTGATGGTCTTATTGCTTTTTCCTTGCATAATTTGTTCCACGACTTCTATTTCTCTTGGTGTAAGTATTTTGGACAAGTCTTTCTTTTCTGTGGTAGATGCCTGCTGAGATTCAGGAACATTCCGGAGGACGCTGATTAGTTTACTTGTTACATCTGAATGAAGTAGCATCGTTCCTTCGTGTGCGGCCTTTATTGCCTTAATAATCTCTTTTAGGTCGGAGTCCTTTAGAATAAAACCGTCTGCCCCATTCTTCAGTCCGTTAAAAATATACTCATCTTCATTAAAGGTGGTTAAGATGATTACTTTCACATTTGGATATTTTTCCTTAACTGCTTTTGTAGCCTCGATGCCATTCATGACAGGCATTCTAATGTCCATTAGTATCACATTTGGCGTCATTCTTTCCAATAATGCAATAAGTTCTTCCCCATTCGTTGCTTCCCCGATAATCCGAATCTCTTCATTTAAGCTAAGCAACATTTTTAAACCATCCCGGACAATTCCTTGGTCATCTACAATTATCACGTCAATCACTTTTCATCACTCCACATTTGTCACAAATGGAATTTCTGCTTCCACCGCAAAACCGTGTCCCTTGGCCGACACAAACTGAATACTCCCTCTCAATAAATGGATTCGTTCCTCCATTCCCCGCAGGCCGTGGGATTTTTTAATATCGGTACACCCTTCCCCGTCGTCCTCTACTTTCACCAGCGCCTTTTTTTCATTTACAAAAATATCAATATGAAACGTACGGGCATTCCCATGCTTAATCCCGTTCGTAATGGCTTCCCTCACGGTTTCAAAAATTCCATTTTGAATGTCGCGGCTTGCGAACTCAACGGTGTCATCGAAAAATAATTCAAATTGCAATCTGCCGGCGGTTTGCAAGCTATCTATTAAATCCTCAATAGAGTCGCGCAGTTTAACCTTATCTTTCCATGCCTGATTATCCTTTAAAACGTCAACTGCTTTACGAAGGTTCGTTATCGATGTTTGGGAAATGACTAAGGCTTTCTTCATGACATCCTTTGATTTTTCTGGGTTTGAATCCATCATATTATCGGCAAATTCCAGGTGCATTTTTAAGGCGATCAGAGCATGGCCAATGGAATCATGGAGCTCCTGGGCAATTCTAGTCCGCTCTTTTATAATCGTGATTTCCTTCAGTTTGGCATTTGCCTCCATTAATTCAGCATTGAGCAGATTTCCCTTCTCCCTTTCTCTGCTGTTGCTCCGAACAAGGTAGATTAGGGCCATCAAAGCTAAGTAAGGGATTAATGCTTGTTGGATTCCTGCCTTAAGCGCAAACATACCGATTACAAACATGAAAATATGAAGAATGACCAGACCAATTTGTATAGTCGGCCGATAAATAAAAATTTCAACGATTGGAAAAATAAAATAAATATTTAGCGGTATGTTATCAAATTGAATCACATATAAACCGATTGCTATAATACTTACCGACATCGATATATAGTAGATTATACGATTTTTTTCATATAGTTGGTAATAATTTCTGTAAATATCATTTAAATGCAAAATAACCAATCCTATAATGAAAGCCGCCTTTATAGGAATCGAAGAAGGAGACTGCCCCATAATATCAATCGAAGCCATAATGATCAGGATGATTCGAAAAATCATCATTACCGAGGGGGTTTTATGTTTTTCCATGACATAACATCACATCCATCCAATTAGTTTCAATTTTAATTGCATTATACTATTCTGCTAAAAAACTGAATAGCTATCAAAAGTCATACAAAAATGAAAAATGGGGACGGTTCTTCTGCATCTGATGCAGAAGAACCGTCCCCATGAAACTTCCCATAAACTTAAACTGATACAGGTTCCTTTTCTACACTACGTTTCTCTTTCGATAAATCCTTCTTATTGTTTACAGGTGCGCGTCCTTTACTTAAGCCAAGTGCAAACGCTGTTGAAGCATGAATTTCGTCGAAAAGCTCTGGGTTTTCCACTAGTGAAATGCCATAAGATGGTATCATTTCTTTTATTTTTGGTTCCCACGCTTCGCGGTGCTGAGGGAAACATTTTTTTATGATCTCGAGCATGACGGAAACAGCTGTTGATGCACCTGGTGAAGCACCGAGCAATGCTGCGACTGAGCCATCTGCTGCAGTAACCACTTCAGTACCAAATTGAAGCGTTCCTTTACCGCCCGCTTCTGTATCTTTAATAACTTGTACACGTTGTCCGGCTACCACGATATCCCAATCTTCGCTTTTTGCATTTGGAATAAATTCGCGCAGCTCTTCGATACGCTGTTCCTTCGATAACATTAGTTGTTGGATCAAGTATTTTGTTAATGGAATATTTTTGGCACCTGCCGCCAACATTGTAATGACATTATTTGGTTTGACAGAACCTAATAAGTCCATATTTGAACCAGTTTTCAAAAATTTGGGTGAAAAACCCGCAAATGGTCCAAACAATAGTGATTTTTTGTTATCGATAAATCGTGTGTCAAGATGCGGCACTGACATTGGAGGAGCACCAACCGCAGCCTTGCCGTATACTTTTGCATGATGCTTGTTTACAACCTCAGGATTGTTACATACTAAGAATAGTCCACTTACAGGGAATCCTCCAACATGTTTACTTTCAGGAATACCGGTTTTTTGCAGTAAAGGCAAGGAGCCGCCGCCGCCGCCAATAAAGATAAATTTTGCAGTATGGCGTTCAATTTCACCGGTTTCCATATTCCACACTTTTAATTCCCATAGTCCATCCTCAGTACGTTTAATATCATCAACTTGATGTTTGTATTTAATATCAACGTTTTGATTCTTTAAATGTTCAGTCAACATGCGTGTTAAAGCACCAAAGTTTACATCCGTACCAGAGTCAATTTTTGTAGCCGCTATTGGTTCCTTAGAAGTCCGGCCTTCCATAATAAGCGGAATCCATTCTTGCAATTTTTTCGGCTCATCGGAATATTCCATCCCTTGGAACAATGGATTGTGTGAGAGTGCTTCAAAACGTTTTTTCAAGAACTCTACATTATTTTTCCCTTGTACCATACTCATATGTGGCAGCGGCATAATAAAATCGTGCGGATTGCGGATCAGATCACTGTTAACAAGATAAGACCAAAACTGTCGTGAAACCTGAAACTGTTCATTAATTTTGATAGCTTTGTTTATATCTATTGAACCGTCTGGTTTTTCTACAGTGTAGTTCAACTCGCACAGTGCAGAATGTCCAGTTCCTGCATTATTCCATTCGTTCGAGCTTTCCTCGCCTGCTTTTTCAAGCTTTTCAAAAACTGTAATTTTCCAGTCCGGTACTAATTCCTTCAAGAGTGTCCCTAAAGTGGCACTCATGATTCCGGCACCAATTAAGATAACGTCTGTTTCAGTTTGTCTGCTACTCATTTTTCCCATCCCTTATATGGTATGATTTGCAGAAAGGATGCTGGCGCCCATGCTTAAAGCAAACAGCAAGCTAAGGCGCGACTAGTTACACACCTTTTCTGGATCAATTAATTCCTTTATATAGTGTATCACTAATATCGATAGATTTAAATATTTATTACTATAATAATAGTTAGTAAGCTATTTAAAAGCTGGTAAAAGTGAGAAGTACATCCACAAGGCCCTGTATTTATCAAATCTTTTTGGCGATCGCTTACATTTTTGTAAAATCATTTTTTTATGATGAATATTTATAAACCACGCCGTTTACCTATACACGGATTATATTTCAATTATCCTATTAATATCTTTTCTTCAGCATATCTAAGTCTTGCCTCATGGCGCTGCGACATGAGCGCGAATGCCATGGTTAATGGCCCAAGGCGACCGATGAACATCATTAAAGTGATTAAAAGTTTTCCATAAGGTGATAAATCCCCTGTGATACCCGTTGACAATCCGACTGTTCCGAATGCCGAAATGGTTTCAAAAAGCAGCTTATTCATCGGCATATCTTCTGTGTAGGTCAGCAAAAAGAATATCGTAAAAATAAAAATGATGGCGGACACCCCAATGGATAAAGATTTATTGACCAAGCTCCAGGAAATTCTTCTTTTAAAAATATTAACATCGCTTCGATTCGTCAACACTGTCCAAAAGGCAAATATGATAATGGCAAAGGTCGTAACCTTAATACCTCCGCCCGTAGAGCCCGAAGAAGCACCGATAAACATCAATGCCATCGTAAAAACTTGAGAGGACAGCGTCATGTGGCCAATATCAATGGTATTAAAGCCGGCCGTTCTTGGTACGACACCTTGAAAATAGGAGGCCCAGAATTTGTCGTTCCAGTTTAGGTTTCCAATCGTTGCGGGATTATGAAATTCAGAGATTAAGATAATGATTGTTCCCACAACATTAAGGATTAATGTCATAAGCAGCGCCACTTTGGAATGAAGGGACAGCTTACGTAAAGATTTTTTCTGCCAGACATCCAAAATGACTGTGAAGCCAATACCGCCGATGATAAATAAGGAAGTGATGGCTAAGTTGACGGTCGGATCCCCTACCCATTTGCTGAGATTGTCTGGTTCGAGGCCAAAACCGGCGTTGTTAAAAGCGGATATGGAATGAAAAAATCCGTAATACAAGGCTTTCGTCCATGGCATCTCAAAGGACCAGCGTATGGCTAAAATTAGCGCCCCTGTTATTTCTACAATTAAAGTTATCAAGATAATTCTAAAGACTAGCTTTACAACGCCTGAAAGTGTAAATAGGTTAAGCGAATCTTGAAGTAGAAGTCTTTCTTTCAAGCCAATTTTCTTTCCGAGGATGATAAACATGAAAATGCCTATGGTCATAAATCCCCAACCGCCAATCTGAACTAAGAAAAGCATTACCAGTTGGCCGAAAATGGTAAAGGTTGTTCCTGTATCCACAACCGCGAGACCTGTTACGCAGACAGCAGAGGTTGCCTCGAATAAGGCGTCGACAAAATGGAGGCCCCTTCCCTCCTCGTAAGTCGAAATGGGCAGCATTAATAAAAGTGTACCTAGTAAAATAAGTACCGCAAATCCGATAACCAGAATTTGCGCAGGATGAAGCTGGATAAACTTCCCTTTTTTCTTGATTAACTCCACAAATACTCCCCTTTGTTTGATAAGATATAAAATGTGTAAATATGGATAAATTTATGAATCATATCTTACTCTTGGGAGTTGGATTTGTAAATAAAAAATTTCTTTTCCCGCGTGTTGTTTCCTTTCATGATTCCATTTCAGATTCTCCCCAGTTTTGCGAGGTTTTAAAAATTTTCTTAGCCTCATGCCGGTCGGCGGCCTGCAATTTATTAAGGATATTCGTAACATGATTTGCTACAGTTTTCACACTTAAATGGAGTTTTGCAGCAATTTGTGCATTTGTTTTTTCCCCGACAATCAACTCCAATATTTCCTTTTCACGGGCAGTTAGGTCGGACAATACTGGATTTACCGATTCTATCTCTTCTGTTTTTGAAAAATAATGCACCATCCGTGCGGCAATGTCTGCGCTGAACACGGCGCCGCCATTTCCGACCATGCGAATAGAATGAAGGAGTTCCATTTCTCCGGCATCCTTTAACACATACCCGCTTGCACCCATTTTCATTGCCGTAAAAACAGATTTATCATTTTTCAGCATCGTGACAATTAGAATTTTTATTTTCGGAAATTTTTCCTTTATGATTTGAGTAGCTTCAATTCCATTTAGTCCTGGCATGCGTATATCCATGACAATGACATCCGGTTGGAGTGAGGACGCCATTTCTACAGCTTCCTCTCCTGTGGCAGCTTCTCCAATCACTTCTAAGTCATCCGTTGTTTGAATCAAATTTCGAACTCCTCCGCGAAACAACGGATGGTCATCAGCTAAAACTATTCTCATCCCTAATCACTCCTGTCGAAAAAGGCAGAACTGCCCTTACTCGTGCTCCACCCGTTTCCAAAGATTCCATTTCACATTTCCCGCCAAGCTCCAATGCTCGCTCTCTTATTGATGTTAAACCAATTCCTCCGTTTTGGGACGGCCTCAGCTTATCAGGAAACCCAGCGCCATTATCCGTAACCTCAAGTTCTAGTGTGTTTTCGACAATTGTTAAACGAACTGTGCATTTGGTCGCATTCGCGTGGCGGATTACATTGACGAGTGCTTCCGTTATAATCCGGTACGCTGCAACCTCAACTGCTGCGGGCAATACAGGCAAACTTTCCGGGGCTTCCAAGTAAATTTCAATAGAACTAACTTCCGATGTAGCAGACACTTCTTCCGACGTTTTCCTGATTTCGTCCACCCTCGCCTGGATTGAACCCAGCAGTCCAAATTCATCAAGAGTCGGTGGTCGTAATCCATGGACCATCGTACGAATTTCATCCACAGTTGAACGAATTACTTGACGCAGCCCCTCCATTAACTCCAAAGCTTTCGCTGGATTTCTTTCAATATATTGCTCGGCTGCAGCGACGTTAAAAGCTAATGACATGAGCCGAGGGGCGAGGTCATCATGAAGGTTGCGGCGAATATGGAGCCGTTCCTCTTCACGGGCCAGCACCAATCTTTCCCGTGACTGCTGCAGGTCATTTGCCAGTAATTTCATTCCCAAAGTCATTTTCACATTTTGAAGAACGGGACCAGCTTGGCGGAGAAGAACCTCAATAAGTTTATTGTCCTCACCAGTAAATACCTCATTTAAAGACCTGCTTGATAAATGAAGTGTCCCTAGCTCTTCTCCTCCATGAATAATCGGTAATGTGTGGATATCAAACTTTACTTTTCCCGATGCTGCAGCAAGTGTCTCTTTTCCGTTTATATTAACGAAAATCCCGGCGTATGGCAGGCGAAGGGCATCCCGTATTGTACCCGTCACAACGTTTAGCATCTCTTCAGGAGCAATGGGTTTGATCAAATGATCCCCAAGTTCCTTCAGTATGGTATATGGTTCATCATGTCTTCCCTTCATCAGCCTGTTCACAAGGCGCTGCAATCTTTCTTTTATTGGCGCGAAAAAAATTGCAACAATGGCGGTTGCCACTAAGGAAATGATGAAGTTGTTATCTGTCTTAAACAAGCTGCTAAAATAGAGAACTAAAAATGAGTATAGAAGAATAATAGCCAGCGACAAGGTGCCATAAACAACTGTCCGGTTCACAAGAGGGTCAATGTCCCACAGGCGATGACGAAGAATCGCAAATGCCAATGTTAATGGTATGATGGCCACAACGCCATACAGTAGTACACTTAAATAAAGATAGGATACAGGGTTTTCGCCAAAAACCGGATAGACAAAAAAACCGCTTATGATGATTGACCCCAGAAATGAAAGCGATAATCCAAAGACCACCCATTTGGTTTGCTGCCGTTCGACCCGGGTGGATATTTTTTTATATTGATAGATTTGTGAATAAATCGTCATAATAATCATGATTCCATAATTAAGCAGTCTCGCCGTGCTCGACCAATTTAATAAATCAACAACCGTGCCCGGAAAAATCAAACTAATGAACTGGATGATACAAAAAGGAGTAAAAAGGACAAGCGGCCAGCGGTGAATAAAACGTCCGTTAGGAAATATTAAGAAGAATAAGAATAAAGCCATTCTACCTACAGCCCCGATGATTTCCGGAAACTGTTCTACCAATTCGCGGCCATCTGATGCAAGGTATACCAATGATGTGTAGGTTGATCCATATGTGACCAATGCCAATACTGCCAGAAGCCCCATCATATCCCGCCTGCTTTTAATAAAAATGATGATAGCTGCTGTGAAAAATAGGAAGGCAAACGCGGATTCGATGATGACAAATAATGCCGCATACGTATTAGAGGTTAAATGGTATTTGCTTAACGCTTCAATCGTTGTTGGGGGCGCAGGTGCCAAGGAACTGCAGGACTTGAGGATACATTCGTTTCGTAGGGTGTCATAATAGCCCGCAATGGATTGAATGAAAAATACTAAGGTCAATATAGAAAAAATAATCACAAAGACTTGAAACAGGAAAATTTTCTTATTTACTCCATTCATCCAGGAACGATCCCCACCTTTTGCACCTAAGATATAGGAAAATTATAACAAGGCGACCAACTTCTGTATAGATTTGGTTTTTCCCGTTTATTCCCATAGAAACTTCCCGATTGAAATGGGAATCCCCCTCCCTTCAAATCAGGAATTCCCCTTTGATACGATTAATTCGTAAACAACAATACAAAGGGAGTTGGAAAACATGACGTTAGAAAAAATTGTTAAGGTTCTTGGGTTTATTGCTTTCTTAGGGGGAATCGCCAGAATGGGGATGACGCCGTCAGGTTTGATTTGGGGGTCAGACAGCACACCTGAACTAATCTTCGCTTTTGCCGCAAGTATATTAATGGCAATCTCGTCTATGGCTTTGTTTATGTCCCAGTCACGGCAGACAGGTGTTTTCGGTTTCATCTCCGGTCTTATTCTTTCTGCAGGAAACTTAATGCTATCGGCGACCTTCTATGGTTTGTTCGCTTACGGCGATTATCCGAAAGACGGCTTGTTCGTCAATCTTGCGAATAGTCTCTCCTACGGAGGGCTGCTGCTTGCCACGGTCATCCTGATGATTGTTACCTTTCGCGCAAAAGTGTTCCCTCGCTGGTACGCAATTGTGTTCTTGCTGATGCTTGTCTGTCTTGGCCTTCCGTTCCTCGGTGATTTCTTCGCCTTCTTCTGGGGATTGACATATGTACTGATGGGTTACTCCATCTTCACTGGAAAAGGAATCAACTTTGTTACTGTTAAAAAAGAGGAAATTGCCTCATAAAATTATGATTTTTCCTTTAAAGTAATATATCAGCGGATTTTTTTAAGATATCAGCGAATTCTTTGCACATATCAGCGAATTTTTCATTATATCGGCGAATTTCCAATTTTATCAGCGAATTTTCGAAATATATCGGCGAATCGCAAATATTCTGATTAAAAAGATAAAAGCTCTATTGCCAATCTCGGGCATGGAGCTTTTTTCATTAACCTATACAGATGCAAATTCACGAATCAACTGCTCAAACCGTTTCAATGCATTGTCTATCGGTTCAGGTTTAGATAAATCTACACCGGTTTTCTTTAACAACTCGAGCGGATAATCGGAGCTTCCGCTCTTCAAAAATTCAAGGTAAGCATTGACGGCTGATTCATCCCCGCTTAATAGCTGTTCAGCAATATGAATGGCAGAAGCAAAGCCGGTTGCGTATTTGTACACATAAAAAGGTCGGTAAAAATGCGGGATCCGTGACCAGCCGTATTTCACTTCCTCATCAAACACCACTTCGTCCCCGTTATATTGCCTAAATAAGGATTCGTAAATTTCACTAAATACATTAGCGTTTAAAGGTTTTCCGCTTTCCGCATAATCATGGGTGATTTTTTCAAATTCGGCGAACATGACCTGGGTAAAGAAAGTGCCTCTAAATTGATCAATAAAGTGATTGAGCAAGTATTTCCGTATCTCTTGATTTGTTTCTTTTTCTAACAAATAATGAATCAATAGTACTTCGTTCACCGTCGAAGCCACTTCGGCTACAAAAATGCTGTAGCCGGCGGAGATTCTAGGCTGATGCTTGCTGGAATACCAGGAATGCATGGCGTGACCGAATTCGTGAATCATCGTGAACATACTATCCAAATCATCATGTTGGTTTAACAGCACAAATGGATGTACCCCATAGACACCCAGGTTGTAAGCACCCGAACGCTTGCCTGGCGTTTCCCGGACATCGATGTAGCGGGCATCTTTAAAGGTTTTCAGTGTATTAACGTAATCCTCGCCCAGGGGTGCCAAAGCTTTTAAAATTGTTTCATACGCTTCTCCATAGGAAATTTCTAATTTTACACCAGGAACCAGAGGAACGTTCAGATCGTACTGGCGCAGCTCCTCCAAACCAAGCAGTTTTTTTCGAATAGAGCCATATTGATGCAACGGTCCAATATTGGCTTTTGTCGCCATAATCAGATTTTCATAGACCTCTCTTGGAACCATATCCCCGAACAAACCTTTTTCCAAAGCGGATGGGTAGTTCCGCAACCGGGCCAACGTCGCATTAGTTTTAACGTTCGCAGACAAAGTCGAGGCAATCGAATTTTTCAATTGCAAATACGGCTGGTAATAAGCCTTGTACGCTTCCTTCCGCTTGTCTCGATCCTCATCTTCAATCAACTTTGAGTACATGCCGCGCGTCAGTTCGACTTTCATTCCTTCATCACTCGTCACCTCGCCGAATTTGATATCGGCGTTGTTAAGCATACTGTAGGTGTGGCTTGGCGCAGAAAGGGCCTCACCTAAGTTGGATAAGATCTCTTCTTTTTCCTTGGTCAGAACATGTGCTTTATATCGGAAAGCTTCAAAAAGGTCTTGTTCAAAGTATTTTAACCTCGGTTCTTGCTCAATATATTCTCTTAATGTGCTTTCCTCTAAACTCAATAAAAATGGCATGAAAAATGATGAAGCTGCGCTTATTTTTACGGAAAGCTGCTTGGCACGGTCAACGAGCGATTGCGCCAAGGCATCGCGGGTGTCTACATCGGCCTGGAGCATCCCGTATACATAGACAAGATTTAATTTACTGGAAACTTGTTCTTTTTCGGATAGATAATCATAAAGCGACTCTCCACTGTGAATCGCACCGTCATATTTTTTCAATTCAGCAGTCTTTTTTTCAATCCAGAGATAATCATTTTCCCAGTCTTCAAGATTTTTATAAAGGTCCTCGAAATTCCATTTTTCTTTTTCCGGCACCTCAACCCTTGACTTAAAGGTAATGGTCATGTGAATCCCCCTCGCAATTGTAAGTTACTTAATTTTACCATTTAATTGAATGCTGTTATAATCAAAACAAAAAAATTCCCCCGGGTGAGTTTATGAAAAAAAAATACTCGAATCTCGATGATGTGAAAAACAACAAGTCATTTAAAGATATGATGAAGTGGAACAAAGAAAGAAGAAGCAAGGTAAAGGATTTAACGATTAATATTCCACAATGCCAGGATAAACAGATTGAAAAAATTAAAGAAAACCGGAGCCGAACTTCTTATACCTGGATTGGCCACTCCACCTTTTTGATTCAAATGAATGGGATTAATATATTAACCGATCCAGTTTGGGCAAAGCGGATGGGCTTTCAAAAAAGATTAACGGAGCCCGGTATATCACTCGAGGATCTTCCTGAAATTGATGTAATCGTTATTTCTCATGGCCATTACGATCATTTGGATTTTCCAACCATCAAAAAAATAAAGGGGAACCCTCAATTTATTGCTCCAATTGGTTTAAAGCCGCTTTTTAACCGGAAAGGGTATCAAAAGGTCAGCGAAATGGGCTGGTGGGAAAGTGCTGAAATCAGAGGCATCAAGATTCATTTTGTCCCCGCCCAGCACTGGACAAGAAGAACCCTGACAGATATGAATACGTCTCATTGGGGAGGGTTTATTTTTCAAACTCAAAAAGAAACGCTGTATTTTGTCGGAGATACGGGATATTTTGCTGGGTTTAAGCAAATCGCCGAGCGTTTTGACAACATTGATACTGTGTTTATGCCAATCGGTGCTTATGAGCCGGAATGGTTCATGAAGGTTTCGCATATTTCGCCGGAGGATAGTGTTAAAGCCTTCTTAGAATTAAACGCGAAAGAATTTGTCCCAATGCATTATGGAGCCTACCGCCTCGCCGACGACACGGGACCCGAAGCCCTCGAAAGGCTTTATCGTGAATGGGAAAAACGGCAGCTGCCAACCGAACTGTTAAAGGTTTTGACAATTGGTGAAACAGTGATGGGAAAATAGGAATAACGGATTTCCAAGTTAGTCAATTAATATTTAATCAATAATATAGATGTAGATAAAATAAAAAATGTCGAGAAAAATCCTTTTTCACGACATTTTTAGCTTTTTGACATCAATATGCTGACTATTCATTTCAAAGGGTTAATTATTATTATCACCGTTATTATTTATGTTTATTCTGAAATTTCTACTGTTTCGGATGTTAATATTAATTGTTACGCCTCCATTATCAGGTGTTGTATCCGGCTCTTCTGGCACCTCCACTGGCGGAACTGTTTCACCGCTCTCAGAACAATGTCCTGGACCAATTAAGCCATTATTGTAGTTATCAAGAATGGTTTGTAATTGGTTTACAAAACTCTTTTGATTGGCTTTTAACGAACTCCAATCCGCGGAACTATGAGTTGCCAGATATGCATCTGCCTGGGAGATTATTGCAGTTACCGCTGAAGGATCGGCCCCATTAGCAATATTCAGTTTAGCAGCGAGCAACTGTGCATACAATTTATTGATACCATTAGATGCATCACCTGAAAAGTTAAGGTAATATACTGCTTGTTGGGCAGAAGTTATTTTAATAGCCTTTGAATTTGTAACGGTAGGGTCACCTAACCATATTGGCAAATATTGTGTCACCTTATCTGGATTGTTTCCAGTAAAACCTGCGTGAGTTTTCCAATAACCAATCGTAAGCGTACATCCTTGACAAGGAACATTTACATAGACTGTTGCGGAATCGCTTCCAACTGTTTTAGTGTCATTTGTAATAAAAGTGGCTGTGTTTTCATCTGTTGTTTGTTGGCAGGTATCGTAAGGTCCAATATCTCTTTGATACGTAAAGGTGGCTGGAACTGCAGAGGCGGTTACATTTCCCAATTCTCCGTACTTGTCATCACTCACCATTACCTCTTCATCAACGATATCTGTTGGTGTAGAACTAAAAATAACATCGGCTGTATTTGAAAAGCTTGTTTCTTGATCAAGTGGTGTCGCATTTCCAAACTGGTCATAGCTAAAATTCTGGATAGTTACTTGTGCTGTATTTACAAGGCTAGTCATATCTAGTAAATCTGCATCGTAGTGGCATGTAACGGATTCGCCTGCTGCCAAAACAAATGGAAAGGACAGGCTGCAATCGACGTTAGCTGCAATGCCCCCAGTAAGCATATCCGAAATATCATTAATTGTTGCCGCAATCGGGGCATTATTTGTTACAGTAATATCTCCTTCAACATGGAAATCTGTATCTGTAGATGAGGCATTCAACACAACTTTATAATAGGCTAAATGCGTTCCACCTACAGGGAGTGTAAGAGTAGTCGAATCTGCAAAGGCGGATTCACCATTAGAAACTTGTTTATCAATGGTCCAGGTATATTTTCTTGTATAACTTGTTTCCGCTGTTTTCGTAATATCAAGTTCATAGCAATTCACGGTTACACTAGCGGAAGCAGACTTTCCACTTTCTCCATTGCTAAAAACAATTGTTGCTGTATTATCATGTGTCCCTGCGTCATCGTCACATGTAAACATTCTTGAATAAGAGGCCGATCCGGAATCTGAAAATGGGAAATTCTCGCCGTTCGTATCCGTAACAGAAATTGAATCATTAACGAGTGTTGGATTTACCGGCATAATAGTAGAAGCTTTTTCGCTGGGTCCGAAGGGAGTAGGGGGATTTGTAATATGTCCTGCGTGGTTATCAATGGTAGCATTTGCTGTAACCCGATAAGTCTTCCCAGGGAAAACTAAATCTGATGGTAGATCAATCGTATAGTCGTAACAAGCCATCTTTTTAGCAGGTATTACTGTGTTTCCGTTTAGGTTCACCGGAATATCGGTAAGAAGCGTAGTAAATCCTCCATTTAAATTGGCTTCTAAATCAAGTTTAATTTGTAGATTTTCCGTATCAAAGTCTCCTCCATTTGTTACACAGATTTGACCTTCAATACTGCCCCCTAATGTTCCTGTGTCTTTGGTAACTTTTATCGTGTACTCTGAGGTCCCTGTATCCCCGCGAAATAAATTCCATGTATCTGGTAAAACAGATTTCGAGATATCCCAGTTAAACGTTTTCGTGTAATTTGCAGTCGCTGTCACCGTTTCCGAAAGGGTTGTACCTGATTGTCCCTGACTTGGCGTTATTGCCATAGAAAATCCACTTCCTTTTCGTTTAAATTTTTCACTCCTTTGCATATTATTCATTGCTTGTCTTATTGTGTAGATGTTTTATTTAGGTGATTAGCCCATTTTTTTTAAAAAGTAAAAAGCACTTAGGCTTTTCACCTAAATGCTTTCATATCTAGTCAATAGTAAGAGTTTTTTAAAGCTGTTAAATTTTATCAATCATTTATTATTTTCCACGACCTTGTCGAAAATGTTTTCACTTTTCGTAGGGGACTCTGTTTGGCCTTTCCCCATAATTTTCATTAATGCTTCCTGTGTCAGAGGTTGTGCATGTGGCATTAGTTCAAATCCGAATTCGCCATCCGTTTCAATCGTTCCGATTTTTACATCAGAAATATAAGAAATTCCTTTTTGTCGCATCCGCATTTCTAATTGCCCTTGGGTAATACGAAGTTTTTTTAAACTTTCCATTATGATTTTTCCATCATTAATGACCAAGGTCGCTTCGCCAATTGCATAACGTTCAATAAAACTCGATTTCATCTGCAGCTTTTGAAAAATAAATAAAAATATACCGAAGAAAATCAGAATGATGATTACCTGATAAAATTTATTTTCCTTAATAGCATGCCCCATGGTGGTCCCGGTTGCCAAAATGACAACCGACTCCAAATTGGTCATTCTCGCAACCGATTTTTTCCCGACAAATCTTAATATAACGATACTTGTAATTAATAAAATGGTTGCCTCATAAATGAAGTAGAATTTCAACAGTACCACACCAAACATAGCTTATTTACGGTTATTTTATCCCAAGTTCATTGGAAATCATCCACTAATTTCTTCCTCGAATTTGCCTGTTATAATAGGAGAGTTAAGGAGTGGTACCAATAAAAATCATTAAATACATTGTTATTTCTGTCTTAGTCATTGGCCTTGGCTTATCTGCCTGGATTTATTATCCCAAATATCAAATTCACAAAATAAAAAAACAGACTGTGGAAGTTAGTGCAACTGTCCATAAAATCACTTATCTTGATTATTTTCGAAACATGAAAAAAGGTGAAATTAATCACCTGGCAATTGGCGACTCTGTCATTCGCGGTGTAGGTGCTGGACAAAATGAAGATCTTGTCAATCAATTTTCGAACAAGCTAGGCAGCCAGATTCAGAAGAACATTCAATTTCAAAATGAAGGTATTAACGGGATTACGAGCGGCGAGTTAAGGGAATTGGTTCTCGAAGGCAGGTTTGATGAAGAAATGAAGAAAGCCGACATCATTACCATCAATGTCGGCGGAAATGATGTACTGAGGGCTGCTAAGGGTCAGAACCTGCAAAATGTATTTCAATCGTTTGGTGAGCTACAAACCTCTTTTACAAAAAACTTAACTGACATTGCATCAAGAATAAAATCGGTGAATCCGGATGCCACCATTATATTTTTGGAATTATATAATCCGTTATCACCGTCCGACACACTGTATTCTCTTGCAGATCAATTGCTGCCAAAATGGAATCTTAAGTTATATGAGACTGCCAATCAGTATTCGCCATCCCTAGTAATCGAAACCACCAAGGTAATAAACGGGGAGAGACCGGAAAATTTATCACCGGACGGTGTGCATCCTAATTCGAGCGGTTATTCTGCTATATCAGAGCTAATGATTTATCAATTTAAGCATCAGTATCGAATCGATTCTGTATAAAACAAAGGAGCCTTGTGGGCCCCTTTGTTTTATACATTTTTCTAACCGGCATACTATGTACCGGTTTTCCCGAAGTATTCTTTTTCAATATCCTCGAATTCTTTTTCTAATTCACTTATGGACCATTCATATAGATGTTTTTCATTGATTTTAAAGATACCTAATTTAATTAGCTCTTCAATTAGAAATTGTCTTTTTTCCTGAACAGTTTCGTTAAGAAGATGTTCCATTAAAAGCTCCCCCAATCTCTAAGCTAATAACAATTTCACTCACCTTCCACTGCCATTATAAAAAGTCCAATTCATGGAATTTGTCGAAAAAGGAGATTTTTACCGATTTGTTATCGTTATTTAATAAACTAGTGTGATAGTCACGAATATTTTTAATGAAATTGTAAAAAATTAGGCGTTTAAAAAATTCCTTTTTATGAATACAATAAAGCCAGAATAAATAAATTTATTCCGGCTCTTTAGAATTATTCATTTTTCGCCTTTGCAGTTCAGCCAATATGGCCGGGTATTCTTTGTCAATTCTAAAAAACAGCATAAGGATAATCTGGATCACAGCTAATGCCAGCGGTATTTGAATATTAACTGCTTTGATCATTTCAATAGCCAAAGCTGGCTGCTCGGCAGCCCCGCCTACATATCCGCCAATCCCAAGCAGCCATCCGACTACTGCAAGACCAAGCCCTGTACCAAACTTCATTCCAAAGCTAGCAGCACTATTGACCAGTCCTTCTGTCCGTAAACCAGTTTTGTACTCGCCGTATTCAACGGTGTCGTTGACCATCGCCAAAAGCAACCCAAGTGTTGGCATGACTCCCAAGCCCGCTAACGCTGTCCCAACTAAAAAAACAGGTAAATTACTAGGGTCCGCCCATTTTATTATTTGCCCCACAATCGCTACCAGTGAACCAATTATGGCCACGTTCCTTTTCCCGAACCTGGCCACTAAAGGGCCGATGAAAAATAACCCCAAAATCATTGGTGCCGTTAACGTAAGGCCAATGATAGGAAATTTATTGATATCACCTATAACCCACTGCGCGTAGTATAGCCCTGCGCCTTGTACCAGACAGATGGTGGTGTAAAAGGTGACGCAAAAAAGCGTAATGATAATCCAGTATTTATTTCGTAAGATGGCCTTAAAGCCAGCTGAAAAGGAAATTTTGTCTTGTTGTGATGTTGAAGATTCAACTCTTTCTTTGACAAATCGGAAGGTAATGTAGAGGGCAATAATTGATAACAATCCATAAAAACCAGCAAGTCCTGTCCATCCGATGGAAGCCGTCAACGGTTGGGTAAAGGTCATGACAATTAAGGTTCCAATCATGGTGAAAATCGTAGAATAAATGTTTGATAAGGAACGGCTATGCTGATGCTGTGTCATGACGCCGAGCAATGTTTTGTACGGGATGGAAGCAGCGGTGTATAGGAGGATGAACAAAATGTATGTGATGTATGCATAAATGATTTTGCCTGTATGATCGAGATCTGGGACTGAAAATAACAATACAATTGAGACACCGAGTGGAACAGACATCCAAAGCAACCATGGCCTGGCTTTTCCATGTTTAGATCTCGTCATATCAACTATGGAACCCATTCCGATATCAGTAATTCCATCAAACAATCTTGCAATCAGCATCAAGGTTCCGACAATCGCACCAGCAATACCGACTACATCCGTGTAATAAAAGGTTAAAAATGAACTAATCAGTGTATTGACAGAGAAAATCCCAAAACTTCCGACTCCATATGCCCACATTTCTTTTTTTCTTGGTTTCTCTAAATCGTGCTTTTGTTCAATCCATGGCCCCTCAATAATTGTTTGCCCCAACAAAATCCCTCACTTCAAATTGGAATTGTTTAATGAGATAAGTTATCGAATGTATGCGCTTACATAATATGAGACAAACCAGTGTATTAGACTATGCTCATAGTAAAAACTTATTAAATGGAGACCCCCAAAAAAAGCAACGGAATAATCCATTGCTTTTTTGGGGTCCCATATTTTTATTTTGCCGCTGCCTTTGCCGCTTCTAAAGCAGCTTCATAATTCGGATGGTTGGTCACTTCGGAAAGATACTCTACATACGTAACAATGTTTTCAGCATTTACTACGAAAACAGCACGGCTGTTTAAACGAAGTTCCTTTATATACGTTCCATAAGCTGTACTGAATGACATTTCAAAATGGTCAGACAATGTCTGGACGCCGCTGATACCGGCAGCCCCGCACCATCTGCTTTGGGCAAACGGAAGGTCGGCGCTGATGGTCAATACCACAACATTGTCGCCCAATTCAGACGCCGCTTCATTAAAGCGCCTCGTCTGCTGGTCGCAAACTCCCGTATCGAGTGAAGGTACCACACTGATCAGCCGGACCTTTCCATTTGAATCAGCAAGAGTAACAGGCGAGCGGTCATTTGCCAAAACCGTAAAGTCAGGTGCTTGATCACCTACTTTAATTTCTGGGCCAAGCAAGGTTACAGGATTACCCGCCAATGTTGCCGTTCGAGTCTGTTCTTGAATCATTTCTTGTTCTCCCCCTTTAAATACACTACACATCTATCTATAAATCAGCTGCCACGATAAGTGCTATAACCGCCAGGTGCCACTAACAGTGGAACATGATAATGGGAATTCGTGTCAGCAATTCCAAACCTAATCGGAACTTTATCTAAAAAAGGCGTTTCACCAACTCCCACACTTTGTTCCCGAAAGTAATCCGCTACATAAAAGACTAATTCATATTCCCCTGATTCTACATGTCCTTCAGCAAGCAACGGGGCATCCACCCTGCCATCGCTGTTTGTAGAAACTGTCTTTATAAGTGACCGCTCAGGTCCTAACCGCCAAAGTTCTATTTTTAAATTTTTTGCTGGAATGCCCTTGGATATATCAAGGACATGTGTGGTTAATTTTCCACTCATGCTTCTACACTTTCTGTTGGAAATTCTAAGCCTTCATTTACAAGATCTTGGCGGTTAACGACAAATCCCTGGAAGCCGTATGGAGGTCTTGGTTCTGTGAACACCGCACCCTCCGAATCCGGAATCTCCACAATTGTTTCCCATGTCCGGTTATTTGATAAAAATTGAACTTCAGCAAGCTGTGGGAAACGCTGTAATACACGGCAGCCGACTCGATAAATTAAATCTTGGATTGATAAGGTTTCAGCTTCATGGAAGACAGATGCTGCAATATCACGGACTTGTTCAGCAGGTACATAAACAGCAGGATTATCAGAAACAGCATCCTCTTTATCATTATAACGGTAGAAAATATCAAGATAGATATAAAGCGGACGGTCCTTAGCTTCTGGAAGAGTTGTGTACTCATCTTGGATGAAGCCATAGAAGGAGCTGCCGGTTACCTTAATTAAGTGAAGATTTTTAATGCCGCTCTCTTGCTTCACAAGCTGATTTCCTTGTTCAGTCCGTGCAACTTTGACAGTTGTTGTAATTAATTCATTTCTGGAGTGACGATAAACTAACGGGCTGGCCTCCAGTCCATTTTGTCCTGCCACTTGGACTGTTTCAAAAGGAACTTCATCTGCGGTGATTTCTACGGATGTTATGTGTGGATACGTATTAAGGAAGCGATTACAAACAAATTTTAAAAATCCTTCAAAGGTTGGTCCATGATACTGCGCTGCTTGACGAAGAATGAAATTTTTCATGGAATCCGTAGCGACGACACAGCTGTTATCGGCTTTTGTGAAAGAGTGAAGGAAGTCTCCCTCAAGGGCAATTTTGGCATTCATTCCAAAAATAACATTGTTGCGGCCAGTAAAATTGGACTCCGGAATTGTCTTGATTCCTTCTAGCGGGGTTTGATACGTGCGGAAAACAAAAACATCACCTTTACCATAATAGCAAACTCTTTCTTGTGAACTCATTTAAATTCCTCCCTAAGGTTTTATTATTTTAACCCCGAATCGCCGAAGTGCTGCTCCTGCGTTTCAAGATATAGGAACCAAAAATGATACAAACTTTAAGCCGTCAATTCTTTTACTTGATGATAAAATTCTCTAGGCGGAAGAAGGCGATTTTATAAATCTGGGTGAGTGCTTCCTGCAGTTCCTCTGCCGGATCATTATTCACCCGTTCCTTCATATTGCCTCGAATCGTGTCTTTCGTTTGTCCTTTTACTGCCATGATGAAGGGGAATTGAAATTTTGATGTGTATTCATTGTTGAGGGATAAAAATTCTTCATGTTCTTCTTTGGTGAGCTGATCTAGGCCTGCACTTGCCTGTTCCTTGACTGAGGCGTCAGCCATTTGAACCCTTGCCGCGAGATCTGGATGCGCCCTTAACAAGGCGAGCTTTTCTTCCATTTTTGATTCCTTTACCGTTTCCACCATCGCTTGATGAAGATCACCGACAGATTGGAACGGACGGTTCAACCAGGCCCGTTCTGCAACCCATGGTGAATGTTCAAACACCCAGCCAAGAACTTCTGTGAACGCCGGCTGATCTAAACTATTAAGCGTTTCCAGCTTCATAGTCATTCTGCTTCCTTCCTTTCTTCTCTATAACCCTTCCAAAAAGACTGGGGTAAATTACTCTCACACCTTGCTATTGGATTAACTTTATTTTACCTTCGATAATGGGGGAGGTCATTAGCCATAAGTGACAAATATCACGCTAATGGAGTGTGCTTTGTGCACACTGAATTATAAACGATCTACCCCAACCAATTAAAATAAACGAATTGTGCACAATGCACATTATAAAGTAAACTACTATTAAACAACTAAAAAAGGAGGGAACGTTTCCATTGAAGTTGACTTTAGCAGAAGCATTAACAATTCCACTACTTCAGCAATGTGAAATGATAGCTGGTAACCAAGGGCTTGGCCGGACCATTATGTCAGTAAATAGTTTTGATGCACCAGATGTGATGAGATGGTTAAAGACTGGGGACTTAGTATTAACAACGGGATATATTTTTTTAAATAATGAACAAGCGTTAACTAATTTAGTGTATGATTTGGCAGAAAGAAATTGTGCCGGATTAGGGATAAAAACTGCTCACTTTCCAAACTCCCTGCCTCAAGATATGATCCTGGCCGCGAACAAGATGGCATTTCCTATTTTTAGAATCCCTAACGAATTATCAATTGCCGACCTAATCCAAACCATATTGCGTGAATTACTAACACAACAAACGAAAACTGGAACAAACCTTCAAAAGTTAGCCGTTAATGATAGTCATGATTTTTCAACCTATTCCGTGCTTCAGCATATTCCAAAAGAAATTCTTAAAGAATACTATTCTGCCTTTTTATCACCATTAATTTCTCACGATCAAGAAAATCATACGGATTTTTTAAATACCCTCGAAGTCTATCTTAATTGCGGCGCAAAGACAACCGAGGCCGCACAAACAATCGGCGTTCATCGAAACACCATCCACCAGCGAATCAGCAAAATAAAAGAACTTCTCGGCAGTGACCTTGACAATGGTAAAACAAATTTCAGATTACAATTAGCTATAAAGATGTATCATTTAAATAAATATTAAAAAGGGCCCAACTAGGGCCCTTTAATTAAATATTAATAATGAGTTGACCTTATCTGTGATTCCGAATAACCAGGCAACATTCCCAGCAATCTAGCAATTCGCATCGCCAGTAGCAGGCGAAATTGAACCTGATTATCTGTTAAATCCAATCCCAATAATTCCTCAATCCGTACAATCCTGAATTTTACGGTGTTTCTGTGGACAAAAAGGCGATTAGCCGTGTCTAACAGTTTCCCGCCGCATTCCAAATAGGCTTCTAAAGTAAACAGCATATTGGATCCGTTTTCCTGATCATACTCTAAAAGAGATTCCAGGATACTTTGAAAATAATTTTTCAAGGCATGTTCCGGTAATTGCTGCAGTAATCCCTCTGGTGCATAGTTCCTATATTCAAAAACGGTATCCTTTACTTCCTTTGAAAGTTTTTTCCCTAACGAAATGGCCTCCACTGCCTCCTTATAGCTTCGTCCAACCGTCCCCAGCCCGGCACAAGGTAAACCAACCCCTATCTGGACCTGCTGTTTAGGAAATTTTATATGTATTTGATTTGCCAAGAAATTGGCTGATTTTCTCGCAAGATTCGCTAACTCATGTGACTTATTCGCCGTTACCGATACCAGCACCGCAAATCCCTGTGGAAGAGGAATACTGATTAATCTAGCATTTGCCTTCTTCTCCGCCGCACTGACTAGTTGGGAAAAAACAGAGTGAATCATTTTCTGTTCCTCACAGATTAAATATAAAAGGACAAAGTGGTTATCATGCCTTATGTTAAGCTCATCAGCAATCGAACGGACCTTCTCTTCTTCCGTTTTTTCTCCCCTCAGCAATATTTTAAAATCCTCATCTTTATCACATGATTGCCGTTGTTCATCTTGAAGAATCTCTTTTGTAATGGATAAAAGAGAATCCGACAAGACATTTTCATAGGGGAGCTCGATCAAAGGCAGACCTAAGCGATCTGCCTCCTCAAGCATACAAGCAGGAATTTCCGTCAAATAACGTTTTACTTTAATGGCCAAGCCCGCGCAGTTACGTTTGGCCAGGTCATTGAGCAATTTTATTTGAGTCGCTTGATGATCTTTAAAGACATAACCGGTTGTCAGGAGCAAATCACCCTGTTTTAACCAAGAGGTATCTGGCTCATCCATGATACTGACAGAACGAATGTTGCGGTTTAACCCACGGCCCCCTGCCACTACACGACATCCGGGAATCAGCCTTGTCTTTAAAATATCAGATACCGTAAATGCCATTGCTCAACGCCTCCATTCAAAAGAATAGTTTTAATGGGACTCCTCTGCAGCAGCCAATTCTGCATTTTCAATCCCATGACCGGCATGACTTGCCTTCGATGATGTACCATTTAAAATCATATTCAAGACAACCAGGACAAGTGAACCCATTACTACCCCGTTCCCTAACAGTAAGCGGGCAGTACTCGGTAAATCCACGAAAGCACCAGGGACCCCTTTAATCGCTAAGCCAATTCCTACTCCTACAGCAACAATGAGTTGATTAGCTGGAGAAGCCAAATCTTCCTTCGCAATTATTTTCAGGGCCGCGGAAATCAACATCCCAAACATTGGAACCATGGCCCCTCCAAGAACAGCTGGAGGAATCATCGTTGTTAAAGCACCGACCTTTGGCACAAGCCCCAGCACAATCAGGATACCGCCAGCGGCAGTCAATACCCTTAAATTGGTTACCTTTGTCAAAAGAACAAGACCGACGTTTTGCGAGAAGGTCGAATGGTTAAAGGAATTGAGGAATCCGCTGATAAATCCTCCAAGACCTTCAGCACGCAATCCCCGTTTAATATCATCTGATTTAATGTCTCTTCCTGTGATATCACCAAGGGCGAAAAATACACCAATACTTTCAATTGCAATAATAAAGGTGATAATGGTCATCGTAATGATAGATGAAGTATCGAATGTTGGTACACCGAAATAAAATGGCTGAGGCACATTAAACCATTTTGCTTCTAAAAAGACGTTAAAATTAACCATTCCGAAAAAGCTTGCAACAATCGTACCGATTACCATCGCTAAAAGAATGGAGATAACTTTAATAAATCCCTTAAACATGGTGTTGAATAATAAAAAGCATAATAACGTAAAAAGTGCTATCAGCAAGTGCTTCGGATCACCAAACGTTTTAGAGCCTGCCCCGCCTGCAGCATTGTTCATCGCTACTGGCATCAACGAAATGCCGATGATTAGAATAACCGAACCAGATACGATTGGAGGGAAAAACCTTACCAGTCTCCCAATGAACGGGGCACACAGGGCCACGAGCAGTCCTGCTACAATAACGGCCCCAAAAACCCCCGTTATCCCATGAATTTTCCCTATCGCAATGGCAGGTTCAACATTAATGAAGGAAACCGCCATAAGAGCCGGCAATTTGATCCCGATATGCTTTCCGCCCATAACCTGGAGCAAGGTTGCAAGACCACATGCCAATAAGTCAAAGGAAATTAGATATACAAGTTGTGCCTGCGTCAGACCTAATGCACCAGCCACAATAATTGGTACTGCCACTGCGCCGCCATACATAACGGCAATATGCTGGAATCCTAATGCCAGCGTTTTCCCTGTTCCTAATCTTTCCATCTATATTCCTCCCAAATTCCAAAAAGTTAATTGGTAGTGAAGCCGCTTCTGTTCATTCATGAAGAGTTAAAGTGGTCTTAGTAAAAAATACCTATTCTGAATATGGGTAATATTCAGATAATTTTCTTCATACAGGGATGAATGTGTCTATATAGAAGCTAGTTCTATTGTGGGATGGTTTCAGTGTTTTCTTGTGGCAATATTTCTCCATTTCGATACACAATGGATCCTTTTACGATGGTGATTCTATTTTTCCCCCTAAACGTTTTTCCAATATAGGGAGAATGGGCATGGCGGTAAAAAAGGTCATCTGCTTTCAACGTAAAGGGTTCATTTAAACTAATCAATGCCAAATCGGCATCGCTTCCCTCGGCTACTGCCCCTTTTTGCGGGTAGAGGCCAAATCGTTTCGCAGGGTTGGTGGACATGGAGGCTGCAATCTTTTGCAAGGATATGTTTCTTTTCCAATATCCTTCTTCCAATAGAACGGATAAACTAGTCTGCGCACCGCTTATTCCCCCCCATGCTGCAAACATATTGCCGTCTTTCGAACTCTTCATTTCCGGCGGGGCAGGAGAATGGTCAGAGCCAATTACATCAATCTCACCGTTCGCAAGCGCTTTCCATAATGCCTCTACTTCATCTGAGCTCCTTAATGGCGGTGCGCATTTTGCGATTGGTCCCAGCCTCGCGAAATCATCACTAGTAAGTGATAAATAATGCGGGCATGTTTCAACTGTTACATCAATTCCCTTTTTCTTCGCTTCTGTTATTAATTCAACGACTTTACTGCTGCTTGCATGAACAATGTGGACCTTGCATCCGGTCAATTCAGCATAGGATAACAGCCTTCTGACAGCCTCCATTTCCGATATAATCGGACGGGATTCGCAGTAATCCAGGGCCGAAAGCTTTCCTTCTTTAATCTTACTTGCAGCTAGTAACTCCGTCATAACAGTGCTTTCTGCATGGACAGCCAAGATCGATCCAAGTCTTGCGATTTCACCCATTCCTGCCATTAGCGTGGCATCATCCGAATGATGAAATTCGTCAATTCCGCTTGGTGACATAAAGGCTTTAAATCCAATTACACCGGATTGAATCAGTTCCTCGAGCAATTGTACATTTTCCGGAACCAGGCCTCCCCAGAGCCGGAAATCTGTGACAGATTTCTTAATCGCTTGCTCCTGCTTTAATCGGAAACCGTAAGCATCAATCGTTGGAGGGTTGCTGTTCAATGGCATATCAAAATAGGTTGTCACTCCTCCCGCCGCAAGACTTTTACTTCCGGTCAAGATGCCCTCCCAGTCCGTTCTTCCAGGTTCATTAAAATGGACATGAGTGTCGATTAATCCAGGAAAAATGTGAAGACCGATCGCATCTATTTCCTCTTTAGCTTTCCCTTCTATCGGAATATCTCTTGTTATTTTAATTATTTTTCCATTCTTGATCCCAATTTCACCTGTAAAACTTTCTTCAGGACCAACAACCATTCCATTACGGATAATTAGATCATATAATAGCATAATAGACTAATAACCCTTCCTCTCTAAACCAAGGTCCGCATAGTGAAAACGCTGCCATTAATATTAATTCTTTGTTAAACCATTAATTCCTCCCGTCTTTTAATATAAATTTAGAAAAGTTCTTATTAAAGAACTTTTCTATTTCATCCTCTCCCGAAAATGTATGAATACGGGAGAGGAATCATTCCTAATAAAATAGATGGATTTAGAGCCGTGCCCATGCTTGGATTAAGGTTCGTTTCGACTGTGCAATAATCGCATCGGAATCCTCATTTCCAACCGGTTTTACCTCAAATGCGACCACATTTCTAGACCCTTCCCCGATGTAACCTATTTCTAATAGCATTCTTAAATATTCCGTTAATTCCTCGACGTCATTCTCACTTCCCGGGTAGCCGAATCGAGGATGTTGGTCACCATAGGCAGGATCATTTTTATCCTTAATATAGCAATTGCCGATATGAGCGTGATTAATATAATCACGGGCAATGGTTAAGGCATCCTTTGAGGTTTCCCGCTGCATCGGAAGATGGCTCAAATCCAGCATTAAGCCAAAGCTTGGGTCTACTTTTCTTACTTCCTTCGCAATTTCAACCGCCAAATGATTTGGGCCAATTAGGCATCTTTTATCGGTTTCATCATCAAAGGTTTCTAATGAGAGTACTAGATTACCCTTCTGTCTAGCATACTGGGATAATTCAATTATCGAGTCAGTAAGCAATTGGAGGGCTCTATCTATATCCTGATCTGGTTTAGGACCGCTTAAGAATCCTAATTTCGAAGCATTCAACTCATAGGCTTGATCAATCCCGGCCTTGACAAGATCAATTGCCGCTTTCCGTTTTTCCGGGTCAAACGAGTTCAAATCGCCTTTATTGCTAAGCAGGATCGGCTGGGCACCAAAACCAACGGCCATTCGCCCGGATTTCAATAGGGAAGCAACCTTTTGTCTTTCTGCAGAATCATTGACCCTTGTTACTTCAATACCTGAAAAAAAGTCATCCGTGACGATTTTCCGAACTGTGTCTGAAATTTCCCCCTCACCCTTCATGGCTTCCGGATAGGCCATAAAGTGAACAATACCAACCTGCATAAAATGTTGAAGATCTGTTTTCATATGCAATACCGGAATAAATCCGGAACTTCCCCCTTCCACAAAGGAAAAAAGAGACCGCTGCTCTTTTTTCCTTTTTTAATAGATTGATTATTTGTTAGAATATTCAAAGCCAGTTAAACTACCGTTATTAGAGAACCCGCAAACTGCCGTTGGGTCGACAACCACTTCAATCAGGTATGGTTTGCCGCTGTCCACCGCTCGCTGCAATGCTGGTTTAATGTCATCATAGTGGGTAACAAGTTCCCCGCGGACGCCCATTCCAGCAGCGGTTTTCACAAAATCAATACCGCGCTCTTCATTGTCGCAAAGTTCATTTTTGTAAATCAGGTCTGTAGAGATATCACGCTCATCATAAAACCAATTTTGTTGCTGGCGAATCAATCCAAGTAATGAATTATTCATAACGAAAACGATTACCGGAATTTCATGCTTAGCGGCAGTGGCCAGATCCTGCAGGGACATTCCAAGACTTCCGTCGCCAAGAATATTGACACTTTGACGCTCCGGGAAGGCAAGCTTCGCTGCCATAGCAGCCCCTAATCCCCAGCCCATCGTACCTGCGCCGCCTGTTAATAAATAGCTGCGTGGAACATAAGTTTCAAACAACTGACAGGACCAAATTTGGCTGATTCCGCAGTCATGAGATGCAAAAGCATCACGGTCTAAGAATTCGCGAAGCTCTTTCAGGGCGCGTTCCGGACGAATCGGAAGTGTATCATAATCTTGTTTACGAGCATACTTCTTTCTTTCCTCGGATAAATCAAGCTTCTTAATGCCTGGTTCAACCGCTGCCGCGATGCCCACATCCAAAGATTTATAAACCTCAGATAAGCCCGCCATGAAGGATTTCACATCGGAAACGATTCCAAGCTCCGTCTGTACGGTTTTGCCAAGTTCTTTAGGATCCAGGTTAATGTGGATAATTTTTGCATCGCGCTTAAAAATATCCACTGTGCCGGTGCTGCGGTCTGCAAAACGGCCGCCTAAATTAATGATCAGATCCGAATTTAAGATGGTCATATTTCCGTATGGTGTATCTAGCATTGTACCCATTCTTCCGGCAAACAGCGGATGATCGTTCGGGAAAGTATCCATTCCCATACCAGTTGTAACTACAGGGATTTGCAAGGTTTCTGCCAGTTCCTTTAACTCTTCCGTGGCATTTGCAAGGTTTACTCCGCCTCCGGAAATAAGAACAGGTTTTTTGGCATCCTTTAATAGGTTTAGAACTTCATAGAGTTCCTCCTTAGATGCAGAAGGCAGTACCTCTGGCTCATCCACAAACTTATCCCAATCCACTTCAAGTTCAACCTTTTGCGTATTGATAGGAAGGTCAATTAAGACCGGACCCTTTCTTCCGGTTGTTGCAGTGGTCCATGCTTCATGAATCATTTTTGCTGCGTCTTTGCCGTCTGTTAATTGGTAGACTGCTTTACAGACCGGCTTCGCCATTTCGCAAATTGGCGCTTCCTGGAACTGCATTGTTCCAATAAGTGTAGATTTTTGCTGTCCTGTAAATGCGATCATTGGGATGGAATCCATCCATGCTCCATATAGTCCAGTCAGGAAGTTTGTTCCCCCAGGACCAGAAGTGGCCGCACATACACCAACCTTGCCAGTTGCCCGAGAATAGCCGTCTGCCATAAACGCTGCTGTTTGCTCGTGACGGACAACATAAGATTTTATGTTTGTCTTCTCACGAATCGCATCATACAATGGAAGAATTGCAGCCCCTGGTACACCATATAATTGATCCACGCCTTTTCGAACTAGATAAGCTGCAATTGCTTCAGCAGCGGTCATTTTTTGTTTTGCCATGTTAATCCCCCAGTTCACTGTCTATTTTTTTAAATATTTCCGTAATCGTATTTTTCTGACCTACATTCCCTGGAAACACAATATAAGTTGTATTTTTAATTCTCGCTTCTTCTCCTGTGAGTAAAACAGGAACCCCTGCAGCCGCCTGGCCGAGTATTTTAGCCTTCTTAATTCCTAAACCGCTCGTAGCAATATCACTGGAGGTGATCCCCCCTTTTGCCATAATGAATTTTGGTTTTACTGTTAAGGAGTGGACTAATTCTACCAGAGCTTGGGAGATGATCTGACTATACTGTAAATTCTCCTCCTTGCTTACCGCTTTGATAACAGTTCTGCTTGTGTAGAGTACTGTATTGGCACCATTTTTAATGGAGGCTTCTAGTAATTTGGCGGCCCTTTCAATTTCTCCTTGTCTTTGGTTCTTTTCTAAAATCATTTCCACATTCAATTCAATTGGTCTTATATGAACCTCCGAAACTAAGTCGGAAAGCTGCTCTGTTGTCAATTTAGTATGGGAGCCTACTACCAGTAATCCGCCAAAATTCTTACCGTCAGATCCTCGAGCCATTTCCTTTGCTTCAAGATATGGTTTATGGGAAAACCCACCTAATGACTTTACTAAGGAGGCGGCGGTCCTAAACAGGAAGTGCTTCCCTCCTTCAATGGCCTTTAACAGCGCCAGAGAAACGACATCCAAATCCTGATAATTGATGGCGTTCACCACAATTGGCACATTGCCGGAAGCTTTATCTAAAATTGAAAAAACTTGATCGACACCGCCGCAGCGAATATCTTCAATGGAAATGGATAATACCTGGTCCGAAGTAAACTGTCCTTCCGATTTCTCCTGTACATAATCCGGCAGATATGCGGTTGAGTAGCCAAATACTGCATCCTTGGCGAATTCTGTATTGTTCACCGGAACCAGATTTTGATTGACCAAAAGATAATGAGTATTATCGACTGTATATCGATTCCCTTCGAAAAAGGCTGGTATGATAAGGTGCCCATCAATGTTCCAGTCCAGCTTTTCGGTCAGTGCTTTTTCCAAAACGGAAATTTCTAATGGATAATGGCCGCGTAAAGTTGAGTCGCTCCGGCTGATGATCGTGAAGGATACATTCAATTCCTTAGACACCACCGCTAAGTTTTCAATAATTTCTGTATTGATTCTGGCGGCTTTTTCAGGCTCATAGCTTCTTGTATTCGTTAAAATATAGAGAACTTGTGTATCCTCCTCGAGGCCTTTACGAATCCAGCGTTTATCCCAATCTGTGATAACGGAAACATCATGGACTGTCTGGACTCCTGTTGGGTCATCATCTAGAACAATTAGCTTATGATTTAATTCTTTCAGCTTGGAAAAGATGGTCTTCCTTAACGGGGTGTCCCCCTGTAAGGTGGAAGAATTGCTGATTATTTCTTGAAAAATCATATCGGTTTTGGTTGTCAAGGCCGACGCCACCTCCTAGGTCTATTTGATTAATGCTGAATCGACCAGTTTTTCCGCAGTTGCAGTAATGCGCGCTGCTCTTAGTTCGAAGAAATCCAAAAGCTCATGCATTTTACCGGATACTCCGAAGCGGTCCTGTGTGCCAATCCGTTTTAATGGCACTGGGCAATGTTCGGAAAGGACCTCCGCCACAGCGCTTCCTAATCCGCCGATTATAGAATGCTCTTCTATTGTTACGACCCTCTTTGTCTTAGTAGCAGAGGTCGCAATCGCTTCAACATCTATTGGTTTAATCGTGTGGATGTGCAGGACATCTGCTTGTATCCCTTTTTTGCCAAGCGCTTCGGCTGCCTTAAAAGTTTCATCTAGCATGATTCCTGTACTGATTAAAGTAACATCGTTCCCGTCACGGTATTTTATTGCTTTTCCGATTTGGAAACGGTCTTCTTTTTTCGTTACAATTGGAACAGGCAGCTTCCCAACCCGTAAGTAAACCGGACCTTCATGGTAATATGCTGCTTCTACCGCCTTTTCCATTTCCAGGGAATCAGCTGGAACAATCACCGTCATTCTTGGTAAGGACCGCATAAGCGAAATATCTTCAAGCGGCAGGTGTGTCGCTCCTTCCTGTGCAGCCGATGTTCCAGCATTATGGCCGACAATTTTCACATTATTGTTCGAGTAACATACTGAAATCCGCATTTGGTCATAGGCACGGCCTGTTAAAAAGTTGGCGTAAGCATTGGCAAAGGGGATTTTCCCACCAATGGCCAATCCAGCTGCCGTCCCGACTAAGTCGCATTCAGATATCCCGACATTAAAGAATCGGTTTGGAAATTGATCCTTGAAAAAATTTGTCATATTGGATTTAGCACAGTCTGCATCAAGTACAACCAAATCTTCATGTTGATGTCCAAGTCTTATTAATGCTTCGCTAAAGCCTTCGCGTGGTGCTTTTTGTATTGCCATTTAAACCAACTCCTTTAGTGCCAATTCTAGTTCCTCATCATTTGGAGCCAACCCGTGCCACTTGTGGGTATTCTCCATAAATGAGATTCCTTTTCCCTTCACCGTGTGCGCCAGAATGGCCGTCGGCTTTCCTTTCACCGTCTTCGCCTGTTCGAACGCTGAATGGACGTCTTCAAGGTTATGACCGTCAATTTCGATCACATGCCAGCCGAATGCTTCCCACTTGGCTTTGAAATCCTTCATGCCTTTTATGTTTTCTACGTAATCATCCAGCTGGATTTTGTTCCAGTCGATAATCGCGCAAACATTATCCAAATTAAAGTGGGCTGTTGTCATTGCTGCTTCCCAAACTTGCCCTTCCTGTGACTCGCCATCACCAATCATCACGTAGGCTCTTCTTGGCTTGCCATCAAGTTTGGCAGCCATTGCTACTCCGTTCGCTAATGACAGCCCCTGCCCTAGTGAACCAGATGATGCATCGACCCCTGGGATATGCTCACCGCATGGGTGGCCATGAAGGCGGCCGTCCACATCTCGGAAGGTCATCAGTTCTTCAACTGGGAAGAACCCTTTTTCGGCCAAAACCGAATAATAAACTGGTGTGCAGTGCCCCTTGGATAAGAAGAATACATCCCTTTCCCCCCAATCAGGCTCATTTGGGTCGACATTCATATGTTCAAAAAATAAATCTGTTAATAATTCGGTTGCTGATAAAGATCCACCTGGATGTCCACTACCCGCATGATGGGTCATTTTGACGATATGACGGCGGATTGTTTTCGTTAATTCCTGTAAATATTCTTTACGGTTAGATTCAAGCTGCATTATTCCTTCCTCCTTTGTTGCTTATTATGAAACACAGTTTCTTTTAATGTGCAAAAAAATAATTATGCCATCTTTTTTGGGCCGCTCCTCCTGTTTGTTGCTTATTGAGAAACGCCGTTTCTGTTAATACTTAAAAAAAAGAGCAATTAATTATTTTAACACATCTCAACTTAATGTTGCTTATTATGAAACTGCGTTTCCAATATGTTTTATTTAAAGAAATCATAACATCGCTTTCAAATGTTTTCAATAGCCCTTTTATGAATTTTCTAATTATTCTTTCGACAAAAAAAGTCATGTTTCTCGCAAAACCATGTCTTGTCACGTTTATGTAAAAAGACATGCTCGCCTGGAGTCATGTCTTTTTTTCACTTATTCTCCTTTATACCCAAGGCGTCTTGAAATCGATGAACCGACTTCAATTAACTTGTCCTTTAGTTCATCCAGCCTAGCTTCCGTCATTCTCATGGAAGGACCGGAAATACTTACGGCACCAATCACATTTCCAAGATGATTAAAGATTGGCGCAGCCATACAAGTAACACCGGGTTCATTTTCTTCCCGCTCTACCCCATAGCCCTTTTTACGGATTTTTTCCAGAATATCCAATAATTCGTCTTGGTCCGTTATCGTGTTGTCTGTGTGTTTTGGCAGCCCTTTTTCCTCGATCATATCCATGACCTCTTCAGTCGGCAAATATGCCAATAAAACTTTCCCAGCACTGGTGCAATGCATAGGAACACGTCTGCCAACCTGCGAGTGCATTCGCAATGTTTCACTGCCCTCTAATTTTTCAATATAGACCGCTTCTTTTTGTGAATAAATGATTAAATGAATCACTTCATTTGATAGATCTACCAATTCTTGCAAAAATGGCTTTGCTTCTTTTCGGATATCAATGGAATCTAACAGCTTGGCGCTCAATTCCAAATATTTATAACCTAATTTATATTTCTTCGTATCTGGGTCCTGTTCAATGTAGCCGTGGGAGGCAAGGGTGGCTAAAATCCGAAATATAGAACTTTTATTTAATCCTAATTTTTCGGCCAGCTCCGTTACACCTAAACCGCCCTTCTGTGAACTGACATAGTTAACAATGGTTAAGGCTCTATCAATTGATTGTACCATGTTCCGACCCCTCTATCTTTGCTATTAATATTTATAAGGAGAATCAAATGCTGTACTTTTCATAGAATCTATTCTGTTCTCATTATATCACTATATTTTTAAACGAAGAAAGGATATTCTCAAATGAAGAATACCCTTTCAATATCCCTATTATTGTTGAGTTAATAAATCATATAAAGCTAATGTGACAATTTTGGTCGATTTTAACAGATCGTCCACTTTAATATGCTCGTCAGCACGATGTCCATTAGCCTCAAGGAGTGTACGCGGACCGGCTCCAAAGAGGACGACAGGAATGCCTGCTTCATAAAAATGACGGGCATCCGTATATAATGGCACTCCGTTCACCGGCAGTTCTCCACCCATAATTGTTGTCCAGTTAGTAGAAATTGATTGTACTAAAGGAGAATCAACTGGGACCGGCCCGAAAGCGCGCGCCAGCAGAATTTGGTTGATGTATGCCTCCACCCCTGCATAGCTTTCCAGTGCTTCAGCGATGACGTTACGAATTTCAAGCTCAGCAACCTGAGGATTTTCCTCTGGAATAAGCCGTCTGTCAATGCGGATGGTCGCCTCATCTGGTACCACGTTTGTATTAATGCCGCCAGAAATTAACCCTACTACGAGATTAGGAGAATCGATTCCAGGGACATTTGATTTAATTTTTGAAAAACCTTTTCTGTATTCGTATAATGCACTTAATACGCCGGTCATGGCTTCAAGGGCGTCGTGGCCATATTGCGGTTCAGCAGCATGGGCAGATTTCCCCTTCAATTTCACTTCCAGATGAAGACAGCCGTTATGGGCATTCACCAACGAATAAGTGAATCCTGGGCAAATTGCCATATCCGGGTTAATTAGTCCTTTATCAAGCAGCCATTTTGGCCCAATGTCACCGCCAGTTTCTTCATCGAAAGTGAACGCAAGAGAAATTTTGCCCTTTAGGTTAGTCTGCAGCTTTCTTAAAGCTAGAACAGCAAATGTATAGGAAGCAATGTCCGATTTTGACACAGCAACGCCACGGCCATACATTTTTCCATCGACCACGTTACCGCCGTACGGATCTTGGGTCCAGCCAAGTCCCGGTGGCACTACGTCACCATGAGAATTTAGGGTAATTTCAGGACCTTCGCCGCTTCCGAACGTGGAGTATGCGACCACATTGGATGCTCTAATCATTCCAACTGCCTTCACTTTTTCTTCTTCTACTTCATTAAGTGATACGTTTTCCAATCCAAAGCCATCAAGGCGCTTATAGATATGTTCAGCAATTGCTTGGCAATCTCCTGGGGGATTATCGGAAGGGATTGAAACAAGCTCTTGCAAAAACTTAATTAGTTCAGCCTGGTTTTCCTCAATATAATTGATTAATTGCTGCTTCTCTGCACTTAATGTGTTTGTTTTCAATTTACTTTCTCCTTTTCCATATTTGAATTTTTAACTGTTAATTGGATCACAGTATCCAGCAAGACTTTGGCACCCATTTCAATGTCTTTTACGGCTGCGAATTCAGCAGGGTTATGGCTGATTCCTTCTTTGCAGCGGACGAATATCATTCCTACCTTTGTAAGATCTGCCATCGCCATGGCGTCATGACCTGCTCCGCTTATTAAAGAAATGGTCCTCATCCCATTTGAGAGAATAGACGATTCAATGGCAGCGATAATGTTTGCGTCACATAGTGTAGGGTCGGTTTCCATTATTTTTTCAACCTGGAAAGAGAGATTGCGTTTCTGGCAGATGGTGTTCGCGGCATGAAGAATTTCGTCAATCACCCTTGATTTTCGGACTGCATCGGTATCACGAATATCAAGCGTTCCTGTCACTTCCCCTGGGATGACATTGCTTGCCCCCGGATTTACCTGAAGCTTTCCGACAGTTGCGACAATCGGCGCGTTTTCTTTAGCTAATTTTTCTATTGCTAAAATGATTTCTGCCGCTCCAGAAAGAGCATCCCTGCGAAGGTCGAGGGGCACGGTTCCCGCATGACCAGCAAAACCGGTAACTTTAAAAGAAAACCTGGAGGCACCGGCTATTCCAGTTACCACTCCACATGGAAGGCCTTCTTTTTCTAGTACAGGTCCTTGTTCAATATGAAGTTCTATGTAACCAAGAACATCATTTTCATGTCTTGCGGCTGATTTGTATTGATACGGTTCTAAGCCCAATTCCTCAAGAGAACTTGCCAGGGTGATACCTGTTTCATCTGTAAGCTCTAATGTTTGTGGAGAAAAGGTTCCGGCGATGGCTTTGCTTCCAAGGAAGGTGGAGTGAAATCTGACCCCCTCTTCATCGCTAAAGCCGATGACCTCGATTGGGTGGTCCAGCCGTGTGTCATTTTCATAAAGTACCTGAACAATTTCGATTCCGGCAATAACACCTAACATCCCGTCATATTTTCCACCGTTAATAACGGTATCAAGATGGGAACCAATCATTAACGCTGGTGCGTTTGGTTTTGCACCTTCGTAGCGGCCAATTATATTATTGACATTGTCGACACGAACCTTCATGCCGGCATCACTCATCCATTTTTTCACCAAATCTTGGCCTCTTTGAAACTCTTTTGTAAATGATAGTCTCGTTACCCCATTTTTTGTTTCAGAGATTTCAGCTAATTCCTCCAGCCTTTGTGATATTCTTTGGCCACAAATCTGTCCTTTTTTTATCTCCAAACAAATCACCCCTTGTCTGGTTAATTTTTGTTGCTTATTACAAAACCTCGTTTCATATTGTTCATGGCTTTATTTTATCATCACAAAATTAAAATAGCAAGATTTTTCAGATAACTAATTTTATATAAAAATTGTGCTTTAAATGTTAATATTATTATTCTATTTGATTCCATAATTTCCTTTTTGCTACAGAAACTTGGGGTTATTATACTGTTGAGAACTATCAAACTTTTAGGCAAAAAAAACACCGCCATCATCGACAGCGGCATTAATTTATGCAATTTTCGTTTCAAAAACCAATAGCTTAAGTTTTTTTCTGACCCGGTAGATCTTTGTTTTTACCGTATTAGGGTTCAATTGGAGTATATTTGCGATTTCCTCTTCTTTTAAACCTTTTGTGAACTTAAGCATCAGTAACTCCTGCTGCTCATATGGCAGTGTCCCAATTGCCTCATTGATCTCTTCAAAAAGCAAACCTGTCTCTACTTCCTGCTCTACATTCTGTTTTGTTTCTTTGCCCATCAGTTCCAGAAAATCGTGTTCAAAAGGGACAGCTTTTTTTCTTTTCTCTCGTCTGATAAAATCAATGGCAGTTCTGGCTGCAATCACCGCTAGCCAAGCTCCCATTTTCCCTTGCTCCTCAATCGTTCCCGCCTTATTCAACGCTTTAATGAACGTTTCTTGAACGACATCTTCGGCGTGAAACCGGTCCCTCGTAATGGAATAGCTAATCACAAACAACCGTTTATAATAAAGCGAATAAAGCTCTGTGAAATCAAGTTCCATCTCCCTTTCCCTTTCTAACGATATTTTTTTCCTGCGTTTAATCCGCAAGCCGCAAAGTAATAATCACCTTAAATAAATCGCCGTCTGCTTCAATATCCAATTTCCCATCATGCAGGTCGATAATTGATTTGACAATGGCAAGACCGAGTCCAGACCCGTCGGTATGGCGGGAGGTATCGCCGCGCTTGAAGCGTTCATACAACTCATCGACATTATCGCTCAGTTCATATTTGGAGACATTTTTAAACGTGATGAGGGCTTGGTGTTCCACAGTTTTAATAGATATATAGACACGAGTATTTTCATGCGAATATTTCAGGATATTGCCAATTAAATTATCAAAAACTCTCCACAGCTTCTGGCCGTCGACAAGGGCATAAATCGGCTGCCCTGCTTGGTTAACCCGGAATTGCAGGCTGGATGAACGAATCGTTTCATCATATTCTGCGAGGGCCTGCTGCAATAGCTGGTCGAGATCCACTTTTTCCTTTACCAACTCAACACTGCCGCTTGCCATTTTTGAAACCTCAAACAAGTCATCGATCAGCACCTTTAATCGCTTTGATTTTCGGTCAATTATTTCCAGGTATGCTGATTTTTCCTCCTCCGATACATCATTTCCCTTTAATAATTCCGTATAGGTAATGATGGAGGTCAGAGGCGTCCTAAGATCATGGCTGACGTTGGTAATAAGTTCCGTTTTTAATCGTTCACTCTTGGCCTGCTCGGACTGTGAGTGCTTCACCCCCTGCTTCAGGACGTTAATATTGCCTGCCAATGTAGCCAAAACGGATTTCCCGGTTACATCAAGGTCCTCCCCAAGTTTTCCAGCTGCCAGCTCATTTGTTTTTTGGACAATCCGATTAAAATAACCCACTTTTTTGACCAAATACATTCCAAGTGGAAACCCTGCGCCTGCTAACAGAAAAATATACAAGATAACAAATATAGGATTCATCGCCACCATCAACGCCGCCGCACCAATGAAAAACACCCCAGCAAGCAGAATGAACACCTGCGTTCCTGTGCTTTGATCAAGAAACGCTTCGACTAAGGCCGCACGGACGCTTTTGAAAACCTTTTTGCCGCCCTGCCATGTTTTTACCGATAAACTCTTCTTCCATTCTTCTTTCACATTGGTCCAACTTTTCAGATCCATCTGTAAAAATTTACGCTGCACATGGGTGATAGCCACAAAAATGGCTGTCCCAAGCAAGGCGAATACGATTTCGCTTGCTAATATATAAAGATTGTTATAGATATTATAAAAATTGTCATTGACTAGAAAGATAAATATTATGGACAATAGGGCGGTGATCAGAAATAGGCCCACTCTAATATCAATCGGAAGCTTATTATAGATAGGCCGCCAGCTTTCCACTTGCGCATTTACAGCCGTCATTTTTTTTGAAAAATAAAGGCTTAACAGCAAGCCAAAAATGCCTGCCAAGCAGTAACTCAGGATAATGAGCTGATTGCGTTTAAAATCCTTGTACTGCTCCATCAGAGGGGACGATGCAGAAAGGGTTTTGGGAATTCCGATTTGGCCTTCAAGTGTTTTTCTTGTGTTGACTCCTAACACATCGGCCAAGTCCTCAAATCCACCGGGACCATAGTGAATAAAGTAATCATTTGATATGCTAAAATCGGTTAAATAAAGCATATCTTTTTGTTTAAGCTGATTATCATTATTTTGATTGCTATAAACTTTTCCGGTTTCCGGGTCTTTAAAATAGTAGGTAAATTCTTTTTGGTATCTTAAAAAATCATACTTGAATTGGTCTCTTTTCTTAAAATACTCGTCAATTTTCGTTTCTTTTTCTTTGACCACCTTTGGCCTTACCCAGTCATCGCTGGCAAAATTGTTGCTGATGTCCTCTATTTTTGCATCTCTTTCCTTTATCAAGGCATTGGCTACCTCTTCATTTTTCGCTGCTTGAGCATCTTGAATGCGAGATTCATATTGTGCCCGGATGTTGGAATTTTGCTGTTCTAAACCACCATAGCGGAAGCGATGCTCATCTATATCGTCTTGCGTAACGGTGATCGCGGCTTTTGCCTCTTCAGGCGTAGTTTCGTTTAACTCAAACATGCTTAAATATCCTGCGAATTGATCAAGCTCGCTTTGAAATTCTGGTGTATGAAAAAAGTCTCTGTTCATGTACTGTGTTCCCGTTGTAAAAAAGGTTAAAACTCCACTTAGCGAAAATGTTAAGAGGGATGCCCAGAGATAAATTAGAACACTACTTTTCCATTTTGTAGCCAATGCCCCACACCACCTTTAAAAATCTTGGATTCTTCGGATCAATTTCAATTTTTTCACGGATTTTCCGGATGTGAACAGCCACTGTATTTTCCGCATTGTAGCCTGGTTCCTTCCACACCCGCTCATAAATTTCATCTATGGAAAAGACCCGGCCGGCATTGGTCATTAACAGTTCGACAATCTTATACTCTATCGGCGTCAGCTTGACCGGCTCCCCATGTACCGTCACTTCTTTTGCTTCTTGGTCTAGGGTAAGACCGTTTAAATCGATTACTTTTTTAATCCCGCCATATGTACCTAATGTGACATACCTGCGCAGCTGGGATTTCACGCGGGCGACAAGCTCCATCGGGTTGAACGGTTTTGTGACGTAATCGTCAGCCCCTACCTGAAGCCCCAGAATCTTATCTGTGTCCTCACTTTTCGCGCTTAAAATAATGATCGGGATATTTTGTTTTTCGCGGATTTTAAAGGTTGCGGAAATCCCATCAAGCCGAGGCATCATAACATCAAGGATAATCAGGTGAACGGTGTGTTCATTTAATATTTCGAGCGCCTCAATCCCATCCTTTGCCTTGAGGACGATGATCCCTTCATTTTTGAGGTAAATTTCGATGGCATCGCGAATTTCCTTTTCATCATCCACTACCAGCACAAAATAATTGTTCATATTCTCTCGCCTTCTTTCTTGCTTCAACATGTCTATATCGTAAACAGCAAATCTTAAATTCAAGTCAGGATAAATCTTAAGAATTTCTTAAGGTTTTATAAATTTGGCAGTTGAGGGAGAAAATTCAAATCTACCATTCTAAGGATACCAATGTTTTTATAAAGAATAAACCTTACTCTTGAAAAATGGTAATATTTTGAAGTATAAAAAGATAGAGGGTTTCTATTAATTTTTTTTGGGAGGTTTATATGGAAGGAATAAATTATTCTGATCAATATAGGTGTTGGGAAGGGCAGATTAATGTTAAACATTTTGATGGTGAGGTATTCTCCTTACGCATCTTTGTTGATAGCACAAATTCCCTTACAGAAGCGGATTATCATACCTTGACTTATGTAAAGGAGCATTTTGCGGAAATCTATGAAAATATATTACATACACTATTTGAGTGGCAGCAGTCGAATGGCATGACTTTCGAGGTTTTTGATGAGGAAAAATCAACATTTGATCGTATCCTATTTGATTCAAAGGAAGAGATCCACCCGCTCCTTGGTGAACCAATATTAGAGATTATCCCTGGCTATGAAAAAGAAAATTTGTCCTATTATTGCATAAGATTCGACCACTGCCTGCTTTCGATCGAGCATGGCTTCAATGCCTTGTGTCATAAGAATGACGTTATTGAAATTGAGGCCTGCGAAATTATTCCCCTTTTAGAGGCCCTCTCCTACTTTGAAAAAGACTACTCACGTTGGGAAAAGGATTTTTGGAAGGTAAAATTCAAATTTAATGCGGAACTATATAGTGAAAGAGATGCAGTTAGGGAGATGTGGTTGAAGAACTAACCATCTTTTTTGACTCGGACGTTATGACTACCCTCATAACGTCCGAAAACTTTATTCCACAAGCAATATCATATCCGGTCAGATTTCTTCAAAACTCCATGAACTACATAAAAAATGATCTGTACAATAAATACCAATGATGGAACCACGAGTTCCCATAGAAGATAATCCCATCTGAAAATTGTAAATCCTGTGAGGTCGTTTTTATAACTAATTATTGAATAGATATGGTAAAGGACATTTTGTGCAGCCATTAGCGAAAACCATATCCAAAATAGAAATCTATTAGAGCTTTTCTTTAGCAGCTTAAAAGAGACTATTAAGGAAAAGATAACAACAAAATAGATAACTACCATGAGTTCCCTATCCCCGCTATGTTTCGGGATAAAGACTGTTCCTGCAAGGACAAGCCAGACCAAATACTTCACCATAATGTCCGCCAAAAAAATCAGCCAATATTTCAGAGCTTATTCCTCCAATAATTTCCTATTATTAATATAAAAATACCACAGTCAGCTTGTACTGTGGCATTAAAATTGAAATTATACCTAATCAAACAATTTCCTAAACTCGCCGTATCCTTCCTCTACTAGCTTTTCCTTTGGAACAAACCGAAGGGCGGCGGAATTTATGCAATACCTTGCTCGGTCAGGGCCGGGTCCATCATCGAATATGTGTCCTAAGTGGGAATCCGAGGTTTTCGCGCGAACCTCAATTCGCCTTAACCCGTGGGACGTGTCAAACCTCTCTTCAAGCTCGATGCGCCGTAATGGCCTTGTAAAGCTAGGCCAGCCGCAGCCTGCATCATATTTATCTGTCGAGCTGAACAGTGGTTCTCCCGAAATGATATCAACATAGATTCCATCCTCTATATAATCCCAATACTCATTTTTAAATGGCGGTTCGGTTGCGTTATTCTTTGTTACTTCGTATTGAAGCGGCGTTAATACCAACCTAAGCTCCTCGTCACTTTTCCGCCTTTTCCAATTTTCACGTATGAATTTAGCCCGTCCTGAAGCTTCGAAATAATGATTATAGTGAAAAGGTATTTTCTTATAATAATTCTGGTGTTTATCCTCAGCCGGATAAAACGGACCTGCCGGCAGAATCTCGGTTACAATTGGCATCTGAAAACGCCCGCTCACTTCCAATTCAACCTTTGATGCTTCAGCCAATTCCCTTTGTTTATCATTATGATAAAAAATTGCCGTCTTGTAAGACTCCCCTCTGTCACTGAATTGCCCACCGGCATCAGTCGGGTCGATTTGCCGCCAAAAAATATGGAGCAATTTTTCATAGGGGAAGATTGACGGGTCAAACTGAATTTGAACTGCTTCATAGTGTCCGGCCGAATCCGAGCGTACATCATCATAAGTGGGATTTTCCTTGTGCCCGCCCGTGTAGCCAGATATGACCTCTTTAATCCCAGGCTGTTCATCAAACGGCGATACCATGCACCAAAAGCAGCCGCCCGCGAAGGTTGCCTTTTCAAGTTGTTGAGACATTTGGATTTCCCTCCTTGAGTTTATTACAATTATTAATTGTATCAAAAGGCCTAACAGTTTTTAAATTTGCCGTTTTTCACCAATATTTTCCGGATATGCAGAAATACTTTCCGAATTAAGGCTTTTACTTTCCAATTTGAAACATTTACTTCCCAAACTAACCACTTTACTTTCCACTTTTAACAAAATACTTTCCAACCGCTAAAAAAATAAAAAAAGACACCTAAACCAAAAGGTGCCTCCCTACATTAAATAGCCTTCTTTTCCTGTTCCTGACCGCTGCTCATTTGCCCCTGATTTGCTGGTCTCTTTGACCAATACGTAGCTAGAATTGGACCTGTAATATTGTGCCAAACGGCGCCGCAAACACTTGGGATAGCGGCTAATGGTCCAAAATGGGCAGTTGCCAGTGCCACACCCAATCCTGAGTTTTGCATACCGACTTCGATTGAAATTGCCCTGCGGGTCCCCTCATCAAGCTTCAAGACAAGACCAGTTAAATAGCCAAGAAGCAAACCAAATGCGTTGTGTATCATGACTGCAGCAAAGGTTAAAAATCCAGCGGATGCGATACTATCGGCACTTCCCGAAACAACCGCAGATACAATCAAGATAATCGCAACAACTGAAATCAACGGTAACACAGAGTTACATTTCTCTACCACTCCAGGTAGGAATTTCCGAATCACAATTCCTAAGATAATTGGAAAAATAATGACTTGAACGATTGACATAAACATCGCCATCGGATCAACAGGCATCCATTTACCGCCAAGCAACAAGAAAATTGCTGGCGTTGCGATTGGTGCCAAAAGTGTGGAAATGGATGTCATCGTAATCGATAGTGGAACATTCCCTTTTGCTAGGTAAACCATGACGTTTGATGCCGTTCCGCCTGGGACGGATCCTAGAAGAACAAGCCCAGCAGCCAATTCAGCAGGTAAATTCATAAAATAGGCAATCAAAAACGCGGTAACCGGCATGATAATAAATTGGGCACATACCCCGATAATAACCGGGATTGGTTTGGTGATAACAAGCTTAAAATCCACTGCTTTTAAGGTTAGACCCATACCGAACATGACTACGCCCAACAAAATCGTAATATAACCTTTGAACACTAAAAATGGAGCAGGTGCAATAAATGCAATAGTAGCAATTAAAATTACCCACACGGCAAAATATTTTCCAGCAATCGAACTAATAGATTCCACTATTTTCATCAGACTAACTCCCTCTTTACTTTGATTAGTTTATTTGGATTCAAGAGGTTTTCTGGGTCCAGTGCTAGTTTGATTCTTTCCATCACCTGCAGCGCTTGTCCGTGCTCCCGCTCCTGATATTTCTGCTTCCCTACTCCGACTCCATGCTCACCAGTACAAGTACCGCCTCGTTCAAGAGCATCAATCACGATGACTTCATTGAATTCTTCTGATTTTCTAATTTCTTCAGAGTTATTCATATCAATCATGATGAGCGCATGAAAATTGCCATCGCCGACATGCCCCACGATTCCTCCTGGCAAATCTAATTTATTTAAAGCCTCTCTCGCGTTATCAATGGCTGCTCCCAAATCTGAAATGGGTACACAAACATCTGTTGTCATCATTTTTTTACCAGGATAACCGTGAATAAAGGCATAGGCCAAATTATGACGGGCTTCCCATAGCTGGTTTAACGCAGCCTGATCGGTTTCGTACTCAATGCCTTCACAATGATAGTCGGAGACGATTTCCTTCATAAATTCCACGTCCTGTTTTAAGCCTGCCTCATTTCCGTGAAATTCCATAAACAATGTGGGCTGTTCCTTATAATTCGTATCGTTAAACAAGTTTACTTGTTTCATAGAGGGTTCGTCGACAAGCTCCACTCGTGCTACAGGAATTCCAGCCTGTAAAATGCTAACCACCGCCGAGACGGCATCCTGGACGGACGGAAATGATGCGCGCGCTGCCATCACATATTCCGGAATACCGTATACACGCAACGTTAACTCAGTGAAGCAGCCGAGCGTTCCTTCAGAACCGACAAACAATCCGTTTAAATGCAGGCCGGATGAAGATTTTTCCGCTAAATTACCCGTATGTATCACCGTGCCGTCTGCAAGAACAACCTCTAAATCACGGACTTGGTCGCGCATTACTCCATATCTGACTGCTGTCGTTCCGCTGGCATTCGTTGCTGCCATACCCCCTAAAGTTGCATCCGCTCCCGGGTCAACGGAGAAAAACAGCCCATATTTTTTGAGTTCTTTATTTAATTGGGTGCGCGTAACTCCCGGCTGTACTCTCACGAGGAAATCATTTTCCCTTACTTCTAAAACCTTATTCATAAGAGAAAAATCTATCGTAATTCCGTGATCATATGGAATGACGTGACCTTCTAAGCTGGTTCCTCTTCCAAATGGCACGACCGGTACTTTGTATTGACTAGCCAGTTTCATTATCTTGATTACTTCTTCTGTCGAAGCAGGAAAAACAACTACATCCGGCATACTTGGGGTATGATACGATTCATCCTTGCCATGCTGCTCTCTAATCGTTTCATTGATGGATACTTGTTCAGCTGGTAACACACTTTTCAGCGAAGCTACCAATTCTTCATTTGTTAACATTACTTTCACCTGATTCCTCTAAAATTCCAAACAATAGGTCATACCAATTTTCAATCACTTGAAATTGGTCCAACCTTTAATTTATTATAGTGAATAGTCTGAAAAAATCAACCATTTTGAATTATAAAATTGTAACTGTTGAAAAAATTTTTGTATGATAATATTATGATGGTTGGTGAAATTGAGAGGAATGAAAAAAGACATGCAGCTGCCAAGGAAAAAAGCATATGAAGTGGTCATTGATCAAATAAAAGAATCTTTTTTAAATGGAAAACTTCCTCCAGGAGAAAAGCTGCCAACGGAGAGAGAACTCGCGAGTCTTTTTAATATCAGCCGGACATCGGTAAGAGAGGCATTGCGGAAGCTGGAGATTGAGGGCTTTATTGAAATTAGACAAGGCAGTGGGACCTTCTTAAAAGCAGACCCTATACCAGATACAAAGAGTGATTTTTCCTTCTCTATCGTAAATAATAAAAAAAAATTAATATTTGAAATGCTTGAGCTACGCCGCGTTTTGGAGGTAGAATGTGCCTTTTTGGCATCACAAAGAGCCACAACCGATGACCTGGAGCAAATCCTTGATTCACTGGAATTAATGAGAAATTCCAATGATGATGTGGAACTTGGGCTTCAAGCAGATGTCAATTTCCATAAGAATATTGTCCGCGCTTCCCATAATTCTATTTTTTTACAGTTGATTCAGTCCCTTAGCGAACGGATGGAAGATACGATTCGGGCTACACGAAAACTGCGTTTGACTGATTCCGAAAGTGTAGAAGATACGTTTGATGAACATAAACAAATTTATATAGCCATCGCCACAGGAGATTCCCTTCTTGCCAAACAGCTTATGGAAAAACATATTTCTCAGATACGAAAAGAGATGACTGAATTTTTCTTGGAGCAGAACCTTAAATAAACCTTCCAATCCACATGATTGGAAGGTTTATTTATTACTCATTATAAATTAGCCTTATCATTTCCATTTTAAAAAAGAAGGATATACCTCTCCCCCATTATTGTTTCCATACAATCATTAAAATTTTATTTATAACCACAACAATCCCTAGGAACCAAGCAATCTCATCTTTTCCAAGCAGAGCAAGCAATAAGACCGGCAGGCCAAACACAATGATTTCCAAGATAAAATGAAAAGGTTCAGATAATTTTATCGGGGCTTTTGGGGATCCCATCAATCCCCATATAACAGCCATAACTAAAGGACCTCCAACCGTGAGAATCCATTGAACAACACGACTGTCTCCTGTGTTATACCCCCAATAGCCCACTGCGAAAAGAGAACAAAGTTCTAATAAAAATCGCAATGCAACATTAAATAACTGCAGACCGGCAAGCATGCTCATTTACAAAATCCCCCGTTCCTTTGGTTTTTTCACTTACTCAAACCACAAAACTATTATTATTAATATTTTAACTAATTTAATTAGTTTTAACAAGAGATTTCCATCCAACAAAAAGTAAAAATATTTAGAAAAATGTGATATTTTTAACGGTAATTTTAAATTTTGTTTTGTATGATTTTCTCAGACTCCTGCTTTTTCTCCATCTCTGCCTTAGTGTAAAGGAAAGCATTGATTTAAATAAGGGGGATTGGTTTATGTATCAACAAGCATCCTGGGTCATTACGCTGCTTACTAGTGCTTTTGTGATGGTTATTTTCCTCTTCGTTCTACTCAATTCCGGCAATAAAAAAGACTACTCAGGCATTCAGAAAAAAGGCTACTTTATTCGCAACATTTGGTTCCTAATTTTATTCTCAACATTTCTACTCGCAAGCTACGTTACCTTAAAAAACTTACCCTTTGAAAGGGCAGCAGCGAACGGAACTCCTCTCGATGTTGATGTTACGGCCGTGCAATTTAGCTTCGAAGTCTCACAGGATAAATTTAAGGTTGGTGACTATATCGCCTTTCACGTCACAAGTAAAGATGTTAATCACGGTTTTGGTTTATATGACAATGCGATGAACATTGTCGCCCAAACGCAGGCGATGCCTGAATACACCAATACTATTTATTATCAATTTACGGAACCCGGCACATATAGCATTTTATGCCTGGAATATTGTGGGTTGGCCCATCACATTATGAAACGTGAAATCACCGTTACTGAATAAATTTGGGAGGTTGAACAAATGATGCATTCATTGCGTGCTGATATCGATCCAAAGACAAAAAGAATCGTTGTTTTTCCGCTAGCCTTAAGCGGAGCATTGGTCCTGCTTATGATGATCGTTGGCGTTCTCATGCTCCTCAGCCAAGGAAAGTTACTTGTCTTGGATACCAGGTTGTTTTATAAGATTATGACCCTTCATGGAACCGGAATGATCGGAGCAGCCGCACTCGCTGTTTCCTCCATCATGTGGTATTTCTTAAGCCAATATGTCCGTTTAAAGAGGGCTGTTTTTCAGCTCTACCTTATTCTTTTCCTAGTTGGCGTTGCCATGGTGTTAGTTAGTATTTTCTCTTTTGATTTTGCTGGTGCTTGGACATTTTTGTATCCCCTCCCTGCCATTTCAGGGGGCATGTGGGGAAAAACTGGTGCTGCTCTTTATTTAGGCGGTATGTTAGTGATTGGAACAGCGTTTTTGATTTTTTTCTTAGAAGCCGCCCGTGCGATCATCAAAGTATACGGAAGTTTAGCTGCATCACTTGGTTGGCCGCAAATACTTGGGAGAAAAGATGGCTTTGGCCCACCCCCAACCATTGTTGCCAGCACCATGGTATGTATAGTTGACATCATTGCTCTCATTACCGGGGCTTCCGTCCTGGTCATGAGCCTCATAAACCTCGCCATGCCAAGCTTTAAGATCGACCCTCTTCTTGCCAAAAACTTAACCTATTCATTCGGTCATATTTTTGCCAACTCCACCATTTACATGGGGGTAATTGTGGTCTATGAATTACTGCCAAGATACACTGGAAGGCCATGGAAATCCAATAAAATATTTTTAATTGCTTGGAATTTTTCAACATTATTTACAATTCTAGTTTACCCGCATCATCTTTTGATGGACACCGTCATGCCAAAATGGATGTTGATCATGGGGCAAGCTCTATCATATTTGAATGGTATACCAGCCTTAGCCGTTACAGCTGTTGGAACATTAATGATCATTTACCGCTCCGGAATTAAATGGGACGTGGCAGCAAGCTTCCTCTTCCTTTCCATTTTCGGCTGGGTAATTGGCGTTTTCCCGGCGATCATCGATGCTACGATTGTAATCAACCACGTGATGCACAATACAAAATGGGTGCCAGGGCATTTCCATATGTACATGGGAATCGGAGCATGCTCGATGATTCTTGGATTCATGTACTACCTCACAAAAGTGGAAGGCGGACGAGTTGATCGCAAATTCGACTTTTTAACATTATGGCTTTTTGTTTTGACCCTGCTAGGTTTGACAGGTTCCTTCTTATTTTCTGGAAAAACCAGCGCTCCAAGAAGATGGGCTGAGCATTTACCGGAATGGATTCCTGCCGATGTGGTAGCTGCCCTCTTCGGGATAGCTGTTACGCTAACGTTCCTTTTATTCGTTGTCCGGTTCCTTAACTATTCCAGTAAGATTGGTTCGAAGGTTACCAATACAGATGATTTTGGAACACCGACAGATGGGTAAAAAAAGTATTTTGATGTTGGTGGGGATTACAATCCTTGGCATTAGCTTTTTATTTTATACAACCGATCATTTTCAAGCCTTCACCGCTGAACAGGCACGTAGAATTGATGTGTTAAATAATCGCCCCCAAATTCCGAATGTCACACTTGAGGATAGCACGGGAAAAACATTTACCTTTTCTGCATTAAAAGGAAAATACGTTTTAGCCACTTTTATTTATGCTTCATGTGGAGAAGTATGTCCGTTAGTTGAAATCAACTTTAATAAAATTTATTCAAGCCTTCCTCCTGACATTTTGGGTGAAAAATTGCAGTTATTAAGTATTAGTTTCGACCTCGCACGGGATACTCCGATGATACTGGAACACCACCGTGAAATGTACGAAGCGGATGGTGCCGACTGGAAAATGGTCCGTGTTCCTGACCAAAAGGAACTGGATTTCTTATTAAAGAAGGCGGGTGTCATTGTCATCCCGATTAAGAATGGTTTTGAGCACAATGCAGCATTTTACCTATTCAATCCTGAAGGCCGATTAATACGTATCTTTAATTACGATCCTGCTGAAAAAGTCGTAGAAGAACTTAAGCAAGAGATTTCATTTTAAAGGGGGAACGAAGATGAACTGGAAAATCTCCCTTAGTATTATATTAATAATAATATTATGTAAACCGTCGGTGAGAACGGGACTTGAGGATTCCATGATTGGCCAAATGCTTATCCAGATTCCATTGTTAGCCATTTCCGGCTATTTATTTGGTAGCGGGATTAGGAAACGTATCGATAAAATAGTTTCCAACTTTAATAGTTATGGGTCTCTCGGTCTGCTCCTTGTTGTTTTCACGAGTACCTATTGGATATTACCAAGAGCTCTTGATGCAGCGCTTAACAGTGCCTTTTATGAAACGATGAAATTCCTTACCGTTCCTTTGCTCATCGGCCTTCCCCTCGCTTTAAGCTGGGGGAAGCTTCCTTCCATTGTTAAAGGGTTTGTCTGGGCAAATCTCATTTCCATGCAATTCGTCATGGGCTGGCTTTACGCCGAAGCTCCAATCCGCCTGTGCAATAATTATTTAACTGGGCAGCAAGTCCAACTAGGAAAAACTCTAATGGCACTCTCCCTATTATTGCTATTTTTATTTTTTTGCAAAGCGTTTTTCTTTGGATTAAAAAGTAAGAATTAATCTCCGGAAGATGGAGGGATCAAGCTTGGACTATATTAAACCTCCCCAGCTAATTGAGGATGTTGCTAATACAGGCGCCTATAAATCCACGTTATCGATAAAAGATCTGTTAATTAAGGGAATATTGTCGGGGGCCTTTTTGGGATTTGCCACTACACTTGCATTTACGGCTGCAATTGATACTAAGCTAAGTATTGTCGGTGCTTTTGTTTTTCCAGCAGGCTTTGTGTTTATCTTGTTATTGGGGCTGGAATTGGTAACCGGCAATTTCGCGATGCTGCCCCTTGCTAAAATCAGAGGGCTAACCTCTACTTGGAACGTTATTTATAACTTCTTCTGGGCTTTTCTTGGAAATCTCTTAGGAAGCATTTTGTATGGCGTATTATTTTATATCGCCGCCACCAAGCTTGGTCATTTAACGGACGGACCGATGATTGAAAAGATTATCACCGTTGCCGAAGGAAAAACCCTAGCCTATAAAAGTATGGGCGGAGAAGGTATCATCCTATCGGTAACTAAAGCGGTTCTTTGTAATTGGATGGTAACGCTCGGAGCCTTTATGGCCTTTGTATCGAGTTCTACTATTGGAAAAATTGCCGCCATGTGGCTTCCGGTCTTTCTCTTTTTTGCCCACGGCTTTGAGCATGCTGTCGTAAACATGTTCCTTATTCCAACAGCCATGTTAATGGGCGCGCATATTTCGTTTGGGGACTGGTGGCTTTGGAATCAAATTCCTGTCACAATCGGAAACTTTATTGGCGGCTTTGTCTTTACTGGATTAGCGCTTCATTTGGTATATAAAAAAAGGAAAAAGGATTCAATAAGCCAAACTGCATCCGCGGAAGGATTAGAAACGAGAGGTTAATAATTATAAAGGAAGATTTTTGCTTGTTTCGTTCGGACACTTTAAAGAGAGCTCCACCATATTTTGATGGGGCCCTCTACCTCTCAATTATCTTTCATCAATAAGAAGAAATACATCTTCCCCTTCTATTATTGCTTGATAGCTTTTCACACATCCAATATCGGGCTTTTGAACTTTACCATCTTGCAAACAAATTTTCCAATCATGCATCGGACAAAAGACAAACTCACCGCTTACGATTCCTTGACTTAATACTCCGCCGCGGTGAGGACACCGATTTTCAACTGCCCGAAAAATCCCGTTTGATAATTTGAAAACCGCCACTTCTTTATCCCCTATTTGAACCGTTTTACCTAAGCGCTCCGGGAATTCATGAACATAGCCAAGCGGAATTTTTGATATGCTTTTATTCACAGGAATTATTCCCCCCTCCACCTATTTATCATTCTTACGACATGACCATGCTTTCAAACAGCTCTTTTCGCACTTTTTGATCCTCAGTAATTTCTTTCCAAGGGTCCCTAATGACTGATAGAGCCTTTTCCATTCTGGCATTTAATGCTGCACGTTTTTCCTGATCATCTAACACAGCGCGGACATGCTCCAAACCAACACGCTCAATCCAGGCCGATGTTCGTTCTAAATAGTTGGCTGTTTCCCGATAATATTGCAGGTAGGCGCCCGTAATCCCCATAACTTCTTCTTCCGTTTTTACTTTGTATAATATGTCTCCCCCGCGAATGTGGGTTCCCCCATTTCCGCCGACATAAATTTCCCAGCCGCCATCTATTCCGATAAAACCAATATCTTTGAATCCCGACTCAGCGCAGCTTCTAGGACAGGCGGATACGGCCATTTTTACTTTATGAGGAGTTTGCAGCCCTTCAAATCTCTTTTCCAGCATGGTTCCCAGACTGATTGAATCCTGGGTGCCGAATCGGCAAAACTGATCTCCGACACAGGTTTTTACCGTCCGAAGCGATTTTCCGTAAGCAAACCCGGACGGCATGTCCAAATCCTTCCATACTTTTGGCAGGTCTTCTTTTTTGACCCCAAGCAAGTCAATTCTCTGTCCCCCTGTTAATTTGACTAATGGAATATCATATTTATCAACCACGTCTGCAATCCGCCTTAGGTCATGTGAATTTGTCACACCTCCATACATCCGTGGAACGACTGAATATGTTCCATCTTTTTGAATATTCGCATGCATACGCTCATTCACAAAACGCGATTGTTTTTCATCTTCATAACCGGTTGGATTAACCATTCCCAAATAGTAATTTAGAGCTGGGCGGCATTTCGAGCAGCCTTCTTCCGTGCTCCAACCCAGGACAAACATAACTTCTTTTATGTGGGTCAACCCTTTTGTTTTAATTTCTTCAATCACTTCATCTCTTGATAGTGATGTACAGCTGCAAATCGGTTCTTTTTGCAAAGAGACATCAGCCTCGGATCCTAAAGTAATCTGTAAAATCTCTGCTACAAGTGGTTTGCAGCCTCCGCAGGAACGGGATGCACTCGTACATTCCTTAATATCATTGACGGTCGAACAGCCTTTTTCCTGAATCGCTTCGATGATAGTACCTTTTGACACGCCATTGCAGCCGCAAATAATTTCTTCATTGCTCATGGCAGCAGTCAGACTGTCTCCGGAATCCTCACCATTTTGGTTTAAAATGGCCACTTTTGTTAAATTGGAAATGTCTGTTTTCTTTTGAATCATGGAAACTAAACGGTTTCCTTCGCTGCTGTTACCAAATAGAACAGCACCGACAATTTGATCACCGGATAAGACGATTTTCTTGTAAATGTTATTTTGTTCATCAAAGACTTTGATGGCTTTTTTGTCTTTCTCCTCATAAAAGTCACCGGCTGAAAAAACTTCAACACCCGAAACCTTCAACTGGGTAAATAAAATAGAGCCTTTATAAGGTTCCGTTCTTACCTTGGAGATTTGTTTGGCTAAAATTTTTCCTTGTTCGTACAAAGGTGCCACTAAACCATAAGCAATTCCATTGTGCTCTGCACACTCACCAACCGCATAAATATGAGGGATATTCGTTTCCATATAGTCATTGACAACAATGCCGCGATTGACAAGGAGTCCGCTTTCTCTTGCCAGGTCAACATTTGGTCTGATTCCGGCTGCCATCACCACTAAGTCCGCTTCAAGTTCTGTCCCATCACTGAACCTTAATCCTTTTACCCGTTCTTCTCCCAAGATTTCCTGTGTTGGTTTTTCTAATAAAAAGTTCACGCCTTGTTTTTCTAATTCTGTTTGCAGCAGTTTCCCGGCGGTTGGGTCTAATTGGCGTTCCATCAAATAGGGGGCAAGATGGATGACCGTAACATCCATTCCTAAGTTTAGTAGTCCCCTTGCCGCTTCAAGCCCCAGCAGGCCTCCTCCAATTACTGCTGCCTTTTTAAATTGTTTGGATGTTTCAAGCATGACTTCTGTGTCTTTAATATCACGAAAAGCAGTTACCCCATCTAAATCCTTTCCCGGTATTGGAAGGATGAAGGGCAGAGAACCCGTTGCCAAAATTAATTCATCATAAGGTTCTATCCTGCCTTTATCTGTAATGACTGCATTCCTGCTGCAATCAATTTTGATGACTGTTTCACCCGTATATAACTGAATATTGTTAGTACGATACCATGCCCAGTCATTTAAAGTTATATCTTGAACACTTGTATCACCCTGCAGAACCTTCGAGAGCAAAATTCTATTATAATTCGGATGCGGCTCGCTTCCGAAAATAGTAATCTCAAACAATTCTTTTGAAATACTCAGGATTTCTTCAATGGTTCTTACACCAGCCATTCCATTCCCAACTAGAACTAGCTTTTTTTTCTCCACCTGGCATTCCCTCCTTGTTAAGTTTTTTAAAATATATCACACCCTTTTCAACTTGTTACCGTTCATGTAAGGTTTCCTAACGTAGTTTTTAAATTAAAAGCTTTCATTCAAAAAAGCGGGCTTACTTTAACCGCACTCAATTTATAACCCGGCATTTTGCAAATCGGATCCAGTTCCTTTGCTACGAGCAAGTTAACATTTTGCGAATCCGCCCAATGAAAAGGAACAAACACCGTATCCGGACGTATTGTTTCCGACCATTTGCTTCTCACAACTATACTCCCTCTTCTGGATTCAATTTTTACCAACTTTTCATCGCCGATTCCGTAGGCCTTTGCCGTTGAAGGGTGGATTTCCAGAAAGGATTCAATGTTTCTTGCGGCTAATGCCGGGCTTTTTCTTGTTTGCACACCTGTTAAATAATGCGAAACGACTCGGCCTGTTGTTAGATATAACGGATACTCTTCGTTTGCCTTTTCTTTGGAAGCGGCCAATTCATTCGGCACTACCGCCATAACCGCTTTACCATCCGGATGAGCAAAAGAGGTTTCGAACAATCTATTTGTCCCATTGCTGGATTCATCCGGACACGGCCATAACAAACCGCATTCCTTTTTTAAACGATCATATGTTATGCCGAAATAATCAGCGATTCCTCCACGGCTCGCCATTCGTAACTCATTAAAAATTTCTTCCGGTGATGCATAGGAGAAATATTTCCCTTTGCCTAGAGCTCTAGCGATGTCACAAATTATCTCCCAATCATGTTTCACCTCTCCAGGACACGGAAAGCTCGCTTCCCTTAACAATACCCGTCCCTCTACATTCGTCATTGTCCCTGTATCTTCAAGATAAGAAGAACTTGGTAAAATTAAATCTGCTAATCTAGCAGTCTCGGACACAAATAAATCTACGGCAACAAAGAATTTTAATTTTTTTAGAGCTTCTTGTACGAAAACGGCATTCGGATTGGAAACAATCGGGTTGGAACACATGAGCAGCATTCCTGTTATTTCACCTTCATAAATTTTTTCCATCATTTCATAGGCTGAAACACCCTTTCCGGGCAATTCCTCCACAGGGATTCCCCAGACACGGGCCATAAATTCGCGATGTTCCTCATTTTCAATTGAGCGGCAACCTGGAAGCTGATCTGCTTTTTGACCGTGTTCTCTTGCTCCTTGGCCATTTCCCTGACCGGTAATCGCTCCATAACCACAATTTAGCTTCCCAATTTTACCTGTAACAAGCAGAATATTCAGGAAATTGCACACAGCAACAGAGCCATCTATTTGCTGCTCCACTCCTCTAGCGGTAAAAATCATTCCTGATTTCTCTTTCCCAAACTTTCTCGCTGCTGTTCGAATTTGCTCGATGGAAACACCTGTTTGTTCTGCAATTTGATCCAACCTCAAGCTGTGGACGTAGTCTTTAACAGCTTCAAATCCATTTACCCGCTCCTCTATAAAACCATGATCCAAATAGCCTTCTTGAATGATGACCTTTAATAATCCGTTAGCCAGAACGGCATCAGTTCCCGGTCTTATCTGTAAGTGTAAATCAGCCAATTTCGTTGTCGCCGTTTCCCGTGGGTCAATGGCTATGATAAAAGCACCGTTTTCTTTTGCCTTCTCAAAATATGGCATGATAGTAGGCTGACATTCGGCAATGTTTGTTCCTGCTAAAATAACGCAACGCGCAAACGGAACTTCGGATAAACTGTTAGTGAACCCTCTGTCCATTCCAAACGTTTGGTTGGCGGCGGAAGCTGCGGCAGACATGCAAAAACGGCCATTATAATCAATGTATCTGGTTTTTAACGCTACCCGTGCAAATTTCCCCAACAAGTAAGCTTCCTCATTAGTAAGGGATGCACTCCCGTAAACAGCCATGGCATCGTGACCATCCTCCGCCTGAATTCGGGTAAACTTTTCTTTGATGTGATTTAAGGCTTCCTCCCAGGAAATCCGGACAAATTCCCCATTTACTTTTAATAACGGGTATTTCAAACGCTCGCGATGGAAGGCGTGTTGATGGGCATTTGCACCCTTCATGCATAAGCGCCCCTCGGAAGTTGGATTTTCCTTGCCCACTGTCATATATCTTTTCCTAGAAACAATCGATTGTTCGATCAACTGCATCTTACATTGCATGCTGCAAAATGGACATTGTGTATCGTACGTTTTTTCCTTTTCCACTTCCTGCTGCTTGTTTCGAAAATACTTTAATAATAACTCAGTCATGGACGCCCACCCTTTTCTTTCTTATCGATTCATCCTCTCTTAACCTCTTAAGCAATTGCTGGCGAAGCTCATCGTCAAACAATACTTCTCTTACATGGATTAGGCCCGCTCGTTCTAACCATTGCCATGTCCGCTCACGGTAATTGGCTGTTTCTCTGTAATATTGGATAAAACCGGAAACTATTTCGATTGCTTCTTCCTTGGTTACTGAAATACATAATAATTTTCCGCTTCGAGGGACATGCCCAGAGCTGCCGCCTACATATATTTCCCAGCCCCTGTCAATTCCAATCAGGCCGATATCCTCTGTTACAGGAACCGCCACATTATGCATACATGGGAAAATATCAATTTTTATAGGGTAGGGTGTTAATAGACTTTCAAATTTCATTTGAAGACACTCAGCAATTTGAGGAGCGGAATGCCAGTCACATTTACATATTTGTTCCCCGATATTAGTGTTGATGTTACCTTGCATGTTGGCTTGTTTATCCACGTATTGCGGATCTATCATGCTTAAATAATATTGAATAGCTGGGGTACAGGTCGGACAGCCAGTCGCATTTTCCCATTTGAGAACCGCTCTTACCTCTTGGACAGTAGTTAATCCCCTTAATTGCATCTCTTTAACCGCTTCTTCTTCTGTTAATGATGTGCAAGAACAAAAGGGTTTTAAGTGATTATCTTTAACAAATTGTTCACTCTGAATTAAGGATAGGAGATCTGCTACTAACGGTTTACAGCCTCCACAAGAACTAGATGCTTTTGTGCAGGTTTTTATTTGTTCAACGGTTGTTAACCCATTTTTTTGAACCGCCACCAAAATAGCCTCTTTCGTTACTCTATTGCATCTGCAAATGACTTTGTTTATAGGCATGGCAGCTGCCTTTGATTCCCCTTTAACCATTCTGTTTCCAACTAGAGCTGGTCTTTCCATCCCAAATAACACCTCCACTAGTGATGAAATAATCGAATATCCCACATTATTTCATAAAAATCGGATTAAGAAATTAAACGCGTTACATTTTCTAACATAAAAAATTCCATGTTAGATGACCTTACAGATTTTGAGACAAAACAAAATTGACCTATTATTCTTGAAAACAGCAAGGGATTTACGTAAAGCACTTAATGGGGAATGGAGGCTTGGAGATGAAAAAAGTAATTGGTTTTTTTACGTTTTCTGTATTGTTGGCTAAAATAATTTTCTCAAAAAAACAAAATATCGGATGGTAGATTCCTTTAGCCGGATAATACGCAAGGAAGGAGTACAATAAAATGAGATTAATAGAATTAAGAAAAAGCGGGCATGCCCCCTCGCTGCTGTCATCGTTTTTATACTTTGATGTCAGTTTCATGGTTTGGGTAATGTTAGGAGCTCTAGGAGTCTATATTACAAATGGCTTTAATCTATCACCTTCTGAAAAGGGATTCATCGTCGCCATCCCTATTCTTAGTGGCTCTTTTTTCCGCCTTATTTTCGGGGTATTAACAGACCGGATTGGTCCGCGCAAAACGGCCATTTTCGGAATGGTCGTATCATTGATTCCCCTCTTATGGGGATGGAAACTCGGAAATACATTAACTGAACTTTATTTAATAGGCATCTTACTTGGTGTAGCTGGGGCAAGCTTTGCTGCAGCCATACCGATGGCGAGCCGCTGGTATCCACCGCATTTACAGGGGCTGGCAATGGGGATTGCAGGAGCCGGAAATAGCGGTACACTTTTCGCTACATTGTTCAGCCCTCGTTTGGCTGAAGCTTATGGCTGGCATAATGTCATGGGACTGGCTTGTATCCCGCTTTTGATCGTTTTCATCATTTATATCATTTTGGCGAAAGATCCTCCTTCTCAGCCAGAATCTAAACCAATATTCGAATATCTTCGAGTCTTCAGGCAGAAAGACACTTTGTATTTTTGCTTGTTATATAGCTTTACTTTTGGCGGTTTCGTTGGGCTATCTAACTTTCTAGGGATCTTTTTTGTTGACCAATATCATTTATCAAAAGTCCAGGCAGGTGATTTCGTTACACTTTGTGTAGCAGCAGGAAGTTTTTTCCGTCCTATTGGCGGATATATAGCCGATAAAATCGGCGGAGTCCGCCTTCTTACCTTTCTATTGATTGCAGCAGCACTCAATATGTTCGGTGTAAGCCAGCTTCCTTCCCTTTATATGGCGATAGCTTTTTTATTTATCGGCATGCTTTGCCTCGGAATGGGCAATGGCGCGGTATTCCAGTTAGTTCCTCAGCGGTTTTCAAAGGAAATTGGAATGATAACCGGAATCGTCGGGGCGGCTGGAGGGGTTGGCGGTTTTTTTGTCCCGAATATTCTTGGTACTCTCAAACAAGTAACCGGAACATACCAAACAGGTTTTATCGTTTATACAGTCTTGGGTGTGGCTGTACTGATTGTCCTTGCCAACGCTCAGCAATACTGGCAAAAAAAATGGATTTCAAATGAGGCTTCAATCAAAATTTAATCTTTTCGTGAAGGGTTGGAATCTATAATAAAAAGAAATAAGCCAGTAATATCGAATTTCGATATACTGGCTTATAAGTTATACCGCATCCCTAGAAACTTTTTTCCCTCTGCTCGGGGCAACGGTGATACCTGTTGACTCTTCAAAATTGTACAAGCTGGCAGGCAAATCCGCGAATCGCTCTAATTCGTTATAGGCTGGAATACCGTGATAGGACATATCCAATCCTTCTTCTTCCTCTCGTTCCGTCGCCCGGAGTCCAACCGTTTTCTCGCATACAAAAGCCATAAACGATCCGCAGATAAGTCCCCAAATAACTACTGCTGAAGCACCCAATAGTTGAATTTTAATAAGAGAAAAATCCCCAGAAGTGAATAACCCATGAGACTGATCAAACAATCCAACCGCGATGGTGCCGAATACACCATTAAACCCATGAACCGCCACTGCACCTACAGGGTCATCGACTTTTAAATAGTCCACTAATAACGTTGCGTATATGACAATAATACCGCTGATAATACCAATGATGATTGCACTCCATTGCGAAACAAAGGCACATCCTGCTGTTATAGCCACTAACCCAGATAATACCCCATTGATCATCATACTTGGATCCGCTTTACCAAACTTCTTCATCGTCATAAAAAGAGCCGCTGTTCCGCCGCTCGCTCCTGCAAGCATCGTATTAATGGCTATAGAAGCAAAGGCTTTATTAGAAGCATCCAAGGTGCTGCCAGTATTAAAGGCAAACCAGCCAAACCACAAAATGAACGTTCCGGCTGAAGCTAAAGGTATGTTACTTGGAGCAAATACATTCGTGCTTCCATCGGAATTGAATCTTCCTTTCCTCGGCCCCAGCCATTTCGCCATAGCAAAAGCTGCAAAGCCACCGACCGCATGAATAGCGGCCGATCCGGCAAAATCCTTCATCCCCAGTTTCGCAAGCCAGCCGTTTGCGCTCCAAATCCAATGTCCGGAAAGTGGATATACAATGATACAGATTAAGGCAGCTGTTAAAATATAGGCTTTAAAGTTCATTCGTTCGGCAACAGCACCAGAGACAATCGAAATACAGGCAACCGCAAAGCCCATTTGAAACAACACGAAGGCCGTGCTCGGCAGGTCAATGGAAAGGGTAATATTTTGCGGGTGTCCAAAAAGTGTGGTTCCAAAAAATCCATTAACATCCTTCCCAAACATCACACCAAATCCAATCAGCCAGAAAGCTAAAGCACCAACCGTTAAATCCACAAAAATTTTCATGGTCACGTTTACGGCGTTTTTTGTTCGAACCAGGCCAGCTTCGAGTAGACTAAATCCGCCTTCCATAAACAGCACCATTGCCGCTGCAAGGACGACCCAAACCGAATTTAAGTAGATCAGTTCCATGATACTTATCCCTCCTTTTTCTGCAAATCATCAATATCATCATCCGTTTCACCTGTCCGGATGTTATACGCCTCTAAAATCGGATAAACATAAATTTTTCCGTCCCCATCTTCTCCAGTTTGCGCAGCGCCCACAATTGTCCGAATGGTCCGTTCCACCATGTAATCGGAAAGGATGATCTCCAATTTTACTTTTGGATGGAGGGTCACTTTGTAATTTTTCCCGCGGTATACACCTTGAGTATCTTTCTGCTTTCCTCTGCCAACCACCTGCGAAACGGTAAACCCAGTAATACCTATACTCTTTAACCCTTTTATGGTCTCAGTAAGTCTTTCAGGCCTGATAATGGCTTCAATTTTTTTCATTAAGGTGGACCGCCTTTCTCCGTGTTAGCTTTTATAACATATAATGATAAATAATATAACATTTGCAAAATTACTGTCAATTAAAATATAAATATTACAGTCTTTAACCCAATTTAATAGAAAAAGGAGCATCCCTTTTTTCCTAAAAAGAAAATGCTCCTCAATATTTCACAGCTTATTGGTTTACTCTTTCAAGCACATTACCAATATACAAAATGTGTAAAGGATAAATTCTATAAAATAACCAGTCAATCAAAGGATTAACTGGTTTCTTTCTTTTTTATAATTATGCCCCGACCTCTGGCATTTCCAGGCTCTGTTGGCCATTTAGTCCTTTATATATTTGTTCAATTTCATCTCCTGTTAAATCGCCCCGCTTAAGCAGTTCTTCTGCAATCGCGTGGACGAAGGCAGCATTCTCAAGAACCAGCTTTTTCACATTGTTCATTTCATCCTTTAACAGCTGGTTTATTTTTGTACGAAGAGCCCTTAGGCCATCGGCTCGCGACCCTAAGGCAAGCCAACTGAACAATTCATCTCCCATCCCAACAATACCGAGGTATGCACCGGCAAGCTCTGTTGCCTGCCGCAGGTCAGATGTGACGCCATTTAATTTTTTCCCGAGGAATTCTTCCTCCACCGCCCTGGCGGCAAGACAAACTTGTATTTCTGCAAGAATTTCACTGTCACTGCGGTTATATCTTTCATGGGTTGGTTTCGTGGCCGCAAGACCGAGGGCTCCGCCACGGCGAATGATAGTAACCTTCCAAACTCGTTCATGCGGTTTCAACAGGTACTGTGCCACCGCATGACCAGCCTCGTGATAAGCAACATTGCGTTTTTCATCTTCGCTCATTGAACGAAGCGGCTGTTTGAGCCCCCATTCATATGTTTCCATTGCGTTTCGGAAATCCTCATAGCTCGAAACCTGTGCCCCGCGCTGGTGAGCGATGACAATTGATTCGTTGACAATATGCTTAATTTGGGCTGGACTATAGCCGATGGTATCTAATGCAGCACGTTCTGGAGTCAGCGACTGATCACGCTTGATTTTTTGAAGATAATAGAAGAAGACGTCGACGCGACCATCATAGTCAGGTGAATCGACCCAAAGCTTTCGGTCGAAACGGCCGGGTCTGAGCAGCGCTTGGTCAAGAACATCCGGTAGGTTGGTCGCTCCAATCGTCAAAACCGGAGGCCGTTCAGCCTTTTTACGCCTTAAGCCTAGCGTGCGCAGAAGCTTGGCAAACCAGGAGCTGTCAATATTCGGGGGATCCATTTGCAAGAGGAGCTCATTTAAAAGGCCGGCGCCGCCCATTCCCATCATCCCTCCCATCATTCCGCCGCCTCCGCCGCCTGATTGACGGCTCATGCCGATGGCATCGATTTCGTCGATGAAGATAATACAGGCGCCATATAATTTTGCAAGTTTTCTAGCTTTTTTATATAAACCCATGACTTTAAGGTTTCCTACACCGAAGAACATATTCTGAAAGCTAGGGGCAGATGCATAGGCGAATGGTACTTGTGCTTCATTCGCTATGACTTGGGCCAAGTAAGATTTTCCTGTCCCAGGGGGTCCGCAAAGCAATAATCCCCTTATAGCTTCGCCCCCCATTTCCTTAAATTCCTTCACACCTTTAAGGAGGGTGACAATACGCTTGGCATTTTCTACAATTTCAGGGTTTCCTCGATAATCATCCCAAGAGGAACCTGTTTCACCTGGCAAGATCCAATAGGTTCGCCCCCTGGCCAGAAACCAAAATAGAGCAACAAACTGAATAATCATAAACATCATGGCAAAAAACAATTGGAAGACAAAACCTAAAATAGTTATCGCGATATTCCATGCTGCAGGTCCTCCTTTTACCAACAGCATGACTAAAAACACGAAAACCGCAACCCAGAGGATAATTTTCCGCCATTTGACCCACTGATAGTTCCTCAAGGTCTCACATCCCTTCTTAAATTTGTGAAATATTCTATGAAAAATAGGCTTCCATGTTGACAGGAAAGGTGTCAGGCTTGAAGAAATATTTTCATCAAAAAAACCCTCCGCAAAGGAGGGTTTCTATAAACCAGATTATTTAAATTTCTTATAAATATCAAATAAATACTTGAGAGAAATGGCGATACCGCCAATAAAATAGAAGGTTACCAGTATCCATCCTGACGGGTCTATGGAGAGCATTGAAATGAGGATATTTAATGGGAAGATGAAGTAGAGGACATCCTTAAGATAGTCTAAAACTAATGTTGGGCTGAATGAGCCTTTCCAAAATGATTTTACAAAAGCTATCAGAAAATCAATAAGCATAAGTCCGAAAGCAGCCCACAACGTATACAGCATCCAATCTGCAAGTGCAAAAGACATTATTCATCACCTCCTTACTACATAATATTCGTGTAGAATTAGCTGGTGAGAATAGTGAAAAATTTTATTATAAACAAAATAGTTTAAAATTAGACAAGATATGAGCACAATAAACGAGAAAAATTTATATTTACTATATTAAACTAGAGAAGAGGATGAAAATGGATGGAATTAAATAAAGATTGCATGTATTGCATGGAGGATGAAAGAATAGACAATCTTATGATTAAAATAGCTAATCTTGGTGTTTCCACAGTTTTTCTCTTTAAAGAGCAAACCTATAAAGGCAGATGTAATGTAGTATATAAGGATCACGTAAAGGAACTTTTTGAACTTAGTGACCAGGAATTATCTTTATTTATGAACGATGTAAAAAGGGTAGCAGCTGCTATTGACAGGGCTTTCCAACCAAATAAGATAAATTATGGTGCATACGGCGATACATTACATCATTTACATTTGCATGTCGTCCCAAAATATGAAGGAGAAGATAATTGGGGATCAACCTTCGTAATGAATCCCGGCAAAGTTTATCTGACTGACAAAGAATATTCAGATATGATCAAAAAGATTAAAGCCAATTTAGATTAATCCTGAAAACAATAATAAAGCCGCCCACCTTGTGAGCGGCCTAAAAGTTTATTTTTGTAAGCCGTTTAGATTTTTCTGAAATTCTATGAAATATTGTAAAGTATCAGGATTCGCTAATGAGCCTGTATTCACTGCCTTTTCAACAGGCGTTCCCATCAAAATTTTCTTGATCGGTACCTCTAGCTTTTTGCCATTTAAAGTTTTCGGCAGCTCATCTACTAAAAAAATTTCATTTGGCACATGACGCGGTGAGCAGTCCTTGCGGATGGCCTGATTGATTCTTGACTTCACATCTTCAGTCAGAACGGCATCCTCTTTCAATACAACAAAAAGCGGCATATAAGATTGCTCGGCACTTAGCGGCAGATCGACAACTAAGCTATCAAGAACTTCAGGCACTTTTTCCAATGCACTATAAATTTCACTCGTCCCCATCCGGACTCCGCCGCGATTAATCGTTGCATCCGAACGTCCGTAGATAATAGCACTTCCTCTTGAAGTGATCTTAATAAAATCACCATGACGCCAAATGCCTGGGTACATATCAAAATAGCTGTCGCGGTAACGCTCGCCGCTTTCATCATTCCAAAAATAAATCGGCATCGATGGTGTCGGCTCGGTTATGACGAGTTCACCTATTTCATCTGTCAACTCTTCGCCCTGTTCGTTAAATGCCTTTACAGCAGTACCGAGCGCCCGGCACTGCAGTTCCCCAGCATGAACTGGCAGGGTTGGAGCACCGCTAACGATTGAGGTACAAATGTCCGTTCCTCCACTTGTCGAAACGAGCCAAAGGTCTTCTTTCACATGTTCATACACCCATTCAAATCCGCTGACAGGAAGAGGTGACCCCGTTGACCCGATACTTTTTAAATGGGAAAGATCAAACTGTTCCCTCGGCTTCAGGCCAGCCTTCATGCAAGCCGTAATAAAGCCTGCACTGGTTCCGAACATAGTCATTTTCGAGGAATCGGCAAATTTCCATAATGTATCATAATTTGGATATGCTGGATTACCATCATATAATAGAATCGTTGAACCCACCAGTAAACCGCTTACAACTACATTCCACATCATCCAGCCAGTTGTGGTATACCAGAAGAAACGATCATCTTTAGAGATATTGCTTTGCAGAGCCATCATTTTAAAATGTTCTAATAAAATTCCACCCTGACTTTGGACAATCGCTTTTGGTTTGCCAGTAGTACCGGAGGAATATAAAATCCACAGTGGATGGTCAAATGGCACTGCCTCGAATGATATTGCTGCCCCTGTTGTAATTTCAAGCGGATGATTCCACAAGACAGCGTTCGTTAACTGTCCGATATTTGGCTCTTCTTTTATGTTTGGGATAATGATTGTTTGCTGAAGAGTTGGCAGTTCCGCTTGGATTTTTTTCACCAGTTCAAGGCGATCAAAGTCTTTTCCTCCATACCGGTAGCCATCAACGGCAAACAATACCTTAGGTTCAATTTGCTTAAAGCGGTCAATTACGCTCATGATCCCAAATTCAGGTGCACAGCTTGACCAGACGGCCCCGATGCTGGCACAAGCAAGAAAGGCTGTAATCGTTTCATGAATATTGGACGCATACGCTACTACACGGTCTCCCGGCTGAACTCCAAGTGATTTAAGATATTCGGCAATGGCCGCGGTGTTCTTTTTCAATTCAGCCCAGGTTATTTTCCCTTGTGTCCGGTTTTCACTTTCGTATATAATTGCTTCTTTTTCAGGGATTTCATTACGAAATACATGCTCTGCATAGTTTAAAGTTGCTCCAGGAAACCACTGAGCCCCTGGCATTTTTCTTACCTTTAAAACCTCTTCATATGGCGTTTTCGCCTGAATGTCAAAATAGTGCCAGACGGCAGACCAAAAGCCTTCAATCGAGGTAACTGACCACTTCCATAACTGTTCATATGTATCAAAGTGCAGTCCCCGTGTTTCTTCCAGCCATATCATGAATTTTTTCAAATTGGATTCATCCTGGAATTGTTGTGAAGGCTCCCACAACAACTTTCCTTCCATTTTTTCAATCGTCATTGCCATTCCCCCAAATGTCGTGTTCGAATTGTTTTAGCTACACTTACCATATACGAGTTTAGGATAGTAATTTCCTTCTTAATTTTTCAAAAAATGAAAAAACTCTTAAAAGAAAAGCTGCCTTGTTGCAGGCAGCTAAAATACGAGGCACCGACTATCGTGTCCAAAATGAAAAATGCTTTGAAAAAGTATACAATTATAAATAAGACCTAGTTTAAGTTAAAGGATGTAGCTAATGGATTGGAAACCTAACAGAAATTCTAAAATACCCATTTATAAACAACTTGCTATATATATCGAGAACGGGATTGCGGATGGAACTTTTCCCCAAGATAAGCCATTGCCTTCTGAAAGAGGCTTGGCGAAAGAACTCGGAGTAAACAGAAGCACCGTTATTGCGGCTTATGACGAGTTGGAATCAAATGGACTGATTGAGCGAAAAAAAGGCAGTGGAACAACCGTAAGCAAAGATATTTGGGGAATGGCTAAGAACCGTGTTCCAAGCTGGAACAGGTATATTGAGGCAGGCTCATTTCTTCCCAATTTACCTGTAACGCAAAGAATTCACAAAGAGATGGCTGAGCAAAAATTAATTAATTTAGCCAGCGGCGAATTATCTCAGGATTTATTTCCCTTATCGTCTCTTAGGGAAATTACTATGAACAGATCCTTTATCGGTACTTTGGGATATGACCATCCACAGGGTAATTTGATACTCAGAGACACACTTGCTAAACATGTTAAACAGTTCCGAGGGATCGAAACGAATCCTTCATCTATATTGGTTACTTCGGGAGCACAGCAAGCTTTGCATCTTGTGGTGCAATGCCTGTTAAAACCAGGAGACTCAGTTGCCCTTGAGAATCCTTCCTATCATTACAATCTGCCTGTATTTAAATCTGCAGGAATCAAAACCTATTATTTAAAGGTTGGCAAGGATGGGATAAACCCCGACGATATAACCGATTTATATAAAAAACATCGAATTAGGATGATTTTCTTGAATCCAATTTTTCAAAATCCTACAGGAACTCTTTTGTCCCTAGAACGGAGGAAAAAGATTCTTGAAATATCATCTGAATTTGGGATTCCAGTGGTGGAGGATGACCCCTATAGTTTAACGCCTTTTTCAATGAAGAAAATCCCAACTCTTAAATCATTGGACCATCATGGGAATGTTTTATATATTAGTTCTTTGACAAAAATTGTTGCCTCTGGGCTGCGGATAGGATGGATTATTGGACCGAAACAGGTCATTGAAAGGTTAGCAGATGCAAAACAGCAAGTCGATTTTGGACATGCCAGTTACTCGCAATGGATTGCAAATGATTTTTTAGAATCAAATGATTTTGAATCTCATATGAAAAGGTTAGTTAAGAGGTTGGAAAACCGCAGGAATCAAATTGTTAATAGTCTGGATACGTTTTTAAAAGATCAAGTCGAATTTAATATCCCACAAGGCGGCATTCACTTGTGGTGCCGAATTAAAAATGGATGTGATGAAATCCAATTGTTGGAGGAATCGATAAAAAGAGGTGTAATATTTGTCCCTGGTTCAACGATGGGGACTGAAAAGGGTTTCGTCCGTTTTACCTTTGCAAGGGAAAATGAGGAAATGATCAATGAAGGAATTCGAAGGTTTGCTGATGCACTTGAGATTGTTTCAAACTAAATAGGGCAAATAATAAGACCATCCTTCAAGATGGTCTAATCAACCCCAATATAGATTCCAAGTGAAATTAAAGCGATGCCGATAATAACAACATATATTAAAGTTAAGTTGGTGGTGTTTCTTTTTGTTGAACCAGTGTAGTTTTCATCAGGTTTCCTGGTAATTAATAGCGTTGAAACTACAGAAAAAATAAGGATTAAAATTACTAAACCGATCATTATATTCATACCGCACCTCTAATTAAAAAGCTTTTGCTACCTATATAATATCGAAAACACATTGATTATTGACCATCCAATTCATCTAAAATTAGACCATCCACTTTTTTCTTTATAAAAAAGGCCGTTGTTTATACGGGCCCCTATATTATATTGACACGTTACCTCATGATTTTGGGGCGGTGAATCTTACGGAAAAATGGTGTTCACAGTTAATTAATGAAGGATTCTCCGGGTATATTATGAATATCAGAATGTATTCGGGAGGAAGAAAAAGTGAGTAACAATACCCTATCCTTTTTTGCTTTAGGCGGCATTAATGAAATTGGCAAAAACATGTATGTGATTCAATATAATGACGATATCGTGGTGATTGATGCCGGCGGAATGTTTCCTGATGAAAGCTTGCTTGGAATTGATTTGATCATTCCAGATGTGACCTATTTGGAAGAAAACCGTGAGAAAATCCGTGCTTTAGTTGTGACTCATGGGCATGAAGACCATATTGGAGGTGTTCCTTATTTTTTAAAAAAATTAAATGTACCTATTTATGCAACACGTTTTACGCTCGGTTTGATTGAATTAAAATTGGAAGAGCACAGACTAAAACGGGATACTAAGCTTGTACCGATTGATGCTGATTCAGAGTTAGAATTTGGCGAGATTAAAGTTTCCTTTTTCAAAGTCAGCCATAGCATTCCGGATTGTCTCGGGATTGTTTTCCATACGCCAGAAGGAAATGTCGTTCATACGGGGGACTTTAAATTTGATCTAACTCCGGCCAATAACCAATATTCCGATATACATAAAATGGCAGAGATTGGCCAGAAAGGCGTTTTAGCGTTAATTTCGGAAAGTACGAACGCAGAAAGAAAAGGGATCACTCCTTCTGAGCAAATGGTGGGCAGTCATATGTTGGAAGCTTTTCTTCGGGCTAGGGGGAAAATTTTCGTTTCGACTTTTGCTTCCAATGTTAATCGTGTGCAGCAAGTAGTGGAAGCCTGTCTTGAGACAAATCGAAAGCTGGCCTTGCTGGGCCGAAGTATGGTGAATGTCGTTGATGTTGCCATTGAACGTGGCTATCTGCATGTACCGGAAGGAATGCTGATAGCAGCAGGCGAAATCGAAAAATTTGCCCCCGAACGAGTCGCCATCCTATGTACCGGAAGTCAGGGCGAGCCAAATGCCGCTCTCGGGCGGCTCGCAAGCGGAAGCTATCGGGATGCTTCGATTTATCCCGATGATACTGTTATTCTAGCAGCATCCCCTATTCCTGGGAACGAAAAGGATGTTTCCCGGATTATCGATAACTTGTTCCAGCGGGGAGCGCATGTTATTTACGGTTCCGGAAGCTCAACTGGTATGCATGTATCGGGCCACGGTTACCAGGAAGATCTAAAACTGATGCTTACGTTGATGAAGCCCACTTACTTTATTCCGATTCACGGCGAATACCGGATGCTTCACCATCACCGGATGCTTGCGGAATCGGTTGGAGTGGAAAAAGGAAATACCTTTATTATCCGGAATGGGGTTGTTGTGGATATTCAAGACGGGGTTGCGAGGCAGACAAGATCCGTCCCTGCAGGTGATACATATGTTGACGGTGTGAGTGTCGGTGATGTGGGAGAGATCGTGCTGCGTGATCGGAGGCAACTGTCTGAAGATGGCATGCTGGTAATCGTCTTAACGTTGAGCAAACGGGACCAACGGATTATCCAAGGACCCGACACGATTACGCGCGGATTTGTGTATGTAAAGGAATCTGAGAATTTGATGAGGGAAATTAACAACCTTGTCAAAAAGACAGTCAATGACTTACAAGAAGAAAACATTCGGCAATGGAACGTCATCAAACAAAACATCAAGAAGACTGTAGGACAGTATCTCTTTAAAGAAACGAAAAGAAAACCGATGATATTGCCGATTATTATTGAAATCTGAATTAGAGTCAGGCACCCTTGTAGGTGCCTGACTCGTTTTTTAAAGTGTTTTCACATGTTCTGTCAACTCAGCAATATACGAATCACTTAAAAACCCGTTGCCTCCACGGATAATTTCCTCGAGATAATGGTCAGGCGGTGCTGTTTCAGGGTCTTTCGAAACGACTATGAATGTTAGTACATCTTTGATTGTCTGGCCATCCATCTTGACATCAATTAATGCAGGCCGGTAAAGACGAGTATGAACGCCCTCACGCCGGTATAAATATTCGAGACATTCATATGGAATCTCGTAAACCTTCCCTTCCACAACGCCTCCCTCTTCCACAATGTCTGCCCGCCCGCCGTCAGGCAGCTTTTTTGTAAACCGAAGGGTGTAACCCTTAAGCTCTGCAACCCCTGCTAATTTTTGAAAATAATGATCGACCCCAGCTAGCTTAAACCTGGCATGATCCAAACAGCTGCCATATGCAAAATACAGAACGTTCCCACTTTGTTTTTCAAACTGATACACCTTCCAGTCACCTAGTACGATTGGCGTACTTAACATGCTTTCGTTGTGTTTGGCAACCGTGTAGATATAGGCTTCCGTCTTCCTATTGTCATGAAAAATGTTTTGTTTTTTACGGTCGTATAAATTGTCGTTACTATGTTCCTCATATTCTTCCAATTCGTCCAGGCTGCATAGATGATTATCTGAAACCAGGTATAATTCCCCATATACCGTAGCCGATTCTGATTCTTTCACCGCAGGATATCCTAGTCCGGTGTCGAAAAGTCTTCCGTTTGTCCAAGCCTGCTCAGCTACAAGCTCTGCCCCCTGCAACAAATGATGATATTTTTCATTCTTTCTCAATGTTCCATAAACGAAAACGTAATGTTTGTTCATTTTTTTCAGCAATCCCTTTCGTTGAACTAAATTCATCCATTCTAACCTTATCTTTACTTCGGCATAAAAATCCTAGATTCCTTTTACAGTTAGAGTAATTTTTTTTGGATTTCTTTCTATACATGGGCTGCTGGTTTGCTGGAAATAATAGCATTTAGTTAAAGTGAAGGGGGCTTTTTAATGGATCTCAATATTTTTAGAATAATAAATAAAATGGCTGGTCGTTCTCGTTTTTGGGATATGATCATGATAACCATTTCGAAAAAAGCTCGTTATGTATATGTATTATTATTAATTATCTTGTGGTTTCGCAATAAGAAATTCTCGCTATTAACGGGGGTATCGGTTGGAGTAACCTATATTATTACTTTCATAATAAAATTTTTCAATTATCAACCAAGGCCTTTTGTGAACCATGAGGTGCATTTATTACCTCCTATTCCAGCAAAAAAGGATTCTTCCTTTCTAAGTAAACATACAGCATTGGCTTTTGCGGCAGCTGTTTCAGTGCTATTATATCAACGAATATTTGGAAAAATAATGTGGTATTTGGGTATATTTATCGGAATCTCTCGGATTTGGATGGGGCACCATTACCCTTTTGAAATTATTAGAAGTGCTGCACTCGGAAGTATAGCTAGTTTCACGGTTCACCTTACGAAAAAACTGTGGGATCCATTCTTATCCCGATTTATTTATTCATATAATCGTTTTTGCTCCTTTTTAAAATTCCAATTAAAATAAAGTTAGCAGGAGCAGCCTTTAGGGTTCCTCCTTCTTTTTCATATTTGTTTTAATTATGTTGTTGAATAAACCTGCTGATTAGTTGGTTTAAGTGAGGAGCTGACTTTGTCGGTATCTGGTGCTTTTCATATATAAATTTTAATTCATTATTAGGAAGCTTTTCATTTAATATTTTTGCATATTTATGAAACGATTTATCTTTTTTTCCATAAATCAATAAAACCGGATGATTAATGGTATGTAATTGATTGGTACAATTGTATTGCAAGCTATAATTGTAATATTGTCCGATGTTTCTTGTATCACCATTCAGGGCTTCCTGATACATAGCTTTGAATATTTTTTTATCATCGGAATTGCCCCAAGAAATCCCTAAAGCCAACAAACGTTTGGCTCCTGCTTTGGCAAGTAGCCGTGCCAGAATAATTCTTTTTTCATTATACCAATCATAAACCTCAGACATTCCGCTTATAATAATGGCTCCCAATGCCCTGTCCGGGTTTGTCAATAAAAATTCCAAGGCAATGGAACCTCCGGTGGAATATCCGCAAAGATACGCTTTTGGGATTCTTAGATGGTCCAAGAGATACAGTATGTCATCCGCAATTAATCGATAGGTAAGAGGCTGCTTAGAATAAGAACTGTGGCCATGTCCGCGAATATCAAAACAAATGACTTTGTAACTTTTCGATAAATTATCCATCTGGTATTTGAAATTTGCACTAGTAAGTAAAGGCGGATGGATAAACACAATAGGTACTCCCTCGCCTTTCACGGTATAGTACAAGTTGATTTCTTCCTTTTCCATAACAAGCATCGTTAACACCTCCTTTATTTCATATTTCAAATGGCATTAATATTCAAAGTCACTATTTAGGTTTACTCCTTCATGAAGCCATTATTCCCAAAATTATTGCTTTAAAATATCAAGGATCAATAAATCATGGTAAAATGATGATAATAGTGGAGTATTTGAACATCACACCTTATATATTTCCAGAATGAAGGGTTATCGTTGACAAAATTTCTGAACATTAATGACAATAAAACAAATCGCTTTTTTATAACACTCATCATTGCCTTAATCGGCGCGCTGATTTTTCATTTCCTTCATACCCCCATTCCTTGGCTTTTAGGACCAATGACTGCTGTATTCATTGGCTCGAGGTTTAATCGAATTAATTTATATTGGCCTAGATGGATCCGAGATATTGGATTAATCATTGTTGGTTATTCGATTGGGCTGTCCTTTACCAAAACAGCTCTTGATCAAATTGCGGCAAATTTGCCTTCCATGTTGTTAACGACCACTTTACTAATTTGTTTTTGTGCTGGCATTGCCTTTGTTGTAGCAAAGCTGACTGACGTTGATTATCCAACTGTTCTAACCGGAAGTATCCCCGGTGGTCTATCGCAAATGATTACCTTTGCCGAAGAGATGAAGGGAATTGATATTACAACGGTGACGTTTCTTCAGGTTGCCAGATTAATGATGATTATCTTTTTTGTTCCGTTTCTTGTGTTCGGACCGCTTTTTCAGGATACAGGAAAGGGTAATACAGCCTCATCACTTTTACAAAGCGCAGATCAAACATTTGTTGGAAATTTTCCTCTGATGCTAATTTTATTTGCTGTCATTAGTGTTCTAAGTGCCCTGCTAGCGAAAAAAATAAAGGCTCCTACGCCGTTTTTACTTGGACCGATTTTGGGAACAGCTGTCTTGACGATTGGCGGACTTCACGGACCTGCCCTCACGCCGCCTGTATTAGACCTCTCGCAATTTATGATTGGCGGTTATATAGGACTGTTGTTGAAACCTGAAAAACTGACAAATAAAGCAAAAGTTATTACCCTTGCCATTATCAGCGGGGGACTGATGATTCTCTGCTCATTAGGATTAAGTTTGCTTTTGGTATACTTTCGGTATTTCACTCCATCCACCAGCTTCTTGAGTGTAGCCCCAGGAGGAATGGATCAAATGGGCATCCTCGCTCATGCAATAGGAGCGGACTTATCAATGGTGAGTGGCTTTCAGCTATTCCGGCTGTTTTTCATATACTTTGCCGTCCCGCCAATCCTAAGATGGATATTCAAAATTAAAAAAAACGCAAAATCCACATAAACTTACCAACAAAACAAAAAGTGTAAAACCCGATAAGGTCTTACACTTTTTTTATTATGCTGTTTTCATTTGTTTTTGCTCCTTTGCGACCGGTCCGCTAGTTTTTTCAAGCGTTGGGGCACATAGAAAGGCTATATGCGACCAGACCGCTGTTTTTTTCAAGTATTGGGGCACATAGAGAGGCTATATGCGACCGAGCCGCTGGTTTTTTCAAGTATTGGGGCGCATAGAAAGGCTATATGCGACCGAGCCGCTGGTTTTTTCAAGTATTGGGGCGCATAGAAAGGCTATATGCGACCAAACCGCTAGTTTTCTCAAGCGTTGGGGCGCATAGAAAGGCTATATGTGACCGAGCCGCTGGTTTTTTCAAGTGTTGGGGCGCATAGAAAGGCTATATGCGACCGAGCCGCTATTTTTTTCAAGCGTTGGGGCGCATAGAAAGGTTATATGCGACCGGTCCGCTAGTTTTTTCTAGCGTTGGGGCGCATAGAAAGACTATATGCGACCGGACAAGTTATTTTTCCAAATGTTCGGTCGCTTAAAGCAATTCAATATGTTATTTCTTCTTACTTAGAGCAGTTTTTATATTATGAAAGTAACACTCTTTTAGAAAAGAGCCTTTTATTAATAAAAGTTTCCGCCTCAGGTGGACATTTGTCTTTTGGTGGCGTCTGACACCAAGTAGACGCGTTCAGGGCGGCCAACTGTGCCGTAGGCTAAATCGGCTTCGATTTTGTCCTCGGCGACAAGGTGTTCGAGGTAGCGGCGGGCGGTGGTACGGCTGACACCGATTTCTTTGGCGACTCGTTCTGCGGTGAGACCGCCCTCTGCTCGTCCGAGTACTTCCATTACCTTATCTAAGGTAAGCGGGTCGATGCCCTTTGGAAGGTAAGGCTTGTCCCCCGCTCCTGCGGCCCCCTCAACATCCTTGCGCAACAGCTGGTCGACCTGTTGCTGGGTGACGTGCGGATTATCTTGTCCCAATTGAACAAGCTTTCTATGAAACTCTTGATACCGCAGCAATGATTGCTTGAAACGCTCAAATACAACTGGTTTAATGATGTAATCAAAGACACCTATACTAATTGCCTCTTGAACTTTATCAATCTCTTTCGTAGCCGTAATCATAATGACGTCCATTTGCTTTGCCTGCTGTTTTGTTTCCTTCAGCAAATCTAGTCCGTTCATATCCGGAAAATAAACATCCAACAGAAGCAGGTCCGGCTGCAAAATCTCGATTAACGTTTTTGCTTCCAGATAACTAGCCGCAATTCCCACCATTTGAAAGCCTTCGAGTTGTTCCAAAAACCTCTTTTGGATTTCCGCCACACGTAAATCATCCTCAACAATTAACACTTCAATATCTCGGTTCACCTTCATGCAAACTCCCCCTGCGTTTTGGAATCGCCACTGTAAAAATCGTTCCTTCTCCCTTGGCCGATGAAAACGTCACGTATCCCCCTAATTCGTGAATTTCCTTTTGAACGAGACTCAGACCGATTCCGGAATTGGTTCCTGAATTCTTTGTTGAAAAACCTTCTTTAAAAATCTGATCAGTCAACTCGGCGTCAATCCCTGCGCCGTTATCTTCTACTTCGATAATCAATTCCCTGCCAAGGTCGGTTAAAAACAAGGAAACGATTTTTTCCACCTTGTCATTTGCCCTCACAGCTTCAAAAGCATTGTTGACGAGATTTCCAATAATCGTGACTAGTGAATCCCGGCTGATGTCACCAGGAAGATCCCTAAAACTGCTTTCACTATCAATCGTAAACTGAATTTTCAGCTCGCTAGCCAGGCTGACTTTCCCTAGAATAAATCCGGCAATAATCGGATCAGGTATTTCCTTCATTAAAAATCGAATGAACGATTGGGTAACATCCACTTCTCTCGATATGAAATCGATTGCCTCTTTATAGGAACCTAACTGAATCAACCCCAGCAATGTATAGAGACGATTGGAATACTCATGTGTCTGAGCGCGCAGCCCTTCTGCATAAGCCTTGACATGAGATAATTCCTGAAGCAGGTGCGCCAATTCAGATTTATTCCGCAAACTCGCTACAGCCCCGATAACGGTACCTTTGTTGTTAAAAATTGGCACTCGGTTTGCTAAAAAGATTTCCCCAAAAATCATGAATTCCCTGTCATATTCGGCCTGACCGGTCCTGACTACATCGAGCAAATGCGTATTTTCCAGCACTTCTTCAATCCTTGTCCCACGTAGAACGGTATCGCAAGGGACCTGTAAAATTTTATGCGCTGTTTCGTTGACAACCGTTATTCTTCCATTCGTATCAATGGCAATTATTCCTTCATGAATGGATTCAAGGATCGCATGCTTTTCCTGATACATCCAGGCAATCTCCTCTGGCTCAAGCCCCAAAAGTGCCTTTTTAATATTAAATGAGATTAATATAGCAGCCAGAAGACCGCCTAATAAAATAATCATGATGGCCCAAAAGACCTTCTTCTGAATTCGCGCCACTTCTTTTTTAATATCTGTCTGCAGGTACCCTACAGAAACGACGCCGGCAACCTGTCCACCAATAAAAATTGGAGCTTTTCCTCGTAAAGAAGGTCCAAGTGTCCCAACTGATTCCGATATAATTGATTCTCCTTTAAAAACACGGTCATTATCTCCACCAACCATTTTTTTGCCTAAACGATTAGGGTTAGGGTGTGAATAACGGACCTCATCTCGATTTCCGATAACAATAAATTCCGCACCCACCTGTTTGCGTATTTTTTCCGCAATAGGCTGAATAATTAAAGCGGGGTCCTCCGCACTAAACGCCTTTTGTATTTCCGGCATGTTCGCAATTGATTGTGCAACGGATAACGCCTTCGTTCCAATCTCATGCTTCAAATTCGTTTCCATGATATTTTTAAACGTAAATTCTATGATGGTCCCCATTATAATAATAACTATAGAGATTCCCAGCATCAGTTTTGTATGTAAACGCATGCAAACACCTCTATCTTAATAATATATTAAAAAAACTCCTTTAAAAAGGAGTTTTTTGTAATCTTCAGATTTATCCCTCAACATTAATGATAACCTCTTTACCCCTGCGCTTCATCATGAATGGCACGACGAGCCATAATAGGGTGATTAATAGAAAAATTAATGAAATTGGGCGGGAAAGAAATACTGTATAATCACCATTCGAAATGGTCAATGCTCTTCTAAGGTTATTCTCAACCATTGGGCCTAAAACAAGTCCAAGAACAAGTGGAGCAATCGGATAATCATTTTTGCTTAAAAAGTAACCAAGAACACCGGAGGCTAATAACAAAAGTAAATCGTAAGTCGATACTTGGACTGCATAAACACCGAAAATCGAAATGGCAATAATCATTGGAATCAAGTACTTCTTTGGTGTCTCGATAATTTTTGCAAAAACTTTTACTAGAGGCAGATTTAAGATTAATAGCATAAAATTTCCGATAAACATACTGGCAATCAAGCCCCACGCCACTTGTGGGTGGTCTTCAAATAATAATGGACCCGGTTGAACATTGTACATCATCAGAGCCCCCATCAAGATAGCAGTAGTCCCAGAACCCGGAATACCTAGTGTTAATAATGGGATCATCGCTCCGCCTGATGCAGCGTTATTAGCGGATTCAGGAGCAGCAACTCCAGCAATCGTACCTGTTCCAAATTTTTCAGGTTTCTTTGAAATCTTTTTTTCTAGCAGATAAGAGAAGAACGATGCGAGTGTTGCTCCTGCCCCCGGTAGAATACCGACGAAAAAGCCGAGTAGTGATCCGCGGACAATTGGAGCTGCAGACTCCTTGAATTCCTCCTTGGACGGCAGCATATTGTTGATTTTGGCAATTTCTCCGTCATCCTCTTCTTTTTCAAGGATGGTTTTGAACACCTCACCAAGTGCAAATAAACCGACCGCGAGTGTCAAAAACTCAATTCCCTGGTATAACCATGGGATCTCGAAGGTAAACCGGGCAATCCCCGAAACATTGTCAATTCCAATCGTTCCTAGCAAAAGACCGCAAACCGTCATAATCAACGCTTTCGTTACCGATTTTCCAGCTAATCCGCTGACCGCCCCAAGCCCAAGAAGCATAAGTGAAAAATATTCTGCTGGACCAAATTTAAGAGCAACGTTTGATAATGGCTTTGCTAATAAAATAAGTGCGATAATTGTAACAATCCCGGCAAAGAACGAGCCGATTGCCGCAATCGAAAGGGCGCTCCCCGCCCTCCCTTTTTTCGCCATTTGATAACCGTCCAGGGTCGTCACAACGGAGGACGATTCTCCCGGTGTATTTAATAGAATCGAAGTTGTCGAACCCCCATACATCGCCCCGTAGTAGACACCAGCAAGAAGAATGATGGCGCTGGTCGCTGCCTGCTCCGGCGGAAGTCCGCCGGTTATCGATGCTGTTACCGGAATCAAGAGCGCGACACCGCTCATAGGTCCAATTCCTGGAAGCACCCCAACCGCGGTACCGATTAAAACCCCGACAAAAGCAAAGATGATATTATACCAGATAAGTGCTGTTCCAAAACCTTGTAATAAATAATCAAGTATACCCATGTCCGTACTCCTTTCTAAAAAGCTGACATTTCCTTAAATGCAGAAGGTCTATTGCTTCAAACCTACGAGAACCATATTGGCCAGCCTGGCAGTGTCCCTTTTAAAACCTCCACGAATAAAAAGTAAACAAGTCCAGAAAATGCTGCTGAAATGATAAGCGAATTGATCCATTTTGAACGTTCCATCGTTTGAAAGCAGACAAATAAAAATAAGAATGTGGTGATTACATAACCAATGGATTCCAACGTTAAAATATAAAGCAAAGTCGCAATAAAAATAATGATGAAAGGTTTGTATTCTAATTTTTCTTTATTTTCCTGCTTGTTTTTGTTTTGGAACGTCTCAAAAAACAAGCGAATACTTAACAACACTAGCACGTTTCCAAGGACGAGCGGGAAAATATCCGGCCCGACCACGCTTCCGTAAGATGAACTGGCAATATGCCGGCTGCCGATGATAAACAATACGCCTACTGCAAGAAACAGGACTGACGCAATACGGTCGAATTTCAATTCCATTCGAAGTCCTCCTTTTTGAAAAAATAAGGGAAGGAGAAAAGCAACTCCTTCCCGCCTTTATTACTTCTGCATGCCTAATGCTGATAATAATTCTTTGACTTGCTTATCCTGATCTCCTAAGAATTTTTGGAAGTCAGCGCTGTTTTTGTATTCCAATTCCCAGCCTTGTGTTTCAACTTCTTTTTTCCATTCAGGTGACTGAACCAGCTTGTCGATGGTCTTTTCCCAATAAGTTTTAGCTTCTTTAGACATTTTTTCCGGTCCAAACACGCCGCGCCAAATCGTGAACTCGGCATCTACACCCTGTTCCTTAGCGGTTGGAACGTCTTTGAAATCGCCGCCTAAACGTTCAGTTGAAGTAATCGCCAATACGCGAACCTTGCCTGCTTTTAAAAATTCTTTTACGCTCGAAGCATCTGTGCCGATCACGTCTGCGTTACCGCCAAGCAATGCCGTAATTGCCTCACCGCCGCCATCATAGGAAACGTACTTGATTTTGGTTGGATCCACTCCGTATTTAAAGGCCGGAAGAATAGAAATCAAGTGGTCCATTGAGCCAGGTGCGGAACCGCCGGCAAATGTTAGTTTAGTAGGATCTTTCTTCACTTCATCTAATACAGACTTTAAATCTTTGAATTTTGAATCCGCTTTTACAACGATTGCTCCATAATCCTTTGTCAGCTGTGCCAATGGTGTAGTGTTTTTATAACCATATGGGCTGTTACCTTCTTTTTTCAGATTGTTAATAATGATCGGCGGTGAGTTGACAAACAGCATGTCATTGTTTGTTGCTTGCTGTGTGGCGTATTCCGCCATAAACACGGCACCGCCGCCGCCCGGCTTGTTTTCAACCGTTAACGGCTGCTCCACCAATTTGGTTTCGCTTAAGATTTTTGTGAAGGAGCGTGCTGTTAAATCCCAGCCGCCGCCTGCCCCGGATGGTGCCACAACGGTAATAGCTTTTGTTGGATAGCCTGTCCCTTCTTCTTTTTTGGCTGCTGGACTTGAAGTTTCTTTGCTGGCACCGCTGCTACATGCAGCGAGGCTTAACGCCAATGCTCCCGCAGTCACCACTGTTGAAATTTTTTTGAAACTAAACATCTTTTTAATTCCCCCTTGTAAACGTTTACCTAATTCTACAAAAAATTTAGAATATTGAAAGTTTATATACTTAAACAGCATTAAAACCTTATTAATCATTTTGTTCATTTTGTTCACAATGAGGCGTGGGGACGGTTCTCGTGCCTCAAAATTTCGTTAAGCGGACCTCTTGAGACCATTCATCCGGTCCAACTAAGCAAAAAAAAAGCTAGGGCCTCTGCCCTAACCTCTATGATTATTTAAAATATCTCATCGAAATACGTTGATTTTTATTCGCATCATGTAGTTTTTCTATATAATCATCCTGTACTGCCTCTTTTAAACTTTTTGTTCGTTTTGTGATGGTGACGGTTAAAAACAAAATATTTAGAGTCATAATTTGCCCACCTTTCTTTCACTTTTTAAAATGACCAGTCGGTTTATTTAGTCTCTAAAAAAATAACCTTCAAAATAGACTATTAAGTCTATTTTGATTTTATTATATATTTATGCTGAATTCAATGATTTTGCGCTGAAATATCTGAAAAACCGCATGAAGAACAAATTTGTTCCACATGCGGTTCTCGTCAGGCTAAGCCTTAATTTTTCTTAAAAACATTTCCTTCATCTCGTTAATCACATCATTACATGGAAAGTCGGGATAGATCGTTTGAATCATTGCCCCATCAATTATCGACCAAAACACATTGGCATAAATGTCTGGCTTCAGATCCTTCTTTATCTCTCCTGAATGCTGCCCCTCTTTAATGATCTGTGAAAAAAGCTGGATAAAATACTCGTGTCTACGCTGATTTAATTTTTCCAATAATTCTGGGTGACGAGAGGCATGAAGTTTAAATTCATCGTGGACAACAATATTGCCGATATCCTCTCGATCCCTTGGTGATAAATACATATCAAATAGGTGTATTATTTTATCTATGGAATTGGTGCAGTTCCCCAATTCGCCGGTTAGTTTTTCATACGTAGCCTCTGTACTCGCCTTCATCAATTCCAGAAAAATTTCATCTTTGCTTTTGAAATAATTATAGATGGCCCCTTTGCTAATTCCGGAATGCTGCACAATGTCGTCAACGGTAGCAACTAGGAATCCTTTCTGAGCAAAGCAGACAAAAGCGCTATCCAATATCTCTTTACGCTTTTTTTCTTTATAGGAATCGGATACAATTGGCGGCATGGCTGTTCCCCCTTTTGCTGAACGAAAAAATATTATGACCAGTCGGTTTATTTTAATTATAGTTTTAATCACCATAAATTATCAATGAATTCATCATTTTTCTACATATAATTTATTCTGGCAATTCTTTATACGCCAGTTTCAAAATGATTTCTCTATGCTGAGGATATTTTTGTAATAGCTCGTCCTGTGTAAACAATTCAAAATCCTGAAAATCAAAGCCAGGTGAAACCATGCAGCCTACAAGCGAGCATGTTTCTTTCTCCATTACTGATGAACCGAAAATAGCATTTTTGGGGACAAGCGCTTGCGGAACTTCGCCATTGTTAAAATTCAATCCAAGCCTAATTTCCTCATATTCTCCATTTTCATGAATGATATGAATAGTCAAAGAGCTTCCACCATGAAAATACCATAATTCATCTGACTTCAACCGATGAAAATGGGAAACATCTTTAGACGTCAATACAAAATAAATACTTGTATACAGCTTTCGTTTTCCATTATAATTCACAGCTAACTCTTGGTCAGATATTTGCTCGGAAGATTCAAAAGTTCGTTTATAATAACCGCCTTCGGGATGAGGCTCCAGCCCTAAATTTGTCACCAAAGATTCCAGCATTTGAATATCCATATATTTATACTCCTCTTCATATATAACTATTTAAAAATAATTTTTATTTTTGGTTTTAGATCACGCTTTTTGGAATATTACGTATAAATAGAATAGTAAGATAAATTTTCCTCCGAAAGTATTTTTTTAAATGTTAATTTGTCTATTGAGAAAAGTCAAATCTATGAATCAGCTTCTAGGAGAATATGAAAAATTTGTATAAATTTGATACAAAATAACGATGGACTATTTTTAAAAGCCTGCTATAATGCAATATATAAATATATTACACACGTAAAGGTGGGCATTATGGGGAACACTTGTAGATATGTTGTCAATGCTCTTGGTAAGGGTGGGGAAACATATTATACACAATGCAGAGATAAGCAAGAATTGAAAAAGTGGATTACTGATAATCAAGAAAAATTAGTTATGAATGAACTGCAAATCACAGATAAAAACCAAAATCCATTACTAAAATTATTTGGAATAAAAAAGTTTTTTTAACAAAAAGACGCCATTCTGATGCAATGGCGTCTTTTCATTTTATTAAGAGAATTTCAGAGTGATTGATTTAGTGAAATAGCGTTTCAGGCAGATTTACCCCACTTCCAACATTTCAACGTTAGTAAATTTGTGTTTTTGGATGTAGATGAGCCTGATGGCTAAGGCGATTCCTGCGGCAAGGAGACCGATGGTGAGGCCGATCCAGTAACCCCTTGCCCCTAATCCGGTATTGTGTGCCAATAGGTATCCAGCAGGCAAACAGATGAGCCAGTAGGCAACTAACGTCATAATAAAGGCCAAATTCACATCTTTATATCCTCTTAACGCTGCCTGGGCTGTTGCTTGGATGGCATCGGAAATTTGAAAAAACAGGGCGAAAATTAAGAAGTTTGCCGTCAAACTTATAACCGCCGCCTCATTCGAGTAAAACCCTGCGACCTTGTAGCGAAAAGCCACCACAAATAATCCTGTCACAAGCGCAATCAACACCGCCAAAACAATACCTAGCCAGCTATAGACCTTGGCATCCTTATAGCGGCGGGCACCCACTTCATATCCGACTAGGACCGTCTGGGCCATTGAAATGCTGATAGGTATCATGTACAGGAACGACACGATGTTCAAAGCCGATTGATAGGCAGCAACAGTTGTTACATTAAACTTACTGATTAAAATAGTAACGACTGCAAACATGCTTGTTTCAAAAAACGTCGACAACCCCATCGGCACTCCAATTTGTAAAATCTCTCTGCACTTCGTCCACGAAAATTGCTTCATATTGCTAAATACGGGGTACGTAGAGAACGGTTCTTGTTTTAACACAATCAAAACCGTAAAAGCTAAAATCACCCAATAGGTAATCGATGTAGCATAGCCTGCACCTGCACCACCTAACTCAGGAAAGCCCCATTTGCCAAAAATAAACACATAGTTTAAGAGAAAATTTACAGGCAGGGATGAAACCATGATCACCATAACAACACGGGTTTTTCCCAAAGCATAAATAAACGAGCGTAATACATTAAAAATAAAAAGCGGCAAAATCCCATAACTAAGCCCGACCAGATAGTTAAAAGCGGTATCCTGCACACCTCTTGGAAGATTCATCGTTACTAAAAGCGGTGCCAATAAAAAGAAACCAAAAACAATGATAACCAATGTTAAAATGATGGAAAGATACACACCATGCTTAACCACGGCTGCAATTTCATGGCTCTTTTTTTCGCCAAAATATTGTGCAGCAATCGGCGATACTGCCAGGAGAATGCCGCTCAAGCCTGTAAAAATCGGATTCCAAATTGAAGAACCAATCGCAACACCGGCCAGGTCGGTTGAATGATATTTTCCCGACATGATCGTATTGAAAAACACCATGGAAAACATCCCAAGCTGGGTGATTAAAATTGGAACTAACAGAACGAAGATTTGTTTTATTTTATCCTTCAAGGTGATAGCCTGATTCATGGGTAGTAAACTCCTTAAAAATACATTCAAAAAATAATTATACTAAATATTTGTTCCATTTTCCTCTATTATTTTCGTTTCTGTGGTTCACAATATCCGCTGGGAATTAAACAATATGCCCGCAAAAATTAAAAGCAGGAGCCATAGCCCCTGCTTGATTCACGAACAACCTGTTCTGTTAATTAACCTTTTCAGCCTTGGCCTGGCTGGTAGGTACCGTGGCCGTGATGATATCCGTGGCCTGGATAATAGCCCCCGTGGCCGTGGTGATACCCGTGGCCCGGATAATACCCGCCATGGCCGTGGTGATACCCATGTCCTGGATAATAGCCCCCGTGGCCGTGATGATACCCATGTCCCGGATAAAAACCGCCCTGGCCGTGATGATAGCCCATTCCCGGATAACCAGGATAACCCATGCCTGGGTGCGCACCTGGATATCCCATTCCCGGATGACCAGGTGGTGCATAACCTCCGCCTGGTAAACCAATTGTTAATTGTCTATCCATTCTTTATCTCCTCCTCAAAATGGTTACAAATTAGTATATGTGTCCAAATTGAATGAGGGATAGGCTTATTGCCCAATTACTCCAAGCTTATACAATTGCCTCTTCACTTGGCCTGTTCACTTCGCGCCGATTTTCCTTGATCATCATTCCGCCGAGTAAGCCAATCAGGGCGAATGCGGCAGGAATAATAAACCCATAGTGGTACCCCACACTTGCACCGAATGAATGGAAATGGTCTAATACCTTACCAAAAATGCTCGGTAAAAGTACCGCGCTGATAAACCCCCCTGTGTTCGCAAATCCTGTGACTACGCCAACCTCCTTAATAGGGAAAGACTGACGGACGACCGCAAAGGTTAATGTACTGCCGCCATTTCCGTAACCTATTAAAAAGAAAAGCATATATAGTAGGAAAACAGGCGGATTTCCACCGAAAAGCAGAATGACAGTCCAGCTTAGAAAAATAACAACATGAACCAGGACATATGGTCTTTTGAGTGAATCAATCCGTGCTGAAACCCAGCTTGTTACAGGCGCACCGATGATGGCGCCAATCAAGCCAATCATAACCAGCTGGCTGGCAGCGGATCTTGTCATGTCATATACATGCATTCCGTATGGTACAGCCCATGAACCAATAAATCCAACATATGTCCCTACCGCTCCAAAATGACAGAAAAAAGCTGCCCATGCCTGACGATTTGAAAAAATACGGCGCAGCATCACCAAGGTTTTTTCCTGCCTCGGCTGTTTTTTAAGATAAGACTTTTGCGGCTTGGTTTGGTTCAGGCCCATTTGATTTGGCTTCATGACCAAAACGTAATATAAAAGAATTCCAGTAAGGCAGAGAATAATACCCGTTGTCAAAAAAGGCGGTCTCCAGCCAAAGGAGGCAATTAATGCAGAGAAGGGAACTGTCGCCAATAAAAATCCTAAGCTTCCGGCCATTCCTGCTAAGCCAAGCAATTTTACAAATTCATTGGCTCTAAACCACCTGCTTAAAATCAACACCAAATTGACCCAAATGGCGGCATCCCCTATTCCTACCAGCAATCTTGCAGCAAAAAGGATGGCTTCATTCGAGGCAGTACTATAAATAATTGTCCCAAGCCCCGTTAGGACGGTTCCGCCAATAAGAAAATAATTTGGACCCAAACGGTCAGATAAAATCCCAATCGGAATTTGCAGTCCAGCATACGCCAAAAACTGTATACTTGCCAACAAACCGATCGTGGCTGCTGGTAAATGGAATTCCTTCATTAATTGATCCGAAATTAATCCAGGTGCTGTTCTTTGACTTACAATGATAAAATATGTAAACAACACTGCCGTAAAAACTATCCATCTATACTTGCTATTTCGTTTTTCCAATGTTTCATACCCCTGTTGTATTGATTATTTCCCTTATTATACTCCATATTTCCCTAGATGAATTCCCTAATTTCCGATGGAGGCGGTTACATATAAAAAAATTTCAGTTCTCGAAATAATTGCTATTTGTGATTCCCGTCACCCCGTTCCTTCATCCATTTTTACTAAAATAAAACTACAGGGGAAGGTGATAAAATTGGAAAAAAGAATATCTAATTTTTCTATTTTTGAGAATTACCATGATAGGCAGGTCGTTTTAAACTACTATGAGGACGAAGATTTTTTATGGAAAAGAGATGGGTTTCATTTTGATAAAATACAATTTTTAAATGGAGTGCTTTTATTTACAAAAAAAGATGGAAGAACCTTTTCCATTTCCATTAAGGATTATGAAACTGTATCACTAAATACTGATTTTCAAAACTACTTCATGTTACGCAAGGGCTGTGACCGTATGGAAATGTATTTTCCAAATTGAACCGAAAAAAATGGGGACCAATATAGGTCCCTGTTTTTATTGTTTCGTTATTTTTGAAGGATTATTAATTTTATATAAGACTGGCACTTCGACAGTGAACTCCTCCGCCGCGTCCTTCCCTTTTGCTAGTTTTTTTGCGGCCACCTTCCCATCGAATTCGAGCATATCCCCAGGGGCAAGCTCAAACTTTTTCAATGTTTTGCTGTGGCTGCACCAGGCTAGACCAAGTTCGAGAGGGTTTTCCTGGACGATTTGGACATTTTCAAGGACAACGACTTCATCGTTTTCCTCATTAAAAGCATTGTAAGTCAGGGCAAACTGCTTCACAGTGGCTGTAAAATGCACTTTATCTGCAGGCAGCTCTATTTTAGGCGCCTTTTCCTTTTTAGGTTTAGCCTCTTTCACTTTTGCCGGTTTGGCCGGCTCGGCTTGGGTGTTGATTTCCTTTGTTTCTGCTTTACTTTCCAGGTCGATTTTTGCAGATTCCTCCTCACTAACTGTGGTATCTGCTTCCTCTACCTTCACATCCCGATCCTCAAGCGTAAGCATGCTTTCCTTCCCGAAACTTGCCTGCTGCATTTCCTTTAAATAAGCCGGGTGAATACAGCTAAGGGTTCCATCTGAAAATTCTATTACAAGGGTGTAGTTTTGATTTCCGTACATTTCATAGCCTTTTATGCTTACCAGGCATTGAAATCCTCTGTCCTTATACCAAAATTCTTTTTTTGCTGCTGACAACCCCCATTCCTTCAACTTCCCTTTAAAATCCTCTTCACTTTGAAAGCTCTCATATTCTCCCATTGGCGGTATGTATTGGGTTGACTTCTTTTTCGTCAATTGAGACTGCTGTGCTGTCAAATATTGCACATCCTTCCACTATTAATTTGTATTTTATTATAGCATGTTCTTCTTGACTGGCCTAAAAACAGCGATAGTGATGATGGGTTTATTTTTTGAAAAATACTTAGTGCAACGAAGATTTTTGGATGTATAATAGCTTTGTATATTTAAAGATGAACGGTGGAGACAGATGCGTACTTATAATGAAAAAATCAGCATATATCATGGAATGGTTTCGACAGTTGCGACAAACTTGGCAAGCAACTATTTTCCTATATTCGCCATTTCCATCCTTGGGGCAAGCAATTATCAGGTCGGATTAATCAGTTCTCTGCCGCCGCTTGTCGCCCTCATTATGACCATTCCTGCTGCTGTTATCCTAAATCGGTTGGAAGAGCAAAAGAAAACCGTTGCCTTATCCGTTCTATGGGCAAGGGTATTGTTTTTGTTGCTCATTGGTGTGGTTTATTTGCAGTCATCCATGCAGGCATGGACATTTTTATTGATTATTGCCTTAATGAATGTTCCCGGTACCATTTCAAACGTAGGCTGGCAGACATTAATCAGCGGGATGATTTCCGAAGAACGAAGAGGTACATTTTTCAGCGACCGTAACCGGCTTTTAACGTTGGTAGGAATGGTAACAACACTGATTATCGGGATTGTCATGAAGAAAGAAACAGATAACGCGGCTGCATACCAGACCTTATTTTTTATGGCCTTTACCTTTGGTGTACTGGAAGTTGTTTTCTTAATGAAGCATAAGGAAACGATCAAGGCAAAACAGGTGAAGGAACCGAAGAATTCTTCGATGGATTGGTCAATTTTTAAGGACCGGGGCTATAAATGGTTTCTGATTGCTGCCCTTTGTTTTAATTTCACTTGGCAAATGGCTTGGGGTCTATTCAATATTTATAACGTAAAATATGCTCATGCCACGATTCTGTGGATTAGTATTTTCTCTGTTGCGAATCAGCTAGTACAAATTTTTTCCTATCCGCTCTGGAAAAAATGGGCCGATCAAAAATCCAATACATTAATGCTTGTGTGGGTGGCAGCTGGAATGGCTACTGCACCTTTCTTAAATGCTATATCTACGAACCTTTACTATTTAACGTTTGTCAGCATGACTTCGGGATTCTTTGTATCAGGGACCGTGCTGCTGTTGTTTAACCTATTGCTTGAGCAATCACCGAAGGAAAAGAGAACCTATTGCATTACCACTTACAACGTTCTCCTCTCCTTCGTCGCCTTCATCGCACCGCAAATCGGCATCTGGCTGCTCGAAATCGGCGGAATCATAACCGCCCTCAACATCAGCACTGTATTTAGATTCATGAGCGCCCTCGTCTTTCTGCTCATGTACATGAAATCCTTGAAAGTGTCTATGAAGGTATCTCAATGAAGGTTTTACTACGTACGAAGATGTCAGGCACCTCTTGTTTACAATGTCCCCCTGAGACGGACGCATAATATGGAAATTGCTCTTAAAAAGTTGGGGTTTTTATCCCAACTTTTTGTTTTTCAAACTAGGCAGTGGAGAATTTATTTTAAGTGTCACAACTAGGGATTATTCATAATCTAAAGGTAGGCTGATATCTGATTTCGGGGGGGGAAAATATGATTCGTATCAATAATCAGGTTGTTAAGGCTGAGGAGCTTTATAAACAAATCACCAACCAAGAGCAGCGTAAAATAATAAAACAAATGACTGCTTATGAAGAGGTTTATTCGTATCAAACCATGGAGCAGCTTAAATTCGAACTGACTTTTCGGTCCAATACGATGAGAGCTGCCCGCGAACTGAACAAGAGCGGAGCAATATTTACAACCTTTACCTATGCAATCTGCAATAAAAAATATTGGGACCGGCTCGGCAACGGAGGGTTCCTACTGAAGCCAGGGGCAAGTCCTTCGACTGCTATTCTAGACATCTTAAAAAACGGAAAGCTATATGCTTTTGAGTGTTCCACTGCTATAGCCATTGTTTTATATATTGCTACCCTTTATTCAATTGGCAGAACGCGGTTTGATTTGCTGTTTGAACGCCTATATTTAATGGACTGGCAATTTGATGAGGATTTGCCGATCTACCAAAAATTCGGTGATGATTATTTACCAGGAGATGCTCTTCATTTCAACAATCCAGATTTCAGTCCAAAGGAACCACATTGGAGAGCGGAAAATGTCATCTATTTTGGCGGCGATCAATACTATGGCCACGGAATCGGTATCCGAAACGCCAAAGTCATTATCGACTTCCTAAACAAAAAACGAAAACCCAGCCCCAACCACTCAGCCTACCTGATGAACATGATCTCTCGCCCAAATTATTCATATTTTCTAACATATCATTAATGGTTTCAGGCACCGCGCGTGGACATTTGTCCACTTACGGTGCCTGACCATGACATCAAGATTATTATTTATTAAAAGTTAATATAGGCATCTTCTGGTTTAATATCTTTATTGATGATTTTGGTATCCTTTAGCCATTTAGCAGCATGTTCCCAGACTACAGAATCCTGGTAGCCGAATGGTTTATCTCCTGCATCCATCAACGGCAGCAGAATTTCGAGGCTCTTAGTCTCGATGTCCTTTTCCAGTGGCGATGATTTGTCTTCATGCTTTAATAGAATGGACAGCCCCTCTTCCGGATGGTCCGCAACATATTTTTGTCCATCTCTTATGGCAGCCATAAACTTCTTAAATACTTCAGGTTTTTCCTTTAACCCTTTTTCACTTCCTACCAGCACCAATTCATAATAGTCTGGAACACCATAATCTGCTGGATTTAACGTACGCATTGGGTGTCCCTCTTTATCAAGCAATAATTTCTCATGATTGATATAGCCGCCAATCAAGGCATCGGTTTTTTTCGTAGCCATCGCCGGAATCAAGTCCCAGCCGACATCGACCATTTTTATCTTTCCCGCATCTCCGCCATCTTCCTTTACCATCGTTTGAATGATCGCCTCATCTAAGGGAATCGATGGATAGCCGATGGTCCGTCCAGCCAAATCCTTCGGTGATTGAATCGGGCTATCGGCTGCAACCATTAATTGGTTAAGCGGATGTCTAACGAGAGCAGCGAATGACCGGACAGGAATATCCTCTCCACGTGCTACTAATACCTGCGGCTGGTAACTGATCGCCATGTCAAATTTACCAGCGGCCACAAGTTTTAAAGGATCGTTCGTGTCTGCAGGCATTTGAATGTCGACATCCAGACCTTGTTTTTTGAAATAGCCTTTTTCCTGTGCTGCGAAAAGAAACGAGTGAACGGCATTCGGATACCAGTCAAGCATCAAGCTGACTTTCTGGAGGCCCTCCTCTTTAACGGGGGACTTATCGGCCCCTGCCTTCCCGCATGCGCTAACTAACAGAAGCAGCAAACTCACCATAACCAATAAACTTTTTTTCACAATAATAACTTCCTTTCAGCAAATTAACGAATCTTATTTTTAATTAACTTTTTTTCTAGTAAGCTTATCAACAAAAACAATACAATTCCCATTAAAGAAAGCAGAAAAATAGCTGCAAAGACTGAATCTGACTGGAGGTTTGAAGACATCCTCCGGCTAAAATAGCCCAGCCCTTCACTTGCCCCCAGCCACTCTCCGATAGTGGCGCCGACGACACAATAAACCACCGCCATCTTCAAACCGGACATGATGGATGGCAAGGCCATCGGAACCTGCACCTTTTTAAAAATTGTCCAGCGTCCGGCCCCCATTGTTAACAGTAATTCACGATATTCGCTTCCGCCCGCCTTCAACCCGTCATAAGTACTCACAACGATTGGGAAAAAAGCTACCAATATTGTCACAGCAACCTTGCTCCATATCGTGTAGCCAAACCACATGATAAAAATTGGAGAAATGGCAATCATCGGGATCGTTTGAGAGATGATTAGAAAAGGATAAAGCACTTTTTCTAATATCTTAGAAAAATGCATACTAACGCCTAAAAGCAGCCCTCCTATAAGCGAAAGTCCAAAGCCAATCAAAACCTCTAAGAATGTCGCCGGTAAATGCTCGCCCAAAAGAATCTCACGATTATTCACAAGTGACTCGCCGATTGCCGTAGGTGCAGGCAATATAAATGAAGGCACCATTCCAGCTTCAACTACCCACTGCCAAATACTGATTAAACAAATGGCCGTCAGCAAAAACAAACCGTATTCTCCGGCCCATCTTTTCCATTTACTCCTCATGTTGTATCAGCCGCTCCAATTCTTTACGCATTGAAATAAACTCTGGTTGATAAATAGATTCTGAATTTCGTGGTCTTGGCAGGTTGACCTTGTATTCCAGGACTCCTCTATTTTGAAGGAGAAGAATTCTATCGCTTAATAGAATTGCCTCCTCGAGATCATGTGTGATGAACAGGACGGTCTTTTGAAGCTCACCCCATAGCCCCAATAACCAGCTATGCATGGTTCGTTTCGTTAACGAATCCAGCGCCCCAAACGGTTCATCCAACAATAAAAGTTCCCTGCCTGTCATAATGGTCCGTAAAAAGGCGACACGCTGTTTCATTCCCCCTGATAATTCATCTGGATAAGCATTCTCATATTCCTTAAGGCCAAAACGGGATAACCAAGCACGGATTTCGTGTGACTTTTCCCGCTTGTCCTCTTTCGCGATTTCTGAGGGCAACAGCACGTTTTCCATTACCGTCCGCCAAGGCAGCAGTAAATCTTTTTGCGGCATATAGCCAACTTTTCCTAGTCTGCCTGAGGATAGATTCCCAGCAATTTGTATTTTTCCCTGGCCCGGTTTAAGCAGTCCGGTAATTAATTTAAAAAGTGTACTTTTCCCTGACCCGCTTGGGCCAATAAGGGAAACAAACTCCCCCGCCTTTAAATCGAGCGAAAGCTGTTGAAAAATCGGCTGCATATCCCTATCAAATGTATATGTTAAATCTTCGATGTGTAACATATTTGAATTAGACAGGCCAATCTCCTCCCTCATAGACCATGTCCCAGAACATATACTCAAACCTGGATGTGGTGAGAAAATGCTCTTCTAAAACCGCCAATTCTCGCTCTGGTTTTCCTTCCGTTAATTTATCTAACAAATCGATTAGCCAGAGAGCCAGCGACCCAAATTCATCAGAAGAGTACATTTTCACCCAGTCGCCGTATAATAGATGATCGCTAGAGTTTTGATAGTTTTCTGCTAGCATTTTACCGATTTCCCAATAGCTCCACATACATGGCAGCAGACTTGATATTAATTCCTCCAAAGAACCATTTTGAGCCACATTTAACATGTAGCGGGTGTAAGCTAAATTAATCGGAGTAGCTTCGGTGCCTTCAAGATCCTGTTCCGAAATTCCAAACCGTTTCGCATACTCGCGGTGAAGGTCCATTTCACCATGTAAGGTTTCATCTAAAAGCTTTGCAAAAGCTGCCATGGTCTCAACATCTCTCGCCTTCACCGTTCCAAACGCAAACAACTTTGAATAGTCAATAAGAAACACGTAGTCCTGCTTCATATAGCGGATAAAAGATTCGACCGGAAGATCGCCACGTCCCAACCCGACTACGAATGGATGCTTATGTGTTTTCTCCCAAATTCCCTTAACTTTTTCAAAAAGCCGATCAGAAAATTTCATTGGCTTTACTCCCCCTTTCGTGTGTTGCACCAGACAGCAATAAATTGAGCTAACACTTTTGTAAAGTCTAACAATTGCCGAATCTCGACCTTCTCATTAACAGCATGGGCATCCTCTAGTTTTCCCGGCCCAAAAATAACTGTCGGAATTCCTGCACGGCCAAGCCAGCCTGCATCTGTTACCGTCGTTGACATATCGAGTACAGGCTTTTTCATAAGCGTTTTTTCAAAGGCGCTTGCCAGCATTCGGGTTCCTGAATGGTCCACATCAAGCTCCAAGGAAGGAAATATTTCACCACGATCGATTATCATAGATTTACCGCCCCAAACAAATTCCGGTGGATTGTCACGAAGCCATGGATCCGCAGCTGCCACTGCACCAATATGCTGCTCAATCTCCTTTATAATCTCTTCGTAATCTTCATCTGGGTAGAAATGAACGGTAACCCACAAGGCGCAGCGGTCGGCAACAAACGCAGCATGCCTTCCGCCCTCGATTACAGCAGGATTAATTGTATTCATACCTGGTGGAAAACCTTCGTAACTCTTTGTCACAGCCCAGTGGCGTTCAAGGTCTTGAAGGCCTTCGATGATTTTCGTCATTTTTTCAATCGCACTGGCACCATTGATGCCTCCGCCGGCATGAATCAGCCTTCTCCTCATCCCATCATGATAGGTTTCTTTGCTTTGAATCGTTATCCAGCCGGTTATGACGCCGCCCTGCCCTTGAATATGTAAATCGCTTGTGTCAACTACCACTGCATAGTCAGCAGAATAGCCCCTTTCCAAACAAGCAAGCGTTCCTGCCTCGCCAACTTCTTCTCCAATAACAGACTGAAATTGCAAATCTCCTTTAAGCGGAACCTCAAGCTCTTTTAAAAGTTTTATAGCAATGAGGGATGCGGCAATACCGCCTTTCATGTCGGCAACACCGCGTCCATATATATAGGAATCCTTGATTCTGGCAGAAAACGGGTCCGCCCCCCATTCCTTTTCGTCGCCAACCTCAGCAACATCCACATGTCCGTTGACAATTAAGCTGCTATATTGCTCGGAGGATTCACCCTTTAAAATTCCAACCACATTCGAATCCCCAGGATATACTTCCCACATATCGGTTTGAAATCCCATGTCTCCTAAATAGCTTTTAAGAAACTCCTGGATTCCCGTTGTATTCCGGGCCGGAGGACTTTCAGTCGGAAACGCAATTAGGTCGCTCAAAAGTTTAAGCAGTTCGGCTTCCCTAGCTTCCACTTCTTGTCCGATCGTTTCTATTAAATTTTCCAGACCAACCATTCCTAAAGCCTCCTAAATTTATTCTAGGTTTTAAAAAAATAACACCCACTCTTTATAGCAAAGGTAAGAGTGGGTTCTGACGGTCCACTTCCCTCCGCTGGAATCATCCAGTTCAGGTTCAAAGGGTTCGGAGCTGTGCCCATCTCAAGCCTTTTAGGCTTCCCCCAGTGAAGGTTCTATTTAGTTACTGTGATATTTTTCTCGCCAAGCCGCACTTTCTTCCTTAAGAAAATCGTTAAAATCACAAATCCAAGCAGTGCTCCGGCAAAGGAACTGAAAATAAATAATGGGATAAACCCGAATAGAGTTGCTTTCTGCCCGAGGATTAGGGTTGCAATAGGATAGGAAAGCAATGCTCCAAGAATTCCCGTCCCAATAACTTCTCCTATAACAGCAAAGTAGATTTTTCTAGTTTTCCAAAATAATAGTCCGGCTAGAAATGCCCCGACCATACTTCCAGGAAACGCAAAAAGCGAACCTGTGCCCATCATATTCCGAAGCAGGGAAACACAAAAGGCCTGGGCCACGGCATAATAAGGGCCCAACAGAACCGCGGAAAGAACGTTTAAAAAATGCTGCATTGGAAAAACCTTTGTAAAGCCAATCGGAATCACGACCAAATTACTTGAAAGAGTCCCCATCGCAATCATCATAGCAGTTAACGTAAGCTTATACGTTTTTTTCATGATCTCTTCACTCCCCTACACTTTTTCGCAAAGCCTTTGCAGCTAAGTGCGGTGAATCGGCAAGGCTGATGGCGGTAATAACTGAAACGCCATCCGCTCCGGCTTCCACGACAGTTGCCGCATTTTCACTTGTAATCCCGCCAATTCCAACAATCGGTACAGCAATTCCTTGACTTCGCAGTTCCTCGATCAGTGCAGTCCCTCTTGATGGCTTTGCATCGGCCTTCGTTTTTGTTGGATAAACCGGTCCAATTCCGAAATAATCGGCACCAGCGCTAAGTGCTTCTTCGGCCTCCTCCGGTGTATGAACGGATACACCAAGAATTTTATTATCGCCAATTTGATTTCTGACTGTTACAGCCGGTTCATCCTCCTGACCAATATGAACCCCATCTGCGTCAAGCGCGATTGCCAGTTCAAGATCATCATTAACGATAAACGGAATTCTGTGTTCTTTGCATAGGCTTTGCAGTTTTTTCGCAAGAGCATATTTTTCTTCCCCGATTAAAGCCCCTTCGCCTTTTTCCCGAAATTGAAAAAAGGTAATTCCTCCGGCGATGGCTTCTTTCAATACCTCAACCGGGTCCTTCCTGCAATTGGCTGTTCCCATAATAAAATATACTTTCAAGGCTTCTCGTAAGTTTATCATGATTGGACCATCTCCATGATCCTTTTCCGGTAAGCCCCATGGTTTGTCGGCCCATGTCCCTGTCCAATCGCAATCCCATCTTCAATTGCAGCCTGAATAAAATCCTTCGCCTTGATGACCGCTTGATATACATCTGCTCCCTTAGCCAGTTCAGCAGTAATCGCTGCTGAAAAAGTGCAGCCAGTGCCGTGTGTGTTCTTAGTCGGAATTCGCTTACTCGTAAAAGTATAGAATTCTTTTCCATCGAAGAGGAGGTCTGTTGATTCTGAAGGGTTTTCATCATGGCCGCCTTTCAACACAACGTTTTGCACCCCTAAGGCATGTAATTTTTTTGCTGCCTCCTTCTTATCTTCTGCTGTACGTATAGACATCCCGGTTAGGACCTCAGCCTCTGGAATATTCGGGGTAACCACTTTGGCAAGCGGCATTAAAAATTTCTGCATCGCAGAAATTGCTTCAATTTGCAGCAAGGAAGCCCCGCCTTTTGCGATCATTACAGGATCGACAACAACATTATCCCAATGATATTTTGTAAGATTAACAGATACAGCTTCAATAATTTCCGCATTAAATAACATACCCGTTTTCACCGCATCAGTCCCCATGTCCTCACCGATGGCTTTCATCTGCTCGATAACCGCTTCTGCTGTCATTGGATAAACTCCATGGACACCTAATGTATTTTGCGCTGTAACAGCGGTTAATGCGGACATGCCAAAAACCTCTAACTCCTGAAACGTTTTTAGGTCCGCCTGAATTCCGGCTCCACCGCCTGAATCGGAACCTGCAATCGTTAACGCCTTTTTCATTTTTGCCCTCCTCCTGTTAATTTTTTTATGGAAGAATAAAGATTGATGTCATCTTCAGCAATCTTCGAAAGCTGGTTCAAAAATTCGATTTGAAAGCTTCCTGGGCCTGATTCCACCGTTAGTTCCGCCGCCTTTTCTGCGGCTATTCCGTATATCGAGACTGCAGCAACAGATGCCTGCAGTAAATCCTTCTCCACCCCGGTAAATGCACCAATAACGGAGGTTAATAGACAACCAGTACCTGTCACTTTTGTTAACAATGGATGTCCATTAGCCACAACATAAGTGGTATTCCCATTCGTAACGACATCTTCCTTCCCTGTAATGACGACGATACAGTTTAATTTTTCTGCAGCAGTCATGGCGAGATCGGTAATATTACCATTTGTGCTTCCCGCATCGACACCTTTGATTTCCCATTTCTCTCCAACGACATTGGCAATTTCAGCGGCGTTCCCTCGAATTATGGATACTCTTAGTTCCCCCATGATCCTTTGCGCTGTTTCCGTCCGATAAGGGGTTGCCCCTGCACCCACCGGGTCAAAAATAACCGGAATACCTTGTTCATTGGCCGCCTTCCCTGCCAAAATCATCGAATCTACCGTTTGTGAATTTAAAGTGCCAATATTTAAAACTAGTGAACTGGCGATCCGTGCCATATCTGCGGCTTCCTCAGCAGCATTGGCCATTACCGGTGATGCCCCAAGAGCCAAAAGTCCATTCGCAGTAAAATTGGTTACCACTACATTCGTAATATTATGTATAAGCGGTTTTACTTCTCTTACTTTTTGCAACGTTTCAAACAAGTTGTTTTTAAGCAAATCCTTCTCCTCCTTTTTAAAAAAAAACCAGGCCCTCATAAAGGACCTGGTTAAGTTAAGTAAGAAACCGTAAAAATTAAACATGGTCTACTTTCCTACGCTGGTATTATCCAGTTCAGGTCCGAAGGGTTAAAAACTAGCCGTTTTCTCTCAGCCCGCTAACAGGGCACCCCTAGTAGTTACATCAAATATGAAATTATCATCAGAATAAACCTAAGAATCTTTTTTGTAAAGAAAAATATCTTAAAAATACTTTTGTTTAACCCGCTTCTAAAAACTCCGAAATACTCGATTTCCGAAATTTGTACTTATTAGCTCTCTTTCGCAAGCTCCATCAATTCTTTAAGATCATTTGTAAAACCCTTTACCGCACGGTTATTCACTACCGTAACAGGAACACCGAGAAAACCGAATTTTTCCACTTCCTTTTGATACTCAGGATTTTCTGCCACATTTCTTGTCTCAAAAGGAATCCCTTCTTCAGTCAGGACTTTCTTAACCATTGTGCATTCGATACAGTCGTTGGTGGTATAAACAATTACTTGTTTGCTCAAGATAAAATTCTCCCCTGTCCGATTATGTCTAACATACACAATATTCATTTTACCTACAAAAAGCAATTTAAATGATTATACGCCAAATGATTTATATAAAGGCAAACAGTGGGAATACAGCTTCATGTCGGGTCATGTCGTTTTGTACATCACTCTACCGACCTCACAACTCGAGAAATGTCACTTCATGCGCTTTCCCAAGGAATAAACACAATAATTTCCCATCACAAAACAGCCTATTCAACCAAAAACCACGAAAAAACAAAAAAATAACCGTCAAAAAATGACGGTTTAAACGATTGTGTACCCATTATTTTACAATTCATTCGCCTCAGGTGGACAATTTGCCAAAATGTCTTTTTGTGATGTCTGACACCCATTTTCTTTTCATAAACCTTTCGAGCAATTTAGGAAGAATTTTTTTTCGCCTTGTTACGAGTGTTGTTACTATTGCTTTTTTTTCGTCTTTTGTGACGCCCCATTCTTCCGGGATAAGCTCAACAATTTCTTCTATTAATAAAATGGGGATTGTTTGAATGACTTCCAGGTGCTCATAAAATATTTTTTCATCCTCGATATAGGCCGACATCAATTCATGTGTGGCACTTTTTAATAAATCGGCAGGGAGATTATCTACATCCTCCTGGGTCCAATTATAGGAACCAAAAACCTCTGCCTGGTCGATCATCCACAGCTTATACGCTCCTGAACCTGAGGCAACTTCTTGAAAAAGAACATTCATACGAGTCCGATCACGATTAAACAGCCAATAATCAAATGCAATAATACCCGCTAATGACTGGTGGTTATCAATAGAAGAAATTTTTGAAACCTTGTGGCCATCCAGACAATCGGGAATAAACAAAGATGCAAATTGGTATTGGGTGTGTCCCATCTCGGCAAGTTCAGGCACCTGTAACGAGAATTCCTCCGGAATTTCTACGATTCTGCCAAATGGAATCGGCAATCCTAGATATCGCCCAAGGCAGTAGGCGACCCATTCATTGGGCAAAGATCTTTCAAAACCTTGCTGAAAGAATTTCACCACATACTCCCTGCCATCATCAAACGTGATTAGATGAGCATTCGATTTTCCTTGTAATTTTTTCTGATAAGAAACAGGTTTAATCAAGTCGCCTCCACCTCCCCATCTCCATTCCTCTCCAATTGAATGAATGATTTTAATAAGTGAACGTATTGATCCGCGACCACTTGAATGGCAAAATTCTCTTCCACCCGACGAACTGCAGCTGCCGACATTTTTCGATGCATGTCGGGATTATCTACAATCTCATAGATTTGCTTGACTGCATCGTCGACGTTTTGGCCCCGATAAAGCAAGCCTGTCTCACCATTTACCACCAGTTCGTTAATTGGCATGATGTTCGAAGCCACAACAGGAACTCCGCACACCATCGATTCAATAAAAGTATTCCCGAACGATTCCGACTTCGTTGTCGCTAGGGTGCAGCCGCCCGATTCGCGAATTTTGGCATAGACATGCGGCATCTGCTGGTACGGAATAACGGGAAACCATTTCACAATGTCAGTTAGTTCCCCGTCATTCCAAGCGGCAGCAAATTCTTCCCGCTGGACGCTTTGTGCACCGCCAATGAGCCAGAATTCTATATCATCACGTTCATTTTTTATTTTCTCGGCGACCTCCAATAGCATTGGCCAATTCTTCCGCCTATCAGTACGGCCTATCCAGCCGACAATTTTTTTACCATGCTGGTTAAGAGGCTGGCTTGCAAAATCGATTTCCTCCAATGGCAATGCCCGAAAAAAAGATGTATCGACTCCGTTGTATATAACGTGAATAGGGATATCCTCTGTAAGAATGGAAACAAGCCTTTTCTGATAGTGGGAGGGAACAATGATTAGTTTGGGCTCGATTCCTTTGAAGGTTTTCAGGTGCGGCATCAGTTTGATAAGCTCGGGGGTTCTAGCCTCTATTAATATAGGACCTTTGTATTTCGCTTTTCGAATCCACTTGTAGGCAGCACCGGTGTCGACTACGATGATGGCGTCATATCCATTTTCTTTGATAATGTTAATAATCTCCTTGTCGTCCTTCGTTAAATAAACTTTAGCCACATCCTGCATAATATGAAGGCCGCCGTGGTCCGTCGTATAGAGGAATTCGGTCTCAATTCCGTGTTTTTTAAAATAAATGGCTCGATTTCGCCAACCGGCATTTACTCCTCCTACAGTGAGCAAGCGCCAGATGACTAATATCTTCATGTTCGCTTCACCTCTCTTTTAATAGGTTTGTAGATTACCTTTTGTGTCTTTTTTTATCTTTTTCATGCTTGTGACGCTTACGATCTTTATCATGATGACCTTTACTGTGGTGACGATCTTTTTTTCGGTCATCATAACTGTATCCTTCATATCGGCGGGAGCGTTTATCCTTATTTTTCTTGCTGCTCTCTTTCATTGAGTAATTCTTCTCAAAACTTTGTTCACGTTTATCCCAGTACTCATCAATCTTTTCCATAACTACTTCTGGGTCAGTACCTCGGGCCAGCATGGTTTTGATCCATTCTTCCTTAAAAACCTTATACATTAACCCTTCAAGCTGTAATACGTATTTTTTTTCGTTGTCTACGATTAAATTCTTTTCACTTAATTTTTTTAAAGTGTTTTTGTCGGTTTCCTGCTTGAGTATGATTTCATAAATATGACGTGAAAGTTCTTCCATTCGGATGAAGTTCTGCCATTCCTCATATAAGTCAGGCGATAATGCTTGTACATGGGATAAAAATACTTCTTTATACTCTTTCCCTAAGGAATTAATTAATTTTCGAGGATAAGGGTAAACACGGTCGCGCCATACGGTCCTCGCGACATCAATCACCTTTAAGCTCCCGTCCTCCTGCAAATAGATTTGCCGTTTATGATGATCTATCCGTTCATAACCTATTTTTTTAAAAGTGATAAGCATGTCTATTAGTTTTGCAGAGAGTTCCTCCGTTAATGGCTGTGATTGCAAATATTCCCGCAGATCAACCCCTTTGATAATCTCCATTGCAATGTAAAGCTTCCCTTTCGCATATACTCGCGGTAAAAGGGTAGTCTTTTGGCCAAGCGATAAAGCATAATACTCCCGTTCACAATCCTCTTCATTTCCAAACACCTTAACGCAAATGTTATTAGTATAGTAAAAAACTGCTCCCTGCCGGCCTTTCCCAATCATCGTCAGCCGCGTATTATTCACAACCTCCACATCTGCATTAGGTACATTTTGGACGCTAATCCTGCTCAATATATTTTCGAGACGCTTAATATTCATTTATTTCCTCCCTCCTGTATTTTTTAAAATATGCCATTAGGTATGAAGCATAATTCATTAATATTACCTCCACAAAACGATAACCATCCAAAATCTTAACAATATCCGCCTCTTCTAATAGTTAATTCATATGAGCGGCGAATGGTTAAGGCTTGTATCCTATAAATGTGAAAGTAATTTTTGAAAATAGCATTTTTTCATAAAAAAAAACCTTGAAACTCAAGGTTTTTTTGGAAAACGAAATTCCTTGGCTTATAGAATTAAAAATGCAATTGGTGCTGTAATCAGGATCGTCAGGACTACTCGTTCGAACCAGATGACCACAAGTTTGCCGACTGTAAGTGGTATTTCAGTTGAAAGGATACATGGTACCACTGCTGAGAAGAAAATGATGGAAGAAACGGATACAACAGCAATGACAAACTTTGTAACAAGTGCAGCCTTTGTTACTAAAAGTGCCGGTAAGAACATTTCGGCAATACTTAAAGCACTGGCTTTTGAAGCAAGCATGGCATCCGGTAGCTGTACGAGCTTTGCGAAAGGATAGAAAATATAGCCAAGCCAATCAAAAACTGGGGTAAATTCCGCTAAAACAAGACCCAGCAAGCCAACTGACATGATCGAAGGAAGAATCCCCATTGTCATGACAAAGCCGTCTTTTAGGTTGTCCCAAATGTTTTTACCAAGACTAGGAGACTCGTTTGCAGTTACCATCGCTTCTTTCCATGCAGTCTTCACTCTGTCTTTCTTAATGATAACCTCTACGTCACCCTCCATATCTTGATAATAGGAATCACTCATTTTGGATAATGGCCAAATACGGACGGTGATAGCGGTTACGATGAATGTTACGATAAATGTTACCCAGAAATAGGCATTCCAAATGTTCATTATATCCAGCGTTTTGGCAACAACGATCATAAAGGTGGCTGAAACAGTAGAAAATCCTGTTGCAATAATTGCTGCTTCTTTAATAGTATATTTTCCTTCTTTAAAAACACGGTTGGTAATTAATAATCCAATTGAGTAACTTCCTACAAAGGATGCCACTGCATCAATAGCAGAACGTCCAGGTGTCTTCCAAATCGGTTTCATCACCGGCTGCATAAAGATTCCGACAAATTCAAGCAATCCATAGCCGACCAATAAAGCCAGAAATACGGAGCCGATTGGTACTAGCAAGCCAACTGAAATGACTAACTTGTTAAATAAAAACGGTGCCATATTTGGGTCAAAAAACCACTTAGGACCAACATTAAATACAAGCATCACACCTGCCACAAAACCAAACACTTTGAGGATTGAAAAGACTAATGTTACCGTGTCTTTTTTCCAAGTGCCTTTAATAAATGGGTAAACAGCACCCAATAAAATCACGAGCAATGCATAATATGGCAGAACTCCTGGAGCCGCCGTTTGAATGTAGGAAACAATGTGGTCCAGCATGATAGATGATTTCCCATTTACTGTTACTGGAATAAAAAAGACAAAAATACCAATGGCACTATAAACAAAAAACTTCACGATATTCATCATGTTGCTGTTCTGTAATTCCGGCTGTACAGCCTTTACTTGTTCAACTGAATGATTTGCCATACTCCATCCCCCTTGAAATAAACTTCCTTTAGTTCATTAAAGTACAAAACCAAAAAATTAAGCATTTGTCCACCTGAGGTGGACAAATACCCCAAATTGTCTTTCTGTGGTGCCTGACACCTATCTCAACATAACCCCTGTAACAAAGGTTAAAAATACTTGGGTGCCGAGTTTAACGGTTGGTTGGACTGCACTGTCTTTAAGCGGGTCTAGACAGACGATGTCCATTGCGCCTACTTTTGGATGTTTGGCTGCTGCTAGTACCCCTTCAAGCAGTTCAGCTGTCGTCATGCCCCCCGGCGTTGAGGCCGGTACCCCTGGGGCATAAGCGATGTCAAGGACATCCATGTCAACCGTCAAATAAATAGTGTCAACTTTAGCGGCGAGTGCGTCCAGACATTCAAGGACCGTCGCCTCGATGCCTTTTTTCCTGGCACGCCCCAGCGTAATATAATTAACACCTTTTTCATCTGCATATTGCTTTAAATCTTTAGTGTTAAAAAATCCGTGTAGACCAATATTATACATATTCGAGCCGTTCACGACGCCGCTTTCAATCAGGTTCCGCATCGGTGTCCCATTCGAAGGTCCATTATCACTCATGTCCCGTAAATCAAAATGAGTATCAAATTGGATAATTCCAATCTTCTCGCCAGGCCGGGCGAGATGCAGACCCTTTACCATCATTGCCGTAATCGAATGATCGCCGCCAATAGCGCAAATCTTGGACTTCGTAAATTGCTGATGAAGTGCCGTAGATGCCGCGATAATATTATCATGGCAGCGGCGGATATCAGTGACATGCATTGGGACGTCTCCTGCGTCGATTGCCGTCATTTCGGTGAGATCCACATCTTCATCCAAATTATAGGTCGTGAATCCTTTCCATGCTCTTCGAAAGGCATCGGGAAATTCCGAAGCACCTGATGCACTGATGGACGAACGGGAAAGCGGGACGCCGACTATCACAAAGTCAGCATCCTTTGCTTTTTCGGGGTCGCTTGCACCTGACAGAGGCTCAATCCATTCATGAACTTTGGAGGCCTCCGCACTGCCCCCCTCTGGCCGTACCCATGTAAAGCTTGGCGGATTTAGTTTAGGATAAAGAAAGCTCTTCAATGAGCTGACCTCCCTTGACAACCACCCGGCCATTTTTCACGACCGTATCAGTATGGTTGACACCATAGGAATATTGAAGCTTCATATAGTTTTCAATGTTAAAAATAGTCACGTCGCCTTTTTTACCGACTTCTAAACTGCCAATCTCGCGGCCGCGATTGATGGCATGGGCAGCGTTAATGGTGGTAGCGGTGATAACCTCTGCCGGAGTCATTCCCATTTTCAAGCAGCCAAGGCTCATGATAAACGGCAGCGAAACCGTTGGTGATGATCCAGGGTTACAATCGGTGGAAAGCGCGACCGGCACTCCTAAATCAATCATTTTTCGGCCATTTGCAGACTCAGCCATTAAAAAATAGGCTGTACCTGGAAGTAATACGCCGACAACGCCTTTTTCAGCCATTGCCTTCATACCTTTTTCTGAAGCTTTTAGAAGATGGTCTGCGGAAATGGCTCCAACCTCTGCCGCAAGTTCCGCTCCTTCATATGGCTCAATCTCATCTGCATGGATTTTCGCAATCAAACCATGACGCTTTCCGGCTTCAAGAATGACCCTTGATTGCTCCGGTGTAAATACCCCATGCTCACAGAACACATCATTAAATTCCGCGAGTCCGAGCTCAGCAACTTTCGGAATCATCTCTTCCACTAACACGCGTACAAACTCATCTGGGTTTTCCTTATACTCCTTCGGAACCGCATGTGCTCCCATAAAAGTAGAAACTACATCAACCACATGCTTTTCCTGTAATTCTTTCGCCACTTCAAGCTGCTTCAGTTCAGTTTCCCAATTCATTCCGTAGCCGCTTTTTGCTTCAACCGTGGTAACACCATGACGCAAGAACTGATTTAAACGGTTATAGCTTTCTTTGTAGAGCTGATCATGTGATGCGGCTTTTGTTGCTCTTGTCGTCGCGTGAATCCCGCCGCCAGCATTCATGATTTCCATATAGGTTTTACCCTGCAAGCGCATATTGAACTCGTTTTCTCGGCTTCCCGCATGAACAAGATGTGTATGCGGATCTACTAAACCTGGTGTTACAAGCTTTCCACTGGCGTCAACTAGTTCAGCCTCAGAGAGACGGTTGGCATATTTAGCTGCAAGCTCTTCATCAGTGCCGACAGCCTGAATAACTCCGTCCTCAATCCAGACACTGCCGTTTTCGATAATGCCGAGCTCAGACATTTCCGCTTTTACCCGTGGAGCATCAGAGCCGCCATGTAAAGTAACAAGCTGAGATGCATTTCTAATAAAAATTGCTTTGGTCAATTTGAGTCATTCCTCTCAAAACATAGTATTGCGGGATTATCTCGGGCTACAGGTCCATTTCAACATGGAATCCGCCAAAAAGTGCAAGTTATTCGCCGAAAACATCAACATATCCGCCGAATTAACCGAGATATCCGCCAAAATAGCGGACATATCCGCCAAACTCGCAGATATATCCGCCAAACACGATTGCGTACCCTTACCTGGTAGTACTAGTCTTGCTTAAGCATTGGCATTTTGATGCCTTTTTCCTTAGCAGTCTTAATAGCCAGATCGTACCCGGCGTCAGCATGGCGGACTACACCCATCCCAGGGTCAGTTGTTAATACGCGCTGCAAGCGGACTTCTGCTTCCTTCGTACCATCGGCTACGATAACCATGCCAGAGTGCTGGGAATATCCCATACCAACGCCGCCGCCATGGTGCAACGAAATCCAGCTCGCTCCGCCTACAGCATTGATCATTGCATTTAGAATTGGCCAGTCGGAAACTGCATCCGAACCGTCTTTCATTGCTTCCGTTTCACGGTTTGGTGAAGCAACAGAACCAGCGTCTAAGTGGTCACGGCCAATAACGATTGGTGCTGAAACCTCACCGCTAGCCACCATGTCATTAATCACTTTACCGAAACGAGCACGGTCTCCATATCCTAACCAGCAAATACGAGCAGGAAGTCCTTGGAATGCGATTCTTTCCTGGGCCATTCTTACCCATTTGCAAAGATGCTCATCATCTTTAAACTCGCGAAGTAATGCTTCGTCAATTTTGCGGATATCTTCCGGATCGCCAGATAATGCCGCCCATCGGAAAGGTCCTTTTCCTTCACAGAATAACGGGCGAATGTAAGCTGGAACAAATCCTGGGAAATCAAAGGCATTTTCCACACCTTCGTCTTTTGCTACCTGACGGATGTTGTTACCATAATCGAATGTAACCGCACCTTTTGTCTGCATATCCAGCATTGACTTTACATGAACAGCCATGCTTTGTTTGGAAAGTTTCACATACTCAGCCGGATTTTCCGCTCTTAACTTCGTGGCTTCCTCTAATGAATAACCAATTGGTACATATCCATTTAATGGGTCGTGTGCGGATGTCTGGTCGGTTAACACATCTGGATTGAAACCTTTTTCGATCATTAATGGTAAAATTTCAGCCGCGTTTCCAAGAAGCCCAATAGAAAGTGCCTTGCCTTCCTTCTTCGCTTCAAACGCTAAACGTAATGCTTCATCAAGATCCTTCGTTTTTACATCCAGGTATCTTGTTTCGATCCGACGGTCGATTCTCCACTCATCGACCTCCACAGCGATACAAACACCATCGTTCATTGTTACAGCAAGTGGCTGAGCGCCGCCCATCCCGCCAAGACCAGCAGTTAGTGTAATCGTGTGTTTTAATGAACCGCCAAACTCTTGACGAGCAAGCTCAGCAAAAGTTTCATAGGTTCCCTGAACGATTCCCTGGCTGCCGATATAAATCCAGCTGCCGGCTGTCATTTGGCCATACATCATTAGGCCCTTTTTATCAAGCTCATGGAAGTGCTCCCAATTAGCCCATGCAGGAACAAGGTTTGAATTTGCCAGCAATACGCGCGGCGCATCCTTATGAGATTTCCAAACTACAACCGGCTTTCCGGACTGGATCAATAATGTTTCATCATCTTCTAACTCTAAAAGCGTTTTCACAATTGCATCAAAAGATTCCCAGTTACGTGCTGCCTTTCCAATTCCGCCGTAGACAACTAAATCTTCTGGCCGTTCGGCAACCTCCTGGTCAAGGTTATTGTAAAGCATGCGGAGCGCTGCCTCTTGAATCCAGCCCTTTGCATGCAGTTCAGTGCCTTTATAATTTTTAACTACTCTTGGTTGTGATGTTTTCGTTTCCATTTTTACACCCCTTATTGGTTTAAATCTATTTTTATTATAAAAAGCTAATCTTCTGAAAAATACGAATAAAACATTAGAAAACAGATACAATTTTTATAATAAAATGCTTTTTTTTAGGACAAACCCTCAATAAAATATACTTTTTTTAGAAAAAGTTAATTATTTTTGGAAATATAACAAAAAAAAGACTCAGTCAGCACTGAGTCATAGTTTCATTTCTTTTCGATATTCTCTTGGTGAGGAACCCATCAAATCCTTAAACAGCCTGCTAAAATAATTGGAATTTTGGAAGCCGGCCATCGCGGCAATTTCATTGATGGGCTTGTTCGTCTCCCGCAGCAGTCTTTTCGCTTCCTTCATCCTGATTCCAGTCAACACATCCGTAAAGCTTGAACCAGTCGTCGAGGTTATAAGATGACTGAAGTAAGACGGATTTCGCTCCACATGTTGAGCTACTTCTTCAAGCCGCAGCTGGCTATTTGAAAAATTAGCTTCCATATAGGCGATGCCTCTTTCGATTGGATCGTTTTTTAAGCTGCGGATGTTAGCCTCCACACCCTGGAAAATTTTTTGCATAAATAAAATCAGATTTTGAACCGTCCGGTAAAGAACCGTATCATATAAAATAGAATTAAAAATGTACCGATATTCCCTCTCAAAGTGCTCATCTTCCTCAAGAGTGTAGGTCTTCATAAATCTTCTTATTTGCGCCAAAATACTTGTCAACCTGATTCTGACCAGACCGGGATCCGGATAAGGAGTTTCTAAATGTAGAAATTCATCATAAAGGCATTTCTTTATTTTTTCCAATTCAAAGTTGGTCAGCATGTCAATCCAATTTCGTTGCTCGGGAGGCGTTAAGAATGGGTCAAGATAAACCCATTTCGGAGAGTATTCAAACTCCACCACCTGCCGGTATCCTTTATAGTAAGTGAAATCCAGCATTTTTCTGGTTTGGCGATATTTTTCGTTAAGAGGCATTGGGGAATTCCCTTTATGAACGACAATCGCAAGGGAGTCGGAAAATTCCTCTTCCCATTTTCTCATTGCTTTCCGGCATTGCTCCATTATGGTGGTACAGGACTCCATAAACAAAAGAATAACCATATCACTTAACGGAAAAATGCCATGCAAATCCTTAAACGAATATTCTAATAAAAAGGAATGCAAGGTACGATTCATTTCAATCTTTTCAGCCTTAAATGCAGCAATATGGTAGTTTTCGCTAAAACCTGTTTGTGAAATAAATAAGGACTCATAGGTAATATCTTTATAAAGGGTTGACTGCATTGGACCATTTGGTTTCAATTTGGTCGAAAGCTTTCGGGATGCCTTTTGATAAGCAGACTTTATTTTTACCGTCGAAAAAGGTTTGATCATTAAATCCAGTGCCTGCAGGTCGATGGCCAAGCGCGCTTTCTCAAAAGTGGCCTCAGCGCTAGTTAATAGCAGAATAGGTTCATATATTTGGATTAAATCACGAAAAGCCGGCCAATCTTCTTTGGTAATCATATCTAATTCGATTAAGACGACTTCAGGAGATTCTTTCTCAAAAAGGACGATAAATTCCTGATAATCAGCCGCCGACAAGATGTTGGCAACAGGAATAGAGGAGGTTTTTAACATCCACTTCAACCCCTCCCGTTCGTTTAAGTCACGATCTGCTATCAGCCATTTTCCTTCCATTAATGAATCCTCCGTTTTTTAAACCTATCTATCATTCTAAAGCATAAAATGTTTGATTAACAGTATCCAATATAGTCTTTATAAGAAAAAAGGACAAGCACCATCAGACATGGTGTTCGTCCTTTTTTAGCAGTTGATTAGTTCGGCAAGCTCAGCATTTTGATGGAGCAGTCGGCGAATTTCATCAGGTACAGTGGTTTTCATTCTTGTTTGCCGATTAATTGTTGTCAAAATGACTTCAGCAGACGCCAGCAGAATGCCTTGTTTATTTTCCATCTTTTGCATAAGGGTAAAACTTGTATTCCCAACTCGCTCAAGCCATGTGCGAACGATTATTTCATCATTATCAAACACTTCTTTTTTATAATCAACGCCAATATGGACCGCTACTGCCTCTATACCCAGCTGCTGGGTACAAAAACGGTACCATTCCTTACGCCCCAGGTCGAAATAATCAAAAATCTTCACATTACTGACATGAAATGTTTTTGTCTCTGCGATTAGCTCTAATTCAGAATAAGTCAATTTTTTCACCTTTCCCCAGCCACACCATTTTTTTGAATTTTCCATATTTATTTTATTTTACACTATCTACTAAACAAATGAAATCTTTATATGGTTTACGGTGCCTGACACCAATCATCCTTAAGAATCATTTCTCTTTCGAGATGGCTGGCGCGAATGCCGAAACGCGGGCTGACCGCTTCAATTTTCTCCCCGAGGAGGATTTTGATGGCCAGATAGGGCATATTGATGCCGGAAAGGCAGCTGATATGCATGCCGCCGCTCATACGCGGGTTAATTTCCAAAAGCTTTGGGATACCATTGTTATATTTTAATTGAATATTAAATATATATGGCAGCTTAAACTCAAGATGAAACCGATGAGCGAGTTGAATCAGTTCTTGATGATCTACTAGTTCACGGATTCTTCCATCTCCCTTCAACCTTGGGATCGCGGCAAGTAATCGGTCTGGTGTTGCCAGGCAATCAATACTATATTCCCTGCCCTCTAGATACTCAAGGACCATTAAATCTGGAAATGTCTCCTGCTGGCCAAGAATTTCGCAAGCGTACCGATAAGGCATTCGGAAACTAGTGCCATGATGAAAAAGCTGATTGACGGAATCAATCTCATCCTTTATCACGCGAAAACCGTTGGCACCCTCGCCGATGACCGGTTTAAAACAAACCTTATGTCCCTTTTCTGTCAGCCTTTCGCAAGCGGACTTAAATTCCGCTAAAGTATTAACCACATAATGTTCAGGAATGGAAAATATAGGTCCTTCTTTTTCCGCTTTTTCCATAATGGTTCGATAAGCAAGGGCCTTATTATCCATCTTCTCCATTAGTTCCGCATCTGGACAGACCAACACTTTGACGCCAATTTTTTCGAAATCAGCAAGTCTTTTTGAAATTAACACGTTTTCCTTGCGGGGTATAAAAATGTCGATCCCATGTGTTTCACAAAACTCCAGACAGAAAGCGATATATTCATCACCGGAGAGTTCCGGTTCGGTAAAAGCTTTATCACAATACTGCAAATATAGAGCATCCTTATTCGGACTCGTTCCATAGATTGTAAATTTCCGGTTATCGGGATTGTCTCGAATCATCTCAATATAGTGGGAAACAGTTGTAAACCAGCGGTTAAACCAAATTTTCATAAAAATCCTCTCTCATGTTGTAATTTGACCCTTCCATTATGTTCAAACCGTGGTTTTTTTAAACAGATAAATATTTTTCTAAAATAAAAAAACGCCTCTTTTGCTGCAGAAGCGTTTTGGAATAATAGTAAGGCTGACTAGACCGGGATTCTTATATTATTATATCTTAGGGCAAATTCCATGATGGAGTTGAGGTTTAGATGCGATTCGTCTTTTATTACACTATCCACTTTTTTTACTACTTGTCTTTCAAAAAAATTCATTTTAGAAACTAAGAATTCGCCACCAAATAGGCCCATTGCCACGGAGTTTTTCCGTAAGTCCTGCGGAAAGGCGCGGTTAAATTGCTCCACAGCGATATCACCATCCCGGATGCAGCACAGAAATAGTCCCACTTCTTTTTCTAAAAGCTCATCATGATGCTGTTTGATAAATTGTTTAATTTTCTTTTGAATTTCCCCTGCATGAATCGATCCGCCAATTATAACCCCATCATAGTCCTCTAAATCAAAAAGAATTTTATCCCGTTTCAAATCTACAGCGAGGACCTCTCCTTCAATATTCTCGCATAATACACTCACAGCCTTTTCTGTCGTACCATGGGAAGAGCAATAAACAATTAACGTTTTCATGATTTGCTCCTCCTTCAAAATGATGTTCCTATTAATTCTCATTATATAGCCTGAAAAAAAGACTGGCTGCAAAAATATTGGCAATATTATTACAATTTCTAATTTATGGGCATTCACTTAATTGTGGAGTTTTTAAAGCTTCGCTTCGCAAAATGCCCGATTTCGCGAATGGCTTTACGGGCCTCGGGCAGAACGCCACCGAAGATTTGCCAAACGTGCCACATTCCTTCCCATATCTTCAAGGTGACATCAACTCCAGCAAGCCGCGCCTTTGCTGCAAGCATTTCAGCATCACTTTGTAAAATTTCATGACTCCCCGATTGGATAAACAAGGGCGGGAAATCGGTCAAATCAGCGAAAACAGGCGAAATCATTGGATGATTGAGGGGTTTGTCACCTGCATACATGGCAGCTGCCTTTCTCACGGTTTCTGGGTTTAAATACGGGTCCAGCTTCCTGTTTTTCTCATAACTCTCCCCACTGCTTGTTAAGTCCGCCCAAGGCGATAAACAAATAACCGCTGCAGGCAGGGGATCGTTTTGTTCCCTCAGTTTCAAGACAGCAGCCATACTTAAGCCTGCACCTGCTGAATCGCCAGCAAAAATAATATTAGAAGATTTATAGCCCCGCTCAAGCAGCCAGTGGTACACTAAAACAGCATCTTCAACCGCCGCCGGGAATGGGTGTTCAGGGGCAAGCCGATACTCTGGCAAGAGTACCTTGGTACCGGAAGCCTTGCCAATTCTAGCCGCCAGCACACGGTGGGTATCTGCCGACCCATATTCATATGCACCACCGTGTAAATAAAGGATTACCTTGTCATCCTTAGTATCAGCGAAGGAAAGCCATTCAGAATAAAGCCCGCCAATTTTGCAGGATTCCCTCATACAGCCCTTAGGGAGCTTGCCAAGCTTGGCACCAAATTCATTAAATCTCTGCCGTCTCTCACCCATCCCTGTTTTCCTAATTCCTTTTTTCGCCATTCTTTTTACTGATAGTTTTATCATTTTTTCGATAAATAAACTTTGAATGCTTGGCATAACGGTCATCCCCCTCCCTAGACATTTATATACATTATACTGAAAAAACTTAATTACATATATCTTCCAACACCAAAACATCCTAATTTTTTCATAAATATTGTAAAAATTCTGTAACAACCCTGTATCTTATTGTACAATTGGATTAGCAGTAGTTACCAATTCGGAGGGTTTTTATGAATCGACTTACCGACCATCTCATCATTATCTCATTCGACTGTCTTTCCTCATTAGATTTTCCCATAATTAAAGAATTACCGCACTTCAAGACGATTTTGCAAGACGGGGCCTTGGTGGAAAACGTCGAGAGTATCTACCCATCTGTCACTTACCCTTGCCATGCTACGATCGTAACGGGAAAATATCCGAACAGGCACGGTGTCATTAATAATACCCTTTTGCAGCCAGGACGCTTATCTCCTGACTGGAATTGGTTTCGGAGCTCCATACGCGGAACCACCCTCTATGATGAAGCAAAAAAAGCAGGCATGACTACAGCCGCCTTACTGTGGCCGGTTACCGGAAAAGCGGATATAGATTATAACATGCCCGAGATTTTCGCAAACCGTCCATGGCAAAATCAAATTCTTGTATCTCTCACCAGCGGGACTCCCCGCTTCCAATGGGACCTTAATAAACGGTATGGTCATCTCCGCAACGGTTTAAGTCAGCCGGAATTGGATGACTTTGTTTTAGAAGCGGCGGTGGATACGATTAAAACAAAAAAACCAAATCTAATGCTGGTCCACTTTACCGACCTGGATTCCATGCGGCACTTCCATGGTTTTTCATCAGATGAAGCCATTGCCGCCATCCACCGTCATCACAGCAGGCTTGGCAGAATCATGGAAGCACTTGAGGAGAGCGGCATCAAAGATAACTCCACTGTAGTTATCCTCGGTGACCACAGCGCGTTAGATGAAAATAAGGCTGTACACTTAAACGTACTATTTAAAGAACATAATTTGATTACCACCAACTCTCGCGGAAAGCTGGTAAATTGGAAGGCATACTGCAAAAGCTGTGACGGTTCGGCATATATTTATGTAAAAGATCCAGGTGACACCATTACTTATGAAAAAGTAAAATCCTTATTGTCTGAAATGATTCAGGACCCATCTTCGGGAATTGAACAGGTGCTTTCAGGTATCCAGGCTGCCGAACGAGGTGCGGACGGGGAATGTGCCTTTATGATTGAAGCAAGCCTTGGGTATTACTTTTTAGAAGATTATGAGGGGGATTATATTAAAACCATTACAGCTGAAGATGTAATGGCAGATAAAAAATATACCCTGGCTACTCACGGCTATTCGCCCGTAAAAGAGGCATATGGCACCATCCTTATGGCGGCAGGAAAAGGAATTCAATCAGTCACACTTCCATCCATCCGGCTTATTGATGAAGGGCCCACTTTCGCAAGATTACTTGGTGTCAGCTTAGGAGATACTGATGGAAGAGTAATTGAGGAGATATTGAAACAATAAAAACTTAGTTAGGGGGAAAAAATATGAGCCGGATGACAAAGCAAGAAAAAAGCTGGGTATTTTACGATTGGGCCAACTCCGCCTATTCTATCCTGATTACCACTGCTGTTTTTCCGTTATATTTCAAAGCAGCCGCCAAAGAGGCAGGACTTGCAGGTGCAACATCAACCGCCTATTGGGGCTATGCCAACTCTTTTGCGACACTATTAATCTCTATTTGTGCCCCCGTCCTTGGCAGCATTGCAGATTTCCGAGGCTTTAAGAAACGATTTTTCACCTTTTTCTTTGCTTTAGGAGTTATTTTTACTTTTTTGCTCGCCGTGGTTCCAAGCAGCCAGTGGATGATTCTTTTAATCTGCTATATGGTTACGGTTATTGGCTTCGGCGGAACGAACATTTTCTATGATGCCTTTCTGGTTGATGTCACTACTGAAGAGCGGATGAACAAAATTTCCTCACGCGGTTTTGCGATGGGCTATATCGGCAGTACCATCCCGTTCATTATCGGAATTGCCCTGATCATTTTGGCCCAACAAAGCATTCTCCCATTGTCTGTCACCGTTGCCAGCCAAGTCGCTTTTGCCATCACCGCCTTATGGTGGGGACTATTCACGATTCCAATGTTAAAAAATGTAAATCAGGTTTATTACAAAGAACGCGTCCCAAACCCTGTTTCCAACGGCTTTAAACAGTTATTTATTACGTTTAAAAAAATTAAACTGTATCGCCCGTTATTTCTCTTTTTACTTGCCTATTTCTTTTATATTGACGGGGTTAACACAATTATTACGATGTCAACCGCGTACGGATCGGATTTGGGGATTGATTCTACCAATCTGTTAATCATCCTGTTTGCCACCCAGGTCGTGGCCGCGCCGTTTGCCATTTTGTACGGCAAGCTTGCCGATCGGTTTAAGGGTAAGACGATGCTGCTCGTTGGCATTTTCGTTTATATCATCATTTGTACTTATGCCTATTTCTTAAAAACTGTTTTGGACTTTTGGATTCTGGCCATGCTTGTCGCCTCTTCTCAGGGCGGCATCCAAGCGCTCAGCCGCTCTTATTTCGCCAAATTGGTGCCGAAAGAAAGTGCCAACGAGTTCTTTGGATTTTACAGCATCTTTTATAAATTTGCAGCCATCCTTGGACCGTTTTTAGTCGGTTTTACTGCACAGATGACAGGAAACACCAACAGCGGTGTTTTTAGCTTAATTGTTTTGTTCATCATAGGTGGGATTATTTTAATGAGGGTACCGGAATCAAATCAAGTTACACAATCAAATTCAATCACCCATTAAAAAGACAAAACAGCGAAGTCATGTGCTTCGCTGTTTTTGTTTACAATGCCCCCATTTTCGTCGTTGCCCGCGCACCGATTTCATTAGCAAATCGGACAAATTCTTCTAATTTAAAATCATCTTGAGGCACACCATGATTATGAAAGCGGGATATAATGGCCGCCATGAAGGCATCACCTGCCCCGGTGGTATCTACAGCTTTAACCTGCACACCAGGAATGAAAATGCTTCGTCCCTGATGTACGGCACAGGAGCCTTGCCCGCCCATCGTGATAAACAGAAACGGAATCCCCCATTCAAAGATAAGCCCCAGACCATCCTCCAGGTTATTTGTTTCTGTTAAAAAGAATAACTCATCTTCAGCCATTTTAACGATATCGGCTTGTTTGGCAAATGAAATGACAGTCTCCCGGCATTTCTTTTCGCTTTCCCAACGCTGCAGGCGGATATTTGTATCAAATGCCTTCAGCAGTCCCCTTTTGCGGGCATATTCGAGTGCCTGGCGTGTCGTTTCCCTTGCTATATCATGAAAAAGTGTCCCGGAACCGAAATAAAAGAGTTTCCCCTGCTGAAACAATTCTTCAGGAAGGTCATTGGTGGTCAGAAGTAAATCTGGAGTTGGGTTATTATAGGAATGAAACTGTCTCTCACCTGATTGATTTATATGTACCTTGACACTGCAGATTTTTTTTTCAGGCGTACGGACACAATAATCGACGTTCACTTTCTCTTTTACAAGCTCCATCTCCACAAAAGCACTTTCTTCGTCCGTTCCTAGTTTCGTTAAGTAATAAGAAAGCACCCCTAACCTGCTTGTCCAAACAGCGGTATTTACCGTCGCCCCGCCGGGAAACTGGTGAAATATTGTATTAGTTGAATCCTTTGATATGTAATCAATAAACGCATCCCCGAGGGATATCACACCTTGCCTACTCAACGCTGCACCTCTTTTCAAAGCTTTAACTATCATTCTACCACAGCTTTTTTTATAAAAAAATTTCCCCTTTGTAAAAAGAAAACACCCAGGCTAACCTGGGTGCCAATCATTATTCTACATCGTATCCTTGATCATCAATTGTTTCTTTAATCGTGCTGAGGGATACTAAGCTTGGATCAAACTCAACATCGACTTGACCTTTTTCCAGCTTAACGGAAACATTTTTTACGCCGTCCAATTTCCCGACGCTTCCTTCCACCGCTTTAACACAATGGCCGCAAGACATACCGCTTACATTTAATGTGACATTTTCCATTTTTCATTCCTCCATTATTTTTTCATTAATTTTTGTACGGTAACAAGAACCTCATCAATCACGTCAAAATCGCCTTCCTGAATCCGTTCCACAACACAGCTCTTCATATGGCCTTCGAGCAGGATTTTCGCTACACTGTTTAAAGCCGACTGTGTAGCAGCGATTTGGTTGATCACTTCATCACAGTACGTGTCTTTTTCAATTAACCCTTTAATGCCGCGAATCTGCCCTTCAATTCTATTCAGTCTTGTCACAAGATTGCTTTTTACCTTATCAGAATGGTGACTCTTTCGGTGATTTTCCTCCGTATGGCAGCAGGATTCATCCATTAATTCCTTTTCATTCATTGACATTTGACCCGCCTCCCTTTTTGCTAATTATATCATACCCCCCTACCGTAAATCGATGTGTTCAATAGCTTTTTATTTAATTTCTATTACAAATGAGAACACTCTAACTTTTCCTTCCTGCTTGAATTCAGCCCAAATTTTATATGTGCCCGGTTTATCAAATTGAGTTTCAAAGATCGGTTCATTTTCATTATGTGGGTGAACGTGCAGGTATTGATTTGCTTCCTCATCGAGAATGACGACATGGCCTGCCGCTCCTAAATAAGGCTCCAATGTAGATTCATCTAATTTAAAATCAAGCGTGACTGGTTTCCCGGCCTCAAATGAGCTGACAACCATTTCAGTTGTTCTTCCATCGACTGTTTTCTTTAATGTTTCATCCGCTTTTAGGTGATTTTGACGATGTGTTTCCTCTGATAATCCAACAGTAAACGCTGTCGGCTTGACATGATAGTTTAACTTTTTCGGCTTGATGTCAATAAAGGCCTTATAGGCACCATCCTTTAATTCATAAGCGATTTCAAACTGACCTGCACGAACCCTTTCCGGATGCAAGTGGTAGTATTGGTCAAGTTGATCATTTACCACAATCAAATGCAGCAGTTTTTCGTGGTTTACCTCTAAATCATCAACTGGATTGCCATTTTGGTCCTTTAAGTAAATTGTTATTTTCCCATCGTTGTAGGTGAAATTAGGTGTAACATCACCGGTCTTTTCCTCCCCCCCTTCATGACCATGTACTACTGTGCCAATGTGTTGTTCATTGCTTCCGTGGCTTGCCGCTTCACCATTTGGTACCTCTTCATTATCAAAGTAAACATCATAAGCGTTAAATCCGCCAATAACGGCAAACAAATATACAATCGCTGCAATCGCCCATTTTTTCATCACCATACACCCCTTTGTTAATGTTTCTTTGGGATGGCTACCCGGCTGGCAGCCCCCCCCCATTGTTGTTTGTTGTTATAGCTTCACTCTTTGTAATCGAAGTGCGTTTAAAACGACTGACACGGAACTAAATGCCATGGCCGCTCCGGCAAGCCATGGGGCTAGAAAGCCGATTGCGGCAATTGGAATCCCCAATGTATTGTATCCAAATGCCCAGAATAGATTTTGTTTAATGTTTTGGATTGTCTTTTTACTCATAAAGATGGCATCGGCGATGCTGTTTAAGTCGCCTCTCATCAGCGTGATATCCGCCGCTTCCATGGCGACATCGGTGCCGGTTCCGATTGCCATGCCAATATCTGCGACCGCAAGTGCCGGCGCATCGTTTATACCATCCCCGACCATAGCGACTTTGCGGCCCTGCTCCTGCAGCTTTTTCACTTCCGCTGCTTTTCCCTCTGGTAAAACTTCGGCAATAACGCTATCTACTCCTACTTCGCCGGCAATCGCAGCAGCCGTGCGGATATTGTCGCCGGTCATCATTATGACTTCTAGGCCCATATTCTTTAGTTTTTGAATCGCTGCTTTCGATGTTTCTTTCACGGTGTCTGCTACTGCGACGATGCCGGCAAACTCCCCATCAATCGCAACCAGCATTGCTGTTTTACCAGTTTCTTCAAGGGCTTCCATTTTCCCACCAGCAGCCTCAAATGATACGCCGTATTTATTCATTAATTTTCTAGTGCCAATTAATATTTCCTGACCATTAATGTTCGTTTTTATTCCATACCCCGGTATGGCTTCGAAATGGCCGACGGCCTCTAATAAGTTGATCCCTTTTTCTTTAATGCCATTTACGATCGCCTCAGCAAGCGGATGCTCAGATTGTTTTTCAGCGGAACCGACTAACTGCAAGAATGTATTCTGGGAGTAGTTATCTTCAATGATCACATCAGTTAACACCGGTTTCCCGTTTGTAACAGTTCCTGTTTTATCAAGTACCACTGTTGTAAACCGGTGGGTTGTTTCCAAATGCTCGCCGCCTTTGAATAGGACGCCAGCCTCTGCGGCCCGGCCGGAACCGGCCATAATTGATGTTGGTGTTGCAAGACCCAATGCACAAGGGCAGGCAATTACCAGGACAGCAATCATTTTTTCCAACGCTTCAGCGAAGTTGCCTGGGCTTACCCAGATGAACCAAACCAAGAAGGTTAAGACAGCAATTCCAACAACGATTGGTACGAAAATTCCTGAAATTTGGTCTGCAAGCCGTTGAATCGGTGCTTTTGAGCCCTGTGCTTCTTCAACCACTTTAATGATTTGCGCGAGTGCCGTGTCTCTGCCAACTTTTGTGGCTTTTATTTTTAAAAAGCCGTTTTTGTTAATGGTAGCGCCGATTACTGGGTCGCCAACGGTTTTATCAACTGGTACGCTTTCACCTGTCAGCATTGATTCATCAAGAGCAGATCGACCTTCGATGATTTCTCCGTCGACAGGAATTTTTTCGCCAGGCTTTACATAGATGATGTCCCCAACTACTACTTCTGCTAATGCGATTTCAAGTTCTTTTCCATCCCTCAAGACCGTTGCCGTTTTGGCTTGGAGCCCCATTAACTTTTTAATGGCTTCAGATGAGCGTCCTTTGGCGCGGGCTTCGAACAATTTTCCTAAGATGATCAAGGTTATCAGGACCGCACTGGTTTCAAAATAGAGTTCCACCATTTGTTCGCCTGACACAATGGTCATAATGGTTAAATATAAGCTATAAAAGTAGGCAGCGGATGTACCAAGTGCGACAAGAACGTCCATATTTGCGCTGCCGTTCCTTAGCGCCTTATAGGCTCCTACATAAAACTGTCTTCCTACAACAAATTGAACTGGTGTCGCCAAGGCCAATTGAACCCATGGGTTCATCAGCATGTCAGGCAGGTAAATGAACGATGTTAACTCAAAGTGGCTGACCATCGCCCATAATAACGGGAATGACAGAATCAGTGAGAAAATAAATTTACCTTTTTGTTTCTCGATTTCCTTTTGGCGGTGATCGACGCTTTCCGAAGTTTTATCCTGTTTCACTTTGGCTTCATAGCCGACTTTTTCTACCTTTTGGATGATTTCCTGAATATTGACTTGGGCCGAATTGTATTCGACGGATGCTGTTTCAAGTGCCAGGTTGACGGTGGCTTTTGTGACCCCCTCGAGTTTGTTAAGCCCCTTTTCGATTCTCGTGGCGCAGGCGGCACAGGTCATTCCGATAATGTCAAATTCGGCTTTCTCGGTGACAACCCCATAGCCGAGATCATGTATTTTTTTAACAAGGTTTTCCGTGTTCGTTTGTCCTGGGTCATACTTGATTGCTGCTTTTTCAAGCGCCAGGTTCACGTTTGCTTCCTGAACGCCATCTAATTTATTTAAGCCTTTTTCAATTCGTATTGCACAGGCTGCACAAGTCATTCCTGTTATCGGTATTTGGACTTCTTTGGTGGCATTACTCATTTTATTCTTCCCCCTAACTGTTTGGAGTTGATTTCAACTTTAATATTTACTTTATGTTTATATACTATACCCCCCTATCCTATATTGTCAATAAAAAATAAAAATTTTTCCAGTTTTTTATTATTGGGCTTATTTGGGTCGGAATTTTGAATATGGGGCTGCTTAAGTCGGTAAGGACAACCTCTTAACGACCAAAACCTTCTTTCCTTTAACCGTTTGGGCGTTATAAACCCGTCATAACGACCGATACCTTCTTTCCTATAGTCGTTCGGGCGTTATAAACCCTTCATAACGACCGAAACTTTCTTTCCTCTAATCGTTCGGGCGTTATGAACCCACTCTTAACGACCGAATCCTCCTCTCCTTTAATCGTTCAGGCGTTATGAACCCACTCATAACGACCGAATCCTTCTTTCCTTTAGCCGTTCGGGCGTTATAAACTCGTCATAACGACCGAATCCTCCTCTCCTTTAATCGTTCGGGCGTTATAAACCCACTCATAACGACCGAATCCTTCTCTCCTTCAATCGTTCGGGCGTTATAAACCCTTCATAACGACCGAATCCTTCTCTCCTTTAATCGTTCGGGCGTTATAAACCCTTCATAACGACCGAAACTTTCTTTCCTATAACCGCTGGGGCGTTATGAACTATCTATATTAGAAAAAAGCCGCCAATCACCGCAAAAACCAGTAATCAACAGCTTATTAAAAAGATTATTTTACTATTGGTAAGGTCACATAAGAAGGATATTGGCTGTTATGCAAAATAGTAACCACACCGCCTAATTGATTAAGCAGCATCGGTGTCGTTGATAAAGAATGCGGGAAGTCACTTGGCCCCACGCTAACCCGTAGGCGATGCCCATCTTTAATCTGTGCATTGGTCGGAAAAATCTCGATGTTTAATTCCATAACCTCGCCTGGTACCACCGCCTGGACCGCTTCCGTCGTAAACGGATGCCATGGCTGAATATTTTCGCCATTTAAAAAGCGGCTCTTTGACTTATCTACAGCACGATGTGAAGCAGCGAGCCAGCCCGCGGTCAATTCGCTAGAGGCGCCATCAGGAGCCACATCTGTTACACGAACAGATAGGACTGCTTCTTTAGCGGTTGTACTTACATAAATTCTTGCAGCAATCGGACCGGAAATTCTCACGTCCTGATTAACCGGAGGTGTTGTGTAGGTGACTTCTGTAGTCTCGGTTAAGCGATTATCCTTTGTACATGGAAAGACCCCCAAAATTCCCATCGTCCATTGGCTGGCACTGCCAGAGCAAATCCCGTTCACTGGCTGCTGCAGCATTAAATCGGGGCCTTCAATCATGGATGGAGTATCCTTTGTCAGCAGGTTCCCGGAACGAAGATAATATTTTTCAGCCTGTGCCTTGGCATGCGGCCAGCCTGGCTGCACTTCAAAGTGACCATCGCCTAACACAAATTGCGTTATATCAGGAATCCCTTCCACATCCACATTCATGCCCTTCACATATTTGTCGAACCATTTTAAGGCAATTTGGTCTAAAGTAGGAACATTATCCGCCGGTAATCCGCTTCCAAAATCTCCATGCGTCCAATTCCCGATCAACAGCTTCGTTTTGACCCCATTTGCCTTCAACTTTTCAAATAGTAAAGGTTCACCCCGTTGAAAAATATCATGGAGGCCGCCGGTTATAAATGCCGGCACCTTTACTTTATCTGCGACTAATAGCGGCGAACGCTGCCAAGAAAATGGCCCATCATAGGCAACTTCTCCGCCTGTAAGAGCGGATGTTAACGTATTTGTCTGAAAACCGGAGATTTGCCCAGCATGGTTAATAAGAACTCCTGCTGCCTGAACAGGGTCTGTCAATGTATAGCTTGGCGGTAATAAACCCGTACCAGTGACTAGCCCCAGCCACAGAGGGATAAACCCGGTATTGACCAAACCGCCTGACATCACGATATCCCGGTAGCTGTCTCCCATCGGCACAATTGGGAACATTGCAGCCAAGCCTTTGGGCTGCTGGGCTGCCGTAAAGAATTGGTTAATCGCCATATAGGAAGCCCCGTATAAGCCAACCTTGCCGCTTGACCACGCCTGACTGGCCGCCCATTCCACTAGCTCCTTTCCGTCCTGCTGTTCAGCAATCCCAAATGATTCCCATGTACCCTGTGAACTGCCTGTCCCACGGACATCTACCACTACCTGGACATAGCCGCGTTTAACAAAATATTCATTAACGCCATTAACATTTTTATTGTATGGCGTCTGCGTCAAAATAACTGGAAATGGCCCCGGTCCGTCTGGCCGATAAACATCGGCTGTCAATATGACGCCATCCCTCATCGTAATGAAAACATCTTTTTCGGTAATGTAGCTTTGATATTCCTCTGGTCTGTCGTAGCTTTCCCACTTTTTATTAGTAGTTGTGTCTATGGATGTTGTTTGAGTTTCCTCGCCTATTGGAGTGCCAGTTAAGGAAAATGCGGTTAAAAAAATAAAACCAATCATTACTAACAGTATGCCGCCGGCCTGAAACCGTTTCTTGTGCATATTCAACCCCCTATTCTGAATTTTCTTACTCTTATAGTGTAAGTCATCAGAATGCTGAAAAAAATAATACATCCTTACTACCAACCTAATACAAGTTGCGTATTTTTGGGAAATTAGTGGAAAACAAGGTTTAATCAGGAGGATATAGGAGGGATTGTATGGATTTGCAGGTTCAGGGAACATGAGGCCATCTCAGTCCTTAATATAACAAGATATCCCACTTTACGGGCTTTGTCGAAAAAAACTGTTCAATGGTAAGATGAAAGCCTAATAACTAAAGGAGGGTTTTAACATCCAACATTTACGTTTGAAGTACACGAGTGAAATGGAGAAAGCACTTCTTAATGCCCATGGTGTTTGTTATAAGGTTTATTGCCGGAATCATGACATACGGATATTAGTTGAAAAAAGACGGGAACAAGATTATATTACATCACAAATGATGCTTGCCGATATTGGACGCAAATTTCATACTTAACTCTAAAAAAGGTGTCAGGCTATCTTTAATGAAAGTACCTGGCACCTTTTCATTCTTCAATCCATCTCATCAATAATGGTTTGTTGGATGCTTCGAATCACATCTCCCCTGCTGAGGACACCGATAACACGATTATTACCGTTTAACACAGGCAATTTTTTAAAATGGTGCTTGGATAAGAGGGAGACAACTTTTTTCATATCATCATCAGGATGAACAGTGACAATCCCATTTGTTTTGGCAATCTTTATGATTTCCCTTCCCGCCATTTCACTCAAGCGGCTTTCTAAATCCTCCTCGGCGATATAAGTCATAAAGGTAAAATAATTATAAATTTGCCGATCAATGGGTTTAATGGCTCTTAAGATATCCCCGTCTGTTACAATGCCGCATAATTTACCCTCGCCATCTACAACAGGCATGCCGCCAATTTTCTTTTCTACAAAAATTTTCATAACATCCTTAATAGTATCAGTTGGTTTAGCTGTAATGACATTCATTATCATAAAATCCCTTACCTTCATCGCTAGTCACCACTCTTTAGTTTATTCTTTACTTTCAATTAGTAATTTCTTTAGTACATCAGGAGGGAAAACAATGCGGCAAATGACCTTTGCCAATTCCAAAAAATCTTCTTTTTTACAGTGTTGACCTATCTTGGTATTTCCACTCTCTGCCAACACCATGATTGACCAGGCAACCTTATCCAAATCCAAATCCCTCCAAGTTAACCCTGAATCATAAGCACGCTTTAATCCGGTAAGAATTCTTGAATGGATTTTCTTTCTGGCTTCTCCTAACACCTCGGCAAGTTCCGAATCCTTATACAGTAGTTCTGGCAAAACGCGGTGAAGTCCCATCCCGTTAAGCCGTTTCATATGTGCTTCTAATAAGGATGCCAATAAAAGTTCAGGATTACCGGTAGTCCAATTTGGTTCAGGAGGGAGCAATTCATCTATTTTATCCTCCAAAAGGGACATTAACAGCTGCCGTTTATCTGAAAAATAGCGATAAAAGGTTCCAGTAGCTACCCCTGCATGGGCCGCGATTTCCTTTGCGGTTGTTTGTTCATATCCTTTTTCAATAAACAAACTTCGCCCGCTTGCCAAGAGAGCATTTCTTTTTTGTTGGGCCCGTTCTTGTTTAGGAAGAATCGGAAATTCACCTACAAGCAAATCTTCACGTTCAGTCATAGGACCACCTCGGGCTTATTATAGCACAAAAGTTAAAGATGAACTACAGTTCATCTTTTTATTGACATGTCTAAAGCTGAATGTAATACTTGAACTATAGTTCATGTTATTCAATTCCTCCCCTAACACCCCTGGATTAAAGGAATTCGTCTAACATGAACAACTTTTTTAAAAATTTTTTAAAAAACAGGTTTTGTCAGGAAGGATATCACCATATTTTTCCGAATAATATAGGGTAATCTTATTTTTTATATTGGGTTTATTAATTTTGAAAGGTGTTGATCCATATGGCCAATCAATCTGACTCTAAAAAAATCTCCGTAAATTCAACTATTTCCTTAAAAGGAATAGTAAAAGCCATTTTCAACGATACCGTTCACGTCCAAATTGGCGGAAAGATCATTACGCTGCCAAAAAAGGATTTTCTTGCTGAAAGTTAAGTGATTTATATTTAAACATAGAAGCATTTTATCGGTCTGCTGCTTGCATTAGTGGCAGGCATTTTTTTGTTTAAAAATTGAACAAGCCTTTAACTCTGTAAAGGAATAAAATTTCCTGTCAAAATAATACGAAAATATGTTATATTCATATATATTAAAAAAACATGGGAGTGAACGAAATGAAACTAGACATCAAACGGGCCTATAATTTCAATGCCGGTCCATCTGCTCTTCCTCTTTCTGTACTGGAAAAAGCCCAGCAGGAGCTAATTGATTTCCGTGGCACAGGAATGTCAATCATGGAATTAAGCCACCGCAGTGCTGCCTATGAAGAAGTACATAATCAGGCGATCGCGCGCCTAAAGGATTTAATGGGTATTTCTGAAGACTATGAAGTACTCTTTTTGCAAGGTGGAGCAAGCCTGCAATTTTCAATGATTCCAATGAACTTTTTGGGAGAAGGAAAAAAAGCGGGTTATGTGATGACTGGCTCCTGGTCAGAAAAGGCTTTTGCCGAAGCCAAGCTATTTGGTGAAGTTGCTCAGGCGGCGTCATCAAAAGAAGGCAAATACCGCCGCATTCCTAGACTAGCGGAAATTCAATATCAAGGTGACGAGGCCTATTTACATCTGACCTCCAATAATACAATTTACGGAACGCAGTGGAAGGAATTCCCTGCTACTGGCAATGTTCCGTTAATTGCGGATATGTCCAGCGATATTTTATCCAAGCCTGTTGATGTCAGCAAGTTCTCCATGATTTATGCGGGTGCCCAGAAAAACCTTGGACCTTCCGGTGTTACGGTGGTGATTGTTCGCAAGGAGTTTCTTGAAAAGGCTAATTCTAATATCCCTACCATGTTAAAGTACAGCACTCATGCAAAAAACAATTCCTTATATAACACTCCGCCAACCTTCGGCATCTATATGCTCGGTGAGGTTCTTGGCTGGGTACAGGAAATTGGCGGTCTTGAGGAAGTTGTCAGAAGGAATGAGGAAAAGGGAAAGCTCATCTACGATGCTATTGATCATAGCAATGGTTTCTACATCGGGCACGCTGAAAACGACAGCCGCTCCCTAATGAATATTACCTTTAACTTAAAATCAGAAGAGCTGGAAAAAGCATTTTTAGCGCAAGCCAAGCAAGAAGGCTTTATCGGTGTTAACGGCCACCGCTCCATCGGAGGCTGCCGCGCATCCACCTACAACGCAGTTCCATACGAATCCTGCAAAGCATTCAGCGAATTTATGGAACAGTTTCAAAAGCAAAACGGATAAAAGATGGGGACGGTTCTAATGCCTCAAATTTTTGAGGCAAAAGAACCGTCCCCTCGTTTCATTTCACAGCTTTCGATATGGTCATTGACCATTCCTACTGCTTGCATGAAGGCGTAGCAGATGGTGGAGCCGACGAATTTAAAGCCGCGCTTTTTTAAATCCTTGCTCAATTTGTCGCTTATTTCCGTGGAGGCAGGTACCTCGCTCGCTTCTTTGAAGTGATTGATAATCGGCTTCCCGTCAACAAATGACCAAATATAGCTATTGAAGGAACCAAATTCCTCGACCACCTTTAAATAAGCTTTGGCGTTGCCAATCACCGCATTAATTTTTAGTCTATTCCGTACAATACCATCATTATGTAAAAGTTCTTCAATCTTTTGATCGTCATACAGGACAATCTTCTCCGCCTCAAAGTTGTCAAACGCCCTCTGGTAATTCTCCCGCTTTTTTAAAATCGTATACCAACTAAGGCCAGCTTGCGCCCCTTCCAAATTCAAATATTCAAACAACAAACGGTCGTCATGAACGGGGACTCCCCACTCATGGTCATGATAATCAATATATAACGGGTCTTGATTAACCCAGCCGCAGCGATTCATAAATCAAAACTCCCTTAATGGAATTAAATCGGTAAAGCAAAATCTTGTTTCACCAGTGTATACATCCTTTGAAAACTTTTTCTTGCCAACTTGAAACCGGATTGGCTTATTAAAAATCGGACCATCATATACAAATGAATGATACTCGCCGTTTTCACCGCAAGGATCCACACCTTCAGGCAGTGCTTCCATAAACACGTCATTAATTTCCTTACCGGAAAAATTCTCAGGCAGTTTCGTCAAGTCTACACAAGTTATAATTGTTTGATACCCTAGCGATAAAAAGCGGTAAATTAAATCTGCAGTATTCTGACCCCAGAGTGGAAAAACCGCTGTAAAACCTAAGGGTTTTAACTGTTCTTCACGGTACTTGCGGATATCCTCAAGAAATAGGTCGCCAAATACAATATGGTCAATCCCATTCGCCTTCAAATCAGCCAATTCCCGATTCATTATTTCCCCGTAGACTTCATTGGAGCATTGCTCCGGAATAAAGATTTTTCTTAATGGAATGCCAATCGATGCCGCTTGCGCCTCCAGCAGTTCCTCCCTTACTCCATGAATGCTTGTCCGATTAAAACCTGCAGTAACTGTCGTAAACAACAATTCAACCTCATATTCTTCCCCGTGAAGGAGTTCGTGCAATGCCAGTGTAGAATCTTTTCCACTGAATGATAACGCAGCTCTTTTTTTTGCCACGAAAAAATCACCTCTTCCCCATCTACCATTATAATTTGTCCGAACATGAAAAGCGAAAAAAGAATTTCCAGAGCCTTGCCCACATTTAATAGCAAAGCCCAAACGTGTCCCCTCTAATGTTTTGAAGCATAAAATATTACAAAAAGGAGTGGAGTGAGGTATGAGTTTATACATTAATAAGCGTGAACACCCCAATGTTTTTGAAAATAAACAAACGATCAAAGCCCCTAATCAGTCATATTCCAGACAGGATTTCCTAACTGAGTTAATCAAGGAACAGGAAAAAGCGAATGCCGCCTTAAGAAAAACATTAAGGGAACTGCAAATTCAAACTATTAAACAGGAAGAATCCCAAACTAGCCATTGGAATGATATCGGCAGCCAATTGATTGACTTGCAAAAAAGCAGCCAATCGCATCAAGAAATGATGAGAATGCAGGAAAAATTTCAAGAGGAAATAGCGGACAAATTAAATCGACTAGCCGTTTTTCAAAAAGAAGTAACAGAGAAATTGAACAGCCAAGAGGATTTTCAAAATCAAATCTCTGCCAAAATGAACAAGCAAGAAGAATTTCAAGAAGACGTCCTCAAACGATTGGATCATCAAGAAGCATTAACTGAGAAAATTTCACGGCAGTTAAACTTTATTCGGTCCATTCTATTTGAACGGACCAATTATTTGGCCTCCAAAATCGAAGATGGTTACAAACTCACCTCGTCCTATGTCTATAAACTGATGACAGGATCTGATAAGCCGCTGACCTTCTTCCTGATGAATCAGCATCATGATGAGCACACAAAGCAGACGGACAAATCATAAAAGATAACAACAAAAAACGTTCATGCCATCAAATGCATGAACGTTCTGTTATCTTAAACACCCTTTGTGAAAGTTTCAGTTAATACTGGCACAATTTGTTTCTTACGGGATACGACGCCTCTTAACATTGCAGTATTGGCATCAAGGGTCACATTATAAGCCTTTTCCACTGCAGCAGCCTTACTTCCAAGCGCTAACCCTACTGAATCATTATTAAGGATATCAGTCACTACCAATAAGAATAAGTCCAGATTCTTCTCATCGATTTTCTTAGAAATAGCTGCTTCTAATTCTTCTTTACGGGCAAGAACTTCCGCAGTATCTACAGCATTGACTTGGGCAATTTCTACTTTGCTTCCGCCCATGTCAAATTCTTTTGCATCCAGTGTTAATAAATCAGCTACAGACTTGTCGCTTAAATCAGCGCCAGCCTTCAGCATTTCTAAACCGTACGCTTCGGCATCTACACCGGCAATATCTGCTAATTCACGAGCTGCAGCCACATCTTCAGCCGTGCAGGTTGGCGATTTGAATAATAAGGAATCAGAAATGATGGCTGAAAGCATCAGTCCGGCGATTTCTTTCTTAATTTCCTTACCGTTTTCTTTGTACATTTTATTCAAAATTGTAGCAGTACAACCGACTGGCTCACAGCGGTAATATAACGGATCGCTTGTTTCAAAATTTGCGATGCGGTGATGGTCAATTACCTCAAGCACTTTAACATCAGTAATGTCGTTCGCACTTTGCTGGCGTTCATTGTGGTCTACCAAAATAACAGAATTAACTTCAGAAGCAACAGTTTCTACCAAACGTGGTCCCTCTACCTTAAAGGTATCCAAGGCGTATTGTGTTTCGCCATTGATTTGGCCAAGGCGGACAGGCTCGACGTCCATTCCCAACTGTTTTTTCAGGTCTGCGTATGCGATCGCAGAACAAATCGTATCTGTGTCTGGATTTTTATGTCCAAAAATAAGTACTTTTTCCATGTTCCTACTCCTAACCGTATTAAATTATGTAAGGACAAGCCAACTAAGGTTTCCCTATCGGAAATTATATATTAATACGGTAAAGTATTCAAAAATTTTTTTATAAAAATTTCACCATCTGCACTTGTTCCGTCATCTTATTAAATCCATGGCTCATTAGGTATGCGATGATTGGACTTGAGATAGAGGCATTGACCGTCATAAAGTTTACGGTTTTTTCAGCTCCCCCGCAAATGCTGGCAAAAATAATTTTCAATAAATCACTGTTTACTTCAGAAAACAACTCCAGTTGATAGATAACGACTTTTTCTACCTTTCCATGTTCATTCCATATTCTTTTAAACAAGCAATAGCCCAAAGGGTCATTTCCAGTTCCATAAAAAATTTGTGCTTCGCCGTTTCTGACACTTTGCCATTGGCATTGCCAAGGTACATTTTCTTTATAAAAAGAAAGTGTTGCCAATTGTTCAGGACGGATGGATTTTACCCAGATAGATGCGGCTAAAACTGACTCGAATTCCTCAGATCCATTTAAATGAACAAGGGAGTCAACAATCTCATATCCATATCGTTGATATAAACGAATGGCCCGTTCGTTTTCCTTTATCGCTTCGAGAGTGGCAACCTCCACCCCCTCTTCCGCGTAATTCCTTAAAGTCTCCTCCATTAAAAGCTTGGAAACTCCTTTTCCACGATACTCCGTGGCTACGCCGGTTCCTCCATTCCAAGCGGTCTTTTTTCCATCAATCAGACGCACTCCATTTAAGACAATTGCTACAGGCTTATCACCATCGAAAGCAACAATCGATAGATTCATTGAAAGCCCCTCATTAACCAACCTAGCAAAAAACAGCTCCGCAGACATTTCCAATTTTACAAAATAGCCTTCAAAACCGCGATTCCAGGCCGTGATAATGTCCGTTATTTGACATTCAGATAATTTTTTAAAAAGAATACTCATGAGTCGGCCCCCTTAAATAGCGTTGAAGAAAATTAAAATAAAATAGACTAAATAGTTTATTTTAATTAAACCAAAGCCTTCCAGTTTTTACAATCCATTAGAAAAATAAATCCCATTATGGACGAGAAAAAATCCATAATGGGATGATTTCAACTAACATTATTTAACCGGCAAAGGCACAACCCTCTGTCCAATTGCCGCTATTAGTTCCGGCGGCATTGGGAAGTTTAATGCGGCAGGATCCTTCATGACTGCCGGGATTACCATTTGTAGTGCCTCTCCACTAATATTGTATTCACTAAAATCAGCCGGCAAGCCAACTTTATGTTGAAGCAAGCGAATTTTTTCGATTACTTTTGCCAACGCCTCTTCTGCCGAATCACCCTTCACATCCACATTCAAAGCTTGCGCTAATTCAGCCGCACGAGGCAGGTACAACTGGGGAACAAGCTCCATTACGACCGGCAGGAAGACAGCATTTGCCAATCCATGAGGAATTCGGAACAGGGCACCGTAGGCATGCGCCATATTGTGAACCGGGATGGCATTCAAAGCAAAGCTGAAAGCCGTAATTCCCATTAAGCTTGCTTGCAAGAGGTCACTTCGGGCATCAAGGTTTGCACCATCTGCAACGGCGACAGGCAAGTTTCTTTCAATTAAGCGGATCGCATGCAGGGCATAGGCATCTGTTAGACCGGTTGCAGTAGGTGAAGCTAACGCTTCAATCGCATGGGTTAACGCATCAAACCCAGTAAATGCGGTAATTTTTGGCGGCAAACCGACTGTCAGATCAGGATCCAGAACCGCAATATCAGCCGAAATAAACGGATTGATAATATTGGTTTTCATTTTAATTTCTTCATTATAGATAACAGCAATTGGCGATACCTCGGAGCCGGTTCCGGCAGTCGTTGGAATTGCGATATGCGGAATCGGGATATGGCTCGCTTGCGGGAAAGATTCATAAACAAAGCCGCCCGGAATCGCTGTTTTAATATCGGACAAACCTTTGTGAAGCGCATACTTTACCCCTTTTACAGTATCAAGCACACTGCCGCCGCCAACAGCGAGCAAGCTGTCAGCCCCTACTTCCCTCGCATATTGGACCGCAGCATTGACACAGCTGCTTTCGGCATCCTGGGCGATGTCCAGATAAATCCCTACTAATTCCGGACCGCTGCCATGGCCAGTCAATTCAAAAATCGAAGCTACTTTTTCAACAACACCCGCTTTCTCCAGGCCTCTGTCACTTAATAGAAGAACCCGCTTGGCACCAAGACCAGCAAACAGGCTTGGGATTAGTGCCCGGGAATTGGAGCCGCTATTGATCGCCGTGCGCAAATTAAACTGAGATAATGTTGTTTTCATTTCCATTTTCACCTCTTCATTAATTTTGGCCAAACAGCATACCGTACCAAGGGCGTCTCTCAAGTTCAGTAACCATCGAGGTATGAACATGCTTCAACTGGGTATAGGCATCAAGGGAATGCTTGCCCATCTCCCGGCCAATTCCGCTCTGTTTATATCCGCCAAACGGCGCATCATTGCGAAGCATATGCCAATCATTAATCCAGACAACACCTGCTTGAAGCTTTCGGGCTACTTCATAAGCCTTATTCACATCGCGTGTCCACACACCGGCAGCCAAGCCGTAGATTGTATCATTTGCCATCTTAATTGCCTCATCCAAATCGGAATAGCGGATAACTGCGAGTACAGGTCCGAAAATTTCCTCTTGGGCAATTTTCATGTCATTTGTGACATTTGTGAAAATTGTAGGTTCAATGAAATTACCCTCTTCACATCCAGGAACCATTACCTCCTTGCCGCCACAGGCAAGCGTTGCGCCTTCCTTTACACCAGCTTCAATATACGAAAGAATGGTTTCCTTTTGCTTTTTCGAGATAACCGGGCCCATATCCGTGGCGGGATCGAGAGGATTACCAAGCTTTAACTTACTAGTTAAAGCAACAAGACCGGCCACAACCTCATCATAAATTTTGTCAGGTACAAAAAGCCGCGTCCCCGATTCACAGAATTGTCCGGAATGGAGGAATACGCCAAATAAACTTCCCGGCAGTGCGATATTAAGATCGGCATCTTCTAAAATAATGTTCGGCGATTTTCCGCCAAGTTCCAGAGTTGTGTTCTTAATCGTACCGGCAGCAAGTCCCATAATTTTCCTGCCTACTTCCGTTGAACCGGTAAAAGCTACTTTATCTACCTTCGGATGCGTAACAAGTGCCTCCCCAACCTCAGCACCCGGTCCGGCAACAACGTTAATAACACCCGGCGGGACAACAGATGATATGATTTCAGCTAGCTTTAATGTTGAAAGCGGTGTATAGCTGGCAGGCTTGATCACAACTGTGTTCCCCATTGCCAAAGCCGGTGCGATCTTCCAGCAGCCGATTACCATCGGATAATTCCATGGCGTTATTGCAGCACAAACACCAATTGGTTCTCTCCAAATAAAATTTTGAGCAGGACCCGGGAATGGCGGAACCGGCAGCGTTTCTGAAAACGGATAGTCAACTAAAAACTTCGCCATCGTTTGAAATAAGTCAACCATTTGCAGAATATCGCTGCCGCCAATGCGTCGGACTGTTCCTCCTGAACTGATTGATTCGAGGTAGGCTAACTCCTGCCCGTGTTCAGCTATTTGATAGGAAATGGCATTCAGAACATTTGCACGGTCCTTTGGCTTCATGTTTTTCCAGTCACCCTGGTCAAATGCCTCACGTGCTGCCGCCACTGCCCGATTGACATCTTCAACTGTACCTTTTGCGACCTTGGCGACCAATTCACCAGTTGCCGGATTGCATACATCAAACGTTTCCTGGCTGCTTGCGGGCTCCCACTTACCATTAATGAAGTGGGGAAATGTTTGCACTTCAACCTTTACTGTCATGACTACAAATCCTCCCTTATATAAGTTATTGTTTTATGAAAAAACAAGATAAGTACTTTTTCGTACCGCTTTTTGAAAGAGGCTGCCCCGAGAACAGCCTCACCCCCAAATTAAAGAACACCAATCTCACTTTCAGTTACTTTATAAATCTCTTCGATTTTCTTTCCCTTCGCCCTCGCTAAAACTTCCATGCGTACAGCAAGCTGCTTCATCGTGAAATTCATGACATCATCAGGGTTAGCACCAAACGAACTGACCTCTTTTCCGTCTATCCCTTCTTGATTAAGTTTGATTGCCAGCGGGGCCAATTCTCCCATTCTTGCAGCAATAAAATCATAGAGATGAGGATGTTCGCATATTAACCGTTGCAGCAGGAAGGTCCCGTAGCCGATATGCCGGGATTCATCCCGTTTCAAATTGCCGATTCCTTCCAAAAGCCCCGGCATGATTCCGGCTGTTTCCAAAGATTGATAGAAGGAGAAATACCCCGTTTCCGCAAGTACCCCTTCAACAAACATGTTGTAAACAACCGATGCCTCAGCAATAGCTTCCGGCGATTGGTCGGTGACTAAACGTTCCATTGCAGTTGGCAGGATTTCATGGAAAATATGCTGGTAGGTTTCCGAATGAAAATGCGACAAGTCTCCTGTCTCCCCAAGCGCATTTAACACCCTGCGAAAAAATTCTGTATGCTTCGCTTCTTCGTATAAAAATGTTGTTAAAAACATTTCCTCCTCGAGACGGCCTTCTTTGGCAATAGCCATCATCAGCGGCAGTAAATCCAGAGTTACGGCCTCTTCACCCGCTTGGAACATGGAAATAAGCCTTAAAATATCTTCTCTTTGTTCAGCGTTCATATTTTTCCAGTCCTGCTGATCTTTTGTGAAATCAATATCTGCAGGATTCCAAGTTCCTACACGCTTTGCTTTCTGATACAAGCGGTATGGGAATGAATCCTCCATCAAACCGCGGCTGCTAGTGGTCAAAATCGTTCTTTTTTCCATAATACATTCTCCTCTCATCATTTCCTTTATGTGAAAAAAAGTCTGTTACCGAATCACAATATCTGCAGCTGTTTTGCGAAGATGCGTTTTCAAAATCTTTCCAACACCGTTTCTTGGCAGTGAATCTAGGAATACAATTCGCCGTGGTGTTTTGTTTTTTGCTAAATGATCCTGGCAAAAACGAATCAATTCTTCCTCCGTTAGCTCGGAACCAGCTTTCTTGACTACACAGGCAACCATCTCCTCGCCCATCCGTTCATCCGGTATGCCGACAACAGCCGCTTCAGCAACCTGCTCATGACCATTTAAAATTTCTTCAACATCGCGTGGATAAAGATTGAAGCCGCCGCGGATGATCAAATCTTTCTTTCTATCAACTATATAAAGGTAGCCTTCATCATCAAGCCTGGCCACATCACCCGTGTAAAGCCACCCATCTTTTAACACTTTCCGAGATTCTTCCTCATTTTGATAGTAACCAGGGGTCACATTATCCCCGCGGACAATCAGCTCACCTACTTCGCCACAAGGAACCTCCACACCATTTTCGTTGACTATTTTCACTTCAACACCAGGAATCGGAATGCCGACAGAACCTGGCTTAATTTCAATACCCTTGCGATGGGCTGTTACAACCGGTGCTGCCTCTGACAGGCCGTATCCTTCAAAAACCTTTGCGCCAAACTTCTGCTCAAAAGCACGCAGCAGGGCTACTGGAAGCGGCGCAGACCCTGATCCTATCGATTCTAGACTGGAGGTATCGTATTGGTCTGCCTCCGGGTAGGATACAAGCGCATAAATCATTGCCGGAACTCCAGAAAACGTTCTCACTTTATGCTTTTCTATGGCATTAAGTACTTCCTTTACATCAAAGTTAGGAAAAACGACAATAGAACTTCCGGTTAAGTACAACACATTTGAAACCGTCAACCCATATACATGGGCAAGCGGAAGGACACCCAGGGTGGTTCCACGCTCGGTTTCATTATGTTTTGCCGAGTTTTCGGCATTCGAATATAAATTTTTATGTGTTAATAAAACCCCTTTTGGATTTCCGGTTGTTCCGGATGTATAAAGGATGACAGCGGTGTCCTCGGGCAGGACATCATCATAATAAAGATTGGCATCTTGTACCATCACATCATAAATATTTTTTGCTTTTTCATTTGTTGGCTGATCTGCAACAATCAATTCGGGTTTTACAGGCAGCCCTTCTAAGGATTTTTCTACATTTGGAAGAACATAGGAGGAAGTAATGACTGCTTTTGCCCCGGAATTAAGGGCGATATAATGAAGCTCTTTCGGATGAAGCGTAAACATGACTGGAACGATGATGGCCCCCGTACGGGTAATTCCTTGGTAGGCAATGATGACTTCCGGACAATTTGGCATACAGACCATAACGCGGTCGCCTTTTTCGACACCTAGCTTTTTCAAGCCGTTTGCCAATTGGTCCGCATATTCCTTCGTTTCCACATTCGTAAAGGTCTTTTCTTTGAAGTATAAAAACGGATATTCACCAAATTGGTCAATATTCGTTTCAAGAAGATCTTTTAACTTCACAAAATCCTCTCCTTTCACTCTTGCATCTATTAAACTATTTAGAATTACTAGCGTTTTGAAACCGCTATCATTTTAGAAATCTCTTTTTTAATATAAGGAAAAGGCTCCCCCTTTCATACTAATTAGTTGGTATTTCACTAACAATTACTATAAACAAAATATTCTAAAAATACAATAATTACCGTTTGACAATTTTCTCGTTTTTTCAACTGTAAAAAAAACACAGTGACAATGTATTGCCACTGTGTTTTTATAGCGTTATTTAAAATTTGGCTTTCTCTTTTCCAGGACAGCATGGACCCCTTCTTGGTAATCCTCGAGCTCGGTAACGATCCCCATTGCTGAAGAAATCATATCCAGAGATGTACGTAAATCGATATTTAATCCCTGGTACACAGCTCTTTTTGTAAAACGCATAACTGTTTGCGGGCCACTCGCTAATTTTTGAACATAGTCTTCCACAAACTCCTCTAGTTTGTCATCTTCCACGACATACGTTACGAGACCCATATCTTTTGCCTCTTTGGCAGTTAGGATTTTTCTCGTCCAGAGTAAATCCAAAGCTTGGTCGGTCCCGACAAACCTTGGTAAGAACCACGCCGCACCGTCTCCCGGAACAATTCCAACATTTAAGTAGCTTTCCGAAATTTTGGTGTTTTCGGCAGCAATGCGAATATCACAGGCCAAGGTCATATCAAAGCCTGCTCCAAAGGCAACACCATGCAGAACCGCAATCACAGGTTTATCAATTTCTTTCACCAAAAGAGGAATTCTTTGTACTCTTTTCCATAAAGAATTTTTTCTGGCTAAAGCGGTCGAGGAAAAATCTTCAGTCCCATCGCTTTGAAGGAATCCTTCTCCTCTCCCCATCGATTTGATATCCCCGCCCGAGCAAAAGCCGCGTCCATTTCCGGATATTACAAGTATCCGAATGTCATCGGAATCACGGACGGTCTCTAATGCTTTAATCCAAAGGTCAATCATTTCCGCACTAAAGGCATTTAAACTATCCGGCCGGTTTAAAATAATTTTGGCGACCCCATTTTCCACATTAAAAATTAGATCCGTCATTGGATTCCCACCTTTTTTGCATGATTCACAACGCCAGTTATCACAGACCATAATTCGTTTTTCTCTAATTTTAATAGTTCTTCCGTAATGACCTGTTCCCAATCGGATTCTGTCCCAAATTCCTCACGCCAAGACCAAAGTCTTCTTGTGCTGTGATGCAGGGTATGTTCATATGTAAACCCAATTGCTGCCAATACTTGATGTGCGATCGTATTGACTTTTCCCGCTGCTTCATTTATTCGGATTTTTGCATAGGCTAACTCTTTTGAAAAAGGATTCGTGCCGAAAGAATCAACAGCATATTTTGCGGCAATTCCAGCACCGGCAGTTTCGCCCGCAAGCGCTGCCAAATGATGCTGTATTGCTTGGAAACGGTGAATAGGCCGTCCAAATTGGGAGCGCTCATTTGTATGGTTAATGGTTACATCAAGAACTCTTTCGATAGCCCCCGCCATAAGCACGCTTCTTGTTAATGCCCCTGCATAATACAGCTTCTTTGTTAGTGCGCTGTAGTCGACAGATACGGTTTGACATTCCTCGATGTAGACCTGATCAAAGATCACTTCGTCCCGTGCTTCCCCAGCCATGTTTTTGCCAGGTTTAATTTCAGCTTTTTCAAGCGGTAAAACAAGAAGGACGGTTCCGTCGATTGATTCTCCTGGTACAAGCAGCTTTTCCGCATTCCTTGCCCATGGAACATATTTGGCTTTTCCGTTTATAATCCAGCCTTGACCGCTTTTTTGCAGCTGGAAAGGTTCCGAACTATTTTGTCCAGGGATCGTGACAATCCCCTCAACAACAGATTCTCCCAAATCACTTAATAACCAATTGGCTATAAACGTTTCGGCAAGTGGAATGGGTGCAGAATATTTGCCCGCCATTTGCAAAATACTCAAGGCATCATCCAGGTCACCGCCGCTTCCCCCTAATTCCTCAGGCACTCCTACTCCAAGCATGCCGTATGCCTCCAGGTTCTCCCATAATTCAGCTGCCCATTGACCTTTCTCAGCGTCATTAACCACTTCTTTGGTTGAATATTTTTCAAAAATCTTTGCTGCTGACTCCAAGATCATCTCTTTCATTTCACTCATTGGTTAATAACCCCCTTTGCCACAATTCCCCTTAGAATTTCCGTTGTCCCGCCGCGAAGTGTAAATCCTGGTGATTGCAGAATCGATTGCGCCAGGAACCTTTCTAATCTGTTTTCGGAATCGGTTGACGGAATGGCAGAAACTAGTAATCTCGTAATCTCAGGAATCTCCTGCTCAAATTGGGTTCCCATGTCTTTTACTAGAGAAGCAATAATATTAGAAGGCACACCTTCTTCCAACAATCGGGCAATGCCAAGCGACATATTTCGAAGTGTCCACAGTCTAGAAATGAGTCTGCTAACTTCATTTAATCCCTTTGTGTCACCTTTTTCTATTAACACATTCGTTAGTTCATTTAGAAGAGGAAAGGTGCTCAAAATGCGCTCCGGACCACTTCTCTCATAGGCTAATTCCGCCATGCCCTGGGCCCAGCCATTTCCAAGTGTCCCAACAACCATACCATCAGGAACAAACACATCTTCAAAAAAGACTTCATTAAAATGATGTTCCCCTGTCATCAGATGAATTGGGCGAATGGTTACTCCCGGCGCATTTAAATCGACAATCAATTGGCTCATCCCGGCATGGCGGTTGTTAGGGTCCATTGGAGTTGTCCGGCATAAGACGATAGAGTAATGGGCGTGATGAGCACCGCTTGTCCAAATCTTGCTGCCATTTAAGATCCAGCCTTTATCAACCTTAACGGCCCGTGCCTGAAGTGCAGCCAAATCGGAGCCTGCATTAGGCTCGCTAAGGCCGATCGCAAAATAACATTCTCCCTTTGCTATTCTTGGCAGGAAAAATTGTTTCTGTTCTTCTGTCCCATACTTAAGTAAAAGCGGACCAGTCTGACGGTCAGCAATCCAATGTCCTGAAACCGGGGCGCCTGCTGCCAGCATTTCTTCTGTAACTACATATCTCTCGACTGACGAACGTTCCCCGCCGCCATATTTTTTCGGCCAAGTCATGCCAATCCAGCCGCGTGCTCCCATTTTCCGTGAAAAATCCTCCGAGAATCCGCTAAGCCAGCAATCGCATTTTGTTTCGATTAAACCGTTTTCAATTTCCTCTTTTAAAAACTGCCTAATTTCTCTTCTTAGCTCTTCCGTTTCTTTCGGAAGCTTTACCACAGGAATTTCCAGCGTTTTCATTTGTTTCACCCTCTTTTCTGCAATTAACGCTTATGTAACTCTATTACTACCAAATAAATTATATAATAATTTTGACTTTATGGTCAATTTTTAATTATCTGAAAAGTTATCCTTTATTCATTATTCTAAGAAAATAAAAAAGACAAAAGCCCTATTTTCGTAGCCTTTGTCCTTTAAACATTTAAATAAAATTATCGAAAATTATTTTTTCTTAATCATAATGGTTTTTGTGTTGGTATATTCTTTTAATCCTTCGCTTGAATTTTCAACACCGATTCCTGATTGTTTATGGCCTCCAAAAGGAACGTTCGGTAAAAGGATATGTGCCTCGTTGATCCAGACCGTCCCCGTTTCCAACCTTTCGGCAATGGAACGTGCCAGGTTAAGGTCTTTTCCCCATACAGAACCGGCTAATCCATAATCAGTATTATTTGCCTTCGTGATGACCTCATCATAATTACTATATTTAATGACAGGCAGCACCGGGCCGAAGGCTTCTTCTGTTACCACCCTCGCATCTTCGGGCGGATTATCGACAATCGTAATAGGAATAAAGTAGCCTGGTTTGTCCTCAACGATTCCTCCGCAGACAATATTCGTACCTGTGCTTTTTGCATCTTCTATCAAAGCTTTAACCTTTTCATATTGCATCTTATTTTGGACTGGGCCAATTAAGGTGGCAGGGTTCATCCCATCGCCGATTGGAATGGTTTTGGCATACTGGATGAATTCGGCTAAAAACTCATCATAGATTTTTTGATGAACATACAGCCTTTTTGAGGCAACACATATTTGTGCTGTATTGGAAAAAGCCGCCCAAAATATTTTTGGAACAACTTCTTTTACATCTGCATCTTCTAAGACAATGGCAGCATCATTGCCTCCTAACTCGAGCGTAACGCGTTTTAAATTAACACTTGCACTTTGCAGTACCTTTTTCCCAGTAGCAGTTGAACCGGTAAAACTTATTTTATTTATGTCAGGGTGCTCTGTCATCCATTGCCCAAGTTCATTTTCACCTGTTACCACGTTAAATACGCCTGCCGGAAAAATATCTCTTGCGATTTCACCTATCCGTAAAGTAGTTAATGGAGTATAGGGCGAAGGCTTCACAACAATGGTGTTACCCGCTAGCAATGCCGGGGCAATTTTCCACATCGCCAAGAGGACAGGGAAATTCCATGGAACAATTAATCCTGCCACCCCAAGCGGCGTGTAATATTTCTCGATTGTATGACTATCATTTTCCTCAATAATTTCACGGGGCAGACGATTTTTAGCGATTACTTTGCACCAATGACAGGCTGAATCAATTTCCATATACGATCCAAATCCCCCATTAATCGGTCTTCCCATTTCCGCAGTAAAAAGGTTTGCCAGTTCATCCCGATGCTGCAGGATCGCATCAGAAAACGCCTCCAATTTGGCTGCCCGCTCCGCAATTGATAACATAGACCATGTACTAAAGGCTGCTCTGGCACCCTTAACGGCTTCGTTTAAGTCGTTCCTGCTGGCTTTTGGCGCCTGAGCAATCACGGTTTCATTTGCTGGATTAATTACAGGTACCGTTTGTTCTGTTAATACCGGTTTGCCATTAATGGTCATACAAAATTCCCTTGTTAAGGTATTCATTTCTCATCCTCCCAGATTTAGATAAGCCCTTTCTAACCTATTCATTGTCCGCCATTACTACTACTATTTTTTTGGATTAGCCTGACTTATCCCTTTTCAAATAAAGGGTTTAATCAATCCCTCATTCTGCATGCTTTTTTAATTCCAATTTGGTTACTGTTTCTTTATGCACCTCATCCGGGCCATCAGCAATTTTTACGATTCTTGCTCGTGCATACATTCTGGCAAGAGGAAAAACATTACTTACGCCGCCGGCACCATGAACCTGTATCGCTCGGTCAATGACTTTGCAAGCCATCTCTGGTGCAGCTACCTTAATCATCGCTATTTCTGCTCTCGCTACTTTATTCCCAACTGTATCCATCATGTAGGCAGCATTAAGGGTTAATAATCTTGCTTGATCGATATCGATTCGTGATTGAGCAATCCAGTCCCTGATGACTCCTTGTTCAATAACAGGCTTTCCAAATGTTACTCGTTCTTTCGCCCGCTTAATCATTAATTCCAAGGCTCTTTCAGCTGCTCCGATTAAGCGCATACAATGATGGATTCTGCCAGGACCCAATCTTGCCTGTGCTATCGCAAATCCTTTCCCTTCACCCCATAAAATATTAGAAACTGGGACACGAACATTTTCAAATATAACTTCAGAATGGCCATGAGGGGCTTCATCATACCCAAAAACCTGCAAATTACGGACAATATTCACACCAGGGGTATCCTTTGGTACAAGAATCATAGATTGTTGTTCAAACTTTGGGGCATCAGGATCCGTTTTCCCCATTACAATCAAGATTTTACATTTTGGAGATTCAATACCCGATTGCCACCATTTTCGGCCATTAATGACATAAAAATCTCCTTCACGTTTTATACTAGTTTGAATATTCGTCGCATCTGAAGAAGCAACATCCGGCTCTGTCATACTAAATGTAGACCGAATTTCTCCTTCTAATAATGGATTTAACCAGCGTTCTTTTTGTTCCTCTGTACCAAAGCGATCCAATATTTCCATATTCCCTGTATCAGGTGCAGAACAATTGAATACTTCAGGTGCCATTCCCGATCTCCCCATTATTTCACACAACGGGGCATACTCAAGATTAGTAAGACCTGCGCCATTTTCACTTTCTGGTAAGAATAAATTCCACAATCCTGCGTCTTTGGCTCTCTCTTTTAACTCTTCCATAATAGGTGGTTCATCCCAGTGATTTTCCTTTAATTGTTCCTCATAAACTGCTTCGTTGGGATAGATATGTTCTTCCATAAACTGAATAAGTTTCTGCTCAAGCTTTTCTACTTTATCGGATTTTTTAAAAATCATCTGCTTGCCCTCCCATTTCTAAATTTTTCTGTTCGCCTGAATTTCGGCATATAGCATGATATTTTTAACATTGCTATTAAGGTTGGCAAAACGTTCATCCTTTGTATGGCCTAGAGTATATCGATAATACATTTGTTGTACGGCAACGGCAATTTTAAAGAAGGCTAACGTCATATAAAACTGGAATGAGGATACATCCCGGCCCGTTTTTTTAGCGTATCTTTCTAGAAATTCACGGCGGCTTATGAATCCTTTCTGAGCTGTCGGCATAATCAAACTTTCCTTAATTAATTCGGAATCGTTTTCCTCAAGCCAGTAACTTAAAGTGGCACCGAGATCAAATAATGGGTCACCTATCGTGGCCATCTCCCAATCCAAAATGGCATTTATCTGTTTTAAATCATCCGATAACAGCACATTATTAATTTTAAAATCATTGTGAATTAATGTTGCCTCATTTGAATGAGGTAAATGATTGATTAACCAATTTATGACTTTGTCAACTACAGCAATATCATCTGTTTTATATTTTTGATACCTAGTAATCCAGTTTTTTAGCTGTCTTTCTATGAAACTATTTGGATACCCGATATTTTCTAATCCAGCTTTTTTATAATCCACCTGATGCAGATCTACTATGGCATCAACCATCAAATAGGAAATGTGCTGTTTATCGATAACATTCAGGTCATTCTCTTTATTTGGATCATCATCCAAGGTAATTCCTTTTACTCGCTCCATAATATAAAAGGGTGCTCCGATTACTCCCTTATCAGAACAATATAAATACGGCTTTGGAACAAGTGGAAATCCCGAATAAAGTTTATTAATTACCTCGTATTCCCTTTTCATATCATGTGCTTTTGGCGGTAAAGGTCCAAACGGCGGTCTCCTTAAAACAGCTTCCCAGCATCCGCAGCGTATAACATAGGTTAAATTAGATTTGCCTGCAGGAAATTGTTGAATCTCCAAATGTTCATTTGGAATGTCCTCAAAATTTTTCACAAGAAATTGTCTTACTGCCTCATAATCTAGCTCTTCCCCTTTTCTTACGGGAATTGTGTGACTCATGTAACAGCCCCCTTACTTTCGTTATTTTCTGTACCCTCCGTCCACGGCTAAGAGTGATGCAGTAGTGAAACTAGCAGCCTCTGAGGCAAAATATAAAGCTGAGCCAATAATCTCTTCTGGATTTCCAGGCCGCCCAAGAGCTGAGTTTTTCTCAAATCGTTTCATCGCCTCCTCCATATTCCACGCCTTAGCAATATCTGTTAAAAAGGGGCCTGCGATTATGCAATTGACGCGCACCTTAGGGGCGTAAGTATCTGCTAAAGCAAGTGTAAGCGCATTTAACCCGGCCTTGGCAGCAGCATAGGGCACTTCATTCTTTGTCGGCCGGATAGCTGCAATGCTGCTAATATTAATGATGGCTCCCCCACTGCCTTTCGCCATCCGGTCTCCTACCAATGCTGAGAGACGAAACGGCCCTTTTAAATTTAATGCTAAAACGCTGTCCCACATAGATTCGCTTACATCAACTAGGGAATCGTAAAGTGGGGACATACCGGCATTGTTCACTAATATATCGACCTTGCCAAAATGATCATAAGCGGCTTCTACCAATTCATTTACCTGGTTCCACTTCCCTATATGACAAGCATATGGGAGTGCTCGGCGGCCAATTGCTTCCACCTCTGCAGCAACCTTTTCACAGGCATCGAGTTTGCGGCTTGCAATCACAATATCCGCTCCTGCTTTGGCAAAAGCGAGTGCCATTTCTCGTCCAAGACCACGGCTTCCTCCTGTTATTAGAGCAACCTTACCAGTAAGAGAGAAAAGTTCTTCGACTGCTTTCATTCATTTCTACCTCCAAAAATTCTCTGTTTCATTATTTTATTGATTGACACATCTACCTTTATGAAATTTAGGAATTAAAAGGACATAGGCTCCATTTTAGTGAGCTTATGTCCTTTTGTTTTTTTCCTCTAACTATTTCGCATCCCTAAGAAACAATATTTTTTTACAACGTTTTTTCAGTAGAGGCAGTACGTTCTTTTTCTTGTTCAATTAATTTTTTACGCAAAATCTTTCCTACTGCTGTTTTCGGAAGTTCGTCGCGAAACTCAATCAGTCTGGGAATTTTGTATCTTGCTAGATTTTGGTTGCACCAATCTTCCACTTCTTTTTCGGTCAAAGCAGCATTTTCCTTTAGGACGATAGCTGCTTTTACCGTTTCACCACGATAGGGATCAGGTACGCCATACACGCAAACTTCCCTAACAGCCGGAAGTTGATATAATACCTCCTCAATTTCAAGCGGATAGATATTGTAACCGCCAGCAATAATCATATCCTTCTTTCTTCCAACAATATAAAAATATCCATCCTCATCCATAACGGCCAAATCACCCGTAAATAGCCAGCCATCCCTCAAAGCATGCGCGGTTTCTTCTTCATTTTTCCAATATCCCTTCATGACTTGTGGGCCTTTTACGATAAGTTCACCAGTTTCCCCAACAGGCAATTCAATTGTTCCTGTAGCGATATCAACAATCCGGCAATCTGTGCTTGGGATTGGTATGCCGATACTGCCGGGCTTTCGTACACCTTCGCTCGGATTTTTCGTCACCATCGTAGTCGCTTCTGATAAACCGTAAGCTTCAATAATTGGAGCACCTGTTTTTTCCTCAAAACGATTCATGATTTCCACAGATAATGGTGCCGATCCACTGCTGCATATTTTAATAGATTTAAGATCTTCGGAAGTCAAATGTGGGTGGTTTAACAAGGCAATATACATAGTAGGCGAACCGCTAAAGGTGGTCGGCTTAAAATTTCTGATTGTCTCTACAAGCAAATTTAATTCAAATCTGCTGATCGTATTAAATGTTCCGCCCCTAAAGATAGTGGTAACCATTGTCGTCAAACCCATAGCATGAAACATTGGGGCAATACCGATTATTCGTTCCCATGAACCTTCACTTGCTTCTCCGACACTCGATTCCTTGTTCTGATAAAGATTACTAATGAGATTGTAGTGTGAGATCATTACACCCTTTGCCCTGCCTGTTGTTCCCCCTGTATACTGCAAGATAGCAATATCATTTTCAACATCAATATTAACTTCAGGAGACGGGGTTGTTCCTTTTTCAATCCAGCCATGAAGGCTGTCTTTCTCGTCCTTTTCCCCCTCTGCAATAAGGACTGTTAATTTGTCTTTATAACCGATTTGCTCGAGTTTTGGAACTTGGATGCGATTCGTGATAAACCAAACTGCCTCGGAATCTTCTAAAATATATTTCAGTTCTCTGGGTGTATACAAAGGATTGACTTGAACAACAGTGCCGCCTAGGCGTTGCACCGCAAAAAAGGAGATTATGTACTCCAGACAATTGGGCAGCATAATCGCTAACTTATCTCCTTTTTTAAATCCACTATCATATAAGGCAGAAGCTAAACGGTCTACATCTGAGTTAAGTTGATAGTAGGTCTTCGCCTTTTGATTATCAATTACGGCAGTTTTTTCTGGATGGAGGTCGGATGAGTCCTTGAGCAAATCGTCGATGGAAACAGCGGGAGGAGTAATTTCGTATGGAACTTGTTCTGGATAAGAGAAAAGCCATGGTTTGTTCAAAACATTCACTCCTATTCTAAACAATAATTTTTAATGTTTTCCCTAACCTCTTCGGATATCCCGAATTCCTCTGCAATATACGTGTCAAAATCACCATAATTCCTTAATATCGCGTTATAGGCAGCATGAAGATAGTCTTCTCTTAGTGGAAAAGCATTTATTAATTGTTTATATTCTTCTGGAGTAAAATATTGCGATGCTTTTTCAAAAATGGTTTGATGACGTTCAGCTAATGTTAGATTTGAAAGTAAGTAATCTTCTAATACAGTTTCATAGGGTACCCCCATTGTCATCAATATTAACATGGCACCTACACCCGTTCGGTCACGGCCGCCCGTACAATGGTGGACAAGCGGCAAGTTTTCTTCCGGGCTTTTTAATAGCATCATTAATCTTTTGTAAGAAGGATTCTGTATTGGCATCTCAGTGTAAATCTTTATAAATCTTTCAACTGTGAATTGACGGTAATAGTCCGCATTAAATCCGTCATCTTTCACAAACATATTTGTGGCAATATTTTCTTCGCTAATCGCAGAAACCCGCTCAAGTATGGCAGACCCTAGAGGCGGATCGGGCTTCCGTTCCGCCTCTTTTTGTCTGCGATAATCAAACACTCGTTTTAATTGAAGGGTTTCTAATAAACTTACATCTTCGTCAGTTAATCCGGTTAATTCTGCTGCTCGAAAGAAGAGCCCTTTTTTTACTTTTCTGCCATCCTTTGTTGCCAGTCCGCCCATATCGCGGAAATTAACTGCTCCACTCAGTGGCAGGAGGCACTCCGGCATTATATTTTTCTTCATTCGTACCACCTATCAAATTTTATTTAAGAATTTTAATTTCATAAGTTATTTTTTGGGTAAGGAAATTTTTCCTGTTTCAGGATTAAACTCGATGGAATCAGATATTTGTTGAATTTTTCCATTATCGGCTTTGGTCATGTACATTTTCGTAATTCCATAATGGTTCTTTTCGGAAAAAGATACCCCCGCATACATAGAACCATCCCAGTTATCGAATGTATTGAAGGATTTCAGAAAATTATCCCAGGTAAGATTATCACCGGTTCTTTTTAATGCTTCAACGAATACTTGTGCAGCCGACCAACCGCTTTCTACAAAATTAGTTGCCTGCTCATTTGGATACGATTTTTTAAATCTTTCTTTGAACAGTTTAATTTTTTCATTATTTTCATCATCCAAACTAATCAGAATCCCACCGCTGTAGGTTCCTTCCCAAACGTCGCCTCCAGCCAATTGGAATGCATGGGTATCCCCGCCAGCAATGGAGGAAACAATGTAATTAGCCTTATCTAGACCGATTTTATACATTGCTTTTTTCAAATTGACGACAGGACTCATCACACCAAAATTAAAGATGGTATCTGGTTTGGCTTGTTGAAGTTTTTGAGCCTGGGCACTGAATTCCGTGTCAGCTGGAAGATAGGTCACTTCAGCGACAAGTTCAACACCCGGATAGGTTTTAATCATTTCTTTTATCTTGTTATAAGGGGCTTTGCCAAAGTCATCATTTTGATAAGCGATGGCTATTTTCTTTGCACCCAGCTCGTTGACAGCATAATTCAACATTATTTGGGCTTCCACTTCATAGTTCATCATGGTTGCCCCCATCCAATTCTTTACTGGTGGATCGACAAATCCCTTTAATCCAGTCCCTGGTAAAATGACTGGAACACCTTTATTTATATAGTAGTCTTTTGCTGCAAGGTTGGCGGCAGAGCCCTGATTTCCAATGACGGCAAATACTTTATCTTCCTCAACAAGTTTCTTTGCATTCTGTGAAGCTTTTGTTGGCTGATATTGGTCATCGTAAGCAATTAACTTTATTTTCCGGCCATTTATTCCACCGGTTTCATTTATATACTGAAAATAGGTATCCATACCCTTTCGGAACGTATCATATACAGCTACAGGTCCCGTTTGCGGTGCTGAATGACCAACCAGGATTTCGTTCTTTGTAACCCCTTGAGCTAGTTCATTGCTATCTTTTCCACCAGTTGCATTGTTTGAACTTGTTTTTTCCCCGTTGCAAGCCACTAATAGAAACACCATCATAAAAGCGGTGAATAAAGTAAAGCCTTTTTTGACCATTGATATTCCTCCTTAATAGGGAAATTGCACATAACAAAACTAATAATATGCATGTCAAGAAGCCTTACGTTTTTAACCTGCACTTGCATAAGAATGAGCTGTTCAAACTAATGTTTCATTATGATCTAGCACACTTGAAGTAACGGGCAATCTCATGGATCACGGGTACACCTTTTCTTGTCGCCGTATTGAACATCACAAATGTTTTCGTTGATTCGGTAATTAGAATATCGTCTTGATTATAAATCTCTTGTTTTACAGTAAAACTTTTGTTGCCCACATTCATTAAAGTTGTTGTAACACTCAAAGTATCTCCCAATCTAGCTTCCTTATGGTAAGAGACATCAAATTTGAGGACGACCGTACCGAGATCTTGTTTCCTTAACTCCTTAAAATTTACCCCAGCCTGTTTGTACCATTCTCCGACCCCTTTTTCTAAAAAAAGAATATATTTCAGGTAATTGACATGACCTAGCTGGTCGATGTCATCTTGTGTGACAACAATTTTTGTAGTAGTCTGCATTTTTTTCCCTCTTTTCATTACATTCTGCATTTATGATGCTCCAATTTTTTTACCCGCCTAGATAGAGTCGGCGGACTTCATCATTATTTCTTAAATCCTTGGAATGTCCTTCCAAAGCAATATGTCCGTTTTCCAATACATACGCATAATCAGAAATCCCAAGTGCCATATTGGCATTTTGTTCCACCAGCAAAATAGAGGTGCCATCTTTGTTGATTCTTTTGATGATTTCAAAAATTTCTTTCACAAGAATAGGGGCAATACCCAAGGACGGTTCATCCAATAGAAGAATCTTCGGCTTCCCCATTAGCGATCTTCCAATCGCGAGCATTTGCTGTTCTCCGCCACTTAGTGTTCCCGCTTTTTGTTTGACCCTTTCTTTTAACCTTGGAAAATATAAAAATACCTTTTCTAAATCCTCTTTAACATTTTTATCTTTGCGGCTATAGGCGCCAATTTTTAAATTTTCCTCCACTGTTAATAATGGGAAAACCCTTCTGTTTTCAGGACAGTGAATAATTCCTTTCTTGACAACTTTGCTTGGGCTATCTTTTAACATCGATTGACCGTCCATTTCATATGAACCTTTTTTCGGATGAATGAGTCTAGAAATCATCTTTAGTGTTGTTGATTTACCAGCACCATTCCCCCCTAGCAAAGATACAATCTTTCCATCCTCAACCGTCATGTTCAGGCCTCTTAATGCATGGACATGGCCATAGTAGACATGCACATCAGACAATTTGAGCATTCTCTTCGACCTCCCCTAAATAAGCTTCAATAACCACTGGATTTTTTTGAATTTCTTCGGGGGTGCCTTCTGCAATTTTTTGACCAAAATTCATCACCGTTACAAAATCTGACACTTCCATAACAAGCGACATATCATGTTCAATCACAAGGACTGTATAATTCATTTCTTTCTTTAAGCGGAGGATGAGCTCGCTAATTTTTTTAGTCTCCACTGGATTCATCCCAGCCACCGGTTCATCGAGTAAGATTAGCTTTGGTGAAGAAATGATGGCCCTTCCGATATCCACCATTTTTTGATAACCAAATGGGAGATTTCTAACTTTTTCATTCGCTAAATCGGTTATCGAAAGTAATTCCATCACCTCATAAGCTTTTTTAATTGATTCTTTTTCTGACCTTTTGACAGAAGGCAAATTTAACGAAATCGAAAAAATATTCTTTTTCAAGGTTGGGTGCAGCCCTACCAGCAAATTATCGAGGACAGTCATTTTCGCAAACAATTCCACATTTTGAAAACTTCTCGCAATCCCCTCATGGATAACTTGATGGGGTTTAAGTTTTAAAATATTTTTTCCATTAAATTCGATTGTGCCGGCAGCTGGTGTATAGAAACGGCTGATGCAATTGAAAACAGTCGTTTTACCAGCGCCATTTGGACCGATGATTGAATAAATATTTCCCTGAGGCACTTCAAAAGAAAGATCTTTAACCGCGGTTACGCCGGCAAATTTTACGGTCACATCTTTAAACGTTAGCATCCCTGGCAGCACCTCCTTGTTCAAGGTCAGAAAGATAAACTTCCGGTTCATCCATTCCTTTTTTGCTTGGTTTTTTTATCCTGAATAATTCCAGCAATGATATTAAACCATTTGGACGGAAAAGAATGATTCCGACAATGGCAATACCAATTATTATATTGGTCAACCCGATTAATGATTTTGTTAATTCAGGCAATACGGTAAAGATAACGGCACCGATAATGGCACCCGGAATAGAAGCCAGGCCGCCAATGACAATCATCCCAAGTAACAAAAATGACGTAAACACGGAGAAATCGTTCGGGCTGACGAACCCAATCCAATAACCATAAAGTCCGCCGGCAATTCCTGTAAAAAAAGCACTAATCACAAACATCAGCGTTTTGTATAAAGGAACGTTAATTCCGGTAGCCTGGGCAGCAACTTCACTTTCTCGAATGGCGACAAAAGCCCTGCCCAATCTGCTTTTCACGATATTCTGGAGGATCCATGTGATTAAAACAGTCATTAAAATAATGATGTAAATAAATTGACTATCAGCGGACAACCATTCCGGCCGGGTAAGAGGAAGACCGGAATACCCTCCAGTAAGGGAATCCCAGTTAAGTGCAATCTGTGGAATGGACAACCCAAACCCTAACGATACGACGGCAAGAAAGTTTCCGCTAAGCCGAACCGCAGGGAGTCCAATAAGTAATCCGATGATGCCGGTAATCACTCCTGATAACGGAAGAACAAGCAAGAAAGGAAGTCCTAATTTAGTCGTCAGGATGGCAACTGTATAACCTCCCACCGACAAAAAGCCTGCGTGGCCGATGGAAACCTGACCGCCAAAGCCAATTAATAAATCCAATGCCATCGCGGTTATGGCATATACGCAAACCATAACAAAAATAGAAATAAAATAAACCGATTGTCCAACGATAAAAGGATAAGCAAGGAATAAAAGAACGAGTAAAAATAACCAAGGTTTACGATTAGTAAATAGCTGTTTCAATTCACATCACACCTTTTTTACAATTTTTGCTCCCCCAAATATTCCTTGAGGACGAATGTACAGCACCACAACAATCAAAAGAAATGTAAAGACAATTTTCAGCTCCGGTGCAACATAATAACTGACTAAATTTTCAAATACCCCAACGATTAATCCACCAATAACCGCACCTGGCAAGCTATTAAACCCACCCAGAACAGCACCGGCGAAAGCGATGATCAAAACCTCTCCCATCATATTTGGACTTAAAAAAGTTACTGGGGCTGTCATCATCCCAGCTATACCGCCGAGTGCAGTACCAATCGCCCAAGCTCCCATAAAAACGCCGGAAACCTTAATTCCCATTAGCTCTGAGGCCATAATATCCTGAGAAGCAGCCCGCATCCCCAAGCCAGCTTTTGTGAATCGGAATAATAGGAAGAACAGCAGCATCAGAACCAACGTTAACCCAACCGTAAAGATTTCATTGGTCGAAATAAAAATACTGCCAAGTTTAAAAGGATCACCATGGAAGGCCTCTGGGAACGAAGTGGGCTGATACCCCCATTTAAGTCCTGCCAGCCCATTAAATATCATAAACAGTCCTAATGTAAGCACCACTTGATTTAAATGCGGAGCGGATTGAACCCTTTTCATAACCAACACATAAACCACTATTCCGAAAACTAAGGCAAATAAAAGCGCTAAACCAAGTGCTGCTAAGTAAGGGAATCCATATTTCGATAAAAAGACATAACTGATAAAGGTTGTGATCATGGCCATTTCGCCATGCGCAAAATTTGCAACTTCGGTTGTTTTAAAGATTAATACAAGCCCTAATGCTGCTAATGCATAGATACAACCAAAAATTAAGCCGCTGGCAATGATTTGCATACGTTTATCACCTTCCGCTTATTTATTTGCTGCTTCGAGACTTTGTTTTAAAATATAGCGCTGGATTTTTCCGCTAGGTGTCTTAGGGAGGGTTTCAACAAATTCAACTTCTCGTGGATATTGATGTTTTGATAGCTTTGCTTTTACGAAAGCACTTAATTGTTCAGCTAACTCTGAGGAAGATTTATGAGATGATTTAAGAACTACATATGCTTTTACAATTTCTCCTTTAACAGGATCCGGTTTCCCGATAACAGCAGCTTCTGCAACGGCTGGATGTTCCAATAGGCTGCTCTCCACTTCAAAAGGACCAATTCGGTAGCCAGCGCTGGAAATGATGTCATCGGCTCGGCCTTGGAACCAAAAATACCCGTCATCATCTTTACTCGCAAGATCCCCGGTCCAAAACCAATTTCCTGATATTTTTTCTGCCGTTTTCTTTGGATCATTCCAATAACCTAGAAAGAAGTACGGAAATGCATGTATATCGACGGCGATTTGACCCGCCTCACCGACTTCGACGGGATATCCCTGCTCATCTAATAAAGCAATATTATAGCCAGGAGCCGGCAGACCCATTGATCCGGGCTTTACCATCATGTCTGTGACGTTATAGTTGTTTACAATCATCCCTGTTTCGGTTGATCCGTAATGATCATAGATTTCTCGGCCAAAATTATCTTTAAAGAAACGGACAACTTCTGCATTTAATGGTTCTCCTGCACTGGAGAACTGTTTTACTTTTAATGAATATTTCTTTACTAAATCAGAACCAGCTGCCATCATCATTCTGTATGCAGTTGGGGCATATGCAAAGTTTGTAACTTTATATCGTTCTAGTAATTGATAGTATTTTTCAACCTGGAAAGGACCTTTATATACCACGATGGATATTCCGAGACTTAATGGGCAAATTGTACAGTTCATCAAACCATAAGCCCAGCCCATATCCGCACCGCCCATGAACCTATCATTATTTTCAATACCCATCGCATATCTAAGGTAAGGGTAAGTGCTGATAAAAATTTTATGAGCCCAAACGGCACCTTTTGGCATGCCTGTTGAACCAGATGTGTATTGGATTACACTAGGATCCATCATGGCGGTTGGCTCTGTTTTATGTTCAGCAGAAAACTGTTGAATAAACTCCCAGAAGGTTAATCCATTATCTGATAAACCATCAGTTAATAGAAGCTCACAGGATACTTGTTGACCTTCAATTTTTTTGGCCTGTTCCTGGTTCGTTACTAAAATTTTGCAATCTGCATCTTTTAATCGATACGTAATGGCCTCTGGGCCGAAAGCCGTAAACATTGGAACATAAATAGCGCCTATTTTCCATGTTGCAAGGACTGTCAAAATTAATTCCATGTCCTTCCCCAGGAGACCTGCCACACGATCGCCCCTTTTTACTCCTAGCGACCGAAGCGCATTCGCCATCCGATTGGATTGTTCTTTTAAACGGAAATAGGTCCAGACATCCTTATTTCCTTTTTCATCCTCCCAATAGATAGCGATACGATTCGGGTCATCCGCCCACCTATCACAACATTCATGTGCTATATTAAGCTTTTCATGAACATTCCAATCATAGGTTTTAACTACTTTTTCCCACGAGAAATCATCCCTTAATTCTGCATAATTCAATTTTTGTCACCTCGTTTAAATTTTTTGTTTAATTAGAAACCGCTTACAATAATATAACTTTCAGCTGTTCAGTATGTAATTCATGAATGCTATTTTTTCCAATTTAGTATTGATTATATAGTACAGAGCAATATTTGTACATATTTTTCTAAATATTATTAATTTTACAAAAACTATTATAACATAATGATTTTACAATGATTTTGTTAACTTTTTCTATATTTAATAATAAGAGATAAGATATTTATTACTTTTTTTGAATACTAGTTTGAATTATTTTAATTTTTAAATAATTAACTTGCAATTTAAATCAAATCTCTTTACACTTATTCTTGAGAGTTTTTAAGAATGTAAGCGCTTTTTTAGTAGTGTTTTGTTCTTTGCTCTTAAAGTGAATCTTTGATTGGGGGTAAATTTTGTGAAAAAAAAGTTGACATCAGCACTTGCTTTGATTCTAACTGTTATTTTGTTAGTTTCATGCAACGCACAAACCAGTAAAAACCAATCAACTAAGGGCGACCCAAAAGACGGCAAGAAACAGGCTCAAGGAGTAACGGATAAAGAAATAATTGTTGGACTCACCGGTCCACAAACGGGGCCAGTCGCAGAATATGATAAAGTCAGAAGAGGCGTTCAAGCATACTTTAATTATGTCAATGATAATGGCGGTGTAAATGGAAGAAAGCTTAAGTTAATCGCCTATGATGATCAATATCAGCCCGCAAAAACACTCCAAAGTATTCAAAGATTAATAGAACAGGATAAAGTATTCTCTATTATATATCCAATCGGAACGGCTAATATTGCCGCATCCCTACAGCTTTTAGAAAAAACCGGCATACCGGTAACGGGTCTGGGGACTGGGGCAGATAAATTTGTGAATCCTCCAGTTAAGAATATTTTTGGCGGAACATTTAATTATGTCGTCGAAGCAAAGGTCTTTTTAGATTACTCTGTCAATAAGCTGAATGCCAAAAAAATAGCCATTGCCTATCAGAATGATGATTTTGGAAAACAGGGACTTGAAGCGATCAAGAAAAATATTGGAAAATATCCTGGAGTTTCCATTGTAAAAGAAGTCCCTTTCTTGGCAACAGATAAAGAATTTAGCTCACAGGCACAGCAGCTGAAAGAGGCAAAAGCAGATGTAATCATTATGAATACAACTCCTGCGCCAGCAGCGGCATTGCGTAAAGAAATGCATAAAATTGGGGCATCGAACACCCCATTTATTGTTTCACAAACTGGCGGCGCAGATAAAAACCAATTTAATTTAGCTGGGAAAGATGCTTGGGAAGGAATAATATCTTCTCTACAATATCCTAACTATGAGGAACAAATGGATAACCCTGATGTCAAAAAGTATGTTGAGTATGTAACCAAAGACTTTGGGAAAGAATCGCTTGGAGCTCTCTCTGAAGGAGCATGGTCCACTGCCCAAGTATACGTCGAAGGGTTAAAGCGAGCAGGAAATGATTTGAGTTGGGAGAACTTTATTAAAAAAATGGAAACCTTTGATAAATGGGATGGCTCTTTCTACCCTTCCGTCACCTATACAGCGGAACACCGCTACGGAAATACATCCTTATTCCTAGTTCAAGCAAAAGCCGGTGACCTGGTGCCAGTCACAGGAAATATCCACTATGATCCTGAAAAAGATAAAATTGAGTATGAAAAGTAATATCTAAAACTACTAGAATATAAGCGGACTCCAGGTTTTGGAGACCGCTTTCTATTTTTTATCACTTAATTCATGAAAAAAACCTCTAGTTTCGATAACTGGAGGTTCTTTTGCTTATTACTTCGGCTGCATCCGAATCGCGCCGTCGAGGCGAATCGTTTCCCCATTTAAATATGGATTTTCAATGATGCATTTTGCTAAATGAGCATATTCGGATGAGTAGCCTAATCGCTGCGGGTACGGAACCATTGCCCCCAATGCCTGGCGGACTTTTTCAGGAGCACCTGCAAACAATGGCGTATCCATAAGCCCTGGAGCAATCGTCAAGACCCTGATGCCATGTCTTGATAGATCTCTTGCAATTGGCAGGGTCATGCCAACAATGCCGCCTTTTGAGGCGCTATAAGCTGCTTGGCCCATTTGACCATCAAATGCAGCTACTGATGCGGTATTAATGATTACGCCTCTTTCTCCCTCTTCGTTTGGAGCATTTTGCGTCATTTTTTCCGCAGCTAAACGAAGCACGTTAAATGTTCCAATTAAATTGACTTGTATGACTCTAGTAAAAACGCCAAGATCATGCGGTTTTTCTTTGCCGACCGTTTTCTCGGCCGCACCAATCCCTGCACAGTTTACAGCAACATGAATGGCCCCAAACTTTTCAATGGTCTGGTTAATAGCGTTGACCACATCGTCCTCACTGGTAACATTTGTTTTAACGTAAAGAACACGGTCTGAACCTAATCTTTCTACTAATGCGGCGCCTCTTTCTTCCTGCAAATCAAAGATGGCTGCATATCCCCCGTTTTCAACAATCGTTTCGACGGTGGCTTCTCCTAGCCCGGAAGCGCCTCCTGTTACAACAGCTACTTTGCCGTTAATTTTCATATATTATGCTCCTCCTCTATTAAACTGAAATTTTTAAAAATATGTTTAAGACCCTGAGGATAGCCCATTCCATTCTGTGTGGCATGAGCCTCCTTCAGGGAGTTTTATTGAAAGCGATTAGCTAATTCTTTCAACAATCGTGGCATTCGCCATTCCGCCGCCCTCACAAATTGCCTGTAAGCCATAACGGCCGCCGCTTCTTTCCAATTCATGCAGCATGGTAATCATCAGGCGGGCACCAGATCCGCCTAGTGGATGGCCCAAAGCAATTGCTCCACCATTTGGATTTAACTTTGCAGGGTCTGCTTTTAGTTCATCCATCCACAGCATTGGTACAGGAGCAAATGCCTCATTTACTTCATAGGTATCCATATCTTCAATTGAAAGGCCAGCTTTTTCAAGCACTTTTTTCGAAGCAATGGATGGACCTGTCAACATTAAAGTAGGGTCGGAGCCCACAACGGAACGGGCAACAATGCGGAATCTTGGTTTTAGACCTAATTCCTCTGCTTTTTCCCTCGACATTAATAGAACTGCTGCAGCACCATCACTCATTTGGCTGGAATTACCGGCATGAATTCTTCCGTCCTGCGTAAAGGCAGGCTTTAAAGAAGCCAATTTTTCTAATGAAGTATCCCTTCTTGGGCCTTCATCCTGAGTCACTACTACAGTTGACCCATCCTCAAGGTTAACTTCAATCGGCATAATTTCCCGATCAAATCGCCCTTCCTCTTGAGCTTTAATTGCTCTGCGATGACTCTCAAGAGAAAATTCATCAAGCTGACTACGGGTGTAACCCCATTTTTCAGCAATCCGCTCAGCAGATAAGCCTTGATGAATCATTTCATATTTTGATGTTAATTCTTCACTCCAGTTCGATTCCCGGCGGGTTGCTCCCATAGGGATTCTCGTCATGCTTTCCACTCCGCCGGCAATGACAACATCCATGTCCCCACTCAAAATGGCTTGTGCAGCAAAATGAATGGCCTGCTGGCTGGAACCGCACTGGCGGTCAATGGTTGTTCCTGGAACGTGAATCGGAAAATCGGCCATTAATGCGGCGCTGCGTGCAATATTTAGTCCTTGCTCTTCCACTTGCATTACGCAGCCTAAAATAACGTCTTCAACAATCCCTGACGAGATACCGGCACGGTTCACCAATTCCCTTAGAACTTTTGCAGCCAATTCATCGGGACGTACTGAGCTAAATACTCCCTTTCTTTTTCCTACTGGGGTACGTACTGCTTCAACAATAACAACTTCTCTCATTCTCTATTCCTCCTAAATTTTAATAGCAAACTAAACATTTGAATGAACTGAAATTCTTTTTTGAATAAAATCGATAGACTTCTTTGCCTCTTCTGTCATTTGGGCAAACAATTCCTTGATCGATAATATTTCTTTAATAAGACCGACTGATTGGCCGCAGGACCAAATCCCTCCATCTAAATCCCCTTCAAAATACACATGTTTGGCTCTTTGACCTGTAATTAGCGGCAATAATTGTTCAATTGTTGCTCCTTCTCTTTCAAGGCGGTCTACTTCCTTACTGACAGCATTTAAGGCAACGCGGGATGGACTTCCAATATTTCGTTGAATGATTATGGTATTCGTTTCATCAGATTCTACCATCCATCGTTTTACATTCTCGTGAATGGGCGCTTCCTCTGTAGCCATAAAACGTGTACCCATCACTACCCCTTCTGCCCCAAAAGCCAATGCACTTACCAGTCCTCTTCCATCCGCATAACCCCCGCCGGCAATAACGGGAATCTTGACTGAATCTACTATTCTTGGAAGCATGACTAAAGTACCGACATCACTCATACCAGGGTGGCCGCCTGTTTCATTGCCAACAATAATAACAGCATCAACTCCAAGTTTTTCTGCTGAGATGGCATATTTTACGCCGGCCACTTTATGGAGGACAATGAATCCGTTTTCTTTCAGCTTTGGCATTAAATCTTTGGGACTTCTGCCGCTGGTTTCGACAATTTTAACCCCTTCTTCAATTAAAATATCAATAAAATCTTCATTTGGAGTTGCTGTCTGGCTCGGGAATAAGTTGAGGTTTACGGCAAATGGCTTATTCGTAAGCGCTTTTATTTTGCGAATCTCTTGTCGAAGTGCTTCTGGTGTACCTTGGGTTTTTGAGGTAATGATTCCTAAGCCTCCAGCTTCTGAAACTGCGGCTGCCAATTCTGCTCTGCCCACTTGAAACATGCCGCCGCAAATGATAGGATATTCAATTCCTAACAATTCGGTAATTCTTGTTTTCACCGTATTTCCCCTCACAAAGTTAATTATTATTCTTTAAATGGTTTAAATAGTACCCCTAATTCTTGTAAAATCTCTTCGTTATGTTCTCCATGACCCGGCGCTTGGCGAACTGTTTTAGCCTGCGTTCTTGATAGTTTAATAGGATTTGCTACTTGTCTCATTGTGCCATGTTGAGGGTGGTTTACCTCTTCTATCATTCCTCGGTGCCTGATTTGCGGGTCATGAACCATTTCCTCCATCGTTAAGATAGGGGCGACACAGGCATCGACACCATCGAAGAGATTGACCCATTCATTTAATGTTTTCGTTCCGATTACGGCTTGAATCTCTTTTTTCATCGAGGCTTGCTGATCAGCTGGGGCATTTAACTGGCTTATTAAATCTTCCATACCAATTACCTGACAGAAGTTTTTCCAAAACTTAAATTCTAGTGCTCCAACAGATATAAAGCGGTTATCTTTCGTTTCATATGTCTCGTAACAGGCGAGGCGGCCGTTTAAGACGAGCTCTCCGCGTTTTGGAAGTTCTCCAGTGGCTAAAAATGCCGGCAAAAACGTTTGCATCCAGGAAACCGCTCCATCCAACATGGAAATATCAATAAATTGACCTTTCCCTGACTTTTTCGCGTCAATGATAGAAACGAGAATACCGATAACTGCCATTAAGGAACCGCCGCCAATATCTCCTATTTGAACGGAGGAGCTTACCGGTTTACTACCTTGTTCTCCTTGCAGATCCAATAATCCGGAATAGCTCAAAAAGTTAATATCATGACCTGGAATATCCTTGTATGGCCCGGTTTGACCGTAGCTTGTAATCGCACAATAAATCAACTTGGGATTATGTTTTTTCAGTTCTTCATATCCCAGTCCGAGACGATCCATTACACCTGGTCGAAAGGATTCCACCAGAACATCGGCTGTTTTCACCAATTCAATAAATATCTGTTTATTTTCTTCTTTTTTTAAATCAAGGCTCACACTCCGCTTATTCCGATTCAAAGAATGAAACATCGCGCTTGCTTCACCAATTTTTGGATCTCCCCATCGCGTGTAATCACCTAACTTCGGGTCCTCGATTTTAATCACATCTGCCCCAAAGTCGGCCAGCATTAACGAACAATACGGCCCCGGCAAAAGCCGCGTCAAATCTAGGACGCGAATACCCTCCAAAGGCATAGTCAACCGCACCCACTCCCTCCCAAAAAGATACAGTATAAAGTAGATTTCCTATTTTTAATAATACCAATTTTCTAATAATTTTACAATTTATTTATTTTTTAAACATTAATTCAATGTTGCGATGCAACCGTTTTGTAATTCTCTCTTAATTGATATTTCAAGACTTTCCCCGAAGTGTTTCGTGGAAGTTGGTTGATTTGATAGATGATTCTTGGAATTTTATAACCTGCGAGTTCTTCCCGGCAGAATTGCTGTAATTTTTCTTGATTCATTTGTTTTCCTTCTTTCAGAACGATAACTGCTGCTACCGTTTCACCCCATACTTCATGCGGAACACCAATAACCGCTGCTTCTAAAATATCAGGATGTTTGTAAAGAACGTGTTCAACCTCAGTAGAGTAGACATTTTCTCCACCGGAAATAATCATATCTTTTTTCCTGTCTACTAGGGTAATGTAGCCATCTTCGTCTATTTTTGCGAGATCACCAGTATATAGCCAGCCATTCCTAAGGACCTTTGCTGTTTCTTCAGGTTTTTTATAATAACCCTTCATGACGTTTTCACACTTAATTATAAACTCACCAACTTCACCAGGCTTTACATCTTCACCGTTTTCATCCACCACTTTTGCATCAGTACCATAAGAAGCCCTTCCAGAAGTGCCAAACTTTGTTTTGTGTTCTTCTGGCAATAGATATACTCCTCCAGGACCACCCTCCGTTTGACCGCACATATTATAAAATTGATCCGTCTGAAACATCTCCATTGCTTGTTTCAATAGGGCTGTTGGCATTGGGGCTGCCCCATATCCGCACCGTTTCACACTGGATAAATCAAATTGCTCTCTATTCGGAACCTGCAGCAAAAAGTTATACATAGTCGGAACTCCAAAGAATAGGCTGATTTTGTATTGATCAATATCCTTTAAGGTCTGTACTGGATTAAATTCCTGGCGGACAATTTGTGTACAGCCAAGGATTGAACCAGGGACAAGGAATAAATTCAATTGTGCACAATGGAATAGCGGGGCAATATGAAGTAGTTGATCCTCCGGTCCCATTTTAAATGTAATGATGATTCCTAGAGCCACATGGATAACGCGGTGATGATCCAGGACCACTCCCTTTGGCAGCCCGGTTGTTCCTGAGGTATAAAGAATTTCGGCATCATCCGATTCAAAGACTTCCCGCTCAGGATTTTCTACAACCGAGCTTTGGAACGCGGATAATTGGATTTGGTTCTCTCTTTTATTCGACCCCGCAATAACCTGAAACTGGATCTTGTCGTTTCCTTCAGAAGCTTTATGAACGACCTCTGCCAAATCCTCATCGGCAAAGACAATTATCGAATCGGAATCGTCCAAAATATAACTGGCTTCTTTGGCAGTTAAGCGAAAGTTTACAGGAACAGCGACCCCGCCGGCTTTTAAAATTCCATAATAAATAAAACAGAATAAATCTGAGTTTTTCATCATTAAGGCAATCTTATCGCCTCTCTTTACCCCATAGCTAATGAGAGCGTTGGCAATACGATTCACCTGTTCATTATATTCCTTATACGTATATACACTTTCATTAAAGATGATAGCTGTTTTGTCTGGCTGGTATCTGGCATTCCGCTCAAGTGCTTCAAAAAGATTCACTTCATATTCCTCCCACATTCAAATACATACACATGTATAATAGAAGAAAAAGGGGTGGTGACTTTAGTTCACACTCACCCCTGCAATATCAGCTTATAACCCCAAGTTCTTAGCAATAATTGTTTTCATAATCTCATTGGTGCCAGCATAAATCGAACCTACTGCCACATCCCGGTATCTTCTGGCAATCTCGTATTCTTCCATATAGCCGTAGCCGCCGTGCAGCTGCATACAGTCATTGGCAACACTCTTGGCAAGGTCCGTCAGCCACCATTTTGCCATTGAGACTTCATTGACCACATTCTTTTTCTCCATATGGTCGGTGATCAACTGGTCGACAAAGGTTTCGCCAATTTTGATCTTGGTGGCCATTTCGGCAATCTTAAACTGGGTATTTTGGAATTTGCTGATAGGTTTTCCAAATGCCGTCCGCTGCTTGACATACTCAATGGTCATCTCCAGCATATGTTTGCTGGCAGTAATGCTACCGATTGCCAGCATTAAACGTTCCTGCTGCAGCTTTTGCATGAGATAATAAAAACCTTTACCTTCCTCACCAATTAAATTTCCCTTCGGCACAACCGCATCCTCAAAAATAAGCTCAGAGGTATCATTGGAATGCTGCCCCAATTTACGAAGCTTTTTGCCTTTTCGAAAGCCAGGGGTTCCTTCTTCCACCACAATTAAGCTAATTCCTTTATGCTTCGGTACAGCAATTGGGTCTGTTACACATACAACGATAACGAAGTTAGCTGAATATCCATTGGTAATAAATGTTTTTTCACCATTGATAATATAATTGTCCCCACTTTTAATCGCGGTTGTTTTTACCCCAGCCAAATCAGAGCCAGTCCCCGGTTCGGTCATGGCGATAGCCGAAATCATATCCCCGCTGACCGCTTTTGGGAGCCATCTTTGCTTTTGCTCTTCAGAAGCAAATTCGGCAATATAAGGAATAACGATATCATTATGAAGTCCGATTCCGCTTGCTCCCGCGCCAACCTTATCTAGTTCTTCGGTAATGACAACGGAATAGCCAAAGTCAGCGCCCGACCCTCCATACTTTTCATCCACCCATGGACAAAGGAAACCTTGTTCTCCGGCTTTTTTCCAAAATGACTTAGGTACCTGCTTGGCTTCCTCCCATTCTTCGAAATAAGGGTATGCTTCCTTCTCTAAAAATTTTCTGAAGGATCTTCTAAAAATTTCATGCTCTTCTGATAGATATGATTTTGCCATTACAGTACCTCCTTATTTTTTAAAGTCAATTTATTGTCCCGACCAATTTGGCTTCCGTTTTTCGGCAAAGGCACGAGGACCTTCTTTCGCATCCTTACTTGCAAAAACTTGACTTGTGTATTCATTATTGATAGACCAGCCTTCCGGAGGAAATGTCATGGAAGTGTCTAATCCACGGTAGACAATTTCTTTACTCGCATTCACAGCCAGCGGAGCATTGCAAATAATTTCCTCTGCCAGCTGAATCGCGGCATTAAGGACTTGATCATGCGGGACAACTTCGTTCACCAGCCCCCATTGTTTTGCTTCTTCCGCAGAAATAGGATTTCCTGTTAGAATGACTCGCATTGCCACCTTCAAAGGAATTTGTCTCGGCAGCCGCAATAGTCCTCCTCCTCCGGCAATAAGACCCCTTTTTACTTCCGGAAGCCCGAATGATGCCTTTTCAGAGGCGACAATTAAATCGCAGGCTAAGGCAATCTCCGTACCGCCGCCCAGGGCAAATCCGTTCACCGCAGCAATAACAGGCTTTGAGATATGATGTCGCACAATCCCGGCAAATCCCCATTCCTTCATTTCGTCTGTTGTCGAAAATCCCCCAGCTCCTATTTCCTTTAGGTCAGCACCTGCCGAAAAGGCGCGCTCGCCAGCCCCGGTTAAAATGGCCACCCAAAGATCAGGGTCCTCATTAAACTCCTTTAACGCTGTTCCTGTTTCTAGCCAAAGACGGCTGTTAACAGCATTCATGGCTTCCGGCCGGTTAAAGGTAATCACAGCAATTCGGCCTATTTTTTCTACTATAATAGCTTGATAGTCCATTATGATTCTCCTTCATTATTCGTTTTCCACCACGGATAAAAGCTAGGAAGATCAGTGCTGACCTTCATTGGGAAGTTTGGTTTTCTTTTTTCAAAAAATGCCGTGATTCCTTCTTTTACATCGGCCTGCTGCCCGGTCCAATGAATCATTTTGGATTCAACTTTGTGTGATTCGTAGGGATGGCTTGCACCCAGCATCTTCCACATTAATTGCCGTGACAAGGTGACAGAAATGGCAGATGTATTTTCGGCAATTTCTTTCGCAATCGCTTCAGCAGCCGGAATAAGCTCTTCAGGGGAAACCACCTGACTCACTAAACCAATTTTTAATGCTTCCTCTGCCGGAATAATCTTCCCAGTATAAACAAGCTCAGCTGCTTTACTGATGCCTACTACTCTAGGTAAAAACCAACCGCTGCATGCTTCCGGGGTAATGCCGCGTCTGCTGAAAACAAATCCGATTCTTGCATTCGATGATGCAATCCGGATATCCATTGGCAAGGTCATGGTCGCCCCCACCCCGACAGCTGGACCATTGATGGCAGCGATGATTGGCTTTTTCAATTCATAGATTCGTAAACTTAACATTCCTCCGCCGTCCCGGTATTCCTCGATGGAAGCCTCCTTATTTTCAAATGTGCTAGTGCCGCTTCCTAAATCCGCACCTGCACAAAATGCCTTTCCGTCTCCGGTGATAATGATAGCTCTTACATCATCATTGGCATCTGCTTCATCAAACACTTGAATAAGTTCGGTTAGCATTTGATGATTAAAAGCATTTAAATTCTCCCTGCATAGGGTAATCGTCATGATTTTATCTTTGACTGTTGTCTTTAACGTTTCAAACTGAACTGTTTGCATTCTAATCACCTCAATAATTTTTATATTAAAATACTCATTTCATGTCGATGTCTTTTTAAAAATTGGCAGGGTCCCAGCTTTCCTCTTGTTGGTATTTTCGTAAAATACGGCGCGCGATGGTAGCAGTATGCGCCTCATCAGGTCCATCATAGATTCTGGCGTATCTAGCTTCCCGGTACATTTTCTCTAATGGTGTATCGGCGGTGACCCCTAATGCACCGTGTACTTGAATCGCGCGGTCAATCACATCATGAAGAACCTTTGCTCCATATACTTTTATCATCGCGATATCAATCCGGGCATCTTCTCCCCTGTCGATTTTTCTTGCAGCTTCAAGTGTCATCAGGCGTGCCGATTGGATTTCAGTTGCGGAATCAGCAATAAATTTTTGAATCATCTGCTTTTCTGATAAAAGAGAGCCATGAGCATATCGGTTTAAGGCCCGATTACACATCAAATCAAAAGCTCTTTGGGATTGACCCAGCCACCTCATGCAATGGTAGATTCTGCCGGGACCCAGTCTTTTTTGGGCAATGACAAAACCTTCTCCCCTCCCACCTAATAAGTTTTCCTTTGGAACCCTGACATTTGTTAAACGGATTTCGCAGTGGCCGCCTGAGGTATGTCCCATCGTCGGCACTACTCTATCAATCTCATAACCAGGTGTATTTGTCGGAACAATGATCATCGATGCTCTTTTGTGGCGGTTTGGTTCCTCAGGTTCGGTCACACAAAAAACGGTGGTAAATGCAGCACGGTTAGCTCCGGTAGTGAACCATTTATGGGCATTAATGACCCATTCGTCTCCGTCCAAGTATGCTGTGGATTGTATTAATGTTGGGTCGGATCCGGCCACATTAGGCTCAGTTAATCCTACAGATGGATTGATTTCCCCATTCACCATAGGATATAACCATGTTTTCTTCTGCTCTTCTGTTCCAAACAGATTTAACATCGTCCCGTCCTGGGCAGTATGGGTACCTAAAGCGAACATGGCAGCTTCGGAACGGCCAATCACTTCATTTATATAGACGTAGTCCATAAATTTCATACCGCCGCCGCCAATCTCTTTCGGAAGGCCTAAAGCCCATATCCCCGCTTCCTTTGCAAGGGCTTGTAATTCCTTAAGGACCCGCCTTCCTTCTTCCTCGCCTTTTTCAATGACGGTTTCTACCGGAATGACATTTTCATCGATAAACCTTCTAACCTTATTACGAATCTCCATCACATGGGGACTAATACCGAATTTTTGTTCAATCCCATTCAAAATACTTTCCCTCCTATCGGTCATGTTATTTCTCTTGTTTAACGAACTAGTGCCATTTCAATGGTTAACTGCTCCCGAATCCTCTTTCTTAAAGGAAAAATGTACTTGGATTCTATTGCTCTGTTAGCTGCATTTTCCTTATATAAAAAGCGAAGAAGGCGGCATTGAATTTCATTCAATTGTTTCCATTTTTCAGTTACATCCTCAATAAACACTGTTTCTTCCAAGGCGGAATCCAACTCTTCCACCCAATTAAAGGCAGAAGTCTCCCTTGAATCTGACCGTATCGCTTGTAAAAATTCTTCAACAGTTTGATTGATTAGCGTAATTAACTGTTCTTTCGGTTTCGTATTTTCAATAGTATTGGTATCCACATTTTTTAAAACAGAAAGCAAGGCAATGGCTTGTTCCTTTGCCATGCCGCTGGTGAGATTAGGAATGATTACATCTTTTATCACATCGTTGGCGGTTTTTAACGTAAAAGATTTATCGAACATCATTTCCCCCCTAGTAGCCTAATAATTCGGCAACCATATTCCTCATCAATGGCCAGCGATAGCCTTGCCGGGCCATCCGAAGATCCTTTGTTTCTCCTTTTGCAAACGACGTCCCAGCCGATTGGGAGATAAGAACAAACCTAACTTGATGGTATACCTCATAATAATGAAGCACCTTTTCCTCTACCCTTAATCCGGTTAGCTCACTATACGTATCCAAAAACAGCTGTCTATCAATTAGGTAACACATCAGCGGAGAATCCATCCGGTTCGATTTGGCACAAACATAGGCAACGTCTGCCATGGGGTCTCCGATTTCGGCTGCTTCCCAATCCAGTATCCCCATGATTTCATTGTGGCTATATAACAAATTACCGGTTCGGTAATCATTATGTATGAGGGAATACCTTTGGGCAGCTGGCTTATGTGCCTTTAACCATTCCAACGCATCAACCATTACCGGGTCGGGGCTGATTTGGTAGCGGTAATACATTTCCTCTAAACCTATTAATTTTTCATCAATAAATCCGTACTCTCCTTTGGGTTCGTCAAAGTCCTCCGTAAAGCCGGCTCCTCTATAATCAATAAGGTGCAATTTCGCCAAATACTGGACAAAATGAAAAGGAATATCCCCTTCTTCATTGGCTCTTTTAAAAAATAATTGCCCCTCCTTTGACCAAGGTACGTAACTGTTTCCGTGTAGTTTATCCATTACAAAAAACGGTCCGCCGAGAATCGATTCATCTGTTTCATACCAGTAAACTCCCGGGATAGGCAGATCGCAATTTTTACTTAAACGATCCAAATACTTGAACTGTAGAAAAAAATTTCTGTTCTCTCTCATTAACCCGCCTTTATTCTGTTTGCGAACCGCAAAGCCTTTTTTCTGTACCCCGCTCGCGGTTTCCCAGTGGACATCGAAAATAAAGGCTTCATCGGACCATCCTGCGGAAGGCTGGGAAAACTCCTGAATTTCAACATTTTTTGCCCCTTTAATTTTCGATTCAAAATAAGCTTTCAATGAGAGTTTTATTTCTTCTGCCAACAGCACCCCACCTTTCATCATTTACCAAAAATTCCTACATTCATTTCTTGAGAGTATTTTCCAATGCCCAATCCGTTAAATTCTTGACAAAGATATCAAGCTGCGCAAATCTTTCATCCTGGGTTTGTCCTTTCTTCCACCGGTAATACATTTGTTGGGCAATGACGACGTGCTTGAAGTAGCCAAAAACCATGTAATAATACATTTTCGAAACATCGCGCCCACTTTTCTTAGAGTAGGCTTCAATAAATTCATTTCTTGTCATGAAACCCGGCCTAAGAGTAATTGGGTTTGACAGTTGCTGGTTTTTGAAAAATTCAGGATCATCATGGTCGAACCATAAAACCAGTGCAGATGCAAGGTCATTAAGTGGATCGCCGACTGTACTCATCTCCCAATCGAGAATGCCTGCCAATTGACCTAATTGATTCTTAGAAAACAAGACATTTTTTAAGTGAAAATCATAGTGTATGAACGTTGCCGGCTGAGAAACGGGCCTGTTTTCGATAATCCATTTTATTAGCCGTTCCATTCCGGGAATTTCTTCTGTTTTTACGTTTTGATAACGGCCAATCCAGCCATGTACCTGTCGTTCTAAAAATCCTTGCGGACGTGTTAAGTTAACGAGATTAGTGTTCTTATAGTCTATTTCATGAATGGCAGCCAAGGTATTTACCATAGAATGAGAAACCTCATTAAAAAGGGCTGGATTTCCATCTTCATGATTTGGAAGTGCTTGATCCAGCAATACACCATGTAGACGCTTCATACAATAGAACGGTGCCCCAATAATAGATTCATCATCAATAAAAAAATAAGGCTTGGGTGCAAGGGAAAATATTGGACTAATTGCATCCAACACTTTAAATTCGCGTTTCATATCATGTGCTTTTGTATTAACTGGACCAAGAGGTGCCCTTCTTAGGACACCCTCCCAGTCTCCGATACTGATTAAATACGTTAAATTTGATTTTCCGGCACTAAATTGTTTCACTGTCATTGGGTCACTGCTTAAGTTTGGGAGCCTTTTTCTAATTAGCTCTTCAAGCTTGGAAAGATTTAATTCTTCGCCTTCGCGAACAGGGATTGTATCTTGTATATTCATGGGTAATTGCTCCTTAGTTCATTTTTACTTCTTTTTCCCTCAATACCCGTTTTAGTATTTTCCCAGATGGATTCCTTGGCAGTTCATTTAGAAACTCCACATATTTCGGCTTTTTATAAGAGGCTAAGTGGGTGAGGCAATGTTGAATCACCTCTTGCTCCGTTAAACTTTTACCGTTTTTAAGAACGATGTATGCCTTGACACTTTCACCCCACTTCGGGTCCGGGACACCCACAACAGCAGCTTCGAAGATTGCATCGTGCTTGTGAAGTGCTGCCTCAATTTCTGCGGGATAGATATTTTCCCCACCACTGATGATCATGTCTTTACTGCGGTCGACCACATATATAAATCCTTCATCATCCTGGCGGACTAAATCTCCGCTGTGGAACCAGCCGCCGCGGAAAGCCTCTTCTGTTGCTGCCGGATTTTTATAGTACCCCTTCATCACAGTCGGCCCGCGATAAATAATTTCACCAATTTCCCCGACTGGAACATCATTCATGTTTTCGTCGATAATCCGTACTTCCACATTCATAACAGGTTTTCCCACTGAATTCGTTTTCCTAAGTGAATCCTGCGGCAACAAGCAGGTGGTTGTGGGGCTCATTTCGGTCTGGCCAAACGCATCAAAGATTCCGGCATTCGGAAAATGCTTCATCATTTTATGCTTTACTTCCAACGGGCAAATGGCTGCCCCCGTTGAGCACCTTTGCACTGACGTTAAATCGTAATCCTCAATATTGGGAACATGCAGGACTAAATTCCACATAGCAGGCACCATAAAAAGACCGTTTATTTTCTCGTGGTGAATGGTGTGCAGGACTCCCACTGGATTAAACTCTCGATGAATCACTGTCAATCCGCCAACTGTACAGCTAATTAGAACATTTCCAACACCAGCGATATGAAATAAAGGTGTTATGACTAGTTGTTTAGAACCTCTTTCAATTTTGGAATCCACAACGCTGTTCAGCGCACTTAACAACAAGTTCTTGTGAGTCAACACGGCTCCTTTTGGCTTGCCGGTAGTTCCGGATGTATAACAAATCATGCAGGCATCGTTTTCTTCGACTTGCCCATCAATACTTTGGTATGGTATTTCCGAATGATAAATAGTTTCGTATGGAATCAATTCCATCGAATTCACTTTCCCGACTACAACAATCTTTTCTACGTTTGGAAGTTCTTGTCTGATCGATAGAATCATATCCTGGTATTCTTCTTCAATAAATAAAACCTTAGTATCAGAATGATTAATAATATAAACAAACTCCTCGGGCGCGAGCCTAAAATTAATCGGAACACTGACACACCCGGCAGACGCCGTCGCAAACATGACTTCAACAAAAGCAAGATTATTTTTAAAGATGATCCCTACCTTATCACCGATTTCTAGACCTTGCTGCTGGAGCCAGCCAGCCAAATGCAAAGTCTTCTTTTCCAGTTCAAGATAGGTAAGTCTTTCATCACCGTAAATGAATGCCTCTTGATTAGGTGTTTTATGGGCGGCCCTTCTGATTAATTCCCCTACTAATAACTGCCGTGACATTTGTAAACTTGTTGTTGTCAATGTCCTTCACTCCTCTATAGTAAAAATTAATAACACCTGTTCTGAAAGCCCTTTCATTTGATGTTCCAATTTTAATGGGAGTCTATCTCTGAAGCTGTTAATAATTGATACTTGATTTGATATACATGAGGTGTGTTACAGAAAAACTAGTACTTAATATATGTAGGCAAATTTAAAGCTAGGAGAGATTGTAGAATGAACAGTAGGTTTCCTTTTCTTGAAGGGTGTCCCGCTGCAAGTTTATGCAGCGGGAATAGGCATAGATGACATTATTTATTGACCAATAAACGCTACTAAGTTATCTAAAAATTAAAATAATTCAACCATATTATATATCCTTTTTTTACCTTTGTCTACTCGAAAGTCAAAAATTGAATTATTATTGAATACTACTAAACTTCTTTTAAGCCAGAGTTATTTAACCATCTCGCACCGTCCACCGTAATGCATTCCCCGTTAATGTACTCTGCCTCAGGTGATAACAAAAAGTATGCTAGATTCGCAATTTCTTCCGCCTTGCCAAACCGTTTGAGTGGTACCTGATTGATGGCTTTTTGATAGCCATTTCCTGAGTCAATTAATCTGGCAACACCCTCAGTGTTTTCGATTGGTCCGGGTGCGATACAGTTTGCTCGAATCCCATATTTGCTCCCCCATTCTACCGCCAGGGTCCTTGTCATCGCTAAAATTCCTGCTTTTGCACTTGCAGCATGAACATTTCCTGGAGCAGCCCCCCAGGCAAAAGTAGCTACTATATTGAGAATGCTTCCTTTTTGGTTGTTCGCAATCCATTCTTTTCCGACTGCTTGTGTGCAATACCAAGTCCCATTTAAGTCGATATTTATGACGGCATTCCATCCATTTAGTGAGAGGTCTTCAGCAGCACAGATAAAATTACCTGCAGCATTATTAATTAGCGCATCAATACTTCCAAATCTTTCCTTTACAGCTTCCACCATTGCTTGGACGTTTTCTGGAATTCTTACATCCATTTGAAAATCTAAGACTTGGCCTTTGAAGGTTTCTATTTCCTGTTTAGCGTTTTTTAAACGTTCTGCATTCCGTCCAGTGATGACGACATTGGCCCCTTTGTTGGCGAACTTCTGTGCCATTGCTTTTCCAATGCCGCTGCCGCCGCCTGTAATAATAACCGTTTGCCCATTCATTCCTATCTCCCCCAATCATTTTTAAAAAAATTGATAAAAACAACAAAACCGACAACAAATATCGGTTCTGTCACATCAATCCAGGTTTATTTTCGAATTTCAAAAAATGATTGAACTTTTACCTCCCCAGTTTCATTAACAGCTGCCGCTTCGCAAAGCCAGCGATCATCTTGTTCTCCGATTACCTTGCCTTTTACAGTGATTCTTTCGCCAGGTCTAGTCATAGCTTTAAACCGGGAAGAAAATTTGAGGAGATCCTTTACAGAAAACCATTTCCCAATCGCCTGACCAACAAAACCCTTAATCAGCATCCCGTGAGCGATAACACCTCCGAGTCCCGCCTCTTCTGCAAAAGGGACGACCGTGTGAATCGGATTAAAATCGCCCGATGCCCCTGCATATCTGACTAATTGCGAATGGGTCACTTCTTCTTTTTGTACAGGTTCAAATTGATAGCCAACTTGCATCTTCTTCCCCTCCTAATGTCTTTCAATAACCGTTTGCCGACAAAGTAAAACAAGTTCACCATGCTGATTAAAAAACTCTTTTTTGATAATGACAAAATTCATTTTTGCTTTTGTATAGGCATCCTCGACGACCGAATGCACGGTTATCTCGTCTTCAGGTTTAATTTCTTTTAAATATTCATACGTTTGTTCACCGTGCAAAACCTTTTTTACATTTAAACCTAATAAATTTGCAGACGACCCTTTTCCTCCCCAAAATTCAATAACAGTTGGAAAAGTCGGGGGTAAACTTTCTCCATTTAAGTACTCATCCTTTAAGTCGCCAATAGCCAAAGCCAACTCCCGTATTTTTCCTCTTTCTACCTTAAAGGTAAAGGACTCCAGTTTCATTCCGATTTTATCCTGTAAATGAGTCGTCATAATATCCCTCCTACGATAATTCCTTTCCTACAATCGAAATAAATGATACACATTGCATAGGGGTTCCGCCTAAATTGTGGGTCAGACCGAGTTTTGGATTCTCAAGCTGCCGCTTACCCGCACGTCCCTGGAATTGCAAATACATTTCATAAAGCATGCGCAATCCGCTCGCACCAATTGGATGCCCGAAGGATTTTAAGCCCCCATCGGGATTTACAGGCAATTCACCGCTCAATTCAAAAACACCATTCAAGACATCCTTCCAGCCTTGGCCGCGTTCACTAAACCCTAAATCCTCATAGATTACTAATTCCGTAGGAGTGAAACAGTCGTGTACTTCAGCCATACTGATTTCTTGACGAGGATTTTTAATTCCTGCCTCCCTGTATGCAGCCTGGGCAGCCGCTACATTTTCCTTAATGGACGTAAAATCAAAATCCTGACGTAAGCGTCCATCTCCTGGGCCGGCAGCGATGGTCAACGCTTTTACATACATTGGGTCTTTTCGATATTTATGGGCATCCTCTGTCCGCACAATAATGGCGGCTGCCGCACCGTCGGCGACTCCAGAACAATCAAATACACCAAGTGGGGCAGCCACAAGCGGTGACTTCGAAATTTTTTCCATCGAAACTTCGCTACGATACTGAGCCTTTGGATTTAATGACCCATTGTAGTGATTTTTCCAGGCGATCCGTGATAAAACCTCTCTCCCTTGCTCTGGGGTTAAACCATACTTTTTAAAATAGGCAGGAGCCAGGAAAGAAAATGATGCAGGTGCAGAGATGTTCGGTGCGGTTCCATCACTTGGCGGGTTTGGTCTGGTAAGGCCGCTGTACCCGGAGTCCTTTAATTTTTCGACACCGATGGCAAGAACAATATCATAGGCACCGGATGCAACTGCATAGCAGGCATTACGAAAGGCTTCTGAGCCTGTAGCACACATATTTTCAACCCTTGTAACCGGAATATACTGGGTTTTTAACGGGCCGGATAATGTAATCCCTGCATAACCGGAAATCATCGTCCCAAGCCATGCTGCCTCGACATCTGTTGGTTCAATCCCGGCATCAGAAAAAGCTTCATAGGCTGCCTCCACTAGTAAATCCTCGACACTTTTATCCCAATGCTCGGCAAAACGTGTGCAGCCCATTCCAATCACGGCTACTTTATCGCTAATTCCCTTTCTGCTCATTTCAAACACCTTCCTTTTTCCTGATTGGCCGCGCTTTCCAGAAATAGTTGCTGATGCCGCCTGCTTCAAAGAGACGCCTGAATGTCATTTCGACTTCCATGCCAATTTCAATTTCTTTTGGGTTGCAATCCGTTACTTCGCAAATAATGCGCCCGCCATTGTCAAAATCAATGACTGCGACAATCATCGGCGGTGCCGGCGATGCAGCCAAATAATCCAGGGTGAAAGTTGTTACTTTTGCTGATTGTCCAACAAATCGATAATCCTCCATCTCATCCTTTGCCTGACATTGAACGCACACGCGTTGTTTTGGAAATTGTGCTGTACCGCATTTTCTGCACTTTGAACCAATGAATCCAAGGTTTTGCTGGTAGCCCCGGTGCAAAGCAGGTGCTGATGGGCGGTCGGTTGGCGGTCTGCGCGGCGGCTCTGTTTTAATAATCTCTCTCCACTTGAGATAATCACTATATAAAACCTCATCATTCTTAATGCTTACATATCCTTGCACCCCTTTACGTTTACCAAGTCGGAAAATCGCTTCGGTCACTTCGAATAAGAGCAAATCAAGCCCTTCCGCGAACGAAATCACAAGAAGCTGATCGCCTGGGTTTGCACCTTCCAATGCCGAAACAAGCATCATAGGCGCATGGGCATTACCGGTTAAACCTACGTTATCAAATAATGGATTTTGTACTTGTTGATTTGAAAAACCGAGGGCTTGCGCTGCCTGTAAATGGGCCCGGGTTGTTGGTCCAGAAATAATCACTTTAGAAATTGTTCCAATGGAGCGGTCATTTTTTTCCAAAAATGGGCTGACTGACTCCTTAACTTGCCTCATAAAGGCTGATGAACTTAGACGTTCCTCCCAGCTTTGCGTAAATAAATCAGATTGGCTCCGCCAATGACTAATGACTTCACCTTGAACGCTAGTATAATCGATCATGTTGGCAATGACATCCGGGCCGCTGCCGATGAAGAAAGCAGCAGCACCATCACCAAACCATTGTTCATTCTGGCCGGTTGGGGCGCCCGTTCGGCAATCCCCAGCAATAACGAGCGTATTTTCACCCGGTTTAGCCGCCATGAGGGCAGCCGTCCCGCTTCTTAATGAGGCTGCCGATTCCATTCCCCTGACACTCTCCCTTAAATTTAATGCTGCGGCAAGAGTAGGAATAGAGCCCTTTTCCCTGTATGGGGAACTTGTGGTTGCAAAATAAACAGCGTCTATTTGTTCAGGATTCATTTCTTGCAGGCAATCCATGGCTGCCTCCACACCCATGGAGACACTGTCTTCATCATAACCGGCAATTGCTTTTTCACCACCCATGGCGGGCTTCCCAAAAAACTCACCTATTCTCTTCCGCTTTAGGCGATTATATGGAATATATGCTCCGTATGAAATGATTCCATTCATTGTTTTTTTCCACTCCCTTTTCTCTCTCAAAATATTTAAACGGAAACGGCTGGGCTTTTTTTCGATTGCATTAATGGTACATAACTTGATTGTTTGCTATTAAATTTGCAATTTAGTTTTATACTCTTCGACTAGATGTCGGCGCAATATCTTTCCCACGATCGTCTTTGGCAGGGCGTCCCGGAATTCAACCGTTCTTGGAATTTTATATCTGGCAATTCTGCCTTCACACCAGCTAAGAAATTCCTTTTCAGTTAAACTTTCACCTTTTTTCAAGACGATGACTGCCATTAATTTTTCACCTAAATAGGCATCTGGTACACCAAAGGCACAGGCTTCCTCTACCTTCGGGTGCTGGTAAAGAACCTCTTCTACTTCTGCAGGATAGATATTTAAACCTCCGGCAATAACCATATCCTTTTTTCTGCCCGATATATAATAGAATCCATCTTCATCCCGATAGGCAATATCCCCCGTGTAAAGCCAGCCATTACGGACAGTTAACATGGTTTCCTCGGGTTTCTTCCAATACCCCTTCATGACTTGCGGACCTTTTATGATTAGTTCTCCGTTTTCGCCAACAGGAACCTCTTCCAAACCAGTTTCCAAATCAACAATTTTTGAAACTGTTCCAGGAATCGGAACCCCAACACTGCCAATTTTACGTTTACCTCCTAAAGGAGTGCGGTGTGTGGATGTAGTTCCTTCCGACAAACCATATCCTTCAAAGATTTGCGCACCCGTTTTCCGTTCTAATTCTTTTAAGACTTCGATTGGCAGAGGCGCGGAACCGGAAACACAAATCTTAAAGCATGATAAATCATATTTTTCCAGATCAGGATGATTCAATAGCGCAATATACATTGTCGGGGAGCCTACCATGAAAGTCGGACGATATTGACGAATTAGCTCTAATACTCTAGTAGCATTAAATTTTTCAAGAATGATATAAGTTGCTGCCGTTCGAATCGCATTATTCATATTTGTCATTGCCATTGCATGGGTAAGAGGGGAAATTGCCAAGAACCTTTCTTCCCCCTCAAACATTACCGATGCCACTACTTCTCCGGATTGATGAATATTACAGACAATATTAAAATGGGTCAGCATAACGCCTTTGGATTTGCCTGTTGTTCCTCCTGTATACTGTAAGACGGCAATATCCTCTTTGGGATTAATATTCAGAGGCGGAAGTTCTAAGACTTTTTCCTTTAGCATTACTTGACTAGTTCCATTTTCATTTTCCGTAAAAATGATATGAACATTTTCAAACTTTTTTACCCTTGCTAGTTTTTCAGCCTGATTCCTGCCGCAAATAAACCATTTTGGCTCAGCATCATCAAGCATATATTCAAGTTCTGATGTTTGATATAATGGATTAACTTGGACAACAATACCGCCTAAACGCATTGCCGCATAGTAAGAAATCATATAATCAACACTATTAGGCAGCATTAAGCCGATTCGGTCCCCTTTATGAAAGCCCCTTCGATATAATACAGAGGCGAATGAATCCACTGTTTCCTTAAACCGTACATAATCCAGTTCAATCAGTCCATCTATGACTGCTAATCTATGAGGATATTTCTGAACAGATTGCTCCAGCATTTCATATATTGATAGCTGTGAAATTTCATTTATATTAAGCAAACTTCTGTTCTCCTCCTTATTATTAGTTGAACCTCGGTTTCCGTTTTTCGAAAAAGGCCCGTACGCCTTCCTTGAAATCTTCAGATTCGAAACATAGTCCTTGTGCGAAACCTTCCAATTCAAATGTTTCATTAATGTTTGCAAGAACACTTCTATTCACTAATTTCTTTGTTAAACCTGCAGCAAACCCTGGCCCTTCAGCAAGTCTCGAAGATATCTGATAGACTTCATCTTCGAAAGATTCATCCTCCACCACACGGTTGATAATTCCAAGACTCAGCGCCTGTTCAGCTGTCACTCTATCACCTAAAAGCATCAGTTCAAGAGCACGCTGTCTTCCAATTAATCGAGGCAGAAAGTAAATCGAACCTAGATCAGGAACCAGGCCAACATTCATAAAGCTTTGGACAAAAAATGAGGAGCGTTTTGCAATTATGAGGTCGCAAGCCAATGCAAGGCTGAAGCCTGCTCCTGCTGCAGCCCCATTAACAGCAGCAATAACAGGCTTTTCCAGGTCAATAATAGCCTGGATCATTTCATGTCCTGATTGCAATCTCAATCGGCCTTTAACTGCATCTATTTCTTTTAATGAACTTAAGTCACCTCCGGCGGAAAATGCTTTTCCCTCACCAGTTAACACAATGACTTTTATTTCATCGTTTTCTTTTACACTAGAGAAGAACTCTTTTAATTCTTTTCGTAGTGTGAGACCCAGTGCATTTCTCACATCAGGCCGATTGAGCTTAATCGTGCAAATTCCTTTATCAATCGTCACTTGAATGTCGTTAAAATCCATAGCATTCATCCTTTCCAGATTGAGATATTTCAAGAGTACAAATAATAAAAATTTAACTACAAAAGGCAAGCAACCAAATCTGGTAAACTTACCTTTTGCAAAACACCATTTTCTAATTTGATTAGGACATCAAAATTTCGGGAATGACATTTTCCGACCAGCCCAATTCAACTGCGATTTTTTCACGATGATATTCAGGCGATCCAAGATGATTTTCTAAGGAACGGGCCCGCTTTAGGAAAAGGTGGCAATCAAACTCCCAGGTAAAACCCATTCCCCCATGATTTTGGATATTTGCCCCAGCAGCTTTAATATAGGCTTCAGAAATAAAGGAACGGGCCATTGATACAGCTTCCGATAATTCTTCAGCATTGTTTTCCACTGCCCACGAGGCGTAATAGGACAAGGAACGGGAGCTTTCAAGAGCCAGTTTCATATCCACAATGCGATGTTTAACTGCTTGGAAACGCCCGATAGGTTGCCCAAATTGTTGCCGGGTCTTCGCATACTCGGTTGACATCTCCACAACACGCTCAATTCCACCTACCATTGTGGTGGCAAACGCAGCATTTAAATGGTTCAGACCTGTTTCCAAAATGGCCCATCCTTCGTTTTCTATACCTAACAGCTGTGTATTCGGCACCTTTACATCATGAAACGAAACATTGACCAGTTTTCTAGTTTCATCAATGCTTTGCAGTTCCTGCATGGTTAGGTTAGCCTGATTACAATCTACAAAAATCAAGGAAATTCCGTATTCAGCTTGGGAAGTACCGCCTGTCCGGACAGGAACAATAAGTGTATCAACAATGTCTGCATAAGGAACGAGTAGTTTCTTACCTTGCAATACATACTCATTGCCCCGTTGTTCGGCTTTTAGCTGGATGGCAGAAGGCGATAGCTCTCCGCTTTCTTCCAAAAGTGCCAGCGAAAACTTACGCTTTCCAGCAGCAATTTCAGGCAAATATTTCTCCTTCTGTTCCGCTGAACCGTAAGCTTCCAATAGCGGTACGGCAAAAGCCACTGTTTCAGGATAGGGACCCGGTACAACTGTACGGCCCATTTCTTCTAGAATTGGAACTAGTGATAGAGCTCCAAGACCTAATCCTCCATAGGTTTCTGAGATATTAATCCCCATAAAACCAAGGCTGCCTAAACCGTTCCATAAATCTTCAAGAACTTGTTTTTTCCCATTCATATAATTTCGGGGTATCGCCAAATCCCCCTTCGATTCTAAAAATTGTCTGGTTGTTTCTTGAAACATTAATTGTTCTTCATTTAATGCGAAGTCCATATAACCACCTCAATTTTTATTCTTTTATATACTCCTTGTAAGCTTTTAATATTTGATATCCTTTGGCAGACCTAGAATTCGTTCACCCACGATATTTTTTTGGATTTCAGATGTTCCGCCCTCAATGGTATAAGCAAATGACCGGAGGTATTCCTGCTGCCAATTTTGGTCGACGGATGCATCCCCCCTCCATAATGTACCGGATGCACCTTGGAGAGATATCGCATACGCTAACATTTCCTGCCCTAATTCACTTGAAGCAAGTTTATCCATCGAACCTTCCGGACCTGGACGTCCTGCACGAATAGTGTTGGTTAAGTGGCGGTAGTAATTGAACAATAGGGCTTTTGTTTTTGTCCGGAAAATGGCAAGATTTTGCCGAACCAGCGGGTCAGCGGCGAGGGGACGGCCATTCCTTTTCATTGATTTTGCCAATTCGACCAATTCCTCAAATTGTTTTTGCAGCCTGAATGTTTGTCTTGCTACCCCTACACGTTCATGACTTAGTAAAATCAAAGAAACTTTCCAGCCTTGATTAACCTCGCCAACGATATCCGCATCATAGGCGATGGCATCATTGAAGAACATTTCATTAAAATCACGGCGATCATTGATTGAACGGATTGTACGTGTTTCCACGCCCTCCTGATGCATATCAACTAGAAAAGCTGTAATTCCTTCATGTTTTTTTCCGGTATTTTCAGTACGGGCCAATAAAAAGCAGCGGTCAGCCAAATGAGCATAACTGGTCCAAATCTTTTGGCCGTTGATAATCCATTTATCGCCTTTTTTAACCGCCTTTGTTTGAATGGCAGCGAGGTCGGAACCTGCATTTGGCTCCGAGTAGCCTTGACACCAAATTTCTTCCCCATTTAATATTTTCTCGATATACCTCTCCTTCTGGTAATCGGTTCCAATTTGCAATAGAGTTGGGCCGACCATGGCTGTCCCTATAATATTTAACGCAGGCGGCGCTTTCACCCTTGCCATCTCCTGCTCGTAGATGACTTCCTGCATCAATGATGCACCTCTGCCGCCGTATTCCTTTGGCCAGGAAATTCCGGACCATCCACCTTCTGCCAGTTTTCGATACCAATCTCTCAAAAACGCTGCTTTTTGATTATCGTCCTCCGGAATGACTCGTTTTCCCTCAAGCCATCCTTCAGGCAGGTTTTCCTCTAGCCAAGCTCTTAGTTCTTTTTGAAACGCCAATTCTGATTCTGTGTACGCGAAATCCATTCGATTCAACCCCCATTTCAATTGGTTAATTATCAGAATATAATGATAAAAGTCTTTTTATATTATTTATTGATGTTTGAAGGATGGCGACCGTTTTTCAATAAATGCCTGGACTCCTTCGCGAACATCCTCGGTGCCGAATACTTCAGCAAAAAGTTCAGCCTCCAATTCTAATCCATCATCAAGGGAAGTATCGATTCCGTCATTTACAGCTTTCTTTATTCTGCTTAATGCCTGCAAGGAATAGCTGGCCATCTTTTTCGCCATGGAGATGGCTGTCTCCATCCCTTTCCCGCTTTCAACAACTTGATTAACCAATCCAATTTTAAGTGCTTCCTCCGCTGACAAAGGTTCTCCCAAAAACATTAATTCTTTTGCTTTGGAAGGTCCTATTAATCTAGGTAAACGCTGTGTTCCGCCGCCTCCTGGGAAAAGCCCTAATTTGACCTCAGGCAGTCCGATTTTTACATGCCCCTCAGCGATCCGAATATCACAGGTTAATGCCAGTTCACAGCCGCCGCCAAAAGCCAGTCCATTTAGCAGCGCAATCGTGGGTTTTGGGATTCGTTCAATAAAGTTCAATACGTCATGCGATTCTAAATTGTTTTTCTTTAATTGCTCTTTTTCCAACCCAAGTGATTGAGGGAATTCCTTGATATCGGCACCTGCCATAAATGCCCTGCTTCCCGCACCTGTTAAAATAGCAGCAATCACTTCGGAATCCTCCGCAACGGCGGTAAAAACCTCACCCAACTCTCTTGTTACCTCCTTGCTTAATACATTCATCGGTGGATTATCAATAGTGACGATGGCAACCCCTGCTAACTTTTCAATATGCACTAATTCTGCCAAAACAAAAACCTCCCTATCTTTTTTAATTTAAGCTTTGAGAACGTTTCCATTTATTACAATAATAGCAATTTTTAGATTATTTTACAATTTATTTATTTTTTAAATTTAAGTTCAGTTTTTCGTGAATGAATCTTGTTTTCTATATATATCTTTCACTTCGAAGTTTTAGTATAATACTTAAATAGGTTGATTTTTTAGAATAATTAATATACTATTTAAACTAATAGTAAAAAAATAAACTACGATTTAAATAAATAACTTAATTAATCATCATAAAAAGGGAGGGGAGTGAGTCATATGTCTTCATTTAGGGAACAAAAAATAGCAAAGAAAAAAAGGGAAATCCTACGTTCTGCTGCAGCCGTTCTTGCTGAAAAAGGGTACCATGGAACTACTATGGAAGAAATAGCAGCACAGCTTTTGATGACCAAAGGCTCCATGTATTATTATTTTAAAAATAAGGATGATATTCTATATCACTGCCATCAGATGATCATGGAATTGAGTCTTGAAAAAATCGAAGAAGTTGTAAACAGTGATTTAAACCCGATTGAAAAGCTGGAAAGTGCCATTAAAGCCCATATTCTGCTTTCAACAAAAGAAAAATCAATGTTTATGATCATGGATAAGCCATATCAAAAATTTACTGATGATCAATTGAATGAAGTTCTTGATGCCAGAAGAAATTACGCCCATTACTTTGACAAAATTTTAAATGAGGGCATTGAAAAGCAAGTCTTTGAAATTGATGATACAAAAATGGTTCGGATGATTATTCTAAGTGCCATCAACTATATCCAGCAATGGTATAACCAGGATGGTCCCCAAACGGGTGAAGAAATTGCAGAATCTTATGCTTCTAATCTTCTTAAAATGGTCGTTAAGAAAAGTTAAATCGTGGTGAAACCCTCCCTTTGCTCATTAGGGAGGTTTATTTTTAATGAATACCAAATTTTAAATTTTCTCCTCGCAATTCAGTTTTCAATACTTTTCCAGATGCATTCCGTGGCAGTGCAGCAATAAATTCTACCAATTTCGGCTTTTTATAGGATGCAAGATTCTGTTTACAATACTCTATAACTTCTTCTACCGTTAAACGCCGGCTTGGTTTCATCACAATAAATGCTTTGATGTTTTCACCCCATTCCGGGTCCGGAACACCGACCACGGCAGCTTCCAAAATATCAGGATGTGTATAAAGAACCTCCTCAATTTCTTTTGGATAGATATTTTCGCCGCCGCTGATCACCATATCCTTCTTACGATCGACTACATAAATGTACCCCTCTCCGTCCATCCGGACCAAGTCACCGCTGTGGAACCATCCACCTTTAAATGCCTCTTTGGTTGCTTCGGGATTTTTATAGTACTCTTTCATTAATGTCGGACCTTGGTAAACAATTTCCCCAACCTCACCCGGAGGAACGTCATTCATTTCGTCATCAACAATCCTGACCCGGACATTAATTGCTGGTTTTCCCACAGATGCTGTTTTTCTAATCGTGTCCTCGCCTGTCAAGTAAGTCGTCGATGGACTCATTTCAGTCTGGCCGAAGGCTTCGATTATTTTCCCATTTTTAAAGACTTCCATAATTCTTTTCTTTATTTCAACGGGGCATATAGCACCTCCTAAACCACAGCTAATCATAGTGCTTACATCATAGTCTAGTAGATTTGGTACTTGAAATAGAAAATTCCACATGGAAGGGACTAAAAACATCGCATTAATTTTTTCAGTTTCAATGGTTTTCAAGATTCTTTCTGGCTGGAATTCGCGTTGAATATAAATGGTCCCCTCCATCAAGCAGTTGCTTACTAATCGTGATAGTGCAGCAACGTGGAAAAGCGGTGGAACAACAAGTTCATTGATACCTCTTGGTGTTTGGCTATGAAAGGTTCTGTTCATTGCATTCAGATAAAAATTTTTATGAGTTAATACAGCCCCTTTTGGTTTTCCGGTTGTTCCAGAAGTGTAAATAATAGCGTGGGCATCATTGTCTTGTAGGTCTGTTGGAGGTGTATATTCAGAAGGTGAAGTAAATATTGATGTGTAGGCAACCATTTCATTTATGTGATTTTCTTGAATAGCACCATCTACGACAATCAATTGTACGTGTGGAAGCAAATCTAGGATTGGAGAAATAGTATCGTTAAACTCTTCTTCAACAAATAGTATTTTAATATCAGCATTATTTACGATATATTCGATTTCCTTGGAGACCAATCGAAAGTTGACAGGCACAAAAACTCCCCCTGCCAAACTCACAGCAAAATATAATTCAACAAATGACATTCCATTTTTAAATAAACAGCCAACTTTGTCGTTTTTACCAATTCCTTGTGCCTGCAACCAGCCAGCTAAATGCTCTGCATTCTTTAGAATTTCCCGGTATGTGGGTCTTCGGTTTTCATAAACAAATGCTTCACGGTTTGGGGCATTGTGAGCAGCGTATTTTAATGCTTCACCTATTAATAATTGCTGACTTGCAGAGACCATCAACTGATCCATATGTCTCCCCCATTATTTTTAAATAGTAAGTTAACAAGAGTAAAGAAAAGGATTTAAAGTAAAATCCTTTTCTTTATCTTTGTTAATAAGACTTCGTTTTATAATCCCAGTTGTTTAGCAATAATTACTTTCATGATTTCATTTGTGCCAGCGAAGATAGGTGAAACGGCAATGTCTCTGTATCTGCGGGCAATTTCATATTCTTCCATGTACCCGTATCCGCCATGGAGCTGCATGCATTCGCCTGAAATTCTTCTTGCCATATCCGTAATCCACCATTTGCCCATCGAAACCTCAGTTACAATATCCTCACCATTTTGATGTCTGACAATCAATTGATCGACAAAGGTACGGCCTAGCTGAACCTGTGTCGCAATTTCCGCAAGTTTAAATTGGGTGTTCTGAAACTTCCCAATCGGCTTTCCGAAAGCCTCTCTTTCTTTTACATATTTAAGTGTCAATTCCAGCATCCGTTCAGCGGCTACCTGACCGCCAATGGCAGCCAGTATTCGTTCCTGTTGGAGCTTTGTCATCAAATATCTAAAGCCTTTCCCTTCTTCGCCAAGTAAATTAGAAACCGGCACTTTTACATCTTCAAAAATGAGTTCGGCCGTATCCTGTGCATGCATACCAACCTTTTTCAATTTTCTTCCTCTGTAAAAACCAGGAGTTCCTCTATCCACTAAAATTAAACTAACTCCTTTGTGCGGCGGATTTGCATGCGGGTCTGTTTTGCATGCCACAACAATTAAATCAGAATGTATTCCGTTCGTGATGAATGTTTTTTGACCGTTAATAATATAGGATTCGCCATCTTTTACCGCAGTTGTACTAATATTGGCTAAATCGGAACCCGTTCCCGGTTCGGTCATGGCAATTGCCGTAATAATTTCCCCGCTTACGCAGCCCGGAAGATATTTCTGTTTTTGCTCTTCTGTTCCAAATGATTCCAAATAAGGAACGATGATATTACTATGTGTACTTGGACCAGAAAGACCTCCGCCAATTCGTGCGAGTTCTTCTGCAAGAATAATCGAAAGAGCAAAATCGCCGCCTGCACCGCCGTACTCTTCACTTACAGCAGGACATAAAAAACCATTTTCACCTAGTTTCGTCCAAAATGACCGGGGAACTAGTCGATCCTCTTCCCATTTTTCATAATATGGTATAGCTTCCTTCTCGAGGAATTTCCGTAAAGAATCCCGGAACATGACATGCTCCTCGGTAAAATAAGGACGGTCTTGTTTCAGCGGATTAAACGTTTTGGTTATGGTCATCTTTAATCCTCCATCTTTTTCAATTAAGTGTTACGTATTTTTTTAAATGTTCCTGTCGCCTTTGCAAAAACATGGCCATTTTCGTCTTCAATAGTACCCTCAGCCGTTACAATGCTTCCGCCTTCCTGGATAATCTTTGCCTTTGCCAGCATCGTTTCTCCATTAGCCACTGGTGCAAAGTAATTGATACTCGTGTTTATTGTAACTATTGGGAGCTTAACCACTGAACGGATCGTTGCACCCATTACAGAATCAAGCAAAGTAAAATACACCCCGCCATGGATAGCCTGATTCACATTTAAATGAGACGGTCTTGTGTCAAGCGAATAGACGACCTTGCCTTCCTCGAATTCTGCTAATTTTATCCCTAATAAATTATTAAATGGACTGTTTTCATAGATTTTTCTAATTTCTTCATTTGAATCCACTACCAAATTTTCCACCTCAATTTAAATATTTTCACTAACTCTATTAAACTAACGGCTCATATGGAAAAACATCTTTACTCACTTCAAGTGGAGTAAAGGCAGATTGTAAAGAACCTTTAATCGCGCTAATGCTATCAATTGACCAGCCTTCTGAGTTGTATACGGAACGAACTGGCCGAGGCTGCGAGAAGACCATGATTTCTTTGCCGCGAACACCGAAAATTTGTCCTGATACATCCGCCGATTCATCTGAGCTTAAGAAGGCTACAAGCGGCGCAATATGAGCAGGTGACATCTGCTTTAATTTTTCCACCCTTTCCTTTTCAGTGTCAGTTTCAGTCGGAATTGTACCGATTAATCGGCTCCAAGCAAAGGGGGCCACCGCATTTGCTGTTACATTATAGCGCGCCATATCTAAGGCAGTAATTTTTGTCAGGCCCGCAATCCCTAATTTTGCAGCAGCATAGTTTGCCTGCCCGACGTTACCGATTAAACCGGATGTAGAGGTAAAGTTAATAAATCTTCCTCCTTTTTGTTCTTTAAAAATCGGTGCAGCTACTCTTGTCATGTTGAAGGAGCCTTTTAAATGGACAGCTATAACTGAATCCCATTCTTCTTCACTCATTTTGAAAACCATGCGGTCCCTTAAAATCCCCGCATTATTCACCACAATATCTAACCGTCCAAATTCATTTAATGCTGTTTGAACAATGTTGCCGGCATTTTCAAATTCAGCCACTGAATCATAGTTTGCTGCAGCTGTTCCGCCTGCCTCTCTTATCTCCTGGACCACTTCGTCCGCTACTTTTGCGTTATTGCCCTTCCCGTCTGCACCGCCACCCAAGTCATTGACAATTACTTTTGCACCTTCTTTTGCCAATAACAATGCAATCTCCCGGCCAATTCCTCGTCCTGCACCTGTAACAATCGCGACTTTATTTTCTAATTTTTTCATCTTCAGCTCAACCCTTCCATTTTTAAATTTTAATAAATAACTTTCTTCATGAATTCCCTTTCAAATTCTGCTAATAATTTTTCCCGAAATTGCGGATGTGCGATGGAAACTAATTCTTTTGCACGTTCTTGAAGTGATTTTCCAAATAATGAGGCAATTCCAAACTCTGTTACCACATAGTCGATTTCTGACTTTACAGAAGTAATATAAGATGTTCTAACCTTAATTCGTGACTCTGTTCCTCTCTTTGCTGTAGACGGAAGGGCGATAATCGACTTGCCGCCCTTAGAAAGTCTTGCACCATGAATAAAATCCATTTGTCCGCCAACACCGGCTATAGGAACGTTACCGATTTGCTCCGCATTGATTTGGCCAAATAGATCCACTTCCAACGCGGAATTGATTGAATAAAAATTGCTAATGTTGGAGATTACTGCAGCATTATGAGTATAATCTAAGGGGTATAATTCAATAGTCGGGTTATTGTGACAATAGCGGTATAAATCTTCTGTTCCTGTCAGCGTTGTACATACCGTTTTATACCGGTTAATCTCTTTTTGTTCATTTGTTACAACTCCTAAATTGATCAATTCGATTATCGAGTCAGAAATTGACCCGGAATGGATCCCTAGTCCCTTTTTATTTTTTAGAGATAATAGAATACTTTCTGCAATTTTCCCAAGACCCACTTGGATGGTTGCAAAATCGGGGATTAGTTCTGCGACATTTCTGCCAATCGTTTTTTCTTCTTCAGAAAGATTTCCACGAGATAATGTCAGCACTGGTGTGTCAGATAAAACAAATTGATCGATTTCAGAAACATGTACAAGTGTTGCTCCATTTGTAAAAGGAAGATTTCTATTTACTTGAGCTATAACCAACCCCGCATGCTTTATTAATGTTTGTACGGTATCGACCGATAACCCAAGATTACAGTAGCCTTCTTCATTCGGAGGTGTAACTTGTATAAGGGCCACATCGATTTTTTGTGAGCTAAGCCACTTTGGAATTTCTGAAAGATTGACAGGCAAGTAGTCACATGTATTATGTAAAAATGCGCCTTTTAATAGAGGTGAACTTAGAAAAGTTCTTATTTGAAAGTGGGGATAACATGATGAATCAGCATAAATACATGGACTGCCGATCACTGCATTATAAAGTATCACATCTTGTAATCTCTCTTTTTGTAGCACCAACTCCTGAATAAGCCTTTGCGGCTCATTACAAAATGGTGCTAGAAAAACCTTTTGAGATGACTTTATGTTTAAAATAGCCTGTTCTACATTCGTTTGACGATTTCTATATAGGTCTTGCCATGACTGCAGTTCCACCCTTTTTTCACCACCAATAAGCCCAACTCACTTTTCACCTAATCTTTTTCTATCTCTAGGTTAGATTTCGAATTCTATTACTAATGTCTTTTGCAGCTCTTTTTACTAAGATTCCTTTTAAATGAAGGTCCTCTTTATCGAACTGAGAAGTAAAGCAGATTAATTCAATCGACATTTCAACAGTATTTTCCCCGCTGAATATAGGAGCAGCAATTCCGCCTAATCCCTTAATATACTCTCCGTATGTGATGGAATAACCATTTTCTCTAATAAACTCCATATCCCTTTCGATTGTTTGAACCTCTTCCTCAGAAAATGTTTTTAAGCCCTTTTGCTGTTTTAAGAAGTACTCCCTTTGCTGTTGATCCAGCGGAGCTAGAAAACACATGCCGAATGAACCATCCGTTATGGAAAAATGCCGGCCGACTGATACGCTGACGCCAAAATCGCTTGCTTCCACTTTTGCGACGATTGCCACCTTATCCTCCCCAATTTTATTGACAAGAATAGAAGTCATACCAGTTTCTCTTGTTAGTTTTTCAAGATATGGCATAATAATAGATAAATAGTCCAAGTGCTCTTTGGCTCTTTCCCCGAGAACGACTAAATATGGTCCTAAGGTATATCTCTTTTTGTTTTCTAAGTACCGGACCATTGAAAATTCTTCAAGGCTTTGCAAAATTCGATAGCAGGTCGCTGGATTTAAGGATAAAGCGTTTGCAATCTCGGTAACAGTACTCTCCCGGAAGCGATTACGGCTTAATAATTTAAGAATTTCCATAGCGTTTTCAATTGCTGGTACAGAGTATTTCCGCTTTTCTTTCATCTTTTGATTCTCCATTATTAAACACCCCTGCATATAATTTTATATACAAAAAAATATTGCGTCAACAAAAAGTCATACAATTCTAATAATTAAATTTATTTTTAAAAAAAATGTTGATTAAAAATATTTAATGTAGTAACATATGTTTAAATTAAAAATCTGAATATTAGTAATTGTCTATGAAAAGGAGTTTGATTATTCTTTCCTTAAAGAGAGCCTGTGGTTGGTGCAAACAGGCAGGAGAAATAATCTGTCTCGCCTTGGAGACTTTCTTCTGAATTAACAGTAGGAAGAACGGGCTGCAAACCGTTATGCATTTGTCTAAGTAATACCTTTACTTACCGAGGCTGTTTTCCGAAAGGGATCAGCGAATGAGGGTGGTACCGCGCGAATTGCGCCCCTCAGGTTAAGTGAAGGTATTTTTATTTTTATAAGGAGGGATTAATCATGGAAAAGAGGATTTATTTTTTTGATACCACATTAAGAGACGGTGAACAAACACCTGGAGTCAGCTTTAATTTGGATGAAAAAGTGGAGATTGCCCTAAGGTTAGAAAATTTAGGGATTGATATTATTGAAGCAGGATTTGCTAATGCCTCACCCGGTGATGCCGAGGCAATCAGGGCGGTTGCCAAAGCAGTTTCGGGGCCAATGGTGGTCAGCCTTGCACGCACCAATAAGGATGATATTGATGCTGTTATTAACACCTTGGGGGATATTGATAATACGGGCATACACATCTTTATCGCTACCTCTCCTATCCACCGCGAGCGCAAATTAGGTATGACTAAAGAACAAGTTTTGGAAAAAGCGGTCGAAAGCGTATCCTATGCCGCAAAGCATTTTAAACATATTGAATTTTCCTGTGAAGACGCAACACGTACCGAGCTTGAATTCCTTTCTGAGGTAGCTGAAAAGGTCATTGAGGCGGGAGCAACTGTCTTAAATTTTCCTGATACTGTCGGTTATACAACACCAGAGGAGTATACGAAACTTTTTCAATACGTTCTTGAAAACACAAAGGGTATTGAAAAGGTACGGCTAAGCTGTCATTGCCATGATGACCTAGGGATGGCACTTAGTAATAGCATTGCAGCCATCCAGGCAGGGGCAGTCCAGGTGGAAGGCTGTATTAATGGAATCGGTGAGAGGGCTGGAAACGTGGCCCTTGAAGAAGTGGCAGCACTTTTGGAAACAAGGAAGGATTACTTCAACATCCAGACAGGTATCAAACTTAAAGAAATCGCCAAAACGAGCAAGCTTATCAGCAGGTTGACGGGGATTGCCATTCCTCCCAATAAAGCGGTAATTGGCGGAAATGCTTACTCCCATTCTTCCGGAATACATCAGGATGGCGTGATTAAAGATAAAGCAACATACGAAATCATGACGCCGGAAAGTATTGGTTTTAATGAAACAAAATTAGTTCTAGGTAAGCTATCAGGAAGAAATGCGCTTAAAAAGAGATATGAAGAACTCGGCTATTCGGTAAACGAAACTCAATTAAAAGAGATTTTCAAAAAATACAAGGAATTGGCAGATCGGAAAAAGGATATTTTTGATGAAGATATTATCGCCCTATTGGAAACCCAGCCAAAAAATACAGTTCCATCTTTCTTTACGTTTAATGACTTTAGCTTACAGATCCTAAATCATAACCAATATCGTGCTTTCGTCAACATCATCGGAGCTGAAAATACCGATATCGAAGGAATTGGAGACGGAAATGGGCCGATTGATGCTATCTACAAAGGAATCGATTCAGCGCTTGGCCTTGAGCTTGAGTTAATTGACTATAAAATCAATTCTATATCAAAGGGAAAAGACTCAATTGGAGAGGTCTTTGTTAAAGTCCGGAACAACGATAAAATGGTTTCAGGAAGAGCGATTAACGTGGATATCATTGTTGCCAGCGCCAATGCCTATATAGATGCTATTAACCGATTAAAGGTTGCAAATGTAAAAACACTAATATAAATGAAAATTCCCCCTTGAAAACCTTCCTTCAAGGGGGAATTTATTTTTAGAGCTAGTTTTTTAAGTGTTATTATTTAACTTTAATAGGTACAATCTTACCATTTTCAACCGCTGCAACTTCTAAATCACCATCGAAGCCGCCGCCGTCAAATTTGTTAAAAATATAAACCTTTGCCTTTTCAGGAACATTTTCTACACCTTTTTGCATAGCCGCTTGGATTTTCTCTGCATCGTCTACAGAACCGGAAGCCTTCATTGCTTCTGCAAAGATATACATCGCAATATAGTTTAGACCTGCTTCAGAACCAGGGACTTCCTTATACTTGTCTTGATACTTCTTGACAAAATCAGGAATAACCGGGCTGATTTTGGACTCAGATAATGGCATAACGCCGATTGCACCATTCAGCATCTCATATGAACCAGTTACTTTCTTCATTTCGTCCAGTTTGGCTTGGTCCATCACGATGAAACCACCTTTAAAGCCAAGTTCACGAGCCTGCTTGATAACTTTAGCAGTTGGCTCAGAAGGACCGCCGACAAATAAGACATCTGGCTTTTCTTTCAATGCATTCGTTACAAGTGTAAAGAAGTCTGTTTCTTTTGCAAAGTCAATCGCAGATTCGAATACAACCTTGCCGCCTTGTTTTTCCCAATAAGGCTTCAGCTTAGCAGACCAATCCTTACCGTACTGAGAAGCAGTTGGAAGGAACGCAATTTTCTTACCGAACTTTTCCATTTCATACTCAGTAAATGGCTTCAAATATCCATCGTAACGCGGAGGAATACGAACTGTCAACTTATTGCCAACTTCAGAAACTTTCGGTTCACTAGTGTAAGCACCAATGATGAATTTATCCTGCTGGTTGAAAACCTGCATTGCAAATACGCCGCCGCTGTGTGGAGTAAAGATGATTGGCGTCTTGTTTTCCTGAAGCAATCTCTTTGCGTTTGCACCTGTTTCGTTTGGAAGGTATTTATCGTCAAGAGAGACAATATTAAACTTGTACTTTTTGCCGCTAACTTCGATACCGCCAGCACCGTTAATTTCTTCTACAGCCATTTTAACGCCGTTCAATGTACGCTCGCCGTAGAATGCAGCAGGTCCGCTTAATGGCCCAGAGTAACCGATGTTAACCGTTCCTGCATCTCCTGATTTGCTGTCTCCGCCGCCACTTGAAGGCTTTGTATTAGCAGTTTTATCACTTGTGCTGTTACATGCAGCAAGACTAAATACCATTACTAAGGTAAAAATAATCATAAATACCGATTTCATTCTTTTCATTGGTTTTCCCCCTAAATTTTTTTAAAATGTTTGGTAAGAAAATATTTCGTATTGCCGACAACCACCCCCTTCAAAAAGGAATGCAGTTATTGCTAAGGGTCGAACGTTTGAACCTTTCAGTCCAAGACCGCTTGACCCGCTTTCTTATGCACCGATGTAGGCCTTTCTCACCTCATCATTAGCAAATAATTCTGCAGACGTACCTTTAAGGACAATTGTTCCGTTTTCGAACACGTAGCCTTTATCCGCGATTTTTAATGCTGCATTGGCATTTTGTTCGGCTAAAAGGATCGTTGTCCCCTCTTTGTTAATTTTTTGAATTACCTCAAACATTTGCTCAACGACTAATGGAGCTAACCCAATCGATGGCTCGTCCAAAAGCATTAGCTTCGGTTTTGACATGAGTGTTCTTCCGATGGCCACCATTTGCTGCTGTCCTCCACTTAAAGAACCGGCTGGATCATGACGCTTGTCCTTTAAAATCGGGAACAATTCATACACATGCTCCAGCGAGTGCTTGATTTGGTCTTTCTTCCGCCGATGGACATAAGCACCCATTTTTAGGTTCTCTTCCACAGACATGGCATGAAATAGCTTTCTTCCTTCCGGGCACTGGCCAATTCCCCATTCCACGATTTTGTCAGCTGAAGACTTATTTAAATTCTTTCCTTCAAAAGTAATCCCGCCTACTGATGGTTTGTTAAGGCCGCTTATCGCCCGGAAAGTTGTACTTTTCCCGGCGCCATTTGAGCCTAGTAAAACGACAATCTCTCCCGTATTTACCTCAATATTGATGTCATGAACGGCAGTAAAGCTTCCGTATTTGACAGAGACATTATCAAGTTTAAGCACTGGCACTCCCTCCCAAATAAGCCTTAATTACCGTCTCGTTATTACGAATTTCTTCCGGTGTTCCTTCAGCAATTTTTTCGCCATAACTTAGAACCATAATTTTATGTGCTATTCTCATGATCATTTGCATTTTATGCTCAATCAGGCAGACCGTAATTCCTTTCCCCACCATCTTCTGCATTAATTCAGCCAGACCATCCGTTTCGCTGGGATTAACCCCGCCTGCAGGCTCATCAAGGAAGACGATTTCCGGATCAGTAGCCAGGGCTAATGCGAAAGCTGTTCTTTTCTTCTCTTCCTGGGTTAGTCCGCCTGCCAGTTTGCCAGCTAAATGCTCTAAACCAACGAATTCCAAAACTTCCATCGCTTTATCTCGACATTGTTCCTCTTCCCTTTTGAGCCTAGGGGTTCTCAATATAGCATCAAGGAGATTGGATTTTGTACGCAAGCGGTGCCCGACAATAACATTGTCCAACACGGTCGCCTGATCAAATAGATTGGTTGTTTGGAATGTACGTGCCACCCCAAGCTCAGCGATTTTATTAGAAGGCAGTTTGGTAATATCCTGCCCTTTGAAAATGACCTGTCCTGATGTGGGACTATGAAAGCCGCTTATCAGGTTGAAAAAAGTGGACTTTCCTGCACCATTGGGACCAATAATGGCATTGATTTTTCCTTTTTCAATTGAAAAGTCGACATTGTTGACTGCAACGTTACCGCCAAATTTCTTTGTCAGGTTTTTAGTCTCTAAATAAATCATGCTTACCCCTCCTTCACTTGATTTTCAGGCCGCAATTCACTTTGGATATACGAATCCTTCCTGACAGCCCGCTGCTTTTCTTTCTTGGCCATGCGCTTTCGGTAAACATCTGTGACACCGCCAACGATTCCGCGTGGATAAAAAATTACTAGGATCGTTAAAAGTGGTCCGAAAATGAGCATGCGGTACTGTTGAAAATCTTGAAGCAGCTGAGAAAGCCACATGACAAGCATAGTCCCAATCAGTGGACCGGTAAGTGTTCCGATACCGCCAACAACTAGGTAAGTCAGCAAATCAAAGATAATCGCAATGTTTCCAATATCCGGGCCGATAAAGCGTACAAATGATGCATATAAAGCACCGGAAAGGCCTGCAAAAAATGTTGATAATACAAAGACTGCTAATTTATTTCTTCCAGTTGCAATCCCAATGGTTAGTGCTAAGTCTTCACTATTTCGAATCGCAATGTACGATCTTCCAGTAAGTGAATGAATAATTCGGTACATAAGCAAAATGACGAGGAGAAGGAAAAATAAAACAAGATAATAATGTGATTTTTCCGTCTCAAAGGTAATTGGGCCAAAGCCTTGAGGTGCTGGAATCCCAATCAGGCCACGAACACCTTCCGTTAAACTTTCCCATTTATCTATCACGAGATAAATAATATAACCTAAACACATTGTGTAGATGGCGAAAAAGTGCTCACTCGTTCTTAATGCAATCAAACCTACTAATAATCCTATTAAACAAGTAATCACCAGAGATAAGACAAATGCAAGCCAGAAACTCATATGGGCTTTTACTGTTAAAATCCCTAAACCGTAAGCACCGATTGCAAAGAATCCCGCGTGTGCCAATGAAAGATAACCAGTATAACCTGCAAGCAGGTTAAGTCCATAAACCCCAATCATCCAAATAAACGCCAAAGTCATTACGTGGATCAAATAAGTATTTGTTGTTATTAATGGAAACCCAATAGCGACCAATACTAAGAGAATGATGATATTTCGTTTGTTCAATACCGCTGACATTAATGTCCCCCCTTTGAAAACAATCCGGTTGGTTTAACCGTAAGAATAATAACCAGGATAAAAAAGGCAATAATGTCCTTATAGTCATTTGAAATGTAGGTCGCTCCCAAGCTTTCGCTGAAGCCGATAATATAACCGCCGACGATTGCTCCTGGGATACTGCCCATTCCACCAAGAATAATGATAACAAACGCTTTTAAGATAACTAACTGTCCCATTCCTGGGAATACTAGATTGATAGGTGCCGAAATAGATGCAGCGATGGCTGCCAGTCCGCCTGAAATCATAAAGGTCAGCATCGCAACCCGGGTTGTATTGATCCCCACCAGGTTTGCCCCTTCACGGTTCTGCGACATCGCAATGATGGTGGAACCGGTATAAGTTTTTCTTAAGAAGAAATTTAATAGAATCATAACGATAACTGCAGCTACTACAATAAGAATTCTCTGCATTGTCAGCGTTAATCCGAAAACCTCAACGACGTTGCCATATGGTGTTGGCATGCTTTGGTATTCTGCTCCCCAATAATACTGCGCGAAAGCTTCTAGGAATAAAAGGATACCAATGGCAGCAATTTTATCTTGGATTGGCGGCGATTCACGTAGAGGGTGAAAAACCAACCTTTCCATTAATACTCCAAGAAGACCAACAACGATGATAGAAATAAAAATGGCAATCCAATAATGAAGCCCAAATTTTGTCATCATGGTCAGCGTTATGTATCCGCCCATCATGTATAGTGCACCATGAGCAAAGTTTGGAATGTGCAAAATTCCATAAACTAGGGTTAAGCCCAAAGCTACCAGTGCGTAAACACTCCCTATGGTTAAACCGTTAAACAACTGCTGAATAAGAATATCCATTGCTCTCCTCCTTTGTTTTAGTTAGTATAATTTTTTCAAGAGGGGCCTCCTCTAATGTCAGCCCTCTTGATCATAAACGTTTAATGGACCTGATTCTGAACCTTTTCATTTTCTTCCTCCTGAAGGGTGCGCCAGAGAATTTTGCCGCTGGAGGTCATTGGAAACACCTCTCTGAACTCAATCATGCGTGGATATTTATAGGCGGCCATGTGATGCTTGGACCACTCGATAATTTCATCCTCGCTGACTTTTCCTTCATACCCTTCATTTAAGATGACAAAGGCTTTTACGTTTTCCCCTCTTCTAGGATCTGGTACTCCCACGACGCAAGCTTGCTGAATAGCAGGGTGCTTGTAAAGGTATGACTCGACTTCAGTTGGCCATACCTTGAATCCAGAGGCATTAATCATGCGTTTAACACGATCGACCATAAAGAAATATCCATCTTCATCAAAACGGCCAATATCCCCAGTTCGGAAAAACCTCTTCCCATCAATCTCAAGGTATGCTTCCCGGTTTTCATCATCGCGGTTATAGTAGCCAACCATTACCTGCGGTCCATTGACAATAATTTCACCGACTTCGCCGACACCAAGTTCCTTTCCAGTTGACGGCTCAATAATTCTAGCATCGACATCATAGGAAGGGATTCCAAGACACTGCATTTTTGGTCGATTCGGCGGATTGAAATGGGTCTGGGCAATCGTTTCTGAAAGTCCGTAGCCTTCGACAAATCGCAATCCCGTCAGGTTAAATAATTTTTCACCAACTGCTTCTGGAAGAGCTGCTCCTCCACCAGCAAGATAGGTTAAGGAAGCAATGTCCTCCACCTTCAGATTTGGATTGGCAAGAAAATCGACAATCATAGTGGCGATTGTGACCCAATGGGTGCAGCCTAAGCTCTTTATTAGTTCCACTGCCGCATCCCGATTCCACCTCGTCATAATTACCATCATACTGCCGCTGAAAATTGGCATGTGCATGCTGTGCACCATACCCGTCACATGGAAAAGCGGCAAGGTCATCAGATGGATGGCATTTGGTGTTGTAGAGGACCAGTGGTAGCAGCCTACAGTATTCGCATTGACTGACCGGTTAGTATGCATACAACCTTTTGGAAGACCTGTTGTCCCTGATGTGTAGGGCATAACAGCCAAATCATCACCTTTTGCCGTATGTTCCGACGGAGTGAGATTTGCCTGAATCGCATCAACCCAGTTGTAATGATTAGGATTGTTCACCACTAATCTTGGTGCCTCCACCTCTTTTGGAAGCATTTTTTCGAAGCCTTCACCTATATAATCTGAATAGGCTGCAAGGAGCAGGTGCTCCAAGGAGGTTTTTCCTAGCAGAGGCTGAACTCGGTCTAAGAGTTCTTGTCCGGCGATTGCTGTTTTAATTCCGCAGTCGCGAATGTAAAATTCAAGTTCATCCGCAACTAGCATTGGGTTAATTGGGACTACAACAGCGTTGGCCCTTAAAATGGCGTAGAAACCAATCACAAATTGCGGGGAATTTTGCATAAAGAGCAGGACTTTGTCCCCTTTTTTTACGTCTAACTTATGCTCTAAGTATCCGGCCAGGGCATTTACTTCTTCATCTAATTGCTGGTAAGTCAATTTATTCCCATAGTAGAAGATAGCATCCTGATCAGGATAACGGCTTGCACTTACTCTAAGATTGTCATAGAGTGAAGTGGCAGGGACATTCAATGATTTTGGGATATTTGGCCAATGTTGATAATGAAGAGTTAACAATCTCGATCTCTCCTTTTTGCAAGAATGCTAGATGTTAGGTGTGTAAACGCTGTCATTGCTGATTCCGTTTAAAATAAGGTCAAGAAATATATCCGCAACCCTTTCTTCAGGTACTTCTCCCTCCGGGTTGAACCAATAATAGCTCCAGTTGGTCATGCCAAGGATAGCCATTGTTATTATATCGGCGCGGCCCTTTTGGAGGATTCCTTGTGTAATACCTTCTTCAATTAATTTTTGGACATTATGACGAAATGCGCTTCGTTTTTCCTTGATTTCCAGGAAATTATCTCTGCTTAAATGCCGCATTTCTCTGGTAAATATCCGGGCACTTCTCAGTTCGATTCTAATGGTGCTAATCTGCATTAAGATAATCTCATGCAGTTTTTTGGCAAAATCGTACGAAGAATTATTCATAATTTCTTCCTGCTGTTTGATTATTGACTCAATATACAACAGGTGAATTTCCTTTAACAATTCCTCTTTACTGCTGAAATAATAATAAAATGTACCTTTTGTTACACCCAGTTCCTGGACAATATCCTGTACCGAAGTTGACTTAAACCCGTTTTTATCGAATAGTAAAATCCCCGTCTCCATTATCTTTCGCTTCATCGGCTTATCCTTTCAGCATTAAAATCAAAGTGCTGCTGTAGTGGAATGTGGTAGGTGCGTCTGACACCAAGATTGACTTTTCCTCTTTCAATAAGGCGTTTGGTCAAGTTTGGTGCCTGACACCTAGATGAGTACCACCACAGTCAGTACCTTGTTTTTATTCGCTCTCGATGATTGTTGCGATTCCTTGGCCGCCGCCAATGCAGGCGGTGATAAGGGCATATCTTCCGCCGGTGCGTTTTAGTTCGTAGCAGGCTTTGGTGACGAGGATGGCACCTGTTGCTCCCAGCGGGTGGCCATGGGCGATGGCCCCACCGTTAACATTGACTTTTTCCATATTCATTTCAAGCTCGCGGTTGCAAGCAATTACTTGAGCAGCAAAGGCTTCATTGATTTCGATTAAGTCCATGTCTTCTATGGATAATCCTGATTTTTCAAGAACCTTTCTAACAGCCGGAACAGGGCCGATTCCCATGATATTCGGGTCAACACCGGCGACTGCATAGTGACGGATAACTGCTAGTGGAGTTAAATTTAATTCCTCTGCTTTTTCCCGTGACATGATAACTAGGGCCGATGCAGCATCATTTAGGCCTGAGCTGCTGCCTGCTGTGACTGTTCCATCCTGGAGGAATGCTGGCGGAAGCTTTGCCAAACCCTCAATGGTCGTTTCCGGCCTTGGATGCTCATCACTAATGAAAACAATCGGCTCACCTTTTCTAACAGGTATAGTGATAGGAACGATTTGCTCATCAAAGCGTCCTTCTTCCATGGCAGCTTTCATACGCTGCTGGCTTTGGAGCGCGAATGCGTCCTGCTCTTCCCGTGTAATATTGTATTTTTTCACGAGATTTTCGGCCGTAATCCCCATTGGCGGATCGCCTATTTCTTTAGGAGAGAGCTGCGATTTCCGGAAACTTGGAGGATTCGCACCATACGGTTTTTCCGGCCGGTCCATCAAGTAAGGAGCACGGCTCATACTTTCTGTTCCGCCGGCAATATAGATATCTCCATCCCCGGCTTTAATTGCCTGGGCTGCTAGATTAATAGCATTAATTCCAGATCCACACTGCCTATCGACTGTCACGCCCGGAATTTCGATGGACAGTCCCGTTTGCAATGCAGTTAATCTCGCAATATTTCCACCGCCTGATAAAACATTTCCCAAAAAAACGTCGTCTATCATGTCAGGCGTGATATTTGCCCTTTTAACTGCTTCTTTAATTACTTCAGCTCCAAAAACATGTGCTGGAACGCTTGCTAGTGCGCCTCCCTGTCTGCCAATGGCAGTTCTAACTGCCGAAACAATGACAGCATCTCTTTTCATTAAGCAAATCCCCTCCTGCTTTTTTATATTTACGATTCTATTGATTTCTTACATTACATGTGAGCCGCCGTCTACAACAACGATATCCCCGGTTACAAAGTCCGAAGCTCGCGATGCCAGGAACAACGCTACACCTTTCATATCTGTATCAGTCCCAAACTTACGTAATGGAGTGCCTTCTAAGATGGCTTCACCACCAGCATCAAGCAGCCCTTTTGACATTTTTGTTGGGAAGAATCCCGGTGCAATTGCATTAACATAAATACCATGCTGGCCCCATTTCACAGCTAAATCCTTTGTGAAGGTAATAACTGCCCCTTTACTAGCGTTATAGCCAATAGCATTCATGTATTTTGGGTTCGACCCCTGCAGCCCAGCGACAGAAGCAATATTAATGATTTTGCCGCCCTTTTGTTCGATCATCACTCTTCCGACTGCCTGGGACATTAAGAAGGTTCCGGTAACATTCGTATTCATTACCTTATTCCAAGCCTCAAGCGGCATTTCCTCGACAGGTGCTCCCCAAGATGCACCGCTGTTGTTGACAAGAATGTCAATGCGTCCGAATTTTTCCATTGTTCGTTCCACAACGTTTCTAACATCTTCAGGATTGGAGACATCACATTTTAATGCTAGACTCTCGACTCCAATCTTTTTTAAGCCTTCACTTACTTCCTCACAGGCCTCAAGTTTACGGGAACAGACCACTACATTGGCGCCTGCCTCCGCAAATCCTTCAGCAATTTGCTGTCCAAGACCTCGGCCGCCGCCTGTTACAATGGCGACTTTACCTGTTAAATCAAAAAGCTCTTTAACATGCATCTATTTTTTCCTCCTAATACGATTAACGGTATTTTTTCAATTCATAGCGGGCAATCGCACGCTTATGCACTTCATCCGGACCATCAGCAAGTCTTAGTGTACGGATATTGGCCCAACTTGCGGCAAGAGGAGTGTCCTGGCTTACACCGGCGGCACCAAATGCCTGAATGGCACGGTCAATTATCTTTAATGCCATGTTAGGCGCAACCACTTTAATCATGGCAATTTCGCCTTTAGCCTCTTTATTCCCAACCGTATCCATCATGTAGGCCGCTTTCAATGTAAGTAAACGGGCCTGCTCGATTTCGATTCTCGCTTCGGCAATCCATTCTTGAACTACGCCTTGCTCGGCAATTTTTTTACCGAATGCTGTCCGTTCCTGAACGCGTTTGCAAAGAAGCTCAAGTGCACGTTCAGCTGCACCGATGGTTCTCATGCAATGATGAATTCTTCCAGGTCCTAGACGTCCCTGCGCGATTGCGAAACCTTTACCTTCGCCCCAAAGCATATTTGAAGCCGGTACACGAACATTGTTGTATTCAATTTCGGCATGGCCATGCGGTGCATGGTCATAACCAAATACAGTTGTAACTCGTTTGATTGTGACTCCAGGAGCATCGAGCGGTACTAGAATCATCGATTGCTGCTCATGTTTTGGTGCATCAGGATCATTTTTACCCATAACAATCGCAATCTTACAGCGAGGGTCTCCAGCACCCGATGACCACCATTTTGTTCCATTGATGACGTATTCATCGCCATCACGGACAATACTTGCTTGAATATTTGTAGCATCGGATGAAGCAACATCCGGCTCAGTCATTGAGAAACAGGAGCGAATTTCGCCATTTAATAACGGCTTCAGCCATTTTTCTTTATCTTCTTCAGTCCCGTAACGGACCAATACTTCCATATTTCCGGTATCAGGCGCAGCACAGTTAAACACTTCTGGTGCAAAATGGACACGTCCCATGATTTCGCAAAGCGGTGCATATTCAAGGTTCGTTAAACCGGCACCATATTCACTCTCTGGTAAAAATAAGTTCCATAGACCAGCTTGCTTTGCCTTTTCTTTTAATTCTTCCATGATCGGCGGGATCTTTGAAAATGGATCGTTTTTATCAATTTGATCATGATAGAGCTTTTCATTTGGATAAATATACTCTTCCATAAATTCAGTAAGCTTTTTTTGCAATTCTACTACCTTATCGGAATAACTAAAATTCATCCTTACCACTCCTCTTTTTTCTACATACTAACTAGTTGGTATGTCGAATAACCTAATATTATTAAAAATTTTTCGAATATTCAATTCGATATTTTCGACAATTTTCTCATTAATATAGTAGAAACATATTTTTGGGTGTCTTTTTACTATTGTGCTTTCTGATTACTATAAATTACCGTAATTTAACTGACTTTTATTAGATTAGTAAGGACACGCCGCGAAAGAAATTTCTATATTAATCTACTAATTTTAGTCGAAATTTTTTGAAAATAATATTTAGAAATTTCTTCTCTATGCATTTCTGACTATCTTATAGATACCTGTTCCTTTGGCAATTAATGTTGCATTCTCGTCAATAATTTCCGCTTCCAGCACAGCCATTTTATAGCCCTTTTGGAGAAGTTTAGCCCTAGCAAAAAGATGACCGGTATTTGCTGGAGCAAAATAGTGAACATCCAGATTCATAGCTGTAACCGGGCATTGATATACGGAACGGAGAGCAATTGATTGCACCGTATCAAGCATCGAGGCGTGAACTCCTCCATGCAGGCTTTTATTCGTATTTAGCAGGTCGGTTTTTATTGAAAGCTTCAGCAAAATCTCTTCCTCTGAGGAATTTACGAGTTCAAATCCGATATGCTTGAAAAATGGATTCCTTTCCATCATTTCATATATCCCCCAATCCAATCGGGACACCCTATCACCACCTTTCAATTTCTTCATTGTTTAATAGGACTTGCCTTGAACATGCCTATAGCCTTGGCAGCAACAGCACCATCCTGCCCATAAACGATTCCCTCGGCTGTTATGACTTTTTCCTCGATATTCAGTATATTTGTTTTCGCATGATAGTTTTCTTTCGGACTTAGGTCAAAAAAGGACACGTTAAGGTTTATCGTCGTTGCAAACGAATTTGTTTCCAGGGAGGCAGTAGCCCCCATGGAAATATCCAGCATTGTGGAAAAAACGCCCGGATGGACAGTGCCATCATCCTGCAGCAAAATAGTCTGAAGCGGCAAATCAAGATGAAACGTGTCGGTTTTAGTACTGTTAAAACCCAAGTATTCAAAAAATGTCGATCTCGTCACTGGTAATTTCACATTTCCTGCCCTTTCCTATTGATTAACTGCTTCAACGAGGATTGCCATTCCTTGGCCGCCGCCAACACAAAGTGTTGCAATTCCGTATTTTTCACCACGGCGTTTCAATTCATAAATCAGAGTCGTCATAATCTTCGCACCCGTGGCACCAAGCGGATGGCCCAAAGCAATTGCACCACCGTTGACATTCACTCGGGACGAATCTAAGTTTAACTCACGAATAACAGCAAGTGATTGCGAAGCGAACGCTTCATTCAGTTCGATTAAACTAATCTCGTCAAGCGTTAAGCCTGTACGTTCAAGGAGTTTTTTCACTGCTGGAACCGGGCCGATGCCCATAACTTCAGGTGATACACCAACAGCTGTCCAATCGACAATTCGCGCCATCGGTTTTAAGCCTAATTTCTCGGCATGGCTGCCTGATGTTAATACAAGCGCAGCTGCCCCGTCATTCCGCCCGCAGGCATTACCAGCCGTAACCGTGCCATTTTGTTTAAACGCCGGCTTTAGGCGGCTTAATGCCTCGATGGTTGTATCAGGTCTTGGATGTTCGTCCTCCGTAAACCAAACGGACCCTTTTTTCCCTTTAACTTCTACAGGGACAATTTCGTCCGCAAAGCGTTTCTCACTAATGGCAGCTGCTGCTCTACGCTGACTTTCTAGCGCAAATGCATCCTGGTCCTCGCGAGAAATCGAAAATCTTTCAGCGACATTTTCCGCCGTTATTCCCATTCCAAGCCCGCTGCCGTATGTTTCCTGAGGCTGTTGGCCCGCCTCTGCATTGGAATCAACCAGCTTTGGATTGTCACCGCCAAAACGGGAGTTTCTTAGGTAAACAGGAGCATTACTGAGGCTTTCAGTTCCCCCAGCGACTACAATATCTGCTTGACCAAATGCAATTTGCTGCGCCCCTGAAGCAACTGCCTGCATTCCTGAGGCACACAAACGGTTAATCGTAAATGCCGGAGCTGTTTCCGGAACCCCAGCCCGAAGCGCAGCGACTCTGGCTACATTGGAGGATTCTGTCGTTTGTCTAACCTCTCCTAAAATCACTTCATCGACTTGCTCAGGCTTAATACCGGCACGATCAATAGCCTCTTTAATTGCAACCGCTGCCAACTGCCCGGAATTAAGACTTTTTAATGTGCCGCCATATCTCCCTACTGGTGTTCTTACTGCACTTAAAATGACAATATCATTTTGCATATTAAATCACCTGTCCCTAGATTAATAGTTTAGCTGTATTCCTTCTCTAACTGCGCTGCAATAATGTTTTTCTGAATCTCTGAAGTTCCTTCATAGATTCTTGTGATCCGCGCATCACGATAAAAGCGTTCAATCGGATAGTCTGCAATATACCCAATTCCTCCATGGATCTGAACGGCCTTATCAGCAACACGATTGTATACCTCGGAACCGTATAGCTTCAGCATCGCTGCTTCTTTGATGACCTTCATTCCCTGATCAACCATCCAGGCAACGCGATACGTAAACGAACGCAGTGCTTCGATATCTACTGCCATCTCAGAAAGCATATGACTGACAGCCTGGTTCCTGATGATTGGTTTGCCAAATTGAATTCTTTCAAGCGCATATCGCGTTGACATGTCGAGAAGCTTTTGGCAGGATCCCAAATTCCGGGAGGCCAAACCAGCACGTCCGTTGGCAAGAATTTTCAAGGCATTCATATAGCCCTGTCCTTCTTCACCAAGCACATTTTCCACTGGAACCTCGCAATCTTCAAAAATCAATTCTGCTGAATGAGACCCTCTTAAGCCCATTTTTTTCTCAACGGCCCCCACCCTGAAGCCGGGGAAATCCTTTTCAACAATGAACGAGGTGATGCCCTTGGCCCCTTTAGACGGGTCGGTCACAGCCATCACAGTGAAAACGCTGGCCTCAGTAGCATTGGTAATATAATGCTTCAAGCCGTTTAGGATATATTTATCACCCTTACGAACAGCCGTTGTTTTCAGGTTAGCAGCATTGGACCCCGCTTCAGGTTCGGTTAAGGCAAATGCGCCAATTTTTTCACCGCTCGCCATATCTGGCAGGTACTTACGCTTTTGCTGCTCATTTCCCATTTCCACAATACCGACCGAACCTATTCCTGTATGGGCGCCGATTAAAGTTGTATAGCCATTATGAGTCTGGCCGATTTCCTCATATAGGGCACATTTGCCGACCATGCCAATTCCAAGCCCGCCATATTCCTCAGGAATACTTAAACCGAAAAGCCCCATCTCTTTTGACATATTGATAATTCTTTCCGGAATTTGGTTTTCCTCTTCAATTTGCATCGCAACCGCTTCGACTTCGGTTTGAATAAATTCCCTGACATTCTTTTTTAAAAAAAGAATATCCTCATCCAGTTCAAAGTTCATGACTAAATCCCTCCGTTATGCCTTAAGCCTTTTTTGCTTCTTCTTCTACAAGGATTCTTTTTAAGAGCTTTCCTACTGTGTTTCGAGGCAGGGATTCTCTTATTTCAAATTGTTTCGGTACTTTGTAGCGGGTCAGGTTTTGGTAGCAATGTTCCTTTAATTCTTGAATATCGATATCTTTACCGGCTTTCGGAACAATATAGGCCTTGACGATTTCGCCGGCTTCCTTATCCGGAATCCCGACTACTGCTGCTTCTAATACAGCAGGATGTTCATATAAAACTCCTTCAACCTCCTGGGGATAAACATTAAAGCCCCCGACAATCACCATTTCTTTTTTTCGTCCGACAATATAAAAGTAGCCCTCATCATCCATCGTTGCTAAATCACCGGTATAGAGCCAGCCATCCTTTAGTGCTTGGGCCGTTTCTTCTGGTTTATTCCAGTATCCAAGCATGACCTGCGGCCCCTTAATTAAAATCTCGCCGACAGTCTTTTCCGGTACATCCACACCATTTTCGTCAACAATCCGGCAGTCTGTAGCTGGCAATGGAATCCCGATGCTGCCTATTTTGCTAACACCATCAGGCGGATTGCGATGTGTAGTTGGAGAAGTTTCCGATAGTCCATAACCTTCCCCAATCGGCACTCCCGTCAGGTCCTTCAATTTTTTCATAATTTCAATCGGCAATGGAGCCGACCCGCTTGTACAGACCTTAAAGCAGGTTAAATCATATCGGTCAATTTCCGGGTAATTGGCAAAAGCATTATACATTTTTGGAACACCCGGGAAGAACGTAGGCCTGTAAGTTTGAATGAGTCTTAGAACCTTCTCAAGTTCAAAACGGTTTACTAATAGAATGGCTGCCCCAAGGTAAATCGGCAGATTCATGCCGCTCGTCATTCCGTAAACATGGTAAAGCGGGGTTGCGGTCAAAATGATTTCCTGTCCGTAAACCATTGTACTTCCATAAAGAACCTTGCTCTGCAACACATTCGCGCTCAAGTTGAAATGCGTCAGCATGGCACCTTTCTTTTTACCGGTTGTTCCTCCGGTATATTGAATTACTGCAATGTCCTTCTTTGCTGAAATTGAACATGTTTCCTTTAGAGGAACGGCACTTTCAATCAATTCCGAAATAGTTGGAATGTCATTGGTTTGCGAATCACCGGCAGAAAATATCTTCTTAAATGAATAAATTTCAGAAATTTTCGCAATTTTCTCGAGACCATCCGGCTCTGCTACCAAATAAGCGGTTTCAGAATCATTGAATATTTCAAGCAGTTCCCTTGGTGTATAGTGCGGATTGATTTGCACGACAATCATCCCAAGCTTCAGGGCAGCATAATAGGATACAACATATATAGGGTGATTTCCGACCATCAACCCCAGACGATCTCCTTTTGCTGCGCCAAGCTCTTTCCAAACCGCTGCCAGCCGGTCAACCTTATCCTTCAAATCATGGTAGGTCAGCTTTTCATTTTCATAAATAATAGCCGTATTATCAGGGTATTTTTCAGCTGTATGATCCAAAAATGTGTAAAGGCTCATTTCCGGAAATTCAATGGAAGATACCGCAGTTTCAGGATAGTGGCCGAGCCAAGGACGTTTGTGTTGTATTTGCAATTCGAACACCTCTTTTAGCACATTGATTACTCAAACGTTCCTCGTTTGAAAGTTTAAAAGATGATAAATAGTATTGAGGACTGGGGTTTCTACCCCTAATTCTTTTCCTTTTTTCACGATATAACCGGCAATAGATTCCAGTTCCAGCGGTTTCCCTTTAAGCTTATCCTGCAGCATCGAGGTTTGGTGATCTTGGGCAAACTGCCCTTGCATCATCACTGTTTCATACTGGTCTTCCTCGATCTCAACCCCTGCTGCTCTTGCAACAGCAATAGCTTCCTGACAGATTTTTATCGCCGTCTCTTTTAATCCCTTGTCCTCATAAATAGCCCTAACCTTTGCTTCTATTAAGGCTGTCAAAGGGTTAAAGGTGACATTCCAAAGCAATTTTTTCCACTTGATTTTTAAAATGTCACGAGTTGGATAGGCTTCAATATTAGCAATGTTAAATAGCTCATGAATGACACTGAGTCTTTCCCATAAATCTTCCTCTAAAGCTCCAAATACCAGCTTTGGCGGGACACCGATTTGTTTTACAGTTCCTGATTCCGTCACACCTGCCTGAATATAAGCAGCAGCAGATAAGATCCGGCCGCTGCCAAATACGGAAGCGAGAAATTCTTCATTATCTACCCCATTTTGAAGAGTCATAATCATGCATGATTCCTTTAATACACGGGTAAACTTCTCAGCCATTTCCATTGTGCTTGTTGACTTAACACAAAACAACAGCAGGTCTACATCCGTAAAGTCCTCATAACAATCGGTAAACGTTGCCTCCACTGTGAATGATTCGGAATCGCTTTCAATGGTCAGCCCATTTTCCCTCATTCTTTCGAGATTGTTTCCCCTCGCTAAAAAAATGACCTCATTACCCGCCCTTTTTAAAAGGCCGCCAAAATAACCACCGACCGCACCTGTACCGGCCACGCCAATTTTCATGCTGCTTCCCCCTGCTTATTCCATATGTATGGCTCTGAAAGGAATCGCTCCCTTCAGAGAACATGATTAATCTAGTAAATCCGGCTGTTCCTTGACAATCCGATTCCATAATGGCTGGAACTGGAACCATCCCGCACTGGAAGTACCGACAGTATTATAGGTATTGCTAGCACTTTCATTATCAATAATTACCGGTTTACCAACTGCCTCAGCAAGAAGCTGTGCCTGACAGGAGCGCTCCATCGTAATAAACCACCAGGCTGCCTCATCAACGGACCTTCCGACCGTTAAAAGACCATGGTTTCTTAGGATACAGGCTTTCTTATCACCAAGCGCTTGGCCAATCCGTCTGCCTTCTTCAATTTCATGAACAACTCCAGTGAAATCATCAAACAAGGAATGATCCTGATAAAATGCACATGCATCCTGTGTGATTGGATCAAGAAGGCGGCCTAGCGAAGACCATGACTTCCCATAGACTGAATGGGCATGGGCAGCTGCGATAATGTCCGGCCTTGCAGCATGGACCTGCGAGTGAATAGCGAATGCGGCCCGGTTTACCGGATAATTTCCTTCGACAACTTCACCTTGATGATTGCAGAGAATTAAGTCAGAAGCGCTGATTTGGCTGAAATGCATGCCGAACGGGTTTACCCAGAAGTGATCCTTTAGTTCGGGGTCGCGTGCGGTAATATGTCCTGCGACACCTTCATCAAATCCAAATTTTGAAAATAAGCGGAAGGCAGCAGCCAGTTTTTGTTTTAAATGCTGGCGTTCCTCTTCGACTGAGGAAAATACCGGCGGCTTATAACTTAATTTTAATTTGACTGTCATATAATCATCCCTTTTTAAATTTAACTTTGATGTGATTTAAGCTCCAATCAACAACCGATAACAATAAACCCAGCATTCAGAGGGGAGTCCATCTTTCGTGCCGGGTCTATTCCTTCAATCTGCAATTCTGTCTTTCATGTTAGTAAAGCTGGTATACAACTTCTCCTTTTATTACATCCTTCCCTTGCTGGTTCACAGCCTGGACATCGAAGCGAAGCTGATTATCTTCCTTCTCCTTTAAAGAAGCATTTAATGTAATCACGTCATTTAAGAAAACCATGCCTTTAAAACGGATTGAGTAATCCTTGACAAAGCCCTCTTCATAATATTCCGTAAACAACTTGGCCAGATTTCCCATCGTCCACATTCCATGGGCAATGATTCCCGGCAGACTGGCTTTTGTTGCTTCTTCGTCAATTGTATGGATCGGATTAAAATCTCCGGAAGCACCTGCATATTTAATCAGGTCGATCCTGGAAACAGGTGATAACTGGATTTCCTTTAAGGAATCACCGGTTTGCAATTGAGTTAGTAAACTCATTTCGCCAACACCTTCCTTACAGCTTCAGATATGACTACAGTAGAACTAGAAGTGAAAATTACATTTCCTTCTGAATCCTCACCACAGTTTTCCATTACCAGGAAGCCCATTTCTCCAAAGTTCCCTTTTTTCTCAAAGTAATTTTTCACCTGAGAATAACAATAAATTTCCTCACCTACATATAATGGGCGCTCATAATGGAAAGACTGCTCCCCATGTATCAAGCCTTTATTAGGCAGGTACAGGTCTTCTATCACCCCATAATCAAATACCCTTGGGAAGGTTGGCGGGGCAATGTTCTTTTGATAACGTGAGAGTCTGCCGGCATCCTCATCAAAATAGATAGGATGCAAATCGCCAATGGCTTCAGCAAATTTCTTAACGGCTCCTCTTTCTACGGCATTTTTCACTTTATTAGATCGCTTGCCAATTTGATCTTTGAACAATTTAGCTCACCCCTAAATTAACATTTTGGTCCGCCGGCAACATAGATAACCTGGCCGTTAACAAACCCTGATTTCTCATCTGCAAAAAATGCAACAGCATTTGCGATATCAGCAGGTTTTCCGCTTCTGCCGACAGGAATATTGGCTACACTAGCCTGAATCATCTGGTCAAAGGAGATTCCAATTCTTTCAGCCGTTGCTTTTGTCATATCGGTTTCGATAAATCCAGGAGCAACTGAGTTCGCTGTGATACCATACCGTCCTAGTTCAAGTGCAAGGGTTTTCGTAAAGCCCTGAAGTCCGGCTTTTGCTGCTGCATAGTTTGCCTGACCGCGGTTGCCTAATGCAGAAGTTGAAGAGATATTGATGATCCGGCCATATTTTTGCTCAACCATGTATTTTTGAGCAGCACGGGCAGCATTAAAGGAACCTTTTAGGTGAACATCCATGACAGTTTGCCAGTCGGCATCAGTCATTTTGAACAATAAATTATCGCGGATTACCCCAGCATTGTTTACAAGAATATCAATGCGGCCAAAAGCATCATGAACCTCTTTAACTGCAGCCTCTACCTGCTCAGGGTCGACAACATTGGCTACCTTTGCATAGACTTGATATCCTTTTTCTTTCAGTTCGCTAGCTGTTTCGCTTAATGCCTCTTCATTTAAGTCGATAAGAGCAACACTAGCTCCTTCTTCTGCAAAATACTCGACAATCCCTTTGCCGATTCCACGGCTTCCGCCAGTGATAAACGCAACTCTTCCTTCAAATCTTCCTGCCATTATTGTTCCTCCTTACATCTTTATGTTTATTTTTTTAGACAACGCTTACAATAAGCTTATTAAATACCAAGTTTCACATGGCCCTTAAGCAGGTTACGAGAAATAATCAGGCGCTGAATTTCATCAGTTCCGTCGTAAATTCTCCAAAGTCTGGCTTCACGGTACCAGCGCTCAATTGGCAATTCTCTTGTGTAACCCATACCGCCATGAATCTGCATAACTTTGTCAACCACACGGTTGCCCATATTGGCACCATAAAGTTTTGCCATGGATGCATAATGACGATTATCTTCGCCTTGGTCAAGTGTCCATGCTGCGTTTAACACAAGCCATCTTGCTGCTTCAATATCAACAGCACTATCGGCAATCATCCATTGAATTGCTTGTCTATCTGCAATCGGTTTGCCGAAAGTCTCGCGTTCTTTTGCATAATCAATCGCCATTTGCAATAAGCGTTCTGCTGTACCAACAGCTCTAGCGCCAACAACCCATCTTGCAAAGCCAATCCACTCAAGTCCAAGATTGTAACCTTTATGCAGTTCGCCAAGAATATTTTCTTCTGGAACTCGGACATTATCAAATACCAATCCGGCTGGACCCCATTCTCCCATGGTATGTATAAATTCTGATTTCCAGCCCATATCGCGGTCAACGATGAAGCATGTTACACCTTCACGGCCTCTAGTTTTTTGGTGCAATTCTTTATCAGTAATCGCAATGGCCATAACGAAATCTGCTTCATTTCCGCCTGTAATGAATGTTTTTTCGCCATTTAGGACCCATTCATTGCCATCTTTAACAGCGGTCATTTTAATATTTGTTGTATCAGATCCAGCACCTGGCTCTGTCATGGCGAAACATGATTTCTTTTCACCGTTAATAGTTGGAATTAGGTATTTTTTCTTTTGTTCTTCATTACCATAGTAGAGGATGTTATCAGCAGAGCCGCCGAATGAGAATGGTACAAATGTTTTGGAAACCTCCATGTAAACAAGCGCCATCATCATTTGTCCAAGATCCGCACCACCGTATTCTTCCGGAGTGTTGATTCCCCAGAATCCGGCTTCCTTAGCTTTTAGCCGCAATTCCTGCAGTTTGCCCTCCGGTAGGCTTGGCTTACCTTCCCGCTCTCTTCTTAGGACTTCATTTTCAAGCGGCATTAGTTCTTTTTCAACAAATTTTCGAATCGTTTGCTGAACCATTTTTTGTTCATCTGTTAGACGTAAATGCATGCCTTTCACTCCAATCTAGGATTCTAGTATTTTTTACTGCTATTAATATTATGCCGGTTTAGTTTAATACATACCTACCGGTTGGTATGTTTAAGATTATTTTATTTCGAAATTTCAGAAAAAACAAGATTAAATTTAAATTTATATTTAAAATTTTTTCAGATAGACTATTTTTCATTATCTTTACAAATGATAAAGATGATATTCTATTCGAATATCATCGTTTCAAAATCCTATTTTGAGGTGATTTGATGAGCTACAGAGAGCGTATGGATGCACACTCGGATATGTTTGTAAAAAATTCGACAAGGCATAAGCGTCAGAAATCTCAGGTGAATGGCGAAACGCAAATGTCGCAAAACAACATCATCTTAAGGAGTAATGCCAAAGCCCACCGCTGGTAGGGATTTGCCAATGAAACGAATCAGGGAAAACCTTTTTCCGGGGACAGCATTCCCGGGAAAAGGTTTTTCTTTTGAATATTCGAGCGGATATTGATTTTGATTGATAGAAGGGTTACCATAAAATCTAGCTATTTATTCAATTTATTGGGGTGTTAGGTCATGTTTGAAGAATTCATAATTAGAGATGCAGAAATAAAAGATTTAGAAGATATTGTTCACATATATAATACAACCATTCCAGGCAGAATGGTGACTGCTGATCTAGAGCCTATCAGTGTTGAAAACCGGACGCAATGGTTTTACGATCATACACCTGAATTTCGGCCATTATGGGTAGTAGAACATGATGGGTATATTTGCGCATGGGTAAGCTTTCAATCCTTTTATGGGAGACCTGCCTATAATAGCACTGCTGAAATCAGCATTTACATTCATCCTGATTATCGAGGCAAGAAGCTTGGTAAATATCTGATCCAAAAAGCGGTCGATTTCTGTCCAAATCTCGGCATCAAGACCTTGCTTGGCTTTATATTTGCCCATAATGAGCCAAGCGTTAAACTCTTTAACAGCTTTGGTTTTGAAAAATGGGCCCATCTTCCAAATGTAGCCGAATTAGATGGTATTGAAAGAGACTTGCTGATCCTCGGCAAAAGAATTTACTAGATAATTCCACTTTGCCTGTTTTTCCATGAATATGATGTTTCTAAATCATCCATTATCAAGTAATATAGATAAAAGATAAATATATAACCCAGTAGAGGGAATTGGAGATTTTCATGCAGAAAAAAAAGCTGATTATCATCTACTTTTTTACTAGTTTAATATGGATTTATGGTTCCAACTATTTAGTTGCACATTTTGTGCCGGATTCTTATATGGAAATATTGGCAAGAATCAAAGAAATTTTTTATTTAATGGTAACAGGGGCATTCATTTATTTCTTTATGAATAAAGCTAATGAATTGAATGAGTCCAAGGAAGACCAGCAGCGCCTTTCTACCCTGATTAATTCGATGGTGGATTTTGTCAACTTTAAAGATGGGCAAGGCCGCTGGATTGAGGCCAATGATTTCGGGTTACAATTATTTCAGCTCGAAAATGTTGATTACCGTGGTAAAAAAGATTCCGATTTAGCCAAGTATACAAATTTTTACGCCGAGGCTCTTAGAAATTGTGAGATCTCAGATGAAGAAACTTGGAAAAATAAAAAGATCACCCGTGTTGAAGAGGCACTCCCCCTTCCGGATGGGTCAGCAAAAGTTTTTGATACGATAAAAGTCCCTCTATTTAACCCTGATGGAACTAGGCAAGGGCTCGTCGTTATTGGCCGCGATATTACAGAAAGAAGGGAAATGGTTAAGCAACTTGAAGAACGGGAAGAACGCCTTAGAAGGACCGAGAAGTTGTCAGTTGTCGGTGAACTGTCGGCGAGCGTAGCCCATGAAATACGGAATCCGCTAACCTCCCTTAAAGGCTTCGTACAGCTTCTTAAAGTCGAGGATGAAAGACACCAGTTTTATTATCAAATCATGCTCGATGAGCTAGACCGAATTAATCATATTGTCGGTGAACTTTTATTACTGGCGAAGCCTCAAGCCGTAAAATTTACAAAGGCGGATGTAAAAAAACTCTTAAAAGATGTTATTTCATTACTAAGTTCTGAGGCCAGCTACCATAATGTCCAGATTGAATCTCGATATCCAAATGACGATATGACGATTGAATGTGAGCCAAACCAATTGAAACAGTTGTTCATAAATATCATAAAGAATGCGATTGAAGCATCAGGTAATGGCGGCATGGTTACCATCTCATTAAAAAAAATGGAGCCAGAAACGATTTCTATTGTGATCGAAGACAACGGCTGTGGTATCTCTGGGGAAAGACTTGCCAAAATTGGCGAACCTTTTTATTCATCCAAAGAAAAAGGAACTGGCTTAGGATTAACTGTTAGCTTTAAAATTGTTCAATCACATCATGGCACCATTCATTTTGAGAGCAAGGAAAATCAAGGCACATCTGTTCATATTGTCCTACCTATACTGCAGGCAAGCCATGCCCAATCCCATCATGATAACCAGAAACAGCCTTCACAGAGTTAAGGAAGGCTGTTTTTTTGCTACATATAATAAAAACGATTATTACTGACTGGATTGTTGATTAGGCTGTTGGGTCGATTGCTGTTTCGGTTGCTTCTTTCTATTTCTAAAAAAGGCGATCACTAGTAAAAATACTGGAATGATGATTTGAAAGGGCCAAGATAAATAGATGGTAACAACGTTTAGCCCCTCCTCGATATGTTCCGCAAAATTTGAGGCAATCATAACTGAAGCCAATAATATTACAAAACCGATTGGAAAATTCAGCTTTTGATGGCTTTTTAATTTGAATAGATCGGCAGCTCCAATCACTGCTACATAATAAAAGATTGTAATTTTAAAAAAACCGCCAATCACCAAATAAAGCATAAAAAATACATCCAACCGTTCTATAAAATTCGCTAGTTGGATTTTTCCAATTGTGGTTAATAACGGGAAATTGGATCGTACAAAAAGATCTGGTCCCAATACTGCTACGTTAACTAATGCGGTAATAGCGATATTGATACCCGCTAAACTCATTCCCCCAATACAGGCGATTTTGACCTTTTTTGGATTGTTTAAATATGGCAGCAGCATGGTAAAAACAATCATCTCCCCAAATGGGAAAACAAGGGTTTCTTTTATAAATGTGCGAAATACAGGTTTAAATCCATTCTCCAGCATTGGTTTAAGATTTTCAAGGTGGATAAGTCCAGAACCTGTAACAAGGATCATTCCGATAATTGCCATGATGTAAATTAGGGCGAAGTACAACTCACCAATTCTGGCAATTACCTCAAAACCTTTATGAATCCCATAAATGATGGTCAAAATCATTAAAGAGTTGATGACAACTAGAGGAGTAGCTGTGTAAATAGTCGTTGTCAACAGCTCTCCGAAGTCCCGTAATACTCTTGTCGCAATATAAATAAAATAGACAATGTACAACAAGGCAAGTATTCTGCCAATCCATTTTCCCATTATTTTTTGCAGATAGCCTGTCAATGGAAGTTCCGGGTAATATATAAAAAGCCGGTAATAAACAAAAAAGATTAAAATTCCTCCCGCCAACCCTAATAAAATGCTAATCCAAGCATCTTGCCTTGCACTTGCTCCAAGCCCAACAAGTAATGAGCTTCCCATTTCAAATAGGACCACGAGGACAAACATCTGCGATGCTTTTATTTTTGCGTTTTCCATCCTTATCCCCTCACTAAGGGTTTATTGATTGATATCAAACCAAAATGGCTTCGTCCGGATTCCTTCACGACGTGTATAGGAATCTACCTTAACATTTACTTCAAGGTCCGCAAATCGTTCGTTCCAATTCCCTTTTAGTTTTTTCCAAAGCTTAGGATTTTTCCGGTGTATTCTTTCGCCGAACCCAAAAATATCGCTTTTCTTCTTTTGAACTTCTGTTATAGTAGACTGAATTTGCTTTTTTATTTCTTTTGCCACGGACTTATCAATCTTACCCATCACATTCGGGTCCGTTAAATCCACCGTTGTATTTGCTTCACTTATCCATCCTTCAAATTCGATCGCTACATTTACAACAGGCTTCCCCTGTTTTATATTTACGGCAACTTTTGTTTTAGATCGTATCGGGGCCATCGTGATGGCATTTTTTTTTCCATTCCAATCGATATTGATGGATGTGCTCTTCACCCTATCCATTAACCAGATAACTCCCCGGGCTTTTTCTCGGTCAATCCATCCTGAAAGCTTGCCATTCTTAAAAATCGCTAATCCTGAAGAAGCAAGGACGGCCTCTGATTTTGTCTTCTTTAGATCATCCGCATTTCCAGAAATTTTTTGGTTACCAGATATTGTATATCCATTTACAAACGGTTCTCTCCCATGACTTATAAGGCCGTTTATGAACTCATCAATATTTACGCTCATATTTTCACCTAACTGCATTTCGGTAGATTCTATTTCTTTTGTAACTTTATTGACAGGCAGTTTATCAAGATTAGCCAATGCCGAGACCAATTTTTCTGCGCTTGTTGTTCTTGCTACGACTAGTTCAGTGGTCGTTCTAAATTCCGGATCACGATCCAAGGCATCAAGAATATCAAGGAGTCCATCCTTCGCCACTTCCTCACTTACGGCAATTAAATTGGTATGGGCATAATAAAGACGACGCGAAATTTTTTGAGTCGCTCTTCTTGCAGCTTCAGTAAGTGTGTCGCCTGAACTTGTATAGACCGCAATTGGCATACCCTGTCCCCCGCCTCCGCCCCCTTGGCCGGAAGCTACATTTCCAGGGTTCACAATTTGAAATGAAACTCGAAACCTCCGATCTTCGCCTTTATCAATACCCAAAGCCATTACAAATGCTAAATCTGTTAGCTCCTTTTGATTCCAGCAGGCGCTGAGAGTCGGCAGGATCAAACCGATGAGTAAAAAAATCATCATGGTTTTTCTCATCATGATTCACCTTTCGAATCTTGATTATCCCCTTGTTTAGGTGGCATGGGTTTCTGATTGTCTCCAGCTCTTATTGTATTTCCTTTACTTATAAATTTGGGGCGGCTTTTCATAGCCCAGATTGGATATCGGATAAATATATCCTGCTGATTTTGAACATTGAATGGCGCAATCGGCATCATATAAGGAATCCCAAAAGAACGTAGTGCACATAAATGGATGGACATAAACATGAGCCCCAATACAATTCCGTATAAACCAAGGAAGGTAGCCAGTCCCATCATCGCAAACCGAATTAGTCGTGCTGCAATAGCCATCATAAAGGTTGGCGTTGAAAAATTGGCAATCGCTGTAATTGACACAACAATAACCATAATTGGCGATACAATTCCCGCTTGAACGGCTGCCTGCCCAATAACTAAAGCTCCTACAATGGAAACCGCTTGACCTACAGCCCTTGGCAGTCTCAAGCCTGCTTCCCGTAGGATTTCAAACGTCACTTCCATAATTAAGGCCTCTATAAAGGCCGGAAAAGGAACATTCTCTCTTTGAGCAGCAATGGCAATGGCCAAAGTGGTAGGAATCATTTCCTGATGAAAGGTTGTCGCTGCAATATATAGTGCCGGACCCATTAAGGCAATTAAGAAGGCCAAAATTCGTAGTATGCGAAGACTTGTCGAAATATCAAAGCGGGCATAATAATCGTCAGGCGCTTGAAAAAATTGAGCAAAAATAGCTGGCACTGTAATCACAAAGGGTGTTCCATCCACTAAAATGGCGATTCTCCCCTCGAGTAAATGCGAAGCTATCACATCCGGCCTTTCGGAATGATGTGTCGTCGGAAATGGTGTCCAAGTTTGGTCCTCAAACAATTGCTCAATATACCCCTCCGCCATCACAGCATCAATATTAATTTGATTAAGCCGTTCTTTCACTTCCCCAATAATTTTTTCATTAGCGATTCCCTTGATATACATAATGGCGATATCGGTTTGAGCAACGGTACCTAGCTTCATCGATTCCAGCCATAAATTCGGGCTTTTTATCCGCCGCCGGATTAATGCGGTATTAGTTCGAATCGTTTCCGTAAAGGAATCCTTTGGGCCCCCAATGGATAATTGAGTACTCGGTTCGGATATGGAACGTTTATCCCATCCCTTTGTTTCAACATTGATTGCTTGATTGTAGCCATCTAAAAAAAAGAGTGTATTTCCAGAAAGAAAAGAATCAAAAACTTGATTCCATTCAGTGGCAAACTGAAAATTTCCTAAACCTGCTGCTTTCTCAATTAAAAACTGGAACGGATCTTGATTGCCATTGAATCCTGAATTTAAAAGGGTCTCATTAAAAAAATCATTGATAAGCTGCCCATTTGCCAGACCATCTACGTATACAATAGTTCCTTTATGATCACCAATCTGATACTCACGGAACAGCAAGTCCGTGCTGTTACCTAATTCTCCTTTAATTCGTGAAACATTATCTTCGTAATTCCTATGAATAGGTTGTTCTTCAGGTTTTTGCGGATCATTGTGCTGTCTTACATTATCATTCTTCCGTTTTTTTTGTTTGTTTTTCAACATGGTAGACCAAATCGACACAATTTCCGCCTCCTTTGCAGAACAAATCGGATATATTAGGTAGACTGCCCAAATATAAATGGGTTATCCATAATTTACATAGTATTAATTTGTTTAGCATAACTAACTGAAAAAAATAAAATAATAATGATACTATTATTATGAAGGTGACCTATTTGAAGATATTCTTCGTAACCGTACTTATAACTCTAACCTTAGCAATGTTAATTATTTCAATAGATATGGTAATGGGCACTAAACTTTCCGGAATTGTCACGAAAGAACTTAATCCTTTTAGGGTTATGGAACCTGCGGAAAATATAATCATCTTGTTATTTATACTCTATTTTTCCATTAAATCCGTTGTATCTTTTTTTAAGAAAAGAAATGAAAATACAAAAAGCTCGCCTTAAAGCGAGCTTTTTTCATGATTATTTGGTTCTGTAGTTTCAGTATTTTTATGCTTCCGTCTAATTAGCATTACTAAAATGGAAAACCGATTCTTCCATTTTTCTTTTCTCTGAACATTTGGTCCGTAAACATATCGATTCCAAAAATAATTAGTCGTTTCCTCAATCACGAAAATCGACAAAATTACCATCACCATCCAGAACATTTACAGGACCCCTTTTTAAAAGGATTAATTAATCCTATTCAAAAAAAGCTTTTTCTTTCCTATTATTTATCAAATTTTACCAAACGACAGATTTTTCGGCAATCATAATGGTGTTAAAATGATTCAGCTTTCACAGGCTTTGACTTGATAAACGTTTTGTTTCCTGCTGTGAAGAAAATAATGCTGGCTAGGGTTACTAACGAAATTATCAAAAACATGAACTGTCCTTGAAGGTGGCTTAGTAGATATCCACCGAGGATTGGACCGAAGAAATGACCAATCTTACGAAACTGTCCGGCTCCGAAGTAGGTGCCGCGTAAATGTTCTGGGGCAAGTTTGTCCATCATCATGCTGTTGGCCGGGAAAATCAATATTTCACCAACCGTTAAAAGCACCATGGCAATAATTGCAGTTACCCAACCATTAATGAAGCTAAATCCGATTAATCCGGCTGTCATAAAGATAGCACCGAAAACCATTCCCTGCATCAAGCTCAGCTTCTCCGCGATATGGCTGATTGGCATTTGCAAAAACACCACCATGACAGCATTGATGGTAAGAAGCACAGAGAAAATCAGCACGCCATCCTCCACCGACTTTTCCAGGTACTGCGGCAGGTTCGAGTCTATTTGGGAATATCCCATGTTTATCAAGATAATCCCAACTAATAAATATCTTAATGCCTTATCCGTCTTTATAATTTTTAATGCATCTGCCGCAGAAACTACTTTTTTCGCAGCAGATTCATTTGAGATAACTAGTTTATTCATTAGCCATAACAAGATTATGGCATACAAAAGATAGGTACTGCCTGTAATGGCAAAGGACACTTTTGCAGATGTATTGGCAAAATAGGCCCCAAGAAGCGGACCAACAGATGCCCCGATATTGATGGCTGTGTACCGTAACGAATAAACCTTCATGCGTTTCGTCTTGTCAGTTAAATCTGCCATAAGTGCTTGAGAGGTTGGTTCGAAAAAGGATGTACAAAGTCCATTAAGGGCGTTAAGAATAATAAACCAGATTTGCGCATTTGCAATAGTAAAACCGAAGTAAACAAGTGTCAGTGTAAATAAAGCAGTCAGCATGATTGGCTTACGGCCAAACCGGTCCGACAGATGCCCCCCGATAAATCCCCCCACCGTTCCCATTAGCGGGCTCATCCCAACTGTAATCCCGATGACGATTGGAGAAAGCTCCAAATGCCTAGATAAATAAATAGACAAAAATGGCAGAGTCATAAAAGCTGAGCCCCTGGTTAAAACGGTTCCTAATAACAAAACCCAGACAATCGGATGAAACTGGTCAATATACTGTTTTATTCTGGTCATATAGATGTCCTCGCAAATTTTTAGATACATACTAGTAAACTATTTTATTAGAAAAATGTAAAGAAATTTTCTGAAGATATTGGAATGTGTTTCATTATACGAATACTTGGCAATAAAAGAATGTAGTATGTGTTTTGATTGGAGCATTGACCATGAAACTGGCTTATATAACAACTGACCTGATTGTCGGCTTTATCCTTCTCATTATTTGGATAAAAATCATCGGCAGAAAAATTATCAAAAGGGCTACCCCCTTTACCTTTATTTCTTCCATTGTTCTAGGCGAATTAATCGGTAACGCCATCTATGATGATAAAATCAGTTTTTACTATATTATGTATTCGATGGTCCTATGGGGGGCTCTTCTTATAACTGTCGAATATCTTGGACAGAAATTTCTAACCTTTCGTGGCATGGTTGAAGGAAAGCCCTCTGCCCTGATTAAAAACGGTGTCGTGGACCGGCAGGAATTGAAGAAAAACCGTATGAACATCAATCAGCTGCAAAGCCTGCTCCGGCAAAGTGAAACCTTTTCGATCCGCGAAGTCGCTTATTGCTATCTTGAGGCAAATGGTTCACTTAGCATTTTAAAAAAGACAAAGTATCAAAAAACCACTCAAGAGGATTTTAATATGCCCCCAAAACCTGTTTACATACCCGTAACAGTTATTCGGGATGGCGAGGTATTATGGGATGAAATCTACGACCTTGGCTATGACGAAGCATGGCTGACGACTCAACTACATTCCCATAATATCACGGACTACAAGAATATTTTTATTGCTGAATGGCTGGAGGGGGAAGGTTTATTTGTACAAACCATTTCATAAACAGCGAAAAAGAGGCTGTCTCGCTTGACGGCCTCTTTTATGGTTAATTTGGATCCTTATAATTTAAGGCTCGGGTACTGTCGCCATACCCTTTGGTCGTCGGGTCTTGCACAATACCTAGCAATGATAGCAATACAAAAACAGCATTTGCCAAGGTAATTACCCAATCCTGAAGTGCATCCGAAAGCTGGAAACTAGTTATGCCCAAGGAATTTAATCCGCCTAGTATCATTTGCGCGACAATAAATAGCTGCGAGATAAATGCAATCACCCAGTTCCGGTTCTTAAACCGGACTCTCCAGTTAATCATGACACCATCCCTTTCCACAAAAATTATTTATCTTTCTACTAACATATGCTTAGATTGGAATTGGTTGTCCACGATTGTCATGGTGTTAAAAGATTTCTCTTTAAACGTCTTTGTTGGTCTTTTTTAACATGAATATTTATAATAGTAAGAAGCAAAAAATCACACGAAGGTTAGGAGATCATTATGGACAAGCTGCGCCCAATCTGGGAATTAGTCGTCCGTTTCTGGAAAAGGAAACATCTAACTCAAATTCTATTGTTGATTTGTCTAGTAATCGTGCTTTCAACTATTTCATATTTTGGCTGGCTCGCCTCACGAGCCAATGTACAGTCATTAAAGGAAGGTCTAAGCCAGCCGACGGTTATTTATGATAAAAATGGCAACGTTGCTTCAAATGTTGCAACAAACCGAACAAAAGGTGTGAAAATTGAAGAGCTGCCCAAATATGTTCCGAATGCGGTGGTTGCTATAGAGGACGAGCGATTTTATGAGCATGGCGGTTTCGATATTCAGGGGATCGCCCGTGCCTTCTTCGGTAACTTATTCGCCGGCAGGATTACTGGAGGAGGAAGCACCCTTACGCAGCAGCTCACCAAAAACGCGCTGCTGTCGCCAGAACGAACCTATAAACGGAAGGCTGAGGAACTATTTTTAGCGGTAAAAATTGAAAAAGTTTATACTAAAGACGAAATTCTGCAAATGTATCTAAACCAAGTTTATTTCGGCAGCGGTGCCTGGGGAATTGGCAATGCCTCAAAGAAATATTTTAATAAGGATGCCAAGGACATGACCATTAGTGAGGCTGCAATGATTGCCGGTCTTCTGCATGCGCCGAATTATCTTGATCCTTATAGAAATTATACGGGAGCAATGGACCGAAGAGATGTCGTGTTGGGTAAAATGAAGGAACTTGGGATGATAACCACAGCCCAGTACAGCCAAGCTAAAAAAGAAAAAATCCGCCTGCATGACGGCGGTGGTAGTTTTGTAGAGCGGAAATATCCTTATTATGTTGATGCTGTTTTAAACGAAGCCATTTCCCGATACGGTCTGACACAGGATGAAATTTTAACAAGAGGCTACCGGATTTATACGGAAATGGATCAACATTTACAGGCGGGCCTAGAAAAAGTTTATGCTAATAAATCCTTGTTTCCTAGAGGGATGGGGGGAGAAACCGTCCAAAGCGGCTCTGTCTTGATGGACCCAGCATCAGGCGGTGTTCTTGCCCTCGTCGGGGGACGCGGTGAACAAGTGTTTCGCGGCTTTAACCGGGCGACGCAATTAAAGGCGCAGCCAGGTTCTTCAATCAAACCGCTAGCCGTCTATACAGCAGCTCTTGAGGAAGGTTATACTTATTCGTCAGAACTGGTGGATGAGCCGCTTACAATTGGCAATTACAAGCCGGAAAATTTCACAAAAACATATCAGGGCAAGGTTCCATTGTATAAGGCTTTGGAAGACTCCTTAAATGTTCCGGCCGTTTGGCTGTTGAATCAGGTAGGTTTAAACAAGGGACTTGATTCCTTGAAACGTTTCGGTATTCCTGTAGAAAAAGAAGATAGAAATCTAGCAGTCGCACTTGGTGGGATGAGTAAAGGCGTTTCCCCTCTGCAGATGGCCAATGCTTACACTGTTTTTCCAAATGGCGGGAAGCGTCAGGACAGCCATTTGATTACAAAAATTGTTGGCCCAACAGACAATATTATTGCTGAACGTGAAGCTAAAACAACCAAAGTGACCTCTAAAAAGGTCGCAAATGAAATGACCTCCATTCTTCTAAATGTGGTTGAATCTGGAACAGGTCAAAAAGCCCGCATCCCGGGAGTACAAATTGCCGGGAAAACCGGTTCAACTCAGCTTCCGTTTGCAGATATAAACGGCACTAAAGATCAATGGATGGTCGGCTATACACCAAATTTGGTAGGGGCCATTTGGATTGGTTTTGACCAAACGGACCGCCAGCACTACCTGCCAAGCTCAAGTTCTTCAAATGTCGTGCCTATTTTTAGAGAAATCATGAGAACATCAACAACCTCTCTTCCAAAAGAAAATTTTGATGTTGTGTCCATAAATGCTAAGCTAGCAGGGGAAACAAATCCTGCAGCAAACATACAAGACCAAGCAGAAGAAATTGGTAAAGAATTAAATGAAAATGCCAAAAAGATTGGGAACACGATAAAAGAACAAGCACCTGAATGGAAAAAGGGTTTGGAGGAAGTACTCTATAATGTTGGCGAAAAGGTCGATTCGTTGATTCAAAAACTGCAGAGTATGCAAAAATAGCACGCCGCTCGGCGTGCTATTTATCATCTGTTAACTCGATTGGGTTTTGATGAAATGTTTTTTCCTTATGCCTTTGTAAAAGCTTTAGCAGGACTGGACCAAGGGTTAAATAAAACAAAAAGTTGCCGGCCGCATGATATAAATCAAACGGGATCCCTCTTAGGTAGTAAACCCAAAAAGCAGCCGGACCGCCAATGATGAAAACATTTAAGGATACCATAAATCCAAAAAACAGCCCGGTAAAACCGGCGTATACCGATAAAAGCAGATGGGGAATTTTCTCATAAAACCTTCCAATTACGCCCGATACAACGGCAACTGCTCCCCATGCTATCAGCTGCATCACAACAAAAGGACCAAAGCCTAACACCAGGTTTGAACCCAAAACCGTCAGAACAGCAATAATCAGACCAAACCTTACTCCATAAATCAAGGCAGAGCAAATTATTATAACCGTTGATGGCTGGACGTTTGGAATCATCCCCATATAAATCCTGCCAACAATACTCAAGGTTGCTAGGCACGCCATCAAGGTCATGTTTCTTAACGATAAAAGGTTCCGTACCCTGGGCCTAAATATGGAAAGAACGCTCTCCATCACTTGTCCTCCCTATAATCGACAACATAATTCCACTCTAATGTGTCGCCCGGATTAACATCCTTTATGCCGGATGAGCGGTCTCCTTTGACTCCATTTATTCTGTAGCTCCATCCGCTGTATGGCCCTTTGTCAAACTCACGCCAGCCGCCAATACCTTTTGTATATAACGTGGCACCTGAACCAGTAGTTTCCAGCTTTATGCCAGCCTCCTGACAGACTTGTTTTAAAACATCAGCTGCTTTCGTTTGATTGTTTATTTCAACTGACCGCGGTGCAATTAAATAGCCATCAGGCGTCTTTACTGAAACAGTTACTGTGTCTTGCTTTTTTTCTTCGACCGGTGCAGATGCTGGTGCCGTACTGCCCGCTGGCTGCTGCGTTACCGTTGAAGTTTGTTTTACAGGCTGAGTAGTAATTACTTTTACGGTTGAATTCTTTCCAGCTGTATCAGATGACGTTGCTTCCGCATTGGAAACAATCCCTTCCACATTCTTTACAGTTTCCGCAGCAGTTTGCTGATCCTGCTGAACTTGTTTAACCTGAGGGGTGGTGGTTGTCGTTGTAATCGTTTTGCCCGGAGTATAGCCATATAAAGCATAGCCAATCCCGCCGATAACCAAAAGCCATGATGCAATATCACCGATGATTTTCTGCCAGCCTTTCATGGTTACACCCCCAAGAACTTTCTTCTAAGAATTAAAGCCAGTGCCCCAATAAATGCGGTAGTGCCTCCTACCTTAAGGTTATTGGAATTGATGGTACCACTTTCTTTTTCAACTTTTACCTCAACTTTGGGTTCACCAGCTGCTGTTTGAACCGCGGCAGGCTGCTGGACGACTATCACTTGCGGCTGTGAAGATGTGTTTCCTGCAGCTCCAGCTGTGCCAGCATTATTGTTTGTAATGATTTCTCTAATTACCTCTTTCGTGGACTCTGAGACAGGCAATTTTGAAACGTCTGTTGTCGGCGTAACAGTCACATAATTATTGTTGTTTACTACTGTTGGTGTTGGAGCAGGTGTAGATGGCTGGGCTGGTGTTGATTCCACCGGCAGCGGTGCAGAGAAGTGAAAAAGTCTATCACCATTCTTAAATAGGTCATATGCTACTAGCGCTTGAAATGCCTGTTCAGTTGCCATTGAGTTTTCGGCTGTTTCACTTTTCAGCCATTTAAAACCATCTTCCCATGGCTGTGTCTTATATGATAGCAATGCTTTAACTGGATTAGTAGACCCCTTAACAAAATCACCAGCGGTCGGATCAACTCCTACTGAGGATAAACCGATAATTGCTTGAGAGGTAGAGTTAGCGTTATCACCACTGAAAGAATCGCCAAATTCCGCATTAGCACCTTCTGAAGTCTTTAAGAAATTAACAGCATTATCAATATCAGCCTTTACAACAGGATCATCTTTGTGGGCAGATAAAGCGGTAAGCGCCATACCTGTAGAATCAACGCTAGCCGTACCATCCCAGCCTGCCCATCCGCCTGTTGGCAGGTCAGAGGCTGTAATCCTATCAATCAGCTTCTGCTTGGTCCATAGTGCATCAGCTGGAATATCGTAATCACCGGAATCTAATGCGATTAAAGCATAGATATAAGCTGTTGTAGATATTAATGTTGTATCACTATAAGCTTTCTTAATTAGGTTCTGACCTTTATAATTTTGTGGGTTTTCCCCTAGTGCACGAAGTGCTAATATAATCTTATGCAATTCAGTACCCTTCACATCCCCTGTTAAACGAACATCTAACTTATCAAGATAAGCTGTCTTATTAGATGCTGTCAGCTTACCTGCTCTACCGAGAGTTATTATATGCCAATCTGAGTCTAATACTGACGATTGAACATGCAGTGCTGTCTTGTGGATCTGGTCTGAAACATTCTCTTCGGCGTACACATTGATTGGCAGCGAAAGTGCCAGTGCACCAATCAACATGATTGCCTTAATCTTGGTTAGTTTCATTTTCTTCTCTCCCTTTCTATCTTTACCCCAAAATTGGCATAAAAAAATCCTCCTATCAGTTAGGAGGAGGTGTTATGTATGCTAAGTAACAAACGAGTGACGTTTCCTGCTTAACACTCTCCTATCCACGTAGGCATTTGTGTTTAAAAACAGGCAGGTTTCCTGGCTCATGGTCATTGCTTCCTATGTCTTCCCATCTATTAAGACAGTGACATCGTATAGGTTGCTCCCATTTACAGTGGCGGGACCGCGTTGGCTTTTAACCAACTTCCCTATTAAGCTAAGAGTCTTGTTTTAAGACTTTAGCACCTGTTTTTTAAAGATTATTTTTTTATGCTGTTATTATTATAGTAAAAGTCTGGTTCATTTGTATATGTTTTTGTTTTTACTTTCTTCTTTTTAAATCAATTTATTGAATTAAACAAGCAAGGAGCAACCCTAAAAAGGTGCCCCCATAGCCTTCTATTATTCAAAATTTCTTGTTAGGTTGGCCATTTCGATGGCGCCAGAAGCAGCATCCCAGCCTTTGTTGCCTGCTTTTGTACCAGCCCGCTCGATTGCCTGCTCGATTGAATCTGTGGTTAATACCCCAAAAATAACCGGAATGCCAGTGTCAAGCGTGATGCGGGATACTCCTTTTGCCACTTCATTACACACGAAATCAAAATGTGGTGTAGAACCGCGGATAACAGTACCAAGTGTGATAACTGCATCATATTTTTTGCTGTCCGCCATTTTTTTAGCGATTAATGGAATCTCAAATGCGCCTGGAACCCACGCGACATCCACATCAGCATCATTCACTCCATGGCGCTTTAAAGCATCCTGTGCCCCAGACAATAATTTGCTTGTAATAAATTCATTAAAACGTCCTACTACGATTCCGACTTTCAGTCCTGTACCAACTAAATTTCCTTCAAAAATATGTCCCATTTCTATTCCTCCGTATTTTTAATAATGAAGCAGATGGCCTAATTTATCATGTTTGGTTTTTAAATAGCTTTCATTTTCTGGTCTCATTTCCATTTGCAGCGGTACCCGCTCGACGACTTCCAGGTCGTAGCCCTTTAGGCCCTTAATTTTACGCGGATTATTCGTTAATAACATCATTTTTCTGATGCCAAGATCTCTTAAAATTTGTGCACCAATTCCATAATCCCTTAAATCAGGCTTAAATCCGAGTTTTTCATTTGCCTCTACCGTATCATAGCCTTGTTCCTGAAGCTGATAGGCCTTCATTTTGTTAAGGAGGCCAATGCCTCTGCCTTCCTGGCGCATATACAACAGCACACCATTGCCTGCTTGTTCAATCTGCATTAGGGCGGCGTGGAGCTGCGGACCACAGTCACAGCGGTAAGACCCAAAAACATCACCCGTTAAGCACTCCGAATGAACCCTGACCAGAATTGGCTTCTCCGGGTCAATTTCACCTTTAATGAGAGCAACATGCTCTTTGTCGTCTACCATATTTGAATACCCGATTGCTTTAAAATCGCCATATTCAGTCGGTAACTTGATTTCCACTTCCCGCTTCACCAATTTATCCTTTTGATTTCGGTATTCAATCAGATCTTTGATCGTAATCATTTTCAGGCCCAGCTTATCGGCGATTTTTCTTAGCTGCGGCACCCGGGCCATCGTCCCGTCTTCATTCATGATTTCACAAATGACGCCAGCAGGTTTGGCTCCAGATAGGTTTGCAAGATCTACTGCTGCTTCTGTGTGACCTGTTCTTCTAAGGACGCCGCCTTTTTTAGCGATAAGCGGAAAAACATGGCCAGGACGTTTAAAATCGGCAGCTTTTGACTGAGGATCAATCAAATTCATGATTGTCGCAGACCGTTCAAAGGCCGAAATACCTGTTGTAGAATTTTTATGATCAATGCTGACTGTAAAAGCAGTCCCATGCGGGTCGGTATTGTTCGCTACCATCGGCATTAAATCCAGTTTTTTTGCTAATTCTTCCTCAATCGGAACACAGACAAGGCCTCTCCCATGCGTTACCATCAAATTGATAACCTCAGGAGTTGTTTTTTCGGCAAGCGCTATGAAATCTCCTTCATTTTCCCTGTCCTCATCGTCGCAAACAATGATTACCTTCCCTTGTTTCAATTCTTCGATTGCTTCTTCAATCCTGTCAAACATACCGTATCACTCCTTTGTTCAGTTTTTTCATGCAATTTTATAAAAATCCATTCGCTTCTAAAAATTGGGCCGTAATACCTGATTGGCCTTTAGGCTTCTGATTGTTTGAAAAATTATTCATAAAATGAGCGACATACTTGCCAATCATATCGCATTCCAAATTTACAATCTCACCCGGTCCTTTGTTACCGACCACAGTTTCCGACATCGTATGGGGAATTAACGATAAGGTAAACGAGTTTTCGGTTACTCCAAATACCGTTAAGCTTGTCCCATCCACTGTTATGGAGCCTTTATAAATGATGTATTTCAATATTTCCGGCTCGGTCTCAATTTCATAATAGACAGCATTTTCAAGCGCATTTTTACTTTTAATAACCCCGGTGCCATCGATATGCCCCGAAACAATATGACCGCCAAACCTTCCACCGGCCGCCATTGCTCTCTCAAGATTTACTTTTGAGCCGCGCTTTAACGAATTTAAACTAGAGGCTTTAACCGTTTCCGGCATGACGTCGACCGTAAAGCGGGTTCCCGTAAAGGAGGTAACAGTTAAGCAAACCCCATTGACAGCAATACTGTCACCAAGATGAACATCGGCGAGAATTTTTTTCGCTTCAATCGTCATCACAAATGAATTACCAGTCCGCTGTATAGCCGAAATAGTACCAATCTCTTCAATAATTCCGGTAAACATCCTTCTTTCTCCCTTCATTAGGGTTTCCAGGGATTAAAGATTCTTCTAAAAAGCAAAAAGACCCTGAGGTAAAAAACCTTCAGGGCCTGTTTAAAGACAATAGAAAATTAAGGCTTAAAAAAGGCTAAATTTCGCCAATTTTAATCCTGCTATTTCCCTTCTCCCATCCAGACTTTAACTGTCGGCTCCGGAATTTCACCAGATCCACCGTTTAACAAAATTGTTAACCGGGTCACGGACTAAGAAGCATGCGCTTCATCACCGCCGGTAAGGATTTTCACCTTGCCCCGAAGGAATTACTGTTAAATTATTTTAATATTATTATACAGAAGTGCATCTGTAAAGGAAACCGAACTGATAAATGAAAAAATAAACTTTATTTATACACCATAACTGGCAAATAAATTTCAAAATGAAGATCACCGCTGGCATTTTGCCCTTTGTGCTCTTCCTTATAAATCTCTAAACTTAATGCTTGATGGTCTTGCTCATAGCCATATTCTTTCATCCACGTAAACAAAAGGTTATATGTATTTTCTACCTCTTCAGGTTTTCCTTTATGGGTTGTCACCACATAATTTTTACTTGGAATCGTAAAGCCAACCATTCCTTCCGGGATTTCTGTAATTTTTTCAACAGGTGCAGTGACGTAATAAGTAAACTCCGTCTCCCGGCTATGAAACGGGGCAATAAGAACCGGTTCCTCTGTCTTAAAGGAAATTTCCTCTAGTCGTTGTTCAAATTTTGTAAACAACTTGGGTATCTTGTTAGTTTCAGTATAACTTCCATTCCATGAAATTCCAACTACTCTCAATTCATTTTTTTCTACTACTTGGATATCCATGTTAAAACCCCCTTTTTTTCTATCTTATTTCTAATATTCTCACAATATCCTTAAATTCCTGCCAAAAAAATTCGACTTTTTCAAAAATTTATTATTTTAAAAAAACCAAAAATGCAGCCAAAATGGTGGCTGCACTTTGTTTCTAAATGTTGGAATTAATTTCAAAAATATTCCACAAGAACTTCTTGAATTTTATCTCTTAGGTAGTTTGTTTAATAGAATCCTCTCCCATCGGCTCCAGGGGATCAGATTTTTAATGAGGATGGCCATTTGTACACCCTTACCAATAGGAAAACGTAATGCTGGTTTTTGCATTTTGGCTATTACTGCGATTTTTTGGGCTACCTCCCGTGGGTCGCCAAACTTTTCTTCTCCGGTTAGAATGTAATTTTCCATGCCTTCCATTAATCGGTAGTACGGTGAGTTGGGTTGGGAGCGGGTAATTTGTTTTCCTGAAGACCAAATACTGGTCCTGTACGATCCAGGCTCTACAAGTACTATATCCACGCCAAATGGCTTCATTTCCAGGCGGAGGCATTCACTCCAGCCTTCGAGGGCGTGCTTTGATGCCACATATGGTGACATTCCTGGAAAGGCGACAACGCCGCTGATGCTGCTAAGATTAATGATTTTTCCATGACGCTGCTGTCGCATAAATGGCAAGATGGCTTTCGTAACTGCCATCACGCCAAAAACGTTTGTTTCAAATTGTTTACGGTATTCCTCCATCGGGAGCTCCTCGACAAACCCGGCAGCGGCGTAGCCCGCGTTGTTGACGAGTACGTCGATACGGCCTAGAGTTTCCGTTAGTTTGGCAAGTTGGTTGATTGAATCTTGTGAGGTAACGTCTAGTTGGTGGATGGTGAGTTTATTTTCGATGTTTTCTTTCTTGGCTTCTGAAAGGAGTCCGCCACTTTTTTCAAGATTTCTCATCGTCGCTATAACATGAAAACCCGACCGAGCAAGCTCCAGAGTTGTTAAAAGGCCGAATCCGCTTGACGATCCTGTTACAATGGCAATCGGTTCGTTCATGGTATTTCCCCCTTAAATAAAAGTGTAACAAAATTTTGACAAATTCCTGCAAAATTCAGCAGGAAATTTTCTTCTTTTTGAGAAAGATTAATGGGAAATTAAAAAGGAGTGATGAATTTGATAATAAAACCACGCTTTATCCCACTGATTATTCTTATTTTAGAGGCCTTGGTAAGGCGTCTACGGAAAAACCATCCAAAATGGCAACTGATTTCAGATGAATTAGCCGGACGATGGGCCGGATACCGGGGTGAACAATCGATTGATTTCTACCTACACTCTCTCCCCGAAAAAGAATACCATATTTTCCACGATTTGAACCTTCCCGATGGAGAGTACAACTGCCAAATTGATACCTTTCTTACAACTACCAAAAGCGGAATTATCATAGATGTGAAAAATTATAAGGGAAAGATCTTAATTGACACAGATTCAGAACAATTAATTCAAACAGTTAACGGTGAAGAATATACATACCCCTATCCAATCTTTCAGGTAGAAAGGCATCAAAGTGTCCTTAATAGAGTGCTTACTGAACACAATTTACCACCATTACCCATTGAATATTTAGTAGTTTTCAGTAATCCTAATGCCATTCTTTCCTTTGTCGGGAGAAACGGATTGAAGGTCATGCAGCGCATCTGCAAATCCCCTAGTATTCTTCATAAAATGCAGTTATTTGAGAATTTCCATAAACAAGAGATATTTGACCCAAAGGATCTTCGGAAGTTTGATAAACTTTTGTTGAAACTTAATACTGTTCCAACAAAGCCAATTCTCAAGAGATTTGACATACTCCATGGTGATTTGTTGCCGGGGGTGCATTGTCCAATTTGTTTACATTTACCAATGCAACGCAAAAACCAAAATTGGTATTGTTCATTTTGTAACACCTTTGTTCCAAATGCCCATCTTTACACTATCCAGGATTATTTTTTATTATATGGGCCTAGTATTACCAATCAACAGTTTAGGGAGTTCGCGCAAATATCTTCGCCAGATGTTTCTGGCAGGTTGCTTCGCTCGGCAAATCTTAATTCGTCAGGCACAAATAAGGGAAGAATTTACTTTCCAACTGAAATGCCTTTTATAATGCCCAAAAATAAGTAGACTGTTTTAACCTATTTTGGGATTCGCAGATATATTTGAAAATCCGCAGATAAATTCAGAAATTCGCAGATATATTTGAAAATTCGCAGATAAAATTTAAAATTCGCAGATATCCATCAAAAATTCGCAGATATATTTTTTCAGCACATAAAAGTTCCCGTTAGATACTAGAAAATACGATATATCCATTTGCACGGGTGTTCATATTCCGAAAAAAGGAAACTTCCGCGCGAATTTTGGCCCAATTCCAACTATTTTTAAGCAAAACACGGTGCCCACTCACAATAGTTAGTTACCTTTTAAAAAACAACCAACCAAAAAAGGCCGTTCGCACACCAAAACGCGAACGGCCCAATTTTTTTACGAAAAAAACAGACCCTTTAAAAGAGTCTGTTTAATTTTTAACAGTTATTAAGCTTTACGGACATTTACCGCTTGCGGCCCACGCTGGCCGTTTTCGATATCAAACGTAACTTCTTGTCCTTCGTCTAAGGTTTTGAAACCCTCGATTTGAATTGCAGAGTAATGAACGAAAACGTCTTCTCCGCCATCTCTTTCGATAAATCCAAAACCTTTTTCACTGTTAAACCATTTTACCTTGCCATGTTCCATTTCTTTCGGTGCCTCCTAGCATAATCCCATAACTAAATTTTGCAAAATAATGCTTGCACATATATTTTTACCCGTATGCATTCCTCATATACCAATTCCAAGTAAAAAAATTTTATTTATCTAAAACCCATTTGCGAATAGCCTTCGCCACGCCATCTTCTTCATTAGAAGCTGTCACCCAGTCAGCCGTTTCCTTTACAATCTCCTGGGCATTTCCCATGGCCACACCCATGCCAGCTTCTTTAATCATGGCCAGATCGTTAAGGGAGTCTCCTACGGCCATTACATTCTTCATCTCAATTCCGAGCCGCTCGCACACAAGCCTTAATCCTTGCGCTTTGTTAATACCCGAAGCGTTAACCTCTATGTTGAATGGCGTGGAATTTGACAGTTCAAATTCACCTCTAGCTTCCAGCTCTTTAATCACAATTTCGCGGACGGCATCATCATGAATATTGAAGCCAAATTTCATCCACTCAACAGAATGCAAATCCTCTGGCATTTCATTGTGCCAGTTTCGTTCCGTACTGATTGCCCAAAATGTTGCTTTGTGCTCATTGGCAAGCTTCAGCATCCATTCAATTTGTTCAGATTTTACAAGCGATCTTCTCACAAGTTCGCGTTTTTCATCCCAAATCTCACTTCCATTTACCGTCACCAAAAAAGACGAAAGATTTAGAGAATCGGCATGATTATGACTATTTAAAAAAGATCGTCCTGTACTTAGAACAACAAATACGCCCTTATCCTGGGCTTCTTTGATTGCCTCACGGTTTGCCACAGAAATTTCATGCTGATTATTTAATAAGGTCCCATCCATATCAAGGGCAATTAATTTAATATCTATATGATTATTCAATTCCTCTTGCTCCCTTCTGTTCTGCTCATTACATTAGATTACCATTTTTGAATAAGTCTTTTCAAAGAAGGAGACTTCTAATTTACATGATATTTTTATGGTAACAACAAAAAAACTCCCTGCGATATTCCGCAGGGAGGGAGATGAAAATAAGAAACTGATAGTTGCTCCTGATGATTAATGATGATGGTGATGGCCGCCTCTGGATGGGTTGGTAATTACCCACTCTTCATTAGGTACTTGGAAAAATTGAATCCAAACACCATCCAACCATTCATTATCCTTTTCCAGAATAAAATCAATATCCTTATCGGATTTTACCACTTCATCCTTGTCGGTTGGTGTATCAAGCATCAGGTCATAATGGGCATGATCGCCGTGGATGTTGGAAACATAAACACGAAACAATTTACCCTCTGCTTCCTCTTGTCCAAGCATTTTTTTCAATTCCTTTGCAGCACTACGATTTACTTTTACCTTCATTTCTTCTAAGCCCTCTTTCTAAAATGATTAACGAGTATTTCGTTTTCTTTTCTCTCTAACCAGCTGGAACCAAATAAACGCGATGTATAGCGGTATGGCTACATAGAGAAAGTACGGAAAACGATATTGTTCTTTTTTGAAAAATAAATAAATGGCGCAGCCTAAAAAAGCAGTGACAATAATTCCGTATTTGGGCAGAGGAACGTCCTTCAGGCTTGGGATTTTAACGGTGCTTACCATTAAGAAACAAATCACAAAAAAGGCGATAGGGAGAACAATTGATGGCATTTTGCCGTGAAACAGCGTCAACAGCGTTAACACCCCGCCCCCAGCCGTGATGGGTACACCCGTAAAATACTTTAATGAAGATTTCACCGCATTTATGTTGAAGCGGGCTAATCGATAAGCTCCGAATAATGGAAACAAACCTGAAATCGCCATGCCCACGATGCCATATGTAGAAAAGTAGGAGTAATAAGCCATCATCGCAGGCGCAACACCAAAGGTAACGATGTCAGCGAGTGAATCAAGCTCTTTCCCGAGCTCACTTTCCACACGCAGTATTCTGGCAATCCGTCCGTCCATGCTATCGAGCATCATCCCGATTAAGATCAGAATGGCCGCATTCTTATAATCACCCTGGGCCGAATACATGACCGACAAAAAGCCAAAAAATAAATTAAATAGCGTAAACAAATTTGGAATACTGTTTCTAATAATATGTATCACTCCAATTTAAACAATAAAAAGGATTAAATTCATACCCTTTTATTCAAAATCATTCCTCTCTTATTAATATCTGTTAGGTTACGTTACTATGTCAATATTATATCATAACATATTTTAACAAAATTAATTTCAAAAACATAGAAGAGGCTGTTCCATATTGAAACAGCCCCCTTTTTTATGATTTCTTTATGATACTTCTTTTTCTGAAGTTTTTAATACTTTATCCTTTGAGAAGAACCATCCGGCTGCAGCAATTCCAACCAAGACAAGGTAAAAACTCACCTTCCATTCGGTTGAGTGGGCAAAATCTTCATTTAATATTGCTAGTTCAGGATGGGATAGTGTATAGACAGCAAGTTTTACTCCCACCCAGCCAACAATCGCAAATGCGGCAATCTCAAGGCCTGGGCGCCTCTCTAGAAGCTTAACAAACATATTAGCAGCAAAGCGCATTATCACTAGGCCGATGATTCCTCCGGCAAAGATGACCAAGAACTTTCCGCCATCGAGTCCACCAATATTCGGCAGAGGCGTATTGGGAAGGACGACAGCCATGGCAACAGCAGCAAGAATTGAATCCACAGCAAAAGCGATGTCCGCTAATTCCACCTTTAACACAGTGGTCCAAAATCCGCTTTTCCTAACCGTTTCCTTTTTCTCTTTTTCAACAACATTTCCTTTCACTACTTTACGGAAAATGTGATTGCCGGCCATAAACAATAAATACAGGGCACCGATGGCTTGAACCTGCCAAACGTCCACAAGAAAGGAGATGGCGAAAAGAGAAGCAAAGCGGAAGATAAATGCCCCGGCTAAACCGTAAAACAATGCCTTTTTCCGTTCTTCCTCTGGGAGATGTTTCACCATGATCGCCAATACCAAAGCATTATCCGCTGCTAGCAAACCTTCTAATGCCACCAAAATAATTAAAACCCATCCATACTCCATCAATAGAGATACATCCACTAAACAATTCCTCCTTTAAAAGGTTTTGGTTGATAAAATACCCTTTTGCCAAATAAAAAGGCCCTTACCGAATACAGTAAAGGCCTAAAAAAGCATACAAAAAGACCTTTACAGTAAAGTAAAGGTCTTGCTAACAACGTCCATGTTGCCAATAAAGCCGGAGAATAAATTCTCGGAATGACGACTTTATTGTAGCAGCTACTCCCCTTTAAAAAGGAAATATTCTATTACTTATACTATATTAAACTTTTAAAAAGATGTCAATGTAAGTTTCTAAGAATGCAAATATTTTACAGTTCATATACAGCGGAGTATTTTTCCTCGAGGTATTCCACCAGGTAGTCAGCATTCAATACTTCACCTGTTACCTTGACAATTAATTCATTCGGTGTATAAAGCTTCCCATATTGATGAATATTTTCCTTTAACCAGTCCTGAATCGCATCAAACCTGCCATTTTCAATAAGCTGATGAAATTCCGGCAAATCCTTTTGAATTTTCCTTAGAATTTGCGCCGAATAGAGGTTTCCTAACGAATAGGATGGGAAATAACCAATGCCGCCAAACGACCAGTGAACATCCTGCAACACTCCCACCGTATCAGAAGTCGGAGTAATTCCTAGGTAATCCTCGATCTTTTGATTCCAAATGCTTGGCAAATCCTTTGCTTCGATTTCACCAGCGATTAGAGCCTTTTCGATTTCATAGCGGACCATAATATGCAAATTATAGGTAAGTTCATCTGCTTCAACTCGGATGAACGATGGCTCAACTGTGTTAACCGCTCGATAAAACTCATCGACAGACACATTTGAAAGCTGCCCTGGGAATGTTTCCTTAAGCTTGGGATAAAAATAATTCCAAAATTCTTTGCTGCGGCCGACCATGTTTTCTAAAAATCTTGATTGAGATTCATGAATACCAAACGAGGCACCGCTTTGAAGGACAGATTCCTCATATTCCGGATTAATATGCTGTTCGTAAATGCCATGACCCGCTTCGTGGATCGTGCCAAATAAGGCAGAGCGCACATTTTGTTCCAAATATCGTGTCGTCAAGCGGACGTCCCCAATATTCACTGTTTGAGCAAACGGGTGAACAGTCTCATCCAATCTTCCGGCCTCCATATCAAAACCAATGATTGGCAGGATATAGCGATTAATTTGTTTCTGTTTTTCAACTTCAAAAGCCTGGTTGAAAATTTCCGACCTTGTTCCTTTACCATTCTTTTGAATCCGATTCAATAACCGTACACTGGATTCTCTTAGCTTTGCAAACAGCGGATCCAGTATTTTCACGGTTAAACCAGGTTCAAATTCATCTAGCAAAGCATCATATGGATGGTCCTCATATCCATAAATTTCAGCGAACTTTCGCTTGTACTCCACAATCTTTTCCAGATACGGCAGGAAACGCCCAAAGTCGTTATTTGCTCTTGCCTCCTCCCAGGCATCATTTGCCTGTCCTGTCAGCACCGAATAGTCCTGGAACATGTGAGCGGGAATGCTTTTGGATTTTTCATAAAAAGTCTTATATTCTCTTACCTTCGCTTTTGTTGCTTCATCTAAAACTACAGAATTTGCAGAAAGTGTTAAAGTAGTAAGCAGTTCACCCATTTCCGGCGAAACCGATAATTTAAACACCTCTGTCCTTAATGTGCCGGCTGCCTTTGCAAAAACGTGTCTCCCTTTTTTCGGTGCCATCACCTTCTGATCCCAGTCAGCCAAACCGATAATACTTGAGTAATGCGTTATTTTTTCATCTAATGCCTTAAATTTCTCCAATGCCTGTTGTAATTTAGGCTCCAATACCTTCTGTTCCATATTAGCCCCCTCTTCTATTTTCCAATTGATGATAAAACTGTTAGTTCATCCCCATTTATTATAAAGGAAAACTGGTCATTATGGAAAAAAATTGAAAGCCTTTTCAAATGATTTTTATTTCTTTTCTCCCTCAATTTTATATCTGTATAAATTTTACAAATGGGTGAAAAATACAAACATTGTTCAAAATATTTCCGTATTTATTAATGGAATTTTATTTCCTTACTTCAAGGAGGGCAATAATATGCAGGAAAACATTTGGATGTCGGTCGGAAAACCTGAGCATCGAATAGATGCTTTGGAAAAGGCTTCAGGCAACATCAAATACCTGGCCGATTATTCTGCGCCCGGACTTGCCCATGCGAAATTAGTTACAAGTACTCATGCCCATGCCAAAATTAACGCAGTAGATGTTACAGAAGCCTGGAAGGTATCTGGAGTTCGAGCGATTGTGACCGGCGACATGTTCCCATTTCATATCGGCCCGATACTCGCAGATCGCCCACCACTTGCTTATGAAAAAGTACGCTATTATGGCGAACCTATCGCCATTGTAGTGGCTGATCATGAATATCAGGCAAAAAAAGCGGCAGGCCTTGTTAAGGTCGACTATGAACCACTGCCGATTGTTAATTCCGTTAAGGAAGCATTTCAGAGCGGCGCACCCCTAATCCATGAAAATTCAGGACAGTATATAAAAATTATCAGTAATGTTTATCCTGTTCAAGGAACAAATATCGGAAGCCATATCAAAATCCGCAAAGGTGATTTCATAACCGCTTGGGAAAACTGTGAAGTGAAAATAAAAGAAACCTATTCTTTTAACCTTTCAGACCATGCCGCTCTAGAACCACGCTGTACAAGAGTGGAAATTAGCCCAAACGGGAAGGTTATTGTCCATTCCACCACCCAGTCGCCCTATACGATAAAAAAGGTGTTAAATCAGTTTTTTAATATTGAGGTGGGTAATATTGTCGTTCACGTCCCAATGCTTGGCGGTGCTTTTGGCGGTAAAGGTACCGTTCAATTAGAACCGCTTGCTTATCTGGCCTCAAAGGCGGTAGGCGGGAAAATGGTTAAACTTGAGTATGACCGGGAAGAAGATTTGATAACAGCCCCCTGCCATATTGGCTTAGAGGCTACGATTTCTCTTGGAGCTGATAAAAACGGCAGACTTATTGCAGGGCAATATAACTTTTTAATTGATTCTGGTGCCTATACTGATCAGGCTGCCGGGATTACCAGAGCCATGGCTCTTGATTGTACAGGTCCATACAACATACCAAACGTTTGGTGTGACTCCTATTGTATGTATACAAACCATCCTTTTGCGACATCCTTCAGGGGTTACGCACATCCAGAGCTGACTTTTGCAGTGGAGCGGACGATGGACCAGCTTGCAAAAAATTTAAATATCGATCCGATTGAGCTGCGAAAAAGAAATATCATCAAGCCGGGCAATACGAGCCCTACACAGACTGTCCTTACAGCGAATAATATTGGCGATGCGGAAAAATGTATGGAAAGGGCGAAGGAACTCATTCAATGGGATCAAGGTCAGCGGATTGAAACCAACAATGGCAAGGTGGTAACAAAGGGCATCAGCACCTTTTGGAAAACTTCGACAACCGCAACAAATGCGCAGGCAGGTGCCATCCTGACTTTTGAATCGGATGGCAGCGTTAATTTAAACTGTGCTGCGATTGAATTGGGACAGGGCACTAAAACAATCCTGGCACAAATGGCAGCGGAACGGTTGAAGATGGAACTAAATAAAGTCCACGTCACAATGGAGGTCAATACCCAAAATGATCCGCACCAGTGGCGAACAGTTGCCAGCAGCACCACTTTCTTGGCAGGCCGGGCAGTTATGGCAGCTTGCGATGATGCCATCTCACAGCTTAAAAAAACAGCTGCAATCGCAATGGAATGTTCTGCTGAGGATTTAGAAGTCGGCGGCGGCCGGGTATATTTAAAACCAAACCCGGAATATGGCATAAAAATCGAAGATATTGCCCTTGGATATAAATATCCCAATGGCCATACTGTCGAAGGACAAGTAGTCGGGCACGGGAGATATGTCCAAAGACATCTAACCCCGATGGATAAGGAAACAGGCTTCGGAAAGCCCGGCCCCTGGTGGTCAGTTGGAGCGCAGGCAGTTGAAGTGGAATGGGATTCCAAAGACTGTACGTACAAAATTTTAAAAGCAGTAACAGTGCTCGACGGCGGCAGAATCATTAACCCGGCAACCGCCACACAGCAAATGCGGGGCGGCATGTTTTTAGGACTTAGTTTTGCCAGTCATGAAGCGTTTATTTTTGACGAAAAGGGAATAGTCCAAAACCCGCAATTACGAACCTATCAAATCATGAGGTTTGGCGATCAGCCAGTAGAATATCTTGTTGATTTCGTGGAAACACCTGCAATTGATGGCCCATTTGGGGCAAGGGGAATTGGCGAATATGGAGTAATTGGCATGGCTGGTGCCTTGGCAAATGCCCTTTCTTCTGCTGCAGAAGTGGATTTAAACCATTTGCCGTTAATCCCCGAACTGATCTGGAAGACCCGGGAGGAAAAGCTGAAATGATCCCATTTGAATTTGAATATTATAAGCCTGCTTCCATTCAAGAAGCGGTTCAGACCTTTAAATCCCTCCAGAATCAGGGAAAAACCGTTATATATTATAATGGGGGCACAGAATTCATTACTTTTTCCAGGATCAATAAGATGACAGCCGAAGCAGTTATTGACCTAAAAGGAATTCCGGAATGCAATGTTATAGAATTCCAGGGTGAGGAGCTTGTCATCGGCTCTTCCCTCTCATTAAACAAAATTTCGGAAACAGACCTATATCCTTTGCTTAGTCAAACAATAAAACGGGTAGCTGACCATACTTCACGTAATAAAATTACACTTGGTGGAAATCTGAACAGCCGGCTTATCTATCGGGAAAGCCTTTTGCCCCTTTTAGTAGCGGATGCAAAGGTAAGAATAGCTGGTGATGAGGGTGAGACAACCCTGCCGCTAAATGATATTTTCGATAAGGAAATCAAGCTAAATCCAAGTCAATTCATCGTCCAGATACTGATTAACAAAACAAATGTCAATCTCCCATTTGTCAGCCTGAAAAAAACGAAAATTTCTAAAATAGGATATCCAATTGTTTCGCTCGCGGCTGTTGAAAAGGACAAGCAGATCCTGGCGGCACTCAGCGGAGTTTGTGAATTCCCGTTCCGGTCAAGCGAAATGGAGTCTGCTTTAAATGATACCTCCCTTTCAATTGATGAACGGATTGATAAAGCGCTCACCCGTTTGCCTGCGCAGATTATCGAAGATATTCAAGCCTCAGCCGCATACCGTCAATTTGTACTAAAAAATACCCTTAGGGAAATGCTGGATAATTTGGAGGCTGCAAAGGCATGAACACAAATGGTACGGAAAAAACAATCGTAAAATTACATGTAAACGGGGATTCAAAAGATGTTATGGTTCGGTCAGCAGATACCTTGCTTGAAACACTAAGGGAAGAGCTTGGCTTAACCGGTGCTAAGCGTTCCTGTCAAAATGGGGACTGTGGGGCCTGCACGGTTTTGATTAATGGTGAACCACAGCACGCCTGCCTATCTCTAACGGTAGAAACCGTCAATCAACCGGTTACTACTATAGAAGCGCTGATGAATTCGCCGATTCAAAAGATATTTGTAGAAAAATGGGCCATTCAATGTGGATTTTGTACACCCGGCTTTATTTTAAACTGCCATGCCCTAGCGGCTAAACATCCAGATGCAGATGATACAACCATCGAGGAATGGATGCAATCCAATCTCTGCCGCTGCACAGGATACCAGGAAATTCGCGATGCGGTCAAAACAGTACTGCAGAATAACAAAAATGATTTTGCCTCTTAAAAAATAAAACCCGGCTTAATGTGATCCATAAGCTGGGTTTTATTATCATTCATCCTTTTTTGAAGCTGTTATTGGTAGTATTCAGCGATTCAATCAAACTTAGGGTTTGCGAGGCCTGTTCAATCTGCTGCTGAACCTGCTCCAATTGCTGCTGCTGAGCTGTAGCAGCCTGGGTTACAGCTATGCCCTGCATCAAATCAAGCTGTTGGACGGCCTGCTGAAGCTTTTGCCCGGCTTGCTGTATGCCTTGTGGATTTGCCATTGATACATTTTGCTGAATGGTTTGCGAAGCTTCCTGCATAGTTTGCAATGCCTGTTTCTTTTGTGCCTGAAATTGCTGCTCCATGGCAGGCTGGTTTTCCTGAAGCTGCTGAGTCGCTTGCTGCATTTTCTGCAGTTGGTCCATTTGGGATTGCTTTTGCTGCTGTTTTTTCACAACCACTGCACCCTTTCTTAATAGTTGTCTATACGTAGTTTTCTAAATTTAACATGAGAATATCCAAATGCATTATTTCACATTATGAAAATAATTTACCAATATATTCGTTATGCGCCTTTTTACAATAAGGCATAATAATTTTAACAATTCGTAGGAAAAAGGAAGTGAAAGCTAATTGGAGAAGGAAAAAAAGAAAAAATCCCACTTTCCCTTTCGTTTAAATTTCCTTTTTTTCAGTGTGTTTTTTTTATTTTCCATCCTCATCCTAAGGCTTGGCTTTGTTCAGATTGTCTATGGAGAAAATTTCAAGAGGGATTTGGAACGAAAAGAAGGAATTACAGTAAGTAACCCTGTCCCAAGAGGGAAAATGCTTGACCGCAATTACCGAGTGATCGTGGATAATATCCCTAAGAGTGCCATTACCTTCAGCAACGAAGGATTTACGCTAACAGAAATGCTTGAGACAGCTCAGAAATTAGGAAAACTAATCGATAAAAATACAGATAAGCTAACTGACAAAAATAAAAAGGATTATTGGATTATAAAAAATCCAAAGCAAGCCGATGCGAAAATCACCAGAAAAGAAAAGGAATTGTTTGCTGCAAAAAAATTAACGGATCAGGATTTATATAAATTAAAACTGGAACGTATAACTGACGCGGACATGAATTTATCCAAAGAGGAACTAGAGGCAGCCGCCATATTCCGAGAATTTACATACGGGTATAAATTCACTTCACAGCTTGTAAAAAATGAAAATGTTAGTGATGGGGAATACGCAGTTGTCAGCGAAAATCTCGAGTCCCTTCCTGGCGTAGATACGACCACCGATTGGGAGCGGTCCTACCCTTTTGGTTACACACTGAGGTCTGTCCTTGGCAAGGTGACCAATTCGGATGAAGGGCTCCCGGCCGATCAATTGGATTATTTTTTAGCAAGAGGATACAGCCGCAATGACCGGGTTGGCAAAAGCCAACTGGAACTGCAGTATGAAGAAGTATTAAGAGGATTTAAAACAAAAGTTAAAAATGTAACCGATAAAGCCGGCAGGGTCATTGAATCGCGGCCTGTTTCAGACGGCCAAAAAGGAAAAGACCTTGTCTTAACCATTGACATGGATCTGCAAAAAGCAATTGACCAGATTATCGAAGAAGAACTCTGGGCTGCCAAAAAAATGCCGGGTACTGCCTTAACTGACAGGGCTTATGTTGTTTTAATGAACCCCTTTACAGGCGAAATATTGGCCATGTCCGGAAAAAAAATAGTCAAGGATTCTTCCGGGAGAATAGTAATGGAGGATGATGCCCTTGGCACGTTTACAACTACATATAATGTCGGTTCCACAGTGAAAGGGGCAACTGTCTTAACCGGATATAAAACGGGAGCTATTTCACCGGGAACAGTTTTTGATGATGCCGGAATAAAAATTAAAGACACTCCGCTTAAAAAGTCCTATGCCTATTTAGGAAGATTAAATGAAATTCAGGCGTTAAAAAAGTCCTCGAACGTTTATATGTTTCATACAGCGTTAAGAATTGGAAACGCGCACTATGAATATGATCAACCATTAAATCTAAAAAATCTGCAAGCGTTTGAAACCATCAGAAATTCCTTCGCTTCATTTGGTCTTGGGACAAGAACGGGTATTGATTTGCCAAATGAGCAAACTGGATTTAAAGGAATGAGCAGGCTTCCAGGGTATTTGCTCGATCTGGTCATCGGGCAGTATGATACCTATTCAGCTATGCAGCTGGCCCAATATGTTTCGACCATCGCCAATGGCGGCTATCGGATGCAGCCACATGTCGTGAAGGAAATCCGCAGGCCTGCTTCGGGAACGGAGGAGCTGGGTTCCGTGGCACAGGAAATTTCTCCTGTCGTTTTAAATACAATTGATGCCAAAAAGGAGTGGCTGAACCGAGTACAGACGGGCTTTCGCAAAGTCATGCAGGAACCGGGCGGTACGGCTTTTAAATTTTTTGAAGGTGCTGCATATGCACCTGCCGGAAAAACCGGTACTGCGGAAGCCTTTTATGATGGCCCATTAAGAAGCCGCTTTGGAGAGATCCCTCCATCAGTTATGAACCTGAGCCTCGTCAGTTACGCTCCAAGTACTAATCCCGAGGTGGCGATGGCTGTTTTAGTTCCATGGGCGTTTCAAGGAGATGAAGATAACAAGGCTAATTTAAAAATCGGCCGAAGGGTTTTGGATACCTACTTCCAATTGAAAAAACAATAAGGGTAAAGGGTGCTTAAGCACCCTCTTATTTATTCTCCAATACACTTTTTACTGCCTTCTCAATTTCAGCATAACCGGTGCACCGGCAAATATTTGATTCAAGCCATTCCTTGATCGTATCATCACCCGCATCTGGATGCTGTTTAATTAGTGCATGGCAGTTCATGATAAAGCCTGGTGTACAATATCCGCATTGAAAGGCGAAATTTTCTACAAAGGCTTTTTGGATAGGTGTATCCTTTAACCCTTCAATTGTCGTTACCTCTTTTCCAATCGCCTCAACGGCCAGCATCAAGCATGATTTCATCGGCCAGCCATCCACATTTACCGAACATGCCCCGCAATCACCATTTAAACAGCCTGGTTTAGCGCCTGTCAGCCCGAGTCTTCCGCGCAGTACAAATAAAAGGGTGTCCGCAAATCTGGCGGTCACCATCCGCTTATCTCCATTAACATTCAATGGAAAAGTGTGCAAGCTCATTAAAAGCTCCCCCTTTTACACTGTCATTCCATCCAAAGCTCGAAGGATATCAATAAACAAATTTTTTAATACAAATAGGCGGTATTCAGCCGATCCTTCAATATCATTTAAAATGGGCCGAGGCAAAACAGTAAGTGCTCTTTCGACTCTTGCTTCTCCCGTCACTCCCTGTCTATTTAATGCTTCCTCCACTTCCCTTGAACGGAATGGAAACGGGCAAAGTCCGCTAATGGCGACGCGAATTTCCCTATCAATTTTGAGAGCTGCAATGGTAATCAGCGGATAGCCTGTTTCCCACTGTTGACGCCGTTTTATGCTGATAAAAGGTGCCTCGACAAACCTTCTTTCAGTGACTATTTGAACGAGAAATTCTCCTTTTTCCAACTGAAGTTCCTTGTTAAAAACATCATGAATAAATGCGGTTTTCACACCTTTAGGGCCAACAAGAACTACCTGGCTATCTGCTAATAAAAACGGCAGTACAGCCTCTCGATAAAAAATTTGTCCGCATATATTCCCTCCCACTGTTATTTTTCCACGGGCGGTGTGATCAGCAATTTCACTTGAGGTCTTTGTTAAGAGCGGGAAAGGGTTTACCTCTTCGATATTTGTTAAAGACAGGGTACTACCTAAAACCAAGTAATCCCCATCCATCTCCATAACTCTACCTTCTGCTATCCCCTTAATATCAATAACAGCATCGGCATGAGCCAAATCAATTCTTCCAAGTGTGATCAGCTCAGTTCCACCGGAAAAAAACATGGGCTTTTTTCCTTGCCGTTCCAAGTTTTGGTATAATTCAACAGCTTCACTGAGCGATTGCGGCCTGTAATAATCAAAATCAAATGGAAGCATTTCTTGCTGCCTCCTTTGCCTTCCATACTAATTCAGGAATGAGCGGCAAGTGGTGCAGGGATACTCCCGCCGCCAGTGACAATGCATTTCCAAGTGCTCCAGGCATCCCCATTAGCCCATGCTCTCCGACACCACGGGCACCGTATGCGGAATCAAGGGCAGGCGTTTCAACAAAGCCAACTAAAAACTCAGGGTTTTCGCCGTATCGAAGCGGACGATACGTACGCAGCTGAGGATTTAGAACTCTGCCAAGCTCATCAAAATAAAAGGTTTCTCTGCCGGCAAAAGCGAGTCCCATGCTCATCGCTCCCATTACCTGGCCGAGGGCTGCTTTCTCATTCATCACTTTCCCTATATCTACAACCGTGCAGGCCTTAACGAGTCTGTATGTGTAATCCCGGCGGTCAAATTCAATTTCAACACCATAAGCCGCTGGCGTCCATTCCGGCCCTGGTTTTCCGGCGCCGGTCTCGGGATCTAAATGGCTGAGATGCCTTAATACAATATTGCCCTTGCCAATAATTTGCCCGCCAATGGCGTTCCCATTTGGATATTGATAGCCGTAGCCAATATCTTTGAAATGCAGTCCGATTGCAGGATCATCGCGTAAATATACTCGGCTTCCGCCCACCTCTAAATCTTGGATCGGCGCCCTTAACACACAGGCTGCGATCTCTTTTAACTGACGAATAACATCTTCTGCCGCCTCTAGCACAGCCCGGCCGCCCATATAGGTTCCGCGGCTAGCCACCGTTTTCCAATGTTCAGGTGTTGTCTGCGTATCCACCTCCATACGCACATGTATTTTGTCAACATCCATTTTCAACCGTTCAGCAAGAATCTGTGCGAGAACTGTTTTCGTCCCAGTGCCAATTTCAATCACACCAGACATCAAATTAATGCTCCCGTCCCGGTTAAACGTCAAAATTACCCCTGAAGGTGCATCAGGGTCTATCGTTGATGTTTTCCAGCTGCAGCTTATCCCTTTTACCCTTACATACCGCTCATTTATTTCTTTTACGGGTCCTTCATTCCAATGGAACAGTTCTCTTAATTTCTCAATACATTTTCGCAGGTCCCCGACATTGCTTCTGTTCAAAAGAACCCTTGTCGGCGTTGTATCCCCTGGCTGAATGGCGTTTATATACCTAAGCTCCAAAGGGTCCATGCTTAACTTTTGGGCTAGCAGGTCCATTGTCCGTTCAATGGCAAAGGATAGTTCCGAGTGGCTGAAACCCCGGAATGGTGCTGCATAGGGATGGTTCGTATACATGCAGTAAGAATCGCACCATACATTTTCAAGTCTGTATGGTCCTGTGCAATCTGCCGCACCAGACCTTGTCAAATCAATCGCTTTATCGGAATATGCGCCGCCATCCCATAAGTATTGAATCTCGGCAGCCTTAAGTTTCCCGTTGCGGTCAGCTCCCAATTTTACGGTGGCATCAAGGCCGATATGGCACGGGGAAGTAAGTATATCTTCTTCTCTTGTATTTAAAAGCTTAACTGGTTTACCGCCGACTTCCTTTGAGGCAATGTAGGCAAGTACCTCGAGCTGTACAGATGCCTTCCCGCCATAGGCACCGCCGACAAACGGGGTATGAACAATAATTTTTCCCATGTCCTCCCCAAAGTAATCGGCAATTAACCGTTTTGCCATAAAGGGCGCCTGTGAAGAGGTCATAATAATAATTTGTCCATCAGGCAATATTTCTGCGGTTGAACACCTCGTTTCCATTGCTGCGTGATCGGACGGGGCAAATGAGAAACTCGCCTCCACCACAACCTCGCTTTCCGCCCACCCCTTTTCCATATTGCCCTTTCGAATTTTGATATGAGTGGCAATATTGGTGCCAGGCACCGGATGGGAATCCTCTTCCTTTTTGTATTCACCCAACCGTTCATGGACCAAGGGGGCATCTCTTCTAAACGCTTGGGTAGGCGAATTAACGACGGGCAATGGTTCATATTGAACATGAATCAAATCAGCAGCCGTTTTCGCCTGTCCGGGAGTATCTGCCACTACGAGGGCAACCGGTTCGCCGTGGTACCTTACCTTATCAACGGCAATTGGCGGCCGGTCGCGAATGGCTTCACCCGTCAACGGATAGCGTTTTCCCGCAATAATCGCCCTAACGCCCGGGACTTGCTGGGCCTTCGAGGTATCAATGCTGACGATTTTGGCATGGCCATATGGGCTGATGACCATTTTTGCTGACAGCATCCCGCTGGTTTGATAGTCATGTGTGTATCTGGCCCGACCCGTCACTTTATCGAATGCTTCCTTGCGAATGACACTTTTACCAACAACCTCCACCTCAGGTCCCTCCCCCAACTCTATCTTTCTTTTTCTGAGTCCGGTAAATGTCGGCTAATCAGGTATGGTCCATAAGTGCTCTACTTGTTCACGGACCGGTTTTCGCCACGCTTCAATCATTTCCGCAATGATACTAATGGCAATTTCAGCAGGCCCCTTCGCCCCGATTGACAATCCGACCGGTGAATGAACCCATTCCGGAATCTTTTCTCCATTTAGGAGTCTTGCAGTTCTCTCTCTAGGTCCAAGAACCCCTAAGTATCTAATATTCTCATCTAGCAGCGGCCAGAGAATTTCCTGATCTCTTTGAAAATGATGCGTCATTATTACGACAAAATCATAGGGTGAAAAAGAGACATTCCGTAAAATCTCCCTGGGGAACCCTATTAAAAGCTCGTCTGCTGCAGGAAAGTTTTGCTCCTGACAAAGCGCTTCCCGCCAATCGCACACCGTAACGGAAAAACCGGTTTCTGCCGCCAAAGAAACGAGCGATTTTGCATCCGGCCCAGCTCCAAAAACGATTAACCTTGGCTTTGGCAGATAAATGTGCTGAAAAATGACGCCATCTGTCATCAGCCCACTCTTGGAGGCAAAATTAATAATCGGAAATGAGCCTTCCCAACAGCCAAACGCTTCACCCTTTTCGGGAACAAAAACATACTCCCCCAAATGGCCCAAGCTCTTAAACCCTGCCACCTTGATATTGTTATCGAGTAATTTTTTCACCAATTTCATATCTTCTTCTAACTTTCTGTTAATCGGCTCAAGCAAAATATCAATGGTTCCGTTACAGCCCTTTCCCCAGCCGATGTCACCCTCCTCAGTCAAATCGTACCGGACAAGCTGGGGCTCTTCGCTTTCAAGCACTTTTTTTGCCCACTCCACTAAATCAGCTTCCACACAGCCGGCACTAACCATCCCGATCTGGGTTCCGTCATCCATAAAAATCATTGAAGAACCTTCTCTTTTATAGGCAGATCCCTTTACATCAACGATTGTTGCCAGCACTTTTTTACCGGGATGGTTCAGTACCTTGATAGTTTGAAAAAAATCCTCCACGGCTCTCCCCCGCTTCAACACGTAAAGTCCTACCCTATTTATATGGCCGGGTAGGCTATTCCTAGAATGAAAATTCATTATTTAACGGCTAGAGACAGTGGGTTAAGGATATGCTAAAACAAAAATACGGGAATGATTCGACTTGAAACAAACACGTGCGTTGTTTATAACTGGCGTTGCCTCGGGAACTATGCTGAATCCCCTAAATTCATCGATGATCGCCCTAGCCTTACATAGCATTCAGAAGGACTTCCAACTTTCCTTTTCAACCGTTTCCTGGTTAATTACCGCCTTCTATTTATCGAGTGCTGTAGCACAGCCGGTAACAGGAAAAATCGGAGATATCTTTGGGAGAAAAAACACCTTTTTGTTTGGACTAGTCCTTGTTGCCCTTTCCGCCATTGGCGCTCCCTTCTCTTCGACCTTCCTATTATTAGTGGTAATGAGATTAGTTCAATCGATTGGCAGCAGTGCGATTTATCCATCAGGGATGGCGTTAATCAGGGAGCATATTAAAGAGCGGCAAGCATCTGCCCTCGCCGTTTTGTCTATTTTCGCCTCGGCAATGGTTGCGCTCGGGCCGACGATCGGCGGCTTTTTAATTGTTTGGGGAGGCTGGCCAGCGATTTTTTGGGTGAACCTGCCTTTTGTTTTCCTTAGTTTCACGCTTGGCTGGCACATGTTTCCTAAGGATGTGAAAAAGGATAAGGCAACGGTTAAAAGGTTATTTTCCAACCTTGATTTTTGGGGAATGGGATTTTTTGCTGCAGGAATGGTATTATTTTTATGGTTCTTGCTTTCCTTTGAAAAAAGTGTCCATTATTCAGCAGGGATTGGAGGCTTACTCTTTTTTGCTTTATTTGCATGGAGAGAATTGAAGGTTAAAGAACCATTTATTGATATTCGTATTTTTAAAACAAACCCTCAACTGACTTTGGTTTACGTGCAGTTTATTTTGTTAAATATCTTTTTTTATTGTTTATTTTTCGGTCTGCCTGCTTATTTTCAGGAGGCAATGGGACTGGGCGTAGAAAAAAGCGGCATGCTTATGCTGTTTATGTCGGGAGTCAGCATTATTATTTCAACGGTTGCAGGGAAATGGGCTGATAAATCTGGTGTGTATCAGCCGATTATGGCGGGGGCATTTTTATCAATTATCGGGGCCTGCGCCTTTACATTCTTTTTTGTTGGCGCCTCCTATATTGTGATTGGGATCCTGTTATCGATTATGGGGCTAAGCTATGGTATTGGTAATGTTGTGCTTCAAGTGGCGATGTTAAAGGAAAGTCCCAAAGCCATAATCGGGACTACTTCCGGATTGTTTCAAACCTGCCGTTATCTAGGCTCGATTTTTTCCACCATCATTCTTGGCATGATATTTGGCGCTGAAGCCTCACCTGAAAAAATGAAAATCGTTGGCGGGATCATGATTATTCTCGGAACGATCAGCTTTTTAATAAGTGTATGGTTTTCAAGGCAATCATTACGATTCGGCAATTTAAAACGAGTCTGAAGAAAAGGAACAAGAGCTTCTTTGGGCTTTGTTCCTTTATTTATTGTCCATCAACTTCCTAATTTCTTCCCTTGGGCTCCAGCAATTGAATTTATAGCTGGACTTTGTCTCATACCCCAAGCGTTTGCAAAAATAAAACATTCCTTCCGCTTTTTTCTCAGCTTTAAAATGCTGACAGGTGGCGCAGCAATGATAATCTTTCATCGAATTTTACTCCTCTTGAGAAGGTTTCTTAATCTATTAATTTTTCATTCATAATTTTTTCATATTTAACCATTATGATAGTAACAGGTTCGATAATGAACCATTCAACCTCCGCCCCCTTTTAATAGATATTTGTTTTTGCCCGGCCTTTCTTGGCCGGGTATTTTTTTATGTATAGTATAATGGCAAAATATATTTTCATAAACGATTACTTTCTAATTTTTTAGATAAAGAAAAGACCTTTGCCGATACGAAAAGGTCTTTTCTGTCTTTATTAAAACGCTGTTCGCGCACCAAGGTAGCGAGATTTCCAGTAGGTAAGGCTCATATCGCTGATGGTGACCCCTTTTGATCCTGCATTAATAAATTTATTGTCCCCAATGTAAATGCCTACATGTGTTGGACCTGGTGCATATGTTTCATAAAACACTAAATCACCGGGTTTAGGACTTGTGATTGGAGTTAATCCGGACCACTGTGTCGCGGCTGTACGCGGAATGGATATTCCTACTTTACCAAACACGTATTTTGTAAAACCGCTGCAATCAAATCCGGCAGGCGTATTTCCACCCCATAAATATGGTGTTCCTATCAATTTTTTCGCCTCATCGACTACCAATTGTGCTTTTGAAACTGTTGGCGCGGGTGCTGGTGCCGGAGCTGGTGTAGGAGTTGCTGCTGTTTCCGGAACCCAAAGCTTCAGGACTTGTCCCACATAAATAGTGTCAGAAGTTAAATTATTGATAGATTTAAGCTGGGCAACTGATACATTGTTGTTGACGCCGATTCGGTAAAGGGTGTCACCCTTTTGAACTGTGTATTCATGAGAATGAGGAGCAAGTAATGATAGTTTTTGATTTACGTAGATGGTATCGCTATTGAGGTTATTCCATGCTTTTAAGTCCGTAACTGATAGATTGTTTGTGTGCGAGATTCTCCAAAGGGTATCTCCAGATTGAACCGTATAGGTCATTTCGTGGGCGCTTGCGGCTCCCGCATAAGAGGATAAGAAGATGCCGGCTGCCGTGACGGCTGTCAGTAGCTGTTTTTTCATTCTTGTTGCACTCCTTCAAGATATTTGTATTTACATGGTATCGAATAGTTTAGTTGGATAAAATGCCAAAGATATGGTTTACATGGCAGTGTTCGACACAATTGGAAATAAACAGGCCAAATATAACAAATGATAACTACTCTAAAGTACATCCAATCCTTGATTTTTTTACACTTTTGCTATTTTCATATAACTATTTGTGACATCAATGTAACAAAATTGTAATAGTTGAAAGACATTACTAGTAATGTAGAAATATTGTAACAAAGCACCCATGCACTAGAAGACTTCAATTTTATAATGAACCTATAGAACGTTTTCAAGGTTACAAAAATATCTATGAAACATGGTGATGAAAATGCAAGGATTTAGTAAGGGACATCCTCAAGAAATGGGTCAAGGCCACCCGCATGGTAGAGGAAAATCAATTGATTATGATCAAAATCCGTTTATTGTCATTTGGGAGGTTACTAGGGCCTGCCAACTAAAGTGTGTACATTGCCGGGCAGATGCACAGCTAACACCGGACCCGCGGGAGCTGACTCACGAAGAAGGAATCAATCTCATTGATCAAATCTATGAAATGGACAACCCGATGCTTGTGTTCACCGGTGGGGATTGTATGATGAGGGAAGATTTGTTTGAGTTGGCTGACTATGCTATCAATAAAGGTATGCGTGTTTCGATGACACCGAGCGCAACACCAAATGTCACCATCGAGAAAATGAAGCGTGCCAAAGAAGTCGGCCTCTCGCGCTGGGGTTTCAGCCTTGATGGTCCGACACCGGAAATTCATGACCATTTTAGGGGCACACCTGGTTCCTTTGAATTGACTCTTGAGAAAATAAAATACTTAAATGAATTACAAATGCCGCTGCAAATTAACACGGTAATCTCACGATATAATTATGACCATCTGGAGCGAATGGCCGAGCTTGTCGGAGAACTTGGTGCTGTTATGTGGTATATCTTCCTGCTTGTTCCTACTGGACGTGGGCAACTGGATGCCTGTATTTCACCTGCCCAGCATGAGAAGGTTTTCCGCTGGCTTTATGAATTGAGCAAAACTGCGCCATATGATATTAAAACGACAGCTGCCCAGCATTATCGCCGTGTTGTCCTTCAGCAGAAAACCCGTGATCATCTGATTGAAAAAGGGGAAATTCGCTACGAGGATTCGATTACAACCGATTTCGCCTCGATGCATGACGGGCTAAAGCGGGCGCCAAAAGGCGTCAATGACGGAAATGGGTTTGCCTTCGTTTCTCATATTGGCGATGTGATGCCAAGCGGACTGCTGCCGATTGTCGGCGGCAACATTCGCGAGGAACCTTTGGCAAGGATTTATCGTGAGGCAAAAGTATTTAAAGAACTGCGCCAGCCTGACAATTATAAAGGAAAATGCGGCATATGCGAATACAACAAAATCTGCGGCGGATCCCGTTCGAGAACATTTGCCGTCACCGGAGATTATTTAGAAAGTGAGCCATTCTGCGTTTATATTCCGCAAGCGATGCGAAACAAAGAAACTGAACCAGTTGTTTGATACAATTTTAAAAAGGGCCATCCTTTGCAGGAGAGCCCTTTCTTCATTCAATTAATCCTGTATCCGTAATTTTAACTTTCGTATCTACCTTAAAGACTATTTTGGGATATATTTGTTTCCATTCCTCCCAATCATTCTCACTAAAATGGCGGGAACGATAGTGCAATCCAAAGCCAATCGGGTCCAGGCCTGACTTCTGTATTTTCACTAAAACGGCTTTGATAAATTTGTTCGCTTCTTTTTCTACTTCCTTTTCATATTTGGCTAATCTGGTATTGGGAATTTTTCTGCTTGTCTCCTCTACGATCCCCTTTATTTTAACATCAAATTTTATATACGGAGTTTTCCCCTTTGGCGTATATATTTTATACTTCGAGCTTATTTTTTGAGTATCTATAAAAAACCTCGTTTTGCCTTTTTTTGCCCATATTGCTGATTTTTCTTCCTTATTCAAAAGGAAGTTAAGTGCTTTTGTATCCTCAGGAGTAAGGGTGAGTTCCATATGACTTTTATTGAAAAGACCAGTGGTTTTAATTTCAAATAATCCCTTTTTTGCTTCCACAATCGGCAGCATCGGGTCCAACCCCCGTTCAATCAGCCTCATCTTAAAGTCAAACAGGAAATCCGGCAGAATATAAGGTGTTTCCGAGCCGTCTTGTCCCATAGCGAGAAACAATGAATTCGACGGAATTTGTTCTGATTTTGGTTTGACCTTTAGCACCTCAAGCGCGCTAGGCCTGGCAACTGCCACCCAGGAAATCATTTGAATATCTCTTCTTCTTGACAGCCAATAGTAAATCCCGGCATTACCCCTTTGTTTTGCAAGCTTCTCCCCTACCAAAATCATTTTGGCATGACTAAAATCGATTTCTTTATCCACTTTTGTTTTAATAATTCGGACCGCATCCGACATTGAGTCTGCTTGTTCTGATACTATCGTGAATTCGTTTGGCTGTTGTTTTGACCCGCTTGGAATGGCAAATTTAAGGTGGACATCATATCTCTTCGAACTGTTCTTGGCAAGATCCACCCCAATACTGACGACAAACAGGCGCTTATCGATATCTTTGAAACCGCACCCAGTCAGAAGTAAGGAACCTGTGCCGATGAAAACTGCAACAAACCAATTTACAGTGCTTTTCATGCGATCTGCCTCCTTGCCCATAAGCTAAAAGAAATCACAAGGATTATTTCAAAACCTAATCGAAAAATCATCCAATAGGTAGTAATCTGATTTAAAAGGATTGTCTCAATAAACATGACTGCAATCACTGCACACCCAGAATAGGCTGAAAGGGCAACCCATTTCATTTTTTTATTTTCCTTTTTCCTAAATGTCCCCTTTAATAATTCAAATGCTACATGCCATTGTACCGTGATACTCATAAGCGTAATACTCATATAGAACATTAAAAAAATAAAAATGACTCTCTCTATCGGGCTGTAAACGAGGCGCAGGGAATCTGACGTCGATATCCAAGGGTATAGAAATTCCTGGGCACCGTCGGATCCATGAAAGCCGATTGGAATAAAAAAAGTAGTAAATAAATTAAAAATACTCATAAAGAAAATAATGACAAAATTCCAAGCTTTAAGTTTTTCTTTAATGACACGGTTAAAAATAACAAGATTGGCATAACCGCTAAAAACGTAAGAAGCTGCAGCAATGGCTTTTACGCTTGGCCGATCGAACAGATGGGTGCCAACCTCAAGAATCGAATCCCAGCTTAAATAATCACTGGTGAATGCTTTAAAAACGATAAAACCGATTAATGGTGTATTCATAAACAGGACAATTTCTAAAATATACATAACCCTTTCAGTAGGAAGCTGAATAATAAATATAATTGCGATTAAATAAATCGTCAGCAATAATAATCTTGGCATTTCAGGGTTGATAAAACGGGTTAAGATATCAATAAAACCAACCAGCGTGATGAGCCCAGCAGAAAAACCGGCAAGCTGGATACTGCCAAAAAAAAGAAATTTTAACCATCGGCGCTTAAAATATTTATCAGCAATTTCGGGAAACCCTAGCCCGGGGAATTTCGTGATTGCCTTACTGAAAAGGAAGGAAAGCGTAAAACCAATCGGTATGGCAATCAACATCCCCATTACTGCGCCTTCATAACGGTATTCAATTAAAATTTTCGGCACAAAAATGATTACGTTAATTAACATATTTGTTAATATTAAATAGAGAAAATATCGGTTCAATGCAGTCCTCCCTCCTAATCTAAAATTACTTTTTATTTGGCTTCGTTTGAATTAAAGTAAGAAAAGGCTGGCCAAAACTGTCAAGCTTAACCATGTACGCAATAAACAACAAAAACCCAATACCTACACCAACCAGCCCAAACACAGTGGCGAGTCCCAATACGATATATTTGACAACTCTTACCGAAAAACTAAAGGCGTTAATCGGGACAACAAAATTAGAAATGGCAACAGTAGATACAATGATAATCATAATATTACTCACTAGCCCTGCCTCTGTTGCTGCCTGTCCCAAAATTAAACCGCCTACGGTTGTCGCTGTTGGTCCAATTGCCTTTGGCAGCCGTATGCTGGCCTCTGTCAACATTTCCATCATAAACAGCATCAGCAATACTTCGACAAATGAAGGATACGGAACAAGATTTCGACTCCCAGCAATCGATAAGGCCAATTGCACCCGATATATCTCCGGATTATAACTAGTTGTCGCCACATACAGCCCCGGTAAAACTATGCTGACAAAAAGGCCGATATAACGCATTGTTTGCAGGAATCTCCCAACCCAATAGGTTTGATAAATATCAGCCATCGAAGCCATAAAATCCTTCATCGAAGTCGGCAAAACAACGGCGAATGGCGATCCGTGAATTAATAAAATTATTTTTCCTGTTGACAAATTTATGGCGACCCGATCCGGTCTTTCCGTCACAAGCATGACCGGAAACAAGGATCGATTACTTTTTTTGATACTGTCAAGCAGCTGTTCCCCTGTTTGAAACATATTAATCTTGACATTACCCAAAAATTCTTTGATTCGGCCTAATGTGTCCATATCAGCAAATCTAGTGTCATAAAGGAGCATCACCTTCGTTTTGGAAATGGCCCCCACTTGTGAGGATTCAACTTTTAATGTGGCTTCTGGATAACGGTGGCGGATCAGTCCAAGATTTGTCGGCAAACTTTCACTAAATCCCGATTGCGGCCCTTGTATCGTCGTTTCCACCGTTGTATCTTGAACAGCATTATTATGGTCAACCTTGCAATCAAATAAAAAAATATAGTCCTGATAAAAAAGGACTGCCTCCCCCCTAAGCACACTTTCGACCGTTTGCTCCTCAGTCTTAAATACTGTTATTTTTGGATGAGATTGAAGATAATCCAGAAATAACTCAGAGCCTTGAATTTCAAAAAAAGGTTTAAGTACATATTCGCCTAAAACCTGTTCATCACTGATTGATTTTATATAATAGGTTTCAAGATATTTTTCTTTCGTGAAGTTTTCTTTAAATACTACATCTTCCGCTTTTTGTATCTTGCTCATTATGCTTTCTTTGATGGATTCCACTTTAGTAGTCGGCATATGTCTCCCTCTTTAACAACTGCTTTGTACGTTACTGTCCCACAACAGCTGGTATTTTATTCTAAAAAAAGAGGGTTTTTATGGGGGTTACTTTATGGTTTTTCGTTGGGTTTAGTGGTATTATCGTAATAGTTTTTAAACATTTGTGCGCTTTTTAAGGAGTCTTTATGATAAGAACCATTGCTATTAAAAACAATAAGGAAATCGTCAAAGACGTGGATATCATTCACTTGGTTAAGGGAAATTTCAAGTGGTACTGGATTGATTTTAATCAGCCGACAGATGAGGAAATCGAATTCCTGAGGGACCCACTCTCTTTTCATCCATTGGCAATTGAGGATTGTATTCATCATTTACAAAGGCCAAAGTTAGATTATTATGATAACTATACTTTTTTTGTCACTCAATCCTTAAACCAGGAAACGATTTCAAAAGAAGAGGTGGATTTCTTTCTTAGCGGGAACTATATTGTTACATTTCATCACAACCCCTCAATGGAAATCAACGAAGTATGGAACCGTTTAAGTCAATCTCCACATATTCAAAAATGGGATCCCTCCCACGTCCTTTATAATATTATTGATAAAATGGTGGACAACTATTTTCCTCCAATTTATAAGATTGAAGACCGCTTAAGTGAGATTGATGAGAATTCAACAGGCAGATCAATGGAGGTGTTGTTGGAGGATTTGTTTGATACTCGGCATCAGCTTCTATCGTTACGACATACGATTACACCGATGCGCGACCTAATCTATCGAATGTTAAATTCGCAGCGGATGACGGAAATGCAAGGGAAAATGGTTTACTTTTCCGATATCCATGACCATTTGTTAAAATTAACAGAAATGATTGAAGCAAACAGGGAATTAACGACGGATATCCGGGACAGCTATATATCCATCAACTCCCACCAGACAAATCACGTGATGAAGGTCTTGACTGTCATCACAACTATTTTCATGCCACTGACTTTTATTGCCGGCCTCTACGGAATGAACTTTCATTATATGCCAGAGCTTAATTGGACATATGGTTATTTTGCTGTCCTTTTTCTGATGTTCCTAGTCGGGCTTTGGATGTTCTTATGGTTTAAGAAAAAAGGATGGTTTAAGTAAATAAAGGGGTGTCCTTAAAATTTTTTTATACCTTTGGGACCCCCTCTTATTAACCCCACATGATATCATTTAATTATCTTCTCCCGGATTGTAATAGTAAGGATCTCCCTTATGTTCCTTTATTACATCATTATCAATAAATAACTTCCCATTTTCTAAATAAGTGGCTAATATGATGTCTTCCACTTTTTCACCCGTTTTTTTTACCTCGTTCATCAGCCAGCCTTGTTCTAGTTTAAGATATTTTAGATTATGATAAATAATTTGCCCGTCCATAATTAGTGGTATTGGGACATACTCTTTCTTCACCTTTAAATTTAAATCTTTCGGCTGAATTGGCCGGTATTCTGATTTAGGTATCACACTAATGCTGCCTGTTTCCTCCATTACGGCAAGATCAATATTTTGCGTATCCGTATACCCTTGCACCCTCAAATGCGATAATAATTCATTCATCGGCATACGCACCTTTTTCAGTCCTGTCCGATCTATATCACCATTGCGAATTAACACAGTAGGACTTTCATAAATGATCCATCTTAATTTGTTATGTAACGATAGACGAATTAAAATTTTATATAATACGACTGTTATTGCTGCATAAGTTAAAGCTTTGCCTAGTCCATTTACCTCAATAGGCGTACTAATAATATTTGTAAGGACAAAGATATACAAAAGATCGAAGGTATGCATCTGCGATACAGCCTTTTTACCTGTCACCCTTAAAAATACATATCCTGCTAAAAAAACAATAATTGTGCGATAGATTAATTCCAATATGTATCTCCCCTAGCAATAGTAAAACGACCATTTGACTCGATGTTAGTATTAGATTTTTTTTTTGCATCTAAACCAGAAGCATTTTATTAACATGGAAATTTAGATGTATAATAAAAAAGATCGCTATTATAGAGAGGAGATCGTAATTGTGGCATATCCAAACACGGAAGATACAATGAAGCTATTGACAGAGTTAGTCTCCATTCCAAGCCCTTCCGGAAATACGAATGAAGTGATTACCTTTGTTGAAAAATTCTTTGCTGAACTGCAGATTGAAACGAAGAGAAATCGTAAAGGCGGCCTTATTGCAACACTTGAAGGCAAAGACAAAAGCCAGCAGAGGATGCTGACCGCTCATGTAGATACACTCGGTGCCATGGTAAAGGAAATAAAATCTAATGGCAGACTGAAAATTGACCTGATTGGCGGATTTAAATACAACTCGATCGAAGGTGAATACTGCCAAATTGAAACATCGAGCGGCAAGAAATTCACTGGGACCATCCTGATGCATCAAACATCCGTCCACGTTTACAAAGATGCCGGAAAAGCGGAACGGAATCAGGAGAATATGGAAATTCGAATTGATGAGAAAGTACATACAGCAGATGAAGTCCGCGCGCTTGGAATTGAAGTAGGAGATTTTGTTTCTTTTGACCCGCGCGTTGAGGTGACACCGAGCGGTTATATCAAGTCTCGCCACTTGGATGATAAAGCGAGCGTGGCTGTTCTCCTGCAATTAATTAAACAAATTAAAACGGAGAATATCCTTTTACCTTACACAACGCATTTCCTCATTTCGAATAATGAGGAAATTGGCTATGGCGGCAACTCCAATATTACACCGGAAACGGTTGAATACTTAGCGGTGGATATGGGAGCAATGGGAGACGGACAGTCAACCGATGAATACACGGTTTCGATCTGTGTGAAGGATTCAAGCGGCCCATATCATTACGGCTTACGTAAACATTTGGTGCAGCTTGCAGAAGCTAACAATATCGGATATAAGCTTGATATTTATCCGCACTATGGCTCAGATGCCTCCGCTGCCATCCGTTCAGGACATGATATTGTCCATGGATTAATCGGCCCCGGCATCGATTCATCACACGCGTTTGAACGGACCCACAAATCGTCACTAGAAAATACAGCCAAGCTTTTGTACCATTACGTTCAATCGGATCTAATTTTATAAAACCTTCTTAATTAAAAAGACCAATTGGTGCCCCAATTGGTCTTTTTGCCGCTTAGTTTCTTAATAAAATTTAATAATTTATTAAGTTTTTATTTATTGAGGCGGGAATAAAAGCTATTTATGATTAGTTAGTAGATTAAAAAAATGGTTCATTTTAACTACATCAAAACAACAATACTGGAGGATTCACCAATGTTTGCTAGGTTAAAAGTTTTCTTTGCCAATCAGAAGATAAAATGGTTTGGCAGATTTTTTTATTACTTGCTTATCCTCCTTCTATTATTCTTCATGTATGGCTTCAACGATGCAAGCGCAGGTGCTTATATTTATAACGATTTTTAACGGGAGGCATCCAAGATGAAAATGTTATCAACCATTCAGAACTTTGCAATTTCAAATCCAAATACATTGGCATATATCTCTCCCACTGAAGAAATCACTTATGGTGAGTTATGGAGACAATCTGAACAAGTAGGAGCATATCTTCTTAACGAAATGAACGAAAGAAAAAATCCTGTGATTGTTTACGGCCATATGGATGCTTCCATGATTAGTTCCTTTTTGGGCTGCGTAAAAGCAGGATTAGCCTATATCCCTGTTGATACCTCCATTCCAATCGAAAGAATCATGACGATCATCAACCGTTCCCATGCGGAATTCGTAATCAATACAACTGGGCTGGACCTTAATGTTGACAATCTTCCTGTCACGACTGTTAATTTTGAAAAAATCATGGCTGAACAGGTAACAACTGCCCCAATTCATGTCGGAAATTGGGTTGACGGTGACGAAAACTATTACATTATTTATACATCGGGCAGTACGGGCAATCCAAAAGGTGTGCAGATTTCCGCCAATAACCTGCAAAGCTTTGTCGATTGGATGTTGAATGACTTTCCAATCACAAGAAATCAGCGGTTCCTTAACCAGGCTCCTTACTCTTTTGATCTTTCCGTAATGGACCTATATCCAGCGCTTGCAAGCGGAGGGACTATTTTCGCGATTACAAAAGAGATGATTGCTAAGCCAAAGCTGCTATTTGAAGCATTAGCAAAATCCAAAACAGAGGTCTGGACCTCGACACCATCATTCGTGCAAATGTGCTTAATGGATCCATCCTTTAACCAAGAGCTTTTACCGGAACTGCGGATATTCTTATTTTGCGGTGAGATCTTGCCGACAACGATTTGTCAGCAGTTAATGGAACGATTCCCTAAAGCCAGGATTTTTAACACCTACGGGCCTACGGAAGCAACGGTTGCGGTCACTTCCGTTGAGGTAACTTCAGAATTGCTTGAAGCGAATCCCAATCTGCCAATCGGAAAACCTAAAGCAGATACCCAGATTTTCATTGTCGATGAAAACGGCACCATCGTCCTACCGGGAGAAAAAGGTGAAATGATTATTGTCGGTCCAAGTGTAAGTAAAGGCTATCTTGGAGAAAAAGAGCTGACTGAAAAAGCCTTTCTTCGTATCGATGATAAACAGGCCTATCGAACAGGTGACGCCGCTTTTATCGACGAAAAAGGTTTGATTTTCTACAAAGGCAGAATCGATTTTCAAATCAAACTGCACGGCTACCGGATGGAATTGGAGGAGATTGAACATCATATTGCCAATTCCAAATATGTTAAATCTGCAGCGGTAGTGCCTATTTACCAAAATGACAAAATAGAGTATTTACTGGCAGCCATCATTCCTACTGCTCATGAGTTTGAAAAGGAATTTCAGTTGACGAATGCGATCAAAAAAGAACTCAGCAACGTATTGCCCGTTTATATGATTCCGAGAAAGTTCTCCTATTTTGAAGAACTGCCGATGACGGCAAACGGAAAAATGGATCGCAAAAAATTTAAGGAATTGGTGTTGCAATGACACCATATGGTTCTTTTACATTTTTTATCATCCTTGCTGTACTTTTAGCGCCAACTGCTGTTCTGGGACTTATGGGAAAAAGATTTCACACTTACAATATGGTTATAACGGTTATTGCGCTAGGGTTAATCTTTGCTTCATCCCTTAAGCAGGCTGCGGCCTTAAGTCTATTTACCGTTTGGCAGGTAGTATTAATACAGTCATATATTTCGTACCGAAAAAAGAGCAATAGCAATGGCGTCTTTTACGGGGCCGTGATCCTATCGATTTTACCGCTTGTTCTTTACAAGCTGCTGCCCTATTTTTCGGATGTTAATTTCATCGGTTTTCTAGGTATTTCCTATTTAACGTTTAAGGGCACACAATTAGTAATGGAAACAAGGGATGGACTGATCAAGAAAAACCCTCCCCTTTCCCGCCTGCTCTATTTTATCTTGTTTTTCCCGACTATTTCATCCGGCCCGATTGACCGCTATCGTCGATTTGAAAAGGATATGGCTGTTGAAATGCCAGGGGAACAATATAAATTGTTACTTTATGAAGGAATCAATAAAATTTTTCGTGGTTTCCTATATAAATACATTATCGGCTACTCTATTAATCACTATTTTATAGCCAATCTAAGATTTATTGCTCACAGTCATCTTGAGAATCATCTTTATTATATGTATGCTTACAGCCTTTACCTATTTTTTGATTTTGCCGGTTATAGCGCGTTTGCAGTTGGTGTCAGCTATATTATGGGGATTAAATCGCCGGAAAACTTTAATAAGCCATTTATCAGCCGTAATATAAAAGATTTCTGGAACCGCTGGCATATGAGCCTTTCTTTTTGGTTTAGGGACTATGTCTATATGAGATTTGTCTTTTGGATGACTAAGAAGAAATGGACAAAAAACAGAAACCTGCTCTCAAACCTTGGCTACATTCTGCTGTTTTTATTAATGGGAGTCTGGCACGGCCTTGAGATGCAATATATCATTTATGGGATTTACCACGCTGTATTAATGGTAGCCTATAATTCATTTGAGCAGTTGAATAAAAAGCATAAATGGTGGCCGCAAAATAAATGGACAAATGCCATCTCAATTGTGATTACCTTCCATTTCATTTGCTTTGGTTTTTATATTTTCTCTGGACAATTATTTCATAAAGGAGCTTGATTAAGATGGAATTCAAAAATGAAGTGATTTCTTTGTTAGCAGAAATTTGTCAGGACGATATTGTGAAGGAAAATCCGGATATTGATTTATTTGATGCCGGTTTATTAGATTCATTCGGAACAGTCGAACTGCTTGTTCAAGCCGAGGAACGTTTCGGTATTACTGTTCCGATTACAGAATTTGATCGTGAAACATGGAATACACCGAATCAAATTGCCATTCAGCTGGCTGATTTAAAATGAAAAAAGCCTTATTTTCTCCCATCCTCATAGCCTTTCTTGGATTGGTTATGATCATTGGGATACCCAATAATTGGATTATCAATATGATTCCCAAAAACAGGGTAGCACAAGCTGCAACAGAATTAAACCCATTTATGTTTCAAGGTAAGTATATTCAAGATAAGATGCTTGAAGATCCTCGTTATTTACCTATTTATGGGTCTTCTGAGCTTGCAAGGCTGGACCGTTTCCACCCAAATAATTATTTTCAAGAAACCGGGGCAGATTTTACCCCTTTTCTTGTTGGCCGGGGAGGAATGGAATCATTAATCCATTTTCTTAATTTTTCAGAACATGCCCAGCAGCTGAAAGGCAAGAAGTTAGTTTTTGTTCTATCGCCACAATGGTTTCAGCCTAAAGGTACAGACGAAACCCATTTTGTTCCAAACTATTCCTCTTTACAGGGATATGATTTAGCCTTTAACAGAAATATCAATCCAAACCTTAAGAAAAAGGCAATGAAACGTCTTTTACAGTTCTCGCCTGTACAAAACGATCCGATTCTTTCTACAATGTACCGGGCGGAATTGACAAAAGATCCGTGGATTAAACGAGAAAGTTATCTGGTGCGTCCGATTGCGTTCACCTATCGGGAGTTATTGGAGAAGAAAGACCTTTATTATACGTTAGCGGGTGGGTTTTCAAGCAAACGGGACATTAGTCCATCGGTTAAAAATAAATCATGGACTGAATTAGCGGAACAGGCAGACCGATATGGTGAGAAAAGAGCAACGAATAATGCCTTTTATATCAGTAACTATCAGTATGATAAAATTCGAAAATTATTGCCTTCATTAAAAAACTCAAAAACAGGTGCTTCTTATGGCGAATCACCTGAATACGATGATTTTGAACTTGTTCTTGATCTTTTAAAGGATTCAGGGGCAGAACCATTATTTATATCTGTTCCGGTCAATGGTAAATGGTATGACTATACTGATTTCCCTCAAGAGGGTCGATCCGCGTACTACGATCGTATTAAGAAGCAAATTGAGGCGAACGACTTTCGGGTTGCCGATTTCTCCAATCATGAATACGACCCCTACTTTATGAAGGATACTATTCATATAGGCTGGAAAGGCTGGGTTTATGTTGATAAAGCCATAAAAGATTTCTATGATGGACATGAAAATACATCGGTAGCCTTGGAATAGACAGTCCTAGAAAAATGGCGGATAAATCTGTATAATATATCTGAACAAATAATCATCGCTAGGAGATGAAGGAATGTTTTCCAACATTGGAGTACCCGGATTAATTTTGATCTTAATTGTTGCGTTAGTTATTTTTGGTCCAAATAAACTGCCGGAAATTGGCCGTGCCTTTGGTAAGTCCATCCGTGAATTTAAAAATGCCACCAGCGGAATTGCTGAAGATATTAAGGCGGAAATACATGAAGACATTAAAGAGGCGAAAAAAGTCGACATTACAAAATAATCCTAAGAACAAGGCTGTCTCAAAACACAAGGGCTTGACCCGTGTTGAGGCAGCCCTTTTTACTAGTCATTATCTTCTTGATTTTGCCAGTCCCTGAAGTTGATTCATGAGTTTTTTACGGGACTTGTCATTCCGCATTAAATACGCAGCACCTAATGCTACAGTTGTCATCATTAATTTTTTTCGATCCATACCCATACCTCCCTTTCATGTCTCCCTTTTAAAATTCCCCTTTGACAGTCTTTTAATAATGTAATTTTTATATTGTATAAACACTCAATAGAAAAAGCCAACTACAAATAATTGGCTTTTTCTTTAAGATTTTTTTATTCACCGAGTTTTTCTTTGAGCTTCGCATTATGTTCCTTAAATTGTAATAATAATTGATTAAGGGTTTCTGCTGCCTTTTTCGAATCGTTCTTCTCTACCGCAAGACTAAGGTCATGAAATGTTTTCCATTTCATCATATCTTTTTCACCATGAACCTTTTTGATAAATTCTTCTTTAGTAATTTTCCCTTCATCTAATTGTTTCTTAAGCTCAGTCATTTTTTGCATTTTCTCTTTCTTCCATTGCTCCCGTTTTCCGGCATTTTCCGGACCCATCCATTTGGTGCGAAGAGCATTTCTCTCCTTTAGAACAGCCTCCCATTCTTTTTTCTTATCTGGAGTATACTTCTCTACCGATGATAAAAGCTGCTTCTGCCGTTCTGCCATTTTAGCCTGCCAGTCACGATGCATCCCATGTTCATGCTTAGTCTCTTCTGATTCGCAGTCACATGGTTTTTCAAGCTGTTTCCCAGTAGTGTCAGGCACCATATTCGCCTTCCCAAGGCCAGGTACCGCCAAGAACAGTCCCAATAATAAACAAGCTATTTTACTTTTCATAAAAATCTCCTTTCAAAATCTTTTATATTGTTTCGAAACCAATAAATGGAATTTGGCACGAATTTATAATGCCCAATTTACGAAAAAAAATTTACCATTTTGACAAAATTTTAGTGATTATTAACTTGTACTCTCTTACAAAATATCGTAATCTATATACATGAATCACTTGTGAATATTTTCACATACTAAAAATAATAAAGCATGTTTGCTTATTTTTTAAAAATTTCATGTGAAATATTTCACAAATTAGGCGTTTTACTGGGAGCTGATGACATATGACAAAGAAAAAAATTGTGATTCTCGGTGCTGGATACGGGGGCATTATTACAAGCAAACGACTGGAGAAGTTGTTAAAAGACGGGGAAGCAGACGTAACCCTTATTAATAAACACGATTATCATTACATAACCACCCAGCTCCACAAAATTGGCGTTGGTACGGCGGCAGATCGGCAATTTGCCATTTCCATTCCGGATTTAGTTGACGCTAGCAAAACCCGATTTATTAAAGGTGCAGTATCCACTGTCGATATCCAAAACCAGTTAGTTCACCTAGATGGCGGGGATACCATAGAATACGACTATTTAGTGTCGGCATTAGGCTTTGAAGTAGAAACATTTGGGATTCCAGGCATTAAAGAAAATGCCTTGGCAATCCGCAGCTTTAGAAGCTCAAAAGCAATTTATCATCATATCACAAAGCAGTTGAACCTTTATAAAGAGGATCAAGACCCTTCTCGGTTAACCTTTGTGGTTGCTGGCGGGGGATTTACCGGGATTGAGATGCTAGGAGAATTAGCTGAGGGACTGCCTAATCTTTGCAGGCAACACAATATTCCATTTGAAAAAGTAAAAATTATTGCCGTGGAAGCGGCTCAATCTGTTATTCCCTTCTTTCCAAAACAATCAATAAAGTATGCAACCGAAACATTAGAGAAATTTAATGTTGAATTAATTACTTCGAAGAAAATATTGGAATGCACTCCGGAAAAAATAATGTTAGAAACCGATTTGGAAATTCCTGCTCGAACCATAATATGGTCCTGTGGCGTAAAGGCAAATTCCATTGTCGAAAAATTTGGATTGCCGCTGGAAAAAGGAAAGATTCCTGTTGATTCGTACCTTAGGGTAAAAAATATGACGAACGTCTTCAGCATTGGGGATTGCTCACTATTCATGAAGGATGAAAGAAGCTCTTTACCCCCTACTGCGCAGGTTGCCCTCCAGCAAGCACCTGTTTGTGCACAGAACATTGTGTCTACACTCCGCGGCAATGAATTGAAGGTGTTTGAATATCATCATAAAGGGACAGTTGCTTCCATTGGCAATTTTGCCGCAGTTGGCTTAGTTGGTCGCTTCCGCCTTTCCGGATTATTTGGCGCCTTCATGAAACAGGTGATTGAAGCACGATATTTGTTCAATCTTGGCGGACCTGCATTAATCCTAAAGCAGCACTTTAGAATCGACCGCGACCCTGTCAAAATCACTGCAAAACAATAACCTTATGATTAGAGGACGCAGCCAACTTACCTGCCTCGATTGATTAGAAAGGCAGTCTCATCCGATATAGAAAACAGCCCGCTTGTGACAGCGGGCTGTTTTCTATATCCATTCCAATAACTCAAGGCGGTTTCCGAATGGATCATGCAGGTGGATTCGGTTTGCACCAGGGAGATTGTCGTCTGTAGTAAAAGGTATATTGTTATTATTTAGATGCTCTTTTAAGGCATCGATGTTTTCCACAACAAGGGCGGGATGGGCTTTTTTAGCAGGGCTAAAGGGCTCTTCTACTCCAATATGAATTTGGAACGTACCAAACTCAAACCAAACGCCGCCGCGTTTCTTTAATTCCTCCGGTTTCTCCACCTCGGCTAACCCTAAAATATCTCCAAAGAATTTTCTCGCTTCGTCTTTACAGCCTTTTGGAGCAGCTAGTTGAACATGATCAATTTTTTTGACGACAAATGACATATTGATTCCCCCATTTTCTTCGTTTACACCTTTTATTTTATAAAATTTAAAAATTTCTATCAAATTTTAATTTAGTAAACATCCCTCTTGGTAAAGACCATAAACGATACCATTAATGCTGCCGCCCACCACACTAAGAGGGTGAGTAATGAAAACGACAGCGTCATACCTTCAATTGGCGGTGCGTTGCCCTTCATATAGTCTGTCAGTCTTAAATTCACCATAAAAAAGAATTTGGCTGATTTCCATGAAGAAACCATATTATTTAAAATCGCCCCGGAAATTAAGGCTGCCAGCATAACCCCCATCCCTGCCGCGGTACTGCGGATTAAAACCGATAACATAAATGACAAGGTGCCAACGACGATAGCTACGAACCAAACAAGTCCAAAATCCATTAATAAAAACTTCCACAGACTTAACAGCCTTACTTCAGATGTATTTAACCCGGTATCGGTAACGCTGAATCCAGTCAGGATCGGTGCGCCCCACCCTTTATATCCGAAAACAAGTCCGGAAATACCATATGAGAGAATTCCGGCAATGGCGATAATTAATGAAACGGCAAGGCATAGTGTTATGTATTTGCTTAAGAGGATTTTCCATCTTTTGACGGGCCGGGTTAAGAGCAGTTTGACAGTGCCAAGACTATGCTCAGAGGAAACCAAGTCACTCGCTATAACCATCACCATTAAAGGAATAAACAGGTCAATCGAATTTTCCAGAAAAATCCGCATAAAAGTAGGTGCCCCGGGTTCTGAGGGATTGATATCATGTTCAAGGTAATACTGCTGCTGCTGAAGCGAGATTTGCAGCTGTTTTTTCCATTCGTCTGAAATCCGGCTGCTCGATAAACGATTGGTGGTGTCGACAATCTGCTGCTGAAGGATGGTCCGCCAATCACTGGTGCCCAATTTCTCCCGCTGTGTTTCAATCTGCTTATATTGAGCATAAGTAAACAACATGACAAGAACGCCAATGATGATGGCAATAACGATTAATCGTTTCTTGGCTATCAGCTTGAGCATTTCATTTTGAATCAATTTATGCAATTGTCTCACCCCCAGTAAGCTCAAGGAACAAATCTTCGAGCACAGGAAGCTTTCGATGGAATTCAATTACCGAAACCCCAGCTTCAACAAGCTGTTTATTCCACTCAGGCGTTCTTTGTTCGTCAAACTCTGTTAAAATGGTGCCGTCTTCTTTTTCTTCTATTGCTGTCAAAGCTGCTAATACTTGTTTTCCTTTGTCAATCGGCGCAAGCCGCCAGACGACTCTTTCACGATTTGATAACAACTTTTCAACTGTATCTATGCGTATGATGGCACCCTTTGAAATAATGGCAACCCGGTCACACAATAACTGAATTTCACTTAATAAATGGCTCGAGACAAGGACACTCAATCCTTCCTGTTCGGCCAAGAAGCGGATAAATTCCCGCATTTCACGAATTCCGGCGGGATCTAGTCCGTTAGTAGGCTCATCCAGAATCAGCACCTTCGGATTTCCTAATAGTGCTTGGGCAATTCCCAGGCGCTGCCGCATACCAAGTGAGTAAGTTTTTACTTTATCATGAATTCTTTCGGTCAAGCCAACAAGCTCCGTCACTTCCTTAATGCGTTCTTCGCCGATCCCATCAAGCATGCGAGCAAAATGAAGCAGGTTATTATAACCCGACAAATATGGGTATAATTCTGGATTTTCGACAATACAGCCCAAATTTTCCATGGCCTTTTGAAAATGCTCTCTAATGTTAAAACCACAAATGTGAATAGTTCCGGAGGTCGGTTTGATTAGACCGACTAGCATACGGATTGTCGTTGTTTTGCCTGCGCCATTTGGTCCGAGGAAGCCAAATACTTCTCCTTCCCGCAAGTCAAAGCTCAATCCCCTGATAATCTCTTTACGCCCGATTACTTTTTTCAAATCCTTAACGGACAATGTTATTTTTTTCTCCATCGGTTTAACTCCTTACCATGTCATCAATGCAGCAACTCGTTCAGCTATTAACCGATACCCTTTTTGATTCGGATGGAACTTATCCGAATATAAATAATCATTTACCTTCAATTCAAATAAATCGAACGTCGGAACAAATACGATTTTAGGGAATAAGGCACTAATTTCAGCGCTATCGTAATTCCATTTCCGAACAACTTTTGACATTTCTTTTCCTTGATTTAATTCAATGAAAGGATTGTACAAACCAACAAAGAACACATTGGCAGTTTGATTGTATTTGCGTATTTCTGTGAAAATAAAATTCAAATTATCCAGATATTTTTTCTCAATGGCGGTTATATCCTCCGCTTGAAAATCCATTAACCCCTGTCCGCCTCGAAACAAATCGTTACCGCCGATTGTCACTAGCACAACATCTGCTTTTTGGATTTGTCTTCCGACCTCCTCCTCCTGAACCTGGTTGCGAAGCTGGTCCGATCTTTGGCCATTAATGCCGAGGTTGGTCAGTTGGACAGACTTTTTGGTTTTTTCCTTGATTTCGTCTACTAGGACACCTACATAGCCTTTACCCGTCTCATCACCAGTTCCTCGTGTTAAGGAATCCCCAAGAGCCACTACGGTTAATCCCTTTTTCTGGTCAACTTTCTGCTCCGAAACGGATGGCTTAGAGATATTTCCCGATGTACCTGCATAATACTCCCCAACTGCCCAACCAAGTCCACCAAGCCAGAGGAGACAAAGGAGAACTGCCACGCCCGTTATCGTCCGAATTGAATTCTTACTCATATATTCATCCTTTCTGCCCTTCTTCTATCTTTAATTTAAACACTAATTGTTTGGGAAGCAAATTTGAGAATATGAATTTTAAGCGAAAACTTAAAATATTTATTGACTCTACAATACGATTCTAGTATCTTTTATGTAGTTATGAAAACTACATGATTTGCTATTTTGAAATGTAAGCTATTACATCTATTGAATTACGCGGAAGGAAGAGGACTTATGAACAAGGCAAAGATTGCATGGATTACCGATACAACATCTTCTCTCTCTAAGGAATTTATTGAGAAGAATGACATACATGTTATCCCGCTGCATGTTGTAATTAACGACGAATTTTATAAGGAAACGATTGATATTACTCAAGAGGAATTTTACGAGCGAATGAAAAATGAGGATGGGAAATTCCAATCTTCCCAGCCGTCCATCAATGATTTCGTAGAGCTCTATGAGAAGTTGAAAGAGGAATATGATTTCGGGATTGCTGTCCATGCATCAAGTGTTCTAACCGGTACCTATCAAACTTCCGTTTTAGCCGCTAATATGGCTGGCTTTAAACTTTACGCTATTGATTCTCTTACAGGATCATATCCACTTTCCTTTATTGTTAAAAGAGGGATTGAGCTTGTTGAACAAGGACTCGAGATTGAAGAAGTTGTAAATCGGCTAAATGCTTTGCGTGACCATACGCGACTATTTTTAGTCCCTTCTAATCTCGATCAGCTGCACAAAAGCGGCCGCGTCTCAGGCGGACAAAAAATACTAGCATCTCTTCTAAATATCAAGCCGATATTAGCCATCGAGGAAGGTACGGCAAAAATTAAAGACAAAGTCCGTTCCGATAAAAAAGCCTTTGCTTGGCTAATAAAGACATTAAAAGAAGATTTGGAAACAAAAAAGGTCCAAAAAGCGGCTATTCTTCACGCAAACGATTCAAAAAAGGCATCAGAACTGGAGAAATTACTTAACGAAACCTTCCCAAATTTAAAAACTGAGATTATGATGTTGATAACCGTTGCAGGAGTTCATACTGGGGTCGGGACGACAGGTCTTTCCTGGGTATGCGAATAAATGAAAACTCGCCGATTGGCGAGTCCGATAGGACGAAGACAGAGGCGTAGTTGAATTTATACTTTCCTATTAGCTAAAAATAAAACCCGAATTCCATTCTTGGAAATCCGGGTTTTTGTTTATTAAACTGTAACTAACTCCTCAGACCGTTCGGCAATGGCTGTATCCTTTTCGTTATTTTCTAAACTTCCCATTGGTCCAAAGAATTCAAAGTGGATTCTCTCTTCAGTTACCCCAAGTCCTTTTAAAGAGCCATTAATGGCCTTCATGAATGGAACCGGTCCGCAGAAATAGAATTCAGCATCTTCAATTGCTACATTCTCTTGCAGCCATTCACGTGTCACATAGCCTTCAACATCGAAACGATTGTTTTGGCGATCATCTTCTGTTGGGGAATCATAAAAAATGCAGCTATTTACATTGTCAAGCTGTGCAAGTTCTTCAACTTCTTCCCTAAGCGCATGGACATTACCATTTGCTGCCGCATGGACGAAGGTAACCTTTCTTTCCGGCTGAAGTTCTACCACTGTTTTTAACATGCTCATCATTGGCGTTAAACCTACACCGCCGCTAAGTAATACGACCGGATTCGTTTTTTCAGTATTTAACACAAAATCCCCTGCTGGCGCACTTACCTTTAAAATGTCTCCTTCTTTTACTTCATCATGAAGGTAATTAGATACGACTCCATCCGGATTTGGAGTACCTGCCTCGCGTTTCACGCTGATACGATAGTAATGTTTTCCTGGAGCATCTGAAAGGCTGTATTGACGGATATGGGTAAACTTTTCCCCTTTAATCTCTAGTAAAATACTAATATATTGACCTGGTTCAAAGCCGGCAATCTCTTTTTGGTCTTCAGGCTTTAAATAGAAGGATGTAATGACATCACTTTCGATCACTTTGCGGTCAACGATAAAGTTGCGAAAACCGTCCCAGCCGCCTGTTTGATTAGCTGCTTGACCATACATTTCTGCTTCCACACCGATGAAGGCACCTGCGATTACTTCATAGGCTTGAGCCCAGGCATCGATGATTTCATCAGTTGCTGCATCTCCTAAAACATCCTTGATTGCAAGCAGCAAATGTTTTCCGACAATCGGATAATGCTCGGGTTTGATGCCGAGGCTTCTATGCTTGTGGGCAATTTGTTTGACCACAGGAATAATGGCTTCAAGATTGTCAATATACATTGCCGCAGCATAAACCGTTCCGGCAAGAGCTTTTTGTTGTCTTCCCTGTTTTTGGTTGGCGTGATTGAAAATGTTCAATAATTCAGGATGGTTCCCAAACATAAGCTGATAAAAGCGTGTCGTAATTTTTTCACCGTGTTGTTCTAAAACTGGAACTGTTGATTTAATAATCTCGATTGTTTTTTGGTCTAACATTATTGTCACTCCTCTTTGTGTTTCCACTATAAATGCAGTGAAATATATATCCGTAGTGAATTATATGATAGAAATCACTGAGACAAAGTGATGTAAATCACATATTATTATTTTTGAATAATTCGGACTATGACTTTAGTCGCAAAATTTTCCAGTCAATTCATTTATAATGTAAAATAAAAAGGATTGGTAAATTGTTGAGGTGCGAAATCAATGAAAAGGATTCGAAAAAAGACAGTTTTATTGTTTTGGGTAATATTTGCGGCGGGGATCATTTATGCAGCCTTTTTACAATATAAGATATCCTTAAATTATGGTGTAGTTCCTGCTAAAAATGCGGATTACCTAATTGTTCTTGGCGCTAGAGTCAAAGGCACCGAACCATCGTTAACATTAGCTAGCGGAATAGATGCAGCTGCGGTATATTTAAAGAAAAACCCGAGCACAATAGCCATTGCTTCAGGAGGGCAAGGTCCCGGAGAGGATATATCTGAAGCTGAATGTATAAAAAGAGAACTACAGAAACTTGGGATTAACGAATCTCGGATTGTTTTAGAAGGTAAATCAACTGATACATATGAAAATATTCGTTTTTCCAAAAAGCTCATTCCGACATCTGCTAAAGATGGTGTTGTAGTAACGAATGACTTTCATCTCTATCGTGCCTTGTCACTTGCCGCTGACGCCAACCTTAAGGTACAAGGGCTTCCAGCGGAAACACCGTTGATCGCTGTCCCAAAATCATATATTCGTGAATATTTGGCAATTACAAAATATTATTTAGTTACGTCCCTAGCTAATTTAAAAACTCGACTTTTGGTCGAGTTTTTTTAATACTTTATTTTATTTTGGCAAAAACACATGTATCTCTTGATTCATTTCCAACAACAGAAATACTATCATTTTTTAAAATGCCTTCCAGGTCAAATCCCAGACGTTCGGGAATGGCCCGGCTTTTCACGTTTTTGGAATCGCAGCGGATTTCTACCCGCTTGGCGTTCAATTCTTGAAAAGCAAAATTGGTAATACCCTCAACCGCTTCCGTTATGTAACCCTTTCCGCTATGCCGTGTATCAATCCAGTAGCCAATTTCAAATTTGGGAACATCCCAGTTGATCCTATGCAATCCGGAAGATGCAATAAACTCACCGGTTTCTTTATGAAATATATGCAATCTTAGATCTTCTCTAGTGAGAAACTTCGCATGCGCTTCACGCATGTTGGCCTCTACCTCTTCTGGCGTTTGATCGCGGTGGGCCCAAGGCATCCACGGCTTCAGTTCGGTCAAGGAAGCCTGCATTGCCTCATAAACCACTTTTCCGTCACCCGGCATCGGCTTACGAATAACTAATCTTTCTGTGTAAAATTCTTCTGGGAAATCTATTAAGATAGGTTTCATTTTGTGCACCTCCTAAAAATGGGCTCTTCCGTCTTGAAAGAGCCCCCCAAAAAGGTATTTTTTAATATGCTTTTGCCCAGTAAACCATCTGATCTGCATCTTTTCCGCAGCAAACGCATTTATCTGATACTTTTTCTTGTTCAAATGGGATACAACGTGACGTAGCGCCGGTATCTTCTTTGATTTTTTCCTCGCAGGCTAACTCTCCGCACCACATTGCTTTGATAAATCCTGGCTTTGCTTCTAAAGATTCCTTTAATTCAGCAAGTGTAGTCGCAACCGATGTTCTTTCTTCACGATGCTTTAACGCTTTGTTGTACAGGTTCGACTGAATCTCCTCAAGCAGCGCTACAAGCTTCTCTTCTAGTTGATCCATTGAAACGACGATTTTTTCCAAAGTGTCCCGGCGCACCAAAACTACCTGCTTGTTTTCGATATCCTTTGGACCAACTTCCAAACGGACAGGAATACCTTTCATTTCGTACTCATTGAACTTCCAGCCTGGCTTTTTGTCGCTGGCATCGATATCGACACGAGCCACTTTGCCAAGGGAATTTTTCAAGTCATATGCAAAGTCCAGTACGCCCTCTTTATGCTGTGCGATTGGCACAATCATGACTTGAGTTGGTGCTGCCTTTGGCGGAATCACAAGACCGCGGTCGTCGCCGTGCACCATGATTAAGGCGCCGATTACACGGGTTGTAAAGCCCCATGATGTTTGATGGACATATTGAAGCTTTCCGTCCTTATCAGTGTACTGAATCCCAAATGCTTCAGCAAAGCCAGTGCCAAAGTGGTGGGAAGTACCGGATTGCAATGCTTTACCATCATGCATTAAACTTTCAACCGTAAAGGTATGTTTTGCCCCAGCGAATTTTTCCTTTTCCGTTTTTTCCCCTTTTACAACAGGAATCGCTAGAGTGTTCTCAAGTACATCAGCATACACATTCAGCATTTTGATGGTTTCTTCCATCGCATCTTCATCGGTTGCATGGGCAGTATGGCCTTCCTGCCACAAGAATTCTAATGTCCGTAAGAATGGACGGGTTGTTTTCTCCCAGCGGACGACGTTTGCCCATTGATTATAAAGCTTTGGTAAATCACGATAGGAGTGAATAATATTTTTATAATGCTCACAGAACAGAACCTCAGAAGTTGGGCGGACAACTAATCTTTCTGCCAACTCTTCAGATCCGCCATGGGTAACCCATGCAACTTCAGGAGCAAAACCCTCTACGTGGTCCTTTTCTTTTTGCAGTAGACTTTCAGGGATAAATAATGGCATATAAACATTTTCATGCCCTGTTTCCTTAATCCGACGGTCTACTTCATTTTTGATATTATCCCACAATGCAAACCCATATGGGCGGATAATCATCGAACCGCGGACGCTTGAATAATCGATTAAATCTGCTTTAGTAACAACATCTGTATACCACTGCGCGAAGTCCTCATCCATCGCAGTAATATCTTTTACAAATTCCTTAGCCATTTTGACACCTCATCATTTTCTGAAAAATATTTCCCGCTCCAGCGCCTGTTTTAGACGCATTTAGCTTTTTGCATATAAAAAGGCCTTGATCCTAAAAAAGGGACCAAGGCCTGGCGGTACCACCCTAAATTCATAAAGCAAATGCTTTAAACTCTTTGCATGATAACGGATTTGATCCGCATGTATCTTCAATCCATCCGATACAGAACTCGGGAGGCAGGTTCAAATGACCGTCTTAAGAAACCTCACACCAATGGTTTCCTCTCTTGGTAAGACCTTTTCATTTTACTAATCCCCGTCATTGTTTCTAGTTATATTTTTGAAAAAATTATATATTTCCCTTAGCTAAAAGTCAATTCCTTCATAAGAATATTTTTCTCAACATCAACCATTATTGCCTTTTTTTAATTTTTAATACTACTTTAATCGACGTACCGAATCAGTTAAAATGCTATTAATAGCTAAATTGGGGTGATTTGCATGGAAAAGGAAAAAAAGGATGAACTCGTGCTCGATGAGGAAGAAAAAGAAGCATTGCTTGAATACATGAGAATGCAAAATGAAGCCCTGAAACGTATTTTTAAAAATGCCGTTGATAAAGAAAAAAATGAAGGATGATTCCTCAATTTGTTTCATAAACCGCTTTTTTAAAATCTAGCATTATTTCCCCCTACCCGAATATGATTAATAGAGAAATGATAGATTTTAGGGGGCATGCTAGTGGTAAGGAAAGAACTGGAAATTAAAAGTAGTCCTAGTACAACAAACAATAAAAATGATATTAAGGTGAATAACCAATTCAGTCTAACAATTAACTTTGGCGATTCATTAAATGTGCTGGCATTGATAGCCGGTATATATCTAATCAAAAGAATCAAGAATAAGAAAAAATTACAAAAGCATATGGAGCAATGGCCTTGATTATTATACAATCAGGGTCTTTTTTTGCTGTTTGTTCCTAATTGACACAATATTTACTTTGTTATATAGTTTAACAGGTGAATAGTTCAATATGTTAACTATTTTTTCAAAAAGTAATGGGGTGAAGGCAAAATGGATAACAACACAATCCAGGATTTAATTGACCGCTATGTAAACATTTCCTTTCAGGTACATAAAAAAGCAGAAGCCTTAATTAAAAATCAACTTGGAAACGAATTGACCAATGACCAGCACTACATCTTAAGATATATCCACCAGACAGGAGAATGTACCTCAACGGAATTGGCCGAAGTTTTTCAGGTCAATAAAAGTGCAATAACAGCTATCATCAATCGAATGACTGATAGAGGCTTGATACAAAGAACTAGAGACGAAAAAGATCGCAGAGTGGTTTATTTAACACTAACAAAAGAAGGCGTCGAACTGTTTCAAAGTGCCCAGGAAAAGGTCCATCAATTAGTTGAATCTATCATTACCCAGTTCGATGAAACCGAAATCACAACTTTTATTTACACGTATGAAAAATTAGCACAAATTTTAGACAACAAGAAACAGGAAGAACTGGGGGAATAGCAAGTGAGAGCCATCATTAAGGGGAAATGGTTTATCTTAATCGCTTGGATTGCAGTCATTGCTGCGCTTTTTATGGCTGCGCCAAATATGGAAAATCTCGTTCGAGAGAAAGGACAAATTTCCGTTCCAGAAGGCTACCCCTCCACCCTTGCCGAAAAAATTCTCAAGGATGTTCAATCAAGTGAAAATAAGGGTAATTCCCTGCAAACGGCGCTTGTCTTCCATAGTGAAAAAAAATTAACGAAGGACGACTTCGCTGATGCTGAAAAAGCTGTCAAAGAACTAGAAAGAAATAAGGAGACGCTAGGAATCACTGAAATCCTCACCCATTTCACTCAAGAGGAACTGAAGGACCAGCTGGTTTCAAAGGACGGCAAAACAATCCTAGTTTCCATTAAAGTGACTTCGAATAATAGGGAAGCAAAGGAAATTGTCAAAGAATTAAATAAAGCGATTGATGATGTCAAACTTGCTCATTACTATACAGGCGGCTGGGTGATTGGCGAGGACCTCGTCACAAACTCTCAGGAAGGACTGAAAAAAACCGAAGGCATAACGGTAGTTTTCATTTTAGCCGTGTTGCTGCTTGTCTTCAGATCAGTAGTGGCCCCTATTATTCCTTTGATAACGGTAGGATTTAGCTATCTAACAGCTCAATCCATTGTTGCTATTTTAGTAGATAAATTGAACTTTCCATTATCAACCTTTACACAGATTTTCTTGGTTGCCGTCCTCTTCGGGATTGGAACGGATTATTGCATCCTGCTCTTAAGCCGCTTTAAAGAGGAATTGTCTGCGGGTGAAAATGTAACAGAGGCCATCGTTAAAACATACAAAACAGCTGGAAAAACGGTCTTTTTTAGCGGTGTCGCTGTTTTAATCGGATTTGCTTCAATAGGTTTATCCACCTTCCAGCTATACAAATCCGCCGCTGCTGTGGCCGTTGGAGTAGCGATTTTATTAATCGCACTCATCACAGTAGTGCCATTTTTCATGGCAGTCCTTGGAAAAAAATTGTTTTGGCCGGCAAAAGGCAAGCTTGAGCATAGCGATAGTAAGCTATGGGGTGTAATGGGGAACTTTGCCCTGAAACGTCCATTGATTGCTTTTATTCTTGTTGCCATTATCGCAATACCTTTCCTATTCACGTATAAGGATCAATTGTCATTTAATTCGCTTGAAGAAATCAGCGATGAATATCCATCTATTAAGGGTTTTAATATAATTGCGGATTCATTCGGGCCTGGTGAATCTATGCCGACACAAATTGTCATTAAAAATGACGATAAAATGAACACCACGGAATATTTGTCAATTACCGAAAAAATCAGTCAAGAACTCAAAAAAGTTAATGATGTCAAAACCGTCCGTTCTGTCACCCGCCCGACCGGCAAACCAATTGACGATTTTTATATTTCCAAGCAGGTAGCAAGCCTTGAGGACGGACTTGGCAAAGGAAATGACGGGATTAAACAAATCAGCGGCGGGCTATCTGAAGCAAGCACCCAGATGGCAGCTAATCAGCCAAAAATGGAGCAGGCAACAGCTGGAATCAGCCAATTAATCTCTGGCACGAAAGAAATCAAAACGAATTTGGCCAAGGTTCAAAGCGGCCTTTCAGATATCGAAACAGGACTTAAACAAGGTTCTTTAGGTTCAACACAAATAAAAGAAGGCTTAACCCAAATCAAAATTAATTCTCAAAGAGCTTTAGATGGAAGCAAACAATTACTTGCGGGCTATCAACAAACAGAAACTGGGCTGGGTACCCTATTAATCAACTATCAAAAAACGGCCGCTGGGTTGGAATTACTAAGCAGCAGCCTTAATTTGCAAGCTAATTTTAATCAGTTGGAAACAGATTATCCGACTGTCCAGAATAGTCAAGACTACCAAACTATTAAGGCGACAATTGAAGGCATCCCAGGTAAGCCGGAGGCTCCTGGGGCCTATGCGGCAGCACAGCAGCTAGCTGCAGGCTTGAATCAACTTAACGCAGGCCTCAAAGAAGCACAAAACGGTCTTAATACGGCCAATAGCGAATTTGCGAAACTGATTTCCGGACAAGAACAATTAATCAGAGGTATGGAACAGCTCCTTCCGGGAATTACGGCACTTGAGTCTGGTTTATATCAAATGGAAGACGGCCAGGGACAAATCGTCGCAAACATGCCGAAGTTTACAGGCGGTCTGGATGGCATCAATAATGGCCAGCAGGAATTGCTTTCCGGGTTTGAAAATATCGGCAGCCAAATTAACCAGCTTTCTGACGGGTTAAATCAAAGTGCCGATGGATTAAACCAAGTCTCAAATGGGCTGGTAAGTGCCCAAGATTATTTGGCCGATGTATCCAAGCAGCAGCAAAATGGTTTTTATATCCCTCAGGATGTTTTGGACAGCAATGATTTTTCGAAAGTGCTGAATGCCTATATGTCAAAAGACCGTAAGGTCATGACGATTGATGTTGTCTTTAATAAGAATCCATACTCTAATGAGGCGATAAACAGAATACCAGTCATAAAAGATGCTGTAAAACGTGCAGTTAAAGACACCAAGCTTGAAAATGCAAAGGTTGCTATTGGCGGTGTTTCGAGCATGCACCATGATTTGGATACCATTTCCAAAGGCGACTATTCCAGAACTGTTATTTTAATGCTTGCAGGAATCGGAATCATCCTAATCCTCCTGCTCCGTTCATTGATAATGCCAATTTACCTAATCGGCTCTTTGGTCTTAACCTACTATACATCAATGTCAATCTCTGAATATATTTTTGTAAACTGGCTAGGATACACAGGCATCAGCTGGGCTGTACCATTCTTTGCCTTTGTTATTCTCGTTGCTCTTGGAATCGACTACAGTATTTTCTTAATGGATCGCTTTAACGAGTATCGTGATTTACCTGTTGAAAAAGCCATTCTTGAATCAATGAAGAAGATGGGGACAGTCATCGTTTCAGCAGCTGTCATCTTAGGCGGAACGTTCGCAGCGATGATGCCTTCCGGTGTTTTATCATTACTAGAAATTGCTACGATTCTATTAATTGGTCTTGCCTTATACGCCCTAGTGGTTCTTCCGCTGTTTGTACCAGTTATGGTGCGAACCTTTGGAGAAGCCAATTGGTGGCCATTTAGAAAATGACGCCAATGTACTATCATACGAACGAATAAGCACGCTGAATCCAGCGTGCTTTCATTATTATTTCATTTTAACAAGGCTGACATCAAAAACAAAAATTAAGAAGAAGCTGAAGATTACAGAAATAAATAATGCCAGCAGTGGTTTGGAGTAATGAATTCTTAGTACTAGGAACATGACAATAACAAATATGCCTGACCAAAATAAATTCCAATTATGATGATAAGTGATCGCTCCTATTTTTATTGACACATATTCGAGCACGAGGAACATCACTACATAAAAACCGATATACATTGCTTGAATCGAAAATCTTTTACCAAAGGGATATTTTGATAAAAAAATCCAAGTAGACAAGGGCATTCCTATTAATATAAGTAGCATCATCGGAATGATGGCTGCCGGCAATCCATTCGGTTCCATCTGCCAAAGCTGGTATTTATAGCAAATAATTTCGTATAATGCATTCCCCAGTGAGGAAAATAAAATAGTGGGATAATATTGTTTCCATTCCCTATCTGCCAGTTTAAAGGCAGCAATTACCCAAAGAATCGAATAGATAATGGCAATCATAAAAACTCTCCTTCAGATTTTATAATCCCAGTAAATATAAATTTTATTCCTCAGCAAATTCCTCTTCTTATTTAAAAATAGTTAATAATATCTTAATTATGATGGCGTTTTCACAAAGTGGTTAAACAAGTGTATAATAAATATTTCAAAAATATAAAATATTCTTTATTTTATAGAAACCCTGTTATATAATAGAAAAGGCAAAAGATAAAGGGGGAGATTTATGGAGAATTTAGTAAATTGGCTTAATGATATTATCTGGAGTCAAGCATTAATCTTTTTATGTCTGGGAGTAGGATTGTTTTATTCTATTATTACTAGATTCCTACAAGTCAGACACATGAAAGACATTTTCAAATTAATGTTTAAAGGTCAAAAATCAGAAGCGGGGATTTCATCGTTCCAAGCATTATCTCTCGCTCTATCCGGAAGAGTTGGAACTGGTAACATTGCCGGTGTAGCGACAGCGATTGCCTTTGGCGGTCCTGGTGCCGTGTTCTGGATGTGGATGATGGCGTTCTTAGGAGCTGGGTCAGCTTTTGTTGAATCCGCTTTAGGTCAGGTTTATAAAGTTAAAAAAGATGGCCAATTCCGCGGCGGTCCTGCATACTATATAGAAAAAGGATTAGGTATAAAATGGTATGCTGTACTATTCGCCATTGTAACAGTCGTCGCTACAGGCGTTCTACTGCCTGGTGTTCAGGCAAATAGTATTGCCTTAAGTGTTGAAAACGCTTTCGGAATCAACCCAGCAATTACTGGTATTATCATCGTAACACTCCTTGCTGTTATTATTTTTGGAGGAGTAAAGCGGATCGCACGCGTTGCAGAGTTTGTAGTACCTTTCATGGCATTAGGTTATATTGTAGTCGCACTGATTATCACATTTATGAATATTTCTGAAATACCTGGTGTTCTAAAGCTCATCTTCTCCAGTGCATTCGGCGCCGATGCAGCATTTGGTGGTATCCTCGGTTCCGCTATTACATGGGGTGTTAAACGTGGTGTATATTCAAATGAGGCTGGTCAAGGTACTGGACCGCACGCCGCTGCTGCAGCTGAGGTATCACACCCAGCAAAGCAAGGAATTGTGCAAGCATTCTCTGTTTATGTAGACACTTTATTGGTATGTTCTGCCACGGCATTTATGATCTTAATTACCGGCATGTACAATGTTGCCCCTGAAGGTAAACCTGTGATTGTCAACAACCTTGGCGATATGCAGCCTGGACCTGGTTATACGCAAGCAGCTGTTGAATCGGTATTCCATGGTTTTGGGGCACCATTTGTTGCAGTTTCTTTATTCTTCTTTGCCTTTACTACAATCATGGCTTATTACTATATGGCAGAAACGAACCTATCCTATATTAATGGCCAAAAAAGGCGGATTTGGACTGAATACGTTCTTAAAGTTGTCATCTGTGGAATGGTGTTCTACGGAAGCGTCAAAACGGCTTCTCTTGCTTGGGGATTAGGTGATGTAGGTGTAGGAAGCATGGCCTGGCTGAATATTATTGCCATTCTTCTGTTAACCAAACCTGCTCTAAAGGTTCTACGAGACTATGAGTCACAGTTGAAGGCTGGTAAAGACCCTGTTTTTGACCCTGTCAAACTCGGAATTCAAGACGCAGACTTCTGGGAAAAGGAATACAATCCACTTGAAAGTGAAAAGACAGGTTGATATTTTACCTTGCATCTAAAAGGACAAACTCGGATTTAATTCGGGTTAGTCCTTTTTATTTGATTTAATGAAACTTTTTAAGGACTATTTCGTAGAAACTGTTATATGTATTCAATATGTTTCTCCCTATTCTTAAATAGATTTATATGGGTTAATTGTTTGAAAAAATAAGGAGTGAAAAATGTGGGTGTTACATTAAGCAAAGGTCAAAAAGTGGATTTAACCAAATCTCACCCAGGCCTTCAGAAAGTTGTTGTGGGATTGGGCTGGAATATCAATCAAAACGGATCGAATTTTGATTTGGATGCATCCGCTTTTTTATTAGGTCCATCAGGAAAAGTACAAGGCGATCAGGATTTTGTTTTTTACAATAATCCATCCGGAGGGAATGGAGCCATTATTTATAGCGGCGATAATCGGATTGGCTCCGGCGTTAAGGACGATGAACAAATACGAATTGAATTAAACCGGGTACCGGCTCACATCCACCGTATCGCCTTTACCATTACAATTCATGATGCCCAGGCGAAACGACAAAATTTCGGGCAAGTTTCGGATTCCTATGTTCGAATATTTAATGAGGAAAACAATGAAGAATTATTGAGATTTAATCTAGGTAGGGATTTTACAGTTGAAACTGCGATTGTCGCAGCGGAAATATATCGTCATAACGGAGAATGGAAATTTAATGCCATTGGCAGCGGATTTCAAGGCGGATTAGCGGCCCTTTGTGGAAATTTTGGGGTAACTGTTGATGATGCCCCTGTCAATTCATCCTATTCTGCTCCGGTTCAACAGTCTGACCGCCAGTCCGGGAATTCAGTTCAACCAGGCTCAGCCAATCAGTTCACGGGAAATCCTTATCAAAGTCAGAGCAATAATTCCTATCAAACGCAGTCCTTTTCCCCGCAGAACGGGAGCCAAAATTATAATAATTATGATCCGTACCGCCAAAGTCAAAATCAATATGATCCATACCCGCAAAGCCAAAATACATCCCAGCAGCCGATCCATCTTCAGCCGGATTCTGCCCAGCGACAACCTGCTTTTGGCTTTCCGTCTCAAACATTCCCTTCTTCAACGAACCCGCGGTCTACATATGGCGGCGATGATATCGTTTGCCCACGTTGTCATTCTTCAAATGTACGTACCGGCAAAAAAGGGTTTGGTTTGGGCAAAGCGGCAATTGGTGGCTTAATTCTTGGTCCTGTCGGTTTGCTAGGCGGGTTTATTGGACATAACCAATTAAAATTCACCTGCAATAGCTGTGGTAGTAATTGGTCCCCTTCGCAAACAGACTACGCGGAATGGGCAAACACGCAAAAAAGACGAGCCCAGGAATTATTTAATCGCTACAAGAGTCAGGATGTATTAGATGCCGTCGTTGCCGCTTGTGCATTGGTAGCCATGGCAGATGGTTATTTAGATGCTTCTGAACGGCAAAAGATGGTCGATTTTGTTAATCAAAGTGAAGAATTGAGGGTATTTGATACCACCAAAGTCATTCAAAGATTCAACTTTTTCGTTTCCAGGATTGAAAATGACCGAATGCTTGGCCGTGCCGAAGCATTACGGGCGCTTGGGAAAATTCGCACAAAACCGGAAATTGCCCGCCTGGTCGCCCGCTATTGCATTGCCATCGGCTATGCTGATGGGAACTTTGACCATAATGAAAAGCAGATGGTCGTTGATATCTGCCACGAACTCGGGTTAAACCCAGCTGAGTTTTTATCGTAAGAGTGAAAAAAAGCCTCTGCACTTGGCAGAGGCTTTTCTCTATTTATTTTTCCAAACTCGCTTATTCTCGACTCGTTTTGTAAAACCTTTTGCATCTAGCTTTTCCATGAAGGGAATCATGTACTTGCGTGAAAGGTCAAGGACCTCTTTCGCTTCACCCACTTCAAATTCGGGCCCCGTAGCGGTTTGAAGTTTATGAACGGCTTCTTTAAAAACATCTCCATGATAAGCAAACTGATCATCGAGCAACACAATCAACTCTTGGTCCTCTAGGAATCTTCGTAAATCCCCTTCCAGAGAATCCGGAATGCCTGCATCCGATAAATAGTCTTTTAAATAGCGAACTTTTAACTCATCCTTTTTCAATTCAGCAAGCAGATTTTCCGTCCGTTTTGCCCAGTTTTTTGGAACATGCGGTGAAAACTTAGCCAGCGAGACAAACTGTTCCCTCCGGTTAAATACCTTTTTAGAAATCGCATTTTCTACTACATAATCAAGAAGAGATTTCGAGAATTTCTTTTGCATCGATTGCAGAATTTCAGCTTTATTGACACCTTGCTTCATTGGATTTATATGATGATAATCCTGCAGTTTGTCATAAATATCTTCCTCTATAGAATGGATTAACTGTTGCAATGTATATTCCTTTCCATTAAAAAGAACAAATTCATCATCCTCGAGATGCTCGGATAAGGTTTCTTCGTCCAAGGCGGTCCGTTTGATTAATTCCGGTAATGAGAGGCTTTTCGCTTCCAACAGAGCGGCTGTTATCCGTTCTTTAGGCGTGCCAACTTTTTTCTTCTCCAGTTCCCCAATCGTTTGTTCTCCGAAACGATATTTATTTCCCCTAGGATCAATAACCCAGCCGCCTCCAATCGTTTCTGTTGGGCTTGGCCGTCTTAAGATGAAACGATCACCGCGTTTGGTCAGGATTTCTTCCTCAAGTCTCAACTGGCAAAGGATTTCACCGTTCTCTTCTTTAATTTCATTTCGGTCAAAAAAGACAATCCGTCCCATTACTTCGGCTGTCCCAATATGCAGTTTAATCGGCATCCGCTGCTTGATTAAATGCTCCAATTCCTCCACAACACGAATGGCGACATCTATTATTCTGGTTACAATAAAATGCTCCGAGGAAACAAGAACTTCACCGCGTTCCAAATCCTCTTTTGAGACTCCTGACAGGTTAATTGCTGCACGTTGTCCGGCAAAGGCTTTCTGGGAAGGTTTGTGATGAACTTGAATCTGCCGGGCCCGGACCTCCAGCCCTTTAGGCATGATTTTTAAAGCCTGCCCCTCTTCCACCGTGCCTTCATAAACCGTGCCGCGGACAACTGTCCCCTGCCCTTTCACAGTAAACACCTGGTCAATCGGCAGGCGGAACGCTCCTTTGGCATCGCGCATCTCTTGTGCCTTGAGCTTTTTAATGATTAGCTGTTTTATTTCTTCAATTCCTTTTTTAGATAAACTGTCAATTAAAACAAATGGTGCATCCTCAAATACAGTGCCTTGCAGTTCTGCTAAAATATCATCCTGTACAAGTTCAATGAATTCTTCGTCGACACGGTCAATTTTTGTTATGGCGATGATCCCGTTTTTGACACCGAGAAATTTTAAGATCTCGAGATGTTCTTTCGTTTGCGGCATGACACCTTCATCGGCTGCCACAACCAGTACCACCAGATCAATTCCGGCAACTCCGGCAATCATTTGGCGAATGAAGCGTTCGTGCCCGGGGACATCGATAACGGAAATCTGGATTTCCTCATCTTCATATAATGGAGCAAATCCGAGTTCAATCGAGATTTGCCGCTCTTTCTCTTCTTTTAATCGGTCTGTATCAACATTGGTAAGGGCCTTCGTTAAGGATGTTTTCCCATGGTCAATATGCCCCGCCATTCCAATCGTAAAATATCTCTTTTCCAAGCTTGCCACCTTCTTTAACGGTCTTCTTCTCTACTGTAGCCTTAATAGGTTGATTGTTCAAGCGAACTTTTTTAGACAAGGATTTATATGTCTTAAATTGATAGTAATGCACCAACCGCACCACAGTACTCCCCATTTTTTAAAAACGTTGACTGTAAGCCAAGCATCTTCATATAGGTCTCAAGAGTCTTTGTCAAAGACGGATTTCCTATCAATGAACTTCCGATAAAAACAATCTCTTTCACCTTATGGATGGCTGCCGCTTGCAGCGTTAGTAACATAATGGTTTCCGCAACCATATTGGTTACAGCGGCCATCCTGTCGGATGGAGAATGCTTCACGCTCAAACCTTTCGCAAAATTTGCCGCAGTCAGGTCACCATTTATCGGAGGCGCATCGGACTCATAAATATCCTTCACCCGTAAGTCAAGGTTTTCCTTTTGTCCCGTTACGGCCAATTCAGACAGCCGATAAAAATCGGATTCATTCGTTAGAAGCATACCAAGTCCCATGAAGGTGCCCCCGCCCATGCCGCTCCCTAAAATGCGCTCATACTTTTCCCCATCCACCAAATGCCAGGAAGTTCCTGTCCCTACGTTGACAATGATATATGGATCCGGCGTTTTCCTTCCCTCTTCAAGTAAAAATAGCCTGACCCCCTCACAGGTTGCCTGAAATTCAGGAATAATCGTACCGCTTGGGAAAAACCTTTCCTGCAAAATATGAGCCTTTCCACCTGTTAAAGCAGCCATTATATTCGGGGCAGCCGCTTTTAACCAGGAAATAGCGGACTCTAATTCACTAATTGGATATTTTTTATAATGCATTACACCACGTTCTTGAAAAGCAATTTTTAATAGAGAACCGCCTGCATCGATTCCCACCTTTTGCACAGTCAATCCTATCACCCCTTCAAGAATTACTATTATTTAATTCATTTTAAAAGGATATCGACCCGTCATGTCAAATCCTATATGTATTAAGACTAGGAGGAACAAAAATGATTAAACTAGTGAAGGTTTTAAAGAAAGAAGAACAAATTCTGCATAATCTCATGCAATTTTATATTTACGAATTTAGCCAATTTATCCCCGCTATTTCTTTGGAGGAAAATGGCGCATATAAGCCATTCGATTTAACACCATATTGGAGCAGTCCTATCCACCATCCATTTTTTATAAAAAAAGATGAGGAATTCATAGGGTTTGTTTTAGTAGAAAGTGCCACAGAATCGGAACCAAATACAATTCTAGAATTCTTTATCATTCGCAAATATTCCGGGAACGGCTTTGGAAAAATAGCTGCAAATGAAATTTTCACTCTTTTCCCGGGGAAGTGGCGAGTCACTCAAATCGAGAAGAACGAACCGGCCAAGGCCTTTTGGAGGAGTACCATTTCTAAATTCACCGGAGGTAGATTCAACGAAACAACTGATGAAAGAAGATGTACCATACAAGAGTTTGTAACGGTTTAATAATAGGGTGCCTTCGAGACACCCCTTCTTGAATTCATTTTCTTTTTTCAAAATGACTAATGAAAAAACCTGGTGCTACCTCCATGTCCTCCACCAATATGAAGCCATTTTTTTGATATAAATTTTTGGCAGGTTGATTGTCCTTTCCAGTGGAAACTTTATATACCTGGATGTTCCGGTCGATTTCTTCAACAGCATTTAATAGCTTCCCCGCAATTCCCTTTCTGAAGTGTTTAGGGTCGACTACCATTCGGCAAATCGTCAGTTCATTCCCTTCGATTTCATAAGAAACTGCTCCAGTAAGTTCTTCCCCTTCAAAAAATCCAATAAAGGTTTCATTACAATTCAGAAAATCTTCAAAGCTCTCCCTAAGAGGCGGGATATCATCAAAACCTATGAATTTTGCTTCTACTAGATAAGCGGCCCTTTGAAGGTTATATAGGTCCTTCGCTGTACTTAAATTTTTCATATTTATTTTTTGTATCATAAAGTTAATTCCTTTTAGTAATTTTTTATTTCACCATAATCTGGCGACCACCTATTCATCAAGAGAAAGATGTTCAACCCGATTATAAGCTTTAATGATCCAGCCATTTTCCTCAAAATGAATATCATTAAGACAAGCGTTATCAATCCTCGACTTTCCGTAGCCTAATTCCCCATCTGACAAATGGGCTAGAATGGCATTAATAACGGCGCCATGGGCGACGAGCAGAACGTTTTTATCCTCGTAGTTGTATTTAATTTTTTCCAGTCCTCCCATAAGACGTTTAATCAGGGCATCTGCACTTTCTTGATTCGTATAATTTCTGTCAGGGAAAGCAGTCCTAATTTCTTCAATTGTCATTCCTTCTGCGTCACCAAAGGACTTTTCCTTAAAATCATCCATCACAACTAATGGAACATTTATATAAGTATTGATAATTTCCGCTGTCTTTTTTGCTCGTTGTAATGGACTCGTTATAATAACATCCCATTGTGAATTTTTTAGGTATTCTCCACTTTCCTCGGCCTGCTTGATCCCTTTCTCGTTTAAGGGGATATCCGATCTTCCTTGTAGTCTTCCTATAGCGTTCCATTCAGTTTCCCCGTGTCGTACGATGCAAATCTTCGTAATGTTAATCCTCACCTTTCAATCATTAATGGGAACTCTTGCTTTAAGCGGCCACTTCTTTAATCCATACATTTGTTTATTTATATATAGTTTAAAAATCAATTGCTTATACAATTTAACCTTCCAAACTTAGCCACCGCAATCTAATTATATTTTCCTTCAAATTTTCATAATTGTAAATTTCCTGAAGTTATTCAATGTAAATTGGGACTGCTCCTTTACCAATTATAAATACACCTCAAGTCTTAGTTGAAAATAAACCCCTGGTACATCGTGGAAAATCAAAGGATTTCTTATGCTATATATAGAAGATGTATGAAGAAAAAGGGGATGAATTTAATGAAAAGAATTTTAATACTACTATTGGTTATAACCGGCTTATATATTGTTTTTAACCAATCCTACACATTCGATGTATTTGGTTCAGGTAAAAATGATGGGCAAGTTGCCATTACCAATGATACGAAGATGATCAAGGTAGATGTTGGCAGTGTCAAGACAACCATCATTCCTGAAGACCGGAAAGATTTAAAGGCGGTTTATGAAGGCAAACAAAAGCTGACTGTTAAAGAAAATGGGGATGCGGTAGAGGTTTCACTAAAGAGCAAATGGTTTACATGGTTCAATTGGGGTAATAACAAAAGCAACCTAATAATCTACATTCCTCAAGATTACGAAAGAGATATGACCATTGATCTTGGATCCGGATATTTATCTTTTTCCGGGGAATCCAAAACTAAACCAATGCGATTACAAAAATTAACTGTTGATATCGGATCTGGATATATAAAGCTTAACAATCTCGATGTGAAAGAGCTTAATCAGGGCGTATCATCAGGAAAGGCAGACATCAATTCTGTTAAAGCTGATAAAGGTATATTTGATCTCAGTTCTGGAGTTCTCGACATTAGGCATTATTCTGGTGCATTAGCAGCCGATGTCAGCTCGGGGAAGCTGGCGGTTCAAGTTGATGAATTAACAGATTCCGTCAAAATGGATGTCAGCTCAGGTTTAGTTAATCTTGACCTGCCGGATGATGCTGATTTTAAATTAGATGGCGGGTTTAGCAGCGGCTTGATTAAATGCGACTTGTCATTGAAAGAAAAAGTCCAGGATAAAGACAGTATCAATGGTACACATGGGTCTGGAAAGCATACTGTTGATCTTGATGTTTCGAGCGGGATCATTCATATTTATTAATCACTCTACGTATATGGTTTCCTAACCTTCTAAAAAGCGGCGCTTGTTAATGAGTGCCGCTTTTTAAATGGTAGTATTCTGCAGCAACCTTCCAATCCTCCAAAAATACTGACCAAAGATTAGGTCGGCGCCTGACTGCTAAGGGATGATATCCAACGGCAGTAGGGTAACCCTTAATTTCATGAATGGCACCACGAAGCAATTTTACCTCTGCTTCCGGATGGCCGAAAAAGGATTGAACCGCTACGTTTCCAAAGCAAAGAATCAGCTTGGGCTGTTTTTCCTTCAGCTGCTGCTTCAGATGAATCATGCATGTTTCACGCGCATATTCTTTGTCATAGGCTCTTACCGGTTTTCTTTTTAAAATAAAGGTCACGTACAAATCGTCCATGGTGAAACCAACATGATGGGCAGCCTTTTGTAGAGTTTGCCTAGTCCCACATACGAATGGATTTCCTTCCCTGTCCTCGCGGGCTCCTGGGTTATCAAGAATTATCATAATCGGGGCTTCCGGGTTCCCCTCTCCCCAAACCATCCGTGAACCATGCTTATCTAAGCCGCACTCGCTGCAGTTTTTTAAGTCTTCCGGAGTTGGCTCTTCCGGCCACAATATTGGACAAAAGTCTGACATGTTATCCCTCCAGCCATTTTAAAAACTAATGGTAGTTTAACCTTTTTCCATTTATATAAATACGAAAAAAAGCGAGTGGGTTTCCCCACTCGCTTTTGTTTAATTCGTAAACACAAACTCTGTCCGGCTCCCGGCTTGCCCCGCGATAACCTCAAGTCTTGCATCAATTCGTTCCTTTAATTCCGGAACGTGCGAAATGATTCCGACCAAGCGCCCGCTGCTTTGGATATCCATTAACGCTTCAATCGCCTGTTCAAGTGATTCAGGGTCTAGTGTACCGAATCCTTCATCGATAAACATGGTTTCGAGCGAAACCCCGCCGGCATAGTTTTGTACCACGTCTGCCAGCCCAAGCGCTAGCGACAAGGAAGCCTTAAAGCTTTCTCCGCCTGATAATGTTTTAACGTGGCGTTCCTGGCCTGTGTATTGGTCAAACACCAGCAATTCCAAGCCGCTTTGGGCATTCCCTTTAGCACGGTCTGTTTTTCGCAGCAACTGGAAACGGCCTGACGTCATTTTCTTCAATCTGTGATTAGCTTCTTGTAAAATATCATCCAAGAAAGCTGCCAACACATACCGTTCAAAGGTAATCCGGAAGCTGTTCTGGCCCTTCGTAATCTCGTAAAGATGTCCAATCAGCTTATACCGTTCCTCAAGGACCTTCATATTTTCATTTAATTTTTCCACACGGTTGAAGATTTCTTCGTTATCCCGTTTTTTCACAAAAAGGTCCGTATAATTGCGGTTTAACGCCGCTATTTCACTGTCAATGATCGCAAGCTCATTTTTAAGCCCGTCCACATCTGGAGTTTTCACATTCATTAATTTTTCCGTTAATTCATTCAATCGGTCGGAAACAGAACGTAATTCCTCCCTAAACCCGCGAATCTCTGCTTCAAGGCCGCGAATCACAGCTTCCGAAAGTTTTGACGCATGATAAACATTATAGTTTTCGAAGCCCTGTTCCACCAATTTATTCTTAAAAATCTCACGTTCAGTGGTTAATTCCTGCTGTTTAGAATCAAAGTGCTTCTCGGCGTCCTGCAATCTTGCAGATTCGGCAGCAAGCTTTGCATTTACGGATTGCAAATGCCGTTGTGCCTCTTCTAACTGTTTAATTAGCGCATCATAGCGGTTTTTAGAAATGGTGAGTGCTTTTTCATATGCTGATTCAGAACGGAGATTCTCCGGAATTGTATTCATCATTCTAGTCAGAATTGTCTTCTTCTCAGTATATTGAACTGTCAGTTCCGAAACTTCTTGTCCTAATAGTTGAATCGCCTTTTGCAGCTTTTGTTTTACTAATTCCTGATTCCCCAGTTCCCTCTTAACCGAATCGAGCTTATTCATTTTTTCCGCTAATTTTCGTTGCGTATCCTGCAGACTATTTTTCTCAGCAATAAGCTCCGATTTCAGAAGAGGTAAATCAGGTTCGGAGAACTCAGCACGGTAACTGCAAATTTCCTTTAGGACTTCCTCTACTGTTTCCCTTTGTGTATTTTCTGCAGACTGGCACTGGTAAAGCTTTGCTTCATCAAGAGATTTTTCTTTTTCCCATTTAGCCGCTTGTGCTTTCGCTGCCTTCATGTCTTCTTCACTTGGAACACTTCCATCGTGCAGGACGGCTTTAGCAGGGTGATGTTCAGAACCGCAAACTGGGCAAGCTTCCCCCTCGTGCAATTGTGCGGCTAAAAGAGAAGCCTGTCCATGCAGCCATTTTTGCTCCAGTTCTTCCACAAGGGCCTTTGCATCTTGAAATCTGGCAGCCGTATTTTCATATCGCCCTGTAATTATTTGCAGTTCCTGTTTAGCCTTGTGATGGCGGCCAAGCAAGTTTTCAAATTTGTCAAGACGCTCAAGCTCAGACTGCAGTTTTTCAATCAGCTGTTTATTTTCAACAAACACCAGCTGGCCTTTTTCAATTTCCTCCTTTTGCTGCTGAAGGAGTTTTAACTGTTGTTCTGTTAATTCAAGATTACGTTCCGTTTTCATCTGGTTGTTTCTTGCGGTTTGCAAGGAGGTTTCTACCTTAGCAACCTCTTTCATTAAAGATGCAAATGAATAAACATCCTCTCTCATGTTAACTAACCGGTTTACTTCCTCTTGTGCTGTTTGCCGGTCTGCTTCTCTTTCGAGTTCAATCTGGAGGCTCATTTCTGACTGTGCCTTGAGGCTAGTTAAATTTCCTACCTCCGCTTTTAGTGAAGCAACATTAGCATTTAATCGATCCAATTCGCTCTTCAAACGATGGCATAACTCTTCCTGTTTGGCTAAAAGGGCCGCTTTTTGGGCACGCTGAACCTGCCTTTCTTTTTCCAAGAACAAATCAACCTGAGATTCCAAAAGAGCCTTCTTTTCCTTCAGTTCTTCCTTCTTTTGCAGCTGTTTAAGCGTCTCTTCTGCTTCATATAGCTTGCCTTTAAGCGAATCCTGCTGCTTTACCTTTTCCTTTAACTCTTCAGACAACTGCCCCAATAATTCCTCCATACCGACAATTTCTGCTGTCAATAGCGGCATGATGATGGTGTCATTGTCACTTCCGGCAGCTACATATTCCCGAAGTTCATCATTGGTCACTGCTTGAATCCGACGAAGGGCTTCGTTCCTAGCCTGTACTTGGTCTTCAACGGACTTTTTCAGTTCATTCGCTTCCTCTTTCAGCTTATCCTCAACCATTTTATAAAGCTGCGTATGGAACAGCCGCTGCAATATGACTTCCTTATCTTTACTGTCTGATGTTAAAAGCTTGCGGAATTCGCCTTGAGGTATCATTAAGATCTGCCGGAATTGATTGGCATCAATCAGCATGATTTCTTTAATTTTTTCCTCGACATCGTTGATTTTGGAGGCTAACAGCTTTTTCTCCCCTTCAGCGTCCCACATATATAATTCGGCTTTTGCACCGATTGAAGTGTAGCCGTCACCTTTTTCCTTTGGTTTCAACTGCTGTGGCGAGCGTGTAATGGAATAGACCTTGCCCCTTAATGAAAAATCCAGAGAAACCTCGGTCAGCAAATCATCCTTGGCAAATTGACTCCGAAGTTCGGGGCCGTTACGATCCTCGCCGCTTGCCTTACCGTAAATGGCATAGCTAATCGCATCGAAAATTGTCGTTTTTCCAGCACCCGTTTTTCCGGATATGACGAACATCGTCCGATTGCCCAGTTCCGTAAAATCAATTACTTCCGTTTCAGCATAAGGGCCAAATGCTTTAATCGTTAGTTTTAACGGTCTCATCTTGCGCCTGCCCCCTTCAACACTTTATCGATGATTTCTGACATGGCATCTTTTTTATCCACTGTAAATTCGGACGTTGTCATCTCGTTGTAAAATTGTTCAAACAAATCGATTTCCGACTTTTTCTCGCTCCGAAGGGCGTTGAAGGATTGTTTTTTCTTTAAATCGGTCATCTCAATTTTCCGCTCTAAATGAAGTACGTTCGGGTATACTTGGCGCAGCTTATTAATTGGGTCAATAAGCGCTCCTTCATCTAATAGGTTTATTTTTAAATAGTCTTGGGTCCGTTCTTTTTCATAATATTGCGGGTCGAGCAGTTGTTCAAGGTATCCCTCCATCTCGCGCATATCATGTGATGGAGTAAGAGAACGGTAACGGTGTTCAAAGTTTCCCTTCTCATCCATTTCAATGATGGAAATAGACTTTCTTTGTTTGGCTTCGGAAAAAGAATATTTTAACAGAGAGCCAGAATATTTAACCTTTTCGTGGGTAATTGCATCAGGGCTGTGAAGGTGGCCCAATGCCGTATAAGAAAACGGTTCAAACAATTCTGCACCGACGCATCCTGATCCGCCAACGGATAAGATTCGTTCAGAATCGGATTGAACTCCGCCTAATACAAAGGCATGTCCAACCAAAACATTCGGTTCATTCGGGTTTAACGTTTCTTCGATTTTGCCAATCATCCTCTTCATCGCTTCTTGATGGGAGTGGATGGAGTCATCCTCTAAAAGCTGGCGTACGACCCCAGGCTCTGCGTACGGTACGAGATAAAAGTTTACCCCGTTAATCCGGACTGGATCAAAGCTGTTCGTGAGTTTGCCTGATAAATAAAATTGGCTGTGCTTGTACCATGAACTGCCAAACGAAAGGCGCTCCGCGCTGTCGTGATTTCCGGCAATGGCTACAATCGGGGTTTTTAATTCAACATTTATTTTAAAAAGTATTTCGTCAAGAAGTTCAACGGCATCGGTAGGAGGAACAGAACGGTCGTAAAGATCACCGGCAATGACAACTGCGTCAGGTTTCTCCTCCGCAACTACGTCCACGAATTGGTATAGGACCTCGCGTTGATTTTCCGTCATGTAAACGCCGTGTACCAATTTTCCTAAATGCCAATCAGCGGTATGGATAAATTTCATCTGCATCACTCCATGTTTTAAATACGTTTATACAATACTATTATTATAGCAAAATATATAGCAGGCTGGCCTTGGAAATGGGTTATGTTTTTTGGAAGATGGGGGGATAATATCCATTGTGTGGGGAGACAATAAAAAACAGTCCGGCACAAGTACCGGACTGTTATAGTTAGTTTAATAAAATTACTTCTTAGTTACGTTAGCAGCTTGTGGTCCACGAGCTCCTTCAACTACTTCGAAAGAAACTTCTTGGCCTTCTTCTAAAGTTTTGAAACCTTCAGTTTGGATTGCAGAGTAATGTACGAATACATCGTTTCCGTCTTCTCCTTCGATGAATCCGAAACCTTTTTCTGAGTTAAACCATTTTACTTTACCGTTTTTCATAAAAAAAAATCCTCCTATTGGCTTGAAAAAAGCCATGTGTAAAATTCACCAAATTACAACGCAGATAGCTTTACTCATTACTTCATCCAAACTTCGGTCAAAACCTTGATCAAGCATATTACATAAATCTAATCTCGTGCAACGGCTGTTTACAATTTATCATTATTTAGTAGGAAAGTCAAGAAAGGGCAAGACGACATAAACTGACATCTTTTTCGCTAATCCCATGATTTTTTATTATTCATACAATAATATTTACTTATTAATCTATCGGATGAGGAGGAAAACAAGAACCGTATGTCGTTTTTTGAAGAAAAATATTTGGGCTTTCCCTTTGAAAAAGTCCTGACTGGTTTAATATTCAAATAGAAAAAGCCGAAGATTTTAATTCTTCGGCGTAACTGCTGGTACTTCTTCCTCTTCTTTAAATTTATCCAATATGGTGATGGTATCGACCAAATGATTGTTGAAAATCTGTCTTGCTACTGCTAACAGGTCGATGATCATAGGATCCTTTAACGTGTAGATAACTTTGTTTCCATCCTTGGTGCCCGATACGATATTTTTTGCTCTTAGTACCTGCAGCTGCTGTGAAACAGCCGAACCTTCACTGCCTGCAAGTATCTGTATTTCATTGACACTTTTTTCTCCCTCAGCGAGAATTTCTAAAATACGAATTCTTAATGGATGAGACAAAGCTTTAAAAAATTCTGCTTTAAATCGCTGCATTTCTAAATTCAATTCATCATCACCTTTACTGTAAAACTAGAAGGTAGCCGTTAATTTCTGTCTGCTTCCCTCTTTTGCCTCTGTACCGGAAAGCTTCTTACATTCTCTAAATGCAAAATGCTTACAGCCTAGGCATTTATTTTGATTAATTTCCTTCAAAGCATATTGAATGGCTTCACCGGTATGAGCAAAGAAATGTTGTTCACCAACAACCTCGTATAACCCCGTCTTTTTCAATACACTTTCCGGCTGCGGATTTAATCCTGATATTAATACTATACCATTTTTGGAAAAGTGGCGTACAATACTGGCCAAATTCGCTTCCCCGGTTGTGTCCATAAATGGAACCCTGCCCATCCGCAACAACAGAATCTTGGGACGATAATTGATGGTATTCATGATCGTTTCTTCAAATGTAAGGGCTGCACCAAAAAACAGCGGTCCTTCAATATTAAAGATGCTAATCTGCGGACAGTCGTGTGTATCAGTCACCATCCCAGTTTCCACCTTGGCCCGATTGGTTTCCTGGTTAGGCAGCGCTTTGGCCGTAATCATGACGTCGCTCATCCGTTTGACAAACAGAATGGCCGACATGACCAATCCCACCTCCACCGCCACGGTCAAGTTCACAAAGACTGTTAATACAAATGTGACGACAAGAACAAGAGAGTCCGTTGATTTTGTTTTAAAAATATGAGCAAAAACTTTTTGCTCGCTCATATTCCAAGCAACGACCATTAGTATCGGCGCCATGCTGGCAAGTGGAATAAATGAAGCATATGGTGCAAAAAAGATTAACACAAGCAGTACCACAATTCCATGAAAAATCCCTGATAACGGTGAAACTGCTCCATTTTTTATATTTGTTGCTGTCCGGGCAATGGCACCTGTCGCCGGAATCCCGCCAAATAATGGCGTAATCATATTGGCAATACCTTGCCCGACAAGCTCCTTATTGCTGTTGTGACGACCGCCCGTCATCCCATCTGCGACCACCGCAGAAAGTAGCGATTCAATCCCGCCAAGCATGGCTATAATAAAGGCCGGCCTTATCAATTCTAGGATGATATCCATATTTAACTCAGGCACATGCAGTGCGGGCAGCGTACTAGGAATTTGACCATAGGCCGTTCCAATGGTTGCTACCTCACCAGGATAAAACAATGAAGCGGCGGCCGTTGATACGACTAGACCGATTAAAGGCCCCGGAACCTTTGGCGCGATTTTCGGTGTTATGATAATCGTTGCCAAACAGATTGCTGCTGTTAAAATACTGAAAATATTCGTAGATCCTAGGTGCACAACAATTTCCTTAATGTTTAAAATAAATTCCTCATGCTTTTTGATGCCCTCTAAACCTAGGAAACTGGCAATCTGTCCTGTAAAAATGGTTACCGCAATACCTGCGGTAAAGCCGATGGTAACAGGCCTTGGGATATATTTAATCAGCGAACCAAGCTTAAATATCCCCATTAAGACAAGGATTACTCCAGCCATAAAACCAGCAATCAGCAGGTTTTCATAGCCATACGTCATAACGATTCCAAACAAAATCGGAATAAAAGCACCCGTTGGACCGCCAATTTGATACTTGGAGCCGCCGAATAAGGAGATAAGAATCCCGGCAACAATGGTCGTATAGATTCCATACTCTGGCTTCACTCCGGAAGCAATGGCAAAGGCCATACCAAGGGGGATCGCAATCACCCCGACAATCAACCCTGAGAGCAGATCCTTTGGTACACTCTTTAAAGAATAATGATGGAATCTTTTGTCTGTAAACATACTCACCCTTCTTATCACCTATTTTTGTATATCTGATTATTTGAATATATAATAATAGATAAATATAATCAATAGTATTTGTAAAAAAATGTACAATTGTTTTCTTTTTTTGTTTATTGTTTTCTTTCTTTGTCTATGGTACAATAGCATAGCGATGAGCTGAATTGCATAAGACGAGAAAACATTCCTTTTAGGAGCGCACAATGTGGAGTGTGGTTTTTTCGCCGCAATACGCAAAGACGCCTGATTTTTCAGGCGTCTTTTTTATTTGCCTTTTATTAAAATTAGCACTTTTTTCCTATCTCCTTTAAAATGTATATGGGTGTTAATTTTTAAAAAGTGGAGGAATCATTTATGAATAACCACGAAATAGATTACAAAATTTACGGCGACGATATGCAGTTTGTGGAGGTGGAGCTGGACCCGCAGGAAACAGTTGTCGCAGAAGCGGGAAGTTTCATGATGATGGATGACGATATACAAATGGAGACAATTTTTGGCGACGGTTCCGGTGGTAGCGGCGGCGGCCTGATGGGCAAGTTGTTTTCAGCGGGAAAACGCGTGTTAACAGGTGAAAGCTTATTTATGACAACCTTCACGAATGCAGGCGCAGGCAAACGCCATGTATCCTTTGCTTCCCCTTATCCTGGAAAAATCATTCCGATGGATTTAAGTCAGTTTGACGGCAAGATTGTCTGTCAAAAGGATGCATTTCTCGCAGCGGCAAAAGGTGTTCAGGTCGGCATAGAGTTCCAGCGAAAAATTGGCGTCGGCTTCTTCGGCGGCGAAGGCTTTATCATGCAGAAGCTCGAAGGCGACGGAATGGCGTTTGTTCACGCAGGCGGAACGATCATTAAAAAGGATCTTCTTCCTGGTCAAAGTTTGCGTGTAGACACCGGGTGTTTGGTGGCAATGACCCGTGATGTCCATTATGATATTGAGTTTGTAAAAGGCGTTAAAACGGCATTGTTTGGCGGTGAGGGCTTATTCTTCGCAACATTGCGTGGCCCTGGTTCAGTATGGATACAGTCCCTGCCATTCAGCAGGCTGGCAAGCCGGGTATTTGCTGCAGCACCCGCACGCGGCGGCAGCAAAGATGAAGGCAGTATCGCCCGCGGGCTTTTTGATATGTTTAATGGCGATTAAATAGCCTATTTCATTTACAAAAGAAAATTCAAATCATAAGACAATAACCGGGCCTCCCAGTAACGGGCCAGTTTCTGTCGGAAAACCCAAATATGCAATCGAAAATGCAGCCCAATCTGTACTGCAACTTTCTGTTTTTGCAATTAAAAATAAAATGGCTCAGTACACTATACTGAGCCATTTTTAGTTGCCTGAATACTACTCGTTAAATGATGCTAATACCCTCATCTGAGTCCGTGAGGGTCCGCTCTTATCGGTTGGGAGGGCAGGTCAAGCACCGAGATTGATAAATAAGCGTAGAAATTTCTCTTAATTAGAAAATAGCACTAGAAAATGACTAAATAGGGGAAAAAATTCCGACTAATGAATCAAAAAACATGAAAATGAGTAATTTTTCTTTGCTTAATCGGAAAATTTTCGCTTATTTCCCCCGAACCAAGCTCTATTCAACTGTTTAACAGAAAAATCTCCGCTTATTTTTAATATCACTGGTTACTCAATTCACGATAAGACTACTTATGTTTCTTAGCATTTTTGTATGATAAATTGTAGCCGATTTATGTTTATTTTAAATTAAGCTTTCTCAGCTCCAAAAATGCCTGCTCTCTTTTTAAATTATAGGACTGCCATGTTCCATCCTCTGTTAGGGCCTCCTTCTGCCTGACTTCTAAAATTTGTGTCAAACCTTCAATATTCTTATCTTTTTCGTAAAGGTCGATTAACCCCAGAACACCTGTATAGGACAGGCTGTCAAAGTGGTGAACATCAATTTTGCCTGTTAATTCATAGCGGTCAAGGTTCTTAGTTACGACAATTTGATTAGGATCGATGACCATCATGGCTGTGTAATAAAGTAAGGATGAAATAAAGAAAAAATGAAATAACGACAGCCGCTCTATCCAAACTTTCACCAATGTATAGGTAAAAATAATCACTAAAAATATCATAAACGAGTGTGCCATGACTCTTATAAAGGTAAATCCATAAGCATCCTCATACATACTTAGCCTGATAAAAGCCGAGCATAGCGTCACAGCACTTGAAAACACCAAAAGTGTCAGCAGGATTTGCGTAAATCTTTTTATAAAATGAGATGTCAGGCCCACGAAAGTCAATACAACCACAATGATCGATAAATTAATGATGGTGACGAATAACAGTTCAAAAAAACCCTTCCTAGCGTACTCGGCATAGGTATAATCACCCTGGAGGGTTCCACTGAAGAAATATTTAAACTGAACTACGGTAAATAATAGATAAACGATATTTATTAAACAAAGAACCGTTATGGTGATAATCGCATCCACTTTCAATCCCGGTTGGAACTCAGGCTGCTTGATCACCTCAATTTGCTTTTTAATCAAGACTTGCATAAACCCAAAGAATGCTGCCGTAAAAATGAGAATGACGATTAACCTTATCATCCCTTCTGCATCTAATACCTCGAACCAATTCGGAATACCGCCCATAATCCGTTCAAACTGAGTATCCGCCGACATAAGTAGACTTAAAACCACAAATAGGACTGGGATCGAGATCAGGATACCGATGAAAACCTTTTTCCAAATGATAAATTTATCTTCATCCACACCTCGTTTTACACCGCTTCCAATCAGCTTAGTCATTGCAGCATCATATTTGATTGCATCTAACAGTCTTAAAAACAAATAAGGTATAAACCAGATTTTATTCCACTGCATACTTTTCGGACTGGTTACAATGACTATATGAAAAACAACTAGCGCAGGTATCACTAAAATGTTTAATACATTAAAAAATTTATTATCATTCAAAAAGTAGCTTGCGGCCAGAAGCCAGATGCAGCATAGAACCAGGTAACCGAATCGTTGGTGGGTAAACGAAAAGCGCCGGTACCGCCAAAAAAAGACTGCATAAAACGCCATCAGAAACACCAAATATGAAATCCCTATTTGCCCACGGAAAAATGATTCTTCAGCTAAAATCCCAAGCAATAAGCACAAACCTAAAAACAGCCAATCCGTTTTTTCCATTTTGCTTTCCATATTCATCCCTCATTTACATTGTTTTTCTATATACATCGTATTACTAGGTAATATCGCAAAAAAAAACTGCTTATATCGACGCTTTCCTCCCCCAGCGATAGCCAAGCATACTTATTGGGTACAGAAATATCGTAAAAATGATACAAGCAATAATAAATGTTTTCGTTAACAAAGGAGCAAACCATGAATGTGGTATGATTTCGAAAACAGTTAGCGTCATTAAAATTAAGTTAGGTATGAGCGATAAAAGAAATGTTTTTCTAAGCAGCTTTCGGCCGCCATGTCCAAAGCCTTTGCCGATTTCATACCCCAATAACGCCCAAAAAAACATATACAAGAAGGCAATTAAAGTGGGAATGGATGTTAGATGATTCCAAATTGATGTCAGCCACGACCATTGGTACAAATTATGTATAAGCGTAAGAAAACTGCCTCCCGCAAAAAAAATAATATTGAGGAGAATGAACAGCCATTTCATATTGCTCGGAGTGACGGAAAGTTCCTCCTTCCAAGCGGCAGCTATTTCTTCCGGACTGCCAAGCCTTGCGAATAAAAGGTCCTCAAGCTTCCCATGATCCGTATCTTCAAAGGATTCCAAGATGAATTCATCAATATGGGTCTCGTATTCGCGAAGAATATTTTCTTTATCTTTGTGAGTACCGAGTTCTTGGGACAGTTCATTAAGAAACTTATTCTTCAGCTGTTCCATGCTTCGATCTCCCAATAACCTTATTCATTACTTTTACAAAGTCCTGCCATTCTTGTGTTTTTTCTGCGAGCACTTCTTTTCCAGCGTCAGTGATGCAATAATACTTGCGGGCCGGTCCCTTCTCCTGCTCCTGCCAATAGCATTCAATGTATTCCTGCTTTTCAAGCTTATGGAGAGCGGGATATAATGTCCCTTCCTTTACACTTAAACCATTTTCACTGCGCTGCTCCAATTCCTTTACCAGCTCGTAGCCATACATGTCGCGCTCGTTTAATAATTGTAATAAGATTAACGATGTGCTTCCCTTTACCAGTTCACGGTTAAACATTTTTTCACCTACCTAGATTTATTAGGTATATAGAAATACTACATGACAATTTTTGCCTTGTAAAGGGTTTTTACATAAAAAGTGACGATTTTAAAAAAATCGCCACCCCATTGAGTCTTTTTATTTCATTTTGAAATCATCCTGCTGACGCTCAATATACTCATCACGTTCGCCGCCATCAGACAATTCCTCAGAAAAACCATATCCCGTGTCACTCTGCACCAAGTTGCTTGTCCTGATTGTTTTTGGATGTAAATTGTTATTAGGTGCAGCCTGCTCATTCCACTTTCCCATCAATATCACCTCATTTTTATTATTTGGTGATTTTAAAAGATTATCCACGAAAAAAAACGCTTGGAAGTTCAAGCGTTTTTGAAAATTAAATAACCATTTTTTTATCATTTTGAAGTTGTAATTCTTGTTCTTCTGTTCCGTCCTGCTCGCGGTTCTTTTTAATTTTAAAATGATAAATCAAGTAGCAGGCGATAACAAATGGAACACCAAGATACAATGCCAAGCGCTGCTCTGAGTCAAATGCCAAGCTGGACAATACCACAACGTTTAAGGTTAGTCCAATAATTGGCAGGATTGGAAATAGTGGTGTTTTAAATTTCAAATCCTCCACTTTACCGCCTTCACGGATAAATTTACGACGGAAGGCAATTTGTGAAGCAGTAATGGAAATCCAGCCCACCTGTGCTCCTAAACCTGCTACTGACAAAAGCCAAACAAAGACAGTTTTTTCAGCAAAAAAGCCTGATAATAAAGATAGGAGTGCAATCCCAAGTGTTAACAGAAGCGCATTCAATGGAACACCATTCTTGGTTACTTTTGTTAGAGCAGGGCTGGCCATCTTTTCCTTGGACATTGCATACAACATCCGGGTTGCAGCGTAAAGACCTGAGTTTGCTACAGAAAGTAAAGCTGTTAGGATTACAAAGTTCATAATATCAGCAGCATATGGAATACCGATACTGTCAAATACCACAACGAACGGGCTTTCCACCACACCTGCTTTTTCCATTGGAATTAAGCCGGCCACGACAAAGATGGCTAACACGAAGAAAAATAGAGTACGCCAAACTGTTTGTTTAATCGATTTTGGAATGGTTTTCTCCGGCTCTTCACTTTCTCCGGCAGCAATCCCGATTAATTCGGTTCCCTGGAACGAGAAGTTAACTGCAATCATGGTAATGATTAAAGCAGTAAAGCCGTGCGGCATGATACCGTGAGCTGTAAAGTTCGATAAGAATGGGGCAGCATGTCCGCCTTTCATATGAATTAGACCAAACATGGCAGCGCCGCCTAGTGCGATAAACATGATAATTGCTAAAATTTTTATACTTGAAAACCAAAATTCTGCTTCACCAAAAGCTCGGGCAGATAAAGCATTTAGAGAAAATAATACGACGGCAAAAACTGCACTCCATACCCACACATCTACATGCGGAAACCAGCGCTGCATCAGCTGTCCTGCTGACAGCAGTTCAAGAGCAACAGTAACAGCCCAGCCTAACCAATATAACCAACCAAGAGCAAATCCTGTCCCCGGTCCAATAAATTTAGTGGTATAGGTTTGGAACGATCCCGATACTGGCATGGCGACAGATAATTCGCCAAGACAAAGCATTGTTAAAAACATAATGAAACCGCCGACGATATACGAAATAATTGCTCCTGTCGGTCCTGCCTGGCTGATGGTATAACCAGATCCTAAGAACAAACCTGAACCGATGACTCCGCCCAGCGAAATCATGAACAGATGGCGGGACTTCATCGTTCTTTGCAGTTCATGAGTTTGATTGTTTTCTTCAGGTAATTGCATGAATTTCCCCTCTTCCCCATTGAAGTATACGCTTTCAAATTGATGATGATTGTAAAAACAGGAGAAAATGTGACTGGCCAGCTGCCTTCACTTTTCTGTCACACAAGAAAGAATAAGCGAATATATAATTTTATACAACCGGCAAATCTTTCTAAAATTATCACTATTTTTACGTTATATTAATTTGCAATTTTCATGCCAACATAAAAAGCTTAATTTTTGAACATTTTTCGAAATTATAGCGCCAAAATTTTTGGCATAATTTTAAATATTTTGCGCTCCATATGCAAAAATACTCTTCCCAGCAAAATGGGAAGAGTATTAAATGGATGTAAAATCAACTATTTTTATTAATCGCAGCCGGTAATTTGTAAATCATCTTGGATGATTCCTAACTTGGTTTGCGGATCCACCTTTTGTCCCTTCTTTACATAAATGGATCTTACATAGCCGCTTATACCGAACGAAATCTCTACAATGGCACCGTTCTCTGCTCTTACTAGAAATAGTTTCTCCCATTCATACACGTGGTTGTTTTCCTTTGCGACAACTTTTTCAACCGTGCCAGAACAGGGACTATAAATAGTTTCATCCTTAAAAATCAATTTTGTTCTCTCCTTATCTAAGATTTCGTCCGATTTTGAAAGCTTCTTACACCCAGCCGCGGAATTGTGCTGCTTCCGCCATTTTTCTAATACCTGTCATGTAGGCGGCCAAACGCATGTCAACTTGATATTCATTCGCCGTCCGATAGATTTTTTCGAAAGAGTCAACCATTACTTTTTTAAGTTTCTCGGCTACTTCCTCTTCAGTCCAATAATAACCTTGATTATTTTGCACCCATTCAAAATAGGAAACTGTTACACCGCCTGCACTTGCCAAAATATCAGGGACAAGCAGGACACCGCGTTCAGTCAGAATATTCGTTGCTTCAAGAGTTGTCGGACCATTAGCAGCTTCGACTACGATTGCTGCTTTAATATTGGCTGCGTTTTCCGCAGTGATTTGATTTGAAATGGCAGCAGGAACAAGAATGTCACACTCTAATTCAAGCAGTTCTTTATTGGAAATTGTCTCTTTAAAGAGCTGTGAGAACGTACCAAAACTATCTCTTCTATCAAGCAAGAAGTCAATGTCAAGACCATTTGGGTCATGGACTCCGCCATAAACATCGGAAACAGCAATAACCTTTGCACCGGCATCATGCATGAATTTAGCTAAATAGCTGCCCGCGTTTCCGAAACCTTGGATAACTACCCGAGCACCTTGCAGTTCAATGCCTTTTTTCTTAACCGCTTCTTCAATGCAAATAGTTACGCCGCGTGCCGTTGCCGTTTCACGCCCTTGGGAACCGCCCAATACGATTGGCTTACCGGTAATAAATCCTGGTGAGTCGAACTCGCGAAGACGGCTGTATTCATCCATCATCCACGCCATAATTTGGGAGTTCGTATAAACATCCGGAGCCGGAATGTCCTTTGTCGGACCAACAATCTGGCTAATCGCACGAACATAGCCGCGGCTCAATCTTTCAAGCTCTCTAAAAGACATCTTCCGCGGGTCGCAAATGATGCCGCCTTTACCACCGCCATAAGGAAGATTGGTGATGCCGCACTTTAAGCTCATCCAGATGGACAATGCTTTTACTTCTTCTTCATTCACTTCCGGATGGAAGCGAACGCCGCCCTTAGTTGGACCAACCGCATCATTATGCTGGGAGCGGTAACCGGTAAACACTTTAACTGAACCGTCATCCATTCTGACTGGTATGCGGACTGTCAACAATCTTAATGGTTCTTTTAATAAGTCAAACATCTCGTTTTGGTAACCCAATTTTGCCAAAGCCTTTTGTATTACTGTTTGCGTAGAGTAAAACAAATTTAATGACTCCTGCTCCTTTTGCTGCTCTTTTTTCATTTCGTTTACCACTGCATTAACAGACATGGAAGACACCTCGTCAAATTTTTAAAATATTAATATTAATTACCCTAAAATCTTTTGAATTTTTGCAACTGCCCAATCAATTTCTTCTTTGGAAATGATCAGCGGCGGTGCAAAACGAATAACTGTATCATGCGTTTCTTTACATAACAAGCCTTCTTCTTTCAACTGTTCACAATATGGTCTTGCTTCCTCTGTTAGTTCCACCCCGATAAACAATCCTTTACCGCGGACTTCCTTAATCATCGGATTGCTGATTGTCTTCAATTGATCTAGGAAATATTTCCCTAATTCAAGTGAACGTTCAGGCAGGTTTTCCTCTTCGATGACATCAAGTGCTGCAAGGGACACGGCACAAGCGAGCGGATTACCGCCGAAAGTGGAACCGTGCGATCCTGGATTAAATACACCTAAAACATCGGAATTGGCAACCACGCAGGAAATTGGGAATACCCCGCCGCCTAATGCCTTACCTAAAATAAGCATATCTGGTTCAACATCTTCCCAATCACAGGCGAACATTTTACCAGTACGGGCTAAGCCAACTTGAATTTCATCGGCAATAAATAAGACATTGTTTTCTTTACATAGTTCAGAAGCAGCCTTTAAAAATCCGTCAGGAGGTAAAATGATTCCCGCCTCACCTTGAATTGGTTCCATTAAGAATGCTGCAGTATTTGGAGTAATCGCTGCCTTTAACGCCTCAAGGTCACCGTAAGGAATTAATTTAATCCCAGGAAGCATCGGGCCAAAACCGCGCTTATATTCTGGGTCGGAAGATAAGGAAACCGCACCCATGGTCCGGCCATGGAAATTGCCTGTGCATGCAATGATTTCTGCCTGATTTTCTGCAATGCCTTTCACATCATAACCCCAGCGGCGTGCAGCTTTTAACGCTGTTTCAACTGCTTCTGCACCAGTGTTCATTGGAAGCGCCATGTTCTTGTTGGTCAGTTTGCAGATTCTTTCATACCAAGGGCCAAGCTGGTCGTTATGGAATGCGCGTGATGTTAGAGTTACGCGGTCTGCCTGGTCTTTCAAAGCTTGAATGATTTTTGGATGACGATGGCCCTGGTTTACTGCGGAATACGCACTAAGCATATCCATGTAGCGTGTTCCTTCAGGATTTTCCACCCAAACCCCTTCTGCCTTGGAAATGACGATTGGCAGCGGATGATAGTTATTAGCTCCAAATTTATGTGTTTTTTCAATAATTTCAGTAGATTTAGTTGATGTCATAGTCATTTTATGTCCTCCCTTTATAGTTGCAAGAGAGCTTGTGAACCCCCTTGCTATCCTCTTAAAATTACAGCGTTTCTGAAGTCGTTTTTGCTTGCATATGAAGAATTAAATAATCAGGGCCGCCTGCTTTGGAGTCCGTTCCTGACATATTAAATCCGCCAAATGGCTGATAGCCAACAATGGCACCTGTACAGCCGCGGTTGAAATAGAGATTGCCAACATGGAATTCGCGGCGGGCTCTTTCAATATGCTCACGATTATTGGAAACCAATGCACCAGTTAAGCCATAATCGGTGTTATTGGCAATCTGCATCATATGGTCAAAATCACGTGCTTTAGCGATAGCCAATACCGGCCCAAAAATTTCCTCAAGCATAATGTGGGCATTCTCATCAACATCCGCAAAAATGGTCGGCTGAATGAAGTAGCCCTTAGAATCGTCCCCTTCACCGCCGGTCATAAGTCTGCCTTCTTGTTTGCCAATTTCAATATAGCTCATGATTTTTTTGAAGGATCTTTCATCAATGACAGGTCCCATATAAGTATCGGCTGATTCAGGGCTTCCAAGCGTTAAAGTCTTGGTAAGGGCAACCACTTTTTCAAGAACATCATCATAAACATCTTGGTGAATAACAGCACGTGATCCTGCGGAACATTTTTGACCAGAGAATCCAAATGCAGAGTAAACGATAGAAGACACGGCTAAATCTAAATCTGCATCTTTATCGACAACAACTGTATCTTTACCGCCCATTTCGGCTATCACACGCTTCAGCCAAATTTGGCCTGGGTTAACTTTAGCTGCGCGTTCGTAAATGCGGCAGCCCACTTCACGGGAACCTGTGAAGGATACGAACCGTGTTTTTGGATGGTCAACAAGATAATCCCCAATTTCAGCCCCGCTGCCTGGAACATAGTTCAATACTCCATTAGGAAGTCCAGCTTCATGCATTAGCTCTACAAATTTTGCAGCAATGATTGGCGTTGAGTTTGCCGGCTTTAAAAGCACAGTGTTTCCGGCAACAATCGCAGCTACTGTAGTTCCGGCCATGATCGCCAATGGGAAGTTAAATGGTGAAATAATAATCCCCACTCCAAGCGGAATATAGCCGAACTGATTAAATTCACCGGGACGGCTGTTTACTTGAGCACCGTCTTTGATTTTCAGCATTTGACGGCCATAGAATTCTAAAAAGTCAATCGCTTCTGCGGTATCAGCATCTGCTTCCTTCCATGGCTTCCCTGCTTCCTTCACCATGTAGCTGGAAAATTCATGCTTGCGGCGGCGCAGAATGGCTGCAGCGCGGAATATAATGTTGGCACGATGTTCAGGGGCCCAGTTTTTCCATGTTTCAAAAGTAGTTAATGCTGTTTGCATAGCACTTTCAGCTAATTCTAGGTCCACCATCGATACGGTACCGATAACTTCTTCCTTTTTTGCTGGATTGATAGACGCAATCTTTTTGTCAGTTGTAATTAGCTCTCCGCCAATGACGACTGGATAGTGCTTGCCAAGCTGTGATTGAACGAAGTCAAGTGCATCTTGAAATGCTTTTTTATTTTTTTCTTCAGAAAAATTCGTAAGTGGTTCATGTGTATACGGTTGCATGTAATTAAGCCTCCTTTGTTTGTAACACACTTTTAATATGCAAGTTCCGTGCCAACTATTTTTTTGCAGTTTAACAACATTTCAATATAAAAAACACGCCAATTTTTTTTGCTATTTTGCATATATTTAAGAATTTACGCAAAATTATTTTGCATTATAGTCTGATTTTTGATTAAATTGGTGCATAAGGGATTTGCAAGGAGAGAAAACGTCATGGAAAATACAAAAAGAACAATTCAACAGCTGCAATATATAAACAGTATGTACAAAAGGATATTGGACGAGGTCGACGTAGGTGTCCACGCCGTCGATAATACGGGGAAAACAATCGTTTACAATAAAAAAATGATGCAAATAGAGTCGATGGATATTCAGGAAGTAATCAATAAGAATTTGCTGGATGTTTTTAAATTTAAAGATAATCAATCTAGTACACTAGTAAAAGCTCTACAGGATGGGAAAGAAACCAGTAATGTCAAGCAAACCTATTTTAATAATAAGGGCCGCGAAATTACAACCATCAATAATACGATCCCAATTTATCAAAATGAAAATCTGCAAGGTGCAGTTGAAATTGCCAATGACGTGACGAAACTCGAACGCCTGATAAAAGGAAATACCAATAAAAGCGGCACCAGATATACGTTTGATAATATCATTGGGAATAGCCCTGCCCTTAAAGAAGTGATCGAGGCAGCGAAACGTGCGAGCCGGACTGCATCCTATGTATTAATCGTTGGGGAAACAGGTACAGGCAAAGAGCTTTTTGCGCAGAGTATTCATAATGCCAGCACTCGGCTTGCCAGTCCATTTATTTCGCAAAACTGTGCTGCCTTGCCTGATAATTTAATCGAAAGCCTTCTTTTCGGAACGAAACGCGGAGCTTTTACGGGCTCTGTTGATTCACCGGGATTATTTGAACAGGCTGAAGGCGGCACACTGTTACTTGATGAAATTAACTCTTTAAATATGAACCTTCAGGCAAAGCTGCTTCGGGTTCTACAGGAACGAATGATCCGCAGAATCGGCGATACAAAGGATACACCTGTTGATGTCAGGGTGATCGCCAATATCAACGAGGATCCGATTGATGCCGTCGCCAATAACAATCTTCGAAAAGATTTATATTATCGGCTGGGGGTGGTAACGATTTTCATCCCGCCATTAAGAGAAAGAAAAGAAGATATTCCATTATTGGTGGAGCACTTTATCGAAAAATATAATGAACGTTTTCAAATGAATGTAAAAGGATTATCTGATGAGGTTAAGCAATCATTTTTTGAATATGATTGGCACGGTAACATCCGCGAGCTTGAACATATCATTGAAGCTGCGATGAACATCATGATGGATGAAGAAATCATCAAGTACTCCCATTTACCGTATCAATACCGCAATAAAATGCAAATGAAGGAAAGAATGCTCCCTCTTTCTACAGTTGATACCTTTATTAATGAACAGGCTGATATTGCGATCCCTCTTAAGGAGCAGCTGGAGCTATTTGAAAAATCCTACATCGAACATGTGCTGAAAAAGAATAACCACAATATTTCAAAGAGTGCTAAACTGCTGGGACTAAGCCGGCAAAGCCTGCAGTATCGAATAAAAAAACTAAATCTCAGCATTTAATATTTTAAAAAAAAGCGGTAATCAACGGGATTACCGTTTTTTTGCATTCACAAACAGGGCTTGTTTTACATAAAAATATTATTATATAAAAGTATTTGCAGCAGCTGTTACCTTTTTAAATGGTAAAAGCATAATTATTCCATTTTTACCCCATACTAAATAAAAACGTTGAGGTGAAAAAAATGGGACTGCTCAGTTCATTCAATCAATGGAGAGAAACACGATATCAAAATCATCTCTCCAATATGAAAGACCAAGGCAAATGTCCAGATTGTTTTGGCCGAGGCTACACCGTTTACCCTTACAATGAATTTGCATATTTTAATTCGTTTGAATGTCCGGGATGTCAAGGCAGCGGCCATTACACGGATTGGGAAAGCTATCAATAAACTAGTCCAAAATAGAAAGAGGCAGTCTCACATGGATTCTGATCCACTAGCCTTCGAGACTGCCTTCTTATTTAGTTGATTGGAGGTAATGCAATGTCGGTTATTGTTCACCAGACATTCACGATTAAACAGGATAAATTTAAAGAAGGCATTGAAAATTTACGAGAAATAAAAAAATTTAGAATGGAAAATTATAACCATAAGGTTGAGATTCTAACGCCAATTTCTGGAAACGATCATACATATGCATTGCTCTCTACTTACGACGGGTTAGCGGAGATGGAATGGCAAAATAAGAAAATGTTTGATGATGAAGAATATCTTGAACTAATTGGACCATTTTTTCTTGAAAATATAGCAGAAGGCAGCATGTATACGCAGATTTATCGCACGCTTAGCGATAAAAGCAATGAGAAGAAAAATGACAAATAACAGCAGAAAGCGTGCAAAAATTCTTTGCACGCTTTTTTTCTATTAAAATCATATAGTTGTCGATGGCTGTTTTTCTTTCCAAATCTGTTCAAGTAAGATAGCCATAAAAGTCCCGACTAATAAACCATTTTTACCCAGATTTTGAATCACGTACGGAAGTCCATTTAAACCATCAGCAGGTAAAAACATTGTTCCAATCCCTAATAGGAGTGAAATTCCAATAATGGCTATATTCCTATCGTTTAATGGTTGCTTTGTCAATGACCTGATACCAATTGACAGCATATCAATTAATGTTGCTAAAAGCGCAGCACTTGCAACAGATAATGGCAGCGATGCCAACAAACTCACTGCACCAGGAAAAAAGGAAAAGGCCATTAAAACTCCACATGCTGCAGCGAATGGAAAAATCCTGTATTGTTTGGTTATCTTAACAAACCCTGCAGTCGCCGGAAGCGGTACAACGGCAATGGTTGAAAATACGGCTGATAAAATATGAGAAAGTCCCCCAGCGCATGTTCCTTTATAAAGCCTAACTTCTAATGATGTTTGTTGATTTGGAATTGTATCCGCTGCAGCACTGATAGCAGCAAATGTGTTTGAAATAAGTAAAAAGGTAAATAGTATCGAGGTAATCAAAATACCACTTGTCATATGTGGATATCCCCAAGGAAATATCTCAGGAAATTTAATCCATGATGCTGAATAAGATATAGACTGTGAACTCTTACCGAAGATTAATAACAGCACCCAACCGCATACTATACCTATTAAAATTGCGTAACTTTTCAGCCAGCCCTTTCCTTTTGTGGAAAGGAAGATGATAAGGAAAAATACTAGTATTGCAGCAAAGAAACTCACCTTGTCAATTTGGCCTGTAAGAGGATTTATGGATACCATTCCTTTTATAAATACACCACTTAGCTGGATTGCCAAAATAAAAAGAAAACAACCAGTTACCAATGGAGAGAAGAGGAATAGCAAATGACGTACCCATTTCGACACGCCTAATAACAATAGCAGCATTCCTGCTAAAATTAATCCTGCCTCAAGAGTCTGTAATGTTTCTTTCATTGTCAATCCCTGCTCCGCGCCAACTCCTGCGAAAATAACAAAAATGCTTACCCAGGACCCAGCAGGTCCGTCTGCAATTGGAAATCGATGGCCAAATTTCAACTGAATAAAAGAGCTTAATCCGACAATAAAAAACGTTCTTTGCATAAGGTCCGAAATTGCTGCATCAGAAAGGTGAAATACATTTCCAATCACAACCGGAAGCGCAATCGAATTTGCGAGTAAATAGATAAACCATTGAAGGGTACTAAAGAAATTATTACTTTTACTCATTTGCAAAGCAGCTTACCTCCAAAAAATTTTATTAGAATACAAAGTCCAGCACCATCTAAAGAAAAGTGCCGAACAAATCCATTAAAGCAATCTTTATTACGCTACAAATAATGAAAGCTTATTAGCGTTCCAACATCTTGACTATATCTTCATTTTAGACACATTGCACAAATCCGTCTTTGTACCACTAATCCAAAATATCAGTATTTTTGTTAGGCAACATACACAATGACTTTTTTTACATTCTTTGATAAACTTGGCACGTTCTCAATACTTCATGATTGGACGTGCAAATTGATGAAGCAAACAGTTATATATAAGCAGAACGATTCCTTTGAACTAAAAGCAGATTACTATGGAACAAATCGGGAGCATGCACCTGTTGTGGTTTATATTCACGGCGGGGGATTAATTTGGGGTACAAGAGAAGAAATTAGTGACGATATGATTCGGTTATATACCGACAACGGGTTCGCGTTGTTTTCCATCGATTATCGCCTGGCTCCAGAAACGAAGCTGCCGGAAATTCTCGAGGACATTCAAGATGCAATCGATTGGATTATCACAAAAGGGGTAGAACAGTTCTCGATTAATCCCCAAAAAATCGCTGTAGTTGGCAGTTCCGCTGGCGGGTTTTTAGCACTAAGTACCGGCACCTTTAAAAATAAACCAAGCGCAATTGTCTCCTTCTATGGATATGGCGACATTTTAGGTAAATGGGCAACTTCACCAAGCAAATATTATTGTCAAAAAGACATGGTTCCACAAAATGTAGCAAATACTCTTATTTCAGATAGGACGCTTACCGAAGCCTCTGTAGAAGAGCGGTTCCTTCTTTATGTACATGGCAGACAGCAAGGTACTTGGATTAATTTAATCACTGGCAAGATGCAAGAGAGCAACAAAGAAGTGCTCAAGAAATATTGTCCAATTCACAATGTTACCAAGGACTATCCCCCAACACTAATGCTGCATGGGACAAAAGACATGGATGTTCCATACGAGCAGTCTGTGTTTATGAGAGCAGCCATCATCAAAGAATCTGTCGAAGCAAAGTTAATAACAGTATTAAATGGTGAGCATGTATTTGATCAAGAATTTCATGATCCTATAGTTCAAAATGCCCTTCTACAAGTTGCTGATTTCCTGCATGTCCACCTAAACACGTAGAATAATGTTAAAAGCCCGGTGCTGAAACTTCACAGACCGGACTTTTTTCGCTTATTTATTACTTCTCGTTAAGCTTATGAAAATGCTCAAATAAGTTATCGCAATCATCTCTTTGTTCTACTTTAACCATTTTTATAACGCTATCATCTTCACCTTTTAAATATTTGCGCAGGTGCATGTCGGAGAACCCATGCTTATCAGCATCTTCTTTTGTATTAACGTAATATACCTCTTTAATCCCCGCCCAAATCATGACAGACACACACATTGGACATGGCTCACAAGTTGCATACATTATGCAATCTGATAAATCAAAAGTCCCTAATTTTTTACAAGCTTCTCTAACCGCAACCAATTCTGCGTGTGCAGAAGGGTCAGTATCTCTCATCATCGTATTGCTTACTGCAGCAATGACTTCACCATCACGTACAATTGTGGCACCAAATGGTCCGCCGATCTTATTGTTCATACCTTCTATCGTTGCATCAACAGCCATTTTAATGTATTTTTCCATAGCCAAATTCCTCCAAGTTTTGTTCATTATATATTTTTTAAAATAACTAAATTTGGAAGTAATCTAAGTTAATTCCTGAGTAGCTTTTCACTTTTACTCTGTAACAGGACCAATGTTTTCCTTCTTATTTACATAGAGTTTATATGCTAAAAATCCTCCAATTAGTAGATATCCCCAAACGAAAGGCATAGCAGTTGTTTGGGCAAGTCCGATAGTGCTTGTATGAATTGCACCAATAAAAGTTAAAACAGCCCCTAGCACTGCAGCTATTATGCCCCCAATAGGCGTGTTACGGATCGTAAAGATTGCGATACAGCCCCAAAGAACACTAGTAATAGGAGCACCATTACCTAGGGCTACCAAGCCATCGTAGAAAAGTCCGGCATTGTGCAGGGCAAGTGAAGAAACTTGATTGGCAGCAGTACCCACCGACATACCAGCAGCCGAAATTGCATTATTAACAGCAACAAGTGCCCAGTTAGCAACCCATGGGAAGAAACATACAAAGATTACAGGGGCTTCAAATTGCGGACTGTTTTTGACAGCTTGATGCCCTGTTACAATCGCAATAAATACGAGCATCGGAACAATAGCGGCAATTGGAATAACAGCCAGCAACAGTCCCATTAGACTTAAAATCGATAATAAAAATATCGCTGCACAGCTAGCAATAGAATAGCCTATACCTGCACCAACTTCTTTCCAACCAGCATGGCCTACATATACTGTTACCGGGAATGGGTTACCACATAGGCCGCCTATTGCAGAACAAATACCATTTGTAAGCATAACATCTCTAGTTTTGTATTCATCCCCAACAACAGCAGCAGCTTCAACATTTTCCAGATTAAAAATGTAGTTCGCTAACCCTAGAGGTACAGCAGTTAATAAATATGGCAGAGCAGCGCCAATATGGTCGAAAAGTCCATTTAAATGCAACATGGGAGGATTAAAGCCAAATGATTTCAGAGCTTCAGTAACCGCAGCAGGACTTTGATATCCGAATATCCAGGCAATTGCGGTTCCTATTACAATCAATAATAAACCCGTAGGTATTTTCTTTAATATTGGATGTTTACTTAACCAGTTCATGAAGATGATGATAAGTGCAACAAATGCCACTATAGGCATTTCAAAAGATTGCAGCATTGGGTTCATACCCAAGAATACAAATGCCAAACCTGCCAAGGCTGCGAGTAATACAGTTCTTGGGACGAACTTTCTAAGAGTATCGCCCAGGAATGCACCTATTATTAGCATGGTGGCCTCAAAGAAGCACCAAAGCACACCGACTGTTGTAGTGAAAGCAGCATCCTTTGTTTGATGATATAGAGGAAGCATAATGACAAATACGATAAGAAAAATACCAGGTGAACTAGAACCTGATGGTAGTGCTGTGACATCAGTTCTGCCTGTTTTCTTAGCTAATTTATAGCCAAAATAAGCAAATACAATGCCAGATAGGAGTACAGCTAATCCAAAGCCAGGAACAATTTGTTTAAAAACAAACTCCTTTGGCATCCCAACTACACCAATTAATAATGAGATCATTACCAAAAAGTCTGTCAAAACATTAACGAACAAACCGAAGGAAGCAGCAAAGTCTCCTTTTTTCCATAAAGAAATATTTCCCATGTGAAATTCTCCTTAAGACCGTCTTAGATGGTCATGAATTGTTTTTTTTAACAAGATGGGTACCTGCTTTTTCTTGAATAGCATCCTTTAGACTCTCTGGGTTTGTGATGATGACCCTGGAACCGCCCTTTTCCAAGAAGTTTAAACTTGCTTCAATTTTGGGAAGCATGCTGCCTGGAGGGAAGTGACCTTCTGCAACATACTGTTTTGTTTCTTCAATTGAAATATTTTCGAGTGCCTGTTGATTTGGCTTGCCAAAATGAATGCAAACTTTGGAAACACCTGTTGTAATGATTAAGGTATCCGCCTCAACTTGCTCTGCTAACAAACTTGTTGCAAAATCTTTATCAATAACCGCATCAATGCCTACATATGAACTATTTTCTGTTTTAACAACAGGAATTCCGCCCCCGCCAACAGCAACGACAACAAATCCAGCCTCTATTAATGTTTTAATTGCATCTTTTTCAACTATATTTATTGGTTTCGGCGAAGCAACAACCCTTCTATAACCGCGGCCGGAGTCTTCTACAAAGATCCAATCCGGATGTTCTCTCTTCATTTCTTCTGCTTGTTCGATCGTAAAGAAGGAACCTACCGGCTTTGTAGGGTTTTTAAAATTAGGGTCATCGGGACTTACCTCAACCTGTGTAATAACAGTTGCTACTTTTTTGTTCATAGCTCTTTTGGCAAATTCATTAATCAAAGCTTGTTGAATTTGATAACCTATTCCGCCTTGAGTTTCAGCGCCGCAATTGACCAGTGGTACTTCCGGCATGCCGGCAACTTCATTTGCAATTTCCGATCTTCTAAGACCGAACCCTACCTGTGGTCCGTTACCATGTGTAACAACCACGTTTAAGCCTTCGGCAACCATATCAGCGATATTTACCGCCGTTTCGCAAACAGCCTCATATTGATCCTGAACAGAATCTAGTCCATTTTCCCGGACCAAAGAATTCCCCCCGATTGCTACAATAACTAATTTTTTCACTGCGTCTTCTCCTATCTAACTACTTGATTTTTGTAATAATTCAATAGATTGCTCTTTATGAAGATGATATAAAGAGTTCGACGGGTCATGTTTAATAGCATTCTCAATTGCTTCAATCGCTTCCTCATGTCTCCCTAATGATCTTAGACTGTTAGCCTTGTGGAAGGAGAAATCATAGCGATGCGGCTGCATTGCAAGCAGCTTATCCATTTCCCGTACTGCTTCCTCATGTCTGCCCAATTCTCTTAAATAATTTGATTTGTGATAACGATAAAACGTTTCGTCAGGGTTTAATTCACAAGCTTTATCATATTCTGCAAGCGCTTCCTCGGACTTGTTCATTAATCTCAAGCAGTTTGCTGTATAGAAGTAGAAATCTAGTTCATTGGGATTAATTGCTAAAGCTTTGTTGTACTCTTCCAGCGCTTCTTCGTACCGCTTTAGTTCTTGCAGGCTATATCCTTTGTAGAAATAGTAATCAAGATTGTTTTGGTCCTCTGAAAGAGCTTGATTGATTACTAGGATTGCTTCTTCAATGCTATTTTCTTTATATAGCTTTTTGGCTGTTTGAATTGTTTGGTTATTTTCTTGAAATTCTTTTTTAAGAATTTTAACTACTTTTTCTTGATTTAATTCTACTGCATGGTGAAGAGATGATTTTCCATCTCGATCCTGCAAATTCTCATCAGCCCCAGCTTCTACAAGAACTTCTATAATATTCGAGTATAAACGGCCCCCATTGCCCAAAATGACTGCTTCAAGAAGTGCTGACCAGCCTAAATTATTCACATGATTGACGGGAACCCCTGCATCAAGGCAAACTTGTACTGTTTTTAAATAGCCTTTCTCACTAGATGGCAATAGGGCTGTACCGCCAAAACGATTGACACTTTTTAGGTCTGCACCATATTGCAGCATCATGGCTAGAATTCTATGAAAACCATTTGCACCAGAACAAATGAAAGGTGTTAGCTGTGTAATATCTCTGGTATTGACGTCACTGCCTGCTTCTAACAACAGTTTTACTGTATCAAATTGATTTTTTTGAGTCGCAGCCATTAATGCTGTCCGGCCGTTTTCATCTTTAAAATTTACACTTGCTCCCTCATCAAGCAATCTTTGAACAGCTTTGACATCTCCCCGTTCACTCACAAAGATCAATTCCAAATTTAAAGACTTATTGTCCATCAACAATCGCTCCTGTTCTTATGTCCTGTCACACAGTTTCCAATGGAGCTTTTGGGGGAAGGTTTCCCAAACCAATGATTAAGGGTTGGGATATCACCCTCCCCCAAAAAGCATATTTGATTAATGAATAGTTTCGCTTAATGCCAACATTGCTTTTTCAAAAGCTTCTACCGGCGGATAAGTGATACCCGCGCCAATCATTCCGATACCAGCTTCTTTATGGGCAATGGCAGTATTAATGACTGGCATTATTCCTGTTTGGACAACTTTTCTCACATCAATTCCAGTTGGAAGACCCATAAAATCAAGCAATGGGATTGTTACATTGGGATTCTGAGTTGTTGTGACTTCCTTCATTTTTGTAGAAAAGCCGATTGCTTCTTCAACTGTGCCGCCTACTAATGCAACAATCGCAGGAGCAGTAGCCATTGCAAAGCCGCCGAAACCATATGTTTCAGTAATCGCACTATCACCGATATCAAGTCCTGAGTCTTCCGGCTTGTAGCCAGCGAACATTGGGCCAATAACTTTTTGTGCAGGGCCAGTAAACCATGTATTTTCAGGCATGCCGCTGACACGGATTCCGAATTCCACACCATTACGGGCCATAGTGGTTACGATTGTACTATTTTCAATACCGTGAGCGGAATCAAGAGCACATTTCGCCATTGCCATCCATGTTGGACCTGAGAAATAATCACTGCTGGCTACGAAATCAAATACTTCTTTTTTCTGCTCAATTGTATAATCAGTTTGTAAAATATAAGGTGTTAATGCTTGAATTAATAGAGTCGTTCCAGCAACATTGCGGTTGTGGCACTCATCACCCATGTGAAGCGCTTGGGCTAGCATTAAACGCAAGTCAATGCCATCCGGATTTAGTTTCATTGCATCTCTTAAAATAGGTCCAAAAACATCACGCATCCATACTAATCGGTCGACTACGCTTTGATCATTGGCACCCATACGAAGAATTTTCGCTAACTGTTCACTTAAGTTTGTATAGGCAATATTGCCATATGTTTTGTTCTCAACGATATGCATGAACATTGATGCAGAAGTGACACCTGCCATAGAACCAACACAATTGTGTTCATGACATGGCGAGAAGGTGATTTCACCAGATGCTGCAAGTTCAGCGGCCTCGTTAATATCCTTTGCCAAGCCTTCGAATACCAGCGCACCGGTGACAGCACCCTTCATTGGGCCATTCATTTTATCCCAAGTGATTGGCGGGCCGGCATGAAGAATGGTTTTCTTTGTCATACCTGGTACACAGTTAATCGCTTGGTCATAACCGATTAGAACCGGATGAGAATTAATAATTCTTTCCACCGCCAACTTATTTGCTTCTTCAATTCTTTTCAAAATGGCAGGGTCTTCAAACTTATCAAGCGCTGCAATTAACGCAGGATTTCCTCTTCCCGGTGGTGTCCATTCTAAATGAATGACTTCTGCACCTTGTTTAGCTAAATCCTCTTTGAAAGATTCAATGCCTACGTTGATAACATTTGGTTTACCTTTAAAAAGTTCGTTAATTTTACTCATGGCTATTCTCCTTTCACAACAAATTCTCTTGCTAATAAACCTGCGTTCTGGCTGCTGCTTGCATGAGTGACACCTGCAGCCAATAATTTATTGATTTGCTCTTCATAATCTTGCGGATCTAATTCTGTACCAAGAACATACCCAATAATCTCTAAATGCCTTCCTTCTTGTTCTGCCAGCAGTTTAGCTTCCATGATTGCAGGAAGGAATGCTCCAACCGGATCTTCGTGAGCACCGTAACCTAATACAAAGTCCATTACAATAACACCAACGGATGGATCTTTTGCTTCCTGCATAAATCTGTCAAGACGTGTAGAAGGATCAATCATTGGATGCGGCTTGCCTTGTGTATATTCGTCATCACCAAAGTCGATGAATGTATGCTCTTGACTTGTATAACGATCTTTTAAACGATACTCAGGATTTCTTGCGATATTGCTGTATACATTATCGAATTTCTCCATAGCTGCGTGCATTGCCTCATCGCAAAGTGTACCGCCGCTGAATAAACCGCGAATATATCTTTGCTCTGGCTTTAATTTAGTACGAACTTCTTCAATAAGCGGAATGTTTAATGCACGCTTATTAAGTTTGCTCTCATCTGTACCAGCAAGTAAAACCGCTTTAAGTGCTGCTTCCTTTGACATTTTGGCAAAATGACCGCCAGCTGCAGTAATTTTCTCCTCATCGCCGCCAATAAACCAAACGACAACAGGCTTTTTACATGTTTTAATTTTCGCTAGCACTTTTTCTTCCACACTTGGTGCAGGAGGCTTCGAAACAAGGACAATAACCTTTGTTTCCTCGTCATCTTCTAGCGCTTGGATTCCATCAAGCATCATGATTCCGCCAACTTCTTCTTTAAGGTCTCTTCCGCCGGTGCCAATCAGCTGAGTGATCCCGCCGCCAAATTCATGGATACGAACACTTACTTCTTGGGACCCGGTACCGGATGCACCAACAATCCCGATATCTCCTTTTCTAACAGCATTTGCAAAGCAAAGGGCAGTATTTCCGATAATCGCTGTACCACAGTCAGGACCCATCATTAATAATCCTTTTTCATGCGCTAAATTCTTTAAAGCAATTTCGTCTTCGACGCTAACATTGTCACTGAACATCATGACATTCAAGTTATTTTCAAGAGCTTTTCTCGCTTCTCTAGCAGCGTATGCCCCATTCACAGCAATAATCGCTAGATTTGCATCCGGATTATTTTCTGCAGCTGAGGAAATAGTAGAGTATTTAATATCACCTTTTCCTTTTTTGCCTGAATCCCTTTTAGTGAATAATTCATTTATGCTCAAGAAAGCGTTTTCGAAGAGCTCCTCAGTTTCAGCTTTCACTACAATAATCAAATCACTTGCGCCGGCTTCCTCGACTTCCGGTGTCATTAAACCGACATTTTTCATTACCTCTTTGTTCATTTCAGTACCCATTGCGATAATCGCTTGTTCAACACCATCAATTTGATTCGCTTTAGTAGATAGCGACATTAATGATACCGAATCGAAATACGTGTTAGGTTTAATCAATGCTTGTACTAACATATAATTTTCCTCCTGCTTTTATATTGGCCTCCAATCCGCCGACAAGACCTAATGCGATGTCAGTACCGGATGAAGATCCGATGTTTAATACTTTATTTAAAGAGAGAAATAAGTCTGCTTCATTCTCATCGAGCAAGGCGTTGAGTAACAAAATGATAGACTCTCTCACTTTACCAGTGGATGCTTTCTGCAATGCCATCCAGCTAATGTCATTCGTTAAGGTTTTGGCCTTGCTAACGACATCTTCACAGAATGACCTTCTTCCATAGAATGGACTGTTCAACATACTAAAAGAGGTAAATAGCCCAACTAAAAAATCATCCCCTGATGGTGTAAGCCCTGGTCCTAGACCAATAATCGAAATGGCATGTTCAAAAGCAGATGACATTCGATCTTCCGCTAATTCGTCTAAAAGTAAATTAGTTCGTTGTTCGAGCATGTTGGACATTTTCGCTTCAAATAGGCTATTGGGTAATTCGTGTTTTTTTATTCCGCCGCTTTTTCCATGAATGTCGATAAATTTTTTCAACTTCTTTAAATTTTGATTCAAAATTTCTTCATTCGAAGGGTATCCGGGAACAACACTGATCCATTGATTAACGTTTTCAAAAGAAATGGCAAGCTTATTTCCAATGTGCAAAATATTTTTTTTCGTAAATACCTGATCATTTACTGCAATTTCCATAGGTCTAATGTTATCAACATCGATAATTAAGGTATTGGGTCCATTATCTACGTTTCTGCATGCAATGGTGTATAACTCATTATTTTGAGAACATTTAATATTAAATGTCCGATTAAAGGTACTATGAACAAACCCTGTGAATTTCGAGTTATTCAACTTCTTCACAAAATCAACATCAGCCGATACTGTTTTTATCACGTAAGACACCTCATAAATCTGACTCGGGGAGCCTCATTTACAATTGGACAAATCTTACCTCCTTTTAAAAAGTGAATTTATCCTAGAGAAAGCTTTATACAATTTTCATTTGACAAAGTATGAAGCTTACATGATTATTCTAGATATAATGCATAACACCGTCATCGTTTATAAAATCCAAAAAGCTATCTATTCAATTGTGCAACTTGCATAATGGATTGTGTTTAAATTTTGACAAAGGGGCGAGAGAAGTTTGCTTACGGTTAAAGAACTATTTAATATAAAAGCGATTGATGGCATAAAGATTGTTGCGGGAGAAAAAGGAATTAACAATGAAATTTCAATCGTAAATATTATTGAAAATCCTGATGCTTTCGACTGGCTTTCACCAAATGAATTGCTGCTATCGACTGGCTATATTTTCAAGGATAATGAGAAATTACAAAACAGAATCATTAAAGAGCTTGCTGAAATTAACTGTGCTGGACTGATCGTGAAAATGAAACGTTACTTCGATACACTTCCGAAAAATATGATTGATAAAGCGAATGAGTATGGTTTTCCGCTTATAGAGCTTCCCTATCAATACACCCTTTCAAGGGTCATTTCGATTATCAACGAGAAAGCATCAGGCAGGTATGATTTATTAAATAGAAAAACATTGGATATGCATAGTTTGTTCTTCAGAATTACACTTGAAGGCGGAGGAATTGAGCGGATTTCCTCCATGTTGTCAGAGACAATTGGTAATCCGGTAATCATAGTCGATCAAGATTGGAAGCTGGTGAACGCAATTGAGCACATCAACAACAAAGTACCACTTTCGTATTGTTTTGATTTAATTAAAAATAGACCTTCCTTTCCTAAAGAGTTCATAGACGCTATACCTGAAGATATAAGTGATATGAAAAGATCAATTAAAAGACTATTCCGTTTAGAGGATATAGAAGTTAAATGCCGTATTTTGCCTGTAGCTGCAGCAAGTAATATTTACGGGTATATAATCGTTTGGGAAACTGTACGTGAGTTAACCGAGTTTGACTTTATCATTTTGGAACAAGCATCAACGAACATTGCCCTGGAAAGAATTAAAGCGAAGGAAATCGAGGAAGTGAAGTTAAAAATTAGGCAGGACTTTTTTGATGATTTGCTCACTGGAAAAATCACCTCAACTGAATCCATTCAGACTTTAAGTGAAATGCATGGATTAAATTCACAATATAAGTACCATAGTATGGTGATTAATATAGATTCCAATGATCAGGATCAATTTGAGGATTTGGTCGCCAGAAGGGTTCAAGTGGAGAACAGATCCAAAAAATGCGTGGATTTAGTTTATGAGCATTCTAATTATTCCAATGGAGAAGTTACCTGCTTTCACCGTAATAACCGAATTATTATTTTGATTGGACAGCACGAAAATAGAGCACCGATTTCCGTTAATGAAGCGAAACAATATGCCCAAAAAATATACGATGTTCTAGGGAAACATATTAAAAATACCACTTTCTTAATTGGAATTGGCAGACAGTATGAAAGAATACAATCCCTGCATAAGAGCTTCTCTGAAGCCAATGAATCCATAAGACTAATGCAAAAGTTCGATGACCGTGGGGGTATCTCGCATTTTGAAGACCATAGCATCTATCACTTTTTGGATTCAAACGTAAAAGATATGGAGCTTGAAGACTTCTTCATGAAACGTCTCGGAAAAATATATGAGCATGATAAATTCCATGGTACCGGCTATATTAATACCTTAGAGAATTATTTTCACAATAACCTTAATATTAGTGAAACTGCGAAAGCAATGTTTTTGCACCGTAATACTCTCATATATAGAATTGAAAAAATTAAAGAAATCTTGAACAGTGATTTAAAAAATGCAGAAGAACTGCTTCAAATTCAATTAGCTATAAAAATATACAGACTGCTAAACAAAAAACTTCAAATAGATTCATAAAAAAGTATTAAACCCTATCCCTGCTGTGCAAGCAGAATTTATACTCCTTGCACAGCAGGGATTATTTTTTTTATTTTGCATGCAACGTCAAAGTTCTTTCACAAACCTTTGTACGGAATGCATAAGCGTTATCGTAGTTTTTTAGTTTCTATATCCAAAGACCGTTAAAATTTCCTCTTTAAAATAAGAATAAGGATCCTGTAGAAAGCGCTTTAAAAAAGTAAAGGCGGTGAGAATGACACAATCAAATAAATACAAATAGATTGTTTTAAAAGTATCATAATCAAATCCTATCTATATTTTTAAAAAAAATTAAAGTCAACACTTGTTTAAACAGACATCATATATCCCGCACCCCAAACGGTTTCAATAAATTGAGGTTTCGAGGGATCTTTTTCGATTTTACCGCGGATTTTCCTTATATGAACCGTGATAGTGGTTATATCCCCAGATGAATCTAACCCCCAAATACTTTCGAAGAGATCCTCTTTACTAAAGACTCTGTTAGGGTGCTTAGCTAGGAAAAGTAATAAGTCAAATTCCTTTGCAGTTAAGGATATCTTTTGATTATTTACTAAGACTTTTCGAGCCAATTCATCAATGACAAGTCCTCGTATTCTTATTTCTTTGTTTGTAATATCATTATTCCCTATAAGTCGTTCATATCGCGACAGGTGCGCTTTTACCCTGGCAACAAGCTCACTGGGGCTGAAAGGTTTAATAATATAATCATCAGCTCCTAGCCCTAAACCTCTTATTTTATCAATATCCTCCTTCTTGGCTGAGACAATTAAGATTGGGATATTTTTTACAGCTCTAACTTGTTTACATATTTCGAACCCATCTACCTCCGGCAGCATGATATCGATAATTAATAAGTCATAATCTTTATTTAGTGCACGTTTTAATCCCTCTTTACCTGAGGTTTGCAATTCAACTTCATAACCATCAATCTCTAGGTAATCCTGTTGTAATTCACCAATATCAAGATCATCTTCTATAATTAATATTTTTTTCAACTAATTCACCACGCTAATTTTCCTTCTTCAAAGTAAAAAAGATACTTGTACCTGATCCTAACTGACTTTTAACCCAAATATCTCCATCATGTTCGTTGATAATTTGCTTTGCGATCGCAAGACCAAGACCGCTGCCGCCGGTTGATTTATTTCTTGATGTATCCACGCGATAAAAACGTTCAAATATATAAGGCAGTGACTCTTGCGCAATTCCTGAACCATTATCACGGACTTCAATTTCTACAAAATTTGCCTCACCTTTAATGTAAATTTCTATTTGTTTTTCTGCCTTGTTCAAATGTTTTATCGAGTTATCAATAATATTTGTCAATACTCTTCTTAACTTATCACGGTCGGCAATGACTAATACCTCGTTTTCTGTTCTATTTTCAACACAAATATTAATATCCTTTTCCTCTATATCAAATCTTATTTCCTCAACAAAATTGTCGATAAAACGGATTATGTCAATATCCTCGAAGGAAAACGGCAGCTTTTTTAGATCAAGTTTGGAAAAAAGAAATAAATCGTCAATTAATTGATCCATATCTGTAGCTTTTCGTTTGATGGTAGAAAGATATTTCTCCATTTTCCCTTGTGAATCTGCAACACCATCTTGAATTCCTTCAATATATCCTTTAATAGCGGTAATCGGAGTTTTTAAATCATGTGAGATGTTAGAAATCAATTCTTTCCGGTTTTCCTCATATTGAAGCTGTAGTTCAATTGATTCTTTTAGTTTTATCCTCATTTTGTCAAATGCGTGACTAAGCTGAGCGATCTCATCCTGCCTGTTATTTTCGATTCTAACATTTAAATTTCCCTCACCCATTTGTTCTGTTGCCTTTTTCAATGAAAATAACGGTTTAATAATACTTTTCGATACAAAAAAACTTAATAGACCATTTATAAGAATTAAAGTAAAAAATAATAGCCCAAATATTAATGGAAATAAGCTCCTTGATAGCTCAACAAAAGGACTCACTTCCCTCAATATGATAACACTGCCTTTTTCTTGATCATGAAAATAAAAATCAAACTTTACATATAAAAAAAATTGATGACCTATACTGATCGTATCTCTCACCTTAATGTTTTCTGGTTCAAACGGAGGAAGTTTTTTTGCATCCTGGATGGACTCTAAATTTTTTGAGGAATGAACAATTTTATCTCCTTTACGGATAATTAATCCCGAGTGCACAGAACTGAGTTTTTGATCAAATCCTTTAAGCATAGCCTCATTTAGCAATTGATCTGATTGTTTTTTGGCTAAATATTTCACATCTAGATATGCAGTTTCCTCCTGTTTAGTTAGAGGCTTAAGTGCATATTGACGTGTATACAAATCTTTAATACTCCTGACATCGCCTGTAATCGCCACTGGAATCAACAAAGCGCTTACTATGAAAATTACTAGCGTTACGATTAGCATGGTTGTATGCGAAATCAATAATCTCAGCCGAATAGACATTAGAAGGCCTCCTGACAGAGGTACAGTTTTATAAACATTACCATAAAGGAAAGAAAGGTTGTCACTTTACCCGAGGACAACCTTTTTCTAAATAGCATGTCAATCTTCTTTGAATCCTTTAAAAACTAAATTTGGGTTTAAGATCATCTTTATATGGTTCATGTTCAACGAATACAGTTATGTCCTTGCCATCTTTATCTTTACCAATTCTTTTATACGTAAATTTATTTTGATTTAGCTCTGTAAGTTCTAGAGCCGCACCATACTTTCTATCTCCAATTGAAACATGGGCTCTTATTTTATTTCCATGGACAACATCGAAGTAGCCATAATCACCACGGCTTTCTCCTGTGTTAGCATGGAAAAACTCATATTTATTAGTCTTATCATCAAATTTTGCCACACTTATAAAATTTGAATTATAATTTGTTACGTCATTTCCTTCTAAATCTAGGACCTTTGTTCCATGCCAAAGAGTGCTCCCTAAAATTTTATCTCCATCCACATCTTTAACAATATCTCCTGTAGCAGTGTCTAACTGCTTATCGGGATCAGTAAAGGAAAGCTCTTTTTCTTTATATGGAACATGTTCTACAAATACCTCTATATCGTTACCATTAGCATCTTTACCCATTCTTTTATAGGTAAAAACATCATTAGTTAGTTTTGTCATTTCGACAACAGCTTGATAATTCATTGATTCTGAAATTAATATTCTCTTCTTTCCATCATTTGTGATAAAGAAAGTTCCTTTATCACCACGGCTCTTACCCGTTTTAGCATCAAAAAATTCATATCTGCCTGATTGGGCATCATATTTCGCAAGACCTATGAAGTTTGCATTCTCTTTTGTTAAATCATTATTATTTTTGTCGTATACTCTTGTACCTTGCCAATTTGTACTGCTAAGAATGTTAGCCATTTTCTGACCCTTAGTTAGCTTATTTTCTGATTGCTTTTTATTTGAATCTTGGACTTTATTTAGTTCTGTTTTGGTTGCTGTATTTTGTTCGCTTGCGTTCGCTTGTGTGCTGTAACTGTACACTCCTAATGCTATTGTCAATCCGAGTAAAGGTGATATTATTTTAGCTTTCTTAATCATTCTTTCATCTCCTAATTCAATAATTTTTAATACAAGCCTGACTTCGTCGACGTACATTGATTGTACCTTACAGAACTTAACTCCCCGTATAAAAAACATTATCAAATTATTAACTTTTCAGTTTGATTTATAAAGGCAAAAGCTTCCATATTCCATTAAAAAAAGCCCAATTAATGGGCTTTTGCTTATAGAGAATGTTATCTTCCATGAAGGATTAAATTTGACCCGAAACGACTTTCCCTCTAAAAATAACAGCTTCTCGTTTTGGTGTTCTTGCAACCGCTTCTGCTGTACAAGATGCATTAACCAGAACAAGGTTGGCCTCGTCTCCTTCAAGCGGCCAAGCCACTTTTCCATCTTTCGTTAATGGTGTTGGTCCTCCTGTTGCAAATTTTAACGATTGAGACAGCGACAGTTCATCGCTCTTGCGGTATAACTCTCCGAAGCGGGTCACCTTCTCAAGTACATCACCTGTACCAAACGGTCCCCATGAATCATAGAAACCATCACAGCCTAAATAGACATTAACCCCTTTGCGGTCAAATAAATCAATTGGAGGAAGCGTTCTATTAATTGGAATCGTGGACATAATCGACATCCCTAAATTGCTAAGCTTTTCAGCAATCTCTTCCTGCTGTGGAATCGGCACATCCCCTAAGCTAAAGGCATGACTGACGGCTGCACGATTATGCCATTTTGCCTCTTCAACCAATTCAGCTAATTTATCTACCGTATAATAGCCAACATGACCGCCGTCATGCAAATGGATATCCACGTCAGCATCAAATTCTGTTGCTAGGTTCATAACTTCATATAAAGATTTTTCTATGTTACGATCAATCCCTGCTGGGTCCAGCCCGCCAACAATATTTGCGCCATTTCTCATGGCATCCTTCATTAAGGAAATAACATTGTCCCTTAAAAGTCCATGCTGCGGAAAAGCGACGATTTCATAGGTTAATTTATCGGAATAATCCTCTAGTGCCGCTTTGACGCCTTCCAGGTTTTTTAAACCGATATACGGATCGATATTCACATGGGTGCGGATATGTGTGGACCCCTGTGAAAGAAGAAGCTCAATCATGGCGCTGGCGCGCTGCTTAGTTGATGAAGCCAATTCCTCTAGTTCCAATGCTTCCAAGCGTAAGCGTTCAGTCAAATTTTTTGCTGGTATTGGAGCCTTCCAATCAAGAGATAAATAGGTTTTATCAAGGTGATTATGCATTTCCTTAAAGGTAGGAACCGCTAATAATCCTTTCCCATCTATTTTTGTTTCCCCGGATGGGATAACAAAAGTAGTGTCTTTTTTCTCAACAAATTTCCCATCCTCTATTTTCAAATGGAAGAGTGATGTTTTCGTTTCATAAACCCCCTTCTCATCTTGTTGATATCCAGTTTCTAATCGAACGTTTGTCAACCAATATGAAGCAGTCATTCTTCATTCCCCCTCACTTACACTCTTACTTCATTTGTTTCCGTTAGCTTACTTTCGACCTTTTTCCCTTTAAAAAATAAGGCTTCTACAGTGGCCCGCCTTGCGATTGCTTCTGCTGAACAAGATGCATTTACTAACATCATGGTTGCGTCATCGCCAACCTTTGGCCAGACACGTTCCCCTTTTTCATTAAGTGGCGTTATACCGCCAGTTCCATATTTTAAGACAGTTGATAAAGAGTATTCATCGCTCAATCGGAACCTCTCTGCAAGGGTTCCAAGCTTTTGAATGGTATTTCCAGTGCCAAATGGAGACCAGTGGTCCGTGATGCTATCATGGCCTACGGAAACCGGAACACCCAAATTATCAAGAGTCGGAATTGGTATCGTAGGACGATTAACTGGTACAGTTGTTGTCACATCAAGCTCTTGTTCTCTTAAAATAGCCGCCATTTCAACGAGTGCTTCCCCCGATAAATCGCCTAGTGCTATCCCATGGCTGATGGTTGCTTTTCCTTTTAACCCGGCTTGCTCCGTATAGTGAGCCATTCTTTCAAAAGTAAATGCACCTAATGTGTTAGGATCATGAAGGTGAATATCGACACCCTTATCGTTTTCAACAGCAATTTCAAAAATCGTCGCTAATGATTTTTCAATATTTCTATCAACCGTTGCCGGGTCAACCCCCCCTACCAGGGTAGCTCCATTTTTCATCGCATCGCGAATTAATTGAACAGAATCACTCCTGAGGAGACCATGCTGCGGGAAGGCGACGATTTCATAGGTTAGGACATCCTCATATTTTTTCAAAGCATTCACAGTGGCTTCCAAATTTTTTAATCCTATGACTGGATCGACGTTACAATGGGTGCGGATATGGGTATGCCCATTCCGAATATATAATTCAATCATTTTTTCAGCGCGTTCCTGTGCAGTTGGTAAAAGCTTTGGCAAAAGCACCTTTTCTTCTTCTAATCTGGTAAAGATCCCTTTTGTGATTGGAGTACACGCTTTCCAAGGTCCGCCATAATAGGTTTTATCGATGTGAATATGCATATCTCGTAAGGATGGCAGTAATAGCTGCTGCTTCGCATCAACCTGCTTTTCCAAGTTAGGCAATTCACTAGTGATTTCGGTGATTTTGCCTCCTTCAATTTTCAAATGGCAAATTTCTGTTTCAGTAGCGGTAATACGTTCATTTTCATATTTGAAGCCTTTTTCTAAACGAACATTTGTTAACCAAAAAGTCGTCATTTCATTTCCTCCTATGAAAAAAAATTAGGAAAAGCACTTTTGTAAAAAGGTACTTTTCCTTCATCAACATTTAATCAAGCTTTTTACTTAATAACTACATCATCAATCATTAGGTAGTTTGAAGCGTTTAACCAATACCCGCTTACATTTTTATTACTTACTGCTAAGTACTCGTAATTGCGGATTGGAATATAAACTGCATCGTCAATTTCTTTTTGCATAACTTCTTCATACAGTTTTAAGCGTGTTTTCTCATCAGTTTCTCTACGCGCATCTTCAATCAATTTGTCTACTTCAGGATTACTATAGTAGAAATGGTTCCCTGCAGGACCTTGTGAAGAAGTATGGAATAAGTTGTATTGGTTATAATCTCCATCGCCAGTGGCATTTCCCCATCCGTTGATGACCATTTCATGTTGTCCCTTATTAAGAGTTTCAATAAATGCGCCATATTCCATCACTTGAATCTTCACATTTACCCCAATCCCTTTTAACTGAGATTGAATAACTTCAGCCATATTTATACGTTCTTTACGATCGCTGGTAACTAAGGTAATCTCTAAACCTTTTTCATAGCCTGCTTCTTTTAACAATTTTTTGGCTTCATTTAAATCATAATCATACGGCTTTACCTTGTCGCTATAACCGAATACTTTAGGGCTCATGGCAACGTTAGCAAGGGTCCCCACATTATTATAAACACCTTTAATGATGGCTTCTCTTTCAATCGCATGGCTGATTGCTTTACGGACTCTTACATCATCAAATGGTTTTTTCTTTACGTTAAAGCCGAGGAATTCAACAGCAAGTCCTTCGGTGCGATAAAGCTCCATGGTATCTGAAGCTTCGATCCGTTCAATTTCAGTGACAGGGACTTGATCGTTGATATGCGCTTCGCCCGTTTCAATCATGGCTAGACGAGTTGCATCTTCTGGAACAACTTTAAATACTACGCCATCGATATTTGGTTTTTTCCCCCAGTAATTTTCATTTTTCGTAAGTGAAATTTCTTGACCGCTTTTCCATTCTTTAAAAACAAATGGGCCAGTTCCAACTGGATGTTCAGCTAGTTTTTCTGGATTTTCAGCCAACGCTTTTGGACTAATGATGCTTCCTTCTTGGCTAGCTAATATAGATAGAAGTGGAGCATATGGATAGTCAAGCAAGAATTGAACGGTATAATCATCAACAATTTTTACTTCTTTAATCATGGCAAATTTCGTACGCTGTGGCGATCCAGTTTTTGGATCTAATAAACGATCAAATGTCGCCTTCACAGCTTCTGCATTAAATGATGCTCCATCATGGAATTTAACACCTTCTCTTAATTTAAATTCCCAAGTTGTATCATTTACGACCTTCCATTCTTTTGCTAACAGTGGTTGAATTTTAAAATCTTTATCTGGTACAACCAGTCCCTGATATACCTTTTGATATACAACATTAGCAGAAGGAATATCGGTTATAAAATGTGGGTCTAATTTCGTTGCATCAGAAAGACGAACTACAGTAAGTATTCCACCTTTTTTAACTTCATCTTTCTTCCCTGTTGTTTCGTTGGTATTAGCTGATTTCGTTGAACAAGCTTGAGCAAACAGCAGCATTAATCCTATTAAAACAAATAGAATGCCATTTTTCATGGTGTGTCTTTTTTTCTCCATATCACTTTCCCCTTTATGATGTTATTTAAATTCTATATCTAAGCTGTATCCGTTTTTTCACCTGCCTCTAAATTTGCTTATCTGCATTATAGAAGATGATGATTTGAAATATTTACAGAATATTTACTTAAATTTTAACTATTTTGACAAACAATTTAAAAAATATTTACTTTCACTTAAATTTTGATAATTTTGTACTTATTCCACATAAAAAAATTAGCTTTCATAAGGAGGAACATGACAACCAGAAACTACAGCATTCTTTCAAATAAAATAAATAAGGAGGGTTTTACATGACACTTGAAGCAAAAACAAAACAAACAGTTGTAGTAACACAAACTATGAATCATCCAAAAGAATCTAAACTGAAAGATTTCCTTTCCATTTTAATGCAAAATAAAGCGGCGATGGTTGGTGCTATCATTATACTTTTCTATATAATAGTTGCACTCTTCGCACCATTACTTGCTCCTTATGATCCATACGAAATTAAATTGGAAAATAAATTAATACCCCCGTCCCCAGATCATTGGATGGGAACAGATGATAAAGGAAGAGATATTTTAAGTCGGATTCTATATGGATCGAGACTGTCAATGGGGATTGGAATCACCGCGGTAATCTTCGGTGCCTTTTTCGGTATTATTTTTGGACTTGTAGCGGGCTACTATGGAAAATGGATTGACTCTACGATTATGAGAATCATGGATATTCTGCTAGCTTTCCCTGGAATTTTACTAGCATTGGCAATCATCAGTGCACTTGGACCAGGCTTAACAAATGTAACCATTGCAGTAGGAGCATACTCGATTCCGTTATTTGCCCGAATTGTTCGCGGTTCGACTTTAGAAGTAAAGCGGCTTGAGTACATTGATGCCATCCGTTCGCTGGGAGCGAATGATATAACAATTATTTTTAAACATATATTACCGAATATTCTGTCACCTATCATTGTACAAGGGACACTAAGACTAGCAACTGTCATTCTCTCAGCAGCTGGCCTATCCTTCCTTGGGCTTGGTGCCCAGCCCCCATCTCCAGAGTGGGGGACGATGTTAAGCAACGGAAGGGATTTCTTATTCTCAGCACCTTATATCGCTATTTTTCCAGGGCTGGCCATTTCCATACTAGTTTTAGGTTTTAATATTTTTGGTGATGGATTACGAGATGCGTTTGATCCAAGAATGAAGAAATAGGGAGGTTGACCAACGATGTTAATGTTTATCTTACGCCGTTTAATGCAAACAATTCCTGTGGTTATTGGGGTAACGTTTGTAGTGTTCATTATTATGCAGCTTGTTCCGGGGGACCCCGCTGTATTGCTTGCTGGCGAAGGTGCTTCTAAAGATACCATTGAAGCCATTCGGGAACAATTAGGGTTAAATAGACCACTATACGTACAGTATTTTGATTACTTGATGAACGTTTTTCGTGGTGATTTTGGGGTATCCCTTAAAAATAGCCAGCCTGTTCTAGAGGAAATATTGGTTAGATTACCAATAACTATGGAGCTTGCCTTTTTCAGTATCATCATTACGATCGTTTTAGGAATGGCTGCTGGCATCATATCTGCAGTTAAACCTTATTCCCTGACAGATACAACGGTTATGATTGTCGCTTTATTAGGGATTTCATTACCAAGCTTTTGGTTTGGTTTAATGATGATGTATTTCTTTTCTGTAAAATTGCAGATACTGCCAGTCGCCGGATGGGATAGCATTCTTCACGTGATCCTTCCAGCTCTTACATTAGGTGCTGGCGGCGCAGCTATTGTTGCCCGAATGACGAGATCAAGTATGCTTGAAGTTATTCGTCAGGATTATATAAGAACTGCTCGTGCTAAAGGTCTTCGTGAGCGAGTAATCGTTTATAAGCATGCTTTACGTAACGCATTAATTCCTGTAATCACCGTTGTAGGCCTACAGTTTGGCGCATTGCTTGGCGGTACCGTTTTAGTCGAGTCGATTTTCGCTATTAATGGATTAGGAAGGATGATCGTAGATTCTATCAGGATGCGCGATCTTCCGATGGTACAAGGAGGAGTATTAGTAGCCTCGCTAGTTTTCGTTATCGTGAATTTATGTGTTGATGTACTATATCGATTCTTTAATAAACGGATTGAACTAAATTAAAAGGTGGTGAACGGTCATGAATGCTGAAAACAGACCGATTTTAGAAGTGAAAGGTTTAAAAACACATTTCCACACGAAGCGTGGTGTCAGTAGAGCCGTTGACGGCATCGATTTTACACTAAGGAAGGGCGAAACATTAGGGATTGTAGGTGAATCCGGCTGTGGAAAAAGTATGACATCTCTTTCCATTCTAAGGTTAATCCCCTCCCCTCCCGGAAAAATTGCCGGTGGGCAGATTCTGTTTAAAGGTAAAGACTTAGTCTCCCTTTCAGAAAATGAAATGAGGAAAATTCGCGGGAATGAAATCTCGATGATTTTCCAGGAACCGATGACCTCGTTAAACCCTGTCATCCCTGTTGGAGAACAAATCGCCGAAGCATTAAGACTCCATCAAAAGTTGGGTAAAAAAGAGGCATGGGACAAGGCAGTAGAAATGCTGAAGTTAGTTGGTATACCCTCTCCTGAAAAAAGAGCAAAACAGGAACCTTTTCAATTAAGCGGCGGCATGAGGCAGCGTGTCATGATTGCAATGGCACTAGCTTGCACTCCTGAGGTATTAATTGCGGATGAACCGACAACAGCCTTGGATGTAACTATTCAGGCGCAAATCTTGGAATTGATAAAAGATTTACAAACTAAGCTTGGGATGGGCGTTATTATGATTACCCACGATTTGGGAGTTGTTGCTGAAACCTGTGATACAGTTGCCGTCATGTATGCCGGTAACATTGTAGAGCATGCGCCAACTAATAAGATTTTTTCGGATCCAAGACATCCTTACACGCAAGGTTTAATAGCCTCATTACCTAAAATCCATGAGGATCAAGATGAATTGCAAACCATTGAAGGCAGTGTCCCAAGTCCCTATAATATGCCTCCTGGCTGCCGATTTGCATCCAGATGTCCCTTTAATCAGCCAATTTGCCATGAGCGTCAACCAGAACTGGCAGCACAACCGGATGGTGTAAAGGTCCGCTGCTGGATGTATACAAGTCAATGGACAGAATCCCAACAACAGGAGGCTGTAAAATAATGCAGGCACAAGCCGAGAAAAAGCTATTATTACAAGTAGAAAATTTAAAGCAGTATTTTCCTGTCAAATCAGACTCCCTTTTTAAACCAAAGTCATATGTAAAGGCAGTTGACGATGTTTCTTTCCATCTTTTTGAAGGTGAGACTTTAAGCATTGTCGGCGAATCGGGCTGCGGCAAATCTACCACCGGGCGGGCAATTTTAAGGCTTGATGAACCAACAGATGGCAAGGTTTATTATTCAGGACAAAATATTTTGGATTTAAACAAAAAAGAAATGCGAAAGTTAAGAGGAGACCTGCAGGTAATTTTTCAAGATCCTTTCGCCTCTCTTAATCCAAGACAAACAGTAAAACAAATTTTGAATGAAGCGATGGCCATTCAAGAGGTCGTTCCAAAACCAAAAAGATTGGAAAGAATGCTGGAATTACTCGGGTATGTTGGTCTCCCGCCAGAAGCATTAGATCGATATCCTCATGAGTTCAGCGGCGGCCAGCGTCAGAGGATTGGGATTGCCCGGGCACTGGCAGTGAATCCGAAATTAATCATCTGTGATGAAGCTGTCTCAGCTTTGGATGTCTCCATCCAGGCGCAAATTCTTAACCTATTAAAAAAGCTGCAAAATCAGTTTCAGCTCACTTTTCTTTTCATCTCACATGATTTAAGTGTGGTACGGCACATTTCTGACCGAGTCATGGTGATGTATCTAGGGAAGGTAGTCGAGATTGCTGAGAAAAAAGCTTTGTTTGATTCACCGCTCCACCCTTATACCAAAGCATTATTATCATCAATTCCGGTACCTGACCCGGAGTTAAAAAGAGAGCGGGTCATTTTAAAAGGTGATGTCCCCTCCCCTATTAACCCACCAAGCGGATGCCGGTTCCATACACGCTGCCCGTTTGCAACAGAAAAGTGCAATAATGAGGAACCCGCGCTTAGACAATTGGAGAAAAATCATTTTGTCAGTTGTCACTACGCGGATGAACTTGTTAAATAAAATATTTTCAAATAATAAAAAATATGTATAAAATATTATATTAAAAAAGGGAGTGAGGCAGACTCCCTTTTCGCCATGTAAAGGAGAGTCACTTTTATATGCTTTCGATGGATACTTTCTCCCTTTATATTATGTTTTGTGTGCTAGCCCCTTTATTAGGAGCATTCACACTGCTGTTTTTGTTCATCTTTGAAAAAAGGATTGACCTTTTAGAAAAACAAACACGGGAAATTGCTTTGGAAAAAGAACTTCAAACTGCCCTTTATAATCAATTAAACCAGGAAATACAGCCGCATTTCCTTTTTAACACATTGAATTCCATATTAAGTTTGGCAAGGCTCGAACGTAAAACTGAATTAATACGTTCTATTGAAGCTCTTTCAAGGCTGCTTAAATTTAAGTATCAAACGAATTCTCCCTTTATAACGATCAATGATGAACTGACTTATATTAAATATTACTTGGAAATTCAAAAGATAAGGTTTCGGGACAGACTCCATTATGAAATCACTTTGGATCCTTCTGTTGGACAGGCTGTTATTATCCCATTTTTAATCCAGACATTTGTGGAGAATGCATTTAAGCATTCATTTGAAAAATATGCTGGAGAAGCGTTCTTAAAAATAATTGTTGAGAAGAAAGAGAAGTATGTACATGTAACGGTATGGAACAGTTCCAGTGAAAAACATGAAGACCAGCCTCATAATGGGGGGCTGGGATTAGAAAATATCGCCAAAAGACTGGAGCTTTTATTTTCACCTGAACATACTTCTATTCAATTAACATCGTTAAATGATAAAACCAACATTTTGGCTGTTTTTCCATATATAAATAAGAACGAAAATCAAGGAGATAAACGATTATGAATATCATGTTAGTTGATGATGAGCCGCTAGAGTTAGAGCAGCTTGAATACTTAATCCAAAAAAAATTTCCAACATGGAAATTTTTCAAAGCACAAGATGCATCCCAGGCTGTTCAAATTCTGAAACAACATGATATCATGCTTGCCTTTTTGGATATTCAGCTTCCGGGAAAATCAGGATTAGAGTTAGCCGCGGAACTGACTCGTTCTCATAAAATGGATATCATTATGGTAACAGCTATTCAAAATTTTGAATATGCTCAAACTTCGATACGACTTGGTGTTGTTGATTACATTACTAAGCCGGTTATTGAAGATGAATTACTTGAAGTGTTAAAAAGATACGAACGTATAGGACGTTACTCTGAACTAATCATGAACGCCCTGCAAATTATTCACCAAGAATATAGTGAGAAATTGACATTGAATTATTTGGCTTCGAAAATCCATATAAATCCAGCTTATTTTAGCAGAAAATTTCATGAGGAAGTTGGGATGGGGTTTTCAGAATATTTAAATGATTATCGATTAAAGGAAGCTCAAAGAATGTTAATAGAAAATCCCGAACTAAGCATTAATACTATTTCAGACAGATGTGGATTTAACAGTCAGCATTATTTTAGTCAAATTTTCCGTAAAATAACTGGATACTCCCCACGTGACTACCGACTGAAGGAGACATTGCGTTGAATAGGAAGGATTATCAATTTTACATTAGTGGTGCTGTAAAATTAGGAGTTAGCTTCGGAGTTGTCAGCTTATTGGCACGCTGGATTACCGGAAATACGATACTTTCTGCACCGGAAACGCTAGTAAAATACGGAATCACCGGTGCCATCGGCTATTCATTAATGGGGGCTCTTGCTCTCATCTTATTTGGATTTTTAGCAAAAAAAATCCGAAAAAATTTTCCCAATGAACAAACGATTGGGGATGTAATGCGGCAAAAGCTGACTCCTAGCGGATATTGGTATATAATGTTTATTCTTTTTGTGACGAGCTTTTATTCGCTTTTTATTCAAGCAATGGGTGCAGGGATTCTCATACATATTATTTTCCCTATTCCCGTATTTATAGGGATGATTCTGTTTATGGGCTTTTGTTTTTTTGTTGGTGGAGTAAGCGGAATGCAGCGAATTCATCAGTTTTCCGGCGTTAATGTGGCTTTGATATTTGGCGCAGTCCTCCTGATTCCTGTCTATTTTTATATTCAAGCAGGGGTTCATCCTGTATATGACGGAATAAAGCTTTACCATCCCTATATTTTATACTTTAAAAATATGGATGCGATATGGTTTATATTTACCGCACTTTTGATCTTCTTTGGACAGATTATGATGGACCGTGCCACCTGGCAAAGAGTATTTATTATTGAAAAAGAAAAGGTAAGAATGACCTTTTCTTTAGCGGGGGGCATCTGGGCAACCATCCCTCTAGCCATATCATCTTTATTAATGATTATTATGTTCGGTAGAAGCTATAAGAATATATATTCGCTTTTGTTTGAATTAGTGGACAAGATTCAGTCCACAATGCTCATTATATTATTTGTATTATTTTGCTTTAGCGCAATTTCTTCTGCGATAAATGCTGAATTGCACGCAACTACTACCTTGTTTGTAAAAAATATGTTGGAATTGTTTCGACCATTAACGAACCATGAAAGATGGAAATACTCCTATATTTTTTCTGGAATAGTTTGTGTTTGTTTACTAGTAATTGTCAGTATTCTTACGCCGAATCCATTAAAATTATTGTTCTTTTTTGGAAATATTTATGCCTCGATAATTATTCCAATGCTGTACATCATTCTTAGCAGCAAGCCCATTCCCGTGCTCATACCATATTCCTCATTGATTGGAGCAGCGGGGGGCTTTTTATTGATTCCGTTCACCAATGACCTTAAAGCGATTTGGATTAGCTTTGCGATATCGGGTGTCATCTGTTTGTTTGTATACATTTTTAAAAAAGCACCTATAGAATCTTAGGTATTTTACGACTTTTGGAGGGAGCAGCATTGGGACAATCACAATCCCTATTCGAAGATTTATCCATGTTAAGTCATGACCTATTACCAACACAACCTGAAGCAAGAACATGGAAAAAAGGACATTTTTTCTCTATTTGGATGGGGTCGGTCCATAACATCCCTTCTTATGTTACAATTGGCGGCTTCTTCGCGTTGGGTTTAACAATATGGCAGGTTTTTTTTATCATCATGATTTCAGCTGTACTACTTGCAGGTATGCTAGTTTTGAATGGTCATGCCGGTGCTAAGTATGGAATTCCCTTCTCTATTCTGCTTCGGTCAAGCTTTGGAGTTAGGGGAGCAGTTTTTCCGGGAGTGCTCAGAGGGATCATTGCTGCCATCATGTGGTTTGGACTGCAAACCTATGCCGGCAGTTTGGCCGTTTCCATCTTAATTGGAGAATTTTGGCCGGGTTTTTTTTCACTGGGAGGAAATTGGAGCTTTTTAGGGTTAAATTTAACCAATTTTCTTTCCTTTCTCCTCTTTTGGTTCATTAACGTCATTTTTATTTATGCCGGTATTGACTCATTAGGAAAACTAAATAAGGTCATTTCCCCATTAGTTTTCGTTGTTTTTGGCGGAATGTCTGTTTGGGCGGTTAACCTCGCCGGCGGAATTATTCCCATTTTAAACTATAGTCCAAAAGGAATTGAAGGAAGTCCCGTATTGATTTTCATTAGTTGTATTTCTGCAATATTAGCAACCTGGGTTGCCCAAATTGTAAGTGTTTCCGATATCACCAGATTTGCACGCTCGAATAGAGAGCAGTCAATTGGGCAAATTGTAGGATTAATTCTTACCTATTTTCTTTTTGCTATTGCGAGTATTACGATTATTATTGGTTCGGAAATTGCTTTTGGGGTTCCAATCTGGAATGTGTTAGAAGTGATAGACAAATTTGATAGTACATTTGCCATCGCAATCTCCCTGTTGACGCTTTGCTTATCCACCATATCTGTCAATATTGTTGGGAATATTATTCCGGCAGGCTATCAGTTGGCCGCACTTTTCCCAAAAAAATTAGGCTTTAAATCTGGAGCTTTAATTAGCACCATTATCGGAATTCTAATCATGCCTTGGAAGCTGATGGAAGATTCAACGAGTATTTTTTCATTTTTAAATCTAGTTGGCGGCTTGCTCAGTCCAGTAATTGGGATTATGCTGGCTCATTATTTTTTTGTAAGTAAGAAAAAAATTAATTTACAAGACATATATTCTTCAAGGCAAACTGCAAAACCAGTGAATATTCCTGCATTATCTGCTACACTTTTAGCTGGGATCTTTAGTTTAATAGGGAATTTTCTCCCTATTCTAAAACCGCTTTATAGCATTTCTTGGTTTACAGGAATATTTTCAGCAATCATATTATATCTATTTTTCAATTGGGTAAACTTTCGGACAATAAAAGCGGCAAAGTATTTTCCAGGAGCTGCAAAAAGGGGATGACCGTGTCATCCCCTTTTTGTTAGGTTTCATTTTGTGTTTTAAAGTGAGCCAGATACGATATTTCCTTTATAAAAAACCGCTTTCCGCTTGGCTCTTCTTGCAACAGCTTCGGCCGAGCAGCTCGCTTCAACCAGAATCATATTGGCGGTGCTCCCTGGTTTTGGCCAAATCTGATTACCTTCTTTGTCCAACGGTGTTAAACCTCCGGTAATATATTTAAGTGCTTGCCCTAAGGAAACTTCATTTGTCCAGCGGCTTCTTTCTACTAATCTGCCCAATCTTTCAAGTACATCCCCGTTACCAGTTGGCCACCATGAATCAAAGATATTATCATTACCCACAGCCACTTCTACTCCATATTCAGTAAGCAGCGGAACAGGAGGTATGTTGCGGCCGATTGGTAGACTGGTCACAATCGATATTCCTGCATCCTTTAAAATCTCAGCCATTTCTACGGCCTCTCCCTGCGAAACATCGCCAAGGCCAAATGCATGGCTTATGGCAACTCTTCCCTCCCAGCCTGCCTGCTTCGTTAAATAGGCCAGCCGTTTCATCGTGAAGGTTCCTAAGTGTCCTGGGTCGTGTAAATGCAAATCGATATCAGCATTTGCCTCAACTGCCAAATCCATTAACTGTACTAAAGATGCTTCGATATTATTATCAACAGTTGCAGGATCGACAGCACCCACAATCCCGGCACCATTTCTTAATGCTTCTTTAACAAGTTCAACTGTCCCTGGCCGCAGCAAGCCGTGCTGGGCAAAGGCAACAATTTCCGAACTTAATTTAGAGGAATATGTTTCTAGAGCTTGTTTTACTCCTTCTAAATTTTGCAATTTTACCTCAGGATAAATATCCACGTGGGTTCTAACATGAGTGGATCCGAACGATAATAACACCTCAAGCAGCGCTTCTGCACGTTCCTGCGTACTGGATGATATCGAAGTAAGAATGTTTTTTTCTATTTCACACCGTTCAATTACACCAGATGCTGGTATACAAGCCCTCCAGTGATCTCCCATATAGGTTTTGTCTAAATGAACATGCTTTTCAACAAAGGATGGGATCAGAAGCAGGCCCTCAGCGTTCATCACGGGTAATTCATTCAAGAGTACCTCTGATGCATCGATTATTCTCGTAATCTTGCCATTTTCAATTAATAACTGAAATAGACCTGTTTTTGTCCCTGCAACTCTTCCGTTCTCCTGAATGTAACCTGTTTCTAAACGAACATTCTTTAACCAAAAACTTCTATTCATTCTCTAACTTCCTTTCTTTTCAGAGCAAAAGATAAAAGGGGGTACCCCACTGAGATATCCCTTTTATCTGCTTTAAAGTTATTTAATAGATACATCGTTTATTTCTAAATAGCCTGACGGGCTAATCGCAAAGCCATCTACATTTTTTGAAACAGCTGCTAGGTTTTCTATCACACGGACCGGAATATAAACTACATCCTTCATTTCTAATTCTTGTGATTGTGCATAAAGCTCCTTGCGTTTTTCTTGATCCTTTTCTCTTCTAGCTGCTTCAATTAAACTATCAACCTCTTTGTTGCTGTAGAAAAAGGTGTTTCCTGCCCCACCTTGAGAACTTGTATGGAAAAGATTATATTGATTGTAATCAGCATCCCCAGTAGCATTTCTCCAGCTGATAATAAACATTTCTGAATCACCTTTGTTTACTTGCTCTACAAATGTTCCATATTCCAATACTTGAATATTAACCTTAACGCCGATCCCTTTTAATTGAGATTGAAGAACTTCGGCCATATTGATTCGCTCTTTGCTATCCATTGTTTTAAGAGTTATTTCCAATCCATTCGAATAGCCTGCTTCTGCAAGCAGCTTTTTCGCTTCATTTAAATTATATTCATAGGCCTTCATTGCATCATTGTAGCCAAATACTTTAGAGCCCAATAAGGAATTCGCTTTTTTCCCAACATTGTTATAAACACCTTTAATAATGGAATCCATTTCAACAGCGTAGGATATAGCCTTTCGAACACGAACATCGTTAAAAGGTTTCTTCTGAACATTAAAACCAATATATTCTGTTCCATATCCTTCACTGCGGTATACATCGACAGCCTTTGAAGTTTTTACTGTATCCATCATCGGTACGGAAAGCGGTTCAGCTATATGAGCTTCTCCCGTTTCAAGCATCGATATTCTTGTCGTTTCTTCAGGAACAACCTTGAATACGACTTTATCCACCCTTGCTTTTTCTCCCCAATAATCGTTGTTCTTTTTTAAGACAATTTCTTGACCCGGTGTCCAGGATTCGAAAACAAATGGACCTGTTCCATTTGGCTCTTGGATAATTTTCTTGCCATATTTCTCAATCGTTTTTGGACTGATAATACCGCCTTCATGGCTCGCTAAGATAGAGAGTAACGGAGAGAACGGCTCAGATAAGATAAACTGAACGGTATAATCATCAATAACCTTTACTTCCTTGACCATTTTAAATACAACCGCTCTCGGTGAACCAACGTTAGGGTCTAATAAACGATCAAAGGTAGCTTTAACAGCATTTGCCTTAAATTCGGTCCCATCATGGAACTTTACACCTTTTCTTAAGGTAAACTCCCAGGTTGTATCATCCTTTTGCTCCCACTTTTCCGCTAGCAATGGCTTTATTTGAGCATTTTTATCCCTGCCAACTAAACCCTCATAAATCTTCCGATGAGTAATACTTGCGGCATTAATGGTAGACATAAAATGGTGGTCCAAATTTTCAGCATCAGATAAGCGTGCTATGACCAAAGTTCCCCCTTCTTTAGCGGCTGAGTCACTTTTTTTGGTGTCACTGCTAACATCTTTTTTGGTTGAACAACCCGCCATGATTACCATCATAATGAGCATGACGATAAAGAATTTTCCTAACCCCCTATTTCCCTTCATCAATCTTACCTCCTGAATATTTTTTAAAAGGGTTTAACCTTTGTCTAATTATAAAAATATTCAGATAACAATATTTCAAATATCTTTACTTCCTTTTTTAATATCTTTACTACTTTCTTTCATTTTTAATAGATTCTACAACTCTAAAGGATGTTGGAAATAATTGTCGTTCCGGAAGCTGCTGATAATCTCTTTCCATATATCCCTTTCTCATTTTATTAAAGTATTGTTGCCCTTTGAGTTTAATTTCTTCTAAATTAACGTTTGGAATTTGCTGATCCTTCATAACAATTCTGCCATTGATGATAGATAATTTCACATCTCTTCCAGTTCCGCTTACTACCATCGTGCGAATTGGGTCATCCAGAACCCCCATGTGGAATCCATCCAAATCAATCGCAATAATATCAGCTTTCGCACCAACAGCGAGCCTGCCGAGATCGGCCCTGCCTAGGAATTTAGCACCACCGAGTGTTGCTGCCCTATAGAAATCAGCGTATGTTGAATCTTTCACTTCTTTTTCAATAAAACGAGAAAACATGCTTCCGGTCCGGATGTTCTGGAAAATATCCGGAGGGAAGGTATCCGTTCCGAGGGCCATATTAATTCCTGCTCTTTTATATTTCGCAAAGGACTCTAAAGCTGACATGTGCCTGCCAATAATTAACGGACAATGAATCACTGTCGTCCCGGTTTCTTGCAGAAGTGCGATATCGTTCCCTTCACCAACTTTTGCTTCACTATATCCGGCAATATAGTGAGCGTGTGGGATCCCAGTTTTGGGCCCTAAGAAGCCAAGGTCGTATAAGAAGCGAATCGGAGTGACCCCATATTTTTCCACAATGGTATGAAATTCAAAGGTTCCTTGTGCCGCATGGAGTTTAATTGGAACTCCCAGCTTCTCGCTAAAATACTTCGTTTGTGACAAACTATCGATAGTTTGGCATTCTATCCGTTCAGGTGCAAGCATGCCCCGAACTAGTCCATCAAAAGCACCGTCAAATTCCTCCACAAATCTAACCGCTCGTTTTAATCCCTCTTTACCGGCTTCTTCATCCAAATACAGCTTGATCGTACCATCGGGTTGTACTACCCTGATCCCAGATTGATAGCTAGGACCAAGATAAATTCTTAACCCAAGGTTTCCGGCATGGTTTGCAGCTGCGGCTAACTCCTCATATGTTTCAGCCCATTTTTTATAAAAAACTGACGTAATTGGCATCGCCGTTGTAATCCCGTGGAGAATTAACTGCGTATAGGCATAAAGAGATTTAAAAGCTTCTTCTTCAGCGGTCATCACTTCATGGTGTCCGTCCTTAATATATTGCGCTGACCAGAGCAAGTTTTTCTGTCTGTTTGTACTGGCCTCGAGGTGTAAAATATCATGGTCGATATCTCCTAACGCATTTAAATCAATAAAACCAGGGCTAATAACGGCATTCCCTACATCGATTATTTCATTTATTTCACCTGTGTAATTTTTACCGACATATATAATAGTGTCTTGTTCATAAACAACTTCAGCATTTTCGATGATAACATGGTCTTCCCCGTCATAGCCTATAACATACCTTCCCTTTAACTTTGTCTTCATCCACTTTCCCCTTTCTTCCTTTTACCTTTATTATAAAAAACTCTCGATGCCCCCATTTTCGGAATTATTACTCTTTTTTTAAATTTTTCTACTTTATTGAAGCAGAATATTTACTTAAGTTAAAAAAAGAAAGGTTGTCAACTTTTAGACAACCTCTCTTAATACATCCAAATTTAAATTTAAAAAAGCGAACAGTTCACTAACTGTTCGCTCTTTGAGTTTTAATCCCGATCTAAAAGTGCCGCTCCGGCAATCCCCGGTTTTGTCATTTCATAGATATTGAGGATTTGATCCAGCTCTTCTTCCGTTAAAACATCATGCTGGAGGCACAGCTCACGTACCGATTTTCCGGTAAGGGTAGCTTCCCTTGCAATTCTTGCCGCTGCTTCATAACCAAGATGCGGATTTACTGCAGTAATAATCCCAACACTCTTTTCAACATATTCTTTTAATCTAGCTTCATTCGCCTCAATTCCAGCTAAACAGTGGTCAGTAAATGAGCGGAAACCATTGTTCATGATACTGATAGATTGCAGCAGATTGAAGACTAAAACAGGCTCCATTACGTTTAGCTCAAGCTGCCCTGCTTCCGATGCCAGACAAATAGTATGGTCATTGCCAATCACCTGAAAAGCAATTTGGTTAATAAGCTCAGGCATAACTGGGTTTACTTTACCCGGCATGATGGAAGATCCTGGCTGGCGTGCCGGCAGAGAAATTTCAGCCAGACCTGCCCGTGGTCCTGAAGCCATCAGACGAAGGTCGTTAGCAATTTTCGACATATTCATCATACATACTTTTAGAGCGGCAGAAACCTCCGTATAGGCATCGGTATTCTGGGTGGCATCCACCAAATGCTCCGCATTGACCAATGGCAACCCGCTGATTTCAGCCAACTGTTTTACCACATCTTCAATATACTGAGGGTCAGCATTTAATCCTGTTCCAACTGCAGTTGCCCCCATATTTACCTCATATAAATGGTTCCGCGATTGAGCAATTCTTTTCATATCCCTTTCAAGCACACGGGAATACGCTTCAAATTCCTGACCGAGGCGAATCGGTACAGCATCTTGAAGGTGAGTTCGGCCCATTTTGATTACTGTTTCAAATTGCTTTGCTTTTGCCTTGAAAACGCTATGCATATACTGCATTGTCTCTAATAATTTGCTCAATAGATTTAGTGTTGCAATATGGATCGCCGTTGGGAAGGCATCATTTGTCGATTGCGACATATTGACATGGCTATTTGGGCTTAAATGCTTATAATCCCCTTTTTTGTGTCCCAGTAATTCAAGTGCACGGTTGCCGATCACCTCATTTGCGTTCATATTCATGGATGTCCCGGCACCACCCTGAATCGGGTCGACGATAAACTCGTTATGCCACTTCCCTTCAATGATCTCCTCGGCTGCCTGAACGATTTTTTCCCCAAGTCCGCTGTATAAACGTTTGGTATTCATATTAGCAATAGCGGCTGCTTTCTTGACCATTGCTAATGCTTTAATTAATTCCTCATGGATTCGGTATCCTGTAATCGGAAAGTTTTCAACGGCCCGTAATGTTTGAATCCCATAATAAGCATTCTCCGGTATTTCTTTTTTTCCTAAGAAGTCTTGTTCAACCCTTGTTGTATTCGCTTCCATTTTATTACCTCACCTTTGTATTTAGGCATTCTATTTTAATAGAATCCTATTATAAATAATAACATTTACAAAGCTATTGTATTACATTCCTGCTATAATTTCATTCGTAAAGCAAAAATTCTTTAAAAATATTATTTCAAAAAAATATTACCTGAACAACAAACACTTTTAAGAAGACACTATAATCTTCTTAAATATCACTTCACTCTATTTATAATATACGCTTTTTTGAAACCGTTTTCAATAATTTGTTTGTTTTTCAGCCTTTTTCGTAAAAGCAAAAAATGAAAAAAATGTAGAAATTTGTCTGAATATTTACTCATCAAATACTTTATATTAGTAATATATACATGGTATAATCTTCTAAAATATTATTTTAAAATTATTTAAAATTAAATTCTCGAGGAGAAAGGAAGGTCGTAAAAACAAATATGTCTACTTCCGAAATTGCTGCGATACCGCAGCCGAAAACGTATGGCCCACTTGGCAACATGCCTCTGATTGATAAGGAGGCCCCGACACTCTCCTTATGGAAAATCGCGGAAAAATACGGACCGATTTTTCGTATGGAATTTTTCGGCGGATTTTCTACCATTTTTGTTTCCGGCCATAAATGGGCCGGCGAGATTCTGAACAGCGGAAAATTTGATAAAAGTTTGCTCGGCGGCCTCCATCAGGTCCGCGAATTCGCTGGCGATGGGCTGTTCACAGGAAAAACATTTGAACCAAACTGGCAAAAAGCCCATAACATTCTTATGCCTTCATTTAGTCTGTCAGCTATGAAAGGGTACCACTCCATGATGGTAGACATTGCAAGCCAGCTCGTCCAAAAATGGGCCCGGTTGAATCCAAATGAGAGTATTGATGTACCGGATGATATGACCAGACTTACGCTTGATACCATTGGTTTGTGCGGTTTTAACTATCGTTTTAACAGCTTCTACCGTGAAACGCATGACCCTTTTATTATCAATATGGTGAATGCCCTTGATGAAGCCATGCATAAAGGGACCCGCCTTCCGATTCAAGATAAATTCATGGTGAAAAAACGCCAGGAATTCCAAAAGAACATTCAAGCGATGTTTTCCTTGGTAGACAAACTAATCGCTGAACGGAAGGAATCCGGTGATCAAGGGGAAACAGATTTGCTTGCTCGGATGCTAAGCGCTAAAGATCCGCAAACAGGCGAAATACTCGATGATGAAAATATCCGTTACCAAATCATCACCTTCCTGATTGCAGGACATGAAACAACCAGCGGTCTTTTGTCCTTTACGCTTTACCTGCTGTTAAAGCACCCGGAAATCCTGGAAAAAGCCCGCGCGGAAGTTGACCGTGTATTGACAGGACCAGTTCCAACCTTTAAACAAGTTTTGGAGCTGAAGTATATTCGGATGATTTTAAATGAATCGTTAAGGCTTTATCCAACAGCACCGCAATTTACCCTATATGCCAAGGAAGATATGGTTCTTGGAAATAAATATAAGATCAATAAAAAGCAGACGGTTGCCATTCTCCTCCCTCAACTGCACCGCGACAAAGAAGCTTGGGGTGAAGATGCTGAAGAATTTCGTCCTGAACGGTTTGAAGACCCGAAAAAAATACCGCATGACGCCTATAAACCTTTCGGCAATGGACAACGTGCATGTATCGGAATGCAGTTTGCCCTTCACGAGGCAACATTATTAATAGGAATGATTTTGCAAAACTTTGATTTAATCGACCATACGAACTATCAATTAAAAATTAAACAAACAATGACGCTGAAGCCCGAAAACTTCACAATGAGCGTCCAGCTGCGTGATAACCGTTTCGTTGATTCATTTGTAATACCTGCTGAAGAAAAAAGCTCTTCTGCCTTACATTCAGCTAACCAACAATACGATTCTTCAATTGGAAATAACACACCCTTACTTGTGCTATATGGTTCCAATATGGGGACCGCGGAAGGAATTGCAAAAGATTTGGCAACAAGTGCTCGTTTTAAAGGTTTCAAAAGTGAAATAGCTCCGCTTGACGAATACGTTGGCGTACTACCAAAAGAAGGAGTTACTCTAATTGTCACTTCCTCTTATAATGGTAATCCGCCAAAGAACGCTCGAAAGTTTGTCAAGTGGTTGAAAGAGTCTGAGGGTGAGGTGCTCGATGGTGTCCGTTACGCTGTTTTTGGCTGCGGAGATACAAACTGGGCGAACACCTATCAAAGTGTTCCTAACTTGATTGACGAAAAGCTTGCTGAAAAAGGTGCTAACAGAATATCGCCAAAAGGCCAAGGGGATGCAAGCAGTGATTTTGATCAGCAATTTGAAAAATGGCATGAGCAATTATGGCCAAATGTGTTCAAGGCATTAGGACTAAATGTTGAAAATAAATCAGAAGAAACGAACCAGGCATTGACAGTCCAATTTGTCGATGAAGTACAAACCGCGGAGCATGCTTCAGGAGGTACTGCGGTACAGACTGTGAAAACGCGTAATTCTATTAAGACGGTTGAACGTGTTCTTAACCGCTTCGCACTAGATACAAACACACAGGTTGTCTTGAGCGGGAATCAGCAATTTGCGACCCGGCTGCCACTTGATATCCCAGTCCGAGTCAGCGACTTACTAAGTCTAAAGGTTAATTTAGAAGAAACTGTTACCCGACCGCAGCTTCAAGAGCTGGCTGAACATACAGTATGCCCGCCTCATCAAAAAGAATTAGAAGCACTTCTAACTGAAGATGCCTATAAGGCTCACGTTGTAGATAAAGGCATTACGATGCTGGATTTACTTGAAAAATACCCAGCCTGCCAAATGCCATTTGAAAAATTTTTAGAGCTATTAGCGCCATATGAGACACACTAAAATAATTAAAAAAGAGGATGACCTGGTTTTGGTCTATCCTCCTTTTTATTCTTGAATGGCTGCAATATTAAATCTTGTTAAAAGTTTGCCAAATGTGGCCCGTTCTTCGTCGGACCAGTCCTTTGTCACTTCTCCTACCCTTATCTTCCTCGCTTGTCTCTCTTCCCTTAATTTCCTTAAACCCAATTCAGTAACATCTAAGAAATATGCCCTTCCATCTGTTGGATCAGGAATTCGATATAGGCAGCCTTTTTGTTCTAACGCGGATGCCTGCCTGCTTATTGTGGAAATATCCAGTTGGGATTGTCCTGCTAATGTTTTTACTCCTGCTGGACCATTTGTTGCAATTTGATGTAAGAGAAGATACGCGGAACGATCAAGATTGCCAATTCTTTTATGGGAAGAATAGGATGTGATACGGCGAATCATAATCGCCAGTTCAAGTTCAATCGTTTCAAGGGATTCTTCAGACATAATTATCACCTCACAAGGTGTCGTTTCTTGTTCTATGATATCATACGAGCGCCCAAAATTATAACTTATAGGCGAATTCACTATTGACGTAGTGAAAAATGGTTGTATAATACAAATATATAGTTTCATTATACAACTATTTTTAATACTTACAAAGAAAAGATAAAACAAGGGGGATTCAGATGTCATCAACATCACAAACTGTTGTACCAAGAACTACTAGCATGACTTCTATAGAAGAATCAAATCTTCTTCAGCAGCCAAAGGCCGTTTGGGCTGTCTTCTTTGCCTGCATTATTGCCTTCATGGGTCTGGGACTTGTCGACCCGATTTTACCTGCAATCGCTAACCAATTACACGCTTCCCACAGTGAGGTTACACTTCTTTTTACAAGCTACAATGCTGTAATGGCCGTTGCCATGTTAATCACCGGCACGATTTCATCAAGACTAGGCATTAAATGGACACTAATTGCCGGAATTATCATAATTGCTGTCTTTTCAGCGCTTGGCGGCTATTCAAATGGAATCTGGACACTTGTTGGCCTACGCGGCGGATGGGGCCTTGGTAACGCACTGTTTGTCGCAACTGCCTTGGCGGCGATTGTGTCTCTTTCTAACAGCGGGACCGCAAAAGCCATCATCCTTTACGAAGCTGCTATTGGTTTAGGGATTTCTGTAGGTCCTTTACTTGGTGGCTGGCTTGGGGCCATTTCCTGGAGAGGTCCATTTCTCGGTGTTGCCACACTTATGATTGTAGCCTTCGTTGGGCTTTTGATATTAATGCCGCGAACACATCAGCAGCAGAACACACAACAAAAGAAAACTTCCTTGCTTGATCCATTCCGCGCCTTAAAATATCGTTCATTATTGGTATTTGGTATTGCTGCGGCACTTTATAACTTTGGTTTCTTCACCCTCCTTGCCTACGCTCCATTTGTAATGGGTCTTGACGAACATGGCTTGGGGTATGTGTTTCTGGGATGGGGTATTTTGCTTGCCATTACATCAGTTGTGACTGCTCCAAAGCTTCAGCAAAGGTTTGGCACGATCAATTCAATGAGCGCAATGTTAACAATATTTGCGTTAGTCCTATTGGCAATGGGTATTTGGACTTCAACCCAGTGGGTTATTATAGCTGCTGTTATTTTTGCAGGGGCTTTACTTGGGAATAATAATACTCTTATTACAACGGCAGTTATGAACTCGGCACCGGTCGAACGAGCGACTGCATCCGCTGCATATAGCTTCCTGCGCTTTATTGGCGGGGCCATTGCACCATATACGGCCGGTAAGCTTGCAGAAATTTATTCACCGTCAACACCATTTATTGTAGGTGCAGGATTTGTCCTTGTATCGGTAGTATTTATCTTAATGAATCGCCGCCATGTCAAGCACGTCGACGATGTGGAGTTAGGGCATTAATTTAATCGTAAAAAAGCGAACAGTTTTGCGGCTGTTCGCTTTTTTTGTGCGCCCTTATTCGGTAAATCCGTTCGTAAAATCATCCGGATCTGGACCGACCCGCTCATCTTTGTTCAAGCTATCGATTCTTTCCATATCCTCTGTTGATAGTTCAAAATCGAAAATATCGGCATTTTCTATGATACGCTGCTCTTTGATGGACTTCGGAATAGTAACTACTTTTGATTGCAAATCCCAGCGTAAAATCACTTGGGCGGTGGATTTTCCATATTTCTCAGCAATCTCGCTTAATGTAGGGTCGTTTAATAACTGACCTTGCTTAAGAGGAGACCATGCTTCTAGTTGAATCCCTTCTTTTTGGCAAAAAGCAAGTAAATCCTTTTGAGTTAAATGTGGATGATATTCCACTTGATTCACCATCGGTTTAATCTCGGCATCCTTTAATAGTTCCTCTAAGTGATGGACCTTAAAGTTGCTGACACCGATGGCACGAACGCGGCCATCCTTATATAATTTTTCAAGGGCTTTCCACGTTTCTTTGAATTTGTTTTTGCCTGGCCAGTGAATGAGGTATAAGTCAAGGTAATCTAGTCCCAGCTTATTTAAACTAGTTTCATATGCTTGAAGTGCCGACTCGTAACCTTGATCAGAGTTCCATACCTTTGAAGTGATGAATAACTCCTCACGAGAAACACCGGACTCTCTGATGGCCTGACCGACACCTTCTTCATTTTGATAAACCGCTGCAGTATCAATACTGCGGTAGCCATTTTTGATGGCTGCCTTTACAGAGTCAATTACCTCTGACCCTTCCTTCACTTTAAAAACACCAAGGCCAAACCAAGGCATTTCAACACCATTATGTAATGTAGTCGTATCTTTTAAGCTTTCAAGCATTGCTTTCACCTTTTTCATGGATTTTTAGGCATATACCAACCTATTATGGCACTTATACCCAATGAAAATTCTATCTCAACAAGAAAAATCAATCCAATAAAAAGCTTATTTGGGAAGCATTTTCGTATATCTGCGAATTATGTGACGATATCAGCGAATATTTCATTTTATCTGCGAATTTCTGAATATATCTGCGGATTTTTCATTTTATCTGCGAATTTCTGAATATATCTGCGAATCCCAGAAAAAACTTATTCATCTTCAATTGCCCGCTTAATAATGACATCTTCAATCACATGGTGCCTGCTCAATTGACCTGTATGTATAATCGAGTACCCTTCTTTTTCTTTTTTCCGCACCTTTTGGGCCACTTCCGTTAATAGAAGTCCTGAAAACAGCAAGTAAGGAACGACAATAACCCGGCCCGCAGCATCGTTGCAGACAGTTTCCAATCCCTCATCGAACCTGGGTTCAGCGGCAGCTAAATAGCAAACAGAAACACGATTAATTCCTAGACGATTTCGGATTCCATCAACAATGTTTGCAAAATCCGCTAGTATATCCGGGTCGCTGCTCCCCCTGCCGACAAGTAAAATGCTGTCTTTAGCTGTCAGCGTCCCTGCTTCTTCATTCACAAGTTCCGCTAACCCATCAAGAATGTTCCCCTGCACCCCAAAAGGGTCCTTCACTTTTACCTTAACATAAGGATATTTCTCACGAAGCCTTGCCAATTCATTTGGAATATCCTCTTTAATATGCCCGGCGGCAAGCAGAAAAAGAGGAACAACCGTTATTTCGGCGGCACCCCTTTCTACACAATGCCTGAAACCATCTTCAATCAGCGGCTCAGCCAGTTCCAGAAAACTCATTTCCTGAATCGGCACATCGATTCTGGCTATGATCCGCTGGATAAACGCCCTTGCCTCATCTGCCCCTTTCCTTGAGCGAGTACCGTGTCCAATGTAGAGAATTGCTTTCATGCCGGCTGCTCCTTTCACCTTTTTTCCATTCAAACGGGTACTATGTAATTTCATAGTACCCGCTTCTTGTTAAATAATATTCTTGTTTCGTAAATATCCTAACACTTGTTCCACTGCTTCTTCAACTGTCACCAAATCAGAGCGGATGATGATTTCCGGATTTTCCGGTGACTCGTATGGAGAATCAATCCCCGTAAAATCCTTAATTTCACCTTTACGCGCCTTCACATAAAGCTGCTTGGGATCACGGCGTTCGCATTCATCAAGAGGGCAATCAATGAAAACTTCGATAAATTCCCCTTCTTGAAATAACGCACGAACATTGTCACGGTCGGAACGGAATGGTGAAATAAACGCAGTAGTGACAATCTGGCCGCTGTCAACAAACAGCTTTGCCACTTCCCCGATGCGGCGGATATTTTCTGTTCTATCTTCTTCAGAAAAACCAAGATCCTTATTTAAGCCGTGACGGATATTGTCGCCATCAAGAACGTATTCGTTAATTCCCTGCCGAAACAATTCGTTTGAAACTGCATTCGCAATTGTTGATTTCCCGGAACCAGACAGCCCTGTAAACCATAGTGTGCAGCTTCCATGACCGTTTTGCGCACGTCTGTCTTCTTTTGTAATGGTAGCGTTATGCCATGTAATATTCGTTGATTTGCTCATTTTCCTACTCCTTATACTGTCGCTTTTTCTCTCATTCCTTCAATCAGGACCTCGACCACTTCTTTACGGCTGAAGGTTGCTGGCGGAAGAACTCCTGAGCGGAGCATCTCTCTAACTTTAGTTCCCGACAGGATTACACGATCCTCCTTGCCATGCGGGCAGGTCTTGTCAGATGCCATACCATCGCATTTAGTGCAAAAGAAGCTGTGCTCAAAGAATAATGGTTTAATCCCAAGTTCCTCTTCAGTGAAATTGCTGAAAATATATTGCGCATCATAGGTACCGTAATAGTTCCCTACCCCAGCATGGTCACGGCCGACAATAAAGTGTGTGCAGCCGTAATTTTTGCGGGCAAGCGCGTGGAAAATAGCTTCTCTTGGACCTGCATAGCGCATTGCAGCTGGGTGGACACCAAGCTGGACCCGTTCTTTTGGATAATAGTTTTCCAATAAAACACGATAGCTTTTCAGACGTACATCAGCTGGAACGTCATCAGATTTTGTTTCACCTACAAGCGGGTTTACGAACAAGCCATCAACGGTTTCAAGGGCAGCCTTTTGAATGTACTCATGCGCACGATGAATCGGATTTCTTGTTTGGAAACCAACAACTGTTTTCCAGCCTTTCTCTTCAAAAAAGGCGCGAGTCTGCTTTGGTTCGAACCAGACATCACCGAACACACCTTTTTCAGGTTTCTTAACAAGCACAACTTCCCCTGCCACATAGACAGGTCCTCTTTCAAATAGCCGCTTAACGCCTGGATGAGCAAGCTCTTCCGTTTTATAAACTTCTCTTGCTTCTTTGTTTAAATCCGGCTCATACCATTCGGAAACCTTAATCACACCGTAAACTTCATCGTTATGTTTTAATTTAATTTCTTCGCCGACAACTAAGGATTCCGCAACTTCAAAAGATACAGGAAGAGTTACTGGAATGGACCAGATCGTATTGTCGGCTAAACGCATATTGCTGACAACAGATTCATAATCCTCTTTACCAAGAAAACCTGTTAACGGGCTGAAAACCCCCACTCCAATAAGTTCAAGATCGCTTAAAGCAATCGCATCAATTTCTAATTCTTTTGCTGCATTGGATAAATCATAGTTTGGATCAAAAGCTTGAATAAGTTTGCCTCCGTGAGGTTTTGGTAAAAATGACATGTTTGATATCAACCCTTCTATTTGTTTTTATTTATTTGCAATATCGGTAGGCGCACCAATCGATGCGGATGTAGTGCGTTTCATTAAGAACAGCACTCCCAAAACAGAGATCAGGACGCCTGCCATGACAATAATCGGATAAAAATTCCGAACTATCACTAATTGAATAATGGTGTATGAGAGCACCATTGAAATAACCGGTGAAACAATCCAGACCGTCAGAAGCTGTACGACAATTCCCTTTTTCAAGACTGATTTGCCGTATTTAGCAAAACCAATCCCAATAATGGAGGAAGTCGTGATTTGCGTGAGCGGAACAGGAATTCCAAACAACGATGCAACTGTTACGATGCTGGCACCAGTACCGGATATGATACATCCCTCTTCCAAGCGAAGCTTTGTTATTTTCTTCCCATTGGTTTCAATTACTCGGTGACCGAGCAGGAATGCACCAAGCGATACAGCCAAACCTCCCCAAAGGACGGCTGTCTCTTTAGACATTAATGATGCGGCAACAAGGGGGCCAACGGCATTGGCCACATTGTTCATCCCTGCCGAAAAGGCTTCGAACAATCCCATAAAGACGACAAGTACCGCAACAAGAGGTCCTGCTTTTGGTTTCTCGACAAATTTTTTAATAGGTTTGATTTTTAAAAGATTAGCAGCAAGGATCGCCAGCACGAAAGCTGCAACTGGAGTTAACAGCCAAAACACCATAATCCATAGGAGCTTGCCGACGAAAACGGATTGATAGACAATCCCCGCCCCTACCACGGCGCCCACTGCTACTTCACTTGTCGAAAGCGGTATTCCAAAAATATTCGCTAAAAACAGCGACATAGCTGCTGAAGCTAACACGATTAAGGCAATAGCATTTGTAAAGGTACTGCTTGGAACGATACCGCCGCCAATCGTCTTTACGACCTCGCCGCCGCCAAGCCATGCACCAAGGAACACCGCTATTCCACAAAGGAATAAAGCCAGTTGTTTTTTGACAACGCCGGCACCATAGGAAATTCCCATTGAAGCAGCTGCCCCGCTAGCCCCGATATTGACTGCAAAAAACAAACCTATCATTATAGCAATGATTGTGATCGTTTTGACCGCCCCCTTACGATGAGTGTAATCCACACTCGGTTTTACTGCTGCCGGACCAGCGTCCGGCTCGGGAATCACCATCACTGGCAACTGCTTGCGTACAAGGGAAGCAGCCGATGCTTGGGTAGTTGTGGTCATGCAACTCGTTATATGGAAGGTCTTTTTCCCGAATATAGGACCATACCTCATCCCATGTCCAATGAATCAGCGGGCATATTTTAATATTTTTAAATTTTTCATCTTTGTTAACAAACTCAGTATCTTTCCTTGTCGGCGACTGTTCTCTGCGAAGACCTGAAATCCAAGCATCTCTTGCTGTAAGAGTTTCCCTAAGAGGAATGACTTTTCGGATTTGGCAGCATTGGTTAGGGTCGCGTTTCCATAATGCTGTCCCATATTGCGCAGCCTGTTCATCAAGAGATAATGCAGGTTTCTTCTTCTCGATTTTCAATGATGGAAAACGTTCTTCGATCCTTTTGATAACATCGTAGGTTTCTAGAAAGTGAAGATCTGTATCCAAGAAAACGATGTGCGCATCAGGTTTTACCTGAGCAATCAAGTCAATCAACACAATCGCTTCCGCCCCAAAGCTCGAAGCATAAACAATTTTATTGTCAGAATAATTTTGATAAGCCCATTCCAATACTGCTTTAGCACCTTTCGTTTCATCTTGAATCGAAAAAGAATCAGAAATGGAATTCCAATTTTCATATGTCACTGCGTTTGTCATCATGCAAGCCTCCTTATTCCTTTAAAAAAAAGGCAGCCTTCAACCATTAATGGTGAAGACCGCCTCTAGTTTGTCTAGTCAGCGTGTTTTATTCGATTGAAGACGAACCTTTTCGTTTTTCTCAATTTGCACAACCTTACCGTCCTGGACAACAAGTGTAATCGATCCGAATTTGATTGATTCGAGCATCGGCCTAAGGTGTGCCGCAATTTCTTGCCATTCATCTGGTGTTTTCAGCCGATTCGCCCCCTTTTCCTAAAAAATTCATCCTATTCCAGGAAAGGCATTTTACTGTTTCAATTCCTTAGCATTAATCCCACTAGACCAATAGGAATTTATATATATAGTTGATGAAATTAATCCTACTAGACACATAGGGATTTGTCAATATAAATGGTGAAAATATTTTAACTATTTTTTCATCAAAGCAGATATCTGTTTTGCCCATACTAAACTTTTTTTCCTAGTATAAGAATTTTAAGTCAGGACTAAAAAGGTTTCTCTAGACCCACATAATAATAGATTGCTAAGATAATGAAGGGAATGAAAAGCTAAGGGGCAATACATATGGAAAATGAAAAGTATTTAGCATTAAAAAAAGGAGAACAAGCCGCATATATCAGTATTTTGGCATACATTTTTCTATCCATTTTAAAACTGGCAGTTGGCTATGCATCCGACTCGGAGGCACTAAAAGCCGATGGGCTAAACAACAGTACGGATGTCATCGCATCTATTGTTGTATTAATCGGGCTAAAACTTTCACAAAAGCCTGCAGATAAAGACCATCCATATGGTCATTGGAAAGCGGAAACTGTTGCCTCCATGGTTTCTTCTTTTATCATGATGGCCGTGGGTATTGAGGTGCTATATGATGCGGTTACCACCATCATCAACGGAAAGAGCGAGTCGCCAGACCCCCTTTCTGCCGTGACCGGAATTTTTTGTGGCGCAGTCATGTATGCTGTCTATCATCATAACCATAAGCTTGCTGCAAAAATTAACAGCCAGGCGGTAATGGCTGCCGCGAAAGACAATCTCTCTGATGCTTGGGTGAGCCTCGGAACTGCTGCAGGGATTATTGGCGCTCAATTCAATCTGCCATGGCTAGATCCAATTACAGCAGTAATCGTAGGACTTCTTATCTGTAATACAGCATGGGATATTTTTCGAAATGCCTCCCACAGCTTAACCGATGGTTTTGATGTGAAGGAAATGTATTCTTTTAAAAATACAATTGAAGGGATTACTGGGGTTAAAGGAATAAAGGACATCAAAGCACGGAATTATGGCAACAGTGCTGTTGTTGATGTGGTAATCCTCGTCAATTCCAATCTAAATATTCGGGAGGCACATGATGTTGCCACAAAGGTGGAAAATGCCCTAATCAAGGAACACGATGTGTTTGATGTTAATGTCCATGTGGAGCCTAACTAAGCTGTTTTTGAATAATCGTTTTAAACTGCGGAAAACTATCCCTAAAATTAGGAAATTGATAAGGGGATCGTTTAATGGATAAAGAAATGTCATATGGTAGTGATTATAAATTTATTCCGGCCACTTCTATTGGCAGCGGGGTCGGGATTCAGGTTTTGCCGGATTTATTTTCTTATACCATCCAAATCGTCAATATTTGTTTTGTCGGTAACCCTGATAACGGCGAGTTTGTTTTAGTAGATGCCGGCATGACGGGGTCTGCAGACGAAATTATCGAAGCAGCAGAAGAACGGTTTGGCGAGGGGTGCCGCCCGAAAGCGATTATTTTAACGCACGGTCATTTTGACCATGTTGGAGCAATAATCGAACTGGTGGATCATTGGCAAGTACCCGTATATGCTCATGAAATTGAATTGCCTTATTTGGTCGGGCAAAAGAGCTACCCTGATCCAGACCCCAGTGTGGAAGGCGGGATGGTGGCAAAGATGTCACCTCTGTTTCCGAATGAGCCGATTAACCTCGGTAACCATGTAGAAAAACTTCCTCCTGATGGGAGCGTTCCAGATATGCCTGGTTTTCGCTGGATCCACACCCCAGGCCACACACCTGGACATGTTTCCTTTTTTAGAGATGAAGACCGTGCGTTGATTGCAGGAGATGCATTCATCAATGTGAAACAGGATTCTTTATATAAGGTCATGACCCAGGAGGAGGAAGTAAATGGTCCTCCTAGATACTTCACAACGGATTGGAGGGCCGCTTGGGACTCGGTTAAAAAGCTGGCTGAACTAAATCCTTCGACAGCGATAACAGGGCATGGTGCTCCGCTGTCAGGCGAGGCATTAACCAGCGGACTTGAGCGGCTGGTAAATAATTTTGATAGCTTAGCGATTCCGGATTACGGTAAATATGTGGATGGAAATATTCATTAAAATGAAAAAGGATTGCCGTATCACGGCAATCCTTTCATCAATCATTACACCATAATTTTGCAAATGTTATTCGTAAATTCAACCGGATCCTCAATTGGCAGGCCTTCAATTAGCAGTGCCTGATTATACAATAGGTGGGTATACAATGTCAGCTTATCTTTGTCTCCGGCAAATGATTCTTTTAAGGATGCAAACACTTCGTGATTTGCATTGATTTCTAGTACCTTCTCAGCTTTAATTCCCTGGCTGTTCGGCATGGCGTTTAGGATTTTTTCCATCTCGATCGAAACTTCCCCATCTGTTGATAAGCAAACCGGGTGCGACTTCAGGCGTTTGGAAACACGGACATCCTTCACTTTGCCCGCCAAAGTCTCCTTCATATAATCAAACAGTTCTTTGTTATCCTGCTCTTCTGCTTCCGAATCCTGAGACTTTTCATCTGCCTCAAAGCCTAAATCACCACTAGAAACGGACTTAAACTCTTTATCTTTGTAGCTCATCAGCATTCTAATCGCGAATTCGTCAATTTCATCTGTAAAATAAAGAATTTCATAGCCTTTGTCTGCAACCAACTCCGTTTGCGGAAGCTTTTCGATCCGCTCATTGGAACCGCCAGTGGCGTAGAAAATATATTTTTGGTCCTCCGGCATTCTAGAAACATATTCATCTAACGTTACGAGCTTTTTCTCTTTTGAGGAATGGAACATCAATAAATCCTGCAATTCTTCCTTATGAGCGCCAAATTCGCTATAGACGCCATACTTTAACTGGCGGCCAAATGCTTGATAAAACTGCTCATATTTATCCCGTTCATTTTTCAATAAGCTTACCAGCTCACTCTTAATCTTCTTATTAATATTTTTCGCGATTAGCTTTAATTGACGGTCGTGCTGGAGCAGTTCACGTGAAATATTCAAAGATAAATCTTCTGAGTCGACCATTCCCTTAACGAAGCTGAAATAGTCAGGCAGGAGGTCGGCGCACTTGTTCATAATTAAAACACCGCTCGAATAAAGCTCTAGACCCTTTTCATATTCTGCAGAATAATAGTCAAACGGCATGCTTTCTGGAATATAAAGAATCGCGTTATAACGGACCGCTCCATCCACACTGATATGAATATGCTTCAGCGGTTTGTCAAAGCCGTACCGCTTTTCCGCATAAAAATTATCATAATCCTCGGCTGTCAGTTCGTTTTTATTTTTCCGCCAAATCGGCACCATGCTGTTGATGGTTTCTTCGACTTGATAATCTTCATACTCCGTTTCGCTGCCCTCTTGAAGACGGCTTTTCGACACATCCATTTTAATAGGGTAGCGGATAAAGTCAGAGTATTTCTTAATAATCGCTTTTAAACGATATTCCTCTAAATACTCATCATAATTTTCTTCTTCGGTATTATCTTTGATCTTTAAAATAATCTCAGTACCGACCGTATCTTTCTCGCAAGGGACAATCGTGTAGCCCTCGGCACCCTGTGACTCCCATTTATAGGCCTCGTCGCTTCCTAATGCCTTGCTAATGACAGTTACTACGTCCGCAACCATAAATGCTGAATAAAAGCCAACACCAAATTGGCCGATGATATCATAGCCATCCTTCAATTCATTCTCGCTTTTGAACGCTAAAGATCCGCTCTTGGCAATCGTACCAAGGTTATTTTCTAATTCTTCCTTGGTCATCCCAATCCCAGTATCAATTAATCGTAAAGTTCTATTTTCCTTGTCAGCGATTACCTTTATGTAGTAATTGTCTTTATCGAATGCCAAGGAATCATCTGTTAATGCTTTGTAATAGATTTTATCGATCGCATCACTGGCATTGGAGATTAACTCACGCAGAAAAATTTCGCGATGCGTATAAATCGAATTAATCATCATGTCTAATAAACGTTTCGATTCCGCTTTAAATTGTTTTGTTTCCATACCCAATTCTCCTTCCATTTTTACCCTTTCCATCATAATTGCAGGAGGTCAATAAATCAAATGATTAGCACTCTATCACATTGAGTGCTAACAACTATTTAAATATCATAAAATCCACATATCGTCAATAAAAAAAACGGACGGTCTTTCCTCCGTCCGCTACCATTCACTGTATTGGCAGTAATATCTCCATCGTAGTTCCATTTTCATCACTTGAGATATTTATTGTGCCATTGTGATTTTCAATAATTTGCATGCTAATCATCAATCCTAATCCATTTCCATTATCCTTGGTTGTAAAAAATGGCTGGCCGATTCGTTCGAGATGCTCTTTCGGGATCCCGCATCCTTGGTCAATAAACCGGATTTTTATTTGGTTGGAATCTGTACATTGAACCTCTATGATGATTTCTCCACCCTTAGGCATGGCCTCAACAGAATTTTTGAGGAAATTAATAAACATTTGCTTAAGCTGGTTTTCATCGCAATAAACTTCAGGGATTTCAGTCAGGTAAAGTATATGAATCCCTATATTTCTCATAATTGCCTGTGTATCAGCAAGCGTTTTAACATGTTCTAAAATGGTCGGCAAATCACGTTTCTCAAATTTCATAGACTGCGGTTTCGCTAGCAGCAATAATTCACTGAGAATCAGTTCAATACGGTTCACTTCAGAATTGATAATATCCAAATATCCAGAATTAAATTCACGGCCTGTATCCATTAGTTTAATAAAGCCTTTTATAGCTGTTAATGGATTTCTTATTTCATGGGCGATTCCAGCAGCAAGCTGCCCTGCTACTGTTAACTTTTCAGACTGGAGAAGCAATTTTTGCGTTCTTTTCTTCTCCATTATGTCCCGAATGATAATATGACGTGCAGGTTCGTTTTGATAAATGGCCGGAATGGCTTTTACTTCGACTTCAATAATCGTGCCATCTAAACGGACAAGCTTTTCCACGATAAAATCAACAGCCTTGCCGTTTTCAACGTTCTTGGCCCGTTGTTTCACAATGTCAGAGTAAGGGCTGTCCAAAAAATCGTATACGCTTTTTCCAATCACTTCATTTTTAGCCTTCGCACCAATTAATTCCACGGCCGTATCGTTGGCAAATAGAATTTGCTCATCTTTAACAATCGCAACGGCATCAGGTGAATGCTCTACAATATCCCGATAGGTATTCTCCCGCTGCTGAATATCTTCCATAAGCTTTTTCCGCTTTTGTTTGAGTTCCGTAATATCCTTGGCTACTGCATAAACGCCCACAATTTCACCATCGATGACAATCGGATAATTTGTCATATTTAAATCAATTAATTTCCCACTTTTATGAACGATTTGACAATCGAAATTCTGCAATTTGCCATCAATTGCCTTGTAAAAAAATGAAATGGCTCGATCCAGGTGCTCCAATTTCATGACTTTCATATACGTTAATTTTGAAAATTCGTCCGAATTATATCCAAAAATGAGCGCACAAGCAGGGTTTAATGGAATGAAATAACCATCTAAATCCATCGCATAAATGGCATCAGAATCGCATGCGAACAAAGACTGATAGCTATTCAGGCTGCCATTTAAATGCTTTTCTAACAAGATCCGCTTTTCCTTTTTAATATCAGTTATAGAACTTTGCATCACGATCAAAAGTTCCTTTCATTATTTATAAAAAAGCCAAATTAGAAATAGTCAAATGATCCTACTTCCAATTTGGCTTGTCAAAGGTCTAGGTGTACTAGTTCATTTTCACTATTTCATATGATAATAGTCCATTAATCTTATTATAATATTAATCTTAATAATTTTGATTTTCAATCCTAATATTGCAATTTAAAACATTGGTAGATTGGGAAAACTTTGTTTTTTCACAAAATATTCCTACATATTCTTTTTTCTTCACTCATAAAATGGACAAGAAAGGCATGTCCAGGGAGGTAAAACAGTGAATGGTATGAAGAGTATTTTTAGAGATTATTTCTTTTAAATAATGAAAAAAACAGTATTAATTTACCTATGTTTGCTTTTTGGTGCAACCTTGCAAGGATTGTCAATGTCCCTGTTTTTATTTCCCCATTCCATCCCTTCCGGCGGTGCGGCAGGACTGGCCATCTTAATGAATTATTGGTTTGGTTTATCGCTTGGCTTCTCCCTATGGCTGGCCAATATTGTCTTCTTACTTTTTGCGCTAAAATATTTTGGCTATACATGGACATTTCGAACCATTCTATCAGTCGCTACTACCTCTACAGTTGTTAGCGTCATTACAACCCAAATACCACATCATCACGTTCATATGGTGTTTGATATGGTTTGCGGCAGCATCTTTTTTGGCATCGGCGTTGGCCTTTTAATTCGTGCAGGGGCATCAAGCGGCGGGATGGTCATTCCTGCGCTAATGATTGCTACCTATAAAAATTGGAGTCCAGGAAAAGTGATGATGGGCATCAATATGATGATATTTTTATTAACCGGGTTGGTGATTGATTATAAAATTGTCGTGTACGCCATTGTTTGTCAATTCTTTTCAACCAATATTATTGATTTTATTTATGAATTAAGATTTAATCGATTACTTTTCCTTTCTGCCAACTGGCGAAGACGATAAAGAGGCTGTCTTGAATTGACAGCCTCTTTTTCATCAATTTCGTTAAATCTAAAAATACCTCGATAAAAATACAAATACTCGCTTACTTAGACCCATCCAGATTAAACTGTAGATCAAAGAGAATAGGAAAATTGTTATGGAAGTTTTAAAATTAAATATAGATGAAACTGCTGGTCCTAAAACAGGAAACTCTAAAACGTAAAGCAAAAACATAATTCCAATTGAGAGACCAAATCCGCCGGCCAAGATGATAGAAATCCAACTTTTCCACAGCTTGAATGCGATTCCCAAGGAAAGTCCTAATAATCCTGTTGTAAAAGGAAATACAAACAACTCACTGGGCTGGATAATAGCCAATAGGAAAATGGTAATAACATAAGACAGGAACCCAATCCTCAAAGACAACTTGGAAGCAAGAACAATAGGCAGTGTAGTTAACATACTGAAGGCATAGCCAATTCCCGTAAAAAATCCCGCGGCCTGCAGGATGGCTGCGATTCCAGCTAGGAGAGATCCTAGTACTAATTTCGTTGTACTGGAGTAATTTTGAGTTGAAATGGATTGGAGATTTTGTCCTGACATATTATTTATTCTCTTTTTCACGGTACCCCCCCAAATAGGTAAAGGAAGACCTGTTAAAGGATCTTCCTTTCCTTTAAATAATTTAAAATTTCTTTTACCGATTCCTCAATCGACATTCGACCTGTTTCAATAATGATTTCCGGATTATCAGGAATTTCGTATGGGGAGGAGATTCCTGTAAATTCGGGGATTTCTCCAATTCTCGCCTTCCTGTACAACCCTTTAGGGTCCCGGTCTTCACAGATTTGAATCGGGCAATTCAAGAAAATTTCAATGAACTCCCCGTTTTCAAACATATTACGAACCTGCGCCCGGTCCTCAAGAAAAGGGGAAATAAAGGCAGAAGAAACGATTTGACCACTGTCCACGAATAGTTTTGCCACTTCCCCAATTCGCCGGATATTCTCTTTCCTGTCACTAACACCAAAACTTAAATCTTTATTCAAACCATGACGAATATTATCCCCATCCAATACATAACTTCTAAAGCCTTCTTTAAAAAGTGCCTGGTCTACAGCATTTGCCAGCGTAGATTTTCCTGAACCTGATAAGCCAGTAAACCAAAGTACGCAGCTTTTATGTCCATTCTTCTGATGCCGGTCTGTTTTTGTGATCGTTGATTGATGCCAGGTAAGATGATTACTTTTCCCCATTTCCTACACCTTCTAGTTTGTAGACTTCCCTCATCCCCTCGATAAGGATTTCAACGACTTCTGGGCGGCTGAATTCCTTTGGCGGCTGCTCGCCATTTTTGAGCATCCCCCTGACTTTAGTGCCAGATAAGATGACATGGTATTGCCTGTCATGCGGGCAGGTTTTTGCAGAAGCCATGTTCTCGCATTTTTTACAATAAAAGCTATGTTCAAAAAACAGCGGCTTGATCCCAAGCTCCTCTTCGGAAAAATGTGAAAATATTTTTTGGGCATCATAAGTACCATAGTAGTTTCCTACCCCAGCATGGTCTCTTCCGACAATAAAATGGGTGCAGCCAAAATTTTTCCGGACAAGAGCATGAAAAATCGCTTCCCGCGGTCCGGCGTAACGCATCGCTGCCGGGAAAACGGACAGGAACACTCGGTTTTTTGGATAATAATTTTCAAGTAAGGCTTGATAGCTTTTCATTCTGATTTCGCCCGGGATATCATCTGCTTTTGTCTCGCCGACAAGAGGATTAAGGAACAGCCCGTCAACCGTTTCCAGTGCCGACTTTTGAATGTATTCATGAGCCCGGTGTACCGGATTACGCGTTTGGAACCCAACAACTGTTTTCCAGCCTAAGTGCTGGAACATTTCCCTTGTTTGTAAGGGGTCTAAATAAAAATCCTCAAACTGGCCTTTTTCGGGTCTTTTTATAAGTGTGATAGGTCCCGCCAGATAAACAGCGGGACGTCCAAAAAGTTTCTTTACACCGGGATGGGCAAGTTCCGTTGTCTTGAATACTTTTTCAGCCTCTATCCGTTTATCTGGTGAAAACTTTTCGGTTACCTCCATGACACCATAAACCTTGTCATTATGAATGAGGTTAATGGTCTCACCGATTGTTAATTTGGCCGCTTTGGTCTGATCGACTGCCAGAGTAATCGGCAGTGACCACGGCAGTCCCGAAACAAGCCTCATTTCGTGTACAACCGATTCATAGTCGGCTTTTCCCATGAAGCCTTCAATTGGACTGTAAGCACCGTTAGCGATTAACTCCAAATCGCTTAATTCCAATTTATCGAGTTCAACATAATTGAGAGAATAGTCCACTACATAATCTTGATTGATTCGATTGACTAATTTCCCGCCATGGGGAATACTCTTGTTCAACGGTTTTACCTCCCAAAATTTCTTTATCTCTAAGTTAAATGGAGTCCGCACTCCGTTTTTGATTGTCCTGCCCAGCGCCCCGCTCTCTGGTCACCAGAATCAGTAACCGGCTGGGTACACGGTGCGCAGCCGATACTTGGATAACCGTTATCATGTAATGGGTTATAAGGCAATTTGTTTAAGTCAATGTATGTCAATATATCATCCCAAGTCCAATGAATAAGCGGACAAATCTTGATATTTTGGAACTTTTCATCTTTATTGATGTACTGGGTTTTGCTCCTTATAGCCGATTGTTCCCTTCTGAGCCCCGAAATCCATGCCTTTACGCCCTGCAGCGCTTCCTTTAAAGGGGCAACCTTTCTTATCTGGCAGCACAAATTTGGATTATGACACCAAAGCTCTTCACCGTGCTCCTTTGCCTGTTCCAATAAAGTTAGCTTCGGTTCGATCATTGTGATGTTTAATGAAGGGTAGCGGTCTTTCACCTGATTTATTAATTCGTACGTTTCCGAGAAATGAAGGCCCGTATCAAGGAAAATGATTTTTGCCTGTTTGCTAACTTTATGAATTAAATCGATTAACACCATTCCTTCTGCTCCAAAGCTACAGGCGTAAACAATTTCCTCGCCATCATATTCCTGATATGCCCACTTTAAGATATCGAAATAGTCCCTGCTTTTCCCGCTAATTTCCGCTATTTCTTGTTCGTCCCAATTTTCATACGTAAGTTTCGAAGCCATTCCCACCCCTCCAAATTGATTATGAATCCATCGTTAACGTTACAAAGGAGTTATTTTCCAATAATACTTTGTTCATCTCATTGATATGACCATGCTTTGAAAAGGAAATCATCGCTCGAATCCAACAGCCGTGGCCAAATACTAACATGTTTTTATATTCCCGATATTTCTCCAAGAACATGGAAATACGTTTTTGAAGGTTATGAATGCTTTCACCTAACACGAGCTTGCTTGGGTTCTCTAACCAGGCATCTCCGAATACTTCAACTAGCATTGCCTTTGGCTGGCCTTCAAATGGACCAAAATCCAATTCATCCAATAAGCATTCGGTTTCCGGCTGAAATCCATAATGCTGCGCTGTTTGTCGCGTTCTTTTTAAACTGCTGGCCAAAACAACTTCAAATGGAGCAAGACCATTCAACATGCTTTTGTTTTCAGCAATACCTTTGCGAAATTCCTCGGTTAACGGAGATATTCCGACATCCCTTCTCCCTTGAAGCATATTGTTGTTATTCCATTCGGTAGGCAAATGGCGGATTAAGGTAATTTGCATTCCTGTGCCTCCAAGTAAAAGGTTTCACTTCTCAGACCGCAGCGCTGGGCCTCCAACATTAAAACATCCGAAAGCTTCACATTACCCAAATTTACATTCGGCCCAAGCTCCCTAATAAAATACATTTGATGCTTTGCTGATGGCGCCTCGAAAATAATCTTATTCGGATCCAAATCTCTGACTAATTCCTGAATCAGGTCAGACTTAACCGTACCGCATTTTTCATAAATGCCGGAAGTACCAGAATCACGCCCTTCTGTAATAACGTATTGACAGCCGGCCTCAAGCAATTGCTTGATTTCTGCTCTCCATTCTGAAATGGGCATCTCTTTCTCGGTATCCTTGGAGCCAACCTCGGCAATCACGTTAAAATTATTTTTTAGTAAATAAATCAATTCCAGCCTCTGGTCAAGGGGGATATCCAAGGTCCCATTTGAAACTTCAACCCATTCAATCCCGAGTTCACATAAATAAGAAAGGTATTCCGGGATTTTGTTTTGGTAATAACATTTTTCAAATAATGTGCCGCCGCAATAAGGCTTGATACCGTATTCCTTATACAGGTCCACCTTCTTCTTTATATTGGGGGTGACATACGCAGAACCAATTCCAATTTTGGCAATGTCAATGATATGGCTGTAATCCGCCAATATATTCCTTAATTCTCCCATAGGAGTTCCGAAATCGGCGACAGAGGTTAACCCATAAGTTCGGCTGCCGGAAGTCCGTTCAGGAAGTGTTAAAAAATCCATAGGCATTACGCCTCCTCTTTTTTTCTAGGATAGATTATTCAAAAACTAGGTGAATGTGTAGATATTGGGCCTATTCATTAGAAATTAGGCATTCGCCTTGTATAAACTTATGTCCCTCGTCAAACAATAAAAGAGCTTATTTAAACGATAGGGGTGCACTCCATTGCCAAAACAAAAACACAAAGGCATGACGATTTTTGCAATTGGTTCAATCCCGATGATTTTAGTCTTAGGAAACTCAATGTTAATTCCAATCCTCCCGAAAATGAAATCAGAGTTAGATATTTCACAATTTCAGGTAAGTTTGGTTATTTCGGTGTTTTCTATTGCAGCAGCAATTTCGATTCCGGTATTAGGGTATTTTTCCGATCGTTTTTCAAGGAAAGCGGTCATCATCCCTTCCCTCATTTTATATGGTATCGGCGGGCTTTTAGCAGGTGCTTCAGCAGCATGGTTTGGCAGCTCCTATACTTGGATTCTTGCCGGCAGGGTCATGCAAGGAATAGGCGCAGCGGGAACAGCACCAATTGCCATGGCGTTAACAGGAGATTTATTTAAGGGCGGAGAACAAAGTAAGGTATTAGGGTTAGTAGAAGCATCAAACGGTTTTGGCAAAGTGATTAGTCCAATCATCGGCTCGTTATTGGCCCTCATTTTCTGGTACGCCGCCTTCTTTGCCTTTCCGATTTTCTGTTTCTTATCCGTGTTATTAACCATCTTTTTTATCAAGGAAAAGAAAACAAAAAAAGAGCCGCCGCCAGTTGGAAAATATGTAAAAGGTCTGGTTTCTGTATTTAAAACTGAAGGACGCTGGCTATTTGCCGCTTACTTGACAGGAGCGGTATGCTTATTTACTTTGTTTGGCATTTTATTTTACATTTCAGATATTCTTGAAAAGGACTATCAAATTGATGGAATATTAAAGGGGGCCATCTTGGCCATCCCACTTTTATTTATGACCACAACCTCTTATATCACTGGAAGTAAAATCGGCAAGAAAATGAAGCTGATGAAAGCACTGATTATTATTGGACTTCTCTTGATGACCGGCTCATTTGCATCGTTAATTTTCTTTAAAAAGCTGGTTCCGTTTTTTTCTGTACTTGTTATAAGCAGTATCGGAACAGGGCTTGTGCTGCCTTGCATTAACAGCTTTATTACCGGCTCAGTTCCGGCAGACAGGAGAGGATTCGTCACCTCCTTATATGGCTCCGTCCGTTTCTTAGGCGTTGCCATTGGGCCGCCCATCTTTAGTAAATTAATGGATTGGTCTCGGTCCGGAATGTTTTTAACGACGGCCGGTTTAACACTCATTTGCGCTTTACTATGTATGGTTCTGATTCATGTGGCGAAAAAAGAGTCTTCGAAGGAAAAGGAAAATGATACGCTATTTGAAAAATTGCAGTTTACGTAAGGGAGCTGGAAACAGTGCAAATATATTTTTCACCTGAAGTCATTACTCCTCATTTTCAGGTCCTAAATGTTGTCGATTCCACCAATAAAGCAGTCGGCAATGTTGCCTTCTTGTTTGATGAGAAAAAACTGTTCGTATATGGAATTTTGGAAGAGGAGGGGGCCGGACTCGACTTTAAGGATCTTGTTACCCCTTATATCAAAGGGATGACAAAAGCAAAACCAGGGCTGGATATCTTCTCTTGTTTATATGTTGGCTGTAAAAAAATCAAATTGAATGAAGAAGAAGAAGAAAAATAAAAAAATTCCCAATGAGGACTTATGTCCTCTTTTTTATTTGAAGAAATGGGCTGACAAGGCGTATAACTACTTCATATTTTATTGATGAAATATAGATTAGAGAAATTGGAGTGTATGCCTAATGAGTGTCGGCATCATTATCATGGGGCTTTTCATTGGCTTTATGGTCGGATTAACCGGGGTTGGGGGTGCTGCCTTGTTAACACCAATCCTCATTTTATTGGGAATCAGCCCTTCGATTGCAGTTGGTACAGACTTGTTTTATAACTCCATTACAAAACTATTCGGTTCAATCCAGCATTGGCGGCAAAAAACCATCAATCTAAAACTCGTAAAGTACCTCGCCATCGGCAGCATTCCCAGCGCCCTTTTCGCAGTTGGTCTGCTTCATTTATTTGATTCCTTCTTCCATAACCAGGAGCAAATTATCAAGCATGCCCTTGGATATGTACTTATTTTAGTAGCAGCAGCCACCCTGTTTAAAACATTTATGAAGAAGAAATTAGAGTGGAACCCTATGCAGCTAAAACCTCTAGAGGAGAAAAGGGTCTTAACCATCACAATTGGAGCGGTATTAGGCTTTATTGTCGGGTTAACCTCGATTGGATCCGGTTCATTATTTGCCATAGCGATGCTTTACTTGTACAGGATGGGTTCGTCCGAACTGGTTGGAACAGATATAGCCCATGCATTTTTGTTAGTTACCGCAGCAGGTTTTATGCACGCCGGAATCGGCAATGTCGATTATTTATTAACACTGAATCTGTTATTAGGCTCCATCCCTGGGGTTCTAATTGGAAGTACATTATCTTCAAAGTTTCCTGCAAAACCACTAAGAACGATCATGGCTATAATGATTTTATTCAGTGGGATCAAATTAATCTAACAACAAGTTGTATCCCATAAAGGAAACACGGTATTTATTCCGTGTTTCCTTTCTCTTCAAGACGTATTTGCTGGGTTATTTTCCTTCTTTTTAAGAACCGTTCTTTTTAAAAAAAGAAATAAAATAACAATGCATCCTTCCAAAAAGATTCCAAGTGAATTCCACGCATAAAACGAAAAATGGATATGTTCCATACTGTTTTTAAACAATAGAATCGATAAATATCCGAGTGTAAACGCAATCGGCAGAAGAAATTTATTTGTATTGGATTTATAGAAATAACTAAAACAAAAATTAATCACATACATTAAAAATGATACTTTGCAGAAGAAAACCGGAATCCATACTGACACAATGACTAAATCCAGCCGGTCAAGAAAATCAGTTAAGTTGATTTGCTGGACAAGTACATAGGTTGGATAGGCTGCCTCCCGGACAATTTTTGTTCCTAAAACTGAGATGTTTAAAATAAGAACAATAAAAAACAGAAACACACCCAAAGCCGTACCGGATATTACTGCTTTTCTAGCTGCTTTTAACGGGTTCACATTTGCGATAATCAGAATGAAAAAAAACAGTTCCCCTATCCAGGAGAAGGATATAAAAACAGATTTCGTTAATGCTTTAACTGAGCGCAGTCCAGGGAGCGGCTGTAAATTTCCCGCATCCAGTTCGTTTAGCAAAAGAAATGGAAGAAAAAGGACCACAATGATGAAAATAAAAAAATGGATGGCATTAATTCTTGCAATGACCTCTATTCCAGCCATGCTGATATAAATGATGACCAAGGTCGATAGAACCATTAACATATTAATAGGGGTGTTTGGCAAAAGTACGGATGCCACAAAATCAACAAGCGCCCGTAAATCACGAACAAAAACAAATAGAGCTAAAAAGAAAAATAAAATGATGATCCCTTTTTCCAATAGGCTCCCTTTCTTCCCGATGGCAAAGAGATGTTCAAATCGTTCCGCCTTCCCTTTCTTTCCAAAAATCAGATAAATGATCAATATACAAAATGGAAATGAAAGAATCGGGACAAGCCACGCGTTCTGCCGTCCCGTATGAACGATAATTTGCGGCAGGCTGATTACTGCTGCACTCATAATAAAGTTTGCGATTAGAAAGATTAACTGAAGATTGGAGATTTTTTCCCTCATATGTTCACAACCATTCTTGACAGCCTTCCAAATGAATCATTTAAAAATATGGTAACACTATTTAATGAAAGATGCAGACCCGTCAAAACAGTGCATCCGACAGTTAAAATAATGAACAGGAACACCCATTTACGCTCTTTTTTATCAATAATTTTCGCCTTAAAAATAATCACAACATAAATGGCAACAGATAACCAAACAATCGCTATATCCATATGTTAGTTCCTTTCCACATTCCCGGTATTCGTCGTTCTTTGAATATCGGCGTCCACCTTAACCGTTACCTTTAAAGAGGGAAGCATCGATTTCCAATTCTGCTTCCACTCATGCTCCCATTTTTGATGATGACGTTTAAATAAAAACCATCCGAATCCATAAATATCTATACCTTGTGTATGAGCACGTTTCAATATTGAATGGATATCATTCTTTATTTTCTCTTCCATATTATCAATAATTTTGTTATAGGTTGCTGGGTCTTCGATACGTAAATTTGCTTCATTTTCCACCAGATGCCCTGTTATCCTGACGGAAACGGTAAATTCAGGCTTCCCATTCACTATTTTTAAGTTTGGTCGGACACTATTTTCGTTAATATGAACTGTCATTTCCTTATTTTTCGAAACGGAAAAAGAATAGCTTTTCTTTTTCATCCGTTCGAGCAGCCATAAGATGCCGTGGGATTCCCTTTTACTTGTAAAGAAGGAAAGCTTGTCAGCCTTAAACACAGCAAAGCTGTCCATTAGTACCTCTTTTCCATCGCTTTCCTTTTTTAATGTCCCAGTTGGTTCCACCATCGGAATGATCAACGACTTTCCTTGCCGGTCTAAATTTTGCAGGACATCCATCACGGTCAAGTTCGCACCTGCTTTGGCCATTTCCCGCATCGCTTCAGCGGACGATAGTTCCATTCGCGGCTGGGCTTTTAACATTTTAACAGCCTCTCCTTTTGAAACAATTAGAAAAGTTGATAATCTTGACTGAGGCTGGGTAAAAACAGCATTAAGAATTTCCCTTATTCCTTCTTTTGCCTGATCCTCACCAATTACCAAGACCCTGCGGTGAGCAAAATAAAGCTCTCTTGATAATCTTGCCTGGATGTCCTCAACACCTTCCCTGATGTTTCGACCAGTCCCGGTTGCGATAAGAAAAGGCCCTTCACCGCTAGTCCCGCCGCCTCCCCCGCTCGAACCTGTTCCGCCTAAAGAGCTTGGCAAAGGTACCTGCACAGTAAAACGGTATTGCTGCTTCGGACCCTTATCAACTCCCGTTGCCACAACAAATGCCAAATCGTTTATTTCCGTTCGATCCCAACAGCCCGTTAATGGTATGAGAAGGAACAGGATCAATAATAAAATCCGGGCCTTCTTCATGAGGGACTCCCTTCTTCGCCAGCCTTTGGAGGGCTAGGCATTAAATGATCAGCTTGTCTGATATTATCCTCTTTTACTAACTGATTTGGTCTCTCGTTCATTGCCCACCATGGGACCCTGATTAAGGTATCCTTTAGAGCTTTAAATGACATTGGGGCGATAGGCCAAAAATATGGAATCCCAAACGATCGTAATTTGCATAAATGTGTCAAAATAATCAGGAATCCCAATACTACACCAAACAGTCCAAACATACCGCCTAGAATCATCAGTGGAAAGCGGAGCATCCGTACGGAAATCGACATATTGTACCTTGGAATTGTGAATGATGCGATGCCGGTAAGCGCAATCATAATAACCGTTGGTGCAGAAACTATACCGGCTTCTACCGCCGCCTGTCCAATAACCAGAGCACCAAGAATCCCTACTGCCTGTCCGACAATTTGCGGAAGTCGTATTCCCGCTTCCCGCAATGCTTCAAACGCCAATTCCATAATCAGTGCTTCTACAAACATAGGAAACGGTATAGCTTCCCTGCTTGCGGCAATCGATAAAAGAAGCGAAGTGGGAATCATCTCCTGATGAAAGGTGGTTACAGCGACATATATACCCGGTAGTGTGATGGCAATAAACACGAAGGAAATTCTAAGCAGCCTTAAAAAAATAAAAATATGAAACCGATCGTAATAATCTTCACTTGACTGAAAAAACTGCCAAAAGGTTGCCGGCAAAATTAATACAAAAGGTGTCCCGTCAACGATGATGGCAATTCTGCCCTCGAGGAGGTTAGCAGCCACTGTATCAGGTCTCTCGGTGTTTTGGATTTGGGGAAACATGCTCCAGGCGCTGTCCTCAATGAACTCTTCAATATAGCCGCTTTCTAATATCCCATCAATTTTTATTCGCTCAACCCTTGAGAGGACTTCTTCCACCAATTCCGGGGGCGCTAAACCTTCCACATACAAAATGGCTAAGTTCGTTTGGGTTTCTTCTCCGACGTCTTTTGAAAGAATTTTTAATCGATTGGAGCGGATCTTATGGCGGACCAGAGCCGTGTTTACCCTTAATATTTCGGTAAACCCTTCACGCGGTCCACGGACGGCGGATTCGGTAGTGGGCTCTGAAACCCCTCTTCGTACTCCCCCTTTAGCATCGAAAATAATCGCCTTCGTCAGCCCATCAACCAATAGTACGGTATTGGCTTTCAATACGTTGCTAACGACTTCATCCAATTTGATTGTTTCTGATACAGAACTGATCGAAATAACTCTTTCTGTCAAAAACTCTGCTGTAATCCGGTTTACTTCATTTTCTTCGATTAGTTGTTTTAACCCATGAAGTTCAATGGATTTCGTATCTACAAAGCCATCTACAAACAGCAAACAGGCATGGACGTTGCCAGCAATCAACGGACGGAAGACAACATCAGTACAATCCTGAAACAGTTCTTTTAAGATCTCAATGTTGACCTGTAAGTCAGCCTGAATTTCCTTATGAGTCTCATCACTTGATAGTGATTTTTCTTTAGAGGATTTCAATTTTTTTAATTTCTTCATTGGAGTCCTCCGTGTCGAGAATTTTGGCCGTGGATATTTCAAAACCATTTTTAATATTACCCAGTAGTTGTAAATTATCCCTTTTGGTATTTTTAAAAACTTGTCCTTGTATACGGATTGCCTTCATATAATGAGAATGACTAACTGTTTTCAGGGGGTTACATATGTTTATTTTTATTGAAAAAGCAGTTTTGGCCATGGCTATGCTGAGGGTCTTGTCTGGCAGTATCGAAATATTTGCTGCTGTGCTGATGATAAAATTTAATTCAATTGAAAAAGCACTTATCGTAAATAGTTCACTTGCACTGGTCGGGCCAGTGATCCTCATATTGACAACCACCATCGGCGTTCTTGGAATGGCAGGTGGAGAATTATCGATTGTAAAAATATTGTGGATCTTTCTTGGGGTAAGCTGTATTTTAATTGGGGTGAAATGGTGACTAAAAAGGGAGATTACTGGCTGCTCTGCCGCTCCTTGATAAGTAAAGAATAACCTACTCACGTTTAAGAGTAGGTTATCCTGCTAATATTCCATCAGATTTCTCAGTAACTTTTATCCTTCTAATAAAAGAGAGTGAGGATCTTCCAATAATTCTTTTACTGCTGCCAGGAAGCTGACAGCTTCTTTACCGTCGACAATTCGATGATCGTATGAAAGAGCAATATACATCATTGGACGGTTTTCCATTCTTTCTTCATCGATCGCTACTGGCCTTGTTTGGATTTTATGCATGCCGAGAATACCCACTTGCGGGCTATTCAAAATCGGTGTGGACATTAATGAACCAAACACTCCGCCGTTTGTAATCGTAAATGTTCCGCCTTGCAAATCATTTAAAGTAAGGGCGTTATCACGAGCTTTTTTACCAAGAGTGCTGATTTCTTGCTCGATTTCGGCAAAGTTTTTCTGGTTGGCATTACGGACAACAGGTACAACCAAACCCTCTGGGGCGGCTACTGCAATTCCAATATCATAAAACTTTTTAAGAATCAATTCATCGCCTTGAATTTCAGCATTTAACAGTGGGAATTGCTTTAAGGCTGAAACCACGGCTTTTGTAAAGAACGACATAAACCCTAGTCGAACACCATGTTTTGCAAGGAATGCATCCTTCCGCTTATTGCGTAAATCCATAATTGCGGACATATCCACTTCATTAAAAGTAGTTAACATTGCTGCTGTATGCTGGACCTCCACTAAGCGCTTAGCAATTGTTTGACGGCGGCGAGACATTTTTACACGTTCTACTGGTTTATCAAACTCAACATCTATTTGTTGTGCTGGTGCCGGTTTTGGGCTTGCCTTTTCCACTTTTGGTGCTTCCGGTACTGCCGGTGCTTGCGTATGTGCTTTTACATCATCCGGACGAATTCTGCCAAGCGGGTCACTGCTGTTTACTTGGTGTAAATCGATTCCCAACTCTCTTGCCAATTTTCTTGCCGCTGGTGAAGCAATCGGACGGGCAGCTATAGATAGTTCCGGCTCAGGCTGGCTGATTGGTTGATTGTTTGTTTCTTGTGCCGGCTTTTCCGGTGCTGCTGTCGGAGCAGCACCCTCAGCTGCATTCTCTTCGATAATGGCAATTACATCGCCTACTCCTACTGTATCGCCAGGCTCTTTTAATAGCTTTGTGATAACCCCTGAGTCTTCGGCATTTAATTCAATATTTACTTTATCCGTTTCTAATTCTACGATACTATTCCCCTTGCTGACTTTGTCTCCAATATTAATAAGCCATTGTGAAATGGTTCCTTCTGTAATGGATTCCGCAAGCTCTGGTACTTTGATTTCAATCATGTGTCAAATCCTCCTGAGTATTTTGTTAAGTCTATTATCACAATTTCATATTTAGCGTGTGACGAACTTTTCCTCTTGTTTCTGTGTATCTACTAGACTCTCAGAATTTAATGCCTGATGGACAATGCGTTCTTGTTCCGCTTTATGAACGAGTGGATCTCCGCCTGCCGTGCTTGAACGGTACTGACGTCCAATGTAGCCGACTGACAGTCTGCCAGATGCAAGTTCAAAAAGGGTTGGGGCAATATAATGCCACGCTCCCATATTCTTCGGTTCTTCCTGTACCCAAACGATTTCATTCAAGTTTGGATAACGCTTGATGATGGCTTCTATTTTTTCGTGTGGGAATGGATACAACTGCTCAATACGTACGATGTGTATCTCATCCAAGTTACGATTTTCTTTACTTGAGTTGATTTCAACTGCCAAATCGATGGCCATCTTACCCGTTGTTAATACTAATCGTTTTACTTTATCTATCGCTTTTCCGAGCTGCGGCTGTTCGATCACCGTTTGGAAACTGCCTTCGCTAAGAGCGGAAGCTTGAGAAGCGACCTGCGGGTGACGAAGCAGACTCTTTGGTGTCATTATCACTAATGGTCGAACAAATTCTGTTCCTAAAGTGGCTGCCTGACGGCGTAAAATATGAAAATATTGGGCCGCACTTGTCAGGTTGGCAATAGTCCAGTTGTTTTCCGCTGCCAATTGTAAGAAGCGTTCCAAACGAGCGCTGGAATGCTCAGGGCCTTGGCCTTCATAACCGTGCGGCAGAAGCAGAGTAAGCCCTGATTTTTGCCCCCATTTTGCTCTTGCCGATGAAACAAATTGATCAAATAGGGGTTGTGCCGTGTTGGCAAAGTCGCCATACTGCGCTTCCCACATGACAAGCGTCTCAGGTGCAAATACGTTATAGCCATATTCATAACCTACTACTGCCGCTTCCGATAGCGGGCTATTATGAACCGCAAACGAAGCGTTTGCCTGCGGAAGTTGGTGCAGTGGTGAATATGTTTGGTTTGTTTCTTCGTCATGAAGAACAATGTGCCGCTGCGCATACGTTCCACGCTCAGAATCTTGACCAGTTAGACGAATCGGAGTGCCTTCATGTAACATCGTCGCGAAAGCCAGCACTTCTGCTACTGCCCATTCCACTTTTCCGTTCACTTCCAAAGCTGTTTCACGGCGCTCAAGAATCTTCTTTAATTTTGGATAAATATGAAAACCTTCAGGCCAATTTAGCAAGTCACGATTTATTTCTTGAAGAGTGCCAAGCGGTACTTTTGTTTCCAGCGGTGGAATTCCTTTCGCTATAACACCCGGAACCGCTGCTTCTGTCGGTGCTTCACCATGCTTATTCTCTGATGCTTTGTCATACTCAGTCTGCAATAGTTCCTGCACGCTAAGATCGATTTGTTCAACTTCCTGTTGATTTAGTGTTCCGTTGTTTAACAGTTGAGTAGAATACAATGCTCTTACAGTTGAATGCTTGGCGATTTTTTTGTACACCTGTGGCTGAGTGACCGCAGGATCGTCCATTTCATTGTGGCCAAATCGGCGGTAACCGACTAAATCAATCACAAAATCCTTTTGGAAACGAACACGATATTGATAAGCGAGGCGAACAGCTGCCAGACATGCTTCAGGATCATCTGCATTCACATGGACAATCGGAATCTCAAATCCTTTTGCTAAGTCACTGGAATATCGAGTTGAACGAGAGTCGTGGCTATCTGTCGTAAAACCGACCATGTTATTCGCAATAATATGGATGGTTCCTCCTGTTCGGTATCCTTTTAATCCACCTAAATTCAAAGTTTCGGCTACAATTCCCTGGCCCGGAAAGGCTGCATCGCCATGGACCAAAATCGCAAACGCTCTTTTAACATCCTGCTCCGGATAACCCGGTTTCTTTCGTTCCTCTTGGGCAGCCCTGGCAAAACCTTCAACTACCGGATTGACAAATTCAAGATGGCTTGGATTATTCGCCAAGGTAATACGAGTGCGAACGGAACCAGTGCCTTCAACGAATCGATTGCGTCCTAAATGGTATTTCACATCCCCTGTCCAGCCCTCGCTAATGTCGACTAAATCTGCTGACGGACCTTGTTGTTTGGCGTGGGAGTGCTGAAATTCAGAGAAAATCTTGCTGTATGGTTTTTTTAACACATGTGCGAGAACACTTAAACGTCCGCGATGCGCCATCCCAATTGCGACGTTGTGGACTCCTTCTTCAACACCTTCACGCACTGCTTCATCAAGCATTGGGACAAGCATGTCTACACCTTCAATGGAAAATCTTTTTTGACCAACAAAGGTTTTGTGTAAAAATTGTTCAAATCCCTCAACTTCTGTCAAACTCTTTAACAGGTTTGTTCGTTCTTCTTTAGATAAGGAGCGTTGTAAGGAACCCGTCTCCACCATCTCAGTCAGCCAAATTCGTTCCTCCGAATCACTAACATGCGTAAACTCGTATGCAAGGGATGATGTATAGCGCTCCATTAAACGGTTCATGGCATCAAATGCGGTTTCAACATCTTCCGGTGCCTCTTCCCAAACCAATTTAGCTGGTATCGCTTTCAAATCCTGTTCACTTATTCCATGTTTTACAGGATTGAACAACTCTTGACCCTTTCGATTCTCCTCCAAAGGATTTATGTTTGCTGCCAAGTGGCCATTTGTACGAATGTTTTCAAGCAGTTTAGCCGCTTTCATTACTTTCTCTATACTTGCTGAAGGAAGAGCAGGTACATTTTCAACGGTTTCTTTTATTTGAATTGTTTCATAGGACAATGGTGAGCCCCATTTAATGAAAAGCTCTTTTAATTCTTGATCAACGGATTCTTCTCCGTTCGTGAACCGTTCATATTGTTCAATCACGTATCCAAGGTTCGGACCAATAAATTTTTTCCATGGATTTGGTTGGTTGTCCTTTACTCCCATTTACAATACCCCCATGATTCAGTTCTGATGTTTTATATTTAAATAGATAAATAGTAATAATTATCAATTGCCTATGGATAAGGATAATGTAATAATTGAAATAAATAAAATGCTAAAAAATTATATTTTATTATAAAAATTATTTATATCAGATAGATAGGTGGAACAATGGATTATCGTGATTGGGAAATATTGAAGGTGCTATATAATCAAAAAAATCTAACGAAAACAGCTCGTCTACTATTTCTGACTCAACCTGCATTAACGAGCCGATTAAAACATATGCAGGAAGAGCTGGGTGTTAAAATCGTAACTCGTGAAAGCCGGGGTGTACATTTTACCCCGCAGGGAGAATATCTGGTCCATTGTGCTGAGGAGGCACTAGCCCATTTTCAAAAAGTAAAAGAAAATGTCCAAAATATGAGTAATAACGAAAAGAATGAAGTGGCAGGTACATTGAAATTGGGGGTATCCAATTATTTCGCGAATAATGAACTTCCATATATTTTGAAATTATTCAAAAATCAATATCCCCATGTGGAATTCAAAGTGATCACAGGATGGAGCAGAGACGTAACTCAGCTCATACACAATAAGGATGTTCATATCGGTTTTGTTCGAGGGGACTATGGCTGGAGGGGGCTATCAATACATCAATTATTTGAGGAAACCATCTGTATCGCTTCCACGAAAAAGATTGATATAACGGATCTTCCACGTCTTCCAAGAATCGATTATCGAGGGGATTACCTCCTAAAATCAATAATTGATCATTGGTGGGCAGAAAATTATGCGGAAGCACCCTTTATTAGTATTGAAGTCGACCAAGTTGATACGTGTAGAGAAATGGTTATAAATGGGTTAGGATATGGTATTTTATCCAGCAGGGTACTTGACGGAATAGAAGACATTTACAAAATCCCATTAACAGATCAAGAAGGAAATCCTCTATTGCGAAGAACTTGGATGTACTATCATAAGGAATCACTGGAATGGAATGTTGTAAAAGCGTTCGTACATTTCATCGAAAATTTAGATTGGAAAAATCATTGATTATTAGATGGGCCAAATAAAAAGATTCAGACTAATTTGGTCTGAATCCTTTTATTTTATGGAGTTTGTTAAAACTGTCAGTGGCATATCCGTAAGCTCCGTAGCCATGTACCATTCCTATAAATAAAAAAACACTCAAACAGCTTGAGTGCCTAAATGGTGCTTGCTTATTTAAATTTTGTCCAATCATACATTTTTTGTCTTTGTTTTCTAAGCCGTTCTTTCTTTTTACTTTCAACTTGTTTTTCTTGGATAAAATTCATGATGAAACCACAATCTTCACAAATGTAGGTAAATAAATTTGATTGCTCAGGAATGTTTTTTAATGGGTGTTCCTCTTCAGATTCCAGTAAGAACTTTAAATCAGCATCAGCAGTCTCATTAATTTTATAATTCTCATGGTACCTTTCATATTTCACCGCAATATATCCTTTTCGAAAGTGGATACCATTGCAAACAAGGCACTCAATATCATTTGTTTTATTTTTCAATCTCAACACCTCCAATAGAAATTTTATGAAGATGCCTTATTATTCAAGACCACATAACCAACCCCTAACCCCAAAAAATGATTATCTAGAAAAATAGTAAATACTTATGGCCGATTTGCCGGCGGTTTATCCGCTCCATCATACCATTCGAAATATTTAATGGAGAATTCCTTCCCCGATTTCACAAGTGCTTCTTTTATTGCCCGATCAAGATCAAAATCAGTTGTCTTTACCCCTAATGTGTCGATGTATATGGTTCTTTGCCAATCATCACTATGCAGATGCTGATTTCCCTGGACCTCGAGGATTGTTTCAACCAAATTCCACATGTAGGAAAATAAATTCTCAATTTCATGGCGCGGCGGTTCGGATTGGTCCCGGAAAGCAGCAATTTCTCCGGCTGAATCCAAACGAAATCCAAGCGTTTCCTTATTAAAAACATAAGGATTTACGTTTTTCCCTATTTGATTCAAGTAATTGTTATGCTTCTCATAGTATTCCGGGACGTTATAGTATTGCTCAACATACTTCATACGGTCAAAGAGCTTAATCGGATAGTTATCTAAAACACCTCCGTCCACATAAACATCACCGCGGCTATTTGTTTTGGCTGTGAAAAACAGCGGGATTGACATCGAAATGCGGACTGCATCTGCGATACACATCCTTGGCGTGTGTTCAAAGGAAAATACTTCTCCAAAATGAGTGGATAAATTGGTGCCTACAAAATAAAGGTCACGAAATTGGTTTTTCTGCTTCAGGTTATTAACATCTTTAAAAGTGGCTTCACTATTATTTGTTTTTTCTTTAACAAGATTGGCAATCCAATTTCGAAAATAATCTCCCTTATACCAGCCATATTGATGAATCAATCGATTAGTATCTAAAACAAGCCCCCACGACTCATCCATGAAATTTCGAAAATTCATCTCGAGCAAGATTTTTTTTATTTCCGCTGTGGAAAAATTCAACCCTACAAGCAGGGCAATAATGGCACCCGCTGAAGTACCTCCCACCCTTTGAATATCCTTAAGGATCCCCTTTTCATTTAATACCTCCAAAGCCCCGACATATGCAATCCCCTTAACCCCTCCACCTTCAAATACTAGATTTTTAAAATGATACCCCATTATTCCCGCCCCCATTACAAAGTCATGATATTTTTAATTATAATTAGTTGGAATTGATTTTTTTGTAAAAAAATGTATATCAATAATTATAAAAAGTGGGATTATCAACAGGAGCAAAATCTATTACAAAAAAAATAGGTGAAGGCTATAGCCTCACCTAAACTCGAGATACAATTAACTTTGATTTCTCTATCAATTCTTCAAAACATCTAATATTTGCATCGAAATCTGGTACAGTATGAGACTCTTCGGCTGCCTTAACCAATTTTACAACCATATCATTAAAAGGTGTAGAAATTCCTGTACCCTCAGCAAGCCTTGGTATAACCCCATTAATAAAGTCGATTTCTGTTTTGCGTTTCTTTTCCAAGTCCTGCAGCATGCTTGCTTTTAACATTCTAGAAGCTTTTAATATGAAACGAAATGTTTCGACGTGTTCAGGAATATCCTTTTCACTTTGGATTCGTAGTGTCTCGTAATCAAAGTTCCTCTTACGGTCAAATTTTATGCCATTAGCTTGTCCCACCCGGATCGTTTCATCTGCGATATGTACCGCACTTAAAATCGCAATCTCATGATCTAGAATTTCCCCATAGGTTGCATTCAATGCCGCAGACATGCCACTAAACGCATTGTTGATGAGTAGCTTTGACCACTTCGTTCCAATTAAGTTATTGGAAATGTGTGTCCCGCCAACAAGTTCTAAAATAGATTTGATACGTTGAATTCTTTCTGTTATTTCACCATTAAATTCCCCTATTTGAAACGCAAAATTCTTAAACTTGCTAAATTCTGTTGTTAGCATGGATACACCTGGTTCCATATATGTAGCACCAAATTCAACAGCCCCAGCAACAACACGGTCCCGCCCGACAATGAAAGCCACCTTCTCTTCAGGGATACCGTTTTGCAATGAGCATACGACACTATGGCTCCCTAAAAATGGCAGTAATTCTTGAAGAACTGAATCGTTGTATAACTGCTTTGTTAATAGCAAAACTAAGTCGTATGTTCCTGACATGTTGCCAGGAGTAATAGCTTTCACCTTAGCCTGATACTCTATTGTGCCGATAATTTTTGCTCCGGAATGATTCAAGGCATCAACATGTTCCTGGTTAACATCAATCAATTCCACGTCTTTTCCACCGGCAGAAATGAAAGCACCGATAATAGTACCTAGCGAACCTGCGCCTAAAACGGCAATTCGCATGTGAAAAACCTCCCTATTAATCTGTTAAAAATGAAATGATTGATCTTTTTCTTTTATCACAATATTTAGGGAAGATTAATCAATTCTTTCCTATTAACAATTTTAAAATCACTTGCTATTTCATAGTAGGCAGGTGTTATTTTCTTTAGTTGGTCCATTGTGATTTCATCACTCATTTCCACTAACCAAAGTTGCTGATCTCGAAATTTAAAAACGGCATACTCTGTGATAATGGTATCGACTCTTTTCTTAGCCGTAAGTGGGAACGTGCATTCACGGAGTATTTTTGGCTCACCTTTTTGATTCAAATGTGTCATGGCTGCAATGACCCTTTTGGCCCCGACTACTAAATCCATAGCACCGCCGACCCCTAGAACATCTTTTCCTGGTATTGCCCAACTTGAGATATCACCTTGTTCCGATACTTGCAGTGCCCCAATAACGGTTGTATCGATATGACCACCCCGCATCATTCCAAAAGAGATAGAACTATCAAAAAAGGACACATGAGGCAAAACTGTTATCGGAGCTTTTCCGGCATTAACTAAATCAAGGTCGATTTGATCCGGACTAGGATCCGGTCCCACCCCAAGAATCCCATTCTCCGAGTGGAGCGTCACCAGACCTTGCGGAAGATAATCAGCAACTAGAGTAGGAATACCAATTCCAAGATTGACGATGCCTGATGTTAATTCTTGTGCACAACGCCATGCAATATACTCTTTCATTGATTTTCCCATTACAGCTCCTCCCTTTGAACCACAATATCTACAAATGCAAAAGGAGTGACAATCGATTCTGGATCAAGCTCACCTATTTCAACGATTTCTCCTACTTCAACAATTGTAAGATCAGCTGCCATTGCCATGATTGGATTGAAATTTCGAGCGGACTTCCTATATATGAGATTACCGGCCTTATCTGCTTTATAAGCCTTTATGATGGCAACATCGGCAAATATGGTTTGTTCAAGAACATATTCCCGCCCCTTGAAGGTCCGCGTCTCTTTCCCTATTGCGAGTTCTGTCCCAGCTGCTGTAGGAGTGTAAAAGGCAGGAACTCCTGATCCGCCTAAACGAATCGCTTCTGAAAATGTTCCTTGTGGTAATAATTCGATTTCTATTCGGCCATCCCGATAAGCCTGAACTACCTCTTTATTGGTAGTAAAATACGACCCAATCGCTTTCTTAATCCGGCCTTGTTGAAATAGAACATTCAAATTCGTCTCTTTTGTAATATTGTTGCTAATGATGGTCAGATCTTGAAGTTCCGCTCTATCGATTACTCCTTGCAGTAAATATTCCGGAACCCCTGTTGCACCAAATCCCCCTACTAACATAGTTGCACTCTTTGGAATTTGCTTAATCGCTTCGTCTACTGATAGAAATTGAACATTCGTCTTAATCGGATTCTCCAACTCAGAATGCAAATTTCTTCCCCCTTTTCATTAACAAGACCACTCTGACCTAGAATGGAGAAGTTAGATAATTTTAAAATTTTAGATATTTTAATTTTAAAATAATATATGATTTGAGTCAATCGTATAGATTTTAAAATAATATATGATTTTGACAAATCATATATTATTTATTTAAATCATATATTTTTTATTGACAATATTCTGAAATTTAATTATATTTTCAAATAAGAATAATATTTTCATAGATTAAATAGGAGATGAATCGGAAATGCGATTCAGAGGTATGTGCTTTCGGCAGAATTAAGTGAAGGAGTTGATATATTCTAGTTTTTAACAAACTTTAACTAATAAAAATAAACTGGTTGGCAAAGAGGCTGGCCCATAACATTATTTTACAGACTTTTAATGTCGGTATCAGCAATTATGCATCTTAGATTTTTTGGGCTCTGGACGAATATTTAATAGGGGGCTATATAATGCAAAATGCACAAAAAATTCAGGTAAGCAATGATGGTGTCACGCCTTTTGAGTTAGAAAAACCTAGCAAAGCGGAAATTTTCGGATATGGACTTGGGGATTTCGGCTATATTCTACTATGGACAATAGTAGGTTCATTTTTATCATTTTACTACACTGATGTAGCAGGTATATCGGCTGGTGTGGTTGGTACAATCATGTTATTTGCACGAATTTGGGATGGTGTAAGCGATATTGCCATGGGGGTTGTTGTAGACAAAACGAAATCAAAACATGGCAAGGCACGCCCTTACTTACTTTGGATACCGATCCCTCTCGCGCTTTCAACGATATTTTTATTTACCGTTCCTGATTTCGGAATGAACGGTAAGATTGTGTATGCGCTAATCACTTACAGTCTATTTATATTAATGTATACGATGTTAACAATTCCTTTTAAGACATTGCTTGGGCTAATCACTCAAGATCAATATTCCCGTTCACTGATTGGTGTCGTGGGCGCCCTTTTTATTCAGTTTTCCGCATTGGTTGTAAATGTTTCCACCCAGCCACTTGCTAGTTCAATAGGCGGACAAAAGGGATGGACGATTTCAGTAACTTTATTCAGTGTCATTTCGGTCATTATGCTTTTTCTCACATTTCGCTTCACTAAGGAAAGAGTCCTAGATACTAGTGCCTTAAATAAACAAAAGAAAGCTCCTTTTTCTATCACAATGAAAGCGTTATTAAAAAATAAATATTGGAGATTGGTAACTGCCTTTTGTATTATTTATTACATTCTTCTAGGTCTCGGAGGCTCTGAACTTTATTATGCTTCTTATGTTCTTGGCAGTCCGTCATATTTTTCCATCATCAGTATGGTCAAAACAATACCAGGTCTAATAATTCTTCTCCTCATAAGTCCATTCATCAAACGCTTTGGGAAGCGAAATACTGCCATTTTGGGTGCAGCACTTGTTGTCTTGTCTGCATTGATAAAATTTATTGACCCTTATAGTTTAACTTTCTTTTTGACTGGCAGCATGTTTTACGGTATTGCCAAAGGACTTTTTTCAGCAACGGTTTATGCAATGATTAATGACACCGCAGAGTATGGAGAATGGAAATCAGGAATACGTACAACTGGTCTTGTAAACAGCAGTGCAAGTTTCGGGATGAAAATAGGGACAGGTGTTGGAGCAGCCATGGTTGGCTGGCTACTAGCCTTTGGAGGATATGTTGGGAAGGCTGCCGAACAATCTGAATCGGCCCTTCAAATGATTTTCGTACTAAATATTCATCTTCCCCTTATCATTGGTGTATTTCTACTCATTATCTTATCGATGTATAAACTGGATAAGCTTTATCCAGAGATTATTGCTGATCTTCAAAAGCGTACATAAAAGCAGCTTAAAATAATACAAAAAAAAGTCCCCACTGGGACTTTTTTCTTGGTTTACTGGTACTTACATTACTTTTTACTCTAATTTAAGAATCTGCTAAATATCCATTGACCTTACAATTTCGGTTATTTTGGGAATTACCTCGAGTAAATGTTTTTTTGTCAGTTGTTCAGCTAATTCTCCATCTCGTTTAGAAACCGCCTTCAAAATTTCTTTATGATCATTAAGGGACTTTTGCATTGTCTCTTTATCCTGATAGTAAATTGGATACCTTGCTGCTAGACTAGTTATATCTTTAATCATTTTAACGAGCATTTGATTATTACTGTGTCTATATAAGGAATTATGAAAGGTTTCGTTTATATGAAAATACCCTTTAAAATTTTCCTCTTCACAAATTCCGATTGAATCCTCTATGATAAGTTCCAATTCTTTTATATGAGCATTTGAGATGTGTTCAACAGCAAGTCTTGTTGCTAATGATTCAAGATTGGCACGAATTTCAAAAATTTGCCTTACTTCATCTTCCGTTAAGCTAGTCACTGTTGGCCCTGCATGGGGATGCAATTTAACATATCCTTTTTGGGCAAGTCTCTGCATAACCTCGCGTACTGGAATTTCACTCACATTAAATTCTTTCGCGATTTGTGAAATGACTAATCTTGAACCAGGGCGAAAGACTCCCTTAACAATTTTCTCATGTAATTGTATATATACTTTATCGGTCTTTGTCATAGACATTGTCTTTGCCCTCGCGTTCTATAATAAATACTCGTTTTCAATAATAGAAAAATACTTGTTTTCACAACTATTATACAAAAATTTGTACAAAAGTAATATAGCTGTAATCGGATATTTACAAAGATTAATGAACTAATAAAGACGACTTATTTACTGTTTTTCTTCCAACTGTTTACTAGTTCGATCACCAATATTTGAATCAGTGATAATACAGTGGATCTCTAACACAGGGGCAATTTTGGACAAAGCGCGTTTTGTTTGTATGTTCCTAGAGATACTTATTATTCCCGAAGCAGTTAACACGCCTAATATAACCAAAATACATCCAATAATTTGAAATGCCGCTATTGGTGTTCCGGTGGCAAATGCAATAATCATTGTTACAACAGGAACAAGATTGAAAAATACAGAAGTTTTACTAGCCCCAATCTCCTTCATCCCCTTATTCCACCATAAATAACCCAACACACTTGTAAAGAAAGCCATAAAGGCAATCGCGCCCCATGCTTCAATTGGAATCTTTGATAATGGAACCGGGTTAGGCGAGAAAAAGGAAAGTGCGATTAAACTTATAGCACCAATTATCATTGTATAGGTGGTTGTAGATAGCGGAGTGGCATCCTTAATAAAACGACGGCTTAGTACACCATAAAGGGCCCAACACACGTTTCCAGTTAAGATTATGAAATCTCCTCCTGAAATAGCTAGAGTCCTAATGGTATGAAAGGAACCTTGTGTAATGACTAACATTACACCGAAAAATGCGAGAAATATACTTATTAATTGTTTCCCGGTAATTTTATTCTTTAATATTATTCGAGCAAAAATTGTTGTTAATAAAGGATTTAACCCCATTATTAATGCCCCATTAATGGGAGATGTATATTTTAGGCCTACAAAGAATAAAGCGTTGAATCCAAAAATGCCAATTATCCCGAGAACAATATAAACAGGCGCATTTTTCCTTAATTGGTTGATGTTTATCCCTTCAGTAAAAATTAATATCATGATCATCGCAGCGGCAGCCAAGCCAAATCGCCATGCTGCCGCGGATGTTGGTGAAAAATAGCTGACAGTATATTTTGCTAGATTAAACGTAACCCCCGTAAAAATTGAGAAGCCAAGTAACATCAGGTAGATTCTCATATTTTTCATTTGGCATCATCCTCTTTCAAAAGAGAATAATAGATATCTAATTTTTCTTTTGTCGCTGAAATTACTTCATCCAGCTCCTTTTTTTTCATTTCCATTTTCATTAAATGCCTAGTTAAAATCTCAATTCGGTTATTTAATGACGGGTTGAGTTCTAACGGATTAATATCTGTATTAATTTTTTCCATAACACAGCCGTCTTTCACAAATTCAATCATATCCTCCAAAGACATACCAGTATCCTTTAGGCTTTTTAAGAAAATCATGAATTGAATATCTGATGACGTATAATAACGACTTCCACCACTTTTTCGTTTGGGCGGTGGCAGTAACCCGATTTTTTCATAATACCTTAATGTGTAGGCGCTAATTCCAGATTGATCAGCTACTTCACCAATGGAAAACAATTACATCAACCCTTTCTATATAATTTAAAGCCAGTTTATAACTTAGAGCTAACTCTAAGTCAAGTAAATTTAAGGAAAAATTTTTTATAAAGTGAAATATAAAAATTGTAGTAGGGAATCAAACTTGTTTGGAGTGAACAGACATTTACAATGCCAAGGAGTCATGGATGTATACAAAAGGGTCCAAGAAACAGTAGCTGCCGGAAAACAGCTATGCCTCATGGACCCTCATACCTTTTTAGATTGCCCAATCACCATTCCGGAAGATTGGCACGATCGTACCGTCTTGTTTGATGCCGTCTATATTCATTTGGTTAGAGCCAATCATGAAGTCCACATGAACAGTTGATGTATTCATCCCGTTTTGCTGCAGCTCTTCCTGGCTCATTTTTGTTCCGCCTTCAATCGTCGTCGGGTAGGCCGAGCCGATTGCCAAGTGGTTCGAAGCATTCTCATCAAATAGAGTATTAAAGAAAATAATCCCAGATTGAGAAATCGGTGATGGATCCGGCACAAGTGCAACTTCACCCAGGCCTGTTCCGCCTTCGTTGTCGAATACCAACTTCTTGATGGCATCTCCACCTTTTTCAGCAGTGATATCGACAATTTTCCCGTCTTTAAAATGGACTTCAATTCCTTCAATTAACGTCCCTGCATAGCTTAACGGTTTAGAACTGCGAACTACCCCGTCCATGCGGCGAGTATCAGGAGCCGTGAACACTTCCTCCGTGGGCATGTTGGCGATAAATTCTTCTCCTTTTGGGTTTTGGCTTCCCGCACATGCCCAAATATGGTTTTTCGGCAGGCCGAGCGTTAAATCGGTGCCAGGTGCCGTATAGTGAAGTGCATCAAATTGGATTTCATTTAATTTATCAGCTTTTTCATTCAACTTGTCTTTATGCTCGTCCCAGGCAGCTATCGGGTCTTCTTCGTATACACGGCAGGTTTTAAAAATTTGATCCCAGAGGGCATCAACCTGTTCTTCAGGGGTTGAGAGATCAGGGAATACTTTGGCCGCCCATCCTGCTCCGGCAGCAGCAGCAACTGTCCATTTTAAATCGTCGTTCTGGGTCGCCTTACGTTGGGCATGGAAGGCCTTACCAGCAACCTTTTGATACTCCGCAACTTTAGCAGGGTCGACTTCATTCAACAAGCCCGGATCGCTTGAAAGAACGGAAAGACGGCTGACACGGTGGTTTAATACATGGTCCTCAGATTCCTGAAGTTCATAGTCAGGAATGCTGGTCAATACTTCCACCGGTTGATGCAAGTAATGTTCTTTTGTAATTTCGTCATCGGACCATTTGATAATTACCTTTTCAGCCCCCAGGGCATAAGCCTCTTTCGTGATGTGGCGGGCTAAAGGCGCTTGATCAACGTTAATGGTCATTTTCACCCAATCACCAGGCTGAACATTAATCCCTTTCGCCACTAAAAGCTTTGCATACTTATGTAGGTTTTCTTCAAAGTTAGGCAGCACTATTTATTTACCTCCTGAAATTATTTGTCTCGGTATTATAGTAGCATAATTGGGAGAAAAAGATGCAACGTGGGACTCTACAGCTGTTGGCACGCTGGCATTTTTATTGATTTTTGCTATCAGGTTCTTATTTTTTAAAAATAACTGCAAACTAACAAAAAACTAGGTTGAATTTTTAGGCAGATTTTTTGAATGTTACATAATATCTTGCTACAATATGATTATGTAACATGGATTAAGGAGCGTTTAGCATGGAATATGTTGAAGCATTAAGGGATGTTAAGCAAATCAATGCAATTAAGAAATATTTGAAAAAGCATTCCGAGCGTGATTATCTTCTCTTTGTATTTGGCATTAATACTGGGTTAAAAATTACCGAAATGCTTGAAATTAGGGCGGCCGATGTTTTAGAAAATGATCACACAGCGAAGAATTTTTATCAGTATTCACACCTCGATACTATGAAGGAGGTTTACCTTAACCAAAAGGTCAAAAAAGCCCTCCTCCATTTTGTCCAAACCAACCAACTGGACACGGAAGACTATTTATTCAAATCCAACAAAACAGAAAAGCCTATCACTCGCCAACAAGCCTATCGAATCATTCACCAGGCAGCTGAAGCCATTGGTATTGGGGGGAAAATCGGGACCAATTCAATGAGGAAAACATTTGGATATCATGCGTATAAACGCGGGGTGGCCATCTCTATTCTCCAAAAACATTTCAATCATTCAACCCCGTCTGAAACACTAAAATATCTTGGCATCTCTAAAGAGGAAAAAATTAAAACTGAGATTGATGTAAATCTATAATGTCAAAACCCGCTTAATCCATGAAGCAAATTTTTAGAGGAGGATTCAAAAAATGAACGTTCGCGAAATTGAACTCCCGGGAATTGGGAAAAAATTTGAAGTCATCACCAAAAGCAAGGATAAAATTGTGGTGATTATTCACGATGACGGCAGAAGGGATATTTATTATTTTGATCAAGATGATTACGAGGAGGCAATTGCCAGTACAACATTTGATGATGCCGAAGCACGACAGATAGCTGCAATTATCGGCGGAATGACGTATGCGCCAAAGGCATTGGAAACCATTGAAATGGCCTTTGATGAATTGGTTATAGAATGGTTTAAAGTGCAAGACGGGTCGGAAGCAGCGGACCAAACGATCGGGCAGCTCGATATCCGTCAATCCTATGAAGTCAATATCGTCGCTATCATTAAACAAAAAAATCACAAAGAAATTCATACCCCAGGACCTGAAACACTTTTAGAGGAAGGTGATACCGTGATCGTATCTGGACAGCGGATGCAAGTAAAAATGTTCGTAAAAGAAGTTCTCACAAGAAGGGACGGGTGATACTAGATGACTAACACTTTACTTTTTGAAGTTGGAACAGCTCTGGTCTTGGTTGCATTTACCGCCTTTCTGGCAAACAAATTAAAATTCTCCTTCATCCCATTTCTCATCCTTTTAGGGATGGCACTTGGCCCCCACGCCCCTGAAATTGGTATATTTGATTTCACATTTATTGAAAGCGCAGAAATCATCGAGTTCTTCGGGCGCATTGGTGTTTTGTTTTTATTATTTTATTTAGGAATTGAGTTCTCAGTCGGAAAATTAATACGCTCTGGGCGTTCTATTGTTGTCGGCGGGACCATTTATGTAGCGATGAATTTTTTCCTTGGCCTGATTTACGGGTTTGCTACAGGATTCCCGATAATGGAAACGTTAATCGTTGCCGGACTCCTAAGTGTTTCTTCAACTGCCATTGTGGCAAAAGTGGTTGTTGATTTAAAAAGAACCGCCAATTCCGAAACAGAATTGATTCTAGGAATCATTCTTTTTGATGATATATTCCTGGCGTTATTCCTCTCTGTCATGTCGGGCCTCTTGTTAGGCGGCTCAACTACTATATTAGGTACCATCATATCGGTTCTCATTTCTCTCGGTTACATGCTGCTATTTTTCGTTATCGCCCGTAAAGGTACCCCGGTTCTAAATAAACTGTTAGATATTAAATCGAATGAAATCTTTATCCTCGTCATCTTTGCTTTGCTGTTTTTTGTAGCAGGCTTTTCTGAAAAACTCCATGTTGCTGAAGCGATCGGTGCTTTATTATTGGGTTTGGCCCTTTCAGAAACAAAACATCGGGAACGAATTGAGCAATTGGTTATTCCCTTTAGAGACTTCTTTGGAGCCATCTTTTTCTTCAGTTTCGGTTTAAGCATTGACCCATTTAGCTTAGGCGGGGCCATATGGCTTGCTCTAGGTGCCGTGATTCTCACGATCATTAGTAACTTTGTAGCTGGAATGATTTCCGGGAGAAAAGCAGGTCTATCACACAAAGCTTCCTCCAATATCGGATTGACAATCGTTTCAAGAGGCGAATTTTCGATCATTGTTGCTAATTTGGGACTTGCCGGAGGGCTGATGCCTATTCTCAAACCCTTTACCGCAGTATACGTTTTAATTTTGGCGATCCTCGGACCGTTGCTGGCGAAGGAATCTAAGAATATATACAAATTTTTGAACAAGATATTCAAATGGGAGAACAAGGCAAAGAAACGACTCACCCCTGTCCCACAAAAGTCTGTAGAGGATCAAAACAACACCTTTTAAAGGAGGGCTCATAAAAGTGGGCATCGAGTTAGCAATTGCATTGTTAACATATATCTTATTGGTTGTCATGGCGTATCTTGTCTTTGTCTTATCTAGCGAGAAGGAGGAACGCGGCTCTCTCATTATTAACCAGGCCTATAACTACGCGTTTGCCATACTATCCTTCGGCATTCTTGTCGTCATTGCCTTGGTCAAACTGCCAAATGTCACGTTGAATAATCAAACAAAGACCTACTTAATTTTGGCGAGTAAGTTTATTTCGGTAATTACGCTTGGGGCCAGTGTTTTTATACTGAATAAACAATACAGAAGGTGATGATTAACAGGTTAAATAGGTATCTTTGGTGAAGATGAGATTTCTACTTTTATATTATTGGCTCATGAGGACAGTTTCGCCTTTGAATTTGCGGGACTTGTCTTCATGACTCACTAATGAAAGAATTTACTCTGTAGATCCGAGATGCTGACCCTTTATTTTTACCGTGTACTCACTTTTTAAACTTTTTTGAGCAATATAACTATTCTATTTTTACCTTTGGCATCCTCTCCAACACCTTGCGGGCAATATAACCGCTCTATTTTTACCACTGACCCTCTCTCAACACCTTCTCGGGCAATATAACCGCTCTATTTTTACCGCTGACCCTCTCTCAACACCTTCTCGGGCAATATAACCGCTCTATTTTTACCGCTGACCCTCTCTCAACACCTTCTCGGGCAATATAACCGCTCTATTTTTACCGCTGACCCTCTCTCAAGACCTTCTCGGGCAATATAATCGCTCTATTTTTACCGCTGACCCTCTCTCAACACCTTTTCGGGCAATATAATCGCTCTATTTTCACCGCTGCCACCCTCTTCAACACCTTACCAGGCAATATAACTACTCTATGTATACCATTGGCACCCTCTTCCACCATCCTCGGGGATAACCACGCCCCTTTTTCCCCCACAAAAAAAATCTGCCTCAAACAAATTGCGAGGCAGATTTTTTTAAACTTAAAGATCATTAATAACAATATAAGTTGCTTTCACCGGTCCATGCACTCCAACCACGAGGTTCAGCTCAATATCCGCCGAGTTGCTTGGTCCAGTGATAAAATTGATGCATGACGCGACGCGGCCCGTTTTTTCGTGGATTTCCCGCATTTTTTGAGCGGCCTGCGTCATTCTTGGGACTAACGAGCTCTTTGGAATAAGGACTACCGAAGCAGCAGGTAAAAAGCTTACAGTCCTCCCCTTATTCTCGTCACTAAATAAGACAGCTGTACCAGATTCAGCAAGCGTAACCTCACTGATTGTGATGCCAATATTGGCGTTTTCCGCTTTTGAAATGTTCTCTGCTCCTTTTGCAGGATCCCATTCAAAGACATCAATATTCTGTGATGGCCATTCTGACTTCATTAGGGAATTAAGGCCCCATTCCGTGAATCGCTCATCTCTCCAAGCCACAATTGGACCTCCGCCAAAATCAGCTACCACTCCATTGAGGGTAGAGCCCAAATTGATAAGATCAGTGGTATAAATCGTTGTATGAATCCTTTTACACTGCTCTTTTAACACCTCTAATAATTCATCCTGAGAAGCGTCTTTTAACACCTCATCCTGCGGACGGAATTTCCAGTGAGGGCGCTCAACTGGTGTGGTGATTCTTGAACGGCCAAGCTGTCCGGCAATTTTATTTAAAAATGCATCGCGATTTTGGATTGTACCAGTCATCGTTCTATTTGCCCCCCTTCTCGCGATTTTTAAACCAATCTCTGAATCTCTCTTTATTCGGTGCTGGGAATTCACGAATCTCTGTCCAGGCCTTCAATAGTCCGGGGCCCTTCGAGATTTTGTCCCCGACCGTAAATGGATTCATCGCCGTTGGTGCAATTTTTGAGCCAATTTTATATAAAGTCGGTGACGCTGCTCCTAAACCGAAAGCCTTCATGGCCAGCTTTTCCGAAATAGGTGCTTTGCCTTCCCTTTCCACGATCACTTCACGATGTTTATGAAGCAGGTTATGCAGCGGAATTTTTACAGGACAAACCTCTGTGCAGGCACCGCAAAGTGTCGATGCGTAAGGCAGTTCTTTGTATTCGTCATAACCGCCAAGCAATGGAGACAACACGGCCCCAATCGGTCCAGAATAAATAGAACCGTATGAATGTCCGCCGACATGGCGATAAACTGGACATACGTTAACACAGGCCGCACAGCGAATACATTGCAGGACGGATTGGAATTCCCCGCCTAGAATATTGGAACGGCCGTTGTCCACGATTACCAAATGAAACTCTTCAGGACCATCCACATCCATTTCCTCACGAGGCCCAGTCAACACAGTAATGTAACTAGTTAGTTTCTGCCCGACTGCACTCCTTGTTAATAAAGAAACGAGCACTTCCATTTCCTCGAAGGTAGGAACAATCCTTTCCATTCCCATCACGGTTATTTGCGTTTTTGGCAATGCGGTAACTAAATCCGCATTGCCTTCATTCGTAACTAGAGTAATCGAGCCTGTTTCTGCCACCGCAAAATTACAGCCGGTGATACCAATATCAGCAGAAAGGTATTCCTGGCGCAGCATTTGCCGGGCGTGTCCAGCCAATTCCACTGGTTCAGAGGATTTATTATAACCCAGTTTTTTTTCAAAAACTTCACGGATTTCCTCTCTATTTTTATGTAGAGCAGGAGCAACGATATGGGAAGGGGGATCGTGATCATCCACCTGGAGGATGTATTCGCCAAGGTCTGTTTCAATAACGTCGCAGCCTTCTTCCTCCAGCGCCTGATTTAAGCTGATTTCTTCGGTTACCATCGATTTCGATTTCACGATCTTTTTGGCGTTTTTCCGTTTAGCCACTCCACGAATATATTCAACGGCTTCTTCCTTCGTTTGGGCAAAAAAGACATGACCGCCCCGCTTTGCCACATTTTCACTTAATTGCTCCAAATAATAATCCAAATGCTCAAGAACATGCTGGCGAATTTCTTCGCCGTGTGAGCGCCATTCTTCCCAATTCCCCAGCTCCTCGGCCGCCAGGCGTCTCTTCAGGCCCATTCCGTCCTGGGCACTTGAAACCGCACCGCGCATAAAGTCATTATGGATTCCCTTATCAACACGTTCTTTAAATTGCTCATTGCCAATTTTCATAGCCATCCTAAAATCCCCCCATTTCTATCAATCTTGCAACAACTATTAACGGCTATTCAATACCTCAGCAATATGCAAAACCTTCACTGGTTTTCCTTTTCTATCGATACGGCCGCCGATATTCATGAGGCAGCCGGCATCTGCGCCAATCAAATAATCCGCACCGGTTTCTTCGACGTGGCACACTTTTTCATCGACCATTTGCTCAGAGATTTGTGCCATTTTTACAGAAAAGGTCCCGCCAAAGCCACAGCATTGTTCCTTGCCAGGCAACTCAGTAAAGTTTAAACCTTTTACATGTTTTAATAGAGTCATAGGGGCTTCCTTTACTCCTAGCAATCTCGTCATATGGCAGGAGGTATGATAGGTGGCATTCCCTTCAAATGTGGCCCCGACATCCTCGACCTTCAAAACATCTACAATGAATTGAGTAAGTTCATAGGTTTTATCAGCCAATTTCCTTGCTTTCGGTTCCCAAACAGGGTCGCCTTTAAAAATATGAGGATATTCCTTAAACATAAACGCGCAAGAACCGGAGGGCGATACGACATATTCAGCATCCTCAAACGTTTCAATCATCCGTTTCATGGCTTCCTTCGATTCTTTTACATACCCGCTATTATATGACGGTTGTCCGCAGCAGACTTGTGATTCTGGAAAATCTATCTCGCAGCCAAGCTTCTCGAGCAGTTCAACCGAAGATTTCCCTACATTGCCCTGAAACATATCAACCAGGCAGGTTGCAAATAGACTCACTCTCATTGTTGTATGCCATCCCCTTTATCCGAAAAATTTGTTAAAAATCGGATCTGTTTTTGTTTTATTATAATATATTTCAGTTTATTTTGAATTGTTATATGTGAAATTATTAACCTTATGTCGAAAAAGCCGCCTTAACGATACCGTGGCAGCTCTAATAGTTCTATTATTTTTGAACAATTTTCCCTTTTTCAGTGATAAAGATAGCCTTTCGGTTGTTGTAATCTTCCGTTTGAAAGAAGATTCTCGTAAGAACAGGTAAATGAATTGACTGGAGATAGGTTGCAAGCTTTTTAATATTTTCCATATAGATTTGTTGTTCTTCGGGAGTTTTCAAATACCAATCTTCTGGCAGATTGATAATCAATACACTTTGATAGCCCATATCATAATGAAGGGACCTGTATGTCGGTATATGTGGACCTACGTCCTCACTCAATTGACGGTCGATGATAAAACTGGATTGCTCTAGATGTGGAAACAGTTGGAGAATATATTCTTTGATGGGTTTAGCTTCAGGAGAATTCCACAAAACCGCGGGATACAAATCTTCATATCCTGAATTTGAATCGTGTGAAACAGCTACCTCAAAAACTAACTCAGGATTGCGTTTAGGTGCGGCCTTTGCATAATAGCCAGAACCAAGGCTATTATATTGCATACTTTTAATAGAAAAATCCATTTGATATTTTGCATCCAAATAAGAAAGCATCACCTGCTTTTGCTGGTATTTACCCCAAGGAGTTCCGTTAAAAATCGAATAAATGTAAAATCCTAATACTACAACCAAGCCGAAAAAAATAGTCATAACAATCTTACGAGACTTCATAAATTATCACTCCCTTTTTACCATTTTATTCGAGGCTGATTTCCTTAACAATAAAAAAAAGAAGACCCGACGAGTAGCCGGGTTTCAACTGTACTTTTATCTTTCAATCGCCTTTTGCAATACATAATAATAAAGAGATGATTGATCACTTTTCCTTAAGGATGTTGCCATCCAGCCATTATTAAAGTAATGGGTGAATACCTCCCGCGTCCGTATCCTCCACTCTAAGGCGAGAGACATCCGCTGGATTTTAATTTCCTGAATATTACCCGGAACTGGAACATATAAAAGCTCTGCCTTATTTCCGTAATCAAGGTGGACGGACTCTGGCACAGGAAATCCCAGCTCATCATAGATCACATTTATCAATCGTGGAACGTCACCAGTTTCGTTCACATCAGGGTCCACTTCAGCCTTTTCTTCGGCAATACGCCACTCCACTAGAAACCGGTCGGACGGCATGCCGGCATTAAGAACATCGGGCATATCCCCATAGCAATTTTCAATATATTTCTTACAAACCCCGCCTAACTTGCTTAAATTCAAATATCCGTTTACGGTTTCAAGCGGATCATATGTCCACTCAATATGCTTGTAGCCTTTTTCCAAGGCGACTTCCCGCTGCTTTCGTTTTAATTTTTCGCCAATCCCGATTCTTCTATAATCAGGATGAATCCCCATACTATGTGAGCATAAATAGACGCTCGAGCCGTTAAAGCCTGGAAAGCTGTATTGGAAACCGATTAGTTTTTCATTCAGGAAAGCTCCAATGACCAGCCCTCCGTTTTTTACTACTGCAACGTAATGGTTGACAGGCACGGGATCATCATCTGCCCAAACAATGCGTTCAAGGTTGGTGACTAAAGCCAGTTCCTCGGGGGTAGTTATTGTTCGTAAAGAAATCGGTTCTGTTATTTCTTTCAAAGATTTTCCTGCTTTCTATATATTATTTGCATACCCATAAGTTAATTTTGAGTATACCAAAAAGACTGAGCACGTGTCTCAGCCTTTTTTCATTTCTATTAGCAGGATATGGGATGTTTCATTTGCTTTAATTTGAATATCTTCTTCAACAATTTCCATGGCATCTCTCGTATTTAAAGAAAGATCATTGATTGTTGAGCTTCCTTCGATTTGTACCAAATAGGCTTGTCTTCCTGCACTAACTGGAAAACTGATTACTTTGCCTTCTTCAAGTTCCAATGAATAGATGTTTGCATCCTGGTTTATTTTGATTGGGGCGTCCCCTTCCTTATTTGAAACCATATGAAGCCACTGGTTGTGCCGGTCTTCCCAATTAAATCGGTAATCACCATAATTCGGCTCATGCCCCGCCCTATCTGGGAGAATCCAGATTTGCAAAAATCGTAATGTCTCGCTGCCAAGATTGTGCTCGCTATGGAAGACACCTGTCCCCGCACTCATATATTGGACATGGCCGCGGGTAACCGTATTTTTGTTTCCCATACTGTCTCCATGTGTAAGATCTCCATTCACCACATAAGAAACAATCTCCATTTCTTTATGGGGATGAAGATTAAATCCAGTACCGGGTGCAACCAAGTCGTCATTGATGACTCTCAACTGCCCGAAATGGATATTTTTCGGATTATAGTACTCTGCAAATGAGAAATGGAAAATACTATTTAGCCAGCCTAAATTACTTCTTCCCATTTTTTCGTTATCTAATTTTCTGAGCATATCATTGGTCCTCCTTCATTGTCTCTATTAAAATCTCAATTTAAATCATTTTGAATTCGAGATAATTCTAGTACTTTTCTTAGTGTTTGTCAAACTCGCCAAAATACTCACTTGATTTAAAATGGACGGATATAAAGACCTTCTTATTTTGAAAAAAACTAAATATATTGTCTTATAACCTTCATTAAAGGGGTGTGGACTTTCGTGAAAAAAATAGCTGTTGCCATTATTCATGGGATCGGCAGACAAGACAAGGACTTTGCTTCAGGCATGATTGGCATGCTAAAAAAGAATTTTGCCAAGAAAATAGGAAATTTGGTAACAGACCCTTCTTCCCAGCTGATATTCCAGCCCATACAGTGGTCAGAGGTTTTAGAGGACAGAGAGGAAGAACTTTATGAGAAAATCGTTTTGAACCACAAGTTGGATTATCAAAAACTTCGTCATTTTCTTATTCATTATATGGGAGATGTCATCGCCTATCAGCCTGTGGAGTCAGCAAAGCATAATTACGAAAGAGTCCATGAAAAAATTGCCGAAAATCTTCGTGAGCTTGCTAATAATGCCGGCGGGAATGCCCCATTATGCGTGATTTCCCATAGTTTAGGGTCGGTCATCACGAGTAATTATTTCTATGATTTGCAGTATAAAGAAAATGACGGCACTGTAGATGGGAGTCAATTTTCACCTTTAGAAAATGGGGATACAATCACGCTTTTTTATACATTAGGTACTACCCTTCCATTATGGAGTCTGCGTTATTTTAACTTTGACCAGCCCATCAAAATCCCTTCGCCCAAACTGAAGGAATTCTATCCCGGCTTAAACGGTGAATGGATCAATTTTTATGATAAAGACGATATTCTAGGCTATCCATTACGACCAATCAATGACATTTATAAAAATGCGGTTACTGAGGATAGGCAGGTAAACGTAGGAAATATTTTAACAAGCTGGAACCCTTTGTGCCATATGAGTTATTTTAGAGACAAGGATGTAATTGAAGGAATTGCGGATGGATTGGTTCGGACGTGGAGGCATATAAATAATCGGTAGTTTGTTTTGACTCGTAAATTCACTTTGTTTCATATGTTCGTGCGTTATGTGCCTTTTATAACGACCGGGACTTCTTCTTGTTTCCTCCTTCGGGCGTTATGAACTTCTCATAACGACTGGAACTTACTTTGGCTTCCGCCTTCGGGCGTTATGACCACTTCATAACGACCGGAACTTCTTTTTCCTTCCGTCTTCGGGCGTTATGAACCTTTTTATAACGACCGGGACTTCTTCTTGCTTCCTCCTTCAGGCGTTATGAACCCTTCATAACGACCGGGACTTCTTTTTGCTTCCTCCTTCGGGCGTTATGACCACTTCATAACGACCCGACCTTCTTTTTGCTGCCTCCTTCGGGCGTTATGACCTTTTCATAACGACCGGGACTTCTATTTCCTTCCTCCCTCGGGTGTTATGAGCCTTTCATAACGACCGGGACTTCTACTTTTTTCCTCCTTCAGGTGTTATAAACGTTTTATAACAACCGCAACCTTTATCGATAATGCTTGTTATCGGATAAAACAAATCAAAACTGAAAAAAATAAAAAATAATGTCAACATACAATTAAACAATCGGGGTAATATTCAGATGAATGAAAACCAAATTCAAGCCATTAAAAATCACGCCATTCCACTAAAAGAAATGAATAACTTCCAGCCGTTAATAGAGGAAATCAATCACCAGAAATATGTATTATTAGGAGAATCCTCACACGGGACTTCTGAATTCTATAAGATTCGGGCGGAGCTAACAAAAAGGTTAATCCAAGAAAAAGGATTCACATTTATTGCAGTTGAAGGTGATTGGCCGGCATGCCAACAGGTTAACCGCTATATCAAGGGTTACGATAACGAATATACCAATGCCCGCGAGGTTTTAGCCGCGTTTAACCGCTGGCCGACATGGATGTGGGCAAATGAAGAAATTATTGATTTGATTGAATGGTTAAAGGACTACAATCATAACCTGCCAACAGACCAACGGATTGGCTTTTATGGAGTCGATGTTTATAGCTTATGGGAATCGATGGACGAAATCATTAAATATCTTGAAAAAACAAATTCTTCAAGCGTCGAAGCAGCAAAAAAGGCATTCGCCTGCTTTGAACCCTTTAACCGCGAGGGGCAAATGTACGGCGTATCGGCTTCCTTTTATGCAGAAGACTGCCATGATGAGGTCATTAACCTTCTGACAGATATTGTGACAAACAAAAAGAAATATTCAAGCTCCGAAGAAGGCCAATTAAACCTGGAAGTTAACGCAATCATCACAGCTAACGCCGAAAACTATTACCGGACGATGGTCGTAAATGATAATGAGTCTTGGAATATCCGCGACAGGCATATGGTGGAGGTCATTACCAAAATCGGTTCCTATAATGGTAAAAACGCAAAAGGCATCATTTGGGAGCACAATACACATGTCGGTGACGCACGAGCGACTGACATGGCGGATGAAGGACTTGTGAATGTTGGGCAGCTATTAAGGGAACAGGAAGGACAGGAAAATGTCTATATTGTCGGATTTGGCACCCATCGCGGGACCGTTATTGCAGCAGATTCATGGGGTGTAGATTTTAAAAGAATAATTGTTCCTCCCGCCCAAAAAGGTAGCTGGGAGGACCTGATGCACGAAGCCGGAAATCATGACAAGCTACTTCTTTTCAACGAAACCATTCGGCAGCATTTTTCCAGCAGGATTGGCCACCGTGCAATCGGAGTTGTTTACGATCCAAGGTATGAACACTTTGGAAACTATGTACCATCAGTAATGGCGGAACGATATGACGCCTTTATCTATATATATTCTACAACCGCACTTGAGCCGCTCGCGGTCGAAAGAGTGTTTGTATAGGTTCACTTATTTTTTTGAAACATATGAAGTCTTATCCTTAATTATGTATTCAGTGATATTTAAAATAAGCGGAGGTTTTTCGGTTAAATTCCAGAACAGAGATCGGTTCGGGGTATATAAGCGGAGGTTTTCCGATTAAGCAAAGCAAAAATATGCATTTTGCGTTTTTTTGAGTCAATAGCCGGAAATTTTCCGTCTATTTAAGCTATTTTCAGTGCTATTTCATAATTAAGAGAAATTTCTCCGCTTATTTATCCAACTCGCTTTAGTGGCTAATGAACTTGTACAACTTACGGGTGCTAGTAAAAAAATTCAAGAAAGGCTTAGAGATATTTGCATCTCTAAGCCTTTTTACTATGATGTTTACTACTACAATTATCCTGTAAATTTTATGTAATTTGCTAAATGATTTGGTCTGCAATTTAACGTTTAGCACCTCACAAAAAACCTGTTACACCACGAGCGGCTCTTTATACAGTTGCGATATTATCTTGCCAACCAGCCGCCATCAATCGCCAGGATATGGCCATTCATATAATTAGAGGCGTCACTTGCAAGGAATACTACAACACCCATTAAGTCAGACGGGGCCGCCCAACGTGCGGCCGGGATGCGGGAGAGAATCTCGGCATTGCGCTTTTCATCCGCCCGAATTGGCGCTGTGTTGTCGGTCGCAATATATCCTGGTGCAATCGCATTAATTTGAATATTATATTCTGCCAGTTCGTTAGCAAACGCCTTCGTCAGGCCGGCAACAGCATGTTTGCTGGCTGTATAAGGAGGAACGAACTTGCCTCCCTGGAATGACAGCATGGAGGCAACATTGATAATCTTCCCGGATCTTTGCTCCACCATGACCTTCGCCACTTCTTGACTGAGCAAGTATATGGAATTAAGATTGATTTCCATTACGGCATCCCAATCCTCTTCCTTATACTCGAGGATAGGAGCACGGCGGATAGTACCGGCGTTATTCACCAGAATATCAATCCTGCCATATTCTTTCATACATTCTGCAGCTGCCTGCTTAACTTTTGCCCTGTCGCTTAAGTCCGCCTTGAAAAAGACCGCACGCTGTCCAGTCTCTTCGATTAGCTCCTTTGTTTCATTCCAATCTTCACTGCGAGACACTACAAAAAGATCGGCCCCGGATTTTGCAAGGGCAACGGCGTATGCCTGCCCAAGTCCCTTGTTCCCACCTGTAACGATGGCGACTTTTCCTGCTAGATTGAAAAAATCGAGAGAGAAGGATCTTAGATTATTCGTCATGTCATTAGCCTCGCTTTTTTATATTTTCATACTGCCGTAAAAACTAGCGCAAATCTTCCATTTTCACAAAATCCATGTCAGTGTATGTGATATTCTCACCGCACATACCCCAAATAAATGTATAATTGCTTGTGGCTGTACCTGTATGAATAGACCAGCTAGGAGAAATGGCCGCCTGCTCGTTTTTCAACACTAAGTGTCTTGTTTCATCCGGTTTACCCATAAAGTGGAAAACACGTGTTTCGGGTTCCATATCAAAGTACAGGTAGACTTCCATTCTCCGTTCATGGGTGTGGCATGGCATGGTATTCCAAACACTGCCCGGCGCAAGCATCGTTAACCCCATTTGCAGCTGGCAAGATTCACAAACATTTGGGTGGACATACTGGTGAATTTTCCGTTCATTTAATGTGCCCGGCTCGCCCGTTTCAAGGGGAACAATCTTGTTAATATCAATTTTGACTGTCGGATAGGTATGATGTGCTGGAGTCGAGTTGATATAGAATTTGGCCGGATTGTTTGCATCATTGGAACGGAACAGGACTTCCTTTGTTCCCTTGCCGACATACAGGCCATCTCTTCCCTGCATCTCATATTCCACCCCATCTAGAATAACCGCACCATCGCCGCCGATGTTGATAATTCCCAGCTCACGGCGTTCAAGGAAATACTCCACTCCAAGCTCTTTATCCAATTTGATTGTCAATTCTTGCTCAGCAGGAGTGACCCCTCCAAAAATCATCCGGTCATTATGTGTATAGGTTAAGTGGACCTGCCCAAGCTCAAATAGGGTTTCCACTAAAAACTCCCTTCTTAATTCTTCCGTTGTGTATTTCTTCATATCCTCGGGGTGAATTGCATAACGAGTTTCCATTATTCATTACTCCTTCATGAAAAATTTATTGTTTCAAAACCTGCCGGCCATTTGCCGGCAGGTTTTGTCAAACGCGGATTCTTCCTACTGTTAAGATACTTTGCAAACGTTAACATTTACCGTTTATCTATAGTCTATCAAAACTAGTAATATATGTAAACGTTTATTGTTAACGTTAACATTTTTCGATCATGTCAATAGAAATCCTTGCAAAACAAAAAAGAAGCCACCAAAAAATTGACAGCTCCAAAAAGCTTGATTTCCAAATTAGTTTAAGTACATTCGGAATCCAATGATGATTAGCAATACAGATAACATTTGAAGGACCACTTTACCTGGTATTTTTTGTGACAAAATTACCCCAAGCTGAGCACCAACCATAACGCCCAATCCTCCCCAGATGATCGTCATCCAATCAAAACTGCCATAATAAAGATGCAGAAGAACACCTGCAGATGAGTATATGCATAAGGAAAAGATGGATGTTGCTGTTGCCTGGTGAGTAGAAACATGAAACAAATAAATTAAAATCGGAACCAGCAGCCAGCCCCCGCCAATTCCCAAATAGCTTGAGAGAATCCCCATTATGAAACCTAAAGGAAGCAGCCATTTTGACTGAACAAGGGGAATATCTACTGATTCAATCTCTGCTTTATGTAAAGAAAGACCATCCCTATCTCCTTCTGAAATAGCTAGTTTTCTCTTTAATGTAACCGAGGAATTTTTCATCATTAAAAATATGCCCAGACAAACTAGAATACTCGCAAAAAGAATATAGAAAAAGTTCGAAGAGTATAATTGCAGCAGCCAAAATCCGATGAATGAACCAGGCAATGCTCCAAATGCAAGTGTCATTCCCATCCGATAATTTATCTGTCCTTTTCTGGCATACCCTACAACGCCGGATATTGCATTGATTAGGACAATTACCAAACCTGAACCAGCTGCAACCTCTGGTTTTAAATGAAAAACCATTAATAGCACCGGGACAAAAATAAATCCTCCGCCGGCCCCAACAATGGTTCCGTATCCTCCAGCAATGATTCCAATTAAGAGAAGCAGCAGGCCTGTTGAGATATCCATATTTATGCCTCCTTTAAGAACGAAAACCGGGAATAATAACATATTCCCAGTTTTTTATACTATTTAAATGGTTAGTAAACCTTGGGCATACATTTTCTTCAATTCTTTCTTATCAATCTTTCCAATTGGTGTTAGTGGGAACTGCTCCTGGAAATAAACCACTTTCGGCACCATATACTTTGAAGTGCGCTCCTTACAGAACTGAATAATGTCCTCCTCCGTGCAGTTGCTTCCTGCTCTTAGTGAAACAACGACACAGACCGCCTCGCCCCAATCCGGATGTGGAACACCAATACACGCACTCACGGCAACCGCCGGATGCTGATTGACGACCCGTTCAACCTCAGAGGAATAGACGTTCATGCCCCCGGAAATGATCATATCCTTTTTCCGGTCAACAATATAAAGATATCCATATTCATCCCACTTGCCAATATCTCCCGTGTAGAACCAGCCATCACGAATGGCTTCCTGGGTCTGTTCCGGCCTTTGGTAGTAGCCTACCAACATGGAAGGTGATTTTACGATAATCTCTCCCATTTCGTTTTGTCCCACATCATGCCCATTATCGTCAATTACTCGAACTTCAGTAAACAGGCACGGTTTGCCGCAGCTTTTCAAAACTTCCTGGTTATGGTGATAGGCCCAAAAGTGGGCACTTTTTGATAGCCTGGAAATAACGATATTACACTCTGTCATGCCATATTGCTGGCGCATAATCGGACCAAACACTTCGAAGGCTTCCTTAAGTCGCTTGGGTGAAATGGGTGAAGCACCATAAAAGATATTGCGCATGGAACTGACATCATATTCCATGGTTTTCACCTGGTCGAGAAGTCTGTACAGCATGGTCGGGACCACAAATGTAGTAGTAACCTGATATTTTTTAGTGGCCTTTATAAAATGTTCTGCATCAAAAGCACGCATGACATAAACATGGACCCCGGAAATCAGGGCTCTCCACAGCAGGGAGCCGCCCGCGTGAACGATTGGTGTACTTAGCAGCAGCCGGTCACGGTCATCAATTGGATCCTCTATCGCAGCAGACAGGATGCCCGCAGCCAAACCTGCCTGGGAATGCATGACGCCTTTTGGTGTACCTGTTGTCCCGCCAGTGTAAGAAAGAAGTGCAATATCTTCCCCTGCCGATACGGGGAAATCCAAATCTTTATTTTCCATAGGCCATTCGAATATCATAAATTTTTCTGGATAGTCGACACCAAAGCCCGGAAGCCCGATCACATGAACATTAGGATCATTTTCCTCTTCCAAGTATTCGAGAATGGTCGTAACATGCGGCTTAGTTGCCATGATCACCAATTTCGGTTTGGCTTCCCGCAAAATAAAACCAACTTCCCTTGTTCCCAGCTTTTCGCCGAGCGGGACTAAGGTTGCGCCAAGCCGCTGGACAGCAAGCCCAAAGATAACCGCTTCTAGGCTATTGGAAATAAGGGTAGCGATATGGGTCCCCCTTCTGGCACCTAAATTGTGTAAATAGGTTGAAACATGCTCTATTTTTTCTAACAGCTCCCGATAGGTTAGCGTTTCCTCAGACGGCAGTAATGTGACTGCCGGGAGTTCTGCGAATCTCCTTAATCCCTTAAGGAGCAATGCCTGAAAAGTCGTCTGCTGCATAATAAGTCGTCCCTCCACAAAAATTGAATTAATCCCTCAAAAGTTCCTTGGCAATTGTATTTTTTTGAATTTCCGAAGTTCCGGTCAGGATTCGGTACATTCGCGAGCTTCTGTACATTTTTTCAACCGGGTGCCCTTTCACCAAGCCTTGGGAGCCGAATATTTGAATGGCCTTATCGGCGACACGGTTATTTACTTCTGATGCAAACAGCTTTGCCATGGAAGCCCCTGCCCGCTCTTCTTCGCCCCGGTCGATTTTTTCCACCACATCATAGACCATGCTTCTGGCCGCATAGGTTTCTGTGGCCATTTCCGCAAGCATATGCTGGATTGCTTGAAATTCACCAATTGTTCGTCCGAATTGAACCCTTTTTTTGGCCTGTTCTACTGCTAAATCTAGAAGATGCTGGGCCATTCCTACGAAACTGGCAGCATGAGAGGCGCGATTCGTATTGATTCTCTTTAAGCCCAGCAACAAGCCTCTTCCCGGTGCACCGATAATATTTGCGGCAGGCACCCGACACTGATTGAAAAGTAATTCAGCATGAATCCGTTCTCCTGAAATCGGGACTTGGATGTTTCCGAGTTCAAAACCGTCATTTTGCGGTGTCTTTTTATCAACTAAGAAAGCTGTAATTCTAGGTTTCTCATCTTCTACTAATTCTTTTGCTATGACAATCGCAAAATCAGCATAAGGGGCAGCGCTGATAAAATGCTTTTTCCCTGTTAATATGTAGTCATCTCCAGCTCTTACTGCTGTTGTTTCAATGGCAAACGCATCTGAACCGGCATTAGGTTCTGTCAGCGCGAAACAGCATCCGATATCTCCGGCAACTACGGGAATGACATATTTTTCGATTTGCTCTTTTGTAAAGCTTTCGAGCATCTGGCCAATTCGGAGCGGCCCGCCGATTTCTCCAAGTACCTGGCCCCATAAAACAGCACCGGATCGGGCCAATTCCTCTTTTAACAGACAAAGGCCTTTTAAACTGATATCCTGGCCTCCATATTCCCTTGGCAGATTAATTCCATAGAACCCTAACTCTCTAGATCTTTTTCTGACCCACTTAATCGCCTCCATCGGGATGTCTTCTTCCGCATTTAGGCGCTGCTCTTGTTCATATGTTAGTAATTCATTTTGGATAAACTTGCGTAATTTTTCATGAAGTGTTTTCAAGTCGTCTCCCACAGTCATTAACATTTTCGGTCCCTTCTTTCAGAAAGAATTTTATTTAATATTTTAAATCTTAAATTAATTATATTTATAAATTATTTTTAAGTAAAATAACCATTTATTATATTTACTTAAATAAAAATTATATTAAATTTATAAAAAAAGCCCCCTATTTTTAAATAGGGAACTAGTATTTTAAGGTCGTCGTGTATACTTCAAGACATTTAATAAACTCTTTAGCTGCTTTGGAAAAGTGCTGTTTCTTTGAGCGCACATATCCGAGTTCCATTAAATCATGATGAAAATTCGTCAATGGAATGGGGACGAGCTCACCGCTCAGGTAATAAGGATCACTGTTGATCCCGATTTCATAGGAAAGGGTAATCGCCAAGCCTTCTGCAACTGTTTTCTTAATCACTTCTGTATTATTGGTTAAAAACAAAACATCCAGTTCTCCATATTTTGCGAAAAAATCATCGAGATAAGCTTTCATATTCGGCCCATTGTAAAAAACCAGGGTTTGATCCTGCAGTTCTTGCGGTGTGATACTTTTTTTGCCGGCTAAAGGGGAGTTCCTGCCTACAGTTACAACCACCTTTGCTTCCATCAGTTTGCAAAACTCCAGTTCGTCCTCTTTAGGATTTTCTTTAGGCATATTTAGTAACCCGATGTCTATTTTATTTTGCAGAACATCGTGGATAATTTCTTGGCCGCCTTTTTCATCAATGACAATTCTTACTTCGGGATACTTTTTCTTAAATAAAGCCAACGATTTGGGCAGGACTGTCAGAAACAGGCCCTGTGTAGAGGATAGGCGCAATTCTTTTTCAATTGTGTCCGAATGTGCCTGGGCGCTGTCCTTCATTTCCTCAAGCTTACTCATTACTTCATAGGCTTTTTGAATGATGTCCATGCCTTCCTCAGTCGGAATCGTCCCCAATCTCGACCGTTTGAAGATCTTGATTCCTAATTCTTTTTCAAGGCTCGTAATCGCCATACTGATACCGGCCTGGGAAATATGAAGACTTTCCGAGGCGTTAGAAATCGAACGTGTTTCGGCAACTTTAATGATATATTCCAATTGTTCAATATTCATGGATGATTCCCCTTCTGTTTCTCTTTCTAGAATCATACCGCGAATTGTAAGCCCATTCAATCAAAGAGTTTAAGCATAGCCTGATGGATTTGGCTTAATAGAATTAAATAGCCGCCGATTCATTTTTAAATTCCTTTGATGATTGTGAAGCATTATTTTTAATCGAAATGACAATAACCATTGCTAGTAGCGCTGAAATGACTAAAAACCAGAAAGCCGCATTATAGGAGCCTTTAAATAAACTAATGATCAAGCCAATTGCTGTTGGAGAAACTGCGCCGGCAATTTGACCGGCAAAAGTGACAACACCAGAGACCGAACCGGTAAGTTCCTTTGGTGAATATTTGATAATAATCGTATAAAGAACGGTTCCGAAAAACGAAAGAGCGATGGAATTTAACGTAAGATACGTAATAAACTGTGCGACTGACGTAGCATTTGCCATAAAGTATAGGAAAATTGCACATAAAAGTGCACCGGCAGCGGCCAAGTATTTCTCACGGCCGACCATCCATTTATCCAGTACCACTCCGCTCACATTAAACATAAAGAACCCAAGAATGTAAGGGATAGCCAGTAAACTGCCGGCGTGAACTAAATCCACTCCTTTTTCCTTTACAAGGTAGATTGGCATCCATGTAATCAATCCATAGTTAATAATATTAAATAAAAATTTAAAAGAGATGAGTTTCCATATGTTATCTATTTTTAATAACAGCTTTAAAGGAACCTTTTTTCGAACTTGGGTGACTTTCGTTTTGTGTGCTTCTTTAGGCTTTAAGATAAACCAAAAACCGATAGCAACAATCATGCCCAATATACCTGCGACCGAAAACATGCCTCTCCATCCGAACGAAGCGATCATCGCAGCAGCAAGGGCTGTACCTAGGATTCCGCCTATATTTTGCGCAGATAGGAAAAAGGAATTGGCCCGGCCGCGTTCTTCTTTAGGAAAGTTATCCCGGATGGTTGACATACTGGCCGGATAAAAAGGGCCTTCTCCCAATCCGAAAATAAATCGAATGAATAATAAAGATACAAAGGACCAAGCGAAACCGGTCATTAAGGTAAACAAAGACCAGCCAAACAGGGATAATGTAATCATGACTCTTGCACCGTACTTGTCCGTCATCCATCCGCCAAGCGGCTGCATGAGTGAGTAACTGATGAAAAATATACTGACCAGCAAACCAGTCTGAGAGGTATTTAGGTGGAACTCATCGCCTATTGGGATCACCGCTACGTTGATGGCGACACGGTCAAAAAAGCTTAAAACCATCCCTACAAATAAAAGACCGCTTATAATTATTTTCCGTTTTTTACTAGCATATATCTCCATTTCCACTCACTCCATTTTAAGTTCAGTTTAAAATACAACATTAGCAAACCTAGGGCCCACCATTCACTAAAACCGAGGCCAATAGGAAGCGTTTTCAATTTATAAATAATGACTAGCTAGTTGAACAAAGTTGATACGTCTGATTGATTATGTTAGATTAATAGTTGGAAATATTCTTAATCTTGGAATTAATTTTACCATAAAATAAATTTAAGAAAATTAAGTGATTATTATGATGATATAAATTAAATTGATAAATAATCATTCAATCAAATTTGAGTTGTGCCGGTTCCGCATAAATTTGGAACCGGCACATATTTAAATTTTTATGGTGTCACGATATTTACCTTAGGATCAAATTTATCCAGTAAAGATAAAAATTCTTTAAATTGTTCCTTGTTTCCCGTAACGGATACCTTTCCGGAAGCCTCCATTTTATCCAAATCTTCTTTTCCTAGAGCGATAAGATAGAATGTTACTCGATCTAATGCTAACGTGGCATCAGGCTCTGAAGACGTTTGGCCTTTCTTATAATTGACAACAGAGTTTCCTAAGGTAATCGTATAGTTCATTTTTAAATCTGTGAACGACACATTAAAAGTCATATTTTTACCTTCAGCCTTTGTTCCGTTTAACTTAATCGAGACTAAGTTTAGGAAATCATCCATCGGCATGTTCAGAAGCGTATCGAGATTCATCATGCCGCCCGAGCCTTTCGGTTCTGCCACTCCATTTCTTAGCTCCTGGGCCCCTGTCAGATAAAAGTTTCTCCAGACAGAGGATTCTGCCATATATCCTAACTGCTCATATGCTTTGGCAAGTAATTCTTTTGCTTCTTCATTATTGGGATTTGCCATCACCACATGCTTTAACACTTGCGCAACCCAGCGGTATTCACCTTTGGCGTAGTCTTGTTTTGCTTGTTTAAGGACATTTTTCTCGCCGCCCATGTATTTAACATATTTAGCCCCCGCTTCCTCCTGCGGCAACGGGTCCAAATCGGAAGGATTTCCGCTGAAATAGCCTAAATAATAGTTATATACCGCCTTAACATTGTGCTTTAGTGTCCCGTAATAACCACGATTCGCCCAAACCTGGTCCAGGCTTTCGGGCAGCTTTATTTTTTCGGCAATTTCATCCGCGGTGTAGCCTAAATTAGCCATATGGATGGTTTGGTCATGAATGTATTTATACAAATCACGCTGGTTTTTAAGTTGTTCGAACACACGATCTTTACCCCACGTTGGCCAGGAATGGGCGGTCACCATGGCGTCAATTTCTTCACTACCATATAAATCGATTGTTTCATCAAGTGCCTCTACCCATTTTAAAGTATCCCTGGTCTTGGCACCTCTTAACGTGTAAATATTGTGTAAGGTGTGTCCTGTATTCTCTGCTACTACCAGTGTTTTATAATCTTTAATATAGTAGTGCATTTCAGCAGGAGCTTCCGTGTTTGGTGTTAATAGAAACGAAAAAGTAATCCCGTCTATTACCATTGTTTGTACAGGATCCTTTATTTCTGCGGTTGGTGGCATATAACTAAAAGTTCCATTGCTTAATCCTGGTCCAATGCCGGACGTGACAAAACCTTGTTCATTGGCAGGCAAGAGATTGCCAAACATGTAGCCCGCCCGCCGGGACATGATGGTGCCTAAAAGAACGTTTTCACTTAGTGCCTCTTTATTGAATCCGTCCGGTACAATAATGGGAACTTTTTTTGGATCGGCAGCATATTGGGCTACCCCTTTAATTCCTCCGAAGTGGTCAACATGGCTATGACTTATGACAATGGCGCTAACTGGTTTTTTAGGACGATGTTGAAAATAAAGTTCCATTGCCGCTTTAGCCGTTTCCACGGTTGAGAGCGTATCCAAAACAATTAATCCTGTTTTCCCCTCGACAATGGTAAGAACAGACAAGTCTTGACCACGAACTTGATAGACTCCGTCGACGACTTTAAACAAGCCGGAAATATTTTGTAATTGGGCTTGTCTCCATAAACTTGGGTTTACCGTATGCGCTGCCGGGACATCCTCTTTTATAAACGAATACTGATTGCTGTCCCAGATCACATTCCCAGCTGGATTCTTTATTGGATCCATTTGTAAAGGCGCAATAAATCCTTTATGGGCATCTTCAAAATCTTGCCTGTTTGAAAAATCCAACTGGTTGTACACTGCCTTATTGGCCAGGATGGTAGTGCTAGATGCAGGCATCGGCTTACTTGTGTCAGCACTTGCATTAGTTGAACCTAGCAATAACATAAAAGCAACTGGAACCAATACCGTCCCTCTCATAAACGACTTTTTCGCCAATTTGTTATAACCTCCCCTTGAAAGTATCCTTCCTTCTAGCTGATACCTTAGTTTTTGAAATTATCTAAATTCATTTTATAATTAAAATATTTTTAAGTAAATTTACTATTATTGATAGTAACTTCAGTTTTGTTTATATATAAATTAGGTCACATTTGGATTCGCTGATAAAATGGGGAAATCCGCTGATATATTTTAGAATTCGCCGATATAATGGGGAAATCCGCTGATATATTTCAAAATCCGCTGATTTAGGGAGAAAATCCGCTGATATATTTTTTATATTCATGAGAAGGTATACCTTGATTTGATAGATACACGGTATTCTCTTGTATTTTCCTAAAAAAACAGCTTTTCAAAGAAAAAAGGGGCCCAAACTATTTCAATTTGGGACACCCTCTAAATTATTTTCGTTAAATTTTACAAATCCGCTAAACCTTTGAATAGTTCTACACCTGTCTCGATGATATCATCACGGAAGTTATACTCATAGCTGTGCAGATTCGGATATTCTTCCCCGTTGCCAATATACGTATAGGCTCCCTTTGTGAGTTTTGTGTAATGACCAAAATCTTCGGAACCGCGGAACGCTTCCTCTAGCTCAATCAAATCGAATCCTTTATCTTTACAAACCTGACGAATCTTATCGGAGCTTTCTATGTCATTCGCTGTTTCCGGGAATTCATCTTGGTATTCAAAGCTTACCTTTAGACCATACTTCTCCGCTTCCGCAAGCGCCACATCCTCAAGCTTCTTCTGAAGTTTATCCATTTCTTCTTCGTAAAGGGCGCGGATTGTCATTCTAAGCACACCTTTGCTGGCGTTAACACCGAACGCTTTGGTACCGATATCCACTTGGACAATCGTGCATAGAACAATACCTTTGTTCACAGCTGGATCAATGAATCCAGGAATCGCATCGATGACCTTGGCAATCGCAAAGGATGGATTGATTCCCTTCTCCGGTTCGCTGGCATGAGAAGGTACACCCTCCATATGTATGCTCATTCCCTTGGATGCACAATGGGCTGTACCGTCAATGACTAATACGGAATTGTGTTTAAAACCGCTCATATTATGCCAAGCAAAAATTTCTTCAATGTTATTTTCCTCGATAAAAACAGCACACTCTGCTGCACCGTCACCTGTTTCCTCCGCATGCTGGAATAAGAAGTAGACGTTGTTGTCGCAGCCCTTCTGATCAATTTCCAACGCAAATCCAGCAAGGGTTGCGGAGTGCCCGTCATGCCCGCATTTGTGTGACACTCCAGGAATTTGCGAACCGTATGGAAGATTAATAGTTTCCTCTATCGGGAGGGCATCAAAGTCCGCACGGAAGGCAACGTTTCTTTTTCCTACATTAGAGTGATAGATCGCATAGAACCAACGGCCCCGATCAACGATTTCAAGCTTTGTGTTTGCTTGTAGGAAATCAATTAAATGTTGTTTCGTCCATACTTCATAATTGGATAATTCAGGATGTGCATGTAGTTCATGACGAAGCTGCACCGCCAATTCAAGGTTTTTCTTTTCCAATCTGTTTCTCTCCTCTCCATTTAAGGACAAATCCCTAGTTTACATATTAGCAACTAGGGACCAGCCTTACACAGTACTAATATGAAAATTTGTGAGATTCATTATTTTATTTCTGTTTCTTTAATGTGGGCCTCTAAGAAAGGCTTGTAGTCCGAATCTTTCAGTTTTCCCTTTTTATACAAGATGGTACCAATAATGGCATACAAGACTAGCATTGGTGCTCCGATATAGAATGAAAATCTTGTATCAGGACTATAGGCCGTATAAGCGGCGATCGCAACTAATGCGATTAAACAAATAATGGTTGGAAGTGGATAAATATTCATTTTGAACTTTAGTTTGTCCACTGAGCCGCCATTTGCCACCAGCCATTTTCTGAATTTATAGTGAGAAAGAAAACTACCGAACCAGCCGAGTAACGTATTGAAACCAGCGATGGAGATTAACCAAACAAACACCTTATCAGGTGAAACGAAGTTTGTAATGAGAGAAACTTGTCCAAGGAACAATGTTAGGATAACCGCATTCATCGGGATCCCGCGTTTATTTACTTTACCCAAAGCTTTTGGAGCCTTTCCTTCTTTTGACAAGGCGACCAGCGTTCTGCTAATGGCATAAATCATCGAATTTGCCGCAGATGCGAGTGAAGTCAGAATGACAATATTCATAATTGCAGCAGCGCCAGGAATTCCTGCCAAACTAAACAGACCGGCATAGCCATTGTTTAAAACGCTTACTTCTTTGTAAGGAACGACCAATCCCATGACCGTCACGGTACCAACGTAAAAAAGCAATACCCGGAAGAAAATAGTATTGATGGCTTTAGGTACATTTTTTTGAGGATTTTCTGTTTCTCCAGATGCAGTAATAACGGTTTCAACCCCAAGATAGGACCAGATTACGCCAGTCATCATCAAAATAACTGCTGCAAACCCGTTAGGGAACATGGACTTGTCTGTCCAGTTGGATAATCCAATAAACCCTTGATGTCCAATCAATCCAAAAATCATTAACACACCAACAATTAAGAAGATAATAATAGCAACAACCTTGATGCCGGCAAACCAGTATTCGGCTTCCCCGTATGATTTTACATCGATTAAATTCAAGGCCAAGATCAGTAAAGAAATGATGATACAGAAGACAGTAGGAGGTACACTAGGGAAAAATTGATTTAGAATCATTCCTCCCCCAACGATTTCAGCACCAAGGCCGAGAAATCCGTTGATAGATAAATTCCAGCCTACCATAAATCCCAATACAGGATGAACAAAGAGGCCCGAATAGGATGTATAGGCACCCGGAACTGGCATGAAGGTAGACATTTCGCCTAGACCTTTCATTAAAACAAACACTAAAAGCCCTATCACTAAATAGGCAATCGGGCCGCCTAGGGCGCCAGCTTTCGAAACGACATTACCAGAAGCGAGGAACAGACCTGTACCGATTGTTCCGCCAATGGAAATCATCGTAATATGCCGCTGTTTTAAGCCGCGTTGAAGGTCATTGGTGTTATTTGCCATAGATTAATTTCCCCTTTTTTTAATTTACTAGTTTAATAAAATAAACCCCTTTCAATTTAAATACCTTTTCAAATATTCAGTTATTTGTATACTTTATATTATATATTTTATTTTTATCTGTCAATAAAAAAAAGATTCTGTCGAATAATCAACAAAATCTTTCAGGTTTTTCTTCTTATAGTGGCAGGTTTTCTACCTTTTTAGGGTTCCAATGGACTTCTTTCAATAATCTTTCCAATTCAGCCGTATCTTTACTTTTAAAAAGCTCCAGCATTTTTCGATGCTCATTATTGGTTTGCAATAGTTTTTCTTTCAAGCCTTCCTGTGAGCCGGCTTCCCCTAAATTTTTCAAAAATTTCTTTTCCCATTGAAGCAAAAGGTTGACTAAGCTTTTGTTGGGACAAACGGATAAATAGACACCATGAAAGGCTTCCTGCATCTTATCATACATTCGATAATTCTCGGTATTCAGCGCCAAATCAATGCTCTGTATGTAGAAATCCATTTCACTCAAGTGCTTCTCGGTTAAAAGCGGTGCAGCCAAGGAAGCAGCGAGACCATCCAATGCTCCGATGATAAAATAGGTTTCTTCAGCCTCTTCTTTTGTAAGACTTTTTATGACAAACCCTTTCCTTGGCACATTGTCAATCAGCCCTTCTGACGCTAGTTGGATGAGTGCTTCCCTTACTGGGGTCCTGCTGACTTGAAGGCTTTCGCAAATATTGTTTTCATTTAACTTTGCCCCTGCAAGCAATTTCCCACTGTTAATTTGATCCACAATATAATTATAAACATGGTCTTTCAGTGATAAATATTCCATAATTCATTTCTCCAATACATTCTTTATTATATATATTGTATATAAACCTGCGGAATAAGAAAAGACCCACGCTTTCCGCCCGGGTCTATCTCAAAGTACCAGCACATATTGAATTTGATTAGAAGAGATAGGTGTAATGGCCGCAACAGAATAGCCGATACTTAAAAGCTGCGATAAAGTTTCTGCACAGTTGAGTCGGGGAGGCTCAATCGGGGCGTGATAGCTTTTATAAAGCTGCAGGAATTGATTATTATTTGTACAATGAAGCAGGATCACATGTTTACCTGTCCATGCCTGCCCGATGATGGGGTGTATTTGCACTTCATTCATGTTTCTCATATTGAACACCTTTTCTAGTTGATACAATAGATTATGAATGATATCCAGTCCATTGTTCGCAATATGGATATTTAATAAAAAAACTGACTCCAATAGTTGAGTCAGTTTTTCCACCTTTATTTTATCCTGCCATCAAACAACAACCAAACCTAGTCTCTCTTTCGCTGCCATATACTCCTGATAAAGCTTGTCAACGAATTCTCCAGCACCGCTAACTTTATTAATGACGCCAATTCCTTGGCCAGAACCCCAAATTTCCTTCCATGCCTTAGGTTTCGAACTGCCGTCTGAAAAACTCATCTGAGACGGATCACTTTCAGGGAGCGCATTAGGATCTAACCCTGCCGCACGAATGGATGGTGCTAAATAGTTTCCATGAACACCTGTGAACAGACTGCTATAGATAATATCGTCAGATGTGGAATCGACAATTGCCTGCTTATACTCTTCTACAGCATTCGCTTCGTGTGTCGCAATAAATGGCGAGCCAATGTAAGCAAAATCGGCACCCATCGCTTGAGCGGCGAGTACAGCACTGCCGGTAGCAATCGAACCTGCCAAAGCCAGCGGACCATTGTACCATTCGCGGATTTCCTGAACTAAGGCAAACGGGCTCTTCACACCAGCATGGCCACCGGCACCTGCTGCAACAGCAATCAATCCATCCGCCCCTTTATCAACAGCCTTATGAGCGAATTTATTATTAATAACATCGTGCAGCACAATACCTCCGTAACTATGTATTTCGGTATTTACTTCTTCACGTGCCCCAAGGGACGTAATAATGATAGGAACCTTATACTTCTTGCACATTTCCACATCATGTTCTAGCCGATTATTGGACTTGTGAACAATTTGATTGATCGCAAATGGGGCTGCCGGCCGCTCCGGATGACGGGCGTTATGTGCCGCGAGCTCCTCCGTGATTTCGTGCAGCCATTCATCAAGAAGTGATGCCGGTCTTGCATTCAGCGCCGGCATGGAACCAACTATGCCTGCCTTACATTGGGCAATAACCAGCTTAGGATTACTAATAATAAAAAGTGGTGAACCAATTACGGGTAAACGCAAGTCCTTCAGTACTGTTGGAATATTGGACATTTTTTCTTGTCCCTCCATTCAAATTTTTAACATTCTACTAAATTTTAATTCTCCAAATAATGTTTATTTTCCTTCTTTTATTTTTAAAACAGATTCCGTCTCAAAATTTCCATCCTTTATGATTAATGCATTTAACTGGCCGTCGAAGGCACAGCCTCCATCGATTCCGATTACCCGGTTTGGACCAAAATAAACATTGTTTTGTTTATGGATTCTTCTTGTCGGGGTATGGCCAAAAATGACCGTTTCCGGATGCTGATATTCGTAAATAAATTCATCCCGAATATTTAGAAACTCCACTTTTGTCGTTTTTTCAAGCCCTTTTTTCGGATGGATTCCTGCATGGACAAAAACAAAATCCTGTTCCTTGATAAATAAAGGGAGAGATTGCAAAAATGAAATTTGCGAAGAAAAATGAGCTAGGATGATGTTTCTTATGTCATTTTCCTTTTTCATATCATTCAGCAATTCTGAGTATTCAACCCGCTCCATACCAAGTCTATGTAAACAGCTGTTTATCGTCGCTATTCCGCCAACCCTGCCATAATAAAAGATAATTTCTTTCTCAGCTAGCCATTGCAAAAACATATCATCATGGTTGCCAAGTAAAGCAGCAGCCCCTTGACTGCACCATTCTCGTACTCTATCAAGGACAGCCATACTGTCGTGGCCTGTATCAACATAGTCACCTAAAAAAATAACCTCTTCCGGTTGTGCATTAGTTTTTGTTAACAATTGATCCAGCTCCGCTGCACAGCCATGAATATCAGATATCACAATTTTCCTCAAGGTTTCACCTCATAAAAATCGACTTGTCCATTACATCTATAACAATTTAAGTTCAATAATAAGTATGGAAATTCCTTTGATATTCTTATTTTTATACGCACTTACATAAAAAAAAGAGCCCCTAAGATACTCGGGGCCCCGCAGAATGATGTTCTATGTGAGCTTTTTGCTTCAGTAATCTAAGTTTCTGGTTTCTTGTTAACAATCTCCAGAATGCTACCTTGAATACCATGTAAACCCCTCCCTCAAACCAATCATTTTCTTAAAAAATTTTTTATCGATTCCTCCGACATTCCTTCACGTTTTTTATTGTAACAAACTTCGCAGGTTATTAAAATTTAAAAATTCCGACTACTTAAACCCTTTTTTTACAAATTAATTCCTTATTCTATGTGGGACCTTCATCATAAGAATGAAAAAAACAAGAACTTTGTATGTGAGTGTCGAAATATACAACAAAGAAATTGATAAAATATGTCAATAGTGTGAATGGAATATTCAGCATTCACTGAAAGTTCTTGTCATAATTTCTCCAAAAGTCAGAAAATTGTACTAATTTCCCTGAAATTCCAGCATCTTTTTCGCTAAATTATAATTAATAGCACTTTACATAATTTTCTATTTTAAGATTATGATTTTAATAGATGAATAGTAAAGGAGGCGAACCAAATGGAATTTTCAGATCTGAACTGGGCTTTAGTGGCACCGCTTATTGGGATCCAGCTTCTTCTAATCATTATTGCATTGGTTGATCTTTCAAAAGTCGAGCAGACAAATGGCCCGAAATGGATGTGGGCGCTCATCACTCTTTTTATAAGTATTCTTGGCCCAATTTTATACTTCATCTTTGGCAAAAAACATTCATAACTAGCTTCCTTAAAAAGGGGTGTGTAAAAAATGAATATCATGGAAGTTAAGTCGTTGACCAAGGCATTCGGCAGGCATTTGGCCGTAAATGACCTGTCCTTTTCCATTGAGGAAGGCCGCTGTGTGGCGATGATTGGTCCGAACGGTGCAGGAAAAACCACGACGTTGGAAATGCTCGCTGGACTGCAAAAACCAACAGACGGAACTATTACATTTTTGGGTGTTGAAAAAACTGATTTTCGAGAGCACATCGGATATATGCCCCAGCAACCGGTATTTTTCCCATGGATGAATGCTGTTGAGTACCTTGTTTTTATGGGGGAGCTCTCTGGTTTATCCAAGACCAAGGCAGCAAAGCGTGCTGTGGAGTTACTTGAACTTGCGGGAATAGCCGGTGCCAAGAAACGTAAGATTGGCGGTTACTCTGGGGGAATGAAGCAGCGGCTTGGAATCGCCCAGGCATTGATTCACGAACCAAAACTGCTAATGCTTGACGAGCCGGTTTCCGCATTGGATCCCGTCGGACGCCGGGAAATTCTTGAGATGATGAAAATGTTGAAGGAGAACATGACGATTCTGTTTTCAACCCATATTCTCCATGATGCAGAGGAAGTTTGTGATGATGTGCTCATGATCCATAATGGCAAACTGGCCATCACTGGTTCTCTTCCCGATCTTCGCAAAAATTATCAGGAAGACGTCATTATTATTTCCGCGGCTGAAAACCTGGAAGGCTGGGCCCGCAGCCTTGAATCATGGGATGTAATCACAAAGGTCATCTCCAAAAATGAAACAGTGGAGATTTTTGTCAAGGATGTTTTATTAGCAAGAAGCCTGATTCTCGCTGAAATTACCGAAAAGCACCTTCTTATCACGAGCTTTACAGTAGGGAAAACCACACTTGAGGACCTATTCATGAAGGTGGTGGGAAAATGAAAACGTGGTTTGTTTTATTTCGAAAAGAATGGCTGGAAATGAGCCGAAATTATAAAGTAATCTGGATTCCATTGGTCTTTATGTTATTCGGGCTTATGCAGCCAGTATCAAGCTACTATATGCCAGAAATCATGAAAAACGCCAGCAACCTTCCGAAAGGAACAGTCATTAAAATACCTTTGCCTTCAAGTGGTGAAGTCCTTGCACAGACACTGGGACAGTTCAACCAAATGGGCGTACTCATCCTCGTGCTTGCTTTCATGGGGATCGTGTCCGCCGAACGGAGAAGCGGGGTTATGAAAACCATCCTAGTCAAGCCGGTAAGGTTTGCCTCCTATATCACAGCAAAATGGGTAAGTGCGCTGCTCCTGAGTGCGGGGTCAATCATTCTTGGCATGCTCTCAGCATGGTATTATACAGAGCTATTGATTGATGATTTCCCGTTTATCAATCTAGTAAAGGGAACCGGGCTTTATTTCATATGGATTTTATTTTTGCTTACATTCACGGTTTTCCTCAGCAGCCGTTTGAAAAGCAGCGGTCTTGTAGCCGCTTTTGCGCTTGTTTTTAGCATTCTTTTGTCTTTGTTGACCTCTCTTCTCGATAAATGGACGGAATGGAGCCCGGCACAGCTGACAAATGCCGCTGCCTCTCTATTGACAGCAGGAAAAGTAGAAGGTCCCTTCCTTCTCCCGCTTGGTATTACCTTTGCGCTGGCACTCGTTTTCCTTTATCTGGCATCCGTCCGTAAATAAAGCTGACACTCTTTTTCACTCTGATTTTACTTGTTAAAGCTTAATAAAAAGGTTGTCCTCATGGTTAAGGACAACCTCTTGTTTTTATTTTACGATCAGAACAGGACATGTTGCCTTCTGTACAACATAATGGCTTACACTTCCCAAGAACATTTCCTTCAGTCCGCTTAATCCTCTGCTTCCCATGACAATGAAATCGGCGTCATTCTTCCTAACAAAATCTATGATGGTTCCTGCAGGGTCCCCTTCCAACACAAAAGTTCTTGTTTTATTTGGAAGTTTAAGCAGCTTTTGGTTTATTTCTTCTCGGACAGGCTCAATCGCTTTAAGCTGAGACTCACGCCGATCTTGTATCGGAACTGCGTAATGGTAACCTAGGTAGTTTTCTGGTTGAATAACCATGACAACATATAATTCAATTTTTTCGTCTTGCTTTACTAGATTCATTGCCATTTTTAAAGCTTTTTTGCTTAATTCGGAATGATCGTAAGGAACCACGATTCTTGAATAATCAGTCAGCATTTTGTTATCCCCCTCGTTTTGGTATAAATACCATTTATTCACTTTCATTATATAATTTTTTCACACTTCCGATCGTGAGTGGATTAGAACATTATGTGAATTTTTTCATATTTTGCTGGAACATATTGTTCATTAAAATATAGAACTTTCTGTATTATGATAGATTTATTAATACCTATCTGCTTATAGGGGAAATGTCTATGCTTAAGAAAATTATTACAGCTTTGCTATCATTCTCATTTTTACTTTGTGGAAATTTTCCCGTATTCCTATTTGACATAGAAGAGGCAAAAGCTTCTTCCTATAATAGTCTAGGAGACCGGCCATTTATGGGCTGGAGCAGCTGGAGCTCGATCCGGAAAAAACCTACGGAGCAAAACATCAAAGATGCAGCCGATGTAATGGCTGCAAAATTCAAGTCGCACGGATACCAATATGTTAACTTGGATGATTACTATATGCTTGATTGGACCACCGCCGTTGATAAATACGGCCGGTGGGTGGTAGATTCAAAGAAGTTTCCAAACGGGATGAAAGCACTTGGAGATTATATCCACCACAAAGGCTTAAAGTTTGGTCTCTATGTTACACTAGGTATTCCAAAAGGCGCGGTGGATCAAAACACGCCAATTGAGGGAACGCCCCATCACGCCAAAGATATTGTGGATTTTAGTAAAGGGCAAAAAGTAAATTTTAATTTCAAGAATATGTATGCCATTGATTTTTCCAAGCCGGGGGCACAGGAGTATATTGATTCGTGGGCTCAGCTGTTTGCTTCTTACGGGGTGGATTATCTAAAAATTGATGGTGTCCGCAACCAGGATATTCAAGACGTCGAGGCCTGGGCAAAGGCGTTGAAGAAAACTGGAAGACCGATACATGTGGAGCTGTCCAATAATCTTGATATCAAACATGCTTCAACATGGAAGGAATTATCGAATGGCTGGCGGACCGATCACGACGTAGAGGCATATGGAAAGCTAACTCTCACAAATTGGAAAAAGGTGTCTAGAAGGTTTAATGATGCCGCAGAGTGGCACGAGCATGCCGGTCCTGGCGGGTGGAACGATTTTGATTCACTCAATGTGGCAAACGGGGTTAAGGATGGCCTGACAGAGGAGGAAAAACGATCTTATGTAACTCTCTGGGCGATCGCGTCATCCCAGTTTGTGATTGGGAATGACCTAACGAAGCTAGACGATTATGGGATCAGCCTGTTAACAAATGACGAAATTATTGGGGCCAACCAAAGTGGAGCGGCAGGGAAACGTTTATACAAAACCGCTGCCTCTCAAGTATTCTATCAAAAACTACCAGACGGTTCTTACAATATCGGACTCTTTAATACCGGACCATCCTCACAAAACGTAAGTGTGAAATGGGCAGATTTGGGAGTTGAGGGATCAGCAATGGTGCATGATATGTGGAGCCATCAGGATTTAGGCAGCATGGATTCAGGATTCACCACAGAACTTTCCACTCATGCTTCTCGTATGGTTCATGTAATTCCCACTTCCTTGAGTGGAAACCGATATACTCCCTATCATGCAAAAATATCGACAGTACCTGCTGCCCCAGATTGGGTAATGGTTGACAGGAAAGATCAAAATTCCGTTACGATTACTTGGAATCCCGTATATGGAGCAGAATCCTATACCGTCTATCGTAAAACCATCAATAGATTTGGATTCAGCAGCGGCTACACACCTATTGCAGCAAATCTAACAGAACCCAATTTTGAAGATAAGACAGCTACATTCCGTGCCGGTGGCAGTTATTCGTATGTGATAACCGGAAAGAATGCAATTGGAGAAAGTGCAAAGTCTCCGAAAGCTCAAACAGACAGCCAATCCTTCGTGCTTGTTGCCATTCCAATGATGTTATTTATTACTTTTATCATCTTATTAAAACTCTTTAGTATGATAAGGGACAAATATCAACTCTATAGAACAGCTTGATCTCAATACTAAAAGCCGCACTAAATGGTGCGGCTTTTATTTATGATGTTGCTACTCGATGGTTTAATTTTAAAATTCCACTTCTTCGCCTAAAATTTTTATCTTCGTTCCGTCTAATATTAACCGATCTTCCTCAGCTGCTACCATTAGTTCAACGCATTCAATAAACTCAAGTGGACTTACTTTCATTTCATACACCTCTTTTAGTGTTTTTTTTTCATAAATCCCTTGCAACCAAATCCTCTTCGCGTCACCAATAAAGCGCTTACATTGTTTTTAAAACCCAATTTCTACATTTTATTAACGTGTTTATATTTTAATTCTGTAAAATTTTTCTATTTCCTCTATTTTAGTTTGATTTTTCTAAAATTAAATTGTTCTAAACAAAACTAGTTCAATTGCCCTAATATCATGAATTACTCGTTTAGGAAATAGCCCCCATGTCCATAACAATACAGTATGAATAAATTGGAGGCAGCTCATGAGTTACGTGGATATTATTTTTGAACTGGTAGTTGGATACATTGCCCTTTTTATTACGGTGAAATTTTTAGGAAAAACGCAATTAAGTCAAATTACTCCATTCGATTTTATTTCAGCATTAGTCTTAGGCGATTTATTAAGTAGTGCCGTCTTTGATGATGGTGCCGGCATTTTGAAAGTCCTTCTAGCTATTGGTGTGTGGGGATTCCTTATTTATTTTACAGAAATGCTTACACAGAAATCGCGAAAATTACGCGTGTTTTTTGAGGGTAAGCCTTCGATGATTATTAACAGAGGGAAGATTGACTGGAGAGAAATGAAAAAGAACCGGTTAGATTTAGACCAATTAAAGCAAATGCTGCGTTCCAAAGACGTTTTTTCTCTCGAAGAGGTAGAGTATGCCATTTTTGAAAACAGCGGCGGAATTAGTATCCTCAAGAAGCCTGAGGCGGATACACCAACATGCAAGGATTTAAAAATCAAAGCGGAACAGAAAACAATTCCACTTACCATTATCAGTGACGGCGAAATTTTAGAAGAGAACCTTAAACAAGCCGGGTTAGATGAGAATTGGCTTTACAAGGAATTGGATAAAGGCGGAGTTAAAAATCCGAAGGAAGTCTGTTATGCTGAATGGCAAACAGGGAAGCCGCTTTTTTTTCAAAAATATTGATACTATTTTTAGAAAAAGGACCTCTAGGGGTCCTTCGGACAAAACTGCTTGAAATAGAGGGCAAAGTGTCCGAACCTGGGCTACCTTCGGACAAAACACCATGAAATTGAAGGCAAAGTGTCCGAACCTGGGCTACCTTCGGACAAAACACCATGAAATTGAAGGCAAAGTGTCCGAACCTAGGCAGCCTTCGCACAAAACATCCCACGAAAGACCGCAAATGTAACCGTTTTGGATATATTCTTTCAAACGTTCGGGCTCATATAAAAGGTATATGAACCCGAAAAGGCAGAATCTTAAATTGTTCCGTAAGATGGTATATAAGCTGTATATGCCACCGAAATGCGAGGCAATCCTTATTCCCTCCGAATTCTTGGTCCGGCAAGCACTAATAATCCGAAAATAACGATTAGAATACCAGCGCACAAAAAAGTATACATATTTGTAGCAGTATCAGGTAATTTGTGCCCTGCTGCAGTACCGGTCCCTCCATTATTATTAACCGGCTTTGTTACGCCGCCGTTCACGGCAGGAGCACTATCATCATATGTCACATGCAATTCAGTTACGGCCAAATTGCCAGCAGCATCCAGAGCTGCAATGGTGATTTTATTTGCCCCTTTTACAAGACTTACTTCCTGACTGAAAGCATTATTTGAATCTAAAGAAACAGGAGTATCATTTACTTTCACCACTGCACCGCTTTCACTGGTACCATTCACAGTGATTTTATCAGTCTTAGATACAAAATTGTCAGCAGGAGAGGCAATGACCAAAGCTGGCGCCGCATTGTCATACGTCACTTTTACCACTTTAACAGTTTGGTTATCCTGCGCATCCGTAGAAGTAATTTCGATGTTGTTTAATCCAGCTAAAAGGGTAATCTCTTGGCTAAACAAGCCCTCAGCATTTACACTTACATCCGTATTATTAATGGTTACTACACTGCCTGCTTCCGTACTTCCTGATACTAAAATCTTACTTTGATTTGTTAGGGTTAAATCAGCAGGTTCCGTAACCGTTAACACAGGCGCCGTCACATCCGTTTTCACCGTGAATGTCACTGTCTGTTTTTGCCCTAGTGTTGATGTATTATTGGCAGTTAAGGTGCTTTTAATCGTGATTGTGTATGTTTTTCCTAAGGTTAAAGGAGCCTTTGGACTGATAAAAATGTTCCGTTTCTCATTCGGATTTGAATTAGCGCCTTCATCTGGAATTCTATCAACGTTAATGGCAACCTGATTTTTATCGGTATCCTCCATCGTAATCGCATTTTGATTAATATCCCAAACGGTTGAGTTGACAACATTTTTATTAAAAACTAGTTTAATCATGTCATTGGGACCAACATACTGGTAACCATTAACACTTTTCCCGGTGGTAGAAACATTTTCCGTAATTGTAGTAAGGTACGCACCCTCAAAGGTTACCGGGTCAGTCCCACCACCACTGCCAGTTCCCCCTCCGCCTCCTCCAGCAGCAAAGGCTGCCGAAAAGCTGCTAAAAATAAGGCCAAGCATTAAAATTCCTGTAAAGAAATGTTTAAGAATTTTCATCTGGATTTCTCCTCTAAAGAAGGATTTGGAAATTGCTTGTAGCATGTAAAGCCTTCTGGGTTCCAACGGCGGTAGCGGCAGTTGTAGCAGGTCGTTACATTTTCATAAACGATCTCATCCTCAACATCCAGTCGAAAATCAGGGCAGTTTTTCGCCACGGAAACAGTCGTTTCAAATACTTCAGGCAGTTCAGCATTGCCCGAAAACAACTTTAAACCGTTAACTAACTTTAAATAAGAATTATTCATAAGTACCCTCTAATATTTTTTTAGCGTACCGCCGGCGCACGGCTGCCACACTTTTTTCTCGTCAACTTCGACTGCTTCCACCAATAATGCGGAATGATGGTTGAGATAAACACTTTTTAATTTTTCGCCTAGAGTGATTTGTTCTTCATCTTCCAAGATTAGTCCAGCCTCTGTCCGAACGATATCGATGGAAGTTTGCTCAAGGATTTCTTTAACGGTAACGGACTTTTGCGCCGATTTCAGCTTATGCTGGCCCTTAAAACGGCCGTCATTACCGGTCAACTTTAAGCCTACTCCCGCTAAAGCTCCAATCACACCCTGGCCGGTGCCGCCATGCTCGGATAAATGAATCGATAAACGTTCTGCAAGCTGGTAGGCATCATTCTTGGATAGAACCTCCCGTTTCGCTTTTAGGCCAAAATCAATAATTTCTTGATGCTGCAGCTGCGATATTCTTTCAGGAACGAAGATACACAACCCCGGGTCGGAGCCTTCCGCACTTTCCGTTTCCAATACATGAATGGCGCCTTCGATGACAGATTCCAGGCAGCCGTCAGCCAATTCAGCTGTGAAACACATCGAACTATTATGAGAGGTATAAGGCACATCCGGATGGATCAGCAATTGATGCCGGGTAATATTTCCGCATTTTCCAAAGCCATTTTCCTCGATAAACTCTGCAATCTCGGCTGCAATCGAGCCTGTCCCTTTGCTATCAATGTTGTCAGTATCATCAATACATAAATAGATTTTCATAGAAATCCCCGTTTCTAAAATTATTTTGGTGTACGCATGTCTTTTCCAGATAGAATTTTTTCAATCATTTCTGGCGCTGGATTATAATCGAAAAAATCTTTATAAAATTTTGCAGTAACTTCCGTCATGTCAGTGTCTTTAAATCGATCAGGATACAAGGTTTTTGCGGTCCAAAGTATCGCGAGCGGAGTTTCCAGTCCGCCCGGATGCCCCCAGCGGGAAACGCCATTCGGCATCTGATAAACCTTTTTGTTTTTCACGGCTTTTAAGGATTGCCAGGGCTTACTATTTAGGATGTAGTCCGCCACTCCGTCCTCGTTGACGAGAATGACATCGGAATCCCATAGTAAGATTTGTTCTAAATTGGCAAAATACTTATTCTCAATGATCTTTAAATTTTCGCCGGCGGAAACGTTGACCGCACCGGCGACTTTCATCCATTCTGCCGGCAAGGAATCTTTCGTGTCTGTTCTCGTCGCCTCCATCACAGAGTGATAGACCCTTACCCTATTTTTCTCAGGAATGTCTTTCACTTTTGCGGAAACCTGCGTTATTACCTCTTTGTAAAATTCGTTGAATTTTTCCGCCCGGTCGGACCTGCCAATCGCCTTTCCAATCATCGCAATCGATTGCTGCTGTTCTTTAATAGAATTGAAGTTAACAACTAAATAGGGAATCTTTAATTCTTCCAGTTTCCGAACTTCACCATCATTTTTTGCCAAGGATTCCTGAATAAAAATGACATCGGGAGCGGCATTGGCAAGCTCTTCGATATTTATTTTGTCACTTGTGTTTGGGACGAGCGCATCCTTAATCGCAGGGTTGATTTCCCCCAATAAGGTGTCGCGCTTAAGGCCGTTGTTGACCGCCACAATCTTTTTCCCTTCTCCTAGCATGGTGACAACATGTCCCGTATAGGCATATAGGCAGGCTATCCGGTTAATCTTTTTCGGCACCTCGACCGACCGCCCCATATAATCAACAACCGTAGTTTGGCTGCTGTCTTTACTTGCAGCCTTTGGGGCCTCAGCGTTGGAACATGATGTTAAGGCCAACAGTACTAGGATTATTACTAGAAAAATATGAAATTGATTTCGTCTTATCCGCACATCATCACCTCGTTGCTGCTACTTCAATCGGAATGATTCCTTTAACCTCTTTTTGAAAATCGGTCGTTGACGAAACTAACCTTGAATGAATTTGAAAGATTTTCAGCATATTGGCTTCCGTCAGGACTTCCGTTGGTGTCCCGACTGTTTCAAAAACTTGCTGGTTCATTAATGCCACCTTCGTGTTAATGCCGCTATTTTCAAAATAAAAGGCATGATTCGGAAAATGGGTGGCCATGATAATGGAAATATTCTTTTCATTTATCAATTTCACAATGGTTTCTAAAATAATGAGCTCATGCCGAAAGTCTAAATGTGCTGTCGGTTCATCCATTAAGATAATCGGGGTTTCTTGTGTCAGCGCTCTGGCCAGCATCACTAGCTGCGTCTGGCCGCCGCTTAATTGCGTATATGGTTTATCTCTTAAATTCATTAAACCTAACGTTTCTAAAGCGGCTTCCGCAATCATTCGATCATCGGCAGATGGCGGTGAAAAGGTTCCAGTGTAAGCTGCCCTTCCCATTAAGACAATATCAATGACCTTATAAGGGAAATTTTTCGTATGGCCCTGCGGAACATAACTGATATATTTGGCTAACTCGGCAGGTTTAAAACGGCTAATAGGCTGATTGTTTAAAAGAATCCGTCCTTCTGACGGCTTTAAAGAACCCAAGATACATTCTATTAACGTCGACTTGCCGCAGCCGTTCGGGCCAAATAAACAGAATATTCCCCCCGTTGCGATTTCAAAATTAATCTGCCTAAAAATATTATTTTTTCCATAATGAAAGCTTAAATCTTCCACTCTTAGAACTGTCATTAGACCCAACCCCCTGCTTTTCTTTTTAATAGATAAACAAAGAATGGGGCACCAATGATGGCTGTTAGAATCCCTAAAGGAATTTCGGAACCGGTTAATATTCTTGAAATACAATCAACGATCACGAGGTAACTTGCCCCCATGGATAGGCTTGCCGGGATGAGCAGCCTATTATCATTTCCTACGAGCATCCTGCTGATATGGGGGATGATTAGCCCTACCCAGCCAATAACACCGCTTACACAAACAGCCCCAGCCGTGGCTAATGTGGCGGATGCGATCAAGATACCTTTTAGAAATCTCAAGTTTATGCCTAATGCACGCGCTTCTTTGTCACCCATGGATAAAATATTAATCTGCCAGCGGATGGCTAGCAGGCCAATCATTCCGAGCAGCATCGGAATGCCCGCGATCATAATATCCTTGTAACTGGCTGAGGCTAAGCTGCCCATTAGCCAAAATGTAATTTTCGGCAATTGGTCGTACGGGTCAGCCCAGTATTTGACCAAGGAAATAAGAGACGAAAAAACAGATGAAACAATCGTTCCCCCAAGCACCAGCATGACCGCAGGAGTCGTTTTATAGGTTCTGGCAATAAAATAGCTTAAAATCACAGCAATAACCCCGAACCCGAAGGCAAAAATATAAATCATGAAACTATTTTTGAAAAGCAGGATCGCAAGCGCTGCCCCAAAGCCTGCGCCCGGACTGACTCCCAAAATACTCGAACTGACTAATGGATTACGGAAAACTCCTTGGAAAGCCGCCCCGCTTACAGCTAAGCTTGCGCCGACAAGAGCTCCTAACAAGGCACGCGGCAACCGAATATCAAGCACAACCGATGCGGCCATCGCCGTTGAACCGGTGCCGGACATGCCAAGTTTATGGAGTATCACTTTTAAAACAGTGCCCGCCGCCACTGGGTATCTTCCTAATAACAGCGAGATGAACATACAAAGAATTGGTGCGATGATTAAACTAGTAAGAAATATGTACTTCTTGATCTCCTTCACCTGCTCGCTTTTTTCTTCTTGAAATAAAGATAACTAAAGCCAAACGCGATTACAGCTAATAAAACAAGTAACCATCCGATGAATGAGCTGTTTGAAGCCCCTTGAGTTGTGGGACTTTCCTTTGTTTCCGCTGCTGATTTAACAGCTTTATAGGGTGTTGGTTTCTCTTTTTTCACTTCTTTCTCTTCGCTAACCCCTGCTTTCTCTTCAGGTTGTGTTTGTGATTCTGTTGTCGTATTTTGGTTTTGATCAGATGTTGACTTTTCATCTAAATTACTTGTGGTGTTGGCTGGACTTGTTGTGGTTTTAGATGTAGGTGATGTACTTGGGACTGCCGTCTGTGTTTGTGTCGTTGTCTCAGTCTTTGATACAGTTAGTGCTGTATTGGTTGATGGTGTTGGTGTTGTAGTATTGTTCGTGACTGGCGGTGCCCCTTCCGTTGTAAACGTAATTTTTATCACCTGCCCAGTCGTAACCCCGCTTTTAGAGGTAAGATTTGGACTAATTACAACCGAATAGCTGCTGCCTTGTGCCAGATTTGATTTAGGAATAAGAACAGCATCGTTTCTTTTTTCAAAATCAACTTGATCGTCGGCCAAAATCACATCTATTGGCACATTTGTACCGTTGGCCGCCAGCAGTGAAAAACATTTCAAGTTGTTATCACGGACTGTCATATTAACAATATTTTTGCTGAACGTTAATTTGATTTCCGGCTTCAGCGGCACACCGGTTGCTCCATTGGCGATAGAGGATGACACCAGCATTAAAGGTTCACTTTTTCCTCCGCCGGTACCATCGACTTCTGCAAAGGCATTTTGCCCATAAAAAAAGCTCAGCAAGACAACCAAGAAAAGAAGTATTTTTGCTTTCGAAAAACTCCCTTTTTTCCGTTTCATTAAAACTTTTTCACTCCTCTATCCTTTTTATGAAATGAGCACCTAGTACTTTAGCCCCTATTTAAAATCTATAATCATAGTTTAAAAGATGGTTAATAATACCATCTATGTATTTTATCACACAACTATTTAGTTTTGTTTAGTTTCGTTAAGTTTTGTTAGGATTCTGTCACAAATAGAATGCAAAAAAGGACCCCTAAAGGTCCCATTTCAAACGCCAAAACACTAAAACGCGTTTAAGCACTAAAGTATTAAACTAAAAAAATATTAACATTCAAAATCAACGACAATAATGTCTTCGACGCCAATTTCCTGTAAATAGGCAAAAACCTCTTGATGGGCCGGATGTGGTCCGTAGTTTTCCAAGGACGTTCTGTCCTCAAATCGGACCGTTAATCCAATTTCAAAACCTTTGCTCCTATTTGAAAAATTAATTCCTTGTTGTATATCCATAATACCGGGAATCACTTCTTTTAGCAGCAGGGTCCGGCTAATTGCCTCTTGCTTTTGTTCTATGGTTGTCTCTGGTGAGAATTTCAGTAATACAATATGTTCTACCATTACTGTTTCCCCGCCTTGCTGTTTAATTTTTCGCGATCAAAACCGGCAATTTGCTTGTATTGATTGGCGATATCCTGTAATTCCTGCTGGGAAATGACATCACTTAATTCGTCAAAACCATTAGGTGCGCGGTCTTCGACGATTTGCATGACCATTTCAGGCCCATTTTTCCGGTTTGCCATAACAATGTTGGCTGTTGGTTCTAATCTGGCTTCTTCATATGCCTTCAATGCCTGTTCTGCAGTCGGGTGTGCTAAAATAGCCTCTCCCAGGGCATCAGCATCCAAAATCGCCTGTGAAGCACCGTTTGAACCAATTGGATACATAGGATGGGCTGCATCTCCAAGTAAAGTGATACGTCCGAAGGTCCAAGCGGGAAGCGGATCACGGTCGACCATCGGGAACTCATACACTGCCTCTGTTTCCTCAATTAACTGCGGAACATTCAGCCAGCCAAAATCCCATGCTGCAAAATGCGGAGCAAACTTTTCCTTATCAATTTTCTTATTCCAGTCCGCACGGTCAGGCATTTCGTCTTTAATCGCCAATTCCGCAATCCAGTTAACTAAAGAGCTCCCTTTTGCTGCGGTTTCGGGACATACCGGATAGGCGACAAACTTTTGATCTTGGTAACCCGCCATGATCATGGATCTTCCGGTCAAAAATGGATCAGCTTCAGTAATTCCGCGCCATAAGATCCGGCCGCTGAATTTTGGCAGACCTTCTCTTGGATAAAATGTTTTTCGGACAACCGAGTGGATGCCATCGGCGGCAATCATTATGTCCGCACTGTAAGGGCCAAGAGACTCTCCTGTTTGACGATTGATAAATCGAGCCGTTACCGTGTCTCCAACCTGTTCAAACGATTGTAAATGATGCCCGGTTAAAACGGCATCCACCCCTAATTTTTGTATGACAGCATTTAACAGCAGCATTTGCAGGCGTCCGCGGTGAATCGAATATTGCGGCCAATGGTAGCCGGCAGCTTTGCCACGTGGTTCCTGCCAAATTTTCTTGCCGAATTTGTTAACATACATGAGCTCGGCGGTTGGCAGGCCAGTTTTTTCAAGTTCATCTGCGAGGCCTAGCTCGGTGAGGACCCTGACAGCATGAGGCAAAAGGTTAATCCCGACTCCCAGCGCTCTTATCGTTTCGACACTCTCGAAAACGCGGACAGACACTCCGGCCTGATTAAGTTTAAGAGCCGTTACAAGGCCGCCGATTCCGCCGCCGATAATGAGTGCGGTTTTTATCTCTGACATTGCGTTCCCTCCTATAAAATATACTGCTTTAGTATTTTGATATTTCTTAATTATTGCAACAAAATAAAAATATATCAATATATTTGTTCACCAGCCTGTACATACAAAAGACCCACTTAAAAGTGGGCCCGCAAAGGATTATATTAATACTTTATAAATATTCATATCTGTACTTTCTCGTCTTTTCCTAAGTTCTGGCACAATTCTCCGAACGTGTTCACTATTATCGTGCTGTCTCAAAGCCTCTTCATCTTCCCATTCCTCGATTGTTGCGAAAATGGCCGGATCGTTGATATCACCATGAAGCGTATACATGAAGCAGCCTTTTTCTTTTCTCGATTCGGTAATCACTTCACTCGCCAATTTAAGATATTCCTCAACATTTACGTCCGGTTTTAATTTAGATTTGCAGACAACTCTTATCATGTAATTAGCTCCCTTTTTATAAAAATTCTCACTAATTTTAGGCTTCTATTTGATTTTAGCATTTTTTAATAATAAAAGTTATCTACTTCTTTTGGGTTCAGTTGTAATTATTTTAGGTCAAAAATGATCATGACTGAAAACTAATCGCCTGTTTACCCATCTGAATCCATGACTCTTCAAAGCTATCTCTTGGAATTGTTTTATTTCCCTGCTCCGCTAATGGATCGTTGAGATAAACATAGTTTTCGTCATAGCCTACTAATAAAACACTGTGCTCTCTATAAGTAATTTGTACTTTCCCAGATGCTGTATCCCAAGTAGAAAATTCACTTTGAGGAAGTGATGCAAATCTTGAATTGGTGATGACCCACACAGGGGATCCTTTTATTAGCATATTATAAACAGAGTCAATATTTTGTCCTGTTAAATCTATTATTCTACCTGGCAAATATATTTCGGCTAAATCCACGATTGGCCCATGGTATACTCCATATCCCGAATTTTTAAATGAGTAAATATCGCCGACGAATCCGTCATTCGGATTTCCTTTCAAGCCATTTTGATCACGAAAAGGAATGGTTTTAATTTGTTTTGCTAGAGTCATTTTATCGACTGCCACACCTGCGTATTGAAGGAGCATGGCAAGGCTGGTGACTTCACATCCACGTGCCAGTTCCGGCATTTGCTGGATATGAGGAACATTGTTGATGATGATTTTTCCGTTTTGTGGTTGGATTTCTTGCTGGGTTTGTGTTGCATGCTGAATTTGGGTTTCTTGTTGCGTTTGAGTTTCTTGATGGGGCTCCGTTGCTGCCTGGACTTCATTTTCCTGAGATTCAACCGAGCTGGTTTCAGTTAAACCTGAAATCTTTTGTTCCTCTTCGTTTGTTGCTTTCGTTTCAGTAGTATTTTCTATTGTATTTGATGGAAAGTCGTCTTTTTGTGCTTCTGCATAGCTAACACTTGCGAGTATCCCCAATATAAAAATTACGGCAAAAATTTTTAGCTTCAATTTTGATTGGCCCCCGATTTCTCTCTATTTCCGCTTGGATGACCTTATTATGATAGGTATTCCTTAATTTTTTCTTAATAAAATGATGCATGAGAACCGTCCCCATGCATCATTTTTTTCTTATTTTTATTAGTTGATTTTCTAATACTGTGTCCGTGTCTAGGAGGTTTAGGGTTTTTAATTCTTCAATAGAAATGGCAAATTCTTTAGATATTTTGTATAAGGTGTCTCCTTTTTGGACTTTGTAGGTTTCGTATCCATCAAAGGAATGAAAGAATAGTATTTCTCCTTTCTCTTTTGCTGCATGTCCCCTATTTTTTGCGAGGATGCCGTTTTCCATTAATGTGTTGATGATTTGTTGTGCCCTAAAGGTATAGGAGTGTGCTTCAACCGCTTTTCGGCCCTGCTTTTGGATTTCGGAGCGTTGTTCTGGTTGATTCAGGTAGAATTTCACTTTCTGTATGGTTTCTTCCGGGGTTAGAGAGACTTCTAAATCTTTCCCTGGTAGGAAATTTCGCCTGACTCCCGGCGTATCCATGGTAAGCAGAAAGCCGCGCGACCCTAATATTTCGTAGGTCCGTTGGGTCAATAACTCAGGATAATTTTGCAAACCCAAGATAATTTTCGAGGAACTGTATACTTTATTTGCCTCCTTATAGTTTAGAAAACCGTGAATCCAGTCCTTCGGAATTTTTACGCCTAAATAATCATCCATCCTGTCCCAATTTGCTCCCCAAAAATCAATCCGAATATTCGCCTTAAGAAGCGGCTTAATTAAAATTTCTAACGACTGATGGCGAAAATGTTCTGGATACTTTTCTAAAATATCTGGATACGCATTCGCAACGATTGCAATCTCTGCTTCAAACTCTGGATGGCGGCTAATTGGATGGTGAAGGCTCTCCTCAAAGCCAAAATCTAAATGCTCCGAAGGAATACCTAATTGTTTATACGTGTCTACCTTGTCAGGGCTTAATGTAAAAACAAAGTCAGGCTGAATGGTTTTTACTAATGGAATGGACCAAACGTCGGTATAAGCGGGGTCTTCCACAGCCCAATAGACTAACGGAAGGTTATGCTTTGCCATCTGTTCACGGATGGTGATTTGTTTATCCTTTGTATGTTCCTCTCCCCAACCAATGGTAATGGCGAAATCGGGCCGAAAACTTTCAATCATATTAGATAGAACTTCCCTATTGATTGGACCCGAAATAAGAATGTCATGTCCGTGGGCCGTAAACCCCTTTGTTAGATTATTACTCCAGATTTCCCCACTTTCTATAAAAAGAATTCGCACCTTTTTCACCTATTTCTTTTTAATTTTTAAAAACTCATTCACGTTGATGATATCTGATTGGAGGCCATTTAATTTCTTGATTTCTTCGACACTGACGCCGAATTTTCTTGAGATGCTCCACAATGTATCCTTTGGCTGGATGGTATATATTTCATAGTTTTCCTTTAATGTATCCACATAGTGGATGAATCTCCCTGCCCCCGAACTTTCCGAGTCTTTTGGAAGAATGCCTGCCCCGATAAGTGTTTCGATGATAAATTCAGCCCGATGCTTGTACGAGTATTTTTCAACCGCTTTTATTCCGGCAGCTTTAACTTTCTTTACTTCTTCAGGATGGCTTAAATAGTATTTTACAAGATCAATGGTTTCTTTAGCTGAATTGCTGACTAACAAATCTTGGCCGGGAGTAAATAATCTCCTAATCTCAGATGTTTCATTTGTAAGCAAAAGACCGCCCGAACCAAGCACTTCATACGTCCGCTGGGTTACCTGGGTATCATGATTCTGGACACCTAGAATGATGCTTGCCGAACTGTACACCTTATTTGCTTCTGTATAGGGTAGAAACCCATGAATCCATTCATCGGGTATCTTCTTGCCAAGGATATGGTCCATTTGATCCCAATAACGTCCCCAAAAATCAATTCTGATATTTTCTTCTAAAAATGGAGCAAGAAGATCTTTAAGCGCTTTAAAACGGTAGTGGTCCGGCCTTTTTTCATAGAGCATTGGATAACCATTTGCCACAACGGCAATGGACACTTGATACGTATCATCTGAATTGTCGGGATAATGAACATCTGAATGATAGCCGAAATCCAAGTGCTCTGACGGAATCTTTAAGTCCCTGTAAAACTCCACTCTTGGGGGACAAATGGTAAATACAAAATCTGGTTCAATCGTCTTAATGAGGGGAAGTGAAAAAGTCAGCGTATAGCCAGGGTCTTCTGTTGCCCAATACACATGAGGAATGTTTGTGGGAGTGACATGCTTTCTGACCCACAATTGTTTTTCCTCTGTATGCTCGGCGGTATGCCCCATTGTAAATATTAAATCGGGTTGAAAGGTTGAGAGCATGTCAGGAATACTTGCCTCAGTCAACGGACCGGAGACCATGACCGTATGCCCAGCATCACGAAAGCCGTTCGGCAGACCATAAATCCACATTGGATTACTTTCTAAAAACAATATTCGCATTCTCAAACCCTCCCCTTTAAAAAGTTTAGTCCCATAGCATGTCACTTACTTTTACTAATTGATAGCCTTGTTTTTTGAGTTCCGGTATCACAAGCTCCATCGCCTCTGCTGTTGGTTTTCCATTTAAATGTGCTAAGACAATGTCATTACCCGTAAGGTTTGAAAAAATCCGTTGATAAATAAACTCTGCCGTTGGTTCCTTCCAGTCTAGAGTATCAATGCTCCAATAGATGGTAAAGGTGAGGTCCATTTCACCTGCTGCTTCCAGAAGGTTTTTATTCCAATAGCCAAATGGCGGCCGCAATAGTGGGCACCCTGTTGTTCCAAGGACTTTTTCAAAACTAGCGGAAGTGGACTGTAATTCTGCTTGAATCTCATGTTTCGATTGTTTTGTTAAATCTGGGTGGCTATACGAATGATTGGCTATTTCATGTCCGTCTGCAATCATTCTTTTAGCGAGCTGCGGGTATTTTTCTATCCATGCTCCCGTTAAAAACATCGTTGATTTTACATTGTATTTTTTTAAAACGTTTAGGATGTTTTCAGTATTTTCGGCACTGTCACCCGCATCAAATGTTAGAGCAATCATGTTATCATCTTTTAAACCTTTCGATATAAAAACCGAAGGCATTTTGTGGGAGTTGGTATAATCCTTTTCAATCTTTAACGATTGGCCGGCATAAATAAAATCTGAAGTTAATTGGTTATCTTGTTTGAGCTTTTCTAGTGAAATACCAAACTCCTTGGAAATCTTAGCTAATGTTTCTCCATGGCAGATTGTATATAGGTCATATTTTTCATAATCGAGATTCTTTCGTACTCTAATTTTTAGAGGCAGTCCGGTATCAATGATATCGGTGGTTAGGCTATTTAATTCCCTTAACCTAGCAATGGGAACTCCAAACTCTCTAGAAATAAGGGACAAGGTATCCCCATTTTGAACTTTATAGATTTCAAATTCGCCCTGTTGAAAAGTTGTCCTATTTTCCATTTTAAGAGTGTAAGTACTTTTCCCTTTGCTGAAGATTCCTTCTTTCTCTAAAACCTCTACCATAAATTTAGCTCTTTCTTTATAGGAATGTTTACCGACAGCTTCAAGGCCGGCTTGGCGAATTCTCTCTCTTTCTTCATGGTGCTGAAGAAGATGGGTCACGATTTCGAGTGTTTCTTCAGGTGATGATGATGTCAGTAACTCCCTTCCTGACTTGAAAAGCCGATTAATTTCCGGTGTGTTATTCGTAATAAATAGACCGCCTGACCCTAGGACTTCATACGTTCGCTGCGTCAATTGTGTTTGCAGGTTTTGCAGCCCAATGGTGATATCAGAGGAACTATACACTTTATTTGCATTCGTGTAATCAATATAGCCACGGATCCATTCCTTAGGGATCTCCACCCCCAAATGCGGACCCATGCTTTCCCAATTGTTCCCGTAGAAATTAATTTGAATATTGTTTTCAAGTAATGGTGTAATCAAGCTTTTCATCGACTGATGCCGAAAATGACTTGGAAAATAGGATAGCTTTTTTGGGTATCCATTGGCTACGATTGAAACTGGCGCATAATAGTTCGGGTCGACATCCACGGGGTGATGTACTTTAGGATGATAGCCGAAATCCAGATGTTCGGCAGGAATTCCTAGTCCCCGGTAGTAAGGAACCCGTTCCCGGCAAATAGTGAAAACAAAGTCCGGATGGGTTCTCCGAATATAAGGAATAGTAAAGATTTGTGTCGATGTCGGGTCTTCTGTAGCCCAGTACACATGAGGAATATTGCTATTTATGGTGCTTTCGTAAATTTTCTTCTGCTTTTCCACAGCGGTGTTTTCTGGTCCCCACCCCATCGTGATGATTAAGTTAGGCTGAAATTCGGAAATAAGTTTGCCAATATCGAGATTGTTGATTGGACCGGAAATTTTCACTTCGTGCCCTGCATCTATAAAGCCATTCGGTAATCCGTGAATCCACATGGGATGACTTTCTAAGAATAAAACGCGCATTATTTTCCTCCCACTCCCCTTTTGTTGCTGTTTGTCCATCATTTTTTTTAGCAGATTTATAAATAAACACACAAATCCAATATTGTAGAATCTAAAAGCATAGTATGCATTTTTTTGAAAAATGCATAGAGTGATTGCCCAATACGGGAAGAAATGAAATGTTTTTTCAGAAAAAGCAAGTCGGTTAGGAAGCCACCAATCTATTCATATCATGACATTAATACATGCGTTTTTATTATTTCAACATATATTAAATAATGATTAAATAAGCAAAGGAGACCACCATGGAGGATAATAAAAACTCGTTTCCCCTATATCATGGCAGCGAATCAATTCCTAAGATTTCTTTTATGGTAAATGTGGCATGGGGAAATCAATATTTAATAGACTTATTGGAATTGTTGAAGGAAAAAAATATTAGCCTTACTTTTTTTCTAGAGGGGAGATGGGTTGAAAATTTTCCTGAATTGGCACTCATGGTTAGAAATGCGAAACATGAGATTGGCAACCACGCCTATTCTCATCAGGATATGAGTACTATATCAACAGAAGAAATTCAAATGGAGATTACGAAAACCAATGAAATCATCAATAGAATACTAGGGGTTAGCCCTAAATATTTTACTCCGCCTTATGGGTCTTTTGATCAAAGAACGATTGACCATGCAGCGCAGCACAATATGACAACCATCATGTGGTCATTAGATACGATTGATTGGCGAATTGAAAATCCTGATGAGATTGTTGAGAACATAGCCCCTAACCTTAAGAATGGCGATATCATTTTAATGCACCCAACTAACTCCTCTTTAAAAGCACTTCCAGTTTTGATAGAAAAAGCTACCGAAAAAAATCTCCAAATTGTAAATATTTCCGAGTTGCTGAAGTCGAAGTGAGATTTTTTTAAATTTGGTAGAAAGGAGCCTGATTTTAATTAGATGAAAGATAAGGAGAATAAAAAATACCAATTATATATTGTGAACCCTTCAGACACACTTTGGGGAATATCGAAAAAATTCGGTGTTACAATTGACCAGCTAATGAAATTAAATAATCTAACTTCCGAAGAAATATTTTATGATCATGTCCTAAAAATCCAAGAAATTTTCGAAGATGATGTGTTTTTTGACAAAACGATTAGTGAGGTAATCCCTGATCAAATTCCTGGCGGAACGCAGGCCAAAAGGTGGGCTAAAGCTATCTTGGAATCGGCTCAAAAGCACCAAGTTCCTTTTCAGATTCTCTACAGCATCATGGTCACGGAAAGCCGTGGAAATCCCAATCTAGTATCTAATCGGGGAGCAATTGGATTAATGCAATTGCAAATTGAAACTGCGAATTTCCTTGGGGTTAACCCCTGTATTCCTGGGGAGTCAGTAGATGGCGCCGCTCGTTATTTAAAATCCCTTTATACTGAGTTTAATGATTGGACTCTCGCCATAGCAGCCTATAATTGTGGTCCTGATCGAGTAAAAAAATACAATGGAGTCCCGCCAATAGAAGAAACACAGAATTATGTAAAAAGTGTCCTTTCGTATTGTAGCGCTATCAATTGGGATGATCATTAGGAAGCTTTCTTAAATAGAATGAGGGGTAAATAACCCCTCTAATCTATTAAGCTCCCAATTTCAGCATGACAAGCATATAGGCTGAAGATAGAATGGTGATGATTGCGATGGCTATTTTCAATTGGTGAATTGGCACCTTCGTGGCGAAGCGTGCGCCAGTTACAATTCCGACAATTGTCCCTATCAGACTAGCGATAATTAACGAGGATGTATTTATCATACTTGCATGGGCGAAATATCCAAAAATAGACGGAATGGCAATGACGACGGAGTTTAGGAGACTGACCCCTACTGCCACCCTGATGTTGACCCCAAGACTTGCTAATAACGGCACTAGTAAAATAGGTCCCCCTGCTCCTGTCAATGAGCAAATGGCTGATGTAAGGAAACCGAGCAAAACAACCATTAATGAAGAATCGAGAATTTTCGAATGGTTATTACCATTTAATGAATTTGTGTTTTCTTTATTTTTCTTTAATAAAATGGATAATCCCGCTAACAAGACAAAAACATAAAGAAGTAGTTTTGCCAGGAAATCCGGTATCATCACATTAATTTGCACACCCAAAAAAGCGCCGGGCAGACTGCCAATACTCAAATAAAGTGCCAATTTTAAATCCATATTTTTAGATTTCCAGTAGGAATAGGCACCGATGATGCCTGAGACTGAAAAGGACAAAAAACTAAGTGCAAGGGAATCATGCACGGGCATATCTAAAACACCTACATAGATCAAAGGCAGCAGAAAACCAGAAATCCCCGACAACCCTAATAAAATTCCGATGATTAAATTGGAACCTATAACAAAACTCAATAGAAATAAATTAGTGTACATATTTACGACCTCAATTCCGCCAATCCAATTTGGCGAAAAATTAAATATTTGCCGTTACGGAAAGTTCCTATAGAGCAAGCTTGCTTTCATATTTTATTTTTCTTCATCGAGAGTAAGAACTTTTCTGTATTTCATTTATATTTTACCATTTACTAACACATTCGTTACATCATTACTGTTTACCGATTCGATTAGCGTGTTAGTTTATGTGGGCTGAATATGGGCGATTAAAAAACCAATGATAATGGGGACGGTTTTCATGCATCAAATTGATGCATGAGAACCGTCCCCGTGCCTCAATATACTCTTTTAGCACCTACATAATATTTCGCCCAGTACCCAGTATCTAATGGGTAGGCTGCAATCCCCTTTGATGTGGTGGCGGAAACAAATTGGTTGTCCCCTATGTAAAATCCTACATGTGAAATGGTTCCAGGTGTGTTAACAGCGAAGAAAACCAAATCTCCAGGCTGTAAATGAGACCGGTCAATGGCTGTCCCTGTATTATAAAGCCCTCCAGAAGTATTGCGGGACATTGTTACACCATGCTGATTGAACATGTAATAGACAAATCCCGAACAATCAAAGCCATTAGGTGTTACACCACCCCACTTGTAAGGAACACCGAGATATTTAGCTGTATCTCTGACCAATTCTTTCTTAACAACCGCGTGGTTAATGGCTGTATTTGTTGCTTCATTAATTGTCCCTGTCACAGGAAGACTGTAATCTGCCTGAAAGGTTTTGATCGCCTGTGTTGTTGGGGTATCGTAGCTTCCCGTCATAGTTGGGACGGTATAGTAGCCGAGGATCTGCAGGTTCTTTTGAACCGTTGCCAAATCGACACCGGGAGCTGCAGTTTGTACTGGTCCAGATGCTGGTGAAGCGGCAACAGGTGCCCCCGAAGCCGTTGGAATTATTAATACCTGCCCTACCTTTAATATGTCGCTTGTTAATTGATTCGCTTGTTTTAATTGCTCGGCTGTAATGTTATACCGCTTCATAATGGAATATACAGTATCACCTGGCACAACCGTATACTTCGTTTCAACTGTCTTGGCGGGAGCAGTTGGTTCAGTTATGACTGTAACCACTTCCTGTCCATTTGGAATGATTAGGGTCTGACCAATGTGTAGCATATCAATTTGCAAATCATTTGCCTTACGCAATGCATCTAGGCTTACCTTAAATTTCGCAGAAATCCCCCATAAAGTGTCACCTGCAACAACAGTATATTGATTAAACGCTGGTTCAGATGATGGTACTGGTGCAGGGGGCTGTGCGGGGGAAGGCTCTTGAACTTCGTTTGCTGCTTGGGGAATCGTTAAGATTTGTCCAACTCTTATTAGGTCTGATGTTAATTGATTACTACTTCTAAGTGCTTCAACTGACGTACCAAATCTTTTGGCAATTACAGACAAGCTGTCGCCCGAAACAACTGTATAGGTTGAAATAGCCTGGTTTTGGGCAGTAGGCGTTACCTCCCGGGCCTCCCCATTGCTTGGTTCACTTCCTATTAAAATTGGAATAATCAGTGTTTGTCCAATAAACGTGGCATCACTGTTCATGTTATTGGCTTGCTTAATTCCCTCAACAGTCGTTCCATATTTTTTAGCAAGAACAGTTAAATAATCCCCTGAAGCTACGGTATGAAACGCTTTTGGGATGATTAAAAGCTGATTCACCTTCAAAATATCGGAAGTTAAATGATTAGCTCTTTTGATATTATCAACACTTGTTCCAAATTTGACGGATAATCCCCAAAGTGTATCCCCAGATGCGACGTGGTAATAGATTGAGTCTGCGTGTGCCATCTGAGCTGGGGTGTTTCCGTTTGAATCCTCCGCATGTGCAGTAGTCGAATGATCAGTCAGTGGAATCGAAGCAGCTGCAACCCCTCCAAGGATTACCTTGATCAATGTTACTTTTAAAAATGGGTACTTATTATTTAGAATCTGCTTGGCCAAAGAGGTAATATCTTTTTTATCCTTAGGAACAGTCCCTAACTCACCTGCAAACTCCGTTAATTGACCATCAAAGTAGAGGATTAATTCAAACTCATCCTGATTGGGAGCGACTCTTCTAATTTCATATGTTTGTAAATTCTCCATGCGCAGCCTTCTCCTTTGCCTTAAATCATGTTTCAGGGGTATTCTTCGCGAAAAAAGTATAGAATACAACCCTAAAGGCATTTTTCCGCTTATTACCATATTCGAGGCATGGGGACGGTTCTTATGCATCAAAATGATGCATAAGAACCGTCCCCATGTTTCATTTTATTAAATGGAGGTGGTTAAGTGGAGATTAAAAGATATGAGCTGCTCCAAGAACGAGGCGGGGTTACGTTAGTGGTTTACCTCGATTCTTATTTGGAGGAGTTTTCGAATGAGCTGGGACCCTCGGATTTTAGAAAAAAGACTCTCCAAGTACAAATCAATCATTTAATTAGGGAAAGGTTCCCTTATTTAAATATTAATGCGGCCAAGGTTATGGCTGGTTCACTTTTGGTAACGACTATTTATTTTGGTTCCAACATTACGAAGGCAGGTGCAGAAACTACAATCGTTGGTCAGACTCAACAAACTGGCCAGTACGATGTGTATAAAGTCCAGGCCGGCGATAGTTTATATTCAATTGCAAGGAAGTTTAATGTAACAGTATCGTCTATTAAAACTACAAACAATTTAACTTCTGACACTATTTATGTAGGCCAGGTATTAAACCTGCCTTTTTATACATATACAGTCGTTGCAGGCGACACTCTATATTCGATTTCGAGGAAGTTTAACACATCCGTCGATAGTATTCGTTCTTATAATCAGCTTCCTAGCGATTTCCTTTCGATTGGACAAAAAATTAGGATTCCAAGGACTGTTGAGCAAACAACAGCTGCTACGCCAACGCCGACACCTGCTCCGGAACCCGCGCCTGCTCCAGCACCTGCCCCTACTGTGGACACTACCAAAACAAGTACGTATCAAGTAGCAGCGGGGGATACCTTATATCAAATAGCAAAAAAATTCGCCACTACCGTGGATACAATTAAAATTCTAAACAATTTAACTACTGAGAGCATTTTTATCGGCCAAATCTTAATTGTACCGCAGACGCAAACCGTTCAGAGCCCGGTACCAGTACAGACGCAGACGCCGCCTGCTCCAGTAACTACCACAACCTATACAGTGGCAGCAGGCGACTCTTTATCACTTATTGCCAAGCGATTTAACACGACTGTAGAGCAAATTAAAGCAGCAAATAAATTAACAAGCGATTTGATATATGTCGGTCAAATCCTAACAATCCCGGCTGGAAGCACTGCACCCGCCGATACAACAGCACCGGCAGCACCACTACTAAACCAAATCAGTACAATTACTTCAATCAACCAAGCAAGCGTACCCATATCAGGTTCTGTAGAAGCAAACGCAACCGTCTATCTAACACTATCAGATGGAATAAATTCACCAAAGTTATTTCAACTAAAAGCTGATGCCAGCGGCTGGTTTGAAACAAAAGTGGACACTTCCAGCTCACCAGACGGAACGATTACCATTACCGCTGTCGCAGCCGACCAGGCAGGAAACCGGAGTCTGGAAAGCCGATTAATTGTCACGAAAGATACCATTATCAATAAACCTGTCCTGGACAGTACCGTAAAGGTAACGATTGAGAATGTAAAAAATTACACCCTTTTTGGAGTAACTGACCCTGGAGCCTTCGTGGATTTGACCGTTTCAGACGGTGTCCATCCAAATGTAACGATGAGAGCAATTGCCAATGAAATAGGCGAATTTCGTGCAAATACCGATTTGATTTCTTTAAATGACGGGCAATTATCCGTCACCGCACGGGCTATCGATCCATCTGGAAACATTAGCGCCATTAGACAAACCACAATTACAAAGGACACTAGCCTGGATGCGCCGCTGATCGGAAATGCGAAAATAATTAACAGCCAAACAGCTACAAATTATTCGATATTCGGGACTGTCCGGCCGGGGTCAAAAGTAGACCTATCTGTTTCAGATGGGACTTTAGGCAATACCATCACAACAACTGCTGTTGCGAATGCCAACGGCGAATTTATTGCTAATGTGGATGTAACTGCCCTGAGGGATGGTGCCCTTAACATTTCAGCTGTGCAAACAAGTCCAACGGGAATCAAAAGCCCTTCTGGAAAAATGACTGTTGCCAAAGATACAAGTGCTCCCCTTGCACCAATTTTAAATAATAACAATTTTATTAATCAGGAAAACAAGAGCTCATTTTTGCTAAACGGAACTGGCGAATCAAATGCACAGGTGAACATCAAAGCCTTCGATGGTACAGGCAAGAGCGTTGAGTCAATCGGACAGGTGAATGAAACTGGTGGATACACCATTACCGCAGACCTGTCCAGCTTAAATGATGGCGATATCCGATTCGAAATCACCCAAGTCGACCAAGCCGGAAATAGGAGCCCATTTGCCGTCAAGACGCTGAACAAAGATACAATTGGTCCTGCTCGTATCCAATTTAGCCAGCCTCCAAGTATTTTTAGCGGAAACGTCAACACCTATAAACTCAGTGGGACTGTTGAACCGCTGATCACACTGGACTTGACCATTTCTGATGGTGTAACCAGCCTGGTTAAAACCACTGTAACAGATTCGCAAGGCAATTTTTCTTTGCCCATTGATGTAAGCGGCTTAAAGGATGGGGATATTACAATAGCCGTTCTGGCCACTGACGCTGCCGGGAACAGGAGCCAGCTTCAGCCTTTGACCATAACAAAGGATACAACTGCACCGGAAGTGCCAGTAACAACCGTGGCACCATATGTTAATCTGTTAAATCAGAATCAATTTTCTGTCAGTGGTTCTTCTGTGGAGGAAGGTGCTTCGGTTAAGATTACAGTTAGCGATGGAACAACCAATATAGCCAAAACCGCCATGATTTCAAACGGCAAATTTAATCTCAACTTTGATGTAGCCAGTTTGAAAGATGGAACCTTAACGCTGGAAATCATGCTGACAGATAAAGCAGGAAATGCAAGCATCGTTCAAACTTCAACGGTTATAAAAGATACAGTTGTTCCAAATCCAGTCGTATCCAAAAACGGCTTTGGGTTTGAAAATAAACGTCCAATCTATACGATGCTTGGCACAGCAGAATCCTATTCTGTCGTTTATGCAACCATTCGCAACACAAATGGTGCAGAGTTAATGAGCACGTCTGGGACAGCGGACGCGGAAGGTTTTTATACTTTAAAATTCTATCTTGACCAAACAGATATGACCGGCGCTGCGACGGCTTATGTATATCAAACGGACTTTGCAGGAAATATCAGCACCTTAGCCACGGTTCCACTATACAGCCATACCGCCGCAGCTGGCGAAAGCCTATTTATGATTGCGAAACGCTATAACACCACCGTTGACGCGTTAATGGCACTAAATCAGCTTACCAATAATGCCATACAGCCGAATCAGTTGTTACGATTACCCGTAACAGCGAGTGAAGTGGTCAATCTCGGCTATATGTATTTTGGCAATACCCAGGATTACGTTTCGATGGTGAACCAAACAGCCAGCTCCGTTAATACCGTGTCGCCGAGTTATTTTGATATCAATGCGAATGGTACCTTGAAATTGACCTACAGCTTGGACCCAACCTTTATTTCAGCAATGCATTTGCAAGGAATCCGCGTGGTCCCATTTTTAAGCAATCATTGGGATCGAAACATCGGCCGGGCCATGCTCGCCAATAAAGAGCTGGCTGCCCAGCAGATTGCCGATGCCATTGCCCGCTATAACTTGGACGGTGTCAATGTGGATATCGAAAATGTCACGGAAGTGGACCGGGCCAACTATACGGAATTTGTTCGGTTACTGCGGGAAAAGATTCCAGCTTGGAAGGAAGTTTCAGTGGCAGTTGCGGCAAATCCAAATGGCTGGACAACAGGCTGGCACGGCTCGTATGACTATAACAGCTTAGCAAAATATGCTGACTACTTAATGATCATGAGTTACGACGAAAGCTACCCCGGTGGAGCAGCAGGTCCTGTAGCCAGCAACCCTTGGGTAGAAAGGTCGGTTCAATATGCCTTCAATCAAAATGTCGCAGCTGATAAAATTGTCCTCGGCATTGCCCAATACGGACGATATTGGATTCAGGGGCAAACCTATGGAGGGTTTGGAATTTCAAATTGGCAGGTGGAGCAATTAATTAAACAATATAACGGAACGGTTATTTTTGATGAAGTAAGCAAAACGCCAAAAGCGATTGTTACCATCAGAGAAGGAGACCCCAAGCCGGTTGTTGGGGGAACTACTTTGACTGCCGGTACCTATACCATCTGGTACGAAAACGAGGAATCGATTCGTCAAAAATTACTGCTGATTAGTAAATATAATTTGCGCGGTGTTGGAAACTGGAGTATCGGACAGGAGAACAAGGAAGTGTGGAACAGCTATGCCACTACCCTTCCAACAACATTGGCTGTGGCCCTAGCTCCTCCAAATGCGGAGGCATCAGCGCCGCCTGTAGCTCCAACCTACATTTCTTATACAGTGGTTGCAGGTGATACTTTATATTCACTTGCGAATCTTTACTATACGACCGTTAGTCAAATAAAAGAAATCAATAATTTAACTTCGGACAGCCTTTATATTGGCCAGACATTAAACTTGCCGAATTCGACCAACGCGACGGCTACGAATACAGCACCTGCTCCTGCAGCACCTGCCACCATTACTATGACCTATACGGTAGCGGCGGGCGATTCTTTATCCGTCATTGCAAATCGATATAATACGACGGTGACAGCCATTAAAGATGAAAACCAGTTAACAACTGATACGATTTACGTAGGGCAACCCTTAAAAATCACGACAACAAACACGACACAAGTGAATTCAACAGTCATTACGTACAAAGTGGTGTCCGGTGATTCCTTATCCGCCATTGCGAAGCGGTATAATACCATCGTCACCGCCATTAAAGAAGTAAACGGCTTAACTACAGATACCATTTATGTGGGACAAACTTTAAAAATTCCAGCTCCCGTTATATAGGCAGATGAATGGGGACGGTTCTTATGCACCATTAAATGATGCGTGAGAACTGTCCCCATGTTTCACCGACTTTTATATTGTATGGTTTTCAGATTGAGTATGAAAAAATCCCCCATAATCAGATGAATCGCCTTCATGAGCTTTCCACAAAAAAACCTATAGAGTGACTTTTTTCAAAATGTCACTCTATAGGTTCCTTGTTATTACTTCGTGTCCTTGCTGTATTCCCGCATCTGCCCAACGTTTTCATCGTCATATGCAATTAACACTAAGCCTAATTCATGTTCAAGCTGCTTTATCTTTTCCTTCTGATTTTCTGTGATATCGGCTATTTGATACATAATCCCACTCCTTGTTTAAAAGAATCATGGGATTATTATCACCTTATCTATTGGGATTATACGATACAAGCAGCTACCTTACAGTTATAATCAATTTGCGGCTTTGCTATTCTTGTTGTTTAATTCGATAATATTTACCAGCTCCTCAATAATATCGTTTAACCTCATCATGCTTGTGTCTTTATTAAGGATTAGAGAAGTTTTATAAAGCAAAATTTCTTCTTGATCACTCATAAAAAAGCCTCCATTCGATGTAAGTTCCCAAACACCATTTTCTTACTTATATATGTAATTTACACCTATTATACAACAGACCATCTTTATATGTAAATTACATATATAAAATAATCTTGAAACACAGGGACGGTTCTTGCGTCTCATATTCTGACACATGGAAACCGTTCCCGTGTTTCACCCCTGTTTCAAAAAGGAACCTGCGTCTAAGACTCAAGTTCCCTCTACGATCTTATTTGCAGCTTTTCTCGCTCTCAAGAATCGGACTAGGTTTAAAACAATTACTTTTGAAACAGCGTAGGTTGGGACTGCCAAGACCATTCCGAGTACGCCTGCCAGGTTGCCAGCAGCCAATAAAATAATGATGATCGTTGCCGGGTGTGTATCCAATGATTTACCTAAGATCATCGGTGACAGGAAGTTCCCTTCTATTTGCTGAGCGACAAGGATCACGACAATAACTAATAAAGCTTTCGTTGGTGACTCAAACAAAGCAACAAGTACAGCGGGGGCACCGCCAATGATTGGGCCTACATAAGGAATAATGTTGGTAAAGGCAACAATGATCGCCAAAATTAACGCATAGGGCAAATCAATGATTAAATAACCGATAAAAGACAAGGTTCCGACTGCCAGGGCAACCATAACCTGCCCCTGGATGTAGGCAGATAATGTCTCCCCTGTTTCTTTTAAAATCTTTAGGCCTTCATCTCTGTAACCTGCCGGAATAAAATTTGAAACGGCTTTTGGAAAATTATGACCATCCTTAAACATATAAAATAATAGAAATGGTACTGTGACAAGAATAATAGCCAGATTGGTGACCATTCCAAACAAACCAAGTAGAGCGTTCGTCAGTGTTTTTGGCAATGTATTTGCATATTCCATTAACCGTTGCTGGATCGTGTCAATAATTTCGCTTTGGGTATCCCGAAAGCTTTTAAACTCTGAAGACTTAACCATATTTTTCAAAAACTCAGTAGTCTCATGAGCAAAGACCGGCAGATTATTGGCAAGGTCCGTCGCCTGTTTAGAAACAATCGGAACCAAGCTGCTAATCGCCAACACAAGAAGGCCAATAAACCCGACATAAATGATAAGGATCGAGGCGATTCTTGGCAGCTTTTTACGTTCGAGAAAATTCACTAATGGATTTAAAAGGAAATAAAGAAATCCAGTAATCAGAATTGGAAAGAAAACCGTTGAGAAAAAGACTCCTATTGGCTTAAACATAAAGGTAATTTTTGTTGAAACGAAAATAATCGATAAAATAAGCAAAATTTGAATGAGCCAGAATTGTAATTTTGATTTTGACACGGTTTGTACCCCTTGCCTCTATATTTGGGTTAAAGTATATCAAAGTATTGGAATAATATACAGTATATTCATAGGGATTTTAATCGTTTTTTCTATGTTCTTTTTAAAAATTATTGAAGATATAGGATCACCGAATCTACTTATCGCAGTAACTGCTCATAAAATTACAGATATGAAACCCTCCTTAATGAGCATTGGCCGGCTTCCTGCTGCAACTGGGGCGCATAGTGACTCAATTTTTTAATAAAATAGCAGGTCTCAGGAAAATGATGGATTAAAAATCGTAACGTTTCCTTATTTAATAGCTTGTTTCCTTTATATTTCATTGTCATAGCATAGATAAACCTGCTCATTTCGAGTGTGGTTTTCCCGACTTCTACAGCAAAATCTGTTTGTCTTGCAAACCCCGGCTCCTTGAACCGCAAATATCCTTTTAAATGATGATTCTGAACAATGAAAGCTTGATATTTACCGATATAGAGATCGGTTTGTTTGGAAACCATAATCTCAATTGGATCAATTAAATTTTTAAATAATACAGCATGACCGAGCTGATCCTCAAGCCACAAATCCATTAATTGGACGAGACTGAGAGGAACTGGATCTGAACCTTTCACGAAATAAGTTAAGATTCTTAAATATTCCTGGTTTTCATTTAATGTACCGTTAAGGTAGGTCGGGGACAAATTCAGGTTGACTGCATTCTCAATTCTAAGAGCCTGAAGAGCTCCCTCAAATTCGAAATATCCTTTCGCAATCGGCCAGACTCTTCTTGAAAACTCCATTGCTGAAGGATCATTATGGACAACATTGGGTGATACGAGGTCTAATTGTTTCAACAAATCATCAAACAACTGTATATACTGTTCAGCCGTTTGCACGTATTCAACTTCACTCACAGATAAATGATCTCGGACAAAATAAGCATGGTCGCGAAGTACTTCTAACCAAAATACATGTTCTTCCCATAATGAAATCATATCTCCCGCCCCTTTCTTAGTTGCCCCTCACAGTAAATGTTATTGTTGGGCCGATAAGAAATGAACCATAGGGCTTATAAAAATTCATTATTCCATCACATAAACAACTATGAAAAGGTAAAAATAGAAATATCAATATTTTTAAGGGAGAATATTTTCTTGAAAAAAGCAGATAAAACACTGATGATTTTCATGACCATTTTACCATGGCTAAGCATTTCGTTATTGGGCAGGAAAACACTTAAAAGATTTCTGCCAGGCGGCATTTTTATGAGCTTATATCTGATTGCAGAAGGAAGATTTGCGGAAAAGAAAAAATGGTGGTGGTTTCCTTATTCAGTCAAACCCAATGTTTTAGCAGAATTACCGTTAATATTGGGACCTTTTTTAGCTGGCTCCCTATGGATTTTAAAATTCACCTATGGAAAGTTTAATCTATACCTTTTGGTGAATATCATTATTGACTCCATTTTTACTTTCATTGGGTTGAATTGGTTAAAGAAAATAGGATATGTTTCTTTAGTAAGACTAAATAAATTCCAACTATCCCTCGTATTTCTAATAAAATCATTCGTACTGTATGGATTTCAAGTTGTCTATGAAAAATGCTTCCCTCAAAATGAAACATAGGGACGGTTCTTGTGCCTCAAACGCAAGAACCGTCCCAAGTTTGAGTCCGGCCACACTGTTCCCTTTAAATCCGCCGATTCAAACTCTGAGTGGGCTACCCTTTCACTTTACCAAATAGTAAGGTCGCCAGCCAATTCCCTAATAAAGCATAATAATCGATTGAACCGCTCCTTCACTGAACCCCCTGTAATCAGTCAAACCAAACATATTTTCACCTTACACATAAAAAGGCCTGACTCATATTTTGAGCCAAGCCCGGACTTCATTCTTATTTTTCAAAAATGGCATTGGATAATAGACGGAACAAGTAATCTGTATGATCACGGAATCCAGCTTCTAATCCGATTAGAGTTACGTCTTTATCCTGCTCCTTCACAATTATAGCCTGACCCTTGGCATCTGCTTTTTTATTAATCCAATGACCAGCCATAAAGAAATCATCATTACTTCCTAAACTAGCAATTACTTCATCATTGCCTGTACCAGTATACCAAACCGGGCGGTAAACAAAACCAAGATCATCCTGGTCATAACCGGCAGCTACCCCGGTTCCCGAATAATTTACCTTTACGATTCCGTTACTGTTAGATCCGGCGGTGTTAATTGTATCATCAGTAAGGCCCAGTGTTTTTGTTGCGTTCGATGCCCCTGCACCAACCGCAATATATTTTCCGCCATTACCTAAGAAATCATTAACATTGTTTTTAAAAGAATCAAATTGGCTAGCAGTTTGGAAGCCAAATTCTTTATTGGCAGCTGATAATCTATCTGGCAGGGAGATTAGACTTTCTGTTCCGCTATAGACAAATACATCAAATCCGCTTAAACCATTTTCAGCCACCTCAACTGGTGTCACTTCCGTTACGGCAAAACCAAGTCGTTTAAGGGCCAGCTTCGTACCGCTATGGGACTGCTGTTTCCCCATGCCGCCATCCTTCAAGATAGCCACTTTTAAGCTCGATAATTTAGCTGCATTAGCTGATACCTTTTCAGTGCTTCCCACTTGGAGGCCAGATGCCTTGACCGCAGAAGCAATTTGATTAGCTGCTGCCTCTACATAAAAGTCACCTTTTTCATCACGCTTCACAGATACCCCTTGCTGAAGTAGTGCATTTACTAGATTAACAGCTTTTACTGAACTATTTTGTATAACAAAAGGCCCTTTTCCGGTAACCGCCCCTTGTTCTGTAACCTGGTTAACTTTTGTTGTAACTACATTCACATCATTTTGCGTTGAAATAGCTTCAAAGCCCCAAAGCCCCGGTAAGCTCCATGCTGAAATATCGTACATAGCTGGTGTATCATTTGAGATGTCCTCACCATCCCATAGCATCGTGTTGGCTAATCCAGCCTTGGCTTGATCCATTTTTACTATATAGGTACCTTTTGGATAGTTTTTTCCATCAACAATGAAACCTTTTGCCGCTTGAACCACTTCAATATCGTTTTTCAGCAAATGATTAATGGCTTTATCCGTTACAGTTGGATCCTGTTCATTGACAGGCAGGATATAAGCTTTTGGGAAGAAGCCGTCCTTATGGAACGGATGGTCAAAGTTGATTCCGCGTTTAAACATTTCAATTTGATCGGTAATCATTGCCTGCTTATTCTCTGTAGCAAATTTCAGTGCGCCCATAATGGCATCATACTGCCAGCGAACACCATCCCAATCGTTGGTCGGTGCTTCTAATGTGTGACCATAGGCACCATGGTACATCGCATACATCGGAGTAAAAATTGGCGGATAGTCATCCCAGCCAGCGGAGTCATCGCGCTGCGGAACATAAACACCCTCCATGCTCTTATACAAATTACCTGTAAAACTAGCTTGATTGGCCATGATATTGGCTTCCATTGCTTCAGCCTGCTGATACGCCCATTTATTATAAAGATCATACTCATAGTTCGGATTATGCGGTGGTGTACAAGGTTCGATTAAGCCTTGATGGTTTGGAGCATAATTTTTCACATAACCATGTGTGTCAAGGAATACCATCGGATTCCATTCTTTAATCAACTCAACCGTTTCCTGCGTTTCCGGCTGTGATTGCGTGATAAAATCACGGTTTAAATCAATTCCTTCACCGTTAAAACGGGTAGCATTGACACGGCCATCAGGATTTTGGACAACATTAAAAATTAGTATATTGTTAGCTAAAATATCTTTTGTCTCTTGATCATCCTGTGTCGCAAAGCGTTCAATTAACTGAAGAACTGCATCGCTTCCTACAAACTCTGTTCCATGTATTGAACCATTGATCATAATCGGAACTTTAAAATCTGGGTTGGCGGCAATCCAGTCTTGAGCTTTGCTTGGATTTTTAAACATTTGTTTCCTTAAAGATTGTATTTTACCAAACTTTCCTTGTGTGGTTGGGTCTGCAATGGTGACAACATAAAGAGGATTCCCGTCTGCTGATGTTCCACGAACTTCAACCTTCACACGGTTGGATTGTTTCTCAATATCTTTTAGCTTTGTGCCAATTTGCGAGAACTTAACAAAATCATAGTTCTCACTATTAAACTTGCTCCCATCTTGTTCTTCGTATGTATTAATGTTTGTCCACTTTTGACCTTCCGCATAACCAGCTGAAAATGGCACAGTGGAAACTAGACTAATAATCAACAAGCTTGCTGCAGCTTTTTTCTTTTTGTTCTTTTTCATTGATTTACCCCCTAATTTTGTATATTTACTATCTTTATTGTATTTTTATTCTATTATCAACAAATGAAATTAACATCCTACCATTTTCCTGAATTGTAAGTTAACGGAATAGGATTTAGTATCTATTATTATTAAACAGGCGTTTCCGCTGCTTAGCACCATTAATGTTTGGGCAAGGAGGGTATAATTCCGTAATTTACCATCTAGAAAAAAAGGAGCCTGAGTCTAAGACTCAAGCTCCTCTACTGATCTGGATGCAGGCAGCAAATTCCCTCACATTTAAATCAAGCACTGGAACACTGGATTCCTGTCTCAAATATCAATCATTCAACCCAATTATTACTATTGCAAAAACAATCCATCCCCTTATAGTCATCGCCATGCATAATAGGTAAGTTAATATATAGGAGAGTATATATAATCGTAGTTAAATAAATAGATAAGAAGATATTTTCCACTCCAAACACCTCATTAGTCTTTATTACTTATAGATTCAAACTATTTACTGAATGAAATTTTAATTCCGATTTATGTACTAATTCGATTTTATAATAATCAGCAGAATCAACTTCTTTTATTTCGCAAAAACCCGAAGTGTACTCATAAAGGAGAATATATTTTTTATTATTATAAAGAACGTTTTGATTTAACATTAATACAACTCCCCCTAATCAGTTATTGGTACTCATTTTATTGTATAAGCGGTTTATTAAGTAGTGATTGATTTTATGTAAAGGTTTATTAAAAAAGCTTGGTTTAGGAACTACTAAACCAAGACTTTTTTTAGTTATTCATTTTATTGAGCAATAGCCATTGGCACTAATTGTTTAATGCGCTCTTCCGCTTTATATTCAAATGGTTTCGGAAGTGTTTTTACAAAGTTAACAGTTCCCTGAAGATCTTCTGGGCCAACTTCTAAATCTGTTGCAAGATCTTTAATACCATATTTGTTATTTTGCAATTCTACTGCATTCACTTGTGAGGAAAGCAGCGGCACTGAGTTTTTCTTTTATTCATTCTAAATCACCTTTCTTGTGAAAGAAGTTTTTGAGCAGATTTTACTAGACTTACGTTAGTAGTTTAACAAGCTAATATTTAATCCTTGTATTCATTGTGTTAATTCAGTGTAAATTTGCGCTCTTTACAAAAATTTTACATAGGATTTATAGGGTTTTATTCATTTTTGGCAAATTCTATACATAAGAAACCTAAAAGGGGGAATTCGTTTATGAAACGTAAAAGAACCTATTTTATGATTGAAGATTTGGTGTTTGAAGTTGGGAAACCGGAAATTCCGGTAAAACATATAAAAAAAACACAGGTTAAAATCGAAAATGAGGAATATAAAGAATTAAGAAAAGAATTCAATGAAGATGTTTATCTTATCGTAAAGACACCTGATGGGTGGGTAATTTCAGAAAAAGGAGTAACATAAGTTATTTTTTAACATAAGAAAAAAAACTAGATAATTCATCATTATCTAGGTAATTCATCCTTATAAAATCTCTCTTTTCAGAGAATTTTTAAGCAATTTAATTTCTCCATTAGTTTTAGGAACTAATTCACTAATGTTTTCATATTTTTCGTCCCTATTTGGATTGGTTAAATCTTCAATCACATATTCCTTAAACGAGCAGCTAAATAGTTTACGCGCGATTCTTCCTTTTTCACCAATTAGGTTGAACCAGCTTTGCGCAACATAAAAAGGGTTCGTTAATATTCTATCAATAATAAAAGAAATGCTGTCCTGTTCTTCCTCTGATGTAAATTTTATTTTTGAAGAAAGGGCTAAGATAAAATAGTTTTTCGACTTATCTACTTCCAGTAATTGAAGATGGTACCTCTCACGCTGCTTTTCATTGAAGCCCTTTAGTACCGTTTCGATACTTTTATCAATATCTATTTCAAATTTACCCGCATCTCTCCAGCACGATATTCGTGGATCAAATAAAGACAGTGTTAGTATATAATATGCTGCATAGTTTTTGTGATCAAATACTTCATTGCGTTTTTTTTCATCTTCCGGTACAACAATAAATTTTTTATAGTCTGCAAAAAAATGATCCATCATATCATACACCTTCTTTCAAACCTTAATAGAATGATTGTAAACAGTTTTTCTCCTTATCTTTCAACATATCTTTTATATTTCTTTTTAAAAACTTAAATTCCTGCTTATTATTACATAAATCCACATTAATCATGGTTTTTACTAAAAAAGTCCTATCACCTGATCAAAAAATGTCGTAAGAAGGAGTAACAAAATAATCCCGATGGCATTTGCCATCGGGATCCTCTACCACTTATTAAATTACTTTTTCCTCCAAGCTCAGTTCGCCTTCCCTGTTACGGGAAAATAATTTGGCAAGGGCTTCTGGCAAGGCAATCATCGCCGGCAAAAAGACCGGAAGCAGGATAAAGCATAGGACGACAAGACCTGTGATGACGGCTATTGCCAATTCACCCAACAGGATAATTCCGGATGGCATTAGTGTAGCAAAGGTGCCACCGAGTATAATGACTGCCGATATAATGACTCCACCTGTATGTCTGGAAGCCAAAACGATTGCCTCTTTTGGCGACAGATGTTGATATTCCTTATAGCGCATCATTAAGAATATGCTATAGTCCACTCCCAAGGCTACAATGATGATGAAAGAGAAGAATGGAACAAAGGAAGAAATACCGGCATATCCCAGCCAATCTATGAAAATATAGTTAATGATAAACATTGCAGTATAATAGGCTCCTAAAAGGGACGCAGTAATGAAAACTGGTGTCCAGAACGAACGTATGACTAAGAACAAGACAAGTAATACTCCGATAATGACGATTGTGGTTGCTTTATTCAAGTCACGGCTCAAGATATCGTTCATATCATTCGTTGTGGCGCTTGGTCCTGACACACCCGACTTGGCATGTGAAAGATTTGTGCCTTTTAGTCCATTGGAAACAGCTTTATTGATCTTATTGATTGTGTTTAAAGCATCTTTAGAATAAGGGTCATTCTCTAACACAATCGTCATCTTCGTAATTTTTCGATCATTGGACATGAACACGTCTAATGATTTTTTAAAGTTTTCATCCGTCAATGCTTCCTTCGGGATAAAGAAGGTTTTACTTGTATTAAACTGTGTTAAGAAACCATTCGTCTTTCCTAAACCGTCAGAAATTTGTTGTAAACCACCGTTTACTTCTGATAGCTTTTGTCCAAACGTACTGAATCCATTGAGACCTGCTACAAGCTGCTGCTGACCTGACTTCATCTGGCCAAGTCCATTGGTGACACTATTCATATTAGTTACGATTGTACCTATTCCCGACGAAGCTTTCCCTAGGCCATCTTCCAGCTTTTTCAAACCATCCGCCATCTGGGATAAGCCGCTGCTCATGCTGGCAAGATTATTATTTGCTGTAGCAAAACCAGCCGTTACTGCATTATAATTTCCATTTAATGTGTTGATTCCTTCAGGTGTAATTTGACTTAAAGACAATGATACCTGATCAATTGTTTGCTTTAGTGCTAGGTAATTGGTGTCATTACTCGAATTTGAATAACTGCTGCCTAAAGCATCCACCATGGTCTGCATTTGCGTGAGTGCGCTTTTTACACCAAGTAGTGCCTGTGCTGCACCTTGGTAGTGGGTTCCCATCTCAGCGTAGCCAGCCTGCATTTTTCCATAATTATCTGCTAACACCGCTACTCCACTGCTCATCTTTGACAAATTCGTTTGGATGGCAGCAATGCCGCTCATAATCGTTTGGGAGTTGCTTGATCCACCATCTATTCCGGATTGGATTTGCTTTAATCCATTTGTTAGGGCGGTCATACCTTCTTGAAGCTTTGCTGTACCATCCACCATTTGGTTAACCTGTGAAAAGTCCGCAGATCCCAATTTTTCTTGAGCAAGCTTCAAGCCATCATTTATTTGATCCACACCATCTTGAGTTTTTGAAATACCATCCGTTACAGACCCCATTTGACTGTCGACGTAAAAACCAGCAATTGGCTCTCCTTGAGGTTGTGTTGCTGAAGAAACCTGCTTAACCCCATTAATACTCTTGAGTCTCTCAGTCAAGTCATCAATGACGGCAAGTGACTCATTATTATCTAGTGTTTTATTATTTTCAATGACAACAGTAGCTGGCATTGCCTGGCCTTTGCCAAAATGGTCCGCCACAATATTAAATCCTTTGGAAGAAGGATATTTATTACCAAGTTCTCCAATGGTATCAAAGTTGAGCTTTTCCTGATGTAAATACACCATTGGCCCTATGATCAAAAGTAATACAACGACTGTTATAATAGGATGCTTTGTTCCAAAGGAGGATGTTTTCCCCCAGAACTTGTTTTCCTTATGGCCCAATACATTCTTTGAAGGCCAGAAGAGCTTCTTGCCTAAAACTTTCATAATAAATGGTGTTAAGGTCAAAATTTCAAGCAATAGTATGGTTACACCTATCACGACAACCACACCGGATTTATAAATTGGTGATTCGGCAAAAACGAGAGCAAGAAACGCGATAAATACCGTTAGAATACTATACGCAATCGTTTTACCCGCCGTTTTATAGGTGATTACGATGGAATCATCAATCGAGTTACCATGGGATAGTTCCTCCCTAAATCGATTGAAAAGAAGGATGTTGTAATCTGTACCGATACCAAAAAGAATGAGTATAAGAAGCATTTGGGTCAGACTTGTTATCGGAAACCCTGCTTTATCAATTAATTGAGCGGCGATTCCCATCGAACATAAATAGGAAAAGGCTACTGCTATTAAGGAAATAAAAGGTGTAACTACTGACCTGAATGCAAGGATAAGGACAACTAAAATAAAAATAACGGTCAATGCAGCACTCTTCTCGACTCCTGCTTGTGATGCCTTCAAATAATCATTATTGATAAAATCTTCACCGCTAAGATAATATTCAACAGGTACTTTACTAAGCTTGCTGTCTAGTTGTTTTTTTATATCATCAATTTCTCTTGCTTTCTTATCGAGCTTGAAGCTCACCATCAGTGTGGTACCATCTTTAGAAATTAAAGAGCTTTTTGCTTCAGGTATACTGAAAGGATCAATCATGTTTGCAATACCCAGCTCTGAGCTGTCATCGCTTATGGCCTTTACAGCATCACCAATTTTTTTCATGTCATCAGTAGAAATTTTATGTTTATCGTAAAAAACGATAATGTTGTTCGTACCTTTAGTGGTCTCCATCTTTTTCAGGATCTGGTCTGCGATGGCTGAAGGACTGTCATTACTCGTTCCTTGCTGTCCTTTTTGTCGCAATATGGCATTGATATCCGGTTGAATGGCCGTAAGCAATATGGTCGCAATTAACCAAATGGCAAATATTGCCCAACGTCTTTTTATGATTGTTTTCACCTTGCAGCTCCCTCCCATGTTGTTTTTTAATGCTTAAGTTCCCTGTTGGTTTCTCTCGGAAAGTATAAAACATCAAAAAATCCTTTTTCACAATAGTCACTATAGCAAGGTGGAAAGATGGGTTCAAAGAGCAAAAAAGAACGAGCGTGTTAAAATAATACATTTAAAGTAATTTGTATTATTAATTCACCACCTGATTAAAGATTTCGAACAACTCGTCTTTCTGGTAATTATATTCTTTACTCATCCAATTCTGTAAAATGGTCATAAATGAAGTGGCATATAAGTCACAAATGACATCAGGATACTTCGACTGATTGATCTTTTTAGAAATGGGATCGTTTTCTGTTTTGGAATGTTCCCGTATAATATCACTTGCAATTTTCACCATGCTTTTGAATAAAATATGTCCATCAGACCCTAATAAAGTATTTTCAAATAACACGGAGTTTTTTTCTACATAATCAACAAGTAGTTTAAATGGGTCAGCATTCGATTTTTTATTCAACTGAATAATCTCTTCAGATAAATGATAAATAAAATCCTTGAGTAAACTGTATTTATCTTCATAATAACGATAAAACGTGGTGCGATGAATTAAGGCATCATCACATATTTCCTGAATCGTGATGGACGAAAATCGTTTCGTTTGCAGAACATGAATAAAGCTCTGGATGATTTGGCGTCTCGTGCGTTCGGTTGTATAGTTCATAGTGCACATTCCTTATATAAATTTTTTTAAGGATTATCGAAATACTATCGAATTATATTGTACGTACTAGTTATACTAAATGGCAATTTCACAAACAAAAAATCGGTATTGGATGAATCCTCTCACCATTCTTTTGGAGAATTACCTTGTTGCTCAAAAACTTTTACAGGGCTAAAATAATATTTATATTAATTTTTTGTTGATAATTAAATGGGAATAGAATGAAAGAATTTACAACTCAGTATTTTATAATGAAGGAACATGATGTAATTGAATATGTTAAAACAATGCTAACTTTTCAATCGTGATGCTGACCTTACTTGTAAAGGGAGATTGCTGGCAAACTGTATGAACTCTTCAATAGTTCTTGAAACGGATTGGGTCTCCATATTTTTCACCTCTACATGTTTTTCCAAGGCTGAAGCATTGTTTTTAACTAGCTTTTGAACCAAGAGTATAGCATTTTAATATTATATAAAATTATCAATAGATAGCAAGACAAGAATGGTCCGCTTAATTGTTATGAACTAAAAAAGGCCATAGGTATATTCCCTAAGAGCCTGATAACATTTTATAAGTATTCCTTTAATTAATCAGCGAACTCATGTAAGACCAATGCTGATAATTTAATTCCCTCCAAGAAGTCAGATATAAAAATATTTTCATTTGGGGCATGGTTTTTCGAATTGGAGTTTCCAACTCCAAAACCAACGGAAGGAATTCCGAATTTTTGACAAAGCTTATACATTGGACCTGTACCTGCTTGGGATCTTAACACCTGCGGTTCTTTATTATAAAATTTGGTTGCACTTTTGATTACTTTATCAACAAGTGGATCCGTTATGTTTGTAACAGCAGCGCGCTGGCCTTTTAATGGAATAATTTCAATATCTTGAAATCCATGCTTATCCAAATGTTTTCTCAGTAGTGTGAGTATTTCTCCGGGATCTTGTTCTGAAACTAATCGAAAGTCAAGTTTCACTTTTGCTTTCGAAGGCAAAACGGTTTTGGCCCCTTCGTCTGTATAGCCAGATTCAATCCCACATATAGTGCACGTGGGCTGATAAATAAGCTTTTCCTTTAGGGCAAAACCTGTTAAATGATTTACATAATGCTTAACACCTAATTGTTCTAGTTCCTCTTTCTCTAGATATTCAATTCCTTCTGTTAAAGCTCTTTCTTCGTCCGTTAATGGCAAGATGCGATTATAAAAGCCATCGATGAGAATCTCTTCTTTTTCGTTTTTTAATGTGGAAAGTGCCCAAACTAATCTCCATGCAGGATTTTCAATAATTGCTGCTTTGGCGGAATGTAAATCCGTATTGGCACCTTGTGCACAAAGTTCGACATAGAGCATCCCCTTACAACCGAGGCTAATTTGAAGGGTGCCATCAATCGATTTAAACCCATTTTCCCAAATACACCCATCTGACGCTATCATCTCGACATGATTATCGGCAAACCATTCTAGATTCGGGCTTCCTACTTCTTCTTCGCCTTCAATAATAAACTTTATGTTCACAGGGAGTTCCCCATATACCTTTTGATAGGCATGAACGGCACAAATTCTAGATAATAACGTTCCTTTATTATCAGCCACTCCTCTTGCAAATAGTTTCCCTTCCCTTATTTCCGGAGAAAAGGGAGGGCTTTCCCACAATTCAACCGGATCCTCAGGCTGTACATCATAATGATTGTAAAATGACAAAGTCTTTTTCTTAGAACTATTTAATTCACCAAAAATAATTGGATTTCCGGGAGTTTCAATAATTTCGACTTTTGCATTTAAATCATCTAAATGATTTTTTACTAGATTAATGGTCTCTCTGATAACTCTATTTTGTACAGCTACACTTGGCTGTTTGCATAATTCAATTAACCAATCCAAATACATGTCTTTATGATCTTCTATAAATTGATACACTTTTTCCATTTGTAATCCTCCAAACGATTGTTAAATAAAACAATCAGTGGATTTTACCAAAGTTCCACTGATTGCCTGTCATGTTGAATTTATTATTTTATGTGACGACTTATTGATCGTAATGGATACTATGAATTCGTTCTCTTTGTAAGCAACGGTTCTACTACATTCTCAATCCCCACAAGACCTAATACTGTTAAGAATAGTTTCTGTACTCCAAAATAAGCGTCCTTTGGATCGTAGAATTCATTTAAAGTGTGATACCCTCCTGAATCTCCCCCTCCGCCAAGCGTAACGGCTGGAATTCCTAAATAAATCGGAATATTGGAGTCCGTACTTACAGCAGCGGTTAAAAATGGTTCAAATCCGAGTGCTGATGTGGCAGCTGCGGAAGCTTGCACGATAATGGAATTAGGACTTTGAGAACCTGCAGGGCGATCCCCGACTTGTTCAATATTAACAGTTATATCATTCGATTTTGCCCAGCGCATATTCTCTTCTTCCACTGCTTGATGGAGAATATTTAATAATCTTTGTTCCAATTTTACTAACTCGTCTTGCGCGTTAGAGCGTATATCAACTAGCATTTCTCCCTTTTCTGCAATGGTATTAACGGATGTTCCTCCATTAATGACCCCTACATTAAAGGTAGTTTTGGGATCCGTTGGAGTCTCGATATTAGCGATTCTTGTAATGGCTCTGCCCATTGCATGGATGGGACTTGGAGTTCCAAAGTCTCCGAAGCTATGACCACCTGGTCCTTGATAAGTGACTTTATATCTTTTACTGCCTGTACCTAAGAAAGTAATTCGATTAGCTTCCCCAGGTTCAATGGAGATAAAGCCATCAATATCCTTTCTATTCATAAACAATGCCTTGACGCCGCGCAAGTCACCTAGCCCCTCTTCACCCACAGTTGCACCAATAATCAGGTCACCTGCTGTTTGAATATTAGTCCTATTTAATGCCCTGGTCAAGGAAAGAACAACAGCCAGTCCTCTTCCATCGTCTGCAATTCCAGGAGCATACACTTTTCCATCAATTCGCTTTGCTTTCGTATCTGTTCCATCTGGAAAAACAGTATCGAGGTGTGCACAAACAACTAATTTGGGACCGTCTCCACATCCCGGTCGGATTCCAAATACATTTCCCACTTCATCTACTACAATATCCCGAATTCCAAGCTTCTCTAATTTATCTTTGTAGTACCTGCCTCTGTTATCTTCCATAAAAGTAGGTGCTTCGATGTTTGTAAGTTCAATTTGTTCTTCTGTTGTGTTGTCATTGTCTTCCCTTAAAAAGGAAAGTCCTTCCTTTACTTTGGAATCAGAAAGTAGTGCTTTATATACACGGTCAACCTGTTCACTAATGATCGATTTTTCCATGACTGTTTCATTAAACATTCATTAAATCCTCCATTTTGTTAAATTTATTTAATTTAAATATTGCTTAAAAAATTCCACTGTTCTCGTATGCAGAATGATATGATTTTCAATCTTTTCAGTTTGATGTCCCTCATCTTCAAATACAATTAAATCTACCGTTTGATTACGGTTCACCATATCCCTTACGAGCTGTTCAGCTTCACTGACAGGAACTCGAGTGTCATTTCTACCGTGCACAACTAATAATGGTGCTTTGATTTTATCCGAATGATTCAGCGGTGCAATTTCCTCAAAGAATTCACTATAGACCTCAAGTGAACCATATTCACATTCTCTTAGGTACCGTCTCCACTCACCTGTATTCTTTAAGAAAGTTTTAAAATTTGATATTCCTACAATATTTACACCGGCAGCCCAGAGGTCTGGATAATGTGTGACAGCAGCAAGAACCATAAATCCACCATAGCTTCTTCCCATAACCCCTATTTTCTTCGGATCGACTCCATGTGATTTAATCAAGGCTTTTACTAACCAAGCAAGATCTTGAACTGAATCCATTCTTTTGTCAGCATCATCAAGCTTTAGGTATGCCCTGCCATAGCCATTACTGCCGCGAACATTGGGCGCTGCAACAGCAAAACCTTGGCTAACTAAATATTGAATAACAGGGTGATATTCAGCCCTTGTCTGGCTTTCTGGGCCACCATGTACATAAATAACTGCTGGCTTATTTACGTCATCACCTTGGTTATAGAAAAAATAAGGAATCTCTATTCCATCAAACGATTTAAAAGAGCATAACTCTGCATCTTTGCATTTTTGTCCAATTCCATTACCATCTCCTACAAAAGTTAACCTGGTCAAAATCTTAGAATCTACATTATACTTCCATATATCCCCTGGAGAAGTTGGTGTTTTTAATGAAAATACGAATTCCAAACTATTTAACCATGAAAGAGAATTAATGACTCCCTTAGGAATATCATCAAGAACAACATGCATGTTGGAATTTGGAAAATAAAGACCTAATTTGGAAACACCGCCTTGATTAATCGTAAAAGCTAGGGTTTGGTTAGTGGGCGAAAGTACTGCTTCCTCCATGTCACATTTTGGAATTTGTAGAACTTTCTCCATTTTTCCCGGGTTCGAGAAGGAAAATTGACACAGGTGGAGGGTGTCTTCATTAATATCAGTCAGTATGTAAGCTTTATCTTTTTCTTTTGTCACAGCAATTGATTTATATCGAGCAAGCGAATGCGCCTTGCCAATTCGGTATTTTGCTTTTGTTTTCACATTAATACAATAGATCGCGTTATCGATATTTGTTTCTTGAATGCTAACAAGTAAATTCTCATGATCAATCCAATTAAGAGGTGTGCAATACCCATCATTGGTAAAGATTGTATCAACTTCATTAGTTTCAATATGAATGACAAATACATCAAAATACCCTGGATGACGACGATTACTAGAATAAGATAGATATTCACCATTTGGTGAAAAGCCCCCAATATAATGAAAATGATCGGTGGAATAGACCAGTTTCTCCAGAATCCCTTCATCAGCTTTATACAGATATAATTGTTGTTTCTCATTACCCTTAAAATCTACACCCACCACAACTTTACCGCCTGCCGGAGAGTGACAAACATCTATTACTCGATCTTCTGTTTCTATATAACGGACAGGTACCTGAGTACTATCTAAAGTCCATACTTGGGGAAGCCCTGTTATTTTTGATATAAACGTAAATCTTTCACTTCCCGGAATTACCTTTGATTGATAAGCGGAATTCACCGTTAAGAAGCTTATCAATTCTTTATCTTGAAAAGACACATATCTCATCCTCTCTTTTCACACATACGCTCCAGTCACTAATCATATAAATGGCAGGCAATAAAATGCTCCTCTTGCAATTCTTTCTTAATAGGTTTTTCTATTTTACAACGATCCATGGCATATGGGCAGCGTGTATGGAAAATACATCCTGAAGGCGGGTTCAATGGTGATGGTATTTCACCTTTTAGTGTAATTCTTTCTCTTTTTATTCTCGGATTAGGCGTCGGAACTGCCGACAGCAAAGCCTGAGTATAAGGATGTAATGGCGTAGCAAATAGCTTATCTGTCGGAGCTTCCTCCATTAATTCACCTAAATACATGACACCGATACGATCTGATATATGTCGAACAACGCTTATGTCATGGGCAATGAATAAATATGTCAATTTAAATTCTTCTTGGAGCTCCTGCATTAAATTAATGATCTGCGATTGAATGGACACATCAAGCGCTGACACAGGTTCATCACAAATAACTAATTTCGGATTGGCAATTAAAGCACGCGCCATTCCTATTCTTTGTCTTTGACCACCGGAGAACTCATGCGGATATCGGTAATATTGTTCAGTTTGCAACCCTACCTTTTGCATGATATCCATCACTTTTTCAGTATGTTCTTTTCGATTTCCAATTGAATGTATTATTAATGGTTCTTCTAACGTTTTCCCAATTCTTTTTCTCGGATTTAAAGAAGAATAGGGATCTTGAAAAACCATTTGTATTTCTTTTCTAATTTTCCGAAGGTCTCTTCCCGACTGTTGAAAAATATCTGTTCCATTGTAAACAGCACTGCCACCGGTAGGCTCGGTTAATCTCATAATGGTCCTGCCTGTTGTGCTTTTTCCACAACCAGACTCCCCAACAAGCCCAAATGTCTCTCCTTCATATAATCGGAAGGAAACATTATTTACCGCCTTAACATAATTTTTTGTTCCGCCAAGCCTGCCTAAAGGACCTCTAACAGGAAAATACTTTTGCAGCCCTTGGATATCTAGTAATATATCTTTCTCTTTATTAACTTGTAGGGACATGACCATCCTCCTGTTCCTGTAAGATTTTCTCAAAATTCCAGCATCTCACTTTTTGGTTACCTTTATATTGTTGAAGTTCGGGAGGATGATTGTTGCACATTTCATCGGCATAGGAACAACGGGCTGCGAATCGGCATCCTTTTGGTACATTATTGAGTGACGGCACCATCCCTTCAATAACGTGTAATTTTACCGAGCGGTCGCCATCTATCTGCGGAATTGATTTAATTAATCCTTTGGTATATGGATGGAGTGGATTTTCAAAAAGATCATGGACGTCTGCTTCCTCAACGATTTGTCCTAAATACATGACGACAACTCTACTGCATAACTCCGCTACTACACCTAAATCATGAGTAATAAAAATAACTCCCATATCAAATCTTTTATTTAGATCTGAGATCAAATCCAGAATTTGCGCCTGAATGGTTACATCTAAAGCCGTCGTTGGTTCATCAGCAATAAGCAACTTAGGCTGGCATGCGAGAGTCATCGCAATCATTGCACGCTGCCTCATTCCGCCAGATAGGTTATGAGGATATTCATGAACCCGTTTTTCAGGTGACGGAATGCCTGTCAGACGGAGCATTTCAACAGCCTTTTGATAGGCTTCTTTTTTGGAGACCCTTTGGTGTAAAAGAATCGCTTCGGCAATTTGGAAACCAATGGTAAGAACAGGATTTAATGAACTTAATGGATCCTGAAAGATCATAGAAATATCATTACCCCGAACCTGCTGCATTTTTGATTTTGATAGTTTTAATAAATCGACTTCATTATTAAAAAGGATTTCTCCCTCATATTGAACTAAATTTTTTTCATCAAATAATCGAAGGATTGATTGTGAAGTCACACTTTTCCCACAGCCTGACTCCCCAACAACGCCAAGTATTTCCCCTCTTTTAACGCTGAAGGAAATTCCATCGACTGCTGTAACCCGTCCCCGTTCTGTATAGAAATGTGTTTTTAAATCTTTAACTTCCAACAGTGATGTTGAACTCATCCTTTCCCCTCCAATTCTCCAAGATTACAATTCCTCATTTTCGCTTTTTTCCTTTCGTTATGTGAGGATCAATCAGATCTCTTAACCCATCACCTAATAAATTCAGTCCTAAAACAGAGAGGACAATTAATATTCCTGGAAATACAGTCATCCACCACGCGTTAAAAATTACAACTTTCCCGTCATATAATATATTGCCCCAGCTTGGATCAGGGGCTGGAATTCCAGCTCCTAAGAAGCTCAAAGCAGCCTCCGTAATAATGGCATCAGCAAAAATAAATGAAGCTTGAACAACAAGTGGTGATATGGTATTAGGCGCAATATGAAGTGCAATAATTCTCCACGTACTCGCACCTTGGGACTTGATGGCTTCAATATATGTTTCTTCACGAATGATTAGTGCCGTTGAGCGAACAACCCGCGCTACATTTGGAATAAAAACAATCGTTAGGGCAATAATAACATTTTGCTGCAATGGGCCTAGTGCTGCCATTAAAGCAATAGCAAGCAGGACCCCAGGTATGGCCATTAAGCCATCACATATACGCATAAGAATATTGTCTAATAGTTGATAATAGCTAGCCAATAAACCGATAATTAGACCGAATAAACAAGCGAAGAAAGCAACGGCCATTCCAACGCCTAATGAGATACGGGCACCATATGCAATTCTAGAAAGTAAATCCCGGCCAAAATTATCCGTTCCTAACAAATGCTCACTGCTTGGTGCCTTTAATCTATTTGTCACTTCCATTTCATATGGTGTGTGTGGTACTAAAAGCGGACCCAATAGTGCGATTAAGGATAGAAGAAGTATGATAATACCGCCAGTAACAATGGCTTTATTTGATTTAATTCTTTGGAATAATAATCGTCTTTGTTCACTTTTTAGCTTTTGTTTTGTATCTATAATCGTTGAACTGACTAATTCTTTTCTTTCAAGTACACTCATTTTTTTCTTCCCTCCCTCTTACTTTTTATCCAGCCTCACTCGAGGGTCTATGACACCATACAATAAGTCGACTAATAAATTGATGACGACATATACACAGGTAACGAAGAGAACAACTCCCTGGATCACCGCATAATCTCTTCTTTCGACTGAATTAATAATCAATTGCCCGATACCAGGAATATTGAAAATAGTTTCTGTTACAACCGCTCCTGCAATTAAGGCCCCAAAAGTTTGCCCGATTACTGTTAAAATAGGGAGAAAAGCATTTTGAAGTGAATGTCTAAAAATAACTAATCTCTCCGTAACACCCTTAGATCTTGCGGTTTTGATATAATTCATGTTCAATACCTCTAGCAAACTAGACCGGGACATTCTAGCAATTAGTGCTGCGTGCATAGCACCTAATGAAATAGAAGGCAATATGAGGTATTTCAAGTGTTCCCATAATCCGGCTTGAATAGGCCGATAACCAGCCACTGGTAACCATTGCAGCTTAACACCAATTAATAGTACTAAGAATAAACCAAGTAAGAAGCTTGGAACACACATCCCAAGCAGGGAAATACCCATCACCGTTCGATCCACACTTGTTTCTCTGTATACTGCTGCTAGAATTCCAAGCGGAATTGAAATGATTAATGAAATCGTTCCTGCTAATACCGCTACAGAGATAGTAGGTATTAAATGACTAAAAATTGAATTCAAGACTGGTTCCTTCATAAAGTAAGACATACCCAAATCACCCTGAAGGGCATTTGTTACCCAAAGAAAGTATTGTTCAACAATTGGTTTGTCCAGTCCAAGTTTCCCTCTAAGGTCTTGTATTTGCTGGTCAGTTGCTTCCTCTCCTAACAATATCGCAGCTGGATCTCCTGGTGTTATATGAATAATAGAGAATATAACGATAGAAACTACAAATAACACAGGAATTAGTGAGAGGACACGATTAACTAAGTACCATTTCATTTTTCTACTCCTTTATTGATAATCGTGATTCCATCAGCGGAAATAACCCCGCCACTCCCGCTGATGGTTAGTCATCCAGACTCTCTCTACTAGATTTAAGTAGGATGCCTGGATCTTTCACTCGATTATTTTATTTTTTTCGCATTCCATAGAACTGGACCTTTTTGGAATACTTTAAAATTCTTAACCTGCTCATTCGTTGTAAGAATGGATGCGTAGTGTCCAAATAGTGTATGCGGTACATAATCATTCCACATATAGCTCTGTAACTCAGCCCATTTCTTCTTTGCCTCTTCTTTTGTTTCTGCCACCCTAATGTCTTCTAATGATTGTGTGATTTTTTCATCGTTCGTCCAGCCTGGGAAACTAGGATTTACAACCAATAGTTGGGACGGAGTTGTGACATATCCAGTAGCGACAATCATTGCGTCCCAATTTTCCGGATTATTCCGTTTTTCCACTAATGTTGGCCAATCGTAAATTTCCAGTTTTACTTTTACACCCATTTTTTCAAGTTGCTCCTTAATTACAACTGAGGCATTGTATTGGTGATCGTAATCTCTTGTAGAATATAAGACTACCTCTTCTCCGTTATAGCCTGCAGCCTTTAACATTTGCTTGGCCTTCTCAACATTAGCCTGATTGTAGACTTCTTTCCCAGCATTTGTTGCCCAATTTTTTTGACTTAAACTCATATATCCAGGGTCTAATTTAAACAATTCTTTACTTCCAAAACTCGCCAGCATAATGGCATTCGCATCAAATCCCATATTGACCGCTTTTCTCATCTCAGGGTTTGTAAAAATTCCTTGTTTCTTGTTATAAGCAAGATTTAATGTACCAGTGTCGAAAGTGGCATAACTTTTTAAATTAGGCGTATTCTTTAATTGGTCATAATTATCAAATGGCATGTTTAGGGCAATATCGTATTCCCCAGTCTGTACCCCTGCCATTCGAGTAGATGAATCAGTCACAATGTAGTAATATACTTCGTCAATATATACTTCTTTTTTCCCAGACATCCCACTAGGCTTCTTATCTGAAGGAGAGTAATCAGCAAATTTTTCTAAACGGATATATTGGTCTTGCTTCCATTCAGCAAATTTAAATGGACCTGTACCTATATATTCTTTGACACCATCTTCTCCTGCATTTTCAATAATCTCTTTTGGCATTATGGCTGGAAATTGCCCCCTTCCAGCCATAATATCAAGAACATCTGTTACTGCCCTGCTAAGCTTTAGATTTACAGTATATTCATCTACCGCCTCAAATTTAGCTCCTTCTAGCAGCAACTTTGCACGTGATGATTTTTCCAGCCATCTAGTCATCGAAGCTACAACATCATCCGATGTCATTTCCTTCCCATTATGAAACTTTACACCTTTTCTTAATTTAAAAGTATAAGTAAGTCCATCTTCACTTGTTTCAACAGATTCTGCCAGCATCGGTACAGCCTGTTCATTTTCATCTTGCGTTACGAGTGTTTCATAAATATTTCGCGAAACCTCAATTGCATCTGATGATGTAGTTAAATGTACATCAATCGTAGGAGGCTGCGCACTCATCGCTATTTTTATGACGCCTCCCGCTTCCCCTGTTTCCTCTGTCGCTTCTTTCGAACTTGATTTATCAACAGATGTATTGCTGCATCCAACAATTCCAAAGATGAATAACAATGCTATTAAACTTCTAACTATTTTCATTTTTTAACCTCCACTTTTATTTTGATATATATTTTTGGAAACCCTTCTCCACAATAATTTATAGATTTATATTCATATCATTGATGAATCTTCCTGCTTCTGCAAATTCAGTTTCTAATCTAATTTTTCCAACGTTTCCTTCAATATCAATAATCGTTCCATATGGCTCAGAAAGCTTAGCTAACTGTGTTAGTATATTTATATTTTCAGACAGAACAGGCCAACCACGTTCGTACCGTTCTTGTCCATATCCTAGCTCAATCGGGTAAAGCAGAATTTCCGTTACTTGCTTGCCCTCCATTTTCCAAACCGGAATAACTGATTCCCAAATTTTGTGATTTACACCAAATCCAATTGTGTTGTTTCGAGTTCTATTATCTAGCGCATCTGCCACATTGTTTGAATGATCAAGCTGATACTTTTCATAAAAATCAGCTGGTAAATGCGATACTGTCTCATTTTGAAAAATAAAGTTTCCTAGACTATAAAAAATCGGTTTATTTTGATAGATTTCTATTCCTCTAAGGATATGTGGTCCATGGCCAATTACAGCATCTGCCCCTTCCTCAATACACTTTCTGGAAAACTGTTCAATAAACTCTGCTGGCCTATCTTTATACTCCCCTTTCATTTCGTGCGCATGAATACTAACTAATACATATTTAGCTTGCCTTTTGGCTTCGTTAATCGCTTTCAAAATTCTGGACATATCCTTATCCATAGGAGAGGTTGATTGTCCTTCCTCTTCGCTTTCCTTGAATAAATACTGACCAAATTCAAATAGATCATCATTTCTTTTTGGCTGAAATCCTTCTTTAATACTTAGATTGCGGGATGCATTGATGTTCACTTTAGAAGCTATTTCTTTTAATGTTTGCAAATTCTTAGAGGCTACTTTGTATGTTGTTTGAAAACGGAGTGGATTAATACCGGGTCTACCTGCCATGTCAGGACGTTGTTCACCTGCAACCCAAGTCTCGTGAAAGCTGGATGTTGCAGCAACTAATGCAACACGGCCGCCTTCAGTCTCCAAATATCTTGGCTCGCAGGCACTTGCTAAATTCATTCCTGCACCAGCATGTACGAATTCATGTTCATTTAAATACTTTTCCGTAGCTTCTAAACCTTTAAAGGTATAATCAAGCGTATGATTGTTGGCCCAAGCAATAAGATTAAATCCATAATCCTTGATATCCATAAGCACAGCTGGAGGTCCCATTGCCCATGTCCCACCACTTACAGCTCCAGGAATTCCCTCCTGATTATGTACAGTTACTTCAAGATTCGTAAACCGAACGTCAGCGCTTTTTATAACAGATGAAATGTTACGAAATTGATCATCCTTAGCTGGAATTCTCCTGGTAATAAAAGAATCTCCAGATGCAGCAAACGTAATTTTTTTCAACCTATCCTTCCCTCCCCTATCCATTTTACCTAGACTTTTTAACTAGTCTTTTTATTCTCTTTTTCTGTTAGCTGTGGTAAAATTTATTTAAGGAAATTATCCTTATTTATTCCCTTAATAGTATATTATTGGATTTGAAATTATCAGTCAATTATTATTTATAAAAAGAATCAGAATATTTTTCGATATAATGAGGTGGGTTGTATGAAAACAAGAGTAGGAATTGTAGGACCCCTTGATTCAGTTAGTCTAATTTCAAGTGTTGCCGAAGAATTTTCGGATCGTATTATCACAAAGCCTTACATTTATAAGAAATTAGAGGAAACAGAGGAGATAGTAAAACGTGCAAAAGATGATGTCGATGTCTGGCTGTTTTCGGGGCAGGCACCCTACGCAGTTGCACAAAATACATTGGAGAATTTAATCGGATTTTACCCTCACTTAAACGGGTCAAGCTTATCGAAAGTACTGCTAGATATCGGATATAAGGACCATAAAAAACTTGACAGGCTAAGTATTGATACGATTCCTTCAGAGCAAATCTATGAAACTTTCTCTGAAATGGAATTAAAGTCGGAAAACCTAAAGTTAAACCCCTATAATGGATATAAACGAACAGATGAATTGATTGATTTCCATTATCAGCTTTATAAGAGCGGCCAGGTAGATAATTGTATAACCTGTATCCGCTCTGTGTATGAAACACTGAAAGCGATGAATGTTCCTGCCTATCGAGTAAAGCCCACAAAAATGGCGATAAGAGGAGGAATTTTAAAGGCCTCACAAAAAGGAGAAATTATTCAATTCAAAAGTTCACAAATTTCAGTGTTAATTCTTCATATTTTTGAAATGGACAAACTAATTGGAGAAAACTGTGCATCATATGAATCTCATCGACTTATTTTAAAGCTGCAGGATGTCATTATCGATTTTGCAGAGAAAATTTTAGGGTCTTTTATCAACCAAGGGAATGGAAAATACTTCATTTTTTCTACTAGAGGCGCATTAGAGAAAAACATCCAGAAGGAAATTCCTATATTTCTTGAGAAAATAACTGTCATCTCCCCTCTATATGCACATATAGGAATTGGTTATGGAAAAACAGTATTTGGGGCAGAACAAAATGCTTACCTTGCACTCAATTATGCCAAGCAATATCAAAAAAACACCATCATGCTAGCAGTTGAAAATGGTGTTATCGAAGGTCCCTTGCAAAGCGAAAAAAGTTTCACCTTCAGCTATCGTTCTGATGACACCATATTTATTAATAGACTCAAGCTTGCCGGTGTCAATATTAGCACTTATAACAAAATACTCTCCATTCAAGATAATCATGAACATAGATCAATAAGTGCTTTTGAACTAGCAAAATGGTTAGATATGACTCAAAGGAATGCCAGGAGAATTTTAAGTGATTTAGAAAAAAATAAATTAGCTAAAATTGTGGGTGAGGAAGCACCAGTTCAAAGGGGAAGACCAAGAAATATCTATAGAGTAGGATATATTGAGGAAGACATGCCGTCTTTAGGAAACTAATTAAAGGGAAGCAAGACATATTAGTCTGCTTCCCTATGTAATACTATCCAAAAAATAGCTTACGGCGCCTAACCAGCGGACTAATAAAATAACTTAATAAAACATTCACCTAAAACGGAATCTCCCCAAAGCAATTCTAAATGATCTTTGTCCCTTACTGGTCCAACTCCTTCAGGAGTACCCGTAAAGATTAAATCTCCTTCCCCTAATCCAAAGTTTAGAGCAATGAAATCAATTATGGCCTGCAAATCAAAGATCATATTTTTTATGTTCCCTTGCTGTACCGTTTTCCCATTTATAAGAAGAGAAAAATCGGTCTTCATCATTTCTTCTATCCCTGGAAAAAAGATGAATTTGCTCACAATAGCTGAGTTCGGAAATCCTTTTGCCAATAGCCATGGCTGGCCTTTTTTCTTAAGTTCACTCTGAACATCCCGTAAGGTAAAATCGATGCCCATGGCCATACTGTCGACTATTTCCTCTACTCTCATCCCTTTTTGATAGGACTTTCCTATCCTTATCACTATTTCTGTTTCAAAATGGATAGAACCTCGATTTCCAGGCAGTAAAATTTCCTGACCAACAGCTTCCGCCAAGGCATGAGTAGGTTTGGAAAAAATAATTGGGGACATCGGCACTTCATTTTGCAGTTCCTTAGCATGCTCAGCGTAGTTTCGACCGACGCAGTAGATATTAGAAATCTTATTCATGACAATCCCTCATTTTATAGTAATTATTAAAACTTACTCTTACATCAACTATACAACAAGGAATCGCTTAAAACATGCTCAACCGATATTTTCTTGACAAAAGTTCTAGAAGTTTAAGTCCAGCCACACTGTTCCCTTTTTCATCCAAAGCGGGACCGAAAATGCCAATACCAAATTTACCAGGAACAGACCCCATGATTCCGCCTGATACCCCACTTTTAGCCGGGATGCCTATTTTTATGGCGAATTCACCGGAGGCATTATACATTCCGCACGTAACCATAAATGTTTTGCAAATTCTCGCTACATCGTCAGGCATAATTCTTTTTCCGTTAAGTGGATCAATGCCATCCATTGCAAAAATCATCCCAATTCTTGCTAAATCCAAACAATTCATTTCCAACGCACACTGTTTGGTGTATAAATCTAATAATGTTTCAACATCCTCAGTAATGATTTTATGCTGTTTCAAAAAATAACAAAGCGCCCGGTTTAAGTCAGCCGATTCAAACTCCGAGCGTGCTACCGTCTCACTATAGCCAATGGCAGGGTCGCCTGCCAATTCCCGGATAAAGCCTAATAACCGATTGAACCGCTCCTCTACTGAATTCCCTTTTATCATATTAGTTACGACAAGTGCCCCGGCATTGATCATCGGATTTAATGGCTTGGCTGGAGCCATGGTTTCCAACTTTGCAATTGAATTAAACGGGTCACCGGTTGGCTCCATCCCAACCCGTTCAAACACGTAGTGAAAGCCATTTTCTATTAAAACCAATGCTAAGCTAATAACCTTTGAAACACTTTGCAAGGTAAACTTTTTATCAATATCTCCTGCAGAGATACATCTTCCGTCTGGATAGTTTATCGCAATCGACAACGCATGAGGATTTGCTTTACCCAGCTCGGGAATATAATCTGCGACTTTTCCATCTTTTGTACACCTTTTTGCTTCTTCCACTAATCTCTTTAATTCGTCACTTGATTGACATGGCATTATTCATCACCCGTAGTATATGCACCTTTAAATTTATTTTTTTGATAAGCCATTCCATTCTATTCGATACAAATCATGTCTCCGGTCACGTAATTGCCGCATCGAACCGGAATTCCGCGAGCGTCTCAATTTCTCAAGGTCAACATCGCCAACCACGACGGTATCAACGTTCGCATCACATTCCCCGACAATCCCGTCCCTTGCGAACTCAAAATCGGCCGGCGAGAAAATGCCAGATTGTGCATATTGAATATCCATGTTTTCTACATGGGTTAGATTGCCCACAGTTCCGGCAATACAGGTATAAACTTGGTTTTCGATGGCACGGGCCTGGGCACAGTAGCGTACGCGAAGATAGCTTTGCCGATCTTCTGCACTAAAGGGGACAAAAATAATATTGGCGCCCTTTTCAACTAAAATTCTTGAGAGTTCAGGAAACTCGATGTCGTAGGATACCTGGATTGCAACTTTTCCACAATCTGTATCAAATACATTGATCTCATTTCCTTCAGCGATTCCCCACCACTTTTTCTCGTTAGGTGTCACATGAAGCTTCGATTGTTTTTCAATCGTGCCGTCCCGGCGGAAAAGAAAACCGACATTGTAAATATCTCCATCTTCTTCGATAAAATGAGTTCCGCCGACAATATTGATGTTATATCTTACAGCAAGCTGCGTAAACAGTTCTATATATTGATCTGTAAAGGTCGAAAGCCTCCTTACTGCCCGGTCTGGTCTTTTTTCTTCAAGAAAGGACATCAATTGGGTCGTGAATATTTCTGGAAACACCGCAAAATCGGAACCAAAATCAGCGGCAACGTCCACATAATATTGCACTTGTGTACTGAAATCCTCATAAGAGTCAATTTTCTTCATCATATATTGGACGGCGCAAATTCTAACGGGGAATGATGTACGATAAATACGCTTTGATTTGGGCCGATAATCGACATTATTCCATTCCATCAAGGTGGCCATTGAATCAGACGCTTTGTCGTCTGGAAGGTAGCTCGTATTAATCCGTTTAATTTTAAAGCCTTGCAGAAGCTGAAAGGATAACACAGGATCATAAATGTTATGCTTCTCCACTTCCTCCACATATTCACGTGCAGTCATTTCACCCTTGTATTTGTGATAGTTTGGGATTCGTCCGCCAATAATGATACTTTCTAGATTTAAACGAACGGCAAGCTCCTTTCGAGCCTCATAAAGACGATGGCCTAATTTCATCCGCCGATATTCAGGATCGACCATCACTTCAATGCCGTATAAATTAAGTCCACTTGGGTCGTGATTCGTGATATACCCATGGTCTGTAATGGTGTCCCAGGTGTGCTGGTCGTCGTATTCGTCAAAATTGACGATAAGACTTGCACAGGAACCTACGATTTTACCCTCGTATTCCACACAAATCTGACCCTCAGGGAAAATTCGAATATGGCTAAGCAGTTGCTCCCGCTTCCATGGGTCCATGTTGGGGAAGCAAACTTTACCAAGCGCAATAATATCATTTATGTCTTCAATATGGATGTTGCGAATCTCAATTTTCTTCTCGTATTTTGACATATCTGTTTCTGACATGGTTTTCACAACCTTTTCTTATTGGAACGTATGTAGTTAATCTATTTACATGCTTTTTTAACTTAAAAGGGTGCATATTAAATTTTTTCCTGAGTTGCGTATTTCATACAATAGTGTGACATTGCCTTAACTAACGTTGAAAAATCAAAAAAATAATGACTAAAGTCATATATCACTGTTGACGAAGGTGACTATATTCGAATTTCCGGTGACCTTATAATCAAGTTGTAAATAAGAAAAACAAAATGAAATTGAAAATAAGCTTACCAGAAAAGGAGAATGAAAAATGAACGGATTAGCAATGTATGGAATATTCTTTGTAATTTTTGGATTGGTATTTTGGAGACGTACGAGGGCGATGGTTCGTCCGGTTCAAGGGTCGGGGATCAAAATATTGCTCCCGATGGTCTTTTTACTTCCGGGGTTTTCCGCACTTTTACAATTTCAATTGCACTTAAAAGTTTGGGAAGTTGGCGTTGCAGCTTTAATCGGAGTATTGCTTGCAGTTCCGCTTATTTTTACAACCAACTATGAAATTCGTCAGGACGGAAAGATTTATGCACAAAAAAATAAAGCCTTTTTTATTGCACTGATTTCCGTTCTCGTAATTCGAATCGCTTTAAGACAATTTATTTCCGGCATCGATCCATTCAGTTTAAGTATGCTTTTCTTTACAGTTGCTGTTGGCTATGTCGTTCCATGGAGAATTATTTCCTTTGTTAAATTTAGAAAGGTAAAACAGTCACAAATGCTCGGCGAAGAGATCATAACGATTAGAGCATAACTTTTTCTTAGCAATCTGGGCACGACATTTTATCAATGAATGTCGTGCCCAGATTATTTTATTCATCTCGTCATTTTTCAAAAAGCACCTATTTTTCTGCCCTTAATTATTTTTGGGATAAGGTAGATGGGACATGGGAATAATGAAAGGTGTTCGTGAAAAAAATCACAGGAAAGGAGAGATTTACATGCCACAAGGAGCTACGGAAACAAGCACCTTAAAGGTTGGTGACCAGGCACCTGATTTCACTTTGGAAGCACATGGCGGCCGCAGGGTTACTTTGAGCGAATTCCGCGGAACAAAAAATGTATTTCTTTGTTTTTACCCACTAGATTGGACCCCCGTTTGAGGCGCGCAAATGCCTTCTTACGAGGATGATTTACCTCGTTTCGAAGAGTTCGATACCCAGGTCTTGGGTATTTCAGTAGATAGTGTCCACAGTCATGATGCTTGGCAAAAATCAATTGGCGGTATTTCTTACCCGCTTTGTTCCGATTTTTATCCGCATGGAGAAGTTTCGGAAAAATATGGAGTCCTTCGCAAAAACAAGGGCGAGGCTGCATATGGGGCTTCCGAACGTGCCCTGTTTATCATTGATAAAGAAGGTATTGTTCAGTGGATTGATGTCCATCCACTTGATCGGCAGCCTGATAATGAAGAGTTGTTTGATGTACTAAGAAAGCTTTAAATGATTTTAAGAGAGTATAAAATAAGGAGGATGGGTATGGAACTCTCAAGAAAAGCCATCCCATATACACCTAGCAGTAAACCGCTTCATGAAATGACCATTATGATTGTTTCAACTTCTGGCGTCCATTTGAAGGAACAGGAACCTTTTAACACGAATCCCTCAGAAGGAGATGCGACCTTCCGCATTATTCCAGGAGATGTTGATTCCAAGGATTTAATGGTCACCCATGCAGCCCCAAAGGAGCATTATAATACAGATGCTCCTAACGAGGATATTAACTGCGTTTTCCCTATCGACCGCCTACGGGAAATGGTTGATGATGGAGACATCGGCGGAGTGGCAGAAAAACATCTAACCATGATGGGCTATTCCATGAGATTGAATAAAATTAATAATGAAACCATTCCCGCGCTGGTAAAAGAAGTCGTCCGTTCCAAAGCGGATGCAGTACTCTTAACTGCCGGCTGACCGCTCTGTCATCGCACTGTAGTTACAGTGCAGCGCGGCATTGAATCACAGGGAATTCCGACAACATTAATTACCTTGGACGTTGAACAATCCAGTTTGATGAGACCGCCTCGTGCAATCCATCCAGTTGGATTCGAATTCGGCCATTCATTGGGAAAGCCTCATGATAAAGTAACACAAATGAAAGTATTACTGGCAGCACTGGCAGAGTTAAATGAAAGACAAGAGCCAGGGCACATTCATGATGCGCATTTTCCAACATATAATTGAATCGAAAAAGGGTCCGCAGATGCAGGCCCTTTTTCGTTTTTTTCGAAGTTTTACTTCGAACTCCAACTTGTTGAATTCAAGCATTGCGATTAACCGGGATTCGGACACTCCCTCCCTTCTTTCAATCGGTTTTGTCCGAAGGTTGCTCTGGTTCGGACACTTTCTCCCTTTTTTCAATGAGTTTTGTCCGAAGGTTGCTCTGGTTCGGACACTTCCTCCCTTTTTTCAATCGGTTTTGTCCGAAGGTTGTTCAAGTTCGGACACTTCCTCCCTTTTTTCAATGAGTTTTGTCCGAAGGTTGCTTAGGTTCGGACACTCCCTCCCTTTTTTCAATCGGTTTTGTCCGAAGGTTGCTCAAGTTTCGGAGACAAAATTAAAAATTGCCGAGAAAGAGACCCTTTTCTCGACAACCTAAGCCGCCACAAATGACGGCTTTACATTTTAGTGTTGAACCTGCTTTTGCTGCTCCATTACCTTCTTGTGTGAAGGAAGGAGGAAAGTAGCCAATAAGTTTGCGATTGCGATAAAGAACACGAGAATAAACACAAGGTGCATACCATGAGCGAGAGCCTCTTGAATCAACCTCATGACGTTTGCAGGAAGTTTATTGACAGCTTCTGAGCTTAAGAGATTGTTAATATTGCCTCCTCCGCTCCATGCTCCGTTTGAATGTTCTTTTCCAAACTGAATGAGTGAGTTGTTAAAAATAGTTCCAAACACTGCAATTCCCACCGTTTGTCCGATTGACCTCGTAAATGAGTTAGAAGCGGTTGCCGCCCCACGCATTTGCCAGCCTACTGCTGCTTGAACAAGTACAGTTGTCGGGGTTGTCGCGTACCCCATACCAAGACCGATCACAATCATAATTCCCACAAAATACCAATATGAGGAGTCAAGTTCCACTGCCAGTAACCATGTTCCGCCAAGGGCAATCAATACAGCACCAATGACGGCAGTTAACTTTGAACCGATTTTGTACATATAACGTCCGGCAAACGTGGCACCTAAAGGCCATGCAATCGACATTGGCATCAGCGTAAGCCCTGAGCTTGTCGCACTATGTCCAAGAATAGTTTGAATCCACATTGGCAAATAAACATTCACTCCTATAAGTACAGCACTTGCCAAAAAACCGATAAAATTTGAAACAAGAATGACTGGAATCTTGAATAACGATGGCGGAAGCATCGGTTCCTTCACCTTGGTTTCAATATAGCCAAAAAGCACAATAAAGATCACCGCAACAGCAAACAGCATATAAATTGTAGCTGAATTCCATGCATACTTTTGCCCTGGACCCGCATTTAGTAATGCATATAAAAGAGTCGAAATCCCGATCGTAAACGTAACGGCTCCAAGATAATCAACTTTACGTTCCTTTTTCAATTCAACTGTTTCGTGGAAGAAGAAGGTGATTAAGACTATGGACACTAACCCAACCGGTAAATTAATGTAGAAAATCCACCGCCAGCTGATTTGGTCAACGAAGAAGCCGCCTACCAATGGACCGAGAAGTCCCGCAATTCCCCAAATTGAGCTAAACACTCCCTGCATTTTTGCACGCTGTTCACCGGGGTAAAGGTCCCCGATAATCGTAAAGGTTAACGGCATGACCGCCCCTGCTCCAATTCCTTGAAAAGCACGGAACCAAATTAATTGATGCATCGTCTGGGCAGCGCCTGACAACATCGATCCAGCTACAAACAAAATAACCCCTGTCATAAAAACTTTCTTTCGGCCGAATAAGTCAGCTAATTTTCCATAAATCGGTGTTGTTACAGAAGTGGTGAGAGTATAGATGGCAAACACCCAGCTGATTAATTTTAACCCGCTAAGGTCACTGACAATCCGCGGCATAGCGGTACTGACAACCGTGACATCAATGGCGACGAGTAAAATCGCAACCAGCATCGCAACAGTAACCATTTTACGATTCGTAGTTGTTTTTGGCATGTTTCATATCTCCTTATAATTTGCAAAAATCAAGAAAATCCCTTATTTGTCAAGTTGTTGACTAAAATAGTGTAAGTTATCATTGCATTTTAGTCAATAACTTGACTAAAATTATAAATAGTCAATATAACGGAGGTCTATATGGAGAATTTAAAAACAAACATTACTTTAGATTTCATGAGAATATCCAATCTTTTAAGCAGATATGGAGCAAAAATGGTCGCCGATGTTGGATTGACAAGCATCCAGCAATGGGTGATTCTGAGAACGATCATTCAAAAGGGAAGTATTTCCATCGGTGATCTAAAAGAAGAAATGCTTGTCACGAAACAAAATATGACAGGGATGATCAACCGCCTGCAGCAATCCAATTTAGTAACACTATATCAAGACCCTGAAGATAAAAGACGAACTCGTGTGAATATCACTGAGGAAGGACACCGAGTCTATGAGCAATTGAGTTCGTTACGAAATGATTTTAATGCCCAGACTTATCATATTTACAATGACCAAGAAATCGTGGTGTTAAGCGATTTGCTTGGCCGGCTCGTGGAGCATTTGAAAGAGGATTAATAGAGCCTGAATAAAAAAAGACCGCAGGTGCAGAAACACCGTACAGTCTAAGAAATTTAAAACCTATATTATTTGAATAGAGCCAAACTCACCGTGAGGATGGTTTACTAATTTATATCTTCTGTATTCAGATTCTAGCTTTCTTAGTGTCATTCCATAAAGGTTTTGATCTTCTTTATTATATACGTTAAGGAAAATTAGTTTATTAATAAGTTTTTGTCGCTTTTTTTCGTCGTTATTTCTCATTAGAAACACTCCTTTGATTTTACAAAAAGCTTACAATAGCCGTTGGTTGATAAATTCATTATAAACTGATAATTCCTATCTGTAAAGTATGAATTAAAAATTTGTTTAAGAAAGGGCACCACCGTTCTGGTGTTGCACCAAATAAAAGACCGGGTGTTGAAGTGACCCCCTAAGGTTGGACTAATAGTTCAACCTTAGGGGGTCACTTCATGTACCGGTCTTTTTATAAAGTGGATTAGTGAGAATCCTTCATCTCAATGGTGTTCTGAGTTTGTACCTTAAAGTACTCTCCTTTTTTCATGCTGATATGGCCTGATTCATAGGGCTTATTGTCAATGGTGAGATATACTTTTGCCGTTTGATAATATTGACCTACTGTATTGACAACGCTTTGAAGAAGCATTTCTTCATATGCTGCTCCAGCAGACATTTCATCCCTAAAGGCCTGATTCAAATCGATATACACGATTCCATCTTGGTTTAAATATAAGCTGTTAATCTCCGTATTTTTCGAAAAAACAACACCCAATTGATTGTTTATTGGCTCCTTGTATGCCTGCGCCAGAACTTTCCTCGTAATGTCATTGGTATAAAACTTTATTTGCTTGCTTTTAATATAAAGCTTTCCGTCATCAATATTCGGGTAAAAAAAGTTTATGTTCTGCACCAATGGCACATTATCCTCTATTTTAGTTAGTGTGGAGGATATTTCAGTACCGCCAGATACAAAAATAGATTTAACTAAACCTACGTTTTTAGCATAATAATCAATGGTTTTATCTTTTGTATTTTTTGTGGTAACTTCGATTGCTTTATAGTTCCCTGTTGGCGTTGTAATATCTACTGCCGTATTCGTGATTGTTCTCACTCTTCCATCCTTTAATGTCCAAGTAGTCCCCTTTGTTAATGGGGTCATCAAAATGACTTCTTTTTCATCATTGCTAGCTTTTAACAGATTTTCTCTGTAGTAGGTTTCTCCTTTTGAGAAGACTTTAGTAAGCTTGCCATCCTTAAGTTCCAATACATTGACCAAAACGGTACCGCCATTATCGATTCTTTGTTGAACTTTTTCTTCAGAAATATAATCATTGTAAACATTATAAGAGGCAAATTCGTTTCCTGTTCCTTCATATATATATCGATTATTTTTCTTCATTGGATAATAATCATTAATGGTTTCTGAATTTGTCGTTGGTTCTTTATTACCCTTATTATTGTCGGAAGTGCCATTATTGTTCTTATCATTATTGTTGGCGGTGCTATTCTTGCTGTTGTTATTTTCGGCGTTGTTGTTTCCGATTTGAATACCGCAACCTGCAAGGTTTCCAATCAAAATAACGAAGGCAAAGAAGACAATCAGCTTTTTCATATCAATATCCCCTTTTCTATTTCAAGAAGAGCCATATTACAAATCCCCCTTTCTTTAAAGTATTCAATTTTGCTTTCAAATATAAGCCTTTTGGGGTAAAGCAAAGGGACGGTTCTCGTGCATCAAAAAAATGATGCATGAGAACCGTCCCCGTGTTTCATCCACTGGTGTTGGTTACCTTCTCTTTTGATAAAGCTTGTTTAAATTGCTCGATTAGGATTGGAACAATTTCAAAGGCGTCGCCGACAATTCCATAATGACAGTTCTGGAAAATCGGGGCTTCTTTGTCCTTATTGATGGCAATGATTAACCCGGAGTTTTTCATTCCGACGATATGTTGAATCGCACCGGAAATTCCAATCGCAAAATAAATCTTTGGCGTTACCGTCACACCAGTTTGCCCGACTTGATGGGCGTGGTCAATCCAGCCCGCTTCTACTACATCGCGGCTCGCGCCAACTGCACCTCCAAGTGTTTCCGCCAATTGGTGGATTAACTGAAATCCTTCGTAACTACCTAACCCTTTTCCGCCCGCAACAATGATATCCGCTTCGTCGATTCTTACTTTCTTTACCGTCGCCTTAACAATTTCCAAGACTTTCGTGCGAATATCTTCTTCCTTTAAAGCTATGGTCTCTTCCACTATCTTACCTGTTCTCCCTGGCTGTGGAGGCAGCGCCTTCATGACTTTGGAGCGAACCGTCGCCATTTGCGGCCGGTATTTTTTACAAAGAATGGTTGCCATGATATTTCCGCCGAAAGCCGGCCTGCTCGCCAATAGCAACCCTGTATCCTCTTCCACATCGAGTTCCGTCGTATCCGCCGTCAAACCTGTCGGCAGGTCGGTGGCTACCGCGCTTGCCAGGTCTTTTCCGGTCGACGTGGCCCCAAATAGGATAATTTCTGGTTTATGTTTATCGCTGCATTCTAGCAGTGCCTTCATATAAGATTCTGTCCGGTAATGTTTAAAGATGGGTTGGTCATAGACATACACGGTATCTGCCCCGTATTCAAATACTGTGTTTGTTAAATGCTTAACATTTTCTCCGATTAAAATACCCGCTAATTCTACTCCCCGTTTGTCTGCCAGCTTTCTTCCGGCACCCAAAAGTTCAAGGGATACGGAAGCAACCTCTCCATCTTTTTGTTCTATAAATACCCAAACACCTTTGTAATCTTGGAAATCCAATTACAGCCCCTCCTTTGTTTCAAAGAGTTCTTTCTTTTCAAAAAGGACAGAGAGCAATTGCTCTACTTGTGCCGTTGGGTTACCTTCAAATAACGTTCCCCCAGATGGTTTTTGTGGAGCCCATACTTTGGAGACAATTGTTGGCGATCCCTTCAAACCAAGCTGCTTAATATCTACATCCTCTAAGTCATCAACCGACCAGATATGCGGCTTGTATCTAGCAGCCTTTAGCATGTTTGGAAGCGGAGAGTACGGCACTTCATTGATTGTTTTCTCAACGGAAAACAAACATGGTAATGTGGATTTTACGACTTCGTATCCATCCTCCAACTTGCGATGGACAATGGCATATCCTTCTTCTTGATTGATTTCCTCTACCTTGTTCACCGAAGTAAGCGGTGGAATATCAAGCCTTCTTGCTATTCCAGGTCCGACTTGCCCGGTATCTCCATCGATGGACATTTTTCCGCAAATAATCAGATCTACTGGCTTCGTTTTGGAGATTTTTTCAATCGCCTTTGTTACGGCATAACTTGTTGCCAATGTATCTGCCCCCGCAAACCGGCGGTCCGTGATTAAATAACCTTCATCAGCGCCTATTTCAATGCACGTTTTAATCGCGTTAACCGCGGGAGGCGGCCCCATTGTCACAACGGAAACATGTCCTCCATACCTATTCTTTATACGAACCGCCTCTTCAACCGCATGGGCATCATACGGATTCAAGATTGCAGGCGCCGTCCTCCGGTCCATCGTGTTTGTTTTTGGATTCATCTTGATAATTTTGGTGTCAGGTACTTGCTTAATACAGGCTACAATGTGCAGCATTTAATCCCTCCTTTTATTGTAAAAGCAAATGGCGGTGCCATTACTTAACCTTCTATATGAAACTCTCGGTTCTAAAAAGCTTTTCACCCGTTACCATTACTTTATTAACAGAGATGTCCTAACATTCGAATTTTCGGATAAATATCTTAATATTCCTCGCTGATTTTTGGATTCCAGGATGTCTTGCAAATTTCAAGGCTCTTAATATTCTTAAATCAAAAAAACGGCAGGAGAAATCCATCTCCTGCCAAGCTATCATTCTAAATGTTTATTTGTTGTTTTCGAAAATATTGTAGAAAAGAGCCCAGTTAACAAGCTCCCTCTTCTATTCTTTTTAAAATAAAAGTTCATTTTTTCTTATTCTTTTGGTTCGAATTTTTCGAATTGCTATTTTTGTTATTGCTATTTTTAGATGTTGCATTGTTCTGCTTTTTGTTGTTGTTTGATTTTTTTGCCAACAATATCACCCTTTCGAAAGATTTGACTGGAGCGTAATATAGAATATTCATGTCCAGAAAAAAATCTCAACAAGGGCCAAAAAAAGGCGGTCAGCCACCTTTTTTAGTCAGTCCTAATTTGGTACTAATAGACCAGTTCTGGGGCTTGCGTTACTAATTTAAATTAATCCTCCATATAAAGTTACACTGGCCCATTTCCTTAATTCCCTCGATTATCAACCGAACCCTTGTCCCCCTTCATGAATATCCTGTAATGAAGGAGAAGTAATTCATTGCGATATAGTTTGTGACGATGCAGGTAATTGCACTGTAATTTGCACACCTAACGACAACGGCTAATGTTTTGGTTTTTACGCTCCCAAAGAAATCAATTTCAAGCGCTGATTGATTGTAAACGAAGTATTTAAAAAGCAACAATTAATATCCTATTAATCTATTAATTTTAAGGAGAGTGACTCTATGCAAATCACCATCGGCCATTTGAACCCTCCTGGTTCATCTTACGATCAAGGGGCCAAGGTGTTCAAACAAATCTTAGAGAGAATGACAGATGGGCAAATAAAAGTAAGAATAATTTCTGGACTTAACCTAAGTGGCATTGAATTAATTCGTGCGGTGCAGACAGGAGAATACGATATCGGCATCACGTCTTCGAGCAGTTTAGGAAATCTTGTACCTATAGTGAATGCGTTCGATTTTCCTTATTTATTTCGAAGCCATGAACATGCCTACCGGGTATTGGATGGTGAAATTGGTGATTTTGTAAATGAAGAAATTAACCTCATTGGGTTAAAAAATTTGGCCTGGTGGGAAAACGGATATCTCCATATTACGACGGCTGACACAGCCATTATTGAACCGGAGAATCTACGTGGGCTGAAAATCAGGACCTTAGATAATCAAATTCACCGTACACTATTTCGCGTTTGGGGAGCTATCCCTGTTTCTGTCCCTTATCCTCAGCTTTATGAAGCTTTAAGGAATGGAACCGTGGATGGCCAGGAAAATTCTTTGGGAAACATTGTTCCGAACAGGTTCTACGAGGTTCAGCGTGAATTAACATTAACTGGACACATTTACAATCCTGCTTTATTTGTAATGAACAAAGGAAAATATGACCACTTTTCTTTGGATATAAAGATAAAAATCTCCGATGCTTCAAGAATTGCTCGTGACTTTGAAAGGGACTTTTTAAGAAGAAATAATCCGATTTATTTGCAAATAGCCCATCAAAATGGAATGCATATTCTCACGGAGACAGATATTGATTTCCCGGCTTTTGTGCGTACTTCAAGAAAAGTTTATACTCAGCTGGGCGAGCCATACAAATCAATTCTCAGAAAAATTAGGGCCTTGTAGGATTCTTGCAAGCCCTTTTTTAGTTTTATGTAACGCAGATTTATGGACATACGCTTGGGACTCTCACTTGATTTTAATCCAGTTGGGCGGGACTGCTTTTGAAGTGTAGCGAACCGACCAGACCTTGCATCCCGATTTTTCATAAGTCTGTAGAGTTACAGAATACATGCATAGCCGATTGATGCCTCGAAACATACTTATTATTAGTAACCCAGAAGCGCCAAGGATAGTCCTTAGCATCGCCGGAATTTTCAATGCCAATCCTTTTTCCAGCTGATATACTTTCCGGGCAGAACCCTTGGGCCACATATAAAGGGGGAATCGTTAGCGGACGGCCATAGTCCTCCATTGAAATTCCCAATGATTTTGTAAGTTTTCCAGGTCCGTTTGTAAGTTGGGACTGATCTTCAATGCCTCGCCTCTTTATCATAAGCCCGATGCCATAAATAGGTTCCAGTGCACGAATCAAAACTGCTTCAGGTTTTTCTTCACCTCCGCTGACTATATTGAAAAGGCAGTGTGTATGCATTAGATACGTATAGGCAAGGCCAGATCGTTGGAACATCACCTCTGTTCTTGGAGTGCGTCTGTTGTTATAGCTATGCGCAGCCCTATCACCAGGACCCATGTAAGCTTCTGTTTCTACAATATATCCGGCCGCAATACCTTCATTCGTTTCTTTTACTACGAGGCATCCGAGCGAAGCCTTTGCCAGTTCAAGAGTAGGCTGTTCATAAAATGCCTCGGGTAATGGAACGATCCCTTTATCAAATTCCTCCAATTTGTATGCCTCCTTAAAAGATTTTTAATATTCATTTTCCTATCATTCCTTAAAATTATAGACTTAAAAAGCATTTCTTATTTATATAATAATATGATTCAGTAAGTTTCAGAAAACCTTTTACTCACTAGTGTTTTTTTAGCATTTCAAAAAATTTGGCACCAGAAGCAGGCGCTTACGAGGTAAATGGTACTATCCTTATCTGATTCCCCAGCCTTAATTGGTACTATTAGAAACACTCTAATCATATTTTTATAAAAGGAACTATCAGAAAGGAGTGTATATTTGGGTGAAAAAAGTTAAGATTCGTTTACAGCCGATTGTAAGTAAAATCAATTTGCCCACTGTTTTGAAAACAGCTATGCTCCCGGGGGACTCAACAGAAAACTTATTTATTGCAACCCAGGTAGGAGAAATCTTTTACATAGGAAACGGTGCTATCAGGACTTTTTTAGATATTCGCTCACGAATTATAAAACTAGGTGCTTCTAGAGGCGGCTATGATGAACGGGGTTTGCTGGGGCTTGCTTTTCATCCGCAATTTTATTATAACGGTCTGTTTTATCTCCACTATTCAGTAGCTGAAACACAAGGTCCAGGGGCTCTTTCTAAACATTTTAGTCCTAACCCATGTGACCCCGCAACCTTAAACCTAAAGTGGATCAATAGAGAAACTCAATATGATCATATTGATACAGTCGAAGAATGGATTGTACAATCAAATAGGCAGCCTCAAAAACGACGGACATTACTTAACGTAAGAAGACCATTTTTCAATCATAATGGCGTCAATAGCTTAAACTTTTCACCTGAAACAGGAAAACTAGTTTTAACAACCGGAGATGGCGGAGCGGGCTATGATCCATTTAATTTAAGCCAGAATAATATGGAAATAGCCGGAAAAATCATAGAAATTGACGTAGTTAAGAATACATTTGTCGATAGTCCACCCGTAGTCACACGATTTGATGAACTTCCTGCATCTATTCAGGAAACACTTACGGTCATTGCCAAAGGGGTTCGCAATATACCTGGCATTCAATTTCAAAGGTTTTATAATCAATATATCAAATATGTAGGAAATGTCGGGCAGGACCTGGCAGAGTCGATTTTTACATTCGTTTATTATAAACCAATACCGGTTACTCAACTTGTTCAAACTGCTTTAAGAAACACCGAACTAGACCAAGAAGGATTTATTAACTTTGGCTGGCGTGGGTGGGAAGGTGCTTTCCCTACTTCGATTATAACGGACTGCTCTGGAAATCCGGACCTGGACGAGAAAACAATTGCTTATTACGATGAAGCAGTAAACACTTCAGTAAAGCGTCTTCCACCTTTAACTAGTTATTATCATAAAGATCCCCGCCCCGATAAGTTTGGAGGGACTTCTCTGACGGGAGTCCAGCCCTATATGGGAAATGCCATCCCCAATTTAACGGGAAGCGTCGTGTTTACCGACCTTGCCCGAGGGCCAGAATCTCAACCTCCGGTTAGAGGAGTTTTAGCTTATACTAGGGTAAGAACAGATGGTAAACTAAATGATTTTAGTGTTATTGAAACCGATTATAATTTTGGTCCTCAATCTGCCTACTATGTTAGTTTGGGAACGAATCTGGACCAAACCAGACTATATTTAGGGGTTAATGGCTCTATGAAAGTCACTGATTTTAACCAAGGTAGTGTTTTTGAAATCGTTACATGAAACAAAGAATAACCCAGCTACTGCCGGGTTATTTTTTTGTTTAATCGTTGTCTATAAAATAGATTTGGAAAAACCCTTCCATATTTAGTTCATAATGTTTTCTACCTAAATTCAAAAAGTTATGATATACCAATAACATAGATGTTCAAAAAAATATACATAACCACGGGGGAATCAAAAGACATGACGGTTCTACAAATTTTAAGTTTAATAGGAATCGATATTTTGTTATCGGGTGATAATGCAGTAGTTATCGCATTAGCTGCCAGCAAAGTGCCACCTCATTTGAGAAATCGAGCCATTTTCGGCGGGACATTAATGGCTATTGTGTTAAGGATTGTAGCAGCAACAGTGTTAATTCAATTTCTAGATTTACCGTTCGTGCAATTAGTGGGCGGTTTAATCTTGTTACGGATCAGTTACAATTTAATCGCACATAAAGAAGAAGATGACCCGAATATCAAACCATCAGATAAAGTTTGGGGTGCAATTAAAACGATTGCGATTGCTGATTTCGCCATGTCTATTGATAATGTGATCGCGTTATCAAGCGTTGCAGAAGGAATTCTGCCGATTGCTGTTGGAATTGCCATCTCAATCCCAATCATTATTTTTGGCAGCAAATTATTAACGAGCTTAATGGAGAGATATCCAATCATCGTTTATGCGGGTGCTGGATTATTAACCTATGCTGCTGGTAAAATGATGGTTGAAGATAAAGGATTAGAAAAGTTCCACATCTTAATTCCGGATTCACTTCATTTAGTTGTTCCAATTGCGATGGCGATTTTTTTGGTAGTAGCAGTGTTCTTAAAGAACAACTTGGCAAAAGAAGCAAAAGCCACCATATAATAATGAAAAGCACCGTTCAATTCGGTGCTTTTTCAATGCTTTGACTTGCCTAATATCATTCCATTTCATTATAATGGTAATATAGGAAAATATATAATTTCTTAAAACCCTTTTATTCAATGCCATTATCACTGCAATAATTCTTCTAAGAGCTCTTTTACATTCTCATTTACAATTATTATTTTCATTCTCCTCTACTTTTTTTTGAACAGCTAATATAATAGTCCGGGTTGCCTGGATCATGATTTTAGTATTTCTCAAATATTTAATTTTTCCTCTTTATCATGAATTTCACAAATCAAACTTAGACTTTACTTACATTACCTATGAAACTTCATTATTTAGTACACCTTTTCATAATTACGAGAAGTTTCTGGTTGCCGTAATATATTTTTCCTTATTTGCTAGACTTATATCATTCAAATTAATTCGAAATTTTCTTTAAATTTTATTCATTATTTGCTTTCAATTTGTTTCATGGTTTATTATAATGATTACATAATAATTATTATAATTCTAGTTTAAGACTAGATATATAATTATAATACTTCTAAACTTATACAAAAGGAGAGATTAATAACATGGATGCTAAAAACAATGGAACTGGCCAGGGATGCCCTTTTCACGGCGGTGCTACAAGTGTCAAATCTAGTGGTACGTCAACTCGAGACTGGTGGCCAAATGCGTTAAACTTGAATATTCTCCATCAGCATGACAGAAAATCCAACCCAATGGGTGAAGAGTTTGATTATGTAGAAGAATTTAATAAATTGGACTACGCTGCTCTTAAGCAGGATCTTCAGACTCTAATGACAGACAGCCAAGATTGGTGGCCTGCTGACTATGGACATTATGGTCCATTCTTTATCCGTATGGCTTGGCACTCCGCAGGTTCTTATCGTACTGGTGACGGCCGTGGCGGCGGCGGAACTGGCAACCAGCGTTTCGCTCCACTTAACAGCTGGCCTGATAACGGTAACCTTGATAAAGCACGTCGCCTGCTATGGCCTATTAAGCAGAAGTATGGGAACAAGATCTCTTGGGGCGACTTGATGATTTTGGCAGGTAATGTAGCGATTGAATCAATGGGCGGCAAGACATTTGGTTTTGGAGGCGGCCGCGCAGACATTTGGCATCCAGAAGAAGACATCTATTGGGGAAATGAAAAGGAATGGCTAGGTGATAATCGTTACACAGGCGAACGTGATCTTGAGAATCCACTTGCTGCTGTTCAAATGGGACTAATCTATGTTAACCCAGAAGGTCCAAACGGCAAACCAGATCCGCTTGCTTCAGCTCACGACATTCGTGAAACGTTTGCACGGATGGGAATGAACGACGAAGAAACAGTAGCACTAATTGCTGGCGGACATACTTTTGGTAAGGCACATGGTGCAGGAGATGCATCCCATGTTGGTCCAGAACCAGAAGCTGCTCCTATTGAAGCACAAGGTTTAGGTTGGTTAAGTACATACGGCAGCGGTAAAGGCCGTGACACCATCACCAGCGGTCTTGAAGGTTCTTGGACTGCTAACCCAACACAGTGGGATAATGGTTACTTTGATCTATTATTTGGATATACATGGTGGCTTACAAAGAGTCCTGCTGGTGCCTATCAGTGGCTTGCTGTAGATCCTGCCGAGGAACACCTTGCTCCAGATGCGGAGGATTCATCAAAGCGTGTACCGACAGTGATGTTCACTTCAGATATGGCATTGCGTTATGATCCAATCTATGAAAAAATTTCTCGTCGTTTCCATGAGAATCCAGCAGAGTTTGCAGATGCATTTGCCCGTGCCTGGTTCAAACTAACACACCGTGACATGGGCCCTGCTTCAAGATATCTAGGTCCGGAAGTTCCAGAAGAAGAACTTATCTGGCAAGATCCTGTACCTGCTGGTAATTATGAATTAACAGATGCTGATGTAGCTGAAATTAAAGCAAAGATCTTAGACTCAGGACTTACAATCAGCAAGCTAGTAACAACTGCTTGGGCTTCTGCTAGTACCTACCGTGGCTCAGATCATCGCGGCGGTGCAAATGGTGCTCGAATCCGTCTTGCCCCACAGAAGGATTGGGAAGTGAATCAGCCGGAACAACTAGCACAAGTGCTACAAGTACTTGAAGGCATTCAAAAAGAGTTAGATAAGCCAGTCAGCTTGGCCGATTTGATTGTATTAGGCGGTAGTGCCGCAATCGAAAAAGCTGCACAAGATGCAGGCTTTGATGTAACGGTTCCTTTTGCTCCGGGACGCGGCGATGCCACACAAGAGCAGACGGATGTAGAAAGCTTTGCGGTACTAGAGCCGATTTCTGATGGTTTCCGTAACTATCAGAAGGGACATTTTACTGTAAGTCCAGAAGAGCTTCTAGTAGACAAGGCACAACTACTAAACCTAACTGCTCCAGAAATGACTGCCCTAATTGGCGGCTTGCGTGTTCTAGGTACAAACTACGGCGGTACACAGCACGGTGTATTCACTGAGCGTGTAGGACAATTAACAAACGACTTCTTTGTTAACTTGCTTGACATGGGAGTGCAGTGGAAGCCTGTTGGAGCAAACGTCTATGAAGGACGTGATCGCCAAACAGGTGAAGTAGTTCGTACTGCAACTAGAGTGGACCTAGTGTTTGGTTCAAACTCCGTTCTACGTGCTATTGCTGAAGTTTATGCTCAAGATGATAACAAGGCAAAGTTTGTGAATGACTTTGTCGCTGCCTGGGTCAAGGTGATGAATGCTGACCGCTTCGATCTTAAGTCTGCTGAGCTTAAGAAAGGTCAATTAGCAGCGAAGTAAGTTTATAAAGTAAAGAGACCGCCGTCAAATCGACGGCGGTTTCTTTAGGATGTTATTACAGAATGTTGATTTCACTGTGTTTGAAAAATAAACGGAAAAATTCCGTTTAAATTGGGAAATACCCATATTTCCTTTAAAATAAAGGAAGATTTTCCGTTTATATGATCCAAATCTTTAAATTTTGTCTTATTCAGAGAAGTTAATCGGAATTTCTCCGCTTATATCTGCTTCTTAAGCTTCCTCTATATACATTAGCCGGAAATTCTCCGCCTATAATTCTCATACCTACACGAAAATCAACAATGAATAATTACAGAGCCTTTTGTTAAAAAAATACTTATTTGCGGTACTGCGAAGGAACCGAACCCACCCCACATAAAAATCCTTATAGATCAGTTTACCTATTTAGTTCCTTCACTTTAATAGGCTTCTTTGTTTCCTTGCTTACTTTGATAATCTCCCCGATAATACTGATGGCAATTTCCTGTGTTGTCTCTGAGCTAATATCCAATCCAATCGGAGAATGGACCTGCTCCAAAAGTTCTTCGCTTACCCCTTCGTTTTTTAGTTTTTGGAGTATAGTAATAGTTTTACGCTTGCTGGCGACCATGCCAACATAGGCAATTGGATATTTTAGTGCCGTATTTAATACGATATCATCACCATCTTTTGTTACTATTACCACATAAGACTTTTCATTTGGGCTTGCTTGGCGTAAAGCCTCTCCAATATCCTCATGTACAAAGATGTTGGTTGCATTAGGAAAGCGTTCCTTTGTCGCATAACCAATCCGGTCATCGACTACGCTGTAAGGAATTTCAAGGAAGTCAGCAAGCGTTGCTAGCGCATGCGCAAGATGACCGGCACCAGCCAAAACGAGTTCCGGCCTGCTTTTATACACTTCAATAAACACCCGCAACGTGCCGCCGCAGCTCATTTGAATTCCATCTTTTGCATGTCTATTCAATTTGTATTCAACGATTTTCGATTGCCCTTTTTCAAGCGCCTTGACGCTTTCTTCGATGATATAGTGTTCGGCCAATCCCCCTCCGACAGTACCTTCAATCGAACCATCACGGTATACAATCATTTTTCCAACATGCCTCGGAGTCGAGCCCTTTGATTCAATTATCATAGCAAGTGCAAAGGTTTCGTTTTGACGGTTCAGCATGGCCACTTTTTCCATTAATAGCATGAGTAGCTCCCCCCTTTATTGAAAAGCTATTTTTTAAAAGATTTTTGTTTTTCCTAATTAATGTATAACCGAAAAAGAATTCCTATCTGCTTTTATAAACGACGAATAAAATGGAAAAATTCTTTGTCTTGTGCACATAGGGCCTTTCTATGTGGTCGAACTCTTCTTTATTCACTGGTTCGGGCGCATAGAGCCTTTCTATGCGACCGAATGCTTCTTTAAATCACTGGTTCGGGCGCATAGGCCCTTTCTATGTGACCAAATGCTTCTTTAGATCACTGGTTTGGGCGCATAGAGCCTTTCTATGCGACCGAATGCTTCTTTAAATCACTGGTTCGGTCGCATAGAGCCTTTCTATGCGACCGAATGCCTCTTTAAATCACTGGTTCGGGCACATAGAGCCTTTCTATGCGACCGAATGCTTCTTCAGATCACTGGTTCGGGCGCATACAGCCTTTCTATGCGACCGAACTCTTTAAAAAATCATGGTTCCAGTCGCATTAGGCCTTTAACTGCTTCCGAATACTCTATTGAAAAAATTAATTCGGTTGATATTGCTTCAAACTAAGAAAATAACGTAATAGATTTAAAGCTACTTTTTTTCTATAGATAGCTGTCGAGCGCTGATCATCGATTGGCCGAATGATCTTATCGAAGGCTGCCACAACCTCAGCGATGTCTGTATCTGCTAATGGTATGGTTTTTCCAATCAGCTTCTTCTCAATATCAATGGAACGGACCATCGTTGGTCCGACCGCTCCAAATGCAAAGCGGACATCCTCGACTCGAGAATCATTGACCCGGATAAGTCCTGCAAACCCTACTTTAGCAATAGCATCTGCGTTGCGGTTGCCGACCTTCTCAAACACAACATGTGAACCTTCTTCGAGCACGGACGGCAAGATAATTTCAGCCAAAATTTCATTGTGTTGACGCCCAACCCTTCGCACCCCTTGTATAAAATCGCTAATCGCAACGACCCGATCACCATTAACGGACCGCAGCAAAAGCTTGGCATTGTACACATATAACAGTGGCAGTGTGTCACCGGCCGGAGAAGCGTTACAAATATTTCCTCCCAACGTCCCTCTGTTTCGAATCGCCGGTGCTGCAATCGTTTTTATTGCGTTCTTTAAGGGAAGCGGGATTAACGGTTCCTCAAGTAATTCACTATAAGTACAGCAGGGACCGATATGGAGGTCCTTTTGATTTCGATACACACGTTTTAGTTCGGATAGTTGGTCAATAAAAACAACTGGGTTTGGAATTTTCGGGGGGACTCCCCTTCGACTTTTGTGAAGGACCATAACATCGGTTCCTCCGGCAATGATAGTACAGGTTTCTTTATTCAATTGGCTCAACGTTTGGTCTAAACGATCGAAGCGATATGCGGTTATTTTTTCTGCCATAAGCCGTCCCCTTTTTTCGCTGCTAGGTTGATCGCATCCACAATCATATTGTAGCCGGTGCACCGGCACAGATTTCCGGAAATCCCGTCCCGAATTTCAGCCTCTGAAGGATGAGGGTTTTTGGATAATAATGCGGCACTGGCCATGACCATCCCCGGAATGCAGTAACCGCATTGCACGCCTCCGGCACTGGAATAGCTCTCATCCAAAATCTTAAATTGTTCCGATTCCATGATCCCTTCTATCGTTACAATATCAGCTCCATCAATCGAACCAATTGGAATAAGGCAGCTGTTTTGCAGAAGATTATTGACAAACACACTGCAGGCTCCGCATTCTCCTTCACCGCAGCCTTCCTTTGTTCCGATTAACGCAAACTCATCTCTTATAAAATCTAGTAATCTTGCTGTGGGAGGGGCATCCGTTTCTACCAATCTTCCATTAAGCCTAAATTTTATCAACCATGTTCACCTGCTCTCATTCATAGACTTTCGATTATGACTTCCGGTGTAATAGGAATTTGCTGAAAAGACGTTTGCAGTGCATCCTCAATCGCCGCTTGAACCGCTGGAGCGCCGCCAATTAACGTCAATTCTCCTGCACCCTTCGCCCCGTATGGACCATCCGCATAAGGATTATCAAAGACCTTGCTTTCGATGGAAACCACGTCCATGGAAGTCGGAGGACCATAATCCGAAATGCTCTTTTGTTGGATTCTTCCTTCCTTTGACGTCATCTTTTCTAAATACCCGTACGCTAACCCTTGAGCCAAGCCGCCGTCAATTTGGCCTTTCATAATCCGGTCATCGATGACCTTGCCCACTTCATAATTGCCGTATACTTTTTCCAGCTTTACATTGCCTGTTAACGTATCCACTTCCACTTCTACGATATTAACGCCCCAGGAATAAGCCGGGTAGGCATCCCCCGTAAAGGTCTTCTCATCCCACGGAATCATTTCACGGTGAACATAGTTCTCCACTACTTCCTGTTCCACTCCGGTTTGCCACTGTGCCTTCAGTTTTTTCGCAGCGCGTTCAAGCAATTTCCCGACAATCATGGTCGTCCGGGAGGCTACGGTTGGACCGGAGTCTGGAACCTCTTTTGTATCGGGGTCAGGGTACAAAACTCTGTCAAACGGGAGATCGAGTGCTTGGGCCACAATTTTACTCAGCGTTGTATAAATTCCTTGTCCCATATCAGAATTGGAGATCTTTAGTATAACGTTGTCATCCTTTGATTTAACCAGCTTGACTGTTGCTTTAATATGATCTCTTTCCCCGCTGCCTGTAAATCCGCAGCCGTGGAGGAACAGCGAAGTTCCGATGCCCTTTTTATAGCGCAGATTTTGTTGATTGAAACGCTGGAACTCCCCTTTTTTCTTTTTAAAATCTGACGCATTAAGCAAATCCTCAATCATGTCTTCCATTAAGATTGGGTCGCGGAATTGGCCTTTGGTAATGGTGGGGTCTCCTTGTTTGACGAGGTATTTTCGTTTATATTCAAGTGGTTCGATGTTTGCTAGTTTACTAAGATGTCCCATATGACTTTCGATTCCGGCAAAACTTTGCGGAGCTCCAAACCCTCTGAAGGCCCCATTTGGAACGGTATGGGTCTTCAAGACGTATCCTTTTGCATGAAAATGTGGAATTTTATAAACGCCTGCGCTGTTTAATAAGGCACGCTGCAGCACGACTGAGCTCAATCCAGCATTTGCTCCTCCATCAAGAAAGACATCCACACACATGCTCAAAATATTTCCTTCTTCATCAATAGCCGTTCGATATTTGAATTTGGCCGGATGCCTTTTCGTCGTTACCACCATATCTTCAGAGCGATCGAACACGAGCATCACCGATTTCTTGACGGCATTTGCCGCAACCGCGACATGACACGCCATCATCGAAGGAAATTCTTCTTTGCCGCCAAAACCTCCGCCGGTAGGGCTTTGAACCACTCTGACTTCATCATCCCCGCAGGCTAAAGCGCTTATCAACGCATTTTTTATATAATAAAGGCATTGCATCGAGCCTTGGACGATAATTTCATCTTCCTTATAGATACCTAGCATTCCTTGCGGCTCAAGGTAGACATGCTCCTGATAACCCGTTGAATATTCTTCTTCAATGATTTTGTGGGCTCCCTGCTCGATCGTTCTAATCGCCTCTAAGTTTTCTCCAAATTCATAGCTTGCCATTGTAACCCCGGGTGCTGATTTTTGTTGGATGGCATCATCCAAAGTGTAAATTGCCTGATGTTCTTCAAATTCAATCTTCACTTCATTTAGCAAACGGTATAGGATATCCAGCTCTTTTCCAACGAGCATAAGAATCGGTTCCCCAATATAATTAACCCACTCATTGGCAAAAATGGGCTGATCTTCTTGGATGATTTTCACAACATTTGGACCAGGGATCTGCTCTGCCCCAACTGCTTCATACCCTTCAGGAAAGTTTGGCAATTGAATGGATTTGATTTTTCCATAAGCAATGGGAGAACGAACCAAAACGCCATAAACCATGTTTTCCACTTTCACATCACTAATATAAGCCAACTGGCCCGACACTTTACCACTATGGTCCTTTTTGGGCACTGCGGTGCTTATGTCTTTGAGACTCATTACATACAACAACACCCTTCGACTCATTATTTATTAATAGAAACCTCTTCCTACAATTTTATAAATAAGAATGATATTTTATGATTCATTTTTGCCCCCATTACGTTGTATAAGCCATTTTAGTTTTAAAATAATCCATGGCTGCTTGGTAATCCTCCGGCGTATCGACATCCATTAAAACACCCGGATCATCTACATTCAGATAATTCTTATCGAAATTGGAGAGGACCATCCGTAAATTGCTTGTTGGATCGGTTTCAAGAATTTTCTGTTTCACATCACTTGATAATTTAATAGGGTGACCACCTTTATAATTAAAGCTGGGAATAACTACATCCCCTTTGTGTTTTGCAATTAGCTGAACGGTCTCTTTTTTAACAAGCGGACAATCTCCCGGAGTTAGTAAGACGGTTTGGGCATTTACTTCAGAGCAGCCCTTTTGGATGGAACTAAACATTCCTTGGTTAAAGTTTTCATTATAAACAAACTTCATCTCGAATGAATAGGTATTTCTACTGCTGATTTTTGCTATTTCCGCTTGGATGATTTCCGCCTGAAACCCCGCAACGATGATAGCCCTGCTGATTAATCCTTCAAATTTAGAAATCGTTTGCTCCAATACGGTCATATGCCCTAGTGGCAGAGTCATTTTATAGGCATTCGCCCGGCTGGAATATCCAGCTGCTAGGATGATAGCTTCTATATTGGTCACCTCCTTCGAGAAATTTTAGAGTACTTTCAGATTTTTTTTGCGATATTTGCGATTTTTAATAGTATATTTGCGATTTTAAGCGATTTATTTGCGAAACTCCCCTTTTATTTGCGAACCCAAATCAGTTGAACGAGTCCCCCAAATTTATTTGCGATTTTTAAAAATATATTTGCGATTTTGAGTGATTTATTTGCGAAACTTCCCTTTTTATTTGCGAATCTAAATCTGGATAACGAGTCCCCAAATTTATTTGCGATTTTTAATAATATATTTGCGATTTTAAGTGATTTATTTGCGAAACTCCCCTTTTTATTTGCGAATCTTTAAAAGGATCACTTAAAGTAAACAGTGATCCTTCGAATCGATGTATGATTAAATACTTGCGTCTGCCGAATGATCCGATTTGAGATCTTCTAATATATCATTATTCATTTGTTCTTCCCTCTTATTTAAAAATAGGTTAAGCACAATAGCGGTAAAACTCCCTATTACTATCCCGTTTTGGAAAAGTAAACGCAATCCCTCGGGCAATTTAGCAAATGCATCAGGGATAACAGCGGCTCCCAACCCAATTCCTACCGAAATCGCTATAATCAGCAGATTTTCATTTCTTTGGAAATCAACACGGGAAAGCATTTTGATACCAGAAGAAATAACCATACCAAACATCGCAATCATTGCTCCCCCAAGAACAGGATTTGGGATGATCATTGTAAGCGCTGCCACTTTTGGCACCAATCCTAATATCATCAGAATCACACCAGCGGCAATGACGACATTGCGTGTTTTTATTCTCGTAAGGGCAACCAACCCCACATTTTGGGAAAATGTCGTATATGGAAAAGCGTTAAAGATTCCTCCTATAAAACTAGCCAAACCTTCTGCCCGCAATCCTTTTTTGATGTCAGACGATTCCAGTTTCTTCTCGCAGACATCCCCCAATGCCAAAAATACACCTGTTGACTCAATCATGCTTACGATGGCGACGAGAATCATCGTTAAGATAGCGGTTATATGGAAAGTGGGAATCCCGAAGTAAAACGGCTGCACCATATGAAACCAGGAAGCCTGGCTAACTGATGATAAATTCACCATTCCCATCCCCATCGCAACCAGAGTGCCTAAGATCATGGAAATTAGAACAGAAACAGCTCTCATGTAGCCTGAAAGGTAGCGGTTAATAACGATAATGAGGACTAGTGTCAATGCCGCCAGTAATAAATTTCTTATGTTCCCAAAATCCGGTGCCCCTACTCCTCCTGCAACGTTGTTCATCGCTACAGGAATGAGTGATATCCCAATGATTGTTACAACAGATCCTGTTACGACAGGCGGAAAATACCTCATTACTCTACTCATGAATTGAGCAAGTATCATGACAATGATTCCGGAGACGATGATAGCACCATAAATAGCTGTTATGCCCTGAAGTTTTCCAATCGCAATCATCGGTCCAACTGCCGTAAAAGTACACCCTAATATAACTGGAAGCTTAATTCCAAAGTACTTTCCTCCGACTACTTGAAGTAATGAGGCAATTCCGCAGGTGAACAAATCGATGGAAATAAGGAAAGACAATTGCTCCGGTGTCATGCCTACCGCAGGTCCAACAATAAGGGGAACGATAACGGCCCCAGCATACATGGCCAAAACATGCTGAAGACCTAAAGTCCCTATTTTCCATGAAGCTAACTTTTCCATTATTATGCCTCCCTTGGTAAAGACTTTTTGAGCAGAAACAATTTTCAGGACATATGGTCATACTCTTAAAATCTTTCCTATTGCTGTGCCCCCCTTTCAAAAGATTTTCTAATAATTATTTCTTTAAATTATATTTCTGATAATAATAGTTATACCGTTCTACAACATTAAGATTAACAATGAGCATTTAACTAAAATAAGGAACCTATCAAATATTTGTTACTCAACTACACCGTGTCCAATCAAATGAACATCTGCGGAAACCTTAAATTTGGCATTTTTATATTCCGTATTCCACCTTTTAAAATCAAAACTTCGTGTCCTAGACTTTGCAAAGTGGCCAAAGCCGACTGGGTCAATGCCCTTTCTTTGAAAATCCTCAATTAACATTTTGCATTCCCGAGCGATTTGTTTCGCTAATTGCTTCTCAACTTTTCGTATCTCGCCTTCCTTAAGCATCCTTTCCTGGTGTTCGGTGAGATCTCCCTTCAATTTAATCTTGATCGAGAATGTATAGGGGTCCCTTCTTATCAGCCTCATTTTTTTCTTTAACCCAATACTTTTGACAGTAGATTCACCATGAGCCTCCTTTACTTTAACTACCCCCAATATGTGATTGTCAACAAGGAGTTTGAAGTAAAACATTTTATTCTCATGGAGAATATCGACAACCTTTTCATCTTTAAAAAGGGCTAATCCAGTTATAGTCACTAAATTATGATTACTCTTCTTAAGCATTGGTAAATATGGATCCTGCCCTCTTTTGTAAAAATTTGCCAAAAAACGATGGAGATTGGTTATAGGCAAATTTTGTTGATTCATATTATGTTCTAGTAACTGTGTCAGGTATTGGGAGTTCCCGCGGTCACCATATCTTCCTTTAAAAATATCAATCGCTTTCCCATCTACTACAGCCAACTGAACCCTTGCTCCCACACTTGGATCCCGTAAAAAGACGTCTAGAGTTTTAATTAGTCCCTCACGTGCGACATCCTCGCCAAAAAGGGCAATATCAAGACTTCCACTGACAATTGGCTGTGATGCCTTTTTCTGCATTTCAGCTACCAAATCCCGGATAACATTTCCTTTGGAGACAAACGTAAAATTCCCAAATGACTTGTCTGGCTTAAACACGGGGATCATGATACTTCCAAGGAACTGGTTACCACTTTTATCAATCCCGATCCCTGTGGCAATATTTACATCATCAATCACTTTTCTATCCACGCATCCAGGCAGGATTGTCATGCAAAACAATAGCGTAACGATAAAGTGGCTCTTTTTCACTTCGCTTTCACCTTCTTTTTAATCAGTAGTGAAAAATATAGCAGCGGTGTGTAAACATAAGCTAAGGCAAAGCCAACAAGTGCCGTATAGTCAAAAAGAACGTTCAGTCTTTCTCTAGTAGAAATGAACACCACAATAATCAGACATGCCAACGCAATAAAAATAACCGATTTTTTTTGACTAATATGAAAAATGCGTTTAGTCACTCTGCTGGCTACCCATAAGGAAAGGGCAATATTGGGGAGTATAAGCAAGGCCCAATTGGCAATTCCCAAATACTCAAACCTTTCGAGAATCGGAAGCCGGACAATTTTCCACATTTCCAATGTTGCCCAAATCGATTTTTCAAGCAGACCAAGAGGAAAATAGGCAAAGGTAATAACTGCTAAGGCAGCATAAATAAAGGTGGTTGCCAAAAGCCCGATATGAACAAATTTTTTTGATTGCTCAGGTTTCTTAATGAAAGGATAAAAAAACAATAAAATGCCATACCCAAGGTAACTCAGTGACATATGGTAGCCGCTTTTTACTAGTTGAATAAAGGAATGATCAAATATTGGCAATAGATTGGTAAAATCCCCATACTGTAAGGCAAATCCGAAAGAAAAAAGTAAATAAAAAGGTATAACTAGTCCAAAAAAGGAGATTCCGGCTACTGTCCGAAAGCCTCCGTATACGATATAGATTCCTAAAAGTAAATATACAGCTGCGAACCAAAACGAGCTTAAACTTTGAAACATCCAAGTACGAATAATTTCAAACAGGCCGCCAAGAACCGCTGCACAAGTAACTGTATAATAAAAAATAAAGATGCTATTTATACTGTTGCCGATTATTTTTCCAAATAAGTAAACATTGGCATCCAACACATCCCCATTCACAGTCTCACAAATCTTATACATAATCCACACGATGATGTGGATGGTTAATCCTGCCCCAATAGCCGATATCCAGGCATCAGTGCCAGCATCTTTGGCAATAATGCGCTGAAAACCGAGAACTCCTATTCCAATCTGCATCGAAACGATGACATAGGCGGCCATAAATGGTGATATTTGGAGTCTCTCCTGGACGGGTCCCTGAATCATTACTCCTCTTCCTTCCTTATTCATCAATATCCTTCTTTTTATTGGCCTTCTCCTTGCTGAACCGGGTGGAGTCTTTGGTCCTTAGAAACTGCGGACGTTTCGCCTGACTTTTGAAAGGCAGACGGAATAAAGCATCTTTAAAATCCTTCACTCTTAGCGGAAAGACTGGCTCCATAAAGGGGAAACCCAGCGATGTAAGCCGCAGCAAATGTGTAAGCAAAAAACAAAAAGCAATCGTAATCCCTACTAACCCCCATATTTCAGCCATGATCAGAAACGGAAAACGCAGAATCCGGATGGTATTGCTCATTTGATAGACAGGTGTGGTAAAGGAAGCTAGTGCAGCAAGGGCAATTAAAATTAACAGAACATTACTTGTAAGCCCGGCTTCCACTGATGCTGTCCCCAAGACAATACCGCCTACGATACCGATTGTCTGGCCGACCTTGGTTGGAAGCCTTGCCCCTGCTTCCCTAAGAAGTTCAATCGTTACTTCTAAAAACAATACCTCAAGAATGGGCGGGAAAGGGACAACACGCCTTGAGGTAACTAACGTAATTAATAAGTCTTTTGGAATCATTTGATAATGGTAAGTCACCACTGCCACATAAAGAGGTGTAACCATAATCGAGAAGATAACGGAAAACAAACGTATTAATCGAATAAAGGTTGCAAGAATCCAGTTAAGAAAATAATCTTCGAAAGAGTTAAAGAACTCTGTCAAAGAGGTTGGCCCAATCAAAGCATGCGGCGAGCCATCAACTAAAATAATCACTTTCCCCTCAGCCAAACTGGAGGTCACTCGGTCAGGCCTTTCTGTATCAAGCAGCTGTGGGAAAGGGGAATTCCCATTATCTGAAATAATCTGAGTAAAATAGGAACTGTCAGCGATTTCATCCTTTTCAAGATCGCTAATCCGCTGTTTGACAGTATTGATGATTTCCTTATTCGTAATCCCTTTGATATACAGGACACATACCTTTGTTAACGATAATTTTCCAACTATAAATTGTTCCACGATGAGTTCCTTAATTGGCAAACGCTTTCGGATCATATTTATGTTTTGGTCAATGGCTTCTACAAAGGCTTCTTTAGGACCTACAACACTAAATTCAATCTCTGGTGCTGAAACCGACCGGACAACTTGTTTGGGGGAGGAGATGAAGGCAAACTCCTTTTCCCCTTCTAAGGTAAGCATGACAAAACCTTTCATCAACATTTTCGGGATATCATTAGAGCTGTTCGATAGTTCTACATCTGCTATAGGAAGGAGCTTTTTAACATCGGCAATTGTGTAAAACTCACCCTCGAGTAGAGGGGGAACAGCATTATTATCCATCACCTTTTCTTCAACAAGAGTAGAAAAGTACGTGAGCGTAAATTTCTTTCCCGACTTTTGATTAAAGTAATAGCTCTTTTGATAATCCTTTGAATTAGTAAGTTCCTTTTCCCAGTCTTCGGTTTGGTCCTTGCTATATTCACGTTTTTCCAGGCTGCTTTGGTGGTCTTTTTGGTTAGTTGGTGTATTTTTTTTGTTAATAATGTGTTTAATTGATTTAAAAAGATTAGCCATATTAGCACCATTTGGAAGGTTTTTCTCTTATATTTTCCGTAATTGGCTAGAATATCCTTTATTAACTGAAAAACAACATTTTATATTCCTTGTTTTTCACGGGTCGATTCCTCCAGGGTCATCCCTTCCAAAACAATCGGATTGAAACAGAAGTCTGTACGAAAACAAAAAAGATTTATTGTAAAAAAAATAGCTGTCAACATTGTCGACAGCCTAAACTAGCTAATACCCACTTTTTTATTAAAATTTAGATTGATAGTTTTCGATTTTACATATGCATGGCTTTACAATATTTTGTTTACTTTTTGTTTTTTCGGTTCTCAAACCGTTTGATGGCATCTTCGAATGTTCCACTTAAGACACACAACACCTGCGATCTGTTCTCGACTTGAAGACTAGCCTCCAGGTCGTGTTCAAGAGTTGTGTTTAATATTTCTTTTGTCATTTTCAAACCAAGTGCCGATTTTTCCAACATCAAATTAGCAATTTCAAAGGCGGCAGGAAGAACCTCACCCTCTCCAGTTAGCCGGGATACTAGACCGATTTGCAGTGCTTCTTCAGCTAAAACTTCTCGCCCTGTTAACAGCAGTTCTGAGGCCCGTGACATTCCAACCAAACGGGGTAAAAAATAGCTGGCACCCAATTCACCACCGGAAAGACCCACGTTCACGAAGGATGCGATAAACCTGGTATTTGGACCGGCTATTCTCACATCGGAAGCTAAAGCAAAGCACATCCCACCGCCTGCTGCCACCCCGTTTACCGCAGCTATAACCGGTTGCGGAATTTGTCTAAACCTAACAATTAAATCGGACAACCTTTTTTGTGAATCAAAAATCTGAGGTGCTCTTTCTTTTATGTTACCTTCAAATTGCCGCTGTTCTTTTAAATCAGTCCCTGAACAAAATGCCTTCCCCGCACCCGTAAGCACCAAAACCCTATAGTCCGTGTCGTACTTTAAACTGTCCAACACAGTTGCCACTTCATCCATGAGCTGATACGAAATGGCATTGTATCTTTCGGGCCTGTTAAAGGTCAATAAACCTATTTCCCCCTTCTTCTCCCATGTAATCGTCTCAAAACGTGCTGTTTCATTTATCATTACCTGTACACCCCTTATTCTAATAGTATTACATATTCATATACTCTTTTACTTTTGAAACAATTTTTGGCATGTGTAACATTGTGATTCATCGGGCACATAATTACATAGAGTTAAAACCACCATCAATCCTTAAATCAATCCCATTATTTGAGTAAGGATATCAGAAAATTCATATCTAGTAGGATTGGGAGGTTTCAAAATACTTCAAGTAGAATATACATAATTTTCTGATAATAGGCAAGTAAAAGTTATTTACTGGTTCAGCTATGTCCAAATGCGGATTAAAAAATAGATGCTGAACTTGCTTGTCAAAAATAAGAATAATGGAACAGTCTGTTTATCATTTGGTATGGGGGTACCTTTTTCCTATAACAAAGATATAGGGGCTTTTCTGCCGATTATCTGCATAGAATGTAGACAAGTATAAGTGACCTTAACCAGGAGGGAGATACCTAATGAATTTTATTAAAGACATTAAGGACGTGAAATTTAGCTTTTTGGAAAAACCGCCGGCGTCGTCTATGTCTTATGCCTTTGTTTATGTTAATAACGACAATGAACACTTTGCAGTTAAAAATGGAGAGCGTTTGACACGCAGTGAATTACGGATTGGCAAATATAAAAGAGTTTATACCGTCAATATGCAGCAGCAAACCTTCACCTACAATGAGGAAGTTCCCTCGGCCACAAGAGGAAGAAGCTTTTCTGTCAATTTATCTATCGATATTGCCGTTGAACACCCCGAATTGTTAGTTCAACAAAATGCCGGGGAAATTGGCGACATTTTTCACAACAATCTGCCCTTCTGGGTGGAATCGGAAGCAAGATTTTATCCTATTGAAGAGGAACTGAGTTTTGCCCGGCATATTGAAGAATTTTTTCAAACATCAAGATTGGTGAAGGTGTTACGAGAGGCTGGGATTGTGGTGCGAAATGTTCGTGTTTTGACCCGGCAAGGTATTCGGGACCAGCACCATGATGAGGCGATTGCCGATTTAGACCGGAACGCAGAACTATCTGCCTATCAAGAGGCTCTCGACTTAGAGGAAGCTCGCCGGATTTCGGCCTCCATTAAAGAAGCCCTTCAAGCGGGTGATTTTATCACGGCAGGGAAGCTTGGAGAAAAAAATGAAATGGCAAAACGGTTAGTGGAATCTGAGTTTAGCCAAAATCGATCCTTTAAATATGAGGTAAACAAACAACTTTTAAACTTGATCAACGATCACTCTATTGACCAGTTTGAGGCAGAACAAAGATTGTCCAAGCTAAAAAAACTGTTCCCCTATCTCCCTGTTAATCTGGAAAACAGCAATAGAAAAAACCAGATTGATAGTCCAAGGAAAGAACTTCAATCCTATCTAAATAAAGGAGATTAGCGATTGTGGAATCCATTTTAAAACAGCTGTTTTGGATTTGGTCACCTATTTCTGCCCTGCCGGAATGGTTGCGTATTTTTTTGGTTCTCTTTGTTCTACTGCAGCTTGTAAGGCTGATGTTGTTGTACTTTGTTCCGCCTGTTTTAAACCTGTTGGCCCATTTGTTGAAAAAAATGCTGTATTTCATTTCTTATCCAATTATGACATTCGTCTGCACGATGCAAAGAAGACGGAGAGAAGCAGGAGAAGCTGGCATACCTGTTTGGATTGAGTTTATTGAAGGAATGTTTGCCTTGCTCGAAGGTTTTTTCAACAAAATCATTCAGCTTTTCATGAAACGGAAAAGGAATAGGACAAGGTTGAAAAGATGGACCTTCTACTCTGCCACCACATTAGTAATTTTGCTGACAGCAGCAATCATCAGCAATCCAAATAAGTGGTATACAGAAAAATGGAAGAAAGCTGAAGCTTGGTTAAACCAAGAACCTGTACACGTACAAACAACCGTGGCTTCCCCTGTTCAAAAAGAATTTATTTTAAATAAGCAATATAAAGACGGCGGAAATATTAGAGAAGCTCCCACACTAACCGCACCACGTCTTTACACGATTACAAACGGAGAAATCATCCACTTTTTGAATGAAGAACAAGTAGATTCAAAAGGAATTAAGTGGTTAAAGGTTGAAACCACAAACGGAGTCGAAGGCTGGATTTCGGCCTTGATTGTCAGGGAAAAATAGTAAATTCGATCCTTTGTCCAATTCATAAAACAACCCAAATAAGGAGAGTAGACTCCAATAGGAATACTTCGCTCTCCTTATTTAAAGCTCTCTCCAATTTTATCAATTATTTTTTGTACATAAGGAATAATGAAACTCCTAGTAAAATAGCAGCAACACCTCTTTGCCAATCAAAAGGAATTTGTTTTCCTCCAAAAAGACCGAAATGATCAATTACTCCACTTATTAATACTTGGCCTAATATTACAGATACAATTGTTGTAGCTACTCCAATTTTCGGTACAGCTAATACCATAATAAGCACATATATAGCTCCTAACAATCCGCCTGTTAATTGCCATTTTGGAACTGAGAAAACGTTTAATAGGTTCCCCTTACCTAGAAAAATAGTACACACTAATAAGATTAATGTACCAATAGCAAACGAAACAAACGCACCCTCAATTACCCCTATTTTCTTTCCTAAACCTCCATTAATTCCCGCTTGAGTACCTATAGATATACCTGCTATAACAGCGAGAAGGGTCATAATCCAATTCATAATGAGCCTCCATGTTTTTTAAATTATTCAAGAACTAAGAAAACACCTCATTTTATCTATTCGACTACAAGAAATTATAACAGAAAAAGGACGTGCAGCATTGGCCGCAAATCCACCTTTCCAAAAAAGTTATATAAGTGTTTTGGCCATTATAAAGTCCGTTTGTTCTTCATCCCCCATATAAAAAGAGTGCGCCCCCGTTTGAACAAACCCCATTTTTTTATAAAAAGCAATCGCATTTTCATTCTTTTCCCATACACCTAGCCAGATTTTCTTTTTATTACGTTCCATGGCAATTTCCAGCGCTTTATTTAGCAGGTCTTTACCAAGCCCATGTTTTTGGAATTCTTTCTTTATGTAAATCCTTTCAACTTCAAGCGATTCCTCACCCATTTCTTCGGACTGAGCATCATTGATATTGACCTTTAAATATCCTGCTACGTCATTATTAAAATAAATGAAAAAGAATTGCGATGAAAGATTAGATAATTCTATTTCTAATTGATTTAAATTAAATGCCCTTTCCAAATAGGCAATCATATTTTCGGGTGAATTCTGATTCTTAAATGTCTCATTAAATGTTTCATAACTAATTTCTTGAAGGGTGTGTAAATCTTCAAGGGTGCATTTTTTTATATTTATAGTCATTTTTATATTTCGCTCCTTTAATAAAATCTCTTGTTTCCCTTTTTGACAAATTCCCAGTCTTTTTCTACATTTTTTCTTACTCTTTGAAGAAGATTGAAAATGGTTTCTACGTCACTTTCGGAAAACCCCTCTAATGCAACGGTGTTGGAATAATCATTTTCACGTCTTATAAAAGGATAAACATTTTTCCCTTTCTCTGTTGGAAAGAGTTTTTTAACTTTTTTGTTATGTTGATCGTCTTTCTTTTCTATAAAACCATTCATCTCAAGTTTTTTTATCGCACGAGCTGCTGTTGTTCGATCTACTTTTATCATCTCAGATAACTTTTCTTGAATGATTCCTGGATTTTCACATATTCGGACCACGTACAAATATTGCCCTTTTGTAAGGTCATATTCTTTAAATTCGATATTACTTATCGAATCTAACGCCCTTGCAATCATACCGATTTCACGAAGAATTTCCTTCATTATTAACTCCTTTACACATATTTTTGTTGCAAATGCAATAAAAATGATATAGATTAAATTTAACTTATCTTTGTTGCATTTGCAACAAAATTTCTTTGTAAAAGGACTGAAAAAAATGTATACAAAAAGAATAACGGTTGATGAAGATTTAAGGGCAGCTTTTGCTATTCGGAAACAAGTATTTGTAAAAGAACAAGGCGTTCCATTAGAAGATGAATTTGATCAATTTGATACACTTGAGGGAACTTGCGAACACGTATTAGTTCATTACAATGAACAACCCGTCGGAACGGGAAGGATAAGGTTTATTAATGGAGTAGGTAAAATGGAGAGAATCTGCATCCTGGAACCTTACCGTAAATTTGGCCTTGGAAAAATCATAATAAAAGCGTTAGAAGAAATCGCTGAAGAACGGGGAGCCTCACAGGTTAAATTACATGGACAAACGCAGGCCGAAGGATTTTATAAAAAACTAGGGTTCAGGACTTCATCAGAAATCTTTATGGAAGATGGAATCCCACATATTCTTATGCTCAAAGAATTATTTACTACAAAATGATAATGAGCCCGAATAAAGTGAGATATGTTTTTTATGTATTAGGAATTTTAATCTTAACCCTTGGTATTTCTTTCACAATACAATCAGACCTTGGAACTTCACCATTTGATGCACTTTTGGTAGGACTGTCCAAAAATGTGGGGCTTACTGTAGGAAGTTGGGAAATCATAATAGCTTTCATATTGATAGGTTGCAATTCTTTTTTAACAAGACAAAGACCAGAGGTTTTGGGGTTGATAACAGCATTGATAACGGGTATTGGTATTGATATGTGGCTTTTTCTATTGCACAATTTGTTAACACCTGAACTATGGTACAGCAAAGTGGTTTGTTTTGGACTTGGCTTAGTGGTGATTGGATTAGGAACAGCAACCTATTTACACACAAATTTTGCCCCGATTCCAGTTGACCGGTTAACCTTAATCATCCAAGAATTAACTAGAACAAATCTATTTTTTTCGAGAACATTGATTTACCTTGTATTCTTGATCATGGCAGTGATTTTTAATGGACCCATTGGCGTTGGAACTTTATTAACCGTTAGTTTTGGGGGACTAATCCTTAATTACTTTATGCCAATTACTGAAAAAGTATTGAACCGCATATTGACACGTGCTAGTACATCACCAAATTATGATAAAGATTGTAAAATGAGGGTCAGTCCCCCGCCAGATTAACGGATAAAAGTAACTAGGGACTGACCCACTAGCCCTATCCTCTTACCTCACACCGTATTCTTCCCCCGCTATTTCAGAAGCAAGGTATTTCTCCACAAACCGCAAAAAAATCTTCGCGCACGGTGATAGATATCGTCCCTCACAGTAAAAGACAGAAACCCAGCGTGAAAGAGGAGGTTCCAAAGGTAAAATAGAAATGGATGGTCCCGGGGACTCCGCCATTAAACGCGGGAGAACGGAAACTCCTAGTCCCTCAGCCACCAGAGTTCGTGGAGAAGCGCACTCGTATGCAATTAGTGGCTCAAAACCCTCTCTAAGGCAAGCCGCAATTAGTTGTGAACGGATTCCGGACCCCTCTTTAAAGGATACAAATGATTCTTCTCTAAGCTCATTAATGGAAATGGTTTTTTTCTTTTCGAGCGGATGTCCGTTGGCGACTGCCAAAACCAATTCATCTTGATATAGTGGTTTGGAGCAAATCCCCTTTAGCGTAACTAAATTTAGTAAATGCGGTGAGTATGTAACATCCAAGCCGTGGGCCAAGGCGAGCTCTAATTCTCCCTTTTTCAGAGCATCTAGCAGCGGTTCAGTTGTATTCTCCCTGATAAACACTTTAATCCCAGGGTACTCTTTCCCAAACTCTACGAGCAACTTTGGCAGCCTAGTTTGTACAAGGGATTCTAGCGCTCCTACCATAATGGTGCCGTGCGGGTCGTTAATAACCTCTTTAACTAAGTCTTTTGCCTTTTGCGCTTCAGCTAAAGTCTTTTCAGCACCAATAAAGAATTGCTCCCCTGCCTCTGTTAATGCTACTCCACGCCCAGTTCGTTTAAAGAGCTTCACGCCCAGTTCTTGTTCCAAATTACCTATCTGTTGTGAAAGAGCCGGTTGAGCGATTTTTAGTCGTTCGGCTGCTCTTGTAAAATTATTTAGTCTCGCCACTTCGATGAAGTAAGTTAACTGTCTTAGCTCCATTAATCCCAAAACCACCTTATGATATAAGAAATTCTTATACCTACAATAATACAAATATATTTTTCTTATCAATTATACCGTATTATAATTTTTTCTATAGAGAAGGGGAAACAGGAGGGTATGGGATTGGCTAGAAAACAAACATTACTCGCTTCCTTTAGCGAAAAACAAAGAAGTATTGAACATGAATAACAACAAACAACCTTATTATGGTTGGTATATTGTTTTATCTGCGACCATTATTGTTTTGCTTTCGAATGGAATGCGGATGGGAATTGGCCCTTTTATTAAACCAGTTATGGATGATTTAGATCTGTCTCGAACGGAGCTTTCGATCATTGTTGCAATTGGGATGATTGTTTATGGGATCGGAATGCCAATCGCGGGACTTCTTTTGAAAACTTTAAGTACGCGTTTTATGATTTTATCGGGATTAACGATTGTTTGTTTATCAATCGTGTGGACGGTCAACAGCAAAGAGCTTGTTTCTTTTCTGCTTTCATTTGGTGTCTTTCTATCACTTGGGCTTTCCTTTTTAAGCAATGTCTCATTATCCCCTATTGTCAGTAAATGGTTTGTTAGGCAAAGAGGAAAAGCACTTTTTTATCTCGCAACAGGTGGAATGGCCGGTATTGCCGTTATGACCCCTCTAGAAACGTGGCTAATCCACCTTGTAGGGTGGCAGGACACTCTTCTTATATTTGCAGGCGTATTCATCTGTATCACTGTTCCTTCTGCCATTTTTATTATGCGAGAGAATGTACCAGAAGGGGCTGACATGGTAGGACCTGTCGGCAGTCTAGAAAAACAAGAACTACCAGAAATTAATGTGAGAGATGCTGTAAAGACAAATGTTTATTGGAAAATCGTTCTTGGCTTATTCGCTTGTGGGTTTGGAATGAATCTATTAGGTTCTCATGGGGTACCTATGTTAATGGATCATCATTTTGAGCCAATGGTTGCTTCTTTTGGTGTTGGATTAATTGGGATTGTTGCCATGTTCAGTACATTTGTCTTAGGTCACATCGCAGATCGTTTCCCTAGAAAAAACATTTTATTTTTAGTTTATTTTGTCCGCGGCCTTGGGTTTTTAGGTTTAGTTTTGGCAGCAACGAATTGGCAACTCTTTATTGTAGCATTTAGCGGCGGATTAGTGTGGTCGGGGTCTGTTGCTATGTCTACAGCTATTTTAGGTGATCTTTATGGAACACGTTTACTAGGCATCTTAAATGGATGGGCATACTTCGGACATCAAATAGGAGCTGCCTTGGGTTCGTTTCTTGGCGGCTGGTTGTATGATGCTTTTGGCACTCATTTATATTCCTTTATTACTGCTGCCGCACTTGCGATTATTGCTAGCTTAACGTCCCTTACATTGCCAAAACAACTATCATTCAAGAAGCAAATAAAGCTAATTGAACAGCATACTCTCGTAAAATAATATAATTGGGCGAACAATTGCCCATAATTGCTAAGTACAGTAGAAAGGAAGCAGAAAACCATTCTTCTGCTTCCTCCATGCTTATCCCCGTAAAACGTGTTTCAGGACTTTTCCACTCGCATTGCGTGGTAATGTATCGAGAAAGTCTAGTTCCACGGGCAGTTTGTATTTAGCCAGTTTTGTTTTGCAATAGGTGAGGACGTCTTCTTCTGTAAGTGTCCTTCCTTCTTTAGGGACCACAAACGCTTTTGGGACTTCACCGTATATAGGATGCGGGACGCCGACTACCGCAGCCTCCAAGATTTCCGGTATTTGATATAGGACTTCTTCGACTTCAACGGGATAGACGTTTTCGCCGCCCCGGTTAATCATATCCTTTTTCCGGTCGACGATATATAACAGGCCATCCTGGTCAAATCGGCCTAAATCTCCGCTGTATAACCAGCCATTTTTTAATGCCTGCCGAGTAGCTTCTTCATTCTTCAAGTAACCCTTCATCACAAGCGGCCCTTTAACAACGATTTCCCCTACTTCTCCGGTTGGTACTGGCTCGCCAAACTCATCAACCACCTGTACCTCAAGCCCTGGCAAAGGTTCACCGACAGAACCGACTTTGTCCAGTGCATAATGGTCCTTTAAGGTTGTAGCTCCAGGTGAATTTTCTGTCTGGCCATATAAGTTTTGTACTTTTACATCAGGATAGCGTTCCTTTACCGTACGGACCAGCTCATATGGCATAGGAGCCGCCCCGTACGTGAACAAACGGAGCCTAGATAAATCAGTTTCTGCCATTTTAGGAGTATTTAATAGAATACTATAGATGGCCGGGACTCCAAAGAAAATGGTCACCTTTTCTTTTTCCATTGTCCTCAAGGTTTGTTCCGGTGAAAAAGCCTCCTCAATTACCACTGTACCGCCCTTATAAATAGTAGGAACAGTAAAACAATGACTCGCAGCACAGTGGAACAGCGGGGTCACGATATGCATGCGGTCAGCTGCGGTTATTTCCATTACATCTGACCAAATTTGAGCAGCCGCACGGACATTTCCGGCTGATAACATAACCCCTTTGGGCTTGCCAGTCGTTCCGGATGTGTAAAAAACAACCGCTGTATCATCCTCATCAACCTTCACAGGCTGAAAAGGGATTTTGTCGTCTGCTAATACTGCTAGTAATGAATCCTCGCCGCCAACTGCTAAACGGTCTTCAAACTGCTCTAAGGAAATCTGATTCAGTTGGGCTTCATACCTTACATCATAAATGATCGCTTTCGCTTCAGAATGGCTGAAAATATACTCCACTTCCGGTGCAGTTAATTTGGTATTGACGGGCATGACCGAAAATCCGCCCAGCTGGCAGGCATAATAACAGATTACAAAATAATCAGAGTTGGGCAGATAGACCGCAATGATGTCATCCTTTTGGTAGCCCTTCTCCTGGAAATACCCTGCTAAATTTTTCGCCTGCTGGTATAATTGGCCGTAGGTCATCTCCCTGCCCTGATAAGCAGTAATCACCTTCTCCGGCTGCAGCTTTACATGTTCTTCTAATTGTTCTGAGACAAACATTTAATACAACCCCACTTCTCTATTAAGAATTTTCGGAATAAACTAAATAATTCTCTATACTTTCTAAAATTCCTCTAAATTCTACAAATTCCCGCACTTTTCTGCTGAATCTCAGAACCCACTCCGTTCCTGTCACATTAGAATAAGAATAAAAAGCTGTTTTCGTAAATTAACGGGTTCACTTTTAGATTCAAAAAGGGTAAAAACAGGTCAATTAACTGACCCCTTCGCAATATTATCTCCCCCTAAATTCCCAAGGCAATTCATGTATGAGTTTGACGTCTGAAATTAGTTTAATAGAGCATTTTTGCGTAACCAATGGAAGCTATTGCCGACCGTAATTGGGGAACAAGCGGCAAAACCACCCCAAAAAGGTCCCTTTTCAATTACCTTTTTGGGCTGATTACCATATATTTGGATATACTTTCCGATTTGGAGTGGTTACTTTCCATTTGGTGCAGTTACTTTCCATTTTTACAATTTTACTTACACTTTCTGGCCAAATACTTTCCAAAATAACTGAATTACTTTCCAAACTATTTTACAGGCGGGAATTCACACCAAAAAGCCAGGCGGAGAGCCTGGCTTAGGTAACATAAAGATCTTAATAATACCTTTTTAAAAATTTACTCGCTGAATTTGGGGTTTTACTCGTCAACTTTTCACTTTTACTCGCCTAATTTCATGATTTACTCGCCCAAATCAAGATTTTACTCGCCAACCCTCAACTCAAGAGCAGTTTTTAAATTCGAAAAGCAACATTCATTTAGAAAAGAGCCAAATAAAAAGCTGACCCAAAAGTGTCGTTATTCAACGACCCTTTGAGTCAGCCTCTTTACCTATATGATGAAAGATAAGAATCGCAGTAATTTATCCGCGTCTTCCACCTCTACCACCCTGTTTTGCAGTACTGTTACGTTTTAGGGTAGACAAATTTTCTTCACTAGTCTTTAAAAATTTAGCCATTTTATCTTCAAAACTTTCCTTTGGTTTGAAATTACCTTTTGAACGAAAGTCTTTGGAACGATTATCCCCTCTACCACCCGGACGTGATGGGCGTTGAGAATAAGAAGAGCTTTGTCCTTCGGGTCTATCAACCGCCTTTTTAATGGACAAGGAAGTTTTCCCGTCTTTCATACTAATTACTTTTACTTCAACTTGGTCGCCTATTTTAAGATGGTCATTTACATCTTTAACATAGCTATCCGCTACTTCACTGATATGCACAAGACCTGTTGATCCATCCGGTAATTCCACAAAAGCTCCGAAATTAGTAATGCCTGTTACTTTACCTTGTACTTTGCTGCCAATTTCTACTGACATATTAATGGTTTTCCCCCTCAAGAATGTTAAAAACACTTAATTATAACAAATTAAACGAAATGAAACAATTGATATTGATTTCTTGGTTAATATTCTACTAATTATAAATGGTTTAAAAGTATTTTTCAATATCTCATCTTACCTAGCTGCTTCAGTTCCCTGATAAATTCGATATGCTGGAACAATTGTGTCGGAAACAATTTCTTTTCCTTTTTCACGAATGAAGTCCAATTTATAATAGGCATCGAATCTTCGGCTGATTTCCGTTTTCACCAGTTCTGGCGGAGTGACGACGATGAATTGGAACTTCAGTTTTTCGGCGACTGAGAAAATCGGGTCGAGGACATGTGCTGACGCGGCTTGTCCGAACGGATTATCACAGACTAACGGAACCCAGCTTTGGTCTGACTCATTTTTAACTGACAATAACATCATCATCATAACCATTCGGGCAGACAGCTTTTGTCCTCCACTGCCATCTGATTTCGTCTTTGATCCCTGATTAATCGTCTGCCATGTTGAATAATGCTCTCTTTGCGGTTTTCCGTACATAAAGGCATTATCTGTTCGCATGTTATAGACGAGAAGCTCCGGGTATCGATTTCGTAGTGATACAAACAATATCTGCTCATCACTAATGAGTTGTTTGATTTCTTGGTCTACAGCAAGATTATTGTGATCAATCGTATCAAATTGTTTGGTAATTTTGTTGATGGCGGCGACAAAATGCTGCTTCAGCAGCGGCTCGATATCTTCGGGCTTTTTAGGTAAAATGTCTTCTTTCAGCTGCACTAGCGGGAAGGATCCTCGTTCATTTTTCAGCTTCATTTTTGCAATCATCGAACGAATCGCCTCTGAAATACTCATCACCTTCATGCTGGCCCGGCTGGCCCAGAAGTTTTGAGCCTTTTCTGCCCGTTCTTTGTCACGTTCTAATTGTTCCAAACCACCTTGTGAGAAGCGCTTCATATTTTTAACAATGCTTTGTATATGCGAATAATGCCTTGTATCCATATGGTCTAATGTTGTTAATACTTCATTTTTAAAACGAATCTCCCAATCCTTTCCTTCAATCGTCTGCTTTACATTACGTAAGGATTGTTCGATTTTCGCATGCTTCTCTTTGCCTTCTTCCTGAATTGCTTGATGTTTTTCACACCAGGATATGATACATGCTTTCCCTTGACTCCTGACTTTTTCTATATCTATATCAGTAAAGGCTGCCGCTTCCTCCTTAAGGACCACGGATAATGTTAACAAATCCCCTTCATAACCCGCAATGTTGGAGTCTATTTCTTTTTGGCGCTTTTCAGCCTGCTTTACTTCCTCTAGCGTTTGTTTCATTTGGTCTTGTATTTCTACACCCTTTACTTCTAAATCAAGCTCTTCCCATTCTTCAGGCGGCTTTTCATGTTTGGCCACTTTCTTTCCTGACTTATCACGCTGAACAATTGCATGCTTTAAAGAAGTTTCTGCGACGGTTACAGCCGTTCCTTGTTCCCGTTCTTCTTTTTCCGCCGTCTTCGCTTCCTTTTGGGCTGTTTGCAGCATATTTTCTAATATGCTTATAGGTTCATCTGGTTCCGGAGCGTCTTTCCACTCCTTATTATAGGTATCCAGTTTTTTCTCTAATTTATTTTGCTGCTTTTGTTCTGTTTCTTTTTTTGCTTGAATAACCAGCAATTCTCTTGCTTGTTCTTCTTTTGATTTTTGGAGCTGTTTTAACTCTTCAATACTGCCATTTAGCTCCTCTAATAAATGAGCTGACAACCGGGGGATGTCTTCACACTGCTCTACTTTTTCATCAGGAGGAAATAAAGCTGTTTCAATAAAGACGCCGATCTCTTTAATCGTTTGCTCGGTTGTAACCTTCCATTCTAAATACGTTTGATGCCACTTGGTTTGCAGGTCAATGATGTGTTGGTGCTCTTTTCCTATTTCCTGCTGCGCTAAACTCGTGGCTTCCTTTTGTTTCTCTTTCTCTAACTTCAAACGTTTATTTTCTTGATGAATTAGCTTTTCATGATCATATTCCGCTAATGTTTCTACATCTTTTGTCAGCTTTTCGATTTTTTCTTTTGCCGTCTCAATCTGTTCTTTTAGCTGGAGCTGTAATTCTTTTTCTTTTTGCTGCTGTGTTGTGATTTCCTGTAATTTCGTCTTCATAGAATGAACAGTATACTGTTCCTGATTAAGCTCTCTCTCGATATCCACTGCAAGCTCGTGTGATAAAAATCGATCCATTTCTTTTAAAATACGGCGCAAAGAAGTTTCTGTTTTTTCAATTTCTATAAGTGTTTCTTTCTTTTCTTCTATTTGCTTAGCAATACTAATTTTCCAGTTGGTAAATTGATTTTTATCCGTTAATAGCTCTTTCTCTGTTCCGTTAATTATCACAAAGGTTGGCTGGTGATTTTCACTGTTCATTTCCTCACGCAAAAATATCGGAACTGGACTTTTGAACATTCTTCCGGAAAGAATCTGCTGATTAATTTTTTGCCATTGCTGCCCGCTAACGACTAACCCATATGGAAGGAGCGGATAAGTTTCAAGGTAATTCGCAAGCTCTTCTTTACTTAAGGATTGGAGAAATTGCGTTCCATAAAACACATCGATGCCAGTTTTTTCATCAATCCATTCTTTTAATTCTTTCACATCTTTATTCGGAATCCAGAAGTGCTCATCATTTAAGGAATGGTCGAGTTGAATTTCCCAAAGATCTTTTTTTATGTGTTCACCTTGTTCCCTATTATTGCCGAGTTTGTCTTCAATCTGGATGACATATTTCGAAAGAAGCGCATGAGTTAGTGGTGCCGCGACATCATCTAACAATCCACGAAGACGATCCAACAGTTTTACTTCTTTTTGTGTTTGCTCTTCATTTGCTTGCTTTAGTTTTTCACATTTTTCTTCCGAAAACTGAATCGATTGGACAAGCGTACCATGTATAGTGGCTAATTCGTTTTGCGCTTCACTAGATTCTTTATCTTTTGCTTGCAGCTCTTCTATCGAAACCTTTTTGTTGTCAATTTGTTTAGAAAGAAACTCGATAAAGCCCTTTAAATCATAGGTTATCCGGTCACCAAATTCTTTAATGAGGTTTTCTTCCTTAGACTCAAATGTATGCATCTGCGTATATAAGAGATCAATTTCCGTACTAAGCCGGGCAATCTCACTAGTCTTTAGTTTCTCTTGCTGCGACAGATCGTTCCCTTTTTTCTGCAAGAACTTTTGATAGCCCAGATACTCCCTAACAGCTTCTTTAATGGATAGATAGGACTGATCCCATTGCTTTCCTGCTTCTTTTTTGATTTCATCCATTCTTTGATTGACTTGCTCTAGGCCGCTATTTTGTTCTAATGTCGCAATCTGCTGTGAAAGAGCGCGTATACTTTGCTCATTTTCACTCCATTCCTTTAATAATACCTGAAAGGCTAGCTGTTCTTTTCGTTCTTGTTTCTCCTGAACCATTGCTTGTAAGGAAGTATGTTTATTTCTTTCTTCTCCTAATTTCTTCTCCCAATCCAGTACCTCTCGGTGAGCTTTTGCATATTCTAGATTGTCTTTTTGATAGCGTAAATCAGCTTGCCTTATCGTTAATTTTTCAATGTTTTCCTTTAAAACAAGCAGCATTTTCTCTTCCGAATGCTTTAAATGTTCTAAAGCACCTAACAGTTGTCTTCCTTCTTTTATACTTGCTTGCACAATGTCTTTATGTTCGGCACCTTTAGCCAAGTTCTCTTCAAAAGGGACAATGTCTTCTAAAAATTCCTTATGTGCTTGCTCTCTTTTTAGAAGAATAGGCAAATCCTTCGCGATACTTGCCTGACTCTTGAAAATTTCAACAAGATCGTTCTTTTGCTCTTCTGTCCGGTGCAACACTTGACTAACCGTAGGAATGATTCGTTTTTGGAATAGGGAATGATCATCCTCGGCCCCCTCAAAGTATTTGCCGACGCCGCCTTCATCCTTGTTAATGTCCTTCATAATATCCCAATCTTTACGGTTAATTCCGTAGGTATCAAGAATGCGATAGTGTTTCTTTATATCCCGGTAAACATCATAGCCATTCCATTTTAAATAGTCCTTCAGGCTTTCGGTTTCAGCAACCTCATCATTTTCAAATAATGGAATATGCTCTAGCGATACCTCTTCCTTCCGTTCAAATTCTCTTGTGTAAAACGTAATATTAGGGACGATCTTCGCTTCCTGTTCCAAGGTTTTACGATCAATGCCACTTTCTTCATTCATCGAAATCCGCTGTTCGGCTGAGAACATTCCTCCCGTTACCAGATGCCTGCGGTCTGAGCCGTCCAATTCCCATTGGATGAGAACATGAAAGGTATAAGGAATAAATTGCTCTTTATTATTAAAAAAGAACTGCTGATAATAACGATTGTTTTGTTTTCCCCAAGAGGTTCCGGGTTTAAGAATTTGGAAGATGGTTTGCAGAAATACCCCTTTCCCGCCACCATTCATCATGGCAATAAGGCCATTTGTGGATGTCTCGCCATTATGAAAGTGAAAGGTGGTATCTTTGTATTGCTTTTGCATGCCATCATACTTCAGGCCTACAATTCTAATTCGATGGATTTTCGGCATGCTCCCCCTCCTCCGTAGTCATTAAATTTTTGAATAATTCATACCGATCATAATCGTGATAAAGGTATTCAATTCGCTCAAACAGCTCTTGTTTCGGGATTGCCTTTGGAATATCATCCCGGTCCAGAATGACGATCAGTCCCTCCGTCTCTAATAAACGCATGCTGCTTGCAATTAAACCGATTCTAGTTCGTCTATTGCCTTTTTTAGCCCCATAATCATCCGTTTCAACCTCCATGTATTTCCAGGTTGTCACAACATCCTTCATATCAATTCTTTCCTCTTCTCCGAAGGCAGGTTTCGCTTTAAGAATGCTATCCCATTTCATGATCAGATCGTTGACAAGACGCTCTAATGCGTAATAGCTGATTCCTTCCCGCTTCGTACGGATTTTAGCAGCCTGATTGCTGTCAATCGCCGCCAAAAAAGCCATGATGACAATACTAACAAGATGAAAGTGCTTTTTCGATTCGATTTGCTTATGCTTGTCCTTCAAATGCGTAAAATTCGTAGCAAAGATTGAGCCAGTGGGCTGGGCAACCAAATGGATCCGTTTCGGCGATTCAATAATATATGTACCTGATTCGTCTGCTAATAAAAGAACGGTCTGTCTCACTTCAGGATCAAAATACGTCTCGAAATGTTCGCTATTTTCGTCAATTACTTTTTCTTTTAATAGAGTAAAATAGACAGCTGATGCTTTTTTAATGGATTCTGCATTCATCTTTTTTCCTCCAGTACACATATCTTAAACGGGGTAATTTTCGTTTGATACCAAAGAAAAGACTCCGCTCGATGATCAAACATGGTAAAGATTTTTAAGCCCTCAAACACTTGAAATTGTGGATATTCCTGCATTAATTTATAAAGAAGAATTTCCCGCTCGTCACTTAATGTTTCTTCTTTCCGATGCAGCACTTGAACCTTCAACGGCTTTTTATCAAACATCATCCATAAATCAATCGATTCCGATTCTTCAAACCATAAATCCTGTACTTCTAATGGAAGCGTGGATAAGTCAGCTAATGAAAACTCTCCGTATGTTTGTAAATGCTGAAAAACATAACTCCATGCCTTAACAACGGACTCCCAGTTCGTCACTCGCAATCGAGTAATGCTTTCTTCTGACTCCTCTTCGATTACAGCATCCGTTAGTTGTTTTTCATCAAATTCTTGTTCACCCCAGATCCAATCAAGCGGCAGAATAAATTCATTCTTCGGTGAAAATAAGGGAGAAAGGACTCTTTCGATAGTCTCGAAACTTTTGATTCCTTCCTTCATTAACCAATTTTCATAAAACTGTTCGCGAAATGAAACCAGACTTGTTTCCCAAAACAAGGAAGGGTTCTCCGCCTTTAATTTCATTTCATAAGAGATATTTTGAATGACTAGCTTGGCAAACCGGTCATGTAACTGCCTTGTATGGCCAATTTTTTCTTGGAGGAGAAACAATTCTTTTTGGATAGGATGGTCCTCTTCATTTCTTCGTTTCGATTTCTCTATCATCCTAGTAATGGTCCGGAAGTGATTTTTTTCTTCCTCAAATTGCTTTTCAATTTCAACCCGATTGTCGGCCCTTTGCCATTCCTCTTCCATAAGCAAGATTTTAGGATTATTGATCATTTCCTTTTGAAAAGTGAATTCCTTTGCCATTAAGCGATTTACGCGTGAAATGAGGTGATCGAGGTTTCGGGTAGCTTTTCGAAAATTACCGTTCTTAATTAGCTGCATACTATAGAGTTGTTCGATCGTGATGGAGAATTCTTCAGCCATTTCCCTGCTCATAAAAATCATTTCCTGAGAGACATCAGTAAGTTTATAAACAATCGATCCGCCCAACTCTAAATTCGTATATATTTCATCCATCGTGACATAACGGAAGACCTGTGTTTCCCATGATTGTTTTATTTCATCGTAATATAAAGCTTCAAACGGTTGGCTATACTCTTCTTTTCCCTGATATAATAGCCCGCTTGTAATCCGGTCAATTTGCTTATCGTCTGCCAGCAGCATCATTTGCTTAATAGAATCCTCTACCATATACTTGATATCTGATTTGCGTCTATGATCATCATCATTTAATTCCCGGTAAAAGATGGTCAGGAGCACTTGCATGAGAATCGTTTGGACATAAGGCTTCAGTTCCCCTACTTCCATTCCCCTGCCAAGCTCAAACAGTGGATTTAATCGTTGCATTCGCTGGGCAAAACCTTCCCATGATTCGTTCAAGTCCATCTCCTCCATGTTTCAATCGTTAATACTTCTTGTGGAATTCGCTTATTTTCCTGCCATAATTGCTGTAATAATGCTTGCTCCTCATCTGTAAACCATTGAAAAAATAAATCTCGGTATTTGAGGTTTTGCGTTTGCCCTATTTTCTGGTCATTTTTTTGTTCTAGACATTCTAGCATTTTTCGATAAATTTTTAAGGCAGGCTGAATGCTGTAATCCGGGTATTTTTCGATCAGCCTGATGAGGATACCATACCCTGCCGCATCAAGATCGCCTGCGTAGTAGAAAAGATAGGATTTTGGCGGAAACATTCGAAAGAAAAAGGAAAAACTCTGTTCAATTTTCGTGCCTTCCCCGTAAATAATGAGCTCTGGCTCATAATCGAGTTGATTCGCTTCCAATAATTTAATAGAAGTATGAAAGAACGATAGATTTTCGACGATGAGTACTCTCTGAATATCTTTTATTTCTTTCCCTTGTTTCATCCAAAATACAAAAGGCTCCCCATACTTCACCATTTTAAGTTGGTCCTCAGATATTCCGATTCTCGTTAAAAAGCCTTTTCCATCAGGAAATTGATCACTATCCAATAAGAATTTTTCATGGCCAAAGAGCTCCAGGCTTCTTTCTTCGAATGATACGATTTCCCGTTCCTGGCTGGACCTTAGAAAACTATATACATTCTTGATTCGCTGCCACTCTTCTTTCGTCTGCCATTCGGGATGACGCTCATAATAGGAAAAATCAAACCGATCACTCAATTTCATCATCTCGAGACGATCCCATTTGTCGGCTTGAACTTTTATATTGACCCAGTAATATAAGGCAAGAGCAGGTGTTTTACCATTGTATTGATTATTTTGAATCGGGATTAGCTGTCCCTCCGCCTGCAATGTTTCGATTGCGCGATAGAACAGCGAATAGCCGTCCATTTCAAAATAATCATCCACTAGCTTGCGCAACTGAAATTCTAAATCGTTACTATTGATTTTCTTTTTTTGCTTAGGGTGTTGGATATCGCTAATAAAACCTCTTACCCTTGTTTCAATAATGTCGATTGTACTCACCTACTTACATCTTCTTGGGGTCATGAAGAGACTCCGATTACTTTTTTGGACATCCTTTAATTATAAACTAGTTGCGTGATTGTTCGTAAATGAAATTTTTCTAAAATAATAGATTGAATAAACAAAAAAACGCATCAGTGAAAAATTTACCGAAAAATAGTGCCTGCCCCCCGGCGCTGTAATGCTTTAAATGTCGGGGGTCAGGCACTAGAATTCAGTGTATAATTATTTTAGGGCTTTACTAACTTTTAGCTTCTTCCCTTTTATGGTTGTATTCTCCATGGCTTGTAAAACGAGAGAGCCTTTTCCATTCAGAATATCAACATAGGACATTTGATCCTGGATTGTAATAATCCCAATATCATCAGCAGTTACTCCAGGGATTTTCGCAATCGTACCAACAAAATCTACCGCACGAAGCTTCTTCTTTTTTCCACCGCTAAAATATAGTTTCATGATATCTTGGTTAATTCTGGCGGTTTTATTATTTCTTACGACTCGTCGGCCGCTGATTTTTTCCTCGAAAGCAGCTTTTTTATCAGCAACTTCGTGTGGCTTAGGTGCATCCATTATTGGAATTTCAAAGCCAATATACCGTTCAATAGCTTTAACATATTTTTCTTCATAAGGTGTCACAAACGTAATCGCTTTTCCTTCATTTCCTGCGCGGCCGGTTCGGCCAGTCCGGTGGACATAACTCTCTTTTTCCATTGGAACATCATAGTTGATAACAAGTGTCACATTATCAATATCAATCCCTCGTGCTGCTACGTCGGTGGCAACCAAATAACGGAAATTCCCCATTTTGAAACCATCCATTACAGCAAACCGATCTTGTTGTTCTAATCCGCCATGGAGTCTTTCACAAGAATAATTGGATCCTTCCAATTCAGTATAGACCATATCCACATGTTCTTTAGTTCGGCAAAAAATAAGACAGCTATCTGGATTTTCAACGACAGTGACGGCCTTTAGGAGTGGAATTTTTTCATTTTCCGTCACTTCAATTAAACGATGTTCTATTGTATCTGCCGTGACACCGGTAGCCTCAATCTCGATACTAATAGGATTTTCCATATACTTATGGCAGAGGTTTTCAACATCCTTAGGTAATGTTGCCGAAAATACCATTGTTACTCTGTTTAAAGGGAGTTCATTGATAATTGATTCTACTTCATCGATAAAACCCATATTAAGCATTTCATCAGCTTCATCAATAATTAGATACTTTATTTTATCAAGAATCAGAGTTTCTCTTTCAATATGATCGATAACACGACCTGGAGTACCAACAACTACATGGTTTTTTTGTTTCAATTCTTCTTTTTGTTTCGTAAAAGGTTCTTTTCCGTAAACAGCCATTGCTTTGATCCGTTTAAACCTTCCAATATTCGTAATGTCATCGCGAACTTGAACAGCCAGTTCTCTGGTTGGTGTAAGGATTAAGACCTGTGGCATTTTTTCTTCCCATTCAATCAGTTCGCAAATAGGAATTCCAAAGGACGCAGTCTTACCGCTTCCTGTTTGAGATTTTACAACAAGATCTTGATTTGCCAATGCTAACGGAATGACTTTACTCTGAACCTCTGTCGGAGCTTCATATTTTAATACCTCTAAAGATCTTCTTATTTCATCGCTTAAATTATAATCCTCAAATCTTGTTTCACTCATTTACTAACCTCGTTTTTATGTATTATCCGGCTTATCTATAGGATTCTCTCGAACAAAAATCATATGCATAATCTGAATAATAGTCATTATACTTGAAAGCTATGTGTAATTAAAGCAGGGATTTCTCGGATTCCTTAGTAAAGACTCTTACTCTTACTCTTACTCTTACTCTTACTCCTGCTCTTCCCCACCAAATCGAAGCTTCAATAGAAAACCATACATAAGGAGGAAAATCATAATTCCCAAAGTTTGAAAGGTTCCAACCATGGTCTTAATCGAGAAACTTCCTCTTAATTTATCCCTATATGTAACAATATAATTTCCATCGGCGGAGTTCGCCACGACTAAAAGGATCCAGCTGAGGACTATTAAGATAGCACCCAGTCCAATAAAAACAGGATGTAATTTACTTTTATCCAAATAGATTAAGAGATTAGCTATTAGGAATCCGAGGACTGCTGCAGCAACATAAAACCACCATAAGGATTCAGCACCAACTTTAACTAACAAAACCATATACTGAATCGTAAATCCTAAACTCATTAAAAAAATAGGAACACTATAGAAACAGGATATCATGAATTCCTTTTTGTTCCCTTTTACTATTGATATTAAAGCGACAATGACGCTAGGAATTCCTATGACCCAATGTATCAATGCCATACCATATACTGGGTTCGCATAGCTTTCCTTTAAGGGGAGCTCCACGACTCCATGAAAAGTTTCCCCATCTAAATGACCCACCATCATATACCATCCTAAACACAATAAGACGAAAAAACAGCCTAATAGCTTTAGTGCTGTGCCGAACGTACTCGGTTCCTTCTTCCTTGCTTTACGTTTTTGTTTCTTTCTACTCAATCGTACACCAACTTTTTTCTGAATATCTTTTAAACAAAAGATAACATAAAAAACGAGACCAAAATAAGCTATTTTTATCTATCAAAGCCCACGCTTGCGCTTGACTCGGTTGAATGTAAAAAAACGAGAATGACACTGTTTGGGCAACGGCAATAAAAAAAGACCGAGTACCCTCTGGTCTATGTACAACAGGAATTCTTCAGAATCCTTGGTATTATTGAGTTGGCGGGACTGCGTGGGAATCGAACCCACCAGACCTGGCACGCAGGTCTCAAGCAGTTTTGAAGTTTGCTGTCACCTGTTTTTCTAGTAACCTGTTGTTTCAGGAAATGTTGTTATATCAAGCTTTTTTACCTTCTGATGTTTTCTAGTGATTCCTAATTTTAAAATTATGGGCACCAAGCTCGGCACCTATAAATTTAAAAAGGCTAATTTTGTATTAGCCTTTTCTTTATTATTACTTAATCTTTTTAAGAGGAAATTTTGCTCCCCAATTTTTGTATTTCAATCCAACTATACTATTCCATCGATTCTCTTTATTATAGGAAGGCGAATATCTTTTAATCAACGCATATTCTAGCAATTTAGTTTCTCTTTCATTTTTTCCAGGATAAATAGTAATAGATTCAATTAAGTCTTTAAACACACTAGCACTTAAATGAACTGATAAACGGTTTAAAATTTGTCCACTCCCAACATAGAGGCATTCACTCTCTTTACCCCATAGTACATAAACACCTTTTTGCTTCCGAGTAATTTTTTTATACCCACATAATCATTGATCACAGCCATATTATCTTCCTCCTTCTTTTGTTTGTAATATTATACTAGTATTCTTAGGAAAATTTGAAATTAATAAAAAATTGGATTTACCACCCTAAATTAAATGAATTCCTACCATATCTATTAATGGTATAATTATCCTATTAGAGGTGTTTGAATTTATGGAAAGGGGAAAAAAATAAGGAAAAGAATACCCCCAAAACCGGAATGGAGAGGTGGGACTACAGAAGATAATCTTGAATGGTTAGATTGGCTTGCTTACAGAGCCGAGGAATATATAATTGAAAAGCAAAGACACAGTGGTAAAGGGAAAATCTTCTTGAAATTAATGATAACAGAAATAATTTATTCAACTGCCGATGAAACATATTATGTTACTCAACGTCGATCTAAATACTTTTCCATATATAATTCTGAGTCTGTAGAAGAAACCAGAAAATTATTAACAAGAGATGGATGGAATTATGCTGGGAAATTAGAAAAATGGGATTTTTCATTATTCGATACCTGGGAACGTGAGAATGAGCTAATTGCACTTTGGGAAGAGAAATTAAATAGTAGATACTATGAATAACTTACTGTTTAAGAGAAAATATATTAATTTAATAGACAAAATGGAATATTGTATATTTTTTATTCAAAAAACAATTCTTTTTTCTTATTCATATTGGAAAGTATAATGTTATCAATTTTTAAATTATGGAGAAAGAGAGCGTGAAATATATGGAGTTGAGAAAGAAAAATCCTGAGATTGGTAAATCTTTATTACCTTTTATTAAACCGTCTTCTAGCTACTATGTCTGGGAATTGGATAGGATAGAAGAATGGTATACATCCCGGCCTGGAGTTTATGTGTTTTGGGATTGGGAAACTGCACAGAGAAATGATTTCAATGATAGGTTTAAAGTGGATTACCTACAATTACCCTTATATATTGGCAAGACTGATAATCTAGCGAATCGTATCATTAAACATATTAAAGGCGAAACTCATACTAAGGCATTTGCTCCCTATTTTTATTATGTAGATATTTATGATTTCCAAGAGATTGTTGATAATTGCGATGCTGGTGTTAAGGAACGTGGAATAGAATATGCTAGGCTTAATACTACAATAAAAAATAATCAATTAACACCTATAGCATTAACTGACCTTTACGAAATTTATTATATAATGAGAAGAATTCCTATATTTAATAAGGATGCAAATCGGTTTGCTTCCGAGAATTTACACGAAATCCTTCTTAAAAAAAATCGTCAACTTTATTTGCACAGAAGGTTTTGGTCACAATATGAAGCTACTAATGTTCAAAAAAAAATCAGAATAAACATTGGTTCACCTGATTCAGTTGAAAACTTTTTTATAAATAACAAAATTAATTTAGAATTTTGGTCAAAACCAAATGATTTTGCTAAAAAACTTTCAGCAAAATGGTCTATAAAAGACAAGTCTAAGAGGAAGTATTTAATTAGCTACATAAAACAATATAAAAAAGAAAAACAATTTCCTAAACAACTAATAACAAAAGGAAAAGGAAATACTTTTAGTATTTCATTGGAATCTATATTATTTTATGATTTTATTGAGCCGAAGGACAAATTCGAAAATGAGTATAAGTTATACATAAGTAAGTAATAGAACCTTATCTACATACGACTTAGAAAAAAATGAAGTATATCCAAACATTATGCAGCTACAACGTCGAACTTCCCTTACGCAAGAAAAAGAGGATTTCCGTTCAGAAGAAGAATATATTGCTCAAATCATCCAATGGTTGAAGAAACAAAAACAGGCTTAAACGTCTGTTTTTTTTAATATTTTTCAAAAAAGTTATTAGATGTATTATATAATTTGGCCAGTACTGTATAACTTCGCAAAACTTGTAAGCGATTTAATCAACTTTAGTAGAAAAGGTTGGTATCAGTTCTTTAAATTTAAAACAAAATTGGATTATCCAAGTCTAATATTTCGGATTATCTGATAAGGAAAGTCAATTTAAGGAAGGAAGAAAGGAATCTCAAGGCTCTGTGACAGACAATGAGGTATATAAACTATAAAAATTAAGGAGTATGACCTTCATAAACAAATCGCAACACAATTCAAATTACAGAAAGGAATTTAAATATACTTTAAAACGTAATATAACAAAGTTTCATTAAGGTCCAAAAACGGTACACTGAATACGGAACACAAGTAGAAACAACTTATAACTTTAAGGGAGTGATGTGTAGATAAATTTAAGTAACAAACTGCTGGCAGCGTATAAAAAAAGTTCCTCAAGAAATCCCGGAAGAGGTACGAGGACACGGTAAAAAGCAGCAAGCAATACAGATAAAAAAACTCATTGGAGGAGTATTAATGTTAATTTTATCATTTAAGCAAATGTAGGGTGTCTAAATAGTCGTCTATAGTCGTAGTGTTGATTTTTTGGGTTAACAGCCCGCTGTACCGAGGCTTAACTCCGGAGGTTGGAGAAAGCGATACACAAGGTCTCTAAATAATAGTGTAGCGGTCTAACGTTGCTTATGAGCGATGTGAACTTGGGAAACCAAGAGATGGGCAAGGTGTAATGGAGGCACTGGCTCGCGTGGGTATAACCTGCGTCCGTAACTATGTGAATGCCGATGAAAGGGAATGTTCTAATGAGATATGGATTACGATCTATATTTGATTAGAGCGTATCTGAACATTTGTAAGATACGTTCGCTTAGTCAAAGCACTAGACTTTGGGTTATACGCTTAGGCCACGGATGTTCTGGAACTTATTATTTTTTGAGATTGGTTTCGGCTGAATGCTGAAAGCATCGAGAAAAATGATGAATGGAAGAGCAGCTGTGCTGTGTGCAGTTTCTCTCAAGGGATTGATTGAGGAAATTGAATCAACGATGCGATGTATCGCAGAGATGATGAAATTTACGAAAACAAGACCTTAGAGGGAAACTGCACAAAATACATTGATTTTTGCTGCAAAAATTTCTACCACTAACCCAGATCTCCATCGCTTACTGACTGTTAATGCAGGATCGGAAGACGAAAGCGAAACATTTCGTCCTTCCGGACGGCATTTACAGTCAGTTAGCGTACCGCGATTTTGGATTTCGGCCCATTTTTAAGGAAAGGATGTGAAAAAAATGGGAAGAGGAAAAAGAAACATAAAGCAACCCCCTCTATTAAAAAACAAAATTCAAAACCAAAAGTGAAAAAGACAATTTTGGATATTGCATTAGAAAATGTAGAATCTGTATTTCGTGAAGCTGAGAAAGCTGGACTTGCTGTAAAAAAGGCAAAAATGCGTAAAAGCACATATGACTCGTATCAAAAATCAATGATTACAATGCTGGATGATCTGGCCAAAATGAAAGGTCCGGATTTCAAAAGATTATTACCAAGATATATGAACGGGAAACCTGGAATAAATACTTTGAACACTTAATTGATCGCTACGAACGTGGAACGCTCTCGGCAGGACAAATCCAACGCAGGGTGCACGCATTGGAAGCTTTTCGGCATTTCATCAATAACACCGATGTTTGTGGAAAAAGAATAAAGACTTACGTAGATGGAAAAGAAGTATGGATAAAAGAAAAGAAAATAAGAGTTGGAAATAAAGAAGGAAGATTGGAATACTTGAAGTTTAATGGTGTGGTTCGTAGTAAAGATGAAATTACAGCTGCTAAACCCACTCAATCAGAGATTGATTTAGTTCAGTTTCATATGAATACTTCAACAAAAAATGGCCAAATTTCATTAATCATCAGTCAATTACAAAATGAGTGTGGTGGAAGAATCAAATCGTTATTCAAATTAGAGGTTAGAGACGTTAATTTCGATAAAAAAACCATCACATTTCGTAATTACAAAAATAATTTCACTCGGACGGTTCCAATGACGAAAGAAGCTGAGAGAATCCTTTCTAATGCCTGTGCCGGTAAAAAGTCGGGCTCCCCTGTTTTTACTCTTCAATATAAAAATGGTGACGATATGACCATCAAAGATTCCGTCAAAACAGTACAACGATACACAATCAATGCAGCTAAAGCAGCTGGAATCAACAGAGAAGACCGCCGTTTCACTACTCACTCCAACAGAAAATTCTACGCCCAAGAACTTTATAATCAAACTCGTTATATGAGTAAATCTCAGTTAAAAAAAGCTATTGGTGATTATGTAAGACTCCAAGGATCAAATCAAGATATCATTGTTGAACGAATGAAGAAAGAATTGGACCGGATCAACACCTATAGGAAGATGAATGGATTAAAAAAAAAGCCGTTTTCTCACGAACAAATTAGAAGACTATATGTTTCTCTTAACCTCGGGCATTCCCGCATAGATGTAGTAGGTCGACACTATATAATCGTTGATAAACCACGTCCAACAAATAAAAAATAGGCTTATTTCGAACATATTTATAGAGGAGATAAACTCTCAAAATTTACAACCTTTCAGAACAATCAGTTGGAGCGACTTAATAGATGGTGTCCACAGAACAAAAAGCATATGCGTTTTGTTGTTGTATTCCCGTTATTACAGGAGGATTGTATCCACTAACATTTTTTGAGTCTTGTTTAATAAAATAGGTTACAATGATTGATGACTAAAAAACAACCAGAAGCATTCTGGTTGTTTTTAAGCAAAATACATTTGTTTTTCAGTTCAATTTACAAATCCAACTTAAAATAATTGATAATCTTTGCAAAATTGGACAGTTCTCACACTATATTCTCCATATACATTTACAAAACGTTTTGCATTATTTAAGTTCACATCTGTTAAATTTATATTACGCTTTTCTATTTTTGAAATTAGTAATTCTAAAAAATATTTTAAAGTATCACTGCTACTATAACCATTTCGTATTTCATAAAATACCGGTAAGAAAGGTTCTAAATTCAAATTATCTTGTAATATATTTAAGACTTTGAAAGTACCTTGTATTTTATAAACACATTCATCTATATTTCTAAAATTTTCAATACAAATGTTAATATAGTCAGGATTTTCTATTAAAAACTCCACAATGTACCCTGTTAATTGATGCATTAGAATCAGTTCTTGATCAACTGAAAATTTATCAGACTCAAATGAATCTAATAATCCGATGAAATTAGACTTGTTCTTATCAGATTTAACTTTATGATAAACTAAATTTAATAAGTCCTTTCGGATAATATTTAGAAATGCTAATGGGGAATTGTACTTTATGCCGAAGTCAAAGGGATGTAACAGGTTTGATGTTATCATTAATATTTTATTTAATTCCTCTATATTGAAAATTGAAGCATCCATATTTACATATAAGTCTTTAATAATATCAACCCAGAATATATATTCATCATCATATAATGTTGTTTCTGATAACAATGTATATAAATTCCTTAAATCTATATCAGAAGTAATATGCAATACTGTTGTTGACCTTTGGAAAAGAGGTATCCAATTTTTATTTATTTGATTGGAAAAAGCAGAAGACCAAATTATTGGTAAAGTATTATTGGGTACATTGTAAAAGAATACAATTGTTTCCCCAATATCCCCAAAACCCAAATGTTTACTCTCTCCCCTAAACTTGTATAGGTTTCTCCCATATTTTTCATTGAAATTTATAAACTCATCATCATCATCGAAATAGCTTCTTTCTCTTACTTGAGGAGAAATAAATAAAATATTCCCACAACTATTATTTATATTCTCTCTAGCCTCCATAGTTGAAACAAGTGAAACAAAAGATAAAATAGGTGCTGCTTCTTTTGAGTCCTTAATATCCTCTATATACTCAAGAATGTTTTGAACAGTAATATTAGTTAAAAACTGATTGCCAGTACCAGTAAAGTCATCTAAAAATACAATATTTTTGTATCGTATAATATCTTCTTTTGAAATAAAATCTTGATACTTAATAAGTTTTGGTGGAATTCCATTTGCAGTTCGAAATAGATACCCTATCATCTGCCCACTCTTACCTGATGTTCCGAGAGGAATAAAAAGTGTTTCATTAATCTTAGCTTTAGTTTTCACCTGCCATTCTAAAAAGGCAATTTTACATAAATTTTTAACAGTTTCATTATCATAATATTGAATTTTTGAAAAGATATTGCTTGCTACATCAAGGTCTTCAGGGTCAAATTGGTTAAACCACTCCCGTACCTTTTCCTTTCCTAATAATCCTATTAAATCACTAGGAAAAGTTAAGTTAAACGTAAATTTAAAAAAATTACTATGATCTCTTTTAGCTTTATTATCTTCTAAATTTAGAAGAGGCTCAATGTCCTTATAATTAAACAAACACCATTCAACTCCATATAATTTATTACTTATACATCTAATAAAAGTCCTAAGATTTTTCCTCGTAACTTAAGGACATTTCTTCACATTTTTACCGTTTAAAGTAGATTTATTTTATTAATTAAAATCTTGTTTACTTGGATTTGTGTATAACAAAGTTGTATGTATGTTACTTTGACCGGCTTGATTAGCAACTTCGTGAACGGATAAACCACTCATTATATCGAGCGAACAAAATGCCCGTATGTTCTAATAACAAAAAGCCACCAGGATGGTAGCTAAAATACTTTTGTGTAATTACAATTGATACACTATGATGTATATCTAAAACCAAAGAATCTTTCCTTATTATCCTCAGATCGCATTAATTTCGCTATTACACATTCATTTTTATAGAGTTCTGTAATTGCAGCATCTTCCAACTCGTCAACGTTTACTGTGATGAAGTACTGCCCCTTAGACATTTGTTTTAGCACTTTATCAACGTATTTTAAAAGACGATATTTTGCAAATCTATCCGGCTTTGAGTATGAGCCATCGTGGATTAAAAAGGTAATGTTTTCTCTGTTATTAAGCCCACCAATAAACCAAGTCAAATCAAACATATTAATTTTCATATGTAATCTTCCGTGAGATTTTTCATCATCAATTCTACAATTTATTTTGATTCGGCCTGTTGTATCATTTATTCCCGTATTGTTGTTTAATTCAATATCTAGAATACCATTTTCGTCATAAACCTCTAACACTAGACTGTTAAATAAATCTTTAAGTTCCGTTACGGAATTCTCATATGTCTTAAATATATCAAGCTTTATGTCTATTTGCTTTAAAATCTCCTGCTTAACTCTGTTAATATCAGCCGTCACATTTGTTTTTTCCTGGTACATATTGATTTTTACTCTAATCTGGGCTAACTCTTCAAATTTTAAACTTTTATCATTTGTTACCTTCGTTAAATCTGTAATAAGATCTGTGTTTTTTAATGATTCGGTGTAGTTTTGAAGTTTTATAGTTAATTCATCAAGTTTCTTCTGCTTTTGTTTGATTTCATAATCAACTTCATTAATTTTATGATTAAAATACTTTCCCCTACTATCAACCATAAAGTAATAAAATTGAAAGATATCATCTTGATTCTTTTTAACCTTATCAGGAAAGAAACCAATTAACTGCTCATAAAAAGGTTGAATATCATTTATTTGCTTAATTTCCTTTAATTTAGCTTCAAGGTCATTAATATTGTTTTGGTATTGGTTTTTTACGTGCTTTAATTCAAATATAGAATTCCGTAACTCATTGTATTGAGCCTTATAGATCTGATATTCTTCTGCATCCTTTTCAAATTTCTTTGAAATTTTTATTTGTTTAATAATATCATCTAATTCTTTTATTTCCTTGTTCAATTTCTTCTCTCGTAACTTTAAATCACTAATTTCATTTTTTAAGGACTTTATGATACTTAACTTTTGATTATACTCTTTCTGCTGCTTTTTATATTTTGCAATTTCCTTTTCGAAATCATAAGGTAAATTGAATAAGAAAGCCAAATACATAGCTTCATTCATCGCATTCCTGTTTGGAAGCCCAATATTAGTAAAGCCCTCCTTTTCATCTCTAATAATGTACTCACGAAGAGCTGAAAAAGATGGCTCATCAGAGGTTAATCCGAGTAATACTTCATTTATATATTTTTTAAAATCACCGTCTTCCTTATCTATCCAATCTCTCAAATCATACGAGACGGTTGTTGCATTCAAATAGTATCCTTTGTCAGGTTGATTAATAAGCCTGCCAAGGAAAATATTTTGATTATCAGAAAATACTTCAAGAACTAATAAAATATCTTTTTCTGTTAGACTGGGTTTACCAATAAAATCATCAGGGCAAGCCCCCCCTAACAAAAAGTTCATTGCTTCAACCATTGTGGACTTACCAACACCATTAGCCTCTTTACCTTCTTCCTTTTTTTCACCCAAAATAACATTTAGACCACATTGATTAAAAATATATTCCTTTAATATCTCTTTTGATTGATAGCTATAAATAAGCAACCTTTTAAGAATCATTTTTCTTCTTCCTCATAACTAAATTGTTTTGTATAGAAATTACATCGAGCGAATATAAAAATGTTAATGAAAGGTAAAGTACTCGCTCAATATTTAAATTCAGGACCAGGTTTTGTTTTTGTGCAAATTCTAAAAACAACTGATCTACGTGCTTTTTCTTGTTTAGGAGCTCATATAATATCTTAGAAGTGACTAATACATTCTCCTCGATTGTCTGATGCTTTGATAAAAGAAAAAAATTCATTGATTAATAACAGTCCTTTGCCTTTTATCTTCATTAAAAATATCACACTCACATATACTCCAAAAAATCAATATTCGAATATACGATTTCAGCCTTTCTTCCGAGTAATTGACCTGGCCCCTGTATTTATTAAATAGATTATTAATCATATGATGGAGAATTAAATCTCCATTTTCGTAAATATAAAGCACGTTTAGATACTCAGATACAATCAAATCCGGAATAATAAAGCGTTTATCAAAACTAAAAAAGGAAGTTGTACCTAAAATTTTATTTATTATTGGAAAGTATACTGAACATCTGTCAAATTGACGTCCCAATGTAGAAGAGCAAAGCATATTAACAAACTTTTCGGTAATATCTTTTGGAATAAATTCTTCGTTGATGCCTGTTTCTTTATTAACAATTGTATGAAATTCAATCAAAAACATTCTGAACTCATCTTCATCAATGGCTAGTGGAGAATCTTCAATTATTATTTCAGTCTTTTTTTTTAACCGATGAATATCAAATTTATAACTTCCATCAACAACTAATCTTCCTACGGAGTTATTCTGATGCCAGTATTCACCACGCTTATTCCAGCTATGGTAAATAACTTCTCCGCTTGCTGCGTCGGTATCAATTGTTCCAGTAATGAAAATTGGATCCGCATAGTCATCAACAAACATTGAACCAGAAGTAAACATATAGGTATTATTATAATTATCATTCTCATTGTGATATGCAGCTTTATGAACGTGACCATTTAAATATAAATCAATATTGCTATCAGAAAACCTATTTAGCAAGCTATCTTTTTCGTCCTTATGAATACAATTAATGGTATGATGCCCAATTGCAATATTTACAGAATTGTCATTCGGGAGTTGTTTTAATGCATCGTACAATTTATTTAACCCAACGAGAATCTTCCCTTCTACCCCCGAAGTTCCCGCAATCAAGCAAGTATTTATATGAACAACATTAAACCCCTCACGCTTTTTCACAAAATGTAAAGCATCCATTGGGTAATCTTCACCCATATATTTTTTATAAAAGTTAAAAAAAGGCTCCTGACCCGAAAGTAAAGATTGATATGTATCAACGTCCAAGCCGTTAACTTCATCTTTTGCATTTGTGGCACTCAAAATTTGATTAGTCAATCTGTCATTCATTGAACTTCTTCTTATATCGTGATTACCAGGAATGATAAATATGTTTTTTTTATTAATTTCTATAGTTGTTACAACGGAATTTAGAAACGACTCAACCTCTTCCCCATAACTACTTCCTTGGTGGGCTATATCTCCTGTTATAAACAATATGTCAATATCATTTTTCTTTTCATTGAGGTACTTTAGTAATTGATCTCTCATTACGTTTGTTTCATAACTACTATATAAATAATGGATATCCGATATATGTGCCCATTTAAGTTTCATTCTTTATCCCTCATTATATCTTTTTTCACTCGTTATAATTCGACAAATATCCCAATAATTCCTTTATTTAGGAACAAGAATCTAACTTGAATATGAAAAACTATTTCCTTTTTTCCTCAAAGTTGTATTTAGCAAATAAAAATGGCTTTTATTGCAGTATGTTTTTTGAATGTAAAAAGCAGAGAATATGCAAGATACGAATAATAAGTTGCATATTTTCTGCTTATTTAAAAATCAGGGATATTGAACACATAAAGCTATTGTTATTGCACTTCTGTCGTTCAAATGTAAATGTTCTCTTTATCAAAAATGAGTTCGATTGGCTGATTATATAGTTTGTTGACTGTATTAATTTTTTCAACAAAAGGTCGGCGTAATCGTTCTGCTTGTCTTTAAATTGTTCCATAGTCCGCTCTGTTCTCTCTGAAACTTTCTTTTCTAGTTTTTTGTTAATAAAAATAAAGGGCACGCCCCATAATACTTTGCTAATGTCTCGTTCCTTTATTAAATTATCGCCTAGATCTCCGCTCAAGCTTGTCAATCCCTTTAACCCTTTGGACTGTATTGAGGATTGAGAATAACCTTCAACTTTGTCATAGCACATAGTGAAGAGTTCTAAAAAAATAGAAGGTTATTCACTTAAAAGGGATTTCCAACAATTAGTACAAGTATCTTTCATTTTATTCTCCTCCATAAAAATAATAGAACATTTGTTCCAAATATACATTCCATTATATAAATCCAAAATGCTCCAGTAAAGATTGTTTAAGAGATTAATACAGGATATTCTTTAAGTAGGGATTATTATTCTCTTCCTCGTGAAGCGTATAGAACTTCTTGTGGGTGCTACAAGAAGTTTTTTTGCTGTAACCCATAGAATAGTTTTGAAATCAAAGAAAGGTGATTTTATCTAGAGATACAATAAAAAAGGGACCACCCTTTTCTCTCACTCCCATAATATGTCCATTTTATTTTTTAGTTTGTCTATTATCCCTGCTTTCGCGTTTGTTAAGGCATCGGGTCCTTGTAGTTTTATAACCCTATCATCATATATAAGGGCTGCTTTAAGTAAATTTGCAAATGTTCCTATAGGAACCCGTTTTTTTATTTTTGGATCATACACAAATACTCTATATCTTGTATCCCCATTCTTTAAAACGTAATCCCAAGCTCCAATAGCACCCGTTTTATTTCTAATCGCGGCTTTATTAGCCGCGGCACGGCTATTACAAGTTTTATGGCTAAACGCTATATTTTCCGGATCAAAAAATGCTTGGTAAGGATTAAGGGCTTCTCGCCAATCTTCAATATGATCAAGGCTGAACTCTTCCCTAGAAACAATCTCTTTGTTGCAACGATAGCAATTCAAAGTACCCCCATTTAATAAACGGGCTAAATAAAAAATAAAATTTCTACGAATAAGTATTCTAGAATAAGAATCGCTTACTCCTAACTGTGGAAACACCCGATCACTACGTTTTGGGAATTTTTTTAGCAAATCAACATTAAACATTGAATTGTCCCTTAACATTCTATGAGTAACAGCACGCTTGCCATATACAATAATCGCATTTGCATCTTGGGCTTCTCTCGCATCTTCCTCACTATAGAAATCAGCAATAAACTTCCAGTTTCCATCGATGCTGATTCGAGCACGAAATGGTTTTGTTTTGTTTGTTGTTGTAATAACTCCTTTTCTTTCAACTGCGTATCTAGTACGGCTACTTCTGGAATTACACCCTGGATGACTTAAGAAAACATTATCTAAATCAAAGAAAAGTTCTTTTGCGTTTATTCTACCATCCCAATCCTCTATATGATCTAATTCAAGGTCTTTGTGTGAATGGATTCTTGCTTCTTCTACTGATTTCCCATTTTCTAAGCATCTAAAGCAATAATCAATCATACTGTCCTGAACTAATCTAAATAAAACAATAGGTTCTAACCTATAGTGTGCAGTAGACTTTTTCATTCCTAATTTCTCCAAATACTTCTTATCATTGTTAGTCATTACATTCAAACTCCTTTTATTTTATTCGTCCAAAGTTTAAGTACTTCTTTCCCTTACGTTTATATAACATCTCCATCTAAACTCTTATTATTCAAGATTATTTTTTTATGATTTTTTCAATATATTTTTTTTCATAGAAAAATATAAAGAGGGATATTTTTTTAGGAAAAAAAAATAAAAAGGAATACTGATTTTCATATAAGTCAAAAAACTTTTAGGTATAACTCCTAAAAAAATTCACCTGTAATGTTAGGTACCCCTAAGTTTTTCTTGAAAATATAAAAAAGGAGTTGCTAAACGGATAAACAACTCCTCAATTTGCTTCAATAAATTTTTAAACCTTTTCGATAAATCCGTAGCATTCAAAAGTTTTTTATGTACATTCACAACCTTTTTACCGTTTGTTATTTGAATTGCTGTTTTTTCCTATACTAATTTGACCTACCAATATCCGTTTCGTTCCATTTCATCCCTAATAGTTGATCACGCTTTTCCAACATATTCTAGGACGTATACATATAATCCTTAATGGATACTATATAACTTCCAAATAAGTACCTTCATTGCAGGTCGTGCATACTCCCAACTTACATCTAAGCAAAAGGATATGTTCTTTTCCAACCCTTCTTTATCCCTTCGTTATATATGCCGCGTATAAAAAAGATTTATTTCCGCCTCTTTTCGTATTTGTTCTCTTTAAAGAGTATTTTAGAGGTTGTTTATCTTTTATATAATCCTCGCTAATATCCTCTATATCTTCCAACAAGATTAATTCATCATATAATGTTATCCAGCATTTCCTCCAATTTATTATGGAAACCTTGGAGTTCAGTTTAGATTATTTTCGGAGACAGTTATTTTTAAAGTATAAAATCCTTCAAAATAAAGAAGCACCCCACCCCTTTTTCAGTTAGTTAAGGAGGTAGATTTAGAATAAGCTTTTTATCCGTAAAACTTTCACTACTATTACACCTTTAATTTTCTGAATAATTTTAATAGGGGAAAATATCTCTACCTATTGAAAATATGAAAATCTAAAAAATATAATGTGTGCGAATTAAATAAGTTAATCAAATAAATTACATTAAAGTAAAAAGAAAAAAGGTGAAAAAACAATGTATAAAAATTTTGAAGAATATCCCCTAGTGCTTACAGCAAGCGACATATCTGAAATTTTAAGGGTATCAAAGCCTACAGCCTATGAATTAATGGAACAAGAGTCCTTTCCGTTAATTAAAATAGGGCGAAGCAAGCGAGTATTAAAAGATGAGTTTATTGAATGGATGACAACTCGGCAAAATAGTTAAATTAGTTTAAAGAGTATTAATGATTTTTTTATAAACAGTTTTAAAATGATCAATCATTTTTTTAACAAGACTTCAAAGAGATTAGGGGAAAAATAATATGAAAAAAATTGTAGAATTACCGGAGGTATTAGAAGTAAAGGATATCCAAGGATTTCTTGGAATAGGCAGGAGCCAAGCTTATAAATTGGTAAAATCTGATTCTTTCCACGTTGTTAAAGTTGGAAAAAGAATTCTTATTCCAAAGAAATCATTCTTATGCTGGTTTGAAGGGAATTTACCGGCTTAGATTTAACTTAATTTTATAACTACTATAGGTGCATAACTGAAACACAAAGGTTATGACTTACCAAACAAAGAAAATTTAATTAACTTTTAGAGTTACCTAAACGATATTAAATTGAAAAAAGGCATCAGCATTTTATTACCAAAACATTAAAATTCGTATTAGAATATGGATAGGTGCAAAAATTGCTTGGTGTCCAGCTAATCAATGGAGGAGAAAAAAATGGCTGGCTACCCTAAAAAAGATGATAAAAGTGGAACATATTATTTTGTTTTAGAAAATGGAAAAGGAGTGGACGGGAAACGAAAGAGAATAGTAAGAAAAGGATTTAAAAAGCTTGGAGAAGCAAAGGAAGCGATGAAAAAGCTAATGCTTGAAATTAGTAATAGCGAAAACTTTGAAGAAAGTAATATGTCTTTAAGTGAGTACTTAATTTACTGGCTTGAAAACTATGCAGAAACCAACACAAAACCAAAAACGTTTGCAGAGTATGAAAAGATCATCAAAAAACATCTTCAACCATCTTTGGGCCACATTTTGCTATATAAATTAAAAAGCACTCAACTTCAATCCTATTATAAAGAAAAACTCGAGGGCTTATCAGCACAATCTGTATTACATCACCATCGACTCTTATCGAAAGCCTTAAATGATGCAGTTGATTGGGAGTTCATAAATAAAAACGTTGCAAAAGGGGCAAAACCCCCTAAACCGGTAAAATCTGAAATGAAAACTCTTAATGTTGAGCAACTTAACCTATTATTCAAGACAGCAAAAGGAAAATCACCAACTTATTTTCCAGTCATTTATGGTGCTGCCCACACCGGAATGCGTAAGAGTGAACTAATGGGGTTGAACTGGCAAAACGTTGATTTTACTTCTAATAAGCTTTATATTACCCAGACTATTACGGAAGCAAACGGAAAATACTTTTTCAATCCTATTCCAAAAGGGAAGAAACCAAGAGGTTTAAAATTAACAGCGGAACTTTCAAAGTTACTGAAAGAACTCAAAGATGAGTACGTTAATCTAAAAAAAGATCTTGGAAAAACATACAATCCTCATAATTTGGTCTTTTGCAACTCGAAAGGAAACATAATGGCTCCATCAGAAATTACCAGGGCACTTAAAAGAGTGTTAAAGGCAGCAGGCCTTCCGGATATTAGGTTTCACGATCTACGTCATTCTCACGCAAGCGTTTTGCTTTCGGCAAATATCCATCCAAAGATTGTTAGCGACCGCTTAGGACACTCCAAAATTGGGATAACACTGGATACCTATTCTCACCTAACAGATTCACTAGAAGGATTAGCAGTCGAATCGTTAGATGAATTGCTTGATTAAAGTGGGTGGCACCAAATATGTTATGGCACCTTTTGGGCACCCGACAATAAAAAAAGGCCGAGTGCCCACTGGTCTATGTACAAGAAAAATTCACCAGAACCCTTGGTATAATTAGTTTGGCGGGAATGCGTGGGAATCGAACCCACCAGACCTGGCACGCAGGTCTCAAGCAGTTTTGAAGACTGTGGAGGACACCAGTACCCCATCCATCCCCGTATTATAAGTAATCTTGTTTAATTACCTTGTTCGTAACACTATATTACATTGAAATATAGTATTAATCAATAAATTGAACCTCTTTGTCATTTTTTCGACAACTTTTTTAATAGAAGGAACTTTAACAAATACCTTATCAAATAGACTTTTCCATTATCGGCGTTTTAAGATAACTTGTCAATTCCCTTAAAAACCGACTATAATGAAGGTTGAATATAACGTTTATGTAGGTGAAATAACATGTTTCAACTTCAAGGTTGGTTTTTGTGGTTTATCCTTTTTTGGACATTTTTTTTAATAGGGTCATTTTCTATTGGTGGATATTTTATGTTTCGAAAGTTCTTAAAAAAGATGCCAAAAGAAGATGGGAAATCAGTTATGGATTGGGAGGAGCATTACGTTAATGAATCCCGACATTTATGGGGACCTGATGAAAAAGCTTTGCTTGAGGATTTAGTCAGCCCTGTTCCGGAATTATTCCGTGATGTAGCACGGCACAAAATTGCGGGGAAAATCGGCGAGATTGCCCTTAATGAAAAGGCTCCAAGGATAACTGAAGAATTGGTCATCCGCGGCTATATCCAAGCTACTCCTAAACGGGATCACAAGTTTTTACGGAAAAAGTTATTTGAGAATAAAATCGATGTTGCTCCATATGAGCATTTATTTTAGGCCGTTCTTAGGAACGGTTTTTTTGTTTTTATACGTAACCATTTCCGACCACATTTACCTTTTCAGACATGAAGAACCCTTCTACGAGGCCTTTTCTTCACACAATCATCCATTTCGGGTACGTAGAACTTTCCTACGTGACCTTTCCTTGGCTCCTTTACCCTTTTCGGGCACGTAGAACCTTTCTACGTAACCGTTCCTTCACACATTCATCCTTTTCAGGTGCCTAGAACTTTCCTAGGTGGCCCTTCCTTAGCACTTTCATCTTTTTAGGCCCGAAGACCGCTATTAAAATAGAAAAACACCGGCCCATAAAAGCCAGTGTTCCATAAACTACAACAATTTTATCCCATGCAACTCTTTATAAAGCTTCTTATAAGACCGATACATCGCAACACGCCACGGCACAATCATGCTAAATGCCAGCAGGAAGAACATGCCGCTTAATTGGCCGACATCAATCGTGCTGCTTAAGATGGATTTCAATACGATCCGAATCAATAACAGCCCGACTAATATAAATACAAACGCTTTTGACCTCTTCAAATATATATCATTGTCACGAATCTCGAACTTCGATGTTTTAATGAGGAATATTGAGAAAAACATCCCCACCACCACAGCTTCGAGTATTTCCATTGGCGTTAATCTGAATTGCGGAACTACATACATTAATGCCCCACTCGACATAAATACTGGCGGTAAGATAATCTTTTTTACACTGGTTGGCTTTGCGGCTGCTTTCATCCGTACAAAAAATGCTAAAGTGCCCATAAAAACGGCACCGATTGTTGAAATAAGAACGTAATTCATTGGATTCATTCCTTACCCTATAATTTACTTACCCATTATACTTCATATTTATGAAAATGGATAAAGATTTTTACTGTTATCCTCGTGGAAAAATTGAATGCACAAGGAAACCAATACAAAAAAAGGAAACCATTTTTCGAATAAACGAAAATGGTTTTAAAAAGTCTTAGAATCCAGTAAATCCGCCAAACAATGGAGAAAGAAATTGAATAATTTTTGTCATCCAGTCAAAGAACAGCATAATTCCCATGACAATCATGATATAGCCGCCTATTTTCATAATTTTAACGCTGTGTTTCTTGATCCAATTCATCCGGCCGACAAAGAATGATAAAATGAAGAACGGAATCGCAAAGCCAAGCGAATAGGCTGTCATGTATAAAACGCCTGAGCCTGGATTGGACGCGGCAAGCAGAATAACCGATGAGAGAATCGGACCAGTACAAGGAGTCCACCCTGCTGCGAACGCCATCCCAATTAAAATCGAGCCAATATAACCGGATGGACGGTTTTTAAATTCAAACCGGCGGTCCCTCATCAAAAATTCGGGATTTAAAATGCCGACAATGACTAATCCGAAGAAAACGATAAATATGGCGCCTAGCTGCCGGATTAAATCCTTGTATTCCTGAAAGAAGCTGCCAACGAATGATGTACCAAAACCAATCGCAATAAAAATAACGGAAAAACCAATCAGGAAAAACAATGTATGTAAAAGGCTCCGTTTCGTCAGCATCGCATTTTCGCTTTTTAATTCACCCACTGACATCCCCGTAATATACGATAAGAACGCAGGATAAAGCGGTAAGCAGCATGGAGAAATAAAGCTTAAAAAACCTGCCCCCAGCGCTAAAAGTAAATTTACATCTGCCATATTAACACTCCTACCATAGTCGATACCCTTTCATTCTAACAAAACTTAAGGCTAAAAGATAATGATTATCATGAATATTTTGTGTCTATCATTGAACTAAGCAAATATCGCCATTATAGATGGATATTTATTTACAAATTATCTTTGAAATAATTTACAACTTAGGTTATACTAGTAAAACAGTTTCCATTTAATAGATTAGATGTCAGACCTTTAAGTAAAATTTTGGGATCTTTCCAGAAAGGAAATCAGCCGTGGTTAAACAAGATATTGTTACTTTAATTGAAAAAAAACGTGCTGAACTTTATAAAGTTGCGACCAAAAACGGCTTAACCTCCTCCATTGCCATTCGCTACAGTCAGGAGCTTGACCTTTTAATAAATGAATACAATAGAGCATATATAACAAAAATCTCGTCATCGTTCGTTGCTCAATAACCATACAAACAAAGAAGCCTGGCAGCCCAGGCTTCTTTTATTTGTATCACTTCTAGTTGATGACATCCTCCATTTTTTCTTCCAACCCGTTTTGCAGCAGGAACATTTTATGATAGAGTCCCCTTTGCGCCAGAAGCTCCTGATGGTTCCCGCGCTCTACAATTTCGCCTTGATGCAGAACTAGGATTAAATCGGCATCCTGAATCGTTGAAAGACGGTGAGCAATCGCGATGGTAGTCCGGCCTTTACGCATTTTTGCAAGGGCCGTCTGGATCGCTTCCTCCGTCTCTGTATCAATATTGGCAGTCGCTTCGTCAAGAACCAAAACTTTCGGATTCGCCGCAATCGTTCTTGCAAAGGCAATTAACTGCCGCTGTCCACTTGAGAAAGTGGCGCCTCGCTCGACCACCTTATGCTGATAGCCATCCTCAAGCTTTTCAATAAACGTATTGGCCTGAACAAACCGGGCAGCTTCTTCAATTTGCTCGTCAGTCAAGTCGGTATTATGAAGACGAATATTATCCTTTACCGTCCCGTAAAACAAGAACGGATCCTGAAGGACAAGGCCTAGCTTCTTGCGTATCTCAACCTTTGAATAGTTGCGGATGGATTCCCCGTCGACTAAGATCTCGCCGCGGTCAAATTCGTAAAACCGCATCATTAGATTGATGATAGAGCTTTTCCCGCTTCCCGTATGCCCCACTAACGCAACCGTCTCACCTGGATTAGCAGCAAAGGAAATATTTTTTAAGACATCGCGTTTTCCGTCATAGGAAAAACTCACATTCTTAAATTCTACTTTTCCTTTTTCAATCTGGCTTGCACCTTCCTCTTTCTGGGCAGGTGCCAAACTGTCTTCATCGAGCAATTTAAATACCCGTGAGCCGGCCACTATCGCCTGCTGATATAATGACAGGCGCATCATCATCTGATTCACCGGTTCAAAGAAACGATCCAGATAATTGATAAAGGCGTATATGACACCAATTTTCACACTAGTATCTAAGGAAGTAATCCCAAAGTAACTTAACACGATGATTAAGGCAAAAATATAAATTAAATCAATAGCAGGCCTTAACAGCAGGCCGTCTATTTTAATATTTTTCATTCCCGCGTTATAGTGCTTTTCATTGATTTCTCCAAATTCATTTCGCAGGCGCTTCTCTTGCCGAAAGACCTGTATAATAGCCATACCCTGAAGTGATTCGCTCAATTTGGCATTCAACTGGCTGAGCCGCTCCCGCATATCCAAATAAAATCGCGAGCTCATCTTTCTGTATAGAGCCATGACAAAAATAAGAATCGGAATAATAATCACACACATCAAGGCTAGCTTCACGTTTAGGATGAACATCGCGATGAAAATACCCAAAAGCAAAAACCCGCTCTGAATAAAAGTTGCCAGCACCGTGACAAACATCTCTTTAATCGCTTCCGTATCATTGGTAACCCGTGAGACAATACTCCCCGCCGGTGTTTTATCAAAATACTTCAATCCCAATGCTTGCACTTTTGAAAAAACATCGATTCTGAGCTGCTGAATGATATATAACGCTATCTCCTGAAATTTTACCAATTGAAAAAATAAGAGAATCGCTTTCACGATCTGGATTCCCATATACAAAGAGCCAAGCAGCAATAATGGCTTAAACTCCAGATTCCCCGGTGTCAAATAATCGTCCAGGAAGATTTTGACGAGAATCGGCAGAACAATATCCCCCACTGTTGTTAACAGCAGCAGGACAAAGGCGAGCGTTATCGTCTTTTTATGTGGTTTTGTATAGGAAAGGAGACGGAATAAGACTGTTCTTTGTTCGCGTTCCGATAATTGAACTTTTTCTTCCATATTAATGTCCCCCATGCTCAACCAGCTCTTCTAGCTGCTGGTGTAAATACATTTCCTTATACCAGCCGTTCTGCTCCATCAATTCCTCATGTGTGCCTCGTTCAATGACTTTTCCATCTTCTAAAACCAGGATAAGGTTGGCGTGCTGAATGGCGCTTAATCGGTGGGAGGTAATGATGGTTGTCTTCCCTTCACGATTTTCCTTAAGCGCTGAAAGGATTGCTTCCTCCGTTTTCGCATCAACGGCCGATAAGGAATCATCAAGCACCAGCAGTTCCGGATTCATCAGGAGTGCCCGGGCAATCGAAATTCTCTGTTTTTGCCCGCCTGATAACGATACTCCCCTCTCACCGACAATTGTCCTATATCCGTCCGTAAACTGGAGAATATCTTCATGGATATTGGCTAATTTAGCTGCCATTTCAATTTCTTCACGGTGCGCTGATGGATTCGTGAAGGCAATGTTCTCACCAACTGTAGCAGAGAACAAGAAGTGATCCTGCGGTACATAACCAATCGCTTCTCTTAATTTTTCCAGTTTATAATCCTGTAGAGCCGCACCGCCAAAGAGGATTTCCCCTTTGTATCCTTCAAACTCGCGAATCAGCAGTTTTAATAGAGTTGTTTTACCCGCGCCAGTTTTTCCAACAATCCCTAAAGTTTCCCCTTTGTTTAATCTAAACTGTATATCTTTAAGAATGGGCTGCAATTCACCTGGATACGTAAATTCATGGATTCGATACTCTACATCATCACATGGTACCATCTCCGTTGCTTGTTCATGATCGGTAATTTCGACCTTTTCGCCAAGGAGCTTTGCAACACGGTCATAGGAAGCCCGGCCCCGCTCCACAATGTTAAATAGCCATCCGAATGCCAGCATCGGCCAGATTAATAAACCTAAATAGGTAGTAAAAGATATTAATTCACCAATCGTCAACTCGCCATTCAGCACATACTTGGCACCGAATACAATGGATAGGAAAAAGGAAATTCCGACGATGATGGAAATAGTCGGATCATAGAGGGAATCAATTTTGGCGACGACGATATTTTTCTGAACGACATCATCTGATTGTTTTCTGAAGTCTTCAATATCCTCTTGTTCCTGGCCGAATGTCTTGATGACCTTTATTCCAGTAATGCTTTCCTGCGTTTTATCATTTAAGGATGAAAAAGCTTCCTGGGCTTTATGAAAGCTTCTGTGCAGCATAGTCCCAAACCAGCTTGTCAGCATTGCCATAATCGGCAGCGGGATTAAACAAATGAGCGTTAATTTCCAGCTGATTGTTAAGGCCATTGTCAGAATAACAAAACCGCCGGTTGACAATGAATCTACTAAAGTCAAAACCCCCGCCCCTGCTGTCTGCTGAATAGCCTGAAGGTCATTGGTCGCATGTGCCATTAAATCCCCTATCCTGCTTTTTTGATAAAAGGCAGGGGACATTTTTGTAAAATGATGATATAAACGATTTCTTAAAATTTTGCTTAGCTTTACTGAGGATCCGAAAATCATGATCCGCCAATAGTATCTAAGGATGTAGGTAGCAAGTCCGACAGCAACAAGTACAAAAACCCACTCCGTAAGTTGTCCTTTCGTCATCGTCCCTTCATTTATATGGTCAGCCACAATTCCAATGACTTTAGGCGGAACCAGCTGCAGCAAAGCCACCACTAGTAAAAAGAAAACCCCTGATATGTATGCTTTTTTCTCTTGTTTAAAAAACCAGCCCAGCTCTAAAAAAACCTTCATATGACCTCCCCCAAACGGATTAAAATCATGTACCGTTCATTACTGGTAAAAAATATTTAGCTTGACGAAGATTTATTTTATCAAATTTTTCTAAAATAAGGAAGATTAAGAAATTAACGCTTTAACGCAATAAAAAAGACACTCAACGCTATGATGAGTGTACTTATTAACAAATTTCCGAAAAAACTAGGTAATTTCAAGATTATATGTTACACTTGGTTTACCATTTGATTTACTGTTTTCATGACCCTATTCATTCGTGAATAGGGGTTTTTTTTATGCATAAAAAAAACAGACCCTTTACAGAGCCTGTTTTGTTTTTGGTTTAATTAAGCTTTACGAACGTTAGCTGCTTGAGGTCCGCGTTGTCCTTGCTCAACATCGAAAGTTACTGCTTGACCTTCTTCTAAAGTTTTGAAACCTTCGCCTTGGATAGCTGAGAAATGAACGAATACATCGTCTCCACCTTCGCGCTCGATGAATCCGAAACCTTTTTCGCTGTTAAACCATTTTACTTTACCGTTTTCCATTTTTGTTGCCTCCTGAAATGTGTAAACACACAATGTAATACTATCCTTGCTCTCAGTGATCATCAAGACGAAAAGTTTTCCTTATACTATCCTTTACACCGAACAAAAATAATTCTTTACTAGTGTAACACGCTTCGATAACAAAAGCAAGCATCTAAAAAGTAAAATAAAAAGCCAGTTTGTAAAAAAAACCATTTAAATATTAAGAACCTTCTTAACTTGTTTCGAAGACTTTAATTACATCCTCTAATAACAAAAAAACCACCTTCCATTGGTTAAGCTTCCAAATAGAAAAGTGGTTTTGTGTTGAAATATTGAAGGATTAAGCATTTTTAAAAGAATTTGTGATGAAGGATTAAGTCGTTAACTTATCCTATTCTTAAAAATGCTCTCAACCATCTGACAAACCTTGATATATCAACGTGTTATTTGCCAGTTTGCTTATTCATGGCTTGCATCATTTGGTTGATCTTCTTTTGTGAAGGCTTCATACCCATTTGCATCATCATGGTTTTAAGCATTTGCTCATTGATTGGCGGATTTTTCTTTAAATAGCTCATCATATAACGGCGAGCAATGAAAAATCCTAGTGCTACACCAGCGACAAGTGCTAGTATACCAACTAGAACGTACATCATATAATAATTTCCTCCTTCATGTTGTCTACCATACAACAGTGTACTAAATAAAACGAAATTAGACAATATTCGATTTTAATTAGACATATTTTCTTTCTTTAATTGGCTTTAACCAGCCAAACCGCTCATGTTCTAGGTCAATTGCCAAAAAGGAGGATTCACACTTTCTCAGCACTTCAAAAAACGCTGTCTCCGCTTCATAGCTTCCATGTGCCTCCAGCGAGATTAAATCCTGGTAGACTTCCAATTTTGCCCTACTTATTTTTCCACTAAGATCGATTGTATATGCACCATGGTCTGCTTTAAAGCCTTTTATTTTTCCAAGCTGTCTTTGAATCAGCTGGTGGATTTTTAATACTTCTATTTTCTTTGTTATATAGGCAACTTGTTTTTTTGTAATAAATTGAAGCTCGCCCCGTGCGTGCTGATGTTCTTGGAATAGTTGAAAAAACAACCGTTCTCGTCCGAAGTAATGGGTGGCAAATTCATCTTCTATTAAATAAAGCTGATATTTCCTCATTCCAACCTCTCCTCCGCTGACAATCCTTTTATCTATTATAAAGAATCGCTCAGGAAACATTTGTCTTATCGCGGCAAAAACTTTCACTAATTTTGTCGATTTGCAATTTGAGTGCTATATCAGTTATTTATTTCGATAGAAGCTGACGGATTTCCTACATATAAAAAAGAGAGAGCGAAATTTCCGCTCTCCCTCGTCATTTGATTATTTTTGTAAAAGTGCTTTCACACGAGCAACGACGTTTGGCACACTAAATCCGAACTCTTCCATGATTTTTTCACCTGGCGCAGATGCTCCAAAATGATCAATGGCTAATACGTCACCTTCATCACCAGCATATTTGTGCCAGCCGAAAGATGCTCCCACTTCCAGAGCAAGACGCTTCTTCACGCTCTTTGGAAGAACAGACTCTTTGTATTCTTGAGATTGCTGTTCGAAGCGATCCCATGAAGGCATGCTGACAACAGAAACCTGGATTCCTTCTCCAGCAAGTGCTTTCTGTGCTTCCACTGCAAGGCTTACTTCGGATCCAGCGGCTAGCAATAGGGCATCTGGAGTATTATTTCCTGCTGGGGAAACAACATATGCTCCTTTAGAAACTCCATCATATGCGTTTTTATCTGTGTCTTTTAATGTTGGTAAGTCCTGACGAGTTAATACTAGAGCTGTCGGCTTGTTTGTTGATTCAACTGCAAGCTTCCACGCTGCTGCTGTTTCATTGGCATCAGCAGGACGGATGAGTGATAGACCTGGCATTGCGCGTAATGCCGCAAGCTGCTCGATTGGTTCGTGAGTTGGTCCATCTTCCCCAACGGCGATACTGTCGTGTGTAAATACATAGGTAACAGGAAGACCCATTAATGCGGCAAGGCGAATTGCCGGACGAAGATAATCAGAGAATACAAAGAATGTTCCTCCAAAAACTTTAACCCCGCCATGCAGGGCAATACCATTCATGGCAGCGCCCATTGCAAATTCACGGACACCGAACCAGATGTTGCGGCCTTCATAAGCGCCTGGCATGAAGTCAGTTGTCCCTTTAAGCATTGTTTTGTTAGAACCAGCAAGGTCAGCAGAACCGCCAATTAAAATCGGCAGGTTCTTCGCAATGCCATTTAACGCTTCACCTGAAGAAGCACGAGTTGCAAGCCCCTTGCCTTCAGTGTAAACCGGAACATCCTTATCCCAGCCTTCAGGAAGTTCATGATTTAATGCTTGTTCTAGCTGGCTTGCCAACTCTGGATATTCGTTTTTATACTGAGCGAACATGTCGTTCCACTCTTTTTCTTTTTTCTCACCATTTTCAACGATTAGCTTTTGGAAGTTGTCGTAAACTTCTTGTGGAACATGGAAGTCTTCCTCGAAAGTCCACTTATAAGCTTCTTTGGTAAGCTTTAACTCATTTGCACCCAGTGGTGAGCCATGAACACCAGATGTGCCGGCACGGTTAGGTGAACCGTAACCGATCACTGTTCTTACTTCAATCATGGTTGGTCTGTCTAAATCATTTCTTGCTTCTTCAAGTGCTTTAGCGATTTCTTCGAAATTGTTGCCGTCTTCAACGCGAATATATTGCCATCCGTAAGATTGGAAGCGGTCCTTCACACTTTCAGAGAAAGATTTATTCAAGTCTCCGTCCAAGGAAATATCATTTGAATCATATAATACGACTAAACGGCCTAACTTTAAGTGGCCGGCAAGTGATGCAGCCTCAGCAGATACGCCTTCCATTAAGTCGCCGTCTCCACAAACGCTGTATGTAAAATGATTCACAAGTTCATATTTGTCTTTGTTATAAACGCTAGCAACATGACGTTCTGCCATAGCCATTCCCACTGCCATTGCAATACCTTGACCAAGTGGACCAGTCGTTGCTTCTACTCCCTCAGTATGGCCATACTCAGGATGTCCTGGAGTTTTGCTTCCCCATTGACGGAATTGCTTTAAATCATCCATGGATAAATTATAGCCGGATAAATGAAGCATGCTGTATAGCAATGCAGAGCCATGACCTGCAGACAATACGAAACGGTCACGGTTGAACCAATGAGGATTTTTTGGGTTGTGGTTCATAAATCTTGTCCATAATGTATAGGTCATTGGAGCGGCACCCATCGGCATTCCAGGGTGTCCAGAGTTTGCTTTCTCAATAGCATCAATTGAAAGCGTACGAATCGTGGTGACAGATAAATCATCAATTGTGTTAAACATCTTTTTACAACCTTCCTTCTTCGGAAAATACAAACAACTTTAATATTATAGTGCTGTGGATTTTTATTCAACAAATTACTACTTATTTTGTAGCAAAATTCACTTTATTATTTATTTTGACACATGTAAGCGCAGTATATGTAAAAAGGAATACAAATAAATTGTATTCCCAGATGCATTAATGAAGATTATTTTTTTTCCTGATTTTTATTTTCTCAGGTGTAACGTCATTCCCAAGTGGATCAATTATTTTTGTATTTGTCAGGGTATCCAGCATTTGCGACCGAAAAGCAGATAAATATTCACTTCTAAGTGAAGACTGCTCTTTTGCTTCCTTTTCTGTTAAACCCGTCGCTTTCTTTTTCCTTGCCAATTCATTGATTCTGGCCATTTTTTCCTTGGATAGCATTCAAGTACATTCCTTTCCAAAAAACTGCTAACATTAAGACAAGATTGTACTAGAAAAGAAACCACCTGGCAAGGATGAAGGTTTAATCCTCCTGCTCTTCAATGAATTCCTGGTATCTTCTATGTACAGTGGCTTTCGAAATGTTATAACCAAAGCCTCTTAATGTTGCGGCAATTTCTGAAAAGGTCAGGCCATTCTTTCTCAACCTGACTATTTCTTGAACCGGAACTTCAATTTTATCCCGGCCCGAATGCTCGCCTAGATTCTTTAAATTTTTTTCCGGCTTGTAGCCTTGTTCAACTGCCCGCTTCATGCCTCGTTTTATTTTTACATTATGAAGCTTGCGCTGGTACTCTTCCACCATGCTGACGATTTTTAGAACCATTGAATCCGATTCGGAAAGCTGCAATTCACCATTATGCGAAATGCTGTATAGTTTAATTCCTTCTTTTAAAATGCAATGCAGGATGGCGATCTTGGCATTCCCTCGGCCGAGCCTTGTTTCATCCTGGATCAGGACAGCTTGGACTTGTTTATCTTTAATGCGTTCTAAAAGCTGCAGGATACCATCTCTGTCGAAATCATAGCCGCTCGCCTGCTCTTTAATAATTGAATCGATATGGAATTGATATCGATTGGCCAGCTGGACAAGCTCGTCTTCCTGGCGTCTCAATGATGTTTCCTGCGTTTCCTTATTCGTGCTTACGCGGCAGTATATGATTGCGTTCATTTTTTAGGTCCTTCCTATTTCTCTAATGCACTTGCTAATTCCCTTTCTGGGGGAGTTTCATTACTAACCGGAATTAAAATTTCTTCACCTGGAAAAATCTCATCACCAACATCCCGATTATGTTTTTTCACCCAGTTGACGAATTCCTTGTTCGATAATGAATGCTCGCCTGCATACTTTTGGGAAATTTCCCATAGTGTGTCTCCGTCTGTTACAGTCACTTTCAAATATTTATCCTGATTTTTCGGACTTTGCTGAAATGCTAATACAAATGCTAATGTGCAGCTTAATAATAGAAGAATAATAGCGTACGAGTATTGGTTCCATATTTTTTTCATTAAAAAACACCCCTGATTAGAATGTATGTTCGTTTTATTTGATTTGATTATAATCCGAACGTTTGTTTGTTGTCAAGCTTTATTCGAACTTATGTTTGTATAAATTATGCGAACATGTTATAATAAAGACAACATTAACCAGGCGAGGTGTAATTTATCATGGTAAAAGTATCAAAGCGGCAGCAGGATATCCTTGATTTCATAAAAGGAGAAGTGAAAACAAAGGGATATCCGCCATCTGTTCGGGAAATTGGCGAAGCAGTCGGACTGGCATCGAGTTCTACTGTACATGGGCATTTAGCCAGATTAGAAAGCAAGGGTTTAATTAGACGGGACCCAACAAAACCAAGGGCTATCGAAATCCTGGAAGCAGATGAAGCTTCTCATATCCCTCGAAACCATGTTGTAAATGTCCCAGTTGTCGGTAAAGTTACTGCCGGACTGCCGATTACGGCCATTGAAAATGTTGAGGAATATTTTCCTCTTCCTGAAAGACTTGCCCCTTCTAGCGAGAATGTCTTTATGCTTGAAATCATGGGAGAAAGTATGATTGAAGCAGGGATTCTTGACGGAGATTACGTTATTGTAAAGCAGCAGCCGTCTGCGAACAACGGGGATATCGTTGTTGCGATGACCGAAGAAGACGAGGCTACCTGTAAGAGATTCTTCAAGGAGAAAGACTACATCCGCCTGCAGCCGGAAAACTCTACGATGGATCCAATCATTTTAAACAATGTAACCATTTTGGGGAAAGTAATTGGGGTTTATCGACAGATTCATTAGTTGATAGATTTCCCGGAGTCCAATCTTTATTTTGATTGGGCTTTTTTTATTTAATTGGATTACCTTTTTAACTTTGAATGGATAGGCTCCTACCCCTCCCCCAAAAGTTAAGATTAAACGCTCTCACTTTTTTATCTTTCCCACTCTCGAACGAAAAAATAGCAAAAAACCCCTAACGCCTAGCGTCAGGGGTTTTCATCATATTAATACATGCTCATATATTGTTCGCGTTCCCAAGGGTGAACGACGGTGCGGAACATATCCCATTCAATCTCTTTAGCTTCCACAAAGTGTTCGAAGATATGCTCACCTAAGCCAGAAACGATAACTTCATTTGATTTCAATAGCTCAAGTGCTGCTGCCAATGTTGCTGGAAGATCGATGATGCCTTCTTCGATTCTTTCTTCCTTCGTCATCACATAGATGTTACGGTCAACTGGTGCTGGAGGAGTTAAATTGTTTTTGATTCCATCTAGACCTGCTTTTAAAATGACAGCCAAGGCTAGGTATGGGTTTGCTGCAGGGTCCACGCTGCGAACCTCAATCCGTGTGCTCAAGCCGCGGGAAGCAGGGATACGAACAAGCGGTGAACGGTTTTGTGCAGACCACGCTACATAACAAGGTGCCTCGTAACCTGGAACCAAACGCTTATAAGAGTTAACAGTTGGGTTGGTAACTGCTGTGAAATATGGTGCATGCTTTAGTACACCAGCGATAAATTGACGTGCAGTATCGCTCATTTGCAGGTCACCTGTTGGCTCAAAGAATGCATTTTGACCATTATTGAATAAGGAAACGTTACAGTGCATTCCGGAACCGTTCACGCCGAATAATGGCTTTGGCATGAAGGTTGCATGCAAGCCGTGCTTGCGGGCAATTGTTTTTACAACTAGCTTGAAAGTCTGGATTTGGTCACATGCTGTAAGAGCATCTGCATATTTAAAGTCGATTTCGTGCTGGCCAGGTGCTACTTCGTGGTGGGATGCTTCGATTTCGAAGCCCATTTCTTCAAGCTCAAGCACGATATCACGGCGGCAGTTTTCACCAAGATCTGTTGGAGCTAAGTCAAAGTATCCGCCTTGGTCGTTCAATTCCAAAGTTGGCTCGCCTTTTTGGTCTAATTTAAATAAGAAGAATTCTGGCTCAGGCCCAAGGTTGAAGTCAGTGAAGCCAAGCTCTTCCATTTCCTTTAATACACGCTTTAAGTTATTGCGCGGGTCTCCGGCAAATGGTGTTCCGTTTGAATTGTAAATATCACAGATTAAGCGGGCTACTTTTCCTTTTTCAGCAGTCCAAGGGAATACTACCCAAGTGTTTAAATCTGGATATAGGTACATATCAGATTCTTCAATACGTACGAATCCTTCAATAGAGGAGCCGTCAAACATCATTTTGTTATCAAGCGCCTTTTCTAATTGACTGATTGGAATTTCCACGTTTTTAATGGTTCCAAGAATGTCAGTAAACTGAAGGCGGATAAATTTAACGTTTTCTTCTTTAGCCAAGCGTTGAATATCTTCTCTTGTGTACTTCGGCATTTGCAATTCCTCCAATTTTATTAAAAATTAATGAAAAAAGCGTGAAAGATCTCCTTGTCTCAATGACGAACGATTCAGTCTGTTTGAATGCATCAGTTCATTGCGAAGAAGTTTCCTCAGCTCATCATCGGTAACCTCGCGCTTCGCACTTTTCGCTTGCTGTTCAAGCAGCGACTCTTGCTGTTCTTTAACCAATAATAACTGCTTAATGCCAGCCATATTGATTCCCTGGTCAATTAAGTCTTTTATTTCCAACAGCCTGTCAATGTCATTTAGGCTGTAAAGTCGCCTGTTTCCCTCCGTACGTGCCGGAGATATCAATTGGTGTTCTTCATAGTAGCGAATTTGCCTGGCGGTAAGTTCGGTCAGCTGCATGACTGTACCGATGGGAAACAACGGCATTGATCGGCGAATTTCTTTTCCACTCACCAATTTTCTCCTCCCTTTTGCTAATTTATATTTGTATTATATTTGCTGTTAGGAAATATGTCAATGATATGTAAGATAATCTAACATGGTTTTTTAATAGTTTCTTATAATCGTAATTTTTGACTGTAAAACCTGGCAAGAGGAGTGATGATTCATTGATAACGACCGAACCTCCTTGGATTTCTCTGGTAGAGGAGTTATGGAGCGGTCATAACGACTGAATTGGGATTTCCATCTTTGCTTCGGGCGTTATGAAGCCTCCATAACGACTGAATTAGTATTTTCCTCTTTGCTTCGGGCGTTGTGAGGCCGCTCATAACGACTGAATTAGTATTTTCCTCTTTCCTTCGGGCGTTATGAAGCCGCTCATAACGACTGAATTGGGATTTCCCTCTTTGCTTCGGGCGTTATAAAGCCTCCATAACGACTGAATTAGTATTTTCCTCTTTGCTTTGGGCGTTATGAAGCCGCTCATAACGACTGAACTGGTATTATCTTCTTTGTTTCGGGCGTTATGAGGCCTCCATAACGACTGAATTAGTATTTTCCTCTTTGCTTCGGGCGTTATGAAGCGTTCATAACGACTGAATTGGTAATATCTTCTTTGTTTCGGGTGTTATGAAGCCTCCTAATTCGCAAACCTGCCCATAGATAAGGCTATATCCTTCCCAACCAATCACTCCTTCAAGCATTCGGGCTCATAGAAGTCCTATATGCTTCCCAACCAACCACTACTTCAAGTGTTCGGGCTCATATAAGCCCCATATGCTACCGTTCCAGCCATTTTTCAAAAGTTCGGGCTCATATAAGCCCCATATACTACCGTTCCAACCATTCTTTCAAAAGTTCGGGGTCATATAAGCCCCATATGCTACCCAACCAGCCACCCTACCAAGAGTTCGGGCTCATATAAGTCCTATATGCTACCCAACCAGCCATCCTTTTAAGAGTTCGGGCTCATATAAGTCCTATATGCTACTCAACCAGCCATCCTTTCAAGCGTTCGGGCTCATAGAAGTCCTATATGCTACTCAACCAGCCATCCTTTTAAGAGTTCGGGCTCATAGAAGTCCATACAAATTTCCCCTATTTCAAATCCAGTAACCCTTTCTCAACCAAATGATCCAAAGCTAAACATACAGCCATTTTCACGTGGGCATAGGTTAAGCCGCCTTGCACATAAGCGACATATGGCGGTCGGATTGGGCCGTCTGCAGTCAACTCGATGCTTGCACCCTGAATAAATGTACCTGCTGCCATTATGACATCATCCTCATAGCCAGGCATGTAGCTTGGGTGCGGAGTCACATAAGAATTCACCGGGGAAGCGAACTGGATAGCCTGGCAAAAGGCGACCATTTTATCTCGGTCATCAAATTGAACGGATTGGATCAGATCTGTCCGGCGCACATCCCAACGCGGAGAAGAATTCATCCCCAGCCGCTCTAGCATGGCAGCGGTAAAGACCGCACCCTTCAGTGCCTGCCCGACCACATGCGGCGCCAAGAAAAATCCCTGATACATTTCCTGCAAACTATAAAGAGAAGCGCCAGCCTCGGCACCGATTCCCGGAGAAGTCATCCGATAAGAACAGGCTTCTACCCACTGTTTTTTCCCAACGATATAGCCGCCGGTTTTAGCAAGGCCGCCGCCTGGATTCTTAATCAAGGAGCCTGCCATTAAATCGGCTCCGACATGGCAAGGCTCCACCTCTTCTACAAATTCCCCGTAGCAGTTATCAACAAATACGACGACATCCTGCTTGATTTCCTTGACGAAACTAATCATTTCACCAATTTCATCAACCGTAAACGATGGACGGACCGCGTAGCCTTTGGAACGCTGGATGCCAATCATTTTCGTATTTGGTTTGATTTTTCGAGCGATTCCTTCCCAATCAATCCCGCCTTCATCGGTCAATGCAACGCTGTCATAGGAAATTCCAAATTCCTTTAAGGAACCTACTCCATTCCCGCGGATTCCGACGATTTCCTCAAGGGTATCATACGGTTTTCCGGTAATGTACAATAGCTCATCGCCGGGGCGAAGCACACCAAACAACGCAATTGAAATGGCATGAGTCCCCGAAATAATCTGCGGGCGAACTAAACCCGCCTCTCCACCAAAGACATCCGCATACACTAATTCCAACGTATCGCGGCCGATATCGTCGTAACCATACCCAGTAGAAGGAATAAAGTGAGAATCACTTACCCGGTGCTTTTGAAAGCTTTGTAAAACTCGGAACTGATTGGATTCAATGCGTTCCTCTATACTCTTATGGACTTCAGCAATTTGTTTTTCGACTTCCTTTACAATCGGCTGAAGCTTTTCCCCATTTTTCAAGTGTTGAAACATGCTGTTAACTCCCTTTAATCATTGAATTTCTGTAATTGACCTGTTATTTGATGATCCTTTAGGGAATACCCTTTGCAGCGGTAGTCTTGAGTTTCTTCATCAAAGGTAAGTTCCCTGAGAATCGTATCATTTTTTAATTGCGACAAGAGCTTTCCTTCTGTAGAAGGCACCATTACTTCATATGGTTCCATCATGCCCACGACAAGCTGCTCGATTTTCACCTTTAACGCATGACGGTCTTCTTCGTTATAAGCGCTGATGAACACTGTCGGCGTGTCAGCGGTCGGAACAAAATCAGGATGCTTGATATCCCGTTTATTATAAACGGTCAATTGCGGGATATCTTTGACATCCAAGTCTTCAAGAAGTTTATTAACCGTTTTTTCATGCTGGAAATAATCCGGATTCGACATATCGACAACATGAAGCAGCAGGTCGGCTTCCTTTACCTCTTCAAGAGTTGAGCGGAATGCCGCGATCAGCGCGGTCGGCAAGTCCTGGATGAATCCAACGGTGTCAGTAATTAAAGACAAGAAGCCGCTTGGCAAAATCAGCTTTCGCGTCATCGGGTCGAGGGTGGCGAACAACTGGTTTTCTTCATATGAATCCGCCTCGGAAAGCCGATTAAAAAGAGTCGATTTCCCGGCATTCGTGTAACCGACAATCGCAACCTGAAAAGCTTTATTTTTCTTCCTGCGTTCGCGGTAACGCTCGCGATGCTGCACGACCACCGAAAGCTGGCCTTTGATGTCATCGATACGGCGGCGGATGTGACGGCGGTCTGACTCCAGTTTCGTTTCCCCCGGGCCTCTTGTTCCGATTCCCCCGCCAAGACGTGACAATGCCGTACCCTGTCCAGCCAAACGCGGCAGAATATATTGTAACTGGGCAAGCTCTACCTGAAGCTTACCTTCCTTTGAACGGGCTCTTTGTGCAAAAATATCTAAAATCAGCTGGGTCCGGTCAATGATGCGCGCCTCAATTGCGGAAGCTAAATTCCGTTTCTGGCTTGGAGAAAGCTCATCATTAAAAATGACCAGGTCAGCCTCCAATTCGGCCACAAGCGCCGATAATTCTTCCACTTTTCCTTTACCTATGTACGTTGCTGGATGGAGACGGTCCCTCTTTTGGACAAGCGAAGCCAATACTTCTCCTTGCGCCGTTTCCGTTAAGGACCCTAACTCATCCATTGAATATTGAAACCTTAGGTCGTCATCATCGATTTGGCAGCCGACCAGAATGGCTTTTTCCTTTGTTTCTTTTTGTTCCAAACGGCATCCTCCCTTTCCGTTAAAGCTCTAATTTCCATCTTAACAAAAAACACTCCGATACTCTAATTTTCCCAATACTTTTTTATTGTAATTTTGGAGTATCGTGATAAAATTTTTATTGTTTATAAAAAGAAATTTACATCGGAGAGAAGCGGAACGAAATGACATGGGAAGTATTAAGCATGATTGGCACGATCGCTTTTGCGGTCAGCGGCGCGATTGTGGCCATGGAAGAAAAATATGATATTTTAGGAGTTTATATTTTGGGGATTGTCACCGCTTTTGGCGGTGGGGCGATTCGCAATCTTTTAATAGGTGTACCGGTTTCAGCTATTTGGGAACAGGGGTTATTTTTTCAGGTTGCTATATTATCGATCACGGCCGTATTCTTATTTCCAACTAATCTTTTAAAACACTGGCAAAAGTGGGGGAATTTCACCGATGCCATCGGGCTGTCGGCATTTGCTATCCAAGGTGCCATTTACGCAGCAAATATGAATCATCCGCTAAGCGCGGTGATTGTTGCAGCCGTTTTAACAGGAAGCGGCGGCGGTATCATCCGAGATTTATTGGCAAGAAGAAAGCCGATTGTGCTGCGTTCTGAGATCTATGCAGTCTGGGCGATACTTGCCGGGCTCCTCATCGGGCTTAAAATAGCCACACAATCTTGGGAATTGTATACATTGTTCATTATCGTAACAGCGCTTCGTGTCCTTTCTTACACATACGACTGGAAGCTGCCGACACACGGCTTGCAGCGGATGAACTAAGAAAAGCTGCAGCGCCTTGACCAGGCGCTCCTCCTAAAAGCTATCGCTTTTAGTCGTGCGTAGTTTATGCTCTCGAAGCTTTACTTTTGCAGCTAGACAATAAAAAAATCGACGGGGATAGCCCTCGTCGATTTTTTTCATTTAAGCATCCTCATCAAACACCAAGTCATTACTGCGAATCGTCATCAACTCGTGCCGGTCATAACTGTTTTGCAATAACAGCCTCATCGCCTGGGCCCGAATCGATTTTTCAATGATGTTGCGGACGTATCTCCCGTTGGAAAAATGATTGGGACTTAAGACAGACTTCACCCATATTAAATGATCCTTTATTTTCTTTTCTGCCTCATGGCTTAACGAATATTCCCTTTCCACCAGCATTTTCGCCCCGATTTGCATTAATTGTCCAATATTGTAATCCGGGAAATCGATTACTAATGGAAAACGGGAATGGAGCCCTGGATTTAACGATAGAAAATAATCCATTTCTCTTGAATAGCCGGCTAGAATGAGGACAAACTCATGCTGTTTATCCTCCATATGCTTGACGAGAGTATCAATCGCCTCTTTGCCAAAATCCTTTTCACCGCCGCGTCCTAAGGAATAAGCTTCATCAATAAACAATATCCCGCCATGAGCTTTCTTTACCAAATCCCTCGTCTTTTGTGCTGTATGGCCGATATACTCCCCTACGAGGTCAGCCCGCTCCGCTTCGATTAAATGTCCCTTCGTTAGCACGTTCATTTTTTGAAAAAGCTTGCCAATCAGCCGTGCGACTGTGGTTTTCCCCGTTCCCGGATTACCTTTAAACATCATATGAAGAGCTTGCTTTTTTGCTTTGAGACCCATTTCTTCGCGCTTTTTATTGACATAAATCCATGCATAAATTTCCTTTATCGTTCGTTTCATTTCTTCCATGCCAACCAAAGCACCAAGTTCCTCTTCGATTTCCTTTAAGGCGGAATGCTCAGGGGGAATAACCTTTGGAGCAACTTGAAAATCAGTTAACGTTTTCGTTACTGTTTTTCTTTTTTGGGAGTTGAGAGAAACGCTTATTTGGCCATTGCTTTTCATACGAATCGGTTGATCCAAAGCCTTCACCTCTCCTAAACGCAACCAGGATACGTAAATTAGCTTGCAGGAATGTATGCCTTTCTTGTTTGTGGTGAGTTATTTCAAGAAAATCATAATCCTTCATTCTATTTGTATTCACCGTTCGGGAAATTCATTAAAAAAGTTTTCTTTTGGAAAAAAATAAAAAAAGAGCCCAAATTGTATGGGCCCACGGGTGAAGATTTATTGATTTTCCAAGTCCAACTGCACATTTCTTTGCGGTGCAAAGGTTGAAATGGCATGCTTATAAACCAATTGCTGTTTCCCCTCTGATTCAAACAAAACCGTAAAGTTATCGAAGCCCTTGATTTGGCCTCGTAATTGGAATCCGTTTAAAAGGAATACCGTTACGTTGGTATTGTCTTTTCTGCATTGGTTTAAAAATTGGTCCTGAATATTGATGGTTGTTTTCATTTTGTATATCCTCCTCTTTTATCTCTACTAATATGTATTCGATTTTACTTGAAGCTTTCCTTCAACATATTGTGAAATTTCCATGATTTTTTTTGCGAAATTGTTCACATTTGTCACATCAAACCATTCAACCTCCATCTTGTTGCGGAACCATGTCAGCTGCCGTTTGGCATAACGCCGCGAGTTTTGCTTTAGGCTCTCGGCAGCTTGCTCTAATGATATTTTACCATCAAGATAGTCATAAATCTCTTTGTAGCCTATCGCCTGAATGGATTGACAGTCGCGCAAACCCTGTTCGTACAGTCCCTTTACTTCGTCCAATAGCCCTTCCTGCATCATTAAATCGACGCGGGCATTGATTCGCTCATAAAGTTTATCACGGTCCATCGTTAATCCGACAAGGGCGGTTTGGTAAAGCAGGTCCGGCATTTGAGATTTTTGAATTTCCTGTCTGGTTTTTCCTGTAAGATGGAAGATTTCTAGAGCACGAATCACCCTTCTGAGATTATTAGGGTGAATCTCAGCGGCACTTTCCGGGTCAACCTCCATGAGTTCCTTATAGAGAGCCTCATTCCCTTCTCTATTCGCCCGTTCCTCGAGCTGCCTGCGGAATTCGTCATCTCCAGAAGCATCGGAAAATTGATAATCATAGATGACAGATTGAATATAAAGCCCTGTCCCGCCAACAATGATGGGCAGTTTCCCTTTTTCGGCAATCTCCTTTATTTTTGCTCGAACAAGGGTTTGAAATTCAGCAACGGAAAAATTTTCATCCGGATCCTTTATATCAATTAAATGATGCGGAATCCCTTCCATTTCAGCTTTCCTGATTTTCGCCGTTCCAATATCCATGCCGCGGTAAATTTGCATCGAATCCCCACTGATGATTTCGCCATTGAAACATTTAGCCATTTCAATGCTCAGCTTGGTTTTTCCCACAGCGGTCGGTCCGATGATCACTAATAATTTCTGATTTAATTCCAATCTTTTCACACTGCCTTATCCCTTTTTACAATCGACGCCTGAGAGGGGCGTTTCTCCTTTATCGTATCATAATTTTAAAAAGCAGTTGAACATCAAATAAGTATATACAATAATATTCTTTTCTATGCACTTTTTGAAGAGGAATTTATATTTCAATTGTAAGAATTACATTTCGTCTATTTACAAAAAGATAACGGTTATTTTACAAAGCGCTTTCCACCCCCAGATTCATGGTAGGCTAATACGTAGGATATTTTGTAAAAATTAATCGTATTTTGTCATTGGATGAAGAAAAATTAGAAATTAGGTGAATAGAATGTTATCTACTTTTGATATTGGAATTGATTTAGGTACTGCAAATACATTGGTTTATAGCAAAAATAAGGGGATTGCCGTAAATGAGCCTTCCGTTGTGGCGATCGATACCGTTTCGAAAAATATCGTCGCTGTCGGTACAGAAGCGAAAGAAATGATCGGGAAAACGCCTGAGAAAATCGTGGCAGTCCGCCCGTTAAAAGATGGTGTCATTGCTGACTTTGATGTCACAACAGAAATGCTTAAACAAATCATGAAAATGGCATCTAAAAAGATTGGCTTTGCAATGCGGAAGCCAAATGTCGTGGTCTGCATTCCGTCCGGTTCGACAAGTGTTGAGAGAAGGGCAATTCAGGATGCCGTAAGGAACGCCGGAGCCAAGAAGATTACCTTAATTGAAGAGCCGGTCGCTGCTGCAATTGGAGCGGGCATGCCAATCGACGAGCCGGTTGCCAATGTGGTTGTCGATATCGGCGGCGGCAACACAGAGGTTGCGATTATTTCCTTCGGAGGCGTGGTTGCTTTCCATTCCATTAAAATCGGCGGCGACCGTCTTGATGATGATATTATTCAGCATGTTCGTAAGGAATACAATGTGCTAATCGGTGAAAGAACGGCAGAAAATGTGAAAATGGAAATCGGTTTTGCGTTAATCGACCATGAAGAAAAGTTCATGGATGTCCGTGGCCGCGACCTACTGACTGGTCTGCCAAAAACTATTAAACTTTCATCCTACGAAATTCGTAGTGCGATGAAGGAATCCCTCTTGCATATTTTAGAGGTCATCCGCGCCACACTTGAAGACAGCCCGGCCGAGTTGAGCGGAGATATCGTCGATCGTGGTGTAATTATCACGGGCGGCGGTGCGCTTATGAACGGGATGGAGGCATGGCTGAGCAGTGAAATCTTTGTACCTGTCCAGCTGGCACCTAGTCCGCTTGAGTCAGTCGCCATCGGCACCGGGAAGGCACTGCAATATATGAGTAAGATTCAGGTTGCGGTGAAATAGGCGTATTTTGGATTGAAAAACGGTATCGCTGATATATTGCGAAATTCGCTGATATAATCTTGAATTCGCTGATATATTTTAAAATTCGCTGATATAATCTGAAATTCGCCGATATGTTGGAAAAATTTGCTGATATATTTGATACCTCATACTAGAAGTTAGTTTTAAAATGGCAATTTTAGTTTTTTAACAAAAAAAGTCGCATTCACTCCTAAATTCGAGGGAGAATGCGGCTTTTTTTATTAAATATCACTCTGTTTTTTTCTCAAACTATTAAAATATAGAAAAATCGGCAGCGGAATAATGATGAATCCCAAGCTCTTTATGATTTGGTTCTTGGCTTGCTCTCGTGTTTGGTTCTTTTGGTCCTTTACAGCCTGTTCGTAGCTTGCACGAAGTTCCTTTTCTGTCAATTTCTCTCCATTTTCATTCGAAATCTTACCGCTTTCTTTCATCATTTTAAAATCTTCATAGCTTTGATAATAGCCCGGCGGACTAATCAAATCAGCGGCTGCCATAAAAATCGAGATCCCGCCTCCGATGACCATCATCAGGGTTGCAAATAACACCAAATACGTATAAAGATGGCGAATCACAGCCTCTCCCCCCTTGTCTTTGTATTTCACTACAGAAACAACAATAAAAATAAGCAAAACTGCAGGTAAAAATATACTTAATAGACTGAAGGCAATCAAGGCAACACCCCCATTTTTTCAAATGGTCAATCCTTACAATATTATTATTTCACCAATGTTAAATCATTCCAATACGTTTTAAAGTTATTTTGTTGCAATTTTCGCAATCTTTTAGGTAAAAAAAAAGCCCAATTCGTTCGCGAATTGGACTTTCGCTGCCCTCTTAAGCAGACATTCAAAATCTTAAAACATATAATGTAAAAATCAAAAAAGTTGGTGATAGCATGACCCATATCATAACCGGGCCAAACTGGGCAATTTACTCAGGTGTCCACGCACCTATGGTTGGTCCCTGGAACCAACCCATCCACCAGAATCATCATTACATCCACGTTGGACATCACTACTATCATTTGATCCCAACGCTCTACGGATATCCACCGGCGTTTCCGTATCTAGGGCCATATGTCCCGTTTCGCAGCTAAGCTAATTAAGTCTACATCACACGTTTAAACATTTTCTCCATTTCGTACACAGAGTAATGTACGATAATCGGCCTGCCATGCGGGCAGGTGAACGGATCGGACGCCTTTCGCAGATCGTCGAGAAGCGCTTGGATCTCATCATCCCGCAAATGGCGGTTCGCTTTGATGGAGGCTTTACAGCTCATCATGATGGCCGCTTCCTCGCGGAGTTTTTTAATATCCACTTTTTTCATTAATAATAGCTGCTCAACCATTTCCTCAATGATTTCCTTCTCCTGCCCCTTTGGCAGCCATTGAGGGTGGGAGCGGACAATGAAACTATTGATTCCGAACTCTTCGAGGAAAACGCCGACCTTTTCAAGCTCATCCTTATGCTCGGTAATTTTAATATAATCATCAGTTGAATATTCAAAAGTCAACGGGACCAGCATCTCCTGCAGCTCCGGAGCAACCCGACCGACTTTTTCTCGGAAATACTCATACTTAAGCCGTTCTTGCGCAGCATGCTGGTCGATAATATATAAGCCATTCTCATTCTGTGCAAAAATATACGTTCCGTGCATTTGCCCGATCGGATACATCCGTGGGACCCGGCTCTCTGTCTCTACAGCTGGCTCCACTTTAGGGTAATCCTCGGGGTCGTGTTGAGGAATTTCCTCATCTTCAAATGAATCATATTCCCTTTCACTAGCCGGTTTAACTTTTTCCACTTCCCTAAAAAAAGGTAATCTAACTTCAGTTTGCGGGACGAATTCCTCTTTCCTATTCGAAAAGTCAGGTTGCGGAACGGGTTCTTCTTTAATTTTTGTAAAAAATGGCTCAGCAACAGCAGTCGGCCGCTCCCCGCCAAAGCCAGAGGAAGAACGAGCAGGAGAGGTCCCCTCATCTAGCGCTAAAGCCGTTTGCTCCGTTTTAGGTTCCTCTCTTTTCGTATAGGCTGTAGGAATCAGTACCTTCGATTTAAATGCATTTTTTATAATAGAAGTTACTAGTTCGTTCATTTCTGCTTCTTTACTAAAGCGGACCTCCATTTTCGACGGGTGGACGTTCACATCGACGAGCAGCGGATCCATCTCGATATTTAGAAGCACGATTGGATACCGGCCAATCGGCAACAGCGTGTGATACCCTTCGGTAATCGCCTTAGCCAGCGAATAATTTTTAATAAAACGGCCGTTAATCATTGTCGAGATATAGTTCCTTGAAGCCCTGGTCACCTCAGGCATGGATGCAAATCCACTCACTTTATAATCCAGCGATTTTCCCGAAATCGGCACCAGCTGTTTGGCAATGCTCATGCCGTAAATAGAAGCAAGAACCTGGCGGACATCTCCGTTCCCATTCGTTTGCAGCAGCTTCCGCTCATTGTGGATCAAGCGGAACGCCACCTCCGGATGAGAAAGCGCCAAGCGGTTGACAACATCGGTGATATTCCCAAGCTCTGTGTGTATCGTCTTCATGTATTTCAGGCGAGCAGGCGTGTTGAAAAACAAATCGGTGATGGTAATATCCGTTCCCCGTCTGCTTGATGCTTTTTCAAAAATTTCAACCTTGCCGCCCTCAATCACTACGCGATTCCCGGCACCTTCGCCAGTTGAAGTTTTCAGCTCAAGCCTCGAAACAGAGGCAATACTCGGCAGGGCCTCACCGCGGAAACCTAATGTCCGAATCCGGAACAGGTCATTTTCATTTTTTATTTTTGACGTGGCATGGCGCTGAAAAGCCAGCAAAACGTCATCCTCTTCGATTCCATTGCCATTATCGGTGATGCGGATTTTCGCTAGTCCCGCTTCTTCGACCTCAATTTCAACCACCGTACTGCCGGCATCAATGGCGTTTTCAACCAATTCTTTGACAACAGAGGCGGGGCGTTCGACTACTTCACCCGCCGCTATTTTATTAGACAGGGCATCATCTAGCTGGATAATCTTCCCCATGCATTCCGCCTCCTAAAAAAACTACTTTAATTTTTTCTGCAGTTCGAACAACACGTTGATCGCCTGAAGTGGAGTAACATCCAATAAATCCAGTTCCTTAATTTTATCTAGAACCTTCTTTTCTTTAGTAGAAAGCTCTGGTTTCTTCGTTTCCTTCGGTTCATCAAAGAACGAGAGCTGGGTGAGATGATCTGGAACCACTTGGTCAGCCGCCGCTGCTATTGATTCCTGAACTGCAGCGGGTGCAGCCTTGACCACTTGTTGTTCCTTCACTTCCGCAGGACCCCCTGGTTGCTGTTCCAAAGCAGTCAAAATCTCTTTTGCCCTTGCAATTAATTCAGCCGGAAGCTCGGCCAGCTGAGCCACATGAATTCCATAGCTCTTATCTGCTGGACCTTCCTTAATCTTGTGTAAAAAGACAACCTTGCCATGATGCTCAATCGCGCTGACATGGATATTTTTCAGTTTGGAAAGCTCTTCTTCCAATACCGTCAATTCGTGATAGTGTGTAGAAAATAGAGTTTTCGCCCCGATACGAGTATGAATATACTCGATGATCGCCTGGGCTAGTGCCATCCCGTCATAAGTGGATGTCCCGCGGCCGATTTCATCGAATAAAATCAAGCTGTTCTGCGTCGCATTGGCGATGGCATTCTTCGCTTCAAGCATCTCCACCATAAAGGTACTTTGTCCGGAAATCAAATCATCCGCTGCCCCGATGCGGGTAAAGACTTGGTCAAAAATCGGCAGCACTGCTTCGGTCGCTGGGACATAACAACCGATTTGCGCTAAAATCGCGGTCAAGGCAATCTGGCGCATGTACGTACTTTTACCGGACATATTTGGACCGGTAATCAATAGCACTTCACGGTCGCTGTCCATCAAACAGTCGTTCGGCACATATTCCTGTGTATTTAACACCTTTTCAACCACAGGGTGACGGCCGTCCTTCACCACCACACGACGTTCTGATGAAAACTGCGGCTTCACATAGCGGCGATCTTCGCTCACCTGGGCAAAGCATTGCAACACATCCAGCCCACTCACGGATTTCGCCAAAGCTTGCAGACGCGGAATGTATTCCTTCACCGTTTCGCGGATTTCCGTAAACAACTCGTATTCAAGCTCGCCAATTTTCTCTTCCGCTTGTAAAATTAACGCTTCTTTTTCCTTTAATTCAGGTGTAATAAAGCGTTCCGCATTTGTTAAGGTCTGCTTCCGCTCATATCGGCCTTCCTCAAGGAGATGAAGGTTCGCTCTTGTTACTTCTATATAATAGCCAAACACACGGTTGTACCCGACCTTTAAGGATTTGATACCAGTTTTCTCGCGCTCTTCCCGCTCCAACTGGGCAATCCATGTTTTGCCGTTGCGGCTGGCATCACGATACTGGTCAAGCTGGTCATTATAGCCGTCCTGGATGATATTTCCTTCTTTTAACGAAAGCGGCGGGTTCTCGACAATCGCCTGCTCCAATAAATCGGTAACTTCTTCACACGGATCCAATTTTTCAGCGATTTCATTCACTCTGGAATCCTGCATGTTAAGAAGAATTTCTTTTAAAAATGGTACCTGCAGGAGTGAATACTTTAATTGCACCAAATCACGGGCGTTTACATTACCAAAGGCAACACGGCCCGCCAAACGTTCCAAATCATAAACTTCCTTTAGTTTTTCACGAAGCTCCTGGCGCTCAAAATAATGGTTCATGAGAACTTCCACCAATGTGTGGCGATGCTCTATTTGTTCACGGTCAATCAACGGCCGGTCAATCCAATGCTTTAATGTCCTGCCGCCCATCGCTGTCATCGTTTCATCCAACAGCCATAATAAGGAACCTTTCTTCCCTTTCGAGCGAATCGTCTCAGTTAATTCCAAGTTGCGCTTCGAATAGTAATCAATTTTCATAAATTGATGGATTTGATAGGTTGTGACGGGCTGAAGATGGTCAAGGCTTCTCTTTTGCGAGCGGTATAGATAGTGAAACAGCCTTGCTGCCGTCTGCTTCAGTTTATCCTGGTTCAAATCCTCGAGCAGGTTGGCAAAATTCATCTCTATTGAACTATTATCCTCAAAAGAAATGGCCAGTACATCGCGTTCGCGCATCTTCTTCTGAAGTTCGCCGTCAAAATTACTTGCAACCACGACTTCCTTCGCACCTAAAACAGCCAGCTCGTTCAGGACCTCATCAAAATTGATCAGTAGAGTTACTCTGCTTTCACCTGTTGAAATATCGTTATATGCTAGTCCGAATGTGGTGTCGTCGAAAGCGGTAACCGAGGCAATATAGTTATTCTCTTTATCTGTTAACCCTTTGCCGTCCATCACCGTACCCGGAGTGATTAACTGAACCACTTCCCGGCGCACGACCCCTTTGGCCTGTTTCGGATCCTCGGTTTGTTCGCAAATTGCCACCTTGTAGCCCTTTGCAACTAATTGTTCAATATAATTGGCCGCTGAATGGTAAGGAACGCCGCACATCGGAATCCGTTCCTCTGTACCGCCTTCGCGGCTGGTTAAGGTTATCTCTAATTCCTGGGAAGCATTAATGGCATCCTCGAAAAACATTTCATAAAAGTCGCCTAAACGAAAAAATAAAAAGGCATCCTTGTAATCTGCCTTAACTGCTAAATATTGCTGTATCATCGGCGTGTATGCTGTCATAATTTCCTCCACCGTTTAAAAACTTTCGATTATCTTCGACAAACAATTATACCATAATTGAGGGGAATTTTTGTTGGTAGAAAAAACTATCTCTATTGCTGTTAAAAAATTCTTTAGGTTATCGATGGTATATACTTCTAAAAAGATATAATCTATTCAACCAGAGTCAGGATTGCACTGGCAGTTTGGGCATTATGAGTCTTCATAACGACTGGGGACTTGATTCACCGGGCCGTTCGGGCATTATGACTCCTTTATAACGACTGGGGACCTGATTCCTCGAGCCGTTCGGGCGTTATGAGCCCTTCATAACGACCGGCGACTAGTTTCCTCGTCCCGTTCGGGCTTTATGCCCCCCTTCATAACGACTAGGGAATTGATTCCCCAGGCCGTTCGGGCGTTATGACTCCTTTATAACGACTGGGGACCTGATTCCTCGAGCCTTTCGGGCGTTATGAGCCCTTCATAACGACCGGCGACTAGCTTCCTTGTGCTGTTCGGGAGTTATGAGTCCTTCATAACGACCGGCGACTAGTTTCCTCGTCCTGTTCGGGCGTTAAAAATCAATCATTTATATAACAGACTTCTTCTTAGATATTAGAAGAATAATAAAGAAACCTGAGCTATAAAAGCCCAGGTTTCTTTGTTTTTTATTTTGTACCTTCATTCGTACTATAGAAGAACTTCGCGGTAATGGAACCATCACCATTCTCTTTAATATCGGTTACATGGATACCAGAATCGGCTGGTGTTGCACTATTGCTCTTCCAGAAGTAGTAGGAACCTGTGTGAACATTGGACGTAGTTGGGGTAATCTTGGAACCTGTCTTAAAGAAATCCCCTGCATCGCCACGGTTTTTATTTTTCTCTAAGTCATATTTTCCGTCCGCCTGCACGACAGATAATCCGTAGTGAGTAACAACTGTGCCGTCACTGGCTTTCGCTGACTGGTTGTATTGGAAGCGTTTGTTCATCCAGTTTTCCACGTTATTCGGACGGAAACCGGCGGTCTGATAGAGGCTGATGATATTTTCATCAACATGCCATCCTACTAAACCGTACGAATCAGCACCTTGGCGAATTAACCCTTTGTTAAAGCCGTCCTGCTGGACATTTTCAAATAAGAAATATTCTGTTCCATTGGAGCCTGGCACTTCCATTTTAACGATGCCATTAGTCGCCTGGGCGTTATTAATTGCTGGCAACGTTATTTCCTTTACCCCATCCCCCGGTTTAACCTCAATCGGCTCAGCCCATCCTAAGAATATTTTTGAAAAAGGATCAAAGTGTGTCGGTGAGTTTCCTGAATATGCGCCACTGTCCGGATAACGCATCCAAGAACCGCCGGCCATCATCGAGTAGTTCCCAACACCTTCGGATGAATAAGCAGTATCATAGAAATCCGGCAATCCTAAAACGTGGCCGAATTCATGTGCATAAACCCCGGCAGTAGCAGGATATGGACCCGTTTTCGATGCTTCATCGTAACCACCAGTAGCTTCGTTAAATCCAGCGACGTTCCCGCCAATGGCTGGCTGAATGTTGTAGTTATTGACGATAACTCCGTCATAGGTCATGTCTTCCGCAATCGTTTTATTAATCCAAGCCCCTTGGCTCATACCAGCATAAACATCTGCAGGTTTACCAGTTTCATAGTATTTGCCATAGTACAACGCACTTAATAGATTCCACTTATGAGACCAAAACTGAGCAGGGTCTGCACTCCACTCTGCACCGGTTCCTTCATGGATGACGAACACATTCGGAACTTCCCCTTCTACAGCGTACTTTGAAAAATCGATTTGGTCATCGGCAGCCTTTAACAGGTCACGGATAAATTCACCTGTGTGGGCATCACCATTCACATTACCTAAAACATATTTACCATTTTCAGCATACGTGCCTTTTTGGTCTAAATAATAAGAAGCACCTTTGGGCAATTCCACCCAAACCATTTCAGAACCGTCATGGACAAGATTGATTCTATCATTACTGGATTCCTTATAGGCATTTTGCATCGTGCGATCGGTCGGTGCTTTCACACCATTAAATTCGGCATATTGTTTGAAATAATCCAATTCATAAGGGTTATACTCATCACCAAAAATCAAATCCTCATAGTAATGCGCTGGCACCTGTCCTTTCAGGTCCCCAATCGGCTCGTCACCATCTTTATATTTAGCTAAAATAACCAGTACGGGCACATCCCCTGTAGCACTTCGGTACGCAACATGGTTATCACCAGCCTGTTGGAATTTTGTCCCTTGGTTAGCAAGCTTTTCTGCAGGGTCAACCTTTGAAAGATCTTTCCCTAACTCCTTCGCTTTTTCAGCTAGTTCTGGAGCCGCACCTACATAATGGGCCAAACTTAAACCATATGTACTAGAAGCCTGTTTTGCTTCTCCGCCCGGCTGGAATCCCGCCAATGCGATACTTCCTGCCAACGCCAATGTTAGACCCGTTTTCGATAATACTTTTAACAAGAGCATCCCTCCTAATAAAATCGTACTATTCAAACATATCAAAATTTTCCAGTAGTCAAAAGGTACTTAGTTCCCGCAACTTTGGTAACGTTTTCAATTTTCATAAGATGTAAGACCTACGATACAAATTCAGAAATATCATTGTAAATTTTTGTAATAATTTGCAAACCGATAGGTCCTTACATGCAGTATATAAAACGGTCATAATATATTTAGGAGTGTTTAAAATCCAATGGGAAAAGGAGATGGTATCAATGGATTGGTTTGAGGGCAGCTATAAAGACTATAACTTCGAAATGTTCTCAATCAGTCATTGGGTGATCATTGCCATCTTACTTCTAGGATCCACTGCAATTTTTGTAAATCGGGGAAAATTTTTCGACAACAACAAATGGAGAAAAGTAGAGATTGGGGCAGCGGTCTCGTTAATTTTAATAGAACTGACCTATCATTTCTGGATGTATATTAACGGAGACTGGGACGTTAGTCACGCTATTCCATTAGAACTCTGCAGCATCAGCTTAATTTTGACTGTACTTTTGTTATTAACCAGGAAGAAAATCATATATGAAATTTTGTTGTTCACAGCCCTATTAGGAGCGTCACAGGCCATTTTCACACCAGCCTTAAACTTTGACTTCCCGCATTTTCGTTTCTTTCATTTCTTTTACACACATTTAATGGATATTTGGGTCGTGTTCTACTTTACATGGGCGAGGGGCTACCGGCCAACCATTTGGTCTGTCGTAAAGCTTTTTGTTTTCTTAAATGTGCTGATGCCAATCATCATGTGGATCAATAAACTTGTCGGCGGAAATTATATGTATTTAAGCCACAAACCGAAAACAGCAAGTTTATTAGATGTCTTGGGGCCATATCCATACTATATTTTATCGCTTGAAGGGATGTTAATCTCGCTAAGTCTTATCGTCTGGTTAATTTTCCGGGAAAAAGGAAACGGAAACACAAAAAAAATGAAGGAACTGCCAATTCGCTAAATTTCATTATTGACCTTTTTCGATGTTCGAATTATAATAATAAACGTTCCTTAATTTTTTTTATTTGTCCCGATAGCTCAGCAGGATAGAGCAACAGTTTCCTAAACTGTAGGTCGGAGGTTCGAATCCTCTTCGGGACGCTAAATACCCTGAAAACGTTGTTTTGACGCTATTTAACCGTACATTTATGTTGGTTAATACTTAGCGTAAAAACAGCGTTTTTTTGTTGTTTTTTTGCTGCACTGTATGACATGAAATTTTGTGGCTATTGGACAAGAAGCCACCCAGAGGGGCTACCCATAATTGGGACAGTCTCTTTTCTGTTTATAGGAGAAAAAACGGCAAGTACACAGGAATTTCCTATTATTCTGAATATAATGATGATGTTTTAAAAGAATATTTTCGAAAGGAAGTGACTCAATGTCTAAATTGTTCAATCATTTTAAAGTGTGGGCACTAGCTTTCACCATGTTGGCGGGGGTTTTCGGATTTACATCTGCTGCTGCAGCTCAAGGTCCAGCTGTTGTCATCAACAATTTTACATGCGGAGTACCAGAAGCGAATGGTAACATTATATTGACAACAGATAGCCATACGGTTATAACCAATGATGCAAACGGTAATACGATTTTAAAATGTTTCTATAAACAAGATCCGAACTCGAATCCACCTCAGGCGATTGTATCTAAAGGTTTCCTATGTGGCACATTCTTAGGTTTAACAACGGATTCAAAAGCCGTGATAACGCCAAGTGGAAATATTGTATTAACCTGTAAAATTACTCCTAATCCTACTCCTTAATCAGGATTATTAAGGAATAATCGAGGGGGTGTACATTTTCATCCCCTCATAATTATCCTATTTATTTATGGTAGTTCCTGGTATAGTGCCATCTGCCGCTTTCAATATCCGGAAAAATACCCCATTCAGGACGTACATACAAACACCCTTGCCGATGCAAGGGTGTTTTTGATTTGCTCTCTTTGTTTTTCTAAAACACTCAGTAGGTTCCCACCCCTGTGTAGCTTACCATCATTCCGAGCCCCTTCCCCGCTTTCCTTTAAGTAATAAAACTTAGAGCCTAGGCGGTCGATTTGCTCTTGGCTCATCCCGATTCCTTTGTCCAAATGAATCATCTGTACTTTAAGATTCGGTTATATCTTGCTTGCCTTTTAACTTATCTAATATTTTTATTAACCCAATAAACCCTCTAATTGTAAACAGCGTGAAATTAACACTGACAAATGTATGGAGAGGTGACCATTTTTTCCATTTAAATAAACCGGTGTTCTTTTCCATAATCCATTGTCCCACACTCATTGGTACACTAAAAATTAAACTTTTTAACAAAATTTTACCGAAATTATCATTATACGAGATCTTTACCCAGATCACACTTAAAATCGGGAAAAATAACATGTCATAAATAATATTCGTTTTAAAAATTTTTGGAAAAGGACGAACTGGATATTCAAGTTTTTGTTTTCCAACAACATAAGCATCAACTAGAGTAGCAATAACACCTTTTGAGAAAAAAATCAAAAGATTTTCTCTCATTTTTGGTCCCTTGAATAAAAATGGAAAAGAAGCAATACATACTGCTAGTAATAAGTTTAACAACTTTTTCTCCACCTATTAACATCCTCTCATTTTCTGTAATCGTGATAACCTTAAATTGCCCAAAACAAATCTTTAATACAGGTAGTTTTTAGAATTTTTTTAAAAGAAAACTAACAAAACGTTTCTATGGATTAGGTCGGCCTTGAACAATATGGGAATATAAATAGTGAGGATATTTTATTAACAAGAGTAAATCACCCCGTATGGTCTTTATGCATATACTTTGAAGAATTAAATTTTTAGTCCCAAAAACTCTGGAGGAATTAACATGAAACCTGTAGTTTATAGGTGCCCATTTTGTAATAACCATTTTTATGGTATTCCTTCCGGAGTCCCCGGAAGTTCAAAGAGAACCACATCAGGCCGCCAATTTCGGCGTTTGCTTACTCCGACTGACCATATCCTGATGTTAACCGACCATCAACCGCAAATGGTTTTTTCGGTCCAATCACATGATAGTGCACTCCTGCGCAATAATATTGCCGGATTGGCAAAAACCGCGAAATTATTCAGGATCCCTACTATATTGACATCAATAACCGCGGCAACTTTCAGCGGTAAAATTTTATCAGAAATCCAATCAGTCTTTCCTGACCAAATACCTATTGATCGAACAACGATGAATGCATGGGAGGATCCCAGAGTAGTAAGACAAATCAATGAATACAGGAAACGAAAAATAGTAATCGCCGGTCTTTGGACAGAGGTATGTTTACTCGAACCGGTTTTGAGCGCTATCTCTGACGGATATGAAGTGTATTTTGTCTCGGATGCCTCAGGTGGGGTGAGTAAAGAGACCCACGACATGGCCGTCATACGTATGACACAAGCTGGAGCAACCCCAATTACTTGGCTACAATATTTGCTAGAGTTACAACGTGATTGGGCTCATAAAGAAACCTACAATGGGACACTCGATATTGTTAGACAGCACGGAGGTGCTTACGGATTGGGAGTTATTTATGCTAACGAGATGTTTGGACTCATTACGTAAGAAAAGGGATTAGTGATTTTGCCGAAGACCATTATTAGTTTACAATTTTTAAAACTTTTGGATAAAATCAGAAAAACTAATCGGAGGTCCGATTAGTTTTTTATAATAAATTATTAATTTGCTTTTTTTACCCATTCTGCTATGGTAACAGTGCGTTTTGCCTGATGTTTCACGGTATCTTGAATGGCACGGACATCTTCAACCATCTTACCTGACTGATCTACTGTTACGCTGGTTCCCTACGGATTTCCATCGGCCCCGAAAATGACTTTATTTGTATATCCTTGTGTTGCAATAATGGCTCCCCAATGATGCATCGTCGTATATAATGATAATATTGTGGCTTCCTGACCACCGTGTGAATTTTGTGCAGAGCTCATTGCACTTACCACTTTGTTGATAAGTTTTCCATTAAACCAAAGACCACCTGTTGTATCTAAGAACTGTTTCATTTGAGATGGCATATTACCAAATCGGGTTGGTACACTAAAAATAATGGCATCTACCCGCTTTTTGCTGTATGCTGGTAACTTGAGTTTTTATATTTTTTAATCTTCAGGCCTTGGACCTTCATCCATCCCCGAATTTTCAACGGTCATTACTGGTCGCACCTCTAAATCTCCTTCCACACGGATTTGACAGGACAGGCGCAAATGATCATCAAAAATTCCCTTCTCATAAAATGCAACTTTCTCAACATTTGTTAAATCGCAATATTCACCGCCCAAAATTTCTACTCTGCAGGTTGTACATTTTGCCCTCCCACCACATTTGTGCAGTATTTTTACACCGTTGTCTTCTAATGCTAATACCAATTTTTTACCACGTTCAATATCAAAAGTTCCATGTCCCAAAACAGTGATTTTGGGCATTTTTGTACCTCCATATCTATAAATTTGTAATTAATGTTTATGCACATTAAATTCCTCAAGCAGCATTTTTTCTGTTTGAGGCATGGTTAGACCTAAATGCCAGCAGCCCATTCCAGCTAATCCATATTGACGAATAAGACGGAATTTAACAAGCAGGCTTCTTGGGTCCTCAAACCATACTTCATGTAGATTTCCTTTTTTGTCAACATAACGGAACCAGGGGGCAGCAGCATTTTCATCGTAATGAACTTGACTTTGGTATCCAGTATATAAATCAATGGCATGTTGGGTGGAATAAGCTGAACCTGATCGCTTATTCGTTCCGATAACCCAATCATAGGCATATTGAGGAATTCCAAGCATCAACTTGGATTTATCAACAACAGATACGGCATAATCAAGGGTTAATTTTACTTTGTCTATTGGAGCAATCGGACCTGAAGGACCTCCTGGCCAATGCCAATCATACGTCATCAAAAACATTCTATCTAAGTATTTCCCTAGTATTCGGTAATCATAGGCAGAAGAATAAGATGGGTTCTGATCCCCTTCTTTTGGCGGTACCGCCATCATAACTTCCATTCCTGCCGGATGTAGCTTGGCAGCTAATTCCTGAATAAACTGGTTAAGGTTTGCCCGATCTTTTGTCTTAACCTGTTCAAAGTCAATTACGACTCCTTTGTAATCATGGCTATCTAAAAGCGAGTAAATATTTTTGACAAATTTCTGTCTTAACCACGGCGTGCTTATTAACTTATGAGTTAGGTTCGGATCAAACCCCTTTTCACTTAAATTTGTAAGTGTTGCAAACGGAGGGAGGTTCTTATTCCATGCAATCTTATGAGCCTGGTTTTCGGGTGTTTCAATGATGTTTCCTTGTTCATCGGACCTATACTCAAACACGAAGATACTAGTAAGTGTACTTTTATAATTTTCCAACATCCAAGCATTAGAATTCTTATCTTTTGGAACAAAATAGGTGCCAGTCCAAATATTCATTTTTGGCGGACGAGGAATACTCAATTTCTGACCTGGAATAATTACACGGCTTTTTAGGCCATTTTGCCGCATTAATATTTCCTCACTAATAGCGTGTCGATTAGCAATTTCCCACACACTTTCACCGGGTTGAACGACATATGTCTCACCAGGTATTAATAAAGACTGTCCAAGCACAAGTTGAGTATTCTTTGCTAAACCATTTAGCTTAGCAAGATCGTCTTTGTTGATTTGGTATTTTCTTGAAATTTCGGAAAGGCTGTCACCAGATTTCACTTCATGAATTACTTGGGCATAAGTATAAATGGGAGTCATTAAAACCATGAAAACTGTTAAAAGGAAAAATAATATTTTTTTAGTCATAGGGAGCCTCCTGAATAAATTTATTTCAAGTATGTAACCTAACTACCCTACAAATTTAATGGGTTTAGTGGTATTAATTGGATATAGTTTTCCGTTAAGGGCAAATGAAATTCTACCCGTTTCTTCGGAAACAACCAATGCAAGCGCATCGCATTGTTCTGAAATTCCAAGAGCTGCTCGGTGCCGTGTCCCTAGTTTTTTTTCTTCTATTATAGTTGTGGTTAAAGGAAGAACATTTCCTGCCGAAATAAGTTGGTTTCCCCGAATTAAAACAGCCCCATCATGCAAAGGGTTGCCCGGATAAAAAATGGATTCTATTAATTTAGGCGTTACTAATGCTCCAATTGCTGTTCCTATTTGAATATTAGGCTCAACCAAATCACGACGTTCCACAACGATCAGTGCACCATGCCTATGTTTCGAAAGGTGCTGAACAGAGGTGGATAAATCTTTATAAGTGTCCGTAAAAGAGGATAAATAGCAATTCAAATAAAAAGAAGCAGCCATTGATTCAATTTCCATTAGATGTTCTTTAACATCTTCGAGACTTCCCAACAAACAATAATTTTCGTTACCAAGTACATTCAAGTTAGATTGGAGCATAAGAATTAGATGTTGAATTCCATCTTCTAAATGTTGTTTCATAGGTGAGAAGTCACAATTATTGCTGTCCATGAATGATCACTCCATATCCATATTTTGCTGTCGGACTATTGAACATTAAATTCTGTTAGCAATATCTCCTCTGTTTGCGGCATGGATGTTCCTAAATGCCAACAGCCCAATCCTCCTAATCTGTATTCTTTAACTAAATGGAATCGCAAGAAGACTGCGGGGATCTTCAAACCATACTTCATGTAACTTTGGTTTTTATCAACATTTCTAAACCAGGGAGAGGCGGCCGTATCATCATAAAAAATTTTGCTTTCGTGACTAATGTACCGGTCAATCGCACCTTGTGTAGAATAAGAAATCCCTGTCCACTTTTCACCTGTCCTACAACAAGATGTGCATCTTTTTTTAGCCATTTAATTTTGCAATAGTTTCTGGTTTAGTGTTGTATTGATTTGCTATTTGGGTTAAGGTATCTCCATATTTTGTTTCGTGAATGACTTGAGCATATGTTTGGATAGATTGAAAAAAAACAAAAATACATATTAAAAAAAGCGATGCAATTGTTTTAACCACTCTGAATTACCCCTTATTATTTTGCTATAAGGTAGTATTTGTTAGTTGTTTCATTTATATAATGAGGAAAGAAAAACCAATAATTTTATCATTTCCCAGCCCTTCTTCAGCAAAATCAATGGTTAGCTGTTTCATGCGTTGCTTCGTTAATGGATTAAAGACTAATTTAAAATGATTCACTTTTCGATTAAAGGTTCAATTATTATGTTACGTTATGTAATTGTAATAACTTTTTGTAATTAAGTTATCTATTTACATGTGTCAATTTTGTGAATTAACCAGGACAAAACCTTTGTTTTGGTAATTAAAATCCAGTAAATACTTTATTTTATTAACTGACTCTGTTATTATTAAATTATAGTTATTAAAAATAACCTAGGAACCATTAGGGGTGTTTATATATGGATACAGAAAATAAATTATGCAGCAAAGTTGAAGCGTGCTATCATATAATGGGAAAGAAATGGATGGGATTAATTGTCCATACACTAATGGCGGAACCGAAAAGATTTAGTGAAATCCATGCTTTTATACCCGATTTAAGTAAAAGAGTATTAAATGAACGAATGAAAGAGCTTGAGGACAATGGGATTGTGTTAAGAAATGTTATTGCAGACCGTCCTGTACGGACTGAATATTCGCTAACCAAAAAAGGTACAGAACTTGGACGATCGCTCAAAGCTTTAGAGGAATGGGCAGACAAATGGTTATAAAATAAAAATACCTCGATTTTAAATTTAGGAAAAACACACTTCAGTTTGAAGTGTGTTTTTTATTGTTAACTAGTAGTTCCCGTTTTAGTTCTAACTATAAAATTTGAGTTGATTTCTCGTTTCTTTCGCTAAATATAAAGCTTGATCAGCATGATCTATCAACATATCGCTGTTCGATCCATCCATAGGAAAAATAGAAATACCAACACTTGCTGTTGTTTTAATGAGTTGTCCCTTAATTTGGTAAGGCTGTTGAAGTGTTTTATATAGCCTAAAAGCAATCTTTTTAACACTTTGTAAATCCATATTGTCCTTCAACAGGATTAAAAACTCATCGCCGCCTATTCGACTAATAACACTATTTCCTCTTAAACTATTTATTAATCTATTAGCAAACTGTTTAAGAAGCTCATCTCCCATTTCATGACCGAGAGAATCATTTATTTCTTTGAATTTGTCCAAATCCATATACAATAAAGCAAGCTGCTCTCCCTTTTCACTTGCAGACTCAATGGATCGTTCCAGCAACTGAGTAAAGCTCCGCCTGTTCTTAAGTCCTGTCAGCGGATCGTGATAAGCCATATTTTCCAACTCTATTTCGTATATTTTTCTATCTGTGATATCCTTAAATAGAATTTGCATGACCGATTCGCCATTATAAACCATCGGGATTGCAGTGATCTCCACAAAAATTTCCTTTTTGTCAAACCGAACCAATCTTTCTACGATAGGAATTGGTTTTTCACCATCACTGTTTTTAATCATGTCAATTAACAGAAGCTCGATACTTTCTTTATTTTCCGCATCGAAAAACCCCCAAATCGATCGGCCGATAATATACTTCGTATTTTCTTGTCCTAAAAACTTAACTCCAGCTGGATTCGCAAAAACAATATGATGTTTATTTTGAACAATTATCGCCTCTGGTAAAAATTCAACAAGTTTTCGATAACAGACTTCACTTTCCTCTAGCTGCCGCTGTATTTCCATTTGTTCTGTAAAATCTTTATACATGCCCACAGCAAGAATTTCACCCTTGTTTATAGAGCGGTAGGTTGCTAATATATCTAGTATTTCCCCATCTTTACTCCTTCTTTTTATAAGACTATAATTAATATTTTCTCCTTCTCTTAATTTATTTAAAAATGCGTCATGCTGTTCTTTTGTCATGTTATGCAAAGCTGGGGGTGGAGTCAGCCCCCTTATTTCCTGTATTCCCCATCCTAATATATCTGTAAAAGTTGGATTTGCATGAAGAATAGCTCCATCTTGACCAATTAAAAAAATGGCATCATTAGTATTTTCCCAAATGAGTTCAAGTGCTTCTTCTCCAATTTTGGAATGATCTAATAACAGACCAGTCATTTCATTTCCCCATTTCTTCTATTCGTATCAATCCTATAGTTTCTCCATATTAGAAAAAAGAGCCAATCATTTCCTTTGATTAGCTCCCTTTATTTTATATTTATTCCGTTTATTGATTTGCTTTTTTTACCCATTCTGCCACTGTAACAGTACGCTTTGCTTGATGTTTTACAGCTGCTTGAACATCTTCAATCATTTTTCCATCTTGACCAACAGTAACACTTGTTCCATATGGGTTACCACCAGCTCCAAATGTTACTGGATCAGTATAACCAGGAGCAGCCACAATTGCACCCCAGTGATACATCGTTGTATATAGCGATAAAATAGTTGCCTCTTGACCGCCGTGAGCATTTTGTGCTGATGACATTGCGCTTACAACTTTATTTACAAGTTTTCCATTAAACCAAAGTCCACCTGTAGTATCTAGGAATTGTTTCATTTGTGATGGCATATTACCAAATCTAGTTGGTACGCTGAAAATAATTGCATCTGCCCATTCTAAGTCATCTAATTTAACCTCTGGGACATCTTTTGTTTTTTCAACTGTAGCTTTCCAAACCGGATTCCCCTCGATAGCGGATTGCGGAGCAAGTTCAGGTACTTTTAATACTTTTACTTCAGCACCTGCCTCTTTAGCACCTTCTTCTGCCCATCTTGCTAATTGATAGTTTGTTCCACCCATGCTGTAATAAATAACTGCTAGTTTAACATTTGTCATTTTTTCATTCTCCTTTTCTGATGAATTTCCAAATAATTTGGATAGAAAGCCCATATTGATACACCTCCTATTATTTCTTTTTTTAAATTTTACATTCTAAATTTTAGAAAGCATTTGTAGTCTCTTTTGAATCCTTGTTAAATATCAAGTGGCTTATTGCGAATAGCTTGCTTCCATTAATGATAAGATATACCGCAATAGCTAAGAATGCTAAGTCTAATTCATAACCAGCCATTTGACCATTTCCTAATAAGCCAATTGCTAGTTTTACTTTTAATGTTGCTCCAATCATTAATAATGCAAACAAAGCCGCAACTAGTCTTGTTGCCAATCCAACGATTAATAATATCCCTCCAATAATTTCAAGTAAAGCAACTCCATATGCCATTACCCCTGGTAAGCCAAGACTTTCAAACCAGGCTGCCGTATTTTCAATTCCACCTTGAAATTTAACAACTCCATGAATAAAAAATATTACTCCTAATGTAACGCGTAATATAAGTGCCCCAATTTCATTTTTTAACATCTTCGTAAATCCTCCGGTTTGTTATTTTATTTAGTAATAAAATGATCTTGCCCCTTATTGAATATATGTTTCATTAATTATCCCCCTCCAGAACTCGAACCACTACAGGCGGTAAGGTTTCTTCTAATTCTTCCCTTTTTGACTCTAGCCAAGATGGCAGCATAAGTTTCTGGCCGAGTTTCGCAACTGGTTCATCGACTGAAAAACCGGGCGGGTCAGTTGCTATTTCGAAGAGGATTCCTCCCTGTTCATGAAAATAAATTGCCTTAAAGTAATTCCGATCGAGAATTTCTGTCGGATGATAACCATTTTCCTCAAGAAGCGACTTCCATCTGCGATGATCTTCTTCATTCTTTGCTCTCCAAGCAATATGGTGAACCGTGCCTGCCCCCATTAATCCTCGGACAGATGGGGTAAGCTGAATATCAATCGTATTTCCAAGATGTCCTTCAGCCTTAAATCTTAGATAATCTCCATCTTGTCCGATACATTCTAATCCCATCACATTTTCTAGTACATCTGTTGTTTTATGCGGTTGAGCAGAGTTAAGGATAGCTCCGCTAAACCCTTTTATGGCATTATCTGCTTGAACCCCACCAAAGCTCCACTGGTTAGTTGGTCCCTCATCACTTTCGACAAGTTCAAGCAGCAAACCGTCTGGGTCGTTAAATCGGAGATACTTTTCTCCGAAGCGAATGGAAGAAGTAGATTCAATATTGAATTTTTCAAATCGCTTTTTCCAAAATGGAAGCGAGCCCTTTGGGATGATGTAACTCGTTACTCCTACCTGTCCGGTTCCAATTCGCCCTTTTAGCTGTTTTTCCCAGGGGAAAAAGGTAATGACTGTTCCCGGGTTGCCCGTTTCATTTCCAAAGTAAAGGTGATACACCTCAGGACGATCAAAGTTGATTGTTTTCTTAATCAGCCTTAATCCTAGTACACCTGCATAAAAGTCGATATTCCTTTGGGCATCATTTACCATCGCAGAAATATGGTGGATACCTGACGTTTTCTGCATTGTAAGAATCTCCTCGTTTCACCATAGGATTTTTTTGAAGATTTATTTCGGTCTTTCAATGGAAAAGAGAAACACTCCTTTTAAAATTATTGTGTTTATTATTTAATGAAATTATTGACCTCATTTTTAATCAAAGATTCTCTAATTCGAGATATTTTAGAATAAAAAAAATATCTAATTGAAAATCGACATTAATGAACTTCCTCTTGAAAGCTATCGATTTTATCTAGCAGGAATACTCTCATATTACGCGGCAAGAAACTCCGTATTTCTTCTTCATTAAATCCCACTTGTAATTTTTTTTCATCAAGGATTAATGGTCTTCTTAATAACCCAGGATTTTCTTTAATAATATTAAATAATTCTCGAAGTGATAAAGAATCCATATTTACATTCAACTTCTGGAAAGCTTTTGAATTTGTCGAGATAATTTCGTCTGTTCCTTCCTCTGTAAACTGAAGGATGTTCTTAATCTCTTCTATTGTAAGCTTTTCAGAAGAAATGTTTCTTTCCTTAAATGGAATTTGATGATCCTCAAACCAAGCTCTCGCTTTTCGACATGAGGTACAACTTGGTGTTAGAAATAAAGTTACCATTTTAAACACTCTCTCCTTATCAAGTTAAATCAATTATTTATTGATTCTCAATTATCTCGAATTTAATTATCTTTAATTAAGGATATTTTTATTATATTTCTTCTTCCCTATTTGTCAACACTATTATTATAAAAAATTATTAATTGACACTCCTAATAAAATCTCATGCAACTTATATTGATTTATTTCCCTTTGTTTACTATAATGTAATTAGGTTACTTAAAGTAAACATGTTACTTTTTATATAAAATTTAGAAGTGAGGTAGTAAAATATGAATATGTTAGAATCAAAAGTAATTCAAACGAGATTTGAAAAAGAAATTTTTATAGATGAAAAATCAAACATTGAAATTAACGGGTTTCGTTCTCTTGATAAGAACACACCTTTTTATGAATTTATGATTGGCCTTGATCTAATGCGGATTAGGGATAATAAGTATTATGGAAATAAAAAAAGCTATGCTCGTATAAGAATTTCGGAGGATTTACAATCTCTTTTCGTTCTAGAACCCGATATTCAAAGTATCTTTGCCATCAAAAATCAACAAGAAAAAGAAGCAGCAATGGAATTAATTCAATATTTATTAATTGATTCACAAATTTTTAAACAAGTAATAGCAGATATGATAGGTAACCTAAGAAAAACAAATGTAGTTAGCAGCTTGGAAATCAAGGAATTAAAAGTTAAACTGGCTGTACTAGAAGGATTATTAAATGTAACTGAGGAAAATATTCAATTCACAATTAGAATGGAAAATATCGCCTAATTATTTCACAAAGGAGAAAAGCCTCCATCATAATTGGCTTTTCTCCTTGTGTATTTGTAATGTTTCATACTTCACGAAAAAGCAACCTTAATTAAGACAAGGTTGCTTCATTTATTATTATTTAGAAATGCGTTTTTGTAATTGTTCTCTTTCTGCTTCATATCCTGGTTTTCCTAGAAGTGCGAACATGTTCTTCTTGTATGCCTCTACACCCGGCTGGTCAAAAGGATTTACTCCCATTAACAAGCCGCTGATTCCACATGCTTTCTCAAAGAAATACACCATTTCACCGAAGGTATATTCATTTAATTGATCTAGCTCTACAGATAGGTTAGGAACTCCTCCGTCCACATGAGCTAGAACCGTCCCCTGTGCTGCATTCTTATTTACATAGTCCATTGTCTTCCCAGCTAAATAATTTAATCCATCAAGATCTGCCTCTTCCTTCCCTAAAGTAATGTCAACTTTAGGTTCTTTTACAGATACCACGGTTTCAATAAGGTCACGGCGACCTTCTTGGACATATTGTCCCATGGAGTGAAGATCGGTGGTGAAATCGACAGAAGCAGGATAAAGACCTTTTTGGTCCTTTCCTTCACTCTCTCCAAATAGCTGTTTCCACCATTCAGAAACATAATGAAGGGCAGGTTCGAAGTTCACCAAAAGTTCGATTGATTTTCCTTTTCGGTAAAGGGCATTTCTGACTGCCGCATACTGATAACTTTGGTTTTCTGCCAAGTTTGGGTTATTATACTTATCCGCAGCAGCTGCAGCCCCCGCCATCATTTTATTAATATCTAAGCCAGCGGTTGCGATTGGCAATAAACCTACGGCTGTTAACACAGAGTATCTGCCGCCAACATCATCAGGAATGACAAAGGTTTCATATCCTTCTTCATCGGCAAGTGTTTTTAAAGCGCCTTTAGCACGATCGGTTGTTGCATAAATACGTTTTTTTGCTTCTTCTTTTCCATACTTTTTCTCCAAATATTCTCGGAAAATACGAAACGCAATAGCAGGCTCTGTTGTTGTACCTGATTTTGAAATCACATTAACGGAAATATCCTTGTCCTTAAGCACATCAAATAAGTGGGTTAGATAAGTAGCACTGATATTTTGTCCTGCAAAATAAATCTCAGTTGTGCCATCCATTTGATTATGAAACGTATGAGACAATGCTTCAATGGCAGCTCTTGCACCAAGATAAGAGCCTCCAATTCCGATGACAATTAAAGCATCAGAATTACTGCGGATTCTTTCTGCCGCTGCTTTGATACGCGCAAATTCTTCTTTATCATAGTTATGGGGTAAGTCTACCCATCCAAGATAATCAGATCCCGGTCCTTTTTTTTCATGGAGCATCTCATGTGCAGTTTTTACAAATTCACTTAAATAGTCCACTTCATGCTGCTGCATGAAAGATAATGTATTTGAATAATCAAAAGTAATTGACATACGTTTGTTCTCCTCACCGTTTGTTTGGTTATGTAAGGGCGTTAATTCTCCTCTGACTAACGCCCTTAACTTTTAAATTCTTTTATACTGTCTTCCAGTCAGCAGCAAATTTTTCAAGTCCTTGATCGGTCAACGGATGTTTTGACAATTGCTCAATGACCTTGAATGGAATCGTTGCAATATGCGCTCCTGCCATCGCTACACGGGTAACATGGTCTGGATGACGCACGGATGCAGCAATGATTTGCGCATCTAGATTTTGAATTCGGAACATCTCAGCAATTTTTGCAACAAGTTGTACACCATCTTCATTAATATCATCTAAACGTCCTAAGAATGGTGAAACATAAGTAGCACCTGCACGTGCTGCCAACAATGCCTGGTTCACACTAAAAATCAAAGTAACGTTCGTTTTAACACCTTTTTTAGTTAAATAGCGGCAAGCCTCTAGTCCATCAAGGGTCATTGGAAGCTTGATGGTAATATTCTTATCGCCGCCGTTAATTTTAATAAGCTCGTCTGCTTCTGCAATCATTTGGTCAGCAGTTAAAGCATTAGGTGTTACCTCGGCTGAAACGGACTCCACCTCTGGAACGGCATTTAGGATTTCAGCAATTCGGTCTTCAAATTTAACTCCTTCTTTTGCTACCAATGAGGGGTTGGTTGTAACACCTGATAGAACTCCAATTTTATAAGCCTTTTTAATCTCATCTAAGTTTGCAGTATCAATAAAAAATTTCATTATTGTTTTCCTCCTATTGTTAAAGATTCGGTTATTTTAATTTTTTACGACAGCGTGTCCGCCAAATTCATTTCTTAATGCGGCTACAACTTTACCTGTAAACGTATCATTATCTAAAGATCGGTAACGCATTAATAATGACATTGCAATAACTGGCGTAGCCGTTTGTAAATCTAAAGCTGTTTCCACAGTCCATTTTCCCTCACCTGAGGAATGCATGATCCCTTTAATTTCATCTAATTTTGCATCTTTTGAAAAGGCATTCTCAGTCAATTCCATTAACCATGAACGAATAACAGAACCATTATTCCAAACTCTGGCGACCTTTTCATAATCGAAATCGAAATCGCTTTTCTCCAGCACTTCAAAGCCTTCGCCTATTGCAGCCATCATCGCATACTCGATACCATTATGGACCATTTTTAAGAAGTGACCGCTGCCAGCTTTTCCGGCATATAAGAAGCCATTTTCCACTGCTGTATCCTTGAAAAGGGGTTCCACTATCTCCCAAGCATCTGGGTCGCCTCCTATCATATAACAAGCTCCATTTCGGGCCCCTTCCATACCGCCAGAAGTACCGGCATCCATATATCTTACGCCTATTTCCTTTAATTCATTGTAGCGTTGAATTGATTCTTTATAGTGAGAATTACCGGCTTCAACGACAATATCGCCTTTTTCCAAATAGGGTAAGATCTCACCAATAACTATATCAACCACTGCGTGAGGAACCATTATCCAGACAATTCTTGGATGTTCCAAGGTCTGGATAAGTTCTTTATAACTTGATACACCAGTTGCTCCATATTTCTTCATATTTTCTACTGCACTTGGATTAACATCAAATGCTACCACTTCGTGATGGTGATCCATTAAATTTTGCCCTAAGTTTAGTCCCATTTTTCCTAAACCAATAAGTCCTACCTTCATTATGTTCCCCTCCAATGTTGGAAAATAATTTTTCCATTTCTTTAATGGTTCACTCAAGAATGTTTTAAGACACTTTTCGCAATACTTACAACATTTTCAGGAGTAAATCCAAATTGCTTCATGACAGCTGCTCCATCACCTGAGGCACCAAATGTCTCTATGGAAAGAATTTTCCCTTCAAAGCCAACAAACCTCTCCCACCCAAGGGAAATCCCCATTTCTAGGGCAATTCGTTTAGAATTTGAAGAAGGGAGAACCTTTTCTTTATATTCCTTTGATTGATGACTAAACAATTCCCAGCTTGGCATTGCAACAACCCGCACAGAGATATTATCCTTTTCAAGTTCTGTTTTTGCGTTTACAGCCAAGGATACTTCGGAACCGGTAGCAATTAAAATAACATCTGGTGTGGCATTTGTTTCTTCTAATACATAAGCTCCCCTAGAAAGCTTCTCTAGATTTGCTTTTGTTTCATTAAACACCGGTAAATTTTGTCGGCTTAGGATTAATGCAACAGGTCCTTCTGTTTGCTGAAGAGCATATGCCCATGCACTAGCTGTTTCGTTTGCATCTGTTGGTCGAATAACCGTTAACCCTGGTATGGAACGAAGTGCTGCCAGATGTTCAACCGGTTCATGTGTAGGGCCATCTTCACCTACAGCAATCGAATCATGCGTAAATACATAAATCACAGGAAGCTTTGATAGTGCCGCCAAACGGATAGACGGACGAAGATAATCATTAAATACAAAGAATGTACTTACAAAAGGTTTCACTCCCCCGTGATAAGCCATCCCATTCGCTGCTGCACCCATTGCATGTTCACGGACTCCAAAGTAAACATTACGTGCACCATACGATTCAACTGCGTACATTTGTTCACCTTTGATTTCAGTCATGGTGGAATGGGAAAGGTCTGCACTTCCACCAAATATGGCTGGAACAGATTTCACATAATGGTTAATGGCTTCGCCGCTGGCAACCCTTGTGGAAATACTTTTCCCAGATTCAAATGTTAATAAATCTTTTGTATCGATGAGAACTTTTCCATCAATAGCTTTGGTTAATTGATCAGCTAGCTCAGGGTAGGCTTGCTTATATGCATCGAATTGCTGAATCCAAGTTTGTTCAGCATCAATCCCTTTACGCTTTAATTGCGCAAAGTGCTCTTTTACTTCCTCTGGAACATAGAAATCTTCTTCATAGAGCCAGTCATAGGCTTGTTTTGTTGCTTTTCCTTCTTCCGCTCCAAGTGGTGCACCGTGTGCTTTATTGGTACCAGCTACCTTTGGACTGCCATAGCCAATTATCGTTCTGATTTCAATCAAACTTGGCTGATCTATATGATGTTTCGCTGCTTCAATCGCATTCGAAATAGCTTCAAAATCATTTCCATCATCCACTCTGAGATAGTGCCAGTTGGCTGATTCTGCTCTTTTCTCAATGTTTTCAGAGAACGAAGCGTTTAATTCACCATCCAGTGAAATATCATTTGAATCGTATAGCACGACCAACTTCCCAAGTTTCATGTGACCCGCCATTGACATAGCTTCATAGGAAATACCTTCCATTAGGTCGCCATCTCCGACTAACGCATAGGTGTAATGATCAATAATCGGATGACCTTCTTTATTAAACTTCGCTGCTAAATGTGCTTCTGCCATCGCCATCCCAACAGCGTTCGCAATACCTTGACCTAATGGTCCTGTAGTCGCTTCTACACCAGCAGTATGACCGAATTCAGGATGCCCCGGCGTTCTGCTATTTAACTTTCTAAAGTTTTTCAAATCATCAATGGTGACATTATAGCCAGCTAAATGAAGCATGCTATACAGCAAACTGGATCCATGTCCCGCAGATAAAACAAATCGGTCACGGTTGAACCATTTCGGGTTTTCAGGGTTATGATGAAGATGCTTCGCCCATAATGCATACGTCATTGGCGCCGCCCCCATTGGTAGACCGGGATGACCAGAATTCGCAGCGTTGATAGCATCGATAGATAATGTTCTGATGGTAGTAACTGCTAAGTTCTCGATGTTTTGTGTCATTTTAATAAACCTCCTGGATACTTATTTCTGAAGTACTTTCTCTCTATTTTCTTCAACTTTTTCATCTAGCCACCATTTAAACCCATTTTCTAACAAGAGGGTATTTGCAGCATCCGGACCATAAGTACCTGATGAATATTCATGTAGTGGGAGTAGATTTTCCTCGAATGCATCAAGAATTGGTTGAACCCATTCCCACGACAATTCTACTTCTTTCCAATGGGCAAAGAAGGTGGAATTTCCGATTAAAGCATCATAAATCAGCCTTTCATAAGCCTCAGGTACTCCTAAGCCATTGCGTGATGAATCCTCACAAGAAAAATTAATTCTGACAGGTTCGATTTTTCCATTATTCATCGGATTTTTACTGTTTAATTGTAGTGAGACATTTTCGCCTGGGCTAATTTCGATGATTAATAAATTAGGTTCGACTTTTTGGTTATCGTTTATATAGTGTAAATCTAATGAATTTTTAAATTCGATTACGATACGAGTAGATTTTTCCTTCATTCTCTTTCCTGTTCGAATATAAAAAGGAACACCAGACCAAAACGGATTATCGATCCAAATTCGAGCAGCTACAAATGTATCAGTGTTGGAAGAAGGGTCCACTCCAGGTTCATCCTTATACCCTGGAACTTTTTGACCATTAATCTCACCAGAAAGGTACTGACCACGAACGATTTGGGTTTGAACATCTTCTTTTGTTACTGGCCTGAGAGCCTCCATTACCTTCCTTTTTTCATTCCTGATTTCAGAAGCATTGATTTTTTTGGGGAGATTCATGGCCGTCATCATCAGCATTTGCAGCATGTGGTTTTGAACCATATCCCGTATGGCTCCTGCTTGATCGTAATAACCTGCTCTTGTCTCAACCCCTACCGTTTCACTCGCAGTAATTTGAACGTTTGCGATATGTTCTCTATTCCATATTGATTGTAAGACTGGATTTGCAAATTCTAATGCCTCTAAATTCTGAACCATTGGCTTACCCAAGTAGTGGTCAATTCGGAATATCTCTTCTTCTTCAAATGCAGAACTTAATTTTTTATTTAGTTGACGGGCAGTTTGAAGATCACGCCCAAATGGTTTTTCAATCATCAAACGTTTCCAACCATTCGTTGCTCCCAAGCCACTATCTCTGATATTCAAAGCAATAATGTCAAAAAATTTTGGTGCAACAGAAAGATAGAACATTCGATTTTCTTTTATTTGCAATTCCGCTTCTCTTTGCTTAACCAACTGATGTAATTTTTGATAATCTTCTGTATTGTTAACGTCTAAAGTGTTATATCGAAAAGCATCTAGAAAATCTCCCATTTCGCCAGCGTCATGTTCCAAACGGCGTGAAAAGGTTAATATAGATTCTTTTACTTTTTCTTGAAAATCATTATGAGTGAGGGTACCTCTTCCAAGTCCAATAATAGATATTGGTTGTGGTAATTTTTGATCTAAATACAAATTATAAAGGGCGGGGAAAATTTTTCGCTTCGCTAAATCCCCTGTTGCCCCAAATAAGACAAAGGTCATTGATTCCAATTTAATTCCTCCTAGTATTTGAAGAACATTACCCTAATATAAAGTAAAGTTCAGAAGATCACTTTATCAATTCAACCATTGTTTCTTAATTTGCTCTTGTGCGATATGCAAAATCTGTTTTTCAGATGTGTCCCTTTTAACAATTACATTGGTTAAGTAATTTTTCCCTTTGTAACTTAGCTTTACAGTTACTTCTATCATTATTGTCACCCCTATTATTATATTTTTAGGTTATTCTTATTCATCAGGTAACTTTTAATAACTTAAGTTACTTTATGTAATCATGATACATTTCGAATAAATTATCGTCAAGTTAAGTATCTCGAATTTGAGATATTTATTTTTTCAAAAAAAAAAACCTATGGTCATTACGACAATAGGTTTTGGCAGTCTATTATTATGTAACAAGCACTTAGGTTATCTGAGGCAAAAGAATAATAAATTCGGTCCCCACTCCTTTTTCGCTTTTCACTTGAACCTTACCTTTAAACGAATGGATAATTTGATAGCTGACCATCATTCCGAGTCCAGTTCCACTTTCCTTTAAGGAATAATACGGAGATCCAAGGCGGTCGATTTGCTCTTGGCTCATCCCGATTCCTTGATCCTTAATACTAATTTTTAAATAGCCATCTTCATTTGAAGCACACGAAATCCACACTATTCCACCGTTCGTCATCGACTCGATTGCGTTTTTCAAAATATTAATCAAGGACTGGTCTAATTTTTGAGGATTAGCATAAACCCAACCGTTTTCAAAAATATCCGTTTTTATCACAACATTATTGCCAAGGGCGTAACTGTGAATGAGATTAACCACACGATGTAATTGATTCCCAACATCGACTCTTACTTCGTTATGGTTGGATGGTTTTCCAAAAGATAAGAAATCATTAATAATTTCATTGGCTCGATCTAACTCTTCAATGGATAATTGAATGTATTCCTTCTTCTTTTGAGCCAAATCGGGCTCGTCCAGAAGCTGCAGGAAACCACGAGTCACCTGCATCGGATTTCTAATTTCATGAGCGAAAACACTTGTTAACTCACTGATTACTCGCAATTTCTCTGAGTCTTGCATCTCTAGCCGCAACTGGTGGAGCTCCCTGATTTTTTCAATTAACAAAGTGAAGGACCAGGTAAATACGACTGCAAAAACCAAATGAATCATTTGTACTTTTAGATGTTCAAATGTAAAACCTCTTAACATCCCAAAAACAGTAAGGCCAATTAAACAGTAGTAAAAGGCTAGGCCCACTGCAATTTTAACCCTTTTATCTTTTTTCCTATTTTTGAAAGACTTTTGAAAAAACAAGATAATAGGAAGTGTTAACAATAAGACAAGAACGGTATTATAGAAACCTATGCTGATGCCGGAATTAAGCCGATACAGTATGATTAGGCCAGTGAGGAAAATACTTGGCCAAAATCCTCCGTATAGGCTTCCTAATAAAAGAGGGATAATTCTTAACTCTAACCTGGCATTTTGACCAAAATTCACGGGAAAGGACATGCATAGTAATATTGACATTCCCCACAGAATGGTCATCATGACGTGTCTATTTTTTTCACTCTTCACCTTCTCCATAATAAAGGTGGAGTAAATAAATATGGGAATAACCGTAAGTGTTAGCTGCAGTAAAAAATCCTTTATTATACTCATCTTTGTAACCTTTCACAGACCGTCCAAAAATTCTAATAGTAATATTATATATTATACTTTAAATTTACTATATTTTGTCTACATAGTTTTTCAAAATAATGTCATTTTTTAGACTGTAAAAAGCACGGCTTATAATGAAGCCATGCTTTGATAATTCCTCCATAAATTTAAAAATGATGATAAATAAATTCGGCAGAATCCTTAATATCTATATGAACCACATAAAATTGAACATCCAATTCAACTGCCATTTCAAGTATAAAGGCTTATAAAATTTCCATCCAGGTCTTTATTGCGGTAGCTAATATTAAAAGGCCCATAACAATTTGCAAAACTTTCGTATTTACTCTTTTTCCAACATTCGCGCCAATTGGAGAAGCAATTAAACTGGCAACAACCATGATAATGGAAGGCAGAATAGCGACTTGCCCTGTTGTAAGTTTTCCGGTAACAGCTCCAATGGACGAAATAAGTGTAATGGCCAAGGAAGAAGCAATGGTCATTCTAGTCGGGATTTTTAGTACAGTCAGCATGATTGGAACGAGCAGAAATGCGCCCCCCGCACCAACGATACCCGCACCTATTCCGACGACAAAGGCAAAGAATGCTGCAAGCCACTTATTGAATTTTACTTGTTCTAAAGGAACATCATCAATTCCTTTTTTCGGAACAAACATCATGACAACGGCAATTAATGCTAAAATTCCATAAACTATATTAATTCCGCTTTCCGGCATATGAGTGGAGCCAAATCCCCCAATAAAGCTTCCAATTAAAATACTAATTCCCATATAGGCAATCAAGGTTTTATTTAGGTAACCGCCTTTACGGTATACTAGGACACCCCCAATTGTCGCAAAAAACACTTGGATCGCCGTAATCCCTGATACTTCATGGGCTGTAAAATGGCCTACCCCCAGTAAAACTGGAATGTACAATAACATTGGAAAATTGATGATCGCACCGCCAATACCTAACATCCCTGAAATAAATGATCCAACAAATCCAATTAGGAAGATCGTGATGATAAAGCTAATATCCATGGTGTCCTCCTTTTAAAATAAAGGGAACCTATACTAGTTCCCGATATTTTAACGTTTTTAATCCAACTTTATCGAACAGCACAGCGGTTAGGACCAATTTCCATTTCACGTTGCTTGTCGATGTCTGGATTGATTTTTCCCATGTTGGTTTGGCGAATTTCTTGATACGCATTTGGCTGAGGAGGCAGGTTTTCCGTTACCATTTTTCTGAATTCATTTTCGTCTTCAATATTTAGTCCATGATTCTTGGCAAACAATGTTCCTAATTTTTCAGCAACTCTGCCGTTATCGTTTAATTCTTCAATAATCATAAAGTGTGCTGGAAGGACGATGAGCTCTTCTGATAATTCTCTGTAACGTTTATATAGAGTTTCTCTTAAATCTCTAACCCAGTCTTCCGCCAAACCTGCGAGGTCAGGTCTTCCGATGGAATCAATGAATAAGATATCGCCTGACAGCAAAAACTTTTCATCCACTACAAAGGAAGTAGATCCAATCGTGTGACCTGGAGAGTACAATGCGTGAATATTAATAATAGTATTTCCAATTGTTACGTTATTTCCGTCTTCTAATGGTTGGTAATCATATGTTACTTCTGTTGCATCTTTTGGCGGCAGCCAATAAGTGGCACCTGTTTTTTCGGCGATTTGACGCCCTCCTGAAATATGGTCTGCATGGAGGTGCGTATCAAATACGTGTGTAATATTGGCACCGATGTTTTCAGCAAAATCAAGATAGATATCGGTCATACGTGTTGCGTCGATTATAGCTGCTTCGCCGTTTGATACCGCCATGTAGGATAAACAACCTTTTCCGATTCGAACAAATTGATAAATTTCGCCGCCATCATTTAGGTCGCCCACTTTAACAGGTTCTAAATGTTCACTCCACGCTTTCATTCCACCTTCAAGGTATGAAACATTTAACCCGGCATCTGAGAGCATTTCTGCTACCATCACTGATGATCCTTCTTTTGCACAAACCACTAAAACTTCTTTATCAGTTGGAATTTGATCGAGGATTTCTTCCACTCCATCAAGCAATTCAAAATAAGGAATATTTAAATACGCAAAGTTTTCACCTTCGATTTTCCAATCGTTAAAATCACTTTCATTACGTACATCCAAAATAAACATTCCTTCTTTATTAAAAACTCTTTTCGTAACTTCTTGTGAAGTCATCACCTTTACTGCCATTTTCCTTTTACCCCCTATGGTATTATTATGGTTAAAAAAATTTATTCTACTTTTCCTTCCCACGCAAGCATTCCACCAGCCATGTTGATCACGTTAAATCCATAGCTTTCAAGAAACTGTGTAGCACGACCGCTTCGGCCACCTGAACGGCATACCATAATATACTCTTTTGATTTATCTAATTCATGCATACGGAATTCAACTAATCCTAATGGAATGTTTACGACACCTGGAATTTTACCAGCTGCAACCTCATCCACTTCACGTACATCTATAATATTTAATTTCTTTCCTTCGTTTAATAATGTTTCAACTTCTTTTACTGTCATTTGTTTCATTTAATAGTCCTCCTTCAATTTAGTTTAAGTGTTTAAGACCAAGCACTCATGCCGCCTCTGACATTCGTTACTTTATATCCCATATTTTTAAGAATTTTACTAGCCTGCCCACTTCTCATCCCACTTTGGCAAATAACAACAACTTCCTTATCCTTTGAAAGTTCTTTGTCTGCTTTTTGCGCAAGCTGCTGAAGAGGGATATTTTTAAAGCCTTTAATATGATTTCCTTTAAACTCGCCTGGTGTTCGGACATCAACAAATTGTTTGCTTTTGTCATTTAATTCAGCTTTTAATTCAGTTGTAGAAATATTGTTAACACCTTTAGTTGGCAAAAAGCGTTTAATCACAAAGTACAACAGCACCGCAATGATAAGATAATTTACATATTCCATTTTTGTTTCCTCCTTGTATGTTTGGGGAACGTTTTAATTACCCCAGTGGGTATAATCATATTAAAAATAAAAGTGGGTGTCAACCCATTTTTATCGAATTTTTTACTAGCAAATCAACAGCTTCCTTTTACTAATCTTTCATGCTCTTTACCCCGGTTTTATCTCCCCTCTGACTGCATTTTTCTGTTTGGAATTAACAAGCGTTTATTCAAGCATTGACAAGTTATATATTATACCCAATAGGGTATATTGTCAACTGTAATTTTGTTTTTAGATTTAAACCTATTGAAAATTTACGAAAAAAGTTTATAATTCATAGTATAAACATAGGAATTAGAGGAATAGGAGGCTGGGTATGCATTTTTTAAAACGTCTTTTTATTGAACGTTGTCCTAAATGCCATAAAGTGTTGGAAACTCAACATTCAAATATATTAAAATCTGTTGTCATTAAATCGTGTCCTGACAATCATTATAAAAAAGAATTTCATCCCGCTTTTGAAACATATATTGAAAGTAATGCAAGCTAATAAAATTTAAAAAACGAAGGTAGCCGGATTATCGCTACCTTCGTTTTTTTATCCTTTTTTCATCCAAACTTTTAAGGCATCATTATCTTCCTCGTCTTTTAGTAACACCTTGATTAGACTTTTCTGCTCCCTTATCTTACAGCACAACGGTTAGGTCCAATTTCCATTTCCCTCTGCTGCTCGTCATCCGGGGCGATTTTACCCATATTTGTTTGTCGAATTTCTTGATAGGAATTGGGCTGCGGCGGTAAGTTTTCAGTAACGGTCTTTCTAAATTGATTTTCATCTGTAATATTTAATCCATGGTTTTGTTGATATAACACACCAAGTTTTTCAGAAATACTTCCATTATCATTCATTTCGTTAATTCCCATGTAATGAGCCGGCAATACCAATAAATCATCCGCAAGTTCTTTGTACCTTTTATATAATGTATTTCTTAGATCCCCTACCCAATCCTCCGCTTTACCGGCCAAGTCGGGACGGCCAATGGAATCGATAAACAAAATATCCCCTGTTAACAAATACTGGTCATCGATGACAAAGGATGTACTTCCAATCGTATGCCCTGGTGAATACACTGCTTTAATCGTTGTATTGCCGATCTTATACTCGTCTCCATCATGGATTGACTGGTACTCGAAGGTGACTTCTATCGCATCTTTAGGAGGAAGGTAGTAGGCTGCATCCATTTTCTCTGCAAGTTTTCTTCCTCCAGAAATATGGTCGGCATGTAAATGAGTATCTAAAACAAATGTTAATTTAATCTTGTGTTCTTTAATAAAGGTTTCGTATGGTTCGAGCATTCGGTTGGTATCAATCATCGCGCCTTCCCCATTTGAATCAATCAAATAAGACAAACACCCTTTTCCAATCCGAACAAATTGATAAATAACTCCACCATTTTTTAAATCCCCGATTTTTATTGGCTCTAAATGTTCACTCCACGCTTTCATACCACCTTCAATCGAGTAAACATTAGTAAAACCGGCTTCGGCAATTTGCTCAGCGACAAATTCCGAGGATCCGCCTTTCGCACAAATTACATAAATCTCCTTATCCTTAGGCAGTTTATCCTTAATAGGATCGATTCCTTCTAATAATTCGAAATATGGAGCATTAATAATCTCAACGTTCTTGCCCTCAATTTTCCAATCATCAAAATCATCCGTGTTTCGTGCATCGAGAATGAACAAATCTTCATGGTTTATGACCTTGCTCGCGAGCTCTTTTGCCGATATTGTTTTGACAGCTGTTCCGGTAGACATTTTTAACCTCCTTTCCTTTTTTTTGCTTCCTTCTCTAGAAAGTTAGTGTAACGTCCGCATTTTTTGCAAAGGTTAAAAATGTTACAGCTCCGCCTACATCAATACCCTCAATAAAATGTTCTTTTTCGAGGCTCATTACATCCATTGTCATTTGGCAGGCAATCATCTTTACCCCCATCTCGCTAGCCATCGAAACGAGTTGATCAATAGGAGGAACATTGGCTTTCTTAAATCCTTCTTGGAAATGTTCCGTGCCAGGAGGCATCGGCAAATTCTTATATCCTTCCTTATGAATCAGGTTCAATCCTTCAAATGTAAAAAATATTTCCACCTCTGCATCTGTTGCAGCAGCAGCTGTTGCGATATTAAAGACCTTGTAAGCATCAAACATACCTCCATTAGCAGCAATAATTGCGACTTTCATTCCTTTTCCTCCTTATTAATGGCTTTTTTCAATAGGACCGGTCCAATCTTTCATACCAGATACTACATTTTTTATGTTTTTTAATCCTTTTTCCGTCAGTTTTTGTGCAGCAAAATCACTTCGATTTCCTGACCGGCAAATAATGTGAAGATTTTCAGCATCATTTAATTCCTCAAAACGCTGTTCCAACTCTCCAAGAGGTATATTAATGGAACCAGGAATATGTCCAAATGCATATTCAGCGGGTTCTCTTACATCTAAAACGGTAATTTTCTCATTTCCTTCTATTTTTTTCAAAAGGTCATCCAAATTGACCACATCAGGGTGTGTTGTTTCTGGTTTTTCTTCTTCAGCACTGGCCTTTCTGAGGTAATGCTTTAAAACATTTCCCTCTTCAATAGTGCCTAAATACTGATGGCCTGTGTTTTGAGCCCATGCTTTCATATCAGCAGTTGAACCTTTGTCCGTTGCTTGTATTTCCATGACTTGCCCCGGCTCGAGCGTGGTCATTTCTTTTTTCGTTTTGACAATTGGCATTGGACAAGCCAAGCCCTTCGCGTCTAACACTTTATTAACAGTAACCTCCATTACTTCGCCCTCCTTTCAAAGTTATTATTTTTCAAAATAATCATTACATGCCAACATACCTCCTACCATATTTTTCACCTTAAAGCCATTTTGTTTTTAACACTCTTCAGCCGTAATAATTAATTTGCCTGAATACTTGGTTTTTGCCCAACGAACTGAATGACATGAGACAAACCATTATGCAATTCCCCTTCGTGACGAACAGCCTCACCCATAAAAAAGTGAAGAATACGCCAATCAGCAAAGGTTTGCCAAAATTCCTCAGGAGTATATAAAAAGTTTAAATCTCTCGGTCCCCCGCTATTATAGGGAATCTGCTTTTGTGAATATACTTCCGTTATGTAATACCCACCTGGTTTAACGGCTTCTTTTACCCCGAGAAGTGTTTTTTTTCGCAATTCCTCTGGAAAGTGACCAAAGATACATACAATTTCATCCCAATGGTCTTTTTTCCATGTTGCTTCGTTTAAATCGACAAGTTCAGTTTTAATTTTGACTCTTCGTTCTTCAGCGAGGTTTTTCGCTTTTTTCAAACCCGATTCCGCATAGTCCCATGCTGTCACATACATTCCTTGTTCCGCTAGAAAAACCCCATTGCGTCCTTCACCCTCAGCGATGCACAAAGCGTTACCTGACAATTGAAGTTTTTTCTGCATTTCTGCCAAAAATATATTGGGTTCCTTCCCATAAACATAATTTTCGGCTTGAAAACGAGTATTCCATTGATTCATTGTTCAACCTCCTAGTGTTATCTTTTCTATATATCATGCAAAAACCCAATAAAACATTTACAATTTTATTCTTAATCAAACCTTAACAATGCCAAACCATAATGACACTTAAAGGATTAGGATTGGTGCTCGGACTGAGTTCTTTTTTCCTTCATTAATAATTTAAATTTTAGCAGTCCAGCCATCTGCGTTGGTCTAGCCCTATCTTCGATATATTGTAAATTTTATAATTGTAGTATATTTAAATTCCTATAGATTCCCTGGATTAATTTTAATAGACATTAAGTGCTATGTGATTCTTCGCAGAAAAATAAAAAGCTGCCGAAGCAGCTTTTCAGACAATATCATTTTTTAAATTGGGAACAAGTCAGATGATAAATAGCGTTCACCAGTGTCGGGAGCCAGTGCTAAAACATTCGCGTGAGAAGGAAGCTTTTTGGCAATTTCTAAAGCGAAGTAAATGGATGCTGCCCCGGAGGCTCCGACTAAAATTCCTTCTTCGGCAGCTACACGGCGTGCAATGTTCTGGGCGTCTTTATCTTCAATTAATAAAATCTTATCATAAATGGATTGATTTAGAATTTTAGGAATGAATCCAGGACCTGTACCTGGGATTTTATGCGGCCCTGGACAACCTCCCGATAAAACAGGAGACCCGGCAGGTTCAACCACATAAATCTTTAAATTTGGTATTTTTTCTTTTAACACTTCACCAGTGCCAGTAACGGTTCCGCCTGTTCCAGCCGTACAAACAAAGGCATCTAAATTCCCTTGAAATGATTCATAAATTTCAATCGCTGTAGTATCACGATGAGCATCTGAATTGGCAGGGTTTTCAAATTGCATCGGAATAAAGTGGTCAGGAATATTTTCTGCAATTTGATAAGCCTCTTCAATCGCTCCACGCATGCCTTTTTCCGAAGGAGTTAAGTGCACTTCTGCACCATATGCTTTTAAAATTTTAATTCTCTCTTCTGTGGCATTACTTGGCATTGTAATAATACAACGATACTTCCTTGCGGCACACACCATGGCTAAACCGATTCCCGTATTACCAGAGGTCGGCTCAATGATGACGGTTTTGCCAGGAGTAATTTTCCCATCTTTTTCTGCTTGCATAATCATATTAAAAGCAGCACGGTCTTTTACACTTCCTCCTGGGTTAAAGGATTCCAATTTAACATAAACAGAAGCGCCTTCCTGATTGGGTAAATGATTTAACTTTACAATCGGGGTATGACCAATCAGTTCTAAAATAGAATTGTATAATTTCATATCAATACTCCATTTCATTCAGTTTATTTCTATTGGAATTATATGCTTTAATTCTCCAGAACTCAAATTACATATCTCTTAAATAAGTTTGAGATGGATTCTTATTTTGACTCTTTAAAATATTTTTACCAGCCACTTAAATAAAAAAAGGGCTTTTAGCCCTTTTTAAATTGGATATACAGTAAATTGCCCTCCACCAAAGAAAGTCTTGGTGTAATCAATCGTGACATTTTCAAAATAAACCTTGTCTCTTTCATTTACCAAAAACTGTATTCCATTGTATTCTGTAATTGCATCACTTTCTAATTCTGACTCCTCCAGAGCCAGACGGAGCTGTGGCCCCCCTCAACCAATACCCATAGATAATCGGATTAGCGGCCGTATTCCTTCATCAAGAAGATCTGCCATTTGTATCATTTATTACTTTCCCCTAATTTTGGTTTATGGCTCGACCAGATTAAAACTGGAATCAAGACAAGTGAAAGAAGACCTCCCGCAATTGAGAGTGCTGCGTAACTGGAATGTGCTACAACGATTCCTGATAGCATTCCACCCGATGCTCCTGATAAAGCAACCATGACGTCAACAGAACCTTGCGTCTTTGCACGATTAGACAGATTGGTTGCATCAACCAAAAGTGCCGTGCCACTAATCAAGCCAAAGTTCCAGCCAAGCCCTAACAGGATAAGAGCAATGGTTAGCAACAACATGGAATCAACGGGTGCCAAAGCAGCCAAAACACCTGCTGCAAGTAATGTTATACCTGAAGCAATTGCCATAGAAAGGCGGCCAATCTTATCCACGAGGATGCCGGTCAAAAGGGAAGGAAGATACATGGCACCGATGTGGAATCCAATAATCATTCCAACTTCACTTAAACCATGTCCATGTTTCCCCATATGCACTGGCGTCATGGTCATAATGGCAACCATCACAAGTTGGGTTATCACCATCACAATTGCTGCGGCAGCGACTCCTCGCTTGTTTAAGGAAAGTGAATTTAAAGCTTCATTTGAAAAATTACTTTTGTTTTTTCTCTGATCCTCTGCAATCGCTTTGGCAATGATAAGAGGATCTGGGCGCAGGAAAATTAAAAGCACCATTCCGGCAAGAATGTAGGTTGCAGCTGCTAAAATAAAAGGACCAGAGAGTGCAGGGACTCCAACTTTTGTAGCAAATTGACCCATGATTTCAACCAAGTTGGGTCCCGCAACAGCACCAAATGTGGTTGATACCATGGCGATACTGATAGCAGTGGCTCGCTGGCTCGCATTCGCCAAATCGGTACCTGCATAGCGAGCTTGTAGGTTTGTAGCTGTTCCAGCGCCATAAACTAATAAAGAAATAAAAAGAAGGACGATACTATTCATTACTGCTGCAATGACTACTCCGATTGCTCCGATACCGCCAGCAAGGAAACCTGCTGCTAGTCCTGATCTACGGCCAAACCGCTGAGAAAGCCGCCCCACATATAGTGCTGCTCCAGCAGAACCCAAAGTGAATAGTGCAGTCGGAACTCCAGAAAAACTATCCGTTCCAAGCATTTGCTGAGCAAGAAGTGCTCCGACGGTTATACCTGCGGCAAGCCCTGCACCGCCAAAAATTTGTGAAAGGACAACGATAATTAACGTCCGTCTATATAAATTTTGTTGCTTTTCAGTCGATTCAACATAACTCTGTATCCATTCCGGATATCTTGCTAATCCAGAAGAATCATCTGATTTATGAATCATTGCCTTACCCCCTTTCCTTTTGGCATTTACTCAATCCTTTTATACTACCTAATCTTATAAAATATTCATCCATGTCTTCACTGCCGTAGCGAATATCAAGATTCCCATAATGATTTGCAGAACTTTCGTATTGATCCTTTTACCAGCATTCGCTCCTATCGGTGAAGCTATTAAACTGGCAACTACCATGATGAGTGAAGGGAGGATTTCCACTTGACCCGTTGAGATTTTTCCCGAAACGGCTCCGATCGATGAAATGAGCGTAATTGCTAAAGAAGAGGCAATAGTCATTCTTGTAGGAATCTTTAGGACCACAAGCATTATCGGAACTAACAGGAATGCTCCTCCTGCACCTACGATACCTGCACCAATCCCTACGATAAAGGCAAATAATGCAGCCAGCCATTTATTAAATTTAACTTGTTCGAGGGGTATATCGTCAATCCCTTTTTTCGGGACAAACATCATAATTACGGCAATTAGTGCTAAAACTCCATAAACGATATTGATTCCACTTTCGGGCATATGTGTAGAGCCAAATCCTCCAATAAAACTTCCAATTAATATACTAATGCCCATGTAGGCAATCAAAGTTTTATTCAGAAATCCACTTTTACGGTAAGCTAAGACCCCGCCGATGGTGGCGAAGAACACTTGGATTGCGGTGATTCCGGAAACTTCATGTGCTGTAAAATGACCTACTCCTAACATGACCGGAATATATAACAACATCGGAAAGTTGATGATGGCACCGCCTATTCCTAACATTCCAGAAATAAATGAGCCTGCAAATCCAATTAGGAAGATCGTGATTATAAAACCAATATCCATGTTGACCTCCTCCTTAAAAAAAGGAACCAAAACTGGTTCCTCTTATTTTTAACCCTTTATAATCCAAAACTTTAATACACCGTTCTCTTCTTCATGCTTGACTAATTCATGACCGCCAGATTTTGCCCAAGCAGCAAGGTCATTTTTTGCCCCTTTATCAGTTGCATGTATTTCTAACACTTGACCACTTTCAAGCTCGTTCATCGCTTTTTTTGTTTTTACAATTGGCATTGGGCATGCTAACCCTTTTGCATCTAAAACTTTATTCGCATTCATTATTCTATTCCTCCTTGTTATTCTGCATGATGGACCGCACAACGGTATGGTCCGATTTCCAGTTCTTGAGCCTGTATTTTTCAAATAAAAATATTAGAATGTTAGAGTGACATCCGCGTCTTTAGCAAACTCTAAAAACGTTACTGCCCCGCCTACCTCAATTCCATCAACAAAATCTTCGGTCGCTAAACCCATTACATCCATCGTCATTTGGCAGCCAATGAATTTAACACCCATTTCTTGCGCCATAGCAGCTAGTTCAGGAATGGTTGGAACATTCTCCTTTGCAAAACCTTCAGCAAAATGTTCCTTCCCTTCCGGCATTGGAAGTTGTTTGTTTGCTTCCTTATGGATTAAATTTAATCCTTCGAATGTAAAGAAAATAGCTACTTCTTGATCGGTTGCAGCGGCTGCCGTTGCGATATTAAATACTTTATAGGCATCAAATAAACCGCCATTACTTGCAATAATTGCTACTTTTTTATTCATTGTTAATTCCTCCTAATTTTTGATTAAACCAGTTGTTTTTCCATTCCATTGGCTCATTCCTGGAACCACATTAAAAACTTTTGCAAATCCCTTCTCTGCCAACTTTTGTGCTGCCATATCACTGCGGTTTCCTGTTCTGCAGACGATATAGATTTCATCCTCTTTGTTTAAATCTATTAATCTCTCTTCCAATTCACCCAAAGGGATGGAGATAGAGTTTGGAATATGGTTAAAGGCATATTCTGCCGTTTCTCTGACATCTAGTACCACGATGGTTTCATTCTCAAGCTTTGCTTCTAGCTGATCATTGGTAATCACATGCGGATGTTTATGTTCTATTATTTCATCACCAGATGACTTTCTAAGATAATGTTTTAATACTTCTCCTTCTTCCAATGTGCCTAAATATTGATGCCCTGTGCTTTCAGACCAAGCCTTAATATCTGCTTTGGACCCTTTATCTGTTGCCTGAACTTCCAATACTTGACCTGCCTCTAATTCCTGCATTGCTTTCTTGGTTTTAACAATTGGCATGGGACATGCCAAACCTTTAGCGTCCAAGATGATGTTTGCTTTCATGTTCTCCATCTTAAAACCTCCTGATTTATATACCAATACAGGTATTACTATTATTAAAAAAATTTCTCAACTTTCCAGGCCATCATTCTCCCTGTCATATTAAAGGGGAAGATTCCTCCCTTTTTGTTAAATAAACAGATTCACATTGCCTTCTTCAGCGTCCGCTAGGTACGCAGCAACACCTGCATATTCGATTGATTCCAACAATTCCTCTTGTTGAAGACCTAACAAATCCATTGTCATGGTACAAGCCACTAATTTAACGTCCTGCTCTTGGGCCATTTCAATTAACTGAGGAAGCGGCATTGCATTGTGCTTTTTCATGATATCTTTGATCATTTTAGGACCGAAACCAGCAAAATTCATTTTGGATAGTCCCATTTTATCTGCTCCTCTAGGCATCATTTTTCCGAACATTTTTTCCATGAACCCTTTTTTCAATGGAATCTGTTCATCTTTACGAAGAGCATTTAGTCCCCAAAACGTATGGAAAATGGTGACCTCGTGATCATAAGCAGCTGCAGCATTTGCAATAATATAAGCCGCCATTGCTTTATCATAATCTCCACTAAATAGGACAATCGTTGTTTTTTTCATTTCCGTCATGTAGCAACCTCCTGATTGTAAATTTTTTAATTAAACCATTACGTGTACGGGTATTTTAAAGATCAAAAAAATTATCCTTTTTTAATCCAAAACTTTAATACCTCATTTTCTTCCTCATGTTTCAATAATTCATGTCCAGTCGATTTAGCCCAGGCTGCTAGGTCATTTTTTGCGCCCTTATCAGTTGTATGAATTTCTAATACTTGACCAGATTCAAGTTCATTCATAGCTTTCTTTGTTTTTACAATTGGCATTGGACATGCTAATCCTTTTGCATCTAATACTTTATCTATATTCATATGACCACTCCTCTTGTTTTTTTATTACCCCAATGGGTATAATATTAAATAAAGGTAAAGCAGGTGTCAACCCTTTATATTATCCTATTTACAATGAGTTTTCTCCATTATTTATCCTAATATATACCGAAAGGGGTATTTCCCTTAAGAAAATAATATACCCTCCAAGATATTTATTAACACCTTTTTGGGTATGGTATTTTCCTCTTAGGTTAACGGCTTTTTACAAGCAAATCGACAGCTTCTTTTACCATTTCTTCCATACTTCTTTCTCCTTGGTCATTCGCCTTTTGCACACATTCCACTAAATTGGAACTTACAATAACACCAATTGTCCGATCAATGGCCGTTCTCGATGCAGACAACTGAGTGATTACCTCTTTACAATCCTTGTTTTCTTCCATCATTCTCAAAATTCCTCTTAACTGTCCTTCAATACGTTTTACCCTATTTTTAATTTGATCATTATAGTCCATGTTCTTATCTCCTTTAACAACAATTATTTTCTACCTTTAAAGATTTTTCCTCTATTGAAATTTTGTTATTGTCAGAAATGGAATATCCGACAACCCTAAAACCTTTATGTCTAAAAAAACGAACGCCAACATTTTTTTCAAGTGAACTCGATGCGATTATATATAAATCACCATCAGGTATTTCGTTTATATTTCTGTTTAGATAGGCAATCGGGATATTAATTGAACCTTTGATAGGATCGTTATTACATTCATTATAGTCTCTAATATCTATTATCATTATATTATCATCTTTAAGATCCTTCAAATTGATAAAATGAACACCAAGAACCGGAAAATATCTTCTATATAAAATAAATGATACAATTATTGTTAACAAAATTAAAACTATCATTTAAAGCCTCCTTCAATGAAACAAATTCATTGGCAAGGTTTATAATATACCCCGTTAGGTATTAATGTCAATAGAATCTAAAAAAATTTTTTTCAGTATGCAAAAAAAAGACCGCAATGAACATGGCGGTCTAAAGAATGATTTACTATTTACTTTTTTTCAATCCAAAACTTGATCATGTTTTTATCGATTTCCGTTCTCAGGATGGTATGACCTGCATTTTTTGACCAAGTTGGCAGATCGTTTAAGGCTCCCTTATCTGTAACATGCAACTCCAATACTTGTCCGCTTTCCAATGAATCAAGACCTTTTTTTAATTTGATGATTGGCATTGGACAAGTTAGGCCACTTACATCTACAACCGAATCCACTTTTATGATATTTGTATTGTTTACAACTGTTTCCCCAAGGTCGTTTGTGAAGGTTTCAACCTTTTTGTTTATATTGCTTCCAAATACGGAGGAATACGTTTTCCAGCCACCATCCACATTTTTAACCTGATAGCCGTTGTTTTTTAGAATTCTGCTTGCTAAATATCCTCTTAAACCGACCTGGCAACTGACATATATGCTCTGATCTTTAGGAAGCTCTTCTAATCGATTCCTTAAATCATTTAAAGGAATATTGATGGACCCTTCGATAAAACCAAACTCACGCTCCATTGGTTCACGAACGTCGATTAATAACCCTCCGTCTGCCACGATTTTGTCAATTTCATGCCATTGTACCATTTCCAGCTCGCCTTCCATGATGTTGGAAGCCACATAACCAGCCATATTAACTGGGTCTTTTGCAGATGAGTATGGCGGAGCATAGGATAATTCAAGGTTGGTCAAATCTTCTATTGTCAATCCACCTTTAATGGCGGTTGCAATCACGTCGATGCGCTTATCCACACCATCTGCCCCGACTGCTTGGGCGCCGAAAATTTTCCCGTTTTCTTTATCAAAGATTAATTTTAAAGCAATTGGTGCTGCTCCCGGATAGTATCCTGCGTGTGAACTTGGGTGGATATGAACAACTTCATATGATACCCCTAAACGTTTTAATGTTTTCTCATTATTTCCAGTAGCTGCAACTGTTAGATCAAATACTTTAGCAATCGAAGTACCCATTGTTCCTTGATACTTCTCTTTTTTCCCCATCATATTATTTGCTGCAATCCGGCCTTGACGGTTTGCTGGCCCTGCGAGTGGAATCATGGCCTTTGCTCCGCTAATATAATCGACAACTTCAACCGCATCGCCAACGGCATAAATATCCTCATTAGAAGTTTGAAGGTATTCATTGATAATAATACCTCCACGCTCTCCCAGTTCTAACCCTGCAGTCTTGGCTAATTCATTTTCTGGTCTGACTCCGATAGATAGGATCGTCATATCGGTTTCTATTTCTGTTCCATCAGAAAGAATAACCTTCTTCCCTTGATCAGCAAATGATTGCACACCATTTTCTAAAATCAACTTTACGCCTTTTTCTTTTAAATGAGTGTGTAAAATACTTGCCATTTCAAAGTCGATAGGTGCCATAATTTGATTTGCCATTTCAATAATGGTCACTTCGATTCCTCTATCTACCAGGTTTTCTGCCATTTCTATTCCAATAAATCCGCCGCCAACCACAACAGCTTTTTTAGGGTTTTCGGAGTCAACATAATTTTTGATTTTATCGGTATCCGGTATATTTCTTAAGGTAAATAGTGTCTGATTTTCATTTAACCCTGGAATCGGTGGTACAATTGGTCTTGCTCCAGGTGATAATAATAACTTGTCATACGTTTCCTCGTATACTGCTCCAGTTTGCAACCTCTTGATGGTGACTTTTTTGTTTTCTGGATCAATGCTCGTTACTTCACTTAAATTGCGAATATCAAGCCTAAAACGTTCAGACATTCCTTTTACGGTTTGTACTAATAATTTACTTCGGTCCTTGATGGTTTCACCAATGTAGTATGGTAAGCCACAATTTGCAAATGAGATATGTTCCCCACGTTCTACAAGAATTATATCGACGTCTTCACTTACTCTTCTTAATCTGGCAGCTGCAGTAGCTCCGCCAGCAACTCCGCCTACGATGATTACTTTCAGTGTCATATTTGTTCCCTCCAAGTAATATTTATAAATCTTAACAACTAAGAAATAAAATTAAACATTATTAGATATACCCCAGTGGGTTTTATACCTATATGGGTATTATAGAACGTAATTAAAAAATGTGAAGTTTCTTCATGTGATTTTCACATTTTCTTCACATTTAATTTTCACTAATTATTCACATCTAAGGAAAAGGCTCAGTACAATATTTATAGAAATAAAGTTGCAGGCACAGCCAACAACTTCAAAGAACAACATTCGAACAGCAGCTGAATAACCTTTGGTTTGTTATCCATGCAACGTACATTTGTTGAAAAAGAGAAAAAAAAATCCCCCGATAACCTACATACAAGGTATAAAGGAAAAGTCCTCTCTGTTTTTTAAAGGAGAGGACTAAAATATAAAACACATATGCAACCTACAAATATCCCCACTGGATATTTAACAGGAAAAATCGAAGGTCTTACTCATCAAAACTAAAATATTTGCTTTATCTTGAACCTATAAGTGTAGATTTTTATAAATATTCCTGCTTTAACTGCGCTGCAATAATATTTTTTTGAATTTCGGATGTTCCTTCATAAATCTTGGTGATTCTTGCATCACGATAAAAACGTTCAACAGGGAATTCAGCAATATAACCGATTCCTCCGTGAATCTGTACTGCCTTATCTGCTATACGATTATACACTTCGGAACCCAGCAGTTTCACCATTGCCGCTTCTTTAATGACCTTCATACCCTGGTCTACCATCCACGCCACGCGGTATGTCATGCTCCTTAATGTTTCAATATCCAAGGCCATTTCAGCCAAGTAATGTTGAATAACTTGTTGCTCAAAGATTGGTTTGTTAAACTGAATTCTCTCATTGGCATGATGGAGAGACATTTCCAGCAGTTTTTCGCAGGAACCCAGGTTTCTGGCAGCAAGCCCTGCCCGGCCATTTGCTAGAATTTTTAAAGCATTGACATACCCTTGGCCTTCTTGACCGAGTACATTTTCTACAGGGACCTCGCAATCTTCAAAGAAAATCTCTGCAGAATGTGATCCGTGCAGCCCCATTTTCTTTTCCCTTTTCCCAACTGTGAACCCAGGAAAGTCTTTCTCTACGATAAAGGAGGTAATTCCTTTTGCTCCTTTCGATGGATCGGTTACGGCCATAACCGTAAAAACATCTGCGATCGGCGCATTTGTAATGTAATGTTTGCTCCCATTTAATATATATTTGTCCCCTTTTCTCACCGCAGTTGTTTTCAAGTTCGTAGCATGAGAGCCGGCGCTTGGTTCTGTCAAAGCAAACGCACCGATCATTTCACCTGCTGCCATCATCGGCGGTAAATACTTTCGCTTCTGTTCTTCATTCCCCATTTCCACAATCCCAACTGAACCTATCCCAGTATGGGCACCAATAACAGTCGTATAGCCATTATGTGTTCTGCCTATTTCTTCATAGATTGCACACTTGCCGACCATTCCGATTCCCGTTCCACCGTATTCTTCTGGTATACTCAGACCAAACAAGCCCATTTCCTTGGACATGTTCATTATCTTTTCAGGAATTTCATCCTTCTCTTCGATTTCCATCGCAAGAGGATCAACTTCGTTATCAATAAAATCCTGTATACTCTTTTTTAAAAACTTGATATCTTCTGATAATTGAAAATCCATAAAATCCACTTTCCTTCCTACTAAAATTGTAATCGTAAAATCCGCGGCTTGATTTTCTTCCTAACCGTCCTGCTTTTACATATTTCACAAGGATCGGTGATGGACTCATAGCAAAAAAATTTATAACCCGAAAGATTCATAGTCTTTTTAGGAGACATCTCAAGAATCTTGTTATGCTTGTTTTAAAAAAAAGACCACAATTCCTCTATAATGCAACTTTTTCAACGAGCTGTTCTTTTAAAGCCCTTCTTAAAATTTTCCCCGTTCCACTTTTCGGCAGTTCACCGATGATTTCAATGGCCGAAGGAAGTTTATATTTTGCCAGATGTTCCTTGCAGTAGTCATGCAGCTGTTCCGCTGTTATATAAGGGTCTTTGGTGACCACATAAGCTACCACAGCCTCACCGCGGTCAGAATCCGGTACCCCAAAGACCGCGGCCTCCACTATGTCAGGGTGATGATAGAAGACCTCTTCTACTTCCCTCGGATAAACGTTATACCCTCCTACGATAATCAAATCCTTTTTGCGGTCAACAATATAAAAATAGCCATCTCCATCCATTCTTGCCAGATCACCTGTGTAAAGCCAGCCATCTTTTAACACCCTATTTGTCTCTTCAGGCATTTTATAGTAGCCCTTCATGACATTCGGACCGCGGACAATCAGCTCTCCTACTTCCCCGACAGGAACTTCTTCGCCAAACTCATTCACCACTTTGTTTTCCACATGGCTGATGGATGTTCCAATTGAGCCTGGCTTACGTTCACGGTCAAGAGGGTTAAAAGTTGTTGTTGGTGATGCCTCGGATAATCCGTATCCTTCTAAAATCACCACATTAAATTTTTTCTCAAAATTTCTTAACAGGGAAACGGGAAGGGAGGCTCCCCCTGAGAAACAGAGCCTTAGCGATGCTAGATCCTCCGGGTTTCCTTCAGAAAATTGATTGAGGAAGTTAAACATCGTTGGTACGCCAAAAAATATTGTTGGTTGATATTTTTTACCTAAACGGAATATTTCCCTAGGGCTGAACCTTGGTACGATCAGCATCGCTGCCCTGCAAATAATCGCTGAATTCAAGCAATCAGTTAAACAAAAAACATGAAACATTGGCAGTACTGTAATAATGATGTCATCGCTTGTGATTTTTAAGTCATGGCTTACGTCCATGGCATTGCTATACAAATTCTTATGGGTCAGCATCGCACCTTTGGGTTTTCCAGTTGTTCCGGATGTATAAAGAATAACAGCCACATCATCCTCATCCATTTCCGGTTCTTGAAAGTCCAAATTCCCGAAGGCCAGCAGACTAGTAAAGGATTTCAATTTAGGGTAAATAGAAAGGCCTTGCAAATCCTCTGTCTTTTCTTCCGTATCCACATACACATAGTGCCCTACTTTTGGCAGAAATGTTTGCTTTTTCGCAAGGATTGGGATGAGCGATTTCAAGGCAACAACAGCCTTCACATCACCATTATCAAGGATATACCCGATCTCGTCGGCTGTATAAATAGGATTAATCGGAATGACCGTCGCTCCTAATCGGAACGCCCCATGTAAACTAATCACAAACTGAGGAGAGTTATCCAACAATAAGGCAATATGGTCCCCTTTCTTGACCCCTAATTGTTCCAGGCCAGAGGCAAATTGTGTAATCGCTTGATTCAATTCAGCATATGTACTTGATTCATCTTTAAAGTAATAGGCAATCTTGCTGCCATCATATTTTGCTGTTTCATGAAGCTTTGTTGAAAAATTCACCTGGTTTCTCTCCTTTGCCAATCTATCATTTTAAAAATATTCTATATATATATGGAAAGCATTCTGTTCAAGAGACAGAACACTTCCCTGCTTTTTTACCGGCTTTCACTGCGTATTGCTACAGAAACTAATTTCGTTTCAAGATAGTCTTCCAAACCATAGCGGCCGCCTTCTCTTCCTAACCCGCTTTGTTTCACTCCTCCAAATGGCGCTTGAACAGCAAATGGGGCGGGGTCGTTTACTCCTACCATTCCATAGTCAAGCTTTTCTGAAACCCGGTGTGCTCGTGAAAGGTCATTTGTATAGAAATAAGAGGCCAGACCATACTCGGTATGATTTGCTTTTTCAATCACCTCATCTTCTGTACTAAAGCGGATTAATGGTGCCACTGGACCGAACGTTTCTTCATAGGTGATTTTCATCTCTTCGTTCACGTCTGCTAGTACCGTCGGTAAATAAAAATAGCCATTTTCATATCCATTCTCAGTCGGCACTTTACCACCGCAAAGAACTCTAGCCCCTTTACCTGCTGCATCAGTCACATGATCGTGTGCTTTATCAACAGCCTCTTGGTTCACCATTGGACCTACTTGAGTACCTTCATTTAATCCATCACCGACCACCATGGAGGCCACTTTATCTGCAAAACGCTGAGCAAATGCGTCATAAATAGAATCATGTACGTAAATACGATTCGCACAAACACATTGTTGGCCTGTTGAGGCAAATTTACTGGAAATGGTGCCTTGAATGGCAAGATCAATGTCTGCATCTTCAAAAACAATAAATGGAGCGTGTCCGCCAAGCTCCATGGATACACGTTTTACGGTGTCAGCCGATTGGCGAATGAGCTTCTTTCCGACTTCTGTTGAGCCTGTAAAGGAAATTTTTCGAACAGTGTCACTAGCCATTAGTTCTCCCACAATATCAGAAGAATTCCCAATGACAAGGTTCACAACACCTTTTGGAAGGCCAGCTTCATCAAACACTTTGAATAGCTCCAGTGATGATAAAGGTGCCTCACGGGATGGCCGAAATACAACCGTGCAGCCAACTGCCAATGCAGGACCTAGTTTTCTCGCGCCCATTGATAGCGGAAAATTCCATGGCGTAATCGCCCCAACAACCCCAATTGGCTGCTTGATGACAGAAATTCTTTTATTTGGCGCAGAGGCAGGGACGATATCCCCATAGACCCGTCGGGCTTCTTCTGCATACCATTTAAAAAAAGCGATCGTGCTCCCCACTTCATAGCGGGCATTATGAATGGATTTGCCCATCTCCTTCGTAATGGTCTGGGCAAAGTGTTCTTTTTTTGCCTCCAATAGTTCCACGACTTTATGCAAATAAGCCCCCCGCTGTTCACCGGTCAGTCCAGACCATAATGGGAACGCATTTTTTGCTGCTTCTATCGCTCGTTTCGTTTCTTCTTTTCCTACTAAAAACACTCGATCAACCACTACACCATTAGCGGGGTTTTTTACCTCTAATCTTTGTTCAGTTTCCAACCACTTTCCATTAATGTACATTATTCTGCTGATCCCCCTTCTTGATAGAATGGTAAAACCCGATTATAAATTTTTATCACATCATCTATGACAACTTTTCGCGGATTATTTGGAATGGTCCCTTTATCATCCATTGCATCATGGGCTAAACGGTCGACCATTTCCTTTGTAAAATCAATTCCTAAATAACTAAAATCTTTTGGTATATTCAATGATTGGTTAAAATCATTTAGTAAGTCTACTAGTTCTTCAGCAGCAACTTTATCATTCTCAAAAGTTAAGGAAGGTTCAAAGATTCTAGCAATCTCGGCATATTTTTTATAGTTTGAAATTAGATTATGTTTCATAACATAAGGTAATATAATCGCATTCGCCAGACCATGGGGGACATGGTAGATAGCGGACATCGGATGTGAACAGGAGTGAACCAGCCCAACACCGCCAAGACCAAAAGCCATACCAGCAATGGTGCTTGCCAGATGCACTTGTGATCTTGCTTCAAGGTTATTAGGATGTGCATAACTAGCTGGCAGATGATCTTTAAGCATTTTAATTGCTTGTAGTGCTAAGCCATCCGTTATGGGAGTTGAACGTACAGATGTAAATGCTTCTATTGCATGAACCATAGCATCCATTCCTGTAGATGCGACTACGTGGCGTGGAAGTGAAGTGGTTAACAATGGATCAACAAATGCAATATTAGGTGCCAACTTGGGTGAAGCAACAACATATTTCCTGCCTGCCTCATGGTCAGTGACCACTGAAACTGTCGTTACTTCAGAGCCGGTACCAACAGTTGTAGGAATAGCAAATAAGGTAGGAATATCGTTAACTACTGGATTTACTCCGCGGCGATAATCAAGGATATGGCCGGGATGACTAACCACTACGCCAACTGCCTTTGCGAAGTCCATTGCACTTCCTCCGCCAACGGCGAGAATCATGTCACATGATTCAGCTCTATAAACTTTAGCCCCCTTCATGACCGTTACGGCATGAGGATTTGGCTCAATCTCTGAAAATACGGCTGAATCAATCCCGTTTTCTTTTAAAAGGGATTGTATTTTATTTGGAATTCCAGCTTGAACAAGTCCAGGATCAGTCGCTATAAAAACGTTCAATTTATTGAACTCCTTAATTTTTACTACTAAACTTTCCTCGACACTGTTTACTCCAAAAATTACATTGGTAGGTAATGAAGAATTAAAATTTTGCTGACTTAGATACATAATAACCTCCCTATTCCTCTCTATTTATTTTGCGATGGTAAAACAGGGATTGGGAACAATGGGATACATTTTTATTCCCATGATTGTGGCGCCCTAAAGGCTAATTCATTTATGATGCTCATACTAGGTTGGGGTATATAAGAGCCGGGTATGACTGCCCCCGGCTCCGTTAGTAGTACAATTTTATTCCACGTTAGCCATCGCACGGTCGAAAACAAAGCCTTTATAACCGGCCTCTTTCAAGGCTTCTCTATAGCTGCCTAAGCCGGCCATGTAGAAATAGACCGCATTTTTCTTACCAGGGATGTTCGCCCCAAAAATCCACGAATCAGCCTTTGGAAACAGGGTCATATCGGCAATTGTCCGACAGGTTTCAACCCAATCATTCTCGGCATCCACGGTTGGTTCGATCGTGCTGATGCCTTCTTCCACCATGTACTTCACGGTATCGGAAATCCATTCTACTTGCGTTTCAATGCTTGGCGGCAGGTTGGTGAACGGGCCGTTTGGTCCGAGAATCATGAACAAATTAGGGAAATCGGTATTCGTCATGCCAAGATACCCTGTTGGTCCATCCGCCCATTTATCGCGCATCGTGACACCCCCGCGTCCGCGAATGTCGATTTTGGTATAATTGCCATCCACCGCATCAAATCCGGTTGCGTAGATCAGTACGTCCAATTCATACTCGCCATCCGTGGTGCGAACTCCTTTTGGCGTAATTTCCACGATTGGGTTCTCCTTGACATCAACGAGTGAGACATTGTCACGGTTGAATGTATTGTAGTAACCATTGTCACAAAGCGGACGTTTGGCATAATAACCGGTTGGCGTCAACTTTCGTGCAGTTTCAGGATCCTTTACAATCTCTTGGATTTTCTTGCGGATAAAATTGCAGGCAGCCTCATTAGCCTCTGAATTGGTGGCAATGTCGTTGAAGGTACCGAACATGAAGCGGAAGCCGCCTCCTTTATTCCATGCCTCCTCAAATACACGCTCTTGTTCCTCCTTTGAAACCTCAACCGCTGATACTTTACTTTCCTCAAATCCGAAGGCGACGGCGGAGGATTTCACCTGTTTCCAGATTTCCCCGTAATTTTCCTTTATTTCTGATTTCTCAGCATCGGATTGTTGCTTTAATCCGATTGGTACACTGTATTGCGGAGTCCGCTGGAACACAGTCAGATGCTCGACCTCAGGGGCAATCGCAATAATAACTTGAACCCCCGTTGAACCAGTACCAATGACGCCGACTCGTTTGCCTTTCAGGTCGACGCCTGATTTCGGCCATCTAGCAGTGTGATATTGTTCCCCCTTGAAGGTCTCCCTGCCTTTAAAATTAGGTATATTTGTTGCAGATAGCAGACCAAGTCCGGTAACAAGGTACTTTGCTGTGACGGTTTCACCCTTATCGGTGGTGACTTCCCAAACGTTAGCTGAATCGTTGAAATAGGCTTTTGTGACTTTTGAGTTAAACTGGAAGCTGCGCCGCAAGTCGAAACGATCGGCAACGTCGCTTAGATAGGATAGGATTTCCGGCTGAGTCAGGTAATTGTGCTTCCACTTTCCATCCTGAAGCAGCTCTTTGTCAAAAGAGTATCGGTAGACAAAGCTTTCGGTATCTGAAAGCGCTCCTGGGTAGCGATTCCAATACCAAGTACCACCGACATCAGAGCCATTATCATAGGCACGAACGGTTAGTCCTAGTTCATTGCGGAGTTTATGAACAGCGTAAAGGCCGCCAAATCCAGCCCCAACAACAACCGCATCAAAATCGACTTCTATTGACTTATTCTGATTCACCATGGTTTCCCCCTTATTATCTTGCTGTTCTTGTGGCTTTAATTTGATAGCACCTAAATCTATTTATCGTAGGCTCTTTTCTAAAAGATTGTTGCTTTCCAAATGTAAAAACTGCTCCAAGTAAAAAGGAATAACTTATTGACTGGTGTAAGCGACCGAACGCTTAGAAAAATAACTTTTACCGTCGCATATAGCCGATCTATGAGCCCCAATGCTTGAAAAAATCAGTGGACCAGTCGCATATAGCCTTCTTATGTGCCCCTACTCTTCAAAAAATTGGCTGTTCGGTCACATAAAGCCCTTCTAGGAGCCCCTACTCTTTAAAAAATCAGTGGTACGGTCGCATATAGCTCTTCTATGAGCCCCTACTCTTCAAAAAATCGGCGGTTCGGTCGCATATAGCTCTTCTGTGAGCCCCTACTCTTTAAAAAATTAGTGGTACGTTCGCATATAGCTCTTCTATGAGCCCCTACTCTTTAAAAAATCGGCGGTTCGGTCGCATATCCCCCTTCTATGAGCCCCTACTCTTCAATAAGTCGGCGGTTCGGTCGCATATAACCTTTCTATGTGCCCCTACTCTTCAAAAAGCCGGCGGTTCGGTCGCATATACCCCTTCTATGAGCCCCTACTCTTCAAAAAATCGGTGGTCCGGTCGCATACGCGCAAAAACAACAATATTTACGAAACTAGCATTTTTTTATTTTTGCAGAGCCTGATACCAAGCTGCGATTCTACGAATCTCCTCATCCGCTTCAGGAGCGCGGCCGGCTAGGAATGGGAAAACATGCTGCATTCCATCAACAACTGACAATGTAGCTTGTACACCAGCATCAGTGGCGCGAGCATGCAGGCGGCGAGCATCGTCTTGCAGCATTTCGGATCCACCCGCGTTGATATAGAGCGGCGGATAGCCATTGAAATCAGCGTGCAGCGGATTGGCTAATGGATTACGAACCTTCGAACCGTCTTCACCGATAAACATCCCAATCATCCCTTGGAGCAATGGAACGGTGATGAGCGCATCAGTAGCGGCATTGCTCTCCAGTGTGCTGCCAGTTAGTTCCATATCAAGCCACGGCGAGAAAGCAATGACGAAGCCTGGAAGTTCAAGTCCCAATTCACGGAATTTCAACACCGATGATACGGCAAGGTTTCCTCCAGCAGAGTCACCGATAGTGCCGATATCCTTTGCCTTAATGCCGGACGCAAGCAATGCGCTGTAAACAGCGGCAGCATCCTCCAATTGTGCCGGGAAAGGGTTCTCCGGGCTGCGGCGGTAATCCAATACGACAGATGACACGCCCAAAGCCTTGGCCACATGGCCAGCCAGCTTGCGATGGCTTGTGGAGGACCCAACTGCAAACCCGCCGCCGTGTGTGTAGATTAATACTTTCGATTTGTCGCACCCAATTGGATACGCCCAAACCACATCAACTCCGCCGACAGTGTCAGTCTTATACGTTACATCTTCAGGCTCTAACGTAGGTTTTTCCCACTCGTCAAAAAGGCTGCGCAAGTCTGCCAGCGTCATGTTCGGATTGGCCACCATACGGTCGCTCCAATCCTGGTACAATGCCCGTAGATAATCTGCTTCCAGTGATACAGTTGTCGTTTTCTGCTCCATTGATTTCATCATTGTTTTCCTCCTTGTTTGTACGTTCATTTGAATACGGTTTCAGAGATGGGTGTTCTTGGGTGATTCGTTTAATTAATATGCAATTACCGTGCCAACTTAATTTTTTATATTTTCAGCCTTTTCTTTATTGTTTGACTTTTTGTGTGTAGCATTTTTGATACAACTAATTTCAAAAAGAAGGAAATAGCACCTTATATAGTCAACTATTCTTAATTTTGCAACACTCTATTCTCACTTTTGCTACAATGGAAATGAAGAAACAAATAACTCAGAATCATTTAGCAGAAAGTTGATAGTTGACACTCCCCACCGATAGTATGTAAATTAATAATATTCGGAATAATTAAGAGGTGAGTACTATATGTCCCTTGTTCCTTTTTCAGACCCGGTATCAAAAAATGATATTGTTCTATTCAGAAAAAAATATCATGAAAAGTGGGAAAACTTCTTCTTTAATACCTGTCAAATCAGTCAGCATCCTACCGAATTTACTGGATTAAGAGATGTAGTTTTAGAATCTTGGAATCGGAGTAAGCAATATGATGATCTAAATCCGATGATTCAAGGGTCAGTTAAAAATATCTCAGGTGAAGAACTCAAGGAAAAAAAGGAAAACAATGAAGTTTTCCACCTCGCACAGCCAGTACTTAAACAGGCGGGGCAGGAACTTTCTAATGATCAACATGTACTCCTGTTTTGTGACAGTGATGGCATCATTTTAGAGAGTTATGGGAATTCACGGTTAACTCATCAAATTGGAAACTCTGTGAATGCAAATAATGGTGCTCAGTGGTCAGAGCGTTGGGCAGGTACGAACGCAATAGGTACCTCCATCATTTTGAAACAGCCTGTTCAAATTTTTTCTTCCGAACATTTTTCTCAAAGCTGTCATGACTGGGTGTGTTCATCAGCCCCTATTTTGGACCCGCTTACTAGTGAATTATTAGGGATCATAAACCTTTCCACCACCAGTGATAGTTACCATACTCTTAGCATGGTGAAAACCGTCGGAATCGTAAATCAAATAGAACGGATTCTTTTTCACAATTACTACCAGGCACGTGAAATGATACAAAACATTTACATTGAAGCGATTAGCAAATGGAAAAACCAGATTGTTATCTTATGTGACTCAAAGGGGAAAATAGTAAAGGTAAACAATCACGATCATGTCGACGAGAAGCAAGTGCTAATGTCACGTACAATGGAAAAAAATGAATTTACCACGAAAAAGGAATGGGAAGAAGAAGTAACGCTCCATGGCTCTGAATATCGGGCACTATACAAAAAGATATGTTGGTATGATAGATTTATAGGTTTTATTTCTATTTTAGAGAAAAAAAATAGAATGAGTCCTTCACTAACTAACCATAACCACTTTGCAAAATACTCTTTTCAAAGCTTAGTTGGTGAATCGGAGGCATTTAAGCAGACTATTCAATTAGCTCGAGTTGCTGCTTCTAGTGATTCTAACGTTTTGATTACCGGGGATAGCGGCACAGGAAAAGAGTTGGTGGCCAATGCCATTCATCAAGCCGGTCATCGAGCTGATCGTCCTTTTATCGCTCTGAATTGTGCTGCGATACCAAAGGATTTGCTTCCTAGTGAGCTTTTTGGATATGTGGCTGGTGCCTTTACAGGCGCTAATCCGAAAGGCAGCATGGGAAAGTTTGAGTTGGCGAACAAGGGAACTCTTTTCCTCGATGAATTAGGGGATATGCCTCTGGAGTTACAAGTCCAATTGCTTCGGGTCATCCAGGAACAAGAAATTGTCCGCATCGGGGATAAAACACGTATCTCTATAGATGTTCGCGTCATTGCAGCGACCAATAAAGATCTTCCTGTAGAAATTCAAGCGGGGAAATTTCGTAAGGATCTTTTTTACCGTCTCAATGTCATTCATATTGAGATACCTTCTTTACGTGAACGTTCGGAAGATATCCGTTTACTTGCTGAAAATTTTGTTCAAAAGCTGAGTTTAAAAAAACACCACGGTCCTCACTATGTAACTCCAGAAGCGATGGAGATTTTAAAAAAATATTCTTGGCCTGGAAATATTCGCGAGTTGGAGAATGCCATGGAATATGCAGTCAATTTTTCAACCAACGGGATCATTGCCCCTGAAAGTCTACCAAAACATATCCATAAGCAACAGACCTTACCTATGAATCCAGTGAAAACTAATCCCGTCAAACAGGCCGAATTAGACTGGATTATACAAGCATTAAAACGTTCACAGATGAATGTCACGGATGCAGCGAAGGAATTAAACATGAGCCGAAGCACCCTTTATCGAAAATTAAAAAAATTGGGTTACGACATCAAAAGTCTAAATTAACCATTAGCACACGACAAAAAGGAGGCTTTCCATCTAGAGCCTCCTTTTTATAACCGATTTATGAATAAATAAAATTGTTTTCATGATTTAATAGGTAATTGAGCTGAAATATATTGGATAAATTCTCGAACTGCAGGTGAAGCATGTTTCCTTTTTTTTGATATCAATCCTAAATTCCAAGGAAAGCTTGGATTATCGATGGGGATCACTTTGATTAAATCTTGGTCGACTTTTTTGGCTATGGGTTTTGGACAAATCGAAATCCCTAAGTTTTCACCAATCATTCCACTAATAAAACCCCACTCAGAAATTTCATAAGTAATTTTCGGACGAAAACCAGCTCTTAGGCATTCTTGAATAATGAGGTCATGAATATATTCTTGCTTAAATAAAATAAAGTTTTCATTTATTAATTCTTTCATTTTAACTTTTTCCCTCTGCGCTAATGGATGGGAATGATGGACGAAGAGCGACAGTTCTTCATAAACAAAGGGAATAACATCAAACTCCTTTTCATCCACCGGCAGCATAACCACACCAAAATCTATTATTCCTTCTTTGACTTCCTGTTTAACCTTATTTGAATCATCTTCAAAGATATTTATTTTGATATCGGGGTACAAATTATTGAACCCTTTTATAATTTTTGGGAAAAATAAAAAACCAATAATTGGCGGTATACCAATTTTTATTTTTCCTTTTTTTAAGTTTAATAAATCATATAGGTGGAAAGATAAATCATTTAGCGATTCCATAATCATTTGCCCTTCCGTTAAAACAATTTCTCCTGCGTCCGTTAATTCGATTTTCTTTGCGGAACGGTCAATCAGTTCTACATTTAATTCTTCTTCCAAACTTTTGACTACCTTACTTAGTGTAGACTGTGACAAATGCAGGGATTTGGAAGCCCTGGTAAAACTTTTGTATTTTGCTACTTCTATAAAGTAAGTGAGGTGACGTATATCCATAACTGTAATCTCCAATCTATGAAATATATTCATAATTAGTATTCTAACTATTCATTTTACCCATAAATAATTAAGATGTATACTAAATGGGAGCAATGATTGAAATTATAGCGAAATAACATCCGAAGAGGTGACACAATTGTCTAGTAATAATAAGTTAAGTTCGATAGTAGAAATTGATTTTCCTGATTTCACAAAATTACCTGAGCAAGTGAAGCAAAGATATGAAAGCTTACCAACAATAGTGAATTTTTTCCGGATGATGGGATATAGCCCCGGTACCTTTGTGGAAGTGATGGATTTGACCGACGCCATTTTCAAAAAACTCACATTATCCGATTACAACAAAGAGCTTCTCATTCTGCAAGTAGCAGTGCATGGAGGCTGCGAATATGAATGGGAGCAACATGTTTCCATTTCCCAAGCAGCAGGTGTGCGTGAAGATCAATTCATCGCGATCGCTGAACGACGATTTGATGATAGTGAAGCATTCTCAGAACGTGAACGGTCCCTGTTGCGATTTGGGAAGTTTATGCTTGAACAAGGGAAAGTGCCGGGTGTTGTATTCAAACACACGCTTGAGCAATTCTCCATTGAAGAATTGGCAGATGCCATGATTGTCATTGGGTATTACAATATGTTATCAGGCTTCATACAAACCTTTAACATTCCGATTGATGCGCAGGAGAACGGAAACTGGATTAAAGGGTAAGAGAAAAAAATTTTAAAGCACTTTTTATGTGATTGAACTAATATAAAAACAATAATAATGCGGAATAGGAGGAATTCATCATGAGTAAAAAAATTGGATTTGTAGGCTTAGGAACAATGGGCTTCCCTATGGCCGTTAATTTAAAGAAAGCTGGTTTTGAGGTAATCGGTTATGATGCCTTTAAAGGTGTTTATGAGAAGGCAGATGCTGAAGGAATCACAATGGTAGAGACCTTAAGAGAAGTAGCGGAACAAGCTGACGAAGCGATGATCTCCATGGTTCGTGACTATGCCCAAAATGTTGACGTCATTTTTGGTGAAAACGGTCTACTATCTGCTCAGCCTAAAGATAAAACAATCATTGTCATGAGTACACTTGACCCTGATAATATGAATCAATTAGGCAAAAAAGTCGAAGCAGAAAGTGATCTGAAATTAATTAGCGCTGCGGTAAGTGGCGGTGCATCAGGTGCTCAAGCTGGAACATTATCCATTATGACATCCGGTTCGGAAACAATCGTGAAATCATTCCAACCATACTTTGATGCGATTGGTTCCAATATATTCTACTATGGCGATAAGCCGGGCAACAGCCAAGTAGCAAAATTAGTGAATAATATGATTTTAGGTATTAACATGAACGCATTAGCTGAAGGACTTAAATTAGGGAAACACTATAACTTACCTCAAGAAGAGATATTAAACCTATTAAAAGTGAGTACAGGTGATAGCTGGGTAGTTAGAAATTGGAGCGATGTTTCTGAATGGACAGCAGACACTGCCTTGGCTGTTTTACTTAAAGACTTAAAAGCGGCATATAACGAAGGGCTTAAACACAATGTAGCTTTACCTTTCAATGCCTTATCATCTACACAATTATTCAACTCTATGGGAAAAGAGAAACCAGAAGCCTAAAAATAGAAGTTGATATAATCAGCCGAAGTTTTTTTAGACTCATAAAAAAAAACGCAACCAAATATGGTTACGTTTTTTTTCGCTTATCAAATCTCATTCAAGCTTATTCTAAGTAATAAGATTCATAATCCTTTCTCTCAAGCGAAATTTTTGAATTTTTCCACTCGGTGTCCTTGGAAAGTCATCTATAACCTCTAAATGTTCTGGCCAATATTGCTTCGCTACCCCTTTTTGGGTGAGGTATTCTTGTAAATCTTTTAAAGTAAGCGGTTCTTTTCCAGGCCTCATACTGATAAAGGCACACGCTTTCTCCTGCAGCCTCGGGTCAGGCATGGCAATAATTTGCGCATCAAAAATATCTGGATGTTCATACAAAACATTCTCTACATAAGCAACAGGAATATTTTCACCGCCACGAATGATGATATCTTTACTTCGCCCCGAAATTCGAATATAACCATCTTCATCCACTATTGCACGATCACCTGTAATGAACCAACCATCCTTAAATTCATTAAGAGTTTCCTCAATTTGTTTTAAATATCCTACAAAATGTGCAGGCCCTTTACATAATAAATTTCCCTCTTGATATGGAGGACAAGGGTTTCCATCTTCATCGACAATTTTTACTTCCATCCCCGGAAAAGGAAAACCTTCTGACCCCGTTAACTTTTCTTCGGTATCATCTAGTTTCGTCACGGTTACCAATCCGTTTTCAGTTTGACCCCAACCAGCTAATATCGTAAATGGCATTCTTTCCCTTGCTTCTTTAACCAAAGCTCTTGGAATTGGAGCACCAAAAGCACCATAAATTCGGAGCGAACTAAGATTATATTTCTCACTTCCCTCCAATTGAAGTATGTCTTTTAGGAAAGGAGTGGCCCCTGCAGTCAAGGTAATTTTTTCTTTTTCGACTAATTTAAAAAACTCCATCGGATTCCAAACATCTTGAAAAACGGCGGTGCCTCCCATTTGAGTTGGTACTCGAACACCATAGACAAATCCTGTTTGATGAGCAAAAGTGGAAGCCATGAACATAACATCATCAGAGGTTAGTTGTAAGCGGTTTATCCAGTAATCCGCAGCAATACAGAGCGTATTATGTGTATGCATGACCCCTTTCGGATTCCCAGTAGTACCCGATGTATATACAATTTGAGTTATTTCATTTGGGTCTAGGATTATTTCATCTAATAAGGACTTATCTTTTCTTTCTTCCCAAGGAACATCTAGTAATGAAGAAAAAGGGTTCATCCCGTTCGGTATATTATCTCCAACAATAAACATATGCTCCATTGAAGACCATTTATCGCAAAGCCGTTCAATCATTTCCGGATAATTAAAATTACGGAATTGATCTGGAATAACAATCATTTTAGATTCTGCTAGAGATACCATATAACCAATTTCTCGGTCACGATAAATAGGAATCAATGGGTTGATGATGGCACCAATTCTGGTTATCGCATAATGAAGGATAACAAATTCATTCCAGTTTGGCAGTTGAACGGAAATAACATCCCCTTTGCCGATTCCTAACTCTAGTAGACCTAATGCCACTCGATCTACTAGCTTTCCGAGTTCTAAGTAAGTATATCTACTCTTCTTATCAATAATAGCAATCTTGTTAGGATGTTTTTTTATCGCATCATTTAAATAATCCAAAATCGTCTTATTCGGCCATTCAGATTGATACCGATTAATATATTCTGGAGTTAGCAAAGTTTCAAATTTCAATTCCTTTTCCCCCTACTCACCCTTTTGTAGATCTTAATTTATAAGTAATTGAACTTGATGCTAAATACCTAAATATGCCATCTTTACTTTTTCATTTTCTAGTAATTCTTGCGAATTGCCAGAAAGTTCAATCATCCCATTTTGCAGGACATATCCATATTTGGATATAGTCAATGCGGTATGAGCATCTTGCTCCACCAGTAGAACACTCACACCGGTATCATTAATGTTTTTGATAATTTCAGAGATTTTCTGAACAATAATCGGCGCAAGACCAATGGAAGGCTCATCCAATATTAATAATTTTGGCTGAGACATTAAGGCACGCCCAATCGCAACCATTTGTTGTTGTCCTCCGCTTAGGCGGCCAGCTTCTTGGTTTAACTTTTGCTTAAGGTCTGGAAAATAAGTTAGAACCTGTTCTAAACCATTCTTGACTTGGTTCTTATCCCTTATTAAATAAGCTCCAAGCTCCAAGTTTTCCATAACCGTCATCTCTGGAAACAATCTTCGGCCTTCAGGAACAAGTGCAATTCCCTTTTTAACAATTTCAGATGCATGAAGGTGACTGATTTTTTCATTATTAAAACTGACTTCACCGTTATTCGGTTTTATTATTCCGGTAACTGCTTTTAATATTGAGGTTTTTCCCGCACCATTTGCCCCGATTAAGGTTGTAATACTTCCTTGTTTAACCATTAAGTTAACATCTTTAACTGCTTCTGCTTTTCCATAATTCACACATAATCCATGTATTTGTAAAATATCCCTAGCTTCCCCCAAGATATGCTCGAATGACTTCTTCATTGTTTCGCACCTCCTCTGGGGTACCCTCAGCAATTTTTTCTCCATAACTTAATACAACAATTCGGTTGCATAACTCCATAACCGCTTTCATGTTGTGTTCTACAATCACAATGGTTATGTTTTTTTCTCTGTTTAATTTATTCAAAACGTCAACGGCTTCCCTAATCTCCACCATATTCATTCCTGTTAAAGGCTCATCTAGCAGTAATAGTTTGGGCTTTGTCGCTAATGCCACACCAATGCCTAACATCCGCTGCGTTCCATGCGGCAAATTTTTAGAAAGCTCATCTCTCACATAGGAAAGATTTAAGGTTTCTAATATTTCTAAAATTAATGCTTCCCTTTCTTTGTCACTCATTTTACTCAGTACAGTCCCCATGAAAATATTTTCATACACTGTCATTTCATCAAACAGGACATTGTGCTGGAATGTACGAACTAATTGTCTTTTATTTAAATATTCAGGCTTTTTATTCGTCACTTCTTCCCCATCAAAGTAAATTTTTCCGGAAGATAAATTATAAAAGCCTGAAATTAAATTAAATGTTGTACTTTTCCCAGCACCATTTGGCCCGATTAATCCCAAAATATCACCATTATTCACATCAAAGGAGACATTATTTACAGCTGCAATGCCGCCAAAAATACGGGTCATCTTATTTACCTTTAAAAGAGCTGTCAAGTTTTGGCCTCCTCTCGACTAGCTATTTTTGAATTTTTATCCTTAAGTAAACTAATAGAATTTAAGGTACCAACCAATCCGTTCGGCAAAAACAACATGGCAATAATAATCGCTAAACCATATGCAAGGGTTTCAAATGAACCGAAGCCTCTGATATATTCGGTCACGATCGTTAATAAAATAACCCCGATAATTGGCCCTACAAAATTATTTCTCCCCCCAATGATGACAAAACTAAGAATAATGATGGATAAATGGAAGGAAAAATCTTGAGGACTAATGACTAAATTAAAATGAGCTAACATTGATCCGCATATTCCAGCTATAAATGTGGAGATGACCAATGCAAGAACCTTATATTTAAAACTGTTAATGCCAATAGATCTTGATAAATCATCTGAATTCCTAATTGCGATTAGTATTTTTCCAAAGTTTCCTTTCTCAAGACGATACAAAATATACAATACTAGTAGAGTGACCACGGCAATAAAACCATAGTAATAATTCATTGGCATGGTGATTCCCGCTATACCATTTACGCCGCCTAAAACATCCTTCCAAACGTTTTGGAAAAAAAGCCGCACCATTTCTGCAAACGCAAAACTTAATAATAGAAAATAAGCTCCTTTCACCCGAAAGGCAATCAATCCAAATACCACACTTATTACAGCTGCAATTAATCCGCTTAAAATAATCGCTATGATAAAAGGTACACTAAAGGAAATAGTTAACGCCGCAGAGACATACGCTCCTATTCCAAAAAAGCTTGCATGGGCAAGGTTAATTTCCCCAACTAGCATTGTAAAGCGAAAACTTACAGCTAATACCGCATAAACACAAAGGAATGAAAACAAATGGGCATAATATGGATCCTTCACCAAAAATCCAATGGCAGCAACAACCAAAGTAACGATAATCCAACTCCTATTATTTTGAAACATTTCCCATCAGTCCCTGCGGTCGTATTATAAGCATTACCATCACCAAAACAAATGATAAGGTTGTGGCGAAAGCCAAATCAAAATAAAAGGTTCCAAAACTCTCAATCACACCTAAAATAAAACCAGCAATAATACAGCCAGGTATACTTCCCATACCGCCTAAAATAATGATAATGAACGCTTTCATTAAGTAGGCACCTCCAATATAGGGATCAACAATTGAGGCTGGTGAAACCAATACACCAGCTGATGCAGCGAGAATAACCCCCACAACAAATCCCCATCTTGTAATAGATTTGTATTTAATCCCTTGCAGTTCTGCGGCCTCTTTATCTTGAGATATAGCCCTCATGGCCTTACCGAATCTAGTCTTTTTAATTATTAGCGACATTCCAATAGTAAAGAGCAATGCTAAAATAAATATCGCTATACGTTCATTTGAAATTACACCGCCAAACAAATTACTCGTACCTTCAAAAATTGAAGTTACATTTTTAGGGTTGGCGGAGAAAAGCATTAGGTATACTACCTGCAATACCATGGAAAGTCCTAGAGAAATAATTAAGCCTGAAATCATATCACCATGAAATCGCGAAAATATAGCCAATTCTACAAAATAGCCAACAATTCCTACTATTAATATTGAAAAAATAAAGGCTATAAAATAGGCTAAATAACTATTCAAATTTGCCAAAAATCCCCATTGGTCGATAAACAAATAGGTAAGAAATGCACCAGCAGTATAAAATTCACCGTGGGCAAAGTTAACAATTTTCATTACACCAAACACCAAGGTAAGACCCAATGCAAAAATGACGTATATTGCTCCAGTTTGTAACGAGTTAACTAGTAATTGGATAATAGAATCCAATGTGCATTCACCTCTTCCTCAAGATGAGTGATATAAGAGCGGGATGACTTCCTAGCCACCCCTGCTCGTCCTCTATTTAATTCCTTTCTCTTCTAATTCCTTTGGAATGATTCTTTTTACTTCCACTGGTGACCCATTTTGTATTTGAGTAATGGTTATAGGAAGAAGCATTTGTTGAGCGATACCGTAGGTTGCTTTATAACCAAAAGCAGTTGGGCCGTAAGAACTATCTACTTTAACTTCTTGAAGTGCCTTGATTAACTTATCAGGGTCCAAACTTTCTGTCTTATCAATGGCAGCTTTTATCGCCATTAACCCATCATAAGACTGCATGGAAATCGCATTTAGAGTTTGTTTTAATTCTTGATTGGCTTTTTTCGCCAATTCCTTTTGGACATCGGTAGCAATTTTACTATTAAAATCTGGAGCTAACCCTAGGTAAACGTTATTTGCCGCATCTCCTGCAGCAGCAATCAATTGATCAGCACTTGTTCCTGCCCCAATTATTTTCACGCCATCCCATCCCTGCTCTGATAGGGCTTTCAAAATTAATCCTGCATCACCTGGAGGGGTTGCGCCTAAATCAATAATATCTGGTTTTTTGGAAAGAATTTTTGTTACAATTTGTGAAAATTCGGTTGTGCCTCTTTCGTAATAATCCTCAACCACTATTTCAAGTCCCTTTTCATCCCATACTTTAAGCGACACTGCTGAAGTATCCGTTCCTGTTGCATCATTGGGATTTATGACAGCAACTTTTTTTAGATTATGATCTTTTTCAAGAATATAAGTGGAGATTGGTTCAATAACCTCTCTAGGTGTATTCAAGGTTGTGTAAGTATAAGGGAATTTCTTTCCTTTTATGTCTGGAGTCCATGCTGAGGTAAAATGGATTACCTTCGCTTTCTCCGTTAAGGTGTGTAATGCTAGTGTTGGTGCACTGCCAATAGAACCCGCAATAAATTTAACTTTATCTTTATTAATTAGTGTTTGAGCTACTTGTGCTCCTGTAGTTGCATTATATTTATTATCATAGGCTATGACCTGAAAAGTATATTTCTTCCCGTCAACTGTAACTCCACCTTGCTCATTGATCTTATTGGCTGCTTGTTTGGCTGCCCATTCAGAAGTGATTCCCCAGTTAGCGGCTGCCCCTGACAATGGAACACTCAGCCCCACTTTAATGACGTTCTTTGAATCGCCTGAGCTTTCCGAATTGGACGAAGACTGGCTTCCACATGCCGCAAGTAAGAGTAGTAACGAGATCAAAACAATACTTAAAAGTTTTTTCCGCAAATTATTTAAAACTCCCATTAGCATCAAATCTCCCTTCAATTATAGGTGCGGCCAAATGCCACCAGAAACTGGCATGATATGTCCAGTAATATAGCTCGATTCATCACTAGCTAAAAATAATGCTGCATTAGCGACATCTGCTGGCTTCCCCAATCTTCCCAATAACGTTTGTTGACGATATTCTTCTAGAGTTTCACTATCCATGCGATCTAAAATAGAGGTTTGAATTAACCCAGGTGCAATACAATTAACATTAACATTCGGGCTCAATTCCTTTGCGGCGGTTTTTGTAAAAGAAGCTACCCCTGCCTTCGCTGCCCCATAATCTGAGTATCCTTTTTCACCTTCAAAATGGATCGTGGAAATATTGATGATTTTCCCATATCCATTTTGAATCATCTTTGGCGAAACTAATTTGGTACAATTAAACGTACCCTTTAAATTTAGTTCCATCGTTTGATCCCATCGCTCGTCATCAATTTCAAAAATGGATTTAACTAAACTCTTATCCCGAATACCGCCAACAACATTAACAAGAATGTCTATTTTACCGAATTCTTCGTTAACTCCATTTACCACTTCTTTAATCTCATCAAAAACTAGTACGTTTGCCCGTATTGCTAAAATATTTTCATGATCCACAAAGTCTAATAATTTTTCTCTAGTTTCAAACAATCTTTTCTCAGAAATATCTGTTATGGCGATTTTGGCACCCTCTTCAGCAAATCGTAAAGCAATTGCTTGACCCATTGGCCCACCTGCACCTGTAACAAATGCAATCTTATTTCTTAGTCGCAAAATTTCCATCCCCCTAATTTTTTTCCTTTTATTTTTTGTATAATAAAATCAATGATCATTCCTCCTTCTTTTATTTTTACATGCAATTTTTATGCCAATTTTTGTTCTTTTTAAAACCTGGTTTTCTATAATCGTTTTTTACACTTATGCAAAAGATTCGCAAAAATAAGAAACACTTTTGCGAAAGGTACCTTAAATAAATGAAAATTTTTAAATACAAATTAAAAAAATAAAAAACACACAGAACCTGTGTGTTTTAATCTATATCTACTATGTTTAATAATGATAGTTTTAATCTTAGATTGCCGGTAAAGAAAGGATAACCTCTGTACCTTTACCGGGTGAACTATGAATCTTAATTTTGCCATTCATACTTTCCATGATTCTATAAACTACCATCATCCCCAGCCCAGTTCCGTTTCCCGTCATGGTAAAATAGGGCTCGCCTAGCCTTTCAAGCACTTCTCTGCTCATTCCAACACCATTATCCAGTATATGGATGTGACATACCTTGTCCTTGAGATCAGTTTTAATGGTGATATATCCTCCATTCGGTAAGGCTTCAATACTATTTTTTAAGATGTTTCCCAATGCCTGTATCATTTTTGCTGGTTCTCCCATTACATAACATTGGCAGCTAGAGTGATGATTAGAAATCTGGACGTTATTCTGATTTGCAAGTGGTTCCATAATCGAAACCGCTTCCTTTATGGAAACCACTATATCCATTTCTTCCATTTGGTTAGGGTATGGTCTGGCAAAGGTTAAATAGTCTGTTACGACCCGGTCGACGCGATCCATTTCGTCTAGAGCTAATTGAAATAAAGAGTCTCTTTTTTCCTGAGGCATGGTTTGGTCATATTTCAGTAATTGCACCATCCCGCGGGCAGTGGTTAACGGGTTTTTAACCTCATGGTTGACTGCAGCTGCCAAATGACTCACCGTCTCGAGCCTAGCCGCTTGAAATAGCTCCATCCGCTTTCGATAATTCTTCCGTATCGCTTCTTCAGACAAACTTACTAAAATGATCCCTAAAAGGTTCACAATGAGATAATTAATCGAAAAATTTATGGTGTCTGATTGAATAAGGTGGTCAGCTCCATAAAAAAGGACAATAACCGAAAAAAGCATATTAATGCCGGCAGCCAAAAACACTTTATTAAAAGTTTTCAATCGAAAATACATAGGTCTAAAAAAATGACCAATAAAAAACAGTAAAACTGTACTAATAATAGAACCGAGTATACCCGGACCACCTTGAATGATTCTAATGAAAATAGTTTCGCTTGCGAGTAAAAATCCGATGAAAGGGCCGCCATACAAGGTACCCAGCCAAAGAGGGATCCTCCGCAAATCAAAATTCAATCCGTTATCTTTATAGAAGGAAAATACCATACAAAACAATATGGCGGTTCCATAGGTGACGAGAATTCCATACTTTTTTACAAATGGACTTTCAGGCTTACTTTCATTCCAGAATTGATGAACTATCATTGCGATTATAATAACCAATAAGTTAAAAAGCATATTACTGCTTTCATTAATCATTAAAAATTCCCCTTCATCTGCATTTCCTTCTATATATGCTGCATCACTATTTTGTCCTTCGGGATAAATACTGATAACCTAAAAAGATATTATCATAGACCAAATAGAATTCCCATCTCGACTTAATAAAAATGAAAGAATAATTAAACAAAAAAACAAGCCGAAATGAATTCGGCTTGTAATTATAATTATGCTTAATTAACTTGATTCCCCAAGCTTGGCGCCAATAACTTCTCACTTTCAAATACCTTTCCAAGTGCTTCGTCAGCTTTTTCAAAGGTTGCGTCTGCTGCTTCAAAATTGGGGGCTTCTTTTTTCAATTCATCAGCTTTTGCTTGGTAGGATGCTGCAAATTCTTTTATAACGGCTTCAAGCTCTGACTGATGGTCCTTCAACTCTGCTGGAATTTGAATGCCGTTCAGTTCATCGGCAATGGCTGCTGCAGCCGCACTTGCACTTGCCTTATCCTCAACTGTTGGTAGGTCTTCCGGCTTTGCGTCTTCCTTGGATGCCTTCGCTACATATGTATCTAAAGCCACATCTTTTGCGTTAATTTTCTTACCTAGTTCCGTATAGAATTTAACTAATTCCTTCTTTACATCCGTCTTGGGTGCTACTGCTTCCTCCGTTTTTTTCTTTTCCTTCTCTGTCGTTTTTGCCTCGTCATTACTTGAGCATGCAGCAAGACCAATAGTCATGGTTAATGCTGCGAATGGTAATAAAAATTTCTTCATTTAGTTTTCCCCCTATTTCTCTATTGCTTTTTACAGCATTGAATTTGACGAAGGAAAGGTCATTATAGTTTCACAAAATGGGAAATTTTTGTATTTTTTTAATAGAAATAACTTATTCTAATTTGGAGAAAATAATGAAGGATTAGCATGGATATGTTAATAAACCACATTTAGGAAAGGAAGGATGAAACCATGTCGATTCAATCCTTTCAACCGGGACAAATAGTATATGTAATTATTCGCAATCCTCATGCACAGGATGTGGCCAATGTCCAAGAAGCAGCGGTTGTTCAAAATCCCGAGTCACCAGGTGATTTGGCGCTGTTTGTTTATGAAACCTATTATCCATTAAATGATGAAGTAGCGGTTTTTAGCTCTTCTTCCGAGGCGGAAAATGCCTTTCAGGAAGCATTCGGCTACACAGAAATCGAGGGTTATTATGGTTAAACCCTTTGTCCCTCAACTTGTCTACGTAGAACCCGATGCATTGACCTATCCACTTGGAAAAGAGCTTGTGTCCAAATTTGAAAATATGGGGATTGAGATCAGGCAAACCACCTCCCATAATCAAATTCGAAATTTACCCGGAGAGAATGACTTTCAAAGGTATCGTGTCGCCAAATCAACACTCGTGGTCGGAGTAAGAAAAACGCTGAAATTTGATACCTCCAAACCTTCAGCAGAATATGCGATTCCCTTTGTGACTGGCTGCATGGGTCATTGCCATTATTGTTATTTGCAAACGACGATGGGCAGTAAACCCTATATCCGCACCTATGTCAACATTGATGATATTTTTGAAGCAGCCGAGAATTATATGAAGGAACGTGCTCCGGAACCGACACGATTTGAAGCATCCTGTACTTCGGACATCGTCGGTGTGGATCACTTAACCCACACCTTAAAAAAAGCGATTGAGTTTTTTGGTGAATCTGAATATGGAAAGCTTCGGTTTGTCACAAAGTTTGCCCATGTCGACCATTTGCTCGATGCCAAACATAATGGAAAAACCCGCTTTCGGTTTAGCATGAACGATGATTATATCATCAAAAATTTTGAGCCAGGCACCTCCCGCCAACAAGAAAGAATTGAGGCGGCCGGAAAAGTTGCGAATGCAGGATTCCCATTAGGTTTTATAATCGCCCCTATCTATTTACATGACGGTTGGAAGGAAGGCTATAAGGAAATGTTTGAAAAATTAGAGGCCGAACTTCCAAATGCAGCGAAAAAGGACTTAACCTTCGAGCTGATTCAACATCGCTTTACCAAACCGGCAAAAAAGGTCATAGAAAAAAACTATCCAATGACGAAATTGGAATTGGATGAGTCGAAACGGAAATGGAAATGGGGACGCTACGGGATTGGAAAGTACGTGTATACCGACCAAGAGCAAGAGGATATCAAAGATACCTTGGGTTCATATATCCATAATTATTTCCCTGAAGCAAAAATTGAGTACTTCACTTAAAGGAGTAGATTTTCATGACAAATTCAGATTTAAAAGAAAAGGTCCAGAAGGTTATCTCAGACCACAAAACGGGCATTCTATCGACAGTTGAAAATAATAAACCCCATTCCCGGTATATGACTTTTTATAACGACGAATTAACCTTATATACACCAACAAAAAGGGATACTGAAAAAATCGGGGAAATTGAGAAAAATCCGAACGTATCTGTTTTATTAGGCTATGAAAAAAAAGGACAAACTGATTCCTATGTTGAAATATCCGGAACTACCGCTGTTAATGATTCTGCTCAGCTGAAACAACAATATTGGGAAGAGTCATTTAATCAATGGTTCAACGGCCCTGACGATCCGAACTATATTTTTCTGGAGATAAAACCAGAAACCGTTCGTATTATGAATCTTAATGGTGAACCATCACAAGAATTGAATTTGTAAATTCTCCCCCTTAAGGATTCAGTCGTGTAACTGAATCCTTTTTGTCTTCACGAACATATACCACATATTTGTGACAAATTTAAAATATTTTTTGACAATTTTGTGAACAAAGTTTTGACAATTTTGTGAACTCGGTGAATAATATATAGTATAAGAGTTTTGGAAGTGTAAATCATCCCCATCCCAAGGAGGTCGTAATGATGAATACGCGAATGAAAATATTACATGCAACAAAATGGGCCGGCAGTGTTACCTTACTAACAGGTATCATGATTTTTTTATACGGAATTGTAAGCGGTTTAATGCCGGTCACCGGGATTGGGATTGGTACCATTGTGGGAGCGGTGATGTTCTTTCTGATGGGAATGTTTTTTATCGCGACTGAGGAAATGGTAGAAAAGACGGATAAGGGATTAGAAATCCCGACAATGCCAATGAAACCGAGATTATATTTGGTAAAAAGATAAATGAAAACTCGCCGATTGGCGAGTCCGATAGGACGAAGACAGAGGCGTAGTTGAATTTATGCGTTAAGAAAGTATAAAGCTTTCGACAGAAAGTTTATACTTTTTTATTAGCAAAATAAAAACTCGCCGATTGGCGAGTTCGATAGGACAAAGACAGAGTAGTAGTTGAATTTATGCGTTAGGAAAAAGAGAGCGTCTGTAAAAGACGCTCCCTTTCTTCATTTATCTACATATCCCAAAGGAAAATGAGTAATGTTCCAAAAACAGTAATCAGGGCCATGGCAATCATAAAAAATACCTTGCCATAAATTACCCATTTATCTTCTGATTCGCCAGCGTGCATAAACACAACAAGCTGCAGAAGAGCCTGAACAAATGCAGTGGCGACTAGGACAACCATTCCTTGTGCAAAGGAGAGTTTCAAGAAATAGACTGCCAGAGCAGCTGCCGTTAGGACTAAGGAAAAGACAAAACCAATTATTTGTTTTCGTGGGAATAATTCGCTCATCTTACATCATTCCTTTCAAATAGATGAAGCTGAAGATGAAGATCCAGACGACATCCAAGAAATGCCAGTAAAGTGAAAAGATAAAGGATTTATTCGCCGTTTCAGGCTTTATGCCGCGTTTTTTCACTTGCAAAAGGATAGCTGTTCCCCAGAATAATCCAAAGGTAACGTGTAGTCCGTGAGTACCTAATGTAGTCATTAGCATGGCAGTAAATGCGCTAGTCTGCAATGTTGCACCATCATGGATATAGGTGATGAATTCGTCAATTTCAAAACCTAAGAACCCTAGACCAAGAAGAAGTGTAATCACAAAGAAGGTCATCATTGCTTTTTTGCGTCCTAGACGCATTGCGTGAACGCCAAGTCCAATGGTAAAACTACTTGTTAATAACAAAAGTGTTTCTATAATAACCGGAGCTATTTCAAAAATTTCTGTACCACTTGGACCGCTTCCGGTTCTATGCTCTAACGTAAAGTAAGAGGTAAACAGTGTAGCAAACAGCATAATTTCAGCTGCAAGGAAAACCCAAAAGCCAAAAATATTCAGTCCGTTTTGTTTTGTACCATATTCTAATGGCAGCGAGTGATCGACGTTCATTATTTAGCACCTCGCAGTTTTGTTTCAGTTTCTTCTATTTCTTTAACAGAAATATATCGGCCGTGGTCCTGTTCGAATGAGCGTAGAGCCATACATGCCAAAATTCCAATTAGTGCAAGAATTGCCGGAATCCATAAGGAGAAGACCAGCGAAAATCCTAACACAAAGAAGATTGCGCCCATAATAAATGGAACTCCGCTGTTATTTGGCATATGAATTTTTTCCACTTTACCCGGGAACAGCTCATGACCTTTTTTCTTAGAATCCCAGAATGCTTCACTAGAAGCAACCTGAGGCTCGATGGCAAAGTTATATTCCGGTACTGGAGTATGTGTTGCCCATTCAAGCGAACGTGCATCCCATGGATCCGCACCAATGTTTCTTGGTGAATAACGAACACTGTAATAAACATTATAGACAATCAATGCAAAGCTGATGGCCATAACACCTGCACCAACGAATGAAACCATATTTAATGGTCCATAACCTGTTGCTTCGGAATAAGTGTACATACGGCGTGCCTGACCATCTAAACCAGTAATATACATTGGGAAGAACGCTAAGCAGAATCCGATCGTAAGCGTCCAGAATGACCATTTCCCAATTCTTTCATTTAACATAAAGCCAAACATTTTTGGCCAATAATAGGTTAGACCAGCAAGCATAGCAAATACTACACCCGGGATAATTGTGTTATGGAAGTGAGCTACTAAGAACATTGTGTTATGGTACTGATAGTCAGCAGCTGACATCGCTAGCATGACCCCTGTCATCCCGCCGATTACAAATAGCGGAATAAACCCTAGAGAGTATAACATTGGAACGGTAAATCGAATTTTCCCTTTCCATAAAGTGAATAACCAGTTGAAGATCTTAACACCTGTTGGAACGGCAATCATCATTGTTGTGATGGAGAAGAAGCTGTTTGCAACTGCCCCCTGCCCCATCGTAAAGAAATGGTGCGCCCAAACCATACAGGATAGTGCTGAGATAATAACCATGGATGCAACCATTGATTTATAGCCATAAAGGTTCCGGCCGGCAAAGGTTGAGATCACCTCACTGTAAATACCAAATGCAGGTAATATCAGGATATAAACTTCAGGATGTCCCCAAACCCAGAATAGGTTGGCCCAGAGCATATCCATACCGCCATTTGTCGTTGCAAAGAAGTGAGTTCCGAACAATCTGTCCATGGTTCCCATCGCAAGCGCAACTGTAATGACAGGGAAAACCGTTACGATAATAAGGTTTGTTACTAAAACAGACCATGTAAACATCGGCATTTTCATTAAGGTCATGCCAGGTGCTCTCATTTTCATGATTGTTGTAATCATGTTAATACCGGTCATTAGTGATCCAATACCGGATATTTGAATCGCAATCATATAATAGTTCGTTCCGACATGTTGGCTGAAATCATTCCCTGCGAGCGGGAAATAAGAAGTCCATCCTGCATCAGGAGATCCGCCAATAACAAAAGAGATATTAAACAGCATCGCACCAAAGAAGAATAGCCAGAAGCTTATTGCATTTAATCTAGGGAAGGCCACGTCACGTGCGCCAATTTGTAACGGCACAAGGTAGTTCATGAAGGCAAAGATAAATGGCATCGCCATGAACATGACCATAATAACCCCGTGTGTTGAGAAAACTTCATTGTAATGCTGAGGATCAAGCAGTTTATTATCAGGTACAGCCAGCTGGGCACGCAGCATAATCGCGTCCACGCCGCCGCGGAATAACATAATTAAGGCAGAGAGTAAATACATAATCCCAATCCGTTTATGGTCAACTGTTGTTAACCATTCGCGCCATAAATATCCCCATTTTTTGAAATAGGTTAGGCCTGCAATAATGGCAACCACTGTTAGGCCAATCGCTACCATAGATGCATAGATTGCAAGACTTGGATTTGGTATGGCAAAACGTTCAAAGAACTCCATCCTTTATTAACTCCTTTCGAGAGATTAATTTTTTCAATAATTCGTTTCATTAACCTTTTAACAATTACTCATGATTTTGGTGATCTGACATATCCATTTCCATTTCCATTTTTGAGTGGTCAGTTTGACCTTCCTCTGGTTTTGCGGAAGGACTATGATCGTGTTCTGGTGCTGGACTAAATTTTAAATGAGTCCCTGTAAAAGTCATTTGTCCAAGGTGTCCTGGTTTTAATAACTCATCAAATTTTTTCTCTGATAAAGGTTTTGCCGTTTTCTTAACGTCTTTTACCCATTTATCGAAATCTTTTTCAGACATTGCTGTTACATTAAACGTATTTTCAGCAGTACCTTTACCGCTGAAGTTCGCGTTACGGCCCATCATTTCACCCGGTTCATCTGCAGCTAAGTGCAGTGTCGTCACCATATCGGACATAGCGTATTTTTGACCGCCAAGTTGTGGAATCCAGAAGCTGGTGATTGGTCCGTAAGAATAAAGCTTAAATTCGATCGGCCGGTCTGTTGGAATATACAAATAGTTGACCGTTTCAATATTTTGTTCAGGATAACTAAAATGCCATTTCCAGTCAGATGAAGATGCATAAATGACTAAAGGATCTTTATCCTGATATTTTATTGGTTTTGCTTCGACAATATTGTTACTTTGAACAGAAACGATTGAAAAGTAAGTGACAATGATGACAGGAATACCGACGCAAATTAGCTCAACCCATTTATTTCCTTCAATGTGAGGCGGTTCATAATCTGGGCTTGCCTTTGAGGCACGATACTTAATTAGCACATAAATCAAAATAGCGAAAACTACAATTACTATGAACGACATGATCCCAATAGATAACAAAATATCATGGGCTTGCCTTTCGGCTTGCGGCCCTTTAGGATCAAGAACCATAAGTGGTTCACATCCTGTAAGCACTGTGACAATAGTGAGAACAAGCAGTAACAAAGCCGATTTTACTTTCATGCTAGTACCCCTTTCTTTTATTTAAAAAATATCATGTTAAAAAAATTTTTAGTTTGTGATTTACATCACATCATCAGTAACTATCTTAATACCAAACATTATTAAAAGACACCCATTCAGAAGATTTGTCACTAAATGTTCAAAAAGAATTCGACACTTTGTAAAAATAGGGTCTATACATTTGCTTTTTTAATATAGATTTAATATTGGGCAACGGATAGTTGAGAATTATGGAAAAGCACCCTTAAAATTCCTTCACATTTATGTTTTTATTTAAAAAATTCAGATTCACTGTAGTGAAAAAAACAAAGCAAAGAAGCGATCGCCACTGATCGCTTCTTTGCTTTGTTTTTTATTGATTTAGTGCGTTAACCGCATTTATTAATCCAAATCCAGCCTTTTCATCATAACCTGGTTTGAACACATCTTCTGCCGAAGATTGGATGATATGTTTAACCTGTGCTGGTGTGAGTTTGTCTTTTCCGTACTTGGCAATGATCACTCCTGCTAAAGCTGCTGTTTTTGGCGCTGCCATGGAAGTGCCGGCTTTATATCCATATCCACCGCCAGGAATTGTACTTAGGCACAGATAAAAATTTTCTCTTCCTGCTCCAGTGGCAGGATCATAATTTGGTCCCAAATCCCCGCCAGGTGCCATCACATCAATTTTTCCTACTCCATAATTTGAATAGAATGCTAGATTTTTTTGAGCCCCGCCGGCTGAAACCCGAATCATCGTTTGACTGCTCGGGCTTCGGTGTGTTGCGCCTTTATCATCTCCCGACAGTTGGCCTGGACTGCTTAAATCAAGCCCATTATTACCTGCGGAACCAACTACAGTTACTCCTTTTTGAATAGCATATTGAATAGCACGATTAAATAAGCGAACATCTGCTACAACATCTTTAGTTACATACTCAGGGTCTTGAAACCAGTCGTAACCGCCAAGGGACATATTGACAACATCAACATTGTCATCTGCAGCTGTCATTAGGGCCTCTGCAATATGGGAAGTTTCAGCACCGCCAGTTGGTCCAAAGACACGGTAGGCTGCCACTTTCAGGTCTGGTCCAACACCTAAAACTCTTCCTTTCCCGGCAATCGAACCAGCCACGTGCGTGCCGTGTCCATTTTCATCCATCGCATTCGAATATCCCGGCACAAATGATTTTCCATAAATATAGTTCGCTTTTAAATCTGGATGGTTATAATCAATACCTGTATCAATTACACCAACCACAATCTCTTCTCCTGAAACTGGCTTTCCAGTTCCTCCTGGTAAATTCCATGACTCCCCATTATTGGTTACCTGTTTAATATCCCATTGAAGATGTTCATATAAATCAGCTGTATCAGAAGTCCCTCCAACTTCCGCGGCTTCTTGTATAGCAGCACCCTCTGGGTAAACTATATTTTCTTCACCTGCATCCAAAACAAGACTCGATTTTTTCACCTTGTCCAAAAAAGCAGTATTTGTTGAACTTACTTCAACAGCCCCCAACTTATCCAGTTTCCCTGTCACTTTTCCGCCGGCGTCCTTGATCATTTTTTCATATCCTGCCGGAAGCTGGGATTGATCCTTAAAAATTACTATGTACTCCTTGTTCACAGGTGCAGCACTGCTTTTTGAAATCCCTCCGCTAAATATAACGGATGCTCCCAAAGTAACAGATAAAACGCTTCCAAAAATCTTCTTCTTCATCGTTTCAACCTCTCCCTTTCTCTTTTTCTCAATTTTCATTATATTATTTTAAAGGGACTGTAGACATTCTACTAAAGTCCTTATTACAATCTTTTTACACACCACTTTCTTCCTGTTTTTGGATAATCGCCCACTTTAATTTCCATCGATACCCAAATTCGTCCAATTGTTTGGATAACCCATGCAGGACAACCACTTTCCCAATAAAATAAATTACAAAACTTTTTAATGCTCCATATTTTAGGGAGTGGTCAAATGGGAGCAATTAACGGAAAAGAATTTATCGAACGTATGGATTGTTTAAACAAGGAAATTTGGCTGGATGGAGAACGGTTGGAAGGGAAAATTTCTGAACATCCTGCATTTAGAGGTCTTCTTCAAAGCAAAGCATCTTTATATGATTTGCAGTTTGATTCGCCCCTGAAAGAAAAGCTAACCTTTTTATCCGATAAGACAGAAGAGCGGATTGGGCTATCTTATTTACAGCCACGGACGAAAGAGGATTTAAAAAGAAGGCGGATCATGATCGAAATTTGGGCCAGGCATACCAACGGGCTGATGGGTAGAAGTCCGGATTATATGAATTCAGTCGTTATGGCCTTTGCCTCCTCCGCCTTATTTTTAAAAGGGAGTGAGAATTGCTTTCCGGAGAATATTATTTCCCTATATGAAAGGGCAAGGAATCAAGATCTCTCGTTTACCCACACCTTTATAACTCCCCAGGTTAACCGGTCGCAAATCAACTTTGAAAAATCGAAAGAACCAATTGCCGCCAAAATTGTCGGGAAAAACGAAAAGGGAATTATTATCAAGGGGGCTCGCCTGTTAGCGACCCAAGGCGGTTTAACGGATGAAGTTCTAGTTTATTCAGCCGGCGGAGTGACAAATGACGCGGATGCCTATGCATTTTCCATCCCTTCTGATACGAATGGACTTAAATTTCTTTGCAGAGAGTCGTTTGTAAGCGGTGAGTCAGTCTTTGATTATCCGCTCAGCTCGCGTTACGAAGAAATGGATACGATTTTAGTCTTTGATAACGTGGTGGTTCCGTGGGAAAGAGTCTTTTTTTACGAAAATGTCGATGCAGCAAATGAATTCATGGAGAAAAGCTCATTCTACCATCACGCCTACCACCAGGCCATCACTAGACAGGTTGTGAAAACAGAATTTCTATTGGGACTTGCCGAGTCCCTTTCGGATACAATCAATGTTTGCGGATATCAGCATATTCAAGAAAAACTTTCAGAAATCATCATCGGACTTGAAACGATGAGGGCGCTGCTGCTCAAATCTGAGGAAGAGGCGGAATTGGATGAGTGGGGTTATATGAGACCAAGCCTCATTCCTCTTAAAGTCGCTAGCAATGTCTTTCCAAAAATTTATCCTAGATTCAGCGAAATCATTCAATTAATTGGCGCGAGTGGAATGGTTACCTTGCCGACTGAAAAGGACTTTAATTCCCCTATAAAACAGGATTTGGAATCCTATCTGCAAGGCTCTAGAAAAAATGCTGAGGACCGTGTCAAGCTTTTTCGATTAGCCTGGGACCTGACGATGAGCTCATTTGGCACAAGGCAAACCCAGTATGAACGGTACTTCTTCGGCGACCCTGTCCGCTTGTCGAGCGGCTTGTATCATACCTATCCAAAAGAGGAATATTGCAAGCGAATAACCGACTTTTTAAATTAAACTATTTGCGTTTATATCAGCAGCCTCACACAAAACATGTCCAATCCATCTTTAGTTTCCCTCATATAAATAAAATAAGTTCGGTCTTTATGATTTTATTATTGGGAGGGAACTAATCTATGAAGCTAACTCTTCATGAACGTTCTGAAATATTACTGCAACGAAGAATCCAAGGATTAAATTCCAGAGAAACCATTAATTTTATTTTTATGGGCGATAGTAGAGGTAGGGGACCAGAGGATAATTGTTTTACAATGAGCGGCGAATTTGAGAATGTTCTAAAAAAGGCTGTTGAACTAGACCCATTGTTTATTATTCACGGGGGAGATACAGTTTTCACAGGTGAAATTGCTTACTTACAGCACTTTGTCGATGTAGTTGAAAGAATTGCTCCACATATTCCAATGTTTGTTTGTGTGGGCAATCATGATGAGCTTTTTTTACTAGAAAGTAACCTAAAAAATTTCCAATCCACTATCGGAGAGGTGCATTGGGTAATTGATATTCCTCAAGTGGATTTTCGTTGTATTGCATTGAATAATGTTCACAGTCCAGTAAATGCAACATACGGATTTACCGATGCAGAATTAAATTATCTCGAAAGGCGATTGAGAAAAAGTCCACGTAATACCACTTTGGCTATGCATGCACAACCAAACATCGGTGACTGGACAGGTGGATTTCCGGTGGATTCGCCTGACGGTCAAAGGTTTTTCGATTTAATTCAAAAGTACTGTGTGAAGAAAGTTCTTGTTAGTCATTTGCATGGATATGATGAACAGTTTATTAGAAAAAACAATGACGGAACATTTACTCTTGGTAGAGGTACAGATTTTGTGTTAACAGGTGGTGCCGGTGCAGAGCTGGATTTTGAGCACAAACTTATTTTAAATGATTTTAATTTTGTTGAGTTTTTTGTAAACCAACATCATATTTCAGGTCCTATTCTTTGGAAGGACTTCGGCACTCCAAGACGGGCTTGCTTGTAAAAACAACACAGGAGTGGGAAATCCCCCATGACTATTATTAAAAGGTAAAAAAGAAGGTCATCAAACGTAATGACCTTCTTACTTTTTGTTATAAAGGATCCTCATAGCATATTCGTTAATTAGTATCTAAATTTTGGATCAGTTTGTTTATAATAGCCGCTTCTTACCTCACATGCCCAGTTCTTTAATACCTCTTTCCACTGGTTGCTATTGAAAAACTCATCCAATGGTCTAGCAGGATTCCATTCCAAAAAGATTAAAAAAGGTGCAATCCCGGGGCTCCATAATCCTGTTTGTTGAACTCCCGTTTCTCTTATAAGGAGAAGCGGCAGCCCTCGCTGATACGCCATGCTTGGCTCTATTTGTAAGAATTCCGATCCTAGCCATTCCCGAATCGGAGTAGGGAACCTGCCCGTATTGGTTCCCAAAACATCGACTTCCAATTGTTTTAAATCTGTCGCAATTAAGCCGTAACTCGAGTTAATCACACGCCTGATATTTTCCAAAACAGTTTCCGGATATTGTTCATTTCTTGGCAATGTCCTTGGAAACAGCAGTTCCTTTCTTATTTCAAAGATTAACCGTCTCATAAACGCTTCTTGGGCAGCATTTAAAGTATTGGGTCTACTTAAAAACACAGGAATACGAAACAAACGATCTTGCGTCTGCCTCATCATTTCTTCTATTTCAGGATTGTCCTCTTCTGACTCACCCTGAGGACTGTTAGAATCATCATACTCATCACTATCAGCATCGGATTCATTGGATTCATACCACTCTTCAGTGGATTCCTCCAATTGACAAATTTCATCAGATTGTTGAAAATCCCAACGGCTAGCATAAGATTTCCTAAAATCATTATCTCTACACTCATAATCTTCTGATTCGATTTCTTTACTATCATGGCTTACACAATCATAATTTCTAGAATCAACACTTTTTCTAGAATCATTTTTGTCCGATTTATTTGATTTTTTCATTTTTGAAATCCCCTCCCTTATTTCCTTATTTTAAAATATGAAAATGGTTGTCCAAGGTGTGGGATTCTTGAGACTTTAATCGAAAAATGAGACATAAAATGATTGAACATACTAAGTTATGCTTTATTAAATTAGCAAACCCAAAGCCGATTTTCTCCAAATTTAAAAATAAAAAACCTTATTAGATTTACTAATAAGGTCATCTTTTCATGTTTGTGGTAAACCGATTTTTGGGGGATAGGCTTGTAATTTTGATAACATTGGCCTTTGATTCTCCCATGTAACTTGAACATCAAGATTAAAAAAGTTGGTGAGACGTTCACTTGATAACATCTCGCTTGTCCACCCAGATGCAAAAACTTGCCCTTCCTTCAGCAATAACGTTTTATTGAATAAAGGTAGAATCTCCTCAACATGATGCGTTACGTAAATAATCGCTGGTGCACCTGGGTTTTTGGCAATTGTCTCGATTGATTCCAATAGTTTTTCACGGGCAATAAAGTCCAGACCGTTCGTTGGCTCATCGAGAATCAGCAAAGACGGGTCAGCCATTAACGCGCGGGCAATTAACACCCGCTGTTTCTCCCCTTGCGATAAAGTTTCATAATTTCTGTTAGCATAATCGATGCAGCCAAGCTCCTCAAGTAAGGAAATGGCTTTTCTTCGTATTTCGTCTGTGGGAGCTTCATAGAGACCAATGGAAGCGAATTCTCCGCTTAGTACCACTTCAAAGGCATTATCGCCCGGGTGAAATTTTTCCTGAAGTGAGGAAGAAACAAAGCCAATTTGCTTGCGCAGCTTTTCAGCAAGATAGGTTTTCCCAAACTCCATTCCTAAAACATTAATTTTTCCCTTTGTCGGGAAATTATAGGCGTTCAGCAGATTTAGGATGGCCGTTTTACCAGAACCGTTTAAACCGAATAAAACCCAATGCTCCCCTTTTTCTATTTGCCAATTAACATTTTTTAAAATCCATTTGTCGCTCCGTTTGAGCGAAACATCCTCTAGTTGCAGAATCATTAATTTACTCCCCTCTTATGATTGACTTTATACATTATATAGTATCAAAATTTTCCAAAAATAAAAATATTGAGAGTTTTCCACTTCAAAAATAGCAATTATGAACATTCTTTGAAACTATTCTATTTATAAGTGTTTCCCCAACTTTCGCCGCATAATTCTACAAATTTCTTGGTTTACGATTGCTATATTTTGAACGTAAGGAAAATATTAATTTCCTATTGTTCAACATTTCACAATAATGATTTTAGGGAGGAACAATCAATGGCAGTGGAAGAAAAAATGTTACAGCAAAAGCAAACAGTCTCGGGTGTTGACCGATTAGCAGCTAATGCAGCTCAGGCAGCTACGGAGTTTCGCAGCTTTACGCAGGAAATGGTCGATGAAATTGTCAAGCAGTTGGCACTTGTTGCACTCGAGAACCACGATAAATTTGCCAGAATGGCTGTTGAGGAAACGAATCGAGGCCTTTACGAAGATAAAATCACGAAAAATATGTTTGCAACAGAGATGATTTATCACACCCTTCGAAATCTGAAAACGGTCGGCATTATCAGTGAAAACGAGCATGAGGGCAGCTATGAAATTGCCGAACCTGTCGGGGTCATCGCCGCGCTGGTGCCTGTGACAAATCCCACATCCACTGTCATTTATAAATCTCTTATTTCTATGAAAACAAGAAATCCGATTATTTTTTCCTTTCACCCCGTTTCACAGAATTCGGGAAGGTTCACAGCTGAACTTCTGAGAGAAGCCGCTGTCCGTGCAGGCGCTCCTGAAAATTGTATTCAATGGATGGAAACTACCACTCTAGATGGTATCAATATGTTAATGAAGCATCCAAAAGTATCGCTAATTCTTGCGACGGGAGGTTCTAGCATGGTGAAAGCCGCATATAGTTCCGGCAAACCGGCAATTGGTGTCGGACCAGGCAACGTACCTTGTTATTTCGAAAAAACTGCCAATATCAAGAGCTCTGTCCAAGACCTGATTATGTCAAAAACCTATGATAATGGAATGATTTGTGCCTCTGAGCAAGCATTAATCATCGATAAAGAAATCTATACTGAAGTCATTACGGAAATGATTGCCAATAACTGTTACTTTTTAAATGAGGAGGAAAGGAAACAGTTAGAAAAATTAGCGATAAAAGAAGAAACCGGCTTCCTCAATCCGATGATTGTCGGCCTTCCAGCCTTTAAAATTGCCCAAATGGTCGGAATCGAAGTTCCATTTGATACCAAGGTTTTAGTAGTCGAGTTGGAAGGAGTCGGACCGAAATATCCGCTTTCCTGCGAAAAACTAAGCCCTGTCCTTGTCTGCTATAAGGCAAATAGTACGGAGGAAGCCTTTAACCTGGCAGAAGCCATATTAGAATACGGTGGACTCGGCCACACCGCTTCCATTCATACGGCTAATGACCAGATTGTTGAACAGTACGCGATGAGAATGAGAGCAGGACGGATCCTAATCAATACTCCATCCGCCCAAGGGGCAACTGGAAACGTTTATAACGATTTACTGCCGACACTAACCCTTGGCACGGGCACATATGGAGGAAACTCGGTTTCAGTGAATGTCGGGGCCATGCATTTACTTAATATTAAAAAGGTCGCCAAACGCAATAATAACGCCCAAATCTTAAGGACACCGCCACAAATTTATTATCGTAAGAATTCTGTTCAGGCATTGGAAATCATCCCGGATATTAAAAGGGCATTTATTGTCACAAGCCCAAGTTCGGTGAAAAACGGTTATGTCGATAAAGTGCTCCATTTTCTAACGAAACGACCTGATTTTGTCCACTATGAGGTGTTTTCTGAGGTGGAGCCTGACCCTAGCATCGAAACGGTCATGGCGGGTGCTGAATTGATGAGACACGCTAAACCGAATATGATCATTGCCTTAGGAGGCGGTTCTGTCCTTGATGCAGCAAAAGCGATGTGGTTATTTTACGAGGATTCTCAGGCAAACTTTAACACTTTGAAACTTAAGACTCTTAATCCGAGAAAACGAGTTGTGACTTATCCGAAGCTTCGGGAGAAGGCTAAGTTTATCGCGATTCCGACTACTTCCGGAACAGGTTCGGAGGTTACCTCCTTTGCTGTCATCACCGATAAAAAAGCGAATATTAAATACCCGCTTTCCGACCCTGAACTTTTACCAGATGTGGCGATCATCGATCCACAGTTCTCGATGACTGTTCCGAAGGAAATCACGGCAGACACCGGAATGGATGTCTTAACACATGCTCTTGAAGCTTTTGTTTCAGTCGTTGCCAATGATTTTACAGATGGACAGATTATTAAGGCCATTCAGCTAGTATTTGAGTATTTGCCAAGGGCATACCGTAACGGTTCTGATGAGCTGGCACGCGAGAAAATGCATTACGCTTCCACGATTGCGGGCCTTGCATTTAATAACGCCTATTTAGGAATTAATCACAGCCTTGCCCATGCGGTTGGCGCCGAGTTCAATATTGCTCACGGCCGCGCAAACGCGATTTTCTTGCCGCTTGTTATTCGCTTTAACGCGGTGAAGCCGACGAAATTTACGCCATTTGCCGGTTATGAGTATTATAAGGCTGATAAACGTTATGCTGAGCTGGCAAAAATGCTGGGGCTTCCGGCACGGACAACAGAAGAAGGTATTGAAAGCTTGGTTGAAGCGGTAATTAGTTTGGCAAGAGAGCTCGATATGCCTTTAAGCGTCGAGGAATGCGGTGTGAGCCAGCCTGTATACGAAAGTAAGATTGCCGAGATGGCCTTACATGCCTTTCATGATCCTGATACAAACGTCAATCCGAAGCGTCCATTAACTAGAGAACTGATGGAAATCCTGCGTCAAGCTTATAAAGGGGTATAGTTTTAATATACGGGAGGTGCCTCAATCGGGGATTTGAGGCACTTTTTTTGTATGGGTTTATCCAATAATAACGATTCGCAGATAAATTCAGGAATTCGCAGATATAATTGGAAATTCGCAGATATATTTCAAAATTCGCAGATATCCCTTAAAAATCCGCAGATATATTTCGGAAGCCGAATCCGAGAATTGGGAATTTACCTATTTTTAATAAAAAATTTAAATTTCTCATAGATTTAATAATATCTTTCCAGTCTCTTCCCCAATATTAGCCCTACTTGATTAAAGAAAACCACTAAGATGACGCCAACTGGGATGCTGATCCATATCATTGGCCAATCAATGGCCTCAATCTCTAAGGCAAATTGGTAGAAATATAGACAAAACGGGATCAATATAAGAACGGCAGTGACTACACCAGGAGTATATCTTCTAAGAATGATAGCCTGGCCAATGTGGGTAAAGGAATGGATAAACAAAATGGAAACGACCGAAAGAATTCCTATCAAAGTCCAATCCTTTGCTTCCCCGCTCATCGCAACAATAACCACTATCAAAATACCAATATACTCAATTAATACAGCCAAAGCAAAACCGGCTGTATGCCTTGGAAACACCCGGATGAAGTAGTTGTGGAACCTTTGCGGAAGGACCTTTAGGATATCCTTCTCATTCCGCTTTAGCCAGCCTTCCATAACAATAATTTCTTCAAAGTCGTGCACGATAAAAGCACTTGCCACCGCCCAGATCAGAATGGTTAATGTCATCTTCCTCCTCCTCTCACAATAATAAATTATTATGCTAAAACCATGATATCAAATTGGGTAAATTATCCAAAGAAAAAAAGCCGCCTAATCAAACAGTTTTGATTTAGGCTGGCTTAATCCATTTTTTTATATCCTATTCTGCTAGAGACCTGTATTTCCCGCTAAAATAAATAAGCGGTTCGGCGTTGGATTCTTCAATGGAAATTTCAATTACCCTGCCTATAAATAGTGTATGGTCCCCTTCCACATGTGCAGCTGTTACTTCACATGCAACCTGCGCCAGTGCCCCGGCGATAACAGGCACCCCGCCAAGCCGGTCAAATACCACTTCCCGATGCTCCTTCAGCTGCCCCGCGAAAATCATCGACAACTCCTGCTGTTCAGCCGACAGGATATTGACCGAGAATGTATTGGACTTTTTTATTTTTTCAAGCATAGATGCTTTTTCCGCAATTGATACGACAACAAGTTTTGGGTTGAGCGAAACAGACATAAACGCATTTGCCGTCATCCCGTGAGCCTTGCCATCCACCTCTGTTGCCACCACTGTTACCCCTGTTGCAAACTTCCCCATTGCATTTCGAAATAAACGATCATCCATTAGCAGTCCCTCCCAGCTTTCCACATTAATTTATAACTATGTTGCAAAACCAATATAAATGAATGGTAAAAGCAGGTACCTTATAAAAAGCACCTGCTTTTACCATTCTATAAACCACCCATCCCGGAAATCAGGATCCCAAAACAAGCTGTAAATAATAGAATATTAATCCCGAGACCAATCAATGCCCCCTGGCCCATCCGCTTCCTTCCCTTTGTAAAACAAATGATTGGAATCACAATCAAGGCAATGGCGGCTATACATAGATAAGCAAAAAACATCGGGGAGAAAACTAACAAAACCAATAACCCTAGAAGATAAATACCGATGGTGATGCCAATCCCAATCCATAGGTCTTTTAAACTCCCATCCTTTGAATTGTTCCCTTGATTTTGATTCATGCCTATTCCCCCCTTAAATGATCAAAACTACTATTTTATGAATGTTCGTTCTTCCAGTTCCTGTTGGATTTTCTTCAATTCTTGTTCCTTTTCATCCCGATAAAATAAATTGTACGTATCAAACGGAATAATCCGGCCATCCGGATGGGCGATATGGACACAGGATTTTTTTACGGAGCGGACATCAAAGTTATGTGCATCTAAGAACTGCATAATAATCACCCGGAAGACGTTGTCATAGCCGATTTCTCCCGGCATTGCCACCTTTGGCAGGCAGCATAACAAGTCCTTCAAGGACAAGGCCGAGGAATCCGGAGAATGGTTCAAGGAGAACAATTTAAATATCATATTTTTAATATTATCGTCCTGTTCAAAAACGATGGTGTTGCGCTCGCCTTCCAGCAAAATATTAGGATCGATTAATCCTGTTAGCGGCGTCACATCCCCATTAAGCTTTAAGGCATAGCCCATTGCCAGGCAATCAGGATGGCATGGGACGGGGATTATATCCTTTGATCCAAAAACGTTCGATTGGTCAATAATCATTTGTCGCACTTCACTCGGCGTTAAGCGGTTAACAGAAGGGTCATATTCCTCCAATCTACCTGCTGCTTGAATAGGCTGAAAGGTCACCCCGCGGACACACTTCTGCTGCAGACCGTATTGAATAATTTTTCCTACTTCATGGTCGTTTAATCCCTTTTTCAAGGTGACAACAAGTGTAGTAGATATATTAAATTCATTTAAATGGTCAATCGCCTTTTGACGAATCTCTCGTAAATCTACTCCCCTTAATTCCTCCAATGCTCCTTTTTCAAAGCTGTCAAATTGAAGATAGATTTCAAAGCCAGGAGAATACGAGGCTAAGCGCTTGACGAATTCCTTGTCATTGGCAATTCGGAGCCCATTTGTATTCACCATTATATGCCGGATCGGCCGTGATTTTGCCATGTCCAGGATGTCAAAGAACTGCGGATGAATCGTTGGTTCGCCACCGCTGATTTGGACAATATCAGGCTCACGCTCATTTTTAATAATGCTATCTAGCATAAATTCTATTTTTTCTATGCTGCGGAAGGTCCCTTTATGCGGCGAGGAATCCGCATAGCAGATCGGGCATTTCAGGTTGCATCGCTCGGTAATCTCCAATAATGTCAAACAGCTATGCTGTTCATGGTCCGGACATAGGCCACAATCATAAGGGCAGCCGTATTTAATTGGAGTATTCCAGCGATATGGCATTTCCGAGGACTTAATAAATTCACGGCACCACTTATAATAATCGACGTCTGTTGAAATCAAAACCTTTTCCCTGCCGTGCTGCATACAATGCTTAACCAAATAAACCTTTTCATTTTCAATGATGACCTTGGCTTCCACTTTACGAAGACAGGTTGAGCAAATGCTGTTTGTTAATTCATAAAATAAATACGGCCGGTTAGGCATGGATTTCTCTCCTCTTCTCTGTTTGTTTTTTATTAATGAGCCATATGTAATACAAGATCCCCAGCAAGCTTGCCACTTGAATATTGTTTAAAAGCCAATATGGGTGCGGGGTTGGTTTAATAAAATCAATCATTAACCGAAACGTTAAATAACCAAGCATGTACAGCTGAAATAGCAAGCCTTCCCAGCCGATACTATTTCTCTTTAGCTGAAAAAGTGCGAAGGCAAGAGCACCCAAAAAAGCTATTTCATAAAGCTGTGTGGGGTGCCGCTTTATTCCGTCCCCAAAGTCCACCCCGGTGATCCAGGTCGTGGCGGTCCCATATGTGTGGTCATCCAGGCCTGTTAAAAAACAGCCAATTCGTCCAATCATCATTCCAACGGCCAATGGCAAAACAAAGTCATCACCGGTCGAGCGCGTCCAGCCAATGCATTTTTTGGCTGTTTCAACACCAATCAGCCCGCCTAGTAATCCGCCGACGATTGTTTTTCCTTCCATTAAATAAATAAGATTATGCCAATTTTCCAACGTTTTCTTTGGATCTTCAAGCCAATAGAGAAATTTGGAGCCGAAAGCAGCGCCTAAGATTGCCCCAACAATGACCCAAAGGGCTTTATCCATTGGGATTCTATCTTTATTTCGTGTATATAAATAAACGCGGAAGCCGATAAAATAGGCTAATGATTCTAATAATAGATGGGGGTGAATACCAAAAATATAGAAAGGGAAGTTCACTAAAACGTTATCCTCCTTTCAAAGAATACTCCATGTTTTCTTCTTTATCTTATCAGAATCATAGGAAAAAATTATCATATTTTTAAAAATTTTCTAAACGTTATTGTATTTCTTTCTTTTTTTCGATCCTCGATATAAACTGATAGATGAACAAGTTTTATCCGAGGTGAATCTGTGAACTTTCCAATCCTTGAAACCAAAAGATTACAATTAATCAAACTCACCCATCGCCATGTCGACAGTTTGTTTGAAATATTTTCGCAAGATGAAGTAACGAGGTTCTATGGAACCGAACGATTTACCCTGCCAGCCGAGGCCATGAAATTAATTGATTTGTTTCAAAAGAATTATCAAGATAAACGGGGAATCCGCTGGGGAATTAAGCTGAAGGAGAATCAAAAGATTATTGGGACCATCGGTCTTAATAACCTGCAACTGAAAAACAAACGGGCCGAAATTGGCTATGAACTGCATCCTGCCTATTGGAGAAAAGGGTATGCGACTGAAGCCAATAGAGAAGTATTACAGTTTAGTTTTACGCAAATGAATCTTTATCGGATCGGGGCCATCGTCTATCCGGAAAACGAAGCCTCGGTCAACCTGCTTCAAAAAATGGGCTTTACGAAAGAGGGCATTCTACGGGGCTATATGCATCAGAACAATCATATTCATGATACATATGTATTATCGATACTAAAGCCAGAATGGGAAAAGAGCCAGGTAAATAAGTAACCTGGCTCTTTTCATTCTTCAAAGTAGTCTTTAAACTCCTTCGGATCGTTAGCCTTTTCATTATGATAATAAGGATTATTTTCGGTAACGTTCTTTGGGTCCAAATTTGTTTTAATTACTAACATGGGTCCGGTTGGACTTTCCGCAATGATTCGGTCATTTAACTTATCAAAATCAGTCATATTTCCATTTCCCGGTTGTTTTGGTTCCAAGTGATTACCACCTCCTAGAAATTAGCATGCTGATTTTAACTGGTAAACATGCATTCAAACATTTCTCGAAAAAAGAAAAACTAGGAAGCAAAAACCTCCTAGTTAAAGTTATTCTTCTTCGCCACCTACTAAGAAATCCGGACTTAATTCTTCGAATTCCTCGTCGTCAACATCCATGCCCCATTCATCATCATTATCTCTGCATCCTTCAGGATTTACGCGGACACAAACCTTGGTTTCGCCAATGACTTCAACCAAGAACTCCCTTTCGACATGAACGATGATTTTGTTGCCATTTGGGGAAATGACGGCTTCACAAGTGTTTGGCTGCTGCAGTACTTTTGCTACAATTTCGCTGTCGTCCATGCAGTCATGGTCACGGTATTTTAACTTAATGACATCTGTGTATTGGACCCGTTCTGTAACAACTTCTGTTCTTGTGTTATCGTTAAAGGAGTACCAAGTATTGATGTCATAATGTCCGTGTATCTCAACCGTTTTACCAACTTTTTTCGCGTTATATTTATGGTTGATAACCCAACAGCCGAGAACGCTGGATGGATTGTGTGCCGGGCTAATCGTATGATTGGACTTTGTAAACTTCCGTCCCTTCGCTACTACGGCCTTCGCAAATATCTCTCTATATTCTCCCATTTTGCGCGAACCCTCCTCATTCAGTTTCATTTCATCCTATGCGAATGTCTATACTAGTGTGATATCAAAATCTGCGAATACTGGATAAAAGTTTAGTCATGATTCATCTTATGCGGGATGTCTAGGTGTGTGCCTTAAGGGGGTAGTCTTTTGCGGAGGAATCCATAGGAAAAAATAAGCCAGACTTCAGAAAGTCTGGCTTACATTTTTAATGCTCGTGATCGCAATCATCGTGTCCTTCACAGGCTCCGCCGCCATTTTTCATGCTGGCGCCGGTTTCCCCAAGCAGCACATCGCCGCCTGTTGAAATAATGATTTCATCTGTGACAGTATTTGAAATGGTTGTCGCAATTAACTGAAGCAATTCATTTACTTCAATTTGCGATTCCTTGAAATCTTGAACAACTGGAATGTCATCCAGCTCTTGTTCGATTGAAGCGATTTTTTCTTCCACCTTTTTCAATGCTTCCGGTTTGCCATAATGCTGCAGGTTTACAGCTTGCTTTTGCAATCCCTTAATATCAGCAATTAATGTTTTTACCTTTTGATTATCATGAATTTGCGCTTCTGCCCGTTTAAAGAAATCCACTTCCTGAGTATCTGCAATCATGCGAGCCAATTCTTTTGCACGAGCGACGATATCGTCTTTTGTATACTTCGTCACTTTAGTTCACCTCTGCTGGTTCTAGTTCTTCCACCATTTCTCCGTTTAATGACCATGTTTTTGCTTCATTAATTCTTACTTTTACAATTTTGCCAATCGCTGACTTAGGACCAACAAAATTGACTAATTTGTTCTTGCTTGTATAGCCGGCAAGGACATCCGGATTGTTTTTACTTTCCCCATCCACTAGTACCTCGACAATTTGGCCCTGATATTTTTTCATAGCCTCAGCAGAAAGCTCATTTACAAGGTTGTTTAAACGCTGTAAACGTTCTTTTTTTACTTTCATTGGGACGTTATCCTCCATCTTGGCCGCTGGAGTGCCTTCACGTGGAGAGTAAATAAATGTATAGGCAATTTCAAAACCTACTTCACGGTAAAGTGACATTGTTTCTTCGAATTGTTCGTCGGTCTCGTTTGGATAGCCGACAATAATATCCGTTGACAATGCGACATCCGGAATGGCGGTTTTGATTTTTCTAACTAGCTCTAAATATTGTTCTCTTGTGTACTTACGAGCCATAATTTTCAGTACATCCGTTGAGCCTGATTGTACTGGCAAGTGAATATGATTCATTAAATTGCCCCCCTTTGCTAGGACTTCAATTAAATGGTCATCAAAGTCGCGCGGGTGGCTTGTTGTGAAACGAACTCTTGGAATATCAATTTTACGGATTTCATCCATCAGATCTCCAAGTCCATATTTCAAATCCTCAAAGTCTTTTCCGTAAGCATTCACGTTTTGACCAAGTAAAGTGATTTCCTTATAGCCCTGTGCTGCTAACTGGCGCACTTCCTGGATGATTTCTTCAGGACGACGGCTGCGTTCTTTACCGCGTGTAAATGGAACGATACAATACGTACAGAATTTATCACAGCCGTACATAATATTTACCCATGCCTTGATATTGCCGCGGCGTTCCTTTGGAAGGTTTTCAATTACGTCGCCTTCCTTGGACCATACTTCTACTACCATTTCCTTAGACATGTATGCTTCATGAAGGATATTAGGCAGTCTGTGAATATTATGAGTACCAAAAATCATATCAACTTGCTGATATGTTTTTAAAATTTTATTAACGACTGACTCTTCCTGCGACATACAGCCGCAGACGCCAAGAAGCAGGTCCGGCTTTTCCATTTTTAATGCTTTCAGGTGGCCAAGCTCACCGAATACTTTATTCTCCGCATTTTCGCGAATCGCACAAGTATTCAATAGAATAACATTGGCATCCTCAGTACGGTCAGTCGGCTCATAACCTAAAGCTAAAAAGATTCCTGACATTACTTCTGTATCGTGTTCGTTCATCTGGCAACCGTAAGTGCGAATATAAAACTTACGGCCTTTACCCATTCCGCGAAATTCTTCTGGAATAGCAAAATCATTTTGGTACTTTACTTCTTCTTTACCACGCTTTTTGGCATCTTTTAAGGAAGGCCCAGTAATTACTTGTTCGAAGTATTTGCTGTAATCCTTGGCGGATTTTTTGTCCGAAGAATTAGCAGCGTTTACTTGCTGACCTTCTAATCGTTGCTTTTCGTTCATGTGGGTTAATCCCCTTTCTTTAAAAAATTACTTCTATTATTATAAAGAATGCTAATTTTTTACTGTGCATAGAATTAACGGTTAATCTGCACATTATAATAGTATAAAGGTTTACGAACCTGAAAACAATAGAAAATCTAAGCTGCTTTCGACAATCACACTCTATAAAAAAAATCCCGAGGGAGTGCCTCGGGATTTTCTTCACCATTACATGAATTCAGCAACTAATTTATCAAAATAATTTTGATCAAGCTCAAGGTCTGCTTGAGTTAATGGAGTTTCTTTGTACCCATGAACTAATTCTTGGTAAGATTTTTGCTCCGTATTTTGATAAATAAGACCAGTTACTAAACCTTTATGCTTCATTAATGTTTGCATCGCTGCTTCGCGGTTATGTGGATCATAACCCTCGATATCGCTAAGCTTAGTAAGATTTTCTTTGAACCAGTCATAAGTGTTTACTTTATTATAAGTTACACATGGGCTGAATACGTTGATTAAAGAGAAGCCCTTGTGATTAATACCAGCTTCGATTAACGCAGTTAAATCTTTCAAATCTGTTGAGAAGCTTTGAGCAACAAAAGTTGCGCCCACAGTCAGTGCCATTTCCATTGGGGAAATCGCTTGTTCGATGGAACCTGCTGGTGTTGACTTTGTTTTAAAGCCAGCAGCTGAGCGCGGAGAAGTTTGACCTTTTGTTAAACCGTAAATTTGGTTGTCCATAACGATATAAGTAACGTCAATGTTACGACGGATTGCATGAATCGTATGACCCATACCAATCGCAAAGCCGTCACCGTCACCGCCGGAAGCGATAACTGTTAAATCGCGGTTAGCCATCTTAACGCCTTGTGCAATTGGCAGTGAACGGCCATGGATTCCGTGGAATCCGTATGAATTGATATAACCAGAAATACGACCAGAACAGCCGATACCGGAAATAACTGCTAAATTTTCAGGTTCTAAACCAACGTTTGCAGCAGCACGTTGAATTGCCGCTTGTACAGAGAAGTCGCCACAGCCAGGGCACCAGTTCGGTTTTACATCATTTCTAAAGTCTTTAAAAGTGGCCATTTAGAACAACTCCTTTGCTTTTGTATAAACTTCGTGAGGTAAGAATGGATTACCATCATATTTCACATGCTTAACAATCTTGTCTGCATGTCCAACGTTCATTTTGATAATATTAGCCAATTGACCAGTCGCATTATTTTCTAACACGACAACCTTCTTCGCTGATTGAATAAGCGGAAGAACCTCATTAGTCGGGAACGGATGGATTAAGCGAATATGAGCATGGTTCACTTTTAAGCCATCATTTTCAAGACGTCCCATTGCTTCTTCAATAACACCGCGAGTCGAGTTAAAACCAACGAATAAAACGTCAGCTTCTTCATGCTTCGCATTTTTATACACAGGTGTATTAAAGCGAATATTATCTAATTTACGCATACGCTTATCCATCTGGGCTAGACGGTTTGCAGCTGATTCAGATGGTTTACCAGTTTCAGCATGCTCAACACCTGTTACGTGGTGAATACCGTTTTTCATACCAGGGATAACACGAGGTGAAACACCATCTTCTGTTACTTCATAACGTTTGAAATATGCTTTTGCATCGATCTCTGGAAGATCGCCAGATAACAGCTTACCACGACGAATTTCAACTTTCTCAACGTTTAATGGTTCAACAGTTTGTTTACCCAGGGATAATTGCAAGTCAGATAAGATAATTACCGGAACTTGATATTCTTCAGCAAGGTTGAAAGCTTCTGCTGTATCATAGAAAGCTTCTTCTACTGTACTTGGAGCCATAACTATTTTTGGAATCTCTCCATGTGTTCCGTAAATCATAGCCATAAGGTCTGATTGTTCTTGTTTTGTTGGTAATCCTGTTGAAGGACCACCACGCTGTGTATCAACGATAACTAACGGAACTTCAGTCATACCCGCAAGACCGATTGCTTCCATTTTCAATGATAAACCAGGGCCTGCAGAGGCAGTAATAGTACGAACTCCAGCATAGTTAGCACCAATAGCCATTGTAGCTGCAGCAATTTCGTCTTCAGTTTGAATAACTGTTCCGCCAAGTGCAGGAAGCTTCTTAATTAAGTATTCCATAATCTCGGAAGCAGGTGTAATAGGGTAAGCAGCCATAAAACGACATCCGCCTGCAATAGCACCAAGGGCAATCGCATCGTTACCAATCATAAACATGCGCTGTTTGCCGTCAGCTTTTTCAAGATGCATTGGCTCGACGCCTTGTCCAAGCTTATCTTTCATATTGTCAAAGCCAGCTTTAATGGCTTCCATATTCTTTGCAACTACCTGGTCGCCCTTTTTGCCAAAAATTTCACGTACAACTACCTCAAATACTTGGATATCCAAATCTAAAACGGCCGCGGTAGCGCCGATTGCAACCATGTTCTTCATTAATGAAGTACCAAGCTCTGTTGCAATTTCCGTAAATGGAACTACAAATAAAGAAGCTTCTGTATCTTCAGGCTTAGTTGGACCAAATTTAGCATCAGCAAGGATTAGTCCTTTGCTGTGAAGTTCTTTGTAGTTTAAATCAATTGTTTCTTGGTCAAAAGCGACTAGGATATCAAGATCATCGGAAATAGAACGAACTTCTGTCGTGCTTACTCTGATTTTATTATTCGTATGGCCGCCCTTAATACGTGATGAAAAGTGACGATAACCATACAGGTAATAACCTAAGCGATTCAGTGCGATTGCAAAGATTTCACCGGTACTCTCAATACCTTCACCTTGTTGCCCGCCAACTTTCCATGAAAGTTGCTTAATCATGACTTACACCCCTTTGGATATGTAAAAGATAATTAAATAAACATGTAGATTATAGCACATTTCCGAGTAAACCACTAGAAATTGTGATTTTTAATGCTTTAAAGCCCAAAAACTAGAGTCACGGAGATATACTAAACGCTTACAATTCTAGACCTATAAAGTAAAAAATGCAACCCTTTGGCTCGAAATAATGTCTAAAATATGAATATTTTTTTATTATTTTAAATTACTTGATTTACCTACTAAAAATATCAAGAATAAATGGGCAATTACAGTATTTTTAAACAGTTTTGCCAATTCTTCTGCCTTTACGGTTATGTCCCAGTATTCCATTTTCGAAATATTCTATCATATATCAGAATAGTATTCTTTAATTATGGTAAGCAAACAATGCATTCACAACGAGAACACAAAAATACCTGCTTGTATAAAACAACCAGGCACATAAAACTTTGAATTTTTTATACCCACGGCTTTTTTCTACCGCGGTTCTACAATTAACTTTATAGCTGTGCGTTCTTCCCCATCGATTAAAATATCGGTAAACGCAGGGACACAAATCAAGTCAACTCCGCTAGGCGCTACAAATCCTCTTGCAATGGCTACTGCCTTAACGGCTTGATTTAATGCACCCGCACCTATTGCCTGTATTTCTGCTGCACCTCTTTCACGCAGAACTCCGGCAAGTGCACCAGCTACAGAATTAGGATTAGATTTTGCTGAAACTTTTAATATTTCCATTCCTAGCTCCCCCTTGTAATAATCCCGATCCCGCATGAGCAGTTTCATGAATCAATCAGGTATAAAACATTCCACTGCTACTATATTCACGAATCAAATAACATATTCCAGCTTGGACAAAAATAAGGCATATAAAAAGAGCAAACGAGAGTGTTTGCTCCTATGAATACCAAGGATGGTCATCATTGATTAAGATTGGTTCAATTTTTTTGGCAAGGCCTGTTTTTTGATCCAGAACCATATGCACTGCGCTTAATTGATTTCTTCCTCCTGTTGGGACTTCAAATCGTACCGGCAAACTTGTAAGAAATCGTTTCAAGACCGCTTCCCTTTCCACGCCAAGAATGCCGTCATACGGGCCCGTCATGCCCACATCAGTTAAATAGGCTGTTCCCCCTGGAAGGATGCGGTTATCGGCTGTTTGGACATGTGTGTGGGTCCCTACAACAGCCGATACCCTTCCGTCCAAATACCAGCCCATTGCCTGCTTTTCGCTCGTCACTTCAGCGTGGAAGTCAACGAAAATGAATGGTGTTCGTGTCCGCGCCAATGCAACGAGCTCATCGGCCTTTTGAAACGGGCAATCAATTGGATTCATAAATGTCCTTCCCTGTAAATTGATGACTGCCACTTCAAAGCTGTTTATTTTTAGAAAAATAATTCCTTTACCAGGCGTGTCCTTTGGAAAATTGGCCGGGCGGACTAAATATTTGGCTTGATCGATAAATTCAAATATTTCGCGATTATCCCAGGCATGATTGCCTAATGTTACAGCCTGTGCACCCTGCTCTAAAAATTGCCGGTAAATTTTTTCCGTAATTCCTTTACCGCCTGCGGCATTTTCACCATTAATAATCGTTATTTGCGGACGATATTTTTCTTTTAATCTTGGCAGATATTCTTTTACCATATCCCTGCCTGGAGAACCGACGACATCGCCGATAAAAAGTATGTTCATGTTTTTGCCCTTTCGTAAATAAAATGTGTTAATTAGAAGTTTAGCATATTTTTTTATGCAAAAAAATAAAGCGATGCAAAAGCACCGCTTTATTTCGCGTATTCAACAGCCCGAGTTTCACGGATAACTGTTACTTTAATATGACCTGGATAGTCAAGCTCTTCCTCAATTCGCTTCCGGATATCCCGTGCCAGACGGTGTGCAGCCAAATCATCAATTGCTTCCGGTCTGACCATAATCCGAACCTCACGGCCTGCTTGGATAGCGAAGGATTTCTCAACACCCTCATAGGATTCGGAAATCTCCTCAAGCTTTTCAAGGCGGCGGATGTAGTTTTCGAGAGTTTCACTTCGTGCACCTGGTCTTGCTGCTGACAAGGCATCAGCTGCTGCAACAAGGACCGCAATAATCGATGTTGGTGCGGTATCACCGTGGTGTGAAGCAATACTGTTGATGACTACTGGATGTTCCTTGTATTTGGTCGCAAGCTCAACACCAATTTCGACATGGCTTCCTTCCACTTCATGGTCAATTGCTTTCCCGATATCGTGGAGAAGTCCGGCCCGTCTTGCCAGTGTTTCATCCTGTCCAAGCTCTGCGGCTAATAATCCCGAAAGCTGTGCTACTTCCATTGAGTGTTTTAACACGTTTTGACCGTAGCTTGTACGGAACTTCAGGCGGCCAAGGATTTTGATCAGATCTGGATGGAGTCCATGAACACCGACTTCAAAGGTGGTCTGTTCGCCAACCTCACGGATATATTCATCCACTTCACGGCGTGATTTTTCCACCATTTCCTCAATCCGGGCTGGATGGATGCGGCCGTCTTGAACAAGCTTTTCAAGCGCCAAGCGAGCGGTTTCCCGACGAATAGGATCAAAGCCTGATAGAATGACAGCTTCAGGAGTATCATCAATGATTAAATCAATACCTGTTAACGTTTCAAGGGTACGGATGTTTCGTCCTTCACGTCCAATGATACGGCCCTTCATTTCGTCGTTTGGAAGGTTTACGACTGAGACAGTTGTTTCCGCTACATGGTCAGCTGCGCAACGCTGGATAGCCAAGGAAAGTATTTCTTTCGCTTTCTTGTCAGCTTCCTCTTTTGCACGATTTTCGCTTTCCTTAATCATCATCGCGGTTTCATAAGCGAGTTCATTCTCAGTCCGATCTATAATGATCGACTTCGCTTCCTCACGAGTTAAGCCCGAAATTCGTTCGAGTTCTAATTGTTGTGTACGTACCAACTCGTCCACTTTGCTTTCCATCTCTTCAATATGCTGTTGTCTTTGATTTAGAGAATCATCCTTCTTTTCTAGAAGAATTTCACGCTTGTTTAACGTTTCATCCTTCCTGTCTAAATTCTCTTCTCTTTGCAGTAAACGGTTTTCTTGTTTTTGCAGTTCATTTCTTCGTTCACGAACCTCACGTTCTGCTTCGGTACGAAGCTTGTGAATTTCATCCTTTGCCTCTAACAGGGCTTCCTTCTTTAAGGATTCTGCATCGCGTTTTGCATCTTCTAAGATTTGCTCTGCAGCATTTCTAGCTCCTGCTATTTTTGCTTCAGCAATGGATTTACGAATAAAATAGCCAACAACGGCACCGACGATAAGGCCAAGCAAAATGGAGATGATAGTAATTAAATCCAATCGTTACACCTCCTCTTGCTATGAACTTTTCTTACATTTTTTAAGTGTCGGCATGTACATTGTTTAGACTCAACATACAGCAAGCACTACGGCTTTTTCGCAATGTAATATTTCCAAAAATGTAAAATATACATGTTAATTGTAAATGTGGTGCCAATCATTGTCAAGGTTTAGTCCAATTGGCATTTTGAAATATTTCGAATTTAGTATGACGAGACTGGGCATGGGCAGTTTTTACAGAAGTATTTTTCATGTATATTACTGAATAAAAATACATACCGTTTCAAAAAGAGCAAAACCTTAGAGAAAAGGCTTTGCTCTTTAAAATTAATCTAGTAACTCAATTTGATCATCGTCATCCACTTCGGTGACAGTTTTTTCACCATCCAACCCGTAGTGTTCACGGATTTTTGTTTGGATATCAAGGCGGATATCAGGGTTTTCCTTTAGGAACAATTTTGCATTTTCCCGGCCCTGTCCGATTCTTTGATCGCTATAGGAATACCAGGAACCACTTTTTTGAACAATTTCTAGTTCCGATCCCATATCGACGATTTCGCCTTCTTTTGAGATGCCTTCTCCATACATAATATCGACTTCAGCTGTACGGAATGGAGGTGCAACTTTGTTCTTAACAACCTTAATTTTTGTTTTGTTACCGACCATTTCAGTGCCTTGCTTAAGGGTTTCAGCACGGCGGACTTCAAGACGGATTGTCGAGTAGAACTTCAGCGCGCGTCCGCCAGGTGTCGTCTCGGGGTTCCCGAACATGACACCCACCTTTTCACGAATTTGGTTTATGAAGACAGCGATTGTTTTAGATTTATTGATTGCACCTGATAGTTTACGAAGTGCTTGGGACATCAAACGAGCTTGTAAGCCTACGTGGGCGTCTCCCATTTCACCTTCGATTTCAGCTTTTGGAACTAGAGCAGCTACTGAGTCGATTACGATGATATCAACTGCACCGCTTCGTACCAGAGCTTCAGCGATTTCAAGTGCTTGTTCACCAGTATCTGGCTGGGATAATAATAGTTCATCAATGTTTACGCCTAGTTTTTGGGCATAAGTAGGGTCCAAGGCATGCTCAGCGTCAATAAACGCCGCTTGTCCGCCTTTTGCCTGCACTTCTGCGATTGCATGCAGGGCTACTGTGGTTTTACCGGAGCTTTCCGGTCCATATATTTCAATTATTCGTCCCCTAGGATATCCGCCAACACCAAGTGCTACGTCCAGTGCTAGGGAGCCGCTTGGTACTGTGGAAATTCTTGTTTCCTGCTGCTCTCCCATTTTCATGATGGAACCTTTACCGAATTGTTTCTCTATTTGTTTTAGCGCCATTTCTAAGGCGGCCTTTCGGTCACTCACAAATAGTTCCTCCTTTTATATATAAAATAATATTATTGCTGGAATCTATTAAACGAAACCTATTATTAATATAACCTCTTTTTGAGTTTTTGTCGAGAAAAAACACGAACATTTATTCTGCCTTTTTCTGAGTAATTAAAGCAGGGAAAATTACAAAAAAACTCATGGAATTGTATTTTTCTTGAGAGTTTCTGAATAAAAAAAGGGAATTCTCTTGTTGTCAGAAAACTAAAAAATACTAGAAATCACTATTTTTTACCAATGCATGCTTTCAACCAACTTAACTAGGTAATATTACCTTTCTATTTTTTCCGTTGCCCTTCTCCTTCACGTCCAAAGGGTAAAATAACCGCTCTATTTTTACCACTAGTGATACTCTTCCTTCCCATCTATTGCCCCCATGATATTCCCGCTCTTCCCATACCTTCAAAAACAAAAAAAACCACAAAACACCTAAACGGTATCTTGTGGTTCAGCTTTTAATAACTTTAATAAAAAATAACATCCAAATTTAACAGCCCTCACCCTGTTGGCGGCCCTTCCACCTGCAAGAGTTAATTTTTCAACGACCGTCGGCTTACCAGCAGCAGCGATTCCAATATAAACGGTCCCTACCGGTTTCCCTTCCAGTTCATCCGGTCCGGCCACGCCGGTAAAACTAATTCCGATATCAGTTCCAAACATCCGAGCCGCATTTTCCGCTAGTTCACGAGCACACTCTTCACTTACAGCCCCATGCTGATCAAGCGTTTCCTGCCTAACCCCGACAACATCCCGCTTAATTTCATTGGCATAACATACAACGCCGCCTTTGAATACAGAGCTTGCTCCGGAAATCGAGGTAATCTCCTGCTGGAATAGCCCGCCTGTTAAACTCTCAGCTGCCGTAATGGTTAATTGCCCAGCCTTTAATGTCTTCGTCAGTTCCTCTAACAATGAGGAGCTGCCATACCCATAAATAAACTGCCCGACACGCCCCCGAATCTTCGACTCCACTTCATCCAGCATAGCCTCTGCAGCCGCAGTATCCACGTGCTTAGCGGTCAGACGCAACGTCACTTCCCCATCACCGGCAAGCGGCGCAATCGTCGGGTTGCTTTGAGCATCAATCAAATCAATAATTTCCGTTTCAAGGGCGGCTTCGCCAATCCCAAAAAAGCGCAGTACCCGGGAGACAATTTGTTCCGTCGAGCCAGTTGCCGAAGCAAGGGCCTGTCTGCCATAGCGGGAAAACATCGGCTCCATTTCCTTTGGCGGTCCTGGCAGGAGCATATAAATATGACCGCCCGTTTTCATCACCATACCCGGAGCCATGCCAAAGTCATTCGGCAAAACTTCAGATCCCTTCAAAACCAATGCCTGTTTCCTGTTATTTTCCGTCATTACTCGGTTAGTTCGTTTAAAATAATCCTCAATCGATTCTAATGCTGTTTCATCATGCACAAGGTCTGTACCAATATGGCGGGCAATTGTTTCCTTCGTTAAATCATCCTTGGTCGGTCCCAGTCCGCCGGTAAAAATAATGATTTCCGAACGCTTCTCGGCAATGTCAATCGCTGCCTTAAGCCTCTCAGGATTGTCGCCAACCACCGTATGAAAATATACATCCACTCCCAGCTCAGCTAATTGCTGAGATAGAAACCGTGCATTCGTATTCACAATCTGCCCGAGTAAAAGCTCTGAGCCAACTGCAATAATCTCAGCATTCACATCTATCGCCCCTTACAAATCAAATTACTTAGAATTCTTCAGCACATGGCTATTTTTCGCAAAATAATCCCATCCTGACCAAATCGTGAAGAACATCGCGACCCACAATGCCAGAATATCAAAGCGAAAAGGGATCAGCGCAAAAATAATGTTATGTAATAGTAACGCAGAAATCGCAATAATTTGTGTCCAGGTTTTAATTTTTCCAAGCATATTGGCTGCGACAACCTCTCCTTCGCCTGCAAGCAGGAGGCGGAGGCCTGTGACAGCAAATTCCCGGCTGATGATGATGATGACAATCCAGGACGGGGCATACCCAAGTTCCACAAGAACAATCAAAGCCGCTGAAACAAGCAACTTATCGGCAAGCGGATCGAGAAATTTGCCCATGTTGGTTACAAGATTATATTTACGGGCATAATGGCCGTCTACCCAGTCAGTCGTGGAGGCTAATATAAAAATCAACGCCCCAACGAAATGCGTAACAGGCATGTCCGCCCCAAGTAAGGACATTTGTCCCCAATCAAAAGGAACCAACATAACAATCATAAATATAGGGATTAAAAATATTCTTGAAACAGTAATTCTATTTGGTATGTTCATCAAAATTTCCTCCTAAAAAACCAGCGTGCTTTCATGAGCACTATAAAATACACGCCAACAATAGCCATCGAAAGGATGACTATTGTTGGACCTTCGGAACATATTGGATCGTAATGTCCTGACGAACCTTCTCAGTTGGTGCGACTGCATACTCAAGCTTTTGATCATTGACATAAATGTCCGCATCTACCGTTTTTCCAACGATAATAACAGCTTCAGTTTCTGCTGATAAATCAATAGTCTGGGTATCAACACCGCCCGCTTGCAGTGTTCCGGAATAGAAAGATTTTCCTTTGCCATTCTTTACACTGACCCAGGATACACCCCTAGAAACAATCTTTACCACGAATTTATCAGCATCACTTAAGGAATAAGTCGAATTTCTTCCACTGGTTTGTACTACTGATAAAACTTGCTTCGGAGTTTCCTCAACAGGTGTTGTAGTTTCTTCCTTTTTTGGTTCTTCCTCAACAGTTTCTTTTTTCTTTTTATCTTCCTTTGCCTTTTCCTCGGCTTGTGCTTTTTCAAGCTTCTCGTTCTTGACTAATTTAACCTGCTCATTATCCTTGTTCGTTGATTGATTTGAATCTGTACCCGCATTCGTTGCGAAAAAATAATATAAAAGACTAGCAATACCAATGACAAAAACACCAATTAACACCTTTGGCAGCACATCAAAAATTTTCGAATTTCCTTGTGAAATCTTCTTGTGCGTCGTTACTCTTGATAATTGCTGAGGCAGTTCATCGCTATAGGAAGCCGGGATTTCACTTTTATACGTTTCAAATAGCTCTTCGGGATTTAGATGTAAGGCTTCTGCATACTGCTTAATAAATGCCCGCACATAGAAATTTCCGGGCATGGCTGAATAGTTGCCTTCCTCAATTCCAACTAAATAACGCTTTTGGATTTTTGTCATAGACTGCAAATCATCAAGACTCAAACCTTTGGCTAAACGGGCTTCTTTTAATCGATTCCCTAATTCAGTCACCGTTAACACCTTCCAATTTTTTAAAAATCAAAATCTCCAAAATCCGATCCGGAGAACATATTGTGTTGATCAACTACCTCATATGTAATTTCTTCGTCAGCGTGATTCCTTAACTCAATAATATAATCAAAATCATCAAGCGTATACTCGGAGTTTTGGACGAAAATATCCGGATGCTCAATCACCTTTACAGAAGGGAGACGCATAATTTCACGGACTAGCTGCCAATGCCGCTCATTTGCCCTGCGGGTCGATACAATGCCATCAAGAATAAACAGATTATTCGCATTGTATTCGTCTTCGATTAGCTGATTGCGGATCGTTTGCTTAAGCAGGGTTGAAGAGACGAACAGCCAGCGCTTATTAGCACAAACGCTTGCGGCAACTAGTGATTCCGTTTTACCGACACGAGGCATGCCGCGAATGCCAATCAGCTTGTGGCCTTCCTCCTTAAATAATTCTGCCATAAAATCCACTAAAACCCCAAGCTCACTTCTGATGAATCGGAACGTTTTTTTATCATCTGCATCCCGTTGTATATAGCGGCCATGTCTAACAGCAAGACGGTCCCGCAGTTTTGGTTCTCTTAATTTTATTAGTTTTATTGTGTCCATTGTATTTAAAATTGACTCAAGACGTTTAATTTGATCATCATCTTTTGCCAGTATGAGCAAGCCGCGTCTTCCTTCATCGACACCATTAATAGTTACAATATTAATAGCAAGCATTCCTAAGAGGGATGAAATATCACCTAACAAACCCGGACGGTTTTTTGTAATTTCATATTCTAGATACCATTCTTTCTTCATGCTTTAACCCCCATTTAGGATATCAATCATTTTCTATTTCAAAAACGCCCTAAACCTTATCATAAATGATTTTGATAGAAGATGAAAGAAAAAACATGTCCAAATAGTAATTAATATCTATCAAAAAAGAGAGGAGATTTCTCCTCTCTTTACACATTATTGTTTTACAAGCTTAACCATTACATTGGCAATGGCTTGCTGCTCCTGTGGATCGGCAACTGACCACATATCGGAAAGAACTCTTTCTTGCTCATTCTTTGGATCAACGTTCCTTGCCAGATAGTCGCCAATTTGGTAAGCAATGGTGTTGATTGCTCCTTCACTCATTCCTTGAGATTGTGCGTTGTTTAGGCGATCCCCAAGGAAGTCCTGCCATTGTTTCCAGTTATCTAAAACAGACATAATTTTGCCTCCTTTTAAGATGGTACAAGTATATTTTGCAAAACGGAGGCAGTTTCTATACATCCTGAAAATATGAATTTTTAGGTATACCAGCCGCCATTGATGGCAAGCACCTGTCCAGTAATATAACTGGAATCATCAGATAAAAGGAAGGCTGTACCCTTAGCAATTTCTTCGGCCTGCCCCAGCCTGCCCATTGGAATTTCAAAGGCGATTCTTTCGGTTTCTTCCTCCGTAAATCCGGCCATCATCGGCGTTTCAATCGCCCCAGGGGCAATGGCATTCACACGAATCCCATTTAATGCAACTTCCTTGCTTAAGGCCTTCACAAAGGAAATCTGCGCCCCTTTAGCGGCAGAATAGGCCACTTCACAGGCGGCACCAGCCTGCCCCCAAATGGATGTGATCACGACAATATTTCCTGATTTTTTACTGATTAGTTTTGGCAAAAGTTCTTTTGTCAGCATTAAGGGACTTAATACATGGACATTCATGAGTGCCATCGCTTCGTCAAGCTTTAAATCCATTAACAATCCATATTGCCCCATTCCTCCGCAATGGACAATCGCATCCAGCGAAAAGATTTGCGAGCTAACCTTTAAATATCCTTCAGGCTCAGCCAAATCGGCATGAATCGGTATGTACTCCCCCTTAAAGGGGGAAAGCTTGTTCAGCAACTCTTTAATCGATTCTTCATTTTGATTGTAATGCAAGTAAAGATGATAGCCTTTTTCTGCCAAATGGTAAGCAACCGCCTGGCCGATTCCTCCGCTCGCTCCCGTAATAAGAACATATTTATGCATATTGTTCACTCTCTCTTTATATAAGGAGGCCTGATCCCTAGGGGGCAGGCCTCTGGATTTCTATTGTTTATTTTTAGGCACGACCTGGCATACTGAAATCCGCTCGTCGGCAATTACTTCCGAAGCCAGTGACTGAACGTCAGCCAGAGTGATTTTTTCTAGTGTTGGCACGACATCAAATAGGTTCATGTCGTTAAAGGCGTAGCGGGTAAATTGGTTTGCAATATATTCAGGAGAGTTCACCGCCCTCAAGAATGCACCAATTTTCTTTTTCTTAGCCCTTTCCAGCTGTTCTTCGGTAAATGTTTGGGCACCCTTTGCATCCAACAGGATTTTTTGGATTCTGTCCGCTAGCTGGTCCGGATTATTCGTATCGCCGCCGATCATCGCAAAGCCAAAGCCCTGCTCCTGCGTGTAATCGAAGGAGAAGGATTCATCGACCAATCCGTCATTATATAGCTCGTAATAGTTTTCAGAGCTCTTCCCAAATAGTAAATCAAGGAGAACATTCATGGTTAACTCGTTTTTTAACATTTCCGGGCCTTGCTGATCCACATGCAGCGCTTTCATGCCGACCAAGCATTTCGAGGTTTGCACATTCATTTGCAATACCTGTTTTTTCTCAGCAGCCTTCAAGGGCTCCTCTTCGAACTTCCGCTTTATTTCAGGCATTTCCTTATAGTCCTTTTTAGCCTGATTTTCTTTTACCTGTTTCATGATTTTGTCCGGGTCAACCGCTCCGACAATAAACAAAAGCATGTTGCTTGGGTGATAAAAAGTATTATAGCACTCATACAGCCATTCTTTTGTGATTTCGGAGATGGACTCAATTGTTCCCGCAATGTCAATTTTAACAGGATGGTTTTGGAATAGATTTTCGATGATCCCAAAATATAAGCGCCAATCTGGGTTATCGTCATACATCGTGATTTCTTGCCCAATGATGCCTTTCTCTTTTTCCACTGTTTTGTCAGAGAAATATGGGTCCTGAACAAAATCCACCAATGTTTCTAAGTTTTTTTCAACATCTGAAGTGCTTGAAAACAAATAGGCAGTCCGTGTAAATGATGTAAAGGCGTTGGCCGATGCACCCTGTTTGCTGAATTGCTGAAAGACATCGCCATCTTCCTTTTCAAATAGCTTATGCTCCAAAAAATGGGCAATTCCATCAGGAACCTTGACAAAATTGTCTTTTCCCAAAGGTACAAATGTATTATCAACTGAACCATACTTAGTTGTAAAGGTTGCATAAGTTTTATTAAAACCTTTTTTCGGTAAGATATAGACATGTAAGCCGTTTGACATTTTCTCGTGATAAAGCTCTTCTTGAAGCTGGTCAAAGCTGATTTTCTCCATTACCTGCCCGCCTCCGTTCCTGTTAAGAAATAAATGGTATCAAGGTTGATCTTATTAGCAACTGCGATAATTTCTTCTTTGGTTATTTTCTGCATATCTGTAATCCATGATTCGAGCTTAATATCTTGACCTGCAATGACGTTATGATATAGAAGCTCGAGCAATCCCCGTGATGTATCAATGGTTTCAAGAATTTGGTTGCGAATGACGGCTTTTGTTTGAACTAGCTCATCGTCCGTGAAGTCACCCTTTTGCATCGCTTCCATTTGCTCGCGGATGATTTTGACAGCCTGATCATAATTTTTATTATCGATTCCCGACATGACCATCATCAAGCCCTTATGGCTTTCAAGCCGGCTGGCTGCATAATAGGCTAGACTTGCTTTTTCCCGAACATTGATAAACAGTTTCGAATGGGCAAAGCCGCCAAAAATGCCGTTAAAAACCTGCAATGCAAAATAATCGGGATTGCCAAAGACGATATTTGTCCGGTAACCCATATTTAATTTTCCCTGTTTGACATCTTGAACTTCCTTAACTTCATTTACTTCTGTTCTGTTTTGAACCTCAGCAGCGGAAGACTTTTGTGGAGTGCGATTTTCAAATTGCAGAAGCCCTTCTGCAATAGTCTTCACTTCTTCTTCCTTTACATCGCCAATCACGTAAAGATCCATCTCATCCTCTTTAAAGGCTCTCTGGAAATATTCGAATAAATTTTCTGGAGTAATTGCATCGACTGCTTCAGCCTCGCCATTAACCTCTAAAGCATACGGCTCTCCTTTGCACATTTCCTGGAGAAGGCGAACATTTGAGTAGCGCATTTTATCATCATACACTGATTGAATTCTTTGCTTTTGTGTGCGTTTTTCTTTTTCAACTGTATCCTTATCAAATGCCTGCCCGGAGACGTTGGGCTTCGTTAAAATTTCAGCCAATAATTCAAATCCCTTTTTCAATAAAGGACTAGGGTCGGTCAAGAATTTCTCATTTGAAATTTCTATCAAAAAGCTGACAATATGATACTCGCCCTTTTTTCCTAAATCAACGTAAAGAGTAGCTCCGTATAGGTCATCCAAATAGGAACGGAGCTGTGTCGTCGTTGGATATTTGGCAGAACTGGACTGCAGGACATAAGGAAGAAGCGCTCTTTTCGTGACATCCTCTTTTGATAAAGGCGCCTTCATTCTCCATACCAAGGTATTCGTTTTATATTTATCAGTTTCAACAACATGGAGTTTATAGCCTTGCATTTGCGTTATTTTTTCAACGACTGCTTCCATTTATTTTCCTCCTGTCTGTTAAAGGGTCTTAACATATGATATGAAAACATTTTTCTTTATATTTTTTCCTTTCAAATAAAACCTATACTATAGAACCTGTACAATTCAAGCAAAAAAAGCCCTCAGTTCAAAAACTGAGAGCTTTTTATCATTAATATTAACGGCTTCCCTTGATGTAATGTGTACCGGAAGCTTTTGGTGCATCGGCGCGGCCGATAAAACCTGTTAACGCCAATACGGTTAATACATAAGGAGCGATTAATAGATACACATTCGGAATTTCTTTTAAGAACGGCAAGCTAGATCCGATAATACTAATACTTTGGGCAAGGCCAAAGAAGATACCGGCACCAAGCGCTCCAAGCGGATGCCATTTACCAAAGATCATCGCAGCCAACGCCATGAAGCCCTGGCCGCTGATGGTCGCATGGCTGAAGTTTGAAGTAATCGACTGTGCGTAAACAGCACCGCCAATCCCGCCAAGTGCTCCTGAAATAATAACCCCTAGATAGCGCATTTTTGTCACATTGATACCCATTGTATCGGCTGCCATTGGGTGCTCACCCACCGAGCGAAGCCGAAGACCAAATGGAGTTTTAAACACCACGTACCAAGCGATAACTGCCACAATAATTGCTACAAAGGAGGTCCAATACGTATTTTGGAACAGGATTTTTCCAATGACCGGAATGTCCTTAAGAACCGGCACGTCAATTTTGCTAAAGCCCTTGGAAATAATCCCAGTTTCACCTTTTCCATAAATTTGTTTCACTAAGAACATCGTTAAACCAACTGCTAGCAGGTTTATAGCTACACCAGAAACCGTGTGGTCAGCCCGGAAGGTAATTGCCGCAACTGCATGCAGGATTGAGAAGACAGCGCCTGCAGCCATCGCAACAATTAAAGCAATCCAAGGTGTTGCAGCCCCAAACGTATCGTAAAAAGTCAAGTTAAACACGATGGCTGAAAATGCGCCTATGACCATTAAACCTTCAAGACCGATATTTACTACTCCAGATCGCTCTGAAAAAATACCGCCTAACGCAGTGAAGATAAGTGGAGCAGCCCATAAAAGTGTAGATGGAACAACAATTGTTAAAATGTCCATTAAGCTCACTTACTTCACCCCCTTCTTACCGATTCGATCAAGAAATGCTCTGATTATATAGCTGGATGCAACAAAGAAAACAATAAGTGCGATAATAATATCAACTAGTTCATTTGGCACACCCGCTTCAAGCGGCATGTTTAAAGCCCCTACTTTTAAGGCACCGAATAAAATCGCTGAGAAGAATACCCCTAATGCCGTGTTAGAACCAAGCAAGGCAATCGCGATTCCGTCAAACCCTACACCGGTAAATCCGCCTTTAACAGCCGCATATCCGAAGGTTCCAAGTCCCTCCATTGCACCGGCCAATCCAGCAAAAGCGCCGGAAATCACCATCGAAAGGATGATATTTTTATTTACATTCATCCCTGCATAGTGCGCTGCATGCTGGTTAAAACCAACTGCCCGCAATTCGAATCCTCTTGTTGTTTTTTCCAATAAGAACCACATGATAAAACAGCAGGCAATTGCAAGGATAATCCCCCAGTGAAGACGGGAATAATCTGTCAGGCTTTGGAGCCATTCTGAACGCAAGCTTGCAGATTCATGAATCATTTCTGTCTTATCACCGCTCTTAGCAGCTAAAACATTTCTTATAATATAGTTAGTCACATGCAAAGCAACATAGTTCAACATAATGGTGACAATAACTTCATGGACGCGAAAACGCGCCTTCAAAAAGCCAGGGATAAAGGCCCACAGGGCACCTGCAACAATAGCTGCCAAGATGGCAAGCGGCAGATGAATGACTTTTGGAAGGTCAAAAGCAACCCCTACCCAGACCGATGCCAGCCAACCGACAATAAATTGTCCCTCTACCCCGATGTTAAATAGCCCAACACGGAAAGCAAACGCTACCGCTAAACCAGCCAAAATATACGGTGTAAACTGGCGAATAACTTCCCCAACATAGTATACTTCCCCAAAAGCCCCGTTCCAAAGTGCTGTATAAGCGGCAACCGGGTCATATCCGCTGATTAACATAATAATGGTTCCCACGATGATTCCTAATAACACCGAAATGATCGGTGTTAAGATACCTGTTAAGCGCTTAGACATTTGCACCCGCTTCCTTTCTGTTCGATCCTGCCATTAACAATCCGAGTTCTTGTTCGTCTGTATCTTTTGGATTGACAACAGCAACAATCTTCCCCTCATAAATAACAGCAATCCGGTCGCTGACATTCATAATCTCATCTAACTCAAAAGAAACAAGCAAGACTGCCTTGCCATGATCGCGCTGCTCAATGAGGCGTTTGTGGATAAATTCAATCGCACCCACATCCAAACCACGAGTCGGCTGAGCGGCAATCAACAAATCAGGATTCCTGTCCACTTCTCGGCCGATGATTGCCTTTTGCTGGTTACCTCCAGAAAGAGCGCGTGCCAACGTATATTCACTTGGTGTGCGGACATCGAATTCACTGATTAACTTCCTTGCCTTATTATAAATTTCTTTAAAGTTTAAGATTCCACTTTTAGAAAAAGGCTTCTGATAATAGGTTTGTAAAACCATATTTTCGGCAATTGGATAATTCAAAACAAGTCCATGTTTATGACGGTCTTGCGGAATGTGGGCTACTCCAGATTCCGTAATTTTTCTAGGGGTGTGGTTAATTAATTCTTTGCCATTTAATTGAATGCTGCCGCTATCAGATTTACGCAATCCTGTAAGCGCTTCAATTAACTCAGACTGTCCATTACCATCAACCCCGGCAATCCCGACTATTTCACCGGCACGAACTGTTAAATCCAATCCATTAACAACCGTGACACCACGTGAATCCTTCACCACTAAATCTTTAACTAGCAATACGTCTTGCTTTGGTTCAGCAGGCTTCTTTTCTGTTTTAAAGACAACTTCCCGTCCAACCATCAGACTTGCAAGTTCATTTGGATTCGTTTCACTGACATTTACCGTACCAATCCCTTTTCCTTTGCGAATGACAGTACAGCGGTCGGCGACCTCCATAATTTCTTTTAACTTGTGGGTAATAAGAATAATAGATTTACCCTCTTTAATGAGTGTTTTCATAATTTGAATTAACTCTTTAATCTCTTGCGGTGTCAGCACTGCAGTCGGTTCGTCAAAAATTAAAATCTCCGCTCCGCGGTATAATGTTTTTAAAATTTCAACCCTTTGCTGCATACCTACAGAGATATCGGAAATTTTCGCCTGTGGGTCAACTGACAATCCGTAACGTTCGGAAATTTGCCGGACTTCCTGTTCTGCCTTTTTAATGTCAATCCGGCCAGCAGATGTAATCTCTCTGCCAAGGATAATGTTTTCCGTTACAGTGAAGGTATCTACTAGCATAAAGTGCTGATGGACCATCCCAATTCCAAGGTCATTGGCAACGTTAGGATCGGTAATTTTAACAGGTTTTCCCTTTACTCTAATTTCTCCAGCTTCTGGTTGGTACAAACCAAAAAGCACGTTCATCAAAGTTGATTTGCCTGCTCCGTTTTCGCCAAGCAAGGCATGAATTTCTCCCTTTTTCAATTGGAGAGTAATGTTATCATTTGCAACAAAGCTGCCGAATTCTTTCCGAATGTTTAGCATCTCGATTACATAATCCATTTTTTCTCACTCCCTGTAATGAAGGTGATGGAAATTCCGACCAATAAAAGTAAGAGGTCAGACCTTTCCAAGATTTAAAAAACAGGGATATCTCCCCATTAAAACCTTAATTGAAAGGCGGAAAATCATTTCTGCACTTCAATTAAGATTCATTAAGAAGGAATAAGCGGATTATCTTGATAATATCCGCTTATTCCCTGTTAGTAGTTTTATTTTGCACTAAAGTTTTTCAATTCATCACGAGTTTGAGGAACTTTTAAATCACCAGATTTGATTTTTTCAATGTAGTCTTTAACCGCTTTATCAATCGCATCTTTGTTTGGAGCCTTTGCGTTAATTGGTGCTAGACCTACGCCATCTTCATGTAAGCCGTATAATACCACTTCTCCGCCAGGGAAGTTGCCATCCATTGCCTTTTTGGACAAGTCTTGAACTGCTACGTCAACACGCTTTAATGCAGATGTTAAGACTACATCTGGACCCATGTCAGCTTGGTCACGGTCAACCCCGATTGCCCAGAAGTCTTTGCTTGGTTCTTTCGCTTTACGGTCAACAGCCTCTTTGAAAAGACCATTACCAGTAGCACCAGCAGCGTGGAAGACAACGTCTGCACCAGAAGAGTACATTTTAGAAGCGATGGATTGCCCTAACTCTGCTTTGTCAAATGCACCAGAATATTGAACGTCAACCTGTACATCCGGTTTAGCAGCCTTTACACCAGCAAGGAAGCCAGACTCAAAGCGCTCGATAACTGGAATTTCCATACCGCCAATGAAACCGATATGGTTTGTTTTAGTTGTTAAAGCAGCCGCAACACCCGCAAGGAACGCTGCTTCCTGCTCTTTAAAGAGGATGCTTGCTACGTTTGGCTGTTTTACTTCAGCGTCAACGATTGCAAAATGATGGTCTTTTTGTTGTTTTGCAATTTCTTCAACGGCTGCCTGCATTAAGAAGCCGATCCCATATACTAAGTCAAAATCTTGGCGAGCAAGAGTATTTAAGTTTGTTGCATAGTCAGCATCTGATTTGGACTGAAGGTAAGAGTAACCGCCTTTTCCTTCTTTCATGCCATTATCTTTACCGAACTTTTGAAGGCCTTCCCACGCTGATTGGTTAAAGGATTTGTCATCTACACCGCCGACGTCAGTAACCATTGCTACAGAGAATGATTTTCCTTTTTCTCCGCCTTTTGATGTTTCAGTTCCTTTGTTGTCATCACTTTTTCCACAAGCACCTAATAGTGTTCCAGCAGCAAGAACAAGTGATAGCGCCATTCCAACTTTACGCTTTTTCAAGGTATCTTCCCCCTAAGAATGTTGTTTGATAGTAGAAATGGTATAAAACTGGACTGATTGCGTTTTCATTACCATTAAAAATTTTTATACTCGTTTCCTAAGTACATGAAAACTAAATTTGTCCGCCTTAAAATAGTTTACCGAAAAAAGGACAGGTTCATCCTGTTCATCGAAATGCATTTGTTTTAAAACCAATAATGCAGTTTCCGGGTCACATTCTAAGATTGGGGAAATTTTTTCATGATAGCCAATCGGCTCGATTTGGGCAACCGCGTATGTAATCCTTCTGTTTGCCTCGTCTCCTAATATGTTGAAGATCGATTCTTCACCATGAGAAAAGGTTTCTGGTAATATGTGTGCTGGAACCTTGTCAATACAATAAACGACTGGTTCTCCATTGGCGGTTCTTACTCTCTCAATCACGACCATTTCCTCATCAGCAGAACATGAGAAACGACGAATATCCTCTTCCGATGGGCTTTGAGTTGATGACCTTAAGAAAATAGTTCCTGGTTTCATGCCAGCTTGTTTGATCATGTCAGTAACACTGCTTAACTGTTCAATCCCCGATGTGAACAATGGCTTTGCGTTAACAAACGTACCAACCCCATGGCGTCTGATAATCACATTTTCCTCTTCAAGAATTCTTAATGCTTCTCGAAGTGTAGCCCTGCTGACACCAAGCTGTTTGGCAAGATCGAATTCTGATGGCAGTTTCTCTTTTTCTTTGTATACACCATCTTCAATATCCTGCTTAAGCCGATCGATTACTTGTAAATATAAATGCCGGTTATCTGACTTGATGGACATGCTGCTTTCCTCCAGCCTTTTCCTTAGACATCAGACCTCTGATATCATTCCTACTAATCGCAATAATCTTATCATGTTTTCTGCGAGAAATAAATAGAAATCCATGATTTTGTCGAAAAAAGACGAAAAGATAAAAATCATCTTTAACGCCTATTACTATTTTATCAACTTTCCATAAAAGTAGAATAAAAAAAGAGCCATAAGGCCCTTTTTTTAAGAGCTCTTTTCCTCGTTTGGCTTCGTAATTAAGACCGCACGAGGTTTGCTTCCTTCATATGGTCCTACCACTCCGCGGAGCTCCATTTCATCTATCAGTCTTGCCGCTCTTGTATAGCCAATCCGGAAGCGGCGCTGCAGCATCGAAACTGATGCCGTTTGCATATCAACAATCAATTCAACTGCCTCGTCATATAATTCGTCCTCAACCTCTCCAGCAGCCTCGGGGATATCATCTGGGATCATTTCCTCCTGATATTGAGCCTTTTGCTGGGAGATAACAAATTCAACCGTGTCCTCCACTTCTTGGTCTGAGAGGAAGGCACCTTGGACACGTACCGGTTTTGTCGCACCGACCGGCATAAAGAGCATGTCCCCTCTGCCGAGAAGCTTTTCCGCCCCGCCCATGTCGAGGATTGTCCGTGAGTCTGTTCCGCTTGATACTGCGAAGGCGATGCGGGAAGGAATATTGGCCTTGATGACCCCGGTGATGACATCGACGGATGGACGCTGGGTCGCAATAATAAGATGAATCCCGGCCGCACGGGCCATCTGCGCCAGCCGAGTAATCGAATCCTCTACATCTGAAGAGGCAACCATCATTAAATCCGCCAACTCGTCCACTATGACAACAATATACGGCAATAACGGCTGCTTATCATCTTCTTCGAGATTATGTTTTCGAACATGGTCATTATAGCCTTCAATATTCCTTGTTCCGGTATGGGAGAATAACTCATATCGTCTTTCCATCTCGCTGACAACCTTTTTCAACGCTTGTGAGGCCTTTTTGGGTTCTGTCACTACTGGCGCAAGCAGATGGGGAATTCCATTATAAACATTTAACTCGACCATCTTCGGGTCTATCATCATTAATTTTACTTCATGTGGCTTTGCCCGCATTAAAATGCTCGTAATTATTCCGTTGATACATACACTTTTTCCGCTTCCTGTTGCACCAGCGACAAGAAGGTGGGGCATTTTATTTAATTCTGCCAGCACGGCCTCGCCCGTGATATCCCTGCCAAGTGCAATCATTAGCTTGGCATCCGGCTTATCATTTTGCGTTGCTTCCAAAACCTCTCTTAGTGAAACCATTGCAACTTCGGAATTTGGAACCTCTATCCCGATCGCTGATTTTCCGGGGATTGGGGCTTCCATTCGAATGTCCTTTGCTGCTAGTGCTAATGCGAGATCGTCGCTGAGGCTGACGATTTTGCTGACTTTAACACCGACATCAGGATGGACTTCATATTTTGTCACCGCAGGTCCCAGGTGCACTTGTGTAACACGTGCTTTGACTCCAAAGCTTTGGAAGGTTCTTTCCAGTTTGGCTGCATTTTTATTGATCAGCTCATATTCACCGCTTTGGTCGGTTTTCTTTGGAAGTTTCAGAAGCCTGAGCGGCGGCAATTCATAGGATGCATTTTCTACTTCGGCAAATGAGATAGGAGGAGTATTGTCTTCCTCAGGTTCCTCTTGTTTGTTCCGTCTGCTCTTGGCCGGTTCTCGCTGCGGTCTTTCCCTAGGCAGCTCCTCCTGATATGCCCGATCCGCAAAATTGGAGATTAACGGTTCAGGGATGACAGCTTCGTCTATATCAGCCTGTGGTTCGGGAACGTTTGCGGGAGTCTGCTGAATCCGCCTGTTTTCTTGGACCTGCCTTCTTTGATTGCTCCGCTCGGTCCGCCTTTCCTGCTGTTTCTGTTTCCATTCGGCTACATCCGTTTTAAAAGCTTGCCACTGGTTTTTTGAAAAGCCAAAAACCCCCATCAAGATTTTTGCTACAAAATCACCAAATGATTTGCCGGTTAGTAAAATAAACCCTACTAAAATAAAAATAAAAGCAATGATTTTTGTACCGGTTTCTGCAAATAGATAATGAAACAGAGCAAACAATATGGCCCCAAGGATTCCTCCACCGAGATCATGTGTACTGGTTTCCCCCCGGACCTCCATCATGAATAACTCCCATGTATTGTTTATGACACTAGGGTTCTTAAATTTTCCATTATTGCTCAGCAAATCAAACAATGTAACGTGACTCAAAAGAAGAATAGCTGAAACAATAAAATAACTGCCTACAAGCTTAATATGAAAGAAAAATGGAATCTCCCTTTTCCACATTAAATAAATACTTAGTATAACCAGCCCCAGTAAACTAAGCATGTACCATTCACCCATCCAAAAACGGAAGAACAGGACGGTTGCTCTGCCGACGGCCCCAAGCTTTGCAATTGAAATAATCGCTAATGCTAGGATTGCCAGTGCCGATAATTCATATTGGACCGTCCGTTTTAGCTGGGTATCTCGTCTTTTCGGTTGTCGTTTCTTTTTTTTGGCCATGCAATCACCTTTATATTATTGATTTTATTCTAATGATGCCTCGACTTTTTTGTGATAAAGGCAGAAAAGCAGCCTTATTTTGGCTGCTCTTGTCTCTTTACCCTTATTATACCATAATGTGTTAATAGTTTTCCCTTATCCTTAAAAAGAAATTTTTGCACCAGGGCAAATCTGATCATTCAAAAAATGCTGTGGATCACTACTTAATACTCGAATAACTTGATAATTTTGCTGGTCTGTTTGTTCGACCAATAAAGGGATGCCCTGGTAGGAAACCGTTTGCTGATTTTTGAAGGCATCTGCATCATAAGGGAATATTAGCTCCTGCGGCATCATCGTATATAAAATCATTGAATCAGTCCCTTATTTTCATCCTTTTTTAACTCAATCAATTCATTCAGTTTCTTCATCGCATGGCCGAGGCCCCCTACTTCATCTATCAACCCATATTTCACAGCTTCTTCGCCAATCACGTTTGTTCCGATATCCCTCGTTAAATTCCCTTTAGCAAACATTAATTCTTTAAAGGTTTCTTCCGGTATTTTTGAATGCTTGGTTACAAAACTAACAACCCGCTCCTGCATTTTGTCCAGGTATTCAAAGGTTGCAGGGACGCCGATGACCAGTCCTGTCAAGCGGATTGGATGGATTGTCATCGTTGCGGTTTCAGCAATAAAGCTGTACGTGCAGGAAACAGCGATTGGAACTCCAATTGAATGGCCGCCGCCAAGGACAATCGAAACGGTTGGTTTCGATAAAGTGGCCAGCATTTCCGAAATGGCGAGTCCTGCCTCAACATCACCGCCTACTGTATTTAAGATAATCAATAATCCTTCAATATTCGGGTTTTGTTCAATCGCTACAAGCTGGGGAATAATATGTTCATATTTTGTCGTTTTGTTTTGCGGTGGAAGCGCCATATGCCCCTCAATTTGTCCCACGATCGTCAAACAGTGAATTTTTGAATCTGGGGATAATTGCGGGACATTCGTTTGTCCAAGCTGCTGTATTTTTTCTACTAAAGGAGAAGCAGGTTTTTCCTCTTTTTGTGGCTCAGTGCTCCCTGGATTCTCCGCGTCATTTTTAATAAAATTGTTATTCATCCCAATACTCCCTTCAAGCATGATATCTTTTAGTATTCGCCTATGAAATAAATTCATGCTTGAAAAATAAACATCAAAAGGGGCCTGTCCCCCGCTGCGTGGATCATAAGCAGCGGGGGCAGGCCCTATAAGATTATACTTCCATTATAATTGGCAGAATCATCGGCCGTCTTTTTGTTTTTTCAAAGAGGTAACGATTTAAATCATCTCTAATTTCCTGCTTTAAACTTGACCATTCAAAGCTTTCCTTGGCAATATTTCTTTCAACGATATCACGGACTAATTTAGTGGAGTCATCCATTAACTTTTCAGACTCCCGGACGTAAACAAATCCCCTTGAGATAATTTCCGGTCCGGCGGCAATTTTCTTTTCCTTCTTTGTCAGGGTGACGACAACTATTAATATGCCATCCTGAGACAATAATTTACGGTCCCGCAGCACAATGTTCCCTACATCGCCTACGCCAATTCCATCAATCAGGACATTTCCGGATGGCACTTTACCTGTAATGGCAAACTTCCCATCTTTCCACTCCACCACGTCACCGCGATCTGGAATGGAAATCTGCTCATCGCGAAGACCGCATTCTATTGCAATTTTCCGATGGGCTTTCAACATCCGGTATTCGCCGTGAACAGGAATAAAGAATTTAGGCTTCATCAAGTTAATCATAAATTTCAATTCTTCTTGGCTGCCATGGCTTGAAACATGGATGGTCCGTTTCCCGGAGACGACATTAGCGCCCGCTCTAAACAGCATATCAATTGTTTTAAATAAAAATACTTCGCTGCCCTTTAGCGGCGAGGCAGCTATCAAGACAGTATCACCCGGCTGGATATTAATCAGCTTATGTGTCTGCTTGGCCATTTTTTGCAGCGCCTCAATTGGTTCCCCCTGGCTCCCAGTCATCAAGACGGCAATTTCCTTGTCTTGATAATTCTTAATCTCATCAATAGATATGATTAAATCATCCGCCACCTCTAAATAACCCAAATCCATGGCAATGTGGTAAATTCGCTCAAGACTTTTTCCAACTACTGCTACTTTACGTTTGTTCTCCTTGGCTGCATCAAAAATATGCTGAATTCTATTAATATCAGATGCAAAGCAGGCAGCAATAATCCGCCCCGGCGCATTGTAAAAAGCGTTCGATAATTCGCGCTCGACGATTGCTTCAGACGTTGTATAACCCGGTTTTTCCGCTTCGGTACTGTCTGATAGCAAGCATAATACACCCTGTTCACCGATAGCTGCCATTTTTCCAATTTCCGGCTTATAAAGCCTGGTGGCTGCCTGATCAAATTTAAAGTCGCCCGTGTAAACAATGATTCCTTCTGAAGTGTGAATACAAACCCCAACTGAATCTGGAATACTATGATTGGTCCTGAAAAAGCTTACCTGGACAGTATCTAAATCGAGAACCATATTGGAATCTATCTCGATAAAGTCAGCTTTTCCATTAAAGTCCTGCTCCTTTAATTTGGCTCCTGCCAGTGCAAGTGTCAGTTTCATTCCGTAGACAGGCGCATCAATCTGCCGAAGAATGTATGAAAGAGCCCCGATATGATCCTCATGTCCATGCGTTAGAAATATTGCTTTAACCCGGTCCCTATTCTCCTTTAAGTAGGTGATATCAGGTATTACCATATCAATGCCCAGCATTTCTTCCTCGGGGAACATTAGCCCGGCATCAATGACGAATATGTCCTTGTCCACTTCCACCAAATACATATTCTTTCCGATTTCCCCTATTCCACCAAGTCCAATTATCTTGATGGATTGATTTTTTTTCTTTATCAAATCCTTTTCCTCCTAAACCTAAGTTGCTCCGATCGAAATCAGTTAGGTTTATTATACTTGAAATCGGAAAACCTTTACAATGGTAAAAAAGGAAAAAACCAACCGAGCTTTTGGCGGTTGGTTTCTTCGCATTTATTTATGATTTAAAATTTCAATCAAATTAGCACGTTCCTGCTCTGTCAATCCCACTAGCGGCAATCTAACGGATCCAACATCCAAGCCTTTGATTTGCAGAGCTGTTTTCACAGGTGCTGGACTTGGTGCAGCAAATAATCCCTGCATCATCGGGAGCAGACGCTGATGTAATTTGGCTGCCCGTTGATTTTCTCCGTCAAAAAATGCTTTTACCATCTCTTGTAATTCATTGCCAATGACATGTGAGGCGACTGAAACAACCCCTGCACCCCCGATGGACAGCACGGGCAGCGTAACCGCGTCATCGCCGCTGTATAAAGCAAAGTCATCATCGGTATTAGCAATTATGTGGGTCATAGCATTTAAATCCCCACTCGCTTCTTTCACAGCCACAATATTTGGTATTTTTGACAAGCGGATAATCGTATCCGGGTGAATTGTCACAACCGACCTGCTCGGGATATTGTAGACCATTACCGGAAGGGTAGTTGATTCGGCAATTGCTTTAAAATGCTGGTATAGACCCTCTTGATTCGGTTTATTGTAATACGGTGCGACCAGCATAATAGCGTCCACACCGACCTGCTCCGCTTTTTTTGTCATCTCGATTGATGCGTACGTATTATTGCTGCCTGTTCCGGCAATAACAGGGATTCGTTTATTTACGGCTTTCACAACATGGCTGAATAACGCCAGTTTTTCTTCTTTCGATAAGGTTGGTGATTCACCTGTTGTACCTGCCACAACAAGTGAATCTGTACCATTATCAATTAAATAATTGATTAGCTTCGTGGTTTTGCCAAAGTCAATATGCCCTTTATGATCAAAAGGCGTTACCATTGCAGTGGATACTCGCCCGAAATGAACCATTTTATTTCTCCTTTCGAAACTTTCGCTCCCCAAATCTGGTGCTTCTAACATCCTATTCAAAAGGTTTTCTTAAAAATCCAAGCTATTTAATTCTAGTGATTCATCTTCAAGGTGAAAGGCACTATGCAAGGCGTTTACTGATTTTACTAAATCCTCCTGCTTGACGAGGACCCAAATCGTCGTATGGCTGTCTGCCGATTGCAGAATCCGGATTCCTTGATTTGAAAGGGCCGTTACTATCTTTGAAGTAACCCCCGGAACTCCCGCGATCCCGGCACCTACTACGGAAACCTTGGCACAATGACGTTCAACCTCTGGCTCGTGTCCCATTTCATTTAGTACCCGAATTGCTTTATCTGTCATTTCTTCTGTAACCGTATATACAACTCCGCTTGGAGAAATGTTGATAAAATCCACACTAATCTTCTCATTTGCCATCGCTTTAAATACTTCTGCCTGCAGGTAGTACTGTTCCTTTTTGGCAAAAACCTTTATTTGCGAAACGTTCGAAACATGGGCAATTCCCGTTACCAACCGTTCCTTGATGTCACTGCCGCGATTATTTTTATTTAAAGTAGTCACCAATGTTCCCTCGGATTCTGAATAAGTGGAACGAATCCGAATCGGCACTTTTGCTTGCATTGCGATTTCAACTGCCCTAGGGTGTATGACCTTTGCTCCCTGATAGGCCATATTACAAACCTCTGTATAGGTAACAACTGATAACGGCCGGGCATTTTCGGCAATGCGCGGGTCAGCAGTCATAATTCCTTCTACATCGGTAAAAATATCAATCCACTCAGCATTAAGTGCGGCTCCTAAAGCAGCAGCGGATGTATCGCTGCCACCGCGGCCAATCGTCGTCACATCGCCATTTTTGGCTGCTCCCTGGAATCCGGCAACCACGACGACATCATGGCTTTCCAGTTCCCTAAGTAAGCGATCGCACTTCATTTCAACAATTTTGGCATTGGTATGGTCGTTATTGGTTCTAAACCCTGCTTGAGCCCCAGTTAATCCCGTTGCATTAATTCCGCTCTCAAGCAACATATTCGTAAACACAATGCTAGAGATTACTTCTCCACAGGACAGTAATAAATCATGCTCACGTTTAGAAATGTTACTTGTATTGCCGCCAATCAGGGACAGTAACGTATCGGTTGCATATGGATCGCCCTTTCTTCCCATCGCGGATACGACAACGACTACTTTATAGCCCTCAGCCAGCGCTTTTTCGATATGTCCCTGCGCATATTTCCTGCTAGATTCATCTTTGACGGAGGTCCCGCCAAATTTTTGAACAATGATTTTCATGGTAAACACCAAAACCTGCCTTCTCTATTTTACAAGCCCTAATTCCACTAATCTTTGTGCAATTTGGACGGAGTTCCAGGCTGCTCCTTTAAGAAGATTGTCTGAAACTACCCACATGTGAAATCCTTTGCTATTATCTATGTCATTTCTGATTCTTCCGACAAAGACCTCATTCTTGCCAACACAGTCGGCTGGCATCGGGTATACTTGGTTTTCTGGATCGTCTTGCAGAATCACCCCAGGTGCATCTTTAAGAAGCGCTTTAATTTCTGCGGCGCTCACATTATCCTCTTCAATTTCAAAATAAACAGATTCAGAATGTCCTACAGCTACCGGAAGACGAACACAAGTCGCGGAAACCTGAAGCTCCGGAAGATGCATGATCTTTTTCGTTTCATTAATCATTTTCATTTCTTCATAGGTATAGCCATTTTCCTGGAATTTATCAATTTGCGGAATCGCATTAAAAGCAATCTGATAGTGTTTTTTATCAGATTTCACAGGTAAAATTTGTGGTTCATACGATTCTTCATTTAAAATTGCCTTTGTCTGTTGTAGAAGTTCTTCTACCGCTGCAGCACCTGAACCGGAAACAGCTTGGTAGGTGGAAACAATAATTTTTTTCAAGCCAAACTTTTGACGGATTGGTTCTAAAGCAACCACCATCTGGATGGTTGAACAGTTTGGATTAGCAATGATTCCATTATGTTCAAATAAGTCTTTTTCATTAACTTCTGGAACAACTAAAGGAATATCGGTGTCCATACGGAATGCACTGGTGTTGTCAACGCAAACTGCACCGCGTTTTGCTGCCTCAGGGGCCAATTCTTTGGAGACACTTCCGCCCGCACTGAACAATGCGATATCTACACCCTCAAAGCTCTCTGGCTTTGCTTCTTGCACTGTATATTCACGGCCATTTATATCGACCTTTTTTCCTGCCGAACGAGCGGAGGAAAGCAGGGTTAACTCTCTAATTGGAAAATTCTCTTTCATTAAAGTTTGGATCATTTGTTGGCCAACAGCGCCTGTTGCTCCGACAACTGCGACGTGAAATCCATTTTGATGACTCATTCTTGTTCCCCTTCCTATTCACTGGCCGGTTATTCCCTTAAGTTTAAGTTTTCTTGCTGCCAGTATAGTAATATTTTATGATTGTTTTCATCAGCGGATTAACTTATTAACCCACTGATGAAAGATTAATTTATTTTATCATATTATTTGAAAGAAATAACCTTTTTTAATGAAGGGAAAGGAAATTAGTCCTCATCTTTGTATCTTTCAACCAATACCGGCTGAATCTGTCTGCCTTCCATTGCTGCTTCCACTGTTTCCGGAAGCATTGTCATTCTGGCCACCATTGAATTCGGTTTATTTATCGGGTCATCCTGTCCGTAAGGAATAAAGAAAATGTGTTTAGTGGCCATCAGTTTCATCAGGTTTACCCCGTTTAACCCTAAAGCGTCATTCGTGGAAATACCTAAGACAACCGGCTTTAAATTTCGAAGCGTTGCTTTTGCCGCCATTAAAACAGGGCTGTCATTCATGGCATTGGCAAACTTGCTCATCGATACTCCTGTTAAAGGTGCAATTACCATACAATCGAGCGGCATTTTCGGTCCTAACGGTTCTGCTTTTACAATGGAATCAATTAGGTTATTGCCAGTTAAATCGACAATTCGCTGGACCCAATCTTCGCCTTTTCCAAAGCGGGTATCGGTGTTTTTAACCGTAAAGGTTACAATTGGAACCACCTCTGCGCCGGCCTGCACCAGTTTTTCAATTTCCGGAAATACAGCGTCATACGTACAATGTGAACCCGTTAATCCAAAACCAATTCTTTTACCTTTTAAACTCATTTTCCATTCCCCTTTCGATCTGGTTCTGTCTCTGAAAGCAGCTGGGATAGGACATCTGCTAAAATTTGCCCCGCTGTTTTGGGAGCGACAATTCCAGGCAGGCTGGGTGCAAGGAGGGCTTTGATTCCTCTCTTTTCTGCGTAACGAAAATCGGTTCCTCCCGGTTTTGAGGCAATGTCGATTACAATGGTATGTGCGGGTAGTTTGGCAATGACTGATGCATTAACAATTGGCTGCGGGATTGTATTGATTAAAATGTCTGTACCCGACACTTCCGTTTCAATATTGCTTAATTGAAACGGTGTCAGTGCCATTTCCGTAATTCTAGCAAGATGTTCGCTTTTTCTTGCTCCGACTTTTACTTTTGCCCCTAATGCATGGAATGCCCTTGCAATACTCATACCGCACCGTCCCAATCCTAGGACAGTTACATTAGAACCATGAATCGTAAAGTCAGTATGCTGGATGGCCATCATAAGTGTTCCTTCAACAGTCGGAATCGAATTATAAATGGCTACATCATCTCTTGAAAACAACTGGACTAGTTTTTTGTTTGTTTGCTCTGTAATCCCGTTTAAATAGGAATTACTGATACCTGAATAAATGGTACAATGCTCAGGAGTTTTCGAAAGAATATCCTCAGTTAAGACCACTTTCTCGTTGGAGAAAATCGTCTCTACTTGACCTTCTAAATTTGTGCCAGCGACTGGCAGAATAATGGCATCGATATTCGAAAAGTCAACCTCGGAGATTTTCTCCTTGACTGCACCGGTAAAGGCGTGGTCAAGCTGTTCAAATCCAATCAGCGCTAGTTTAGCATCTAATTCCGTTAACTTTCGGATAATTTCCAGCTGCCTGGCATCACCACCAATAACGGCTATCTGCATCCCTGTCAGCATGAAAACATTCACCTTCTTTTTTAAAGAATCCATTCAATTTTTCCTTTGTTCTTTATCACTTCCCCATCTTATGTAAGAAAGTTTCAATCGGTGAGTTTTCCACGCGGGAATATGCAAAAAAGCCCAAGCAAATAAAATTGCTTGGGCTTCAGGCTATCTTTTTTCTACTTATTAAATGTTATTAATATAGAGGCTTTAAATAGGTCTGTTGATTTCCGCTCCAGGAGCTTCGCTTTCCGCGGGCGTGCCGGGGAGCCTCCTCGGCGCTAAAGCGCCTGCGGGGTCTCCCCAGCCCCGTACTCCCGCAGGAGTCTTCGCTCCTTCCGCTCCAATCAACAGGTTTTCAATTAGGACATTTAACTCACAATAAATAATATAAATAAGTGGTGAAATAAATGTTTCAGAAAAAAAAGTATAGCTAAAGTGAATAAATTGCTTTCTATAGATGAATAGTACCACGCGAAAAATCACTAATCGACTGCAGACTGCCAAAATATGAAAAAGATTGCAACACACTTAGAAACGATACAAAATGTGTGTTGCAATCATTTAGGATGATTTGGCTACCCTGTTGATTGGAGCGGAGGGCACTCGACTCCTGCGGGAAATAGAGGTCACTGGAGACCCCGCAGGCGCAAAAAGCGCCGAGGAGGCTTCAGGACCTCCCCGCGGAAAGCGAGTGCCCGGAGCGGAGATCAACAGGCCCAATAGCAGGGGTAATTAATTTTATAAACCTTTACTCTTTTTTAATCTTCTTCCGGAACATCAATGATGATCATATCTGACCCAATCTTTTTAATGTGTTGCCAGGGTACTCTTATTTCATCCCCTTGCTTTCTCAGTCCAAACCATTTGACGGAAGGGATTAAGAGCGCCTGGATTTGACCTGTGCTTTCATTTATTTCTAGATCTGTTTGGCCCAAGACACCTAGGCGCTCTGCTTTTTTTACATCGACAATTTCTTTTCCGCTTAATTCACTCAACCTCATATAAGCCGCCCCCTATTCCTCACTTACTATATATTTATAGAGGGAAGTCCTTATTTAGAATAAAGAAAAAAAACAGTTCACCTAGGCAAACTGTTTTTTTCTTTAATTATGCTAAATTGGTTGGGAATTCTCCGTCAGGGCTGATTAACGACACGGAATACTTATCAGTAAATACATCCCTTGTCATTTTGTCTACGCTTTCTTTTGTTACTGCATCAATTTGTTCAATGATTTCATCAAGCGAGCGATGGCGCTTTAAAAGGAGTTCATTTTTTCCGTTTCGGCTCATCCGGCTGTTCGTACTTTCCAGACTCAACATAAGACTGCCCTTCAGCTGTTCCTTGCTGTTCGTTAATTCCTTTTCCGTTATGCCTGTTTGTTTTAATTTTTCAAGCGTTTCCTGAACAGTATCAAACAATACATTTAATTGCTTTGCCCCGGTACCGCCGTAAATAGTCACAATGCCGCTGTCTTGATAAGCAGAATGATAGGAAAAAACGGAATAAGCCAATCCTCTTTGCTCGCGTACCTCTTGAAATAATCGGGAGCTCATGCTTCCTCCCAAAATATTATTCAAGGTAATCAAGCTATAAATATCTTCATGACCAACCTTTAATCCTTTAAACCCGATACAAAGGTGCGCCTGTTCAGTTTCCTTTTTCCGTGAAATCCGGTTGGCATGGAAAACAGGAACATTTTCTTGTACTGTTGTACTTCCGCCTTGGTAGGAGCCAAAGTAGGCTTCCACTTCTTGAATGAAGCTTTCTGGAACATTACCTGCAATTGAAATCACAACATTTTCAGGTGTGTATCGTTCATGAATATATTCCTTTAACGTACTACCTGTAAAAGAGTTCAATGTTTCTTCAGTTCCTAGAATTGGATAACCAAGCGGATGGTCTTCATAAACAGCCCTGCTCAGCAAATCATGAACAATATCATCAGGTGTATCTTCATACATCTTTATTTCTTCTAAAACCACATTTTTTTCTTTCTTTAATTCCTCTTCAACAAAGGTAGAGTTAAAGAACATATCTGCCAATACGTCTAAAGCAAACTTTGAATGGGTATCGAGTACCTTAGCGTAATAGCATGTGTATTCCTTTGAGGTAAACGCATTTACCTGACCGCCAATGCTATCAAAGGATTCAGCAATTTCTTTAGCAGTTTTGGTAGTGGTTCCTTTAAAAAACATATGTTCAAGGAAATGGGAAATCCCGTTTGTCTCAGGATTTTCATCTCTTGATCCCGTTCCAATCCAGATACCAATGGCAACGGACCTTACGGTAGGGATTTGTTCTAATACAATTCTTGCTCCATTTTGGCACGTGTATTTGTTAATCATCGACTTCCTCCTGTCTATAAACAGCAGATGCTACTTCCCAATTGTTAATTATACCTATAATCACTATATTCTCCAACTTTTAGGTATTTCTTCCCTCAATTTATTTTATGACCCTTTCCTCGCTCATTAATTCAGAAACCGTCCCAATCTGTAAATTCTTTTGTTCGATTAAGGTAATTAATCGATCTAAAGATTTTGCCGTCGATTCGGTTGGGTGCATGAGGATTAACGACCCATTGCCAATCTTGCCCATTACCCGGTTAATTAAGGCATCTGGAGAAGGCTTTCTCCAGTCCACAGTATCTACCGTCCACATGACTGTTTTCATGTTTAATTCATCTGCGATTTTGACTGTTTCGTCGCGATAACTGCCGCTCGGAGGAGCAAACCATTCTGTCTTTTTATCGGTCACGGCTTCGATCACTTCATTGGTTTTCACCATTTGTTCTCTGGTCTGGGCAGCTGTAAGCTTTGCCATATCCGGGTGGGAATACGAATGGTTTCCTACCTCATGCCCGGCACTAACAATCATTTTGGCCAACTCTGGGTTCTTTTTAGCCCAGTTGCCTTCTAGAAAAAAACTTGCCGATACGTTATGATTTTTTAACGTTGCCAGCATATCTGATAAATATTCATTTCCCCAGGCAACGTTAATAATAAAGCTGACCATCGGTTTATCGGGATGCCCCTTATAAATAGGTGAGGGCGGCAGATCATTAAGCTGCACTTTAGGCTTCACCTGTTTAAAGACGAGCTTTTTCTCATCAAAAGTGCCTTTCTTTTTCATATTTTGATAAGAAGCAGCGAGGTCAACTTTAATGCCATTGTATCCCGGTATCGCCTTCCAAACCGGATCGATTTTCGCATCTGAAGGCGGTTTCTCATATTCATGCGCATTTTTTACAATGCTTTGGTATAAGGAATCCGTCTCCTTTACTGCCGGAAGTGCTGATCCCTTTAAGGCGGAAACATAATTATGTACAATTGGACTATTTACAATAAGGAAAGCAGCAAGCACAATTACCGCGATAATTATCTTTTTTTTCATTCTTCCTCTTCCCCCTTCTATACAGATTATGACGAGCAGGGACAAGGTAGAACGATGATAAAGCACGCCAATAGAAAAAGAAAAAGTCAGGAGCGGTCTCCTGACTTTTTAAACGATTATTGATTTTGTTCAGCTTTTTCCTTCTGTTCCTTAAGGACAGCTTTACGCGATAAATTAACGCGGCCTTGTTTATCAATTTCGGTCACTTTTACTAAAATTTCATCGCCGATTTTCACGACATCTTCCACTTTTCCTACCCGCTCTTCGGCAAGCTCAGAAATATGGACTAAGCCGTCTTTGCCGGCAAAGATTTCAACGAAAGCACCGAATTTTTCAATCCGTTTTACTTTACCAAGATACAATTCCCCTACGACAACTTCACGGACAATATCTTCAATAATTTTCTTCGCTTTTTGATTCATTTCTGAATCAGTAGATGCGATAAAAATAGTTCCATCCTGTTCGATGTCAATCTTAACCCCAGTTTCTTCAATAATTTTGTTAATTTGCTTCCCACTAGGTCCAATAACATCGCGGATCTTATCCGGATTAATCGTCATGGTCAGAATCTTTGGTGCAAACCGCGAAAGATCGGGTCTTGGTTCAGCAAGTGTAGCTAGCATTGAATCAAGGATCTGCATTCTTCCGACTTTGGCCTGCTGCAATGCTTCTTCTAAAATTTCACGGGAAAGACCCTCAATTTTAATGTCCATTTGCAGAGCAGTAACACCTTTGGCTGTACCGGCTACTTTAAAGTCCATATCGCCAAGATGGTCTTCCATCCCTTGAATGTCCGTTAAAACGGTATAGTGCTCTCCTGATTTCACAAGACCCATAGCGATACCGGCAACAGGTGCTTTAATTGGTACACCGGCATCCATCATGGCTAATGTGCTGGCACAAATACTTGCCTGCGAAGTAGACCCATTGGATTCAAGCACCTCTGATACAAGTCGAATCGTATATGGGAAATCCTTTTCAGATGGCACAATCGGCTCTAGGGCACGCTCCCCTAGTGCACCATGGCCAATCTCCCGGCGGCCTGGTCCGCGGATCGGTCCCGTTTCCCCAACGCTGAAGGATGGGAAATTATAATGATGCATAAAGCGTTTTTCTTCTTCAATTCCGAGACCATCAAGAATTTGTACATCCCCCATTGCACCAAGGGTACAAATGCTTAACGCTTGGGTTTGTCCCCTTGTAAATAACCCTGAACCATGGGTACGCGGCAGGATCCCTACTTGGGAAGATAAAGGACGAATCTCATCAATTTTCCGACCATCCGGACGGACTTTTTCTACTGTGATTAAGCGGCGGACTTCACCTTTAACCATCTTGTCCAAAATTTGTTTAACCTGTTTTAGCTCATCATCGGCAGCTTCCTGCTCATCAAAATGAGCCAATACTCGATTCTTTACATCAGTGATGGCAGCTTCTCTAGCATGCTTTTCTTGAACTTGAATGGCACTGATCATGTCTGTTTCACACATTTCCCGTACCTTTGCTTCAAGCTCCTTGTCAAGCTCATACAGGTTTATCTGCCTTTTTTCTTTGCCGATTTCAGCAACGATTTTCTCTTGGAATTCAATTAACCGCTTGATTTCTTCATGGCCAAACATGATAGCCTCCAGCATGATTTCTTCAGGTACCTCATCGGCCCCTGCTTCAACCATGTTAATAGCATCCTTTGTACCGGCAACCGTTAGGTGGATGTCACTCTTTTCAGCCTGCTCCACCGTTGGATTAATCACGAATTCATTATTTACACGGCCAACTACAACGCCAGCAATCGGGCCCTCAAACGGGATGTCCGATACCGATAAAGCCAGTGATGACCCGAACATCGCGGCCATTTCTGAAGAACAATCCTGATCCACACTCATGACAATACTGATTACTTGAACATCATTACGAAAACCATCTGCGAAAAGCGGACGGATTGGTCTGTCAATCAATCGGCTTGCCAAAATCGCTTTTTCACTTGGACGTCCTTCCCGTTTAATAAAGCCTCCGGGAATCTTACCGACTGCATATAATCTTTCCTCATAATTCACTGTTAATGGAAAAAAGTCTAGGTTCTTAGGCTCCTTAGACGCTGTGGCCGTACTTAAAACGGCTGTATCTCCATAACGGACCAAGACTGCACCGTTAGCTTGTTTGGCTAATTGCCCAATTTCAACTGTCAGATTGCGGCCGGCCCAATCCATGGAATACTCATGTTTTTGCTGATCCATATTTTTACCCCTCTCTATCTAAATCACTTAGGAGGATGACGCGAAACTTATTCGCTGGTATCATCTTTCTAATGTAACTATAAAAAAGCGAAAACGCTTGTGATTTCAACCAAATTAGTATTAGTATGCACAAAAAATCATGACTTAAAAATTATGTATGAAATATTCAATAACTTTTAAAAGCTAACAAAAAAGCGGGAAAAATCCCGCTTCTGCAAACTAACGACGTAGACCAAGCTTATTGATTAACACGCGGTAACGTTGAACATCTTTGTTACGCAGGTAAGTTAAAAGATTACGACGTTTACCAACCATTTTCAAAAGACCACGACGTGAGTGATGATCTTTCTTGTGAGTACGTAAGTGCTCGTTCAAATTGTTGATTGATTCTGTAAGGACAGCGATTTGAACTTCAGCAGAGCCTGTGTCGTTCTCATGAGTTTTATACTCATTGATGATTTCGTTTTTACGTTCTTGTGTGATTGCCATCCAGGTTCACCTCCTATTTCTCAATCCCCTCATGCCGAGCAAGCGTCGGTGATTCGACTTGCCAAGCAAAGGTTCATTTAGTACGTATTTAAGAATACAATGTTTTGTCGCAAAATGCAAGTTCATTCCATCATATATTATAGGAAAACTTCTCTTCTTCTATACATCAAGCAGCTTGTGTTTTTTCGCAAAATATTCCAAAGCCTTATTTTTATCTTTTTCAATTTGCTTTACAAGTTCTTCTATTCCAGAAAACTTTTGTTCATTTCGCAGGAATAGATGCCACTCAATTACGGCATCCTCCCCATAGATATCCTTATGAAAATCAAATAAATGAACTTCAATCGACAGCTTGACTGCCTCCTTATTAAAGGTAGGCTTATAGCCAACATTACAAACACCATTAAGCATACTGCCGCTAACCATCATCCTTACCGCATAAACACCTGTAGGGGGAATAATGTATTCATCATTTAATTCAATATTTGCCGTCGGAAAACCAATGGTCCGTCCGCGTTTATCACCATGGACGACATACCCTGAAGTTGTGTAATACCTTCCCAAAAGGTGCGAAAGTTCCTCAACAGTCCCCTCTTTAAGAAGTCGGCGAATTCTGGTCGAGCTCACCTTTTCGCTCCCCTCGGTAAATTCCGGTATAACAGAAAAGGTAAATTTCTCTCTTGAGTGAAATGGAATGGTCTCCATCGTCCCTTTGCCCATCCGGCCGTAGGTAAAATCAAAGCCTGCGGTCGCATGCTGCACATTCAGCCCGATAACGTATTGGTCAATAAATTCTTGAGGCAGAAGATTGGCAAATTCTATGGTAAAGTGAACGACAAAAAGATAATCAATACCCATTCCCTCGATAATTTTGATCTTTTCTGCTAATGGGGTAATGGATTTTACATGCTTTTCATTTTTCCCTAAAACCACAGAAGGATGAGGGTCAAAAGTCATGACTGCGCTTGACAGTCCTTGTTCATCAGCTTGCTTCTTTGCTTCAAGTATTACCTGCCTATGCCCGAGATGCACGCCATCGAAATAGCCAAGGGCCATCGATAAAGGAGGCAGCGCCTGCAGATCTGACACATTTAGTGGAAAACTTAATCTTTTTACTTCCAACTGAAACTCACCTTTTCTATACAGGAACCTTTATTCGAGTTCATTTCTTAGAACCTTCACCGGCTTTAAGAGGCCTTGCTTATTGGGATGCTTTGCATAGATAGCAAGCGCCAGCCCTTCAGCCGTTTCGGCAATAATAGGTCCGTCACAAGTTTTTAAATTCTCTGGAATTTCTAAAAGTGCACCGTTTTTCACTTTCTCTGCTACTTTATCATTAATCTGCATTTTCGGCAAATGAGAAAGTGCCGATTCCAATGGTCGTAAAACCTGCGAAATGCTCCCTTCTGCCATTAACCTTTCCACTTCTTCAAGCGTAAGGCAATCAGTAAGTGTGAACGAAGCCGATTGCGTCCTTACCAATTTCGACATATGCGCTGGAAACCCCAAAGCCTCACCAATCATGACAGCTAAGGTTCGAATATAAGTGCCTTTACTGCAGCTAACCTGAAAGCGGAAGCTGATAGTCTCGCCAGCGAATTCAGTCCGTTCATCAAGAAGGTTAATCGAATAAATCATTACTTTCCTTGATGGGCGTTCCACGACAATCCCTTTTCGGGCATATTCATAAAGACGGACCCCATTCACTTTAACGGCGGAATACATTGGCGGTGTTTGCTCAATTTCGCCGGTTAACGACTGTAGTACCTTTAGAATTTCTTCGCGGCTGATGGTCCGGTTAACCATTTCCTTTTCCACCACTTCACCAGAAGCATCTTCCGTTGTCGTGGAAAAACCAATGGTTACTTCACCTTCATACGCTTTGCCTGCATCTGTAATATACTCAGCTATTTTTGTCGCTTTCCCGATACAGATTGGGAGGACTCCGGTTACATCAGGGTCAAGTGTTCCCGTATGACCGATTTTCTTTGTTTTTAAGATCTTCCGCAATTTAAAAACACAATCATGAGAGGTAAGCCCCGCCGGCTTCAATAATGGTAAAATGCCTTCCAATTTTCACAACCTCTTTCCTGTTATCCCCGAAAAAAATGGATAGACTTTTTCGTCTATCCATTTTCCTCATTTGTGAGGATATGCAAACTATTTGGTATAAGATGAGTTATTCTTCTTCATTTTTTTCCATCGGGCTTCCGTCAGAATGTAAATCATGAAGAAGTGTTTCGATGCGATTCCCATAATCAATGGATTCATCGAATTCAAAGATAATTTCGGGAGTTTTGCGAAGGCGAATACGATGGCCGATTTCGCTTCGAATAAATCCTTTTGCTTTTGCAAGGCCTTTAAGCGTATTCTCCCTCTGTTCATCATCACCCAATACCGAAATAAACACCTTAGCTTGCTGCAAATCGCCTGTTACCTGAACGTCTGTAACGGTCACAAAACCAATCCGAGGATCTTTTATCTTGCGTCCGATAATGTCACTCAGTTCTTTCTTCATTTGCTCTCCAACACGATTTGGTCTGTGGCTCATTCAATTCACCTCTTCATTTAAAGCCATTCCATTTCGGTGACTGTTCTTTCTATCTCTGGAAAAGAGTCAATTAGTTTTAATGCATTCTGCAGCTCATGCTCTGTTGACACCCGCGCTGCCGTAACAGCGACAATCGCTATTTTAGTCCGCTGCCAGACATCGTGATAGTCAACCTCTGCTGCTGACACATTAAATTTTTGTTTTAAACGAGTAAGAATTCGCTGTAAAACAGCTCGCTTCTCTTTTAAGGAATGTGCATCGTAAATGATGCATTCACAAACGGCGGCGCCGATTATCATTTCCGCTCGATTTCCTCCATTACATACGCTTCAACGATATCTCCCTCTTTAACATCATTAAAGTTTTTAATGGTGATACCGCATTCGTAACCTTGGGATACTTCCTTGGCATCATCTTTGAAGCGTTTTAAGGCATCAATCTCACCTTCAAAAATAACTACCCCATCGCGAATGACACGGATACCGCTGTCACGAGTAATTTTCCCATCGATTACATATGAACCGGCAATCGTGCCAACCTTTGAAACCTTGAATGTCTGACGGACCTCAGCCTGACCGATCACTTTCTCAGCAAATTCCGGATCAAGCATACCCTTCATAGCTGCTTCCATCTCTTCAATGACTTTATAAATAATGCGGTGCAGACGGACATCTACTTTTTCCGCTTCTGCTGCACGCTTGGCATTTACATCAGGACGAACATTAAAGCCGATAACAATGGCGTTTGAAGCAGCCGCCAGGGTAATATCAGATTCGTTAATGGCCCCTGTTCCATTATGGATAATTCTGATGTTTACACCTTCGACATCAATTTTTTGCAAGGAAGCAGCTAACGCTTCGGCAGAACCTTGAACGTCTGATTTCAAAATGACATTCAGATCCTTCATTTCGCCCTGCTTTAATTGTTCAAATAGATTGTCTAGGCTTACACGGGTTTTCTCACCACGCTGAGCAACCAATGCCGTCTGGGCACGTGTTTCCCCAACTTGACGAGCTGTTTTTTCATCGTCGAATACAACGAAGCGGTCTCCAGCCTGAGGTACATCACTTAGTCCGGTAATTTCAACCGGTGCTGATGGACCGGCATCCTTTACTCTGCGTCCTAAATCATTCACCATAGCCCGCACACGTCCGAACGTATTTCCGACGACAATTGGATCACCGATTTTCAGTGTGCCATTTTGAACGAGTAAAGTCGCCACTGACCCACGGCCCTTATCAAGCCTTGCTTCAATAACCGTTCCGACAGCATTCCGCTTAGGATTTGCTTTATACTCTTCTACCTCACTGACAAGCAGAATCATTTCCAACAGATTATCGATTCCTTCTCCCGTCTTAGCGGAAAGTGGAACAAAAATGGTATCTCCGCCCCAAGCTTCAGCAACTAATCCATGCTCAGTTAATTCCTGCATAACGCGGTCGGCATTGGCTGCCTCTTTATCCATTTTATTAACGGCAACAATAATTGGAACTTCTGCTGCCTTGGCATGGTTTATCGCTTCAACTGTCTGCGGCATGACGCCATCATCGGCTGCGACAACTAGAATGGTGATATCGGTAATCTGAGCACCGCGGGCCCTCATTGTTGTAAAAGCAGCGTGTCCAGGTGTATCAAGGAACGTAATCTTCTTTCCGTTTTCGATTACCTGATAGGCACCAATGTGCTGAGTGATTCCGCCTGCCTCTCCCTCAGTAACTTTTGTATTACGGATCGAGTCAAGCAAGGTTGTTTTACCATGGTCAACGTGACCCATGATTGTCACAACAGCCGGGCGTTCCACAAGGTTTTCCGGTGCATCTTCTGTGAAATAAATTTCCAAATCGGTCGCATCAACTTTAATTTCTTCTTCGACCTCAACACCATACTCACCGGCAATTAATTCAATCGCATCTTTGTCTAAATCCTGATTGATTGTTGCCATGATGCCAAGCAGGAACAGCTTTTTGATTAGTTCAGAAGGCTCTCTGTGCAGCTTCTTAGCCAGTTCTGCAACCGTTAAAGATTCACTGAAGGTAATTTTAGCTGGAAGCTCCTTCTCTTTCTTCTTTTGCGGTGCTTGGGATTGCTGCGTATGGTTTTGTTGATGATTCCGCTTTTTATTTTGTTGATGATTACGATTTTGTTGTTGATTATTATGGGGACGACTTTTGTTTTTCCCAGCTTGAAATGCTTTATTTTCTTTGGATTGATATTCCTGTTCGTGTTTTTTGCCTTCTTTTGCTTTTGGCGCTCCCGGAGCAACCTTTACTTTGGAAGGCACGACAAGTTTTTCATCATCGTCCTCATAAGCCTTTGGCGTCGTTTTAGTCTGCACCTGTGGCTTTGTCTGAACCTTTTGTTGAGTTTGGCGACCATTGTTATTATTATTGTTATTATTGTTATTGCTACGGTTTTGTTCAGCCGTATTTCCAGTCTTTTTCTGCTGCTCTTTATTTTCATTTTTATTGTAGGCAGCATCAAGCTTTTTAATATCTGATGATTCTAGAGTTGCCATATGATTTGAAACCTCTATGTTCATTTCTTTTAATTTTGTAATGATTTCTTTACTAGATAGGTTATGTTTTTTTGCATACTCATAAACACGCATTTTACTCATTATTTTCACCCCCGCAAGATTTAATCGAGCACTTGTTTAAGTTTTTTGGCAAATCCATCATCCAAAACGGCTGCCACAACGCGGGCCTCTTTGCCAATCGCCTGACCAAGAAGATAACGATTTTCAACCATTTTAATTGGAACCTCATACGAATTACATTTGTCGGTAATTTTTTTTGTCGTATTTTGTGAAGCATCTGCGGATAATAAAACGAGCTTCGCATTTCCACTGCGGATTTGCTTAACGGTAAGCTCCTCACCAGATATTACTTTTCGTGCTCGATTGGCCAGTCCAAGCAATGACATCCATTGGTTTTCGTTCATTTAGACGACCCGTTCTCCTTCTCTATCAACTCAAGCAGCTCATCATATAACGATTCGGAAATCGTAACCTCTAAATGGTTTGCCAAAATATTCTTTTTCTTTGCCAAGAGGACGGCATCTTTTTCCTTTGAAAGATATGCACCCCTGCCCGATTTTTTTCCAGTTAAATCGACGGATACATCTCCTTCTTTTGAGCGAACGATGCGAACGAGTTCTTTTTTCGGTTTCATTTCACCAGTGGCCACACATTTCCGCATAGGAACTTTTTTCTTTGTGTTCACCATCATTCACCTCTGATCTAATCTAATTCTTCATCGTTAAAATCGTCAAAATCAGTATCCGCCCCATCATCGAATAGACGAATTGTTTCTTCATGAGGATAAATCCCCATTTCACGAGCCTCAGATTCTGATTTAATATCAATTTTCCAGCCGGTTAATTTAGCCGCTAAACGAGCATTTTGGCCGCGTTTCCCAATTGCTAATGAAAGCTGATAATCCGGCACGACAACCGTTGTCGCTTTTTCATCTTCATTTACTGAAACATCCAGCACTTTCGATGGGCTGAGCGCATTGGCTACAAAAACAACCGGGTCATCAGACCATTTTACAATATCGATTTTTTCGCCCTTTAATTCGTTTACAACTGCTTGGACACGAGCACCTTTCGGACCAACACAAGATCCAACTGGATCTACCTCAGGGTTATCGGAGTGAACTGAAATCTTCGAACGGTCGCCTGCTTCGCGGGCAACGGATTTAATTTCTACCGTCCCATCATAGATTTCCGGCACTTCGATTTCAAATAAACGTTTTAATAATCCCGGATGAGTCCTTGAAACAAATATTTGAGGTCCTTTTGTTGTTTTTTCTACCTTAGTAATAAATACTTTAATTCGATCATGCGGCTTATAACGTTCATTTGGCATCTGCTCATTGATTGGGAGCAGAGCTTCTATTTTACCAAGGCTGACATAAATAAATTTTGAATCGAGTCTTTGGACGATACCAGTCATGATATCTTCTTCACGGTCAATAAATTCAGAATAAATAATTCCTCTTTCCGCTTCTCTGACTCTTTGTGTCACAACCTGTTTAGCAGTTTGGGCAGCAATTCGGCCGAAATCCTTCGGCGTTACTTCCATTTCGACGATATCCTCAACCTGATAGTTTGGATTGATTCTTATCGCATCTTCTAAGGAAATTTCAAGACGTGGATCAAACACTTCGTCCACTACTTCTTTACGTGCAAAAACACGCATTGAACCAGTTTCCAGGTTTAAATCAATTCTGACGTTTTGCGCTTGATTAAAATTGCGGCGGTAAGCCGAGATAAGCGCTGCTTCAATGGCTTCAATTAAAACATCCCTGGAGATACCTTTTTCTCTTTCCAGGACAATAAGAGCATCTATTAGTTCGCTGCTCATTTGAGTATATCCCCCTATTCTATTGTATTTTTCTAAGTTTAAGAAAACGTTACAGCAAGCCTTGCATTTGCCACTTTTTCGTATGGAATTTCAATCGTTTTTTTACGGGTTTTTATTTTCACTTCGATTGTAACAGTTTGACCATCGAAAGCTAAAAGAGTCCCTTCAAAACCTTTTTCACCATCAAGAGGCTCATAAGTTTTAATAAAAACATTTTTCCCGATTGCTTTTTCAAAATCTTTATCCTTCTTTAAAGGGCGCTCTGCACCTGGCGATGATACTTCAAGAAAATAGTTATGAGGAATTGGATCCACTTCATCAAGTTTTTCACTAAGTCGTTCACTGACAATTCCGCAGTCTTCAATATCAACGCCTGTGTCTTTATCGATATATACGCGAAGGAACCAGCTTTTTCCTTCTTTAACGTATTCAATTTCTACTAATTCTAAGCCAAGCTCTTGAAAAATAGGTGCAGCCAGTTCTTCAACAACCTCGGTGACTTTACTCATGCCCTACCTCCTTTTCCAGCAATATCTTCTATGTAGCTATGCAAGTTAAAATACTGATGAAAAACCATCCTAAACAACACGAAAGAGTGGGAGAATCCCCACTCTTGTACACGAGAGTATGTCTTAGTATTTCCAATAAAACTATAACATAACCATGAATTAGTTGCAAATATCAAAAGCGGAAGCGCCTTGCGCAGGGGCTTATGCCCCCGGGCCCCTAGGCACAGGAGCTAGAGTCAGAAAAGCCGAAGGTTTTAAAACAGCGAAAGCTGGTTTTGCTCAGGCAATGCGCTGAGGCAGCCTTGCTTGTCCAGATACTCAAGGATTGTTTTGGAAACCTTCCCTCTTTGCTGGAGATCTTCTTTCGATAGAAATTCTCCAGCACCGCGGGCATTAACAATATTTACGGCAGCATTTGTTCCCAGCCCCGGAATGGAGTTGAAAGGCGGAATTAACGTATCTCCTTCAATGATAAATTCCGATGCAGCCGATTTGTACAAATCATAATTCTGGAAGGAATAGCCGCGTTCAGTCATTTCAAGCGCAAGCTCCAACACCGTCAGCAGGTTTTTCTCCTTGTTCGATGCTTCCAAACCCTTCGCATTGATTTCGCCAATTTTTGCACGGATGGCCTCAGAGCCGCGCGTCATTGTTTCTAAGTCGAAGTCCTCTGCCCTAACAGTGAAATAAGCAGCATAATAAAGAAGGGGAAGATGAACTTTAAAATAGGCAATCCTCACAGCCATCAAGACATATGCAGCCGCGTGGGCTTTCGGGAACATGTACTTAATTTTTTTACAGGAGTCAATGTACCATTCCGGTACCTCGTTCCTTCTCATTTCCGCTTCCATTTCTTCCGATAATCCTTTTCCTTTACGGACGGATTCCATTATTTTGAATGCGAAGGATGGCTCAAGCCCCTGATAAATTAGGTAAACCATGATATCGTCCCGGCAGCCAATTACTTCACTTAGAGTACAAGTCTTGTTCTGAATCAATTCCTGTGCATTTCCCAGCCAAACATCCGTACCATGTGATAAACCAGAAATCTGAACAAGTTCTGAGAAGGTCGTTGGCTTTGTATCTTCAAGCATTTGCCGAACAAACCGGGTACCAAATTCGGGAATGCCTAACGTTCCCGTTTTACACATGATTTGTTCTTCTGTTACCCCAAGGGATTCCGTACCGCTGAATATTTTCATTACTTCAGGGTCATCGGTCGGAATCGTTTTTGGATCGATACCGCTCAAATCCTGCAGCATCCTGATCACCGTCGGGTCATCGTGTCCAAGAATATCAAGCTTTAAAACGTTATCGTGAATCGAATGGAAATCAAAATGGGTCGTTTTCCATTCCGAATTTCGATCATCAGCCGGAAATTGGATTGGCGTAAAATCGTAAACGTCCATATAATCAGGAATAACGATGATACCGCCGGGATGCTGACCAGTTGTTCTTTTTACACCCGTACAGCCGGAAGCAAGCCGTTCCACTTCGGCCCCGCGCATCTGGAGGTTATTGTCCTGCTGATAGGCCTTAACGTAACCAAAGGCCGTTTTATCGGCAACGGTACCAATTGTTCCAGCTCTATAAACGTATTCCTCCCCGAAAAGCACCTTCGTGTAGTTATGGGCCCGGGGCTGATATTCTCCGCTGAAATTCAAATCTATATCGGGAACCTTATCTCCTTTAAAGCCAAGGAAGGTTTCAAACGGGATGTCATGGCCATCTTTTCGATATTTTGTGCCGCAATGCGGGCAATCTTTATCAGGCAAATCGAAGCCTGAACCGACCGAACCGTCATTAAAAAACTCAGAATGCTTGCAGGATGGACAAATATAATGCGGCGGCAATGGGTTAACCTCAGTTATTTCCGTCATTGTTGCGACCAATGAGGAACCGACCGATCCACGCGATCCGACCAGGTACCCATCATCCAAAGACTTTTTAACAAGCTTATGGGAAATCAAATAAATAACGGCAAATCCATGCCCAATGATACTTTTTAATTCTTTTTCCAAACGGGCCTCAACAATTTCCGGAAGCTCGTCGCCATAAATTTTCCGGGCCATGGCATAACTCATTTCCCGCATTTCTTCATCGGCACCTTCAATTCTTGGTGTGTACAAATCATCCTTTATTGGCTTTATGACGTCAATCATATCCGCAATTTTATTTGTATTTGTGACGACGATTTCCTTTGCCTTTTCTTTGCCTAAGAATGAAAAGGCATCAAGCATTTCATTTGTCGTTCTAAAGTGAACATCCGGAAGCTCATGACGGTTCAGCGGGTTAGCACCGCCCTGTGAGCTGATTAATATTTTTCTGTATATCTTATCGTTTTCGTTCAAGTAGTGAACATTACCTGTAGCTACAACCGGTATTCCGAGCTTGTCACCAAGCGCAACGATGTTGCCGATAATTTCCTCAAGCGCCCGTTCATCACGAACCAGTTCCATTTCAAGGAGCGGGGCATACACCGGTTTCGGCATAACCTCGATATAATCATAAAAGCCTACTACGGCCTCCACTTCGTCAGGAGACTTTTGCATCATCCCTTCAAAAACTTCTCCTTTATCACAGGCGGAACCAACAAGTATTCCTTCGCGATATTTTTGCAGCACCGACCGTGGTATACGCGGTACACGATAAAAATATTCAATATGTGCAATAGAAACGAGCTTAAATAAATTTTTCAACCCATGCTCAGTCTGCGCCAAAAGCGTACAGTGATAAGGACGGGCCCTTTGATAGGCATTTCCTTTTCCCATGTGATCATTAAATTCGTCATGGTAAATAATCTCTTTTTCCTGCGCATCCTTCAACATTTTCAATAATAAGTATCCGGTTGCTTCTGCATCATAAATCGCTCTATGGTGCTGGGTCAGTTCGATATCAAATTTTTTCGCCAAGGTATTTAATCGATGGTTTTTTAATTCTGGATATAGGAAACGGCCCAACTCTAGCGTATCGATGACAGGGTTTTTGGCTTTTCCAATACCAATTTTTTTATAACCGACATTCAAGAATCCCATATCAAAGGAAGCATTGTGGGCAACTAAGACAGCATCCCCAGTCCAGTCATAGAATTTCTGTAAAACTTCAGCTACCTCTGGAGCATTTTGGACCATGTCATCGGTGATGCCTGTCAGGTTGATGGTTGTCGCTGATAAGCGATGATGCGGATTAGCGAATGATTCAAACCGATCAATGATTTCGCCGTTCCTTATCTTTACAGCAGCAAGCTCGATGATCGTATCGTATACGGCTGAAAGACCCGTTGTTTCAACGTCAAACACGACATAAGTATCTTCAGCAAGAAGCCTGTGGGCATCGTTAAAGGTAATCGGTACACCATCATCGACCAGATTCACTTCAACACCATAAAGAATCTTTATATCATTCTTTTTCCCGGCACTGTAGGCTTCCGGGAAGGATTGGGCTCCGGCGTGGTCGGTAACAGCTATGGCTTTATGGCCCCATTTTTTTGCTTGGGCAATTAAAGTGGCGACAGGAGTGACGGCATCCATCTGGCTCATCGGGGTATGCAAATGCAGTTCGACCCTTTTTTCGTCATCTGGAGCAGTATCTTTCCGGCCAGCAGGCTTAATCTCGTTAATATCATTACCAATCATGACAAGGTCACGAACGAAAGTATCATTTTGAATGCTGCCGCGGACCTTTACCCACATTCCCTTTTTAACAAGTTGGAAGGCATTTGCGTCCTCTTTGTCGCGGGAGAACATTTTAACCATTATGGAACTGGTGTAGTCGGTAATTTTAAAGGTTAACAAAGAGCGGCCGCTGCGCAGCTCGCGAATTTCCGCATCAAATATATAACCTTCGACGACAACTCGTCTTTCTTCATCGACAATATCAATTAAGCTGCGGAGCTCGTTGTTATCTTTAATTGTCAAACCGATTGAAAGCGGACCTTGCGGCACATCACCGCCTCCCTGCTCTTTCTCGGCATCTTGTTTCTGCATTTCAACCATTGCCATTAAGGCACGTTCTTGATCTTCCTTTTGTTTAGCAATTAAAAATTGTTGATATTCCTCGTTATGTTCTTCACTTTTTATATCAATCTCAAAGGAAAACAGCGGGAACCCGAAGGATTGATAAATTTCACCGATTAATGGCCCATATTTACGTTTCAGGGTTAATCCCTCTGCCTCGTTTCTAACCGAAACGGTAAGCTTATTGCCGCTTACCACAGGCAGCTGTTCATGTAAAAGTTTAATGAGCGGCGGGGAGATTCCATCAATTTGCTGGATGCAATAGCTCCAGTATTCGCTGATTAATTCTGAGGCATTTTCTTGATTGGTAACTTTTATATCGTATGATACTGCTGCAATGTTTGAAAAAGTTCGCTCAATTTGGGCAGTAAACCGCGTGAATACATTGAATGGCAGGACTTTTTCCAATAAAAATTGAAAGTGCCATTTTCTCGCTTTCTTTTCAACCAGTAGCCTTTCGATTTGCGCATTTTGGAAATGCATAACGACTGCATCTTCAGTTAGTTGCAGCTGCTGGAGTAAGAGTTGGAATCGCTCTTTTTTGCCTAAGGCATTTTCGCTCATCCTCTCATCTCTCCCCTCTTTAAAAATCTCTTTTTCTAGTCTATTTCAGAAAGTAATTATACCATATCATCCGAAAAGATTCGGGTTAATTCGACAGAAACCTTTATCCATTTTTAGCAAAAAAATTTTACTCATTTTCTTCATCGATTCGCCACGTTAATTTATTTTAATATTATTTAATATAAGGCTTTTGAACAAGTCTGTTGATTGGCGCTCCAGGCACTTCGCTTTCCGCGGGCGTGACGGGGAGCCTCCTCGTCGCTAAAGCTCCTGCGGGGTCTCCCCTGCCCCGTACTCCCGCAGGAGTCTTCGTGCCTTCCGCGCCAATCAACAGGTGTATGCAAATTAAGTCCTTCATCTCCAATAAAATTAGTAGAGAGTTTAATGTTTTAGCCAAAAGAGTTTAGCCAAGTGTGTATAAAATTGTTTCTATTGAAGAATTGGTTCCAAATGTCCAACTTCTTCGCTTGATTGACAAATATATTTATCTTTCTTTTCTTCTTGGAAAAGTTCGTCCTTTTTATGGTGAGGACAATTATCTTTCAGGATGTTTTTGATGAAATTGTTCTCCTAGCAATGATTCACATAATGGTTAGGGGACGTGTATTATTTAAAGATTCAACTCATTTAAAGGCAAACGCCTATAACACATAAGTTTAATGTGTGTTGCAATACTTAGGTTGAATTGCCTTCCTGTTGATTGGAGCGGAGGGCACTCGACTCCTGCGGGATATAGAGGTCACTGGAGACCCCACAGGCGCCAAGGCGCCGAGGAGGCTTCAGGACCTCCCCGCGGAAAGCGAGTGCCCGTAGCGGAAATCAACAGGCCAGTTAGCAGGGATAAATAAAAGTTGGTAATTTAGGTTCAGTCAAAATAAAAAATTGCCGAGAAAAATACCCTTTCTCGACAATCTGTAGGGGGGCCTCATAAATGCCCCTTTTTTATTATTTTAAGAAAAATCTTTGAATATCGTTCCATGTGACAACGAGCATTAGCAGCATTAGCAAGGCGAATCCGATAAAGTGGACCATTCCTTCTTTTTGACGGTCAATCGGTTTGCCGCGAACGGCCTCTACTGCGAAGAACATCAGCCTTCCCCCGTCTAATGCCGGGATTGGCAGTAAGTTCATAATCCCAAGGTTGATGCTTAAAATTCCAGCCCACTTCATGAGGTAGAAGATCCCCGATTTGGCCACTTCATCCGTGGAAACATAAATTCCGACAGGACCTGATAAGGCATCAATGGAAAATTGTCCGGTTACTAATTTACCGAGCATAACAAAAATCTGCGTTGTCCAGAAATAGGTTTCTTTGGCGCCTGCTGTAACCGCTTGGACTGGCGACTTTTCAACTGGGCTGTAAACACCGATAATCCCCATTTTTTTGCCTTCCACCGTTTTCTCATTAGGTGTAACCGAAATATCCATTTCTTTTCCATTACGTACAACTGAAAAATCAAGCTTTTCGTTTGGATTTTTGCGGATAATTTCAACAACATCAGACCAGCTACTAATTTCAGAACCATCGATACTTTGGACAATATCCCCTTTTTGTAGCCCTGCTGCTTTCGCAGCACCATCCGGGGTAATCTCACCCAGTTTCGGATCGTTAGTCGGTACTCCCTGCAATAAAGCAATGATAATAAATACCACAAATGCCAATACAAAATTCATCATCGGGCCAGCAAAAATGGCCATAAATCTTTGTCCTAACGTTTTAGAAGCAAATTGCCGATCCAATGGTGCGATTTGTGATGCCACGCCATTTTCGACAATGACTGCCTTTGGATGAATCGTAAAGGTTTGCAAATTTTCATCGTCATCCTCAGGGAACCCTTTGATGATTAGGTCCTTTTCAATATCTGCATATTCAACCTCAACAATACGGCAATTTGGGTACTTTTCTTTATTATTCAAGATAAGCTTGGTTGCTTGGCCGTTCTTATCAAATAATAGTCCAATTCGGTAGCCTGGCTTTATTTCAACCATTTCCGGATCTTCGCCAGCCATCCGGACAAATCCGCCGATTGGCAATAGACGAATAGTGTATGTGGTTTCTCCTTTTTTGTGGGAAAAGACCTTCGGACCCATCCCAATCGCAAATTCGCGGCAAAGGATGCCTGCCCGTTTTGCAAAAATAAAATGTCCTAATTCATGAAAAAAAACGAGTGCGCCAAATATCACAATAAAGGCAATGACTGTACTCAATAATAAAACCACCTTTTTATTTGGTTTAGAAAGTACCTTTAGACCTCAATATCTGTCTGTCGCCCTTGGTCAAGGCGCTTATTAACTTTATAGCAGTGAATTTACAAACTGCCGCGTTTCCTTGTCAACCTCTTGGATTACACTTAAGCTCGGATGCCGGGTCGTTTGATGAGCACTTAAGGCCTGCTCAATCAAATCTTCTATTTGCAGAAAGCGAATCTTTCCTTCTAGGAATGCTGCGACTGCCGCTTCATTTGCCGCATTCAAAACAGTTGGCATCGTGCCACCGATTTTCCCAGCCTCATAGGCAAACTTCAAACAGCGAAACCTTTCCATATCCATTTCCTGAAAATGGAGTGTCCCAATTTGCGCCAAATTTAAGCGGTTCCCTGTAGTAAGAGGCAATCGGTCCGGATAGGAAAGTGCGAATTGGATCGGTACCCGCATATCCGGTGTTCCCAGCTGGGCAATCACACTTGTATCATGGAATTCAACCATAGAATGAATAATACTTTCTTTGTGAAGCAATACATCAATTTTTTCATAGCCAAGTGAAAATAGCCAATGTGCTTCAATAACTTCGAGACCCTTATTCATCATCGTTGCCGAATCAATCGTGATTTTCGCACCCATCGACCAGTTCGGATGATTTAATGCTTCCTCAACTGTCACTTCCTCCAGTTCACTACGGGTGCGGTCACGGAAACTGCCGCCAGAGGCAGTTAGAATTAAGCGTTCAATGTTTTTCTCCTTCTCTCCTTGCAGGGCTTGAAAGATGGCCGAATGCTCGCTGTCTACTGGGAGAAGTGCAACATTATTTTTCTTCGCTGCTTCGATCACTAAATGGCCGGCCGTCACCAGCGTTTCTTTATTGGCGATTGCGATTGTTTTCCCGCATTCAATCGCCTGCAGCGTCGGGTTTAACCCTACGCTGCCGAGAACAGCATTGACAAGAATATCAGACTTGTCATAAACCGCTGCTTCAATCAGCCCTTCCTCGCCAAACGTAAACTTAAGCTTAGGGAATTCTGCTTTTAATGTATTATAATCAGCCATCGTTTGTACAGAAACAAGCTCAGGCTGAAATTCCGCAATTATTTTTCGCGTTAAATCGATGTTTTTGCCAACGGAAATGGCAGCTAATTTATACTCTTCAGGGTGCTCCCGAAAAATATCCAGGGTTTGGGTACCGATGGACCCGGTCGCACCCAGTAAACTAATTGTCTTCAAACAAGTCAACTCCTAAAAAGAAAAACCTCTTACCAAAGGTGGAAAAAATGCAATAATGGCAAAACAAATAATAAACTGTCAAACCGGTCTAGAATGCCTCCATGTCCCGGTAAAATGGTTCCTGAATCTTTTACATTAAAATGGCGTTTATAGGCAGATTGGACAAGATCTCCGATTTGTCCAAAAACGGATAGAACGATGGTCATGCCTACTATTGTAACAATCCCGGCATTCATATCCCCAAAAATAGCAAACATAATTGCCACTACAGCGGCACAAACAATACCGCCAATTGAGCCTTCAACCGTTTTGTTAGGACTGATTTCCGGCCATAATTTCTTCTTGCCCATCGCCTTGCCAATAAAGTAAGCCCCTGAGTCAGTTGCCCAAATGATGAATAAGGAATAAAAAACATATACAAGACCAGCTTCTCGCGTTTCCATGAGAAAATAAAAACCAATACCTGTATAAATTGCCGAAAGCACCGTAAAAGCGGCATCCTCAAAAGTAAAACGATTTTTTGTAATGACCGTATAGGTCAATAACAATAGAATAAAAGCAATGCCTAGCTCCGTTTTTGAATAGTAAAAGTCCGCCATTATTTCATTATATTGTGCAGGGAATAAAATAACCCAAAGGAAAAGCAGAGAAAGGAACCCGTATGGAGAAAAAATGCTCAAGCCCTTCATTCTTAATAGTTCATATAGCCCAATGGTTGCTAGCAAATAAGTCAATAATACGAACGGAAGCCCGCCGTAAAATACGATTGGCAAAAAAAGTGCCGCTGCTACGACTCCTGTAATAATTCTTTGTTTCATTTACTGTTTCAACACCTTTTTTGACTGCAAATTTATATTCCTCCAAATCGACGCTGGCGCTTTTGAAAGACTTCGATTGCCTCTAACAAATGATCCTCACTGAAATCAGGCCACAACACATCAGTAAACCAAAACTCCGAATAGGCTAACTGCCATAACATAAAATTGCTTAAGCGAATTTCGCCGCTTGTCCGGATTAATAGATCAGGGTCTTTGAAATTGGAAGTCATTAGATAGGAGGAAAATGCCTCCTCATTTAAATCAGTTTCCTTCAGTATGCCACTATTATAATCATTTAAGACTTGCTTGACCGCATCAAGAATCTCAGCCCTGCTTCCATAATTCAAAGCAAAGTTTAACACAAGTCCTGTATTATTCTTTGTTTGTTCCATCGCCTTTTCAATAGCATTTAAAGTATGTTTTGGCAGTTGATGCTTATAGCCCATCATTTTCACTTGAACATTATTGGCCACCAATTCTGGAAGGAAGGTTCCTAGGAATTCCTCTGGAAGCTTCATAATATAATCCACTTCATTTTTTGGCCTTTTCCAATTCTCTGTGGAAAAAGCATACAATGTCAGCACTTTTAGCCCAAGGTCATTGGCCAGCATAGTTGTTTTTCGGACAACCTTCATCCCTTCATGATGACCGGCAATGCGCGGCAGTGCCCGTTTTTTAGCCCATCGGCCATTTCCATCCATAATAATGGCCACATGTTCCGGTACCGGCAATTTTTTAATTTCTTCAATTTTATCTCGGAGTGTGGAAGAGTTATTTTGGTTCTTCCAGATTTTAATTTTATTTAACATGGCAAGCGCTCCTCCATTATTAGCTTTCCTCCGATAATAAACTTCATCGAACTTGTTATAGTATGTAATAGATTTAAATCCAGCATGCCTATATCATACCAAAAAAGAAAAAAGATATCTCATTTCATACTATGTAAAATAGAAAGAATTAAGAATAATGTCAAACAATCCTAACTTATGTATTTTAAAATTTTTCTATTAATAGTGAAAAAACCCCCTAAAAAGAGGGTCATTCATTACTATTTACGTTACACTTCCATAATTTCTTTTTCTTTATCTTTTGTGATTTGATCAATTTTATGGATGTGGTCATCGGTAAGTTTTTGAATATCATCAGAGAATCCGCGCAGGGCGTCTTCTGTAATTTCACCATTTTTTTCAAGCTTTTTCAACTCATCGTTGGCATCGCGGCGAACGTTACGGATCGCGATTTTCGCTTCTTCTGATTCCTTCTTCACCACTTTTACCAATTCTTTACGGCGCTCCTCTGTTAATTGAGGAATGGCAAGCCGAATGATAGAACCATCATTGGAAGGATTTAAGCCTAAATCAGATTTTAGAATCGCTTTTTCAATATCGCCAAGGATTGTTTTATCATATGGCTGGATGACCAATAACCGGGCTTCCGGAGTTGAGATTCCCGCCAGCTGATTAACAGGCGTTGGCGCCCCATAATAATCGACTGTAATTCGATCTAAAAGTGAAGCACTCGCTCTGCCGGCACGAATGCTGGCAAGCTCGCGAGTATAAGCTTGAATTCCTTTTGCCATTCTTTCTTTTGCGGAATTGATGACTTCTTTTGCCATTAGTTTTTCCCCCTAACAATCGTTCCGATTTTTTCACCCATAACGGCCCTTTTGATATTGCCCTGCTCCATGATAGAAAAGACAATAAGTGGAATATCATTATCCATACATAGGGATGATGCAGTTGAATCCATAACTGCCAAGCCTTCCTTTAAAACATCAAGGAATGAAAGATCATCATATTTTACAGCGTTGGCATCAACACGTGGGTCAGCAGAATAAACACCATCGACATTATTCTTCGCCATCAGGATAACTTCCGCATCAATTTCAGCTGCTCTTAAGGCCGCTGTTGTATCTGTCGAGAAATACGGATTTCCTGTTCCTGCTGCAAAAATGACTACCCGCTTCTTCTCCAAGTGTCTGATTGCACGGCGTCTTATGTAAGGTTCTGCAACTTGACGCATTTCAATTGAGGTTTGTACCCGTGATTCAATCCCTAAGTGCTCTAAACTGTCTTGTAACGCAAGAGAGTTCATTACCGTTGCCAACATCCCCATATAATCAGCAGTTGCCCGGTCCATCCCCATTTCACTGCCAATCTTCCCGCGCCAAATATTGCCGCCGCCGACAACAACGGCCACTTCTACACCGAGCTCGGCAATTTCTTTTACTTGAGTGGCAATTGATTTGATGATAGATGGTTTAATTCCAAAGCCCGAATCACCAGCAAGAGCCTCTCCGCTTAATTTTAACACAACGCGTTTGTACTTAGGACCGTTCATATAAACCTCCATAAAAAATTCTAACTTTTTTCATCTTAAAAAATAGGGAACACAGCGTGTCCCCTATTCAAACATCAATTACAAATACTTCAAACCTTTTAGCCCGAGAATAATTGACTATTTTTTATTCACTTGGTTCATTACTTCTTCAGCAAAGTTATCTTCACGCTTTTCGATACCTTCGCCTACTTCGTAGCGAATGAATTCACGGATTGTAGCGCCTTTAGATTCAACAAATTGGCGAACCTTTTGATCAGGATTTTTAACGAAAGCCTGGTCAAGAACACAAACATCTTCAAAGTATTTGCCAAGGCGGCCTTCAACCATTTTAGTCACGATATTTTCAGGCTTGCCTTCGTTAAGGGCCTGCTGAGTTAATACTTGACGCTCATGCTCAACTTCTTCTTGAGAAACTTGGTCACGTGAAACATATTTTGGATTTAACGCAGCGATGTGCATAGAAACATCTTTTGCAGCATCGGCATCTGTAGAACCTTCAAGAACAGTTAATACAGAAATGCGTCCGCCCATATGAAGGTAAGCGCCAAATGCATCACTGTCTGTCTTAGAAACTACTGTAAAGCGGCGAAGAGATAGTTTTTCGCCAATTTTTGCGATTGCCGCATTAATATGTGCATCAACTGTTGCACCGTTTTCCATTGTTTGTGCTAATGCTTCTTCCACTGTAGCAGGCTTGTTCTTAAGTAAATGTTCAGCAAGCTCCTTTACAAGTGTTTGGAAGCCTTCGTTTTTCGCAACGAAGTCAGTTTCGGAGTTTACTTCTAGGATAACAGCATCATTGCCATTTGTTGAAATGGAAGTTAAGCCTTCTGCCGCGATACGGTCTGCTTTCTTAGCAGCTTTTGCGATCCCTTTTTCGCGTAGGTAGTCAATTGCTTTGTCCATGTCACCGTCTGATTCGGTCAACGCCTTTTTGCAATCAAGCATACCTGCGCCAGTTTTTTCACGTAATTCTTTAACCATTTGAGCAGTAATTGCCATAATTTAATATCCTCCTTCAATTAACTATGTATTCATATCTTTACCAATGAGACCCGGGTTAAACTTTCATTCTTTAAAAAAAGGTGATAAAGGGTCTCCCTCTTATCACCTTTTTTAAGATAAGGCTATAAAATTAAGCTTCTACAGCTACTTCTTCGCCTTGTTTAGCTTCTAGGATAGCATCCGCCATTTTACCAGTTAAAAGTTTAACAGCGCGGATTGCGTCATCGTTTGCAGGGATAACAACATCGATTTCATCCGGATCGCAGTTTGTATCAACGATGCCTACGATAGGAATGTTCAATTTCTTAGCTTCTGCTACTGCAATGCGCTCTTTACGAGGGTCGATGATGAACAATGCATCTGGAAGCTGTTTCATATCTTTGATTCCGCCTAAGAATTTCTCAAGACGTTCTTGTTCTTTCTTAAGTTGAACAACTTCTTTCTTAGGTAATACTTCAAAAGTACCGTCTTCTGACATTCTTTCAATATCTTTTAAGCGGCCGATACGCTTTTGAATTGTTTCAAAGTTTGTTAATGTACCACCTAACCAGCGTTGGTTAACATAGTACATACCAGAACGAGCTGCTTCTTCTTTAACAGAATCTTGAGCTTGTTTCTTTGTACCAACGAAAAGGACTGTACCGCCTTCTGCAGCAAGTTCCTTAACCCAGTTATAAGCTTCTTCTACCTTCTTAACTGTCTTTTGAAGGTCGATGATGTAGATGCCGTTACGCTCTGTGAAGATATATTTCTTCATCTTTGGGTTCCAACGGCGAGTTTGGTGTCCGAAATGTACACCAGCTTCAAGCAATTGCTTCATAGAAATTACTGACATGTTTTTTTCCTCCTAATGGTTTGTTTTCCTCCGCTTATCTCATCTTTAAGCAGGACTTAAAGTTAAGCACCCTCTGCCTAAATCAACAAGCGTGTGTAATAACACCATGAAATAATATAGCACATGGCCATTAAACAATCAAGGTTTAGATTCAAAAAAATTCCCGGCTCCTGCCGGGAATCCTTTAAAACATTAATGTGATTTTAACTTTTCAAGCTCGACCAAGAACTTGTCATTAAGAACTTTAATGTATGTTCCTTTCATTCCAAGGGAGCGAGACTCGATAACTCCAGCGCTTTCGAGCTTTCTTAAAGCGTTGACAATAACGGAGCGGGTAATTCCTACACGGTCTGCAATTTTTGAAGCGACTAATAACCCTTCATTACCGTTTAGCTCTTCAAAAATATGTTCAATGGCTTCTAGCTCACTGTAAGATAAGGAGCTGATGGCCATTTGCACAACAGCTTTGCTTCGTGCTTCCTCTTCAATTTCCTCAGATTTTTCACGAAGGATTTCCATTCCGACAACAGTTGCACCATATTCAGCTAAGATTAAATCGTCATCATTGAACTTATCATGCAATCTTGCAAGGATCAAAGTACCCAAACGTTCACCGCCGCCAATAATCGGAACAATTGTTGTTAAACCTTCCTGGAATAAATCTTTATTTTCAACAGGGAAAGCTGTATATTGACTATCCACATCTAAATTCGGGGATGTTTCGGTAATTGAGAACAAATTGTTTGTGTATTCTTCCGGAAATTGACGATCCTCAAACATTTTTTTCATACGTTCGTTTTCAATTTGCTGATAAATCGTAATGCCAAGTAGTTTCCCACGGCGGCTGACGATGTAAACATTTGCTTCAATGGTTTCACTTAATGTTGCTGCCATTTCTTTAAAGTTTACCGGTTTGCCTGCTGCCTTTTGCAGCAAAATATTAATCCTTCTTGTTTTTGTAAGTAAATCCATCTGTTTTTTCCTCCTAAATAACTACAACCATTATTAAATTTTTATTGGTAATACGATTTTTGCAACGTATTAGGTAACAAGATAAGAATTTAAAGAATAAATTGACTCAAATCTTTGTTTTTCGATATAGCGCCTAGCTTCTCGTCAACATACTGAGGTGTTATGGTGATTTTATCCATCGTAATATCCGGCGCTTCGAAGGATAGATCCTCTAATAGTTTTTCGAGGATCGTGTGAAGCCGTCTGGCACCGATATTGTCGGTATTTTGATTCACTTCAAATGCTACTTCAGCTATTCTACGAATAGCATCGTCAGAAAATTCAATTTGTATACCTTCTGTTTCCAATAATGCTTGATATTGCTTTATTAAAGCATTGTCCGGTTCGATTAAAATCCTAAAGAAATCATCGACTGTAAGCTTTGTCAATTCCACCCGGATTGGAAAACGCCCTTGCAATTCCGGGATCAAATCGGAAGGCTTCGCCATATGAAAGGCACCCGCAGCAATAAATAAGACATGGTCGGTTTTAATCGGCCCAAATTTTGTTACCACTGTGGAACCTTCAACTACTGGCAGAATGTCCCTTTGCACACCTTCTCTGGAAACATCTGCCGAGGAGCCGCCATTATTTTTGCTGGCAATCTTATCAATTTCATCAATAAAAATGATTCCGTTTTGTTCAGCGCGATAAATGGCCTCGGATGTTACTTCATCCATATCAATCAGCTTCGCAGCTTCTTCGCTCGTTAATACTTTTCTTGCTTCTCGAACAGTAAGTTTTCTTTTTTTGCGCTTTTTCGGCATGAAGCTGCTTAGGGCATCCTGCATATTCATCCCCATTTGTTCAATACCTGAGCCTTGGAGCATGTCAAACATGGAAGGCGCCTGCTCTTCCACTTCAACCGTGACAATTTCATCCTCCATTTGACCAAGAGCCAATCTTTCTTTGACAATCTTTCTTTTTTCCTGGACAGAATAATCCTCCTGGTGTGTTTCCTGCTCGTTTGCAGTGTTCCCGCCGCCAAATAACATTTCGAGCGGGTTTTTATAGTTAGATGATTTTTTCGCTGATGGAACCAAAAGTTCAACAAGTCTGCTGTTAGCATTTTCTTCGGCCCGTTCTTTCACGCTTAGCATCCGTTCTTCCTTTACCAGACGGACAGATGTTTCTGCCAGATCACGAACCATGGATTCTACATCACGACCGACGTAGCCGACTTCGGTAAACTTCGTTGCTTCCACCTTAACAAATGGTGCACCGACAAGCTTGGCAATTCTCCGGGCAATTTCCGTTTTCCCAACACCGGTCGGGCCAATCATTAAGATATTTTTAGGGATAATTTCATCTCGAAGCTTATCGTCCAGAAGGCCCCTTCTGTATCGGTTTCTTAGGGCTACCGCAACGGCTTTCTTCGCATCCTTTTGGCCAATAATATATTGATCCAGCTTTTCAACAATTTGCCGGGGGGTTAAATTGGTTGTTCTGACCATTATTTTTAGCTCCTTCCCGCTATAGCTCTTCCACGATAATATTATGGTTTGTATAGACGCAGATTTCAGCAGCGATTTCTAACGATGCTTTTGCAATTTCCCTCGCCGATAAATGATCTCCGGCATATTTCTTTAATGAGCGGCCTGCTGATAATGCATAGTTCCCGCCTGATCCAATTGCAAGAATTCCATCATCGGGTTCAATAACTTCACCTGTGCCGGACACAAGCAGCAAACTTTCACGATTCATCACAATCAGCATGGCTTCCAGCTTTCTCAGGACTTTATCACTTCGCCACTCTTTTGCAAGCTCAACTGCTGCTCTTTGAAGATTCCCGTTAAATTCCTCTAACTTTCCTTCAAACAATTCAAAAAGAGTAAAAGCATCTGCTACAGAACCAGCAAAGCCTGCCAATACCTTCCCATTAAATATCTTTCTAACCTTACGAGCTGTATGTTTCATCACAACAGCGTTGCCCATGGTAACTTGGCCATCACCGGACATTGAGCACTCGCCATTATGATGGATGGCAAATATCGTGGTGGCATGAAATTGTTCCATTAAGATATCCTCCTTCATTTTTGGAGTTTTTTCTTTTAGTTCAAAGTAAAATATGTAAAAAAAATCCTTCTACAAGATAATTATGAAAACTGTATTCATTTATACCCCGGGATGTTTTTTTCTATACATTTTTCTTCACCTTTTGCTCAGCCATGAACATAACAAAATCACTATAAAAAAGTTGAATAAGCCCCTTAGTATTTTGCGCAATTCCTGTCCAGTTGTAAATAACGAATCAAAAATGTTAACAAAACATTCACAATTATCAACATTTTATATCACAAGGGCTTCTAAATCGTACCACAATTCAATAGCCCTTGCAATAAACTTTACAAAACTTTCACAAAGTTCTGAATTGTTTCTAACGCTCTATTAGCATGCTGTAAATTCCGTTCTTGCTTTCCTCTTATTTTCACAGGCAGTTCAGGAAACAATCCGAAATTGGCGTTCATCGGCTGAAAACTTTTCGGGTTTGCAGAAGTAATATACCGTGCCATACTGCCGATTGCCGTTTCCGCTGGGAATTCTACAGTTTCCATTCCCGTCGCGAGCCTTGCCGCATTAATTCCCGCGATCAAACCGCTCGCAGCAGATTCCACATACCCTTCAACACCCGTCATTTGTCCAGCGAAAAATAAATTTTCCCGGTTTCTAAATTGGTAAGTTGCTTTTAGCACCTTTGGTGAGTTGATAAAGGTATTGCGATGCATAACTCCGTAGCGAACAATTTCAGCATTTTCAAGTCCCGGTATTAATTGGAGCACTTCCTTCTGCGGGCCCCACTTTAAATGGGTTTGAAAACCAACAATATTATACAGCGTACCTGCTGCATCGTCCTGCCTTAACTGAACAACCGCGAAGGGTCTTTTACCTGTCTTTGGATCCTCTAGCCCAACTGGCTTTAATGGACCGAACAGCATCGTTTTCTTCCCTCTTGCTGCCATTACTTCAATTGGCATGCAGCCTTCGAAAAAGATTTCCTTTTCAAATTCCTTTAAAGGGACGGTTTCAGCTGTGACCAAAGCCTCATAAAAACGATCAAATTCCTCTTCCGTCATCGGACAATTTAAATATGCCGCTTCCCCTTTATCATAGCGGGACTTTAAATAAACTTTATCCATGTCAATGCTGTCTTTTTCGATAATCGGCGCCGCTGCATCATAAAAATATAGATAGTCTTCATTTGTTAAACTTTTCAGTTTGGCCGATAATTCCGGACTTGTTAGTGGCCCGGTTGCGATGACCGTTAGTCCTTCCGGAATATCTATGACCTCTTCATGGATGACTGTCACATTTTCATGGTTTTTCACCATTTCGGTAACTTTCGCCGCAAATTCATGACGGTCAACAGCCAATGCCCCTCCGGCAGGAACACTGCAGGCATCAGCTGCAGAGATAATAACAGAATCAAGTCTTCTCATTTCTTCTTTTAATACACCGACTGCATTTGTTAAGGTATTTGCCCTAAGCGAGTTACTGCAGACCAGTTCGGCAAATTTATCTGTATGATGGGCTGGAGTTTGTTTGACTGGTCTCATTTCGTAAAGACGGACCTTTACACCGCGCTTGGCGAGCTGCCACGCTGCTTCGCTGCCTGCCAAACCGGCACCAACAACGTTTACTGTTATATCCATGTTAATCCTCCTGAAACATTCAAATATTAAATAAGTCCTTACTTTTTACCATTCCCTCGAATTCAGTCCATCTTGCATTTTACTATACGAATGACAAACAAAAAAGTTTTATGTTTAAAAAAAATTAAAAAGAGTGGAATATTTCCCACTCCTTAGCTTTGTGGTTCTTCTTTATAGTCACAGGATACACATTGGACTTGGACACCCTTTTTAAGTTTCTTCTCGACAAGGAGTCCCTCACATTTTGGACAGTTTCTAGGAAGCGGTTTATCCCAAGATAGGAAATCGCACTCTGGGAAGCGGCTGCACCCGTAGAACAATCTCTTTTTCTTACTTTTTCTTTCAACGATTGTTCCCTCTTTACAGGTTGGACAGGTAACGCCGATTTCTTTAACAATCGGTTTTGTGTTTCGGCAGTCCGGGAAATTACTGCAAGCCATGAATTTGCCGTAGCGGCCCATTTTAAACACCATCGGGCTGCCGCAATTTTCACAGTCTTCACCGGCAGGTTCGTCTTTGATTTCAACTTCCTGCATTTCCTTTTCCGCTTTTTTCAGGTGAATTTCAAAATCCTGATAGAATTCATCGATGATCTTTACCCATGGTGTTTTGCCTTCTTCAACATTATCCAAATCCTGTTCCATTTTGGCGGTAAACTCGACATTCACAATCTCCGGAAAAAACTCTACCATTAATTCGTGGACAATTTCTCCAAGCTCCGTCGGAACAAAGCGCTTATTGTCGAGCGCTACATAGCCTCGTTTTTGAATGGTATCGAGCGTTGGGGCATAGGTTGAAGGCCTGCCGATTCCAAGTTCCTCAAGCGTCTTTACAAGCCTTGCCTCCGTATACCGAGGCGGCGGCTGGGTAAAATGCTGTTTCGGCTCAATATCCTTCTGGAACACTTCATCCCCTTCATTGAGGTCAGGAAGCATTTTGTTGGATTCCTCCACTTGATCATCCGTACCTTCAACATATAGCTTCATAAAGCCGGGGAACTTTATTTTCGATCCAGTAGCGCGAAACACCACATTGCCATTTTGTAAATCAACACTCATTGTATCCATTACAGCTTGGGCCATTTGACTGGCTAAGAACCGTTCCCAAATTAATTTATATAAACGCAGTTGATCTCTTGAAAGGAACTCCTTCAAACTGCTCGGATCTCTGAATGTGCTGGTCGGCCGAATCGCTTCATGAGCATCTTGAGCATTTGTCTGTTTCTTCTCTTTCCTTTGCTCTGTTTTTAGAAATTGCTCCCCATATTCAGCCTTGATATAATTAGCCGCTTCTTCCTGAGCTATTTCAGAAATCCTCGTGGAATCTGTTCTCATATAGGTAATCAAACCGACTGTCCCTTCTTTGCCAAGTTCGATTCCTTCGTACAGCTGCTGGGCCAGCATCATTGTCTTTTTGGCCCGAAAGTTTAATTTTCTGGCTGCTTCTTGCTGCAGGGAAGAGGTTATAAATGGCGGGGCAGGATTTCTGCGCCGTTCTTTTTTTGTCACGGCAATGACCGTGAACTTGTTTCCCTCCATTTGCTGCAGAATCTTTTGCACCTCTTCTTCAGAGCTTACTTCTGTTTTATTCAGTCCTACAAGACTATGAAACGAAGCGTTGAATTGATCTTTCCCTTTTAAAAATTCGCCGTCAATCGTCCAATATTCTTCTGGAATGAAGGCTTTAATTTCATTTTCCCGGTCAATGATCAATCTGACAGAAACTGATTGGACTCTTCCCGCACTTAACCCCTTTTTGACCTTTTTCCATAACAGCGGACTGATATTATAGCCCACCAGGCGGTCAAGAATTCTGCGGGCCTGTTGTGCATCTACCAAGTCTTTATTGATTGGCCGTGGATGTTTAAAGGATTCCTGGATGGCATCCTTGGTGATTTCATTAAATACTACCCGGCAGTCTGAGTTAATATCCACATCAAGGCTATGCGCCAAATGCCAAGCGATTGCTTCTCCTTCGCGATCGGGGTCGGCCGCCAGAAAAATTTTCTTGGCTTTTTTGGCTGCTGTCTTTAATTCCTTTAAAACAGGGCCTTTTCCGCGTATCGTAATATATTTCGGTTCAAAGCCGTTGTTTACATCAACCCCCGTTTGACTGCGCGGCAAATCTCTAACGTGTCCCATTGATGCTTTTACTTTATATTTTTTTCCTAAATATCGCTCAATCGTTTTCGCTTTTGCAGGCGATTCAACGATGACAAGAAACTCCGACATGTATGTTCCTCCTTAAGAGGGAAAGTGTGAAAGCGCCCCGAACCTGGCAAAAGCCCGCTTCTAAGATGCTCGATTTTTTTGAGAAGTTTTCTAAATTCTAGTTATGACAACTTTGCTTCAAGAAATACTTTCCAAAACTCCCATATCCCAAATTATTTATATAATACTTTCAATATTATTGTCTCATTCTAGTTTTTGAACTTATGTTGGAAAATGTAATACATATTAGAAATTATTTCAACCTTTTTACCCTAACTTTTCTTCATTTATACAAAAAACCCTGCAAAAATTAAAAATTTATTCAATAAAATACAGTTTTATCTTATTTCCTCTAATATATCCCCGGCTTTTGTGACAAGTTTTGCTCCCTGCTGAATAAGTTCATTTGCCCCGATTGAATAGGGATTAAAAATGCTTCCAGGAAGCGAAAAAACGTCTCTGCCCTCATTAACGGCATAGTTGGCCGTTATTAATGAGCCGCTTTTCCTCTTTGCTTCTATAATAAATGTTCCCCGGGACATTCCACTAATGATTCGGTTTCGCGCCGGAAAATGCCATCTCTGCGGCTGTGTATCCGGGGGGTATTCGGACAGTACAAGCTGTGTTTTCATCATTTCCAATGCCAGATTCATATTTTCCTTTGGATAAATATGGTACAGCCCTCCGGCAATCACAGCAATCGTCTTTCCGCCATTTTTAATAGCGTATTCATGGGCGAGTTTATCAATACCTTTTGCTAAACCGCTGACAATTAGCACTCCATTATCAATTAATTCCGGGAAAATTAAACGGATGGCATTTTTTCCGTACTGGGTCGCTTGCCTAGAACCAACCACAGCTAATTTCGGCTCTTTCTCTAGCAGGGATAAGTCACCTTTTGCGAAGATTGCCCAAGGAGGCTGATAAATCTCTTTTAAATAACGGGGATACAGCGGGTCAAATACGGTGATGACGGAGATATCATTTGTTTTGTATTGGCGGATTTGGTCATAAATGATTTCGGGATAAAAGGGTTCAGTTGCAGGGTATGCAGCAATGGCGGAGGCCGGAGGAGGGAACATGCTCAATTGGGCTGTTGGTTGATAAGATTTTAGAGATTCAAGTCCCGGGTCTCTTTTTAATATTTGATAGATCGTATGCCACGATATATCAGGATAATGAAGCAGGGAGATTAGTTTTTCAGTAAACTCATTCACTGTTAATTTCCTCCAGTTTAAATTTTTTAAACAGAAAGAGCCCCTCATAGTATGAGGGACTATCTGTTTATCATGGTGTATTTTAGTGAGTTTTACACTTTTCGTATAAGCCTTGTTCTTTAAGTACTTCAATTAAAGTTTCACCCATTACGGACGGTGTTGCAGCTACTTTCATGCCGCATTCGTTCATAACGCGGATTTTTTCATCAGCAGTACCTTTTCCGCCGGAAATAATCGCACCAGCATGGCCCATGCGCTTTCCTGGAGGTGCAGTACGTCCGCCGATGAAGCCGACAACAGGCTTAGTCATGTTTGCTTTAACCCACTGAGCCGCTTCCTCTTCTGCTGTTCCACCGATTTCACCAATCATTATAACAGCATATGTTTCAGGGTCTTCATTGAATGCTTTTAATACATCGATGAAGTTTGTTCCGTTAACAGGGTCTCCGCCAATACCAACTGCAGTTGTCTGGCCGATACCTGCTTGAGTTAATTGATGAACAGCTTCATATGTTAATGTACCGGAGCGAGAAACAACGCCGACATGTCCTTTAGTGTGAATGTAGCCAGGCATAATGCCGATTTTACACTCATCAGCTGTAATCACGCCAGGGCAGTTTGGACCCACTAAACGGGTCTTCTTGCCTTCCATGTAACGCTTAACTTTCACCATATCTAATACAGGAATATGCTCTGTAATACAAATAGCAAGATCTAGTTCAGCATCAACCGCTTCGATAATGGAATCTGCAGCAAATGGTGCTGGAACATAAATAACGGAAGCATTTGCTCCTGTTGCTTCAACTGCCTCTTTTACAGTATTGAAAACAGGAACACCTTCCACCTCTTGGCCGCCTTTGCCTGGTGAAGTTCCGCCGACGATTTGAGTGCCGTATTCAATCATCTGCTTTGTATGGAAACGGGCTGTTCCGCCAGTTATACCTTGAACAATTACTTTTGTGTCTTTATTAATAAAAACGCTCACGTTAATTCCCCTTTCTCTTGATCCTATTTCACTAATGAAACGATTTTTTGTGCGCCGTCTGCCATGGATTCAGCAGCTGTGATATTAAGACCTGACTCAGATAGGATCTTCTTACCTAGGTCAACATTTGTTCCCTCTAAACGAACGACAAGCGGAATAGATAGGCCAACTTGTTTCGCTGCTTCTACTACTCCATCAGCAATGACATCACACTTCATGATACCGCCAAAGATATTAACAAAAATACCTTTTACGTTTGGATCGGAAAGGATAATTTTAAATGCTTCTGTTACCTTTTCAGCTGTTGCACCGCCCCCAACATCAAGGAAGTTTGCCGGATCGCCGCCATAGTGCTTAACGATATCCATTGTAGCCATTGCCAGTCCGGCACCGTTAACCATACAGCCGATATTGCCGTCTAACGCGATATAGCTTAAGTCATACTTGGAAGCTTCGATTTCTTTTGGATCTTCTTCTTCAAGGTCACGATACTCTAAAACATCATTTTGACGGTACAGTGCATTGGAATCGAAGTTTAATTTTGCATCTAATGCCATAACGTTACCATCGCCAGTTACAACTAACGGGTTGATTTCGGCAATTGAGCAATCTTTGTCAATATAAGCGTTGTAAAGGGCTGTCATAAACTTAACAGCTTTATTGACTAATTCCTTTGGAATATTGATATTAAATGCCAAACGACGTGCTTGAAATGGCATTAATCCAAGAACTGGATCAATTTCCTCTTTAAAAATTTTCTCAGGTGTATTAGCGGCAACTTCTTCGATTTCTGTTCCGCCCTCTTCAGAACCCATTAATACCACGCGGGAAGTAGCACGATCTAATACTAATCCAATGTAGTATTCTTTTTTAATGTCGCAGCCCTCTTCAATTAGGAGACGCTTAACTTCTTTACCTTCAGGTCCAGTTTGGTGTGTAACCAATGTTTTACCAAGAATTTCGCTGGCATATGTACGAACCTCATCAAGGTTTTTGGCAACCTTAACACCGCCGGCTTTTCCCCGTCCGCCTGCGTGTATTTGCGCTTTTACCACACATACTTGTGTGCCTAATTCTTTCGCAGCTTCAACTGCTTCTTCAACAGTGAAAGCCACTTTTCCATTCGGAACCGCTACCCCATATTTTCTGAGGATTTCTTTCCCCTGATACTCATGGATATTCATTTCCCATCCTCCTAATCAAACTGTTCAAAAAATTTGACTCCGTTTACATTTTATATAATGAAACAAACCTTGTCCACCATTATGCTATAAATAATATTTATATAAAAATCAAGGAAAATAATTAGTAATATAATAAAAAACTATTATTTTCCAAAAATAAAACAGGCTTTATTCAGCCTGTTTTATTATAAATCACTTAAGCTAGATTTATGTACCTAACGAAAACGATAATTGATTTGTCAATGTATCCTTGATGGGTGAGAAGCTCTTACGATGATAAGGAGTGATTCCATACTGGTCAATCGCAAGCAGGTGTTCCTTCGTTCCATAGCCTGCGTTTTCTTGAAAACCATATTGCGGAAACCGCCCCGAAATTTCTTTCATAAGGGAATCTCTTGCTGTTTTAGCGACAATAGATGCTGCTGCAATTGAAATACTTTTGGCGTCCCCTTTAATGATCGATTCTGTCAGGTAAGGAGTGTCAAGTTTCATGGCATCAATGAGCACTACATCCGGGTTTGTTCCAAGACCTGCAATAGCCGATTTCATTGCTTTTTTAGTTGCCTGATAGATATTGATTTCGTCTATTTCTGGAGCATGAACCATGGCCACACTGAATGCAAGCGCCTCTCTCCTAATGATTTCATCAAATTCAAGCCGTTTTTTTTCGGACAGCTTTTTCGAATCATCAATCCCTGGCAGGAAAAAATCCGTCGGCAAAATGACCGCTGCGGACACAACCGGACCAGCCAGCGGCCCCCTGCCTACTTCGTCCACACCTGCGATATACTGAAAACCTTGACCGCGGTATTTACGCTCAAAGGCCGTCATTTCAAAAAATTTCTCAGCAAGGCCTTTTTCTTGAGCTCTCTGCTTCTTCCATCTCGCTAGGCAGGTTTGCACCCCTTTTCGCTCATCTCCTTCAAGACTGATTAGAAAAGGGTCGTTATCTGCTTTAACGTTATTCAGCTGTTCTTCAATTTCTGCAATCGACAAACGTTTCATTCTAATTCACCTTTTAGGTAGCGTTTAATAAAGCTCCCCCAATAGGAGAGCTTTTCGTTATTCTTCATTTTCAGTTTGAAAATCCTTGGGCCTTTCGAATGATAAAGGACCAAACTTCTCGGAACGGGTTTCTCTGATCACCAATTCGGCCACTTTATCGTAGTCTACCATTCCTCCGCCCATCAGGCAGCCGCGGAGCTTGCCGATGTGGTCGAACTTAAGTACAACGTCATCTGGAATGTCGGTAAACTTATAGCGCTCCCTCAAGCGTTCAGGATATTCTCGCTCTAAAAAATCCAGGGCGTAAACGGTCAAGTCCTGCAGATTTAAGAGCGTATCCTTAATGGCCCCAGTGATCGCCAATTTTTTTCCGACCTCTTGATCCTCAAACTTTGGCCATAATATTCCCGGAGTATCTAGCAGCTCCATTTCTTTGCCTACTTTTATCCACTGCTGGGATTTTGTCACACCCGGGGTATTGCCAGTTTTGGCGATATTTTTTTTCGCCAGGCGGTTAATGAGTGTGGATTTACCAGCATTGGGAATGCCGACAATCATGGCCCTGATGGCCCTCGGCTTTACCCCTTTTGCCCGCATGCGGTCAAATTTTTCTTTCAAAATTTCCTGGGCAGCATTGGCAATTTCCTTCATTCCTTCTCCTGCCTGGGAATTAATCGCCAGGGCCTTCACGCCTTTTTTGGCAAAAAAGGCAATCCATTCCTTGGTAACATTCTTATCGGCCATATCCGCTTTATTTAATAACACCAAACGAGGTTTATGTTGAATGATTTCATCAATCATCGGATTTCTTGATGAGTATGGAATTCTGGCATCTACTAATTCAAAAATGATATCAACTAATTTTAATTTTTCCGTGACCTCTCTGCGAGCCTTAGCCATGTGACCGGGAAACCATTGGATCGTCAAAGCAGTCACCTCCTTTTACTATACATTCTGCAAAAATATTATTTATTTCACAGAAACTATATGGGCATCGTTTAGCGGCCAGTAGACGATGCTTGTCTTGCCAATGACTTTACTCATTGGAACGGATCCGATATGACGGGAATCTTTGCTGAAGCGGCGGTTATCACCCATTACAAATAATTCCCCTTTTGGAACTGTTATTTGACCGACCGGTGTTTCTTCCAATGTGAATGAGTCTGTTAAAGGACCGTCCTCCACTTGTTTTTTATATTCATCCAAATATGGCTCTTTATACGCTTTGCCATTCACATATAAAGTGTCATTCTTATATTCGATTCTATCTCCAGGAAGACCGATGACCCGTTTTATGTAATCTTTATGCTCAGGTGCATGAAAAACAATGATGTCAAATCGATGCGGTTCACCTATTTTATAACTCAACTTATTAACAATCATGCGATCCTGATTTTTTAAAGTAGGCATCATTGATAAGCCGTCCACTACTATCGGCGCAAAGAGAAAATAGCGAATTACGGCTGCCAGGATGACAGCAATTAAAAGCGCTTTTGTCCATTCCCAAAATTCATTTTTCTTTTTTGCCATTCTTTTGTCCCCACCAATCCAGTAAAAATGTCTTATAAAGCCTATTTTACATAACTTAGAACTAATTAACACGAGGGGATTAATGTTTTTAATTAAATTTAATAATTTGTTAATAGATATTTTCACTAGGTATAAAAAAAGAGCTTGCAGAGCAAGCTCTCTTTTTCTTATTAGCGAATTTCTTTAATACGAGCTTTTTTACCGCGAAGTTCACGTAAGTAGTAAAGTTTAGCACGGCGAACTTTACCGCGACGGATTACTTCAAGCTTCGCAATTTTTGGTGTATGAACAGGGAAAGTACGCTCAACGCCTACTCCGTAAGAAATTTTACGAACTGTAAAAGTTTCGCTAATTCCACCACCACGACGCTTAATCACAACACCTTCAAATAACTGAATACGCTCGCGAGTACCCTCGACAACTTTAACGTGTACACGTACAGTGTCACCAGGACGGAACGCAGGAAGATCAGAACGAAGTTGTTCTTTTGTGATTTCTTCAATTAATTTATGCATCGTTTTCAACTCCTTCCAACAGACGCTCATGCAAACCAAGAATTTATCAATTGCAGCGGAACATCGTTATAAGACATTAAACTGATAGACTCAGCTCAAGTCACAAGAAATATCATAACATAATCTCAAAGCCCCTGCAATACTACTTGTATTCTTTTTTTACTTCCTCCAGCCACTTTTGTTGTTCTGGTGTTAGTTCTACTTTTTCAAATAGGTCAGGTCTTCTTAATAGAGTTCTTCTTAGGGTTTCTTTATTGCGCCATTCTTCAATTAACTTGTGATTGCCGGATAATAGTGTATCCGGCACCTTCATGCCGCGAAAATCAGCAGGCCTTGTATAGTGAGGGTGTTCAAGCAAACCTGTACTAAACGAATCCTTCATATGGGATTCTTGATTGCCAAGCACCTCGGGGAGCAGACGGACAACACTATCAATCACAACCATGGCACCAAGCTCACCGCCTGTTAAAACATAGTCGCCTATTGATATTTCATCGGTGACCAAATACTCCCTGATTCTTTCATCATAGCCTTCATAATGACCGCAAATAAATATCAAATGTTCCTCACCGGCCAATTCTTCCGCTTTCCTTTGGCTGTATCGCTCCCCTTGAGGGCAAAGCAAAATGATTCTTGGGCGGCTGCTGTTAGCCTGTTCTGTAAGCGAGGCAACCGCATCAAAAATCGGCTGCGGCTTTAAAACCATGCCAGCACCGCCTCCGTATGGATAGTCATCCACAGAGGAATGCTTGTTATCAGAGAATTCACGGAAGTTCACGACATTGTATTGGACAGCTGACTTTTCCGCTGCTTTGCTTAAAATCGAACTCCCAAGTACCCCGGTAAACATCTCAGGAAAAAGGGTAAGAATGTCGATTTGCATCATGACAATAGTCCTTCCATTGGTTCAATAAGGACAACCTTTTCCTTTACATCCACTTTCTTGACAACATCATGGATATACGGGATTAAAACTTCTTTTCCATCTTTTCCTTTGACCACCCAAACATCGTTCGCACCCGGAGTAAGGATTTCAGTAATCTTTCCAAGCTCTTCCCCATCGATTGTGGCCACGAGACAGCCGATAATTTCATGATAATAGAATTCATCTTCCTTGAGTTCACTTAGCTGTGACTCCGGAACCTTTAAAATTCCTTCACGAAACTTCTCCACCAGGTTAATATTTTCATACCCTTCAAACACAAGCAAATCAAAATTTTTATGGCTGCGGTGGCTTTTAACAGTTAATTCAAGCGGTGTGCTTGATCCCTTTTGAAATAAATATAATGTATTCCCCGGTTTATAGCGTTCTTCCGGAAAATCGGTTTTCGAAATGACGCGGACTTCTCCTTTTATACCATGGGTATTAACGATTTTACCAACATTGAACCATCTTTCCATATGTACTCACCTTCTAATTTCCTCAATGATACCATCTTTAATAAGAATCTCAGGCTGTAAATCTTGGTCAATCCAAAGGTCCCCTGCTTTAACCTCAATGAGAGCTTGGACTTCTTTTTCCTTTAATTCGCTGCCTATTGGTAGGATATGTAATTGTTCTATTTGAAAATCAAGTAATTTTATTTTTTCTCGTCTCATTTCAATTTCTTTTTCAAAGTGCTTTTTTAGTGTGCCCTGAGGGTAGCTTTTCGATTTTTCCAAGCGTTTTAATTCGAATTGAAGCTGGTCGCATTCTTTTTCAAACTGCCGTTTCCTTGCATGATACTTGTCAAAAAGCTGTTGTTTGCTTTTTTCGGTTAAGATTTGCTTCACCACAACGGATTGAATAATTTGCATGTTTATTGCCCCCTTAAAAATTTGAACAACTAACAAAAAAGGGAGGACTTTGATCCCTCCCTTTCTTTCTTGATGCAAAAAGCTATTCACCAATTTCCAAGAAAATCTTCTTTTGTTGTGATGATCCTGCTGCGTAGACAACAGTCCTAATGGCCTTTGCAACACGCCCCTGCTTGCCAATCACCTTACCGATGTCCGTTTTATTGACGGTTAAGTGATAGGTGATTCGAGTATCATCCTCAATGGTTTCAACCCGAACTTCCTCAGGAAAATCAACAAGGGGCTTAACAATCGTTTCGATCAATTCTTTCATCGCTTCTCCACGATTACTTGCTTAATTTTGCATTGTGGAATTTTTCCATAATGCCTTGTTTTGAGAACAAGTTACGTACTGTATCAGATGGCTTCGCGCCGTTTTGCAACCACTTAAGAGCTAGTTCTTCGTTGATTTGAACTAAAGCTGGCTCAGCAACTGGATTGTAAGTTCCAACTGTTTCGATGAAACGTCCATCACGTGGTGAACGAGAATCTGCTACTACAATACGATAGAAAGGAGTTTTCTTAGCTCCCATACGCTTTAAACGAATTTTTACTGCCATTTTAAATAAGCACCTCCGAATAGTTTCACACAAGATAGTATAATACCAATTGTTTTTTTATTTGTAAAGTGTTTTTTCTTTACAGTTATTATTTCCAAAAATTACAGAATTAAAACAGAATGCAAACATGAACTTAGACTGGTGTCCAGCTCCAGCGCCTAGGGGCTCGGGGTCATAAGCCAATCCGTCAAGAAGGCTAAAAAACAGCCTTCTCGCCGGCTCGTCTTATGCCTGTCGCCCCTGAACAAGGCGCTTCCGCATTTCGAATTAAAACGGCTTAAAAGGAAATTTAAATCCGCCTTTTTTCTTGGCTTTTTGCTGCATGCCAGACATTTGCTTCATCATTTTCTTCATGTCCTCAAACTGCTTTAACAGACGGTTTACCTCTGCAACGGTACGTCCGCTTCCTGCGGCAATCCGGCGTTTACGGCTTGAGTTCATGATTTCAGGGTGAAGCTTTTCTTGTTTCGTCATCGACCTGATAATGGCCTCAACATGGGCTATTTGCTTTTCATCGATTTGCAGATTGTTCAAACCTTTGATTTTATTAGCGCCAGGCATCATCTTTAACAGTTCGTCAAGCGGACCAAGTTTGCGGACCTGCCCTAACTGGTCGAGAAAATCATCAAGTGTAAACGACGCTGTCCGCATTTTCTGCTCAAGCTCTTTGGCTTTTTCTTCGTCGATATTGGCCTGTGCTTTTTCAATTAAGGTCAGCACATCACCCATGCCCAAAATCCGTGATGCCATTCGCTCCGGATGGAACGGTTCAAGGGCATCCATCTTTTCACCCATCCCAATAAATTTAATCGGTGTCTGAGTGACCGACCGGATTGACAGAGCAGCACCGCCCCTTGTATCACCGTCAAGCTTTGTCAGCACGACCCCAGTCAGGCCAAGCTGTTCATTAAAGCTTTGTGCCACGTTTACAGCATCTTGACCTGTCATCGCATCGACAACGAGAAAGATTTCATCCGGCTTGGTTAGTTCCTTAATGTCCTTTAGTTCGTTCATTAAGGTCTCATCAACATGGAGCCGGCCGGCGGTATCGATCAGAACATAATCATGATGCTCTTCTTTGGCTTTGGCGATGGCTTGTCTGGCAATTTCAACCGGACTTACCTGGTCACCAAGGGAGAAAACAGGCATACTTAATTGCTTGCCTAGTGTTTCAAGCTGTTTGATTGCGGCTGGGCGATAAATATCGGCTGCAACGAGCATCGGCTGTTTGTTATACTTCTTCCGCAGCAAATTAGCCAGCTTTCCTGAGGTCGTTGTTTTACCAGCCCCCTGCAGACCGACCATCATGATGACGGTTGGCGGGCGATTTGACACGGCAATTTTGCTTTGCTCGCCACCCATTAATTCCGTTAATTCTTCGTTAACGATTTTAATGATTTGCTGTCCGGGAGTTAAGCTCTTTAGTACCTCTTGTCCAACGGCGCGTTCGCTTACCTTTTTGACAAAATCTTTGACGACCTTGAAGTTAACGTCCGCCTCAAGCAGGGCGAGACGCACTTCACGCATCATTTCTTTTACATCCGCTTCAGTGACTTTCCCTTTGCCGCGGATTTTTTGGATTGTATTTTGCAGTCGGTCGGCTAATCCTTCAAACGCCATTTATCCCAACTCCTAATCTAAATTCTCCAGCTCAGCGATTGTGGCTTGCATCGCCTGCTTGCTTGGCTGCTCTTCATCGAGCAGTTCTTTCAGAAGCTTGACGAGCCGGTTGCGTTCCTGAAATTTTTCAAATAATAATAGCTTTTCTTCGTACTCCTCGAGCATTGCCTCTGTCCGTTTGATATTATCATAAACGGCCTGACGGCTGACTTCGTATTCTTCGGCGATTTCACCGAGTGAGTAGTCTTCCAAATAATAGAGAGACATATAGCTTTGCTGCTTTGGCGTTAACAGCGAATGATAGAAGTCGTACAGGTAGTTCATTCGTGTTGTCTTTTCAAGCATGCCGCATCCCCCTTTTGTAAAGCGAAAAGCCTTTACGAAGTAGTTTACATGTGCGGATCGTTAGTGTCAAGCAAAACATCTTTACATTATTCTATTCCGACTTTTCAATCTGCTCCGCAAATAGTCCATAGACGTATTTTTCGGCGTCGAATTCTTGCAGGTCGTCCATTTTTTCTCCCAGCCCTACGAATTTAACGGGGATTTTCAATTCGTTGCGGATCGCCAGGACGATTCCGCCTTTGGCGGTTCCGTCGAGTTTGGACAGGACAATTCCGCTTACATTGGTGGCTTCTTTAAAGGTTTTTGCCTGAATGAGTGCGTTTTGACCGGTTGTGGCATCAAGCACCAAGAGAACTTCGTGCGGCGCACCAGGGATCTCCCTTTCAATTACCCGCTTCACCTTTTCAAGCTCTTTCATCAGGTTTACCTTGTTTTGCAATCTGCCTGCTGTATCGCAGATGAGAATATCAGCGTTTCTTGATTTTGCGGCCTGGATGGCATCATACATGACAGCTGCCGGATCTGAGCCCTCAGCCTGCTTAACGGTTTCGACTCCCACCCGGTCTCCCCACACCTCAAGCTGATCAATCGCACCGGCACGGAAGGTGTCTCCAGCCGCTAATATTACTTTTTTGCCCTCGGACTTAAACTTATAGGCAAGCTTGCCGATAGTTGTTGTTTTACCGACACCATTTACTCCGACGAATAGTATTACCGTCAGTCCATCCTTCTGAATATTTAATTGAGATGACTGTTCTTCCCCTGAATTATAAATATCGACCAGCTTTTCAGAGATGACACTTTGGACTTCAACAGGGTCCTGAATATTTTGGCGCTTTACCTCCATTTTCAGCTCATCGATCAGCTCCATAACTGTATCAAAACCGACATCCGCCTGGATTAAGATTTCTTCGAGCTCTTCAAAGAATTCCTCGTCAACTTTTCGGTATCTTGCAATCAGGTCGTTGACCTTGCCGGAAAAGCTGTCCCTTGTTTTGGTGAGTCCTTCCTTAAATTTTTCTGTTACATTATCCGTCGACTTTGTAATCTTTTCTTTTAATTTTTTAAAAAAACTCATTTTCTCACTTCCTGATCTTATGATTCTACTAGTTCTTTGGTATCCTCCAAGCGGACGGATACAAGCTTTGATACGCCGGATTCCTGCATTGTCACCCCGTAAAGGACATCGGCACCCTCCATTGTCCCTTTTCGATGAGTGATAACAATAAACTGGGTTTCCTTACTAAAGCGTTTTAAATATTGACTGAAACGGTGGACATTGGCCTCATCTAAGGCGGCTTCAACCTCATCAAGGATACAGAATGGAACAGGCCGTACCTTTAAAATCGAAAATAACAGAGCAATTGCCGTTAAGGCTCGCTCTCCCCCAGACAAAAGCCCTAGATTTTGCAGTTTTTTACCAGGCGGCTGGGCAACGATTTCAACACCGGTATTCAAGAGATCTTCTGGCTCTGTTAAGATTAGGTCTGCGCGGCCGCCGCCAAATAACGCCCGAAAAACCGGTTCAAAATGTTCCCGGATTCCCTCGAAGGTTTGGCTGAACCGTTTCTTCATCTCTTCATCCATTTCTCCAATGACCTGGAATAGTGTATCCTTTGCTTCTTGAAGATCAGCCTTTTGTTCACTTAGAAATTCATAGCGTTCCGATACCCGCTCATATTCTTCAATCGCACCAAGATTAACATGGCCTAGCTCTTCGATGGCAAGCTTAATCAATTTCACCTTTTTGCGGGCTTCTTCGACCGGAACAGTTAGTGGGAATTGCTCTTTGGCTCCCTCAAAGGATAATAAATACTCCTCTCTAAGGTGCGTCAGCCTGTTTTCAAGCTCTACATCCAAACGGTTCATTTTTACTTCTTCGTCCTTGATGGCGATGGTTAATCCTTTATGAACTCGTTTTAATTCCTTTGTTTCAAGCTCCAAATTCTCCAGGTCGCCTTGCAGCTCTAGGCGTTCCTGTCTCCTGGCCGCAATCAGCTTAAGCGTATTTTCTTTGTCCTGCTGCTTTCGTTTGGCGGCTTCCTCTAGCTGCTCCTCACCGGTTGAACTGTTGGTCATTTCCGCTGTCAGGAAATTCAGGTCCTCGGTGAAAATAGTCAGCTTTTGTTCATTTTCAGCGATATCCCGCTTCATTTGCTCGAGCCGTTCTTTTGCATGTAAAAACTGTTCATTTTTTGAGGCAAATTCAATCTTAAGTTCATTTATCGCAGTGGTGAGCGATTCTTTGGATGTTAAATCCTTTGTCTTTTGATTTGTCAGGATCAGGATTTTCTGATCCAAGTCAGCAATGGTCTTTTTAAATGTTTCGAGTGAGTCGGACACCTTCGTTTTTCTTGCCAAAAGTTCTGAACGGTCTTTGGCTATTTGATTCTTTTCCAAATCATAAATGGCCAGTCGGTCATTAATATTCTTTTCTTCAAGCTCCGCTTCTCGTAAATCCCCTTTAATCGACTGCTCCGATAGTCTTAAATCCTCCCCGGATTTGCGGATTTCCTCAAGCGCAGCATCTGAGGTCTGTACTTCCTCTTTCAGGGATTTAACGGTCTTCTCTAAACCAGCCGTTTTATCTTCCATGATGACAAGTTTTTCTTTTAAACCCTCTAGCTCTGTTTTTCGTGATAATAAAGATGAACTTTTTTGTTTGACGGCACCACCTGTCATTGAACCGCCAGGATTTACGACGTCCCCGTCTAGGGTTACCAGGCGTACCCGATATTGCAGCATCTTTGCCAGTTCATTAGCCCCTTTTAGGTCCTTTGCTATGACTACATTACCAAGGAGATTATTCATAACCTCTGCATATTTCCCGTCAAACTGAACGAGACTGACCGCCGTTCCAATTAAAGATGGATGGTTTTGGATTAAATTCAATTGAGCCGCTGACAATGGTCTCCCTTTAATGACCGTTAATGGTAAAAAGGTAGCGCGGCCAAAAGAATTTTGTTTTAGGTATCCAATTGCCTTGCGGGCGTTTTCCTCAGTATCTACGACGATATGCTGTAGCGCCCCGCCGAAGGCTGTTTCAAGAGCTGTTTCATATTCCTTCGGAACAGTGACGAGTTCAGCAACGGCACCTTCAATGCCGGCAAGCTTTTTTCCACGCTCCTTAAGGATTTCCTTAACCCCTTGAAAAAAGCCTGCAAAATCCTCTTCCATTTCTTCCAGCATCTCTTTTTTTGATTTTGCCTGCTGAAGCAGCTGATATGCTTGGTATAATGTTTTTTCCTGTTTTTGATAATTGGCCCTGAGTGACTCCAGCTTTCGCTGCTGCTCGCGGAAGGTGACGACCTGTGCTTCCAGCTTAGCCTGAATGTCAACTAAAGAAGAATGAACCTGCTGCTTTTTAGTAAGGGCCGTCTCCCGTTCTAACAGGAATTTTTCATTTTCCGCATCAAGCCGCGTACTTTTATGATCCTGCTGCTCAAGCTGTTCGTTGATGTATTTCCACTCATTTTTAGCACCGGCCTGCTCATTTAACAGGTCAATATATTCACTCTTTAAGCTATCAATTTTCTCATCTAAATTTTCCGCAAACAAATGAAGCTTCTCTTGCTTTTCCTTCAGTTGGGCCTGCAAGTCCTTAACCTGTTTCTCCAATGTGTTGAAAGTCTGAATTTGCAAGTCCCGGGCACCTGACAGCTCGGCGATACGATTCGTTAAATCATTAATATTTTGCTTGAGCTGATCTTTATTTTGCGATGCGTTTTTCTTCCGTTCTTTCAGAACCTCTTTACGCCCTTCAAGCTTTTCAAGCTCTTCACTGGCATGAAGGAGGACATTCTGAAGGTCGGTTATCGACTCATCCAACGCAGCAATTTGATCCCTTATTTCAACAATCTTTGCTTCTTTTAGCTGCAAATTCGAAGAAATCCCAAGTTCTTCGTGTTGATGCTCATCAAGCTGTTTCGAAAGGCTTTCCCACTTTTGATGGAGGTCTTCAATTTCATACACCGTCAACGAAACCTCGAATTTTTCAAGCTCTTCCTTTTTCTCCAAATAGTCTTTTGCCATGGATGCCTGAATTTTTAATGGTTCTACCTGGCTTTCCAGTTCAAATAAAATGTCATGAACCCGATTGAGGTTCTCCTGGGTTTCTGAAAGCTTCAATTCTGCCTTTTTTTTGCGGTTTTTATATTTTAATACCCCGGCCGCTTCCTCAAAAATAGTCCTTCGGTCTTCAGCCTTGCTGTTTAAAATTTCTTCTACCTTTCCTTGGCTTATGATTGAGAAGGCTTCCCTGCCAAGCCCAGAATCCATGAATAAATCAATAATATCCTTTAGCCTGCAGTGCTGTTTATTAATATAAAAATCGCTATCCCCTGAGCGAGTAACCCTTCTCGTGACACTTACTTCGTTATAATCAATCGAGAGTCCCTGATCCTGATTATCTAATGTCAAGGTTACTTCGGCAAAATTGACCGCTTTTCGCGTATCGCTGCCGGCAAAGATGATGTCCTCCATTTTGCTGCCTCTTAGTGATTTGGCCGATTGCTCCCCTAACACCCAGCGGATGGCATCGGTAATATTACTTTTGCCGCTCCCATTTGGACCAACCACTGCGGTAATGCCAGGGACAAACTCCACGCCAACTCGCTCCGCAAAGGATTTAAAGCCAATAATGTCCAACCGTTTTAAAAACATTCATTAATCCTCCTAAAATGCCCGGGGATTTCTCCTCAAAAACTTCTTTTGTTAATTCTGGGCTGACTCATTTTTCAACATTTGTAGTGCCATTTGAGCGGCATGCTGTTCTGCTTCCTTTTTCGACCTTCCTGTACCTACGCCAAGCTCAGCGCCGTTTAAGGTCACTTTAGAGACAAACTCCTTATTATGGGCAGGGCCTTTTTCTTGAAGGACACAATATTCTATCATGCCTGATCCATCTCTTTGGATTAGCTCCTGCAATTGGCTTTTAAAATCCATCACATGAGAAAAAGCACCAGCATCAATTTTAGGAAAAACGACCTTTTCAAGAAACTGAATAACCACTTCGATTCCTTTATCCAAATAGAGAGCGCCGATGAACGCTTCAAACACATCGGCCAAAAGAGCAGGGCGCTCCCTGCCGCCGGTCATTTCTTCACCCTTGCCAAGCAAGATTAGTTTGCCAAAATGAAGTTCATTCGCAAATGCTACCAGGGATGGTTCACATACTATTGCAGCTCTAAGCTTGGTCAATTCTCCTTCGGTCATAGTCGGATATTTTTTAAAAAGGAATTGGGAGATCGTCAGTTCCAGCACAGCGTCTCCTAAAAATTCGAGCCTCTCATTATCTTCAAAAGGTTTTCTGCGATGCTCATTCACATATGATGAATGGGTGAAAGCCTGTTTTAGTAATTTTTCGTTTTCAAATATGACACCGATTGAATTTTGCAGTTCCTTAAATTGTTTTTCGTTTGCGCGATTGTTTATTTCTTTTTCCTTCCAGTTCTTGCGCATTAAATTCTCCACCTTGTTTCCAATTTGCATAGCCTAAGTTTAAGTAATTTACGTTTAAAACGCAAAGAAACTTGGCAAATGTTGTGCCAAGTTCTATATTACAGAATAAAGCTCCGTTTGAAAACGGAGCTTTAGGAATTATTCCAAGAAGATTACTTTTGGCCTTCTATGTAGGTCACAGCATCACCAACAGTGCTGATTTTTTCGGCATCTTCGTCGGAAATTTCCATATCGAATTCATCTTCTAATTCCATCACTAGTTCTACAACGTCAAGGGAATCTGCGCCAAGGTCGTCTTTGAAAGACGCTTCAAGTTTAACTTGAGATTCGTCTACTCCTAAACGGTCAACGATGATCTTTGTTACACGCTCTAATACTTCTGCCATCACTTTCACCTCCCCTCAAGTATTATAGTGATTTTCCTGAATGAATACAAATTGTTTTTTTGTCCAGCTGCAGCGCCAAGGCGCTTCCGCTTTTCTATTTACATCACCATGCCGCCGTTGATATGCAGCGTTTGTCCTGTAATGTATGCAGAATCATCGGAAGCAAGAAATGCTGCGGCTTTGGCGATATCCTTTGGTTCGCCAAGTCTAGCTAACGGAATTTGTTTTAACATTTCCGTTTTTACATCCTCAGGCAGTTTATCGGTCATATCTGTTGTAATAAACCCTGGGGCAATCGCATTAACCGTAATATTGCGGGACGCCAGTTCCTTTGCGGTTGTTTTCGTTAAACCAATCACACCGGCTTTCGCTGCCACATAATTAGCCTGACCAGGATTTCCGCTTTCGCCGACAACAGAGGAAATATTAATAATTCTGCCAACCCGCTGTTTCATCATCTGTCTTGTAACAGCCTTTGTGACCAGGAAGACTCCCTTTAGATTAATATTGAGGACATCATCCCATTCTTCTTCCTTCATTCTCATTAACAAATTATCCCTTGTTATTCCAGCATTATTAACAAGGATGTCGAGCCTGCCAAATTGCTCAATAACTGCCTTGACCATTTCACTTACTTCTTCAGTATTTGAAACATTACATTTAATCGCGAAAGCTTCTTGGCCGAGAGCCTTAATCTCGTCGACAACTTCATTTGCCTTAGCTTCACTTCCGGAAAAATTAACCGCTACATTTGCCCCCTGCCTTGCTAATTCAAGAGCAATTTCCCTGCCGATTCCCCGTGATGCACCGGTAACAAGAGCAGCTTTTCCTGCTAAACTCATAGTTTTTCCTCCTTCAACGCGTCGATTACTGCGAGTGAACTTTCCTCATCTGATACAGAATAGATTTTCACCGTTTTATCGATTTTCTTAATCAAGCCGGAAAGAACCTTGCCCGGACCAATTTCAATAAAGGTATCGACACCTAATTCAATCATTTTTTGAACAGAGTCTTCCCATAAAACAGGTGAATACAGCTGTTCAATTAATTTATCCTTAATTTCAGCGGCGGAGGTTACCGGCTTAGCAGATACGTTAGCAACAACCTGTACCACGGCATCTTTCATATCGATTCCATCTAAAACTTCACGCAATTGTCCGGATGCAGGCTTCATCAGCGGTGAATGGAACGGACCACTCACTTCCAATGGCAGTACCCTTTTGGCACCTGCCTCTTTTGCTTTCGCTCCTGCATCTTCTACACCCTTTTTGGATCCGGAAATAACAATCTGCCCAGGGCAATTTAAATTGGCCAGTGCCACCGGATTGCCCTCATTTGTCACTTCTTCGGTTACCGCAGCTAACTTATCCCGATCAAGACCAAGAACTGCCGCCATGGAGCCTTCCCCATTAGGCACGGCATTTTCCATGAACTCGCCTCTTTTTCTAACGGCATATACGCCTTCTTCAAAACTCATCACGTCTGCCGCCACAAGGGCTGTATACTCCCCTAAGCTGTGACCGGCGACAAAGTCTGGTTTAATCCCTGAATTTTGGAAGAAGGATAAAACCGCCAAACTGGTTGTTAAAAGGGCAGGCTGGGTATTAATTGTCAGTGTCAAATCTTCTTTTGGCCCTTCAAAAATCAGCTGACTTAAAGGGACTTTAAGAGTTTCATCAGCCTTTTTGAAATAGGACATTACTTCAGGATATTTTTCTGCCAAATCTTTACCCATCCCAACTGTTTGGGAACCTTGACCAGGAAACACAAAAGCTATTTTACTCAAAATAAAAATCCCCCTAACGTACTATGGTTTCGTTATTTGCTTCGACAGTTTGTTTAATTAAATCGACTACATCGTTTGTAACCATTTCTCTTGTCTGGCGGATGGCACTAAAGACAGCCTGGGCATTTGACGAACCATGGGCCTTAATAACTGGTGCCTTTAAGCCAAATAACCCTGCCCCGCCATATTCTGAATAATCCAGCTTACCTTTTAACTGCATTAAATTCGGTTTTAAAACGGCTGCTGCCAGCTTGCTTGTAAAACTGCTCATCAGCACTGTTTTCAACATCTTAAACATGGAAAGGGCCGTTCCCTCAATCGTTTTCAACACCATATTACCGGTAAAACCATCGGTTACGACGACATCAGCGACGCCATCAAGCAGATCACGGGCCTCGACATTGCCAACAAAATTCAAATCGGCCTGTTTTAAAAGATCAAAGGCATGTCTTGTTAGTTCATTGCCTTTCTTCTCTTCTGTGCCGATATTTAAAAGTCCGACACGCGGACTCTCAATCCCTCTTACTTTTTTACTATAAATGGAGCCCATGATGGCATACTGCACCAGATGTTCCGGTTTGGCATCGGCATTAGCGCCCACATCAAGCAATAAAAATCCTTCCCCACCTATGGTTGGCAGAGTTGGGGATAAGGCAGGCCTGTCAATTCCTTCAATTCTTCCGACCACAAAAAGTCCGGCAGCCATAAGCGCACCTGTATTCCCTGCGGACAAACAGGCATCTGCTGCACCATCGGCAACTTGTTGGGCCGCTAGAACCATAGAGGCCGTTTTTTTGCGGCGGACTGCTCTTACCGGTTCATCTGTTCCAAGAATAACTTCTGTCGTATGTAAAACCGTAATCCGGTCATGTTTCTTTAAAGTTTCGTTAATTTTATTTTCATCCCCGACAAGGGTGATATGTAAGTCTGGAAAGGTTTCTACCGCCTTCATGGCTCCCAAAACGATTTCCTTTGGGGCATTGTCTCCGCCCATTGCATCAATTGCAAGTTTCATATGTCTCATCCTTTAGTTGTTTTTCGAACGGTACATTTGAAAATCACCTGTAAAAACAAGTTCATTATTTACGAAGCTTGATACCTGGACCAACGTCCGGCCCGTTACATCATCAATATTCATGACCCTTGCTTTGGCAATGACCCGTTCATTTAATCTTACGGAGCGCTTAAATTGGATGTTGGCTTTTGCCGTTAATGCTAATTCATCGTTAATGACCGCAACAGCAAGCGAATTTGCCTGGGCAAATAAGTGATGGCCCCGGGCAATTTGGTTTCGTTTAAAAACATGCTCCTCTTTTACATCAAAAATGGAGATGGCGCTCTGGTCTAGTTCCATATCAATGATTTCCCCGATTACCTCTTCAAGCGGAAGGGAACGAACCTCATCATCGAAGCGTTTTTCTGCGACTGTTTTAATTCGTTCGCGAAGCTCGGGTATCGATAATTCCAGGCGGTCTAAGCGAATGGTTTGGACACTTACCTGAAATTTTTCAGCAAGCTCTTCATCGGTTATAAATGGATTATCTTGTATGGTTGAGCTAAGCAGCTGCTGACGTTCTTTTTTGCTTCTTCTCATTTTTCACACCGTCCGAAAACTTATGACTAGGTACTAAGAGTAGTATAAAATTTAAAAAAGCAGATTGCAAGGATTAGTTTTCTCCTGCAGTCTGCTTTTTACTAATAGGATGTTGATTTGCGCTCCAGGGGCTCGCTTTCCGCGGGCGTTGCGGAGAGCCTCCTCGTCGCTAAAGCTCCTGCGGGGTCTCTCCTGCTCCGTACTCCCGCAGGAGTCTCGCCCCTTCCGCTCCAATCAACATGTACTGTTAAATGGACAGCAATAAAAATTCTAATCCAACTTCTCTCCCTCAAGAACACCGGCGTCTTCAAGCTGATTTCTTAACAGTTCATATTCTGGCGATTTCCAGAAGGTTTCGGATTGGATTAGGGTGGCGGCGTCGCTTCTGGCGGTTTCGAGGGCGCGGTAGTCATGAACCATATCGGCTACTTTAAATTCTGGCATGCCGCTTTGTTTTTTGCCAAAAAAGTCTCCCGGTCCCCTTAGCTCCAAATCTTTTTCGCTTAATACAAAACCATCATTGGTTTCCGTCATGATCCGCATTCTTTCCTGGCCTGTCTCTGATTTTGGACTGGCAAGCAAAATGCAATAGGCTTGATCACTTCCCCGGCCGACACGGCCACGGAGCTGATGAAGCTGGGAGAGACCAAATCTTTCTGCATCATAAATAACCATGACTGTTGCATTGGGCACATTCACGCCAACCTCAACTACAGTTGTCGAGACGAGCACTTGAACCTCGTTGGCACTGAACGCCTTCATAACGGAATCCTTTTCCTCAGAGCTTAATCTCCCATGCATCAGCCCTGCTGTAAAGCGATTTTGAAAATAGCTGCTTAATGTTGCATGCACATCAATAGCATTTTGCACATCAAGCTTTTCCGATTCCTCAATTAATGGACAAATGACGTATGCCTGATGGCCCTTCCGTAATTCTTTTTCCACAAATGCCAATACCCGTTCAAGCATTTCTGGTTTGGCCCAATAGGTTTCAATTGTTTTCCTGCCGGCAGGCATTTCGTCAATGATGGATACATCCATCTCGCCAAAAACAGTAATGGCAAGCGTCCGGGGTATCGGGGTGGCCGTCATGAACAGCACATCTGGATTTTCTCCCTTTTCCCTCAAAATACGGCGCTGCTCCACACCGAAGCGATGCTGCTCATCAGTAATAACAAAACCTAATTTCTTAAATGTTACCTCATCCTGAATTAGCGCATGTGTCCCTATTAAGATATCAATATTTCCCTCTGTAAGCTGCTCAAGGATTTCCCGGCGGCGCTTCCCTTTTATGGAACTTGTCAGCAATTCACACTTTATTCCAAATGGTTCCAATAAGGTTTTCAATGATTCTGCATGCTGTTCGGCCAATATTTCTGTCGGTACCATCAGCGCTCCCTGATAGCCTGACGTAACACTTGCGTACAGACCAACCGCTGCCACCACCGTTTTTCCTGATCCAACATCTCCCTGCAGCAGGCGGTTCATTCGATAAGGCGACTTAAGGTCGGATAGTATTTCATTTACAACTCGTTTCTGGGCATTTGTTAATGGGAACGGCAGGCGGGCGATGAATTCCTTCAATTTCCCAAGGTCATAGTTTTGGCTGATTCCGGGTGAATGCTCACGTTCAAACTTCCGAAGCGCCTGCATTTTCAGCTGAAAGATTAGAAATTCTTCGTACACAAAGCGCCGTCTCGCCTGCTTGAGATCCTCCCCGCCGCCAGGAAAATGCATCGCTTTTATGGCATCTCTCCGGTTTAAAAGCCGATATTTTGTTATGAAGTAATCCGGCAGCGTTTCATCAATATACGCTCCAAATTGTTGAAAAGCTAAGTTAATAAATTTACGCATGCCCTTTGTTGTCAGTCTTCCTTTAAGAGAATATACAGGTTCAAAATCTTTACCTTTCGCATTTTCCCCTATTTGGAGTTCACTGGCAGTAATCGTCTGCCGATGGGCATCCCACTTTCCTGTAATTGTTAACGTTTCATTGATGGTGATTTTATTTTTTAAATAGGGCTGGTTAAAGAAAACGACTTTGATTAAGTATTGTCCTGCAAAAAAGCGGAAGGAGAGCTTTGACTTCTTCCTGCCATAATAGACAAGAGAAGGTTCGCTTTGAACCTTCCCTTCGATCGTCACTTTCTCGTCATGTTGTACTTCCATCAAATCGCGAAGGCGGTAATCCTCATAACGATAGGGAAAATATTCCAACAAATCATGAATGCTGAAAATGTTCATTTCTGAAAAAATTTCCGCCGTTTCGTCACCAATGCCCTTTATAACTGTTATTGGCTGGTTTAGATATGGATTCACTTTTCTGTAAGCGGCATTCCGAAAATTTTGGCCTGCAGCGCCCGGCCAGTTGGTGTTGCCGCTAACCCTCCCTGCGCTGTTTCTTTTAAGGCTGTTGGCATTGATTGGCCAATTCTATACATTGCGTCAATCACTTCATCGCATGGAATTCGGCTTTTGATTCCGGCAAGTGCCATATCTGCGGCTACCATGGCATTGGCTGCACCCATGGCATTTCGCTTTACACAAGGCACTTCCACAAGACCGGCAACCGGATCACAAACTAGGCCAAGCATATTTTTTAATGTGATGGCCATTGCTTCGGCACATTGTTCCGGAGTTCCTCCGGCCATTTCGACGATTGCCGCTGCGGCCATTCCTGCTGCCGATCCCACCTCGGCTTGGCAGCCCCCGGCAGCACCGGATATGGAGGCATTGTTTGCAACAACAAAGCCGAACGCTCCGGCGGTAAATAAAAACGAAATCATTTGCTCTCTTGTTGGGTGCAGCTTTTTCTTTACAGCAAACAACGTCCCTGGAACGACACCCGCTGATCCGGCAGTCGGTGTGGCACAAATCGTTCCCATCGCCGCATTTACTTCATTTGTTGCGACAGCTTTGCTAACGGCATCGAGAATCGTTTCGCCGGATAAGAAATTGCCTTTTTCAATATATTTTTGCAATAGTACTGCATCTCCGCCTGTTAAGCCGGTAACGGAAGTAACCCCTTTCAATCCGCGCTCAACTGCTTCTTCCATCACTTTGAGGTTACGGTCCATAAAGCCGATTACTTCTTCCTTGGACCGTCCCGTTACGGTGACTTCCTGTTCAATCATGATTTCGGAAATTTTTTTATTTTGACTGTTGGCCAGTTCTACTAATTCTGCTACATTACGAAACATAAAATGACCCCCTTTCGCTGTGTATGTTTAATCAACAATTTTTGTTACCTTCAAGATGTTTGGCAGCTGTTCGAGTTCCTCGATCAGGGTCTCATCAATATTTTGGTCTACCTCAATTGTCATCAGGGCCATTTTTCCAGCTTCCTTACGGGAAACCTCCATATGGCCGATATTGATTTCATATTTCGCCAGAGTATTGGCTACACTTGCAATGGCACCGAACCGGTCATTATGAACAACTAAGATGGCAGGGTGATTGCCAGAAAGCTTCAATTCAAAACCGTTCAACTCGATGATTTCAATCTTTCCGCCGCCAATGGAAATGCCTACTAATTCAAGCTCCCCATTGTGATCGCCAATTATAATTCTAGCGGTATTGGGGTGGTCTGTAACTGCATCCTCTTCAATGAAGCGAATTTTCATTCCGTGTTCTTCAGCAATCTCAATAGCTTTGATAATTCTTTTATCGTCCGTATCGAAATCCAATAATCCGCCCACAATCGCAACATCCGTTCCGTGACCCTTGTACGTTTGCGCGAAGGATCCGTATAACGAAATATTTGCCCATTTCGGCTCCCTGCCAAATAAACTTCTAGCGACGCGGCCGATTCTCGCAGCACCGGCAGTGTGAGAGCTTGACGGACCAATCATGACCGGGCCAATGATATCAAACACGCTTCTATACTTCATGAATCTATTCCCCCTTGCCTATGTCTTTCTATCTTTATTAAAAAATGGTTAGTATATATTATCCAAAAAAAGAAGGGTGGTCCCTAAGGACCCCCTTCTATTTTAGCCGTTATTTATTCAATTGAAAAGATATAAGAATATAATGGCTGTTTGCCATTATGAACCTCTATTTCCACATCGCTAAATTTTTCTTCAACGAATTGGGTAAGCTGGCTGAGTTCTTCCTCTGTCACATCTTCACCATAAATGATGGTAAGAATTTCAGAATCTTCATCAAGCATGTTTGATAACAGGTCTTCCGCTGCTTTTTCTTTATCTTTATTTTTAACAACAATTTTCCCTTCGGCAATCCCCATGAAATCCCCAGTTTCAATATCCAATCCATCGATTTGTGTATCGCGGACGGCAAAGGTGATTTGTCCTGTTTTCACACGGCTTAGCGCCTCCGTCATAGCAGTAGTGTTTGCCTCTGCATCTGCGGAAGGATTAAAGACAAGCAGAGCGGAAAGCCCTTGCGGAACGGTTTTGGATGGAATCACATAAATTTCTTCATCCGATACATCGCGAGCCTGCTCAGCAGCCATAATGATGTTTTTATTATTCGGCAAAATAAATACTTTTTTTGCATTTACTTCTTTAACAGCCTTGACAATATCCTCTGTACTTGGATTCATCGTCTGGCCGCCTTCAATGACTGTATGGGCCCCGATGCTCTTAAAAAGGTCGGCAACGCCCGAGCCCATCGAAACAGCGACAATTCCATATCCTTGCTTTTCTTTTGGTGTTTCTTTCACCGCAGTGGCAAGCGGAGTATGTGTTTCTCCGACAATATTGGAATGCTGCTGGCGCATATTTTCAATTTTCATATTAATAAGGTTGCCGTAGCGCTGACCGTATGTTAATACTTCACCAGGCTGTTCGGAATGAATATGAACTTTCACAAGATCATCATCAGAGATCACTAACAACGAATCTCCATAATTGCTTAGATCATTGCGGAAAGCAGTCTCATTAAATGGATGCTTTGCTATCTTTTCTGTTTCAAAACGAACCATAAACTCTGTACAGTAGCCAAATTCAATATCTTCAGTGTTAATATGGCCCTGGACGCTTTTATGATGCTCGGCATTAACTAATTCATCCATTGATGGCATGACCTCTGGTGAATCCGGCAGTTTTTCTCCCTTTAATTCAGCAAGAAAGCCTTCATATACACAGACAAGCCCCTGCCCTCCGGAATCCACAACTCCGACTTCCTTTAAAACAGGCAATAGGTCAGGCGTACGCTTTAGGGAAGCTTTAGCCTCCTTTAAAACATCTTCCATAATAACAACAATATCATTTGATTTTTGCGCAGTCTGCACAGCCTTTTTGGCAGCATCTTTGGCAACAGTCAGAATTGTTCCTTCTACCGGCTTCATAACAGCCTTATAAGCAGTTTCAACTCCTGCCTCAAGCGCTCCTGCAAATTCATTTCCATTAATGATCGCTTTTGCTTCGATTGCTTTAGAAAAACCTCGGAACAATTGCGAAAGAATAACACCAGAGTTTCCTCGTGCTCCCATGAGCAGTCCTTTTGAGAGAGAAACCCCTACTTTACCAATATGTTCTTGAACATTATTTTTAACCTCTTTTGCACCGGAGGTCATGGATAAATTCATATTAGTCCCTGTATCGCCATCCGGAACTGGAAAAACGTTCAGAGCATCTACCATTTTAGCATTGGCTGACAGATGATTGGCGCCTTGAATAATCATCTCGGCAAAACGTTTTCCATCTAATGCTGTAATTGACACAAACTTCACTCCTTACTACGGGTTCGTCACACGAACTCCCTGAACGAAAATATTAACCGAATCAACGGCAAGTCCAACTGTCTTATCAAGGGTGTACTTAACCTTTGATTGCACGTTGTGAGCAATTTCAGAAATCTTGGTTCCATAGCTGACAATAATATACATATCAATATGTAACGCTTCATTTTCCTGGCGGACAATGACACCGCGGGTGAAATTTTCTCTTCTAAGAATTTCAGTTATGCCATCTTTGATCTGATTTTTAGAGGCCATGCCGACAATTCCATAGCATTCTACCGCTGCTCCTCCGGCAATGGTTGCGATTACTTCATTTGAAATATCAATTTGTCCGTACTTCGTTTTCAATTCAATGGACATGAATCGTTCCCCCTCCTGAAAAATTGCTCCTTAACTACAGTCATTTTACTATAGTAGCTTAAATATTGAAAGTCATTCCTAGTACGTTTACTATAACAGCATTTATTTCAGGGTAATGTCAAGGTTTTTTTCTTGAAACCATTTAACTAAGCTATTGCATTCATAATGGTTGTGTGATAAATTATTAAGGTATCTCAAGACAGAAAATTTGGCTATGCCATTTTTCTATATGATTAGTATCTTAAAGAATACTGGTTAAGCTTTTCGTGTTAAGGAGGGAAATTTAATGCCGCGCAAATGTGTAGTAACTGGAAAGAAAACCACTACTGGTAACGCCCGTTCTCACGCTATGAACGCTAACAAGCGTACATGGGGTGCTAACCTACAAAAAGTACGTATCCTTGTTGATGGAAAACCAAAGCGTGTTTGGGTTTCTGCAAGAGCGTTAAGATCCGGTAAAGTAGAACGCGTATAATTTTTAGTGAGGCTGTCATGTGACAGCCTCATTTTCTTTTATTTTGTCCTAATTAATGAAAATAAAAAGCACCCATTTTATTCGAATGGGTGCTTTAGGTTTATGAAAGGTAATGAGCCCTTTTTTAGGAATGAGGCCTTTTTCCTATTCTTTTTTATTAAACACGCCAATCATCGCTCGGACAATTCCACCTAAAAATCTCGGCAGTTTAATTGTATAAAATTTCATACTGTCCCTCCTCACAAATCTCACGTCTAACATTTTATTCTTTACCCTAAATCCGTACGCCCTTACCATTTTATTCAAACGAACAAAATCAGTACCGAATTTTCGAGGCTTTTAATCATGGCTTCTTATCACTAATAATATGCCTTCCGAAAATGAAAAAGTACCATAATCGCTAATAAGTTCATTACTTATACATAGTGTGGATCCGAGGGAAATATGACGGTTCTTCAAAGGATATTTGAACCCATCCAGAGTAATCCCGAAAACATCTAGGGTTAATGGCACAAAAGAAATATATTTTTTATCCCATCTTTTCTTGAGTGTATATGTGCCTGGCCCTTTTAAAAAAGCAATATTGTAACGGTCAATCAGAAAAATTTCCGTTTCAGTTTTGGCGTTTAGCGGATGAATTAACAGCTGGACATTCGCCAGTAAATGGTCAAGCCTTCCCCCTGTGGCACCAAACAGTTGGATTTTCTCTGGCTGTTGCTTTAATGCCCAGTTTAAAGCTAACTCCATATCGGTTTCATCTTTTTCAGGAATAAATTTTTTTAATTTAGTAACCTTATCTTCGATAACCGCTAATTCCGCTTTTGTCACGGAATCAAAATCGCCAAAGGCAATTGCTGGTGTAATGCTTCTCGATATCAAATGAAATACGCCGCGGTCAACACCCACCCATATTGCATCCTCTTCGATATATTCCGTTAAATCGGGCAGAAGATCCTCCGGACCTCCGGCGAGTATATTAATAATCATCATCTGAGCTCCTTTTTGATAAACAAAAAGCCGGCGTTAAGCCGACTTTTTTTACCCTCTTATATGCGAAATGGCCTTCGCATAATCCGCTTGATTATAAATGGCCGATCCGGCGACAAGGACATTTGCGCCGGCCTCTATACATAGCTTTGCTGTTTCCGGATTGACACCGCCATCAATTTCAATTTCAATTTCTACTCCTTTTTCCACTGCCATTTGTTTTACTTTCTTGATTTTCGGCAGCACCTCAGGAATAAATTTTTGCCCGCCAAATCCGGGATTTACAGACATTAACAGCACCATATCGATATCCCCGATAATATGTTGGATTGACTCGACAGGTGTGGCAGGATTTAAGACAACCCCGGCCTTTACACCAAAGGATTTAATGTTTTGAATCGTGCGGTGCAGGTGACGGCATGCTTCGACATGGACCGTAATATAATCCGCACCTGCTTTCGCAAAGGCTTCAATATATTGGTCCGGGTTTTCAATCATTAAATGAACATCCAGCGGCAGATTGGTTACCGGACGAATGGCTTCGACGATAAGCGGACCAATTGTGATATTCGGGACAAAATGACCATCCATCACATCTACATGAATGTAATCTGCTCCCCCTTTTTCAACTGCTATGATTTCTTCCCCTAATTTTGCAAAATCAGCTGAAAGAATGGATGGGGCGATTTTTACCATAACTAGTACCTCGGCTTTCTATCTTTAATTTCCTGAAGGAAATCGACATAATGGTCGTAACGATACGTTGGAATCTCCCCAGATTCCACTGCCTGTTTAACACCGCATTTCGGTTCGCTCAGATGAAGGCAGCCGCGAAATTTGCAATTTTCACTTGCCCTTAAGATTTCCGGAAAACAGGAGGTTAAATCCTCTGCTTCGATATCCGTGAAATCCAAAGAGCTAAATCCCGGTGTATCCGCTAATAATCCATTGCCGACTTTTATCAGTTCAACATGTCTTGTTGTATGCTTTCCCCTTCCCAAATGGGTGGAGATATCATTTGTTTTCAATTCCAAGTCTGGTCTTAGTACATTCAACAAAGATGATTTGCCAACCCCTGATTGGCCGGCAAAAACAGATATTTTATCCTCGAGATGTGGATGCAATAATTCAATGCCTGTTTCCGTCTCGGAAGATGTCATAATCACTTCATAACCGGCGGCCTGATAGTGCGCGGCATATTCTGAAATCTTCTGCTGCTCCTCATCATTTGTTAGGTCCATTTTGGTAATACAAATAATCGGCTCAATTTGATTAAATTCGACCAGAACAAGGAAACGATCCAAGAGTACGGTGCTAAATTCAGGTTCGACAGCGGAAAAAACCAAAATCGCCAAGTCGACATTCGCAATTGGCGGGCGAACCAATTCATTTTTGCGTTCCTTCACTTCCAAAATGTACCCTTCTTGGTCATTTTCCGCTTGAAAAACAACTTCATCCCCCACAAGGGGAGTGATTTTATTTTTCCGAAACACTCCTCTTCCGCGGCACTGAATTAAGTTATCATTGTAAAGAACATAATAAAAACCGCTCAATGCTTTTACAATTTTCCCTTCAGGCATAGCAGCCCTCCTTGTAAAAAGATTTAATTTAAAAAGGTTATTCTACGTCGTTGTAATTAATAGTTTCTTCTGCAATGACTTTAGAATCACGAAACACCTGATAGCTGGCTTTTTTACCTTCCACAATAATCAATTTAATTTGCCTAGTTGTTGTTTCTGTAATAGAGAAGACATCCGCAGGTACACTCATATTGTGATTCATATCATCAATATAAATCCTTACCTCTTGTTTTTGTCCAGGCTGGCCTGGTAAAGGAGGTTCGTAATCAATGGTAATTTCTTTCGTTATTTCCCTTGGGGGTTTTTCTTCTTTTCCTTTAGAGACAATCACGCTGACTTTATCACCTTTTTGAAGCTGAGTCCCTTGTTTAGGTTCTTGCGAAATGATCATACCCCTTGGAATGGTTTCATTATATTGTTCCTCAGAAGCATCTAACGTTAAACCGACCGATGCCGCATAATCCTGTGCAGCTTTTACACTATATTGTGTTAGATCCATTAATACAATTTTTTCCGGGCCCTTACTAACTTCAAATTCCAAAACAGTATCCTCTGGAACCACCTTTTCCCCCCCGGAAGGATTTTGGCTGAGAATTGTTCCTGGCTCGCTGTCATCGTATTTCTCAGTCTTCTTTATATCTTTAAAATTCTGATTATCTAACAAACGGACAACATCATCATATTGCCGGCCCACATAATCGGATAGTTCATATTTTTCTTTTCCTGTACTTATATAAAGTGTTACCTTTGATTTTTCTTTAACGACTGTAGCCGCTTCAGGATTCGTTTTAATAACACTGCCTTTTTCGATTTCATCATCAGTTAGTTTAATTCTCTTATCAATAGTCAGTCCCTGTTGTCTTAATTTTGAAATCGCATCATCTTCCTTCATTCCGCTGACATCAGGAATTTTGACATCCTTTGCAGAAATTAATCCCGGAACAAAATAGGCGGATAGTCCAAGCAAAACCAGCAAAACTAAAAGAGAAGTAAGAACGATTGGCCATTTTCTTCGCTTTTTATTTGCCCCTTTTCCTTGTTTCAAATCAGAAGTGCCACCCGAACCGCCAGTGTTTTTTTCACTGGTGTGAACAATTGTCTCATCTAGGTTTTTTAATGGCTTATCATTTGTAATAATCGGGATGGCCTTTGTCGCTTCATCATCAATCGGTATGATGAATTTTGGTTCAAACAGTCGATCCGGATCAAGCGCTGTCCGTAAATCCTCCTCCATTTCATCGACGCTATTATAGCGATGAAATGGATCTTTCGCTGTCGCTTTTAAGACGATATTTTCTACACTCTGCGGAATGTTTGGATTCCATCTTCTGACGGACGGAGTTTCGGATTGCAAATGCTTAAGGGCAATTGATACAGCAGATTCTCCGGAAAAAGGAAGTCTGCCGGTCAATAATTCGAACATAACAATCCCCAGTGAATATATATCTGACTTTCGATTGGCCATACCGCCCCGGGCCTGCTCGGGCGATAAATAATGGACAGACCCAAGAACTGAATTAGTCTGCGTAATACTAGTGGCACTTAAAGCCATGGCAATACCAAAATCCGTAATTTTAACATTCCCATCATGGTCTACCAAAATATTATGCGGTTTAATATCCCGGTGAATGATATGGTTATGATGAGCATGAGAAATCGCCGAGGTCAATTGCTTCATAATTTCAATTGCCTCTTCCACCTTAAGAGGAGAATTTTGCTGTATGTATTGTTTCAGTGTATTTCCATCTACAAATTCCATAACGATATAATATAAATCGTCTTCTTCGCCGACATCAAATATATTGACAATGTTTGGATGTGCAAGGCTTGTAGCAGATTGTGCTTCTCGATGGAACCTCCGAATAAACTCTTCATCATTTGCAAAATCAAGCCGGAGCATTTTAACCGCAACGTCCCGGTCAAGGATCATATCATGGGCAAGGTAAACGTTGGCCATGCCGCCTCCGCCGATCATATCAATGATTTTATAGCGGCCGCTTAGTCTTTTACCAATCAACATTACATACCACCCTCACGGGCTTCCAGAAACTCTACTATAGCCAATGTAATGTTGTCTTCTCCGCCATTTTCATTTGCAAGTGAGATAAGGGTTTTCGCTTTTTCCTCCAGAAGGCCACTGCTTAACAGCGTATCTTTCATCCTTGTTTCACTGACTTTATTGGAAAGACCGTCAGAACATAAAAGGAGTAAATCGCCTTCTTCGAAAGTGATTGTTTTAATATCCATTTCGACTGTTTTTTCAGTCCCCAATGCCCTCAGTAATACATTTTTACGAGGATGATGCTCTGCATCTTCTTTGGAAATTTGCCCGGTTCTGACTAATTCATTAACAAGGGAATGGTCTTCGGTAATTTGCTTAAAACCAGATTCATTCAGAATATAACCGCGGCTGTCGCCTATATTTGCCATTGTTGCAAACAAACTCGTGGCGATAGCAGCGACAATCGTCGTCCCCATCCCGTCACATTCCGTATGGCTTAAGGCATGGTCAAAAAGAATTTCATTTACCTTTTTAATTTGCTCCTCGAGCCACGTTTCGGCCGTCTCGGCATCTTTAATTCCTTTGGTTTTTTCCCATTCTTGTTTTAAATGCGATACGCTCATTTCACTTGCTACATCACCCGCACGGTGGCCGCCCATCCCATCTGCTACAATGGCAAGGCGGTCCCCGTCAAGGTTAATAAAAACTCCCCCGGCATCCTCATTGTGAAGACGCACTTTCCCTCGGTCTGTTTGAAATACTTCTTTCATACCTTTACATCGTCTCCTCTTTTCGCTCCTTTGCACGAAGCTGCCCGCATGCGGCATCAATATCATGGCCGTGCTCCCGGCGAATGGTTACATTTATACCACGCGTTTTTAGCGTCTTCTCAAAAGCAAAAATCTTTTCTCTAGGCGTGCGGACGTAATCTCTTTCCGGAACGTAGTTAACAGGTATCAGATTCACATGGCATTTTAGCCCTTTTATTAGTTCTGCCAATTCCTCGGCATGCTCAACTGAATCGTTAACGCCGCCAAAGAGGCCATACTCAAAACTTATTCTTCTGCCTGTCTTATCGATATAATACCGCACTGCTTTCATTAAGTCATCAAGTTTAAAAGCTTTATTAATCGGCATTAACCTTGACCTTAATTCCGTATTAGGAGCATGCAGGGAAATGGCAAAATTAATTTGCATATTTTCATCAGCAAATTGATAGATTTTCGGGATAATACCGCTTGTTGAAACAGTGATATGACGCGCCCCGATATTTAACGCCTTTTCATGATTGATAATTTTTAGAAACGACAGCATATTATCGTAATTATCAAATGGCTCACCAATCCCCATAATGACAACGGAACTGACGCGTTCATCTGATTCATCAAGAGCTTGCTGGACCTTGACAACCTGCGCAACGATTTCACCAGCTTCTAAATGTCTTTTTAAGCCGCCAAGAGTGGAAGCACAAAAAGTACAGCCAATCCTGCAGCCAACCTGAGTCGTTACACAAACTGAGTTTCCATAATCGTGACGCATTAAAACTGTCTCAATGGAATATCCATCATGAAGCTCAAAGAGAAATTTGATGGTTCCATCCGAGGATGTTTGCTGAATAACCGTATTTAAGGTAGTAATCTGAAACGCGGCGGCCAGTTTCTCTCTTAATTCTTTGGATAAATTGTTCATATCCTCAAAAGTAGTGACCCGTTTTTTATAAAGCCAGTCAAAAATTTGCTCGGCTCTGAATGGTTTTTCGCCATTCTCTTTCAGCCATTCCTTTAAATCTTGAAGCTCAAGTGAGTAAATCGATTTCTTTTTGTCCAATGCTGTATTTTTCTCTGCTGTATTTAGTTGTTCCAATCGTTACACCTTCCTTTTTAAAGCGGCTATATAAAAGCCGTCTGACCCAAAATCTTGTGGGAATATTTGTAAATCAAATCCGGTAATGAGCGGTTGAATCGCTTCTGGCATCCTGTTTTTGAGTGATAAATCTCCCTCAAACTCCGGATTGTTATCTAAAAATGTCTTTACTGTATATTCATTTTCCTCTTTATCTACTGTACAGGTACTATATACAAGGGTGCCGCCTTTTTTCAGTAAAGGTGCAACCGATGTTAATAGACTTTGTTGAATACTGCTTAAACGCTCTAAATCCTTTTCGGTCTTGGTATACTTCATATCAGGCTTTCTTCTCATCACCCCAAGCCCTGAGCATGGTGCATCAAGCAGAATGTGATGAAATGATTCCTGCTTGAACTTTTCCTGCAGCAATCTTGAATCAGAGACATTTGTCTTTATATTTGATAACCCTAATCGGCGGGCATTTTCATTGATTAATCTTACTTTGTGCTGGTGAAGGTCAACGGAAATCACTTCGCCAGTATTTTGCATCTTTTCAGCAATATGCGTGCTTTTACCTCCAGGGGCTGCACAAGCATCAAGGACAAATTCATTTTTTTCAGCGCCTAATGCATAGGCTACAAGCATCGAACTTTCATCTTGGATTGTGAACATTCCATATTTAAAGGCAATGCTATTAGCCAGATTTCCCCTTAACGATCTAATCGCCTCTGGAATAATCGGGCTTTTTTCAATTTCAAACCCCTCTTCTTCCAGCACCTGGGCACATTCATCTCGAGACATCTTGGTGAGATTGACTCTGGCAATTTGCATCGGTGCCGTCAGATTGATCTCACACATTTCTTTTGTTTTATCATAGCCAAATTGGCTGACCCAGCGGCCCACAAGCCATAATGGGTGACTCGTTTCCAGTGATAATCTTTCAATTGGGTCAGAAACGTCATTTAAAGATGGAAGTCCTTCTCTTTGAATGCTTCTAAGTACGCCATTCACCAAACCTGCAATTCCTTTATGCCCGCGTTTTTTGGCAATTTCTACTGCTTCATATATAGCAGCACGATCAGGAATTCGGTCAAGATAAACCATTTGATAAACAGTAAGTCTAAGTAAATGAATAATCCAATCCGCCAATTTTTTATGGTCTTTTATAAAAGGCTTGAGAAAGAAATCTAAGGCCATTCTTCTTTGTAACGTTCCATAGGTTAATTCCGTTAATAAGCCGATATCTTTTTGAGAGATTTGATTATTATTGATTGCATGATTAAGCAGCAGATTGCTGTAGGATTGATTTTTTTCTATTGTAACAAGAAGGTCCATTGCCGCTTCCCGTACATTCGTTCTCGCTTTGGTTGTCATTTTATTCTCCTAATTTACTGCCTGTTGCAATTTTCGAACCCGCTCCCCGTAAAAATTGCTCACTGGCCATTTTTGTTTTTCCGGATGGCTGCAGTTCGATGATTTTAATCGCCGTATCATCTCCGGTGCTGACCGTTAAGCCGTCCGGCTCAATGTTGATGATTGTCCCGGGTACGTTTTGCTTGGCATTTTTAATTTTCTCCGCTTGCCAAATTTTTAGCACCTGGCCATCTAACATCGTAAAAGCAACAGGCCATGGATTTAAGCCGCGAATTTGATTATATATTTCAGCGCCTGTTTTGGCCCAATTGATTTTTTCCTGATCTCGCTTAATATTGGGAGCAAAGGTCGCCTCGCTGTCATTCTGAGGCACTGGGTTTACTTTGCCCTCGAGAAGCCTAGGCAACGTTTCAGAAAGTAGTTTGGCACCTGCCGCACTAAGTTTTTCGTGAAGTGTACCAACGTTATCATCTTCGGCAATTGAAACTTCCACTTTTGATAGCATATCACCGGCATCTAATTTCTCGACCATATACATGATGGTAACGCCTGTTTTCTTTTTTCCCTGCATAATAGCATAGTGGATTGGCGCTCCGCCGCGTAATTCCGGAAGCAAGGAAGCATGGACATTGATACAGCCAAATTTCGGGGCATCCAGCAGCTCCTTTGGTAAAATTTGACCAAAGGCTGCCGTTACAATTAAGTCCGGCTTCAAAGCGAGGATTTTACTGAGTTCTTCTGAATGACGAATTTTTTCGGGCTGCAAGACTGGGATCCCCTGCTTTACCGCTTCTACCTTAACGGGAGGCGGCGTTAAAACCTTTTTTCTACCGACAGGCCTGTCTGGCTGGGTTACCACGCCAATTACCTCGTAACCATCTTCAATGATTTGTCGCAAAATAGGCACTGAAAAATCAGGTGTACCCATAAAAACAATTTTCGTCATTCAGCCTCTTCTCCTTTTAACTCATCTTCCTCAAGATATCGCAATACCTTTGAAGTAAACAATATCCCGTCTAAATGGTCGATTTCATGCTGAATAGCCCGTGCCAGGAACCCTTCAGCCTCCACTATATATTTTCTGCCTTTTCGGTCCAAGGCCTCAATTTTCACGAAATTTGGTCTTGATACTTCCCCAAACAAATTGGGAAAGCTTAAACAGCCCTCGGGTCCTGTTTGTTCTCCGGCTGTTTCGAGAATACGCGGATTTATCATTTCGATTGTTCCTGATTCATCATCAATGTCGACGATCGCCACGCGGGCGTCTACACCAATTTGCGGAGCGGCAAGTCCTACCCCATCAAATTCAATCATGGTGTCATACATATCTTCTAGCATTTTTGCCAGTTTTTTATCAAACCTTACTACCTCTTGGCATTTTGTTTCCAGTATCTCCGCAGGGTAGTTTACAATTTTACGTATCGCCAAAACGGTTCCTCCAATAAGCTTATTAACTTGTTTATTCTCTAGCTGCAGCGCCTAGGCGCTGCAGCTTTTATAATCATTTTCACCCAGATTACATCAGGATAAACGGATTTACGTCAACGGACACAAGAAGTCCGTTTTTCGCTTCATTTTGATGCTGATCAATGATTGTTTTCAATGTTTTTGTCAGGTTCGGTTCCCGCTTGTATTTTATCAGACATTGATAGCGATATCTATTATTAATCCTTGCGATTGGCGAGACTGAGGGGCCAAGAACAACCGCCTGATTAGAAACCTGTGATCTCAAGAAACGGGCAATTTTCTCTGTCGCGGACATGACTGTCATCAACTGCTCATGACTGACCGTAATAAGAGCAAGAAAATAAAAAGGCGGATAATGGTGCATTTTCCGGACAAACATTTCCCGCTGATAAAAAAGGTCATAGTTCTGTGTTCCGGCCAGCTCGATGCTGTAGTGTTCCGGAGTATAGGTTTGAATAATTACCTCTCCGGGGAGCTGATGACGCCCAGCCCGGCCGCTTACCTGTGTTAATAATTGAAAGGTTTTTTCTGATGACCGGAAGTCAGGCAAATGAAGCATCGTATCAGCTGAAAGCACACCTACAAGAGTAATATTAGGGAAGTCCAGCCCTTTTGCAATCATTTGTGTTCCCAATAAAATATCCGCTTTGCCGTCCTGAAACTCCTTCAGCAATCTTTCATGTGAACCTTTACGGCCTGTTGTGTCCACATCCATCCGAATGACCCTGGCCTCGGGCAAAATTTTTCCAAGTTCGTCCTCAACCTTTTGCGTCCCTGTTCCAAAGTAGCGGATATATTCGCTTGAACACTCAGGGCATATCTTCGGAACCGGGCTTTCAAAACCGCAATAGTGACATTTCATTTGAACTCCGGCTCGATGGTAGGTAAGCGAGATGTCACAGTTAGGACAACTGACAACATAGCCGCAATCCCTGCACATGACAAACGAAGAATGTCCGCGTTTATTTAAAAATAAAACGGACTGCTGGTTTTTTTCGAGCCTGTCCTTAAGCATTTCAAAAAGTTTCGTGGAAAACATGGAACGGTTCCCGGCGCGTAGCTCTTCACGCATATCAATAATTTCCACGGACGGCAATGCTTGATTATTCATTCGTGTCGGCAAGGACAAAAGATGGTAAACCTTCTTTTGCGCTCTCGCAAACGATTCTAAAGACGGAGTGGCACTGCCTAACACAACCGGACAAGAATAGGTTTTCGCTCTTTCAATCGCCACATCTTTAGCATGATAGCGCGGCATTTCCTCCTGTTTATAACTTGTCTCATGCTCTTCATCGATAATGATAATGCCGATATTTTCAAACGGGGCAAAGATAGCGGATCTTGCACCAACCGCTACCTTAACTTGTTTCCGCTGGATTTTCCGCCATTCATCGTACTTTTCACCGGCCGATAAACCGCTGTGGAGCACCGCAACCTGGTCACCGAATCTTCCTTTAAACCGATTGACCATCTGCGGTGTAAGAGCAATCTCGGGAACAAGGACAATTGCTTCCTTGCCTTTTGCAATGACCTCCTGAATGGATTGCAGGTAAATTTCTGTTTTACCGCTGCCAGTAACCCCATAAAGCAGAAATACCTCATGTTGATTACCTTCAATCGAATCAAGAATCGGTTTAATGGCGGTGGTTTGGGCCTCTGTTAAGGGCAGCGGGCTGGTTCGTTCAAAGGTGCGGTTTTCATATGGGTCCCGGTAGACTTCTTTTTCCGCTTCCCAAAGCAATTTCTTTTCAACTAGGGCTTTGACTGTGGTCGAGGAGGCTTTAATTTTCTCGGTTAATTGACGCAATTCAATTTCGCTGTCGTGTTCTATAAAATACGCCAGCACTTGCTTCTGCTTTTCTGCATTTCCAGGCAATCTCTCCAGCTCTAGCTTCAAGTCCTGAACACCAAGATTGGGACCAATCACATGGACAAGTTTTCTCCTAACCTTTTCCTTGACTTCATATAAGACCTCAAGAAGCCCTTCGGCCGAAGCCCGCTGCAGATAGGGAACAAGGCCATTTTTTAATGCTATCTCCCAACTGAACGTGTTGCTGTTAGCAAAGTATGGCTGGAGCGGCATTGGCAAATCTACGGCGGCCGCTCCAGGAGCAAGTTTAACCTTTTTTTCGTACTTAGCTTTTAAAGCCGCGGGAAGCATGACCTGAAAGGCAAAAATCTTAAAGCATAGGGTATGGTCTGTCAGCCAAGTTCCAAGCTTTAATAATTCCTGATTCAAAACCGGCTCAAGGTCCATCGGTTCAATAATTTCTCTTAACTGTTTGAATTCGGACTCACGCTTCACCTCAATAACAAACCCTTGAATATGACGCGGGCCAAACGGAACGACGACTCTCATTCCCGGTTGAATCGTCTCCTCCCATTGGGATGGAATTAGATAATCAAATGGTTTATCTGTTTGTTTCGCCGGCACGTCTACAATGACACTGGCAATTTTCATTTTTTCTCCAAATCCTTTAGAAGCACGGCAATTTCTTCAATAATTTTCCCAGCGACGTCCACTTTAGACATTAAAGGCAATTCAACAATTGAGCCGTCACGTTTGTATAGGGTGACGATGTTTGTATCTGTGCCAAATCCTGCTCCCTCGGCCTTCACATTGTTTGCGACAATCATATCGGCATTTTTTGTTAACAATTTTTTTCGGGCATATTCATCGACATTATTTGTTTCCGCCGCAAAACCAATCAGCACCTGATTTTTCTTTCTTTGGCCAAGTTCAAACAATATATCCTTTGTCCGTTCAAGCTCTAACGATGTGCCGCCAGGCTGTTTTTTCACCTTTTCATCATAAGCAATTTTGGGACGGTAATCAGCAACAGCCGCTGTTTTTATCACAATATCCGACTTATCAAAAACTTCTATACAGGCGTTATACATATCTTCCGCGCTCTCCACCTTGACTAGGTCAACACCAGAGGGAGCGGGTATTTGTACCGGACCGGAAATCAATACCACACGGGCCCCTTGCTTCCTGGCTTCTTCTGCGATGGAATAACCCATTTTTCCACTTGAATGATTGGATATAAAACGGACAGGGTCAATTTTTTCCCTTGTCGGTCCAGCCGTAATTACGACTGTTTTCCCTTTAAGTGGTTTATTTTCCTTTTTGGCAAAAAAACCTTGAATTAATTCAACAATTTTCTCAGGTTCTTCTAAGCGTCCTTTGCCAACATAGCCGCAGGCAAGATAGCCTTCGCTTGGTTCGATGAACCGATATCCGTAGTCCGCTAAAATGTCAAGATTCTTTTTAACCGCTGGGTGGTCATACATATGAACGTTCATGGCTGGTGCAATCCAGACAGGTGCCGTTGTTGCGAGCAGCGTAGTCGTGACCATATTATCAGCAATCCCGCCCGCCAGTTTGGCAATCGTATTAGCTGTGGCTGGTGCCACGAGGATCAAATCGGCCCAGTCGGCTAAGTCGATATGGGCAATGACCTGCGGATTTTTTTCATCAAATGTATCTGTATAAACTTCATGGCGTGAAAGTGCTTGGAAGGTTAATGGGGTTACGAATTGGCTGGCTGATTCGGTAATTATAACCTTAACTTGGGCACCGGCTTGAACGAGTTTGCTTGTCAAGGCCGCTGCTTTGTAAACAGCAATTCCACCTGTTACGCATAATAATATTTTTTTATTGGTTAACATACTTTTCCCCCGCTTTACGTAAACACTTTTTCCTCTATTATGATTTAATTTTACTTATTTTTCACCTTTTACTATTTGAATTCGACAAAATTCTATTATAAAAAATAAAAAGGCTGACTGTTATGTCAAGCCTTCATTAAATGGTTTTCTACAATTATTCAGCAGAGTTATCTGCTTTTTTGGAAATGCGGTAGGTTAGCTCGCCACTGTAAATTTCTTCAAGTGCTTTTCCAACATATTTGTAGGAAACGTATTTTGGCAGTCTTTCGTCTTTTGCCTGCGACATGGCACGGGCACGCTTTGCTGCCACGGATACCAACGAATATTTTGAGTCAATTTTTTCCAGCAATGAATCGATAGAAGGGTATAACATCCTAATCAACCTCCAGCAATTTTTTATAACGTTTTTCTACTCGTTCCCTGCGGCAATGCTCCGCAACTACAATCGCTTTAATGCGTTCGCAGGCGAGTTCCACTTGGTCATTCTCAACAACATAATCATATAATTCCATCATTTCAATTTCTTCACGGGCTGTCAGCATCCGATTATGAATAATATCTTCTGTTTCCGTTCCTCTTGTCACAATTCGGTTTTTTAATTCCGATAGACTTGGCGGCATCAGAAAAATAAATAAACCTTCAGGGAATTTTTCACGAACTTGGCGGGCACCCTTGACCTCTATCTCAAGGAAAACATCCTTGCCTTCATCTAGGGTTTGCCGGACGTAATCCACTGGCGTGCCATAATAGTTACCAACAAATTCAGCATACTCAAGCAGCTTGCCGTGCCTGATCATTTCCTCAAACTCTTCGCGGGTTCGGAAAAAATAATCCACTCCATCCACTTCTCCAGCACGAGGCTTTCGGGTTGTAACTGAAATAGAATATTCAAAAGCCGTATCAGGCTGTGAAAAAATCTCTTTTCGTACAGTTCCTTTACCAACCCCTGATGGACCGGAAAGTACAATTAACAATCCTTTTTCTGGCATATTACTAAAATCCTACCCTTCTTCAATAGTATCCTCACGGTCCGTTAAGCGGTGCGCTACTGTCTCAGGCTGAACGGCGGAAAGAATAACATGATCACTATCCATTACAATAACAGCACGAGTCCGTCTTCCATATGTAGCATCGATTAATGACCCGCGGTCCCGGGCATCTTGGATAATTCTTTTTATAGGAGCTGATTCGGGACTTACGATAGAAATAATTCGATTTGCCGATACAATATTACCAAAACCAATATTAATTAATTTAATTGCCATGAAAATCATCCAATCATTAATAATATATTTTGACCGTGTCAATGCATTTCTAAACAAATCCTATTCGATATTTTGAACCTGCTCCTTCAGTTTCTCAAGCAAGCTTTTCATCTCAACTGCCTTCTTGGCAATTTTTGCATCATTTGCTTTTGACCCGATGGTATTGACCTCTCGATTCATCTCCTGAACGATAAAATCAAGTTTTCTCCCAATCGGTTCAGCTTCATTTAATGTTTGCACAAACTGCTCCAGATGGCTTGTCAATCTGGTAATCTCTTCATTTATATCGGCTTTTTCGGCAAAAACAGCCACTTCTGTCAAAAGCCTTGTCTCGTCCACCTGACCGCCGGTAAACTCCTGCATTCTCTTTAAGACTCGGTCCTTGTATAGCTGAACCACTTCAGGCGCATAATTTTGCAGCTCCTTTACATGGGTTTCCAACTGGGCAATAATGGCGAGCAAGTCTTTCTTTAAAACCGCACCTTCCGCGAGCCTCATTTGTTTCAACAGGATGACTGCTTCCTCAGTAGCGGATAGCACTAAATTTTCAAGTTCTTCATTACCGGCTTCATTTTCTTCAATATGTAATAGGTCTGCACGAAGGAGCAAATCCTGAAGGGTTACTTTTCCTTCAAATCCATATCTGCTCTTTGCCTGTTCGATAAACTGATAATATTCATCAATCAATTTCCAATCAACTTGAAGTTTTCGAGTAATTAGACCTGCACCTTCAATGTTGATATATACCTCCGACCGGCCACGGCGGATATACTGATTCAGCTTCTTCTTAATTTTATCTTCTATTTTTAATAGCTGTCTTGGCATTCGAATATTTATTTCAGTAAAGCGATGATTAACCGATTTCACTTCGGCATTCACGATAAAGAAATCCGATTCTGCCCGGCCTCTTCCAAAGCCTGTCATACTTACAACCATCTAGGCGCACATCCATTCTTTGAATTTATGCTATAAGCCAAAAAATCCAAAAGGTAATAGAATGGATTCTATTACCTTTTGGATTATAACACACTTTATTTCGTTTTTCTTAATAAAAATGAGCCTGCTAGTAAAAAAGTTGGGATGGAGGATAATCCGATAATCAACAGCCAATCCTTTGCAGCGATTGGAAGGGTGTGGAAGATCGGCTGCAACGGCGGATAGTAGATTACTACTAACACCATTAGCAATGATGATATAACTGCCCATACAAGGTATTGGTTACCAAAAGGGTTTCTTGACAGGACAGATTTCTCACTGCGGCAATCGAAGACATGGATCAGCTGAGCCATAACAAGGGTGGCAAAAGCAACTGTCTGAGCATATTGCAGCTGTGATGGGTCATTATGATAGACAATCATGAAGGCAAAAAGCGTCACCAGTCCGATTAAAAAGCCGCGGGAGACTACCTTCCAGCCAAGTCCACGTGAGAATACTCCTTCATTAGGACTTCTCGGCCCACGTTTCATAACGTTTTCCTCCGGGCGATCAAGTCCAAGTGCCATCGCCGGCAGTCCATCTGTCACCAGGTTCACCCAAAGAATCTGGATTGGCACGAGCGGCAAAGGAAGACCAAGAAGCATGGCAAACAACATCACCAAAATTTCACCGACGTTTGAAGCTAACAAGTAACGGACGAACTTGCGGATATTTTCATAAATATTTCTGCCCTCTTTGATGGCTGCTTTAATGGTTGCAAAATTATCGTCTAGTAAAACGAGTGCCGATGCCTCTTTAGCTACATCCGTTCCGGTGATACCCATGGCTACCCCAATGTCTGCGGCTTTGATGGCAGGAGCATCATTGACGCCATCCCCTGTCATCGCTACAATATGACCTCTGTTCTGAAGGGCTTTAACAATTTTCAGTTTATGTTCTGGTGATACCCTGGCAAAAACCGAAACATCTTCCACCACATTTTCTAAATCCTCAACCGACATTTCAGATAATTGCTTACCGTCAAGCACCTTGCTTTTACTCGTTAAGATCCCAAGCTGAGCTGCAATTGCTTTAGCAGTGATGGCATGGTCGCCGGTAATCATGACAGTTTTTATGCCTGCCTCTTTACACTCTTTAACGGCTAATTTCACTTCAGGTCTTGGCGGGTCAATCATCCCTTGGACACCAATAAAGGTCAATTTGCTTTCAGCTTCTTTTTCGCTGAAAATGTACGTATTCGCAGGAATTGGCTTAAAGGCAATCGCAATCGTCCTTAATGCCTGTGATGCCAGATTGTCAATTGCGGATTGAACCTTTTGGTTTGTTTCCTTATTTAAATATTGGGTTCTCCCATCCCAAAGAATCGATTCACTGATTCCCAAAATAACATCCGGGGCCCCTTTTGTGATGATAAAATGTCTGCCCTGTTTGTCTTTTACATGGATGCTCATCATTTTTCTTGAGGAATCGAAAGGAAATTCATTCATAATGGTAAATTCCTCAAGTAGCTTCGGACGACTAAAACCTGCCTTCATGGCACTTACCAAAAGCGCGCCTTCCGTTGGATCACCGTCAAGAATATAGTCCTCACCTTTAAGGTTTATCTCAGAATGGTTGCATAGCATCCCAAAAATCAGCATTTGCTGCAAGGCTTTTTCATCCTTAGGGTGAACCTTCTTTTCATTCCGGAAAAAATCACCCTTTGGCTGATAGCCGCCACCGTCAACTGTCCATGTTTGGCCGCCGCTCCAGAGATGGGTTACCGTCATTTTGTTTTGTGTCATGGTTCCCGTTTTATCGGAACAAATGACTGATGCACAGCCGAGGGTTTCAACTGCTGGCAGTTTACGGACAATCGCCTTTTGCTTGATCATTTTTTGGACACCCAAGGATAAAGCTACCGTCACGATTGCCGGCAGACCCTCAGGTATTGCCGCTACTGCTAAGGAAACGCCTGCCAAAAACATTGTATAAATATCATGTCCCTGAATCACACCAACCACTACTACTAGAAAGGTCAGAAGAAGTGCCACTGTAATTAGAATTTTCCCTAACTGTTCGAGCCTCCGCTGCAGCGGTGTTTCTTGGGATTCTGCTGTTTGCAAAAGTCCGGCAATCTGACCCATCGCTGTTTTCATACCGGTAGCAATGGCTACACCCACACCGTTGCCTCTTGTTACCATCGTTCCCATAAAGGCTGTATTTTCCATATCGCCAATGCCCGGATTTTCATTCGTCAGCTTTTCCGTAATTTTCGAAACGGGCACCGATTCACCAGTCAGCGCTGATTCCTCGATTTCCAAACTTTTCGATTCAATCAGACGAACATCCGCACCAATCCGGTCTCCGCTTGTAAATTTTAAAATATCGCCCACGACGATTTCCTTTGACGGAATCTTAATCCATACTCCATCTCTTAGCACTGAGACCTGCGGAGCAGATAACTCCTTTAATGCCTGAAGTGACTTTTCCGCTCTCCGTTCTTGGAAGAAGCCAAGAAATCCATTGATAATGACAATGGCAATGATCGCGATTGCATCGATATATTCACCAAGCAGCCCCGATATTAACGTTGCTGCAAGGAGCACCAATACCATGAAATCTTTAAATTGGCTAAAAAATAAGAGTAAAGCCGATTGCTTCTCCCCTTCTTCTAGCTCATTTAAACCATATTGCTTTACCCTTTTTTTCACTTCCTCTGCTGATAATCCAGATGAAAAGTCGGTTTCTAGAGCCTTTTCAACTTGTTTTATCTCCATCTCATGGAACTTCATCCGACCATCTCACTTCCCCCTTAGCTCTAATTCTAATGACAAGCCTGTGAATCTCTGCATTAAAAAATAGTTGCAGCCAATGCATTTGCACTCTCAAGCAAGAAACTCTATAGACAGCTTATTCAGGGTCGTCCAAAAAAATGCTATGATAAAAGACAGATTCTCAATTGAAAGGTTATACTTATATAGAAAACTATTGTTAATAGAAAAGGATGTTCACCATGTCATTTGATGGTTTATTTACAAACGCGATTAGTCATGAACTTTCCCGTGCCCTAAAAGGCGGGCGGATTAATAAAGTTCATCAGCCTTATAAAAATGAAATTATTTTAACGATTCGTGCTGGAGGGGTTAATCACAGACTGCTTTTATCTGCCCATCCGAGCTATGCCAGGGCACAGCTTACCACCGAAACCCACGAAAACCCTAGTGAGCCGCCAATGTTTTGTATGCTGCTAAGGAAGCATATTGAGGGTCATATTTTAGAGGATTTATATCAAGTTGAAACCGACCGAATGATTATTTTTGAAATCAAAGGCCGGAATGAAATTGGCGATATCAGTTATAAGCAGTTAATTATTGAAATTATGGGCAGGCACAGTAATATCATCTTAGTTGATAAAACCCGGAATATTATTTTGGATAGTATCAAACATGTGTCGTTTGCTGTTAACAGTCATAGGGCCATCCTGCCTGGGCAGCCGTATGTGTTCCCGCCGGAGCAAAACAAGCAAAATCCGTTTCTAGCTAATGAAGAGGATGTTTTAAGGGGAATCGATTTTAATACTGGTCGGCTGGACCGCCAGCTCGTCGAGCATTTCGCCGGCATCTCGCCGCTGTTTGCGAAGGAGGTCATTTTTCAAAGTGGACTTGCCAATCGAACAACAGTTCCCGAGACATTTTTAAGCCTGATTAAACAAATTCAGTCAGGGACGATCTCACCTTCGATCATCACTACTCCCGAAAAGGAAGCCTTTTATCTGTTCCCGCTTGACCACCTAAAAGGTGAAGTGAAGAGTTTTTCCAGCCTTAGCGAATTGTTGGAGCGTTATTATTTTGGCAAGGCGGAAAGGGACAGGGTCAAACAGCAAGGGAATGATATTGAGAAGCTTATTACGAATGAAAAAGAAAAAAATGAAAAGAAAATAGATAAACTGGAAGCAACCCTAAAGGAAGCGGAAAAAGCCGATGAGTATCAGCGTTACGGGGAATTGTTAACAGCCAATCTTTATGCCGCCAAAAAGGGAATGAAAGAAATCGAGGTTCTTGATTATTATGATGAAAATGGCGGAACGGTCGTCATCCCACTTGACCCTCGGAAATCTCCTTCTGATAACGCGCAAAAATATTTCTCCAAGTATCAGAAAGCGAAAAACGCGGTTTCGATTGTCATCGAACAGATTGAAAAGGCGCGCGTTGAAGCAGCTTATTTTGACAGCCTTCTGCAGCAGGTCCAGTCTGCTTCCCCAAGAGATTTGCAGGAGATTCGCGATGAGCTTGTGGAGGGCGGATATATTCGCGACCGTAAGAAACGGAACGGCAAAAAAGTGCAAAACGCCAAGCCGGTTCTTGATTTCTATCAGTCCTCAGATGGAACTGAAATTATCGTTGGAAAAAATAATAAACAAAATGACTATCTGACTAATAAGCTGGCGGCAAGGGATGAAATTTGGCTGCATACAAAGGACATTCCCGGTTCGCATGTCGTTATTCGCAGTAAGGAACCATCTGAAGGGACCATTCACGAAGCCGCAATGCTGGCAGCCTATTTTAGCAAGGCGAAAAATTCCAGTTCAGTTCCGGTTGATTTTACAAAGGTGCGACACGTCAAAAAGCCTAGCGGTGCTAAGCCCGGATTTGTCATTTATGACCATCAGCAGACGGTTTACGTGACGCCGGATGAGGAAATGGTACTGAAATTAAAGAAATAGAGCTATTAATGTGTAAAGCCCCGGGGCGGCCCGGGGCTTTTTTATGATTGATTAACGAAATAGCTTGTTGATAATGGTTATCGACACTTTTCCGTGATATATCGACACAAATTTAAATTATATCGACAAATTTTCAGGTTATATCTACAAATCACAGCAATATATCGACAATTCTTCAAATTCTATATATATTACTCGAACCGCTTGCTCCACTCGCCAGGATTCTTACTCCATGCAAGCAGACTTTCTTGATCATCCTGGCTGATATAACCTTTTTCAATGGCCGTCTCAACTAGTGAAGGAAAATCAGTCAAGGAGTAACTTGTAATTCCTTCCGCTGCAAATGCTTCTTTACCTTTTTCAAGACCGTATGTAAAAATGGATACGACCCCAAGTACTTCACAGCCTGCTTCTCTAAGAGCCTCTACAGCTGTGATGACACTTCCGCCGGTGGAGATTAAATCTTCAACCACAACCACTTTTTGTCCCTGCTCGACTTTTCCTTCAATCTGATTCCCTTTGCCATGGCCCTTTGCTTTAGAGCGGACATAGCACATCGGCAAATCCATCAGCTCGCTGACCCAGGCAGCGTGAGGAATACCGGCAGTTGCTGTTCCCGCCACCACTTCAGTACCAGGAAAATTCTCGGCGATTAGTTTTTGCAGCCCATTGGCAATAGCCCTGCGGACGGCCGGATAGGATAAGGTAAGCCGATTGTCACAATAAATGGGGGAACGAAGCCCTGAAGTCCAAGTAAATGGATTTTGCGGGCTTAATCCCACCGCGTTAATGTCTAGTAATTTTTCAGCAATAGTGTGTTTCATTGATGTACTCCCTTCCATGCTTCCATCCAGTGTTCATAGCTTTTAAGAGGATCAGCCGACCTTGTGATCGAACGCCCGACAACAATTGCACTGACCCCTGCTTGTCTCGCAAATTCTGGTGTTGCTACCCGTTTTTGATCCCCAACAGAATCCGAAGAAAGCCGGATTCCCGGACATACGGACAAAAAGTCAGCGCCAATCTTTTCACGGATGGACGCTGCTTCCCATGCTGAACAAACGACTCCGTCTAGTCCTGCTTTCTTTGTCAGGGAAGCATAGTGCAGTACCGATTCCTCAAGCGAAACCCCAATCAACTGCTCTCTCCTCATTTGCTCTTCCGATGTACTTGTCAGCTGGGTAACGGCAATGCAATACGGCCTTTTCTTTCCGGAAGCAGAACCAGCCTCCAGTCCCTCTAACGCTGCTGCCATCATTTCTTTTCCGCCTGCAGCATGAACATTGACAAGGTCACAGTTCATGCGGGCAAGCCCCTTCATCGCACTGTAAACAGTATTTGGTATATCATGAAGCTTCAAATCTAGGAAAATGCGGTGACCTGATTCCTTTAAACGGTGAATGATCGAAGGCCCTTCTTGGTAAAAAAGCTCCATTCCCACTTTAACAAAAAGCTCTTTGCCGGCAAATGGTTGTAAAAATTGATCTACTTCAGCCGCATTAGCAAAATCAAGCGCGATGATAAGCGAGTTGTTCATCCTATTTCCAGCTCCTTCCCGTACATTCACTAATATGTTCAAATCCTAGTTGATTTAGAAGCACCGGCAGCTGTTCGATAATCTCGGGGCAGACAAACGGGTTCACAAAATTTGCTGTACCTACAGCGACGGCACTTGCTCCTGCATAGAAAAATTCAATGACATCCTCTGCAGATTCGATGCCGCCCATTCCGATAATCGGTATATTTACCGCTTGGCTTACTTCATATACCATTCGAATTGCAACAGGTTTTACAGCAGGGCCAGAAAGGCCGCCAGTTCGGTTCGCCAAAATTGGCTTTCCTGTTTTTAAATTCAGCCGCATCCCTACAAGCGTGTTAATCATTGTAATGCCATCAGCACCGCCATCTTCCACTGCCTTAGCCATCTCGACAATATTGGTGACGTTTGGAGACAGCTTTACATAAACCGGAACTTCGGAAACTTCCTTTACTCTACGTGTTAATTGCTTAGCCACTTCAGGGATGGTTCCAAAGGCAATTCCACCCGTTTTAACGTTAGGACAGGATATATTTAATTCCAGTGCATGGACGTTTGGCGCTTTTGAGATTTCCTGTGCAACCTTTACATAATCCTCTTCAAGCGACCCAGCCACATTGGCAATAATCGGTACATCATATTGGGACAGCCATAGCAGCTCTTCGGAAACAACCTTTTCTAATCCAGGGTTTTGCAGCCCGATTGCATTTAGCATCCCTGCTGAAGTTTCGGCGACCCTTGGAGTCGGGTTTCCAAACCGGGGCTCTGCCGTTGTTGCTTTGATCATGATTGCACCAAGATTGCTTAAATCGTAAAATTGGCTGTACTCGCGGCCAAACCCGAAGCAGCCTGAGGCCGGCATGATTGGATTTTTCAAGCTAAGTCCTGGCAATTCAACATGTAATCGGCTCATATTATCACCTCTCCGGCACGGAATACAGGTCCGTCACTGCATACTTTTTTATAGGAAGCTCCCGTCGGGTCATCCACCTTTTTGCATACACAGGCAAAGCAAGCCCCAACGCCGCAGCCCATCCGTTCCTCTAACGATAAGAACATTTTTTTATGAGAGTACTGCTGTTCAAGTGCTCTTAACATCGGGGTCGGCCCACAAGAATATACACAATCAAACTGTAAATCCTTTATGACATCCGTTACAAACCCTTTAACACCATAAGAACCATCCGCAGTAGCCACATATGTTTCGCCCAGTTCCGAAAATTCCTGTTCGTAGAAAACGGCGGATTCAGCTTGGAAGCCCAGGACATTGATTACTTTTACGCCTTTTGCTGTCAACTGTTTCGCAAGCTCATAGAGTGGAGGGACACCAATTCCTCCACCCACGAGCAAAGCAGTCTCACCAATATTGGCTTCATTAATAGGGAAGCCATTGCCAAGAGGTCCGAGGATATCGAGTTCCATCCCCGGCACCATAGAGGCCAATAGCAAAGTTCCTTTTCCATCTTTTCTATAGATCATCGTAAACTGCTCTTCCGTTACATCATACGAGGAAATACTGATTGGTCTTCGCAAAAGCGGATCCAATCCATTTCCTACTCGAATATGAACAAATTGTCCAGGCTCGGTGATGTCATGAACCATCTCAGCCTTTACGGTAAGCTCATAAATGTTTTCAGCAATTAACTTTTGGCTGATGATTTTACAAATTTCCTTCCGTATCATGCAAAAACAGCCTCCCTGCTTGGTACACTCATCGCTTCAGCGGAAAAGTTCATGGACTCCACCACTTTTAAGATAGCATCAGCAGTATCTAATGAGGTCAAGCATGGAACTCCATTTTCAACAGCATCACGGCGGATTCTAAAACCGTCACGCTCAGGCTGCTTCCCTTTTGTTAATGTATTAACGATTAACTGCGCTTCACCATTTTGGATAATATCCAATAATGTCCTGCCTTCTGCACCAATTTTGCCGACTACCTCAACCGGAAGACCGGCAGATTTTATTATAGCTGCTGTTCCGCTTGTGGCCACCAGACGATAGCCAATGCTGGCAAACCGTTTCGCAAGCTTAAGTGCTTCTTGTTTATCCTTATCAGCGACTGTAAACAAGACCGTCCCAAACGGCTGAATATTCATTCCTGATGCAACTAATCCCTTGTAAAGAGCCTTCTCAAGGGTGATATCCTTGCCCATAACTTCGCCAGTTGATTTCATTTCTGGGCCAAGCGTGATATCAACATCTTTTAATTTGGCAAAAGAGAATACCGGAACTTTCACATATACACCTGATTGTTCTGGCACCAGTCCGGACTGATAGCCCTGATCAACGATTGAGACCCCAAGAATAGCTTTTGTTGCAATCTTGGCCATCGGAACATGGGTGATTTTACTTAAGAACGGCACCGTCCGGCTCGAACGTGGATTCACTTCCAGCACGTAAACCTGACCGCCCGATAACACATATTGAATGTTTAGGAGACCAACAATGTTCAAGCCCCTTGCTAATCTTTCTGTATATTCAACAAGTGTCTTCTTAACATCCTCAGATAATGTTTGCGGCGGATATACAGCGATAGAGTCACCGGAGTGCACCCCTGCCCGCTCAATATGCTCCATAATACCTGGAATCAAGACATTTTGACCATCGCAAATGGCATCTACTTCAATTTCTTTACCGGTTAGATAACGGTCAATTAAGACTGGATGATCTGGATTGATTTTAACGGCATTCTCCATATAATGGAGCAGTTCTTCCTTGCGATATACAATTTCCATCGCCCTGCCCCCAAGCACATAGGAAGGACGGACAAGGACCGGATAGCCGATTTCCTCAGCAATTATGACTGCTTCCGCGACTGAAAGAGCGGTCTTTCCAAGCGGCTGCGGAATGTTCAACAATTCAAGCGCCTGCTCAAATTTATCCCTGTTCTCCGCACGGTCTAAGTCCTCTAAGCTTGTTCCTAAAATGTTAACACCATTTTCCTCAAGCTTCGCAGCAAGGTTAATCGCTGTCTGCCCGCCAAATTGAACGACTACTCCCATCGGATGTTCCAAGTCAATGATGCTCATTACATCTTCAATTGTCAGCGGTTCAAAGTACAGCTTGTCAGAGATACTGAAATCCGTCGAGACTGTTTCCGGATTGTTGTTAATGATAATTGCCTCATAGCCTGCTTCCTTAATGGCTTTTACAGAATGGACAGTCGCATAGTCAAACTCAATCCCCTGGCCAATCCGAATTGGGCCTGATCCGAGCACGATGACACTTTTTCTATCTGACACAAGAGATTCGTTTTCTTCTTCGTAAGTTCCATAGAAATAAGGAGTTTCTGACTCAAACTCCGCAGCGCATGTATCTACCATTTTATAAACCGGGATGAGACCTAAGTCATTCCGAAGCTTGTAAATTTCACCTTCTGTTTTATCCCAAAGCTCAGCAATTTTCTTATCGGTAAAGCCTTTTTGCTTTGCTTCTTTAAGAAGTTCGATATCAAGCTGGTTGTCAGCCAATTTTGCCTCAAGCTTGATAATGCCCTCCATTTTCTTCAAGAAAAATAAGTCAATTTTGCTCCACTCATGAATCGTATCAATCGTAATGCCGCGTTTTAACGCTTCAGCAATGTAAAAGAGGCGCTCATCACCGGCTTTTCTGATTCGTTTTTCAATTAGGTCGTTATCAATTTCAGCGGCACCGTTAAGTTGGAAATGATAGACACCCGCTTCGAGGGAACGAATTGCTTTTAACAAAGATTCTTCAAATGTACGGCCAATTGCCATAACCTCACCAGTTGCCTTCATTTGTGTTCCAAGCGAACGGTTTCCGGACTCAAACTTATCAAATGGCCATCTAGGGATTTTCGTTACAACATAATCAAGGGCCGGCTCGAAGCTAGCATACGTTTTTCCGGTAACAGGGTTCAGCATTTCATCAAGTGTCAATCCAACTGCGATTTTTGCTGCAAGCTTGGCAATCGGATATCCTGTTGCCTTCGATGCTAAGGCCGAAGAACGGCTTACCCTTGGATTTACTTCAATGACGTAATAGTTAAAGCTGTATGGATCTAGGGCAAGCTGAACATTACAGCCTCCTTCAATACCCAGCGCACGGATAATTTTTAAAGACACATTTCTTAATAATTGGTATTCTCTATCACTTAAAGTCTGACTTGGCGCAACAACAATGGAATCACCCGTATGAACACCAACCGGATCGATGTTTTCCATATTGCAGACGACGATGGCATTATCGTTGGCATCGCGCATCACTTCATATTCAATTTCTTTGTAACCAGCGATGCTTTTTTCCAATAAACATTGGTGAACAGGGCTGTTCTTAAGACCACTTGTTACGATTTCCTCAAGTTCGGAGTCATTATGGCAAATGCCGCCGCCAGTTCCACCCAGCGTAAAGGCCGGACGGACAATCACCGGAAAACCTACCCTTTCCACAAAAACTTTGGCTTCGTTAAGTCCATGGATAATTTCGCTGTCAGGTACCGGTTGATTCAGTTCATTCATAAGAGCACGGAACAATTCACGGTCTTCTGCTTGATTAATGGCAGTAAGCTTCGTTCCCAGAATCTCAACGCCACACTCTTCAAGAACGCCTGAATTTGCTAGTTCAACAGTCAAATTCAACCCAGTCTGACCGCCTAATGTTCCTAAAACGGCGTCTGGACGCTCCTTACGGATAATTCTCGAGACAAAATCCAGTGTCAAAGGCTCAATATAAACGGCATCGGCAATTTCTGCGTCTGTCATAATGGTAGCAGGATTGGAGTTGACGAGGATCACCCGGTATCCTTCCTCCTTAAGGGCTAGACAAGCTTGAGTACCTGCGTAATCAAATTCTGCCGCTTGACCGATGACGATTGGCCCTGAGCCAATCACTAGAATGGAGTTGATATCTGTACGTTTAGGCATTTGCTGCTACCTCCTGTTTTTCAGCTTCAATCTTCGCAAGAAACTGTTCAAATAATCCGTTTGCATCTTCTGGACCAGGTGATGCCTCTGGGTGATATTGTACTGTAAAGGCTGGATACTCTAAATGCTTAAGGCCCTCAACAGTTCCATCATTTAAAGCAATGTGGGTCACTTCTAGTTTGGTATTTTTAACTGATTTTTCATCTACTGTATAACCATGATTTTGAGAGGTAATTGACACCTTTCCTGTCGATAGTTCCTTTACCGGATGATTCGCCCCACGGTGACCGAACTTCATTTTAACGGTATCAGCTCCGCATGCTAGGGCAAACAATTGATGGCCAAGACAAATTCCGAAAAGAGGCACTTTTCCCAAGATGTCCTTTATCATTTGGATTCCTTCTGGAACATCCTTTGGATCCCCAGGTCCGTTGGAGAGCATGACTCCATCAGGACGCAGCTTCAAAATCTCATCAGCTGTTGTATGGTATGGAACGACGACGACATCACAGCCGCGTTCATTTAATTCCCGTAAAATTCCATGCTTCATACCAAAATCGACAAGTACAATTCTTTTGCCGCGTCCCGGGCTTGGATAAGGATTCTTTGTGGAAACCCTTCTTACTTGGTCAATTGGCAGGCGTGTCTTCCTTAACTCTCTTAACACCTCTGAAGCATCGTTTTCAATGCTGCAAATCGCACCCTTTAACGTTCCGTGCTGGCGGATAATTCTTGCCAGTTTTCGAGTGTCAATCCCGGCAATTCCAGGGATTTTTTTCATTTTAAAATATTCATCAACAGTAAACTCACTTCTCCAGTTAGACGGAAAGTCGCTGACTTCTTTAACAATAAAGCCTTTTACGGCAGGAGTAATCGATTCAAAATCATCGCGGTTAATTCCGTAGTTTCCGATTAACGGGTATGTGAGCATAACGATTTGTCCGCAATAGGATGGGTCGGATAGAATCTCCTGATAGCCTGTCATTCCTGTATTAAAAACAACTTCACCAATTGTATCTACATGGCTTCCAAAGCCATCACCGATAAAAACAGTTCCATCTTCTAATATTAGCTGAGCCTTCATGCTGTAACACGTCCTTTTTCCCAAACTATTTGGCCTGAAGCAATTGTCAATACCGGCCACCCTTTGCACTTCCATCCGGCAAATGGGGTGTTTTTCCCTTTTGATAAAAACTCATCAGGATTGATTTCTTTTTCTTCGTTTAAGTCTAATAACACGATATCCGCTGCCGCACCCTCTTCAATTCTTCCAAAAGGAAGTTCAAAGCAATCGGCAGGTTTTGTCGTCATATAAGCAATTAGCTGGTCAAGTGTGATGATGTTTTTCAAGACGAAATGGGTATAAAGAAGTGGAAAGGCAGTTTCCAGACCAACAATCCCAAATGGCGCTAGCTGCATTCCTTCAGCTTTTTCTTCGGCAGTATGTGGTGCATGGTCAGTAGCGATAAAATCAATCGTACCATCCAGCAGCCCTTCGATTAACGCCTTTTTATCGTCTTCACCCCGAAGCGGAGGGTTCATCTTAAAGTTAGCATCCAGTCCCGGAATATCATTTTCTGATAATAGAAGATGGTGCGGAGTTACTTCCGCGGTAACTTTAATGCCAGCCCGCTTAGCGTCTCGTACGGTCCTCACCGATTCCTTTGTGCTGATATGGCAGACATGATAATGGCAGCCAGAAGCTTCAGCAAGCAGGACATCCCTGGAAATTTGAACAGATTCACAAATAGAAGGGATCCCGTTTAACCCGTGCTGCTTGGAGAAGGTACCTTCATGGACACAGCCTTTATGAATCAATGTATTTTCCTCACAATGGGCTACAATTGCCATATTTACTTCTTTTGCTTTTTGCATTGCCTGAAGCATCATATCTGCCGATTGGACACCAACACCGTCATCGGTAAAGGCAAATGCTCCAGCCTCTTTCAGTGCCGCAAAATCAGTTAATTCCTGACCAAGCTGTCTTGTTGTAATGGAGGCATAGGGCAAAACGCGTACGCTTGCTGTTTCCTTAATCCTGTCCATCACCCAATCCATCTGCTCCTTGGTGTCTGGTACCGGCCTCGTATTTGGCATGGCCGCTACTGTCGTAAAACCGCCGCGGGCTGCTGCCATCGTACCAGTTGCGATGGTTTCCTTTTTCTCACCGCCAGGTTCCCTGAGATGGACGTGAAGATCAACAAACCCTGGTGATACAAGCAATCCTTGTGCATCTACAGTTCTTTCAGCCGATTCCGTTAAAGTAGGTGCCAGTTTGCTAATAATCCCATTTTCTATTAAAATATCAGATTGTTTCATTTCTCCATTAGATGCTATATATTTTGCGTTCTGAATAAGCAGCTTCATATTGATTTCCTCCTCCTAAGCTTTCAAGTGACCGCTTCAGGGCGGCCATTCTTACATATACTCCGTTTTGCATTTGTTTAAAAATTCTTGACCGTTCACATTCAACAAGGCTGTCTGCGATTTCAACGTTTCGGTTTACCGGGGCCGGATGCATGATAATGCTGTGCGGCTGCATTTGCTTTTGCCGCTCTAGGGTTAGGCCATATTTTTTATGGTACTCAGAGGCAGTAAAGCTTCCCTTTTTCTGATGGCGTTCATGCTGCACACGAAGAAGCATGACAACATCGGCTTCTCTGATAGCCTCATCAATTGGTTTAAAACGCGAAGTACTTAAACTATGATAGTCAAACCATTCTTCCGGCCCTGAAAAAATGACCTCCGCCCCCAGCCTGGTCAATGCATCCGCATTGGAACGCGCTACCCGGCTATGACTGATGTCCCCGATTATCGCAATCTTCAAGCCTGAAAAACTGCCAAACTCCTGTTTTATCGTTAACAAATCAAGAAGGGATTGTGTCGGGTGGTGTCCGCAGCCATCGCCTCCATTTAAAATGGGAATATTAATATTTTCAACCAATTCATCAAAATAGCGATCCTGGCTGTGGCGGATGACTACAGTATCAACACCGATTGATTCCAGCGTTTTTACAGTATCATATAATGTCTCACCTTTTTGTACGCTTGAGGTTTGGACTTCAAAAGGAATGACGCTTAATCCTAACCTTCTTTGAGCCATCTCAAAGCTGCTTTTCGTTCGGGTACTAGCTTCAAAAAAGAGGTTTGCTGTATACATTTGTCTTTCCGGTTTCCAAAACAGTCCTCGTGAAAACCTTTCAGCATCCTCAAGGATTTGATAAATCTCCTCAACCTTTAATTCGTTTGTTGTTAATAGGTGCTGTAACATCCTTTTCCCCACCTTCTCTTTTTGCTATAAAAAACACCCTGACTATGTGGTCAGGGTGCCAAAGTTTACATAAACGCAGGATATGGACAACCAGCCCATAGCAAAGTTTAGTAACACACCCTTCTAAGTCTCAATGTACTTAATTTAAAAGGTATTTTTTATGCTGTTTTTTTGTTAGTTGCTTCTTCTGTTTCAAACATATTTTCACTGACTTTCGGCCTTCCAGGAAGGATCAGGTTTAATAACACACCGCAAATTGCCGCCAGGGCCATTCCTTGGATTTCAATATTGAATGGCAGCTTGACTACCGCGCCACCGATACCAAAAACAAGGATTACCGACGAAATCACCAGGTTGCGTTTGTCTCCAAAATCAATTTTACTGTCAACCAGCATTCTTAAACCTGAGGAAGCGATAATTCCGAACAGGAGGATGGAAACTCCGCCCATTACAGGGGTTGGTATGGTTTGGATTAATGCTGTTATTTTTCCAATAAAGCCGAAGATGATGGCTAGAACCGCGGCACCCGCTAGTACATATACACTGTAGACTCTTGTAATGGCCAAGACTCCAATATTTTCACCATAGGTGGTTTTGGGAGGTCCGCCGACTAGCGCCGAAATGAATGTGGCTGTTCCATCACCAAGGATTGAACGGTGTAAGCCCGGCTCTTTGATGTAATCACGGCCGACAACCTTGCTAAGCACAAGCTGGTGTCCAATATGCTCAGATAGTGTAACAATGGCAACAGGCACCATTAACCAGAAAATATTCCACGTAAACTTGACATCATAGCTGACAAACGGAATTAAGAAATCAGGAGCGGCAAACCACTTTGCCTCTAGTACTGGTTTGAAATCAACAATTCCTACAATCACAGCATATACATAGCCGACAATAATCCCGGCCAAGATAGGGATAATGCTAAGCATTTTTTTAGCGTATATTGAGAAAATAATGGTCGCTGCCAGCGTCACAAGTGCTACTGAGAAGTGAAGCATGCTATACTTTCCTGCTGGGTTGTTCATAGCCATTCCAACCGCAGTTCCGGAAATGGCGAGGCCAATTACAACAATGACCGGTCCAACAACAATTGGGGGGAGTAAGTTCATAATCCAGCGATGCCCCGCTCTGCTTATAATTAAAGCGACAATTCCATAAACAAGGCCAGCTAAAAATGTTCCGACCATCGCCGCTGCAGGTCCGCCAGAGGCTTTTGCAGCAATTACCGGTGCAATATAAGCGAAAGATGAACCAAGATAGGCAGGAACCTGAAATTTCGTAATCAATAGGAATGCCAACGTTCCGAGTCCGCTGGATATTAGTGCTATCGCTGGGTCTAAACCAACCAGGTATGGTACTAGGATTGTTGCCCCGAACATCGCAAATAAATGCTGCAAGCTTAAGGTCAGCCATTGGGCCGGTTTTGGTCTATCTTTAACATCTAGGATTGGTTTATTACTCATTTTCTGTTCTCTCCTAATTTCTATATTGTTTTCTTTATTTTCTTCAATTGTTCAAATAAAAAACCCTCTTTGCCATGTAGTTGACAAAGAGGGGTGAAAGGCGCACCGGAAAATGGACCAGATGTGCGCTTTTCCCTTTGTCAGCCTCACGGGACTGAAATTAAAAGGGCTGCTATTTATTTGTCATATATACTTACTTGATCAACTTTATCTACTTCCAGCAGTTCAACAACAATTTTTTCATTGCTTGAAGTAGGGATATTTTTCCCAACATAGTCTGCTCTGATTGGCAGTTCCCTGTGACCGCGGTCGACCAGTACCGCAAGCTGGATGGAAGCAGGACGTCCAAGGTCCATAAGGGCATCAAGTCCAGCCCTAACTGTTCTTCCTGTATAAAGAACATCGTCCACAAGGACTACCTTTTTGTCACTTATGTCAAACGCTATATCTGACCCTTTTACGAGTGGTTCCTGACTTTCCGTTTTCTTTGTTAGATCATCCCGATAAAGAGTGATATCTAATTCACCGACTTGAATCGGACTTCCCTCAATTTGGGCTATTTTCAAAGCGAGTCGTTTTGCTATGTAAATTCCTCTAGTCCGAATTCCTACAAGTACGCAATCTTCGATTCCTTTGTTTTTTTCGATGATTTGATGGGCAATCCTTGTCAACGCACGCCCGATTGCCTGTTCATCCAGAACAAGTGCTTTTTGGCTCATGGTCTCACCTTCTTATTATACTAAAATAAAAAACCTCTCGCCTGTGGTGGCGAGAGGGAGACAGTTCTTCCTTAGGGAAATAACATCTTAACCGTTCCTTCTCGGCCTCACGGGACCGACTTAAAGGCTTATTAAACTATAGTAAGCATACTTTAATTTATTTATCCTGTCAACGATTATTTCTTAACCGGTCCAGAAGTTCTTCAAAATCCTCCGGCAGCGGGGCTTCGAATTCTAGATACTCATTTGTTCTTGGATGTACGAAACCGAGCAGACCGGCATGCAATGCCTGGCCATTAAGATCGAGTGTCTTTCTTGGTCCATATTTCGGATCACCGGCAAGCGGATAACCGATATATTTCATATGGACACGAATCTGATGGGTCCGGCCTGTCTCCAATTGACATTCCACAAACGTGAAATCATTAAACCGCTCAAGGACACGAAAATGAGTAACAGCATGCTTGCCGTTATCAACAACCGTCATGCTTTGCCGGTCTTTTTGGTCTCTCCCAAGCGGAGCATCTATGGTTCCATATTCGTGAGGGATCACTCCATGGACAATCGCCTTATACTTCCGGGTTACAGACTTTTCCACTAGTTGGTTGACGAGACTTTCGTGGGCCAAATCATTTTTCGCTACCATTAACAGCCCTGATGTATCTTTATCAATGCGATGCACAATCCCGGGTCTTAATACACCATTGATACCGGATAAATCCTTACAATGGGCCATTAACCCATTAACCAGTGTCCCTGTAAGGTGCCCAGGTGCAGGATGGACCACCATACCTTTTGGCTTATTTACGACCAAAACATCCTTATCTTCATAATAAATATCTAAATCCATTTCCTCCGGAACCACGTCCAATTCTTCCGGATCTGGAATGGTAATAACGATAGTATCATTTACACTGCATTTGTAATTTGTTTTTACATTTTTCCCATTCACAAGTACATTGCCTTCTTTTATCCAATCCTGCACCTGTGTTCTAGACCATTCTTCATTCATACGTGAGATTACCTTATCAATCCGGTCTCCTTTTTGTTCCTCAAGAATGGTGTGTTCCATTTTCTCCATATGACTTCTCCTTTGACGCTCTCTCTTCAAGCAGCATTTGAATCATTAATAATCCAACACCAATCACTAATGCTGAATCGGCAATATTAAATACAGGGAAATTATAGCCAAAAATAAAGGTATGAATAAAATCAACAACCTCTTTCCGAACCACTCGGTCGATAAAATTCCCGATTGCACCTCCAAGCATGAAAGCTAGGGATACACCTAACAGCCATTTTCCTTTGGCCGCTTTGTAAAGATAATACATAATCGCAATAATGACAATAACCGTAATGACATAAAAAAGCCACATCTGCCCTTGAAGGATTCCCCATGCGGCCCCGCGATTCCGGTGAGAAGTAATATATAAAAATTTATCAATGATGGGTATACTCTCACCGATATACATATTTTTTTCAATAAGCCATTTAGTAATTTGGTCGAGCACAATAACGAATAGGGCGATTAAGTAATAATACACTAAGAAATACCTCCAACTTAAGCTAGACTTGCTCCCCTAGTTTAGCATACTTAATCGCTATATCACAATGAAACAAAAATTACAGAGTGGGGAAGATCGGTTTCTTGCAATAGCCGCCAAGCAAGCTGGGATCATTGACTGTTCTAATGGTTGGAATCAAATTTAATAAGTCGAGGGGTAATAATTCGCCGGAAAGTTCACAATGTCCGAAATTTCCTTCTTCGATTTTTTTCAGCGCCAAATCAATGTCCGCCATTTCTTCCTCTAAAATAGTTGTAAACCAATTCTCTGTTTGTTTGTTCTTTAATGACATTTCGATTTCTGTTTTTGTTTGACGGAGTTCTTGAAACAGCTTTTCCTGCATTGCATTCATAGTGTTAATACCTCCGTTATGTTATTTGTTTTATTATTACCGATCGTTTTCCATTGACCCGGATAATAATTTGACATCAGCAACAACAATTAACGGAGGTGGAAAATAAATGAAAACTCACCGATTGGCGAGTCCGATAGGACGGTTCATGAGGTCTAGTTGAATTTATACTTTTTTATTAGCAAAATGAAAGAGGCTGACAAGTCAGCCCCTTTCTATTTACGCTAAGTGTGAATAATTTTCTTTTACAACTTGGGCACAGCGCGGACAAAGAGTTGAATGCTCCGCATCTTGACCGACATCAGGCGTCACTACCCAGCAGCGTTCACAGGTTTCACCTTCAGCCTTTGTGACCACAATAGCAGCTGTATCTAATTTCAAGCCATCTTCAGGTGCCTCATCATAAGCACCAGCCACTTCAAAACCGGATACAATAAACAATTGTTTCAAGTTCTCTGAAACAGAATCGAGCAGCGCTTTTGTATTATCATTTACGTACAAGGTTACTTTCGCTGTTAATGACTTACCGATCACCTTTGCATTCCGGGCTTCTTCAAGTGCCTTTAAGACATCATCGCGAAGCTTCATGAATGCAGACCATTTCTCCTCCAACTCTTTAGCACCAGGAAGTTCTTGATATTCTGGAAGATCTGTCAACTGAACACTTTCCTCCTGAACCTTCGGAATATATTTCCATACCTCGTCTGCAGTGTGAGAAAGGATTGGCGAAACCAATTTGGTCAGAGCAAGCAATGATTCATATAAAACGGTTTGAATCGCCCGACGTTCTGGATGATCAACTGCTTCAATGTACAGAACATCCTTTGCAAAATCTAGGTAAAACGCGCTTAAATCAAGCGTACAGAAATTATTGACAGCATGGTAAATACCTGCATAATCGTAATTTTCATAAGATTTGCGAACACTCTTAATCAGCTTATTTAATTTAACCAGCATAAATTGATCTACTTCACGAAGGTTTTCGTAAGAAACCTTATTAACAGCCGGGTCAAAGTCCGCTAAATTCCCCAACAAGAAGCGGAATGTATTGCGGATTTTCCGATATACTTCAGCAACCTGTTTTAAAATTGCATCCGATACCCGGACATCTGATTGATAATCAACCGAAGCCACCCATAGGCGTAAAATATCTGCTCCCAATTGATTCATAACCTTCGCCGGAACGACGACATTACCTAATGATTTACTCATTTTTCGACCTTCACCATCAAGAGCAAATCCATGGCTTAATACTCCCTTATATGGAGCCTTGCCTGTGACAGCAACTGCAGTAGATAAAGACGAGTTAAACCAGCCGCGGTATTGGTCAGAACCTTCAAGATATAGGTCAGCAGGGCGCACCAAGTCTTCTCTTTCAAGCAGTACAGCCTGATGGGAAGAACCGGAGTCGAACCAAACGTCCATAATGTCGGTTTCCTTCGTAAACTTGCCGTTCGGGCTGCCAGGATGCGTAAACCCTTCCGGAAGCAGGTCTTTTGCTTCGCGCTCAAACCAAATGTTTGAGCCATTGTCGCGGAATAAATTAGAAACATGTTCGATTGTTTCGTCAGTAATGATTTCTTCACCATTTTCAGCGTAGAATACCGGAATTGGCACACCCCAGACGCGCTGGCGGGAAATACACCAATCGCCGCGGTCACGGACCATATTAAAAAGCCTTGTTTCGCCCCAAGCCGGCACCCATTTGGTTTCTTTCACAGCTTCGAGCAACTGCTCGCGGAAATCTTTAATGGACGCAAACCACTGTGCAGTTGCCCGGAAAATAACCGGCTTCTTTGTTCTCCAGTCATGTGGATAGGAGTGGGTAATAAATGTAAGCTTTAACAAAGCCCCTTTTTCCTCTAAGGCTTGGGAAATCTGTTTATTGGCCTCGTCGTAAAATAACCCTTCAAATCCCGGTGCTTCATTTGTCATATTTCCTTTATCATCAACCGGACAAAGGACATCCAAGCCGTATTTTTGACCAACATGGAAGTCATCTTCCCCGTGACCAGGAGCAGTGTGAACGCAGCCAGTACCAGCATCCGTTGTCACATGCTCGCCTAACATGACAAGAGAATCACGGTCATAAAGTGGATGACGGGCGACAACATATTCCAGATCAGCCCCTTTGACCTTTTTAAGAACGGCCGCTTCTTCCCAGCCAATTTCATTCGTTACACTTTCCAATAACCTTTCAGCCACAACGTATTTTTTATCATTTACCGCTACAACCACATAAGTTAGCTCAGGATGAACCGAAATTCCCAAGTTGGCAGGAATGGTCCATGGGGTTGTTGTCCAGATGACGATTTCCGTATCCGTATCAAGAACTCCCTTGCCATCCTTCACCGGAAAACCAACATAAATGGACGGTGAACGTTTATCTTTATATTCAATTTCTGCCTCAGCCAAAGCGGATTCACTTGACGGAGACCAATATACTGGCTTCAATCCCTTATAGATATAACCTTTTTTCGCCATTTCTCCGAAAACCTTAATTTGCTGGGCTTCGTATTCAGGCTTTAAAGTGATGTATGGATTCTCCCAATCACCGCGGACACCAAGGCGTTTAAACTGGATTCGTTGATTGTCGATCTGCTCCAGCGCATATTCTGTACAAAGCTGGCGGAATTCAGCTACGGACATTTCTTTCCGTTTAACCCCTTTATTGGTTAAAGCCTGTTCAATCGGCAGACCGTGCGTATCCCAGCCCGGCACATATGGGGCATGATAGCCGCTCATTGACTTATAGCGGACAATAAAATCCTTTAAGATTTTATTTAGGGCGTGGCCCATATGGATGTCACCATTTGCATATGGAGGGCCATCATGCAAAACAAACATCGGACGCCCTTTAGTGCGCTCCTGTACTTTTTGGTAAATATTCATTTCTTCCCATTTTGCCTGCATATCCGGTTCTCTTTGCGGAAGATTACCGCGCATTGGGAAATCCGTTTGCGGCATTAATAACGTGTCTTTGTATTCCATTTTATTTCCTCCAATACCTTTCTATTGAACAGAATTGACATTCTTGCAAATAAAAAACCCTCTCATCCCAAAAAAGGGACGAGAAGGTTTTTTTCCCGCGGTACCACCCTGATTGATAGAACTGTCTTATTCTATCCTCTTGCGAATTCGTAACGTGAATACACGCCTTAGTCTACTGTTCTAAATTTAGAGGTTCGACCTCGGAACTCGAGGGTGATTTTCCAATCTTTCGGCTTTATCGGGCTTCCACCATCCCCGACTCGCTAATAAGCTTTTTTGAAAAATTGTACTGTCCCTGTCTTCGTCATTTTCATTCAATTAATCTGTTAAGAAATTATATGCTACTAAATAGCTGTTCGTCAAGCTAATGAATCCTCTTCTTCGTGGATTTTCAGCTCGGTGGCATCAAGTTCGTACTCTAAAAGGTGATCCCAATCGTCAGTATTCAGCATATCGAGCTGTGCCTCAATCAGCATTTTGAAACGGGTGCGGAAAATTTTCGACTGCTTCTTTAAATCTTCTATCTCCAGAGCAATCTTTCTCGCTTTAGATAGGGATTCGTTAACGATACGGTCCGCATTCTTTTCCGCTTCCTTGACGATTAGCTTCGCTTCCTTTTGCGCATTGCGTTTTACTTCTTCCCCTGCCTCCTGGGCAATCACAATCGATTTATTAAGTGTTTCTTCTATACTTGTAAAATGCCCTAAACGTTCCTGCAGGTCAGTTAAGCGCTCTTCCAATTCTTTTTTCTCTCTAAGGACAAGTTCGTAATCCTTGATTACCTGGTCAAGAAATTCGTTTACTTCATCCTCGTCATACCCTCTAAATCCTTTATTAAATTCCTTATTATGAATATCTAACGGCGTTAACGGCATGATGCCACCTCCAACAATCTGTGCAATATATGTAAATGTGAATATTCGACAAGTTTTTCGAATATCCTGCAAGAAAATAAATTATTTTTGTCTTCCGACAGAAATTCGCCATTTTTCTTTCTTTGTTTTTCCGTCAATACTGGACAATCTTACCCTTCCATGGCCCCGGACCGACAGCATATCGCCAATTTCACAAACAAAGGCCGGGCTTTCAATCTGAGTCCAATTGACCTTAACTAGGCCTGCGGCAATATAGTTTTGCGATTTTTGCCGGGAAAGATTATAAACACCAGAAATAACAGTATCCAGCCTTAATGAAGATACTGTTAATTCATGTTCCTCCCATAATTCTTTAGGAGAAATTATGTTTTCGGGCGGCTTCTCGATTATTTGAACCGTTGCTTTACCGATTGATTCAAGATTACTGCTGATATAGCCGCCTATTTCCTTGGCTGCCAAGAACTGGATTTGCCCGTCATCGACAAGAATATCGCCAAATTTCCCACGTTTTAGCCCCAACGACATCAATGTGCCTAAGACGTTGGGATGTTCAATTTTGACAAACTTCTTTGGATAGTCAATTTCAAACAAGCTGATTTGAAAATCCTCTTGAGCTGGGACTAGATATTCCGGGAAAAGAAGAGCCCTTTTTCGTTCTGCCCCTGGCCATCCTCCAAAGAGTTGATATTTTACATCACCATTTTCACCGATGATCGTTTTTAAGATATGCTGTTCTCTTGGGTCAAGAAAGTCCGTTAATTTCGGGGCATACTGAAGTTCAACAGTGTTTTTCCACTGCATGACCTGGTCAATATAATCCCGTTCTTCTGGACGAAAATGCTGATATATATTCATGCTCTAAAAACCAACCTATTTTTAAGTATTATGAGAGCCAGACAGCTACATAGCTTAAGCCCCGTGTTGCAAAGTTGAGAACAAGAAATGCGACAATCGGAGAAATGTCAATCATGCCGATTGCGGGAATAATCCTTCTGAATGGTTCCAAATATGGCTCACAAATTCTTGCTAAGAATTGACCGATCGCGGATTCTTTAGCACCCGGAAACCAGGACATCAATATGTAAATAATTAATGCCCACGAATAAGCCCAAATGAGTTTTTGTATTAAACCGATAACAAAAAACATCTCTTTACCACCTCGTATTCATATTTTCGTGGTCAGGGAGCAGTTCCGAAATATTCCCCGATACTTCCATATTATCCGGGGTGCACAAGAATATATTGGCGCCAATTTTCTGGATTTCCCCACCGAGAGCATATACTACTCCTCCTAAGAAATGAACGATCTGCCGGCCTTCCTCTTGATCAATCCGCTGCAAATTCACCACCACCGGACGGCGGTTTTTTAGATGGTCGGCAATCTCGGTTGCCTCAGATTCGGAATGCGGTTCTGCCAAAATAAGCTTTGAGGGCTTTACTTGGACAGGGGGCTTTTGCACACTTTGCAGGCTGACTACATTATGACTTTTTAACGGCTGTTTTTTCTGCTTTATTGGTTCCTTCGGCTCACTATAATCTTCATTTTGCTCATCGTTCTCGTCGTCTAAAAAGAAAAATGTTTTTAGTTTAGATTTAATTGTCATATCAACTCTCCTAACCAGCTTCACCAACAAGCGCTGTACCTATTCTTACCATCGTAGCCCCTTCTTCGATGGCGATGGCAAAATCATTAGACATCCCCATCGACAACTCTGAACAAGGAGCATAGTCTAAGTGACAGGATTGAACTTGAGTACGAAGTTCTCTAAGTTTTTGAAAACAATCACGCAAGACTTCTTCATCGTCCGTGAGTGGGGCCATTGTCATTAAACCAGCAACAATAATATTTTCTAGGGAGCCAAGTGATTTAATAAAGTCGATCACTTCTTCAACCGCTAAACCGTGCTTTGAGTCCTCTTCTGCTACATTAACCTGTACCAAACACTTTACTTTTGAATTGGCACGTTTATTTATTTCTTGGGCCAAAGAAAGACGGTCAAGGGAATGAATGTACTCCACTTTATCGATAATATTCTTTACCTTTCGTGTCTGCAGGGTTCCAATAAAATGCCAAATTGGCTTGTCCTTAAGAACTTCCCATTTTTCAAGCATTCCTTCGTCCCGGTTTTCGCCAAGATGCTGAATGCCTGCATCAAGCGCTTCCTGCGCTCTTTGGGTACTGACGTATTTTGTAACGGCAATTATAGTTACCTCATCTGGTTTCCTGCCTGTCTTTTCGCACGCTTCATTTATTTGCTGTCTAATAAGTTCATACTTTGCTGCTACTCTCATAAGCGGTTCTAATTCTCCTTCCAGCCAATAAAGCTTAACATTCTGCCGGCTTTGCCATGGCTCTTCCGGTGGGAAAAAAACAAATGGTTGTTACAGCTTGAGCAATAATCCGTGACGATTATATTTTCCTTTGGTACTCCTGCCTTAACGAGAATCTGCTTGTTCAATTCCCTTAGGTTTAATGAGTATTGACCTTCACTAATTAAATTATAGGGTTTTCTATCGACATCTTCTAGTATATTTTCAACCAAGTTAACGACACGTTCATCCACAATATAACATTTTTCGCAGATTGATGGACCGATTGCGACAAAAACCTTCTCAGCCTTGATGCCTTCCTCTTCCCATTTTTTTATCATCTCACGGGCAATTTGTCCTACCGTCCCCTTCCATCCAGCATGTGCCGCCCCAATCATCCGATATTCGGGAGCAATAAAAAAAAGAGGGACACAATCGGCAAAACAAAGCGTTAACAATATTCCCTCTTCACTTGTATAGAAGCCGTCCGTGCTCTTAAAAGACTGTTCGTAGGAAATAGACCCTCGCCCGCGATCTGCTTTTGTTATTTTTTGCAGGAAAATATCATGTGTTTGCTCAGCGCTAACCCATGAATCTAATGGAAAATCAAGCAGTTCGGAAACTTTCATTCTATTTGTGCAAACATCATTTAAAATATCACCAACATGAAAGCCGAGATTTAGGGCTTCAAAGCTGCCTTTACTTTGTCCCCCCAGCTTGGTTGTTATTCCGGCAACAAGGCCGGGAGTGCTATTCATCCAACCGTCGATGGTTAATAAAGATTCATTCTTTATAATAAATGGTTCCATTCCATTACCTCTGAACTTTTTTCTATAGTTTACCATGAAACAGGGCATTGGTCACCGAAGCAGTTTTATTTCATGCAAAGACTACTCTTCTTCCGTTATTTTTTCATCGCTGATTTTATAGCGGACCAAGATGACATCCTGACCAATTTTGATAATGTTTTTCCACGGGATCACTATATCTTCGTCCTTCCCAAAAAAGCCAAGCACGCGCCCGTTTCCGGAAATGACAACCGCTTCTATTTTTCCCGTCGTTAAATTAATTTCTATATCTCCAACATTCCCTAGTCTTTTGCCATCTGAAACATTCACAACATCTTTTATCTGAAAGTCGGAAATTTTAACCATTAAACAACCACTCCCAATCTTACGATACTATAAAAAATATATGCCTGTATTTGGGAAAATAGAAAGAAAAAGATGAGCTAGTCTTTTATTTCACTCATTTAACTCACCACGAGTTTTCCTATTTTTAAAAATTTAAAGCTTTCAATGGGTCTGTTGATTGGAGCGGAGGGCACTCGACTCCTGCGGGATATTGAGGTCACTGGAGACCCCACAGGCGCTTTCAGCGCCGAGGAGGCTCTAGGACCTCCCCGCGGAAAGCGAGTGCCCGGAGCGGAAATCAACAGGCCCCGTTAGCATAGCCCAATCCATTAATTTAAACAAAAAATTGCCGAGAAAATACTCTTTCCCGGAAATATAATAAGCTGCCCTTAAAAGGCAGCTTAGCTTTGGATATTCTTATTCATTTGTCTGATTGCTGCTTTTTCTAAGCGGGATACTTGCGCTTGGGAGATGCCAATTTCGTCCGCAACTTCCATTTGTGTTTTCCCCTGAAAGAAACGCTTTCTCAAAATCAATTTTTCTCGTTCATTTAATCTTCTCATTCCCTCTTTAAGGGCGATTTCTTCAATCCAATGGATATCTTTATTTTTCTCATCGCTTAGCTGGTCCATTACATAAATTGGATCCCCGCCATCATTATAAATCGGTTCAAAAAGTGATACCGGGTCTTGTATTGCATCTAGCGCAAAGACAATTTCCTCATGGGGTACTTCCAGGACCTTCGCGATTTCTTCAGCAGTCGGTTCCCGAGAGGTTTCACTCATCAGCCTCTCCCTTACCTGGAGGGCTTTGTAAGCAATATCCCTAAGAGAGCGAGATACTCGGATCGGATTATTGTCACGCAAATAGCGCCGGATTTCGCCAATAATCATCGGCACGGCATAGGTGGAAAACTTCACGTTTTGACCTAAATCAAAATTATCGATAGACTTCATCAGTCCAATACAGCCAACCTGAAACAGGTCATCAACAAACTCGCCCCGGTTATTAAACCGTTGGATAACACTTAATACGAGGCGTAAATTGCCGTTTACTAGCTTTTCTCTGGCGGTTATATCGCCCTCTTGCATTTGCTTGAAGAGTATTCTCATTTCTTCGTTTTTCAGTACAGGAAGTTTTGATGTATCTACACCGCAAATTTCTACTTTATTTCGAGTCAATTCTTTTCCCTCCTCGAGAGAGCTGCTGTACAAAAAACAGTATCTCCTTGAGGAGGAAAAATATGCACTTGATGAATGGAAGGAAAAGTAAGCTATTGTCGAAAAATGCATTAGAGGCAATATTTTTCAAAGCTTTTTTATGGAAAAAAATTTTTCTATTCTCTGTCTTTTAGACCATTTTATTAAATTCCTTGCGAAGCCTTTTAATAATTCTTTTTTCAAGTCTAGATATATAGGATTGGGAGATGCCAAGCATATCAGCAACATCCTTCTGTGTTTTTTCTTCCCCATTTGTCAGGCCGAACCTTAACTCCATGATTTGCTTTTCCCGGTCGCTAAGCTGATGCAATGCTTTGGTTAACAGTTTTCGGTCCACATTTGCTTCAAGATCCTTTGTAATGATGTCGTCATCCGTTCCCAAAACATCTGACAAAAGCAGCTCATTGCCGTCCCAATCAATATTAAGCGGCTCATCGAAGGAAACCTCTGACCTGATTTTATTATTGCGTCTAAGGTACATGAGAATTTCATTTTCGATACATCTTGAAGCGTATGTAGCCAGTTTAATTTTCTTTTCCGGGTTAAATGTATTAACGGCCTTAATTAAGCCAATTGTCCCAATGCTTATTAAGTCTTCAATGTTGATGCCGGTATTTTCAAACTTCCTGGCGATATAAACTACGAGTCTGAGATTTCGCTCGATTAATATCGATCTTGCCGCCTTATCGCCGCCAGGCAGTTTCTTTAATAACATTTCTTCTTCGTCTTTTGTTAAAGGAGGCGGCAGGGCTTCGCTTCCGCCAATATAATATATTTCATCTGTTTTTAGACCTAATTTCATTAATAGTTTATACCAATAATAGGATAAGCGAAGTCTCCATTTTTTCATGTGTATTCCTCCTTCTAAAATTTTGTTTTTCTGAGTATAGTAATATTAACTTACCTTCACTGTTTCCCCATTCTGCCTTGGCCCGGTGAGCATTTTTGGATGAACAATACACTGAAATACATCATCAGATGAAAGCTGCTGAAGTGTAAATGTTACCAGCCCCTTATCACACAAGTATTCGAAACCATTATGTTCAATCAATATTCTATCGGGTTTAACCGCAATAATGAGCTGAGAGGTTTGGCCTACTACCTGGTAAGGGATAATTCTCATTCTGCTCTGCCACTCTTCGGGGAACTCAGAATTGCCTAATACAAGTGCTTCAGGGTCCGCCGCCATTTTCTTAATTAGGTCCGACATGTTATCAAATTGATTCTTAATAGAAACAAACATGACAGGCAGCTTTGACAGAGGGTCATATAGCTGATTGCCGCTATCGACTAAGCCCTTCAAATATAAAGTTTGTTCCTCAATCACTACGGTTACAGTTACAATTTGATCGTATTGAATTTTTGTCATTTCCATGCTTTCAATATTTTTTCTTGAAAAGTGCCACGCAACAGGAAACCCGATAAGGACAAACAGCCAGCTAATCGGATCGCCAAATCCCAACACACTCGACTTTAGAACACCGACGGTAAGTTTTGGGTCATATTGGATAAAAAAATGAACACCCATTAATGCGCCGCCAATTAAAAAAGTTGACACATATAACGTCATCAATGCCTTTATAAAAAAGGACAAACGCTTATACCCAAAGGCTATTAAGACCATCACAATCGAAAATAACAGTTTGGAAAGCGGGTGGCCGGAGATGGCATTTACTGGCGTAAAAGATAATAGAATGATCAGTGAACCAATGAATCCCCCGGCAAAGATTCTCCACAGCCGAATCCTTCTTTTGAGAATAATAGCTGTTAAAAAAAGGAGAAGACTATCAAATAGCAGGTTTAGAGCCCAAATCACATCCAAATAGACAATCAAAAAACGCTTCCTCCTTCTACAAGGCCCTTTCTATTATTCTGATTATGGAAAAGTATACCTTAGATGTATGTCTGAAGTGTGTCACTTTCTGTAATCAAAAAAACAGAAATTTTCCCTATTCTATTCGGATTTTGTCACATTGAAAATAGAATAATTACTCTCTTTTACTTGTTGGTTGATTGCTGCTCCACAAGGAAGGCTTCGGCAGCATAGGCATAGGCATCGCACGACTGAAAGCATTAGCTTTTAGGAGGAAGCACTTCGCTTTCCGCAGCAATCAACCAAATGTTTTATAATAGTTGAAAATAAAAAAAGGTACAGCCTTTTTATATCAGGCCATACCTTTTTCATTTATTTAATATAAAATTTTTATCGTCTTCTGTTGCGGTTGCGCAGGAAGGTTGGGATGTCGAGTGTGTCTTCCTGGTAATTGTTATTATTGCGAACTGGCTCTTGTTGTGGAGCCTGCTGTTGTGGTGCTTCTTCGCGTTTTGGCTCTCTCTTGACGCCGCCGACTGGAGGTTTAACTTGTCCAAAAGTTGGACGTGTTACCTTTGGCTGGATGACCTCTTCCTTAAAGCCTGTAGCAATTACTGTTACGATGATCTCATCTTTAAGGTTCTCGTTGATGACAGAACCGAAGATCATATTAACTTCTTGGTCGGAAGCAGAAGCAACAATATCTGCAGCTTCTTGAACCTCATAAAGGCTTAAGTTCGTTCCGCCGGTAATGTTCATTAGGACACCTTGAGCACCGTCAATGGAAGTTTCCAATAAAGGAGAACTGATGGCTTTCTTCGCCGCCTCTGCAGCACGGTTTTCACCTGCAGATACACCGATACCCATTAAAGCAGAACCTTTATTCGACATAATCGTTTTAACATCGGCAAAGTCCAGGTTAATAAGACCAGGCACGGCAATCAAATCGGAAATACCTTGAACACCTTGGCGAAGAACATTATCCGCTTCACGGAATGCTTCAAGCATTGGAGTGCTCTTGTCCACAATTTCAAGCAGGCGGTCATTTGGAATCACAATCAGTGTATCCACTGCCTCTTTCATTGAGCCGATTCCGCCGGAGGCTTGTGTAGCCCGCTTTTTGCCTTCAAACGTAAACGGACGGGTAACTACTCCTACTGTCAAAGCTCCTAAATCACGGGCAATTTGAGCAATTACAGGTGCAGCACCAGTTCCAGTACCGCCGCCCATACCGGCTGTAACGAACACCATATCCGCACCGCGCAATGCTTCCTCAAGTTGCTCTTTGCTTTCTTCAGCGGCCTTTTTGCCCACGTCAGGGTTTGCCCCTGCCCCAAGACCACGGGTTAGCTTAGCGCCGATCTGCATTCTTACTTCTGCTTTTGAAAGATTTAACGCTTGTGCGTCTGTATTCACTGCAATAAATTCCACACCTTGCACACCATGCTCAATCATTCGGTTTACTGCATTATTACCGCCGCCGCCAACCCCGATTACCTTTATTGTGGCAAGAGAATCTAAATTTGTATCAAACTCTAACATGAAAAATCCTCCTAATTCTTCGATATCCTTTTCAATTTAGCTTATTCGAAAAAGTATCCAAGGAATTTTTTTACTCTTGAAGTCATTTTTTCTTCCGGATGCTTTTCTACTTTTGTTTTTGGCTGTTGCTGCTTCGGGGCCCTCTTTTCGACTGGCTCTGAAACTGCGGATTGCGGGCTCGCCACGCTCCCTGGTAATCTAGCATTCTTGTAAGCATACTTTATCAAGCCAACCGCTGTTGTATATTGAGGCTCTCTTACACCTATATAATCGGGACGGGCAATGCGGACGGGATTTTTAAACATATCCTGAGCAAGTTCCAGTAACCCCTGCATATTGGCTGTTCCGCCCGTTAACACGAAACCGCCTGGCAGGTCGGACACGCCCATGCGTTTTAATTCCTTTGCTATAAGCTCAAAAATCTCTTCCATTCTGGCTTCAATAATCTCTGATACATAAAGCTGATTAAATTGTTGATGCTGGTCGCTTCCGATAATCGGTACACTGAAAAATTCATCTTCAGATGCATGATCATAGAATGCATGTCCATATTTTAATTTTATATTTTCTGCATCCTCCGTGGATGTGTGCAACACTTTAGATAGATCATTCGTGAGCAAATCCCCACCTACAGGAATGACACTTGTAGCTTTTAAATAGCCTTCCTCATAAACCGCAATTGTAGTCGAGCCGCCGCCCATATCAATCATGGCGACGCCAAGATTTTTTTCATCCTTTGATAAAGCGTAATCTCCCGCTGCCAAAGGCTGAAGAATAATATCTGAAAATTGAAGTCCGGCGCGCTCAACGCAGCGAATGATATTTGCCAGAACTGAATTTGATCCGGTCACAAGTGTTCCATCCATCTCAAGGCGGACACCTATCATCCCGCGAGGGTCATTGATTTCATCTTTTCCATCCAAAATAAATTGCCTTTGGATAACCCCCATATTCACTCTCTCAGGTGGTATAGAACCAGCATAGGACGCTTCAATAACACGTGCAACGTCATCGTTCGTAATTTCCCGGTTTTGACCAGAGACTGCTACAATTCCGTGGCAGGGCTGCATCATGATATTGTGTCCCGGTATACCGACAACAACCTCATGAATTTCCATTCCAATCATTCTTTCCGCTTGTTCAATCGCCCTTTTAATAGAATGAACGGTGTCGTCCATGTCGACGATTGAGCCTTTGCGCAAGCCTTCAGAATTTACGTTGCCAACTCCAATTATATTTAACGAGCCTTTTCCTGAGTCATTGACCATTTCACCAATGATTACTTTTACACTGGATGTACCGATGTCAAGACTTACGTATATTTCATTGCTGTTCATTCTCTGGCACCTCCTTTAATTTCCCTTTTATTGAACAACAATTTATTTGTCCAAATGAATTATTCATAGTCATATCTTATAAAAATATTCGTCAAAACTAAATGATTCCCTTTAAAAATTTTCAACTTTTTTCTAATTTTTCTTTCTTTGTTGACCATTTCGTTAACAAAATTCGACGAATTACAGCAATATTTTGAAAAAGCCTTACGCCAAACGCAAAAACAGCTGCTAAATACAAGTCTACACCAAGATGAACACCGAGAAAAGCTAAACTTGCAGCAAGTATTATATTAAAAAAGAATCCAGAAACAAAGACCTTTTCATCATAAATATTTTGCAAATAGGCACGGATTCCTCCGAATAATGTGTCGAGTGCCGCTAAGACAGCAATCGACAAATAATTGGAATATTCTTCAGGAATCCGAATTTCTGTCAGCAAGCCTAGAATAATGCCAATTATTAATCCCATGACCGGAAGCCACATTAGGAACCGCTCCCCTCTTTAACCGGCTCCATATACCGGATGCGAATTGGATTCTGATAAGCTGGGACTGTTATTTCCGGATTTGGTGCATTCACATCGAGCCTTAAGTTCTCCGTAAAAAATTCGTCTCTCGCTTTGGAAACTTTCATTCGGTTATATAATTTTTCAGCCGTACTATGATCATTGACGACTACTTTTACCTCGATTGGCAGTTCCTTTATGGTATGGCCATCAATTTTGGTTTCGGTATTGATATCCCGGATAACAGTCGTATTAATAACCCTTTGGCCATCAATCGAAACAAATTTGGCTTCATACATGTTTAACTCATTTAACAGTCTTTTCAAGAGTTCCGGTGAAACAACATTCTTTGTCGTTTCCCCAAGTTGAATATTTTCCATAACAGGTTCAATCATTAAAGTAATTCCCGGGCCAGTTACTTCAGTTAAGCCCGCGTCTGTCTTTAATTCATTTAGGGTGTCACGCAGAGCCTTTTCTTTGCTTTGCTCTCTTTTAGATTTATAGGCTGATAGTTTTTCCTCATTTGATCGAATTTCATTCAATAAATTAGATTGCAGCTCCTTTTCCTTTAACAAGGCTTCTCTAAGCTGCCAAATATCCCTTGTATCCCTGTCCTCAGGCTTTTTTACCGTTTGAAATTGGACTGCAATCATAAAACCAATTATCGCAGCAATCAGCGTAAAGTTTATTTTCATTTTCCGTTTGTCCACTTTTTCCACCCAGCCTTCTTATATATACTCGTGGACACATTATTAACCGCCAAGAATAGGGTTTAAAGCAATTTCACTTTCTTTTTCTAATGTGAAAATAATATTATCGTTAACCAGCTGATCCTTTACCCCGCCGACTAAGTTAATAGATGAAGCAAGGACCTCAGGGTCTCCGATAGCTGTGATGACAAAAGGGGCTGGATGCTGCACTCCATCAACCGTTATGACAGGGCCCTCACAGTTAATATAAGAATGGCTCGTTAACCTTTGGCCATTTATCGCAACCGCAGCCGCTCCCGATATGTAAAGCTCATTGATCACCTTGAAAACATGATGTTCATGAACCAAATAACTGTTTATATTCTGTTCTTTCGGATTGTAAGCCCCATCAGTCAGAGTAATTTTTACTCCCTTTCCCGTAACCTTTACCTTACCTAAGAACATCCTGTATTTTTCTGCATCCTCGGCAAGGTTGGTAAACACCTGTGCTTCCTTTGCTAGGTTTTTTTCATTTTCTGTCACACTGGCCTGTTTTTGTCGCAGTTCCTTTTGCAGTTTTCGATTCTCCTCTTCCTGCGAAATTAACTGGTTTCGTAAGGCTAAGGTTGTTTTATATTGGTTATCAGAAAGGCTTGTCCTTTCCGATTCATGTTCCAATTGGGTTAAATGATAGGAGAATGCCATGATGAACCCCAAAACTAAACAGACAAGGGATAAGACGAGATGATTACCCTTCACCTTCATGATTTTCAACTTTATTTTCCTCCACTTCCGTATCAAAAGCCTTAAAATATGAACCTACCTCTAAATCAATAATGCCCTTTTTATTTGGGTCTAACTGGCTGATTATGGAAGGGTAGTGGACCATCTTTTCAGCAAAGCTTCTAAGTGTGGCACTTACCTCAAAACCATCATTCATAAAAAGAGTAATATGATATTTGTCGGTTTTTTTCGGAGTGTAATGAATTTCAGAAATGGAGTTCACAATTCCAACCGGAAGATTTTTTAACCCTTCAACCATTTCATCGAGGACTGGTCCTTCTTTGAATTTAACTAGAATCGGAGAATTGCTGGGAATTATATCAGTTTTTTTATTGGTTAGGATTTTTCCGTTCTCCATCACCGGAAGGTAGGCATTGTCTTGGTATAGGTAAGCCATCCTTTTATGTTCTTTTACTTGGATCATAATTGAATTCGGCCATACAACCTTAACTTCTGCACTATTAATCTCAGATAGCCGTTTCAGGTTGGCGGCTACTGTATCCTTTCTGACTTCCCAAATGTTCGTGCTGTTCGTTAGGCCGCTTGTTTTGATGATTTCAGCTTGGGAATATACCTCATTTCCTTTTATGGTAATCTTTTTTATATGGGCTAACGGTGATTGTGTATAAGCAACAGCTGCTATCATCGTAAAAAACAAAAACAATAAAAGCACAAGCCTTTTGTTTGCTTTTTTCCGCCTTTGTTCTTTTAATTTAGGAATTCGATCCTCTAGAGCAACTATTTTTCCATTTTCCATTTATAATTCCTCCACCATAAAAAGTGGTTTCCCTTTATTATTGTCCTGCTTGTCCAAAACATTGGAAGACGCTTCAAAGAAAGAGAAACAACGGCACGAAAAGTCATGCCGTCATTCATTTTCTACCGCATTTTCCCTATAATATTACCAGTAATTATATCACAATATTTGTCATTCGTAAGACATTTCTTGCTCAAAATAAGGGTAAAATTTTGGAACTAATGTAAGGAAAATACCACAGGCGGCATTGCTTATTTTCTCCCGATGATTTCAACTTCTGTTTCCATTTTTATTTGATATAAATGGTAAATCGTATCTTTAACATGCTGAATTAAGGCAAGCACATCCCCTGCCGTGGCATTGCCCGCATTGACAATAAAATTCCCATGCATTTCGGAAATCTTTGCACCGCCAATACTAAAGCCCTTAAGGCCTGCTACTTCAATTAATTTTCCGGCGTAATTAGGCAGCGGGTTCCGAAAAATACTGCCTGCACACGGAAAATTCCAAGGCTGAGTTTCCTTTCTGTAATCTTTGTTTTTTTGCATCTGGGCTACTATCGAGTTCTTTTCTCCTGCCTCGAGTTGAAATACAGCTTCGACGACGATACCCGGACGTTTATTCTGCAGAATGGAGGTCCGATAAGAAAACTCTAGCTCCTCATTAGAAAGCCACTCCATTGAACCATCCAAAAATAGGATATGGGCTTTTGTAAGAACCTTGCTGATGTCAGACCCGTGTGCTCCAGCGTTCATGTACACGGCCCCGCCTACAGAACCGGGAATTCCGCTAGCAAATTCCAGACCGGATAGACCTTTTTTGCTAATTAAGGTAGATAGACTAACAAGCGAATGTCCACCGCCAACAGTTATTTCAGTTCCATTAATCTCAAGCGAATCGATGCCATTGCCCAGTTTAAGGACAACTCCCTCAATTCCTTTATCTGACACTAAAAGGTTGGAGCCTCTGCCAATAGCCCGCCAATTTAAGTGATGGTTTCTAATAACTTCCATTACCTTTTGCAAATTTTCAACAGAAGAAGGTTCAATAAATATATCAGCGGGACCGCCGATTTTAATTGTGGTGTGATGGGCAAGAGGTTCTTTTATCTTCACTTTTCCGATATTTAATTCTTGCAATTCTTTTACAGCTTCAACCAATTTATACCACCTAACTTTCCTAACTTACATATCGTTTTAGTTTATGCCAAAAAAATAATTTGGGCTACTAATGATTACCATTATTTCATCAGATTCCTCATCACTTTGTAAAGTCTAACAGCTGAATCCGGAACACCCATTTCCCTGGATTTTTGTTTCATTTCCTTCAGGATATCTTTATTTAGCAAAATCCGATCTATTTCCTTAACAAGGACCACACTGGTTAAATCCTTTTCCAGTAATACTTGTGCAGCTCCATGACTGCTAAGTGACCTGGCATTTTTTTCTTGATGATTATTCGTTACGTACGGACTTGGGATTAAAATACTAGGTATTCCAAGCGAAGTGAGCTCTGCCAATGTGGTAGCCCCTGCTCTCGCTACCACTAAATCAGTCCCTGCCAAAACTTCGGGCATATTATGAATAAAAGGTTTGATGACGACATTTTTGGGGTTTCCAATCAATTCAGCTTCTTTTTTAACATCTTCATAATGCACTTCACCGGTTACATAAAGCACCTGATATGGTTTACCTGCAAACTCAGGGATCGCCTTAATAACCGCCTCGTTTATAGGCCTCGCCCCTCTCGACCCGCCAACTATTAGGACACAAGGCTCAGTTGTGCTCAAACCCGCAGAAAGCCGCCCCTTAATGCCATCCGTACCAATAACCTCAGATGCGCGGGGATTACCCGTAAAGACTACTTTGTCTTTAGGGAAGAACTCCTTCGCTTCATCAAAACAAATGGCAATTTTGCTGACGTAACGGCTTAAGAACTTGTTTGTTAAGCCTGGAACACTATTTTGCTCATGGATAATCGTAGGGATATGCAGTTTGGCAGCAGCATAGACAACCGGTCCGCAAACATATCCGCCTGTCCCAATCACTATGTCCGGTTTAAATTCTTTTAATATTTTTTTACTGTCTCTTACTCCTTTAAGAAACCGCCAAATCGTTTTCACATTTTCAAAGGATAGCTTTCTCTTAAAGCCTGTAATGTGGATAGACTTAAAAGAGATATTTTCCCTGGGAACAAGTTTACTCTCCAAACCATTATTTGTACCTATGTATAGAAATTCGGCTTGATCATTTTCCTTTTGGATTTCTCGAATAAGTGCAAGTGCAGGGTATATATGACCTCCTGTACCGCCGCCGCTTACCGCTATTTTCAAATTTCTCACCTCGTAAAAGTCAGCTAAACACATTCTACTATAAAAATTATATGAAAAAAGCTATCGAAAAAAGAATGTTATCTATTTGTAATGAAAAAAGAAAATTAGAAACAAACAAAAAGACCCTGTCAACCAACAGGGTACTCTTTAATATCTTGAATAGCGGCTTATATTCAGGAGCACACCGATTGCCATTAGCATAAGTGTCAAGGAAGATCCTCCATAGCTTAGGAATGGCAGGGTAATCCCCGTAACCGGCATTAGTCCTGTAACAACACCTATATTAATCATAACCTGAATCGCAACCATTGCGATTATTCCGACGGCTAGAAAACTTCCATATAAGTCAGGTGCTCCTAAGGCAATACGGATCCCGCGCCATAATAAAAGCGCAAATAAAAGAATAACGAATGATCCGCCAATAAAGCCCAGTTCCTCCGAGAGAATCGCGAAAATAAAATCGGTTTGCGGTTCTGGCAGGTAGAAAAACTTTTGCCGGCTTTCACCAAGACCAAGTCCGAACAAACCGCCAGGGCCTATGGCATAAAGAGATTGAATAATTTGAAATCCGCTTCCCAAGGGGTCTGACCACGGATCTAGAAACGACGTGATCCTTTTAATCCGATAGGGAGCAGAGGCAATTAAGCCGACAAATCCGGCTACTCCCATGAGTCCCAGAAAGGCAAAATGGCTGATGCGAGCCCCCGCGATAAAGATCATCACCACACACGTGCCCATCATGACGGTACCAGTCCCTAAATCAGGCTGAAGCATAATCATTGCAAACGCAACGAAAGCGAGGCCCAATGAAGGTACAAGTCCTTTTTTAAAGGAAGTAATCAATTTTTGCCGTTCCGAGAGATACTTTGCCAAAAAGGCAATCATCGCAAGCTTCATAAATTCTGACGGTTGAATCGAGAACGCCCCTACGCCAATCCAGCTTCGTGACCCGTTCCGAACATTTCCGATACCTGGGATTAGGACGAGAATTAATAAAACAAAGCAAACAATTAAAATAGTTTTAGACCACGTCCGCCATGTCCAGTAGTTAATATTCATAATAAAAAACATGGCCAGTATGCCTACACCCGCGAATAAGGTTTGCCGTTTTGCAAAGAAAAAGGAATCTTCGAATTTATATTCAGCCCAGATTGCACTCGCGCTGTACACCATAATCAACCCTACGGCAAGCAAGGTAAAGGTAACGATCATTAAAATAAAATCGGGAGTTGTTCTCTTTGTCGGCACCACAAACACCTCAACTACAAGTTTTAGGGCACAAAGGAAAGCTTCTTAGGACAATCGCAGAACCAAGCTGTGCTTGGTCCGAAGGCGCTTGAAGCTTTTCTTTGGACAAGTCCCCTACTTAAGTCTATGCACCGCTTCGATAAAAATGTCTCCCCTGATTTCAAAACTTTTATATTGATCCCAGCTGGCGCAGGCAGGAGATAACAAAATAACGTCACCCGGTTCCGAAAATCCGAATGCAGCAGGTACAGCCATGTCAACATTATCGACACGCTTTATGCATTTTATTCCCGCAACTTGCCCAACGCGTTCAAGCTTTGGCGCTGTCTGGCCGAATGTAACCATTGCTTTTACATTTTTAAAGTAAGGAATTAACTCATCAAACTCATTACCCCGATCCAGACCGCCTGCAAGCAGGACAATCGGACCGTCAAATGCCGAAAGTGCTTTGATTGTTGCTAACATATTCGTTGCCTTTGAATCATTATAGAATTTTCTCCCATTCACTTCAGCAACGTATTGCAATCGATGTCTGACTCCCGTAAATGTAAGAAGAACCTGTTGAATCGCATGATTTTCAACACCTGAAAGCTTGGCTGCAGCCATGGCCGATAAGATGTTTTCTAAATTATGGCGGCCCGGTAGAACAATTTTCTCAATTTCCATGACTTTTTCTTGATTAAAACAAATCCAGCCGTCCTTGATGCAGGCCCCTTCCATCAGCACTTTTTTAGTAGAGAAAGGAATGATTTTTGCTTTCGAATGGCGGGCCATTTCGAAAGTTTCTTCCTGGTCGGCATTTACAATCAAATAATCTTCTTCTGTTTGGTTTTTCGTAATGTTTGCTTTTGCCCTTTTATATTCCTCTCTAGTCCCATGATAATCCAGATGGGCATCATAGATGTTTGTAATAATAGCAATTTTTGGTTTAAAAGTATCAATCCCCATTAACTGGAAGGATGATAATTCAATAACAATGGTATTGTCTTTCCCCGCTATCTCAGCAACACCAGAAGCAACTGTCCCGATATTCCCTGCAATTAACGGCTGCTTTGCACCCTCATTCAGCATTTCATAAACGAGGGTTGTCGTAGTGGTTTTCCCATTCGTTCCGGTAATTCCGATAAGTGGGGCTTCGGAGATTTCATAGGCAAGCTCCACTTCAGTTATGACAGGAATACCTTTTTCAAGTGCGCCTTCAATCATTGGATTGGTATATGGAATTCCGGGATTTTTGACAATCAACTCAAATCCCTCATCCAGCAGTTCAACCGGATGCTCCCCGCAAATTACTTTAATCCCTTGTTCTAACAGCCCTTGAGCCTCAGGGTTTTCCGACAGTGGTTTTTTGTCATTAACTGTTACAAAGGCTCCAAGTTTATGTAAAAGAGCGGCGGCCGTTACTCCGCTTTTGGCTAACCCTAAGACAAGAATTTTTTTATGGCGATAAGATTCAATCTGCTTCAATTACAACCACACCTCGATATAGATTCCAAGAATCGCAAAAATTAGGCCGACACTCCAAAAAGTAACAACTACTCTCCATTCAGACCAGCCGACAAGCTCATAATGATGATGCAGGGGACTCATTCGGAAGATGCGCTTTCCAGTTGTTTTAAAGGAAGCAACCTGAAGAATGACTGATAATGTTTCAATCACAAATATCCCGCCAATGATCAAGAGCAATACTTCTAGCTTCGTTAGGATCGAAATGGCGGCAATGGCCCCTCCCAGCGCAAGCGAGCCTGTATCGCCCATGAAAACCTTGGCCGGATGGGCATTAAACACCAAAAAGCCAAGGACAGCTCCGACAATGGCAACAGAAAAAATCGCAACTTCCATTTGCGACTGATTCCAGGCAAGGACGGCGAACGCGCCGAACGCAATAGCGGCAGTACCGGACACCAAACCATCTAATCCGTCCGTTAAATTGACCGCATTGGAAAATCCAACTAGCCAAAAAACTATAAAAATGACAAAAAACCATCCCAAATCAAGCGACTTGTCGGTAAATGGAAGGATGATTTCGGTTGAAAACCCGTTTTGTTTGTACACCAAATAAAATATAACAGAAATAATGATTTGTCCTAAAAACTTTTGCTTGGAGGTTAATCCCAGATTTCTCTTCAGGACTACTTTTATAAAATCATCTAAAAATCCCAATAAACCAAACCCAAGCGTGACCAAAAGCAGCAAATACGTTTTAACTGTCGGTTCGGAAAATTTGCCCGTCATCACCAGTGTTGTTATGACAATTGCAAATAAAATCATGATGCCGCCCATCGTCGGTGTTCCTGATTTTTTCTGGTGTGATTTAGGTCCTTCCTCCCGGATGCTTTGTCCAAATTTCAACCTTCTTAAGAAGGGAATAAAAACTGGTGAAAGCAGCACCGATATTAGAAACGCCATGATGATTGTGAAAAATATAACTTGCTCCAGCATATTATCCCCTCCCCTCGTGTATCTTTTCTTGTTTTTCGATTATTTTTTTTAGCATTACAGCAATATCATATGACTCGTTATTTTTATTAAGAAGTTTTTTATTTGAAAATTTAAAGTTAGTTGTCTCCATTTTTGCAGTTGCTTCTCCATCCAATTTTTCAATATATCGTGTTAAAATCTGTACAATTGCATCCCCTGAATCATCTGTAAAAAAGACCGGAAAATGATTTGGAGTGTAATTTGGCAGTTTATTTCGTTTGTCCCAAAGAACCGCAATAGCACCTTGAGCAATAGCTTCAGATAGACTGCCGCTATTTTCGCTTATAGGGATAAACAGTCCCTTTGGCTGTATATCCCCCGCCATGTCAGTTACCGTATAAAAAGCAAAATCGCCTTGGACTCCTTGTTTTTCCGAAAAAACTTCAGCCAAGTCCTGATAGGTCAAAACCATTATTTTCTCTCCTCAATTGCTTCCCTAGCGACAAGCCGGTCATCAAAATCATAAACTTCACTGCCGATAATTTGATAGGTTTCGTGTCCCTTGCCGGCAATCAAAATGACATCACCTGCTGTTGCCTGTTTTACCGCTTCGCCAATGGCTTCTTTACGGTCAGGAATCACTCGATAAATATAGTTCCTGCCTTGAACCCCAGATTCCATTTCCTTTAAAATTTCAAGCGGATTCTCACTGCGTGGATTATCCGAGGTGAAAATCGGATCAGTTGCATATTGACAGGCAATTTGCGCCATCAACGGACGTTTCGTCCTGTCCCTGTCACCGCCGCATCCAACTACAACAAAGATTTTTTTCTGGGCAAAATGCTGGATTGTTTTCAAAACATTTTCCAAGCTGTCCGGTGTATGGGCATAATCGACAATCACGGTAAAATCTTGGCCTGCTTGCACAAGCTCAAACCTTCCTGCCACTCCCTTAATACTTTCAAGAGAGTGAATAATCGTCTCTATTGGAAGCTCCGATACCAGTGCGGCCGAGATACTGGCCAAAACATTATAAACGCTGAATTTGCCGATAAACTGAATGTTTACGGGATATCTACGATTGCCAAACACGACCTCAAATTCGGTGCCTGATGCGCTCATCTGGATATTTTCGGCTTGAATATCCGCTTTTGAATCGATCCCATAGGTCACAACATGGGCAGCCGTCGAACGTTTAAACATGCTTGACGCAGGGTCATCCGCATTTAACACCGCAAATTTAGCCTTTTGCTGGTTAAAGGTGTTGCCAAGCTGGGCAAATAATAGACTCTTTGCCCGTTGGTATTCATCCATTGTCTTATGATAATCGAGATGGTCTTGAGTAAGGTTGGTAAATACGGCCACGTCAAAGTCGCAGCCATGGACCCTTCCTAAATCCAAAGCATGTGAAGAGACCTCCATGACCGCTGTTTCCACCCCAGCATCCACCATTTGTTTAAAGTTTTTTTGCAGCGTTAAGCTTTCAGGTGTGGTATTTTTAGTTTCAATTAGCTTATCAGCTATTTTTGTATACATCGTGCCAATTAATCCGGTAATCCGCCCATAATCAGCAAAAATCTTTTCAATCATGTGGCTGGTTGTTGTTTTTCCGTTTGTACCTGTAATTCCAATCAAATGCAGTTTCTTTGAAGGCTGTTCGAAAAAGGTATCAGCCAGAACTGCCATCGCTCTTGTTGTATCATTCACAACGATAACAGGAACATCAAGCTTAAGCGGACGTTCCGCGAGAATAGCAGCAGCACCGCTCGCTGCGGCCGATTCAGCAAAATCGTGACCGTCCACGGTATAGCCTTTAATACAAATAAATAAGCTCCCGTTTTGCACCTTGCGGTTGTCATTTTCTATTGAAGTGATTTCCCTGTCTTCTCCTTCATAGGGAATTATCAGATGCAAACTCTCAAGCAGCTTTTTCAGCTTCATGGTCATCTCAAATCCTCTCATTACCTTACCTCTGCTTTTGCCAATGCCCCTTTAGAAGAGACTAGTGGGCGAAAGTTTCACTTTATTTTACATGAAAATAAATTTTTTTGCCATTTTGTTCTTTGCATCGGCAAAAACTAGAGGTGAGAAATGCTTTAAGATTTTTAATTAATCACCACTGCCGAAGTATAGTCTAATTTTTGACCCTTCCTTTACTTTCGTTCCTGGTGCAGGAGATTGTCTCACAACAACATCACCTTCGCCGCTTGCATCAACTCGAAGGTTCAAGATTTGTTCCATAAGCTCAATTTTTGACATGCCGACAAAATCAGGCAGTTCGATTGGTGCAGTATCAGGCCATTTAATTTCTTTTTCAATTTGATCCTTTCTTGGTTCTACCCCCATCGCACTCAAGCTATCCTTCATTATATTCCCTACAATCGGAGCACTTACGGTACCGCCAAATGCGGTTACGCCTTTCGGGTTATCAACCGCCACATAAACGACAATTTGCGGGTCATCCGCGGGAGCAAAGCCAATAAACGAGACGATAAAGTTATTTTCTAAGTATCGGCCGCCCTGGGCTTTTTGGGCTGTCCCAGTTTTGCCGCCAATCCGATATGAATCAACAAATGCTTTACCTCCAGTACCTTGGGCAACAACACTTTCAAGAGCATGGCGAATTTCCTTGGATGTGTCCTCAGAAATAACCCTGCGCTTTTCAACTGGAGTATTTCTCATTACGATTTCTTTAGTTACAGGATCGATTAATTCCTTTGCAATAAAAGGTTTATATAAGATCCCGCCGTTTACGGCAGCAGACACTGCAGTAACCTGCTGGATTGGCGTAACAGATACCCCTTGTCCGAAAGCAGTTGTTGCCAATTCAACCGGGCCGACGCGGTTCATATTAAATAGAATCCCGGTTCCTTCCCCCTGTAAATCAATCCCTGTCTTTTGGCCAAAGCCAAAATCCTTTACATATTGGAAAAGCTTTTCCTTTCCCAGCCTTTGACCAAGCTCCACGAATCCGGGGTTGCAGGAATTCTGCACCACTTCTAAGAAGGTTTGATCTCCATGTCCGCCTCGTTTCCAGCATTTCAACCTGGCACCGGCTACCTGAACTGAGCCGGAATCATGGAAATGTTCTTTCTCTAAGTCTACCTTTCCCTCATTCAATGCCGCTGCCAGCGTAATAATTTTAAAAGTCGACCCCGGCTCATACGTCATCCAGACAGGTAAATTCCGGTTGTAAACCTCCTGCGGAACGTTGCGAAAATTTGCCGGGTCAAAGGATGGCCTGCTTGACATCGCTAAAATCTCACCGCTGTTCGGGTTCATCGCAATGGCAATAAGTCCATCAGGGTTGTACTTAGCTTCAGCAATATCCAGCTCTCTTTCGACAATCGTCTGAACCTTTGTGTCAATCGTTAATTTTAGGTCAAGACCATTTACGGGCTTCTCATAATCATCCGCCATATCATTCATTCGTTCGCCTTTGGCATTTGCATAAAATTTAACAGAGCCTCTTTCCCCGCTCAGCTCTTTATCATAATATTTTTCAAGACCCATCAATCCCTGGTTGTCCACTCCTGCAAAGCCTAGAACATGGGCTAAATAGCTGCCATAAGGATAATGTCGTTTAGAATCTTCTCCAATGTAGACACCTTCAAGACCTAAAGCCCGGATCTCCTTTGCTTTTTCATGGGAGATCTTTCGCCCTTCCTTTATCCGAACAATTCTCTCTTTTTGTGTTATCTCGCGATAGGCTGTTTCTTTAGGCATATTTAAGACTGAGGCCAGTTTTTCAGCTGTTGCCGCCGGGTCTTTAACCTGTCTTGGGACAACCCAGACAGTTGGGGCACTCATATTAGTCGCTAACGGAACACCATTGCGGTCAACAATTTCGCCTCGCTGGGGCTCAAATGGAATATTCCGGCTCCAAGAATCCTTTGCACGTCCAGTCAACATGTCTCCTAGATAAAATTGTACATAACCTAGCCTGACATCAATAATCAAAAAGATCAGAATTCCGATGATTAGTGCAAGTAATAACCGTTTACGGACCGTTACATTTGAAACGCGCATATTTGAACAATGCCTCCTACTCCTTTACGTTATCGTTCATTTATATGCTTGTACTTCCTTGATTAGAACGGGTCCAAACGGTTCAAACCGCGGAAAAGAGGCTGTCCGAGCACAGCCTCTTCCCTTAGTTAATCCTGCACTTTCTCTTCCTGATTGTCCTCTTGCTTTGTTCCCTCTTGCTGCTGCCCATTTATTTCCTCTGTCCATTGTTCTTCGGGTGTTTTAAGTTCGACAATCAAGAAATCATCCTTACGCAATAACGCTTGTGGTTGAATATTTTGACTAACAACATATCCTTTGCCTTTTGGATTCAAATTTAATCCAGCCAAATTGGCAACCTTCATGACATCCCTTAGTGACCAGCCTGTTAGATCTGGAGCAGTCAATTCACCATTTGTTCGAATAACCACCTTTTCACCCTCGAGAATCTCCGTTCCGGCTTTAGGCAGCTGCTTGTCCACCTCGGTTCCGGTTCCGAGAACCACCGCCTCAATTCCCTTGTCCTTTAGACTTTTTACCGCCTCATTCACGTCCATTCCCTGTAAATCAGGCAATTCGCTGACATTCGTTTTTTCCGTAGTGGAAGGCTGAATATTTAAGTAATGCAAGCTATTCTGCATGACAGGGTTAAAAATGGCCGACACAGGAATGGCGCCTTGGCCTGCATCAAGTCCTTTCAGATCCGGCTGCTGTACGGCAACATAAACAATCAGTTTCGGGTCCTCCTTTGGAGCTATCCCTAAAAAGGAGAACATATAGTTGTTAACCCCGCTTAGGTATTTTCCATCCGGACCGGGGATATTAGCTGTTCCTGTTTTCCCTGCCACACTGTAGCCGTCAATTTTATAACGCCCGCCGGTGCCTTTTGGAGAGGTGACCACCGTTTCTAGGTAATCGAGAACCTTGCTGGCTGTTTCGGCAGAAATCGGGCTAGAAACAACCTCGGCAGTTTCTTCTTTTATTGTTTCGCCAGTATCATGATTGATTATTTTCTTGACCACATGCGGCTTTACCATTTTCCCGCCATTGGCAACGGCCGTAGCCGCCTGGATTTGCTGCATTGGTGTGATCGCTGTTCCTTGACCATATGCGGTGGTAATCTTTTCAATTGGATAAGTGTATTGAATTTTCCCAGATGTTTCATTTGGCAGTTCGATGCCTGTCGGCTTATCAAAACCAAACTTCGTTAAATATTCTCTGAATCTTTCAAAGCCCAATTTTTCCTTAGCAATTTTCGCAAACGCCACATTCGAGGAGCGCTGTACACCTTCAAGATACGTAATGCTGCCCCAGCCGGAACCGTTGTGGTCATGGATGGCTTTATCCTTATCCGTCACCCGGTAAGACCCGGACTGATACAGTTCATTTGGATCAAACACATTTTCTTGAACGGCTGCAGCAAGTGTAAAGATTTTCATCGTCGAACCAGGCTCAAACGAAGTTTCAATCGCTTCGTTATGCCAGCTTTTATCAATCCCGTCTTTTGTCTTTGGATCAAAGGACGGCCGCTGGCCCATCGCTAATATCTCTCCTGTTTTCGGGTCGGCCACAATCGCAATAATTTTCTTCGGCTTGTAATCCTTAACCACTTTGTCCATGGCATCCTCTAAAAATGTCTGGATTTTCTTATCAATCGTTAAATAGACATCATTTCCATCTTTTGCGGGGGTGACTTTTTCCTTTCCAGTAGGAAGAATATATCCCCATTTATCACTTTCATATTGTATTTTTCCATCTTTGCCAGTTAAGGCATCGTTATACGATTTTTCAACCCCCATTATCCCTTCATATTTGAAGGTATTATCCTTTTGTTTAACGCTGTCTGTATACCCTATTAAATGCGAGGCAAATGTACCATTTGGATAAAACCTTTTCGAATCACGGATAAATGTAATTCCTGGCAGTTTCAGTGCCTCTATCTTTGTTTTGGTGTCATGGGTAATATCTTTTCCTGCCTTTCCAAACTCCACCTGAAACCGGCCTTTTATCGATAGTCTGCGATAAATCTCTGATTCATCCATTTTAATATATTTGGCCAGCTCTTTTGCCGTTTTCTCCGGGTCCTTTACATGCATCGGTTTCTTCGGGTCAGTCGTCATTTTCTTGTCAAGAATTGCTACTAAGGTATAAGATGCAGTATCCTCCGCAACCACCTCACCATTCCGATCGTAAATAACTCCCCGTACTGCAGGGATGGTTCCATTTCGGTTATATTTTTCCTGAGCAAGTGCTGATAACTTCTGGCCTGCTGCTTCACCAGTAACTTGAATGAAAAGAAATCTGCACAATAAGACAAAAAAGAGCAGGCTGAATATTATAAACAATATCGCTGCTCCGGAATTTATATATGGCTGTTTCTTAATCATTTCTGCTGCACAACCTTGACGTTATTTTCGTTTAATATTAATCCCATTTGTTTGGCTTTTTCATAAATCCGTTCGTACGTACTTAATTCACTAACTTGTACCTGCAGGTCACTATTAACTTTCTGCTGTTCCTTCACCTTGGCATCAACCGTTTGGATTTCTTTATTCACGTCATAGATTTTTGCCTGATTGTTTAGGAGATGGGCCGCCCCAAAGCAAACGACACCCGCAAAAACAACTCCGATTATTTTTTCCCCTGGAGTAAGCCAGGATTTTTTTATTTTTACCTGTCTTTCGTCGCGTACTGTTTGTTCTGTTCGCTGCTGCTCTTGAACTTTCCTGGCAAGATTACTCAATCTTTTTCCCCTCCGGTTTGATTATTTATATTCTATATTTTTTCGGCAATACGTAGCTTTGCCGACCGCGCGCGATTGTTGTGTTCCACCTCTTCTTCAGATGGAAGAATCGGTTTCCTTGTGATTAATTTTAAAATAGGCTTGTACTCGTCCGGAATGACCGGCAAACCTGGCGGCAGCGGTGGTGTTTCACTTGCCTTTTTAAATGTTGCTTTACAAATTCTGTCTTCAAGCGAATGGAACGTGATGCAACTGATTCGTCCGCCTTTATTCAGCAACGAAATCGCCTGGTTTAAAGACTTCTCAAACACGCCCAGTTCATCGTTCACTGCAATTCTGACCGCTTGAAAAATTCGTTTGGCAGGGTGTCCGCCTTTTCTCCTTGCAGGAGCCGGAATCGCTTCCTTGATCAAGTCAACCAATTCAAATGTCGTTTCAATTGGTTTGACCGCTCTCGCCGCTTCAATCTTACGGGTGATTTGTTTCGAGAATTTTTCCTCACCATAATGAAAAAAGATTCGGACTAATTCCTCATAAGACCAATGGTTAATGACATCATAGGCAGAGATTGGTGCACCCGTATCCATCCTCATATCAAGAGGGGCATCATGATGATAACTAAAGCCTCTCTCAGGAGTATCAAGCTGCGGGGAGGACACACCCAAGTCATACAGAACTCCATCAACTTTTTCAATTCCTTGATTTTCAAGCTCTTCTTTTAAGTGTAAAAAATTGCTTTTAATAATGGTTAAACGGTCGCCATATTCGGCTAATTTCTGCTCTGCATTTCTGATGGCTGTATCATCCTGGTCAAATGCAAACAATTTGCCTTCTGTCCCGAGTTTCGAGAGGATTAAAGAGCTATGCCCGGCACCACCCAATGTACAATCCACATAAATACCATCTGGCTTAATATTCAAGCCTTCTACCGCTTCATCCAATAACACAGTTGTATGTTTAAACATTTAAGTACCACCTTTTCCAATCTATCGCAAAACAATTGTATGCAGAAAATATATTAAGATAACTTATCCATTATATATCAAAGCCAATCATATTTTCTGCAATTTCCGCAAAAGATTCTTCAGACTGTGAAAAATAGTCTTCCCAAATCTGCTTGCTCCAAATTTCGATTCGATTGGAAACACCCAAAATCACACATTCTTTATCTAATTTTGCATACTGCAATAATGGTGCGGGGATGTTAATTCTTCCTTGTTTATCCAGTTCACTCTCTGTTGCACCGGAAAAGAAGAATCGTGTAAAGGCACGGGCGTCTTTTTTTGTCAGCGGCAAGCCTTTTAATTTTTCTTCAATCAGCTTCCATTCTGATAATGGGTAACCAAACAAACATTGATCCAAACCCCTAGTGATGATGAACATCTCGCCGAGTTCATCGCGGAATTTGGAGGGCACAATCATTCGGCCTTTGTTATCAATGCTATGATGGTATTCACCCATGAACATACCCACTACCCCCACTTTCTATTAAAAATGTACCACATTCCCCCACTTTCCACCACCTATTTTTTAACTATTCTTCTTTTAATCCAAAAATCCTTTCCAAATTAGTTTTTTTTACAAAAAAAAGAAAACCCCACGTAAGTGAGATTTTCTAGATTTTGATAACCTTATGCAGACCGTCAAATTCAAATGGTAATATCATAAGGTCTTTGATAAAGGTTAATCCATATTGATTTAGGTAATAGAAAATATTCCAGACCCTTTCCTGCGGGGATCCGTCTGGTCTTAAGGCGAGATTGATCCGGCTGAATTTTTTTAATTGGATATCGTGTCTCTGCTTTACCGCATCTTCAAGCTTTGTTTCCATGAACCCTATCTCCTTAAGAAGATAGCTCTCATTTTTCTTGAGCAGCGGCAGGAGGCCCCGGTCGATCACCGCTGTTTTTGCTTCAATAAACTGATATTGTTTAAGCAGTTCTTCCTTAACAGAAGAAAATAACATTTCAACTTCCTTATCCTTCACTGTTTCAAGAAATTGCTCTTTTTCTTGATTCGTTCCCCTTTGTAAAACTTCCTCTAGCTTTAAATTTAATTGTGTCACTTCCGCTTCCACTGAGCGGTCCAAAAACGTAATATTTAAACGAGGAACAATCGGTGGCATTTTCATGTTAAATTGTTCAAAGACAAGCTTTAGTTCCGCCCAATACGATATCTCGCCTGGACCTGCAATAAAGGCAAGGGTAGGAAAGATCCATTCCTGCATGAGCGGCCTGGTCACCACATTATTGCTAAATTTTTCAGGATATTGTGCTGCCATCTCCACTAATTCCTCTTGGGTGAAGGTAACTCTTCCACTTTTCCCAACAAAGCAATTGGCGGCCCGGTCATATTCCAGCAAAATGCGTTCTTTTAATTTTTGATCATAATAAAATAAATTAGCAGCATGTTCCCCCGCTTCGATGGTAATTGGGAATCCTTTATCTCCTATCTGCTTTTGCTGTTCCAATAGTGAAAAGGTGATTGCCTCGTGATTGACGATTTGCTCCGTTAGAAAATCCCTTTGAAGCTGCCGGAAGCTTTTGTCGCCGGAGTCAACAAGTAATAAACCATAATCCTTAAACAGTTCCATAATTATATAAGCGAAAAAGTCAACAAAGGTGGCTGATTTCTCAATCTGCCTTTCAGCAAACTCTAATAGCCGCTTCGTATGCTCCGATTCACCGAAATTCTCTATAATATTACGAACCCATTCGCGGCAGATTTCCTGGTCCAATGGAATATCAGTAACCATTGGCTTGCTATGAATCTTTTTCGGATAGGTCCATTTATCAAGCTTTTCTTCCATCGGAACATAGACATGATTCACTTCTTGATAATCATGGTCTTCACCCGCAATCCAAAACACTGGGACAACCGGAATCCCAAGAAGCTTCTCTTTTTGTTCTGCCAATTTAATGATTGAAATAACCTTATGTATCGAGTAAAGCGGACCTGTGAGGATTCCTGCCTGCTGTCCCCCAATTACGACTGCACTGTCCTCACGCTTTAACTTCTCAATGGAGTTTTCCACCGCTTCCGAGGTGCCAAATCGCGCCATAAAGCTTTCAATATGGGTGGCTGTCTCAATGCGCGGAAAGCTTCTCTCCTTTAATTCAGCCGTCCTCTTTAAATCTTCGTTTAAATCATTGAAGTGATAATGAAAAAAAGGCATAACATCCTTTGATTGCGCCAAGTAATTTGAAGCGAACCGGTTGGCCGCTGGTAAAGAGAGATTTAAAATCTCCATTCATGAACTCCCTTTCTGTAAACCCAAATTATTCTTTTAAGAGTATACCACTCCCCGGCCTATATAAAAAAAACATATGCCTCAATTTTTTTAAGATGCTAACGAAAAGATAATGGCCCGATGAATGACACCAAATAATGTCAGGGATATATAAGCAAGAAAAAATAGAAGAAAATTAAACCGCCAAAAACCTTTCATCACCTTTTTTAAAATGATCTCATCTTTCACTTTCCAATGGACAACAACAAAAATGATCGCGATGAAAATCATTACTAGTAGTATTATCCAAAAAAATGAATTCCCCCAAATTGTTTTTACTAAAAAATGAACAGAAATAATAAATAAAATGGTTGAATAATCTAGGGCATGATGCACTGATTTCCGAGTGTCATTCGTGATGAGTTTAAAGACAAGAAAAACGAGTAAAAAGCCAAGGAACGGCATAATGAACAACAGCGTTAACAAAGTCGATAGGACGGCGCTCAAAATTTCTCACTCCTTCCTTCTTGTTCTTTTCCCTTAATTAGGGAATATAACCCCTGTATTTGCGCGGCCTGTTTATGCAGCTTCTCAGCCTCATCCAAGAGAAACCCTAAAATGGCGTCCACCTCGGTCATTCTGCCCGCTTCCAAATCCTTCAGCATGGACGAACGATTTTCGGCTGTTGATTGACAGACATAATGAATATGCTGCAAATAGGCTTCCTTATCACCTAAACACAGTACGTCCGAAATTTCCTCGAATAAGTTGTTCAGCGCCTGCAGGTAATATGGATTTTCGATTAAGTCACCGTTTTTGACGCGAAGAAGAGCCGTTAGAGGATTAATTGCTGCATTGACAATCAATTTCTTTAGCAGCATATCAAAATAATTTTCTCTTATCACAATCGGAAAATCATTCGGTACTTTAGCAGCAAGAAAATGCAGCCAATCGGCCGTTCCTTTATAACTGGCAGCATTCGTGATTCCTTCCCCATTATGATAAACCGTGTAGGCATTTTCTCTTAAGGCACCGTGTTCCACAGTGCCCACCGCAATATTTTTTTCCTTAATCGCTTCGAGCAGCTTTAAATGCCCCATACCATTTTGGATAAATAGTAAGTTAGGTGCCGCCGAGCTGTTCACATTTTCAATAATCGTTTGCAGATGATATTGTTTTACAGCAACAACCGTAACAGTTTCTGTTCCTTTCCAATCGCTGATAGGCAAGGCTTGTACATTGGTGCTCGTCACAGTATCTCCTTTTTTAAGCACGATTCCATTTTGATTAATTTGCTCTGCTTGTGCGGGGGTTCTTGTGTATATAATAGTTTCAAAAGCCCTGCTCAAATAGGCAGCAAATAATAAACCTAATGAACCCGCTCCAATAATTCCAACCTTCATCGCTATCCCTTCTTTAAATCGTCTTACCCGTATTTTACCAAAATCAATTAATTGTTTGTAAAAAAAATAAACCCTCTTCGACAGAAAGTTCGAAAAGGGATATTTTTTTTAGACTGGGTAGACAGGATGTTTCCTGACACCGAAGTTCAATTCTTTTGTTTCATAGTAATCAAAGCGCTGAATGAGTACGCTTCTTAATTCGGATGGGGCAACAATTTCATCAACAATAAGCTCAGATGCCAGCTTATAAATGTCAATAGCTTCTTTATATTCCTTTTGCTTCGCCTGAACATAAGCGATTCTTTCCTTTGGATCGTTAATTTCATTTATTTTATTGGAGTAGACAGCATTTACCGCAGCTTCAGGACCCATTACAGCGATTTGCGCGGTAGGCAGAGCGATACAGCAATCCGGTTCAAAGGCGGGGCCTGCCATCGCATAAAGCCCAGCACCGTAAGCCTTGCGAACAATGACCGAGATTTTTGGCACTGTGGCTGAACTCATAGCAGCAATTAATTTAGCCCCATGACGGATGATGCCCGCACGCTCGACCTTTGTTCCAATCATAAAGCCCGGAACATCCGCCAAGAACAATAACGGAATATGAAAGGCATCACAAAGCTGAATGAATTTTGCGGCTTTATCCGCGGAATCGACAAATAGGACGCCGCCCTTTACCTTCGGCTGATTGGCAATGATGCCAACCGCTCTTCCATCTATTCTAGCAAGTCCAGTTATTAACTCAGGTGCAAATAATTTTTTAATTTCATAGAAGCTGCCGGCATCAACCAGTCGGTCAATACACTCATACATATCAAACGGTGCATTTTGGTTTTCCGGAATAATCGCCTCTAATTCCCTTCCTTCCTTAGCCGCCGCACCAGCAATCTTTTTTGTCTTCTCTTTAAAATTGGCTGGAAAAAAGCTGATATATCTTTTGGCAGACTCAATTGCCTCCTCCTCGCTGAAAGCCAGAACATCACCACAGCCCGAAATTGTACAATGCATTCGAGCCCCGCCCATTTCCTCCAGCGTCACCTTTTCGCCGATGACCTTTTCCGCCATTCGCGGCGACCCTAAGTACATGGAGGCATTTTGGTCGACCATGATGACAATATCGCAAAAAGCTGGGATATAGGCCCCGCCTGCTGCGGATGGCCCAAAAAGGATACATATCTGCGGAATCATGCCGGACAGCTTTACCTGATTATAAAAAATTCTTCCGGCCCCGCGGCGGTTTGGAAACATCTCTAATTGGTCGGTTATTCTCGCACCTGCCGAATCCACCAAATACAATAAAGGCACCTGCAATTTCTCAGCAGTTTCTTGAATACGGATAATTTTTTCAACGGTCCGTGCTCCCCAGGAGCCCGCCTTTATGGTGGAGTCATTTGCCATAACACATACAGTCTGGCCATTTATTTTGCCAATTGCTGTTACCACGCCATCAGCAGGCAAATCACCTGCCGTAAAGTTGGCAAATTTGCCGTCTTCTTCATATTTCCCATCATCAAACAATAATCTTAAGCGGTCACGGACGAACAGCTTATTCTGCTCTTTGGCCTTTTCATGATATTTTGGATGCCCGCCCGCTTCGATTTGTTTCCGGTATTCGTTTAATTGGTCATTTAATGTATTCGTCTGTGCCATAATGCCCCCTCCTAAACTAGAACAATCAGCACATCGCCTTCATTTACGAAGTCTCCGATGTTAACCTTTACTTCCTTAACCACACCTTCGATACTGCTTTCAATCGGAATTTCCATTTTCATGGATTCAAGCATTAATACTTCTTGACCCATGTTGATTGATTCGCCTGCTGCTGTGAAAATATTAAGTACGGTTCCTGCCATTGATGCTGTAATTTCTTTCATCTTTAAAACACTCCTTAGTTCACTAATGTTTTTGTTAAAAAGCTTGTGGTATAATTTCCATTTTGAAAATCTCTATTTGCAAGAATATTTAAGAATAACGGGGCATTCGTTTTAATCCCCTCAATTTTAATTTCCTGGAAGAAAGTCTCAGCCATTTCCAATGCTTTTTGCCGGTCTGCACCATAAAAAATGCATTTAGCTATCATTGGATCATAAAATGGGGTGACCGTTCCACCTTCTTCATAACCCGAATCGATCCGTACACCTTCTTTTTCTTCCCACCTCAAGGTGGTGATTTTGCCAGGAGAAGGCAAAAACCGTACAGGGTCTTCCGCATAAAGACGAAATTCCACAGCATGGCCGGAAGAATGGACTTCTGATTGCAACAGCGGCAGCCTTTCTCCCCGCGCAACGAGAATCTGCCATTTTACTAAATCAAGACCTGTAATAGATTCAGTTACTGGATGTTCAACTTGAAGTCTCGTATTCATTTCAAGAAAATAAAAATTCTCGTTTTCATCAACAATAAATTCAATTGTTCCCGCATTTGTATAATTGACAGCACGAGCCGCTTTAACGGCTGTTTCATACATTTGCTGCCGGACTGAATCGGAAAGAAACGGCGATGGCGATTCTTCGATAACCTTCTGGTGCCTTCTTTGGACGGAACAATCCCTTTCAAATAAGTGTATGAGATTGCCAAATTCATCACCGAAAACTTGAACCTCAATATGCCTGGCATCCGCGATATATTTTTCGATAAATACCTCATCCGACCCAAAATAGGCAAGCGCCCTTGCCTTGGTGGATGCGTATGACTTAGCGAGCGCTTGCTCATTTTCACATAACACCATGCCGATTCCGCCTCCGCCGCCGCTCGCCTTCAGCATAATCGGATAGCCTATATTTTCTGCTAAGGCAAGGGCCGCTTCAACCGTTTTTAAACCGGTGCCGCTGCCTGGGACAACCGGAACTCCCGCTTTTTCCATTGTTTGCCGGGAAACAATTTTATCTCCCATTAAATCAATTGTTTCAGGCTTCGGTCCGATAAAGATAATGCCTTCGTTTCTGGCTTTCTGTGCAAAAGCTGCATTTTCCGATAAAAAGCCATAGCCTGGATGGATGGCATCCACTTTTTCTGCTTTTGCTACCTCTAAAATTTTCTCTGCCTGTAAATAAGACTTGTTAACTTGAGCTTCCCCAATACACACCGCCCTCGTCGCAGCCTTTACAAAAGGCATCTCCCTATCTGCTTCGGAATAAACAGCAATTGTCTCAATTCCCATCGCTTGGCACGTTCTAATAATACGAAGGGCAATTTCTCCCCGATTGGCAATTAAAATTTTTTGCACATTTCTTCCCCTTTCCTGACCCAATGTCACTTTCACTATTAAGTTTCTACATCATTCTTCGAATTTCCTGCCATTTTTGAAACCGCTTTCGATTATTCAATGAGGAAATTTTAGTTTTTTTGTATTATAATGATAGTAATTCATTTGAATAATGAAAAAATTATTCATATCATGTTATTCAGTAAAAAAAAATATATACAAGGTTACAGAATATAATTTCTAGGAGGAAGAACATGGGGACTAAAGTGGAAAAATTAAAAGTTAATTTCAAAACTCTAGAAGAATTTAAAAAGTTTAAAGAATATGGTCTTCAAGAGCTTTCAATGTTTGAAGATCTTGAAGCCAATATGATAGACAATGATATCAATTCACCGTTTTACGGTATTTACTATGGAGATAAGCTTGTTGCCCGGATGAGCTTATACCAAATTGAAGCTAAATTCGATCGATATTTTTATCCGCCCCAAAGTTATTTGGAATTATGGAAACTGGAAGTATTACAAGACTATCAGGGAAAAGACTTTGGTAGACAACTTGTAGATTTCGCCAAAAGCTTTGGACTTCCAATTAAGACAAATGCAAGAATGCAATCTCGCGGCTTCTGGGAAAAGATGGGCTTTTCAAGTGTTGATTACGATATGGAACGAGACCGCGGTGAAAATCCGCTTGTCTGGTATCCAGAAGGTGTGGAAGCACAATAAATAAATGCGAAAAAGCGGACCGGATGTCCGCTTTTTCTATTTCTCTACTCTTTCCAGGTTGCCGTTTTTATCCATCTGGAATCTAACCTTGGATTGACGGTCTTCATCCTGAAGAACAACCATTTTGCGAGCTCTTTCCATAATTTCCAGTAATGAGCGGTAGTCCTCTTCGATGGCCTTTAGGTTCTCCGTAAGTCTTTCATTCTCTGCTGCTAAATAATAAGTTTGCTTTTCTAATTCTTTTATTTTTTCGGAAGACTTCCTGCTTCCCTCTTCAAGCTCAGCAAAATTCTCTACTTGTTTAAAAACGCCCTCTAAAAACTGAATGACAGCCGGAAATGTCAAAGTACCCCCTGGCTCGGTCGAGACAGCTTCCTTTTTAATTATTTCAGGGGCTGGATCAGCTTCAACAGGAGCAATATGTTTTTTCAATTCTTTACGCTGCTTCTTGGCAAGCTCAATTCCAGACTTGTATTGCTTTCTTACATATGAGTTCCAGCGGAATCCACAGGCCGCAGGTGTCCGCGATAGCTGTTTCCCCACCTCCTCAAACGCTTGAAGCTGTGTCCCGCCTTCTCGAATATGCCTTAATACTACTTCAGCAAGCAGTAAATCCTCATCTTGGCTCCAAGCATCTTGTCGAGTTGGTGACATCAAATCCCCTCCTAGTAGTGTTTTTATAAACATATGCATCTACTAGAAAAGATAGACTTAATCTGGAGCCGTGAATTCATCTTATCTGGTGTTTTTCTTAATAAAATTTTTTACATATTGATGATGGGCATCACTTTCCCAAAGGATGGCACAGTTTTTAACCTCTTCCTCTATTCTTTCACGAAGGCCTGCTTGCTTCCACTTATTAATCCATATTCTTTTATAGGATTTGAGAACCTCTAAATCATTGGACAGCATTTTCTTAAGGAAATCTTCACATTGTTGAAGGGAGTCTCCGTCGAATAGGTGATTAATAAAACCGGTTTCGGTTAAATATTCTGCGGTTTCGAGGTCTGCTTCCATCAAAAGCTTCATGGCAAATGCGGATGGGAACTTTTCGACAAGAATAGAGCCTCCACCCCAACCGGTCGTAATGGCTTGTTTTCCTTGAACAAACCCTGCTTTAACGCCTTTTCTGGCGAGCCGGAAATCACAGGAAACAGCAAGCTCACAGCCGCCGCCAACCGCTGGACCGTTCATTAGTGCAATGGTGGGAATGGGCAAGGTTAATAAGGAATACAGAATATTGGACATTTTGGAAAGCATTGGATACGCATCCTCTTTGGTGTGCAGGAGATGAAAAACGGATAAGTCTCCGCCGGAGCAAAACGCACTCTCACCGCTCCCCGTAATGACAAGAGCTTTTATTTCAGGTTCACTAGCTTTTTCTAACGCTTCCAATAGCCCTTCCATAACATCGTAGTTTATGGCGTTTCGCTTCTCGCTTCTTTCGATGGTAAATAATAAATATCCCAGGTCCCGCCTTTCAATCGAAAAAGCCATTTTTTGCTCACCCTCTCAATTAAAAAAGTATGTATTTGTTTTGAAATGACAAAAGCACAAGGGCGTTTGCTCCTTGTGCTTTATCTAAGTAGAAATTAGTCGTTTACTACTTCTTTTCCTTTGTATGTTCCGCAAGATTTGCAAACGCGGTGAGCAAGTTTCATTTCACCACAGTTTGGGCATGCTACCATACCAGGAACGTTTAATTTAAAATGAGTACGACGCTTTCTCTTCGCAGTTTTAGAAGTCCTTCTAAAAGGTACAGCCATTCTTCCCACCTCCTTATAAGAAATGCGCAGGAGCGCTTGAAGTCAGATCATTTCGATTAGCTTTCCGATGAATTGTTTTTGTCAAAAAACTTTGCTAGCCCTGCAAGACGTGGATCAATCTTGTTAGATTGTTCCTCCTCCTGAATAACCTCCCAATCCTTACCGGATTGCGGCGCTGCATCTTCAGATTGGACATCGTCATCGTCACAGAATACTTGCATTGGAACCTCAAGTAACAGAATTTCTCTTATGATTGGTTTTAAATCAATCATATCTCCTTTTACCTGATGGACCTCCTCTTCAGTTTGGTAAACTGAATTTTGCAGGAGGAAGGTTTCCGTAGTTTCGACATTAATTGGAAATTTGACATCCACTAAGGTTCGCGAACATGGAAGAATCAGATACCCCTCAATTTTTAAATGAAAGGTAACTTTTGAAGAATCAATATCCCCACGTCCGGTAATTTGCATTGGAGACACTTCACGAATAGTTGGGTCATCCAGTTTAAGCTCGTCAACCCGAATGGTATCGTCAATCGAAAATTCCTTATCTCGATATTTTTGCAGCTGATTTAATGTCCATTTCAATTGAATCACCCCAAGGCAACAAAGGTAATTATAGCTTTCGATAAAATTTTTGTCAATATTTTTTCTTTACACTTCACCTTGTGTTGCATAAATAAAAAAATTTTTTCCATTATAGTGTATCCATAAATACCTTTTGCAAACATATGTATCATCATATCATATTATTCGATTGAAAAACGGAATAAATTGCTATAATGATAGTAATTAAATTTCAAGGAGAGAGTTATGAGAGCAGTTGGTGTTATTGTTGAATACAACCCATTTCATAATGGACATGCCTTTCATTTGCAGGCATCACGCGAGGCAGCCCAAGCGGATGTGGTTATTGCGGTAATGAGCGGAAACTTTCTGCAAAGGGGGGAGCCTGCACTTGTTTCGAAATGGCAGAGAACGAAAATGGCCTTATTAAATGGCGTGGACATCGTTTTTGAACTTCCCTACCGCTTTGCCACACAAAATGCCGAAACCTTTGCAAATGGGGCAGTGTCCATCCTTGCTGCTGCAGGCTGTCAGTATCTTTGTTTTGGCAGTGAAAGCGGGGAGATTGAAGATTTTCAACAAACGATTCATTTTTTGGAAAGTCAGCAGGATTCCCATAAAAAAAATATAAAGCATTTTATGGGGTCAGGTGTCAGCTATCCGAAGGCTTTAGCATTATCATACAAACAGCTGTCAAATTCGGATAATTATTTAGATTTGTCCAGGCCAAACAACATACTAGGCTTTCACTACATAAAAGCGATCCATGAGCAAAGAAGTCAGATTACTCCATTAACTGTGGCACGTAAAAGCGCCGACTATCATGATGAACATTTTGCCTCCGAAACTATTGCCAGTGCAACCAGCATCAGGAAAGCACTATTCGCAGATATAAACAGCCCATCTGAAATTAATCAGTATGTACCGGAGCCTACTAGACAATTATTACATGAATATCTAAATCAATATGGGCTTTACCACCGCTGGGAAAATTATTGGCCATTTCTTCAGCTTCGTCTCCTCCATTCCTCCCCAGAAGAGTTAAAAGAAATATATGAGGCTGAAGAGGGACTTGAGAACAGGTTACAACACGCCGCAACCGAAGCGCGAAGCTTTCAGGAGTTTATGGAAAGAATTAAAACAAAACGCTATACATGGACGAGGCTGCAGCGATTATGTGTTCACATATTGACCAATAGCAAAAAAATAAACATGGAAGGAAGCAAAAGAGCGGGCTATTTAAGGCTCCTGGGGATGTCTGAGAGAGGACAAGAATACCTAAATAAAATGAAAAAGGAATTTGCTTTGCCTTTGGTTGCGAAATTGTCTTCATTTAAGGACGAAGAGATTAACCTCGACCTAAAGGCTGCTAGGGTATATGCAATGGGGGTCCCGGGCCCGGCAAAAAAATTTTTAATGGAACAGGAATTCAAACAGCCTCCCATCATTATAAAGAAATAGGACGGCGCACTCTGGCACCGTCCTATTTCTTTTTAGGTAATTTTTCTAAATATTTTACCGCATCGTCAAAGGTATCCACCGGAACAATTTTCATCTTTGTTTTGATATCTCGTGCTGCCTTTAAGGCTGCCCGATAATTGGAGTCCTTAGCACCCTTTTCGTTCGGTGCAAAAAAGATTTCTGCGCCGGCATGATCAGCGGCAACAATTTTTTGTTCGATACCGCCAATCGGCCCAACGGTGCCATCTGGGTCAATCGTTCCCGTTCCGGCAATTTGGTAGCCTTTGGTTAGGTCATTCTTGGTTAACTGGTTATATATCTCCAAGGTAAACATTAAACCGGCAGAAGGGCCGCCGATTTCATCTGTTCTGACTTTAACCTCGGGATCGACGGAGATTTCTTTATCATCCACAAGTGAAATGCCAATGCCTGCCTTCCCAGGCTGATCCTTAAAGGGCTGCAGAATAAGATTCACACTTTTTTCCTCGTTATTTCTGGAATAGGTTAATGTCACTTGATCTCCGGCACTTTTTTTCCCTAAATATTCAATGAAATCTTTTGATGAGGGAAATGTGTGTCCATCCATTTTAAAAACGCGGTCACCAGCCTGGAGCTTCCCTTCTGCAGGCATTCCCTGCAGGACCTGCATCACATAAATCCCCTTATATTTATAATGTACTGGCAGCCCTGCTTTATGGTATGCCACCTCAATCGCATTAAGTTTTGATGCTGCCATCAAATGCAGCTGCCTGACATTATACTCTTCTTCCGTTTCCTGTTCATTTAAAACCATATCGAGCGGATAGATTTCCTCATATTTTCTCATTTTGGCTTCTATATAGGAATAGATATTAGCCCTTCCCATCCGGACAGTTGTCAGCATAAAATTTCCCTTTTCCTGATAACCGCCTTCAACTGTAATGATTGGAGCAAGTTCTTTTGCCATCCCTGGTTTTGAAACATAGTAAGGTAATGAATAATACATTCCGCCAATCAGAAACACTGCAAGGATAAAGAAAATGCCAATTGATAATTTTTTACGCAAGCTGCAATCACCCCTTCCAATTATCAATTTCCTTCTTAATTTGCTCAAGATACTTTTTTGCCTCGTCTTCGCCAATTTTAATGATTTCTTCAATGTTAGTAAATGCCCGCGAACTATAGCCCTCGACAGGGGGACGAATCATCACATTTGCAGATGTTTCGTGGAAATTGATAATCTCAGTCTGCATAATATCAATACTTTGCATGATGACATCGTAAATGGAGGTAATTTCAGCGTTTTGCTTAACCCGTGAGACGTCCACTGCAATCACAATATCCGCCCCCATCTCTTGCACAACAGAAATGGGAACACGGTCAGCAACTCCTCCATCCACGAGGATTCTTCCCTTATACTTTTCAGGCACAAAAATTCCGGGTATGGAAATGCTTGCCCTGACAGCCTCTGCCACTGGCCCCTCTTTAAAGACCACTTTTTCTCCGGTTAATAAATCCGTTGCCACAATCCCAAGTGGTATTGACAAATCTTCGATGTTTTTCCCATGGGTAAAGATACGAATAAATTCCTTTACTTTCTTGCCTGTAATAAATCCCATTTTCGGGACAGTAAAATCAAGAAAATACTTTCTCCTAAACGCGGTTGAATATTTATATAGAAGGTCTAAATCAATCCCTGCTCCATAAAAACAGGCGACCAGAGCTCCCATGCTGCTGCCTGCAATTAAATCAATCGGAATGCCGGCATCCTTTAACACCTTTATAACACCCAAATGAGCAAACCCGCGAGCTCCTCCTGAGCCGAGCGCCAAGCCAATCTTAGGGTGCTCCATAGCAGAACCCTCCTATTATACATCTAATAAATCACGTTCAATCTTATGGTCTAAAACAACATTCTATGAGTATATTTATTTTATATGAGGACATGCAGTTTCACAAGGAAGGAGAACTCTTTGATGTTTCGGTCAAAGCTCAAAACGCTTGCTTTAGCCATCTCCGGCATCGTTTTAGCAGCGTCACTTATTTTCTATCCAAAAGAATCATTTGAAGGCTCTATCCGTGGCCTAAATATGTGGTGGGAAATAGTATTCCCTTCCCTCCTGCCTTTTTTTATTGTATCAGAAATGTTAATCGGGTTTGGAGTGGTCAAGTTCATAGGGGTTCTTCTTGAACCACTTATGCGACCGCTTTTCAAAGTTCCTGGTGTTGGAGGCTTTGTTTGGGCCATGGGAATGGCCTCAGGCTTCCCGGCAGGTGCAAAATTTACCGCAAGAATGCGGCAAGAAGGACACATAACGCGAATTGAAGCTGAGAGACTCGTCTCTTTCACCAATTCCTCTAATCCCTTATTCATCTTTGGAGCAGTAGCGGTGGGTTTTTTTCACAATACCCAATTAGGCATTCTCTTGGCCGTTGCACACTATTTGGGCAACATATGTGTTGGCATTATGATGCGTTTCCACGGTAAGGAGTCGCCTAATAAAGCGAAAAACGACAAAAAATTCAAGATTCGGGAAGCCTTATCAGCTTTGCACCAAACAAGGCTGAAGGATAACCGCCCGATTGGAAAGCTTCTCGGCGATGCTGTTACCTCATCGATTCAAACCTTATTGATGGTCGGCGGTTTTATCATCCTATTTTCTGTGATTAATCAACTTCTTTACCATCTACATATAACGGCTGCGCTGGCAAAATTCGTGGAAATGATTTTTTCAGTTTTTAGATTTTCAGAAATGTTAAGCATACCGTTTATTTCCGGACTGTTTGAAATCACTCTTGGCAGCGATTTGACCAGCAGAGTGGAAGATGCCATACTGCTCCAGAAAGCGATCATAACAAGTTTTATTTTGGCCTTCAGCGGTTTTAGTGTCCAAGCACAGGTGGCTAGTATCCTAGCCCAGACTGACATCCGCTTTCGGCCATTCTTTATTGCACGAATCTTCCAAGGCATTTTTGCCGGTCTCTTTACGCTCCTATTATGGAATCCCATTTATGTGCGCTTCCAAGGCCATAATCAGCCTGCAGGAGCCCTGCCTGTATTTGGAGATGGAATATGGACAAAGGATTTTTATCATAAAATGCTGGAAACCGGCCCACTCATCACGATTTGCTCCCTATCATTATATGTACTAATCTTATTTATCAGGCTAAAAGAAAGTAATATAAAAAAGAGCTAAAAAATTAGCTCTTTTTTTTATCTGTATTTTTTTTGCAATTCTTTTTGGACTGGGGGCGGAACAAGCCCTGATATATCCCCTTTGTACTTTGCTGCTTCCTTCACGATGCTGGAGCTCAAGAAGGAATATTGATTATTGGTCATCATAAAAAAGGTTTCCACATGATCGTTTAAAAACCTATTCATCGAGGTAATCTGCATTTCATATTCAAAATCGGAAACAGCCCTAAGGCCCCGAAGGATTGCATTTGCGTTCACACTCTTGGCATAATCGACAAGCAGCCCGGAAAATTGATCGACAGCCACGTTAGGGATGTCCATTGTAACTTCCTTTATCAGGTCAAGCCTTTCCTCAACAGTAAAGAGCGGATTTTTTGAGACATTATTTAATACCACAACATAAACCTTATCGAAAACCTTAGCCCCTCTGCGGATGATATCTAAATGGCCATATGTAATTGGATCAAAACTCCCCGGACAAACGGCTATACTTGCCAACTTGACTCCCCCTTATTCCCCATTAGATTTTAAATATATTGTTATAGCAATAATCCCGTATTTCTCGTGTTTTATCTGCGAGAACCGCCCAACAGAGGGAGGTAAATCGACATCGAAACTATGTTCACAGACAATAATTCCTTGGTCTTTGACCACATTTGCTTTATCCATTTTTTCCATTAACCGGACCAGCTCTTGAAGCTTGTACGGCGGATCCAAGAAAATATAGTCAAACATAATTTCTCGTTTAATTAAAGCCTTTAGTGCCCTGTCTGCATCATTCCTGAATACCTCAGTTTTGTCATCAAACCTGCATGCGCTGATATTGTCTTGGATTGTCTGAATTGCTTTGGCATCCCTGTCGATAAAGATCACTTTATCCAAGCCTCTGCTCAGTCCTTCCAAACCTAATCCTCCGCTCCCGGCAAAGAGGTCAAGCCCGGTACCCCCGTCAAAATAAGGGCCAATCATATTAAATAGGGCTTCCTTCACCTTGTCAGTTGTCGGTCTTGTTGTATTACCAGGGACAGCTTTAAGAGGACGGCCTTTACAGATACCAGAAACTACTCTCACGTGTTCACCACCACATTTTATCCAAAATCACGTTTTTTTACATCCTACCATAGGCTGCAAAATATAAACAAATTTGTCACATTAGTTTTTTCTTTCTTATATTTTATAAAAAATTTGCGAAAAAAGGAAATTTTAAATTTCGACGTATAAGGTTTTGGGTTGTGGAAATAATGTAAGTAACAACATCAATTCGAGGATGTTGTTGCCAACCGCGGAGAAGACTTACGTTTCCCCATAAGTTCTTCCTCCGGTTTCTCCTCTCCCTTTGCCTTCTGTCCTATATCAGGATTTAGAAGGACCCTGCAAAATTTTTGCAGGGTTTTTTTCTTTTTAGGGCAAAAAAAAGATGAGATGATTCTCACCTTTTTATATCCCCATTTTATAGTCATATTCTTTTGCCTTGTCAGGTGCTGAATTTTCGTATTCCATTTTTAAAAAGGGCTTGTATGAAGGCTCTACTTTTTTCACGAACGAAAAGGATTGGAGCTTTTCTATAATTTCCTCTGCGTCGTCCTGGTTACAGTAAACCACAACATATTTTAGCTTTTTTGAAACATAATGGACATTTCCAAAACGTCTGAGCATTTTGGCCTGTTTTAGTGAATACAGCCAAACAACTAATCCTTGTCTTTGAACAAACATAATTTTTTCCCCTTCATTGCAGGCTTCTTTTTAAATAAGTCTAGCACATGAAAAGGTTTTATTTCAATCCTTACCCCTTTAGCTCACATGCTCATTTTTTTAACTGCAGCCACAGCTTCCTCCGCCACCGCAGCCGCTTGAATGACCTTTATCAAAAAACGGGTTGCCGGTCGGGACTTTTATATGCTCGGAGACGGATCGACCAACGTGGAGACTGATTTCATCCAAAAGGCTTTGCAAATCATTTTCCGCCAATTTAAATTCAGCTACGTTTGCGTCCAAGTCCATTTCCCGTTTATATTGACGAATTTGAGTCATCACGTTTTTATAATCAGGATGGTACTTACCAAACCTTTGCACCTCTTCATAAAGGTCTTTAAGCTTCGCAAAACGCTGTATCTTTTGCTGCGTTTCAGGGCTGCTTTGCATTTTATATAAACAAATCCGATAATTTTCAACAATGTCAGATTCGAGAACCATTTTTGCCAGTTGTTCTGCGTAGTCCAGTAATTCAACTCTTTCTGATGTAGCAAGCATGTACGCTCACCTCCACTGACATTTTATCATGAATTCCTCCTGAAAGCGAAAAAATCCATTTAATTAGGGGATATTTACTATAAACTCCTTTTTCAAACCGTAGGAATTATTTTTTAAATCAACCACATCCAGCTTTACCTGGTGGTTCCCTGGAGAAAGATCCTTGATAATGAATACCGCCGAGGAGGCTTCGGATTTTTTCAGTCCGTCTACCCAAATGACAATTTTACCCGTTTTTTGTTTTGAATCCTCTGTCTCTCTAAAACTAATTCCCGTTAAAATGCATTCTACCAGCACTTGATTTCCTTTTGTTTCATGTTGAACAATCAGCTCAGGTATTTCGCTTGAGATTGCCTTTGCTTCGTGAAGTATTAAGGCGCCTAAGGACCAGAACAAAATAAAACCAATGAGGATATGTTTTTTCACCAATATCACTCCTTCTCATGTTTGTATTGTTCGCCTTCTCAATATCTTTTAATCCAAACAAAAAAGGCCACACCCAAATTTGTGTGCCCTTTGTTAATTTTGGTTTTTCATGGCTTGGAACATGGAGTACATCATTGAAGCCATTTGCACTCCATTTGTGAATTTCTCCACTTGGTCTGGAATGGTTTTTTTGTAATAGTGTAATGCTGCAATTTCTAGCGATTGAATATCATAAGGATTTCTTGACAGTTTTCGATACCAAAGTGGCTGCTCCCGAATAAATCGTTTTAAATCCTTTTGTCCTTCCACATATTCTAAAATTTCCTTGCGCATATCCCCCACCCTTTAATTAGTCTTGTCTAAATGAAAATGGATGTTTTGGCCCTTCAGGAGGTTTTACAGGATTATTTGGTGCATTACCGCCTTGAAATTGGGAAACAAGGCCTTGGATGGCGCCAATCGCCTGACTGATATTCTGTAGATGGGACTGCATTTGATTGGGATCCATTTTTTTGAAAATTCCCATCACATTGGACATTAAGTCCCCTTTGGCTTCTTTCTCATCTTTTACCTCCGCAGCTTCACCATCTGAACCAATTTTCTCCCAACGCTGGTCTTCTTCCCCTAATAAGTACCAGTCCTCGTATAATTCCTGCCAGGTGGCGTTTCCTTTGCGGACCTCCTTAATAATTTTTGGATTATTTTTAACAAATTCTTTAAATTTTTCAACGGATGGGTGCAATTTCTTTTGCGTCATTATCCTCACCTCTGCCCCTATTCATTCCAATAATAAAGTATGATAAACCAGAAGAAATGTGAAACGGCGAATTAGGTTTAAAACATTTATTATTAGGCACACAAGTGGTAAGATGGTCAAAGAAAAGCAAAAAAGAAAGAGGTAAAAAAATGAAACAAGAGTTAAGGCATCTTTTAGAAGATTGTATCGAGAATGGCTCGGAAACAGACTTGGAAAGTCTCGCTTCCCTATTACGAGGGGTTCAGCAAAAGATTGATAAGAACAGTGATACCTATATTGGCCATCTTCTCCATATGGATAGAAAAATGGACAAAAACACGTGTGAAATTACCATCCCCATTAATCCAATCATTCATAATAATTTAGACATTGTTCATGGCGGAATTACAGCCACAGTTTTGGATACTGCTATGGGTTCATTAGCAAACTATGTTTTGCCAGAAGGTTTGGGTGCCGTAACTAATCAGCTTAATATCCACTATATTGCCCCTGGAATTGGGGACACATTAAGCTGCAAGGCTGACATCATTCATCATGGCACAAAAACAATCGTCGTCTCAGGCACCGCCTACCGAAATGACGGCAAAAAAATAGCCTATGCCACCGGCACATTTTTTATCATAAATAAATAAGAAGGGGTTTTAATGATAATGGTTACAGCCATTCTTATCCCGATTATTTGTTTTTATTTCTACCTGCTGACTAAAAAAGAGATGAAAGAGCACGATGAAAAATGGCTTGCTGCAGGGAATGTAAGGGAAGAAGCAATATTAACAGGTGAAATTAAAAGCATCGACGAAAGCAAGGAACGCTATTATTATCACCGTTATCTTTTGGTTCAGACAATAAAACTTCAAACTGATGCAAAAATAGTCACTGCCAAAAGAATGACTCCTGTTACGAAAAACATGGAAAAATGCTTATTTACACCAGGCCATTTCATTCGTCTATATGGGAGCTGGGAAGGAAATACGTTTTTATTTAACCGATATGATTCGAAAACTCCGAACGGCTAATTTTATAAGAAATAATAAAGGGAGAAAGTGCAGGACCCTGCTTCTTCTCCCTTTTATTGTTCTGTTTTTTGGATAAAGTTTTGCGTATAATATTTTTGATATACACCAACACCAAGATGGGTGAATTCCTTATTTAATAACGAATCCCTGTGGCCCTTGCTGTTCAGCCACCCTTCAACCGCAGCAGGCCCGTCCGTATAATTGGCGGCGATATTCTCACCAGCCGTTTTATAGGCAACCTCAGCTTTATTTAATCGATCGGCAAGACTGCCAAATTTTTTAGATGTATGTGAAAAATCATTATTCAATGCCATATCCTTACTATGACCAAATGCTACTTCAGCCGTACTATCGTCCCATTTTAATGGATCCAATTTGTACCTTTGCCTTAACACATTTGAAATATCAAAAATTTCTTGTTCTGCCCCTGTTTCAATCTTTTCCCACATTTCTTCGTCAGGCAGAGGCTGTTCGATTAATTCACCGCGATAGACGAGCTCATAAGGGCGCTGCTTGATAAACGTCTCAGCATTTAAAATGCGTACGCTTGAAAGAGTACCCTTGAATTTATCAATATAAAGCTGAAAAAAAATATCACCCAGCTGAATGATTGGTCGCAGGTTTAAATCTGTGTCATTTAATTCAAACCGATAGTTATTCCCATTCAAATCGATATTGATATTCGTTTCGAAAAATTGCGTATTAAATATTTCTTCAACCGGCTGCCCGATCTCAAAAGGGGATATATTCAAATTTTCACCAAGGACGAAAATCGTTGCCACATGACTATTTTCAATCCCAACTTGAACATAACGTTTAAAGTCCAAGTTATAAATATACCATTGATAACCGTATGGAGTCTCATCAATTCGCTGTGGTTCCCCTAGTTCTTTGACAATGTCCGCAGCATTTTTGCCTATCAATAAAGCCAAACCTTCTTCAGGTTTTTTCAATTTATTGTTTGATTGCGAATTGGGATTTTGCTGATAAGTTTGTTCCATTTCTGAGGTGCTGTCTTTCTTTATTAAAACCTTATCCTGATTCTTTTCATTTATGCCAACATAAAAGCCAATTGTGACGATTACCGCAGAAAGCACCAAAATTCGTAAAAGCGTCTTCAGAGGCTACACCCTCTCTATTACTATTTCTACCATTATATGTACTGTTAGAATAATTATAGCATTTATATCTTTTTAAGTAATACCCGTTTTCCTAAAATGTCTGAAAATGCTTAATTAAAAAAGAAAACAGGCACCGGGGCGCCTGTTTAGAAATATTTGTCCTATAATAAATTACTATCTTAATGCTGCGCACTATTATAATTTTGTTCAGAAATTTGTGTCAAGGCCTGCCTTGCTTGATCATCAGTTAGTTCACGGATTGCAAAATCACCAAGTGATACAATACCAATCAACTTCTCATCCTCTACAACGGGCAAACGACGAATTTGATGCTGTGCCATCAATTTTGCCGCCTCTCTAGTAGAAGCCTCTGGAGAAACAGTAATCAGGTCATTGCTCATGATTTCCTCCACTTTGGATGAGCCAGGATGCTTTTCTGCCACGCCTCTAATGACAATATCACGATCAGTAATCATACCAACAATTTTTTCTTTATCGACAATAGGAATAGCCCCTACATTTAATTCTTTCATTTTAACGGCTACTTCATAGATATTATCTAATAGAGTACAGCAGTCTACCTCATCAGTCATAATATCACGGATTTTTTCCATAAAATCGCCTCCAAAATTTATAGCTCTTTTCGTAAATTAGAATATCCAGCCATAATGGATTTATTCGCTAAATGATTTCGTTGCAAGTTACAGAAATTTCATCTATTATTAAATTGAATTAATCTTGCTTTATTACCAAATAATGAATACAGGCAAGCGTTTCTAGGAGGGATTTATTTATGAAATTCGAAAATACTGGTATTGAGGAATTCAAAGCAGACATAAACCGGCTTGATGACGTAATGCATCAGCATGGTTTAGTGCGCGCAGGACAATGGGATTATGAACGCGTTACATACGACAAAAAGTTTGAACTAAGAGAGGGAGTATTTTACCTTCGGATCCAAGGCTATTCTGTTGAAGGCGATGTAGATACCTTCAAAGCTGTGGTTCAATTGATGACTCCTCTGTTGGGAAAACATTATTACCCACACGGTGTTGAATACGGTGAAGGTGAAAACTTCCCTGCATCACTTGTAAATCAATGCAAAAAAATTATCGAAGATGTTAAAAATGAAATCAGCAAATTTGCTGTATAACGCACAAAAAGCCGCATGAATGTTAATCATGCGGCTTTTTTGATCTTAAAAACCTAAAATCGCTTTAATCATGGAAGTTGTTTCTCCGCCTCGGTAAAATACGTATAAGAGCAGGTAGACCACTACTCCGGTAGCGGCTGAAAAAAACCAGACGATGCTGGTAAAGGGGCCAAGACGGCGATGGAAGGTGAGTTTATTTTTATATCCTGAAATAAGAGACATTATCCCCAAGACTGCTCCTAACGTGGCCAAGGTAATATGAAAAATCAAAAATACAGTGTAGAATATTTTGATATTATCCGGTCCACCAAAGGATGTGTTCCCGATGAATATAGTTCTAGATGCATAAATAATAAAGAAAATAAGAGCAAAAATCCCTGCAAAAAACATAGTCCGTTTGTGTGCTTCCAATTTTCTTTGTTTAATTTGCCACCAGCCGATGGCAACTGTAATCCCGCTTAAAACGATAAAAGTGGTACTAATCGTGGGTAAAATTGGTATCGAATCCATGCATAAATCCTCTCTTTTTGTTTATTCTCCTCTTATAGTAGAGTAAACCTTCCTAAACTTCAACCAAAAGAAAAAGAGGTTGTCATTCGGACAGCCTCTATTTAATAAGCGATGGATTTAATTTTGGATTTAAATCGCGCTCGGTTTCTGCTTGGTCCTTACGATACCATTCAAAAAAGACGCGGAAAAGGATTACCCCATAAATGATTTCCTGCATAATCTTCATTAATACTCCGCCAAGCTGTTGGTCGTGGATTAAGGACATCGAACTAAACAGCTCAGGACCGCTTAAATTTAAGCTGTTAAAATTAGCGGTACCCACACACAAGCTCATCACGTTGCCCCATACATGCGGATCAGAATAGGTAGCATAAATAGGTGTGTCAGCAAAGATAATCAATGCGCAGGCCGGTGTTAAAAGAATGCCATCCGCAAAAATATACCCAACCTTTTTTAAACCGCTTAGGGTTTGATGCTCAGGAAGCTGATTAATTAATGGCCACCACATAAAAATGGCCACGACAAACAATAGAATCGAATAGCCTGCATGCAGCCAAATATTTTGCATGACATGATCAAAAATGATAGGAACATGGTAAAACGAAAATAACCCGTTAAAGATTATTAGAGCCATAAGCGGTCTAGTGAAAAACTTAAAGAGAGAGTTAAAAACTCCGATGCGTAAAACCGCTCTCCACAGCCATGCAGGTACACCCAAAATGAATAAAGGCGGAACAATCAAGACCAGTGCAGCCATCTGAATCATATGAATATAAAACATCAAATGGGCCATTAAGTCCAATGGAGATCCTTTAATAGCATACAAAAGAATCATTGAGGTAAGAAATAAAGACCCTTGCTGCCATGTTAAGGGCTCACTGTCCTGGAAACGGTGTCTAAATCTTGTGGTTAGAAGAAAAAATCCTCCTGTCAAAACAATCATAATCAATAAAAAATACGGGCTCCATAGCGCTTGAAAACCAAATATATCCAAGGTAAGCACTGCAATATCACCTCTAAAATAGTTAAAGAATCATCAACTTTATTATACCCTTGGCTTTTGGGATAGGCAAAGAAATGATGCTGCATATGTTTTCCATTTACTAAAAAAGAAAATCGGCTTTTAGCCGATTTTCTTTTTAACTCCTACCACCAAATAATGGTAGAAAATGCCCAAATCATAACCAAGCCAACAAATAAGCCTGAAAACAGGAATAAAGTTGGAGCCTCATGGCCTTTATGACTCATATGCATAAAATAAAACAATTGGAAAACCACTTGCACGAACGCTAAAAGAACGATAAATGGTATAGTAAACCACGCTGTAAATCCTTTAGCAGCTACAGCAGCAAAGGCAATCAATGTTAAGAAAATCATCAAAGCAAATGAAATGACTTGATATCTCATCTCTTCCGCACTTTTACGGCGGCGATATTCAAGGTCAACTCTTGGGTTACCTGAATTTAATTGTTGATTTGCCATCAGTTTATCCCACCATTCCCATTAAATATACAATAGTAAAGATGAATACCCATACAACATCAATAAAGTGCCAATACAAACTAAATACATAGAATTTTGGCGCGTTGTATAAGTCTAAGCCGCGTTTTGCATTACGTAACATTAACGATAAGCACCAAGCTAATCCGAAAGCGACGTGAGCTCCGTGGAAGCCAACAAGTGTGTAGAAAGCCGATCCAAAAGCACTGCTTGTAAATTTATGCCCTTCATGAACATAATGTGTGAACTCATAAACTTCAAGTCCTAAGAACCCAAGTCCTAATAGGACAGTAAGACCTAACCACACCATCATTTTTTTGAAGGCAAAGTTTTTCATTTGGTAAATAGCGTAAACACTTGTTAATGAGCTTGTTAATAACAGCATCGTTGCCACGAAGGTCAACGGAAGTTCAAATAAATCCTTTGCCAGAGGCTGAGAGGTATTTGGCACTTTATCCTTTAACGAAAGGTAAGTGGCGAAGAGAGAGGCGAATAGCACAGTCTCTCCCCCTAAGAATAACCAAAAACCTAAAAATTTATTTTTCGCTTCAAGGGTTGATTTCTCCGGCTCTGCAGGCCAAGTTTCATAAGTTAATTTTTCTTCAGCGTGCATTATGCCTTAACCCCCTTATTATCATCATCGTTCATTAATTCTTCTTTATGAATATGGAAACCATGGTCATCTTTAACAGAGCGTAATAACATGGAACCAAATGTTACGAGCAGACCAATAAACAAGACTGGCAATGCCCATCCCTTATCATCCACATGGTACATAGCACCGAAAGCGGCGATGAAAAGACCAAGCGATGTTGTAAATGGCAAGAAGGAAGCGTTTGGCATATGAATATCACCAAGCGGTTCAGCAGGTGTCATTTCTGTCTTACCTTCCATTTTCTCTAACCAGTAAGCATCCAAGCCACGGACAAGTGGAAGCTGCTTAAAGTTATAGAACGGCGGTGGAGATGGAATAGACCATTCTAATGTACGACCATCACCCCATGGGTCATTTCCAACTCTAACATTTTTTACAGATGTAACAATGATGTTAATCAATAACACAATAACACCGACAGACATGAAGGCAGCTCCAATGGAACTGATCATGTTTGAAGTTTCAAAGCCCTGCCCTGGCAGATAGGTAAATACGCGGCGCGGCATCCCCCATAGACCAAGGAAGTGCTGGATAAAGAATGTCATATGGAAGCCAATGAAGAAAGTCCAGAACGTAATCTTTCCCATTGTTTCATTTAACATTGTTCCAAACATCTTAGGCCAATAAAGATGTGTACCCGCTAAAAGCGCTAATACTACACCACCAACAATAACGTAGTGGAAGTGGGCAACAACGAAATATGTGTCATGATATTGATAGTCAGCGGCTGCAGAAGCCAGCATAACCCCGGTTACCCCACCCATAACGAATGTAGGGATAAACGCAAACGCATAATGCATTGGTGTTGTGAATTTAACACTACCACCCCACATTGTGAACAGCCAGTTAAAGATTTTAATACCTGTCGGTACCCCAATTGCCATTGTCGCTACAGCGAAGATAGCATTTGCAACTGGGCCAAGACCAGTTGTAAACATATGGTGTGCCCAAACCATGAATCCTAAGAAACCGATTAACACTGTTGCGAAAACCATGGATGAGTAACCAAATAAACGTTTTCTTGAGAACATTGCAAAGATTTCCGAGAAAATACCGAAAGCTGGCAAGATCAAGATATATACTTCTGGGTGACCAAAGATCCAGAATAAGTGTTCCCAAATTACGGTATTACCACCTTGAGCGACTTCAAAGAAATTAGCTCCAAATAGACGGTCAAACATCATTAATACTAATCCCACTGTTAATGGAGGGAATGCAAAAAGAATAAGTGCTGACGTTACAAATGTAGTCCAAGTAAACAACGGCATCCGCATATAGGTCATTCCAGGTGCACGCATGTTAATGATGGTTACAAGGAAGTTAATACCACCAATCAAAGTACCTAAACCTGAAATCTGTAAACCTAGAACATAGAAATCAACACCATGTCCTTTGGAGTGAATAGCAAGAGATGCATAAGAAGTCCAACCAGCATCTGGAGCTCCTCCTAAGAACCAAGAAAGGTTTAGAAAAATTCCGCCAAAGAAGAACAACCAAAATCCTAATGCGTTCACATAAGGAAAAGCTACGTCACGCGCTCCTATCTGGAGTGGCATAACGGCATTCATGAACGCGAACACAAGCGGCATGGCAGCTAAGAAAATCATTGTTGTTCCGTGCATTGTAATGATTTCATTAAATGCCCCGGCGCTTACAAAATCATTGTTAGGAACTGCAAGCTGGATACGGATAAAGACAGCTTCAATACCGCCAACTAAGAAGAAAAATCCACCTGCAATCAGATATAGGATGGCGATTTTTTTATGGTCAACTGTTGTTAAAAAGTCCCATAAAGTTGCACCAAATCCCTTTTTTTGAGCATAGGTACTCACGTTTTTACCTCCCTTTCAACCAAATCCCCTATTAGTCCTGAACCTTTAAGCCCATCAGATATTCTGCTAAAGCATTTAGCTGATCTTCCGTCATTTGCGGATACTTACCAGTCATAGTGTTGCCTGGCTTATAGGTTTCTGGATTACGAATCCAATTTTTTACTTCTTCCTTATTATGGTCCAAAATACCAGCTACACGTGATCTTTCGCCAAAGTTTGAAAGGTTCGGCGCGATACGAGCTGTTTCCGGCATTTTGTTTTCAGGTGTTACTGCATGGCAGCCAATACAGCTTTTATTAAAGATATCCTGACCTTGCTGTGCTAAAGCAGTTTGGGCTTTTTCAGGCGCTTTGACGCTCTGCATATCTTTCACCCAAGCATTGAAATCGTCTTTGCTCATTGCTTTTACTTTAAAGTCCATTAAAGCATGGGATGGTCCGCAAAGCTCAGCACATTTCCCATAGAAAAGATTTCCTGCTTCATTAGCCTTTGCTGCATCAAACTCTAACCAAAATTTATTAATATTGTCTGTATTTGTATCAAGCTTTCCGCCTACAGCCGGAATCCAGAAGGAGTGTTTAACATCCATGGATTTCAAACTGAAATATACCTTTTCATCGGTTGGTACAACTAGCTCTTGGCTGGTTACAATCTTTTGTTTAGGATATTCGAAATCCCACCAATATAAATGAGAACGAACATTAACTACAACTGCTTTAGAGTTTTTGTCATCCATTGTTTTAACATCCGCAAGCTTAAATGTTGCGGAAACAGTTGGAACAGCTAGAACCAAAAGCAAAAGAATCGGAATAACGGTCCAAATAATTTCTAATTTATGACTTCCTTCTACCTGTTTTGGTATCCTGTCATCCTTCCTTCTAAAACGGAAAAAGACGATAACAAAAATTAACATAACTACAATAATAACGCCAACCATAATTATCGTGCTTAGCTCCATCAAATCGTACTGGATGTCCGCAACTTCACCGGCTGGATTTAATGTGGATAAATATGGTTTACCACAACCGGAAAGTACAAGCGCTACCATCGCAAACAGCGAGAATAAACGCCAATTTGCTAGCCTTTTCATGCTTAATCAAACCCCTCTTTCACTTTTAGTTTATTATTTTATTGATTGATCAAAGAAGTATGTACGACCCCTTTCCCTCAAAAAAATTGCTTCAGGAAAGAAACGTCAGCAAAACTAGATTAATGTAACTATAACCATCGCCACAAAAATAATAGTCAAATATTGCAATGAGTAAACAAACATTAGTTTTGCCCACTTTATGTCATCTTTGATCTTATATCCATAAATCCCTAATGCAAGCCAGCCGAGATTTAAGACGGTGGCAAGAATTAGAAATGGGATTCCTAATTTAGTAAGAAAAAATGGGATTGGCAAAAGCACTGCAACCCAGAGTAAAATGTGAATTTTTGTCGTTTTAAACCCTTTCACTACAGGAAGCATTGGGATGTTCGCAGCTTTATACTCTTTCACCCTTCTCATCGCCAAAGCATAGAAATGAGGCGGCTGCCAAACAAACATTAACACAAATAACGCCCATGCCATGACATCAAGATTTGCATCTACTGCAGCCCAGCCAATCAACGGTGGTACAGCCCCAGAAATACTGCCAATAATGGTATTTGAGACTAGCTGTCTTTTTGACCATAATGTATATAAGAAAACATAACTAAAAACTCCAAGCAGTCCTATTACTGTTGCAGTTATCGTTGTAAACAATAAAAACAGTGTTCCCAGTCCTATAAGTAAAATACCTAACCCCAAAACTTTTACCGGCACCACTTTCCCGGTAACAGTAGGTCTAGATTTTGTTCTTTCCATTAAGTGATCGATATCCCGGTCAACGTAATTGTTTATTGCACAGGAACCGGCAACGATTAAAGCCGAACCCGCCACTGTAAAGAAGACAATATCTAAATTATTCAAAAAGCTAAGGCCGGAAAAATGCAATGCGAGCCAAAGACCTGTAAAGACAGTGATCAGATTGGAATTAACGATTCCAATTTTGATAAGGGCCATAAAGTCTTTCCAAACGGATGTTTTTTCTGAAACAGAATCCAGGCTTGTCGCACCATTTCCTATGGCAGCCTTTGAGTTGGACATTTAATTTCTCCTCCTGATTCTTAATACTGTCCTTTATCACTTGATGAAGCATACCCTCATTATGTATACCGTGATTTCAATAACACTTTCTCTGTATATTAAATCACACTTTCAGGAATTTTTGTGAACTTTTTTTGAATAATTTTTGACTAATTTGTGACTAAATAAAATTTCTTCTTATTTTCCCCTTGTTCAGGCCATTAAAGTTTTGTAAAAAAATAAAAAGGAAGTCTTTTATGTATTTATTTCAACAGTATTAATATTGGATTGTCGGAATTAAGACTGCAGTATGCAAACCCTTCGGTCTCTTGAAAAATTCATCCCTCTATAGTTCTAACAGACTACACCCTAAGTTTCAACGTTTTCCACTATAATAATAGTAATAAATTAACATTATCCATTTTCAAAAAAAATCCTATAAGAAACTAGGCTGAAATTCTGTTCTTTTTTTGGATAATTCGTTATGATGTATAAGTACTTTTAATCTTGCTTCTTTTTTTATCCATTATACTGTCAAGAATTTTTTTTGACAAATTATTGAACTTTAGTTAGAGGTGAAATTTTTTGCGACGCTCTTTGAAGTGGTTGGCTGTTGCCACCACCATTGGAATGATACTTATTTTACTCGGCGGGGCACTCGTTACCAAAACGGGTTCTGGAATGGGCTGCGGCAGATCTTGGCCATTATGCCACGGCAAGATTCTGCCTTCGGACATTACACCGGAACTTATTATTGAACTTGCCCACCGGCTTGTTTCAGGTGCAGTCGGCATCATGGTATTAATATTGTCCGTTTGGTCTTGGAAGGCAATCGGGCATGTAAGGGAAACAAAATTTCTTTCCTTTCTGTCTTTTTTCTTTCTGCTGCTCCAGGGGTTAATCGGAGCTGCTGCAGTAAAATGGGGACAATCTGATTTCGTCCTGGCTTTACATTTCGGTATTTCTCTCATTTCATTTGCGGCTGTTTTCTTATTAACGCTGCTCATTTTTGAAATCGATAAAAAGTTCGCCGCCGAGAAACTCTATATTGATAAACGGATGGGTTTCCATATTATTGGCGTTACCATTTATAGTTATATCGTCATTTATACCGGCGCCCTTGTCCGTCATACAAAATCAAGCCTTGTCTGCAGGGATTGGCCATTTTGTCTAAACGATTCTCCCGGACTTCCAAGCAATCTATATGAATGGGTGCAAATGGGCCACCGAACGGCCGCGGGCTTGATTTTTCTCTGGATTCTTTACATTACTGTGCTTGCTGTCCGTCATTATAAGCACCAAAGAGTCCTATATTGGGGCTGGATTATTTCGTTTATATTAGTATCATTGCAAGTAACCGCAGGCGCATTTATCATTTTTAGCCGCCTAAACCTTTACATCGCCTTGCTGCATGCTTTTTTTATTACTTGTTTATTCGGTCTCTTAAGCTATTTTGTCCTTTTATATTCAAGGTCAAAAAGGAACTTTCATTAAAAAAAGGCTGTCTCGAGTTTGAGACAGCCTTTTTCTTTATGCCTTAACTAGTTCAATCAAGAGGTCACCGGTTTGAATAGAGTCACCGTTTAATGCGTAGATGTCCTTTACAACACCGGAAAATGGTGCTTGAACGGTCGTTTCCATCTTCATCGCTTCCGTAATCATCAAATGATCACCACGTTCTACCTTTTCACCCTTCTCTACCAATACTTTAATAACTGTTCCAGGCATCGAGGCGGAAATATGGTTTTCATTTTTCGGATCCCCTTTAAGTCTAGAGACAACCTTTGCTTTAATACTCTCATCTTTTATAACCACTTCACGAGGCTGGCCATTTAATTCAAAATAGATGACTCTTGTCCCGTCTGCCTGCGGCTGACCAATCGAAACTAATTTCACAATTAGCGTTTTACCTGTTTCGATTTCTACTTCAATTTCTTCGCCCAATCGCATTCCATATAAGAAGGTTGGAGTATCAAGAACGGAAATATCCCCATACAGCTCTGTTGTTTTAGCATATTCCATAAACACCTTTGGATAAAGGGCATACGAAATAATTTCAAAATCAGTTACCTGTCTTCCCAATTCCTCATAAAGCTCTTCTTGTAACGTATTAAAATCAACTGGTTCAAGCAGTTCTCCAGGTCGCACTTCCAAAGGCTTCTTGCCTTTTAAAATCACCTTTTGCAGCTCCTCAGGGAATCCGCCATGCGGTTGACCTAAATAACCTTCAAACAATTCAACAACTGAATCAGGGAAATCGAGCGAATTTCCTTTTAATACGACGTCTTCCTCGTTTAAGTCATTTTGCACCATGAACAACGCCATATCGCCAACAACCTTTGAGGATGGGGTTACCTTGACAATATCGCCAAACATTTGGTTTACACGGGAGTACATTTCCTTTACTTCATCCCAGCGCTCGCCAAGCCCGACTGCCTTTGCCTGCTGCTGAAGGTTGCTGTATTGCCCCCCCGGCATTTCATGCTGATAAATTTCCGAATGCGGCGACATCATTCCGGACTCAAAATCTTGATAATATTTACGGACATCCTCCCAATAATGGGAAAGCTTTTCTAGAGCATCGATGTTTACATCAGGCTTTCGCTGATTGCCTTCTAAAGCGTAATAAAGGGAGTTACCACTCGGCTGGGAGGTTAACCCTGCCATTGAACTCAAGGCAACATCGACAATATCTACACCTCCGTCGATTGCACGGGCATAAGTATAAATCCCATTACCACTAGTATCATGAGTATGAAGGTGGATTGGTATATCGATTGTCGCTTTTAATTCTGACACAAGCCGGTAAGCAGCTTCTGGCTTCAATAGGCCTGCCATATCCTTTATGCCAAGAATATGGGCACCTTGATTTTCAAGCTCTTTGGCGAGGTTTTTATAGTAATCAAGATTGTATTTCGTTCTCGCAGGGTCCAATATATCCCCAGTATAACAAATGGATGCTTCGGCGATCTTTCCGGTCTGCCTTACAGCGTCGATAGCCACTTCCATTCCCTTGATCCAGTTTAAGCTGTCAAAAATTCGAAACACATCTATCCCAGCCGACGCTGATTGCATAACAAATTCCTTGATCAAATTGTCAGGATAGTTTTTATACCCAACAGCATTTGCTCCGCGAATTAACATTTGGAACAGAACATTCGGAATCTTTTCGCGAAGATTCAAGAGACGGTCCCAAGGGTCTTCCTTAAGGAACCGGTAGGCCACGTCAAACGTAGCTCCTCCCCACATTTCAAAAGAAAATAGCTCCGGCAATAGCTTTGCTGTCGGTTCGGCGATATGAGCGATATCAGTTGTGCGCATCCGTGTTGCGAGCAATGATTGATGGGCGTCTCGGAAAGTTGTGTCAGTTAACAGCACCTGCTTTTGATCTTTTACCCACTGGACGAGGCCATCAGCTCCTTGCTTTTCTAAAATTTGTTTAGTCCCTTCTTTATATGCTAAATCAAATGGCAGAGAAGGAATTCGCGGCTTTGAAAAAACAGGTCTTTTCTTTTTTTCAATGCCCGGAAAACCATTTACTGTTACGGTGCCGATATAGGACAGCATTTTTGTTCCCCTGTCTTTACGGACTGGGAAAATAAACAGTTCAGGTGTTGTATCAATAAAGGAGGTATCATACTTGCCGTTTAGGAACAATTCATGTTTCACAACGTTTTCTAAAAATGGAATATTCGTTTTGATTCCTCTTATCCTGAATTCCTGCAAATTACGAACCATTTTTGCAGCCGCCTGTTCAAACGTCAATGCCCATGTGGAAAGCTTCACTAATAATGAATCATAGTAAGGAGTAATGACTGCGCCTTGAAATCCATTCCCGGCATCCAGTCGAACGCCAAAACCACCACCAGAGCGGTACGCCATAATTTTGCCGGTATCAGGCATAAAGTTATTTAACGGGTCTTCTGTTGTAACCCTGGATTGAATAGCATATCCATATAAAAGAATCTTTTCTTGTACCGGTATCCCAATTAAAGGCCCATGCAGTTCATGTCCCTCGGCAACTAAAATCTGTGTCTGGACAATATCGATACCTGTTACCATTTCTGTAATGGTATGCTCCACTTGAACACGAGGGTTTACCTCAATAAAATAAAAGTCATTTTCCGAAACTAGAAATTCCACTGTTCCTGCATTGATGTAATTGACATTTTTCATTAATTTTACAGCAGCATTACAAATCTGCTTTCTTAACTCATCAGTAAGGGAGACGCTTGGAGCAATCTCGACCACCTTTTGGTGGCGCCGCTGGACAGAGCAATCCCTGTCAAAAAGATGAACAATATTTCCTTCTTTATCTCCAATAATCTGAACCTCAATATGTTTAGGTTTTTCAATTAATTTTTCCAGATAAACATCATCGTTTCCGAAGGCTGCCTTTGCTTCTGATTTAGCCCGTTCAAATGCTTCACGAACTTCTTCGCGGCTTCTGACAATTCTCATTCCTCGTCCACCGCCGCCAAGCGCTGCTTTGATGATGATTGGGAAGCTATGTTCTTCGGCAAATTCCAGCACTTCCTCAACACTGTTAACAGGGCCGCCGCTCCCTGGTATAACTGGTATTCCCGCCAGTTCAGCCTGGTAGCGGGCTTTTACCTTATCGCCAAACATATCTAAATGTTTAGATGCAGGACCGATAAACACAATCCCTTCTTCTTCGCAGCGTCTGGCAAAGTGGATATTCTCCGACAAAAAACCATAGCCCGGATGAATGGCGTCTGCACCACTTCTTTTAGCAATCCCAATGATTCCTTCAATATCCAGATAGGCATCAATTGGTTTCTTTCCTTCGCCCACTAAATATGCCTCATCTGCTTTATAGCGATGATAAGAGCCGGAATCCTCCTTTGAATAAATCGCAACAGTTCGAATATTCAGTTCAGTACAGGCGCGAAAAACCCTGATTGCAATTTCTCCACGGTTTGCAACCAATATTTTATTTATTTGTCTTGCCACATAAAACACCTCAATCTATGTATTTTTAAAAATGCGGGAGGCTGATAATCAGCCCCCTCATTTTTATTTCATATAAATAACTTTTCCATTACCGCTTTGCACTTTAGTATCCACTGTTTGTTTTTTGGTTTTATATTTTTTCTCATATTTAACAAACATAGAAACGTTAACAAGGATTCCCATTGCCGCAGCCAGCATTAACAAGGAGGAACCTCCATAGCTGATGAACGGCAGGGGAACACCTGTTAACGGAATAACCCCAGAGATCCCGCCAAGATTAATAAATGTTTGAATCCCAATCATACTTGAAATTCCAATCGCAAGGAGACTGCCGAAGGGGTCCTTACATTGCAAGCCGATATAAATCCCACGCAAAACAATATAAGCTAGCAGCAGGATGACAAAGCCTACACCCCAAATTCCTAATTCCTCGGCAATTACCGCCATAATAAAGTCAGTATGAGATTCCGGCAAATAGCCTAGCTTTTGAATGCTTTTACCTAGACCCAAACCATTTATACCGCCCTGTCCTATCGCAATAAAGGAATTTGCAAGGTGAAATCCAGCGTTTTGGGCATCAGCAAACGGATCGCCCCAGGATGAGAATCGTTCAAGCCGTTTTTCAGAAAAGATAAACCCCTTAGCCGCAATAAAAAGAGGCAGGATAATGATTATAGCCATCATAAGCAGTTTTCCAATCGTTTTATAATTCATTCCAGAACTAAAAATGATCATGCCGGCAATGAGGGCAATGATGCTCGCTGTGCCGTAATCAGGCTGAAGAGCAATTAATACACAAACTATAAAAAGAAAGAAAATTGGAGGTAGTACCCCTTTGTTAAATTGATTGATATAATCCTGCTTTTTCGAATAAACAGCTGCCAAATAAATGATAATTGCCAGTTTCACAAATTCAGAAGGCTGAAATTTAAAACCACCAATCTGATACCAGCTTTGTGCGCCGCCTGCGACAGTACCAAATACGAAAAGTCCCAATAAAGTGATAAGGGAGGTCAGAACAATAAATACCATTACTTGCGTAAACTTCATAATTTTATACGGAATGATAGCGGTAAAAAGGAAGATCAAAGCAAACAATAGCAGCCACATTTTTTGCTTTTGATAAAAATAATCACTTGGCACATCATACCTTTGGACGGCCCAAGCCATGCTCGAGCTATAAATCATGATTAAACCAAAAGTACATAAAAGTATAATGGCAATGATTAGAGAATAATCATATGATTTTAATATTTTCTTTACCATGCTTACATCCTCATTTTCAATTTAGGTTTATACCATTCTATTATAATCGAAATTTCATGTTATGACTTGAAGAAACAATTATTTGTTACAAGATTTTAATAGAGAAAATTCAGAAAAGTGAGGTAAAAAATATTAACTCTATATATAACAAAAAACTCAAACAATCGCAAGCATTGTTTGAGTCCTTTTGTGTTATTTTTTTATGGATGCATCGTGAAGCGCAGATAGTTCTCGTTCCAATTGATCTAAAATCGCTTTCCCATCCTTGCTATCTATTAAGCCCAATCTTACCGCAAAGTCTATTTCTCTAGAAAGGCCAAACATTTGGGTATCCAACACCTCTTCATAAAGAGGGCATTGAGGCATCGTGAGATTGTCCATTTGCACTTTGATAAGCTTTAATATTTTTTCAGCGTCTGCCTGCAATAAGGCAAAAGCTTTTTCCTGGTGATTCACGATCATTTCAGACGCCAACATTGATCCCCCCATTTCAGAGCGAATATTCAACTTATCTATAAATTTTACCTTTTGCAGCGGAAAATTGCAAGAACAATAAGGCTTAGCTGCCGCTCGATTGAATAATTATGACTTTCGAGCAGAAAAAGGCTATACTTAGTAATGTAAATAAGGAGGATTGACAATGGAACGCATTATCAATATAACAGGTAAAGTAAAATATCCAATTACACTTGACCCAAGTGTTTGGATCTTCGATGATCGCCGGCTTGATTTAACTACTCATTTTTCAACTGAGAAAGATAATACCGATTCTACGGAAGCATATACGAAAGCCGTGTCAAAGCACTGGGACCGTGAAATCATGGAAGGAGCCGTCTTCCCTCCGACATTAAAAACAGAGCGCATATATGAAAAACAAAAGATGCTAACCGGAACCTTCGGAATTCTATTTAAACCATTTCTGAAAAATTCCGAGCCGGCAAGCACCGCATCAGTGCTTGTAATTGAAACAGAAGATGATAATTATGAGTTGCCCTTAAATGAGGCCTATGAGTTGATTTTGGGATTCTCAGATAAAGGCAAGCAGCTATCCGCTGATGGCCCTGTTCATGTTTATTTTGGCGACGGCTCAAACCAGCAAAATCCTATTAAAAAAGTAAAAGCTTTTATCGTAAAATAGAACGGGCAATCTTGCCCGTTTTTACTTACAATAAATCCGCGGCTAGCCGTGCCAATCCCGACCTTTCCCCTTTTAATAGTTTCACATGACCGGAAATAACTTGATTTTTAAATTTCTCCACGACATAGGTTAAACCGTTATTATAAGCATCAAGATATGGATGATCAATCTGCTCCGGATCCCCCATTAAAACGATCTTACTGTCCTCTCCAACCCTGGTTATAATCGTTTTCACTTCATGCTTGGTCAGATTCTGCGCTTCATCGATAATAATAAATTGCTTAGGAAGACTCCTCCCCCGAATATAAGTTAGTGCCTCCACCTCAATGGATCCCATACCAGCTAAGATTGCATCCAGTTCCCCCGGTTTTTTTGTATTAAACAGAAATTCCAAATTATCAAAAATTGGCTGCATCCACGGCCGCAGCTTTTCCTGCTTTTCACCTGGTAAAAAGCCTAAATCCTTGCCGACCGGAACAATCGGCCGGGCGACGAGCAGTTTTTTATATTCGTGGAAATCTTCTGTCTGCATAAGTCCAGCGGCTAATGCCAGCAAGGTTTTTCCTGTTCCTGCTTTGCCGATTAAAGTTACGAGCGGGATATCTTTTCGCAGCAGCAATTCGATTGCCATTGTTTGCTGTACATTCCGCGAATGAATTCCCCAAACATGCTCTTGGTTCAGCGCTAGCTTCTTGACCTTCTTGGCCGTTATATTAACCATCCCAATCGCCGAGGCAGAGCTTCCGAGGGAATCCTTTAATATCAGAAATTGGTTTGGATAAAAAGTATAATTGGCGATTTCTGAAAGTAGAAGTTCTCCTTTCTCATAATAACGGTTTAACAGGTCTTTTGGGATATAGACCTCAAGAAATCCCGTATATAAAGAATCAACTTCCACCACCCGGTCATTTAGAAAATCCTCTGCAGATAGTCCGATGGCATCTGCTTTTACTCTTACTAATGCATCCTTGCTGACTAGAATAACGGGTTTCCCATTCTCCTTTGTTTGTTCCTCTAAAAACAAATTCTTCGCAACCGCAAGAATTCGATTATCATTTGTTTTTTCAACAAAAATATCTTGGAGCTCATGAAATGATCGGTGATTCAGCTCAATTCTGATGGTTCCTCCATTTTCAAGCGGGATTCTTTCATGGAGCTTTCCCGAGGCTCTGAGACCATCAATTAATCTTGATACATGCCTAGCATTTCTACCGATTTCATCCATGTACCTTTTCTTTGAGTCCACTTCTTCAAGTACGACTGCAGGAATAACTACTTCATTATCTTGAAAGGAAAAAATGGAATACGGGTCTTGTAATAAGACGTTTGTATCTAACACGTATATTTTACTCAAAGCGACGCCTCCTGCTTTACTTGGTGTATGGAAAGTGTAACATTACTATACATGCCATTTTGCCGGTTGGACTTTGGTAAAATATATGTTTATTGGAATAAAGATAGAAGGTGTTCCGCACAATAATTGTTAGTTGGGACCTTCATATCAAATAGAATATTATGTGAATTTTCCCAGTCTTTTAATTAGCCTTTTGGGAGGGTTTTTTATGAAGAAGATTTTAGTGACAGCTGCCATTTTCTTATTATTAACGGGATGTAATACGAATCAAAATAACGAGACGGCAAAAAATCAACAAAATAAATTAGTAAATGTAAAAAATAGCTACATAGAAAGTGTAGACCGAAAAACGGGCCAGGAAATATCAAAGCGGTTGGTGGAACTGGCGACAAGCGTACCGAATGTAAATGATGCAACTGCCGTGGTAATAGGGCGTTACGCAATCGTTGGAATCGATGTAAATGCCAAAATTGACCGTTCTCAGGTGGGGACTATAAAATATTCCGTGGCAGAAAGCCTCAAAAAGGATCGGTATGGTGCCAATGCCATCGTTGTAGCAGATGCCGATACCACTGAGCGGCTCAAAGAAATTCAGGCGGATATAAACAACGGGCGTCCAATCAAAGGGATTATGGAGGAGCTAGCTGACGTTGCCGGGAGGTTAATGCCGGAAATACCTGGAGATTTAATAACCCCTAATCCGAAAAACGCAACGGAAGAACCCGATAAAAAGCTCCCTGCAAAACAAGAAAAACAGCTTGAAAAAGAGCAGGAAAAACAGTCTAATTATCATAAATGAGAAAAAAGCTTAGCTGTAGGCTAAGCTTTTCTTATTGCATCCATGACCTGCCTGTCCAATCTTTCAGCGGCATTTTTATCATAGGTTTTGTCATATTGGACTTCCTGAACAATTTTAGAGCCATAAAACATGACATCCCTTACTTCCTTAATTTTCACTTCAATAAGGGCCAGTTTTAACGGAACGTCTTTCAGTCTTTCTTCTTTTAAATTGGCTTCTCCCTGGATGGAGTATGTAGACTCATTTGCGATAATATTAATAACGACATGGTTATTTTTATTTATATTTTCAATGATTCTGGAACGGTTATCAACCGCAAAATAGATGATATTTTCATCTTTTGCAAGCACCCAGGATATAGCACTGACATTTGGTCCACCTGTTTCATAATCAACGGTAGCCAGCGTAACAAATCTTTCTTTTTGCAATTCCTCATATAATGGTTTAATTAATTTTGGTTCGACTTGATTGACCATTTCTATTTTCAACTCCTTTTTCTTCATGCTGCCTTAAAACAGATATTCCCATATTACTACTATCTCTTTTTTTCTTCAACTAATACAACGTTCCCCTACAGACAGCCTTGATACTATAGTATAATAAGTAGTAACCAAGAAATATAAAGAGGTGCATAATGAGAGTTAAATGCGTGCTTTGTGATAAAATTGAAACGATTGATGACGAATCTCCAGAGGCAAAACGTTTAAGAAATCGTCCAATCCATACATATATGTGCGATCCATGTCAGGAACGTATAGCGAAAAAAACGAACGACCGGCTGGAGACTGGAAATTTCCGTTTTCTCAGGCCAAAATCAGATAGGGATGAATGGTAAAGAGGCTGACTTTTCCGGTCAGCCTCTTTTTTTAATCTGCAATAGGAAAGTTTTCGTATTTCTCTGGTTCTCTACTGATTTGGTCCAGCATAACTTCAATTAATTCCCGTGGGAAACGTGTTTTTTTACTATCTTCCCCCTGCTGATAGGCAACATAGTACATCACTTCATCGCGCGTAATTTCAACTTTGCTAATATGGTATTCATCCTTAAGCATTCGTTCGAAATGCTTTAAGGTATCTATCGCAGCCGTATCTTCCGGACGGGCATCACTAACTACTTTTATTGTCAGCCAATTATATAAAACATCCTGAACGGAATTCATCGTATCCCCCCATTACTTTGCCTCCGACTGCTGCTTTTTCGATTGATGCAGGCGGATTTTATAAATGATTAAGATTAGCGCAGATACAGCTAACGCTTCGGCTACTGGCAATGCATAAGAAAGAATCAGCAAAACTAAGCATCCAATTACGAGACAAGTATAAATGACCACGTTTTTTAAAAGAGGCAGCTTCTTCGCATACCCCAATTTATATACAACGACAGCCAAAATCACGATATATATAAACTGTAGCCAAACAGCCGTTTTAACATCTGTAAGCTGCATGAAAAATCTTAGAGTGGGGGAGAATCCTTCCATTTAAATTGCACTCCTTTTATTAACTCATTTCAGCATATTTTTTCTTTTTAGCCAAACGTTCCCGTTCGTTTTTATCAAGAATTTTCTTACGAAGACGGATTGATTGTGGAGTCACTTCACAAAATTCATCGTCATTTAAATACTCCAAAGATTCCTCCAAGGTCAAGAGACGAGGCTTTTTAATAACAGAAGTCTGATCTTTATTGGCAGAGCGAACATTTGTTGCCTGCTTAACCTTCGTAATATTAACTGTCAGGTCATTTTCACGAGTATGTTCCCCTACGATCATTCCTTCGTAAATTTCCGTTCCCGGCTCAACAAAAATGGTTCCGCGGTCTTCCACTTGCATAATACCATAAGTTGATGCTTTACCCGACTCCATTGAGACTAGTACACCTTGTCTTCTTCCGCCAACCTGACCCGTAGCCATTGGCTGGTAGCTGTCAAATGTATGATTGATGATTCCGTACCCTCTGGTCAGCGTCAAAAATTCTGTTGTGTAGCCAATTAAGCCGCGGGCAGGAACATTAAATATTAGCCGAACCTGACCTGTTCCATTATTAATCATATCAAGCATTTCACCTTTACGAGCTCCAAGAGATTCCATGACAGAACCGGTATGCTCCTCAGGAACATCAATTTGTACCCTCTCGATTGGCTCACAGCGTACTCCATCAATTTCCTTAACAATAACCTCTGGTTTGGATACTTGAAGCTCATATCCTTCACGGCGCATGTTTTCAATTAAGATGGAAAGGTGCAGTTCTCCGCGTCCGGAAACAATCCATGCATCTGGCGAGTCTGTATTTTCGACACGTAAGCTGACGTCTGTTTGCAATTGAGCTTGAAGTCTTTCCTCAATCTTTCTGGATGTTAAATATTTTCCTTCACGGCCGGCAAATGGGCTGTTATTGACAGCAAAAGTCATTTGCAGGGTTGGTTCATCAATCCTTAGCACTGGCAGGGCTTCCTGATTTTCTACTGGACAGACGGTTTCCCCGACATTAATATCCTCCATACCGGAAACAGCCACTAAGTCACCGGCAACCGCTTCTTGAACTTCCTCGCGCTTTAATCCAAAGAAACCAAATATTTTCGTTACCCTGAACTGTTTGACTGAGCCATCAAGCTTCATTAAAGCAACCTGTTGTCCCACTTTCATCGTTCCGCGGAAGACACGGCCAATACCAATTCTTCCTACATAGTCACTGTAATCCAGAAGGGCTACCTGAAATTGCAGCGGTTCCTCCCTGTTATCGACTGGTGAAGGAATGTGTTCAATAATGGCTTCGTATAATGACTGCATATTTTCATCTTGTTTATCCGGAGTCAAACTTGCTGTTCCATTGATGCCTGATGCATAGATGACAGGAAATTCTAATTGTTCCTCATTGGCATCCAGTTCGATAAACAAGTCGATCACTTCATCTACAACCTCTGCTGGACGGGCAAAGTCACGGTCGATTTTATTTACCACCACGATTGGAGTCAGATTTTGTTCCAACGCCTTTTTTAACACAAATCTTGTTTGCGGCATAGTGCCTTCATATGCGTCCACCACGAGCAGAACACCATCGACCATTCTCATAATCCGTTCTACTTCCCCGCCGAAGTCAGCGTGTCCGGGAGTATCCAGGATGTTAATTCTTGTATCTTTATATTGAATAGCAGTATTTTTGGCAAGGATTGTAATGCCGCGCTCTCTTTCCAAATCATTGGAATCCATGGCTCGTTCATCAACATGCTCATTTGAACGAAACGTTCCTGCCTGTTTTAATAACTGGTCCACCAAAGTGGTTTTTCCGTGGTCAACGTGCGCAATAATTGCAATGTTTCTTATATTATCTCTTTTCTTCAAAGAAGTTCCATCTCCTGACTATTTTCGGGTAAAATCTATTTATAGTTTCATTTACAACTAAAACATTATACCATAATAGAAGTGGAAACTTAAAAGTATTTTATTGTAGAATGAAAAATAAAGTTTTGATAAAGGAGTAAAGATCATGAAAAATGTAAAATGGCCGTTCCTCATTTATGCAATCCTTGCCGCAGCATGCATTATGGGAATAGGTGTTGCTATAGCCGAAAAAAGCCTGTTAGGGATATTAGGATGTATTATTGCTGTTATCGTTATCATGGGACTTGGTTTTAAAACAAAAAAGAAAATGCGTGAAAACGGAACGTTATAAATGAAAACTCGCCGATTGGCGAGTCCGTTAGGACGGTTCATGAGGCGTTGTTGAATTTATACTTTCTTATTAGCTAAAAAAAGAGGCTGACCTTATTAAGTCAGCTTCTTTACCATTTTCCGCCCTTTAAATATTCTTGAAGAATCGTTTGATGCAGCCCCGGCTTAGCAACAAAAAGGGAGTCTTGTGTAAGGTAATCCAGCTTCTCTCCCCTTAAATTAGTGACAACTCCACCAAGCTCCTTGATAATCACGGCCCCTGCTGCATAATCCCAGGGGGACAAACGCAGGGAGATATATGCGTCTACTCTGCCAGTAGCTACAAACACCATCTCTAAAGCCGCCGACCCATAGGATCTCGTCCCTCTTGCATCCCTAACTAATGGAATTAACAAATTATGGTCAATTCGGTGATTTTTCATTACCCATGTTGCATTCAAGGCAATTATGGACTTTTTCACTGAAGTCTCGCTTAAATTCGCAATCGGAGTTTCATTCAGATAGGCTCCCTTGCCGGAAAAAGCATGGTACAATTCATCATGAACCACATCATAAACTAACCCAATTTTGCCAACACCGTCTTCATAGACCCCGATAGAAATCGCAAAATTCCTTTGCTGATGAATAAAGTTCATCGTTCCATCGATTGGATCAATCATCCAGACGATTCCCTCAAGGCTGTCCAATTTATCTCCGAACCCTTCTTCTCCCATGATTTTATGATGAGGGTAAGCCTCTTTTATTTTTTTGATAAAAAATTGTTCTGTTTCTTTATCGATATTCGTTACCAAATCATTGGCATTTGATTTGGTTTGAATACTTAAGCGCTGATTAAAGGATTTCCGAATACTCTCTCCTGCTTCGTTTACCCATTGTTTTGCCTGGGAATAAAGACTTTCCCAATTCATCCTTCTTCACTCCAATTTATCTTTATTTCTTGTGAGCTTTCGATGTATGTAGTATGAGATACGGAAAAAATTTCATGTATCTATAGCTTAATCAAAGATACGCCAATCATCAACTTTTAGCGCCTTTATCCTTGATTCCTTTTTTACTTTTATTAACTTTTTCCAAACACAATAATAAACGAACTCCCCCGTCAACATTGGAGTTCGTTTAGATTATGAAAACTTTTCGTTTCATTCTATTTTGTATCCCCTTAAATTATTAATACAAATTTATTTTTATAAAGCTTTTAGCCGCATTAATTCCAAACGGATTCTTTCAAGCTTCTGTTTGCATTCTTTGATTTTTTTCTCGTCTTTTTCTTCAATCGCTTCAAATAAAACTGCTAATTCATAGTCCATTTCCAATCTTAGAACTGCTGCTTTTTGCTTTTCGCCAACTTTTTTAAGTGATGTATTCATCAACTGCTTCACCTTTTCTCCTCCCCCTAGGATTCATTTCGGTTTATTTTTTACTGTATAATATGAGGCATTTTGAAATGTTGGAACAAATATGTGCTTTAACCCAGATGCTGTTCATTTCATGTCTGTAAAGGCATTATGCTACAATGTTTGGGGAGTGGCTTATAGGAGGTATAGGGATGGATTTTAAAGGATTTACCGAAGAAGATTTTAATGTGTTTTTAGTCGAGGGATTGGAGAATAGAATGGAAGCTTTAAAAACCTCCATTCGTCCTAAATTAGAGCAATTGGGCCATCATTTCGCCCCATCCTTGAATGTATTAACTGGTGATGAAATGTTTGTTCATATTGCCAAACATGCAAGGCGGACAGTTAATCCGCCAAAGGATACCTGGGTGGCTTTCGCCAATAATCCGCGGGGCTATAAAATGCTGCCTCATTTTCAAATCGGCTTATGGCATACCCATTTATTTATTTGGTTTGCGGTTATTTATGAAGCTCCACAGAAGGAAGTAATCGCAGAGCGTCTGTCAAAAAAATTGACCAAGATATATAAAGAAATACCAAAAGAATTTGCGTGGTCTGCTGATCATACGAAGCCGGATACTTTCTCACACAGGGAAATATCAAAGGAAGAATTAAAGGGGCTAATCGACCGCTTACAAACAGTAAAAAAAGCAGAACTATTGTGCGGCTATACGATAGATAGAGAAGCTGCCATCGCGCTTGGCTCTGAAGGCTTGATAAATGAAATCGAAAATGTATTCCTAAAGGTTGCACCAATATATAAAATTGCTTGTAATTTGAAATAAACAAAGGAGACAGCTAATGTCTCCTTTGTTTATTTCATCATAATCCTCTCACCGGAAGAAGCTTCTTTTGCTTTTTTAATGGCCCGATAGGATGAATATCCGCTGATTTCTTCAAATTCACCGCAAACGGTCTTTTCCTCTGCTTTACTTGGGACAATTTCCTTAAATCTCCGGTAGACGGACATCAGCTGGTCGCGTTCAATTCCGGACTCATACGCTTTTTCAATGGCTTCAAAGAAATGAACGACATCAACAATTTCCTCTGTCGACCATCTGTAGTCTATTGGATACTGATATTCCATGTGATCACCTGCTGACTCTCTTTTATATTGTTTCTTATTCTTTCCACTTCCGGCGAATTTGTTCAGCTTCAAGGATAATCCGATCAAAAAGCTCGGCAGTAGACGGTACGTCTTTAATGAGTCCCATGACCTGGCCCGCCCAAGCGAAGCCTTTATCAACTTCACCATTATAAATGTACTGTTGATTAGCTTTTCCACTAATAAAATCCTTAAGCTCTTCATAACCGCCATGATTCTTTTCAATTTCAAGAATTCTATCTGTCCATGTGTTCGCAATTGCTCTTGCTGGTGCGCCGAGCGAGCGCTTAATCACCACTGTATCAGTTTCAGTGCCTTCAATCAATGCATTTTTATACACATCATTAGCATGAACACATTCCTTAGTGGCAATAAAACGAGTACCCATCTCTATTCCTTCAGCACCTAAACTGAGTGCGGCCATTAGCCCTCTGCCATCACCTATTCCGCCCGAAGCAATAACCGGTATTGACACTGAATCGACAACCTGAGGAATTAACACCATAGTACCTAGATCATCACGGCCGAGATGCCCTCCTCCTTCCTGCCCAACTACCATTACAGCATCAGCGCCAAGTTCCTCCGCCTTCACTGCCTGCCTTCTTGCAGCAACAAGGACAAGCTTTTTAATGGATATACCCTTTAATTGTTCAAAAATAGGAGCCGGATTTCCGCCAGTCATAGAAATAACAGGGACTTCTTCATCAATCGCTACCTGCAAAAAGTCAGCAAAAGGCCTTCCGGTTTGTCCGATGGCAAAGTTCACTCCAAAAGGATTATCTGTTAATTCTCTAACCTTCTTAATTTCTTCTCTAAGAAGTTCAGGACTTGCCAAGGACATGGCCGTAATTTGCCCAAGGCCGCCACTATTGGATACGGCTGCAGCTAAATCAGAATAAGCTAAATACGCAAGCCCGCCTTGAACAATTGGATAGCGGATATTTAATATTTCTGTTACTCGTGTCTGCCAATTCATATGAAAAATCACTCCTTAATTAGTCGTTATTTGTTATTTCGTTTCAAACGGGTAAATTTCCTTTTCTTTTGGGAAACTAAATTTTATAAATCCATTCGGATAAAAATTTACAGAATTCCTATGCAGACCACATATTTAATGCTATAATTCAATTTGTTTTTTTGAATTTTTATTTATAAGAGATCTTAATAAGAGGTGTGTATAAATTGTCCCAAAATCAAACACCGCTCTTTAGCGGTTTATTAGCACATGCCAATAGAAATCCAATTCAATTTCATATACCTGGACATAAAAAAGGAGCCGGTATGGATCCGGAATTCCGAGAGTTCATTGGTGAGAATGCTCTTTCCATTGACTTAATCAATATTGGACCGCTTGATGACCTCCATTCACCCAAAGGAATGATTAAGCAGGCCCAGGAATTGGCGGCAGAAGCTTTTGGCGCCGACCATACTTTCTTTTCAGTCCAAGGTACCAGCGGAGCCATTATGACAATGGTTATGGCAGTTTGCGGCCCTGGAGATAAAATCATTGTGCCACGAAATGTCCATAAATCAGTCATGTCGGCCATTGTCTTTTCAGGCGCAATTCCTGTATTTATCCATCCGGAAATTGACATGGAGCTGGGGATTTCCCATGGTATTACACCGGAATCAGTGGAAAAAGCACTTGAACAGCACCCTGATGCCAAAGGAGTATTAGTCATTAACCCTACTTACTTTGGAGTATCCGCCGACTTAAAAAGAATCGTGGAAATTGCCCACTCCTACGAAGTGCCAGTCCTTGTAGACGAGGCCCATGGAGTCCATATTCATTTCCATGAAGACCTTCCAATATCAGCCATGCAGGCAGGTGCGGATATGGCTGCAACCAGCGTCCATAAGCTTGGCGGTTCGATGACGCAAAGCTCCATCTTAAATGTTAAAGAAGGTCTTGTTTCGGTTAAACATGTTCAATCCATTCTCAGCATGCTTACGACAACATCCACTTCTTATTTATTATTGGCTTCGCTGGATGTTGCCAGGAAACAACTGGTGATGAAAGGAAAAGAATTAATTGACAGAACGATTCGCCTTGCGCAGTCCATCCGTCAAAGAGTGAACGAAATAGAACATCTTTATTGCCCTGGTGAAGAAATTTTAGATTCCAAAGCCATATTTGATTATGACCCGACAAAACTGATTATTTCCGTCAAAGATTTAGGGCTTACTGGCTATGAAGTAGAAAAATGGCTCCGGGAAAAGCACAATATCGAAGTGGAAATGTCTGACCTTTACAACATCCTCTGTATCATTACTTTAGGAGATACTGAAAATGAAGGGGATATTTTAGTAACCGCCCTAAGGGAGCTTTCTAAAGAGTATGAGAATCGTTCTGAAAAGATTGAGCCTGTTGAGGTTCTCCTTCCGGAAATTCCTTTGCTTGCCTTAACTCCGAGGGATGCGTTTTACTCTGAAACGGAAGTAGTAGCCCTGGAGAAATCTGAGGGGAGAATAATTGCTGAATTCATTATGGTGTATCCTCCAGGAATCCCAATTTTTATTCCTGGTGAGATTATTACGAAAGAAAACCTCCACTATATAAAGAAAAACTTGGAGGCCGGACTGCCTGTTCAAGGACCGGAGGACGATGAATTGAAAACAATCCGGGTTATTAAAGAATATAAGGCAATTCAATAGCAAATAAAAAATACAGGATTCCTAATGGAATCCTGTTTATTTTTAAGTAAATTATATTTATTTCACTTCTTTTTCCCCATGGCTTTCGCAGCAGCAGCCGCATTTTGAATAGAGAACCGTTACTTTTTCATCTTCAAAATGATCAATTGTTGAATTACAAGTTTGGCATACAATAGTACCCATGCTTATTAGTCCCCTTTTTTGTGGAATTATCACTAAATTGAAAGCGATTTACTATCCTTGAAATCATAATAATATATCACATTAAAAATTTCAAGCCTAATTGTATGTCACATTTAAAAAATAATAATTTAAATAGGAGTTAAAATTGTCCCAATAACAAACATTTTAGCTTCAAACTGTACAAATAAAGAAAAGTTTATAAATATACCTATTTAAGTTGTCATTATTTTTTATTCAATGCTAGAATAAAAGAGGTGATATTACAGGTATATAAGGGGGATAATGATGGCTTTAAATGCATATATAAAGCTCGTGCCTTCATCAGCGAAGCAAACGATTACAATCGAAGAAGTAAAGGATTTATTTCACTACTATAAAGACATTACAAGCAAAACTGGCGATCAGCTGAATTGGCAATTTGAGGATGCAGCACTACCTTATGAGATAAAAGAAACAGCTGAAGGAAAAGGAAACTGGTTTTATTTACATTCTGACCATGAACGTTACTTTGCCATTTTAATAGGTGTTGATAAAGAAACTGTCAAAACAGAAGAAGGCGGGGAATATGAGCAGACATATATTCAGGTTACCTTGCCGGAACAATCTACATACGGAGATAAAGGAAAAGCAAATGAATTTTGCAAATTCCTAGCCAAAAAGCTTCAAGGGGAATTGCACCTCTTTAACGAAAGAATTATGTACTTTTACCCAAGAAAATAAGCTCCCAAAGGGAGCTTCAACAGACTTGTTGAAAAGCTATCGAATGTTTTTTGACAATCCAAGCTCCTAAAAGGAGCTTTTTTTAATGTATATAACGTGCCATGGTGTAATGGATTGATGTATAGACCACTAGGCTTAATGTGGTAATAAAAAGTGTTTTGCGGAAAGAATTGGTGATTTTGTTGCCAATAATGAAAGCCAAATAAAAAAAGACGAAAAACATAATAACTTTGAATAGAAGCTGATCGTGTTTTGACAGCCATTCGATTAATGTATAGCCACTCCATATAATAAATTGCAGCATCATGACGATATAAACCCTCATCTTTGTCACCACGCAGTTACATTTATTAAAATAATTATATTATAGGAACAGCAAATTATTTGTAAAATTTTGCATTGCCAACTGCAAATATTTGATTTCCCCATAAAAAAGCCCCTTTCGTTATATGTACGAAAGGGACTTTTTTTATTATTTAAGGATGTGAATTGGACTTCCTAGAGCTACTTCCGCTGCTTCCATAGTGATTTCACCAAGGGTTGGGTGGGCATGGATAGTCATAGCCAAATCTTCAGCAGTCATCCCTGCTTCAATCGCAAGACCAAGCTCAGCAATCATGTCAGATGCGTTTGCACCGGCAATTTGTGCACCGATTACAAGGCCGTCTTCTTTCCGCGTAACTAATCGTAAGAAACCATCACTTGAGTCAAGCGATAGAGCACGGCCATTTGCTGCAAATGGGAACTTAGCAACCGTTACTTCCATTCCTTCTTCCTTCGCCTGCGCTTCAGTATATCCAACTGCAGCCAACTCAGGCTCAGAGAATACAACGGCAGGAATTCCTAAATAATCAATTTCAGAAGGATGTCCCGAAATTGCCTCCGCAGCAATTTTAGCCTCGTATGATGCCTTGTGGGCTAATTGAGGGCCTGCCACGACATCACCAATAGCGTAAATATTGCTAATATTAGTTCGGCATTGTTTGTCGATTTCGATCAATCCGCGCTCAGATAATTTCACCCCAGCTTGTTCAAGACCCATTTCATCAGTATTCGGACGACGTCCAACCATGACGAAAACGTAATCGGCTTCGATTTTCTTTTCTTCACCTTTTGTTTCAAAGGTTACCACGACGCCGTTTTCTGTCTCTTCCACACCTTTAGCCAAGGCTTTCGTATAGAACTCCGCGCCTTTTTTCTTCATATTGCGCTTAACCAAGGCCGCCATTTGCTTATCAAAAACACCCATGCCTAAAATTTCCTCGGCACCTTCCAAAATCGTCACCTGACTGCCAAAGTTTGCATAAGCACCGCCAAGTTCAATCCCGATAACACCGCCGCCAATCACGACAATTTTCTCAGGAATTTCGTTTAGATTAAGGGCACCAGTCGAATTTAGAACACGCTTTGAATATTTAAATGCCGGCAGTTCAATAGGACGGGAACCAGTTGCAATAATAGCATTATTAAAAGTATAAGTTTGAGCAGAATCTTCATTGATTACACGAAGAGTATTAGCATCCACAAAGTATGCTTCTCCGCGTACAATGTTCACTTTATTCCCTTTTAATAAGCCTTCAACACCGCCGGTTAATTTTTTTACAATACCAGCTTTAAATTCTTGAACCTTCGAGAAGTCAACCTTTACATTTTCAGCTGTAATCCCGAAGCCCTCGGAATGAAGGGCAGTTTCATAACGATGACCTGCGGCGATTAAAGCTTTTGAAGGAATACAGCCGACATTTAAACATACTCCGCCTACATATTCCTTTTCTACAATTGTTACCTTTTGTCCTAGTTGAGCAGCACGAATAGCTGCCACATACCCGCCAGGACCAGAGCCGATGACTATAGTTTCTGTTTCAATCGGAAAATCTCCAACTACCATTTTTCTTACGCCTCCATTAACAATAGTTCTGGATCATTCAACAATCGCTTGATATGATTTAGTGCATTCTGAGCAGTTGCACCGTCAATCATTCGATGGTCGAAGCTTAAGCTGATGGCTAATACAGGGGCTGCAACAATTTCGCCATTTCTAACAATAGGTTTCTCGGCAATTCGGCCAATTCCTAAAATAGCCACTTCAGGATGGTTAATGACTGGAGTAAACCATTGGCCTCCAGCAGAACCGATATTGCTAATTGTGCATGAGCCGCCTTTCATTTCATCAGGAGCTAGCTTTCCGCTTCTAGCCTTGTCAGCCAATTCATTAATTTCTTGTGAGATTGAGAAAACTGATTTACGGTCTGCATCCTTAACAACCGGAACTAATAGACCTTTTTCAGTATCAGCAGCAATACCAATATTGAAGTAGTGCTTATGAACTATTTCCCCAGCAGCATCGTCAATCGATGTATTAAAAACAGGGTATTCACGCAATGCACTTGTTAAAGCTTTTACGACATATGGAAGGAAGGTTAACTTGATGCCTTTCTGAGCAGCAACTTCCTTGAATTTTTTACGGTGGGCAACAAGCTTTGTTACATCTACTTCATCCATTAATGTAACATGTGGAGCAGTATGTTTGGAATTGACCATCGCTTTCGCAATTGCTTTGCGGATTCCGCTTAACTTCTCGCGGGTTTCCGGATATTGCCCTTGCGGAATTTGTACAGCAGCTTTAGGTGCTTCAACCGTTTCAGCAGATTCAGCTGCAGGTGCTGCTGCTTGAGGTGCCGCTGCTTGTGCACCACCGTTTAAGAATGCATCAATATTTTCTTTTAGAACCCGGCCATTTTTACCTGTTCCAGCGACTAAACTGATTTCTACACCTTTATCACGTGCATATTTACGCACAGATGGCATAGCAATAATGCGTCTATTAGGATCCACATCTGCCTGCGGTTGTGCGGCTGCAGCTTCTTGAGGCTGTGCAGCAGGCTGAGATGACGCTTCTGCAGGTTTCGTATCTGTAGAAGGTGCCGGCTGAGGAGCTGCTTGTGCTTCTGGCTGCGGCTGTTCTTCCGCATGGTCTCCTTTAAATTGTAAGTCTTCATATCCCGGTGCATCAAAAGTTACCAAAACTTGTCCTACTGTTGCTACCGTTCCTTCACCAACTAATACTTCAAGTACTGTTCCTTCAACAGGGGAAGGAATTTCAACTACAGCTTTATCGTTTTGAATTTCACAAAGGACATCATCTTCTTTTACCTGATCTCCAGGTTTGATGAACCATTTAACAATTTCCCCTTCGTGAATACCTTCACCGATGTCAGGCATTTTAAATTGAAATGACACTGGTATTCATCCTCCTATTTCGCTTGTGGTTTGCTTTTAGTATCAAGGGCAATAGGGAAACAGTTAAGCCCTATTTCCCTTTTCATTAAAATGTTAATACTTTTTTAGCTGTTTCAATTACGTCTTTGTAATTTGGAAGCCAAACAGCCTCGGCTTGTGAGAAAGGATAAATAGTATCCGGCGCAGCGACACGCAGTACTGGTGCTTCCAGGCTTAAAATTGCACGGTCATTGATTTCAGCCACTACAGTAGCAGCAACACCTGCCATTTTTTGTGCTTCTTGAACGACAATCGCACGGCCCGTTTTTTCAACAGATGCAATAATCGTGTCGATATCAAGCGGGCTGATTGTACGTAAGTCGACTACTTCTACAGAATGTCCTTCCTTCGCTAACTCATCTGCCGCTTTTAAAGATTCGTGCACCATTGCACCATAAGTAATAATAGATAAATCAGTACCTTCACGTTTTACATCAGCTTTACCAAGCGGAATAGTATACTCTTCCTCTGGCACCTCTTGGCGGAAAGCACGATAAAGCTTCAAATGCTCAAGGAAAATGACAGGGTCATTATCACGGATTGCTGAAAGCAATAATCCTTTCGCATCGTATGGTGTAGAAGGGACAACCACTTTTAACCCTGGAGTTTGTGCCATCAAACCTTCTAAACTGTCAGAGTGAAGCTCTGGAGTGTGTACGCCGCCGCCAAATGGAGAACGTACAGTAATCGGCATATGATAACGCCCACCTGAACGGTAGCGCATACGGGACATTTGTCCAGCAATTGAATCCATTACCTCGAATACAAAGCCAAAGAATTGAATTTCCGGGATAGGGCGGAAACCTGTCATTGCAAGACCAATTGACAACCCGCCGATTCCTGATTCAGCAAGCGGAGTGTCAAATACACGATCCTCGCCGAATTCTTTCTGAAGACCTTCGGTAGCACGGAATACACCGCCGTTTACACCGACGTCTTCTCCGAATACTAAAGTTTGAGGGTCATTTTTCAATTCTGTACGAAGTGCATCAGTAATTGCTTGAATCATTGTCATTTGAGCCATGACTTACTTCGACTCCTTTGCTTGATAAATTTCATTTTGTTCTTTTAAATTAACCGGCATTTCCTCAAACATGATGGATATTAAATCGGTAACCTTTTGTTTAGGAGTCGAATCCGCCTTTTTAATTGCCTCTTTAATATCTTCTTTTGCTTGTTCAATTACTTCATTTTCTTTTTCTTCACTCCATAAACCTTTCTTCTCAAGGAATTTACGGAAACGGACAAGTGGGTCTTTCTTTTCCCATTCATTATCAAGGTCAGCAGTACGGTAACGTGTTGGATCGTCACCAGCCATCGTATGTGGCCCATAACGATAGGTTAATGTTTCAATTAAGGTTGGTCCTTCGCCATTGATGGCACGATCACGAGCATCCTTTACGGCAGCATATACTGCAAGAGGGTCCATTCCATCGACTTGGATACCAGGGATTCCAGCAGCCATCGCTTTCTGAGCAATTGTTTTTGCTGCAGATTGCTTTTCAACTGGAGTGGAAATCGCAAATCGGTTGTTTTGAACTATGAAAATAGCTGGCGCCTTGAATGCACCTGCAAAGTTAATTCCTTCATAGAAGTCCCCTTGGGACGCGCCGCCATCACCTGTATAGGTAATCGCAACAGCCTTCGTACCGCTCTTTTTAAGTCCTAATGCCACACCTGCTGTCTGCACATATTGGGCACCAATAATAATTTGTGGAGATAAAACATTAACTCCCTCAGGAATTTGGTTGCCATGAAAATGTCCACGTGAAAACAAGAATGCTTGGTAAAGCGGCAGTCCGTGCCAAATTAACTGAGGAACATCCCGATACCCAGGTAAAATATAATCTTCTTTTTCTAGAGCAAATTGTGATGCCAACTGGGATGCTTCCTGTCCTGCGGTTGGTGCATAGAAGCCCAAACGGCCCTGACGATTTAGGGAAATGGATCTCTGGTCTAAAATTCTTGTGTACACCATCCGCCGCATAAGTTCCTGCAGCTGCTCGTCTGTTAATGCTGGCATTGCGCCTTCATTAACAACTTCCCCTTCTTCATTTAAGATTTGGAATGTTTTAAACTGTTCTTCTGCTGCTTGGAGTGACTTAACTGCATCCAACGGCATATTTTTGGTTTGAGAAGCCATCGTGGTCACATCTTCCTTTCATTATTTAAATACTTATAATTAAAATAAAATCCACTACGTTAGGTTACCCAAAAAAGCTGGAAAATAGGGTATTCCAAATTTTTTCAAATAAAAATTCTAAACCTAACTGCCAAATATAATCTGTATTAATATCTCCAACAGAAAATATAATACAACATATCATTCCATAACCGAGTTTACACCATCCAATCTGAAGCGTCAAATCCTTTACACCATAATTTTTCAACACATCCATATTATTTATTTTTCACCCATTCTAATAACCTGTATTAACTTGCAATTCACATCTGTTATATAAAAAACAACATTTATCTGGAGTTGTTATAATATAGAAAAAAGCCAGCCTTGTTTTTGGCTGACTTTTTATAATGTCATTTATTAGATGATTTTATTCCTGCCTGTTTATAGAACGAAAGCTTTGTCGCATTGTATTCCTCCGTTAACTTGTTAAAACTTTCGTTTGCGGCAAGAACGTTTTTATACGTCTCATTTACTTTCATAACTTGGGCTTCCAGAGCATCTAGCGGGAGCTCTTTGTTTTTAAACATTTCATACAATTCTTTATCATTTTTTAATGCCTCGGAATAATTACTGTACAAGACATCATGAGCCCTATACCTTTGCATCATAATATCATACAGTTCATTTGCTAATTTCTTTTGTTCCGGGTCTTTTAACTGATCCTTTATTTTTTTCACTTTTTGAAATTCTTTTTCAGACTCTTTTAAGCTGTTTGTTTCTTTTTCCAAAAGCTCTTTTCTTTTATCCGCTGAGTCTAACGCCTCATCGGATAGCTTTACAATTTGCTCATATTCCTTCATTCCTAGTTTTATGATTTGGTCATAAAGGTCTTTTTCTTTCTTTTCAAGAGAAACAAGTGGTTCCTGTTGTTCTTCAAACCCTTTCTCTTTTGCTACAACCTTTTCTAGGACATCATACATTTCCTTCGTGGGATCTTTTTCACTTGTGCAGCCCGATAATATCAAAATAAGAGCGAAAATAAACAGAGCATACCGTTTTCTTTTCATCTTAAAGCACCTTACTTTCCTTCTTATCACACTCTACTATATCTTTACTTTGTTTATTTGACAACATACCCTTTTGTCGAGAAGTAAAGAACCATCACCGTTAACAAATCCCAAAATGTTTGATAGACTAATGAGTACATATGATTTTATTCGAACATAGGAGTGAAGGTTATGTTAACGATGGATGATATCATTCGTGATGGACATCCCACTTTAAGGATGGCAGCAGCAGAGGTTTCCATGCCGCCAAGTGATGAGGATAAACAGATTCTTGCGAGTCTGTTAGAATATGTTATCAACAGTCAGGACCCTGAAATAGCGCAAAAATATGGTCTGCGGCCTGGGATAGGACTTGCAGCACCGCAAATAAATGTATCCAAACGGATGATTGCTGTTCACTGCACAGATGACAAGGGAGAGCTTATCAGTTATGCTCTATTTAACCCCAAAATCATCAGTCATTCTGTTGAAAAAACCTATTTACAAACAGGCGAAGGCTGTCTATCGGTTGATGAATCGATTCCGGGCTTTGTGCCGCGGTATGCCCGTGTCACTGTAAAAGGAACAAGTCTAACTGGCGAGGAAATTAAAATCCGCTTAAAAGGTCTGCCTGCTATTTGTTTTCAACATGAAATCGACCATTTAAACGGCATTATGTTTTATGATCATATTGATAAAAAGGACCCTTTTAAGCCAATTGAAGGGGCCAGCGCGATTGAACGATGATGAGGCTGTTTTAAGGACAGCCTCTTTTTTATGTCTGCTTCCCCCTTATTCCATCTTTATCCATGAAAAATTCAGCCATTTCACCATATAATAATAGTAAAAAAAGGCTCTTTCAAAAAATTTCAATTATCTGCCATCACCACCTTTACATTGGACAAGGATTGTTTAAAATAAGAAGTAAGGAGATGATCCACTATGTTAAAGAAGCTGAGGAAGAAGCTTTTAAAACAGTGGAAAGAATTACTCAGAAAAAAATCGATTGCCTAAACTTTTCGAGCCCTTCAAAGTTGCGAAGGGCTCCTTCGTTATTGTAAATTATTAAAACATGCATTTTTACATACATTTCATAATGAAACTAAGTTTTCCACTGAAAATAATGAAAAAGATGAAAATGTTTTATATAATAGAAAAAGTCATGATGAATTAAGGAGCGAGAATAATGTTATTTAAGGTCTATTTTCAAGAAAGCATTAACGAAGTCCCAGTTAGAGAAAATACAAAAACCATTTTCGTTGAAGGTGAATCAAAACGGGATGTTCTTTCAAAAATTGCGGAACGAAAATTTAATGTGGAATATGTTCAAGAGGTCCAAGGAGCCTATTTAGAATATGAGCAGCAAAACGAAAACTTTAAAGTATTGGAGATTTGATAATTTATGAAATTTGTAAAAAACGATCAAGCAGCTGTTTTTGCCCTGGGGGGATTGGGTGAAATAGGCAAAAACACGTACGGGGTACAATTCCAAGATGAAATTATCTTAATTGATGCTGGAATTAAATTTCCCGAGGATGAATTATTGGGAATAGATTACGTCATTCCTGATTACAGTTATTTAGTTAAAAATGAAGATAAAATTAAGGGCTTATTCGTCACCCACGGCCATGAAGACCACATAGGCGGCATTCCTTATTTATTGCGCGAAGTCAATATTCCGATTTATGGAGGGAAGCTGGCGCTTGGGTTAATTAAAAATAAGCTGGAAGAACATGGCCTACTGCGGAATGCTAAATTAATCGAAATTAAAGAAGATGATGTGATTAAGTTCCGGAAAACATCGGTTACCTTTTTCCGGACAACCCATAGTATCCCAGACTCCTATGGCATTGTCGTAAAAACGCCTCCGGGCCAGATCGTCCACACAGGTGATTTTAAATTTGACTTCACACCGGTCGGAGAACCAGCAAATTTAACAAAAATGGCGGAAATCGGCAAAGAAGGCGTGCTTTGTTTATTATCTGATAGTACCAATAGTGAAATTCCTGATTTCACTATGTCGGAACGTCGGGTTGGTGAAAGCATCGATGATATTTTCCGCAAGGTAGACGGACGAATCATTTTTGCTACTTTTGCTTCCAATATTCATAGACTTCAGCAGGTAACAGAAGCAGCCGTTACCTACGGCCGAAAAGTTGCTGTATTTGGACGGAGCATGGAAGCAGCGATTAATATCGGTCTTGATTTAGGCTATATTAGGGCACCGAAAGATACCTTCGTTGATGCTGGTCAGATTAATCGCCTGCCGGCTGATAAAGTAACCATCCTTTGCACAGGAAGCCAAGGGGAGCCAATGGCTGCGTTATCGAGAATCGCTAACGGTACACATAGACAAATTCAAATTATTCCTGGAGATACTGTGGTCTTTTCCTCATCTCCTATTCCTGGAAACACTATCAGTGTCTCAAGAACAATCAATAGTTTGTTTAGAGCGGGTGCCGAGGTAATCCACGGTAAATTAAGTAATATTCACACATCCGGTCATGGCGGACAAGAAGAACAAAAGTTAATGCTCCGATTAATCAAGCCGAAATTCTTTATGCCTATTCATGGCGAATATAGGATGCAAAGAATGCATGCTAAACTTGCCGTTGATTGCGGCGTGCAAGAAGAAAATTGCTTCATTATGGACAATGGCGAAGTCCTTGCATTATCAGAAAATACAGCCCAGGTTGCCGGAAAGATTCCATCAGGGAATGTATATATTGATGGAAGCGGTGTGGGCGATATTGGCAATATCGTTTTAAGAGACAGAAGAATTTTATCTGAAGAGGGCTTAGTAGTGGTTGTTGTCAGCATCAACATGAAGGAATTTAAAATTGCTTCCGGTCCAGATTTAATTTCACGTGGATTTGTTTATATGCGTGAGTCAGGGGACCTAATCAATGATGCACAAAATTTAATTACCAAGCATCTTAACAAGATAATGGAGCGGAAAACAAGCCAATGGTCAGAAATTAAAAATGAAATTACCGATACGCTGGCTCCATTCCTATATGAAAAAACAAAGAGAAGACCAATGATTTTACCAATTATTATGGAAGTATAAAAAAAGGAACCGCTAGGCGGTTCCTTTTTCTATTCCATTACTTTATGTTCAAACCGGTCTATATCATTGTCGGTGCCAATCACGATCAGTACGTCATTGACATTGATCATTTCGCCTGCGTGAGGAGAAACAATGATATCCTCTCCTCTTTTGATGGCCACAATATTCAAACCGTATTTTTTCCGGATATCCAGATCCATAATGGTGTGGCCGCCAATTTTACCGTTTGCGACGATTTCTACGATACTATGTTCATCCGATAACTCAAGATAATCAACAACATTACTGGAGGTCATATTATGGGCGATTCTCCGCCCCATATCCCGTTCAGGATGAACAACATGGTCTGCGCCGATTTTTCTTAAAACCTTTTCGTGATAATCATTCTGCGCCTTTGCGGTTACGCGGCTTACTCCTAATTCTTTTAGAATTAAAGTGGTTAAAATACTTGATTGAATATCATCGCCAATGGCGACAATGACATGGTCAAAATTACGAATCCCTAAACTTTTTAAGACTGTTTCATCGGTTGAGTCGCCGACCACCGCATGTGATGCAATCATCGAAAATTCATTGACCCGTTCCTCGTTTACGTCAATTGCCAATACTTCCATTCCCTCATCTGTTAAGGTCCGGCAGATACTGCCGCCAAATCGGCCAAGACCAATGACAGCAAAACTTTTCTTCACAAACAATTCCCCCAGGAAATTCAATTAGATAACTGGTATTATTTTAACATCCATCATAATTTTTATATAGAGCGAGATTTCAGCGATTTAATCACGGTTTCTCTGCTGCTTTCTTTTTTTATAAATAACTATGCCCGCTGCTGCAAATATGATAAATAGTATTATTATCGGCATATTGCCAAATATAAAAACGACCAACCCTGAAAAGAAGGATAACAACATATTGGTACTCTTCATAAACTGTTTTTTCGTTTTTTCCCAAGTATTTAGTTTTTCCTTTTCAATATCAGGAACAACAATTTTATTCTCATAGAGAGTAATATTTACAGTTGAGAAAGATGTTTGATTTTCGAGATATTTCATTTTCCCTTCGATTGTTTCAATTTCCTCTTGAACAGCCGCTAAATCTGCAGAGATTTTTAAAAGGTCTTCTGTCTTAACTGCCCCATTCATAAAGGAAAGAAGACGTTCCTCCACGACCCGTTTGGATTTTAGCCTTGACTCAAGGTCGACATATTCCTCGGTTACATCCTGCCCGTTAATATTCCGCTGGAGCACTTCAACTGCTTGCCCCTCTGCATCGTGCAAAAAGTCCTGGAAATGTTTTTGCGGGATTCTTATCTTCATATGTCCGCTGATTTGTTCTTTTCCGGCTCTTGCGACATTGGACTCAGCGATATAGCCACCATATTGGGCTGCTTTTTCTTCAAAAGTCCGGACAGTCCGATCAAATTTCTTTACACGGAGTTCTAAGTCTGCCTGATAGATGACCATTTTACTTTGAACCTCTATGCTTACCGTTTCAGCAGCCTTATTTGCGGTTGATTTGTCACTAGTAGATAAAGAGGGTTTCTCAGCACTGCCCGTACCTGCAGAATCCATTTGTGCTATGTTTTCCACATTCATTTTCGCACTTTCACTTTTGCTATTGTTCGAGCTGCAGCCTGTCAGTATAACCATCAATGTCATAATAAAAATGATGAAAAGTTGTATTACCTTTTTCATATCTTAAGACACCCCTTTTTTTATAAAATAGTCCATTTTATACACTGACGATTTTATAAGGGGATGGTTACATCTTTTCCTTCTGATAAGTAATAAAATACGGTGCGTGATTAAAACAGATTCACAAGATTTATTCTGTTTTCTCTAATTCACTCAACACCCGGTTAATGCGTTTTTCGAGCATTTTTATGCCGCTGCCTCCGGCTTGGAAATGGCGGAGCCTGCCTTCTTTGTCAAACACATAATAGGCAGGAACATATTTATTTTCAAAGGCAGCTGTCAATTTATGTTCGCTGTCGACAAAAGTCGGCTGGGTGATGCCATGTTCAGCCGCAGCCTGTTTGATATCTTTAATATTTAAATCATTCTCTGACCTTGGCATATGAATTGAGACAACATTCAATTTGTCCTTGTATTGGTCGCGAAATTGATTAATCTGCGGCATAGCTTCTTTACAAAGGTGACAGCTGATGGACCAAAAATGAAATAGGGTCGGCTTTTCACCAACTAACTCATCCTTGGTTACCTGACCATTTAGCCACTCAGCCGCCCCCACTAACTCGGGCATTTCCTCCCTTAGCCTCATCTCTTTTCCCTCCTATGAAATAGACCTAACACGAAGGTTAGGTCTCGCTAAGCATGCTTTATGATTGATTACCTTTTAAGGCAATATATTTTGTGATTATCCTTACCGCAACATCGATTGCCTCTTCACTTGGTGTTAATTTGGCATGATGCAGTCCGTAGGGGGAATCGACACCGAGCCAAAACATAAATCCAGGAATTTCTTTCAGCATGTAGCCAAAATCTTCCCCTGTCATAGCTTCTTTACATTCTACGAATTGAACCGCATCATCTTCTTTTATAAAATTTATAAATTCCCTGGTCAATTCCTCGTTATTATACACCTGATGGTACATAGATCCGTAGTCAATTACTGCCTCACATTCAAAACCGGTTTCAATTCCTTTTACAATCGCTTCAATCCGATGCTTGACCTTTTTCATCGATTCCGGTGACAATGTTCGGATTGTCCCCTCTAGCCTTGCTTTCTCGGCAATAATGTTTTGAACAGTTCCTCCGGTGATTTTTCCAATCGTGATCACAGCACTATCTAATGGGTTAACATTTCGAGAAACAATGGTTTGCAGCTGATTAACAAGCTGGCAAGCAGCAATAACCATATCATTGGTTTGATGCGGATAGGCTGCATGACCTCCCTTTCCCTTCAAATCAATAAACAGTTCAGAGGTATTTGCAAACAATAATCCTTCTTTCACAGCGATGGTTCCAACTGGATACTCGGGTGCAATATGAAGCGCAAGAATCATATCTGGCATCCATTCCCGCATTTCCTCTGTCCTTAACATCGGTTCGGCACCGCCTGGACCTTCCTCAGCAGGCTGAAAAATAAATAATAAATCGTCATCAATTGGGTTCTCTATAAAAAAGGTCAGCACTCCAAGTGCAATGCTCATATGGAAATCATGCCCACAGGCGTGCATTTGCTCGCTGTGCTGTGAAGAAAATGGAAGATCCGTTTCCTCAGGAATGGGAAGACCATCAATGTCGGTCCGATAACCAATTGTTTTTTTCGGGTTCAACCCTGAAACCTTGACAAATAGGCCGGTTTTCCATTTTTTTATGGCAACCCGCTCTTGGGGTAATGAATATATGTAAGCTAATAAATAGGCCTGAGTTTTAAATTCTTGAAACCCAAGTTCAGGAATTTGATGAAGATCACGGCGAATTTTAACAAATGGATTCATGGTTACCACTCCAATCTATACAGAAAGCGTGGAACAATTCCACGCTTTTTTGTCTTAATTATAATTGACGAAGTGCGTCTAAAATCTCTGTTTTGGATTTTGTTTGCTCGTCAATATCTTTAATTTTTCTTGCTGGCGTTCCTGCAACCACTGTATTTGGCGGAACGTCTTGGGTAACGATTGCTCCGGCAGCGACAACCGAGCCTTTTCCAACTGTTACTCCTTCAAGAACTACGGCGTTGGCGCCAATTAAAACATCATCTTCAATTATAACCGGTTTTGCTGATGGCGGCTCAACCACTCCAGCCAATACCGCACCTGCACCAATATGACACTTCTTACCAACTGTAGCCCTGCCGCCAAGAACTGCGTTCATGTCAATCATCGTTCCTTCACCAATTACAGCCCCGATATTGATGACGGCCCCCATCATGATAATCGCATTATCGCCAATCTCTACTTGGTCACGAATAAAAGCACCTGGTTCAATCCGGGCATTAATATGCTTCATATCCAATAAAGGAATGGCTGAATTACGGCGATCGTTTTCAACAACAAAATCTTCAATTTTTGCCTGATTTGCCTCAAGAACAGCGCTGATTTCAGACCATTCACCGAAGACAACCCCGGTATTACCATTAATGAATGCTTTTGCATTTGCTCCAAAGTCAATGCCTTCAAGCTCGCCTTTTACATAAACCTTTACTGGTGTTGATTTTTTGCTATTTTGGATAAAGGATATAATTTCATGTGCATCCATCATTTTCATTTTGTAAATCCCCCTATACTTGTACTAAAAAATACTTTAGCAAACAAAAGCGCTGAAAACAAGAAAAACATATGCTTTATTTAAGATTCTGAAACATATTCTTTAATCAACTCTACAAATGCTTGTACTTGTTTTAATTGAAAAGCCGACTCATATCCAAGAAGCCACGTATCACGGCTTAAAGGTTCATTTTTTTCATTTACAAGGGGAATTTTGCAAATATCTCTTTCTGCCTTCGTTAAGGTAATTCCAGGCAGAATCGCATAGCCAATTCCATTAAAGGCCATTTGTTTACAGGTTTCAATTTGGTCAACGACAACGGTCCTTTTCGGCGTGGTTTTAAAGTTCCGCATCCACCAATCCTGTATCTCTTGGTAATAATTAGAGTCACTCTTAAATTGGATAAACGGGCGGTCTGTATCAAGGACTTGATCTGGATTGGTGATTTCTCTATCCACCAAATACAGCGGATCATGAAACAGGTGTACCTTAACCCCTTTCCAATCAGGTGTACCGCGAATAATGCCAACATGGACCTGGTCATCATACAAACAGTTTAAAATCTCACTGCTCCAGCCTGTCACTAATGAAAGCTTCACTTGGGGATATTTATCGATAAATTTCTTCAGAACTTGCGGCAGCCAGTTTTGCCCGACAATGGAGGCTACAGCAATTTTTAAAGTACCCGATACGCCCTCCTGCAGGGAGTAAATTGTTTCCCGCACCTTTTCCTCTTTTTTCAGGACCTCGTTTACAAAAGCTATCACATGTTCTCCGGCAGGGGTCAGCGCTAATCCTTTTTGTGAGCGAATAAAAAGCTTAGTCCCCCAATCCTTCTCGATGGTTTGCAGACGCTGTGAGAGGGCCGGCTGGGAAACAAACAGCCGTTCCGAGGCTTTCCGCATATTCATCTCCTGTGCCAAAACAGACAGTAATTGAAATTCCGACAATGATGACACTGTTTTTTCCCCTCCTCTTTTATCTGCAAAAAATAGCCCCCAAAAAGGGGGCCCTGCTTTTCGTAAGTTATCTATTACCGCGCTTGATAAATGAATTTAATTGATTTAATACCGTACTTCTTGGCAAAATCCCCTCAAAAAACCCATCTTCTGTCTCAACACAAAGAAATGGGTGGGTAACGAGCAAATCTAAACATTTATTAAATGGGGTGGATATTGTGACTCTTGGCATAGATTTTTTCATAACTTCTTCTACCCGTCTTTGTTCAAGCTTTTCAAATTCAATTCTTTCAAGACCTAAAATGGAATCCATTATAATGGGTGTACTAATTAAACCATGAAGCTTGTAGGATGGATCCAAAACAGGAATAGCCGTGTAGCCGCTTTTCGTTAACACCAATAAGGCATGTTCCACACTATTTCCGATTTGTACATGTGCGACCCGCTCAGACGGGATAATCAAGTCTTTTATCATTAATTCTAGAAATTCCCCGCTGGGAAGATTAATCATCACCGAAAACTCCTCATGTTTGTTTTTCTACAGACCTATTCTATCATAGTTTTCGGACCTCATGCTAAAAATTGATTGCCTTGATAAAAAAAAGGAACCATACAGGCTCCTATTGAATCAAGTCAAAAATCTCGATTGTAATCATATCAATATTATCGAATTGATATCGTTTTGGCTTTTCCTTCTCAAAATAAACCTCTAACTCAAATGTTTCTGTTTTTGGATGGAAAGTGACTTGACATTTCCTCTCTCCATTAACCTCAAAATAACGCTGCGCCGGCTCTCCGCTAGCAGATTGTTCCTGAAGGTTTTTTAATCTTGTTAATATACCTTGAAGCTGTGACATGTGCTTATCTCCTTTCAAACACAAACAAGAATTCTATAAATTAGGTTTTGCATTTGACATGTTTCTATCCTAATGAATTATTTTCATCAATAAAAAAATCATCTTTTAAACATGCCAATATTAAAAGAATAAAATAACGACCTCTATTTGTCCAAATAAAAATGAAAAAATTGGCTAAAAAATTTTCAAAACGTAAAAAGAAGGCCCTCATTGACTGAGACCTTCTCAAAAAAATCTGATGGCTATAAAAAGTATGATAAATAAAGTCAATGCAAAGAAGATGCCATAGGATAAAAAAATAGGATTTTTGACATATACATTTTTTTGAATTCCTTTGTCTAACTGGGTATCAAATTCACCCTCCACAGCTTTTTGCTGCCTGCCAAGGGCAAGTGTATAAATGAGGGAAACAGCCAAAATACCAACAATAAGAATGGCAACCGTCATTTCAAAAAGAGTCATTGAGCATTTCTCCTTTAAAGATAAACTATATCTTTAAATTGCCACTCCGTGACACATTCTATTCTTACAGCAATTGATCGTGTTCAAACAAATATTGGTATGAAATATCGATAAATAAATATTCACTGCCAGTGATTGGAAACGAAAAGGTTCGAATTGGCTCGCCGGTTTCAATATCACTATATAGGTCCGACAATATGCCTTTTCTTTCATTCCGCATTTTGATGATATTCTCTAGAAAATACGGTCTCCAGCTCCAGTTTTTATTGATATATTCGGTCTGGATGCTCCAGCCTCCGTCTTTCTTAAAAAGATTAGCCGACTTTTGAAAGCCGTCTTCATCACAAATATATAACCGAAAGACGATGTGATCCATTTCTTTTCCCAGGACATGCAGGAGCTCTTCAAAACCGGACTTCCGGTTTTTCGTTACAATTTCCTGAACCTTTGCTTGAAAATATTCAGCAGTTGTATAAACAGCTTCCAATTTTCTTTTTTCATATACAATAAAGTCATGGAACTTTTCCTTTAATCGGGGTTTTAAGAACTCCCGGCTGATAAATTCCGCAGCTGGAGGGTGCAAATAATAACCCTGATAATAACGGCCGCCATTTTTCCAAGCAAACTGCAGCTGGTAGCTCATCTCAATATTTTCAAACAAGAGCGTTGCTCCAATTTTTCTAGCAAGGACCGACACGGAAAATAAAACATCATTGAAATTGGTACCAATTGAGGTTGATTTTAAAGCTTCTAAATTAATTTTTAAAATGTCCGGTTCAAGCTCTCCGATTCGTTCGAAAAAACGGTTTTCACTGCCAAGATTTGCAATGGCAATTTTTATTCCATAGGTCCGATAATATTGCAAAAGGTTATCAAATTGGTCTAAATCTCCTGAGTAGTTGTGATCAGAAATTTCAAGAACAATTCGACTTAACCTAAAACCCTTGCTTTCGAATTCTAAAAGCTCCTGAAGAAATGGTTCTCCATGTCCATACATAAGCAGTTCAGCATTCCGGTTCAAGAATATGCTGACATCTTCATCCAGCTCCTCTGCCTTTTCCAGCGCTTTTCGAACTAAAAGCAAATCAACTTCGAATTTATATTCTTCAGGAATTTGTTCATCACAAAAAAACGGACCTAAGCTTATAACATTTTCTGCTGATTTATATCTTCCTAATACTTCATAGGCGATTACACGCTGTTCATCGGCACTAAAAATCGGCTGGAAATAAGGAAAAACATCATTTAGATTTGAGAGTATTTCCAGTGCATCCATCCAAAGTACCTCCAAAAAATTGTTAATTTCATTATACCATACGCATAGGAATTACCGTCTGTTCTTTGCCAAAAGGATACCATTATAACTCTAAAGAAACAATCAAACAATATTCTTAGCTCTTCAAAAGAGGAGGTAAGGATGTGAAAAAGCTAAGTCTGTTCGCTTTAATCCTTCCATTGCTTGGGTGCGGCCATGCTGATGAAAATAACGAAGTGAGTTCTAAGCAAAACAATATTAAGCAAGAGCCTCCGATCATTGAGGATGAAAAACCCAAGAACGTTGCTTCTACAAAAGAAGATAATCGCTCCTATAATTTAAATGACCTAAACAGTCAGATCATAAATATTAGCCAAGAAGAGGAAACAGCAAAGCCCTTTGTAAAGAAGGATTCCACTTTATTGGACGTTATCATAATCAGGCAAACCCCTGAGCTTAGAAACGGATGTGAAGTGACTAGCCTTGCGATGATGCTAAGCTACGCCGGGGTTCAAACAAACAAAATGGAGTTGTACCGGCTGATAAGAAAAGATCCCGACCCGCTCATCAAATCACCAAAAGGTGATTTCTTGCATTGGGGGAATCCCGATCACGGATTTGTTGGTGATATGACCGGCAAACAACCGGGGTATGCTGCTTTTGAGCAGCCAATGATTGATTTAATAAATCAAAAGTTGCCGGGTAGAGCCGTTAATTTGACCAAGCAGCCATTTGAAAAAATATTGGAACATGTTTCAAGTGGGTTTCCTGTCGTGATCTGGACAACAGGTGATTACCGGCTACCAGATCGGTGGGAAGCATGGAATCATGGAAAAGAATCTATAAAAACACCGCTTGATTTACACGTCGTCTTGCTCGTCGGCTATGACGAGGGTCATGTATATCTGAATGATCCACTTTCAGGAAAAAAACAAGTCAAAGTAAACAAAAATCAATTTATCGCTTCATGGAATGCCCTAGAAAATCGTGCCGTCAGCTACAAATAAACGACAAAGAGCAGCCACCCAGGCTGCTCATGCTGTTGAAAAACTTTCGATAGCCTTTTATTTTTCCTTTTTTAATGATACACCGATTGTTTCAATATTATTAATGTTTAACCTTTTCAACAAGTCTGTTGATTGGCACTCCTGGCACTTCGCTTTCCGCGGGCGTGCCGCGGAGCCTCCTCGTCGCTTCGCTCCTGCGGGGTCTCCCCTGCCCCGTACTCCCGCAGGAGTCTTCGTGCCTTCCGCGCCAATCAACAGGTGTTTTACAATAAAGACCTTCAAATACAATAAAAATAAAATAAGTGGTGAATTCAATGTTTTAGCCAAAATTGAATTGCCAAAGTGAATGTGAATTTGTTTCAATTGAATGAATTGTTCCCCATGAATTCTTACTGCAGCCAGCCAAAATATTAAAAAGATTGTAACACACTAGCAAGGCTGGGAATTGTGTGTTGCTATACTTTAGTTGATTTGCCTCCCTGTTGATTGGAGCGGAGGGCACTCGACTCCTGCGGGATATAGAGGTCACTGGAGACCCCGCAGGCGCCCTAGCGCCGAGGAGGCTCCAGGACCTCCCCGCGGAAAGCGAGTGCCCGGAGTGGAAATCAGCAGGCCTAGTTGCAGAGACAGCATATAGATTTAGACAAAACAAAAAGCAGTCGTCTGAAGTGACCCCTAAAAGTTAGACACGGTTATTTCATTAGGCTGCTTTTTATTGGTATCTTTTTTGATTTTTCAGAATAAACACTAACATGAGCCTTTATTCTTGCAATAAGCTTTATTTTTTCTGAAAATACATAAGGGACTCTAATAAAAAAAATAGGCTGGTAATATAAATGTTTCAAAATTTAACTCGGAGGACGTTTATTAAAAGAACATTTGGTTCCCTGCTAACTGTCCTCGGAATGGGGGCAGGGGGATATTATTATGCAAATCGAATTGAACCATCTCTTCTTGAAATTAAACAATTGGAAATCATCCATGAACGAATTCCCAGCAGCTTTAATGGAGTAAAAATAGTCCAATTCAGCGACACCCATCTTGGTTTTCAATATACCTTGGATAAGTTTACAGGTTTAGTTGATACCATCAATGACCTCCAGCCAGACATTATTGTTTTTACGGGCGATTTAATGGACGAGCCAAATAAATATTTGGAAACGAATCTGCTCGCGCCAATTCTAAAGAAATTGCATGCGCCATTAGGAAAGTATTGTATATACGGGAACCATGATCATGGCGGTTATGGCTCAGAAATATATCGGGAAATTATGAACACAGCGGGTTTTACTATCCTGTTAAATTCGGCAGTTTCAGTTACCTTAGCGGATAACAGTTTTATCAGCCTGCTTGGGATTGATGACCGCATGTTAGGCAGACCTGATATAACGACAGCGATAAAAAATGTGCCAAATAACTGTTTTAAAATATTATTATCACACGCGCCAGATATGGCCGATACGGCAAGTTCATACCCCATCGACTGGCAGCTGAGCGGACACAGTCACGGCGGTCAGGTTAAACTTCCGTTTATCGGCGCTCTTGTTATACCGCCTTTTGCAAAGATTTATCAGGAAGGCCATTACATTGTCCGCGGCGGCCATGAGCTAAATCTTTACGTAAATAGGGGAATCGGAACGACACGCCTGCCTTTCCGATTTATGGCCAAGCCAGAGCTTACAGTGTTTACTTTAAAAAGTTAAAAAACGCTCTTCCAGCAAGGCTGGCGGGATCGGCTCTGAATAATAAAAGCCTTGAATTTTGTGGCAGCCTGCCTGAATCAAAAATTCAGCCTGTTCTTTCCTCTCAACGCCCTCGGCAATCACTTCAAGGCCCAGGCTTCTGCCCAGGTGGATAATGGTCGATGTGATTGCCGCATCCTTATCATCGTCTAATATCTCCTTGATGAACGATTGGTCGATTTTCAGACAATCAATCGGGAACCTTTTCAAATAGTTTAACGATGAATACTCTGTTCCAAAATCATCAACTGAAATTAAAAGCCCCAAGTCTTTTAGCTTTCTTAGCAGGGGGATTGTTTCCTTCATGTCCCGCATAATGCCTTCAGTAATTTCAATTTCTAATGACGTAGGCTGAATTGAATATTTATTAATCATCGATTGAATAAAAGAAACCAAATTAGGCTGTTGAAATTGTTTCGGTGAAATATTTATGGCAATCCGTATACCCATGATCCCTTTATCATTCCAGCTTTTAATCTGTTTACAGGCATTTTCTATTACCCAATTCCCTATGGAAACAATAAGGCCTGTATCTTCAGCGATTGGAATAAAAACCCCTGGGGAAATCCAGCCGAATTCTGTATTCTTCCAGCGCAGAAGCGCCTCAAAAGATGCAGCTTTCCCGGTCCGGACATCTATTTGGGGCTGATAATACAATGTAAGCTCGCCCCTGTCTATCGCTCTTCTTAGATGAGTTTCCAGAGTTACAATATTGGTAAATAACGAATTCATATCTGATCGATAAAATTGGTAATGGGCCCGGCCTCTCTCCTTAACGCGAAAAAGCGCCTCATCTGCATTCTTAATTAACATTTCTGCATCCTTCCCATCATTCGGGTACATGCTGATTCCAATGCTTGGAGAGATAAAATACTCATGGGAATTAAAATAAAAGGATCGAGAAAAGGAAGTAAGCAGCTTTCCTACAAAAAAATTAGCCCCGGAGCGATTTGTGTTAAGCAATAGAATAGTAAACTCATCCCCGCCAACCCGGTAAATAAAACAGCATTCATTCTGGAATTGTAATAACCGGTTGGAAACCTGCTTTAAAATTTCATCACCAGCCAAATGTCCAAGCGTATCGTTCAAATATTTAAATCTGTCCAAGTCAATTGAGATTAAGGCGAACTCTTCTGCCAGATGATGGTCAGCCGGGATACGTTCATTTAAATGTTCTAGCAGGGCCCGACGGTTATATAATCCTGTCAATTGATCATGAAATGCCATGAATTTTATCATTTCCATGTTTTTTGCCTGCTCTGACAAATCCCTTAAAATTATGTAGACCCCGTTTATTTCCCCGTATACGACAATTGGTACTGTTTTTATATGTACAATGAGCCGTTTCCCTTTATTGTTCAAAATTTTACAATCCAGTGACTCAAGAGAAAAACCGGAACACGTCTCTTCGATAAGACCTTTAAACCTTTCCAAATCATGGTCATCAATTAAATCATAAATCGACCGATTTGACAGATGCCTTTCCAATGACCCCGTCAAAACAGCAGCAGCCGGGTTTGCTTCGATTATTTTTCCTTCCGGGCTAATGATAATAATTGCATCCAAGTTATGGTCAACTATAGACCGATAACGCTGCTCACTTTCGGCGATTCTTTTTCTCTCAAGGGACCATTCGGTAATATCCCTTGTAACTGCAACAATATAACAGATGGCGTTATCCTCATCATAAATTGGAGTTAAGATGGATTCCCCGTAAACCTCCTTCCCGTTATCTCCATAAAATACATCTTCAAAAGTAATGATTTCCCTTTTTTTCAATAGCTTCTCATACATTCGCTGAAGCGATTTGGCAAAAGCCTCTGGCAGAACATCCTGAAAAGACCTCCCTATCGCCTCCACATTTAAGTTTGCCTTTCTCATTCCCGCCTCATTGATAAACAGGTATCGAAAGCTTGGGCCTTCTTCCACTTTGACGACAAATACCATATCCTGTATATATTGAAAAATAATATCGAAGATGATTTCCTGTATTTTAGGCCCGGCTTTCCCGGATTCAATTTCACTTATAAAAAACTGATTGAATTGGGTCATTTCATCATCCTCACGAACAAAATAAAATTTTTTCCTTATCCATATTTCTAAATTTATTTTACAACGAAATAATTTGATTGGAAGTAATTTATAGAAAATAATGACTATTCTACGAAAGTTTTTCCTCTTTTACTTATTGTATTTCTATTTTCCTTAAAAAAACGGTATAATATTATTGTCTAAAAAAGAAAGGAGATATGATTTTGAATCCCGACCAGAAATCCCCCCATAAAAAAGTAAACCTAACCATCGAAAACCTCTCACAAGCTGTCTTTATCGTGAATCGGCATGCAAAGACAGCGCCAAATCCCAAGTTTTTGTATAAACTAAAACAAGAATCATTAAAGAAATTGATTGAAGAAGGAAAAGCAAAGAAAGTCGGTCTTCACTTTTCCGAACATCCCAGAAATAGTCAGCAGCAATCCGATGTTTTAGTAGAATGCGGAAATTACCTATTTCACATTCCGCCTACTAAGAGTGACTTTATGGATCTTCCTCATTTAGGAAAATTGGACGGACATATCCGAAATCCAAAGGCAGTACTATCCCTTAATGCAGCAAAAGCCCTGCTGCAGGCCTATACAGGCATAACCGAGTTAGATCCTCCGCCAGGCAGCCCGAGAAAAAGGCCACGGACCTATCAAAAACCGATCTTTAAAAAATTGGGTGAAAGATATTCATAGTGGTTTAAAAGCCGGACTTATCCGGCCTTTTTCATTTGTTCTAAATAGTAGAAACATCTCTTGTAAGTATTCTATAATTAAGCAAAAGATTTTATCTCGGGAAGGACGGACAATTTTGGAGCATTTACTTAATGAACGTGTAAAAAACATTGAAATTTCAGGGATTCGAAGGTTTTCCAATATGGTTTCCCATGTTGAGGACGTGATTTCCTTAACAATCGGGCAGCCTGATTTTCCTACCCCGGAGCATGTAAAAAAGGCGGGTATCGAAGCAATTACTGATAATTTTACCTCTTATACACATAATGCCGGCACAATAGAATTAAGAAAGGCTGCATGTGAATTTGTAAAGAAGAAGTATCATTTGGACTATCAGCCGGAATCGGAAGTAATCGTCACAATGGGAGCTAGTGAAGCAATTGATATTGCTTTAAGGACCATCTTAACGGAAGGCACCGAGGTTATTTTACCCGGACCGATATACCCTGGTTACGAACCAGTGATTCGAATGATGGGGGCACAGCCGGTCTATTGCGATATTCGCGAAAATCAGTTTCGCTTCACGCTGGATATGATAAAACCATACATAACAGAAAAGACTCGCTGCATCGTCCTCCCTTATCCATCAAATCCTACCGGAGTAAGTTTAAACGAAGGAGAGCTACGAGAAATAGCGGATTATTTAAGCGATAAAGATATTTTCGTTCTTGCCGACGAAATATACAGCGAGCTTTCCTATAACCAGACGCACTATTCCATCGCAAGCTTTCTTAAAGAACAAACAATCGTCATTAACGGATTATCCAAGTCCCATTCAATGACGGGCTGGCGAATCGGCTTTTTGTTTGCTCCCGAAAGTATTGCCAAGCATATCTTAAAGGTTCATCAATATAATGTATCCTGTGCAAATTCCATTGCTCAAAAAGCAGCATATGAGGCGCTTACAGCAGGGATTGATGATGCCCTTTCCATGAAAAAGGAATATGAAAAGCGTCGTGATTATGTCTATCAGCGCCTTGAGACAATGGGTTTTGAAGTGGTCAAGCCAGACGGGGCCTTTTACTTCTTTATAAAAATTCCAAGCTCGATTGCTTTGAATAGCTTTGATTTTGCGGTTAAACTTGTGAATGACGCAAAGGTAGCAGTAGTACCCGGCAGTGCTTTTTCTGAATACGGAGAAGGATATTTCCGTTTATCCTTTGCCTGCTCAATGGGCACGCTTGAAGAAGGACTAAATCGAATCGAACAGTTCCTAAAAAAGTAAAAGAGGCCAATCAGCCTCTTTTACTTTTTTAGGGATTCAACCCTTATATTTTCCGTTATTTTTCGCAGCTTTTACCTTTTTTGCCTTATCATGATGAATTTTATTCGTATCGGCAGAGCCCATTTCGTGGGCAAATTCTTCATTTAATACTGCAGAATCAAAACCTTTTTTGTTTTTTTGCTGCGGGTCGTTTTTCTTTGTTCGCTTTGCCATAAACATTCCTCCTATTTTAGTTTCTAGAATAGTTTCATGTAGGCAGGAGGTATTTATGCCTGGCAGTTTGTGGCCGGTCCGCTACTTTTTCCAGTACTTATATAAAGCTTGAGTACCGCTGTTTTCTTCACCCAGCGAAGCCAGTTTATCATACATGGATTTTGCCAAAGCCAATCCTGGCACTTCCATATCCATACGTTCAGCCTCATCCAAGGCTATTTTCATATCCTTAATAAAATGCTTTATGTAAAATCCAGGCTCAAAGTCCCCTTTTAACATTCTCGGCGCCAGATTGCTCAATGACCAGCTTCCAGCAGCACCTGCTGTGATACTTTTTAAAACAGTTTCAGGATCAAGTCCTGCCTTTTCTGCATAAATAATGGCTTCACAGACACCTACCATATTAGAAGCAATCGCAATTTGGTTGCACATCTTGGTATGCTGTCCTGCTCCTGCCTGTCCTTGGTAAACAATATTGGTTCCCAACAATTTTAATAGCGGGTAAACGGCTTCAAAGGCATCGTAGTCTCCGCCAATCATAATGGAGAGCTTTGCATCCCTAGCACCGATATCACCGCCGGAAACAGGAGCATCAATCGCATGGATATCTCTTTTTTTAGCCTCATTGTATATTTTTTCAGCCAGAGAAGGTGAAGAAGTCGTCATATCAATATAATAGCTGCCCGGCATTCCATTTGGAATTAATCCGTTTTCACCCAAATAGACCTCCTCAACATCGTTTGGGTACCCTACCATCGTAATGACCACGTTTGCCTTTTCAGCAACGGCCCTCGGGGTTTCCGCCCATAAAGCTCCTTTTTCAATTAACCCTGCAGCTTTGTCTTTTGTTCTCGAATAAACCATTACAGGGAATCCGGCAGCGAGCAAATGACCTGCCATACTTTTACCCATCACACCGATTCCAATAAAACCGATTACTGTATTATCTGGTGTTAACAAAAAAATCTCTCCTCTCGTCTATTTGCTTTTATTTTAGCATTTTCCGCCAATATTATCGTAATAAAAAAGACCGAAATTTTTTATTCCGGTCTTAAAGTTCAGACGAAAAATTTGTTAAAAATGCTCTGCCAAAGACCTTTTTGTTATTAAACACTTCGATAGAGACAGCGTTATTCTGTTCAATCATATTTTGAAGCTCTTGGATATGCAAATCCTTTTGCAGCGGAATCGGGTCCATAAAAATATATTTTTCCTTTTTCCCTTTAACGTCTATATATTCTCCGTTAAGGACCTGCTCCTCACCATAGACAATTTCCCGCCTGCCGATGGCAGCTGCCAAGCGGTCATCGTGGATGGTTACTTTCACCTTATATAATTGGTGTCCCTCCAAAATTTCATTGTTTATTCGAAAGCGAAATTGGATTTCGTTATTTTTGGTTAATAGAGCATCCGCATAACGGTTTGCAATTAATTCATTAGAAGTCAGTATTCCACATCCGCTTAATAAAACAGACCCGAAAATGATATAGAGGCCTAAAATAATCTTAATGTTTTTATTCATTTTGACCACTCCTTTATATCTTCCACCATCGCCAAAACTTTTTGGTGTTAAACATAAAGGATAGAAATAAAAATAGAGGCAGTAAACTGCCCCTACCACACTTAGGTATTAGAATGTATGAGCTAAATCTTTTGCGCGCGCAATTGCTTTTTCTTTGATTTCCTGAGCCTTATCAGGCATGGCATTATGACCTTCCACAAACAGTCCTTCGAAGGAAGGTACACCGAAGAAACTCATCATGACGCTAATATAACGGTGCCCCATTTCCATTTCTGCAGCAGGACCGGAAGAATAAAAACCGCCTCTAGCTTGGATATGCAATGCTTTTTTATCAGTTAATAGACCAATTGGACCTTGTTCCGTATATTTGAATGTTTTTCCTGCAACTGCAACGGAATCAAGATATGCCTTCATTACCGGTGGAAAAGAGAAATTCCATAAAGGAGTAACAAAAACATATTTATCCGCAGCAATAAATTGTTCGCTTAGCTCATTCAAACGGCCAACTTTTGCTTTTTCGTCCGCTGATAACTCATCAAAGGATTGTCCGGAACGAAGCTTACCCCATCCGCTGAACACATCCACATCAATCTGAGGGATCTGTTCAGAATACAAATCCAAATGAATTACTTCATCATTAGGATTAACTTGTTTGTACGTATCTATAAATTCTTTTCCTACTGCCATACTGTATGATTGTGTCTCATCATGAGGGTGTGCTGTGATGTATAAAACCTGTGCCATATTAGTCACCTTTCTTGTTGAATTATATGTTTAGTGTGAATCAAAATCATTTTATTTAACCAAAAAATATATCTTGGATTGAAATGATTTTAATTCAAGAAAACTTTAAAATAAAAACCTATATGTATCAAATATTCTGCTTTAGATAAAAAAATGGATTTGTCATTTTTGACAAATCCAATAGTAATTTTTATTCATTTACTTCCATTGAATAAGGATTTTTGCCTATACTCTTTCTCATTTCATCGGTCATTAAAAAAGGTTCGTTTCCAACAGCTTCATTCTCTGATTGATCAAGATGAAAACTGCCATCATAATGTACTGGTTTTTGCTCCATAAATTATCCACCCCTACAATGTTTACACTTAAGATACCCAATTTTAGTTCTTATTACTTAGAAGACCTGCGGAATTTCACCTTACTATAGTTATGTCGTTCGGGTCTTTGTGACTATTATTATAACTGAAAATAATTTGAAAGAACATAATAAATTGAAAATAAAAACAGTAAAAAAGGACTAGCTGATTTTTTAGCTAGTCCTTTTAAAAATATACATGTTTTAAATTATTTTATAGCAGCGTTTACTGCTTCTATTACTTGATCTGTTGTTTGCATGTTTAAGACTTGCTGGGCAAGTCCTTCCATGTCAGACTTCTTAAGATTTTTAATTAATGAGCGTGCTTTAAGAATAGAAGTAGCACTCATCGAGAATTCATCTAGTCCGAGGCCGAGTAGAATTGGAATCGCTGTTTCGTCGCCAGCCATTTCTCCGCACATACCCGCCCATTTACCTTCTGCGTGAGCAGCATCGATGACCATTTTTACTAATCGTAAAATTGATGGGCTATACGGCTGGTATAGATAGGAGACACGCTGATTCATGCGGTCGGCTGCCATTGTATATTGAATCAAATCATTAGTACCAATACTGAAGAAATCTACTTCTTTGGCAAATTGATCAGCTAGAACCGCAGTCGATGGAATTTCAACCATGATACCAAGTTCAATTTTTTCAGCAACTTTTTGCCCGACTGAGATTAATTTTTGCTTTTCCTCTTCAAGAATGGCTTTTGCTGCCCTGAATTCATCTAGAGTGGCAATCATTGGAAACATAATTTTCAAGTTTCCGTATACACTTGCGCGTAATAATGCCTTAAGCTGTGTCCGAAAAATCCCTTGCTCTTCCAGACATAAACGAATCGCTCGGAAGCCTAAGAATGGATTCATCTCTTTCGGTAATTCCAAGTATGGAAGTTCTTTGTCGCCGCCTATGTCCAATGTCCGAACTACAACTGGCTTTCCTTCCATGCCTTCTAGGACTGCCTTATATGCCTCGAACTGTTCTTCCTCTGTTGGCAGCTGATCTCGGCCCATATAAAGGAATTCAGTCCGATAGAGGCCAACTCCCTCGCCGCCGTTTTCTTTGACTCCTTTTAAATCCTTTGGAGTACCGATGTTCGCAGCCAGTTCAACGTGATGCCCGTCAGCGGAAACAGTAGGCTCGTTGACAAGCTTGGCCCATTCAGCTTTTTGCGTTTCGAAGTCTTCATGAACTTTCTTGTACTGCTCCACGAGTTCAGGGGTTGGGTTAATATGTACTTCACCCTTTAGCCCATCGACAATGACCAAATCGCCATTTTGAATTTCTTCGGTAGCTGACTTAGTTCCAACCACAGCCGGAATTTCCAGTGAGCGCGCCATAATAGCGGAGTGGGATGTCCGTCCGCCAATATTTGTTGTAAACCCTTTTACAAATTGTCGGTTTAATTGTGCTGTGTCCGAAGGGGTCAGATCTTCTGAAACGATAATGACTTCTTCCGCAATCATGCTTGGATTTGGCAGCTGCACGCCTAACAAATGAGCTAGTACACGCTTAGTCACGTCGCGGATATCCGCAGCACGCTCCTTCATGTATTCATTATCCATTTGTTCGAACATCATTACAAACATATCCGCAGTTTCTTTAAGGGCTGCTTCTGCATTTACGTTCTCGGACCCGATCTTATCTTCAATCGGATTATTTAATTCTGGATCACTTAAAACAAGGAGATGCGCTTCAAAAATGGCTGCCTTATCAGGGCCAAGGTCAACCTTTGCTCGGTCGCGAATGATTTCAAGTTCAGACTTCGCTTTTGCCATGGCATCACGAAAACGTGCTACTTCAGATGAAGTATCTTCAACTTTTTTCTGTTCAAATGATAAATCTGGTTCAACAAGACGGTATGCCTTCGCAATGGCAATACCATTTGATGCAGCAATACCCTGTAAAAAAGTCATTATTCAGCCAATCCTTCTTTTCTCAATGTTTCTTCCAGGCTGTTTAATGCGTCGTTTGCATCGCTGCCTTCTGCTGTAATTTTGATTTCGGCTCCCTTGCCAATGCCGAGGGACATAACGCCCATAATCGACTTTAAGTTAACTGTTTTGCCTTTATGTTCAAGATTGATTTCTGAATCAAATCTGCTAGCTGTTTGAACTAAAAGTGTTGCTGGTCTAGCATGAATTCCTGTATCTGCTGTTACTGTAAATTGTTTTTCTGCCATCTTCAATCAAACTCCTTTTTTTATGTAGATAAATAAAAATTAATGCTCACTTTCATAAAATAGCCAAAAATACCTTCTTTAGTCAAATAAGACATTAAAGAAATAAAGTAAAGAATTTAAATTTATTTTCCCCTGAAAGTTATCCAAACATGTAATGATTATTTATCTATCAAGGTTATATAATAATGGTACAAATGGTAGAATAGCATTTTCTTTAAATTCATTCAAATATTTTGTGTTTACGTTCACAAAAACGTCAAAAACATTAAAAACCGTCCAAACGGACGGCTTTTGTTTTTTTAAATCTTAATTATTTAATTTTCGCTCACTGCTTGGGGAAAATCGCTCGGTTCATCGACCGGTATGACCGCGGACACTAAAGCCTCTTCGACCGCTAAAGAGTATTTTGCCTTATCCTTGTCACCCCAGCCAAATTTGTCAGACATATAATTTATTACTTGTTTTTTATATTTCCGAACTGTTTGTATATCAAATAATATTGCACCTGTGCGGCGATTTAAGAAGTCGATTGGCGTAGCAATCATTTCATGCTCAATTGCGTAAATTAGTTTTGCAAATAAATCCAAAGGCAGTTTGTATTTTACTGCGTCATCCTTATTCTTTCTTATTAGGTTAAAGACTGTGTCAATATTTGAACCGTACATTCTCGCTAATTTTTCAGCTTCTTTGCTGGACAGCCCTAGCTCTGCCCCGTTCTGAACTTGTTTTGAAACATAGGAATTAAAATTGGCGGAACCTCCTACATTCCCTCCTGATATCGGCATGTTTCTTGTTTGGCATGAAGGAAGAGTTCTCCCTTCTTCTGATTGAAATTTATCAACTAGCAAATCAACAACTGTATCCGCCATTTTCCGATACCCCGTTAATTTGCCGCCGGCAATCGTAATCAAACCAGACTTAGACTCCCAGATTTCATCCTTTCGGGAAATTTCAGAAGGATCCTTTCCTTCCTCATAGATAAGCGGCCGTACACCAGCCCAGCTGGATTCAATATCCTGTTCCGTAATCTTTACGTCTGGAAACATATAATTAATTGCATTAATGATATAGGTACGATCTGATTTTGTCATTTGTGGATTTACTGCATCTTCCTTATAAAAAGTATCGGTCGTACCAACATAAGCCTTCCCATCTCTCGGAATTGCGAAAACCATTCGGCCGTCTGGTGTATCAAAATATATTGCTTGCTTTAATGGGAACCGGGATTGGTCGATAACTAGATGAACCCCTTTTGAAAGCTGAAGTGTTTTTCCTTTTTTAGATTTGTCCATTTCACGGATATGATCAACCCAAGGACCGGCAGCATTAACAATTTTTTTCGCCCTAATTTCGTATTTGTCACCAGTTATCTGATCCTCAACAATTACTCCGACAACCTTTCCATTTTCATAAATAAGCTTGGTTACCTTTGTATAGTTGCAGGCTATTGCTCCATTTTCAACTGCGGCCTTCATTACTTCAATGGTCAGTCTAGCATCATCAGTACGATATTCAACATAATAGCCCCCGCCTTTTAAACCATCCTTTTTCACCAGCGGCTCCTTAGCGAGCGTTTGTTCAGCCGTTAACATGCTGCGGCGTTCAGATTTTTTCACCCCTGCCAAAAAATCATATACCCGAAGTCCAATCGAAGTGCTGAACGGGCCGAAGGTACCGCCTGTATGCATGGGCAAGAGCATCCATTCAGGCGTCGTAACATGAGGTCCATTTTCATACACAATGGCCCTTTCCTTTCCAACTTCAGCCACCATCTTCACTTCAAATTGTTTTAAATAACGCAGCCCGCCATGGACTAGCTTCGTTGATCTGCTGGAGGTTCCTGCCGCAAAATCCTGCATTTCAACCAAGGCGGTACTCATCCCTCTAGTTGCCGCGTCTAATGCGATTCCGGCACCTGTAATGCCTCCGCCAATTACCAAAACGTCATATACTTCACTTTTTATTTTGTCTACAATTCCAACCCGATTTAAATTTGAGAATTTCACCGTCGATTCCTCCCATTAAAATGCCTTATTATTTAATATGCGATTATTTTTTAAGGGGAAATAAAAAGAGACCACAAAAGACATTACCGAATTGATAATGTTTTGTGGTCTCTCCAATTTCTCCAGACAATTTATTAACTTAATAAAATGATACCATAATTTTCTTCAAATGGTTAGTAAATTATTTAAAAACCATCGCTGCTTTTACTGCCTTTTTCCAGCCTTCATACAATCCAGTCCGGTTTTCGTCTGACATGTTTGGATTGAATTGCTTATCGATAGCCCATTGTTTTGAAATTTCCTCTTGGCTTTTCCAGAATCCGACTGCAAGACCTGCTAAATAGGCTGCTCCAAGTGCTGTCGTTTCATTAATGACTGGTCTTTCAACCGGTACATTGAGAATATCGCTTTGGAAATTCATTAAGAGGTTATTCTTTACAGCACCACCGTCAACGCGCAGGGTTTTTAGTTCAATACCTGAATCGGCTTCCATCGCAGATAATACATCTCTGGTTTGGTAAGCCAGTGATTCAAGTGTCGCCCTAATAAAATGTTCCTTTGTTGTACCGCGTGTCAAGCCAAATACGGCCCCACGCACTTCACTATCCCAGTATGGTGTTCCTAATCCCACAAACGCCGGTACAATATATACACCATCAGTCGATTCCACCCTTTCGGCATAAACCTCGCTATCCTTTGCATCCTTGAACATCCTTAACCCATCGCGCAGCCATTGGATCGCCGACCCAGCAACAAAGATACTGCCTTCCAGCGCATATTCAACCTTGCCATTCAATCCCCAAGCGATCGTTGTCAGCAGACCATGGTCTGAACGGACAGCCTTTTCCCCAGTATTCATTAACATAAAGCAGCCTGTGCCATACGTGTTTTTGGCCATCCCTTTTTCAAAGCATGCCTGGCCAAACAAGGCTGCCTGCTGATCGCCTGCGACACCAGCAATCGGTATTTCCTTGCCAAAAAAGTGATAATCAATTGTGTTGGCATAAACCTCAGATGATGGGCGAACCTCGGGCAACATGGACTTTGGAACACTTAAAATTTCCAATAGTTCATCATCCCATTTTAGCTCATAGATGTTAAACAGCAGCGTACGCGAAGCATTGGAATAATCCGTCACATGGGCCCGCCTGCCGGACAATTTCCAAATCAGCCAAGTGTCAATTGTCCCAAATAGCAATTTCCCTGCTTCCGCTTTTTCCCGTGCTCCTTCAACATTATCTAAAATCCATTTTACTTTCGTTCCTGAAAAATAGGCATCAATCAGCAAACCTGTTTTATTACGGAAGGTTTCCTGATACCCTTTTTCTTTTAACTCTTCACAAATTTCGCTCGTTTGTCTTGACTGCCAGACGATAGCATTATAAACAGGAACTCCTGTCTCTTTATCCCAGACAACAGTTGTTTCCCGCTGATTGGTAATACCGATTCCGGCAACCTGTTCCGGTTTAACTCCTGATTCCGAGAGGACAGCAGCTATAACAGCAAGAATAGAACCCCATATTTCATTGGGATTGTGCTCTACCCAGCCTGGCTTTGGAAAATACTGAGAAAACTCCTTCTGGGCGGAATAGACTATTTCGCCACTTTGATTAAAAAGAATTGCACGGGAACTTGTAGTTCCTTGATCTAGCGATAAAATATACTTTTCCATACTTACACCTCACATTCAAAAAAGGAGAACCACAAACTAGCCGCATTAAACGACCAACTGTGTTTCTCCTTATCTCCGTCACAAAATATTAACTTGTTAAATTGAGTATATAAAGTTCTGAAAACGGTGTCAACCTATTTTTTCAAATAGGTTCCAGAGTTCTCTTTTTGAGGTTGTTATTGCACTGGCGCCTGCATTTAGGGCATTTTCGATCTCATCTGCTGTTCGAATTAGTCCGCCTGCAAAAATCGGGATATTAATGCGTTCTTTCACTTCTTTAATCATCCACGGCATTGCCCCTGGAAGAACTTCAATATAATCCGGCTGGGTTTTTTCGATTAGCTTATAGCTTTTTTCAAGGGCGTGGCTGTCAATTAAAAAAATCCTCTGAACCGCGATGACTCCCTTTTGCTTGGCTTTCTGGATCACTCCAGCCTTTGTGGAAATAAGTCCGTACGGCTTGAACTCCTGGCAAATATATTCCGTTGCATATTCATCATTTTTAATGCCATGAATTAAGTCAACATGGTAGATCATTTTTTTCCGAGATTGGTTGGCCATTTGATTAATATTTTTCAGCTGGGCAATATGCATATCTAAAAAAACCCCAATTTCGTACGGACTTTTTAAAAACTGTTCAAATTCCTTCATGTTTCCAGAGGCCGGCAAGATTTTTTGTTTCATCGTATTTAAGTTCACCTACTAGTTTTAAATGTCTGCTTTTTTTGTTCTTTTCGTATTTCCTTCAGTTGCAATTTTAATGTTTGTGCTTCCTGTTGAACATAGTTCTTATCCTCAATAGAAGCTTCATCTCCGCCATAGCGTACCCTTTCATAAATTTGAATGGTTTCATTTGACAAATGAAGTCCAGTCCTCTGCCGCCACTCTTTAAGCGTCTCGTTTGCTGCTCGCCCTAAACGCAAACGCTGCGCAAATTTTTCCAGCCGAAAAATTTCCTTTCGAATAAAATCATCCGGCGGCACTGCCTTTCTTTTAAAAATGGAGGTGAATACTCCGCCAGGCTCACCTTCCGAAATAATCATGGAATGATGAAAATGACTGCCTGATTCCTTCAGTCTTGATTTCTTTCGAAGCAAATATATGACAAACCCAACTACAGTGCAGAGAGCAAGAAAATATAAAACATTTTCCGTTACTTCGAAGGATCTTGGCTGATAGTCAAATCCCTCGTTTGTACCTTCCCCAACCTTTGTGGTAGGTTTATAGTCGCTGCTGCCAAATAAGGATAGAGCAAATTCGATAAAGCGTATCACAGGGACTGCAAGGCCTGAAAATAGAAAAACAATACCTTGCAAAATACTCGAGAAAATCAGCTGAATATATTTTAATAAGAACATAAAGGCAATTCCAATCACTGTCACACTTGCCATTATTCTAAAAAAATAAAAGGCAAATTTCGCTTTGTCATTGGTAACTGCAGACCACTTCCTACAGAAACCGTCCGTTATGATGACGACAATAAAAAGGATAATTTGAGAAATAATCGCATTTTGATATGGATAGGAAATCATTGCGGAATACACAAGGGCGATAATCCCAAGAGTAAATGAAAAAAATAACAATATGGTTTTTGAAAGCCCTGAACTTTCATCATAAATGGAAATTCCTCGCCAAAAAACAAACAAACCTATTACCGATGCGAAAAAAAGAGACAGCCCCTTAAGATGACCGATGATGACGATGGCCGGCAAGATGATGACTAAAAAAAGCCATTTCCCCTTATTTGCAAACCTTTCTAGCAATATGAAAAATAAAATAATGCTGATAAAGCCTAAAGAAGAAAACAGCAAAATAGGCGGAAACCTTTTTTGACCGATAAAAAATAAAAACAGGAATAAATTAGCAATGATTATTTCTAATATAAAATGTGAGGACGCGGCTGCAATTCGATACATCATAGTGGCAGCCTTCTTTCTTTTTGAATTTCCAACTCACCAAAAAGGCAATCTTCCCCTGCTAACGTCAATTCCATTAATCTCACACCTTTTTGCGCTTCATTTAATAGCAGCCTATTTGTTTCCTCAGTCCTGACTCCGAGATGAATAAAAAAGGGCTGTCTTGCGAAATGGCGCTGATAGAATGAAACAAGCTGATGATAGGGCAAAGTTGTATTAAGTGAACTGACGGAGGAAAGGGTTTCCAGAACCTTTTGTAAATGCTCTTTTCCCTCCCCTTTGGGCAAATAAAGAAAAGGTGTGCTCCCTGCTGTTCGAACGTTGATACATAAAGAAAAAGGGAATTGCTGTTGATAGGCATAATACGCAAATTCTGCAATCGCACTTATGTATGTTTCAAGATCACCGGTAATGGAATGCCCATTAGAAATATTCAGGCCGATTACGCAGCCCGTTTCAGAAATTTTTTCATAAAGTTTCGTTTGTAAAATTTGCTTTCTAGCACTTGCTTTCCAATGAATTCGGTTAAAGCTGTCGGTTGAAACATAGTCCCGAGTTCCTAACGGACCGAGGCGCTCCTCAAAAACAGAAAAGGGAACGGCATTATGTCCTTGTCGGATTGTCTTTTGTTCCATTAAACCTTTTACCGGTAAGGTGGATGGATAAACAACAGCCTGTTGTTTTAACAGAAATCTGGACTCTAACACCATTTCCCCAAACCCAATTAAACTTGGGAGACGGTATTCGATTTTGCGAATCCGAGCAATGCCTCTTTTGATTGCCGTAAATGGAATTTCCACATGTTTTGTTTGATTAGTAAAAATGGAAAAAGGGACATTAACCTCGTACAAAGAAAACCCATCTTCTTGTTCATTTCCTTTGGGAGCTACATAGGAATCAAAGGAGACTCTTAATTCCCCTTTAATGATTGGATACCCATGGTTTTTGAACACTATGTCCCAGTTACCCTCCTCACCAATAAAAAAGCGATTCAATTCATTTCTATCTTCTAAAACAAGGCCGTTCCCTACTTTCTTCAAATAATAACGATTAAACATGATTATTGCCAGAAAAAAGCCGGCTAAAAAAAGAGTCCATTTTGATTGGATATAGAGTCCAATTATAATCATAACAATGGCCAAACCGACAAGGCCAGGAATTACCTGGTCCTCTATTGAATATTTGTTCCAGTTCATCCGTTTGCCCCCGCTTCTACTGGAACAGGAACCGAATCGATAATTTCCAAAATAATCTCCTCTTGGGATTTGGTTAGCGACCCTTCGATTGATAGGATGATTCGATGTCCGATTACAAATGGAGCAACTGACTTTATATCAGCAGGCGTTACATAGGTGCGTCCGTTTAAAAAAGCTTTCCCTTGAGAAGCTTTCATAAGTGCCAATGTTCCCCGCGGGCTGACCCCGAGTTCAATACTGCTGTGCTCCCTCGTTCTTCTGATAATAGATAGCAGGTAATCTTCAATATCGTTTGTCATGTAAACCTTGTTTACTTCCTTCTTTAACTCCTCGAGATCAGAAAGAAAAAAAACGGGACTGACTGGATTCTGCCCTGGATTTACCTGGCCGTTATGCATTATCTGTTTTTCTTCTTCAAATGTAGGATAACCCACCTTTATTTTCATAAAAAAACGGTCCATTTGCGCAACAGGCAACGGGAAAGTCCCTTGCTGGGATTCTACCGGGTTTTGCGTTGCGATGACCATAAACGGCTCATTAATCGGAACAGTAATACCGTCAATCGTGACCTGTCGCTCTTCCATAACCTCTAATAAACTGGATTGTGTTCTCGGAGTTGCTCGATTAATCTCATCTGCCAAGACAAGGTTAGCCATTATTGGCCCCGGGCGAAGCTCAAATTCCTGAACCTTTGGATTAAAAAATTGGATTCCCGTGACATCACTCGGAAGAACATCGGAGGTAAACTGGATTCTAGAAAAGTGTCCGCCAATTGCTGCTGCAAAACTTTTCGCAAGCATGGTCTTCCCCGTCCCTGGCACACTTTCAAGTAAAATATGCCCATTAAACAATAAAGAAATTGCCATCAACTCTACTTCCAAATCTTTTCCGACAATTACTTTACTAATCTCCTGCTTTAATGATTGGATATTTTCTATTAAGGCCATTCCCTCAGCTCCCTGGAAGTTTCTTCTATATATGTAGTCCTTTTATTTTATCAAATTTTTCCACTTTTCCAAACATACTGGTAAAAAAAGAACCCTATTATAAATGGGTTCGTTCCTTTAACTTCTCGGCTCTTTTAAATATTGGTAGAGAACATCTCCATTCCGCTGAGCAATGCCGCGGAAGTGTTTAAAATCTTTTCTTTTTACCAGCACCTGACGGAAATCCATAAATTCCCCAACGTTAACGTAATATTCGGAAAGCTCTCCGTTCATAAGACGATTTAAGATATCGTTAACTGTTTCTTCCCTCATTTTTCAGCACCTCTTTCCACTTCCTTATTTTAACGTAAAAACCTAATTTAAAGCTAATTTCATCCCTAAATATGAAAACGTTACCATAATCTAATTATATTTCCAGAATTTTTTTACAAAAACATATAAGAAATTAACTAAATTGTAACATTAACACCTTTACGAATTTGGAAAAATAGTGCAAACTGTTATTTAAATAGTTTTTAAGTTTGCTAGATAAAGGAGAGAGGAAATTTGAAAAAAGCAGAGGTAGGAAATATCATCGAATTTCGCGGCGGACTACAAGGGATTGTTGAAAAGGTGAATGAAAATTCTGTAATAGTTGACTTAACATATATGGATAATTATCGTGATTTAGAATTAGATCAGCGTACAGTTGTTAATCATAAAAATTATAAGGTTGTTAAAGAAACCGCTTACTAATTATTTGAAAAGGCAGAATGCACACTGCCTTTTCTTCTTTTTTATACCGGAAAACCGTTTATTTTCCTTGGTCCGTTTCCTTTGAAAGTTCTTTAAACGATTTAACTTTGCCATGAGGATTTTGATCCTGCTTTCTGACCGTCCATTCACGTTCCTTTTGACTTTGTGATTTACTCATTCTCTTCACTCCTTTCTCGATTATATTTTTTTCATTTAAAGATATTCTTATCAGCGTAATTGGATAAAATGTATATTGAAATCTTTTCCTTTACATATTGAGTTATGATCTTCGAAGGAGCCTATTATGGAATTAAAACGAACCCTGGATTTACGTCTAATTACCGGATTGATTATCGCCCATGCCCTACTCTTTTTTTCTTTTCATGATAAGGCGATATTTTGGTACATTTTTTCCGGTTCCATCCTAATACTAATCGCCTTTTCCACGTTTCAGGGAGACGTGGAAGATGAGGCCACTTTTATCAAGTATTTATTTTTAGGTGTCATTTCCGGTTTGCTATTATATTTGCTGTTTTGGATTGGCTATCAGCTGTTCGAGATGGCCAATTCAGGCTTTAAAAAAGATGTAAGACGTTTGTACAGATGGTTTGCCCCTTCGTTATTCTGGCACTATTTAGCCTTAATTTTAGTGGCAGCACCTGGCGAAGAAATGTTCTGGAGAGGGTTTGTCCAAAAAAGACTGTTAAAATACCTCAAACCGTACGTCGCCATTATTTCTAGCTCTATATTATATGGGTCAGTCCATATTTATTCGGGGTCCTTTTTACTAATGTTCGCTGCCTTCGTCTCTGGTCTTGTCTGGGGGTTTTTATACTTTTGGAAAAAAAGCATGCCCCTCGTTATTGTTTCTCATATCATTTTTGACATGATGATGTTCATTTTTCTGCCACTAACATAAAAGCAGCTGACCTGAGCAGCTGCTTTTCAATTTCTTTCTGGGGGTGTAAATGGCTTCATCCACAGGAGAATAAAAAAACTCATGCAAATATAACCGAACAACGGATAGAGGTAGGACAAAAGTGTTCCATAATTCACCAAGCTAATTAAGTAAGATACTGTAAAAATAGCCGTTACAGAAACTAGCGTCGGTACAGGCATATATTGCTTTAACTGCCGGTCGAGACCAAAAACATTCCCAATAACTGAAGTAAAAATTTCTCCATAAATGATAAGAACAAAAATCCAATAGAAAAACGGGGCTAAATTTCTCATAATAACGGCCATCGGAATTTCATATAATTCCAGGTTTGGGAGCATGATTAATGTAAAGTGGCTGGCAATTAATATTACCGTCAAAGCCACACCACCAAGAATTCCCCCCCATTTGATCGTCCAATCGTCCTTCACTTCTGATGCAATCGGCACTAGTACCGCTTGAGCAAGTCCAAGATTCAAGGCAGCATACGAAAATGGTGCAATAACGCTTTTCCACCCATCAGAAGCATGAGGAATATACAAAAATTGCTCTAAAAAGTTTGGCATTTGCAAAGACAAAAGCATTAAAATCAAACTAAACCCAATCATTAAGGGAACTACAAAGGTATTGACAGCAAAAAGCCCCTTAGTACCTACAAGCATCACCAAATAGGATAAAAAAATGGTGATAAACACCCCCGCATTTTTTGGCAATCCAAGCTGTTCTTCAAAAACAGCTCCTGCTCCTGCCAGCATAACGGCACTTACCCCAAGCAGCATAAATAGCATAAAAAAATTGATGATGCCTCCAGCCCATTTTCCAAATAAATAATCATTAAATTCCTGGTACGATTTTGCATTAATTTGCGCAGCGATCCTCATCAGTTTTGAACCAATTACAACGAAAAGATAGCCGCTCATTAATATACTTATAAAGCCAAAGAAACCAAACCGTGAGAAAAATTCCACGATTTCTTTTCCTGTAGCGAATCCTGCTCCAACAACAGTCCCCACATAGACTGCCGCTATTTGAAAAGCTTGATTCCAGCTTTTTTTCACATCATCTCCCCCTTATCACAAATATATGACCAAAGGGACAAACAATGACGAGCTTTTTCTCGTAAGCTTATTTTCCTATCATGGAAAAAATTTCACCAAGCGAAAGACTTGAAAGTCAAAAAAGGTCAGAGTATACTATGGTCATAAGGTCAAATATAGTCAAAGTCAAATTGATAAAAGCTAATAACAAGGAGGTTGTTTACATGCTTTGTCAAAAATGTAATCAAAATCAAGCAAATGTACAATTAAACATGAATGTTAATGGGCAGCGTCATGATTTGAAACTTTGCCATGAATGCTATACAAAGGAGAAAAATGCATTAGGTGCAGGCTTTGGAATGAATAAGAACCCATTCAACGGTTTTCCATTTGAAGAGCTTTTTGCTAGCAAAAACTTTTCCCAAGGCCACATTCCAAATGGTCAATTTAGTCCGGCAGTTGAGAATAAAAACGGCCGCGGCGGCTTTATCGATCAATTTGGCCGTAACCTCACACAAATGGCTAAAGCCGGCTTGATTGACCCGGTTATTGGCCGTGATCACGAGATTAAACGAGTCATTGAGGTATTAAACAGAAGAAATAAAAACAATCCTGTGTTAATTGGTGAACCTGGTGTTGGTAAAACGGCAATTGCGGAAGGTCTTGCCTTAAAGATTGCCGATGGCGATGTACCAGGCAAACTGCAAAATAAAGAAGTTTATTTATTGGATGTAGCTTCTTTAGTTGCCAATACCGGGATCCGCGGTCAATTTGAAGAGCGGATGAAGCAGTTAATCGCTGAATTGCAGGAGCGGAAAAACATCATTTTATTCATTGATGAAATCCATCTGCTTGTTGGTGCAGGCTCTGCTGAAGGCTCTATGGATGCCGGCAATATTTTAAAGCCGGCCCTTGCCCGCGGTGAACTTCAGGTTATTGGTGCTACGACATTAAAAGAATACCGCCAAATTGAAAAAGATTCAGCCTTAGAACGCCGCTTCCAGCCTATTCAGGTTCAAGAGCCTGATACAGATGCAGCCATTGCCATCCTTAAAGGGATTCAGAAAAAATATGAGGACTTTCATGAGGTCAATTATTCAGACGAAGCCGTCCACGCTTGTGTGACCTTATCGCAGCGCTATATTCAAGACCGCTTCCTGCCTGATAAGGCGATAGATTTATTAGATGAATCAGGTTCAAAACTAAATCTAACTACAGATTATCGGAATAATGAACAAATCGAGGCCCGTCTTAAGGAAATTGCCGCTAAAAAGGAAACAGCATTAAAAAAAGAAAACTATGAACTGGCAGCAAAGCTTCGTGATGAAGAAACACAACTTGAAAAGGCATTAAATAGTGCCTCAAAAACGGAGCGACCAGTTGTTTCAGTTTCCGATATCCAAAAAATTATTGAAGAAAAAACTGGGATTCCGGTCGGTAAACTTCAAGAAGACGAGCAGTTTAAAATGAAATCACTGGAAGAGAATTTGAATAAAAAGGTTATTGGCCAGGAACAAGCCGTTCAGAAGGTCGCAAAAGCTGTTCGCCGCAGCCGTGCCGGTTTAAAAGCAAAAAATCGTCCGATCGGGTCCTTCTTATTTGTCGGTCCAACAGGTGTTGGTAAAACAGAATTATCTAAGACTCTTGCAGAAGAATTATTTGGCACGAAGGATTCGATGATTCGACTTGATATGAGCGAATACATGGAAAAACACAGCGTATCAAAATTAATTGGTTCTCCTCCAGGTTATGTCGGCCATGAGGAGGCTGGTCAATTAACCGAAAAAGTCCGCCGTAATCCATATAGCATTATTCTCTTGGATGAGATAGAAAAGGCCCATCCTGACGTCATGCATATGTTCCTGCAAATACTTGAGGACGGACGTCTTACTGACAGCCAAGGAAGAGTGGTAAGCTTTAAGGACACCGTAATTATCATGACAAGTAATGCCGGCGTTGGCCACAAAAACATTCACGTTGGCTTTGGAACATCCAATGCTGTGGAAGAAGCTAGCATCCTTGACTCTCTTGGCAGCTTCTTCAAGCCGGAATTTTTAAACCGCTTTGACAGCATCATTGAATTTAAACCACTGGATAAAGAGCATATCTTATCTATTGTCGACCTAATGGCTTCTGAGTTGCAAGAAACATTAAAAGAACAGAACATTGAACTAACCATTTCAGTAGAAGCGAAAGGAAAATTAGCAGAACTTGGCTACCATCCTTCATTTGGTGCTCGTCCATTAAGACGTGCCATTCAGGAACAGCTCGAGGATAAAATTACTGATTTTATTTTAGACCAGCCAGATGCTAAACATCTTTCTGCTATTTTAGAAGATGGCCAAATCAAAGTTGTCACTGAAAAGGTGACAGTTTAAAAATAAAAAGCGAAGCCCTACGTCTTCGCTCAGATTGTCGAGAAAGGGTATTTTTCTCGGCAATTTTTTATTTTGTCCAAACCTAAAATACCAAACTTTTAATGTTTATCCCTGCTAATGGGCCTGTTGATTTCCGCTCCGGGCACTCGCTTTCCGCGGGGAGCTCCTGGAGCCTCCTCGGCGCTTTTGGCGCCTGCGGGGTCTCCACTCCAGTGACCTCTATATCCCGCAGGAGTCAAGTGCCCTCCGCTCCAATCAACAGGGAGGCAAATCAACCTAAGTATTGCTGCACACATTTTCCATCCTTGATAAGTGCGTTGCAACCTTTTTCATATTTTGGCAGGCTGCAGTAAGAAGAGCCTGTTCTCTTACATTATTCACTCCCTGTAACCGGCAATTGCGAAGCCCATTGCAGCTCTTTTGAATCTGCGAAGCTTCGCTCAATTTTTTCCTTTCTAAATCTATAAAGCATTCTTCCTGATTTAGATAAACGATTTTATTAGAGTTGAGGGACTTAATCGAATACACCTGTTGATTGGCGCGGAAGGCACGAAGACTCCTGCGGGAGTACGGGGCAGGGGAGACCCCGCAGAAGCGTAGCGCCGAGGAGGCTCCCCGTCACGCCCGCGGAAAGCGAAGTGCCTGGAACGCCAATCAACAGACTTATTGAAAAGCAATATATTAATAATATTATAACAAATTAACGCGGTGAATCATAAAAGAAAATGGATAAAATAAAAGGCTGTCGATAGTTTCTCGACAGCCTGAGCGAAGCCCTGCGGCTTCGCTTTTTTTATAGATTTTTATCATCAACCGAATTCAGCCAATTCTCGATTTCACCAACAACAGATTCTACACAGCCGGTTTTAAATGGTGATATTAAATTGGCTGCTTCCACGAGTTTAGTAAATGACATAGAACCGCCAAGCTTACAAAGCTTGACATAGTCTGCCCATGCCTCTTGATGATTCTCCCTTGACCGCTTCCAGAATTGGAAAGCGCAAATTTGCGCAAGCGTATAGTCAATATAATAGAACGGTGAATTATAAATATGTCCCTGACGCTGCCAGAAACCGCCGTTCTCCAGATACTCATTGCCATCATAATTCTTATGCGGCAAATATTTTTTCTCAATTTCCCGCCATTTTTGCTTGCGCTCTGTTGGCGTGGCTTCTGGGGTGTCATAAACCCAGTGCTGGAATTCATCAACGGAAACTCCGTATGGAAGGAATAAGAGCGCATCACTAAGATGAGAAAACTTATATTTATCAGTGTCTTCTTTAAAGAATAGCTCCATCCATGGCCAGGTGAAAAATTCCATACTCATCGAATGAATTTCACATGCCTCATAGGTTGGCCAGTTATATTCAGGTATTTCAAACTGACGGCTCGAATAAACCTGGAAGGCATGGCCTGCCTCATGCGTCAGGACATCAATATCACCAGAGGTACCATTGAAATTTGAGAAAATGAATGGCGCTTTATGATTTTCAATGTATGTGCAGTAGCCCCCGCTTGCCTTCCCCTTCTTGGCAACAAGGTCCATCAGATTATTTTCCATCATAAAGGTAAAAAATTCTCCGGTTTCCTTTGAAAGATCCTGATACATTCTTTGTCCGTTCTCAATGATCCATTCAGGACTACCCTTCGGTACAGCGTTTCCGGTCTCGAACACAAAGCCCTCATCATAGAATTTTAATTTATCGAGGCCAAGCCGTTCCCGTTGCCGCTCTTTTAGCTTAGAGGCAATTGGAACAATAAAGTCCTTTACCTGCTGACGGAAATTAGCCACCATCTCGGCGTTGTAATCGGTTCTCATCATGCGGTTATAACCAAGCTCGATAAAGTTTTTATAACCCAAGGCGTGAGCAATCTCGGTCCGCACCTTTACCAATTCATCATAAATCCGGTCAAACTCCGCTTCATGCTCTGCAAAGAAGCCAAATTTCGCCGTGCTGGCGCGTTTACGCATCTCCCGGTCTGTCGATTCAATAAACGGGTCGATTTGCGCAAGTGTACGCTCTTCCCCTTCAAATTCGATTTTCGCCGATGCAACAAGCTTGGTGTATTCTGACGATAATCGGTTTTCCCTTTGCAGCAAAGGAACAATTTCCGGTTTAAACGTCTTTAGCTGACTTTCAGCAAGGGCGAAAAGCTGAGCGCCCCATTTATTTTCCAATTGCGGGCGGAATTTGGAATCAACCAAAGCCTGATAATATCCTGTGATTAACCCTTCCACCTCAGGCTGGATTTCATCCATGTAATCCTGCTCATTTTTATAAAATTCATCATTCGTATCAATGGTGTGGCGAATATTACAAAGATTGAACATCGTTCCCAAGTCATTTCTCAGTTGATTGATTTCATTCATGGCCCCGCTCTGCTTTTCCACTGAGTCAGCGTTTTTGAAACGCTCCAATGCTTCATTAAATTTTGCCCGAACCTCGTCTAAGTTAGGTCGTATGTATGTATACTGTTCAAAGCCCATGAAAAAACCCCCTTTTTCATTTTTTTTGGCTATATTCATTTCGACACTATTGATTAATATTCCTTTTTGCAAAAAAAATACGACTAAAAGCCGTATTAAAATTTTCCTGCAGGCAGACCTAATTTTTTTAACAGGTCAATTGCCTCCAGCTTTTCGGAATCAGATAAACTTGACATAAGCTTATCAATTTGTTGGGCATGTTCAGGAAAAATATCCTGAATCAAATTTTTCCCCTCATCTGTTATTTGTGCAAAAATGACACGTCTATCTGTCGGGCAGGCACTCCTTCTCAATAATCCCTTTTGTTCCAGCTTATCGACAACATACGTAATACTTCCACTCGCAAGCAGGATTTTTGCACCAATTTGTTGCAGCGGCTGGTCGCCTTTGTGGTAAAGTAGCTCTAATACGGCAAACTCAGTTGGGTTTAGACCGCTTGCTTGGATCACTTTATTAACGTGTTCATTAATGGCTTTATAGGCTCTAGAGAGAACAATAAATAGCTTTAGCGAAACGGCTGTTGAATCTTTTTCCATAACAACTCATCCTTTATCTTTATTGGGAAATTGCCTCAAAAGCAAAACACCCATAATATCTCGATTTCAAAATTATTATAAAAAAATTTCGAACCTCTGTCAATTAACGGCAAAGTCACACTTCTTATCCTGAATGTTTATATGATAGAAAAAGTAAAAAGGATGGAATCTATGCCCATCCTTTTTACTTAATTTCTTGAATTCTTTGATATAACTCTTCTTTTTCTTCATCAGAGAGCATTCGCTCGGCCATTGGAAAAAGGACGTTTTCTTCCTTGTTAAAATGCTCCGTTAAAATAAAGTAAGCATTTTGGATGTATCCAGCTAATTTTTTAAATTCATCAGGTGAAGATGGCATGCCTGTTTCCTGCTCAAGAAAGGATTTAATATGTGCTTTTGCTTGGTCATGCTCATACTCCATTACCGCTATTGGTCCAGAAGTTGTCCCAATATAAGTCCCCATCATTGGGAACAGCACACCTTCTTCTCTTTCCGAATGCGGGTCAAGCGCTGCCTGAAATTCTTTTACCTTCATAATTAACTCTTGGAAATTAACTTCTATATCAATATCTTTATCAATTTTTTGGGTTAGGCTGAACAATCCTTCCATTTGGCTTCTTAATGGGGGATGTTCTTCTTTCAATTGCCTTAATCCCTTACTTTTTAGCTCAGCACTCGGCATCCCGCCGAAACCGCTCATACAACTGCTCATTACATTCACCTCTTTCAATCTTCTGCTTTCAGTATAAAAGCGCCATTACAATTTTGTAGTGACAATCGTCACATCTATACCCAAATTACTACTTCCTCATAATATTATTGACAACTTTTTGAAAACGTTTTATTTTTTTGAAAAATTATAACATTTATCACTCAAAAAAATCTTTATAGTTTCATATAATAAAGTTAGATATTATGAAAGGGAGGTAAATATATTGAAAACCCCAAATTATCATGACTTTTATCAAACGGCATTTTTACCAATTGGTGCAAATGATCTTGTTTCGCTTAAGGATACAGATGCCTATATTCCAGAATCCAATTCTACACATTGGCTAATAGCCGTAGAAGGGGTTCAGCTCCCTCAGCCACGGATTTATTATCATTGGAAAGTCAGTATATATCCAGCCGCAAATGACGGCGACTTCAATTGGAAAAAGCCATATTATTGCTCAGAAAATATGGAACAAATGGATCATGCCATAACCCTTGCTTCCTCGCTTGCAGCCTCCTGCAAAAAAGATGAACTTTCCTCGGCAGCCCTTTTAGAGAAAATAAGCTGACCCTGTAAGTACTTACCTTCTAGCTTCACCTTCTTTTTATAATCCCTTGTGAAAAAATATACATATAGTGTAAATTACAATTAGCTAAAAAAGGTGCTGCCTGCAATAGCAAACAGCACCTTTTTTTATGCTAACCTGAAAACAATCCCGTGTCCGCCTTTTGGATATTCCCATTTAATATTTTGGTAAGGGCAGCCAATCCGGCAGCTTCCGCATTCGTGACAGCCTTCATAACCTACCTGCATCCGCGTTCCTTCCCACTTATATACCTCGGCTGGGCAAAATACTGTACAAATTTTATCAGGACATTGGGTCATGCATACGTCATGATCTAGAACGGTAAGATGGGACTTTGTGTCACACTTAAACCTGAGAAGATACTGTTTTTCCTCAATATTCTTCGTTGACATTATTTCACCGCCTTCCAAGCACGATAGAGATCTTGCAATACGCGAAGCGTTCCTCTTTGTGAGGTCATATTCTTAATAATTTGCTTTTGTTTATCACGTTTTGGCGTGCCATCAACCGTAAAGAATTTGCTAGCTGCCTGATTCATCATCGGAACATACTCTTTAAAATATTGCGGGTATTTTTCGAATGTATGGGCCGCATCTTTGTACTTCTCTAAATCTTTGATGATAAAGCTATTATAAAGGGCCTCGCGGTAGTTATTTAACATTGATTCGCTGAAATTGCCGTGGCGGTGCGCCTCAATGACAGTCTCAGCAGCCAATAAGCCAGAATGCATCGCCATGTTCGAACCTTCACGATGAATAGCGTTAACTAGCTGGGCAGCGTCCCCAACAACAATAACTCCGTTACCTGCCACTTTAGGAACTGAGCGGTAGCCGCCTTCCGGAATGAGGTGGGCAAGATATTCAGCAGACTCGCCGCCGGCAATGAACGGCTTGACCATCGGATGATTCTTTAAGTAATCCAGCAGCTCATAGGGCTTCATTTTTGCTTTTATCATACTCGATAGTGTTGTCCCCACACCGATATTCAAACTCTCTTTGTTGGTATATAGGAAAGCCGTACCCAGATTTCCTTTTGTGGAATCTCCAAAGATCTCAATTGTGCAGCCTTGGTTGTCCTCCAAATTGAAGCGGTCATTTATTTTTTCTTTTGGAAGATTAACAACTTCCATAACTGTCAGCGCCACTTCGTCCGGGCGGAACTCCTTATGAAACCCAAGCTGTTTGGATAACAGGGAGTTAACTCCGTCAGCAAGGACGACTACATCTGCAAAAACCTCACCATCCGGCCGGTCAGTGCGGACGCCAACTACCTTGCCGTTTTCGACAATACATTCCGTGACAACTGTTTCGGTAATTAGAAGCGCTCCTGCCTCCACAGCTTTCTTTGCGAACCATTGGTCAAACTGGGCCCGTAGAACTGTAAAGTTATTATATGGCTCCACACCCCATTCAAGGCCTTTATATCCGAACGAAAGAACTGATTCTTTGTCCATCATCCAGAACCGCTGTTCAATGACTGGTCTTTCAAGCGGCGCTTCTTTCCAAAATTCAGGAATCAATTCTTCCATTTGCTGGCGGTACAATACTCCACCCATAACGTTTTTTGCCCCTGGGTACTCTCCACGTTCAATCAGCAGCACATTCAAACCGTTTTTAGCACAAGTGTAAGCACAAGAGGTTCCTGCAGGGCCAGCCCCTACCACAATCACGTCAAATTTCTCAGGCATAGCTCAGTTCACCGCCCTTTTCAGCTTTAAGCTTTTTAAATTGCTCGATTAGTTTAGGGATAATTTCCATTGCGTCTCCTACAATGCCGTACGTTGCCACGTCAAAAATCGGGGCGTTCGGGTCTTTGTTGATGGCAATTATAAACTCAGAATTCTTCATACCGACCACATGCTGAATCGCTCCGGATACTCCAATGGCAAAATAAATTTTCGGTGTGACCGTTTCTCCTGTCTGTCCAACCTGCTGCTCATGCGGCAGCCATCCTGCTTCAACCACATCGCGGGTTCCGCCTACGCTTGCGCCGATTGTTTCCGCCAATTCATGGATTAGCTGGAAATTTTGCAGGTCGCCCATTCCTTTGCCACCGCATACGATGACATGGGCATCAGCTAATTTAGCTTTTTTTGTTACGTCATTCACAATTTGTAGTACTTTTGTACGCATTTCCGCTTCGTTCAGAGCTATTTTCTCTTCAATGATCTTTCCTTGTCTTCCTGCATCCGGCTCAAGTGCCTTCATTACTTTAGGTCTTACTGTTGCCATTTGCGGGCGATGCTTCTTACAGAGAATCGTTGCCATAATATTACCGCCGAATGCCGGCCGGCTTGCTTCTAGCAATCTATTATCTACGTCCACATCCAGCATCGTCGTATCTGCTGTTAATCCTGTAACTAAATCAGTTGCAACAGCACTTGCCAAGTCCTTTCCGTTGGGGGTTGCACCGTAAAGAATAATTTCCGGCATATATTTTTGCGCTAGCAGCATAACACCGCTCATATAGGATTCTGTACGATAATCCTTCAAAACTGGATGGTCAATTACGTAGACCTCGTCAGCCCCATAAGAAATAACCTGATTTGCTAATGGCCTTATTTGATTGCCCAGCAAGAATCCCCCTAATGGGACCTCAAGCTTATCTGCCAGCTTCCTGCCGGCACCCAGCAATTCTAGTGAAACATCTTCAATTTTGCCGTCATTTTGTTCAATGAATACCCAGACTCCACGGTAATCGTCAAGATTCATTTAAGACCCCTCCCTGCTCTATACCCTAAAATTTATTAACATTATTTAGTTGACTGTAATGTAAACAGGTCTTTTTTCTCCATCAGAATATCCATTAGCTGACTTACCTGCTCATCGGCGGAACCATCTAGCTTTTTCCCGCCTTCAGGCCGTGGAGGTGTAAACATTTTGCCGACAACCGTAGGTGACCCTTTTAGGCCAAGCTGTGAGCGGTCAACATTTTCAAGATCATCCACTGCCCAAATAATAGGTTCATATCTTGCAGCACTAATCATGTTCGGCATTGGTGAATACTCGATATCATTGATTTCTTTTTCAACTGTTAATAGACAAGGCATTTCCGACTGAACCAGTTCGTATCCGTTGGTTAATTTCCGTTGAATTAAGACCGTTTTCTCACGCTCATTCACTTCTGTTACCTCAATCACATTTGTAACAGGAGGAATATCCAATCTCCGTGCGATACCAGGGCCAACCTGGCCGGTATCTCCATCAATGGCATGCTTTCCACAAATAATCATGTCAATCGGGAGTTCCTTGGCAATTCTTTCTAACGCCTTTGATAAGGCGTAACTGGTTGCAAGTGTATCGGCACCGGCAAAAGCACGATCCGATATTAAATACCCTTGGTCTGCGCCAATTTCAACGCTTTTCTTAATGACAGCAGTTGCCTGCGGAGGTCCCATTGATAAAACCGAGATGGTCCCGCCAGTTTTTTCTTTGATTTTAACAGCTTCTTGAACCGCATGGGCATCATATGGGTTCAAAATAGCCGGGGCACTCCTGCGGTCGAGTGTATTTGTTTTCGGATTGATTTTGATGATTTTTGTATCGGGTACTTGTTTGACACATACGACAATGTGCATGTAGGACTTCCCTCCTCCAAATAAGCTAAAAATGATGAAAGCGTTTGACTTACTGGTTGGTTATTAAAAATGCTTTTATTAACGATATATGAATCGCAATTTAAGCATATTACCCAAAATTAATAGATTTCTTTAATTGAATGAAAAAAGCCGGAAAATTTATATAAGAGAAAATTTGCTGCATGTGCAGCAAGCACGGGTGAAGTTCATCATGGTGTGGGTATGTTAGATAGAAAATAGTACTAATTTAACTATATGAAATATTGAGATATAGACAATGATAAAAATCACAGCACTGTCTATACATGTAGAAAATATTTTTCTCTCTGAAAAATATTTTTTTAAAGGAGGCACTAAAAAGAATAGGCCTTCTGCTACAATGATTAAATGTAACGGAAGGCCTTTATTTTGAGGTTTCTGGGCATTTTACAGTTAGGTAATTACAAATTAGTTAGACTAATACTTTGGGCCAAATCATGATCATTTGCTTTAAGGCGAATTTGATTTCTTCGGGTGGTTTGGAGGCTTGTCCCATCATTCGGTGATACTCATTGATTAACTCGTCCAGTTCTTGACTGTATTTAATGGTTTGTTCACTTGTAAATCCCAATGTATTTGCACTTTTTATCATAAGTTCTCGTTTTGCTTTTATCTCTTCAATCATTTGACTATGGCTTGGACTGTGACTAGTGGTATTACTATACTCGTACAATGTTATCCTCCTACCTCTTACACACTTACTTTAATTCGCTAAAAAATTAGACTACTTGATGAATTATGACAAGAATTTCTTCAAATGTAAATACATTCGCAAAAGTAGACAAAACATTCTAAAACTTTCTATTTTCGACAGTTTATTTGCTTGTTTTTCTGAAATTTCGACATAAATTCCCAAATAGTTAGTTGTGGATTGGGATTATTGAAGAAAACCGCTTTGCGTCAATAATGAAAGCGCATTCAACGTTGTGGGAGGATTGTACATTTTTTTAAAATATTTTTTTAGTACAAAAGTCCCTGAATCTAATATAAAAAAGCTGGCTCTAAAAAATCTTAGCCAGCTTTGTAACTTTATATTTTTAGCTTTTTTTAAATATCTCTAACTCACTGATCCGTTTGACTGCTTCTGCAAGGCGCTCTTCTGAGGTCAGCAGGCCGATTCGGACATATCCTTCACCATACGAACCAAAACCAACTCCCGGCGCTGCTACTACTTGAGCCTTTTCCAACAAAATGTTGGAAAATTCCTCAGAAGAAAAACCAGTCGGCACTTTTAGCCAGGCAAAGAAAGATCCCTTTGGAGCAGTCACGTCCCAGCCTATCGAACAGAGGCCGTCAATGAGGCAATTTCGTCTTTGCTCATACATCTCATTTAATTCCTTTACGCAGTCCTGAGGGCCTGTCAGCGCTTCAGCCGCTGCCTCCTGGACGGCACCAAACAAACTGACATATAAGTGATCCTGAATGAGCTCTAGTGCAGAAATCACACTTTCATTTCCTACTGCAAAAGCAACGCGCCAGCCTGCCATATTATAAGTTTTGGAGAGTGTGTATATTTCAATACCGACATCTTTGGCACCCTGTGCCTGCAGGAAGCTTGGTGGTTTTACACCATCGAAACCGATGCCTCCATAGGCGAAGTCGTGTACGATACAAATATCATGGTCATTTGCAAGCCTTACAGTCTCTTCGAAAAATTCTAGGTCAGCCACAGCCCCGGTCGGATTATTAGGATAGTTGAGGAACATTAATTTTGCCTTCTCAAGATCCTCTGTCCCTAGCTCGCTATAGTCAGGAAGGAAACGATTTTCTTCTTTCAAAGGCATGGTGACCATTTCGGCTTTAGCCAGTGCGACCCCAGACCAATAGTCAGGATATCCTGGATCTGGAACCAAAACGGTATCCCCAGGGTTTAACAAACATTGTGGAATCTCCACCAAACCTGCTTTGCCTCCAAAAAGGATTGCGACTTCCTTTTCGGGGTTGAGTTCTACACCATATTCCCGAGAATAAAAATCAGAAACGGCTTTTTTTAAATAAGGAAATCCTTGAAATGGAGAATATTTATGATTTATAGGGTTTGCCGCTGCCTCCTGAAGCTTAGCAACGATATGCCCTGGTGTCGGTTGGTCAGGATTCCCCTGGCCTAAATTGATCACATCAAATCCCCGTTCTATGTACTCACCAGCTTTTTTGACGAGTGATGCAAAAAATTGCTTTGGAAGACTATTCAATATTTCCGATTGAGGAAAATTCTTCATGTTCTCACCTGCTATTTTCTAAATTTTAAGGTTGAAATTCTAGTCACAAATGATATAACTTTTATAACAGCTTGTAAAGGAAAAATTCCGAAATTTCATAAGGGAGAGAGAATAATGAAATTAAAGATTGCTTGTTTGCAGATGGATATTGCCTTTGGCAATCCCGAGAAAAACTATCAGAATGCAGAAAAACTAATCGAAGCAGCTACTAGCGATCAGCCGGATATCATTGTCTTGCCCGAGCTGTGGACAACAGGCTATGATTTGACCCGCCTTGATACAATCGCCGATAAAGGAGCGCTTCAAACAATAGAATTTTTAAAAAATGCTGCTAAAAAGTACAATGTTAACTTTGTCGGCGGTTCTGTTGCCAATCGGGATGACAAGGGAGTGAAAAATACCCTTCTTATCATAAACCGTGAGGGGGAACTTAGTTCCGAATATAGTAAACTGCATTTATTCAAGCTGATGGATGAGCACCTTTATTTGGAAGCGGGTTGTGAAAAAGGCTTGTTTAAGCTTGATAATCATGCATTTGCCGGGGTCATTTGCTATGATATCCGCTTCCCGGAATGGATTCGTGCCCATACATCTGAAGGATCGGAAGCGCTGTTTGTAGTGGCAGAATGGCCTGCACCAAGATTATCGCATTGGAGAAATCTATTAATTGCCAGAGCAATCGAAAACCAATGCTTTGTGATTGCCTGTAACCGTTCCGGAAGCGATCCGAATAATCAATTTGCCGGACATTCACTCGTCATTGATCCATGGGGTGAGATTATCGCCGAAGCAGGCGCAGATGAGGAGATTTTAACTGCAGAGATTGATTTAAAGCTTGTCGGAGAAATCCGTAAGCAGATTCCAATTTTCGAAGACCGAAGACCGGATTATTATAAATAATTCTTTACAGCAAATAAGAGGCTGCAAGTCAGCCTCTTTATCATACTTTTTAAGTTTTAATGCAGCGGCAGGGTAATAAAGAATGTAGTCCCTTTTCCTACTTCGCTTTCAATCCGTATTGAGCCTTTATGCTCCTCAATGATTTTATAGCTGACCACTAATCCAAGTCCTGTGCCTCTTTCTTTGGTTGTGAAAAAGGCTTCCCCCAGCCTTTGTAATTTCTCTTTGGATATTCCTATCCCTTCATCCTGGATTGAAATAAGAGCCTGATTATTCTCAAAGGCCTCTATCGTAACCGTAATTGTTCCGCCGTCTGGCATGACTTCGATTGCATTTTTGATTAAATTAATAAAAACCTTTTTCAACTGATTGGGTTCACAAAAAATCGGAGAAAGCTTTTCATCAAACCCTGTTGAGAATTGAACATTATGTAATACAGCCTGGGCATGTAAAATGTCTAGGGTTTCCCTCATTATTTGATTCAGATTCTTCTCCTGAAAACGGATTTCCTGGGGTTTAGCCAATAGTAAAAATTCGTTAATGATGGTATCAATGCGGTCTAGCTCACTAGTAATTACTTCATAGTACATGGAATGTTCTCGTTTAATGCTACCTTCAAGCAGCTGGATAAAGCCTTTTAAAGCGGTCATCGGATTTCTGATTTCGTGGGCAATTCCGGCCGCAAGCTCGCCTATAACCTTTAACGTTTCTGATTTCCTAAGCTGTTCCTGCATATCCATCTTTTCAGTAATATCCTTTAAGGCGGTAAAATTCAAGTCCGTCATAATGTCTAATTTTGAACTGATTTCGATATGCCTATTTTTGCCGGAAATCATCTCAAAAACAATAATGGATGTATAATAACCCTTTTCAATTACCTGCTTTATATGTTTCTTTATTTCTAGCGTTTGTTTTTCAAGGTTGCTAAATGGCTCATATAACAGTCTACCTATTAATTTTTCCTTTGGAAGACCAAATAGCTTTTCTGCTGTAAAATTTACATCCACTATGCGATATTGGTAATCCCAAAGGATGAGTCCATCAATGGAATCTTCAAAAATGCGTTCATATCTTCGTTCGTGCTCTTGCAATTTTGCATTTTTTGAAAACACTACATCAGGCTTACTTGGTAACGTACCATCCTGTTCCAATTTGATTTCCAATAAACGGCCACCCCGCTATCAACCAAAGTTCAGCGTTAATTTAAAAAGATATATTCTATATAAAACTTGGAAATTCCTTTTTTCTGCCAATAAATTTTATTAGCTTAAAAGAAAAACACAAAGCAATTTGCTTTGCGTTTTTCTTTTTTATAGCCATGGATTTTCATGCTTTGCTTTAAGGCGCTGCCACCTTTTTTCTACTTCTCTTTCAAATTCGTCTACTAGATGTTTGTTTTCCTCTTTGAGGAGATGTTTCGTTTTCCCCATATATTTAAACCATTCTGTTACCGAAACGCGCTTTTTCTTTTCTTCAGGGTTATAGGTAATAGCGGTAACACCCTGTTCTACTTCATACAGTGGGAAGAAGCAGGAATTGACGGCCTCTTCAAGAATTTTTGTTCCATAACGGTCCTCAGACTTCCAGTTTAATGGACAGGTAATTAACAGTTTTCCATACACTGGTCCGACATTTTGCGCGTACCACTGGGCTTTCGCACCTTTTTTGACCAAATCCTGCGGGAATGCTTCTGATCCGGTAAATACATAAGGGATATTTGTCGCAGCCATAATTTGTACCGTATCCTTGTGGTGGAAGCTTTTCCCTTGCTGTGTTTTTCCAACACCTGAAGTACTTGTCATATGGCCAAGCGGTGTCGAATAAGACATTTGCGACCCGGTATTCATGTAGCCTTCATTATCGTATTCGAGCATAATCAGCTTATGGCCGCGAAGTGCCGTCCCAATTGCCGATCCCATACCGATATCCATTCCGCCGTCACCGGTAATCATCACGAATGTCGCATCATCCGACACTTGAATTTCCCCGCGCCGCTTTAATTCCATGAAGGCCTCAACAGTACCTGAGAGGGTTGCTGCACCATTCTGGAACAGGTTATGCATCATCGTCTGCTTATGCGAGCTATATGGATAGGCAGTTGTTGTAACGTAGGCACAGCCAGTTTGGAATAGAGTGACAATATCCCCTTCAATCCCTTTAAAGAACAACTCCAGCCCGCCAAATATGCCGCAGCCCGGGCAGGCGCCGTGACCGGAAGCAATTCTTTTCGGCTTATTTGTCAGCATCCGCAGTGGTGGGATTTTCACTTTTAATTTATTTGTTTCTTCATCCATTTTTACTTCAATTAAACCAGATTTATAAGTATCACCCTGCTGCGGAGTGATGACAGGCTTTAGGATTTTTTCCGGATTTCCCGGTACATGCCCGAAATAATCAAATGGTTTTTCCGCATAGCCTTTCTCCTTCGCATCAATCGCCATATTAAAGAATTCATGGGCATCACTTGCATAGAAATCCTTACCGCCCATTCCGAATACACGGCTTAATACGATGGTTTTATTAGTCTTGTCATCCTGCAGGGCAGACTTGATCTCATGCGTTAAGTTTGGACCATGTGCACCATAGGAATCAGCACGCTCACCGACTAATAATGCTTTCACATTTTTAAGAGCTTCACGGATTTCTTTAGCCGGGAATGGACGAATAATATTTGGACTGATTACCCCTGCTTTAATTCCTTGGGAGCGCAGCTGGTCGACAACATCCTTTGCCGATTCGGCTGCAGAGTTTAATAGGAATAACGCAACTTCAGCGTCCTCCATTTTGTATAAGTCCAAAACAGAATATTCTCTTCCTGAAAGTTTTGCATATTCGGCAGCCACTTCCCTGAATACCTCTCCGGCATTGTACATAGCTTCGGATTGCTGGAAGTGATTGTTCATCAAATCTTCGCCGTTCATGTGGGCACCGATCGTTACCGGTTTTTGCGGATCTCTAATAAAATTGTAATCAGTCGGGCATTCGCCGACAAATTGCTGCACTACCCGACGGTCCTTGAAGTATTGAACTCTCCGTTTTTGGTGGGACGTCCAGAATCCATCATAGGCTACAATGACAGGGAGCCGGACTTTGGAGTGTTCGGCAATTTTCAATGCCATAATATTCATGTCATAGACCGCTTGCGGGGTACTTGCCGTTAAAATAACCCAACCCGTATTTAGACCAAAATAAAGATCTGAGTGGTCTCCGCGGATATCAAGCGGACCACTGACAGCCCGAGTGACCAGATTCATGACCATCGGGAATCGTGTGCCCGCCTGAACCGGAAGCTGTTCAATCATATATAAAAAGCCGTTCGCACTTGTTGCATTGAAGACGCGCGCCCCAGTGGCGGCAGCACCATAGCAAATACCGGCCGATCCATGCTCGCCATCTGCCGGAATCAGCTTAATATCATGCTCGCCCCGGGCTTTCATTTGGTCTAAGAATTGTGCCACCTCTGTAGATGGAGTAATCGGGAAATAACCCATAATATGATAGTTGATTTGCGCTGCCGCCATCGCAGCCATTTCATTGCCGGATTCAAAGGTTGAAATCTGCTCGGCTCCAACCTGCGCTGTTAATTTTTCCTCTAAAATACCCATTATAAATTCCCTCCTACTGCATAAGGAAAGTTTTGCTTCACACGATTTGCATCTGCGTATCCGATCATTTCGCGAAGATCCATTAAAGCACTTGTCGGACATGCTTCCACACATTTTAAGCAGCCCTTACAATATTGATAGTCAATTCCCTTAAGAAACATTTGCTTTCTGCCGCGCTTGTCCTCTCCCTCTTCCCAGACGAAACAGAAATCTGGACAAACGTTATCGCAGGCCGCACAGTCTATACACTTATCGCGTTCAAACTGTGGCAGGAAGCCCTGTCTTGAGCCGCTCAAATCTTTTAATATACTATTTGCCTGAGTGGTGATTACACCACCAAGCTCTTGGGTCATATAGCCTAGCTGCGGAAGCGGGCGGGTAAAGGCTTTACCTTGGGCATCCTCCGGAACATGGTATGTTTTAAATTCAACTTCATTATAGCCGCGGTCAAACGTCCGTAGGTTCGGTTCGACAAAGTGCGGGTATTTTTTCTCGAATGTCTTCCGGATAACTTTTCTCATGGCATCCGGATCCAAAAAATCACAAATGCGGAATAACGCCCCGAGCATCGCTGTATTTACTTTTGTTTTTTCCTCGACAGCAATGGTTAACGCATCTACAATCGCTAATGTTCCATATTCTAGTTTTAAATCCTTTTTCACATCATCGAAATCCCTTGATGAGTTGACTAAGACGATGCCGTCAGCATTTAAACCGCTGACCACATTAATCGTTTTATACAATGCTTCGTGGAAAACGCCCACAATATGAGGCTGCTCAATTGGACTGTGATCACGAATTTCAACCCCAGGTTCACAAAAGCGGATAAAGCTTTTAACCGGAGTTCCTTTTTTCTCCGAGCCATAGGACGAAAAGTTGGAACCATTTAACCCAAGCCCTAATACCCCTGCTTCAGCCAGCATTTTTCCGGCAAGATTTGCTCCAAGACCACCGATTGATTCGAGACGGATTTCAAAAAAACCCAGCTCATTTTTTTGCGGTAAAATAGACATAATGTCCCTCTCCTTCTTTGTTCAATAAAACTACCCGAAAAAGACATAAATAATTAACTTATCTCACCGCTATTGTAGGCCATATTATTTTTTAAATCTGTGACAAAAATCAAACATCCAAACATTTTTTTTAAAACACATTTTAATCCATCGAAAAAATTCTTTATTTACAAAGCATCTTCATTGTTTTTTAATTATATAACAGGTTACGCATTGTATTATAACAGAGAGATTGTAATTGATAATCAACTTAGCATACGCTAATGTGGAACCCGTTTGTTCCCTTACCTTTTCGGCTAAAATAAGCTATAATATTATTTTGTTTTATAATGAAAAAGGAGTTTTATTATGAAAGTCATTTGTTCCACCCTTAACGCAAAATACATTCATACCAATCTGGCCATCAGGTTCTTAAAGGCATATGCAGCACCTGAATTTGATATCATTTTAAAGGAATACACCATCAAAGATCCGGTGATGAACATTGTCTCCGATCTCCACCAACAAAAGCCGGATGTTATCGGTTTTAGCTGTTATATTTGGAATATCGAAGAGACCCTTAAGGTCATCAATATGCTAAAGAAGATTGACCCTTCCCTCATTATTGTATTAGGAGGCCCTGAGGTTTCCTACGACACACGCGAATGGATGGAAAAACATCCGGAAATCGACTTTATCGTAATGGGCGAAGGGGAACAAACCTTTAAACAATTGCTGACGGAGCTTGATACAAACAAAAATATCGATAATGTCCATGGAGTTGCGTATCGTGACAATGGAACCTTAGCCAGCACACCACAGAGAAATAAGCTTGATTTAAAAGAATTACCCTCCCCCTTCCGCTTTCCTGAGGATATTCCCCAGTTGGGGAAACGGGTTACTTATATCGAAACAAGCCGAGGCTGTCCGTTCAGCTGTCAATTTTGCCTATCTTCCATCGAAGTCGGTGTCCGCTATTTTGACCGGGAACGAATTAAAGAGGATATTCGCTATTTAATGGCAAACGGTGCAAAAACAATTAAATTTGTTGACCGGACCTTTAATATTAGCAGAAGCTATGCAATGGAAATGTTCCGCTTCCTTATTGATGAACATCTTCCAGGAACTGTGTTTCAATTTGAAATTACTGCGGATATTATGCGGCCTGAAGTGATTGAATTTCTTAACCAAGAGGCACCAAAAGGGCTTTTCCGTTTCGAAATTGGTGTACAGTCAACGAATGACTATACAAATGAGCTTGTGAGAAGAAAGCAAAATTTTGAAAAACTGAAAAGAACAGTGACAATGGTAAAAGATGGGGGGAAAATCGATCAGCATCTTGATCTTATCGCGGGACTGCCTGAAGAAGATTACGCCTCCTTCCGGAAGACCTTCAACGATGTGTTTGAAATGAGGCCGGAAGAACTGCAGTTAGGGTTTTTAAAAATGCTGCGCGGAACAGGGGTACGTATACGTGCTTCAGAACATGATTATGTATATATGGACCATTCCCCGTATGAGATTTTAAGCAACAATGTTCTATCGTTTGACGATATTGTTAAAATAAAGCAAGTGGAAGATGTGTTAGAAAAATATTGGAATGACCACCGTATGGATCACACAGTTGAATACCTGGTGACACATGTTTTCCCTTCACCGTTCGATTTCTTTCAGGATTTTGGTTCCTACTGGGATGAACAGGGCTGGTCAAGAATCGGCCATCAGTTGGAGGATCTATTTCGGCGATTACATTCATTTTTAGTCAAGAGGGCGGTTCCGAACCTTGATGTCATTTCCGGTTTAATGAAATATGATTATTTAAAACATCATAAGTACAAACCGAGAAAACCTTGGTGGGAAGCAGGGCTGGAGAAAAGCGAACGTTCGAAAATCTACAAACGCATTTCCGAGACTCCGCAGCTTTTAGGACCGGAATTTCTCAAACTTGAGCTGGATGAAAAAGAACTTTATAAGCATACCATGCTAGAGCTTTTGTCTTTTGACCTGACAAAGTATTTTCTAAACGGTGAAATAGACCACCAGGCTTCCGGTTTACTGGCGTATTTTGACCCTACCAACCTAGAGACACTTTTATTTCCTTTTAAAATCTAAAATAAGCCGGTGCTCCCGGCTTATTTTTCTTTTTTAGGTACGTTTTTTCTTAAATTTGTTTTTTATTTTTTCAACCAATGGAATACCGTTTACATCACCAAATTCTACACTAAATTCCTCTGTAGGTATTCTTGGCGGAGTCTTGCGGCGGCCTTTCATTTTAACTTCTTCCCTTTTTCCCTAGCTTTGAATTGCGGTTTTGAAATCTGATTGCATTATTGTTATCGGTAAATTCAGCGGAAAATTCACTTTCCTGGACATTCTTCTTTGGGGTTTTGGTGTACTTTTCCACTGCATCAAATTCAGCCTTCCGCTTAGCCATCTTGGAAAACCTCCTTAAAATTCATGTTACATAGATAGTTTTAAGCAATTTTTGTCGAATCATTCGTTTCCTTATTTTTCATAAATAAAAAAAAGGTTTACGCAAAAAATATAAAAAACAGGGGGAATGCTGGATGAAAAAAGATATGAAGAAAATTGGACAGAAAGTAAGTATCGATGAAACTTTGCCGCATCAAATAAATGCACCAAGCTTTGAAGGAACAGGAATAAAAATGGAAGCGCCATTTGTTAATGAGCATGGTGTAGTCATCGGGGATAGCTTATATGCCTCAGAAAATTCTCCACTGGAAAACTGGTCAGAGGATACGGACCCAGCCATAATGTCGGGTGATGAGTGGGTGCACCCGACGAACGATATCGGCTGGAACACGGCAGAAAATCGGGAACTGCTAGAAAGCAAAAGAAAGCCGCAAGCTTATCCGTTTATGCATCCCACCAAGGATGTAAGCAAAGGGACAGATTGAAAAGCTAACCAGATTCGATAAACATTTCCACTTATGAATAAAGTCAAAGCAATCAATACTACCCTTACAGAGAAAAAAATCTCTGGATAGAATAAGGAGTGAAAAATATGGCTAACAGCAGAAATAAATTATTAGTGCCTGGGATTGAACAATACCTTGATCAAGTTAAATATGAAATAGCCCAAGAGTTCGGAGTACATTTGGGGTCCGATACCGTTTCTAGAGCCAATGGTTCAGTCGGCGGGGAAATAACAAAAAGACTTGTCCAGCAAGCACAGGCACAATTATCAGGACGTGAATAATTTCATAAAAATGGCAAAGAGGCAGCTCTTTTGGAGCGCCTCTTTTTATTTGTTTCTTTGTTTAATTTGGTTGTCAAAATAATGGTATTTTCCTTTTGGATTGGGATTTCCCTGTGAATTTCCCTGTTGATTGGCTTGCTTTTTAGCCTGCCCAGGATTTTGCTTTAGTTGGTTATCAACTATCTTTTTTGCCTGTCCAGGTGGTACTTTATCTTCGACTGGAGATTGGCCTACGGCCGCCTGCGGAGTATTATCAACGGCAGGAGGTTCCTGAGTGACATTTTCATCTATTTGTTTCTTTATTTGCCCTGGCGGTGCCTTTGCTTCCGGCTCAGTAGGATTATTATGATTTTTGTACTTTTTCCAATTATTCTCCACTTTCTCTTTTGCCACTGGATTATTTACTGCCTTGTATTTACCTGCAGTGACACCTTTTTCGTGAGCAGTTTCAAGATCCTTTTCAGTACCTGATAAAACAGTATACGCTAGCTGCTGCTCGGAAACAACTTTGGTAATCTCTTTAATATCAGTTTCAAGCTTTTGCTCTTCCTTCTTTTCCATTTGACTGGTCGGAACAGTTGAAATAATGACATGCTTGTTCGTTTTGAAATACCCTTCTTTACCTATTTCCGATAAAATTTCTTCCGTCACCTTCGTAACATCTTGTTTCTCCCAATCATCCAAATGGGATATAATCTTTTTACCTTCAGGATTATAGCCTGTCAATTCCACAACCTGCATCTTTTTATTTATTCCTAGTTCAATGCTCGGATTTACATCAATTGACATATAGGCATAAGCTTTATTATTTTGATACATTGGAATAAATGAACCGGAAAAAAGTAAAACTGCAGCCGCTGCAGCCCAAACGGTTTTCATTTTGGCAACTTTCTTTATGGACGATAGATATCTTAATTGATTCTTGCCTTCAACGGGATAAAAAGTTATTTCCTCTCCAATTGAATAGGATTGCTTAAGTCTCTTAGCCCGTAAGAACTCACCTTCAGGGGTTAAAAGTGTGAGAAAAAAATCATCCATTTCCATTATTATTCCCTTTTTCATGTATCAAGCACCCCCTTTATATAATCCTTCATATACACATAATCACTTGATAAAATTAAAGCAATGGCAATAATATATTTGCGATTTCTTTCTAAGGTTTTCCTAGAGACATTTACCATTTTTTCAAGCTGATTAATAGGCAGCCGCTTTTTTTCGCGTAATGATTTAAATAATTCTTCATTGTCAACCAATGTTTTTGCTGCGATGATGGCATTTTTCCTAGCATCCGCATGCTTCGGGGAATTCTCCACCAAATCGCTAAAGGTTAAATCAAAAGAAGCTAATAATGATTGAAAATGAATAATTTCATCTTTTCTTAGCTGTTCGTCAGTCTTTTTCTGATATTCATCAAGGGAAAGCTCGTTGACTATTGCCGTTCCAGGTAATTCCTCATCTTGGAGGGCATTTGTTATATCAATACTGATGTGCTGATTTTTTGTTTGCTTTCGAATGTAGTCAATAACTCGTCTTTTAATAATCACTTCTGAAAAGCTTAATAAAGAGCTGCCGCGGTCTTTTGAATATTTTTCAATTGCCTCGTTAAAAGCAATAAGGCCAATGCTAAATTCATCATCGGATTCATAGATATACCGGCGGCATACTGAAGAAACAGTTTTAGCGATAAATGGTTTATAGGCCTGGATGAGTTCATTCAGCAATGACTTATCACCTTGCTGAATCAAGGCAACTGTATCTTCTAATGTTCTTTTATTCTTTTTAGCCATAAACAATAAACCTAGCATTTGCTCACCTCTTATTCGACCAATTATAACATACGAAACAAGCTTTGGTCTTTATGGGGATAAGCATAGGAAAAGACTGTATTTAGCCCACGAGCCTTCGTTTATTTGTTATTGTTCATGTCTTATTTTAATAAATGTTACGTATATGGAAATACTTTTTATGGGGGTTTGCGTAAAAAATTTCCCAATAAGAAAAGCGGAAGCGCCTTGACCAGGGGCGACAGGCATAAGACGAGCCGGCGAGAAGGCTGCTTTTTAGCCTTCTTGACGGATTGGCTTATGACCCCGAGCCCCTAGGCGCTCCTCCTAAAAGCTATCGCTTTCAGTCGTGCGAAGCATATGCTGACGAAGTATCCCTTTTGCAGCTAGACAATAAAAAAAATTAAGGCTGCCTCGTACGAGACAGCCTTAATTTTTTGGAGATTAGTCATGCTGGTCCATTGGATTATAAAGCTTTACATTCGGATTTTTCTCTTGGAACCACCGTAATGCAAAATCGTTCTCAAATAAAAATACATAATGCTCATAACGATCCTTCACGAGAAGACTTCTTGAGCTTGACAGGTTTTCATCGATTTCATCTTTTTCAATCCAGCGGGCAATTTTCGATCCCAGCCGTTCCATAATGACCTCTGCATTATATTCATTTCTCATTCTGTGCTCAAATACTTCAAACTGCAGCTGGCCTACAGCCCCTAATAAATACTCGTCTGTTTTGACCGTTTTAAAGAGCTGGATGGCCCCTTCCTGAACAAGCTGATGCAGCCCCTTATAAAATGATTTCTGCTTCATTACGTTCTTCGCAGATACCCTTACGTAAAGCTCAGGTGTAAACTGCGGCAGCCTCTCATATTGGAAATTGTTCTTACCCGTCGTAATCGTATCGCCGATTTGGTAGGTTCCCGTATCGTATAAACCGATGATATCTCCACTAACGGCTTCTTCCACGGTATTTCGTTCTTCTGCCATAAAGGAAGTGGATTGAGAAAGCTTTAATTGCTTTTCAAGCCGTGGAACATTTACGGTCATTCCTCTTTCAAATTTTCCAGAACAAATTCGTACGAATGCAATCCGGTCCCGGTGGGCGGGATTCATATTCGCTTGAATTTTAAAAATAAAACCGGAAAATTGGTCGGAAAGCGGATCAATTTCCCCAATCGATGAATTTCTCGCTTTAGGAGGCGGCGCGAATTGCAGGTAGGTCTCTAGAAATGTCTGGACCCCGAAATTCGTCAACGCACTTCCGAAAAACACAGGTGTCAGGCTTCCTGCTTGCACTTTTTCAGCAGAAAAATCATTTCCCGCTTCATTTAACAGCATGATTTCCTCTAATGTCTGCTCATAAAGTCCTGAAGATTTCAGCTTGTGATCACCATCAATTTCCCCATCATCATTTAAGGGAATATAGCGTGCAGCTTCATCAACCCGGAATTGTTCAACACGATTATAATATCTGTCGTAAATTCCTAAGAACTCTTTTCCCATTCCAATTGGCCAATTCATAGGGTAGGATTCAATTCCCAGAACTTCTTCCAGTTCTGCCAGAAGTTCTAACGGTGGTTTTCCTTGGCGGTCAAGCTTATTAATAAACGTAAAAATAGGAATTCCACGCATCCGGCAAACCTTGAAAAGTTTAATGGTCTGATCTTCGATTCCTTTCGCCGAATCGACAATCATCACGGCACTGTCAACTGCCATTAAGGTCCTGTACGTATCTTCACTAAAATCCTGGTGTCCAGGAGTATCTAAAATATTGACGCGAAAACCGCTATAATCAAATTGCATGACACTGGAGGTAACAGAAATTCCCCGTTGCTTTTCAATTTCCATCCAGTCACTAGTGGCAAATTTCCCTGTCTTCTTTGCCTTTACTGTTCCGGCATCGCGGATTGCGCCGCCAAACAATAGCAATTTTTCCGTTAAGGTTGTTTTACCCGCATCCGGGTGCGAGATAATCGCAAATGTACGGCGCGATAATACTTCTTTTTTTAAATCGTTTCCCATTATGTCTTCCTCTCTTTTAACAGCCTAAAATTTTTCCATAACTTCAATCTTATCGCTCAAACGGTTACTTTGCAATATTTCAATAAAATACAATTGAGATTTTCTTTAATCGGGCTGAAATAATGACTATAATAATATTATACATAATTGATGCTTTTGGGAGGATTTATGGAAATTACAAAATTTGATCGGCAAACATTAAATTTATTGCAAAAGGCATTTGAAATCGTGCTTGAACAAAACAAGATTCCCTATAAAAAAATCGGGATTGCTGAAGAAGCTGAGCAGCTTGTATTTTTATATGAAGGTAAAGATGAAAAGGTTCATGTATTCAAATGGAAAAAGGCATCGAGTATTGGCGTCAGCATCGGTGTTCTGGCGCAAAGCGTTCTCACGCCCATTATTCCCCATCTTCGGCTATTATCATAATTTTAAGCTGCACTTCCTGTTTTTTGTGGGAAGTGTTTTTTCTTCGATCAGCTTCCATCGATTCCCACATCCATTTTATTGGAAATCCCCTTATAATAGAGGTTGTACTTCTGTTAAAGGAGGAATAGCCCATGAATCAAAGCAAAAAAACAGTTTCAAAAAAATTCTTTCCGCTGTTCGCAGCATTTATTATAGTTATTGCCGGAATTATTTGGTTAGTTCAATCAACAACTAACCAAGTATCTATACCGTTTTCGTCTGTAGAAAAAATTATTCAAGAGCAAAACGGGAAAACAGTCACCATAACAGAACAATCCGATGGAAGTCTCTTTATAAAAGCAGGCAAATCCGAATATGTTTCCCAAGTTCCCCCTAATAGCCAAATGGTGGATAAACTGGTGGAGAAATATAATATCAAATATTCCTTTTCTTCTAGCAGCCGCTATGGTAAATGGATCATGGCTGGAGTCCTTCTTTTATTAGGAGGTGCTGTCTACGCTGTCAAAAAAACAAAGGGCGGCATCGGCTTAAGAAATTCCATGAAAAACAGCGTCGCAAAAGCCCAGCCTCTGCCAAACATCAGTTTAAAGGATGTAGGCGGTCTAGGCGATGAAATGAAAGAAGAGATATTGCAAACTTTGACAACATTAAAGGATAAGGATAGAGCGTTAAAGCTTGGGATTAAACCGCCGAAAGGAATCCTGTTATACGGACCTCCTGGAACTGGAAAAACCTTGCTTGCGCAAGCAATTGCCCATGAGCTGAATGCTTCGTTTTTCTCTGCCAGCGGGTCAGCGTTTAATGAATTATTTGTCGGCGTCGGTGCAAGCCGTGTCCGCTCCTTGTTTCAGGCGGCCAGAAAACAGCGTCCTGCTGTCATTTTTATCGATGAAGTAGATGCTCTTGCCGGCAGACGTAAAGCCCATGGCGGCGAAGAAGGAGAAAAAACATTAACTGAACTTCTTGTCCAGCTTGACGGCGGCCATTCCAATGACGGCATTTTATTTATTGCCGCTACAAACAGAAAAGATATGCTTGATGAAGCATTCTTGCGTCCAGGGAGAATAGATTTCTCATTCCATGTTCCGCTGCCTGATACAAAAGGACGCAGGGAAATCATTGACATCCATTCAAAAGGAAAAGCGATTGCCAAAGATGTCCTTACGTCATTAGATGGTTTAGCGGAAAGTACTTCCGGGTTTTCCGGGGCAGAGCTGTTTTCATTATTTGAATCAGCAAGCCGTCATGCAGTCCGTAATGGGCGTGATATTATTCAAAAACAGGACCTAGATTATGCTCTTGACCGAACCATTCTAGGAAGTACTTCACGGCCGTTGCAGGATCATGAGACAAAGCGGCGGGTAGCCATCCACGAAGCCGGGCACGCCCTTGTTGCTTCTGTAACAAAACCGGGTTCAGTCAGAAAAGCGACGATTATTCCACGGGGTGAAGCCTTGGGGTATGTAGCACCAATTCCGAAAGAATTGAATTTATCTACAACAAGCGATCTGCTTGACCGAGTTGCCATGATATTAGCCGGCGGTACCGCCGAAAGGATGTTTCTTGGTGAACACAGTATCGGTGTATCCGGCGATGTGCAACAGGCTAAACATATTATTGAACAAATGGTTGAAACCGGAATGCTTCAGGACGGCTTTACGTTAACCTTTAGTAAACCGGATAAAGAAATCAAAATGCAAGAACTGTTTGCAAAGGGTATAGAGAAAGCAGAAAAATTAATCGGAAGCCATCAAGAGCAGTATCTGCAATTGGTGGATGCCTTATTAAAAAAAGAAACTTTGGAAGGGCATGAAGTCGAAGAAATTATTTGTGCGAATATGAATGCAGCCGGCTAACATACAAAACCCGCTTGGGAAACCAAGCGGGTTTTTTTGGGCTAATTACCCATTCATTTTCTTAATAGTAGCAAGCTGCTCCTACAATAATCAAGAGGATAAATAACACCACGATTAAAGTGAAGCCACCATAACCATAGCCAAAGCCGCCGTAACCACAGCCGCCATAGCCTCCGAAACCGGCATATCCAAACATACTTTTTACCTCCTTATATTTTTATATAACCCAAGAAGCCCCTACAATGATTAACAAAATGAACAGAACCACGATTAGGGCAAATCCTGCTCCGTAGCCACCTGCTACACCAGTCATTTAACATTACCTCCTTTTTTGAATTCCATATATCCTATTCACCTAGATAAAAATGTGCAATAGACACTTATCCCTATTACCCAGATTTGTAAAAAAGGAAAAGCCCATTCTTAGAATGTAAATGGGCTTAAAGTAAAAAAGCCACAACTCCCTGTAAATAGAGAGTGCGGCTTTAATTCAAGTAAATACACATTCTGTAATAATCCTTTGCTGCTGATATGCTAGTAGTTAATTGGTTTTAACAAGCTCTTTCAAACTATTCTTCCCGCGTTCAACTAAATCAAGATGGGTATTACGTGCCAATTTAACGTATTCCTTTCTAACTTGCAGCCACGCATTTCTGCGGTCGCGAGCATAGCCAATTCCTGCTTCAGTATTTTTCACAAAATTGTCTTCCATTTGTTCGACAAATTGGAAAAAGGTTTTAACTGGAGTCAAAGCCAATATCTCCAATTGGCTGGAAACCTCGCTAAGCTGCTTTTTAAGCTCTTCCCGATCGTTATTTGGCACTGCCTCAGCCTTTGCATCCTCTTTGCGTAAATTAACTTGCTGGGCAACCTCAGATACCATTTCTTTGTTTGTTTTTCTTGCCTGGTCATATAATTTCGCAACGGATTTTCTATATTGCTTATTGAACTTGATGACTTCCTTTACAGAATTAAGGTAGGCATCCTCCCGGCTCTCCCTTAGCTTCCGTGCCCGTTCCTGGGAAAGCTCATATTGTTCCCAAAAAGTGTTAACAAACGAAACTTCAGCAATAGATTCCTCCGCAGCTTGTGGAACTGTTTTTACGTCGACTTCAGGAATCGCTTCAATCTTCTTCTGCGCCATCGTCCTTCCTCCTCTTACGATTATTTACTTTCTCTATTGCATCCTTCTTTTGGAAAGAAGGAATATAGAGCTCAAGGACACTGGTATACATTTTGAAAAATTGATCGAGGAGTGATTGATACGTTTCTAGTTGATTGGCATATCCTTTTAAGTATGTAATACCAGCTTTTGTAATGGAATACCTTCTTTTGGCAGGTCCTGCACCAGTTGTATCCCATTCAGATGAAACCAAATCCTCTTTTTCTAATTGTCTTAACATTCTGTACAGGTTTCCTTGATCCAAAGTTTTAAAGCCAAATGACTCCAGCTTTTGACTCAATTCATACCCATGCAGAGAAACCCTGCTAAGAAGCAATAAAATAAATGGCAGCACAAAATTTTTTGATGGATTGACTGATTGATTATCTTGGTTTACCATGTCTTTATCACCTCACCTATATGTATTTTACACCTATCAGTAATATTTTGTCAATCTTGTCAATAAATATTACTAAAAGCTGAATAAACCTGTTTACAATTTTACCAACTTGGATATAAACTATTAAAAATGAAAGGTGGTGTAAAATGGAAAAAGCAATGGTTAGCAAATTGGGTGTTCCTTATTTACATTTAGGTAAAGGCGAGCCATTAGTGTTTATTCATGGTCTAGGTGAGATAAAGGAGGGGTGGCAGCACCAATTTGAATTTGCCGATGAATATGAATTAATTATTCCAGACCTGAGAGGCCACGGGGAATGCACCAAGACCGATGGAATCACGATCCAGAATTTTGCTGCAGACATTATCAGCCTATTGAAGGAGTTAAAAATTGAAAACGCTCACATCGTTGGATTATCAATGGGTGGAGCCGTTGCACAGGAAATCTACCGCCAGTCGCCCTCTATCTGTCGTTCTCTCATGCTAGTAAGTACATTCCACTATTTTCCAAACAAACTCAAACGCCTACTATTTGAAAATCGAAAAGCAAAGTTTCAAAAAGTCGCTTCTGCCGGGAAGGAATCAGAATATTTAGCCCGAATGGCCCTGTATTCCTGGGATAAGGAAACTGTTAAACAATTCAACCAACTTTTTCGACCTAAACATGAGATTTTTATTGAATCATTGAAAGCTTGCCTGGAAGTGAATAATTTATCATTACTGCCAACAATTGAAGTGCCAACCCTTATAATTGGCGGACAGTATGATTCTGTATTGCCGGTTTGGATACAGGCATGGATGCATAAGTTAATACCAAACTCAAAATTCATTATTATGAGGAATACCGGCCATCTTGCCAAACTTGAAGCAAAAGACCGGTTTAACCTTCTCTTACGTGAATTCCTCAACCAGCATCGTAATGCCGGATAAATTTTATTAGCGGGAAGGATGGGGCCCCCACCCCGTTCCTCCCGTTAATAAATTTATTCTCGTCCTTGGAAATTATGAGCGGACTTCTTGTAAATCATGTGAACGAGTGGATAACCATGGGTCCATTATTTCTGCAAAAACTCCTGTGAGCACAAGAGAAACATGGCCGCCTTCATATACTTCATATGTCTTATCCTCACTTGAAACAAGGTCCATGATCGGCAGACTTTGCTTTACAGCAATTAAAGTATCGCGGGAACAAGAGAACACAAACAACGGGCATTTAATATTCTTTAAATCTACTTTCCTGCCGTCCATCACTAATTCACCTTGTAACAATTTGTTTTCTTTATAAAAATCATTAAAAAATTGCTTAAAGGCGGCACCCGTAAATGCCTGAGCATCCTTCGTCCATTTATCCATTCGGCGCCATTTTTCAACATATTTCTCATCATGGGCGCGGGTATATAGGTTGGCCATTGTGGCCGCGTTTAACGGTGTGATCAGCTTAAACATCAGGTAAAGGAACTCGGATGGAAGGGTTTGATAAGCATTGGCAAAGCGGTCAAAGCTTAGTTCACCTTTTTGAATCCCATCCAGCCATTTTTGCGGTACAGTCCCTATGCTAAAATCAATTGGGACTGCGGCTAATACTAAATTCTTAATTGGCAGGCTTGTAATAGAGGCAAGAATAGCGGCCATTGTCCCGCCTAAACAATATCCCATTAAGGATATTTCTTTTGCACCAGAATGCCTTATTGCCCGTTTAAGTGCTTTTTCCAAATAATCGATAATATAGTTTTCTAAAGTAAGATCAGCATCTTCCAGGCCCGGAGTACCCCAATCCAGCAGGTAAACATCGTATCCTCTTTCCGTTAATCCGCCAACCACGCTGCTGCCTTCTCCTACATCCAAAATGTACACTTTGTTCAAAAGCGAATATACGAGAAATACTGGTACGGCATGCTTCTTTTCCTTTGCAGGATGATACCATAAAGTCGTTTTATTTTTTTTCCATACACATTTTCTCGGTGTAGGGATGATATCCGGCTTTGGCTCAGTCATAACTTTATAAAGCTGATTCCATCGTTTCGTTTCCTTCTCGATATTTAAAAGTGGTAAAAAACTTTTTGTAGAAACTCTAGTACTCATTTACCAATACCCCCTTCACGTTATTTTGTGGTGCCGGCCCCTGGCAGGACCAGCTCTTTTTCCGGTTCCTTCTTTTGTTTTCTTTCTTTCTCTTTTCCCATTAATTCCTTTAATGAGGCAATTTCACTTTTTAGTTCAGCCAATTGGGCAATCTCCTGCCTTAGTTCCTCCAAACCGCTATCTATTTTTGGCGGTTCTTGATGGGTGAGAGAATCTTTAAGTTCTGCTTGAATTGCCTTTAGTCCCTCAAGCTCCTTACGCATTTCCTGGAGGTTCACCTGGAGGATTTTGATATCAACAAAACCCTGCCGTAAATCTTGAAGATCTGTCTTAATCTTTTTCGTTTCTGCCAGCTCTTCTTTTATTTTCAGTGATTCAGCTTTCATTTGATTGATAGTGTTGATTATCTCTTGAAGGAAAGTCAAATTTTCTTTACTAAAGCTTGCCAAACCGTCTTGCAAATTCCATACCTGTTCTTCTAAACTATCAAATTTTTCTTCAGCCTGAATCGACATTTTTGCCGCGTTTGCGACATCCTTCTTGGTTGGAATATTCATTAATGCAGCGATAAACTCCTGATTTTTTCGCAGCCTTTCCATATATCGCGAATGCAGGTCAAGTCCTACATTTGCCGTGCGGACAAATTCTTTGTTGTCAGTCGCCTTAAATAAAACATCCATTAATTGTTTTTCCCACATTTCACTTAACAGTTTATAACCTGCAAATAGATCATAGGTTTTTTCTTTAGACATGCCGCCTCACTCCTTGTATTAAAATTTTCTAATCGTACTTCTCTCCAGATATTTGTTAAGTGGAAAAACGAACGTACTGATTTGTTTGGAAAACAAGTTTACAAACACTTTTTGATTTTCATAGACTAGATTTCCAGCCTGTTTTAAAGTTGTAAGATATCGGCTTCTTGCCTTTTTTCTTAGCGAAATATACTGTTCTATCATTGCAAAATATTTATCTGCTGCCTCCGTATTAGTTATAAACTGGCATGGCCTGTTAAGAAGTGACAGTGTTTTTTGATGAATGAGCTCGAGTTGCTCATTTATTTCTTTAAAGGACTTAATCGGGAAAAAGTGTGCTAGACTGGTTGTTGACATAAAAAGTTCATCGCGTGCTGTTTTTTCCCATTGAGCAAATTCCTTTGTAAATTTATCAGTGATTTCTTTCATATCTGCTTGGCTTCGTCCTACACTATCAGCAAATAGCTTAGCCCTCTTCAAAAATACCTCGTCTTCGAATTCAGCACGTTTTGCCCCTTCATCCATTTTCCTAAAAGCTGCACGCCAGAGCAGGTCTAAACCGCTGACCTCGAGCTGAATATGTTCTTCGCCTACTATTTTGGTTTCCTGTTTTTGCTCCATTTCCTCCGACAATTTTTTCTCCCTCCATAGACTGACTTTATTTAGACACCTTTGTATGCTTGAAGATAGATTTCTGCTAATTCAGTTACTAAAGGCATTTTTGGATTGGCAATTGTATCCTGATCGTCAAATGCCCGTTCAGCAAGTTCTGATAATTTGCTTTCAAATTCATCTTTCCTAACACCAGACGCTTCGATGCTCATTGATATATCCAATTCCTCAGCAAGTTCAACGATTGCTGCGATTAAGCTTTTCACTCCCTCTTCGGTTGTGCTTGCAGGCAGGCCAAGCATTTTGGCAATTTCCGCATAACGTACATCCGCAATAAAGTGTTCATATTTAGGGAAAGTCATTAATTTATTGGGCTTCATCGCGTTAAAGCGGATGACATGCGGCAACATGATGGCATTGGCCCGTCCATGAGGAATATTAAATTCCGCACCAATGACATGAGCAAGACTGTGATTAATACCTAAGAAAGCATTGCCAAATGCCATACCGGCAATCGTAGCCGCATTATGCATTTTTTCACGTGCAAGTTCATCGCTTCCATCCCTGTATGCCTTAGGCAGATATTCAAAGACCAACTGAATAGCCTTCATTGCAAGTCCATCCGTATAATCATTGGCTAGAACCGATACATAGGCTTCAATCGCGTGTGTTAATACATCCATGCCCGTATCGGCTGTTACATGTTTAGGAACAGTCATGACAAACTGTGGATCGATAATGGCTACATCTGGTGTCAGCTGCGCATCAACCATTGGATATTTGATATTTGCCTTTTTATCTGAAATAACGGAGGCGGATGTTACCTCGGATCCTGTACCGGATGTGGTTGGGATCGCAATAAAATTCGCCTTAGTTCGAAGAGCCGGGAATTTAACCACTCGCTTGCTCGGATCAAAGAATTTATGCGTCAAGCTCTTGAAATCTGTGTCTGGGTGTTCATAAAACAGCCACATGGCTTTCGCAGCATCCATGACCGAACCTCCGCCAAGGGCGATAATACAATCAGGCTGGAACTTTTTCATCCGTTCTGCACCGGCCATCACCGTTTCAATACTTGGATCCTGCTCAATCTCCCAGAAAATATCACAAAGAACATTGTTCGGATTCTTTTTTAAATAATACTGCACCTTTTCGACATAGCCATTCTTTAGCGGGCTTTCGCTGGTCACAATAAATGCTTTTGAAATACCGGGAACGGCCGCAAGTGTTTGAACCGAATTCTTCTCAAAGAAAATCTGTGATGGAACTTTAAACCACTGTATCATAGTTCTTCTTTTGGCTACTTTTTTGATATTGAGTAAATTTGCTGCTCCCACATTCTGTGACACAGAATTCACTCCATATGTTCCGCATCCGATGGTTAAGGACGGTAAAGATGTATTATAGATGTCGCCGATTGCCCCGTGTGTGGATGGTGTATTAACAATAATCCTGCCAGCTTTCATTCTTTGCGAAAATGTATCAATCACATCCTGGGCGGAAGTGTGAATCGCTGCCGAATGCCCAAGACCGCCATATTCAAGTGTCTCTTCAGCAATAAGAAGTCCTTCTGCAAAACTATTGACCTTGTAGCACGCTAATATCGGGCTTAATTTTTCACAGGATAGTGGATACTGCGGCCCCACACCATCCAATTCGGCAAGTAGAATCTTTGTATTGGATGGCACATTGATTCCAGCCATTTTTGCAATCATATAAGCAGGAAGACCGACAATCATTGGGTTAAGCTCTTTTGTTTTTGGATCAATTGTGGCGCTTTCGAGCAATTGCTTTTCTTCCCCATTGAGAAAATAGCAGTGATTGGCGATCAACTCCTGTCTTACTTCATCATAAATTTCTTGATCAATGATAAGAGCCTGTTCGGAAGCACAAATCATACCGTTGTCAAAGGTCTTTGACAAAATTAAGTCATTGACTGCACGTTTAATTTTGGCCGATTTTTCAATATAACAAGGTACATTTCCGGCACCAACACCTAGTGCAGGCTTTCCTGAGCTGTATGCTGCCTTCACTAGATTCGGGCCGCCGGTTGCAAGGATGAGCGATATCTGCGGATGTTTCATTAGGGCCTGAAAGGCTTCATGTGAAGGTACCTCTATCCACTGGATGCAATTCTTTGGAGCGCCAGCCTTTTCAGCCGCTTCGCTAAGAAGCTGGGCTGTTATTGTACAGCATTTTTGAGCATATCGTGGAAATGCAAAGATAATCGGATTCCTAGTTTTAAGTGAAATCAACGATTTAAATATGACTGTTGAGGTCGGATTGGTGATGGGGATAACACCGGCAATAACACCCACCGGTTCGGCCATTTCGACCATCCCTTCATTATCATTTTCGGCAATGACACCCACCGTTTTCATATCCCTGATGTTGTTGTAAATCATTTCAGTGGCAAACATGTTTTTAAAAACTTTATCTTCGTAAACCCCTCTTTGTGTTTCTTTAACTGCAAGCTTGGCCAAATACTTGTGGTTTTCAAGGGCAGCAAGAGCCATCTGTTTAACAATTTCGTCCACCATTTCCTGATTAAAACAGCGGAATTCATTCAGTGCTTTCGCTCCATTATTGGCTAATTCATTGATCATTGCATAAACCTGATGTTTCTCCTGGACAACTTTTTCTTTTACTGCCATGTAGACATCCCTCCGGTAATATGATTATGGAATCACTCCTTTTCCCCTCTGCATAAATATAGCACGTGACTTTTTTTGATTTTGTCGAATTTTGCAACAAAATGAATGAACAGCCATTCATTTTACAAATGTTCACAAAAAGTTCAAAAAAAGCCACAAACCCTAAAATAGGTTTGTGGCTAAAATCAACCTGTATTACGCAAACCGGCGGAGATACCGCTAATGGTCAAGAGAACTTCCGTCAAAACAGCAGCGTCAGGCTCGTCCTGTTTTCTAAGTTCTTTTATTAATTCGACCTGAAGGAAATTAAGCGGGTCGACATACGGATTACGGCGGAACACAGATTCTTTTATGTTCGGTGTATGGTCAAGTAATTCTTGGTCCCCCGTAATTTTCAAAAGAATCGCTTTTGTTTTCTCATATTCTTCGAATATATTTGTAAAAATTCTTTCAGCAATCGTTTTATCTTCAACAAGTGTTAAATATTCTTTAGCTGTTGTAATATCAGCCTTCATAAGAGCCATTTGCAGGTTATCAATCGTTGATTGGAAGAAAGGCCACTTCAGATACATTTCCTTTAGCAGCTTTAAGTTTTGCTCACTGCCTGATGCAAAAGCTTCCAGACCTGATCCTGCCGCATACCACCCCGGAAGGAGTTGTCTGCTTTGGGTCCAGGCAAAAACCCATGGAATCGCTCGCAGGTCTTCAAAGCGTCCTTGGTTTTTGCGGCTCATTGGTCTTGAGCCAATGTTTAATGCACCCACTTCCCTTAGTGGTGTTGCAGATTGAAAATAGGTTAGGAAATCGGGATCCTCAAAGACAAGAGATTGATATTTAGCAAGAGCAGCATTTGATATTTCTTCAATTGCATTTTCCCATGACGCCTCCCGCATTTCTCCTTCTTCCGTAACATGCGCTGCGGCAAGAATCAGGGTCGATACAGCCTGCTCCAAGCTTCTGTAGGCGATATCCTCAAGGAGGTATCGGGAAGATAAAACTTCACCCTGCTCGGTAATTTTAACGCCGTCACCAATTGTTTCAGCTGGCTGTGATAAAAGGCTTTTGTTTAAAGGACCGCCGCCGCGGCCTAATGAACCGCCGCGCCCATGGAAGAATTTCAGGCTGATTTGATATTTTTTGGCCATCTCATGAATTTCAACCTGTGCTTTATAAAGCTTCCAGTTTGCGGTCAGCGTGCCGCCGTCTTTGCTGCCATCAGAATAGCCGAGCATAATTTCCTGCTGATTCCGCAAGCACTGCAAATGATTGCGGTAAACTGGCATATTGAAAAGTTCTTCCATAATAAGTGAACCGGCTGTTAGATCATCAATGGTCTCCAATAGCGGAGCAACATTTAGATGGCTTGTCAACGTCCCATCCGCATGAAGACGATAGAGACCAGCTTCTTTGGCTAAAACTAAAACTTCCAATAAATCACTCGGTGATTTAGTCATGCTTACCAGATAAACTGTAACTGCTCTTTGTCCAAATTCTTCATGAGCGTTTTTAATCATCTGAAACACTTTAATCATTTCCTGTGTTTCCGTGGAGTAATCCTCATGTAATAAAAGGAGCGGCCGGGGATCAAGGAGAATCCTCTGCAATATTTCTAATTTTTCTGTTTCGCTTAGTGCTGCATAGTTTTCAGTGATGCCTACTTTTCCAAGAATCTCAGTTATAGCGGCCTCATGCTCCCCACTATGATTTCTAATATCAAGTGTAGCTAAATGGAAACCAAACAGCTGGACCTGACGAATCAATTTTTCAATGTTCCCGAGTTCGTGGCGGGCAGGGTGATTCTGCTTTAAGCTTCTTTTAATTAAAAACAGATCTTCTAGCAATTCTTCCGCACTGCTGTAGCCTACTTCAGATTTCCCAGTCTGCTTGACCCGCTCAATTATAATGGCGAAAGCGCGACGGTATACCTCCGCTTGGACCGGCCATTTTTTATCTTCTGTCAAATAGAAATCTTCTTTTTCATCAATATATTTCAGCAGTTCTTCGCTGACCTTTACCCTTGAGGTGGAATGACTGTAGCGTTTCATTAAATCTACTAAAACATTTTTATATTTTTTCAAGACAAGGCGCCTTTGCCGGCCCAATGTTTCCCAGGTTACATCATGGGTAACGTTCGGGTTACCATCCCGATCCCCGCCAATCCATGACCCGAACCTCAAGAAATTTGGAACATCCCAGGAGGTTTCAGGATAATATTTCTCGAGACTATCTGAAACCTCTTGATGGATATCAGGGAGGACTTCAAATAATGTCTGATCAAAATAATACAACCCATTTCTAACTTCATCCATTACGGTTGGTTTATTTTCCCGCAATTCATCGGTCTGCCAAAGAATAGCGACTTCATTAAACAAACTTTCTTCGAGCTTTTTTTGTTCCCTGCCTGATAGAAGCGGATGATCAAGACTTTTTAGAATTTCAGCAATCCGCTTTTGTATTTCAAGAATGGAACGCTTTGTTGCCTCTGTTGGATGTGCCGTAATAACAAGCTCAAGGGATATGCTTTGCAGCACATTTTGAATAGTATTCAAGTTAATGTTATTTTCTTTCAGTGAAAGGATTGCACTTTCAATTGAAGCAGGCTGGATGATGTTGTCACTTTGAAGCTGATATTGCCTGCGCCTGCGGATTCGGTGGTTTTGCTCAGCAACATTTATTAAATGGAAATACATAGAAAATGCCCGGATTACCTGCTTGCGCATTGGCGGGGTCAAGGTAACGATTTCCTGTTTTAATGCAGAATAAATTTCTTCGTCAAAGTGAATTCTAAGTGATTTGGCCATAAGTCTTATTTTTTCAACTTTCTCATATAGCTCCTGGCCACCCTGATTCACCAGAATCTCACCCAGCATTTTGCCAAGTAGTTTAACATCGCGACGCAACGGAAGACTGCTGTCTTTTTTCATCAAATCTGCTGTCATTCTCTCACCTTCCCTTTAATCATGTGATGTACTAAAATTTTTATTTATAAATATATCATATCTTCAGAAATTTGTTAAAAGATAAATTACTTTTTTATAATTTGCGTTAATTTATGAATAATATTTAGGCTCTGCAGCAGGCCTGTTGATTGGAGCGGAGGGCACCGACTCCTGCGGGATATAGAGGTCACTGGAGACCCCGCAGGCGCAAAAAGCGCCGAGGAGGCTCCAGGACCTCCCCGCGGAAAGCGAGTGCCCGGAGCGGAAATCAACAGGCCCGTTGCAGGGACAATCATTAATATCTGGGTATAGATTCTGACAAAATAAAAAACCTGCGAAGGCAGGCTTTTGTGGTTGTGATATTTATTTATCAAAGACAAGTACATAGGTTTTCCGGTCGCTGTCGTTATAGGTGACGACTATGGAAATAATTGTTTTATTATCATTGTCAAGCTGGACTGTTTTGTTAGTTCCGCCTTCAATTTTTATTGAGGATCCTTGAGATGCGGCGGCTGGGTGAATCGTCACTGCTGTTGTATCGCTTGAAACAGCAATATGGTATGTATACTCATCAGAAGTAAACGAACTATCCCATGTGCCTTCGGAGACCGTTAAAACAGACAATTTAGCCTTGCTTACCGTTTGCGTTGTTCCGCTCATAGCCTGTGTGGAAGACTGAGCAGCAGTATTTGCATTTGTATTCGTACGTGTAAGGCTTGACTGAAAACTGGAATTAGTGCTGCTCAAAATGGTTGCTTGAGCAACCTTGCCCGCAGCCGGGTCTGACGGATTTGCAGCAGCGGCTGGAGTTACCGGTTCAACCTTTGCGGACCTGGTTACATGAACTGTATAGGTAGCTTCTGCATGATTGGCATCATAGATGATAATCTGAAAAATATTCTCACCAGACTGAAGTGAAAAAACAGCAGGTGTCCCGCTAAGAACAGATTGACCATTAATGGTGATGGCAGAGACTGATTCATTCCCTTCTACCAGCATCTTAATGGTTTCAACTTCATTTACAACGGAAGCGGAGTATTCTTTGACATCTGCTGAGAACTCCTTGTCGAGCTTTACTCCATCGATTTCCAGTTTTGTCAATGCACTTGCCGTCTGGGGCTGTTGGGTTGTTTCAGTCGTTTCTGCATACACAACAGGTGTAAAATGGACCAAACTCATACCGGCCATAGCGGTAACAAGAAATAAATTTATACTTCTTTTAAGCCCTGTACTTAACATAAGCTGCTAATCCCCCTGTCTACTATCTGATTGATAGTGGAATTGGGACTAACATACCATGCCAAGCTTAAGATTACCTTAACTTTTACATACTGCGAATTTCTTGTTTAATCGATATCGATGCACCTATTAAACAGATTTAACTTCCACAAGCTTTTCCGAAATAGCCTCTGCCATTTCTTTCACCGCTTCTGGGAGTGCGGTCTCTAGCTTCGAGTTCAGCGCTCCGGCCATCTTCCCAATAACGTTCACTTCAAGAAAGCCAGTTAATCTTGTTTTTTTTACGTTTATTGCCTTCGCTTCGAAAAATCCTTCGCCAGAATATTTTTCACTTTTTCCTTTTAAGGCAAAGCTGACTCTTATTGGTTCTTTCCATTCATTAATATCAATTATTAAACTGATTTTCTTCTTCATTATGCCAATATCGCTTTTAAACTCCCATGTGGACCTATGCTCATTTAGCTTTTCGTGTTGAATATAGTTCGGCACAAGCGGTGCCCAATTGTCCATATCCTTTACAAAGTCCCAAATCACATCAATTGGCAAATCCAGTTCGACCTGATGCATTCCGCTAGGCATAATCTCCCTCTCCCCTTCAAAGTAAAAGACCTTCAGTCGTGTGAAGGCCTTTTGTTAAAGATATATGTTAAGAAAGGTTTAAATAGAAGAATTAAACTTGAGTTTCCCTAAGGAATTCTTGAATGCGCTCTGCCGCCTCTGAGAGCCGTTCCGAAGGCTGAACCAAGGCAATCCGGACATAGCCTTCACCAAGCTTTCCAAACGCATCTCCAGGAATAACCGCAACTCCTTTACTGTCAATCAGTTCAAAGGCAAAGCGACGGGATGTCCATCCTGATGGGATTTTTACCCAGACAAACATAGTCGCCGGAGATTTTGCCGTCTGCCACCCGCCTTTTGAAAGGCCTGATATCAATACATCACGACGTTTCTCGTATTCTCTCACTTGTGATTGCAAAAATGAGAAATCCGAAGTCAAAGCAGTTATGGCTGCTTTTTGAATTGGATAAAACACACCATAATCGATATGAGATTTTAAAGAAGCCAGGATGGCAAGTGCTTGTTCATTCCCGACCGCATAGCCAATCCGGCAGCCTGCCATATTAAATGTTTTGGAAAGTGAATTAAACTCAATCCCGACCTCCTTTGCTCCCGGAACCGACATGAAACTGATTTGCGGATTGTTATCAAAAATTAACTCAGAATAGGCAAAATCATGCAAAACCAGGATTTCATGCTTTTTGGCAAAACGGACCACCTCTTCGAAAAAGCTTCTGTCAGCGAGAGCGGTAACCGGATTACCTGGATAACTGATAATCATCAATTTGGTTTTCTCTAGAACCACTAAAGGAATTTCATCTAGTTGAGGGAGAAACCTATTTTCCTCCAATAACGGCATTGGATAAATATTTCCGCCCGCAATTGTCACACTTGCCTCATAGATTGGATATCCAGGATCAGGTACCAGAACATAATCGCCAGGGTTAATAACCGCCATCGCTAAATGAGCAAGTCCATCCTGCGAACCCATTAGCTGCATAACCTCAGATGCCGGATTAAGTTCTACACCGTAACGCTGTTTATAAAAATAACTGACAGCTTCATCAAATTCAGGAATCCCTTTTAAAGTGTAGCCATATTTACTTCGGTCCATTGCCGCTTCTGCCAATGCCTCGACCACAAACGCTGGCGGTGCAAAATCCGGGCTTCCGACACTCAAATCGATGACATCAATTCCATTTTTTAATGCCTTTTGCTTTTGATCGGCCACCTCTTGAAAAATACTCGATGACATTTTTTGAAGTTTCTCGGATGCAACGATATTCATAGAATTCCCCTCATTCTTTATTTATTCGAAATTTTTCGCAAAATAATATTTTTATATATTTTAACATATTTTTTGGTAATCAAGGCCATACCTCGTCAAGTATGTCCCTAAATAGTTCATCCAGTATTGGGGAAATATCCTGTTTCGGAAAAGACGTTTTCTTTGCGTAATCTTCAATACGATTTATTTCATTCTCCAAAAATTTATTAATAATAACAACCTTTGGCTCAAAGTTAAGTTCATCGCCCCGTATTTTCCTGTCAAGCAAGGTATTGATTTCATTTTTAAGAGGGCCGTCCATAATCAGGTCCGCCACTAATGCCTGGAATTCAATAGGCGGGACACTATTATATTTTTCAATCCATTTACAGGCTAAAACCGGCCTCAGCACATAAAAGTATTTCTTAATTTTCACTTCATCTGATTGAAGATAGTCACGGTAATTCCCTTTGGCCATATTCAGGTAATGATAAAGGGCCGACTGCGGCCGGAACACCTGGTTTTGGATTGCCCTCATTTTATCTACTAAAGAATAGGCCTGATAATATACAATTCCCGAATGAAGCCATTCCATTAGGGGGGGATTTGATTTTTTAAAAAGCCTGAGTGCTTTACGAAGCTCCCATCCATTTATATCCAAGAGATTATTTATTGGCAGTTCTATAACATCCCGCTTTTCTTCAATGGAAAGATACCATTCTTTTTTGGGGACATAAATAAACCTAACATCATAGTCGCTGTCTTTTGAAGGAAATCCCCATGCCCTGCTGCCTGACTCAACAGCATAGCAAATTTTAACGGCATATTGCTCCTCGATTTTTTTTAATTCCTCGATAATTTTCTCTTTCACTGCTAACCGCCCCCGATTCCTTTTCTTTATCATACAAAAAAAGGGTTCAGGGTCCAAATGAAATTCTCGTCAGAACGGCCAAGAAGCCCTATCCGTATTGGATAGGGCTTCTTTTTTAAAGTTTTGTCATAATAGATAGTAGGTTGTTCGCAACTAGCTAATTTTCTTCAGTTCTTCTGTCAATTGAAGAAATAATTCCTTGTTACCGTCTTGTAACGTTTGGTCGATTTCCTTCCGGATCTTCTCCCTTTTAAATTCAAGCAGGGCGTTGTTTAAAAACATCTCAGCAAGGACAGAATCAGTGTTTTCATCCGAATGTTGCGGGGAATTAAGTAACTTCTTTTCCATGGAAATCAACTCCTTGAGCTTTTTTTTATTATACAGTTAGTTTTCTAAAAATTCAAACACTTTATTTTGGAAATTTTAAAAAATTTAGGAATTAAAAAAGGAGTTATTTAAATTTATTGTTGTATGGATTAATAAAAGGGGGAATATTAATTTCATCTATTTTTGTTAATTGGGAGGAAGGATGATGGAGCAGAATGTTGTAGCAGGGTATAAGCCGCTAAATAACATTAATGTTTATTATGAATTTTATCCTAATCCAAACGCAGAAAGGACCTTCGTTTTATTGCACGGTTTTCTTTCTTCCACCTTCACCTATCGTCATTTAATTTCGTTATTAAAGAATGAGTATCAGGTGTTATCTATTGATCTTCCCCCTTTTGGGAAAAGTGCAAAATGCAGCCGATATATCTACTCCTATAAAAATTTAGCCGATACCGTCATACAGCTTATCGAATCACTGGGCTTAAAAAAAATGACTTTTATCGGCCATTCTATGGGTGGACAAATTGTCTTAAATATTCTTCACCTAAAACAGGAGCTTGCCGACAAGGCTATTTTACTCTGCAGCTCAGCCTATTTAAAACGCGCGAAACTTCCGCTCATTCTTACCAGCTACCTGCCTTACTTTCATCGCTTCGTAAAGTATTGGTTTGCCAGAACCGGGGTAGAGAAAAACCTTCAGGAGGCCCTTTATAACCATTCCATTATTAATGAAGAGATGATAAATGGCTATCTGCAGCCCTTTTTACAGGATGAAATATTTGTTGCCTTAACACGGATGATTCGCGACCGCGAAGGCGATCTTCCACCGGAAATTTTAAAACAAATCAAAACACCTTGCTTATTAATCTGGGGTGACCAGGACAAATCAGTGCCTTTAAAAATTGGAGAGAAATTGAACAAGGACCTAGCAAACTCGGAATTGATTATCTTAAAAGAAACCGGCCATGCTCTGCCAGAGGAACGTCCCATGGAAGTATTCGAATATATAAAAAACTACATTGGCAAATTCCAAACAAATGCATCCAGCTGAAATACTTATCAACATTATGCAAATAAACCCGCCAGGTTTGCGATACTGGCGGGTAATTCCTTATTTATATCGGTTATCTGCATTTTGGTATTTTTCATCATGAAGATGATCAATAAACTCATTGGAGATTTCCCCCAAATGAATCATTTGTTCTCCTTGGTCAATTGTTTCTCCAGTTTGGAAATATGACCCTGGAATTGTAAAGTCAATTAATGGTTCACCTGCAATACTAGATATACCGATATACAAATTATCAGGTGCTTCCTTCATTTTTAGCAGTTCTTTTAAGGAGATATTCTGATTGTTGACTTTAAATTGAACCTTGATTTCATAAGTGTCAATGGTTTCAGTGAGTATTTGCACCAATTCATCCAGCTGTTCTTCGGTAAGGTCGGTGGTATCATCAAGACCTACAAATTTTTCCAAAAGGGAGTCGTACAAATCCATTTGGTCCAGCTGATATTTGTTTTTCTCTTCTACCTGCCCAAGATAATTAAAAAACTTCTCAGACTCTTCTTCAGTAAGCCCAATTTCGTTTAATTCACTTTCTATATCAGCCATATACTCATCATGATTGACATAAAAGTCTAATGCAGAATCCAAATCCTCTATGAACTTATACTCCCCCAGAGAATCACCAAAATGATTCAACAAATCATCCATTTCTTTCTGGGACAAATGATACTTCGTTAATAGTTCCTGCAAATTTTGTTCATTGATAGGTGTTCCGAGGAACTCACGAAGTTCATCAATTGAAGCAAATTCATCCATGGGAATTTCATAAAAGTCAAGGTAATCCTGAAGTTCTTGCTTCGTCCAACCAATTTCCTGCAAATACTGGTTTAGTTCTGAATCTGATGGCGCTGCAGATACAAAAGGAACACTAAACAAAAACATGAACAGGATGAAGGAAAAGCTAATGATCCTCTTTAAATTCAAATTTATTTCCCTCCTCAGAACATTGTTCAATATTAATGTTCCCTTTGTAAAAAAGTTAAGAAATGAAAATTATTGGCTGATTTGGTTAAATAAAAAATTGGTAAAAAAAAGATGCCTCATATCGGCACCTGTTTCGATTAATAAAAACAAGCAAGCTGGAGAACCTATTTAAACCAGCCTTTTTCCTTTGATTGGGTTATGGCTTCAATCCGGTTTTTCACCTCCAGTTTATCGAGAATAATGGAGATGTAATTCCGGACCGTCCCTGTTTTGATACTAAGCTCTTCCGCTATTTCTTTTGTGTTTTTGCCGTCTGCTACCAGTTCTAATACCTCACGTTCCCGGTCTGTTAATGGATTTTCTTCGGCGTACACATCATCCATTAATTCTGGCGCATAAATTCGCCTTCCTGCCACAACACTTCGGATGGAACTTGCCAATTCTTCACTTGGGCTATCCTTTAAAAGATATCCGCTTACCCCTGCCTTTAAAGCCCGCTGAAAATACCCTGATCGGGCAAAGGTTGTCAAAATGATCACCTTGCAGCTTAGACACTTAATTTCCTCTGCGGCCTCAAGTCCGCTTTTGCCGGGCATCTCAATATCCATTATACAAACATCAGGACTTAGATTCTTGACAAGAGTAACAGCATCTTCTCCGTTGGTGGCCTTCCCGACTACCTCCATGTCCTCTTCCAAATTAAGTAATGACCCAAAAGCTCCGAGAAGCATTTGTTGATCTTCGGCGATGACAATCCTAATCATTTCCAACTCTCCTATCTTGGCGAGGTTTTAAGTCTACTGGGACTTTAATAATTATAGCAGTACCATTGCTTGTCAATAGCTCTAAACTGCCGTTGATAAATTCCAGCCTTTCCTGCATCCCTCTTAAACCATGGCCATCAGAAATTTTCCCCTTGGCAGTTTTAAATGAACCATTATCATGTATCGTCATCACGACTTCTTTCCGCGTTTGATCAATAGAAATTAAACAACTGCTAGCCCCGCTGTGTTTCACAACATTATTAATCGCTTCTTTTAAGCACATGCTTAAAATATTCTCAGTAAATGGCGTGACGTTTGTTAAAATAAATTCTCCTCTGCATTCCAGATTGATTTGAGCCGCTGCAAGCATTTGTTTAATACGCTGAATTTCATCCTTTAAACGAATTCCCCGCATGGAGGAAACCATTTTTCTTACTTCACTTAGTGCAGTTCGGGCCGTAGCTTGAACATCTTTTAGTTCGTTTCGGGCTTGATCGGGGTCCTTCGAGATTAATTTTCTTGCTAAATCAGACTTTAGCCCAATCATGGAAAGTTTTTGCCCCAGTGTATCATGAAGGTCGCGGGCAATCCGTTCCCGCTCCTCGAGTTTAATCAGTTCAGAAATCCGTTTGTTGGCATCCTCGAGTTTTTCTTCAAGCTGCCCTCTCTCCTTGCGGTTATGAATACTAAATGGAAGGAGAATGACGCTAATCCAAATAATGATGACAAATGGGAGTTGCTGCAAAAACAATTTTTCATGGATGACAATGCTGTAATTGATGGAAGCGGAAGTACTTAGCAAATGGATAAAGTACAATGTAAAGAAAGCAACCCGATCCTTGATATTTCCTAGATAGTAAGCAAGAAAAAAAGCGAAATATACATAGCTGAAAAGGCTGGTTGCCGTTATGGAAATCGCAATCAAAATCATTGTCCAAACATATACAAGCCAGCCTTTGGAAATAAAGGCAATCCGATAGAAAATAAAGAACGCCAATGTCAGCGCAATCCCAACAACGATTTGCAGTGTTGTTGGAGCCTGAAATATAAAATAAAATGGCAAAATACAAAGAACAGTCCAAATATACGGTGCAATCCCGTTCGCTTTTTGGAATGTCAGTAAACTCTTTAGCATAGCTGAACCTCTTTTTTTCCTGAAATCCTTTACTTTCTATCATAGCCCAAAACGATTAAATTTTCCTCTTTATACTCTTTATTTTATGAAAACAAAACAGCTTTAAAGCCCATGAATAAAAAATAAAAACACGGCTATCCAAATGGACAGCCGTGTTTAAAATCATTATTTTGCATTTACAAATACTTTTACACTTTCTTCAAGGCGATTAACCACTTGTTGATGGCTTTTTCTTGCTGCTTTTACATAACCATTTGTAACTTGCTGCCAGCTGCCTCTACGCGCTCTTGAGTACTCAACATATTTTTCACTATTCTCAATAAAACTATTTTCGGTGCGAGCAACCAAATCAAGTCCCGCAGCGATTGGAGCAGCCACCAATTGTTCAATCCTGCCATTTACTTCTTCAATTTGTTCTTTTAATTCTGGGCGAACAACCTTTTTTGCTTCTTCTTTTACAAGTCCGTTGGAAACACCCTTGACTAATTCACTATTGGTGTTTCTAAAAGTACGGTATAGATTTCCAAGCGAAAATCTGAATTCTTGATTAAACTTTACTACCTCTTTAACTGCATTTAAGTAAGCATCTTCCCTGCTTTCACGAATCTTTCTGGCACGGTCTAAGGATTGTTCATATTGATTCCAAAGTGTGTCAACTAATTGGTTGGTCTGAAGAGATTCTTCAGCTTGGCCATTTTTCTTTGTTGTGCTCATATTTCTTCCTCCTTTTTCATTATTAGTCCAGTCGCTTAAAGCTGGCATTTTCTTTATGTAATTTCATTGCTAGTCTATATATGTAATTTACACCTATGTGTTATATTTTGTCAACACCGATTATATAATAAAATAATCAGAATATTGTAAATGTATATATTATAGAAATGAAGGAAACAAAGGTTATTAAAAATCACAGGGAGGAATGCAATTTGCGTAATTTTTTTAAAGTCACCCACGAAATTCCTTATTTACGACTCGGTGCCGGTGAGCCTTTAGTTTTTATTCATGGACTTGGGGAGGTAAAAGAAGGTTGGTTACATCAGTTTGAATTAGCAGATCAATATGACTTAATTATTCCTGATTTACGAGGACACGGTGAATATCAAAAGCCTGGTGAGATTTCAATAAAAAACTTCGCAGCCGATTGTATAAGTCTTATTAAAGGGCTAGGCTTTGAAAGCGCCCACATATGCGGTTTATCCATGGGCGGTATGGTTGCACAAGAGATTTACCGTCAGGCACCAGAAGTGTGCCGTTCCTTAATGCTGGTCAGCACGTTCCATTATGCCCCGAAAAATTTCGGGAAATTATTTTTAGCCTATAGAAAGGCACGGGCAGAGAATAAGTCTCCAGACATTACAAGAGAAACTGCAGCAAAGGTTTGCCTGTATACTTGGTCGGATGAGAATTTTGAGCAATTTTACGAATTTTACCGTCCGAACAAGGAATATTATTTTAAAGCCATGGAAGCGTGTCTTAAGGTCAATAATTTAACACTCCTTCCAAAAATCGAGGTGCCGACCCTTATTATTGGCGGACAATATGATTCCGTAACACCTGTCTGGATTCAATATTTAATGCATAAACAAATCCGCCACTCCGAGTTTGTCGTTTTTAGAAATACCGGTCATGTTGCTAAACTTGAAGCAAAAGACGCGTTTAATGAAGTGCTTCGCAATTTTTTGAATAAACATCAGGCTGCAAGTTAAGGGGAAGGAAATTATTCCTTCCTCTTTTATGCAACACTATTTACTATATATGTCCTTGTACCGTACTTTATTCCTATTTCTTTATTATAGGGGATTGGAACGGCTGGATGCCCATTGATCTACAATTTTGCCAAATAATCCAGAGAGTGCCAGTCCTACATGCCCCGTTTCAACAACCACATACGTTTTATCCTCGCTGGAAACTAGGTCCATGATTGGTTTACTTTGATCTTCCAAGATTAAATGGTCTCTAGAACCAGAAATCACATATAAGTTGGCTTTAATATTTTTTAAGTCCGCCTTTTTATTGCCAATGACCAACTCGCCCTTTACCAGTTTATTTTCTTTAAAAAGGTCATTGGATAATTGACGGTAGGCTTCTCCTGCAAATGGAACCTGATCAACTGTCCACTTGTTCATCCGCTGCCATTTATCAACATAACGCTGGTCATGTGCCCTTGAAAGCAGCAATGTGTAGTTAGTAAAATAAACAGGTGCTTGCATTGCCCTGAACATGCCTTCGACCATTTTAGGCGGGATGTTGCCATAAACATCTATAAAGCTGTCTATGTTAATATCACCGTTTCTAATGCCTTCTGTCCATTTATCCGGACCAATAGCCGGTTGGAAATCAATTGGCACAGTTGCAACGATTAAATTTTTAATTGGCTCATCAGCAATTGACGCATAAATGGAAGCAATCGTTCCGCCCAGGCAATAGCCGACAACGGTAATTTCATCCGCTCCGGAATGGCGGATTGCACGCTTGACCGCAGTTCTTAAATACTTGTCGATATAAGTATCGAGACCAATTTTTTTGTCCTCGTAGCCTGGTGCACCCCAATCTAACAAATACACCTCATAGCCTAAATTTGTGAGACCCTCGATCACGCTGGTCTTGGGAGCAACATCTAAAATATATGGCTTATTAAACAAGGAGTAAACAAAAAATAATGGAATTTCATATTTTTTTTGTTTAGCTGGATAATGCCATAATACCGATTTATTTTTGCGCCATACTTCCTTTCTTGGCGAGTGCCCCATTTTCGGCGCAGGTCCAGTTAATGCTTTAACAACATTCTTCCAACGAGCCGTTTCTTTCTCATAATTCAATTCCGGAATCAAATTCCTAAAAGGTGTCTCTACAGCCACGGTAATGTTTCCCTCCCTTTAAAATTATTTAGATGATCCTGCACTAGAAAACACAGGTTGCTCCGTTTTTTCCTTTTCAATCAAACCCTTAATAGCGTCAAGTTCTTCTTTAAAGTTACTTAACTTCAATAGTTCAAATTTCATTTCCTGAAGTTCGGCGTGCAGGCTCTTTGTATCAGACAGTTCTTTTTTTGACTTAACCAGATCTTGTTTTAGCTGTTTTGTCAGTTTAATGATTTCCTTGGAGACTTCTACGACACTTTCAATCTCTTTACTCTGTGATTTTACAGAATCTTGTAAATCCCAAATTTGCTCTTCAAGAGCCTCCATTTTCTCTTCTGCTTGAATCGTTAAGTTTGCCACATTTGTAACGTCGCTCTTCGTCGGTAAATTTAGGACACTTGCGAAGGCTTCTTGATTTTTTTTCAATTGCTCCAGATAACGGGTTTGCACTTCAGTTCCGAAATTGGACATTTTGACAAACTCATTGTTATTCGTCCACAGGTAGATAAAATCATTGATTTGCTTTTCCCACAAAAGACTTAACTTATGAAAGGATTCATACGGATCATATTTTTTCTCTGACATTAACATTCACCTCGTTATGATTTTGTTGATTCAACCGCGTTTTTCATGAATTTTTGAAAAGGAAAAATGGCTGCTTTTAATTGTTTTGAGAATAAATCAACAAATATTTTTTGATTTTCATATAGTACATTAGTAGTTTTCTTTACACTTTCAATATATTTTTCACGTGCTTTTTTCCTGAAAGCCAGATATTGCTCGACGACATCCAGATACTTGTCTAGTGCCTGACCGCCGGTTAACGCCTTTACCGGAGTTAACAGTAGATTTGCCGTTTTTTGTTGAATGTCATCCACAACTTTATTGATTTCCTCATAAGATTTAACAGGGAAGAAATGCTGCAAAGTCGTGGTTGTCACAAGTAATTCTTCACGCGCAGCTTTTTCCCATTCCTTGACTTCTCGGTCAAATTGCTCAGTGACCGCTTTTAGATTGTCCTGATTGCGCTTAACGCTTTCTACATAGTTCTTAACCGCTGACAAGAATAGCTCATCGCGCTTATTAAAACGATTAGCCCATGCATCTAATTCATCAAAGCCAATCTTCCAAATCAGCTCAAGGCTTGACAATTGATTTTCAACATTAACCTCAACCTCTAACTCTTTTTCATTTTTCTCAGTCATTGGTTATTCCTCCATTTCGAATTCTATTTGAAATAATCGCTTTAGTTGTATTAATTCCTTTTCAAGCGATGTAAGATTACCTGCTTTTAATTCTTTTTCTTCCGTCCGCAAAACAACCAGCAGTTCTTCCCATGATTGTCGTACCATTTTTAAATGAGTTAAATTTATTTGCTGCCTTTTTTTTAAACTATAGATTGTGTCGTCGAGCAGGTCGATTTTCTCCACACAATCTACCAATCTAATTGAAAGCTCTGCTACTTCATCTTTATTGGGAAGGTCTAATCGTTTTAACCATCTAGTTGTTAATTTTCTATGAATTTTTAACCGAGCCAAATGGGCATCCATTGCCCTCCCCCATGCTAGGGTAAAGCCCCGGCTATTAGTGAGTTCATGGATTCTTTTATTTATTTTCGCTTCGAGTTCTCTGGAAAAAGCAACTTCGTCCTGGTGCGTGGTTTCCATTTGATTCCCTCTTACTAACCGGTTAGTATGTTCTTCTTAACATATGTACTAATATATCAATCTAAACATATTTAATGGAACCCTACAAGGCTATCTCTTAAAAATTCAGAAAAATTTTAAAAAGTGCTTGCGGACTTATTCTACACTTGCAGTCGTTCCACCATCAACCACCAGTACATGACCGAATACATAGTCTGATGCTGATGATGCTAAAAATAGCGCCGGCCCCTTCATATCTTCATCGGAACCAAAACGTCCTGCAGGTGTACGATCAAGAATACTTTCACCAGAATAGCCCAAAATGGCATTGGTCATTTTTGTTGGGAAAAACCCTGGTGCAATGGCATTCACATGGACATTATGCGGTGCCAATTTTACTGCTAAATCTTTCGTTAATGTAATGACGGCACCCTTGCTGACAGAATAACCAATGGCATCCATGACTTCAGGTTTCTGACCGCCCATACCGGCAATCGAAGCAATATTAATGATTTTTCCGGAACGCTGCTCGACCATAATTTTTCCAACAGCCTGAGAAAATAAAAACACTGCTTTCAGGTTGATATCCATTACCTTATCCCATTTATCTGCTGGCATTTCAAGTGCAGGGGCTCCCCAGCTTGTGCCGCTGTTATTAACCAAGATATCAATTGAGCCAAATTCTTTTAGCGTTTCGTCCACAACATGCTGGATATCTTCAGGATTTGATACATCACATTTAAATGCAAGTGAGCGAACACCTTTTTCCTTAAGCGCATCGCTTAATTGCTGACATGCTTCAACATCTCTTGAACAAACAACAACATTAGCACCTGCTTCTGCATACACAGTGGCAATTTGCTGTCCTAAGCCTCTGCCACCGCCTGTAACAATCGCCGTTTTTCCTTGTAAACTGAATAAATCTTGTAAACTCATCTTAAATTCCTCCTAGTTGACTATTAGGCTTTTACTTTTTGTTTTTCTTGGTCTCTTAATACTCTTCTTAGCAGTTTCCCAACTGAAGATTTTGGCAGCTCCGGAAGGATTTCTACATCTTTTGGCGCCTTATATGGTGCTAGGTTTTCCTTTCCAAACTGTTTGATTTCTTCTTCGCTAATAGAATAACCCGCTTTTAGCTTTACATAAGCCTTTACGGTTTCGCCGCGGTAAGGGTCTGGAACGCCCACTACCACCACTTCTTCGATTTCTTCCAGCTGATAGAGAACCCCTTCAATTTCGGTTGGATAAACATTGAAGCCGCTTGCAATAATCATATCTTTCTTGCGGTCAACAATATAAAAGTATCCATCTTCATCCATTCTTGCCATATCGCCAGTAAACAGCCAGCCATCCTTTATTACTGCATCCGTATCTTCAGGACGATTCCAGTATCCTTTCATAACCTGCGGCCCTTTGACGATGATCTCCCCAGCCTCACCAACCGGTGCATCGACAAAGCCATCTTCTGTTTCGTGAACGATTCTGGCAATTGTACTTTGAACTGGAATGCCTATACTTCCGTGCTTTCTTGGCACAAATGGAGGACTAAAAATGACTGTTGGTGCTGCTTCAGATAAACCGTATCCATCACGCAGCTGTTTCCCTGTCCTCTTTTCAAACACTTTGGCCGCTTCTATTGGAAGTGGAGCACCACCGCAGTTCACGTAATATAGTGAATCAAAACCAGCATCCTCTAGTCCCTCTTGACTGTTTAATGCAAAGAACATGGTTGGAACACCTGAGAATTGGAATGGTTTTTCACGTTTGACAATCTCCATTACTTCCTTTGGATCGAAGCGCGGCAGGATAATTTGGTTAGCACCTTCTCTGATTCCGCAAAGCGCAACACTTGATAATCCATAGACATGGAACATCGGCAATACAGTTATGATTTTAAAATCTTCTGGTTTGTCATCACATGTTTTATAAGCAAAATCACAAACCTGTGTTAAATTGGCTAAAAGATTCGTATGGGTAAGCATTACCCCTTTGGAGAGACCGGTTGTTCCACCGGTATATTGAAGCACAGCGACATCTTCATCACGGTCAATGTCTACCTCTGGAAGACTAGCTTCCTTATCAAGGATTTCATCGAAATAAACATCACCATCTGCAAGATCAATTTTGGCACCGCCAAAATTAACAACAATCACCTTTTTTAACGAAGTATTTGACTGGACCTTTTTCACTTTTGGGTAAAGCGCATCGAGGACCACTATGAACTCTGAACCGGAGTCATTTAAAACATGCTCTATTTCTCTTTCAACATACATGGGATTAACTTGGACATTGATCCCTCCAAGGCGAAAAGTCCCGAATAAAGTAAATATGTAATGAGGTGAATTTGGCAGCATTATGGCTAAACGACTGCCTTTAACAAATCCTGCTCTATGTAAGGCTGAAGCAAATTGGTCAACAATCGTTTTGGTATCATTGAAGCTGGTTACATTTCCCAAAAACGTCATTGCCGGTTTCGTATTAAAACGATTTACCGATTTCTCCAGAAAGTGGTAAAGAGAATTATACTCAATCTGAAGATGCTCATCCAACCTTGAATCATAAACTTTAAGCCACGGCTTTTGCTGATAAACCATAAAAAACTATGCCTCCTCTTGATATTAAAGTAAAACAAAGATTGTTGTTAGAATATTAATATAATTTTAATTATTGAAGCAAAGTTTAGATTTGTAAACCAATGCTTATCGACAAAATTCCACAAATACCACCAAATATCCTTAAGGTACCATTTATTAAATTCATTCCATATTTAATTCATGGGTTTTTTTTAATAAAATCCCTTTTACCCAAAATAGTTCTTTGTCGAATATTGTTGGAATTTTTCCCCATTCACTCCCCGCCCAATCTACCCCCCCGCCGAAGCCAACTGAATGACACTATCTTAGGAAAACGCTTTCATTTTGAGGTGAATAACAAAAAGGTGTCAGGCACCACAAAAAGACATTTGTCCTTGTTCCGTGGACAGTTTAGGTGCACGCAATCAGTCCATGAATTTGTGATTTTTAGACATGTCCTTAGGGCTATGGTCATATATTTTAATATTATGATTAAAGGAGTTGTGCTTGCGTGCCGATTACGAATGCAAATGGAATTGATCTTTATTATGAGGTTCATGGTGAAGGGGAGCCGCTTTTATTGATTATGGGGTTATCCCTTGATTCCAGGTCATGGTATAGAACTTTGCCAGCTCTATCGGAACACTATAAAGTAATTATTTTTGATAATCGTGGTGTAGGCTTAAGCGATAAGCCCAATACCCCGTATTCTATTGAATTGATGGCAGAAGATGCACGGGCAGTCCTCGATGCTGCAGGAGTTAATGTTGCACATGTTTATGGTATTTCCATGGGCGGAATGATTGCCCAAAGGCTGGCACTAAAATATCCAGAACGGATTAAATCCCTTATCCTTGGGTGTACCACTTCCGGCGGTACACATCATGTTCAGCCAGGAGCGGATGTCTCTATGCTTATGCTGTCCAGGGCTTCGTCCACTGCGACTCCTGAGGAAATGGCATGGGCCACTGCCCCCATCCTATACAGCCAATCATTTATTGAAAATCAGCGCAATCTCGTAGCAGAGGATATTAAAGTAAGAATCGAAAGGCCGATTCTTCCATACGCATACATGCTTCAGCTCCAAGCATGCCTTGCCCACGACACTTACAGTGAACTGCAACAACTTAAAGTACCAACTCTAGTTATTCACGGCGATGAAGATCGTTTAGTCCCATATGAAAATGGCGTTACCTTGGCAGAGAATATCGAAAATGCCGAATTTTTAACAGTTAAAGGCGCAGGGCATATCTATGTTACCGAAGCCACTGAGCTAGTTAATCAAAAAGCACTGGAATTTCTAAAAAAACAATAATCCAGAAAAATGCCCTATCGAGCACGACTGGGCATTTTTCTGTGCAGCTAAAACTATTAAACTTTATCCTACAAGCAAATGGAATATAAATATATTAAGCCTTCACTTTTGCAATCTCTTCATCCCGCAAAACTCTTCTAAGCAGCTTTCCAACTGACGATTTTGGCAATTCCACTAGTATTTCTACCTCTTTAGGAGCCTTATAAGGTGCCAGGTTGGCTTTTGCAAACGCAATAATCTCTTCTACAGAAATTCCACAGCCATCTTTTAGTTTAATAAACGCCTTCACCGTTTCCCCACGATAGCTATCAGGAACACCGATTACGATCGCCTCTTCTACACCCTCCAGCTTATAGAGGACTTCTTCCACCTCGCGCGGATATACATTGTAACCGCTGGCAATAATCATGTCCTTCTTCCGGTCAAGAATATAAAGATAGCCATCTTCATCCATTTTTGCAATGTCACCAGTGAACAGCCAGCCATCCTTGATTACATCTTCCGTATCTTTCGGACGGTTCCAATATCCTTTCATGACCTGAGGCCCTTTAACAATTAATTCTCCTGATTCACCAACGGGGACATCCACATATTCTCCGTCTTCAATCTCCCGGACAATTCTAACCACTGTACTTGGTACCGGTATGCCGATACTTCCATACTTTCTTGGTAAAAACGGCGGATTGAATGCAATCGTTGGAGATGCTTCAGAAAGCCCGTAGCCATCGCGGAGGGTTGAACCTGTAATATTTTCAAATGCTTTCGCCTGCTCCACTGGTAACGGCGCCCCGCCGCTGCCTGCATAATATACATCTGCAAAACCGCAATCCTTTAATGCTTCAGGCAAACTATTCAATGCAAAATACATGGTTGGAACTCCAGCAAAGATAAATGGCTTTTCCCGCTTAATGGTTTCCATAACCTCTTTTAAATCAAAGCGAGGCAGGATAATCTGGTTAGCGCCTTCGCGAATTCCGCAAAGAGCTACACTTGACAATCCATAGACGTGAAACATTGGCAGGACGGTAATCATTTTAAAAGAGTCTGGGACATCATCACAGGTATTATAAATAAAATCGCAGACCTGATTGAAATTCGCTAAAAGATTGTAGTGGGTCAGCATAACGCCTTTCGGCACACCAGTTGTTCCACCAGTATATTGCAGGACCGCGACATCCTCATGCGGGTCTATTTCCACTTCTGGAAGTTTGACATCATCTTGAAGTGCTGCTTCAAAATAATAATCTCCTTCGCCGAGCTCGCCTCGGTTACCGGTTAAGTTCACTGCTACGACCCTTTTTAGAGATGTGCTCGGCTGGACCTTTTTAACCCTAGGATAGAATGAGTCCAGCACAATCATATATTTAGCACCCGAGTCCTCCAAAACGTATTCGATTTCCCTTTCGACATACATTGGATTCATTTGGACAACAATCCCGCCTAAACGAAAAACTGCAAATAAGCTGAATATATAGTGAGGGCAATTAGGAAGCATAATTGCGGCTCGGTCGCCCTTTTTAAAGCCTTCTTTATGTAATGCAGACGCGAGTCTGTCGACCATCCATTTTGTTTCCTTGAAGCTATAAACTTTCCCATAAAAAGTGAATGCTGGTTTTTCGCTAAAACGTTCTACGGCACTTTCTAAAAAATCATAAAGAGACTCGTGCTTTACACTTACATGCTCTTCCACTCTAGGATCATACCATTTCAACCAAGGCTTTTGCTGATACACCATTACACATCCTCCTCAAAAATTTAATGAATGGTCATACTCCAACAGGCAATTTTCATAAAAAATACTTATTGGAATATAATTCAATTTAAATTATTGATAGGTTTGGAAAAATTGTAAACGCGATAATCTCGACACATTTCGGCATGTACCCTGTTATTTATGGACTAAACTCCCTTAATTATCTACCTTCGGGGCTGTCAACGACAGAAAGATGTCGAAATTCGGCAATTTATCAGAAGTATTTCACAAAACTTTAACAATTTTTTATGAATAACTTTTGACAAAAAAAAGACGACCCGTTAAAAGGATCATCCTTCATTACATTATTTTTTTAACATTTGAAAAACCTGCTCAACGTCTTTATCCCCGCGTCCTGAAAGATTTACAATTAACACATCGTCCGATGATAATTCTTTGGCTAGCTTCACAGCATGGGCAACCGCATGAGAACTTTCAAGCGCTGGAATAATGCCTTCTGTTTTACTCAAAAGTTGAAACGCTTCTAACGCTTCCTGACCGGTTGCTGTAACATACTCCGCTCTGCCGCTCTCTTTTAAATAGCTGTGTTCTGGACCAACACCTGGATAGTCCAGACCTGCCGCAATGGAATAGGTTGGCTTTGGCTCCCCTTTTTCATCGATTAGTGTCAAGCATTTAAAACCGTGGATAACAGCCGGCACCCCTTCTGTCAAGGTCGGAGCCTCTGCTGGTTCAACACCAATTAACCGGACAGTTTTCTCATCGATATAATGGGCAAATGCACCGATGGCATTGCTGCCCCCACCTGCACAGGCAATCACGGCTGTTGGGAGCTTTCCTTCTTTTTCAAGAACCTGGCGCTTTGATTCCTCACTGATAATCGCTTGGAAATGCTTCACCATGGTTGGATATGGATGCGGGCCAACTGCTGAACCAAGCAAATAAAAAGTATTTTGATAGTTTTGGACAAGGTCCCCTAAAGCTTCATCTACAGCATCCTTTAAACGCCCCTGTCCTTTGGTTACTGGGATCACCTTTGCCCCCAATAATTCCATACGGAAAACATTTAACGCTTGCCGCTCTGTGTCCAATTTTCCCATATAGATGATACATTCCATGTCAAACATCGCACAGGCGGTTGCGGTTGCTACACCATGCTGGCCAGCGCCCGTTTCTGCGATAATCCGCTTCGCTCCCATCCGTTTAGCTAACAAAATCTGCCCAATCGCATTATTAATTTTATGGGCCCCGGTATGATTTAAATCTTCCCGTTTCAAATAGATTTTCGCCCCGCCAATTTGTTTTGTTAAATTTTCGGCGAATGTTAGCGGATTTTCTCTTCCAATGTATTCCCTGAGATAATAATTATATTCTTCAATGAATTCGGGATCATCCTTGTATTTTAAAAATTGCTGTTCTAATTTGTTTAGAACTCCTTGTAAATCCTCTGGAACAAAACTGCCTCCGAATTCTCCAAAATACCCTTTGCTTGCTACGCTCAAATTTTCCATACTCATCTCTACTCGTCTCCTTCAAAAACAATTTATAAGCAAAACAATAACTGAATATTAAAATAGTATCACTATTTTAATATTCTGCCAATAATCAGCTTTAGGCCTGTGAGGTAAGCGGATGTTTAAACCCATTTGGCAATGAAACACCTGTAAGATTTTTGATAAATAAAACATTACTGGATTTATCAACCTTAGTCTTAAGCGGCAGCACGTCATCCTCAGGCTGGAAGTGAAAAACAACTTTTGCAGTATTCTTATTAACAAGTTTCATTAAAATCGTTATTAATTCTACTTTCCCCTTATTAATAATATCATAAAGGTGAAGCGTATCCTCCTCATGCTGCATGATGACTACAGCCTGCTCATCCTGGGCATAGTAGAGGTCTTGGTTAAAGACCATCAAACAATAAAACATTAGCAGCTCCTCTGTTCCGTGTGTCCCAAAGGCAGCTGACCCCGATAGCCGTCCAGCTGCCAATCTATAAATAAATGCTAAATCTTCAACGTTTCTCCCATTTAATTTTCGTATGCCGGTTTCGTTTTTTGCCTCGAACGAACGGTCCAGTGAAAATTGGAGTTCTTCATATTCTTTAAAACCAAACTTTGGATAAAAATCTAGCACAGATTGATTAGCAAATAAATACATTAAATCTATATCCTTGTAATCTTCCAAAACCTGATCCATCAGTTTTTTGGACAAACCTTGATTTCGATAATCGGGATGCGTCATGACCGTACCGATTTGGACAGACTGTTTTTTTTCGTTATCAATGATTAAATCCACAAGATTTACTGATACATTTGCTACGACTCTACCATATTCAATATACGAATATGGTATATATTTTTCTGTCCAGAAGCCGTGCTGATACCACACTTCGAAGTCAATGCCAAAGATGGAGGAAGCTAATTCATTAAAACTTTTTCTTAAGAGTTCGTTTTCTTGATAGCCCTTTGCGAATACCAATTCTTTCATACGGACACCATCCTTTCTGGAAACCAAACCATATTATACCATTCCATATAATAGATGAATCCATAAAAATATTAAAGGATTTTCGAAAATGATATAGAAGAGGTAAATGTTGGTTTATTTTTCATCCAAAAAGTCTATTTAGGAGGAACGAAAAATGCGAAACGAAGATATGCTGCTTATCCCCGGCCCGACACCTGTCGTTGATTCCATTTATGATGCGCTGGCACAGGAAACCCGGGGTCATACTGACCCAAGATTTGTGAAAATATTTAAGAGTGCTATTGAAAAAACAAGAGAGATGTTTAAAACAGACGGGGAAGTGTTTGTTGTTTCCGGGTCCGGAACCCTTGCGATGGAAATGGCCCTTGTAAATACAGTGGCTGCAGGAGAGAAAATACTTGTCATCAGTCAAGGCTACTTTGGGGACCGCTTTATCCATTTAGGAAAAGCATTTGGAATTGAGGTTGACGTCATTCAGTCAGAATGGGGCAGTCAGGTTCAGACAAAGGAAGTAGAGGAAAAATTAACTGCTGGGAATTACAAAGCCGTTACCATTACCCATGCCGATACTTCAACAGGTGTCGCCGCAAACTTGGATGCACTTGTGCCTCTTATAAAAAAACACGGGGCATTAGTTATTCTCGATGGTGTCTGCGCCACTGCGGCGATGGAAGAAGATATGAGCAAGGCATACGGCCATCCGGATTATAAAATCGATGTTGTGTTAACAGGATCGCAGAAAGCAATCGGTGTACCCCCAGGACTGGCAGTTGTCGCCTTTAACCAATCGGCATTGGCCGCACGTGAAAAAATCGAGCGTGTACCAGCCTACTATTGTGACATCCATAATTGGATCCCAATTATGAATGATCCTGGCAAATACTTTGCAACACCGCCGGTAAACCTCATTTACGCCTATGACGAGGGAATGAAATTGGTGCTTGCCGAAGGGATGGAAAATCGCTATAAACGTCACAAAGCTTACGGACGAGCAGTCCGGTCCGCTCTCGCCGAATATGGGATGAAGGCAATAGCCGATGAGGATGTCGCTGCCGCTACTCTTAGCTGTATTCTGTACCCAGAAGGCTTGAACGATGCCGCCTTCCGCGCTGCCCTTGCCGAAAAAGGTGTCATTGTCGCCGGTGCGCTTGCGCATTTAGCAGGAAAGGCGTTCCGAATCGGCCATATGGGCAACACCACAAATGAAATGCTTGAAAAAGCAGTTGTTTTAATCGGGGAAACGATGAAGGAAATGGGCTTTCCAGTAAATCCGGAAAAGGCAGCTGTAGTTTTCCAGCAGTGCCTAACGCCATTGAAAATGTAATGCAGAAAGACCTGTCCCAAAGTAAGGGCAGGTCTTTTTAGCTTAGCTTATTTCCGCTTAATGATATAGCTTTTAAAGGCATTTAAGAAGTTGGATTTATTCTAATATAAATTAAGGCACAATATTCCCTGCTGCTTTATAAATTTGATACCATTCTTCTCTAGTTAATTTGATTTCAGATCCCATGCAGGCATCGTGCATTCGACCTGGATTGGTTGTTCCGAGTACGACCTGGATGTTGGCCGGATGGCGGGTAATCCAAGCAACCGCAATCGCAGTGTTGGTGACACCGTATTTTTCAGCAATTCCGTCAATAGTTTTGTTCAATTCAGGAAAACGTTCCAAATCCCCAAGGAATGAACCTTCAAAAAAGCCGTGCTGAAATGGAGACCATGCTTGAATGGTTAAATCGTTCAAACGGCAGTATTCTAAAATGCTGCTATCACGATTAATAGCCTGATCAATTTTCATATTTAAGGAAATTCCCGAGTCAATCATCGGAGTATGGGCGATGCTAAACTGAAGCTGGTTGATCACCAGTTTAAATGGTATGTATTTTTGCAGCAGTTCAATTTGGGACGGATTGTGGTTCGACACACCAAAATATTTTACCTTTCCGCTTGTATGAAGCTGTTGAAAAGCTTCAGCAACTTCCTCAGGCTCCATTAGCGGGTCAGGGCGGTGCAGAAGGAGAATATCAAGATAGTCCGTTTTTAAACGTGTTAAGATACCTTCAACAGAATTCAGGATATGATCCTTTGAAAAATCAAAAAAGCCTTCCGGCAAACGGATCCCGCATTTGCTCTGCAAAATCATGTTTTCACGAATTTGCGAATTTATTTGAATGGCGTCAGAAAATATTTCTTCGCATTTACCTCTTCCGTAAATATCGGCATGGTCAAAGAAATTGATCCCTTCTTCCAAAGCCGTACGGATTAACTTTTCTGCCTCTGGCACCGATAACGAGGTTAACCGCATATTGCCCATAATCAGGTTAGAAGCTTTTAAATCGGTATTGGCAATGTTTATATATTTCACTCTTAATTCCTTCTTTCTTTGTCATTTCCTTATTACATATTAAAAAAGCCATTGTAAAAATACAATGGCTTTAATGAAGCATTCATACTATTTCTTTAACCGAGAAATCATATTCATAACATATACGGTATAATTGTTCAATTTCCCACTGTGTGGGGACTTTTGGGTTATTGGCTGGACTGCCGCTATCTAATGCATCCTTGGCCATTTTACTGATGGCGCCGGTAAATTTATGTCTGTCGATTCCCCACTCCATTAAATTCGGTATTTTTAAAGCAGAACATAGCTGCTTGACCGATTCTACTGCAAATTTCGCCCTTTCTTCTTTTGAACGATTGGAATGGTTGGGGGCAAAGATATCCCCTAAATCGGATAGCCTGTCAATGCAGGAATCCTTACTAAATTCAAGTACAGCCGGAAGCAGCATGGCATTGGAATACCCATGTGGAACATGAAACAGCGCCCCAATCGGCCTCGACATTCCATGTACCAGACATACAGACGCATTGGAAAACGCCATTCCTGCCTGAAGGGCGCCAAGCGACATGGCTTCCCTTGCTTCAAGGTTTTCTCCATTCGTATAAGCTTGATAAAGATTTTGGACAATGAGTTTCATGGCTGATAATGCCAGCGAATCTGTCATAGGATGCCCTTTTTTGGAAAGATATGCTTCAATGGCATGGCTTAATGCATCCACGCCTGTTGCGGCAGTTACATGCTGCGGTGAGGAAATGGTTAAGAGCGGGTCGACTATAGCTATTGAAGGCATGAACGCCGGTTGTTTGACCATGATTTTTACATTCGTGGAAGGGTCGGTAATGACCGTGACATCAGTTGCTTCTGAACCCGTTCCGGCTGTGGTAGGAATCGCGATATGCGGGATTGGCATCGCTTCAGCAATCTTTCTGCCGCCTGCATAGTCACCAATATCCCCTCCGTTTGTTACTAATACAGCAACTGCTTTGGCGGTATCGATACAACTACCGCCGCCAATGGATATAAGTAAATTACACTTTTCCAAACTGAACTGCTCAAGTGCTTCAGAAACATAGTTGACTGTCGGTTCAGAGTCTACGCCTAGAAATACACGGCTTTGAACACCATGAGCTGCTAATAACTGTTTGCATTTTTCAACAACCCCAAGGTGATTCATGACTTTGTCTGAAATAATTAACGCTCTATCCCCTAATCCTGCGGTTTCCACTCCTACTCGGTTAAATGCCTGTTTTCCATAAACGATACTTTGCGGAGTCCTAAAATAAGCAATATCCCTCATCAAAAAAATCCCCCTTCCTATGTAAACGATTACATAATAACAAAAGGAGAAAAAGAATTGTGTTGAAACTTGTTATATTCATTCAATTTTTTTAAAACCTTTTGAGCCTAAGCACCAATAAAAAATTATTGAACCATACCTAATTGTCTGTCATATTCCATGATAATCCGGGACAAACTGATTAGTACGATATATGTTTACTTTAAAAATGAGCATTTAGTCCTAAAGGTAAATCCTTGGAAGGGGAAGTTGGCTTGTCAAATCCAATTGAAAAGTTATTTTGGAGCATTGCCCTTCCGGGGTTTGGGCAATTATTAAATAAAAAATATCTTAAAGGTTTCTTGTTTGTTTTTTTAGAAATTCTGGTGAATACACAAGCAAATTTCAATACCATCATCATGCTAAGCTTTCATGGAGAGATTGAAAAGGCAATTGCTTTAACTGATTATCAGTGGCTTATGTTTTATCCTTGCTTATATTTCTTTGCGATGTGGGATGCGTTTAAGGATGGAGGCGGAGGCAGTGAAAGATATTCCTTCCTTCCGTTCGTATTTGCCGCTTATTTTGTCACGGTCGGCTGTATTTATTCCCCGAAATTAAAAATCTTTGGTGTCTTGTTTGGACCAGTCTGGCTGCCAATGTTGTTTGTCATACCCGGGGTTGTGGCAGGGTTTATTATAAAAGCAATAATAAAAAAATTCACTGAACAAAAAAAGCAAGCTTTAGATTAAAGTTTGCTTTTTTAAGCTAATAAGAATGTATAAACTTTCTGTCGAAAGCTTTATACTTTCTTAACGCATAAGTTCAACTACGCCTCTGTCTTCGCCCTTAGGGGCTTGCCAATCGGCGAGTTTTCTTTATATTTATTTTCACCATCATTTCCAAGACAAATAAAAATCCTAACATCTGTAGATGTTAGGATTAATGATGACCTGTGAGGGGTTCGAACCCCCGACCTCAACCCTGTCAAGGTTGCGCTCTCCCAGCTGAGCTAACAGATCAATATTTAAGCTACAAATATTATTATAGTAAAAAAAACAAAAAAGTCAATAACAATTTTTCATTAAATACCCCTTTAAAAAATAAGAACACACATTCCTCTTTTTATTGATTAAAGAACTAATGTTCGGTTATAATAATTTATAGAAAGGAGGAGATCTAAAATGGATGGCCTGTTTATTCGTTCCATCGAAGAAAATATTCCTTTGGAGATGATTTATCTTGCCGAAAACCAAGAAATTACCCAGCGAAGATTAATAATTAAAGAGGTAACTGACGAATACATTCTCGCCTACTGCCTGCTGCGGAAACAAATCCGTACCTTTAAACGGGACAATATTCTTTCCATCATGCCTGACCAGCATCATAAAAGCCGTTACCTGCATTAATCCTCAACCTAACCCCCTTATCCTTACACACATTTCTGCATTTCCACTTTCATTATGGTAAAATTCTTTTTGTAAAACAGTTGAACTCGGGGGGATTTTTCAAAATGGATTATCCAAGAGGTACCATTACAGAACAAACATTTTACAGCAATGAACTTGGAGAAGAAATGCAGCTGCTCATTTACCTTCCAGCCAATTTCTCACCGCTATATAAATACTCGCTGCTGATTGCTCAGGATGGCCGTGATTATTTTCAGCTTGGCCGAATTGGTCGAGTGGCAGACGAGTATCTTTCTATAAAAGAAATGGAAAATTTAATTATTGTTGGGGTACCCTATAAGAATGTAAAGGACCGCCGCAGAAAATATCATCCTGCAGGAGACCAAAACCGGCAATACATACGCTTCCTTGCTCATGAATTAGTCCCCTTTTTGGACAGTGAATACCCAACGTACCAAGTTGGGACAACCAGAGCACTTATAGGGGACTCGCTTGGTGCAGCGGTTTCCCTAATGACCGCATTGCAATACCCGCATACATTTGGGAAAGTGCTGCTTCAATCTCCCTATGTGGACGAGATTGTGTTAGAAGCTGCCACGCATTATACAGAGCCGTTATCACTGGAAATTTATCATGTCATAGGAAAACTCGAAACCGAAGTGAAAACAACAGATGGAAAAACCAGCGATTTTCTGACACCCAATCGGGAGCTTTCAAAAGTCCTTTCCAAAAAGCCTTTTAGTTATTTTTATGAAGAATTTAATGGAAATCACACTTGGACCTATTGGCAGCCAGACTTACGACGGGCACTTAAAATGATGTTCTCGTAAGCCATTTGAATTATTTATTATATTTAGAAAATTTGTTATAATAATAAATACCCATTTTTACTCGCTATTTTCCTTGTCATTCCTTGACTTATGATAAAACCTACTACTTAAAACGGAGGGACCGCCATGAAATTTGGAGTTGTTATTTTTCCATCGAAAAAGCTTCAAGACCTTGCAAATTCTTATCGCAAGCGCTATGATTCGCATTATGCTTTAATCACACCGCATTTGACATTAAAAAATGCCTTTGAAGCAACTGAGGAAGATGTGAAAGAATTTGCCGATAAACTGCGGAAAATTGCCGGCAACACACAGCCTTTCACCTTAAAAACTACTAAAGTGAGTTCTTTTCATCCGGTTAACAATGTTATTTACTTTAAAGTTGAGCCGACAGAAGAACTAACTTCCTTACATGCAGAAGTTAATAAAGAATTTAGCGAACAAAATCCGGAATACGCATTTGTTCCCCATATTACGATCGGCCAGAATCTATCTAATGATGAACACTCCGATGTTTACGGGTCGCTGCGTATGAAAAGAATTGACCACGAAGAAACGATTGACCGTTTCCATCTCCTCTACCAACTGGATAACGGCTCTTGGACAGTTTCTGAAACATTTCGGTTTGGAAAGGAATAGTTCTAAGTGACAGTAAAAGTTGTTGAAAACCCAAAAGAACTCGAGGACGCCTACACAGTTCGGAAATTAGTTTTTGTAGATGAACAAAACGTCCCCTTTGAAGAGGAAATTGATCAATTTGAAAATGATGCCACTCATTTTGTGTTGTATCATGAAGGCAGTCCAGTAGGGGCCGGACGATTCCGCAATGTTGAGGGCTATGGAAAGGTTGAACGAATTTGTGTCCTCAAAGAGGCTAGAAACATTGGTGCTGGTAAAGCCATTATGGAGACAATCGAATCCCATGCCCGGGAAAAAGATTTCCGTAAGCTAAAACTTAACGCCCAGACGCATGCCATCCCCTTTTACGAAAAATTGGGCTACGAGGTAGTCTCAGAGGAATTCATGGATGCCGGAATTCCACACAAAACAATGGTAAAGAATTTATAGAAATATGCACTTGCCAATATTAAAGTTGGCAGGTGCTTTTTATTGGTTTTCTTCAAAACTTCTTTCCCGCCATTCGAGGTTTTGATATGATAGAACATGTCTTATTTCAAAATAGAGGGTTATAAAAATGAAAACAGCAGTTTATCGAAATCAGAAGATTGTGATTGACGAGCTCAATCGTGAGGAATTCCAGTCTATTTACATCGCCGGCAAAAGAGGCGAATTATCTTGTCCTACTTGTAAAGAAAAGGTGCAGCTGTATCTGGGAATCCTAAGTGACCCCCATTTTTTCCACCATTCTTTACCGGAAAAGAGATGTCCGCTACCAGGAAGACTTGACACAGGGCTTCAGCCACAAACAGAAAATCACTATATTGAACGAAACGGGTTTAGAATTCCCCAGGGCAGAACCATTACAGAAGAAAATTCTGCTCCTGTAAAATTCAAAACAGCAAAACCTATCGAATATAAAGTTCCGTTTAAGCAAACACAGACAAATTCTCCAGGAAGCCTTCCCCCTTATTTGCAGCAGCTATCAGCAAATGGAGTTATTTTAGATGATAGTCAGACGAAAGCAGTAATAGATACGGAAGGCCCCTTATTAGTGCTTGCCGGGGCCGGAAGCGGCAAAACAAGAGTGCTGACTTGCCGGACCGCGTTCATGCTCGAGGATAGACAAATCGATCCTCGAACCATCATGTTGGTTACATTCACCACCAAAGCAGCAGCTGAAATGAAAAATCGTCTTCTTTCCTATCCAAATATGAAGCGTGAAAAAATCCAGCAGCTCATAACCGGCACCTTCCACAGTATCTTTTACCGGATTCTCATGTTCCATGATGCCGCCAGTTGGTCCTCTGACAAGCTGTTAAAAAAAGAGTGGCAGCGGGATAGAATTTTGAAAGAGGCCGGTAAAGAACTCGATTTGTCCGAAAAGGAATTTGCTTATGATCTAGCACTGCAGCAAATTGGACTATGGAAAAATACGATGCTCCTCCCTGCAGAGGTCAGACCGGTATCAGAATGGGAAGAAAAAACTGCCATTTTATATAAAAAATATGAGGATTACAAAAGCCGTGAAGGTTTGTTTGATTTTGATGACATGCTGATTGGCTGCTATCAGTTGTTGAAAACCACTCCTGCCATATTGGAGTATTATCAAGACCGATTTCAATATTTTTTAATCGATGAGTTCCAGGACATCAACAAAGTTCAATATGAATTGATTAAACTACTATCGAAAAAGCACAAAAATGTTTGTGCTGTTGGTGATGATGACCAGGCCATTTACTCCTTCAGAGGAAGCGACCCAAATTTTCTGCTTGAATTTGAAATGGACTTCCATTCATCAAAGACTGTAACGCTTGAACAAAATTACCGTTCATCTCATGAGATTGTTTCGGCCGCCAATCAAGTAATTTCAGCTAATAAATTGAGAAAAGCAAAAAAAATGCAGGCACAATTTTCTAGCGTTGAAATGCCACTTACTTTTTTCCCTTTTGACGAAGAGGAAGAAGCCACTATGATTGTCACTGATATTTCTGAGCGGATTGCAAACGGAGCAAATCCCGCTGATTTTGCGATTTTGTATCGGACCAATGCTGCTTCAAGGGCCGTGTTTGAACGGCTGGCGGGTTCGAATCTCCCTTTTAAAATCGACATGGACGCTGAAGCCTTTTATGACCGTTATATCATTAGATGCGCCCTAGCCTTTTTAAAGGTCAGCTTAAATGAAGAAGATTCAAACAGCATGACAGAAATTTTGCCATTATTATTTTTAAAACAATCGGCCCTGAAGGACATGAAAGCACTTAGTATCCTTCAGGACTGCAGTCTCCTTGAGGCACTGATGCATTTAAAAACATCCCATGCCTTTCAGGAAAAAAAATTAAAAAAGGCAGTTCCGCTGATTCGCGCCCTTAAAACCTTGACACCGGCAAAAGCGATTGAAAAGATTGAAAAGGAAATAGGCTTTCTGGATTTTCTTAAAAAACGCGGCAACGAGGCAAATCAAATCGAAAAAGGATCAGATGATTTGAAGGATTTAAAAGTGGCGGCAAAAAGCTTTGACACGATCGACGTTTTTTTAGAGCATGCTGAACATATGGCAGCGATGAATAAGGAAATAAAAAATTTAAGCAAACATTTTCGCGATGCTATCACCTTAAGCACCATTCACAGGGCTAAGGGACTTGAGTATAAATATGTATATTTGCTTGGCGCAGTCGACGGCAGCCTCCCGCACGACTACGCATTGGAAACAAGTCGAAACGGGGACTTTTCCGGACTTGAAGAAGAACGAAGGCTGTTTTATGTTGCTATGACCCGGGCTCAAGAAGGTCTATATTTATCTATTCCGGACAATCGAAGAGGAAAAAAAGCCAACCGTTCCAGATTTCTCGGACCACTTTTAAAAATAAGCAAAAAGGCCAAATTCCAATAAGGAAAGCGGCCTTTTTGCTTATTTCTTATTCATCATGTTTGAAATGGTATTGAAATCAAGACTTTTTCCATCTTTAATGATGGTATTGCAAATCTGATCTTCTAATTCCTTACTAATCGGCTTGTTTGCAAGCTGAGATACTTTGCGAATGACTCCACGGACTGTCTTTTCGTCTTTAAAGTTGGCATTCTGAAGAGAATTAGCCAAATCAAAAATATCTTTCATATTTACGCCAGTTTTTTTCTCTATATTTTTAAAGAAACCATTATCCATGATCAAAATTCACACTCCTTCATAAACTACTTTATTGTATGAAGGAATGAAAAAATGGTGAAAAAAGAAAAGGATAGCCAAAAAATGGCCATCCTTTCCTATAGTCCATTCACCTATTAATACCAGCTAGCACCTACAATGATTAATAGAATGAATAGTACGACGATTAGTACGAAGCTGCCGCCGTAGCCAAAACCACCACCGTAGCCGTAGCCGTAACCTCCACAACCCCACATAGATAGATTCACCTCTCTTTAGTAATCTCATTAATACAATATGAAATCACTAAAAAAAGTGTATAGGCACGAATAAGCTATTCATCCATTTAAGCAAAAAATCAGCATTTACCCTTTTGGCTTAAATACGAGTGCTCCAATAAATCCAAAAATAATCGCGGCTGATACTCCAGAACTGGTCACCTGAAACATCCCGGTTAACACGCCTATTAGCCCATGGTTGTTGGCATCATCAAGCGCCCCGTGAACCAATGCATTTCCAAAGCTGGTTATCGGAATGGTCGCACCTGCCCCGGCAAAATTAATAAGTGGCTCATACAACCCAAATCCCGCCAAAATCGCCCCGGCTACAACCAATAGGCTTAATGTATGGCCTGGTGTAAGCTTGGCAACATCAAATAATAGCTGGCCAATGACACAAATCAATCCGCCTATGACAAAGGCCCAAAAAAACATCGCTAACATAATCGTCACCCCTTTAATTGTTCATTTCTATGCCAACTGCATGGGCAATACATGGAATCGATTCATTTTGTTGAAAGGTGAGCGGGGATAACAATGCACCGGTAGCAACAAGCAAAATCCGTCTGTATGTACCCTTCCTCATTTCATTCAGTAAATGTCCATACAATACTGTTGCTGAACATCCTGCTCCGCTTGCTCCGGATTGAACGGGCTGGTCATCCTTATAAATGAGGATCCCGCAATCCTGAAATTGCTTTCTTTCAAGCTTAAGGCCGCTTTTGTTAATTAATTCAAAAGCAGCGTCATGGCCGACTCTCCCCAAGTCTCCAGTAATAATTAGGTCATAATAAGATGGATCAAGGTCAAGATCCCGAAAATGGGCCATAATCGTATCTGCTGCTGCAGGAGCCATTGCACCTCCCATATTGAACGGGTCTGTCAAACCCATATCAATTACCTTTCCAATTGTTGCAGATATTGTGACAGGGTTTTTCTTCCCCGGTTCGTTTGGCTGAATGATTCCAACACCAGCTCCTGTAACCGTCCATTGAGCCGTCGGAGGCTTTTGGCTGCCGTATTCTGTTGGATAGCGAAACTGTTTTTCAACCGCAGCATTGTGGCTAGATGCTCCCGTCACCACATTTTGTGCTCCCTGATAATTGACAATAAATGAGGCTAGCGCTAAGCCTTCCATGGAAGTGGAACAAGCCCCAAATAACCCGAAATAGGGGATCTGCATAGTCCTTGCAGTAAAACTGGTCGGCGTTATTTGATTAATTAAATCACCGGCAATTAAAAATTGAATTTTTTCTTTCTCAATATTTGCTTTATCCAGTGCAATTTTTATCGCTTCTTCAAGCAAGATTCGATGGGCTTTTTCATAGGACTCCTGGCCCATCCATAGGTCTTCATACAATAAATCGAAGTCATTTGCCAAATTTCCGTTAGCCTCAAAGGGGCCTCCTGTTACTCCAGTCGCCGATATCATCGGTTTATTTTGAAAGACCCACGATTGATGTCCTTTTAGCAATTACAAAACCCCCCAAATGCTTAAAACCGTTCTAATCAGCGCTACCACAAAGGCTGCAAATACACCAAACAGAAGAACTGAGCCTGCAAGCTTAAACATATTGCCGCCAACCCCTAACACAAACCCCTCTGTGCGATGTTCAATGGCTGCGGAGATAACGGCGTTGCCAAAGCCAGTGACTGGAACTGCGCTCCCCGCCCCGGCAAACTGTCCCAGCCGGTCATAAACACCGAAGCCGGTCAAGAGCATGGAGAGAAACACCATTGTGGCCACCGTTGGATTCCCGACACTTTGTTCCGTAAAATTAAAAAAGTAAATGTAAAAATAACTGATGGCCTGGCCGATTGCGCATATCAGTCCGCCAACAAAAAAAGCCCTGATACAATTTTTTAAAACTGGCCGTTTCTTTTCGTGCTTTTGTTGAAGCTGCTGGTATTTTTGCTGCTCGGGTGTCATATTTTTCTGTTTGCTTGCCATCATTGCATCCCCTTTCCTACTTGATATCCTCTGTCATTTTAACGATTTCATTAAAACGTTTTTCTGCATCCCGATGGTTAAACTTAGACGAGGACCTCATCTTTTCATCAAGCCGCACGACTTCCAGAAAGATTTTATAATCACTTGAGACGGTAAATTTCTCTTTTGGGTATTTTTTCTCAAGCATTTTGGTAACATTTTTTTCAATCTTTTTCATGTTAAACCGATGCAAATGCTTTACCTTGTAGGCAACTAGGATTGCATCTTTTCCTTTGACGACAGCGACATCATACAATTCTGGAAGAGAACTTACATCTTGTTTAATTTTCTCTACCTGGTCATTTCCTTTATGCCCATCAGTGACAACTGGTGGTGGATTTGTGGTTTTCACGAGCGCGAGCTGGCTGTCTTTTGCTTTTTGATCCTGATTGCAAGAAACCAGTAAGATCACGCTCATCAATATAATGAATCGATATGTATTACGCATAACGGTATTCATCCCTTTTTTATAAATATGACTGTCATTAGTTTTTTCGACATTGACTAAAAATATGACTAAGTTAATGCCGTTTAGAGAAAAAATAAAACTGCCAGGTAAACCCAGCAGTTTTTCACTTCTACTTATATGTCTTCTTCCCACAGCCACAGCCTTGTTTTTTTATAGCATTTGATGGCTGGTAAACCTTTGTTGTTTCAGTTTGTTTCTTTTTCTTTGTCACGTTTTTCCCTCCAATCAAATACAATTCATTAGTTACTAATCATCATATGAAAAAGCGTAAGTCTTGTCTCAGGCAAAAATCCTTATTTCCCAATAAAATATTGAATAATTGTTTCAATGATGGCCGCCATACCAGCAACAGCCAGGATAAGTATAATTGGCTCCGCCCAAACAGGGAAAAGGAAGGATATTCCTACCAAAATGGCAGAAGACCATATACCTGTACACCAATAACAACTTAGCAATTCACCCATAAATCGCCTTATTCCAAACTTTTTTGGAATATAATAAATTTCCACTTCACCTTCTGCATTTACTTCCTCTACCTCATCAAAAAAGGGATTGCGTAAAAATTCGGTAATTTTATCAAAAACAATTAACCTCGTAAACCGAAAGCTGGCCAATGCTAAAAGGAGCAGTTGCATAAAACTTATCTTCATGTTAAAAAACCCTTTCATTTTTGGACTAATGACTGTGTATGAAAATAGCCTAATTTTGGTAAATAAGGCAATTGTCCGTAACCCATAAGGCTCTCGTTAAATATGTTAGTAATGTAAGATATATTACGGATTAAGGAGGAAAAAATAAATGGGTTGTGGGAGCTTTAGAAATAATCACGACAACGGCAATTGCGTATGTCAAGTAGTTCGCGCGATTAAAGATATCCAAGATAATGCTGTTGAAGCAGCGGAATGCCAATCCTGTACCAGCTGCTTTAATGAGCCGCTTGGTTCATTAGTCTCACCGGTTAAAGAAATGGTTGATACGCGCGTATTCGTTTTAAAAACAGCTGATGGTACACCATTCCACGCATTCTTCAATGACGATTACAATGCATGCGTCTCCATCTATTTCCGCGTAGAGGATGTGTTCGATAACTGCTGTGCAACACTTCGCGTATTAGTTCCTGGCAAAAAAGACGGCGGAAACTTTGTTCCAGTCAATTTCGTAAAGGGCGATGACAAATGCTGCATTAACCTTTCTAAACATTGCCAAGTTACTTGCTTCAAGGCGAGCAACGATTGTGTAACGGTTGACTTAAGCTGCTTCTGTGCCATTCAATGTATTGCAGACGTAAACCTTGGAATTTGCAACAGTTAAATAAATTAGCCAGTCGGTGAATCGGCTGGCCTTTTTTTTATTTATTCATTATCGCTTTATTCCGATCATGATGACATTTGTGATATCATCAACTGGGAATGTTCTTTGAGTTTTATTATGGTATTCAATGGTTATTTGATTGTCCTCATAACTAATCAGGTAGCCCAAATGTTTCTCATCATCGATATTAAAGACACATGGAACAGGCGGAAGCACTTTTGGAAAGTTAATTAAATATTCCAGTCTTTCCTTTACCGTCATTTCCTTAAATGGTTTTACTCGATTAAAGGAAGATCGGTTATTCTCCACAGGTATTGAAGATGCTGCTTCTTTTATTTCCGTTCCCATCCCATTTGAATCTTTCTCCATCTTCGCATGAGGGACATTCTTTTTACTTTCATCTGTCCTTATATTCTCTTCCATTGCCGGCTCAGCTTCAAGCTTACTTCTGAAGATTTCCTGCATATGATAGTTTGCGGGATTCCTTGAAAATGGCTGTTTAATAAAGAAAAGTGGTCCCTGATCTTTTGTATTTGACATATAAGCACCTCCCTTACGGCATCCTACACTTTTATATATATGTGAATGGACTATAGGCGTTAACTGTTTTTTTCCATATAAAAAAGCCCGCAGTTCATTTTGCGGGCTTTCTATATTACATAATATGATATCCTGAGTCTACGTGAATATTTTCCCCTGTAATTCCACGGGAAAGATGGCTGAATAGGAAAACGGCAGTATCGCCTACTTCCTCCGGCGTTGTTGTTCTCCGTAATGGTGCTTTTTCTTCAATTTCCTTTAAAATCAAGTTAAATTCACCGATTCCTTTTGCGGATAGTGTTCGGATTGGACCAGCAGAAATGGAATTTACGCGAATATTATCTTTACCTAGGTCCGCAGCTAAATAGCGAACGCTTGCATCAAGGGAAGCTTTTGCAACACCCATAACATTGTAATTTTTGATGGCTCTTTCTCCCCCAAGGTATGTGAGAGTAACGATGCTGCCGCCTTCTGTCATGAGGCCGCGTGCTTCCTTCGCTACTGCCGTTAAGGAATAGGAGCTGATATTATGTGCCAGCAGGAAGCCGTCCCTAGTTGTATTCAAATATTCGCCAGATAATTCTTCCTTATTTGCGAAGGCAATACAATGGGCCACTCCATGAATAGTTCCAACCGCATCTTTTATTTCAGCAAAACACGCAGCAATTGCTTCGTCACTAGTCACATCACATGGCAGCACTAAAGTTCCCTCTGCATTTAAGGACTCCGCTAATTCCCGTACACTGCTCTCCAGTCTTTCCCCGGCAAACGTAAATACTAACCGTGCCCCAGCGTCATGAAGTGAGCGGGCAATCCCCCAAGCGATACTCCGCTTATTAGCAACTCCCATTACGACAAATGTTTTTCCAGTTAAAGATAAATTCATTTTAAAAAAATCCTCCTACATGATAACTGATATTAGTACTTGGTACTAATTCTACACTAATTCTGAATAAATGAAAAGTACTTGCCTTTTCTAATAATAGCTTTTGCCTGTTTCTGAAAATTCAAGCTCTCTTTTCAGTTCATCCACATATTCCTTTGAACCTGTGACAATCAGTCGGTCATGCATTTGCAGCTCCGTGTCACCATGAGGGACGATGGAATCCTTTCCTCTGAAAATCCTGACAAAAATAACATCCCCTGTAAACGGAAATCTTCTTAATGACATACCATCAAATAATTCATTATTCATGACAATTTCATATAACCCAGTTTCCTGATTCGTCAATAGATTTATGACCGCAGGAGACTCAATCATCGCCCGAAGCAGCGCTTTTGTAGACATAAAGGAGGAGAATACCTCTACCCCATGCTCACGAAGCCTCTGCTCCAATTCAGGACTTTCAATTCTGGCAATGACCCTTGGAACTCCTTTTTCTTTCGCAGCTATAGCAAGGTCTGCATTCACATCCTGGTTTCCTGTTAAGATTACTACTATTTCAGACTCGAACACTTTTGTATTTTCAATGGCCTCCTGCGAATAATCCTGGATTTCCTTTATTTCAAATACCGAGTCAGCAAATGTTTTTTCGGCCTTTTCAATTTTTTGATGATACAAAACCGGATTATAGAGTCCGGACTTTAATTCCAGGGAAACAGGCAAAGTAATCTGGTTAGCACCTAAAAAGGCAATGGACACCTTCCTGCCCTCCGCTGCTTCTCGAGGGAACAGCTTTTTAAAAACAATTGGCGTAAAAATTGAGGTAATTACAGCGACAAGAATTAGTGTTCCTTTCATTTGCTCTGATATAACCCCAATCCGTTCTCCGATTGTCGCTGCAGCAATAACAAGTGACAATGTGGAGGTAAGCAGAAATCCCGAGGCAATTACGGTTTTCATATCGTACCAAATTTTCAAAAGGTACACAGGAATTAGCTTCGAAAATAATAGCCCAATCAGTAAAAGTGGTATTAATAACAAAAGCTTCTTTTCACTTAATAACGACCAAATGTCCAGTTCTACACCTACCATTACAAAGAAGATAGGAATTAAAAAACCGTAGCCAAAGGAATCAAGCTTATGAACAAGCTCTTGGTTTGGTGCCAACAAAGAAACAAGGACACCTGCCAAAAATGCTCCCAGAATATTTTCAGCACCGACTGTTTCGGATAATCCTACCAGCACAATAATCAGCATAAATACAGCCCTCGTGCCGATTTGGACTGTCCCTGTTGAGAGTGTTTCAATAAAGCTGCGATTTTTAAATCTTTTACCAATGAAATAAAGGATAATTCCTGCTCCAAACAAAATCAGCAGAAGCCATGTATCCCCCTCTCCCCCTTCATTCAGGGAAACAAAGAGGGCCAGCAGAATCATGGTAGCCAAATCAGCAATAACTGCTACCAGTAAGATAATCTGCCCAATCACCGTTTTCATTAAGTGAGCTTCTTTTAAGGTGGGCACGACTACTCCCAATGAAATCGTCGAAATAATCAATGTCATCAGGAAAGCATTATCGATAAATCCTGCCAGAACAAAGAGATACGATAAACCGAGTGAAAGAATGAAGACACCGGCAAAGATAATGGATGAGACCAGAAAGGAGTTTGGTTCTTTTTTCCCGTTTGGAAGGGTCTCACGTTTTTTCCCACCTGAAAATGCTGTAAAGTCAATCTCAAGTCCGCTTAGGAACATAAGAAAAATAAAGCCAAGTGTAGACAAGGTAGACAGCCACATATCTTCATGAACGATATTGAATCCACTCTTCCCTATAATGAGGCCCATGATAATTTCCGCAACAACAACTGGAATGAAATTTAATTTAAATCGATGCAAAAGAATTGGAGTTAAAAATGCTGTTGTCACAACAATCAATAATGAAATAATGGAGACGTGTTGTTCCATAATACTCCTCCCTTATGTATAGTTATAAATGCTCACAATCCGACAAAAAATAAGAATTGGAAAGGGGCAACTATCATGAAAATAGATATTATCGGAGATATCCATGGATGTTTCACAGAATTCTCGGAGTTAACTGCAAAATTAGGTTACGATTGGAAAAGTGGGATTCCCCTCCATCCGGAAAACAGAATACTCGGGTTTGTCGGTGATTTAACCGACAGAGGTCCAAATTCTCTCAAAGTGATTGAAATCGTTTGGAAGCTGGTCATCGAGCAGGAAAAAGCTTTCTATACACCTGGAAACCATTGCAATAAGTTGTATCGCTTTTTCCTTGGCAACAAAGTCCAAATTTCCCACGGACTTGAAACAACCGTGGCGGAGTATGAAACATTATATAAAAAAGACCAAGATTCCATTCGAAAAAAATTTATGGACCTATATGAAAATGCTCCATTGTACTTAGTATTAGACCAGAAAAAGTTAATAATCGCCCATGCAGGAATTAAACAAGAATTGATTGGAAAGAAAAATAATCAAGTAAAGACATTTGTTCTCTACGGAGATATTACTGGTGAAAAGCACCCGGACGGATCCCCTGTCAGAAGAGACTGGGCTAAACAGTATCACGGGGAAGCTTATATTGTTTATGGACATACGCCTGTGAAAGAGCCAAGAATTATTAATAAAACGTATAATATTGACACAGGGGCTGTTTTTGGCGGCAAACTTACTGCCTTAAGATATCCAGAAATGGAACTGGTCTCTATTCCCTCTACAATGCCATATATCAAAGAAAAATTTAAACAATTTGAATAAAATAAAAATAAAAGAAGGCTGGCCTTGTTAGTCATGACCAGCCTCTATTAATTTCTTCATATCATCCGGCAAAGGTGCCGTAAAGGTCATTTCCTCCCGGGTAAGGGGATGAATAAAGTGGACTTCTTTACAATGTAACGCCTGCCTATCTATTAACGAGGTGTCTCCCCCATACAAGTCATCACCGAGAAGAGGATGACCCAAGTAAGACATATGGACCCTGATTTGATGGGTCCGTCCGGTTTCCAGGTTCAGCTCAACCTGGGTAAATTCCCTATGCCTTGATATGACTCGGTAATGGGTACAGGCATATTGTCCATCCTCACGGACCTCCCTTTCGATTATGCTTTCCGCTTTACGTCCGATTGGGGCGTTTACCGTGCCTCTGTCCGCCGACAACAAACCGCCTGCAAATGCTTCATAGGTTCGTTTCACTTGAGATTTCCGCTGCATTAAACTAAACAAATGATGAATATGACGATGTTTAGCCACTAAAACAATCCCTGAAGTATCCCGATCCAGCCGAGTTACAATGTGGGCTGTAGCAGTTAGTCCTGTTTTCTGATAATATCCTACAAGGGCATTTGCCAGGCTCCCGGCAGGATGCTCCCGTGACGGAATTGTACTCATACCGGCAGGTTTAACGACAACCAGCAAAAATTCATCCTCAAACAGAATCGTCATTGGAAGCTCCTCTCCCGGAAAACTAGGGCTCTCGGAAGGGAATATCAATGTCAGTACATCCCCTTCAACGAGCTTATACCTTACATTTACATCTTCACTGTTGACAAGGATTCTCCCGCCCTTGAATTTAATATCCGTCAAAGCAGTCCGAGAGATTTCTTCCCTCTTTAAAAACTCTTTAATGAGCAATCCGGCACTATTATCATGAATACTCCACTGAAGTTGAAATTTTTTTGTCATTCCATGTTTTCCTTCATTTAGTCTGAAATAAATGAATCATGTACTCTTTTCCAGAAAGGAAACGGGCGGAACCTAGCAAAGCGGATTTTTTCCTCTGGAACCCGGAATTGGATTGACTTTACATCCTTATGAAGCAGGGTTAAATGATCAATTGTAATCTGGAAATCCGTCCGATTTACTGGCTTTAACATACATGTGTGGTGTGCTGGCAGAATAAGCGGAGAACCCACTGTTCTGAAAACCCTGTTGTTAATGGATGCCATTTCCGCCACTTGAAGGGCTTGGATGGACGGGTGAATAATGGCTCCGCCTAGTGCTTTATTATAGGCTGTACTTCCGGAAGGGGTAGAGATACAAAGACCATCACCACGAAATCTTTCAAAATGCTGGCCGCGTATTTCTACATCCATGACCAGCGTTCCCTCCACACCCTTTACGGTAGATTCATTCAATGCTAGGTACCTGGATTCCTTACCCGCATGGGAATAACGAATAATGACCTCCAAAAGTGGATATTCAACAACCTGAAACGGTGTCTTTGCAATGGCAATGACCAGCTTTTCGATTTCCTCAGGGGTCCAATCTGCATAAAAACCGAGGTGCCCAGTATGGATCCCAACAAATGCTGTTTTATCCAAACGGCTGCTGTAACGGTGGAAAGCATACAGGAGCGTCCCGTCTCCTCCTACAGAGATGACGATATCCGGCTGGTCTTCATCGTACTTTAACTCAAAATCCAGCAAATAGGTCCTCATTTTATGCATAAGAATATTTGATTTTTGATCCCCTTTAGATGTTATCGCAAATTTCATCTTTTTTACCCCTTGTATTGGAATAATCTATATAAACAGCGGCTCATTTCTTTTCTTCTTGGGCTGTTTCCTTCTTTCTCGTAAAAAAAGCCTGTGCTTCTTTAATTTCACCCCGGATAAGTGACATTTCCTCATCTAAACGGAAAGCCGCCTCTGCCGCACGCTGGAGTCGCATTTTTATATCAGTGGGAAAGGCACCTTTATACTTATAGTTTAAGGAATGTTCAATTGTTGCCCAAAAATTCATGGCCAATGTCCGAATTTGTATTTCGGCTAGAATTTTCTTTTCACCGTGGATAGTTTGCACCGGGTATTGAATGACAACGTGATAGGAACGGTATCCACTGATTTTTTCATGAGAAATATAATCCCTTTCCTCCACTATTTCAAAATCATTGCGGTTTCGGAGCAGCGAAACGACCCGATAAATATCCTCCACAAACTGGCACATAATCCGAAGGCCGGCAATATCCTGCATTTCTTCTTCAAGTTTATCTAACGGTATTCCTTTTTGGTTTGCTTTATCTAAAATACTGGCAATTGGCTTTACCCTACCGGTAACAAATTCAATCGGTGAATGTGTCGAATCGAGTTCAAATTGACCTCTCATTCCCTTTAATTTTATCTTGAGCTCATTAATTGCCTGCTTATAAGGGGTTAAAAATTGGTCCCAATGCTTCATGACTCCACCTCGACAAGAACAAATTATGGATGAAAAACTGTTTCTGCTTTTTCAACCATTTCTTTACCGTAATTGCTATTTCCTTTTATGTTGTTAATAATAAAATCAAACTCTTCATTAAAACGCTGAAGTTCTATTTTTTCATTTCCGTCGGAAATCCAAACCGGAAGTTCTGCAGCCATTTTCATGTCGGGCCAGATTGGTTCTGGGAGCACGATGTATGTATAGTCATCTGAATCTTCCATTAGATAAATAAAGGAATAATGTTCAGAATCCACAAGGATTTGTTCGGCCGGAACTAAACCAGTTATTGCTTCGGATACTTCTAAAACAAGTGCATTTTCCATTACATTTGCCGCTTGGACTATTAGTTTTTTCCTCATATTTTACCTCCATCTTCCATACCCACTATTTTAACATAATTCCTCATTTCTCCCAAGGATTGCAGTTTCCACTGAAGATGAGATAATGTAAATAATTTTTATCGGAAAGGAAGACAAACGATGCCGCAAAATATTGAAATAGAATTTAAAAACATACTGACAAAAGAAGAATATTTAAGATTATTAAACGATTTTCAAATTGATGAAATAAGCATTTTTTCTCAGGAGAACCATTACTTCGATACGGAGGATTTTGCCTTAAAGGATAGGCATTCAGCTTTAAGAATTCGTTTAAAAAAGAATAGCTGGGAAATGACGTTAAAGCAGCCTGCAGAAATCGGACTTCTTGAAACAAATCAAATACTTAGCGAAATGGAAGCTCTAGAAGCAATTCAATTTGGGAGACTTCCTTCGGGCCAAATAAAGGTAATCATAGAGGAAATGGGTATCCCCTTTGGTAAATTGGTTTATTTCGGATCTTTGGCAACAAGACGCGCTGAAGCAGCGTTTAAGAAAGGCGTGCTCGTTTTCGACCATAGTATTTACCTAAATCAAGAGGATTTTGAACTAGAATATGAGGCTGAAAATTTTCAGGAGGGACAGGAAGTCTTTTTGCAGCTGTTAAAAAATTATCAAATTCCTGTTAGAAAAACCGAAAACAAAATTCGCCGCTTTTACAGGCAGAAATACAACTTATAAATTAGTTTCGTAAGAAAATCCATATTGGACACATTAATAATATCCTTTTTTCTGGAGCAATTCATTTGAGATAAAAATTAGGCATTGTTAAAATGAATGTAAACTTGATAATGACGAGAGGAGGAGTTGTCAACATGATGAATAATCAGCAAACACCATTTGAGGTTATTGGAGAAGAAACGCTCCATCGTCTTGTGGACACTTTTTATGGCCTTGTTGCACAACATCCTGACCTTGCTCCTATATTCCCAAATGATTTTTCTGAAATTGCCCGTAAACAAAAGCAATTTTTAACCCAATATTTAGGCGGTCCTCCACTCTATACTGAGGAACATGGACACCCGATGATGCGCGCCCGCCATCTGCCTTTTCCGGTTACGCCAATACGTGCCAAAGCCTGGCTTTCATGCATGACCAAAGCAATGGATAAAACCGGCTTAGAAGGACCGATTAGGGATGAATTTTATTCCAGGCTTTTTCTAACTGCCCAGCACATGATAAATACACCTGACGATCAAGAAAATTCCGGTGAGCCATCGTGAATAATTTTGATTACTCAAATTCTTTGCAGCCAATCAATAGCAGCGATAAAAAACCGATAGAAATTTATTTATTTATTGATCCGCTTTGTCCCGAATGCTGGTCACTTGAACCTATCATGAAAAAGCTTCAGATTGAGTATGGACGTTACTTTTCTATCAAGCATGTGTTAAGTGGAAAATTAACGGATTTAAATGTAAGCCGTAAAAAAAATGTTGAAAACCTTGCGCAGGTTTGGGAGAAAACAACGAGCAGGTCAGTAATATCTTGTGAAGGAAATCATGGGTTTGAAGACCCTGTTGATGCTCCCTATAATGTATCGATTGCGTTAAAAGCAGCAGAACTTCAAGGGAGACGTGCAGGAATCCGCTTCCTCCGCTCAATCCAAGAGGTATTATTTTTGGAAAAAAGGAATATTTCAGATTTAGGAGTATTAAGAGAGTGTGCGGATAAAGCAGGACTTGAAATTCAAGAATTTCTTCAAGACATGCATTCAGAAAGTGCTGCAAAAGCTTTTCAGTGCGACCTGCAAATTACTTCCGAAATGGAAGTTCGCGAAATTCCTACTCTTGTCTTCTTTAATGAGAACGTTGAAGAAGAAGGAATAAAAATAACAGGAACATATCCATATGAGGTTTATGTTCAAATTCTGGAGGAAATGCTCGCAGAAAAGCCGATTAAATCTCCACTGCCTCCACTAGAAACATTTTTAAAGAATTTTAAGTTTGTCGCCTCAAAGGAAATTGCACTTGTATATAATATGACCATTTCACAAATTGAACGGGAAATGAAAAAATTGCTCCTTAAGCAGGTGGTGCAGCAAATCCCTGCAAAGTTCGGGACCTTTTGGAAGTATATTGAGTAGCTTATGATCATGTATAACAGAAATGCCCTGCAGCCATCAACTGCAGGGCATTTCTCTTAATACGAACAAAGGGGATGGGAGAAATTTTTCACGGTCAAACAAAGGGGTATATGTTTGTTGTGATCAACTTCACGTATTAAATATAGCATGGGCTGAAAGGGGTGACAATAAGTTTGTGCTTTATTTCACATTATTGTCAAAAATCATAAATTCATAGAGTAGACCATAAATATTAAGGAAAGATATTTACTAAAAAAGGATGATTAAGAAATTGAAAAAATTCTCCATTACACTGATGATTCTTTTCTTTATTTTTGCATTTTTTTTACAAGTACTGGCACTCTTAAAAATTTTCCCGATTATCATTAGCATCCCCGTATTGTTTCTTTCCATCTTAATCCCCAGCATCTCCATCAATGACAGAAAAAAATTTAAGGGATTTTAAGGGCTGGTGACTACCACCAGCCCTTTTAACTTACTTTTTAAGCAATAGTTGTTCTAATTCACCTAGTTTTTCTTCAAACACCTTGCAGGCATCCTTGATTGGCTCAGAGCTTGTCATATCCACTCCGGCTTTCTTTAATACTTCAATTGGATAATCGGAGCTTCCCGCACTGAGGAATTCAATATACCGTTTTACGGCTGGCTCGCCTTCCTCTAAAATCTGCTTGCTTAAGGCAGTTGCCGCGCTGAAGCCTGTCGCATATTGGTAAACATAATAGTTGTAATAGAAATGCGGAATGCGGGTCCATTCAAGGCCGATTTCCTCATCGATGACAATATCCTCTTCACCGAAGTACTTTTTATTTAATTCATAGTACGTTTTTGTTAATGATTCTGCCGTTAATGCCTCATTATTCTGCGCCATCTGATGGATTAAATGCTCGAATTCAGCAAACATCGTCTGACGGAATACCGTGCCTCTAAAGCCTTCCAAATAATGATTCAACAGATAAATCCGCTTTTGTTCATCATCAATTGTTTTTAACAAATAGTTGTTCAGCAGCGCCTCATTGCAGGTAGAAGCAACCTCAGCGACAAAAATCGAATAGTCCCCATATGGGAACGGCTGATTCTTCCTTGTGTAGTAGCTGTGAACAGAGTGACCAAATTCATGAGCCAAGGTAAATAAGTTGTTTACGTTATCCTGCCAGTTCATCAGGATATATGGATGCGTTCCGTATGCCCCTGATGAGTAAGCCCCGCTGCGCTTGCCCTTATTCTCATGGACATCGACCCAGCGGTTTTCAAAGCCCTCTTTTAGAATCTGGGCATACTCATCACCTAACGGGGCTAGTCCTTTTATAACAAGATCTTTTGCTTCTTCATACTTAATTTCCATTTTCACATCTTTAACTAGTGGTGTGTACAAATCATACATATGAAGCTCCTGAACCCCTAATACTTGTTTGCGGAGCTTTACATAACGATGCAGCAGATGCAGATTCTCATTAACGGTATTCACTAAGTTATCATAGACCGTTTCAGGAATATTATTAGCAGCAAGGGCAGAGTGTCTTGCTGAGTCATAGTTGCGGACCCGCGCATTAAAATTATCCTTTTTCACATTCCCGCTTAAAGTACTTGCGAATGTATTTTTAAACTGTCCATAGGTTTGATATACAGCTTTAAAAGCGTCATGCCTTACCCTCTGGTCTTCGCTTTCAAGAAAACGGATATAACGGCCATGTGTAATTTCAACCTCGTTGCCATTTTCATCCTTAATGGATGGGAACTCCAAATCGGCATTATTCAGCATACCAAATGTATTACTAGACGCATTCATTACTTCACTCGCTTCAGCAAGCAGAGCTTCCTCTTCCGCACTCAATACATGCGGCCGTTGCAAATTAATTTCTTCAAGAGCATGTTCATATAGCTTTAATTCCGTTTTTTCATTTAAAAAGCCAGTTACTTTACTTTCGTCAATTGCAAGAATTTCTGGAACAATAAAGGCAAATTGGCTCGCCGCTTGAGAATAAAGATTTTTCATTCGATCATCCAAGCCCTGATAAAAAGAGTTTGTCGTATCTTGGTCGTATCTCATATGTGAATATGTATAGAGCTTGCCGATTCTTTCAAAAAGCTGGTCCTGAAATTGAAGGGCTTTATAAAGCGTCTCTGCACTTTCTCCCAATTTTCCTTCGAACTGCTTAATTCCCGGAATTTGTGCCTTCACCTCTTGGAATTCTTTTTCCCATTCCTCATCGCTTGCAAAAATATCCTCCAGCTTCCAAGTATCTTCAACTGGAATTTCACTTCTTGCCGGAAGTGCCTTTACAGCCGTTTCATTTGTCATGATTGATCCTCCATTTCCATTCGATAATCCAATATCACTTTATTATATTCCATTTTTTCTTTATTTTTCCTCCTTTACGCTTATAAGCAGTAAAGCCTCTCCTATATTATGCCCTGTCATCTATTTTCATTTATTATTTTGATAAAATATTGACTTTGCCTCATCCTTTTCTCGGTTTGATTGAGGAATCTTGATTTTTCTGTTTATTTCGCATATCCAATCCCCTTTTCGAATTAAAACGCCCAATTCAATCAGCCTCCGGAAATATTCTATGACCGGTATCATCGGATTAATAGTTTCTAGTAACGGAAAAGTTCGGATCGTAATATCTTTTTTGGAGATTCTTTTCTGCACCTGGTAATGTATATCCTGATACGAGATCAATGCACCGGGATTTTTATCAGCTAGACAATCAAGGAATAAGTAGGTTTGCCATACAACTGGAGGGGTTTGAATGTAAACTGCATGAGGAACTGGCAGGCCTATTTCTGCTGGCAATAAAAAGAGATTTAAATTTCGCTGATAAATTTCATGTAGAAAGGGATTTTTCACGGCACCTGCATGAAGAACCCAACTAATTTGATAATTTTCTGCGGCTTCCTTCCACTTTAATAGGTTAATCTTCCATTTATCGGGCTTAGGATTGAGCAAATCCTCAAGTCGCAAACGGTCAAGGTAATTGAATGATTGCTCCGCAAAAGCATTTTTAATGGAATACGGAGTAATAGAACTAATTAATTGGAAGGCTTTCTTTTCGGGAGAATAGCAGGGTATATACAACTGACCACTGATGCCCGTTCGTAAAAATAAGTAATGAAAATTTGAAAAAGGAATGATGTGGCGGCTTTTTTGATGAATGTGATGGCTGGAGATGATCCATAGAGGTGTATAGTGATGTTCAAGGTAGTTTTTTGTTCTCTTCCAAAATATTTCTTCTGATAGTGTGGAGCACTGAAACTCTAGGGCAAATCTCTGACCATTATGTTCAAACATGATATCAGGACGCTGTTGCATTTTCCGATCATAAAATTCGAGGATACAAGGAATTTTTTGCATGCTTAGCCAATGATATAACTGAAGCTTTCCTTCAATATGATTGACGGACTCTGCTTCGTATAGTTCGCAGCAGGTGCTTCCTTTTTTATGGGCAAAATGGAATATTCGCTGCTCACCAAGCTTTAATGAAACATTTTCCCCACAGACAGGACATTTGAACTCCTCGGTTTTTCTAAGGCTTAAAAGTGCTTCTTTCGAGTAACCATTTCCAAGCGAAATTTGTTTACCTGTTTTCGTCTGGGCTGTTAACAATCGGAATCCTCCCCCTTCTTTTCTTCTCCAATTCGACTAAACGTGCCAAAATCCCTTTACAAAAAAATAAAAACCCGCCGGTATCGACGAGTTTTAACAAAATTTTCACAATAACGGTGAGAGCAGTCTTGCAGTAGATTCTAGCAACCGATACCCCAAATGCCGCTGTTGGAATGTTTTTAAATCTAATTGTATTGCAAATTCCAAATCGTTTAGGTATTCTGCAACAAGCTTTTGGGTACTTTTCGTTCGGAAAAGGAACGCATTTACCTCAAAATTCAAATGAAAGCTTCGCATATCCATGTTAGAGGTTCCTATTGAGGCCAATTCCCCATCAACAATGACGATTTTGCTGTGCATAAACCCTCTTTCGTATTCAAACACCTTTACTCCTGCCTCTAAAAGCTCAGGAAAATAGGATCTTGAAGCATGAAAGACAATCCGCTTATCCGGGCGGTTTGGAACTAGAAGCCGTACATCAATTCCACTTAAGGCGGCTACTTTAATGGCGGAGAAAATATCCTCATCTGGTATAAAGTATGGAGAAGCAATCCAGACTGATTTTCTTGCCGATCCAATCATGGAGAAAAATATATTCTTGATAACACTCCATTCGTTATCCGGACCTCCTGCGATTAACTGAACACCACCGTGGCTTTTGTGGTCAATTTGTGGAGATAAGTATTCTGCCGTCAGAAAACTATGATTCGTCATATAATACCAATCCTGGAGAAAAATCAGCTGCAGCGTCCGCACTGCTTCGCCCCGAAGCATCAAATGGGTATCCCGCCAGAATCCGATATCCTTATTTCGTCCCAGATATTCATCGCCAATATTTAATCCGCCAACAAACCCAATATTCCCGTCTATGACAATTATTTTTCGGTGGTTGCGGAAATTAAACTTATTATTTAAAAAAGGCAATTTTACCGGCCCAAATGGAACAGTTTCTATTCCGGCATTCTTTAAATCATTGATATAAGTTTTTGAAAGCTTCCAGGACCCAACGGCATCAAACATAAAACGAACCTTTACACCTTGATTCGCTTTTTCAATTAAAATATTCTTTATTTCTTGGCCAATCTGATCATGCCTAATAATATAATATTCTAGATGAATATGGTGCCTCGCCCTTTTTAGCTCTTTCATTATGTGACAAAAGGTTTCCTCACCGTTTGTTAAAACCTTGGTTGCTGTATCAAAGGATATTGGACTATTCCCCAGTTTTTGAGCAAGCATAAATAATTTGCCTTGATGCTCCCCCATTAACTGCAGCTTTTCTTCACTCCTTGGGTCATTTTCGCCCTCAACGGTTAAGAATGCCTGTTTATCAAGAAAATACTTTTTTCTAAACATCCGTTCCTTTCGATAATTCCTGCCAAATAGAAGATAAAAAATAAACCCCACTAGCGGAAAGCTTCCAAGAACAACCAACCATGTTATGGTTTGTGTAGGATGTCGGTTTTCCAAAAATATTACAAACCCGATAAAAATGACGGAAAGCGAAATCATTACACTTAGGAACCCTAAAATGCCACTCTCCAACTGATTTTTGAAAGCAAAAAGAAGAATTGAAAGTACCAACAAAAATATGACAACCCGAACCGTATTCTTCAGTGTCCTCACCTGCTTTGAAACACCCATATTTAAAGTTAGATAAATGAAAACTCGCCGATTGGCGAGTCCGATAGGACGATGACAGAGGCGTAGTTGAATTTATGCGTTAGGAAATTATAAATTTTGAAAAAATTTATAATTTCCTATTAGCTAAAATAATACCGATTTCAAATGTGAAATCGGTACTTTTTTTAGCTAAAATGGTTTCGAATAACTTCAAAAACATTCTCAGCAATTATTTCTTTACCGTACTCCTGAATTCGGTGAATCGTTAACTGTGTTTCATATCCATATTCCAGCAATACGCTTAAAACATCATCAATCTCATCTTCCCCGAAAACATCTTCAGGAAATTCAGTATATAAGTAATACTTACCTTCAAAGTGATATAGCGTTGTGACTAAGTTATCAAGACCAGGTCTTTTTGCCAAACTGATCACATCTTCAAAATCTTTAAAAGCAAGAATAAACTCCAAACTATCTTCTTCAAGAAGGACTTCTTCTTCATCTGAATAATTTGGATTAAAATGCTGATCTAAAAGTTCTTCAATCTTATCATCAACAGGCAAATCCTTAATTTTATCATTAGGAATAGGAAGTTCAAATTTCTGGCCATCTTTGGAAAGCTGCGCTTTGGTCACAAGTACCTCTAACCCTTTATCCAAGGCTTGAACCTGAATCCATAACGGACCTTCAACCACAAACTCTTCCTCTCCATGGACTTCATCCATCATTTCCCAAAAGAGTTCTTCACTTCGTTCACGATTGTACCATATCTCTTCCCGATCAAAGCCTCTTTCTTCTATATCACCATAGGAAATATAAAATTTAACCGTATTTTCGTTAATACGTTCAATCTCCATTTTAACCTCTCCCTTCCATTGTTCATATTGAAGGGACTAAATACCCCCAAGCAGATAACTCCCTTAGCATTAACTCTTAAAAAAAGTTTATTCAATGAAACTTTAAATAAAAAAGCAAATACTCTTGTACTTTCATTTTATGATAAAAGAACAAATAAGGGAAATAAAAAAGCGCAATTTCACAAAATCCATAAATCCGCCTAATATCCAATACGAACAGTAGTCCAATCAACATTCAGAGGGAAAATTTCCAATATAGATATTCCTTTAATAATAACAAAATTCAATAAAAATTTCAAACAATAAAAACGAAAAAAAAGACCTTCATAAAAAAGGTCTTTACTCTCATTTAATTTACCATCCGCTGTGCTTCTCGCAATTGATACGTTCTGACCTTTCTAGGCAGAAATCTGCGGATTTCATCTTCATTATATCCAACTTGCAAACGTTTTTCATCAATGATGATTGGGCGGCGAAGCAACCCAGGGTTTTCTTTAATTAATTTGAATAAATCCTGAAGAGGCATTGTATCCAAATTCACATCTAACTTTTGAAAGGTTTTAGATCTCGTTGAAATAATTTCATCCGTTCCATCTTCAGTCATACGTAGAATTTCTTTGATTTCTTCCATAGATAAAGGTTCTGAGAAAATATTTCTTTCCTTATATGGAATCTCATGCTCTTCTAACCATGACTTTGCTTTCCGACATGATGTACAGCTCGGTGAGGTGTATAGTGTTACCATCTGTGTTTCACACTCCTCTAATTATTTGCAAATCTATCATATATCAATCCGGAATTAGGGAAATTAACACAATTCCAATGTATTAACAGTTTATAAAATTAAAATTATTATAAATAAGGAATTTATATCACTCATTATACACTACAATTTTGAAAAAAGGTATCCCTTTTTCAAAAATAATCACTATCAGAATACCCCCTAAATTTAAGATTCCTTATTATATTAGACGAATGATTTCTGAAAAAGTTTCAAAAATTTTTTTATTTTTTTATTTTTTATTACGTTTCATTGTTAATCATACTAGAATGTTCGCATCTTTATTTATGCTTTATGAGGGTAATGCATTGCGAATTAAATCTAGTTTTTAATAACAAATAACCTGCTAGGTTTTTTTCTAAAAAATCCATTCTCAATTAAAATCACAAAATGAAAACGATATCAGTATTTAAATATAGCTTTTCATTAGTTTTTTATTTTTCTCTTTTCTTAAAGGCAAAGTTCACTTACAATAAGTGTAGTGAATAAAATAAAATCAATTCTTTGATTCATCAAATGGAGGGACAATCATGGCTGGATACATAACTGATTTAACAGTTGTTGCACTGTTAGTGATCGGGATTACAGCTTTTATGGGAGTCATCACAAACGGTATTGGTGAAAAGGTATTTGGCGGAAAACGCCGCAGCGAATTTGTCGACCAAAGTGCCAGATTTCAAACTGGCTGGAAAACCGTTGGCGGAAAAAGAAAGTAAAATAATAAAAAAAACGATCTCGATATCTGAGATCGTTTTTTTTATTATTGTTTGGATTGTGCTTGATATTGTTTAAATTCTTTTTCCGAACAAAGGACAAAGTGTCCCGGCGTAACTTCACGGAACTCAACCTGCTCATTGTCCTGATAATTATGGCTTGCTGGATCATATGTTTTACGTTTGCGAGCCCGCTCACTAATCGGATCTGGAGCAGGAATAGCTGATAATAGTGATTGCGTATATGGATGAAGTGGATTTCGGTAAAGTTCATCTGACGGTGCAAGCTCAACCATTTTACCAAAATACATAACACCAATACGGTCACTGATGTATTTAACCATTGACAAGTCATGTGCAATGAACAGATATGTTAACCCTTTTTCATGCTGAAGCTTTTTCATTAGATTTACGACCTGCGCTTGAATCGATACGTCTAATGCTGAAATAGGCTCATCCGCAATAATGAACTCCGGTTGAACTGCCAGTGCACGGGCAATCCCAATTCGTTGCCGCTGACCGCCGGAAAATTCATGAGGATAACGATTGGCATGTTCCTTGTTCAATCCAACAGTTTCGAGCAATTCATATACCTTTTCCATTCGCTCCTGTTTTGATTTTGCCAACCCATGAATATCGATTCCCTCGGCAATAACGTCTGCTATTTTTAAGCGGGGATTTAATGATGCATATGGATCTTGGAAAATCATTTGCATCTTACGGTTGAATTGTTTAAGTTCTTTCTTGGATTTTTTTCCATGAACATTAACACCATCATAAAGGACTTCTCCACCTGTGGCATCGTATAGACGGATAATTGTCCGGCCTGTTGTAGATTTACCGCAGCCTGATTCACCCACAAGCCCCATTACTTCTCCTTGATAAATACTAAAGGAGACATTATCAACTGCTTTTACCTCATTAGGTTTGCCTTCATTAAAATATTGTTTTAAATTCTTTATTTCTAATAATTTTTTTCTTTCACTCATTTATTTTCCCACCTTTATACCAGGGAATTGACCTTGACGCCTTTTTACAGCCTCAGGCGGTTCCACCTTAGGAGCATCCGGATGCAATAGCCAAGTGGCTGCATAATGAGTATCAGACACCTTGAAAAATGGCGGCTCCTGTTCTAGGTCGATTTTCATCACATAAGGGTTACGGGGTGCAAATGCATCACCCTTTGGCGGATCTAATAAATCAGGTGGTGTTCCCGGGATTGAGTATAATTCCTCATCATCTGTTTCCATATCCGGCATGGAGCTGATCAATCCCCATGTATATGGGTGTTTCGGATTATAGAATATCTCATCAGCAGTCCCAATTTCTACGATTTTACCGCCATACATAACAGCGACTCGGTCAGCAACATTGGCTACAACGCCAAGGTCATGGGTAATAAAGATGATTGATGTATCAATCTTTTTTTGCAAATCCTTCATTAATTCCAGAATTTGAGCCTGGATTGTAACATCTAAAGCCGTTGTCGGTTCATCAGCAATTAAAACTTTAGGATTACAAGCCAACGCAATTGCTATAACAACCCTTTGTCTCATCCCGCCCGAAAACTGATGCGGATATTGATCAATACGAATTTCCGGCTTAGGAATTCCAACTAGTCTTAAAAGCTCAACTGCTCTTTCCCTAGCAGCACCTCTAGACATGTTTTGATGCTTAATCAGGGGTTCCATAATTTGATTTCCGATTTTCATTGTAGGATTCAATGATGTCATCGGATCCTGGAAGATCATCGAAATGTCCTTACCACGGATTTTTTGCATTTGCTTATCCGTTAATTTGGTTAAATCTTTGCCTTCAAAAAGAATTTCGCCGCTTTTTATCTCGGAATTATGTTCTGGGAGCAGGCGCATAATCGACTTTGTCGTGACGGATTTTCCCGAGCCCGATTCACCAACAATCGCTAATGTTTCCCCTTTGATTAAATCAAAATTAACGCCGCGAATGGCTTTGACTTCCCCGGAAAATGTATGGAACGATATATTTAAATCTTTAACTTGTAAAATCTTCTCCAATTCGATTCACCTGCCTTAATCACGCATTTTTGGATCTAATGCATCTCGTAATCCATCTGCTACCAAGTTGAAGCAAACCATGATTAAAGCAATCATGATGGATGGAATAATCATTTGATATGGAAATGCAATCATCGATTTAAAGCCATCTTCAACTAATGTACCTAATGATGCATTAGGTTCCTGTAATCCTAATCCGATAAAGCTCAAGAATGCTTCGAAGAAAATGGCATTTGGGATAGAAAACATTGTGTTAATAATAATTACTCCGAACATGTTTGGAATCATATGTTTGAAAACAATTGAAGTATCGGATGCTCCCAATGTTTTGGCAGCTAAGACAAATTCTTGATTTTTAAATTTTAGTACTTGAGCACGTACCACGCGGGCCATACTAGTCCAACCGGTAATCGTTAAAGCTACAATAATCGGAACAATACCCGGTTTTAATACAAGAATCATCAAAACAACAATGATTAGGTTCGGAATACCGACGATAACCTCTATAATCCTCTGCAAAACACTGTCTACTCGTCCGCCTAAATAACCTGATACCGCACCATAAGTTACACCAATCAGCATATCGATTAATGCTGCCATAAAAGCGATAAATAATGAAACTTGCGTCCCTGTCCAAACACGGGCAAACAAATCCCGGCCAAGAGCATCTGTACCAAACCAATAATAATTGTCAACCTTCCGCACCTCGTAGGCGTTATATTCTGTCCCGTTTCTACGAGTCAAGGTTCCATCGAAAGGAAGCCAGTGGACATTTTCAAGCCCTTGAATTCTTGGAGGCAGATTATTGTGTTTTGTATTCTGGGCATCGTATTCATACGGTGTAATCATCGGACCAACAAAAGCCATGATGATTAAAATACCAAGAATAACAATACTAACCACGGCGCCCTTATTTTTTCGTACGCGAAGCCAGGAATCCTGCCAAAAATTCAAGCTAGGTTTAGCAATTTTTTCACTTTTTGATGGGTCAATATGGGCGGGCGCAAACATATCTTTAGAAATTTCTTGATTTATCATTTTGCTTTCCCCCCAGAAATACGAATACGTGGATCAATGACTCCGTAAAGAATATCAACCACAAGTATTACGACAACAAATAATGCCGCAAATAAAAGATTTGTCCCCATAATGACAGGATAATCGTTGGTGGCAATCGATTTGACAAACTGCTCCCCTAGTCCAGGAATCGCAAAAATCTTTTCAATAACCAATGAACCTGTCATCAAGCTAACAGCTAAAGGCCCTAAAACTGTGACAACAGGAATTAAGGCATTTCTTATCGCATGCTTTATACTGATTTGCCAGTAGCTAGCCCCTTTTGCTTTTGCTAAAGTAATATAATCCGATCCTAATACCTCGATCATTTCTGTCCGCATAAACCGAGCTGCAATCGAAATTGGGAACATGGCTAAGGCGATAGTAGGAAGAACCGTATATTCTGGCCCCCGCCACAGCATGACTGGAAACCAGCCCAATTTTACAGCCACGTAATATTGCAGCAAACCCGCAAAAATAAAGGATGGGATTGATTTACCAACTACAGCAATAAATGTTGAACCATAGTCAACCCAAGTATTTTGTTTTAATGCAGCAATGGCACCCAATAGAATGCCCAAAATGGACCCAACAATCATCGCTTGAAAACCTAGTACCGCAGATGGGCCAATACGGTTTGCAAGAAGTTCTGACACAGGGGTATTATTGAATTGGAAGGAGACTCCAAGGTCACCCTCAGCCAAGTTCTTTATATATTGAAAATATTGAACAGGCACGGGGTCATTTAAGTTGTATTTTTCTAACAAGATTTCCTGTTGGACCTGCGAAAGCTTTTGGAAATTGTTAAATGGAGTTCCAGGAATTAATTTCATGAGGAAAAACGTGACCGATGCAACAATGAATAGTGTGATAATCATATAAACGAAACGTTGCACTAAATATTTCGCCATGCCTACACCTCCTAATTGGTGGAATTTTCGTCTTTTTTCGACAATTCTGATACAGGTAAAAAGAGAGTATATTTGAAAATATACTCTCTTTTCTATTTGATTAGTGTTACTTATTTTGTAATTTTAATCCACTGATAGCTATAGTCAGGGCCAAAGGCATGGTGTGCAAAGCCTTTAACTTTTGGATTAATTAATAAGTTAACGGAACGTTGGTACATAGGAGCAAGTGCTGCATCCTTTTCAAGTAATAGCTCTTCAGCTTTTTGAAGTGTTTTCCAGCGTTCTTCAGGCTTAGCAGATAGATCTTCGTTAGCAGCCTTGATTAACTTATCGTATTCTGGGTTGCTATAATCCATTCTGTTGTGTTCGCCGCCAGTTAACCATAGATCCATGAATGTCATTGGGTCAGCATAGTCTGGTCCCCAACCGCCGAATAATAAATCATAGTCTTGTTTGTTTTCACGGTCGATACGAATCTTAAATGGTACAGCATTCATTTCAAGCTTTAATCCAGGAAGGTTTTTCTCTAACTCCCCTTTTACGAACGCGTCAGTTAACTTTGAAGTCTCAGTGTCACCGCCAACGTATACAAAGCTGATTTCTTTAACTCCAAGTTCTTGTAAACCTTTTTCCCAATATTTCTTTGCTTCTTCTTTGTTAGTCTTCAAGTATTCCTTAGTTGTTGCACGGAAATCTTTATTATCTAAGAAAGTAAATTCTTTTGGTACAAGGAAGTTTGCTGCAATAGAACCGTTAGCTAATACATCGTCTACCATTGCTTTTTTATCTACAGATAAAGCAATTGCTTTACGGATGTTTAAGTTTTTCAATGCCGGGTTCTTTTCGTTCATTTTAATCCAGAAAATAGATGGTTCTACGTAACGCACTAATTCGTCAGAACCTTCGAATTGTGAAATGATTGCAGCTTGTGCAAGCTTTGGTGAAATATCAGCTTCGCCAGCAGTAAAGGCGTTTGCAGAAGCCTGCGGATCTTTCGATACGTTAAAGTTAATCTTTGTTAATGTTACATTTTTAGCATTCCAATAACTATCGTTCTTTTCATATACCCATTCAGTAGCAGTTGGGCCATCCCATTTTGTTAACTTGAATGGACCATTGTAAAGGATGTGAGCTGCATCTTTCGCATAGTCAGCGCCTTGTGCCTCAACAAACTTTTGGTTTTGCGGATAGAACATTGGGAATGTTAGATAAGACTCAATATAAGGAACTGGTCTTACTAAGTCAATTTCCAAAGTATTGTCGTCTAAAGCTTTAATTCCTAAAGTATTGATATCTTCAGCAGTAGCTTTGTCTTTCTTGGCTACGATCTCTTCAGCGCCTTTGACTTTCCCAGCCATGAAGTACGGGCCGTATGTAGAAGCTGTTTTTGGATCGATTGCTCTCTGCCATGCATAAACGAAGTCGTTTGCAGTAACAGGGTCACCGTTAGACCATTTTAAATCCTTCTTTAATTTGATTGTTAAAACAGTTTTGTCATCATTATATTTAGGCATTTCCGCAGCAACTGCTGGGATAACCTTTTGATCAGCATCCAGACGGTATAAACCTTCATTTACGTTGCTGATTGTTGTAAAGCTGACAGTATCTTCAGCAAGTACACTATCCATAGACGGAATTTCAGATGATTCAAGAACATTCAGTTCCTGTTTATCAGCAAGCTGCTCTTCTTTAGGAGCATTCTTGGTACCTTCTTTTTCCTTACCAGTGTCTTTATTACCGCCGCCTGAACATGCTGCAAGAAACATGCTAAGTACTAGCGATAATACTAAAAGTAGTGAAAGTTTTGATTTCTTCACTATGTAGACCTCCCTTTTCTATTATTCTGAAAAATTACTACATTCTCTATTATACATATTTTCATTCTCTTGTACATTATTTTTTGAAAATTAATTTACATTTTCGAGACAATTCTTACGTATGAATTACAATTTACTATGTTATAATTTATATTTATAAAGGTTTTTTCTGGTTATAAAACCTTACATTACAACGTTTCGGAGGAATAAAAGTGAAATTTTCCCCTAATAAAAGTGTAATATTGGTAGCGTTTACACAGCTTTCCATTTTCATTTTATCCTTTATTTTTTACGGCGAAATTTCTATTGTTAGCTATATCAATATATCTTTTTATATCTCATTTGCTCTTCTCCTTTCTTTTTTGCTCATTTTTACCATTCAAAGTGGTTTTTATGATGCAATTTTCAAGTCCTTCAACTTTGCACTATCGTTTAGGACTAATAAACGGAGATTCGAGGAGGTTCCCGGTTTATCAGAACTTGTCACGATTAATAAAAACCCCTTCCTTTTTTATGCAATTATAAATGGCCTTTTTATGGTCATTGCCCTTGTTGTTTATTATGTTTTACTGACTTGAAATGAAATATGTAAATCATTTATAATGGGAAATAATTAAATAACAGTAAAAAAGCATTGAAAAAGAGTAGTACGTATCGACCTTTGTTTTAGAGAGTTTGTGGGTGGTGGAAACAAACACAAAGAAATACGGAATGGACTTTGGAGCTTCTTTCTGAGCCTTTATAAGAGGAAAAGTAAGAGTAGACGTTCCCCGCGTTAAAGGGTTTTAAAGTGACTCATTTTTTTGAGTAATTAGGGTGGTACCGCGAGCCATTCGTCCCTATCTTTGGGGATGAATGGCTTTTTTTATCTATTTGTTTAGGAGGATTATATATGAAGACAATATTTTCGGGAATTCAGCCAAGTGGGACAATCACACTTGGTAACTATATTGGTGCACTTAAGCAATTCGTGGAGCTGCAGAATGAATATAATTGCTACTTCTGCATCGTCGACCAGCATGCAATAACTGTCCCGCAAGATCCCGCAACTTTGAGAAAGAACATCCGCAGTTTGGCTGCCTTGTATATTGCAGTAGGAATCGATCCGGAAAAAGCGACATTATTTATCCAATCAGAAGTTCCCGCTCATGCTCAAGCCGGATGGTTAATGCAATGCGTGTCTTATATCGGGGAATTGGAGCGTATGACCCAATTTAAGGATAAATCAGCTGGAAAAGAGGCTGTATCTGCAAGTTTATTAACCTACCCTCCATTAATGGCCGCAGATATTTTATTGTATAATGCTGACCTTGTTCCAGTAGGAGAAGACCAAAAACAACATTTAGAGCTTACACGTGACCTTGCCGAAAGATTTAATAAAAAATATAGAGAAATACTCACGATACCAGAAGTGCGCATTCCGGAGGTCGGTGCCCGTATTATGTCATTGCAGGACCCTACTAAGAAAATGAGCAAATCCGATCCGAACCAAAAAGCATTCCTTGCATTGCTTGATGACCCAAAACAAATTGAAAAGAAAATTAAAAGTGCTGTGACCGATTCAGAAGGAATTGTTAAGTATGACAAAGAAAATAAACCAGGTATTTCAAATCTTTTATCCATATACACAATCTTAGGAAATAAGCCTATTGCTGAACTTGAAGAGATGTACCATGGAAAAGGTTATGGGGACTTTAAGGGTGATTTGGCCAATGTTGTTATTAATGCATTTAAACCAATCCAAGATAAATACTATCAATTAATGGAATCAAATGAATTAGATGAAATATTAGACCTTGGTGCAGAGAAAGCAAATAAAATTGCAAGCCTTACCTTAAAGAAAATGGAAAATGCAATGGGTCTTGGAAGAAAGCGCAAATAGTAAAAAAGCCTGAACCGCAAAAGGAATGAATTATATTCCTTTTGGGTCAGGCTTTTAGTTTACCTTTGGACCGTGTTCCATTTCCCAAAGCTTCTCAAAAAATGGCTGTCCCTTTATTAAATTTTCACAAAAGATTTCGTGTTTTTTAGACCAGCCAAATTTGATTTCTTCATAAAGTTGTTCCCATGCATCAGCAAAATTCAGTTCTTGGATTGTTTGGTAGCGTTCTGGGCACCACTCAGTAAACCAATAACGAATCTCCGCTTCATTATTCGATGAAAACAACTGATCTAAAGCCATAAACAGAAGCTGCTTTATCTGCCGTTCTTTTCTTGTCAAGCCCAGCATTAACGTAGGCTCTGGAGAAAGAATATGGAAGTCCTTTTTACTCGACTGATTATAAAATACAAATTCTTTTGGTTCATGATTGCTGATCATTTCGTACACGAGCTGTTCCTGTCTTGGTATTAACCGGCTTTTTCGAATCGGAATATTATAGCCAATCGTATCAACAGCAAGAATTCCTACCCCATCGGTTACCACAAAGCAGTAATCCAATTGGATCCGTTCATGGTTTTTTCTTAAATACGCTTTTTGAAAAATATCATCTAGAAGCTGTTGTGGCAATTCAGATAAATCATTTTCAATATAGTTAAAAAGAATTGGCTCCACTTTTAGCAGCGGTACTTGGTCAAGTAGTTCAACTCCGTCATCCTTGCGCCATTCGTGGAAGTGGCAGACATTATAACCGTTTTCTTCTCCTTCAAACCAATTCACCCATACATCATGAAGATATAACATTGTATAATCCCTCACTTCAAGAAACTGTTTGTTTGTCAATCAGTATGGGCAGGCGGCAGTTAAATTATTCCTTTATATACATTTTGCTCCGGTTGTTTCCATATTATTGGGTACAAAGACTCACAAAAAAAATCTACCATGTCTTAATGGTAGATTTTTATCTTCTTGATTTAGGGTTGAAAGCGTCTTTTAGGCCTTCACCGATAAAGTTGATGGACAGGATGGTCATGGTGATGATGAGTGCCGGCGGCATCCATATCCAGAGCTTAAATTGAAGCACATCAGGTTCATTTGCTGAATTCAGCATATTTCCCCAACTCGGCGTTTCTTGCGGAACACCAAATCCAAGGTAACTCAATGCTGATTCAATGACAATCATGGAGGCAAATGTAATGGTTGCCTGAACAATGATTGTTGACAAAACATTAGGCAACAGATGTTTAACAATTACCTTTGCCGGTGAGCAGCCGATGGAAACTGCTGCAATGATATATTCGTTTTCTTTTTCGGCAAGAATTTTACTGCGGACAATCCGGGCAATACCTCCCCAATACAGAAGACTGATAACCGCAATTAACACCCATAATCCACTTACCTTACCAAAGAAAATGGCATTAATAACAATAACAAAAACCAAGAACGGAAAGTTTAAGATAAAATCAGTAAATCTCATTAACAGATTATCAACTGCTCCGCCAAAATAACCTGCTACAGAGCCGACCAATGTCCCAATAAAAATTACAAAAAGCGTACAGCTTAATCCAACCAATAGCGAAATCCTTCCGCCATAAAGCAGCCTTGTAAACACATCCCGGCCAGATTTATCTGTTCCAAGCCAGTGTTTACTTGAAGGCTCTAACGACATTTCTCCAATATTTACCCTCGTTATATCCGCCGTCGTGATATAAGGGGCCAAAAAGGAGATAATCGCAACAATAACTAAAAAAATGAAACTAATCATGGCAAGTTTATTCTGAACGAACTTTTTTCTGGCGATTGCCCAAGGAGATAAGCTCTTATTCGGGGGTGGTGCCGATATATTGGTATCCTTTTGTGTAACAATTTGCATCTTTTCTCCCCCTTTAATCTAACCTGATTCTCGGGTCTACAACACCATATAAAACATCAGCAACCAGGTTTCCGATTAGTGTTAAGAATGAGAACAACATGGTCAATGTCATTAAAACTGGATAATCCCTTGTTCCAACTGATTGCAGGAATAGCTGTCCAAGACCCGGATATGTAAATATTGTTTCCGTAATGATGGCACCACTAATAATCGCAACAAGGTCAAATCCCAAAAAGGTAATCAAAGGAATAATCGAATTCCTTAAAATGTGAACATTATAAATTTTTCTTTCAGGCGTCCCTTTAGCGCGTGCCGTACGAACAAAATCCTTACGACTGTTTTCGATAATATCGTTACGTAAAAATTGTGTATAACTTGCTGTACTTAATAAACCTAGTACAATGGCTGGCAACAATACATGATGGAGGCGGCTTAACCAATATTCCAATGTCCCATCGGTAACCCCGATATCAACTGATCCATTGGAAGGAAACCATCCTAAAGTAAAGGAAAATAAGTATATCGCAAATACACCGGCGATAAACGATGGAATGGATAAACCTAAATAGTTTAATCCTCCTATAAAGTTATCTCCAAATGTATACGGTTTTCGACCTGCATATGATCCCATAAAGAAAGCGAGAATATAAGTTATAAGTATGGATGTAATACCTAGCATAAGGGTATTAGGAAGGCGTTCGGATATAACATCTGCCACAGGAATTTTAAAGCGGGTTGACTTGCCAAAATCCCCTTGGACAAAATTTTCGATCCAGCGCAAATATTGCTGAGGCATCGGATCATTATAGCCCAATTTTTCCCTCATCTCAGCGATATATTGAGGATCAGTATTCCGTGGGTCGATTTCTCCACTGATGCCGTCACCCGGCATTAATTTTGCTAAAGTAAAAACGACGATGGAGATGAGGAATAACATTGGAATCATGCCCAAAATTCTTCGAAATGAGTACTTCAGCATGTGCATTCTCCTTGTCTATAACTATGTTAAATACATTGTTGCAATTACCTTTCTATTACTGGGAGAGTCATCGGACGATTCTCTGGCCGTCTTCTGATGACTCACCCCAGTAAAAATCAAAAGGCTTTCGTTTTCAAAAGGTTAAGGCATTTAGCATAGTTTAATGCTGTTAATCTGCTGCTATTATTGCTTAATCCACCATTCATTTGGACGGTTCATACCAGATACATCGAATTTAACGCCATTTACACGCTTGCTGACTGCCATTGTTTCTTCAAGTTCAGCAATCGGTAAAACTGGAAGGTCCTTCATGAATAGCTTTTGCCATTGGACATATAGATCTTTACGTTTGTTGTTATCAGTACCAACAACATTAATGTCAAGAGCTTCATCTAATAGCTTATCGCTTTCTGGATTTACCCAGCGAGGATAGTTCCAAAGAGCCTTAGATCCCCAAAGTGGAGTTGGGTCTGGATCGGCACCAGTTGACCAGCCGCCGAAGAATACTTCCATGGACTTATCCGCTTTTTCAAGCTGATCGTAGTAAAGGTTGAAGTCAACCATAGAAACCTTGGTCTTTAAGCCAACTGCTTCCCAATATTGTGCCATTGCTTTCGCACGTGCTTCAAATGTTGGGTTTTGTGTTGCATAGTGAGAGAAGTTCACAACAAATTCCTTACCATTTGGATCTTCACGGAAGCCATCGCCGTTTACATCCTTATATCCTGCTTCATCTAACAATGATTTTGCTTTCTTCGGATCATATTTGTATTGCTCTAATTGATCATTTGGTGCTGCAATCCAGTGGTTAGTTGGAATTGGCCGGTTAACTGGCTTACCTACGCCGAAGAAGAACGCTTTAACCCACTCTTCACGGTTAATTGCGTAGTACATCGCTTCACGAAGCTTCTTTTCTTGGTATTTCGGTTCGTTCATGACGTTCTTTTCGCCATCCCAAGTACCTAAGCGGAAACCAACATAGTAGAAGCTTACACCTGGGTAAGTGATGGTATTTACATTATCAAGCGCTTTTACTTGATCGATAATGCTTGGGTGGAATGAAGTCATGTCAAGTGTACCGTTTTTAAGTTCGCCGACAGATAGAGATGGGTCAATTACTTTTACAACTAACTTTTCAATATGCGGTTTGCCGCCAAAGTAATCATCGAAGCGTTCCATTTCAACGGACTCACCTGGAACAATTTTTGTTACTTTAAATGGTCCAAGACCTACTGGCTTAGTGCGGACTGTTTCAGCGCTCATCATATCTTTAACAGCTACACCTTTAAAAGCAGTACGGTTCATTGGGTATGTCCAAAGATTATCCAGGTTGTTTACGCGTGCTTTGTCAAAAGTGATTTGGATATGATAATCGTCAGTAACTTTAATACCTTCGATTTTGTCAGTTTTTCCATCATGGAAATCCTGGGCGCCTACGATGTTTCTTACGTTATCGAAACGAGGGCCTTCATAATCTTTGTCAGCGATCGTGTATAGTGCGAATTCCCAGTCCTTCACTGAAAGTTCGTCACCATTGTGCCATTTAACACCTTTTTTGATTTCAAAATCAAATACTTTGTTATCGGAAGTTTTCCAGGAAGCAATATGCGGCTGTGCTTTTAATTGCGCATCATAGTCAATTAAATTTTCGTCAAAAAGATCGATTACTTGAGCATCAACTGCATCGCCATAGAAGGAATAGTTAAATACTCCTTTTGGAGAAGAATCAAGCGCATATACTAATGTACCGCCATCTTGAGGTTTATCTGCAGTTTCGCCAGATTTCCCTCCGTTTTCTTCTTTCTTAGTACCAGCTTTTTCGCCGCCGGAGCATGCTGCTAAAAATGCTGATAATACGAGCATTAAAGCTGCAAGCCAGAGCATACTTCTCTTCTTCATTTGTTTCCCCCCTAAATAAATTTAAATTTTGTTTTATTTAATAAAGGTGGCAAGCTACTCGGTGAGAAGGCTTCACCTCCTTTAAAACAGGTTTGCTTTTAGAACATTCCTCCATTGCCATTGGGCAGCGAGGATGGAATGGACAGCCTGCAGGAGGATTGATTGGGCTTGGCACATCTCCGGTTAAAATGATCCGCTCCTTCTTATGCCGTGGATCTGGATTTGGTATCGCGGAAATTAATGCCTGGGTATAAGGGTGCAAGGGTTCGGCATAAAGGCTATTTTTATCGGAAATCTCTACCATATTCCCTAAATACATAACCCCAATGCGATCACTCATATGTTTGACAACACTTAAATCGTGAGCAATAAAAAGAAAAGTCAGGTCAAATTCTTCCTGTAAATCCTTTAATAGATTTAATACTTGAGATTGCACGGATACGTCTAAAGCAGACACCGGTTCATCAGCTATTATCAATTTCGGCCGCAGCGCAAGGGCTCGGGCAATTCCAATCCGCTGGCGCTGCCCGCCAGAAAATTCATGCGCATATTTATAATAGGCATCTGGCGGCAAGCCTACCTTTTCTAACAAATCCATTACTTCATTTTTTAATGCAGATTTGCTTTTTTTGTGAAAGTTATAGATTGGTTCGGCAATAATATCCCCTACCATTTGCATCGGGTTCAAAGAAGCATAGGGATCCTGGAATACCATCTGCATATCTTGACGGATTTCCCGTAAATGTTTTCCGGAAATCTTCGTAATGTCTTTTCCGTCAAACAGAATACTGCCTTCAGTTGGTTTTAGCAGTCTTAAAATGGTCCTCCCCGCCGTGGATTTTCCGCAGCCGGATTCCCCTACAAGCCCTAGCGTTTCCCCCTTTTTAATCTCAAAGGATATATTATCAACCGCTTTGACATGGCCGACAGTACGCTTAAAAAAGCCACCTTTAACAGGATAATAGGTTTTTAGATTTTGAATTTGTAATAGTGTTTCAGATTGAGAGGAAATTGCTTCTTGGTTGTTATGTACAGAAGTAGTTCTCATTACCTCACCCCTTCTCTTGGTTTACTTGTTTCATAGAGCAGGCAGGCAACTTCGTGGCCAAAATCGGTTTCAGCGAGAATTGGGGATGTTGTCAGACATTCTGGCATCGCCTTTGGACAGCGGTTCGCAAACCGGCAGCCGACCATAGGCATATTCGTTAAAGATGGTACTATTCCTTGAATGGAGCTAAGTCTTTCTTCCTCTTGTTCCATTTTTGGAACCGCTCCCAAAAGTAAAGTCGTATAAGGATGCTTCGGATTATAGAACAATGTTTCAACATCAGTTCGTTCAACGATTTTGCCGGCATACATAACGATGACTTCGTCACACATCTCGGCAACCACACCCAAATCGTGGGTAATTAAAATGACGGACATATCATTTACTTCCTGAATGCTTTTCAATAATTCAAGAATTTGTGCCTGAACCGTCACATCAAGGGCTGTAGTCGGCTCATCAGCAATTAACAATTTTGGCTGACAAGCAATCGCGATTGCAATCATAACCCGTTGTCTCATACCGCCTGAAAGCTGATGCGGATACTCATCAACGATTTTTTCTGGGCGGGAGATTCCTACGCTTTTCAACAAAGCAATAGATTTCTGCCTAGCTTCTTTTTTTGATATTTTCGTATGGTTAAAAAGAACCTCTTCAAGCTGATATCCTATTGTAAAAACAGGATTTAGAGAGGTCATTGGTTCTTGGAAGATCATTGAAATATCTTTTCCGCGAATTTTATTGATTTGTGCTTCAGTCATTTTTTCAAGATTAATGCCATCAAAAACGATTTCACCGGCATTGATTTTCCCGATCCCTTTAGGAAGCAGCTGCATGACCGACAAACTCATGACAGATTTACCGCAGCCTGATTCACCGACAACTCCGACAATTTGCCTCGGTTTAACCTTAAATGAAACATTATCGACAGCATTATAGAAAGTCCCGTCAATATCGAAGGCTGTTTCTAAATTTTTTACTTCTAGCAATGGTGCCTCTTTGAGTGATGATTTATTTGCGCTCATGCTACACCTTCTTACTTTTTTGTATTATTCTGTTAATTAGTTATATTTAAATAGAATTTTATTACAGAATTATTGCAATTGCAAGACTTTTTTGTTTAATTAGTCAATTCTAAATTAACTGAAATAGAAAAAGCCTGAAAAATCAGGCTCTACCTGGAAAAATCAATGTTTTCTTTTAAATATTTTGAAGCAGGCTGAGTAAAACTTAGTTTTGTAGAATAATTTTGTTTCTCGTAGAATTTTCGGATAATATTATATCCTGCAGCATATCCGAGCAGCAGCGGAAATCTTCCCCCGCCATATAGAAGTTCATCATGGAGTTTTTGATTTTTACTAATATCTAGCTGTTTTTTTATATAACGATCCCAAAAATAAGAGATTTCCCTATCTGTATACATACGGCACCAGTTTGCTAAATATTCCTTGCCACAATGTTTATAGACAGCATATTCCGCAAGGCCCTCAATGATAAGGGAGTCCAAAAGGGTGTATTCTTTAAAATCTTTATTAAGTGCACGAAGCCGGCAGACATGATGATATTCATGTACAAATAGAGCTTCAACTTCTTTTAAATCTTCGTAGCCGGAAAGAAACAGGAACATCTTATCAGGGAAAGATACCCCTGCCTTCCTCCTCTCTTCTCTCCTAATAAATAACCCTCCCCTTTCATTTAACGGGAAAAGGAAAATGGGTATATTCGGTCCTGACCATTTCTTTACATAGATATTGAACAATTCTTCCACCCTGTCCCAGGCGTTGTATTCCTTCATTTCACTTAAATTATTTCGGGATTTCCAGGATGGCCGGTACATTCCAAAGTTTTGCAGCTGGTTATATATTTCATTGGCTTTTTGCCCCTTAAAATATGGGAGCAGCCGTTCACAGATTTTTATTGGACGATCAAAATCTTTTTCAAGCCATTGATCGGTTCTGATGATCCCCATTATTGCACCCCATTTAAGTGTTCATTCTAATTTATAGTTTATGATGGCTTTTTAGGGGTGGTTCTCGGTTGTCAAGGCGCTGTAACATAAAAAGAAAAGAGACCAAGATATATTCTCGGTCCCGATTTTTTATTATTGATATTTTTTAAAGACAATGGTTGCGTTGTGACCGCCGAATCCTAATGAGTTGCTCATGGCAGCGTTGATTTCTTTCGGTCGTGCTGCATTGGCAACATAATCTAAGTCACATTCCGGATCTGGTGTCTCATAATTCATTGTTGGCGGAAGAATGCTCTCCTGAATAGCCCTAACGGTAATAATGGCTTCTACCGCCCCTGCAGCGCCAAGTAAATGTCCCGTCATCGATTTTGTTGAACTCATGGCTACCTTATAGGCATGTTCTCCAAAAACATCTTTAACAGCCATTGTTTCAAACTTATCGTTATATTCAGTACTTGTTCCGTGAGCGTTGATATAGTCGATATCCTCCGGTCTCAACCCGGCATCTTCGATTGCCATTTTCATTGCCCGGGCACCGCCTTCTCCTCCTGGCGCCGGTGCAGTGATATGATAGGCATCTCCGGTTGCTCCGTAACCGACAATCTCTGCATATATTTTTGCTCCGCGGGAGAGCGCATGCTCTAACTCTTCCAGAATAACGATTCCGGCACCCTCACCAATAACGAAGCCATCACGGTTTTTATCAAATGGACGGCTGGCCGTTTTTGGATCCGGGTTTGTTGATAAAGCTGTATTCGCACAGAAGCCTGCTACCGCCATTCTCGTAATCGGAGCCTCTGCACCGCCTGTTACCATGACATCGGCATCCCCGCGTTGAATGACTTTAAATGCATCCCCAATGGAATTTGTCCCTGTCGCACAAGCGGTAACGGTACACGAATTAAAACCTCTGGCGCCAAGTGTGATGGAGACCTGGCCTGTGGCCATGTCAGGAATCATCATCGGCACAAAGAACGGGCTGACCCGCTTGTAGCCTCTTTTTTGGAACATCTCAAATTGATTTTCAAAAGTTTCCATGCCGCCGATACCGGAACCAATCCAGACGCCGACACGGTGAGAGTTTTCTTCATTTATTGTTAAGTTTGCATCCTTTACAGCCATTAATGCACTGGCTACTGCATAATGCGTAAAACGATCCATTTTTCTTGCATCTTTTTTGTCAATAAAAGTTTCCGCATTAAAATCCTTGACCTCTGCCGCCACCTTGGCCGGATATTCATCAGCATTTAAGCGGGTAAGCGGCCCGACCCCTGATTTGCCTTCAATTATGCCTTTCCAAGTTGTTTCAGCATCATTCCCGAGTGGTGTTACCGCTCCAATGCCAGTCACAACTACCCTGCGTCTATTCATTTTTACAGCTCCTTTTTTAGGATTTCATTTTCCCTATAAATAAACCTTGTTATATTATTAGCTAAACTTACGATTATTTGCCCCAGCGGATGGCAATGGCTCCCCATGTTAGGCCGCCGCCAAATCCAACCATCACGATTAGATCATCGTCTTTTAATTTTCCTGCTTCCAACTCTTCAACTATCGAAATTGGAATCGAAGCCGCTGATGTATTTCCATATTTATGAACCGTTTTGGACATTTTTTCAACAGGCAGCTCCAATCTTTGTCTTGAGGCTTCCATAATCCTGATGTTCGCTTGGTGTGGAATCAGAAAATCTACGTCTTCTTTGCTTAAACCTGCTTTTTCAAGGACATTTATACAGCTTTCTCCCATTTGCCTTACCGCAAATTTAAATACTTCACGGCCATTCATAATGATATATTCGTCCTGGTACAAGTGCTTCGCTCCTGTACCATCTGCTCCAAGCTCAAAAGAAAGGATTCCCCTGTTTTCTGATACTGGTCCAATGATTGCAGCACCGGCCCCATCTCCAAAAAGAACTGCCGTATTACGGTCATTCCAGTCGGTAATTTTTGAAAGCTTTTCGACTCCTACAACAAGGACATTTTTATAAACTTCAGACTCAATAAATTGTTTGGCTGTCACAATTCCATACATAAAACCTGCACATGCAGCGCTGACATCCATTGCAGCGGCTTTATGAGCACCTAATCTTTCTTGGATTTTACATGCGACTGACGGGAAAGGTGTATCCGGAGTTACTGTTGCTACTAAAATTAAATCTAGATCCTCCGCACGTATTCCTGCATCACTAATCGCTTTTTCAGCTGCAAAAAAGGCCATATCAGACGTATTTACATCATCTGCTGCGATTCTCCGCTCTTCAATACCTGTTCTTGTACGAATCCATTCATCAGAGGTATCCATCATTTTCTCTAAATCAAAGTTGGTAACCACTTTTTCCGGTAAATATCTTCCAATACCAACAATGCCTGCTCGCATAATTCCATCTCCTTTGGATTATCCAAATACACTTAATATCAATTATTATGACTTGGTACTAATTTTATCAAATTAGAGCTTTGTTTAGCAATAGTTTCTTCCGGGATCTCTCCGCTAATGTACATTCCATTTATTGGCTTATTCATAAGGTAATACTAAACGAATTATTTTTGAAGGGAGTCAAATATGCTGTGGGCGATCAGGAACTTAATGAACTGAGGGATTTTAGTAATGAAGAGGCGGAAGACTTTGACGGTTTAGCCAACGATGATGGAACAGAGGAGAAGTGGGAGGAGGATCCATTCACGGCATTAATGTTTGGACATGGACGGGGGCGTCAGGGCCAGGGGACGGTCCAACATGATCCTCTTTTTGGGCACCCGCAATATCAGCGCCCGAATATTGATTACACGGAGATTATGGGGCATGTTGATACTTTAATGGAATCTGCCCGGGGATTAAAGCCCCTGTTTCAGAAAATTTATCCGTTTGTCGAACAGCTTTTGAAAAAAAAATAAAGCTGCCTTCCAAAAGGGCAGCTTTATCCATAATTAAGGCAGATTCCCGGAATTTTTATAGGTCTCGATATAACTATCCATTTTATGGATAAAGCCCTTGTCTACTAAAGGGCTGTATTTGCCTAATGAAATGACATCATCTTGAAAATCAAAGGAAAGATTCCCCGACTTTAGTTTCTGGTTATTAAACTGGTCGGCCACCTTAACGTACAATTTATCTACCTGTTGAATCGTGCTGGTTAAGACCGTTGATTCTCCAAAATCCGATTGTTCAGAAACATAACCAATCACATATTGCCCTCGGTCTTTTACTCTTTCTATCACGGGTACGTTAAACCCATCCCCGGCAGGATAAACGACATCCACACCGGTATCAAGCATTCGATCAACTAATTGGATGGCTTTATTATCATCATCCCAATTGCCGACATACTCAATACTTACATGGGTATTTTTATCCTCCGCCATAGCTCCTTGGTAAAACCCCTCAATTTCCGGCTGCCATTCATAGGCGGCCAGGACACCGACTTTATGCTGCTTTGACATATGTGCTGCAACCATCCCCCCAAAAAAGCCCATCGCATGCCCCTTGAAGTTCAGGCTGGTGGAGTTGGGTGTTTTGGCATCACCATTAAAACTGACAAAGTGAATATTAGGATAATCCTTTGAAATTTTATTAAAATATTCGGCGTATTCCGACCCGTGCCCGAAAATAAGATTGACCCCTTTTTGATCAAACTCTTTTACGGCCTTTTCCACTTTGTTCTCAGAATTCATACCCTCTTTATAAAATACATCGATATTAAATTTGGATTGAATTTTTAACAGTCCATTAAATCCTTTCGTGGCCCACACTTGATCATTTACGGTATCGGGCACTAATAAGCCAGCCTTTTGCAGGTGGCCTTGTGCTTTTGTTTCCCCGCAAGCACTTAGTAAAAAAAGGCATAAAAAAATGATGCCGAAGCGGCTAAGCATTGAATGCAACTCCTTCGTACGGCGGCCTAGCTCTCAAACCTAAACTAAACTAACCTTTTAGTAAATCTTGTTAATTATTATTCTACCTGTTCAATAAATAATTGAAAAGTAAATTTCTTCGCTTCCCCCGTACAAAGGAGCCTATCGGCCATCATTTTCAAAATAATCGAGATGCAGCATCCGAGTATGCTGCTTTTGTCTGTTCAGTGATTCAGTTAAATCAGTTATCTTTTTAACCGGCACTCTTACGGCATTATGGTCAGAGAGATGCGGCACTATCCGACTTTTGAGCTGTTCCCACTGTTCCGTAATATTTAAATATGTGACACATTTATCCCAATAATTCTCCTGACCGCTTTCCACAATAAATGAGCCTGATTCCTCTCCTTCAATCAGTTCAAGTATAGATTCAGCAGCATCTTCAACATATACTGCATCTTCAGTCCATTCCCTATCATTAATTGAAATGGCTTTATCTGTAATGGCCGCAACAATGGCTTGTTGTATAAAAAAAGCGTTTGGCTGCCAAGGTCCGTAAGCAGATGGCAGGTATATAGTTTTGAAGTCTTCCACCAGGTTTTTTATCTGCCTTTGAAAATCTAAAACAGCAGTTTCCTCGTTCGTTTCCAACATTTGCATGGGCAAAATAAAAAGTACCTCTATATTCCCATTATATTTTTTTAGATAATCCAATATTGTTTCTCTAACTTGCACATTTAATAAGAGATGTTCTTGACGGAGCATGTAAAGATCATAAATAGAAAAAATAAACAGTTGGTTTTCAGCTGATCGGTTCTGTATTTTTTTTCTCCATTGTGAGAAGGAGTACTCGGCAAAATTAGCATTTCTTCCCACTTCAAGCCTTTTTTCATCTAAATAAGGGATTTTACTTGTATCCTCTAAATGGATACCGTCAACCTCAATGCCTTTATTTAATAACGTTTTACAGACGTGAAAATTGACAAAGTTGAAAACGCCCCAAATGACAGCCTTGTCCATTTCATCACCCTCCCCAAACTACCCTTACTGAATCCTATGCTCTTCAATAAGGAATTATTTCACTTGAGGAGGAATGGTCACAAGACCGATTCGTGGCTGCTTAGAAATTTAACACATATTTTACCTAGCTGTTGCTTTTTTTCCAGAAGAATAAACGTTGGATTTATATTTGAGGGTCCGAGGATCTGTTGATATTGTTTCGATTGGTTATAGGATCTGCCGCCTGCCAAAATGTGGATGATTTGAATAGGGCAGTCGTAATTAAGATTTACCGTATCGTCCATTTTAGAAATGGCGCTTTCAAGGTCCTGCTGATTTGTTTGATAGGCTGCAACTAATTCCCTGATTAACTTTTTATAAAAAAATTTATGTTCCTTTTCTTGCTGGAGATGATGTTTTAACGAAAGCACAGGATTTAGGAGGATAACCGATCTGATGTTGTCTTTCATTTTCTCCATTAATTTTAGAGCAACTAGCGCGCCCATGCCCTCTGCCAAAATATGAATTTTTTGATTAAGAATTTCACTTCGAATGACATGCTGATACAAGCTTTGTGCAAGCTCAACCGCATGATCACTGCCCCAGTTCCGCCCATAAAGATTTGAGGAAAAAATGGTGTACCCTTTTTCTTTTAAATCGTTGATTATGATTTGTTTTCCTTCATTTTGAGTCCAAAAGCTTTTACTCTCGTCCACAAAATGCCGTTCATCTCCGATTACTAAGACCCCAAACCCGGTTGGCTTTTCAGGATAATAAATAATATTCCATTGGGAATCCATTTGAAAACACCGACATTCCATAGATAAAACTCCTTTTTCCATATTTCCTCATGATAATGTATGTCATTTCACAAAAGATGAATGGGGCATTGCCTATAATTTATTTGTAAAAGAAACCCTTTCATTAATTTCATATCATGTGGTAATATAAGATAGGATTTAAAATAGGCAGGTGAAAAAATATGCGTTTCTTTTGGACTTTTTTCTGGGCTTTTCTTTTAACAGAAATGCTTACATATGTAGTCAGCTCGATGTCCGGTGCGGCATTTGATTTCAAGCTTGGTGCCATTTTATCTGTAGGAATTACCATTTTAATTTTCGTTATTTCGACAGTTATTCCAAATGAGCCTGTTGAAAAACACTAAGGCTTTTTAAAAAAGGTCCTCCCCCAATTGGAGGACCTTTTTTAATTCGATGGCTTTTATGAAAATATTTTTAAAGCCACTGCCCCGTCTTCAACTGTAATCTCGACGTTTGTCCCATCATGAATTTTTCCTGCAATAATATCACGGGCAAGCTTTGTTTCAAGATTTCGCTGAATATAACGTTTCAGCGGTCTTGCCCCGTATACAGGATCAAAGCCATGTGCGGCAATGAATTCCTTCGCTTGTTCATCAATCGTAATATCGATTTGTTTCTCTTTTAACCTTGCCTTAAGCTCTTTTAAAAGCTTGACGACAATATTCTTAATATCGGCCATAGACAACGGCTTAAAGAGAATCGTTTCGTCTATACGATTTAAAAATTCCGGCCGGAAGTGTGCTCTCAGAAGATTCAACACTTTTTCTCTCGTTCCTTCTGAGATTTCTTGTTCATTTTCATTTCGTTCGAGTAAAAAGTGTGACCCAATATTGGATGTCATAATAATGACTGTATTTTTAAAGTCAACAACCCGGCCCTGGGAATCTGTAATTCGTCCATCATCAAGTGCCTGCAGGAGGATATTGAATACTTCAGGATGCGCCTTTTCAATTTCATCCATCAATATAACCGAATACGGTTTTCGACGGACTGCTTCCGTTAATTGGCCGCCTTCCTCGTAACCTACGTAGCCGGGAGGTGCACCAATAAGACGTGAAACAGCATGCTTCTCCATATACTCCGACATATCAATTCTGATCATATGTTCTTCACTGTCAAATAAGCTTTCTGCCAGCGCCTTCGCAAGTTCTGTTTTACCAACTCCAGTCGGGCCTAAAAACAAAAATGAACCAATTGGTCTGTTCGGGTCTTTAATCCCCGCGCGTGCCCTTAAAACAGCGTCAGCAGTTAAACCTACTGCTTCATCCTGTCCGATGACCCTTTCGTGCAGGATTGATTCAAGTCTTAAAAGCTTTTCCCGCTCACCTTCGACAAGCTTGGAAAGCGGAATCCCTGTCCATCTTGAAACAATATTGGAAATCTCTTCTGCAGTTACTTCTTCACGTAGAAGCCGGTCGTCACTTTCAGCTTTTTCTTCAAGTGCCAATAGCTCTTTCTCCGCAGCTGGGATGAGACCGTGACGTAGCTCTGCTGCCTTGTTTAAATCATATTTATCTTCTGCCTGCTCCAGTTCGCGGCGAAGTTTTTCAATTTGCTCCCGTTTTTCCTGTAATTTATTAATGGTTTGTTTTTCCTCAAGCCACTTCGCCTTCATAGCATTTGTCTGTTCCTTCAAATCTGCCAACTCTTTTTGCAAGGCGCGGAGTCTTTGTTTACTAACCTCATCCTGCTCTTTTGTTAACGCCGCTTCTTCTATTTCCAATTGCATTACCCGACGGGTTACTTCATCCAGCTCAGTTGGCATGGAGTCAATTTCGGTCCGAATCATTGCACACGCTTCATCGACAAGGTCGATTGCTTTATCAGGCAAAAAGCGGTCCGTAATATAGCGGTCAGAAAGGACAGTAGCAGCGACCAAGGCCTGGTCGTGAATTTTGACCCCATGATGGACTTCGAACCGTTCCTTTAATCCTCGCAAGATGGAGATTGTGTCTTCGACATCCGGTTCTTGAACAAGGACCTGCTGAAATCTCCGTTCAAGTGCAGGGTCTTTTTCGATATATTTACGGTGCTCATCAAGTGTGGTTGCCCCGATACAATGCAGCTCACCCCGGGCCAGCATTGGTTTTAACATATTTCCGGCATCCATCGCTCCATCAGTTCTTCCCGCACCTACAATCGTGTGGATTTCATCGATAAATAGCAATATTTGCCCTTCACTTTTTTTAATTTCATTCAAAACTGCCTTTAATCTTTCTTCGAATTCACCTCTAAATTTCGCACCAGCAATCAGTGAACTCATATCCAAGGCAAAAATAGTCTTATCCTTCAAGCCTTCTGGAACATCTTTTCTAACAATCCTTTGGGCCAATCCTTCAACAATGGCGGTTTTCCCTACACCAGGCTCACCAATTAGAACGGGATTATTTTTGGTTTTCCTTGAAAGAATGCGGATAACATTTCTTATTTCTGTATCTCTGCCAATGACAGGGTCCATTTTCCCAGCTCTTACTTCTGCTACAAGATCCCGCCCGTATTTTTTTAAAGCATCATATCCCGCTTCAGGATGTTGTGTTGTCACCCTTTGATTCCCCCTTATTTCTTTTATAACCTTTAAAAGATCTTCCGAGGTGCGGCCAAATGAATGAATAATTGTTTTCAATTCCGTATCGTTCGCGTTTGCTGCAGCAAGCAGAATATGCTCAATGGATAGATATTCATCAGCGAATTTTGCCGCGTATTCTTCAGCACTTACCAATAATTTTTGCAGTTTGGCTGTGATATAAAGCTTTCCCTGTTCAATTCCACTGCCGGTTACCTGCGGTTTCTTGGCAAGAGCCTTAAGCAAACTGTCTTCAGCTTTTTTAGCGGAAATCCCGGTCCTTTCCAAAACGGATGCAGCAAGACTGTCATCTTGGTTTAAAAGCGCTAATAACAAATGGGGCTCGTCTATTTCTTGGTGACTATATTTAATGGCGATACTTTGAGCATCCATTAAACCATTCTGCATCCGCTCCGTCATTCGGTTTAAATCCATGAGTTTTCACACCCTTTGACCTTTTTTGACCTATTACTTATATTATAATTCATCCTTCATTTAAAAGTAAAATTTGAAAGAGCCATCCGGTTCCGGACAGCTCTTTCAACAAATTTATATTAATCATGGCTTTCTCTGGTAAGTCCATACACGGTCATCATTTGAGTTCTCCGGAAATCTGTCGCCGGCTTTCAACTTTATTTTTTTTGGATTGACTACGTTATCGCCTGTATCCCCAACTTCAATATAAACACCATTATTCGGTGCTTTTTTTCCTGGCCCGAATTGACGGCTTTGTCCCATGTTTTTCCCTCCTTATCTATTTCGATTTTATTATTCCCTTTAAGCATTTGTTCATTAAAGGAAGTTCCTTCAATTTTACAAGGTTCGACAATATTTCCTAAGAAATATTGCTTTGTACCCAAATTTTGACGATTATATGAACTTATCCATCCATTTATTGCGATTGATTCATTATTAACAATATAATTACAGTAATATCTAGTAAATTTTCACTAAGCGATTCATCGCTTTTAAGTTCCCATAAAAGGGGGTATCGGCATGCAGTCCATTAAAGAAATGCCTGTCACATTGTCTCGTCTTTTCGAAACAGTACAACATACAAAGAAAATGGAGAAAGGCTCCTTTCTGTTTCAAGAGGGAATGCCAGCAAATGAGCTATATATTGTTAAAAGCGGGATTCTTCATGTTAGTAAGATTATTCCTGATGGTAGAGAGCTTACCTTAAGGATGTGTTCAAGCGGAGATTTTGTGGGGGAATTACATTTATTCTCCCCTCAGCCAAAATATCTGTTAAGCGGACGAATTATTGAAAGCGGTGAAGCGGCGGTAATAAAGAGAGAGTTTCTGGAGGAAAAATTATCGCAAAATCTTCCTCTTTCATTTGAATTCATCCAATGGATGAGCCTTCAATACCGTAAAACCCAAACAAAATTTCGCGACTTGGTTTTACATGGAAAAAAAGGCGCCTTATATTCAACCTTAATTCGAATCAGCAACAGTTTTGGTGTCAAAACGAACAAGGGCAGCCTGATTGAATTGCCTTTAACCAATCAGGAACTGGCTAATTTCTGTGGAACCTCCAGGGAGGTTGTCAATCGACTATTGGCTGACTTAAGGAAGACAGGGATTATTTCCATAAATAAAGGAACGATCACCATTCATGACATTGATTATTTAAAAAATGAAATTGATTGCGAAGATTGCCCTGAGGATATTTGCAGGGTAGATTGAAATCAAATTAGCGGCTGACTCAGTTTTTCGAGTCAGCCGTTTCCTTATCATGCATCTGTTTTAATAATCGAACAATCTGTTGCTCAGCTTTTGCATCGCCAATATGAAAGCATGGAACTTCCAAAACCTCACTTATTGCCCCCTCCAGCCCTTCCTCCCAATAAACAACCGCTGCAATATTTTTTAGCTTTCTTATTAGCGAAAGGTCACGCTTATCCCGCAGGAGGACCATCTTTGGAAAACTTTCTTGTTTATGGCCTTCAACCAAGATAATATCCAAATTAAATAAACCAAGCAGGTTTATTTGTTTATCCAATTTGAACTCTAACTGTTCGGTTTGCAGGAGCAGCCTTCCCTCTCCTTCGACAATCGAAGCAATCGCACCCGCTGCAAGATGTCTGGTTGAGTCCTTTTGAGGCAAAACATCTGGTTTACCGCCATGACCATGGTGTTTAATAACAGCCGTCATTAATCCCTCTGCCTTCAATCCATGAAGAAGCTTTTCAATAAATGTTGTTTTCCCGCTATCCTGGTAACCGGTAACTTGAAATATGACCGGTCTTACCAAGGCCATTCACTGCCAAACTGATCTTCAAGCAAAAGAACATCTACCTCAGTTCCGGCAGCGAACCCACGTGTGCCACCCGGGAGGATGGTTAATGAGTTTGCACCGGCAAGACTCATGATAATGTTGGATTTATCCAGACCGCTTGGCGTCACCTTTAACCGGCCGTTCTCGATAAAAACAGAGCTGCGCACAAATCTTGTAAATGGATTAGCTTTTAGAAAATCCACCTCAAGGATTGCTTGCTCCTTCCTTAAATGAGGTTTTTCAGAAAAAAGCATTCTGCGTAAAATTGGCCTTGCAAACAATTCAAATCCAACATAGCAAGCAGACGGATTACCGGATAAACCAAAAAGGAGCTTTCCGTTATGGCTGGCCACTGTTGTAACACTTCCAGGCCGCATTGCCACTTTATTAAATAAAACCTCGGCACCAAGCTTTTCGTAAATCTCTGGCAGATAATCAAAATCACCAACTGAAACCCCGCCAGTCGTAATCAACAAATCAACCTTGTTTACGGCATTTTTCACAGCCTCGAAGCAGGTATCAAATTCATCTGGAAGCTTTCCAAAATAGTGAACGATACCACCAACCCTCTCAATCTGGGCGGCAATCATATGAGAATTGCTATTGCGGATTTTGCCAGGAACTAAAGGGTCGCCAACATCCAATAATTCCGTACCAGTTGCAAACAGGCCAACAATCGGTTTTTTGGCTGCGGGAACATCCTTATAGCCAAAAGTGGCAAGCATTGCTTGAATTCCAGGGTTAATTAGTGTACCTTTTTTAACTAATACCTCGCCCTCTTTCGCATCCTCCCCACGAAAGGAAACGTTATCCCCCTTTTTAAAACTGCGCTTAATGACCATAAACGGCTTCCCATCTTTTTCGTAGGTTTTCGCTACTTCGAACATAACAACAGCATCAGTTCCTTCAGGCATAATCGCACCAGTCATAATTCTGACTGCCTGATTTTCTGTTACGGTCATGTTGGAAACCATCCCCGCCCCAATATGGTCAATTACCTCAAATTCCACCGGATTAGCTTGGGATGCATCTTGTGTATCTATTGCTCTAACAGCAAAACCATCATAGGGTGCCCTGTCAAAGTGAGGGACATCGCAGGTGGCAACTAAATCCTTAGATAAAAATCGGCCAAAGCTTTCTTCAATGTTGATATATTCCGTCTCACCGGACAATTGGTATTGCATTATTTTTTGAACTGCTTCTCCGATTGGAATGGGTTGTCGTCTTTCAAACAAAATTCATCGGCTCCTATCATTTTTGAACGTTATGTATTTTAACTGTATCCATTATAAGCTTACAAAAAACTAATAGACATATCAAAAGTCACAAATTCGAAACTTTCTCACGGAAGAATATAAAAATTCACGCTTGCAGTGTGATTTTAGTCACCTAGTTAAATTTGATTTTCCATTATGCTTAGTTTAGAAACCAAACCTTTTATCAAGGAGGAAGATTCATGTTGACATTCCCATTTTCCGCAAATTCTTTAGTTAAAGATATTGTAAACGAATTACCAAAAACGAGTGATGTATTTAAATCTTATCGAATCGATTTCTGCTGCGGCGGTAATATCCCGCTTTCCGAAGCTGCAATTCAAGGCAATCTAAATATCAATTCTATTTTAGAGGATTTAAAAGCGGTTTATGAAAAAAATGAGTCCAAAGAGACCGATTTAGAAGTTTGGACTAACTCTGATTCCAACACCATCATTGACCATGTGATCGCTAACTATCACCGGGCAACGGAAGAAGAATTTAAAATGCTTAGTCCTTATGTGACAAAGGTGTCCCGCGTCCATGGGGATAATCATCCGGAATTACTAAAGGTTTATGAGCTTTATCATGAATTTAAAAAGGAAATGTTAGAACATATGGCAAAGGAAGAAGAAATTGTCTTCCCAATCATTAGAAAACTAGCAGACGGGACAATTGAAAACCGCGACGAAGCGATTAACATGATTGTGGAACTCGAAAAAGAACATGACCATGCCGGCGCCATATTGAAAGAGCTTCGGATGATTACCGGCGACTTTACACCGCCGCTTGATGCCTGTGGTACGTACCGGCTAGTCTATAGCCGTTTAGAAGAACTCGAAGGACTAACCTTTATGCATGTTCATTTGGAAAATAACATTCTGTTCCCTAGATATATCTAAGAAGAACAAAACAGCCTGTGATTGCAGGCTGTTTTCTTTCGTTTGCGGTTTGTTTACCCGCCGATATAGGACATTTCGATTTTTTTACGATTTTTGTTTGTTTCGGCCGTTCTTTCATCCGAATATCTATCATTTCGACCGTTCCAAATCTCCGCAATTCTTCCAAAAAGTTGTTCATCAGATGCGCCGTTTCTCATGAAATTACGAAGATCATGGCCGTTACCGTTAAATAAACAAGTAAAAATCTGGCCATTCGCAGAAAGACGTGCACGGGTACAGCTGGAACAGAACGATTCCGAGACGGAGGTAATAAAACCAACATTGACATCGGTACCTTTATAGCGATAATGCTTAGCAACTTCACCAAAGTAAGCAGGGTCAACTGGTTCCAATTCAAATTCCGCCTTTAGCATTTCGTAAATTTCCTTTTTCGTCACAACATCATCCATTTTCCAGCCATTGGTGGAGCCAACATCCATATATTCAATATACCGGAGCTCCAGCCCTTTTTCTTTACAGAATTTAGCCATTGGAATAATGTCTTGGTCGTTTAAACCCTTTTTGACAACCATATTTAATTTAACGCCTAATCCTGCATCTTTAGCGGCTTGAATTCCTTCTAGAACAGGACCGGTCCCAATTCCCCTGCCATTAATTTTGCCAAATAATTCATCTTCAAGACTATCCAGGCTGATATTCACTCGCTTCAAGCCTGCTTCCTTCAATTTCGCAGCCAATTTAGGAAGAAGAACGCCATTTGTTGTTAAGCCAATATCACTAAGGCCTTCAATGGCGGCTAGCTTTTCAATGAGAATCGGTAAATCCCTTCTTAACAGCGGCTCACCGCCTGTCAAGCGGATCTTTTTCACGCCTAACTGCACGAAGATTTTTCCTAACCGTTCAATTTCCTCATAGGTCAGGAGGGCACTCCTTGGCAGAAATTCAAAATCCGGCCCAAATTGATCGGCTGGCATACAGTATTGACAACGAAAATTACATCTATCAATAACGGAAATTCTTAAATCCCTTAATGGTCTATTAAATTTATCTGTAATGATTGTTTTTTCCATTTAATCAACTCCAATAAATAAAGAAGCTCATTTTATACCATTGTAACAGATGAATTTAAAAAATACTGTTACTTTCTTCACTATCCATATTTCCCTGAAAAAAATTGTCCAGTTTTCACTATATTGTCATTGTTTACTACTTCTACGTGGCTAATCTTGATATAAAATGTTACTAACGAATCCAAGTTATTTATATAGAAATATAGTATAGGGGTGGAGAAAAATGATTACGACAATGAAACCAACTCATTCAATTGAAATAAAAGAACTGCTTAAATTTGCTGATCGGAAGTTTAAAAGCGAACGGGGAAGATTTCTATTTCAGGAAGGGATGCTCGCTGATGAATTATATGTCATCATTTCCGGTAAAATTCAAATCAGCAAAATTACAGCAGACGGGCGGGAGCTGTCATTAAGAATTTGCGGAGAAAACGATATTTGCGGAGAATTAACCCTTTTCACTGATAGTCCAAAATATTTATTAAGTGCCAAGGTTCTTGAAGAAGGTGAAATCGCGGCAATAAAAAAAGAAGTACTTGAAAGTGAAATTTTCCAAAACAGTAAGCTAGCCTTTGAATTTATGAAGTGGATGAGCGATCACTTCCGCAAAACGCAGACAAAATTCCGCGATCTTGTCCTAAACGGAAAGCGCGGCGCCTTATTTTCAACCTTAATCCGGATGACCAATAGCTATGGGGTACCAAAAAGTGATGGAATATTAATCGACCTGCCGTTGACCAATCAAGAGCTGGCAAATTTCTGCGGCACTTCACGGGAAAGTACAAACCGTATCTTAAGTGAACTGAAGCGTGATAACATCATTTCCATTAAACGAGGTAAAATTACCGTCCTGGATTTGCAATACTTAAAAGATGAAATTGGCTGTGAAAATTGTTCCACTGTTTATTGCAGCATTGAATAGTTATTGAGAGAGGCAATCGAAAATCGATTGCCTCTATAAATTTATTGTGTCTGTTTTTCTCTTAAAGCCTTAGGAATATAAACACAGAATGGTTCACTTTCTAAATAATCCCCAGTCATGGCGTATGCCCTTGATCTTGAGCCGCCGCAAACATGTCGGAATTCGCAGACACCGCATTTCCCTTTAAATCCATCTGGGTTTCTAAGTGCCTTAAAGATTGGCGACTCGCGGTAAATTTCCGCCAGAGGGGTTTCCCTAATATTTCCGGCCTTAACCGGAAGCAGGCCGCTCGGATAGACATCCCCAATATGGGATATAAACACAAAACCATTGCCGTCGTTTACACCCTTTGGTGCACGGCCCAGACCATCAATTGAGCCCGTTAAGCCTTTTTCTGTCAACGCAGATAAATAGCTGATTTCCTCTGTCTTTTCTTTGGCTTCACGCATTTTTTGCTGGATTACCACACGGCGGTAATGCATCGCCTCCGTGGTTTTAATATCAAAAGGAACCCGCTTGCTTAGATCATAGAGCCATCTTAGCACCTTTTCATGCTCCACAGGCGATATCATATCAGATGCCTGTCCCCTTCCGGTCGGAACAAGGAAAAAGACACTCCACAGAACACATTTTAATTCTTCAACCAATTTCGCCATTTCATCAAGATGTTCATAATTATATCTGGATACTACGGTATTAATCTGAATCGGCATTTCTAGTTCATGTAAATATTTAATTCGTTCCATTGTTAAGTCAAAAGAGCCCGCTGTCCCGCGAAAATGGTCATGAATCTCAGCAGTAGGACCATCAAGGCTGAACGCCCAACGAGAAAGTCCGACTTCTTTAGCCTTACGCATCGCATCAATTGTTACGTTAGGAGTAGCGCTTGGTGTCATCGAAACACGTACCCCTTTTGAGACTGCGTATTTGGTAATTTCAAAAATATCCTCTCTCATAAGCGGATCTCCGCCGGTAAATACAAGAAGCGGATTATTCATTTCATATATCTGATCAATCAAATGCTTGCCTTCTTCAAGCGTAAGTTCTCGAGGGTCCCTCGTATACTGGGCATCTGCGCGGCAGTGCAAACATTTTAATTGACAAGCTCGAGTTAATTCCCATATCACAATAAACGGATCTTTATTAAAGTCTCGGCTAAAATCCATCTTGAAACACCTCCTATAAAACGGCTAGTTCAAACTAAATAGCCCTATTACTTCGTATTATAATGGTGTTTATGTTTGAAAAAAGTGAACTTCCTCACAAACCTTTTTCATTATATGGACGATTTGTGAATGAAAAAAACAGCAGAGCGAAAAGCTCTGCTGTTTTATGAGATGGTTAAAACTTCGTATTTGGAGGCAAGCTCAACAAAGTCAGCCATTCCGCTTATTTTGCCAACTGTCAATTTTTCACTAACACCGTAGTGGTCGGCACAGGTTTTACACGCAAAAATGTTAACACCCTTATCCTCCAACTCTTTTAAATGAACGGATACAAAGGAATCCTCAGTCAACGTGAATACCCCACTGTTCATGCAAAAAACAGCTGCTGGGAGTTCCTCTCTTTGTTTTAAAACAGTAAAGAAAGTCTCTAAAACATTCTCTCCTAAAACCTGGTCGCCTTTGCCCAACTGATTTGAACTAACTAAAATGACTTTATTTTTCATCCTGCGGATGGTCCCTTAACGAATTCCCAGTGCAATTTTTGCATAACGGGACATCATGTCCTTATTCCAAGGAGGATTCCAGACGATATTGACATCGACATCCTTGACTTCCGGAATATCAGACAATGCTCTTTTCACCTGATCAACAATTGTTCCGGCTAGTGGGCAGCCCATTGCTGTTAATGTCATTGTAACCGTCAGTTTTCCCTCGTCGTCCATTTCAGTATTATATATTAAACCTAAATTGACGATATCGACGCCAAGCTCAGGGTCAATAACAAGCTCAAGGGCGCCCATTATATTTTCTTTTAAATCTTCATTCATTTTATCTTCACTCCTGTTCAGTTTTATTGTAACCATTATAACAAAAGGTATTTCGAAAACCAGTATAGCGCGTTTCAGAAACATTTGAAGTGAATTTTTTTACAGTTTAAATATAAATTGATAACATATTGATAATAGAAACAAATACTGCCAAAGAGAGGTTTCAAATGACAGAAAGACATTTAATCGCATTGGACTTAGACGGAACTTTATTAAAAGATGATAAAACGATTTCGGAAAAAACGAAGAAAGTTTTAAAAAAAGCAAGAGAAGATGGCCATATCGTGATGATCGCCACTGGGAGGCCATATCGTTCCAGCGAAATGTATTATCGAGAGTTGGATTTAGATACCCCGATCGTTAATTTCAATGGGGCTTTCATGCATCATCCCCGGAACCCGAAATGGGGCTTTTTCCATGAGCCGCTTGATATCCATGTTGCAAAAGATATTGTCGAGGCGTGCCGCAGCTTTCATTTTCATAATATCATCGCTGAAGTAATGGATGATGTCTATTTTCATTATCATGACCAAAAGCTGATTGAAATTTTTAATTTTGGCCATCCCAATATTACTACGGGCGATTTAAGTAATTATTTGAAGGATTCACCAACTAGCCTGCTCATTCATACAGAGGAAGACCAATTAAAGAAGATCCGCGACCATCTATCTGATGCACATGCCGAAGTCATCGATCACCGCAGCTGGGCTGCCCCATGGCATGTTATCGAAATCATTAAGTCCGGCTTAAATAAGGCAGTAGGGTTAAAAAAAGCGGCAGATTATTATGGTATCTCCAAGCAAAGAGTGATTGCCTTTGGCGATGAAGATAATGACTTGGAAATGCTTGAATACGCCGGTTATGGAATTGCAATGGGAAATGGCATTGACCAAGTAAAAAATATCGCCAATGATGTTACTCTTACCAATGAGGAAGATGGAGTCGCAGAATATTTGACGGATTTGTTACGGTTAAAATAATTACACCTATTCACCATTGTTTACCTATATGAACCCCTTAATGTTGGAGCATACTATAGATGAAGCAGCGAAGCTGTTTCAATCCGAGCTTTTAGCATATTGGAGGGATTCGAATGGGTAGATCAAACAAATCAAAACGCTTTGTCCAGCAAGGAAAGGATTCGGTCAACAAGCATTCAGAACGGATTCCTTATCACATGACCTACGCTGAAGCAGAAGCTCAGAAAATGGCCAATGTGCAAGAATCCTCGCTTGGAGGAATTTAACGATGGGTAACCGTTTATTCCAGGAAGCACGTAGATTTGTTGAATCGGCAAAAACTGCCGGCCCAGGTGAACGCGACACGGCAATGGCCAAAGCCAAGAATGCCTTAAGTTCTGCTTATGCCAACTCGACGGTCGCTGAGCAAAGACAGCTCCAAGAAATGCAACAAGAGCTTGACCAGATCCAATGATAAAAAAAGCGGAAGCGCCTTGAACAGGGGCGACAGGCATAAGACGAGCCGGCTAGAAGGCTGCCTTTTAGCCTTCTTGACGGATTGGCTGTAGACCTGCGAGCCCCTAGGCGCTGAAGCTGGACAGTAAATGAGGAAAGCGGAAGTACCTTGGGAGGCGACTTCCGCTTTTTTCATTCAAATCTTTCTAATAATGCAGGGTAAGGATTACTCCTGCCGCCCTTAGCATTTTTTTCGTAAAAATTCAGAAAGACACCGCCATGGTTTGGAAGCTTTTCAGCTGGAATTTGAATATCTACTTTAAAAGGTCTCCACTGGTCACCTTTTCCAGCAACATCAAGCTTTTGCTCCCTCATGAATTCTCTATGCCCATCCTCCACCGAATAATAAACCACCCTGCTTGGTGACTTTACTTCTCCGCTGACTCGGTAGTTTCCTTTTGCTCCTGATACCCTTATATTTCGGAAAACAGCATTTTCCTCAGGTACATATATTTTATGCGTTAGGGTCAGTTTCGAGCGGTCAGTTATCGGTTTGCCGTTTAAGTTTGCTGCCCTTAAAACCGCTTGGATAGTATATTCCCCCGCTGGAACTCTTTTTCCCATAAAATGATAGTCCCACGTCTCAAGCCACTTCTTGCTGCCATGGGCTTTAAGACTGATAGTTTGAAACGCCTGAAGGAAAAACCGTCCTTTTGAGTAGTCATATACTTCACGGCCTGCAGTATCGAAAATTTTAATTTCATAAAATTGTGAAGTGGGAAATTCAAAATGGAGCGGGAAATCCTCCTCATTTTTTAAAAACATTTCGATCGTTAATTGCTCAGGCATGCTTGTTGGGATTACATAAAATTTGTATGCCAATTGGTCCACCCCATTTGCATCTGCTTTTATTACCATCGGAAAGAAAAGTAACATGATACAACATAATATACGCATATTGAGCTCCTTTTTCCTTTAATCTCTGCGAAAAAAACCGTAAACTCCGGTTGTTTGAATTATATTTGTAAACGCATGGGGGTCCACTTCTTTAATTACTCTCTCTAAATCAAATAATTCATAGCGCGTAATGACGATCATTAACATTTCTTTTGTTTCGTTAGAAAAAGCACCCTTCGCCGGAAGCATGGTGATTCCTCTGACCAGTTTCTTATGAATCGCTTTCTTAAGCTCATCCGCATTTTTCGTAATAATAAACGCGGTAAGCTTAGCATGCCTCGTATGAATCGCATCGATCACCCTTGTTGAAGTGTATAAAAAAACAAGCGTGTACAAAGCTTTTTCCCAGCCATACAGGAAACCTGCTGTAATAATAATAATGCCATTTAAGAGAAGCATATATGGACCAATCGGTTTATCCTTCATTCTTGAAAGCACCATCGCAATAATATCAAGCCCTCCAGTAGAGGCGCCCCATTTTAAGGTGATCCCGACGCCCGACGCAATAATGACGCCGCCAAAGACAGCATTAAGCAAAATATCATGAGACATCCGATGGATTGGAATAAGCTCCAGAAATAATGATGAAAGAACAACACTAAGAAAACTATAAATGGTAAAGGACTTCCCTACCTTTTTCCATCCCAGAAACGCAACTGGAATATTTAATAACAACAGCAAGACCCCCATTGAAATATTCAACGGAGTATATTCGGTCAATACTTTAGAAAGCAGCTGAGCAATTCCTGTAAAACCGCTTGAATAGACATTTGCGGGAATAAGAAATAAATTCATTCCAAGAGCAGTCAAAAAAGCACCCACAATGACGACGACGATTTTTTTTGTTTCCTGCCAAACCATTGATAAATCCCCCTTTATTTTTACTTCAACCTTAACAATTTAATTGTTTTTTCCATATGAAACCGATACACTTAAAACGAGTATGATATGATTTTGAATGAGGTGAGCTTCATGCAGGTAAAAATACTAGCTGACAGCGCATGCGATTTACCTAAAAGTTTTTATGAAGAAAACAACGTCACATTACTTCCCTTAAAGGTCCTCATTAACGGTGAAGAATATGAAGATGTCAAAAGCATAGACCCGAAAGCGGTTTATAATTCTATCCGGAATGGATCAGTACCGAAAACTTCTCAGGTTTCACCACTTCTGTTTGAGGAAGTATTCACAAAAATGGCGGAAAATAATGAAGACGGAATATACATAGCCTTTTCATCCGAACTATCCGGAACATATTCAACCGCTGTTATGATTCTTGACCAAGTCAAGGAAAAATATCCAAATTTCAATTTAACCATTGTCGATACCAAATGTGCCTCTCTCGGCCAAGGCATCATTGTGATGGAAGCAGCGAAACTTGCAGCACAAAACGCAGCAAAAGATGAAATCTTAAGGGATGTTCAGTTTAGAGCAAACCATATGGAGCATCTTTTTACGGTTGAAGATTTGGATTATTTAGCTAAAGGCGGCCGTGTCTCAAAAGCTTCGGCATTTCTTGGGGGCTTATTAAATATTAAGCCGGTTTTAAATGTGGAAGACGGCAAACTGGTTCCAATTGAAAAGATCCGTGGTAAGAAAAAGGTTCTCCGGCGCCTAATTGAACTGGCATATGAACGTGGCGAGAACCTGTCAAACCAGATTATTGGCATCAGCCATGCGGATAATGAAGAGACGGCACTAGAAGTAAAAGCAATGCTTGAGGAGGAATTCCAGCCAAGAGAAGTTTATATTTCCTCCATCGGCTCAGCAATTGGGGCCCATACTGGAGCAGGGACCATCTCCATTTTCTTCTTGAATAAAATTCCTTCATAATAAAAAACAGAGCTCTGGGCTCTGTTTTTTATTTTGCTAATTGCATAAATTCAACTACGCCTCATGAACCGTCCTATCGGCAAGTTTTCATTTATGATCTGTTTTCTTTGAGTACTGATTTTTTCCTGCTTGGCGATTTTTTTCTCGCATCATATTTTTTTCATGGTGCAGTGCATTATTGTCTTGTGCCTTTTTATCATTATCGGATGTGTGTGGCATTTCCTTACCCCTTTCCATCTGCTTTCGCTTAATAGTGTCTGTCAATTTGGAAAAGAGTATGTACGCCAAATCTACTCCTTCTTGACGTAGGTCCAAAAGTCTTCCTGGTATACCTTTCCTTCTTTGATGAGCTTACCCAGAGCTCGTTTAAAGGCGGCTTTGCTTAAGCCAAAACGCTCTTGAATGTCTTCTGGCATGCTTTTGTCACTGTACGGCATGGCACCATTTCTCTTCATCAGATATTCATATAGTTTGGCTGCATCAGAATCCTGGGACTCCTGTTTTCTGGCAAGTAAGGAAACGTTTATCGTTCCGTCCTCCTTAATATCAATGACTCGCCCCTCAACCTTCTCACCCAGGCGCGGCTCAATCCGACGCTGCGACTCATGAATGAACCCTTTGAATCCTTCAATAGTGTAAAGCCAACTGCCGACTTTGGCCGTTCGGTAAATATACCCTTGCACATTTTTATTAAATTCTTGTCTCGATGCTTTCACCGCAATAGATTGGATAACCTGGTCACTGGCAAGCTTGGCGTATAAAAGATTATTCCGGTTGACCCTCAGGGTTATATAAACCATATCCCCTTCCTTGGGCCAAACCGATTTATGCACTGGTAAATCTTCGGCACCAAGGAGAATGTCTTTCTTTAACCCGATATTTAAAAAGACACCAATCTCCTCTTTTACATCTGTCACCTTTATCCAGGCGTAGCGGCCGACGGCCACTTCAGGTATCGTCGTGGAGGCCGCAGGACGTCCCTGAGAATCCACATAGATAAACACTTCTATCTCGTCGCCTTCCGCAACCTCTCGATTCACTTCATTATTATGAAGCAATACATCTTCTTCGCCATCTGTTAAAAAATAGCCGAATTCAGCTTGACGGGCTACCGTTAAAGTTGTTGTTTGTCCTATAAGTTCTTTTATTGCCATTATCTTATACTCCCCTTTTCCATCTTGGAGTTTTCCTTTAGGTTGTTTGAACTGCTATATTTTACTATAATGTAGACATAAAGGGAAACTTTAGCAAATTCGGAGGTTTTGTTATGTCTAAAGATAGCTCATTTGATATTGTATCCAAAGTTGAATTTACAGAAGTCACTAATGCCATTACTCAGACGATGAAGGAAATTGGTACTCGCTACGATTTTAAAGGAAGTAAAAGTGAGGTCTCATTAGATAAAGAAGAACTGGTCCTTATTTCTGATGATGAATATAAAATGGACCAGCTTAAAGATGTTTTGCTCAGCAAATTAATTAAACGGGGCGTACCGATTAAGAATCTTGATTACAGCAAAATCGAGAAAGCCTCTGGCGGTACCGTCCGTCAAAGAGCAAAGCTAGTTCAAGGGATTGATAAGGAAAACGCGAAAAAAATTAACACGGTCATTAAAAATAGCGGTCTAAAGGTGAAAAGCCAGGTCCAGGATGACCAAGTCCGTGTCAGCGCCAAAAGCCGTGATGATCTGCAAAAAATCATCTCTCTTGTTCGTGAAGCAGATCTCACCATTGATGTTCAATTTATTAATTATCGGTAATGTTAAAAGAGGCTGCCTTTGGGCCGCCTCTTTGTCTCTTTATTCTACTGTTTTCGTTTTGCTTCGTCTAAAAATTAACAGAAGAAACCATATCGCTAGTATTATCGGTACTATTGCCGCAGCGATAAATTTTAGGTTTAGGCCTGTTTTTTCTGCAAGGACATATATTTCAGAATTGTCCCTGTCAACGATCAGAATATATTGATTATCACTGCTGCGGACAAGGTCACCGCCAAGGAGGCCGCGGAGCTCTTTACCTCCTTCTATTTGGTCGCCCTTTAAGGTAACTTTTTGCGATTTGTTTGTATTATTGACTGCAACAATCGCTGTTTCCCCTTTATAAACACGCTTATAAACAGCCATCCCGGATTTTTCATAGAGCGTTTGTATCGTTCCTCTAGTTAAGGAAGGCAGTTGATTTCTTAATTCACCGAGCTTTGTCATATAGTCGATTAGATCTTTTTCTGCTCGGAAATTCATCAATCTTCGATTATCCGGGATATCCCCGCCCGTCAAGGCAATTTCCGTCCCATAATAGACAACGGGAATCCCTGGAGTCGTATAAAGATAGGTCAAGGCAGTCTTCCATCTGGCTCCAGGGAATTGTCTTTCATCTACTATATCTGTGGTAAATCTTTTGGTATATTCATTATCAAAAAAATGAGCATCTAAATTTTGTTTGTCCGCTGCTGGATGAATTGATTGAAAGGAGCGGTCTGTAGTGGCAAACACCTGTCGCATTTGTTCACTCACGTTATAATCAAATAAGCTATCAATTCCTGCTTCATGATAAACTTTTAAGTCATCGGCTGTGTTTCCCGATGAGACTCCCATCAATAAAAAGTCTTTCTTCTGCTGCTTAACAGCAGCCGAAAACTCCCGCCAAAAGCTAATTGGAACTTTATTGACTTCAGGGAGGCTGTATCCATCAATATTCGTTTTCTTGATCCACCATGTGGCGGCATCAATTAAATTTTCGCCCTTTACCTCTGTATTTGCAGGAAAATCAATTATTACCCGCAATTTCCTTTTATGTGCTTCTTTGACAAGCTTCTCGAAATCTTTCATTGTTCCAAAATGCTCGTCCACTTTATAGTAATCCTTCACCCAATAACCGTGATAACCATTTTCCCTGTTATCAAAAATTGGAGTCAGGCGAATTGCCGTGAATTCCATGTCTTTTATGTAATCAAGCTTATCGATAATTCCTTGAAAATCCCCGCCATTGTACTTTTCGAGATTATTTGTATCCACATCGAAATCATTTTGGGTATTCCCGTTATTAAACCGGTCAATCATGATAGAATAAATGGTTTCATCCTGCCACTGTCGATTTTCTTTTGTTACATTTGCATAGGCCGGTGACGAAACCCCAAGTAAAATGGCGATTAAAATGAGTATAATCCTTTTCATCTAGCTTCCTCCTCATAAAAAGAGAAGAGGATTCCCTCTTCCCTACATCCATTTTAATCTAATTAAGTTTTTATTCCAAATTTAATTTACGATATTGATATTGTAATCCTTGAACCATGTATGAAGCTGAACAAAGTAGGCTAATAACTGCGGTCCTGTCATCAACTGGCCAAACCAAGGCTCTTTGAACGAGTTTCCTCCAGATTGAGTCAGTTTTTCCAATTGCTCTTTGTCAAAAAATTCATGAATAGCTGAAGACTTATCTTGTAAAATAGCCAGCATCTGATTTTGAACGGCCTTCGTATATTCAGGATTATGTGTTTTTGGATAAGGGCTTTTTTTACGGTACAATACTTCCTCAGGCAAAATGCCTTCGAAGGCCTTACGCAGAAGTCCTTTTTCCCTGTTGCGGTACATTTTCATCTCCCACGGGATATTCCAAACGTATTCTACTACACGGTGGTCTGCAAATGGGACTCTGACTTCGAGGCTTGCACCCATGCTCATTCGGTCTTTCCGATCCAACAAAGTGGTCATAAACCATATCATATTGATATAGAATAACTCTCTTCGCTTTGATTCCTGCAAGCTTTCTCCTTCTAATTTAGGCGTTTCGGAAATGGCCTGACGGTATTGTTCCAAGCTATATTCACGTAAATTTAACCGGTCCTTCCAAAACGGCTTTAATAAATTTTCCCTTGACTCAACTGAACGCATCCATGGAAAGCCTGGGCGCTCTAAATCTTCCTTGCGATGAAACCATGGGTAGCCGCCAAAAATTTCATCCGCACATTCACCTGACAGACTAACAACAAAATCCTTTTTTATTTGTCTACAAAACCATAATAAGGAAGAGTCTATATCGGCCATACCTGGTAAATCCCGAACGTGAACGGCTTCCACTAATGCATCAACTAATTGCTGCTGTGAAATAATTTCACTATGGTGTTTCGTTTGAAACGTATCTGTCATGAGATTAATATATTTTTCGTCGGAATCTGGCTGAAATTCATTCGCAGTAAAGTATTGCTGATTTCCCTCATAATCAATCGAATACGTTTGAAGCTGCCCTTTCCCCTGCTCTTCTAAGCCTTTCGCGGCAATGGCTGTAATGATACTCGAATCCAGTCCTCCTGACAATAAGGTACATAAGGGTACATCCGAAACAAGCTGTCTTGTGATGGCATCGCTGACTAAGAAACGTACTTTTTCCGCTGTTTCCTCCACATTATCCTTATGCTCCTCGCTTTTTACATTCCAATAACGCCAAATTTTCAAGCCGTTTTTGGAAAAGGTGAGGGCATGTGCCGGCCTTAATTCGTTAATCCCTTTAAAAACACCAGATCCTGGCGACCTCGATGGCCCAACACCCAAAACCTCTGCCAGACCCTCATGAGTAATCTCTGTTTTCACCTCTGGGTGGGCAAGAATAGCTTTTAACTCTGATGCAAACAACACCCCATCCTGATGTTCTTTGTAAAATAACGGTTTTACCCCCAATCGGTCGCGTCCGATAAAGAGCTGCTCTTTTTTGCTATCCCAAACCGCAAAGGCATAGATTCCATTTAAATAGTTCACACACTCTTCCGCCCATTCTATATAGGCAGTTAACAGTACTTCTGTATCAGAATGACCATTAAAAGAATATCCTTTAGTAAGGAGAATTTTGCGCAAATCTTCGGTGTTGTATAATTCTCCATTGTAGCAAATTGTATATGTTGAGCCATCCTTTTGTTTGGACATGGGCTGACGTCCCCCAGCAGGGTCAACGACGATCAGCCGCTTATGACCGAAACCTACATGTGTATCTGTCCATAGATTTGTTTCATCAGGACCTCTTTTTGCCAATGTTTGCGTCATCGTTTCAATTGCATGTTGTTCTTTTCCAACCCATTTTTTAAAATCAATCCATCCTGATATGCCACACATGTAATTTTGTACTCCTCTCTGTTATTGCAGTTAATTCACTGCTTAGATGGTGATTATTCTATTCAGCCCAAATGAATTGGTTAATTGTCCATAACAGAAATGGTATCGATCAGTTTGTCTATATACTTACGTTAAATAGATTTTTTTTAAAATAGTTGAGGTTATAAAATCCCTTTAAGATGTCAAAAAAGGAAAATGAAAGCATCTGGCATGGAGGTTAACAATGAATCGACAACAACGAATCCATCTATACGATATTCAGGAGCGGTCTTATACAGAAGGGACCGTTGAACAAATAAATGGTCAATGGATATTTTTTGATGAGGAAACAGAGGAAGCTTCTATGTTGGAGGAATTTCTTCACCAGGAAATCGAAATTCTTCGGATGAACCGCTGGAAAAAGGGAATATTGTATGAACCAGGGAACATCCGAATTGGTAACGAAGTAACGATGCTGCGGGATCATGATACTGTAAGAATTAGGAAGCATTTAATCTACTCTCTCGAACGACTTTTAGATGGAATTAATGATGATGCCTTTTTCCAATTTGTAACGACCTTGAATTCTTTAGATTTTTCCATTTATGACTGTATTTACTGTTATAATCATTTGTCCTTTCTTTCGGATGAGAATCGTAAAGATGGGGTCAATTTTATGGTTTTTGATAATCAAGAGCTCATTTGCAATGTGCAGCATCATTTTTGTTATTATGAAAAGGTCAATGACCGGTTTGAGTTTACAATTAACACTGGCAAGCGATTAATCATTGAAAAAATGATTTCATAAAATAAAAGAGGCTAAAGGGAGCCTCTTTTATTTATTCTCCAATGTATTTTGCATAAAGTGATTTTGCTCTGACAATGTTATTGGTTCCATGGATCAGGACCCTGGCATCTTTGAATATGACAATGGAGATCCCTTCTTCGGGAGAAAACCGGACGAGAAAGTCATTTCCGGCTGCTTGAGTGCTGTTTACAAGCCTTGCACGAACTTTTTTTAAATCTAGCTCCCGTTTCCTTCTGGGATTGACCTGCACTGTGTTCCGCCCGCATAGAGATATATAGGATGCCTGATGCTCCGAGGAGCGGTCCAGAAAGTCAAATCTTCTTTCCACGCAGGCCGGACAATTAGGATTTTGCCCCTGTGAAATATCCATTTGCATCGTTGTCATATCCCAGATGTCGATTTGTTCAAGATTAGGAGTCGTCTTTGCATCAACAAGATATTTGATGGTTTCCATTGCCTGAAAGGAACCGATAATATCTGTTAAAGGAGAAAGAACGCCAACTGTATCACAGGTTTCCCCCAATCCTTCCGGAACATCTGGAAATAGACAGCGGTAGCATGGAGTAATCCCTGGTTTGATGACGGCAAACATTCCTCTTGAACTGACAGCGGCCCCATGAATCCAAGGAATGCCATACTTAATAGCCACATCATTGATCAAGAAACGGGTCATAAAATTGTCCGTTCCATCTACAATTATATCCATGCCATTTATCAGCTCTTCAGCATTATCCAAATTAACATCGGCAATAACCGCATCAACCTTGATGGACGAGTTAATTTTATTCAGCCTTTTTTGCGCGGCAATCGCTTTTGGAAGATTTAATTCTGCATCCTCTTCATCAAATAGCGTCTGCCGCTGGAGATTAGACAGCTCCACCACATCCCGGTCAATCAGCCTAAGATAACCGACACCTGAGCGGACTAAATGATTCGCAATAACCGTCCCAAGCGCACCTGCTCCAATCACAACCACTCGGGCTTTCAGCAATTTCTTTTGTCCCTCTTCCCCAATGGCCCGAAACAGAATTTGTCTCGAATACCGCTCCAAGTTACTCATCCAACCGCCCCATTTCTACAAATTAATGAATCGCAATTATTTCTATTTTATCAAATTAATAATCTCCTACTATCACATAAATTTTAATTTTAAAAATATTGTAAAAATGATACAATAAATATTGGATTTAAAGATAATTTTTGGGAGAAATCTCTTATTAAAAAAATATATAAAAATAAGAGATGTTGCTATACATTTTAATAGGAAGAGGGGAATTAGCTTGAATTTAGGTGGTTTTAAAAACAAAGAAGTAGTCGTCGATTTATCATCTCGCACCATTGATTACAGAACTATCAACGAAGCAGATGCAAAAAAGTATATTGGCGGACGGGGTCTTGGCGTTAAATACGTTTTAGATAACGGCCCTGATGTGGAACCGCTTTCACCTGAGAATTTATTGTGCATCATGACCGGACCTGTAACAGGCTCCCGTTCATCCATGAGCGGACGCCTGTGTGTTGTCACAAAATCCCCGCTTACAGGAACCGTAACAGATTCTCACATGGGGGGATGGACAGCAGCACGCCTTAAATGGGCAGGTGTCGATAATATTCTCATCAAAGGGAAAAGTGACCAGCCTGTTTACCTCTACATCGAAGAAGGCAAAGCCGAGCTTCGCGACGCCTCAAGCCTGTGGGGAACAAGCGCCAGAGAATTTGTTAAAGCGATGAAGGATCAATATGGCGAGAAGGACCTGAGTGTCATGACCATTGGCCAGGCCGGTGAAAATACCGTCCGCTTCTCATGCTTCATCAACGAGCATGACCGGGCTGCAGGACGCGGCGGAACAGGAGCGGTTGCTGGTTATAAAAAATTAAAAGCGATTGTCATTAAAGCGGTCCAAAAAGGCAATATGCCTGCGCCAAAGCTTGAAAACGAATATAAAGAAGCCAACAAAAAGGCGGTTAAAGCGATCTTAGATGGCGGGTTGACCGCTCCAAATAAAGGCGGATTATCTGTATACGGTACCAACGTATTAACCAATATCATCAATGAGGTTGGCGCGCTTCCAACGAAAAACTCCCAATTCTCTCATTGGGAGGAAGCCGAAAAGCACAGTGGTGAGTATGTAAATACACATCTCCGTGTTTCCAATAACACCTGCCACGCCTGTCCGGTCGGCTGTAAAATTGAAGTCGAGGTAAAGGATGGCAAGTACAAGACACGGGTTGAAAGTATCGAGTTTGAATCGGCTTGGTCACTTGGCTCCAACTGTTTGTTAAGTGATGCAGAAGCTATTTCCTATATGATTGACCAATGCAATGAATACGGTCTGGATACCATTGAGCTTGGCCATGCGTTTTCAGTGACTATGGAGGCATACGAGAAAGGGATTATTAGCGAAAAGCTTAACTGGGGCGATGCAGACGCGATGATTGAGTTGACTAGAAAGATTGCTCTGCGTGAAGGTTTGGGAGGCATTCTTGCCGAAGGACCTGCCCGCGCTGCTGCCCATTTTGGAGCACCTGAATTATCCATGTCCGTTAAAGGACAGTCCATCCCTGCCTATGACCCTCGCGGTATTCAAGGTATTGGTCTTGGATATGCAACAAGTAATCGCGGTGCCTGCCACCTGCGCGGTTATACCGTGGCAAGTGAAATTGCCGGAATTCCGGAACCAACCGACCGCTTAAAGCCAGAAGGCAAGGGCGAATTATTAAAGGTATTCCAGGATATGCTAGCCTTCGGTGATTCAATGAATATTTGTAAGTTCTCCTCCTTCTCTGAAAATGCTGAGCATTATGCCGAGCAATATAGTGCGATGACTGGTATTTCGCTAACAGCTGAAGATGTCATGAAGGCAGGAGAAAGAATTTACAATCTTGAACGCTATTATAATAACCTTGCCGGTCTTAACAAGCGAGAAGACGATTTCCTTCCAAAACGCTTTACGGAGGAACCAGCATCAGGTAATAGTGCCGGGTTTGTCAGCCGCATGGATATTATGCTTGAAGAATACTATCAAGTACGTGGATGGAAAGACGGAGTTGTAACCGAAGAAAAACTTCGTGAATTAGGGATTATTGACCATGAAGGACAATTAGTTTAATAGTTAATTTGAAAGAGGCTGACTCCTAGATGAGACAGCCTCTTTTCTTAGCCTCCAGCCCTGGAGGTTTTATATCGATATTTTTTTATTAGTTCTTCAAGGGCGCTCTCACTTTCTGCACAAAAACGAACAAAGACAGCATTCACCTTAAAAGTTGATGTAATAGTTATGATTTCCTCTGATAGGATCTGACCTGACCAGTATTCTGCCGAATATGTATATGGGAAGGAATCCGTCACCTTTTCTGCGCCAAGTTCCTCGAAATACATTCCAAGATGTTCTTTACGGATGCCGCGAAACTCTAACTCTTTTACCAGCATATTATCCACCAGCAACGGGCGGAAATAAGGCGAACTGGTCGGTATCCACTACTTTTGTCTCCAGGTCGTCAAGATGGATGATATTTCTGCCGTTGATGAACACATGGACAAATTGCCGCAATTTTTTTTCCTCTGTAAAAATTTCCTCCCTTAGTGCAGGAAACATTTCCACCAATTTATCAAGAACGTCAATAACCCGATCTCCCTCAGGCAATACATTTACAGATACACCCCCGCAAATTTCTCTTAGGTTAGCAAATACCTTCACAATCACCGGCGCCACTCCTCTCTATTTATTAAAATATTAAAAGAAAAACTCCTGGTTGTCATCCTATTATCAAAAAAAGCCATCGGAACAATCCGACAGCTTAAAAATTTTAAGGGTTTAGAATGGACATTGGCAGTTCGACAAAACCCAAATATAAAACAAGGGCCCATGCAATCACAAACTGAATCCAAAATACTGAAGTTTTTCGCTTAGCTGCTGCGCGGCTGAGAATCATTTCAAAAAGGCCGATAATCCAAAGTCCGACAACTGCTTTTAAAATATACAACACGCTGATATTTGACAGCATGAATAGTAGACCAACACCAGTTGCGATGATAACAAGATAAAGCACCCTTAAAATCATTTGCAAAATTTTTGCCCCTTTTGCCTTCCCGCTCGAATGCAAGGAAAGGGCCACAAAAAACAAAATGAGAGCTAACGCCCAAGCGGTAACGTGACCGTGAATCATATAATAACTGCCTCCTATGTATTGTTATCCTGTCTATCATACCATAGGGAAATGAAAAAAACGAAGAAAAGGAATGGTAAGAGCCTTATTTGAATAAAAATCACGATAATAAGATTATTTGGGCTTTTTTATCACATTATATGAGCCCAAACATAAAATGGTAAAGACCAAATAAAACATAAGGGTGTTGTTTATGCCAGCCATCGTTGGAGTTGCGCAAGTCATTACACTGGGTAACAGCTCTGTTTTTCACATTGGCGATGTTTATAAGATTATGCCATTCGCAGCTGCGAAAACATTCTCTGGGGCTGGATCCTTTAATACCGGTGAAAGATTGGATGTTAATAACAGAATGAGTTCCACAAATACGTACGATCCAGAGCTGATTGATCAAGCAAATGCCTTTAATATGTAATGAATGGGTGGGGTATAATGAATTTTTTTATTCAACAATCCATTCACATTAATTTTATCAAAATTGGCGGAATCACCAATTCCTCAATCCTGCAAATTGGAAGTGCCGGAATCATTAAATCAGCAGCCTATTTAAGCAATACCGGCGGATTTACACAGCCGGCGCCAACCGCGATTAAACCAGGTGAAGTCGTGAGCCCGACTATATCCCCACTATCACTGGCCCCTGCTGTTCCGCTGCAAGCTCCAGTCCAGTAGCAGAAAATGACTGAAATTCTTTAAAGATAAGCATTCTTGTAAAATAACAACCAGATTAGCATTGCTGCTGCATATATTTACTTAACAGGAAAAAGTAATTTTCTAGTGAGGTGAGATATATGTATCAGGATATGAACCAATATATTCAATGGCTGGTTCGGAGTGTTCAGGAGCAGGAAAATCGAATTGCTTCATTAGAAAGGGCTATTCAACAAATGAAGGATGAAATCAAAAAGTTAAATGAAAAGCCGCCTATCAATGTGGAGAGAATTGAATACAAATTTGACCAGTTAAAGGTGGAAACACTTGAAGGAACATTAACGATTGGGTTAAATCCGAATGACCTTTCCGGGATTGAGGATTTTGCGGTTCAAAATCAATCTCCCAAGGCTCCAAGTCCACCCCAGGATCTCATGCAAAGAACAATGAAAATAGAAGAGGCTATTTATCAATATTTAGAAACAGATTTGCCGCAAATTATTGAAAATGCCCAAAATCAGCTGGCTATCCCACCAAATGAATCCTATCTTAGTTTCATTCGGGATGATATTTTGAAACAGCTTCCGAACAGGATTGATTTTCATTTTAAGGCATTAAGCCAAGCCCGTACAATTGATGTAAATACAATTGAGGAACAAATTATTGAACTAATAAAAAAGGAAATTCAAAATGGCGTATTCGTTTTTCTGCAAAATATACCTGATAATATGAAAGGGATGAACAAGGAATGATTTTTGAAGTCTATAACCGGGATATTTGTGTAGGGAATATTAAAATCACCGGGGTTGCAAGCTCTTCATTGGTCATGGTGGGCGATACTCAAACCATCCAGTTGGCAAGTGCTTTTGATACTCCTCCGGAATCCTTAATCATCGGACCCTTCGTTCCGCTTGCACCGGATGTGACTCCAGGTTATGCTTGAACGAATATCTAAAGTTGATTTTTTAGGTGCAAAGGTTGTCTCTTTCTCCTCCATTATTCAGGTGGGTGATTCCTGCATTTTAGATGCATTCTCTCGGGCTCTTGCCGTTCAAAGAGAAGCGGAAATTTTTTATGGCCAAGAAGGGAATACTCCTTCATTTCCGGTAACGACAAAACCGATTCCGTTTCTGCCGATTAATGAAAACATATCCATCAGGTCGCATCATTCCAATCCTGTTATAAAGGTTCAGAAAATAGATATCATAGGAATTTCCAACGCCTCCGTACTGAATGTCGGTAATACGAGGAATGTTTCAATGGAAGCACGCGTAAAACATATTCGGCAGCTCCTTCCGCATGGACATGAAGAGGAACTGCCGTAAGAGATACGTGATCAACAAGTTTTATTGCAAAGGATGTTATAAATGCCTGCAATTATAGGACCAGTTCAGATTGTTAATGTTTCCGGCGGAATCGTGCAATTTGGAGATACCGTTTATATTTCGCCAAAATCCGGCTCGAAAACTGCTGCAGGTTCTGGCGGGTTTAATACTGGTGGAGTTGTGATTGCCAATAATGGCCTTAGCGGGACCAATGTGGTTGACACAAAGCTGCTTGACCAGCCAATTGTTGGGAACAATTAAAAATGACAAATTTGCGTTAAAACCTTATGCTGACTTTAAGTCAATTTAGTCAATTTACAAAGGATGTTTTAAGATGCCGGCAATTATAGGACCAGTTAGTATTATAAATGTTAGCGACGGAATCGTGCAATTTGGAGATACCGTATATATTTCGCCAAAAGCTGTCTCAAAAACAGCCGCGGGTTCTGGCGGGTTTAATACTGGGGGAATTGTGATAGCCAATAATGGCCTTAGCGGGACCAATGTGGTTGATACAAAGCTGCTTGACCAGCCGATTGTCGGGAACAACTAAAAATGACATAAACCTTCAAATTAGGTTTATGTCATTTTTTATTTTTATTAAAGCCTTAAAATATGGGCACCATCAAAGAAAAATAAATATCTCTCGCTTACATTTCTTTTCCAAATTTGTTCGATTGCTTTTGTATATAAATTAATTTGCACTTTGTATCTTTCTTCAAGAATTGGTTTTGCCTGTTCAAACCCGCCTTTAAACCTATCGGTAATTCCATCTGATTTATAATCGATTAGGACAAGACCCCTTTCATCCTCGAGAATGCAGTCGATGATTCCTTGGACAAAGACGGATTCTTCTTCATTCTTCCAATCAGGGTAAACCTCCTCTGCCGGCAAGGCAAGCGTAAAGGGAACTTCTCGATGGATCGCAGCTGCTTGAAAATATCTTCTTCCCAATTCCGTTTGAAAGAATTGAACAATTAACTCAACTGGAATTACTTCTGCCTGTTCAAGTGTTAATAATTCATTATTTACCATCCAGTAAATCTTTTCAGTAATATTTTCCGCTTGAACAGGTTTAGTCAAATCAAGATGCTGCATGACCATGTGCATGGCTGTCCCGCGTTCCGCAGGTGTAATCGATTTTTCCTGCATAAACCTCGGCCGCTTCAGAATCGGTTTCTTCATTCGGCGGACAAGGTCTGTACCGCTTTGCTCATCCTTTAGTTCCGAGAAGCGTTTAATCTCCGAAACTGATTGCTTTGAGCGATGAACAGAAGCTTCTGGATACGGATATACCCATGAAAGTCTAGCTGCTATCTCATCAGAGAGTGCAGAGGACTGGGGAACTTTTTTCCCTGACATGACTAGATCTAAATAGTGGTTTTCTTCTTTCTCCTGAGCGATTACTTGGTTTTGAATTTCATCTGCAGGCACAATGGCTATTTTCCAGGAGGAAGGATGCTGGGTAATTTCCTCAGGAACCAGGTCATTTGCCGCACCTACAGCCTTTAATACTCCACTGTCCTGGTGACGGACAATTGCCGGCCCGATCCAGTCTATATAACTTGAGGCAGAAGCCCGTTCAAAGTCCTTCAGCAGCCAATCCAGATGATTAGCGGAGTCGTTCCACTGATCGATTTTCTTGCTGGCATCTTTTAGTGTGGCTGTCAAATACAGCTTTTCCTTTGCCCTTGTCATGGCCACATATAATACACGCATTTCTTCAGCCAGCATCTCCATTTTCTTTTTACGCTTAAAGGCAATTTGCGGCAGAGACGGATAGGAGATTCGCTTTTCCGGATTAACATATTTAGATGCAAACCCATATTCTTTATCAAGTAAATATGGATTGCGTATATCTGCCATGTTAAAGCTTCGGGCCATTCCCGCCATGAAAACTACTGGAAATTCCAGCCCTTTACTGCTGTGGATGGTCATGACCCTGACAACATCCTCCTGCTCCCCAAGTGCTCTTGCAGCCCCAAGATCATCGCCTCGCTCCATCATGCGCTCAATAAAGCGTAAAAAGCGGAATAGACCGCGAAAGGATGTTTTTTCATAGGCCCGTGCCCTGTCATATAAAGCTCTAAGGTTAGCCTGACGCTGCTTTCCTCCCGGCAGGCCGCCGACAAAGTCATAAAAATGGGTATCGCGGTATAGTTGCCAAATAAGCTCTGAAAGCGAGCCCTGCCGCGCCACAGGGCGCCATTCCTTCAATAAATCATAGAAGTGCCGAACTTTTTCATAAAAGGATACAGAGTGTTCAGCGGGTTTACTCTTACAAAAAGAATGAACAGCCTCCCAAAATGATCCGGTTTTCCTGCATAATCGGATTTGCGCCAGCTCTTCCTCGTTCAAACCCACAATCGGCGACCGCAACACTGACGCTAATGGAATATCTTGAAACGGGTTATCAATGATTCGCAGCAGTGACATCATAATGGCCACTTCTGAAGCCTCGAAATAACCAGTTGACAGGTTAGCATAAATTGGTATCCCTTGTTGCTTGAATTCCTCCATTATCTGTGGAGCCCATGTCATGGAACGGAGAAGAATGACGATATCCCGATACATAATCGGCCGGCCTGACTTCGTTTTTGGATTATACACTTGAGCCCTATTTTCCACTAATTCCTTTATTTTGGCCGCGATCGTCCGGGCTTCCAGCTGTGATTGTTCAAGATCGCTCTGATCGAATTCAGCAGGCTGAGCATCATCATCAATCCCCCCTGCCGATTCTGGTCCATCAGTACCGCGATTTTGGTCAATCAGAATCAGCTCAGCAGGAAATGGCTCTTCCTCAGGATAGGGAGCTCCTTTTTTCAATTCAGCAGCTTCATCGTATTCAATTTCCCCAACCTTTACACCCATGATTTGTTTGAAAATATAGTTTGTCGCATCAAGGACTTCCTTACGGCTGCGGAAATTGCGGGCTAAATCAATTCTTAATCCCGAAGCTTCCCCATCGAGCCGAAATCGATTATATTTTGAAAGAAATAGGTTGGGTTCTGCTAACCGAAAGCGATAGATGGATTGCTTTACATCCCCGACCATAAATAAATTGCCTTCGGCCTCGTCCTCTTTAGCGATAAGCTTTAAAATCGTTTCTTGAACCATGTTGGTGTCTTGATACTCATCCACATACACCTCTTTAAAATGACGCCGGTAGGCAAGTCCTGCCTCTGAAGGATGAAAAACCCCTTCTACTGTAATTTCACCTGTCAATATATCAAGGCAATAGTGCTCCAAATCCGCATAATCGACAAGCCCTTTATCCTTTTTTACACTTTCAAAGCGAACAGAAAATTCTTTTACAAGACTGACGATCGTTTGAATAAGCGGCTTCATTTCATCCATATCCCGTAAAAAGCTATCAGGCTTTCGCGAAAAAAGTTCATCCTTCAAATCTTGAAGCTTTTTCTTCGCTTTATCCCGAAGCTTTTGAGCCTTTTCCGTCAATTCTTTATCAAAAGAGTCCCCTTTGACTTGTTTCGCTCTTGAAAATGACCATGCTTGCATAGCGTCATAGAGAACAGTCCAGGATTCCTGTTTTGCCAGCATCAAAGAGTCAATTAGCTGCAGGTCCTCGAGAAAATTTTCCGCTCTGGGAGCCGGACCGCCCGGCAACTTGGCAATCTCTAAAGCTTTTAAAATCATATCCCTGGCAGCCTCTAATTGAAGCTCAATATCAAAGAGAAGTAACTCCACGAAGGGCAGCTCCTCGATATTTTTTACAGCAGAAACGTCATACATATCCACAAGTGACTGCAAATAACCTTGCGGTGAAGGATTTGCCCGGGCAAAATCGTAAATGGACAGCACAATTTCCATTAAGGCGGCATCACTGCGGTCGCTCGTAAAGGAGTCTACTAATCTAAAAAATGCCTCATTATTCTCTTTCCCATATTCCTCTTCAAACAATTCATCCAACACTTCATCCCGGAGCAGCTGAGCTTCTGTGACATCCGCAATTCGGAAACCAGGGTCGACATCGATCAGATAATAATATTTGCGGATGACCTCCATACAAAAAGAATGCAGTGTTGATATGGATGCTTTATTCAACAGGCTGAGCTGCTTTCTTAAATGCCTTGAAGCCGGGTCATTGTCAATTGCCTTTTCCAATGCCTCTCCGATTCGATGACGCATTTCCGCCGCGGAGGCATTCGTAAATGTAACCACGAGTAATTCATCGACATTGATGGGGGCTTCTTCAGCTAGGATTTTTTGGATCATTCTCTCAACCAGCACTGCCGTCTTACCCGAACCCGCTGCAGCCGCAACAAGAATGTCCTTATCACGCGCCTGAATGGCTTTCCATTGGTCATCCGTCCAGGTTACGCCTTCAGGCTTTTTAGGAATAACGATTTTACTCATTCTCATGCAGCTCCTTCCTGATTAACTCGAGTACCTCATCCTTGGCACGTGGGAAAAGAATACGATAATGATTATTTTCAATCGATTCATCAAAATGACAGACAGATTTAAAGGCGCAGAAAGTACATGGTGTTTTGTCCTTTAACTTATATGGCGCAATATCGGTACGGCCTTCCATTATGTCATTTCCTGTTTTCTGATATAAATTGCGAACATAAACCTTTAGATCCTCAAAATCTTGTAAACTCGCAACCTTTGATTTTTTTGATAATTGTCCATCCTTCTTGATTCCGGCGGCGATAATCTGCGAGTCACCTGATTCAAGCGTTTGATCCATGAGCTGGATGACCTGCTGATCGCCAAGCATTAATCCATTCATTTTAAACTTTTTCATGATTTCCTTTTCAATCTCGTCAATGGTCAGCATTTTCGTCGACTGGACAAACGGGTTATGCACGTGGAAATAGAGCACACCTGCCGGGCTTGCCTTCATCTCGACTAATTCATTTGAATGGGTCATAACAATATCAAGATAGGTTAGCATCTGAAGGGCAAGTCCATAATAGACTTCAGTTAAATTGACATCCTTTTCGCTCGACTTATAATCAATGACCCGCAAAAAGATGCTGTTGTCTTCGGCTTTAGCCTGATCAACCCGATCAATTCTTCCTGCAAGCTCCATCCGTTTGCCATTTTTTAATGTGAACGATAAAGGAGGAAGCTTCTCATTCCGGCCAAAGCCGAGTTCCAAGCCAATTGGCGAAAAGCCGCTTACCTTCGCATGCTCGCTCAAAACCACGGAAGCCCGGGTAATAATCTGCTCCAGCTTTCGTTTAATATAATGATGGCGCTCCGAGCTTAATAAGATTTGGTTTTGCAGCTTAGGTGCCAGGCTTTTAACCGCATCTTTCGAAAGCTCCTCACATTGTTTTCTCGATAAGCTTGCCCATGATAAATTTTGTTCAGTAACTGTGTCTGCAATTTGCTTTAAGGCCGCATGAAACAGCTCCCCAATATCCGGAGCTTCAAGACGGAAAATTTGCCGTTCCTTTAGCTTCAGCCCATGTTGAGCAAAATGGGAAAAGGCGCACGAGTTGTAAAGCTCCATTCTTGAAACGCTGGCCTGAATCGTTTCCCCATACAGATTATCAGCTGTTTCACTAGCTAATTTTACAGTTTGATTGGCATAAAAAAGACTGGAAAATACCTTTTGCGCCCTGTCTTTCCACTGGCCATCCATATAAAAGTTATAAACATCCCACCAAAGGTCGGGAATCCCATAATGCCGCTTTTTCAATTGAAGCTGGGCATTTAGGTATGAAAGAGTAGCACCAGTATTAGACACAAAGTTCAGCTGCTCTTCTTCTGAAACCTGTGAAGGGTCAACAAGCAGCAGCCGTTCAATAACCTCTGGAAACATATCTTTTATTCTCTTAATATACGAAGAAGGAATTAGCGCTTTTCCTTCATCATTTGCAAGCGGATAACTGATATAAAGCATATCTGTTGGGGCGGTAAAGGCTTTATAGGCAATAAAGTTTTCATCCAGCAAGCGTATTCTGCTGCTTGGCGCAACTGTTATGCCGCCGGCTGCAAGCAGCTCCCGATCCTCGTCTGAAAGAATCCCCTCGTCAGCGATTTTCGCCGGCAGAACACCTTCATTCACGCCAACAACGAAGACAATTTTGATATCATTCAGCCGCGATTTCTCCAAATCACCGACTAAAACCTGGTCAAGGGCCGGCGGAATTAGGGAGAAATGCATGGATTCAAAACCTGCCTCCAAAATAGCTGCAAATGATTTTAAGGAAACAGGCTCCTCACCCAAAATTTCCACATACTGGTCAAGGAGATCGATGACGGCATTCCAAACCTGCTCATGCTCGCGTGCCTTTACCAGATTCCCCTTTTCTTCCGCAGCTATCTTCCATTTCTCAAGCTTAGCCGGAACATCTAATTCTTCTAAAAACAAATAAATAGCCTCAGAAAACTTTTTGCCTGAATCTGACTTTTTCAATCTTCTTGACAGCCGAAGAATAGGAGCTGTTATCATAAGCTTCAGCTCATTCAGTTCTTGTTCCATCTTTCTTTCAGCATCTGTTTGAACATTTCGCTCTACATCTAGTCCTTGGTAACGTCGATAAGTCCAGCGATCCTTTTTCGTCCAGCTGCTTCCATTTATTCCGTAAGCTAAACAATAGTTTTCCAGCCGATCCATTTGTTCACGCATTTTCACGGGGTTTTCCTGAAGCGGATAGATTAGCTCTGTTTTTATTACCCTAAAGACCGGGTCATAGCGCCAATAAGAATTGATGACTTCAAGCGTAGAACGAATCAATTCAACAAGCGGATGGCTTTGCATCGTCCGTTTTTGATCAATAAAAAAGGGAATTTGATGGTCGGTAAACACGGGTTCCACTAGTTCATGATATTCCCCGCCGTTTCGAACCAATAGAGCAATATCACGCCAGCGATATCCTTTTAATCGGACTAAATCACGAATCTCACGGGCAATTCCTTCAATTTCAGACCTTCTGTTAGCCGCTTGGAATAGGTTTAAATTTGCTTTTTCATGATATGGCGCAGCAGGCCTGGCATCGAAATGTTCCTCCAGGTAACTTAAGACGCTCCCAGACCATTTTTTTGATCCTTTAAGAATAACAGGCTGCTCGATTGTTATCCCTTCGATTTTTGCTATCTCATTGATTGTAAAACAAGCCTCGCTCGAAGCACGAAACAGGTCTAGTTCATCCGGTCCGGAATCAACCTTAATGAAATCAGTTGTCAATGCAACCGAAACTCTCCTGCATCGCTTCATTAACTCCGCTATCACTTGATATTCCTGGGGAGAAAAGCTGTAAAAACCATCAATATAAATTTCCGCATCTCTTAAATAGTGGGAGGAGGAAATTTTCTCGGAAAGCAGCCGAAAATAATCCTCGGAATCTAAATATTTACCGAAGATTTCATCCTCAACCCTTTGATAAATCAGTTCCACATCACTCAATTTATCCTGCAGGGATTTTGAAGCCGAAGAACCTTCCGCTTCCATCCGGAATGAACCTAGGGCAAGATCCTGAGGGCTGACACAATACCGCCTAAGCTCCGTAATCATTTGCTCTACCTGCTGAATAAAACCGTTTTTATCTGCTGCCCGATTGAACAGTTTCAGCTGTTCCTTCTTTTCATCGATGATTTTACGGATTAGCATACTCATGCCGACCGTGCTTAAATGCATCCGGCTGATTCCGCCTGTTTCCTGCAGGATTCTCCATGCCAAGCGCGGAAAACTATATACCTGGGCCCGAATCATCCCGCCAATATTAGGGTCTGTTGCTAAACGATATTCAGACATGAAGGTCATTTGCTCAGGAACAATATATATAATCGGCTTTCCTTCAGGGTTCTCCGAAAGGCTGCTGGTAATTTCATTAAAAAACATGGCCGTTTTGCCGGTTCCTGACCGCCCGATTACCATTCTTAATGACATGTATTCCCCTCCATCCTCTCCAACTTTACGTATCCTCCATTTTATCATAAAAGAAGCACAAACGTTTGCAATAGCCAGTGATAGATTAAAGCCAAAAATGGTAAAACTAAGCTTTAAAAGACAAAAAACACGATAGTTTACTATCGTGTTCAGAAACGCAAATATTAAAAATGAACGCCTACTTCATCCAACGGCCAGTACCGCAGGTCAACTTTACCGACCACCTGGCTTTCTGAAATGAATCCAAAGTGTCTGCTGTCCCAGCTTCCCAAACGATTATCGCCAAGGACAAATAATTTCCCCTCAGGGACCTTATCTTCACCGGTAATCTCTTTTAAACTGAAATCACCAGTCAATTTCATACCAAGTGCTTCTTGTTTATACTTCTTTAAAAAAGGTTCTTCATATTTATGGCCATTAATAAATAATTGGTCATCCCGATATTCAATTTTGTCGCCGGGAAGGCCGATAATCCGTTTGACAAAATCCTCTTTTTCATTAGCATGAAAAACAATAACATCGAATCTTTCCAGTTCGCCTGTTTGAAAGCCCAGCTTGTTAACAACAAGTTTATTCCCATCCTGGAGCGTGGGCATCATCGATTCACCTTCAACTACGTAATTCGAGAAAAAAAATGTTCGAATAAAAACGAAAATAATAATACCGATTGCAAAAGCCTTAACCCATTCGATTCCTTCCTGTCTCCATTCACTCCTCACTTTATCCCCTCCGTTTTTTTAGTCCCTTCCCCTGGTGCTTCTCCTCCACATGTCCATTTTTTTCATGTTTGTTTAGTCTTGCTTCAATTCTTCTTCCAGCAAACCAAAGAATAAAAATGATAATAAAAACAATAATCGTCCGAAACGGCTGAGTAACCAAGGAGCGAATATCATATCCAATGAAACTAATGGTAAAAATCATCACCATTTTTCCAATGCATACCGCAAGCATATACTGGGCAAAACTTAGCTTCGAAAGCCCAGCCACAATATTAACCACTGCAGATGGTGTAAAGGGAAAACAAAGCAGCAAAAACAACGGGCCAAACCCATGCCGTTCCACCCAGTCCATCAGCCTTCGGACTTTCTGGTGCCTCGGCAAAAAGGCAAGCAATCGTTTTTGCCCATATTTTCTGATGAACGAAAAGACTAGCAGCGCGCCAATGCAGGCACCCAGCCAGGAATACAGAAATCCCAGCCAGAGTCCAAAAGCACTAGCATTGGCCATTACAAATAAAAATAATGGGAGAAACGGCAGGAAGGCTTCAAGTATCGTCAACAAAATTCCAGGCAAAGGCCCAAGGGCTTTATAGTCCTGAATAAGGTTCATGATATTTTCGAGTGTAAACCAAGCTTTAAATGTTTCAAAATCCATCCGTGTTCTCCTACCCGCTTCTAATTCTATTTTATATCCTAGACAAGTATTATTTTGTAATAAATTGGTGAAGCGCCTCTTTATTTTTTGCAAGATTTATATCCAAAATGGCGCCCTCCCCTTTAACCCGCGTCTCTTCAAAACTGTTATCAACAGGGATCCTTAATGTTTCGACACTTCCCCTTTTATCGGCGAAGAAGTCTTTCCCCATAAAGAGGATATCCGATGTTTTCATATTTGTATTAACGTAAGGAGCCACCACACCTATTAGCTTTGGCAGCTTTGGAAGGGTTTGAATCGCACTTAATTGGTCACCAATGGCCTGTACTGCCTTCTGCTGCCGCTCGACCCGCCCAAAATCACCAATGGCATCATGACGGAAGCGGACATAACTTAACATCTGCTGGCCATTCAACTTTTGCAGCCCGGGCTGCAGCGGTGGATCAACATATGCCGACATTTTCTTCTCCACATCGATTTCTACCCCATGTGGGAACGCTTCATCAATCAGTTGGACAAACCCTTGGAAATCAACAATCGCATAATACTGCAAATCAATATCAAAATTCTGCTTAATCGTTTGCCTTATTAACTCCGGGCCGCCAATGGCGAAAGCAGAATTTATTTTATGCTTGCCATGCCCAGGGATGGCCACATAGCTGTCGCGCATAATCGAGGTAAGTTTAAAAGTCCCTTTGTCCTCGTTGTAATGGGCAATCATGATGGTATCTGAGCGAGCTTTTTCTTCCCCTCGCGAATCGCTTCCGAGCATCAGAACATTCGTGTCGCCATACTGATCCTTCTGTCCATCAAATTTATACACTACCTTTTGCTCTTTCGTTTCATTATCAATTTTTTTTAATGATTGATTGACACCCTGTTTATATTGAAAATAGGAGTAAGCCGCTCCGGCCCCAATTAAAAGTAATAACACCAATAATACGGATTTCCATCTTCTCCTTTTCTTATTTCGATGTTTATCAGCTCGCATGTTTATCACCTTAATCTATGTATTTTTGCGTTTCACCATTATATATGACTGTTTTTTTCTATCCTTCGTTTCTTCTTTAATTCATTTTCCCCTATCAGATATCCTTCTATTAATAAAAACTTTCTCATGAATTTGTCGAATATTTCAATTAAAAAGCTCACTTAAAGCAAAGCTAGAAGCGTGGCAGCAGTATTGCATTTATGTTTTCTTTTTTGTAAAATAAAAACAAGAACGTAAGTTCGTATAAAATGAAGGGTGAGATCTTATTATGACGCGAATTCCAGAGAATGACCGTGATATTATGGAAAAAGCCATTTATTTACCAATGGTTTTAACGATCTTAAATAGGGATTTGAATGTGGTGGAGAAGAGTCCATTTAAATTGAAAAAGCCATATTTGGAGTTAATCGAAGTAACGATGAAGGCTATTCAGGGGGAATTAGCCGAGGTAAAGCAATATATGAAAAAGAATAAGCTTCAGGTTAGTGAAACCAAACGGGACGATGCCTTTACCATGTACATGTTTATCTATAAAGGTTATGAAGAGCATCATAATTATTTTAATCCGCGCATCCGCAATAAGGTCCAAGAATTAATGGAAACCTACTTATTAAAAAAACACCTGTCCCGTTAACCCGCCACAAAGTCATTTTTATTTATAATCATGTGAATGTTCAGAGGCCTTAATAGGCTTTGGAGCATTAAATAGGTAAGTCATTTTTTTATTACCTTCGATTCTTTGGAGGAGCTTTGTTTTTAATAAGGCCGTTCTTAACATTTGTCCTTCAATAGTCCCAAATGAAACTGAAAAAAGATGCGTTTGTTTGTTTTGGAAAGTAACTTGAGTTTGATGAGGCCCTAGACGACGGTAATTCTCAACGTGCTCATGTGAAATCCAAATACATTCGGGGCGGCTCGGTGATGTGGTTGGAAAAAAGAATATATGGTTTGCAGGCTCAATGGCAATAGGAATCTTACGGGAATATCCAATTAGTTGTCTAGTCCCCTTCTTTCTGCTTTCATAATCGACGCCAAAATAGTCGCAGCTTTTTTTGATGATGTCTAATGGTTTAAAAGGTGAAATAAATTCATCATCCACCTCAATAATCTTTGTGTATACTTTACTTCCGTATTCCATTGGTGCCAAATACATGGTACATGAATTAATCTCATACTCTTCTATTTGTTTTTTCAAACTCGTCAACTCCTATTCATATGACTTCCACCATATCTTAACACTTTTATTTCCCAAAGCATTTACTTTTCTGAATTGTTACTAAATTATTCACAAATCCTGTCAAGGAAAAAGTTTTACGAAAATTATAAATATTATTGATAATATTCTAAAAACTCCATATAATAAAAAAAAGCATCAGAGGTGATTTTCTTGAATGAAAAATCCTACACGGACTTAATGAAAGTTGCTGCCATGAAACGGAACCAAAGGAAAGAGAATTTCGTCCAGGACCTCTACATCGACATGCTTTTATCGGAAATCCAGCTTACGGTTGAAAAGGAAAAATTGCTGCGGAAAATTGACTCGGCTATTGATCGGCGGGACAAAAAGTTGTTCATCCAGTTATCGGGCCAGCTTAGGGAAATCAATAAGAAGTTTGGAACTTGAATATTTTCACATTAAACCGTCAATGACGGTTTTTCTTTTTGGCAAGCGAAAAAAGCTGAAGATCAATGATCCTCAGCTTTTTTTAATAAAATTTTATTCTGTTCGATGCTTGACCTCATATTCTTCCAGTTTGGAAATTCGGTCCAGCATTGGCGGGTGGGTGTAGCGGAAAATTTTCACCAGCATTGGCGGATTGACTTGACTTAAGCCATTGCGTGTCAACTCTTGAAATGATGTGATGGCGGCATCCGGATTTTTCGTCATCTCAATTGCATAGGTGTCAGCCCTTGTTTCCTGATAGCGGGAGACGAGATTTGACAGCGGGCTTGACGCAAATAGCAGCATTGAGATAATCATGTAAAATAACGGGAGCGACCGTATATCCTTTGTGTCGGAAATTTTCAGTTCTTTTCCAAAGCGGGCAACCGCCCAATTCATCATCCGGTAGGTTACATACAACCCGAGAAGCGATAGCAGCAGGTAGCCAGCAATTCCCCAATATATATGCTTCTCCACATAATGCCCCATCTCGTGAGCCATGATAAATAAAATTTGCTCATCTGAGAGTTTATTTAAGGTAGTATCCCAGAGGACAATTCGGGCATTGGAGCCAATCCCAGCGACGTAGGCATTCATGGCATTTGTTTTTTCCGCCATATTCACCTCAAATACATGCTCCGCAGGGATATGGGCCTTATCAGCCAATGTCAGGATTTTGGTTTCTAATGCTTTGTCTTTCAAAGGGTAAAAGTCATTATATAACGGATCGATAATGACAGGCTGAATAAACATCATAAATAGAGTGAACGGAACCGATAACAGCCAGCCGTAAAGCCACCATCGTTTTTGGCTTTTTCTCATAAGCCAGTATAAAACAGGAACAATAATGAGCCATGTTGCATAATTAAGCCAAAAATCAATCAGTTCGTCTTTCATCCAAGAAGGAAAGGATTGCGTTGAAATATGATACGTTTTTGATAAGGAAAAGCTGATATAGCTTAATGGCAGTACCGCAATAAAGGCAAACAAGGATAACCAGAATAGGTAGACTGGGGTGTGCAGCAGTTTATGTTTCACCGAGTCCTCAGCCCAGCGTTTGAATGCCTTCGACAAGCCAAATAATAAAATCAGAAAGTAAATCAGCCATTCCAGCGGAGTAGATAGGAAAAACAGTAGATTTCTAATTTTCGAATATTCCTCACTCAAGCTAAGTTCTCTTCCATTTAAAAAAGTAGCCGGATCCGCCTTTGTTCCTTCATATTCAAACGGAAGCTTCGGGTCGGCAAACTGGAATAAGTACCAGTAAAAAAATAAGCCATATAAAACAAAGGCCAAAACTGCATAGACCCCCATTTTTCTCGCCATGATTTGTCCCCCTTTGTGTACAACCCTCTATATTTAGTTTAGTTTAAAATGCGGGAAATAGAACTTCGTGTTTTTTTTCTTCTAAAATAGTTTCGGTCACGCAGAAACATCTACGTGACCGAATTTGAAAAACTAGCTTATTTCCCCTTAAAAACCGGTTTTCTTTTCTCTCCAAATGCCTGAAGTGCCTCAATTCTGTCTTCTGTCGGGAGTGTCACCTCATATGCCTTGCGCTCAATTTGCAGCCCGGTGTTCAAATCAGTATTCATCCCTTGTTTAATCGCAAATTTCGCCTGCTGTAAGGCCACTGGACCATTAGCAAGGATTTGTGAGCAGAATGCACGACTTTCATCCAATAGCCCATTACCTTCTACCACTCTTGTTAAAATGCCATAGCTAAAGGCTTCATCTGCAGTTAGCCTTCTAGCAGTTAAAATAAGCTCCAATGCCTTCGCCTGCCCAATCAAGCGCGGCAGCCGCTGTGTTCCCCCTGCCCCCGGAATGATGGCAAGACTCGTTTCTGTCAGCCCCATCAAGGCACCGCTTGCGGCAAACCGAAAATCGCAAGCCAAAGCAAGCTCCATCCCTCCGCCAAAGGCAAATCCATTGATCGCTGCAATCGTCGGCTGCGGCAGCTGGTCAATCGCATTAAAACATTCGTTGATTTTAAACAGATTACGCTTCACCTGTTCATCCGTCAGGCTTTTGCGCTCTTTTAAATCGGCACCGACACTGAATGCCTTCCCCCCTGCACCAGTAAAAATAACAGCACGTATATCCGGATTGACGCGTATTTCCTCAACCGTATTCTGCAATTCCATTAAAGTTTCATGGTTAAAGGCATTCAGCGCATCAGTGCGATTGATCGTAACAACCGCTATGTGGCTGGCAACCTCAAGTAAAATGGCCTTCATTTATCTTGCACCCCTTTCGCCTTTATAAATTCGAAAAAGGCAAGCTAAAAGCCTGCCTTTTTCATTAAAAAGTTTTAGTTCCCAACAGTCTGCGCTACCTGTGTCTTTAAAGCGCGTCTTAAGATTTTACCGGTCGTATTCTTTGGAAGTTCCTCTAGAAAGACAACTGAAGAAGGAACTTTATACTTGGCAAGATGCTCCTTGCAGTAGCTAATCATCTCTTCTTCCGTAAGATCTGCCCTCTTACTTACGACATATGCCTGTACCGCTTCTCCTTGGTTCAGGTCTGGAACACCAAGCACCGCAACTTCAACAACATCAGAATGATTATAGATGACTTCTTCTACTTCACGTGGGTATACATTGTAGCCGCCAACGATAATCATATCTTTTTTGCGGTCAACAATATAAAAATAGCCCTCTTCATCCATTCTTGCCATATCTCCCGTATGAAGCCAGTCGTCCTTAATGCTCGCTGCCGTTTCCTCCGGCATTTTATAATAGCCCTTCATTACGTTTGGACCACGGACAATCAGTTCGCCAACCTCGCCGACAGGAACCTCTTCGCCAAGTTCATTCACGACTTTGTTTTCCACATTAACGATGGAAGGTCCGATCGAACCTGCCTTGCGTGGACGATCAAGCGGATTAAAGCAGGTAACCGGAGAGGCCTCCGAAAGACCATAGCCTTCAGAAATGAGCACATCAAATTTCTTTTCGAAGTTTTCTAATAGGGCAACAGGCATCGCGGCACCGCCGGAAATGCAAAGACGTAATGAACTTAAGTCCTCAGGGCTTCCTTCCGGATATTGATATAAGAAATTATACATGGTTGGCACACCTGCAAAAACCGTCGCCTGATATTCTTTCGCAAGATGAAAAATATCCTTCGGGCTAAATTTCGGGGCAATCAATAGAGTTGCTCCTTTTAACAGCGGTGCATTCAAAGCAACCGTTAAGCAAAAGACGTGGAACATTGGCAAGGTTGTAATCACACGGTCAGCATCATTCATTTTCAAATAAGTGCCGACATCACTGGCATTGCTATACAGATTTTTATGTGTCAGCATCGCGCCTTTTGGCTTACCCGTTGTACCTGAAGTATAAAGGATAATGGCGGTATCATCGTCATGTAGTTTAGGACCCTGGAAACTTAATTCACCGGATGCCACCACATCTGTAAACGATTTCATTTTAGGATACACGGAAAATCCCTCAACACCAGGCTGTGCCAATCCCTTTTGCTCTGTTTCGCAAATAATATAGTGGCTCACTTTCGGAAGCATGGTATGAACCTTTTCTGCTAATGGAATCATCAGATCAAGGCCGACAACCACTTTTACATCGCCATTATTCAGGATATAACCGATCTCATCAGCGGTATAAATCGGATTGACCGGAATAACTGTTGCCCCTAGGCGGAGTGCCCCATACAAACCAATGACAAAATGCGGGGAATTCCCCAGCAATAGTGCTATATGGTCCCCTTGTTTTACCCCCAATTTCTCGAGGCCTGAAGCAAACTTGGTAATCGCCCCATCCAGTTCGGCATATGTACTGGATTTGCCCATAAAGTGGTAAGCAATTTTCGTGGCTGAAGCCTTGGCTGTTTCATGAAGCTGTGTTGATAGATTCATATTCTCTCTCCCCTCAAATGAATGAATGCTCATTCACAAATTCGTAACAATTTTCTAAATATATTATATTGCTAGAAATTTATCTATACAAGTATAATACTTAAAAATTTCAGAAAAAAATAAAAATAGGAAGCGTTTTAATTCGAACGCTTCCTATATCCAAAAATTAGTATATTAAGTTAATAAAATCTTCTTTGGAAACATTTCCAAAATAATACGTTGTATCCACATCTTCCAGCGCACTTTCCATTTCGCTTTTTTCATAACGAATCCCACTAAGCCGCTGTTCTATTTCACTGACATCGCCCACACCAAAAAAGTCACCATAAATTTTGCAATTCTCGATGATTCCTTTATTCACTTCAAGCCGGACATCAATGGAACCAACCGGGAACCTGTGCGAGTGCTGTAAATTGAATTTTGGAGACTTTCCGTAATTCCAATCCCAGTTTTGATATCTTTCTTCGGAAAGCTGATTGATGTTTTGCCAATCTTCTTCCGTTAACACATACTCAGGAACATCTTCCTGTCCTTCAAAAATATATTTAAGGAGCAGGGAGCGGAATTCCTCAATGCTTATTTTTTCCGATAAAAATTCAGAAATGTTAGCAACCCGGCCGCGGACTGATTTGATTCCTTTTGATTCAATCTTATCTTTCTTCACCTTTAAGGCAGACGCAACGTTTTCCATTTCCGAATTCAAAAGCAGCGTTCCATGGCTGAACATTCTCCCCTTAGTGGAAAATTGTGCATTCCCAGAGATCTTCCGTCCTTCTACTTCAATATCATTACGGCCGCTTAGCTCGGCATTTACTCCTAACTTTCTTAAGGCCTCAATCACCGGTTCAGTAAATTTACGGAAATTATGAAAACTTTCACCGTCATCCTTCGTGATGAAACTAAAGTTTAAATTCCCCAAATCATGATAAACCGCCCCTCCGCCTGATAATCGGCGGACAACATGGATGCCGTTCTTCTCCACATATTCAGTATTAATTTCTTCAATCGTATTTTGATTTTTTCCAATGATGATGGATGGCTCATTTATGTAAAATAATAAATACGTCTCATTAATATCAAGATTCTTTAATGCATACTCTTCAATCGCCAGGTTAATGCGCGGATCAGTAATCCCTTTATTATCAATAAACAGCATACTCACCAAATCCCCCTTTAAAGTTGAATAGTCTGAAATTCTTCTGCAAGTTTTATTATACCAGCAAATTCACCTGATGCCTCATGAACTAAATCACTTACATTCCCGTAATGCGGCAGGTGAGTGAGAATTAATTGCTTTACGCCTGCCTCACGGGCAAACCGGCCAGCCTCTACACTGTTCATATGTCCCGCTGATTTGCCGTTTTGATGCCCGTAAAAGTTGCACTCGCATAACAACAAATCTGCATTGCTGCTAAACTGAATAAACTCCTCTTTAAACGCGCTATCCCCTGTATAAACCAATGACATGCCGCCCGCCTCAAACCTCATCGCATAGCAAGGCACAGGATGGTCTGTTTTAAAAAAGCTTACTTGAAACGGACCGATAGACAGGGACTGATTTGGTTCATAGGCAATCCCTTTCGTAATCGTTTTATAGGTTAATTTAGCAAATTCATGCTGATTAAAATGGTGCCCATAAATCGGCAGGGTCGGAAATTGTTTTCCCAAAAAGCCTTGGATTAGACGTGCATGCTGCAGGACACCGATATCGGCAATATGATCAGGATGGTAATGGGAAAGAATAACCGCATCAAGCTCCTCAGGCTCAACGATATTTGGCAGTTTTGCAAGAACTCCGCTGCCGCAATCGACTAGCAGCCGAAACCCATCATGTTCAAGTAAATAGCCTGAGCTTGCTGCATCCTTTTTCGGATAGCCGCCCCAAAACCCGATGACCGTCAATTTCATGATAAATCCCTCCAAAATTCCAGTTCATTTTTAATATGTACATTATCAGCAGCTCTTTACTATATTCATACACGAAAAGACCAGCCGTATCAATGTTGAAGGCTGGTCTTTCAAGTTTATTCATGTGCTGCTTTAAATTGATGCTTCATCCTCATCGCATAGTTGGCAATTGACAATACGCTGAAGCCAACAATAAAGCCAAATAAAATGATGGCATTTTCCCACATAAAGCTGAAATCACCGCTTGAAATAACCGCTTTAAAGCCCTGCACCGAATAGGTCATCGGCAGGAAGGCATTAAAATGCTGCAAGAAATTAGGAATCAATTCAAGCGGGAATGTTCCTGCACTTGTTGTTAACTGGAAAATCAAAATGATAATCGCGATAAACCGCCCGGCATCTGCAAGTACTGATACAAGCAATTGGATTAACGCAATAAAAGTTAAGCTTGTGATGATGGAAAACAAAATAAACTTTGGCATGCTTTGAACTTCAAGGTTTAATCCAAACAGAAGGATTGCATCAGCAATCAATGCCTGGATTATTCCGATACCTGCCATAATGGCAAATTTGCTGGCAAACCAATTAAAACCGTTTGCCGGTCGGATGGCAGCATCTCTAATTGGGAAGACAATCGATAATAATAGGGCACCAACAAATAATCCTAATGATAGGAAGTATGGCGCAAACCCTGTTCCATAGTTTGGTACAGTATTTAAACTTTCCTTATCCAGTTTGACCGGTTTTGCCATCATATCATAGGTTTTGTTGTCTGTGTGAACCTTTGCAGCCTCATCGGAACCCTCTTTCAATTTATCCGCCAACTCCTTGGCACCATCAGACAGTTTTCCTGCTCCATCTTTTAACTGCTCCGAGCCATCTGCCAGCTGTCCGGCACCAGTAGTGATGGCATCGGCACCTACGGTTAATTGCTTCATCCCGGTTGAGAGACTGCCCGCACCGCCGTTTAACTCATTAGAGCCTAAATATAATTGATGGACCCCTGCCTGTAGGGCCTGCTGCCCTTGGTTGATCGTTCCGATACCTGATAACAATTGATCAAAGTATGGGTTTGTCTGGCTGGCGATTTTTTCTTCAAGGCCTGACGTTGCTCCTGATAGCTTACCAGTCAACTCTGTTTTAAACGTATCAAACCCTGCACCCAAATTGGAGGTCAGCTTGGCAGATACAATCGGCTTTACGATAGCCTTGATTTGTTCCTTTGATTCCGCTTGAATAATCTGCTGTGCATACTGTTCTGGGATACCGCTGGCAACAAGCGCCTTTGTTTGATTTTCAATGATTGGCCCCATCATGCTTTGCACTTCAGCCGGAGTAAATTTCCCACTTGAGAGTAGGCTTTGAGCTATTTGATTCATGGCTTGCTTTTGTTGATAAATTTGTCCAGCAGTCTGGTCAGCCATTTGTTCAATTAATGACGTGGATAACTGGGATTCAAAATTGTTTATCCCATTATTTAATTCCACAACACTGCCGCTCAATTGGTTATTGATTTCTTTCGCAATTCCAGCAGGGAGCTCCTGTTTCAATTGCGCAGCACCCGCATAGGCCTCCTTTGTTCCGGCAACAAGCTTTGGAAGATTGGAATCCACCTCAGACAAACCGGCGCTAAGCTTAGATGAGCCATATGCAAGCTTATCCGATCCTGCATCTGCCGTTTTCATGCCGTTATCAAATTCAATCGATTTTTCAGCAAGCGTTGCCAGCCCAGCGTAAAGGTCTTTCGAGCCTTGAGTTAATTCTTCAGAACCGTCACTCAACTGGCCCGCACCATTACTTGCTTTTTCAACTCCGCCAGCAAGATCGGTTATTTTAGAAAAAATAGTCTCAGCATACGTTTCTGTTACCTTTTCAGAAACTGCGGTTTTTATTTTTTCCGCGGCCGTTCCGCCAATTTGGGCTGATAAGAAGTTATAGCCTTCGTTTGGGACATAGGTTAATGTTAGTTTTTTCGGTTGGTCGTCCATTAATGTGGTAGCATTTTCCGAAAAATCGTTCGGAATTTCAATCAGCATATAATATTTTTGTTCCTTGAGCTTTTTATAACCCTCACTTTTGCCAACCGATTCAAAGCCAAACTCCTTGCTTTTCTCTAGTTTTCGCACTAGGTCATTGCCAAGCTTCAGCTTTTCTCCGTCAAGTGTCGCCCCTTTATCTTCATTAACTATGGCAACAGGCAAATGGTCCAGTTTGGCGTATGGATCCCAAAATGCCCAAAGGAACATGCCAGCATATAACACCGGGACCAGCATGACCGCAATGATCGGGATTAAGATTTTTCTATTTTTAAGAATAGTTGATAGTTCAGCCTTTAATAGGTTTGGTTTCAACCTTATCCTCCTCTCTATTATTGACTAATTTGTTCATTTGGTCATTTGTGTTCTAAAAAGAAGGACTATCCAGCAGACAATCCTAAATAAATCACTCATAAAATGACCATATGAACATTTCAGTCATTAATTACTTAATGAGTATACTCCCATTTTAATTTGTTGACAAGAAAAATTAAATGAAAACTCGTCGATTGGCGAGTCCGATAGGACGAAGACAGAGATGTAGTTGAATTTATACTTTCATATTAGCTAAAAAAAGAAGCTGGTTTTAAGTTCAGCTTCCTTTGTTGTTTAAATATTCTAGTACATTTTTAACGGCAGCTTCACCTTGGTCGATACAATCCGGGACGCCGACACCGCCGTAGGATGCTCCAGCTAAAAATACGCCAGGCAGTTCTTGTTTCATAGCCTCCAGAATGGAAGTGAGCCGCTGTTTATGCCCGACCGTATATTGAGGCATCGAGTTTTTCCAGCGGGAAATGACGGCAAAATCAGGACTCATATTAATTTGCATGATTTTGTTTAAGTCATCAAGTACGATTTTAACAATTTGGTCATCGGATAAGTCAACGACCGTTTCATCCCCAGCCCTGCCTACATAACAGCGAAGCAAAACTTTTCCCTCCGGCGTAGAATGCTCCCATTTTTTATGTGTCCAGGTACAGGCCGTTATGGTATAATCACTGTTTCTAGAAACGACAAAGCCAGTCCCATCTATGTCCTCATTTATGGCCTCTTCCGGGAAGGCCAAGGCAACTGTGGCAACGGAAGTCGAGGGAACATATTTCAAAGGTTCAAAAAAACGATAATCCGAAAACATCGCCTGCGTTATTTTGTGAGGGGTAGCAGCAATAATACTATCAGCTGTCAGGCATTCCCCATTGTTCAGATAAACCTCATATTTATTATTTACCCGAGCGATGTTCTCCACCCGATGCCCTTTTAAAACCGAGCTGGCATCTAATTTTGCTTCAATCGTTTCAGCAAACGATTGCAAGCCTGTTCTAAAGGTGAGGAATCCTCCTTTTTTTGATTTCCCTTTATCACCCTGCTGTTTTGGCTGTGCCGGAGTTGATTTTTTCATCCCCAATATCAGGCTGCGGTGCTTCTGTTCCACCTCATAAAATTGCGGAAAGGTGGCCATCAAACTCATTTGATCGATATCGCCTGCGTAAATTCCTGAAAGCAGCGGTTCAATTAAGTTCTCGACCACTTCATCGCCCAACCGCCTTCTAAAAAAATGACCTAATGCTTGGTCTTTTCCACTTTCAGAGCGGGGCAATATTAAATCGGCCGCTGCTCTCAGCTTCCCTGGAATGGAAAATAGGCCCGTTGTCATAAATGGCCCCACTTCGGTCGGGATTCCCATGATCGAGCCGCCCGGCATGGAATGGAGCTTTTCATTCACCAAAACATAGGATTTCCCAGTTGAGTTTGGTACTAATTGATCGTCCATCCCAACTTCCTTCGCCAGCCGGATGATACTCGTTTTTCTGGCCAAGAAGGAATCCGGACCTCTTTCAATGGTGAAACCGTCTCTTACAACAGTCTGCATTTTTCCGCCGAGTCGGTGCGAGGCTTCAATAAGTTGGATCTCGAGCGGGAGATTTTTCTCCTTAACTTCTTTTTGAAGATAATAGGCTGCGGTCAAACCGGCAGCTCCCCCACCAATAATAATTACCTTCTGTTTTTCTTCTGCCACCTGACGTCACCTTCTTCAAATTGAATTTTCAAGTTCCTAATCCGCTAACTTCTTTAAGATGACGGTTGACAATGTATCAATGAATTCTTCCTTTGCATTAGGCATTTCCGGTCGATAGTAGCTCACGCCCAATTCACGGGTAACAGCCTTACATTCATAATCATTATCATATAGAACCTCAAGATGGTCCGAAACAAATCCAACTGGTGCATAGACGAATGCCTTATAGTGATGGTTATGATATAAATCTCTCGTTAAATCTTGAACATCAGGTCCTAACCATGGCTCCGGCGTATTTCCTGCACTTTGCCAGCCAATCACATAATTCTTTACTCCCGCTTCAGCAGCAATTAAATCCGCAGTTTCTTGCAGCTGTTTTGGATATGGATCCCCAAACTGAAGAATTTTTTCCGGCAGACTGTGAGCGGAAACGATCAGCACCGCATGATCCTTTTCTTCTTCAGGCATTTGTTCAAAGGTTTGTTTGAGCTTATCCGCCCAGTAAGAAATAAACTTTGGTTCCTGATACCAGCTTTCAATTGTTTTTATCGTAAGTCCTCCTAATTTTTCTGCCTCTTCAACCGCTCTGCCATTATAGGATTTTACGCTGAAAGTTGAAAAATGCGGGGCAAGGACGATACTTACTGCCTCTTTTATGCCGTCCTCATGCATCTGTTTAACGGCATCTTCAATAAACGGCTCAATATGCTTTAAGCCATGATACATTTTAAATTCGACTTCATCTTGAATTTTATTTAAATATGCTTCTAGCTTTTCACCTTGTTCAAGGGTGATTTTTGCCAAAGGTGAAATCCCGCCAATCGCTTCATAGCGGTTACGTAGGTCCTCAATCATTTCCGGAGTTGGTTTTCTCCCATGCCGGATATGGGTATAGTATCTTTCCAGGTCGTCTGCATTGTAGGGGGTACCGTATGCCATCACCAGCAAGCCCATTTTCTTTTTCGTCATCGTTTGCACCTCATATGTAATTTTCCGTATTCCTTTAATTAGGGATAGGGCCACAAGGCTTGTGCGGTCTCAACCTGACATCCCTCATGGCCCTTTTTAATAGCTCTTTTATTTTGCCAAAAATCTGCTCTTAATACCAATAAAAAGCTTAATGCAACAGGTTATCTGCCGTTGTTCGCTGCTGAATATTCATGAATAAAAGCCGTAAGTTTTTTTAGGTTTTCCGGATTAACAGACGGGAATACCCCGTGGCCTAAATTAAAGATATATCCGCCTTGTTCCATTCCCTGATCTAAAATGGCTTTTGCCCTCTCTTCAATTACTTCCCATGGAGCCAAAAGGATCGCTGGGTCAAGATTTCCCTGGACTGTTTTCTGAATCCCCATTTCCCGTGCTTGGCGGATTGGCAGACGCCAATCAAGACCGACAACATCCAGCGGCAGGTCATTCCATTCCAATGCCAGGTGGCTTGCGCCGACACCGAACATGATTAATGGAACATTCTCTTCTCTTAATGAAGAAAAAATCCGGTTCATGACTGGTTTAATAAAATAACGGTAATCCTCCACATTTACAGCGCCAACCCATGAATCAAAAATTTGAATAGCGCGTGCTCCGGCTTTGATTTGCGCTTTTACGTATGTAATGACCATATCGCCTAGTTTATTCATCAACGCGAACCAGGCCTTTGGCTCAGCGTACATAAACGCTTTTGTCTTATTATAATTTTTCGAAGGACCGCCCTCAATCATATAACTGGCCAGCGTAAATGGAGCACCGGAAAATCCGATTAACGGCACGGATAATTGTTCCTCTGTCAATAATTTAATCGTATCGATGACATAAGGAATATCTTCTTCAGGATTCAATTCCCCTAGTTTTTCCACATCCCCAAGCGAACGAATGGGATTGTCAATGACCGGACCGATGCCGCCTTTGATTTCCACATTCATCCCGATGGCCGGAAGAGGTGTCATGATATCCTTGTACAAAATCGCGGCATCAACATTATATTGGTCAACAGGCAGACGGGTGACATATGCACACAATTCCGGCTGATGAGTGATTTCAAATAGAGAGTATTTTTCTTTAATTTCCCGGTATTCCGGCTGTGAACGTCCTGCCTGGCGCATGTACCAAACTGGAACATAATCCGTCTTCTCTCCCCGAGCTGCTTTTAAAAATGTTTCATTAATAGGCTTTGCCATAAAAATAAGTCCACCTTTCAAGACATTCTGTTTACCATTTTAATATACAGAACAAGATTTTAAAAACTTTCTTTCATACACAGTTGTCTTCACTATATCGATAATTTCCTCCTCTGCATAGCAAACGATTACTTTTGTCAAAAAAAAGTCGATTTTTACGTTTGAAAATGAGTTTAAATAAGAAAATAGTTTTTGCATAAGCTATTACTTAAGATGAGCTTAAGGAGGATTTGAAAAATGACCGTATATATTACCAGCGGAACGCTCGATTTTTTAAAAACGATTAAAGCGAAATATCCCGCTGAAAAAATTATGATGATGAGCAGTGCAAATGGAGCATTATTATTCCATGAAACTGCCGGAAAAACCGTTTTTAATGAACCAAGGAAATATGAAGTCTTTGAATCAATCGGGGAAATGAGTGGCGAAGGGTTTGTTGTGATGAAAAATATTCCCGTTACACCTGAAGGACACCCCATATTTGAACATCACCTAAAAAATCAGAGCAGGAAACTGGAAGGCACACCTGGTTTTATCGCCCTTCGCGGGCTCCGCCCCTTGGCTTCAAATACATATATAATTATGATTGTGTGGACCGATGAAAAATCTTTTGAAGATTGGCATGTCACGAATTCATTTCTTGAAGGGGATAAAAACAATCCCGAGAATGACGATCTTCCAAACATATTCGAAAGTGCACCCTATATCAGCAGCTACACAATTGAAGATTAATTTTTCAAAAGGAATGGAGAATCTAGCCATTCCTTTTTCCTTTCCACGGTTTAAAAATTTTGTTTTTCCTCCCGCTCACCTCTTTTAAGCAAATTCATATTCTGTATTACATCCAGCCGGGCAGATACCTATTACAAAAGTCCATGGATGAAAGAAAGGAGGTTAATTTTATGCTCGTGGAGCTTACTGCTCTTCATTGGATATATGTCGTCTTTATTGCACTGATTATTGGTTTTATGGTCATGAGACGAGACACGACAATTGTCTGCATTGCCGGTATTTTCTTAATTGGTCTTATCGCCACAGGCAGTTTAAGCCATGCGATAAGCAGCATTTTTAATAGTTTTGCATATGCGATAACAGAATTATTGTCCACGATCCTTGTCATCTCCATCATTGTGGCGATGAGCCATACGTTAACCACAACAGGGATCAATGATGTGATGATTTCGCCTTTCCGGAAGCTGATTCGCAACCCGGCATTAGCATACTGGACAATCGGAATTTTAATGATGGTCATCTCCTGGTTCTTTTGGCCTTCACCCGCGGTAGCTTTGCTCGGTGCCGTCCTTCTTCCTGTTGCCATTAGGGCTGGGCTCCCTGCTTTGGGCGTTGCCATGGCCATGAACCTATTCGGGCACGGAATTGCTTTATCGGGTGATTTTGTCATTCAGGCTGCACCGAAACTAACATCTGATGCCGCCGGGATACCCATCCAAGATGTCATTGATGCCAGCATTCCTTTAGTATTTATCATGGGTATTGTGACAACGATTGCGGCCTTTTACTTCCTGCGCCGTGACATGAAGCGGGGAATTCTGAAGGCCGATACATCGATTATCTCCGCTTCTGAAGCTGAAACCACACAGCAGGGGCTGCTTTCTCTCTCCCAGAAACGATTCTTTGCCATAATAGTTCCTTTATTATTTGCCGCTGACGTTGCTGCAATGACAATCCTTGATTTAACCGGTGGAGATGCAACAGCCTTAATTGGCGGAACCTCGATTTTAATTCTTCTGTTAATCTCATTGACAAGTTTCAAAAATGAAGGTCTTGAAAAAACAACAAGTTACTTGATTGAAGGCTTCCAATTTGGTTTTAAAGTCTTTGGTCCAGTCATTCCAATTGCCGCTTTCTTCTACTTGGGAGATGCCGGCTTTACGAAAATCATCGGAGAATATCTGCCGAAAGCATCTCAAGGCATTGTCAACGACCTAGGTCTGGCACTTGCTAACATCGTTCCGTTAAGCAAGGCGGTTGGAGCCGTTACTCTGACTGCTGTTGGTGCCATTACCGGACTTGACGGCTCAGGATTTTCCGGTATCTCACTAGCAGGTTCAGTTGCTGCTCTTTTTGCCGTCGCGATTGGAAAAGGGGCGGCTACCCTGACAGCGCTAGGTCAAATCGCCGCCATCTGGGTTGGCGGTGGAACCCTTGTCCCTTGGGCCCTCATCCCGGCGGCGGCAATTTGTAATGTTGACCCCTTCGAACTTGCTCGGCGAAATCTCGTTCCGGTCGTGATCGGCCTTGTGGTGACCACGATAGCGGCAATGTTTCTAATCTAACTATCTAAATGGGGCTGAAAATCTTCAGCCTCTTCTATTTGTTCCATATCTTATATAAATGTTAAAATAGTATGAAAAAGAGGCTATTTATTTCTAAAGAAAACTCGCCGATTGGCGAGCCCTAAGGGCGGTTCATAAGGCGTAGTTGCACTTATGCTTTCTTATTAGCTAGTAAAGACTAAGAGGGGGATTTACATATGTTAGATGAATTGTTTGCTAAATTAGAAAATTCCTATGAAGAAATGGTCTCCATCCGCCGACATCTTCACCAGCATCCGGAACTATCCTATCAAGAATACGAAACGGCCAAATTTATTGTTTCCTTTTATGAAAAACTTGGAATTGAAGTGAACAGCAATGTCGGCGGGAACGGTGTAGTGGCAAAGGTTTATGGTAAAAAGCCGGGTAAAACCGTGGCATTACGAGCCGATTTTGATGCCCTGCCGATTCAGGATGAAAAGGATGATGTCCCATATAAATCAACAGTGCCAGGAGTTATGCACGCTTGCGGACATGACGGGCACACCGCCACCCTCCTGCTCCTTGCCAAAGCATTGAATGAACTTAAGGACAATCTCGAAGGAACCTATGTGTTTATTCACCAGCATGCCGAAGAATATGCCCCAGGTGGTGCCATTTCGATGATCGAGGATGGCTGCCTAGAAGGTGTGGATGTGATCTTTGGCACCCACTTATGGGCAAGCGTGCCAACTGGTACGATTCAATATCGAACTGGCCCTTTCATGGCGGCGCCAGACCGATTTGAAATCAAAATCCAAGGAAAAGGCGGTCATGGCGCACAGCCGCATACAACAAAAGATGCAATCGTGATAGCCTCACAGTTGGTTTTAAATCTGCAGCAAATCGTCAGTCGCAAGGTCAATCCGATTGATTCGGCCGTTGTTACCATCGGTTCCTTTACCGCGCAAAATGCCTTTAACGTCATTGCCGATAAAGCACATCTAGTCGGAACGGTCCGTACTTTCAAAGAAGAGCTTAGAAGCTTTATTGAGGAAGAAATTGAACGAATCATTCACGGCACATGCTATATGTCAGGCAGCACTTACGACTATAAATATTATCGAGGTTATCCTCCAGTAGTGAATCATGAAAAGGAAACCGCGTTTTTGGCTGAATGTGCCAAGGATGTTGCCGAGGTAAAATTCATTGAAGAGACCGAACCGGATATGGGAGGAGAAGATTTTGCCTATTATTTGCAAAAGGTTCCTGGGACCTTCTTCTTTACTGGTGCGAAACCGGAAAGCGATGACGATGCCTACCCGCATCACCATCCACGATTTGATATCGATGAAAAAGCAATGCTGATTGCTGCCAAGACATTGGGAACAGCAGCAATCACCGTTCACAGAGACTAAAGCGAAACCCCTGAACTTTTAAAGCTCAGGGGCTTTTTGCAAAATTCTTAACCGATAAGCGTTCATCGCCGTTTCGCCTAATGTTTTCATTAGGTTGTTATTGGCGTATGCCCCAACAAAGGCGCCGATCCCCGGAACAAGCTGAAGCATTTTGACAAAATCAATATAATCCCGGTATTCCTGCTGGAACTTCCTCCAGTCCATTTCCACAAGTACCTGCTTTCGCTCCTCCCAGTTTTCAATCTCAGATAACGTGTTTCTGCGGATTTCATCGCTTGAAAAAGCAAGCTGAAAGACATGAAGAATAAATAACCTTTCCTCATATTCCTTCGTATTGAAGCCGTAAACGGAGGCTGCATCAAATAAGAACTTCATCTTGATGGTTAACAGCAAAGGGAAGTCTGCCAGCCCCAGCAAAATCCCACCCGCACCAGTGCCGGCCCCTTCCACCATCGCTGTTTTTTGGTAGGTGGAAATTTTTTTGCGGACTAATTCATCTCTTTCTTCAAGAGTTAACCCTTCTGCAGCATTTCGGTTGGTGGTCATTTGTGAACCAAATAGAGTTGCCTTTACCATCGTTTTTATGCTGTCCGTCATGACTTCATGAACTTTTTCGGGGATGATTTCATTGATTTTCCCTTGCGCCTTTTTCGAGATCCTATTCATCATTCCCGACCGTCTTATCAATTTTCGTTTCCAGTCTTGAACTTCATCATATACCTTTAATTCATAATCGTTCATCAAACCTCACCTCGCCATACTAATTTTATGCGTAAATACGTAAGAATCAGCCGTTTGGTTTCAAAAAAAACCCCCTTGCCAAAGATTTAACGAGTTTACTTTAGAAACCACACAGCAAAACACACTTGAATTCACAATATGATTTACAGTGCGATTTTTATTGATTTATCACCATTTTAGAAAGTTTTAATTGCTTATCAGCTTCTAATTCACATAGTAAATCACAAGATATGAAATAATTATTGGAGGGTGTGTGAATTTTTTAAACTCACCCAATGCATCTGAATGAGGTTCACTTGATTTTTTTGAAACATTAGAAGTCTTATTCTTAATTGAGTAACTAGTGATAATAAAATAAGCGAAGATTTTTCCGCTAAATGGAGAATAGGGCTCATTCCGGCGTAAATAAAGGAAGGTTTTCCGCTTAAACAAAGCAAAATCCCCAATACTGAAGTTTTTTGAGTCAATAGGGGAAATTTCTCCGCCTATTTAAGTTATTCTTAATCTTATTTGCTATTTAAGGGAAATTTTTCCCCTTATTTATCAAACTCTGTCTAATGAACTTGTACAACTTACGGTTGTTTTAGTCAGATAAAGAAAATAAGGCTTAGAGATATTTTCATCTCAAAGCCTTATGGACTGTGCAATATACTGTGATTTGCTATGTGGTTAGTGTTGTGCTTAACCTATTTGCACCTCACAAGTAAAACTGCTAGCCAAACTCAAAGGGGGGGCATTTTATCCTTCATTCTATTTTTACTGTAAAAATAAACAAATAAGAAGTTAAACAATAGGCCTGCGGCAAGTTCCAATAATGCCAGGGATATTTCTCCCTTCAGAAAAATAAACAGAGCAAAAACAATGTTTTCGATTGTTAAAATGACCATCAGCAATAAATGAAAATCATCATGCTTGTGTTTTTCAGCAACCGGATAAAGGTCGACCCACAGCTTGTTTTGGTGGTGATGGATAAGCGGAAGCAGTTGAAATCCAGTTAAATATAAAAACAAAATACTGATGAGAATTTGTCCCAATCCAAACGAAATAAAATAAATCCCTAGTATACCAATAACCGTTAAGCGGACAAATAGTCCGAGATAATCCGATGACCGCAAAAAAGTCCGTGCATACAAATAGAGATACGTTTTTTCTTGTAAAAAGCGAATCCCCCTCAGGAGGAAATCCAGCCATTTTCTTCTTTTCACCGTATCCTTTAGTTTCGGCACATCTGTAAACATATTTGCAAGCCGATAAAAGGAAGCCATTCTTTTTTCTTCCTGATCAATTAATAAATCCCATTTTAACCCTAGGGCTTTTGTTCTGTTATGGAAAAAGAAATAATACAAGACCATAATCAAAGCAATGACCAAAAGGACTACAAAATTTGCCTGTTTAAACAGTAAATAGGTTAGCGAGAGATTAATGAAATATCTGACGGTCAGATCCCATCTATGTACTGATGTCTGAACAAAGTAAGAAATCCGCCAGCTGACTAATAGATTCCATCCCTTGATGACAAAAAGAACAATAAGAAACGGGAAAAATAAGCGAAAGCCAGTGCTGCTTATATGGGCATACATTGGCATAAGAACTGCAAAAATGAGTAAGAGTATGTAACCTTGAAAAATAAAGCTTACGAATCCGGAACGAAGAAAATACCCCTTTAATTTATCTTCTAACGGAAGCAAAAATACCTTATCCGCTTCCAATAAAAAGCTATAAACTGGGCTGTATGTTAAGAAAAAACTGATAAACAGGGCTAGAATAATTTCCGCCGGAAAATCAGTTGATAAAGTTTTAATCCACTCCTGATAATAATAAGCACCGCTGCCAATCAGAAACAATAAAACAATGACAAGATGGCCATTAAAAATATAGCGAAGATACGTGCTCAAATCCTTAACACGCCGGCCTGCCCGTTCCTTCCAAAGTTTCACCGCATTAAACATAATGTTCTTCCTTTGTTAACTGAATATAGATGTCATCTAATGACGCGGCCGGCATCGAAAATTGCTCCCTAAGCTCTGTAAGTGTCCCTTTTGCCCGAATTTTCCCTTCATGCAAAATAACAAACCGGTCGCAATATTTTTCCGCAGTGGCTAGAATATGGGTCGACATTAAGATTCCCGCCCCATTTTCTTTCATTTTCTTCATTAAATCGAGCAATGATTGGATACCGAGCGGGTCGAGGCCGACAAACGGCTCGTCTACGATGTAGAGCGATGGCTGCACAAGGAATGCGCACATAATCATCACCTTTTGCTTCATCCCTTTAGAAAAATGAGCTGGAAACCACTTTAGGCGCTTCTCCATCCGAAATTCAGTGAGCAATGGAGAAACGCGGGCTTTATAGTCCGTTTCAGAAAGTCCATAAGCCATCGCCGTTAAGCGTAAATGCTCCTCCAATGTTAATTCTTCATATAAAATTGGTGTTTCCGGAACAAACGTAAACATTTTACGATATGCCTCTTTATGATCTGTGATGGTTTGTCCATTTATTTTTATGACACCTTGATGTGGTTCCATTAATCCGATGATATGCTTAATGGTTGTGCTCTTTCCTGCGCCATTCAAGCCAATTAGGCCAACCATTTCTTTTTCGTTCACCTCAAAAGAAACGTCTTTTAAGACCGGATTCTTTGTGTAACCGCCAACTAGATTTTCAATCGTTAATAAAGACATTTTTTTAAGTCCTTCCCTTAATGATTTCCTTTATTTTATCAAATCGTTTTAAATAAAAATAGAAATTCAATTTTATTTGTATATTTCCTTTTCAATCGGACATCATAATATTCGAAGGGGAGTTCAATTGATGAAGTGATTCATCAACCACTTGAAATGAGGTGTCTACAAAAGACAATATCCGTTTCAAACCCAGAAGCTTCTAAAAACGTTTCAAAACAAGGGGATGGTTGTATTGTACAATGTGCATGGTAACCATTTTGAGTTCAAATAACACCAGGTTTTTGGATAAAAAACTGAAAATGAGGTGTTTGTCGCAGACATCGTCCGTTTTTAAAGGTAAGAAAACCGATAAAAACAAATAGGGGATGGTCAGCTTGAACAATGATGTTTCTTTATAACAACACTCTACTGTAAAATGAGGTGTTTATCAAAGAACACTCCTATTGAACGTCAAATTTGAAGCAATTTCCCCTTCGAGAGGGCGGGATTCTAAGCGAATCCTGCTCTTTTCTTTTTTGCGAAAGAATTCTATGGTAAAATATACAAAATATAATGAAAGGCTGGTCCCAAAAATGAACGATTGTATTTTCTGTAAAATTGTTAATGGTGAAATTCCTTCCGCAAAAGTATTTGAAAATGAACATGTCCTAGCCTTTATGGACATCAGTCAGGTGACAAAAGGTCATACACTGGTCATCCCAAAGATACATAAAGAAAATGTCTTTGAACTGACGCCCGAAATCGCCAGAAACCTATTCGAAGTGGTCCCTGTCATTGCCAACGCTTTAAAACAGGAATTTGAACCGGCCGGTTTAAATACCATTAACAATAATGGCGAGTTAGCTGGACAGACTGTTTTCCATTACCACATGCATTTAATTCCTCGTTATGGCAAAGGAGATGGCCTTGGTGTAGTCTGGAAAAATAATCAAAGTGACTATACACCACAACTGCTCCAGGAAATGGCAGCCAATATTGCCAAGAAATTATAGGCCCGTACAGTAAGTTATCTGAAAATTATTTCTTTATTATTATTATCGTAATATGCTATAATGTGTATAAATTCTTCGCTGCAGGCAATGAGTGCACTGCAGGAGGAAAAAAGCTTTAGAAGAGCAGAGGAGAGATGAGAAATGAAAACAAAAAACCTTGTCATTTTAGCACTTTTAGCGGCGATTGGATTTGTGCTGCACGCGGTAATGCCGGCGTTCCTGACGATTAAACCAGATATGATGCTGGCGATGATGTTCTTAGGAATTATTCTTATTCCGGAAATCAAAAGCGTTATGCTTTTGGCGATTGTAACAGGAGTATTATCTGCAATCACCACTCAGTTCCCTGGTGGGCAGTTTCCAAATATCATTGATAAGCCCGTCACTGCATTAGTTTTCTTCGGATTATTTTTAGCATTAAAAAAATACCGCAGCTCTATTGTAAGTGTTGGTGTTTTGACAGCGATAGGAACGATCGTATCCGGAACAGTCTTTTTAACATCTGCCTATTTCTTGGTTGGTCTGCCTGGCCCATTTGCCGCGCTGTTTGGCGTAGCTGTTTTACCTGCTGCTGCCATCAATACCGTTACAATGGTTATCCTTTACCCAATCGCGCAATCGATTGCTAAAAGAACTAAATCATCAACTGTTTCCGTCATTGAAAAGTAATGACAGGTACGTTAAGAAAAGAACCCTTAAGGGTTCTTTTCTTAAATTCACTTTAGAAAAAATAGGTAAACAATAAGGCTAACAATAAAAAGATTCCCCCGCCGCTAGCGCAGACAGCTGCCCTTTTCTTTATTATTTGTTTAGGCGGATATACACCTGGTCTCGTTAAATCAATGACAAACTTACCAGTACCCATGAAAAAAATGGCACTTAGAACAAAAAACATGATAGCTGCACTTTTCATAGCAAGATCCCCCTGCAGGATTCCAATTTTCAATTGATGTTGTAACTATTTATATGTTTTTCTGTCCATACCTATGAAAAATTTAGTAACACTATATAAGTAAATTAAATTTTTAACAAAAATATTCAAAAAGTTTCCATTTTTCTTATAAATCAATTATAATAAAATAGAAATCTTTTAAACAATCTTAATTTCAATATAAAATTATCGTAATTTCTAAAAATTTTGTGAATTTTTTCTTTATTAATTTTTATTTTATTGGCATAATGAAAATAGAGTAATAATAAAGTAGGTGAAAATGGAGATGACGGAGAAACAATATTCGGCCAAGGAAGCAATGATTTTTAGTCAAAGAATTGCGCAATTAAGCAAGGCGTTATGGAAATCGATTGAAAAAGACTGGCAGCAATGGATAAAACCGTATGATTTAAATATCAATGAACACCACATTCTTTGGATTGCCTACCATTTGAACGGTGCATCTATATCCGATGTAGCCAAATTTGGTGTCATGCATGTCTCAACAGCTTTTAACTTTTCAAAAAAATTAGAAGAACGAGGCTTGCTGAAATTTTCTAAAAAGGAAAATGACAAACGGAATACGTATATTCAATTGACACCAGAGGGTGAAAACATTCTCCTGCAGTTAATGGAAACCTATGATCCAAATGCCTACTCAGCATTTACCGGCGCACTGCCTTTAAGGGAATTATACGGGAAATTTCCGGACATCATTGAAATGATGGCGATTATCCGGAATATTTATGGACAGGACTTCATGGAGATTTTTGAACGTTCCTTCCATAATCTTGAAAGTAGGTTTGTGGAAGAAGACGGGAAGCTAAAAAAATCAGAGGAAAAAGAACAAGAACTTGCCTAACCAGGCTAAATAAATTTTTCAAATTCCTGAAAAAGTGATTTGTATAAATTCTGTGATAGACATGCTTTGATGGTTTGTCCGATATCCAGTTTGTCGGGCATTGAGATCGAAAGCTCATCAAAAAGCGGATGAAAGTATACGTACCCTTCCGCTTTTTGTTCTTCCAATTTTTTGCTCAGTTTATCACATATGGAATAAAAATGATTCACTTCTGATTCCTTAAGACCGGATTCAATGATCAGTCGATTGAACTTCTTGGACGGATGATCCACTACCTCTAACAACAGCTTTTGATGAAATTCAAGCATATTTATTTTTTCTGCCAGTATTTCATATTTATCCATGAAAAGCCCCCCTTTTCCATATTATTCACCTTTTTGGGACTTGGATAAACGTATTTCAGTATTTACTTATTTGGCATAAAAATCTGAAAACCTTCCATTCTTTTTGACTATCTTTTTAATAAATTATTTGGTAAGGTAAAATGGAACAGTATCTGGGGGGAGGGATTTCTTATGATCTCCATTTTTATCGTCTTTGCCATTTTTATTTTGTTTTATGTAAATAAAATGACCAGTTCATTATGTATTCAAAAAGAAATTCCGGAAGAACGTCAGCACAAGGTGTTTCGTACGATTAATGTTCTTGTTACCATTTTATTAATTTCTTCCTATTTGGAAATTTTGTATACATAGTGTATAAGTAAAAAAACAAGCGATGAGGTGTCTCTCATCGCTTTTTACTTATGCTGCATTACCAAACCCAAGCAGCACCAACGATAATCAATAAAATGAAAAGAACAACGATTAACGCAAAGCCTGCACCGTAACCTGCTCCACCAGACATATTTTTGCCTCCTTTCCGTTTCTACGATATACTATTCAACCTCCCTCTAATTCGACTAGGCTCTTATCTTATTTTTTTGGAAAAGACATGAATGGGCTTGTAAATTTTTGAAATGATAATCCTTTTAATTTTTTGCAGGAGTTGCCATTTATGTTATAGTTAAGGATGTGGACAAAAACCCATAAGAATTTAACTATTTAGGAGAGATTCATCATGAAAAAATGGATAATGGCCCTAACGCTTGCAAGCTCAATCCTTGCCTTAAGTGCATGTAATCAAAATGGTTCGGAAACGGTTGCAGAGAGCAAAGCTGGGGATGTAACACAAGAGGATCTTTACAAGGCAATGAAGGATAAATTCGGCAATCAGGCATTACAGCAGCTTGTCTATGAAAAGGTTCTTTCTAAAAAGTACAAAGTAACCGACAAAGAATTAGATGACAAAATTAAACAAATCAAAGAGGACCTTGGCTCAAACTTTGAAATGACCTTGGCTCAATATGGTTATAAAAGTGAAGCCGACCTAAAGAAAACAATGAAGCTTGGCATGCTGCAGGAAAAAGCGGCGATGAAAGACATTAAAATAACCGATAAAGAATTAAAGGATTACTATGATAATTATCAACCTGAAATTAAGGCACGCCATATTCTCGTTGCCGATGAAGCAACTGCTAACACTGTAAAGCAAAAGCTTGATGGCGGAGCAAAATTCGAAGATGTGGCAAAAGAATACTCAACTGATAAAGCTTCTGCCCAAAATGGCGGCGACTTAGGCTGGTTTGGTACTGGAAAGATGGACCCTGATTTTGAAAAGGCTGCCTATGCCCTGAAAGTTAATGAAATCAGTGCTCCAGTAAAAACTCAATTCGGTTACCATATTATTCAGGTTACTGATAAAAAAGAGAAAAAATCCTATGATGAAATGAAAAAAGATATTGAATATCAAGTAAAATCTCAAAAGTTAACTACCGATGTGATTAATAAAGCCATGGAACGTGAATTAAAAGACGCTAATGTAAAGATTAATGACAAAGACTTAAAAGATGCCCTAACACCACAGACTGCAGCCCAATAAAAATCGGAAAAACGGAAGCGCCTCATTTTGCGCTTCCGTTTTTTTATTCGCTTGTAGCATGTTCACCTTTTCGGGCTTCCTTTTCTTTTTCAAGCCGCATCATATAGATTTCGCCCTCACGTTCTATATCTTCTTGTTCAAGCTGACGCTCTTCCCGCCCTGTTTTAATGGCCATTAACGCGCTAATGATAATCCCAACCACAACTGCATAAACCCAAATAGGTATAGTCAACTTCACTTGCCCCCTTCAAAATGGTTGTCCAATTTTCTAATAAATAATATTCACGGATTAAAAAATTATGCTAAAAAAAAAGATAACCTCCTAGAGAGGCTACCCTTCCTATTTATGAAATGCAGGCTTGTAAAATGATCGATTATCCAGCGCAAAAACCCGTTCAGTAAACTCCCCTGGCTTAACTCTTTCCAAAGCCCGGTCAAGCATGTTCATTTTTGCATCGAGATTATCAATGTAATGAAGGATTTCTGCTTCTTTCACTAACGGCGGTTTTGGGCTTCCCCACTCCGCTTTTCCGTGATGGCTTAGAACGAGGTGCTGGAGGATTAACACTTCCTCCCCGTTAATACCAAGTTCTTCAGCTGCTTTGCCAATTTCATTGATCATAATCGTAATATGCCCAAGTAGATTGCCTTCGAGCGTATAAACAGTTGAAATTGGTCCGGATAATTCCATGACTTTGCCCATATCATGCAGGATGATGCCTGCATACAGCAGGTCCCTGTCAAGACTTGGGTATAGGCCGGAGATTGCTTTGGCGAGGTCAAGCATGCTGACCACATGATAGGCAAGCCCGGAAACAAATTCATGATGATTTTTGGTCGCCGCCGGATACTCCAAAAATGCCTTCTGGTGCTTCTTTATTAAATGGCGGGTAATTCTCTGGATATTTGGGTTTTTCATATCAAAAATATACTGGGTTAGTTTACTCACCATTTCATCCTGACTTAATGGTGCGGTTTCAAGGAAGTCTTCCAATTTCACCGCATCCGCTGGTCCGGTTCTTCGAATCTGGCGGATTTTCAACTGGCTTTTGCCCCGGTAATTTTGCACGTCCCCATGAATTTTGACAATCGTTTGGGCGGCATACATTTTTTCATCCTCTTCATTGGCATCCCAAAGCTTGGCTTCAATATCTCCGCTTTGGTCTTGCAGGATTAACGTTAAAAACGGCTTTCCGTTGCTCGCAATTCCTTTTGTGGACGTTTTAATTAATAAATATAACTCAATCTGTTCCCCAACATCATAATGTAAAATACCTTTCGCCAACCTAGACACGCTCCCTTCCGATAGTAAAAGTATAACATATCCTTCTTTCACTCTATGAAATTATCTGAACAGCACCTTTTTCCAAGAAAAGAACATTTTCCTTTGGAAAGAACTGCAGTAAATGCTGATGACAAGTAAAAAATAAGATTTGATTTTGTTCCAGCGTTTTTAAAAGCGCGATGACCCTTTCCGTTCTGCCGATATCAAAGTTTACGAAGCTGTCATCAATGATAATTGGGAACCGGTATTTTCCATAAAGGGTTGTAGCCAGTGCCAGTCTGATCGAAACATATAGCTGTTCTGTGGTAGCTTGGCTTAATTCGTTTGCTTCGAATAGGGTCCGGTCCTCCCGTTCTACTAGAAAACCAGTCCCCAATGGGTGCAGGTGTATTCTGTGGTATCTGCCATTTGTAAGAAAAGACAAAAACTCCTCCGCCCTTTCGAGCATTCTGGGCAAATGTTCATTTTTGTATTTCTCGATTGTTGCCGTCAAAATATTTTGTGCAAGAGAATATACAGCCCACTCTTTTGCTGTCTCCTCGAGTTCAAATTTTTTCTGTTTATAATGATGGAGAATATCGGAATAAACGCCGCCTTCTTCGAGAACCTGTAATTCGTACTTGACCTTGGCTTGCTCCTCCTGCAGTTCTTTTAATCTAGCATGCAATCGCTTAGATTCATCAAGGCCGGCAGTTATTAATTCATCCCAATTATGGATGGTTAGGAAGCTTTCCCTCTCTTCCTCAGACAGGCTTGAATAGTTAAGCTGACTGCGGATATTGTCCAAAGCAGCCAGCAGTTCGGATCTTTTTTCCGCCTTTTTTCCAAATTCATAGAATTGCTGTTCCGTATCCGTATTAGCAGACTGAAGCAGCAAAGCATACTCCGCTTCAAGCTGCTCTAGTTCATGTGATTTGCCTTGCCAATCTGCTTCCATGCCAGCAAGCTTATTTTTTCTTTCCTGGTTTTTGATACTCTTTTCAAGCTCTTCCTTAAGTTTTGTCCTCAATAAAAATGCGGTCTTATGTAAATCGAGATCCTTTTCCGGCAAAAAGCGTTTGCCATATTCCAGAATTCCTTCGGCGATCTGGCTTTGCTGCTGATTAGCTTTGTCCACTTTTGCAATTAGCTTATCCCGTTCCCATAAAATCTCTTTAAATTTTTCGATTTGTTTAAATGCTTCCTCCAAAAAGGCGGCGGCAAGATTATCAGGTATTTTTAATTCCCTGCTAATTGTAAGCAGCATCTCCTTATGCTGACTAGAGGCAATCTCCCATTCCTCAAATTTCGAAATCACTTTTTCGAATTGGCTCTGCTGCTGCTTGAGCTTTAATTTTAATAGCTGCAGTTGTTCACGCCGCTGATTGTCTAACTTCAATTCTTCAGCAGCCTTGCTCAGATCGAGGTATTCCGCAGATTGCAGCTTTTCACTTACCTGTTTTTCTTTTTCCCGCAGCTCGCCAAGCTGTTGAACAAGCTGCTTTTCTTTAGCCTGCTTTAAGGATTGCAGCATGTATACGGCAAAAGCCAAACTGCCCCCTAACCCCAAGATCATCAGTACCCATTGTTTTGTCAGAAGTCCATAAAGGATTAGTCCGAGGAGGATCAGCTCTATCGTGATAAATTGAAGCTTAAGCCTTGATTTAGCGGCCTGCTCCTGGTCAAGCGATCTTTGCTGGAAATGGATTTTTTCCTTGATTCCCTTTAATTCCTCTTCTAAGCCCCTTTTATCATTTCCGTGAACCTGTTTTTCAAGGAGCAGTCTGTCTTGGTCCGGCAAACATAAGCCCTCGGTCAAGAGAACCTCCTTTTCAATCATCTCTAAGGCATTTTTTTCTTCCTCATACCGTTCATCCAGTTCCTCTTTTGCTTCCATCAGTTTTCTGCTTTGTTTTGCGGTTGTTTCAACCTGCTTTTTCATATACATATTTGTATTAATGGCTTGAAAATCTTGATCCTGCAATGGCAGATGGAGCTTCGCTTTTATAATGGAAAGTTCCGCCTCACAGTCAGCCAGCCTCTGTTCATATTGGCCCAGTTCCAATTTGAATTGATCAAAAATGGGCATCTGATCCAGTAACATTAATATCGCCGGCTCGTTCTCGAGGAGTTCTTTATTTGGCTCCAAACCGGCTATTTCCAGCTTTACCTTTTCAATTCGTTCCGCAAGACTGTTCAGCTCTGCTTTGTAGGGAAGAATAAGTTGGTTTAATTTTTCGAGTCTTTCCATTCCTCGTACAGGGAACTGTACTTCTTCAAGATCAGCAAGCTCGTTCTCAATCCACTTTTCTTGTTTAACAGAAGATTCTATCCTTTTCCACTCTGAAAGCTTTGCTGTATTTACCTGAAGGGTGGTAAGCTGTTCATTAAGATTAGCCATTTCCTGCAGCAGGCTTTCTTTTTTCGCTGCCAAGGTCTCATATTCCTTATTTTTCGAAGCGGCTTTTTTTAGTTCTTGATTGACCTCATGAAGCTCCTGCAGTTTTTCATTTAGCTCAGGCTTTTTTCCCCCTGGCTTAAAGCGGGTATCCAGCTCCTTTTGGAGGGCAGCCTCTGCCTTTGCCAGTTGTTCTGTGCCTAGTGTTCCTGCGGAAAATAGGTATTTACCCAGCTCTTCTCCCTTCATCTGGTGAATGTTTTGCAGCCCGTGTATATTGAATGAAAAAATGGCCTGAAATAGATTTTTATCAAAACTTTCTAGTAATTCCTTTAAAAGTTCCTCACCGCCAATGATCCCGTTATCCATGACTACCTTGACATCACCGGCGGCTTTTCCTTTTACCCGTTCAATTACTGCAAAGCCTTGCCCTTCAAAATAAATTCGGATATTTCCGCCGTACTTTGTACCATGTTTCGGTTCGTAGCGCAGCTCTGATTGCTGCTTAGTTGGAAAACCAAATAAAATACTATGTATAAAGGTCATAATCGTAGATTTTCCAGCCTCATTTTCCCCAAAGAAAACCTGAAATTCATTCAAATTTTCGATGATGACATTTTCCAGCTGCCCAAAACCGTAAATATTCATTGCCGTGATTTTCAATTTGGGTTCACTCCTTTCTATTTATAAAGTAATTCAATTAGCAGTTTCTCCGCCCTATTAATTAGTTCATGCTGCTCACCTGAGGATAGGGGCGACAAATATTTTTTACCCAAGCGGTGCTCGTACAAAACGGCCAAGGCTTCATCTACATGATCAAATTGTTCAATTGCAGCAAAAAGCTCACCATAAAAATTGGCTTCTTTTTTTAATTGTTCCTTGTTCACCTGCTGCCTTTCGGAAAAGGATAGCTCCACAATCCAAACAAATGCTTCCTCCTCCTGTTCATCTTCCAACAAAAGATCAAGCAGATCCGTTTGCAAACTTCTTCTTTCCATGTCGTCTTCTAGGAGAATGTTTTTGATGGCTAGGGACAAGAATGTGCCTTTTTTATCCTTTCTCCAGGTATTTAGGCTTGACTGACATAATTGAAGAACATCATGAAAATTCTTCGCCGATGCTGCATCAATTTCAGCCTCTTCCCAGACAATATCTGCTGCTTCTACAAAGTCCAGTTTTGCCTCAAGTTCCGTAAGCGTGACATGATAAAATCCTTTTGCGTCTTTTTCCTTTTTATTTCTCCCTTGAATATTACCGGGATAGATAATCGGAGGATTTTCAGACAATACAGCGCGTTTATGGATATGGCCCAATGCCCAATAATCAAAGTCTTTATCAAGTAAATCCTTAACAGTAAACGGGGCATAATTATCATGTTCGGAGGAAGAGCTTTCATTTCCATGAAGGATGCCAATGTGGAAATCTGAACCCACTGACTTCACATACTCATCTATTTTTCTCTCAAACACATGCCGGGTTGGATAGCTGAAGCCATAGAAGGATACTGTTTCACCTGACTTTATCTGCAGTTCCATCCGTTCGACCTTGCTTCCAAACACATGGACATTGTCCGGCATGTCAAGGTGAACCCAGGAACCATTTAAATGGTCATGATTCCCGTGGATCACATAGACGGGAATTTCATGTTCTGCAAGCTTCTGCATTTCCGCTCTGAATCGGGATTGGGCCCGGAGACTGCGGTCCTCTCCGTCAAATAAATCACCTGCTATGATGACAAAATCAACCTGTCTTTCAATTGCTGTTTCAGTTAGAATTTTTAAGGAAGTAAAGGTGCTCTCTTTAACTCTTGAAAAAATAGCAGCGGGCAAATGCTTCAAACCGACCATTGGGCTGTCCATATGTAAATCGGCAGCATGAAGAAATGATAATTTTTTCATAAAATTTCCTCTCAAACGTTCTTTTCTTTTATTTTATCACGGCTAATATACGAATGCACGTTCTGTGTCACGATTAATAAAAAGCTTTACCATAAATGGTAAAGCTCAGACTGTCTATTGGTTTTTTGTTAATTGCAGGGCTTTTTTAATATCTTTAAAGGAATTGGATTTGCCATACATCAAAACACCGCCGCGATAGACTCGTGCGCCAAAAATAGCTAATACGGCAATCGTTGCCACAAGGATGGCAATCCCCAAAACAGCCTCCCAAACCGGAATGGTCAGCATTCCAACACGGAGGAACATAATCATTGGCGTAAAGAACGGGATATAGGACGTGATGGTAATAAACGCAGCATCTGGCTTGCCAAGGCCAAACATGGCAATCATAAAACCGCCAACAACCAATAACGTCATCGGGGTAATCATCTGTTGGACATCCTCAATCCTGCTGACCAGCGAGCCTAAAAAGGCCGCTAGGGTGGCATAAAGAAAATAGCCAAGGATAAAGAAAATCACTGCATAGACGATGGTTGCCGCCGGGATATCGCCAAACCCATACACTCCGAAGAATCCGTCTTTGAGGGACTCCATATTTTTTGTAAGAGAAAAATAGCCGACAATCAAAAATACCGCCAATTGTGTCAGGCTCAACAGTCCAATCCCAAGAATCTTCGCAAACATCTGCTTGATTGGCGAGACACTTGAAATCAGGATTTCCATTACCCTGGATGATTTTTCCGTTGCCACCTCCATGGCAATCATATTGGCATACATGATGACAGCAAAATAGATGATAAATAAGAGGACATAGACAAGTCCGCGTGCTTGATTGAGTTCCTCTTCTGTTTTCGCATTTTTCTCAAGCGCTGTTTTTTCAAACGAAGCCGGCTCATAAAGCTTTTGCAGCTGATTAGGTGCCAAATTAATTTTCGAAGCGGCGAGCATCGTTTTAACCTGCTGCAAGCCTGTCTGAAGATCCGTATACAACGCAGAATCAGCAATGCTCATTGCCTTATAGCCCGCTTCCGGAAGCCCTTCTTTGTTAAAACGCAATTCAAGCAATCCAGTAAACTTACCATTTTCGACCGCTTTTTCCGCTTCTTTTTCAGTGCCTTTATAAGATGTTAAGTTTATATCTTTATTGATTGTTTTCAATTGCTGCTTGAAAGGCTCGTAAAGCTTGCCTGTCTCATCCAGGACAGCAACATTCTCTTTACCGCCGTTTTTATCAAAAATCTCGATGATATTTTGAAAGTTTGTTAACCCCAGGACAATTACGATTGTCAAAAAGGTTGTAACAATAAAGGATTTGCTTTTCAATTTATTCAGGTAGGTATGTACTAAAATAATCCAAAAATTATTCATATGCATTACCTACTTTCTCGATAAAAATATCATTCAATGACGGCTCTTCAAGGGCAAATTTTCGCAGCAAGCCTTTCCCGGCAATTTCCTTGAGGATTCCTTCCGCGACCTGTTCCCCTTCAATCTGTAATTCCAGCCCCTCCATTGTCGGTTTCGTCTTTACCACACCAGGAAAGTCTTTGATCGACTCCAAGGAAAAATCCGCATGGATAATGAGGTTCTTTTTCCCATAGGCGCGCTTGATTTCCTTTAAGGAACCATGAACCACGGGACTTCCTTTTTGCAGAATACAGAGATGCTCGCACAGTTCCTCGACATGATGCATTTGATGGCTGGAAAAGACAATGGTTGTTCCGTTTTCCTTTAGCCCTAAAACTGCCTCTTTTAACTGCTCGACATTGACAGGGTCCAGTCCGCTAAACGGTTCATCCAATATTAACAGCCTCGGTTTATGGATCACAGCAGCAATGAATTGAATTTTCTGCTGATTTCCTTTCGAAAGCTCTTCAACTCTTTTATTTTCATATTCGGGTATTTTAAATTTTTCGAGCCAGCTTCTTAGCTCCCTTAAAGCCTCATTTTTAGGCATTCCTCTTAATCTAGCTAAATAAACAATCTGGTCCCGGACCTTTAGTTTTGGATACAGCCCTCTCTCTTCAGGGAGATAGCCCACCAAATGGCTGGTAGAATAATTGAGTGGTTGATCGTCCCAGGTTATGTTACCGGAACTTGCATCGAGTAAACCTAAAATCATTCGAAACGTTGTTGTTTTCCCAGCGCCATTTGCCCCCAAAAAACCAAACATTTCTTTTTCCGGAATCGTCAGAGATAAATCGCTGACAGCAGTAAATTCTCCGAAACGTTTTGTAACCCGTTCCAGTTTAAGTACCATTTTACCTACTCCTTTCCTCTTACAATACAAATATACCATATTATGGGTTTAATTTTCTCTTTGCACAATTTATAGAATTATGCAAAAATAATAGTAAGAATTTTTTTAAAAAGGGGTATGTGGAATGAAAACTTATAAATTAACGGCGTTTGAGGCAAATGGAGAAAAGATTTTAGACGAAGCCTTCCAAGCAGAAAACGATGATGCTGCAAAAGCGCAGGGGGAAAAACTATTATCAGAGAAAAATTTACTAGATAAAACGCACCGCTGCACATCTCCTGCAGGCAAACTGCTACTTTTCCATGCTTAAAAATCAGAAATAAGAGGCTGTCTTATGACAGCCTCTTATTTTATTTTCCGATAAAATTTGGCTTTCTTTTTTCAATAAACGCCTTGATTCCTTCTTTGTGGTCTTCGGTTTCGCGCATTTTCTGCTGGCCGTATTTCTCTAACTCCAGTATTTTTAAGAGCTGCGGGCGATTCTTTTCAGCCAATATCTTTTTCGTTTTGATCATCGCTTGAACAGGTCTTTGCAGCCAATCTGCCACTCTAGTATGTACAGCATCCTGCAGATCGCCTTCAGCTACTTCCTGAATAAGACCGATTGAATGCGCTTCCTCCGCACTCATCATTTTACCCTCCCAGATAACATGCTTGGCCTTGGTTTCTCCTAATCTTTTTTCCATGAAGAAATGGGCACCACCATCTGGGATCAGCCCTATGCCGATAAAATTCATTGCCAGTTTGCTAGATTTTTCAGCAATAATATGATCGGTTGCTAACGCTAAACTAAACCCTAAGCCCGCTGCCGCACCGGTAATCGCGCTGATTGTTAATTTTGGCATGCTATATAAGGTGATCACCAGCTCACTGATACAGTCCATGAGCGGAAGAAATCCATTCTCGTCCATATCAGATAGCATTGTTTTAATATCTCCCCCGGCTGAAAACGCTTTTCCTTTTCCAGTTAAAATCAGGATATCCACATCATCCGATTCGCTGATTTCTTTCAGTTTGCTGACAAGGCCTTTTATCATATCCACGTCCATTGCGTTAAGCGCTTCCGGCCGATTCATTTCCAATGTGGCTACCCGGCCCTCTACTTGTAAGTTCACCTTTTCTGTGACAAAATTTAAAGCCATTTCCAATCCCCCCAATAAACTTGTTCATCTTCATTATATAGAGAAATGAACAGAATAAAAACAAACTTTCGTAATAGATTGAATTTTCCACGGGCAAAAAGGACAAAGGGCTGGCCCCCCTTGCCCTCGTCTATTAACCTTTTTGACTTACTTCCTTTTGCACCTGGTCACGAAGAGCCATTTTCAAAAATTTCCCTACAGAGGTTTTTGGAACTTCTTCGATGAATAAAATATCGTCCGGAATCCACCATTTTGCAAATTGAGGCTGAAGAAATTCAAAGAGCTCTTCTTTAGTTGTTTTTCCTTTATAGGCATCCTTTAGCACAACGCAGGCGACTGGGCGTTCCTGCCACCGCTCATGCGGCACTGCTACAACGGCTGCTTCAAACACCGCTTCATGGGCCATTAAGGCGTTTTCTAAATCAACGGATGAGATCCATTCCCCGCCGCTCTTGATCAGGTCCTTCGTTCTGTCGACTATTTTAACAAACCCTTCTTCGTCAATAGTAGCGACGTCCCCGGTGTGCAGCCAGCCATCGTGGAAAGCATCCTTCGTCCGTTCATCCTGATAATATTCGGAAGCAATCCATGGTCCTCTTAAGCATAATTCGCCCATTTCCGTGCCGTTCCATGCGACTTCACCGTTCTGGCCCAGGATTTTCATCTCTAGTCCAGGGACAAGAACTCCTTGTTTAGCTCTTAATTCCAATCTTTCCTCGTAATCGAGGTCCTGTTGATAGCTTTTTAATGAGGAGAATACAGCAAGCGGGCTTGTTTCAGTCATCCCATAGCCGTGCATAAATGGAATATTGTATTTTTGTTCAAATGTTTTAATCATTCCTTTAGGCGCTGCAGAACCGCCGCACAGGATTCCTCTTAGGCTGCTTAGATCATAGCTGCCTTCTTCAAGTTCTTTCAGCAGTCCCATCCAAATCGTTGGAACCCCTGCTGTGATGGTCACTTTTTCCTGCTGGATTAATTCAGCTAACAGCTTTGGTGTAAAATTGGGTCCGGGAAGGACTAACGTGGTGCCAAACCAAACACCGGCAAACGGCATTCCCCAAGCATTTGCATGGAACATTGGGACAACCGCAAGGGCAACATCCTTTTCACTAAGTGCCAAAGTGTCAGCTAAACCTATGGCCATGCTATGCAGAAAAATCCCCCGGTGAGAGTAGACTACTCCTTTTGGATTTCCAGTAGTCGCGGATGTATAGCACATCCCGGCCGGGTCGTTTTCGTCAATTGGAGTGGTATATTGGAATTTCGGGTTTGCTTCAGCTAATAGTTTTTCGTAATGATAGACTGGTGTGAGTGATGTTTGCGGGAGTTCTTTTTCATCGGTCATGATTATAAAAGCTTTGACAGTTTTAAGTTCATGTGAGCATTTTTCAAGTAGTGGAAGGATGTCTGCGTCAACGAGGAGTATTTTGTCTTCGGCATGATTAATGATATAGCTGATGTGCTGTGGTGAAAGACGGATGTTGATGGTGTGAGCTACTGCACCAATGCAAGGAATGCCGAAGTATGCTTCGAGATGGCGGTGATGGTTCCAGGCCAATGTCCCCACCTTGTCGCCCTTTTCAACGCCAAGCTTGGTCAAGGCATCGGAAAGCTTCCTTGTCCGTTCGCCGATTTGTTGGTAAGTCAGCTTTTGGATTCCGCTGGCCGTTCTTGAGACTACCTGCTTCTTTGGAAAGTACTTTTCCGCCCTTTCGAGCATTTGCGTCATTGTTAAAGGTGTCTGCATCATAGCTTATTCCCCCTATTAGTAAATGCGTTTTAACCCCATAGTATCCTATGTGGCGGTTCCTCTTAAATATTCGACATCGGGGAAAATAATCCTTTATTAAGAACACGTTGCCAACAAAAAATCCCCTGCTTCATATCAAGCAGGAGATCCTTTTTCCGAAAATAACTCATCTAATATTTTTATCTTCTCATCGGTATAGGCTTCAAAGCCATCGTTATAGGACTTTGGATCTTTCGGGTTGGCAAAGTGCGTAATTTTCCCAGTAACAGGGTCAATGAATTTGCTCGATGCCCCACAGCCGAGTCCGATGATGGTCTGCTGCTCTTCCATAATCATGATATTGTAGATACTTTCTTGATTGGGCAGGGAGTAGCCGACATTTTCCAGGTTCCCCAGGATGTTTTTCTGACGGTATAAATAGTAAGGGACATAGCCATGGTCAGCTGTCCAGTCCTCGGCCAGATTCATCATTTTTTCAACCTCAGTACGGTCTGCCACCTTATATTTTTCCTTATTCTTTGTCATTTCAGACGCACGCTTGAAGGATAAAGTATGAACCGTCACCGACTCCGGCATCAGCTTTTCCGTCTCACTCAATGAATGGGTGAATTCCGCCAAACCCTCACCGGGAAGGCCGATGATAAGGTCCATATTGATATTATTCATCCCCATTTCCCGCGCCAAGTGATATTTTTCAATCGTTTCCGTTACCGTATGATGACGTCCGATTGCCTTCAATGTTTCCTGCGTATACGATTGTGGGTTAATGCTAATCCGGTCAATCTTCCACTTTTTCAAAACGTCAAGCTTCTCCGGGGTAATCGTATCTGGACGTCCCGCCTCCACAGTAATTTCTCGAATTTTAGTGACATCAGGAAACGAGTTGTACATCTCCTCGTAGAGCATGTCCATCTCTTCAGCGGTAATGCTTGTTGGTGTGCCGCCGCCATAGTAAACGGTTGTAATCCGCACCCCTTTTTCCTTCAGCCACTCGCCGATTTTCCTCATTTCATAATGAAGGCCGCCTAAGAAGGAATCAACAGATCCCTGCCGCCCGTTAATAGCATAAGCCGGGAACGTGCAATAGGCGCATTTGGTCGGGCAGAACGGAATGCCAATATAAATGCTCACTTCCCGCTCGAGCGAGTAAAGGTCTGGAACAACCGTCAACTGCCGGTCGACGATGTGCTGCATCAGTGCAATTTTTTCATCAGTAATTAAATACTCATCCTTTAATTGCCGATGGGCCACTTCAGGTGAAATGCCTTCCTGCAGTTTTTTGTGAAGCAGCTTAGTCGGTCTCACACCCGTTAAAATTCCCCATTTTTGCGTAATGCCGGTCAAGTCTTGGAGAACCGTTAAATAAACGTGGGAAACGGCATTTTTAATCTGCTTAAACCGTTCTTTTTCAGAATCGGCTTCCTTAAAATCCCGCTGATATTCAGCAGATAGGACTTTTCCGTTCCCATCCCTTAATTCAGCAGAAACAACGATTTTCTCCTCAACCTGTAAAAGAAATAAAATCTGTATATCAGCATCATCCGTCTGAGATGTCAAAATCTGTGACTCTTCAAAAAATAAATTCGCAATAAGCGTTAATGGCCGATTGAATCTTTCATCCTCTAAGCCTAGTATCGAAATTCGCAAGCTTTATCACCTTTCAAAAATAAACTTCTTTAAGTGTACAAAATCACAAAAATAAGGTCAATATAGTGGAAATCATTGGAGCATTAAAAAGATATCAGAGACCAGCCCTGATATCTTTTTTCAAGATTAATTTTTGATAATCTTCATTTTCCTTAAAAATTCGATTGGCTGCTGCTTTCTGAAGTGTTCCTTCACCATATAAGCAACGCCATGTTCGTTTTCCGACCTTGTTACCCAGTCCGATGCTTTCTTCACCTCAAAAGGAGCATTCCACATCGAAACACCTAGACCAGCCGCTTCAATTAACGGGATGTCATCAAGGCTGTCACCGATATAGACCATCTCTTTTAACTGGAAACCGAGCTGGCTGCCCAGAAACGCTAACCCATTAAGTTTGGAAACTCCTGCCGGAACAAGATCGAGCCGCAATGAATCAAGTTTAATCGGAGTGATTTCCGTAAACATTTTTTCAATGGCGGTTTTGGCATCCTCTAAATCGCGTTTATTTTCGAAATAGACTTCAATCTTCGTAGGAGTTGCCGGCTGATCATGCAAATATTCGCTGAGGGATTCGACAAATTGCTGTGAATAAACAAAAGGGTCGCCTGTGGTGAAAACCGTTTTTGCTAATAATTGCTGGTGCAGTTTATATTTATTGGCAATCGAGAAATTCTCGTGAACCAAACGGATTTGACACGGCAGCGCCTCGAGCAGACGAATGGTATCATAGGTAATTTCCTCATTAATCCGCTTCACGTATACCGGCTTATTTTCCTCCCGCGCAATGAATGCCCCCTGATGGGTGACGAGCGGTGACGATATCTTTAAGGCTTTCGCTGCCTTCTTGGCTGAGTGAAAGCTCCGTGATGTAACGAGTGTGACATAAATCCCCTTTTGCTGAACATATTCTACAGCTTCCTTTGTCGATTTATGGATTTTGCCATTGCTTTGTAAGAGTGTGCCATCAATATTTAACGCAAGTAAGCGATAAATCATTATGCTGCCCCCTGTTCTTGGTGAAATTCCCTTTATATCACTTTTATGATTTTTCACCAATTTATAGAACAGTGCTTGTAAAAGTGTAGGCTTGGCAGCTTCTTAAAAAATTAAATTTGTCCGTATAAATCAGCCAATGGCTTTAGGACGATCTGGTTTAACTCCCCGATTACATTATTCATTCGCTGTTCCACCTGCATAAGATGGGCGATTTTCGGATTTTGCTGAACAACTCCGACAGTTGCTTGGGCCTGCTGAATTTCCTGCTCGGAAATGTTTTGTCCCATCATTTGTTTTTGCTGCAAATTCATTTGGATGTGGCGAAATTGATCAAACAGCTGCTTCGCTGCCGGGTCGGCATTTACCTCTTGATACGCTTGCTGTAGTTGTTTAAATTCATCACTTTGACGGATCGCATTTTCTAAAGCATAGGCGGAATCATATAAATTTACTGCCATTTGCGGGCTCACTCCTTTTTGGTTAACAATACTTCCCAACTATATCAAACTATTCAAGGGAATGCGAGAATGTTCAAATCACCATCCCTATTGGTTTTACATAGGATACTACATCAGCGGATGCCTATTTAATAAAGAATGAGGAGTGATTATGTCCCGTTCATTAACGAGCGTAACAATTTTACCAGAGAAATCCGAAGCAACGAATTCTCATTTGATTAAAATGTCCCGCAGGCTGTATCACTACCTGCAACTGGAGAAACACCGCGAATTACAAATTATGGTCGGCACAAAAACAATTTGTGCCAATATCCAAATCATCGAGACCCTTCCCCGGGAACTGCATGTGCCGGAGGAAGTCTTTACCTATTTTTGCTTGCCTGTCCGAAAGGTTAACCTACAAGCAAAATACTTTTCTGAGTCCAACACTCTTAAGCTTGGTCCGGTCATCGGATTGCTGACAGATTTTTCACCGAAGGATGGTGAAGAACCTAATTTCCGTTCCATTCATAAGTTTTGTGAGGACCTCCATCAGGTGGTGTCAGAAAATGGCGGTTTTCTTTATGTATTTTCTTTTAAACATTTTTTACAGCACGGCTATTATTTTGAAAACGGAAGCTGGATAGGAACAAGCCCACCTGCCCCTGATGTTATTTATAATCGGATCCATTCTCGAAAACTGGAAAACAAACAAGAATTTGTTGAATTTCGAAAGATTCTTGAACAACTTGCCATTCCCATCTTCAATGATCGCTTTCTGTCAAAATGGGAAGTATACGACCAGTTGAAAAATGAACATCATTTGACATCCTACATTCCCGAGACAGCCTTGCTCTCAAGGGATACTTTACATTCCTTCCTGCAAACCTATGAAACCATTTTTATAAAACCGATTCATGGCAGCCAGGGAAAAAATATTATTAAACTGGAAAAAATTGCGGAAGACCAATTTACCCTCCAAACTTCAGGCCAATCCCAAGCAGATGCTTTACCAGCCTTAGCAGCACATGAAATCTATCAAGAAATAAAATTACTGCTGCAAAACCGAATTTGTATTGTTCAGGAGGGTATTTCTTTTATTGACTATCAATCATCTGCCATGGACTTCAGGGTATTGGTCCATCGAAATTATGAAAAAAAGTGGGAAATTACCTCGGTTGTGGCAAGAATCGGGGCTGAACAGGAAATTGTCTCCAATGTTGCCAGGGGCGGCCATACGATAAAACCGGTAACTGCCTTACGCTCCAAAATGTCCCCAAAAAGCGCTATACAAACATTGAAGCTAATAAAAGAGCTATCGTTGGAAACCGCCGAAAAGGTCAGTGCGCTGTCTGCCGGAATTACCGGCGAACTGGGGATTGATGTCGGCGTTGATGAAAAGGGGAAACCCTGGCTGATTGAAGTAAACTCAAAACCCTCGAAGGTATTTGAAGATGATTCAGGGAAAATCAGACCGTCTGCAAAGGCTATCATTCGTTTTTGCACAAGCCTGGCCTTTGAAACCCTGAATGAAAAGGAGGTTTAATTCACTTGATTACATTTGGCATTATGTCCTTAAACCTAGAAACAGAGGCCCCCTATATAACGGAAATGGCCGAACATGCAAAAGACTTAGGTATCGAAGCTTTTCGCTTCGTTCCAACCAATATCAATCCAAATACACTTCAGGTTCAAGGGAAAAAATTTGACGCTGAAAAAAAGGATTGGGTCAATGCCGAATTCCCCATCCCCCGCATCCTCTACGACCGTTGTTTCTACGGGGAGGATGAACAATCGAAACAATGCCTTCCGATTGTATCGTGGCTAAAAAGCAGGAGGGATATTACCTTTTTAGGATATGGTCTGCCTAATAAACTAGACCTCTATCAGGCGCTGAAAGACACGAAGCTATCTGCCTATCTGCCGCCGACAAAGCAGGTAATCGATACGGCTGGAATTTTAAAAGAATTAAACAGCGGAAAAAAGATTGTCATAAAACCCATTAACGGTTCACAGGGTTATGGTATTTATTCCTTAAAGAAAAATGACAAATCGATTCATGTTAAAACGGAAAAACAAAAACAGATTATATCAAGGATTTTTCCAAACGAAGGAAAATTTTCGCAGTGGCTTAGAAGCTTGCTCGCGCGGCATCAATATCTTATGCAGCCTTATCTTGAATTAACCAACAGTGAATTGCAGCCCTTTGACATCCGGATTCTCCTGCAAAAAAATGAGCATGGCAATTGGGGAGAAATTGGGCGCGGAGTTCGAATCGGTACCAGCGGCGGAATTTTATCGAATTTAAGTGCAGGCGGGATGGCAACAGCCTTCTCAGAATGGTCAACTTCCCTGCCTGCAGCGAGAAGGGAATTTATTCAGCAGGAATTAACCAGCATTCTTACAGAATTACCACACCTTCTTGAAAGAAGCTTCCTGCCTCTCTTTGAAATCGGTGTCGATATTGGTATCGCCAAAAACGGCTCGATCTGGATTTTAGATATGAATTCAAAGCCCGGCAGGAAGGTTATTTTGCAAACCCGCCCCAATCTTAAGGAAAAGCTGTACTGTGCACCGCTGCTTTACGCAAAATACCTGTCGGAATCGAAAGACCAAGAAAGGAAGAACATCTATGAGAAAACGTTATCTCATTGAGGTCGTCCAAAATGATCAATTGATTGTTTTTTGCCCTCCTTCCCTCCTTCAAGAAAATGGGCCTAAGCGAATTGCTTTTGGTTCAAATTCAATGGCAGTGGAATTTCTGCCCCATCCTGACCGAGAAGATCGGATTGTGATGAGCAGGGTCATACAAAAAGAACTCCAATTTCCGGAATTCAAGCTGCCGCTCCATGTTTTTTTAGATAATCAAACCCTGTACATCGGTCCTCTTGTTGGCATTTTTACGGCTGGATTTACACTGCATCCTGATCAGCTCCTCGGCGAGAGAACACAGTTTTTTTCAAAGCTTTTATCCGTGAATAAAAACGTCGGAGCCCTCGCTTTTGTGTTCGGAGAGCAGCATATTGATTGGGAACAGGGCACGATTGAGGGTTATTTTTTCCACGATGGAGATTGGGAACAGCGGGAGGTCCCTTTCCCTAACGTCATTTATGATCGTCTGCCAAACCGAAGGAGTGAAGGAATTCCCAAATTAGTTAAAGTAAAAAAACGGCTTCAACAGGAATATTTAATCCCTTGGTATAATCCCGGCTTTTTCAACAAGTTAGATATTTACGAACGGCTTCTCCAAGATCATTCGGTTGATAAATACCTTCCTGAGACCCATCCATTTACCTCTTTTTCCTTGATCGAGAGGATGCTTTCAAAATACGGGCACGTTTATATAAAGCCGAAAAATGGCAGTCTTGGCTTTGGCATTCATCAAATTATTTTTGATAAAAACACAAACGACTATTACTGCCGTTATCAAGATGACGACGGGGCAAACAGGTTACAAAAATTCCACAGCCTGGAGAAATTGTTTGAGCGGGTATTCGCGAAGCAATCGCTGGAAAAAATGGTTGTCCAACAGGGGATTCATTTAGTTCGCAACGAGCAGCGGCCCGTTGATTTTCGCATCCATACGAACAAGGACGAAACAGGCAGCTGGCATGTTTCCGCGCTTGCAGCAAAAATAGCCGGGCCGGGAAGCCCGACCACTCATAAGAGGAGCGGCGGAGAAATTAAAACGATCAGCGAAATCTTTCCTGCTGAAGATGCCGGCATGTTCGAAGAGAAGCTTTCCAATGCTGCCCTTTCCTTAAGTCATGCATTAGACCGAAATGTCGAAGGAATTATCGGCGAAATTGGCTTTGATTTGGGCATTGACCGGAACGGCGATGTCTGGCTGTTCGAGGCAAATTCCAAACCCGGCCGTTCGATTTTCAGCCATCCGGAATTAAAAGAATTTGATTTATTGACACGCAAATTGTCCCTCGCCTTCGCCGTTTTTCTAACCGAGCAAGCCTTACTGCATCCCGAGGAACTTTATCAATGATCGACAAACAAGCAGGGCCGGTGATTGGCATCATGACCGCGCTTAAATCCGATGGAACAGTTGCTGGAAACGGGGAACTTTTTATCAAACTGCAAAAAAAGCTTATTTCACTTAATGGAATAAGCTTTATTTTTACGCTTGAAGGGGCCGGAGCGGAATATATTGAAGGATTCAGCTATTCACCCGATGAAAATCGCTGGATAAAGAACTCTTTCCCCTACCCAGATTTGGTGTATAATCGAATTCCCTTCAGAAAAACAGAACAGACCGAAGAATGTAAAAGCTTCTTTCAGCATTTAAAGGATAAAGGAATTCCCTATTTCAACCCAGGTTTTATAGATAAATACGAGCTTTATCAACTAATGGAAAACCATCCTGTCCTCCAAGATTATGTACCGAAGACGATCCTCCTTCAAGAAAAAAAAGACCTTGAATTATTATTGAAAGCAAATTCTAGTGTTTATCTAAAGCCAGCAGCCTCTTCAAAGGGAAAGGGCGTTTTTCGCGTCAGGCATTTATCCTCGCCATACATCCAATTTGAGTCAAGAATAAGAAGCATTTGCTACCCATCTTTCGAAGATTTTTGGCAGGATTGGAGCGAATTGCTCTTATCGAAAACCTATTTGGCACAAATTGATATCAATTCTGCTGAATATGAAGGGTTTCGCTATGATTTTCGGATTATTGCCCACGCCGAAAAAGGGGATTATTCACTAACCGGCGTCGGCATCCGGCAATCCCAGGAACAAGGAGTCACCACCCATATTCCATCGGGGGGAAGACTTCTTCCCTACTCTTTATTACAAACGATCGAACATGATCAATTTTTTCAAATGATTATCCCGCACATTGGGAAAGCTTTATCGGAACAACTTGGCTTTTTCGGTGAATTTTCCATTGATGCCGGCATGAGCAAAAGTGGAAAATATTATATTTACGAGGTGAATTCAAAACCAATGCGGTTTGATGAATCTCAAATTGAAGAGAAAAAAATTGACCAGCTATGCCGTATTTTCCTCCACTTAACAAACTCCTGCCCATAAAAAATTTTATTTGCATAATATTCAAAACAAGGTAAGCTATAAGTAATACTAGGTGTTAGAGGAGGACAATAAGGTGATCATGCATTTTCAATATAAGCCGCTTTTTGAAAATACCAATATTCCCGGCTGGAATATTTCCTTCTATTTTAAAAAACAGAGATATACAGGAGTTTATCACCAAACAGGAAACCTTGAATGGACCTCAAATCCTCCTGCCGAAGAAGATTTGAAGGCATTGACGAGCCAGATTCACGAGCTAATGCTTTACCATGTATATGAATAATCGACTATTCCCTGCATGAAACTCCGTCCTTTCTGTACAAACTAAAAACGAATTAGAAGGAAAGGATGGTTGAACGTGACTAAAAAAAATGAACAGCCTATCACTGAAGGGTCTGCATATGAGGGCAGAGACATGGCTTACATGGATATTGACAGAATGATTAATGAAGGAATGTCCGGAGGGTCTGTCCACGCCCGTTATGATTCAACAAATATTGAAGAAGCGCGCGATCTAATAGAAGAATCACCGCCAAATGAAAATACATGATAACATTTGCCGAGCCAGTTTAGAGGGTTCGGCAATTTTTCTGTGGAAACAAATTGAAACTGGTATAATAGGCTCTAAGAAATCTAATGGGGAAATGAACGATGCTTAGAAAATTACTTACTGTATATGAAAATTCACTGCTGTTTTCCGAAAGGCCAGATGTGCCATCTGAACAGCTTTATCTTTTTTACGACCAGTCCGCCGATGAATGGCTGGGTATTCCCAAAAAGGAAATTAGTGATAAAGAGCTCCACCTTCTAAAGACTTTGTATGAACTGGTGGAATGGCAGTCTTCAGCCGTGTCGTCCAGAGTAAACACCTGGTATGAGTTTTTATTTTTAAATGGGGTTCTCCCTTCAGAAAAGCAGGACACGTCATTTCGCTTTATCCATTTTCATTTAAATGGCGATGATACAGATCAAAAGGAAATGGAATCTGCGTTAAAAGGCTTCTTTTCGGATGAGGCTGTGTTTCTTTGGGAAAGTCACTCCAAAGGTGTGATTATTGAAGAACAAAAACAAATTTCTCTATCCGAAGATGAATTGCTGGCCATTTCAGAAACATTGGAAAGTGATTTTTATGAAAGTGTCACTTTTTTTATCGGAAAAGTTCAGCCTTTTTCTGAGCAGTTAAGGGCCTTCTTCCAAGAGGAAAGGGAATTATTCCAGTTTGCTCTAGTGAAAGTGCACAATTCCAAGATTTTTTCTTTTGAAAGAATTTTTCCGGCTTATCTTTCTGCCCGCTTGCCTGCTGAAATAAAAAATATGGTTCCTGAAGCGATTTTTGCGCTTTTTGGTGATGATCCGGAAATGTTTTCAACGATAAAAGTATTTCTTGAAACCAATTTAAATGCCAGTCTTACAGCTAAAAAGTTATATATTCACCGAAACACACTGCAATATCGGATTGATAAATTCGTGGATAAAACAGGAATAGTATTAAAGGATTTTAACGGTGCGTTTATCGTGTTTTTAGCATGCCTGCTATTTGAACAAGAGGGATAATGTCAATCTGCCCAAAAAAGCGTTTTCAATATTTGTGCAGCCTGACCATATCGATTAAAGCGCTTTCCTTGTAAACTTAAAGTACAAACAACCACAAGGAGGCTGTGAACATGGCTGAATTAAAATTAGACCATATTTATAAAATTTACGACAACAAGGTAACGGCAGTTAAAGATTTCAATTTACACATTGATGATAAGGAATTTATCGTATTTGTCGGCCCATCCGGATGCGGAAAATCAACGACACTTAGAATGATTGCCGGTCTTGAAGAAATCTCAAAAGGGGATTTTCTCATTGATGGCAAACGCGTAAACGACGTAGCACCAAAAGACCGCGATATTGCAATGGTATTCCAAAACTATGCGCTTTATCCGCATATGACCGTTTATGATAATATGGCATTTGGTTTAAAGCTTCGTAAGTTTCCTAAGGATGAAATCGACCGCCGCGTGAAAGAAGCTGCTAAAATCCTTGGCCTTGAAGCTTATTTAACTCGTAAACCGAAGGCGTTATCAGGCGGTCAGCGCCAGCGTGTTGCATTAGGCCGTGCGATCGTTCGTGATGCAAAGGTATTCCTAATGGACGAGCCATTATCAAACCTTGATGCCAAGCTTCGTGTGCAAATGCGCGCTGAAATTGCCAAGCTTCACCGCCGCTTAAATACAACAACCATTTATGTAACGCACGACCAAACTGAGGCCATGACAATGGCAACCCGATTAGTCGTTATGAAGGATGGCATCATCCAGCAGGTTGGTTCACCAAAAGAAGTTTATGAAAAGCCTGAAAATGTCTTTGTTGGCGGCTTTATCGGATCACCAGCGATGAACTTCTTCAACGGAAAATTAGAAGACGGCAAATTTATCATTGGTAAAACCTCCATTGCTGTTCCGGAAGGAAAAATGAAATTCCTTCGCGAACAAGGCTATGTCGGCAAATCACTGATCCTTGGTGTCCGCCCTGAAGATATTCATGATGAGCCATTGTTTATTGAAGCTTCCACAGGTACAAAGATTGCTGCCCATATTGATGTTGCCGAATTAACTGGTGCAGAATTAATGATTTACTCCAGCATCGAAGGCCAAGATTATGTGGCCCGCCTTGATTCTCGCAGCGATGTAAGACCTGGCGATAAATTAGAATTAGCATTTGATTTAAACAAGGCCCACTTCTTCGATACGGAAACAGAGCTACGTATCCGCCCACAAAGCGAAAAATAAAATATGATTCTTTAGGGTCCTGACCACACTGCAATACCGCAGAATGAGGTCAGGACCTTTTGATTATTCTTTAATAAAGATAACATCATCTTTATGGCAGGCAGGGCAGCGATACAGATGCGGGCATTTATGCTCAGAACGGGTATCCGCAAAACCATCCTCCATTTTCATTAAATCAATTTCCATATAAGGACTGTAATCGTCGTAGTAATCTTGAAGTCTGCCGCTTTCCAACATTGGCTCCCCACAATCCCTACATAATAAATATACTTCTCTCAATCCATTACATACTGGGCACACGGTCATCTCATTCACCCTTTAATTTGTTTTCTTTAGTTTGCGTTACTTTGTAACCTCTATAATAGGGAATAAATTTCCACTTAAAATTTTCGAATAAGCTTTTTAGATTTAGTCATAATAAGATTACAAGCAGCACCCCACCAAGAAAAACAAATATCACTTACAACGATGGATGAAGCCAGACAGGGTTACAACCGGTGCAACTCCGGTTCATCCAACCAAAACAATTATCATGGGTTAGGCCTAGGAGGCTATGGTAATAATCCCATTATGGTTCAACTCCATACTAACCCCAAAACTAAAAAGAGGAGTGTTAACTAACTATGGCTAACAACAACAACTCTAACCAACTTTTAGTACCAGGAGTACAACAAGCACTTGATTCAATGAAGTATGAAATTGCTCAAGAATTTGGCGTAAATCTTGGAGCAGACACAACTTCTCGCGCTAACGGATCTGTTGGAGGAGAAATCACTAAGCGTCTTGTCGCTATGGCTGAATCTCAACTTGGCGGTTTCCAACGCTAATTAAGTAAACCTTATTGATAAAAGTTCATAATATGGCTAAGAGCCCCCTCCTTTGGAGGGGGCTTTCCTTTGTTTACACCATTTTTTCTGGCTTAATCCACTCATCGAATTGCTCAGCGGTCAAATATCCCGTTTTGATTGCCGCTTCCTTCAGGGTGCTATTTTCTTTAAAGGCAAGTTTGGCGATTGCAGCTGCTTTTTCATAGCCGATATAAGGGTTTAAGGCGGTAACCAGCATTAACGAACGTCCCACATGCTCTTTAATAGCTTCTTCATTTGCTTCAATGCCAACTGCACAGTTGACATTAAAGGAACGAATGCTGTCGGTTAAAAGCCTGATTGATTGGATTAAATTATAAATAATCACCGGTTTAAATACATTTAATTCGAAATTTCCCTGGCTTGCGGCAAAGCCAATGCAAGCATCATTCCCAAAGATTTGGCAGGCAACCATTGTCAATGCTTCACTTTGTGTTGGATTCACTTTCCCTGGCATAATTGAGCTGCCAGGCTCATTGGCCGGTATCGTCAGTTCGCCGATGCCGCTGCGCGGGCCGCTTGCAAGCCATCTGACATCATTGGCAATTTTCATTAAATCGGCCGCCAATGCTTTTAAAGCCCCATGGACATAAACGATTTCATCATGGCTTGTCAGCGCGTGGAATTTATTTTCTGATGTTTGAAACGGGAAACCAGTCAGCTTGTGGAGCTCTTCAGCGACTTTTGCGCCAAACTCCGGACTAGCGTTGATTCCCGTACCGACTGCCGTTCCGCCGATCGCTAATTGAAGCAGGTGCTGGCATGCTTCTGTAATCATTCGCTCATTATTCTCGAGCATGTACCTCCAGCCGCTGATTTCCTGCCCCAAAGTTAGCGGTGTTGCATCCTGCAGATGGGTTCTGCCGATTTTTACGATATTTGCGAAGGCTTTTTCCTTTTCTATCAGCGTATTTTTTAATTCCTGTATTGCCGGAATAAGATTTTCGGTAATTTTTATAAAGGCAGCAATATGCATTGCCGTCGGAAAAGTATCGTTTGAGCTTTGCGACATATTAACATCATCATTTGGATGAATCTTTTCGGTGCTATTTTGACTTTTTAACCATTCATTTGCGCGATTGGCAATGACTTCATTGACGTTCATATTGGACTGTGTACCGCTTCCTGTCTGCCAAACAGCCAATGGAAAATGTTCATCATGTTGTCCGGCTAAAATGTCTTCAGACACCTTTTTGATGGCGTTCATTTTATCCTCACTCAATTTACCGAGCTGATGATTAACAATCGCAGCCGCCTGCTTAATGTAAACCAAACCATAAACGAGCTCGAGCGGCATTTTTTCCATCCCGATTTTAAAATTTTCTTTACTCCGCTGCGTCTGTGCTCCCCAAAATTTATCCTCAGGAACACGGACTTCACCCAGGGTATCATGCTCGATTCTAAATTTCTCCATCATTCTTCCACCTCACTATTTTTCATCCTTTCATATGTATTCCCAAACTAATTGGTTTTATAAATAAAAAAAACTGCGAAACTTTGTCCGCAGCCTTAATGTCTTGAAATAAGTGTATAGCCAATGAAATACGTTAAAACTAAAAAACTGCCAATGGTTAGAACAACTGTGTAATCTGACATTGATTTGCCACCCCATTTTTAATTTGAATTAAAACTACAATATCATGGGGTGAAAGGAAGACAAGTGATTAAAATTACACTTTTAAAGTAAAGAAATGAATTTTTTATGAACTTTTTCATTTAACCTGCCATGTCTTTGCTTCCAAGCTGAAGCTCATACATTTGATAATATTTTCCCTTTAGCGCCATTAATTCATCATGGGTCCCGCGTTCAACGATGGTGCCGCGATCTAGGACGAGAATTTGATCCGCATTTCGAATTGTCGACAGGCGGTGGGCGATGATAAAGGTTGTTCTCCCTTTTTTCAAGACATCCATCGCCTCTTGAATTAGCGCTTCCGTTTCCGTATCAATGCTGGAGGTGGCTTCATCCAAAATGAGAATAGCCGGATTAAAAGCAAGGGCGCGGGCAAAGGAAATTAACTGGCGCTGCCCGCTTGATAATGTGCTGCCTTTTTCAATAACCGGTTCATCATAACCGTTTTCAAGGTTTTTAAATACTTTCTCCGCACCAACATCTCGTAATGCTTTTTCGACTTTTTCGCTTGTAATGGACGGATCATTTAGACTCACATTGGAGGAGATTGTTCCTGTAAATAAATACGGGTCCTGCAGAACAATCCCCATATGCTGACGGATCGTTTGCCGCGGGAGGCATTCGATATCTTTTCCGTCAATCAAGATTTGTCCTCTCTGGCAGTCGTAATATCGGAAAAGCAGATTCATGATGGAGCTTTTCCCTGAACCGGTATGGCCAACGAGGGCCACCGTTTCCCCAGGCTTTGCCTCAAATTGAATATTCTTTAAAACATATTCACCGTCTTTGTAACCAAAAGAAACATCTTCGAATGTGACATTGCCTTTTATCCGTGAAATTCGTTCCTGACTGACATTTTCCCCCGGCTCATCCATCAGCGTAAATACCCTCTCCCCAGCGACAAGCGCTGTCTCCAGATTGGCCAATTGGTTGACAATGCCTTGGACGGGCTGAAACAGCCGATTGATGTAATCCACAAAAGCGTACAGCATTCCTAAAGAAATGACAGCTGAAGGTGAAAGCGCCTGACCGCCAAAATACCAAATAAATGCCACAAACACGAGATTTCTTAGGATCCCAACCAGATTGTGGCCAGTTAAGGCATTAAGGTTTAACAGTTTATTTTGGTAGGTAAAATGGCCATGATTCAGATTATCAAAATCCTTCATCGTTTCCTTTTCCCTGTTGAAGGCCTGGATTATGTTCATCCCCTGAATCGACTCATTAACCATCGCATTGATTTCACTGTTCCGCGAACGAATTACCCGATTATATTTGGAAGCATACTTCCGGTAAATCAAAATCCAAATATACAAAATGGGCAAGAGCAGCAAACAAATTGCTGCCAGTTTTGCATTTAACATAAACAGTGCTGAGTAAATGCCAGTAATATAAATAGCGCTTGTAAAAAAGGCTGCCAAGACAGTTACATAAAGCTCGCGAATCGCCTCGGTGTCATTTGTGATTCTGGCAACGACCTTGCCTGCCGGAAGGTTGTCAAAATAGCGGACTGGAAGTCTTTGAATATGATGAAACACATCCTCACGCATTTTTTGAATAATCCGGTTGGCTGATTTTTTCAAAAGGAAGTGCTCACCATATTGAAATACTGCAGATACCACCAAGAGTCCAAAATAAACTGCCAGCAGTTTTAAAATCCCCGGTATTTCTGGCTGATAAAACGCTACTAACTCGGGCCCCTTGATAATTTTTGCTGGATATTCTGCTTGGTCTTTGCCTTTTGTTATCATTAGTTTGCTGCCTTCGAGACTTCTCTTCCCATCAAATTCAAGGTCATTTTCGATAAACACAAACTTTGTTCCTACCTGGAGGATCCGGACTTTTTCTCCCTTTTCCTCGCCGCTTGTAAAATACTTTTCCCGTTTATAAAACGTTCCGTTATAGCTAACGGCTTTATCACCTTTTGCTCCTGTTTCATACCAAACCGACTCAATCCCTAAAATATGCTGATCGATGATGTTCTTCGCGATAAATGGTCCGGCCAAATCCGTAACGACCGAGATGGTCAGCATGAACAGGGCCGCGATAATAATTTTTTTATAAATTAAAGCGTAATTAATTAAGCGTCTGCCAACCTTCATGCTGACACCTCCTCTTCGATTTTAGCTTCCACCAGCTGGCGCAAGAATTGCTCTTTATACCAGCCGTCCCGCTCCAGCAGCTGTTCATGAGTTCCTTCCTCAATAATGGCCCCTTCATCAAGGACAATGATATGGTCGGCATGCTGGACTGCAGACATTCTGTGCGTAGTGATAATCGTTGTTTTCCCGTTTCTTACTTTACGGATATTGTCGATGATTTTCTTCTCTGTTTTCGCATCTACCGCAGATAAGGAATCGTCGAGAATTAGTATTTCAGGATTTTTAATGAGTGCACGGGCAATCGAAATCCGCTGCTTTTGCCCTCCTGATAACGCCACTCCCTTTTCCCCAACTAATGTCTCGAGACCTTCAGGTAACATTTGCAAATCCTTGCGAAAAGCCGCGAGATCAATAGCCGTCTGCAGGTCGTCCTCAGATGCAACCTTACAGCCGAACAAAATATTTTCCTTTACGCTTCTCGAAAAAAGAACATGATCCTGCGGAACGTAGCCAATCCATTGGCGCACTTGTTCTAGTGTTTGCTCCCCAATGGAGGCCCCGCCGATTGAAAGTCCGCCTGTTCCAAGTGGATATTGCCTCAACAATTGCTTGATAAAAGTGGTTTTTCCGCTCCCCGTCTTACCGACAACCCCAAGGGTCTGACCTTGAAGTAGCTTGACGGTGACATTTTGCAGATTATCCGTTTTCGAAGATGGGTAACGAAACGTTACTTTTTCGAAAAGGATTGGGTTGGGGCTTGCTATCTTTATTGGCTGGGATGGGTTTTGAACCTCTTCCTGATAGCTGATTGTTTCATGGACCCGGTCGAGCGAGGCATTCCCCCGCTGCATCACGTTGATCAGTTCGCCGACCGCAAACATCGGCCAAATCATCATCCCCAGGTACACATTAAAGGAAACGAGGTCTCCCAAGGTGATAGCCTGATGAAAAACGAGCGTAGCACCGTAACCAATCCCAATTAAATAGCTGAGGCCGACCAGTATTTTTATGGTCGGATCAAATAACGAATCGATTCTGGCGACGTTTATATTTTTTTGATAAACATCTTCGGTCAATTCGTGAAACCGCTCGCGGTCCGCATTTTCCTGGACATAGGCACGGATAACTCTTACTCCGGCAACTGATTCGAGAACGCGGTCATTTAATTCGCCGAAGGCATCCTGTGCTTCTGTAAAGCGAGTGTGGATTTTTTTGCCGTACATTTGCATCAGGATAGCCATGATCGGAAGGGGCAAAATCGCCGCTAAGGTCAGCTTCCAGCTGATGAAAATGCCCATCGTAAACAGAATCGTCAGCATCCAGACACTCGAATCGACAAGCGTTAAAATCCCGAATCCGGCTGTAATGGAAATGGCTTTTAAATCGTTTGTGGCCCGAGCCATTAAATCCCCGGTACGATTCTTTTCAAAAAAGGCCGGCGTCATTTTTAAAAGATGTCCCATGAATCTTGAGCGCAGCTTTCTTTCGATTAAAAAAGCACCGCCGAACAATTGATATTGCCATATATAAGTGATGGCGTAGGATGAAACCATAATGATGGTGAGATAGACAAGATACATGAAGATTTTCTGATTTGTCATCGCCCCAGAATGAATATCGTCAATCGCCAAACCGATTAATTTGGGCGGTATGACATCTAATAACCCCACGAATATAAGTAAAGTGACCGCTACTAGGTAGCGCTTCCAATTTTCTTTAAAAAACCAGCTTAATTTCTTTAATACGGAAAACATGCTGTTATTCCCCCTATTTCGGTTTAATCTATCCGCTTTCTAGATCTCCTATTTTGTGTGCGAGCCTTACATTGAGTCTTTTCAGCATGCTAATTCCTCCTTTTTTTATAAAAAAAGAGACATACTGCCGCAACTGTGCAGTATGCCTCTTATTTAAAAATAAAAAACACACGCCGCGCATCACAAAGTAACGCAGCCTGTGTTTGAAAATACATAAGTGAAGTGTAGATTACAAGGAAATCCCTTTAGGGTTGGCTGCGTTAACATATTCAGTTGATTGTTTAGTTAAGTGGTTTAAAATAATCATTTTGCAGCCCTCCATTTCCTTTTTTTTCTTACTTTGTAAGATTAACACCATATTTTTTAATTGTCAATTCCCATTTTTCGGAATTGTCTTATCGGCTGCTGTTAACAAAGTATTCATACATTTCGAAACTGCCTGTCTATAAATTGGAGTAAAATGGGGGATGGATATTTATAAATTTGAAAGGATATGGACTATGCCTACACCAAAAAAATCACGCCATGAAACAAAGGAGTTACTTATTTTACGGGCCTTAAACCCGCGGATGAACCTTTCTGACAAAGACAGTAGAAAGTACTACGCTCTTGAAAAAGGCTATCAAGGAGAAGTGATGTTTGATGCAATTACCCAAGAATTGAAGAATAACTGCATTGTATTAAATGGCTTACTCTTTAAATTGAAAGAAAAGCATTTTCAAATCGATACGGTGATTATTTTTCAAAGAACGATTTACCTGATTGACGTTAAAAATTTTGAAGGAGACTATATTTATAAGTCTGATCCCGACCGTTTTTGTAAAAATGATACCGAAATTGACGACCCTATCCTTCAATTGTTGAAGGCCGAGTCTAAGCTGCGGCAGCTTCTCGAAGAGTACAGATTTAATCTGCCGGTTGAATCCTACGTGGTTCATATTAGCCCCACATTTACCCTATACAATGCTCCTCAAAACAATCATGTTATTCTCCCAACACAGATCAATCGCTTCATAAGAAAATTAGAAAATATCCCATCAACCCTGAATGGCGGCCATGAGAGGCTGGCAGACCTGTTAATTTCTCTGGATCAAGGTGATTATCCAATTTCTCCAAAGCCGACTTATAGTTATGATGGGCTGAGAAAGAGTCCTTATTGTTCGAAGTGTAACTCATTTTCGGTGTCTGTTGGGGAGAGGAAAATGGTTTGTAATACTTGTGGGTGTGAGGAACGGATGGAGTCTGTGGTGCTGCAGTGTGTGAGGGAGTTGGTATTGCTTTTTCCGGAGATGCGGATTACTACAAGTGTGGTCTATGATTGGTGTGGGTGTGTGGTACCGAGAAAAACAATAGCGAGGGTTTTAAAACAAAACTATCAGGTAATGTCATCTGGAAAATGGACTTATTATGTATAGATGGGGCAGGTTTCTACCAAGATCTTGATTTTTAATACGATTTTAGTAGCTTACACCATTTTTATAATACCGATTTTGAAAATTATACCTTGTTGCGGTAGCATATACCCTTTTTATGCTACCCAACTCTTGATTCACTCGGTGGTCCGGGCTCATATGCTCTTTCTATGCTCCCCAATTTTTTGTTCTTTCGATGGTTCGGGCGCATATCCCCTTTCTATGCTCCCCAACTCTTCGTTCTTTCAATGGTTCGGGCTCATATACCCTTTCTATGCTCCCCAACTCTTCGTTCTTTCAATGGTTCGGGCGCATATACCCTTTCTATGCTCCCCAACTCTGAATTCCTTGGATGGTTCGGGCTCATAGACCTCTCTATGCTTCCCAACTCTTGATTCCTTCGATGGTTCGGGCGCATATACCCTTTCTATGCTACCCAACTCTGAATTCCTTCGATGGTTCGGGCTCATAGACCATCTCTATGCTTCCCAACTCTTCGTTCTTTCGACGTTTCGGGCTCATAGACCATCTCTATGCTTCCCAACTCTTCGTTCCTTCGACGTTTCGGGCTCATAGACCATCTCTATGCTTCCCAACTCTTCGTTCCTTCGACGTTTCGGGCTCATAGACCATCTCTATGCTTCCCAACTCTTCGTTCTTTCGACGTTTCGGGCTCATAGACCATCTCTATGCTTCCCAACTCTTGATTCCTTCGATGGTTCGGGCTCATATACCCTTTCTATGCTCCCCAACTCTGAATTCCTTAGATGGTTCGGGCGCATATACCCTCTCTATGCTACCCAACTCTTTGTTCTTTCGACATTTCGGGCGCATATACCCTCTCTATGCTACCCAACTCTTCGTTCTTTCGTTGAATTGGGCTCATGTATTCGTCATCAAACCCATAAAAAGAAAAAAGACAGCCCCCCACGGCCGTCCCATCTTCATGTATTTAGTCTTCATCTTTAGACAATTCCTTGAACCGATGCTTAGAAAGCTTTTCGTCAAAGCTGCTGAAAATACGGTAATTTCCCCCATCCAAGATCCGAAAATGCTTACTTAGAATATTCTGCTGGAGGACGAATCCGTTCTTCTTAACAACGACCCGCCACCAGACCCGGCCGCCAAGTGTTTTGGCTTTCCGGTAATCAATGCCTTCTCTTGCTACCGTTTCAAGTACTTCAAGGGGCTCGTTTCCAAATAAAAATTGGACCGTTTCTGTTTCACGAAATAAGGCACAAACAGAAACTACCGTTGACCAGTTGGCAAGAACTCTTCCTTTTTCAATCTGTACAAGGGTTTTCTTAGAAACACCAATAATATCTGCCATTTTATCCTGAGTGTAGCCTGCTTCAGTCCGGATTAGCCGCAATTTCTCTGAAACAATCTGAATAATTTCATCTCTGGTCATACAAAGCCCTTCCTTCAATAACTTCTAGTGTAATTTTACACAAGTTTTCCTAATTTTAAAAGTAATAAGGGTATTCACAAAAAAAAAACTGCTATCCCATATAGATAGCAGTTCATTCATTACTTACTGATTTCTGGCGGTACACTGCATCCGCCGGAGCAAGATTTGTTCAATTCGCATGCAGCACATTTTCCTTGTTTCGAGCGATTAATAAATCGTACAAGTGCCCAAGCGGCATATCCAAAAATAGCAACTCCAATAACAATGCTAGCAATCATAGAATTTCACTCCTTTTGTTTATACCAGACCAAACAGCTTGCCGCCCTGATAAATAATCAGCGATAAAACATAGGCAATGATTAATGCATACAGAATCGCGAAGGCTGTCCATTTTTTTGAACCTGTTTCTTTATAAATGGTTGCGGTAGTGGCCAAGCATGGAATGTACAATAAAATAAACACCATAAAGCTGTAAGCAGCAAGCGGTGTATAGTAATTGGCCAGCAGCCCCTGCAGACTCGAATCATTCGGCACAAAATAAATAATGTTCATGGTTGAAATGATTGCTTCTTTGGCAAGAAAGCCGGTAATTAAGGATGCTGCCGCCTGCCATGTGCCAAAGCCAATCGGGGCTAAAATCGGGGCAATGACACCGCCGATTGCCGCAAGGAAACTGTCATCCATTTCCACCTTCAAGCCGCCCGGCCCTGCATAGGATAAAATCCAAATAAAAACGGAACCGGCAAATATAAACGTACCTGCTTTCCTAACAAATCCCTTGCCTTTATCCCAAGTGCTTCTCCATAAGGATTGAAACTGCGGCAGCCGATATGGCGGCAATTCAATGACAAATAAGGAAGTCTGCGATTTTAACATGGTCGATGAAAAGATTTTTGCTAAGATTAACGCGACTACAATCCCTAATACATATAAGCTTAAGACAATAAAAGCTTTATGGGCTGCAAAAAATGCCCCGACAAATAAGGCATACACAGGCAGACGTGCTGAGCAAGACATTAACGGAGTCAGCAAGATTGTTAACAGCCGTTCGCGCGGTGTTTCGATCGTTCTTGCCGCCATGATGCCCGGAACATTACAGCCAAACCCAATCATCAGTGGGATAAACGCTTTCCCGTTCAACCCAACCGATTCCATAATTCTGTCCATAACCAACGCAACGCGGGCCATATAGCCGGAATCCTCTAATAACGATATGAAAAAGAACAAAATAAAAATCTGCGGTACAAAAACAAGAACACCGCCAACCCCGGCAACTAATCCTTCAATAATCAGCGCATGAATAAAGGCAGACGCATGAACAGCCGCCAGGGCTTTTTCAATACCAGCCGCGACCGGTCCAGTCAATAACCCATCAAGTGCACCCGACATCGGCGTCCCCAGCCAGTCAAATGTCAGCATAAACATTAAGTACATAAGCAATAAGAAGATTGGCATACCAAGATATTTATTGGTGACAATACTGTCAATTTTTTCAGATAGTGGCACGACACCATCACGTTTACTCGTTGTTTCAGCAATAATTTTTTCAATCGCTGCTTTTCTTTTCATATAAATAAAGTTTGGTAATGTTTTAACGTCATACGATTTTTTGATGGAGTCTTCCAATTTAGCTGAAATAGCTTCAAGTTTTTCGCCATCCACAATTCGCGTTACGTAATTTTTTACGTATTCATTTCCTTCAAAATACTGAATCGCCAAAAAGCGTTTTGAATGCTCCGTTTTCGCAGCCAGTTCCTGAGATAGGTCGGCAATTGCTTTTTCCACTTCCACACCATAGTTTACAAGGTTCTTTTTCACCGGCGTAAACGATTTTGTGGAAATACTATCAACTAATTGATCACAGCCCTTACCGCTTCTGGCGACGACGGGTACAACCGGGACACCCAGTTTTTCCGAAAGTTTCTCGGCATCAATCATAATCCCGCGCTGACTAGCGACATCAATCATATTTAAACCAATTAAAAGCGGCTTTTCAAACTCTAGCAGCTGCATGGTTAAATGTAGATTCCGTTCTAATTGAGATGCATCCAATATATTCAATAGCCGATCGACGGAATCGTTTAGAAAAAAGGAAGTGACGACTCCCTCATCTCTTGAAAGCGGGTTTAGTGTGTAGACACCCGGCAAATCTATTAATCTGCCAATATTATTTTTGAAAACGCCAACTTTCTTTTCAACCGTTACTCCGCTCCAGTTGCCCACATACTCATAGGAACCTGTGAGGTTATTAAACAATGAAGTTTTTCCAGTATTCGGGTTTCCAATTAGAGCAATTTCCATTTATATTCTCTCCACTTCAATCTGGACGGCTTCCTTGCGGCGGATACCGACGCATTGGCCGCAGGACTCAATCATAATCGGGCCGCCAAAAGGCATAACGCATTTCACACATATTTCCGATCCTTCGGTAATTCCTAAATCAAGCAGACGTCTTTTCACAAGGTTCCCGACATGGGAAATATCAACAATTTTCCCCTTTTCCCCTGCTTTCAAAGATGTAAACATATATTATCACCCAATCCGTTGTAATTGAGAATGATTATCTTTCTATATTGTCATTTTACACCTAAATTTTTAAAAAAAATATAAAAATTTGTGACAAAAAAAGAAAAAAAGAAAAGCACCTGGCTTTTCTTCATTAAATGTTATTGATATTTAACAACCATTCTTTTAGGCATAGCCGCAAGGACTAAAACAACGATTATGGCACTGATGATAAAGTTTGGCAGCATATAAGTTCCATTATAAATCAAGGAATAAACGGCTACCGGCTGGCCTTTAGGAGCATACTCGCCAAAGAAAGCAATTCCGGAATAAACATGACAGATATACCGAAGCAGGCTTCCCAGGAACGTTCCTATCACGGAATAAACCATCCAGCTTCCTTTATTCCCCTCTTCAAGAGCGTTCTTAACCTGGCGGGCAAAAATTCCGGCAAAACCGAGAACCGTAAACGCAATAAAATAATCGATAATTCCCTGAATAATCGTGTAGATTTGCGCAAAACCAAGAATGAATTGCAATAATCCCAACAAGAAGCCAGTTAATAAGCCGCCCTTAATTCCCCAGCGATACGCCATAATAAAAACCGGAACCATCGCAATGGAGATCGATCCTCCTTGCGGCCAAATTTTCAAGGATAAAATACTTGCAGCTAAGTCTAATAAATATGCAAGTGCCGAAAAGACGGCAACCTCTGTGATAAAACGTGTACTGCTTCCTTTTTGATTCACACTATTTTCCCCCTTGTTTATAAAAAATAAAAAAGCAATGCAAGACGGTAAGGATTGTCTGCATTGCTTTCTAATATCTGCAAAACCACATCCCTACGCTAGCGTTAACCAACAGGTTCATAGGGTCAGAACTCGAGCGTTCACTCTCAGCCGCTAATGCGCAGCTCCCCCTGTGGACTATTTACTTGTTTACATTAACGAATGATACTACTGTTTAAAAGGTTTGACAAGGAAAATATTACAAACGTGTTGCAAATCCGGACCTGTTTTTTCCCCAAAAAACAGCATCACAGCCCAAACCCAATTTGCATAGTATATAGTAAAAAAATTCCGGGAGTTTCGCCCTATGTTTACTTTAAAGGTTGATCATGAAATTGAACTTCTTGTCTTTCAACGTCAGCATGCCTTACAGCTTTATCAGCTTGTCGAGGAGAACCGTGACCATTTGCGAACATGGCTTCCTTGGGTCGATAGCATGACCAATCCCTATCAATTCGAAACTGTGATCCCCCATTGGCTGAATCAATTGGCAGAGGGGAGCGCCTGCAACCTTGGCATCCTTTATAAAGGAAAGCTTGTCGGGTCAATCGGAATTCATCAAATTGACTGGTACAATAAAATGGCCAGCATCGGTTATTATTTAGCCAAGGATGCAGAAGGTCATGGGATTATGATCCGCTCTGTTCATGCCGTGCTTAATTATGCATTTTTTGATTTAGGCTTAAACCGGATTGAAATCCGCTGCGGCGTAAAGAACACCAGAAGCCGCGCTATTCCCGAAAAACTAAGATTGCGAAAAGAAGGTATATTAAGGGACGGAGAACATTTGAACGGTTATTTCCACGATATTATCGTATACAGTATGCTAGCCCGCGAATGGCAGCATCCCTCCTCGTTTTAAACCTCTTTCACCAGCTGCCAGATGGCGGCTTTTTTATTGATTTTTTCATTAATTTGCTCAAGAAGCATTTTTTTGAAATAATAAAACTATATACAAATACGGGAAGCCGTAAGAAGAATAAGATTATTTTGTAAGTGAGGTGGCATACCTTACGCATCGTAAGGTACCCAATGATTTGGATTAATATCTTAATAATAGCTCTGCTCATACTGTTTACTGCATTTTTTGTCGCATCAGAATTTGCGATCGTCAGAGTACGGACAACCAGAATCGACCAATTGGTTGCCGAGGGCAATAAAAAAGCCGAAGCCGCCAAGAAAGTCATTTCCAATTTGGATGGATATTTATCGGCCACTCAGGTCGGAATTACGATTATCTCCTTAATCTTGGGGTGGCTCGGCGAACCAACAATTCGAATGCTGTTAAAACCTATCTTGGATTGGCTGCAAATTCCGGTTTCACTAGGGCACATAATTTCCGTTATTTTTTCGTTTATTGTCATTACCTTTGTCCATGTGGTCATTGGTGAATTATCGCCAAAAACGTTTGCAATACAAAAATCGGAGGAAATTATCCTGCATGTTGCCAAGCCGATGATTTTGTTCTATAAGCTGATGTACCCGTTCATATGGGCGTTAAACCACTCCGCCCGTTTTGTTACGGGCCTGTTTGGAATTAGGCCTGCCTCGGAAAATGATATCGTCCTTTCCGAAGAAGAATTACGGCTAATTTTATCACAGAGCTATAAGAGCGGTGAAATTAACCAGTCGGAATATAGCTACATGAATCGGATCTTTGAATTTGATGATCGCATCGCCAAGGAAATTATGGTGCCACGGACAGAGGTCATCACCTTTTCCAAAGATGCCTCTCTTAATGAAATTATTGAAACTGTCCAGGAAGAAGGATACACCCGTTATCCCGTCATTGATGGGGATAAGGATAACATTTTAGGTGTTGTCAATATCAAGGAGGTGCTGACCGACTGCATCCAGCAGAAATGCAGCGGCGAAGAACCGCTTACTACTTACATAAAGCCTGTTATACATGTAATTGAAACGATCCCGATTCAGGAGCTTTTAGTAAAACTGCAAAAAAACCGCTCTCATATGGCGGTTCTATCCGATGAATATGGCGGTACAGCCGGGGTTGTCACGGTCGAGGATATCTTAGAGGAAATCGTCGGGGAAATCAGGGATGAATTTGATTTGGATGAAGTACCCCTTATTCAGAAAAAGGGGGAGAATCATTTTATTTTAGATGGTAAAGTCCTCATCAGTGAGGTCAACGATATTTTAGGCACGACCCTTGAGGACGACGATGTTGATACCATCGGCGGATGGTTTTTGACCCAAAAATTTGATGTCCAAAAAGACGATACACTCGAAAGAGATGGTTTCACATTTCAAATCAAAGAAATCGACGGCCACCATATCGGCTATATAGAAGTAAAAAAATCACCAGCGTCTCCTGAATAAGGGGACGTTTTTTTATTTTTTAAATATTTTGACATTAATATTCATATTACCTATAATTCTCCATAAAATATAGTTAACAATGCCTATAATAACCGAAACGTTTGACTGTACGGTTTAAATTCTCTATAATATTGTTAATTTATATATATGTCGAGGTGGTATGATGGGGCTGTTTATCGAATTGGCGAATTAGCGGAAAGAGCAATGGTTTCCAAGAGAACAATTGATTACTATACGTCTATTGGACTGCTCAAAGCAGATCGATCTGAGTCCAATTACCGCATCTATACTGACGAGTCATTACATGATTTAAAGTTTATCGAAGAATGCAAAAGTCTGCATTATCCATTAGACGAGATTAAGAGAAAACTAGAAATACGGAAAGAAGGCAGCATTCAGGCTTCAGAAGTGGAAAAACATGTGTGTACGCTGACCCAGCAAATGCTCAAGCTTCACAATGATTTATTTGACATCATCCCCTTTCTTGAAGAATTGGATGCGAAGCAAAAAGAGAAGCTTTCCAATAACCTGAGTCTGCTTAGAACTGCATTATTGAAATCGCTTTTAAAGGTTTCAAGTTAATCTTTGAAAATACCAGGAGGTGACTACCTTACTCGTCTATACAACGAGTTAAGGGAACTTATTTGGACATATTTAATTTGGTTTTAATAGCCATTTTAATAGCATTAACTGCTTTTTTTGTAACTTCAGAGTTTGCTATTGTGAAGATTAGAAGTTCAAGAATCGATCAGTTAATCGAAGAAGGAAGTTCGAAGGCCGTTTCAGCCAAAAGAGTGATTTCAAATTTAGATGAATATCTTTCTGCCTGTCAGCTTGGAATTACCATCACGGCTCTTGGGTTAGGTTGGATTGGGGAATCAACGATTGAACATTTGCTTGGTCCTCTCTTCATTTCATTGAATCTTCCCGACAATGCTGTAAAAATATTATCCATTTCGATTGCATTTGGAACAATTACCTTTTTGCACGTAGTAGTCGGAGAACTTGCGCCTAAAACATTGGCTATTCAAAAAGCAGAATGGATAACACTTAAGGTAGCTCGCCCGCTCATTCTCTTCTATAAAATAATGTACCCGTTTATTTGGGTATTGAACGGATCCGCTCGAATTATTTCGAGAATCTTTGGGCTTAAACCTGTTTCCGAAAATGAAATCGCTCATACGGAGGAAGAGCTTCGAATTATCTTATCGGAAAGCTATAAAAGTGGTGAAATTAACCAATCGGAGTTCAAGTATGTAAATAAAATATTTGATTTTGATAATCGAATCGCAAAAGAAATTATGGTACCGCGGACCGAAATCGTCTCATTGTCTAAGGACGACTCGCTTGATGCCTTTTTATCAACGATCCGGGAAGAAAAATTCACCAGATATCCTGTAATCGATGGGGATAAGGACCATATCGTTGGGATTGTCAATGCCAAGGAAGTCATGACTGATTTTATTGGAAACGAACAGCTTTCGGCACAAACTCTCGAAGGGTATATCCGTCCTATCATCCGCGTAATTGAAACGATCCCTATTCATGATTTGCTTGTAAAAATGCAAAAAGAGCGAATGCATATGGCTGTTTTAATGGATGAATACGGCGGAACTTCAGGTTTGGTAACGGTAGAAGATATCCTTGAAGAAATTGTCGGGGAAATTCGTGATGAATTTGATATGGATGAGATTCCTGAAATTCGCAAAATCAAGGAAAATCATTATATTATTGATTCAAAGGTTTTAGTGAGCGAAGTCAATGATTTATTGGGCGTCGAAATTAATGACGAAGATGTTGATACCATCGGCGGCTGGATTTTAACCGAGAATTACGATGCCAAAGAAGGCGACATTATTGCACATGAAACGTACACTTTTAAAATTATTGAAATGGAAGACCATCATATAAAATATATAGAAGTCATGAAAAGTATAAACGACGGTGAACCAACAAACCTCAAGCAAGTGTCTTTATCCAACTCGGAGGTTCTTTACTAATATAATTTAAACAAACCTGCAAAAGGTTTGTTTTTTTTGTCCTTTAAATCAGGACAATTGACTCATTCCAACATTTGCTTGCCTGCATATCCTGCTAACAAGGAGGGGATAAAAATGAATCAAACAGCTATTCTTTTTTTAGCCTGTATTTTGGCTGGCTTCGCGTTAGTGAAAATGCCGGTTATTCCATTTTTAGCTAGTCTGGCATCATTATTCCATGTTATCGGAGCACTTGCTATTCTTATTTTTGCCTTAGCAATTCTTTATCTTGGCGCTAAAGCATTCTTCAAAAAGCTGTAAGCGCATTCGCCTCTGGATAGGAAAAGACCAGGTGTCCCTGGTCTTTTTTTATTTTGACTTTAAAATCAAAGTTTCTTCTTCTACTTTTGCAATTTTAATAAGGTGGGAATCAAGGCGGCGATTGATATGCTGGATATCATGGTTTTGCGATTCCTCGATCCGTTCTAACACTTCTTTAATATCGGATAAGTCGATTTGGTTAACAGCGACGCGATGTTCTATACTATCCATTTTCTCTAATCTTGAAAGTCTTTGTTCAATATTCTCTAAAGTTTTGTTAAATGTATTTATTAATGACTTTATGTCGTTTACGTTCTCATTTAATTTCTCAAACTGCTTTTCCATCAACAACATCCCCTTTCATGTGGCTATCATATCACCATTTTCACCATAAAGATGTTACAAAAACAGTAACTCTATAATCAAATGGTTAAAAATGAACTTTTTATTACAATTAACCCCAAAAATAGCTTCATGTGAATATTATCATAGGCAATTTCCAAGAAAAAACGTAATCTTTTAGTAAGTAAGGATAATTCTTTAGAATTGTCACCTCATAGAAAAGGTTGGTGTTTGAATATGTTAATTTCTATTGATGAAAAAGCAGTAACATGGTTTGCAGGAGAATTCGAATATACAAGGCCCTTTAGCGTTCGTCTGTTCCCGCAATATGCCGGCTTTGGCGAAAAGCACAAAGGCTATAGTCTTGCATTTTCAATTGAAACACCATCAAACTCTGGGTTCTCGAAAGAAGTTAATGGAATGAACTTCTATATAGAAGAAAATGATTTATGGTTTTTTGAGGATACCGAAACCCATTTATCCGTTGATGATTTCCTTAAAGAGCTACACGTGATATACAAGGATGTAAGTTAATCCCCTAGAAGCATATTAAAAGGTATCCTACCAAAATGTGGCTGGGATACCTTTTTTATTTAGTATTTTCCCATGATAACTATGATATTAAGTATTATCATTATGGTAATTTTAAGATTCAGAAAATTATCAACATTTTGTGAACTATCTTACAATAATAAATTTTTTTATATATAATAAAGATGAATCAGGATTCTCCCACTTTGTACCAATAATATTTTAGGAAAAGGGGTGGACATCTTGGAATATGCAAAACCTCACATTGAATGGATGAACTTGACTTTTGACCTTTCCATTATCCTGACAACCACCATCGCTGCCATCATCGTTTTCCTCATCGCTTATGTATGTACAAAAAACCCCTTAGCACTATCACCAAAAAAATGGCAAAATTTTATGGAATGGATTTTGGAATTTGTAAAGGATATCATGAATACCTCGATTGGAAAGTCTAATAATTTATTTATTCTATCAACCGGGGTCACGTTATTGATGTACTTATTTCTGGCTAATTTAATGGGCATCCCTTTTTCTATTGTTACAAGCGGGGACCACCCTGTTTTATGGTGGAAATCTCCCACCGCTGATGCCCATGTAACAATGACTTTGGCCATCATGATTATCGTCTATACCCATTTCATCGATATCCATCTGAACGGCTTTAAGCATTATATTGCAAGCTTCTTTAAACCATTTAAATTTTTATTTCCTATTAATATCATTGAACAATTTGCGACAACGTTAACATTGGGGCTGCGTTTATTCGGCAATATTTATGCCGGTGAAGTGATGCTGGCCCTGCTGGCGAATGCCGTCAGTCATGGATTTGTCGTAGCCGTACTTGCCGCGTTGCCAATGATCGTATGGCAGGCGTTTTGCATTTTTATCGGTGCCATCCAAGCATATATATTTGTCACACTTACTATGGTTTACATTAGTCATAGGTTAACATAATTTATATAGAAAGAAGTGTTGGACATGGGAGATTTTGTTTTGTTCGGCCTGCCTGTCTCACTAGGCACGATGATTTATCAAGCTGTTATATTTACCATTTTAGTTTTTATTTTAAAAAAACTCGTATTTAAAAAGCTTGTTAATGTTCTCGAAAACCGGAAACAGCACATTGAAAAACAGCTCCAATTAACGGAGAATTATAATATAGAAGCAGAAAAAAAACTAGAAATGAGTGAAAATATTTTGCTGCAGGCAAGAATAGATGCAAGAGAGCTAAAAAGGCAATCCGAACTGGAAGCAAAACAAATTATCCAAACTGCAAAGGAAGAAGCGAAACTAATCCTAAATGAGGCAAATAAAGCAGCACTCCCAGCCAATACGCGCACCTTTACACAAACCGATCACATGAAGGGGGCCTGATCCTATGCGTCACAAATTCACCAAAAACTTGGGGAGAGTTTCTGAAAATCTTGAATTAGGCTTTGAAGAAAAATGGATTTACGTTCATTACAATAGAGGTAGTGTGGAAAAAAACGCCTGCCTTTTGAAAAATGAAAATAAATCGGATTTGGAGTATCTTGAAGGCTTTTTTAAGGAAAATAACGTGTCCGAGGAAATGAAAAAGGAAGTAAGAAAATTTTTTGAAACAGAAAAACCGAATCCCGATCCGCATTGGCAGGAGTTTACCTCCTTTCTGATGAAAACCTTATCGCTGAATATGGTCTTTGGTGTGACGATTGCGATCTGTGTTTTTGGCGGCTACAAACTTGGGAATTATTTAGATGCCCGCTTTGATTTATATCCTATTCTTACTTTAATCTTCATCATTATCGGGATTGGAATTGGCGGTGCTACTGTTTATTCGATGGTGCTGAAATATTTTAAACCCTCGGTCCAAAAAAATAGGGAAAAGGAGAAAAAAGCGCCGGCAAAAGAGGCGGCTCAAGAAAAACAATATCCGATGATCGATGTTTCATTTGAGCAGGTCATTAAAGCTGTGAGGCAATTTTCCAACAATCTGCCAAAAGGGGTATATAGAACCATTCTTGTTAAAGAGGATAACTCTATTGATTTTAAACAGCTTGCCCATCTTCTTGGCGGGATACCTGAAAGAAAATACTATATGTCGAAGGAAACCTATGACATATTTGAAGAACATGAAAAGCATATTCCGGGGGAAATGGACATTGTCCAAAAAGCAGTCGACCTATATGTCAAGGAGCACAATGAATATCCGATGCTGCCGTTTGACCCGGAGCGCAGAGTAAATTATTATCAGCTAATCCAGGACAAATATTTAAAATCAGCTCCAGAAATACAATTCTATATTACTGATTTAGACGGGCTGATTACCCACAAAAAGCCCGCGAAAAAAACCTCCTCTTAAGCCAACGAGAAGGTTTTTTTCTTTCTCAACAAGAATAGGATTTTTAGATTGGTTTTTTTTTGCTTTTTTTTCTACAATATTGAGATAATAGCAATATGACTTTATGAAAAAATGAGGGGTACAATAATGGTTAATAAGAAAACAAATACACGACATCTGGCTACTATTTCCTTAATTATTATGGCAGCCGGATTTCTTGCTACAATTCCCATGCCGCCATCCATTTGGAGAATAGTTCTCCAAGGCGGTTTTGAAGCAGGGCTGGTAGGTGGCCTTGCCGACTGGTTTGCCGTGACGGCCCTTTTTCGGCATCCGCTAGGGCTGCCAATCCCGCATACTGCGCTTTTGCCGAAAAATCGCAGTAAAATTATCGCAAAAATCATCTCGATGCTGGAAAATGATTGGCTGACGAAAGAAAGTATCCAGCAGAAAATAAACAATTTCCAGTTCACGGAGAAGATTTTTTCACTCGTCAATGAGGAAATACACGGAGACAATCTAAAAAAGAATAGCATAAGGATTATTAAACATTTAATTAAGATGGTAAACTTGCAAAAAATTGCCCCGGTCATTGAAAAGGAGCTTAAATCTCAGCTGAATAGCTTAGATACAAAGCAATATCTCCCTCTCCTGATTGACCAGGTTACAGTCAGAAAATATGATGAAAAAGCACTTGATTTGGTACTGAAGGAAATTGATGTTTGGGCCAAAAAGGATAGCACTAAATATCGTCTCGGCGGAATTGCTGTGGAGATGATTGAAAATATTCCAGCCGACGGGATTATGCAGTTTGCGATCCGATCATTTAGCAATCTCGTGAATGAGGAAAAGTTGGGTAATATCATCCAGAATCTAATCATTAAGGGTGTCGATAGCTTCCGTGACCCCTTTAACCAAAACAGGCAAACCCTATTGATTCACATTCACCAGAAACTTGAGAGCCTGAAAAGTGACGAAAAAATGTATGAAGAATTGGAACGCTTTAAATCCCAATTGATAGCAAAATGGGAACCTGAAGAAAAAATCAACGAATTCCTGGCGAATGCTCAAGCTAAAGCACTGGATTTTGTGGAAGACCCTATTTTCTACGATGAATATCTTCTTCCTTTCATAAAGGACGGACTAAGTGAATTCGGTTCAAATCAGGAAAAGATGGGACAGCTTGAAGCTTGGATTAAAATGCAAATTGCCGGGTTTGTTGATAAAAACCATTCCAAAGTCGGCAAACTGGTCGAAGAAAATCTTGAAAAGCTGGATAATAAAACGCTCATCCACATGATTGAAACCAATGTAGGAAAAGACCTGCAATGGATTCGGGTCAATGGAGCATTGTGTGGTTTTCTCATCGGGCTGGCACTAGTTGGAATAAAAGCATTGTTTTAAATGTAAGGCACCTTTCGAGGTGCTTTATTTTTATTACTTTAGTATCAGAGTAAATCCGTTCTCGTCCTCGAAAATGGTAGTTCTACAATGAAATAGCCCTACATATTTACTACTATAGTCATTATTTTTAAGGGAGGTAGGTAGGAAAATGGGTGTTAAGTTTATTAAAGTTTCTGTTTGCTACTTTGTCATTGGAGTATGCCTCGGAATGTACATGTCGATGACGGAAAACTTTAATTTTACTCCAGTTCATGTCCATATTAATTTATTAGGATGGACAGCGATGACGCTTGCCGGTCTTATTTATGTTGCCTTTCCTCAAGCCGCAGAAACCACATTGGCAAAAGTTCACTTCTGGCTTCATAATATTGCCCTTCCTGTCATGATGATTTCACTGGCACTGCTAGTTTCAGGGAATGAGTCTGCCGGTCCAGGTGTTGCTACTGGCGGAACATTAATGGTCCTCGGTATCATCCTTTTTGCCATCAATATCCTTAAGAATGTAAAAGCAAATTAATATTTTTGCTAAACATAATAAATTTCCTGCATTTATTCTAATAGTCCTTCTAAAATTTCAATAAAGAGCGCTGCGGGCCTTTTTTCCGCAGCGCTTTTTAAATGAAAATTATGGTTCAAAGCTTTGAAGGTTGTCTTTTCTTATTTTCATATATTCTGCAGGAGCCTTCTTCAAATCATAATTGTAAATGGCCCCTTCCCAATCCCCATACATTGGATTTGGAAAGACGATAAACTTACTGCCGAACTCAGCATTTATTCTGTCAACTGACTTCTTCCTATCTGCAGCGGATAATTGATCAAATCCTTTAAAATCCCCGAGATTATCCCCAAATAACAGGACAATATCGTAATCTTTCGCCACCTGTTCCCGCCGTATTTCCTTGCCGATTTCTTTTTCCTGCTGTAATAAAACATGCTCCTTATCCGCTTTCGGAGCGCCAACCATTTGTAAATTTTTGATGGTCGCTTCCTTGTGTGCTTCCTTGCGGTTAGAAATATAGAAGATCTCCACTCCCCTTGATTCGGCATACTTCAGGAAATCCAGCGCACCTGGCAGCGGCTTTGCTTCCGCCCTGTTAAACCAATCACTCCAATCAATGGGGTCTCCTTTTCCGGTTTGAACCATCCAGGCATGATATGGACTGTTATCCAGTACCGTTTCGTCAATATCTAGCACGATCGCTGGTTTTAACCCATTCCTTTTAGGCTTTTTAGAAAGAATTTCATCCAGTCTTAGTTTGCCAAGGTAGTACCCTTGATAATATAATGCCTTTGCCTCACCAGACTTTTGAAACCATAAGACTGACATGGTATTCTGCTCATACAGGCTTTCTAGCGGACTTTTTTCAGTCTGGGCTAAGCCAAGTGAATTTGGGAAAATCAATAAATACAAAGCAGCAGCAAATAACATGGTCAGTTTCCTCAATGTACATACCTCCTTTTCGCATATAATTTTAGTATGCGAAAAAATTAAGCATTCAACCTTATCTTGTAATTTTGTAAAATAAAACAAAGAGCATTATATAACAGAAAAGTTTTCCTACATAAATGGAGGTCAACAAATTGGAAGGTAATCGATATGACCCTTTTAAAGCTGCTTTTGATAGTTTAGATGAATTTGCCGACATGATCAGCCAGGTGCTTAAATGCCCGATTACGATTGAAGATGCGAACCATCGTCTGCTTGCCTATAGCACCCATGACGAGCGAACAGATCCGGCTCGAATTTCCACCATAATTGGCCGCCGAGTACCTGAAAAGGTTATTAATCAATTATGGAAAGAAGGGACCATTCCTGCCCTGCTTAAAACCAAGGAACCAATTCGGGTAAAAAACATGGAGGATATCGGTCTTGGCCATCGGGTCGCGATTTCGATTTGGAAGCAGGATGAGGTATTAGGATTCATTTGGGCCCTTGAAATCGATCGGTCATTAACAAACGAGGATTTTACCTTATTAAAAAATGCTGCGGACGCAGTCAAAAACAAACTACTGCAGCTTCAGACAAGAAAAAATAAAAAGGAAGAACGTACCCAGGAATTCTTTTGGAAACTGTTAACCCGGCATTTGAACTCATCTAGGGAAATTATGGAGCACTTCCATTCTCTACAAATAACTCCCGCTAAATTCTTTGCCGTGCAGGTTTACAAACTGCCGCACAACATTACAACCAAAGAAGAACAGGCTATTTCCTATTTATTAAAGACAACTCAGCGGGTCAAAATTTTGCTTTATGCCATTGATTGCAACCAGCTTATCTTACTGGCCGCAGCTGATTATTTTGATAACCCGATCCCAGAACTAGATCAATTTGCGAAAATGTTTGCTGCCAAATTGGATGACCGATTCGGAATTAAAGAGATTACCCCCGCCTGCAGCGGCATTTATGAGGATTATTCAAAAATCAGTAAAGCTTACGACGAGGCAAATGCTGTGTTAACGGTAAAAGACAAATTCCCTAAGGAAACAAAAAACATCATTAACTATCAAAAGCTGGGCATTTATCAGTTATTTGATTTGCTTTTAGAAAAAAGAAGAAATGAAGAATACGAGAACTATTCCTTAAAAAAGCTTCACGAATATGATCAAAAACATAACAGCAATCTTCTTGAAACATTGGAGAGTTTCTTAAACTTTGATGACAATATAAACGATGCAGCGAAGGATTTGAATGTCCATGCCAACACTTTGGCCTATCGCCTAAAGCGAATCTCCGAAATTGGCGACATTAATTTTAAAGACCCTAATCAAAAAATGATGCTCTACCTTGATTTAAAGCTTAATAAATACAAGGGGATTTAAACAAAACTTTTTGTGAAAATCCCCAAAAAGTTAAAACATTATTTTTCTTTCCTGACAAAGAAATTCTTCCCTAAACCTTTTATACTTTATCCATAGGATTTTTGATTGAAGATTAGGGAGGAATTAACAAGATGATTATCGGGGTACCTAAAGAAATAAAGAATAATGAGAATCGAGTAGCACTTACTCCAGCAGGTGTTATTTCATTTATTAATGCCGGCCACACGGTTTTAATCGAAAAGGACGCCGGAATTGGAAGCGGTTTCAATAATGAATCATACGAAAAAGCCGGCGCCGACATTATTAATAGCGCCGAACAGGTCTGGACAAAAGCGGATATGGTTATGAAAGTCAAAGAGCCGCTCGCTAGTGAATATCAATACTTCAGGCAAGGGCAGATTTTATTTACCTATCTACACCTTGCTGCTGAGCCTGCTTTGGCACAGGCACTTAAAGATAAGGGCGTCAATGCGATTGCCTATGAAACCGTATCGGTAAACAATACACTTCCATTGCTAACGCCGATGAGTGAAGTGGCTGGCCGAATGGCTGCCCAAATCGGAGCCGCATTCCTGCAAAAAAATAACGGCGGCCAAGGGATTCTGCTTGCCGGTGTACCAGGAGTAAACCGCGGCAAAGTAACCATCATTGGCGGCGGTGTTGTCGGAACAAATGCAGCTAAAATGGCCATCGGCTTAGGTGCTGACGTAACGATTATTGACCTAAGTGCGGACCGCCTGCGCCAGCTTGATGATATTTTCGGAAATCAAATTAAAACATTAATGTCCAATCCATATAATATTGGGGAAGCGGTTGCGGAAGCTGATCTGTTAATTGGGGCAGTGTTAATTCCAGGTGCAAAAGCGCCTCGGCTTGTCAAAGAAGAAATGGTAAAAGCAATGAAGCCGGGGTCAGTTATTGTTGATGTGGCAATTGACCAAGGCGGCATCGTCGAAACAATTGATCACGTGACCACCCATGATAACCCAACCTTTGAGAAGCATGGAGTTATACACTACTCTGTTGCCAATATGCCAGGTGCGGTTCCTAGGACTTCTACTATTGCCTTAACGAATGTTACGGTTCCTTATGCCCTTCAAATTGCGGGTAAAGGCGTTTGTAAAGCGATTTCGGAGAACCCAGCATTGAAACTTGGCGTAAACGTGGCAAACGGAGAAATCACTTACGAGGCAGTTGCCCACGATTTGGGATATGCTTATGTACCTGTTGAAATCGCATTGGAAAAGGAACTTTCCTCAAAATAATCATACGCCTGCTTACAAAAAGGAAATCCCATTTAAACTTACGGGATTTCCTTTTTCATTTTTCCATATACACTGGGTCTGCCAATTGAGTGATATTCGATTGGATATTTTTCAACGATTTCAAGCTGAAAACAATTTCTTCCATCAAAAACAACCGGCTGTTTCATGAGTTCAGAAAAGGTGTTTAGGTCAATCGTTTTAATTTCCTCCCAATCCGTCACAATCATCGCCAAATCAGCCCCCTTAAGTGCCTCATGTAGTGAATTTGTATAGGAGATCAGCTCCCCTAATTCCAATTTGGCATTCTCTATTGACACAGGATCAAAGGCAATGATCGAGGCCTCTTCCTTCACCAGCTGCCTTGCCAGCTTAATTGCAGCACTCTCACGGACATCATCTGTATCAGGTTTATAGGCAAGTCCCAATATCGCTACTCTCTTCCCTTTTAAATTAGAAAATCTGGTTTGTGCCTTTTGAAATAGTCGTAATTCCTGCCTTCGATTAATCTGTAATGCTTCCTCCAGCAGTTTGTTTGGCTCTCCTGCCTTTTGTGCCATATTAACAAGTGCCTCGGTATCTTTGGGAAGACATGAGCCGCCAAAACCGATGCCGGCATTTAAGAACGACAGCCCAATCCGATTGTCCATCCCCATTCCCATTGCTACATCTTCAATATTTCCTCCGATTTGTTCGCAGTAATTGGACAGGGCGTTCACATAACTAATTTTCAAGGCCAAAAATGCATTTGCAGCAACCTTAATTAGTTCTGCACTGCTTGTATCTGTTTTCATAATTGGAATGCCAAATGGCTTATATAAATCCTCTAAGCAATTTAAGGCATACTCACTCTCCGAACCGATAATAATCCTGTCCCCATGAAACATATCATGAATAGCTGAACCTTGACGAAGAAACTCCGGGTTTGCCGCAATGTGGAAATTGAGCTTTTTAGGACTAGTTAACTTAATCCATTCCTTAATCTTTTCACTAGTTCCGGCTGGTACGGTACTTTTCGTTACAATAATGACATCTGGACGAACAATGGATTGGCCGATTTCGATTGAGACTTGGTTAATATAGTGCAAATCTAACAATCCATCTTTTGTTTTTGGGGTTCCCACAGTAATGATGATGATTTCCGCATCTTTATAGGCCTCAGAAGAACTAGCTGTAAATGAAATCCTGCCCGCCTCTAAATTTCTCTTTAGCATCTCTTCCAAGCCAGGTTCATAAATCGTTGATTTTCCTTTTTTGAGGATTTCAACTTTAGTCGATTCTTTATCAACACAAATGACCGAATGACCAATCTCCGCTAAACAAACCCCTGTGACTAGTCCAGCATATCCTGTTCCCGCGATCGCAATTTTTTTCAATGCATAAGTCCTTTCTATTACAACAATTAATGGTCGATCCATTTATATAAGGTTATTTCATTATAAACTGGGTCATAAAGCTCTCGTGACTTGAAGCTCTTCAGTTTTTTTATCTTCCCCTTTACGGCCCCCCCCTGTGAAACAAACCCTTTTACTACTTTGTCCGTCAGCAGCACCGTTCTTCCTTGATAATATTTTGTTTCCATTTGAAATAATTGGTACGTGTTAATCCTTTTGTGGGTGTACGGTGCATGTAAATATTGCAATACCCGTGTTTCCTCCCATGTGTAAAGAATAACCGGTTCATTCATTTTTTCAATATACGCATTCATTTGAGAAACGGCAGGCTGTTCAGCCGCTTCCGCTTTTAGTAACTCCACACTTTTTACAGTTTGAAATCCAAGCAAAATAACGGCCATGACGGTGATGAACCAGGGAATCCTTTTTGCGAAAAGCTGAAAACAAAGATAGAAAATTAGCAGAACCGCAAGCGGAAGGATATGCCTCGGTTTCTCAATATTTTGTGCAAGGAGTGCCCATAAAAAATAACTGAAAAACAAAAGATAAATTAAATTTACAAAAGGCTTTCTTGCTTCATGCTCGATTTTGGGTCTCCTGCTAACTCCTATCTTTATAAACAAGCAAAGATAAATAACAGCAATTATGTACTCTTTTGCGGCAATACCTGTCCAAAGAATATTATCCCATAAAAATATCGAACATCTCTTCAAAAAACTAATCTCGGATGTTTCGACTGCTCCGCCCCAATCTGTGAAATGGCCACTTGTAAAGGCTAAAGAAAGCTTAATAAAACCTGTCAAACTTCCTTCAGAGATGATCAGAGCGACAACCCAGCAGGCCTGAAAGACAAGCCCAAAGAGAGCATAATAACCGGCCTCTTTTAATGTTAGAAGCCCATTTTTCCATTTCCAATAAAACAAGAACAAGATGCCCAGTGCAAACGGCAGATAGGAAAGACGGATACCTAGCATGATACTTAAAATGCCTAATGGCAATAAAATAAGGGAGGGATTTTGTCTTTCCATAGCTAATGAAAGACTCCAAACATACCACCAAAGGACAGCGAGCGCCGCACCTTCTGACATCGGCTGATTGACCATGATCACAATATAGGTTTGCGAAAAAATGATCGCCGTTGCCAGCCATGAAAAGTGGACAGGCAGTAATTTTCGAAAGAGCCGATAAATCGGAAATAGCGAGCTTGCATAAGCCAGAATATTAAACATGGTCAGGGCCTCTGCTGGATTTTCTAAAAAAGGATAAAGGATTTTTCCACCCAATATAAAGAAGGGATATCCAGGAAAATGAGGCTGCATAGCCATTAAATCAAAACGAATCACCGCCAGGGAAAAATCCACCTGATCCCATGTTGAGGCGAATGGATTTAAAAAATAAAGCTGGGAGGCACTCACAGTTATGATTGTTACCATGCTTAATGCCATTAGAAATCCACGCTTGAATCCTGCTAACTTCATATAATCACCTGCTTTTGGTAAGAGAAAAAGTACAAGGCGTCCGCCTTGTACTTTTAAGTTTCGCTGAACTATTTTGCCTGTGGTTTAAGTAGTTTGGCTGATTGGGCCGCTTCTTCCTTTTTTGCTTTTACCGGAGCATTTTTTGAGGAAGTAAGCAATAAAATAACGACAAAATAACCAATATAGGCAAGTACCTCTTCAATTGAAGGCATCGATGAATAGCCGAATAAGGCCTTCAAAAAGATGCCAACATCCCCTGAAAGGAGCGGCGCAGTACCATGATCACGAAGATAATGGCTATAGTCAATCGGATGCTCAGGTAAAAACCAGGTAAGGTCATATACATGAGGAATGACACTACCGATAATGTTTAAATCCTGCATCATCGAAATTGCCTGTACCAATAACCCTGCGGAAATTAAAATAATAAATGCACCAGTCAGTTTAAAGAAAGTGCTTAATGGAATTCTCATTGTTCCTTTAAAGAAGAAATACGAGACAACAGCGGCGATGATCACCCCGGTTATTGCACCCCAGCCCTGCATAGCAGCGCCAATGTTACCGCCGGTAATCGCAGCAAAGAAAAATACCGTTTCAATTCCTTCTCGAAGCACGACCAGAAAAGAATGAATGACCATGCCAACAACGTTGCCGGTCGTAATAAACTTACTCATTTTCCCTTCCATGTTTCCTTTTAAATCACGAGCATGACTGGCCATCCAAAACACCATTTGCGTGAGCAGGACGGTTGAAACAAGCATAATCCCTATTTTCAGATACATCTCGCTTCCCATTGCCGCAAATCCAGTAAACACGACCTGGAATAACAGGGCCGCCCCGAAGCTCGCCAGGACGGCAAGGCCTGCACCCAACCAGACATATTTTGTGTATTGCTTTTGGTTCACTCTTTTTAAATAGGTCGTAATAATCCCGACAATGAGCAATGCCTCTAAAACTTCCCGAAATGTTATCAGCAGCGCTTGAATTTCCACAGCCGCCTCTCCTCTCTCCAAAGGTGTCTTTTCGTTTTATTATTTTCTTCTTCTTCGTACAACAAATATGACAACTGCAATGATCACGGCAGCAATTAAGATCAGCGGAATCCAATTTCGAATATTCGAAACATCTGTCCAATCCTTTTTCCCGCCGGCATTAGATTCTGTCGCACTCTCAGAAAAATGTCCTACTTCAAGGCTTTTTATTTTAAATTCTGATTTTAAAGTATCCAAAATCTCATCTTTATTTTGCTTAAAGGAATCTAGACTAGCTTCCTTTTTCCCTACGCCAAACAAACCAGGGTTCCCCAATGCTTGAAGTGCCTCATCAAAATCCGCTCTGATTTTCTTATCGTTTTCCGGATGCTCCGCTTCAACCTTTGGTGACAATGCTTCATATGTAGCAAATCCTTTAGCAAGGAGTCTTTTCGTAGTCTCATATTCTGAAAAATTATTTTCAATACTATCAAGGCGTCTCGCGATATTTAAGACAAGAAGCTTTTCCATATTATCGGTTAGCGCCTGTTTATCTTCATCAGCCAAGTTTTTCAGAATAAGCTTTGAGGGCTCTGGCCCCATGTGCATATCAATTTCTTCTTGAACCGATTCATAAACTTTTTTTGCAGCTGTAAAATTCGGAGGATTCTCATCAAGCTTTACGAGCATTTCTTTGTAAACTTCAGCAACTTTCTCTTCGTTGGGGTCACCATAGGAATAGGCCTCTACCCCGTGAATGGAAAGGGCATTTATGATTAAAAAAGTAATGAAAAACAATACTGAAAATTTCTTCATTAAAAAATTTCCTCCTCCACTGATAATGATAATGATTATCATCTTCGCTGTCAATCCACCAAATTAGAAATTCACATAAATAACATATTTATAATACTTATTAATCCTTCTTATTATTCATTAACGGTAAAACGCTGCCTTGTTCAAGATAAACCCTTCTTTTTCTAACTGGCCTTGTCATTTCTTTGATAATGGCCGGCAGGACTGAGGTCATATAGGCCCTAAACTTAATAAATGATTCTCCAGCTTTTCGGACCTGATAATGAATAGGAATTTCTTTCATTCGGAACCCTTTTCTAATTAGATTTAATGTAAGCACTTGGGCATAGTTATAATCATGAATGATTTCTGCCTCCATCATTGCCTGTCTAGAAAAAGCCCGCATGCCGGATTGGCCATCATAGATCCATTTCCGCAGTAAGAGTGCTTGGAGCAGCGTAAAACAATAATTTCCGAGTCTCCGGTTCCACTTCATCCCTTTAATTGTTCCCATAAACCGTGACCCCATAACATAGTCGCTAGTTCCGGTTAGAATGGGTTCAATTAATTCAGGAATCTGCTCAGCAGGATACTCATTATCCGCATCAATCATGACACCAATATCAGCCTTTTTCTCTACACAAAGCTCCAATCCTTTTCGAACCGCTGCCCCTAATCCTTGATTCTTTTCAAATGTATAGACATGATCCGCTCCAGCCCTTAGGGATTGTTCAACCGTTCGATCACTGGAGCCGTCATTGACAACTAAAACTTCTACTTGCACACGTGGATTAAAATCTCTAGGTATCTTTTTAATAACCTCCGCGATTGACTCTTCCTCATTATGAGCTGGAAGAAATACGATCACTTTTTGCTGCATCATTTATTAATACTTCCTTCCTAATTGCTTCGTTTAATACTGGCCCACGGGCTTTATTTGGAAACGGCGCCCCTAATAAATAGGAAATCGTTGAAGCAAGGGAAACCAGGCTATGCTTTTCTTCTACCACTTTGCCGCTCTCTATGGCAGGTCCGTACATGAAAAATGGTACGAACCGTTCACCTTCATCGAGGTGACCGTGGCCGCCAATGCCGTCCGCCTGGCCATGATCCGCACAGACGATGAACGTGTAATTTTCCAGCATTCCTTTTTCCGTCAGCCAATCATAATACTCCTTGACTAGCGCATCGGCTTCCTCAATCTTTTGAATATATTCGTCATATAAGACTCCTCGGCTGTGGCCGGTTTGGTCGGTACTGATCAACTGGACGATTTGCAAATCGGGATTTTTTTCGTCCATAATCAACTTTGCCCTCTCGATAATTTTTCGATCGACAACATCGTTATGCATGACCGCCGTGAATGTATCAACATCACTGCCAAACGAATCCACCAGATGGGCCACTGCCAAAAGAGATCCCTTTTTACTAACCTTTCTTAAACTATCAAAGACGCTTTCGACCTTAATTCCCAGCTTCCACACCATATTGGATTTAATCCCATGTTCAAATGGATAGGTTCCGGTAAACATAGACGAAAAACAAACAACAGTCCGAGCAGGGTAGACCGTTTCCATCCGGGCATACTCAGTACCATTTTTTCTTAAGAAATCAAGAAACGGTGTATTCGCTTCCTCAAACCTTTCCTTTCTCATCCCGTCAATGACCATCACAATCACTTTTTGATTGATTTCCCTTGAGGTTGCCACAACATTAGAGGTGTAGGTTGGAATAACCTTTGGCTTCCAATCGAAGAGATTTTTGTGAAGTATCCACGAAAATAGAAAGACTCCTACATAAAACAAGATAAGCTGTCCGATTTCAGCCCCTGACCACGTATGTTCTGAAAGCGAAAAATTCCATAGTGATAATAATAAAAGAAACTTTGGCAGCTGTTCCTGGGCATTACCACTGGTCGAATCGCTGTTTTTCAAGACAAGCTTCCAAAAACGGGTAAAATTAAGCCATGAGGTACCAATTCGTAAATGATAATAAAAGGTGCCCCAAAAAAAGACGGTAAAGAAGAAATATAATCCTACTGCCGTAAACAGTAATCCTAGATTCACGTTGTTCCAAATAATAAGATAGGCAACTAGCGGAATCCATAAATAATTTCTCAAAAATAACGGGAAATCAAATACGTAATAGATCACAAGCAATGGCAAAATGGCTAACAAGCCTAGCAAAAAATCTGCTAGGAAGCCGGACTTTCCGAAGTTTGCAACCGAGTAAATCACCATTGTCCCAACTGTAAAAATTGGGGTAAAGGGCTTCCCTTCATTCAAAAGATTCCAGCATCTTGCTGCTGCTTTTTCAAAAGATGACGCTTTTTTCATTCTTATACTCCTCTCCTTACTAGGATTTCTTTAATTTGTTTGATTTTTGAAACAGGGGAATGGAGGAGCAGCAACATTCCAGCCAAATAAGAAAAGACAAATTTATAGCTGTGACTGACGATGGCCGCCATATAGCCGTCTTTAACAGAAAAATGAAAAGTCGTTAATGCAGCCGTCATGACAGATTCATATGTAGAGATGCCTCCAGGTGTAATTTGAAAAATTTGTCCGCCAACGGTAATCGAGTTAACCCAAATAGCCTTATATATCGAAAGGCCACTGCCCATGGAAGCAGTAACGCCCCATATTACCGCGCCTTCTAATGCCCAGCTTACGGCAATCATAAGAAAAATAAGCAAGGCTTTCCTTCCTGATAGGTTGGTTTTAACTAATTGGATTTGCCTGTGAACAAACCTGGGAAGAAACCTCCACAACAGGATGCCTCCTACTAGGCAAGCAATGGCAAAAATACCAATGAACAGGATTGAATACCGGAAAACAAACGCCTTTGCAAAAACAATCAAGCCAATAAAAGAAAATAACAAGAGCATAGCCATATCGATAGAGCGAAGGACAACCACGGATTGAAGGGATTCCCCCGGGCTCACCTGTTTTTCTCTTATAGACAAAACGCCTATCCTGACAGCATCGCCAAGCTTGATTGGAGTAATATGGTTTATGAATAGGCTTAAGAGCACTCCCTCCAGGCAGCTATAAAATCTGACTCTATCCCCAAAATACAACTTCCAAGCTTCGGCCCTGAGTATAAACGATAAACTATAGCAAATCGTCACCCCAACAATCAGATAGGGGCTCTCCCAAAAGAACCGTTTCGTTTCTTCTAAAAATTCTCCAACATGAAAATACCGTATGGACAAATAAATAAAGACTCCAAAAAGAATGACCCCTGCTATGTATTTAAATCTCTTTTGCATGCGCCTTTGCCCATTCAATTGTTCTGCTCAGTCCATCAGTAAATGACATAGACGGGTGAAAGCCAAGCTCGCCCTTAGCCTTCGAAATATCTGCCCATGTTGATTGGACATCGCCCTGACGAAAGTCATCATGTTTGACCCTCATTCCGGGAAAAAAACCACGCAGCTGCTCGATTAACTCTTCAATCAGGATTGGACTGCCTGAACCTATATTAAAAATTGCGTATTGATCCTTTTGCTGAAACGCACTAATGATTCCTGAAACGCAATCATCAATATATGTATAGTCCCTGGCTGTTCTGCTGCCAAATATGACGATTTCCTGGTCAGCCATCAACTGTTTAATAAATTTCGTGATCGCCATATCCGGACGTCCCCATGGGCCATAAACCGTAAAAAAGCGGAGAATCGATACCTGATAATCATAAATGGTCGAGTAGGCATGACAAAACGCTTCTGCACCGTACTTAGCCGCCGCATACGGGGAAACGGCCGTTCCATTGGCCATGCTTTCTTTTAACGGGATGTTTTGCTGGTCACCGTAGACGGACGATGACGAAGCGAAAATAAACTGCTTGGCACCTGCTTCACCAGCGAATCTTAATGCGTTAATAGTTGCCTTGATGTCATAATCCACATATTCATTCGGAACCAAAATCGAGTTGGGGACTCCTGGAATGGCAGCTAGATGAATGACCGTATCAGGCTTAAATAAATGAAAAAGGTCTCTTACTTCCCCTTCATGATGAATCAGGCTCTTATGATAAAAGGAAAATTCCCCGGCATGTTTGATCATTTCAAGCTGCCGCTTTTTCCTTTCAACGGAGTAATACGGGTGTAATTCATCAATAATGAGCACTTGGTGCCCTTCTTTTATCAACCTGCTTGATAGGTGAGAACCAATAAAACCTGCTCCACCAGTGACGATTATTTTCAAGTAAAAACACCTCTACAACAGAGTAATATTCCCATTTTCTCATAACCGGAAACAAAAGGAAAAACCTTGCGTCTTTAACCAAGGTTTCTCCTTCAAGATTATTTCGCTTTGTCTATAATGCTGTTAAGAGAAGCAATAAGTTCGTCAACCTGTGTTTCCCCGGCAGCTTTATCTTTCGCTTTTGCCGTTTCCACATATTTTTGCGCTTTTTCCGTTAAAGACTTATACTCAGCTTCGCCAATAAGACCTTTGATATCATCACCGATAACATCTATAAATAGAGCTCCCTCTAAACCAGTGATAACTCCTTTATCTTCACCAATCGCTTCTTTACTTTCTTTGTATTCATCAATAGCAATTTTCGCAAAGCCACGAACAAATGCTTTATTAACAGCGGCTGGATCAATTGTTTTGGCATCTGTTTCAAGATTAAATTGCTTTTCAATTAATAAAGTTTCATCAGCAGCATGCTTGTTTAAGTAAGTATAAATGGATTGGAAGAAAGCCCATCCTTCAGCCTGTTCAACCTTTGCAAGAGCAGCATCCTTCTGTGCTTCAGCTGCTGCTTTTGTCGCGTAGCCGTTTGGAAGCGCACCGGTTGCAAGATAGAAGGTCTTCATTAACGTCTTATCAATTACTTGCTTACCTAAGTTTACTGCCAGTTGGTCATTATTCTTAATACCATTTTCTACTTCGCTAAAGCCGCCCTCAATAGCGCTTACCATGTTTGTTCCATAGGCAGCATCACGCTTTTCAACAGTCGATTTGATAATGGCATAGAATTCTTTTGCTTCATCAACCTCTTTATTCACTTCTTCTGTTTTACCCCAGTTTTCACCAATTTCCGTGAATTCATGTTTGATTGTTGTATAGAATACCTTTTGCATTAATTTATCAAAAATTTGCCTTACAACCACTTTGTCCATGGATCCGTCTTTACCTGCTGCTAGAGAGGCTGTAATTTTTTCATCCAGAGTATCTTGGAATTCCGCATCACGCTGTTTAACTAATTCTTGTAAATTAGCTTTATACAATTCTGTTATTTTATTAAAATCTACTTCTTTGCCTTCTTTGGCTTTATCAAGCTCAGCAATAGCTTCTTTATAGGCATCTGCATAGTTTGCTTCTTCTTTTTCTGCAGCTTCTTTCTTTTCAGCCTGCTTTTCTGTATTTTCAACCTTTGGCTTGTTTTCTGTCTCTTCCGCTTTTCCACATGCACCAAGAATAAGTGAGATGGCTGCAAGTGATGTAATAAGTTTCAATTTTAGTGACATGTTGTAACTCCCCCGATTAATTTGGTTATGTAAACCATTTATTTGATAATGATTATCATTCACACTTTGATTATAGAGAGAATGATTCTCAATGTCAACGTTCATTTTTTAGTTTTCACAAAATATACACTTTTTATTATGTTTATAAAAAAGACTGCCCTTATCTAACTATTAAGGCAGTCAACTTTTTTAAAAGTTATATTTTGGATAACCAATGAACTTAAAATCTTTTCCGATTGGTGTAAAGGAACAGTCTGTTAATTCAACTGCATCACGCATTTTCTCAATGCCTGTTCCCTCAAGAAATGTCGGGGCATTATGGCCTCCGATTAACTTCGTAGCAAAATACAATACCACTTTATCGATCAGTTTTTTTTCAAGGAAAGAAGCATGAACCGCCCCTCCCCCTTCAATAAACACCGAGGAAATGAGATTTTCTCCCAAAATACGTACAACTTCTTCTGGGCAAACACGGTTTGACCCATTTGTTTGAAAAACTTTGATTCCCAAGTCCTCTAAACTTTTGCGCTTTTCCTGATCATATTGTTCACTGGTAAAAATCCAGGTTGGTGCAAGATTGTCCGTAACCACTTTAGCATCCAGCGGAATTTTTAAGGTGGAATCTAAAATAACCCGGAGCGGATTCCGTCCATTCGGAATGCGTGCCGTTAATTCCGGATCATCTTTTATGACAGTATTAATTCCCACAAGAATCGCCATATGTTCATTTCGCAACTGATGGACATCGAGTCTTGCTTCCTCGGAGGTAATCCACTTGCTGTCAGAGGTGTGTGTTGCAATTTTTCCATCCAGGGTGGATCCAGCCTTCATGGTCATAAATGGCGTTTTTTGAACGATAAACTTATTAAACACCTCATTCATTCGGTTGGATTCCGCTTCCCGAACGCCGATTATAACCTCAATTCCGGCATCTTTAAGAATTTTAACACCATTGCCCGCTACCACCGGGTTCGGGTCGAGGGTTGCGATGACCACCTTTTTAATCCCTGCTTCCACTAAAGCAACAGCACAAGGGCCTGTCCTTCCGTAGTGGGAACATGGTTCAAGGGTTACATAAATGGTCCCGCCTTTTGCTTTCTCACCGGCCATCCTTAAGGCATGGATCTCGGCATGCGGTTCACCGGCCTTTAAGTGGGCGCCGATTCCGACCACCCGGTTATCATTAACAATCACCGCTCCCACTAATGGATTGGGGTCTGTCTGTCCTTTCATGGCCCCAGCATTTTTTAATGCTAAATCCATATAAAACTCGTGATTAGTCATTCGGACAAGTCCCCTCGTCCTTTAAATGACCGGAACGGTTAATCTTTGTTTGCAGGTATTTTTCGTTATACTCGGATACATCTCCCCATAACGGCTTCCTTCCGGAAACAGGCAGACCAGCGTTTTTCAATGCATCTAATTTTTTTGGATTGTTAGTAATCAAGGTTACCGGTTTAGTGCGCAATGCTTTCAGGACCTGAATGGCATCGCTATAATTTCTGGCATCATCCACAAAGCCAAGCGCATGATTCGCCTCGACGGTGTCATAATTATTTTCTTGAAGGATATAGGCCATTGCCTTGCTAAATAAGCCAATTCCACGCCCTTCATGATTGGCCAAATAAAACAAGGCGCCTGTCCCATGTTCGACAATCATTTTCATGGACCGTTTCAATTGAAAGCCGCAGTCGCATCTTTTGCTGCCAAAAATATCGCCTGTGTGGCAAATCGAATGCATTCGCATGATGGCATCCTCACCATATGTGAAATCGCCATATACAAGAACACTGGATTGTTGAAGCTCCGCTAAATTAACCGAAGACAATTTATCAATAATCCGTTCAAAATCCTCTGTTACCTCATTACAATTCAGCCAACAATACCACTGAAATACAACGGTTTCACCGTATAAATTTACTGGAAGGCGAATCGGCCCAACTAAATAGATGGCACCCTTTTCTGTTTTAATTAATTGAATTTTATCTTGAAGCACATCAAGCACTTTAGAATCCAATTTGGTATCTTTCATTATTCAATCCCCCTTAAGATTAGTTTGGATTAAGGTATGTATTTTCATTTATGACACAAATAAAAAAGAGACTGAACTTTTTCAGCCTCTAACATGATATCACGTTTGTCACTACGTGCATATTTATAAGTACTTACGGTGAACTCCTTTACCATCATAGGAAAATAACATGGCCCGGTCTTCAATGGTTGTTTCCATATGAACCGGTCTGCCCCAAAGCTGATGAAGATATGGCAGAACCTTCTCAAGATATTTAACATCAAGCTCTACACCCTCAAACCAATGCTTCAAATAGAGCTCGCCATTTTTCATATAGTCGCCATCATTTACCGTGATATACGGGAATCCGCCATTTACCCTCATATTCACTAATTGGTCGCGGACATGCTCCCATTCTTTGTCAACAATCTTATAATCTCGGCCTTGCTTTTGGAAAAGATACATATCTTCCCTATACACTAAATCCTTCGTTAAATAATTCCGAAGGAAGGAAATATCCGATTCGATTTCCCGAACCTCAAATATTTTTTCCCGTCCAGAATTTGGCTCAACACCTCGTCTCTTCATTTCCTCAGACGGATTATTATACCTTTCCTCGATGTCTTCGAAGATTTTCAAGCCAAGATAATAAGGATTAATTCCCGTTTTCGACGGCTGAACGACCCCCGCATTTAATTTGGCAAACTCAATGGATTCTCCGCTTGTCAGATTCATTTCCCGCAGTATCCTTTGATGCCAGAAAGAGGCCCAGCCTTCGTTCATGATTTTTGTTTCTAACTGCGGCCAGAAATACAGCATTTCTTCCCTCATCATCGTAAGAATATCGCGCTGCCAATCCTCCAGTTCGCGGCTATATGTTTCAATGAAGAGTAATATATCTTTCTCTGGTCTTGGCGGGAATTTCTTTCGACGTGGCGGCTTTGAATCCTTTTCGTCTTTTTTATCCAAGCCCCAAAGGTCATCATACGGTGAAACTGCCCGCTTTTCTTCCTCGTCCTCATCGTCCTCCAAGGACCATGCCAATTTTGGACGCATCAAGGAAGGGTCAATATGCTCATCAATAGATAATATTGCATCAAGGAAACTTTCCACTTCTTTTTTTCCATATTGAATTTCGTACTGATGAATTCTTTCCGCCGTAGCTGCCATGCTTTCAACCATATCCCGTTTTGTATTTTGGAACCGGACATTGTTTTTAAAGAAATCACAATGGGCCAAAACGTGGGCAACAATCAGTTTATTTTGGATTAACGAATTGGAATCCAGCAAAAATGCGTAACATGGGTCCGAATTAATGACGAGTTCATAAATTTTACTTAGACCTAAATCATAATGAAGCTTCATTTTGTGAAATTGCTTCCCGAAGCTCCAGTGTGAAAATCGGGTCGGCATCCCATAAGCTCCAAATGTATAAATGATTTCGGCAGGGCAAATTTCATAACGCATCGGATAAAAATCTAAGCCAAAACCGCTGGCGATTTCCGTTATTTCATCGATCGCATATTCGAGTGCTTTCTTATCTCCCTCATTCATCAGCCATTCCCCCTTTTCCTCTTACCACAATGTATGAAGAAAGAGAAGGATTGATGAAACAAGATAATAACAATTACAAAATATACAGGTAAATGTTGAAAACGTTGTGAGGACAAGGTGTCCAAATTTTTGCGTGAAAGTTCAGCGCAAAACTTCATAAAATAATCTCAACTCCTAGTAAGGAGGAGAGAAATTTAAATGAATAAATTGGATTATGACCGGGCGCTGTTTTATACACACCGGTCTGAATGGGATAATTTATTGATATTAATGGTAAGAACCACAGACCAGTTCTTATCTAAGAAGATTGAACATTTCCTGCACGCCTACAATTTTGAACGCGACTATTCCGTTATCGAGACCAAATTATACAGCCTGCTTCGCTACATCGACCATGCCAACGAAACATTTGAACAATCGCCAACTGAGATACCGATGTATAGTCTTTCCTGAAACATCAAGTGGATACTGATTTTATTAAAGAACCTTTTTCCAAACAAAACCAATGAATTCCACCAAAAAAAACACGGCCTCCAAAACGTTTTGGAAGCCGTGTTTTCATAAATAATACTATACGTTTTGAACTTGCTTAACCTTTTGATCAACCAAATCCATGAAGTCCTTTTCAATGGTTTGCAATTTACTTTTGCTGTCTGCAAGCGTCCCGCTATTTACACCAAAGTAAAATTTAACCTTTGGCTCAGTCCCCGATGGGCGTAAGCATACCCATGATCCATCCTCAAAAATATACTTCAGCACGTTGGATTTCGGAAGATCAATTTTCTCTTCCCGGTTATCAATCGTTCTATTTCCTGTTAAATAGTCTTCTGTTACAGCCGTTTTTAAGGAACCCAACCCCGTTAACGGTTCGCTGCGGAAGGAAGCCAAAATACGCTGAATCAATTCTGCTCCTTCTTTTCCCTTTAATGTTAAAGAGCGAAGTCCTTCCTGGTAATAGCCGTATTTTTCAAAAACCTGCATCATTCCTTCATATAAGGTCAATCCCTGTTTTTTATAATACGCGCAAACCTCTGTTGCCAAAAGGGCTGCTTGAACGGCATCTTTATCACGGGCAAAGTCGCCGATTAAATAGCCGTAAGATTCTTCATAGCCAAATAAATACGTATGTTCACCTGTTTCTTCATATTGCTTAATCTTTTCGGCAATGAATTTGAAGCCAGTTAAAACATCGACCGTTTCTAAATCATAGGCTGATGCAATTTTGCGACCTAATTCAGAGGTGACAATGGTTTTTAACACGACGCCGTTTTGCGGCAAAGTTCCTTTTTGCTGTTTCTGAGAAAGTAAGTAATCAAGCAATAAGGCTCCGGTTTGGTTGCCGGTTAAGACTACGTACTCACCCTCTGGATTTTGCACAGCTATGCCCAGGCGGTCAGCATCTGGGTCTGTTGCAATTAACAGGTCCGCCCCCACTGCTTTGCCATCACGAATGGCTAATTCAAATGCGGCATGTTCTTCTGGGTTAGGGCTTTTCACGGTTGAAAACTCGGGATCAGGCAGCTCCTGCTCCTTTACTACCGTTACATTTTTATAACCTAGTGCCTGAAGTCCAGCCCGAACAGGTTTATTGGCCGTCCCATGCAAAGGTGTGAAGACAATTTGAAGATCTGTTTCTTCGGAAAGCTGCGGATTTTCGGAAATCGTCTTTAGCTTTTCGATATAGGCTTGATCAATTTCTTCACCAATCGTTTTAATTAATCCGGCTGTTCTTAAAGTTTCTTCCTTATCGACCTTGATAACCAATTCATTGTCAATTTCATTTACTTTCGCAATAACCTGATCAGCAGCCTCCGGCGGCAGCTGGCCGCCATCTGATCCGTATACTTTATAACCGTTATATTCCGGTGGATTATGACTGGCAGTAATGACAATCCCCGAAAATGCGTTTAAATAACGTAAGGCGAAGGAAAGCTCCGGAGTAGGGCGAAGCTCATCAAACACATAGGTTTGAATTCCGCGCGTTGCCAAGGTTTTGGCAGCCTCCAGCGCGAATTCCGGTGATTTATGGCGAGAGTCAAACGCAATGACAACACCGCGTTGTTTTGCTTCTTCCCCTTGCTCTTCTATGTATGCAGCCAGGCCAGCTGATGCTTTGCGGACCGTATATATATTCATTCTATTTGTCCCGACACCAAGTTCTCCCCGCATTCCGCCTGTTCCAAACTCTAAATTTTTATAAAAAGCCTCTTCAAGCAGTTTTTCGTCCTGCTCAAGCGTTGCTAATTGGCTCTTTAATTCGGAATCCAATTCATTAAATTCTAACCAGCTCTTAGCTGCAGTTCTCCAATCCATTTTAGGTTCCCTCCAGTATGATATCTATACCTAATATTGGTTCTAAGCGGGTGTTTGATACTCCTTTAAAACGCAGCGTCAAAATCCCGACAATTTTCGCAGACACAATATTTTCGGCAATCCAATACTTATATTACCTTAAAATGAGCGGTTTTTTTATAAAAAAAAGAAAAAGCCGCAAAACGGGCTTTTTCCTCTATTAAATAAGCAGTTGGTTATCTGCCTTCGTGTATATGCTGAGAACAGTATTTTTCATGCTTTTTGCTTCGGCAAACTGTTCAAACTCAAACGGAAAAAACAAGCCGAATTCATGAAGGTTTGCTGCATTTTTATTAAAAATAGCTTCGTATTGGTCGTCAAGCTGAGGTGACTCCAGTATCGATATTAATGTTTGAATACTGGCCATCACTTGAAACGCATCCTTTAACGTGCTGAATTCTTCAAAATGTTGTTTAGAGGTATGCAATATTTTTAATTTTTCAAAGCGGTTTATTTCTTCGTCCGTAAAATATAGCGGAAATATATTGGAATAAATATATCCCACGAGCTCACAAATTTTTTCTTCCTGACTTGGAGTCGAGGCAAAAACGATCTTCACTCCATAACCCACCTTTGCTCACGCGCTTATTTCTGTCGTATTATATATGATAAGAATAACATATCTTAGTTTGTATTTAGGGTGGTAATTACTGTTAGCTGCCCTGCTGGAATAAGAAGGAGATATTATGCTGAAAACAAAGCGGCTCGGGGAATGGTTTCAGATTATCGTTCCTAAAAAATGGGCAGGAAAGACAATCGAAGAAATCTTCCGTCATGAATGGGAAGCCCCTAAAAAGTTAACACATGAGTTTCGAATGGAGAAAAAGGTTCAGGTTGATGGCAAGGAATGTTCCTGGACGGCTCCGCTCTCAGAGGGCTCGAAACTGCAAATTCAATTATTTACCGAAGAGGAACCGCATGCGATCCCCAACTATCTGGATATCGATGTCCTCTTTGAGGATGACCATTTATTGATTATGAATAAACCGCCGTTTATGAATACTCATCCAAATGATCCTGAAAAAGATACCGAAACATTAATTAATGCAGCGGCCTTTTATTTGCAGGCGAAAGGGGAAATCAGGGATGTCCGTCAGATTCACCGTTTGGACCGTGATACCTCCGGTGCCATCCTGCTGGCTAAACACGCACTCTCTGGAGCACTTCTGGACGGAAAGCTTGCAAAAAGAGAAATCAAAAGAACCTACCTTGCCTTGGTCCATGGATTGTTGAGGCAAAAAAAAGGGACGATCAATGCCCCGATTGGCCGAGATCGGCATCACCCTACCAAAAGAAGGGTATCCCCCTCTGGGCAAGCTGCGATTACGCATTATCAAGTGGTGAAGGAAGACAGAAAGCGTAATTTATCCTACGTAAAATGCTGGCTTGATACGGGGCGAACGCACCAAATTCGCGTGCATTTAAGTCATCTAGGCCACCCTTTAGTTGGGGATGTTGTTTACGGTGGGAAACCGCTCGTCAACAGACAAGCCCTCCATGCCGGAAAACTAGCGTTAATCCATCCCTTAACAGAGGAAAAAATCGTTGTATATGGACCATTTACGGATGACCCGATTATTTTTAAAGAATTTGATATTTTCTCACTATAAAAAGCCTCCCAAAATTCGGGAGGCTTTCCTCATAATGATTAATCAGCTTTCCTGAAGGACCTCATGATAAAGCTTAATAAAAGCACTAGGACTGCTGCACCTATGATCGCCGGTATGATGGCGAAATCAGCCACATGCGGGCCCCAGTTTCCCAATACCAGAGTCCCCAGCCATGCACCAACAAAACCAGCAATGATATTACCAATAATTCCCCCAGGTACGTCTCTTCCTACAATAAGGCCGGCTAACCAACCGATTATACCGCCAACAATTAATGCCCAAATAAAGCTCACATAGAACACTCCTTTTTTAGTATTCATTCGATTTTTTCTTGAGCCTGCCAAGCAGAGCATCTAAGAATGTCTGCTTGTTACCTTATAAATTACCCTGTTTTGTTTTTTTTACTCATGGCTATGAAAAAATTCATACATAAATTTTTGCATCATGGCAAAAGTAAAATAGTACATCCGCAAAATAATTGTCTGAAAATTCTTTTGTTAAGTTTTTGTAAATTTATTTTTAAATTATTTATTTTTTAGACAATCTTCATATAAAATTATTCCGTTGATGAACAACACGTACAATAATGGAGGGTATCTCTAATGGCATTTAAAAAAAATGACAAATTCTCAGTTTTGCTAAGCAATATTTCTTCCAATCTTAAAGAAGGGGCAAATTTTTTTACAGAATATAAACTGAAAAACGTCAGTGATTTAAAAATTTTCTCTGAAAAAATGAAGGAAATCGAAACGAAGGGAGATTCCTTTGTTCACGAAGTTATTAAAGAATTAAATGATGCTTTTATCACACCAATCGAACGGGAAGACATCCTTCACCTTGCGATGGTAATGGACGATGTATTAGATGGTCTTGAAGCAACTTCCGCATTATTTGAAATGTACTCCATCACTCAGGCAGATGATTTCATGCTTCAGTTTGTGGACGCTATTCGAGGCAGTGTTATTGAAATTGATAAAGCCGTGGAGCTTCTATCCAATAAAAAGCTTCCGCAAATTAGAGAACATGCAATTAAAATCAAGGATTTTGAATCCAAGTGCGATAATATTTTACGTCAATCCATCAAGAATCTGTTTAATGTGGAAAAGGATCCAATCCGTATTATTCAATATAAAGAGATTTATGAGAACCTTGAGGACGTTGCCGACAGCTGCCAGACCGTTGCCAATATTCTTGAAACCATTATCATGAAAAATGCGTAAGGAGTCATAATATGAGTGCTGTCTTAATACTTACAATCTTAATCGTCATCGGGGCTCTCGCATTTGACTTTATTAACGGTTTCCATGATACGGCGAATGCGATCGCAACCTCAGTTTCAACAAAAGCCTTGAAACCACGCCAGGCAATCCTGCTTGCCGCTGTCATGAATTTCGTCGGTGCCCTTACGTTTACAGGCGTTGCCAAAACAATTTCAAAAGATATCGTTGACCCTTTTAATTTAGCGCACGGTTCAATTGTTATCTTAGCTGCACTGCTTGCGGCAATTGCTTGGAATTTAATTACCTGGTATTACGGAATCCCAAGCAGTTCTTCCCATGCGCTAATTGGTTCCATTGCTGGTGCCGCTGTTGCAGCAGAGGGACTAAATGTATTAAATTACACAGGATTTATAAAAATTCTGGAAGCTCTTATCATTTCACCGATTTTAGCTTTCGTTGTTGGTTTCATTATTTATAGTATTTTTAAAGTTGTTTTTAAAAATTTCAATTTAACAAAAACAAATCGAAATTTCCGATATATCCAAATCGCAACTGCAGCATTGCAATCTTATTCACATGGAACAAACGATGCCCAAAAATCGATGGGGATTATCACCATGGCGCTGATTGCGAATCAATATCTCCCGCATAATGCCGAGGTACCTTTTTGGGTGCAATTATCCTGTGCGTTGGCGATGGGACTTGGAACCTCTATCGGAGGATGGAAAATTATTAAAACCGTTGGCGGTAAAATCATGAAAATCCGTCCTATTAACGGGGTCGCCGCTGATTTAACTGGCGCTGCCATTATTTTTGGCGCTACTTATATCCATTTGCCAGTCAGCACGACACATGTCATCTCTTCCGGAATTTTAGGTGTTGGTGCTTCTCACAGACTTAAAGGAGTAAAATGGGATACAGCCCGGCGGATGCTCGTCACCTGGGTAATTACCCTGCCAATTACCGCACTGTTAGCTGGAATTTTATATTACGTTCTCCATCTTTTCTTTTAGACACGAAAGAGGCTGTCCTTTACAAAGGGCAGCCTCTTTTTTTCATATTAGTATTAGTAATTGCTGGAGGAAACTTCTCCTTTACAGATGGCCACACCTGAGCTTGCGCCAATCCTTGTTGCCCCAGCTTCAACCAATGCAAGGGCATCTTCCCGGCTTCTTACGCCCCCGGATGCTTTAACACCGATATCCGGGCCGACTGTTTCGCGCATTAAGCGGATGTCTTCTACCGTAGCCCCGCCGGTTGAAAATCCTGTTGAGGTTTTAACAAAATCAGCACCAGCCTTGACCGAAAGCTCACATGCCCGTTTCTTTTCTTCATCCGTCAACAGTGAAGTCTCAATAATGACTTTTACTAAGGCTTTCCCCTTCGCTGCCTCCACAACACTGTGGATGTCTGATTCAACTAAATCATCCTGCTGAGCTTTTAGTGCACCGATGTTGATGACCATGTCAACTTCATCCGCACCATTTTCAATCGCATTCTTTGTTTCAAATGCTTTCGTCTCTGAGGTCGTGGCCCCAAGCGGAAAGCCGATGACCGTACAAACTTTAACATCCGGTGTATCTTTAAGTATTTCAGCAGCTGTTTTTACCCAGGCAGGGTTTACACAAACGGAAGCAAATGAATATTCTTTTGCCTCTTCCGCTAATTTCACGATTTGCTCTTTTGTTGCTTCTGGTTTTAATAATGTATGGTCAATCATTTTGGCTATGTTTTGGCTCATTGCTAATTCCCCCTATTTTTAACTCATTATGTATCTTAGTTTGTCCAGAATTACTATAACAAAGCGGTGGAACATTTGTAAATATGTACATTTTCAACTGATAAGAAGGGAAATCTTTATAAAAGGTTTTCTTTTTTAAAAGTCATAAAAAAGTCAAACGTTTATCCCTGTAATATTTTGTATACTTAAATTGATTGTTATTTTTTATTGGGGGTGATGGGGTGGAAAAGCTCGGTGGATTCATTTATCGGAATCGAAAAGGGGTGATGCTGGTTTGGATTTTAGCTATTATCCTGTTTGGCTTTTTCGCTTTGAAACTGCCTGCTGTGTTAAGCGGAAACGGTTTTGAATATAAGGGGGAATATAATGAAACAAGGCGGATTTTGGAAAAAGACTTTGGACAAGCCAATTCCTCAATCATCCTTGTTTTTCAAAAAGAAAAAGGCATCAGCGATGAAAAGTTTCGGGATTTTATGGAGGATACCTTTGTAAGGCTAAAGGACTTTGACCATGCAGAGGACATCATTCCCCCGTTTGCCCGGGACGGTATGATAAAAGGGAATTACGCTTATGGCCTGCTTACCTTTAATAAAAAAGCGGAAAGCCTTGGGGCAGAAATAAGCGATTTAAAAAAGCTGCTGAGAAACAAAAATGGGTTAAAGGTAACGATGACGGGGGAACCAATCATTGTTAAAGATTTAAATACAGCCAGCCAAGAGGATTTGGCGAAAGCAGAGATGATTGGCCTGCCGATCGCCCTGCTCGTTCTCATCCTCGCTTTTGGCAGTCTTGTCGCGTCAGCCCTTCCGCTAATTATTGGTGTGGTATCCATTTTAACCACCATGGGGACAGTATATTTTTTCAGTTACAGCATCGACCTAACCATTTTTATTTTAAATATTGTACCGATGATCGGCCTTGCCTTGAGTATCGATTTTGCGCTGTTATTTATTAACCGTTATAAGGAAGAGCTAACCAGGAAATCTGTTGGCGAGGCCATCGCGATTACCGTAGCCACAGCTGGCAGGTCCATTATTTTTTCCGGCCTCTGCGTCTTTATCGGGTTATCAGGGCTTTGGTTTATCCAAATTGATATTTTTCAAAATGTCGCCCTCGGCGGAATGACGGTCGTCCTTGTTTCTGCAATCTGTTCTTTAACGTTTCTGCCGGCGTTCTTGGCACTATTGGGACACAGAATCAATAAATTTAGCGTTTTACGGATTTCGGACGATCGGGTAAGCGGCTGGTATTTATTTGCCAAGTTTGTCATGCGGCGGCCCGTTCTAATGGCAGTCTGCGCTCTTGCCATTTTGCTGGTCGGACTAATTCCCGTTAAGCAAATGGTTCTGACAATTCCGGGCACCGATTCCCTGCCGCCTAATTATCCGTCACGTGTCGCTTTAGAAAAATTTAAAGAGCATTTTTTCGAAAAAGAAAAACGCGATGAAAAAAAGGTATCGATTATTCTGGAGACCAGCGGCGGTGTGCTGACGAGGGATAATCTCGAAAAGGTAAGCCTAGTGATCAATAAATTGGAGAAGGACCCGTTGGTTTATACGGTAGATTCGCCCTTTTCTGCTTTTGGCATTAAGAATGCAGCGCAATTCCAACAGCTGCTGCTTTATGGTGAAATGAGCAAGCTCACCCCAGTTTTCGATCACTTCGTCCGTGAAAATAAAATGCTTGTTGAAGTCTACTTAAAGACCGGCGAGCATTCAGCTAAAGCCCGGCAATGGGTTAAGGATTGGTCCGCCAAAGATTTAGGTGTGAAGGCTTACGTTGGCGGTCCGATTAAGTTCGAGCAGGAAATCTTTGATGAAATTATCAAGAAGGCCCCGTATGGCTTGCTGTTAATTATGATTTCAACTTTGGTTATTTTGATGGCTGCTTTTCGGTCAATACTCATTCCGCTTAAAGCCATCTTGATGAATGCCTTAAGCCTTGGCTGCACATTTGGAATTGTCGTATGGGTTTTCCAAGAAGGACATCTCGGGGTTTCTCCCGTTAACATCGGATTGATTCTGCCCGTTTTTGTGTTTACGCTTGTATTTGGATTGTCCATGGATTACGAGGTATTTCTTATCTCCCGAATTCAGGAGTTTTATCTGAAAACGGGCGATAATACTGAAGCAACCATTTCCGGTTTAACGTACACGAGTAAAATTATTACCTCCGCTGCAGCGATTATGATTGTCGTGACAGGTGCTTTTGCTTTTACAGGCGTTATGCCAATCAAGCAATTGGGAGTCGGCATTGCGGTCGCCATCTTTATTGACGCTACCATTGTCCGCATGGTCCTTGTTCCTTCTTTAATGAAGCTGTTGGGTGATTGGAATTGGTGGTTCTTTGGGTTCAAGAATAAACGTGATGTATCGCATCGTAAAAAGCCAGCCTGATTGGGCTGGCTTTTGCTGTTAAATATTTTTAGCATATAGCTCGCTTGGAATTTTACTTAATACTACATATAAACTTACAGGTTCGCTGCCCGTATTTTTGAAGGCCATTTCCTCTTCGCTTTGAACATGGATGAGGTCTGCCTCAGATACTGCTGTCTCTGTTCCATCTATGATGATTGTGCCGCTGCCGGTTAGAACATACAGGTAAACCTCTGTTCCCGGGTGTTTATGAGTTGGGAGGGTTTGATTCGGCAGAAAATTTAAAACGAATGCTGTCGTTTCACCCTTCTTATAAATAATCCGTTTTGTGAACTTCTCTTCACTGTATTCCATATATGCTTTAACTGAATTTTTCTCCATTGTTGACGCCTCCTTTATGTTTTTATTATAAATGATAATCATTTTCAGTTAAGTGAGTTTGGTCACTTCTTTTAATATGTCACTATTTTTTCAAAAAAATCGGGCGGGCAGGGAAATGTTACTAGATATACCGAAAAGTGCCAGCCGAATCCCCGGCTGGCCCCCACATTAAACAGGTATTCTCCCCCCAACAAAAGACGCTCCCTTTTGCAATGCCAATTTATTGACCTCAATCAAGTGATGTTTTTCTTCGCCAAGAACCTTCTTCAACGATTCAATGACGGCCCCCTCTGAAACGACTTGCGCATAATACAGGAACGCCCCCAATAAAATCATATTGGCCACACGCGAATTGCCAAGATCATTGGCCATGTCGGTTGCTGGTATTTCAATCAGTTTAATATCTTCCCGCCCAGAAGCCTTGGTCACCAGCGACGAATTAACGATGAGCAGCCCGCCCGGACGAATACGAGGTTCAAACTTGTCAAAGGAAGGGTTATTTAAAATAATCGCCGTTGACGGCCGAGTTACGACTGGCGAGCCGACTGGTTCATCACTGACCACTACCGCACAGTTCGCTGTCCCGCCGCGCTGTTCCGGGCCGTACGAAGGAAGCCAGGAGACACCTTTCCCTTCCAGCATACCAGCATAGGCAATCAGCTGTCCCATCGACATCACTCCCTGGCCGCCAAAGCCGGCAATAATCATTTCCTCAAGCATAATTCCGCCCACCCCCTCTTTTATTTAATCCCTTCTATAGGTATATTTTTATAAACCCCCAAAGGGTAAACTGGTACCATATTGTCCTTTACCCATTCAAGTGACTCCGCCGGGTCTAGCCCCCAGTTTGTCGGGCATGTCGATAAAATCTCAACCATTGAAAAGCCGCCGCCCCTTTTTTGTGTTTCAAAGGCTCGGCGAATGGCCTTCTTGGCTTTCTGAATATGAGGAACATCATGAGTCGATACCCGCTCAATATATGCGGCGCCATCCAGCACAGAAATCATTTCACAAACTTTTATCGGTGAACCGTGGACCGAGACGTCCCGTCCATAAGGTGTCGTCGCTGTCTTTTGCCCAATCAAACTAGTAGGCGCCATCTGTCCGCCAGTCATCCCGTAAATGGCGTTATTTACAAAAATAACGGTAATATTCTCACCACGAGCAGCCGCATGGATGACCTCACTAATACCAATTGAAGCAAGGTCACCGTCACCTTGATAGGTAAACACCATCCGGTCCGGCAGAACCCGTTTCACCCCGGTTGCTACTGCCGGCGCGCGGCCATGGGCAGCCTGCGTCATATCACAGTTAAAATATTCATACGACAAAACCGAACAGCCGACTGAAGCCACGCCAACCGTATCTTCCAAAACAACCATTTCCTCCAAAACCTCGGCCACCAGGCGATGAATGACGCCATGAGTGCAGCCCGGACAATAGTGCGTAGGCTTGTCAGTTAAACCGCTCGTTTTTTGAAAGACTGTCTTCATTGTCATACCGTCACACCCCTGGCAGCTATCATGATTTTTTCAAAAATTTCTTCCTGAGTTGGCACAATGCCGCCTGTTCGTCCGAAGAAGTCCACCGGAGCATGTCCCTCTACAACCAGCCTGACATCCTCGATCATTTGTCCGGCGCTCATTTCTACTGAAATATAGCCTTTTACCCGGTCACGTGTTTCAAGAAAAGGCTTCTCTGGGAATGGCCATAATGAAATCGGCCTGATCAATCCAACTCGGACGCCTACTTCTCTTGCCTTATTTACAGCATTCATTGTAATCCGTGCTACCGTCCCAAAAGCCACCGTAATATAATCGGCATCTTCCGTCAGATACGTTTCAAAGCGCACCTCATTCTCCAAAATAGCAGCAAACTTCCGCTGCAGTTCCCAGTTACGTTTTTCCAAACTTTCGGCATCAAGGTCTAAAGATGTGATCGTCCTAGGAGGGCCGTCCCCACGTGTCCCGGTTGTCGCCCACGGCTTATCAAATTCATGAATTTCTGTACCCTCCGTGAATTCCACCGGTTCCATCATTTGCCCAAGCATTCCGTCCCCCAGCAAAATAACCGGTGTTCGGTAACGGTCGGCAATATCAAATGCATCCTTGGTCAATTCAACAATTTCCTGCAGGCTGGCCGGAGCCAAAACAGGAGTATGATAATCACCGTGCCCGCCCCCTTTCGTTACCTGAAAATAATCCGATTGGGCGGGCTGGATATTGCCGAGCCCCGGGCCGCCTCTGGCAATATTGACGATCACGGCCGGCAGCTGTGCTCCTGCTAGATAAGAAATCCCTTCTTGCTTCAAGCTAAAGCCTGGGCTTGACGAGGACGTCATCACCCGGACTCCTGCCGAAGCGGCACCGTACACCATATTAATGGCGGCAACCTCACTTTCCGCCTGCAAAAACAAACCGCCCACTTCCGGCAGCCGTCTAGCCATGTAGGCAACCAGCTCACTTTGCGGCGTAATCGGGTAACCGAAAAAATATTTACAGCCAGCATGGACTGCCGCCTCTGCAATCACTTCATTTCCCTTCATTAATACTTTCCCCATACAACTACCGCCCCCTATCACACCGTTTGTAATACCTTGACTGGCCTATATACTGAGATGACCGTATCTGGACAAATCTGGGCGCACTTGGCACAGCTGATACAGTTCTCCTGGTCAACAACTTTAGCAGGCCGGTATCCATTTCCGTTTAAATAGTCTGCTAGAAAAATAACATTGGTGGGACAAACCTGCACACAAAGGCTGCACGATTTACAACTGGCTTCATTAAAAACAACTCGTTTTTCCATAGAACTCACCCTTCCCAAGGTAACTTCATATACCGCTCAATAAAAACCGCTTTATATCGGCAAGCAAAATCGCAAGCATCTTTTTTCAGATGATTGGCTATCGTTGTATATAAAAATGGGATATCCAGCTTTTCTGACAATCCACAACTTAACTCATGGCCCCGCCAAACATCTTCCATGGTGGTTTCAAGACCGATGTTGGTATTATTAATAATTCCGGTCACCTTCAAGCGGGATGCCTTTTCAATCTGGCCAATCGTGTATGCCGCCCCCTCTACTGTACTGACATAAGGCCTGTTCGCATTCAAGACAAACCATAATTCCGGCTGCAACTCTTTCCATTCATGATAGTATTGCCCAAGCGCTGTCGCCCCGTCCTTGTCCCCTCCGGCATCCACGATTAACCGATAGCGGGGGTCATGGAGCACCCGGTAAATTTCTCCTGATACAATTGGCAAATCCGCTGAAGCCAAGCGGCTTTGTGGGGCGATTAATTCTACATCATGCTCCCTGAAAACTGAGGCAGCATCCCGGGAACGATAATAAGGGTTGATAATATCCAAATCATTGATGGCAACTTTATCGTGTTTCGTCCGTTCTGATAAAGCCAAATTGATGGAAATCTCGGTTTTTCCGCTGCCAAAATGCCCTGATAAAATGGTAATCCTGCCATTCGCACTCAAATTAACAACCGCCCCCTACTATTTGTAAGCGTTTACAAACGAGTTCTCCAAACCCATCTTCAAAGTTTGCCAATTCCATTATCATGCACATGGAAGTCTGCCGACTTTGACTTATGTCACACTTACGTACAACTCAGAATGGAAAAAAGAAGCTCCTAGGAACTTCTTTATGACACAAATGATAGAATAACTTTTTGCGGAATGTCGGCCATATTATCAGCTTTGCTTTTTAATCTCTCACAGGATGGCAGTTCAAAGGAAAACTCCTCCACATTTGCCGGAATAACTCCATCTTCCTGTAATTTAGCAAACACTCTCTCCATTGCTTCTTCCGTTGAAATCCGATCTTCGGACTCTTCCTCTTGGAAACATTCCACACAGGTCTCGATGATATTTTCCTCAATTTGTTCCTGGGCGAACACTAATTTTGCACCGGCAATCGCTTCAACTTCTTGATTCTCTAATTCAATAATAGTAGTTATATTCATGTCAAATTACCTCCCTGATTTAACTACCACCATTATAAAAAATTTATCTTCTTTTTTATTATGAAGATAGTATTATTCACTATTTGTTCATATGTTTTTGACAAATTTCTGACCAGCATCCTTAGCATTTGCTTTTTAAATCTTGGGTATCAACAGGTAATTATGACAAATACTATTAATTATTAAACATCATTGTTAGGTGATTGGCTGATATGAAGATTTTAAGAATTTATCAAGATGATATAAAAAGTGTCAAGACGAATTGGGCTGCAGCCCTCGTTATTATCGCACTGATGTTTCTGCCGTCTCTTTATGCCTGGTTTAATATAAAAGCGTCATGGGATCCATACGGCCATACGGGCGGAATTCCAATTGCCGTTGTCAATGAGGATAACGGCACTTTCCTAAGAGGAAAAAAGATCAACATCGGTAAAGAGGTTGTGAACTCTCTTAAACAAAATCAATCGCTTGGCTGGGATTTTGTTGATGCTAAAAAAGCGGACCAAGGCGTGAAACACGGAGACTATTTCGCGAGCATTACGATTCCGAATGATTTCTCCGAAAAAATTGGCACTGTCCTCAGCGATAACCCGCAAAAGCCGGTACTTATCTATGTTGTAAATGAAAAAATTAATGCTATTGCCCCCAAAATCACTGCTAAAGGAGCCACAGGCATTAAAGAGCAAATCAGCAAAAACTTTGTGAAGACAGCCAATGGCGTTATTTTTGATATCTTTAATCGTCTTGGTATTGAATTGCAAAAAAATCTGCCAGATATAGAGAAACTGAAAACCATGATTTTTTGGTTAAACGATCATTTGGCAGAGGCCGAAAATATCATCAATACCGCGAATCAAGACGCAGACCAGGCAGAAAAAATCGTGGCGGATTTACAAGTAAAACTCAATGAAGTAGACTCCTTCATGGGACGTGCCCAGCAGCTGTCCGGACAACTGACAACATTTTTTGACAGTAATCAGGAAACCTTCGAAAATCTCGCACCCGCCGTTAAGCAAAATCTCATCTATATGGAGCAAACAGCAGCGGATGTGGAACAGGTCACGGGAATTTTATTATCGAATACCGCCAGTTCAGAGGAAAGGCAAAGCGCACTAAACGATGGAATAACCCGCCTTACCGCATTAATCCGGGCAGAAACTCTTTTAATCAACTTATTAAATCAAATAAATGATTTGGGGACAGCTCCACTTTTTGCTAATGAAATAACACAACTAAACAAGCAAAAAGACTCCGCCGAAAGCCTATTAAGTAATTTAAAAACGATTCAAAGCCTTGGGACACCTTCACAGGACCTGTTAGTGCGGACTAACCGAATTGCTTCGGACCTGTCATCAGGTTTAACTCAGCTTGTGAATCAATATGACAGCAAAATTGCACCGAATTTTGCGCAAATCAGTGCTGCCGCCAAACAAGTTCCCGTCAAGGCAAACGAATTTTTTTCAAACGCTGACCAAACGCTTTCACAAATAAAAAAAATCCTTCAGGATGCAGCAGCCGGAATTGCCATTGGGAAACGGGATTTAGCTCTTATAAAAAGGGATTTCCCTGCTGTAAAGCAAAAAATCACAAATCTGGCCAATCAAATCCGTGAATTTGAAAAAACAGAGGATATCCGTGACATTATTGATTTGCTGCGTAACGATGTCAAAAAGGAAAGTGACTTTTTTGCCGAGCCTGTTCAATTAAAGGAAAAAAGGCTATTTCCGATTCCAAATTACGGATCGGCGATGTCGCCTTTTTTTACCACACTTGCTTTATGGGTCGGAGCAACTCTTCTTATTTCATTAATCCCGGTTGAGATAAGTGGTTTACCTGGCACCTTTCATCCGAATCATGTCTATTTAGGCCGTTTTTTAACCTTTTTGACTATCGCGCTATGCCAATCTCTCATCGTAACCGCGGGTGATATTCTGCTATTAAAGACCTATGTCGTTGATAAGCCCTGGTTTATCTTATTTGGATTATTGATTAGTGCTATCTTTATGCTGATTACTTATACACTGGTGTCCATTTTCGGAAATGTTGGAAAGGGGTTGGCCATTGTTTTTCTTGTCCTGCAAATTTCCGGTGCGGGCGGCACCTTTCCTGTTCAGGTAATGCCATCATTCTTTCAAAAGCTTCATCCCTTTTTGCCCTTCACCTATGCCATCAGCCTAATGCGGGAAGCCGTCGGAGGAATCGAGTGGGATGTTGCCAAACATGACCTTGCCATTCTTTCGGTTATGACCGCGATCACTTTAATATTTGGTTTAGTTTTAAAAGGACCGATTGAAAAATACGGCGGCACCCTGCAAAAAAAAGCAAAAGAAAGTAGACTCATACATTAAAAAGAATGTCGGCCTAATTTTAATTAATAATTGTTTTAAAAAAACAAATAATATTGGGACCTATACTTTTAAAAACAAAGGAGGTCCCTCTATTGTTTAAAAAAACTTCCTTTCTATTATTGGTTACCCTTCTATTCATTTTGCAGCCTTCCGCGACGCATCCGGTTGCAAAAGCATCAATACAGAAAAGCACGACGATTGGCTTAAGATTGCTGGAAACGACCGATTTGCATGCGGATTTAATCAACTATGATTACTATCTTTCAAGGGAAAATAATCGAATCGGCCTCGTTCAAACGGCTTCTCTCATTCGCCAGGCCCGAAACGAAGTGAAGAATTCACTGTTATTTGATGGCGGCGACCACTTAAAGGGGAATCCCCTTGGCGAATATCTGGCCAGAATTAAAGGAATTAACAAAGGCAAGATCCACCCCGTTTACCGGGCTTTCAATCATTTAAAGTATGATGCCATTGCCATCGGCAATCACGAATTTAATTATGGGTTAAAATTTTTAAATGCTGCTTTAAAAGGGGCTGAAATGCCTGCCATTAACGCCAATGTTATTTCTGTAAAAACGAACACCCCATATTTTAAACCCTACGTCATTTTAAAACGAAGTTTAGAGGACCAAGATGGGAAGAAACATAACCTGAGAATTGGAGTGATAAGTTTCATGCCAACTCAGATTATGAAGTGGGATAAGTCGAACCTTGAAGGCAGAGTTTTCCCACGGCCGATTGTAGAAACCGCAAAGGAATATGTCCCCATCATGAAGGCTGAAGGTGCAGATGTTGTAATAGCTTTAGCCCATACGGGAATCACCGACGAACCATATCATCCCGATACAGAGGATGCTGTTTACTATTTAACAAAAATCCCCGGGATTGATGCGATCCTTTCTGGGCATTCTCACAGCGTGTTTCCCGGGCCATCCTATCAAAAGATTGCCAACACCGATATGAAAACCGGACGAATAAATGGAAAACCGGTCGTAATGGCAGGAGCGTTCGGAAGTCATCTGGGGATTATTGATTTAAATATTAAAAAAGTAGCCGGCAAATGGAAGGTCGTAAATGGCCTATCCCAGGTCAGACCGATTGCGGACGAAAACGGCAAACCGCTTGTCCAAACCGATGCCGAGCTGTTTAAATTATTAAAACCTGAACATAAGGAAACGGTTAATACGATCAATAAATTAGGCCACTGAGTCTAAAAAATTTATTTTTTTATTCATAAATTATCCATTGTTTTGCTGAGCGATGTGATTACAATAATAATTGTTGTCCGGCTTTCTTGCTCTGGCTGTTCATTCCCAACGGAGGAATGGGCGGCTACAGACGTAGGCTTGGACAACATCTATTTGTTTAGACACTTTACAACCTATGCAGACTTTTATAAAATTAAATAAGGAAATATTCGGTGAAATTATAGGGAGTCTGTGGTATTTCGGGCTCCTTTTTGTATTCACTGGTTTAGCAGAAATTAGGGAGAAGAGGTCGAAACATGTCAACACAAGCACTCATCGCATTAGGCGTTTTTCTCGTCATCTATGCCTTTATCGTCACAGAAAAGATTCACCGAACCATCATCGCCATGATTGGTGGAATTTTAATGGTGGTACTGGGAATTGTCGGACAAGAAGAAGCGCTTCATCATATTGATTTTAATACCATTGGATTATTAACAGGTATGATGATTATCGTTACCATTACAGCCGAAACGGGTTTGTTCAAATATCTTGCTATATGGTCCGCCAAAAAAGCGGGAGCTGATCCTTTAAAAACGCTAATTATGTTCGGGTTCATAACGGCAGTAGTTTCAGCTTTCCTGGACAATGTTACCACCGTCCTTTTGATGGTCCCTGTTACCTTCAGTATTACTCGCCAACTACAGGTGAATCCAATACCCTTTTTAATAACGCAAATCCTTGCGTCAAATATTGGCGGAACCGCTACTCTGATTGGTGATCCTCCGAATATCATGCTTGGAAGCGCTGTTAAAGAACTAACCTTTATGGAATTCATTTATAACCTTTCAGCTATTTCAATTCTTATCCTTTTTGTGAATATTGCCATTTTGGCTTTCATATATCGAAAACAACTCAAAACATCGCCTGAACTAAAAGCAAATGTAATGGATTTGGATGAAAAAGAGGAAATAACCGATAAAGTGTTATTAACAAAATCGTTAACTGTCATCGGATTAACGATATTAGGATTCTTCCTGCATCAATTATTACATATTGAATCAGCTACTGTTGCTTTAGCCGGAGCTTTCCTGCTGCTTTTATTAACAGGCGAAAAGTATTTGGATAAGGCTTTAGAAAAAGTAGAATGGACAACCATTTTCTTCTTTATCGGACTGTTTGTCCTTGTATCCGGATTGGTTGAGACTGGCGTTATTTCCTTATTGGCAGACAAAGCTGTTCATCTTACTGGTGGAAACGTTACCTCCACTTCGCTTTTAATTCTGTGGGTAAGTGCGATTGCATCTGCATTTATAGACAATATTCCGTTTGTTGCCACGATGATTCCAATGATTAAAGATATGGGCGAACTTGGTATTCAAAACCTTGAACCACTTTGGTGGAGCCTGGCACTAGGAGCATGTCTTGGTGGGAACGGGACCTTGATTGGCGCAAGTGCCAATGTCATTGTGGCTGGGTTGGCAGCTAAGGAAGGACACCATATTTCATTCGGTAAATTCTTACTCATCGCCTTTCCATTAATGATTCTTTCAATTTTGATTTGTACGGTTTATATCTATTTGCGATATTTAATTTAGGAGGGGATTAGATGAAGGTTGAGTATAAATTGAACGAGAAACTGATTGAATTAACGGAAAAGAAAAATGGAGATGATTTTGAATTCTCCATCACCCTTCTATCAAAGGAACAGAAAAAAGGGATTGAAAAGGTCCGACAATATTTCGACGATAATAAGGTGCTGACAGACATTCATTTTTACATTCATGCCAACAACCGCTATCAAGTGATCGTCAGAAACGACTTTTATAATGATTTTTTAATCCAGCTATTTAAGGAACAATTTTTGCTAGAAGTAAAATGGGTATAAAAATGACGGCTGCCATTTAAATGGCAGCCGTTATTTTCTCCATTTTAAACAATTTGCTGAAAAGGGCAAAAGAGCTGCCCCCATGGGGACAGCCCTTACCTTTTATTGCTGAGCATGAGGAGGTGTGCCAATTTCACCCGCATGGTCTGGTTTTCCAACAGCTTTTCCTTGATTATAGGAAAGACCAAATCCATACTCATATTTGTTACCAGCTTTATTTACATAAGAATAATTAGGGGTTTCTTCAGGTGCAAAGCTAGGAACATCGCCAACTTCATTTTCAACTGCTTCAGCACTAGCAGGGATGGCCATCGGCAGCTTTCCAATCGGGTTAAATTCGCCGCGAATGACATCTATTACTGCTTCAGGCTTCGTTCCGTATGTGGCTAGTACAGCAGCCGCATTTGGTTCAATTTGATTAATTAACCATGGACTGATAAAGTTAATTGCCGTAATGGTTGGAACGGTTTTTTGGATTTCAACAATTCGAGCCACATTCGCGATGCCTGTTTCAGGTCCTACTGTGATTCGCGGATTGTTATCCCAGTTGGATTGCGCCGGTTTCACCCAAACAAACGCATGTGTTGCTTCCGAAAGATTATCTACAATCGTGATAGAGGCATCGTGATTTTTAATGGTCTGTTTTAAATTGGCTGTTGCTGCGGCTGCATCTCCGCCAGTGAACATTTCAATATAAAGCTTCACTTTTTGCAGCTTAGCATCTTTTAACGGCAGGATATTTTTATCGTTGCGTAATAAAACAACCGACTTAAGGTGTGCTTCATCTGCTAACGCTTGAGCTTTAGGATCTGCGACAACTTCCAAAGCTTGCTGCGGATTTACATATGGGTCTTCAAATAGACCTAAATTCATCATTTCTGTCAGCAATAGGGTCACAGATTCGTTAACTTCTGATTCTGGTAGTAAACCTGAATCAACTGCATCGATAATTAGCTGCGGGTCGGATGAACCCGAAATAATGTCGGTCCCCGCCTTTATGGCCTTCGCTACTTTTCCTACCGGCGATAAATCTTCGGCACCCCAAGCGTTGTTTCCAACAGCACCCGTATCTGAGTTTACATATCCTTTGAATCCGAGGTCGTTGCGCAAGAAATCTAAAATTCCTTTGTTTAGTGCAAAGCCGACTTCTTCAAATTGCTGAGTCGAACTATATTTAGGCAATCCTTGATCGGCGCTGAACTCGTTACTTGGATACGCGTAATATGGCATAACAGACGTTACATTTGCCTTGATTGCTGCCTTGAAAGGAGGAATGTGATAGTTTAATAAACTTCCCGCAGTTGGATATGGATTAAATTTACCTTCTACAAAGTGTGGATCCAAACCGTTATCACGCGCCCCGCCGCCAGGGAAGTGCTTGACTGTAATCGAAACGCTGTCGCTGCCAAGTTTTTCACCCTGGAAGCCGGTTATGACGTTATAGACCATGTCTGATGCTAGAGTTGGGTCCTCACCAAAGGTGTCTTCGATTCTTGCCCATAATGGGTCTGTGGAGACATCTGCTGTATAGCCATAAACCTTGCGGATGCCAGCCGCTCTCCATTCCTTGGCAGCAATTTGTCCGAATTCCTTAACAGCCTCTGCGTCTCGTGCTGCTGCAAATCCGAGCGGACCAGGCCAGAAGGTGTGCATGCCAGCACCGTCACTATTATTGGTGTAATCTGTGGATGCATGGTTACGCGGATTGGAAGTGACAACAACCGGGATGCCCAATCTCGATTCCTCTGCTAATTCCTGAAGCTGATTCGTATACTTTGCAATCACATCGACAGTCGGAGTTTGCCGGAAGATGACATGGCGCATATTTTTCTTAACAATCATATCATCATCAGCTTTTACATATTTTCCATCAGCCGGGTTGGCAATCGGAGTGTGCGTGTTAATTAACATCATGCCTGCCTTTTCAGCCAAAGTCATCTTTGACACCAGGTCTGCTACCCGCTCGTTAACAGGTTTTCTCCAGTCCTCATAAGGATCTAAACTCCTGTCACCATCTAAATCTCTGAATTGCTTTCCATCCGCCGTTAGGACACCTTTCTTTGCTGCCTCGATTTCTGGTTGTCCAGTAACTGAGTTGGCTGCAATACGATATGTAACCGTATCTGCCCCGCCGTTTCCGGCATTTTGTGAAGCTGGGTCAACATACCCCAAGTCTTCATTACTATTTGCACTTACCTGCGGGACCATGACTGGAGCTAACAGAGATAAAGTAAGTGTACCCGTAAGAAGTGTTTTTCTCAGTCTTGACGTTTTTCTTATTTGTTTTGATACTGACGCCATTTTTCTTCCCCCTATTAATCGGTTTTAGTAAACGCTTTCAACCATAATTTTAAGAGGATATTGAATGATAGTAGTATAGGATATTTTTTGCTATATTTGTGTTTTTTTAATATTTAGAAAAATAAGTCTATTTACCTATTTCTAAATTCCTATTTTTTAAAGCAAAAAAATGAGTCATTTAATAGACTCCGTTAGACGCTTGATTTTCTAAATTCAGAGGGAGAACTACCCGTAATTCTTTTAAAATTATTACTAAAATAAGCTAAATCCGAATAACCAACCCGTTCCGCAATCTCTGACATGCGCAATGATGTATTCTGTAGCAATCTTTTACTCTCTTGTATTCGCAGCTCCGTGATATAGCCAACAAATTTTTTATCGAACTGCTGTTTGAATAATTGACTTAAATAGCTGGGATTAATATGGACATGGTCTGCGGCAGCCTTTAGAGTTATTTGATCTAAAGGGGTTTTCTCTATATATTGTAATACCCTTTCAATGGTAGATGATGGAATTGTATCATCCAGTACTTGAGCCATTTTTCTGCTTGTCTCTTCTTTATTTCGTTTAAATAACCATTTTTCCAGGCATTCCTTTAATTCTTTTTCGTCAATCGGTTTAATAAGGTAATCCGTCACACCGCTCCTTAACGCTTGATGCGCTAATTGGAACTCATGATGAACACTAATGATAAAACAATCCAGTTTCTTGTTTAACTTCGATAGCTCATTCGCCAACGAAAGCCCGTCCATAATCGGCATTTGTATATCTGTAATGACAAGGTCAACGTCATTTTGCTTGATCCAGTCCAGTGCCTCTAAACCATTCCCGCATTCATGGATAATTTCTAGAGGAAGTGCCAACTTTTTGATTGTCCACTTAAGGGCTGTCCGAACCCACCTCTCATCATCAACCAGTAAAATTTTTTTCATTGTGCTCACCTCTACCTACTTTTAATTACCTTTAATCTATCAATCTAAAAAAAGGCTTTGGAAAAAATCCAAAAGCCTTTTTTATAGGTGAATTTTCTATGGAGGCAATACAAATGAAAAAAGCTTTTAGGAAAGAACTTTATTCATACTTCCGCTTTGATAGCCAATTAAATCAAGTGTTATATATTTATAGCCAAACTCTTGTAAATTATGCACAATGGTATCATGATTTTCAAGAATGATTGCCATATCTTTAGGCTCTACCTCAATTCGGGCGATATCCTGGTGAGTTCTTACGCGAACCTGGCGGATTTGTAAGGATTTTAAATAGTATTCTGCTTTTTCCACCTTTGTCAGCTTTTCTTTCGTAATGTACTCACCATAGGCAATCCTCGAAGAAAGACAGGCGAACGATGGTTTATCCCACGTCGGCAAATCAAACTCGCGGGAAAGCTCGCGGATTTCTTCCTTATAGAGGTCTGCTTCCTGAAGCGGGCCGCGAATTCCCTTCTCTTTGGCTGCCTGCATGCCTGGACGGAATTCATTCATATCATCGGCAATAACACCATAAATGACATTTTTAAATCCCTTTTCTTCCATGACAGGGATTAAATGATCAAACAAGCTGCTTTTGCAAAAATAGCAGCGATTTTTACTATTTTCTGCATAACCGGGAATCGCTAACTCGGAAGTTTCAATTACCTGATGCTTCACGCCGATTTTTTCCGCTAGTTTAATCGCCTCTTGAAGCTCGCTTGATGGATAGGTTTCTGAATCGGCTGTAACCGCCAGAACCTTCTCAGGCCCTAATGTCTCGACCGAAGCCTTTAACAGAAACGTACTATCCACACCGCCTGAAAAGGCAACGACAACGGAATCCATTTCTCGGAGAATAGACTGTAATTTACTGTATTTCTCGGTAAGCATTGTCCCCTCTCCCCTCGGGTAAATCAATCTATTTATACTTCATCATTGTTATCTTATTAGGGAATTGACTTCATTATGTTTAAATGGTCATTGCTCCGAAACCGCCATCCACACGGATCATTGCGCCTGTCACAAAGCTTGAGGCTTTCTCAGACGCAAGCCATACAGTTGCCCCTTGAAGCTCTTCAGCTTCACCAAAGCGGTTCATTGGCGTATGGCGCATAATGGATTCAATCCGCTCCTTGTCCAAAATTTTACGATTTTGTTCAGCCGGGAAGAACCCAGGTATAATCGCATTGACGCGGATTCCATTTTGCGCAAATTCACGTGCTAAAAATTGAGTCACGCTATTAAGGCCGGCTTTTGATACAGAATACGTAAAGACGCGGGACAGCGGAGTTGTTGATGAAACAGACGAAATATTAATAATGCTGCCCTTTCTGTCCTGTTCAATCATTCGCTTCGCAAAAATTTGGCAGGTCATCACAATACCTTTTAAGTTTATATCCATGATTTTGTCATACTCATCCATGTCAAGATCAAAGAATGGAGTCGCACTGTTGGTTCCTGGTGCATTCAAGAGAATGTCCCAGCCGCCAGCCCATTGTTCGATTTCAGTTGCTGCCTGCTGCAAGGAATCCTTTGAACTAACATCTGCTTGGAAAGCTTTCGCTTCCCCGCCAGCTTCGACGATTTCCTTTACAACCTTTTCAGCGGTTTCGAGATTGCGGCCGACAATGGCAACCTTTGCCCCATGCTCTGCTAATCCTTTTGCCATAGCTGAGCCTAATACGCCATTTCCACCTACGGCTACAGCCGTTTTTCCGGTTAGGTCAAATAAGTTTGTCATATTGTTCTCCCCCAATTTTTCTAAAATAAATTTCCATTTTCATCAAAGTTAATTTCATATAAATCTGAAACTTGCTCCATATTTGGATGATTCGCTATATAATCGAGCAAAGCTTCAGAAACTTCTATTTCACTGATCTTCAGTGTATTTTTAATACGCACCATTTTCACTGTGGTAAAATCTAAAATATTACACGTCTTAACGGCAGCCTGAATCGCCTGTTTATCATTCGGCAGTGTGGTGGCTATTTTTGTAGGCGACACAACCGTTGAAGTTAAGCCGTTGGCATATGTTCCTTCTAAGTCCATATCGTCCACTAGGCGCTGAGTTGTAAAATCAGCAGTACCTACCCCATTGGCATTTCCTTCGGATTCAGGAGTAACAGATAGCACGACCATTTTATTAACATCAGGTCCACCAGAGGCGTACGGAGTAGGATAGCGGCCGGTAATATTCGGGTCCATTCCATCACCGCTGATATTTTTACCAATTTCATCAATTACAAGAACATCCAATTGATCAAAGAAAAGCTTAGGCAATAGCTCTTTTGCTTTTTTCTGCAGGTCGGCTTCCTTTTCGATAATTTCTGCGGGCGTAAGAACGTCCACTGCTGCCACTTTATCAAAAGCATTTTCAACGGATGCCACACCAAAAAGAACAGGCTTTTTCGCCATGATAACCTTGGCCATTGCCGGAACATTTTCCGCCATATACTTAAAGCCTAATTGGTGGCAGGCCTCTGCGCCTCTTTGCTTACCTAAACCAATGCTAATCATTTTCATAATGCCGCTTTCAACAGGGCCCCTAAAAGCAGTATGTGGTTTCACCCGGTTGATAACGACAATACCATCAGCTTCTGAAGCATATTTATCAATATAAATTGGCAAGCCATTTGGCAGTTCGTCAATTTTAACCACTTCCATCGAGGAGCGAATTTCACAGCCAACGCTTTCTTCTGTGACGCCAAGATGCGCTAACACTTCACGCTGTCCTTCAGCAGTTGCACCGCCATGGCTTCCCATGCTCGGAACAATAAATGGCTTCGCACCAAGTTCCTTTAAGAATCGCACCGTCACTTCCGTTAGTTCAACAAGCCGGTCAAGTCCCCTGCTGCCAACTGCCAAGGCAATTTCCATTCCAGGCTTAACTGTTTTTCTTATATGTTCTTGCTGTAATTTTTCCATTAACGCATGTTCAAGATTATCAATTTTCTCGTCGCTAAAATTCACTTTCACTTTTGCCATCTTCGGCACTGGTATATCTTTTAGTAAGTCTTGAATAACACCCACAATTCTTCACTCCTTCTCTATATCTTTAGTGTTTCCTTATGAAAAATTTACATGTACGGCCATTTTAAGATCTGTTATCATGTAATCCCTTTCAAATTCTTCCAAACAAGGGATGTTTAAATAAAAAATTAATTTGTTTATCAAACTAACAAATTCATTATTATCATATCATTATGATTATTTTACGTCAATGAATTGCGTATCGATCTGATTACAAATCGTTCTTGGCAAAATTAAAGAAAAATCAAGAAAAACGGCGAAAAACTGAGAAAAAGGCAGATGACGAACGCTTTCAGCAAGATTGTTTTCGTTTTCAGCATGATTGTTGCCGTTTTCAACCGCTTTGTAAAAATCCCTCACATCCCTGATAATAAGAATATCAAATCAAGAGGAGAAATAAAACATGAAAAAGTTAATTAAAACAGTTGTTGAGTTAATCGAAAAACACGGAGAATACGTCCCATTCGATTCATCCGAACCAGTAATCTCCAATCCACAAAAATAAAAATAGCGGATTGGTTTTTTTATGCAAAAAAACCTGCACTTATAAATTCTTAATCCTTATACTTATAGGACTTTGGAGAAAAGCCATAATTCTTTTTAAATGTTTTTAAAAAATAACTTTTACTTTCAAAGCCTAACTCAAATGCAATCTGTTCTACTGACTTTACAGAATGATCCAGTAATTCTATTGCTTTTTCCATTTTCACTCTTGTCACATATTCAATAAAACCTTCTCCCATTTCCTTCTTGAACATTCTACTGAAATAACTAGCATTTAAATGTAAATGGTCAGCTACTTCTTTTAGAGAAATTTTTTCACTAAGGTGGGTTTGTACATATTTTTGTGCTTTTAAAACATCTTTATTTCTTGTTGTCAAATTAATGGACTTTACTTGTTCAAGGAATTGACCACAGAGTTCTTCTAATACACATTCTAAATGTTCAAATGTTTCGACATCCTGAATAAAATGGTCTGTCGAGGTATTTGATTGGGTTTCAAAATGTTTTAAAGCGCTTATGCATAATTTAATATCAAATATTAATTTATTTGCCCAATCTTTTATGACTGCCGGAGAATATTTCTTCTCTTTTATATTATTTAATTGATGGTACAAACTCTCTACTATTTGATCTTTTTTATCTTTTAAGATCAACTCTTTTAGTTTCTGCGAAATCTGTACATAATCATGAAAAATAGAATCGCTTGTATAGGAAATTGGGCGAAAATATAGAATACTGCCATGTTGATAATAAAAACGTTGATCTTTATTTTTAAGTAAAAGTTGGATATTTTCGATTAATTGCTGGTGCTTCACATTTTGTTCTCCGATAAAAGAAGTAATACTAATGTTTAAAATGGTACCGATTTTTCTATGCATTTCTTTTATCATGAGTTCGATAAACTGATTTGTATCCATCGTTTTGTTTCTGTTCAATGGAATAAGAATAAGAAATACCCCTTTTAGATAGAAAGTCTGTACTTTTTGAGCTTTTGTAAGTACTTCTTCTACTACGTTGTTTACATTAAATTGAAGCAAACTTTCATTTTCAAAATGATTAATCACTTTTTGATATTGATCAATAAAGCATAGGATCGGTGTATAGTGCTCGTGTGTAAAGTCCATTCCCAAAAGTTGCTCGTGCTCTTCCCACCAATCCGTCTCTACCAAATTCTGTTCTTTCATAAGATTAGCTATAAACTTAGATTTGATATTATTTCTTTCTAAAAATGTGGTAACCTTTAAGTGCTGATTGCTTGTATGACGTTCTTGATCCAATTTTTTCTTTAATCTTTCTAGTAAAGCAATGATATTCATCTCTTCCATTGTTTCTTTTAAAATATAATCATAGACTTCTAATTTTAAGGCTTGTTGTGCAAATCGAAACTCATCGTGACAAGATAGGATCACATGATATGAGTTACTGTTTGATTTTTTTAGATGCTCTATTAACTCGATTCCAGTTAATTTAGGCATCCCAATATCGGTAATCAATACATCATAGGAATTTTCTTGCATATAGACATAAGCCAAACTACTATCTTGAAAGTGTGCCACTACTTCAAAACCATAGTCCTGCCATGGAATCATTTTCTTCAAAAATTCAATAACTATAACATCATCATCAACTAAAACTACTCCATACATTCTACACACTCCTTATGCACTGGAATTTGAAACGATAAAGTTGTACCTTCCCCTTCAATACTATATATCTGCATATGGAAGGATTCTCCATAAATCAAATTCATCCTTTGGTAGACGTTCTGCACTCCTATACCGTTAAAAGAATGATTACTTTTACTATGGTCAGTACGATTGGGTTGAAAAACTTTCTCCTTTAATCGTTCTAATGTAAGCTTGTCCATACCTTTACCATTGTCTGTAATGATTATTTCCAAATACGTCTTATTTTCTTCCTTTGCAAATATTTTAATTGTTTCCTTCCTATTATTATGCCCATGAATGACAGCGTTTTCGATTACTGGCTGTAAGAAAAATCTAGGTACTAGGAAACTAGCGGCTGCTTCGTTCACATCTATCACTAACTCTACATCATGTTGATGACGAAAATTCATCAAATCTACGTAATGCTTTACAATCCTCACCTCTTCTTCTAACGTTATAAAAGCGTTATTTCGATTGATCGTCATCCTAAGGAGTGCGGATAAAGAATAAATAAGTGAAGCACTGACTGTATCTCCCCCCATTTTTATCTTTAAGCGAATCGCATTTAGGACATTAAATAAAAAATGCGGGTTAATTTGTGCTTGAAGCATGTCTAATTCAGCATTTCGTTTCGCTTCTTCCTGTCTTTTAATCTGTTCAATCATATCCTCGATGGTATCAAGCATATGATTAAAGCTGTGGCCTAATTGAGCGACGTCATTATTTCCAGGAAGATGGATCCTGGCTGATAGGTCACCCTGTTTGATTGCTTTTGTCACATGATGTAATCTTGTGATTGGTTTCGTAAATTCACGCACAAGCAAGATCAATCCAATTAAAAATAAAACTAAAAAACCACCTTGAATCAAAATCGTTGTTCTCGTAACCGTATTGATTGAGCCAATCGTGTCCTCGTATGGGACAAGGCTGACCAATCTCCAATTTGAATAGGATACTGGATAAGAAACCATTAAATGCTTCTCTTTTTCATAGTCAACAATTTGATAATGATCGTTCATCACATCATAGGGTAATTTCATTCCTACCTCATCTTTATCCAAACTTGAATAAATTTCTCCTGTCTTATTGGTCAAATAAAATTTTGCCCTCTTTTCACTTTGAAACTGACTAAAAAGCTTTTTAATCTCATTTTCTTTTAAACTAATAATGATATAGGAATTTAAGGAATCAGAACTTTGAATCCTTCTTCCAATCGTAATAAGATACGGGTAAGTTTCTCTATCAGATTTAATGTAGGTTGGATGTGCACCCAGCCAATAGGTTTGGTAAAAACTTAAGTGGTCCAATTTTTCAAACCATGGTTTTTCTTTGAATTGTAAAGGATTAAAATCGATTCGTGAATAATTGGTGTAATATAAGTCATTTTCAAACAAAATGGTAATATACATAGGCATTAATAGGTCAGTAATTCCAGACAATTCATTTGATATTCTTATATAATTAAGAGCTATTTCTTGTTTTACGCTGGGTGAATCTGCATCAATTAACTTATGTGATTTTAGTAACTGATTCATGTTTGAATCAAATTGAATATAATTAGATGTATAGATCATATCGTCAAACATATTCTTTATTCCTAATTCAAGCATCCGTAAATCATCTTCTGATTGTTTGGCTGCACGTTGTTCTAATACGTCTTTCGTAAAATAATTTGAAACGATGTAGGTACTAACCCACGGAAAAAAAATGCAGAGAATGACGGAAATAATTAATCTCGTTCGAAGCGACATTTGCTTTATTTTTTTCCAAAATAACTTCACTGATGATCACCGCTTCCAATAGTTCAAACAATAAAAAATAGAGAGAAAACGTGTCTGTTTTCTCTCTATTATAGCATGAATATTCTAATTATTTATTAGCATCTACTACGGCTTGTACTTTTTCCTTAATGTTTTTCATGGTTTTATCAAGATTCTGCTCTCCGAGGAGATATAATTCCACCTCAGCACCAAATTCATTATAGGCTTCCGTAATATATGGAGGTGGAGCAATGACTTTACTTGGCTTAACAGAGGTAAGTGCATGCTTCAATGATTCCATATCAATGGCATCAGGTTTTTTGGCTCCATTTACCACTGTTTCTAACGCTTTGTCCATATCTGCTTTCTTCCATGACGGTGTCCAGATTCCCTGTTCCACAATCCCTTCAGTTGTCAACCAACGCATAAATTCATATGCCTCTTGCTTGTGTTTTGAGCTTTTGGCTATTGAAATTAAATCCCCGCCCATCTGTGCTACAGGTTTATCACTTGCCTTATCTTTTGGCCATGGTGCCCAAGCAATTTCAAATTCTGGTGTAAATTGACCCCATTCTGTAATCATAAAACTTCCGGAAGGAACCATTGATGCGGATTGACTAAAGAATTGCTGACGGTAGTCCATTTTTTGCGATAAAATTTCTTCAAATGGAACAGAAGATTTATCGACATTTTCTAACTGATTTCGCAGTTCCAGTGATGCGCGCAACATCGGATCAGCTGCGTTCGATGTGCCATCCTCGTGCAAGATCATATTATCTTCTTCTTTACTCATTAATTTTAAAACAGAATGGAAGTTATGCCATGTGTGCAAATATGAACCATAATGACCATCCGTTGTCAGCTTTTTAGCATATTCGGCATAATCATCCCATGTCCAATCAGTCGGAACTTTTAAGCCTGCTTTATCAAGATGTGCCTTATTCATCATAACGAGCATCGTGACATTTTTCATTGGCAAGCCATAATACTCGCCTTTAAAAGCTGGATAGCTATAATTGTATTCTTTAGTAACATCAATGCCTTCTGCTTTAGTAAATTTAGTGATTGGTTCAACAAGTCCTGCGTCAATTCGTTTTGCTAAATCTTGAGAATTGTTAAACATAATCAAATCCATATCATCGCCCGCAGAGGCCATCAAATCTAACTGTTTGAAATAATCCACAGAGCTCATATTTTCTACAAGCGGGATGGATTCCACTTTTACTCCTGGATGCTCTGCTTCATATTTTGCAATGACACCTTTCCATTTTCCAACATCCTCATTAATCCAGTGAACAAATTTTAACGTTACTTCTTTTTTAGATGAATCGGATTTACCTTCATCTGTTGCAGCCTTATCGTTACCAGAACATGCAACTAACATAAACATTGCAAGAATTCCAACCAGTAACAGCGAACCCCACCGTTTAATCACCATATTTTCCCCCTTTATATTTAGTTTGTATAGCAACTCTCTCTAAATCAATAGAGGCAGCAAATACCACTTTAACCTTTCACTCCGCCAAGCTGTATGCCTTCAATAACGTTTTTCTGTCCGATAATGAAAATAATCAGTAATGGCAAAATGGCGGAAACAGATGCAGCCATCATTAATGAGTAAACGCTGCCATGTTGATCTGAAAAACTGTTTACACCTAGTTGAATGGTGTATAATTCTTTTGTTCTTAGGAAAATTAATGGATTTTGGAAGTCATTCCAAGTCCAAATAAAACGTAATATTGCATAAGTTGCGATCGCAGGTCTTACTAATGGTAAGGCAATCGATCTAAAAATTCTAAAATGCCCCGCACCATCCATTCGCGCTGATTCTATGATTTCATTACTAATTCCGAGATAGAATTGGCGCAGCATAAAAGTTCCAAATACACTAAAACTATTTAATAGAATAAGACCAGTGTGTGTATCATAAAGACCAAGCCATCTATATAACAGAAATTGCGTTACTAACAATGTTTGCGGTGGAATCATGAAGGTTGCCAAAACGATTAAAAAGATGAAATCTCTTCCTTTAAAATTAATTTTGGCAAACCCATATGCCGCTAAGCATGAGAATGTACATGAAACTAATGTTGTTAAAACTGTTACCTTGATTGAATTCCAGTATAATAGCAGGAACGGCAATGACCCCGTCCAAACTTCTTTATAATTTTCAACCGCATTCCAATGCTTAGGAATCCATTGAATCGGAAAAGTTAATACATCCTCTTCCACTTTCAAAGAAGCAGATATCATCCAAAAGAATGGCATTAGAAAAGCTATTCCAATGAAAACCATAATGATGGTCATAATCAATTTTCTTATATCTAATCTTTGTACCATCTAAACTGCTCCTTTCTTTTTAATAATTCACCCATTTTTTCTGACCAAGAAATTGAATATAAGTAATGATCAAAATAATCACGAACATGACTATAGAAATAGCGGAGGCATAGCCTGTTTTTAATTCAATAAATGCCTGTTGATACAAATAAACAACTGGTGTTATGGTCGAATTTGCTGGTCCGCCATTCGTTAAAACGATGATTAAATCAAATACTTTAAAACTAGAAATTACACCTGTAACAAACAATAAGAATGTTGTAGGTGACACCAAGGGGATTGTAATCTTAGTAAATTGAGCCCAAGCACTAGCCCCATCCATTTGTGCTGCTTCGTAAAGTTCTTTTGGTATGTTCTGCAAACCGGCCAAGTAAATGATTAAATTAAACCCAATTCCTGTCCAAATCATAATTAACATTACAGAGGGCAAGGCAAAGGTAACGTCTGCGATCCAACCAGGTGGATTCTCAATCCCAAGCGACATCAGTAAATGGTTAATAGGACCTTTCGTTGGATGAAATAGCACTTGAAAAACCACTGCAACGGCTACAACGCTCGAAATAAACGGCATAAAATAGATCACCTTGAACAGATCTTTAAAATAAACATGTTTGTTAATGATTACAGCTAAACCAAGTGATAAAATTAATGTAATCGGCACCGCTAAAATTAAGATAATATTATTGATTAAGCCTTTAATAAATAGTGGATTGGAGAGTAATTTCGAAAAGTTTTCAAATCCTACAAATTTAGCATTTTCATAACCTGATACAAAATTCCAATCGGTAAAACTTAACACAAAAGAAGCGAGAATTGGAAATACTACCAAGATCGAGGTCCCAATAAACATCGGTGCAATAAATACGTAACCTGATAAATTCTCCTTCCACCCGCTAAAAGCGGCACTTTTTCTTCTTTTTGCCTGCTTGTTTACCTTATTTTTAGTTATTGGTGCAACTTTTGTTTCGGCCTTTACTTCGCTGCCCACGATTTTCACCTCTTTTTCTTTGTAGAAGATTTAGTTATCTTTATTGTAGGTTAAGTATAGTTTTTGATAACGCTTTCAACAATGTGGAATTTTTACATTATTGAGAAAATTTTTACTAGTTTTATCACCTCTCCAATTTCAGATGTAAAATCTCTAGATACTCTATTTAGTTCATGCTTTATTTTTACTTTTCAGGGAAAATTTTTACTTCCTATCGAAAAAGGAAAACTAGTCTTTCTGTGCATGATATATTTATAGGAAAGGAGGGAGCAGCATGCAATTAGGTTCATTTTCAAATGGTATTTATGTGGTTTGTAATTGGATAGCAAGACTAGCTTATTTAAATTTATTATGGATCCTCTTTACTTTAAGCGGATTCGTGATATTTGGTTTTTTTCCAGCTACTATAGCGATGTTAGCTACATTAAGACAGTATCTTTTAAAAAATCATCCACCAGTATTCCAAACTTTTTGGCAATATTATAAAAAGGAGTTCCATAACAGTAATAAATTAGGGTTAATATTCGTTGCGTTCGGCTCTATCTTGTATGTAAATATCACCTTTTTACAATCTACATCTAATGAAACAGCTGCTATTCTTTTATATTCCAGTATTATCATGAGTTGTATTTATTTTCTCCTCATTTGCTATACATTGGCTTCTTATGTTGAATTTGATCAACCATTGAGAACACATATCAAAAATGCACTTCTCATTACCATCTACAGTCCGATCCCAAGTCTATTTATGATTTTTGGAACTGCCGCAATATACTTTGCAGTTGCCGCTATATCGGGATTAGGATTCTTTTTCAGTGTAAGCCTATTAGGTCTTGTGATTCTCTCTTCAGCAAGTCTAGCCTTTAAAAGAATAACAAGAAAACAAGAAGAAATGAGTAATGAAACATAAATCTAATTTTTATATTTCACTTTACGCACACAAAAAGAGGCTGCCACTTATTAACAGCCTCTTGTTTTATTTGCTAATATTTTTAAAACCAGTCAGAATAACCTAGTTTTCTTAAGTGATTAGCAGAAATCTCCAAGCAATCAAATGGGTCACGGCCATAGGTATCATCTTGTTCTACCAAGAAATACTGTGCCCCGCTCTCAAGGCCTGCTTCCATAATACCTTTAATATCGAGGTTTCCTTCGCCAAGTTCTGCAAATTCAATTGTATTGGTGAATAGGTCAAAGAATTTCCCCATATCCTTGAAGTCAATTTGACTTGTATCAATTTGTCCAATACGATAATCCTTCAAGTGCAGGAGTGAGATACGGCCTTTATATTCTTTAACAAATTCCACAGGATTTACGCCCGCTCTTTGAATCCAGTGAACATCTAATTCAAACCCAAGCTTAGTGGTGTTATTCTTAATAATATCCAACAAATACTGACCATCATATTTTTGGAATTCTATGTGGTGTGTGTGGTAATACAATTCAATTCCGTGTTCAGCCAATCGGTGGGCCATTTCTTCTGCTTTACTAATAAATTCCATGATTTTATCTTTATGACCGATAGCTGTTAATGGCAGCATACCTATACGTAAGAAGTTACAATCCAGGGTCTTGCAGTCGTTTACGATTTTTTCAAAGTCACTTGTCAATGTCTCACCAGGCATTCCAGGAAGCATTGGCTCTACCGCAGCAGAAAGAGCCGCAATCTTAATATCAAAATCTTGACTTGCCCTTTTTATCTCCGCTACGTTCTCTGGAGTCATAGGAATTTGAGAAACTTCAACTGCGTGATAGCCAAGCTCACTTACTTTTCTCATTGTTTCATAGGCACCTAGCTCTTCCACTTTGCCTTTTAGCATCATCATTTGAACGCCGATTTTACCCTTTTTCATTGATTATCCCTCCATTTTAACTGCTTGTTTTATCTCTGAAGATTTACGTATAGCATCAATCATTGCAATAGAAACGAATGCATCCTTCGCATGAACATAATCATGAGAATTTTGGAGAATACATTGATAGAATTGGTTAATGGTTTTGAAATGGCTTGCCCCGTAATAGAATTTTGAACCTGGCAGTTTGGCGTCTTCCACCAATTCTTCCTTTTTACCTTCTTCTGTTACTCTCACCAAGATGCTATCTTTGATGTTGAATTTTCCTTTTTCTAACAATACCTCAAGCTCCACGCTTGAATTTTCTGCATTTGCATTAGTAGCAAAGAATAAGCCCTTCGCTCCATGTTTAAAATGGATATGGGCCGATGCCGTATCTTCCACTTCAATTCCATAGTCCAATAATTGATTTATAGATCCTTTAATGGAGTCGATTTCACCGCCAATAAGCTGCATTAAATCGATGGTATGCAATGCTTGGTTAATCATCACACCGCCGCCGGCCAATTCCATTTTGCCGCGCCATGGTTTGGCATCATAATACGCCTTCGGTCTAAACCAAGCTACCAGACCTTTTACCCCTGTAACCTTGCCGTATTCACCGCTCTTAACGATCTCTAGAAGTTTCTCAAACGTTTCATTGTATCGGTTTTGTAAACACACACCAATTTTAATATTACTATGTTCGTTCTCAAGTTTTACCAGCGCCTGTCCCTCTTCCGTGTTCAAGCCCAACGGCTTCTCTTGAAAAACATGAACACCTTTTTCTACACAAGCTTTTGTTACAGGGTAGTGCAGATAATGAGGCAGACAGTTATGAACACAATCAAGCGCTTCCTTTTCTAGCATCTCGTGATAATCTGTATAAAAGTTTACGCCAGTTACGGTATCTTTTAAGGATTCATTTATGTCACAAACTGCCACTAGCTCAGCGTCTGGATTTGCTTGTATAGCTGGTATATGAATTTTAGAAATATCTCCAAGTCCTATTACTGCTGCTTTAAGCATATGCTTCTCCCCTTTTTTGAAACGAACTCAAAGCTGCATTAGCATTGAGTTCGTTTAAGGTGATTACTTTCTAACCGGATATTTACCTTCTTCTGCAATCCGTTTATTTAGTTCTTCTAAGAATAAATCTTCATCAAATGGTAATTCCACTTCCTTGCCTAACCAGCTTGACAGATGCATTGCATTTGCAAGTCTCACACCATTAATACCGTCGCTTCCTGGTGCTAATAATGGTGTACCTTCAACGATCGCTGAAGCAAAGTCTTCTAATACAGCAATGTGCTGACCGCCCCAAACGCTTTCAAATTCAAGAACTTCCTCAGTGAAAATATCACCTTGACCGCCGCCCATGAAAATACTCATAACATCTTGCATACTCATGGTTGCGCTCATTTCATTTTCAGGCTTATTTAGGCGCTTGATAGTGATTTTTTTACTATCATCTACCACGATTTTTCCTTTATCGCCTAAGATTTCTAAACGGTCTGTCCCCACTACATCATGCGTACAAGTTACAAATACACCAGTAGCACCATTTCCATAATCAAAAACGGCAGTTACATCGTCTTCAACAACAATATCTCTTTGATAGCCAAAGTTTGCTTTTGAATAAACCTTTTTAGGCATACCGCAAATCCACTGAAGCAAGTCAATTTGGTGTGGTGCTTGGTTTACAAGAACACCGCCGCCTTCCCCGCCCCATGTTGCTCTCCATTCACTTTGATCGTAGTAACCCTGCGGTCTCCACCAAGTAGTGATAATCCAATTGGTACGGCGAATGCTTCCAATCTCACCATTATCAATAAGTTCTTTTACTTTTTTATAAAGCGGGTTTGTACGCTGGTTAAAGAAGATTGCAAACTTAACTTCAGGCTTTGTCGCTGCAAAGTCGTTTAGCTCTTTCACTTGTTTTGTATATACACCAGCCGGTTTTTCCACTAATGCATGGATGTTTCGTTTTAGTGCTTCAATTCCCATTTCAGGATGCAGGTAATGCGGTACAGTTGTAACGACTGCATTAACGTCACCGCTTTCAAGCATATCGATATAATTATCATAAAAAGGCACATCTGGATAAGTTTCTTGCGCTACTTGCTTTTTAGCAGGATCATTATCACATATTGCACCAATTACCATGTTCTTTACTTTGCCTTCTGAAATGAATTTAGCGTACATACCGCCTTCTGCGCCTAAACCAATAATCCCTAATTTTACTTGTTCCATTTTTACCGTTCCTCGCTTTCAATTTTTTTTAGAATTTCTAAAAGTGCTTCATATTGAAGTTTATAGCCGCCTGCACCATCAAGCCCTTTGTTGTCCTTAATGATCTCGGCCGCATCTTCAAGCTCTAAATCCTTTAATGAATCAAAGAGAACCAAATGTGGCTCTAGTGTTAAAAAGCCTTTATAGCCTGCTTTAATAAATTGGGAGAGGAGTTCTGGAATTTTCCCCTCACCTGTACCGCAGACTACATTTTGATTATCTGTAGTAACCGCATCTTTGATGTGAATATAAACCACTTCATTCTTTAATAATTCATAGCATGCCTGGGTATCTTCTCCGCATTGAACGAAGTTGGCAAAATCAAAAATCGCCTTAAAGTACGGGGAATTAACCTCTTTTAATATCTCATGACAGCGTCGTGCGATATCACCGTATATATCCTTTTCATTTTCATGCAATAAAATGACATTGTATTTCTTCGCAATCGCGGCATATTCCTTTATTTTGCGAATAACATCATCGCGGTAAATATCAGGGTTGTCACCCTTTGGAATATAAAAACTAAAAATACGAATATATTTGCAGTCCAACAGATTGCTAATCTGGCATAGGGTTTCAAGCATTTCTTTTTGTTTTGCAAAGCCTTCTTCATCATTGATGAAGACCTTGCCAATAGGAGATCCAATCGATGATACAGCTATTCCCGCTTTTTCAAGACGCGGAAGGACATTTTCTTTAATCTCAGCAACGGTAAAGTCACCGATGTTTTTCCCATCAATGCCCCGCAAAGATAAATAACGCATGCCTAGATTTGAAACAACCTCAAGCTGTGTATCAAAATCTGATGAAATTTCATCTGAAAATCCTGAGATCAATAAATCTTGATTCATTTATAGTGACTCCTCCTTATTGCTGTGTTGCTGGTTGTAGTTTATTTTTTCGATAGCGTGACGGTGTTATGCCCACCTTTTCTTTAAAAAAGCGGCTAAAATGTGCAAGACTTTCAAACCCCGATGCACTAGATACTTCAGCTAAGGAAAGATCTGGTTCCATTTCTAACAAGAACTTTACTTGGTTAAGCCTGCAGCCCATTACATATTCCATCACAGTAAAACCTGTGACTTCTTTAAAAACGTGCGATACATAATATTTGCTTAAACTAAGCTCGGACGAAATACGGTCCAAACTAATTTTCTCTTTATAGTGATCTCTTATCCAAGAAGCAATTTCCTCTACATGTACTTCCTTTTCTGTCTTCCTGCTGTTTACTTGCGCTAGCTCCTTCTTACTCATTTTATAGATAGCAAGCAGCAACTGAGTCAGCTCAAGCTTCACTTCAGCTTCTAATAGTTCACTCTTTTTACCCGTACGCTGAAGCTCTTCATCGATTTCGGTTAGAAGCCCCGATATTTTTTTCATCTGCCCGTCTACATATTGGCCATTTTCATCATAGCGTGTACGTAGAAGCGGGTTGTTCAATTTTTTAAACGGCATTAACAAATTCGGTATTCCGAGTGTGGAAATCAAATCAGACAGCCATGTTGGTGAAAAATGAAGCACACTTCTCGTATAGATGCTCTCACCCCAGGGGTTGGCTTTATGCAAGGTCATGCCATCCAAAAGAATAATATCACCGGGTACTAGCTCATAGATCCGATTATTAATTAAATACTTACAATCACCGCCGCAGAAGAAATAAATCTCATACTCGTGATGTGAGTGAAACTGAAAAGTATAGGATTCCACTCCGCGCATTCGATAAGATGCATAAATCCATTCATCTAATACTTTTCTTTTATATGGCAGGGAAATTAAATCTTCCACAGCTCTCACGCCTTCCCTAGTAGTAAGCGTTATCAAAGCTTACTTATATTTTACGCCTTAAGCTTGAGAAAAACATTCTCTGAAACTGCCTTCATTCTTATTAAATTTGACTGATATTGCTTTTTTTATTTTAGTTTAAGTAAAAAAAAGAGACAAAACCAACCATTTGTTTGGAGGTTTTGTCTCTTTTTAGGTAAAGAAAGGAAGCTTATTCCATCCAGTTTGTATGGAAAGTACCTTCTTTGTCAATACGCTGGTATGTGTGGGCACCAAAGTAATCACGTTGCGCCTGCAATAGGTTCGCAGGAAGTGTTTCGGTACGGTAGCTGTCATAGTAAGCAATCGCACTTGCAAACGATGGCACCGGAATACCGCGTTCAATTGCCAAGGATAGCACTTGACGTAGTGATTGCTGATAGCCTTCCACAATTTCCTTAAAGTATGGATCTAATAACAGGTTCTTCAATTCTGGGTCTCGATCGTAAGCATCTTTAATTTTTTGCAGGAATTGGGCACGAATGATACAGCCGCCGCGGAAAATCATCGCGATATCCCCATAGCGAAGATTCCAATCGTACTCTTCAGATGCTGAGCGCATTTGTGCAAAGCCTTGTGCGTAAGAGCAAATTTTACTCATGTATAATGCCTTACGAACCGCTTCAATCAACTCTTCTTTATTGCCTTCAAATGGTTTTGCCTCAGGCCCATTCAATACTTTGCTTGCCTTTACACGTTCCTCTTTCATCGCTGAAATAAAGCGCGCAAATACAGATTCAGTAATAAGCGGCAGCGGTACACCTAAATCTAAAGCGTTTTGGCTTGTCCATTTACCAGTACCTTTTTGGCCGGCAGTATCCATGATGACATCAACCATTGGCTTTCCAGTTTCTTCATCCACTTTTGTAAAAATATCAGCGGTAATTTCAATTAAATAACTGTCTAGTTCGCCTTTATTCCACTCTGCAAATACTTGATGAAGCTCCTCTGCATTTAAACCAAGGACATTCTTAAGGATAAAGTATGCTTCACAAATTAGCTGCATATCGCCGTACTCGATGCCATTATGAACCATTTTCACATAGTGTCCTGCCCCATTCGGACCAATATACGTACAGCATGGGTCACCTTCGACTTTTGCAGAGATGGCTTCTAAAATCGGTTTGACAAGCTCATAAGCTTCCTGTTTACCGCCAGGCATAATCGAAGGTCCTTTTAATGCGCCTTCTTCCCCGCCGGATACGCCAGTTCCGATAAAATGGTATCCTGCTGACGCTAGTTCCTTATTCCTTCTGATGGTGTCCTGGAAGAATGTATTTCCGCCATCGATCAGAATATCGCCTTCCTCAAGAAATGGCTTTAAAGAGTCGATTGTGGCATCGGTAGCAGTACCTGCTTTAACCATTAATAAAATTTTGCGAGGCTTTTCTAAAGAGTTAACAAATTCCTCGACAGTGCGGGCACCAACAAAGTTTTTACCCTCTGCTTCATTTTTCAAAAATTCCTCTGTTTTTTCGTAAGAGCGGTTAAAGACTGCAACGGAATACCCTCTGCTTTCAATATTTAAAGCAAGATTTTTCCCCATTACAGCTAATCCAACTACACCAATTTGTTGCTTTGACATATGACAATCTCCCTCCGTTTATCGGTTTGGGCTCGCGGGCACCATTAATATACCATCCATAATAGCGTTTTAAGCAAAGAACATCAAGAAAGGCATTTCTAAATTATCGCTGTAAGAAATACTTCTCTGCATTGTGATAGCCAATATTTCTAACCATTTGCTCCATGTACTCCTGATTATTTGGCGCTAAGCCTCTTTCCACCCATTCTCCAAGAATGTTGCAGAGGATTCGACGGAAATAATCATGCCTTGCGTAAGATAGGAAACTGCGGGAATCTGTCAGCATACCAATAAAGTGGCTTAATAACCCAACGTTTGCAAGATCCTTCATTTGTTTTTCCATTCCATCGATATGATCGAGGAACCACCATCCTGAACCAAATTGAACCTTACCCGGAATACCCTCTTCATAAAAATTACCCATCATGCCAGCAAGAACAACATTATCCTTCTGGTTTAAGTTAAATAATACCGTTCTTGGCAATGCATTCTCTACGTCAAGAGCATCAAGAAAGCGGGAGATGCCTTCAGCAAAATTGGTTTCGCCAACAGAATCAAAACCTGTATCAGGACCAAGCAGATTTTTCATTTTCGTATTATTGCTGCGCATGGCTCCCATATGAAGCTGCATGACCCATTGTTTTTCCGCATACATTTTTCCAAGCTCCGTTAATAGGAACGCTCTATATAAAGTGATTTCTTCTTCATCAAGCTCTTCACCATTGAACTTCTTATCAAAAATTGGTGAAATCTCTTCTTTAGTCGTTTGTACATATTCCATTTTTTGAATATCATGGTCAGATGCTCGGCCTCCATTTTCATGGAAGTAATCAACCCGCTGTTTTAATGCTTGTAAAAACGAATCTAAAGAGTCCACCTTAATCCCGGATACTTCCGATAATGTTTCAAGCCATGTTTTAAAGGTTGGCCGCTCAATGAAAAGGGCACCGTCAGGACGGAAGGTTGGCGCAATGATGGCCTTAAACGTTTCATCCTTCTTCAACAATTGGTGGTATTCAAGAGTTGAAACTGGGTCATCTGTAGTACCGATAAATTTTACATTAGATCGTTCGATGAAGGCTCTTGGCCTGAATTCCGGCTTCTCGAGTTTTTCATTGCACTCGTCAAAAATTTCACGGGCGGTTTCCGGATTAAGAACCTTCTCGATTCCAAAAAACATTTTTAATTCCATATGTGTCCAATGATAAAGCGGGTTGCCAATTAAATGAGGCACTGTTTCCGCCCAGGCAGCAAACTTCTCCCAGTCATCAGCGTCGCCGGTAATGAACCTTTCGCCAATACCATGCATACGCATGGCTCTCCATTTATAATGGTCGCCGCCAAGCCACACTTCCGTAATGCTTCGATATGGTTTGTTTTCCCAAACCTCTTGGGGATTTAAATGGCAGTGAAAGTCAAAGATTGGCAATCCCTGCGCGGCATTTTCATAAAGTCCCTTAGCTGTCTCGGTATTTAATAAAAAATGATTATCTAAAAAAGCTTTCATTCTATTCCCTCCCAATAGTAAAGCTTTAGCTGTAAACCCTTTCAATTGCGCTAAAAAATTTTAAAAAATACATATAGTTTAATTTAATTTGTTTATTAAACTAATTAATTACAAGTATAAATTATCATGTTTATCTTAATTCGTCAATGAAGGAAATCAATAATATGTTTTTCCGCCATTTAATAATTTGATATAATAGAAATACTTATAAAAGTGGATAAAATGGAGGAAATCAATGATTACCGGTGATGCGGCATATATAAAAAAAATAAATCGTTCCTTAATCATTAAGGAAATTGTAAAAGCAGGAATGATTTCCCGCGCAGATATATCCAAGGTGACTGACCTGACGAGAGCTACCATTTCTGCCCAGGTTGCTGACCTTTTGGATGAAGGACTGATTATTGAGACACAGCTTGAGCATTTTTCTGTCGGAAGAAAGCCGATTATGCTTTCATTAAACAGCCATGCAGGCTATGCCCTTGGAATCGACCTTGATTATGGCCAAATATCCTTTACGTTATCAGACCTGCTGGGTCATCCTGTTACATCTACTATTATTAAAATAAACACAACAGACTATGCAGAGATTCTTCATATATTAGTTGAGCAAATTAAAAAATATAAAGCGGAATACACTGACAGCCACTACGGAATTGTCGGAATTGTCATTGCCATCCATGGCCTTGTTGGGAAGGACGAAGTGGTTCATTTTGTACCACGACTTGGATGGGAGGATATTCATTTAAAAACCGATCTTGAAAATGAAATTGATATCGATGTTTATCTTGAAAACAATGCCAACCTAAGCTCTTTTGCAGAACGGGTATTTTTCCACCATGAAACAGATAATCTGCTTTGTGCCACTCTTTATTCCGGAATTGGAATGGGAATGATGATGAAAAATGACTTCTTTCGCGGGCATGATGGCTTTGCTGGTGAGATTGGCCATATGATTGTTGTCCCTGAAGGCAGGCCATGCAACTGCGGCAATAAAGGATGTTGGGAGAAGTACGCCTCAGAATCAAGTATATTCGAGTATCTATCCGAAAAAAGACAAATGAAAAACCTTTCCTATGAGGATATTCAAAAATGGCTTGATGAAGGTGACCAAGAAGTACACGAGCAGCTGGAACAGTTACTCTACTATCTCTCCGTCGGCTTAAATAATATGATTAATATTTACAATCCTGATGTCCTTGTGCTCGACAGTGAACTTCTAAGGATGTATCCGGATGCTCTTGATAAAATTAAGAGAAATTTACATTCGTCTATTAGTCATTACCGTGAGTTATCCATTTCTTCAATTGGGAAAAAGTCTTGCGTATTAGGTGCATGTGCCCTTGCGATTAAACATTTCCTTGGGGTCCCGATGCTGAATTTACCATTTGAACAGCAGGAGAATGAAATCGTTTCCTAAAAAAAATCCCTTTATGAAAAGGGATTTTTTTATTGCATAAAAAAGAAGATAGCTAAGTTCTCTTAACTATCTTCCATCTTCCATATTAAGAAGCTTTTCTCTTTTCAGCCAAATCAATAGCAAGCTGCTGTGTTCTTTTTTTATTTAATGGATATAGGAATACAAGAATTAAGAAAATCACGACTAGGGTAACTGCCGGAACCAATGTGGCGAGTGTATGAATTCCATTCAATGTTTCCTGTGTTTGCGCCTTAAGAGTTGCATTATAACCAACTGATGCAATCGCAAAACCACCCACACCACCAGCAATCGCTTGTCCTACTTTACGGGCAAAGGAATAGATTGAATAAACAGTTCCATCTTCACGTAAACCAGTCAGGTATTCATGATAATCGATAACGTCAGTTACAAATGCCCAAACGACTAAGTTAAATAATCCGTAGCCAAACATGGCAATCGCTAAAATTCCAATAAATTGGTTTGCATTAAGGTTTGGAAGTAGATATAAAACGCCATATACAACAGCTGCGAGTAACAACCCTGCTGCGGCAACTTCTTTTTTCCCGAATTTAGCTACTAATGGCTTAACCAATGGCATTCCCACAAATACTGCTACAGATTGAATAAGACCAACCATACTTAAAGCTTTGGCATTGCCAAAATAATCTTTAAACAAGTAAACGTTTACTGCACCGATTAACATAAATGTCACCATGAAAGCCAATGATGCAATCAAAATCCACAGTAAAGGTTTGTTTTTTGCAAGGCCCTTTAATGTTTGACCTAAATTCACTTTTTCCTTTTTTGTATCAGTGATTGTAATACGTTCTACTGACATTTTGTAGCAAGCCATATAACAAGCAATGGCAAGTACTCCAAAAATGATGGCCCCTAATAAAAAGTGATTGGCATCAGCCTTATTATTGACAAACAGAATCATTGGACCAACTACGTTAATGATTAAACCAGCGAGGTTTCCACCTAATGTTCTCCAACTTGATAGTGAAGTACGTTCAACTGGATCACCTGTAATTACAGAAGCCATTGATCCATACGGAATATTAACGGTGCTATATAATGTTCCCCATAATATATACGTTACAAATGCATATGCTTCATAAAATCCTGTAGACATTCCCGGAATGTGTACAAACATTAACACCCCAGTGATGACTAGCGGAAATGACATTCTAAAAATCCATGGTCTGAACTTACCGTTTTTCCCTGCTTTTCTTGTGTCAATAAAACGGCCCCAAGAAACATCGGCTATGGCATCCCATAGGCGGGCAACTAAGAAAAGGGTTCCTACAAAAGCAGGATTAAGACCATAAACATCTGTGTAATAGACCATTAAGAATGATGCTACTAAAATAAAGAAGAAATCGTTTCCAAAATCACCAAACAAATAACCTAATTTATCTTTCATTCCAAACGGACGAACTGCTGCTTTTTCTACATTAAAATCTGGTGCTTGTACTCTTGCACTTTGTGCCATGGTTACCCCTCCGTTATAATTCTTATTTGTAATCCTTTTCAAAAAACAGTTAAAAATAATTTGTTCATCTCGAGATTGGTTTATACTTCCATTAATTTGTTTAATGAACTAACAAATCAACTTCGTATATGTAGAATATCACCATCGACTTTTTTCGTCAATAACTTTATGTAAGCGCTAATATAAAAAAATTTCCCAATTCAAATGTTGAAAACTATAATGGTCACCTAATGTTCAAGAACTTCACCCATTGTTCAAAATTGAGCAAAGTAAATTTCATATAATAGAAGTAATGAAATCATTTAAACAGATGGGTTGTGTGTTGATGGAGAAATTACTTTATATTACCGCAAATCCAAAGGGTCTTGAAAAATCAAAAGGGTTGCAAATTGGAGAGGCTTTTCTCGAATCCTTTATAAATGAAAGGCCGGATGTAGAAATTAAGAGAATGGATTTATTCCAATTAGATTTTGTCCAAATGGATGCCGATTTAGTATTTGCACGCGGAAAATTAGCAGGATACGGCTATACATTAGACCAGCTTTCAGAAACCGAAAGGGAAAAAATCCTTAAAATGCACGCTCTTGCAGATGAATTTATTGGATTTGACTACTATGTCTTTGTTTCACCATTATGGAATTTAAATTCACCGGCGGTCTTGAAAGCATTCCTCGATAATCTATTTATTGCAGGAAAAACCTTCACCCATACTTCTAACGGACCAAAGGGATTATTATCAGGGAAAAAGGCGATTCACATTCAAACCCGCGGCGGCCAATATACAGGTTCCCCTACCCAGGAATTAGAGTCTGGAGACCGTTATTTAAAAATTGCCCTTAATTTCCTAGGAATTGACGTCATGAATAGTGTCATTGCTGAGGGCTTGGACCTTTATCCGCAAAAGGTCCCGGAAATTGTTGCCGCTGCCAAAGAAAAAGCACGTTTAGCCGCGAAGGAACTTGCGGGCATTTCTCAGCCTGTCCTCCTATAATATGAATAGCTTCCCTTCTATTGGGAAGCTATTTTTGTATATAAAAATTTCCCGGAAAATGTCGAAGCTCAACAGACTTATTTCTTTATTTTTTGTCGAAATTTCCCTTCTTTATAGTATAATCGGATTATAGGAACGAACCACTCCTGACCAAAAGAACATAGTAGCGGAGATCAATGAATGTTAAAAGATTTTGTTTCAAATACTGCCCTATTAATATCAGCTTTTTTTGTCTTAGGGCAATTATTCAAAAATAGACCATTAAAGGCTTCTTCACCATTGTCCACTAAACTATATTGGGGACTTTCCTACGGTATCCTTGGAAACATACTCATGATTTTTAGTATTAAAATTTCTACCACAACAATTGCCGACCTCCGCCATTTAGCAATCGTTCTTGCGGCTGCTTTCGGGGGATTCATTCCCGCGTTGCTCGCTTCTGCCCTTATTGTAATAGGGAGATTTCTGCTTTTCAGTTATAGTGATGCAGCTCTTTATGCTTCTATCGGAATGCTGTTTATAGCGATCATAAGCAGCGGATTAGCAAGATTGAATTATAATTTTACAATGAAAGCTTTTTTCATGAACCTGATTGGATTATTTATCCTAACAATCGTTTTTACCATCAATATTGAAGATCCAATTGTATTAAAAAAATTGTTAATCATGCATTATATTTTTTCGTTAACAGGCGGATTTATCGCCTATCATTTTTCTGTGTTTATCGCCCATTCTAATGAAAACCAAAGAAAATTAAAGAATAGCCTTATCGAACTGAAAGAAACACAGCATAAATTAGAGAAATCCAATGAACGATTAAACCAACTCTCTTATGTAGACGGATTAACCGGTGTGGGAAATCGGAGATATTTTGATACGAAACTGGCAAAGGCGTGGCTTCATGCTCAATCGGATCAAGTCCCAATTTCATTACTAATGTTCGACATTGATTTCTTTAAAAAATATAATGATACCTATGGCCATCTTACTGGTGATTATTGCTTGCAAACCATTTCCCAAGCTATTAACAATCTTGTAACGGAAGATTCAAGCTATACACTCTGCCGTTATGGCGGTGAGGAATTCAGCCTCATCATGCCTGCAGCAAACCGGGAAAATGCCGAACAATTTGCCGCACTAATCACGAAAACAGTTAAGGAACTAAATATTCCCCATATTAATTCAGAAATAGCAGAAATCGTCACCCTAAGCATCGGGATCGCCTCATTCATCCCTGGTCCAACAGCCAAACCGAAGGATTTGATTCAGTTGGCAGACGAGGCCCTTTATACTTCAAAAACAAAAGGCAGGGACACGATTTCTATTTTGTAACAAAAAAAGACCGAGCAGTTCAAGCCCGGTCTTTTTTTGTTACATCATAGAAAATCTACCCGCTGAGGTGTAAAAACATCCAGTATGATCGAGTCATCTTCAAGCGCTTTAACCCCATGCAAAGTATCTGAAGGAATGTAGATGCTGTCCCCTTTCACCACTTGCTGGACGTTTCCATCCAAATTGAACTCAAAACTTCCTTGAACAATGTAACTTACCTGTTCGTGCGGGTGGGAGTGGATTGCACCAATGGCATCCTTTTGGAAACTTACTTCTGTCATCATCAGGCCTCCGCCCCTTCCCAAAAGCTTCCTTTTGGCACCTTCTCCTGCTTCCACAGAATTTTCCTTATTTCCAAAGTAAAACAAGTCAATCACCTCAACTTTACATATTTATCTTGTAGCTTCTACCCTGCCTGAGATAATGGAATTGATCTCCTCAAGAGATGGGTTCCCTTCCCAATCACCCTTAAATTGGGTTGCCAGCGCCCCCAAAATATTCGCGCGAGTTAAGGCCAGCTCCAGGGATGAAGGAGCCAATACACCTTCTTCGTCTAAATACTCAGAGAGGAACCCTGCTGCAAACGCATCACCAGCCCCGACCGTATCAATGACCTGTGTGACTACATGTGGGGCTGCTTTAACAGAATCGCCGTTGATAAAGCCCATCGATCCCTCGGCACCGAGCTTTAAGATAACTACTTTCGGCCCCATTTGCAGGAATCTCTCTCCATATTCTTCAATGGATTGTTGACCTAATAGGAACTCTGCTTCCTCCACGCCTGGCAGAAACACATCACATAGCGGGATAAGCGAAAGTAAAACACTCCGCGCCTTCTCCTCACTCCAGAGCTTTCTCCGTAAATTTGGGTCAAAGGAAATGGTCAGTCCCATATCCCTGGCCATTTCCATTGCTTTACGGATAGCTTCGGCAGCATTTTCACTTAAGGCCGGTGTTATTCCTGTGACATGCAAATGCTTGACACCAGCAAACCACTCTTTTTGCAGATCTTCTGGCTGAAGATTGCTAGCGGCTGAGTTTTTCCGATAATAATAAACGGTTGGATCCCCATAGCTTTTACTTTCTTTAAAATAAACCGCCGTAGGTTTTTCCGCATCACGGAGGGCATAGGATACATCTACTCCCTCTCCGCCAAGTGTTGACAAAATAAAGTCACCAAACGGATCTTTTCCTAGTTTACTGACCCATCTAACCTTCTTGCCTAAACGTGTCAGGGTGATGGCAACATTTGATTCGGCACCTGCCAGGGACTTAGTAAAGAGCGGCTCATACTTAATCCCTTTTTCCCCGATTGTTTGAAAAAGAACCATGCTTTCCCCAATTGTCAGTACATCCGTACGGTTATTTGGCTGCATGCACCTGCACCTCTTTAGCTAGTCTAGTATACGCCGCAGCTAATTGCGTAATTTGCTCAAAATCACCTTTTTTAATTAACTCATTGTTTACTAGATTTCCACCGAGCCCAACTGCAATGGCTCCGTAGCCCAAAACCTCTTTGATATTGTCCAGATTCACTCCGCCTGTTACCATCATGGGAATATGGTTAAGCGGTCCTCTAATATCTTTAATATATTTCACTCCCATTGAGCCGACTGGGAAAACCTTAACAGCGCTTGCCCCGAGGCGATGCGCCCGGACAATCTCAGTAGGAGTCAGCGTTCCAGGCCAAACTTCCACACCTTGTTCAAGTCCGTATGCCAATACCTCTTCATCCAGGTTTGGCGACACAATATACTCTGCACCTGCATGAACCGCTTCCTTTGCCATCTCAAGGTCCAAAACGGTTCCCGCACCAATTCGTAATTGACTGCCAAATTTCCCTTTCAGATCATGAATCATATTAAGGGCGCCATCGGTGTTTAATGTCACTTCTAAAAATGAAACTCCGCCTGCTGCCAGGGCTTTGGCTGTGTCTTCACCACTGCCGTTTGGAATGCCGCGAATAATTGCCACAATTTTTTCTTGTTTTAATAACGAAACTAAGTTTTGCTCCATTGAAACTGCCTCCATTACTGAGTTTTTTTCGCATAAGAGTTTAAATACCTATAATGTTACACCCGTTTTAAAAATAGCAATCTCTCTAAAGTCATTTTTCTCATTGTTTACAAATTCACCGCTGGCCACTTTAATCACATAGTCAATAAATTGTCTCAAGACAACATCTGCTGATTGCTCCAGCAATACTCCGGCGTCAAAGTCAATCCAATGAGGCTTCGCTTCAAATAGCGGGGTATTGGTCGAAATCTTCATGGTTGGAACATAAGTGCCAAACGGTGTTCCCCGTCCAGTTGTAAAGAGAACCATTTGACAGCCGGCCGAAGCCAGCGCAGATGCGGCAACAAGGTCATTTCCTGGGGCGCTCAACAGGTTTAGTCCTTTTTTCTTTAATCTTTCGCCATATTTTAACACATCCGTCACAGTGGAAGTCCCCGCTTTTTGTGTACAACCGAGCGATTTATCCTCAAGGGTAGTGATCCCGCCCGCTTTATTCCCTGGTGATGGGTTTTCATACACAGGCTGATTATTGGCGATAAAATACTGTTTAAAGTCATTGATTAATTCAACCGTTTTTTCAAAAACCTCTTTATTTTCTGCCCGTTCCATGAGAATCGTTTCCGCTCCGAACATTTCAGGCACCTCAGTTAACACCGTGGTTCCACCCTGGGCAGCAAGAAAATCCGAAAGTCTTCCAAGCAATGGATTGGCCGTGATTCCTGAGAGGCCATCTGAACCCCCACATTTCAATCCAAGTTTTAGTTCTGATAATGGGACCTCTTCGCGCTTATCGCTTTTGGCATTTTCATAGATTTCCTTTAAAAGCTTAACGCCTTCCTCAATCTCGTTGCCAACCTCTTGGGAAGCGAGGAATTTCACACGGCCTTCATCAAATTCGCCAAGGCTTTCCTTAAATTCATAGAGATTATTATTCTCGCAGCCAAGCGCTAACACGAGGACGCCGCCAGCATTAGGATGAAGGGCTGCATCCTGCAAAATGGTCCTTGTGTTGTGATGGTCGTCGCCAAGCTGGGAGCAGCCATAATTGTGTTTTAATACAAGGATATTTTCAAACGGGCTGATATCGCCCACTTCCTTTTGGAAACGTTTGATAATTGTTTCTGCGACACCGTTGACACAGCCAACAGTCGGTACGATCCACAATTCATTGCGGATTCCGACGGTACCGTTTTTCCGCCTGAAGCCTTTAAAGGTCAGGTTCTCATTTTTATAAGGATTTTCGGCTAGCTTCTGGCTAAATTGATAGTCTTTTATTCCATCAAGATTGGTTTTCGTATTTTGTGTATGAACATGCTCACCGGCAGAAATTACTTTTGTAGCATGCCCAATCGGATAGCCATATTTCACGATAAATTCATTTTCTTGAATATCCTTCACAGCGATCTTATGTCCACGTGTCAGGTCCTCTTTGAGCTCAACCTCACGCCCATTGACCGAAATGGATTGGCCTTTTTGTAAATCCTGCAATGCAACAACAACATTATCATTTTCATTAATCTGGATAAATTCCAACATTGCTCAAATCCCCCTTATCTTGCCGTTTTCTCCTTTAAGACTGCCTGAGCGGCCTGCTTCATTCCCTTTGTTTCGATTTCGTACAAATAATGGGTAACAGCATCCGTTAGCCCCGTAACAGAATTTAAGTCCATTCCCCAATTTTTCTCGTATCCTAAAACTGCACGAACAATTTCTTTTAGACTTTCACTGGTTCCATCAAAGCTGTCCCATTGCGCTTTGAACAACTCAAGAATGTCTTGGTCATCACTAAGATTAATATCTTCCGCACCTCTTTTTCCCTTATAAAAAGCAATCAACGCAGCTAGAGAGAATACTAGTTTTTCAGGCAATTCCTTTTTACGGTTGATATATTCTAATAAAGATGGCAGGTCTCTGGTTGTATATTTAGAGATGGAATTCAATGAAATACTCATCAGAAAATGCTTGATATATGGGTTTCTAAATCGATCCAGAACATCATTCGCAAAAGAAGCTAATTCTTCAGCCGGAAGATCTAATGTCGGAATAATTTCGTCAAAAATCAGCTCTTTAATAAAGCTGCCCATCACCGGATGCTCGACCGCTTCGGCAACTGTTTCTAAACCGTAAAGGTAGGAAACTGGTGTCATCGCGGTATGAGCGCCGTTTAAAATCCGCACCTTTCTAGTCCGATACGGTGTTAGGTCATCAACAAACATGGTGTCTAACCCGGCCAAATGGGTTGGAAATTCTTCTTTTATCCACTGAGGCCCTTCAATGACGAAATTGTAGAATTGTTCACTGGCAACGACAAAATCATCCTGGTAGCCTAGCTCTTCCGTCATTTCTGTGATCGTATCGACAGGAAAGCCTGGAACAATCCTGTCAACGAGGCTATTGCAAAATGTATTGGCATCATTGATCCATTGAACAAATTCCACACCAAGGCTCCAAGCAGCGGCATATTGGAGAATCATTTCTTTTAGTTTCTCGCCATTTTTTTCAATAAGTTCACAAGGAATGATGATTAACCCTTTACTGTTATCCCCGTTAAAAGCCTGGAAACGATGGTAGAGAAAAGCCGTCAACTTTCCAGGAAAGCTCTTTTGCGGGCGGTCCTCCAAGCGGTCCGTTTCCTGATAGGCGATCCCAGCTTCTGTTGTATTGGAAAAAACAAAGCGCAGTTCTGGATTTTGCGCGAGTTCAAGATATTTTTCATATTCCGTATAAAGGTTCAAGCCTCTATTGATGGATTGGATTAAGGTATGCTCCTTCACCGGCTTACCATCCTTCATCCCTTGCAAATAAAGCGTATATAAGCCATCCTGGGCGTTTAATTTTTCTACCTTTTCATACCCGCGTGGCTGAACAACCACAATACTGCCGTTAAAAAGGTTAGCTTTATTCATAACATCGATTTGCCAATCAACAAAAGCCCGTAAAAAGTTTCCTTCGCCAAATTGCAGGACCTTTTCCGGATAGGATTCAATGCCTTGGATGGTCTTTCGATTAAGTTTCTGCAAAGTTATCTCTCCTTTTATGCACACGTGAACATTTTCCCGTTTTATAAAACCGTTTAAAAGCTTCCCGCCCTTTAAACGGTATAAGTTTACTTCACTAAGGATACAGACTTTCTGATCACTAATTCCGTTTCAACAAAAATCTTATCACCTTTGTTTTCATTATTTTCAATTAATTCAAACAGTTTTTCAGCGCCCAGTTTACAGATTTTTTCAACTGGTTTCTTGACAGTTGTCAAAGGCGGGTTTGTATACTGTGCCGAGGCTATATCATCAAAGCCTGTGATCGAAATATCCTTCGGAACATGTAACCCTTTGGCAAATGCTGCATGGAGCGCACCGACTGCCATATCATCATTTGAGCAAAAGACGGCGGTAGGCGGATTGTCTAAGGCGAGCAGATTTTCCATTGCTTCATATCCGCTTTGCAAGTCATAATTTCCTTTTACCATATACTCCTTGCGGATTGGGATATCATTTTCCATCAATGCCTGCAGGTAGCCTTCCCTGCGTTCCAGTGTGGATTGGAAGCCTGTAATCCCTTCAATAATCGCAATATTCGAATGGCCATTTTCAATCAAATAATTTACAGCATGGCAGGAGCCCTCATGATCATTTGATAGAATGTTAATGATTGACTGATCGTTGATTTCCCGATTCATCACCACAAGCGGAATTTTTTGATTTAACACATGATATATAAAGGAATTATCAGCGTCACTTTGGCTCATTAAAATAATGCCGTCGAACCTTTTGCTATGAATCGTGGAAAAGTCTTCATAATCGTCAATTCCTCTGACGAATAAATTGTAATCCTCATTGATGACGGCATTTACGCCAGTTACCGCATCAGCAAAGAAACTGGAAGATGTTCCATTGGATATGCTCGTAAAGAAAAGGCCGATGGTATAAGACTTTTGAGTGACAAGGCTTTTGGCATTAAAATTTGGTGTATAGTTAAGCTGAGCGGCTATGTCAAGGATCTTTTTCTTCGTATTTGGCTTGATTAGCGGACTGTCATTCAAGGCTCTGGATACAGTCGTATGGGATACATTTGCTAATTTCGCGATATCTTTAATTGTAACCATTTTGTTTCACCCTTTATTTACCTTCCGCTTTTCATTTTACTTGGAATAACGCTTTTTGAAAAGACGAGAGACTAAATTTACGCTCTCGTCTTTTACATGAAAATTATAATTCAAAGCCAAAGTATTCGTTTGCGTTTTGATAGCTGATTCCTTGAACAATTTTACCTAAAAATTCGATGTTATTAGGCACTTCGCCATTTTCTACCCATTCAGCAATGAGGGCACAGACAATTCTTCTGAAATATTCATGTCTTGTATAGGATAAGAAGCTTCTTGAGTCAGTCAGCATGCCAATGAAGCGGCTGAATAGGCCCATATTGGACAGTGATTTCATTTGCTCAATCATGCCAGCTTTATTGTCATTAAACCACCAGGCTGTTCCGAATTGGATTTTTCCTGGGACTCCACCGCCTTGGAAATTGCCAATCATGGCGGCAATGATATTGTTATCGTTGGGATTTAATGAATAGATAATCGTCTTCGGAAGTCCGCTTTCCTGTTCAATCAAATCCAGCAGTTTAGTTAATGGCTTGGCAATGTTCTCATCATTAATCGAATCCCAGCCCGTATCCGGCCCCAATACCTTAAACATTTTTGAATTCGTATTACGTAATGCATTAATGTGAAGCTGCATAGCCCAGCCTAATTCCGCATAATGTTTACCTAAAAATTTAAAGGTATAGGTTTTGAATTTCTTTTCATCTTCTAGGGAGACTTTATTCCCCTTCAAGGCTTCGCTGAAAATCACTGCTGCTTCTTCTTTCGTAGTGTCAGCATACAACATTTGATCAATGGCGTGGTCAGAAACCAAACAGCCAACAGAATGGAAGAACATGATTCTTGACTCAAGTGCTGTTAAATAGTCGTCATAAGAGTTAATAGACACTCCTGAAACCTCTTGCAGCTTTTCAACCCATGGGAGGAATGTATCACGGTTAATTTCCAATCCTTTGTCAGGTCTGAAGCTTGGTAAAACCTTGACAGCAAAACTTGAATCTTCTTTAAGCTTAAGGTGATATTCCAGGCTGTCCACAGGATCATCTGTTGTGCAAACTACTTTTACATTTGATTTTGTAATGAAATCCCGAGCGCCATAGCCCTCACTATTTAATTGTGCATTGACCTTCTCCCAGATTTCTGGTGCACTTTCCTCATCAAGTAAATCATAAATCCCGAAAAACCTTTGTAATTCTAAATGAGTCCAATTATAAAGCGGGTTTCCAATTGTCATTGGAACAGTTTTCGCCCACGCCATGAATTTGTCATAGTCATTTGCGCTGCCGGTAATGAATTCCTCTTGAACCCCATTTGCCCGCATTAAACGCCATTTATAATGGTCACCATATAACCAAGCTTCAGTAATATTTTTAAATGTTTTATTTTCATAAATTTCCTTTGGACTTAAATGGCAATGATAATCGATTATTGGCATTTGCTTTACATAATCATGATATAAACGGACAGCAGTTTCATTTTTCAAAAGAAAGTTTTCATCCATAAAGTTTTGCATATGTCCACCATCTTCCTAGTAAGTAAATTATTGTTAACGTTAACAAATCGATTGAAAAAAATTTGTAGTTAATAGCAACATTTTTCGATAGTTTAGCATAATGTTAACGTTAACATTTATGATTTTATTTTACCTTAGATCCGAATAGATTGCAATCGGTTTCAAAGAATTGCCATGTAAAACCTGGATAGAAAAAAATCTACACAGGTTTTACGATGGAGGAAATGTTTAGTTTGTCCGGACCCGCTTCCGATATTCAGATGGAGTCACTCCTGTTTTACGCTTAAATAAGTTACTAAAATACGTAATATCTGAATAACCCAGCCGATCAGCTATTTCAGAAATCCGTAAGGAGGTTCTCTCAAGCAGTTTTTTTGCTTCATTCATCCGGATTTCAAGAACAAAGTCAACAAAGTTCTGTTCTGTTTTATCTTTAAAAAGCTTACTTAAATAACTTGGATTCAAATGCACGTAGTTGGCCGCTTCAGATAATGTGACCTCTCCTGGAACTTTGCTTTTGACGTATTGAATGACCTTCTCAACAGTGGATAACTCTGATGGATCGGCTTCTTTTTGTGGGGCAGCTGCCGTTTCTTCACTTTCCTGGCGATGCTTTACCCATTTGACCAGACATTCTTTCAATTCTTCAAGCTCTACCGGCTTAAGCAGGTAGTCAAATACCCCTGACCTTAGGGCATGCTGTACATACTTAAAATCATCGTACCCGCTGATCATAATACAGTCAGTACGAGACTCGGCATTTGCCAATGCCGTAACGAAGGCTAGCCCGTCCATCACGGCCATCCTTACGTCTGTCATAACGAGATCAGCCGGCCTTTCCTTTAAAAAATCCAGAGCCTCCAAGCCATTGGTGCATTCCCCGATTACCTCAAAGGGCAGCTCTGCCTTGGCGATTGTATGCCGCAGTGCTGTGCGAACCCATTTCTCATCATCAACCAAGAGTATTGTGTACATGCCATCACTTCCCAATAAAACAAAAAGATTTATGTTCTTGACTCCTGATCCTTCAATCAGCTACCCGATAAGCCTGTTCATAGGCAAGCGAATGCTTATGACTGCACCAATGCCTTCCTTGCTTTCAACGCTGATGCCATACTCGTCGCCAAAAAGGTGCACAATTCTTCGATGTACATTCACCATACCGATTCCAGGCCCGCCTTCCATGACATCTTTTTGTCTTAGATTATGGCGGATTTCTTCCAGCCTCAGCGGGGAAATCCCCACTCCATTGTCCTGAATTCTAATAATATAGGCCTCCTCTGATTCCTCAAGCGCCGTGATACTGATTTTTGAGATGCCGCCGGACGGTTCAAGCCCATGCTTAAAGGAATTTTCAACGATTGGCTGAATCGAAAATTTGGCAATAGTCTGTTTTTTCGCCCAGTCAGGAATCGAGAATTCATACTCGAATTTATCAGCAAAACGATGCTTCTGTATGCGAAGGTATACCTTTGTGTGGAGAATTTCTTCGTCCAACTTTACAATTTGCGAATTATTATTAATATTATAACGCAATAATTTGGCCAATGCCGCGGAAATATCCGATATTTCCTCCATTCCATTTTCCAAGGCCATTCCGCGAATGGTTTCTAGAGAGTTAAACAAAAAATGCGGGTTAATTTGCGCCTGAAGTGCTTTCAGTTCAATTTCCTTTTGACGCAGCAGCATTTCCGTTTCCCTGATTTTAGAAAGATATACTTCATCTACAAGCTCATTTAATCTGATGAGCATTTTATTAAACCCTTGTGTTAGATCGCCAATCTCATCTTTAGATAAAACCTCGACCTGGCCGCTGAAATCTCCCTTTTCCACTCGCCTCATCATTTTTTGCAATCCGATTATCGGCTTTATGATATTTTCTGCCAAACCCGCACCGAGAATGATAGCAATCAGCATGGTGATGACCGCCATAATAAAAATGGTATTTCGGATATTGACAGAACTCTTGATTAGCTCTTTATAGGGAATGGCTGTGATGACAGTCCAACCAAGAAACCCGGAATGGTTATAGGTGAGTAATTTCTTCTGTTCCCCGCTTGTAACAAAGGAACCGCTCTCCCCTTGAAGAATTTTTTGCATATTTTGCAGTGACGCCTTCTTCCCTAGTTGAGAAAAGTCTGGATTATAGACGTAGTTTCCCTGTGAATCTACAATATACATAAACCCGGAATGACCAATGTTGACTTGGCTGGCAATTTCCTTAAACCTCTTAAAATTAACATCTACCACTATAAAACCGACCGGTTTCAGGGTTTTTGGACTAAACAATCTTCTGGCAATGGAGATAACATGCTCTTTGTTCTCGTTATCTTCAAGTGTACGTGTAAAAATAACTGGTTCAGCTGTTTCGGGCAGGATTCTATCAAAAAACTTCGGTTGAAACGCCTCCATTGGATGAAACCGATTGTAGCGGATATCGATTGCATCGACTGTAACGACATTATTCAAGGAAATCGTAATGTTAGCTATGTCCGATCTTGAATAGGCAGCATTTTGTAACACCTTTTTGATATTAGCTGTCCCGCCACTTGAGTTTAATTCCTCTTCGGTCGTCATTTGGAGAAACCGATTCACCGCTTGGTTATTCAAAATTTTTAATATTTCAATCTCAAAATCACCCACATAATACTCAATATGGGTATTTACCTGCCTGATGATTTGCCAGCTGTATGAACGTGCTTCACTCTCAAGTACTTCCACTGATTTCTGGTAGGAAAAAAAGCCGATAAAACTAATCGGCACAATCACAAAAAGTGCAGAAAAAACAAACAGCTTACGAACCAGTGACTGATCTTTCAAGAGCAGTGCGTGCGCTAGCCGCTCCAACATATTTCTTCTTATACGCTTCATAACTCACCTTATTTCTAGGGTACATGAAAAAAGAAAGACTATGCAAAATGAATCCATTTTAAGCATAGTCTCTCGAGTTATTTTTTCCTTACATTCAAAAATTATTTTCTAGCTGCGTCGATGGCATCAAGAACATCTTTATAGTCAGCACGATACTTATCGATTACAGGCTTAACTTTATTTTGCCAAGGCTTAACATCTTTTACCTCAACAATCTTCACACCAGACTCTTCAATTTTCTTCTGAGAATCTTTCTCCATTTTATCCCATTCTGCACGTTCTGTTTTCACAGATTCTGTAGCAGCTTCTTGGATAATCTTTTTATCTGCATCACTTAATTTATCCCAAACAGTTTTGCTGGCTAATAGAATCTCAGGTACACGCTGGTGACCGTCAAGAATTAAATTCTTAGCTACCTGATAGTGGTTAGCAGAAACATAGCTTGGTGTATTGTTTTCAGCTCCATCGATAACGCCTGTTTGCAGTGAGCTAAATACTTCTCCATAAGGCATTGGAGTGGCACTGCCGCCTAGTGCTGCAATCAAATCAATATTAATCTGGTTTTGTTGTACACGGATTTTTTGGCCTTTTAGATCATCAACGCTCTTGATCGGCTTAGTAGAATAGAAGCTACGTGCACCTGAATCATAGTAGGCAAGACCTTCCATTTTAGACGCTTCTAAGCTCTTTAACATTTCCTGGCCTTTTTCACTGTTTAAAAATTTCCATTCATGTTCGGAACTGTCAAAGATATATGGAAGACTGAATACACCTAGAGGCTTACTGAATTCAGCCAATGGTCCGGCACTTACACGTGTGAATTCAACCGCTCCCAATTGAACTTGTTCGATTACTGATTTCTCATCGCCAAGCGAGCCATTCGGGAATACGCTAATTTTAATGCGGCCATCTGATTTTTTGTTCACTAGCTCAGCAAATTTCTTATCTCCCAATACAGTTGGATAGTTATCAGGGTGAGTATCAGCCAAACGGAAAGAGTATGTTTTTCCTTCTGATTTTGCGCCTTTATCTCCATCAGTTTTTGCCTTATCTGCCGTTCCACCACAAGCAGCAAGAATTAAACTTGCCCCAAGGACTGTACTTAGCGTTGCTGATAAACGTTTTGTAGACTTCTTCATTATAAATCCCCCTTCTAAATTTTAAAATTAATTAGATATATAGATAACTTTTGAAACCGATTTTAATGGCCTAACACATGTGGCAGCCATAGTGAAATGCTTGGAACATAGGTTAAAAGCATCAATGCTACCACGAGCACCAATCCAAACGGTGCCATTGCCTTGGCGGCCTTCATGATTGGGACCTCGCCGATGGCGGAACCAATAAAAAGAACCGTTCCAACCGGAGGTGTGAGAAGTCCAATTCCCAAGTTCAACATTAGAATGATACCGAAATGAACCGGATCCATACCCATTGCCGTAACAACAGGAAGCAAGATTGGTGTCATAATCAGGATAAGCGGTGCCATGTCCATGCCGCATCCGAGGATGAGCAGCAATACGTTGATAATTAATAGGATAATAATCGGATTATCAGAGATACTTAACAATCCATCTGTTACCATATTAGGAATTTGTAAGAATGCTAGTACATAACCTAAAGCATTGGATGCCGCAATCAGGAACAATACCATGGACACCGTTCTGAAGGTACGAATCAGGATATGCCACATCCGGCTGAACGGAATTTCCTTGAAGACGAAGAATGTTACAATGACTGCATATAAAACAGCGATAGCACCTGATTCTGAAGCAGTAAACCAGCCCGAGAATATTCCACCCAGGATGATCACGATCGGCATGATCGAAATGATTCCATCTTTAATGACTTTTGGTCTATCTTTTTTGTCAATGACAGTTGTTTGAGTGAAGCCTTGACGGATAGCCAAAATGCGGCTTACAATCATAAGCGTTACACAAAGCAGGATTCCTGGTACTACACCAGCCATAAATAAGGTTGCAATGGATACACCGCCGGAAGCAAGAGAGTACAAAATTAAGTTATGGCTTGGCGGAACAACTACGCCCTGAATCGCAGCAGCAGAAGTTAAGCCAGTTGCAAATTCTTTACTGTATCCTTTTTTCTTCATCATCGGAATCATAACTGAACCAATTGAAGATACGTCTGCAGCAGCAGAACCCGAGATATTTCCGAACAATAGACAGGCAAGGACGTTTACCATTGCCAAACCGCCGCGGACCCGGCCAACTATTAGCATCGCGAAGTTAATTAAGCGAGCGGCCAAGCCCCCTTCATTCATTAACTGGCCAGCCAAAATGAAGAACGGGATTGTTAATAATGCAAATGAATTTACACCCTGAATCATTCGTTGTCCAATAACCTCGAGCGGCATGTTCAGGTAAATCATGGTGAGAACAGTTGAACCTGCCAATGTCAGTGCCACTGGAAAACGCAGCAGCAGCATGATAACAAAGCTTGAAAGCAGAATGATTATGGCAATTGTTGTTTGATCCATTGTTAGTGGCCACCACCCTCTACGTTATGTCTTCTAGTGTCAACACCAATTAATTGCAGGAAAGCGTAAATAATCATCATGAAACCGGTAATCGGCATGACCGCATATTCCCAAGCATTAGATAATTTTGTTGCTGGCAGAGTCGATTCACTCATTAAAACGGTAAAATCCCAGCCATATTTCAGCAAATAATAACCGAATGCCATCGTTGCAAACGATACCACTTTATCGATGACCTTAATCACCGCTGGAGGCAGTTTTGCGGTAAAAGATTCAATGGCTAAATGCAGTTTTTCACGAACGCCTATGGCAATTCCCATAAACGAAAACCAGCATAACAATAACAGAGTAACTTCCTCTGACCAAAACAGTACGAAATTAAACAATTTTCGAGTAAAGACCTGCAGTGTTACGATGATAATCATGACGACCAGCGAGCCTATCGCCACTTTTTCAAAAAGACTATCAATGAACAGACAAAATCGTTTTAGCGCGTTCACTATCTAATCCCCCTCTTTTTTTGACTTTTTTAATTCTTCATGATTTTGTAAGTGCTTACTAAAATTATTGTAAATGTTTTCATTCCTGTCGTTAACCCTGCTGATTTTAGATTTTTTTATACTTTTTTTAGGTCAGTGCAAAAATTCGACAAAAAATCGATAAATTTTAAAAAAAGAAAACGGGGCTTTGGCCCCGTTCTCCCTAATTTTTATCCTTATTAGTACTGCACTTCCGCTTCATTCATTTCACAAGCGTGAATTTCACAATTTATGATGGCTTCATCAAACGTTGTTGCTGTACCAGTGATTCTTGCAGAACCGTAAAACTTTCGTCCCAATTCGATCGCACTTAATTTTAATTTCTCATTCTCCGGGTCCTTTTCCAATTCTGCCAATGCTTCATAATACTTGGATTTATTCTCCGAAATGGTTGATGATTTAAATAAAAAGATGGGGCCGAAAACGATAAAAGCGGCTAAGATAGGTGTAGCATAATAGAGTAAATGAACCATTTGAATCCCTCCGATATACTTTTTCCACATATTTGTCGTAATTTTGAGAAAAAAAAGGTAAAATTTGTTGAAACCTGCTGAATTTACCTGTAAAATTTTCCTAACAGGTCATTTGGATGGTGAAGTTAATGGAAGTAACAAAACATCTTTTCTTAAATCTATCCATTTTAATCATCTTTCTCTTTTTCAGTTTTATTTTAGTCGACAAAAGTAAAAAGATTACCCTTTCTAAGTCCTCGTATATCGTATTTTTTATTGTGATGCTGTGGATTTGCATCCAATTTTCCTATAATCCTATTTCTTCCGCTAGATTCGATTTAAGAATCATTCCACTCGTCATTGGCGGATTATATATAGGTATTGGTCCTATTTTGGTAGCGGCTGCCATTATTATGAGAAGCTTTTTTGGAATTAATTCTGGCTTGTTCTTAACGACCCTGCTTTTTATTCCCTATGCCATTGTTGTTTGGCGGATTTTCCCATGGTTTTGGAAGCAAGGTCCTGGAAGACGCATTTTTATATCTATTTGCTTCGGAATGACTTTGAGTGCTTTGACAGTAATGGGCATGGCATTATCAGATACCCATGCTTATTGGCTCGATGTTTGGATCGCTTATTTAATAATCCCCGCACTTGGAATTGGAATTATCTCCTATGCTATTGAATTCATTCAAAAAAATATTGAAATGAGACAGCAATTAGTAAAGGCGGAAAAGTTAAAAGCGGTGGAACAAATGGGTGCGGCCATTTCACATGAAATCAGAAATCCCTTGACGGCGGCAAGCGGATTTGTACAGCTTTTAGAGGATGACCATCTCCCGAGGCAAAAGAGAAAAGAATACTTATCCATCGTCAAGGAAGAACTAAATTCTGCAGAAAGAGTCATCCAAGATTATTTGACTTTTGCCAAGCCTTCCATCGAAACGTACGAGGAGCTTAATCTTAAAAGTGAACTCAAGCAAATCATCAATATTGTCCAGCCTTTAGCCAAACAAAATTCTGTTGAGATTATTACCGACTTTTCAGTTATTGGAATGATTAAAGGAGATCGGCAGAAATTTCGCCAATGCTTTGTGAATGTTTTAAAAAATGCCATTGAAGCAATGCCAAATGGAGGATATTTGAGTGTATCAACTGAATTTAATCAAACCTATGTAACAATCTGTGTCAATGATACAGGCATGGGCATGACAGACAAACAAATCGAACGGCTTGGAGAGCCGTTTTACTCGACAAAAGGGAAAAATGGCACAGGCCTTGGTATGATGGTTGTCTACAGTATTGTCCGGGCCATGGGTGGAACCATTTCGGTAGAAAGCAAAGAAGGCGTAGGGACAACCTTTTTATTCAAATTTCCCACTCTTACATCCATTTTTAAAAATCAAATATGATGAAAACCGACGGTACATTCGTGCCGTCGGTTTTTTGGTGTTTTCTTACTTACCGATAAACATCTGCGACCAATGCTTGCCAGTTTGTTCAAACCCTACACCAATATGAGTAAAGTTAGGGCTGAGAATGTTTTTGCGGTGACCTTCACTGTTCATCCAGGCATTCACTACCTCTTGTGGAGTCCGCTGTCCTTGCGCAATATTTTCTCCTGCTGATTTATAAGTGACACCAAAGTCCCTCATCATGTCAAATGGTGAGCCATACGTTGGGCTTGTATGAGAGAAATAGTGGTTTTGCTGCATATCAAGGGCCTTCTTTTGAGCGACACTGCTTAACTGTGTATCCGCCTTTAAGGCTGGAAGCCCATTTTTGCTACGCTGGGCATTCGTTAAATCAATCACCTGCTGCGCATATTGACCGACTGTGCCAGTAGCCGGTGCAGTACTTTTGGCTGGTGCCTTAGGCTGCGGCGCCGGTGTCGTCTGCTTCGGTGCAGGAGCAGGTGCCGGCGCTGGTGCCGGTTGAGTCTGCTTTGGTGCTGGTGCTGGTGCTGGTGCCGGTGCCGGTGCTGGTGCTGGTTGAGTCTGCTTCGGTGCTGGTGCTGGCGTCGGCACGTTTACATTTGGTCCCTGTAGGAACGGCTGTGCCTGCTCGATTACTCCCGTTTGGAACCAATTGCCTTGACTAGGGTCAATACGGACAAATTGATATTTAGCATCCTTGATTAAGACAGCCCTCGTATGAGGATATTGATCGCTGTCTAACGCCGTGAAATAAGCCGAAACCATATCATCATTGGTTCGTCTTATTTTTCGATTATCATTAAACAGATTTGCATCGAAATCCGGGTCGTTGTTGTCATTATTTGTATAATCTTCTGTCAGTGGACCATTATGGTCAATCCCATCATCTCTGCCATTACGAACATCGAAAATGCCATTGTTTCGGTTGTTCGTATCTAGAGCCACCCTGTCGCGATCGTTAATGTCATTTCTGTCATTGTTACAAGCGGCCAATCCCATTGTAAGCATGGCAGTTAAAGCTAAGCTAGCTGATTTTTTTATCAATTGTATTACCCCCTTTTGAAAAATTTTTCGCTTGCTTACTTATTTTCTAAATTTCTTAAGGAAAGTATTAATGGAAATTAACGTCTTAAAACACAAAAAAAGCCCGCGGTTTCGCAAGCTTTTTTAATAATTTAATGCATTATTTATCCAGCATAGGAATTCTGTTTTTATATTTATTGATTAACTCACGATTATGTTCGGCCGCACCATCAGCATTGCCGCTTTTAAAGATTGGCGGAGTAAACTGATGTTCCACCAGCATATTTACCGCCTCAACCATAATTGCATTGGCAATCGCTGTGCCCACAACAGTGGAACCCGACCCAAACGAGACTTCCAAATTTGGCAGCTCCATCATGGCATCCCCTAAAGGAATGTGGTTATCGATGACAAGATCCGCAGCTTGAAATAGATACTGTCCGTCTTTATGTCGGGACGAAACAGTTTTTGGATAAGCAAGTGAAGTAATGGAAATAACAAAAGCCATTTGTTTCTTGGCCCATTTTGCCACATCGATTGGGACCGGATTTCTTCCCGATGTAGAAACAACCATAACGACATCATTTGGCGCTATACTGATGTCTCCCATAAATGAATCGGCAAAATCATTTTGCTGTTCCAGTTGAGACGAACGTACCGCTCCTTTATGAAGCATAAGGTCTTCGATCAGGATAGGATTGATTGGAACCAATCCGCCAGCACGGTAAAAAAGCTCCTCCCCAATCATGTGAGAGTGGCCGCAACCAAATACATGCACAATTCCATCATTTTCAATACACTTAGCAATCTCGTTTGCTGCCGCTTTTATGCTTTTTTCTTCCACCTCTTCAACGGTGGTCAATAGCTCTTTTAGTTTTTCAAAGTATTGATTGAACATAGCAAAATCTCCATCATTTTTATCTCTTCATCTGAATCATGAATTTGTAGCGGTCTGCCCGATAAACTGACTTTACTAACTCAACAGGAGTCCCATCCTTTAAATAAGTGTTTCGCTGGATGAGCATGACAGGTGCGCCTTTGCTGATTTTAAGCAATTTTGCTTCATTTTGATTCGCAATCGAAGACTCGATCATCTGGGAGGCGCTGTCGATTTTTAAATGTAACTGCCCTTCAATATAGGCATATAACGATTGATTGACAATTTGTTCTGTAAGTCCTTTAATAAGATTGGCTGAAATGTAGTTCGTTTCATACGCCATGGGAACACCATCTGCCAAACGAATCCTTTTGATTTCATATACTGGAGCAAACTCCGAAATAGAAAGCTGACTGGCAACTTGTTTCGATGCCGGAATAATTTCAAAATGAATTAACTGACTCCCCGGAATCATTCCTCGTGTCTTCATATCCTCGGTAAAACTGGTTAATCCTTGCAGGGGCTGCTCGATTTTCCGCTCCGCAACAAAGGTTCCCTTTCCTTGCAAGCGATATAAATAGCCATCATTGACGAGCTGCGTAAAGGCCTGCCTCACCGTCATTCGGCTGATTTTATATTTTTCAGCGTATTCCCGTTCTGGAGGAAGGGCATCTCCCGGCAGTAGTTCCCCTTTTTCAATTAACTCTTTAATATGCTCTTCCAATTGATAATAAATGGGAATGGGGGAGTTCTTATTAATCATTTTGCCATTAACACCTTTCTCTCTTTACTCGGGACGTTTGGATGTCCTAATGCCTGCCTTTAACAAGGCAGCTTTAAACCCGCAACAGCCGCTTTATCTGCAATTATTGTAACATAAGGATGTTTTTTCAGAGCAGAGGCTGGGAAACTTTCTGTTAATTCCCCATTCAACAACTTAAACATAGCATCATTCTTGGATTCCCCAGAAACTAATAGTAAAATTTCCTTGCTTCTTAATATGGAAGCAATCCCCATAGTAATGGCTTTGGTTGGTACTTCCTCTATATTGTTAAAAAATCTGGCGTTAGCTTGAATGGTTGACGACGCTAACTGAACGACATGCGTGTTGGAACGAAATGAGGTTCCTGGTTCATTAAAGCCAATATGACCGTTTTGGCCAATTCCCAGCAGTTGCAAATCAATCCCGCCATGTTTTTCGATTAAATCGTCATAATAAAGACATTCAGCCTGCATATCTTTAACAATCCCCCGCGGAATAAAGGTTTTACTTTCATGAATATCGATATGGTTGAACAATTTCTCATTCATGAAATAACGATAGCTGTTTTTATTGTCGCCGGATAGCCCTATATATTCATCCAAATTAAACGTTGTAACGTGTTGGTAGGAAGTTCCGTTCTCCCGATGATCGGCAAATAAATTTTTGTAGGTTCCAACAGGAGTACCGCCTGTAGCTAGACCAAGCTTTATTTTAGGATTGTTTATAACTTTTTCAATGATATATTCCGCCGCTTTTAGACTCATTTCGTTATAATCTTTGACTTCAATAATTTTCATTTTGTTTCTGCCTCCTTTTTAAAAGCAACTGCTCCCCGGCAAAGAGTCATGAACACTTCCATATTGTGATCAAGAATAACGATGTCGGCATCTTTTCCTGCCGCAATGCTGCCTTTCTTGTCATATATATTTAGCTGTTTTGCCGGATTCACGGAAGCCATTTGAACAGCCTCTTCAAGGGTACAGCCTGTAAATGAAAGGACATTTTTTACTGCATGTCCCAATTTCAAAATACTGCCGGCCAAAGTGCCATCCGCAAGTGTAGCTTTGCCATCTTTCACGGTTACCTCTTGGCCGCCAAGGTCATAATGGCCATTTTTCAAGCATTTAGCCCGCATCGAGTCAGTAATTAAAATAATTCCTTCACTCTGTTTTTGTTTAAAGGCAAGTTTGACCATTTCCGGATGAACATGCACCCCATCAACAATCATCTCTGCCTTTAACTCATCATGCAGGAATGTTGCACCCACTATGCCGGGTTCACGATGATGAAGGCCTCTCATTTGATTGAATAAATGTGTTACATGATTGACACCGGCTTTTACTGCTTCCCCTACCTCTTCAAAGGTGGCATTCGAATGTCCGATGGAAGCAATAATACCGTTTTCCCTTAAATAACGGACCATCTCTAAACCGCCTGGCCGCTCAGGAGCTAAGGTGACAAGTTTTATCATTCCATTGGATTGTTCTTGCCACTCTCTTAATAATGAGAGATTTGGATCTATGATGTATTGGGTAGGCTGTGCTCCTGCCCGGCTGGCATTGACAAACGGCCCTTCCAAATGGATCCCAAGAATTTCTGCCTGACCTTTATCCGGTTGATTGGAAATATAATCACCAGCATTGATAACGGCTTTTTCAATTTGTTCTGGTTCCTGAGTCATGGTGGTGGCTAAGAAGCTTGTTGTTCCTTCACCAGGCAAAGACGACGCCATGTTGTCCAAGGCTTCTTTTGTTGCATCCATCGTATCGGCACCGTTCACTCCATGGATATGGACATCAATGAATCCCGGTACCGCAATATACTTGGCTGGAACCTCAATTATTTCAAAGTTTTCTTCATTGGAAAGATCATCTAATCTCCCAACTTCGATGATGTGGTTATTTTCAATTTTTATATATCCTTTTTCAATAATGCGATCTTCTGTATAGATTTTTATATCTTTAATTAAGATAAGATTATCTATTGGGTTCATTTTCATTACTTCCTTTCAGATTCTCACTTAATATTAGCATTACTTTTTTCTAGTTGTCTATACCAATTTTTATTAAGGAAATAAACCAGAACGTACCCATCCCTTATAAACATTGATTTATCAATTATTTTAATAATTTTAAAAAGTAACATTTTTAAATTGGTATAGACATCTATAATCCACCGGTGGTATATTTGTACAGGAAAAGCGCTTTCAGCTAAGATTATCTTTTGATAAAAGGAGAGAAAACATCATGTTAGGCTTTTTACAACGAATTGGTAAAGCACTCATGCTCCCTATCGCCGTATTGCCGGCTGCGGGATTGCTGCTCCGTTTTGGGCAGCCGGATTTATTGGATATACCGTTTATTGCAAATGCAGGGAATGCCATCTTTGCTAACCTTGCTTTGATATTTGCGATTGGGGTCGCAATGGGATTTGCTAAAGATAATAACGGCGCCGCAGCATTGGCTGGTGCCATTGGGTATTTAGTGTTAACAGAAGGAACAAAAGCAATCGATAAAACCATAAATATGGGTGTACTTGGAGGGATTCTCACTGGGATTATCGCGGGACTGCTTTACAATCGCTACCGTGATGTGAAGCTTCCTGAGTGGTTAGGATTCTTTAGTGGCAGACGTTTTGTTCCGATTATTACATCCGTAGCGATGGTCATTTTAGCGGGAATTGCTGGGTTTGTTTGGCCGCCGATCCAGGATGCGATTAATGGAGTGGGCAACTGGATTATTGGCTTAGGCGCTGTTGGCTCCGGTATTTTCGGATTCTTAAACCGCCTGCTTATTCCTTTAGGTTTGCACCATGTATTAAATAGCTTATTCTGGTTCCAGTTTGGCGAGTTTCAAGGCAAGGCCGGGGATATTGCCCGCTTCTTCGCAGGCGATCCAACAGCTGGGGGATACATGACCGGATTCTTCCCAATTATGATGTTTGGACTTCCGGCAGCAGCATTTGCCATTATTGCTGCGGCTAAACCGGAAAAGCGAAAAGCAACTTCCGGAATGTTTATCGGCCTGGCGTTAACGTCATTCTTAACTGGTATTACCGAACCAATAGAATTTTCTTTCATGTTTATCGCACCACTTCTTTACGGAATTCACGCTGTCTTAACAGGGTTGTCCATGTGGATTACTTCCCTTTTAGGAATTAGGGATGGATTTACTTTTTCAGCAGGTGCGATCGACTATTTGTTAAATTTCAATATCGCTGAAAAACCTATCTTGTTATTAGTTGTCGGCCTTGTATATGCTGTTATTTATTTCGCCATTTTCTATTTCTTAATTAAGGCACTTGATATTAAAACACCAGGACGTGAGGACGAAGCTGCGGAAGAAATTTCAGAAGCCCCAGCTGTCACAACTGCTCGCGGCGACAAATATGAAACAATGGCCTACCATTTCATCAATGATATCGGCGGCCGCGAAAACATTACAACGATTGATAACTGTACAACCCGCCTCCGCTTAAATGTGAAGGATATGGATAAAGTTAACGATTCTGCCTTGAAAGTGCATGGTGCTAAAGGGATCATGAAATTGAATAAAACGAACCTTCAGGTTGTTGTCGGCACCGAGGTTGAATTTGTGGCTGATGCCATGAAGAAAATGGATATGAATGTGGTAAATATCGATAAAAACGTTGAAGATAATACACCAGTAGTTTCAAATGGTCTCCAGCCGCTGACTGATAAAGACTTTGTGATGCCGATTGAAGGGGAAATCATCCCGCTGTCCGAGGTTCCCGATCAGGTATTCTCGCAAAAAATGATGGGTGACGGCTTTGGCATTGTGCCTGCCAACGGGGTTGTTGTTTCACCTGTAGACGGGAAAATCATGAATGTGTTTCCAACCAAACATGCGATTGGCATCAAATCGAAGCAAGGTTATGAAATTTTAATCCATATCGGTTTGGATACCGTTAATTTAAAAGGTGAAGGATTTAACGTACTTGTTCACGAGGGCCAGCAAGTAGTAAATGGTCAAGAAATTCTGAAGTTTGATTTGGATTTCATTAAGAACTCTGTCCCATCCACCGTAACGCCTGTTATCTTTACAAATTTAACAAAATTAAATGTGAAGAAGCTTGGGAAGGCAGAACAAGGGAAAAGCGGGATCTTATCAATTGACTAATTAAAAAGGCTCTTTTCTAGAAGATTGTTGCTAATAAAGATTCGCAAATAAAAATCGTACATTCGCAAATGAAGGTGCTAAAAAAATCGACAGGCCCAATCCTGTCGATTTTTTATTTAGCGATATGTCTTGCTGTATAAGGTATATTTTTTCACTTTATCCATGCTCACTTCATATCCCATTCCGGGTGTGGTTGGTACTGTGATGGTACCATTTTCGACCGTTACCTCCGGCTCGATAATGTCTTCTGCCCAGTAAAGGGATGAACCGGCTGTATCCCCAGGAAGGGTAAATCCAGGCATGGCGGTCATAGCGATATTGTGGGCCCTGCCGACACCTGCTTCGAGCATACCGCCGCACCAAAGCGGGACATTCCGCTCTAGGCAGTAGTCATGGATTTTCTTAGCCTCCGTTAAACCGCCGACACGGCCCACCTTTACATTAATAATTTTACAGCTTCCTAATTTCAAAGCCTTCTTTGTATCCTCGAGTGAATGGATGCTTTCATCAAGGCAAATTGGCGTTTTTAAGTTGGCCTGCAATTCAGCATGGTCAATAATATCATTGTACGCCAAAGGCTGCTCAATCATCATAAGATTATAGTCATCCAGCGCTTTTAGTAAATTCATATCCTCTAATGTGTAAGCGGAATTCGCGTCCGCCATGAGCGGGATCTCCGGGAAAACTTTACGAACCTTATCAATTAATTCAACATCCCAGCCCGGCTTAATTTTTAACTTAAAGCGTTTGTAGCCTTCCGCACGGCGCTGTTCAATGACATCCAATGTTGCCTCAATGGAATCCTTGATGCCGATACTCACGCCCACATCGATTGTTTTTTTCGTTCCTCCGAGTACACTTGCCAGCGATGCATTTTGCTCTCTAGCATATAAATCCCAAACAGCCATATTCAAGCATGCCTTCGCCATATAGTTGCCACGAATATGAGCAAATTTCTCAGCAAGTTCATCTGGATGGTGAATTTCACTATTTAATAAAGTCGGAATCAGAAAATCCTCCAGCATGTGCCAGTTGGTTTTGACTGTTTCTTCATTATAATAAGGAGTCGGCATAGCCACATTCTCAGCCCAGCCAACAAGCCCATCCTCATTCATGATTTCAACAAGGATAAAATCTTTATCATACTCAGCCCCGAAACTTGTTACAAATGGATAAAGAAGATCCATTTTTAAATGACGCAGGATTACTTGTTTTATTTTCACCTAGTGCCCCTCCTCCATTGATATGTATATCCTTCATTATTTCATAATTTTTCAAAAAGCCAAACCGCCGGAATCCGGCGGTTTGGCAGGCACATTTATTCCCGGCTGAAATCACACTCTTGAAGTGGAACCATTTTCGATTTCTTCGTGATTTTATAACTTAAATAACCCAGGATAAATAATGGCAATCCAATGTAGGAAACAGCAATTCCATACCAGTCAATCTTGTCGCCAATAAAGGCGCCATAGTTGGTGCCGAGCATCGCGACTAAACATAATGCTGTCGCCAAAATTGGGCCTAATGGGAACCATTTGGCGACATAAGGCAAGTCTTTCATATCTCTGCCTTGGGCTTTATAAGCTTTTCTAAACCGGTAGTGAGTTATGGAAATAGCTAACCATGAAAGATATCCTGCCAAACCTGCAGCATTTAATAACCAATTATAAACCGTTCCGTCGCCAAACAGGGACGTAAGGAAGCATAACATTCCGACTAACGTAGTCAAATAAATGGCGTTAACCGGTACGCCGCCTTTATTTACTTTTTTCAAAAATTTTGGTGCTTTGCCTTCCTCAGCAAGCGTCCAAAGGACACGAGAGCCTACATATAAAGAAGAATTTCCTGCCGATAAAACTGAAGTTAGAATAACAGCATTCATAGCCGCAGCAGCAAACGCAAATCCAGCGTGTTTAAACACTAGTGTAAACGGACTGACTGCAATATTTTCCAAATCGCCGCCTAATAAATTTGGATCTTTGTAACTGATTAAAGCACCAATAACAAAAATCGCGAGAACATAGAACAAAAGAATCCGCCAAAAGATTTGTTTGATGGAACGCGGCATATCTCTTTCCGGATTTTCACTTTCACCCGCAGCAACACCGACCATTTCCGTTCCTTGGAAGGCAAAACCGACTACCATGAAAACACTGAAGATGGCAAACAGGCCGCCTTTAAAGGGTGCTTCCCCTTTTGTGAAGTTTTCAAATCCGCCAGTATGACCGCTCATGATTCCAAAAATCATTAATAAACCAATGGCGATGAATACAATAATCGTGACAACCTTGATTAGTGAAAACCAGAATTCTGCTTCTCCATATCCTTTAACAGATAAAATATTTAAGGCAAAAATAATAGCTAGAAAACTTGCACTCCATACGATTCCCGGTGTATTAGGAAACCAGTATTTCATGATTAATGCAGAGGCAGATAACTCCAAGGCCAGAATGATTGCGTTATTGTACCAATAGTTCCAGCCGACCGCAAAGCCAAGAGCGGGGTCCACAAACCTTGCTGAATAGGTCGAAAACGATCCGGAAATCGGAATAAGGGCTGCCATTTCAGCCAAGCTGGTCATTAGGAAATAAACCATAATTCCAGCAATCATATAGGCTGCAAGCGCACCGCCAGGACCAGCATCATGTATGGTTGCACCACTTGCCAGGAACAGGCCGGTACCAATCGTTCCGCCGATGGCAATCATCGTTAAATGTCTGGTTTTGAGCTTACGTTCTAAATGTTCTTTTCCTCGGGGTGAAGTTTGAACAACAGCATCTACTTTACGAGCAGTATTTTGCATAAAACACCTCTTTTTTTAGTATTCTTCTAAAGCAAGCATTATGGTTCTTGTTAAGATTTTCGCGCCATAATGCAGTGCATCTAATTGAAAAGTCATCTTTGGATGATGCAGGCCGGGAGCAAGGCCACAGCCCAATCCAATCATTGTAGCAGGAAGCCCTGGATTTTTCACTGTGTAAAAATGGAAGTCCTCACCCCCTTGAGAAACACAGACAGGCACAACCTGATGTTCCCCGAGAATATCCTTGATAGCGTTTTCAGCAAACTTCATAGCTTGATCATTCTTAATAGCTGCAGGAACATACTCTTCCATCTTCCACTGAACAAAAGCACCTGTTTCCTCCATTACTTGCTCCATGATTTCATGAGTCCGTTGTGTTAGTATATCCATAACCTCATTGGACTGGGCTCTGGCATCAATGGTAAAGCCCGCCGTTTCCGGAATCACATTAGATGATTCGTTATCAGTGTGAAGCTGTGTCATTTTGATGGAATAGGGCAGCTTTGTTTCAATCTTAATCTCCTTAAGCTTCTGGACTATCAGCGCCGCAGCTTCAATGACATTGATCCCGTCTTGAGGACGTGCCGCATGGGCTTGTCTGCCTTTAATCGTCCCTTTCACTGTCCCCGCAGAACCGTGGATAATCACAGGTGATGCATGCGAATAAGGAACCTCAAATTGCGGGCGCAGGTGAACGCCAAATAACAATTTAACCTGTTCTAGTGCACCGTCCTCCATCATCTGAAGGGCACCTTCGCCTTTTTCTTCAGCAGGCTGAAAAATAAATCTTAGCGTATGGTTCGGTTTCATACCACTCGCAGCTAACGCCAAGGCCGAATAAAGAACCATCGTACTATGGGCATCATGTCCGCATGAATGATTGGCCTTTACCACACCATCCACTTCCTGCAGAAGCGCGTCCAGATCTGCTCTTAAAGCGATTATTTCGTCCGATTGTCCGGGAATCTCGGCGACAATTCCGTAATGAGTGGGAAACGTCTTGACGAGAAGGCCTGCATTTTTCAGGCGGTTCACTAAATATTGTGATGTTTTTTGCTCTTCCCAGCTCGGCTCCGCCACTATATGTAAATCGTGATAGGTTTGAACTAGTAATTCTTTGTTCTGCTCAATATAATCAATTGGATTCATGATCGACATCTCATTTCTCATTTCTGTTTCTGCTCGTGAATTATTCACTAAAAACATTAAAATTGGAATACATTTCTTCTAATTTTTGCTGATGGGCCCGAATCCGCTCCTGGTCTTTTTCATGAATGCCTTCAATAATTAAATCAACTAAGCTAATGACCGATGCAATTGAATTGCTTCCCGTCTGGACATTTTCTTCAGTGGTCAAGACAATATCGGAAATTCTCCCAACTGGGGAAAGCATCCGGTCTGTCACCGTAATTAAGCATATTCCATTTTCCGCCACATACTCAGCCAACTTTATGGTTTGAGTGGAGTACCTTGAGAAGGAAAATACGACAACAACAGAATCTTTGGTCAGATTAGATAATTTCTCGATAAAATCCCCTGTTGGAGAGCATAAGTTTACATGGTCTCTAATTGAACCAAGCATATAGGAAAACCAATAGGCCGCAGCATGGGAAAGCATATGCCCGGCGATTAACACTTGATCTGCCTTTATAAGCGCATCAACCGCTTTCCAAATCTCCTGGACATTTCTTCTATTAATCAATTGTTTTAAAATCTGAATCTCGTTTAAGATGACTCTCTTAAAAGGGTCACTAGAGCCAATCGGCATAATGGTCTGCTCGCCAATGGCAGCTTGATTTTCGCGGAGCAGCTCTTCTTGAATGACAGCCTGCATCTCACTAAAGCTTTCAAAGCCCAATGCATACGAAAGGCGAATCACTGTGGTTTCACTCACTGCTGCTTGACGGCCGATTTGAAAGGCCGTTTTAAAGGCAGCTTGGTTAAGATGTTCAATCAGGTAGTTAGCCACTTTTTTTTGACCTGTCGACAAATCAGGGAATTTTTCTTTAAGCCTTTGTTGAAATGATTGTGAGTCCATTCCATCACCCCACTGGAAAATGAAGGTAATCCTTCATTTATATTATTTGTTGCAGGAAATCCTTTATTTAAGATTACACTATCACAAATTGGTCAAAATTCAAAGAAGAATTTCAATTGTTTAGATAATTCAAAAACCCACAATATCTCGTTGCACGAAAAAAGGCAGGTGTCTGGCACCTGCCTTTTGTTATGCAAATACTTCGTTCTCCTCTTTTTGGAAGAAACTTTTCATCGCGTGGAATACGTCTGCTTTCTGCTTGAGGATATAGTGGCGGAAATGCTCATCTTTGATGTTTTTGTAAGCGGACATTAGAGTAGAGTGACGGTTGTATTGATTAACTTCTCCATAGCCAAACATATTGGATACTTTCATTAATTCCTCCACCAGCTTTACGCAGCGCGCGTTATCTGATGTGAGATTATCTCCGTCTGAAAAGTGGAATGGATAAATATTATATTTGCGTGGATTGTATTTCGTTTCAATAATCTCAAGAGCTTTCCTGTATGCAGAGGAGCAGATTGTACCGCCGCTTTCCCCTTTTGAGAAAAAGTCTTCCTCAGATACCACCTTCGCCTCGGTATGGTGGGCAATAAATTCAATTTCAACCGTTTCATATTTTGTCCGTAAGAAACGGGTCATCCAGAAGAAGAAACTGCGTGCCATATACTTTTCCCATATTCCCATCGAACCGCTTGTATCCATCATCGCTAGCACCACAGCCTTAGAATCCGGCTTCACCACTTCATTCCAAGTTTTAAATTTCAAATCTTCCTTGTAAATAGGATGGAATGCCGGTTTCCCGCTCATCGCATTTCTCTTAAAAGCAGTCATCATCGTCCGCTTTTTATCGATATTGCCCATCAGCCCTGTTTTTCGGATATCGTTGAATTCAATGTTTTCAACGATATGTTCCTGGTCTTCTTTTTTCTTTAAATTAGGCAGCTCCAATTGCTTGAAAAGGGCTTCTTCAAGCTCCATTAGAGAAACCTCCGCCTCGAAATAGTCCTCTCCCGCTTGGTCTCCGGCACCCTGCCCTTTGCCTGGACCTTTTTGGCCGCTGTTTGATCCGTCACGCGCCACAACGTCCCCTACTTGACTCTCACCGTCACCTTGGCCCACGTGTTTGTTTTTATCATAATTATATCGAATTTTATATTCGTCCAAAGAACGTATCGGAATTTTTACCACATCTCGACCGTTAGACATGATAATACTCTCTTCTGTAATTAGATCTGGTAAATTATTGCGAATAGCCTCTTGGACTTTTTCTTGATGGCGCTGCTGGTCATCGTGGCCTTTACGGTGGAGGGACCAATCTTCTTTCGAAATCACAAATTGATGGTTATTGACTGACATTGAAAACCCCTCCTTAATGAAATCTTTCAATTAATCACACATTTTTATCAAAAAACATACAATAACGCGAATGAAAAAATGAAGAGAAATATGGATTACTTTATCCTATGCAGAAAAGGAGAATAATTTACAAATTATTTTGACAATTGGTTCATTTGCCTATGAAAATGGACGAGCTACTTGTTCCCCTCGTCTTCTCTGGGACTTTTCTATGAAGTGAAAAAAACAGACTGGCAGAATAACATCCACCAGTCTTTTACCCCTACCTATTTAACAAACTGCCGACATACCGTAATAGTTCATTTGCGGATGTTGAATTGTAGCCATGCTCATCAATCAAGCGGGCAACAACCTCGTTAATTTTCTTCAGCTGCTGCTCATCCGGCGTTTTGGTTGAAGTCGTAATCTTCACGACATCCTTCAGGTCGGCAAACAGCTTCTTCTGGATCGCTTCACGGAGACGGTCATGGGAATTATAATCGAACCGTTTCCCCTTCCTTGCAAAAGCAGAAATACGAATTAAGATTTCCTCACGGAAGGCCTTCTTTGCATTCTCCGAAATGCCAATTTGTTCTTCAATCGAACGCATCAGCTTTTCATCCGGATTGATTTCTTCCCCGGTTAATGGATCGCGCAGCTTGGCTTTGTTGCAATAAGCCTCGACGTTGTCGAGATAATTATCCATCAGCGTTTTCGCAGACTCTTCATAAGAATAAACGAATGCTTTTTGAACTTCCTTCTTCGCAATATTATCATACTCTTTACGTGCTAAAGAGATATAATTCATATATCGCTCGCGCAGTTCAGCGGTAATCGATGGATGCTGGTCAAGACCATCCTTTAATGACCTTAACACATCCAAGGCATTAATCGACGGCACTTCTTTCCTTATAATGGTGGAGGAAATTCGGTTGATGACATAACGAGGGTCAATTCCGCTCATTCCTTCATCCGGATATTCCTTCTTAAGTTCATCCACATCGGCGGAATTAAAGCCTTCGACACTTTGGCCGTCGTAAAGGCGCATTTTCTTAATGAGATCAATATCGCCTTTTTTCGGTTCCTTTAATCGGGTAAGAATCGTAAACATGGATGCTACCTTTAACGTATGCGGTGCAATATGAACATCGGAAACATCACTTTCGCGGATCATTTTTTCATAAATACGCTCTTCCTGGGAAGCCTTTAAGTTATACGGAATTGGCATGACGATAATCCGTGAATGCAAGGCCTCGTTTTTCTTGTTGGAGATGAAGGAGCGGTATTCGGTTTCGTTAGTATGGGCGACAATAAGCTCATCGGCACTGATGAGCGCAAATCTTCCCGCTTTGAAATTCCCCTCTTGTGTTAACGATAATAAATGCCAGAGGAATTTCTCATCACATTTCAGCATTTCCTGGAATTCCATCATCCCGCGGTTAGCCTTATTTAATTCCCCATCAAAACGGTAAGCACGCGGGTCAGACTCTGAACCAAATTCAGCGATTGTTGAAAAATCGATGCTTCCTGTTAAGTCGGCAATATCCTGAGACTTTGGATCAGATGGACTGAAGGTTCCAATCCCGGTTCGCTTATCTTCGGAGAAAAAGATTCTTTCTACCTGAACATCTTCAATCCGGCCGCCGTACTCCTGCTCCAAACGCATCATATTGAGCGGCGATAGATTTCCTTCAATCCTGATTCCATATTCATCAAAGAAATCCTGCCGAAGATGATGAGGAATTAAATGGAGCGGATCCTCATGCATCGGGCAGCCTTTAATGGCAAATACCGAACCGCGATCGCTATGGGAATATTTTTCCAATCCTCTTTTTAACATCGTTACAAGAGTAGATTTTCCTCCACTTACCGGTCCCATTAACAGTAAGATCCGTTTCCTGACATCGAGCCTTTTGGCAGCTGGATGGAAGTATTCCTCCACCAATCGCTCTAAGGCTTCTTCCAAACCGAATAACTCATTGCTAAAGAAATTATATTTCTTCGTCCCGCTAACTTCTTCAATTCCTGCATCCTTAATCATATTATAAACTCGAGAATGCGCAGACTGTGCAACCCATGGCTTTTCCTTTAACAATTCCAAATAATCAGCAAACGTTCCTTCCCAGCGAAGTTTCTCTTCTTCTTCTCGGTACCTCTCGATTTTTTTTAGAATGTCCATAAGGCCCTCCCCCTGTAGTTGATCAGAGACGATTAATATACTCTATGCACCTTAACAATCGAACATGCGTAACCAAGACGTATTACTCTTTTCTTTTTCTTTTTTTTCATGAACTTGCCCTTTTCATTTTTTGAAGTTAGGCTATAATAATTATATGTGTATAAAATGAAAACTTGATTAAAGAAGGGGGATATACATAATGGGTACTTTTCTAATCATTTTAGTTATGATCGCATTTTTATCAGCTATTTTCACTGCAGGATTCAACGATAAACCAGGCTCTAATAAATAAAAAAAGACTGCTGCGGCAGTCTTTTTTTATTTAAGGTTTGGATAAATTTGCTGGCGCAGTGCTTCATAAATGAGGATGGCTGCGGTATTGGACAGATTTAATGAACGAACCTTGTCATTCATCGGAATCCTTAAGGTTGCGTCCTTATTTTTTTCAATGACCTCTTTTGGGAGACCGGTTGTTTCGCGGCCAAAAATAAAATAATAATCTTTAGTGGTGTCGCTGTAGTCAAAGGCTGTATGCGGCTTCGTTCCGAATTCCGTTACATAATAAAATTCGCCGCCTTCATTTTTTTCATAAAATTCATCTAAAGAATCGTAGTAAACCATGTTAACAAATTCCCAATAGTCTAGCCCCGCTCTTTTCAGCATTTTGTCTTCTAAAGAAAAACCTAATGGCCCGATTAAGTGTAAGTTAGTATTGGTGGCAGCACAGCTGCGTGCAATATTCCCGGTGTTGGATGGGTTTTCTGGCTGGTATAGGACAACGTGCACTGACATGAATTTCACCTCTTAAAAAAACTCTAAAAGGTATTATACCACTTTTTCAGAAATTAGACCTTAGCCGTCAATGATGGCATAAAACTTATACTTAATATTTGGCGTATAGGCGGAGGAATCTTCATATGCCCAGTACCGCATCCGGCTGTTGTACGTGTGAGCATTCACAAGCGGCATCCCGTCCGCATCCTTTCCGGTGACGATGGTATTGTGATTAAACCGGCCGTCCCCTTCAAAATCATAGCAAATGACATCCCCGTATGTTAATTGGTCGGGGCTTGATACCTCTTTTGCTCTTAACCCCAGCTTAGATTGCCCGAAATACATTTTGAGCGAGTGGGCTACTGCCCAGCTGTAGCTCCAATTATGGCTTCGCAGCCACCAGCCTGTGCCGCGGTTTGGATAGCCCCGCATTGGCGCTTCCCCGGCATGAAGGCATTGCGAGATAAAGTTGGTACAGTCGTTTTCAAATTTTTTATAGGCGGGATTGTAGCTGTTCCACCAGCGCTCCGCGTATTGGACAGCTTGGAGTCGGTTGTATTGGTAGCTGATTCGTTCTTCATTGGGTTCAGGGGGCTCGGCTTCGGATGGGGGCGGGTTTTCGTGTTGGTACTCCTGGTATAATGGCGGGTGGATTTCTTCATCCATAATTAAGGCCCCGCGATAAAACTTTGCCATTCTTTCTTCTGTCTCTTCCTCTAGATATAGACTTCCTTTTTGTTTGATTAAATATTGATAATGGGCAAGGTATTTCACCTGCTGGAAATCGTCTTCATCGGCGGTGGTAAGAATTTTTCCGGACGCTTTCACCTTGACGATTTCCGCTGACCTTTTCGAAATAGTTTCCCGTTTCTGCTCGGCTTTTGAAAAAAAGTCTTTGGTATTTCGTTGGTTCGGATTGGCAACGAATTGCTGGACCCTGTACTCAAAAAGCTGCTGAAGGGTATCACGCATTTGGCTGTTCATCTCCTTTCACTTTCATACATATGAAAGGAAGCGGGATTTAACATCAAAAAGAGCGAAACCGGTATTTGGTCCCGCTCTCTTTATTGTTACTGTTTTGGTACATATTGTTGTTTTTGCTCCTCTGCGACTAGTCGCATACTTTTTTCGATCGTTGGGGCTCATAGAATGGCTATATGCGACCGAACCGCTGATTTGTTCATGTGTTCGGTCGCATACAGCGAGGCAATAAGTTATTCCTTCTTACTTGGAGCAGTTTTTATATTCGGGAAGCAACAATCTTTTAGAAAAGAGCCTTTATTTTAAAATTTTCAACCCTTTTTCAATCTCACACCGCACTTCGATATCTGCTTCCTGGTCCAACGCTTTTACTAATGCTGCCTCTGCAGCGTCCCCGCCGATTTTACCAAGCGCCCAGGCTGCAGTCCCTCTTGCAACGGAACTCGCCTCGTTTTCTAGAACCTCAATTAGGTCGGCAACTGCGGTCTCATCCTTAAAATGGGCCAGCGCAATCATGGCATTCCGTTGAATCGGCTTCTTCCCTCTCCAGGATCCTGCCAGATAGCCAAAGCAATTTTTAAATTCGCGATTGCTTAATTTTAAAATTGGCTTCAACAAAGGTTTAACCGTCTCTGGGTCCGGCTCCATTTCAACATGAAAATGAAAGTTCTTACCTTTGTTATGCGGGCACGCGGTCTGACAGGAATCGCAACCGTAAATACGATTGCCGATTTTGTCGCGGAACTCATCAGGAATAAATCCCTTCGTCTGCGTTAAAAAAGAAACACAACGCTGCGCGTTAATCTGTCCGCCTTGAATCAATGCTCCCGTCGGACATGCTTCCAAACACTTCGTGCAGGAACCGCATTGATCTTCGACAAGAGAATCCGGTTCAAATGGAATACTCGTAATCATTTCGCCTAAATAAACATACGAGCCGAACTCTGGGGTAATAATGGCACAGTTTTTTCCGCTCCAGCCAATTCCCGCCCGCTCGGCGACAGCCCGGTCGGAGAGCTCGCCTGTATCGACCATCGATTTCAGCTGTGCTTCCGGTAGCTTCATTAAAATAAACTCCTCAAGCTTCTGAAATCGGTCTTTAATAATATGATGATAATCTTGACCCCACGAAGCGCGGGCATAAATCCCTCGCCGTTCTCCCCTTTTACTCTCCACACGGTTTGTCATTTTTGAAGGGTATGCTAACGCGATTGAAATAATCGACTGAGCACCATCCATAATTAATGCAGGAGTGGTCCGTTTTTCAATATCCGGCTCTTCAAAGCCTGATTGATAGCCCAGTTCCTGCTGGCGGATTAATCGGTTTTTCAATTCCGTGAATGGGTCAGCAGTAGTAAAACCAATTTTATCGATACCGATTTCTTTGCTGTAAGCTATGACTTCTTGCTTAAATTTTCGAACGTCCATTGGTTTAACCTCCCTTCACACGTTTTGATCTATAAAAAAGTTGTTTAATTATTATCAGCCATCTATCTATGATAAACTATTTTAAGGAAATTTTGGAGGTGGAAACGTTGGAAATTCAGGTTTCAACAGAGTTAACAGAACTGATACCCAATTTTAAAGTCGGGGTAATCGAATATAGCAATATAACAGTAGGCGAATCACCACAGATGTTAAAGGGGCGGCTTCAGCTTTTTCAGGAATCGATTTTCTTTGAGTTGGAAGAAAAGAATGTCACTGACCTTCCCGGAATCCAGGAATGGCGGAATGTTTTTAAGAAGACTGGGAAGGATCCGAACCGTTATCGCCATTCGGCAGAAGCTTTGTTCAGGAGAGTAAAAAAGCAAAATTACTTTGCGTCCGGTCAGAGCGCGGTTGATTTATATAATTTTTTCTCACTGCAATATCAAGTGCCGATTGGCCTTTATGATAGGGATTTATTGGAGGAACCGGTAGAAATTCGTATCGGAAGAGCGGGCGAGGAATATATAGGATTAAACGGCAGAAGCAATTCTCTCGAGCGGCTTATTTTAACATCTGATGCAAACGGACCGTTTGGAAGTCCTTTTGTCGATTCTGAGAGAAGCGCAGTCACCACTGCAACTAAAAATGCTGTGCAAATCATTTACCTAAGACCATCAACAGATATGGAAAACGCCAAAAAGCTGACGGAGTCCTTAATGAACATGTTTGTCCAAATCCATGGCGGAGAAGCTTTCTATCGGATTCTTGGGAATTCTTGAGGAAAAAATAAAACGCAGCGCAACGTTCTTTGCGAAACGGTACACTGCGTTGGCTACTATGTATGGAGCGGGTGATGAGAATCGAACTCACAACAACAGCTTGGAAGGCTGTGGTTTTACCACTAAACTACACCCGCATATCAAAAAGTGTGAAATATTTATGAACAAATCCGACCTTTATAATATTACATATTTCACAAACTATCGTCAAGAGAAAAACACGAATTTTGTCGAATTTTTTTCAAAGGTGATGAATAGAGACTCTGCTTAGCCAGTGCTAGGCGATTCAAATCTTGCCTTCGCATGGGCTTTGAGATGATGAAGAGTAATGATGATTCAAGAGATAGAAGGGCAATTTTAAAAGAGAAAATGATGAATTTAAAAAAATGAGGGTGAAATATTGAATATCACAGTTTTAGGTTGTGGACGTTGGGGGACCTTTTTGGCTTGGTATGCTAATAAAGTTGGACACAATGTTATGTTATGGGGGAGAGAATGCTCCAGAAATTTTATAGGATTAAAAGAAACTCGAAAAAATGATTATCTTTCTTTACCAGAAGATGTAGAACTAACTAATTCATTAGAAAAAGCAATATCATTTGCAGAAATCATAATTATTTCCATTAGTGCACAAGAATTACGTTCATTTGCAAATCAATTAAGTACATTAAATACAATACAAGGTAAAACAGCTATTTTGTGTATGAAGGGGTTAGAAGCTAATAGTGGAAAAAGACTTTCCCAAGTATTTGGAGAAGAGGTTGGAAGAAATGTAAATACTGCAGTATGGGTTGGACCTGGGCACGTACAAGATTTCGTGAGTAATATACCAAACTGTATGGTGATCGGTTCTGACAATATTGAAGTAACCAAAAAAATTGTCCAAGAGTTAAATAGTGATTTAATTAGGTTCTACTATGGGCAAGACCTTATTGGGAATGAGATTGGCGCTGCAGCAAAAAATGTGATGGGTATAGCAGCAGGAATGTTAGATGGGTTAAATTATAGCAGTTTAAAAGGTTCACTTATGGCAAGGGGAACAAGGGAAATCTCTCGGCTTGTTAGAGCAATGGGAGGAAATGATGTAACTGTATATGGATTAAGTCATCTCGGAGATTTTGAAGCAACGTTATTTTCTGAACATAGTCATAATAGAAAATTCGGTCAGTCATTAGTAGAAGGAAAAGAGTTTGGAAAATTAGCAGAAGGTGTTGCAACTGTAAGGGCATTGATAGAATTATCCAAGCAGTATGACGTTCAACTCCCAATTTGTAATGCGTTATTTGAGATCATATTTGAGAATAAAAATGCAGAAGAAACATTAAAAGATTTATTTTTAAGACCTGTAAAATTTGAGTTTTAGAGAATGCGAAATGGCTCAGTATAGTTGGACTGAGCCATTTCTTTTAGTACAAAACACGGTTCAAATTGGTTTACATATTCGGCTAGATTTTCAGGTTTTGCGATTGGGAACGGAACCCGTTACTAAATTGTGGGCCATTTAAATATGCTGATTAATCCAGTTCACAACGTCCGCGTAAACTTCGTCCCTATTGATCTCATTCAGGAGTTCATGGCGGGCATCTTCGTATAATTTATAGCTTACATCAGCCATCCCTGCCTGTTTATATGTTTGATAAGTTTTGATGACACCTTTTGAATTCGCGCCAACCGGGTCCTTACTTCCGGAAATAAGCAAAATGGGCAGCCACGACGGAACAGACCTAATGTTTTCGGGTTTGTTGATAGTTTCCAAGCCGAGAAGCAGATCATGGAAAAAGCCGCTTGAAAAAACACCGCCGCAATACGGATCAGCCAAATATAGATCAACCTCTTGTTCATCCCTGCTTAACCAATCAAACTCGGTCCTGGCTGGACGAAACGCTTTATTATAGCTTCCGAAGGTTAAATTATTCATCAGAGGACTAGGCGCCCTATCACCTTTCGTTCTTTTCTCCCTAGAAGCAACCATTTTGCCGATTTTCCCAAGAAGACCTGGGTCTCCGCCTGTGCCGGAAAGAATCACGCCAGCAAGTCTATCCCCCAATATTTGAATATAGCGTCTGGATAGAAAAGAACCCATACTATGCCCGAATAAAAAAATAGGCACATCAGGATTTTCTTTTTCGATGATGGTTGTCAGGGTTTGCATATCTTGAACAACCTTTTCAAACCCCTGCTCTTCGGCAAAATATCCGATACTGTTTGTCTTATTACCGGTTCTGCCGTGGCCGCGGTGATCGTTTCCGTAGACAAATATATTGTTGGAAACCAATTCCCTTGCAAACCTGTCGTATCGCATAATATGCTCGGCCATACCATGTGCCAGCTGCACGATGGCTCGAGGCTTATCCCCGCTCCCCTTCACCCACTTACTTGCAAATATTTCCACGCCATCAGTTGATTGAAAAGAAAAACCTGTCTGCACAGCCACCACAACCACTTCCATTCTTACAATAATGATAAAAAAAGAGACTCACCCAATTACAGCATAGCAATTGTGTGAATCTCCAGTTCTCCGACACTTTGATTAACTTAACAAGAATATATAAGAGGATTTAAAATTTGTCAACGCTTTCTTTAATTTAACATGCAATCGTCAATTCAGTTATATGAACCAGCTCCACGTTATATAAAGAGTCTATCTCTTTAATTTCGCAATAACCGGAAGTATACCTGTAGATAATCTCATAATCTTTTCCCTTGTATCTAACATGCGTATTTTGATTCAATAGACTCACCTCAATAATATTTATTAATTTAGTTATATAACTTTTTTAGAGAAGAAACTATGAGCCATTTTTACAAATTTTTTAATGCAGCTATTACTTTTGTAGTATTTTTGGTGAAAAATAATTGAACATATCGTTGTTCATGCAAAAAACGACTCTACTTTTCAGTAAAGACGTTCCTATCCTTCTATTAATCTATTTCAATTCTGCAGCAATGGATCTTCCCGCAACACGGCCAGTGAACAGACACCCACCCAAAAAAGTCCCTTCAAGGGCACGATAGCCGTGGACACCACCACCGCCGAATCCGGATACCTCACCGGCAGCATATAGGCCGGGAACAGGATTGCCCAATTCATTCAATACCCTTCCTGATAAATCCGTCTGCAAGCCTCCAAGTGTTTTCCGGCTGACGATATTCAAACGGACTGCAATCAGCGGGCCGTTTTTCGGGTCAAGGATTTTGTGCGGCGGTGCCACACGGATTAACTGATCACCAATATAATGACGCGCTCCGCGCATTGCTGTAATCTGAAGGTCTTTGGTAAATTTGTTATCGATTTCCCTGTCACGTGCTTTTATTTGGCGTTCGATATCCGCGAAATTCAATAAATTTTCTCCTGTCAGGTTATTCATCCCTTTGACCAGGTCTGCCAAGTTATCTGCGATGACAAAGTCCTCCCCTTTGTCCATAAAGGCTTTAACTGGAGCAGGCGCATCGCCAATTGCTCTCCCTAACACCTTACGAATGCTTTTTCCTGTTAAATCTGGATTTTGTTCCGAGCCGGATAGGGCAAATTCCTTTTTAATGATTTTTTTCGTTAAAATAAACCAAGAGTAGTCATAGCCTGTCTTTTTGATGGCTTCAAGGGTGCCCAATGTGTCGAAGCCTGGGAAGTTTGGTGCTTGAAAACGCTGACCGCGGGCGTCCAGCCAAATGGAGGAAGGCCCCGGCAGAATCCGAATACCATGCTTGTTCCAAATCGGATTCCAATTCTTGATGCCCTCCGTATAATGCCACATGCGGTCGCGGTTTACAATGCGGCCGCCCGCTTCCTCGGTAATGGCGAGCATTCGTCCGTCAACATACGCCGGGACGCCTGAAAGCATTTGTTGAGGAGGCTCGCCAAGCCTGCTTGGCCAATTTTTCCGAATCAAATCATGGTTGCCACCAATTCCTCCGCTTGAAACTAATATGGCTTTGGCACTGTATTCAAAGCTGCCTGCAACTTCCCTGTTGCTGTCCTCCCCACGGGCGGCGGAACTAGGGACAAGAACAGACCCACTTACGCCTGTAACAGCACCATTACTTGTAATCAGATCGTCTACCCGGTGGCGCGGCAGGAACTCCACTAGCCCATTTTTCATGTGCTCACGGACACGGCGTTCAAATGGCTCGACAATACCGGGACCGGTTCCCCAGACGATATGGAAGCGCGGCACGGAGTTCCCATGCCCATCTGCAAGGTAGCCGCCGCGTTCGGCCCAGCCAACAACCGGAAAGAAGCGAACACCCATCCCGTGCAGCCAGGCACGTTTCTCCCCTGCCGCAAAATCAATGTAAGCTTCCGCCCATTTTCGACCCCAATAATCTTCATCGTCTTCCCGGTCGAATCCCGCCGCTCCCAGCCAATCCTGCCGGGCTAGCTCTTTAGAATCCTTGATCCCCATCCGTCGCTGCTCTGGGGAATCTATTAAAAACAGACCGCCAAACGACCACCAGGCCTGTCCACCCATCGAGGTATCGGGCTCTTGGTCCAAGAGCAGCACTTTTTTCCCAGCATCAGCGATTTCCGCCGTTGCTACTAGTCCGGCAAGTCCGGCCCCTACCACAATTACGTCGAACTCCATTCCGCTTTCCTCCATCTCCATCCAACGCCTATTTAAATTTTCAGATAATGATATGTTACCACCTTTTTATTATTTTTTTAATCATCATCAGAAAATTTGTGGGGATGATAACTTAATAGAGAGATCTTACTGTTAATTCTATTTGGCTATCAATGTAGAATTCCACTCGTCAACTATCTGTTCCACAAAATGAGTTACTATCATTGTTTATTCATTCCCCACTGGAAGTACAACAGTAAATGGTTTTATATCCTTAGATGGGACAAAGCTTGAAAAATCAAATAGCAACATTGTGTTTTCCAGTTTAAAGTTTTCAATCTTTTCTTCTCCATTTAAGTCGAATGTGGATTGGAAGTGTGCTGTTGCCTTATCAACCATTTTTACTTTATTAAAGGGAATACCATGGTTTTTAGGAGGCCAAGGATTTTCCGGGTCAATCTTGGTTAAATATTCCTTATCCACCAACCAAAAAAGGTACTCCAAATTATGGTTAATTGTTTCAAGTTGACCTTGACTCAAATTCTTCGGAAGCCCTGTAAATTGATAATCGATTACCAATTTCTCACCTTTTTGAGTAACATCATTTACCTGCAGGCCAAAATTGAACCGTGTGCTTTTTAAGGTGAAAGATTTACTATTCAAAAGCTGTTGTACTTTTGGATCTGCTGCCGATAACCGAGGATAAAAGGTAAGTGAAGTAATATCTGAATGGAGTTTGGTCATCTCTGTCCGAACGGTACTATGATATCCATCTTCTTGTTTCGATTCCTCGAGATATGTTGGGTTTTCAAACCTATACACTTTTCCTTTATTATCAACTGCTTTTGATAGATTAATTACATCACCCTTGTATTTCTCCACGGTCTCATAAATAAGCGAAGATGATGCTTTTGCGGTAAGAATCTCCTTTATACGGATTTTGACCTCATTTTTCGGGTAACCTTGCTCATGATTAATAACAAGTGTACGATTTTTTTCTTGTTGAATGGGAATTTCAAAATTCCATTCACCTTTTATCCCATTGATATTATGAATCGTTATGGGAAGAGTAAAATTCTCCTTCAATGATTTATATGGATAGTCCATTTTCCATTGAAAGTTATATCCATTTTTCACTTTCTTAATGTTATTTGACCCTCCACGCAGCCAAGGGTCATGATCCCCTTTATAGTGCTCGAAGTTCATATCAAAGCTTACTTCCCCTTTTTCGTTCCCCCCCTTTTCAACATTTTCATCTACAAATCCCGTAATTGATACCACATTGCCATCAAAGTAAGCGCTGGTCAGTTTTACAGTTACCCCATTTTTTGTAAGTGATTGGTTTAGTTCAGTAACTGCATCCTGGTTAGCTAATTCCACGCCGGTGGAATCATTAAATTCTTGAAAAATTCCACCAATTAAAGGAGTTTTAGCTAATACTCTATTCATGGTAGGATTAACAAATCCTGAGGCAACGGTGATTCCAAGAAGAGCAGCAGCTGTCGCCACACCTGCAAGAACCCTCTTTTTCTTTGCCTTTTCCCTATTGCCCCCCTTGTTTATCCCTTTGGAAATGGCGCTAAATACTTTTTCTTTGGGCACAGGTATTTTCTCTATTGCTGTTTTGAGTTCCTTGTTATCCATGGCATTGGTCCTCCTCATTTTTAAAGGATTTTTTTAACTCCGCTTTGCCTCTGCTTAAATAGGTTTTTACAGTACTCTCTGGAATTTCCATGACACTGCTAATCGCTTTTATCGAGTAATCGTAATAGTAAAATAAGATAATCACAGTACGGTAATTCTCTCTCAGCTGCTGAATGGCGTTAAGCAGCTGTATTGATTCTTCAATGTTTGGATGTACCTGACCCGGCAGGTTTGACAATATCTCATCACTCAAAGGAACAACATTGCTTTTTCTCTTTAGGACATGTCCCGAACATCGTATGACAATCCTGGTTAGCCAGGTCATAAAATACTCCGGATTTTTTAACGAATGGATAGATGTAAAGGCCTGATAGGTTGCTTCTTGGACAACATCCAACGCATCTTCTTCGTTATGTACATAAAGATAGGCAGTACGGTAGATTCTTTCATAATGTTGTTGAAATAACTTTTCAAAAGCGCTTTTATTACCTTTGATTGCTTTTTTAACTAGCCGGTGGCTTTCTATTTCCATCTTATTTGACCCCCTTTACTAATTAGTGGAATCTATTAACAAGAAAAGTTTCAAAAAGTTTAAGTATTTTCCAAGAAAAGCATATCATGCAATTAAAATCCTAAGTTCAAGATAAAAAAGCAGAAACCATTTTTGGTTTCCACTTTCAATCGCAAAACGGGAATTTACTGCTTAAAATGTAAAGTAAAATGAATATCCATTTGCACCGTATTTGAGGTGCTTTTTGTTTCAAAAAAATTGCCCAGCTCCGTATGGAACTAAGCTATTCAATGTATTTCTTTTGGAGTTTATTTAACCTAAAGCTACCCGTATGTTGAACCAGAATGAACTCAGTAACTTGTTAAAAATACTTTCCCTTTTGTTTTATTAGAAGATTCAACAGCGTCAATTGCCTTTTTGACATACGACAAGTCATACATAGAATCGACCATCATCAAACGTAATTTTTTTCCATCTATTAGCCGTATTAAATGATGAAACGTTTCTTGCCATTTTTTTGCTGAGACATTTTTATTCCAATTCCGTAAATGAAACATATTCGCATTCACTTTTGCTTGATTTACAATATCTGACCAATTTACTTGTACTCCTGATAAAAGACCGATTGTTAAAAAATGTCCATTAGGGCGGACACTAAAAGCTAATTCATTACCAACCGAACCTCCAACAGAATCAATGGCAGCATCTGCACCCATTCCACTTGTTAATTCCATAACGGTTTCATTTAGATGACTTATAGAGGTATCGATCACATTAGAAGCACCGAGATGAAGTAATTCCTCTGTATACTTATTATTTCTAATCACTGCAATCAATTGAAAACCTAAAATCTTTGATAATTGAGCAAAAATATGCCCAATAGAAGAACCACATGCGTTAACCAATAAAACATCATTTGGTTTTAATTTTAAAACTTCCGTACAAACCACCCACGCTGTAACGGGATTAATATACATTTGTGATGCAGTAAAATCATCAATAGAATCAGGTATAGGAACGGCAAATTCTGCTGTTGTCTTAACAAACTCTTGCCATGTACCTTCCCCACGCAAAGGTAAAACCCGTTTACCAATAAGGTTTTTTGAAACTAAAGGACCCACATTCTCTACAATCCCAACTCCTTCATAACCAGGAATATTTGGTAAGGAAATTCGATGAGAATACGCCCCTCTAATTGGAATTAAATCAGAAGGATTGATAGGTCGTGCCAACATTCGAACAAGAACTTCATTATCTTTTGGTGGTTCAATGGTTTTATATTCGATTTTTAACACATCTTTAGGACTGCCGAATTCGTAGAAATTAATATATTTTGCCTCCAAAACAATATAGGCCCCTTATCTAAATTAAAATTATTTAATTATAGTATTTTTGTTGGAACCCGTTAGCCACAGCAAGCTTATTTTAGGTTTGTACGAAATAGGATTGCTCTAGATTTAGCTACAATTTCTTGTTTATCGTTACAAATCGAACACTCCGTATGAATTAAAGTTTTGCCCTGTTTTTCAATTTTGGCATTTGCCGTCAAGTATGTACCAGTGGCGGGTTTCATAAAGGAAACATTTAAATCAACGGTGACAGCTTGTTGTATCCCGTCTTCAGTTGCTGGTATCAAGTTTGATACGGCTACATCAGCCAAAGAAGAAATGATACCACCATGTATAACCCCTGCACTATTAATGAATAGATCCTGGACCGGCAATATGATTTGCAAATTATTATCATCAATCTTTTCGTATTTCAACCCTAAAAATTCGTCAAATGGTTGTCTTATAAACATCTGGTACACCTCTTGAATTAAACTGAATATTGATTTCACTGTGTTTGAAAAGTAACCGGAAAAATTCCGCTTAAATTGGGAAATACCTGTATTTCCCTAAAAATAAAGGAAGTTTTTCCGGTTATTTTATACTAATCTTTGAATTTTGTCTTATTTGGAGCAGTTAACCGGAATTTCTCCGCTTATATCTCCTTCTTAAGCCTACACTATATACATTAGCCGGAAATTCTCCGCCTATAAATCTCATACCTACACGAAAACCAAAAATGAATAATAACGGGCCATTTTTAAAAAAATACACTTGATAACACACTTTTAACTCTAGAAATTTTATCTTCTAGCTATCATCTCGATTTCAATTTGTGCATCAAGAGGCAGGGCTGACACACCTATAGTTGTACGAGCTGGATACGGCTCAGAAAATTGTTTAGAATAAACTTCATTCATTGCTGTGAAATTATTCATATCCGTTAAGAAGACATTCACTTTTTCAACATGATCTGGAGTTAAGCCTGCCGCTTCCAATACATTGAAAAGATTCTTAAAACATTGCTTTGTCTGTTCAACAATATCACCTTCTACAAGCTTTCCAGTCTGGGAGTCTACTGGGGTTTGCCCAGATAAAAATATTAAATCACCTGCTTCAATTGCATGTGAGTAAGGACCAACAGCAACCGCTCCAGATGCACTAAAAGCCTTTCTTGACATACAAAACTCCTCCTTTAGATAAAAAGAAAAAAATAAGTATATGAAGAAATTGTAAGTTATATGGAAGATATAAGCAATAAAACCGTCCTTCCAAGCAATGGCTGCAAATGCCCATTTGGCATTATAAAACAAGTGTTAAAAACAACCTCAACCTTTTTAAACAATAGTTTCCATAATAAACAAACGTTTGTAAACTACTTCATTATATACTATACTTTTAAAAAGTAATCTTATAGATTACAAAAATAGTCAATCTTTGCTTTTTATTGTGTTTTGATTCTTTGCCTTAAAAAGATAAAAAAATATTGGAGGAGGTAGAATATGAAGAAGTATCTGTATCCTCTCATGGTTATTATAGCCGCGAGTAGTTATGGAGTAGTTTCAACGATTATAAAACTGGCAATGAATAGCGGTTTTTCAGCATCGGAAGCTGTTACAAGTCAATTCTTTATTGGCTTTTGCATTGCAGTGAGTATTTATTTCCTGACAAGCAGAACAAAAATAAGCTTTAAAGGTATAAAAACGCTTATCATTGCAGGCATTTTAACCGGGTTGACCAATATTGTATATGGACATTCTCTGAACTATTTACCAGCTTCTTTGGCTGTTGTTCTCCTATTTCAATTTACATGGATTGGTATGCTGATTTCCTGTATAACAAAGCGTCAGCTACCCACTCGAATTGAATTTATTTCCTTACTTTTATTGGTTTTGGGAACCATACCAGCAGCCGGTTTGATTGATGTTGATTTAACGAAAATACCTTTACAAGGGTGGATATGGGGGTTAGCGGCAGCCTTTTGTTATTCACTATTTTTATTTGTAAACGGTCGGGCAACCGCAAGGATGAATACCTCAGGCCGTTTGGTGTTTGTTTCTTTCTTTGCTTTTATGATGTCTGCTGCATTTCAATCTCCAGAGATTATTTGGAATGGTACTTTGTTTAACGAAGGACTTTGGATTTATGGTTTGGCACTAGGGTTATTTGGCATGATTATTCCGGTGTTTTTATTTACTATTGCCGTTCCTAAAGTTGGATTAGGCATGACATCCATTTTGAGTGCTATTGAATTGCCAATCGCCGTGATGGTGTCCGTGATCTTACTAAGCGAAACTGTGAGCACGTTACAGATAGCGGGGATCGTAATCATCATTCTTGGTATAAGTTTACCAACCACGTTAACTGGAAAATTATTGTTAATGAAAAATAAAATTGCAAAACAAAAAGCAAAAAATAAATCTTACTTGACTGGTGAATTAAAAAAACACATTAGTTAAGGTAATTCGATTATTTTATTTCAACACCGTCTTGTAAAAAGTTAAGAGATGCTTCAAACCATTTTTATTTTCAAGGGAAAAGTTGGACATATTATCCCTAGGAGGTGATAAGGTGGCTGACAATAAGAAAACTTCCAAACACCTAGAAAGAGACAATAAATTAGATCGATACGAAAACGACGATCGACATAATGATAATGCTAGGACAGCAACAGCATTTGAACCAGTAATCCCAAGAATTGATACAGAAAATCTTTAACAGTAAGTTTCAAACATTTGAAATGACATACCGAATAACAAATTAATACTACACCTATCAACGCTTGGCTCTAGACCCAAGCGTTATTCATTCCCCAGTTAATCCAATATTTGTCCATGGTTCTGCCAAAACATGTACAAACACGACCATAAATCTTTGGATATTTTAAGTTCACTAAAACACTCTTTCCCTTTCTTAATAACAATTTCAAAAAAAATGGATGAAAGCCTTTCCCGCTTTTTTATTTTCAACATACCTTATTACTACCGAAAAGTAAGGGAGGTATTAGGATGGCTGATGGTGCAGGATACGGCGGAGGGTTTGCGCTGATTGTGGTATTGTTTATCCTTTTAATTATCGTCGGTGCTTCTTTTGTCGGCGGATACGGAGGCTATGGCGGCTTTTATTACTAAGTCCGTTTATTAACTTCAATGAAAGGGGGGATATTATAATGTTCTACGGTGGATATGGCTATGGCGGATATGGCTACGGCGGCGGAAGTTTTGTTTTAATCGTTGTATTGTTCATTCTTTTAATTATTGTTGGAGCATCTTGCTTTTATTAATTAGATTAGATCTCCCCCAAAAAAAATTTAGGGTTTTCTAAAAATACAAAAGGTCAACTCTCCAGACGAATCGGAGAAGTTGACCTTTTGTTTGCTATTTTATTTTGTTATAGACATTTGCATCTATTACATAGAAAACAATTAAATATTGAAAATGCTCGAAAGGCTCTTCCCTTATAGGAAGCAGCCTCGAGCATTTTCAAAAGAAAAAGACTTTCATATTTGCTTTATTTTAATTGGAGTACTATTAATATTTATATAAGGTTATATTGGAGGAAAATGTATGTATTCAAATATTTTAAGACATCCTGGACCAACTCCTATTCCGAAGAAAGTACAGCTTGCGATGAGCCAAGATATGATGAGCCACCGCAGTGAAGAATTTGTACAGCTATATCGGGAAACAACAAAACGTGTGAAGCCTGTTTTTGGAACAAAGCAGGATATTTTACTCATCCCATCGGGTGGTGCCGCGGCATTAGAAGCTGCAGCTGTAAATACTGTCTCTACTGGTGAAGAAGTGGTTGTTATTACCGTCGGCGCTTTTGGAAATTATTTCGTCTCTATTTGTGAAAAATTTGGCTTTCATGTACATAAGCTGGAAAAACCTTGGGGTGAAGCTTGTACACCGGAAGAACTTGCTGAGTTTCTAAAGCCCCTATCCAATATTAAAGCTGTCTTCGCTACTTATAACGAAACTTCTACGGGGATTTTAAACCCAATTGACAAATTAGCAAAGATTGTACGTTCCCGAACTAACGCGCTATTTATTGTTGATGGCGTCAGCTGTATTGGCGGAGCACCTGCAGAAATGGATCAATGGGGTGTTGATATTTTAGTAACAGGGTCACAAAAAGCAATGATGCTGCCTCCTGGGCTCGCTCTTTTAAGTATTAGTGACCGTGCATGGAAAGTAATTGAAGAGAATAATACACCTTCATATTACTTAAATTTATTGAGCTATCGTGAATGGGCAGAGAAAGGGATGACACCTAATACGCCTGCTGTTTCATTAATTTACGGTCTTTCTGCTGTATGTGATTTGATTGAGGAGGAAGGCGGATTTGCGCAAACAGTGGCACGGCATGAACTTATGAAAAACATGGTTCGCGAATCTATGAAGGCTCTTTCTATTGGCTTGTTGACGTCCGATGAGTATGCTTCGCCGACGATTACAGCTATTCTTACTCCAGAAGGATTGGATCTCGGGACATTTTTAGGCCATCTGAAGAAGAAATACCATCTTGATTTTGCTGGAGGGCTTGGTCACCTGCAAGGTAAGCTATTCCGATTTGGGCATATGGGTTACTGTTTCCCAAGCGATATTCTTCAAGCGGTTTCTCTATTGGAAGCAGGATTGCAGGATTTCAACTACACCTTTGAACCAGGCGCTGGAGTTTTTGCTGCACAAAAAGTGTTCTTGGCTGCCAATTTGAAATAAAAGTTGACTAAAATTAAATTTAGCCTTGTCAGAAAAAACAGTCAAGCATATCTTATTGTAAGCCATACAAGCATATGAATTACCTTCCCAGCAAGAAGGAAGTCTCTGCCCAAGACTTCCTTCTTTTTATATTTTTCCTAAGAGGAATTTTTCCACTTTGTCTTGTAAAAATAAAACATCTTGCTCTAATTATAGTCCTTTTTGGCATTTAACCATTACAAATTTAAATGGAGGCTTGTTTTCCATATTCTTATGTGGCTCAACAATTTGGAAATCGTTGTAAAAATCATATATGCGTTTGGCTTTAACTGATTATAGCAATCATTAATAAACTTCTCTCTCTCACTTTGATTCAATAAGTGAATAAGGGCATAACAAAATATACCATCATAAAGTTTGTTATCAAAAGGCATATCAGTTACTGATCCATGAAAAATAGTAAAATTAAGCCCATTTTAAATTTAAAACATCCCCAATTCAATATGGCCAATGCCTGATTTTATTAATTTCGAATCCCTAAGGAATTTGAAAAATGCAAAAGGTCAACTCTTCGGACCAATCCGAGAAGTTGACCTTTTGTTTGCTATTTTACTTTTGGCAAGCGGACTTTAATTAACTCTGCAAAATATTTCGCTCCGATTGTAAGGATCTTATCATTGAAGTCATAGCTTGAGTTATGAAGTGGAACATTGCCGATTCCTTCAGAATCGTTACCATTTCCTATAAAGACAAAGCAACCAGGGATTTTCTGCAAAAACGCACCAAAGTCTTCAGAAGCCATCCAGGGTTGACAATTTCTATCCACTTTATTTTCGCCAACCACATTTCGAGCTGCTCTTACCGCAATATCAACGCACTCTGCCCAGTTAACCGTCGGTGCGAATTCATGGGTATATTCAAATTGACATTCTGCCCCATTCATTTTGCAAATTCCCTCACTAATCGTCCGCATCCGTTCTTCCAGCAGCTTTTGTACCTCTGGCGTATAACTTCTAGTATCGCCCTTAATCACTACATTTGTAGGAATTGCATTTCGAATCCCGTCCGTTATAAATTCAGTACATGAAATGACAGCGGGAACATTTGGGTTCATATTACGGGATATAATGGTTTGCAAAGCAAGAACAATTTCAGACGCAATGACGATTGGATCTTTACCCATATGCGGACTCGAAGCATGTGAGCCTTGTCCCTTAATACGGATGACAAAGTTATCCTCACTTGCCATAATTCCGCCCACACGTGTTGAAATGGAACCCGCAGGCATGCCTGGCATATTGTGCATGCCATAAATCTCATCTACTGGAAAACGTGTAAAAAGTCCATCATCCAACATGGCAAAAGCGCCTTTGCCAATTTCCTCCGCAGGTTGAAAAATAAACCGAACTGTCCCGTTAAAATTTTTTCGCTCCGTTAATAACTTGGCTGCCCCCAATACTGTGGCCATATGTCCATCATGACCACATGCATGCATTTTACCCGGATTCTGGGAGGTATATGAGTGTTGCCCCACTTCAGTTAGATTAAGAGCATCTATATCTGAGCGAATACCGATAATACCTTTCCCATCGCCCACTGTAAGATTAGCAACGATTCCAGTACCCCCAATATTTCTATGAACCTCTAATCCCATATCTGTTAGTACTTTAGCAAGAAATTCAGAAGTATGTTTTTCTTCAAAAGCACTTTCAGGATGCGTATGAAGATAGTGTCTCCACTCAGTAAGCTGTCTTTCAAAATTTCCATTCATCATATTCATTTCACCCCTTCAGTCATTAAACCGATGGATAGGCCCCATCCCATACTACTTTTCTATAATGATCTGGATCCGTGTCACCTTCTGTGCTGATAATAAGAATTTTCGAATTTTGATCCAGGTTCAATGTTTCTTTCATTTCATTGAGCGCTACGTGATCAGCCAATAGACTAACTAACCCCATACCAACTGCACCAGATTCACCTGAAACAATTTGAGGGTCACTGCCCAATGAGTTGGCAAGAATTCGCATTCCTCGTGCGGCCACATGATCCGGACATGAGACAAAGATTTCAGCATAATCTTTTAAAACACCCCAAGAAGTGGTACTAGGCTCCCCACACGCTAAACCTGCCATAATCGTATTTAAAGCTCCCGTTACGGAATGTGGCTTTCCATCGCCAACATTGATAGATTGGTATAGACAATCCGCTTTATCTGGTTCGACGATAACGGTAATAGGGCGTTCTTCTCCAAACTTCTCTACTAAATATCCGAGCATACTGCCAGCAAATGACCCGACTCCAGCTTGTAAAAACACATGCGTCGGGCGGTTTTGACCAGCTTCAGCAATCTGCTCCACTGCTTCATCCAGGATCGTTCCATACCCCTGCATAATCCAAGTTGGAATCTGTTCATATCCATCCCAGGCCGTATCCTGTACCAAAACCCAGCCATTTTCTTCCGCTTTCTGGCTTGCCAGCCTAACTGTATCATCATAGTTAAGATCCGTTATATAGGCTTCTGCTCCTTCTTTCCGGATATTGTTTAATCTAATTTCCGAAGACCCTTTTGGCATCAATACGACTGATTTTTGTCCTAGCTGGTTAGCAGCCCAAGCAATTCCTCTGCCATGATTCCCATCCGTTGCTGTTACAAACGTAATACTCCCGAGTTTCTCTCTCACTTCATTACTTCTTAGTTTTTCAAAAGAAAGCTCGGAAATATCAACGTTTAATTTCTCTGCCGAGTATTTGCCGACAGCATAGGAACCCCCTAATACTTTAAAAGCATTAAGTCCAAATCGATAGGATTCATCCTTCACCCATATATGGCTGACACCTAATTGTTTGGACAATTTCTCTAAGCTGTGAAGTGGCGTTACTTTATACTCTGGGAAACTCTTATGAAAATTTCTTACCTTTTCCACAACTTCAGGGTTCATAAATGCTGCAGATGCTTTCTCAGTATCTGTTTTTCTCGCATTTTCATTTAGAATATATTTAATCTCTCCAGGTGCGTTTTTTGTTGTAATTACTTCTTTAACCATTTATAAGTTCCTCCTTTACTGCAAGAATACTAACTACCTCGAGCAAAACATTAGTTCCAGCAACCAAATCGGTATCTTTTGTATACTCCTTAGGATTATGACTAATACCGTCGATACTTGGGACGAAAATCATGGCTGTAGGGCAAATCCGAGCCATCATTTGCGCATCATGTCCAGCTCCGGAAGTCATACGTCTTGACGCGAGTCCGCGTCCGCCTGCAGATTGCTCTATCAATTTTACGATTGTTTCATCAAAAGTTACTGGTTGAAAACGTACCAATTGTTCAGATGTAATGGATACTTCTTCCGATGCCGCAAGTTCTTTGAGATAGTTGGCAAGTCCTTGCTCTTCCTCTCTCAGTCTCTGCTCGTTAGGATCACGCAAATCCACAGTGAAGGTGGCCAATGATGGAATGACATTAACAGCATTTGGCTTAAATTCAATAGTTCCAACCGTTGCAACAGTTTGCCCATTAGAAGCGTTCGCCTGATCGCGTAAATAAGTTATCACCCGTGCTGCGGCAAGTCCTGCATCACGCCGCATATCAGTTGGTGTAGTACCGGCGTGATTGGCAACACCTTCAATCGTAATGCGCTGCCAAGAAATGCCTTGAAGATTCTCAACCGCACCAATTGGAATACCTATTTTATCCAAAATTGGACCTTGTTCGATATGAAGCTCAATATAAGCGTGTGGCGTTAAAAAGCCAGGCTCCTTCGTACCAGCATAGCCAATACGTTCAAGTTCCTCCCCCAAAATGGTGCCATCCGTACCTACCTGTGCAAGCGCCTCATCTGCTGAGAGCCCGCCAGCATACACAAGAGATCCCATCATGTCCGGCTGATAGCGCACTCCTTCCTCATTGGTAAATGCTGCGACTGCAATTGGACGAGATGGAATAAAACCTGTCTCCTGTAAAGTGTTTATTACTTCAAGCCCAGAAAGAACTCCATAGCATCCATCGTACATCCCTGCGTTAATGACTGTGTCGATGTGCGAACCTAGCATAATGGGTGCTTCATTTATATTTTCGGTACCATACCAGATACCAAAGATATTGCCGATCCTGTCGATTTCAACTTCCAATCCAGCTTCCTTCATCCAAGTGACTAATTGGTCACGGCCAGCCTTATCTGTATCTGAAGCAGCTAATCTTGTTCGTTTGTTATCATCGTCCAGACCAGTTCGGCCAAGTTCTTGTAAGCGGTTAAGTAAACGTTCACTATTGATTGATAGATTTAACTTTGAAATCATGTTCATTTCCCCTTTTCAACATGTAAAGTTTGTTTAGAAACAACTTAAAACATATTGGCAATTTTGCTGATGTTTGGTGAATCACATTTTAATATATAATTATAATCATATGGTAATTGAATATTTGCTATAAAAATACTAAAATTGAATAGAAAAATATAAGAATATTGAGGTGTTTGCTATGCAAATGAAAAACTTCATGATTGATGAAAGCTTAAAAGAGCTAACCAAACACCATACAGTCGTTATGCCAATTGCATGTTATAAAACCACCATTAATCAAAATATCCATGGGCTTATTCCTCTTCATTGGCATGACGAAATTCAATTTGTGTTAATCGTAAAAGGGGAGGCAATTTTTCAAGTAAATGAAGATTGGATCGTGGTTCGAGAAGGTGATGGACTGTTTATCAATAGTGGATGCCTGCACATGGCACAGGAAAAGGATCGCTCGGGTTGTGTCTATATTTGCTTAAATCTGTCACCCTATTTTGTTTTGTCACAAGAACTCTATCCTACTTATGTAAAACCTTATATTCAAGCGACTAATTTACCCTACTTATATATAGATGCAAATGAGATTTGGGGAAAAAACATTTTAGATGCCATTTTAGAAATATATCAAGGTATTGAGCAAAAGTCCCAATACTATGAAATAGATATATCAATAAGACTGCCGTACATTTGGAAAAACTTAATCGATAATGGTTTTAAACTAGAGTTTGTTCAGACAGAAATAGTAAAGAGCCAAAGAATGAAGCAAATGTTAAGCTGGATCCAACAGCATTATACAGAAAAAGTTATGTTAGAGGATATTGCAAGGGCAGGTCAGCTGAGCCGTTCTGAATGCTGTCGATATTTCAAGCGATTTCTAAAATGTACACCATTAAATTATGTGATCGATTATCGTATTCAAAAAAGCTTATATCTCCTGCAGCAAGACGATTCTAATATTACAGAAGTTGCCTATCAAGTTGGTTTTAATAGTACGAGTTATTTTATTAATAAATTCAGAGATTCCATGAACATAACTCCTTTAGCATACAAGAAAAATAAAATGCATAATGACTAAGCATGCTAGTACTTAAAAAGGAATTCTCTGCCCAAAACTTTCCTTCCTCAATATTGTGTATACCGACCTAGGCTCTGGCTTTCCTCGTCGTTCGGGTGTTATCAGCCTTTTATAATGACCGGGGCTCTAGCTTTCCTTGTCGTTCGGGTGTTATGAGCCTTTTATAACGACTAGGGCTCTGACTTTCCTTGTCGTTCGGGTGTTATGAGCCTTTTATAACGACCGGGACTCTGACTTTCCTCGCCGTTCGGGCGTTATGAAGCCTTTTATAACGACCGGGACTCTGACTTTCCTTGTCGTTCGGGTGTTATGAGCCTTTTATAACGACCGGGACTCTGACTTTACTTGCCATTCGGGCGTTATGAAGCCTTTTATAACGACCAGGACTCTGACTTTCCTTGCCATTCGGGTGTTATGAGCCTTTTATAACGACCGGGACTCTGACTTTCCTCGCCGTTCGGGCGTTATGAGCCTTTTATAACGACCGGGACTCTGACCTTCCTCGCCGTTCGGGCGTTATGAAGCCTTTTATAACGACCGGGGCTCTAGTTTTTCATACCATTCGGGTGTTATCAGCCTTTTATAACGACCGGGGCTCTGACTTTCCTTGTCATTCGGGTGTTATGAAGCTTTTATAACGACCGGGACCCGGCTTTCCATGTTGTTCGGGTGATATGAAGGCTACATACGACTGGACCACTGATTTTTTCAAGAGTTGGAGCTCATAGAAAGACCGCTTAGAAAAGAGCCTTTTATATAGTCTGCGCTTCATCAGGCTACCTAAGAACACTCTTTCAGCCATACTCATTGCTCTTCACCTGTCATTAGATTGAGTTCAAATCCACTTAGAATATCTCTTTAAAAAGAAAATGGCTCAGTTCAGTTGAACCGAGCCATTTTCTTTATTTTAATTTTTTTCAACTAAAGGTGTCGTTATTTTAAGTACACTTCTTCACGATGTTTAACTTTATTCAGCCGGTGTTTTCAATAATTGATTTGAACAGTTGGTTGATCTAATTTCACTAACAAATGTAGAGCCTAATAGCAGTACACCTCCAAGCATTTGAACAATTGTCATTTGTTCTTGCAGGATAATGGCAGAAATCATTATAGCTACAAATGGATCGACATAACTGAGCATAGCTATACTCTGTCCTTTTAATCCTTCCATACCAGAGAAAAATAACCAAAACCCAATCCCTGTATTGATAATCCCTAAAATTAAAATAAAAGGAATGGAAGAGCTTGATACTTCAAAGATACCAAAGCCGGAAGTCCAGAAAACATATGGCATTAGAAGTAAAATGGTTGTTCCAAGCTGAATGATGGTCAGCTCTAACTTTCCCATATCTTTAATAAATTTATTTAGCAGCAATAACGCAGCATAAAATGCAGCTGCGATTAATCCAAAGGAAAGTCCAAGAAGATCGTCTGCGCTGGATGCTCTCAGGCCTTCTCCTACAATCATTAACATCCCTGTGATCGCTACACCAATACACACAATTTTCTTGATGGATAATGGTTCCCGAAGTACAAAGGGAGAAAGAATCATCACAAATACAGGTGCAAAGTAATAACCTAGCGTTGCATTGGCTATTGTCGTATGGTCATATGATTGGTAAAGGAAAATCCAATTTCCTCCCAATGCAATACCTGAAAGAATCAAAAATAAAGCATTAGCTTTAACTAATTTCCATGATATTTTTTTCTTAATCACGAACAATATTAACAGTAAAAATAAGCATCCTATGAAACTGCTTATTAAAGCTCTTTCGCTCGAAGATAGATCAATGTTTCGAACAACTAAACCAATTGTACCGAAAATAATCATTGATAATATAAACTGAATTTTAGATTTCATCATCTACTCCATCGAATCCGCGAAACAGCTTATCATTCTCAGATTATGAGACTTGCAGCTGTCTGGTGCTTTTTCCATAACATCACTCATAAACGACATCGTTCAACACCTTTCCCTTTCCTAACTTGAATAATGAATAGGAAAAATATATCATAATCCCATACATTACAAAAACGAATGTTCATCATGATATATATGACAAAATCAGATGGGACGAGGAAAGAAATATGAATATCCAAAAATATTTGGCATTTGTCAAAGCAGTAGAATTGGGTAGTTTTACAAAAGCTGCCGAAATATTGGACTATTCACAGTCTGGGATTAGCCGTATGATTAACGATTTAGAAAAGGAATGGGGGATTTCTCTTTTTGAAAGGGGACGTGCCGGTATCAATTTAACCTCGGATGGTTTAAAGTTACTGCCCCAATTAAAGCGAATTTGCAATGAGTATGAAATCTTAATGAGGCAGATCGAAGAACTAAATAATATGGAATCTGGGATGATTCGAATTGGGACATTTTCCAGTGTAGCATCTCATTGGCTCCCTAATATTATTAAAATTTTCAAGAAGGATTACCCAATGATAGATTTTGAATTTCTGCTTGGTGATTATACAGAAATTGAGAGCTGGATCCTAAATGGGCGTGTTGACTTTGGATTTTTGCGGCTTCCAACAAAAGCCGAACTAGAAACAATCTTTTTGGAACAAGATCGTTTGCTGGTAGTAATACCACAAAATCATCCTTTTGCTAATTGTGAAAAGTTTCCCATCAACGGCTTACTGAACAGTCCGTTTATGCTGTTAGAAAAGGGGGCAAAAGCAGAAATCTCTGAAATTTTTGTGAGGCACCAAATTTCTCCACAGGTTAATTTTACAACATGGGATGACTATGCCATTATGTCTATGGTGGAAAATGGGCTAGGAATCAGTATATTACCAGAATTGATATTACAGCGTATTCCTCACAAAATTATAACGAAAGAGCTTGAAGTTCCTGCTTTCAGGAATATTGGTGTTGCTATGAGAGAACAAAAATCACTTTCCCTTGCGTCCAAGAAATTTTTAGAATATTTATCATATAGGAACATCAAGTGAATGAGTATGATGGACTCAAATTATTAAAACACACATGACAGCCTGTTTGAAATATTTCAAATCATGGGTTCGTACCTATACGCTGGTCCGAACCTTTTATGAAACTGAAGAAAAGATTCAGACAGGCAGCAATGCATGTTTGTTTCTGAAAATCCAAATCATAATTCCCAGGCACCCGTATTTGATAAACTTACAGTTTTACTCAAAAACCTTTTCCATGATCATGACATCCACAAAGCGACCATCTAATTTCCCCTGATTCTTAAATACACCAACTTCTCGATAACCTCTTTTTCTATAAAGCCCTTGCCCAAGATTATTAAAGGGAAATGTGAATAAAACAATTTTGTTAAAGTCATTTTTAATCGCAGCCTGTTCAATTTCATTAAACAATACGGAACCAACCCCTTTTCCCCTGTAATCCCGTCTAATGTAAATTGATAAATCGGCAACTCCAGCATAAGCACACCGGTTGGAATAAGGATTTAATGATGCCCAGCCAACAACCTCATCATCTTGTTCCACTACGATTACCGCAAACCGCCCAGTATGATTGTTAAACCATTCCCTCATATATTTAATATCTTTCTGGTCTTCCTCCAAGGTTGCAATCCTGTCCTCAATACCCTGATTATAGATATATAATATCGATTCTACGTCACTTACTGCTGCCAGCCTTGTCTTTAACCCTGTTTTCATGATAATCCCCCTAGAAATGAATGACTGAAACCATTATATAAAAAATTTTCCATTTTTAAAAGAAAATTAGTTGCAAATTGCAAATTATTAGTATATAAATAAATCAGAGGTGAAAATTATGGAAAATGTTAGAGAACTGTTCCAGGTCATGACAAGGCGTTTTGGTCTATTAAATAAAAACTGTTGTCAGGTAGGCGGAGCTGAGATATCCCTCGTCCAAAGCCATATCCTTTATGAATTACTTCGCCGGGAAAAGCCTTCGATGCAACAGGTTGCTGATACGTTAGGGATGGATATAACCACCTTTAGCCGGCAAATTCAAACGCTAGTAAAAATGGAACTGGTTGTGAAATCACCTCTACCTGAAGATAGACGTGTTTCTCAACTAACCCTAACCACACAGGGAAAGTACGTTGCTGCAAAGATCGATGCAGACATGAACCAATATCTTAGCGAAGTATTTTCAAATATGAGCGAGTTTGAACGAGAAATGGTCATCAATTCAGTTAAACTGTTAAATGAAGCAATGTCACAATCTACTGTTTGTTGTAAACCGTTAATTTGAGCAAGATCCACTTGCTCTTTTATTAAAAATTAATACTTGCAATTTGCAAGTAAAAGGGAGATGGCAATATGTATTTCAATGAAATGGAATTAAAAGTTTATTATGAAATGAAAAAAGAAGAAATGGAGAAAGCTGTGCTGGCTAGCCGGTATTCGAAAAATGGTCCAACGTCAAAACTCTATAGAAATTTCTTAAATATGTTTAAGAAAAACCAAAAGGCTGTTCCAAAACCAGATTGCTGCGAAATTAAAATCCAAGAAGTATGCTGCGGAAATTAAAAAGAATGCTGTTTATAAATAAGGAGGTTGCTTATGTGGTCCGAAGTGTTTCATAGTTTTCTAACCATTGCCTTAGAATTAACTTTATTGTTTATTGGAATCTCTTTTCTCATCAACCTATTACAGGGGTTCATCCCCTATAAAAAGATGGAACAGCTGATGGAAAAAAGCCACCCATTGGTAAGTGCTTTTGTCGCACTAGGGTTCGCCTTTATCACGCCGTTTTGTTCCTGTTCAACCATACCAGTTGTTGTTAATCTACTCAATAAAAAAGTGCGATTTGGTATTGTCATGATATTCTTATTTTCCTCCCCAGTTCTTGACCCGACCATCATCACATTGATGACAGCTGTACTCGGAGTAAAAGTTGCCTTTGCTTACACAGTCATAACATCCATCCTCTCCGTCATTATTGGTTTCACTTTAGAAAAGTTTGGTTTTGAAGAACAGATAAAAAATGTCGTAGTAAAAGGATACCAGGAACCAGATAAGAAATTTCAGCTAAAAGCGGCTATAGTTGAAACGCTGCACCTTATGAAAAGCGTGTATCCTTATTTGCTAATTGGTGCATTTATAGGGGCATTCATTCATGGCGCCGTTCCAACAGGTTGGATCTCTACATTTATGGGTGGTGATAAGTGGTGGCTCGTACCGATCGCTGCGATTATTGGCATTCCACTCTATATAAGACTTTCAACTATGATCCCAATATCCCAAATCATGATTGCCAAAGGGATGGCTTTGGGGCCAGTGATGGCTCTCATGATCAGTTCAGCAGGCGCAAGTCTACCAGAGCTAACTTTATTAAATAGCATCTTCAAAAAGAAACTCGTATTTACCTTCGTTGGTTCAGTCTTTACGATGTCTACTATATCAGGATTTCTATTTTACATTATTTAAGGGGGGTATTTAACATGAGTATTTTTAAAAGTCTTTTTCAAAAGAAAGAAAGTTCCTGCTGCAACGTTAAGATTGAGGAAGTTAAAGAAGACACTAATGTTCCATCACAAGATGAACAAAAAAGCAGTTGCTGTAAATAAGCTAAGTTAAAAATTGGCTTGCAGACTGGATACGGGCAATCTCACACATTTTAAAGCCAGGAGGGTGAATCCCTCCTGGCATTTATTCAATCTTACTCCCCTGTTTCGGAAAAACGCTTAATTCTTTCCCCGATTTCATCACGTACTCTTTGGAAAAGTGCCCATTTTTCTTCATCAGTACCTTCAGCTTTAGCTGGGTCGTCAAAGCCCCAGTGAACTCGTTTAACATGAGGAGGTGTTACAGGACAATTATCGGCTGCATGCCCACATAATGTAACAACTAAATCTACGTTATTTAGAATTTCAAGGTCAATTACATCAGAAGTTTGCTTCGAAATATCAATTCCAGCTTCTTTCATCGCTTTTACAGCGTTAGGGTTTAAACCATGTGCTTCAAGCCCGGCACTTTTTACATCCCAATTATCTGCTAAGTATTTCTTAGCCCATCCTTCAGCCATTTGGCTACGACATGAATTTCCTGTACATAAGAAGTAGATTGCATTTTTAGTCATGATGTATTCTCCTTTATTTTTCGTGTAGTATTTTATAAATAAATGCCGCACAACTTGCTCCTAAAATAGTTGCGACGATGTATACCCATAAATATTGCGTTGTTCCTGATACAATTGCTGGACCGATTGACCTTGCAGGATTCATAGAGGCTCCACTAATTGGACCTGCGAACATAGCTTCTAAACCAACTGTTGCACCAATCGCAATACCTGCGAATGATTTTACAGCTTTTCCATGAACAGCAGAACCGAAAATAACCATCATTAAGAAAAAGGTAAGTATAAATTCCAATATAAACGATTGCCCCCATGAACCTTTTGGCAAGGTGGTCCCTAATGAAGCAACGTCTCCAAATAAACTTAACAATGTTGCACTCGCTGCAATACCTGCAATAACTTGGATAATAATATAATAAAGTGCTTCTCTCATTTTAATTTCCCCATGTATTAAAAAACCAATTGTAACAGCAGGATTGAAGTGTGCACCAGAGAGATGACCAAATGTAAAAATTAATGCCATGACTACAAGTCCAAATGTAAGGGCTATTCCTACATGAGTTAAACTTTTAGTAATCGTATTGATAACCACTGCCCCTGTTCCAGCAAAAACCAGAAAGTATGTTCCTAAAAATTCGCTAATTAACCTTTTTTCCATTTCCATTATCTCCTTGATGATACAATTGCTAACAACCACAACGAAGTGTAGGATTGCTTTTTTTAATGATTTCAATTTTATCTTTCAGGTCTGGTACATGGTGCAAAATAATTTCTATAAGTCCATAAAGCTCATTTTCTGGGTTCAAGGAATAATAAATCCATTGACCTCTTCGCTCTTCTTTGACAAGTCCTGCATCCTTTAATTTGCGTAGATGCTGGCTGATGGATGGTTGACTCATGTCAAATACTTCTTGCAATTCACAAACACAACACTCCCGTTGTTTCAAAATCCCAACAATGGTTAACCGTGTTTTATCGCCTAATAATTTTAAAAAGTTGGCAGTTTGTTCAATTGCAACAGTTGATTGTAACATTAAAAACACCTCCATAATTTCATATAAGTAAATAACTATTTGCTTATATGTGATTTAAACTGATATATAATTGTTCGCTTATATGTTAGATTAATAAACATGTTAATTCAAGTGGTTAATTGTAAAGTTACTGTAAATATCTCATACTTTTGGTAAAAAAGCAGATTTTAGTCATGGGGCTAAAAGGATATAACTACTTTCGAGGGGATGAACCGGGGCATCAGGTTACTGGCTATTTTTAAAAAATAAACTCTCCCTAATTTAATTATAACATCTAAAAAATGGTTATTATAGACTGTTTATTCTTATTTATGACAGCTAAAATCAATAGTACATTACTGGTTGGGAGAGATGTAGAATGAGTTCTTTGGTTCTCGGATTTCAGGAAATGGACAAAACGCAGCATTTGCTCGTTGGCGGTAAAGGATTAAATTTAGGGGAATTATCAAAAATTCAAGGAATACAAGTACCCGAAGGATTTTGTGTGACAACAATTGCCTATCAAAAAGCCATCGAACAAAACGAAACGTTTCAAGCATTGTTGGATCAACTAACACGGCTAAAAGTAGAGGATCGAAAACAAATTGGAGAAATCAGCATGAAGATACGACAAATCCTTATGGAAGTTGAAATTCCTTTCGATGTTGCGTCCGCCGTTGCTCACTATCTCTCCCAGTTTGGCGAAGAACATGCTTATGCAGTTCGTTCTAGTGCGACTGCTGAAGATTTACCACATGCCTCCTTTGCCGGACAACAAGACACCTATTTAAATATCATTGGAAAAGAAGCCATCCTGCATCATATCAGCAAATGTTGGGCTTCCCTATTTTCAGATCGTGCGGTCATCTACCGGATGCAAAACGGATTTGACCACAAACAAGTTTATATATCCGTTATCATTCAACGGATGGTATTCCCACAGGCTTCAGGGATATTATTTACCGCTGATCCGATTACTTCTAACCGAAAGCTTCTGTCTATCGATGCCAGTTTTGGGCTCGGAGAAGCACTGGTCTCTGGCTTGGTATCTGCGGATTGTTATAAAGTGCAGGAAGAGGAAATCGTCGATAAAATGATAACAGCCAAAAAATTGGCTATTTATGGACGAAAAGAAGGCGGGACCGAGACACACGAGATCGCTCCTGATCAGCAAAAGACGCAAACACTTACTGACCAACAAATTTTACAACTGGCACGCATTGGAAGACAGATCGAAGCTTATTTTGGTTGTCCGCAAGATATCGAATGGTGTTTGGTTGATGATACCTTTTATATTGTCCAAAGCCGTCCAGTCACGACTCTTTTTCCCATCCCTGAAACGAATGATCAAGAAAACCACGTCTTTATATCTGTCGGCCATCAGCAAATGATGACAGACCCCATCAAACCATTGGGATTGTCTTTTTTCCTATTCACAACTAATGCACCGATGCGGAAAGCTGGTGGAAGGTTGTTTGTTGATATCGCACGTCAATTAGCTTCGCCTGCTAGTAGAAACATGTTATTAAATATGATGGGACAACACGATCCACTCATGAAAGACGCCATTATGAACATCATTGAGCGTGGAGATTTTATAAAATTATTACCAAATGAAAATGAAGCACCGAGGCCCGTTAGTGGCAATACCGATAGGCTGGCACAAATCGAAAACAATCCAACAATCGTTTCTGATTTGATTAAGAAAAATCAAACATCCATAGAAGAGTTAAAACAAAACATCCAAACGAAGTCAGGATCTGATTTATTTGATTTTATTCTAGAAGATATACAGGAATTAAAGAAGATTTTATTTGACCAACAAAGTACAGCAGTATTTATGGCTGCTATGAATGCTTCAACATGGATCAATGAAAAAATGAACGAGTGGTTAGGTGAAAAAAACGCAGCAGACACACTTTCTCAATCTGTACCAAACAATATTACTTCGGAAATGGGTCTTGCACTTTTGGATGTCGCAGATGTGATTCGTCCTTATCCAGAAGTAATTGATTATTTACACCATGTAAAAGATGATCACTTTTTGGATGAACTGGTTAAGTTTGATGGTGGACAGGAAGCTAAAGACGCCTTCTTCGCTTTTCTCAACAAATACGGAATGCGATGTGCCGGAGAAATCGATATGACCAGAAGCCGTTGGAGTGAAAAACCAATTACTCTTGTCCCATTGATTCTTGGTAACATCAAAAACTTTGAGCCTTATGCCAGCAAGCGGAAATTTGAGCAAGGACGGCAGGAAGCGTTGAAAAAAGAACAAGAGCTATTAGAACGATTGAAGCAATTACCAGATGGTGAACAAAAGGCCAAAGAAACAAAACGTATGATTAACCTAATCCGGAATTTCATCGGTTATAGGGAATATCCGAAATACGGCATGATCAATCGCTACTTCGTTTATAAGCAGGCTTTACTGAAAGAAGCCGAACTACTCGTGAAAACGGGCGTAATTCATGAAAAGGAAGATATATACTACCTCACTTTTGAAGAACTTCTTGATGTCGTACGAACAAATGAACTGGATTACCATATTATCAGCAAACGAATAGACGAGTACAAATTATATGAAAAACTGACTCCTCCGCGTGTTATTACATCCGATGGTGAAATCATTACAGGTAAGTACAAACGAGAAAATCTCCCAGCCGAAGCAATTGTAGGCCTGCCTGTTTCTTCTGGAGTGATAGAGGGGCGCGCTCGTGTCATCTTAAACATGGAAGATGCCGATCTAGAAGATGGAGATATATTAGTCACCACCTTTACAGACCCTAGTTGGACACCATTGTTTGTATCGATAAAAGGCCTCGTCACCGAGGTTGGCGGCCTGATGACCCATGGCGCAGTAATCGCACGTGAATATGGCTTACCAGCAGTTGTAGGGGTGGACAATGCGACCAAACTGATCAAAGATGGACAACGAATTCGTGTACATGGAACAGAAGGGTATATAGAAATATTGTAATGTCTTAAATAAAAAGCCAAAGGAGTAAACTACTCCTTTGGTAAATCCTTATGTTCATATTTTAAAAGCTTACTGATAATGGAGGGGTTTTCTGGTTTGTCGGGATGGCTATCGACGATTATACCGAAGGTTAGAGTATCAGTCCCTAAGGGTTTCTCGTTAGCAGGAATGACATTTACTTTAACTATAAATGGATATTCCGTATTTTCTCCTGTTACTTGAGGCTCTGTTACCTCAACAACATTGTAGTTTTTCGCCCAGTCAAATGCCATACCAGAAATGTTTTGATCTTTATAATACTCTCTTGTTGCTAGAATGATTTCCTTGTTAATTAAATTCAGCATAAAATGTTTTAAATGTTGTTCTTGAGTTACATCATTCGTTACGTTATATAAATCATCTTGTAAACTTTTTTTATTGTATTCTTCTCCTTGGACAACACTTGGTATAGTTAAAAAGAAAAACATGAAAGCTAGCATTAAGATATTTTTCACACAGATCGCCTCTTTTTCAACCTTTTTTAACATCTTTATATTTTGTTTAAAATAGGAATATATACATTTGAGTGAATCTTCTAATTGAACATGTGGATTGTTTTATTGCAAAATAACAGGAACATAGGAGGATGAAATATGAAGATCCACAGAATGGATCATGTAGGTATAATCGTAAATGATCTCTCTGCTGCTATAGAGTTTTTTGTCGATTTTGGCCTTGAAGTGCAAGGGGAATGGGATGGAAAGTGGATAGATCAGGTAGTTGGGCTTGATGACGTTAAAGTAGCTTGTGTAGGATTGCGGACGCCAGACGGTCAGGCATGGATAGAGCTAATCAAATTTTATTCGTCGTCAGACGAAAGAGAAATTCAGCAACCTTTTGCAAATAATTTGGGAACCCATATTGCCTTTGCTGTTGAAGATATTGAAGCTATTGTTGCCAAATTGAAAAAGAAAGGTACAGAGATCCTTAGTGAAATACAACAATATGAAGATAGTTATAAGTTATGCTTCGTTCGTGGACCGGAGGGAATTATTCTAGAGTTGGCCGAGAAAATCAAATAAATTAACGGTAATTCATAAGTATCTGGCCAATAATTAAAAGCCTAATTCCTCCCTAGAGTTCCGAGAAATTAGGCTTTTTTATTGTGTTTCAGCACCGTTACTTGAAAAAGAATGTTTTAACATTCTCTTTTTATCTATCGTGGGATATTGGATAACTTTTCAGGATTCGTATATACGCCTAGCGACGAAAAGCCTTTAAAAAATGCGTTCGATGGCGATTTCAAAGAAATAGTTAAAAGGGAGAAAAACTGGTACTTTGTCGGTTCTTACTAGTAAAAATGTTAAAACGGCAGCGAAATGGCATTTATTATCTTATTCTTGAGTAAACTTTCATCAAAAGATAGTATATAGTGTGGGATCTAATTAGGAAGGAAGAAAACATGGATAAGCGGATTTATTTTTTAATGATCATATCCTTTGTAATAGGAATGGTTGAACTGATCATTAGCGGCATTTTAGATTTAATTGCAGAGGATTTATATGTAAGCATCGGGCAAGCCGGTTTGCTGATCACTGTTTTTGCTGTCATTTTTGCCGTTGCATCGCCAATTTTACTTGTTATGACAGCAAAAATAGAAAGAAAACGGCTCACATTAGTTTGCTTATACATATTTTTAATTGGTTGTATCGTAACAGTATTTGCCCCTACTTTTTCTATTTTGTTTTTAGGAAGAATTATTTTAGGGTTAAGTGGAGCGCTATTAATCATCTTGTGTCTAGTTATGGCTCCTAGCTTAGCAGGAGAACAGTATAAAGGCAGGGCTATTGGGATTGTCTCCGTAGGAGTAAGTGCTTCGTTAGTTTTAGGGGTACCGATCGGGCTTATAATGGGAACTAGTTTTGGCTGGAGAGCACCATTCGTCCTTATAACTGTATTGACAGCATTATCCATTATTGGCGTTCATGTATTAATGGGACGTGTAGAACCAAAACCTCAAATTCCGTTAAGGCAACAGCTTGCTGCATTTAAAAATCACAAAATCACATTAGGGCTGACAACGACATTCCTGTATATGACTGGTCATTCTATTATGTATGCCTATTTTAAGCCTTATTTAGAAGTATCCACTGATTTTAATGCTAATTGGGTTAGTGTCATTTATTTAATTTTTGGTTTTGCTGCTGTATGCGGTGGAGGAATTGGCGGACTACTGGCAGATTTATTGGGCTCACGAAAAACAATGGTAATTGCTCTAGCAGTTTTTAGTGTTTTATTCTTTGTATTTCCATATACAACAGAATTCTATCCAATATTTTTCCTCATCTTGATCTTATGGGGGATGCTCAGTTGGGCGATTTCACCGGCCATGCAATCTTATTTGATTGATACAGCGCCTGAATCATCAGAAATTCAGCAAAGCTTGAATAATTCATCTCTTCATTTAGGTGTTGCTGCCGGTTCAGTTATTGGAGCTGGAATAGTTGATACACTTTCAGTCAATGTAATTCCATTTGCAGGCGGAATATTCATCATCTTATCTTTCATTACTGTAGTCATTTCTGTTCGCAGTAAGAAAAAGTTTTCTTATAAACCAAAGAGCGCAATTTGAGAAAGTGCCAGGTAGCTTCCAAATAATTGGTTGCTACCTGGCACTTTTCTATTAAAATAAACTTCCAAACAAAATTAAAACGCCAGATGCCACCAATACACCGATTCCCGTAAAAATAAACTTGACCCGTTCCATTTAAAATTCCTTCTTTTGATTTCTTAATTACAATTTAACAATCAAAAATGAAATCTTTATGAAAGTTATTATTTTTTAGTTAGTAATTTTAAAATAAAAAAAAAGCCAATGCTTTGACAAAACATTGACCTGTCTAATATCGTTTACTTGTTTTTAAATCATTTTAAACTTTGATTGTTGTATTTTCATTACTCAACATTTCTATAAAGACCCTCAAAGAAGCTGACATATATTTATCTTTACGATAGACGAAAATGGTTTGGACTTTCCCGAATCTATTTGGAATGGGATGTTGGATAAGTTGATTGTCCTTCATATGTTTATCAACCACACTTCGAGGGAGTAAACTTATCCCCAGTCCCGCGGAGACACAGCCAATAATTCCATCAAGTGTTCCAAATTCCATTATTTTTTCGGGAATCACCCCTTCATGATGTAACCATTCTTCAAACCTTGCCCGATACGAACAGCCATTACGAAACACCAATATTGTTCGATTTTGTATTTCTTTTATAGAAGAAATAGGATGATGTAACGTGTCCGTTATCAGTACCAACTCTTCCTCTATAACTGTTTTAAATGTGAGTTCTGGATGCTCAATAGGTCCAGCAACAAAAGCTCCATCTAATTCATATTGTAGAACATCCTGGACATTTTGCTCAGTTGGCCCTGTTTTTAACGTAAGGTCAACAGCAGGATATTCACGATGGAATTTTGAAAGTATTGTTGGTAAACGAACCGCAGCAGTCGTTTCCATTGACCCTATTAATAAAGGACCTTTAGGTGTTTGATCATCACTCATTGCGTTTTGAATTTCATCTAAAAGTTGAAATACTTCATATGTATACGAAAGTAATGCATTACCTTTGTCTGTTAAAGTAGTCCCCCGGTTATGTCGATAAAATAGCGTTGTTTGAAGATCTGATTCCAATTGTTGAATTCTTGCAGTGAGATTAGATTGTGCGTAGTTCATTTCCCTCGCTGCCTTCGAAATGCTTCCTAACTCTGCAACAGCTTGAAAAAATCTCAATGCTTGCAAATCCATAGTTATCGCCTCTTCCTGTTTTGATATATAGAAAAGTGATATCGGTACATCATTTTTTAGTATTATAGCATATGGCAAAAAACAGATAAGATAAAAATATAATAAAATTATTATAATTGAAGGTGAAAATTTGAATAAAAGCCCTTTTTTATTTTTGATTGGGGGAATTTTTTCATTAATGATTGCGATGGGAATCGGAAGGTTTGCTTATACTCCAATCTTACCGCTCATGCAGAAGGCTCTTGCCTTTACTGATGCAGTTGCGGGATACCTCGCTTCAAGCAATTATGCAGGGTACTTTGCCGGGGCCATTTTAGCAGGAGTTCTCCCTTTGAAAACGCATAGAACATTTTATTTAAGAATTAGTCTTGCGGTAAGTATTATTACCACTTGCTTGATGGGGCTGACTCACTCCTACACAGGGATGCTCATCATTCGCTTTATTTCAGGAGTGTCTAGTGCATTCATTTTTGTATTAGCTTCCAGTATTGTTCTAGATAAACTGGCTTTTGTAGGAAAAACAAATTGGGCAGGCTATTTTTATGCAGGGGTAGGCTTTGGAATCTTTTTTTCGACGCTCTTTATACCGAGTTTTAACGATTTATTTGCGTGGGAAGGTGTATGGATAGGACTAGCCATTATAAGCGGTATCCTTACGATCTTTGTATGGTTTTGGCTTAAAGATTCCCCAAGCTCGAAGGTACAGGATAAACAAATGGTTACTATACAAGCTCCACCCCTAAAATGGCTTCCTTGGTTAATTATTGCCTATGGACTAGAAGGATTAGGCTATATTGTAACAGGGACATTTATTGTGTCAATTGCTGAAAAGACCTCAATCTTTAGCATGGACCCTGCAATTGTCTGGATGGTCGTTGGCTTAGGTGCAATTCCATCCTGTATCGTATGGTCAACCCTCGCAAAAAAGTGGGGATTTGTAAGATCATTAGTCATTGCGATGGTTTTTCAATCAATCGGAATTGCACTGCCTGTCTTCTGGTTGACCCAATCCAGTTTAATGATAAGTGCTTTCTTATTTGGAGCAACTTTTATGGGTATTACCACACTTGCCACAACATTGGCACGCCAAATGAGTCCATCAAATAGCAGTCGAATGATTGGTTCTCTAACCGCAATCTATGCTGCTGGTCAAATGATTGGCCCAACAATCGCCGGAATTCTATTATCTTATTCTCAAAGTTTTAATATAGCGTTGATTGGAGCTGCTAGCGTAGTATTCATTGGATCTATGTTACTTGTAAGTGGTATTCGATTTGACAGAATGACAAACTTAGAAACATCGTTCATAACTCCCGAACGAGAAAGCGGCCCTCCATTCAGGGAGTTATAAAAGGTTCTTAACTCCCGAATGGGAATGTAGCCCTCTGGTCAGGTAGTTATAATAGGTTCTTAACTCCCAAACGGGAATGTGGCCCTCCATTCAGGGAGTTATAAAAGGTTCTTAACTCCCCAACGGGAATGTGGCCCTCCATTTAGGGAGTTATAATAGGTTCTTAACTCCCAAACGGGTATGTGGCCCTCTGTTCAGGTAGTTCATAACTCCCGAACGGGTATGTGGCCCTCTGTTCAGGTAGTTATAAAAGGTTCATAACTCCCGAACGGGTATGTGGCCCTCCATTCAGGGAGTTATAAAAGGTTCATAACTCCCAAACGGGTATGTGGCCTTCCGTTCAGGTAGTTATAAAAGGTTCATAACTCCCGAACGGGTAATGTGGCCCTCCATTCAGGGAGTTATAAAAGGTTCATAACTCCCGAACGGGCATGTGGCCCTCCATTCAGGGAGTTATAAAAGGTTCATAACTCCCGAACGGGTATGTGGCCTTCCATTCAGGGAGTTATAAAAGGTCTATAACTCCCCAACGGAAGGAGTCCCTCAACAGATGATACTTCACCAAAATAGCTTTCCTAATTCAAATAAGTAACTATACACCCTCAAACATTCCCCCTATCACCTCAATTGCTTTTTCCAGCCGTTCCTGATAGGTTCCGCTGATGCTTACGAACTCGATTCCGTTTTCCTTCAATAATTCCTTCAACCGCTGATTATTTTCTTCTCGGACCTGTTGTTCTCCATGCACCCTTAATCCGTCATCTACCCATTTGACGTCAGGCTCTAAAAATAGGCATAGATGATACTGTTGAATCCGGGCGATTTCATTCAAGACCTGCTGGTGTTTCTGGTTATAAAGTTCTGAGTAAAATTGAGTGACCACTGCTTCAGTGTCAATAAAAACGATTTTATTCGCCTGTTTAATAGCTTCATATTCTTTCATTTTATGACCATAGGCAATGATCGGGTAATCTTCCTCTAAAATAATTCCATCACAGCCTCCCAAATCTTCACAGTACTCTCTGCCGTATTCGTTTACATAAGTCGTGTTATAGATAAGTGCTAGATTCCTCGTAAGTGTCGATTTTCCACAGCTTTCCGTCCCTAAAATGACTACCTTTTTGTTAAAATAAGGTCTCGCTACCTCGGGAATGTAGTCCCAATAATGAAAGACTCCTTTATTCCTAATCTCCGTTGCTGAAATGGGGCATTGTTTCCTTTTTGCATCAATCAAGATGTGTTTTGCTTTAGGATAAAGCTCTTTGAAAATCGGGTCATAGTCGGTTTCAGAGCTAAACACCACATCAATTTCCTGCCCGATTACCTCTCTTATTTTCAAGGCTCCTTCCTTCCAATTGTAATCCTCATCACCGTCATGATCTTCCACTTCCACGATCTTGACGTGTTCCATCTCCTTCGTCAGTTGAGAAAGCCAACGCAGCCGGATCCGACTTGGAATATAGGAAAGCTTGCTCCCCTTGCACAATGCCTGATCCCTTTTTTCACTATGTGACAAGACCACATACAATTCATCAACCATTGTGGAAGCTTTGATGATGGCGTACACATGACCTTGATGCAAAGGCAAAAACTTTCCACCGTAAAAGCCAATCTTCTTCATGACATCGCCTCTCCCTTCTGCTGTTTATAAACTTTAGACCAGTTGTAATAGCCGTATATACTGTTGATCAGAAAAGCCGACCACATCACAAGCATGGAGACATCGTTTCCATCCTGTAAAATTAAGGCCTTTACCCAAAGGGCAATCGAAAGCACATTGACCGCAATCCAAAATAACCACTGTTCCGTTAATCTTTTTAGCATCAGTATTTGGGCAATCACCGATAATGTCGTTGAAGCGGAATCGATCCAGACGACATTGCCTCCTAATTTTTCGAGCAGGTAAGCGTATAGAACAAAGATGACCAGAAATACCGAAAGCGTAATTCCCCACCCTTTTTTCGTCAAAGAACTGATTTGAATTTCTTCCCCTTTTACGGTGTGTTCCGTTTTATGATTCTTCCATAAATAGATGCCAACGAACTGGAGTGGAAAATAAAACAAGGCATTCAGCATGACCTCACCGTAAAGGCCATATCCGTATGAGATGTAGGCATAGGTTCCGGTTTGGATAATACCGAAATAGTAATTACTCACCTTCCCTTTGGCTACAAGCACGACACAAAGCATTCCTGAAATCGAGGTGATTAACCCCAGAATCGTATCGTCCCAAGCAAAAAACAAATACACATTCACAAGCGTAAACGTAACAAGCCATAGCTTTTCAAATATGGTCCAGTCTTTGAGAATCTTCATTTTCAATCGCTCCCTTATAATTATCAATTAACAAATTGTTAATTGTAATGATGAAAAAAAATTAGTATTTGGCATTATAAATGGATACATAAGGATCAAAATCATTGAATCGATACAGCTGTGCTTTATTCTTTGACCAACGATTGGTTTTTTGCGGCTCCCCATCCTTCTCTACTTTTTCAATAAAAGGGAGCGTTGGAGCTTTTCTAAAAAATTGAGAATCGAGCTTTAGCCAAGGCTCATCCATGACGGTCAGCAACACACCCTGCAGCTCGGAAAGAACAAATTCCTTTGGCAAAAAGTTTTTGGCAAGCGTTGTTAATGACATATCCTTTTTGATAAACCACAAAGCGTCATCAATAATTTGCTTGTGATCGAAAGCGAGGTCCAGCTGAAACACTTCATCCATCGAGAATAGCTCTACCTCCGCCGCATCGTCTGCTGCCTTCCTTTTAACCAGCTTATTTTCTGGTACAATCGCATAATGGGCGTTCGAGATAATCCAGCCCCGCTTGTCACGACCAAATTTGTCATATACGCCATAGTGCTTGATTTTTAGCCCTTCTACACCCGTTTCTTCTCTTAGCTCGCGAACGGCTGCATCATAGGCCGTTTCCGTTGGCTTAATAAAGCCGCCAGGCAAAGCCCATTTTCCCCCTTCAATATTGGGGTCGCCTTCTTTTGTCCGCTCCGCTCGTTTGATCAGCATGATCTTTAATGTTTTTTGGGGCGGCTTATAAGGACCCACTTCCATTGAAATAATCGTAAAAACGGCAATATCACTCGTATATCCATCAGGAGTCCGATATTTACTGACATCATAATTTAACAAAGCCTCGCTCACCTATTTCTGTTGTTTTATTAATTAACATTTTGTTAATTGTTATTTGTATTATATCATTGTTTAAATTTGATGTTACATTAATTTATCGACAAAATACAACACTGTCCTGTTTTTCAGAGTTTGTGAGGTACAGATCATCAGTGAATAAAAAAGCCCCAGCGCCTCAATATACCGAGTGCTGGGGTTTTTATTCACGTTAGAAGGTACCTTTTTTGGGAATGGGACACCACCGGGGCCGTCCGTGGCTACGAATAACTCCTTTCCTAGCAAGACGGATTAAATGCTTTTTTAGACACTTCAAATACTAGTCATGGTGAATTTCTTTTAAACCGCTTTTATTAGACATGTCCACTTCCTACCAAGGTGTTTTTGTCTTTAAAACTCTGGTTTAACAACCTCCCAACTTCGACCAGCTACTATTTTACCGGGATTTATAAAATAATACTTACAATCGTCCCCGAAAGGATACTGACTAGTGTAGCGCCATAAAGCAGCTTTAAGCCGAAGCGGGCCACCACATTCCCCTGCTTTTCATTCAAACTCTTGACCGCCCCGGTGATTATGCCGATCGATGAGAAGTTGGCGAAGGAAACAAGGAATACGGACAGAATTCCAAGTGTACGGTCACTGAAGTGATGGGTGCCTTTGGACAAATCCAACATCGCGACGAATTCATTGGTCACTAGCTTCGTGGCCATAATCCCACCGGCATTGACTGCCTCAGATAATGGAATCCCCATCATAAAAGCGATAGGGGCAAAGAGATACCCTAATAACTGCTGAAAAGAAATGCTGAACAATAACTCGAATACATGATTGATGGCCGCCATTAGAGCAATAAACCCAATCAGCATCGCACCAACAATAACGGCAACCTTAAAGCCATCCAGGATATACTCTCCCAACATCTCAAAAAAAGACTGTTTTTCCGCATTTTGAATCTCCAAAATATCTTCGCTTGGCTTTACCTCGTACGGATTAATAATCGAAGCAATGATAAAACCGCCAAATAAATTAAGAACTAATGCTGTGACGACATATTTGGGATCCAGCATCGTCATATAGGCGCCTACAATCGACATCGATACTGTAGACATTGCCGACGCACAGAGCGTATAAAGACGCTGTTTTGAAAGCATGCCCAGCTGTTTTTTTACCGTAATGAAAACCTCCGATTGCCCAACCATTAACGACGCAACCGCATTATAGGATTCCAGCTTTCCCATGCCATTCACTTTACTTAACAACCATCCTATTCCTCTCATAAGGAGCGGAAGAATTTTCAAATATTGCAGGATTCCTATTAATACAGAAATGAAGACAATTGGCAGCAGCACAGTTAAGAAAAATGGTGCCTCTCCCTTATTCGCCAATCCGCCAAACACAAAGGTAACACCTTCATTTGCATAATCGAGCAATTTGCTGAATACCTTTGAAATCCCTTGGATAATGATAAGGCCAAACTCTGTATTTAACAGCAATATGGATAAGGTTATTTGAATAGCAATCATCACAATAATGGGTATAAATTTTACCTCTTTTCGATTAGAGCTTGCCACCCAAGCGGCAAACACGACAATTAGAATACCTAAGATTGAAATAACATAGTGCATTTTTTACCTCCTGATGCGTTGAAACATTATGTACGGTTTCCCTTCCGGATTGTCTATAGTGTAGTAAGCTAGTATGTCCCCAGAAAGCATTGGTATATTTTGTCCAAATTTTATTTAAAAAATTAATGGAACGATTTGAATAGAATTGATATTAGCTTTAATAAAGAGGAGTGATTTTCTGGTTAATCGAGTGAAAGGAAAGAGCTTTTTCAAGCGAAAAGGTTCATAGAAAGGTTTTATGTGACCGGTCCGCTGATTTCTTCAAGAGTTGAGGCGCATAGAAAGGCTATATGCTACCGGTTCGCTAATTTCTTCAAGAGTTGAGGCGCATAGAAAGGCTATATGCTACCGGTTCGCTAATTTTTTCAAGAGTTGAGGCGCATAGAAAGGCTATATGCTACCGGTTCGCTGATTTTTTCAAGAGTTGGGGAGCATAGAAAGGCTATATGCTACCGGTTCGCTGATTTTTTCAAAAGTTGGGGCACATAGAATAGCCATATGCGACCGAACCACCTATTTTTTCATGCGTTGAGGCGCACAGAAGAGCCATATGCGACCGAACCGCTCATTTATTTAAGCGTTGGGGCGCATAGAAAAGCCATATGCCACCGGACAAGTAATTTTCCAAAATGGTTCGTCTCTATTGCGAGGCAATAAGTCATTCCTTCTTAATTAGAACAATTTTTAATCGGTCAGCACTAATCTTTTCGAAAAAAGCAAAATAAAAAACACTCACATTATATATGAGTGTTTTTATGATACCGGTGGTCGGGGTCGAACCGACACTCCTCACGGAACACGATTTTGAGTCGTGCGCGTCTGCCAATTCCGCCACACCGGCATATTATGGAGGCGGCAACCGGATTCGAACCGGTGGTAAAGGTGTTGCAGACCTGTGCCTTACCACTTGGCTATGCCGCCATATTATTTGGAGCGGAAGACGGGATTCGAACCCGCGACCCCCACCTTGGCAAGGTGGTGTTCTACCACTGAACTACTTCCGCATATTTGACTGGGCTAGCAGGATTTGAACCTACGAATGACGGAGTCAAAGTCCGTTGCCTTACCGCTTGGCTATAGCCCAATAATACAACATTTTCACTAATTCATCAATAATAAATTAATGGGGCGGCTGATGGGAATCGAACCCACGAATGTCGGAACCACAATCCGATGCGTTAACCACTTCGCCACAACCGCCATTACAGCATTGGCAGGGGTAGTAGGAATCGAACCCACACCAAAGGTTTTGGAGACCTTCGTTCTACCTTTAAACTATACCCCTATAAATGGTGGAGGGGGACGGATTCGAACCGCCGAACCCTGAGGGAGCGGATTTACAGTCCGCCGCGTTTAGCCACTTCGCTACCCCTCCATCTATATTATGCACTTGCTGCTAACAAGTGCCGGCAAGAGGACTTGAACCCCCAACCTACTGATTACGATTCAGTTGCTCTACCGATTGAGCTATACCGGCAAAATTGAATCAAAATGGTGGCTCAGGACGGAATCGAACCGCCGACACAAGGATTTTCAGTCCTTTGCTCTACCGACTGAGCTACTGAGCCAACATAAGTGGCGGTCTGGACGGGACTCGAACCCGCGACCTCCTGCGTGACAGGCAGGCATTCTAACCAACTGAACTACCAGACCGAATTGCGGGGGCAGGATTTGAACCTGCGACCTTCGGGTTATGAGCCCGACGAGCTACCGGACTGCTCCACCCCGCGATAATATTATGGTGGAGGATGACGGGATCGAACCGCCGACCCTCTGCTTGTAAGGCAGATGCTCTCCCAGCTGAGCTAATCCTCCGTTAAATGGTGACCCCTACGGGATTCGAACCCGTGTTACCGCCGTGAAAGGGCGGTGTCTTAACCGCTTGACCAAGGGGCCATTTTGAAAAAATTATGATGGCGGAGAGCAAGGGATTTGAACCCTTGATACGCGGTTAACGTATACACGATTTCCAATCGTGCTCCTTCGGCCACTCGGACAGCTCTCCATAAATGGCTCCGCAGGTAGGACTCGAACCTACGACCGATCGGTTAACAGCCGATAGCTCTACCACTGAGCTACTGCGGAATAATATAACAGCCTGGCGACGTCCTACTCTCACAGGGGCTTTCGCCCCAACTACCATCGGCGCTGAGAAGCTTAACTTCTGTGTTCGGGATGGGAACAGGTGTGACCTTCTCGCCATTACCGCCAGACCATTTATCAGACACTATTTTATTATAATGTCTTTTTCATATTTTGCAAGAGGAAATTTAAAATTTTTCATTCCCTCAAAACTAGATAATGCAGAAGAAGTAAATAAGAACGAGTTCACCTAAAAAACATGACTTGGTTAAGTCCTCGATCGATTAGTATCAGTCAGCTCCACACGTCACCGCGCTTCCACCTCTGACCTATCAACCTGATCATCTTTCAGGGATCTTACTAGCTTGACGCTATGGGAAATCTCATCTCGAGGGGGGCTTCATGCTTAGATGCTTTCAGCACTTATCCCGTCCGCACATAGCTACCCAGCGATGCCTTTGGCAAGACAACTGGTACACCAGCGGTGCGTCCATCCCGGTCCTCTCGTACTAAGGACAGCTCCTCTCAAATTTCCTGCGCCCACGACGGATAGGGACCGAACTGTCTCACGACGTTCTGAACCCAGCTCGCGTACCGCTTTAATGGGCGAACAGCCCAACCCTTGGGACCGACTACAGCCCCAGGATGCGATGAGCCGACATCGAGGTGCCAAACCTCCCCGTCGATGTGGACTCTTGGGGGAGATAAGCCTGTTATCCCCAGGGTAGCTTTTATCCGTTGAGCGATGGCCCTTCCATGCGGAACCACCGGATCACTAAGCCCGACTTTCGTCCCTGCTCGACTTGTAGGTCTCGCAGTCAAGCTCCCTTGTGCCTTTACACTCTGCGAATGATTTCCAACCATTCTGAGGGAACCTTTGGGCGCCTCCGTTACACTTTAGGAGGCGACCGCCCCAGTCAAACTGCCCACCTGACACTGTCTCCCACCCCGATGAGGGGTGCGGGTTAGAATTTCAATACAGCCAGGGTAGTATCCCACCGACGCCTCCACCGAAGCTGGCGCTCCGGTTTCTCAGGCTCCTACCTATCCTGTACAAGCTGTACCAAAATTCAATATCAGGCTACAGTAAAGCTCCATGGGGTCTTTCCGTCCTGTCGCGGGTAACCTGCATCTTCACAGGTACTATAATTTCACCGAGTCTCTCGTTGAGACAGTGCCCAGATCGTTACGCCTTTCGTGCGGGTCGGAACTTACCCGACAAGGAATTTCGCTACCTTAGGACCGTTATAGTTACGGCCGCCGTTTACTGGGGCTTCGATTCAGAGCTTCGCTTGCGCTAACCCCTCCTCTTAACCTTCCAGCACCGGGCAGGCGTCAGCCCCTATACTTCGCCTTGCGGCTTTGCAGAGACCTGTGTTTTTGCTAAACAGTCGCCTGGGCCTATTCACTGCGGCTCTTCGGGGCTATTCACCCCAAAAAGCACCCCTTCTCCCGAAGTTACGGGGTCATTTTGCCGAGTTCCTTAACGAGAGTTCTCTCGCTCACCTTAGGATTCTCTCCTCGCCTACCTGTGTCGGTTTGCGGTACGGGCACCTTTTATCTCGCTAGAGGCTTTTCTTGGCAGTGTGGAATCAGGAACTTCGGTACTATAATTCCCTCGGCATCACAGCTCAGCCTTATGGCAAGCGGATTTTCCTACTTGCCAGCCTAACTGCTTGCACGCACATATCCAGCAGTGCGCTTACCCTATCCTCCTGCGTCCCCCCATCACTCAAACGATAAAGAGGTGGTACAGGAATATCAACCTGTTGTCCATCGCCTACGCCTTTCGGCCTCGGCTTAGGTCCCGACTAACCCTGAGCGGACGAGCCTTCCTCAGGAAACCTTAGGCATACGGTGGATGAGATTCTCACTCATCTTTCGCTACTCATACCGGCATTCTCACTTCTAAGCGCTCCACCAGTCCTTACGGTCTAGCTTCAACGCCCTTAGAACGCTCTCCTACCGCGGACACCACAAGGTGTCCACCCACAGCTTCGGTGATACGTTTAGCCCCGGTACATTTTCGGCGCAGAGTCACTCGACCAGTGAGCTATTACGCACTCTTTAAATGGTGGCTGCTTCTAAGCCAACATCCTGGTTGTCTAAGCAACTCCACATCCTTTTCCACTTAACGTATACTTTGGGACCTTAGCTGGTGGTCTGGGCTGTTTCCCTTTTGACTACGGATCTTATCACTCGCAGTCTGACTCCCACGGATAAGTCATTGGCATTCGGAGTTTGTCTGAATTCGGTAACCCGATGAGGGCCCCTAGTCCAAACAGTGCTCTACCTCCAAGACTCTAACTACGTGAGGCTAGCCCTAAAGCTATTTCGGAGAGAACCAGCTATCTCCAAGTTCGATTGGAATTTCTCCGCTACCCACACCTCATCCCCGCACTTTTCAACGTGCGTGGGTTCGGGCCTCCATCCAGTGTTACCTGGACTTCACCCTGGACATGGGTAGATCACCTGGTTTCGGGTCTACGACTACATACTAATTCGCCCTATTCAGACTCGCTTTCGCTGCGGCTCCGTCTCTTCAACTTAACCTCGCATGCAATCGTAACTCGCCGGTTCATTCTACAAAAGGCACGCCATCACCCATGAACGGGCTCTGACTACTTGTAGGCACACGGTTTCAGGATCTCTTTCACTCCCCTTCCGGGGTGCTTTTCACCTTTCCCTCACGGTACTGGTTCACTATCGGTCACTAGGGAGTATTTAGCCTTGGGAGATGGTCCTCCCTGCTTCCGACCGGATTTCACGTGTCCGGCCGTACTCAGGATCCACTCAGGAGGGAACGAAGTTTCAACTACAGGGCTTTTACCTTCTATGGCCGGCCTTTCCAGACCGCTTCATCTACCCCGTTCCTTTGTAACTCCATGTTGAGTGTCCTACAACCCCGAAAGGCAAGCCTTTCGGTTTGGGCTGTTCCCGTTTCGCTCGCCGCTACTCAGGGAATCGCGTTTGCTTTCTCTTCCTCCGGGTACTTAGATGTTTCAGTTCCCCGGGTCTGCCTTCAATACCCTATGTATTCAGGTAAAGATACTGCTCCATTACGAACAGTGGGTTTCCCCATTCGGAAATCTCCGGATCGGCGCTTACTTACAGCTCCCCGAAGCATATCGGTGTTAGTCCCGTCCTTCATCGGCTCCTAGTGCCAAGGCATTCACCGTGCGCCCTTTCTAACTTAACCTAAAAGGTTTTACTTACTCTTAAAAATAAGAGAGAAAAACTAAAATGGCGATTACTCGGTTCTTACTTGGTTACTTCTTCTTTTACGATTATCTAGTTTTCAAGGAACAAAAAGTTTTGAGAGATAATTCCCTCAAAACTAAACAAACAAGAAACAATCAAACAAACATGTATTGTCTGGCTCATATGTCCAGCTTATATCCTTAGAAAGGAGGTGATCCAGCCGCACCTTCCGATACGGCTACCTTGTTACGACTTCACCCCAATCATCTGTCCCACCTTAGGCGGCTGGCTCCTTACGGTTACCCCACCGACTTCGGGTGTTACAAACTCTCGTGGTGTGACGGGCGGTGTGTACAAGGCCCGGGAACGTATTCACCGCGGCATGCTGATCCGCGATTACTAGCGATTCCGGCTTCATGCAGGCGAGTTGCAGCCTGCAATCCGAACTGAGAATGGTTTTATGGGATTGGCTCCACCTCGCGGCTTCGCTGCCCTTTGTACCATCCATTGTAGCACGTGTGTAGCCCAGGTCATAAGGGGCATGATGATTTGACGTCATCCCCACCTTCCTCCGGTTTGTCACCGGCAGTCACCTTAGAGTGCCCAACTGAATGCTGGCAACTAAGATCAAGGGTTGCGCTCGTTGCGGGACTTAACCCAACATCTCACGACACGAGCTGACGACAACCATGCACCACCTGTCACTCTGTCCCCCGAAGGGGAAATTCCTATCTCTAGGAGTGTCAGAGGATGTCAAGACCTGGTAAGGTTCTTCGCGTTGCTTCGAATTAAACCACATGCTCCACCGCTTGTGCGGGCCCCCGTCAATTCCTTTGAGTTTCAGCCTTGCGGCCGTACTCCCCAGGCGGAGTGCTTAATGCGTTAGCTGCAGCACTAAAGGGCGGAAACCCTCTAACACTTAGCACTCATCGTTTACGGCGTGGACTACCAGGGTATCTAATCCTGTTTGCTCCCCACGCTTTCGCGCCTCAGCGTCAGTTACAGACCAGAAAGCCGCCTTCGCCACTGGTGTTCCTCCACATCTCTACGCATTTCACCGCTACACGTGGAATTCCGCTTTCCTCTTCTGCACTCAAGTCCCCCAGTTTCCAATGACCCTCCACGGTTGAGCCGTGGGCTTTCACATCAGACTTAAAGGACCGCCTGCGCGCGCTTTACGCCCAATAATTCCGGACAACGCTTGCCACCTACGTATTACCGCGGCTGCTGGCACGTAGTTAGCCGTGGCTTTCTGGTCAGGTACCGTCAAGGTACCGGCAGTTACTCCGATACTTGTTCTTCCCTGACAACAGAGCTTTACGACCCGAAGGCCTTCATCGCTCACGCGGCGTTGCTCCATCAGACTTTCGTCCATTGTGGAAGATTCCCTACTGCTGCCTCCCGTAGGAGTCTGGGCCGTGTCTCAGTCCCAGTGTGGCCGATCACCCTCTCAGGTCGGCTACGCATCGTCGCCTTGGTGAGCCGTTACCTCACCAACTAGCTAATGCGCCGCGGGCCCATCTGTAAGTGTCAGCCGAAACCGACTTTCAACCTTCCCTCATGCGAGGGAAGAAATTATCCGGTATTAGCTCCGGTTTCCCGAAGTTATCCCAGTCTTACAGGCAGGTTGCCCACGTGTTACTCACCCGTCCGCCGCTAACCACCGGGAGCAAGCTCCCAGTGATTCGCTCGACTTGCATGTATTAGGCACGCCGCCAGCGTTCGTCCTGAGCCAGGATCAAACTCTCCAATAAAGTTGAGTTGATTAGCTCAAAAATGTTACGTTGGCTTCGTTTCAAAAGAAACGAATATTATTGTTTGTTGACGTTTTTGTTTGTTTAGTTTTCAAAGAACTATCTTGCGCGCCGCTCAAAAGCGACTTTATTAATATAACACATGGTGTTTGTTAATGTCAACACCTTTTTTAAAACCGTCTACTGCGGAAAACTTTTTAAAAATGTTTCGCAGCGACGGTTATTAATATATCAAGTATTCACGAAAAGGTCAATAGCTTTTTTTGTTTTTTTACGATAGTTTTTGACTAACGCGGTAACAGCGGTGAAAAACACCTTGTCCCTTTGTCTCAACATTAACGATTTCTAATAAATGTTTTTCAATTAAGTATTCAAGCAGGACTGACATATCAACGGAATACGGCATCAATTCCGGCTCACTCATGATTTCACTAAACATCCAATGCTCTTTTTTACTTAAAACGTCTATTAAGTGGGAGGAACCGATGTTAGTTCTGGAGTGGATCAAGAATTCACTGGCAAGGAATAAAAGCTCGAGCCTTTGTTCCAATGTTTCCTCACTCACAACCAACTCAACATATAATTTATAAATTTCCGGTTCGATTTGCTTCACTTGCTGCCAAACCGTCAGTTCAGGATGAAGGCCATTTTCAATAATCGCTAATCTCGCCAGATGATGCAGGGAGTGAACGACATAATTATAGGCATCTAAATACTGTTTATTTTCAAACAGTGCTTTCCCATCCACATAGCGGCGGATTAACTTCGCAAATTCCAACCCCATTTTTATTTTTCGGCCATGGAACGGAAATTCTTCTAGTTCCTTTTTTAGATTGGCTACATATTCATTGCGGTCAAATAAAATTTTGGAATGATGAAGCCATTCAAAAATCTTTCGGTTGCTGCCTATTAAAATCCATTCTTGCAGCTGCGGCTCAGTGATAATATGCATGGCGGCTTTTTTGTCATCATACGAATAATGTTTTGTATATACAGGCTGATCTGCTTCTTTCACAATCATTAAAAGAATCGCATCAAACGAATCCGTCGTTTGACTTGACCGTTGTTTCTTTTCTACCAATAAAATCCCCAGGGTATTTAATTGGCTTGCCCTTTCTTGATAAATGGGCCGAAGAATGTCTTCCATCTTCTATACCTCCATTTTTCTAGCTAGCAATATATGTTCGACAGGAAGAAGAAATATCCTTCTAAAATTTAAGACAAAATTCGACATTCTTCTGTGTATCCTTTTTTCTCAATGGAGAATTGTGGTATAGTTTGTCTAGGAGGGAGAATCATGGCAAAATATTCGAGTAAAATAAATAAAATTAGAACGTTCGCATTGTCGTTGATCTTTGTTGGTTTTATCGTTATGTATGGTGGTATTTATTTTCGTACTTCACCACTTATTATGACCATCTTTATGATTTTTGGTCTGCTTTTTATTATCGCCAGCACGGTTGTTTATTTCTGGATTGGCATGCTGTCAACCAAAACCATTTCTGTCAAATGTCCCAGCTGCGGCAAACCCACTAAAATGCTTGGCAGGGTAGATATGTGCATGCACTGCCGCGAACCTTTGACTATGGATAAAGCCCTGGAAGGCAAGGAATTTGACGAAACTTATAATAAAAATAAAATGAAATAAAGGGATGACCAGCAATCGGTCATCCCCTTTTTTATAAACAAACAGCCGACTCCAAATTAGAATCGGCTTTACATTAGTGAACTTCTTTAGCAGAGCAATCCGGACAAGTGCCGTAAATTTCCATGCGGTGATTCGCCACTTTAAAACCAGTGACATGTGTTGCCAAGTGCTCCACTTCATCCAAGCCAGGATAGTGGAAATCAACAATTTTCCCGCATTCCTCACAGATTACATGATAGTGATGGGTGGTAACAAAATCAAAGCGGGCAGATGCATCTCCATAGGTCAATTCCTTTACAAGGCCTACCTCACGAAATACTCGTAAATTATTGTAAACCGTCGCCACACTCATATTCGGGAATTTGCCCTCTAACGCTTTATAAATTTCATCTGCAGTAGGATGTGACATCGAGCTTATTAAATATTCAAGTATCGCATGACGTTGCGGAGTAATACGCACCCCAGTATCCTTTAAGGTATCCAACGCTTCTTTTAATTGATTCATCGCCATGCACCTCTTTTCAAAAAGATATTCTTACATTGTAATTGTTATAATTAGTTTACTAGGTAATTTGTACTTTTGTCAATATTGTAATACTGCAAACACCGAAGTTCATTAGCTATGTAATGTTTGTTCAGAAGCTCCTAACTGGTGGTTGACAAATCTTGCCGTGACAAACAACAAGTCAGAAAGACGGTTTAAATACGCCAGCACAAGCGGATTGACATCCTCCCCTAAGCCGACGGCACATCTTTCTGCTCTTCTTGCAATGGTCCTGGCCACATGGAAGGCTGCACCTGCAGGATGTCCCCCAGGTAAAATGAAATTCGTCAACGCCGGCAGGCTTGAATCCCATTCGTCAATTTGTTTTTCCAGTTCTTCAATATCCACTAAAGCTAATGACCACTTTACTTCCTTCCCTTTCGGAGTCGCGAGCTCAGCACCGACATGAAATAGGTTTGTTTGTATTTTATGATATGCTTTTTCAATTATTTCTTTCCCTTGAAAATTTTCCTTAGTTAAATAGCTTAATGCCAGTCCAATCATCGAATTCGTTTCATCACAGGTTCCGTAGGCCTCGACGCGAAGGTCGTTCTTTGCTACCCTTTGCCCGTAAATAAGTGAAGTTGTTCCTTTATCCCCTGTTTTCGTATAAATTTTCATTTTTCAATACCCCCTATTGGTAAATTTCAGCTTCACATGTCTATAAATCTTTTCTTCATCATATCACCTAGGTCATTTATTAGAAAAGAAAGAAGGCATAAAAAAGGGGTCCGAATGGACCCAATAAGTTTTATCTGAGGAGGTATGCCCTAATAAAATGATATTCACATGAAGCACTTTTGCATTGGACAAAAGCCTTTTCTTGCGAAAATAGGCAGTCTATTATTGGTTTTCCCTGATATAGGTTAAGGCTTCTTCGACATGCCCTTTCACCTGAACTTTTCTCCATTCCTTCGCAATATTGCCCTCTTTATCAATGATAAAAGTCGACCGTTCAATGCCCATGTATTCTTTCCCGAAGTTTTTCTTTAGCTTCCAAACACCGTAATCCTCCGCCACTTGATGATCGGTATCGGCAAGGAGCAGGAATGGCAGACCGTATTTCTCAACGAATTTTTGATGGCGGTCTACCGGATCTGGGCTGACACCTAAAATAACGGCATTTAAGTCGGCAAACTGCTCATGTTGATCACGGAAATCACACGCTTCAGTCGTGCATCCCGGCGTCATATCCTTTGGATAAAAATAAAGCACAACATATTTTCCTTTTAACTCTGACAAAGTAACCTTCTCGCCAGTTTGTGCTTCTAGTGTAAAATCAGGTGCTTGTTTACCAATTTCTACTGTCATTTTATTCACTCCACTTTGAAAAATATTCCTATTTATAGCCTAACCAATGTGATGGAACAATACAACTTTCGTGCACCTGTGATTTATTTTTCCCGATCAAACATGACCTTGGCCACGAAGGCCGCTGGGAGCGTATAGCCTATTAATGCTTCAATGACGGCAACCAGCCTTCCGATTCCCTGAGGAATCACATCTCCATTGCCAACTGAGAACAACATCATCGCGCTAAAATAAAAGCTCGTTTCAAAAATGTTCCGGTGTTCGGCGTTATTTATTTCCGCCAAGACCTTCATTCCCGCTAATTCAAAAATTAAATAAATCAGCCCAAATCCGAAGATGACAGTTAAATAGCATGTTCCTAAATAAAAGAAATTGTCAAAGGACACCAATTTGCCCTTAATCGTGTTGGGAATAAACAAGGTTCGAATACTCATGAAAATGCAAAAAATCACAATCGGCAGCAAGAAATAAATCACAAGACCACCTCTAATATTTGTACAGATTAGTTCATTGTATGTGGGCTTGACCAATAAAATATCAAAAAACCGTGCCGAATGTAGCACGGTTTTAATTAATTATTAATTGCCGGCGCCGCGGTATTTTTTGACACCCTGATTCCAAAGAAATACGGAGAGCGCAAAAAAGATGATGCCGATTACAGGTGTTAAAAACGAATAGATATACCATTCTTGTTTTTCAAGAAAAAAAGCAGCGGGATAGACGCCAACGAAAGCAAACGGCAAAATCCAAGTGAGCACGAAGCGGATCACCGTATTATAGATATTGACCGGATAGCGGCCGTAGTTGCTGATGTTGTACATCATCGGCATGAGCGAGGTTTTCGCATCCGCCCAGAAGCTGACGCAGGCGAGCATCACAAAGATGCCGCCGTAAACAAGCGCGCCGCCGATGACGAAAATAATAAAGAGAATCGGATCAAACCAATCCACCTGCAGGTTTAACCGGCTACCCGCATAAAACATGACAGCCAAGCCGGTGACCGCCCCTAATAAAGCTTCCAGTTCCAGCCGCTCGAGGATAATCTGAAAAAGACTATGAATCGGCCTAGTTAGGATACGGTCAAGCTCTCCCCTTACAATATAACGCTCGTTGAAATCCCAGATATTAAAGAAGGCCGAAAAGACCGCGTAAGGTACTAAGAAAAATCCATATATAAAAATAATTTCATCACGGCTCCAGCCGCCGAGCAGCTGGGTGTGGCCAAAGACGACCAGAATAAAGACGAGATTGATGGCTTGAGACATCAGGTCCGAGAAAAACTCGACAAACAGGTCAGACCGATATTGCAATCTTGTTTTCATATATTGCGACATGTATTGAAAAAACATCGTTACGTAAAACACCATTTACCCTCCTTGAATGACCAGCTGTTTTTTCGCAATAACCCAAAGAATTTGGATGGGAATGAGGAGGATGATAACCCAAATAAATTGCTGGCCGATGGCTTGAATGGCCTGCTGGTGCGTGAATCCCTCTGTATAGATCATGCTTGGTATATAGCTGATTCCCTGAAACGGCAGGAATTTCATAATTCCCTGCGCCCAGCCCGGGAAAAAGCTCATCGGCAAAAGCAGCCCGGAAAACAGGTCAATGACGACCCGCTTAGCACGGATTAGGCCTGAATTATTATATAAGAAGAAAGTCGTAATTCCGGTTAACAGATTTAACTGGGTGTTAATGAAAAAGCTTAATAGGATGGAGATGGCGAATAATCCCCATACGCCTGGCTTTAATGTGATTTGGATTGGAAATACAAAATAAACAATAATGAGTCCCGGCAGCGAGAAGAAAAATAACCGAAAAATCCCTTCCCCCAGTCCCTGCATGGTTTTCATGCCGAGGTAGTTGTAGGGACGGATCAGTTCAACGGCCACCTTCCCTTCCATGATTTCCATCGCCATTTCCCGGTCCAGGTTGTTGAAATAAAAGGCCCGCGCCATCCAGGAAATCGCCACATAGGTTGTCATTTGTGTAATGGATAGACCCTGGATTTCCTCCTTGCCGCTGTAGATCGCTGTCCACAGAAAATAATAGGCGCCGATGTTGATGCCGTAAATGAGGATGCCCGTATAATAATTTGTTCGGTAGGCGAGCATCATTAAAAAACGGATGCGAATCATTTCTAAATATTTATCCAACTTCCACCGCACCCTTTTCGTAAATATTGCGGATGATTTCTTCCGTGGATGTTTCGTTGATTTTAATGTCCTTTATTTTAAAAGCAGCGACGATTTTGGCAATCAGCTGTGAGATGAGTTCGTCGTTGTTTTGCATGTTAGCGGTAAAGATTTGTTCCTTTTCGTCGTGCTCCCATTTGACAGGAAGAGCGGCTGTAAGTTTTTTTACGGCTGGCAGATCGACTTTTTCAAGGAACTGGAATTGCAGCTCTTTGCCATCCCCTAATGTGTCTTTTAAATTTTTCAAAGCCCCATCATAGATGATATTTCCTTCATCAAGCATAATGACGCGTTCGCATAATGCCTCTATGTCTGAGAGGTCGTGCGTTGTTAAGAGAATGGTTGTATTGTATTTTTCATTGATTTCTTTTAAAAATTCACGGATTTTTAGTTTTACTAGGACATCGAGGCCGATCGTCGGTTCATCCAGAAAAAGAAGCGGCGGATTGTGGATGAGTGCCGCGGCCAGCTCGCAGCGCATTCGTTGTCCGAGCGATAGCTTTCTGACTGGTTTGTCGAGAAGCGGCTCGATATCAAGTGTTTTGATGACATGGTTCATATGGTCGTCATATTGTTCATCCGTTACCTTATATACCTTTTTGAGGAGCCGGAATGACTCCTGGACGGCGATGTCCCACCATAGTTGGGAACGCTGGCCAAACACGACGCCGATGGTTTGAACAAATTTCTCCCGCTCCTTATGGGGATTCATGCCGTTCACTTTGATTTGCCCGCCTGATGGGGTTAAAATACCTGTTAACATTTTGATGGTTGTTGATTTACCGGCCCCGTTTTCGCCGATATAGCCGACCATTTCCCCTTGCTTGACGTTAAAACTGATATCGTTGACGGCACGTGCTATTTTATAATTTCGTGTAAAAAGGTCGCGGAACGCGCCCGCTAAGCCGGAACGGCTGGAATATGCTTTGAATTCTTTTCGTAAGCTGTTTACTTCTATAGCGTTCTTCATTTATATGGCACCTCCTGATGTGGCATGTGGCTTACCCTAATGTTTTAGTTTAGCCAATCGGAGGCGGAGGTACAACTATCTTGCTTTTTATATTTTTGGAGAAGGATTGGGGCTGGAAGTGGGTTGCTATTCTTGTAAATTGGATGCGAGTTGATTCCTATTAGATAGTTCTTGATTTGAGACAGGGGAAATGTCTTTTAGAGGTGCTCTTATTGGACAAAAACGTCCCACCTTCAACTCATGATGTCCTTCATCAGCCTCTTGAAGACCAAATCCAACTCATTCCCGACCCATAATGTCCTTCATCGCCCCTATGAAGACCAAAATCATATCAGCCCCGACCCATAATGTCCTTCATCAGCCTCTTGAAGACCAAATCCAACTCATCCCCACCCCACAATGTCCTTCACCCCCGCCCCACCCCAAAATGTCAAAATAGTAAATCACAAAAAACATGCTAGAATAGGAATGTTAATAAAAAAGGAGGAAACCCAAGTGCATTTTACCAATTCAGAACGAATACATAATGAAGCTCTCGAACATATTGTCGGCGGGGTCAACAGCCCATCCCGTTCCTATAAGGCAGTCGGCGGAGGCGCACCGGTTGTGATGGAACGCGCTCAGGGCGCTTATTTTTGGGATGTTGACGGCAACCAGTACATTGATTACCTTGCTGCTTACGGACCGATCATTACCGGTCATGCCCACCCGCATATAACCGAAGCCATCAAGCGTGCGGCAGAAACCGGCGTCCTATACGGAACTCCGACGCCGCATGAAGTAAAATTCGCCAAAATGCTAAAGGAAGCTATTCCTTCATTAGACAAGGTCCGCTTTGTCAACTCTGGAACAGAAGCGGTCATGACGACAATCCGTGTAGCCCGCGCGTACACAGGCCGAGACAAAATCATCAAATTTGCCGGCTGCTATCATGGTCACTCTGACCTTGTTCTTGTCGCCGCTGGTTCTGGGCCGTCAACCTTAGGTACTCCGGATTCAGCAGGCGTACCGAAGTCGATCGCCCAAGAAGTTATTACTGTCCCATTCAATGATATTGAACCGTACAAAGAAGCACTAGAAAAATGGGGCGATCAAATTGCCGCTGTTCTCGTTGAACCGATTGTCGGCAACTTCGGAATCGTCGAACCAAACCCTGGTTTCCTAGAACAGGTAAATGAACTTACCCACGCGGCTGGTGCGCTAGTAATCTACGATGAAGTCATTACAGCCTTCCGGTTCATGTACGGCGGGGCCCAAGACCTCCTCAACGTCAAGCCTGACCTTACCGCAATGGGGAAAATCATTGGCGGCGGACTGCCAATTGGAGCCTATGGCGGACGGAAGGAAATCATGGAAACAGTCGCCCCTCTAGGTCCTGCCTACCAGGCGGGAACAATGGCCGGCAACCCTGCCTCGATCCTATCGGGAATCGCCTGTTTAGAAGTGTTAAAACAAGAGGGCCTTTATGAATACTTAGATCGCCTTGGCGCGATGCTCGAAGAAGGTATTCTTGAGGCTGCTAAGGAACACAATATCCAAATTACCATCAACCGCTTAAAGGGTGCCTTAACCGTCTATTTCACTGATGAGAAAATTGAAAATTATGAGCAGGCGGAAAAAACGGACGGTGAGATGTTTGCGAAGTTCTTTAAACTGATGCTGCATCAAGGAATCAACCTCGCTCCATCCAAATATGAAGCTTGGTTCCTCACAATCGCCCATACTGAGGAAGATGTGGAAGCAACTCTCCACGCGGTCAGGAATGCATTTTCTTCACTAAAATAGGAATAAATATGCATATTTCATGCACGAAAGGGAGCTATACATGCTCTCTTTTTATTCAAAAAAACAAATTGTAAACGTTTTCATGTAAGGCTTTTCATCTATATTTTCGATTAGAATCATGCCAAATTGATATCCAAACTCTTGAATAATTATTTGATTTCTGAAAATTCGTATGATACGATATGTTTATTATTTTTCCTTTTTTCTCTTAACTTTTTCCTGCATTTTTTCAAGTTATCAATTATCAGGAGGTGAAGCGGCTTCCTTTAGGAATTCTGAAGAAGCCCGACAAAATGACACAAAGATGGACGCCATCTCAATTTAAAGATTTTCATAAACATGAACACGATGCTTGTGGAATAGTCGCTTGCCTTGAAAAAGCACAGACCCCAACAAGGAACAACATTTTTGCTTGTATAGATGCTCTAGTGACCATGAACCACCGCGCAGGCTTTATTAACGGTGAGGGAGATGGCGTTGGAATCCATACAGATATCCCAAGGGACCTTTGGAAGGTAAAGCTGCTTCAGGCAGACCTTGACCCGGCACTCACGGAAAAAGAGGGCTTTGCTGTAGGTCATGTTTTTATCAGCAGGAAAGCAAATTGGGCTGAGGTTAAGCAAGAATTAGCAGACAAACTAGTAAAATATGAATTGGACCTAATCTTTGAAACAACTGAAGTCACCAATCCATCAGCATTAGGTCCAATTGCCATTCAGGAAAACCCGATCTTCTGGCAATTTGCCATTTTATCAAACAAAAACGGCCAGGAATTAAACAAGGTCCTGTTCGAAGCATTGGTTGATTTTGAAAAAAATGAACTTGTTCACGTAGCGTCTTTCAGCCAAAACCATGTTGTTTACAAAGTAATGGGCGCAGGTGACATTCTGCCGCGCTATTACCAAGACTTAGCAAACCCACTTGTGGCTTCCACCATGACACTTGGCCACAACCGTTATTCTACAAACACTCTCTCCAGCTTTTTCCGGGTACAGCCTTTCAGCGTGCTTGGTCACAATGGTGAAATCAATACCATTTCCAAGCTTCGTGATGAGGCAAGAATGATTGGTGTACCACTTGTAAAAGACGGAAGTGATTCCCAGGATTTAAGCAGAACGATGGAAACATTAATCTGTCGTGATGGCTACTCCTTATTTGAAGTAATGGATTTATTATTCCCGCCGATTATTAATGAAATCAAAGCTTATCCAGAGCATTTACAAGATTTATATACTTATATGCGTGAAGCTTGGGGACATTTTGCCCAAGGGCCTGCCGGCATTATTTCCAGATATGGCGATGAGGCCGTGTTCAGTGTCGATGCACTGGGACTCCGCCCGCTGTGGATGCTTGAAACGGAAACTTCCTACCTATTCTCGTCTGAACCAGGAATCATTCCTTCAAGCGAATACGTGAACGATCCGAAGCCATTAGCACCTGGTGAAAAGGTTGGCTTTAAGTGGAAGGGAAACCAGCTTGAAGTTTTTGAACAAAGCCAATACCAAAATGTCGTTTATAACCGTTTTTCAAAACGGGTTAACCTCCAAGGAGCAAGACTGCGTCTGCAGCCGCCGGCACTTGGCAAAACCGTAACCATGAATTATCCAGATAAAATTCATAACGGGCAATACAAATCATTTGGCTGGGAACGCGAGCATATTCAATTAATCGAGCAAATGGCCGAAAAAGGGGTCGAGCCGATTCGTTCACTTGGCCACGACTCACCGCTTGCAGCCTTAAATCCAGAGCGTGTCAACATTGCCGATTATATTAAAGAAAGCGTAGCAGTTGTCACAAACCCAGCGATTGACCGCGACCGGGAAACAGAGCATTTCTCCACCCGTGTCATTATTGGCAAGCGCCCAACATTATTTGCAGCTGCCGAAAAAGCAGAGTCAGTCATTGAATTGACAACACCGCTGCTCTTAGAAGGAAAAGCTGGCTTCGCATGTGCAGAAAGCTTAGGACAGCCGACTTTTGATCAGCTTGTCCAGCATTTCCAAGAGCAAAAGCTGATCGCTTATATTTCAACTACCTTCCAAACGGATGAAACGGTTGATGCTGCCATTGAAAGACTTGCAAACGAAGCTGTTCAGGCTGTTCAGGCCGGTAAGTCGCTGCTTGTCCTTGACGATGCAAAAGCCCATCAAGAGAATTCTTATTGGCTTGACCCGCATCTCGTCACATCGGCGATTGATCAAGCTTTAGTGAAAGCAGAATTAAGAAGAGATTGTTCATTATTGCTTCGCTCTGCTGCGATTCGTTCGCTTCATGACATTATTACTGTTTTTGGCTTAGGTGCAGATTTAATCAGCCCATACTACATGTTCTTAACGGTTCAGAATGAATCAACAACGCCGTTAACGAACCTTTACAGTGCATTAACCAAAGGTATAGAAAAAGTCATTTCAACGATTGGTATCCATGAACTGCGCGGCTATGGACGCCTGTTCTCCAGTATCGGTCTGCACGAGTCGATTGCCAATGCATTAAACATTGTGAACTTCTTCGGCTCCGATGAAATTGAAAATAATTTTGAAGCAATGAAACAGGATGCTTTAAAAAGAGCAGAAGATTATCAGAATGATAAGGAAAGAGTCGGAAAAACGTTCAGCCTCTTCCCGCGGATTTGGAAAGCGATTGGCGAAGTGGCCTCCACTGGTGATTACAGCGCATATCGCGATAAAATCTCCGAGCAGGAAGCAGCAAATCCAGTTACAATCCGCCATTTAGTTCAATTAAAGCAAGGCCTAAATCAGGTATCGCCTAACGATGTTGATCTTCGTGTCGGTGATCATGATCTGCCGTTTTTGATTTCCTCCATGTCCTTCGGTTCGCAAAACGAAATTGCCTTCAGAGCTTATGCTGAAGGGGCTGACCGCTTGAACATGGTGAGCTTGAACGGTGAAGGCGGCGAAATCAAAGATATGCTCGGAAAATATCCAAGAACACGCGGCCAGCAGATTGCTTCCGGACGATTTGGGGTTAACGCCGAACTTTTAAACTCTTCTAATCTATTAGAAATCAAAATAGGTCAAGGTGCAAAGCCTGGTGAAGGCGGACACTTGCCTGGTTCTAAGGTGACGGCCAAGGTTGCGGCAGCACGTAATGCTACACTTGGTTCTGACTTAATTTCACCGTCCAATAACCATGATATTTATTCGATTGAAGACTTGGCACAAATGATTCAGGAGCTAAAAACAGCAAATGACCAGGCAAAGATTGCCGTTAAGGTGCCGGTCGTTCCAAACATCGGAACAATTGCAGTCGGTATCGCTAAAGCTGGCGCAGATATTATTACTCTAAGCGGTTTTGATGGCGGTACAGGGGCAGCCAGAATCCACGCCCTTCAGCACGTCGGCCTCCCTGTTGAAATCGGCGTAAAAGCGGCTCATAATGCATTACTTGAAAGCGGCCTGCGCCACAAGGTGGAATTATGGGCTGATGGCGGTATGAAGAGTGTAATGGACGTTATGAAAATCATGCTTCTTGGTGCCAACCGTGTTGGCTTTGGTACATTAGCAATGCTGTCGATCGGTTGTACGACCTGCCGCGGCTGTCATTTAGACACTTGCCACGTTGGTATTGCCACTCAGATTGAAACGGAAGCACAGGCAAAAGACCACGGTCTTCGCCGCTTCGTACCGCGTCAATTTGATTTAGCTGTACAAGGAATTATGAATCTATTCACTGCATTTGGTACTGAATTAAAAGCACTTGCAGCAAGCCTTGGAATCCGCAATCTACAAGATGCAGTCGGTCGTTCCGAACTATTAGAGCAAGTGAAAGGCCAAAATCAGTTGAACCTTTCTTACCTATTAAAGCCATTAGAAATCAGCCAGTTTGCTAAAATTGAAGCTTCTAAGTCTGTTTCCGAAGCGCAAATGCAAGTGGCAGCTGGCGCTGAGTATCTTGATGCAAGTGTGGATCAGCTTCACTCTTCAAGAGAATTCGTGAGCGTCACATCTGAACAGCGGGTATTGGGAAGCCGAGTTTCCTGCCACCGTGTCCGCGGCAGATTGGATGGCTCTTACAAGCAGCTTCCGCCTGTCCAGCTTAAGTACAAAGAAGGTTCCATCCCTGGTAACGGACTAGGCGCATACAACAGTGAAGGCATTGAAATCACCGTTAACGGCGGCGGTCAGGACGGCGTTGGTAAGACCTCCTTTGGCGGTAACATTCATGTTCTGAAATCAAAAGGCAAAAACGGCCAATACGTTAACGGTTCTGTTGGTAAAGGCTTCGGCTACGGTGCCCAAAAGGGTCTCCTTGTTGCCCAAGGCAATGCTGATGCCCGTGCCGGAATCCGCCTCTCTGGTGCCGATCTTATAATCGGCGGACAGCTGAAAAAGCCGCTGCCTGAAAAAGAAAACGGCAATATCGGTTCCAACGCTAATATCAAAGGATTTGCGTTTGAATATATGACAAACGGACGCGGACTTGTTCTTGGTGACCCAGGTCCATGGATTTGCGCAGGTATGACCGGCGGTGTCATCTATGTCCGCCAGCAGCCTGAACTCGGATTAACCAAGGAAGCTGTACAGAGACGCGTTGCAAAAGGCGCCAAAGTATCTGTCGTCAATTTAACCGAAAAAGGCAAACAGGACATTAATGAGCTCTTAGGCAAATATACAGCCCTGTTAGCCGAGAACGGCCAAACGGAAGAAGCCGAACAGCTTCAAAGCTTGCTGGCAAGCCCAGAGGAGCACTTCGTGCAAATTACTCCTGTCAAAGAGCAGGCTGATCCATCCGTATCTACAGAATAATAAATTTTCAAAAAAGCATTCGCGTATTATTGCGGATGCTTTTTTTTAAGCAACTTTTAAAAATAATGTCATATTATTTCTCTTGATTAAATAGTTTAATCCCTGTATAGTACTTAATTGTTTAGCCCTCGAGCAAACTATTAAGAAATTATGTATCTTTGAAAGGAATCTATTATCAAATGAAGTTAGGTGCCCGCATTTTAAAAACGGGAATTGCGATTGTCTTGTCTCTATACTTGGCATATTTGCTGCATTCACCCTCTCCTGTCTTTGCAGCCATTGCCGCGATTTTTGCCATCCAACCGACCATTTACCGCACTTATTTAACGATTATTGAACAAGTTCAAGGGAACATCATTGGCGCCATCCTTGCGGTCGTCTTTGTTCTTCTGTTAGGAAATCATACGATCGTCATTGGACTGGCAGCGATTATTGTTATCACTCTTAACCTTAAATTTAAATTGGAAAATACGATTGGGTTATCGCTCGTTACGCTTATTTCGATTATGGAGGCACCGGGAAGTGATTTTATCACCTTTGCCGCAATCCGCTTCTCCACGATCATGATTGGGGTATTTTCGGCCTTTATCGTCAACCTGGTGTTTATGCCGCCCAAATATGAAAATAAGCTTTATTTAAAAATTGGCAGCACAACCGAGGAAATCATCAGATGGATCCGCTTGAGCATACGCCACGATTACGACCATCAATTGCTGAAAACGGATATTGGCAAGCTAAAGGAAAACATCAAAAGCATTGAACAATTTTATACGATGTATAAAGAAGAACGAAGCTATTTTAAAAAGAACATTTTAGAAAAATCAAGAAAACTCGTGGTTTACCGGCAAATGACCATAGCCGCTAGAAAAGGTCTTGATACCTTAAAAAGAATTCATCGCTTTGAAAATGAACTATTGCTGCTGCCAGAACCATTTAAGGAAGCCATCCAGGAGCAGCTTGACAGCCTCATTTACCAGCATGAACAAATTATGCTGCAGTTCATTGGGAAAATTCCTATTACAACAGCTTCACCCATAGAAAAGGTCAGCACAGATAAAAAGCTGCTCTTTGACTTATTTCTAGTCCATCAAAAGGAGTTTGCAGCTGATGATGATAATCAGCATCTCTACCATACCATGCAAATTGTCGCCTCGATTATTGATTACAGCGAGCAGGTAGAGCATCTTGATGTGTTAATTACCAGCTTTCATTCTTTCCACCACAACGAAATATCCATTGAAGAAGAAAGCAACCAATAGAAAAACCGAAGCCATGACGCTTCGGTTTTTTTTAAATGGATGTTTGTTCATTTTTATTGTCCAGCTGCTGGACTTGAAATAGTTTATAATAATTCCCCTGCTTAGCCATTAACTCATCGTGCGTACCTGATTCCACAATCTGGCCATGTTCAATCAGAATAATTCTGTCTGCGTGAGTGATGGTCGATAATCGGTGGGCAACAATAAAGGTCGTCCGGTCCTTCGCCAGTTCCTCCAGCGCCTCTTGAATGTAGTGTTCACTTTCCAAATCGAGTGCTGAGGTTGCCTCGTCAAGAATTAAGATGGGCGGATTTTTCAAAAAGACACGGGCGATTGCGACCCGCTGCTTTTGGCCGCCGGACAGCTTGACGCCTCTTTCCCCCACCTTTGTATCATAGCCTTCCGCCAGATGTTGGATAAACTCGTGGGCATTGGCCGCTTTTGCCGCTGCAAACACTTCTTCTTCGGTAGATTCTGGCTTACCTAGTAAAATATTATCCTTAACCGACTCACTGAATAAAATATTGTCTTGGAACACGACGCCGATTTTATCCCGTAACGATTGAACCCTAAATTGGCGGATATCTACCCCATCAAGCGTAATCCGGCCGTTGGTGACATCGTAAAAGCGCGGTATCAAACTTACCAGCGTGGATTTCCCCCCGCCGCTCATCCCGACAAGCGCGATCGTTTCTCCCTTTTTCACTTGAAGGTTTATATTTTTTAATACCGACTCTTCGTTTTCGTTATAAGCGAAGGAAACATTTTCAAAGTTGATATTCCCCGTTACCTGCCCGCATTCCACCGCATCCGGGGCATCCACCACATCATATTTTTCATCCAAAAATTCAAAAACCCGGTCCATTGAGGCAAACGACTGGGTAATCGTCGTGGACGAGTTCACCAATCTTCTTAACGGATTATACAGCTTATCAATATAGGCGAAAAACGCCACCATTGTCCCTAAGGAAAGCTGATGGTGAATCACCAAATAAGCGGAGTAGCCAATCACAATTAACGGAGCAATATCGGTAATCGTATTGACTGCCGAAAATGATTTCGCATTCCAGCTCGTGTGTTGGAGTGCTTTTTCCAAAAAGTTCTTATTCTGCTTATCAAATTGGGTTTGTTCATATTCCTCAATCGCAAAGCTCTTAATTACCGGCATGCCCTGCACACGCTCGTGGAGATAGCTCTGCACCTCAGCAAGGGCTTGTGACCGTCTTCTCGTGAGATTGCGCAGATTCCCGAAAAAGTACCTAATCGAAAACGCATAAAGCGGGAACAACAAAATAGACACAAGCGTCAGCTTTACATTCATGGAAAACATCAGAACAATTGCAATAATGATCGTGGCAATATCGAGCCAAAGGTTCATTAAACCGGTCATTACAAAGGTTTTTGTTTGCTCAACATCATTGATGACCCGCGAAATGATTTCTCCTGCCCGGGTATTGGCATAATATTTAAAGCTTAATTTTTGAATATGTTTATACATTTTATTGCGGATATCATATAAGACCTTGTTTGATGTCCATTGCGCATAATACTGGCGATAATACTCAATCGGCGGCCTCAGGATCACAAAAACGAGCAGCATGACGCCCATGATGAGCATTAATTTATGAACTTTTCCATCGGTGGATAAGGCATGATTGCCAATGATATCATCGATCACATACTGAATTAAAATGGGAATGATGAGAGGAATGGAAAATTTAATAATACCGATGAAAATCGTGGCGATGATTTGCCAGCGGTATGGTTTGACAAATTGAAGGTATCTGCGGATGCTCTCCAAACCAGTTTCCCCCTTCCTGTTAAAATGAAGACATATAAAAACCTGTTGATGCTCATCAACAGGCGTTTGTTTCCTACACACCAATTAACGTCTGTATGTTAAATAACGTTCATACCAAATATCAATAAAATCTGGTGCGAATGGGCCGCTACGCTGCCTGATCCATTGAATCAGCTTGTCTACATTCCGTTTTAGTATTTGGTCAATGACATTCGGATAGTTCATTTCCCGACGGTGACGTTCATATTCATCCTCGTCAAGAAGATTAAAAGTCATGTCAGGATATACCTTAATATCAAGATCATAATCAATATATTTTATCGCCTCCCCATCAAAGATGAAGGGTGAGCTTATATTGCAGTAATAATAAATCCCGTCTTCCCGAATCATGCCAATGACGTTAAACCAATATTGGGAATGAAAATAACAAATGGCCGGTTCCCGAGTAATCCACGTTCTGCCATCCGACTCCGTGACAAGTGTCCGATCATTTGCGCCAATCACTAAATTCTGCGACCCTTTTAAAATTGTTGTTTCTTCCCAGACGCGATGGATGTGCCCATTGTGTTTATAGCTATGTATTTGTACTGGTTCACCTTCGATGGGTACGCCCATTTTCTCCCCTACCTTCATTTCCGAACCTTTGCTAACCTGACCTGCTATTCAAATAAACCGACAAAAGGCAACAAAGTAAATTCCTTTTTCTATTATTATAACGGTTGAAGCCAGAATTTAAAACAAAAGAACCATATTTCTATGGTTCTTTGTAAAATTTGCGGATTATTTTTTCCTTTAAATGGTTTGTGTTAAATTCATTTCCCGGTAGGAATTGATCACTTCTTCGGTCTGTTTTTCAAACATCGCCTGAATTTCTTTTAATTCCTTTTTCATTTGTTGAATATCGGCTTGGATACTTTCTAAATCAGTTTCGTTCTGCAAAGCCTGTAATTCCGCTTCGATCTGCTGGCAACGCTCAAGTTCTGCTTGAAGAAAAAGCAACTTTTCCATTGTTGCCATTTGCTCGGAAACTAATCGATTAAAATGATCCATTTCCCTCACCGCCTTATAATTGTCCTTACTAATAATTCTTTGTGGCAGATATTTTTTCCTTTGACTACTTATGTAAAGAAAAGGGAGGTTTTGTCGAATTTCCGCACCAAAAATGAAGGCACTCTGCCGAATGAGAGTGCCTTCACGTAAGTATTTTTATTAGCTTTGGCCAAATTGACCAGATGTGCCTTGGTTTTTACGAGCTTCTGATTGTTGGTTTTGCTGTCTTACTTCCTGTGCATTTGTTTCAGAAGCAAATTCTGTTCCGAATTGGCCAGCTGCACCTGCACCAGCAGACTGAGCGTTTTGTTGTCTTACTTCCTGGATGTTAGTTCCAGCAGAAGTTTTGTTTGGTTGTTGATTGAAGTTAGCCATTTGTTATCACCTCCACGAATTTTAATTTACCCAGCCTCGTGGAGATTATCCTTAAATTTTTGAAAAATAAATTTAAACCAGAAGCGAAATGCCTCCATCAACGATAATTGTCTGTCCGCGAATCATGTTGGAGTCGTTTGAAAGCAGGAACATAATGCAATTTACCATATCATCCACTTCGACCATTTTTCCTGCAGGCGTTTTTTGTCTTGCCTCTTCTAGGAGTTCTTCGCGATTTGGAAAAGATTTAAGGGCATCCGTATCAACAGCCCCTCCCGAAACGGCATTCACAATAATATTTTTCGGTGCAAGTTCCACTGCTAAATATCTAGTGAGTGCTTCTAGCGCCGCTTTTGATACCCCAACGGCTGTATAATTTTCCAAATAGCGAATTGATCCTAATGAGCTGATGCTGACAATTTTTCCGCCACCGTTTCTTTCCATCAGTTTTGCCGCTTCCTGTGCGCAAAATAACAGGGCTTTACTGTTGATGTTTAGTGTCCAATCCCAGTGTGATTCCTCCAGCTCCATCGCCGGACGCTGAACACCGGATGCGGCGTTGTTTACAAATATATCTAAGCGGCCAAATTCCTCGTCAATTTGCTTGAACATTTCTTTTATTTTACTGACATCGCCGACATTGGCTTTGATAATGAACGCTTTCCTGCCTAATGCTTCCACCTGCTCCGCAGTTTCTAAGGCGCCCTTTTTGCTGCGCGCATAATTGATTACAATATCATATCCTGCCTCCGCTAATCGGATGGCGGCTGCTCTTCCAATTCCACGGCTGCTGCCTGTTACTAATGCTACTTTTTGTGTCATCTTTCTGTCTCCTATCTTTTATTCAATTGGTTTCATTTTAGCTTTTCCATGAATAGATGACAATTAATATACAAAACTAAGGCAAGAAACCCTTTTGAAAGGATGTAGTCAAATGTATGTAGGACGAGATATGACCGAACTCTCGATGATGGCAAAAAATGATTGGAAGGATAGCGAACTTGCCTTTTTTCATCATGCCTTGCAGCAGATTACTCCCTATTTGAACAGTGAGGGACAATCTATTCACAGGCAGATTATTGAAGAAATTGAAAACCGAGGTGGCTTCGACAGAACTGAGGCAAATTACACACAGGGCACCAAGCCCACATACGATTAACTGATTTATGCTCAAAAAAGGGCCTAGCCCCAGAGCTGCATGACTGTATTAGGGTTTAGCAGCTTTGGGGTCAGGCCTATTGGGATATTCGAGATAGATTTTGAACATTTTTTGATAAGGGACTGGGAAGGCGTAGTCCTTTATTTCATCTAAGGTGACGAGTTTCCAATCGCTTCCTTCCGGTATGTTGGATTGTAATTCTCCGTTATAAATTTTGATATTCCAGACAAGATGAGAAAAAACATGTTCAAGTTGCCCGATGATTTTTTCTAGCTTTAAATGGATTTTAAGTTCTTGCTCGAAAAGCTCGGAAATCTTTTCACGCTCATGGTGTAGCGGGTGCTGAATTTCGACGTTCGGGAATTCCCATAAATTAGCAAGCAATCCATCCGATGGCCGTTTATGAATTAGGACTTTTCCTTCTTCATCTGTAAGCAATACGGCGGCAAGCTGCACATCGCGGGTTTTATTCTTTTTCGTTTTGGTTGGCAGTTCCGCTTGAACCCCTTCCTCAAACGCTTGGCAGTGTTCGCGGACTGGACAAAGCAAACAGGATGGGGAAGTCGGCGTACAAACTAGCGCCCCAAGCTCCATTAAGGCTTGATTAAAGGCTGAAGGATCCTCATGCGAAATCAATTCCCGGACAGCGTGTTCAAAAACTTTCCGTGAAGAAGGTTTCGCGATATCCTCCCATATATTTAAAATCCTCGAAAACACCCTCATCACATTGCCATCTACGGCAGGTTCCGGAATGCCGTAGGCAATACTTAAGATGGCGCCTGCCGTATATGGGCCAACCCCTTTAAGCGTAGATATTTCTTCAGGGGTGTTCGGCACTTCGCCATTATATTTTTCTTTCACTTCTCGAACGGCGGATTGCAAATTCCGGACCCGCGAATAATAGCCGAGTCCCTCCCAAGCTTTAAGGACCTTGTCCTCATCAGCTTCCGCCAAGTCATCTATGGTCGGAAACCAATCGATAAAACGGTTAAAATACGGGATTACCGTATCCACTCGTGTCTGCTGCAGCATGATTTCGGAAACCCAAATCTTATAGGGGTCACGGTCCTTCCGCCAAGGCAAGTCACGCTGCTCTTCCTTAAACCAGGTAATTAAATCATGTTGAAAATCATTTATATTGATTTTTTCGATATTTTTTAACTCAGTCGTCATAAACTTACTCCTTTTTGCTTGTAAACAACTCTAAAAAGGGGGAATATAATATTAACAATTCTTTTTTAACAATATGCCAAATTGGGCGTTTTGACAAGATAATTTGAAGGGGGATTTTTTACCTTTGGATACTGGAACTCATGTTGTAATGGGCATCGCGCTCGGGGGGCTGGCCACGCTTGATCCGGCCGTATCCGCCAGCCATGCCACTGCTGCCAGTGTTTTAATTGGAACGATTGCCGGTTCACAAATACCGGATATTGATACGGTTTTAAAGCTTAGAAATAACGCCATTTATATACGAAATCATCGGGGAATTACCCACTCTGTTCCTGCCGTCCTGTTATGGCCGCTTCTCATTACTGGGGTGATTTATTTCTTTTTCCCGAATGCCAACCTGCTGCACCTCTGGGCGTGGACGTTTGCTGCGGTTTTTATTCATGTCTTTGTTGATATTTTTAACGCCTACGGAACACAGGCACTAAGGCCTTTTTCGGCTAAATGGGTTGCACTTGGTGTCATTAATACGTTCGATCCGTTTATTTTTACCATGCATATTATTGGGATCATCGCTTGGGTACTTGGAGCAACTCCTGGATATACTTTTTTAATCATGTATGTAATTATTATCGGTTACTATCTCAGAAGGTACCAGGCTAAAAAACGTGTTCTTGTCGAAGTTAGGGCTTTAATTCCTGATGCGACTGAGGTCATCATTGCGCCTACGATGAAGTTCCATCAATGGCGGATTGCGGCCATGAATGAAAATATCTTTTTTGTGGCAAGGTCGATTGACGGGAAGGTTGAAATTCTCGACCGTTTTAGACGAATTCCTGTGCCAAAAACACCTGTCATTGAAGCAGCCAAAAAGGATCATAACATATCAGCGTTCCTTTCCTTCTCTCCGGTTTATCGTTGGGAGGTAGACGAATATGACAACTATTACGAGGTGCGCTTCATTGACCTCCGCTATCGGAGTAACGGCCATTATCCGTTCGTCGCTGTTGTCCAGCTTGACTGCGACTTAAAGCCAATCAGCTCCTACACCGGCTGGGTTTTCAGCGAGAAAAAACTGCGAAAAAAATTGGGGATTATTCCAGGATAACATAGAAAAAGCGGGGGATATTTTAATCACCCGCTTTTTTTAATGCAATATATTTTTTGCATGAGCTAAATATATTTCATATTTAGGATTGGTTGTCGTGAAATCATGCAGTTTGTCTCCATAATTTTCAATCCACTGTTTGACAACTCTCTCTGTCATTTCGCTGCCCATATACTCTTGGCCGGCCCTGGCGAATGTCGTTTCAAAATCGTCCCATAAAAGCTCGACCCATGTCCGGGCTTCGTTATAAGAAAGATGGTCATTTTTGTTTAATAATAGCTTGGTCAGTTTTTCATGATAGTCGTTCATCTATCCACCCCATTGGCAATTTCTTATCACATAAGCAAAAGAATTAAGTAAATAATAATAGTGCGTGGTCAGCATCAGGCTGTCCTATGCTTTTCATGTTTTCTCATTCCCTTTAACTGGAGGTACAGCATGAGAAATAAACAGCGCAGCTTTCCAAATCAAAATAACAACAAGCTCGAAGGAGAGCCACGGGCGAAAGCCGAATATGCTTCTAAAAGAGCAGACGGCACCATTAACACGCATCCGCAGGAGCGTATGAGAGCCTCTGGCGAGCGTGATGATGAATCGCCTCAAGTTTGGCAGTAAGTTTTAAAAACAAGCCAGAGACCTTGGGTTCTCTGGTTTGTTTTATATTATTTCAGCCATTTTAATAAAGAAATCGGCAGTGCCTCTTGGGTTCCGTCCCCTTTCGTACGATAGCCCCAGGCAAAAACGCCGTTCATATAATCAATTTTGAAATACTCTCCAGGTGCACCCTCAATTTCGTAAATTTCACCAGACTTAAAGGTACTAGGGTCCATTATGTACGCCTTAGCCATAAGCACCTTTCTTTCCAATACAGCAAATTCACTGACCATTCCCATTTGTTCCGCTTTGCGGGCTTTCTCTTGAAGCTTGGATATTTCCTGTCTTAATTCCTGCTCGGTCATGTCACTATACCGTTTCTCCTGCTGCATCAATAATTCCTCCCCGTTCCTCTTTATTTTAGTATAGTGATTTTTGTAAAATTAATAAAGGCAAAACTACGGAAGGATATGACGATATGAAAACAATTATTATTACCGGGGCTGGATCGGGATTAGGAAAAGAATTAGCGCTGCTTTTCTCCCAGAAAGGGTATCATGTGGTGCTGGCCGGCCGGACTGCTGAAAAATTATCTTCTGTGAGGAATGAACTTGCGGATGGCGGCGGGAATGCCGATGTTATGGTCATGGATATTAGGAATCGTGAGGATGTTTTTTCAAAGGTAAAAGAATTGTCTGGCAGGTATGATGTGTACGGCTTGGTGAATAATGCCGGGGTTGGCCATTTTGGGCCTTTCGTGGAAATGGATGATGCTCAGATTGTGGAGATGTTAGATACCAATGTGTTGGGAACTATTCTTATGACGAAAGCGGTTCTGCCTATTTTGCTTGGAAGCGGCGAGGGCCGGATTATGAATATAATCTCCACTGCCGGCCTGCGCGGAAAAGTAAACGAAGCCGTTTATTGCGCTAGCAAATTCGCGGTGCGCGGGTTTACGGAAAGCCTGCAGAAGGAATTTGAAGGGCGAGGCATTAAAATAAACGCTGTCTATATGGGCGGCATGGACACACCATTTTGGACGGACAGCGACCATGTGAAAGACCCGTCGCGTTTGCGATCGGCCCGGGAAGTGGCGGAGATCATTATCGAGCAGATGGAGCAGGATACGATTGTTATTGAGAGCAATAAAGGATGAGGGGTATTATTTAGTGCTGTAGACTCCATGAAGGACATTTTTGAGGGGTATCTGGGGCAGCCTGGTCTTCATGGGCTTGATGAAGGACATTTTGACCCGGACCCCCTTGTATTTTGTCCCGCATCAGCTTAATGAAGGACATTTTGTGGCAGCTCCTAATGTGTCATTTTCTTCCAAATGGATAGCATATTGTCTTTTACAGCTCAGACAAGTACTTTTCAATCAACTCCATGGAAAAACCTTTCCGATAAAGTGCCTGTTTCATTTTTTGCTCGAATTCAAAACCGCTATATTGCGAGTATTTCCGAACGGCCTTTTCCCCTTGATAACGGATCGCTTCAAGCTCGCTACCACCACCGCCATCAACGTCAGCAGCAGCATCAGCTCTCATCGTACCACAATCCTCAAGCGCAATCTGAATAACCTCAAACGAATACCCCTTACGAAGCAGCATTTGTTCCAGCTTTTGTTTTTGAATCCGCAGCGAATCCTTAGATCCCTTTTTGAAAAACTTCCCGCAAAGCTTCACGGCCTTTTCGATTTGCTGTTCCCGCGGAAATTCGTTTAGCGCCTCAACCAAAATTACCTCGATAATCCCCTTTTGCTTCAGTTCCTGCTTGACCACATCAGGGCCTTTATCCGTGGTATTTGCCTGTGTCCGCACATAGGCGAAGGCAAATTCCCTGTCATTTATGTATTTCTGAGCTGTCAGCTTATGAATCACTTCATTTACAACTGGCTCTTCCATTTCTTTTTCAATAAGATAGTCTCGGACTTCTTTCTCCGACCTTATTCGCCTTGCCAGGTAATGAACTGCTAAATTGTAGGCTTTTCGGATGTCGTCTTGATATTGAATTTCCAAAAGAGAAAATTCATCCACTTCCATCCCTTTTTTTAAGCCAAATTTGATCAGAACATCACTGTCAACACTAAAGGCAAACTGTTCACCTTTGCCGTAATCCATAAAAATATTAAAACGGTCTGTATTCTTTTGCTGTGTGGTGATTTTTGTAATTATAGCCATCACGTTCACCCCCACTCTAATTTACCATATTGGTCAAAAAATATAATAAAATAAAGGTAATAAGGAGGGCGGAAAAATGAAAATAGCGATTGCAGGCGGAACTGGCTTTGTTGGCAAAGCACTTGTACATGAATTAATCAAAAACGGGCACCAGGTCATTGTTTTAACGCGAAACTCAAATCAGGATGGCCCCAGTGTTCAATATGTCGAATGGCTGCAAGCAGACTCAAACCCTGCCTCGTCCCTGGCAGGAACAGATATCATCATCAACCTAGCTGGCGAATCCATAAACAGCGGCCGATGGACCGATCAAAGAAAGCAAACCATTTTGAACAGCCGGCTCGAAGCCGTCCAGGAGCTTCTAAAAATCATGAACGAATTAAACCCAAAGCCAAAAGCATTTATCAACGCCAGTGCGGTCGGGTATTATGGAACCTCATTCGATAAGACTTTTTCAGAAGAAAACGAAGGCAGCAGCGATGACTTCCTATCACGTACAGTCATGGAATGGGAAAAGAAAGCCGCAAAAGCATCAGAAATCGGGATTCGAACTGTTTTCTGCAGATTTGGCATTGTCCTTGATCAAGCAGAAGGTGCCCTGCCAAAAATCGCACTCCCTTATAAATCGTTTATCGGCGGGCCCATCGGGACAGGAAAGCAGTGGATGTCTTGGATTCATATTGACGACGTTGTTAAGGCCATACTCTTTATCATCGAAAATGAGACGATTCAAGGTCCGGTCAACTTTACAGCCCCAAATCCTGTCACCATGAATGAATTCGGCCAAGTGCTAAGTAAAGTCCTCAAACGGCCGAACTGGCTTCCGGTACCTAGTATCGCCCTAAAAACCCTCTTAGGGGAAATGAGCACACTGGTTGTCGATGGGCAGAGAGTACTGCCAAATAAACTTTTGGAATCCGGCTACACCTTCCAATATCCAGATTTAAAACCTGCGCTGAAAAATATATTTTCCTAAAGACAGTATCTTTCCTCATCGATAAGGCAAAAATGGTGAAGTGTACATTATGTACCATTTTTACCTAATTCAAATAGTTGAAAGGAATGAGCATGATGTCAGAAAATAAGAAGCGCAATAAGGATCGGGAAAGAACTAATTTAACAAGTATGCAGGAGGTCGCGTACGGCCATGAGTTTAAAATGGCGGACCGGGCCGGCGGCTACACGAAACGTAAAAGATAACAACTAAAAACTTTATATAATTTTTCCATTAATGGACCCCTTGCCATTTGCAAATGCTAGTAAAGGGAGCAGGCCTTTTGCTCCACTAGCGATAAAATGAAAGGGGTTTTTTTAATGGGCCGTTCACATGGACATAAGAGTCGTGACAAAAACAAAGCCTCACTTCCTCAAGTACCGAAAAATATGAAATCAGATGGACAGGACGTAGAATTCTCCAAGGAAATGGCTGATGGAGCTGATTTAGAAGCAATGGCGCGCGCAAATGCGGCAAACCAGCGCGTCAGAAATCGCAAATAATAAATGAAAACTCGCCGATTGGCTAGTCCAAGAGGACGGTTCATGAGGCGTAGTTGAATTTATACTTTTAGCTAAAAAAAGAAGAAGCAGGATTCCTGCTTCTTTAATGTATTTAAAGGGGGAGTTAACGATTATTAATTGATGCTGCCTTATTGCGTTTTTACCTCATTTACATGAGCTTTTTTGAAATAGCCTTTGATAAAAGGAACTGCATATCGGTCAAGACCGAAGTAGTAAGCTCCTGCACCTGCGAATAACAGAATCATCGCGGCTGTATAAAGAATTGGGTTCGTGCTTGTCGTACCTGCCAGCATAAAGTTCAAGTTCATAAATGCACCGGCAATCAAGGCTGGGATTGTCGCTAAACCAACGATTAAACCAAGACCGACTAACATTTCTCCCCAAGGTATTAATGTATTAAAAATTCCCACGTTAGGCATAGCGAATTGCTGTAAGAAATCTGCATACCATGCTTGAACCGCAGGGTGTTCGCCAGTTGCTGCCGCCATTGCTCCTTTTAGGAACCCTGTAGCATCGAAACCACCAGTTAACTTATGATAACCTGCTTCTATCCATTGTAATCCAAGCCAAACACGTAATACTGTCCAAACAACTGCTGCGTAAGGAGTTTTGTACCATCTCATCATAATCATCTCCATAGTTTTTTTGTGAAGTATTTCACAAATTTAACTTTAAGTTATTCCCTTATGAAAGGGATTAATCAGCTAGCTGTGGCTTGTAAGGAAGTCTTTGTGAATTGCTTCACTATCTTCTTTACACTTTTAATATACTCTCCTGCTATTGAAAAAACAACGGCTTTCACAGTTTCTTAACATATTAATGTTAGATATATGAAGAGATTGTGAACGCAATACAGCACGTTCCCCCTCCTCTTTTGTGGACAATGTTAATAATGTGGACAACACTAGCTCACCCCTTATAAAACCTGATTTTTACAATCAGCCTTTCTGTTAATAACTAACGGTGGATAACCGCTTTCAAAATTGTGGATAATGTGCATAACATTGTGGACTACCTATAAATACAGGACTTTAGATGTGGAAAAAACACTGGATAAATGAATGTCCATTCATAACAAAAGGAGCATCACATAATAGATGCCCCTCAATTCAACCCTATAATGCCTTCGCTTCCTCAATACCCCTCACGAGGAATTCTCCCTTACCCAGAATCGAAAAATATTGAACCGATGGTTGCCTTTGCGCAAGCTGCTCGATCTCCTTTTTGGAACCCTTTAGGACAAAGATTCCCTCAGAGATTTCATCCATCAGGGTAATAGCGGGACTGCCATATTTTTGGACCAGACCCTGGACCAGCCAGTACTCCCTCTGGTGTTCACTTTTCAACTCAATGTCCTCCCCTGAGGTTTTCAAATAATTAGATTTCGTCACGTGGCTTTGACATACGTGGACCAAATCCTCGATTATCGCACTAGCCGTTGGGTACATGCCTGCGCCCGGTCCTTGAAGGGTGATTTCGCCAACGATATCAGATTTTACATTTACCGCATTCTCTACTCCCTCAACATGGTAAAAAGGGTGCTCAGAGCCGACCAGAACCGGCTTCACCGATGCCTGGATGCGGGTACCTGACTTCCAGATGCTCGCAATATGTTTAAACCTTAACCCTAAGTTTTGCGCTGCTTCAATCAATTCACTCGTAATAGACGTAATCCCTACCCGTTCAACATCACGCCAGTCAGGCTCTTCTCCAAATGCCAGCCTGCTTAAGATCATCGTTTTATAAAAAGCATCATAGCCTTCCACGTCATTGGTCGGATCCGCTTCGGCATAGCCATTTTCCTGCGCCCGCAACAAGCTTTCGGCAAATGACTGCCGCTTTTCCCGCATTTCGGTCAAGATGAAATTGGACGTTCCATTGAGGATTCCCAGGATCCGCTGGACACGATTAATTTTTAAAAGCTGACCGAGCGTTTGAATGACCGGAATCCCCCCGGCCACTGTCGCCTCAAAACCAACCGACACCTGATGCTGTTCTGCCAACTCGATAAGCTCATTCCCGTGGTGGGCAAACATCTCCTTATTCGCTGTAATGATGTGGCAGCCCCGTTGAATTGCTTTTTTCAAGTAGGAAAAAGTCGGGTCTTTATCCACGATGCATTCAATCACGACATCAAGCTTCGGCAATTGGAGAATTTCTTCGAAGTCCGTTGTCAGCAGAACATTCCCGCTAATATCCCGCGGCTTTTGCTTATTTCTAACAAGGACGGCAGCAACCTCTACTTCCTTCCCTAATTCTGCCGCCAGCTCATTGCTATGTGATTGAATGGTCCGATAAACCCCTTCACCTACCGTACCGAACCCGAGAATTGCCACCTTAATTACAGACATGTCTGCCACCCCTTTATTTTTTTGAAAAATAAAAACCCTCTTCATAAGAAGAGGGCTCTATTCCTCCTCTTATCTATCAGGCTACAAATAACCTGCAGGAATTAGCACCTTTTCAAGGAATACCTTGAAGGTTGCCGGGCTTCATCGGGCCTAGTCCCTCCGCCACTCTGGATAAGAGTATTTATTTGATTTTTCATTAAATTTCCAAAGATATATAAAAAGTATATTATCTGAATTTTCAAGAGTTGTCAATATTAAAGTGGCAAAAGGGCGACCGTTTCTTTTGCTGCTAATTTCTCAACCATGTCCAGCCATTCCTGTGGTTTATTGGAAAGCACAGAATAATAGGTGGTAAGAAATTCTTTGACAAGTGATCCCGGAATTTCGGCGATTTCTTCCTTAATCGGCATGAAGCATAGATCCAGCCCAGACACCGCTTCCCCGTTGTTTTCCCAGGATGGGTGCAAGTAGGCAAGGTCAAGGCGCTGATAGCCTAAATGTGACAGAACCTCGCGGCGCACGTACGGGTCCATGACCTTCACGCCGCCAAACTCGTGGTGCTCTACGCGGTATGGGTCATAGATTTCGGCAAACATACCGAACAGCTCCTTGCCGTTTTGGGCAGCAAGCTGTTTTAAGTCCTTCAGACGATTTTCAGCTAAAAATCGGCCAAGCGAGAGGCCTGGTTTGCTGATGATCGTGAAGTCGGTCATTGCAATGTTCCAGTCCGGATAATAGCGGTACTCAGTGGCACCGACGACCTGGTCCTGATCGACGGCAACGAATACGCGGATACTTGGGTCTTCTAACGGTTCTTTCCACAATTCATAATCCAGAACCTCTTCCGGTGGAAAAATCTGTCCCATTAAATCGTGAAGCTTTTTAAAATTTGGGTCTTCAATATTGGTAATGCGTTTAAATTCCATTGGTTCTGATTCCCCTTATAAATTATTTAAATGGGTTCTTCCATTCCATTAATGCCGCATTGTTAAGGGATTCTTTATCCTCTAAATAGTTTCTGGCGACACCGATTGGCACACGTCCGCAGCGAAGGAGAAAGCTGATGACAGGATCCTTCAGCTCGCCCTTGATGACTACGTCGAGATACTCTTCCGGCGTCATTTTTTCAGCCACTTTATGATAGCCCGGCATCCGCCCGCCGCCAAGAAGACGGTCATACCCTTTTTCAATGACCACATGATACATGGCATGCATCATTAATTTTCCGAGTCCCAGCTTTCGGTACTTCGGGCGGACGCTGATATCGACAATGTAGAGGGTGTTTCCGTTCGGATTATGGTTGCGGATATAGCCGTGGTCGGTCACTTCTTCCCATGTATGGCTGTGATTAGACGGGTCCAACTCAACACAAACTCCGGTCAGGGAGCCCGCCAATTCCCCATTAATTTCAACGCATAATGCCCCTTCCGGAAACAGTGTCACATGATTCGTTAATTGTTCTTCATTCCACCAAAGCTCGGATGGAAAAGGAGGCGGGAAGCATTGGGACTGGATTTCGATGAGCTGATCAAAGTCCTCCATTGTGTAATTACGTATACAAACCAGCAGCGGCCGGTCCTGATCATAAACGTAAAATTCACTGCGATACATGAAAAGGCCTCCCTCGTTTTAATTCCAATCTGTATATAAATCAGTGCGGCGGTCGCGCCAGGTGGTCACAGACCCGCGCTCGCGAACTTCGTATAGCAGTTCCAGGTCAAGATCGGCGGTTACGACCATGTCGTTGTTGATTTCCCCTTCTACTAAAAGCCCTTTTGGCGGGAACGGAATGTCGTTTGGAGTGATAATGACGGCCTGGCCAAAGTTTGCCCGCATGAAATCAACCGTCGGCAGCGCGCCAACCGTTCCGGTTAATACTACATATACCTGATTTTCAATCGCTCGGGCATGGCTCGTGTAACGGACGCGATGGAAGCCGTGACGATCGTCCGTGCAGGATGGACAGAAAATAACATCGGCGCCCTTCGCCTTTGCCATCCGGACGATTTCCGGGAATTCAATATCATAGCAGGTTAACAGTGCAATTTTTCCTTTTTCTGTTTCAAAAATTTGAAACGAGTCCCCTGCTGCCATATTCCATTCGTTAACCTCGGTTGGCGTGATATGCAGTTTAGCCTGCTCGCCGACGCGGCCGTCCGGGTAAAATAAATGAGCAGTATTGTAAAGCTTGCCATCCTTTTCAAGGACATGGGTCCCCGCGATGATGTGCATGTTGGTTTCTTTTGCAAATTTGATAAATAGATCACGGTATTGGTTGGTAAAGCTAGGCAGGTCATTGATGGTCAGGCTTTGTCCCTGGCCATTTCCAATGGAAAGTAGTTGCGTAGTAAAGAATTCAGGAAAAAGGACAAATTCAGCCCCGAATTCTTCGGCGGTTTTTATATAATGCTCACATTGAGCGGCAAATTCCGCAAATGAGTTGATTGTGTGAAGATGGTACTGAACAACAGATACTCTAAGTTTCATTTTTCGCCTCCAGGTAAGTTATTGGAAGATAGATTCCATATTGAATTATCTTATAATCTAGCACTTTATACAAATGAAATGCATTCCAAATATGAAAGTAGATAAAAAGCCAGCAGGGGCGCTGGCTTTACTGTAGATATCCTACTAATTTCTTTCCCAAAAGGTAATTTAGTTACCTATTAAACAGCTTACTGCTCTAGTTTTCCCTCAGCAAGTTTAATTTGCTCTCTTACCTGCTCTGGTGAGGTACCGCCAAAGCTATTTCGGACCGCCACCACATGCTCTGGCGCCAAAACAACGTAAATATCCTCTTCAAATAGCGTACTGAACTGCTGATATTCGTCCAGTGTTAAATCCAATAGGAATTTGCCGGATTGAATCGAGTAAAGAACAATTTTTCCAATCACTTCATGAGCCTCGCGGAATGGCAATCCTTTGCGGACGAGGTAATCGGCAATGTCAGTAGCATTAGAGAAGTCATTATTGATGGCTTTTCGCATGACATCCTTGCGAACAGTCATTGTTTCAATCATCGGTGCCAAAAGCTTCAATGAGCCTTCTAGGGTTGCCACCGTATCAAACATGCCTTCCTTGTCTTCCTGGAGGTCCTTGTTATAAGCGAGCGGCAGTCCTTTCAACACAGTCAGCAAGCCAATCAAATTGCCATACGTGCGGCCTGTTTTTCCGCGCAGCAGCTCCGGTACGTCAGGATTCTTTTTCTGCGGCATGATGCTTGATCCTGTACAGAACGAATCATCGAGCTCAACAAACTGAAATTCCTGGCTTGACCAAATAACCAATTCCTCGGAAAGACGAGAAATATGTGTCATGATAATCGAGCCAATCGACAGGAATTCAAGGATAAAGTCGCGGTCGCTGACGGCATCCATGCTATTAGGATAAATGGTTTCAAAGCCCAATTGCTCAGCAACAATCCCACGGTTAATCGGGAAAGTTGTTCCTGCCAATGCACCGGAACCAAGCGGAAGCCAGTTCACGCGTTTCAGCGAATCCAACAGTCTCTCCTTATCGCGTTCAAACATCCAAAAATACGCCATTAAATGGTGGGCGAATGAAACAGGCTGCGCGCGCTGCAAATGGGTGTAGCCCGGAATCAGCGTTTCGACATGCTCCTTCGCTTGTCCGATAATCGCCTGCTGAACCTCTTCCACCAACGTGATCAGTTCAGTTGTCTTTGTTCTTAAATAAAGATGCATATCCGTCGCCACTTGGTCGTTCCGGCTGCGGCCTGTGTGGAGTTTACCGCCAACCGGTCCAATCTCTTCGATTAGCTGTCTTTCAATATTCATATGAATGTCTTCATCTTCAACTAAAAATTCGACCTCGCCGCGGTCTACTTTTTCCTTAATCAATAGAAGGCCATTTTTAATTTTTTCTGCATCCTCCACTGGAATGATGCCACATTCACCAAGCATCTGCACATGGGCAAGGCTGCCTGCAATATCTTCCTTGGCCAGTTTTTGGTCAAAGGAAATCGAAGCTGTAAACTCTTCTACTAGTTTGTTAGTTTCCTTCGTAAAACGTCCGCCCCATAGCTTAGACATCACTTGCTCCTCCTAAATGTAAGAAGATTGCCCCCGAAACAGATTCGAGGGCACTCCGAATTTATTTTTCAATCCCAAATTATTGCTTTACTACCGATTCTTCTTTTTTATTAACCTCAGAATATACCTTTGTTGGCAGACCCCAAAGCTTAATAAAGCCAACTGCTGCATTATGATCAAAAGCATCGCCTTTTGTATAAGTAGCAAGCTCTTCATTGTAAAGGCTGTGAACGGATTTACGGCCGACAACCATATGGTTACCCTTATGGAGCTTCACGCGAATGGTTCCAGACACAACCTTTTGAGTTTCGTCAATAAACGCATCAAGAGCCGCTTTCAATGGTGAGTACCAAAGACCTTCGTAAATGATTTTCGCCATTTGCTGGTCTACCTGTGTTTTAAATTGAGTTACTTCACGTGGTAATGTCAAGAACTCCAATTCTTTGTGAGCATTAATTAAAATAAGTGCTGCTGGGTTTTCGTATACTTCACGGGATTTAATCCCTACTAATCTATTTTCAATGTGGTCGATACGGCCGACACCATGCTTGCCGCCAAGGGCATTTAACGTTTCAATTAATTGAACAAGCGGTAAAGTTTCACCATTAAGGGCTACAGGAACACCTTGTTCAAATTCGATTTCAATGTATTCAGCCTGATCTGGAGCTAATTCAATTGGGTTAGTCCAATCGTATGCTGCTTCAGGTGCTTCTGCCCAAGGATTCTCGAGAACTCCTGCTTCGCAGGCACGGCCCCAAATGTTGGCATCAATCGAGAATGGATTGTCTAAATCAACTGGAATCGGAATCCCATGCTCCTGTGCATAAGCGATTTCTTCGTCACGGGTCATCCCCCACTCACGAACTGGTGCAACCACCTTTAAACTTGGGTTTAAGGCTTGCACGGAAACTTCAAAGCGGACTTGGTCGTTTCCTTTACCAGTACAACCATGGGCAACTGCTGCTGCTCCTTCCTGCTCCGCTACATCAACCAATAATTTTGAAATTAATGGTCTTGATAGCGCAGAGGATAGTGGATACTTGCCTTCATATAAGCAGTTAGCTTTTAATGCAGGGATAATATAATCTTTTGCTAGCATTTCTTTAGCATCTACCATAATGGCTTTAATAGCGCCAACATTTAATGCCTTATTTTTAATAGCTTCCAAGTCTTTTCCTTCGCCGACATCAAGTCCTAGCGCGATGACATCATAGCCATATTTTTCTTGGATCCATTTAACCGAAACTGATGTATCTAAACCGCCTGAATAGGCTAATACGATTTTTTCCTTTGCCATTTTAAACGCTCCTTACATTACCATGTATTTAAATTCATTCAACGGTATTATTATACAACAAATTTCAAAAAAAGAAAGTCTTTTTCTTAAAGAAAACTTGCCGATTGGCAAGCCCCTAAGGGCGAAGAAAGAGGCTTAGTTGCACTTATGCGTTAGGAAAGAATAAATTTTGGAAAAATTTATTCTTTCCTATTAGCCTAGTAAAAGTTTTAAAATTGCTTTTTGTGCATGAAGACGGTTCTCTGCTTCATCAAAAACAACGGAATGAGGGCCATCGATAATTTCTGCCGTTACCTCTTCTCCGCGGTGTGCAGGCAGACAATGTAAGAAAAGATAGTCGTCTTTTGCCAGCTTGCATAGTTCTGTATTCACTTGATAGCTTTGGAATGCCTCAAGGCGTTTTGCCGTTTCTTCTTCCTGCCCCATGCTGGTCCAAACATCTGTTACGATCACATCTGCATCTTTAACCGCTTCCTGTGGATTGTTTGTAATTGTAACGGTACTTCCTGTTTGTTGCCCAAACTTGATGGCTCTTTCGGTAATTTCCTCATTTGGCATATATCCGGACGGGCTGGCGATGCTGATATCCATGCCTACTTTTGCAGCCCCTTCCATTAATGAATGAGCCATATTGTTATTTCCATCGCCCACATAGGCAAGCTTTAAGCCCGCTAATTTCCCTTTATTCTCTAAAATGGTTAATAAATCGGCCAGGACCTGTGTCGGGTGCTGCAGGTCAGTTAAGCCGTTAATAACAGGAACGGTCGCATGCTCTGCTAATTCTTCAACCGTCTCGTGTGCAAACGTACGAATCATAATGCCGTCGACATAGCGCGATAAGACCTTTGCTGTGTCAGAAATGCTTTCCCCGCGGCCGATCTGGATATCTCTTGAACTTAAGAAAATCGCATGCCCGCCTAGCTGCAGCATTCCTACCTCAAAGGATACTCTTGTACGTGTAGATGATTTTTCAAAAATCATTCCCAGGACCTTGCCGCCCAAATGCGGGTGCGGCTTCCCTTGCTTTTGCTGGGCCTTTAATTCCTGGGCCACTTCCAGCATATAAAGAATTTCTTCTGTTGTATAATCAGCCAGCTGAAGGAAATCTTTCCCCTTCAGCTGTAATTTATTTGAATTTAATTTAACGGCTTCTAACATGAACCGCACCTTCCTTTTCCAATTGATAAAACTCACTTACAGTATGAACTGTAAAATCTGCTGCCACTGTTTTTTGCAAGTCGAGGATGGCTTTCACCGTATCAAGATGGGTGTACACCGGCACCTTATAGCGGATCGCCTGCTCGCGGATATAAAAGCCAAATTTCTGTTTGTTCCGTCCTTGATTTGGCATATTGATTACAGCTTTCATGTTTTGCTTTTTGAACAGGTCATTCACATCCTGGTCGTTTTTCACGACAGTCTCGACAACGATGCCATTGGCTGCTAAAAAGGCTGCAGTGCCTTCTGTTGCGGCAAGCTTCCATTTTCCTGCAAGCTCTTTTAGAATTGGCAGGCTTCCTGCTTTCTCACGGTCAGAAATGGAGCATAACAGGTAATCTTCTCCGGCCATTCCACCTATGGAAGGAAGTGCCTTATTGAGAGCCTCCTGGAAAGTTCCGCCCATACCAAGCACCTCACCGGTTGACTTCATTTCCGGACCAAGCACATGGTCAACACCCTTTAACTTGCTTGATGAAAAAATTGGTGCTTTTACGGAATAGTATGCCGGTTCAGGAAGCAAACCTGTTGTTTGACTCACATCCTTAAGAGTCTCGCCTAATTGAACTCGTACGGCCCATTCAATCATTGGAACGCCCGTTACCTTGCTGATAATCGGCACCGTTCTTGACGAACGCGGATTCACTTCCAAACAATAGACGATATTCTCATAGACGACGAATTGGATATTCATCATGCCGATGATGGAGGTCGCCTTGGCAATTTTCGCACCGTACTCGATTAACGTCTCTTTCGTATCTGCTGTTAACGAAATCGGCGGGAATACGGAGATACTGTCACCGGAGTGGACCCCTGCTTTTTCAATATGTTCAAATATTCCAGGAACGACAATATCGTTACCGTCACTGATAACATCAATTTCACACTCTAATCCTGGCATATATTTATCTACTAATAATGGCCACATTTTTTCGTTTGAATTTTTTTCAAGCTGCTGAATGTAACCAATTAATTCTTCCTCTGAAAAAATGGTAAACATGGACTGTCCGCCGATTACGTAAGACGGTCTTACGAGTACCGGGTAACCAAGGTTTGTTGCCGCATTGAGCAATTCCTGAGCATTTTCAGCTGTTTTCCCTTCGATATGCGGAATATCTAGTTCCTCTAAAAGCTGATAAAATTCTTTTCGGTCTTCGAGTTGATCGACATGTTTTACAGAAGTTCCTAAAATTTTGACTCCCTCTGCTTCTAACTCATGGGCAAGATTAATAGCTGTCTGCCCGCCGAACTGAATCAGGACGCCTTCAATCTGTTCTTTTTCAATCACATGCAGAACATCCTCGGCAGCAAGAGGTTCAAAGTAAAGGCTGTCGGCAACGGAGTAATCCGTACTGACTGTTTCCGGGTTATTATTGATAACAACCGCCTGATAGCCTTTTTTCTTGATAGCCTTAGCGGCGTGTACAGAACAATAATCGAATTCGATTCCCTGACCGATTCGGATTGGACCTGAACCGATGACAAGGATTTTCGGCAAATCTTCAGCTTCCACCTCGTCAAAGCCGTGCCAAGTAGAGTAATAATATGGCGTTACGGCGTCAAATTCTGCGGAGCAGGTATCAACCATCTTATAGCCTGGTTTTAGGTTTAGTTCTTTACGCTTGCTTCTAATTTCTTTTTCAGGAACATCATAGATTTGCGACAATAGCTTATCACCAACATTGGTGCGCTTGGCTTTCTTCAGGAGTGTGTCAGGCACTTCGCTCCATTGGAAACTAGCCAATTCCTTTTCCAGGGTCACGATAGAGCTTATTTTGTGTAAAAACCACGGGTCAATCTGAGTTAGCTGCTGTACGTGTTCAAGCGTCATGCCTCTTCGGAATGCTTCGGCAATGATAAACAGGCGCTGATCATTGGCCGTTTCCAAAAGCTGTACCAGGGCAGTTTCTTCTAAAGCTTGATTTGCTTCTTTGCAAAGACCGTATACATTCATTTCCATCGAGCGGATCGCCTTGTTTAGGGCACCTTCAAACGTACGGTCAATCGCCATGACTTCGCCGGTAGCTTTCATTTGCGTCCCTAGTGTCCGGTCTGCTTCCGGGAACTTATCAAACGGGAAGCGCGGCAGTTTTACCACAATATAATCAATTGCCGGTTCAAACGAGGCAAAGGTATTGCCTGTTATCGGATTCACAATCTCATCCAAGTGATAGCCAATTGCGCATTTGGCCGCCATCCTTGCAATCGGATAACCGGTTGCTTTGGAGGCGAGTGCCGATGAACGGCTGACCCTTGGATTTACTTCGATGATGTAATATTCGTTGGATTCCGGGTGGAGTGCAAACTGAATGTTGCAGCCCCCGATAATCTCTAATTCTCTGATAACCTTTATAGAAACGTCACGGAGCATTTGATACTGAACATCTGTTAATGTTTGCGATGGAGCAACGACAATCGAGTCGCCAGTATGAACGCCGACTGGGTCCATGTTTTCCATGTTACAAACGATGATGCACGTATCATTGGCATCCCGCATGACCTCATATTCAATTTCCTTCCAGCCCTTGATGCTCTTTTCCACTAATACTTGATGAATCGGGCTGGCTGCCAAACCTTTCTTCAAAACGATCTCAAGGTCTTCTTCGTTATAGGCAAAACCGCCGCCATCTCCGCCGAGCGTATAGGCAGGGCGGATAATAACCGGATAGCCGATTTCGTTAACGAATGCAAGGCCTTCGTCGTACGTGTGAATGATCGCTGATTCCGGAATCGGTTCGCCGATTTGCAGCATCAAATTCCGGAACTTCTCGCGATCCTCGCCGTTTTTAATGGAGGCAACCGAAGTTCCAAGCAGCTCCACATTATATTTTTCAAGAATTTTTTGTTCAAATAATTCAACGGTTAAGTTCAAGCCTGTTTGCCCGCCTAGGGTACCAATGACCCCGTCCGGTTTTTCTTTTTGAATGATTTTTTCAATCGTTTCCACATTAAGGGGTTCAATATAGACCTTATCGGCAACTGCTTCATCTGTCATGATGGTCGCCGGGTTGTTATTGATGAGGACAACCTCAAGTCCCTCTTCCTTCAGGGCGATACACGCCTGCGTTCCTGCATAATCAAATTCTGCAGCCTGCCCGATGACAATCGGGCCTGATCCGATGACTAGTACTTTTTTCAGGTTTTTATTTAATGGCATAACGTGTCTCTCCCACTGAAGCAATCTTGCTTACGAATTCTGTTAAAATATAAGCGGTGTCGCTTGGTCCCGGGTGTGCTTCCGGATGAAATTGCACGGTTTGAATTTGATAGTTTTTATGTGTTAGTCCTTCAATGGACTTGTCATTCACATTTCGGTAGGTGACATTGAATACCTTTTCGTCGATGCTGTTGTCGACGACTACGTAGCCATGGTTTTGGGCGGTGATTTTTACCTTTCCGGTCATTAACTCTTTCACCGGATGGTTGCCGCCGCGATGGCCGTAGGCAAGCTTTTCTGTTTTAGCTCCATAAGCAAGGGCAATAAGCTGGTGTCCCAGGCAAATGCCTAGTGTCGGATAGTTCTGGCTTATTTTCTTGATTTCCGGGAACCATTTTTGCAGTGACATTGGGTCCCCAGGGCCGTTGCTGATGAGGACTCCATCTGGATCTAAAGATTTTATTTTTTCAAAAGGTGTGTTGTAAGGAACAACCGTTACCGCGCAATTTTCTGCTAAAAGAGCGGTAAGGATCGATTTTTTATAACCGAAATCCATTAAGACCACATGCGGGCCGTTATTTTTGAAAAATTGCACCTTTTTCGTGGATACTTGGTCTACCCATAATGGTGCTTTTTCATCTTTCGTGAAGCTTGCTTCAGCCTTTTTGCTGATGAAGCCCTTAACGGTTCCGCGGCTGCGGATGGTTTTGACAAGAAGTCTTGTATCGACATTCACGATCCCGGGAACGCCGGCCTGTTTTAGTTTGTCAGAAAACTTTTGAAAGGATTGATAATGGCTCGGTGTTTCACATAGGTCACCGATGACAACCCCCGCAAGTGCCGGTGAAATACTTTCATCATCCAAGGCGTTGATTCCATAGTTTCCGATAATCGGATAGCAAAATGTAATGATTTGTCCAGCGTAGGACGGGTCAGTGATAATTTCCTGATAGCCGGTCATGCTTGTATTAAAAACTACTTCCCCGAGAGATTCCTTATTTGCGCCGATTAGCACACCTTCAAATACTTCTCCCGTTTCCAAAGTAAGATATCCCTGTTCCAACTTACCTCACTCGCCTTTCTCTAAACTTTGGAACGCCTTTTCCAGTTTTATAATAAATTCGTCGATTTCGTCTTTTGTAACAGTTAACGGCGGCAGAATTCTAACCACATTCGGGCCAGCTGTTAAAATTAACAGCTGGTTCTCGATGGCTTTTTTGACTATCGCTGAAGCATCAGTGTCAACGACCAAGCCTTTTAAAAGCCCTTTGCCGCGGGTTTCTTTAATAAACGCGTATTTTGTTGACAGGTTCTCAAGCTGTTGATCGAGATATTCTGCCATTTTGTTCGCGTTGGTAAGAATGTCGTTTTCAAGTATATGTGTAACGGTTGCCAGCCCTGCTGCTGTTGCCAGCGGGTTGCCGCCAAATGTGCTGCCGTGGCTGCCTGGTTCAAAGCCTTTTGCCGCTTCTTCCTTGGCAATAATGGCGCCGATTGGGAATCCAGAACCAAGACCTTTAGCAACGCTGATAACATCCGGTTCAACGTTGTATTGTTGGTAGGCAAAAAGGGTTCCTGTACGGCCGATGCCGGTTTGGATCTCATCAACCATTAGGAGAATCCCGTTTTCCTTACAAATCTGGTCGAGCTTTTGCACCCATTCTGGGAATGCCGGAATGACGCCGCCCTCACCTTGGACAAGTTCGAGAAGAACAGCGGCTGGCTTTAATTCGCCAAGCTCTTCAAGTGCTTCCATGTCGTTGTATGGCAGGTAGCTGAAACCTGGCATCAATGGCGCAAAGCCGTTTTGAATTTTTTCCTGGCCGGTTGCCGTTAAGGTCGCTAATGTTCGGCCGTGGAAGGATTGCTTGAAGGTCACGACTGTCGATGAGCCGCTCCCTTTTACTTTGTTTGCGTATCTTCTAGCCAGCTTAATCGCTGCTTCATTTGCTTCCGCTCCGCTGTTGCAGAAAAACACTTGATCGCCGCAGCTGTTGGCTGCAAGGAGTGCTGCCAGTTTTTCTTGGTTTGGAATATTGTATAAATTTGAACAGTGCCAAAGATTTTGCAGCTGTTCTTCGAGTTTTTCTTTTATAGCATCCGGTACATGGCCCAAGTTGCAGGTTGCGATCCCGGAGGTGAAATCTAAATATTTTTTGCCTTTATCGTCCCAGACGTAGCTTCCTTTGCCTTTTTCGAGAGTAACAGGGAAACGTCCGTAGGTTGGCATTACCGGTGAAAGTTGAGAGACGGTATTATTGGCTGTCATTACGCTATCTCCTCTTCTAAAACAATTTTTGTTCCTGTATTTTTTCCGTTCACGTAATCTAGTAAGCTGCTTTTTTCAAAACCATTGATGATGGCCACTTCACTAATGTTATGGACAAGGCCATCGATGGCCGCTTTTACTTTTGGAATCATTCCGCCGTAGATGGTTTTGTTTTCGATTAATTCTTCGATAATCGCTTTAGAAACTTTATCAAGCTTCTTCTTGGCTCCATCTTCTTCGACCAGGATTCCTGGGATGTCGCTGATAAAGCAAAGGTTAGCCTGGAGCGCCTTGGCGATGGCAGACGCCGCGATATCGCCATTGATGTTGTAGCGCTGGCCGTTTGCGTCTATTCCAATTGGGGAAATGACTGGGATATAGCCTTGGCTGACGATTCCCTCAATCACATTTTTATTTACTTCAACAACTTCCCCAACAAATCCGAGGGTTTGGGCGTCTGCTGTTGGTTCAGCTTTTAACAAGCTGCCATCTACGCCGCTGACCCCAAATGCGGTGCCGCCGACTTCGGCGATATTTCTAACAACCTGCTTATTGACCATGCCGCTTAATACCATTTCCACAATGTCAAGGACATCATGGTTGGTTACTCGAAGTCCGTTCACAAATTTAGTTTCTATATTTAAACTTTTTAATAGTTTATTGATTAATGGGCCGCCGCCATGAACAATAACCGGAGTCCATTCGCCTGCTTCCTTCATTTTTACAATATCTTCATAAAATGACCTTGGCAGATTTTCTAACACACTTCCGCCACACTTAATGACTAGGTATTTCATTTTCAAAAAGCCTCCTTAAGTGCGGTAGGATGCGTTGATTTTTACATAATCATAAGTTAGGTCGCATCCCCAGGCGGTTGCACTGCTATTTCCTTGGTTTAACTCTACAAAAATTTGTACAGTTTCTTGTTCTAGGTAACTCTTTGCTTCTGCTTCGTCAAACGGACAAGGCAGCCCGTTTTCAAATACAGGAATGGAGCCTAATGAAACCTTTACTAAGTTTGGTTCAACTGGGACACCGCTGTACCCAATTGCCGTCACAATTCTTCCCCAGTTGGCATCCGTTCCGTAGATCGCTGTTTTTACAAGGTTTGAAGAGATAATGGATTTTCCAACTGCTCTCGCATCTTCTGCCTTTAAAGCACCATTTACCTGAACCTCGACAAGTTTTGTTGCCCCTTCACCATCACGGGCAATTTTTTTAGCAAGGGTTTCACTGACAACTTTTAATCCGTTTACGAATACATCCCAATCTGGATGGTCTTTGGTAAGCTGGTCATTTCCAGCTAATCCATTTGCCATAACCAGAACCATGTCATTCGTACTTGTATCGCCATCAACTGTAATCATATTGAAAGTTTGGTTGGTAACTTCTCTAAGTGCTGATAAAAGGTCTTCATGGGCAATATTTGCATCCGTTGTCACAAAGCCAAGCATTGTTGCCATGTTTGGATGGATCATACCGGAGCCTTTTGCTGCCCCGCCGATGCTGACAGTTTTGCCGTCAATTGTAAACTGTACGGCTACGTGCTTTGCGCAAGTATCGGTAGTTAGGATTGCTTGCAGGAAGTTCTCCTCTGCTTCAAACTCGGGTTGAAGGATTTGGCTAATTCCTGTCGTTATCTTATCCATTGGCAGCAGTTCGCCAATCACTCCTGTTGAAGTGACAGATACTAGGTGCTCTTGAATATTTAATTGACCTGCAAACTCTTTTTGAATCTGGTAAGCGTCTTGAATTCCCTGCTCCCCTGTGCAGGCGTTAGCGTTACCGGAATTGACAATGATTGCTTGAGTCTTATTTTCTTTTGCGATGCTTTCTTGTGTTACTAATAATGGAGCCGCTTGGAATAAGTTGGTTGTATATACTCCAGCCACATCAGCGGGAACCTCTGACACAATATAGGCCAAATCAAGTTTTTTTCTTTTCACTCCGCAGTGCATTCCGCCTGCTTTGTATCCCTGTGGTAATGTTATTCCTGCATTTTCTAAAACAACGATTTCATTGGTTGATGTTGCTTGTGTCAATGTCATTTCCCCCTTTATGGTTCCCTTGTTCGTATTCAATCAAACTAGTTAACTATCGATTTTTATTATGGATACATCGGGATATCTTGGAGACCTGCTCGCTCATCCCAGCCGTTCATTATATTTGCATTTTGGATTGCTTGCCCTGCCGCCCCTTTTACTAAGTTGTCAATAACGGATATGATGGTCAGGCGGTTTGTCCGTGGGTCAACATGCAGGCCGATATCGCAATAGTTGCTTCCCCAAACTTCTTTAGTTGCTGGCACTTTTCCGACTGGCCTTACCCTTATAAATGGTTTATTTTTATAAAATTCATCATATATTTGATGAACATCTTCGGTAGTAACCTTTTCTTTAAGTTTTAAATAAATGGAACACATAATTCCTCTAGTCATTGGCACCAAATGTGTTGTAAAAGATAACGTTATTGGTTGGCCGCTTTCGTCTGTAAGGATCTGTTCGATCTCCGGAATGTGCTGATGTGCGCCTAGTTTATATGCCTTTAGGTTTTCATTGATTTCGGCGTAATGGCTGGTGAGAGAAAGTCCCCGTCCTGCTCCGCTTACACCTGACTTTGCGTCAATTATGATAGAATCGCAGTCTGCAAGGTTTGATTTCAAGATAGGAATTAATCCCAGCGTAGATGCTGTTGGATAGCAGCCTGGATTGGAAATTAGGTTCGCATTTTTAATATTTTCTCCATAAATTTCACTTAAGCCATATACCGCTTCATTCAAATAATTTTCAGGTGCCGGTGAATGCTTATACCATGTTTCATATACTTCCGGCGACCTCAACCTGAAATCTCCAGATAGGTCGATACATTTTATACCTGTCTCCATCAATTGAGGGACAAGGTTACTGCTGACACCAGATGGCGTAGCTAAAAATACAACCTCATTTTCTTTAGCAATATTTTGAACATCAAACTTTTCCAAGGGTTGTTCTATAATCTCCGACAAATGCGGATAGCTTTCACTAAAGTTACTTCCTGCTTGAGAGTTAGAAATAACTGAACCAACCTCCAAATATGGATGCTTTTGGATTAATCTAATTAGCTCGATTGCTCCATATCCTGTTCCACCAATAATCGCTGCTTTCAATTCTTTCAACTCCTAAGTACCGTTAATAATGAATTATTATACATCCATATATATAATTATTCAATGCAAAAATCACATATTTTTCAGATTTAATTCTATTTTCAGGTATAAATTTGTGTAAACGCTTTCAATTTTTCTTAAATAAATATACAACTATTTATGCAATAATCCATAAAAAAAAGCCCATAAAGGGCCTGATACTATGTATTCTATTTATTGATTTAACAAGTTTAACATAGTTCTTAATTCATTAACTGCAATTTGTCCGGGGGCAGAACCAACCTTTGCCGCACCGAAAGTCAGTGCCGAACCAAATCCGGCTACACGAGTGATGGCCCCTTTTTGGCCCATCGAAATGGTAATAAACGGTCTGTCTGCATATTTTTCAGACATTGTATTTGTTGCATCCAACAATGTAAGTACATCTTCATTTGTTTTAGGCATTACGGCAATTTTCGGGAGGTCCCCTCCGAGTTCCTGTGCCCTGCGTAAGCGTGATACAATTTCTTCCTTCGACGGTGTTTTTTCAAAATCATGGTTGGAAACAATCACGAAGACATTATGTGAATGAGCTACGTCAATTAGTGTTTTAATATCCTTTTCTTCATTAAATAACTCCACATCAACCAAATCAACCTTGCCAGTCTGTGAGATTTCCATATTTAAATTGATGTATTCTGCGGGGCTGATTTCCCTTTCTCCACCTTCCTTCGCACTACGGAAAGTAAAGATTAAGGGGGTGTCCGTTAATACACTACGAATATTGTTAAGTGCCTCTTTTACTTGCAAGATGTCCTCTACCTGCTCAAAATAGTCAACCCGCCATTCTACAAGGTCAAGGTCTAATGTCTTTAGCAGCCTGGCTTCTTCCATTAATTGGGGTGTTGTTCTCCCTACCATTGGTACACATATTTTAGGTGCACCTTCACCTAACGTTAACCCCTTTACTTTAATTGTTCTCTTCATTACTTACACCTTCTCTAAAATTTCGTCGGCAATTTGCTCAGGAGATTTGTTATCAGTACTAATTTTTATTTGATGATTAGAATAAATTTCTCTTCTATTATTATAAAGTTGTTCCATTTCTTCGATTGTTTTTCCATGCAGGACTGGGCGGCTGTCAATGATAAGGTCTAACCGTTCTTTCCAGCATTCAAAAGAAATATCAAGTAAAATGACTGTAGCCTTGGATAAACAGACCGTGCGTATTTCTTCTTGAAGAAAGGCACCGCCGCCTAACGAGAGAACTAGGTTCTTTTCTTCATTTAAGCTAGTGATTAGGCTTTTTTCCTTTTCTCTAAATACCTTTTCTCCATATACTTTAAATATTTGCGAAGGGGGCATTTTGAATTCCTCTTCAATTAATTCATCTGTATCAATAAATTGCCGATTTAGTTTCTCTGCAACAAGTTTTCCTACAGTTGTTTTTCCTGCTCCCATAAATCCGATAAAAATGATGTTTTTATTTTCTGTGTTTTGGCGTACCGTCAAAATTTTCAACTCCTATCTTAGATGTGTATAATCGAATTTTTATTGTAACAAACAGCCACTGTGAGGCTGAGATTGTGATTGGAATGACGAGATCCCATAACATTAAGTCCCATGATAAAAAGGAATCCGCACCATAAAACTTCAAAGCTATTATAACTAATAATGCAGGTACAGTTGTAATTAACAACCAGTATATTAGCAGCCTTTTTTTATCTCTTTTTATAAAATGAACCACTAGAAAACACAATATTAGTATGATTGATATAGAAATTACCGATAGAAAAGGCATAGCCACTACGAAACTACCGCCTAAGGCAAAAGTAAAAAGAGCTAGAATGATTAATAAAGCCGGTACTGCTAGGTACTTCAATCTACATCTCTCCTTAACATAATACCTTTTAAGAGTCTATACTTATGAAGGACATTTTCAACCTGTTCCATCTTGATTTTGTCCTTCATCGTCTCTATGAAGGATATTTTCAATCGAATTACTTCGTCTTAGCCCTTCATCCTATTATGAAAGATATTTTACCAAAACACCACAAGAAACTTAAATATTCTGCAAACTCATAAACTAGCACCCCAACAGAAAAGAGACCCCTCTAGGAGCCTCTCACGTTATTGTTTCATCTTCGGATCAAGCACATCGCGTAACCCGTCCCCCATCAGGTTAAAACCTAATACAGTCAGCATAATCGCCATACCTGGGAAGAACAATGTCCACGGTGCTTGGGTAATATAGTTCTTAGAATCAGCGAGCATTTTCCCCCATTCAGGCTCTGGCGGTTGGGCGCCTAACCCTAGGAAACCAAGAGCAGCTGCTTCAATAATCGCAGTTGCAATCGCCAATGTTGCTTGGACAATGACCGGGGAAATACTGTTCGGCAAAATATGCCTCAACAGAATCCGGGAATCCTTCATCCCGATAGCCCTGGCTGCCATGATATACTCCTCCTGCTTGACGCTCAACACCTTCGAACGAACTAGTCGGCCAAAGTTTGGGATATTGATTACCGCAATCGCGATAAGAGCATTTCGTAAAGACGGTCCTAAAATGGACACTACTGCAATCGCTAATAGAATACTAGGAAACGCCAGCATAACATCAAAAACCCTTGAAATGATGGCATCCACCCAGCGGCCGTAATAACCGGCAACGATACCAAGTAGCGTTCCAACTACTACAGATCCTAATACGGAAAAGAATCCAACCCATAAAGAAATTCGCGCACCATATAAAATCCTTGAAAAAATGTCCCGGCCAAAGTCATCCGTGCCAAACCAATGCTTACTTGACGGGGCCTGCATCCGGTCGGCCAAAACTTGTTCTTTGAACCCGTATGGCGCCACCCAAGGAGCAATAAACGCAATAACAATAAAAAATAGCACGATACACAAGCCAACAACGGCCAGTTTATTTTTATAGAAAGATTGCAGTGCTTCCTTCCATGGAGGTGTCAGCTTTTCTTCAGCAGGTACCACCGGGATATCTGCTGTATTTTTAGCAAGTTCAGCCACATTAACTCCCTCCTACTTATTGTATTTAATCCGTGGATCAACAAAGACATACAGTAAATCCACAATCAAGTTAATCAATACGAAAATGGCGGCGATAAGCAAAATTCCTGACTGGATAACAGGATAATCGCGATACGCAATCGCGTCATATAGGTATCTTCCGATTCCCGGCCAGCCAAAGATCGTTTCTGTTAGAATTGCTCCTCCTAAGAGAAGGCCTGTTTGTAGACCAATCACCGTTAAAACAGGTATAATCGCATTTTTCAAAGAATGTTTGTAAACTACCCAGAACATCCTTAAGCCTTTCGCACGTGCTGTACGAACGTAATCCGAGCGCATGACCTCAAGCATGGTGGCGCGCGTCATCCGCGCAATGATTGCCATTGGAATTGTCGCCAGTGCAAGGCTTGGCAAAATTAAATGCTGAACAACGGTCCAAAATTGATCAAATCTACCCTGCAGCAAAGTATCAATTAAATAAAGATTCGTAATCGCTGTGATGGGATCCCTAACATTCTCCCTGCCAGTAGTAGGCAGCCAGCCTAATTCAATTGAAAAAGCCCATTGTTCCATTAGACCGAGCCAGAAAATCGGCATCGAAACACCTACCAGGGCAAGAACCATTGCCACATAATCAAACCATGATTTAGAGAACCAGGCACTGATGATTCCTGCGTTTACGCCGACAATGACAGCGATAATCATCGCAACCAGAGTCAATTCAAATGTTGCCGCTAGATATGGCCAAATCTCCACGTTGATTGGGCCTCTAGTTCTCAAAGAGGTACCTAAATCCCCTTGAAAAAGCTGGCCAATATAATCGAAATATTGTATGTACCAAGGCCTGTCCAACCCTAATTCCCTTGTTAACGTTGCAATCGCTTCAGCAGTAGCCCTTTGTCCAAGGATGACCTGGGCGGGATTCCCTGGAATTGCATGGATTATCGCAAACACCACGAGCGTCATCCCGAATAAAACAGGGATTAAGGAAAGAATTCGGCGAACTGTGTAAGTAAACATTTGTTTCACCTCTTTTTTTCAAAAGTTCTTTTCTAAAAGATTGCTGTTTCGTTATTTCGCTAATAGAACCTCGAAATTCGCTAATAAAATGCATTAATTCGCTAATAGAACGTTTAAATCCGCTAATAGAACTCAAAAATTCGCTAATAGAGTGTAGTTTTACACCTTTTTCGATCCCTTAAATACGGCAAACTGTACCTTTTGTTGATAAAAGGGGAGGAAAAAAACTCCCTCCCCCATTCAAGATGGATTATTTAAAGTACACTTTTGTCAGAGCTTCAGAACCAGTTGGGTGCGGCAGATAGTCTGCTACATCTTTAGCTGCTGCTAACAGCGGTGTTGAGTGAACAAGCGGTACCCATGGAGCGTCTTCATGAATGATTTCCTGTGCTTTCTTGTAAAGCTCGTTACGCTTAGCTTGTTCTGTTTCGGTCTGCGCTGCAATCAATACATCATGAAGCTCGTCATTGCTGTATTGAGAGTAGTTGTTGCTGCCGATGCTGTCTTTATCAAGCAATGTGTATAAGAAGTTATCAGGGTCACCATTGTCACCAGTCCAGCCAAGCATGAACATGTCAAACTCACCCTTAGCGGCCTTATCTAGGTAAGTAGCCCAGTCAACAGATTGAATCTTCGCTTTAACATTGATTTTTGCTAAGTCTGCTTGGATAACCTCTGCAACTTTTTGTGCTTCAGGCATATAAGGACGTGCTACAGGCATTGCCCATAGGTCGATTTCAAAGCCTTTCTCATAGCCTGCTTCTTTCAATAATGCTTTTGCTTTTTCTAAATCGTAATCATAATCCTTGATGCTATCGTTATAGCCTTCGATGGAAGGAGGCATAGGGTTCTTCGCTGCAAGAGCCTTTCCACCGTAGAATGCTTTGATAATATCTTTCTTATTAACAGCATGGTTGATTGCTTGACGTACCAGCTTGTTATCAAATGGCTTGCGAGTAGTTGTCAAGCCAAGGTAACCAACGTTCATAGATGGACGCTCAATTACTTGAAGCTTGTCATTCCCTTTAACTGTTGCTTCGTCAGAATTGTTCAAGCCATCCATAACATCGATTTCGCCATTAGCAAGAGCGTTTAGACGTGCAGTGTTTTCCGGAATAACACGGAAGACTACTTTGTTTAACTTAGGAAGACCTTTTTGCCAGTAGTCAGGATTCTTTTCTAGTGTAATCGTATCGTTTTGCTTCCACTCTACGAATTTGAATGGACCTGTTCCAACCGGATTTTTTCTAAAGTCGTCGCCGTATTTTTTAACAGCCGTTGGGCTGGCGATACCAAATGGCGACATAGCCAGGTTCTTTAAGAATGGAGCCTGTGGTCTTTTTAAAACAAATTGTACTGTGTGCTCGTCAACTGCTTTCACTTCTTTAATGACATGACCTTCGTCAGCTTTATAGCCGCCAAACATTGTGTAGTACGGGAATTTATCTTCGTTCCCGTTCATCCAGCGGTCAAAGTTGAAGACAACAGCGTCTGCATTGAAGTCAGTTCCGTCGTGGAATTTTACACCTTGGCGTAAATTGAAGGTATAAGTTAATCCATCATCGGATACTGTCCACTTTTCAGCAAGGCCAGGATTTACAGTCGTATCTTGGTCACCATACTGCAAAAGCGTTTCAAAAATATTCTCAGTCACTTTGAAGGCTTCCCCTTCAGTTGTAGTGATTGGGTCTAAGGATGTGGAGTCACCGCCACGGCCATAGACTAGCGTATCCTTTGCTGAACCGCCGCTAGTAGCAGGCTCTTTCTTGCCGCCTGTTTCTTTGGTCGTTTCGCCGCCGCAGCCTGCTAAGAACATGCTGAGGGCCAATAAGGAAATCAACAGCAATTTAATTGACTTTTTGCTCATAAGCGTTTTTTTACCCCCTAAAGCTTTTTTATTTATCATCAATGCCGCCTATTACTTGTTATACAAATGACAGGCAACAAAATGACCATTAAGATTGTGTTCTGTTGGTCTAGTAGTTTTACAAATATCCATGCACTCCCCGCATCTTGTGTGGAAAGCACAGCCTGATGGCGGATTTGCCGGGCTCGGCAGTTCACCTTCTATTAAAATAGTCTTCTTTTTGACATCCGGGTCCGGAATCGGGACTGCGGACAGCAGTGCTTTCGTATAGGGATGCTTTGGATTTTCATAGAGTTCCTCACTTTCAGCTAACTCTATCAATCTTCCTAAATACATCACGCCAACGCGGTCGCTGATATGGCGAACCACACCTAGGTCATGAGCGATAAATATGTAGGTTAACTGGAACTCTTTTTGGATGTCCTTCATCAGGTTCAGGACCTGCGCTTGAATCGAAACATCGAGTGCGGATACCGGTTCGTCGGCAATAATCAGCTTTGGCTTTGTCATCAATGCTCTAGCGATGCCAATCCGCTGGCGCTGCCCGCCGCTGAATTGATGCGGATAGCGTTTCGCATGATAGCTGCTCAAGCCTACAACCTCAAGCATTTCCTTAACACGTTTTTGGCGTTCCGTTTTTGTTCCAATTCCGTGCACAATTAAAGGCTCTTCAAGAATTTGCTCTACCGAATGCCGAGGGTTCAATGAAGCATAGGGATCCTGGAAAACCATCTGGATATCGCGGCGAACCTTCCTTAATTCCGAATTCGACATACTCGTAATCTCTTTATCTTCAAAAACAATTTTCCCATCACTAGCCTCAATTAAGCGCATAAGCAAGCGGCCGGTCGTTGATTTGCCACAGCCGGATTCGCCTACGATGCCTAAAGTTTCACCTTTTTTCACATAAAAAGAAACATCATCAACGGCCTTTACTTCCCCTTGTTTTTTTCCCAAAAGTCCGCCGTTGATTGGAAAGTACTTTTTTAAACCATTAACTTCAAGAAGTAACTCCGACATGTTTGTCACTCTCCTCTTTCAATGTATGTAGGAAACAGCGCACTTCATGTCCGTCTTTTTCCGATTTAAATAATGGTGGAGAATCGGTATGGCATTGATCAAACGCTTCCGCACATCTGGCGGCGAAGCGGCAGCCATTGGTAACAGTGCCTGGGACCGGAACCGTTCCTGGAATGCTGTAGAGTCGTTCTTTCTTGCCTCTCAAGTCCGGGACCGATTTCAATAATCCTTTTGTGTAGGGATGCTGCGGGTCTTTTAGAATTCTTCTGACATCGCCCTGCTCAACGATTTGTCCGGCATACATGACGACGACACGTTCACATATTTCTGCGACTACGCCTAAATCATGAGTAATAAGGATGATTGATGTTTTCGTTTTTTCATTTAAATCCTTCATTAAGGCCAGAATTTGTGCCTGAATGGTGACGTCAAGTGCCGTTGTCGGCTCGTCCGCAATCAGTACTCTTGGGTTGCAGGCCATCGCCATGGCAATCATCACCCGCTGCCGCATTCCGCCTGATAATTGATGCGGATGTTCTTTTAAAATCCCTTCCGCTCTTGGTATTCCAACTAGCTTAAGTAATTCAATGCTTCGGACTCTTGCCTCTGCCTTAGAGAGGTCCGTATGTAAACGAATGGCTTCCATCAGCTGATTCCCGATGGTAAACAGTGGGTTTAAAGACGTCATCGGCTCCTGAAAAATCATCGAGATTTGGTTGCCGCGGATTTTCCGCCACTCTTTTTCTGTTAAATTCGTTAAATCAGTTCCATTAAAAATAATTTCGCCCTTTTCAATTTTTCCTGGCGGTGATGGAATTAAGCCCATCGTTGCTAAGGAGGTGACACTTTTACCGCTGCCGGATTCCCCTACAATTCCTAGGATTTCGCCTTCCTTAAGTTCAAAACTAATCCCATCCACTGCAGGTAAGAGCTTTTTTCCGGATTGGAAGGATACTTTTAAATCGTTTATTCGAAGAATGGAATTTTGATCCATACTAAACACCTGCCTGACTAGACTATTATTTTCAAATGAATAGTGTTCTGAAATATTATAATATAATAAATTTTAAAATTATTATGACATAAATCACCCTGTAAGCGCTATCTAAAAATGTCATTTAGGGGAAAATTTTTTAAATGAGGAAAAAACAGGGATAATACTTTAAAGCGTTAAAGTAGCAAAAAACGCAGAAAAGGGCAATTTAATCCGTTAACGTAAAGAGGCCAGGCCCTTGCGTTCTCTTATCTTACGCAGTGTTGGCCTGACCTCAATGGTTAGTTATTTTTTATACCAGTATAGATTTGAATAGCATCTCTTAGAAACTCGGCCGTTCCCGGCTGGTCTTTATCATAGTAGGCTTTGAATCTTTCATCGTCGACGTACATTTGCGCCAATCCCGCATGGGCTTCTTTACTGTATTCCTTCCAGTAAAAGCTGAGCCAGCGCTTGTGGAGGTCTGCTGCTTTCTGTGCCAACTCTCCTGCCGGATTGCCAGTTTTCATAGCCTCCGCTAAGGTGGTTTTAATTTCCTCGCCTAACGCGGTGACCTCTTGATACTGCTCCTCGGTCATCTTCATGACCTTGGCTTTCGATTGATTGACCGCATCATCGCCATACTTGGCGCGAACTTCCTTGCCATATTTTTTCTCATTTTCATCTATCATTTTCTTCTTGAAGCCTTCAAATTTTTCTTTATTAGACATCTTGAATCTCCCTTCTGTCATCGCGATTGTCTTTTCAACATTCACGATTAACAAGTCTAATTGTTCCCGCTTTTCGAGGAGCTTTTGGCGATGTTCCATGAGTGCTGCGGCACCATCGAAGGAAGGGTCGGTTACAATCTCCTTGATTTGGTCGAGACTAACACCTAACTCCCGGTAAAACAGAATTTGCTGAAGCCGATCCACTTCTGCCTGCCCGTATATTCGGTAGCCTGATGAATTGATTCGTGCCGGCTTAAGAATCCCTATTTCATCATAATACCTTAGCGTCCGGGTGCTAATCCCTGCCAAACTCGCAAGCTTTTGCACCGTATATTCCATTCCTATCACCTCCTCACCAACAACGATACACCTTAACGCAACGTCAATGTCAATCACTAGTATGCCTATATTTTTTAAAAATTTCTTTGCACAAATTGTCGAGCAGTTTTAATAATAATTGGTTCTTTTTCCCTTTATAATGAGAGGGTGATTGTACTATTTTTAGAGGTTGAAAGGGGAAAGCAAAGATGGCTAAATTAGTTGTTATTTATGATCAACCGAAGGATCAAGAAGGTTTCGAAAACTATTATTTCAATGTTCATATTCCTTTAGCAGAAAAACTGCCTAATATCACAGGTGCGGAGGTTCACCGTGTTTTGCAAAAGCAAAATACGAGCGATAACCAATACCTTCTTGCAGAACTTCATTTTGAAAACCCAGCCATTCTAGCTCAGTCATTAGCATCCCCAGAGGGCCGTGAAGTCACTGCAGACGTGGCCAATATGATGCAATTTCTGAACAAACCCCCAGTTGTTTTAATCGTGGATTAATTAATAGGGATACTAACAAGCAGCAGGCACCAGTGCCTGCTGTTTTTTTATTCCAGAGAAACTATCTGTCATGGTTTGTCCCCATTATTGCATATGTATTACAAAGGAGGCGGACAAACATGCATACTTCATTTTCAACTATGAATTTACTGCGCTATTCGGTCGCATACGTGTTTATCATCTCGGGTTTAATGAAATTGCTTAACACTGATTTAGCCAACTATTTTTTGAGCCTGGGCCTGCCCTATCCTCAGCTCATGTTGAAGCTTGTCATCCTTCTAGAAATTGGCTGCGGGGCTTTAATCCTAGCGGGTAAAGCTGTAAAAAATGCCGTCATCCCCTTAATCGCAATTATGATAGCCGCTATTTTATTAACAAAGCTGCCTACACTTAACACAGGGCTTTTGCAATTCGCTTTTAACGCCCGCTTAGACATCGTCATGTTAGTTCTATTAATCGCTTTATACAAACGAAATCCGTAAACATTAAAAAATCACATTGGCCCTTAATAATACAGGGTTCCGTTTTAGGGTGCATTCTTATTAAAAGACACAAGAATTGACGTATGAATTGGCATACGTCTTTTTCTTTATTTATCAAAGTTTCTACGAAATCCTATTAACTTTGACATAGCAATTGACATCATTATTATGATGGACAATAAGTATTGTATAATTAAGAAGGTCATAACTTCTGTCATTTGCAGTGTATCTTTTATGATGATTCCCGCATCTAGGATCGAGAGGGTCCGCCCTTATCGGTTGGGGGATCAGGTTAAGCACCCGAGTTTAAAAATAGACGGAAAAATTTCGCTTATTTAGTGATTGCTATTAAAAAAGTCTTAAATAGACGTAGAAATTTCGCTTATTGACTAGAAAAATGCAAAAATGGGGGATTTTTCTATCAATAAGCGAAAAGTCTTCCCTTATTCACCCCAAAACGAGCTCATTTCCGTATTTAACCGTAAACCTCCGCTTATTTTTAGGCTGGTACTCGATTAAGGACAAGGCATCATATTTAATAGGGAGTGAGTTTTTCCAAGAGAACGGTGAACCGAGGTTTTATATAAGTAGGTTATGGTATTACTAATAAAGAAACTCGCCAATTGGCGAGTTTTCCTTTTTTTAATACCAATAACAATGCCAATACGACTGTCATTTCAGCCGTATTTTAAGAAATGCACCTCAAAACGGAACCCTTTACCCTTAATAAGACCTGTGTTTTTTCCTATCTATTGCAAATCATTATAAACCTTCGTCAACAATACACGATTTGGGTCTTGGCTTAACTCCCACATCATCGCTCCGCCTAAGCCCATTGATTTAATAAAAGTAGTCTTGTAACCCATTGATTCTTCATCATCATAGCTGATAAATTGCGAGCCATTAAACAGCCACGGCACTTTGGAATCTGGTTCCCAATAGCGGATAAACCCACTCTTGTTCAGGTAGTTTGCGACGATATCTGCGTAACTAAGCGCTTTTCCTCCGCCAGTAAAAGTCTGATACAATCCGTAATTTACATTTGTAACTTGATTATAGATTCTTCCGTAAAAAGGAACACCCATAACAATCTTATTGGCTGGCACACCCTTATTTAAATAGGTTTGCACCGCATCCTGAACGCTCCATTCGGAATAAAATTTCGACACAGGATCGCGGTATAATGGAGCATTCAGTCCTGTCAATGTATCCCATTCACCATGTATGTCATAGGTCATTAACTGAATATAATCGACATATTCCTGCAGCAGGTTTAACTCCGTATTGTTGGCAAAACCTGCACCGGCGCCGCCGGCAATTGTCAGCAGATATTGTTTTCCATCCTTAGCGCTTTGGGCAGCAAACGTTTCACGAATTTTTTTCAATAAAAGCGTAAAGTTCTGCTTATCCTCTGGGCGATTGATATTATCGCTTTCTCCTCCAGCGACCGGATATTCCCAGTCTAAGTCTACTCCATCAAAGCCGTATTTTAAAATAAACTCTAAACAGCTATTAGCAAAAATAGTCCGCGATTCCTCGGTCAGCGCGACATCCGAAAACTTTTCCGACCATGTCCAGCCGCCCACTGAGATCAAGGTTTTAAGCTGTGGGTACTGAGCTTTTAACTTCGTTAATTGATAGAAATTCCCTTTGTAAGGCTGGTCAGCCGTATCTCCAGGAAATGCCTTTTCCACATCAGCAAAGGAATCTCCAAGGGCAATTTTTCCATCCGCTGAAATATTAGCAAATGCGTAATTTAGATGGGTTAGCTTTGAACCATCAATATTGGAAACCTGAAAGTTAGAATAGGTAGACCAGCCCGCGTAATAGCCGACCTTTTTAAATGAACCCGGCACTGGCGCCGGTGTCACCGTATTTTGGACAAGCACAGTCCTCGTGACCTGTGCAATTTGGTTAGCTGTATCGTAAACGATCACTTTCAGAATTTGCTCGCCATCCGGCACCCATGGGTCGGTCGCCCAATTAGCCGTGTAAGGTGCGGCAGTGACCGTTTTGATTAGGTACCCGCCATTGCTGCTGTAGAACTCTACCTTGCTGACTCCCTTGTCATCGCTGGCATTGACTGACAAGGTGACCGTTCCGCTGATGGTTTTGCCGTCTGCTGCAATCGGAGAAACCTGGATGTCACTTACCACCGGCGGCTGATCGACAACAGTACTTGCTGCCGTCGTCACCTTTAAGGTATTACTTGCAGCAGAAACATTGCCTTTAGCGTCACGCGCTTTGACATAAAAGCTGTACGACGTACTAGGATTAAGGCTCTTCACGACGAATTGCGCTGCCGCGGTATTCCCTATGTATCTACTATCCTGGTAAACATCATAACCGGCAACACCCATGTTATCGGTGGAGCTATTCCATGCAAGTGACACAGTTGAATCCGTAATATTAACGGCACGCAGGCTGGTGGGTGCTGTTGGCGCTGTGCGGTCTGGTTTGGCAGCCTCCGCAATCCCTAAATTTGTAAAAAAGCTAGCTAATAATAAAAGAATAACTGCAAAAATAGACGCCTGTTTATTCCATTTCATCCCCCTGATTTCCTTCCTCTCTATTAAAATAGTAAAGTCTTGATTTCATTTTAATATAAAGAAACATTCGTAATATACAGGAAATATTAGTCATAATTCGCCAATAACAACCTATGTTAAAATAATAGAAATGAAAATTTGGGAAGGGAAAAAACATGGATTTAAAAGAAAAGGTAAAAAATCTCCCCCTCACACCCGGGGTTTATCTGATGAAGGATTCTGCCGGCCAAATCATCTATGTAGGAAAAGCCAAAAATCTGAAGAATCGCGTTCGGTCCTACTTCCAGCATTCCAAGGCCCATTCTAAAAAAACGATAAAACTTGTATCAACCTTAAAGGATTTTGATTACATCCTGACCGACACAGAGTTTGAAGCTTTTCTGCTGGAATGCCAGTTAATCAAAGAAATTAAACCTTTTTTCAACTGGAAGATGAAAAACCCGCAGAACTATTCCTATATCGTTGTGAAAATGGACGAGCGTTATCCCTCACTTGAAGTAACGAATGTTTACATTGAAAATGACGGAAATCTTTATTTCGGACCGTTTATCAGTAAATCCGCTGTGGAAAAAGCGGTCCAGGGGATCAAGGAATTTTTTAAAATTAGCTGCAGCAACCGTTCCTCAGGAGGCTCTCCCTGTTTGAATCATTCTCTTGGTCTGTGCATCGGTTTGTGCACCGGAAAAGTCTCGAGAGAAAAATATGATAAGATTTTAAACCGCATTATTGCTTTGATCAAAGGAAATGACTTAAGCCCATTTGCGGAAATGGAGGAAAAAATGGCCGCTGCTGCGGAGCAATTGGATTTTGAACTGGCCGCAAAGTATAAAGGGTATTTGGAGGTAATCAGTTTTCTTCATTATAAAGAAGATGTCATTGATTTTGCGGAGGCCAATCAAAATATCGTCACGATTGAATTTTTGGATGACGGCATTTTTAAACTCTTTTTAATCAAAGGTAACAGGGTGTTGTTTTCTGAGAAGTATTTGCTGGAGGGAACGGATGTCGATGTAACGGTAAAGTCGAATATCTTGACCTTTTTCAAGGGTGCCAGGGATGAAACTCCCCTTATTGTCCACAAAGAAGACCTTGATGAAGCGCAAATTATTTATAGCTATTTAACCGGTAATCATGGCAGGTACGTCCTAATTCCTGATGCTTGGCTTACGACGCAGGATCACACTCTCATGGATGATGCCATTCTAAAATTGCTATCAAAGCCCTAGAAATCTCGAGGGCTTTTTTATATGGATAAATTACCTGACAAGGGTAAGGACATTATTTATTCGAAAATAATAACTATTTTAAAAAAACTTTCTTTTTATATAAATAATTCCTAAAAACACGATAAAATCAAGGTTTTAAGCCGAATTGTAAATATAATCCCAGAATTAAATTTTTGACGATTCTAAACTATAAAAGTATTATAAAATAATAAAAGGAGGTAGATTTATGTCAAACATAAATAAACAGAAAATTGTGGACAGTGTACCTCAGAAGGGTTTTTTCGGTCACCCTAAAGGCTTATTCACACTGTTCTTCACAGAGTTTTGGGAACGCTTTTCTTATTATGGAATGAGAGCAATTCTTGTATACTATATGTACTATGAAGTTTCCAAGGGCGGCCTTGGAATGGACCAAACCCTGGCATTGTCTATCATGTCCATTTACGGATCGTTAGTTTACATGTCCGGAATCATTGGCGGCTGGCTGGCTGACCGGATTTTCGGTACATCAAAAGCAGTGTTCTATGGCGGTATTTTAATCATGTTTGGTCATATTGCGCTAGCCATTCCGGGAAATATTACTTTATTCTTTGTTTCGATGGTATTGATTGTTCTTGGTACAGGGCTGCTTAAGCCAAACGTTTCCACCGTGGTTGGTGATATGTATGCAGAGAACGACAATCGTCGTGATGCAGGTTTCAGTATATTCTATATGGGGATTAACCTGGGAGCCTTCATTTCACCATTAATCGTTGGATCCCTCATGAGTGTCAGCTTCCATTTAGGATTTGGTATCGCAGCTATTGGTATGTTCGTAGGATTAGTAATGTTTGTTTTAACAAAGAAGAAAAACCTTGGATTAGCTGGTACTACAGTTGCAAACCCGCTGTCACCTGCTGATCGAAAAAAAGTCTTTACTACTATTGGATTAGGTGTAGCCGTCATTGCGGTAATTTGCGCCATTGCGATTCCTAATGGATATTTAACATTTGAAACCTTTGTTAACCTAATTGGAATTCTCGGTATTTTAATACCTACTTCGTACTTTATTGTCATGTATCGCAGTAAAAAAACAACATCGGTGGAACGTTCTCGTTTAATTGCTTATATTCCATTATTTATCGCATCTGTTATGTTCTGGGCCATTCAAGAGCAGGGTTCAACGATTTTAGCAAACTATGCGGACAAGCGTACTCAGCTTGATTTTGCAGGAATTCATATTTCTCCTGCATGGTTCCAATCCTTAAATCCATTATTCATTATCACCTTAGCTCCAGTTTTTGCTTGGCTTTGGGTGAAGCTTGGAAAAAGAGAACCAAATATTCCACAGAAGTTTTCATTAGCATTATTACTCTCCGGTTTATCATTTATCGTGATCTTGCTTCCTGCCTACTTTGGCGGTACAGATTCATTGGTAAACCCATTATGGTTAGTGCTTAGCTATTTAATCTGTGTTCTTGGTGAATTGTGTCTATCACCAGTTGGATTGTCAGCTACAACGAAGCTGGCGCCTGCTGCGTTCACAGCCCAGACAATGAGCCTATGGTTCTTATCAAGTGCTGCTGCTCAAGCGATTAACGCGCAAATCGTAAAATTCTACACCCCTGAAACAGAAATGGTCTACTTTGGTACGGTTGGAGGGGCGTCACTAGTATTAGGTATCATCCTCTTAATGCTTGCGCCTAAAATTCAGGGATTTATGAAGGGAATTCGATAACGAAAAAAGGTGTCTCCCCTTGAACTGCACCCCGTCAAGTAGACAGTATTAAAAATAAAAATTAGGCAATGGCCTTAGTCCGATATTCTATCGGGCTAAGGCCATTAAATTTAGCTTGTAAACGGTCTTGATTATAAAACCGAATGTAATCTTTTATATCCTTTTGAAGTTCCTCAAATGATTGATAATGGTGAAGATAATATCTTTCCACTTTCAAAGTCCCCCAGAATGACTCCATACATCCATTATCAATACATTTTCCGACTCTTGACATACTGTGGATAAGATGGTTTTGTTCGACTATCCTTTTAAATCCATTGGATGTATATTGAAAGCCACGATCACTGTGAATTAAAAGTTTCTCTTCATGTAAAGGATTCTTTGTTAAAGCATTATTAATGGTCTTAAAGACTAGCTTATTATCATTTCGATGTCCGAATACGCAGGATACAATAGAATTGTCGTACAGGTCTAAAACAGCGCTTAAATAAGCCTTTTGTCCATTCCCATATTTAAATTCAGTTATATCAGTTACCCATTTTTCATTTGGATGTGCTGCTGTAAATTCTCGGTTCAAAATATTCTCTTTTACGTTATTATCAGAAGGACGATGATCCCATTTCTTCTTCCGTCGTATCTTTGATTTTAGTCCAACTAATTGCATTAAACGATGAATTCGCTTTACATTATAGTGTTTATTCATTTTTCGGTTGAGATTCATTGTAATACGCCTATAACCGTAAATTCCATCCACCATTTCATAAATGGCTTTAATTTCTTTAAGTAATTCTCGATTTTCACGTTCCTGATCCGTTTCTTTTCGATTGTACCATTTATAGTATGAAGATCGATTGATATGGATAATTGAACATAGAAGCTGAATAGGGTAATTCATTTTTTCATTTAATTCACGTACTGCACAATAAGCTACCTCGTTCCGAACCTTGCTTAGTACCGCCTTCTTTCGATTTCTTCCAACTTTTTTAATAAAGCATTTTCAGCTTCTAATCGATAATTTTTCGCTTCTAATTCCTTAATCTTTATCCTTAATTTCTCTTGTTCTGACATTTCTTCTTCAAGTTTTTTTTCTGCCTCGGTGGTCCCGTAGGGACTCTGGTCCACCTGCTTCGTACTTTTTTGTCCAGCTGTATATCTGCTGGTAACTGATTTGATATTTTTCCATGACAGCTGAATAATCATGGCCATTCTTTATACAGAAATGAACAGCTTCCACTTTCTCTTCAAAAGATAATTTTCTGGAATGAATCATAAGGGAATTCCTCCGGTTTGTTATTCTGGTCTCCTTATGATCATTATAGTTCTTTATCCAGACATCGAGGGCTCCACTGCTCACTTTATAATTTTTGCATATATCTATTTTTGAATAATTCCCCGACAAATAGTCTTGAATAGCACTTAATCTTAATTCAACTGAATACTCTTTCCACCCATGTGCTTCCTCTAACCCATCAATACAATATAATTCATATTTGTTTTTCCATTTATATAGTGTGGACTTAGGAATATTGTATTTATCCTTTATTCCCCTGGGGCCCATTTCCCCCTCCATGTACTCCATTAAAATTTGATACTTTTCCATAGCAGAATATTTACTTCTCTTTGACATAAAAAATCCCCCTAAAGCAACGACAGATTTTTGTTTTTTCATCTGTCCACTTTAAGGGGAGCATATCACCTAAAATGGTGCAGACACCTTTTTTTTATTTTCGATGTTTTGTTAAAATAGTAATTGTTGGTTAACATGTAATTGGAATTCCAATCTTCAAAATAGAAAACCGATAAGCACTTAGTTCCATCACTTTTATTGCAATATATACTTAATTGGCAATCTTTCTAATTTTGCTTTTTTCATATATTTTATTGACGATTTAATTATTATTAAATTAAGATAATTATATTAAAATAATAATATATCAACGGAGGAAATTATATGGATGCAGCAATGGACCGACAACTCAATTCCAAGCACTCAAAGAAGCACCCCCCTGGACTATACCTCTTATTTATGACAGAAATGTGGGAACGTTTTAGCTACTACGGCATGAGAGCCATTCTTGTCCTTTATTTGACGAAATCACTGGTCAGCGGCGGATTGGGTATGAAAGAAAGCACCGCCCTAATGTTATACGGATTTTTTACCGGTGCAGTTTATTTCACACCGTTAATTGGCGGCTATTTATCTGATAGGTTTTTAGGCCAGAGGCTTGCTGTTACGATTGGCGGTATTACAATGGCCCTTGGTAACATCGTATTGTTCTCTAATCAAAGTTTCACTGCCGTTTATATTGGTTTAGGATTATTAATTATTGGTAACGGCTTCTTCAAACCGAATATCTCTACTATTGTTGGTGAGCTTTTTGACGCTAAAGACAAACGCCGCGATGCTGCGTTTACGATTTTCTATATGGGCATTAACACAGGTGCATTCTTCGCTCCATTAATCATTGGTTTTATTACTGATAAGTGGTTTGCGGTACATGTACATGGCGTAATTGAATATGGTTATAAATATGGATTCCTTGCATCTGCAATCGGAATGATTATTGGACAAATTCTATTTAATGCTTTAGGCAACCGTTTCTTAGGCGAAATTGGCAAAAAGCCAGTTGGAAAACCACAGGCTTCAAAATCTGGCACTACACAAAATCAAAAAATGACGAAGGTAGAAAAAAACAGAACTATCGTGATTTTCATTTTAGCTGCTTTTGTGGTCTTTTTCTGGGCTGGATTCGAACAGGCTGGCGGCGCATTAAGTATCTATACAGATAAATTCGTAGACCGCACCCTTTTTGGCTGGGAGATTCCAACCTCATGGTTCCAATCTGTTAACCCGTTATTTATCATTCTTTTAGCACCTGTTGTTTCCATGTTATGGGTAAAACTTTCAAACAGCAAACGGGGAGATTTACCGGTGCCAACAAAGATGGCATTTGGTATGATTCTTTTAGGAGCGGGCTTTATTGTTTTATTATTTGCCATCATGCAAACAGGCAGTGATGATAATCATATTACAACAAAAGCTAACATCCTGTTTATCGTTTTCACGTATCTGCTCCATACTATTGGTGAGCTGTTCTTATCGCCAGTTGGGCTATCCTTTGTAAGTAAGTATGCACCTGTGAAATTCGCCTCTTTATTAATGGCAGTTTGGATGGCCAGCTCTTTTGTGGCAAACCTTCTTGCCGGCCAATTAGGTGCCTTTACTGAAACAATGGGTTACTTTGAAGTATTCTCTGTCATTGGTATCGCTGTCATTGTCCTTGGTCTGATTCTCCTTACACTTTCCAAGAAGCTTGTGAAAATGTTGGGTGAAGAGGAAACAAAAGAAGCGAAGCACGCTGCATAAGCTTTTAACGCTGCTGTTAAAAAAAGAACGAAGGCTCTTTGATAAGCCTTCGTTCTTTTTTATTTTTTATTAATCAAATGTTTTACTCCATAAATAGGGTGATACAACAGCATCCACGGGCCGGAGTAGCGCATGACGGCTTTGATTTTTTGTCGGTAGGATGGTTTATAACAGTGAACTTTACAATGGGAGCAGGATGATTTCTCCTCACCAAAGCGGCAGAAGGAGAGCCTTAACATACAGTAGTTTTTCAACTCCTGACATTCATTGCACAAACCATTGGGATGTTTATGCTTGCGGCGGCAATAAATCTCAATCATTTGCTTGACGATTTCTTTTTCCTTTTGGATAACTGGGCCAGTGTTTGGTTCTATTAAACGCGCTCCCATGTTAAAAACCTCCTACCATTAGATTCATCTCTTACCTTTAACATATCATGGAATCTAGTTTTCAAATGGAAAACTATTTACAAATTTCGCACATTTAAGTATTAAAAAAGTACTCCCGCGAGTACTTTTTTAGATAACTTTATACCTCTTGCAAATCCTTGTGAAAAACAATATCGTTCAAGGCTAATTGCAGCGTTCCTTTAAACTCTGCCTTATGACTGATATCAACTCCCGAGGCAATCAGACTTTTGACAATTTCGGACCGCATACCGGTGAGGATCGTTTTACAGCCCATCATCGAAAAGCCCTGGATGATTTGGACAAAGTTCCGTGCGGCTTCTTTTTCCATCGAGGCCACACCTGAAAGGTCAATTATTAAAGTTTGAATTTGCCGATATTCAATTTCAGTCAGCACTTTATTCTGAATCGTTGAAATACGCAGATCATCAAGTGTTCCAATTAAGGGCAAAATGCAAATCTCTTTATTAATTGGAATAATTGGAACAGATAGGTTTTCGACAAGCTTTCTTTGGTTCTCCAGCAATTCATCCTTATATTTCGTGTACGTGATAAAAAAGTGTGTCAGGAACTGATCAATTAATTCATTTATACTTTTTTCCATTGAAAAAAATGTAATTCTATCAGTCTCCAATTTATTGAAAGCATCAAAGTTATAGAGAAAATCCCAAAGTGTTCGGCGGATCGCCTGAATCCATTCCAATTTGAACGCAAGGGTCAAGGAATGCTTCGCCCAAGCCATCCCCTCCTGCTTCGCAAATGAAATTAGTTCATGTTCCCGACCTTCAACGACATATAGAACTAACTTATGGGCATTGTTAAGTAAATTAATTCCGACATTATGTATATCATCAATTTTGTCACTTACATTCGTCGCCTCAGCCAGCAAACGGTCCTCAAATAATTTTTGATTTTCCAAAAAGTATTCCTTTATTGAATATTTATCGTCAAACATAACATTCAATTTTCTCACACCCCGTTGTGTTTTTTGCTGCTGCTGCGGAAGCCTTATCGTAAAAGTGGTTCCTTGATTTTTCTTGCTGTCAACCAAGATCATGCCGCCATGCTGATAAATGACTGAGAACACCTGAGCAAGTCCCATCCCTGTCCCCTGATCCTTGGTCGTAAAAAAGGGCGTGCCTAATAGCGAAAGCTTCTCCTCGGGAATGCCAACTCCTGTATCTTGAATCGTCACAATGACTTCATTATTCTTTGTGTAATGTGTCAGAGTAATGGCGCCTTCCCCGTCAATCGCTTCAATCGCATTTTTAATTAAATTAAAGAAAGCCTTTTTAAATTGATTTTTCCTGCCGTAAATAGCAGCACCAGTATCTTGAAAATCAGTTTGGATGGTAATCTCATACATCTTGTCCTGGAATAGGTTAATAATGGATTCCAATTCGACTGACAAATGAATAGTTTGGAATTCTTCGTCCTCTAGATCAGGCTTAGAAACCTGAAGGAGATTATTTAAAGTTTTCAGGGCGTTATCCAATTCGGAATGAGCAATTTCTAGGTATTCATTTTTTTGATCCTGCTGCAAAAGCTGTAAAAACCCTTTGACCGCTGTTAATGGATTTCGTACTTCATGGGCAATTCCTGCAGCAATTTGGCCAATCGAAGCCAATTGGCTTAAATGATTGGCCATTCCATTCTCGGCGTAAACCTTTTCTTCGGTGTTCATCTTTTATAAACTCCTTTCCATCAAAAGGTACATAAGGGTTTATTTTTAATAGTTTGAATATTTCCATTCCCTAAATATTAGTTTACTAGAAAAATTTTCAAGGTAAATACTAAGAATTATGCATTCTTTTCCACTTCATATAGTAAAAAAGTCCTAATACCCCAAAAAATAATAAAGGGAAGAAAGACTCGTTATTTTAACTGTTCTTTTATTCCTTCTATGATGTCCAAGGGCATGACTCCGTAATGAGAGAGAACTTTTGCTTTTTCTTGTCCGGCCCTTGCATGAAGGTAACTTGCGGCAATCATAGCATGTAAGGGTTCCGCACCCTGGGCAAGAAATGAGGCAATCAAACCAGTAAGAACGTCCCCGCTGCCTCCTTTTCCGAGGGCATCATGACCGAGCGGGTTTATATAGACCTGTCCATCCGGTGAGACAATAATGGACCGGTGTCCCTTCAAGAGCAAAAACACATGGCCCTCCTTCGCATATTCCCGGGCAATTTCAATGCGGTTTTCCTCCACCTCTTTGACGGTCCTGTTTACTAACCTCGCCATTTCCCCCGGATGTGGAGTAAAAATGACAGGCCCCTTATACTGGCGGACCAAGTCCATCAAGTCACGAACGAAATAAAGTCCATCCGCATCAATAATCAAAGGCTGGCCACTCAAAGACCCAATCAGAGATTTAAGCCACTCCTCTCCTCCTGCAAACCTCCCCATCCCAGGCCCAACGGCTACACAGTCAAACTGCCGAAGCTGCGGAATAATTTCATGAACTGCCCTGGCTGCAAAATGACCATGTTCATCAGATAATGGCATAAATAACAATTCCGGATTTTGCGCCGCCGCCATCGGATAAATCCCTTCCGGAACGGCCAGCGTTACCAGACCTGCACCAGAATGTAAGGCTGCCCTCGCTGAGAATATCGGGGCACCTACATATGGGCGTGAGCCGCCGACTATCAGGGCATGACCGAATGTCCCTTTATGACCATGCCTTGGCCGTTTTGGCAGCACCTCACGCACAAGAGGCCCTGTTATTACCTTTGGCATGTCCAGCCCTAAATCTACCGCGGCCGAGGGCGGTACAGAAATATCAACCGCCTTCCAGTCACCGATGTATTTTGGTCCTTCCTGTAAAAAGAAGCCTTTTTTCGGAAAAACAAATGTTATCGTCTTATCAGCCTTAATTGCTTCTCCTACAACCTTCCCGGTATCGCTGCTGACACCTGAAGGGATATCAACAGACAAGATCAATTTCTTTCCGGTATGTTCGTTGACCATGGAAATCACATTGCTGAAGGGTTCCCTGACAGGGCCATTTACCCCAGTCCCCAAAATGGCATCGACAACCACATCCGCCGTGTTCAATTCATTTTTTAACCCCTTAAGTGAATGTTCTTGAAGGTAAAAGACAGGCAGCCCGCGATTCATATACACATCAAAGTGGATTTTTGCATCTCCCTTTAAACGGTCAGGATCGACGAGCAGACATAACAGTGTCCTGACTCCCGCATCAATCAGCCTGCGGGCAATAACAAAACCGTCGCCGCCGTTATTCCCCCCGCCAGCAAGAACGATGACCCGTGGATTTGGGCAAGGTAAGTCCCCTAGAATTTCCTCTACTACTCTTGCCCCGGCATTTTCCATTAGGACCACACCGGGTAAACCAATCCTTTCCATCGTATACTGATCCATCCGCTGCATGTCCCTTTGCCCCGCCGCAAACATGTCAAACCAACCTCCTCATCGAATATATCTAGTTTCATTTTACATCTTTTCCTCCAAAAAAGAGCCCAAGGTGTTTGGACTCTTTTGGAAATTATTCAGATTTTAGATCTGATTCATTTACATACATAATAAAATCAATTATTTCTTCTCCACTATGAAAGGAATTTCCGTTCGCAGTGGCCTTGATGGCCGCTTCCTCCCCAGAGCTTTTATAGGGCGTCCAGCCAAAAAACAAGTCCCTTACAGGAAATACATCTTGAAAAAAATTCGGCTGTTTTGCCTTGTTTATTTCATCAAAAGAATCGATAACAGAGCTCCACTCGGCGGGCATCCTTAAAACACCATAGGATTTACCGTCAAGAGACAGCGTTTTTTTTAGCAGAATGCCCGGATAATAAGTCTCTATCCCGTCCCTTATTAGATAATTCCTGTCTTTCTTTAAATAAAACTTCATATCACTGACCGCATCATCCGGGTGGATGTTCCATACAATCATGTAGGTGGACGGAATCTTAGGGTTAACTCGCCAAACCTTAGGCTCGCCGGCATTATCAATATATACAGCCTTCCATTGATGATTTTTCCATGACCAATAGCTTAATCCGTAACGGTTATCCTCTGTTACGAACGGGACAATTTTATGACGTTCATCCACGTAAATTATATCTTGAATCACGTCAGCTGCCACTTCTGGAAATACATGATTTATTTCTTCAAGCAATTGCTTATTTGTTAAAAATCCATCCGGCTTGGAAAAATAAAACCAATAAACCATTACCGCGGACAAGAGCAGGATTCCTATACCAGAAATAATCATCATCCGTTTTTTCATCTCATTGCCCGCCCTTTAATATCGATTCGTCCGAACGAAAATAATGCTGTTTTTCCGGTGTCGAAATCAATAACCCTTTTCCTTCGTTTTCAACGTAAACAATTACATTAAGGCCACTACCAAACTTGGGAGTAGAACCAATAAGCTGATAAGGGAATCGTTCACTTTTTTTATCCGTCTCTTCCTCTGACTCATGGAACCATTCCATACTGTGGATGGATTCTTCCATCATTTTTGGGAGCTGCTCTTGCAATGATTTTTTATCCAGGGTGAGGTTTTGTGCAGTAGGGAAGGTACTAATAATAGAAGCTCTCTCGATGTTTGAAATATAGACGTCTACCTGGTTTTCCGGATAAATAAAATGATACAGCGGTATATAAGCTAAGGTTGTCGCTAGAAAAATATAATTAGCAAAAAATCCAAGCCAGGCAAAGTGCCGATAAATCTGCCACTGTTCTGTCCTGCCTCTTAACCAGAACAAGAACCAAACTCCTAATGGCAAAATGGCAAGCTTAATGGTCGTTTCAGACATCCTCCAATTGAAGGAAAAAGAAAAAACACCTACGAATAAAATGACAATCACTTTCCATATGCTTATTTTTACAGTCTTTTTTTTATAAATTCGATAGGCGAAATAACCGGTCATTCCCCATCCCAAAATCCCCAGCAAAACAGCGATGAGATTTACATTCCCCATAGAAACTCATCCCCTTCTCGGTTTCCTTAATTTAACAATAAGGCATAAATCAGAATTTGCACATCCTAATTTAAATGATATTTCACATTTTTGGATACGCAGGGTAAATTTGGGGAAAATGTTTTTATTTGTTTTTGCTTATCCTATGATTATAAGAAATTTTTTAAGAGGTGTTTAATAAATGGGGAAAGCCAATTTTCAACTGGTTTTGCAAACAGTTAACTTAGTTTTAGGGTTCATGATTTGGGTCATCATTTCTTCTTTAATATCTTTTATTCAAACTGATATTAAGCTTACACCCGGTCAGTTATCGACCGTAACAGCCATTCCGGTCATTCTCGGATCGATCTTAAGGGTTCCAATCGGTTTTTGGACTAACCGCTATGGCGCAAGATGGCTGTTTACAATTGGTCTGCTATTTCTGATTCTGCCTGTTTACTATATCAGCTTGGCGGATTCCTTCACCGATTTAATCATCGGCGGTTTAGCCCTTGGTGTCGGAGGTGCGTTGTTCTCAATCGGGGTCACCTCCCTGCCGAAATATTATCCAAAAGAACGGCATGGGTTTGTAAACGGTATTTACGGGGCTGGTAACATTGGTACAGCCTTTACTTCCTTTTCGGCCCCGCTTTTGGCCAATGCCATCGGCTGGAGAAGCACGGTTCAATTATTTTTAATTTTAATCGTAATTTTCGCGGTTCTGACATTTATCTTTGGTGACAAAAAAGAACAAACGGTAAGGGTCTCCTTAACCGGTCAAATTAAAAGTGTTTATAAAAACTATCGGCTCTGGTTTTTATGCTTGTTCTATTTTATAACTTTCGGTTCATTTGTTGCCTTTACTGTTTATTTACCTGCCTTCCTTGTTAACCATTTTCATTTAACGAAGGTGGATGCTGGGTTCCGAACAGCCGGGTTTATTGTCATTGCCACCATCATGCGTCCGATCGGGGGCTTTCTTGCTGATAAATTTAACCCTTATCTCATCTTGATTGTGATCTTTAATGCGATTACTTTCGCCGGATTTCTATTATCGTTTACTCCGTCATTGCCTATTTACACCGTGGGCTGCATTTTAGTTGCTTTTTGTGCAGGGATCGGGAATGGTACCATTTTCAAGCTTGTGCCTTTATATTTTTCAAAACAGGCCGGCATTGTAAACGGTATTGTAGCGGCCATGGGGGGACTGGGCGGATTTTTCCCGCCAATCGTGTTAACGATTCTATTTAATATGACCGGCCATTATGCGATTGGCTTTATGGCTCTTTCCGAATTTGCACTTGCTGCTGCGATTATTGTGACAGCCCTATACTTCCTTGATAAATTACAGATTTCTAACCAGGTTATTGAAAGCACCGCGGAAGGAATCATGGTGACAGATTTAAAGGGGGTTATTCAACGGATTAATCCTGCGTTCACTGCTGTTACTGGGTATTCGAAAGATGAGGCCATTGGCAATACTCCCGTTATCCTTCGCTCCGGAAAACATGATGAAGCTTTTTATACAAAAATGTGGGAGGATATCCGTAAAAACGGCTCATGGCAGGGTGAAATTTGGAACAAAAAGAAGGATGGGCACATTTATTTGGAGTTGTTAACCATCAGCACCATTAAGGATGAAAATGATAACCCGCTGAATTATGTGGGAATGTTTAATGAGCTGCGTTAGGGGTTTTTCGGACTTCTGAGTTGATGAAGGATAGGTCATTTTTCATCCAGAATAGCTGGCCATCAGCGAAGTGAGAAATGAATGAGGAAAAAATTATATCTAAATGAACAAAAGAGTTGAGGAATCAACTCTTTTGTTATTTTTATGATAATTTTCATTTTGTTGGAAATAGTAAGGGAATACTTGGAAAAGTACCCACATGAAAATTAAGTGTCAAGATGAAAGGATGGTTTGAATTGTCAGGACCTAGCTTAAAAAAACAAGATGCACATGACTTAATACATGAATCGGCATTAAACGAGGCGAAAGAATTAAGGATGTTATTACAAAAATGCGTGGAAGATGCTCAAAAGGAAAAAGCCATTAAAGTAGCAGAGGTATCAATTGAACATTGGGAATCTAGGACATTGCAGCATGCAAGTTCAGAGGAAGAAGGTTTATATAAGGAAATGGTAACTGAAAAACCCCATTTAAAAACTCTTGTCATACAGTTGACTCGTGACCATGACCTTATGCGTAAAATGGTAGAACAAATGAAGGCTCTATTAATAAATAATGAGATTGATGAAAGATTAGTATCTTTAATGGATTCCTTAATTATTGTTGACTCTCTACATAATGACGATGAAATGAATAAACTTCTAGGACATAAAGAATTCTATAAGTTGGAAATTATGGAAGAGAGTGATGAGATTGCTTGAGGAAAGACTATTACGCTATGGAGCACCCGCCTTATATGACAAGATGGTTGAGACTTTCTCGAATTTTCATATTCATCCATATGATGTTCAATCCACAGTATTAAAAGTCGAGGACAAATTTGAAGTTTCATTGAAATTTTCTGCTGATTTTTCTCAATCTGTAACCCGTCAATTCACTATTGAACAAATGGAGCATCCTGATGAAGAAGTGACAAGCTTTTTTCAAGAATCTGCAGAAAAATGCAAGTCTATATTAATTGCTGATTACTACAAAATGATGAAAGTGTGAAAGGAGTTGAAACGCTTTTGTTTTCATTTCAAGCAGATGCACTTTTGGTTGATGACCGAGAAGATTTGATTGCCGTTTTACAAATGAGATTCGGCACTTTACCGGGGGAAATGATCCAAAAAATTTATGAAATTAATGATATGAATACATTGCAGCGTCTCATCTTATCTGCTGCTAATTCGGCAAATTGGGATGTTTTTGTAGAAGATTTTAATGTCAGTAAAGATTCCTATCGATTATTGGGAGATAACTTTAACCCACTAAGAGATTTAATAAATGAAGGAGAGATGTGCGATGGAGGAGCATAAGAATAATTTGTTCCATTCTCTTAAACATCTCGTTCGCGGAGACCGAATTAATGATGGTTGGACAGAAGAAAGTCCGCGTCCACGGGATTGGGAGTCAGCTTACCGTAATCGTTGGGGACATGATAAAGTCGTACGATCTACTCATGGAGTAAACTGTACGGGTTCTTGCAGTTGGAAAATCCACGTAAAAGATGGGATTATCACTTGGGAAACACAGCAAACAGATTATCCTTCTACTGGGGATGATTTTCCGGAATATGAACCCAGAGGGTGCCCTCGTGGTGCCAGCTTTTCATGGTACACATACAGTCCAACCCGTGTGAAATATCCATATGTTCGTGGCGAACTCTACTCTTTATGGAAAGAGGAATTGGAAAAAGCCAATAACCCAGTTCAGGCATGGGAAAATATCGTTACTGACCCTAAAAAGCGTGAACGTTATGTTAAAGCAAGAGGAAAAGGCGGTTTTGTTCGGGGGAATTGGAATGACCTTTGTGAAATGATTGCTGCCGCCAGTATATATACGATAAAAAAATATGGACCAGATCGTATCGTTGGATTTAGCCCTATTCCCGCCATGTCAATGGTCAGCTATTGTGGCGGCACAAGATTTTTGTCCTTAATCGGAGGAACCATATTAAGTTTCTATGATTGGTATGCAGACCTGCCACCGGCTTCACCGCAAGTTTGGGGTGATCAGACAGATGTTCCGGAAAGTGCAGATTGGTATAACACTAAATATTTTATTATTTGGGGAACCAATATTCCACAAACGAGAACGCCAGATGCCCACTTTATGGTGGAATCAAGATACAACGGGACAAAAGTAGTCGGGGTCAGCCCAGATTACGCAGAGTACGAAAAATTTGCTGACATGTGGCTGCCTGCCAAAGCTGGGACAGATGGAGCGCTTGCCATGGCGATGACACATGTGATTTTAAAGGAATTCTATGTAGATAAGGAAACGCCATATTTTATGGAATATGCAAAACAATATACGGATTTGCCATTTTTAATCACATTAAAAAAGAAAAATGATAATTACCGTTCTGATTGTTTCTTACGTGCATCAGATCTTTCTGACCAAGAAGAATTAGGTGAATGGAAAACTGTGGTTTGGGATGAAACAACTGATAACTTTGCCATTCCTAACGGCAGCCAAGGTTTTCGCTGGGATAACGGAAATCAGTGGAACTTAGATTTATATAATATTAATCCCAAAATGAGCTTCTTAGATGATTCAGATGATACTGCTATGGTCGAATTCCCTTACTTTGGCCAAAAGGATGGCGGTTTGATTAAGCGTGAAGTTCCAGTAAAAAAAATAAAAGATAAATCCGGAAATGAATTACTCATTACTACAATCTATGATTTAATGTTGGCCCATACCGGAATTAACAGAGGTCTAAAGGGTGACTATCCAAAGGACTATCATGACGATCAAAGTCCCTATACTCCTGCTTGGCAAGAAAGTATCACAGGCGTTAACAAAGCTCATGTCATTCAAGTGGCAAGTGAATTTGCGGAAAATGCAGCATTGACAAAGGGTAAATCAATGATTGCAATGGGTGGTGGAACAAACCACTGGTATCATAGTGACCAAATTTATCGCTGTATTTTAAATCTCATTCTTTTAACCGGTTCACAAGGTGTAAATGGCGGGGGTTGGGCGCATTACGTAGGTCAAGAGAAAGTACGTCCGCTTGAAGGATTCTCCCAAATTGCATTTGCTAATGATTGGGTGAAGGCTCCAAGGTTTATGAACGGTACTTCCTTCTTTTATTTTGCAACAGAGCAATTCCGCTATGAATATGAAAAAAGAGAAGAAGAATCAGAGTGGGGAAGCAAATATTCCAGCATGCATCCAGCTGATTTTAATGCCCTTTCAGCAAGGTTAGGATGGTTACCAAGCTTTCCACAACTTTCTCAAAATTCTTTAGATGTAGTAAGAGAAGCACGCTCAAGAAACAAAAATGATCAAGCGGTTGTCGAAGATATCACAAAACAACTAGTGGAAGGAAAGCTTGACTTTGCCATTGAGAATCCAAACGATCCACGTAATTTTCCGCGAGTCTTTTTCAACTGGCGTTCAAATTTATTAGGAGATAGCGGAAAGGGACATGAATATTTCGTGAAGCATTTAATTGGCGGACAAGATTCTGTATTAGGTGATTATGAAAATTCTTGGCAACCCGAGGATGTGAACTTGTCTGAAAAACCACCTGAAGGGAAAACAGATCTTTTCGTCAGCATGGATTTTCGAATGACTAGTTCAGGACTTTTCTCCGATATTATTTTCCCAGCTGCTACGTGGTATGAAAAATACGATATTAGCACCACGGATATGCATCCATTTGTCCATCCGTTTAATGCAGCCATTTCTCCTCCTTGGGAGACAAGAAGCGATTGGGATGCATTTAGGGAAATTGCCAAAAGTTTTTCTGAACTTGCTAAAAACCATCTTCCTGCTCAAGAGGACCTTGTTCTGTCGCCACTTGCACATGATACCATCAATGAAATTGCTCAGCCTTTCGGAAAAGTCAAAGACTGGCGAAAAGGTGAAGTGGAAGCAATACCGGGAAAAACCTTACCAAACTTTAATTTTGTCAAACGTGATTATCCAAATGTATACGATATGTGGATTACCGTTGGGCCAAATATTAAAAATGGATATGGAACAAAAGGGGTTAAAATTCCTGGTGATCAAGTTTACAAGGATTTACTTGACCGCTTAGGACCATCCAAACATATAGGAATTGGAAAAGGTTATCCTGACCTTTATACCGATAAAAAAGCTATTAATGCCATTTTGTTAATGTCCGGTGCTACAAATGGCAAGCGAGCGGTTGAAGGTTGGAAATCCGTGGAGGAAAAGACAGGTAAAAAACTGACTCATATTTCCGAGGAACGTGCGGAAGAAGATTATACGTTAGACGCCTTAACTATTCAACCAAGACCAACCCTTTCTTCCCCAGTATGGAGTGGGCTCGAAAAGGATAATCGACGGTACTCTCCGTTTACGATTAACAAAGAATTTAATATACCGTGGCATACACTTACTGGAAGGCAAAGCTTTTATCTTGACCATGAAGTGATGCTTGATTTTGGCGAAGGGCTTCCTTTATATATTCCTCCGATTACAAGAGGCGCTTTTGTGAAAGGAGAAAAAGAAGTCGAAAATCAAGGAAAATCCATTTCATTGCGTTACATGACTCCACACCAAAAATGGGGCATTCATACCATGTTTACCGATACGAATAACATGGCTCAATTGTTCCGTGGCTGGCAAGTCGTTTGGATGAATGAAGAAGATGCAGCCTCTATCGGCATTAAAGACAACGATTGGATTGAAGTATATAACCGCAATGGTGCTGTTGCTGCTAGAGCTGTTTTAACGTACCGTATGCCAAGAGGTGCAGTTTATATGTACCACGCTCAAGACAGGCATATGGGGGTTCCTGGGAATAACATTAACAAAGTACGTGGTGGAACCCATAACAGTGTGACCAGAATTTATCCAAAAGCCACGCATATGATTGGCGGCTATTCTCAATTAAGTTATGGATTTAATTATTATGGACCGACTGGTAGTCAGAGAGACACAATGGCGATTATTAGACCGCTGAAGGAGGTCGATTGGCTTGAGGATTAAGGCACAAGTTGCAATGGTCATGCACCTTGATAAGTGTATTGGTTGCCATACTTGTTCTGTTACTTGTAAAAATGTATGGACTAACCGACCTGGAATGGAGTATGTGTGGTTCAATAACGTTGAAACACGACCTGGGGTAGGCTATCCAAAGGAATGGGAAAACACCAACCGCTATAAAGGCGGTTGGGTTTTGCGAAACGGTAAATTGCATTTAAGAGCCGGTGGACCTCTTACAAAATTGGCGAATATTTTTTACAATCCCAATATGGCAGATCTAAATGATTTTTATGAGCCATGGACGTATGATTTTCAGCATCTTCACAAACGGGATAAAGGAGAAAGTATACCTGTAGCCCGTCCTCGTTCGATGATTACAGGAAACTATATCGATAAACCGGTATGGGGTCCAAACTGGGATGATGATTTGGCGGGAGGGAGCGAATCTGTTCCAAATGACCCGAATGTACGAAAACTTCAGGAACACGTTAAAACGGAATATGAAAAGACCTTTATGATGTACCTGCCAAGGATATGCGAGCATTGCTTAAATCCTTCCTGTGTTGCCTCTTGCCCTTCTGGTGCTTTATATAAAAGGGACGAAGATGGAATTGTATTAGTAGACCAGGATGCTTGTCGGGGATGGCGTTTTTGTATGAATGGATGTCCATATCATAAGGTGTACTATAACTGGAATACACACAAAGCCGAAAAATGTAATTTCTGTTATCCGAGAACGGAAGCCGGTTTACCAACCATTTGTTCCGAAACTTGTGTAGGTCGAATTCGATATATTGGTGTGGTCTTGTATGATGCAGATCGGGTGAAAGAGGCTGCATCCGTTAAAGATCCTAAAGATTTATATGAATCTCAACTCTCTGTATTTTTAGACCCATTTGACCCTGAAGTCATTGCGGAAGCAGAAAAACAAGGAATCAATCATAGTTGGATTTTAAGTGCACAAGAATCTCCAATCTATAAGATGGCAATAAAGTGGAAGATTGCACTTCCGCTTCACCCAGAATACCGGACGTTTCCAATGGTATGGTATGTACCGCCGCTTAGCCCGATTATGAACCACATTACTAACGAACAAGATTTAAGTGCGGAAGGCTATATTCCAGCAGTAGATCAAATGAGAATTCCAATGGAGTATTTGGCTTCAATTTTAACAGCTGATGATACATCTGTTATTCGTAAGGTCTTATTAAAAATGGCAGCGATGAGGGTTTATATGAGGTCAAAAACCGTGGGTGGAGTGGACAAACAAAAGTTGACTAAATTAATGGATGAAGCAGGTACCCATAATGAAGAATTAGAAGAGATGGCTCGGTTACTTGCAGTCGCAAAATACAATGAACGATTTGTCATTCCGACTGGCCGTCGTGAAATGAATGATTACTTACATTACAAACAGGGAGCTTGCAGCATTGAAGATTTAGCTCCTCCTGAGGGTATGATGACCTATCCATTTGAAAGAAGTGAAAATGCATAATGAATGAAGAAAAAGCGATTTTAATGCTTTTATCGCGTCTTTTGGATTATCCGGATACTTCTTTTTTTGAAGATCAAGAAACAATCATAAGCTTTATTTGCGAATCGATCACATCAGAGGATATTCAAAAGGAAGTATTGAATAGAATTTATCCCTTCTATCAAATGCCATCGGTGCAATTGGAGCAGCTATATGTAGAGACCTTTGATTATAAGGAAGGGACCAATCTATATTTAACTGCACATGAACTAGGAGACAGCAGAAAACGCGGTTTTGCTCTTATCCAATTACAAAAACTCATATCTGAAGCCGGACTTGAATACATCGGACATGATATGGCAGATTATATCCCTATGTTGTTAGAACTTTTGGCTATTGTACCCGAAGAAGAAAAAATCAACAAACTTTCAAGAAGAATTGCTTATGCCGTTGACCGGATCTTAACAAATCTTCCTGAGGATAATCCTTACAAGAAAGTGCTTGAATTAGGGATGATGTATGTTTTTGAAACTCCGGATGCAGAAGAGATCTCTGCTTTAGAAAGACTTCGGGAAGATGCTGACCTGGATGAGTTGCCATATCCATTGATGTATCGCTAAAAAGGAGGGGCTATGATGGAAGTTGTATTTTGGTGGACAATTTTTCCTTATATTTGCGGAACAATCCTTATTATTGCAACATTTTATCGTTTTGTTTTTCGCGGCAAAAGTTGGACTGCGCCTTCAACAGAAATTTTTGAAAAAAAAGGATTGGGAATCGCCTCTATCCTATTTCACTATGGGATTATCTTTGCTTTTGTTGGACACGTAATGGGCGTATTAATTCCATTACGTGTATACAATGCACTCGGAGTCAAAGACCATATCTATCATTTCTTTGCCATAGCAGGAGGTGGTCTTGCGGGTCTCATGGTGGTAATCGGGCTAGTTTTGATGCTGATTCGAAAATTCAATTCACCAAGGGTTCGTGCCCATACTACTGGGACAAGCTATTTTACCATCATATGGCTTATATTAGTTGCAGGGCTTGGGGCATATATGACGATCGTCTATAATACAACGGTAGGGGCATATGAATACCGTTTATCAATTGGACCTTGGTTCAGAAGTTTGTTCACATTCCATCCAAGGTCGGATTTAATGCTTGGGGTGCCTTTGCTCTTTAAAATTCATATCATTGTGGCGTTTATTTTATTTGCTGCCATCCCATTTACAGCTCTAGTTCATATGTTCAGTTTTCCATTAAGGTATCCTTCACGGGCTCCGCAACAGTACCGGTCAAGAAATGGTTATAATAAGAATAGCAGGTAGAAAAAGGTTTTGCCTTATACCGATCTTTTTTAAGAATTAACAATACAACAATAAAAGCAGTGCATTTCACAACTGAAAACTGCACTGCTTTTCCATGTTAATTTATCTACTTGATAAAGCCCTGTTATGATAGGACTCTTTCATTTAATAAATTTGTAAATCTTACTTCTCTTTTGTTTCATTTAATTCATCAATTAGCTGTTTTGTCCTCTTCGCATTCCCTTCCGCAAAGTTTTCTAGACGTTCTTTTAGCTCATCGTCGTCATGAACCCGTTCGGCGGTAATTAAATATGTACGCATCAAATCTTCTTCTATTTCTATAGAATCTTTAAGAACTGCTTCAAGATTTTCCTTTTCTTCATTTCCCTTGAAAAAACTCATTTGAAATCCTCCTTTTTCCTTTAGGATTCTCCAATCTTTATTGGTGTATCCAATGAAAAAAGGATATGGATCTCGTCCATACCCTTTTGATTTAAAAATTACTTTTTCATCCAGCTTGGTTTTCCAAAACCTTTAAACTGATCATCGATGACTTTTTCGAAATCTGCGGATTCAACAACAGCCTTAATGTCTTTAGATAATTGTGAGTCTTTGTTGCTTGTTTTTACTGCTACAATATTGCGGTAATTGTCAGCCATGTTTTCAAGTGTTAAGGCATCAAGCAGATTCATCTTTGCGGCAAGTGCAAAGTTACCAGGTACTGCAGCTAAATCTGCACTTTCAACAGAACGAGGAAGCTGGCCTGCTTCAATTGGCTGGAACTTCAGGTTTTTCTTGTTTTCAGCGATGTCTTTTTCAGATACTTTTAGTGGATCTGCATCTGCTTTGATAGTGATAAGCCCTGCATCACGAAGTGTGTTTAAAGCACGTGCTGCATTTGTCGGGTCGTTTGGAAGTGTAACAGTAGCTCCATCTTTTACATCTTTAATTGATTTGAATGTGTTCGAATAAATTCCCATTGGTGCTGTTGGTACAGAAATAAGAGCTGTTAAATCCATGTTGTTTTCTTTTGCAAAATTTTGAAGGTAAATCGTGTGCTGGAACAGGTTAGCATCGATATCGCCATTGTTTAATGCTTTGTTTGGCTGGATATAGTCACTGAATTCAACAATTTCAACTTTGTAGCCTTTTTTCTCTAGGCCTGGTTTAATCGCTTTTGTTACCATATCGCTATATGGACCTGCAGTAGCGCCAATTTTAATATCTTTTGATTCTGCTGCTTTTTCCTTACCGCTTGCTGTTTTGTCCTCGGAGTTTCCGCAAGCAGCTAGTGCAAAGACTACACATAGTAATAAAATGCTTGTTAACCATTTTTTCATAATAATTTCTCCCCTTTATTTATCTTCTTTTATCTACAACTTTGGCGATATAGTCACCAAGAAGCTGAATGACCTGAACTAAAATAATTAAGATTAAAACTGTTGAAATCATGATGGTATTGTCGTACCGGTAATAACCGAAGCGAATCGCCAAGTCTCCAATACCGCCGCCGCCGACTGTTCCGGCCATAGCGGAAAATCCTACTAAACTGATGAGTGTTAAAGTAACACCTGAGATAATGCCGGATCTTGCTTCAAGTAATAGGACATCTTTTATTATCATCCACGGGGTTGCCCCGGCAGCAATAGCAGCTTCGATTACCCCTTTATCGATTTCTCTTAGAGCATTTTCTACGATTCTTGCGAAAAAAGGAATCGCCGCTACAGATAATGAAACACTAGCTGCAGTTGGACCGATGGTTGTGCCAACAAGTAAGTTAGTCAGCGGCAGCAATGCCACCAATAAAATAATAAAAGGAATCGAGCGAACCATGTTTACAATAAAACCAAGTACATTCTGGACAGCTCGATTTTCCATAAATAATCCTTTGTCGGTTATGTAAAGCAATATCCCAACCGGCAATCCGATTACCGTTGAAACCACCAGTGAAATTGCAATCATATAGATGGTTTGAAAAAATGCTTTATTGATATCCGGGATAAGCTCCATCAGATGTGCAAAATCAAAGCCCATTGTGTAACACCTCCACTTGTGCGGCCCGGTTTTCAATATAATTTAGGGCTTTTTCTATTTCCTCTTTTTGTCCTTTTAGCTCCATTATGAAAATCCCAAGCGGTTGCTCTTGAATATATTCTATTGAACCATGCAGAAAATTACCTTTTACGTTAAATTGTTGAAGAGTATCAGAAATAACTCCCTCTCCCGCCACCTTACCTTTAAAGGTAACTTTTATTATTGGCCCCTGGCAGCTTTTTAGAATGACTTCCGGGATTTCAAGGGTCACGACACTCTCAATAAATTCTTTTGTAAGTTCTGTATGCGGGTTGGCAAAAATATCATATACCGAACCTTCTTCCACAACTCGTCCATCCTGCATAATTGCCATCCGGCTGCAGATTTCTTTAACAACATCCATCTCGTGAGTGATCAATACAATGGTGATGTTGAGTTCTTTATTGATTTTTTTCAATAGATTGAGTATCGACTTTGTTGTCGTAGGGTCAAGTGCTGATGTTGCTTCGTCACATAAAAGCACCTTCGGATTATTTGCGAGAGCCCTTGCAATACCGACTCGTTGTTTTTGACCACCGCTGAGTTGGGATGGATAGACATCACGTTTATCAGAAAGGCCGACCATTTCAAGGAGTGCCTCTACTCTAATTTTAATTTGTTCTTTTGGCATGTTGGCTGCTTTTAAAGAAAACGCAATATTCTCGTAAACCGTTTTTTGACTGATTAAATAAAAATGTTGGAAAATCATACCAATCTTAAGCCTTGCTGAACGTAGTTGCTCGCCTTTAAGGGAGGTAAGGTTTGTGCCATCAACCATAATACTTCCCGATGTGGGACGTTCTAATAGATTAATACATCTGAGCAGGGAGCTTTTTCCGGCGCCTGAATAGCCGACGATACCGAAGATTTCACCTTCCTGGACGGTTAGTGAAACATTATCAACACCTTTTACTTCACCCTTTTTTGTCTTATAAATTTTACTAAGGTTCTTTATTTCAATCATACTGATTACCTCATTTTTCCGATATCTAAACTAGACTTTATACCCAAACAAAAAGCCCCATTCATTCTGAAAGGGGCGTCGAAATTAAATAGAATTTCGGCTTATCTTTCAGAATGAAAGTACTGTCATTCTGCAGGAATTGGCACCTTCCCAATCGGGGGTTGCCGGACGTCATCGGGCCATGTCCCTCGGTCGCTCTGGATAAGAAAATTAAATTAACAAATAATTAAGTTATATTAAGATAGTACAAATCTATTTTTGTTTTGTCAATCATCTAAATTATAGCGCAATTTACCCGATAGCGTTTTCAACATTGTCATATCAACTTATTATTAATTTAAAAATTTTTTTGTTCGATTAGAAAAGAGCTTTTCGCATGAAAAGCTCTTTGTGCATAACATTAGGCTAAAGCACCAGCAACATTATAATTATTAAAATCAATTTCTGCTTGTTTACCTAATACCAGTTTTGCAAGTTCGGCACCGAGATAGGGCCCACTGGTTAATCCGGAGGAGCCTAAGCCATTTGCTAAGTAGATTCCTTCATAATTTGGTAAAGCCCCGATTACCGGAAGAAAACCAGGAGTAAAAGGCCGAAAGCCTACCCTTGTTTCCAAAATTGTTCCACTTGCGAGACCAGGAGCAACAGCTAAAGCTTTATTTAAGATTTCTTGGACTCCTCCAGCCGTTACCCGATTATCAAATCCTGCATCATTTTCGTGGGTTGCTCCAATGACAACACGCCCACCTTCAAAGGTTAGAATATATTGATCAGATGGTGGCATGACTACAGGCCACGAGTTTGTTTCCATGTCTTGCATATGTAAATGTATGATTTGCGCCTTTTGTGGCCTTACCAAAAATTCAACTCCCAGCGGATCCAAAAGTTCCTTTGCCCACGCTCCTGCAGTGACTATGACTTGATCAGCGAATAGTAACCTATCTGATACTTTAACTCCTTGGACTTTATTATCACTACTAATTAATGAAGCATCCCCTTTAACAACTTGGGCTCCATGTTTTACTGCAGCGTTAACAAGTGCATTACGTAAAGCCCGGCCATTTACACGTGCCCCGCCACTAACAAAAACTGCCCCAAATTCATCGGACAACGGCGGAAAAAGTCGATTCGTTTCAGTTGGTGATAAAATTGTTATTTCGCCGATTTCGGGAGCATCCTCCCAACGGGTCCGTGCCCGTTCTGCCATCTTTTCCAACTTTGCTGGATCAGTGTGAATACTTAATGCCCCAACTCGTTTATAACCCGTATCTTTTTCCCCATCTGCTTCTAACTGAGCTATTAATTCTGGATAATACCGGGCTCCACCTTTAACCAACTGGTACCAGGCTTTATTACGCCGTTGGGACAACCATGGGCAAACAATCCCCGCAGCCGCGTCAGTGGCTTGACCGGGGACATGCCGGTCCACTATGATAACCTCGGCCCCCCATTTTGCAAGGTGATAAGCAGTGGATGCTCCGAGTATTCCTGCCCCAATTACAATTACCTTTTGCATAACTCACCTCAAGACAAAAACTCAGTCTTATAGACTGAGCAAAGTAGATACTATATATATTACAACAAATACACTACTGCTTTAAAGTTTCCTTGTGCTCTGCCTTCTCTCCATTACTTGCTCACACACCATATTATACATAATCTCAACACCTTTTTCAGATGCTTCGAAGTTAAAGGCATTTTCAACATCAATCCCAAGACAGCCCGCTTCTTCCTTAGCATCGATGTTTGCCCCCAAAAAGATAAACTCCCAATTATATTTCTCCTTTTGGTGCTTGATGAGCTCCTTCACTTTTGTATAGGAAAATTCACTACTTGCGTTTTCCATTCCATCAGTCGTGATCACCAATATTACCTTACCGGGCTTATCATTTTCAGGAGTTTTGGATAACCGATATCCTACGTCAAGAATGGTTTTCCCCACTGCATCCAACATTGCCGTCATACCTCTTACATAATACTCCTGATCAGTGAGGTTAATCTGCCTTGCATCAACCCCATTCCATAGGATTTCGTATTGATCGTCAAATAAAACAGTTGTTACCCGTGTCTCCCCTTCCAACTTCCTCTGTTTCTCAATAAATCCGTTAAACCCGCCAATCGTATCACTTTCAAGTCCAGCCATTGACCCGCTTCGGTCAAGCAAGAAAATAATTTCAGTCATATTCGTGTTCATCTCTATCATCCTTTCAATATTGTTTATAAAATAATAATAGGGTATTAAATCTGGGAAATGGTCGCCTCTCAAGCGACATTTTTGGGGGTAGAATTATGCTGGATAAACACTTGCTAGTAGAATTGCAGGAATATGTTGAAAGAAACTTAAACATCCTTACTTACTCAATGATGGAGTCTAATGAAATACATAGTCTCGAAATAGAAGATTTTATTAAAAATAAGCGCCAGCCGACCTTCAACGAAACTCTATTCAAATTGATAGATAAAAAAGGAGCTGGCGACACAGAAACCTACAAAAAAGCCGGATTGGATCGCAGGCATTTTTCTAAGATCCGCTCGAATCCAGAATACCGCCCACGAAAAAATACAGTAGTGGCCTTGGCGCTTGCCCTTGAATTAAACAAAAAAGAAACCGACAAACTGTTAAGTTCGGCCGGTTTTTCATTGTCCGACAGTGAAACCTTTGACTTGGTCATCCAATTCTGTCTAGAGAAAAAAATATATGATGTCCACGATGTCAATCAGGCGCTGGACTATTTTAGCCTGAAGCCATTGATGGGTGTGGCAGAGTAGGTTTACCCAGTAGTCACATTTCATTCCATACTAAAGAGTAAGGGCCGTCTTTTCCAGACTGCCCCCGTTAACCTCTTATTCATTTAATGATTGATGGCTCTCCTGGGAATCCCCTAACAGCTCATCGCCTAATAGTAATTCTTTTGCTCTTTCCTCAGAGGGCTCTGCTAATAGAATTTCTTTTTCAGGAGCAGGCAATGATTTTTCTGCCACCAATTGCTCCAATCGGTCGACTCTTTCCAGTAGACGGGCATGTTCTTCCTCTGCCAATCTGGCTTTGGAAGAATAATACGGATCATTCACCCACCAGTCCATGCCTATTTCTCTTGCCTTATCTACTGAGGCGACCAACAGCCTGATTTTGATTGTTAATAAATCGACATCAGCCAGGGATATTTTAATATCACCCGCTATGACGACCCCTTTATCCAGTATTTTTTCCAAAACCTCAAGCAAATTTGAAGATTGAGGTGCATGCTGAATGGGCATAGTATCTCTCCTGTCGTTCGTCTTACAATAATCTCCCCAGCGGGCCTAGTTCTATATTTAGTTCTTCGTTTTCTAAACCAAAGACAATCTTTAATTCTTCCATTTTTTCTTCCAGTCTCATCAGTGTCAGCCCTAATTCCTCTAACTGTTCATCCGTAAGCGAATCACTTTCCACTCTCCGCATCGCCTGCCGTTCCATCAGCTAGCGAAGCAATTCGATAATCGTCAGGACTAATTTAGCTAACCCTTGCTCAACATTATTGGAGTCTAGCGGCAAGCGTTCCATTTTCTATTCCCTCCCTGCCATTCATACGTTCATAGGAACCAAACGCACTTTCAATTGACGATATAAGCAGCTTAAGGTCGACTATAATTAAGTCAATATCGGCAATAGAGATCAGGATTTCTCCCCGTACGACCACTCCTGTATCAATGATTCCATCTAATAAATCCAAAAGCGTTACTTCTTTGTTTTCTAAGGGATGATACCGTTCCATTACACCTTCTCCTTCACAAACTTAGCGAAGTGGTAGGGCGGCCATGGTCCTGTTACCTGAAACGAACATCCTAAAGCTTCATACGTTTTTTCTAATTCAGCTATTTTATTTAAAAATTGTTCCACTTTACTTTCGTGGATAAGAAAATCATAATTTCCAACCATCTCATCTTTTCTTTCCGTCACTTCTTTTCCCCAATTTTGGCGGAGATTTGAATCATCAATGACGGATCCTAGCTGGGGTAAAATCTCATGGCGCCATTTGGCTTGCTCAAGCTCGAATTCCGCAGCGACTAGTTGATCAAGCTTTTTCCTCATCAAAAATTGTTTTCCCTTTGGCATCGAGACTAATTTTCGCTTCATCTCCGTGATCGCTGGATTATTCTTTAACACATAGGATAAAGCCAGCTCGGAATCACAAAACAGCTTCAAATTCCATTCTTGTTTCCCCTTAAGATAAGTAAGTTTTTCTAGTAGTAGATGGTATTGTCCAGTCAGTAAGCTTTCCAAATTACCTTCGGTTTGAAAAATTGTACAAAATGACATCGGGAGAATGGTAAAATTCCGCTGAAAGTCTGCAATGATTTCATGATGATGAAACGCTTTTCCCTGCAGCCATTTAGCATCCTTTAAAAGAAGATCAATTTGTTGTTGGGAATAGTTAGTGGCACTTACTGGGGTAACGAGTGCTGCTAAATCTTGAAAAACTTTAATGATAATAGGGCTGTGGTCAATTCCTAAAACGTCTGGAACCTCTGATTTCTGCAGTTCCTCTGCTATGCAAACTCCGTACACATAAATGAATTCACTATCTACTTTTGTAAGAGTCATGTTACCTCCTCCTTTAAACCCATTACTCGCCTTTTTCTCTTTCTTTTGCTGTTTTATAACGATTAAGCAGTTCTTGTTCCCGCTCTAAGTAGGTTTCTTCGTCTAGTTCCCCCATTTCGTACGCCAGGTGCAATTCCATCAACTGCTGTTGAATATACGGAATATTGTAAAGCTCCTGCTCAGCCTCATCCTGAATTTTCTCTGCAAGCTTTAGTATCGATCGAATGGGCAGTGTAAATAATTTATGAATCATGATTTTCTTCAATCCTCAATCGAATATTGACAAAGTTATACGCCGGCCATGGACCTGAATATTTAAATTCCGCCTTATCCTTCCAGGATTCATATAATTCGTTTACCTTTTGGTCAAAGGCTTCTTCTTGTTCCCGGTCCACTAAAAACGCGGCATTCAATAAAATTTTCCCGGGAATGGTATTATTCTGCTTGCCTGCCTCTGCCAATTCCAATAATGGTTCATAGATTTCCATGTCTGCTTGTGCTTCAAGACGTAATACAAAGTTTTGGGCTACTTCACCCAATTGGATTTGCTCGTAAAAAGAACCGGGGGCAGATAGATTCTTTTTCCCAGATTTCCATTCATTTAAAATTGGGTCATTTGCTATTTCTTGTTCCACCCATTCCCGCCTGACCATAACCTTTAGACCAACTTCTATCTTGTTGTCCAATACTATAAACAAGTTTTCAAAATGATCATGTAAATTCTCCATTATCAGCAGTACATCTTTATCCGAATGAAACACATTTCCAAAGCTCATCGGAATGACACAATATTGTTTCATTACCTCCGTAATGGTTTGTTGATGAGCAAATAAATGATGACGGTCCGGTAATACCTCTCCACTAGCCTTGGCAGCAACCATCGCGGTATTTTTGTAGTGGATTGTATAAATCTCGCTTTCCTGTCCGTTAATCGTTACTTTTCCAAATGTTTTTGGTTTTGTTTCACGAATGGCACAGAAGACATAAACTCCGCTTTGCTGGTCCATTACCCCTCTTCCCTTCTCAACATTTCCTGTAAAATTAGCTCCTTAATTTCTTTATGCTTTAAATCAGGAAAATTTTGATTCACCGGTCTTGTTAATACATCGAAGCAAAGTGTCTGATAATCTTTGTTCCCAGGGCTAATCGGTATATTTGCCTCCTTTGCAATCGTGGCAATCATAAGTGAAGCCCGCAAGCTCGGGCAAAATCTCTTTCCATAGCTTCTAAGATTGGAAACGAGTCTTACCACCTCTTTTGCTTCGAGTTCGCTAATTTCAATTTTCTTTCTGATTATTTCAGCCTCTGTTTCTTTGTCACAATAATCAAGGTTAATTGTTATTAGCCGATCTAAAAGCGCATCTTGGGTATGAAAGGTCCCTGCATATTCATCTGGATTACTTGTAAAAATAATGGAAAAGTTCGGATGGCATTTTACAAATGTTTCCTTTTCTTTCCCGTAAACAGGGAGGATTTTCTCCTCTAATAGGGCTAAAAATATATTATTCGTTTCTGGGCGAGAACGTGAGAACTCATCGTAAATTACGATATGGCCGTTTTTCACGGCATCGATGAGCTGTCCCTGGACCCAAATTGGTTTTATTTCTTTTTCTGTTTTATAGACTGACCGAATATAATTATCCACTACCTCTCGCTTAACAACACCATAATGATGCCCTAACAGATCTTTGTTTGACATTTCATGGTGTCCGCGGATAACGGTAACAGGCCTGTTAAATTGCTTTGCGATATATAAAGCCAAGCTTGTCTTTCCTACACCGGATGGACCGACAAAATGGACGGGATAGCCGGCCTGCATATATCGGAGGCTCCTCAATATAATTTCATCGAAAAATGCAGTTTTAACAAACCCTCCATCTCCATCTATCTCCCTTCGCTGATTCAACATCATTTACTCCTTTCTTTTTAGCAAAAAAGCCAAGGCTTTAAAAATATGCCTCGGCTCAGCTTTTTTAACTATTTAAACTGCTTCTTCCATATCGAGAAGTTCATCATCTTCTTTATCCTTTTTAAGGAGTCCAACCGCATCTGCATATTTCAACCATGTTTTTACACTGGCAATAACAATCCGTGCCTCAATTGTAAGCAGCTCAATTCCAACTAACGAAACACAAGCCCAGATGTCAATAACCACGCCTTTATCCAGAATACGGTCAACAACCTCGGCTAAGCTTGATGAATCTACACTTTTTTGAATGGCAGCCATTTCATCCCCTCCTTTCATTGACAAAAAAACACGGGAGATTCCTATAGAATATTCACTCATTCACCTGCAGTTACTGAAGACCTTCCCTTCATTACAATCATAGATAATACGAATTTCTATAGTATATGAACAGAAGTATGATTGGCATAGACTAGTGTTCTTATATTTGAATAATATTAAGTGAGTGAACAAAAGTAGCCCACAAAAAAAATACCCAGTCCGAAGACTGGGTCCAATACTATTCTAATGTGATACTTTTTCTCCTCTTCTGGAACGAATCCCATGAATGATAAAGGTAACTAGGAACGCCAAGACAAGGACAACGATAAAGATCTCATTTGCAATATGAATATCGATAAGTGTCAATCCCATTTTTACAGCAATAAAGGTAATCAGCACATAAGCCGTTGTTTCAAGCTCCGGTACTCGGTTCATTAAGCCGATGAAAAACGTGGCAACGCCCCGCATCATGAGAATACCAATCATTCCGCCCAGCAGAATGACCCAGACTTCATCGGAAACCGCCAGCGCGGTAAGGATACTATCCACTGAAAAAGCCAAATCCATTAGCTCAACGCTGATAACAGTCGCCCAGAAGACCCCAAATGTTTTCGTTAACCAGCCTTTTGGCTCCCGTGCTTTTTCCTCTTCTCCATCCTCACTGCTCTTAAATCTGTCAATAAAGAACTTAACAGCAAGCCAAAGTAAATACAACGCACCAATTAATTTAATAAACCAAAGCTTGATCAAAAACGTTCCCAGTCCGATGAAAATAAAGCGAAATACGTACGCTCCCCAAAGACCGTATACCAATGCTTTCTTTTGCTGCTTTTTCGGTAAAGGTTTTACGAACGCCGACAACACCAGCGCATTATCCGCCGATAAGATACATTCCAGTACAGCCAATGAGAGAATTAATCCCCAAGCCTTAGGCGAAGTTAATACCTCTGCCCACATATGCCAGTCAAGCATCGAGACATAAGTGGCTAAAATATTATCTACCATTCAACATTACTCCTTTGTTGTTCTCTATCTAATATTACTACTTGTCAAGATTTTTATAAAATTATTTTGCTGCAATATCGTTGAGTTAGCTATTTTATGTCGTGTCCCTCTATTAGTACATAATTCCATTTTTGCTGTTAAATACTAACTTAACATGGTCATTAGAAGTCTGGTGGTGGACAAATGTTTTTTAAAAAGAGGCCAAAACAAAAAACGGTTACACATTATGAAACGCAAGAAAAAACCATCAGTGAAGTATTGGATAAAGCCAATCAATCCAGTGATTTTTCGACGATATCTTCTCCATCGAAAGATGATTTCATAATAGTAAGTTACTATAGCACGTTAATTGATTACGATTTACTTCATCGCTCACTGCTTCAAAAGATTAAGGAGAATTCTACCGTCATCACCACACTATCTGATTTAAAAAGGATTATTCCATTAGAAAACTTTCAGATAACCCGAGATGCAAAAGAAATTGAAAAAGGGCTCTTTAAAGGAGCCGCCTTGGTCCATTTACGTAATGACAATCGGGAATATGCCCTCATTAGTCTAGAAAACTCCCGGCTTGGCATGCGGGAAACAAATGAAGGCGAAAATGAGTTTAGCGTGATTGGCCCGAAAGTTGGATTCATTGAAGATTTAACTACAAACCTTCATTTATTGCGAAGCCATTTAGTTACATCCGACCTTATCTTCGAAGAATTTGAAGTAGGGACAAGGTCGAAAACAAAAGTGATTGTCGCCCATTTGGCGGGAGTGACAAATCCGCAATACGTTCAAACTGTTAAACAGCGGATCCAAGACCTTGATATAGAAGTCATTTATGATAACACACAATTGGAACAGTTAATTTCTGATCACTCCTCAACCATATTTCCTTTGTATCTCACTACGGAAAGAGTAGATAGAACCGTTAGCACCTTGATTTCCGGGAGTATTGCCATTTTAAGTGATAAATCCTGCTATGCCATCACAGGACCAACGACGTTAATGAATTTTTTTGCAACGCCTGAGGATTACTACTTACCTTGGGTGGTTGCAACATTTTTTAGATTAATCCGGATTATTGGCATCTTATTTTCCATTTTTGTTACGCCATTTTATGTAGCGATTTTAACTTTTCATTTTGAAGTAGTCCCAAAGGATTTATTAGGGCCGATTATTTTCTCTAGAGCTAATGTTCCTTTCCCGCCTGTGGTAGAAGTGTTATTCCTGGAGATTGTCATTGAATTACTTAGAGAGGCAGGGGCGAGATTACCAACGAAAATCGGACAGACGCTCGGGATTGTCGGTGGCATTGTTATTGGCCAGGCAACTGTTGAGGCGGCATTAACCAGTAATATTTTATTGATTCTAGTTGCATTGGCAGCCTTGTCCTCCTTTACCACCCCGATTTATAAAATGTCCAATGCAGTCAGGCTATTGCGGTATCCATTCATCCTGCTGGCGGCGATCTGGGGTGGTTTAGGGATTTATGTAGGGATCGTTTTTTTAATTGGGCATTTACTGCGCCTTAAATCTTTCGGAGTTCCTTATATGCTGCCACTTTTCCCCTATAGGAAAGGCGGGTTTTTCACTTCTTTTACACGTCTTAACTTTATTCGTCAAAAAAAACTCTCTCCCTATTTACGGCCGCTTAGCCGAACTAGTTTCAATCCTAAGGATAATCAAGATTCGGAAGATGGGCTTAATTCCGAATAAAGTAAACACTGTCACGGCCCGGTAATGCATGATAAATCAAAAGGGAAAGATGCGATTCGAATGAAAAAATGGAAAACATTGTTCTTAGTCATCCTTTGTTTCGTCCTTCTGATCGGTTGTGCAAGAATGAACATCATCGATCAATTAAGCATTGTTCATGTATATGGATTTGATGTCTCTAAAGATGGACAATTGGTTGGTACAGTATTGTATCCAAACTATACAAAAAGCAGGGGCAATCCAAATATTCAATATTTAACTGAACATGCGCCTCCCAATTCGGTGATCTATGAAAAAATGGATAAGTACACCAGTACTCCTATAAAGCTGTCGAAAATCAGAGTATTAGTCTTTAGCAAGAAATATGCCAAGACAAATATAAGCGATATCATAAAACGATTCATTACCACCCCGGAGCTTGGAACTAACATTCAAATTGTGGTTTCGGAAAAATCAGCACAAGAAATACTGAAGGCCATAAAAGAGGGAGAAGACCTTACCTTAGCTGACAGATTAAAACAAAATATGCTGACACAAAATCTCCCGGATATGAACCTTCATGTTTTTTTAAACCATTTCTTTGGTGAAGGAATGGATGCCTATGTACCGATTGTTTCCCTAAACAGAAATAACGGTATTGACGTTGGCGGAGTCGGAATCTTCAAGGGTGACAAGTTTAAGTTGCAGTTAAACGAAGAGCAGAGCTTTTTCTTTTCCATCTTAGAAACGGTGAAAACTCAAGGATGGCATCGATTTAAAGTGGATGACAATGGCCAACGGGGGATTATTATTGTCCGTGGGTTCAGGAGCAAGAAAAATTGGGATTTAATAAACAAACAAAACAATCCCGAATTGAACCTCACCATGAACCTTGAGTGGACCGTTTTTAAATATCCAGACTGGTTGGACCTTTCAAATGATACTGACCTCAAACGGCTAAAAACCATGATTGAAGAGGAAGTCAAAAAAAAAGTGGAACAATTATTAACTACCTTTAAAGAAAATAAAGTCGATCCACTTGGGATAGGAAACATCGTTCGTGCACGAGACAAGAATTGGGAGGAGACTGCCTTCTACAAAAAATATCCCAACCTGCCTATCCATGTGAAGGTGAATTTGGAAATCATCCATACCGGTCTTGAAAAATAATAAGCAAGGAGGAATGATCATGCAGACTAGGGTTAAAGAAAATATGATGGTTTCACCTTATTTCCTTTTCTTCCTGATTCATTCCTCCCAGACAGGAATCACTGTATTAAAATACCAATCAAAAATTATTAAGGGTGCCGGACAGGATGCATGGGTCTCCGTTCTTTTAATTGGACTAAGCCTGCACCTAGTTTTCCTGATGATGGTCTATATCCTCAAACACGCAAGTGAGAAGGACATTATTTCTTTCCATACGGATACGTTTGGAAAATTTATGGGTGGAATTCTGAATATGCTCATGGTTTGTTACTTTTTATTGGCAGGATTATTAATCATGCATTCTTATGTTGATATTTTGCAAATCTGGGTGTTTGAAGGGATTAATGCCTGGGAATTTTCCCTTCTCCTTTGTATCATCTCTTATTATTTAATTGCCGGAGGGTTTCGAGTTATAGCAGGGATTACCTTTTGGGGAGTCATTATTCCAAGCGGGTTGCTGCTTTCCATATTTTACTTACTTAGCTACAGTGAATTTTCATACCTTATGCCGTTCTTTAATCATGGAATAAAGGATTACATCCTCTCAGCAAAGGAATCGGGACCGTTATATTTAGGATTTGAGACCATGCTCGTTTATTTTCCGTTTATTAAAAATGGGGGAAAATCTAGCAAATGGGGTCATTTCGGATTATTATACACAACGATTCTTTACCTTGTCGTCACAATCACAACCTTTTCATTCTTCACCCAAGGAAAACTAAAACTATTAACCTGGCCCACCCTTACCATGATTAAAATTATCTCATTTCCTTTTTTGGAGCGATTTGAGTTTATTTTTCTTTTCACCTGGCTTCTGGTCATTATTCCACCCATTTGTCTTTATTTATGGGCTTCCATTCGGACAATTAAATTGACCTTTATAAAGATTAAACCCACGTGGGCTCTATTCTTTTTTCTTCTCTGTTATTTTTTGTACGATAGCATTTTAGTTGATATGTACTTCACACAAATATTGAATAAGTTTATCAGCTATAGCGGGTTTATCTTCCTTTATGGCTATATACCACTTTTATTTATCATCGCTTTCATCAAGAATAAGATTAAAAACAAAAAGCATCAGACATAACCATAGATTATGAATGATGCTTTCCCTGTTTTAATACTTTATTCACCTTGCTGTTCATGCACAAGATTCCGCCACTCCAAGTCTCCACGCTCCAAGCCACGGATCAGTATTTCCGCAGTTCCCATATTGGTGGCCAACGGAATGGAATACACATCACAAAGGCGGATAAGCGCTGAAATATCCGGCTCATGCGGCTGTGCTGTTAATGGATCCCGGAAAAAGAAAACAATATCCATTTGGTTTTTAGCAATTAAAGAACCAATCTCCTGATCTCCACCCAGCGGCCCGGATTTAAAACGTGTAATTTTTAAATCTGTTTTATCCATAATTCTGCTGCCTGTCGTACCTGTGGAATATAATTCATGCTTACAAAAAATCGGCTCATATGCGACTGCAAAATTTACGATGTCATTTTTCTTTTGGTCATGTGCTATAAAAGCAATTTTCAAAACATACACCCCGTTCTTATTTCAATTCACTCTATTTAATATCTTAAACCTTTTCCTACCTTAAAGTCGATAATTCATGTGATTCCCCGCTTGTTTTTTTTGAATATTAAGTTGTTTTTAAGAAAAATTTAAGATTGGTCCTTTAGAATGGAGGAAATAATAATTTTAAGATGGCGGATACTATTTAATTAAGGAATTCACCAAAACAGACAATTTAACGGCCGCTTCTGCCTTTTTATTGCTGCTTTGTTTGGCTATATACGGATATGTACTGGACCGGAAGAAGAAAAAACCGATTCGCTCGGCTCACTTTGTTCTTAGTATTCTGTGGATTGCCGCCGTTCTTGTGCATGGCGGCGGATTTGCGGTTGGAACTGGGGTAACAATGGCCGTATTATATATTGGTGTGACATGGCTTGAAAGGAAAAACTTAAAGCCGGCAGGTGCGAAGTAATTAAAAATGGATCGTCTATCGAAGACGGTCCATTTTTTTTGAGTTCATTTAGCAAAGCTTTGACCATAGTCTGCTGCTGACAGCTTCTGTGCTTCTTTCGATGATGGAGTAGGCTGCATTGGTGATTGCCTGGGCCAATGTTTCCCCAGTTCCCGTTACATCATTGAAGCAAACCTCTGATGGCCCTTTGTTTGTATAGGTAAATCCTAAATTCTCTAATCTGTCAACAATGATCATCGCATGATCCAGGTTGTGCTCCGGTTGAAAGTCTGCATCATGGATGAACATTCCCTTTTCATAATCGTACCAACGATCCCACCTATTTAACTTCCAACCTAGAATTCTCCGTGCAATTGAATCTACCTTGTTCATCATTTTTTCCCCTTTCGCCTATATTGTTATATAACAACTTTAGTATTTATAAAGAATTATATAACAGTATTTTTAAAATTGCCACTGTCTTTTTTTAAAAATTTTCTGTACTTTTTTGATTTTTTTCCCAACATCAAAATGAAAACCTTTTCTTTTCCAGTGCTTTTTTTGATAGTAAAATGAATTCACGACCCTTTGAGGTAATATGATAGTTTTAAAAATTAATAGGTTTTCCAAGGAGGAGTTATAGTGAAGAAAAAGGTTATAGCTTTCGGATTGTCAATCGGTCTTGCCGCCAGTGCCATTGCCCCAGCATCATCATTTGCCGCACAAAAAAATGTCCTGTCCAACTACAAATACAATGAGCTAGTTGGATCCCCAGAGTTTATTTCAGGCAAGCTTACAAACCCATCAGGTAAAAGTGCAGAAGCCGTTGTCCTTGAATATGTAAACGCTAACAAAGACAAATTTAAACTTGGTTCCAAATCCGCACTGGAATCGTTCAAAATCACCTCCAGCAATAAAGACAAGCTTGGCGGAACGGCGCTGAGACTCCAACAATTGTACAACGGTATTCCTGTTTGGGGCGCTGCACAGGCAGCATTTGTCGCGGAGGACGGAACTCTAAATGTGTTCTCCGGAACAGTCACCCCGGACCTTGAAACAAAAAAGGGTCTGAAAAAGGAGAAAAAGGTCAATGCCAATCAAGCAATAAAAATTGCGGAAGCCGATCTTGGGATTTCTCCTGATTACGAGAAAAAGCCATCTGCCGACCTGGTTGTTTTCACACAGGGTAATGATGCTAACTATGCATATCTAGTAAACTTAAATTTCCTCGAACCAAAGCCAGGAAACTATAATTATTTTATTGATGCATCCACTGGGGAAATTTTAAATAAATACAATGACCTTCATGAAGCAAAAACCGGCCCAGGCGTAACAGGTACAAATACAACGGGCAGCGGAGTTGGTGTTTTAGGTGATACGAAGGCCTTAAACATGCTTTTATCCAGTTCAACTTATTATCTGCAGGATAATACTAGAGGAAACGGGGTAATCACATACGATGCATCCAACCGTTCCCGTACGCCGGGGTCACTTTGGACAAGTGTTGACAACCTCCTAAATAGCTCGTATGAGAGCCCTGCAGTTGATGCTCACTATTATGCAGGTAAAACCTATGATTATTATAAAAATGTCTTTGGCCGGAATTCCTATGATAATAACGGCGGAGCCTTAAAGTCTACGGTCCACTATGGCCGAAACTACAATAACGCCTTCTGGAATGGCACCCAAATGGTGTATGGGGACGGAGACGGAACTACCTTTATCCCGTTATCAGGTGGTATTGATGTTGTTGCCCACGAGCTGACCCATGCGGTTACAGACACTAGTTCCGATTTGGTCTACCAAAATGAGTCCGGAGCATTAAATGAAGCCATTTCTGATATTTTTGGTACACTTGTTGAATTTTATAATGGGAAAAATCCAGATTATGAGATTGGCGAGGACGTTTATACTCCAGCAAAGGCAAACGATGCCCTTCGTTCGATGAGTGATCCGACGAAATACGGCGATCCGGATCATTATTCAAAACGTTATACTGGAACAAGTGACAACGGCGGCGTTCATACGAACAGCGGCATTATCAATAAAGCTGCCTACCTGCTGGCTGCCGGCGGAACTCATTATGGTGTCACGGTTCAAGGAATCGGCAATGATAAACTGGGGGCAATCTATTATCGAGCAAATACCGTCTACTTAACAGCCTCCTCTACCTTCAGCCAGGCCCGCGCTGCTCTGGTACAAGCTGCTGCGGACCTTTATGGGGCTAGCTCTGCGGAGGTTACCGCAGTCAATAAATCGTTTGATGCGGTTGGCGTATATTAAATTTTTTTATAAAATAAAAAGAAGCTCCAGCATGGGATGGAGCTTCTTTTTCAATTCAAATTTCACTGCGCTCATTACATAAATATAGGAACTCACAACATAATTTTGCTGCTTCATTACAAAATTTAGGAGTCTTACAACATAATTTTGCTCCCTGACTACAAAATTCAGGAGTCTTACGACAAACTTTGGAATAAAATGGAACACAACAACGAAGTTTCCCTTTCCTAATCATGTACCGCAATAGGTTCTGTATGGTCTGTTCGCAGCTGCAGGAGTTGTACAGTATTCTTCCTGTTCTGGCACGTAGGCATAAGGGTTCGACAGAGCACTTAGGAGCTTCATCATGACGCTGAAGTCGCTTTGACTGACTGCTGCATCAAGCGCTTCCTCCACTCGGTGGTTGCGCGGGATGACTGCGGGATTGGAATTCCGCATTAACTGTTGGGATTCCGCTGTTGCTTCCTGCTGCCTGCCGAGTCTTTCCTGCCAACGCTTCTGCCATTCGGAAAATTCCGGTGCTTTAAACAGCTCCGCTCCCTCCAACTGACCCAATGTTAAAGCTCGGAAGGTGTTGGTGTAGTCAGCACGATGTTTTTGCATTAGACTAAGCAGGTCTTCCGCAAGCAATTCATCTTCTGCCTCTTCATTAATAAGACCCAGCTTTGCCCGCATTCCGGCAAGCCAATTTTGGCGGTATAACCCGTCATATTCTGAAATAGCCTCTTGGGCCAATTTAACTGCTTCCTCCTCGTTTTCATGAAGCAGCGGCAATAAGCTTTCCGCAAATCGGGCCAGATTCCACCCGCCAATAAACGGCTGATTGCCATAGGCATAACGTCCCTCCCTGTCGATAGAACTGAATACGGTTGCCGGATCGTAGGTGTCCATAAAGGCACAGGGGCCATAATCGATGGTCTCTCCGCTAATAGTCATATTGTCCGTATTCATGACCCCGTGAATAAAACCGACGAGCTGCCATTTGGCAATTAGTGAGGCCTGACGTTTTATAACTTCCTTAAGAAATGAAAGGTACTTGTTATTATCAGTATCAGCTGTGACTTCTGGATAATGGCGTTTTATTGTATAGTCAGCCAGAATCCTTAATTCATCCACATTACCTTTCCCAGCAGCATATTGAAAGGTTCCAACCCTAATATGGCTGGATGCAACGCGTGTCAGAATCGCACCGGGAAGCTCGGTTTCACGATAAATGGCGTCCCCTGTAGTCACCACGGCCAGACTGCGGGTAGTCGGAATACCTAGCGCATGCATCGCTTCACTAATGATATATTCTCGAAGCATCGGTCCAAGCGCCGCCCGGCCATCCCCTCCGCGGGAAAATGGTGTTCTGCCTGAACCCTTCAGTTGAATATCATACCGTTTTCCGTCCGGAGTGATTTGCTCCCCCAGCAGCACTGCCCGACCGTCCCCCAGCATTGTAAAATGGCCAAATTGATGCCCGGCATAGGCTTGCGCAAGCGGCGCAGCACCTTCGGGTATTTTGTTCCCAGCAAACACCGCAACAGCTTCTTCTCCCTGAAGAGCCTCTGGATTCAACCCCAAAGCAGATGCCAAATGACCATTAAGAATAACCAAGTTCGGTGAAGCAACTGGCGCAGGATTCGTATCAGTAAAAAAAGCCTGCGGAAGTCGGGCATAACTATTATCAAAATTCCAGCCTGGATTACTCATATTTTCGTTTACCCCTTCTTTGAAGCATGGGGACGGTTCTTTTGCTTCTGAAGCAAAAGAACCGTCCCCATGATCTAATTTATATTCAGTTTATCCTAAGTGGGTTTAAATTAGCACTTATTTTATACTATGAAAATCTAGTAAATTATTAATGATAAATTAAGAATATTGTTGTAGACTTAGAATGTGTTATGGGATTAAAGTCGGTTGACTTGATACCGAGGTTATTAGGCATTTATGGGGGAAGATTTATGAATAACGCAGAAATGAATCTGGTTGGAGAAATACCTACCAGACGAGGCAAATCAGTCAAAGGCAATCGAAATTGGAAGTTTGTTGCAGCAAGCAGCGCCTCTATTATCGTACTCTTAATTGCAGGAATTAGTTATTACCAGGCAACCCGATTCAATTCGCAGACTACGATTAATGACATAAATGTCGGTGGGATGACGGCTGATCAGGCATTGAAAAAATTACAAACCACTGTCTTACAAAATAGGGTCTTTGTCGGACAGCAGCAAATTTTAGATGAAAACGATACAAAGATGGGTTTTGCTGAGCAGGATTTGCCTGAGGTTAAAAAAATACTAAAAAGCCAGTGGACATTTTTTCCATCAACAAAGGTAAAAAGTTTTCATCTGATACCTGAAAAGGCAGACCAATTCCGAACCGAAACAATGAAAAAGCTTGTCGAAGAAAAGCTCTTATCAATGAATAAAAGTTTAAAAGCACCCCAAGATGCAGCGGCGAAGCTTACGCAGGGCAGCATTATTATCACCAAAAGCAAGGATGGAGAACAATATGACGTCTCAAGCCTATTGAAGGAATACGACAAGCAGCATTATAAGAGTGACATTCATCTTAGTCCTTTATACATACAGCCAATCAAAGAAAATAGCGCAATTGTAAAAAATGAACAGAAAAAGCTGCAAGAACTTCTTGGGAAGACTGTTGAGTATAAGGTTCAGGATCAAGTCTTTTCTTTAAAAGCTAGTGAAGTAATTACAAATGCCTCTGTGACTAAGGATATGAAAATAACAATTGACCCGAATGACATTAAAAACAAAGTTGCGGAAATAAATGATACAAAATCTACATTAAATAAAGACTTCTCCTTTAAGACCCACTCAGGTTCGGTCATATCTGTAAAAGGAAAAGGCTACGGCTGGGCATTAGATGTTGACAAAGAAACAGCTCAAATTCAAGCTGCTTTTGAAAAGGGAGAGAGTTCCATTTCTGCATCCAATGTTATTGGACACGGATGGAAGGGTGAAGGCTACGGTTACGATACAACCGCGAACAACGGAATTGGCGGCACGTATGCTGAAGTATCCCTTGCCGAACAGCGAATTTGGATTTACAAAGATGGTAAATTGGTCATCACAACAAATGTCGTTACCGGGAAACACAGCACCGGTCATGATACATCAACAGGAGTTTGGTATGTTCTCTATAAACGATCACCTTCCATTCTAACAGGCAGGGAACTCGGTGGAAAACCAAGTTATCAAGTACAGGTAAATTATTGGGCTCCTTTTACGAACGATGGACAAGGGTTCCACGATGCCAGCTGGCGGAAAAACTGGGCAAGCAATGCCTATCTTAACGATGGCTCGCACGGCTGCGTCAACACACAACCAGACGATATGAAAATCGTCTACGAAAATCTCAGCACCTACGAACCGGTCGTTATATACTGAAACATGGGGACGGTTCTTTTGCTTCAAAAAATGAAGCAAAAGAACCGTCCCCTCTTTTTAATGATCCCTATTAACAATATAGTTCAGCAAATGCTTCAAAAAAGTCGTGTTGCGCGGCACTTCCTCTAGTGTGTCCATCGCCAGACAATAATGGTCCCACATCGCTTTTTTCGCATCTTCTGCGCCCAGGATGGATACAAACGTTGAGCTGTTGTTAGCAGCATCATTGCCTGCGGGTTTCCCTAATACGTTCTGATCCCCTTCCAAATCTAGAAGATCATCCTTAATCTGAAAGGCAATGCCGGCATGCCTGGCGAATTTTTTCAAGACGGACAGTTCGGAAGCGTGTGCTTGTGCAAGAATCGCCGGCATGATTAAAGCCGCTTCGAAAGCAATTCCGGTTTTATAAAAGCACATGACATTCAGTTGGTCCAGTGTTAATGGCTTGCCTTTAGATTCCAGGTCCATTGCCTGCCCCTTACACATATCCTCTGTTACCTGGGCTGAATATTGAATCAAGCGAAGCACTGTTTCTGTATTGAACCAGGTAAGCGAAGTCTGTTCCTCGATCGCCTTTTGGGTTAAAAAAAGCGCAGTTAGTTCAGCAATGGCGATGTTATAGGTCTTATGCAGAGTTGGCCGCCCCCTGCGGATTGCAGCATTGTCCTGAGATGGAAGGTCATCAAAAATAAGTGATGCCGTATGCATGTATTCTAATGACCGTAAAAGCGGGGTAATGGAGGAACCATCCAATCCATATCCATCAACACCCATAACCCACGTCATAATGGGACGGAGCCGCTTCCCGTCACCCTCAAGACTGTAATTGGCGGCATCGATAATGGGGTCATTCCTTAATGGCACATCTTCAATTTTCAAGGTCCTGTTAATTTGGTCGCGAACCGTTTCGATTGTATCTAAAAAGTCGTCCTGCTCCATACGATCATTTTTTAAATTTGTAATAATATGGTCGCGCAGCAGCTTATCAAAGAAATCCACATCGTCTGCTTTTTGGACCATTTTTTGTATCACACGATTGAATTGCGGCATTCCTGAGGTAAAAAGCCCCATTATTTCGTTGTATTTTTGCGTTCCCATCCGCACTTTAAATCGCTTCAATCCGTTTATGGCGCGGTCCAGTATGACCTCACATGTCTTTGGATCGGAGTGAAAGACATTGTGAATCAAATTAGCAATAACCGCCCAGTACAACTCAAATGGGTTGATAAGGTCATCGCGCTGGTTGTGGTATTTCATATAGTAGGTATACGGCGTGACGGCACCGTCCTTTATGTCATCGAACATATCGGCAAAATCATCGGCCAGTTGATTATAAATGCCGTAATAGAAGGTTCGGCTGTCAAACCCCTCATCCTCAGGAGCACTGATGACAGAACGGGCAATCAATCGGGACGAAGATGATTTTAAAATAATCGGTATGTACAGTTCTTCATTGGTGTAATTGGGGTTGGATAAATTTTTAACGCGGTCCACTTCTTGAGAATTAAAAAAGATATAGGCCTGCTCGAAAAAATGCTTTCTCGTTTCCGGATGCTGATGGGACTTAATATAGTCAAAGGCATCGCGGAGTTCGGAATGAATATAACGAATGAGACTGGCATTAGGTCCTGTCCAGTTGCCTAAATCAGGAACAGATCCTGTAACAAGGGTGGTCCGGATTAAACTGGAGTATTCCTCTTTTTCTTTATCGGACAAAACTTGGGCATCAAGTAGATCGTCAATAAAGGGATAGGTCAGACCGTAGGCATAGCCCAGCCTGATAGCTTCATCAAGCCTCCGGCTTCGTTCTTCTTGGGCAGTTTCATCAGCCATCTCTTCATTTACATGCAGGATGACCCCCGCAATGATTTTAATCAATTTTCTTTTGGCATGCTCGGGATCCATTCCCTCCGGAATGTTGTCGGATACGATTTTCAGTTTGTTCATCAGCCAAATAAAGGCGGATTCAATCCCTTCCTTCTGCGCCCAGCGGTACAATCCGGCCATGCTGAAAAAATCAGTTTTGTCATCACGGCTTGTCAGGTTATTCTTTAAATTGGACACAACACTCCGTATCCTAGCCTGTGTCTCCGGTGACTCCAGAGTTTTGCCGAGGTCCCGCATGTATAGATAGGAAATGCTTCGGTCCAGATAATGGTCCAGTTTACCGGTATAGTCGAGCCATTGTATGTATTGGTGGTATCCCCGAATATCCGGCCTTTGCCTTCTTCGAAATAGGAAGGTTAATAGAGGATGACGAATATGGTTGTGTTTCCACTCTTGGAAATCCCTTGTCAAAGCAGTGACATAGCTTTTTTCTGTGACCAGTTTGTATAGCCTCCGAAAATATTCAGCAGCCTTCTCCTCACCCAGCTGATAGCACTCATCGGCATTTATTAATAACTCTTCAATCATTTGAAGCACAACCTCTGCTTAAGGTTTTTTATTTTTGCAATACTCATTAAATTGAGATTACCACAATCCCCTTCATTTTTTCTTAAAAACTAGCAAATTATATTTAAATATAGTGCGAAAAAAATAACTTTATTACCGGAAAGCTTATTAAGTGCAAAAAAGCAAGTAAACTTGTCCACATTTGGACATCGTCTACTTGCCTTTTTTTTCACAACTAGTACTTTATAAATTTTTTAAACAATTCCAGTTAACATATAAACACCAATTACAAAGAATGCAGCGATTGTTTTGATAATGGTAATGGCAAATATATCGCGATAGGATTGCTTATGTGTCAGACCAGTGATCGCGAGTAATGTAATAACAGCTCCGTTATGTGGAAGTGTATCCATCCCTCCCGATGCCATGGAAATAACACGGTGCATAACTTCTAGCGGAATATCGAATTGATTAGCCAGTTCAATATAGGTTTTACTCATAATACCTAATGAAATGGCAATACCAGCCGATGCAGAACCTGAAATAGCAGACAGAACATTTGTCGTTACGGCTCCGTTTAATAAAGGATTTTCAAACGCTTTGGAAATGCCGTCTCTCGCAATCGCAAATCCAGGCAAATTTGAAATAACCGCACCAAAACCATATTCAGTAGCCGAGTTCATGATTGCCAGCAGTGCTCCGCCAATCCCGACATTCATGCCAACCTTGAAATTCGTCAGAACAGGTTTTCGATTATACAAAATAGTGGCAAAAATCCCTGCCAGAAGAGCAATTTCAACTGACCAAATACCAACGACTTGTGCCGTTTCAATGTTTGGGAAATTCGTTAAACCGATCTTCGAAAAATCAAAACCATTTGGATACCATTTTGGAATCACTGTGGTTAACACCTTATTTAACACACCAACTAGGACAACCGGAACAAAGGCAAATATTTTGCGGCCGACGCTTTCTTTTACATCCAAGTCGATTTTAATTTCCTCTTCAGTAATCGTTCCAAAGCTATCATAGCCTTCACCGGCTTTTTCAGCTTTTTTCCGGCGAGAATCTAAATACAGCATACCGACTGTAAAGATGAAAATGGCCCCGATAATTCCAAGTGTCGGTGCGGCATAAAGGTTTGTTTTAAAAAATGTTGTCGGAATAACGTTTTGCACCTGTGGGGAACCTGGCAGCGCATCCATTGTAAAGGTAAAAGACCCTAGGGCAATCGTTCCCGGAATTAACCGTTTCGGAATATTGGATTGTCTGAACAAATTGGCTGCAAACGGATATACCGCAAATGCCACAACGACTAAGCTTACGCCGCTGTAGGTAAGAATTGCGCACAATAAAACAATGACTAACATGGCACGCTTGCGTCCCACCAATTGAATCAAGGTGGTGGCGATGGAACGTGCTAAGCCGGACATTTCTACTACTTTACCAAAAATAGCTCCCAGCAAGAAAATAGGAAAATATAATTTTATATATTCCACCATTTTTCCCATAAAGACATTCGAATAAAACGGGAGAACATAATCTGGATTTGTTAATAATACCGCAAATAATGCACATACCGGAGCAAAAATGATGACTGAAAATCCGCGATAGGCGATAAACATTAACAAACCCAGCGCTAAGAGAATAATAACTAGTTCCATAAAATTTCTCCTCTACCCCTAGATGATTTAACCCTTTGCTGAAAAAATGTTAATTGTGCGTATTCTAAGATGTCCAAAAAGGCTTAGTTTTTGTTTTTAGCAATTTCCGCTGCTACATCCACGATCATATCCTCTTGACCGCCGACAACTTTACGTTTCCCTAACTCTATTAAAATGTCACGTGAATCGATGCCAAATTTAGTTGCAGCACGTTTCGCATGAAGGGCAAAGCTTGAATAAACCCCTGCATATCCTAGTGTCAGACTGTCTCTTGTAATTTCCTGAGGTACTTGCAGAATCGGTGCAACGATATCTTCAGCTAAATCCATCATTTTATATAAATCGACACCTGTCTTAATTCCCATCCGTTCACAAACGGCAACTAATACTTCTGTCTGCGTATTACCGGCACCAGCGCCTAAGCAGCGAACACTGCCGTCAATACGGGTCGCACCTTCTTCAATAGCTACAAGTGTATTGGCCATGGCAAGTGAGAGATTGTTATGACCATGGAAGCCGATATTAATGCCTACTGATTGTTTAAGGGCACGAATCCGTTCACGTACTTGTTCCGGAAGAAGATAACCTGCTGAATCAACCACATAAACCGTATCAGCACCGTAGCTTTCCATTAATTTAGCCTGTTCAACAAGTTTGTCTACTGGTGCCATGTGGTTCATCATTAAGAATCCAACTGTTTCCATGCCAAGTTCTTTTGCATAAGCAATATGCTGCGGCGCCACATCTGCTTCGGTTACGTGTGTAGCGATACGAGCCATTTTTGCACCTAAATTGGCAGCTTCCTTTAGCTCATGCAGTGTACCGATACCCGGTAATAATAAAACGGCAATTTTTGATTTATCTGCTACAGAAACAGCTGCTTCGATTAATTCCATCTCATTTGTTTTTGACAGGCCATATTGTAAAGAAGACCCTGCAAGTCCGTCGCCGTGTGATACTTCAATAAATGGTACATTGGCATCATTCAATGCTTTTGCAACTTTCAATACTTGCTCGACTGTATATTGATGTGCCACCGCATGGCTGCCGTCCCGTAATGCTACTTCGGTAATGAGAATATCCCTGTTGTTTTCCATTGTTTTTTCGGCCCCTTTCTTAAACGGTTTGTTTCTTTAATAAGTTTTTTGCAAATTCTTCAGCAATTTTAACGCCTGCTGCAGTCATGATATCTAGGTTTCCAGAGTATTTTGGCAGATAATCCCCGGCTCCTTCTACCTCTAAGAAAATGGTTACCTTATTTCCATCAAAAATCGGTTCGGTACGTAGACGATACCCCGGAACATAGGATTGAACAACCTTAGTCATTTCTGCAATTGATTGTCTGATGGCTTCCTCGTTCATCTTTCCTTCTTCGACAAGCGTATAAACGGTGTCACGCATTAGGATCGGCGGTTCCGCAGGATTCAGGATAATGATGGCCTTTCCTTTTTTCGCGCCCCCAACTACTTCAATCGCACGGGATGTCGTTTCAGTAAACTCATCGATATTTGCGCGAGTCCCTGGTCCGGCACTGCGGCTTGAAATGGTTGCGACAATTTCTGCATATTCTACTGGGCAAACACGATTGACCGCATGCACCATTGGGATCGTCGCTTGACCTCCGCAAGTAATCAAATTGATATTATCTTTCTCTAAATGCTCTTGAATGTTCACGGCAGCACATACATATGGTCCAACCGCAGCAGGAGTCATATCAATTACTTTTTTACCTGCCTCTTTTAACACTTTTGCATTGTAGAGATGGGCTTTCGCAGAGGTCGCATCAAAAATGATGTCAGCCAATTCTGGTGTTTTCAAAAATCCATCAATACCATCGCTGATAGCTGTATATCCTAATTCCTTGGCACGGCGCAGTCCATCCGAATTTGGGTCAATCCCAATCACAGTGGTTAATTCCAAAATTTCAGAGCGGCCAAGCTTAATCATTAAATCTGTCCCAATATTTCCTGAGCCAAGAATGGCAACTTTTACTTTTTCCACTTCATTTCTCCTCCTAAAAATTAGTTCACGGGGACGTTTCTCGTGTCCATTTTATTCAATCCCTATTCCAAAATAGCTGTCAAATCAGTCTTTATCGTTGCATTACACCTTTGTAACCCAATGCCTTTGAAATCTCTGATGCAGCTTTCTGGATTCCGGCGATGACCTTTGGAAGACGTTCTTCATCAAGCCTGATTTTAGGGGCGGCACAGCTTATTGAAGCGATTACATTCCCCTGATGGTTAAAGATCGGAGCAGCGATACATTTCAGCCCTAATTCAATCTCTTCATCGTCAACCGCATAGCCACACTCACGGACAGATTGTAAATGATTTTTAATTGCCTGTTTATCCGTTATCGTGAACTCCGTAAACGGCTGCAAATTTTGGATTGACAGTAGGCGATCTACCTCTTGATCACTTAAGTAAGCCAGAATTGCTTTGCCGACACCTGTGCAATGTACCGGGGCTCTTTTTCCAATATGCGAGTACATCGTCAGGGTTCTCGGTCCATCTTCCTTTTCGATATAAATAATTTCGTTGCGGTTCAATAAAACTAAGTGAACGGTTTCATTTAGTTCATTGACTAAATCCTTGATAATTGGCCGAGCAATGCTTCGTATGTCCAAATGTTTGCCGACAAAATTACCTAGTTCAAAAAGCTTTATACCTAAACGGTATTTGAGGTCATCCGGGTTTTGCTGAAGATATCCTCTGTGTTCCAAAGTCTTGATAATCCCATGGACAGTACTTTTTGATAGATTTACCTTCTCGCTAATTTCCTTGACGCTTAACTCTGAATTTGTAGTTAAAAAAATTTCAAGGACATCCGCTGCTCTTTCAATCGATTGAATTAAACGTTCTGACATTATTAATCCTCCAATGCGTTCGATAATGTCGAATGGCGTTCGACGATACCAACCTACAAATTTATATTATCTCGCATTTTTTATTGTGTCAATATTTTTAGAATTCATAAATTTTAAGTGAAGCTGCTTGAAATGGGTGGTTAAAAGCAAAAAAAAAGAACCTTATCCTTACGGAATAGGCTCTTTGAAAAATTAGATGACCTCAAATTGTTTAAAACCAGTGGTGTCTGGGATAAAATCCAATGTTTTGCTCCTGAAATAATGGCACTCGGCTTTATCAATGATAAACTGCAGTTCATCCAATGTTATTATTTCGTCATTTGCCTGCATGGCATTTTCGAAGGTCAGTTTTGCTTTCATAAAACAACTTTTCCGCATTTGCAAGCGGATCAATTGGTATGAATTTTGCAATCGGTTTTGTAATTCTGTTTTTGCTGCTTCCGTTAAAATAAACATATAATCATCTCGTTTTTTTTATTTTTCAATTAATCTATAACTCTATTTAAAGTTATGTGGAAATTAATTTCAAGTTTTTATGTAAGCGTTTTTGGTCTAAAACCGCCTTTCATTAAATATTTTTGTATAGAGACAACCCATTACAAATGAAAGGTGAGGACCGCCTATGTTTGCTGTGCATTTTCTTGAAAACAAAAATGTTTTATTAACACAGCTGCTAAAACGTATTCCGGCCGTTGGAGAGGATCTAACCATTAAAGGCCGCAAAGCCAAGGTTTCAAACGTCGAGCATATTGACGAAAAAACGATACATGTGAAAGTGGTTTTAGAAGAAATCAAAAAAGGCAAAGTGGCTGTTGTCGATAATTCTAAGAAGAAAAAAAGGTAGAAGCTTTTTCAACTTTTTCATAAGACCTCTTCCGGTCCGCTTGATTGCTCCTTTTGGGCTTATAAACCTTTCATAAGACCACTTTCGGCCTGGCTGTTTGCTCCTTTTGGTCTTATAAACCTTTCATAAGACCACCTTCGGCCTGGCTGTTTGCTCCTTTTAGTCTTATAAGCCTTTCATAAGACCACCTTCGGCCTGGCTGTTTGCTCCTTATGGTCTTATAACCTTTTCATATGACCACTTTCCGCTTGACTATTTGACCTTTGGTCCATATAATCATAAAAAGCTGCAATTCCACATCAAAAATCGCAGCTTTTTTATTCTTATTTATCTTCCCTCAACAAATAATCATTGCCATCCTGGTCATGGAAGGAAAACATCGTTCCGAATGGCATTCTTAGCATTTCCCCTACTTTTACTCCATTTTGTTTCATTTTTTCATATGCGGATTCGATATCGGTCGTGCTGAAGAGGATTGATGGGTGCTGAACCTTTGATGGGTCATGCTGTTCCATCGCAGCTTTAGCATAAAGGACTAAATTGGTGGAGTCATCTCCGCTTAGTCCAACTTCAATCCAGGAAAAGTCTGGCCCCATTGGCTGCTCTTCTTTTAGAACAAAACCGACTCTATTAATCCAAAAATCTTTGGCTTCTTCTTGGTCATTTACATAAACAGTAACTTTTGCAACTTTATTAATCATCCTGCTAAAAACTCCTTTTCTAAATATACAAAATAAGTTTATCAACCAAATTTTGCAAAAGCAATTTTAAATGAAAACTCGTCGATTGGCGAGTCCGTTAGGACGAAGACAGAGACGTAGTTGAATTTATGCGTTAAGAAAGTGTAAAATCAGGGAAATTTTACACTTTCCTATTAGCCAAAAAAATGAACTATTTTTGAGTTCCACCCTGAGGGTCAGATATCAACCCCATAAATAAAATTGTTCCGCTTTCTTCTTCGGTAATCGTTATGAAAAATGGCCGATTTACTTCTATAAAGAAGGGATTATCTATGCTTGCCGACTCTTTTACCATTTGGACAGAGGTTGCCGCAGCCGCTTCTGTCCCTGCTTCATTCACATCGATAAATGTTTTTTGTTTCACTTCACTGATCATTATTGGATCCGTCTCTTTAACCATTTTTGAAAAATTAGCTCGGCTGTCAAAAGCGGTCTCCATCCCCAGATTCTTTAATGGGTCATTCAATATCACTTCATACTCTAATTGAAACTTTGGCAGCAGAACGGTCCCCTTTTTTTCGGTAAATTCAGAGTTCCACTTCTCCCAATTTTCAGTTGTCAGTATTTTTTGGAATTCTGCTAAATTGGAACTTTCCCTTGGAAGAAATATCTTCATGCTCATTTGGCCATCACCATATGGAAGCGAAACCGCCTGGAAATCTTCGGTTTCCAAATAAGCCAATTTTTCATTCAGCGTCATGAGCGGCACTTTTTTGGTGGTCCCTTCTGTCAGATGAAAAGTTTGTTCCTTTGTTTGCTCTTTATCAAATTCATATTGCCATTTCCCGTTAAAATAAATCGCGTTGATCAGAACCGTGACTAAATCTGGATCTAAAGGAGCTTCAATAATTTCCTTAATTTTACCATTCGTCGATTTCTTCACCCAATCATTAATCAAAGGAACAGATTTCCTATCATTGATATCAATCTCTTTTATTTCTGCATTAAAATAATCTCTGTTGTTAGTCGCAAATTTATCCTGAAAGTGGAAGTCTTTGTTTAGCCAAATGGAGTTTGCGATATTGAGCTGAATTTGCTTAGAATGCTTATGTAACATCGACATCATTGAAGCATTCGCTTGACTTAATTCGTTGGCATCCATTCCAGCCGTTTGCAAAACCTTCTCCATCTCTTCCTTTGTTTTCCCATCGGCCCCGTTGTAGACCATTGACAGCGCCATGAATAAACTGGTCGGAGAAATAAACGTATTGTCACCGTTTCCCGCTCCTAACTCTTCTAACAGTAACATCCCCAAGTGATTATTTGCGGAAACAATTTCGGTATAATCTTCCTTCCCAAAAATGGCGATACTTGATGGAGCAAGATTTCCGGTTTGATTCATTCCCATCCCCCACACCATTACCATAAAGAAAACCACTAGAAAAAGCGGAAAAATGAATTTTTTCATCCACGCCACCACCCTTTACTAGATTAGACTGCCCGCCTTAAATAAAAGTTTCAAAGCAAAGGGACGGTTCTTGTGCTTCAAATTGAAGTACAAGAACCGTCCCCATGTTTCACTTATTCTCCTACTATCTTCGCGTCCTTAATTAAATCTTCTGTTAGGGTGATGCCTTCTTCAGCAGCGGCTTTTTTGTTGATGACGAGCTCTAGTTTTTCAGGGAAGCCAACTGGAATTTCGCTTGGTTTCTTTCCTTTTAGGATTTCGACTGCCATTTTACCAGTTGAATAGCCAAGGTCATGGTAGTTTAGTCCATAAGAGGCGAATGTTCCGCGTTTTACAGAGTCTCCTTCACCAACAAATGTTGGGATATCTTTCGCATTTGCAACAGTAATGACGGATTCAAGAGCAGCAACAACCGTATTGTCCTTTGGAATGTAAAGGACATCCACACGGCCAACTAATGATTCAGCAGCCTGCTTCACTTCGGAACCAGCTGTTATTGTTGTCTCAACTGCCTCTAGTCCCTCTGCTTCGATTGCTTTCTTGGCATTCTTCACGTTAACGACTGAGTTAGGCTCACCATTGTTATAGATGATGCCGACCTTCTTGGCATTTGGAACAAACTTCTTGATTGCAGCAATCGTATTCTTGATGGCATCTGGGTGCGTATCAGATGTTCCAGTGGCATTGCCGCCTGGCTTATCAAGGCTTTTAACCAATTGCGCTCCAACCGGGTCCGTGATTGCCGTAAACAAAACTGGGATCTCCTTCGTGTTTTTCAGTACGGCCTGTGCACTCGGAGTAGCAATGGCTAAAATTAGATCATTCTTGTCCGAAACTAATTTTTGGGCAATTGATAAATTGGTATTCATGTCGCCCTGTGCATTTTGGTAATCAAGCTTCAGGTTCTTTCCTTCTTCATAACCAGCATCCTTCAAGGCCTCGATAAACCCTTCGCGGGCGGCATCAAGGGACGGATGCTCCACGATTTGCGTGATCCCTATTTTTACTTCCTTTTCTTTCTTTTCCCCACTAGTTTCCTTGCTTCCCCCACCACAAGCAGAAAGCAGCAACAATACTCCCATCAAAACAATGGCTAAACTCTTTTTCACCTTTTCTCCCCCTCAGCGGACTATGTACGCAGTAATAACCGCTCTAATTTTTCTGAAAAATTAATAATATTCAGATTTTACCATATATTATTGTTATAGAACAATAGATTTTAGATAAAAATTTTATCACTTTAAACCAAAAAAGCGTTGCTCATTTTTGATAAAGCAAAGGGACGGTTCTTGTACTTCAGAAATTGAAGCACAAGAACCGTCCCCACGTATCATATTTTTGTAAAAATAATCCCAAGAATCGCAGAAAAAATACCAACGAGCTGGTATCGTTTCAATTTTTCCTTAAAGAACCAACAGCCTGCCAGGATGACTACGAGGCAATTTAAGCTGACGATTGGGAAGATAATGCTGGCAATACCTTTTTGCAACGCATAGAAATAACAGCTGTACCCGATGACACTGACTAAACCGGCCATGGACCCGACATTCACTTCTGACCTCAGCCAGCTTTCCTTTTCCCGTAAGCTGGTCAGTGCCAAATAAATGCTGCCTCCGCCGTACATACAAATTAATGTACTAAGCGAACTAATTTGCAAATAGGATGTTGTTTTCATTAATATTCCCAGTATCCCAAAGGACAGGATTGCCAATACGACCCGATAAATCCATGGACCATAATTTGTGCCGTGACTTTTGCCCGGCGAATATTGGATCATCAGGGCTGAACCGAGTATTACCACAATCCCAATCCAATGGGCAAGACTGATTTCTTCATGAAAAATAATCGCTGCCCCAAGAATCGGCATGATTGCATTGGCGCCAATTAGAGGCGACGTTAGGCTGGCAGGACCCTTTTCGAAGGCCTTGGACATCTGAATATTGCCATTCGCATTCAGGATGCCAATTAGTCCACCCAGGATGAGCGCATAGAGGTTAAATTGCAGTTCCCCTGTATATAGCCCATACCCAAGTGTAAGCAGAAATGCCACGAAATAAAAGAAAAACTGAATATGCACTTTCGACAAGCCACGGCTTGTACTCCATTTAAAAATCGTATTATTCGTGCCGAAGCTTAAAGTCGTTACCAATGCTGCAGCAATCCACATGCTGAAACCTTCTCTCCCTATCATATTACTCTCTCATTTTAAATCTATCAAAAGAGATATCGCAATATTTTATTTCATGCTAATTTGCAAAAAAGAACCCACACTGTAATGGGTTCCTTTTTCTAAAATTGCATGTTATGCCGCTTTTTGCTTTGTATCATTTAAAGACTGCAAATAGGAATTTGCTTTTTGCTTATCAAACTGGCCTTCCCATTTAGACATTACCACTACAGCTAATGAGTTTCCGATGACATTGACAACTGTTCTGGCCATATCAAGAATACGGTCAATACCTGCTATAAATGCAAGGCCCTCTATAGGAATACCTACAGTTCCCAACGTTGCCAAGAGGACAACAAATGAAACTCCCGGAACACCTGCGATTCCCTTAGATGTTACCATTAATACCAGCATTAATGAAATTTGTTGGCCAATGGACAAATCGATGCCATACATTTGGGCAATAAACAGTGCTGCTAATGCTTGGTACAGTGTTGAGCCATCAAGGTTAAAGGAATAACCCGTAGGAATAACAAAAGATGTAATAGCTTTTGGACAACCAAACTTCTCCATTTTCTCCATTAATCTTGGCAATACCGTTTCAGAACTAGAAGTAGAGTAAGCCAAAATCAATTCATCTTTAAGTAAGCGTATGATATTAAAAATATTTACACCTACTAATTTAGCAACACCCCCTAGAACGACAACAACAAAGAATAGCATTGTAGCGTAACCGATAATAACTAATTTACCCAGCGGCAACAATGATTCAACACCAAATTTAGAAACTGTCACACCAATAAGAGCAAAAACACCAAAAGGTGCAAATTTCATTACTTGATTGGTCACCCAGAACATCGCTTCAGCCGTACCTTGGAAAAATGCAATGACCGGTTTCCCTTTTTCTCCAATGACGGTAAGCCCAAGTCCAAATAGAACAGAGAAGAAAATGATGGCAAGCATGTTTCCGTCTACAATTGCTTTGATAATATTTGGCGGGACAACGTTCACAAAAGTTTCAGCCATTCCGTGGCTTTCTACTGTTTCTGCCGTATCTACATAACCACCAATATCAGTTTTCTGTAATGAACCCATATCTACCCCAGCGCCTGGCTGGAAAATATTCGCTGCTAATAGTCCTACAATAATCGCAACTGTTGTAATAATTTCAAAGTATAAAATGGATTTTCCACCGATTTTTCCAAGCTTTTTTGTATCGCCTACACTGGAAACCCCTACAATCAAGCTGGAAATAACGATTGGAATGACAATCATTTTGATTAGTCTTAAAAAGATATCGCCAACTGGCTGTAAATACTTCGCGACATCTTGATTTCCATAAAAAATAGCACCAACAACAATACCTAGAATCAACCCAATTAAGATTTGCCAAGCTAAGCCTATTTTTTTCATTCAAGCACCTCTTTTTAATTTTTTTTACGATTTGGTCTTAGAAGAGTTTTTTTCCAATGGATTTCTAGCTAAAATAAAACTATAATTTGAGGCAGTGATTTACTGAGAGCGTTTTCAGTGGGGCTTGTCTTAATGTAAAATAGTAACTACACAATATAACAAGAAATCTACAAAAACCTACAAATTTTTTTTGCATTAAATGATGGATTGTTAGAATATGAGGTTGTGGCGGAAATTGAACATTAGAATTTTTTCAAAAAATGAAATTATCTTACTGGCGGCAATGGCCATTTTGGTTCCGCTTGCTGGGGAGGTAAAATTTTATCCATTTAATGAGGTCTATCGGGTGAGCTTTGGACCCCCTGCCCTTTTTCTCTTTTTATTGGGGCTAAGAAAAGTACCCGCTATTTTGTGCGGCACACTTGCAGGGGTTTCCGTGCTAGTTTTTCGAATCCTTCTTGATGCTATTTTTCTCGAACCATTTGATTGGCTGGTATCCATTCATGCTAACCTGCCATCCTTTGTCTATTATTTCACCTATGCTTTGGTCTTTTTCTTATTGAAAATCCACCAGTTTAACCAGTTGCCTTGGGTGATAGGCCTATTGGGAATTGTAACAGAATTTGCGGCTGGAATGTCAGAGTTGTTTTTCGAAAGGCTTTTATTTGAAGAATTAACAACTATTGATGCCGTCCATAAAATTTTGATTTTCGCTGTATTTCGAAGTTTTTTTGTAGTTGGTTTATTTAGTACTCTTAAATACCATGAAACCAAGCTGAAGGAAACGGAAATCCAAAAGCGAAATGAACATATGATCATGGTCGTTTCGAATCTTTATGAAGAGACCATCCTTTTGAAAAAAACCCTTCAGTTTGCCGAGAAGGTCACCAAACAATCCTACAATCTTTACAAGGATTTGCACGAAATCAACGAGGGACAAAGAGACTTCCCATTGGAAGGGATTCCTCAGCAAGCCTTGCGGATTGCTGGTGAAGTTCATGAGATCAAAAAGGATAATCAACGAATTTTATCCGGGCTTTCCAAACTGATTACCGAGGAAAGTTTGCTTGATTATATTGACATTGACTCCCTTTTTTCAATTATTGTAAGGACAAATAAAAAGTATGCTGAGCTGTTGGGGAAAAAAATTGAGTTCGTCTTTTCAATTAGCGGGACACACCCCGATTATCATGCATATACATTTACCTCCATTGTCAACAACCTTGTTTCCAATTCCGTCGAGGCTATCAATGAAACGGGGAAAATTGAGCTATTGGCTGAACAAAATCAAGATTGGCTGACAATCGGCGTTAAGGATACCGGACCTGGAATTCCCAGCCAATATAAAGATGTCATATTTAAACCCGGATTCACTTTAAAGTTTGACAGCACTGGCAAATCCTCCACTGGGATTGGGTTGACCTACGTTAAGGAAGTGGCAGAAATGCATGATGGCAATGTTCTGCTTAATGATTCGGAGGATGGCAAAGGGGCAGCTTTCACTGTTCACCTGCCAATGGCAAAAATAACGAGAAAAGAGTGATTTCATGCGATTTTTTATCATTGATGATGATATATCGATTCGTACGATGCTTAGCCATATTATTGAAGATGATGACCTTGGCGAAGTCGTCGGCGAGGCTGCCGATGGTTCCGAGGTTAGCGGAGAACTTTTAGAAATGAAGAAGGTTGATATTTTACTAGTTGACCTGTTAATGCCGATTCTGGACGGCATCGAAACGGTCCAGAAAATCAAGCCGATTTTTAAAGGGAAGGTCATCATGATTTCACAAGTGGAATCTAAGGACCTGATTGGACAAGCTTACTTAAAGGGGATTGACCATTACATAACAAAGCCGATTAATAAAATCGAGGTTGTTTCGGTTGTAAAGAAGGTTATCGAGCATGCCCGCTTAGAGAAATCCATCCAGGATATCCAAAGGTCTATACAAAATGCGATGAATATTAGCTTTCAAAAACCAGAGGGCAATTTACATCGGGAAAAAGGGAAAACATTCTCTGACGCCGGGCGGTTCCTTCTTTCGGACCTGGGCATTGCCGGTGAAAGCGGGGGTAAAGACCTGTTGGAGATTATGCAGTTTTTCCATGATTACGAACAGCAGCAAACATTCACTAATGGATTTCCTTCCCTTAAGGAGACTTTTAGATTCATAGCTTTGAAGAAACTTGGTGAAGCAGCCAGCGAGGCAGATCTTCAAAGAGAAATAAAAGCCTCCGAACAGCGTGTCCGGAGGGCTATTTATCAATCGTTGAATGGCCTTGCTTCACTAGGGCTGACAGACTTTTCCCACCCAAAGTTTGAAAATTACTCATCAAAGTTTTTCGATTTTACAACCGTCCGGCAAAAAATGAAAGAATTAAAAGACAAAAAAACCGCCACACCAAGCCCACTCCGAATCAACATGAAAAAATTCATCCAAGCGCTCTATTTCGAAATACACCACCGAATGTAATAACCCAGCCCCGAAAAAGGACTGGGTTTATGTTTGCCCATTTTATGAAACAGAAAATAGACTATAGCTATTATCCTTGTGATATATGTAGAATCGAATAAACGACCCCACTTACATCTTTTACGCTACTTAAATCATTTAAGAAATAAAACACTTCGTACTTCCATCTCTCCGGATTATAAATAATAAGATATTCTGTCTCGTCTATTGTCGGGATGCTTTCCGCAATTTTATCCTTCAAGTTGTTAAGACTTTCTTGCGGTGGAATTTCTTTTGTGATTTGAAATATGTACTTATTGTCTGTGATTTTAGACGTAGTGGTATCAATCAGGGGAATTCCGACATTCACTTGCTGCCAGCCAAAGGAGTTTAGGATATTGTCATAAAACCCATTAAATAAAAACTTGTTCAGTCCGTTATTCCCTTTCCAAAGATATAACGGGCTATAACTGTTTTGCAAATTATTATGGATTCCTTTTTCAGTGATTAAATAGAGTTTAAACTTTAAATCTTCAAACCCGTCTGTTTTATGGCCATTATTTTTCACTCTGTCTCTGATTATATTCATATCATAATCGCTCGGGAGTGTAATCTTATATTGGGTTGCAATCATTTTTTCTCCACCTCCATGACACTATTTTAACAATTTTCCTTTAGTTGTACCTCTACTTCCACCAATTAGTCGGTATCTTTTTTAAATCAATAAACCTCATTTTTTCCTCAGAATGGTGGCCTTCCTTCCAAACAATAAAAAAGAGGAGTTTCTCATCTTTATCATAAAACCCACAGTCATCCTTACATTCCCATTGGTAAAAGCCCTTTTCGTCCAAGGAAGGGATACCTGCTTCATAATGTGGTGGATGGATATTAAAATCGATATACTCGATTGATTTGCTGCCTTTATATTGAACTTCAATTCTATAACTACCATTAAGTCCAACTAATTTTGAGTTGATTTTAATGGACCAATTCGCATCTTCACCCAAATATGTTACTGTTTTTGTTCGAAAATTCACGTCATATATTAGGACCAACAATATCAATACTATGAAGGTTCGAAACAGTTTCCTTTTCATAAAAATACACCTCTATATAAGAGATGTACAAAATGGGTAAATATGACAGGGTGGTGGGAAGGAATCCGGAACCAGCATGTCTTTTTTTCATTTAATCATTCCCTATTTGGTCCGTTCAACCATTTAATGGTATTATTTTTTAAAAAGCAAAGATGCGGGGAGTTGAGTGAATCATGAAAATAGCCTTTATTTCTGATATTCATGGGAACGCAGTTGCACTTGATGCGGTTCTTGCTGATATTAAGCAAAAAAACGTGGACAAAATTTATGTTCTTGGTGACATTTGCTACCGAGGACCGGAACCAAAGCGCTCGCTTGAATTGATTCAGTCGTTAAATACCGATGTCATCAAAGGAAATGCTGATGAGTGGGTGGTTCGCGGTGTTCGCGCAGGGGAGGTTCCGGATCATGCGTTGGAGTTGATGAATACTGAACGACAATGGACTGTTGGGAAACTGGGTTCGTCAGATCTCCACTACCTTGAAAATCTGCAAACCCATTTAACAGTGAACGTGGACGGAATCAAAATAGCCGCCTACCATGCAACACCAGACAGTTTATTCAAAATAGTTCTTCCCAATGCTGATGACGAAACGATCAATACCAGCTTAATGAAGCCATTCGATGCAGATATTTATGTTTATGCCCATATTCATCGGCCTTATGTTCGATACATCAATGGAAAAGTCGTTATGAATATTGGCAGCGTCGGCCTCCCATTCGATGGTCTAACAAAGGCTTCCTACGGACTGGTAGAAATCGAACAAGGAAACATCAACACCGCCATCCAGCGGGTCAGCTATGATTTAGAAAAAGTCATCCAGCTTTACGAGGAAGTAAACTACCCGAATAAGGATATGATGAAACAGGTCATTCGGAACGGAAAAATTTGATGCACAGGGACGGTTCTTTTGCATCAATAATGATGCAAAAGAACCGTCCCCGTGTTACATTTATGGATGGAGGTGGCATCATGGCACGGGAGCGCAAGTTTTCGACGGAGGAATTATTTCAGTACACCAAGCAGCTGCTGCTCGAACATGGATATGAGGGTTTTACCTTCAGTCTATTAGCAGAACGAATGGAGATTTCCCGCGGCGCAATTTACAAATACTTCGAAAATAAGGAAGAACTGATTACCGATTATATGTTATTTGAGATGAAGCATTTCCTTACAGAATTAAAGGAAATAGCCGAATTAGATGACTTTGACAGGCAATTTGAATTCCTTTTTGAACTTATTTTTAGAAATAGTGAAATCCATCAACTCATTGAGATAGGCCGGCAAATCCCTTCCTCCCTCAATGAAAAGGTAATGAACAATACGCAAGAGCTAGAAAAAATGCACTTGGAAATGTACAGTTATATGCAAAACCTTGTGACACTCGGGAAAGCCGAGAACAAGCTGAAGCCCCATATTCCTGATGCACTGGTGCTAGGAATTATTTTTCAAACCATCGCCATTCCGAATCATTTCGGTATCCAACAAGATGTTTGGGTTCAATCGATTAAAGAGATTATCAGTCACGGAATGTTCATAAACAAGTAATTGACACATTTGTCACTTTAAAAGATAATGTTAGTGACAATAGTGTCAATTACTTTTTACCAAAAGTGACACAAGTGTCACTTTGTGTCGGTTTTTAGAACAATAGTTTTATAAAAACTAACTCAGAAAGGTGTTTATGCAATGAAATCATTCTTGCAATCTCTCACAGACCGAGTCTCGACCAAAAAAGGAATGTGGATTACGCTTGGAATCTGGTTTGCGGCCGCAATGCTGTTGGCAGTCCTGGCCCCAGGCGCCAAGGACTATGAAGTATCCAGTCTCAAATCTATTCCGGAAGATGCCCAGTCGGTCATCGCCCAAAAGAAAGTCGATAAATACTTTAAAGACAATGAAGGAATCCCTGCGATACTCGTTTTTCAATCGAAGGACGGTGAAATCACTTTCCCTCAGCTGGCCAGCCTCGTTGATAAAATTGAAAAGGAAAAAATCCAGGGCGTGGACCAGATTGTACCGTTATCAAAACTGCCGCCACAGGCTGCCGCAGGCTTCTTTTCAGACGATAAAACCACGGCAATTATTCCTTTAAGCATTAATTCATCAATTGAGACAAAGGAAATTAAAAAGGTGGAGGATGCGATTCAGGAAATCGTCAAGAAAAACTCCGAATTAACCTTGTACGTAACCGGCCCAGCCGGCATTGCCACCGATACCCTGGATCTATTTTCAAGAGCAGATATTGTTCTTTTATTATCAACAGTCGGCCTGATCCTAGTGCTATTGATTGTGATTTACCGCTCACCGCTGTTGGCGTTAATTCCGCTGTTAGCTGCCGCGTTTGTGTATGAAGTGGTGATGCAGACACTTGGCCTCATGGGCAAGGCAGGACTGGTCATGAGCAGCCAAACGCTGTCTATCATGACGATTCTTCTGTTTGCCGCCGTGATTGATTATTCTTTATTTGTGTTCTCGCGGTTTAGAGAAGAATTGAAAAAACATCAGAATAAATTTGATGCGATGAGGCAGGCGATGCGGGAGGTCGGAACCCCTGTGTTCTATTCCGGCGGGACCGTACTTGCGGCCATGTTGGTCTTATTTTTTGCAAGATTTGGTGATTATCGGAACTTTGCTCCAACATTTGCCACCACCATGCTGATTATCATGATTGCATCGGTGACTTTGGTCCCAGCCCTGTTTGCCCTTTTTGGCAGAAAATCCTTTTGGCCGGTTATTCCTAAGGTGGGTCAGGATGCTATCAAAAATAATTCGTTATGGAGCCGGATCGGGCGCTTTGTTGCTAGAAAACCGGGGACTTCGGTGGCCGTGATTGGCTTGTTTCTACTTTTGTCAGCAAGCAATATGGTAAACATGAAATTTGAGTTTGATACGATGAAATCATTTCCGAAAGATATGCCATCCCGAATGGGCTATGAAATTCTGGAGGAGAAATTTGAGAAAGGCGACCTCGCTCCAACGACCGTTTTATTTGAAGGTTCAGAGCCACTATCTTCTGAACAACAGGATGCATTGAAAAACAAACTTGCTGAACAGGACTTGGTAAGCTCCGTTAGAGTTAATGGTACCGCAGAAGAAGGCAAAGTCGTTCAATACAGTTTAACTTTTGGGGAAAATCCATACTCTGCGAATACGATGGATACTTTGGAGGTTATGCGGGACAGCCATGATAAAATTGCTGCCTCGGCTGGTGTGAACGGAGACATTTATTTTGCCGGCGAAACAGCCACGAAAGTCGATGACCGCTCCATTAATGACCGCGACCTTATTGTGATTGTGGCGCTTGAGACGCTTTTGATTTTCGTGATGCTGATAAGTTTGACCAGGTCAATCAAGATGTCGGTTTATATGATTGGGACCATCTTGATTTCATTCCTTGCCGCCCTGGGGCTGGGGATGTTCCTAAGCAATCTGTTCTTTGATATCGATACCATCAGCAACCGCGTTCCGCTGTATTCGTTTGTATTTTTAATTGCACTTGGGATTGATTACAATATCATGTTGATTTCCCGTTACCAGGAAGAGCGGGCTAAGCACTCTGTGCGAGAGGCTGTCGAAATTGCAGTCGCCAGCACGGGCGGAGTCATTTCTTCCGCAGGACTAATTCTCGCGGCTACCTTTGCCGTTCTGATGACACAGCCCATTCAACTCCTATTCGTTTTCGGCTTCATCGTCGCCATTGGGATCCTGCTGGATACCTTCTTGGTAAGGGGTGTGCTGTTGCCGGGACTGATTGTGTTGTTTGAAAAGCGGGAAAGGCAATTGGCGAGCAAACAATAATAAGGATCACAATGGGGAGCAGCTTCGTGGGCTGCTCTTCTTTTTTCTTAACCCTTTTTTAAACAATAAAAGACTACCACTGGGCGCTTTTGACACTTTTCTGTATAGAGGCAAAAAAAAGAACGAACACCATAGATGTTCGTTCTTAAGTCATTATTTTTCAGTTGCCATGTTCCCCATTGAAATAGAGATTCTATTCCAACTGTTGATTTGATTGATGATTAGAACAAGGTCAACATATTGTTTCTCGTCAAAATGTTTACGGACTCGTTGATAAAGCTCATCTGGAACACGTTTGGTTGGAATTAACGTGATGTGCTCTGTAAGCTCTAAAGCCACCTTTTCTTGCTCGGTATAGAATTCACAGTCTTCCCAAGCGCTTACGCAGTATATTCGTTGTTCGGTTTCTCCCATTTTCCGAGCATCTTCCGAATGCATATTCAAACAAAATGCACATCCGTTAATTTGGGAAGCACGAATTTTTATCAGCTCACGAAGTTTTCGATCGATTGCTGTTGTTTTCGTATACTTCTCCATCTCCATCATAATTTTCAAACCTTCAGGTGCAATGTCATAGTAGGGAACCCTTAAGACCATAAAGCAAGACTCCTTTGATTTAATATAAGCTATTATATCCTTATAGGAATATTGGTACTAAAGTTTTGTCCTATTACATTTTGTGATAAATCATCAAATCATTAAGAAATATAAGGCAATTTTTATTTAATTCCCTTGTGAACATTTAGGGGTGATGAACCGTCCCCTTGCGCTATCTTTTCTCTATTCTTCCATCCCCGTGACGTGCAAATCTCCCATCCTCTGGTTCATTGACAGGGTCCATCCTGCCCCATGGCCAGCCGCCAAATTGTGTTCTGCGATAGTCATTAAAGGCTTGTATGATTTCCTGTTCTGAATTCATCACGAATGGGCCATGCTGCACGACTGGTTCGCCAATCGGTTCACCTTCAAGAACGAGAATATATGCCTCTTTTTCGCCATTGGTGATTTCGATTTCCTGATCCCCTGTAAGCTTGACACTGTGATAAGCTTGGACAGTTGTCCCCTCCAGATGGATTTCTTTTCCTTCGTAAAAATAAATGTTCCGATTCAATGTTTTGGATACCGCTGGCAGTGTAAACGCTGCTCCTGGTTCTATCTGAATAAGGTAGATTCCGACATGATTAGTAGGGTCTTTTGCCCATGAAGCAGCAGCCGGATCTAAACTGTTTTTCCCCTGAAATTTCCCTGCAATCAGCCGAACTGTCGTTTTCTTCCCATTTGCATCTGCGGATTCTATTTCAGGAATATCTTCAGCCCACAGCATTTTATAATCTGGATTAGCCGTTTTATCCTTAGCGGCAAGATTCAGCCAAATTTGAAAAAGCTCCAGCGGGTTGCCTTTGTCCTTATGGACAAGCGGAAACATTTCAGTATGCAGGCAGCCTTTCCCAGTTGTCAGCCACTGCACATCTCCATTTCCATAACGCCCCTTTGCCCCAGTCGAATCAAAATGGTCAACCAACCCCTCCAGAACAATCGTCACCGTTTCAAATCCCTTGTGCGGATGCGCCGGAAATCCCGGTACCGTTTCGCCATGATACATCCGAAAGCCGTCTTTAATCGTAAAATCCTGCCCAAGATTTCTGCCAGCCAATGAAGTGCTTGGCCCCTGTTCATCATTTCCCGGTGGATAAGCATCCTTATGATGCACAGTCATCAAAAAAGGATCTTCCGTCACCCACGGAAAGCCCAACTTCTGTATATTAAGGATTTTTTTATTTGACATCTTATTTACCCTCCTAAATTTTCAAAAAATGTTCTTATTTATCTCAAAACAAAGTTATCTGAATCACACCTTCTTATACTCCCCAAAAGTACAATCGAATTGATTTTAACAAAAACAAAGGAGATGATGCATCTTTGCGGATTTTGAAGCACGGGGACGGTTCTCTTGCTTCAATTCTGAATGAGGCAAAAGAACCGTCCCCATGCATCACTTATCTTGATTTAGGAGGTTATTTTTTTGTTGAATATTTTGGTTTTTGTGTTGATTGCGGTTACTTTGGTTCTGTTGAGTATTTTTGTGGATGTGCTGATTGAGTTGAATAGGCAGGAGCAGGAGGATAAGAAACATTTTGTAAGAGATGGTTTGGTGGGTTATATGGACCAAACTTTTGGATTCGGGAGATTTAAAATCTTCAAAACGTTGCTTGATAGCGATGGCAACATCCGATATCTCGTTTACCTCCCAAAGTACGAGTGGTTAAAAGCCACGAAATATCAATGGTATGAGGTGTACGCAACCCAAAATGGCTATCACCATAGCGAGTTTGTAAGATAGTTTTTATAAGAACACCCTAAGGAAGTTCCCTTGGGTGTTCTTCTACTTAAGTCTTTTAAGTTAAACACTTCTCCATATCCTCGTAAGTGTTATGAAAAGGGAAAAGCGAGAGAATGGCAGCTCTCCCGCTTATCTATTTGAATTATTGAATTTGTTTTAATACCGCTTGATGGACAATAAAGCCACAGATTGGAAATACTCTGTCTGTAACGGAGTAGGTTTTGTCATTTACGAGGACTGTATTGTAATCCACCTTTTGACACTGATTTCCTCTTTCTTTCAGGTCGTGAACGACAATCTCGCTTAACTCTTCCTGAGTCCGATACTGATCATATAAATCTAATACGATGGTTTTCTTTTTTGAAAACATGGCTTTCAGCCCCCCATACAAAACGCTTTTGTGAATCTATTCACATTATTATCATAACAGATTCATGTATAGGTTCAATTAGTTTGTTAAAACTTTCACAATATTATCACAACTAGATAATTGATGTCTGTCCCATTTTTTTAAAGCATCGTTTTGGTCATTTCCCCCATGACCCAATTTGTCCGCGCACCAGAATCTCCAGTACTCGGGCACTTGCCGCCATCTCCTGTCAATTCCTCCACTATCGTTTCCACAAGAGGCTGATGAACATGCTGCAGCGGTTCAAAACTCCATTGCTCCGCGCCTTCAGCAGTTGTCAAAACAATAGGTTCCGACCCAAAAGTGGAAAAGGTAATTTTCCCTTTACTGCCAATGATTTCGTTGACATCGACATTTTCAAAAGCGGAAAAGCACCAAGTTCCTGTTCCATGGATTCCGGATTCGAACATGTATGTACCAGTCACAATATCTTCCGCCCGGTAATAACCCGCCTGGTTGGAGGCAAATCCGTTAACGTTCTTAATCGGCCCCAGTAGAAAATCGAGCAAATCAAGGGTGTGGCTGGCGAGGTCGTAATACAGCCCGCCGCCTGAAATTTCAGGTTGAACTCTCCATGAGAGTTTTTCGGGATCCTTTACGTCATCTGAAGCTTTTTGATACTGTGTTGTTGAAACAAAACGGACATCTCCGATTGCGTTTTTCTCCAACAACGCTTTAATTTTTAAAAATCGAGGCATTTCCCTGCGGTAGTAGGCAACAAATAATGGAACGCCGGCGGCTTTGCAGGCAGCAATCATTTCCTGGCATTCGGCAAAGTTGAGCGCCATTGGCTTTTCTACATAGACAGGTTTTCCCGCTTGTGCAGCTTTAAGGGTATATTCTTTATGTGAACCTGGCGGTGTAGCAATGTAGACAGCATCAACATCCGGGTCGTTTATAAGTGAATCGGCATTATCGTACCATTTCGGGACATGGTGTCTTTCCGCATAGTCTTTCGCTAGTTCACCGGTTCTCCTCATAACAGCAACTAACTCTGAATTCTTAACTTTTTGAAAAGCTGGCCCGCTCTTTACCTCGGTAACATCGCCGCAGCCAATAATACCCCAACGAACTTTTTCGAATTTCATGGTCATAGGTCTCCTTCTTCTTTGGTTGTCTCGGATTTATTAAATTTTCCCCAATTCATCTAGAAATACAGGTTGCTCTGATATAAGGCCATTATCTCTAGGTATATTATAAATTAATTTCTAAAGGTAAAAGCCTTTTTTTTACAAAAAATATCACTGGCCTCCAAGCAGGTGATAATTTAAACGGCAAATCTTATCTTCTGGTAGGTTCTCAAATGATACATGGGGACGGTTCTTTTGCATCACTAAATGATGCAAAAGAACCGTCCCCATGCTTCACTTGATTAAATTTGCCGGAGTGTCGCCTGTTAGGCCAGAAACGAGGTTAGTCGCCGCTGTCATTGCCATTTGAAAACGGGTTTCATAAGTGGCTGAGCCGATATGCGGTAAGGTTACTACGTTCTTCATTGAAAGTAGCGGATTGTCCATGTTAATTGGTTCCTGGACAAACACATCCAAGCCGGCACCAGCAATTTCGCCAGTTTGCAGGGCCTGAATCAACGCTTCTTCGTCAACGGTTTTCCCTCTTGACACATTGATAAACATCGCCGACTTTTTCATGAGCTCGAACTCTCTTCTTCCGATTAGCTTTTCGGTTTCCGGCGTGAGCGGCGTCAGGAGACAGACAAAATCGGATTTCTTCAACAATTCTTCCATTGAACAATAGGTGGCGCCATACTTCTTTTCTGCAGCCATATTTCTTGATCGATTGTGGTAAAGAATCTCCATATCAAAGCCACCGTGCGCCCTTTTGGCCACGGTAGTCCCGACTCCGCCCATGCCAATAATTCCTAATACCTTATGATGGACATCTACCCCATACCACTGTTCTCTCAGTTCGGATTGCCACTGCCCGGTTTTCATCCATTGGTCCAATTCCGGTATCCTTCTGGCCGAAGCCAAAATTAATCCCATAATCGTATCTGCTACCGTATCATTCAATACATCAGGAGTATTCGTTGCCATTACTCCACGTGCTGTCAATGCCGCTATATCCAGATTATCGTATCCTACTGACATATTGCTGACTATTTTTAACTGAGGAGCCTTGTCCAATAATTCGTCGTCCACTTTCAACCTTGAACCCAATATCCCATCTGCATTTTTCAATTCCTGAAAAAATGCAGGATATGTATTTGAATCTAGTTCCTCAAAATAAACAACTTCACATGTTTGCTGTAAAAATTCCAAAACATTAGAATCTACTTTTTTATAAACTATCACTTTTGGTTTCATCTCTACCCCTCCTAATTACATTATATTTATTGAAACATAGGGACGGTTCTTTTGCCTCACGGAAGTGAGGCAAAAGAACCGTCCCCATGCATCCCCATGCATCACAAAATTTTATATTGGTTAACAGGCCGGCCAATTCCGCCATATTCGATGACGATTTCCACTTTTCCGCTTTGTTCGAGATATTCTAAGTATCGTCTCGCGGTGACACGGGCGAGGCCGATGCCTTCTGCGACTGCTTCTGCAGAGATGGCCTGGTCCTGCCCTTTTAAATATTCGATTACCTTTTCGAGTGTCAACATATTCAGTCCTTTTGGCAGCTCGCCTTTGTCCTGCTTGCCTCGCTGAAATAACAAATGATCCAATTCCTGCTGGGAAATCGCATCTTTTTTCAAAAGACTGCTATAATAATTCCGGTAATTTATCAAAGCTTGCTGGATCCGCTCAAATTTAAAAGGCTTCATGATATAATCAACGGCTCCATGCTGCAAGACATCACGGACCGTTTCAATATCACTTGCTGCCGTTACCGCAATGACATCCGTTCCGAGTTCTTCTGAGCGAATTTGTTTGATTGTCGTAATTCCATCCTGGTTGGGCATATAAATATCGATAAAAACGAGGTCCGGCTTTTCTTTTTTGATAAGCTCAATCCCCTCTTTTCCATTTGAGGCAACACCAATGACCTTATACCCTCCTACCCTCTCCACAAACTGCCTATTTATTTCTTGAACCATCGGATCATCCTCTATTAACAGAACCCGAATTAGCCCTTCAGCCATACAACAATCCCCCTTGTTAAATCGTTACAATGAAGGTCGTCCCTTTTCCAAGGTCAGATTCTACCTGAATCGTGCCGCCCGCCCGATCAACGATTTCTTTTATTAAATAAAGCCCAATTCCATGATCCAAGCTGTCCTTGGTTGAAAAGCCCTTTGTAAAAATATGCGGCAGAACGTTTTCAGGAATGCCGCTCCCGCTGTCTTCAACGAGAATCGATAAAATCTCATCATCATGTTCGATACTAACATAAATATTTTTCTCATCTACATCCTTGTTCCTATAGGAATCAAACGCATTTTCAATAAGGTTTCCGATAATAATCACAAAATCATGTTCATCCAACGGTTCTGGAAACGAATGCAGCCGGCTGTTGCGGTCAATATGTAAATGAATGCCCAATTCCTTGGCTCTGCTAACCTTACTAATCAACAGGCCGGAAAGACTTTCACTCTTAATATTCTTCGACAAAAATTGTGTCAGTTCTTCTTGCTCTTCGGCTGTTTGAAATACATATTCAAGCGCTTTTTTCGGGTTCCCAAGCTGCAACAGTCCAGCAATTGTATGAAGCTTGTTCATATGTTCGTGATTTTGCACCCTTAAGGCACTGACAAAAGCTTTAAAGCCGGTTAACTCTTCGGCCAGTTTTTTCACTTCAGTGCGGTCTTGGAATATGGCAAGCGCTCCAATGATTTCATTATTTACTTTAATCGGAATGCGATTACTGTGTATATTTAAATTACGAACGGTCAGCTCTTTGTTATAAATCGGCTTCTTGAGCTCGAGAATTTCCGGCAATCTTGTGTCCGGTACTACCTCGGCAATAGACCTGCCAATCACATCTCCTGAAATCCCCATCATTGTTTTTGCTTTATCGTTAAAAATCGTAATCTTTTCTTCCTTGTCAATGGCGATAATCCCTTCATGCATGGCATTAAAGGTTTCCGTCCGCTCCTGGACTAATTGAGCAATCTCGTGCGGTTCCAGATTAAACATTTGCTTTTTCATTTTAGAAGCAAACAGCCAGGACCCCCAGCCGCCAAACAATAATGAGATGAAGCCGGCAAATAGAATTTCCATCCGTAAATCCCAAATCATTTCAAAAAAAGTAGGAAGTTTATAACCTGCCAGGACGACCCCGACTTGCTGATGCTCCTCATTCATAATCGGCACAAAGGCTCGAATCATGGTGCCTACTTCACCTTTTGCTTTTGTCGTGTAGGTAAGTTCGGCAAATGCCGGCCCCTCATCGCTCCCATTCGACCTTTTTCCGATCAAGCTTGGAAGGGGGTGAGATAGACGCATATGATTCATATCCATCACAACAATATAGTCCGCATGATGGATGATTCGCAATGTTTCCACTCGTTTGCGAATCTTCCTCTTGTCCTCCATGCTTCCCGTAATATTGGATTTGATTCCTCCATCCTCTGCAATGGTTTGTGCCGAAAGTAAAGCCCTTTTTTGTAATTCAGCCTCTTCAGTATTGATGAAATTACTAATAACGATAATTCCGGCAAGTAACAGAGAGAATGAAACAATGAAAAAGATCAGCGCCGTAATCTTGGTCTGTATTGAGAGACGATTCATAGGAGTTTTCCTTTCAGATGAAATCTACTAAAATAATTTTAACATGTTAAAATAATAAGGAAAACAAGGGGGAAGTTCTGATGAAGTATTTAATTGCATCAAGCGTGCTTGTCATCACCTTAATAATTGGTTTCTTCTTCTTGCCCGCCAGTTTGTTAAGCGGGAAGAAAATCCCCTATGATGATGAACAGGACGGTTTGTCCAAACAAATCGTCATCCGTTTTAGCCACGTTGTTGCTGAAAATACTCCTAAGGGGCTGGCCGCGCAAAAGTTCGCCCGGCTGGTGGAGGAAAAAACAGATGGCTTAGTCAAAGTAGAAGTGTATCCAAATGGAAGTTTGCATACTGACGAAGATGAGCTCGACGCTCTTATTGATAACGATGTCCAAATGATTGCCCCCTCCGTATCCAAACTGACGAACCTGGCACCAGAATGGGGACTGTTTGACTTGCCGTTTTTGTTTGAGAATGATCAAGATATTGAAGAGACACTTTCAAGCGAGCTTGGTCATAGGTTTTTATCATTAAATGAGAACAAAGGAATCATAGGGCTGGCCTTATGGAGCAATGGCTTTAAGCAAATGTCAAGCAATCTTAACCCCCTTTTGTACCCAGATGACTTTAAAGGTCAAAGATTTCGAATTATGCCAAGTCCCATTATAGCTGAACAATTCGAGGCATTAGGCGCTCAGCCTGTCGAGGTTCCTTTTAACCAATTATATACATCGCTTCAGGAAGACCAATTTGACGGTCAAGAAAATACGATTTCAAATATTTATTCCAGACGCATTTATGGGATGCAAAAGTATATGACGGTCAGTAATCATGGATTTTTGGGTTATGCGGTTCTAATGAACAAAGAGTTTTGGGACAAGCTGCCTAAAGAGGTCCAGCGGGATATTCAAGAGGCAATGGCCGAAACCACCTCGTGGATGATTTCCGAATCACAACGGGTAAACAAAGAGCAGCTCAATCTAATAGAGCGGGAATCCTCCATCCAAATTTATCGATTAACGGAGCAGGAAAAAATGGAGTGGTATCAAGCCTTAAGACCTGTTTACCAGAAGTTTCTGCAAACTACAAAAGACAAGGAAATGAAAGAATTTGTAAAGAAAAGGATGGACCAACTGGAGACAAACTAAAGGGTCTCTTATTGAAGAATTCTAATATGACCTTTAGAGCCTTGATTATTCAAGGCTTTTTTTGTTGATGTTTTCAGGACAGTGGAATGTCGAACACGCAGTAGAGTACTAGCATATGTTACTACAAAGGCTCAACATAAATTGTTCGTTCCACCCATTATGTAATGAAAGGATGGTGAAACTATGGAGTGGTTTGGGGATAATTATGCTAAGTTCGATTTTGAAATGTTTTCATTAAGTCATTTTATCATTATGGGTATCTTCTTGGGTTTTACAGCGAGACTTTACTATATGCGTGGCCGGTTAAAGGACGAAAAATGGAGACACGCAGAAATAAGCTTAGCCATCTCATTGATTATACTAGAATTGATTAACCATTTATGGATGTATGTAAATGGAAACTGGAAAGCAAGTCATTCTCTCCCGCTTGAATTGTGCAATATTAGTTTGCTTTTGACGATTATTTTCTTATTTTCCAGAAAGAAACTTCTTTATGAAATTTTGTTGTTCACAGGCCTGCTAGGTGCCACGCAAGCTATTTTCACCCCATCATTAAACTACGACTTCCCACATTTCCGCTTTTTTCATTTCTTTATTACCCATATGGTGATCGTTTGGGTACCGCTTTATTTCACATGGGCAAAGGGGTATCGGCCAACGATTTGGTCCTGTGTAAAGCTGTTTGTATTCATAAATCTTTTGGCGCCGACAGTCTTGCTTATCAATCATCTTGTAGATGGAAATTATATGTACCTAAATCATAAACCCAAACATGCAAGTTTATTAGACTTCTTGGGCCCTTACCCATACTATATTCTTTCACTAGAAGTACTTACCATTATACTTACCTTAATCGTTTGGTTCGTTTTCAGAGAAAAAAAGGGGAAAATTAGATAGCTGAAAAATAGTCGAAATTGGGATTGCCTTGGCAGGCAGTCCCTTTTCTTATTATTAACACTAAATATACTTTGCCCAATTCTAAGACCAAAAAGACCAAAAAGACCATTATCACCTAAAATATTAAAATTTCAAATTATCAATTAATATGAAAACAGGGAGAAATGAAAACGTTATCAAACAAAGGGGGTAAATGGAATGAAAATTAATTTTCGCAATTTAACGGTTCAAGTTATTATCGGTATTATTCTAGGTATTGCAGTCGGGTTTCTGTTTCCAGAGTTTGGGGCAAAGCTAAAGGTTCTAGCAGATATCTTTATTAAACTAATAAAAATGGTCATCGCACCAATCATCTTCTTTACCATCGTCATCGGGATTGGAAATATGGGAGATTTAAAGAAGGTTGGCCGTATCGGCGGTAAGGCACTGCTTTATTTTGAAATTGTCACTACCTTCGCATTGGCCATTGGTATTCTTGTAGTTTCTATTATCAAGCCTGGTCACGGCTTTAACACCAAAGCCGCTGAAGGGGCAGACGTTTCACAGTACACTAAGGCTGCTGCTGAAACAAGCCACGGCGTTATGGACTTTATCTTAGGAATCGTCCCTGATAATGCGCTTGCAGCACTTTCTGGGGGAACTTTGCTGCCGGTTCTATTCTTTGCGGTGTTATTCGGAGTTGCCGCTGCTTCTTTGGGGGAAAAAGCAGCACCAGTCATTTCATTCTTTGAAAAAGTTTCTGAAATTTTCTTTGCTATTGTTAATATGATCATGAAGGTATCTCCAATTGCAGCATTCGGAGCGATGGCTTTCACAATCGGTAATTTCGGTATCGGATCTCTTATCTCATTAGGTAAATTAATGGGTTCCGTCTATATTACAATGTTCCTATTCATCGTATTCGTTCTAGGCACTATTGCTAAATTCTATAACTTCAATATCTTTAGCTTCTTAAAATATATTAAAGAAGAAATCCTGCTTGTTTTAGGAACATCCTCTTCAGAATCTGCTCTTCCAAAGATGATGGAGAGACTAGAAAAGTACGGCTGTTCAAAATCAGTAGTCGGTCTTGTTGTTCCGACAGGTTATTCTTTCAATCTTGATGGAACCTCCATCTACCTATCCATGGCTGCAGTCTTCATTGCCCAAGCCTATGGAGTCGAATTAACCATTTGGCAGCTAGTGACCCTGCTTGGCGTATTAATGCTTACTTCTAAAGGGGCTGCAGGCGTTACCGGATCTGGATTCATTACATTAGCCGCTACGTTAGCTGCCTTCCCAATGATTCCTGTTGAAGGAATGGCGCTTATCCTAGGTGTAGACCGCTTCATGTCTGAAGCGCGTGCGATTACCAACTTAATTGGTAACGGTGTAGCAACGGTTGTAATTTCAAAAACTGAAGGAGAATTTAAAGCAAGCAGCGCACCTGCGGCTAAAACAAAAACTTCTATTGCTTCTTAATAATACGTATAAAAAAAGGGCTGGCTCCACTGAGTCAGTCCTTTTTTGCATCTTCCCAAATGTCATAAATTCATAACATATCTAACAATAGTAAGGTGGATAATCATATTATAATAAAAATATAAAGGAAAGCGATTTCAAACATCTCATAAGTTTCAATAACTTTTTCTAATAGAAAGGAGTTCTTAGTTATGAACTACCTAGAAGTAAAGGAAAAATTAGAAGCTTCAAAACATAATTTAGAGAAAAGATTGGAGAATCTTCAACTATCAAAGGAGGAAAAAGAAACTCTTCTTCATTCCATTGATAACTACAACTACATTATTGAATTAACCGATATGAATCATTACGCCCGAGGGTAACATCCTCATCTATAAATCTTAATGATAGTTCAAAAGCAACTGCCATGACGGTTAGTTGCTTTTTTTATTAATTTTCTTTTCCTTCGGTACTAATTTCACCACTTTATACCCAGGCTTTAATTTAACCCTTCTTGTTTCCTTATCTGTTTTAAGTTGATAAATCGAATATTTACGCGGCTGATGTTCAACCAGTTCAATCTTTTGGATGGATTCGCTTTTATAATATTTCCGTATTTTCTTTTCTTGCTTCTCCTGCTTTTCCCCGTAAAACACATCATATAAAAAAATGAAGACATACACGAAAATGGCGCCGACTATTAGTGTATATAGAAGTGAAGACAAAATTGACACGGGTAACATCCTTTCTTTATAAGAGGCAATAAAATATATTTTATCGTTTCTTCCGGCCAGTTTCCATTTTTTCTACAATTGTTCTTAGCTTGTTCATTTTTTATTCATATTCATTCTGTACCATAGTTTTTATAAAAAAATTTAGGAGTGAAATAATTGAAAAAATGGATTCTTTCAGGATTTATGGTTGGCGCTTTGGCTTTGGCAGGCTGCAGCAGCAACAGCGCCCTCATGAAATCCGATGCCGGAAATATCTCTCAAGACGAATTATATCAAGCGATGAAAGCCAAATATGGAACACAAACCCTTCAGCAGCTGGCAGTGGAAAAAGTGCTGACAAAAAATTATTCCGTTTCTAAGTCTGAAGTGGACGCCCAAGTGAATAAAACAAAGGAGCAGATAGGTGATTCATTTCTCTCCACTCTACAGCAATATGGCTTTAAAGACGAAAACGACTACCGAAACTCTGTAAAGCTAAATCTGCTGGAGCAAAAGGCAGTGTTTAAAACCATAAAGGTTACGGATAAAGAACTGAAGCAGGCATACGATGATTACAAACCGGAAATTCGTGCCCGCCATATATTAGTAACTGATGAAGCAAAAGCAAATGAAATTGCCGCAAAACTCAAGTCTGGATCGAAGTTTGAGGATTTAGCGAAGGAATCAGAGGATACCGCCACTGCCTCCAAAGGCGGCGACCTTGGCTGGTTTGGCACCGGCGTCATGGACCCCGACTTTGAAAAAGCAGCCTATGCTTTAGAAAAGGATCAAATCAGTGACCCAGTCAAAACCTCCTACGGATACCATATCATCCAGGTAACTGATAAAAAGGAGAAAAAATCATACGAGGACATGAAAAAAACCCTTACCGAACAGGTAAAGAAATCAAAAGTCACACAGGATCAGATTGTTAAGGTGTTAAAAGACGAGTTCAAAAAGGCAGATGTCAGCATTTCTGATAAAGATTTAAAAGCTGCTGCCGAGTTCTCTGCTACAGCTGTTCAATAAGAATTTTCCATAGAAAAAAGCCGAGATCTTCTCGGCTTTTTTTACTTCGTGAACCATTCCAATGGTACCAAAATCAAAGAGGGAAACAGTACAAGAATGAAAACTACGATAACTTCTGCCAATAAGAACGGCCATACACCTTTGACAATGTCGTCAACCCCTAACTTCCCAACTCCTGCTGCAACGTTTAATACCGTCCCTACCGGCGGTGTTAATAGACCGAGACAAGTCGTTAATACGAAGATTAATCCGAAATAAACTGGGTCGATACCCGCTGCCTGAATAACTGGCATTAGAACAGGTGTAAGAATTAGAATTGTTGGTGTTACGTCCATAGAAGTTCCGATAATCAGTACTATGAGGACGATAATAAACATCAAAAGAGTTGGATGACCAATAAATGGCTCAAGTAGTGCTGTCAACTGTGCCGGAATATTGGCAACAGTAATTAGCCATCCGGACACCATTGCAGCAGCGGCCAATAACATGATGACACTTGTTGTTTTAGCTGATGCTACAAGTACATGGTAAAGATCCTTAAGTTTTAATTCTCGGTAAATAAACAAGCCTACAAATAAGGCATAGAATGCTGCTACTGCTGCTGCTTCTGTAGGTGTAAAGATACCGCCGCGCAAACCGCCAAGGATGATGACCGGCAAAAGCAATGCCCAAAATGCCGCAATAACTGCTTTTAAAATTTCTTTTCCAGTTTTACGAGGTCGTGCCTCCATTTTGGCTTTTCTTACGACCAATGCCCAAACAACAGTTAAAGAGATTGCTAGAATCAAACCAGGGACAATCCCCGCCATGAACAATTTTGTTATGGATACACTAGCAGTTACACCAAACACAATCATCGGGATACTCGGCGGAATAATTGGTGCAATAATACCGCCAGCGGCGATGATACCAGCAGAACGATTTTTGTTGTAGCCTTGACTGACCATCATAGGAATTAGGATTGCCCCTAGTGCTGCAGTATCCGCTACGGCTGACCCGGACAAACCTGCAAACAAAACGCTTGCGATAATTGCAACATACCCAAGACCGCCCCGGACATGTCCGACACAGGCCATTGCAAAATCAATAATTCTTTTTGAAATTCCCCCTGCATTCATCAATTCTCCCGCAAGGATGAAGAAAGGAATGGCCATTAGCGGGAAATTGTCCGCTCCCTGAATCAAGTTGGAAGCGAGAATTTGCGTATCAAAATTGCCTAGGGCGAGCATAAGACCAATTCCGCTGATTAATAGTGCAAACGCGATAGGGATTCCCAAAGCCATGGCACCTAACAATGTTAGAATAAAGATTGTTAATGTCATTACTTCTTATCCCCCGTTTCATTATTGCCGATATGTTCTATCTGGTCCTCAGATGCTGCCATAATTAATTGGCTATAATCCTTTTTAAATATAAATCTATATAACTTGAATAGAATAATGAGAATCATTGCAGCGCTCATAATCACACCAAATACATAAATATAGGCATAAGACATTCCAGTTGCCGGTGCTGATAGGTCCGTATTAAGAAGTGTCAGCTTCCAGCTCCCTTCAAGAAGAAACACGAGGGTGATAAGCAAAATAATATTGGAAATCAGATAAACTACCTTTTTCCCTGCCAGCGGCAGCTTTTTTACAACAACATCTACACCTAAATGCTCATTATCTTTAAACGCCAGGATGGCACCTAAAAATATTAACCAAACAAATAGGAAACGTGATACTTCTTCAGACCAAGTAATTCCTGAATCAAAAGCATATCGTAAGACAACATTGGTAAAAACAAAGATGGCCATCAGCGATAAACATACCACGATGAGAAATTTCAATAGAGAATTGACCTTTTCTGCAATTCCTTTCATCGTTGCCCACTCCTTACAAAAATTGAGAAGGGTCCGAGCTAGAACCCCTTCTCAATGAATGATTATTTTGTATCTTTAATCTTTTGAACCATTTCTTTAGCCCATGGGTATTGTTTGTAGTATTCATCATACATTGGCTTTACTGCATCTTCCATTTGCTTCTTGAATTTGTCATCTGGAGTAATGAACTTCATACCTTTTTCTTCAAGGAACTTCTTGTCTGCTTCATAGCTTTCTTCTGATAGCTTCCATTCGTAATCAGAATATTCTTTTGCTGCTTCTTCAATCGCTTTTCTTTGGTTGTCAGATAATTTCTTCCAGAAGTTCTGGTTGATAATTAAAATGTTTGGAGTGAAACCGTGACGGGATTCTAAAATATAATCCTGCACTTCATAGAATCCTGAAGATCTTACAACCCCAATTGGGTTATCTTGACCGTCTACTACTTTCCCCTCAAGAGCAGTAAATACCTCCGAAAGCGGCATTGGAGAAACGTTAGCACCTAATAATTGGCCTAATTGAACAAATACAGGTGTATTAGGCATACGAAGTCTTAAACCTTTGAAATCTTCCATACTTGCAACTTTTTTGCTGGATGAAACCATTCTGAATCCATTTGCGCTCCATACTAATGGATGAACGCCATGTTTGCTTTCAAGTTCATCTGTTAATTCTTTTCCAATTGGTCCATCTAATACTGCCTTCGCATGTTTGAAATCCCTTAATAAAAATGGCCATTCAATCGCACCCATTTTTGGAACATCAGCCTGCATAATCATGCCGGGAAGTCCCATTTCAACTGTGCCGTTACGAACAGCGGTGTAGAAGTCCTTTTCTCCGCCAAGCTTGTTGTTTTCGTAGATTTCAACTTTTAATGAACCACCTGATTTTTCTTCAACAAGCGGTTTGAATTTTTCGACCAATGCTTTATTTTGCGGATGGTCTGGGGCATAATAGTTAGCCACTTTAATTGTGTAAGATGTGTCTTTGCTGTCAGCTTTTTTTGATGTTGATACTTGTTCTTCTTTTTTGCCACAAGCACCTAAAATTGAACCAATGGCAAGAAATAATGCTAAAATGACTCCTAACTTTTTCATGAACAATATTCTCCCCTTATTTGTTTTTTATAAAGTGATCATGGCCTTGATTGTTTTAGATTCAGGTGCCATGAGCATTTCAAATTTGTCATTGATTTCGCCAAATGATGTTTTCGATGTAATAAATTGATCTGTATCAATATGACCTTGTTTAATCGTTTGGGCAACGTACTCCAGGTCTTCTCTTGTCGCATTTCGGCTAGATAATAGGGTAAGTTCCTTTCTATGAAACTCTGGGTCGGGCAAAGTAAACTCTGCTTGTACCAGTCCGACAAAGAGCAAACGCCCGCCGCTTGATGCATATGTATACGAATTATTCATGGAATTCACATTTCCAGTTACATCGAAGACGAGATTTGCCATATCTCCATTTGTTATTTCATTAATTTGTTCTAAGGCATCATCACTTGCGTTCACTGTGAAATCTACATCTGCCCACTCACGGCAAAAATCTAAACGCTGTTGATTCATATCCATCGCAATGACTTTAGCGCCAGCAAGTTTAGCGAATTTCATGACACCTAATCCAATCGGACCAGCACCGATGACTACCGCAAAATCCCCATTTTTGATCTCGGCACGTCTTACTGCATGGGCACCGATACCAAGGCATTCCACCGTCGCAGCCTGTTCCAAAGTAATGTCATTTGTTTTCATAAGATGACTAATCGGAACAGCCAAGTACTCCTGCATCCCGCCATCTATATGTACACCGAACAGCTTTAATTCCGTACAGCAATTTGTTTTACCGCTGCGGCAGGCTACACACTTTCCACATTCCAAATAAGGAATGATGGCAACATAATCACCAATTTTGAAACCGGCTTCATTTGTTGGCAGTTCAACAACTTCCCCGGATAATTCATGACCTAAAATCCGAGGATATGTAAAAAATGGCTGACGGCCCCTGTAGGCATGAAAATCAGTTCCGCAAATCCCAATTCGGCGTATCCTGATTAACGCCTCCCCCTCTTTTAATAAGGGAATCTCAGCATCCTTCATGACAAACTTAAAGGGCTCTTCACAAACAATACTTTTCATGATGTTTTCTCCTTTAAAAGTTGATACATATCTTTATCTTCAATGTTCCGCTATAATGACAGTTTGGTAGAAATGTTTCCTACCCACCGGAGTCAAAAAATTGAAAATATTGATCGCGCTATCATTCAACATCTCAATGTGATATGTGAAATGTTACATATCACTCCTTTAGGATACATTCCCCTACTCTCCTACGTCAACACCTTTTTTACATTTTGTTTACTAAATATACAAAATATAATGGCTTCCTTTTTTATGAAAAAAATTTTATAATAAAAGTTATCTATTATTCACTATATCAACCTAATATGTAACATTTCAGTTTTGTTTGAGTTATGTGGATGTGAATCCACTGATGAATGGAGGAGTATGAACTTGTCTACAATTGAAACCTCTCTTTTGACTACACAAGTTTATGATGTTTTACGCAGTAAAATTATTGGTCGAAAATATCTGCCGGGCGAAAAACTGGATATTCATAAATTAGCAGACGAGTTTGGGGTAAGCCGCTCTCCTGTAAAAGATGCCATCAATCAACTGGTTCATGATGGGCTGATTGAGATCATCCCAAGAAAAGGGACCTATGTTACGCAAGTAAATTTTTCTGATTTTATTGACATTCTTGATGCCCGTTTAATGATTGAAACATGGGCAGCACAGCGCATAACAAATTCTGTTACAGATGAGCAAGTGAACGAGTGGGGGAACATTGTCCATGAGATGGACTCACTGCTTGAAGTGAGCCCCTTCCCTTTTGAAATGTATAGCAAACTGGATATGAAGTTCCATAAGATGCTAGTTGAGTGGGCCGAAAATAGAAAAGTATTGGAAATTTACACTTCTTTAAACACACATGTCTCCTTGTCCAGAATTGTTCATTCTACATCATTAGAGAGCACCAAAAAGAGGCATCAGGACCACAGAACATTATTCGAAGCTATACAGAATCGAGACCTGCCGACCATTTTAGGTACTCTAACCCTGCATATTGCAAGTTTAAAGAATGAGGCCGAATTGCGTTGGGATGAGGTAATGATCTAATAAATAAAAGATGAGGGAACGACAATAGTTCCCCCATTTTTTTTTTAGCCAATACATTCTATTTTTTATCTAATAAAAAGCGTGCATAACCTATTGGCCTTGTATGAGTTAATTGCCGTTCATCAACCATATCTGCCCCCAGAAAGATATATCGGTGGGGCCTAAAATTGCATTCTATAAAATATGGAGACCCTTCTTTTGTAAGACCTATGTCTAGTCCAATGTCAGCCAAGTGAGGCAAATTACCAGTCAGACATTCAGCCACTTTCAGCGAAAGCGATGATATAGCTTGTTGGACCTCTATTCTTTTTGCAAGATCTACAATATCCTCTAAAGTGTATGATGTTCCTCCTTGACCTACATTTGTTAGGAAACCATGTTTTGGAGCAACCCTAACCAACATTCCAGTTATATTCCAATCTCCAGTTTCATCCCGTTGAACATGTACCCTTATATCAAACGGATTCCCCTCATGTGTATCTAAAGGAATCCGTTTTTGTACGAGGTACGCCCTACTGTTGATAGAATGTAATAAAACATCTGGAAATTCATACTCAAAATCTATTTTTCGGGTTTCATTCGCAGTATTATAGATTAAACTCCATTGATTATTGCATGTCTTCTGTAACTTCATAATTCCTCGTCCGAGATAGTCATTGCTCGGTTTTATTATTAGTTCATCATACTTTTTCATCATGTTATGGATTGAATCATTGGTTGCTATTAATGTTTCCGGTAAATGAGGGACAAGATCAGGGTTCTTCATTAGGATAGTATGAATAAAATATTTCCGGTCACGAATATACGAATTGAATATTTGCCTTCCTTCTGATGTCAAAGCTTTAATTTTACGGCGCACTTTTAAACTGGAAGTCATTGTACGATTAAAAATGACCTTTGGTGTTTCCAGAGTACAAAGTTGATAGCCTGACTCATATTTTACATACGCCTTGATTATTGTCTGTCCAGGTTGAATATCTTCCCAACGAAAATAACATAGATTTATACTATACATTTTCGCTCCAGCTTCATATAATTCAAGATTTTCCTCTTTATGAATTCCGAAAATCGGAAACCTTTTGTAAAGTTTCGAAGGAAGGCAGATACCTACATATTCGATATCCAATATTCCTCTGCTCCTTTCCGTAAAACAAGTTAATGATGTCTACCTAATCAATTGTGATATTCTGTTATTTTCATCTAATATCGCTATTTTAGGTTGGTGGGAAGCGAGGTTTTCCTCGGCAACCATCACATATGACATGATAATCACAATATCATCCTTTTCCACTAGACGCGCCGCTGCCCCATTTAAGCAAATTTCCCCTTCTTTTTCTCCGGCCAACACATATGTTTCGAACCTTGCTCCGTTATTTAAATTAACCACTTGTACTTTCTCATTGGGCAGAATATCTACCTGTTCTAAAAGCCCTTTATAGATTGTGATACTCCCGACATAATTAAGATTCGCATCTGTAACCGTTGCACGGTGAAGTTTAGCATTCAACATTGTACGCATTATGCTTTATTCCTCCTTTTTAGAAAATTGCGCTCTCCTATAGCTTATTAAGTTTTCCAAGGTTAGGAGATGGACAAATTACTATTTTCTAAATAAATGAGGAAAATGGGTTCATACATGAGACAAAAAAATAGTTGTTGGCATACCTTGTACTAAAGCTTTAAGGAGGGACGCGTGTGTCTAAAGACTTTATAGGCTTTATAGTACCAAAAGGTCTATATAATAAAATTTTAAAATCAAAAGACCCAGGAATTAAAAAAAGGCTGGAGCTTTTCGAAGAAGCGGCACTACAAAACGATTTAATACCTTGTTATTTTCGAATTACCCATATAGGAGCGGGACAAAAGGAAATTCGGGCTCTGGTTAAAAAAGATGGCAAATATCAAGCGGAATACGTTCCCATGCCAAAGGTAATCTACAATCAAATGTGGGCCTCTCCTCCCCGCCTGCGTGTTATTAAATCCTTAACCAGAAACGGAATATATGTTTTTAATGAAAATAATTACTTACGGAAATATCGGTTTCATCAATTGCTAGAAAACCATAGTGAGCTTAGAGCCCATCTACCCCATACGGAAATTATGACGAGTGAAAATCTGCGAAACATGATGCAACAATATAATAAATTAATCATAAAACCTGACAATGGTTTTGTTGGTAAAGGAATACTTAAACTTGAAAAAATAGACGCAAGTAATTGGTGCCTGTCGTATCAGGATTGGGAAGGAACCGAGAAAGTGTGGAAACAAATTTGGTTTCAAGACCAACTCCCTCCTTTATTGTTGCAACTGATGAATCAAAACCTGTACCTTGTTCAAGAGATAATTCCTTTGGCCACTTATCAAGGGTCACCCTTTGACCTTCGAGTAGCCACCCAACGGAACCATTCTGGCAACTGGGAAGTCACAGCCATTATCGGGAAAGTTGCTGTAAGGGGGAATTTTTTAACAAATATCGGCCAGGGTGGTACAGCCTATAGTTTAGAAACACTTCTCGGAGAATACCCGCATCTATCTCACGAAAGCTTAGAAAAACAAATATCCTCCCTAGCTGTCAAAATTGCCGAGTATTTTAGTAAACATATTCCTGAGCATACTGCAGATCTTGGCTTTGATATCGGGCTAACTGCTGATGGCTTTCCTTATTTTATCGAGTGTAATTTTCTATCTGCTTATAAAACGCTGACGATGAGGGATGGAGAACTTATTTATGATGATTGGGAGTCCGTTTTTGCAACTCCTATCGATTATGCACGTTATTTATTAGATAAAGATGCGGAAAATATGTAAAAAGGCAAAAAAAATAGCTTCCTATGCCTGAATATCATCCATAGATTTGTAACCAGGCATAGCCAAGCATTGCGATTATCTCCTTATTTCTTATCTTTCTACTTGGCTCTCCCATCACAACAGCAAGTACCCGATTATTGTCCCTTATAGCAGTCACTGAAATACAGGCTTTTGCTATACGCGTATACCCTGTTTTTAAACCGTCTATTTCCGGATGATTTCTTAGCAGCTTGTTTGTATTAACTATCTGTAACCGGTGCTTGCTGTCTTTTTTGATTATCTCTTTATATTTGCTCGAATAATTTAGAATTTCTCCACCTTTTAGAAGTTCCTCTGATAAAATAGCCATATCAAAAGCAGAGGAATAATGTCCTGTTTCATTCAGTCCATGCGGATTTAAAAATTGAGAGTTTTTAAGATTCATTTCCCCAGCCTTTTTCCCCATCATGGATACAAATTCCTCACACGATCCAGCGATGTATTCTGCCATACCAATTGCCGCATTATTTGCTGAAGCAATCACAATACATTTTATCAAATCCTCTACACTCAATTCCTCTTCTGGCTCAATTGCAGCCTTTGATCCCCTTACCGATCTGGCAAATGGGCTTAATCCTACCTTATCTGTAAGCCGTATACGCCCTTCCTTAAGCTCTTCAAAAATGAGAAGAAGGGTCATGATTTTAGTAAGGCTTGCGGGAGGAAGCCTTTCATTCATGTTTTTCTCAAACAAAATTTTACCTGTGTTTACATGCATTAATATGGCTGAACTAGCATTTTCGGCTAGAGAATGTGTCATCCGTAAATCTTCACCTTTCCTCCTAAAATAATAATACCGGCCAACCAGAGTCCTTTTGCTTTAAAATCACATTCAAAACTAAGGTTCTGGTTATCCGGTTTTTTTATTTTCCGCGGGACTTTCTATTAAATAACACTATTGTTCGCGGGGGCGTTTTTTTTCGGGGACAGGCGGCAATTCGTTTACAGAGACAACCCGATCTGTCTTCTTGCTTGGTTTTTTCCAGTATTGTTCGTTATTTGGCAGATCATCAAACCATGATGCAGTTGGCGGGCACTCTAAAACCATCAGCTTCCCATATTCTCCGTCACGCGATTGGTGATATTTCAAGAATGCCATTCCATTCTCAATAGCAAGAATTTCAATCTTCCCAGATGTATGACTCATGACCAATTTGACACGTTTGCCAAGGCCAGAGGTCTTCGCCTTCGCTTCCTCTACGATTTTGTACGCCTCTTCCAAAGGCAATACAAACGATGAATTTCCGGCTACCGGCCGATTGATGAAAAAGTAATAAGGTGTGACTCCTGCCCAAGATAGTTTATCCAGCAAAGCGCCAAGAACAGTCGGGTCGTCGTTAATACCCTTCAGTACCGGCGTTTGATTGACAACCACCACCCCGGCTTCGTGGAGGGCATCAATTGCTTTAAGGGCCTGTGGTGTTATTTCGCGTGGATGATTAATATGGGCCATTACATATATTCTTTTGTTAACAGAAGAATGCTCTTTAAGTAAATCCAATAACTCTTTATCCTCGGAAATCCGCATCGGATTAAAAACAGGAATTTTGGAGCCAATCCTGATGATTTGTACATGATCAATTTCACGCAGACTTTCAAGAAGCCAGCGTAACTTTGGCGTCCCCAGCATCAGGGGGTCCCCGCCTGTTAACAAGACGTTATTAATTTCTGGTGTATTTCTAATATATTCCAGACCGGGGGTCACATCAGTCATCGCTTCTTTCACATCAGAACGAAACAAGCGCTTGCGAAAACAGTATCTGCAGTAAGCGCCGCAGACTTCAGACACTAAAAGCAGCGCTGTGGTGGAATATTTATGCTGGCACCCTTCTACAACATAGTTCGTATCCTCATCTGAAGCATCCCATCTTCCGTACTCGTTTAATTCCTCGGAGGCGGGAATGACTAGTTTGCGAAGCGGGTCATTTGGATCAGACCAGTCAATAAGATTAAGGTAGTAGTCATTTACCCGGAAAACAAATTTTTCTGTAACAACCTGAAGTGCTTTTTTTTCCTCCTCACTTAGGTTTGGTATTTTATTAATGTTTGTTATATATTTCGGTTGTTTATCCATCATAAATCCCCCAATATGGCACTGATAATCTATGAATCTAAAGTTTTACGATTTTTCTTATCAAATAAATATTTCGAGAATAATACCGGATTTAGAAAAGCATGATAAAAGGTCTCATCATCATAGGCTTTCATAAGAGAAACCTTTGCTGATTTGGAATTCGGCTCGATAAACCAAATCTCTCCGTCCTGATCAATTCCGAAGTCAATGCCAATTTCCCCAAATACTCCATATACTTTCTCTAATGCTTTATAAATTTTAGTAAGAAATTTGTGGATTTTTCCCGTTAATTTATTTATCTTTTCATCCGAATATTGTAAGAATTCCTTAAAGAAATATTCGATGGGATATGCTGAGGAATGGATGGTGATAGGAGATTGACTTATTCCAATTCTTGAACAAACTCCAAGTATATTAAGCTTTCCTTCCCCATCTCTCTGTAATTCGGCACGAAAATCGACTTTACTGTCCTCTACTTTTAATAGGTTGATGGCCTTTTGGATGATAAATTTCCTTTCACCGTAAAACTTTTGAATCTCTTCGATTAATTCAGCCCATTCAACTTGACCAATTGACAACACGTCATCCACATAGTAACTATATTCAAATTTCCCTTCTGGGAGTTTCCGAACCCGAAAAATCCACTTGCCACGTCCGCCGCGCACGCCTTTTAAATAGGCTTCATCATTCTTCTTCAAAAACTTTTTCAAATGTCTTTCTTGCTCATACACAACAGAATAAGGAAGATATTTCCTTACCTTGTCGTTTTGACTTAAATCTTGATAGACCTCCCATTTGTCAAAGTACGATTTAGAATTAATCTTAACCACTTGACGCTCTTCAAATATTTGTTCAATATGCTCGAAAATAAACCTGCTTGGTCCTCCCCCTGCCCGGCGATTATAGAGAACATCTGGCAAAGGAAAATACTGCTGTTCCCATTTGTTCAATTCGAAATTAAAACTAGTACCATAGACAAGATTCTGCTTAAAATCAAAATTGTTTGTTGAAAAGTAATAGAGGGTTACATCTGCTTCAAAGCTTGCTTTTGCAAGTGCTTCAAGTCTCGGGTAGCTTTTAAAGTGACTTTTCTGTTTAATTAATTTTCGGATAACGGCATGGTCAACAAAAACACCAATGACCGGCCGATTGAAAGTATTGAATTCTGGCATATCCGCTGTAGCTAAAGGGCTCTCCTCTTGCTGAATGACTGAAGATTCCTCCATAACGATTTGACTTAAACTGACCCGAGCCTCCTGATTATTGAAGAGCAGATCAGAATTAACTTTTACTGCACCATGTTTTTTTAGGATATCCTCAATATATGCTTCAATAAATTTACTTGGGCCCTTATTTATCAGGTAATTGCAAAAAAGATTAGGAAAAGGAAATTTTTCTTGCTTCCATTCATTTAAATTCACATCAAAATAAGTACCGTAAATAAGATTATTCTTAAAATCAAAGTTTTTAATAGAAAAGTAAAAAAAGGTCACATTTGCATCCTGGCTCGCTTCGGCTAGTTCTGCATATCTTAAATAACCTTTAAAGAGTTCTTTTTGTTTTTTTAAATGGCTCACTACTGAGTGGTTAACTAAGACACCAATACTGGGCCGTACCGAAATACTCAACTGTTTTGCCTCCCTCTTTGTGTGCACTATCTTTTGCATAGTATGAAATTTTGCCACGAAAAGGAACGAAGTTTAATTTTACATATATAAAATGTGTATGCGTTTAGCGAAATTAAAAATGGGTACGTATGCTTGCCAATTAGCTAAACCAATTTCAAGTTAAACCATAGTATATACTGTAAAAAATTCATATTTAGGGGGATTAGCTATGTATCCTCTCCGTTTACCCATACCAATGATTGCCGTAACTGGCAGTGCAGGAAAAACAACGACGAAAGAGATGATAGCCTCGATTTTGGCAACCAAGTGGAAAATTTTCAAATCGAAAAAAAACAGAAATCAACGCTATCATACACAACGGCATGCAAGTCTAATTAAACCTTCACATCAGGCTGCTGTTCTAGAATATGGCATGGGCCGGAAAAGATCTGGGAAAATTCATTGTAGTTTTATTGAACCAAATATTGGAATTATTACGAATGTAGGTGCGGCACATTTCGGGGTATTAGGAAATAGCGTGAAAAAAATCGCTAAATCAAAATCAGCTCTCATTAAGTATATGAAACAGGATGGGCTACTGTTCCTAAACGGTGATGATGAAAATTCTAAATTATTGGAGACCCGCAATTTCCAAGGTGAAATCATTACGATCGGCATTCAAAATGATTGTAATTACAAGGCGAATAATATAAAGTTCCTGCCGAATGGAATGAGTTTTGAAGTTCAATTAGACGGCCATCCAGAAGAGTTTATGATTCCATTTTTCGGTGTGCATAATGTTATGAATGCTTTATTTGCCATAGCAGTCGCACATCGACTTCACTTTACTCCTTCGGATATTAAAACAGGTTTAGAAAGGGCACCAGTTCCTTTGCACAGGTTAAATATGATTGAATTAAGCAATCACTCCCTCCTTATTGACGATAGTTTCAGTTCTAATCCACCAGCAGCAAAGGCGGCAATCGATGTCTTAAATAAGATTGCAGAGACCAAAAAGAAAATCGTGCTCCTTGGAACCATGCTGGAGCTTGGCGCCTATTCAATGGAAGGACATAAAGAGGTAGGACGGTATTTGGCCGGAAAAGGGATTGAAATAATTTTAACCTTCGGAGAAGAAGCAAAGTGGATTGGTGACGGTGCAACAGAAGCCGGCTACGCTAAAGAAAAGATTTATCATTTCGATGATCGTGAACAATTACATCAATTTTTAGATAACACCCTTACGCATAATTCAGCCATCCTCATAAAAGGCTCAAATAAAATGAACATGAGCCTAACTTCCCAATATTTAAATGAAAAATATGGAAAACAGCCCTAAAATCTCAGAATATCACATGAAGGGAGTTACCTATGCATAGACCTCTTAACAATAAAATGAAAAAAACTTTAGTGCTGCTCAATCATCCTGATGTTAAAAACCATGTACCGGTTACTAAATGGTTTACCGAACAAAGGCTAATCAGTATGATAGATACCTATCCAACTCTGTTCATCAAACCAAATAAAGGAAGAATTGGGACAGGAATTGTTCGTTTAAGAAAGAGCGACGGCCCTTTTTATGAAGTCCATTATTATAATCAGGCTGAAAAATATGAAACCATTGAACAAGCTTTAATCGCTGTAAAAGAGAAAATGATTCCAGGAAAAAGGTATCTTATCCAACAGGGCATTGAGCTAGCCACTGTTCTTGACCGTCCTTTTGACTTTCGAATTATCATGCACAAAATGAACGGCCGCTGGGAAAAGTCTGCTTGGTGTGCCAAAATTTCACCTCCCCAAATGATTGTGACCAATCACGCCAGAGGGGGCATCATCATATCTGCCGAACAAGCGCTGGCAGTTAATAAACATCTATTTGATTATAAAAAAGCCCTCACCGAGTTAACTGATGTGTGTTACAGAATTTGTACAATCTTCGATGATCACTTTTCCTTTTATACTTTAGGCATTGATATGGCCATTGATAAGAATGGTCACATTTGGTTTATTGAAGCAAACACTATGCCCGATCATGCCATGTTTCGCAAATTGGGGGATCCGCGAATATACAGAGAGTTAGTAGGAAAAGAGCGCGAAGTCCTTAGAAAAGCGAGAAATTCACTTGAAAGTTAAAAACCGCAGATAAGAATGCGGATAGATGAACTAAAAACAAAAACCCCGCAAGATACTCACTCCATCCTGCAGGGCCCAGATTTTTAATTTTCTTCTATTTCTCTACGATTTTTCTTAAACAACTTAGACAGCACTTCATACACAATTGGAACAACGATTAAGGTTAATAACGTTGAACTTGCTAAGCCGCCGATAACAGTAATGGCAAGACCTTTCGAGATTAATCCTCCGCCACCTTCACCAAGTGCCAATGGGATTAGCGCGCCAATGGTAGCAATAGCGGTCATGAGGATTGGGCGAAGACGTGTAGCCCCGGCCTCCAAAACAGCTTTCCTCATACTCAAGCCATCGCGTTCCATATGAATAATCCGGTCCACCAAAACGATGGCGTTCGTAACAACGATACCAATCAGCATCAACAGCCCCATCATGACCGAAACGGAAATGGTTTCTCCTGCAATTAACAAACCTACAAAGGAACCAATCACTGCAAATGGCAGTGAAAATAGGATGGCAAACGGTGCAACACCTTCACGGAAAGTAACAACAAGGATGAAGTAGACGATTGCAATCGCTGCTGCCATGGCCGCACCTAGCTGGGTAAAGGTTTCCGTCATATCTGCTTGGACACCGGCAACGCCAACGGTTACTCCCTTAGGGAGATCCAATTTATCTATTTCTTTTCCCACCTTAGAGGTTACTTTCGAAAGGTCTTTACCTTTGATTGTTGCTGAAACGGTCGCATAGTATTCACCTTTACTGCGCGCCAATGTATTCATCGTGGTCCCCTTCTTGACAGTCACTAACTCAGAGAGCGGCACATTTGCCCCCGCTGCCGTCGGTACCTGTTTAGAAAGCATCTCATCGATTGATTCCGGCTGGGCCGTTTGGGCCTGCTGAACGATGACGTCTAAAGCTTTCCCGTCTTTGTCAACAGTTGTTAATACATCCTTCGTTTTCTGCGGATTTAACATCATCACAAGCTGGCCAGTTGTTAGCCCATATTTTAGCAGATGAGCTTGTTCAACTCGGAAGGTATACTCGATATAAGCATCCTCGGCAGTTGAAGTCACATCTTTTAAATCTTTATGTTTCTTCAGAACTGATTCGACTTTTTTTACTGAATCATTCAGTTTATTTAAATTTTCACTGTAGAACGTATAGCTGACTTCATTGGTCGATCCCGACATGGATGAGAAGTTCTGGCTTTTCCATGTTCCCGATTGGCCAAGACCTGTTACATACTTTTCAATCTTCTCCTTAACGGATGGGAAGTTCTTCGTATCCGGATCAAAAATCAGATACATTAATCCCCCTTTTGATCCGCCGCCCATCATGGCCCGCTGCGGGTCGCCTTCTTCGGTAATGGAGATTTGAACAATATCAATATCTTTACGTTTTAGCATTTTTTCTTCGACTGCTTTAACATTTTCTAAGGTCTGCTCGTGAAGTTCGCCGGCTTTTGGTGTGTAGGATAAGTATATGACCTTATCTTCTTCGCTGCCCATGAAGCTGAAACCAATTAGTGGCGTTAATGCTAAGCTGCCGGCTAATAACAGTACAGCCAAAATAGAAGCGATGACTTTATGGTTAAGTGCTTTTTCCAAAAACCACTTATACCATTCGGCAAGCTCCCCGGCATCTTTATGACGGATGGCCGTCTTCTCGCTGTATAATTTTTTCCTGAACAAGAAATGCGAAAGAGCCGGTACGATGGTAATAGCCACGAGCAATGAGGCTCCAAGTGAAAATGCCATCGTTAAGGCAAACGGTGTGAACAATTCACCCACCATACCGCCTACGAAAATCAGCGGTGCAAAAACGGCGACCGTTACCAATGTCGAGGACATAATCGGTTTGAACATTTCAATGGTCGCTTCACGGACCAAGGCGCGCCCTGTTAACATCTCTTCCTTTAAATGCAGGCGCCGGTAAATATTTTCCACGACTACTATGGAGTCATCGATCACCCGGCCGATCGCAACTGTTACCGCCCCAAGTGTCATGATATTTAAAGTGATATCCATCCAGTTCAGAATCAGCAGGGCCATTAGAATCGACACTGGAATTGAGACGATAGAAATAATCGTCGATTTAAAATCACGCAAGAATAATAGAATGATAAAAACTGCAATCAACCCGCCAAAAACGGCCTTTTCAACCATCGTATTCACAGATTCCTGAATTGGTTTTCCTTGGTCAAGGGTTACATCGATAGTAAGCCCATCATATTTGGCCTTTTCATCTTTTATTAGTTTCTTTACCTTATTAACGACATCAACAGTATTAGCCTGCTGGGCTTTGACAATTTGAATGGCAATCGCGTCTTTGCCGTTTGTACGGGAAATCGATTGCACCTTACCGATTGTCTTAACCTCAGCAATATCTCCAAGTTTCACAACCGGTGATGGATTAGCTGCTGATGGTGTAACAGGAATTAGCATATTATTTAGTTCATCCACCGTCATGAACTTTCCGTCAATTGCAACAGCCTGCTCGCCTTCCTTAAACTGGTAAAGACCTAAGGAAACAGCCATGTTGCTCGCTTGAATCATTTGTTTTACTTTATCTTCTGTTAAACCTAACTCAGCCAATTTAGCCTTATTGTACGTAAGGTCTACTTCGTCAATATGCTGACCAGTAATGGTTGCAGATGCAACACCATCCAGTTTCTCAATTTTAGGAACCAAGCTTTCCTCAACGGTTGATGTAAGCTCAACAATATCCTCTTTTGAACTGCTGACACTTAGCGCAACGACAGGCATCATGTTCATGCTGATCGCTGTGGTCGTTGGTTTCTGCGCCCCTTCCGGCATTTTCAAGGAATCCAATGCCGATTTTAATTCACGCTTTGCCTCGTCCATATCGATCCCATATTCGTATTCCACCTGGATGCTCGCCATATTTGAATAGGAATTGGAATAAACGGCTTTTACGTGATCAAGGCCCTCCGCCGCTTTTTCAATTGGCATGGAGATGTCCTTCATGACCCGTTCTGGGGTGGCACCAGGATAAACGTCCGTTACCATTAAGTACGGAATGGAGATATCGGGAATCATCTCGGTTTTCATTCGTATACCCGAATAAATACCAGATACCGTAATGATGATAGTCAATAACCAAACAGCTAATTTATTTTTCAAGACAAAATTGACTAACCCTTTCACTATTACACCTGCCCTAAATTGACTTAATGAACTCAATTCCTTATAATAATGACCAATCAGTCATTTGTCAATGAAAGACCATAGGAGCGGGGTCAATAGATGATCAAAAAACAATTAATTATGGAAAAAGCGTTGGAGCTTTTTGCAGAGCAAGGGTTTGAGGCCACTTCGGTACAGCAAATTACTGAGCATTGCGGTATATCTAAAGGAGCTTTTTACCTGTCTTTTAAGTCAAAGGACGAATTGATTATTGCTTTAATCGACCAGTTTATGATGCAGGTTGTTACTGACATTGACCGCATAGTCAGAGATACTAACGATGAGCAGCTTTTATATGAATTTTATTATTCAATTTATCAGTCTTTTCACAAGCATTCTGACTTTGCCAAGATACTCATGAAGGAGCAGTCGCAAACACTGAATAAAGAGCTCATTCAAAAAATGAGATCTTATGACAAATTATTAGAGGACACTATCCTTTCGATGATTGAACGTTTATACGGGGGCAGAGTCCAAGAGATAAAATATGACTTAATGTATTCGATAAAAAGCTTTATGAATATGTATTCTCATTTATTTGTATTCTACAGCATTCCAGTAGATTTGAAGTTACTGGCTGACTCCCTTGTGGAAAAAACAAATTTGCTGGCTAACAACGCCACCGTCCCATTTGTTTCTATGGAGCTTCACCACATGATGGAGCCCATGAATGAAGAAATAACGAAGGAACAAATCCTAGACACTCTTGAACAAAAAATCGCAGAAATAGAAGAGCCAATTGAGAAAGAATCGTTGATTCTGTTAAAGCAGCAGCTTGTAGAACCGGCCTTCAGTCAGGCAATTGTGAAGGGGCTGCTAGAGAATATTCGGAATCATCCACATTGTAAATGGATCACCTATTTGCTTCGCCGGTATTATAAAGTTTAAATTAAAGCCATCCATAAAAAAAAGCCGAGATTACTCTCTCGACTTTTTTTATGTCGCTGGATGACAAGTCTTTCATTTCTTCGCGCCATCAATCCTGAGAATCTAGCTGTACAATCATTCCAGTTTGAATAGATTCATAACAAGCCTGAATAGCCCTTGTGTTATTAATTGAATTTTCTGCGGTGTAGGATGGTTCACCATCCTCTAAAATGACGTTTGAAATATGTTCGACCTCTAATTTATAAATATCGCCGGTAATTTTTTCTTCTCTTTTAACGAATTCCTTCTGAACAATGACTAAGCCTTCCCCGCCTTGATGGTCTGGGCGGAATGCTCGTGGGACTTGAATTTTTCCTTCCGTTCCGATGATTTCATACTCAGCTCTAAATGTCATATCAAAGCTGCAATCAAAATAACCGGTCATTCCGTTTGCTAGTTTCATGTAGACAAATGCTGAGGTATCCACCTCATGGTCCGGGTCAATGTTGGCATGAACATGGACTTCGACAGGTTCTGTTTGCAATACATTGCGAATCGCATGGACACAGTAGCAGCCCACATCATAAATACTTCCGCCGCCTTTTTGCTTATCCATTTTGATATTCCCTTCCCGCTGGGCAAGTAAAAATGAAAAGCTAGCACGCATGTATTTCACTTCACCGATTTCATCTGAGGCAATAATTTCCCGGACCCGTTCATGCTGCGGATGAAACTGATACATAAAGGCTTCCATAAATTTCACATTTTTCTTCCGGCAAAACTCCGCCATTTCCCTTGTTTCATCAGGAGTCATTGACGCTGGTTTTTCGCAAAGAACATGCTTGCCATGCTTTGCCGCTTCCATCGTCCATTGTTTATGTAAATGATTAGGCAGTGGAATATAGACAGCATCTATCTCGGGGTCTTGAAGAAGTTCCTCGTAGCTGCCGTAGCTTTTTGGAATGTTAAACTTCGCCGCTACTTCCTCCGCTTTTCCACTACCACTGGCGATAGCCGCCACTTCCGCATTTTGCGCTCGGCCAAATGCAGGGATTAACTCTCTTTGGGCAATTTTTGCAGTACTTAAAATACCCCAACGAACCTTTTTCATTTGATCTCATCCTTTTCATTTATAAATTAGACACCTGAGTAGGCCATAAATCCGCCGTCGACCGGAACCGTAATTCCTGTTACAAAGCCGGAATATTCTTCATCCACGAGCCATAATAACGTACCAAGCAAATCCTTCGGCTCCCCGAAACGTTTCATCGGGGTGTGAGTGATAATTTTTTTCGACCTTGGTGTATGAGAGCCATCTTCATTTAATAGTAGATTCCGATTCTGAGTCGTCAGGAAAAATCCTGGAGCTATGGCATTCACTCTTAGTCCTGTTTCAGCAAAATGGACTGCCATCCACATTGTAAAGTTGTTAATGGCGGACTTAGCAGCACTATATGCCGGTACTTTAGTCATTGGCGAGTAGGAACTCATCGATGAAATATTGATAATCACCGGGGAATCCTGTTTCAGCAGTTCCTTTCCAAAAACTTGACAGGCTGCAAAGGTGCCAGTGAAATTACTGGAGAACACCTTATTAAATCCAGTTTCCTCTAATTCAAAAAACGATTTTTGACAATGACCTTCTGTAAAGGTTTCTACATCGGTTATCGCATCAGGATGGTTCCCGCCTGCTCCATTTATTAAAATGTCAACCTTCCCGAAAGCATCGATTACTGAATCCTTGGCACGTTCTAAGGAAGATCGGTCAAGAATATCGGCAGCAACGGCAATAGCACATCCACCTGCACTATTTATTTCTGCTGCGACTGCTTCTCCCTTTTCTAGCGTCCGATTGACAATCGCTACATTTACTCCCTGACGTGCCAATTCCCGTGCCATTTCAGAGCAAAGCACACCACTTCCACCCGTGATCACTGCCGTTTTTCCCTTTAAATTCTCATGTAATGGCAGCATTTATTTTCCCTCCTGTTTCACCGTTTGATAGGCATCCCATAATCCGAGCAGGTGCATAATCCCTAGGGCCCGGTCATACAGCCCATATCCTGGCCTGCATTTTTCTCCCCAAATGTGTCTTCCATGGTCAGGCCGAACATAACCATCGTATTGACTGTCGGATAATACTTTTACAACCCCTTTAATATCAAGAGAACCATCAGAAGATAAATGGGATGTCTCGATAAAATCCCCATTTTCAAAAATTTTGATGTTACGGATATGCGTAAATGGAGACCGCTCCGCAAAATCAGCAGCAAGTTCCACTATATTATTATCAGAATTAGAACCAAGCGAGCCTGTACAAAAGGTTATTCCGTTAGATGGGGAATCTGATATTTTCTGAAGCCTTTCAAGACTTTCTTTCCCAGTTATAATTCTTGGCAAACCGAAGATGGACCATGGCGGATCATCAGGATGAATCGCCATTTTGATGCCAGCCTCTTCCGCGACAGGCAGGATTTCATATAAAAAGTAAGCAAGGTTGTTCCATAAATCCTCCTCTGTCAATTCTCGATAGGCAGCAAATAACTCTTTTATCCTGCCGATTTTCTCAGGCTCCCATCCAGGAAGAGTAAAATCTGAGTAATTTGAAAAGGTTTCAATAAGCTCCTGTGGGTCGCGGTTCTCGACCTTTTCTTTTTCATAAAACATGGATGTGGAGCCATCCGGCAACGCCCGAAACAGCTCAGAACGGGTCCAGTCAAAGATTGGCATGAAATTATAGCAAATTACTTTCACACCAAATCCACCTAAATTACGTATCGTTTGTTTGTAGTTTTCGATATAGCGGCTGCGTTCAGCATTTCCAAGTTTGATAGATTCGTGGATATTTACGCTTTCTACCACGTCTGCATGAAAGCCAAAGGACCTTATATAATTGACCTCAGACTCGATTTCATGCTTCTCCCAAACTTCGCCAACTGCTTTCTGATGAAGTCCCCAGACAATTCCTTTTACGCCCGGGATTTGCTTTACATGCTCCAGTTGAACCGTATCATTCCCCCGGCCAAACCAGCGAAATGTCATATTCATCTATTTCCCCCCATTTGCATACATAGTCCTTACAGGGCTTTCCATTTAGTTTATTAGAGAAAGGATGCCGAGTAGTCAGCATCCTTGTCCATTAAAAGCATTTCCTTTAGTATATTGGAATCGTTTACAGATTTACTTCTATCCTAGCATATCCATTTTTATCAAATCAATAATTTATTCATTAAACAAACAAATTTTCCATATATACTTAAATGAATAAAAAAACGCCCAGAGCAGAATTACTCTAAGCGTTTTTTCTCCATATTTTCACCATTGCTATTGTATACTTCTTTTAGCGCAATACTCTAGCCGCACTTGTGAATTTGGCTGGGTCGTAAGATGAAATCTTCACCACATCACCTGTTTGCGGCGCATGAATATATTGTCCGCCGCCAATATAAATACCAACATGATAAGCGGGGTTACCCCTAAATACAAGATCACCCGGCTGCACTTGGCTTGGTGAGATTCTTGTTCCAACATTCTGCTGGTCACGTGAGACCCTTGGTAGACTAATCCCAACTGCATTTCTAAACACGTATGAAGTAAATCCAGAACAATCAAATCCGCTTGGCGTTGAACCGCCCCAAACGTAAGGAACGCCTAAGAATTGTTTTGCATAAGAAATAACCTTATTTGCCGCATCTGGATCAGATGGACTGGCAGCGGCAACCGTTGGCGCTGGCGCTGGGTTTGAAGCAGTTTTGACGGAAGGCTGCTGCACTTGCGCTGGCTGTTGCTGCTGGGCCAAGCGTGCTTGACGCTCTGCTTCTTCCCTTGCTGCTATTTGAGCCTGACGCTCAGCCTCTTGTTGAGCAGCGAATTGGTCCTGTTGATCTTGTAATTGGGTTTGAGCTGCCGCCAATGCCTGCCCAACTGCAGCTTTATCTTCTTCAATCTGTTTCTGTTCAGCAGCTAATGCTACCTGGCTCTTATTTAAATTAGCTAACTCATTTTGCAGTTTATCTTCTGCATCTGTTAATGCTTGTTGTTTTTCCTTTAACCCGTTCAGTTTGTCCGTGTCATTTTGAATAATTTGCGAAATCGCTGAAAAGCGTGTTAAAAACTCAGATAGATTATTAGATGAAAGCAAAACCTCTGCGTAAGCGGCGACGGAGATTTTACCCTCTGCCTGAATACTTTTTAACCGCTCGGAGTATGCCTGTTTGTAAGCTTCCAAGTCATTTTTTGCTTTTTCAATTTCAACCTTGGATTTTTCGATTTCCCCTTGTTGAATTTGAATTTGGTCGTTCAAATTTTGACTTTTCTCTATCGCTAAGTTAATTCGGTTATCTAATTGTTGAACTTGTGTTTCAAGGTCATCGACATGCCCTTGAGTCGCATTAATTTGGCTTTGTGTAACATTTCCTGGTTCTGCAAAAGCAGGTGTTGCTTGTATCAAAGATGCGAGGACGACAGCCGATACTGTATATGTAAATAGTTTTTTTATCATCACAAATCTCCTCTAGCTTCCTATTATTATTTCAAATTCTTAATCTATTATTAGTTTATATTCCCATTAGACTAAAAACAATGAAACTGTCGGATTTGTAATGTAATTGTAATTTTATGTAGAAAAATATGACAAAAATTTCGACATCTACGGAAAAAGGGCCAGATCCCGCACCTAATAATGCGGGTTGACTGGCCCTTTTTTTTAAAACTCAACGTTTCAATTTTTCACCGTTTCTTTTAAAAATTATACAAGCTTATGAGAATACCATTTCTCCCCTTTGAATCTTCCAGTAAAAATCAATCCACGGACCGCCCATTCGATTACCATAGCGGCCCAAACACCGATAATACCAAATTCAAGGGTAATTCCCAAAATATACCCAAGGACAACACGGAGCAGCCACATCGACAGCAACGATGCGACTGATGTAAAGTTCGAATCTCCAGCTGCCCTTAGTGCTGATGGCATAATAAAACTAAGTGACCACAAAAATGGCTGAGCTATAGCAACGATTAAAGTCATCATAAAAATGGTTCCAACAATCTCTTCAGGTGGACTGAACATTTTGATTAATAGAGGATACAACGGCACAACAATTACTGCAGCAATCACAAAGAGAATCGAGGAAAAACCAATCAGCGATTTAGTAAATTTCCTCGCATCCGTGGTATTCCTTTGCCCGATACATTGCCCGACAACCGTTACACTTGCAATACTTAAGGCATTGGGACCAATTTGAAATAACAAAGCAAAGGAATTGCTGATCGCGTAGGCCGTCATTGCCATGGTCCCAAGTTGGACAATAAACGTTTGGGTTAACAGCTTTCCGCCATTGAAAAATAACTGTTCCGCCGCAAAAGGCAGACCTATAAACATTACTTTTTTAAGGATGGATATATCTATTTTCAAAGCCTCTTTTATTCGGAAATGAATTGTCTCATTGTATTTTATGATATAAATCATGGAAGCTGCCATTCCAATTACTCTTGCTAAAATAATCGACATCACAAGACCTTCCACACCCATATGAAAAATGGTTATAAACAACACATTTAGGATGGTGTTCGTTACATTCATGATTAAGGATAATTTCAAGCACGGCTTTGTCTCCCCAACACCTCGCAATGAACCGGACACAGCTTGAAAGATGGCGATGAAGGGATAAGAAATACAGCTGCCAATTAGGTAGATTCTAGCATTATGAAATACATCCGCTTCCGCTTTACCAAACAGGATATTTAAGGTTGGTGTATGAAAAATGATAACAAGGGAACTGATCAATACAGAAAATAAGGTAACAGCGGTTATTGCCTGCGTTGCCGTTTTGGAGACCATCCCCATGTTCCCGCTGCCTTTATATTGGGCCACAATTACGGTACCTCCTGTCGCCACGGCAATAAAAACATTAACTAGGAAAATATTCAATGAATCTACCATACTTACCGCACTGACTGCAGCCGCCCCTGCGGAGCTGATCATCGCGGTATTTAAAAAACTCATCAAGACAAGGAATGCCTGATCGACAAAAAGAGGAATAATGATAGCAATCATTTCCCTGTAATCAATCGATTCTCCGCTAAAATATTTATTTAACAATGGTTTTGCCTTACTTTTCATCATTCCAATGGTATTATTCATTCTCAACACTTCTTTGTTAAGATTTAATTTGTTAAATGATAGTGATTATTATACCACTTTTACCAAACTATCAAATCAACTAAAAAGTGCCTTCATTTCAAATCTTAAGAGGCAGTTTCATTCTATATTTCCATGTAACATGAACAGGTATTCAATTAACATAAAAAAAGAAGGCCTGAAGAGGTGGAGTACAGGAAGGCCCACTCTACGCAGTGCCTTTTCGACTCCCCCTTCCGGACCCTCATTGTTACTATTTATTTCATTTCTTGTATTTTGCGTTAGCGATAATTTTCTTAATTGCTTCTGTTAAGACGATTGCATCCATACTATACGCGACGGAATCGAATCCCATTTCAAAGTTTTTCTGAATATCCGGTTCAGAACCAGCAAAGATAAAGGCAAATTTACCAGCTTTTTTGCAGGCATCAATGATTTTTTGAATAGCATCCTTAACCTCGGTATCTTCAAATTGACCAGGCTTACCCAAAGCGGTGGACAGATCAAACGGCCCTACAAAGATGCCGTCTACACCATTAAGACCTACGATTTCCTCAATATTTTCCAGGCAGTCAAGAGTTTCACATTGTGGAATGATCAAGGTTTCGCTGTTGCTGACCTCGAAATAATGATCCAATCCTTGTGAAGCATAGTCTGTGTACCAGAAGGAGCTGCCGCTAGTCGGCGCAATGCCGCGTTCACCGATTGGATAGTATTTTCCGTACTTAATTATCTTCTTTACGTCTTCAACAGATTGTACGTTAGGAATGATTAACCCCATTGCACCCACATCGAGCATCTTTAGAATAGAGTTTCGTTGTCCGTCTTTAACCCGAACAAGCGGGGTAATTCCAGCCAATTTGGCTGCACGTATGTACGTTTGCGCACTTTCTACATCAAATGGCCCGTGTTCCGAATCGACGACCACATAATCAAGTCCTGCATACCCTAAACACTCAACAGCAGCAGCACTTCCAATTACATGAAATGTGCCCAAAGTATTTTCACCTTTCAGCATTTTTTCTTTTATTTTGTTCTTCACGTTATTTTCTCCCATCATTTTAGATAATTTTTAAAAACTGCCGGGATTCTTCTCCTAGCAGTTTATTAATAAATATATATAGTGTAGAATTATGTTTTTTTAATTCCTCACCCCATACATCCCAAGGATAAAGGTGAGGAACGGAACGATCCCTCACCTTCTATGTTATACAATAAGTCTGATTAATTCATCTTTCATTTCGACACTCACGTCTTTGGTTGGAATCACATCTAAATATTGACCGGAATTGGTAATGACTACCGGAGTTTTAACATCGTAGCCTGCTGCTTTAATTCTTTCAATGTCAAATTGAATCAGCAAGTCTCCCTTTTTAACGGTATCCCATTGTTTTACATGCGCAGTAAAAAATTGACCGTTCAGATTAATGGTATCCACCCCAACATAAATTAAGATTTCAGCTCCATCTTCTGATGTAATCCCTATAGCATGGTCAGTTGGAAAAAGAGTAGTAACCCTACCATCCACCGGAGAAACCACTTCACCCTTGGATGGTTCAATGACAATACCTTTTCCTACCACTTCAGTTGAAAACAACGGATCTTCAATTTTGCTTAAAGGAATAACTTCTCCGCTTAACGGGCTTATAATGGTTTCTCGCTTTACATCCGCTAGTCCAAATTCTTTAATCGTTTTGGCCGATTCAGCGTTATTTTTTCCTTCATAGCCTATCACTAATGTAAGAACCAGTGCAATTATTAACGCCACTATAGTCCCGATTAAATAGAGCCCGATTGGTGTAAAGACAGGAATAGATAAGAAACTTGGGAGAGCAAAGGCAGTCCCTTTTACTCCAAATGCCCCATTAATTGCGCCGCCAATTGCTCCGGCTATTGCCACAATTACCATCGTTCGTTTGTACCGTACAAGAATACCATATGTAATGATTTCAGTTGTACCAGCTAAGGCACTAGGAATAAGCCCTGACCCGGCTAGTGTTTTCAAGTCCCTATCCCTAGTTTTTAAGAGAACCCCAAGCCCCATCCCGATTTGCGCAAATGGAGCTGCTGCTACCATCGGGCTAATCGGGTCACCGCCGGTTGCCAGATTTGCAATCATGATTGGAACAACTGCCCAGTGAAGACCTAATATGGTCAAGAATGACCATGCAGCCCCCAGCACTGCTCCTGTCAAAATACCGCTTTTTGCACTTAAAAATTTGATCACAAATGCTAAGCCCCCTCCCACATATGTACCAAAAGGGCCAAAAACAAGTACTGTTAAGGGAACGATTATCGCTAATGAAATAAGTGGATTCAAAAACATTTGTAAGTCTTTATATATTACTTTTTTCAAAAACTTATCTAATACGGCGTATATGGAAACAGCAATTAATATTGGAAAAACGGTTGAGGAATAGTTTGCTAATATAACCGGAATCCCTAAGAAATCTACGTTTTGAGCTTTTGATGCTACTAAATCCGTATAATGGGGTTCCAAGAGTGCAGCACCGATCGCACCGCCGACATAGCCATTAGCTCCAAGTTTTGTGGCTAATGTAATGCCGAGAAAAACTGGAAAGAAGTAAAAAATAGCATGTCCAGCTGCAGAAAGAATGGCAAAGGTTCCGCTTTTAGGAGATAACCACCCTAATGTCAATAGAATTGATAATAAAGCTGAAATGAGTCCGGATCCAGCAAGTACCCCTAAAATAGGTGCGAAACTTCCACTGATTACTCCTAATATTTTATTCATGACCGTTTCTTGTTTTTCTTCAGCCACATCTTTTGAAGTATTAATCGCGTTCACATTTATGATCTCCTTGATTGAAATTTACGTTTTTACAAACTTTTCGTACAGCAACTTCATCTTATTATTACTTTTTTCAATGGGAATCATCCTTATCATAGACTTTTAAAAAAAGAAACCATTCGTAAAAATACTCTTTTTACGAATGGCTTTTACAGGTATCTCCACTCATACCAACTAAATTTATCAAATTTTCACAACGTCAACCAAGTTGACAAAGTTTTTTTAAAATGGTATTATGTTATTATCAACTTAGTTGACATCAATTTGAATTGGAGTGATCAAATGTTTAGTATTGGAGATATGGTCATCTATTCCGTACATGGCATATGCAAAATTGATGATATTTGTGAAAAAACAGTATCTGGTAAAACAAGCCTGTATTATGTATTACATCCTACGGAAGGCAATAATCAATTAACAATAAGTACTCCTGTTCATAATAGTAAAGTAGTTATGCATGAACTTCCTGATAGTGAGGAAGCAAATGAAATAATTGAGTCCTTTAAATATCCTGGGGTAAAATGGAATGACAAGCCTAACATCCGGCACCAGTTATATTCGAATATTGTAAATTCAGGTGATCGAAAAGAAATTGCCAAATTGGTAAATACGCTTATGAGGCAAAAAATTGATGTTGAATTACGCGGAAGAAAACTTTATGAACAAGACCGTAAACTTTTGGACACAATACAAAGTATCCTATTTAAAGAATTAGCTATTTCTCTTGAAACGACTTCTGGAGAAATAAATGAAACGATCATTGATTTAATAACTGAAAATAACTAATTATTTTCAACGAAAGAGAAACCTCCTCTTGTATTAACAAGAGGAGGTTTCTCTTTAATCTAGCAATGATTATTCTATTCCCCAATCTAACTTTAATAGCGCCTTAAGGATTTTTAGTTGCTCTGCACCTATTTTTTCTGCAATTTTATTCTCAAACTGTTCTTTTAGAGCCGCGTTTTTTTCGTAGCATTCTTCCCCTAAGGCTGTTAACTGGATGCACTTCTCTTTTCTGTTATTTTCTGCATTGCTGATTTCCACTAATCCCTTTGCAGCAAGGTTTTTCATAAATTTATGGATCGCCTGACGGGAAATGTCTACGTTTTTTGTAACATACGCGATGGTAGGTCTCTTTTTATAAATCCTGGCCATGATATACCACTCAGAATTTGAAATATATATATCACTTTGGTCATTCCATGCTTTCTCCGAAATTCTTCTGACCAAAGTATGACGCTCACTTAATAAATCTATAAGGTCTAAATTTTGTAATCCAGAGGCGGAACTCAAACGATTCACTCCAATCATCTTCTTCGCCACTTACTATACAAAATTCGGTTATTAAATGTCAACTTACTTGACATCTATTGATTGCAACCTATATTGCATTCACATCCGGCTGATGAATCCCAAAAACAATTTTTAACCTAATGCCACATCAAGTATCATCATCAATACGAAACCAACCATTAAACTCATAGAAGCCAAATCTTTATTGCCATTTTCTTGAGAACCTGGAATGACTTCTTCGGTTACCACAAAGATCATAGCTCCAGCCGCAAAACTCAATGCATAAGGTAATAACGTTTCAATAAATGCGACAGCAAATGCACCGATGAGAGCAGCAATCGGCTCAACCATACCTGAAAATTGCCCGTATAAGAAGCTCTTTCTGCGGGACATTCCTTCTCTTCTTAATGGCATGGAAACCGCAACGCCTTCAGGAAAGTTTTGAATACCGATTCCAAGGGCCAGCGTCAAAGCTCCGGCTAAGGATGCTTCAGTTCCTCCATTTGCAAGTGCACCGAAAGCAATTCCGACCGCCAACCCCTCCGGTATATTATGTAAAGTGATGGCGAGCACTAACAAAGTACTTCTTTTTCTCCCTTTCGGATGATATCCTTCTGCTTTACCAATCGGCGCATTCGGATGAAGATGGGGTAAAATTTTATCAATACCCCATAAAAAAATACCTCCTATTAAAAAACCAAAGGCTGCCGGAAACCAAGTTCCTATAGGATTATCTCCCGACATTTCGATGGCTGGGGCCAGTAATGACCAATAGCTGGCCGCAATCATGACACCGCCCGCAAATCCCAACATACTATCCATTAAGCGCTGGTTGATTGTTTTCGTGGCAAAAACTAAGGCAGCCCCAATAGCAGTCATTCCCCAAGTAAATAGAGTAGCTATGAATGCTTGAGTAATAGGGTTAAATTCTTGAAAAAACTCTACCATTATAATGAACCCCTTTATAGAACGAAATAGTGTTATCGGAATTTCCCCAATCATTATTTCTAGATTGTTGAAATTTAGCTAATAATATCCGGAAAAATCAGAGCGTTTTTAAACCGTTGCCATCCTACAAAAAACCATTGAGCATATAAATGTTTTTTACCGAGGTATGGTAAACTTAAAAAAGTGACGAAGTTTAAAATATTTAAGAGGTGGCAGCAGTGAAAACAGTCGTAGTGATTGGCGGTGGAATTACGGGGCTATCAGCCATGTATGAATTGCAAAAATGGAAGAAGAGAAACGGATTAAACTTAAGGCTGATACTGGTCGAAGCGTCCCAGCAGCTTGGCGGGAAAATCCGAACTGTCAAACAAGATGGATTTATCATGGAGGCAGGAGCGGATTCCATCGTGGCCCGCAAAATGGAGTCCATGTCTATATTTGAGGAACTTGGTTTAGCGACAGAAATTGTCTACAATGCGACAGGCCGATCGTTTATTTACATAGATGGAGAATTAAAGCCCATTCCGGATGATGCAGTTTTCGGTATTCCTGCAAGTATTGAATCACTGGCGAAGAGCACACTCGTTTCTGCCGAAGGAAAAGTGGCGGCACTGAAGGATTTTTATACAAAAAATGAAACGTTCACCAAGATTGACTCCATCGGTTCTTTTCTGGAGCATTTTCTTGGAAGGGAATTGGTTGAAAAACAAATTGCCCCTGTCCTATCCGGTGTCTATTCCGGAAAACTTAGTGACTTAACTATCGCCTCCACCCTTCCCTATTTAATTGATTATAAAGAAAAATACGGAAGTATCATCAAGGGCCTCGAAGCAAATAAGCAGAAATTTAAAGGTGGAGAAAGGAAGTTTCTTTCTTTTCAAAATGGCTTAGGCTCGCTTATAGATGCGTTTGAGGAAAAGCTCGATGAAGTGGAAATTTTACTAAATACAAATGTCACGAAAATAGAACAAGAAGGCAGCAATTACCAAGTGGTTCTAAACAATCAGGAAATCATCCAAGCGGATTATATTATCCTTAGTATACCGCATACGGTTGCTGGATCCTTAATCAATGACCCTGATCTGTCACAGGATTTCGCCGGGTTGAAAAACAGTTCATTGATTAGTGTGTATGTCGGCTTTGACGTGCCTGACAGTGTCCTTCCTGCTGATGGAACAGGGTTTATCGCCGCGAATACAGATGAGTTGTCCTGCAACGCCTGCACTTGGACAAGTCGGAAATGGGAGCATACATCTAAATCAGGGAACCTGCTTGTTAGATTGTTTTATAAAAGCAGCCATCCTGCATTCGGTGGATTAAAGGAAATGGATCAAGAAGAACTCCTAAAGGTTGCACTTGGTGATATTCACAAATCCCTTGGTATTACCGCCAACCCTGCTGACAGTGTAATTACCAAATGGACCGAACAAATGCCGAATTATTTGATTACCCATCCGAAGAGTGTTGAAGCACTTGAAAGCAAAATGGCAGCCGTTTACCCGGGGGTTATCCTAGCCGGTTGTTCTTACTATGGCGTGGGAATCCCTGATTGCATTGAAAACGGGATAGATTCAGCCAAAAAGATTGTTCAGACGTTCTAACATTTAAAGGATAGCTGCTTTTATTCAGCTATCCTCTTTTTAAATTAAACATTATCAAACAGGTAATTCAACTATAAAAGCAGTCCCTTCATTTTCTTTACTTCTTACATCAATGTGACCACCATGCAGGTCGATAATTGTCTTAACAATGGATAAACCGAGCCCTGTCCCTTCAATGGTTCGAGTTCGTGCCTTGTCTGCCCGATAAAAGCGGTCAAAGATCCTTTCTAATTCCAAATTATTCATCCCTATTCCTGTATCCTCAAAAGTCACATAAACGGATTTCCCTCTTTTTTCAATCGAAATATCAATAGTCCCATTTGGTCTATTATATTTCATAGCATTGGACAGAAGGTTATCCCAGACCGTATTCAGCATGGATGGGTCGCCGACAATCTCGATATCCGGCAGGGAATAGCTTAGCATGATCTCTTTTTCATTTATTGCCCATTGGTGAATTCGCACCAATTCCTTGATTTGCGCGCCAACATTAAATGGATTTTCCCTTAAAATATCCTCATTTCGATCTAGCGAGGCAAGGAGCAATAATTGCTTTGTTAAGGTGGAAAGCCTGCTAATTTCACCATTAATAATAGATAAAAATTGGTTTCTTTCTTCTTTACTTAACGATTGATTTTCTAATAGGTTCGTATATCCTTTAATATTGGAAAGCGGCGACTGGATATCATGAGAAATATTCGAGATAAATTCCTTTCTCATGTCTTCCATTTGTGCTAATTTTCTCGCCATCCGCGAAAAACTTTCGGAAAGTTCCCCTAACTCATCATGGCGGGTACTATCCAATTCCACATTAAAATCGCCGTTTGCCAGTGATTTTGTGGCTTTTGTTAGGTTAGAAATTGGTTTCACTAAATATTTTGTATTAATTAGGACCATCACAATGCTCAAAGTAATTGCCAGTACAAGGATCCAACCAAATAAAATGTGCATCTCGTTGAAAAGGAACTTGATATCCGGCCTAATAAAAAGAGCATAGGTTTTTCCTTTATGTTGCAATGGAACACCAATCGTATTCTTTAGCTCATCAGCAAAAAAGCCCGTAACAAATGTTTCCTGAGGAAAATGAAGCATTCCGTGAAAAATATCGCCCCTTAATACATCCTGTTGAGTGGAAACTGGAAGACTTTTATCCCGAAACGGATCTCCCAAAAAGATTCGGTTTCCATCCTTATCGACAAGGCATATTTGATAACCGACTTTAGTGATGCTTTTTAGATACTCCGTCAGGCTTATCTCAGGATGCGCCTCCGCAAAGGCAGCAATATCTAGTGCCACCTTTGTGTTTTTATCGTCATTATAAGGCTTCAATTTTTGCTGGTAATAGATATTGGAGATGAGGAAAGCTAAGATAAAGCTTATCAGCATCATTCCAATCGTAATCACGATAAATTTCACATAAAGTGTTTTCATTAATGTTGGACCTCCAATAAATATCCAACACCGCGGATTGTTTTTATTTGAAAGTCATGCGTCAACTTAGAAAACCGTTCTCGTAATCTTTTTATATGAACATCTACGGTCCGCGCATCTCCTTCATAATCCAAGCCCCAGATTTGTTCAATCAGGTGTTCTCTGGAAAACACTTGTTTAGGATTAGCTGCAAGATAATATAAAAGTTCAAATTCCTTTAAAGGCAAGAGTAATGTTCGGTTCTCAATCTGAACTTCATAGCTCTTTTTGTTGATGGTTGTACTGCCAACTCTTAGGATCGATTCATCAATTTGATGATCATATCGCCTTAACAATGCTTTAATACGGTATGTTAACTCCCTAGGTTCAAAGGGCTTAACGAGATAATCATCGGTTCCTGCTTTAAATCCCTGCTCCTTATCTTCGATTTGATTTTTTGCCGTCAAAAGAATAACTGGAATGTCATAATCTTTACGAATCTCTTTTGTTAAATCATAGCCATCCATAAACGGCATCATCACATCCACTACTGCTATATCACAGGCATCTTTTTTCAGCATCTCCAATGCTTCCATTCCGTTCTTCGCCTGGAATACCGTATAGCCTTGTTCAGATAAGTGTATATTTAATAGCTTTAATATATTGATATCATCGTCAACAATTAAAATATTTGGCATTCAATGGTTCTCCTATTTTTCTCTATCTGTGAAAATTAAACTGCACTGGGTAAAATCTGGCCATCACTCATTTTAATAATACGGTCAGCAAATGACAGCATTTCTTCATCATGAGTCACCATTAAGGTCGTTATGTTAAGCGTTTTTGTTAAATTGCTGATTAACTTCATCACATCTTTAGACCTTTTTGAATCTAAACTGGCAGTGGGTTCATCTGCAAAGAGGACTTTTGGTTTATGGATTATGGCGCGGGCAATGGCAACCCGCTGTCTTTCCCCACCGGATAAAGAAGCCGGGTAAGCATTTTTCCGATGATCCATTCCAACTAATTTTAGGATTTTAGCAATTTCCTTTTTTTGCTCATGTTTCTTTAGTTTAGATTCCGATACATCCAACATTAGCATTAACTGTTCTTCTACGGTCAGAAAAGGTACCAGATGGGCAAATTGAAAGACGAACCCGAAATGATTAGCTCGGATTTGTCGCACCTGCTCTGAATTCATCGTAGTTATATTTTGCCCCTCAAATATGACTTGCCCGTCTGATGCCGGCTGAAGTCCTGCCGCTATCGTAAGCAGTGTGCTTTTCCCGGAACCTGACGCACCCACTAAGGCGGTTACCTCACCTTCTATTAAAGAAAGGCTAATTCCCTTCAGGATTTCCTCGTTAATTTCACCGGTTGAAAAAGTCTTTCGTACTTCATCAATTGTAAATATAGTCATATTATACCTCTCCTTGTTGAATCGCCTGCAATGGCTCGACTTTTTTTATTTGTATACCAGATAGTGTGGCCCCAATAAAGCCAATCAATAGGAAAATGATGGACAATTGTACAGTTGTTTCAAGGGTTAGATGAAAAGGCAATCCTTTAGGTGCCGCCATATTAAATATTTGGCTTAGGCCAACAGATAAACTAAGCGAAATGGCTGTTATAAAAACCATTTGAGTCCACATCATTTTAAACAACGCACTCGTTTTGACACCAATGGCTTTAAGAATACCGTACAATCCGATTTTTTGAACGTTCATCATGTAGAAAAAGATGGCAAACAACATGCCGCTAATGACTACCAAAAACCAGATGATCATATTGAGGGACATCTGTTCCGCTTTATAACTCGAAATCGTACTCAGAAACTGATTGTTCGAAAAAGCTTGTAAGCCTGCGAATTGTGCCCCATCCCCTCCAGGTATAAAGATCAATTGCATATCGTTAACCCGGTACATTTCCTTGTAGTCCTCCATATTAATAAAGGCAACTGGTGCATGGCTGAATTTTTGGTTGTCCACAAAGCCTTTAACAACAAACTTGCCATTATACTGATTGTTTGTAAAAGTTTCACCTATTTTAATACCATCTTCTTTCATCGACTTGTCCAGGATGATTTCTCCCTTTTTCACATTTTTAAACAGCCTTGAATCAGTCGATGTAACAAAGGCGGCGCTTCGCTGCTTCCCATCACTGTCAATCAAAAATCCCATTTGAATAGAAATGGCTGCAGCGTTTTTTTGCTGGTTTAAAACTTTTTCTTGGATACTGTGATTTATTCTTGAAAGGTTATAGTTTTTATCTGCCTCTTTGGTCATATAAAATGTTCCATCGGGCAGATTTTTAATTAATGCTGCATTATCTTGTGATAATCCATTGGCCAAACCAGATATAATAAACGTGAGTAAACTGACGAGAAAAACGATTGACCCTAATATCAAAAACCGTGCTTTATTTTTCTTCATTTCTTTCCAAGCAATGTTCATGTTCATACCTCCAATTCCTTATTGACATCCTCAGTTTATAATCGCTGTGTGAACTGACGATGAACAGGAGGTTACATTAAATGAAAACTCGCCGATTGGCGAGTCCGTTAGGACGGTTCATGAGGCGTAGTTGAATTTATACTTTCCTATTAGCTAAAAAAAAGAAACAATTTCTAATCGCTAGTTTAGAAACTGTTTCTTTTCTTTAGATTGCCATTCCTTTATAGTAACCCGACCATTTTCAGGCCGTGGAAAATTCCATTGTCATCAACGGATTTCGTTACATATTTTGCGGCTTTTTTCACCTTTTCTTCTGCATTCCCCATTGCCACACTATTCTCTACGGTTGTGAGCATTTCCAAGTCATTCAGTGCATCGCCAAAGGCATATTGCCGTTCCGGAGGAATTCCTAGTTTTTCAGCGATCCTTTCAATTCCTTTTGCTTTTGACCCTCCCTTTGGAAGAACATCAACAGCGAGGGGATGCCATCGTATAAAATCAAAGTCATGGAAATCCCGTTCGTATTGTTTTTCTTCACCTTCCGTACAAAACAGGAGCGTTTGAAACAAATCTCGCCCTTTGTAATAATGCGGGTCGTGCGTAGGAGTTCGATCGATTTTTAATGTTCCAATGCTTTCATTAATGTAGGCATGGTCCGGCACATTGGCTTTCATATCCTCATGGTCCATGAAGACAACGGGATGATTATTTATAAGCGCCGTTTCCGTTAGTTTTTCCAATGAAGTCGTATTCAGTGGATTGGTATATAAAACTTCCCCGTTTAACACCACATATTGTCCGTTGTAGCTTACAAATGTATTGATATCCAATTCTTCTCGCAAATCTTCAAACATAAAAGGAGCCCGTCCGGTAGCAATTGCGACAACATGTCCCAGTTCCTTTAATTCAAGAATGGCCTCTTTGGTTGCTGCAGGAAGCTCTTTTTTTGAGTCAAGCAGCGTTCCGTCTATATCGAAAAAAATCACGCTATGTTTCACTTTTGTTCCCACTTTCAAAGTATAATTATTTTGTAACATTCCCAAATCTTCATTTTAGCAATCCTTCATTCCTGATCATTTATTAGTCTAATTTATGAAACGGGTTTCATGTCAATCAAAGAAAAAGGACCTTAAAGGGCCCTATTAAAGTGTATTCGATTCTAGTCGAAAACCTTCAACAATTACTTCTTCATCTACCTCCAGCAATAGGCAGCGTTTTCCTTCGTATGTTATGTATTTTACGTTTTTCAAGTCTTTCGGATTAATCGTTACATCGGCAATCTTGGTGCTTATTTTTATCGATTTCGGGACTAAACTGCTTGCCTTGAACTCATGCTTTTCATCAGCAACGACACTTTTGAAGGCATGCTCCACTTTGGCTGTATCGATATTTTCGACACCGCTGACTGTTAAGATCCGTTCGATGTCCCGATAGTCCAATGTAGGGATTTCACTTTCCTCGTTTTCTATATTCTCTTGTACTACCCTATCGATTTCCTCGTAAACATTTGAAATAACCGCGGAATCTACTTCGTCTCCTATTACCTCTTTTAAGACCTGGTCAAAACTGTCCTTATCTTCCTGAGCTGTAATGATGTCTTCACAATTGAGAACCTCTTCAATAAATGTGAAATCAGGTTGATTTGCTTTCCCAGCACAGTAAAGAATATGGTTCACATCTGCTGCATTGTCATTAAAAGCAGGGAACAGAAAACCCGATAATGGGGAGTCTAAATTTATAATAGGATCCACAAAGTTATAGGATTTGAATTCTTTCTCGATATAATCAAACATTAATGCCTTTTTCGGTTGATCTGTTTTATTGAGGCTGCAAAGGATAATTCCGCTGGAATAAACCTCATCATCCCCGCCTTCTTCGGACTCCTGGTTCCGCTTCTTCGTCTGTTTTCGGTATTCCGCCCGAATAAATGTTACAACTGTATCAAATTCATAGGCCCCACGCGCAAACATTTTTGTGACAATTTCCAGCATGTATTCTTGCCAGTCTTCCGAGTCCGCCTGCAATCCTTCGTAGAGGAATGATTGTGTGCTGTCTTCCACATCACGCGTGAACTTCAGCTCAAACAATTTGGCATCAAGTTGGCCAGTCAAAACTTTTTTAAAGTTTTTCAAAAACAATTCCTGCGTTTCCTGTTCTAGCATTTGAAACGGCTGGCTGACTTGGTGATAAATCTCACCTGATTCTTTTTGAACGTAAACATTAAAGATTTCACGAATGTTCATCCGATAATTGTCCAATTTAAATTCCTTGCGGATATTAGCGATGTCTTTTTTATTCATTTGTCTCATCTCCCATCCCTGATTATACTGTCTAAAAAAATATTCGGAAACCTCTAAGCTAGCTATGCTTGTACAATTTGGTTTGATTCGTATACGTGGATTCCTGAAGTGCCTTTTTGCGCAATACGAAGCATTGCACCTGCTACTGTTTCCGCGTGTACGGGCTTGTACTTTTTCAGTGTTCCTAAAAAGAGCGGTGACAGTATACTAGAAAAGACTGCCGAAATGCGTTCTCCGAATCGAAATTCCTCCCGGTTACCAAGTAAAAGCGATGGCCGGAAAATGTGTAATGCGGAAAGACCAAGTTCACGCAATTCCTTCTCAACCTCTCCCTTCACGCGAATGTAAAATGTCCGGGATGCGGGATTTGCTCCCATTGATGTTATAAGGAGAAACTGCTTCGCCCCCTGGGCTTTTGCCATTCGGCCAAGTGCCAGCGGATATTCATAGTCTACCAAGCGGAAAGCCTTTTGGCTGCCTGCTTTTTTAATCGTCGTTCCAAGAGTGCAAAACACATCCGCTCCCGTCAAATTTACATCGGATTGCTCCAATCGGTTGAAATCGACGATCTTCTCCTGCAGCTTTGGATGGGCAATCCCTGTTGGCCGCCGGACAATAAGCATTACAGCTGTGTATTCCGGATTGTTTAGTAAAAGCTTTACGAGCTCCTTTCCTACCAAGCCGGTCGCCCCAGCAACAACTGCTTTTCGATTCATCTTATTATTCCTCCCAATTTCCCGTTAAAAATCCTTTAAACAAGCTTTTTGTCAATATCTGATGTGTCTACGTGATCGCCAAACCAATCTTTAAGTTTTTCTTTTGCTTTATTTTTTATGTCCTCATCAATGTACATAGCAACTTGCAATAGAGCGACTCCTAACGCTCCTAAGTCATCCGTGTACCCGACACCAACCGCAACATCAGGAATTAAATCTAATGGCAGGATGAAATATCCCAAAGCGCCTATAATGATGGCTTTTGCTTTAGCCGGTACTTCCGGTTTTTGAAGCGTATAATATAAGAGCAAAACTGCATATACAACGGATGAACCCGCTTTTTTGGCAAATTTCTTTAATTTATCCCAGAACTTATCGTCGGAATAATTCTCACCGGAGGCTTCCATTTGCTTTTTGATATCTTCTTCGTTATTAGCCACTTTCCACAATCCTTTCATTTGTTCATATCATTATTTTACCTCAATTTATTATCATTAAGTAAATGAAAACTCGCCGATTGGCGAGTCCGATAGGACGAAGACAGAGGCGTAGTTGAATTTATGCGTTAGGAAATTATAAATTTGTGAAAATTTATAGTTTCCTATTAGCTAAAAAAGGAACCTCGTCCATCGAACGAAAGGTTCCTTTCTAAATGTATTTAACATCTTTTTATTTTAATAAACATCGCGCAGGTAACGTCCTTGCTTCTGCAGCTCCTTCAGATATGCCTCGGCTGCCTCACGGTCAAATGCACCTTCTTTTTCTATCACAGTAATCAGCGCATCGTTGACGTCTTTCGCCATATGTTCCTTATCTCCACAAACGAAGAAGTAAGCGCCCTTTTCCAGCCATTCAAATAATTCTTTGCCATGTTCAAGCATTTTATGCTGTACATAAACTTTTTGATCTGAATCGCGGGAGAAGGCAGTATCAAGCTTTGTCAGAACCCCATCTTTTTGATAGGTTTCCAACTCTGCTTGGTATAGGAAATCTGATGCTGCATGCTGGTCCCCAAAGAACAGCCATGTGCGGCCAGCTGCTTTATTAACGGCACGTTCCTGGATAAAAGAACGGAATGGTGCAATGCCTGTCCCCGGACCAACCATAATAATATCTGTATTACCGGACTCCGGCAAATGGAAATGCTTATTTGCCTGAACAAAGACCGACAAGGTATCTCCTTCTTGAACACGTTCTGCACATAAAACAGAGCAAACCCCTTTTCGCTCACGCCCGTGTGATGTGTAGCGAACAGCTCCAATAGTTAGATGAACTTCCTCCGGATTAGCAGCAATACTGCTTGCAATAGAATAGAGGCGCGGTGTCATTTTTCTTAATAAAGAAACGATATCCTGTGCAGATGCCTTCCATGGGCCAAAATCACGTAGCATATCGAGCAGGTCTCGCCCATAGCAATATTCCTTTAACTGAGCAGCATTTTCAACCAAAATAAGTTTTTGCAAATCTTCGTTTTCAGTGAATGTTGCTGCCTGTTGTAAAATTTTCTTCGATAGAAGTGTAATTTCAAAATAGTTTGTCAGCGCTTCCTTAAGTGACAGTGTTTCACCCTGCTTGCCAACCGTTACTTCCGTCTCTTCATCCCAGGCCATTTCCTCAAGAAGGGCAGCCACAAGTTCCGGGTCATTTGCAGGGACAACGCCAAGTGCATCACCTGGATTGTAAGAAAGGCCTGAGCCTTTTAATGATAACTCAATATGCCTTGTTTCTTTACTAGAGCCTGACCCATTTAAATTAATATTTTTTAGAACCTTTGCCTGAAAAGGATTGGTCCTTGAAAATGGCTGGTTGTCACTTTTGGTATTTTTAGTATTTTCTAAAGTAAGTTGCATTTCCCATTACCTCCAAAAGTAATATATATCTAAGATAACATATCACTATCATATCAGATGTGTCGTTTCACACACACTGGTAAATAATTTTAAAATTATTGAAAAAACTCTTTTGAAGGATTTAATGGTGTAAAAAAGGAGATAGCCAACAAATGAGCGGGCTATCTCCTTTTTGATAATATGATAATATCCTAAAAAAATTTAAAGACTTTCCGCTTTAAACGTATCTCCGCCTTCAATTGTCCCGTTCTCGAAGCCCTTGTTGAACCACCGCTTCCTTTGCTCGGAGGTACCATGTGTAAAGGTGTCAGGAACCACATATCCCTGTGATCTTCTCTGGATATTATCATCACCGACAGCTTTTGCAGCATTGAGTGCCTCTTCAAGGTCCCCCTTTTCGAGGTAGCCCTTGCCTTGAGCGAAGTGGGCCCAAACACCCGCCAAATAATCAGCCTGCAATTCAAACCGGACTGAGTATTCATTGGTTCGCTTCTGGGCTTCTGAAGCTTGGTCTCCCATATGTAAAAGAGTCTGAACATGATGCCCGACCTCGTGGGCGATTACATACGCCATCGCAAAGTCACCAGGTGCTTGGAATTTTTGTTTCAGTTCCTCATAAAAACTTAAGTCAATGTATAGCTTATGGTCACCAGGACAATAGAACGGCCCCACAGCAGAACTAGTCAACCCACACGCCGACTGAACATTGTCCCTATACAAAACAAGCTTTGGATTTTCGTATTCCATCCCTTTCTTCTTGAATTCCGCGGTCCATACATCCTCTGTATCAGCCAGAACTACCGACACAAATTCCTTTTGTTCCTTCTCTTTAGCGGATTCCTCATAAGGAGCATTCTTATCGGGATTATTATTCAAAGAATTGTTGTTAATTAAATCCCCTGGGTTGCCTCCTAAAAGTGTAAACAGGAGAACAATAATGAGGCCGCCAACACCGCCGCCAATGATGGTTTTGCCCCCCACGCCCATTCCTCTTCTGTCTTCAACGTTGGCGCTTTGCCGTCTTCCTTTCCACTTCATTTTTTTACCTCCCTAAAACAAATGTAGATATTTAGTGTTATTCCCACATTAGGGAGAGTTGAATATAGTTATTTCTGGTAATGTTAGTCATAAAGGTTATAAAAAAAAAGAACCTCAAAAGTATCTCTACTTTTAGGTTCTCCTCTATAAAATGATCCTGCTATTTTTGTTTATAGCACCTTACTTAAGAAAGCCTTTGTTCTCTCATGCTGTGGGTTGCCGAATAACTGATTCGGTTCATTTTCTTCGACAATATACCCGCCATCCATGAAAATGACACGGTCTCCAACTTCTCGGGCAAATCCCATTTCATGCGTCACAACCACCATCGTCATACCTTCTTTGGCAAGCTGTTTCATAACTTCTAATACATCCCCGACCATTTCCGGGTCAAGTGCAGAAGTCGGTTCGTCAAAAAGCATGATTTTTGGATTCATGGCCAGTGCCCTTGCGATGGCAACCCGCTGTTTTTGTCCGCCGGACAGTTCTCCCGGATAGCTGCCTGCTTTTTCCTTAAGTCCCACCTTATCAAGTAACTCAAGAGCCTTTTTTTCAGCTTCCGCTTTATCTTTAGAAAGAATTTTAATCGGCCCTAACGTGATATTTTCTAAAACAGTTTTATGAGGGAACAAATTAAATTGCTGGAAGACCATTCCGACTTCCTGCCTGACTTTATTGATATTAATCTTCGGGTCAGTGATATTATGTCCATTAATCACTACTTCGCCGCCCGAGATTTCCTCCAGGCGGTTTAAGCAGCGAAGGAATGTACTCTTTCCCGATCCAGAAGGACCGATTACACAGATAACTTCTTTCTCTTGAACCTCAGCATTAATATCTTTTAATACCTCTAGGTTCCCGAATGATTTTCTTAAGTTTTTTACAGTAATAATGCTCATCGCATCTCGATCCTCCTTTCTATAAAGTTAGCAAGTATGGTTAATAGATAAATAATGATAAAATAAATGACACCTACAGTCAGCCAAATTTTAAAGGCTTCAAAGGTTGCAGCAGCCTGTATTTGACCCTGTTGTGTTAAGTCAGCAATACCAATAACCGATAAAAGAGAAGTATCCTTTAAACTAATAATGGATTGGTTTGTAATAGTAGGGAGCATCCTTCTAAACGCCTGAGGCAGGATAATGAAACGCATCGTTTGTGCAGACGTAAAACCAATCGACCTAGCTGCCTCTGTTTGCCCCTTATCAATTGATTGAATACCCGCTCTGATAATCTCTGCAAAATATGCCCCAGCATTGATCGCAACAGTTATAATACCCGCTGTCGTATTGTTTAGGGAAACCAAATGCAGTGAATTTACTCCAAAATAAATAAAAAATAACTGCACGATAAATGGAGTTCCACGAATTGCATCGACATATACCTTCGCAATCCAATTCAAGATTTTAAAAGGAGCAAGACGTAACAAGGCCATTAATAAACCAATTAAAAACCCTAGAATAATAGCAATAACAAATATATAAAGTGTGACTTCAAGTCCTTTTATTAATATTGGTAATGCTGCCGTAATAATATCCACTCTTTTTCATCCCCTTTCTAGAATAAAAAGCGCGCTGTGAGCGCGCCCTATATTTGATATTTATTTTTTGCCAAGGTATGTTTCTACAATTTTATCGTAGGTTCCGTCTTTTTTGAGTTCTTCAAGGCCTTTATTAATCTTCTTTAATACATCCTGGTTTTGTCCTTTTAGAACAGCAATTCCATATTGGTCGCCATTTAAGCGATCACCAACGATTTTCAAACCAAGGTCTTTTTGGGCAATAGCATAAGAAATTACAGGATAGTCTTCGATAAGCGCATCTGCATTTCCATTAGAAACTTCCTGGAACATTGCCGGGCTATCGTTAAATTGAACGACCTTAATTTCTAGTTTCGATGCATTATCTTCTGCATATTTGGCACCTGTTGTTCCTTTTTTAACAGCAACAGTTTTCCCTTTAAGATCATTAACTGATTTAATAGTTGAATTGTCTTTTTTAACAACAACTGTTAATCCTGCATCAAAATACGGTGTTGAAAAATCTACTACCTTTTTTCTTTCATCTGTAATACTCATTCCGGCAATGGCTACATCAAGCTGATTAGCTTGCATAGCTGGAATAATTCCACCAAAATCCATTGGATTAAGCTCAATTTTAATACCCTGATTTTTCGCGATTGCATTAATCAAATCGATATCGATACCCTTATAATCATTTCCCTCTTTATATTCAAATGGAGGGTAAGTGGTATCTACTCCAACCTTATATACCTTTTCATCTTTCGCTTTCTCTCCGGAAGTTGGTGTTTCCTTGCTTCCGCATGCTGCGATAAAGATCGTAAGGATTAAAAATAAACTAAATAAACCAATCTTTTTCATTCAATGTACCCCTTTTTAGATTATTTTTAATAGATAAAACATTATTACTTTATTAATATATCATACCTAAAAATCATATAAAACTATTAGTTTTTGGTAAATTGAATATTTTTAAAGTATTCCACTATTTTTTATTTTGTAAATTTTCAGATTTTATTATTTATATATAACAAATATAGTTTTGTTTTTAGATTTTTTGAAAACGTCACAATATATCCAAATCATTCTATAGGAAGCACATAACAAATGTTGAATTTTAAAAGTAAGAGAAAGTGGGGTGAATTTAATGCCGTGGTTGATAAAGAAAATTCGGAATTGGATTTGGTATCGGCACGGGAAAGTTAGATATCGTATTTGGCTTGACGAAGATAGATACATTATCTCTGCAACGAATGGGGAAATAACCGTTCATGATTGTTATGGCGGTACCCATGAAACAGCTAAAAACTTAGCGCTATTTAAGCTTCATCAAGCATTAAGCGATAAAGAAAAAAAACAAAAATGGATTACCAAAGGGAATGGATATGAATTATTTCGGATTAAATAAAAGACAAAGCCGTTCCATTTGGAACGGCTATTTTCATCGAATCAACTAATCATTTAATCCCTTTCCAGCGAGAATTTTCTCCATACATTTTTCAATCCTTGACACCCGGGTTTTGGATTGTTTGGGTGCTGAAAAATGAAGAATGTATGCTCTTTGCCGCCCCGGCGTCAATGCATCAAAAGCAGTTTTCAAGGCAGGAATATCCTCAAATTTATTTTGAAGTTCTTCAGGAATTGGCTCTGGATCCTTTTTAAATTCCACTTTCAAACCGGCTTTTTCTACTTCAATGGCTTCATGAATATAAGCTTTCAAGATAGGTTCGAGCTCAACTATTTGCTTAACATTGGTGAACTTTACCAGGCGTCCCGCTTGCGTATTTTCCCCTGGCTTTTCTAGAATCCGATGGGCATCTTTTAACAGGGAACCTTTGAAAAAACTAAGCGAACAGTATTCTTTAAAAGCACTAATTATCAGTACATTACTTTTCTGAAATGTGTAGCAAGGAACTCCCCATTTCAATTCTTCTGTCAACCCGCAGTCAAGAACAATCATTCTTAATTTCTCTAATTCTTCCGGCCAATTGTTGACTTTACAGTCGGGAGTAGCCCCGAGCGGACAACGCATACAACCATCAATTAAATATTTATCAACCTTAGGATTCATTTCACTATTTGCCATCAGGAACACCTCCTCTTTCCGCCATTCCATCAAGATTCTTTGACCCAAAATTATCAAGCAATGCACGGACTTCATCTGATGATTTCGTGTTCATTAATTGATTTCTTAATTCAGCAGCTCCAGGGAATCCTTTGACATAAATTTTGAAAAAGCGATGAAGCCCTGTGATTGAACGCGGCAGTACTTCCGCATAGCGATCTTGAAGATCAAGCTGCAGTCTTAAAAGATCAAGGTATTCTTTACTGCTATGCTCTTTTGGCTCTTTTTCAAAAGCAAAAGGATTTTTAAAAATACCCCGCCCAATCATAACGCCATCAATACCATATTGTTCAGCAAGTTGCAGCCCAGTTTGACGGTCAGGAATGTCTCCATTGATTGTTAGTAGCGTATTCGGTGCAATACGGTCACGCAATTTTTTGATTTCCGGAATTAGTTCCCAATGCGCATCTACTTGGCTCATTTCCTTTCGTGTACGTAAATGAATAGAAAGGTTCGCAATATCCTGTTTTAAAATATGCGTTAGCCAATCCTCCCACTCCTGAACCTCCTGATAGCCAAGTCGTGTTTTCACGCTGACAGGCAGTCCGCCCGCTTTTGCTGCTTGAATAAGTTCTGCCGCAACGTCTGGACGCAGAATAAGGCCACTGCCTTTCCCTCTCGATGCCACATTCGGTACAGGGCACCCCATATTAATATCGATGCCTTTAAATCCTAGCTCTGCCATGCCAATACTCATTTGGCGGAAATATTCGGGATTATCCCCCCAAATATGTGCCACCATTGGCTGTTCATCTTCTGTAAAAGTCAAACGGCCACGCACACTTTTCATGCCCTCTGGATGACAATAGCTATCCGAGTTTGTAAACTCTGTGAAAAATACATCCGGTCGCCCCGCTTCACTTACTACGTGACGAAAAACAACATCTGTCACATCTTCCATTGGTGCAAGTATAAAAAATGGTCGTGGTAAATCACGCCAAAAATTATCTATCAATTTAAACTCAAATCCTCTCATAATGAATATAATTTCACGCACTAGGCCAAAAAATATAAAACCAAAAGTTCTACTTCTTTTACACTTATATCATGCTTTATAACTTATTATCAAACACAAAATGTTCCTTTCAGGCGATGGTTGAATTTCCGAAATAAGAATAAACCCAGTCCTGCGACTTGGTAAATGCTACAGACTGCAATTCAGCCCAAAAATGGAATTAATTTTTCTCAAGAAATTAATTCCAGATAGAAAAAGCAGACAAAATCTAGTAAGATATCCACATGTGACATTAGATAAGGAGTTAAAAAAATGAGCGTATTAAACGTACAAAATTTAAGTCACGGTTTCGGTGATCGTGCGATTTTTAATGATGTGTCTTTTCGACTTTTAAAAGGAGAGCACGTTGGACTAGTTGGAGCGAATGGTGAGGGTAAGTCTACTTTCATGAATATTGTGACGGGAAAGCTGCAGCCCGACGAGGGGAAAGTTGAGTGGTCACGAAAAGTTCGTGTTGGTTATTTAGATCAGCATGCTGTACTTCAAAAAGGTACTACGATGCGTGAAGCTTTAAGTACTGCTTTTCAATATCTTTTTGATGCTGAATCAGAGATCAATGAACTTTATGCAAAAATGGGTGATGAAGGCGCTGATATCGATGCATTACTTGCAGAAGTTGGAGAGCTGCAAGAAACTTTAGATAGTAATGATTTCTATCGAATTAATGCAAAAGTTGAGGAAGTTGCCCGCGGTCTAGGATTAGACGATGTTGGACTCGATCGAGATGTAGATGATCTTAGCGGCGGGCAACGTACGAAAGTTTTGCTAGCTAAGCTTTTGCTGGAAAAGCCTGAAATCCTATTACTAGACGAGCCTACAAACTATTTGGATGAACAGCATATCGAATGGTTGAAGCGCTATTTACAGGAATATGAGAATGCATTTATCTTGATTTCACATGATATTCCATTCTTGAACAATGTTGTTAACTTGATCTATCATATGGAAAACCAAGAGTTGAACCGCTATGTTGGTGACTATGATAACTTCTTAAAAATATATGAAATGAAGAAGCAACAGCTAGAGTCCGCATATAAGCGTCAACAACAAGAGATAGCTGATTTGAAAGATTTTGTTGCTCGTAACAAGGCAAGTGTTGCGACTCGTAATATGGCGATGTCTCGTCAAAAGAAGCTCGACAAAATGGAAGTAATTGAATTAGGGAGAGAGAAGCCGAAGCCAGAGTTTAATTTCAAAGAAGCTCGTGCAGCTAGTCGTTATATTTTCACGGCTGAAGATCTTGTTATTGGTTACAATGAACCACTTTCCCGCCCTCTGAATTTAAAAATGGAACGCGGACAAAAAATTGCATTCGTAGGTGCAAATGGTATTGGTAAGTCTACTCTTTTAAAAAGTATTCTTGGATTGATTGATCCGCTGGAGGGTAAAGTGGAACGTGGTGAGTATCAACACATTGGTTACTTCGAGCAGGAAGTTAAACAGTCCAACTACAACACTTGTATTGAAGAGATTTGGAGCACGTTCCCAAGTATGAATCAAGCTGAAGTCCGTGCTGCTCTTGCAAAATGTGGATTAACGACGAAACATATTGAAAGTAAAGTCGAAGTCCTTTCAGGTGGCGAAAAAGCTAAAGTTCGATTGTGTAAAATTATCAACACAGAAACGAATTTATTAATTCTGGACGAACCTACCAATCACTTGGATGTGGATGCAAAAGAAGAATTGAAGCGTGCTTTAAAGGCATACCGCGGAAGTATCTTGATGGTATCCCACGAACCTGATTTCTATCGTGAAATTGCGACCGATATTTGGAATTGTGAGGATTGGACTACGAAAGTGTTTTAAATAAAGATTATGGGGTACCCAACACTTGGGTACCCCTTTTTACAAAACCATCTAAATTTTTTAATAAATATACCAAGATTTCTTAAAAAAGCTAATCCAATCTAAAGTTAGAATGAGGTTCTATCTATTTTAATATTAATTTTGCAACAGCTTCCACATGCGCCGTCTGCGGGAACATGTCCACTGGCTGTATATATTTCACATCATATTTGGAACTTAACGTTTGAATGTCTTTTGCCAAGGTCGATGGATTGCATGAGATGTAAATGAGCTTTGTTGGTTCTGCCTGAAGGATGGTTTGAATTAACTGTCCCTCAAGACCTGTTCTAGGTGGATCGACAACAATGACATCGGGCTTCCAACCCTTTTTGACCCATTTTGGCAGGACCTCTTCTGCCTTTCCAGGTACATATTTTGTATTGGTCAATCCGTGACGCTTTGCGTTTTTCTTCGCATCCTCAATCGATTCTGGGATGACGTCCATTCCACGGACTTCTCCTGCCTGATCGGCGAGCCATAACCCGATAGTGCCCACTCCACAATAAGCATCTACTACTTTTTCTTGACCAGTCAGCGCGGCTGCTTTTTTCACTTCATTATAAAGCTTTATGGTCTGAACTGGATTTAATTGAAAGAACGTCCTTGCTGAAAGCTCAAATTGAAGATCTCCTAGTGTTTCTTGGATAAACTCTTCACCCGCTAACGGAAGTGTTTCCTCGCCAAAAATAAGCGACGTCTTTTGCCCATTTATGTTCTGAATAATTGATTTCACATTTGGAAGACGTTTTTGGATTTCCTGAATGATGATGTCCACTTTTGGTAATTCTTTTTGTGTTGTGATTAGGACTATTTGTAGTTCGCCTGTCTGAATGCCAACCCGTGTAACAATGGTTCGAATAATACCTTTTCTGGATTTTTCATTATAAATAGGAATTTTTAATTCTTCTAAAATCCTTTTAACCACTGATGTTGCTTCATTTGTTTGTGAATGCTGCACAGCACATTCGTCAATATTAATCAATTGATGGGAATTAAGGCCATAAAGCCCAGCAAGTACCTTGCCATCTATTGCCTTCACTTGAAAACTGCTCTTGTTTCGATATCCCCATGGGTCTTCCATTCCAATGGTTTCACGGATATCAAGTTTTTCAATGTTGAGCCTTGTATGGCGTTCAAGCGATTGAATTACGATATCACGCTTTTCCTTAAGCTGCTGTTTATAGTCCAAATGTTGCAGTTGGCAGCCTCCGCATTGGTCATATACAGGGCAAAGCGGCTTTACTCGATGCGGCGACTTAATGCGGATTTTCTTAATTTTTGCCTCAGCATGTTTCGGGTGGATATTTGTTGCCTCCACGACAACTTCTTCGCCTGGAAGCGCACCTGGCACAAACACGACTTGCTTTTTAAAATAGCCTACACCTTCGCCGTTAATGCCGAGCCTTTTAATCGTCAGTGGAAAGGTCTGCTTTGGCTGTATTTTAATATGTTGTTCTGTTTTCATAGGTATTCACTCCAATTATTCGATGCATCCCTTAAACAAGATGCGTGCACTTTTATAAAAACAAGAGCTGCCACCTATTCAATACTCCTCCATAAATATAAAGAAGCATAGCTTAGATAAGGATCCCAGCCTTGTTTGTATTGTTCCATTTCTTCATAGGACGGCTTTTTTTCGAGCTGATATAGTTTCTTGATAGCGTTTTGTATGCCTATGTCAGCCAATGGAAAAAGATTTGGACGACCCAGTCCGAACAATAAGAAATTTTCCACCGACCACCTGCCGAAGCCACGGATTTTCATTAGCCTTTCAAAGACTTCCTCATCCGATTGGTTTTTCGAGGCGTCTAAGTCGAGGTCATTTTCGACGATTTCTTTGGCAATTCCAATCATGTATTCAGCCTTCCTGCCGCTGATTTGCAGTGGTCTTAACTCTTCCACCGTTAACCTAGCAGTTGTTTCCGGCTGTGGGAAAAACCATACTCCATCTATCTCATAACCAAACGTTTTGACAAATCGCTCGGTCAAGGTATAGGCAAATTTCATATTTATTTGCTGGTGGATAATGCATTTTAATAACGACCCAAACAAATCGAAATCTAGAACCAGCGGGGTGCCAACGAAAGAATCGAATATTTCCTTTAAATCTGTTTTTTCAAAGTGGTCATGGACATTTGCTAAAGAAACATTCAATTGAAAAATTTCCGCTATGCGCTGGATGATTGCTTCTTTGTCCGAATCGCTTTTTCCTGAAACGATGAACGATGGTTCGTGTATTGTTCCAGCTGCCGTTAGCTGTACTGCATGCGAACTGTCGTGTATGACAACCGGTACACGAATTGTACGTTTGGCTAAATCGAGCACCTTCAAAGGATCCGGCGCATGTCTTTCCAATACGCTGTCAAAATTATACGGACCGTCAATACGTATAGTTTCTTGCCACATATGGGCTCCATCCTTTAGTATTTTCCCCGTATTATAGCATGAAACAGGAAAAAACCGAATTCCAATGAAATTCGGTTACTTCTTCTTCGCTTTCTTCTTCTTTTCATTCGGTTTCTTCATCAAATGGTCGAGGCTTTTGAATTTGTATCCTTTCTTTTTCATATCTTGGATGGTTTTTTCAAGAGCATCCGCGTTGTCCTTCGAAACGGAATGTAAGAGAATGATTGCACCTGGATGAACTTGCTTCATCATATTGTTGTATGAGTAATGCCAGCCCTTTTGGCTGTTTACATTCCAATCGACGAAAGCCAGGGACCAGAAAATATGTGTGAAGCCCTCTTCTTTTGCAATTTGCATCGTTCTTTCACTAAAAACACCGCGCGGCGGGCGCAGATAGCTCATTTCTTTTTGTCCGGTTATCTCCTTGGTTTTATCCCTAACTTTGCGCAATTCTGTACGGACCCTTTCGTCACTAACGCGAGTAAAGTCAGGATGGTGCCAGGAATGGTTCCCGATGATGTGCCCTTCATCGACTATTTGTTTAGAGAGTTCCGGCTGTGACAGCAGGAAATGCCCAGTCACAAAAAAAGTCGCCGGCACTTTTTCTTTTTTTAGGACCTTAAGAATCTTAGGGAGGTGTCCATTCTCATAGCCGCTGTCAAAGGTAAGATAGATGATTTTTTTATTAGGGTCGCCTTTGTAAACTGCCCCGTATTTAGCAAGAATTTCATCATATTCCGCCCCTGCCTCCGGCGGCACTTCATCAACTGCTTTTTTAAATCCCCAATGTATCGGCCGATTCGGCAACGCCGCATATGTAAGTGTCGGTAACAATAGAACCATTATGCTAAGTAAGCACAATAATTTTTTCATCCAAGTTTCCCCCAATATTGTTTTTTATAGTGTTTGTTCTCGGTGGGAAAACATAATTAACATATAAAGGAAAATGGGGTTAATTTGGTTGGTAGTAAATGCGGCCTTTATTGGACCCGGTGGATGGGAGTTTTTTTTGGTTTAACAAATAGGTAGCCTGCCTTGAAGAAGGGATATGTAGAAATTCTCGTAATTCTCTATTTGTTAACGAATTTTTTATAATTAAAAAATGGTCATTGATTGCTTCGATATAGGCATCCTGCGAAAGCAGCTCGCATACTGGGCAATACCATTTCTGCCTTCGATATTGCATCGGTATATGTAAGCATCGTGGACAACAAACACCCGGAATAATTTCCTTTATTCCGATATCGAATTTCCGTAATACATCAATTTTAAGCGGGGTGTGTTTACTTAATACCAGCCTTTTTATTTTTCCAATTGGTTTCTGATCAATTCTTTCTGCGGTGTAGCGGTTCTCCAGTTCCTCGATCTTTCTTAAAAGATTGCCTACTTTTACTATCTTTTTTTCTGCTTCATGGTATCCTGGTACAATCTTGATTACACTTGAGGACCTTGTCATTACAGCTAAAACTTCAATTGGTGCTGCTGGTAATTGGTATTTTTCAAGCAGGTATTGTAAAAGGATTTTATGGCAAATTGCCTGTTCTAACGGATTATCGTATACCTCTTTTGATTCATTCACCTCCTGGATTAATTGGTCTTTTTCAATTATAAGTGTCCCTGCATAGTTTTTGGATTCAATAATAAGAGTTAGTTTAGGGGAAAGAAGAAGTGCATCTATTTGAAAGTAAGTATTTCCAATCGGGAGACGGAGGCCATGAAAAATATGATATTTTTTGTCAGGAATTAATCCAAGAAAATAGCGAAGTTTTTTCTCACCTTGGTAGCCAGAATATAATTTTTTTATTTCTATTTCTATATTGGGTCTCTTAGGATGATATTGCGTTATTCTTCTTATGAGTGCTTCTGTTTGTTCCAGTGGAATCGGTTTATAAAGCTCTAAATCAAACAAAATGTTCCCTCCTTTAAAGTTATAGCTGATATTTTCGACAGAAAACGCCAATATCCCTGTTGTTTTTTTAAAAATTGGGTATTTTATTTTTGTAGTTGAAAAAATATCTACAAATTTTGGAGAGATATCTACAATTTCTTAATTTTATGTACAAATTATTAAGGATATCTACAAATTACTAGCACATATCTACAAATTGGCCCATAGGACCCTATCTGAAGGGAAATCCTAGTAATAATTACGAACCGAAACTTGCCACTAGAAATGATATCTACAAATTTTCGGATGATATCTACAATTTTTCAATTATATCTACAAAATTTTCGAGATATCTACAAATTTCCGAAACATATCTACAATCTCCCCCCTCGGTACCCCCCCACAAAAAAAGATAGACCCGCTATGCGAGTCTATCCCAATCCCAAAGATCTTATTTAAAAACCGGCTCCTTAAACTGCGCCAATTTCTCCAATGATGATTTGTCAACATCAGCATGTAAGCTGTTGCCGTGCGAATCCATTGTAACTACCGCTTTGAAGCCCTCAACACGCAGATGCCACATCGCTTCAGGTATACCAAATTGCATTAAATCAACGCCCTCGACGCCCTTGATACAGTCAGCATAGTACTGGGCAGCACCTCCGATGGCGTTCAAATAAACACCGCCATGCTCTGCTAAAGCAGCCAAAGTCTTAGGACCCATTCCGCCTTTACCGATAACAGCGCGGATACCAAATTTCTTCATGATGTCGCCCTGATAAGGCTCCTCGCGAATCGAAGTTGTCGGACCGGCAGCTTTCACGTGCCATACGCCGTCTTCATCCTTCAGCATAACCGGGCCACAGTGGTAAATCACTTGACCATTTAAGTCAACAGGTGCGTCATGGTCGCTTAAATACTTATGAATCGCATCGCGGCCAGTGTACATCATGCCGTTGATTTGCACAACGTCACCGACTTTCAAAGCACGAATTTGCTCTTCAGTAATTGGCGCCTGCAAAGTGATGACTTCCTGTTCAGAAGCAGCAGCAACTTCTTGTTCTGCCTCATCTTGTGCGAAATCAATGAACTCGCCGTCTTGGTAAGCCCATTCCACAATTGCGCCAGTTTCAGGGTTAACGGAAACACCCATGCGGCGGTATGCCCAGCAGTTGTAAGCAACAGACACATAGAAGCTGGCAGGAATGCGGTGCATGACACCGATTTTACAACCTAGCAAAGTTGCTTCGCCACCGAAGCCCATTGTGCCGATTCCTAATTTATTTGCATTTTCAAGTACATACTCTTCCAATTTACGAAGATCTTCATTAGGATTCACGTCATCAATCGAGCGGAATAACTGTTCCTTTGCTAAATCATATCCGGAGGAACGGTCGCCGCCGATGCCGACGCCGATGAAGCCTGCAGAACAGCCTTGTCCCTGTGCCTGGTAAACAGAGTGCATGATACACTTGCGGATCCCATCAAGGTCGCGGCCAGCGCGTCCAAGTCCTTCTAATTCACAAGGCAGGCTGTACTGAATGTTTTTGTTTTCGCAGCCGCCGCCTTTTAAAATCAGCTTCACATCAATATATTCTTTTTCCCATTGATCAAATTTAACAACTGGAACGCCAGCGCCTAGGTTGTCGCCACTGTTCTCACCTGTCAAAGAGTCAACAGCGTTAGGGCGCAGTTTGCCCTCTTTTGTTGCTTGAACAATCGCCTTTTTAATGGCTTCTTTTATTTCTAATTGGTTGACACCAACTGGAGTTTTAATTTTAAAAGTAGGAAGTCCTGTATCTTGGCAGATTGGCGACACCTGGTCGTCCGCCATTTTAATGTTGTTCGTAATGGTCGCTAGGCTCATCGCAGCGCGAGTGCCGGCACTTTCCTTTTCCTTCGCTGCTTTGATAGCGCGGCGCACATCCTTTGGCAGCTTTGTGGAAGTTTCAACAACTAGCTCGTACATGCTTTCTTGGAATTTCTCGATATTCACGTGTCTGTTTCCCCTTTCCCTATTTTCCCCAAATTATACATAAATTTTTACAACTTTTTGACGGTTATAATTATACTCCTATAGGCGAAAGAATTAAAGGATTTGGATGTAATCGATTTCGTGGAAACTTTTTCACAAAAAAAGGAGCCTGCTATTTAACAGACTCACTTAATTCGCGGTTATTGAATTCTCTTATTTTTGATTCCAGCTCGTCAATCATCATAATCAGACGGTCAATATCGTCTACATCGGTATCTTCCGGGTCAATGGCTTCTAGAATGTCGAGAAACATATTAAGACGATGCTTTAAAAAGTCTAATTGGGAATTTTTATCATGAGTGGGACTGCCCATCGAAATTCGCTCCTTTTTTTCAATTGCCTTTTTCATCCTAACCAAATTTCAGTGGTTTTGCAATCTTCTTTTTTTAAATGAAAACTCGCCGATTGGCGAGTCCGATAGGACGATTGACAGAGGCGTAGTTGAATTTATATATTCCTATTAACTAAAAAAGCTCCTGCCAGAAACATTGGCAGGAGCTTTTCCAAAATTAATTTAGCGTGGACGTTCGGAAGCGAGAAATCCAAAGGAAACATAGTCCTGCACAGGAATCCATGCACCGATTCCCTGTGAGGTTACGTTTTTGATGACGATGAATTTGCGGTTTCCTTTTAACATTAAGTAGACTTCACCATACGTTACTTTTCCCTTTTCATTCACGGCAGGCGCATAAGCATAAAGGTAACCAAGCCGGTTTGAAGGGATGTTATAAATGTGATCGTTCTTTGTACCTGCACCGATAATTGTATCAAATGAGAGCGGCAAATTCGTTTTTTGCATTGCCTTTAAAAGAATCATTTTCTTCACATCTTCGGCATTTGGAATTTTGGCCGTTAAACCGCCTCTGACAATTTTCTGCGCTTCCTGAACATATTTAATTTGATATGGGGCGTTGCCGCCGCGGTTATCAAAGTAATTCGTATTGATTTTTTGATACTCCCAATTCGTCGAGGTTTCCAAAGACTCATAGTTCAACGGCCACTGGCCAAGGTAAATGATGGCGCGGTAGCCGACAGCAAACGGTGTGCCGTTTATGCTTGATTCGTTAAGCATGCGAATAAGGTCAGGGTTTTCAATTTTGACCTTTGAAGAATTTATAAGTTTTTTTGTCAAATCACTTGGCTGTAGAAAAGGCAAATCCTGAGTCGAATTAGGATATGTATTTTCCTTTGTGATATTCCTAACCGAGGATGGAATTTGGGTCTTTATCGGTTCCTTTTTTACAGCCGTTTTTTCAGAGAAGACAGACGGTATGAAAGAAATCATTAAAACAAAAATTAAAAGACCCGAGGCAATTTTTTTCAAAAGAAAAACTCCTTTCGCAAATAGCAAAAATAATCTGCTAGTAGTTTCTTCGGAGTTGGGCCATATTATCCATTGGCAAGTACTGCATTTGCAAATTTTCTCAGTGTCCTAATTCTGTATCTATTTGCGCGGTCGAAAAGTAATAAAAATGTAATAATCTGAACATTTACAAAATTCAAATTGCAAGTTATAATAAACTTAACTTTCAAAAAGGAGGGCTGCAATCAATCGACAAAGCTGACTTAGTTTAATTAATTATTATTATTAAGGAGGTTGGGATACTCTTATATATGCATTCAACAGTCGTGTTTTCATAAATTAAACATGAAGGTTGGTGGTTGATGGTCCCAAGTAATAGTAATAGCGATTGATGAATTTCCCTATATTATGAAAGAAAGCTCGGCCCAGAACATAAGACTTAACCCATATAAAAAGAAAAGACTCTAAGCCAATCGGCTTGGAGTCTTTTTAGTGAAAATAATTATATTAGGTAGAATCCAATCCCCATAATGACATAGGCGGCAAGTAAGGTCAGACCTTCGAACCAGTTGGTTTCACCATCGTTGGAAATGACAACCATCAATAATACCGATGAAACCATCGCGATTAGTTCCTGCCAGCTGAATAGTAACGGCATAGATTTTTCGTATAACAAGGAAATTAACACTAAAACCGGGGCAACAAACATCGCCACCTGCAAAGTGGAGCCAATGGCGATTTCCACGGCTACGTCCATTTTATTTTTAAAGGCCATTAACACCGCTGAGGCATGCTCTGCCGCGTTTCCGACGATAGCCACAATGATAATACCAATAAACAGCTCCGACCAGCCAAAGGATTCCGCCACAAATTCGAAGGTATGAACGAGATTCTCGGATATGTAGGCAACCGCAAGCGTTGCTATAAGCAACACCAGGATGGCTCTTCCTTTCCCCCACTCCGGCTCTTCATCATGATGCTGGGCCTCGTTATCACTTTGATAAACCCCACGATGCGTAACAAGCTTAAAAAATAAAGCTGCGAGGTAAAGCAGGATTAAAATAACCGAAATGCCGACACTCAGAGATAATTTCTTAGTATCATTCATATCCATTGAAAAAACCTCTGGAATAACAAATGCAATCATCACCGCAAACATTAGCAATCCGGAATTATGGCGGGCGTCATAGACATTAAACTTCTGCCGTTTGTATTTTAAGCCGCCGACAAAGAAAGACAGACCTGCCACGAGCAGCAAATTCCCGAGCACCGAACCTGTCAACGATGCAAGGACAACCCCGACAAGCCCCGCTTTTAAGGCAAATACGGAGATAATCAGTTCGACGGCATTTCCAAAAGTGGCGTTCAACAGTCCGCCGATGCGCGGCCCAGCCACAATGGCCAAGCTTTCCGTTGCCCGCCCCATATAGCTTGATAATGCAATGATTGTTAAACAGTAAATAATAAATAGGATAATACTTGGCCAATGCATCAGTGTCCCAATAACTGAAACGGGGACCCCGATAAATGTCAGCAGCATAAAAATTTTATTTGTCACCGATTTCCCTCCATATATGTATTTTAATCGCTTCTCTTTTTTATCTTTCTTTCCATTATGCCCAAATTTTTCAAACTAAAGATTACCATTTCAAGGAATGAACTTGCAACATTTTTCTTGCAAATAAAGCATAATCTGATTTACCATCATTAGGAAGAACGTCTGAAGTAGAGGAATATTCAATGAAAAATAATTATCGGTTTACAATCCTAGTCAGCATTGTGGCCATCTCGGGTTTCTCGCAGGGAATGCTGCTGCCGCTGATTGCGGTTATTTTTGAAAAAGGCGGGGTGTCTTCCTCATTAAATGGACTTAACGCAACCGCTCTTTACATCGGAATATTGTGTGTGGCTCCTTTTATGGAAATGCCATTACGAAAATATGGCTATAAACCAATCATTATTGTGGGCGGCGGGCTTGTGTTTACCGCGCTTGCTTTATTTCCGTTATGGAAGGCCTTTTGGTTTTGGTTCTTCCTAAGGCTGATGATTGGAATTGGCGATCACGCCCTGCATTTTGCGACCCAGACCTGGATTACCTCCTTTTCGCCGCCAGATAAACTAGGAAGAAACGTTTCCTTGTACGGCCTTTTCTTTGGCATTGGTTTTGCCGCTGGTCCGCTGATGACACCGCTGGTCAATCTAAATGAAGCCCTGCCATTTATAGTATCTTCCATTCTTTGCTTAATCGGATGGGGATTTGTCTTTGTGCTTAAAAATGAATTTCCTGAACAGGAAGTGAAAATTAATTCCTTTTTTTCAACAGTCAAACAGTTTACAAAAGCCTTAAAATACGGCTGGGTTGCTTTTTTGCCTACGTTTGTTTATGGCTTCCTTGAAGCTTCCTTGAACGGAAGCTTTCCGATCTACGCCTTACGAATGGATTTAGCAGTATCGAGCGTATCCCTTGTTTTATCGGGATTTGCCATTGGCAGCATCATTACCCAGCTGCCATTAGGACTGTTAAGTGACCAATATGGGCGAAGGAAAGTTTTAATGACAGTTCTTTTTCTCGGCTTTTGCAGTTTTACAGCCGCCAGTTTTGTCGAGCATTCGTCATTTGGCTTATTCCTGACCTTCCTTGTCTCCGGCATGCTCGTCGGGTCTACTTTCTCATTGGGAATCAGCTTTATGGCCGATTTGGTACCGAGAAATTTGCTGCCGACCGGAAATTTACTATGCGGCATCTTTTACAGCCTTGGAAGCTTAGCCGGCCCTGTTATCGGCGGTCTATTCATTAAGTATTTTCAAAACGTCAGCTTCTTCTATATTATTAGTACGCTGTTGTTGTTTGTCTCCTTCACCATCTTTATGTTTGGAAAAAGAAACGTCTTTATTCCCCACCAAGAAAATTCTTAGCGCAAAACCGTATCCATCACATAAAATGTATGGTACAATGAAAATAAATAAGAATAATTCTAATTAGTAAGTTCTGCTGTCATCGCTTGATGACAGCTTTCGTGTTTTTTAGGGGTTGTGATTTTGATTATTTTTCTCAATTAGAATTCATTAAAGGAGGGTGAAAAAAATGGTTTCCGAAACAAAAGTTCTCACGAAGGGAATTCCAAAGACCAGTTTTCTAGAAAAAATAAAACCGCATGCAGAATTGATTGCTGCCGGGTTAAGTGGTGTCTTCATCCTTGCAGGCTGGCTTCTCGATAAAAACGGCCAAGAAGCAGAATCAATTGTTGCCTATCTGCTCGCATTCGTCATTGGCGGCTTTGCCAAAGCAAAAGAAGGCATTGAGGCAACCTATGAAAACAAAGAATTAAATGTTGAAATGCTGATGATTTTTGCCGCGATTGGTTCCGCTATTATCGGCTATTGGACAGAGGGGGCTATCCTCATCTTTATTTTTGCTGTCAGCGGGGCAATGGAAACCTACACGATGAATAAAAGCCATAAGGAAATTTCCTCACTCATGGAGCTGCAGCCTGAAGAGGCCGTTCTGATCTCCGGCGGTTTAGAAAAGCTGGTTTCGGTATCTGAACTGCGGGTCGGCGACCTGATTCTCATTAAACCGGGCGAACGGGTTCCAGCCGATGGAATGATTGTCAAAGGGCATACAAATATCGACGAAGCAGCGATTACCGGTGAGTCAATGCCTGTTTCCAAAGGCGAACAGGAAGAGGTGTTTGCCGGAACTGTGAATCTGTCCGGTGCTATTACTGTCAATGTTTCTAAGGAAAGCAGCGATACTCTTTTTCAAAAAATCATTCAGCTCGTGCAATCGGCCCAAAGTGAAAAGTCGCCGTCACAGCTTTTCATCGAGCGTTTTGAGGGAACATATGTTAAGGTGGTCCTGCTAGTAGTATTGGCGATGTTCTTCGTACCACACTTTTTGCTTGGCTGGGACTGGCACGAATCCTTTTACCGGGCGATGATTTTATTGGTAGTAGCCTCCCCATGTGCGCTGGTGGCTTCGATTATGCCTGCCACTTTATCGGCTATTTCCAATGGAGCAAGGCACGGAATATTGGTAAAGGGCGGAGTCCATTTGGAAAACCTCAGCCATTTAGGAGCCATTGCTTTCGATAAAACCGGTACTCTTACAAAAGGCAAACCGGTTGTGACTGACGTGATCGTCAAGGATGGGCTTGATAAAGACAGCCTGATTTGGAAAGCTGCTTCGATTGAAAGTCATTCCAATCACCCGCTTGCGCAGGCGATTGTGAAATATGCGAAGGAAAACGTTTCTAAGGAGTTATTTCACCCTGACAGCCTTGAGGACGTCCCAGGCTGGGGAATTAAAGCGGTAGTAAATGGGGAACAGTGGAAGATTGGTAAAGCTGCGTTTGTTGGGAAAGAACTAACAGAGAAATTTGCGGACGGTCTTGCAAAAGATCTTGCGAGCCAGGGCAATACCCTTGTTTATGTGGAAATTGACGGAGAATTAAGTGCCGCAATAGGCTTAAAGGATGTTGTCCGCGAAGAAACAAAGCTTGCTATTGACCACTTAAAAAAACAAGGCATTCATACGATTATGCTAACCGGTGACAGTGAAAAAACGGCGAAGGCGATTGCCTCAGAAAGCCACGTATCGGAATACTTCGCCGAATGCCTGCCGGAAACAAAAGTGGAGTATCTGAAAAAGTTAAAAGACAAATATAAAAATGTCGCCATGGTCGGTGACGGTATCAACGATGCCCCGGCACTCGCCATTGCCAATGTCGGGATTGCCATGGGAGAAGGATCGGATGTGGCCCTGGAAACGGCAGATATTGTTCTTATGAAAAACGACCTGCCAAGGATTTCAGAAGCCATTCGGTTGTCACAGCGAATGAACCGGATCATTAAGCAAAATGTTATTTTTTCGATTGCGGTCATCATGGTGTTGATTTCGTCCAACTTCTTTCAGATTATCGACCTGCCGTTTGGCGTCATCGGCCATGAAGGCAGCACGATTCTCGTTATCCTGAACAGCTTAAGGCTTCTGAAATAAATTTACAAAAAAGGAGACTGCATGCAGCCTCCTTTTTATATCCATTATCTAATTAATGGTATCCGTTTGACCCATTAGCGGATCCTGATGTCTTATTTCCTTTGCTGCCCTTGCCTTTTTGTTTCGTGCCGCCGTCTTTTTTTGTATGTTTTGTCATCGTCCAAACCTCCCTAGTAATGAAGTAATCCCCAATCCTAGTTTGGACAGATAAACGGTTTTCATAAAGGTAAGTATTAGCAGTTAGAACGGTTTTCTTCACTGAAAAATGCATTAATTTCGCCGCCTAAAATGATAATAAAGGCTGAAATGTACAGCCAAAGCATCAACACAATAATTGCTCCAATACTACCGTAGGTAACCGAATAATTGCCGAAATTCCCCACATAGTAAGATAAACCAAGCGAGGAAATGATCCAGCCGACAGTCGCAAAGGCGGCACCCGGAAAGGCACTCCGGCAGCGAAGTTTAACGTTTGGAGCCACCCAGTATAGTCCTGTAAAAATTAGAAATAAAATAATCGCGCTAACAGCCAGACTTAATGTATTCCAAAGTTTTAGAAATTCACTTGAATAGCCAAATTGCGAAAATAAAAACAGGCCTATTTCCCTGCCAAACACCGGCAACACGATGGCGACAATAAAAACGATTACCATTCCGAACGTCAGCAAAATGGCCATGCCGCGGGAAACGATAAAGGAACGACTTTCTTCGACATTATATGCCTTGTTAAAAGCCCTCATAATCGCATGAATTCCATTAGAGGACGACCAAATCGTCCCGATTACCCCGAAAGAAAGCAATCCGCCATTCCGGTGACTCATGATTTCACTTATATTTTTTTCAATCAATTTCATAGCATCTTCCGGAGCAAAGCCGCTTATGATCCCTAAAACATCATGTTCGTGAAAAGGGAGATAGGGCATTAGGGTAAAAATTACAATTAAAAGCGGAAACAGTGAAAGAAGAAAATAATAGGCTAACTGCGCACTCATTCCCGGAAGATCATCCTCGTCAATTCGGTGCCAAAGCAGGCGGATTAACGAAGAGCGAACATTTCCTTTGTCCTTCATTATCACTTCTCCTTTATTTATTTGAATTCTTTTTCATCAAAGATTTCCTCAACAAAGTCGGCATCCACATCATCTCTGAAAGTTTTCTTTGTCTCCTTGATTGTCTCGGTCACTTTAGGTGTTAGGTCACGAAGCTCATCCACCTTATCCATGATATAGGAGATATCTTCTCCCGCCTGCTCGACGGTATCCATTATTTTCTCTGCCGTTTCCTTTACCTTCCCGACCATTTCACCCGGATGCCGGACAACATAGGACACCTTTCCGGAAACTCTGCCCACATGTTCTTTCATAATTTGCCGGGTTTGTTTATCAAGCATACTGACCGCTCCGCCAGCAATGGCTCCAATCAGCATTCCCTGCCAAAATTTATTCTTTGTCATCTTAACCTCTCCTTGCTTAATCATAAAAATGAATGAAAATTATTCCAATGATTTTTCCTATCATTTATTTTGCTTTATCTAGAGAGGGTATGCAAGTCTGGCCCTAATTTTTCTATGTTGACATCATTCAGTGAACATGAAAAGATGGACATATGAATTTCCGAAAGGGTGACCGAAAATGGATTTATCGTTGAAGTCGGTAGAAAATGTTGAATATATGATTGAGCAAATTAAAGAGAAGTTAAAGGTTTTGAATCTAGGCGCCATTAAGCCTTCCCATTTTGATGAGGAAATGTATGAAGAGTTGAAAGAGATTTATGAAATGGTAATGAAAAAGAATTCCTTCAGCCCTAATGAAATGCAGGCTCTAGTTGAAGAATTGGGAAACTTGCGTAAAAAATAAAAACAGACCTCGAATGAGATCTGTTTTTTTATTTTTTAATCTTGATCAGTTAAAATGATCGGGCCATCTTTGGTAACGGCGATTGTGTGCTCATATTGGGCGGAATAGGTGCTATCGACGGTCCTTGCTGTCCACCCGTTTGAATCCATTTTGGTGAATAATAATCCGATATTCACCATTGGCTCAATCGTAAATACCATTCCCTCTTTAATTCTTGGGCCTTTACCCGGCAAACCGTAATGAGGTACATCCGGCTTTTCATGAATCACTGCTCCAATCCCATGTCCGATAAAGTCGCGGACAACCGAGAGTCCTTCACTTTCCACATAAGTCTGGATGGCATGACCGATATCGCCAATCCGGTTGCCTGGAACCGCTTGTTCAATTCCCTTGTACAAGGCTTCCTTTGTGACTTTTAACAAATGCTTAGTCTCTTCGGAAACCTCGCCAACTGCGTAAGACCATGCTGAATCAGCCAAGGCTCCGTTGTAATTAACAACCATATCGATTGTGACAATATCCCCTTCCTGCAGTGGTTCTTTTCTTGGGAAGCCATGGCAGATTTCATCGTTAATACTTGCACATGTTGCGTATTCGTAGCCCTTATAACCTTTTTGTTCCGGAGTGGCATTATGCTTTTTTAAAAATCCCTCTACAAACTGATCAATTTCCCAAGTGGTAATCCCTGGCTTAATCATTTTGGCAATTTCTTTGTGACAGGCAGCGAGGATTTCTCCTGCCTTTTTCATTGCTTCGATTTCTCGTTGTGACTTTAAGACAATCATGTAATATTCCCCTGCCTTTTTGAAAAAATTCTTTTGTCTGGAGACCGATTTGTGCGAATGCTGGTATATAAAAAACGATTACTATATGACATTTTTGGCAACACTTTAATATTAACGCTAACGGACTTATTTTTCAAAACTACTTTCTCAATGTAAAAATTAATTATGCAAATTTCGATAATTTGCCATATTCCTTTGTTCTTAATATGGTACTCTCAAATTCTTTTTGATAGAATGATGTTATAAATTATTTTTAGGTGTGTGAGAATCCATGATAGGTGACCGCGTAAAGAAATTCCGCCAAGAGAAGAAGATGTCACTTTCTGAACTAGCAGAGCAGGCAGGTGTTGCAAAATCCTATTTAAGCTCGCTTGAGAGAAACCTTCAAAAGAATCCGTCCATACAGTTTCTTGAAAAGATTGCCGGTGTATTAAACATTCCGGTTGAGCATTTAATACATGAGCAGATTGACAAGACGGCATTGGACAATGATTGGATGAATTTAGTAAAGGAAGCCATGACCTCCGGTGTTTCAAAAGATCAATTCCGCGAGTTCTTGGAATTTAATAAATGGCGGAACAATCAAAACAATAGTTAAAATGTACAAAAAAAACATCCTACAAAAATTCTTAATTTTTGTAGGATGTTTTTTCATTTTGGTATGTAACAAATTGTTCTGATTGGTGATTTCCGCTTAGGAAATTTCGAATATCTTCTACCGATAATCCAATCTTCTTAGCTTCCATAATTAGTACTAGCCAATCCTTGTCAAGCTTCTCCATCTGCTCAATCTCCAAATTCATACTAACAACCCCCTAAAATACTTACCCGTATTTCAGGCAGCCCGGCCATCATAGCTTCTCTCTATTTCCACCTTAGACCCTCGGCTTTGCGTCCTTGATTTTCACCAAGTTTGCCTTTTTCTGAAAAATAACTGTCTATTTATTATTTCATTAGTTCATCTTTTCTAGGACTAAATTCATACTAACTCTTTAGTAAGTTCATTATAACTAGTCCTTTTATAACAAAGTGTTAGTTTTTGTCAGCATTTTTAATATTCTGAACCCCCTTTTTAGACATTTTTTGACAAACTTCCGCATTTTTTCCTCTAATTCCCATTGCCTGAAAATGGAATATATAAATAATAGAGCATTTGAAGTCGAATATTCTCCTAATTTGTGGGAAGAAAATTTTTCCTTCTTTATTTTTGGCTCTGATTTTATGACGAAAACATTTGTCTAATTTGTGACGATTAGCATATAATATTAACAACATATTAATATACAGAATATTGTTAATATTCAAAACAAAAATAGAGGTGATAGGCATTGACCATTGTCCATGTGTTAAACTTTTCAATCCCCATTGCTTTTATGGTATTTGCAGGTTATTTCTTAGACCGCATGTGCAAGCCTGCCAAATCAGAAGAAAAAGCTGGTGAAGAGGAATTGTAAAAATTCTCTCCTCGCCAGCTTTTTTTTGCTAATCAGAATTTATTTAAACCGTTTTTCTACCTTTTGTTCGTAATTTTTGAAAATTGACGAATTTGTTTTCGCCCCTCGTTTTGACATCAATTGATTAAAGCGAAGGAGCTTTTCATTTAACTTTTTTTGCAAATCTTCCTTCTTACCGCTGTCGTCACATTTTTTGATGAGATCCTCGATGGTCATCATCTCTTTGCGTAAATGGTTTTCCTCTTCTGAAAAGCCTGCATTTTTCAGGATTTTGTAAGCCATGCGCAGTTCTTCTGGAATACCTGATAAATCTTCAAGCTTCAGGGGTTTTCCATATCCAGGAAGATTATCAAATTCTCCATCTTTGTATGCTTTTTTAATCCGATCTTCTGAGACAATATGAAACATATCCATGTTATTGCCCTCCTTTTTTAGCATACTCACTATATTTATTATAACAAAGGTCCATTTCGGTTGAAAAATAAATCGGTAATGATTTCAGCTTTATTGGGGCATGCTACAAGCGATAACGAAAGGAGTGTTAGACTTGGCACGTGGAGAACATTTTAATCATAAAAACAAAAACCATCCGGGTGAATTCCCCAAGAACACCATGACCGAGAGTCATGCTGAGCAGGCAATTGGGGATGAAGAGTTTATTGTCACCCAGGAGGCCTTTAAAAATAGAATTGAGGAAGAGGACACGCGGCAGGATACCGCCCGCCTGCTTCCTGAGCAGACAGAGTAAAAGGCGTGAAGAGTTTTCACGCCTTTTTACTCCGTTTATTTTTCGAAGCTTAATTTCTTCATAAACTGAGAAAATTCCACAGTTTTCAGCCATTCTGCCAGTCTTTCGATATCCTTCGAGAAGATGCGGTCCTGCTTAATGGATGCCACCTGCTCCCGGCCTTTTTCATAGAAGTTCTTCGTATGGGTCGCCATTTTCTCTACACCGCGATATTCGACGGCCTGCATGGCGCAAATCATCTCAATCGCAAGGACCCTGCGAGTGTTTTGGATGATTTGATGAGCATGCCTTGATGCTATTGTCCCCATGCTGACATGATCCTCTTGGTTTGCCGATGATGGAATGGAATCCACACTAGCTGGATGCGCCAAAGTTTTATTTTCTGAAACAAGTGCAGCCGCTGCATACTGCATAATCATTGCCCCTGATTGCAGGCCTGGCTGCGGGCTTAAAAACGGTGGCAGATCGCTTAATTGCGGATTAACTAACCGTTCCACACGACGTTCTGAAATATTAGCAAGTTCTGCTACTGCGATTTTCATAAAGTCCATTGCAAAAGCAATTGGCTGCCCGTGGAAGTTTCCACCGGAGATGACCTTTTCCCCATCATCAAAAATTAGTGGATTGTCAGTGGCCGCGTTCATTTCTATTTCCAGCTTTTCTTTTACATAATCAAGCGCCTGCCAGGAAGCACCTTGAACCTGCGGGATGCAGCGAAGAGAGTAAGCATCCTGAACCCTCAGTTCTCCCTGCATCGTTGTTAATAAGCTGTCACTCAAATAGCGGCGGATTCTTGCTGCTGTATCAATCTGCTGCTGGTAGCCTCTGACCACTTGAACCTCTTCTGCAAAAGCATCGAGAATTCCATTTAACCCTTCAATCGTCATGGAAGCAATCAGTTCGCTCTCAAAAGCAAGCTGCTCTGCTTCTAGGTATCCGACGACCCCCATAGCTGTCATGGCCTGCGTTCCGTTAATGAGAGCAAGACCTTCTTTAGCCTCAAGTGTTAGTGGGAAAAGACCTTCCTGCTGAAGGGCAATGCCTGCTTCCACACGCTCGCCTTTATAGAATACTTCGCCTTCACCTACAACAACTAATGCCAAATGGGATAATGGCGCCAAATCCCCGCTAGCACCTAATGAACCCTGCTGCGGAATAACCGGAATAATGTCTTTGTTAGCCAGCTCAATCAGTCTTTCAATGACTACCGGACGAATGCCTGAGTAACCTTTTAACAGGGCATTGGCACGAAGAACGACCATTGCTTTTGACACCACTTCTGGGAATGGTTCCCCTACCCCACAGGCATGCGAGCGAATTAAATTCAACTGCAGATCCTGCACATGTTCTTTATCGATAAGTACATCGCTGAACTTTCCAAACCCGGTATTGATTCCATAAACCACTCTACGATCAGAAACAATTCGTTCCACCGCTTCCCTGCTTTTGGCTGCTGCCTCCATGCTTTGTTCCGAAGCGCCAACCTTTTGGCCGCGGTACAATACTTCCTTCATCTGCTCCAATGTTAGACTGTTACCTGTTAATGTGATCATTTCTCTCCACTCCTCTATTACTTTAGTAAGATAAAGAAAGAGGCTGGATTCCATTTCTGATTAGATTTGGAATCCAGCCTCTTTAATAAACGTTATAAAATTTTGAACGGTTCTTCGGCGCTGCCTCATGATTTTCCACCCATTCTAAAAATTATTATTAGTTTGATAATATTTTATGTGACAGATACCTTGCCTGTCAACTAAATTTTCTGAATTTTAGCACATTATCACTTTAGCAGGATAATGAATGAAAGAGGCTATTCATAAAGAAATCACTCTTCTTGAATAGCCCCTTAAGTATGATGTTAGTCAAACTTCAACCCTTTTAACGCGTCAGCCAACGCACTATTCAAAGGTTCTTCCTCTTTGTGCTGGTTCTTTAAGTATTTTTGTACTGTCCGTTTATCCACTTTCCCGACGGATTCTTTTTTCCGGCGTTCTTGGAAAACAGAAAGTTTTTCACGATATCCACATTTACATGCGAAGATTTGTCCCTCACCCTCGCCACGCAGCTCAAGTTTTTTATGGCATTGTGGACAGCGTGCGTTTGTAACACGTGAGACATTTTTACGATGCCCGCATTCCCGATCTTGGCAAACGAGCATTTTTCCCTTTTTGCCATTCACTTCAAGCATTGGTTTTCCACAGTCAGGACAATTTTTTGTAGAAATATTATCGTGCTTATATTTTTTATTACTTGCTTTAATTTCAGCCACGATTTCTTTCGTGTAGTTTTTCATTTGGCTGATAAACACTTCTTTTTTTAACTTGCCATGCGCAATTTGATCAAGCTTTTGTTCCCACTCCGCTGTTAAAGCAGGGGATTTTAGCTCTTCCGGCACTAAATCCAGCAATTGCCGGCCTTTGGAAGTAATATGAATGTCTTTGCCTCGTTTTTCGATTAAGAACGAGTTGAATAGCTTTTCAATAATGTCAGCTCGTGTTGCAACAGTTCCCAGTCCACCCGTAGATTTTAATGTTTCTGCGAGCTGTTTATTGTTTGTTTCCATGTACTTTACAGGGTTTTCCATTGCCGAAAGTAATGTCGCCTCAATAAATCGAGCTGGCGGATTTGTTTGTCCAGCCGTTTGTGCGATAAGTTTCACCATTAATGTATCGCCTTTTTCGATGCGAGGTAAAATCTGTTCTTTCAAATCATCTGACGCATCGTCATCTTCAAAGCGATTATTGTAAACTTCTTTCCAGCCACTTGAAATAATCGTTTTTCCACGAGCCACGAAATTCTCATCACCGATTTTGGCTCGCAGCGTTAACTGCTCGTACTCGAATGCCGGGAATAGTACCGCTAAGAAACGTTTTACGACTAAATCATAAATTTTACGCTCTTTATCTGTGAAGGCTGAGAAGTTTACATAGCTTTCTGTTGGTATGATCGCATGATGATCTGATACTTTGCTGTCATCAACAAAAGCCTTAGAAGCTTTAATAGGCTTACTTAAGACCTTATTAGCTAATGGACGATATTCACCTATTGCACATGCTTTCAACCGTTCAGGGAGTGTTCCGACAATGTCAGAAGAAATGTAGCGCGAATCAGTACGAGGATACGTTAAAACTTTATGCTGCTCGTACAGCTTTTGCATAATGTTTAACGTTTCCTTAGCAGAGTAGCCAAAGATTTTATTCGCATCGCGCTGCAATTCTGTTAAGTCATAAAGACCCGGAGAGAAAGATTTCTTAGGCTTTTTCTCAATTTCCGTTACAATAGCGTTTTGTCTGCCAAGCTTTTTGACAATGGCCTCAATTTTTTCTTTATCGAAGCTTCGGCTGTTTCCTTTTGCATCCTGCCAAGTCAGCTTTAGTTGGTTGGATGTTTGGGCTTCAATGCCGTAATAGGATTGCGCTCTGAAGTTTTTGATTTCGTCCTCACGTGCTGCAATTATCGCCACAGTAGGTGTTTGTACACGTCCGCAGTTTAGTTGGGCATTGAACCTGGTCGTTAAAGCACGTGTTGCATTCAGCCCAATATACCAGTCAGCTTCTGAACGTGCGACAGCTGAAGCATATAAATTGTCATAAGACTTGCCTGGCTTCAAGTTTGCAAAACCATCTTTAATCGCTTTATCAGTAACAGATGAGATCCATAAACGTTTAATGGGTTTATTGACTTTTACTTTATCAATAATCCATCGTGCAACTAATTCCCCCTCTCTCCCTGCATCCGTGGCCACGACTATTTCGTTGACATCATTTCTAGTCAGTTGACTCTTAACGGCATTAAATTGTTTCCCGGTCTGCCTAATGACTGTTAACTTCATACGTTCAGGCAGCATTGGCAGGTCTTCTAATTTCCATGTTTTATATTTCACATCATAATCTTCTGGGTCAGCAAGCGTGACAAGGTGTCCTAGTGCCCACGTAACGATATATTTCTCGCCTTCTAGATACCCATTTCCTTTTTTATTACAATTAAGCACACGTGCAATATCACGTGCGACAGAAGGTTTTTCAGCAATTACAACACTTTTTGCCATATTTAAAACATCCTTTCGAATTACAGTAAGTTAAATATAGCATACGTCTCTAATGGATTCAGTAATTCCGAAACTTCAACTATATTATTGGTAAGCAATGATGGGAAAGCTGCCTCTTTTTTTCTTGTATTCCCTTCCACTTGAATAGTATGATGAATTGGCACCATTTTTGGAAATGAGGATATTATTCATGCGGATCAGAGATTGGGATATGAATTTGAAGGTTCGCCTGTTCGGTGAGGCGGCCATGAATATTACTTATTGGATGTTCTTTCCGTTCCTGTCGATTTATTTTGCAGAGGAATTCGGCAAGAGCAAAGCCGGTTTGTTATTGGTTTTTTCACAAATATTTGCGGTGGCAGCTAACCTGTTGGGCGGCTACTGTGCCGACCGATTTGGGCGGAAACGAATGATGGTTCTATCTGCCATTGGGCAAGGATTTTCCTTTTTAGCTTTTTCAGCAGCCAGTTCTCCCTGGTTTCAGTCCCCAATACTTGGATTCGCAGCGTTTGCGGCGGCCGGTGTTTTCGGCTCCTTTTATTGGCCAGCAAGCCAGGCCATGGTTGCTGACTTAGTGGAGGAAAAACACCGCAGCCAGGTATTCGCCATATTTTATACATCTATTAATATCGCAGTAGTCATCGGTCCTATTTTAGGCGGGATTTTTTATGCTCATTACCGCTTTCAGTTATTGCTTGCTGCTGCGATTGTTTGTATGATGCTTGGCATTATTTTAGCAAAATTAACAAAAGAAACAGTGCCCGTTCAAAAAACTTCAACTTTATCCGTCGACGGAAAATGGTACTATTTTTTAATCAATCAATTTCGGGACTATGCAATAATTGTACGGGATAAAACATTCCTCTTGTTTATCGTGGCGGGAGTTTTAGCCGGCCAAACGTTTATGCAGTTGGACCTATTGTTTCCTGTGTATATGAAGGATGTTGTTCACAATCAAAATCTACTTTCTTTTGGGGATTGGTCATTTAAGGTTGGCGGTGAGCAAGCCTTTGGAATGGTGCTTGCCGAGAATGGCCTGCTGGTTGCGTTATTAACTGTCATCGTGACCAAATGGACAGCTAATTTTAATGAAAGAAATATTTTCGTATTTTCATCGGTTGTATACGGAGTTTCATTGATTCTGTTTAGCCAAACGCAGTGGATTTGGGGATTGATATTGGCAATGGCGGTATTTACTTTTGCAGAATTGATGGGTGCAGGTCTCCAGCAAAGCTTTGTGTCCAAACTTGCCCCCGAACATATGCGGGGCCAGTACTTTGCGGCAGCGAGTCTGCGGTATACCATCAGCCGAACCATCGCCCCGTTGTCCATCCCGATGACCGTTTGGATTGGATACAACTGGACATTTTTTGTATTATTTTTGCTTACTCTCCTCAGCGCCTTCTTTTATTGGCTAATGTTTTATTCATTTGAAAAAGAATCTATTAAACTGGGATCCTAGCTTAGCAGGGTCCCTTTAATTATTGTTCAAAATTCAGACAAAAAATTGTACTAAATTATTCACAATTACCCCTTTTAGTATTATACTTAGAGTGTAAACATTACATATTTCAAAGGCGGTGGACAAAGTGGAATTGTCAACATTTATGGCTCCCACTTCATTGTCAGGCATTATTACATTTATCGTTTTATTTTCCGCAGGGGTATATTTAAATATAAAAGTTTATGGCAGCAAACTGCAGTAGGAACACTATTCCTGCTGTTTTTTTTTGCTTAAAACACTGTCCCTCTATCATTTTCTTTTTCAAAATAAAAACGCTACAATAAAGGAAGATTCTTATAAAGGAGATTATACATATATGAGTTATTTTCAAACTAATCTTGAAAAATACGCGGAGCTTGCAGTTAAGGTCGGCGTCAATATTCAAAAAAATCAAAGCCTATTGGTCAACGCTTCCTTAGACGCAGTCGAGTTTGTCCGCTTAATCGTTAAAAAGGCTTATGAAGCAGGCGCCCGCAATGTCATTATCAACTGGGCCGATGATGTGGTTACAAGAACCAAATATGAACTGGCACCAGATGAGGTATTCAACGAATACCCGCAGTGGCGGGCTAAGGAAATGGAAGAATTGGTTGAGCAGGGTGCTGCCTTTATGTCGGTGGTATCTTCAAGCCCAGACTTGCTAAAAGGCGTTGACCCGCAGAGGATTGCCAACTTCCAAAAGGCTGCCGGAAAAGCAATGACTAAGCATCGTCAAGCGATTCAATCAGACAAGGTCAGCTGGACTGTCGTTGCCGCAGCGTCCCCTGCCTGGGCTGCCAAGGTGTTTCCGAGCGACCCTGCCGAAAAGCAGGTTGAAAAGCTTTGGGATGCTATTTTTAAAGCAGTCCGTGTGGATGCTGAAAACCCGGTCGAAGCCTGGAAAAAGCATGATGAAACCCTTCATGAAAAAGTCACATACCTCAACGAAAAACGGTATGCAAAGCTTCATTACAAAGCACCTGGCACAGACTTAACAATTGAGCTGCCGAAAAATCATCTGTGGGTTGGCGCAGGCAGTGTCAATGAAAACGGTGTAGAGTTTATGGCCAACATGCCAACAGAAGAGGTCTTTACGGTTCCATTAAAAACTGGCGTAAACGGCACCGTCACAAGCACGAAGCCGCTCAGCTACAGTGGAAATATCATTGACCGTTTTTCAATTACCTTTGAAAACGGCAAAATTGTCGGGGTAAAAGCTGAGGAAGGCGAAGAAGTTCTGAAGCATCTTGTGGAAACCGATGAAGGCTCCCACTATCTTGGTGAAGTGGCACTAGTTCCGTATAACTCGCCAATCTCCCAATCTAACATTCTTTTCTTCAACACATTGTTTGATGAAAATGCCTCAAACCATCTTGCCATCGGAATGGCATATTCTTTCTGTATCGAAGGCGGCAAGAAAATGGCTGCCGATGAATTAAAGGAAAACGGGCTAAACGAGAGCATCACTCACGTTGATTTCATGATAGGGTCAGCTGAAATGGACATCGATGGCATCACCGCAGATGGACAGACAGAACCTATTTTTAAAGCAGGAAATTGGGCGTTTTAATCCAATCAAAAATGAAAGAGCAGGCACTCTAAGGCCTGCTCTTTCTCTATTGACTATAAATAACCGTACCATCCGGCTTTTTCATAATCTCATCACGCATTTTGGTTAGCTTCGAAACAGGATCATTCGGAATCAGTATTCCCAGCAACTTTGAAATTCCTAGTGTATTCAATAAGCTTTCTTCTATTTTTACCAATTGGTTAGTCAGAGTCGTGTCTGCCGGACATACCTGATTTAGGTCGACCTTTTTCGTTAATGCCTCCTCGATTAATTGCAAGCCCAGTTCCTTCGTGATTACACCGTTTGCAGACTGCAGCCTTGAACAAACTGTCTGCACCGTCTGATTTGCCGTATTAACCGTACCGTTTACCACCGGTTCTAGCGGTTTGATGACAGGTTCCAACTGCTGCACGACCGGTTCTAGCGGTTTTAGTGCAGGCTTAAGTGGATTTAAAGCTGGTTCCAGCGGCTGCAATACTGGATCCAAGACGGTCTCTACAGGTTTCAAAACCGGGTCTAGTACACTAACAATCGGGTCCAGCGGTTTTAAAACCGGCTCTAATGGCTTTGTCACTGGACTTAGCGGGTCCGTAATTCCACCAATTACGTCCTGAAGCGGATCAGTAATTTTTCCAACCAGATCCTCCGAAGCCTCAGCAGTGTTACTATCAGCACAGGTAAGCGGCAGGTGTCCCGACATGATTTTTTCAATTTCCTTCTTCAATTGCTCCAAAGGAAGCTTGCTTAAATCTTGAAGGATTTGCAGCTGGCCCGGCTTTTCAGGGCCAGCGTTTCCTGAAACCGTTTTTAGTGTCAATTGATTGATGACGCTGTCATCTGACTCCATAAAGTGAGCCACCATCGTCACATTTTCCATCCCTAGCTGTGGGACTGTTTCTGCCGCATGGATACAGGCTCCTTTAAAGGAAATGGCCGAGATATCAACTGTCATTCCATATACGGTAACTGGTCCTTTTGCATTTAAGACAATGCTTATTGGTCCGTTTGTGGAATTAACCCGCTTTGTTAATTTCATACCATATATCGTGGCCGATTTATATTTAATTTGCAGCATCGGCTTTTTGTCAGTTGCGGATGTTTCTCGCTCTACAATGGAAGCTGACATCCCAGTCCCAACCACTCGGTCTGCCTCAATGATAAAGCCTTCCATATCAGTTGTTGTTTCTGCCCTAGCACCGTAACTAAAAGAGAAGAGCGAGAAAAACATGATCGCAACACTGCAGCTTATCAAGAAAGATTTGTTTTTCCACCACATAATTTGGTCTCCTTTAGAAGGTGAAGGTGTGTTGAACGGTTTCTTCGACACCGCTTGACCTTGTAGACTTCACTTTAGCCGGTCCCAAGTGCCATGCTGTCAAGAGCGAACCTCCGATAATTCCAAAGATTGTTCCAAAGAGAAACCCGCCTAACGCCCCAATTACAGATAATATCGATAAGAATATTGTAAAAATCCCTAGAATTCGTGACGCATTAGGGAAAAATAAGGAAATGATTCCGATTAACGTTATCATCCCGCCAAATAATAAACCAATAACGGCAATCGACCCAGGAAGGAAGGTGCTTAAATATAAGTTTAAGGGTACCCATAAAATCATCAGCCCGCTTATAATTGTTAGCAAGGCACCCCAAAACGGCCGCTTTTTTCGCCATTTTTTCATACTAGTTCCCTCCTTATTTTTTAATTCTTTCTACAGTCAGCTTCATACCGTTCATATTAATCGTTTTCTGAAATAGATAATGAGTTTTTAATTTGGCATGTTCTAATGTGATGGTGGAGGATTTTTGCTGGAATTGCTTTTGCCAGTCATCACTGTGATTCTCCTCGAGGACCAGGTTCTGGAACTTCGCATCTGCTTCAATAAGGCCGGCATCATGCTGCAGTCCGCTGATTTGAACTGGCTTGGAAGCCTGAATTTTGACTCGAATCCACTCACTGCCTACCTTAAAATCCTTGTATAATTGCAAATTGGTAATCGTTAAATTTTCAATAAGGTTTGTTCCTTGCGGTGCAGAATCCTCTGAGCTTGTTTCCCCCATCTTTGGATAGAAGGTATACCCTGTGCCTTCTAATTTATCAAACTCAACATAGAAATCACCTACACCCGCAATTGGCACTGCATAAGCGACACCAGAAATGCCGAATGACACTAACAGCAGTCCGAGAGCTAAAAATCCCGCTGTCAATGCTGACCAGAAAGCTTTCTTACTAATTGTTCCTTCAAGTTGAACTGGATTCTCCATAAAAAACCTCCTACAATTCCGAATATTTAAATAATAATTACTTACTTTACCTTACACTTCTTTTTAGACAACTACAATCACTGAAAATATCGGAAATTTATTAGGACCCCCGTCAAATGTCGGGGGAATACTACTAAGGGCGTATTGGAAATTTTTCCAATCCATATTATTATATAAATATAGATTGTCCGGAGGTGGAAGCTTTATGGAAGAAAAAGTGGAGCGGCTCTTATTAAAAGGACTTTCCATTCTTTACGAGCTAAGTTCTCCCTTTTTAAAAGAGTGGAAGATACTTATGCCTTCATTAAAATATCGCAATCAAAGTTTAGTTGATGAAATTGATGTCATTATTCAGTTTGCTATTAAAGATGTATTTCAAAATAAAAGCCTTAATGCTGATTCTTTTATCCTATCCTTGCTTGCCGAATGGCAAAAGCGTTTTTCCAGCAAGTATGATGAATATGAAGCCCTTTCTCTTGTCACAACCATTGAAAATATGTTTCACAAGCTTCTGGACAGAAATCCAGAGTCCACATTTCTTGACCATCAAGCCATCCAAGCTTTTTTCATTAGAATACTAGACCAGGCACTTCTCAGTCAGGACATGGAATACCGAAACGAAAACAGCGCAAAAATCATTATTGAAACCAATGTTCTCCCTATGAAGTGGGTTGCCATTGTAAAAAAAGACAAAGAAGAGTATGTCATCGATAGCGTTGTCTGTTCCGATGAGAATCCAGTAGACGGTCATTTGCTTGAAATGTGTAAAAGCTTAAAGGCTCGGGAAATCGGCCACCTATCCATTGCAATTGAAAGATTAATAGGCCAAAACTCGGGTGGTTCTCCCCTTATCCAAATTCCTTGCTTAAATGACACCCTGCTTATTTGCCTTGAGAATGAGAATTTTCAAGTAAAAGAACAGCAAATCGATTTTATTAGGGAAATGTATCTTCATCAGCTAAAGCTTTACCATTTGGAAAGCAAAATTGATTGGAAAAATACTTCGCTTTTATTTTTACAGCACCTGCTTCTTTCCCGCAGTGCAGGCGATGCTGTTAATGCGATTACGACAGGCCTGGTTGAATATATGCCATTCGAACGCTGTGCCTTATTTTTATATAATCAGTATGAAGAAAAAGGGATTGGTGTTTCCGGTCATAATGTCAGCACATCGTCCGTCCAGCAAATTAGGGAGGAGATTTTTAAACTTCCCCTAATTAAAAAGTATCTAAACTCGTTAACGCATTCACAGCCTCTCTATTTTTCCAATGCCGCAGAAGTGCTGCCAGAAAAATATATTCATGAATTTAAACTTCGCTCGTTAGTTGTGCTGCCTATTTTTGTTCCGACAAAAAACAAACTGATTGGAATCGCCATCTTGGACCAAGGGGAATATTCTGATTTTCTTGTGTCGAATCAAACTTTAACCACACTAATTAAATTTGGCCATTACGCTGGGGAGTTGTTGTTTTCCATTTGGGATGAGGCTCTCCAGCAGTTCGGAAGCTTTGACACACTGTTAACACCTAGGGAGAAAGACGTGCTAAAGCTGATTGCCAAAGGAGCTTCCATTAGTGAAGCAGCTAAGGAGCTCCATTTAAGCAGCTACACAGTGCGTGATTATGTGTCGGTTATTATTCAAAAACTAGAGGCAAAAAACCGGACGGATGCGGCTGTCAAGGCGATTAAAATGAAATTAATTTCTTAGGTCTTTGGTCGGGGTTGCAGAAGTTTGCACTTATGGGTACAATTTTATATTAGCCATTAAGTGGAGGTTGAATTGTATGTGGAATGAATTTAAGCAATTTGCGATGAAAGGCAATGTCATCGATTTAGCAGTCGGTGTTATTATCGGCGGAGCGTTTGGGAAAATCGTCTCATCATTAGTTGCCGATGTGATTATGCCCTTAATTGGATTAATAACCGGGGGCATCGATATCAAAAGTCATATGATTAAGGTTGGAGATGCAAAGTTAATGTACGGCCAATTTCTCCAAAACGTTCTCGACTTTTTTATCGTTGCCTTCACGATTTTTCTTTTTATCAAGTTTTTAAACCGTTTCAAGAAGAAGGAAGAGGTAAAAGAACAAGCACCGGTAAAAGTAGACCGCTCAGAGGAATTGCTTGCTGAAATTCGCGATTTACTAAAAGAAGACAAAGTTTTTTTACGAAAAAATGAAACTCCTTGACCACTTTTTCGTATATCTTTAATGTAAGCAAATTATTTTTGAGGTGAAGATAAATTGTATAATACACAAACTTCGACTGAAATGATGCCATCGGTATTACGGACGTTTGCGTTATCCCTTGCCATTGCCTTTGTGGGAACGATGGCCGGTGTTTATGTTCCTCCTGCCTTATTTATGCCATTAGCTATTTTAGAATTCATCATGATTCTTGCTGCTGTTTTCTTTAGAAGAAGGAAAGCCATCTCTTACTCTTTCCTTTATGTCTTTACTTTTATTTCGGGAATTACCCTGTATCCGATTGTCGCTTATTACGCAGCAACTGCCGGTGCCAATGTTGTTGTCATGGCGTTTGCTACAACAACCGTCGTATTTGGAGGAATTTCCATTTATGCGGCTAAATCCAAACGGAACTTCTCGTTCCTTGGCGGATTTCTGCTCGCTGCCCTGCTTGCGTTAGTAGCCATTTCGATTTTCAACATTTTCTTCCCGTTAAGCTCAACCGGGATGCTTGCCTACTCCTTCATCGGGGTACTGGTATTCAGCGGATATGTTCTCTTTGATATCAGCCGGATGAAGCACTACGGTGTCCGTCCGGAAGATGTACCAATGATGGCGTTAAGCTTATACTTGGACTTCATCAACCTATTCGTCAGCATCCTGCGTATTTTCGGGATTTTGAATAGCCGCGACTAATTAAACTAGAAAAGGAGCTTGGTCCAGTGACCAGGCTCCTTTTTCATTTATTAATGCTCCATTGTTTTTGGAATAGTCCCTTTCATAAAAAAGGTAAGTCCAATTTTTTTGCAAACAGTAGCATAATGCATCAAGAACAATAAAACCGATCCTGTATTCATGCCTATGATGACTCCATTCATTCTCCACTCATACATCGAGCCAAGCCAAAGAATCAGAGCGAAGCCAATGACCGTCGACCAAATAATATGGAAAAACGCCTCTTTGATCATATCCAGTCCAATCATAAACGCCTGAAGCGGCATGATGAAGTAATGAAATAAGAAAAACGGCCAGAGCAGCTGCAGGTAAATAGCCGATGTTTCTGATTTAAAAAATAAAGAGGTCAACTCGGGTGCAAAAAAGTAAAAAATCGTAACGGCCGCAATGCCGTAGACGAAGGTAAGGACCATTACCTGCTGAAGCATCTTTCTAAGCGATGGGTAATCCCGTTCGGAATGGGTTTTCGAGACGGCCGGGATAAGTACGATCAGTAAGGAATGGGCTATAAACGCCGGGAAAAAGCCGATCGACATCGCCACTCCCATCAGCATCCCGAACTGCTCCGTTGCCGCTGTATGAGTGAGGCCGGCATGGACCAGGGCCGCTTTGATAATAAAGGGTTGGATAGCACCCGTAAAAGCCGAAAACAAGCGCATGCTAGTGGTTGGAATCGAGACCGCCATTAAATTTTTCCTGACAAGCTTGCGATTGAGATTAGAAAACGGCTGGCGTTTCAAGTGGTGATATTGAATCATGAACATGTAAATTAAATAAAGAAAGACGACAACTTCACTGCCAATTAGCGTCCCAAGGGCCACTAACAAGGAGGTCTCCGCGTTAAACTTGAAAAAGCGGAACAGTGCAAACAAAAGCCCAAGCTGGACTACTTTCCTGAGGAAATTAGAAATTGCAATTTTCCCCATATGCTGATTGCCCATGAAATAGCCCCTGGCAACCGAGGTGAAGGAGATCACCGGGATTAAGAGGAGCACGAGCCACCTGATGTATGGATGGTAGGCATCAAATACCGGGATAAACGGTATCAGCGCAGTTCCTGCCAGCAATAAAATACTTGTGAAGACAATCGTAAGTGTTATCGCGTGATATAAGATATTCCGATGATAGCGTTCCTCTCTTTCCGCGACAAATTTGGAAATTGAGACAGGCAGTTCGAAACTCGAAAGCAAGACAATAAGAAAAACGGTCGGAAGAATGGACATATACAGCCCGAGACCATGAGAGCCCAATTCCCGCGCCAAGATCATATTAACCAAAACTTCAATTCCTTCACCTAAAAAAGCGGTTGCCGCCAGAAAGAAAATACCCTTGTAGTAAACAGCCATTTTGGATTCCCCTTTATCAATCTCACTTTTATAAACTTATGAGACAAGTTCCCGGATTAGTAGGGGATTTTTTCGGTGCATGCAAAAAAGACTTCCCAAATACGGGAAGTCTTTGAAAGATCTATTGAATCAACGAATGCTTAAATGCATAAATAACCGCCTGCGTGCGGTCCTGGACATTGAGTTTGCTTAAAATGTTGCTGACGTGCGTTTTGACCGTTTTCAAAGCGATAAAAAGTTCGTCAGCAATTTCCTGATTGGTCTTGCCCTGGGCCATCAAAAGCAAAATTTCCAGTTCGCGGCTGGTTAGGTCCTCATGGGGCAGGTGCTGGCTTTTTTGGCGCATTTTCACCATCATTTTTCCGGTTACTTCCGGCTCAAGAACGGTTTGGCCCTGGTAAGTGGCACGAACAGCATTAGCGATTTCACTCGCTTTTGAGGTTTTCAACATATAGCTCGTTGCCCCAGCCTCCAACGCAGGGTATACTTTTTCATCATCCAAGAAGCTGGTCACGATAATGATCCTGGCTTCCGGCCACTGTTCGATAATTTGCCGTGTGGCTTCAATTCCGTCCATTTCCTTCATGACCAAATCCATTAAAATGATATCCGGGCGCAGCTGCAACGCCAGCTCCACTCCAGTTTTTCCATTATCCGCCTCACCTACAACCTCAATATCAGGCTGGGCTGAAAGATAAGCGGACACCCCAATTCTCACCATTTCATGATCATCGACAAAGACTACTCTAATCATCCGCACCCTCTCCATTACTCATCACCGGGACCTTCACTTCTAGTCTCGTCCCTTTATTTTTCATACTGATAACCTTTAAGGAACCGCCAACTTCCAGCGCCCGCTCATGCATATTCTGCATGCCATAAGAGCCGGCCTTCGCAGATTCAATCTCAAAACCAATTCCATCATCGACCACCCTCATGATAATCAGATGGTCTCGCTTAATTAACAGCACATCAAGTTTTTTCGCCTTCGCATGGCGCAATGTATTGGAAACCGATTCCTGAAGAATCCGGAAAAGATGATCCTCAACACCCTTATCAAGCGGAAACTCCTCTACCTTCCACTGAATATCCATCGATACCTTTTGCCTTAATTCGAGCAGCAGCTCCTCAATTCCTTCCTGGAGTGATTTGTTCTTTAAGGCAATCGGACGCAGATGGAGAAGGAGTGCCCGCATCTCAAGCTGGGATTGATGAATCATTTCCTCCACCATTTTTAACTGTTTTGACTCAAAGGATTCCGCGGATACTTCCCTCGTCTCATTGATGGCTGACATCATCATCGAGGCTGCAAATAGCTGCTGGCTGACGGAGTCGTGCAGTTCTCGTGCTAACCGATTCCGCTCCTGTTCAATTATTTCCTGAATGCGCGCTTCTTGGTCCTCCACCTTTTCAGTGGCGAGACGCTGTGAAAGCTTTGCCTGTTCCGCCAGCTGTTTGCCGATTTTTTCAATTCGGCCGGCAATCGCCTGCATTTCTGCCACTGGCTGCTTGCCGGTTACATCCGTATGCCTTCCCTCCTCCAATTGATGGAGGGAGTGTTCAATACTGTGAAACTGCCTTCTCCAAAAAAGACCCGTCACAGCACCCAGCAGAATCCCGCCAGCAATACTGAAAGCGGGAACAAAAATGGCAATCGGAATATCCATGAAATTTCTCGTCCATAATTCCGACCAGTCTTTCAAAGGAAAAACTATCGTAAAAACGGCAGTAATCATAATCGCCAAACCTAAGGCAAAACTGATACTCCACATAATCTGACGGCCTGTTGCACTCATATCCGGCTCACCTCTAAATTCCCGACGATGAGCGAAGTAAAGATTTTTACCTTGTGCTCGGCCTCTTCATAACCCGGTGTTTTTAATTGAAAAATCTGGTTAAACATTTTTGCTTCATGATGATCAAATACCGTTGAGGAACCGACCAGGCAGGAATGCTGGACACTGACGTCCACCTCATACGGAACGAGAATCTGCACATTCCCAATCAGGTTTCGGATCAATATGACCGTTTCCCCTTTTGGCAGCATCGTATAGCTAAGGTCAATGATTGTGTCTCCGATGCCGGCCTGGATATTGATATCATTCCATTCATAGACACCGACCGGCGTTTTTTGCTGGCCCAACAAGATATTCTCAAATAGTGGCTTTTTTTGAATGAACATTTCTTCTTTAGACGTTTTTTCCGTTTCGATAATTTGCAGATCAATCTTATTGGGATTCTTTTTCGAGGTTATAAATTGTATAAAAAAGTGCAGTAAGATTGCTAATAGAAAAAATTTAAAAGTCATCATGTTTAAGACGCTGATGACAAAGAAAATGATTCCGCCGATGAAAAGCAGTTTGCCAAGCTTTTTACCAGACCTTTTACGGCCCAAATAAACCATACCGCCTGCGATAAATAAAGAGAAAATGAGCCCGCTGTTGAAAAATAATATTTCTAAAAGCAATATGACCATACCGACAAGCATCAGCCAGCCTAGATAGTCATTTTTTACATTTTTAAACATCGGTTCACCTCTCCTCTTGTTTTATGTATAGTCAAAAGGCGTAGGACCCTACGCCTTCTTTCATAAGAATACCATGTTTTGGTTAAGAAATGGACTTGCTTTCTTCCAATTTTATGTTTTTTTCTAGTTCGGCAACCCTTGCGTCAATCGTGCTGCGGTAATAAGAGCTGTTCACCTTGTGCTCAAGGCCATCAAGATAGTTCTCAATTTCCTTGAAACGGGAGAAAGCTTTATCTGAATAGGTATTGGAGTCTAACACCTGATTCATGCGCTGGTTAGCACGCGTGACGTTCTCACGACCCATCAGTTCCATCCGGCGAAGCTGCATGTCTTTCAGCTTATGCTTCATTTCTTCATATTTTCTTTCCAATTCCCCAAGCTGACCTTTTACCTGGTCAAGTGAGGCACTTAGGCGCTCGACACGGGCAGCATATTGCTGGAATTCGCTTTGAGCAAATTGATATAACTCTTCTTCTCCGGCTTTCGCAGCCACTTCTGCTTGATACTTTCTTTTCGCGGCCATTTCCGAAGCCTGATGGAGTTCTTTTGTAAATTCATCCCGCAGGCGGTACTGGCGCTCGACCAGTTTTCTTACCTTTTCAGTTTCCTGCTCGCTTTCACGAAGATATTGATTTAGCAGGGCAATCGGGTTTTTGTTTTCCTTTTGATCAAGTGCCTCATGTAAATCGGCTAAAACAGTGTTTTTAATTCTTGTAAATAAGTTGGTCATGATCATACTCTCCTTTGATATTAGTTTTTGGTTAGATCGTTCCATTGTTTTTCAAAATTAACAAATGGATCGGATTCTTCCTTAAACTTGATGGTTTTGTTTTGATTCCATTTTTTGTAGATGATATATAGCACATATGCTGCGACGGCACCGATGATGGCAGGTACATTATGGAAAGCTGCCATCAGGACGATGAATCCGATAATCCCAAGACCTATTTTTGCCCAGATGGAATCTGCTTTTAAAAATTGCTTTGCTACGAAGTAAAGAAGCACCAGGCTGACCACTAATCCTACCATTGGACCGATAGTGGAAAGTAACACCACTGCGGCGATACCCCCCGCAACCAATAAACCAAACTTTTTCATTTTGTTGTTCACTCCCTTTCTATATCTTGATTTCATCTTACCTTTTTCTCATGGTTTCCATAATTGCGCTAGAGCTTGATTTTTAGATAGGTCTCGAGTCTTAGAAAGGGGTCGGCCCGAAGAACATAAAAAGGGTCAGTTTCTTTTGAAACCGACCCTTCTTCCATGTTATTTAGATATAAACATTTGCACCCAATAATGCCCGTATGAACCGCCCTTTGCGTAACCAACACCGATATAAGTGTTAGGGCTTAAAATGTTGGCGCGGTGCCCAGAGCTGTTCATCCATGACTGTACCACAGATGCCGGTGTTGTCTGCCCTGCAGCAATATTTTCGGCTGCGCTGCGATAGGAAATTCCAAAACTCTTCATCATTGTAAACGGACTGCCATAGGTAGGACTTGTATGGCTAAAATAACCCTTGTCCCGCATATCCATCGCCTTATAGCGGGCAACCCGTGACAGCTCCCAATCCGCGGTCATCGGCTTTAAGCCATTTTTCGCACGCTCCTGATTGGTCAATTGAATCACTTGGTTCTCAATCGATTTTACCCCGCCTAAGTCCGGTATCGTTACCTTTTGGCCAGGATAGATGAGAGCCGGATTTTTAAACTGGGGATTGGCAGAGATAATTTCCGAAAGACCTACCTGATACCTGACTGAAATTTTCCAAAGCGAGTCTCCCGGCTGAACCGTATAGATCTGCTGGGCAAAAGACACGCTTGGGATACAAAATAGAGCTAGCAAAAACAAGAAACTAAACCATAGAGATTTTTTCATTTTACACCTCCTCCGAATATAGAATTTTGATTTCAGGCTCAAAATATACAGGGAAGGATAAATATAATTTAAAGCCGATGCTGCGAGGCTTGTGGAGGACTAAAAACGAGTGAAAGACATTTCCTGGATGACTTATATTATGTTAATTTTGGCGAGCTATCGTTTTACCCATTTAATTGTTTTTGATAAAATTACCGAATCGATTCGCAGGCCATTTATGAAAAAAGTAGAGGTAAAAACGGAGAACGGGGAGGTACATACCAAAGAGGTCCCAAAATCCCTGTTTGGTTACTTATTAAAGTGTTATTGGTGTGCCGGTGTCTGGAGTGCGATTATTCTGGGAGGCGCCTATTTGATTTTCCCCAAAATAACTTTAGTTTTTATTTTTATTTTTTCCATTGCCGGAGGCCAATCCATTATTGAGACATTTGTCGGCGTCAATATTAAAAAAGTTGATTATTATTCAGAGCTAAAGAAAAAGGATAATTAGCAAGATTATTTCCCCTTGCGCATATATTTTTAAAAAGATTTTAAGGGGGAATATTGTGGGTGTCTGGTGGGTTACGACAATTGGCGTGGTGATTTGTCTTGGTCTTGCAGGTGGTGTATTGGTTCACTTTTTAAGAAGTGCCTTAGATATCGAAGACTCGACCCGTATAGATAAAAACGACAGCAATAACGAAACCCAATTTACAGACAAGTCTTAAATGGTGATATTCTCACGGACCCTGTTTACGCAGGGTTCTTTTTTATTTAGCTTACATTGATTTTTCATTTTAGGAAAAATTAAACAAGAGATTATTTTGGTAATGGAGGGTATTTATGAGTTCTAATAAAATTCCAAGATTCCCGAAGCCTTATTGGCGGGAAATCGAATTGCCTTCTTTTGAAGCCTTAAATGAAGATTTGTCTGTTGATGTGGCTGTGGTCGGCGCTGGAATAACCGGTATCACCGCCGCCTATTTATTGACACAGGAAGGGCTGAAGGTGGCAATTTTGGAGGCCGGCACTGTGCTAAACGGCACAACAGGGCATACAACCGCTAAATTAACGGCACAGCATGACATTATTTATGATGAATTGATTAGTCATTTTGGGGAGGAAAAGGCCCGACAGTATTACGAATCGACCTCTTCGGCTATTGAGTTCGTCGAACGGCTCGTAAATGAAAAAGGAATTGACTGTGATTTCAGCAAAGAAGATGCCTATGTGTATGCCACTACAGAGCAGTCGAAAAAGAAGCTAGGAACCGAATCTGAGGCCTACCAGCGCTTGGGGATTCCTGGCACGTTAAAGGATACAATTCCTTTCAATATTCAGGTAACAGGAGCTTTGGCCATGCATAACCAGGCCCAGTATCACCCGTTGAAATTTTTGCGGGCACTTTTGGATGAAGCTGTGAAGGCCGGATGTCAGGTTTATGAACATACGACGGCTTGGGATATTGAGGATGCGGAAGGTTCCCAGCCTGTGGTGGTCACCAAAGGCGGCAATCGTGTATCGTGCAAGCATGTGATCATGGCTTCGCATTTTCCTTTTTACGATAAACCGGGGCTATATTTTGCAAGAATGTATGCGAGCAGATCCTACGCCATTGGAATCAAGCCAGCTAAAGAGTATCCCGGCGGCATGTATATCAGCGCCGACGATCCGCCCCGCTCCATCCGTTATACGCCTATAGATGGGGAAAAGTTGATTATTGTGGGCGGCGAGAAGCATAAAACTGGCCAGGGCGAAGACACGATGAAGCATTTTGAAGCTTTGGAGGCATTTGCTGAAGAGGTATTTGGGATTAAGGAATATGCCTACCGCTGGTCCGCGCAGGATTTGATCACCTTGGACAAGGTTCCATATATCGGCCCGATTACGGAAGACCGGTTGAATGTTTTGCTGGCGACCGGCTTTAAGAAATGGGGCATGACGACAGGTATTTTTGCCGGTCACCTGCTCCGGGACTATGTATTGGACCGGGACAATCCTTATAAAGACCTGTATTCCCCGCACCGGTTCCAGGCAGACCCTGAATTAAAAAATGTCATTACGACGAACTTGGATGTGGCCAAACACCTTATTAAAGGGAAAATTGAATTTGTTCCGAAGGATGCCGATGAATTGGTTGCTGGCGAGGGCTGTTCCGTCATGTTTAACGGGAAAAGGGCCGGCGGCTACAAGGATGATAATGGCAAGCTTTTTGTAGTAGACACAACCTGCACCCATCTCGGCTGCGAATGTGAGTGGAACCATGCCGAAAAGACTTGGGACTGCCCATGCCACGGTTCCCGCTATTCCTTTAAAGGCGAGGTGATTGAAGGTCCGGCCAAGGAAGGGTTGGAATTGCTGTCGGAAGGGTGAAATTAGGTCGAAGAGGTGCGGATTAGGACCTGGGTTGTGGATAACGACCTTTGTTGACCAATACTGAAAGGACACCTAGTTGGATATCTACAAATTATTAGCGGTTATCTACAATTTTTTATGGATATCTACAAATTATTAGCGGTTATCTACAAAAATTCAAAGATATCTACAATTTTTCAGTGGATATCTGCAATTCGACCTTTCTCCTAAAAAAACGCCTCCCAGTCGCTCAAGGGAGGCGTTTTTATCTCATTTATCTAGGGTTCCCGTGCGGACGGTTCCGTTTTAAAGCTTCGCCAGTTTCAAATTCAACCAATTCAGAGCTTGTTTTCATGGCTTTCTTGCGGTTGTTATTACGCTGGGCATTCGCGTTGCCAAGTTTCGTTCTACCCACACTAATCAGCTCCTTTTTTAAAAAGTCATTGATAGTATGAGTGAAAACAAAATGACTTATTCTAAACTTAAAACAGGCGCGTTTCTTAATTTTGTCAGCTGTTCAAAAGCATATGCCGCCTCAATTAAAACCGGTTCGCTGTAGGCGGTTCCGGCAAACGTGATCCCCACCGGCTCACCACTAACAGTAAACCCGGCCGGCACAGCGATGGATGGATAGCCAGCTTTGGCGCTGATGTGCGACCCTTCATCGCCTGGAAAAACAATCGCATCCAACCGATATTTTTCCAAAGCATAATCAATTCCTTGCTCTGTCGAATGATATAAGTCGAATTCCAACGCATCCACATAAGCAGAATCTGTTAAAGATCCGCTTGTCTGTTCAGACTCCAGCAGCACTGCCTGGCCATATTTCAGCATTCTCTCTTCATCCGCATGGTTAAACGCAATCAAGTCACGCAAGCTGCGAACTGTAATAGATGGATGTAAACCGTTCAAATAGGCATTCAGGTCTGGCTTAAATTCATAGGTTAACACATCATATTTCCATTCCGCTTTGGCGCAAGGAATTTCAATTTTCTCCACCACTTCCGCACCAGACGATTTCAAAGCCTCTATTGCTGCCTGTAAGACGTCCTGCTTTTCCTTTGTTAACAGCTCAAGAAACCCATCAACAGCGATGCCAATCCTTTTACCTGCCAAACCGTCCTTAAGAAGACTTTTTGAAAAATCTACCCCAGCCAGCGGATTCGTCAGCGTAATTGGGTCTGCCTCATCTCTGCCGCATAAGGCGCCCAGGAGAATCGCAGCATCTTCGACCGTTCTTGCCATCGGTCCTGCCGTATCCTGAGTATGGGCAATTGGAATAATCCCGCGCAGGCTAATCAAACCGACTGTCGGTTTAATGCCGACTAGCGAATTCTGACAGGAAGGATTTAAAATCGACCCAGAAGTTTCCGTCCCAACCGCGGCTGCCGCGAAATTGGCAGCCACTGCTGCACCCGAGCCCGAACTGGACCCGCCGACATCAAATTTACCTGGGCCATATGGATTTAATACCTGACCGCCGCGCGAGCTATAGCCGCTTTTCATTCCATACGCCATGAAATTGGCCCATTCCGTCATATTTGTTTTTCCAAGAATAACCGCACCGGCTTTGCGTAATTGCTCGGCTACATAGGAGTCCTTCAAGGCAATTGAATCCTTTAAAGCTAGCGACCCTGCACTGGTATGCATTTTGTCATGAGTGTCAATATTGTCCTTTATTAAAATCGGAACGCCATGCAGCGGACTGCGCGGCCCTTTCACTTTTCGTTCTACATCAAGTGCTTCCGCTATCTGTAAGGCATCTGGATTTATTTCCAGAACCGAATGAATCTCCTTATCATAAACTGAAATCCGTTTTAAATATAACAGGACCAATTCCTTGGATGTAAGCTCGCCGCTTTCTAATTTTTCTTGAATTTCACTAATGGTGACTTCCTCAAGCCATTCTTCAAAAAACTTTTTTAATTTTGGACTTTGCATCACGTTTCCCCTCCAATTTCACCTCTTATTATTCAAGAAAGTTACCTAAAATCCTTTTCCATTATGAAAAAAAGGCTGTGGAAAATCCACAACCCTCTAACGCCGCAGCGTCTGCTGCTCCGCCACGATTTGCCCTCTATAGAAAATTCTTTTTTCAACCGACACTTTTAATTCCCGGCCATACTGTTTTAATTCCCGCTCTTCCCGGTCTGTTACCAGTGAGATGACCATGCCATCCGCTCCCATCCTTCCGGTTCTGCCGGCGCGGTGGATATACTGGGTAATATCTTTTGGCATGTCAATCTGGACAACATGAGTGACTCCCTGAATATCAAGCCCTCTTGCCGCCACATCAGTCGCAATCAGCATTTTCAGTTTTCCATCGCGGAAAGCCTTCAAAACCGCCTGACGGTCCAGCTTTTTCATTTCACTATGTAATATTCCAACTGAAAGTTCTTTAAAATCGAATTTTTCCTTCAGCACCTCGAGTTCACCAATATCATTGATAAAGGCAAGCGACTTGCTGCCTTCAAGGCGGGCTATTTTTTCAAGCAATTTGATTTTGTCACGGCGTTCGCTGACAAAATAAACATGCTCAACCTCTCCACTGGCTGAAGCCAAATCATTCCGGGAAACTCGTAAAAATTCCGGCTCATTTGCTAATTCCTTAGCAGTCTTTTCGACCGCAGGCTTCAGTGTCGCAGAAAACAACACGACTTGCCGGTCGGCCATCGTTGATTTCACAATAGTTTGCACTGAACCCAAATGCTCATGAATAAGCAGCTGGTCGCCTTCGTCCAAAACAATCATTTTGACTTCGTGCATTTTCACTTTTTTCTGCTTAATCAATTCGAGCAGCCGTCCTGGTGTGGCAAAGATGACATGCGGACGCTTTTTTAATTTTTCAAGCTGGCGTTTCAGGTTGGCCCCGCCAATAATCGATGTGCCCCTGATGCCGCTGCCTTCCGACCACTTCTGGAATTCTTGAAAAATCTGCATCACCAGCTCCTGGGAGGAAGCCAGTACAACCGCTTGAAGGGACTGCGCATCAGCATCTATTTGATTAAGCAATGGCAGTAAATAGGCTAGAGTTTTCCCGGTTCCCGTGGGCGATTCGGCAATCACATCTTTTCCCTCTAGAATTAACGGAACAGCCTGTTCTTGGACAGCCGTTGCAGTTTGAAATCCAGACTTTTCCCATGCCTCTTGTAAAAATGGCTTTAAATTATTTAACATGTTGTACTCCCTTTTCTAAATCATTTATCATGTTGTATTTGATACTAACGTAATTAGTTGCAAGTGTCTAGTTGGCAAAGGTTAGGCTGAGGTATTGAGATAGAGGAGAATCCATACCATATGGAAAATTAGCACAGAAAAATAAAGAACACAGGCGGAAATTAAAAGGGTGCGAACCCTTCCCTTTAAGGGATTAAGATAATATAAACCAATTAACAAAAGGGGAAGGAAAACTTTAATCAGGTAAAAATACTCCCAGCCTTTTTCAATTACCGCCTTTATCAGAGGATTTCCCTCTTCCACGACTCCTAAAGATATTCCGAAATGTGTCAAAAGCGCATCCAACGCCCCTGCTCCCAACAAGAAAAGGCAAAGTCTCACATTAGCCCCCCTTTCACTATACAGTCTTTCTACAAAGCAATATGCCGATACGTGATATATATAAAGATAAAGATAAATTTATTATAACAGGTAAACGAACATTATGTTCTTAAAATAGAACAATGTATCAAAAAAATGTATTGATAGATATCACTACAAGCAAATTAGAAACCAGATAAAATGGAATTAATAATGGTCGATTAAGGAGTGGAATTAGAATGTGCTGTGAACATGGCTGCTCACATGAAGCTTCATGTCTCATGTCTGTACCTGTTTTTAAAGGGTTGAATGAGGAAGATCGGCAAATTTTGCAAAAGGTAACAAGGAGCCGCTCCTTCAGTAAAGGGGAATTCATTTTTCGCAATGGAGAACAATCTGAAGCCTTATTTGTAGTTAATGAAGGATTGATTAAATTAACTAAAATGTCTGCGGAAGGAAAGGAACAAATCGTCCGTTTGCTGTTCCCGGGGGATTTTTTCGGGCTGTTTTCCTTATTGAAAAATGATAAGCATTATGTAAATGCGGAAGCTGCCGGGCCCCTTACTGTCATTTGTTACATTGATAAAAAGGATTTTCTGAAAACAATGGAAAGTAATGCGGATTTGTCCTATCGCTTTTTGCTTGCCCTAAATGACCGGCTTTTTGAAGCCGATGAATCTATGGGACAATTAAGTCTGATGGAAGTGGAACAGCGTCTGGCCAGAGCCTTGATTCTATTACATGATAAACAGCGGGCTGCAGGCGGGGCATTTACGCTTCCCATCACAAAAAAGGATTTAGCGAGTTATATAGGCACAACTCCAGAATCGGTCAGCCGTAAGCTTTTGGCGTTTGCGAAGCAAAAGCTGATTGCGCTGGACGGTCCAAGGCAACTTCAGATTCTGGAGCTGGAACAACTTAAGAAAATTGCCGAAATCTCTTAAGTTTGACGGACATGAGGCGGACATGCATCGGTTCAAGCTCATTCACAATGACATTCATCCCCAAGGACTGCAAATTAGCAATAAGCGGTTCCGCCCGAAATGGCAGATGAATCTCAAAAATAGTTCCAATGGGGGCTGCTTTAATAAAATTTAATATTTCTCGACGTGGATGTTCCCCCTTAGCAATTCGTTCCCGGACATCCATGACCGCTTTCTTATCAACTATCTCAAACATAATTCGTGCTCTCCCTTATATTGATTTAATTAATTGAAATCAGTATATCGTTTTCTTTGACTTGCCGAATTGATTCAAATCAAGGTCAACAAATTTTTTTAAAAAACTAATAAGTAAATAGAACACAGACTGATTATTTGACATGTTTGTGAACAATGCTTTCAAAATAATATTCATGGGAAGAAAAATGATAGAATGAACAATAAGGATGTTAACAATATAATGGAGTTGAAAATAATGATAAAGAAAATCTCCTTCATGGTATCCATGTTGTTTTTTCTATTAGGAACGAATGTATTTGCACACTCCCATTTGGAAGATTCCTCTCCGAAAAATGGCGAGGTGGTAACACAGGAACTTAAAGATATTACCCTTACCTTTGAAACTAAATTAGAACAAACCAGCAGCTTTTCATTGAAAAATCAAAACGGTACGGAAATCCCTCTGACACAGGTTACTGTTGATGGCAATAAATTAGTGGGAACGCCAACGGATAAATTAGAAAACGGCGGATATACTGTACATTGGAAGATTATCGGAATTGACGGCCATTTATTAGAAGGCGATATTCCATTTACGGTGCAGCTCCCTGAGATTCAAAAAGCTGCTGCTTCAACAGAAGGCACTTCTACTGAGCAGGCATCAACAGAAAAGGCAGACAAAACTGCCGATACTGCAGCAAAAGAACAGAAAGCTAAGAGTGCCGCTGTTATGGCTAAGAATGTTGAAACAGACCAACCGACCTTTAAAAACTATGTGATCCCTGCCTCAGTCGGCCTTTTAATTGTCGTCGGTGCGGGAAGCTATTGGTTACTCTATAGAAGGAAGCGTGCTTAATGTTCATAGCAAATGTCCTTAGTGAAGCCTTACTTTATTTGTGCTTTTCCATATTGTTAGGAAGTTTTATTGTACAGCTTGTTCCGGAAAAGGCACGCCCTCAAATAAAAATTCCAAAAGGTATACTGCTGACAGCAACTCTCGGAGTTGCTTTTCTTTCGTTTGTTCCGGTTTTAAAAATCATTCTTTATTTGTATAAGGACCTAGGGGTAGGTATGACCATTAAATCCGTGCTCCTCAACTTTGAGGTTGGGAAGTCTTGGGTTCGTACTGCTGTGATCAGCTTTATTCTGTTGATTTTTTTAATACCTATCCGCCTTGAGAAAAAGCGAATCTTTTCCTTTATAGGGCTTATCTTTACCATCATTTTAATAAATGTGAGAGGCTCAGCGAGTCATGCCAGCTCCATTGCCGGATGGCAGGGTTATTTCACCCATTCGACCCATTTTCTTGCCGTTTGCACATGGATAGGAATTCTCGTAACGGTCGGCTGGTTTTCAAAAAATCATGATAATTGGCAGCGGTTCTTAAAGTGGTTTACCCCGGTGGCCGTCAGTTGTTTAGTCCTGATTGCCCTGACAGGATTTGACTTAATGAGCTATACGATGAATGAAGGGGACTATGTCAATTCGTGGTCTTTATCTTGGGGACAGGCATTACTGCTTAAACATTTAGCCATTGCCCCGCTTTTGGCCTTTGCTTTTATTAACAGCATCCTGATTCGAAAAAAACTATCAAGTGACGCGGCATTTAATCCGCTTCCTTGGGTGAGACTTGAAAGTGTTGTCGTGTTACTTATCTTTTCAATGACAGGGGCACTTGGCCAGGAATCGCCGCCGCATAATATCCAATCAACGCTTTCCGAGTCTGGTTACTCACCGCTCTTTACCTTTTTTCATGATGGCAAGGTTACATTTCCGCTGTATTTTTCACCAGGTCCCATGTCAGTTGGGCTTTTCATATTAGCATTCATTTTTTTGGGAATGATCGTCTTAACCTTTACCAAAAAAGCGCCAAAAATGATGTCCATTATCATGAGTATTCTATTTATCCTTGCTGGATATTTAGCTTTAATGCTGGCTGTTTAATAGCCAAAATAAAATGAGCGTGAACCGCTGAATGTGGTTCACGCTTTTTTTTAATGGCCGCCGCTTCGCTCATGGCTTACTGATAAGCCAACTGCCGCCTCATTAGCGGCAATCCGCATATCCATAAAGCTTTCCTCCGCGTAGGCATGTTCGATAACGTCCTTATATTTTTTCTGAATTTCCGGCAGGCGGACCTTTAAAGACGGGGTCAGTTCACCATCATCAACTGTCCACTCCTTACCAATAATGACAACCTTTTTTGGCTGTTCATACTTGGCAAACTTTTTCGTGAATTTGGCCACTTCCTTCAATAACAAGTGCTGCACTTCCGGCTCTCTTAACAGCTGCTCGATATTTCCGGAAAGCCCTTTCTTTTCTGCCCATGGCAAAAGATTCTCCAGGCTTGGGGTGATTAAGGTAATGACATACTTTTTGTCCTGGCCAACAAGAACTGCATTAGATATATAAATACTTTGAGTCATCGCATTTTCAACTGGCTGCGGGGCGACATTCTTTCCCGTCGTCAGGACAATAATCCGCTTTTTCCGGTCGACAATTTTTAAATAGCCTTGCTCATCGATACTGCCGATGTCCCCGGTTTTAAACCAGCCATCTTCGAATACCTCTGCGGTCGCTTCTTCATTCTTGTAATAACCCTTCATAACACTTGGACCTTTGACCAATACCTCACCATCCGGAGCAATTTTAATCTCCAAATTCGGAAGCGGTTTGCCAACAGTCCCTACCTTGGAACGGACCATCGGATTTGTACAGACGACAGGCGCCGTTTCCGTCAGACCGTAGCCTTCAAGTGCCGGAATATCGACAGCCCAGAAGAACTTGCCGATTTCTGGATTTAAAGCACCTCCTCCAGAAATAAGCCCTCTTACTCTGCCGCCAAGCTTAGCTTTAACCTTTTTGTAGACAAGGGCATTGGCAATCTTCCAGCTGCGCTTGATTTCTTTAGGCAGGAAGCCTTCTTTCATGAAATCATCAAAGCTTTTGCTTAAATAATGCTCGTATTTTTTCAAACCCACTCCAATTGCCCATTTAAATATTTTCTTCCGTAATGGTGTACCGGATTCGACCATTCTCTGGGCAGTTGCATAGACTCGTTCAAACAGGAGCGGTACGCTGACTAACACAGTTGGCCTGACCTCCAAAAGGTTTTCTTGAACCTTTTCGATTCCTTCAGCATAAGCGATGGTTGAACCGACTGATAATGGCATAAATTGCCCGGCCATCCGCTCAAACACGTGCGATAGCGGCAAATGGGAAAGCATCACATCGGATGGTCTTGCTTCAAGCAGCCAGAATTGAACTCCTTCGATGTTAGCCAGTATATTGCCGTGTGACAGCATTGCTCCTTTCGGGTTGCCTGTTGTTCCTGACGTGTGGATAATCGTGGCGAGGTCGTCCCTGGTCAATTCATCCCAAATTGATTCCCAATTATCTAACGGGTTTACAGAACCAAGTTGGGCCAAATACTGCAGTGATAGAAGGGTGTCTGTTTCGGTGAAGTTCATAGGTGTGAAGATAAGCGCCGTTTTCATGGGAAAGCTCCCATTTTGAGGCACCTTTTTTAAATAGTTTTCATCTTGGACAAAAATAAAGGTGCAATCGGCATTATTTAATATATACTCGACCTGATCATTTGGAAGCGTTGAGTGGATGGGCACGCTGACAGCCCCTAGACTTAAAATGGCCAAATCAGCTACCGGCCAGTAGGGGTTATTTTCTGATAATATCGCAATCTTATCATTTCGTTTTACACCAAGATGGGCAAGGCCTGCTGCCACCTGTTTCACTTTTTCCCAAAAGGTAAAATAGCTGATTCCATGCCATTTCCCATTCTGCTTCCATAAAAATGCATCCTTATCAGCGTAACGGCGGGCAGTGCGGGCAACGACTTCCACTAGATTATTCGCCTTCATTGGCAGCCTCCTATCAAATTTAGATTTTAAAGAAAACCCGGTAAATTACCGGGCCGCTTATCTTACAAACTGTCTTTTACGTTATATTGGCGAAGAATGCTTTCAATCTTTAAGGCCTTACCCATATCCCCTTTAATTTTCAGCTTGCCGGTCATGAATGCCATCGTGCCGTTTAATTTGCCGAGCATGAATTGGTGGAAACTTTTCAAAGACATAATCAAAGTACAGTCTGCTGGTGTTTCAGAGCCTTCCTTAACCGCTGACTTGCCATCCTTGAATTGAAGCTGGTATGTGCCGCCATCATCACCGGTTATGTCAAATTGATAGGTTGCTTGGAAGCCTTCAATCGGACCGGAATTCCCATTTAATGTTTCCTCAATTTTTTTCATTAAATCTGCTAAAGAATATTCTTCAATTGTTTTTGACATGATTAATCCCTCCTAAAATAGATATAAAGTATTAGCGGTCCGGAAGCATTATTGGTATCATATTCTTCTCCGCCCAGAAGGTTCTGTTCTGTTCTGTGTCAAAGCAGTCTTTACATACCATCGTTATATTTAAAAGAAAATGATCCGCTTTGCCTCCTTTGTATGGGTAGTGCTGAATTTTCAGATATTTCCATGATACCAATACGTACTCGTATTGTACAACTGAAAATTTTCGATGCTTTTCGACATTTCTCCTACGGATATGTTGTTTTCCTCTGTATTCAGGCAAGAATGCCAAAAAAAAGCACCCGTTAATTGGTTAAATTAACGAATGCTGCGATTACTATTCGATTGAGAAGCCGGGCTAAATCATCATAATGGTAAGGACTGTCATCCTTTCCTTTATAATTTTGTACGACTACTTCATTTATAGCTCCAATCATGGCCTGGGATACTATATGCAGTTCTGTCTCGGAAGCAGTTTCCGGAAGGTAGCCTCGGACCGTTTGAAACATCAGCTGCGCAAATCGGCGGTGAGCCTCACTTCTGGCCATCTCGACGTCTTGGGAAACACCGACTGACTCCACCAGCATTAAATTCGCCACTTTTACATCAGTAAAACAAATCTCGATATAGCGGCGGATACCGACGTACGCCTTATAAGCTGTCCGGGTTTCTTTTTCAATGGCCAGGTTTACCTCTTGAAGTATTTCGGTTGCCACCACGTCAAAGAGGCTGGCCAATAATTCTTCCTTGCTGTTGAAATGCTGGTAAAAGGTTGTTTTTGAGACTCTTGCCATCTCGACAATATCAAGAACTGAGGTGTTTTTATACCCCTCATTAGTAAAAAGAACTAGTGAGGAATAAAGGATTTTTTCCTTCGCTTCCTTTGGCATTTCCGTAACAAAAAGCATCAATAAATCAGTCCAATCTATTTAATACCTGTTCATATGAGTTGTCTTAATTTTAAAAGATATTTTTCTATTTAACAAGAAACAGTTTTTCAAAAAAGACGGGCCTTTTAGTGGCCAACATAGTTCGCATCCGGAATCAATTGCTGCCATTCTTTATAGGTAATAATCGTATCCCAGTGGCCGGTTAGTTTTGCGACTACGACAACTATGAAAAACAATGCAAGAAAGCCAACAGGAATGAACCATTTATTTACCTTTTTGTTCACTACCGTCATGTTCAATGTATCTTTAATTGGGCAAGCCTCCACACAGGACATGCAGGCATTGCAATTTGGCGAAGCGACAACCTTTTTGGTATGAACTTTGATTCTTTGCGGACAAACCTTTGTACACATTTCACAGTTCGTACAGGTATCTTCATTACGGCGCACCTTTGTAATTCTGAACAGGGAGCCAAGGCCGATCATTGCGCCATATGGGCACAGGAAGCGGCACCAGAAGTTTCTGAAGAATAAGGACAGGACAAAAATAACTAAGATGACCTTCAAAGCAAAACCGCCGATGTTTAAAAAGAACAGCAGCATTTTTACATCAGAAATTTTATTATACGGTTCATCTAAAAATGCCTTTGCCTCAAACGTCGGCATCGCAAGAATCATACTGATGAAAAAGTACAGAAGTAAATATTTTAACGGAGTTAAAATCCAAGTCAGCCAAGTTGGTATCTCAAAATTCTTTTTAAAAAGCTTTCGTCCAAACCAAGCAGTTATTTCACTGACGGTTCCAACCGGACAGAACCAGCTGCAAAACGATTTGCGAAAGATAAGCCCCGAACCGATAAAAAAGGCAAATAAGACAAGTCCGGCCGGGTGAATCATATCAAATTCGCCGCTTGTCAGCCAAACCTTCAACGCTACCAAGGCACTGATTGGAAGAAACCCCTCGACTGCCGATGGACGCTCAACAAAAGGCTTTTCCCCAAGCGTTTCAAAGTGCATATAAAACTGATAGAATCTTAGTCCAACGTATAACAAAAATAACAGGAAAATAGCTTGAACAGCATATCGAGTTATTTGAACAGGCTTTCGTTTCACCTGTTTCCTATACCAGGCTTTTGACTTCATAAAGTTCCCTCCGTTCCTCATATCTTAACTATAAGGAACAGGAAAATATGGATATGTGATTTTAATCATCGCATTTAGGTAATTCATAAAGCTGTCAAATTAGCGACTAAATTCTGTCAAATAATTTTTTTTTTAAAAAAGTACTTGAAATATTATTGAAGTATAATATAATCAATCTATAAAATTTATTTCGACTTTTTAGAAACTTCAAAATCGATGACGAGAAGAGTAGCTTGTAATTCTTAGACTTTAGAGAGCCGGCGGGTGGTGAAAGCCGGTGTCAGGACGCAAGTGAAAATCATCTCCGAGATGCAGGGCTGAAAAACCAAGTAAGCTCTGCCGGACCGCCTGCCGTTACAATAGGACACGTATGATGGTACGTTGATCGAGAGCCGCAACTGTTTTTTTGTGTTGCGGAAGTAGGGTGGTTACGCGAGCATGCTCGTCCCTATCCATAGGGACGGGCTTTTTGTATTGTTTTTAGAAAATCGTCAAAAGGGAGAGAGAGTTATGAAAAAGAAAGACACACTATTTGTTGGACTCATGCTATTTTCAATGTTTTTTGGTGCAGGCAACCTCATTTTCCCACCCTTTTTGGGAATGGGCGCAGGAACTTCCTTCTGGCCGGCGATTACCGGGTTTGTTGTAACAGCGGTTGGATTGCCTTTACTTGTTTTGGTTGCAATTTCCCTTGTAAAGGACGGCGCTAATACTTTAGGCAACCGTGTTCATCCATGGTTCGGGACCATTTTTACAATCGTTGTCTATTTATCAATCGGACCATTCTTCGGGGTTCCACGCAACGCCAACGTCGCTTTTGAAATGGGCTTCAAGCCGTTTTTGGGAAATGGTTCTGTTAGCCAGACCGTTCTCTTATTCGGTTTTACGGCAGTATTCTTTTTACTTGTTTATTTATTAAGCTTAAATCCATCAAAAGTGGTCGACTATATGGGCCGCATCATCACACCTGCATTGTTATTGTCAATTGTTGTTTTGTGTGTATTAGGATTTGCAAAACTTGATAAACCGCTTCAGGCTCCGTCTGAAATGTATCAAACAGCGTCACTTTTTAAAGGCTTTATCGATGGCTATTCCACCATGGATGCCTTAGCAGCGCTAGCGTTTGGGATTGTAATTTTAACTGCCTTGAAACAAAAAGGTGTAACTGAGAAGAAACAATTAACGGCTTACACTCTTAAAACGGGTATGGTTGCTGGTGTGGCACTGGCACTTGTATATGTTGCTATCGGGTTCCTTGGTGCAAAAATGGCGGCTTACGGAACATTTGATAACGGTACAGCATTGTTATCAACTGCTTCTACTATTGTCTTAGGCAGCAGCGGCAAAGTTCTGCTTGGTCTAATTTTTACACTCGCTTGCTTTACAACCTGTGTCGGCTTGACAATCGCTTGCGGTCAATATTTTTCAAAAATACTGCCAAAGCTAAGCTACCGTTTTGTCGTAACTGCTGTAACGATTCTTAGTTTCTTGATTGCTAACCTAGGCTTGAACCAAATTATCGCCGTTTCTGTTCCATTCCTTGTAATGGCATACCCATTAACAATCGTTCTTGTCGTACTGGCATTCTGCCATCGCCTCTTCGGCGGTTCCCATAAGGTATACGCAGGAGCCATGCTGCTGACTGGACTTGTCAGCCTGTATGACGGCTTAAAAATGTTTGGTCTTGAGTCAAGCGTTCTAAACCATTTAATGAGCAAGCTTCCATTTGCCTCTGTTGGTTTAGGCTGGGTTGTTCCAGCTTTGGCCGGTGGTTTGGCCGGGGTTGTTTTGGAAAAATTAAGTCGTTCATCCTCTTCGAATGAGGAATTACAATTAGAAAAAGCTTCTTAATTAAAAAGTAGATGCCAGCGGGCCTTAGAACCGCCGGCATCTTTTTTTCGTTAACCTTCTTTATACCTGTTTTTCGGATGAAATGATGGGAACAATGGAAAAATATCAGTATTTATGTTATGAATAATAAGTAGATACGATGAAAGAGGTTGAAAAGGATGGATAATCAAACATCTAACTTTATTAAGGATATAATGATAAAAGATTTGGAATCAGGCAAGCACGACAAAATCGTGACCCGCTTCCCGCCTGAACCAAACGGCTATTTACATATTGGCCATGCCAAATCCATCATCTTAAATTTTGGCTTGGCGGATGATTTTAACGGACTGACTAACTTGCGCTTTGATGACACGAATCCATTAAAAGAAGATATTGAATATGTAAACTCTATCAAAGAGGACGTCAAATGGCTCGGCTTTGAATGGGACGACTTATTATTTGCCTCTAACTATTTTGAGGAAATGTACAACCGCGCTGTCCTGCTAATCAAAAAAGGGCTTGCTTACGTTGATGACTTAAGTGCAGATGAAATTCGTGAATACCGAGGAACACTGACTGAGCCTGGTAAGGAAAGCCCGTATCGAGATCGTTCCATCGAAGAGAATCTTGACTTATTTGAACGGATGCGTGCTGGTGAGTTTAGTAACGGTGAAAAGGTGTTACGTGCCAAAATCGATATGGCTTCGCCAAATATTAACCTGCGCGACCCGGTTATTTACCGGATTTCTCACGCCACACATCATAATACAGGCGATAAATGGTGTATCTATCCGATGTATGCATTCGCTCATCCGCTCGAGGATGCGATTGAAGGAGTTACCCACTCTATCTGTACGATTGAATTCGAGGATCAGCGTCCACTTTATAATTGGGTTGTTGAACAATGTGAGATGGAGAACACACCGCAGCAAATCGAATTTGGCCGCTTGAATTTAACCAATACCGTAATGAGCAAGCGGAAGCTGAAGCAGCTAGTTGATGAAGGGTTTGTTGATGGCTGGGATGACCCACGTATGCCGACCATTTCCGGAATGCGCAGAAGAGGCTTCACCCCTGAGTCTATCCGGGCGTTTGTTCGTGAAACGGCTGTTACCAAAAATAATGCTACAGTTGATGTGGAAATGCTCGAGCACTTCGTCCGCGAGGATTTAAAATTAAAGGCGCCGCGGACAATGGGTATTATTAATCCATTAAAAGTGGTCATCACCAACTATCCAGAGGGACAAATTGAGCTTTTGGATGCGGAAATCAACCCGGAAAATCCGGATATGGGGATGAGGAAAATTCCATTCTCCCGTGAGATTTACATTGAGCAGGATGATTTTATGGAAAACCCGCCAGCAAAGTACTTCCGCCTCTTCCCTGGCAATGAGGTCCGTCTGAAGCATGCGTATTTCATTAAATGCGAGGAAATTGTCAAGGATGCAGATGGCAAAGTGGTTGAACTGCGCTGCACCTATGATCCTGAAACAAAGAGCGGTACGGGCTTTACTGGCCGAAAAGTAAAAGGAACTATTCACTGGGTCGAAGCGGCACATGCCGTTCCTGCTGAGTTCCGTCTTTACGAGCCGCTGATTTTAGATGAGACCGAGGAAGATGAAGGCGCGACTTTCCTTGACAAGGTGAATCCAAATTCGCTGGAAGTGCACCAAGGCTATGTTGAGCCAAACATGAAGGAATGCCAGCCGCATGACAAATTCCAATTTTTCCGGCATGGTTATTTCAATGTTGATCCGAAGGATACCGCGTATGGTGAAAAGCTTGTGTTTAATAGGATTGTTTCCTTGAAAAGTTCGTTTAAACTTTAACAATAAAGAGGCTGCCCCGCATTTTTGGGGGCAGCCTCTTTATTTCAATCTGATTATTTAATTCGCTGATATAAACTGACGATTCGCTAATCCGTTGATATAACCGAAAAATCCGCTGATATTCTTTAAAATTCGCTGATATAACCGATAAATCCGCTGATATACTTAAACCCACATTCTTTAATCGTTGGATATCGGCACTTCCAGAATGATTTTCGTGCCGATCCCCGGTTCAGTATTAATTGACAAGGTGCCGCCGACTGAACGAGCCCGTTCATCCATACTAAACAGCCCGACTCCTGGAGACTGGTTCCCAAGATCAAACCCTTTCCCCTTATCTTCAACCATTACTCGGACAACATTGTCTATTTCCCTTACTGTTACGGAAGCATCCAAAACCTCGGCATATTTACGAATGTTTGTCAGTGCTTCCTGGATAATTCGGTAAATCGTCAATTCAATGCTGATGTCAAGGCGCCGGTTTAACGCGCAATCGAAATAGACGTCAATATTATAATGATTGGAATACCGAGAAAGATAAGAGCGAATCGCCGGAATTAAACCTAGGTCATCCAAGACAGAAGGCCTTAGTTCCCAAGAGATTTCCCGGATTTCTTCAATTAATTGGGTAGCTTCCTCCTGCATCTGCTGCAAGAGCGGATGGTCCATCTCCGACAAAAGGCGGTTAATGGTAATCAGGTGACTGTAGAGGTTTTGTCCGATTCCGTCATGAAGATTCCGTGAAAAACGCTTTCTCTCCTCCTCTTGGACATCGATGATCCGTGCCATCATTTTTTGCAGTTCCTGCTCGACCCGCTTGCGTTCAGTAATTTCATAACGTATTGCCAAATACTGATACGGTCTTCCCTTATCATTTAAAAAAGGAACAATCGTCGTATCGACCCAATAATAGGTCCCGTCTTTGGCTTTATTACAAATCTCGCCCTTCCACACCTGACCGCTGCCAATTGTTCTCCACATCTCTTTAAAAAATTCTTTTGAATGATGTCCCGAATTGATGATACGGTGATCCTGCCCAATCAGTTCTTCCCTTGAAAATTTAGATATTAGGCAAAACTGGTCGTTAACATATGTAATCATCCCCCTCGCATCGGTGATGGCAACAATTGAGGAGGCATCAAGGGCAAATTTGTAATCCGTCAATTCATTTCTTGTTTGCTGTAAATCCTTGTCCATTTCCATCCCCCGCATCAAAATAAATGCTCCTTTAATAGCTGTTCGAGAGCTTGGGCAGATTCAGCCACCTTTTCCTGCTCCTCTTCTGCAAAGAAGTACTCCTCTCTTTTTCCGATAAGGAGCACTCCCTTTGGTATGCCACTAAAAAATAAAGGGACCGCATAGGTAGCCACAAGTTTTTCAGCAAGATTAATGGGATAATCCGTCACTTTTCCTATGATGGAGTTTGGAAAATTTGTAATCATCATAGAGCTGCCGCTTGATATAATTTTTCCTGCGATTCCTTTTCCGAAACGGACCGTTATTCGTTTGTATTTATCGTTTAAATTTCCGGAAGCGTAATGCCACCTGACATCAGGACCTGATTCATTTTGCAGGGCAAGCCCGACAAAATCGCAGCCGATCTCAGCTCTTAACCGCTCACAAACATTAAACAATTCTGGGAGTTCCCTTAACTCTGACATCTACGCACGTTCTCCTTAAATGCCATATCCCAATAGCCCCTTCCTAACGGCATATTCGACCAGCTCAGGCCGGGTTTTCATTTGCAATTTTTCCATCAGATTGCTTTTATGGGTTTCGACCGTTTTGACACTGATGACCAACTGTTCGGCAATCTCTTTATTAGAGTATCCTTTGGCAATAAGAGTAAGCACTTCTTTTTCCCGCTCGGACAACAGATTGTACGTATCATTGCCATCCTGTTTTACGCCTGCTAAGTATTCCTCCATCAGGCGTTTTTGTGCAGACGGATGCAGGTAGGCATCTCCTTTAGCCACAGATTCAATTGCCGACATTAATTCATCATGCGGGGCGCTTTTTAAAATACAGCCGCTGGCGCCGCCTTGGATGGCTCTGAACAGGTATTCCTCGTCATCATGCATCGTTAAAATTAAAATATTCACTTCAGGCATTTGCTTTTTTAATTCCATTGTTGCGGTAAGTCCGTCTTTTCCATGCGGCATGCTTAGGTCCATGACAACCACATTCGGCTTTAGCTTCAAGGCTTTTTTGATGCCTTCATTGCCTTCAGATGCTTCTCCGACTACTTCCATTTCAGGATTCGTTTGAAGCAGCATTTTCAGGCCGCTTCTTACCACGGCATGGTCATCTACCAACAGGATTCTTATCAATGTAAACTCCCCTTTAATTCGATAATGGAAGAGATATTTCTATCGATGTTCCTTCTCCTATTTTAGAGGATATCACACACTTGCCGCCAATCAGAAGCATTCTTTCCTTCATAGCCGCGAGCCCTGAAGAAGGTTCATTTCCTTGGAACTCTTCAGGCTGGAATCCTTTCCCGAAATCACGGATGGTAATCTTTAGTTCAGATTCTTTCCAGAAAAAATTCATTTTTACAATGGCTGTATCTGCGTACTTTGCAATATTGGTTAATGCTTCCTGACATACACGAAATACGGCAATCCGTTGTTTTTCCGAGATTAATTTTCCCTCACCGCTGGACTTTACCTCCACGATTATGCCAAATGTGGAGGTATAACATCCAATATAGCTTTTCATGGCCGGTAACAATCCAAGTGTTGTCAGGGCAGGCGGATGGAGTTCGACAGAGAGCAATCTAAGTTCCTGGATTGTTTTTTCAATCAGCAGGTTCATTTCCCTCATGTAGCTTTTCTTAGACGAGTCCTGTTCTCCTGATGCGAGAAACTGTAAGCCTGTTAAAATACTATATAAGTTCTGGCCGACCCCTTCATGCAGTTCATGCGCAATTCTTTTGATTTCCTCTTCTTGGGAGTCAATGATATATGTGCAAACATTAGGGTTTGTTCTTAATGAATCCATTTTTACCTGCCCTCCTGTCTTCTAATTCTCAATTTAAATATATCTCGAGTCTCATTTTAAACCGATTGGCGGTTTAAAAAGCTTATAAAAAAATTCAGGTTCTCTTAGAAGACCTGAACCTTTTTAAACGTATAGGTTAAACCACTTTCCTCATCGGCAGCCGACCACAAACCAGCAGACTCCGTTACTTGGCTTGCCAAAGGCACTGCCAAAAAGTAAAAATCATCAAAATAGAAGCGGAGATGGGTTCCATCCGGGCAAAGCTGAACCTTTTTTATCGATTTGCTCACCACAGGGGCCTGGTCCCCGCCATCCCGGTCCTGAATGGCAATTTCAACTTCAGCACCGGCGAAACGCTCCTGTATTTTCTTACTATCAATGGACGCCACAGCTATTACATCCTCTCTCAACAGGGTAGATGAACATCTTGTAGCCTTGCAGGTACTCCCAAAACTTCTCTCCCGCGTTTTCCTCGATAAACTTAATCGTTTCGTCCTCGGACACCCAACTGCTCATCCCTTTAATTTCAGCAATCACCATTTCGGCACCTTCAACGACCTTTTCTTCGAGATACCAATTTAAACGTTTCTTGGCAAACAGCGATTTCAGCAGTTCGTCAATCTCCCCAGAAAATCCACCGGCCTGCGGGCGAACAAAGCAGAAATCAATATACGTTTCACTAGTCATTGACATTCACACCTTTTTTATAAATGATGAATGCAACTGGGAATAAGACAACATTCACAACAGCAGCGATGATGGTGTTTGTGTAATTTTCGTAAAAATATTGATGCACCATGTATTGAGTAAAAATAATGTTTAACATCAGTACCACAAGCAGCAGGCCGACAGGGATATAACTACGCTTCATAACGCTTCACCCCCACGGCATATACAGCGCCGTTTTCCACTTTCACATGGATTTCAGGCAATGGACGTCTCGGCGGGCCGGCAATTGGTGCGCCTGTTTCAACATCAAATTTTCCGTGATGGCAAGGACATAGCATCTCGCCTTCATCCTTTTGCCAAAAAACAGGACAACGCAGGTGTGTGCAGGCATTTTGGTAGGCGACAAATTTCTTTTCCGATAAGCGAATCAGAATGGCGCTGTCGTGCTCGCCAGGAAAATGAAAATCAACAGCGTCGCCTACAGGAACCTTATCTAAATCAGCAATTTTATGTTTCGGATATTTTTTATCTTCTAAGCGGTTGAGCTCCTTTGCCGCCATGACTCCCCAAGGCAGTGATGAAACGGCGAACACTCCAGCGGCACCAACCAAGGTCTTCATGAAACCGCGGCGGTCCAACTTTCTTTCGTTATTTCTATTAATATTGTGAGTATAGTTATCTTCATTGAACGGGATTTTATTATTTTTATCGTTCATGGTAATCCCTCCTAGAACAGTTTAGTGACGCCCTGCAGGATTCCAGGGAGATTCACACGTACGTTAGTTTCGCCTTCTAAATATGGCATGCTGGTTACCCATTTGCCATTATCAAGATTAAATTGTTTTTGTTTTGCTTCGATTTCTTCGTCTGTTAGCCATTGAAGTGTATTGGATGGACATACGCTCGCGCACATTGGCGGGATACCGTCCTTGGTGCGGTCAATACATAGGTCGCACTTATACATTAAATTCTGCTCTGTATCAAACTTCGGTATTCCATATGGGCAGGCAATGGTACAGTTTTGGCAGCCAATACATTTTTCCACAAGAGCCGATAACACGGCTCCTGTTTCGTGGATTTGAATTGCCTGAGCTGGACAGCTTCTTGCGCATGCCGGATTCACACAGTGAAGGCACATAAGCGGCATTGTCTGCCGGTTCTTAAGCGGATTTACATCGTAAACATAGTTGCGGTTGCGCTGTTCGTGTCCGCCGCACTGTGTGCAGGCAGCCAAGCAGGAACGGCATCCTATGCAATTTTCCAGTTCAAGATATAACCTCTTTTTAACCACTTTATTGCACCTTCTTCATTTCTAGTTTTTCAATCTGTGCGGCACAAGCCTTGAATTCCGGCATTCTTGAAATGGGATCAAGAGCGGCAATTGTTAATAGATTGATAGATTTCTCGTGACCGAAATGGTACGGCACGAACACTGTATCCTTACGAATGGCTTCGGTAATTTTCACTTTATATACAGCCTCTCCTCGGCGAGTATAAAGGCGGACATATTCTTCATGTTCAATATTATATTTTGCAGCTGTTTCCGGATGAACCTCAACATATGGCTCCGGACACATATCACGCAAGAATTGAATGCGGCGTGTTTGGTTACCAGATAAGTAGTGGAACACAACACGTCCGGTCGTTAAGCGCAACGGATATTCCTCATCTGGCTCTTCTGCAGGCGGGCGGTATGGCAATGCGCAAATTTTTGCTTTTCCGTCTGGATGATAGAACTTCTTATCTAAAAACATATGTGGAGTACCAGGGTCCTTTTCATCACGGCAAGGCCAGAACACACCGTCTTGCTTGTCGATTTTATCCCAGGTAGCGCCGTAATAATCAGCGTATCCACCTTTTGAAGCTAAACGGAATTCATCTGCTACATCTCTGGCTGTTTTTAAGTGGGAGAAATATTTTCCCCTGCCAAGTTTTTCGGAAAGCTCCACTTGGATTTGCCAATCAGGCTTTGATTCGCCAAGCGGCTCTTGTGCTTTATTGATTTTGATAATCCGTCCTTCAAGGTTGGTAACCGTTCCTTCGTCCTCAGACCATGTAACTGTTGGTAGAATGACATCAGCAAACTCTGCAGATTCTGATAGATAGAAATCGACACAGACCATAAAGTCTAGTCCTTTTAAAGCCTTACGTACAAAGTTTTGATTTGGCGCGGATACTGCTGGATTAGAGCAAAGCAGGTATAATCCGCGAATGGTTTTTTGATCCATTAATTCAAACATTTCATAAGCAGAAACACCTGGCTGCGGCATTTCTTCTGGGGTGATTCCCCATACTTTGCAAACTTCCTCAACATGCTTAGGGTTTGTAATCTTTCGGTAGCCTGGGAGCAGGTCAGATTTTTGGCCATGCTCACGGCCGCCTTGACCGTTTCCTTGGCCGGTAAATGTTGCAACACCTGATTTCGGACGGCCGATTTTCCCAGAAACTAACGCCATGTTGGTGTAACCAGAAACGTTGTCGACCCCTTTATGTTGCTGTTCGATGCCGCGTGCAAACATCACGACTGCGTTTGGCGCTTTACCATAAATCTCCGCAGCACGGATAATTTTTTCAACTGCAATTCCTGTAATCTCGCTTGTATATTCAGGAGTAAATTCTTTGACTAATTCTTTTGTTTCTTCAAAGCCATTTGTGTGTTGGTTGACGAATTCTTCATCAACATAGCCGTTTTGGATCAATAGGTTCACAATACCATTAGCAAGTGCCAAGTCTGTTCCCGGTCTTAAATCCAAGTGAACATCGGCACGTCTTGCAATAGGGGTTTCACGTGGGTCGGCAACGATCAGATAACCGCCTCTTTCCTGGACGTTCCAAACGCGGAACATCGAAGTTGGATGGCATTCTGCCGTGTTGCTTCCAGCGATGAACAAGCAATCTGTATCATGGATATCGGTCCATGGTAATGTCGAACCACGGTCAACGCCGAATGAGCGAAGGAATCCGCCGGCTGCACTGGACATACAGAAACGTCCGTTATAATCGATATAGCGAGTTTGCAAACCCACTCTTGCAAACTTACCTGTTAAATAGCATTTTTCATTGGTCATTGATACACCACTGAAAACAGACAATGTATCTTTGCCGTATTTCCCTTGCATCTCTTTGAATTTACGAGCGATTAACTCATACGCTTCATCCCAGGTTGCTTCACGGAACCCTTTGTCTGTTCCTTTTAAGGAAGCATCGTCACGGATTAACGGTCTTAAGATGCGGTCTGGATGGTTCGTCTGCTGGTAAGCAGTAACCCCTTTCGGACACATTTTTCCGACCGTAACCGGCCATTCATAGCGAGGCTCAACCCCGATAATTTTGTTTGTTTTTGTATTTACGCGTAAATTCATCCCGCACTGCATGCCACAATAGGCGCAGTGTGTTTTTATTAAGGTTTCATTTGGATGACGTACGTTTTCGATTTCTCTAAAAAATTTATCTTTTGGGGCTTTTTGGTTAACCTCTTGCATTCTGATTTGCCTCCTTGACCTTCACTTGATGGGTAGGGAATCCTGAGAATCTGGCGATACGGTACTTTCTGCGGCATGGCAGGCACAATTCCGCAAGATTAAAGCCGTCTTCCATGTTGAACTCCATGTTGTTGGTTCCCAATACTTCTCTAACGTCGTTCGATTGTTCGACTGATACAAATTTATCTCCGCACACTTTACATTCTTTCATATGCTGTTCTCCATAATGTTCACGGTAGTTTCTAGCAAATACGCTCATCGGACGGAACGGAATATGAGCAAGCTTACCAAATGGCAGATAGATAAGCGTTACAATGACTGAAAACTGGTGGATCAGCGACATTTGCGGCTGCATCCATCCATGTAAGAATACGTTTTGGACTGTCAATAATAGACCAGTTACTGAAATAAATAGCAACATATAGAGCGGCAAGAAATCGTACATGAATTTTTGCTCTGCTCTTGCCTGCATATTTTTCATGCGGCGGTAAAGCGCCATGCTGACACCTGAAATCACCATAATGGCTGAGATGTTTAAAGCGTTGTAAGAGAACCAAGCAATGATGCCATCTGCTTTAATCCGTATCAAGTTCATTCCCATTAAGACGACTGTGTAATAGCCATTTCCATCCATATTGAAGTACATCCAGCTGAACACGAGCGGGAAAGTAACTAAACAAGCAAGCACACAGCCCCACCCAATTAATACGTGCTGCATCCAGCGATAAAATCCGCGCTTTTTGATGAAGTCGTAAATCGCTAAGTGGCTTACTGCTGTTTTTGGTGTGCTTTTTCTAAAAAGCAGTTTTAAGCCCTTTTTAATGATAATTTTGGTTGGCGGTCTTTCTCCCCAAGAGATGAAGCGGTAAAAGAAACCTCCTATGAAAGTAATCGTTCCTACCATATATCCATAAAGGTTTAAGTCGATATGTGTAAACATTCTTGTTCCGATAAACACCAAAATCGCAAGTCCGGCTACGCTTAAAAACATTGATTTGGCAAAATGGGAAGCAAATGCATTATTGACGGTATTATCCCGTTTTTTCGCCGATTGAATAGTTGACTCCATTTTCTTGATCCTCCCTAAAAAAAATAACACTATCGTTTTCTTACTGTTATTGTAAGAAAAACGGCAGTGTTATCTTTATCAGGGAACTCCCCCATCTAAGGGGGAAAAAACCCTTAACTATATCGTTTTTTGACAAAACTTCGTCACATTTGCTTTTTGATGTACTTTTTATGCCATGAATAAAGAAGCAACACAAGCCCGATTATTAATTGCAGCGTGGACAAGGATGCATCCCAGAAATGATAGGTGGACGGTCCATAGCCAAAACAGTGGTGGATCGTAGTCATTGCATATAACATTTGCGGGAGATAATAACCAAAAAATAACGATAACGTAAGCCCTACACCCAACACATAAAATACGGTATAAGTGATAATCGTCCGCTTTTCTTCTTCAAATACAACCTCAGGTTGTCGGGCAGGTTTTCTAAATCTAAACCAGTTTCGAAAAACCTGCTGGGCATTTTCCATAAGATTGTAAATACCCGTCGAGTTTTCAAATACATAATATAAATCTGTTTTCATATAGATGCAGCACTGATAAATCATCCGAATAAAAGCATCTAGGACAATTACCTTCAGCACACTCAGGAAAATCTCTGACCCGTCTGCGAAAATCAACTGACCCAGCAGTGCTGCAAAAAGAACGAACGTATCAAAACAAAGCCCCGCCAAATATAAAACATTTCGATCTTTTGAAGGTAGTTTCCAAACAAATGACATATCTGTTTCGAAAACGACAAGGAAAAGGCGGTGTCCGATGGTTAATTTCGTGGGAAGCTGGTAAGCCCTCATGGCCAGCACATGCCCAAATTCATGAAGCAATACAAAGCAGAAGGATAAAACGAGCCATGCCGGGATATTCAGCACCATTAAGTCAAAAATAAAAATATCCTTAAAATTTGGAAATAAAGATGGATGGGTTAGAAAAAGGAAAACGTTGATGATAAATAAGGCTGCGTAAACAGTATAAGCCGCTTTATTGAAAAAGAATTTTCCCAACTTAGGAGAAATCCACTCAAATCCAAGGGGATCTTGCTTCTTTATTGGGGCAGCGAGTTTCACACCATCCATTTCGACAACCAATTGCAGTTCGAGAAGCTGTTCGGCAAAATCGAGTAAATCGACCTCATCATGAGGATACTTGCTTTTAAGCCGGCTTTCAATTTCACCTAACTGATAGCCTTCGTTGATTAATTGAATCGCATCGATACAAACCTCCGGCATTTCATAAAATTCCCCGGAGTTGGTATCTTCAACGATATAATTCTTTTTATCTTTCCTAATTTCAATTGGGACTAATACGAGATGTGAATGGAGTGTAAGGTTCATTTTTTTACACCTTTAATCTGTTATTTTTCAATAAAGAAGGATGCATGGCATCATGCCAGCATCCACATTTATCATGGTTTATATCCTGGAACGAAAGGACACCACCAACACGTAGTTTTTACCTTTTTGAGTTTTCGAATTTTCATCCTCCTACCTCCTTAAATAATGTCATTTTGTCATTCCATGGATATTTAGAATGAAATTCAACCCATGCAGGATAAACCTTCTTAAATTGTTCAACCAGCATTGGGTCAAATTGAGAACCCTTCCCTTCAATGACCCGGCTGTAGGCTTCCTCTACAGGCATAGCCGCCCGATAGGATCGGGAAGAAGTCATTGCATCAAAAGCATCTGCAATAGCGGTAACTCTAGCAAGTAATGGAATCGCTTCTCCCTTTAATTGATCAGGATAGCCTTTTCCATCCCAGCGCTCATGATGAGAACGAATAACACTAATAGTATCCTTTATTCCCTCGACATCTTTTACCGCCTCAGCACCAACAACAGGATGAGATTTGATGATTTCATATTCATCATTACTCAATTTTCCAGGCTTCATTAAAATTGAATCAGGAATGTGAACTTTACCTATATCATGTAATAAACAGGAATAATAAAATGATTTTTGTTCATCTCGTGAAAAACTGCCAGTTTCTTTAGCTAGTAACAGGGCATAGCTTGCCACACGTTCACTATGTCCCCTAGTATATGGATCTTTTAACTCTAAAGTTGCAATAACCCCTCTAACCATCCCCTGCAATTGGTTATCATAGGAAGTGCTTATTGAACGAACATAACCTTGAAAACGAACCAATAAAAAGAAAGACATTATTGAGAGAACAGCCACTAAAATGATTGGAATTAAGACATAGGAGTTATTTAATATAATGCCGATTAAGGCGTATTTTAAAGTAATTCCAAGGCTAACTAGCCAAAAATATTTTGTATTAATAAATAGAGGTAATGATAAAATCAAATATACCTCAACAATATTCCCAGTAAAATATGAATCTCCTCTACCGTAATACATAAGTATATCAACAATAAAAGTCGTAAATAAATAACTAACAAAGAATACATATTTAATTAATGATTGCTTGTTTTTACGAATTAAATAATATGATACAGGCAGTAATATTAAAATAACTATATAGGTAAGGTATAAATATTTATTAGGTACCCCAATATCTTTTTTTGCTATAAAGACAGGAAAAAGATAATAGTAAAAAAAATCATACCCTAACAAAATGATATAAAAAAACACTAGAAACCATTTTACAGTCTGTTTCTCTTCATGTGGTATCATAAAATCCTCCAAATTACCCATCTCATTTGGTTCAGTCCAAGCAAGATAGAATAAAAGAATCCGAATCTTTTGGCGGTTTGACAAAATCTATAAAAATTCTTTGTTCCTCTACATTATATCTTATTAGTTAAACCCTTGAAACATTTAATTTAGCTGATTTTTGTACAATTCGAGAACTAAACTTTAAAAATATTATTCTGGGATATTGGCAATCTGACTATAACTTTAGTCCCAGCTCCTAATATACTCTCAATTTTCAAACTGCCACCATGGCCTTCAATAATTTCCTTAGTAACAACTAACCCTAGACCTGTCCCATCTTTTTTGGTCGTATAAAATGCTTCGAAAATATGTTCAAGTTTGTCCACCTCGATACCGGGGCCTTCATCCTCAATCACTATTAATAACGACGATTCTTCTGTCATTTTCATTTGGATTTTTAATAAACCACCATCTGGCATGGCCTCAACCGCATTCTTTAACAAATTAATAAATACTTGCTTTAATTGTTTATCATCACAATCAATCAAAGGTATTGTAGCATCGGTCTCCATTTCCACGTTCACACCTTGAACCTCTGCCTGCTGACAAATTAATGAAACTGTATAATCAACAATTCCTTTCATATCGGCCTTTTTAAAATTAATTTCCCTTGGTTTTCCCAGGTACATAAGGTCATCTACAATAGAATTTATTCTCTCAATTTCCTGAATCATAATTGGATAAAAGCCACTGCTATTTGGATTCGATTCATGCTGTAATTGGGTAAACCCTTTTAGTGATGAGAGCGGGTTTCGAATTTCATGCCCTATCGCAGCTGCCATTTGGCCTATCACTGCAAGTTTTTCTTTTTTATTTAGTTCCTCATGAACAGATGTTAAAGACTTTATATATGAATAAAATCTAATTAAAATGATAAAGGCAATTGCCGATAAAATGATAATGACGAAAATGGGCGGTATGATATTAGTATCATGGAGTATTAGCCCTAATAGAACATACCTTCCAATCAATCCTAAAGTTACACTCCAATAGTATTCCTTATTAACAAACACTGGTGAAAAAAAGACAAACAAAAGCTCTACTATATTTCCTGAAGCAAACGTTAGATTAGTTCCATAATACTTCAAAATAAGATCTATGCTATCAATTAGGATGTAACCAAATAACAAAAGGTATTTGACAATATAAGGATTTCCCTTTTTTATAAATGAAACGGAGATTGGCAGAAGCAAAAATACTAATATATATAGCCAATAACCAAGTCCTCTACCAGGGAATTGAACCGCTCCGTAGTCTGTAAATCTTGGTAAAACAATATACCAAAAAAAATCATATGCAATAAAGAAGAAATAAAATAACCATAAAAATAACTTTATTGCCTTTTTTTCTTCATATATTAGCTTCGGACCTTTGCTACTTATTTCCATGAGTGTTCTCCTTAAAGTAGATACTATTCTAAAAATTCAAAATTCCATTCATTACTCATACTATTCTACCACTTTTTTAGAATAACATTATAAAATAAATGAAAAAACGATGATTTTCGACATTTTATTGGGAAAATTTAAAGGGGAGTCCCATTTGAGTGGAACTCCCCTTTAATTAGATGACCTTTTTCAATTGTCCAGATGAATTATTTAATGTCGAATGCTTTCGTCCATAGCCGAAGTAGACGAACAATCCAATTACCAGCCAAACACCAAAACTAATCCATGTTAATGCCGGCAGCTGTACCGCTAAATATCCGCAGAACAAGAATGCCAAAATCGGAATATACGGTACAAACGGGACTCTGAAGCCTGTTTTAGGCACTTGCTTGTTTTTTCGAAGATATAAAATCCCGACTGAAACTGTCATGAATGCGAACAAGGTTCCAATGTTTGTTAATTCAGCCAGTTTACTTAATGGAACAAATCCTGCAATAACAGACACCAATAAACAAATGATCCAAGAGTTCACAACCGGTGTTTGTTTCTTTTCATCTACCTTGGAAAACACTTTTGGCAGCAATCCGTCACGGCCGATTGCGTAGAATAGGCGGGATTGTCCGTAAAGTAAAACTAGAAGTACCGTTGTAATACCAGTGATTGCCCCAATTGAAATGAAACCGGCCACCCAATCCTGATGGATATAGGTTAAGGCGAATGCAACCGGGTTTTTCACCCCCAACAGATTATAAGGTACAATTCCCGTTAGGATAGCGGAAACAACAATATATAAAACCGTACAAACAAGCAATGAAGCAATAATTCCGATAGGCATATTGCGCTGCGGGTTTTTAACCTCCTCAGCAGCTGTCGATACAGCATCAAAGCCAATATATGCAAAGAAAATCGTAGCCGCTCCAGTCGCTACGCCGGAGAATCCGAATGGCATAAAAGGAGTCCAGTTAGCTGGCTTTACATACCATGCACCAACACCAATAAATAAAAGAACAACAACAAGCTTAATAATTACCATGATGTTATTTAAACGGGTAGATTTCTTTGCCCCCTGAGATAAAAGCAAAGTAAGTAAAAAGACGATGACGATTGCAGGAACGTCAACAAATGTCCCGTTTGCCGGGTCAAACGCACTTGTTATGGCTTTCGGAAAATGAATCCCAAACCCTGCAAGCAGCCCTTGAAAATAGCCTGACCAGCCGCTGGCAACCGCCGCTGATGCAAAGCCGTACTCGAGAATTAAATCCCAGCCTAAAATCCATGCGATCAATTCACCAAATGTCGCATAGCTGTAAGTATAGGCACTTCCGGAAACCGGTACATTTGAAGCAAATTCCGCATAACAGAGGGCTGCAAAAATGCAAGCTAAACCTGATAAAATAAAAGAAATAATGAGCGCTGGCCCAGCATGTTCCGCAGCAGCAACCCCTGTGACAACAAAAATTCCGGTCCCGATAATGGCCCCTATCCCAAGCATTGTTAAGTCAAAGGCACCCAGCTCCTTCCTTAAGGCGGCACCTTTTTTCTCTGATTCCTGAATCAGGTCCAGAACTGATTTCTTCCTAAATAAATCCATTTATTATTTAAACCTCCTCGGGTTCAATGTTCAAATTTTCCGAAAATATAAATAAAATTTATATCGGTATAATATAATCTTTTTACTGAAAAAGCAATATTTTTTTAAAAATAAAAAAACTGGTAATATTACACTGGGAATATACTGGTTTTGCATTGAATTAACATAAAATAAACCTTATTGAAATTCATCATTTTTCTCTATTTTGATATAGTTTATCCGAATGAAAAAAACAGATGACATCAAACGAAAGGATGTCACCTGTTTTTACATTATTTTAACTGCTGTCGGTTCTTCATTAATGATACTGCTAACTAACTCTTCCTTTTTACCTGCTGGAAGAACAATTGTTACAGTTGTTCCCAAACCTGTTTCACTTTGATAGAAAACCTTTCCTTTTATCGTTTCAATAATTCTTAAAGATACCGAAGTCCCCAGCCCCGTTCCCTTATCTTTGGTCGTATAAAACAATGTTCCAATCCTCGATAGTTGTTCGGGTGTCATTCCTTTTCCGTTATCAGTAATCAAAACGGAGGCATGGGTTTGATCGGACTTTGTATGTATCGTGACAATGCCTTCCTCTGAGGTCGCTTCAATCGCATTTTTCAAAAGATTTACAAGAGCCTGTTTTAACTGATTTCGATCTGTATAAAGGCAAAAATCGGATGTGTCCAATTCACTTTCTAGTTGTACACCCTGCTTTACAGCATAAGGTTCGAGCAGCGTGACTATTTCCTTCAATATGTCTTTTAAGGCGAATTCTTCTAGTTTTTCTAATTTCGGCTTGGCAAAATTCAAGTAATCACTGATAATCGCCTCAGCCCTTCCTAATTCACTTAAAACCAGCCCAAAATATTCATAATTCTTCCCTTTCTCATCCTGCTGCATCAATTGTAGAAATCCCTTTACCACTGTTAAAGGGTTGCGGACTTCATGGGCGATAGAAGCCGCCAGTTCACTTAATGTATTAAGCTTTTCTGCTTTCAGTATCTCTTCCTTCATTTTATCTTTCTCAATCAGCCCTTCATATAACTTTGCAGCAAGCATTAGGGAAGCGGTATAAATAAGAGCGAAAAGCAGTAAATCGGGAATGTTTATAAACAATTTGAAGGTATTTCCATTTAGATAATGATAAGTTAGAAGTGATAAATAGCATAGAATTAAAGACCAGACGCCCGATAATAAAGTGAACTGTACTCTTCGATTTGAAGAAGCATTCCAAAAGCGGGTTCGCAAAAGGTAAGGGACAATAGAAGTAAGCAGGCAGCCCACGATGGCGTAATGGACACTGCCACCACCCATCATAATGCGAGCTCCAATAATAGAGGCTATGACCATCCCGCCGCCAGCAGGTCCTGCATATAAAATGGCAAGAATAAGCGGAGCGTAGCGAAGATCCCAAATAAGGCCATAATTTGAATAACTAAAAATCATGCAGGCTATTGCTGCCAGACTGTGCATGAACCCACAGATGATTGGTGAATTCCACTCTTTCTTATAGTCAGTTAAAGCACTACAAAGCAGGACTGGTGCTAATACAATTAACAGTTGCAAAAGAAGCTTTTCCGCCAGCATCGTCATTCCCCCGAGGAATCAATTATATTATCCATTACAATACGACAAAAAACGGCACTTTCCTTCTTATGCTGAAAATTTTTTGGCAGGAAGTGTCGATGGCGGTTTTTCTTCTCCGGAAAACTTTTAAAAGACGTCAACGGCTGTTGCCGGTAAAGTTTCCATAGTATACATAGCATTTGCGATCCTCATCAATCTCCCTTGAGTCCATCGCAAATTCTAAAAACTTTTCTCCCCTTTTTATATAGATGAAATCTGAGTGAAGGGCAGCGAGCACTTCGTCGTGCTCCCAAATTTCTTTTTGATCGATTAAAATGCTCCCCTGTTCGGTTAGTTCCCTTGTTTCAAATCCAATATGCGAATGATATTTCTCCAGCGTGTCATTGCTGAACTCTTCTTTTTCAACATAAATGACTGCCGTTCCGTCTGGGTCAAGTGCAGTAGCGGTAACCTTGTACGTCTCATTGTTTTTTACAAAATATTCACAGGTCATTCGTGCGGCCGCTTCCGATTTGGAAATGTCGTAGTAGTGCCATAACGAAGGGTATTGCTGATTTTCTTCATCTAGCCGATATTCAAGCCTCAAATCAATCTCTCCTTTTTTCTTTTACTTTTCCATTGTTTTCCTTAAAATTCATTTTATAATAAAATTACAAATTGAAAAAGGAGAGTGAGAAGTTTGAAGAAAACTAGATTGCTTATCACGGGCGTTCTTACTTCTCTAATGGCCGGAACGATCGCTGGCTGTTCCGACGACCTGCCGCCCCAGCCGGATGACAGTAGCTGCCGGGACTGGGATTGGGATGATGAGCAAGGTGTCTGGCAATGTGACGACACAGGTTCTAGCCATTATGGACACTTTTTTTATGGCGGCAAATATTTCCGAAATAAATCTTCACTTCTAAAATCCTCCTCCTATAAGTCCTATCATTCCTCATCCAGCTTTAAAGGAGGCTTTGGCAGCGGAACGAAGGGCGGATTTGGAGGTTAGAATGGGGGATTATTCTACACGGCGCAGACAGTTTTATTCGCAATTCCCGTCGTTTTGGTCAGACTTATATGGCAGTGAATACAGTTTATTTCACACTTTCCCCATTTCAAGTACGACCTCTTTGCTGATTAGAGAAGCAACGGAGCGAATGGGCAGAGTCCTTTTTAAAACAGCAACACTTATGCGGAGCCTTCCAGATGAGCAGCTCTTGCAGCTTGGATACCCGCTTGAGAGCCTTCCATTTTTACGATTGAAAAATCTTTTTCCGGAATCGGTGATTTCCCGGTTTGATTTTGCTGTAACAGAAACGGGTGTGAAGTTGCTGGAATTCAACAGTGACACGCCGACCTTTATTGTGGAATGCTTCCACATCAACGGGAAGGTCGGCAAGGAATTTGGCTTAATCGACCCGAATCAGGGCGGGGAGCGGCTTCTTTCTTCAGGCATTACCAAAGCGGTATTAGAGGCTGCTGAGGGAAAAACCTCCCCTAATGTCGTTTTTACAGCCCATCAGGATCACATGGAAGATTGGCAGACCAGCGTTTATTTAAGCGAGCTTTGTCAGGTAAGAAATAAATTGGTTCCATTGGCTGACCTCCGGATTACAGATGGTGCTTTAGCGGATGCCGATGGGATCCCTATCGATGTACTATACCGGCAGACATACCCGCTTGAACATTTACTGGAGGACAGAGATCCAATCAGCGGCGCTCAAGTTGGTATTGAACTTCTACAGCTAGTAAAAGATGGAAAGCTGGCTGTGGTCAATCCTATTTCAGCTTTTTTGCTCCAGCCAAAATCGGTCCAATGCTTAATTTGGGGATTGGCAGAGCAAGGCGTTTTTTATTCTGAGGAAGAACTAGGCTGGATCAAGGAATATATGCTGCCGACCTATCTTGATCCGGATGCCTTTGTTGGCAAGGTACCCTATGTTGAAAAGCCGTCCTTTGGGCGGGAGGGGGACACAGTGACGATTTGGGATGCTCATGCTAGGGTTTATGAACAGAATGCATTTGCAACCTATAAGGATGAATTGTCAGTCTATCAATCTTATTGTTCGCTTCCGACTATAACGCTTGAAACAGAAAAGGGGCTGGAAGAGCTTTCCTATGTTATTGGATCCTTCCTCATCGCTGGAAAACCAAGTGCGATTGGAATCCGAGCTGGAGGAAAAATTACCGGCAATGAGTCTTACTTTTTGCCAGTTGGAGTAAAAAAGGGGGAATAATGGATCATGACGGATTTTTTATTATATTTGGCGGTTTCGCTTGGTTTGTTAATTGTTGGGCTTTTTCTCATGGAGGTCACAACCAAGGTTAAGGAATTTTCGTTAATAGCTAAAGGGAATAAGGCAGCGAGTTTTGTTCTTGGCGGCAGACTGCTGGGCCTCGCGATTGTGCTGTATTCTACGGCAGCTAATTCGGTTTCTTTGGCGGATATGGCCATTTGGGGCGGAATTGGTATTTTAGCGCAGATTATTGTATTTTATTTGGCAGAGTGGCTGACACCAAAGTTTAATGTTAATCAAAGCATCGAGGACGATAACCAGGCCGTTGGACTTTTTTTGATGTTTTTGTCGGTTTCTATCGGTGTGATCATCGCCGGATGTTTAACGTATTAGGTGAAAAAAAACGCATCTCCGCCGGGATGCGTTTTTTATATCTTTTGATAAGTTTTTTTGTCGCAAATAACAAACAGTCTCGCTTCTTTTGGGATAGGGTCGTGCCATTTTTTGAGGATGTTTAAGTCATCCCGATCGGCAATCAGTTGGGCTCCTTTATTTTTCAAGAATTCGTAGGCCTCGCCGTATGTTTTCCATTCCGGTTTTAATTCGACCTCCCAAAGGTCGCTCCCAGCGTCCCCATCCCTTCTGCTTAATAATTGTGTAAAAAGATGGCTCGTACCCTTGGTTTGGGCGGATTTGGCCATAAGGTTGGATACAGATTGGTGTGAAAGAATGAACTCGTCTACTTTTACATGGTTGAAATTACCGACATGCCTTTCATTTAATATTTCTGCGATGGTGTAAATATTACTTTCTGTTCCCTCATCATAGCGTTCGATGGAGGAAGCCGTTAGGAGTGTTTTCCCGTCAGCTAAATCGGGATTGGTGATGCCGTCAGGAGCAAACAGCAATACCGCTTTTGCTTTTTCGATTCTTGCCCTTTTGAGGGTCTCCTCATCGGTAGGGCTTCCTTGTATGTAGAGGAACCGTTCATGCTCATACGGTGTTTTCTCCAACTCTTCTATTAGTACAATTTCAGTTTTGGGCTCCGCTGCAAACAGCTCTTTAATCGTGTTTTTGCTTTTGGCTGTCCAGCCAACAATGACAAAATGATTTTCACCTTTGAAGGTCATCCTGCCTTCCTCCTTCATTTGCTTATACCTGGAAACACTGTCGATAATCATCCCGATGACGGTGCCGAAAAGCCCAATACCCAGCGTATAGACGATGACCATCGCCCAGGTCCGCCCCAACTGCGTCGTTGGGTAAATATCGCCGTATCCGACCGTTGTCATTGTGGTCAGAATCCACCAGACCGCGTGAAAGGTATTTTCAAAGGTTTTCGGCTCTAGCATTCTCATAATCTCTGCATTGATAAATATGTAAATGGTTGTGAAAAGGATGACGGTTCGATAGCGGTATTTGGATGCCGTTAGAAATAATCTTCGGAAGAAGATCATGAAGGGACACCTCCTTTGCATGAATTTGTTTTTAAGTTTTATAACGACCTAGGACTCCTGTTTTTATCCAGTTCAGGTGTTATGAACCCTCCATAACGACCGAATACTCCATTTTTCATCCGGTTCGGGCGTTATAAACCTTTCATAGCGACCAAAGACTCCGCTTTTCATCCGGTTCGGGCGTTATAAACCTTGCATAACGACAGAAGCAGTGATACTTTCATTTAATTCAGGAGTTATGCCTGCCTCCACCACCAAATCGAATTTAAAATAACGGATTCGATTGCACCGGGATCCATATTTCTGTTTGTTCAAGCTGTCCGGCTAGAGCATACAATAAATCTTCCCGTCCCCGGGCGGCCATGAATTGTACTCCGACCGGCAGTCCATCCGGGGTGAGATGCACCGGAACTGTCATCGCTGGCTGACCGGTTAAATTGGCAAGCTGTGTGAAAGGAGTTCTCTTCAGATTATTTTCCGCTACCTGTTCGACCGTGCCGACCTTCTTCAAAATACCGCTCAAGGATAGCTTCCCTGCAGCAGTCATCGCCAGTTTCTCTGAACTGGTTGGCTCAAGTTCTCCGATTTTTGCCGGAGGGAAAGCGGTCGTTGGCGTCATAAAGAAGTCGTATGTTTCATGAAATGTTTCCATTGCAATGGCCGCATTATCCCATTCGCGAATACTTAAAACTATTTCTTCAGCAGATGTGGCCTTTCCAACTAATCCTAAAATCCAAGTAGGCAGCTCCACATCGCTCATCTTCGCTTTCCGGCCAAGGACATCTTCTAGAGATGCCAATGTCGCAGCAACTTCCCCGAAATACATCGTTAAATAGCTTTTTGCAATTTTCCTGCCATCCACAGGCGCATCCATTTCGACCACATTATGACCCATTGATTCCAGCAGCCTGGCTGTTTTATAGACTGCCTCCTGACATTCCTTGTGGACCTCCGCCCCTAAGGGAGACTGAATCGAAAAAGCAATCGTTAATTTCTCTGCCGTTCCGCCTTGTACCTGTTGAAAGTAGGAGCCATCAAATGGCGGGGCATGAAAGGCAGCCGCTTTTTCGTAAATCTTAATTTCATCAAGCATCGCCGCACTATCTCTTACCGTTCTTGAGAGGATATGATCAACAGAAGCCCCCTGCCAGAGCCGGCCGTAAACAGGGCCGACCGGCGTCCTGCCTCTTGTTGGCTTCATTCCAAACAGCCCGCAATAAGAACCCGGAATCCGAATCGACCCGCCGCCATCATTTGCGCCAGCAATCGGTACCATCCCGGTTGCAACCGCCACTGCCGAACCGCCGCTCGAACCGCCTGGTGTATGCCCTAGATTCCATGGATTTCGGGTAGGACCATAATACTTTGGCTCGGTAATGCCCATTAAGGCGAATTCCGGTACATTAGTCTGCCCGACAAATATGGCGCCCGTCTTACGTACTTGCTTTACATAGGTGGAGTCTGATTTTGCCCGGTAGCCCTGATACGCCTTAGAACCAGCCGTAATCTTCTCCCCTTCCACTTCTTGAGCAATATCCTTTAACAGCATTGGCACACCTGCAAAGGTCCTCTCTAAATCAACATTTACCAACTGTTTTTCAGCTTTTTCGTAAAATTTATTAATCACAGCGTTAAGCTTTGGGTTATGTTCCTCAATAGCTTTGATGGCTTCCGAAAACACCTCGGTCGGTTTCACTTCTTTCTTTTTTATCAACTCCGCCAATCCAAGTCCGTCATAATTCTTATAATGAAAGCCCTCCATCTGGTCCCCCCCTTTTTAAATAAATACTTCTATTTACTATTCAAATAATCCTTTTTAAAGAAATGTTTAAAAAAAGCGGTAACCGCGAAGTCATTTTTACATTATCTATTGACAAACTTCAACTAATCATGTATTATTAATTTTCTTGCTTTTCATTTGTATAACTTGAAATAAATAGAAGATACACAATGTAAGAATTTTTCTGGCTTTTCACTCGTGTTTTTTTTGGAAAGACTTATTCACACTGGAACGGCCTCGGAGCCGTAAGGATGTTAGAGAGGTAGGGCTGGCATCGTTTAGGTTTATAAAACCTACTGGTGGAAATTGTACCGCGGCATATTTAATTAAGAAATATTTAAATTTTTACATGAAGGCAGCATAATGAACTTGCAGCAATTCAAGTTACGATAAATCCTAAAATAAGGAAAGCATTAGAAGGCAGGGGAGCTATTCCTCTGCCTTCGTCCAATTTTCGGGAAACTATTGGATCACTATTGCTTGTTTGCCCATTTGCTCCCAGGCATTGATGAAGTTTTCTCGGTCCAATTTTTTGTTCTTTGTACCGTATGGGTCATTGACATAAATGTAGGACTGGTCATAACCAGTAATCACCACGCTGTGTTCACTGAAGGTGATGTCGATTTTTCCGTCTGGGGTATTCCAGGTTTGAAATACGTTTACCGGAGCAAAGCCTGTTGTCGTGATAATCCAAACTGGATGTCCTTGGTTTACTTTTTTCAACAGGTCTGTAAATGGACTGCCCGTTAAATTTATGGCACGTTCCCCAGCATATTTTTGGGCAAGCTCGTAAACGGGACCATTGTACACCCCAAGTCCCGGCCCATGTGCCATATCTCCAACAAATCCGGTATTTGGATTTCCTTTAAGACCATTGCTATAGGTAAACGGGACTGTTTTGATATTTTCAGCAAGCTCGTTTTTTGTCACTTTGATTCCATGATATTGCATTACCATCGCAAGGCTTGTCACTTCACAGCCATTATAGAGCAGCGGCTTATCCATTTGATTAATCAACGGGACATCAAGCAGTTTGCTCTCAGGTAAAATAGGAGTATCTTTTTGAAGCGCTATCTGGCGTGTTTTTAGAGGCGGAGCTTCCAAAACCGATTCTATTGCCGATCTTATTGCTTGGACCCCAATAATGGTTTTTGTACCAAAAAGAGTCGCTAAGATAACAATAAGCACAATAATCGTTTTCTTCATATTTGATAAATACCTTTCCTGTTAACAATTAAATATAGTACTAATATACTAATATATTACTATACCAAACATTAAAAGAACCTAAAAGAGGAAAAGTTTCCAAATGATATCCAGAGGCTGTTCCAGGTATAAAGATGAAAGAACAAGAACAGCCCCTTAGAAAGAATTTATATTTTTAACTTTCTTTCATTGATTTTCCGAATTACTTGATTGATCACTTCTGAGAAAACTAACCCAAAGGCGATCGTTCCCGCAAGCATCAAAACCTGAGCAGCAGAACCAAGTGCAGTGTTATAATTCTCTTCCACAAAATTTCTCATGGCATTATAAGCGAGTCCCCCTGGAACTAATGGAATAATTCCCGCAACACTAAAAATAATCACAGGGGTTTTGTATAATTTTGCCAACTCCTGGCTTAGCACAGCTATAAAGACCGTCGCCAGTAATGTTCCTAAAACAGGATCATCATAATATCCTTCTACAAGATAATAAACCAGCCAGCCTCCTGCACCAATCAACCCGCATTTCACCAAGGTATTCCTCGGTGCATTAAAAAGGATGCCAAATGCCCCTGTTGCAATAAAGCTGGTTATGACCTGAGCTAAAATATCCACTTTTCCAAGACCTCACTCACAAGAATTTCAGTATTACCGCAATTCCAGCCCCAATGGCAAAGGCTGTCAGAAACGCTTCGGCACCTTTTGACAGTCCAGAAACAAGGTGGCCTGCCATTAAGTCTCTAATGGCGTTGGTTACTAATAGACCGGGTACTAACGGCATGACCGATCCAATAATGATTTTATCCAGCTGATGGCCCACCCCGACGATTACAAAAAGCAAAGAAAGCAGCCCAATCACAAATGCCGCCAAAAACTCGGAGAAAAACTTGATCGGTACAAAGCGATGGAAATAAACAAAGCTTAAATATCCCGCACCTCCGGCAATCATTGAAGGCAAAAAATCATTCCATTCACCCTTAAACATAATCATAAAACAGCCGCTTGCTAAGGAGGCTGCCGCGACCTGCATCCTAAATGGGAAGGAAAGGTCCTTGGCTTCAATTTCCTTTAGCTGTTTCATCGCCTCTTTACTATCCAGATCACCGCTTGATATTTTTCGTGAAATACTATTCACGATAGCAACCTTCTCTAGATCTGTCGAACGCTCTGAGATTCTAATCAACTTGGTTTTTGTCGGTTCCGCCCCTTCGGCGGAAAAAATAATGCCCGTTGGCGTAACATAGCTATGTGACTTTTCAATCCCGAACGAGGCTGCCATCCGCATCATCGTATCTTCCACCCGATACGTCTCCCCGCCGCTCTGCAGCATAATTTTCCCCGCCAGAAGACAAACCTCCATAATTTCATACGTTCGTTCTGCTTCATTTTTCATCTATATCTCACCACGTCAATTTCAACATTTGATAAATAGTTTAATTCAAAAACCTGTTATAAGGCAATTTCTAGTCAGTTTATCAAAATTTCGGGAAATTTGTCAAAATTCACAAAAAATTCGCTTGAATTCAGAAAATAATAAAATATAATAATATTATTCTAAATAGGAAAGGTGTGAATTTTTGTGAAAGCGTTTAAATCCATTATTATCTGGGGAGTCATTGCCGCCCTCGGTGCAGCAGGTTTTGCCGTGATGGCCTTAAACAGGGGTGAAAGCATCAGTGCGATTTGGCTGTTAACAGCCGCTGTCTGCGTATATGCCATTGCTTACCGATTTTACAGCAAGTTTATCGCAGAAAAAGTCTTTCAGTTAAACGATAAAAGGAAAACCCCTGCCGAAATTCATAACGACGGAAAAGATTTTGTTCCGACAAACAAATGGGTTTTATTTGGCCACCATTTCGCCGCTATTGCCGGTGCAGGACCATTAGTTGGTCCCATTCTCGCAGCTCAAATGGGATATTTGCCTGGAACACTTTGGATTGTCGTTGGTGTTGTTTTGGCTGGTGCTGTTCAGGATTTTGTTATTCTTTTCGCTTCCATGCGCCGCAACGGTAAATCACTCGGAGAGATGATTAAAGAAGAGATGGGCAAGGTTACAGGCGTCATTGCGATGATCGGGATTTTAGGAATCATGGTTATTTTATTAGCAGTTTTAGCCCTTGTCGTCGTAAAAGCACTTGTAGGAAGCCCGTGGGGAATGTTCACGATTGCAGCAACGATTCCGATTGCGATATTAATGGGAATTTACATGCGCTTCATCCGCCCTGGCCGCGTTGGCGAAGCATCCATTATCGGTATTGTTTTACTTTTACTTGCCTTAGTTTTTGGACAGACAGTTGCCGAAACCCCAACTTTAGCAGCCATGTTCACGTTCAAAGGCGAAGCGATTGCCATTATGATGATTATTTATGGCTTTATTGCATCTGTGCTGCCTGTTTGGCTGCTGCTCGCACCACGCGATTACTTAAGTACGTTCTTAAAAGTGGGTACCATTATGGGACTTGCCATCGGTATTGTCGTAGTTGCTCCACACCTAGAAATGCCTGGTGTAACGAATTTTATTGATGGTACGGGTCCAGTATTTGCAGGAAACCTCTTCCCGTTCTTATTCATAACTATTGCCTGCGGTTCTGTTTCCGGTTTCCATGCTCTCGTTTCATCCGGTACAACACCTAAAATGATTGAAACAGAATCTCATGCCCGCCCAATCGGCTATGGTGCGATGCTGACAGAATCGTTTGTCGCCGTCATGGCAATGATCGCTGCCTGCGTGCTGCATCCCGGTGTGTATTTTGCGATTAACAGCCCTGCTGCCTTAATCGGAACGGACGTTACCCAAGCTGCTTCTGTTGTATCCAGCTGGGGCTTTACGGTCACTCCTCAAGATTTAGCGAATTATGCCAAGGATGTAGGGGAAGCTTCGATTCTCTCCAGAACCGGCGGTGCCCCAACCCTAGCGATTGGTATGGCGGTTATTTTCTCAAAAGTTATTGGCGGAAAGGCGTTAATGGCATTCTGGTACCATTTTGCGATTCTTTTCGAAGCGTTGTTCATCTTAACAACTATTGACGCCGGTACTCGTGTCGGCCGCTTTATGATCCAGGATATTTTAGGAACCGTTTATAAGCCATTTGCGAAAACTGACGCGCTGGTTCCAAACCTTATTGCAACCGCATTATGCGTTCTATTCTGGGGTTACTTCCTGTATCAAGGCGTTATTGACCCGCTTGGCGGTATTAATACACTATGGCCGCTTTTCGGTATAGCCAACCAAATGCTGGCTGGAATCGCCCTGCTCTTTGGAACTACGATTCTCTTTAAAATGGGCAAAAAAGCGTATGCCTGGGTTACCTTGGTGCCAACCGCTTGGCTATTAATTGTTACCCTAACAGCAGGCTGGCAAAAGCTATTCCATGAAAATCCTAAAATCGGCTTCCTTGCTCATGCCAAAATTTTCAAAGAAGCGAATGATGCCGGCAAGGTTCTTGCACCAGCGACTTCTCCAGCACAAATGAATCAGGTACTGATCAATGATTACGTGGATGCCACACTAACGGGTATTTTCATGGTTGTTGTCATTTTGGTATTAATCGCAGCCATTCGAATTTGGCTTCAGGTTTTAAACGGCAAAAAATTAACGGTACACGAAGAACCATTTATTCCGCGTACCGAAGGGGATTTGAAGAAATATGCTTAATCGCTTGAGAAAGCTCAACGCCTACCGTAAGCAGTTTATTAGTTTACTGGTTGGAGTTCCAAGCTATGAAATATATGTAGCTCATATGGAATCGCACCATCCTGGCGAGCCTATTAAAACACGGAAAGAATTCTTCTGTGAGGCCCAGGATGCGCGTTACAATGCTAAGGACGGTAAAGTTTCACGCTGCTGTTAAAACAGAAAAGACAGCCTAAGACCCTAGGACGGGTTTTAGGCTGTTTTTTATTAATTGGCTGCAGGTGATTTCGCCATTTGGACAATCCGCTTATTTTTTCTTTCTCTAAAAATCAATCCAGTTAATACACAAAGGAATACAAACGGAATACTTGTTTTATAAAGCTCTGCGAAACTAGCCGAGATTCTTTTTTCAGCAAAATCTCCTACTTGTTTGGAATAGCCTTTAGCCAAAATACCTGTTTTAACAATTTCCTCATCCACTTGCTTTTCCACTTGCTTATAAATTTGATCTTTGGCCGCGCTTCTTTGGTTTTCAGGAATAGAGGCTAATACTTTTGCAGCGTTGTCATCAATAATTTGCTGGCGCTCCGCTTTTGTGATGAAGTCTGAATCAGCTTTCTTCGTTTGTTTTTGATTGTTGATCGATTTTTTTGTTTCCGATAAAATCTGGGCTTTAACGGTTTCCGGCACATTCAGTTTTTCAAGTTTTTGCTGTGCATAATGCATAACATCCTGTTTTTTATCATGAATATTGTTCGTCAACCCGGCCACAAAAATTGCTACAGCTAAAACAACTCCCACCTGACGCAGCATCGAAAAAACACTCTGAGATGCCGTCAGCATTTCCCCTTCAAACGAAGACGTGCTGGCAATTGTTGCGGAAGAAATCACGAAGCTAAATCCCAGCCCGAGCAAACTGCAAAGCAGTATAATCTCCTTTGATGTGCTGTGAAGATTTAAGTTATGCAATAAATAATATGCCGTTCCCATAATGGCAAAGCCAATCATGACAGGAATCGTGTAGCCAATTTTTTTTGTTAGCAACCCTGCAAAGTTGGAAAATACAAAGATGGCGGCGGATACAGGTGTGACGAGGAGTGCGGCTTGGAGCTCTGTCTTGTGCTGGAAGTTGGTTAAAAACTGTGGAAGCAGGACCATGACACCAATAAGGAAGATGAACCCTGTAGTCACAATCACAACTGAACCTGTAAATAAACGGTCTCTAAAAAGATTTAAATTAACCATCGGCGCTTTTGATTTTTTCTCTGTAATAATAAAAAGTACAATGGATGCGGCTGTTAAAAGATAACAAATAATCGCCTGGCTGCTGTCCCAGCCCCAATTGTTCCCTTTGATTAGGACTAGATTTAGCGGGAATATGGCAGAAACCGAGAAGATTAGGCCGAACCAATCGATGGATGATTTTACTCTGTTTTCGTTTTTTAACGTTAAGATCATAAGAGAAGCGGCTATAGCAAGTAAACAAATCGGTACATTGACATAAAAGACCCAGTGCCAGCTAAGCTTTTCCGTGATAATCCCGCCGACTGTGGGACCGAGAGCAGTTGATAATCCTTGTGTTGCCCCAAGAAGCGTCAATGGCAGCACCCTTTTTTCAATCGGCATCGCAGCAATCCCAATCACCATGCTACAAGGAATTAGGATAGCGGCCCCCAAGCTTTGGATGAACCTTGCGGCAATTAAGAATTCTCCGCTGTATGCCAGGCCGCATAAAGCCGAGCCAAATCCGAAAATAAACAACCCGACAATAAAAAATTTATTTCGTCCAAACATTTCAGCAAACCTTGCCAACGGAATCGCTAAAACCGCAATCGTCATCGTGTATACATTCAGCATCCACGAGCTCGTTTCCAGCGATGTATGCAGACTGTCCTGGATTGCCGGCAGCGTAATATTCATAATCGTTGAATCAAGCATACAAACAAATACCCCTACGCACATTAACAGTACTACCTTCATTCCGCCCGTCCCTTTCATGCTATTGCTCCCCTTTATTATTCAACTTTTTTAATTCTTCATCAATCATGTTCACAACCATTTCTGCCTGGCGAATCCCAAACTGAAGTGTGAACCGCTTGTAGCGCTCCATGTCTGAACCGCACATTTTATCGATTCTGGTAAGATTGTCATACATCGCCTGGTTCTTTTCACGTTCCTCCTCAAGCCACTTGATGATCTTTTCCTTGGTGGTAAACCGCCCGAAAAAAATACGGATTAGGATATCTGATCTTGTCACAGTTGGGTTTATTGGACTGTTAAGGTATTGCTGGAATTGTTCCCGGCCTGCATCAGTAATCGCAAATAAGTTCTTGTTTGGCTTCCCTTCCTGCTGAATGACCTGTTTTTCCACCAGTCCCTCTTTTTCCATTTTTCTTAATGCTGGGTAGATAGCCCCGAACGATGCATCAAAAAAGTATGAAACGGAATTTTCCATCATTTGCTTTATATCGTAGCCGCTCATTGGCTCCTCATATAGAAAACCTAGAATGACATCTTGCATGTTCATATATTGTTCACCTCAATATTATTTATGTTTATATTATCAATGTTAATATATATGATGTCAATATAAAAACTGGATATTATTTCATATTTTTTAAAAAAATCAGCTATATAAAATTTAAAAAGCCAATCGATATCCTAATCGATTGGCTCCCTTCAAGGGCTGCATTAATTGCGCTATATTTAATTTAGGTCTAGCGGCCGCAGCTTTTCTTCTATCTCTTTTCGGCGTGGCTCTAAAAATGGCGGTAATGCCAGCTTTTGACCCATTGTTTCCATTGGTTCGTCTGTTGCAAAGCCTGGCTCATCGGTTGATAATTCAAACAAAATGCCATTTGGCTCTCTGAAATATAATGCTTTAAAATAATAACGTTCTACTTTTCCTGAGTTCGGCAAACGATAATCCTTCAAACGTTGTGCCCATTGATTGTATTCTTCTTCATTTGGAACACGGAAAGCAACATGATGAACTCCCCCACGGCCTAATCGAGCTTTTGGCAAATCGGGCCTTCTTTCAATATGCACTTCTGCGCCACTGCCCCCTTCACCTGTTGCATAAACCAATATTTCAGGAAAATCCCCTTCAAGTGATGGGTATGATCCCACATATTGAAATCCCATAACTTCAGTAAGCACACCAATGGTAGGTTCTGCCATTCCGACAGTGAGGGTAACAGGTCCTAAACCTATTATGGCATGTTCTTTTGGAATATCTTCCCGTACCCAAGGAACCCCCGGCCTAACACCTTCTTCACCGTTGTCGGCGACCAGTATTAAACGTGTCCCATCGAAATCTTTGAAGGCTAATGTATCACGATTTGCTCTTTTTTCAATATCAGCATGTTGAACACCAGCCTGATTCAATCGGTCCTTCCAAAACCACAAAGATTCGGTAGTTGGCACCCTTAAGGATACAGTGGAAATATCTGAAGTTCCTCTATATGAACTTCCAAGATTAGGAATGTCAAAGAAGGTCACCTCCGTGCCGGGATTTCCTTCTGCATCTGCATAGAAGAGATGATATGACGATGTTTCATCTTGGTTTACTGTTTTCTTTACCAATCTCATTCCTAAGATTTTTGTATAAAACTCATAATTTCTTTCTGCTTTTCCGGTCAAAATCGATACATGATGTAACCCTAAAAGTTTCATTTCTTCCACTCCTTACATTCTTATTTTTTCAAAATCGTTTAGAATAAATGTAATTATCTCGAATTCGAGATATTATTTAAAAAATAACCTTCAATTACCCTAAACAGGATATCTTGAAGTTGAGATAATAGTAACCCTTTTACATTTATATGTCAATAGACTTTCTATTAGCGACTAAATGAAAACAAACTCCCACTTGGTTTACGAAAGCGAGAGTTTTTGTTCCTACCGACATAACTCCAGACCATCCATTCCTGTGGCTTTGTCGCTAAAATCTACTCCCCAATATTGTTCTCAAACCATTCCTGCAACTCTTGTAATGAGGTAAAAGAGAAGATTTCTTCTCCATTCTGACCATTATCAAAACCGGTGTTTCCCCTTAAGGTAATCTTCCCTTCATCCTCTGAAATCAGAATCGCATAGGGATGATTCACATTTATGTACCTGGCATCCAAATCATTATCAATCCAGTTCTTACTTCGTAAAAAAGTTTCACAATGGTTCACTAATCATCACTCCTTCACTATATTGTTCCAAAAATGCAAAAAAAAGAGACAAAAAAATTGTCTCCATTAAAGATTTTTTCCGATAAATTCTAATGTTTTTTCGATAATTACCTGCTGGTCGTTATCAAGTGTGGCCACATGGTAGCTGTCTTTCAACCGATGAAGTTCTTTAACCTCTGAGCGAATGTCATCATAAATGATTTGCGAGTTATCCGGCGGGACGACATGGTCTTCATCAGAAACAAAAATTAATACCGGGCAGGAAATTTTGTGAAGGTCTGCTTTTACCTCATCCATAAAGGTCAAGATTTCCTTCACAGATTGAACCGGTGTTTTTTCATAGGCAAGTTCCACGACACCCGGCTTCTTAATATCTGAACCGATCGCATCTAAATAACGCACATCTTCTAATTGGCGGACTGGTAACATGGCCGGAATATCAACAGCTGCATTAATAGGGATAATCGCGCGAATATCTGGATGGGTTTCAGCCATATACAAGGTTAATGTTCCGCCCATTGATAAACCAGTCACAAAAATCGTGTCACAGCGTTCCTGCAGCCACTGGTAAGCTTCCTCTACCGAAGTAATCCAATCTTGATATGTAGTTTGCTCCATATCTTCATAATGTGTTCCGTGCCCTTTTAAGCGCGGCCCGCAAACCGTGTAGCCTGCTTTGGCATAAGCCTCCCCAAGCGGGCGCATGCTTTGGGTGGACCCCGTAAAACCATGTGAGACCAAGATACCGACACGATTTCCTTCAAAATAAAACGGTTCAGCACCTTCTAGAACTGGATATTTTTCAGACATGAACTTCCCTCCCGTAATAATTTGCATATACGTTTAAAATATTCGCTGCAAACACCTTTTTCCCTTTCTTTTTTAAAACTATCTAATAATCTCTTTATGTATGTTTAACAATAGTTATAGGACAAATTGTAGTGTGCAGGAATATTTTTTCTTATATAATGATACTGGAGTAAAAATTTTTTGAACTATACAATAACGCTTCATAAAGGAGATTAACCCAATGACTAGAACCTCTTACTATCTCGGTGTTGATATTGGTACCACAAGTACAAAGTCAGTTCTTTTTGCAGAAAAAGGTAAAGTTATCAGCATGCATCATGTTGAATACCCTTTATACAGCCCTGCCCCGTCCATTGCAGAACAGGATCCGGAGGAAATTTTCCATGCTGTCCTAGAAACGATGAAAGTAGCTATCAAAAAGGGCGAAATCAATTTGGAACAGCTTAAACTTGTTTCCTTTAGTTCTGCCATGCACAGCCTTATCGCCATGGATGATAACGGTAAACCAATTACCCGCTGCATTACGTGGGCAGATAGCCGCGCTACAGAAACAGCTGAAAAAATTAAAAACGAATTGAATGGTCTTGCCATTTATCGTAGAACCGGAACACCGATTCATCCGATGTCACCTCTTGCCAAAATTACTTGGCTAAAAGAGGATCATCCTGAAATCTTTAGCAAAACCAGCAAATTTATCGGTATTAAAGAGTACATATTCTTTAAGCTATTTAATCGTTATGTGATGGATTATTCCATCGCCTCTGCAACAGGGCTGTTTAACCTCGAACAGCTTAATTGGGATGCAGAAGCACTAAGTGTTGCCGGTATTACCACTGAACAATTGCCTGAACCAGTTTCAACAAAGTTTTATTTAACCGGCTTAAAAAATGAATATGTCGAGGAGCTTGGAATATCAGGGAACACTCCATTTGTAGTCGGAGCAAGTGACGGTGTTCTTTCCAATCTCGGCGTCAACGCCATTGACCCAGGAGTAATGGCTGTCACGATTGGCACCAGCGGCGCGATTCGGACTGTAACGGACAAGCCAGTGACTGATCCAAAAGGGAGAATTTTCTGTTATGCGTTAACTGAAAATCATTGGGTTGTCGGCGGTCCAGTCAATAACGGCGGGATGACCTTCCGCTGGGTTCGTGATCAGCTTGCCTGGTCGGAGGTTGAAACAGCAAAACGACTTGGCATCGACCCTTACGATGTCTTAACAAAAATTGCCGACAAGGTCACACCTGGTGCAGAGGGGCTCATTTTCCATCCGTATTTGGCGGGTGAACGTGCCCCTTTATGGAATGCCAATGCCCGCGGTTCGTTTTTTGGACTTGGCCTTCATCACAAAAAAGAGCATATGATTCGTTCTGTCCTTGAAGGTGTCATTCTAAATTTATATACCGTTATGCTCGCCCTTCAGGAAATGATTGGCGTACCGCAAAAAATCCAGGCAACAGGCGGTTTTGCCCGGTCAGCATTGTGGAGACAAATGATGGCGGATATTTTCAACCAGGAAGTTGTTGTGCCGGAAAGCTTTGAAAGTTCCTGCCTAGGTGCTGTTGTCCTTGGTATGTATGCACTTGGGGAAATTGAAGATTTCTCGATTATGTCAGAATTGGTCGGTTCCACCCATGCCCACCAGCCAATTGAAGAAAACGTGGAGATTTATCAGGATCTAATCCCGATTTATATCCGCCTTTCCCGTTTGTTAAGCGAAGAATACGGTGCCATCAGCAGCTTCCAGCAAAAATGGGTGAGGTAATCACCAATGCCGCAAAACTGTCTAGGAAAAATTCGCTCCTATTACGCAAGACTTAGTGAAAAAGAAAAAAAGATTGCTGACTACATCTTGGACAGTCCCGAAAAAATCATTCATAACACCATTAACGAAGTGGCAGAGGATTTGAATGTCGCCGATGCCACTGTTTTTCGGTTTTGTAAAAGGATTGGCTTCAAGGGGTACCAGGCAATGAAAATTGCCCTCGCTTCTGAAATATTTGAACCGATTCAACAGATTCATGAAGAAATTAAGGAAGATGATACGGAGAAAACGGTAGCAGTGAAAATTTTCCAATCAAATATTAGAGCATTGGAAAACACCTTGCAGATTCTCGATGGGCCTTCTATTCAAAAGGCAGTTGATTTATTATTGCAGGCGGACCGGGTTGAGTTCTATGGAACGGGTGGCTCAAATGTAATCGCTATGGATGCTTTCCACAAATTTGTCCGGACAGGGATCAAAGCATTTGCCTTTATCGATTCCCATTTCCAGCTTATGTCTGCTTCCCAGCTTGGCAAAAAAGATGTGGCTGTGGTGATTTCTCATTCGGGAACAAACAAAGACACCATCAATATTTTAAGAACAGCGCAAAATAATGGCGCCAAAACAATCGGTATTACAAGCTATCCAAAATCACCAATTGGACAAAACGTGGATGTTGCTCTTTTTACAAGCTCTGAAGAGACCGAATACCGCTCCGAAGCACTGTCTTCGAGAATCGGTCAATTAAGCTTGATAGATGCCCTTTATGTCAACATGATGATCCGCAATAAGGAAAAGGCCAAAAACTCACTTGATAAAGTTAGAGAAGCCATTTCTAATACTCGAATGTAAATCTAAAAGAGGATGCCTTTTTGGGGCATCCTCTGCTTTTTTACTTAGACAAACATATTCACTATAAGTGCCCCAATAAAGGCGACAAAGGAAAGAATGGTTTCAAGTACTGTCCACGTTTTGAAGGTTTCTTCAAGAGACAGTCCCAAGTATTCTTTAACCATCCAGAACCCTGCGTCATTGACGTGTGAAAACATTAACGAGCCTGCGCCTGTTGCTATAACCAGCAATTCTAAATTGACTCCGGACATTCCGGCCACAATGGGAGCGACGATTCCGGCTGCAGTCGTTAATGCTACTGTTGCTGAGCCGGTTGCAATCCGGATTAACCCGGCAATCAAAAAGGCCAGCACAAGTGGTGATATGTTTAAATTTTGAGACATATCAGCAATGACCTTCGCCACACCGCTATCAATCAGAATTTGCTTAAATCCACCGCCGGCACCAATAATTAAAATAATTGAACCTACCGGTATAATACATTCTTCCACGAGTTTTTTAATTAAGTTCCTATCCATTCCATGACGGAAGCCAAGGAAATAAAAAGCTAGGAAACAAGAAATTAACAGTGCGATGACTGGGCTGCCGATAAAGGTTAACACTTTTTGCGCACCAGCTGAAAGATGCAAATATGGTGCCGCTGTTCCTAATATCATTAATATGACTGGCATTAAGATCGATAGGAAGGAAACACCAACACTTGGTACCGACTTTTTATCGGCTTGATCGTCGATTTTCACCAACGTTGGTTCGCCGGTCGGGATAACCCGTTTGTTAATCATCCATGCAAATAACGGCCCGCCAATTATACCTGTAGGAATCGCAATAATTAAAGAGTACAGCAATACTTTTCCAAGATTAGCCCCATAAATTCCGATTGCCGCAATCGCCCCGGGATGCGGCGGGACAAGACCGTGTGTGATAGACAAACCTGCGATAGCCGGCAGACCAACTAATAAAATATTTTGTTTAGACGCTTTTTGGATGGAAATAACAAGCGGTAACAGAATTAAAATTCCTACTTCAAAGAAAACCGGTATCCCGATAATAAAACCTGAGAAAAACATGGCCCATGGCAGCTTCTTTTCACCAAATGCTTTAATAAAGAAATTGGCGATTTGTAAGCCTGCTCCTGATTCAGCTAGCATTTTGCCTAAAATCGTACCTAGTGCCAAAATACCGACTAAGTGTCCTAAGACTGCGCCGACTCCTGTTTCATAAGAACCGACAATCTTGTCCCAGCCCATTCCTGAAAAAATCGCCAAGAATAGTGCTGCGACCATTAAACTTATAAACGCATGCCACTTAAACCAAGAAACTCCTAAAATGACAATGATGATCGCCAGCAGTGTGATGATTAACAAATATGCATCCATTATAACTGCCACCCTTCTGTGATGTATGAAACTTATAAATGATATGAAAGCATTTTCAAGCAAAACTCATTATACGGAAAAATATTTCTTGAATCAATACATTTTTTGAAAAAATATTTATTGCATTATAACTCATCGTCGGGAACAATCTCTTAGTTGCTAAATTTCACCTTATTATTCTTCAAAAAATAAATGCTTATACTATACAGCCTTTCCCCTGAAAATAAGGAAGACAACAAATTTCCTATTTAAATTTTTCTGAAATTTCGGTAAAATAATATTTAGAGAATCGAAATAAATACGGAAAGAAGTGTTATATAACTTGAAACAACAGGACCAGGCAAAACGAAATTTGGCCATCATGTGGTTCGCCAACTTTTTTGTAGCTGGAAGCATGACAATGGTTCTGCCGTTTATCTCCCTGTACATCGAGTCACTGGGTGATTTTTCAGAGAAATACGTCCAGCATTGGTCAGGTTTAACATTCGGTATTACATTTGTGTCCGCCTTCCTCTTTTCACCGATTTGGGGCCGGATCGGGGACCGATATGGCAGAAGAAAAATCCTGATTATTTCCGGAATGGGGATGGCATTTTCGATCCTGTTAATTGGGTTTGCCCAATCGGTTTGGCAGCTTTTCATGCTTCGCTTTTTTATGGGCTTCTTCTCAGGATTTATTCCGATGTCCCAGGCACTTATCTCCACACAAACGCCGAAAGAAATTGCCGGCCGAGTCCTCGGCACCCTGCAAACAGGAAGTATTACAGGTTCCTTATTAGGCCCGATGCTTGGCGGGGTTCTCGCCGATACATTTGGTTATGCAGACACTTTTAAGTGGACCTCCGTCACGATTTTCCTTTCCGCCCTGCTTGTGCTGGCTGTGAAAGAAGTACGAATGGAAGTAAAAAAGGGAGTGAAGTCCCACTATTCAAGCAAAGAAGTTGTCCAGCATATTATCCATAATCCGATCATGCTGACTGTTCTGCTCATCTCAGCCCTTGTACAAATCGCCCATTTTAGTATTCAGCCTATCCTATCACTATTTGTAGGCGAGCTGCATGGCCCTAAAAATATCGCCTTTTATTCAGGAATTGCTTTTTCTGCTGCTGGTTTAGGGAATTTATTGATGTCCAGAAGATGGGGAAATATTGCTGACCGGCACGGTTATATTAAGGTTTTGGTGATTCTTCTTTTCCTAGCGGGAATTATTTACTTACCTGGGGCCGCGGTTACAAATCTTTGGCAGCTGGTCATCATTCGGTTTGTTCTAGGGGTTGCCATCGGGGGAATTATTCCGGTGCGAATTGCTTATATCCGCCAGGAGGCACCTCTTGCCATGCAAGGTGAGGTTCTTGGCTATAACAACAGTCTGAGGTTTCTTGGAAACATCATTGGCCCAATGCTCGGCGGCTTTATTTCCGGATACCTTGGTTTTTCGGCTGTATTTATCAGCACCAGCGCATTATTAATCATTAGCGGTGTGATTTTACTAGTATCCATGCATAAGCATCCTAAACTGGCAAAGCATACAGCATAAAGGGTGAGCACATATGCGCTCACCCTTTTTATCATGTTATTGGCCTTGCTGGAGCTGCAGTTCATACACCTTTAAATTGGCATAAACAGCTTCTAAAACCGGAACTGGAATTTGTTCTTTACGGGCGATCGTTAATAAATACCCATGCAGATGGTCCGCTTCGACAGAAAGCTGCTTCTCCATATCCCGCTGCATCGAGGATTTCATCGCGTAGCCCAAGCTATCAATTTGATTCAGTTGAAGTGCTGCTATATCTTCAGGTAGAGGCGCACCAATTTTGTTCATCACGGAAATGATTTCTTGTGACAGTTTTTCGATAGTTGCCCGGCCGCTTGGCATTTCCCTGATTGGTCCAATCGGCGCCCTCATCAGAGTCGTAATTCCTGACATCATCGTAATAAACAAATATTTGTTCCATAAATCCTGATTAATGTTGTCGCTGAGTCGATAGCCAGACCTAGTGCCACTGAAGGCTTCTTCAATTTTTAAGATTCTTTCAGTCTTTTCACCGGTTAATTCACCAAAGACAATATCGTGTCTTGGGCTTGTTTGGATGATTCTTCCCTCTTCGTCTAGGGTAGTTTCAATAAAGCACAGGCCGCCAATGATCCGCTCTTGGCCGAACTCTGCTGCTAATTGTTCAATATGGGAGATTCCGTTTAATAATGGAAGAATGGCTGTCTTTTCATTTACATATTGCTGGAAGCTATCAATTGCACCTTGCAGGTGATAGGCTTTCGTCGAGAGGAGGATTAAGTCAAACGCATCCGCTTCTTCTCCTGACAAAATCAGTTTTGGAGTCAGTGTAACGCTGCCGTGAACACTATCAATGACAAGCCCTGTTTGGTCAAGCTGCTTCTTTCTTCCTTCTCTTACTAAAAAAGTGACATCAACGCCTTTTTCCTGCAAGCGTCCGCCAAAATATCCGCCAACTGCCCCTGCACCAACGACTAAAATCCTCATGCTACAAACCCCCTATGTATAAAACTATAATTCTAGTATAAGGGAATTCTTACTAAATAGTAAGATAAAAAAGCAGGATACTCTGTCATCCTGCTTTTAAATATTGGTCTGCCGTTTTGAAAAATCAATGTCTTGATAATAGCTGTTTTTGACAAGAATATTTGGGCCAAGACACCTTACGGATGGACAGTGGCAGCTCAGTTCTTTTGCTATGTTCGAGGTTTGCCATGTCTGATACGCATCTTGAAGTTTCGTCGTTTGAATGTTTCCGAGCGGAGGAGCATCACCAAAATCAGTTACGATAATATCTCCGTTGAAAATGTTGACATTTAGACGGGAGCGGCCGTCAGGGTCGTTACGAACGGTGATATTTTTGCTGGAATAGAGCCTTTTTAATAGGTTAAGGTCCTCCTCATTATTGTTGCACGGATAAAATGGCAGTGTGCCAAACAGCATCCACGTGTTTTCATCCCTAGTGTCCAACAAACGATGGATCGCCTCTCGTATTTCTTCGAGCGTCAGCACTTCCAAATTGCTAGCGAAGTCACTCGGATACATCGGATGCACCTCGTGCCTTTGGCAAAGCATCTCATCGACAATTTGCCGGTGAATTTTTTCAAGATGCGGCAGCGTCCGTTTGTTTAACATTGTTTCAGCGGATACCATCACACCTTCTTTAACAAGCTCGCGGCTGTTCTCTATCATTCTTTCAAAATATTTAGCCCGCTGCTGGTGATCAGGCTTTTTTTCCATCCGGGCAAAACCGCCCTCAACAAAATCGTCTATAGTTCCCCAGTTATGCGAAATATGTAGGACGTCCAAATAGGGAATAATTAGTTCATAGCGGTCGAGGTCCATTGTTAAATTGGAATTGATTTGCGTCCGCACTCCGCGTTCATGTGCGTATTTTAAAATGGGAACGACATAATTCTTCACCGAGGAAAGAGAAAGCATCGGTTCGCCGCCAGTGATGCTAAGGGCTCTTAGTGTCGGGATTTCCTCCAGCCGTTGTAATAGCAGTTCAAGCGGAAGAGCCTCCGGATCTTTTGTCTGCAAGGTATAGCCGACCGCACAATGCTCACAGCGCATATTACATAGTGTTGTGGTAGTAAATTCAATATTGGTCAGCTGTGGTTTTCCGTACTGCTCAATATCCAGATAAGCTTCCCAAGGATCATACTGAGGGGAAATTTTTCTCATAGTTTTCATGATTTGCTCCTTTAAATCGAATCTAACAAACTTAATTATTATAGCCGACTTTGTGGATTTGATGGTACACAAAAGCTTATGAACACCATTACGTTTATATTCAGATGGATGCTTTTCAATCTGCTTATCCGTTTATCGACAAATTGCCGGGGAAATAGAACAAATTTATAGGAATATCGACAAACTCTTTGAATTTTCAGAAATCTATATTCCCGTCTTTCAAAAAAGGCTGTACCTGACACTAGCGCCTTGTACAGCCAGGTTTTTATTTTTTTTTGCTTAAAAAATACACATATACTTTAATCATAAAATAACTCACTTCATCTGGAAGTAAATCTTTAATAGGTTTTAGGCGGTCTCGGCCAGCTTGTTCCACTGCTTTTTCTAAAAGCGGAATATACTCGCCTGGAATCAGCCTTGTAAAATCAACAGCAAGTCCCTGCTGGGCACATTGCAGCAAATGATTTTCGACGGTGCTTACTGCCAACTCGCGCTGTTCGGCTATTTCCTGAATGGATAATTGGCTTTGATGCAGGTTCAATGTCTCTAAGTGCGAATCTGTCACCGTTTTTTTCGCCGGCTTTTTTGCCGCGACCGGTTCAGGTTCTAATTCGCTTTGGTAGTTTGGGTTTTCCTCTAAAAACGCTCGAATCACTTGGATAAACTCCAGTCCATATTTTTGAAGCTTGTGTTCCCCTACCCCGCTCACATTTAACATTTCTTCACTTGCTTTCGGCAGCTTAGCACACATATCCTTGAGCGTTGCATCTGAGAAAATCACAAACGGAGGGACTTTTTCTGCCTCGGCAATCCGTTTGCGGGCTTCCCTTAATTCTTCAAATAATGGGTCACTCTTAGTTACTTGTTTCACCTGGACAGTTTCCCTGCGATGGACCTGCTGAGTTCCGAGTAAAACTTCTTTTCCCTTTGGTGATACATAAATGGTTGGAAAGGTACCTTGCTCAATCGCTAGTAAGTCCTGCGAAATTAGGAATTCGATAAAATCACTGACATCCTTTGCACTTTTGTCCTTCATGATTCCGTACGTTGATAACCTTTCGAAACCCATTTCGGTGACTTTTTTATTTTTCGAGCCTGTTAATACCTGTGCGGTGATGTTTTTACCAAAGCGTTGCCCCATCCGAATCACACAGGACAAAACCATTTGCGCTTCTTTTGTTACATCAATGCTTGTCCTTGCGTCCGTGCAATTTCCGCATCTGCCGCACGGCTCCGTTTCTGTCTCACCAAAATAATGCAAAATAAATTCCTGCAGGCAGCTTTCTGTATGGCAATAATCGACCATCTGCTGGAGCTTTTCAAGTTCTTGAGTCATTCTGGTCCTATCGCTGGATTGGTCAATTAGAAAACGCTGAATTTGCACATCCTGCGGCGAGTAGAGCACGATACATCCGCTGGCGAGTCCGTCACGGCCTGCACGTCCCGCCTCCTGATAGTAGCTTTCCATGTTTTTTGGAAGCTGCAGGTGAATACAATAGCGGATATTGGATTTGTCGATTCCCATTCCAAATGCAGAGGTCGCTACCATAACCGAAGCTTGGTCTGTTAGGAACCGTTCCTGCTCGAGGGCTCGTTCCGCATCCCCCATTCCGGCATGATAGCGGGCGACATTGATGTTTTCCTTTCGGAGCCGTTCGAAAAGGATATCGACATTTTTCCGTGTCGCAGCATAAATAATGCCCGCCTCTTTGTCATTCTTTTTCAGATAATCTAACAGATACTTAAGACGATCCTGTCCTTTAATGACAGAGAATGAGAGATTTTCACGCTCAAAGCCTGTGATAATGGTGTTTCGTTCATCTATTTCCAGCAGGCTGCAAATATCTTCCCGCACCCTTGGTGTTGCCGTTGCAGTTAAAGCGATGACGCTTGGCCTTTGCGGCAGCATTTGAATCATTTTTTGGATATGCCGATAGCTTGGACGGAAATCATGGCCCCACTGCGAAATACAGTGCGCTTCGTCCACTGCGATTAATGGGATTTCCATTTGTCTAAGATCGTTTAGGAATTCCGGCGATTCCAACCGTTCGGGTGCTATGTACAATAATTTGTATTCCCCGTGCTTTGCCGCGTGGATTCGATCATGGGCCTCCTGAAAACTAAGAGAGCTGTTGATAAAGGTGGCTGGAATTCCTACTTGAATAAGGGCATCAACTTGATCCTTCATTAATGAAATCAGCGGGGAGACAACAATGGTGGTGCCCGGGAGAATGAGAGCAGGAATCTGGTAGCAAATCGATTTTCCGCCGCCAGTCGGCATGACGCATATAGTGTTATTTCCTGTTAAAACGGATTGAATGGCCTGCTCTTGGCCGGTGCGGAAGGAGCTGTAGCCAAAGTGGGATTGCAGCAGGGGAAGTGCTTGTTCAAACAAGGTAAGTCCTCCTTTTATTTTTGAATTCAGTTCCTTTCTATTATACTACTTTCTAAATAGATATGAAAAATTGAATAGTTATGGTTTGGTGAGCCTTCATAACGACTGGAGAATTGATTTCTTTCTTCGGTCGGGTGTTATAACTTTTCATAACACCACGACCAAAAAAATAATAGATTAAACCTGACTGGATGTGGCTGGCTGCAATTTAAAATCGGCTACCAATTCACCAATTACCTCCTTACGGGCATTGCGCAATTTCGGGCGGTGGTACTCAGCAAGTTCTTCAATTTGCTCCGCAGTTAATAGATTCAGTTGTTTCAACACTTCGACTGCTGCAGGAAAGACGGCACGGCTATTGCCGTCTTCAACCTTGATGGCAATCCCCAGCCCTGTTTCAAGATCACCTATACAATAAACAGCCTCAGCCCCAACCTTGCCTATGAATCTGCCTTTTCCTATCCTCATAAAATCGGAACAAAAACGGTCTGTTCCACCAACCATTTCCGGGGCTGTTATCATTGCCTTCGCCACCCGTCTAACGGCATTACGGCGATTTTCAGGCAGGGCATCAGGCTGTGCCAAGCGGGCATATCCATTAGCGATTTTTTCAAGAGGCAGGCCATGAACCGGTACGCCGCATCCGTCGATACCTATTTCTATTTTTTCTATCGGATAATCTGTCATCTCACTGACAGCGGCAAGAATCCGCTGTTGAACGGGATGATTCAGCTCGTAATAGTTTTCCAGTGTTTCTCCTAAATGTTTGGCAGTCACGAGCATCCCGGTATGCTTTCCGGAACAATTGTTATATAAAGGAGTAATCTCTTTACCTTCACGAATTAGCTCTTTATATCTCTCTTCCCATCGCGGTGGATGGGTTCCACATTTCAAGCAAATGTCTTCAAGGCCTGCCCTTGCAAGAATTGCTAGAACCCTGTCTGTATGCATTTTCTCTCCATTGTGCGAAGCACAGCATAACGAAAGATCGGCATCGCTGAAGCCATAATGATCAGCTGTCCCCGTTTCCACTACAGGAATGGCCTGAATCGGTTTCATCGAGGAACGTGCGAATACCACTGCATCAGGATTGCCTGCATAATAAAGTAAATTCCCCTTGGCATCCACCACTGCAATATGTCCATGATGAACGCTTTCAATTAAATTGCCTCTTGTTACGTTTACTAAGTTGGTAGAATTCAAGTTCATTCATCCCTTATATAAGTTTCAAAATCTTATAACAATTATGGAACAAAAATAGGTCCTTCACAACCAAGAAAAATGTTTTAAAAATGTTCAAATTTTACTCTGTTCTATGTGACTTATGTCACGAAAACGGAAGAAAACATTATATACAATTTAATTAAGTTATTAAAAGGGGGAATTAAGAATGGCATTCGCTTGGTTGGTTACAATTGCTTCATTTATTCTTTTTTATTATACAACATCCGTTATTATGGACGGACTTAGAGAAAGAGAACAATATGAATTATCTATTTTAGATGCTCAAATTCAAAGTAACTTCGCAAATCATTTAGAGATTCCCAAACAAGCAAGTTAGTTTGTGTGTTTTTAAAAAGCTTTACTATTATAAAAACAGACTGCCGGTAGAAACCGGCAGTCTTTACTATTTTAATTAGGCTAAACCGCAAATTCCTTTGGTACTGCATCGCTTAAACTATCCCTTATTTGTTGGCCCTGGGCTGAAAAGCTCCTCTAATTGTTTGCGCAGAACGAATTTCTGGATTTTTCCGCTAGCGTTCCGCGGCAGCGCTTCACAGAAAATGTAATTGCGCGGACGTTTATAGTTTGCTAGGCTGTTGCTGTTTTTGCAATACTCGTCTAGGTCCTGCTCGGTGATATTCGGGTCCTTTTTCACAACGAAGGCAGTGACGGTTTCCCCCCAGCGGTCGTCAGGCTGACCGATGACAGCCACATCAAGCACACCATCATGTGCATGGAGGACGTCTTCCACTTCGCGTGGGTAAATATTTTCACCGCCGCTGATGATCATGTCATCAACCCGGTCATTGACAAAAAGGTAACCTTCCTCATCCATGTAACCGATGTCACCTGAATGATACCAGCCTTTATACATCGCCTTTTCTGTAGCCTCTTCACGATTGTAATAGCCGAGCATCATACTTGGACCTCTTACAATAATTTCACCTGCTTCTCCTGCCGGACAAACATCATCCGGTTCGGACGGTCCATCTTCCTTAGTCCTGACAACCCGGATTTCATGGTTTAATCCTGCTTGCCCCGCAGACCCAGCTTTTCTCAGCTGATCTTTTTCCGACAAGAAGGTTATCGCAGGACCCATTTCTGTCATCCCGTAAGCTTGAATCAAGGAGATGCCCAAGCGGTCATGGAGAGCATGAACAAGTGATGGCGCCATTGGAGCAGCACCATATAAGCCTAGCTTCAGGCTTTCGGTATTGTACTTGCTTAAATCTTCCTGAAGAAGCATATTCCACATGGTAGGGGCTGCAAAGAACTTTGTAATTTTTTCGTTTTCGATTAATGACAGTATCACTTTCGGATTAAATTGGTGCAGGACGACGTTTTTCGCCCCTATTTGCACCCTTGGCAGGAACGCACAGTGCAGCTCGGCACAATGGAACATCGGAGCTGTCACAAGGCCGACATCCTCTTTTTCAAGCTTTTGGGAGGCAATGCAGAGCAGGCTTTGGTCGACCATATTGCGGTGGCTATGCATGACCCCTTTAGGTCTTCCCGTTGTTCCGCTCGTATAAATAAAGGCATAAATATCATTTTCATTTACTTCGGCTTGGATGGTTTCTGCAGTGGTAGAGGCGAGTTTTTCTTGGTAATTGGCGGCATAGGCTGGAGCCTCTTCATCAATAAACCAGAACGAGATTTTGTCAAATCGGCTGGCAATAGCCGTAATTACTGGCTCCAATGCCTTTTCAAAAATAACAACCTTAGGGGCGGCATCGGATAAAATAAACGCTACTTCCTCCGACATCAGGCGGAAGTTAATCGGGTTGAAGATAGCACCGATTTTCGCACAGGCAAAAAAGGCGGTTCCTAGTTCTTCTGTATTAAACATAAAGGTGGAGACGCGGTCTCCTTTTTTCACGCCTTGTTTAAGGAGAGCATTTGCCAGACGATTAACCTGCTCATTCCACTCTTTATAGGTGTAGCGGACATTTTTGCGAACATCATAGAGGGCTTCCTTGTTGGGGTACTTTTGGACTGTTAATTCAAAAATTTTACCGATAGTCGTATTGCTCATTTACTCGCCTCCGTTTAATTTAGATTTATAAGGAGGCAATTGGCCAGTGGCCAATTGCCATCTTTATCATGCGGGGTTTTTATAATCCTAAATTTTTCGCAATTATGGTTTTCATAATTTCATTGGTACCTGCATAAATGGCTCCTACTTGAATATCGCGGAACCGTCTGGCAATCTCGTATTCTTCCATGTAGCCGTAGCCGCCATGTAACTGCATACATTCAGACGCGACTTTTTTTGCAATATCGGTCAGCTTCCATTTTGCCATGGACACCTTGGTCACAACGTTTTTCCCTTCCATATGCTCGGCAATCAACTGGTCCAAAAAGGCTCTGCCCATTTCAATTTCGGTGGCCATTTCGACAATTTTGAATTGCGTATTTTGGAACTGGCTGACTGGTTTGCCGAACGCTTCACGGCTTTTTACATATTCAATCGTTTTTTGCAGCATCACTTCGGCAGCTGTTTGCGCTCCAATTGCCACTAGCAGGCGTTCCTGCTGGAGTTTTTCCATCAAATAAAGGAAGCCTTTTCCCTCTTCTCCTATGAGGTTTTCCTTTGGAACACGGCAATCTTCAAAAATTAATTCTGCCGTGTCCTGGGAATGGAGACCAACCTTGTTCAGCTTGCGGCCTCTAGAAAATCCAGGAGCGTCACGCTCAATGACCAGCAGGCTGACGCCCTTATGCTTTGGAACTGCCTGCAGATCGGTCTTCACCGCCACCACAATGAGGTCCGCTTGAATACCGTTGGTGATAAAAGTTTTTTGTCCATTGACAATATAATGGTCCCCGTCAAGCTTAGCAGTGGTTTTAATATTGGCAAGGTCAGAACCTGTCCCTGGTTCTGTCATCGCAATCGCAGTAATGATTTCACCAGTGACGCACTTCGGCAGCCAGCGCTGCTTTTGTTCCTCTGTTCCATAAGCGGTTATGTAAGGAACGACTATGTCACTATGAAGTCCAATTCCAATCGTGCCGGTTCCGACTCGTTCAAGCTCTTCATTAATAACAACTGAAAAGCCCCAGTCAACCCCGCTGCCGCCATATTTTTCATCGATGTCTGGACATAGGAAGCCTTGCTCACCCATCTTCGTCCAAAAGGAGCGGGGAATGAGTCTATTTTCCTCCCATTGCTCATAAAAGGGATATGCTTCCTTTTCTAAAAACTTTCTTAAAGACTGGCGAAAAATTTCATGATCTTCATTTAAATAAGGGTGTTTCATTCTATAAACCTCTCTTTCTATAGAAAACGCTTTCTTTACTTTCTATTTTAACAAAAACTGTAACCTTTTTGAATTTTTAAAACTTTTTATTTTTCCAAAAAAGTTTTGGCGCTCTTTTCTACTAATACCAAAGATTTAGGTCTTTTTGCGCAATTTGTAGAATGATATTTATTGTACACTAGACGAAATGAAACCATAATTAATTTGGTAAATACTTTTGTTAGGGGGGGATTTTTATGCAATTTAAACGCTTTTCAGTTCTATTTGCTTTTATACTCACATTTAGTTCCTTTTTCTCTTCGTTTGCATTTGCAGAAAGTAATGTGAAACCTAGTTTAGTAGCTCTGGGAGATTCTATTACATACGGATGGAATCTGGACGATACGAATGGAAATACAAACCAATCTTCAAAAGCCTTTCCATATTTAATTGGAAACGGTGATTATCGTGTTAGTGCGAACATTAGCGGCGGCGGCTGGACTTCTGGTAAGCTATTAAATGAAATCAGCAAACCTGAAAATATCCTAGCAATTAAAAATGCAGATGTTATTACGATAGATATTGGTAGTAATGATTACCTACAAAATGAATTAATTCAGAAACTGCGTGCTGGGCAGCCTGTTGACCCCGTGCAACTCCCTATTGCGATTGGGCAGGTCACAAAACAATTATCCATAAATTTAGGGGCAATTATTGGTACCATTAGAGCTTATAACCAGGATGCCCCAATTATTCTATACAACATTTACAATCCTTTCTGGGATACTAACGCTGCTTTGTATCCGCTTGGTGAACAGTTTTTGCCAATAGCTAACGGTGCAATTCAGCAAGTTGCTACCGCATCCAAATCTCTATTAGCAGACTCGTATACTGCCTTTAAAGGGAAGCAATCGGATTATATTTTCCCTGGCGGAGATATCCATCCAAATGAAGCCGGACAGCAAGTTTTAGCTGGGTTAGCCACTTCACTTCTATCCGCCCTGCCAAAAGGTGAAATTACAATTGACTTAACAGCTTCAACAACGGAGCCTACAAGTGATTCGGTCACAATCACTGTTTCTACCAGTGCTAAAAAGGCACTTGCGATTCAATGGCTTAAAGGTGATAAGACCGTTGAAGATTTTGCAAAAGTAGGTACAGGTGTAGATATCAAGGAGAAAAAATTTCAGGTTACAACAAACGGAACTTATACCGTTTACATCAGGGATGCAAAAGGTGCGATGGCTGTTAAGAGTATAACTATTAGCAATATTCGTAAGGGTTGGGGTATTGGTAACGGCCACAGCAATATCAATATGAATAATCAACACCAGACACTGAACAAATAGCAACTTAGTATAAAAGCCAGTTCCGCAAACTAATATTGCGGCCTGGCTTTTCATTTTTATTGTCAAATCAGTTACCTTTTTTTGAAAATTCCTATATCATTAGTTTAGATTGATTTGCAATGAATGGAGGAACCAAGCCTTGCGAAGAAAAATTGTCATTACCCAGAACCTTGAACAACACCTGCTCAGTCAAATTAAAGAAGTAGTCCCCGATTGGGAATTGATAGCCAGCAAGGAGAAAGAAATCTGGCAAGCACATGCCAAGGATGCTGAAATCATTGCCGGGTGGAAAAAAGGCATTGATGAATATTGCCTTGCTCCTGATTCAAAACTGAAGTGGCTCCAAAGTTGGAGTGCCGGTGTCAATACCTTGCCGCTTGAAAAACTGGAAGCCCATAATATTCTTTTAACAGGTGCAAGCGGCGTGCATGCCTATCCCATTTCTGAAACAATTTTCGCCTTAATGCTTGGTCTAACCCGAAAAATCCATACATACGTTCGAAATCAGCAAGCCAAAACCTGGCATCATGCTAATATGAAGCTTGAAATCCATGGAAAAACGATTGGCATTATCGGGGTCGGAACAATCGGAAAAGAAACCGCCAAAATCGCCAAAGCCTTTGGAATGAAGGTTCTCGGTGTACGGCATTCGGGCCAGCCGGCTGAGTTTGTCGATGAGATGTACACTACCGATCAATTGGACGCACTTTTACCGCAGTTTGATTATGTGGTAGTCACCTTGCCGCTGACGAAAGAAACACGCCGCATGTTTGGCGCCGAACAGTTCAAACTCATGAAACCTGAGGCCTTCTTTATCAATATCGGCCGTGGTGAAATCGTGGTTGAAGAGGAAATCGTCAAAGCCTTGCAGGAAGGTAAGATTGCCGGAGCAGGTCTAGATGTTTTCGAAAAAGAGCCATTAAGCCAGGACAGTCCGCTTTGGGAAATGGAAAATGTCATTATCACTCCGCACACGTCCGGTTCCACTGAGCATTATAATGATCGTGTTGTCGAAAATATTTTGATACCCAATTTAAAAAGCTACCTTTCAGGTGAAGGCCCTTCTATTAATCTTGTTGATTATGCAAAAGGGTATTAAATAGAAGAGAGACCACTTGCGGTCTCTCTTCTATTTTTTATATCTTCCAGGAGTGTATTTTTCACTCGCCTTAAAGTTATATACCGGTTTAATAAAGCTTGCAATCACGACGGTTTCTTCCACTTTTTCAAGAATTTCATTGATTGGCTTGTAGGCCATTGGCGCTTCATCGAGTGTTTCTTCAGACACCGATGTCGTCCATACGCCCTTCATCGTGTTGTGGAAATCAGCCAGCTTTAATTTCTTCATTGCCTGGGTCCGGCTCAAGACGCGGCCTGCTCCATGCGGTGCCGAGTAATTCCACTCGTCATTTCCTTTGCCTACCGCTAAAATCGACCCATCCCGCATGTTGATAGGAATAATCAGCCGCTCCCCTTTTTGTGCAGATACTGCACCCTTACGCAAAATCAGGTTATCTGTATCGATATAGTTGTGTATTGTATCGAAACGGTCCGCTTCTTCGAACCCCATATTTTCAGTAATCGCTCTGGCGATTTCTTCACGGTTGGCTTTTGCGAATGCCTGAGCCAGTTTCATGTCATGAATATAGTCATTAAAATCCTCGCCTTCCAAATAAGCTAAATCATCTGGAATGACAGGATTTTTTTCCTTATAGCTTTGAATCACAGCTTGAATTTCCCTTTGGCGCCCCTCAGCCTTTAGTTTTTCAATGATTTCGCTTAAATCATGCTTACGGAGCTTAGAAATGGCCAACTTTTGATAATATTGAGCAATCTTTGCTCCTATATAGCGACTTCCGGTATGGATAGTTAAATAGTGGAATCCTTCAGAGTCAGCCGAAACCTCAATGAAATGATTGCCGCCACCAAGCGTTCCAAGACTATAAAGGCTTTTATTCTGACTCAGAATATGGGCTGCTTTAAATTCTTCCGTGGACGGAAAACTCGTGTTAACGAAACCGACGGTCTCATCCGTATGAATCTCCTGTCCGCTAGGGACGTACGTCCTGATCACTTTATCCAGTTTATTAAAATCGACCTTTTTTTCTTGAAGTTTGACAGTCATAACACCGCAGCCAACATCCACGCCTACCAGATTCGGGACCACTTTATCCTTTAACTGAATGGTCGTGCCGATCACGCAGCCTTTCCCAGCATGATAGTCTGGCATAATACTAATTTTGGTATCTTTTAGAAATGCTTGATTACAAAGCTCTTTGATTTGCTCAAGCGCTGTATCCTGCGGGTAATTGGAGAATACCATTGCCTCCGTCTGTGTTCCCGTTATTTTAATCACGAGTTTTTCGCCTCCTTTTACAGATATTAACAATAGGCTACCACCGATGATGGAATTAGGCAACGGATATTTGTGCGACAATTTTCTATATATCTAACAATAAGGTATTTGAAGGACATTTCCTTGGGCCGACACCTAATTTTGTCCTTCATCCCGCTTATCAAGGACATTTCACTTCTGCAGATACTTGATTTTGTCCTTCAGCCCCCAGCAAATAAAAAAAGAAGATGCCCACCACTGGGCATCTCCAAAAAAACTATTAATATATCGTCTGCATTCCTTTTCCAGCCACTGTCATCCACTCGAACTGGCGCAGCCTTACCTCGAACAGCGTCAGCGGGTCGCGGAACATTTGCGGGTTGGCGTTCAACTTGTTCAGCATCTCGCGGTTTGATGCCGCTTCTCCGCGCGTTTCTTCCACTGCAGATTTTAAGACACCTAGTGGACTCTTGAAAAACCAAGAGACATCCCTCTCCAACGATTTTTCAAATAGCTCGAACGGCTGGAAAAACTGGCGGCAGACCTGTGCAGCAACCTCTGTATAATCCTCGTTTTCCACAAAGGACTTGTATTTGTTATATACCATCGTTTTGTTCTGCGACAAGGCCCCAAACAGCTTCCCGGCACTTTTCAATAAGAACTGCGAAGGAGTCCGCTTCAGCAAAATATTGACAGGCTCAAGCACGAATCGGCTTGTCATTCGGTCGATATCGCGGAGCCAATCATCAAGCACCTTAAAATCACACTCAAGGCTAAGCCTCTCTTCGCCATACATTTGGTTGAAACTTGCGCCGAGCTCAATTAATAAATCCTGCCCTTGGTCAAATTCCTCCCGACAGCCCATGATCCATTCCTGAAGCCTTGTATAGTAATTCGGCATTACCTGCTGCTCCAGATAATCTTGAATGCGGTTGTTCATCTCATGATTGAGGTCCAAATGAATGGTACTGAAATTACTGTCCTCCTCGATCAAGTTCGAGCACTCTGACAGCATTTTGGGAATAGCTTCAAAAATATCCGCTTCAATTGATTCCTTTACAGAGCGGTACAGCTTGGTGATTGACTTTGTTTTCTGCGATACCTCATCATTCAATTGATGGACAGCACCACTTAACTTCATATTCATTTCCTCGTTCCAATGAACCGTTTCAATTAAGCGATTTTCAACGTCAAGCCGCTTTTGCAAAAGACCTGCAATCGTCGCGCGGATAAAATATAACAGTTTAGCAAGTCGTTTATCTGCTATGTTTCTTGTATTCCGAATTGAGTCGATAAACGCCTGTAGATCGCTTAACTGCTGTACACGGTCATATTGCGAAGAAAAGCCTAACAGCTTGGCATCAGGCAAATAAGAATGAATCGCATGCTTCGTTTCCTCATAAACCTGAATGGCATCCTGTTCATTTACAATTGTGTCCAGCTTACTCAACAGAAAATGAATCGGCAGGTCAGGGGCAAGTCCTTGGATTTGTGCCACAACCGCCCGCTCTTTTTCCGTAAACGGAGCATTCGCATCCAACACAAACAAAACAGAGTCAGCAAGGTTTAAATAATTCAAAACCTCAAAACGGTCGTTTTGGTTCCCTTTTAACCCTGGTGTATCAATTATAGCCAAACTATTCTCCTGTAAAAAAGGAGTTGGCTGCTTAAATTCAATGATGGACTCAAGCGCATTACGAAGACGGTCCATGCGCTCTTGGAAGTCCGTAAATCCGGAAAGTGTCTTAACCTCTCCGTCAGTTATTTCGGTAATATCCACTTCCCCGCCGTTTTTAAACATCACAACGGATGAAGTCGGGCTGTCCTGGACGTCCTCACCAAAGATGGTATTGATAAAGGTAGACTTTCCGCTGCCTACGAGTCCGGTAACAAACAGATGCTGCGTATCGAAATCAACAAGCTGGTCAACAATCCAGTTCACACGGTTGTTTTTCCCCATATCGTTGACTTCCGCCCATTTAATAATCGCTTCAAATAACGACAAGCACTCTTCCAGTTCATCCATGTCACACTCTGTCTTGCTGATTAAATGTTCAGCCTCCTCCACAATGGAGACGCTGAGGCTTGCCGGAAATAGTTCGTTCCAGGACAAAATAGCCGCTGCCGCGGCAACTACATTCCCACCATCAGCTAGCCGAACCCAATTTGTCAGCAGGTCCGGAAGAAAATCATCAATTTGTTTAATGTAGTACTTACCGCCAATATAGTGAAAATACGTTTCTTTATGAAGTTGTGAAAGCTCGCGCAGTTGATCTTGGCGATCCAACTCCAGATTCAACAATAATTGATTGATTTCCTTAATCCAAAGCAGATAGGAATTTTCATTCATATAACTGTTCCATAACGATGAAACAAGCTGCTCAAATTTCCCCTTATTTACGCCATATAAACTAAATAAGGCATTGGAAAAATAGCTAGGTGACAGCGCCCGTGTCACTCCTTTTTCCACATAGGTGTTTAGAATTTCAAACCACTCAAGCGATTCTGTCCGCTTTGCTTCGTTTACCGCTAGTTCAATGGCATTATCCCAATCCTCCCGCTCTTCAAAAAAAGCGCGGGCCACATTCGTGACACTTGGGTAATCCGGATAAGCAGCCACCGTTCTTTTAATGACCGCCACAGCTGCATCAATTTTGCTGCGTTCAATATAAAGAGCAAATAACTTTAACGCGACCTCAGCATTCAATGTAGAATTATCGGTTTCAATCACCGTGTATATATCTTCCGCCGCCGACAACAGGCCCAGTTCATAATAAGCATCGGCGGTATTTTTTCTGGCCCACGGTTCGAGCTCGTTGATAATATTTTCCCACTTAAAAATAGCTGCTTCATAGTCCTTATGATGAAAATATACTTCTCCTTGGGCATACCTTATCCGTGTTAAATCCGGGAGATCCTTTCGGGCTTCCTCCTGAAATGCTTCCCCCAGCACCTTAATGGGGTGTTCATCTTCATGTTCATTAATGAACATTTTATAAAAGGTTTTGTCCTTTAATTGTTTTTCAAACGTCATTTCTATCCCCCCAATTGCCAACACTCTATTGTATATATGGTAAAGAGGCATAATTATTCCTCATACTATTCGAAGGTGATGTGGCTTATAAGTCCCTTTTTACCGATTTTACCAAATGTTTTTATGTAAATTATATCAGTTGTATTTCATTTTCGAGACAAACAACATACCTTCATTGTGTTTTAAAAAATAAAAATTAGATCATCCTTCCTTATTTACCTTCTCAAAAAGTATAATAAGACAAATAATCCAAAGGAGAAATCTATTATGGAAAGGGAGCAGGCATTATTTTTATCAAAAAAAATCGAAAACTTAAGGTCCACTGAATATGAGATAAAGAAATTAGAAACCGTTAATGGTACATTACCCAAGTTCCACCAATGGACGAATGGGAAGACTACCTTAGCTGCCTTTAAGGTAAATAAGCCAAGTACTGAAACAGGCTGTTACCTCCTATTTATTGATTGGCACCGCAAGGGGATCTATTATTTAGTTATATATGCTTATGACAAGTCTACTACCTTGGCAGAATTACGGCAGGTTCAGGATATTGACGGAACTCCTCATATTATGTGGAGCTATAAACCTTTTAAGCGTGACGGAAAAAATGATCAACGAAAAGCTTATTTTAAACAGATGTTCGGTTCCACTTCAGTTCAAATTCCCTTCCCGGTTTCCGAAACGGATGTTGATGACTTTTTAACACAATTATTTAAGCTATGTCAAAATCGAATAAAAGCTGATCAAATTGTAAACGTATTCGAGCTTTAACATTTTTTTCTTTTTGCGCCAAGCGATAGCTAAAGAAAAGGGAGGCATAATCCGCCTCCTTCCGTTTTCTATAAGACTTTACTTAAAAACGCCTTTGTCCGTTCTTCTTGAGGATTTTCAAAAATATCCTTCGGTACCCCTTCTTCGACCACAAAGCCACCATCCATAAAAATCACCCGGTCTCCTACCTCGCGGGCAAAGCCCATTTCGTGTGTCACGACCACCATGGTCATACCTTCTTTGGCCAGTTGCTTCATAACTTCAAGTACCTCGCCGACCATTTCCGGATCGAGCGCGGAGGTAGGCTCATCAAACAGCATAATTTTCGGTTCCATCGCCAATGCTCTTGCAATTGCCACACGCTGCTTCTGCCCGCCTGACAGCGAATCTGGATAGGCATCTGCTTTTTCGGCCAAGCCGACCTTGTGTAAAAGCTCCAAGCCTTTTTCCCGGGCTTTTTCCGCTGGGACTTTTCTTACCTTAAGTGGCGCCAGCATGATATTATCAATGACCGTTTTATGCGGGAACAGGTTAAATTGTTGAAACACCATACCCACTTCAGTACGGATTGCGTTGATATCCGTTTTCTTATCGGTAATGTCAGTCCCTTCAATCCAAACATGGCCGTCTGTAATCGTTTCTAGCAGATTAAGACAGCGCAGAAAAGTAGATTTTCCGGATCCTGATGGGCCGATAACCACAACTACCTCCTGAGGCTTTACGGATACGTTAATTCCTTTCAGTACCTCGTTCGTTCCAAATGTTTTTTTCAGATTCTTTATTTCTATCATTCTGTGGCCAACCTTCTTTCAAGTTGATTTAACAATAAGCTGAGTGAAAAAGTTAAGACCAAATAAATGAGTGCTGCTGTAATATATGGTTCCCATGCACGGTAGTACTGCCCCTGCATGGCCTGTCCCCAATACATCAATTCCTTAACAGCGATAATGGCTACCAGTGATGAATCCTTGATTAAGACAATAAATTCGTTTCCAAGCGGCGGAATCATCCTTTTAATAGCCTGTGGCAGGATAACGAAGCGCATTGACTGTACATGATTCATCCCAAGGGAGCGGGCGGCTTCCATCTGGCCCTTATCAATTGATTGAATACCGGCGCGGAAAATTTCTGCCACATAGGCTGCTGAATTTAACGAAAGGGCTGTAATACCAGCGATAATGCCATTTGTTTCACCTATAATGAGTGGAATAAGTCCAAAGTGAATTAATAAAATCTGTACTAATAATGGCGTGCCCCGGAAAAACGTAATATAAGCCTTAAACGGGAAAGCAAGCCACTTATTCTGCACCATTTTCCCCAGCCCAATAAATAGTCCGAGGACAGTGCCTATTAAAATACTGGCAATGGAGAGGCCAATGGTAAGTAATGTTCCTTTTGCAAAAAATGGAGCATATTCAGCAAGTATGTCCCAACGAATATCCATTCATGAATCCCCCTATTTAAACCTTGTGCTTAACTGTGATGTTGTTAAGACAAAAATTGCGTAACTGCTAGTTTGTAAGAGTTACGCAATTCTAGTTTTAAAGATTATTTTTGTTGTGCTTTGACTTCGGTAAGGTCCGGATCTACCTTAAACCATTTCTTGTAGATTTTCGCATATTCACCATTTTCCATGACTTCTTTAATAGCTTTATCAAAATCAGCTTTTAACTTGCTTCCCTTAGGGAACAACAATCCGTAAAACTCTTTATCAAAGGCAGCTTCATCTTCTATGATGACAAAATTTTCTTTCGGATTATTTTTTACATACTCTTCAATGACAGTGTTATCAGCAACAACTGCGTCCGCACCGCCGCCTTTTAACTCCATAATTGCCAGATTGTTATCCTTAAACTTTTTAAGATTTTTATTTTCTGCTCCAAGGAGCTTTTCAACTGCTTCCTGACCGGTTGTACCGTTCTGTACAGCTACGACCTTGTCTTTTAAATCCTCTGCGCTTTTAATCGGGCTGTCTTTTGGAATCATGATTTTATTAGTAGATAAGAAGTAAGGTACTGAGAAATCATAGGTTTGTTTACGTTTGTCGTTAATCGTAATAGCAGAAATTCCAATGTCCGCTGTTTTCCCTTTAATTTCAACGAATAATGGATCCCAGCCAACATGTTCAACCTTTACTTTGTAGCCCGCTTGCTTTGCCACAGCGTTAATAAAGTCGATATCAAATCCGACCACTTCCCCTTTATCTTGGTATTCGAACGGGGCATATGCCGCATCTGTCACGACTCTTAACGTCTTATCCTTGTCCCCTTCGCCCCCGCTTGTTTTGCTTGTTCCGCATGCCGAGAGAATGAACACAAATGCAGCAACCAAAATTGTAGTGAATAATTTAAATTTCTTCATTTTGGACCTCCTATATTTTTTTATTAAATCATTTTTTGTAATTCTAATAATATTTTGAATATACACTATTGAATAAATTTTTAAAAGTAGTTTATCAAAAATGTTTATAATATTGGGATAATAAATTTTTATACCTAACAATGTTTATCTATTCATAGACTTTAATTTATTACTATATTAATAAGTTAAAATAATATTATATATATAGTTTTTTGAAATCTTACACATTCCTAATTCATTTAGCTCATTTTTTAAAATATTCAAAAGGGTTTTCCCTGGGTATTAGCCGTTGCTCCTCCACGAATACCTACATATTGTATATCACATGCACATAAATAAAGGAGTGTAGCCCAATGAATCCATACGGTTATTATCATATCCCGCAATCGCAAGTGGACTATAATGCCTATGTCCCGCAAATCCTTCCGCAAGGAACCCAAGCTCAGTTCGATCCGAATAGACAACCACAGCAGCTTGAGCGCAGGGTCAACCAACTTGAAAGGGAAAATAATCGCCAGCAGAAGGAAATCGAGCGGATTTCCCGTGAAGTTAACCAGCTCTCGCGCCGCCTGCAGCGTGTAAATCAACGCCTGCGTGCTGTTGAAAGAAGGTTTAACTTTCCGTTTACTCCATTCGATGGGGAATATTAATAAAAATGATCCAGGTCCAGCACCTGGTTCTTTTTTATTACCCCCGTAAGGTTTCCTTTCAAGTTCCCAAAACCCGTTTTAAAAAATATGTTACATAATCTCACAGAATCCCTGACAAAACTCGAAAATTCAGATAAATTTTCCATATAAAACTAGAGAGGATGATTCATATGAATCAAAAAAATTCCGTTCGATTAGCTAAAACGATTCTTCTTTTAGATAAATTACGGGATGAGTTATACGAAGAACTCATGAAAAACCTGGGCTCAAGAGGGCACGAATTATTAAGAAGACTTCAAAACCATTAAGCGTGGGGGGAAGTTTTACTAGATACCCTGTATAAATTTTTTCCCAAAGCAAAACAAAATAAATGTCAAATCGAATTACATGTGAGAAAATATAACATAAGAATATATTAAGACTTATTGGACCTTAGAATGGAGTGTGGTGAGAAGTAAACATGGGAAATGAATCATCTTACAAAGATAAAAAGGTTATTACCATCGGCATTGTTAGAGAACTTACCGGTTTATCCGAAAGACAGATTCGTTACTATGAAGAGCGGAAACTCATTTTTCCGGAAAGAACCGCCGGCGGCAGCCGGAAATACTCGTTCGCAGACGTGGAACTATTAGTGGATATCGCCAATAAAATTGAGGACGGTGTCCAGACACACGAAATCAGAAAGGAAATGCTGAAAACACAAAAGAAACAAAACCAGGAGGAAATTCGCAGAAAGATGATACAAGGTCAGCTAAATGCCCAATTCGGGATACGAAAAGGCCCAGCTTCTCATTAAGGAAGCCGGGCTTTTTTGTTGTCTACGGGCTGACTCTGATTCAAATATCAACAACGAAGACCTTCCAATTAGCAAAAACCATGTGAGAATTCCTAACAAGATTGTAGAACTCCTAACAAATACATGTAAAAATACAACTACACCAAACGTTACAAATACTAACATACTTTAAAGGAGGAACAAACATGGATACTTTATTTTTAATGAACAGTCTGTGGGTGATGCTGGGAGCAGTCCTCGTCATCTTGATGATCGGCGGCTTCATCCTCTTGGAAACAGGATCAACTCGAATGAAAAATGCCGGTCATGTGGCCGGGAAAACCATTCTTACCTTTGGTATTGGCTCCATTGTATTTTGGGCAGTTGGCTACGGCCTCATTTTTGGTAAGGGAAATTCTCTTATTGGTTTCTCCGACTTCTTTTACTCAGGATATGAAATTGATGGTTTGGCGCTGTCAGGTTCAGTATTCTTCCTATTCCAACTAGCATTTGCAGGCATTTCATTAACAATCGCCCTTGGGGGATTTGCCGAACGCGCTAAATTAGGTGCCTACCTCGTCTTCGCCCTCCTATTTTCCGTTATCGTCTATCCGCCGATTGCCCATTGGATCTGGGGAGGAGGCTGGCTGGCGGAGCATGGCAAACAAGATTTTGCTGGCTCCACTGTTGTTCATTTAACAGGAGCGATGGCGGCATTGGCAGCTACGATTATCTTAAAACCGAGGATCGGCAAATATAATAAGGATGGCTCCGCCAATAATCTTGCCGGTCATAACCAAGTATTTACCGCCCTTAGCGTGTTGCTTTTATGGGTAGGCTGGTTCGGCTTCAACGCCGGCAGCACGTTATCAGTTGACAAAGCCTTTTTCGGTTTTGTTGCCATCAATACCAACTTGGCCGCTGCTGCCGGTACCATCGCGGCGATGATGATCTCCTGGATGGTTTTAGGAAAAGCCGATGTGCCGATGATGTTGAACGGGGCACTAGCTGGTCTTGTGGCAATTACTGCTTCTTGCGCATTTGTTGAAACCTGGGCGGCAGTGGTAATCGGATTTATTGCAGGAATCCTCGTCTTCTACAGCATTCGTTTTTTTGAAAAAAGAAAAATTGATGATCCGATTGCAGCATTATCCGTTCATGGCACAGCAGGAGTTTGGGGTACCCTGTCAACTGGATTCTTCGCCACGAAAGAATTAGCAACGGTCGGGCAGCCGGGATTATTTTACGGTGGCGGCTTACATCAGCTTGGCATTCAAGCATTGGGGGTTTTGGTGTGCGGCGCCTTTGCCTTTATTGTCTCCTTCATCCTTCTTAAGATTATGAAAACGACAATGAACGAACTGAGAGTAACTGAAGAGGAAGAAATTATCGGTCTTGATATGAGCGAACACGGCAGCTACGGTTACCCTGAATTACTGAAATCTGAACAACGGCTTAATGCTTAAGTTTTATCACTAATGAGACTGTTCTCGGACAGTCTCCTCTTTCAAAAAGGGGTGGAACCTAATGGAGGACTCCTCCTATATGGAAATCCGTAAATTTCGGGATGACAAAATGAATCAAGCATCTCACGACCACATTAAATTAAATCAACTCCACGATGAAATAATGAAAAAGGTCATCCATTTAGCCTTAAAGCAAACCGCTGAAAAGCTCGGACCTTTGCCCTGTCCCTTCTCATTTTTTGTCATGGGTTCAGCCGGCCGGTTTGAACAGTCTATCTGGAGCGACCAAGATCATGGGATTATTTATCAGGATGATCGTGTTAAAACAAAGGTTTATTTCCTTGAACTTGGAAAAGAAATATCAAGGGGGTTATTCCAAGCCGGATATGCTTATTGTGATGGCGGGGTGATGGCCAGCAATCCGTTGTGGTGCAAATCCTTATATGAATGGCATCAGCAATTGATGAAGTGGATTCTTGAGTTCTCATGGGAGTCTGTTCGCTATCTATTAATCTTTATAGACGCGAGAACATTAGTGGGAGATGAGGAATTTGTAGATACTTTAAAAAATCAAATCTATCAGACCGCAAATAAAGATCAGCTTGTTAAAAAAATGTTTAACAACACGAAGTATCTCAGAAATGGCATTAATGTATTCGGAAAGTTGGTAACTGAAACATACGGGCCATACGCAGGATGGCTAAACATTAAAGAAATCGGCATCTTACCTTACGTAAATGCCATCCGTCTCCTTGCTATCAAAGAGAATCTACTTAAAACACCAACACTTGAACGACTAGATCAGCTTTCAGAACTACATTTTTCCGATATTGATTTAGATTTTTTTAAACATCAGTTTATTAAATTATTAAACTTTCGGCTAATCTATTGTAATCACACAAATTATGATTCTGGCCATTATTTGCCTGTTGCCCACTTATCGAAAGAGCAATCGAAAGAATTAAAAGATATGATCAAGTACGGCTCGGCCCTTTTTCACTCTGTCCGAAAGTTAATTGAAAAGGAAGATTCCCATGCCAATGAATGAAATGATTCAATTCTTCAGACAACTATCCGGAAAAATCAATTCCAATCTTTACGCAGGCCTGCCGTGGAGCTCTTCACCGCAGCATCAGGCATTCCTCAGGGAGCTGCAGAAAGAACTCAAGCAAACTAACACACTGCATATCCCTCTTCATGAGCTGCCCGTAGTTGTATTTGATATTGAGACAACAGGTTTTTATCCCGAGAAGGGGGATCAGATGATTTCGATTGGAGCAGTCAAAATGATCGGAGCAGAAATGAAAGCGGAGGAAACTTTTTATACTCTCGTAAAGTCAGACCTTCCTCTATCAAAGGAGATTTCTGAACTAACCGGTATTCAGGAGAAACAATTACGTCATGCTCCTAATCCCGCAGAAGTACTGGTGGATTTTTTCAAATTTATCAAAAGTAATATTCTTGTCGCCCATCACTCCAATCATGAGCTGAATTTTATGAGAAAGATGACAAGGGATTTTCTGCGCTGTAGTTTCGACCATCGTATTGTCGATACATCCTTCCTGCTTCGTCTTGAAGACCCATTCTTTAATCCAAGGCCGCTCGAGGAAATCTGCCAGAACTGCGGCATTGAAATAAAGAACCGGCACCATGCTCTTGGCGATGCGCTAATGACAGCCAAGATTTGGAGTCGTTATCTAAAAGCGGCAGAAACAAAAGGCTTTAAAGACCTGCAGGAAATATATGAATACCTTTCAAAGCTTAAGTAACGATAACAGTCAGTTGAATAAATATACAAGGCGCTACATTTTTTCTACTATAATTAATGGAAGGAAAAGTTAACTTTGTTTCCGTTTATTTCCTCCCCTCCAATTTAAATTCCCACAATAAATCTGCAAATAAAAAAATTCATAAATTTTTTTATTTTCGTTATATCCCCATGATGAAAGGATTGTAAACGCTCCCAGTTTGTTTAACTAGTTTGAATTGTCAGATTTTTATGTTGACCATGTCTTTAATTGGTTGTATGATAATCGTCAATAAGTACTAAGAAATTTTTCTTGGCGCCTTTATTCACTTCTTTATAAATGAGAACGACAAAGGCTCTTCTTTTTAATAACGGAATGGCTTGTCAATATGAAGAAACAAACCATGACCTGTCAGTTAGGAGATCGTAAAATGAGAAGCGATATGATTAAAAAGGGGATTGATCGTGCTCCCCACCGCAGCTTACTATACGCAACAGGGGTCAAAACGAGTGACCTAGAAAAACCGTTTATCGGTGTTTGTAACTCGTACATTGATATTATCCCTGGTCATAAACACCTTAATCATTTCGGTGAAATAGTCAAGGAAGCCATCCGCGAAGCCGGCGGTATTCCTTTCGAATTTAATACAATCGGTGTTGATGACGGTATCGCCATGGGACATATCGGAATGCGTTATTCGCTTCCAAGCCGTGAAATCATCGCAGACAGTGCCGAAACAGTCATCAATGCCCACTGGTTCGATGGAGTCTTCTACATTCCAAACTGTGACAAAATCACACCAGGCATGTTGATGGCAGCAGCCCGGACCAACGTACCATCCGTTTTTGTATCAGGCGGTCCGATGGAAGCAGGCGTTTCACCATCGACAGGAAAAAATCTTTCCCTTACTTCAGTTTTTGAAGGCGTTGGTGCTTACCACAACGGTACAATCAGCCAGCAGCAATTGCTAGAAATTGAAACTAATGCTTGCCCTACTTGCGGCTCATGTTCTGGAATGTTCACAGCAAATTCCATGAACTGCTTGATGGAAGTATTAGGAATGACCGTTCCTGGCAATGGAACGATGGTTGCTACTTCTGAAGAAAGACATGATTTAATTAAGCAAGCAGCAAGACATTTGATTGACTTAATTAAAAAAGATATTAAACCTCGCGATATCATTACACGAGAAGCCATTGATAATGCCTTTGCACTAGACATGGCGATGGGCGGATCAACTAATACTGTGTTACACACATTAGCGATTGCTCATGAAGCAGGTATCGATTATGATCTTCGCGAAATTAATAAAATTGCTGAAAGAGTTCCATACCTTTCCAAGATTATGCCAGCATCTGATTATTCAATGGACGATGTTCATCGTGCCGGCGGTGTAAGTGCCATCATTAATGAACTTTATAAAGTCGAAGGTGCTTTGCATGATAACTGCCTAACGATTACAGGAAAAACTCTTCGGGAAAATGTGAAGGAAGCAACAATCACCAATGAAGCAGTCATCCGGACAAAAGATAATCCATATAGCCCAGTTGGTGGACTATCCATCCTATATGGAAATATTGCTCCAGATGGCGCAGTAATCAAGGTTGGCGCTGTAGATCCTTCGATTAAAACATTTTTAGGTGAAGCAATTGTGTTTGAATCCCAAGATGAGGCATTAGAAAGCATTCATAATGGAACGGTAAAAGCCGGCCATGTAGTAGTTATCCGCTACGAAGGTCCTAAAGGCGGTCCAGGAATGCCGGAAATGCTAGCTCCTACCTCCGCTATTATGGGCCGAGGGTTAGGAAAAGAAGTAGCCCTTATCACAGACGGCCGTTTCTCAGGTGCAAGCCGCGGAATTTCTATCGGTCATATCTCACCTGAAGCTGCAGAAGGTGGCCCAATCGGTCTCGTTGAAAATGGTGACAAAATACTAATCGACCTCGAAACACGTTCAATCGAACTTGTCGTGGATGATGTTGTGCTAGCTGAAAGACGCAAGAATTGGGTAAAGCCGGAGCCTAAAATCAAATCTGGCTATCTAGCAAAATATGCAAAACTTGTTACTTCTGCCAACACCGGCGGAGTAATGAAAATATAAAACTAAAAGCGGAAGCGCCCGTTTAGCGGCGTATGGCCTGGAGCGCTTCGACTGAGATAAAGGAAACACGAAGAGCGCTAGCGATTCGATGTTGACTTATCGTAGGGAGAAGAGCGAAGGACACTAGCCGCTGGGCGCTGGAGCTAGACAGTTATCTAGATAAAAAGTGGTAAAAAGATTATTAAACAAACCGGGAACCACTAGTACCCCTCCCCTTCTCTAAAGAAGTTAAGGTACTACAACAAAATCTTTGACAATAAAATAGTCAAATCGATGACGGGAATAAAGGTGTAGGAATTTGTATTTTCAGAGAGCTGGGGTTGCTGGAAGCCCAGTAATACAACCTACTCCGACATCATCCCTGAGTGTTATTCTGAACGGTTTTTAACTCAGTAGGTATAGCCGGGTGTCAACTTAGAGCACCTGTTACAAAAAGAAGCGTTTCTTTTAGATTAGTTGTCGCTTCATGAGGCAGTATTCGTAAGGATACTGTAAAACCCGGGTGGTACCGAGAAAATGAAAGGCCTTTTCTCCCCGAACATTCTGCTTTTGATGTACTTGACTGCAGTTTATTCGGAGAGAACAGGCCTTTTTTACTGTGTTTAAACACAGTTGAAGATTTAGTTTTTTAAATATTCAATTACCCATAAGGAGGGAACTATGACGTGAAAGCAGAAGCAAAGCTGGAATTCCAAACCAGTACGGCACCAAAAACAGGTGCAGACCTTCTCATCGATCTTTTAATTAAAGAAGGTGTTGATACATTATTCGGGTATCCTGGGGGTGCCGTCCTGCCGATTTACGATGCGATTTATCGGGCACAAAAATCCATTAAGCACGTCCTCTTCCGTCACGAGCAAGGAATGATTCATGCTGCTGAAGGGTATGCCCGAATTACCGGAAAGCCTGGAGTTGTCATTGCCACTTCGGGTCCTGGGGCAACGAACTTGGTTACTGGAATTACAGATGCCATGATGGATTCCTTACCACTTGTGATTTTCACAGGGCAGGTAGCTCGGACAGTCATCGGAACAGATGCCTTCCAAGAAGCAGATGTAATGGCGATTACCACGCCGATTACAAAACACAATTATCAAGTGCAATCTGCAGCCGACCTGCCGAGAATTGTTAAGGAAGCTTTTCATATTGCTTCTACAGGAAGACCAGGACCGGTTTTAGTTGATGTACCAAAGGATATCTCTTCTGAAATTTTAGCGGCATACCCAGGAGAAGCTGCCATGGACCTGCCAGGCTATCAGCCAACAATTAAACCGAATCCATTGCAAATTCGGAAGCTTGCTGAGGCCCTTCCAAAAGCTAAAAAGCCTGTGATTCTTTCCGGCGCTGGCGTTCTCCATGCAAAAGCCTCCGCAGAATTAACGGTTTTTGCTAAAAATCATAAGATTCCAGTCGTAACCACCCTGCTTGGACTTGGAACCTTCCCGGCAGACAGCCCGCTCTCCTTAGGAATGGGCGGTATGCACGGAACTTATGCAGCTAACATGGCTTTATACGAATGCGATTTGCTCATCAATTTCGGTGCTCGTTTTGATGATCGATTAACAGGAAACTTGAAGCATTTTGCTCCATTTGCGAAAGTTGCGCACATTGACATTGACCCTGCGGAAATTGGCAAAAACGTTCCAACTCAAATTCCGATTGTGGCCGATGCCAAAGCAGCTTTAACACAATTGATTGAAGAAGCAGCGGATTCCCCATCACATGAGGATTGGCTGGAAACTCTTAATCAAAATAAAAAGGACTTTCCGCTTTGGTATAAGCATGATCCAAACGGCATGAGCCCGCAATGGTTAATCGAAGCAGTTCATAAAGTAACGAATGGTGAAGCGATTGTCGCTACAGATGTTGGCCAGCATCAAATGTGGGCTGCACAGTTCTACAACTTCAATCATCCGCATCGCTGGATAACTTCAGGCGGACTTGGAACAATGGGCTTCGGCTTCCCTGCTGCAATTGGGGCGCAGATGGCTGAACCAGACAGTACCGTAGTGGCAATTGTCGGAGATGCCGGGTTCCAAATGACACTGCAGGAATTATCGGTCATTTACGAACGCAACCTGCCAGTTAAAATCATTATTGTTAATAACGGAGCACTTGGCATGGTCCGGCAGTGGCAGGAGCTTCAATATGATAATCGCATTTCCGAATCCCTGCTTCATACCCAGCCTGATTTTGTCAAACTGGCTGAAAGCTATGGAATCCGCGGTGCAAAAATTGATAATCAAGAAGACCTAGTTGCCTCCCTGCCAGAGCTTATGGCCTTTGATGGTCCGGTTCTCATTGATGCCCGAGTCCTTCAAAAGGAAAAAGTTTTTCCAATGGTTGCTCCTGGCAAAGGGCTTCATGAAATGATTGGGGTGAAACCAGAATGAAACGCATCATCACACTAACTGTTCAAGACCGCAGCGGTGTCCTAAATCGCGTGACAGGGCTGCTGCAAAGGCGACAATTTAACATTTCCAGCATATCCGTTGGTCCTACTGAATCCGAAGGAGTTTCAAAAATGACTCTTGTGGTTGAAGTGGAAGACGAACAGCGTCTTGAACAGGTGACAAAACAATTAAATAAGCAAATCGATGTTTTAAAGGTTTCTGATATTACCGATAAGGCTATTGTCGCTCGGGAACTTGCCCTGATCAAAGTATCATCTGGTTCACAGCTGCGCAGCGAGATTAACGGGCTCATCGACCCATTCCGCGCGATTATTGTGGATGTATGTAAAGAAAGCATCACCGTTCAAGTTACAGGCAAACCTGAAAAAATCGATGCCTTAATTGAACTGCTTAAACCTTTTGGCATTAAAGAAATTGCCAGAACAGGCCTGACCGCCTTCTTACGCGGCCACCAGCCACAAGTAAATGATTTATCAGCATACTCACTAACAAAATAACTCTTAATTCTGAAAGGATGATTGTAATGGTTAAAGTACTATATAACGGAGATATTCAAGAGGAAGTTTTACAAGGAAAGAAAATCGCGGTAATCGGCTACGGCTCTCAAGGCCATGCCCATGCCCTTAACTTAAAAGAAAGCGGCTTTGATGTAGTTGTTGGTTTACGCGGCGGAAAATCTTGGGATAAAGCTGTTGAAGATGGTGTTGAAGTAAAATCTGTTGCTGATGCAACTGCGGAAGCTGATGTAGTTATGGTTCTTCTTCCAGATGAAATGCAGCCAAAAGTATATGAAGAAAGCATCAAGCCTAATCTTCAAGCCGGTAACTCTTTAGTATTTGCACATGGTTTCAATATTCACTTCAGCCAAATCGTTCCTCCTGCTGATGTTGACGTATTCTTAGTTGCACCAAAAGGTCCTGGACATTTAGTTCGCCGTACCTATACAGAAGGTGCTGGAGTTCCTGCACTGTATGCAGTTTACCAAGACTACACTGGCCAGGCTCGCGAGATCGCGCTTGCTTACGCAAAAGGAATCGGCGCTGCTCGTGCAGGTGTTTTAGAAACAACATTCCAAGAAGAAACTGAAACTGACCTTTTCGGTGAGCAGGCTGTTCTTTGCGGCGGTACAACTGCCCTAATCAAAGCAGGCTTTGAAACACTTGTTGAAGCAGGTTATCAGCCAGAAGTTGCTTACTTCGAATGTTTACATGAATTGAAATTAATCGTTGACCTTCTATATGAAGGAGGACTTGAAAACATGCGTTACTCCATCTCTGACACTGCTCAATGGGGAGATTTCGTATCAGGTCCGCGCGTTGTAAACGAAGATACAAAAGCACGTATGAAAGAAGTATTAAAAGATATCCAAACTGGCGCATTTGCTAAGGGCTGGATTTTAGAAAACCAAGCTAACCGCCCACAATTCAACGCAATCAACCGTGCCGAAAATAACCATCAAATCGAAGTGGTTGGCCGCGAGCTTCGTGCGTTAATGCCATTTATTAAAAAGCCAGTAAATCAAAAGAAAGAAGTGGTGGTAAATGGTTCACGTTAACATCTTTGATACAACCTTACGCGATGGTGAACAGTCCCCTGGTGTAAATTTAAACCAACTTGAAAAATTGGAAATTGCCAGACAGCTCGAACGGTTTGGCGTTAACATTATGGAGGCCGGCTTCCCGGCTTCCTCTCAAGGAGATTTCGAAGCGGTAAGAGCCATCGCCAGAACGATTAAAAACTCTTCCGTCACAGGTCTGGCCCGTGCCACTAAATCGGACATTGACATTGCGTGGGATGCTTTAAAAGATGCTGCAGAACCAAGATTGCATGTATTCATTGCAACCTCCCCTATCCATATGCAGTACAAACTGATGAAAAAACCTGAGGAAGTCGTGCAAACCGCTGTTGAAATGGTGAAATACGCACGGAAAAACTTCCCGCAGGTTGAATGGTCAGCAGAAGACGCTTCACGTTCAGATTTAGATTTTCTGGTTCAAATCATTACGAAGGTAATCGATGCCGGCGCTACTGTCATCAATCTTCCTGACACCGTTGGTTATACCACACCGGCCGAATATGGACGCATGTTCCGCTATATCCGCGAAAACGTGCCTAACATCCATAAAGTAGCATTATCGTGCCACTGTCATGATGACTTGGGGATGGCAGTTGCCAACTCATTGGCTGCTATTGAAAACGGCGTTACCCAGGTCGAGGGCACCATTAACGGAATCGGCGAACGTGCCGGAAACGCGGCTTTAGAAGAAATTGCTGTGGCATTAAATATTCGTCAGGACTTCTATCCGTACACAACGGATCTTGTGTTAAAAGAAATCAAGCGCACCAGTGACTTAGTCAGCCGCTTTACAGGAATGAAGGTCCCTGGCAACAAAGCCGTAGTCGGAAAAAATGCCTTCGCACATGAATCCGGAATTCACCAGGATGGCGTGTTAAAAAATACGTTAACCTATGAAATTATTACACCAGAGCTTGTTGGTGTTGGATCCAATGACCTTGTTCTTGGAAAACACTCAGGACGTCATGCATTTAAAGACAAAATTGAGCAAATGGGCTTTGAATTAGAGCAGGATAAACTAAATGAGGCATTCCAGTCATTTAAGTCCTTAACAGATAAGAAAAAAGAAGTAACGGATGAAGATTTATTCACGATCCTAACAGACATTCAAACCTCGGGCTTCGATGTGAAAAAATACGAGTTAGTCGCATTCCAGGTTCAATATGCTTCAGCTAACCTGCCGACAGCTACTGTCGCATTAACCACTCCTGACGGTGAAAAAGTGGAAACAGCACGCACAGGCTCCGGAAGTGTAGAAGCTCTTTTTAACACGTTAGATGCTCTTATTAAAGAAGAGATTCATCTAACAGATTATAGTTTAAGCTCAGTCGGCCGAGGACGTGATGCCCTGGCTGAAGCAAATGTCAAATTGACCGTAAATGGCGTCAATGTCAGTGGCCGCGGCTCTGCCCAAGACGTTCTTGAAGCATCTGGGAAAGCATTTATCAACGCGGTTAACCGAGTCTTCTTCAACAAAAAAATCGGTGTTAAAGAACCGGCTGCACTATAAAACAATTGTAATCCAAGTTTGGTGCAGGTACTGAAACCTGCATTATAAAGAGATAAGCTAGGAACTTAATTTTTTAAAATAATAAGGAGGTTGCTTCTAGTGAAAAAACGAATTGTCTTACTTCCCGGTGATGGTATCGGCAAGGAAGTTATGCATTCCGCGAAAGAAGTATTAACGGCGATTGCAGAAGAATATAATCATACTTTTAGCTTTGAAACCCATGAAATCGGAGGAGCAGCCATTGACCAATACGGTACTCCCCTGCCGGAAACGACAGTTGATGCCTGCAAGCAGGCAGATGCCGTTCTTTTAGGTGCTGTCGGCGGTCCGAAATGGGATAACAATCCGTCCCATCTGCGTCCTGAGCGAGGCCTCTTGGGAATCAGAAAGGCCCTTGATTTATATGCCAATTTACGGCCAATCAAAGGCTTCAAAAATCTTCTTCATGCTTCGCCGCTTAAAGAAGAAATCGTTTCTGGAAGCGACCTCCTTATTGTCCGTGAATTAACTGGCGGTATTTACTTTGGTACTCCAAGTGAACGGCGTGATAATGGCGAATCGGTTATCGATACTCTGGCTTATACTCGCCGCGAGATTGAAAGAATCGTAGATAAGGCATTCCAAGCTGCCCAAGGACGCCGCGGCAAGCTTACTTCGGTCGACAAGGCGAATGTGCTTGAATCCAGCAAGATGTGGCGTGAAATCGTCGAGGAGAAAAAGGCACAGTACCCTGAAGTGTCTGTTGAGCATGTGTTAGTCGATGCCGCAGCAATGAAGCTAATCACCAACCCTGCTTCTTTCGATGTGGTTGTCACTGAGAACATGTTTGGCGACATCTTAAGCGATGAAGCATCTGTGTTAACAGGCTCCCTGGGTATGCTACCTTCTGCCAGCTTAAATGAATCTGGCGTCGGACTTTATGAACCGGTTCATGGCTCAGCGCCTGACATTGCCGGAAAAGGCCTAGCCAACCCGGTTGCGATGATTTTATCCGCTGCCTTGATGCTAAGGTATTCCTTCGAACTGGAGGACGAAGCCAAAATTATCGAAGATGCTGTCCAGTCTGTACTTGATGCCGGCTATCATACTGCTGATTTGCAGATTCCAAACGGCCGCAAAGTGGGCACCGAGGAAATGACAAAATTAATCGTCGACTACATCCGTACACTGAACGCATCTAAGTGTATCGCAAGCTGCTACTATTAAATTTGAGGACGTTACCGCCAGGCTGGTGCAGAATTGGCCTGGCGGTTTATTCTAAAGAGAATACTAGTTTACCTGCTATTTCAGGCAAAAAATCTATAAACGTGAGGAAGGAAGCTATGCAAACACCAAAAAATATCATTCAAAAAATTTGGGAACGGCATGTTGTCCATCAAGAAGAAGGAAAGCCGGATTTACTTTATATTGATTTGCATCTCGTTCATGAAGTGACCTCTCCTCAGGCATTCGAGGGCTTACGCATGACCGGGCGCAAGGTTCGCCGCACTGACCTTACTTATGCAACAATGGACCATAACATCCCAACCCGCCAGCGTCTTGTAATCAATGACCCTATTTCAAAAAAACAAGTCGATACATTACAGCAAAACTGTGAGGAATTCGGCATTACACTTGCAGACCTTCACCACCCAGATAACGGAATCGTTCATGTCATCGGTCCTGAGCTTGGTCTTACCCAGCCTGGAAAAACGATCGTCTGCGGCGACAGCCATACCTCTACACACGGTGCATTTGGTGCCCTTGCTTTTGGTATCGGTACAAGTGAGGTCGAGCATGTCCTTGCTACACAAACACTTTGGCAAGCACCGCCAAAAACGATGAATGTCAAAGTCAATGGCAAGCTTGGGACAGGCGTTACCGCTAAGGACTTAATCCTTGCGATTATCGGAAAATACGGCGTCAAATTTGGAACTGGCTATGTCATCGAATATACCGGGGAAACCATCCGTGGATTTTCCATGGAAGAGCGCATGACTGTCTGTAACATGTCGATTGAGGGCGGTGCAAGAGCCGGACTTATCTCCCCAGACGATACAACAGTCGAATATTTACGCGGCAGAAGACACGTTCCGCAAGGTGAAGCTTTCGATGAAGCCGCTGCTGACTGGAAGTCCCTTGCAACAGACGAAGGTGCCACCTATGATACAATTGTTGAAATCGAAGCTTCAGAAGTAGAACCTCAGGTAACTTGGGGAACGAATCCTGGAATGTGTATTCCGGTAACTGCAAACGTACCAAGTCCAGATCAAACTGATAAACCGGCGGAAAAAGACGAAATTCAGCGCGCTCTTCAATACATGGGGCTTGAAGCAGGTCAGCCTATCTCCAACGTAACAGTTGACCATGTTTTCATCGGTTCTTGTACCAATTCACGTCTAAGCGACCTGCGTAAAGCAGCTAACATCGTTCGCGGCAAGAAGGTTAACCCTTCGGTTACTGCGATTGTCGTTCCAGGATCTTTCAGCGTCAAGCTTGCAGCGGAAAAAGAAGGCTTGGATCAAATCTTTAAGGAAGCAGGCTTTGAATGGCGTGAAGCGGGCTGCAGTATGTGTCTCGGAATGAACGACGATATCATTCCATCTGGTGAACGCTGTGCTTCCACATCCAACCGGAACTTTGAAGGACGTCAAGGTAAAGGGGCCCGCACTCATCTTGTCAGCCCTGAAATGGCGGCTGCTGCAGCAATTGCCGGCCATTTCGTCGATGTCCGCAAGTTCACTGCTCAGGAGGTTATGTAGAAATGGAACCATTACGCATACATCAAGGCCTTGTCTGCCCAATTAACCGCTCAAACATTGATACAGACCAAATTATCCCGAAGCAATTTTTAAAGCGCATTGAACGAAGCGGCTTCGGCCAATTCTTATTTTATAACTGGCGTTTTGACGATGACGGTAATCCAAATCCGAATTTCGAATTAAATCAACCGCAATATAAAGGTGCTTCTATCCTGGTTGCCGGTGAAAACTTCGGCTGCGGCTCCTCCCGCGAGCATGCCCCTTGGTCAGTTCAGGACTTTGGCTTTAAGGTTATCATCGCGCCTAGCTATGCAGATATTTTTAAAAATAACTGCGTAAAGAACGGGATCCTTGCCATCGCTGCAACGGAAGAGCAAGTCCAAACTATTATGAAAAAAGCAGAAACTGAGGGCTATTCGCTTACAGTAAATCTTGAAGAACAAAAGGTTTATGCCAACGATGGTTTTGAATTAACTTTCGACATCGCTCCATACCCAAAGGAAATGCTCCTAAATGGTTGGGACGAAATCGGTGTTACTTTAACCTATGAAGATAAAATCAAAGAATATGAGCTTGCACGTTCATAAAAAAAGAGAGCCAGGCTCTCTTTTTTTATTTTTATAGGTTTTCTAATATATTGGTATTGTCCGGTTCTTCATTAAAGGTCAGCACCTCATCAGCCGGCTGATAGGATTCACCGTAAAAATGTTCATCCTTATAGGTATGAATCAAATTATATGTTTTTTTCATCGCTTCAAAAATCATTTCCTCCGACTCTTGATGCGGCGCCCAATAGAGTATTTCCATCTTATTTACTTCATTTGTTGCCAAGGATCTTCGCTCGTAACCAATTGACTCGGCATGCTCAAAGCCTTCACGCTTATAATAGCGCAGTCTCTTTTCTGTATCGCTGTCCTCGTAATTAACCGGCTCCACCTCGAGGATAATTGGCTTCCCTTTTTGCTTCATTTTTTCCATAAGCTTATGTCCAAGTCCCTGACCCCGGGCATCGCTTGAAACAAACAGATAATCAATAAAGACAAAATTATCAAATTCCGCATACATCAACACATGATTGGGTCCTTCATCCTTATGATAAATATTAGGCCGCTCCCGGAGCAGGGTTTCCATATGTTCCCGCGACTTCATTTCCTCAACCGGAAAGTATTGATTCAACTTTTCATACCAATGCATAACATGGCTCCTTTTTTTATGTATATATTGATTTTCCACTAATCGTGACGGGATTATTCCACACTTTAGAAAAGCAAAAAACTGAGCAGAGACTTATCTTACTCAGTTTTTCTAAAATTAAAATTCAGGAAGCTGATCAAGATTATTTTCTTTAATACCGTCCGGCTCGCTGCGGATGATATCCCTTCCGTATTTATGAAAAACATCAATATGGGCAATCTTTCCTGCCTTCGCTTCATCCAATGCCTGTAGGTAATTCAATTCTCGTCCATTGCTGGTCTTAAACGCAATAATGTCCCCATCATCATTTTTCTTAACAGCAACAAACTCTTCTTTTCCATCAGGATTAGTTGCACCGACCTCCACTTGGGCTTGCTGCTTATATTGCTCATAAACTTTTTCAAAATCCTTTTGTTCCATCGACTCCACCTCCGAACATTTGTTAGTATTTTTCCTTCTTAGGAAAATATCCCTGATTTAAAAAATTGTCAAAAAATGTTCCAAAATTATCTTTTAGCCAACATGGTATAATTTACCTGACTAGGAGGCGGTAAACCATGGACAGTCCGGAGGGAAATGTCTGGTTTTATGTTCGAGACCATCAACAACAGGGTCCTGCAAGCTTATTTGAAATAAAAAAGCTGTATGAACAAGGTGTTTTAACTGGCGACAGCTTTCTTTGGTCCTCAAATATGGACTGTTGGTGTATGGCTAAAACCCTAAATGTGTTTCAGTCAACAGATAATAAACAGGATGCAATAAATTTTGCTGTAGTTTGGGAGGAAATCAAAAAGGATACCTATCCTGCCGGAAGGCCCTTTGTGAGATTTCTTGCCAGGTTCTTTGATCTTGCCCTCTTTACATTTTTTCTTATAGCTTTTGTTTCTATTTTTTCTCCGAAGTTTATCGTTGAATCCTCAGCCATTACCGTATTCATGATTTGTCTAATCCTTTATATCCTTGTAGAGGCGGCCATTCTCTCTGTCTTTGGAAATACGCTTGGTAAGTCTCTGTTAAACACACGTATGAAAACGGTTACGGGTGAACCTATTAGATTTGTAACCGCACTAAAACGAAGTATTTTTGTAACAGCCGCTGGAATGGGACTAGGAGTGCCCATCATTAATTTTATTTGTTTTGGTTTCTCCTATAAAGATTTAAAGAAACACGGGTACGCCACTTGGGATAAACAAATTGGAACCATTGTTTTATACGGAAGGGTAAGCACTGCCAGAATGCTTGTTGTCAGCATAATCCCTATTGGATTATTAATAGCTGGCTTGGTCATTTAAGTTGACTTTCTTCTCAATCAGCATCTTCTTTTTTAAAATAGCTATAATACTTATATCAGGTTTTAATATTTATGGAGTGAACAAAGATGCTAAGATTAGAAAAATCGCATGACGCACGAAATAACCTTTCACTGCTAGAACAAATTACCGGGCAGCACCTGAATATGAGACAAGTCCTTGATGAAACCGAACTGCTTCTTCAGCAGTTAAGTAAAAATAACAGCGCACGACATCTTGGCACCCCCTCCATTCCATTTAAGCAAAGAGTAACTGAGAAGTTCTTCCGCCTTTTAGCAAAACCATCTAGTTTCTTGACTCCTACAAAACTTTCAGTAGATTCAGAAGGAAAAGTGGTTCCAGATTGGATGGAGAAATTGGACCAAGAACTTGCAGGACTTATGGGCAATACTGTCAAGGAAGTCAATGTGGCAGATATTGGTGCTGTCGGGGACGGGATTACTGATAACACGGCTGCTTTCAAAAGGGCAATTGGGAATGGGCGAGTAAAAGTGATTGTGCCGCCGGGTATTTACATAACAAAGGAAATCCGTCTTCCCTCGTGGACTTACCTGGCTGGGGCAGGAAAAGGAATTACAACCATTAAGCTTCACGACCAGGTACCTAAAGGCACGAGACTAATCACAAATGCTAATCATTGGCGAGGAAATCACCATATCTTCGTGCAAGGCCTTAGCCTCGACTGGAATGTCGAAAGACTTGGGTATACTGCCAAAACAAGTACATGGGGGAACCATTCTAGCTGCCTAACTTATGCAAATGTAACATATGGGTGGGTAAAGGACGTAGAAGCCATTAATCCAGGTCTCCATTGCTTTGATATTACTTCGACCCTGTACAATTATGCCGGTGATGGTTTCCGGGCCCGCGGAGGCAGCAAGTATGTCTGGCTAGATAATTTAAACGGTCATGGCTTTGGTGATGACGGAATCACCACCCACCATAGTGATTATATTTGGATTTCAAATTCACATATGTGCGACCCGAGCGGCCGCGCCCACCAGAAAGGATTTTCAAACTCGAATGGGATTGAGGTGGATGATGGGTCGAGGAATGTCCTCCTAGTCAATAATTCCACGGCCAGGTGCTTTGGAGGAGTGGAAATCAAGGCACATCAAAATTCTTCGGCGGCATCCAACGTGCAAATCGTCGGGCACATTTCCCTGAACGATAACCGGTCCTTTAACTTCCGGCATATCGGCCATCATAAAAGCACTGACATGGAATCAAAATCTGCCTACAATATTTTGGCGGTTAACCTGGCTTCTATAGCACCCATTTTTACGGATTTATATCAGGAATCCTCACCGCGCGGTTTAGTCATTTCTGCTTATAAAAACGTCGTATTAAACCATGTAACTTTTATTGGCGATCCCGACTATGACTATAAAGGAAATCCAATCGCTGCCATTCAATATCGAGCTAGAAATGTTGCCCTAAACAATATTTCTTTTAAAAATTTTAGAACGGCAGGTGCCGGAATAAAAGTAACTGGCGGTGAAAACCGTGCCGATGCTGTCCATATACATAATGTCGCCATTACGGATTCTAATGTAAAAGCAATTCAAATAGGAAGCGGCATTCAAGATGTAAATCTGCATCATATTAAAGAATTCGAAATGCAAATATAATAATAGGCCCGCAAATACATAAGGTGCTGCCGCACCTTATGTATTTGCGGGCCTTCTATTAAAGCATTTTCTCAATGACAGCTTTAGCTGTACTGTCTTTATTAACAGTCGATTCTTTGTAGGTTCTTTTAAAATATTCAGCATAGAGCAAATCCAGCAAATAAAGCTGGGAAAGCTTGGCCGATAGGCTGCCGCCTTGAAGAGGTCCTTCATTTGCTCCGCAAAGCAGGGTAATATCTGCATAACTAGTTAAAGGGGACTTTGCAAAACGAGTTATCGCAATAATCTTTGCTCCTCTTTCTTTTACCACCCTTGCCACTTCAATCGTGTCCTTTGTTGAACCGGAGTAGGAGATTAGAACAGCAACATCTTTATCCGTCATCAAGGCAGCTGACATTATTTGCAGGTGAGTATCAATGGAGCATTCTGTTTTATTGGTAACCCTCATAAACTTGTTCTTAGCTTCCATCGCAGTCATTAAAGAGGCGCCAACTCCAAAAAAGTGAACTCTATCTGCAGCTATGATGTAGTCTATCGCTGTTGAAATATCGTCCTCATTAATTAGTTTAAACGTGTCAGTAAGGGCACTTACATTCGTTGTTAAAATCTTGGAGGCAAGCTCCCCAATTGTATCCTGCATCGTAATTTGACCTGATATCTGCGGTGTTTCTTCACCTTGTGAAATGCTATGGGCTAATGCAATCTTAAACTCTTGATACCCTTTAAGATTCATAGTTTTGCAAAACCGAAAAACGCTTGATTCGCCTACATCGCAGGCGTCAGCCAGGTCCGTAATCGACATATAGATGACATCCTTAATATTTTCAAGGACGTAATCCGCCACCTTTTTTTCTGTATTTGTAAATGAATTATATCGTGACCGAATAAGTGAAAAGATATCTACCGTTGTCATAAAGCACCCCTTCTATTTCCCACTCGTTAAATGAAGTGAAACGGCACCTAGCATCCCCGCTTTATTTCCCAAAGAAGCTTTGATGATTTCCACATCAGAAAAGCTCTCCATAATCAATTCTTTTACTTTCGCAGAAACCCTTTCAACCAAAAACTCCTGTTCCATGACGCCGCCGCCAACAATAATAGCAGGAGGGTTAAATATATGGATTAATGAAGCCAACCCCAGCGCGGCTTCATGAGCCCAAGATTCGACAACCTTCAACAGCCGTTGATCACCTTGGTTTATTTTTTCGAAAATAATCTTACCATTTATACATTCCTTGTCAATCACTAATGCCATTCTTACTAATGCTGATGTGGAAGCGTATGTTTCATAGCAGCCTCTTCCACCGCAATTGCAAGGATTCCCTGCGGGATGGGTAATAATATGGCCAAATTCTGCTGCAATTCCTTTATGACCCTTGTATATCTTGGAATCAGCAATTATGGCACCGCCTATTCCTGTTCCATATGTCAAACAAAGGAAATCATGAAAGCTTCGGCCGGCGCCATAATATTTTTCACCTAATGCCGCGGCGTTGACATCATTTTCTACTTTTACAGGAACTTTAAATTTTTCCTCAAAAATATGTTTTAAATTCGTTCCAGTATAATTCGGTATATTTTCATTAGCATAAATAATATACCCTTCCTCACTGTTTACCTGTCCTGCAGTACTGATGCCAATCGCGTCAAAACCGTCAAATTCCGAAATAATCTGGATCAGTTTTTCTATTAAGTATGGTCCGCCTTTTTTACTTTCCGAATCATATTCTTTAAATACCTTTATATTTCCTTTTTCATCGGAGAGGCCTAACTTGATGGATGTCCCTCCAATATCGACAGCTAATATTTCCACAATTCCCACTCCCCGCCAATATCTACCTGAGAAGGCATTAATCCCGCGAGAAACTCGGGGGATTAATCTTGGAAAAAATTTTCTCCATTATTGAATAACGTGAACAAATCTTTTGGTAATTTCCATCGGTCTTGTGATAGCAGTTCCAACCACCGCGGTATGAATACCAAGCTCAAAAACTGTTTTTAATTGCTCAGGTGTCCAGATACCTCCCTCAGCAATTACCGGAATGGGCAGTTCACGAACTAAGCTCCCTATTAACTCCGTATCCGGCAGGCTCGTTCCTTTTGTATATTCTGTATACCCGCTTAAGGTGGTACCAACACAATCGAAGCCTAATTTATAGGCCGTCATACCTTCCTCATAAGTAGAACAATCCGCCATAAAGAGTTGATCTTTATACTTTTCTCTTATTTTAGGAAATACCTCTTCAATCGTCGTGCCATCTGGTCGGACTCTTTTTGTAGCATCTAAAGCAATGATGTCCACACCCTCACGGTAAAGAAGGTCAATTTCTTCCATTGTAGGTGTTATAAATACATCAGACCCATCGTAAACTTGTTTAATAATTCCGATAATCGGCAAATCAACCGTTTTTTTGATTTCCTTAATATCTTCTACACTATTAGCGCGGATGCCGCACGCTCCACCAAGCTTGGCCGCATACGCCATTCTCCCCATAATGTATGGACTGTGCAGCGGCTCCTCCGGAAGAGCTTGACACGAAACGATTAATTTACCTTTAACTTGTTCAAAAATTTTATCCTTATTATCCATTTAAAAGCATCTCCAAGTTGAATTTTATCCCTTTTCTGCCCCAATTGCTAAGCCTTTAGTAAAGTATTTTTGGAAGAAAATAAAGATTAACAGCATTGGAACTGCAGCAACAGTAGCTCCTGCCATCTTGTAAGCAAAGTTTGGATTTAAATCCTGCATTAATGAAGCAATACCAACCATTAAAGTTTTCGATTCTTCACTCTGGCCAACCACCAGCTGCCATAGGTAATCGTTCCATACCTGAACAAAGTTTAGAATAAATAATGCACCAATACCCGGTTTTACAATTGGCAAAATAATTTTGTAGAAGGTATATAATTCACCTGCACCGTCAATTCTGGCCGCTTCACGTAATGAGTCAGGGATCGAATCAAAGAATCCTTTTAGCAGGAATACACCAAAAGCGGTTGCGACGTTTGGCCAAATCATGCCATTAAGCGAATTGACCATACCTAGGTCTTGAATAATTCTGAACAATGGAACAATCATAACCTCTTTTGGAATCATTAAGCTTGAGATAAAGATAATGTAAATAACATTTTTCCCTTTAAAATGCAGCTTTGAAAAAGCATAGGCTGCCAGGGAACTGACTACGATAACTGCAATGGTTGAGACAAGTGATACAACAATACTATTAAATGTCCATTTTAATGCCGGCTGATTTTGGAATACATCCACATAGTTGCTGAAGGATATGGTTTTTGGAAACCAATCCGGCGGCATTTTGATAACATCCGCACTATTTTTTAACGAGCTTGTAAATAACCAGTAGAGCGGAAACAGGTTTAGGATTGCAAAGAAAAGAATGATCACGTTTGCAACTACGTCAACCGTTTCTCTTTTTCTTTTATTTTTATTTTTCAACATGCTCTGTCACCTCAATCCTTCTTAAACATTGCTCTTAATTGTGGAACCGATAGCACTAATGTAATTAAGAACATAATGACACCAACAGCGGAAGCAATTCCAAGTTGATTGAACTTAAACGCGTTATTATATAAGAAATACATGAGCGTTGTAGAAGCATTATTTGGTCCGCCGCCCGTTAAGAGCTGGATGACAACGAATATTTTTAATACTGCAATTATATTCATGATAATAATATAGATGGTAGTAGGCTTTACCATTGGAATTAGGATCTTAAAGATGATCGTCGTTCGGCTGGCACCATCAACCTCTGCCGCCTCGAATAAATCCTTTGGAACTCCAATCATCGATGCTATATAAAGTATGATCGCTTGACCAACGTTAGTTGCAAAGGTTACAAAAATGATGACCGGCAATACGGTTTTAGGGTTGCCCAAGAAATTGATTGATGACATTTCCATCTGTTTTGCAACATAAGGAATGAGACCATTAGCCGGATTAAGCAAAAAGCTCCAAACCATACTCATGACAACCATTGAAACCATTACCGGGATGTAATAGCTTCCTCTAATGAAAGAAACATATTTCGCATTTTTATCAAAAACAGCCGCTGATACGAATAGGGCAAAAATAACAGTCAAAGCAACGATAAAAATAACAAATACGACAGTATTTATAGTTGATTTTACAAAGACCGGATTCTGAAATAACTTTTGATAGTTTTCAAAACCGACAAAAACTTCATTCGTATAGTTAATCCGATATAAGCTTAAGCGAATTCCTTCAATAATTGGATAAACGAGAAATACCAAGAAGAGTATAAGCTGTGGAGCAATAAACAGGTATCCCGTCAAATTCTCTTTTAAAGCATGCTTGTTGAAATTCATAAGAAGCCTCAACCTTTCTAAAACTTAAGCCCCAATATCGGGGCTTAAGCTTTTATTTATAACGCTGAAGGTTATTTAATCACTGAGTTTTCTTTTGCATCTTTAATTACTTGATTACCATTCTTCTGATAATCTTTGATTGCTTGTTCAGGTGATTTTTGACCAGTATAGATGGCTTGCAGTTCAGGGAATAATACCTGTCTTAACTGGCTGTACCCAGGAACGCTTCCTGTAAAGTTGAATAAATACTGAGCGTTTTTGTCATATGCTGCAAATAATGGATTTTGTGATTTGAACTCATTTGCCACTGAAGTTCTAACAGGAACACCATTTTTAGATGCTTTTACTAGCTCAGGGTCAGTTGAGAAGAATTTTACAAAATCCTTACTTACTTTAATTCTAGTTTCATCTTGTGTGTTAAATACGGCAGCGCCTGATACATAAGTAAATGTTAATGGGTCGCCGCTTTCAGAAGGAATGTTTGCAAGTCTGATATCGAACTTAGGAGCCTTTCCTTGTTCCATCTCAGCTTTTGTGTTGTTAAATAGAACTGAGTTAGTGAAAGCAATAGCAATCTTTTGGTTCTTAAACATAGCTAGTACGTCGTTAGAAGAAACTGATTCGGCACCAGGGTTGGTTAAACCAGCATCATAGGTTTTCTTTAACCATTCTGCAGCTTTCACACCTTTAGCATCATCCAGGACAATATTTCCCTTTTTATCAAAGAACTGATTGCCAAACATTCTTAGATACGCTAGGTTCCAAGTATCCGCTTGGTTGTTAAGAGCATATAATCCCATTGGATAGGCATTTGGATATTTGTCTTTTGGCAAGTCCTTCTTAAGAGAATTTAAGATAGTTTCATATTCTTCTAAAGTCCACGTTTTAATTTCATTCTCGCCGCCGATATATTTTTCAAGTCCGGCTGCCTTTAACATATCAGCGTTGTAAGCAAATGTTCCTGGCATATGGGAGAATGGATAGAAATAAATGTCCTTGCCAAACGTCACAGTATCCCAGTAGTTCTGATCAATATCTTTCTTAGCTGCATCATCAACAATATCATTTAATGGCACTAATGCACCGCGATGAGCGTAGTCACCCATGGCAAACGTATTTTCAAAGAAGATATCTGGCGGGGTGCCGCCGTTTAACTTAACGTTTAACAGTTCGTCCCGTTGTTCACTGGCAACGACTTCAACCTTAACCTTTACGTCATAGTCCTTATATTGCTTGGAAAATTTCTCTGCTGCATGCTTGAAAAAGCTATCATAGTCAGCTCCTTGTTCTGTTGCATCCATAACACCCTTCCATTGAGGTGTTAACATCAAGGATAATTCTACAGTCTTTTTGTCTTTGGAGCCTCCAGCCGGTTTACTTGATTCTTTGTCTGAACATCCAGCTAATGCTGAAAGGGCAAGTACACCAGATAAAGCGGTTGCAAGAAAACGCTTCTTGAACATAAATTTCTCCCCCTTAAAAATAAGTTTTTATTTTATTGAAGACAAGCTCAGCAAGAAGCCTGTGTCCTTCCTCATCAAGATGCATAAAATCGATTTGATTCATAGAAACGATTCCTTTTGTATCAAGAAATTCAGTTTTTTGAATATGCATCAATTCGTTTAAATGGGTGGAAAGTTCCGATGATTTGATGTCACATGCTTTCCCCATCGACTTTCCCACTTCAGTTTCGTAGTACTCTTCACCAATCGGAGGCGGGGCAATTACTAAAACTTTAGGAAAAGCCCCGTTTACGCCTGCTGGTGTGTTTTTGGCCTTATATGAAAGTCTTGCTATGCCTTGGGCGATGTTATAGGAAGTTAAATGAAACCGTTCTTTCGTATCATTTGTACCAATCATGATGATTATTAGCTCCAGTGGCGCATGACTCATTAAACATGGGTGAATATAGGCCAATCCACTTAACCCTTCAAATAAGGGGTCATCTACTACAGCTGTCCTGCCTGATAGCCCTTCTTCGACCACTTGAAACTCTTCCCCCAAAAACTCGGCCAGAATACTAGTCCATCTGATACCTTCCGGGAATCTTTCCAAGGTTTTGGCATTATAACCCCATGTGTTAGAATCACCAAAGCAAACAATTCTTCTTTTCATTCTTTTACCTGCTATATTTAAGGATAGCTTGATCAATCATATCCTTAATTTCTTCTACCTTTTTCAAATCCTCGCCTGTTACAGGCTCAAGCGGTCCTCTAACACTTCCAACATTGACACCACGTAATTTTAGAAGTTCCTTAATCGTGGAATACATATGGCCATTTAGAGAACATAAGGCAATGATGATATCGTTAATATCCCGTTGGATATTTTTCGCTTGTTCAAAATTCCCAGATGACACAAACTCTTCTGCTTTTAAAAGCAATTCAGGCATTGCCGCATACGTACCGCCTATTCCGCTGTCAGCGCCAATTACTCTGCCGGAAACATACTGCTCATCAGGACCATTGAAGACGATAAAGTCTTCTCCTGCTGCTGCCTTAAAGCGTTCGATATCCATTACCGGCATCGATGAATTCTTTACGCCAATTACCTTTTTATTTTCAATCAGCTTCCTAAAGGCTGACAGTGAAAGATTGTATCCTGTTGTTTGCGGAATGTTGTAAATAATAAACGGCAGTTCAGTGGATTCCATTATTTCTGACCAATACTTAATAACCGAGCTGTCTGGAAGCTTAAAATAGATTGGCGGAATGGCAGATAGTGCATCATAGCCCAGCTCTTCTGCATATTTTGCTAAAATGACGCTATCCCGAGTTGATGGTGCGCCGACATGTGCAATTAATGTCAGCTTCCCTTTGGCCGCTTCAGCAACATATTTTAAGGTTGCTTTTCTTTCCTCAAGATTTTGGTAGATGCATTCTCCTGAGCTCCCGCCGACATAAAGACCCTTTACCCCTTTTTCATAAAGATAGTTGCAGAGGTCTTTTGTTCTGATTTCCGATACTTCACCTGCATCATCATAACAGGCATAAAATGCGGGAATGATCCCTTTAAACTTTTCTAAATTCATGTATATCCCCACCTGAGTGAAAGTAATGTTAACGTTTACAAGAAAAATATATCATAATATTTTAATAGTGTAAATAATTTTCTTCATTTATTTTATTTTTGAAAAAAATCTCCACTTTTTCAATGCCCTATGGAAAGATTATCTGACCTCAAAATTCAGCTTAAGATTTCCATTAATTCGTGAAATTACTAACCTTTTATTATAAAATTCATCTTCAAAAGGATAATCTTCCCGATAATGAGCGCCTCTGCTTTCCTTTCTTTCCAGCATTGCCTGCAGTAGCAGATCGGAAAGAATCAGGAAGTTTCTTGCTTTAAAGGCGCTTTTTCTTTCTTTTATATTATTTGTAAAAATCCCCATATTAAAAGATGCTTTCAAGTCCTTGATTTTATTCAAGGCTGCTTGGAGATTTTTTTCATCGCGAATGACGTTGCCATGAAACCACATGATTTCCCTGACCGCATCCATTACTTCATGTGGAGTCAGAGCACTTTGTGAATCTGCTGAAAAGGCATGAATCCCCTGTGTCAACTGTGTTGTCACCTGATGTAGATTGATTTCTAGCCGCTCGATGCTTCCTGCATATTCAAGGCAATTTTGGGCAGCTCGTTTTCCAAACACCATGCAAGCTCCGGTAGAATTCCCACCCAAACGGTTGGCACCCTCAATCCCGCCGGCCAGCTCGCCAATTGCATATAGCCCGGGTACGCCTGTCCGACCGTAGCTGTCAATTTTGACGCCGCCATTGCTGGCATGAGCAAACGGAGCAATTTTCATCTTATTCTTAGTTAGGTTTATGCCGCGGTCTTCAAGCCAATTTAAATAAATCGTATAGAAATCACTTTTATTCTTGTAAATTTCAGGATCGTAAAGTAACTCGAAACCATCTTCGCTTTTCGTTCTGAAAATTTCTTTCATCATCGCGATATCAAAATATTTGGAGGGCAGGGAATTTGTAAACGGACCGTGGGTACTGCGAATTTTAAAACATTCTTCCTTAGAAAGGCCTTCTGGGAGCACACTATTTAAAATGCTGTTTCCTTCCTCATCCACAAAATCCTTGCAATAATTTAACGTATGCTCGCCCCATAATGTCTTGTATTTTGGCGATGTAAAGCCTGGAATAAATTGAATAAACTCCATATTAACAAGGCTTGCACCTGCTTCAAGTGCCAGGATATGGCCTGATCCATCGACGTCATTTGGGTTCAAATTATGCTTATATATATTCCCAAATCCCCCGGAAGCAAGGACAACGGCTTTACAATTAATCATGATAAAGTCATTATCCCTGTTTAAGAGAATCGCCCCAGCCACTCTACCATCCTGCTTTATCAAAGAAATGACTGCCGTTCTCTCCATGAGGGTAATATTAGGGTAATGATCGATGATTTCGGTAACATTTTCCCTGATTTTATTCCAATCCTTCAGCATGTAAATAGTTCTGCCATGGTTGGCAAAACAGGCCTTCCGGTCATCGGAAAGCTTATAAGGCTCTATTCCGATTTCGGGAAACTCCTCAACCCTGTCCCGAATCTCATCAATATAGATTTTTGCCATCTCACGGTCTTGCATATCATGGCTGACGGCATCAATATCCGCTAAAAACACGGCTTTGTCTTCTTCGTTTTTCGTTACTTGTGTCCCTAAAGAGGCCTTTAAGGGAAAAAAACTGGATCCAGAGCAAAGCTGTGTTTTTGTCGACATGATGATGTTTTGTCCGGCTTTTGCCAGTTCCATGCTCACCTTAAGCCCGGCAATCCCGCTGCCAACGACCAATACATCCGTTGTCATGATTTCTTTAATCATCTGTCCCGCACATCCTAAATAAGAATTTTAAAAACTACTTTTCTGACCTTTTCCGCTTCGTCCACCTTAATGCCCGTCATATGGACATCGCTCGGATATAAGAGCATAAAATTGCCCTTTTCAAGCTTCACTTTGGACTGCACTTTCCCATCCAGCAGGAAATAATCATCCTGTTCATCGTAGTCTTGTTTTACCGTCATTCTCTCAAAAAGCTCGTGGGCGACAAACTCTTTTCCCTCAAGAATATAGTGAAGATCGATATATTTTTTATGGGATTCCCAGAACCGCTCCTCGGCTTCTTTCGTTTCATATTCTATTAAGTTAAAAAAAAGTTCTTCCCCTTCAACTTCATGTATGCCTGTTTGAAGGCTTGAAAAATTGTGGGTTTGAATATAATGAATGGCACGATTCACTTTTTCGTTTATTCCTTTATATAACTCAAAATTACTAATGTGATCGGCAATCATCTTTATCGGCTCCTTCATAAATTGGTTTCTTATTGTTAACCGCTTTCAAACAAAATATAGCATACTCACAAAGTTCCGTAAATTATTTTCTCTTTTCACATTATAAATGGAAGAAATTTTCACCTATTATGTATAAAAAAAAACAGAGACCATTATGATCTCTGGCGCTTTCCTTCTTTGTCAATCACGATGCCGTCAACGAGCTTCTCTGCCGCTTTTCGATATAAATTGCTCATATGGACAAGGGACGAAATCATCAACACTCGTTCCAGATAGGGCGACGTATCCTCCTGCCCTTCAGCGATTTCTTCCTTTACCTCCAACCCTCTTCTTGTCATTTCCTCTTTGAAATCGGAGACATTTTGGGCAGTCAAATTTAGATAACTGTTATAGAAAGAATCTAAATCGATATCTTCCTTTATTATTCTTTTGTTAATCCCATCTAGAGTCGTTTTGATATCGTTAATGGATAGAGCACCTTTCAGTTGATAGATTAAACTGATAAGGATGAGATGCTCTTTGGAGTATTTTTTATTTTTAATAGGAAAAATAAGCTTTCCTTTGGCGTAATTGTTAATCATGGTTTTCGTAAGAATTTTTTCATCATCGTTCCGCTTCGATTCCGCAAATTTATTTTCGAAAAGCTGGATGACCTGATCCATATATAAATCTATCTTTGGAATCTCATCCAACGGCAAATTCGCTTCCAAATCAAGTTCTTCAATGATTTGATTGATTTTTTCCATTACTGTTAACCCCGTTCAATTCTTAATATTTTTTATTATACCTGAAGACATAGACGTTGACTAGATTCTGATATACTTGTATCATTATATGTAGTTATCAAAACTACGTAACGGAATAGGAGTGTTACAAAATGAATGCGTATATTCGGGAGCCCATTAACGGACTCACTCATTTGACGGGTGCGATTCTGTCTTTTGTCGGACTGTTGGCGATGGTGATTAAAGCCTCACTGACTTCCCATTCGCCTCTTGCCATTGCCGCTGTCATCATTTTTGGTATTAGCATGATTCTTCTTTATTCAGCCTCGGCAACCTACCATATGGTCATTGCGCGGGATAAAGTGATTGCTTTTTTAAGAAAACTTGACCATTCGATGATTTTTATTCTGATTGCCGGTACGTACACTCCATTCTGTTTTATCAGCTTAAATGGAAAAACAGGTGCTGTTCTCTTTTCGATTATTGCAGCAATCGCCATCTGCGGCGTTGTTTTTAAAATGGTTTGGTTTCACTGCCCGCGCTGGATTTCAACGGCCCTTTATATTGCGATGGGCTGGATGGTGGTCTTTGTTTTCTCGCCGCTCTCCGGCAGCATTAATCCATACGGCTTATTCCTGCTGGTACTTGGCGGTATTTTCTATACCGTTGGCGGCGTCATTTACGGAGCAAAGCCGAAGTTTTTGCAATTTAAAAATTGGGGTTTCCATGAAATTTTCCATATCTTCATTATGCTTGGAAGCTTGGCCCATTTTATGTGCGTGTTTTTATATGTCATCTAATGAAAAAGAGCCTGGACGCGTCCAGGCCTTTTTCATGCTTAATGTATGTTTTTAAATCCGTATTTTTTAAAAATGTCTATCGATGTTTGATTTTGAAGATATTCGAGAAACAACTCGGCTTCTTTTGGATGTGCCGTTTCTTTTACAACACCTACCGGATAGATGATGGGAGTGTGGGTGCTGTCCTCTGCCGTTGCTGCTATTTTAACCTTTTTGGAGGTTAAGGCATCGGTTTTATAGACAACTCCCGCATCCACATTGCCGGTTTCAACATAGGTAAGGACTTGGCGGACGTCTTTTGCGTAGACCACTTTACCTTGAAGGGAATTCCAAATATTCAATGCTTCGAATGTTTCCTTCGCATATTTTCCGGCAGGCACCGATTCCGGGGTACCAACCGAAATGTTTTCCGCGCGCGAAACATCTTTAAAATTATTAATGCCTTTGCTATTGTCCTTCGGAACAACTAGCACCAGGTCATTTCCCACAAGATTAATGCTGTTTTTCTTTTCAATATCGCCTTTTTGGACCAATAAATTGAATTTATCCTCTGCAGCGGAAAAGAACAAGTCTACAGGCGCTCCTTGAGAAATTTGCTGCTGCAGTGCTCCAGAAGCACCAAAGTTATAATTTATTTGTACATTGGGATGGGCTTTTTCAAAGCTTGCTTTAATATCATTCAAGGAATCTTGCAGACTTGCGGCAGCGGAAATGGTTAATTCCACTTTCGCCTCTTTCTTATCCGTTTTATTGGCTTGATTATTGGAAGAACATCCGGATAGAACTAACACTAACAGCAGTGCTGTGAAAAATATTTTTTTCACCCGATGTCCCCTCTCTCCATTAACTCCTCATACAAGACCACCGCATGGTTATAGACCGTGTCCTTCGCGCCATATAAAAGCGTTACGTTTTGAGAAGCTGCCATCTCAAATATTTGACTAGTTAATTGAAGCTTCTCCTCATCAGTACGCAGTTCTTGAATATAACGGCTGCGAAACTCGTCAAACAGCTCCGGTTTGTGGCAAAACCACTTTCTAAGATTTGGGCTTGGCGCGATCTCTTTATACCAATGATCGAGCCTTGCCGTATCCTTCGAAATCCCCCTTGGCCAAAGCCTATCCACCAAAACCCTGCACCCATCCGATTCATCGTAAGGCTCATATACTCGCTTTAAAAAAATATTTGCCATTAATCTTCATCCTTTACGTCCAAGTCTTCAGGTATGGGTTCACTCAAGATTTCCTCTACAAGCTGTTTGTATTTTTCCATTTGTTTTAGATGGGTGTTAAATTGTTCCTTGTTGATTAAGTAATCACTGCCGTCAAAAAGAGCGCGGATTTTTTTCTGCTGAATGAGCTTCTTAACGTCAGCTTCTGATGTGGATAAAACCTCTGCTGTTTCTTTTATTGAAAGGTACATTTAATTTCCTTCTTTCCTTAAACAAATAGCTTCGACAACATGGCCTTCCCTTCCATGTGTGGTAACGGCCTGAGTCAAGGAATTAAGAATCGCTTCCTCCGCCGCTTCAGCTGCTGCGGCAAATAGCTGATTCATAATGGGATGGTCTTCGCGCAGCTGTGTCCGTGTTTCAGCCGTCTCATCTGAAAAATGAGGAATTTTATAAGCGTTTGAAAAGGCAATCACAATATCGCCGCTGCCGTGACTGAAATGGCTACCTGTCCGCCCAAGACCAATTCCGCAACGCTTCGCTACGCGTTTTAATTGCCGATCGCTCAACGGGGCATCGGTTGCTAAAACGATAATAATGGAACCGTCAGCAGTTTCTGAAAGTCCGGCTCCGGTTTCATATTGAAATCCTCGAAAATCTTCTTTTCTGCCAAAATTACTGAGGACCATGCAGCCCACTGTATAGTCTGATACCACTCGGGATGATGACCCAATCCCGCCTTTGTAGCCAAAGCAGACCATGCCTTTTCCGGCACCAACGGCCCCTTCTTCAGCTTGCTGATTGGAGGCCTTTTTGATTGCTTCAATGGCATGCTCGGGTTTAACCGGAAACATACGTATCGAGTTTAAATGGCTGTCATTGCATTCCCCAACCACAATATTGATGGTTCCGGTCTTATCACCAATTTCCGGATTTTCCTCAAGCATATATTCAAGCGTGCCTTGAGTCACTGCCGGGACTCCAAAGGTGTTTGTTAACATAATCGGCGATTCGAGAACACCTAATTCATTTACCTGTACGAGTCCGGTTGTTTTGCCGAAACCATTCAGGACACAGCTTGCTGCCGTCACTTTTTCTTTAAACATGTTTCCGCTATGGGGTAAAATGGCGGTTACTCCCGTACAAGCATAGTCGGTGCTTTTTTCGTTTAAAGGATAATCTAATGTCACGTGCCCAACCATTACCCCCGGGACGTCAGTTATGCAGTTTTTTTCGCCCGTCGCAATCTTACCAATGGCCATACCCATTTCGCGAATTTTCATCGTGCGGCACCCGGCCGGTGGTCAAGGAAGTTTTGTGAGGCAAAACCCCTGACCTCTTCTTCACTGTAATGTTTTAAAAGTTCATTGATCAGGTTTTGCGATTTCCCAGCATTCTCTAAATCAATGATAAATTGGGAGATTCCATCAAAATCTGACCCTAAGCCAATTTGCTTTACCCCGCCAAGGGAGCAGAAATGGTCAATATGCTTGATGAGGTCACTAATATGCGCATCCCCAGATTCATTAATAAATGGCGGATTATAGACGACATGGATCAGCCCGCCCTTTTGGAACATTGCCGCAGCTTGCTCATCAGTTAAATTACGCGGGTGATTACAAAGGGATTTGGCATTGGAGTGGCTCGCAATCGGGTAATCTGCAAGTTCTATGACATCCCAGAATGCTTTTTCGCACAAATGAGAAACATCCGTTAGGACTTGATGTTCGTTGTTTAATTGCACGATTTCCTTACCAAATAGTGTAAGCCCCGCCCCGCGCGGCTCGCCGGCACCGTCAGCCGCCAAATTGGCGTTATTCCAGGTAAGACCGACAGAACGGACACCTAATTGGAACAATGTACGCAACTTCATAAGGTCATTGCCAATCGCGTCGACACCTTCAAGCGTCAGCATCGCGCCAATCTGGCCAATTTTGAGCAGGTCAAAATCAGCCCAATTCTTTATATGTACTATATCGGGATTTTCCCCTAAGACTTCCTTATAAAAATAATCTACTTGCTCCAGCGCTGCCTGGAACTTTTGGTCGGATGGGATATCCGGTTCGATAAAGATCGCAAAGCACTGTGCCTTGATTTTGCCTTGCTGCAGGCGAGCTTTGTTTGTCTCTAATTCCGGGGCATTGGCAAAGCGCAGCTTACCTTTACCTTCCGAAAGCTTAAGTAATGCATCACAATGCAGGTCAATGATATTCATGTCGGCCGACTCCTTTTTTAAGGAAATTGTATCATAAAAAAGCTAGCGGTTATAACCTAGTATTTAAATCGTATATATTCAATTTTGCAGTCCTTTTTATTTTTGGAAGGACTTTATCCCACCTTGTAATAATTACGTACACTAACAGAATACTAGTATGGAAAGAATATATGTCAGATATAGAGTTCAGGGGGGATGGTGCGCATGGAAAGACAACAATTGGCAAGAAGAATCTCGGTTGCATCCGGCAAAGAACCAGCGGATACAGTTATTAAAAACGCAAAAATTATCGATGTTTTTAACGGGGAAATGATTGAAGGGGACATTGCGATTGCAGATGGTTACTTTGCGGGTATTGGCACATATGAGGGGAAACAGGTAATTGATGCGAATGGGGCTTATGTAACTCCAGCCTTCATCGATGGTCATGTTCATATCGAGTCATCCATCGTCACACCTGCCGAATTTGCCAAAGTTCTTCTCCTGCATGGTGTAACGACTGTTATTGCAGATCCACATGAAATTGCCAACGTTCTCGGTACCGAAGGAATTCAATATATGCTCGATGCTTCCGAAAACCTGCCGTTTGACTTTTACTTTATGCTCCCTTCCTGTGTCCCTGCGACTGAGTTCGAACATTCCGGTGCTGTTTTAAATGCCGAACAGTTAAAACCTTTTTTTCAGCAGCCAAAGGTTCTAGGATTAGCTGAAGTCATGAATTTTCCTGCAGTCCTTAACTGTGACAAGGATATGCTCGAAAAGATTGCTACTTCCAAAGCCTTTGGAAAAAAAATTGATGGCCATGCTGCCGGTCTTTCCGCAAATGATATAAATGTGTACATGGCTGCCGGCATCCGAACCGATCACGAGTGTACAAACGCAGCCGAGGCAAAGGAACGTCTCAAGCGGGGGATGTATGTGATGATCCGCGAAGGGACTGTGGCCAAGGATTTACGTCAATTGGTCCCTGTCGTAAATGAGCGTAATGCCCGCCGCTGCTTATTCGTGACAGATGATAAACATCTTGACGACCTGCTTCATGAAGGAAGCATCGATCACAATGTTAGGCTGGCTACGCAAGCGGGTATCTCCCCAATAACCGCTATTCAAATGGCAACGATCAACGCGGCAGAATGTTTTGGACTGGAGGAAAAAGGGGCTATCGCTCCCGGATATAAAGCAGATTTCATCATCATGGAGAATCTTGAAACGATTAAAATTGCCGATGTTTATAAGGACGGGACGGCTATTGTAAAAAAAGGAGCCATTGTACACTTTCAAGAAAGCAGCCAGCCGGAACTCCCAAGCTCTTTAACCCATACGGTTCGTTTCCATGAAATTTCCGAGGAGGAATTTCAAATTCCGGTTCAATCCCATAAGGCAAATATCATCGAAATCATCCCGAATAGCCTGGTGACACGTCATATCGTTGAACAGGTGGAAACAAATGAGTCCGGTTTTTTTCAATGCTCTTTGGATATGGACCAGCTAAAATTGGCCGTGATTGAACGCCATCATCAGACTGGTTTTATCGGTTTGGGAATTGTCAAAGGTCTGGGGCTGAAATCCGGTGCCATAGCGACTACAATCGCCCATGATTCCCATAATCTTGTGATTGCCGGTGCAAACGATCATGATATGGTGATGGCCGCCAAAACCATCAAGGAGATGCAAGGCGGGATGATAGTTGTAAAAGACGGCAAGGTCCTTGCATCATTAACGCTGTCCATCGCAGGGTTGATGTCGGACCGCCCCTATCAAGAGGTTTACGCCAATCTAAACAATATCCATGGTGCACTAAACCAGTTAGGGGCAAATCACCAGTTCAACCCATTTTTAACTCTTTCCTTTTTAACCCTGCCAGTCATACCGGAATTAAAGCTGACCGACATAGGCTTATTTCAGGTTTCCAAGTTTCAGCATATCTCGATCGATGCAGAGTAACGTTTGCTTTGTCCTAAAGTACAAAAAAAGAACCCCGTTAAGGTTCTTTTTTTTCTGTCTCTGATTGAATCACTTTTAGGCCGCTGTTTTCCCTGCCCGTTTCCACAATATGTTTCAACACAGAAAGCCTATTGTTCCAGAATTGGTCATAGAACTGCTTTAGCTCCGAGAGCGGTTCAGGATGGAGCCGATAAATTTTTTCACGGCCTTCCTTTCGTCCACTGACCAATTCCGCCTCGGAAAGGATTTTCAAATGCTTGGCAATAGCCGTCCTACTTACTGAAAAGTGCGATGTGATCTCCGAAATCGGTAATTCTTTTTCAGAGAGAAGCTTTAGTACCTCTCTCCTGGTAGGGTCAGCAATTGCCTGAAACACATCATGTTTTTGTGCTGATGCAGACACTTAGCTCTCCACAATTTTGCGAAGCTTTTCAACAATGCCAGTCCAGCCGCCGGACATGATTTGATGAACAGCACCAGATTTTTGGCCCGCTTTACCGATGGTTTCATCAGCCGGTTTCCAGCCCCCATGAATCAGAGTAAACTCCGTCTTTCCACCCAAATCTTTCAAAATAAAGGAAGCAAACCAGCCCTCTGTATCCCATTTAAATGAAAGGAGGTTTGGAGGATCAAATTCCGTTACTTTACAAGGAGATGGACCGAATGGAGATTGCAGGTGAAACTCATGACCGACTTCCGGTTTGAAGTCATTTGGCATGAACCATTCCCCAATCGCTTCAGCCGTAGAAACATGCTCCCAAACCTTTTCAATTGGTGCTTCGATGACGATTGATTTCTTGATGTCTTCTAGTGTATTTACCAATATAATCCACCTGCTTTCTCAAAAAATATACAACCTTTTGGTTTCACATTTACAATTATATAAAACCATTTGGTTTCATGTCAACACAAAAGTTCCTTAATACTTTCCCCAAAAATGCATATAAAAAATCCCTTCCACAAATCAGAAGGGATTACGCTGTCTGCTCGATTTTCCTTTTTCGAAAAATAACATGCTCTAACACAAAACATAAAATGAGGCCGACGAGCAGTCCGTTGGACACAATGTTCCGCAGCCATGGAGCGATATTTTCAAAGGCTTCTGGCGGTAAAAACATGATCCCAATTCCTGTCATTAAGGAAATCCCAATCACCATCAGGTTCCGTCCCGTCGGCTCCTGCCCCATTAAATCGCGGATACCAAACCCTAGCAATTGTGTAAACATTGTAAAAAGGGATGCATAGGCAACTTCTAGTGGCAGTGTTGCTAAAAACCCTCCTATATACGGAAAAAATCCTGATGCCGTGATTAACACCGCTCCTATAATGAGCGGTAGCAATTTTTTAATGCCAGTGGTCATAATGAATCCAGCAGAAATAGCCAGCGGGATGACGCCCACTACGGAAAATAGACCAGAGAAGATTAAACCAACTCCATTCCCAAAAATCCCCTTCTGATACTGAGTAGGCTTTACCCTTTTTTCTAAGGCCAGTCCCACTACCAAAACGCTGGAGATTACGTTGGAAATGAGGACGACCGAAGTAAGAATCGTGGTTAAGGCAATCCCAATATCAAACTTCGGGGTTCCCCAAGAAAAAAATTCAGGAATGCTGAACCACTTGGTGGGTTCATAAGCTTGTTTTGTATCACCCAAACCAAAGAAATGAAACATGGCCCAGCCAACAATAATCCCAGCTAACGGACCTAAACTTCTTAAAATGCCAGTTGTTTTTAATGATATGAATAAAATAATGACAACAACTAGGAAACAAATAAGTGCAATTTTCCCGTTTAAATGGCCGGTAGCGGTGAAGCCAAGCATGCTTTTTAAAAACGAACCACTCAATTGACTGACTAGGAGAATTAAGTAAACACCCGTCACAATTGGTGTAAATAGGAGACGTATATTTTCAATAATCGGCAAAAAACCGATTATAGCCAACAATATTCCGGCGATGATTAGCCCCATTTCTAATTGTTGGAGCACATTTCCTTGATTGGCTGGGACACTCATAGTACCGAGCAGGATAAAGATGGCCCACCACATTCCTGCTGCTCCTTCTACGAGGGGAAGACGATGGCCGAAAAAAATCTGAATTAAGGTAGCGATTCCGGTTACAAACAGCATGCGCTGCATAAAGTCAGCGATTTCAGCCGGTGCCATATGAAAGGCTGCTCCAACAACGACCGGCACTGCAATTACGTTTGTTAACATAAAAACAGCCCACTGAATTCCCTGGACACTAATAATCAGTCCGCTATCCTTTATTGTTTGTCCCTTCATGATAAAATTTCCTTCTTTCTAGACAGCAACTGAATCCTGCTTTTCCGCGTCTTTTTGGTAGTATTTTGCGATAAAATGTCCATTTAAAGACGCTAATATTTGTTGGAAAAGCATCCCTACCACTACCGGAACGGCCACCGCCGGCGGGAAATACGTGACGCTGATGACAGCGCCGGCACTAATATTTCTCATTCCCCCTGAAAAGGTCAAGGTGATGGCCGTATTCCGGTCGCCAATCAAAAGCCTCCCCAGGAAAAAAGAAAGCAAATATCCGCACAGTGCAATAACAAAGACTGTAACCATAATACCGATTAGTTTAAGGTCAATATTTCTAAGATAGGGAGCAACAACCGCTCCATTCAGCATCACAACAATACCCATACTGATTTTTGAAAATGGGGCAAGCTTTACCCCTAATTGTTGATTTATTTTTCCTTTTGTCCACTGGTTTAACAGCATTCCGATAATGGATGGGATCACAATCATTCCCAATAATCCTTTCATGATATCGACATAATCCATTTCAATTTTTTGTCCCATAAAAACTGAGAGAGAATATGGAACAATGATTGGTGATAACAAGGTGTCGATTAAAATAATGGATAACACAAGCGGAATATTTCCTTTATAAATGGAAACCCAAACAAAGCTCGTTATGCCTGTTGGAATGACCATCCCTAAAATTAAACCCGTAATGGTATAGGCATCATTCGGGAAGGTGATATGCCCCACTCCCCACGCAAACAGTGGCATGAGAATATGGAGAATCAGCATTGCTATAAAAATTGGAAAAGGATGAAGCATCGCGTCTTTCAACGATTTGAAATTGGAATTTAAGCTTCCGGCAAATGTCATAAAGGCGAAAATCCACGGGATTAAAAAGGAAAAATCCTTTATATAAGCACTTAAGATAACCCCGGTTATAACACTAACCGGGGTTATAAATGGCATTATTTTCTCTAGTTTTTTATTCAATTTTTGCAGCATAAAGGATCGCTCCCTTTTTTAATCTTCAAGTGACTTTAAAAAGTCCCTCCAGGCTGTGACGCCGCCTTCCAATAGCGTGACCTGATAATTTTTTCGGTCAAGGATATTCGCGCATTTTGCTGCCGAATTCCCGGTCGTGCAGGTAACAATGACCTCTCTGTCTTTCGGTAAGGTAAGCTGTTTGTCCTTATTTTCTTCAAGTTCAAATATTTCTGTTTTTGGAATGTTACGGCTTTCAACATGGGAATCTTCTATGTGAAACTCGTTGTATTTCTCGTTTGCCCGGACATCCAAAATCATAACATTTTCTTGTCCTTGTAATCTTTCATGCAGCTCTTTAGCTGTAATTTTTTTCACTGTCACCCTAACCACCCCCATTCAAAAGAATAACACAATTTTATAATTTGGGAATGTAATATCTTTCGTTAATCGAAAAAAAGCTGAACAAAAAAGACTTCCACTGTTGTATAATATTGCCATTATATTTTATGGAATAAGAAAGAAGTGGAGATATGGCAAAAGCGCAAAAACTCCAGATGTATTTGCTGCTCGTTATGGTAATGGCGGTTTGGGGATTTAATGTTGTCGGTATTAAAGTAATTGTTTCGCATTTTCCTATCGTTACGATCACGTCATTACGGATTTTCACTGCAGCAATATCTGTCTTTACTATCCTAGCCTTTTTAAAGAAGGTCCGGATACCGACTAGAAAAGAACTCCGTTATATCGCTGTGGCTGGATTTTTTAACGTGGTCTGTCATCATTTCTTTTTGTCGATTGGTTTAAGCAAAACCACTGCCACAAACGGAGGGCTCATTCTTGGGCTTGGTCCGCTCTTGTCAGCCATTCTGGCGTTTATCTTTTTAAAGAGCAGGGTAACGTTAGTAAAATTTTTGGGAATCATCTTAGGCTTTACTGGGGTTACCTTTATTGTTACGGCAGGACATGGCGGTTTGTCCCTAAGCAGCATTTCCCTTGGCGATCTGTACATCTTTTTATCGATTCTTACACAGGCATATAGTTTTGTGCTGATAAAGAAAGTTTCCGATACGTTGGATCCCCGCTTATTGACTGGATACATGATGCTTTTTGGGTCGATTGTTTTATTTTTCATTAGTTTATTTATGGAACCAGGCGGGTTAAAGGAATTATCTAACGGGTCCTTCGGTATTTGGATGATTTTTCTCGCTTCTGCCGTATTCGCCACTGCGATTGGTCATATGATTTACAATTATGCTGTAAGCAAGGTTGGCGTAACGGAAGCAGCCATCTTCATCAACTTTGAGCCCTTCTTTACCTTAGTCAGCGCGGTGACGATTCTTGGAGAAAAAATATCCGTTGCGCAAATCCTTGGATTCCTTCTTATTTTATTTGGGGTGTTATTTGGCTCTGGGGCGCTCGAGGAATTCCTTCATCAGTCGCAGCAGAAGAAGAAACCGGTGTATGGCGGAAAAGCAAAGCATTTATAATTTCTAAAAAGAGCGGGCGCTTAAATCGTCATTTTTCAAGCGCCCTCTGAATTAATCAAAACTTTTCCGATCCCCTTGCGGTCTATGCTTTCTTAGGCCGGAAACCGGAACCGCTCTTTCCCCCAAATAAATCCTTGCCTCGCTGACAATCGCAAATAGGGCAGTTCCGATAGCAAGGTGAAGGACGGCAAGCGGGATGGAAATCGAAGTTTCAATTACCGCCGCACCAATGATCAATTGAAATAAGACGGTTAATGTCCCCAACAATAAGCGTTTCTGCAGACCCTTTCCCCATCTTTTTGAAAAAGACCAGTATGTCAAAAGCAGGATGTAACCTGCGGAAATACCAGCCAGACCGCGGTGGAGGGTTTGCAGCAACTCAGGTGTACTTGAAGGAAAAAATGTTTGCCGACAGCCCAGCCACCCGCAAGCCATACCAAACGATTCATGTTTAATATAGGCTCCAAAGGCAACTGTACATGTCAAAAGAATGAGTAATATGTTCAGATGGATCGTAGCAGGTAGAGTCTTTTCAGTAATGAAGTCAACTTGAATAGCCTGATTTTGAAATCCTCGGTATCTCCAAATCCAAATTAAGAAAACAAGAAAAGTAAAAGCGATGATGAGATGAATGGTAATTATGATGGATGGCAAATCGCGGACTACAACAATCGCACCAAGCAGGATTTGAATAATAAGAAGCCCTAACATTGAAAAAGCAGCCAATCCGACCGTCTGCCCCCTATTTGCCCTTAAAAGCTTAATAAATAGGACAAGGGATAAAATCCCTAGCAAAGCACCAATTATTCGATGACCAAACTCGATTAAGGTTGCCCCTTTTAAGACAGGCACTACTTCTCCATTACATAACGGCCATTCCGGCCCACAGCCCATTCCGGAATTAGAGGAAGCCACATAGCCGCCAAACACAATTAAGAAATACGTTAGAAGCATACAAATAAATGCTAACCGTTTGATTGTCACCTTTCGCCCTCCAATTTAGGGAAAATTTTGAATCTATTTACAATTTAACAAAAACGGACAATCATTTCGGTGATATGCATCACGATTGTGCCTCTAGGAACCAAATTTCCGCCTTAAACATACCGTATACTGCTATGCTGTTTTGCTATAAAAGGAGTGTTATGATGTATTACAACCCTTTTCATTATCCTGTAAATCCGCCAATGACGTATTATCCTTCCTACACCATACACTTTCCTCCGCCAAGGTCCTACCCGCCAGTGAATACGAAAATTTTTGAACAATCCATCAAAACTTTCCGTGTTTTAATGAGGCAGGGGAGCTTGCTGCTCGATCGGCTTAGTGATGTCGGATTTGCCCGCAAAATCATGAACGCCGCCCAGCAAGGAAAGCACGCCGAGGTTGACAGCCTCATTAAATCGATTGGACTCACCATTCCTGTTGGCACAAGGTTTACGCCATCAGGTGTAGCTTTCATCCTCACTACACCAGCCACTCAGGCTCAGCCTGCTGACTGCTGCACTTTATCAATTAACATGAAATGGGGGCAATGACTTACCCTAATCGGCATCTTCATATAAATTCCTTCCGAGCGGCAGCATAAGGTATTTCCAAAAAAAAAAGTGGTACCCATTAAAAACGGATACCACTTTTATTGCGTTCAAGATACATCTCTATCTCGTCTGGCGGTAATGGTTTGCTGAATAGGTAGCCTTGGCCGACAGCACAGTCATTTTGCCGCAGGAACTCCAATTGATGTCCGGTTTCAATGCCTTCTGCGATGACTATATAATTCAGGTTTAACCCCATATCAATAATTGTTTTGACCAGCATTTCTTGGCTTGCAAGGAAAGGTACATCCTGTACAAAGGATTTATCGATTTTGATTTTATGAATGGGAAGACGGTTTAAATAGCTTAACGAGGAATAACCTGTCCCGAAATCGTCAATGGACAAAAGCACCCCCATCCCCTCCAATTGATGAAGGATGTAAGACGATCTTTGCAGATTCTTCATGATGCTTTCCGTGATTTCCAATTCAAGAAGCCCTGCATCGAGACCTATTTCTTCCAAAACCGCTGCAGTATATTCAATAAATTGATCATCTTCGAATTGGCGTACCGATACATTGACAGCGATTGGAAAATCCGCTATTCCCGCTTTGCTCCAATCCTTCCTTTGTCTGCAGGCTTCCCTAAGAACCCACTTGCCAATTGGGACAATCAGCCCCGTCTCCTCAGCAAGCGGAATAAATTCAGAGGGTGGAACAAAGCCGTGTTCCGGGTGATCCCAGCGGATTAATGCCTCCATTCCCACGATTTCCCCGGTTGTCAAGGAAAATTGCGGCTGATAATAGAGCATCAGCTGGTTAAATTCCAATGCTTTACGCAGACCATTTTCCAATTCCATCTTTCGGACTGATATTCCATTTAAACTAGATGAATAAAATTGAAAGTTATTCCCGCGCTCTTTTGCCTTATACATAGCGGTATCGGCATTTTTTATTAAGCTTTCCTCATCAGCGCCATCTTCAGGATAAAGACTAATTCCTATACTTGTTGAAACAAAGAATTCCTGATTATTTACGCAGAAGGGCTTTGAAAAGGCAGTTAGGATTTTTTCGGCTATATAGGTCACTTGCTCCTTATCGGTGTCTTCTAGTAAAATGATAAATTCATCTCCACCCTGCCGCGAAACAATCCCATTCTGTTGAACTGCACCTTGCAGTCTGCCTGCTGCCATTTGAAGGATTATATCCCCAATAGAATGGCCTTTCGTATCGTTAATAATCTTAAAGCGATCCAGGTCTAAAAATAACACAGCCGGTTTTTGGTGTTGGTGATTTGTTACTGCCTCAGTTAAGTGGGCCTTAAAGCTGTTTCGATTTGGCAAGCCGGTTAACGCGTCATAGTAAGCCATTGTTTTAATCGTTTGCTCTGCCCTTTTCCTTTCCGTAATATCCCTGCCGACAATTTGCACAGCAAATCTGCCTTCGAAAAGAATTGGGTTTGAAGCCATTTCGACATCTATTAATTCACCATCAAGCCGTTTTACCTGAAATTCGAAACTTACTCTTTCCTGAATAGGGTTATCATAGGATCCAACCCTCCTTCGAATTGTCCGGATAATGTTATTGGGAACATAATTTAATGGCGACTTGCCAATTAGTTGCTCCGGATAGGCTGCGCCCATCAGCCTCCATCCAGCCTCGTTAATATATTCAATTTTCTCCTCACTAACAACAGCGATGATGTCTGGGGACATTTCTACTAAACTGCGATAGCGGTCCTCACTTTCCTTCCGGTCGGTAATATCAAATAGTACACTACTAAAATAAACAAAGTTTCCTTTGGAATCCAAAGTCGGGAAACCCCTGTCATAAATCCATCTCACTTCACCGTTAGGCCGGATAATTCGATACTCACTTGTTACTGTTTCCCCAAGTGCTATTTTATGCTCACGTTCAGATATGATGGGTAAATCATCCGAAAAAATGACCTTTTTCCATAAAGCATGGTCATGATAAAAGTCTTCTAACGATACTCCATACAATTTTTCAATCCCTTGGGTAATGAAAAGCTGATTGGTTTTGAGGTCATGGGACCAAATCGCTACATCTAGGGAATCATAAATATTTTTTAACTTTTGTTCATTTTTTTCATATTCTACTGATTTTTTCCCCATTTCCTTTAAAGTGACCAGGAGAAAAGGGATGGCACATACAATCACCGAAATGGTGGTAAAGTGAAATAGTTTAATAGATGGAAAATTGAAAGAAACAATTAAATCAAGTAGCTCTGAAAAAACAAGCAAACAAATGATGATCATCCACTTTATTCGAGTATTTGCCAATTTCAATTCCATCAACGTTCTTTCCCCTTTTTTCGCTTCGAAAATCATTAATTTTAAAATAACAAAAAACATCTAACTTTACAATTGTTGTTAAAGCGGAAGTAGCAGCGTTTTCAATGGTAAAAAATGCGGGCATCCCCTTTGAATTTTGTACCGTTCAAGGAACTGTCAAAACATTTCGAACAAACTTTGAACTTATTACTATAGCCATGTTTTTTACTGAAAAATTCTATATATTGGAAGTAGAAAGAAACAAATAAATTTTGAAAGGTGGAATGAGTTATGTTTAACAAATTCTTAAGGGAGAACAAAGTCTCCGCAGCCATCTTACTTGTTATCCGCTTATACCTTGGTTACGCTTGGTTCACAGCAGGTTTTCATAAATTAACAGGCGGCTTCGATGCAGCAGGATTCTTAAAAGGAGTGACAGCAAACCCTGTAAAAGGTCCAGATGGAGCTGTTGTTTACGGCTGGTATGTAGATTTCTTAAAAGGTGTGGCCCTGCCAAACGTAGATCTCTTCAACTTTATCGTCCCTTGGGGTGAAATGTTGGTTGGTCTTGGATTGATGCTTGGATGTTTGACAACTGCAGCTATGTTCTTCGGTCTTGTGATGAACTTCGCCTTCTTCTTAGCCGGAACTGTATCTCATAACCCTACTGACATCTTCCTTGGCTTTATCATTCTAGCAGCCGGCTATAACGCAGGACGATTTGGTTTAGACTACTGGGTAGTTCCTTTCTTCAGAAAAATGACCAAGAAACATGCCGTGACTGAAAAACCTAATACCACTGCTTAACAAACTCTAACAAAAAGACGATTCGCAAAGTCGAATCGTCTTTTTTTATTTCAAGCGGTATACCCTTGTTTCATATGGTTTTAAAATTGGTTCGCTCGTTTTTGGAACTTCATAATTATGAAGCAGCAAGGAGCTATTTTCAAAGTTAACTCCTTTTACCTTTGCCTTACTATCTGAAAGGTTGGCAATTACCAGCACCTTTTCCTTGCCAAGTGTTCTGGTGTAGGCAAATATTTGTGGGTCTTTTGCCAAAAGTAAATCATACGTGCCATACGTAAACACTTCATTGGCCTTTTTCAAACGGATCATTTTTTTGTAAAAATTCAATATGGAGTCCTGGTCGTGTTCTTGTGCCGCCACATTGATTTTGCGATAATTTGGATTGACCTTTAGCCATGGAGTTCCTACGCTAAATCCAGCATTCACTTCATTTGACCACTGCATCGGCGTCCGAGAATTATCGCGGCCGCTCGCCCAGATTATCTCCATGATGTCCTCATGTGGTACACCATCCGCCCGTTTCAATCGGTACATATTTTTTGCAGAAACATCATCATAATCCTCAATGGAATCAAAGCGGACGTTAGTCATGCCGATTTCCTGGCCTTGATAAATAAATGGCGTCCCCTGCATTAGAAAATAAATCGCAGCAAAGGCAGTGGCACTTTCCCGCCAGTATTCCATATCATTTCCCCAGGTGGAGACTACACGGGCCTTGTCGTGGTTTTCAATAAAAAGGGCATTCCAGCCGCTCCCTTCCAGCCCTTTCTGCCAGCGCGACAGGACATCCTTAAATTCTACTATATCCAGTTCTTTTTTTACCTCAGCATCCCAAAGAGCAAGGTGCTCGAATTGAAAAATCATGTTGAATTTGCCCTGCTGTTCCCCGACCCAAAGCTCAACGTCCTTGGCATCATCGGCGGTGACACCATTTGCTTCACCAACCGTCATAATGTCATATTTGGAGAACGTCTCTTCCTTTAATTCCTGAAGAAAATCGTGTATCCCGGTCACGTTCATCATTTTTTCAAAGCATGGAACATAGGGAAGCCCCTTTGGATTCGGCATGTCGGGGAGGCCAACTTCCTTTTTGATATGGCTGATGGCATCGACGCGGAAGCCGTCAATCCCTTTATCAAGCCACCAATTTACTGTTTGATAGAGGGCATGGCGGACTTCTTCATTTTCCCAATTAAGGTCAGGCTGTTTTTTTGAGAAAAGGTGCATGTAATATTGGTCAGTTGCTTCATCATATTCCCATGCAGACCCGGAAAAAATGCTTTCCCAGTTATTCGGTTCCTTTCCGCCCTTACCGTCGCGCCAAATATACCAGTCGCGCTTCGGATCGTCCTTAGAGGCGCGGGATTCAACAAACCATGGGTGTTCATCGCTCGTGTGGTTGATGACTAAATCAAGAATTAGCTTCATCCCTCGGCGGTGAGTTTCTTGTAAAAGCAAATCAAAATCCGCCATCGTTCCAAACTCTTTCATGATTTCCTGATAATTGCTGATATCGTAGCCGTTATCATCATTTGGCGACTCGAACATTGGGCAGACCCAGATGACGTCAATTCCTAAATCCTTAAGGTAATCAAGCTTCGTGATGATCCCCTGGATATCGCCAATCCCGTCTCCATTCGAGTCCATAAAGCTGCGTGGGTATATTTGATAGGCCACCGCTTCTTTCCACCATAATTTACTCATATCTTCCTCACTGACTTTCTATTTGTTAGTCCATTGTTAGTACTTACCTTTTTGGGGCGCATGATTTTCGTTCAATCAGCTTCGTCGGGATTGTAATTCGTTTTGGCAGGGTGTCTGGATGCTCAATTTTTTCAATTAAACATTGCGTTGCCACCTGGCCCAGTTGAAAGGTACCGATATCCACTGACGTTAATGGAGGCTTCGAGTGCTCCGATAATGAAAGGTTATTAAAGCTGATAATCGAAATATCTTCTGGCACTCGAATGTTCAAAGCATCCAAGTGGCTGATGATTTCATACGCCATTAAATCGTCCTGGGTGACAAATGCAGTTGGCTGCACTTTCAAATTGATCAAAGATTGAATGGCATCCCGTCCATTTTCATTAACAAATCTTTCATGAACCAAATAGGCTTCATTTACGGGAAGACCCGCTTCTGTTAAAGCCATTCGATAACCATTTAAACGGTCATGGGCGACAACAAAGTCCAAATTCCCGCCCACAAAGGCAATGTTTTTATGACCAAGGGCAATCAAATATTTTGTCACCTGATTAGTTATAAAAATATTATCGTTGTCAACATACGTAATTCGTTCTTCATAGGTGCTTGGCCGGCCCACTACGGTAAATGGGAAGTCTATTTCCGAAAGGTACTGCATAGTGCGGTCATTAACCCGTGAATATAACATGACAATCCCATCGACCCGTCTCCCATTTACCATCGACAGCACTTCCTCGTGAATCTCCTCCTCCGTTGAACCTGTGGAAAGGTAAATCCCGTATCTGCTGTCATGGGCATTCATGCTGATTCCTCGTAAGACTTCAGGGAAGAACGGGTTGCGGAAAGCATGATAGGCTGAGTTCGGCATAATGACCCCGATCGTTTGGGTGCTTTTGGCGGCCAGACTTCTTGCTTGCAAATTAGGATAGTATCCTAATTCCTCCATGACCTCTTTCACACGCCTCTTAGTCTTCTCACTGATTCTCGGATTGTTGGCTATCACCCGAGAAACCGTTGAGGGCGCCACATTAGCTGCCTTTGCTACATCCTTAATCGTTACCACAGTGCTTCCCCCTAAGCCAATAAAGTTTGATTCTATTATATAGTAAATTTGTTATTTAACTGCACCTTCGGAAATCCCTTTAATAATTTCACGCTGGGCAAAGAAATAAGCAATGATGACTGGAATAATCGCAATGGTCAGTCCGGCAAGGGCCAGATGCCACTGCTTCGTATACTCTCCAAAGAAGAAGAACATCTTGAGCGGAATCGTCTCCATCCCTTCCTGGTTAATAACCAAGGATGGAAGCAGGTAGTCATTCCAAATCCAGATCGTATTTAAAATCGCAACGGTGACCGTAATCGGTTTTAACATTGGGAAGATGATATACCAGAAGATTTGGAAGCGGTTAGCTCCGTCAATAGTGGCCGCTTCATCCAATGATTTAGGAATGCTATTTAATGTACCATGATATAAAAAGATCGATAAACTGGCGCCAAATCCGAGGTACATAAAGATAATGCCAGCCCGGTTTAACATTTCTAATTTCCCAAATATCGTCACCAATGGAATCATAACTGATTGAAACGGGATCAGCATCGCTGCAACAAACAGGAAGAATATAAAACTACTGATTTTGCTTTTATTCCGTGATAAAGCATATGCTGCCATCGATGAAAAAACAATGATCACCAGTACGCTGACTACTGTAATCAACACAGAATTCATGAAAGTTTGAAGAAAATTCAGCTCCGTAAAGGCTTCGATATAGTTATCGAAGTTAAAGCCTGCCGGAAGCTTTAGTGTATCCTCGAACATTTCACGCTTTGTTTTAAAGGAGTTCACAATCATTAAGTAGAAGGGAGAGAGCCAGATAAGACCTAATATAATACCTAGGATCTCAATGGGCCATTTATTTTTCCTCATTACATTTCAACCTCCCTCTTCTTATTGATGTATACCTGTGTTAAGGAAATGACAGCAACAATCACAAAGAAAATAACCGCTTTTGCCTGCGCATACGCCATTTCACTTTCAGTAAAGGCCGTTTTAAAAATTTCCATTGCCACCATTTGTGTGGAGTTATATGGTCCTCCGCCAGTAAGCGATAGGTTTTGGTCGTAAAGCTTAAACGTATTGGACAAAGTCAGGAACATGCTGACTGTAAAAGCAGGTGCGACTAATGGGAAAATAATGTAGCGGAGACGTTGAAATGGACTTGCTCCGTCAATTTCTGCTGCTTCTATCAATTCACCAGGCACGCCTTCCAAATAGGCAATGTAGATGACCATGATGTATCCGGACATCTGCCAGCTCATTAAAATGACAAGTCCCCAGAAACCTGTTTGGGTAGTAGAAAGCCAGCCTTCTAAACTTTGAATTCCAAACACTGAACCAATTCCAGCAAACACTTTAATGAAAATAAACTGCCAGATAAAACCAAGAATCAAGCCGCCAATTAAGTTTGGCATAAAGAAAATCGTTCTTAAGAACTTATTGGATTTAATTTTTGAAGTGACAATAAGGGCTAAAGATAAGCCAAAAAGGTTAATTAGAATAATGGAAACCACTGAAAATTTCACGGTAAACCACATGGAATCTAAAAATTCCTTATCATCCAAAATGGCCAAATAATTCTCAAGGCCGACGAAACTGCCTACTTCGATTCCGTTCCAATTAGTAAAAGAATAATATATACCAAATACCAGCGGGACGATCACAACCATAGATAAGGCCAACAGAACTGGTGCTAAAAATAGCCAATAGGATAAATCCCGAGTACGCATCATGGTAAAAAACCTCCAAGCAATAATCTCTATCTCTCGTTTTATAATGAGAGAAAAGGGGCTGATTGATAAGGGGAAGCTTCCTTACGAACCAGCCGCTTGTCTCTCAAACAATAATGGGTCCTTTTGTTAAGGACCCATTATAAATTTGTTTTAGAACAACGCCTCAGCGTTCATTGATTATTTATTTCTGGATTTCTCCCAGGCTGCTTGAGTAGCTTTCACAACATCTTCCCACTTAGCTTCTTTGCTCAAGTATTTCTGGATTTGCACGCCAAGCTCGTTTTGTCCCCAGCCAGTTGGGTAACCCATGAATGTCCAGCCGATTGTTTTGCCATCTTGGGCATATTGATAAATTTCTTTTGAAAGCGGATCGCTGATTTTTGATGCATCGAAGCCATCATAAGCAGGGATAAATTTAAAATCGTTGATAACCGCTGCTTTACCTTCGTCAGAAGTATATAACCAGTCTAGGAATTTCTTCGATTCAGCAACAGTTGCTTTGTCCTTGTTGCTGTTTACGCCCCAGTACATTGGAATCCCTACAGGAATCGCATCTTCTTTGTAGCCTTCAACAGGGATTGGCAGGATGCCGATGCCTTTTTGGGCAAATTCCTTGTCAATGCCTTCGATGGAGCCATATACCCAGTTACCTTGCTGGATCAATGCTACTTTTTGCAAGGAGAACAATTCTTCAACCTGCTTAGAGTAATCTAAGCTTACAGTTGGCTGTACAGAATAATCGTTTTGCAGATCAAGCACTTTCTTGAATGCATCGCCGTATTTGAAGTCAACTTTTTTCGCGTTATATGCGTTTAATACGTTGTTATCAAATTCCGGAGCAAGGAAAGCATTGGATAAGTGAAGACCAGTTACCCAAGTTTCTTTACCAGGAAGAGCAAATACCGCTTCAAGTCCAAGTTCTTTTTTCTTGGAATCTAATGTTTTAACTGCTTTTTCTAGGTCAGCATAACTCTTGATTGATTTTGCATCAATGCCGGCTTTTTCAAATACAGCTTTGTTGTAAATCAAACCGTAGCCCTCTTGGTTGTACGGTAAACCAAGAATTTTTCCGTCCTTTGATACTCCGTCAAGAGTACCTTTTAAGGCAGCTTTTGATGCTTCAGTATCAGAAAGGTCAGCAAGTTTCTTCTGCCAATCTTCTACGTCCTGCGGACCGCCAATGTTATAGATGGCTGGTTCTTTGCCGGAAGCAAATTTGGATTTAAGGGCCGCACCATAATCTTCACCGCCGCCAACAGTCGTGATGTTGATTTTTACACCCTTGTGTTCTTGCTCATATTTTTTAGCAACTGTTTCAAATTGCTTTTTAAATTCAACCTTAAATTGGAAAACATCAATTGTCACATTGCCTTTTGAACTTTCGTTGGAAGAGCCCTTATCAGCGTTTCCACAGCCAGTTAAAAGAAGGCTTAGCGATAAAACCCCTGCACCTATGCCGGAAAATAACTTTTTCTTGTTCATCATTTACCCCCATGCTTTGCATAATAATTTTTGGTACATCGTCTTTTGCGCAGCTACCATATTGACAGAGATGTAGGTAGTATTGACAGATACGACTTCTAATACTCTATTAAAGATTTGCGAAATCGTTTGCACAATTCCGTATAGTAAAAAATCTAACTACTTTGTTAAAGGAAAGTCGAAATTGTCATCTATCAAAATACTATTTTGCGAAATCGTTTGCGCAAAAGTGAAAAAAAACATAATAAATCTAGCAGGCAACAATTCAATTTAACTGCGTATAACAGCCTTTGTCTATTTAGACCCCCTATCTCATTATGTAGCAATTAGTGAAAACGTTTGCACTAATCGGTAGATTCATAGTAACACTTCTGGGCTAAATGTGCAAACATTTTTTTTGCAGAGCCTGGATCCCCACTCTTATCAGGACAGTTCGGGTTCAGGCCCCTGGTTAATTAGCGTGTTAAAACAACTACTTCAAATGGCCGGAGTTTTTCTATGTTTGAGCCTTCGTAATTTGAAAGAATGACGTTGTAATCAGAAATTCTTGTCAAAAGTTCATTCTCTAAAGCCACGTCCTTATCCCCAAAATTGCAAATAACAATCACGCATTCTTCTTTCCATTTACGTTCATAAGCAAACAATTCGGGGTGGGCTTCAAGCAGCAATTGAAAATCACCTTCGACAATGATGTCCAGTTCCTTTCTTAAGGCGATTAATTTTTTATAAAAATAAAAAATAGAATTCTTATCATCTAGAGCATTCTTCACATTTACTTCTTGATACCTCGGGTTCAGCTTAATCCAAGGGGTTCCCGTGGTGAAGCCTGCATGTTCCGAATCATCCCATTGTATTGGGGTTCTGGCATTATCCCTTCCCTTTGCATAAATGGAGGTCATGATTTCCTCATGGGAATATCCTTGAGATGTCCGTTCCTTGTACATATTAATCGTCTCAATATCACGGTAATCTTCAAAAGATTTGAATTTCACATTGGTCATGCCGATTTCCTCGCCTTGGTAAATATAAGGTGTTCCTTGCATAAAGTGCAGGCACGCGGCCAGCATTTTTGCTGATTCGACCCGATATTCTTCGTCATTGCCAAAACGAGAGACAATCCGAGGCTGATCGTGATTGTTCCAGTACAGGCTGTTCCAGCCCCTGTTATGTATAGCTGTTTGCCATTTGGCCAAGTTTTCTTTTAAATCGAGGAGATTTAAAGGCTTAAGATTCCACTTTCCGCCGGGCGCACTGTCAAGGTCCATATGCTCAAACGTAAAAATCATGTTCACTTCGCGGCGGTTTGGATTCGTATAAAGAATCGCATCCTCCGGAGTGGTTCCAGGCATTTCCCCGACTGAGATGGTTGGGTACTGGGACAATACTTCTTTATTCATTTCTTGTAAAAACTCATGAATTCTAGGGCCATTCATAAAATAAGGAGCGCCATCACCAAATAATTGCCCGCTATGCAGTTCTCCATCCGGCAGCCCTGGAGCTTTGGAAATCATGTTGATGACATCCATCCGGAAGCCGTCGACACCCTTTTCCAGCCAAAACTTCATCATCTGGTAAAGCTCTTGGCGAACCTTTGGGTTTTCCCAATTTAAGTCGGGCTGTTTTTTTGAAAAAAGGTGCAAATAATATTCATTTGTTGCCTCATCATACTCCCAGGCCGGGCCGCTGAAAAAGGAACCCCAGTTATTCGGTTCTTTTCCGTCCTTGCCTTCCCGCCAAATATAGTAATCACGATAAGGATTGTCCTTAGATTGTTTCGATTGGACAAACCACTCATGTTCATCAGAAGTATGATTGACGACTAGGTCCATCATTAACTTCATATCCCGCTTGTGAATTTCTTCAAGAAGCAGGTCAAAATCAGCCATCGTTCCAAATTCGTTCATGATTTCCTGATAGTTCCGGATATCATAGCCGTTATCATCGTTGGGCGAATCATAGATTGGACTCAGCCAGATGATATCGACACCTAGTAATTTTAGATAATCCAGTTTTTCAATAATCCCCGGAAGGTCTCCAATTCCATCCCCGTTCGAATCACGGAAACTGCGCGGATAGATTTGATAAACGACGCTTTTTTTCCACCATTGGTCAGTTGTATTCATTTTTGCTGCTCCTTCCCTTCAATAACACCTACATCATAACACAACAGTCTCATTTTGAAAGGGCTGCCAATATAAATAAAAGCAACCCGAATGGCTGCTTTTACCCTGTTAATCCTGTTGCTCCGTTGATTTTTGTTCCGCAGTACTGCCTTTCATTGTTTCAGCAATTTTTTCGTTCATTTCTATTTGATCATTATCTAATTTGGTATCCCAAATACTATAGGGGATTGAATTGGGAGTGTTTTTCTTTGCCATTTTTCAAGCACCTCCAATTTCTATCATTTCTTTTATAAATAAAACTATGCAGGATAATGTGGGCATAAAAAAGATCCTCTGTGTTGATGAGGATCTTCACGATTTATTCATGGTCTGGGCTATTCACCATAATGCCAGCTACTTGTGTTAAGCGGTCATAGAATGCCTGTCCTGCAGGGATCTGGTCAAGACCGATTTCTTGGAAAGCTTCCTTCATGCAGCGAAGCCAGCATTTCGCCCGTTTTGGTGTCACTTCGAACGGGAGATGGCGGTGTTGCATTGCAGGAGGGCCGAATTCCTGGCTGTAGAGTGCCGGACCGCCTGTAAATTGCGGAAGGAACATTTTCTGCTTCCGTTTGATTTCTTCCATATCCCCTTCAAATAATGGAGCTAAATCAGGATCGGCATAGACGCGCGGATAGAAAGCTTCCACCAGTTTATCAATCGTCTCTTGGCCGCCGATTTCCGAATAAAGTGTTTTTAGTTGGTATTCCAAAGTTCTACACCTTCCTCTGCAAAATTTTCCCTGTTTTTATTATTATACTGATTTACCTGAAGGTGTTTCGTGATTTATATCACACTTCCTAACGAATACACAATTTCCCATTGTGTTTAATTCGGTTTGAATCAATTTTTTTAGTGATTGTGATATCCTAATATACTATAGGTTAAGCTTGCTTGTAAAAAAGCTGGCTTTCATGAGGTGAGACGATTGAAAAAAGCTTGGTTATTCGTAGCTTTAACTTGTTTATTTGAATTAATGTGGGTGTATGGATTTAATGTCGCTGAAACCTGGTGGCAGTGGGCAATCGTCATCGCGATTATTTTTACCGATTTTCACTTTCTGCCGGAAGCCTGCAAAGAACTACCGACTGGAACAGTTTATGCCGTTTTTTCCGGTGTTGGCACGATTGGGACCGTCATGATGGATGTCTTCCTTTTTGGGGAAGGCTTCAGCAGCGGCAAGCTTTTGTTTATCGCGATTATTGTGCTTGGAGTGATTGGTTTGAATTTGGCGGACAACACGGATGGGAAAAAAGAAACGGCGAAGGAGGCTGCCTAAGGTGGGGTGGTTATTTGTCGTTTTGGCAAGTGTAAGTGAGATTATTGGTGCCGCCGGGTTAAAATTGTACAGTCAGCAGAAAACATTGAAAAATGGCGTGCTCTATATTGGCGGGTTCAGCGCATCGTTCGGATTTTTATATACGTCTTTTCAATATTTGCAGGTAAGTATCGCTTACGCTGTCTGGATTGGGGTCGGGACGGCTGGCGCGGTTTTGATTAATATGTTTTTATTCGGTGAGTCAAAAAATTTCGGGCGGTTTGTCAGTGTTGGGTTGATTATTGTGGGAGTTATCGGGTTGCGTTCAGTTTCGTAAAGTGCCGGGAAGTACAGAATTTGCATATTTTTTCATTGCGGAAAATCATGGAATATATCTGCGAATTTTTCATTTTATCTGCGAATTTCCGATTATATCTGCGAATTTTTCAATATATCCGCGAATTTTCAATTATATCTGCGAATCCTAAAATGACGCCACTGTGAAATACAAATAAAAAAATCGGTACCTCAAAAAGATACCGATTTTTTTATTACTATAGTTGCTCCCCATTAGTTGCAATGACATTTTTATACCAATGGAATGACTTTTTCGGTTTTCGCTCTAATGTACCGCTGCCGTCATCATGCTTGTCGACGTAGATAAATCCATAACGCTTGGACATTTCACCAGTAGACATACTGACTAAATCAATACAGCCCCAGCTTGTATAGCCCATTAGCTCCACTCCATCTTCAATGGCCTCTCCCATGGCTTTGATATGTTCACGAAGGTAATCTATCCGGTGATTATCGTTGATGGTACCGTCTTCCTCCACTTGGTCATACGCCCCTAACCCATTTTCCACAACAAATAGCGGCACCTGGTATCTTCCATACAGCCTGTTTAAGCTGATTCGCAAACCGACAGGGTCAATCTCCCAGCCCCAATCACTAGCTTTTAGGAATGGGTTCTTCACTCCTCCGACAATATTTCCATTCGCTTTTTCCTCTTCGGCCTTTGCCTTTTTATCAGTACGGGACATGTAATAGCTTAAGCCAATATAATCGACCGTTCCTTCTTTGATTAATTCCAAGTCCCCATCCTGAATCTCAAGTTCAACACTATGCTCTTTAAAGAAGCGCTGAATGAAGGTTGGGTACTCGCCGCGCACATGAACATCTGCACAAAAATAATTGAACAGTTCCTCTTCTTTTAAGGCAAAGAGGACATTTTCCGGATTACTATCGTAGGAATAAACAGGTGCAAACAGGATCATACAGCCAATTTTTGCATCTGGCATGATTTGTTTACAGGCTTTAACCGCGATAGCACTGGCTACAAACTGATGATGGAAGGCCTGAAAGGTCTCTTGATAACGGCCATCTTCTGTTTGAGGAGAGAAACCCATACTCATGATTGGCATCTTCAAGGCGCCATTGATTTCATTAAAGGTCATCCAATACTTCACTTTATCCTTATAGCGGTTAAAAAGCGCCGTTGCATATCTTTCAAAGAAAGCAACCACCTGACGGCTTCTCCAGCCGCCGTATTCTTTGACCAAATGCAGCGGCATTTCATAGTGAGAGATGGTCACTACCGGTTCAATCCCATGCTTATGTAATTCATCAAAGACCCGGTCATAAAAAGCCAAACCCGCTTCATTCGGTTCTAACTCATCACCATTTGGAAAAATTCTCGTCCACGCAATCGACATTCGAAATACCTTAAAGCCCATTTCCGCAAACAAGGCGATATCCTCCTTGTAACGATGATAAAAATCAATCGCTTCATGGTTTGGGTACCTATACTTCTCATGATCAATTTCAAAGTTAAAGCCAGGCGACATCAATATTTTCAGGCGCTCTTTCCCTCCAGGTAGAACATCTGAGATATTCAAACCTTTATTGCCTTTGCGAAATCCGCCTTCTATTTGATTGGCAGCAGTTGCGCCGCCCCATAGAAATCCTTCGGGGAATCTTTGTTGATTACGTTCCATTCCAAAATCATCCTCTACTTTAAATATCAATTATGTACTTCTTTTATTATTCTTTTTTTTTCCTGAAAGATGTCCGTATGAGGGAAATATAAGCAAAGGGCTGACATAAGGTTTCCTCGTCAGCCCTATCAGCTTATTACAAATTCTCTCCGTTGTTTGCAATGACTTCCTTATACCAGTAGAAGCTTTGTTTAGGGATACGGCGTAATTCTTTTAAGTCAAATTCCTCACGCTCAACAAAAATAAACCCGTAACGTTTCTTCGCCCCCTGGTGTGTGGAAATTAAGTCAATCGCCGACCAAGGGCAGTAGCCAAACACTTCTACTCCGTCGGTAATCGCAAGCTGCATTTGTTCAAGGTGCTTTTTCAAATAATCAATCCGGTATGGGTCCCGAACGCTGCCGTCTTCTTCTATCTTATCAAAAGCACCAAGACCGTTTTCGGTAATGATGATTGGCAACTGGTAGCGGTCATACACTTCCCTCAGGGTTGTGCGGAAGCCAACCGGGTCAATTTCCCAGCCGAATTCGTTTTTCGGCAGGTTCGGGTTGTTGTGCCCCTTATAAACACCTGCTTCACCAATGACAATTTCCTGGTCGCCAGTGTTATTTTTATCATTACCTTCCCCATTGCTTGCTTCTACTGTTTTAGACGTGTAGTAGTTGAACGCAATAAAGTCAGGCTTGGCATTTTTTAAGATTTCCATATCACCTTCGACAATGGTTGGAACGTAGCCTTTTTCTTCTAAGAAGCTCCATGCTGTCTTATTGTAACGTCCATATACTGCCGCATCTAAGTACAGCCAGTTGCGGATCGAATTAAAGTTTTGCGCTGCCAATATATCCTCCGGCTTCGAGCTGGCAGGATAAATATAGGAAATATTTGGAGCCGGCCCAATTAACGCCTGCGGCAGCATTTGGTGACAAACGTCCATAGCTTTTGCTTGCGCCACTAGCATATGATGGTTTTGCTGATAAAGCTCTCGATCAGGATCTTCTAAATTCGGATCCAGAGTTCCAAGTGCCTTCCCATGCATAATCATCATATTTTGTTCGTTAATCGTCAGCCAATATTTCACACGATCACCATAGTTCTCAAACAGCACTTTCGCATATTCCACAAAGGCATCGATTGTTTCACGATTCGACCAGCCGCCGCGAGCTTGAAGCGCATAGGGCAAATCAAAGTGATACATGGTTACAATGGGCTCTATCTTATATTTAATAAGTTCATTGATTAAATTGTTGTAGAATTCAAGCCCTTTTGGATTCACTTCACCTGTTCCGTTAGGGATTATTCGTGTCCAGGCAATGGAAAAGCGATACGCTTTAAACCCCATCTCTGCCATTAATTTAACATCCTCTTGATATCGGTGATAATGGTCACTTGCGACCTTATAATCCGTGGTGCCCTCTGGGTATTTCTCACGAATATCAATGACAGATGGACCTTTGCCATCCTCATTCCATGCTCCTTCTACTTGGTATGCTGAGGTCGAAGCGCCCCAGAAAAAATCCTTCGGAAATGGTTTTAACTGTGTGTGTTTCATGATTTATTCCTCTCTTTCAAAAAAATATATGGTTTTAGCTACAGCTAAAACCATATATTTTATTAAGTTTTTAATCTATGAAGCAGTACATATGACTACCTATGCAATACCTTCTTTAGTATGGATATCTAAGATTAAGATTGGTTCCTTTTCGCCAATATTCCCTTGTCTTGCTGCTGTTACTTCCGTATAGATACTAGAGTTCGTAACAATGACAGGTGTTGTTACCTCGTAGCCTGCTTGTTTGATTTTTTCAATATCAAATTCTACTAGTAAATCACCAACAGACACTTGATCGCCTTGTTTAACATGTGATGTGAAGTATTTTCCATCTAGTTGAACAGTATCGATACCAATATGAATTAAGATTTCTGCACCCTGCTCGGAAATAAGACCGATAGCATGCTTTGTCTTGTAAGCAACCGTTACTACACCATTTACAGGCGATACAACACGGCCAACAAACGGTTCAATTGCAATTCCTTTTCCCATTGATTCCGAAGCAAAAACAGGATCAGATACATCAGTTAAGTTAACTACTTTGCCTGTAATAGGGCTGGCAATTTGTTCACTGCTAGTTGCTATGTCCGGGGCAGTTACATCTTCTTCAACAGGATCTTCAAAACCTAAAACATAAGTAAGACCTGCAGATACTAGAAATGCCACTACGATACCGATAATTAGACCGGTAAACCCTTGGCCGCCTGGTCCGTAGAAGATTGGTAAAGTCAATAATCCAGGAGCGCCAGAAGCAAATGCGTTTGTTCCGGCGTAACCAATGATACCCCCACCGATTGCCGCACCAATGATCCCAGCAATGAATGGTTTTTTAAGTGGTAATGTTACACCGTAAATTCCCGGTTCCGTAATACCAAAAAGACCAGTGATCGCAGCAGAACCTGCTAATGTTTTTAATTTTTTGTTCTTCGTTTTTAACATAACCCCGACCATCGCACCGGTTTGAGCAAAAACAGAAGCAGTTGCGGCCGGCTTTACACCATCTCTTCCGTGAACGGCAATATTGTTAATGAATACTGGAACAAGTCCCCAGTGGATACCGAACATGACGAGTAACTGCCAGCTTGCACCCATGATCGCACCAGCTAAAATTGGGTTGAATGCAAATGCAGCAACCATCGCTTTTGCCACAGCATTACCTGCGTTTACACCGATCGGACCAAATACCAACAATGTTAATGGAAGCATAATCACTAATAACAATAATGGAGTAACGAAGTTTTTAACGCTTTCGTGAATCTTTTTATTAAAGAAAATGTCAAGCTTGCTCATGACAAAGATGGAAAGAATGATTGGAACAACTGTTGATGAGTAGCTCATCATCGTAACTGGAATCCCAAAGAAATGGATTCCGCCTTCAGGTGGAGTCGCTTTAAGCGCCACAATCGACGGATAGAGCAATGCACCTGCAATCGTAACGGCGACAAAGATATTTCCGCCAAATTTACGTGCGGTTGTAATGGCTAACAATACTGGCAAGAAGTAGAACATCGCATCTGCTGCCGCGTATAAAATCGTATAAGTTGTATCCGTATTGACTATCCAGCCAAAATTCACAGCAATTAACAATAATCCTTTAAGGATACCGGCCCCTGCCATAAGACCAAGAAGCGGTGCAAAAATACTGGATACAACATCTACGGCTTTACCTAAGAAATTTCCTTTTTCTCCACTATCTTTAGCGGAAGAGATTTTTGAATCCTTTGTGATGTTTGAGATTTTTCCGATCTCCGCATACACTTCCGGAACATTGTTTCCTACTACCACTTGGAACTGCCCGCCGCTTTCTTTAACAGTAATGACGCCGTCCGTTTTTTCTAACTTTGCTTTATTGACTTTTGATTTATCCTTTAGTCCGAAACGAAGCCTAGTTGCACAGTGGACAAGTGAGTTGACATTCTCTTCACCGCCAACTAGCTGGAGAATTTCTTTAGCTAATCTTTCGTTTTTCGACATCTTCATCACCTCTAGTATTTTGGTAAAAAAAATACCTAAGCCATTAAGAAGCCGGAGACATAGCGTCCCTGATACATTCTTTATGACTTAGGTTTTGCCTGCATGACCAGTAACAATCCTGTTCTAAATATTTACTTTTTGATTTGCTTTAAGCGGTGCTTCCTGTCCGGACCAGGTGAAGACCGCCTTTTATGAAAATAAAAAAACCTAAACTGCGCACCAAAGCATAAGGCCTAGTTTGCAATTTAGGTTTTGCCTGCATAATCAGTAACAATCCTAATAAATTAATATTAATTTGTACTCACATAATAGCATGCGCTTTCAAAAGGTGTCAACGCTATCTTTTTAAAAAAATTTTACTAGTTTCGGTTCACCACGCGCTGAATATGAATGGAGAGGTAGCCCATTTCTTCCTTTGTGATCTCATGTTGATGGGCTTTTTCAATATAATCTTTAATTTTTTGCGCACAGGCAAATGCTTCTTTATGTTTTTCTCTCACTAAGTTATAAAGAAAATCATCCTCGCTATCTAAATGGGAACCGTTGAAAAGGCGCTGTGCAAAAAACTTAAGATGGGTAAGAAACCTGAAATAATTTAAGGATTCCTCATCAAGTTCGATTTTAAAATGATACTTGACGATGTTTAAAATATCCTGAATGAGTTTGGTTATATTGACTAGGTTTGGCATCTCATCGTTTAATTCCGCATTTACGATATGCATCGCAATAAAGCCCGCTTCATCTTCCGGAAGCGAAATACCAAGTTTGGTTTGAATCATTTTTAACGCTTCCCGCCCTATAGAGAATTCGTCTTGATAAATCTTTTTAATCTCCCACAACAGAGCATTTGAAATATTAATGCCCTTCTGATGCCGTTCAATCGCAAAATGTATATGGTCGGTTAAGGAGACATAAATGCTATCATTCAGATTTTTCCCTAGTTTTTCTTTTGCATAGTTGATGATTTCTTCAGAAACAGCCATATATTCTAGCGGAATATCGTACAATAGCGTTTTAAATCTATCGGAAACATCTTTGTTTTCGAGTTTGAAGACTTTTTCGATTTTGCTCTCATCGACAATATCGCCAGGTCTCTTTTGAAACGCGAGCCCTCTGCCCATAATGACTAATTCTTTATTGTGTTCATCCAATACGCTTATAACGTTATTGTTGATTACCTTTGCGATTTTCATATAAATCACCTATTTGTGGAATATTTGTGATAAAAAGGAAAATAAAAAAACCTAAAACTAATGCAATAAAAACATTAGTCATAGGTTTTGCCTGATGAGTCAGTAACAATCCTAAAAATTTGAAGTTATTTGGTTAGATTTTATCATTCTTTTAATCCAGGCGCAATTCTTATCGAGGGTCTTTTTATGGATAATGTTCAGTTATTATTAGTATTTCTTTAATCTACTTTTCTTTCAAATATGGCTTCATAATAAGCCGCAGACCCATATGCAGCAATTCCCGGCGCAAAAATCTGGACCAACCTCCAGCCGTTCCTCGCGTTCTGATGAATAAGTTCCTGATAATCCCCTTTAGGTTTTCCGCTTAATTTGCTAAGCTCAATTTTTTCAAATTTATATTCGTACATGGTTTTCCTCCGCAAATTATATTGTTTATATTCTCATTATCCCAAAAACTGTAATTGACTGCCATTTTTTTATGTATTAATATAATAGTTTGTTAATATATTACCTTAAGTGGTTCGAGAACCTCCCACTATAAAAAACTAAGGAGAAATGAATATGGAAAAAACAGCAAATATGCTAGACGCCCAGTATAATTCGGGCGCTGCAAACAGCAAGGTGCGGGAGATTGTTGTAAACGGTATTGTCGCAGCTTTGTACATCGTCGTTTCGGCATTAATTCAGCCATTTGGGTTTACCCAGGTGCAATTCCGCGTTTCAGAGATGTTTAACCATCTCATCGTTTTCAATAAAAAGTATCTCTACGGGATCATTTTAGGGGTATTTTTAACGAATTTATTTTTCTCACCAATGAAGGCCTATGACCTCATTTTCGGAGTTGGCCAATCTTTGATTGCTTTGGTCATTACGATTTTAAGTGCGCGGTTTATTAAAGGAATCTGGGCTCGGATGATTGTGAATACGTTGGTGTTCACCTTTACGATGTTTCTCATTGCGATTGAACTCCATTTGGCGTTCGATCTGCCATTCCTGTTTACATGGTTAACTACTGCAGTTGGGGAATTCGTTGTAATGGCTGTCGGCATCCCAGTCATGTATTTCATTAACAAACGCGTTCATTTTGATAAAATCTTTAAATAAAAGATTTCAAGAGCTGTTGCTTTAAGGGTACACCCTAGGCGGCAGCTCTTTTTTATGGTATTAATTTCAAAAAAACTCTAAAATGAAGATAGTTAATTTTTCAGAGTTTTTGAAAGGGGTTTTTTAAATGCTACAGCGTCCTAATAACAATGAGTTCCCAGATTATTATGTACCGTATGTTCAGTTAGTTCCTGAAGGAGATTTATTGCAGATTCTTAAGGAAAGCCTTGAAAAAGCGGTTTCTGTTTACGAAGGAATTTCAGAGGAAGATTCGCAATTCCGCTATGAACCTGGTAAATGGAGAATCAAGGAAGTGCTTGGCCATATGGCAGATACCGAGAGAATCATGAGCTACCGCCTGCTTCGAGTTGGCCGCGGTGACAAGACTCCATTGGCAGGGTTTGACGAAAATGATTATGTGGCTGGAGCACAAATGGGCGAGCTGCCACTAAAATCTATTCTTGCTGACTTCATTGCAGTCAGGAAAGCAACTATCACGCTGGTCGAGAACATGCCAGAGTCTGCCTGGACAAATGTCGGCAACGCCAATGGCACGGAGGTCACCACCCGCGCCATCGCCTACATCATCGCCGGCCATGCAATCCACCACCTCAGCATCGTGACAGACCGATACTTAACTAATTTGAAATAACGGGTGGTGTCAGGCACCGCTCGTGGACGGTGTCTGCCTCAGGCGGACACTGTTTTTTAAATCCGATAGTTTGAGATAAACTCGAGAAATTCTTTTTGTTTGGAGTGGTCGTATTTCATGATGGCGTAGGTGTTTGCTTCGGGCAGGTGGATGGTTTGGCAGTCTACTTCTAAGAGCCTCCCTTCTAGCAGCTCTCTTCTGACCGTTGATGTCGGAAGGAAAGAGACACCCAGCCCTTCAACGATGAATCTTTTTGTAATGTGTACCTGTGATACTTTCATCATTCTTACTTTTGGATATTTGGTTTTGATTGCATAGCAAAGACCATCCCAGTAACCTGGGTGATTATGGGTTAACAAATAGTTCGATGTTAAAACCTCTTCTTCGTCTAACGGAGGTGCTGTTTCGGAATCTCTCCCATCGTGGGGCGCAACTAGCATAACCCTATCCCTATATAAAAGCTCACTAATCAATTCAGGATGAAGGCTGTGTAAACAGGACAGCCCGATATCAACTTCCTCCCTAAATACCGCATCCTCGATACCAACGGATTCGATAATTTTAACCGAAATCTCTACCTCAGGATGCTTGTTTGTATAGCTTTTTAAAACATATGGCAGGATAGTATCTGCGATTAGAGGTGATATGGCAATGGAAAATTTCGTTGTGTAGCCTTGACTAAATGAGTGAATGTCCTCGAGTCCCCCCTGATAAACCTCAATCAGTTTTTTTGCATGAACCAAATATCTCCTCCCCGCTTCAGTTAGTTTTACTTTTTTTCCATCCCGATCAAATAATTGAATACCGAGCTCTTGTTCCAATTGTTTTATATGAACCGTTACAGATGGCTGTGAAATATAAAGGATTTCCGCCGTTCTGCGGAAATTCCCACAATCAGCTGCCGTAATAAACGTGTTAAGCCATTGGAATTCCATATTCTCCTCCTTATTAAAGAAATTAATCAATTCGTTTAAAATTATTTAATTTCATTAATCAAATTTATTATATAAACTATTAACAAATAAAGGAAGGAGAGATTTTGTATGATTCAGAAGGGTTTAAAAGGAATTGTCGCCGCCGAAACATTGATCAGTCATATTGATGGTGAAAAGGGAGAGCTTATTTACCGGGGATATGAAATCGGAAGGCTAACTCAAAATTACTCTTTTGAAGAAGTTGCCCACCTGCTCTGGCATGGCTATTTACCTGATGATGCTCAGTTACGGGCTTTGAAAAATGAGTTAAAGAGCAACCGTGAACTTCCGGAGAATATAAAAAAATTAATCGATCTGCTCCCTTTTGATATGGACCTAATGAGTGTAATGAGAACAGCCATTTCAGCTGAAGCTGGGAATTCCGAATATGGCTGGAAGCCGACTGTATCACAGGCTATTCGTATCACCGCCCTCGCCCCGACAATCATTGCATACCGGAAAAGACAGCTGGAGGGTAAAGAGTTTGTTCCTCCGTTGAATGAATTAGATCATGTGGCTAATTACCTTTATATGCTTAATGGTTCGATCCCATTAGAAGCCCATGTGGAGGTACTCGAAACGTATATGATTTTGACACTTGAACATGGCATGAATGCCTCAACCTTTTCAGCAAGGGTGACGGCATCAACTGAATCTGATTTAGTATCAGCCGTTTCATCAGCGATTGGAACGATGAAAGGACCGCTTCATGGCGGCGCCCCTTCAGGAGTAATTGAACTTTTGGATGAGATTGCAGCGGCCGGAGATGCTGAAAAGGTGATGCGAGATAAATTATCTAAGGGTGAAAGATTAATGGGATTTGGACATCGGGTGTACAAAACCCACGACCCGCGTGCTATTGCCTTAAAGGCCAAATTACAGGAGCTGGTTGGTCAAGATACATGGCTTGATCTCGCTATGGAAGCAGAAAAAACCGCCGTAAGAGTGTTAGAGGAAATAAAACCCGGCCGCTCCCTTTATACAAATGTAGAATTCTACGCCGCAGCCATCATGAAAGCCATCAACATGGAGGCAGACCTATTCACACCAACCTTCACCGCAAGCAGAATCGTTGGCTGGACAGCCCACGTTCTGGAGCAAGCAGAAAACAATACCATCTACCGGCCGCAGTCCAAATATATTGGAACACTCAAATAAATTCCGGACCATCCAATCCTCGATGATTGTATCTTTTTTCAAGAAAATTTATTGCGAACATTCGTTCTGTGTCTTATAATAAATTTATTAGTTAATAATAGAAATTGTGTTGTTTTCAATGGCTGTTGGTCAATGGAGGCCTCATTACTAAAATGTTAACTAATAATTTTTGATGGATTTCAAGGAGTGAATGTTCATGTCAGTAAAATTAATCCCCTATTTCGTGATGAACGGTACCGCTAAGGAAGCGATCCAGTTTTATCAACAGGCACTGGATGCACAGGTTTTATTCTCTCAAAGTTTTGGTGAAATGCCTGAAAATCCAGAATATCCTCTGCCTGCTGAAGCCAAGGATTTGGTAAGTCATGCGACCATTAAAATTGGTGAGTCAGAAGTAATGTTTTCCGACACCTTCCCTGGACAGGAGCATCAAAGCGGAAATCAAGTGACCATTTGTATTTCAACCAATGATGCAGACCAAGCAAGGAAAATGTTTGAAGGACTTTCCCAAGGCGGTCAAGTTGGAATGCCTTTACAGGAAACTTTCTTTAGCCCTGCCTATGGTCAAGTAACAGACAAATTCGGCATAACCTTCCAAGTTTTCACAGAAGGCAAACCGCACCAATAATATCTTATCCAATAACAAAAGGCTCTGTTCGCAGCAATGGAACAGAGCCTTTGTCGTATTAGGAGGCTCCACTACTAAGACTTATTTTTAACATCATAATTTTTCTCATTTTTCTAACACTAACGAGAGATGAAAATCAATGGAGGGTTAGAAAATGAGCAGCAATAAAAGTCAAAAAAAGCAGACGTTTCCGCCGCAGCATCAGAACCATCAGCCGGGAACTGAGAGTGAAATGAACCCAAAGCCGATTTCTGTTGATTCCAACTATAAGCCGGCCGGAAAATTATCCGGAAAAACCGCGATTATTACTGGCGGTGACAGTGGCATTGGAAAATCAGTTGCGATTTATTTTGCTAAAGAGGGTGCAGATGTAGCAATTGTATACCTAGAAGAACATCAGGATGCTGAGGAAACCAAAGGAATCATAGAAGCCGAAGGACGAAGATGTCTTCTCTTTTCTGGCGATATTGGCAATGAGGACTACTGCAAGGATGTTGTGAAGAAAACAATTGATGAGTTCGGCGGATTGGATATTTTGGTCAACAACGCGGCGGAGCAGCACCCGCAGCCAAGTATTTTAAATATCACTAGTGCGCAGCTGGAAAAAACATTCAGGACCAATATTTTCTCCTATTTTTATATGACGAAAATGGCGCTTCCTTTTTTAAAGAAAGGAGCATCCATCATTAATACGGCTTCCATAACAGCCTACCATGGACATGAACAATTGCTTGATTACTCGGCCACAAAAGGAGCAATCGTCACCTTTACTCGTTCGTTAGCCCTTTCATTGGCGAAGCAGGGAATCCGCGTAAACGGGGTTGCCCCTGGTCCAATCTGGACTCCGCTTATTCCATCGACCTTTACGGCGGACCAGGTCGCCACCTTCGGATCAGATACTCCAATGGGGCGTGCCGGGCAGCCTCATGAACTGGCGCCAAGCTATGTTTTCTTAGCCTCAGAGGATTCGTCCTATATGAGCGGGCAAATGGTTCATGTTAATGGTGGGACGATTATTAACGGGTAGGATTGGAGGATTAGCCATACCTAGTGCGCTATTTAAAAAAGCCACTCGGCCTCTTTTTCGGGGCCGAGTGGGCTTTATGATCTCTTCATAAGACCACTTAATATCGTTTTACATGGCTGGGTGGTCTTATGAAGCTTTTATAAGACCACTCGATACTGTTTTTCTTAGCTGTGTGGTCTTATAAGCCCTTTATAAGACCACTTGATATCGTTTTACATAGCTGGATGGTCTTATAAGCCCTTTATAAGACTACTTGATACCGTTTTTCATAGCTGAGTGGTCTTATGAATCCTTTTATAAGACCACTTGATATCGTTTTACATGGCTGGGTGGTCTTATGAAGATATTATAAGACCACTAAATACAGATTCTCATAGCTGGGTGGTCTTATAAACCATTTATAAGACCACAAAATACTGTTTTTCATGGCCTGATGGTCTTATGAAACCTTTATAAAACCAAAAGGTACCCTTTTTTACAGCTACATGGTTTTATGATCTTTTATACGATCACTCTATCCTATTTTCTTCACTATTTTGTCCTTATAATTCCTTCTGTAACTGGATATCAACCCATCTTCGCCCTCGAAGCAGCCGGCTGATACTTTCTCATCGGTCCAAATTCAAGAACTTCTTGCAGATAAAGGTTACCTTTTGGACTTGTCCGCTTAAGCAATTCCATCAAATATGTAATATCGTCCATCGCTCTATGTGTTTGATAGTTTGTGATTTCATGTGCTTCCAAAAGGGTAATCAGCTTGCCATTTGGAAAGCCATACTGTTTCCAAGGCACATTCCTCATCGTGCAAAACCACTGCAAGTCATTCACTTCTGGATACATGTGGTAAAGGAAACTGCGGTCAAAGGAAGCATTGTGGGCAAAAACAGAATCAGCACGTTGGAAATAGGTTTTAACTTTTACATCATGAAAGCTTTTGCCCTGAACCAAATCATATGGTATGCCATGAACGCGAAAAGCCCTATCATAATTTTTGCGTGCGGAACTCGAAAGCGGCTCTCGTAAAAAGGAGTCTTCCTCCAAAATTTCTAATATTTCACCGCTTTCCGTACAGTAAGAAAATAACTTCAGGGCCAGTTCAATAACCTCATCAGTAGTCGGTCCCAGCCCCGTAGTTTCCACATCCAGCATTAATCCTAATTTCGCCTGTCTTTGCAAAGTGATCATTCCTTAAATCGAAAATTTCCTTTATTATACCAGATTCCCTTCACCCATCCCATAGCTTAAAAATTTCCACGCTGCTCTAATCCAACCATAAACGCTCTTATGACAATTTCCAGACTTTCATCCAAATCCAAAGACATCTTGAATCCACCTCTTTGCTCTAGGGACGAGAATCCGTGCAGGACACTTCGCAGTCCCCTTACAGCATGGATGGCGAGATCACCTTCGAGGTGAAAAGCCTGCAGGACCCGGACGGAAAGGTCGACTATTTTTGCCCCCGCCTGCTGGACATCAACATCCTCCGGATCCGGTGCAAGCAAGGTGGCCTCATAGATTCCAGGATGTCTCCTGGCAAAGCTTACATATGCCTTACTAATCGATAGCAGTGCATCGGTTCCTGACACCCCGATAGCTGCCTGGGCCAATTCATCATACAACATGTTGAGTCCATAGATAGCCAGCTTTTTCCTTAATCCTGGCAGTCCATCGAAATGATTATATAGAGAAGGCGGGCGAATGTTCAGCTCTTTTGCCAGATTTGCCAAGGTAACCTCCTGCATGCCATATTGGTCGGCAAGGTCCCCTGCCACTTCCAGTATCGCGGATAATTCAAGTCCAACTTTCGGTCTAGCCATTTTAGTGCTCCTTTTTTCTTAATTTCTGTTCGAATTTATTGATAGCCATCGCCATGACTGCAACTGGGTTTTCTACCATTTCCCCGTGTCCGACAGCAAGTAAACTTGGGTTTAATTCAGCCAGTTTTCTAGCACTTTTCAGAGCGGTTTGTTTGCTCCACGTACCGAACGCGGGAAATGGAAACAGTGGTCTTATATCCCCTGCAACCGCTATGCCTCCTCTTGTCTGGAAGGCGTCACCTGCTACTAAAGCCTTCGTCCGCAAATCAAGAAATGACATCGACCCAGGTGTATGGCCCGGTGATTCAACCACCCTTAAGTGTCCAAGCTCATCCCCTTCCTTCAATAATACACTGGCTCTAGTTTTCAATTTCTTCGGCACACCGCCTTTAATCGGGGTCTGATCTTCATGGGAATCTAGGGAACGGTCACCGCACATTAATCGGTTATCTCTCACCGAAATATAAACAGGGACGTCCGGCAGTCTTTCCTTTAACAAATCCAGAGCTCCCACATGATCCTCATGGGCATGGGTTAAAACAATCTTTGTAATAGGTTTTCCAATTCTCTCGGCAGCCTGCAATATTCCCTTTGCACTAAACCCTAAGGCCGCATCAATTAGGGTTAAACCGTCGTCTTCTTCCACTAAATAGCAATTCACCGGAAACAAATTCGCCATTAACGTTACCTGATACAAATATCCCTTCTTGATCATTCTCATTATGACCAACCCCTTAACTAATATCATTAGTTTTATTTTAACTAATAACATTAGTTAAATCAAGATGTTTATTGAAAAATTTTCCTATATTATTTTCCCTTCCAGTATGTAACAAATTGTTCAAAGCTTTTTTACGGATATGTGAATTAGTGAACAAAAAACTCTCAATTCAAACTAAATTTGATATATTAACAGTGTAGAAATTATTTAAAACTTATAAACCTTTTAAGGAGATGTTTCAAATGTTTGCACGTTGGTTGAGAGAAAACAAAATTGCCGCTGGAATATTAACCGTCTTACGTCTCTATCTTGGATATTCTTGGTTCACTGCAGGTTTTCACAAAATAACTGGAGGTTTTGATGCAGCTGGGTTTCTGAAAGGTGTGACTGCTAACCCAGTAAAAGGCCCGGATGGTGCCGTTGTTTATGGCTGGTATGTGGAATTCTTAAAAGGCTTTGCCCTTCCTAACGTTGATATCTTTAACTTTATCGTTCCTTGGGGAGAAGTTTTAGTCGGCTTGGGGTTAATGTTAGGCTGCTTAACTACTGCCGCTGCATTCTTTGCCTTAGTGATGAACTTTGCGTTCTTCCTTGCAGGAACTGTATCTCACATTCCTACTGACATTTTCCTTGGCGTGATTATCTTAGCTGCAGGTTACAATGCTGGCCGCATTGGTCTTGACCGTTGGGTTGTTCCATTCTTCCGTAAAACTGTTTTAAAAGCAAACGATCCGGTTAAACTAAACGCTTAACAAAAAATCGCCTCAGTTCCAGCCGAACTGAGGCGATTTTTATTTTGTTCTGCCCAAACTTCTTCCGGCCTGAGATCAGTCGATTTCGGCCTCCAGCATTTCCAATTTGGTCATGTAACAAAGTGTTCAAAGCTTTTTTACGGATATGTGAATTAGCTTCCACAAAGCGCTCAATTCAAGTTTTATTTGCTATATTAACAGTGTAGAAATTATTTAAAATTTATAAATTTTTTAAAGGAGATGTTTCATATGTTTGCAACATGGTTAAGAGAAAATAAAATTGCCGCTGGAATTTTAACCGTCTTACGTTTATATCTCGGATATTCTTGGTTCACTGCAGGTTTTCATAAAATAACTGGAGGTTTTGATGCAGCTGGATTTCTGAAAGGTGTGACTGCTAACCCAGTAAAAGGCCCGGATGGTGCCGTTGTTTATGGCTGGTATGTGGAATTCTTGAAAGGCTTTGCCCTTCCTAACGTTGATATCTTTAACTTTATCGTTCCTTGGGGAGAAGTTTTAGTCGGCTTAGGTTTAATGTTAGGCTGCTTGACAACTGCCGCTGCATTCTTTGCCTTAGTGATGAACTTTGCGTTCTTCCTTGCAGGAACAGTATCTCACATTCCTACTGACATTTTCCTTGGCGTGATGATCTTAGCTGCAGGCTACAACGCCGGTCACTTCGGTTTAGACCGCTGGGTTGTTCCATTCTTCCGTAAAGCAGTAATCAAAGGAAAAGAACCTATTAAACAAACCGCTTAACAACCATTAATCGCCTCAGTTCCAGCCGAACTGAGGCGATTTTATTTCGTTCTGCCCGAATTCTTTTCAGCCTGAGATCAGTCAATTTCGGCCTCCAGCATTTCCAATATCGTCATGTAACAAAGTGTTCAAAGCTTTTTGACCGATATGTGAATTAGCCACCAAAAAGCGCTCAACTCCAATTTGATTTGCTATATTAAGAGTGTAGAAAAGAAATTATTTAAAACTTATAAACCTTTTAAGGAGTTGTTTCAAATGCTTAACAAATGGTTAAGAGAAAACAAAATTGCCGCTGGTATTTTAACTGTCTTACGTTTATATCTTGGGTATTCTTGGTTTACCGCAGGTTTTCATAAGTTAACAGGAGGATTCGACGCCGCAGGATTTTTAAAAGGAGTGACTGCTAACCCTGTAAAAGGTCCTGATGGTGCCGTTGTTTATGGCTGGTATGTGGAATTCTTAAAAGGCTTTGCCCTTCCTAACGTTGATATCTTTAACTTTATCGTTCCTTGGGGAGAAGTTTTAGTCGGCTTAGGATTAATGTTAGGCTGCTTGACTACTGCCGCTGCATTCTTTGCTTTAGTCATGAACTTTGCGTTCTTCCTTGCAGGAACTGTATCTCACATTCCTACTGACATTTTCCTTGGCGTGATGATCTTAGCTGCAGGCTACAACGCAGGACATTTCGGTTTAGACCGCTGGGTTGTTCCATTCTTCCGTAAAGCAGTTTTAAAAACAAACAACCCGGTTAAACATACTGCATAACTAAAAAACACCTCTATCTCAGCCTTGAGATGGAGGTGTTTGTTTTTTGTAGATTAATAGCTGCTATCTTCCTTGAAACTCTGTCTGTTAACGTACCAATTTGTAACCTGTGTCAGGATAGCAAAAACAGCAAAGAAATTCATTGCCCAAACGTTAATAAATGGCGTAAGGCCGCCGAATTCTATCGTAGCATAGCCTTTAAACTTCATGACAATCATGGATTCAATAAAAATCAAAATGAAACCTACAACACCTGCAACCGCCGCTCTTATCATTAGTAATCCCTCCGAAAAGTTTTTGCTATATACTCAAATAATTTTTGTCTAAATTGTGAACTTGTTATACCCATTATATAGCAATTCAGAAGGAAACCAAAGTAAAAAAAATCACATTTTAAAAAAATAATTTGGTTTAAAAGAAAGGTTTCCAAAGTGCCAAAACCGCATTAACCAATACACCGACATGGACAACATCCAACCCTGTGTAAAATTTAAATAGATACGTTCTGCCTTCCGGGCTTAGGAGATCGCCTTCTTCATTCGACGGCTTCATAGCCACTTTATATTTATTCATCCTCGGTACAATATATATGATAAAAAATAGCAGCATAACACTTGCAATCATTTGTTTGACGCCAAGCCAGGTTAACTCGAAAAACCCGTATCCTGCAGCGATTGTCATGAGGATACCTGTTAGGAGCACTCCAACAGTCGCGATTTTAAACATATTCTCTGTGGCTAAAATCATCTTGGCATACTCCATCTCAAGTTCAGTCCCTCTTGCTTTTTTCAAGTTGGGCAGGATATAAAAACGCTCATAAAAAGCACCCCCAAACCAAACCATAACGCTAATTACATGGATTAGCAGCAATAATGTAAACATCGTCTTCCCTCCTATATTTTACGAACCGGCATCCCGTTATCATTTAAATTCTGATAATCCGCTTCAGCGACAGCCTTGAGTTTTTTCAAACTTTTAATAGTCATCCATTTTAAAAAGGGTTCCAAGATATAACGGTCAGCCATATTACCAAACCAAGAACGATTTGTATACATTCGGATATTGGTTGAAAACCTAGACCGTCCATTACCCAAATCCTTGTAATGCCACGATCCCCCGCCTGACTTAAATGGAATGCCTTTACTTGCAACCAACCTGACAGCTGAACGCTGATTCGGTTCAACAGTGACATATTCCATGTCCAATTGAAATGATCCAAACATGCGCCCAATTGATCGGAACTTTGCCCCCTTTTGCGGTGCAATCGCATCCACAAGCTCTGCTTTGACAATTCGAAAGTCCCATTCCGGACGCCGTGCCGGGCTTTGCGTCAAAAGCCATACCGTTTCGACAGGTGCTTCAATATCAACAGAAAAATTGCAACTTGCCATTGTGAATCTCCTCTTTTCTTTTTGTCGTTCAGCATTTACCATTATTAGTAACAATTTGTAAATTCTGATTATCATGGATTTATCTTATTCGAATACGAACGTTGAAACTATTATCCATTGGTATACCTATACGTATAAATAGTCATTGGCACAAAGGAGAGATAAGGATGGCAAAGAGGTGGGGAGACTATATTCGCCAAATGAAGCAGCAGTATTTCATTGGCCGGGAGCAAGAAAAAGAGTTATTTATGAATTATCTTCAAAATGAACAACTAGAGAAGATTCTTTATTACTGGGGTCCGGGGGGCACCGGTAAATCCACCCTGCTGGATGAGTTCTCTCGTTTATCTGCGGAAGAGGACAGCTATTTTTTGTACCTTGACAGCCGTGATTTCCTCCATTCACCTCAGGACTTTTCAAAAAGGATACTCTCGTTGATCAACGGCAAAGAAGCATCTGGAGGATTTGACGAATGTATCGCTGATCTTCACACCAAAGCGGAACAGCAAAAGGTAGTCTTGGCGATTGATACGTATGAAGAAATGAAGGATATGGATGAATGGCTCCGTGAGGATTTTTTCGGAGAATTAAATGACCAGTTTCTCGTAGTGATGGCAGGGCGTTATCCACTTGATGGAGAATGGCTCAATCCGGTTTGGAAACGCATGGTAAGACAAACCCAACTTGCCTTTTTCGATTTGGAGACTACTAAGAATTATGCGGCTTCATTTTCACAATATAGCGAAGCTTATATTCAGCGGATATATTCACTAAGCAAGGGGCACCCATTAACCCTGTCATTAATGATGGGACTATCTGAACAGGATTTTTCGGAGGATAGTCCGGGCGATATTCATAAATTGCTGAAACGGGTTGCCGAAAGCTGGCTGCTTGAAACCCGAGATCCCTTTCTTCAAGAATTAATTAATGCGGCTGCGATGGTCCGTGTTTTTAATCAAGAAACATTAGAAGAAATGCTACAAAAAACCATCTCGGTGGATGAGTTCGGACATTTAGTCTCCCTCTCGTTTATTCGCAGCAGCAAGCGCGGCTGGTTTGTTCATGATTTACTTCGCCCTGTCCTCATCCAGGAATTTAAGCTTAGAAAGCCGACCGTTTATCGTGCCCTTTCGGAAAGATTAATTGCTTACCTTCATAATGTCTTAACATTTAGCTCTTCCGAAACGGAAAAAGCTTTGGCTGCTGTGGATCTGGTTTTTACGTTAGAGGATTACACACTAAGGTCCATTTTTCTAACTGAAACCTCTGAAAGCAGCTATTATGCTGCACCGGTCACGGCTAGCCAGCTGGAGAAGGCCAAGGATTATATGAAGCAAGTCCTTTCAGGGAAACTGGATGTCATTCAGGAATTCTATGACCCGCAAACCCATCAACGCTATGAGAGCATCATGCCTTTTCGCTATATTGAGAATGCCTATAAGATTATCAATCTGGATGAGTGGATTCACTTAAGTGATGATGTAATCTTTTTGATTAAGAACGAACAACACCAGCCTGTAAGCATGGTAGTGAATATTCCAATACACCGTGATTCCCTGCCGATACTAATGAAGAGTCCTATTTCCAAGCATTATTTTAAGAATCTGTCCAAAACTGAGCTCGAGAAACTAAAATCGTCGCCGGACAGTCCATCGGGATGGTATTTCTATCATATAGACCAATGGCTGGACCACAGCCCCCCTGCCAGGACGGCATTTTTCCAATTTATCATGCTGAATTTGATGAAACCAGGGCTGTTTCTGCATTCCTCACCCTTAAAGCTGCATCAGGACACCGTTGCCAACCTGGGGTTTACAGAGGTTGCAGGCGCTGAACATGACGATTACGGGAGTGAGTTCCATGCTAAAACCTTTCAGTTGGATTTACGAGGAGAAAAGTATAAATACTTTATGGAAAGGCTGATTCGAATTCCAAATTCCGGGACAGATGTTTCTGTTCCCGGCCCAAAAAGAGCGGAGAACTTAACCCCAAGGGAAAAGGAGATAGTAGAGTGGGTGTTAAAGGGATTGACCAACGTGGAAATTGCGAAAAACTTATACGTAAGTGAAGTCACCATAAAAAAGCATCTTGGCAGCATCTATGAAAAACTAGGTATAAAAGGAAAAGCCCAGCTTATCAAAAAAATGCTGGACTAATTCTACAAAGGTGTCAGTAAAGTGCCTGACACCTTTTTTATGTTTTGGATTGACCTGCTTCATTTAGGCAAAAGTAATTTTACAGTAGTCCCTGATCCTTCATTACTCTCTATTTCTATTTCACCTTTGTGCAATTTCATGATACTTTTGGCGATATGCAGCCCCAGTCCAGTTCCTCCGGTTTCTCTGCTCCTCGCTTTATCAACTCGGTAAAACCGCTCAAAGATATTATGAATCTCATCCCGCGGGATTCCAATCCCATAATCTTTTACACGAATAATGGCAAATTGTTCTTTCTGCTCTAAGAAAACCTCAATTTTTTCCTGGCTATATTTCATGGCATTGTCCAGCAAAATGATAATTACTTGTTTAATCTTTAATTCATCTGCATGGACAATGATTGGTGACGTGTCATATTCCAATGTTATTTCTCGTCTATAGACATGTTTTAGTTGCTTCAAAATACTTTGGCATAAAGCAACCAGGTTTACTTCGTTGATTTCTAATTCCGTTTCCTTTTCCAGGGTGGCTAAGTCCAAAAACGTATCAGTCATTTTTTGAATTCTCGTTGCCTCAGAATGAATAGCCTGAATGGCTTCGTCAGCCATTTCTTGATTTTCAAGGCCGTGCCTTCTCAGCAGATTTGCATAGCTTTTAATGACCGTTAACGGGGTTTTTAATTCATGGGAGGCATCAGAAATAAACTGTGATTGCTTTGTTAAATTGTCCTGAAGTCTATCTATCATCCGATTAAATGTTCTAGCCAAAGTTTGCAGTTCGTCCTTTGCCCTATTTTGAATGGTGATGGTCTTTGGAACACCGCTTTTTTCAATTTCCTCCATGGTTGTAATCATATTAGAAATCGGTCTCATGATGATATTTGACAGCCATCTTCCTCCGAGTAAAGATAATAAGGCAGCAAGGATCGTACTAAAGATTAAAATCGCTCTAAGAATCTCTTTTCTTGCTTCTAGACCCTGTAATCGTTCTCCAAGCTCGAGGCTTCCTTTCAATTGCTTCGTATTAATCGGAAAATGAACAACCAATACTTGTTCTTCCCCGTTTTTTCCAGAAATTACGTAAGTTTGAGACTGTTGATTTACAGCGTATTTCCCTTTTATCTTTCTGGATAGCACCTTATCGTTTGAAACCTCGTGGACGATTTTGTTCCCGGGCCCGATAATTCGGATATAGGAGTATTCGGATAAAAACCCTTTTAATTTATCCTCCATATCACTAGAGGATTGGCTGTTATCAATTTGTTTTTCAATATCTGCAGCCTTTTGAAAGAGCATATCCTCTTCCATATTGATGGTCGTTTTCATAAATAAGAAGAAGACAACAACATTAACGAGTATTAATATACAAAGCATCCAAGCCGTTGTTAACAGGTTAATTTTCGTCGAAATCTTCATCCGTTTTCTCCTTTATCGTAAAACCAATCCCTCTCACAGTTGTAATCAACGGGACAGAAAAACCTTCATCCACCTTTTTTCGCAGATGTCTAATAAAAACATCGATTACATTGGTCTCCCCCTCGTAATCATAGCCCCATACATTAAGGATGATGTTCTCTCGGGTAACGACTTTGTTTTTATTCATGACTAAATAGACCAAGAAGTCATATTCCTTCGGTGTTAATGTAATAAGTTTTCCATCCCTTTTGACTTCTCTTGATTCCTTATTGATGATTAGATCCCCAACAATTAATTGAAGTTTTTCCCCATTCGGGCGATTCCGCAGGCACGCACGAATACGAGCTAGCAGTTCTTCGATTTCAAAGGGCTTTGTGACATAATCATTAGCACCATGATCCAGGCCTGATACTTTATCAAAAGTTGAATTCCGTGCTGTCAAAAGAATGACAGGAGTCACTGTGTTTTCTCTTCTAAATCTCCTTAATACTTCCATTCCACTTAATTCAGGCAGCATGACATCCAATAAGATTAAATCAACGTCTGTTTGTAAGGCGGTTTCCAATCCAGCCTTCCCATTGTGTTCAACTGTTACCTCATACCCTTCATACTCAAGCTCCATTTTTAAAACCCGGGCAATTTGCACTTCATCCTCGATTACTAAAATGTGTGTTTCCATGAAACATACGTCCTTCCAAAGCTTTTTAAGGAGTTACTATCTTATTGCTTATTTTGAATTTAATATCTCTCCAGTACAAGCCGGAACATCTCAAACAATAAGAAGTTAAAAAAGATCCAGACACCGCCATATACATATCCACCTGCAATGTCGCTTGGCAGCAGAGAGGTTGATGCTATATTAACTATCGCTATTCCTATTAATAAGCTTAAACCAATTAAAGAAACAATAAGGGGAACATAGTTTTTCCTAGAATGACGGACAAGTAAAAATATGCATGTCCCATAAATGATCATCGTTAGAGTACTGCTTAAATCAGGAAAATTACTTGAATGAATTTTGCCTACAAACCCGATTGATTGAAGAAAAGAAAAAGCCTCAATAACTGATTCATGAAACAACCTTGCCCCTAAAATGGAAACAATCAGTAATAAATATTCTAACACCCTATTCTTTCCTTTTCCCCAAATACGGATGACTGTAATTCCAATCATCACACCGAAGGCATACGGAGATTGAAATATTTCAAATACCTTCATCCAACTCATAAATATAGCAGTCTTCACCATATATTCTGTAAGTTCATTAAACTGACTAAACTCACCATATAAATAATCTTGTGCAAGTCCCAGCATCAGAGTAACCATACCAATAAAAACTAAAGTAAGAAAAATAAGAAATACTTCCGCTGCTCTTATCGTTTTCAGTCGTTTAACCAATAACCTTACCCAACGAATAAAGAAGTTTTTAATTTGGACTTTATAAAAACGGTAAACAAAGTAGCCTGCTAACAATACAGCCAAAACAATAACAAAAATAATGAAGTATTTACTTGCCGCGTGATGGAAAACCTCCCAGCGTGGTCCTAAAATCTTTCCTAAGGTAATAAAGCAAATCCCCCATAAAAAAGATCCTATATAAGCAGGAATGATAAATTTTTTAAACGGCATTTTTGAAATCCCGGATATATAACCAGTGAAATGCCTAATTCCAGGTATAAAATAAGCAAAAATCAAGAGTTTACTGCCGTACCGTTCAAACCAAGCAGCTATTTTCTTATACCGTTCGGGTCCAAGATGAATATATTTTCCGTATTTTTCTATAAGTTTATATCCTCCCGCTTTCCCAATCCAGTACGTTGCGGTTATCCCTGCGCCACCCGATAAAAAAACGGTCAGAAGCGCTAAAATATAATTCATTTTTCCCTGATAGACAAAATAGCCAGCATAGCTCATTAAAAATTCTCCTGAAATAGGCAGAGCCATTAATTCCAGAAAAATCCCAATAAATAGGATCAGATAACTATGCTGTTCAAATAAAGTAATTAAATGTGACATATACATGCCTCCAAAATTTTTAAAAAGGAAAACAAAAGGTCGTTTAAATACAATTTAGCACGATAAATCCATATATTTACTATTTTAATGAATTCTTAATCCTTTATTAAGAAAACAAATAGGCGAATGGATAAAATAAAAAAGCTATGAATATGAAGGTTCCTAGCTTTTTTAAAAAGGAAAACTTAATTAAATTTTTTTAACCCTAATTGGACTGACCATTAAGAGGGCAAGGATTAAGGTAATCCATGCATTGCTATATGAGAAGAATCCCATTCCCGCAAGCGGCAGACCGGCAGCTGGAATCGGCAGCCCTTTAAAATAGCCGATGGTTGGCTTGACACTAAACCTGGCTAATCTTAATGCCCCCATCATCGGGAAAAGGATAAATGCCAGAGAGGTTAGAATGGATGGTGCTGCTATTGAATGAAATAAAAGTGCCGGTGCCACCCCAAAACTCACAATATCTGCCAAGGAGTCCAATTCAACCCCTAATTCACTGTTCACTTTTAATTTTCTTGCAATCCTTCCGTCAAGAAGATCTAATACAGCTGAAAAAAATATAAAGATCGAGGCCACTTCGATAAACCCACTCATATTTAAAGTAATAGAAAGAACACCGCACAATAAATTTCCTAATGTAAATAAATTAGGAATCGCTTTTATTAAATGTTTGAACAAGGTTGTCCCCCCTGACTTTTAAATCCCCCATTTTTTTAGCTTTTTCTATATATTCTTCCGTTATTCTTAGAAAGATTTTTCCATCTTAATGAAATATTAATCTTTTATTAAGTGAACAAACAGACTCGTTATATATACTTTGAAGTGCCCAATTTTATTGCAAGTCCAATCATGAATTCACAGCAGAAAATAATCATGTTTTGGGTTAAATCATAGATGGAGTAATGGGAGGAAAAACAATGAAAAAGTTAGTAGAGGCAACCATGCAAAGAGCCATTCTTATGATTGTGTGTGTTGTCATAATCTTGGCCTGGGGCGGGATTTCAGCTTACCAGATGCAGCGGGATTACTTGCCCGGGATTAACAATACGACCCTGACAGTAAGCATGAGAGTTCCGGGGTATCAAGCGGCTCAGGTAAAACAGCAGGTTACTGATAACCTTGCGAGTGCCGTCAAAACAGTGGATGGTTTGTCCAATGTAGAAACAACCTCTTATGACGGCGGCTTATTTATGAGTTTGTATTTTCCAATGAATACAGACATGAAACTAGCCGAGGACCAAGTAAATAAAGCCTTGGCAAATGCCGACCTTCCGTCAACGATTACAAGCACTCCTTCAGTAACTCGATTGACAACAAGCTCGTTCCCAATATTGACCTACAGTGTAACAAGCTCAAAATTGGATGAACAAACACTGCGTTCCACTGCAACACAGGAAATCATTAAACAATTAAAATCCGTTCCTGGTGTAGCGGATGTATCCGCAATCGGTGGTGCAAAAGATGGATATGTATTAACTGTCCGCATGAAAGACCTCGTCAAAAACGGATTAACATTGGATGATGTGAATAAATCGTTTGCTTTGGCTGTTCCATCGATGCCGCAGGGGAATATCGTAAACAACCAACTATCCATTCCAGTATCCTTTGATGGGCTACCATTAACTGAGCAGCAAATGGAAAACGCAACAATTAAGAATAAAGAAGGAAAAGTAATTCCTGTATCGGCATTCGGTACGATTACACACTCCTTAAATGATGTAAAAACAGTCTCAAGAACAAATGGAGCACCAAGTGTTACTTTAAATGTGATCAAAACACCATCGGCTAATATTACTTATGTTGCTGACCAAGTTAAAGAGCGTGTTTCTCATCTTCACTTGGATACAGTAAATCCAAAAAATGTCTCATTCCAAGTTTTACTTGACCGGGAAAAAGAATTAAACAGTTCTCTTTTCGGTTTAGTTCGAGAAGGTTTGCTCGGCTGCTTATTCTCTATGGTCTGTGTGTTCTTCTTTTTCCGAAATGTAAGATCGACACTGTTAATTGCGATTTCGCTGCCAATTTCATTGTTAGCGACAACGGCTTTCTTGAAATCAATGGGCATCACATTAAACATCCTAACGGTTTCTGGATTAATCGTTGCGATGGGACGAATTGTCGACGACTCCATCGTTATCTTAGACAACATGTATCGAAAACGGGAAGAATCGAAAGATAAACCGCTGCTTTCCATTCTTGCTTCATCTGTTGTTGAAATGATTCCAGCTATTTTAGGCTCTACCTTAACGACTATTGCCGTGTATATTCCAATCGCCTTTGTTGGCGGTGTCATCAGTGCTTCATATAGTGGATTCGCTTGGTCTGTCGTGATTGCGCTTATCATTTCATTCTTTGTTGCCATGCTTGTCATCCCTGCTCTTGCTTTTATGGGATGGAAAGGCGGAAACGGAGAAAAACAAACGGTCAAACTCGATGCAAAAATGAAACCAATTTTGCAATCTGCATTCAAGCACAGAAAAGCGATGATTATTGTTTCGATCTTGGTCTTTTTAGGCGCCGGCATTTATTCTGCGTTCCTTCCAGTGAGTTTACTGCCTAGCGGAAAAATCGGACAAATTGCCGTAAAAGCAGAATTGCCTAAAGGAAGCACTCTAATCCAAGTAGATTCTGAAGTGCAAAAAATCGAAAAAGCATTAAAAGAAAATCCGAAGGTGGATGCCTATTCTGCCAATTTTGGTTCGACGATGACGCCGCAAAGTGACGACGTGTTTGACCAAGGCGGCGGCTTTATCACTTATCCGAATGTCGCTAACCTTTCAGTTGTATTAAAGAACGATAAGGATGCAGATTCCGTCATTAAACAGTTACAAAAGCAGCTTCCATCATTATCGAAGGATGTTACTTATACGGTAACAAGCCAAAACATTTCTGGTGATGATTCACAAATGCGTATCTTGTTTACTGGATCCGACCAAGCGACATTGGATCAAGTAGCGCAAGAAGCCAGAACAAACCTATCGAAAATTGCAGACTTGAGTGTCGATGGAAAAGTTGATTTAACAAACGGTGCACCTAAGTACAAGGTGACATTTGACCAAAAGGTGATAGAGGATAGAGGGGTTAAAGTGGCGGACATTCTGACCGTAGTGAACCGTTACATGTCTGCCTCTAAGGATGCCACGATTACCGTTGATCATAAGGCATTTCCTGTGGACCAATATTTAGATCAAATCGCTTCGGGCAGCAACTCAAATATTACATTAGAGGCTTCTGCGGATGATGTTTTAGCTTCGCTTTCCGCTGAAACATTTACAGGCAATAATGGTGATTTAGTCCGTTTTGACCAAATTGCTAAAATCTCAAAAGACCAGTCCCCATCAACGATTAGTGAGCGAGATGGGCAGCCATTCTCTCTGGTGACAGCACAGATTACATCAAATGATATTAGCAAAGTTTCAAGTGAAGCAGAGAAATCCCTAAGCAATATGAAAATGCCTAAAGATGTAACGTACTCATTAGGAGGAATCACCGAACAAGTAAAAGACATGATTTTTGATATGTCGGTAGCTGTTGCCTTTTCAATCCTGTTAGTATTGCTAATTACTTCCTCTATCTTCAAGGGATGGAAGGCGCCATTATCAGTATTATTAAGCATTCCGCTAGCATTAAGCGGTGTGGTTATTGCGTTAATTTTATTCCATGGTGAATGGAACTTAGCAGCATTAATCGGCATTCTAATGCTTACAGGTATTGTCGTAACGAATGGAATTGTGTTGATAGACAAAATTGAAAGAAATCGAAAAGAGGGAATGCCTGTGGAGGAAGCAGTTTTGAATGGCAGTCTTTCAAGGATTAGACCAATCTTGATGACAGCAGCAGCAACGGTCCTTACCTTATTGCCGCTGGCATTATCTCATAACGCAGATACGGTGATTTCGCAAACTCTTGGTATCGTCGTGATCGGCGGTATGGTAACATCGACCATCAACAGCTTTATTATCATTCCGATTATTTATCAATGGCTTCATAAAAAGACATCAAAAAATATATCGATGAATGCTAAGAGTATCAGCTAATATAAAAATGGCTTAGAGTAATGATAAAAAAGGTGACTGACACACTTTTGTGCCGTCACCTTTTTTATCATTAAAATGTCACCAGCATATCCCACGACGTTCCATCAACACCAATCTTTTTAAACCCAAATCTTTTGTATAACTGCAGGGCAGGATTGTTTGGGTCGACGCTTAAAGAGATTCCTTTATATCCGGATTCTTTTGTGATTCTTAGTATTTCACCAAGCAGAACAGTCCCTATCCCCTTTCCCCGGAATTCCGGCATAAGCGCCATTCCCAATAGAGGAGTTTGACTGTCGATATAGCCGTAAGTTTTATTGGATTCATCGAACAATCGAACCCAAACCGCACCGATGGGATGATGATCATTATCCTCTGCAATAATTGCCGTATCCCCGTTTCGGCCCCAGCCTTTTAAAGATTTTTCAATATGCGGCTCGTTCAAAATATCCCTGGATGGCCTCGGCTGCCCTTCTGGTATATAGATAGCTTGATAGAGCATTTCCCATAAAAATTGTTCATCTTTATTGGTCGCGAGTCTAATTTGATAACCGTTCAACTGCTTTCCCCCCTTAATTTTTTGCAATAATTGCATCAAGCCCATGTCTATCATGGAAGATAGGCGATGGCTATGGCCATGAAACTCTAAATGCGATGTAACTTGATTCGGCACTACCACACAGTAAACTCCTGCTTCTCTCGCCGCTTTAAGTCCGTTCAAGGAATCCTCAAAGGCAACAGCTTCGGATGGTTTGATTCCTAGTGCTTTGACAGCTTGAATATATAATTCTGGGTCCGGTTTCACTTTTGAAACATCGTCCCGTGTTTTTATGACATCAAAGTACTTGAAAATATGGAGCTTTTTTAAAAAACCTTCCACCCACTCACGGCTTGAGCTGGAGGCTAAGCCAATTTTCAATCCTAATTCTTTTGCTTCTTTAAGGTAGTCCCTTACCCCTTCTCGCGTGGCGGGCTCCTTCGTTTTTTCTAAAACTAATTCTTTGACAGAGTTTTCGATGACTTCGGGATTAACTGGTGTCGAAAGGTTTTCTTGGATATACGCAAATAATTCTGTGTCTTCCGTTCCTATGACTTTGGAAAACTGCTGCAGAGTAAGGTTTATTCCATAGCCTTTTTCTAGGACTTCTTTATAAGCCTCGAACCAGATTGTTTCCGTATCCACAATTAATCCATCAAAATCAAATATGATTGCCTTCAATTATGTATCACCTCTTTTAATTTAGACGATAGTTTTTGGAAAAGGTTTTACCGAGTCGGAATGTTTTTGCTGGGGTGAAAATTAATAACGACCGGGGATTTATTTTTTATATTGTTCGGGTGTTATGACCCTTTCATAACGACCGAAGACTTGATTTTTTATATTGTTCGGGTGTTATGACCCTTTCATAACAACCGAAGACTTGATTTTCTATATTGTCCAGTCGTTATGAGCCCTTCATAACGACCAGGGACTTGAATTTCTTTATCGTTCGGGTGTTATGACCCTTTCATAACGACCGAAGACTTGATTTTCTATATTATCCGGGTGTTATGAGCCCCTTTATAACGACCGGGGACTTGATTTTCTTTATCGTTCGGGTGTTATGACCCTTTCATAACGACCGAATTCTTGGTTTTCTATATTGTCCGGGTGTTATGAGCCCCTTTATAACGACCGGGGACTTGATTTTCTATATCGTTCGGGTGTTATGACCCTTTCATAACGACCGAATTCTTGGTTTTCTATATTGTCCGGGTGTTATAGCCCCTTTATAACGACCGGGGACTTGATTTTCTATATCGTTCGGGTGTTATGACCCTTTCATAACGACCGAATTCTTGGTTTTCTATATTGACCGGGTGTTATGAGCCCCTTTATAACGACCGGGGACTTGATTTTCTTTATCGTTCGGGTGTTATAAGCCTTTCATAACGACTGGAGCCTTGAATTTTTAAGCTGTCCGGGAGTTATAGCTCTTAATAAGATTGCGGGACCCTATCGGAAAAATGTGTTAAATTTTATCTTAGTAATTGCTGCCCCATGGGGAATCGAGGATTTGATTCATATGGAAGTTAAACCGACTCCAATATTTTTGGCAAATATGAAGCTTATAAAAGTTTATGTAAATCGTGTTAAAACCAAGAAATGGGAAGAAACATGGGATCAATTAAAGATATCAACCCAATCTTCACAACTTCCACATAAGTTCCCTATAAGTTCTACACAAGATACTATTAATATAAAAGTAACTTAATTAGGAAATAAGTTCATTGAACTCATTTCTTAAAACTTCCCATAATTTTGATTGGTGCTTGCGCCAATCTATTTTTTTTGCTTTAAAAATAAAGCCCCTCACTTTAGAGTAAAGTGAAGGGGTAATTTTTAAAAGGTTTCCGCAAATGTCTGGCTTTCTGTTTCAAATGGGTTGTCTTCAATTTCGAAGCCAAGGTCCTTAATTAGTTGATAGTCTTCACTAGCCCCTTGGCCGGCAGTTGTCAGGTAATCGCCGACAAAAATGGAGTTGGCGATAAACAGTCCCAGATTCTGAAGTGATCGTAAGTTAAATTCACGGCCGCCGGAGATGCGGATTTCTTTTGTCGGATTGATGAAGCGGAACAGTGCCAAAATTTTGAGGCAACGTATTGGTGTCAGCTCGTTTAGATCCTCAAGCTTCGTTCCTTTGATCGGATGAAGGAAATTAACCGGAATGGAATCAGCATCCAGTTTCCTTAACGCAAAGGCCATCTCAACGATATCATCATCGGTTTCTCCCATTCCGCAAATAACACCGGAGCAAGGGGAAATCCCCGCTTTCTTCACATTTTCAATCGTTTCGACACGGTCGTCATAATCATGTGTAGTCGTGATATTAGCATGGTGATTGGCACTTGTATTGATATTGTGATTGAAACGGTCAACCCCTGCCTCTTTCAGCTTGATTGCCTGCTCTTCGTTGACCAGCCCCATACAAGCGCAAATCTTGATTTGCTCGACCTCGCTCTTGATCTCCTGAACTGCTGAAATGACCGTATCGACCTCATTGTTGGTCGGTTTCCGTCCGCTCATGACGATGCAGTATGTACCAATTTTGTTTTTCTTCGCTTCTTTGGCACCCTCGACAATCGTCTGCTTGCTGATAAGGGTATACCGGTCGATTTCGGTTTTCGCATTAATCGACTGTGCGCAATAGCCACAATCCTCCGGACATAGGCCGCTTTTGGCGTTAATGATTAAATTCAACTTTACCTTTTTCCCATAATAATGTCTGCGAATTTCATAGGCGGCATTGACCAGGGACAAGATTTCATCGTCTTTGGAAAGCAGGATTTCCTTGGCTTGCTCTTTTGTTAAAACATATCCATCAATCACTTGATTTGCTAGTTTTGACCAACTCAAATTATCACCTCTAATTTTATTTGTTAACTGAAAATACAATTTGGTTTACAAATAAAATTATAAAGCAATTATTCTGTAAATTAAACCATTTTGTACCAAAGTTTTAAGAAAGGTTTTCGAGAAATTGGGGAAATACAGGTTTTTGAGCAAGTTAACAAGAGTAAATCTTCACAACTTCCCCACAACTTTCCCCCAACTTCTACATAACTTTTCACTATTATAAAAGTAACTTAATTAAGAAATAAGTTCCTTGAACTCATTTCTTAAAACTTCCCATAATCTTGATTGGTGCAGTCACCAATCTATTTTTTTTGCCCTTTTTTCCAATTCATTGTTAAGATTCAATTAGAATATATTTTTATTAGAGAAGGAGGAGTCCAATGCACATAGAAGATTTTTCGCCGACACAAGGGTTTGCCAGGATGTTAGACAAGGAGGATGCCCTATCGAGGTTCCGTGATGAGTTTTACATAAAGCCAGATTCCATTTATATGGACGGGAATTCGTTAGGACTACTTTCCAAACGGGCGGAACGTACACTTCTCGATACTATCGAGGATTGGAAGGACTATGGAATTGACGGCTGGACAAAAGGAAAGCAGCCATGGTTTTTCCTGTCAGAAAAATTGGGAAAAATGATCGCACCGCTTATAGGGGCAGCTCCTGACGAAGTAATTGCAAGCGGTTCCACAACTACTAATCTCCATCAGCTCGTTGCTACTTTTTATAAACCAACAGGTTCCCGCACGAAAATATTAGCGGATGAATTAAACTTTCCTAGTGATATTTATGCTTTAAAAAGCCAGCTGCAGGTTCATGGTCTTGATCCAGATGCTCACCTTATATCCTTGAAGAGCCGCGATGGCAGATTCATAGAAGAGGACGATATGATCGAAGCGATGACTGATGAGGTAGCCTTGGTAATCCTTCCGACGGTATTGTACCGTAGCGGGCAGGTGCTGGATATGAAACGGTTAACCTTGGAAGCACACAAGCGCAATATTTTAATAGGCTTTGATGCCTGCCATTCAATTGGCGCCATCCCCCATTCCTTCAGCGAATGGGATGTTGATTTTGCCTATTGGTGCAATTACAAATATTTAAACGGAGGGCCTGGGGCCGTCGGCGGCTTGTATGTGAATCGGAAACATTTTGGGGCATCCCCTGGTTTAGCCGGATGGTTTGGCTCGAACAAAGAGAAGCAATTTGACCTGGAGCATACCTTTACACCGGCGGAAACAGCGGCCGCATATCAAATTGGCACACCGCATGTTTTGAGCCTCGCCCCGCTTATTGGCTCCTTGGAAATGTTTGCTGAAGCCGGGATTGAGAATATTCGGCAGAAATCTTTGCATCTTACCCAATATCTAATGAAATTAATTGAACATGAGTTAGCTAACATGAATTTCATCATCGGAAACCCTCGAGAGGATTCCCGCCGCAGTGGACATGTCAGTCTTGAGCATGATGAGGCGGCCCGAATTTGCAAAGCATTAAAGGAAAATGGGGTCGTTCCAGATTTCCGTGCTCCTAATATTATCCGGCTGGCTCCGGTTGCCCTTTACAACACCTTTGAAGAAGTTTGGAAGGTTGTTCAAGTTTTAAAGATCATTATGTCGGAAAAACAGTATGAAAAGTTTGCCAACGAGCGGGATATTGTCGCGTAGCCTTAGGTCTTTTTTTAAAAAAATTTCCTAAAGGAGCCTAGATATATGGAAAGCGATGCGCAAGACCAAAACTTGAATTTAGACAAGGAAATTCAGACTGACTTTCAAAAGGAAATGTCCTACGGAGATTATCTTCATCTCGATAAAGTTTTATCAAGCCAGAACCGGTTATCCGACCACCACGATGAAATGCTGTTTATCATCATCCACCAGACGAGCGAGCTATGGATGAAACTGATTCTGCACGAATTGAACGCAGCCATCCAATGTATTCTCCGAAACGATTTGGAGCCATCATTTAAGATGCTGTCGCGCGTTTCCAGGATTCAGCAGCAGTTAATCCAGTCGTGGAATGTTCTCACGACCTTGACGCCTGCTGATTACATGCAATTTCGCCATAAACTTGGACGTTCTTCTGGGTTCCAATCGTATCAAAATAGGTTGATTGAGTTTGCTTTAGGTCAGAAAAATACCGGGACATTGGCTGTTTATCGGCATCAGACTGATCTATATAAAAAGATGTGTGATGCTCTAGGCGAGCCCAGCATATATGATGCAGCCATCTCGGCCCTTGCGGCTAATGGATTACCTGTTGATGAGGTTGTGCTGAAACGAGATTGGTCGGTGAGTTATGAGCCGAATAACAGTGTCGAGGAGGCGTGGCTGGCTGTTTACCGCAATACCGATAGATACTGGGACCTCTACGAACTGGCTGAAAAGCTGGTCGACATCGGCAATCAGCAGCAGCTTTGGCGGTTTCATCATATGACGACAGTGGAGAGAATTATTGGGCATAAGAAGGGAACTGGCGGATCCTCCGGTGTTCCCTATTTAAAAAAGGTCATTGACCATCAATTCTTTCCGGAGCTCTTGAGCCTCAGGACAAAGCTGTAATACACTTAGGCTATAAATGTGTTGGAGGCGGTATTTAAATGGATAAATGGATAGATATTTCGCAGCGGCTGGATAACAATATTACGGTTTGGCCGGGGGATACCCCTTTCTCTTATCGGGTGAGTTGGAGTATGGAAGAGAGCGGCTCATGCAATGTCGGCGAAATCACGATGAGTGCTCACACCGGCACCCATATTGATGCCCCCTACCATTTCGATAATGATGGAAAAAGGGTATTTGATTTGGATATAAATTTGTATATTGGTCCGGCGCGGGTTGTTCATTTGCCGAATGTGGCGAAAATAGGAGTTAAGGAGCTTAACGGTGTGGATTTGGAAGGGGTTGAGCGGCTTTTAATTCGGACTGATGCTTGGTCAGACCGTCGTGCGTTTCCTAGCTCAATTCCCCCAGTAGAGCCTGAGTTAGCGGCTTATCTTTCTGAACGGGGTGTACGGCTGCTTGGACTCGATTTGCCATCCGTGGATGAGTTGGATAGTAAAGAACTTTCCGCCCACCATGAGCTTACTCGCTGTGGGATTCATATTTTAGAGGGATTGGTCTTGGATGAGGTGGAGCCAGGGGATTATGAGTTGGCTGCATTGCCGCTGCCTTTGGTGGAGGCTGATGGGAGTCCGGTACGGGCTGTGATTCGGAAACTTCGATAGATTTTACCTATCTGGGTAAAGAGCTTTTCATTCATAGGGTATGGAATCTGGCTTTTTTCGGTAGTTCTGGTCTTATGAGGTTTTCATAAGACCATTTTCTATGCCTTTTTTACCTTTTCCGGTTTTATGAGGGTTTTCTTAAGACCACTTCTCTTCCTTTTCTTCACCCCCTTTGGCCTTATGAGGCTTTCATAAGACCTTTTCTCCTCCTTTTCTCTACCCTTTTTGGTCTTATGGGACTTTCATAAGACCATTTCTTCTCCTTTTCTCTACCCATTCTGGTCTTATGAAGCTTTCATAAGACCATTTCTCTTCCTTTTCTCTACCCATTCTGGTCTTATGAAGCTTTCATAAGACCATTTCTTCTCCTTTTCTCTACCCATTCTGGTCTTATGAAGCTTTCATAAGACCATTTCTTCTCCGGTTATTCACCTATTCTGGTCTTATAAGACTTTCAAAAGCCCCTTTGTCCTCCTTTCTTCACCAGTACTGGAAAAATTTGTATTTTTAAAAATAATCCATTGATTTTGTAAAATTTACCCTTTATAATAAATCCAATATATTCATCATAAGCGATGACGAGGAAAAGTAAAATGACGATACTTTCACCAGAGAGCTTCGGTAGCTGAAAAGAAGCAAAGTGACTCATTTGAACAATGGCCTCTGAGCTCCGTTCTGAACGTTACACCCTGTAACTAGTAGGCTGCGGCGAGAGTTGGTACTCGTTATCAAAACCACAGTATCGAACATCAATGTTCCGTACTTGCAGAGACTGATTGCGTGAGCAATTAGTAAATTAAGGTGGTACCACGGGATATTAATACAACCCCGTCCTTATCTATTTTCAATGGATAAGGACGGGGTTTTTTGTTTTTTCAAAAAAGGAGGGTATTGAGAAATGAATGTATTTATTGGAGGGGCTTGGCCGTATGCGAATGGATCGCTGCATCTCGGTCATATCGCAAGCCTGTTGCCAGGCGATATTTTGGCCCGTTATTATCGGCAAAGAGGAGAAAATGTATTGTACGTTTCGGGAAGTGACTGCAACGGGACGCCGATTGCCATCCGCGCCAAACAGGAAGGTGTCTCCCCTAAGGAAATTGCCGACCGCTACCACAACGAGTTCGACGACAATTTTAAAAGGCTGGGATTTTCATACGATTGTTACACGAGAACAGATTCAGAGCATCACCATAAAACGGTACAGCAAATTTTCTTGGACCTCATCAACAACGGCTATATTTATAAAAAAGAAATCGAGCAAACGTATTGTGAATCCTGCGAGCAGTTTCTTCCCGACCGATACGTCGAGGGGATTTGTCCCAACTGCGGTCAGCCATCACGCGGCGACCAATGTGATTATTGCTCCACCATTCTGGACCCAATCGACCTATTAGAGAAAAAGTGCAAGCTATGCGGGAATACTCCGGCTATTAGGCAAACAGAGCACTTCTATTTTTCATTAAAGAATTTCAAAGAACCGCTCACAAACTTGGTTTCCAGAGCTAAAGAGAATGCTGCCTGGCGGGAAAATGCTATCCATTTAACTGAAAGATACATCAACGAAGGCTTACAGGACCGGGCTGTCTCTAGAGATTTACCAGTGGGAATCAGCGTTCCTATAAAAGGCTATGAAGAGAAAAAAATCTATGTTTGGATTGAAGCAGTATCGGGGTATTACTCCGCCAGCAAAAAATGGGCCTTAGATTCCGGAAAAAATGATTCAAAATTTTGGGGTGAGGACGCCGTTTCTTATTATGTGCACGGAAAAGACAATATTCCTTTTCATAGTATCATTTGGCCAGCGATTTTACTCGGCATTCAAAACAAAAAGCTGCCAGACCATATTGTTTCGAATGAATATTTAACACTTGAAAAGAAAAAGATTTCGACCAGCCGCAATTGGGCTGTGTGGGTACCGGATACCTTGGAAAAATATCATCCCGATTCGATTCGCTATTTTTTAACGATTAATGCACCTGAGAATCGAGATACTGATTTTTCTTGGAGGGAATTTATTTATAGCCACAACTCGGAGTTGCTTGGCGGATATGGTAATTTGGTCAATAGGACGTTGAAGTTTATTAGTAAATATTACGAAGGACAAGTACCGACTGGCTCGATTGATCCTAGTATTTACGCAAAAATCCAAAATGGCTACCAGTCCGTCGGCAAGCATATTAAAAACGGACATTTTAAACAGGCATTAGAAGAGGTTTTCAATCTGGTGCGCTTTGCTAACAAGTATTTTGACGAACAAAAGCCATGGAAACAAATCGACGAAGATAAAAGTGAGTGTGACGAAACGATTTTTAATTGCACGATTATCATACTCAATCTAGCGCAATTATTGGCACCGGTTTTGCCTTTTTCCAGCAAAGAGGTCAATCAGATGTTTGGACGGTCCGAGTTTACATGGAAACCTATTGACTCTGTCCCGGACAAAATTATCGAAGTAAAGCCTTTATTCGACCGAATTGACGTGAAAGCCATTGACAAGGAATTAGAAAAATTAAATACCCAATCCAATTAAAAAAGCTAGCCTGGGCTAGCTTTTTATCTATATTTATTGATTTCCGTCACCAGCGTCTGCAGTGCTTCTCCTTGCTGGGATTGCTTCATCGTCATGTGGATTTCCCCGCTCTTTTGGTCAAGCGTTTCTAAATGTTTCAGAAGTGATTCACTGGTTAGTTGTTCTTCTTCAAGAGTGAGTGAAAATCCTTTTTCCGCAAAAGCTTTTGCGTTTAAAATTTGGTCGCCCCTGCTTTGCTGCAGTCCCAGTGGAATAATCAGCATCGGGATTCCTAAGGCCAAAAATTCAAAAATGGCATTGGATCCGCCACGAGTGATGACAAGATCGGTAGCCGCTAAAACGTCGGCGAGTTCCTCGTGCATGTACTCGAATTGTCTATATCCAGAAATACCTTCCAGGCTTGGGTCGAGATTGTTTTTTCCGCACAAATGAGCAATTTGGTACTTGGCTGTCAGTTGTTTTAGAGAACCTCTCACTACCTCATTAATCTTCCGTGCCCCCAAGCTTCCGCCCATGATGGTCAGTATCGGCCGGCCGCTATGGAACCCCAGGAACCTTCGCCCCTTTTCCTCCGAGCCTTGCAGAATTTCCTTCCTGATTGGAGAGCCGATCGCCTTCACTTTGCTTTTTGGAAAATATTTTTCGGTCTCTTCAAAGGATGTAAAGATTTTGTCTGCGAATCGTTGCGAAATCTTATTCGCCAGACCTGGGGTCATATCACTTTCGTGAATAAATATTGGGATTTTTAAAGACCTGGCCGCGATAATGACCGGTACAGATACAAATCCGCCTTTTGAAAAGACCAAATCAGGCTTTAATTTCTTTAAAATTCTTCGTGCATCCAGGCAGCCCTTCAACACCCTGAAAATATCCTTAACATTTTCAAGATCGATGTACCTTCTTAACTTCCCGCTGCTGATGCCATGATACGGAACCGCAATTTTTTTAATTAATTCCTTTTCGATGCCTTTCTTTGAACCAATATATTGGATATCCCAGTCATTCCGAATTTCACTGATGATGGCCAGATTCGGGGTCACATGACCAGCAGATCCGCCTCCTGTAAAAACAATCGTCTTTTTCGCCATTATTGCCTCCTGCATACATTCGCATAATAGCTTAATTATATGTAATAAGTGAAGGCAATACCATCACTATAGGGAAAAATGCAGGGAAAATTTAAAGAGAAAGCAGCCTCCAGAAAGCATGCAATTAATTTTTTAAGTATAATTTCCATACTTGTCCATTTCAAAAAACATCATCAATGAATAGATTATAGTATCCCATGAAAAAGGGAGGTGAGTTGTATGTACGGCGGTGGCTATGGCAACAGCTTCGTGTTGATTGTCGTTCTATTCATCTTGTTAATCATTGTTGGTACAAGCTTCGGCAGATACTAATCCTTATTTAAGACAACCCTCCTAAAACCTCCAACCGTTTTGAAGCGTGGCAGCCACCACGCTTCTTTTTTCATTTTATTAGAATAAGGAAGAAAAAGACCAAACCTGAGATTTGGTCTTTTTTACGGTTTTAAGCCACTTTAATTGCTTTGCCAAACGGCACTCTAGGAAGGAATACACCTGGTACGAGCCAAAACATTTCATAATCAAGCTTTTCTAAGTCCTCAGAAAAAAAGCCGGTAACATCGGTAATATAAAACAGCGTATCAATTTGTTCTTCCTTTGCCCACTCAAGAACTAATGTATAGGAGGATTTCCCGTGAGAATACCATTTAATGGTGTCACTTTTTATCGGAGAAATGCTCCTTATTTTAAAATCTGCTTGAACCAAAATAGTATCGGGTTTTACTGTTTCAAACAGTTTGACTATGTTATTGATGAGAATCGTTGGGGCATCATTACTGGAAGTGTCCACTGCCAAGGCCACCTTTTTATCCTGACGTTCCTGAATCATCGAAAGAATCCGCTTATGCCATTTCACACCGTTTCCCCCTTTGCAATATTCAAGCGACCGCTATTATTTTCGGTAAGAAAGAAGCGGTTTATGATTGGATAAATGCGCCAGAAAAATGCTGTAACGAATGTATTTCATGGGGAAAATTATGCTTATTAAAATAAATTTTTTACGGTTTATCTAAGTGGTTTAAGGGTGAGAATACTTCATGTTTAAAAAGAAAATTTGAAAGGATCAATCGCTTGATTCAATCCGCCGCTCACCACACGTGAAAGCAGTTTTAAGCTTCATAAAATCATACATAAGAGCTGCCTTTCTCCCTTTATCCGTATACCTGTTTCTTTTTTGTTTCAGGCAGGCCATAAACTCAAAATCGCATTGGCATGGGTCGATTCCTTTGCTTAAACAAAAGTCATGCCGCTGACAGCATTCATCAACATCATTAATCGGGGCTCCCGGCCCGCTGCAGCCTGGTCCTCACCAGCGATAGCCAGGGAATACGCAAAAGCGAAATGGGTTTCGGTATTCGCGGTTATGCACTTGTTCCACCTCCCTTAAGGTTGTCCTTATACTACTAAAATATGTACAACCTATCGTAAGGGAATTGGCGCATTTACTATTTTAAATTACTAAATAAAGCGGGACCCGTCTCAGAATCCTGTGAATAAGACCTACCTTTTCTAAATTCGCCACAATAAAAAAAGGTGCCTGACACCCTCAGGGTCAGACACCTGCTATCTGCTATTTATTACTATGCTGCTAATTCTTTTGGCTCTTCGTCTATCTTATGACCTTCCCATCTAGAGATGACGATCGCTGCTAATGAGTTACCCACAATATTGACGCAGGTCCGCGCCATGTCAAGGATACGGTCGATTCCGGCGATGAAGGCAAGGCCTTCTACTGGGATACCTACGGTTCCCAAAGTGGCAAGAAGAACAACGAATGATACACCTGGAACTCCGGCAATCCCTTTAGAGGTAATCATCAATACAAGCACCAACGTAATTTGGTGGCCGATGCTCATATGGATTCCGTACATTTGTGCAATAAACAATGCCGCAATAGCCTGGTACAAGGTAGAACCATCGAGATTAAAAGAATAGCCCGTTGGTATAACAAAGGAGGTAATCGCCTTTGGACAGCCGAGTTTCTCCATTTTTTCCATAATTTTTGGAAGAACCGTTTCCGAGCTTGCTGTAGAATAACCTAATAATAGTTCGTCTTTCAAATATTTCAATAGCTTAAAGATATTAAAACCGACTAATTTGGCTGTTAATCCTAAGACCACTAAAATAAAGAACGCCATGGCACCGTACACAACGATGACCAATTTTCCTAAAGGAATTAGCGAAGATAACCCAAATTTTGAAACCGTTACACCAATTAAGGCAAATACACCTATTGGAGCAACCTTCATAATTTGATTGGTCACATAGAACATAGCATCAGCTGTTCCCTTGAAGAAATTGATTATCGGGGTTCCTTTTTCCCCAATAGCGGCAACGCCCAATCCGAACATGACGGAGAAGAAGATGATCGCTAACATATCACCGTTCGCTAATGACTGCATGATATTGGTCGGAACAATATTGACAAAGGTATCAGCCATTGAATGGGTTTCTGTTGTTTTGGCAGTTTCCACATACGTGTTAATGTCCGTTTTCGTTAAGTGAGAACGGTCAACGCCAGTCCCTGGATGGAAGATGTTACCGGCCAAAAGACCAACAACAATGGCAATTGTCGTAATGATTTCAAAATATAGCAGCGTTTTGCCGCCGAGTTTCCCTAGAGATTTCATATCACCGGTACCGGCAACCCCTACTATGATACTCGAAACCACAATTGGTACGACAATCATTTTAATTAACCGAATAAAAACGTTTCCAATTGGCTGTAAATAATCTGCAATATGCGGGTTTCCATAGAAAATGGCACCAACAATAATACCAAGCACTAAACCAATGAAGATTTGCCAAGCCAAGCTGATTCTTTTCATAACATGCACCTCTCTTGTTGTAATGTTTAAATTGCATAGAGGAATTATTAATTTTACCTCTTTTCTTTCAAAAAACAAATGAAGATAATCACATTTTGTCGCCTACTATAATTTTATTTATAAATCGCATTCAAATCAATGGCAAAGAAATACCATTTTCAAGTAATTCATTAGGACTATTTTAAAAATAAAATTATTTTGAAATATTAAATAATTATGTATATCGAACCATAACGAAAAAGAACCCTGTTTCCAGAGTTCTATGCTGCTTATTATTGCCTAAATATTCGTCAGCCTTTGTTTAATCTTTATACATTCGTGATAAAATTTTTCAGGTTCCTCAAAGTTCAATAGATGGGCTGATTTTTCAAACCAAACCAATTCCTTATGCGGGCATTGCATAACATCAAAGTATTGTTTGGCCAGAGCGGAAGGTGTTTGATAATCCTGCCTTCCAGCAAAAATGTAAACCGGCACCTCAAGCTTTACTGCATTCGTTATGAAATCTATCGCCAAAAGCTCTTCCCACATGTTCTCCAAACAAAATCTTCCTGCCTTTATGTAGGAGAACCAGTCCTTCAGCGTGTATTCATTGGCGAACAGCATGTTAGAATAAATCAAATTAAATTCATTGACCCCGATATAGGAACCGCCAAACTTTGTCAGCCATTTCCTTTGGGCGTTCAAATAATCCATGTCAGCTGGATTATAGTCTAGCGCCTCTAGTTCCTTTAAGGCTTTTTCATTTTTAAGGTCACGGGCCTTGTTCAACGTGTATTCATATGACAGTCTTTCCCCGGTGCGCATGTCTACCACCTGGCCAATGCCTATGTAGCTAGAGATATATTGTGGGCATTTTTGTACAGCCAAAATCCCCAGGACTGATCCCCACGAATGTCCAACGAGAATCAGCTTTTCCTTTTTGAAACGCTTGAGGAGATATTCGATCACTTGAATGGTGTCATTTAAAATGTTTTCAATGGTTAGGTCTTCTTTTCGAATGTCAGCAGAGTAGGACAAGCCTGCCCCTCTTTGGTCCCAGTTGACGATTAGGAATTCCTTTTCGAGATCCTTTTGAAATTTCGGGGCAAATCCGATTTGTGCTGTACCCGGTCCGCCGTGCAAAAACAGCATAATCGGCTGGCTAACATCTTCCCCTCTGAATAGCACCCATTGCTTCCGGCCGCCAATCATGACTTCTTCCAATGCCGCAATGGATTCAGTTTTGCTTTCTATCTTTTTCGTTTTTCTCGTGAGCATTCCGTACCACTCCAATAGTTTGGATTTTTTACCATATCCAACCATATTATAAAGGCTGGAGTCCTCTTTTTATATAAAAATTTTAAGAAAAAATTGTCGGTTTATGATAAATTTAAGTTTAGGAGATTTCGAGATTGGAAGTGATCCATTATGTTGGAAAAATTCACCCTTTATATGACTTCGTTTCAGCAGGATAGAATGATTCGCGTTTATTTGCCTGAATCCTATCAGAGCGGGCAGAAGCGATATCCCGTTCTCTATATGCACGACGGGCAAAATGTGTTTGAAGATGAAGGTGCGATTAAAGGCACTTCATTAGGATTGAAAAAGTATTTAGAGGAATCTGGTCTTGAAATTATCGTTGTCGGGATTGATTTGAATACCGAGGGAGAGGGTCGGATAGACGAATACTGCCCTTGGAAGCAAGGAAAGTTAAGTGAGGAAATATTAGGTTATGCTAGTCCTTCAGGAGGAAAGGGCGAGGACTATTTAGATTTTATCGTTCATGAGTTAAAGCCTTTTATTGACCGAAAATATCGGACACTTGAGAATGAAACGGCGATGGCTGGGATTTCATTAGGTGCGATTATTTCCACTTATGCCGCCTGCTGTTATCCGCAGATTTTTAGAAAAGTGGCCGTCCTTTCACCGGGCTATTATCGGAATCAAGAAGCGTTGGAGGATTTTATTAGACAGAGTGATTTGGCGGGTGTGGAGAAATTTTATATGGATATCGGGACGAAGGAAGTTCCGGATGACCCAGAAGCAAGCAAACTGTTCTTTGACCTCGCTAGACAGGCCTATGACATTATAAGCAGCCAAATAGCCGATACCCGCTTTGTGAGCGTGGAAGCTGGCGAACACCATTATCGTTTTTTCCGGGAGAGAATGCCGGAGATTCTGGCTTACCTATTTTCTGATAGGGTATAATGAAGGAAAAACTAAGTTTAGGTTCGAGGACAATGATTAGTCAAAACCGTATTATTAAGTTTATTTTCATAGTGATTGGCTTTATTTCGCTTGGCTTGGGGATTATTGGGATTGTTTTACCTGTTGTGCCAACGACACCTTTGCTGCTCTTGGCATCCTTTTGCTTCATGAAAGGTTCGGAACGGTTTGAGCGCTGGTTTAAAGGGACAAACCTCTATAAGCGCCATTTGGAAAGCTTCGTCCGGGAACGTTCGATGACTTTAAGGCAGAAGCTGTCGATATTGTTGTTTGCGGATGCAATGATTGCGATTCCTTTTTTCCTTCATCCAAGCTATATCGTGAAAAGCGTGCTGCTGTTAATTGTCATTTATAAGTATTATTATTTTATTTTTAAAATAAAAACCGTTCGGTCAGATTAAGGATTAGACGAAGAAAGACAGGAATGCGCTTCCTGTCTTTTATTTTTTTACCGGTGCGACATCCTTATTACGCCGGTTCTTGACCTCTTCCATTTTGGCGTAAAAGGTTTCCTCAAGGTCGAGGCCAAAATAATTATAAAGTTTAAGCATGTAGGCGAGGCAGTCAGCTAATTCCTTGCCGATGTCTTCTTTTACAAGATCCTTAGACATTTCGAAGGCCTTCCCTTCCTCCATACCTTCATGGACTAGAGTCCTTGTCATGTTAAAAGCCTTTCTCAGTTCCTCTGCAACCTCCGCCACTTCTGTTGTCAGCAGCATGTAGTTATTTAAAAGGGAAGCCCGGGCTTCCTCAAAGCTTTCATTGCTGATTTCCCAGTTCATTTCTTTATGGAATTGTTTGGCGAATTCCTGGATTTCCTTCATGGGTGTCCCTCCAATTATGTTTTTCTGCTGTCTTTAAAAAGAGGCAATTCCTTTATGTACATTTTGGGCAAATTGAATGAAATAGGCGATATTTCCGTCTCCGGCCATTTTGGGGTTAGAGGCGTCCAGCAAATGGTCGTCCTCAATATGCAGCCATTCCAGTGTGCCTTCATCCATTGTTCTCTTTATGGGGTAAGAATCAATGTTCCGGTTCAATTGGAAATAGTAGACGGATAGTCTTACACCCGACTTGAATTCGAGCGTGGTTAAGTGATTGGATGTCTGAATATCAGACTGTTTTAAACCCGTTTCTTCCTGGAGTTCCCGAAACATGGCATGCTGCGGCTCCTCGCCAATTTCTATTTTTCCACCTACACCATTGTAGAGATACTGGTAAGGCGGCTTGTTTCTTTTTAACATTAAGACACGATCCATTGTGTGATTAAATGCAAAGCCGACTACGTAATGCTTCATCTTAATAACTTCCTTTGACATCAATTAATACATCCTCTTAGTATAGCTCTCCTCAAGACTTTTTTGAATGGTATCGACGCTGGAATCGGGGAGCTTTGCGTGGGCAAAAAGGATCTTAGCTGCAGATGGAAGTAGTTCTTTTTCAAGCCAGGACTCTGTCTCCCATAAGCCTGAACGTCTCAAGGCTTTTGCGCAGTGAATAAAACACTCTTCCACGTCCACTCCAATCCCTAAAAGCGGCTTCCGCCCGCCGACTGCCATCTTTTCAAGCAACTCGTCATCTCTGATTATACAAGCTTTCCCATTGACCCTCAGTGTCTCTCCCAACCCCGGTATGAAAAACTGCAGTCCAACTCTGGGATTGGATAAAATATTACGCAATGAATCTACCCTTTTGTTGCCTGGGCGCTCCGGTATAATGAACTGTTTTTCATTTAGGACATAGACAAACCCGGGCCGGTCTCCACGTGGGGAAACATCACAAAACCCCTGCTTGTCAGCAGTAGCCATAACCAAAAATGGCGATTTTGAAAGAAATTCCACGCAATGATAGTCTAGATGGTGAATGACCTTTTTGGAAGCCAGTTCACTCGGTGTTCCCAGTAATGACCGCAGTTCTGCCTCAGTTTCTATAATATCTTTAAACAAAATTTCATCCCCTTAACGTTTTTTAAAAAATGGATATAATGCTTTTCCAGTTGTGATCGAATTTGCAATCAGCGAAATTGTCCGTTTGGCTAAAGAGTGGTTTAAGGGTATGGCTTTAACAAATGAGTTTCCAAGATTCTTGATACTCATTTCAGGTACCACGGTAATCCCAGACCCGGCCGCAACGTATCCGATTAAAAAATCACCAAAATCTATCTCTCTTATAATCTTAAGCTCCTTCTCCTGTTCATGGAACATCCTGCTGACACTTTCCCTAATCGTGCAAAACGGAGGATACAATACAAACTCTTCGTCACTAATCTCTTCAATTTGAACAGACTGTTTGCCAGAAAGTTGATGAGATGTGCGGAGGATCGCATATAAGGGCTCTTCAAAAATTTCCTTTTGCCAATACGTTTTATTGACCGGCATTTCTTCAATGATGGCGGCATCGATTTCGCCATTTTTTAGGAGTTCAAATACTTCTTGAGAGGCATTCTTTATAACAACCTCCACGTGAATCCCATTCTCCTTCAATTTTAAGATTCGGGAAGGGATATAATTGCCGGCCAAACTTGGCAAGGTTCCAATTCTATAGCTTCCTATTTCCTTCAAACTGTTAAGATCATTTTGAAGAATCGATAGATCACCAAGAATTTGCGGCAGCCTTTTGTAGACTAACTCTCCTGCCTCGGTAAGAACGACTCCTGATGTGGACCGCACTAATAATGGCGCATCAAAGAAATCTTCTAATTTCCGAATTTGCTTGCTTAATGCTGGCTGCGATATATTAAGACGCTCACTTGCCTTGGAAAGACTTTTTTGATTGACCGTTTCTACAAAACTTCGAAAGTAATCAATATTCATATAGCGCTCATCCTTTTTTAAAGCCATTTTGAACATTTTACCATTTTAGATAAACATCGGAAATTAGCAAACTATCTTTGGGGCGATAGGTAGTATAATGTTTGTACAAGTCATAGTGAATGGAGGTAGAAAATATGAAACGAAGCAAAGCTAACGCGGAACACTACATTTGGGGACAACAATGTGACGGCTGGCATTTGGTGAAGGATGCAAATTTGAGTATTATTCATGAACGCATGCCTCCCAATACTGCTGAAGAAAGACATTACCATGTCCAGGCTCGGCAATTCTTCTTCATTTTGTCCGGAACCGCCACCCTTGAAGTTGATGGAAAACGAGTGATTCTCAAACAAATGGAAGGCTACGAGGTGCCGCCAATGGCGCCTCATCAAATTTTCAACGAGACAGACAATGACATTGAATTTCTAGTCACTTCCCAGCCCAATAGCCGAGGAGACAGAATTTCATTGTAAAAAAAGTCACGAGTGAGTTACTCGTGACTTCACCTTTAAAACTCAAAAATTTCTCCGTTTGACGGGATCGTGACATTACGCAAGCCATTTTTTGCAATATATCCCCTCAACTCTTCCCTGCTCAACAGGCAATGATTCCATGACTCCATGTGAACTACAATAATTTTAGAGGATGGGGCCTCTTCACTTACTCTTTCAATATCCTTGATTCCCATAGTAATCGGATCACCTGTTAAAAACTGCGCTTCCCCGCCATTTAAAATGATGATTTCAGGCGAGTGCTCCGATATGGCAACCTCGACTTCATCGCACCAAATGGTGTCCCCGGCAATATACAGGGAAGGTTCTCCCGCAGACTCCATCATAAACCCGGACACAGGTCCCATCTGCTTGCCTAATTCACCAGAACCGTGCTGCCCTCCCGTTCTAGTAAAGTGGATCCCGTTCCAGTTCTCTTCTTCCTTAATTTTTGTAACGTGGGAAAAACCAAGCCCAAGCAGTTTGTCTTCATCCTCAGGCTGGCAAAAAATCTTTAAATCCTTTGGTATGGTTTTGATTGCGGCATCATCAAAGTGGTCGCGATGGGAGTGGGTTAAAATGACCGCGTCAATGTCATGGAGGATGGTTTCAATAGGAAGCGGCAATTCCACTAAGGGATTCCTGAACTTATTGGCCGCATTCCCTACCGGATCCATCTCTCCTTTAGAACTGAACATCGGGTCCACTAAGAAATGATATTGATTCATGCTGATTTTAACTGTCGCGTGTCTGATTAATTGAATTTTCATAGATATCGCTCCTGTTTGTTTTTATTTGGCAGATTGTTTAATCGTGTCTCCAAGAAAAAGCTGTTCATTTGGACGTAAAATTTTTATATTAACATCTAGTTCATTGCCTCGTTGTATTAACCTTTCCTCCACATTTTCTGCTTCGATATAAAATGGTGGATTATTAAACGTTCCATAGTGAATCGGAACCAGATATTTTGCATTTAGTATTTTCGCTGCTTCAACTGCCTCCTCAGGCGTCAAACAGGCTGGCAAACTGCTTTGTGCGCTCAAACCGGCAACATGGAGGATGGGGCCGTTTACCGGAAGACATGCTGCATGGATTGGCCCATACTGCTGCTCCATCCGCCACCAAAACCCCTGCCACTGGGTATCGCCGCAGTGGACAAGCGAATAGGCGCCATCATTTACAACCCATGCAACCTGCGGAGAGCCAAATCCATCAACTGAATAGAAGGCAGAAATCTTTACATGATTTACGATAAAATCCTCATTTGGACTGACTCCGATTACATTTTTAAATCCACATTTAGCGGCATAGCTCTCAGATTCCTTTGGAAGATAAAGTGGAACATCTTCACCAAAGTGATCCAAGACTGATTGATAATCAAAATGGTCCGGATGGAAATGGGTAACCAAAATTGCATCGGGCCTCTTGATAGTCCCAAGCGAAACTAAAGGCTCTAAAGGTTCTCCTAATTTAGCGGCGAGCGGCCGGTCTTGCCCCTTAATCGGCGCCCCTAGCGGATCAATTAGGATTGAAGTTTCATTTGATTCCAGTACTACAGTTGCCCATGACAGTTTTTTTAATTCCATAAAAGTAACCCCCTAAAACTTTGTTATCTCTATGTTACACCGTTCCATTGACTGGAAGAAAATACAAATCTGTTATAGGGTTATAACTTTTGATTATCACGGAATGTACGGATAAATTTCCTTTTTTACATGGGAAGTTACTGTTAGACAAGGCGAAGATGATTCTATTATTAGTGTGCTTGATACTCCTTGAGATAGAATCTTTTTTGTCTGCTTGGAACAAAATGATAGGTAAGGTTTTCTTAGGAGGCATCAATTTGAAAAAAGCCATTTTATTATTAATTGCTATTATCATGATTTGGTTTTTCCTGTTCGGAATACGGCTGATTGGATATTTTTCGTCTATTAATGAAAAAGGTCTGCGCGCCACAGAATGCGGAACAAATGGATGCAGTGACACTATCTTGCTATTAAGCACAATCTGGACATTTTCTTTCTTCATCGTCATTCCCCTCATCCTTCCAATTGCTATTGTCGTTTATTGGAGGATGAAAAAACAATAAAAAATGCTTTACCCGCTTATGTAGGTAAAGCATTTTTTAAATCTTTATTTCTGATAGTTCAGCAGCCAGCCAATTCCAAATCGGTCGACCAGATTGGCATGCAGCGCACCCCAGAACGTTTCTTGTAAAGCAAAGGTAACTCTTCCTTCGCTGCTAAGCGAATCATAGACTCTGGTAATTTCCTCTTCACTCTCACACTCCAACGTGATTCTCACGTTATCCCCTGCATGGACTTTGCTAAAGGTGTCAGAGAAGTGGATGATGCTATCACCTAAATGAAGCTCAGCGTGAAGACACTTGCCATCTTCTGTTTGCTGAATGTTTTTAATGTCCCCTCCAAACAAACCTTGATAATACTCCACTACGTTCAGGCAATTATCAATAAAAACATATGGATTTGCACTTTTCAAAACAAATTCCTCCCTAAGAATATTACTTTCTTGCAGATTCTTGCAGCTCATTTACGGTAACAAATTTATAGCCTTTTTCGGTTAAGGATTGCAAGATTCCCTCAACTGCCTTCAGCTCTTCTGCGGACCCGCTGTACCAAGGGTGCAGCAGGATAATGGACCCAGGTTCTATGTTCTTCCTAACATACTCCACTTTGTCGGTTGCGGATGAATAATAGCTGTCCGGCTCCAGGTTCCAGGTAATCGTATCTCTATTATGTTTGCTTAAATAATAGGGTAATCCGACAAGCTTCTTTCCGTTCGGCGGCCGCACATCAATTTCACCTTTATACCCTGCTTCTCGTATTAACCGATCGGTTGTTTCGATTTCCTTTTTAATATAAGATGGTGATTTAAAAATCATTCGCTGATGGGAATATGTATGGTTTCCAAGCTGGTGTCCGGCCGCTGCTAATCCTTTCGCTTCCTCAAGATTTTTCTCAATATCGCTGCCGATTAGGAAAAAGGTTGCCTTCGCGTTGTATTTCTTCAATAACGGCAGAAGCTCCGGTATATTTTTCGAAGGGCCATCGTCAAATGTCAATGCCACGAGTTTCTGATTTGTATCTACCTTATAGGTTAGGTCCCCAAATACCTGGTAGGTTCGTGAATTCATTAATTTATAGGTGCCTAGCAATAGTAGAAAAACAAGTAGAATTCCAGCGCCTGTAAAGGCTAGTTTCTTTTTCATAAAACACTCCTACATAACAAAGTGCAAAACCGCGGGGGCTTTGCACTTTTATTTTACCTAAAAAGGTTTAAGTATCATAAGGGTAATGATTATGATAAAAATAAAATTTTCCAAGTTTTCATAGAAGAAGAGTTCTTTGGACAACTTCCAGTATTCCTGTGGTATGTCGTCGCCTTTATGAGTCTTCAGCATCTCTTTAATCGGTTTTGACCTCGGGGATAAGACGATCGGGCCGATTGCCAAGGCAGCCAAAAAGAGAAAGAGACTTATGAGATACCATCCTTGACGGAACAGTCCAGTATTGAATAAGCCTAGTCCCAATCCAGTCAAGAGTAATAGCACACCGCCAATCATGACATAGATATGTAGCGTATTACGAATAGCATAGGAATGGCGCAGTTCGGTCATTGTTTTACCTGATTTAACAACCGTTGTTAAAATAAACCCTGGACCCATCCCGATAATGGCAGAAAAAATGTGTATGAAAACTAGAGCTTTGTAGAAAGTCATCGTCAGCTACCTCCATTCTCTACAGGACAATTTTATCATAAACAAGATTATTAATATAATGAGGTTTGTTACATATTTTTGTAGATTCAAACCGATACAGTTTTTAAAAAAAGATTGTTTGTCCAAGCCTTTTTTCTGCACAAGCATATTTTAATAAATAATGCTGGAAAGGGGGGTTTTTTTGAGTGTATAGTGGATGGAGAGATGGCGAAAAAATAGAGATTGAAGTAGAGGGCTTAACGAGGCATCACCGTGACAAACGAGGAAGAATCGTTATTGATGCCGAACAAGTCGTCATTCGTGCTAATAAAGTAATTGTTGTTAAAGAAGAAGAGAAAGATAAGCATCATGATTTTTTTGATGATTTTAAGAAATTTTTTTGGATTTAATGGCTGCAGGACCTATATGGTAAGACAAGGCTTGAGTAAAAACCGGAATAGCCCTTCATTAAGGCTAACCGGTTTTTTGGTCTAATCATTTGGGTTAATAATCGCCAGCACCTGGTGGTCTTCCCATTTTCCATTGATTTTGACATTCTTGATGGCGATTCCTTCCTTATGGAAGCCTGCCTTTTCCAGCACCCGGATGGAGCCGATATTATGCGGCATGACTCCGGCTTCAATGCGGTGCAATTTTAATTCATTAAACGCATACTGCACTAGGAGCTTTGCAGCCTCAGTAGTGTAGCCTTTCCCGTTGTGCTTTTGATCCAAAAAGTAACCAATGAAGGCGCTTTGGAGAGAGCCGCGGAGAACTTGGAAAAGATTGATTGTGCCGATTAAAGCGTCATCCTTTGTAAAAATTCCGAAGGTATACGCCTGATCAGCTTGCCAATCCTTTGCAAACTCTTTGATTCTGTTTTGCTGGACCTCTAATGTGTAAAAATCGTTGGAGCGCTCATAGGAGAACTTTTCGAAAAAACGTCGGTTCTCGATTTGCAATTTGAGCAGGGATGATGCATCGTCTTCAGTAAAGGGTCTTATGTAGATGTTTTTGCTTTTGAGCACTATGTCCCCTCCCATTTTAGTTATAGATGTAAAACCATATACTCCTCATCGAAATATTCACCATTCACTATTAATGCCTTTTCTTCATAACCAAATACTTTAAAACCATGCTTGGTATAAAGCTTCTTCGCTTTTTCATTACTTGCTGTTACAGTTAAATTTATTTTTTCGATCGTTTGGATTGATTTTGCTTTTTCAACGGCGGCTGAAAGTAAAGCACTGCCTACACCGGATACACGTTTGTGAGGTGTCACGTACATCGCAAAAATGTTGGCCTTGTGACGGATTTTGCTTGGTTTCTCATGCATTAGAGTGACGACACCGATGAGTTCTTGGTTATTGATGGCTCCAAAAGTATAGTTTCCTTCTGCGGAGAGATTTTGTGCGGTTTGTTCCACTGGTTTTTCTCTTTTGATGGCATCTTCATAGCTTGTTAAAAAGGCCTCCGGATTTTTCTGCAAGGCTTCTAACCTTAGCTGCCAATAGCTGGCGGAATCGTTTGAGTTTAATAGTCTTATTTCCATACTTATCTCCCTTGTTAAAATTTTCGGGTTATACTGGGGTGGTTTGTCTTTGGATGGATTATATGTGCCCCCCGTTTTTTGATGAAGGACATAATCGGGTGGGTATCGGTTCAAAATGTCGTTCATTCGCTTGATGAAGACCAAATCCATGGGGTCCTTGGTTCCAAATGTCCTTCATAAGCTTGATGAAGACCAAATTCATGGGGTCCTTGGTTCCAAATGTCCTTCATTCGCTTGATGAAGACCAAATTCATGGGGTCCTTGGTTCCAAATGTCCTTCATTCGCTTGATGAAGACCAAATTCATGGGGTCCTTGGTTCAAAATGTCCTTCATAAGCTTGATGAAGACCAAATTCATGGGGTCCTTGGTTCCAAATGTCCTTCATTGGCTTGACGAAGACCAAATTCATGCGGCTCCTCGTTCCAAATGTCCTTCATAGATTTGATGAAGACCAAATCCATGCTGCCCATCGTTCAAAATGTCCTTCATTCCCTACTAAAATAAAGCTAGACGACAAAAAATTCTAACGCTTAAACAACCTGATTACCTCTTTCTCTAGTTCGTCTACTAAACTAAACGACCCCTGGTACCTGAGGCTCTCCACTAACCTTGTATAATACCACTCCTGCTTCTCCTTGCCGCGGTTAAACCTTTGCCAGACCTCATCACCATCCTGCTCATAATCTTTAATAATCGACCGGATATTGTGAAGTTTATCGGCACAGGCAACCGCACGGATATCGCTGGAGGCGGTTTTCAAAAATTCGATTGTGTGCTCCTTGCGCTCTTCCCAGGAAAGTGACTTATCCGGTTCGGAACAGCCCGCCACGATTACAGCTATCTCTTCACCAAAGTCACGTTTAATGTCTTTTAGTTTGTAATCGGTATCTTCATCAGTATCATGTAGAATTCCCGCTGCTACGACATCTTCGCGATAACCCGCCTTCATCAACAGCATTCCTACAGCGACCGGATGTGCGATATATGGGATGTCCGTTCCTTTCCGATACTGGCGTTGATGCGCTATACTGGCAATTTGAAGTGCTTTATCAATCACGTCTATGTTAAACCCCTCCCTAATTCTCGATATGAATATTTTACCATAAGAAAAGGAGCCTTTATAAAGCTCCCTCTCCAAATTAAGCCTCTTCACTTTTTTTCAAAACAGCCGCCCCTTTGAAAAGCGGAACAAGGAAAAACACCCCGATGATAAATAACAGCGCAGTCGTTTCATACATGGCCACAAGCGAAAACTTTTCCTTCAACCAGCCGCTTGCTGTCATGGTAATGACCATGGTTCCCATGAACATTGGGTTCAAAATCCCGTTGACTCGGCCGATAAAGTCGGCATCAGTATTTTTCAAAATCATCGTATTGATTCCAATATGGATACATGGCATAAATAGGCCGGCGATAAATTGAACTGTTAAAGTTAACCAGAACAGTTCGGAAAATCCCAGCATCATAAACACAATCGCATTGATTGCCATCCCCAGTGCCAACAAGATTTGCGGCGGGGTCTTTTTGGCCAATCCTACAGTAAGGCCGCCACCTAAAATCATCCCTGCTCCAAATGCAGCCATCAGCCACTGAAGCTGCTCTTTTGGAAGCCCGAGCTTTTCTGTGACAAGAAATACTGCCAGCGGCTGCGTCAGTCCCAGCGCCAACCCGGCCGCCGCAAAACATCCGCCAAGCAACGTCAATGGACGGCTGTTCAACACGTAACTGAACCCTGCTTTCATTTCCTGCGTGATGGTTGTTTTTTCAGCCTTTTCCTCTACCTCATAATCGGCTGGAAGTAAAAATAGAATTCCCGCCGACAGCAAAAAGGCAACACCCATAATAGCAATCGCGGCATCAATTCCGTAGCGTTGATACACAAACGTCCCAATCACAGGACCGAGAATCATGAACAACGCAAACAAGGTTTGGTAGATAGACATCCCCATTTGGATGAGTTCTTCCCTCACATGCAACTTGAACAACTTCATCCCCGACGGCTGTGAAAACTGGGAAAGTATAGAGGATACGAGTGTCGCAAAGAAAATAGCTTTCCAGCTTCCAAAAACAAGCGCCAACAGCACAACAAAGATCGAAATAGCACTAAGGAAATCACACCATATCATCGTCCTTTTTGGCCGCCAGCGGTCGGCAAATGTTCCGCCAATAAAGGAAAATAGAAAGATTGGAGCAAATTCCGCCACCGAAATGAGCGACACGGCTACTGCATTTTCATTTGTTTTTTCTACTACGAATAGTAAAATCGAGTAATTTCGAACCCAGATCCCGATTTGCAGGAAAAAAGTTGAAAGCAGGATTGTTTGAATCACCCGATTTCGAAACAATGCTCCAAGGGTCATGTCTGAATTTGTTGTTTCCATAAAAAAACCTCCTTATCCGATCAACTGGACTAGGAGGTTTTTCAGGCGCAAAAAGTCATAGTACACCAAGTACCATTTAAACCTTTTTATAAAAAAGCCTATACCAATCCTATCCAGAATAATGTTCGTTATTACGAATTATTTCTAAAAATAGGATTAGTTATTCATTGGCTTAAGGTCACCCTTCCGAATTTGAGTAATTTTCATTTTACTGGATTTGTTTTTGAGTTTCAAGCAAAAGTATGTTAATTTGTGGTAAATTTTTCTGAAACACCCCATATCCAAAGCCCTAATGCCATCTTCATAGATTGGGCAGGATATTTTTTATAAAAATAACCCCTGCGTTTTTTATTAGAGATTTGGAAAAGGAAGGTTATTTAGGTCTAATTTACGAATATAAAGAATCGAGGGGGGATGGTGTTGAAAATAGCAAGACATTTGGGAGTGCTCGGTTCTTTAGGCGGACTTCTTTTCTGCATATACTTTTTATTCAATAACCCTTACGTTGGAGGTCCTCCGCCTGAGGATGTTCTTGCATCCTTTTCACTTTCGTATTTTCTTCCGATGATTATAGGTCTTTACGCAAGCCACTCTTTGCGCAATCTGGTCCTTCCCGTTAACTTTATATTTGGCAGCAACACCTGGAGTGTTTAAATGGCTGGTTATTTCCCCGATTTTCTTAATGGCAGCTGCCATTATCATGTTTAGGAAAAGAAAACATTCTCATAACGAAGTGAGTCTGAATGACAAAAAATAAACCGTTTAACGATGTTATTGACCACTACAATAAAATTGAAGGTAATGCTACGAATGGGAATTTAAGAAAGCTGCCAAAACCATTAAGGTATTTTGGGTATTTTTTCATTAGCTTTTTTGCGATAGGAATTTTGCTGGTGATTATTTTAAATATACTGTAGTAGTTTTAGAAAAGAAATGCAAAGATGGTTGAAAAGTCTTATTTGGCTCCCCTTTGTTAGATAGTTTAAAGGAAAAATAGGAATGGTATAATGGTGTCAATAAATGGGAAAGGACTGAAACGAATGAAGCAAATTATCGCGCTGGGCGGCGGCGGTTTTTCGATGGAACCGGAGAACCCGTTATTAGATACATATATCCTGCAACAATCTAAAAGAACCAATCCAAAAATCTGTTTTGTCCCGACGGCCAGCGGAGATGCGGATAGTTATGTCAGCGATTTTTATCGTTTTTTTGAAAAAATGCCTTGTGAACCATCTCATCTATCGTTGTTTAGACCACCCACTAGAGATTTGGAAAGCTTTGTTTTAGAAAAAGACATCATTTATGTCGGTGGTGGGAATACAAAAAACTTATTGGTGCTTTGGAAAGAATGGGGCTTGGATGAGATTTTACGGAAGGCGTGGAATCAGGGGATTTTGTTGGCTGGAATCAGCGCAGGTTCGATTTGCTGGTTTGAAGAAGGTGTCACCGACTCCTTTGGAGGCGGTCTTGAACCGATTAAAGCCCTGGGGTTTTTGAAAGGCAGCAATTGTCCGCATTATGATTGTGAGGAAGACAGACGACCGGCTTACCATCGACTTGTGGGTACGGGAGCACTTGGAGGCGGGATTGCCGCAGATGATGGGGTGGCGATTCATTTCATTGATCAGGATGTTCATAAAATTGTTAGTTCCAGGCCGACTGCAAAGGCCTACTCCCTCTCTTTTGATAATAAGGTGATTGAGACGGAGCTTAGGACGGAGTATTTGGGGGATAATTAGCTTTTATGACCCTGTAATAACACTTAGAGTGCGGAATCTTTGAAGGCTTCGGGCGTTATGAGCTTTTCATAACGACCGGAGTAACGACCCTTTCTCCGTTCGGGTGTTATAAGTCATTCATAACGACCGGAACTCCAACTCCTTCTACCGTTCGGGCGTTATAAGTCCTTTCATAACGACTGGAGCTCCCACTCTTTCTACCGTTCGGGTGTTATAAGCCTTTTATAACGACCGGAACTCCCACTCTTTCTACCGCTCGGGTGTTATAAGTCCTTCATAACGACCGGAGCTCCGACACTTTCTACGCTTCGGTTGTTATGAGCTTTTCATAACAACCCAAATGGCCGTAACAGGAAAACCATGCTGCCTGAAATACAAAAAGCAGGACAAAGAATTTTTTAATCATGACTCCCTCCTATTGATATCCTCCCAATTTATATAGGTATTTACTCCAAAAATTGAAATGAATACAGACAGAGTGCGATTGGAAATCTAAATTTGTAGCCAAGAATGCAAAAAACGGGGTGTTTTTTATGGCAGATAGTTTGGACTCAAAGGATTACGAAACAGGGTCAGCCATTCGGACATTTAATATTATTGAGACGAGTGTTGGGCCCGAAGGATATGAGGTTCTTTTAGAGATGGATTTGGACAGTGGATATGATTTGGAAAGCGTAAGAATGAAAATTTCCCATGAGGATATGGTGGCATACGAAACAAGCGATATTCATGAAGCTGTAAAGTATGCTTTAGGATTCTTTGAATAGACTCTTATCGGGAGGCAAGCGATTTGAAAAAACAAAATAAAAAACGCCAGCCTGCACAGGGGAATACCCAAAGTCAGGAAGTTAAAACACTAAAAACAAATGATAATATAAAGGATTACAGCCGTGCATGGGAGGACGACCGCCTATAAACGGCGTCTTCCCCTTTCCCCCGTTCACTGCAGCAGCTTGGCCATGTAATATTCATCAATAAATTCACCTGCAATTAGCAGGGAATGTTTCTTTGTTCCTTCAATCTCGAAGCCCATTTTATTATATAGGGCTACTCCGGCTTCGTTACGGGTGACAACCGTTAATTCCAAACGGTGAATCTTATGACTAACCGCCCACTGATCAAGTCTTTCAAACAGTTTAGTCCCGATACCTTGCCCACGATAATCCTTTAAAATACCGATAACAAGATAGACAGAGTGTTTGGTTCTTCTTGCTGTCCCGCCGATTACAAACATATAACCGACCAATGTCCCGCCATTCTCTGCAACTAATATTGTTGAGTTTTCGCTCGTCTTCATTGATTCAATTCTTTTGCGTTGCTGTTCGGCCGTCGTTCTTCTTTCGCCCGCTTCCATCAGCATATACGCAGATTCAGCTTCGACCTGTTGGATAAGACTCGTAAGGTTTTCTGCTTCGTTAACTTCTATCTCTCTTATAACCATTCAATAACATCCTTTTACTTCCACAGATTTGTTAACATAATTCCTTTTCAAAATCCCCATCCTAATCGTAAACAAAGGGGGAATTAAGTTGAGAAAGATACTAGTCAGCTTTTTAACCGCAACAGCTCTTGTGTCTGTCAGCAGCCTTCCAACGGTTTTAACACATTACACGAATGCGCAACAAAAACCCATTCCTCCCTATGCCAAATGGGGAAGGGTTGCAATGGAAAGAACTCATAAAAAGTATCCGAACGCCCAAATTGTCGATTATCTCCATATTGGGAGAGTAACTGGTGCCACTTCCTCAGTTGAAAAATTCAAGCTTTGGTTAAAGGAAGGGCAAAGAGAATTTGGAGTTTTTATCGATATTCAATTTGAAAATAAAACAGAAAAGGTTCAAAAAGTCACGTTCAGAGAATCCACAAGATGATCTCAAATTTAGGCACGGTGTGAAATTCCCTTAGCAGCTAACGCTTCTCGTATTTGCCCTAATGCTTTAGGACCCATGCCATGCAATTTCAGAAGCTCTTCCTCGCTTAACTTTGATAATTGGTCTAGCCGGAAAATGCCCGCTCCTTCTAGCGCCCTGCGAGCAGGCTTGGCCAATTTCTCCGGCAAGTCACTATTATCAATGCCTACGTTCTGTTCCATTCAATCCCTCGTTCACTTATTTAATCAGCACAGCTTGTTTTTGCCCAACTATTTTTAAAAGATCAGTCAGTTCACGAATTTCATGTGTCGGCTTTACACCAATATTGTTATCCTTATAATTTGGATTAAACCAGCAAGTATCAATCCCATAATTGATTCCGCCTTGGATATCAGAAGTCAGGGAATCTCCCACCATTAAAACTCGTTCTTTGTTTGATATTTGCAGCTTGGAAAAGGCATAATCAAAGATTCCTGTATGAGGCTTTTGGTATCCTGCTTCTTCAGAAATTATTACCTCCTCGAATGCATGAGAGAGTGGCGAGCCCGCTATTCTAGACTTCTGCACCTGGCCAAATCCGTTAGTAATAACAGCCAGCCTGCACCCATTCAAATTAGTGCACACTTCAAATGCTCCGGGAACAAGTTGGCTTCCCTCTCCTAAATACCCTAGATAGATTTGATTAAAACGCTCTGCATCAATGCTGAGATTATATTCCACAAACAAGCGTCTAAACCTTTCCACGCCCAATTCAGCTAATGTTGTACGTCCTTGTTCTAAATCTCCCCATAAAACTTTGCTTATTTCCTTATAGCGCGGACGGTAATCCTGCACTCCTGACGGCAGACCGAAGTCTGAAAATGCCTTATGCAGAGCATTCTGTTCCGTTTTTCCAAAATCGAACAATGTATCATCTATATCAAAAAATATCGTATCGTATTTCATCGCTGCCTCCATTAATCTATTAATCTTGTTTTCTCTATTTTATCATTTTTTACTGTGGGCAGCTTAGAAAGACCTCGCGTTTAAAGTTCCACTTTTTTGAAATGCTCAACTGTTGGGAATGGATCATAGAAATGGTGGAGGAGCTTTTTCCATTCTTGATATTCCTGCGACTCTCTAAAGCCTACTGTATGGTCTTCTAATGTTTCCCACTGCACTAGCAGCAAGTACTTCCCCTCCACTTCCAGGCAGCACTGCAGTTCGTGGGTGAGATAGCCTTTCATTGATGAAATAATCGCGGATGCCATTCGGAAAGCATCCTCAAAATCCTGTTCCATTCCTGGTTTAACTTGGAGCATGGCAGCTTCTAAAATCATAATTTTTTCTCCTTTTCTTTAAAATAAATTAATTTAGGGAAACCTTAAAACTTAGGAGGTGTCTGACTTTGAAGAAAATTCTTATGTTATTTTTCTTAATAGTACTATATTTCAATTCTCCAGCCGCCGCTGAAGTCCTCGAGGCGGGAAAAGAAATAGAAGTGAAAAACGTTGCGGCAAAGAGCTTTATATACAAAACTCTGGATCACTGGATAATCAAAGAGTCCAGCGATTTCTATCATGAAAAATTTAATGCCAAATCGGTCATGATGGATCCGCCGGAAATGAGTGACATCCGCATTTGGATCAAGGAGGTTAAGAAAAAGCCTGTTCTCTCCGAATATACTCACATTGTTAGGATTTATCTGCCATTTGACGGAATCACCTTAAATGAAAAAACAGAAATAAAGGCAGCCGACACAATCGTTCTTGCTGTTAATACCGATTTTATTGCTTTTGCAAATAGCAACAATCCTCACTTAATTGCAAAATCCGTTAAACTGATGGATTATTATCATAAGGATATGAAAAAATAACAGCTCAATTTTTATTGGGCTTTTATTTTTTGAAAGGAAGAAGATCATGCTAAAAAAATTCACTTTGAAAACCGGGAAACGGGATGAAATGATTGAAGTTACCGAACAGGTACAGGATTTTGTAAATGAGCAAGGGCTACATGATGGAGCGGTGATTGTTTATTGCCCTCATACAACTGCCGGAATCACCATTAATGAGAATGCTGACCCGGACGTAAAACGGGATATGATCCGCCGCTTTGATGAGGTGTATCCTTGGCACCATAACCTTGACCGCCACATGGAAGGCAATACTGCGGCACATATGAAGGCAAGTACAGTTGGTGCATCACAGTATGTTATTGTTTCGGACGGACGGCTGCTTCTTGGTACATGGCAGGGCATCTACTTTTGCGAATTCGATGGTCCGAGGACGCGGACGTTTTATGTTAAGGCATTATAGGTTTATACTATTTACAAGAAACAGACCAATTTATTGACAAGAACCCCTGCTCAACTTCAGGGGTCCTATTGTTTTCGACACAGGCATTTTTTGCGTTCTCAAGTGAATAAAAATTTAAAACGAACATTGCTGCAAGAAATGATAAACCAATGACTCCAGGGATAAACAGTTTTTTGTTTAGTGTCATATATAAGCTCCCTCCATTAAAGATTCATAAGTTTAAAGAATTCCGATTCAGGCTTCATGATTTTCGTGCCTTTTTCTGATTGAAGATAGATTTCCTTGTCGCCTTCATAAAGCACCTTAACTTCTATATCTCCAGCTCTAATAACAGTACTTTTTTCACGGGGCTGCACTTCCCCATTCCAATCGATTGCACCATTGATAATACGGACCAACTCGTTTATTTGAGATGGGTCTTTAATTTCGGAACCATTTTCATCAGAAGTATTTTTATAAATACAAATAGTATTTGGAATTTGATCAATCCACGTGGTCGAATGTAAGATTGGAATTTTATCAAAAATAACCTCTGTCTGGTTATCCGTTTTATAATAACCCCCGCTAATCGATAATTCCCAATCTAATCCTTTTTTACGCCATGTGGACATAAAACCTGGTACATCATCATTTGGAGAGCTTTGCTCATATTCCACCTTCCAGCCATGTTTCGGGAGTTGCTTTTTATAATAATCGTAGATTTCCCGCCAATGGTTTCCATCCATGACATAATCATTCCTTCTCGGTTCCAAACCCTTGAACAAAGTAATATCCTTGTGCTGCTCAGGAATAATCGACATGCCTTCATATGTTTCATCGGTGACCTTTTGATATGTAAACCAGCCTGCAGCGATTAAAATGGCAATTGCGCTAAAAAGGATCCATTTTATTTTTTTCATATATCCCCCTTAAAACTCCCAATGATTTCGCGATTAATTATTTAATTTTTCAAAATTTATGGTAAATTAAATTTAACATTTTTTTAAAAAGGAGGCTCATACCCTTGGAAAACTTTTATTTGTTCGTGATTATGTGTATTTTGCTCATTATTTTGCCTGGGCCAGATACGGCGGTTGCCACCAAAAACACCTTAACAGTCGGCCGGGCAGGTGGTTATAAAACGGTTTTAGGTACCTGCTGCGCTCTTCTTATTCATACAACAGCTGCTGTTATTGGACTTTCCGCCATTATTGTAAAATCAGCTTTATTATTTTCCATCTTCAAATACGTCGGTGCAGTTTACCTTGTGTACCTGGGCATCAAAACGTTATGGGCCTTGAAGAACAAGGAAGCGGCGGCCGCAGCCGAAGTCAGTATTGAGAGTAAGTTTGAAAACAAATCCTGCTTTAAACAAGGGTTCCTCACCAACCTCCTTAATCCGAAGGTGGCCGTGTTTTTCCTAACGTTCTTACCGCAATTCGTACATTCAGGGACCCAGACGTTTATTCCCTTTCTCATCATGGGAATCACATATACCGTATTAACCGCCATTTGGTTTTTCTTCTATATTTATTCACTGAACCAAATTAGCGCTTTTATGAAAAAGCCTAGGACCCAAAGAGTTTTTGAAGGACTGACGGGCACGGTGCTGATTGGGTTTGGCATCAAGCTCGCACTTGAAAGAGCTCATCATTAGTTCATGATTAAGCCCCTTGGTTTTCAAGGGGCTATGTCTTTAGTTAAATCGGTTAATGGAAAATAGAGAAATGTCCTGTTCTGTCTTCCCTGAAATAATCAATTCAGCTAAAAGCTGCCCAACCGCACTGCTAAATTTAAAGCCATGTCCTGAAAAGCCAGATGCAATAGCGACGTTTGGATAGTTCGGGTGCAAATCGATAATAAAATCTTCATCTGGTGTCAGGGTGTAGATACAGGTTTTACCGTATTTTAATTTTTGGTTCTGCGGCATAAAGGCATTCAGAAATTGCACCAAATCAGTCTCATCCTCCGGAAGCTCACCAAATCCAGGTATCGCGTTGTCCGGATTTATTTTTTCCCCGCCGTCATGCCGGCCAACCTTCAAGCCTGCTCCATCGATACTCGGAAATCCATAATGAAGGCCCTGAGCGGTTTCGAATGTAAAGGCTGGAAAATGTTTATGATTATATAAATTCTCATCCGCTTCAAACCAGGCAAAGGTTTTTCTAACTGGCTCGAGAGGAAGGTTCAAATCCAACTGTGAAAGGAGCTCTTTTGACCAAGCTCCTGCCGAAACGACTAAGGATTTTGCATGAAACATTAGGTTCTCAGTCTTGATTGTTACTCGGTTATCATGAACCTTTATTTCTTTTACCCTGCTATTTGTTAAAATTTCAGCACCATGCTTTATGGCGAGTTCTCGGTAAGCCTCGATACATTCCTCACATTTCAGAACACCTGATGTAGGTTCAAAGCAGCCTATATATTCATTAGATAATGAAATTCCGGGCCAACGGCGGTTTACTTCGTTTGAATCTAAAACATCAAGAGGCAAAGAGTAAGTCTCTGAACTGGAAATGATGTTTTGGATAAAGTCCGATTGTTCTGGACCAACATTGAGAACCCCGGTTTGAAGAAACAATTGTTTTCCCGTTGCTTTCTCTAAATCATTCCATAATTCTTGGGCTTTAAGGGCCAACGGAACGTATTCCGCACCTTCCCCATACGCATATCGTATGATTCTGGTATCTCCGTGATGGCTGCCCTTGTTATGCGGCGGGTTGAAGGAATCTAATAACAGCGTGCTTTTTCCGCTCTTCGCTAAAAAATAGCCCGCTGCCATTCCCATTGAACCTGCACCAATGACAATGACATCATAAATTTTCTGTTCCATAATTTTTCCACCGCCAACCTAAAATTTTTGAAAAAGCTGAATGGCTATGTAAATGGCTACTCCCCAGATAATGAGAGCGGATAGTTTATTGATCATTTTTAGGAATTTGCCTTGAGAGTCGACATTCCCTACTATTCTACCGGCTACAGCAAGCCCGGAGAACCAAATCCATGAGACGATGATACAGGCAGCCGTAAATGCCGCTTTTTCTGTACCGGAATAGCTTAGTGAACTCGTTCCAATCACGCCAATTGTGTCAAGGATAGCGTGAGGATTCAACAGTGAAACCGACATCGCAAACATGATCTGTTTTTTAGGCGGCATAGAGGCTTCCTTGCGAGATAGGTCTGATGGATCACTTTTCCAAATGGACCAGCCCATATAAATTAAGAATAATATTCCAATAGAAAATAGAACGGTTTGTAATACTGGCACTGTTAATACAATGACTGAAATCCCTAATACGGCTAATAAAATTAGCAGTGTATCGCAAAGTGATGCTGTAATAATGACTGGAATCGTCCCTCTAAACTTTGGCTGTGACGCCCCCTGATTAAAGACAAATACGTTTTGGGCACCAAGAGGAAGAATTAACCCGAAGGCTAATACAATTCCATGAAGTAGTGCTGCTAGCATGATGTTCCTCCTCATCTTTTCTATATGAATCTATTAAGTATTCTGAATTGATAACTTGGTTCTCTACCTCTGAGTCCGCACCTTCTCCAACGGGGATCGGGCAATATTGCGGCTTTATTTTTCCAAAGGAGTCCAGTAAGGATACCTCTTTTCTAAAGTTTTAATTATTTAGAATCTAATTTTTGAGCTATCCTTTGAATAACTGTTTCATAATATGAAAGTTGATGCGTGACAAATTGATCCTTTCCTGCCATTTGATCAATTTTAATTTTATTGCCCTCTTCGTCCATTTTAAAACCTTCAATATGGATGGTTTCCTTTCCACCCAGCCAAAAGTCAGCAAAGTCATCAAACTTAACTTTTATGATTCCAGAAACCTCGTCCTCTTGAAGTTTGAAATCTTCAAACCCGCCGGATATTTTATATAAAAATATGTTTGCAATTTCTTTATCTATGAAATTTCCTTTGGTCACGCAGTAATCGATTACACCCAACGGCTCCAGTTCATCAAAAGAAACATCGATGCCCAGCTCTTCGCTTACCTCTCTGACGCCATCCATAACCGATTCATCTGCCAGCAAATGTCCGGCAGCAGTAATATCAAATAGACCAGGATAGTCCTTTTTCGCTTCACTGCGGAGCTGCAGATAAATATAGTCGGTATCCTCTTCCTTAAGAACAAACCAACAATGAAAAACTTCATGCCAATAACCGGCTTTATGTACTTCTTCCCTGGTTGCAATCCCTATTTGATTTCTGTCATCATCAAAAATTTTTAAATGTTCACTTTCCATTAATCTTCTCCTATTAAACGACTTTGTCCATTTATTTTACCATGAAATCCCATAATCAAAAGAGGAATTGCCCCGATACAATTCCTCCTATGCTTTAAAAATTCTTCTCTTTCTTCATGAATAACTGTCTATTATTATAAGCTAGCATTCCTACACCTAAAAGCAAGGCAGCCGATATAAGGAAGACACTTTGTACACCGAAGTAATCTGAAACCAACCCCATTATTAGTGAGGAGACTCCAAAGACTCCCGTAGAGATAGTGCCAATAGCCGCATAAACCGTGGCCAATTGTCCTTTTGGGACGCTAGTCTGGATCACCGTCTGCTGGGGAATATTTTTTAACTGGCCGAAGAGACCAATCAATCCAGATAAAACCAAGGCTATCAGCGGTAAACTTGTTACACCGAAAAGCATGGTTACTATACAAGTTGAAAAGACTCCGAAAACAATGAATCTATTTCGATTGCCATCGACGAATGCGGAAAACCGCACACATATTAGACTCCCTACAACCAGGCCGATGAAATAGGCACTGTTGATGAATCCCCACCATTGCTCTCCCGCATGTAATACCTGTTTAACATAAACTAGCAATATCGCGGCAATCCAAACCGAACCTGCAATCGTTTCTAAAGATTCCATTTTTACGAGGATTTTTAAAACAGGTGTCACCTTAATGGTTTGCCAGCCTATGGTCAACTGTGACCAGGTGTTTCCCTGTTTTTTCGATTGGTGTTCCACTTTTTCCAAAAGACACAAAAGGATGCTGGAAATGACAAACAGTGCGGCAACCAGCCAGATAAGCTGGATTGGAGTAAATACCATCAACAGCAAACTTCCAAAAAACCACGTTCCTATTTGAATGGATTGCGTAATCGTTTCGGAGAAGCCATTCGCCTTTAACAGCCGCTCCTCCGCTACGTAATACGGAACCAATGCCTGCCTGACCGGGTTGGCGCAGCCGTCAAACAGGGCAATGACGGCGATGACGATAAAAATCAAATACAGGTTTTGTTCCATCATTAACATCGTACCTAATCCGAACATTAAAACGGTCTTAGCCGCTTGTGACCATGTCAATAATGGTTTTAATGGAAACCGTCCTATAAAGATTGGTGTAATGGTTCCTGAAATAAACATCGCAGAAGTGATCGTAAACGGAACGAATGTCGATGCTGCGGCAGACTGGGTAGCATCATAAATAATGCTTATCACAGCCACGATGTACAAGACATCGCCAATATTGGCAAGCGACTGCCCCAGCATCAAAAAAAGGAAGTTACGATTATTTTTCAAAAATTCTCCCCCACTTATAATTTAATCCTCGAAGTGTGGGGGGCTTAAATTGGAGTATTGGACATGTGATTTGCTCCTTGTAAGAATGCATCTTGATAAAGCCTTCGGGGGAGCCAGACTTAATCTTATTGCATCCAATTTTTTCATCTTTTATTTGAAATGGTATATTTAATTTAGTTTATAACTTTAGAATACCATAGCCACGGATGTTCGTGGATTTTTAAAAATAAGGGTGTGAATTTCATGGATTTTTCTAATAAAACAGTGATTGTTACAGGAGCGGGCAACGGAATTGGAAAAGGTGTTGCACTTCTTTATGCTAAAAAAGGTGCCAATGTCGTTCTGGCAGATGTGGATGAGAAGGCCGGTTCTCAAACAACTAACACGATAACTGGACAAGGCGGCGAAGCCCTTTTTGTAAAAATTGACGTGAGACTGGAATCAGATATTGTCCGGTTAATGGAAACTGCCCATCAAACCTACGGCCGAATTGATATATTAATCAATAACGCCGGAAAAGGATTATTCAAGTCCCCTTTTGATGTATCGGTCGAAGAATGGGACGATGTCATCAACACAAACTTAAGAAGCGTGTTTTTGGGCTCGCGGGAAGCAGCGAAATATATGCGTCAGAACGAAGATGGCGGGGCGATTGTGAATTTGGCCTCCACACGAGCCATCATGTCTGAGCCGAATTCAGAAGGCTATGCTGCCACTAAAGGGGGAATCGTCGCCATAACGCATGCACTTGCAGCATCTCTTAGTGAATATAGAATCACAGTCAACGCCATTTCCCCAGGCTGGATTGAAACAGGAGATTATGAAAAGCTTAGCAAGGCTGATCATGAACAGCATTTTTCAAAGCGTGTCGGAAAGCCGGACGACATTGCCCGGGCCTGCCTTTATTTAACTGCCAAAGAAAATGATTTTGTGACCGGAATCAACCTGGTCGTTGACGGTGGAATGACTAGGAAAATGATTTATGAGGAGTAGGAAATGAGGACGGACCACTGAGAGTGGTCCGTCACTTATTTACGTCCTTTTCACTTTACAAGAGTAAAATAAACCATTTGAAAAATCCAAATCAGGATAATCAGCCAGATGGCAAGAATAATGGAGCCTGCAATCCAATTCTTTGGTTTCCCATTGGTCATCATTTCCTGTGCTTTCAATTCGCAATCATGGACCACATCTTTTGGAATCATTTTTAAGGCAAGCTTGATTCCTAGTGGAACTAGAATGATGTCGTCAAGGTAGCCCAGGATTGGAATAAAGTCAGGGATGAGGTCGATGGGGCTGAAGGCATACGCCACAACACAGATGGCTAATAATTTTGCGTACCAAGGCACTCTAGGGTCTTTATAGGCCAAATACAGGACGAATATATTTTTTTTCAAACCTTTTGCCCAAGTTTTTAATTGATTAAACATGTTATTTCTCCAGTTTGTGAGTGTCTTGTATTCTATTCTTTATGTTTTTTCACAAATTCATTAATCTGTTTCACTGCTACCTTCAAGGCATCGATCGTGGCTAAAACATCCCCTTTTACTTCTATGCTGTGTTCAGTATTTGGTATTACAACTGTATTTACAAGATGATTAGTTGTAATGGCCGAAATTCGTTCCTCATTGTAATGATGGTCCTGGTCTCCGATTATACAAAGTGAAGGCAGTTCGGTCTTTAAAAGTGTCTGATAAACCTCATCCATTTTGATAAGCGGTGTTAACCAGATTCCGAAAGCATTGCGGACGTAATTCCTTTGTTTCCACTCCATCGCCATCGGAATGGTGCCAATTGATTTGCTTAACAGAAAACATTGGTCATAGGAACGTTCCTTTAATACTTCATCAACAACAGATTTTACATCCTCATACATCCATTGATCTTGGTCTGGATCAGGAAGCATTTTAAAATGTTCATTTTTTGCAAACTGGTAGTTTATATGAAGAACATCAATGTTTTGGTCCAGACAAATTCCAGTTGAATAATGAAACAGCGGTCGCTGTGTGGTATAACCAAGTCCCGGAAGCATAATACAGATGCTTTTTGCTGGTTGTTTGCTGCGAATCCACATGTAGGGAATGGTGGAATATTCAGTTCTTAGCACTTGTCCTTCTATAAATTCATACATTGATTGTTTCACCTCGATGGTTGTTTACCTTACCTAGAGAAACTTGATTTCCTCAATCAGCCCGCATTTTTGGAATCCAAGATTTTGATATACCTTATTGGAATCTGGATTCTTTACATCTGCATAGAGCATCGGAATTCGATTCTCTGACTCTATGATTTCACAAAGTTCGGCGACAATCGCACTGGCATAGCCGTTTTTTCGATGTTGCAGTGGGGTAAATACGGCATTGATTCTGGCATGCCTTGGAGAACGGTGGGAAATGTTCGCTTTCGCCACTGGCTGGCCATTGACGATCCAAAGGTACAACCCGCCACCAGCAATCATCGTCGCAGCCCTTGTCTGCTGAGATGACGGTTCAACAGTGGTCCCAAATGCATCCCTCATAAAGCCCGCGAGATAATCTGCGACAACGTCAACATGCTGTTCCTTTGCTTTAAGGATTTCTCCCTTCACACCTTCAGGCTTTATGAGCTTTGAACAATGGTAGGCTTCCATGGTCATATCCGTTTCGTATTGAACGTTATTTATATTTGAAAAAATTTCAGTGAACATCCGTGCCGTTTTGGGATCTCCAGTAACTCCCTGCAAGGGCACTTCTGCGAGCTGGTTTATAAGTTCATTTATTAGGGATGTTCGTTCCTTCGATGGGATATCGTTCGAAATCCACAGCCAGCCCTTATGTCCGGCCGTTTGGGCAAAAATCATTTTTTCGTCTGGTGTTTTAAGACATAAGGAGTTAGGGTCTTCACTGATTCGATGGATTAGATTGTATTGGACTTCATCCGAAGTAAATGGACTTCCTTCTGTGATTGCGGTGTCATTGTGGATTAATCTTAAAAACATATTTTTCCACTCCTCATTTAATACCTATTAGGATTGTAGATTTTCATACGTACTTTTATCAAGGACACTTTGACCCCCTTTTCAAGCGGTTTTGTCCGAAGGCTGCAGTGGTTCGGACACTTCCACCTCTTTTTCAAGCAATTTTGTCCGAAGGTTACCTAGGTTCGGACACTTCCGCTCTTTTTCAAACGATTTTGTCCGAAGGTTGCTTTAGTTCGGACACTTTGACCCCTTTTTCAAACGTTTTTGTCCGAAGGCTGCTCTGGTTCGGACCACTTTGACCTGGGATTTTAGTCGATTGTCCTTTTTAATCACTCATTCGGTCCGTAGACCCTTTTTGTAATATCCGGTATTTCCCTTTTCTTAATTCTTTCCCCTAAAGTAGTTCGCAGACCTGGCGCGAGCAATTCACACCGGGCAAGTTCACGCATTTCCTCAAAATTCGGCTTCCTTGAATGGATAATCTCATTGCATTTCCGAATAGTCCACTGCGGATAAGGGCGCTCCAAGAGAGTAAAGCTCTGCCCGGCTTCGACGAAACCCTCTTTTAACACCCGAAAATACCACCCGGTCCGTCCGGTATTTTGGATAAGCAGCGCGAGGGTTTTGATTTTAAAACGGCGGGCCGGCTTCCAGCATGGCTGGCGGGGCTGGGATACCTGAACAACCGCTTCGCCGATTTGAAAGGTATCACCTATCGAAATCAAATCCTCCCTAGCATTTTCCATCAGAAAATTCTCGCCCATAGCTCCTGGTCCAATATGAGAGTCCAATTCCTTTTGCCAGTCCACATAATGTTCCGAAGCATACGCAAATACGGCTTTCTCCGGACCGCCATGGTGCTCCGTATCAAATACCCCGTCTCCCGCCAAGCCTGTTTTGCCGACCCAGTTAGACCCCTCAACAGGCTCTTTAAAAATCGCACTCGTCCACTCCCGGTCCATCAAACTGGCGGCATCCTTATCACCGACTGTTTTTGGCTGCCCGGCAAAAACCTTATTTAATAAAAATTCCATCCTTAATCCCCCAATTCATTCATCATCCTAAACCCTATCTAGTGCTCTTATTTTGAAAAAAACATTTGGTTATGATATCCAAATTCTATCACAGCAATTTACGAATATTAACAAAAATCGGATTAGGACTATTTAATTTGAAACCTTCACAAGGTAAATTCGTAATAAAATTTACGGGGGGATGTAAAATGGGATTCAAGATGAAAAAGAAAAAGAAGGAAGAGAAGGGCGACAAATGGGAATTCTTTGAGTTAGCTTTCGATCTCATTGAACCTATATACCTGCTTATCAGATTGGGCGTCCGAGTCATAATAAAAATCCTGCATTAAATAAGGATAGAATTGAAATAGCCCAGTATGAATACCAGGCTAAATAAATCCTATTCTTTTCTAGTCAATCCTCGACTGACTTCACCATATCTCCGCACCGCATTCCGCCACATCAGGAAGCCGGTTTCCATCAACGACATTGTCAGCCCTGTCCAGAAAAACATACAAGAAAGAGGGTAGCTTTCCAATTCCTTTGAAAAGTCATCGTCTTTTACGGGAGCTGCCGGTTTCGAAGCCTTAAGCGGTTCGGTTTTGACTTCCTCTGCGATTGTGGCTGATTCCTTAGCGGGCGTTTGAATAGTACTTTCAACAGGCTTCCGTTTTGCATCCTTGACTGCCTTAATACTGACTACTTTTTTCCTCGGCGTCGTCCTAACAGTTTTCATTGGACCCTGTGCCCGGAAAAATGTGTCTGCTTCGATGGCCAGCCCCGACATGGACTTCATGGCCTCAACAATGACCTTGATTAACTCATCTTTTGAAAAATCTCTTACTGATATCCAGCCGCGTGCATCAACCGTGTAGTTGTTTTTCTTAATGACTTCTTCAGACATGTACTTGCCAAGCACATAGCCATTGCCGCTCTGCTGCAATTCCCTGGCCAGAACCAGGCCTCTCTGCTTGCTCTCGGGATAGTTAAAGTTCACTCTGCCGTTGCTGATTTCTTTCTCCTCCAGCTTGAACGTGCGGAAAATCTCCTTTTTCTCCTCAAACGATAACATTGGTCTCTACTCCCCTTCCTTTTTAACTTATTTATCTATTCTTTATAGTTGTTATTCAATTTCTAGTAATAGACTTCTCGATATATATCCTTTTTCCTGCAAAACTTTTCAAAGGTTATGAAAAAAGTAACTTTTCCTCGATTGAGAATGATTTCCTTTAATCAAGGGGAATTTAAGAGCGGCTGAAAAATAAACCGCTCAATACTTTTTTAAAGATTCAGTCGGTATGCCCTTACAATGATGCCGTCATTGGCTGGTTCAAAATCATATTGGGGCAGCCGTTCGAAGCCAAGTCGTTCATACAATCGCATCGCACTCTCCATAAATTGACCGGTATGAAGACCTATTGAAGAGTACCCTTGCTCTTTTGCCCGTTGGATGCATTCCGCGACCAAGGAAGCAGCGACACCTTTCCCCCTCACCGCTGGTGCAACGGCGAGCATGCGAATTTCCGGATAGTCCAGCTCTTCCACTTCCCCCTCATAGGCATCCGACTTTGCCGGAAACAAGATTACACTTCCAACAATTTCGCCGTTTATTTCAGCCACAATCCGTTCTGCCCCCGGCTGCAAATCCGCCTCCGATGAAATAGCCTTTTTCAATGCTTCCCAGTGCCCGGCGGGAATTTTTTGGGCATGCTCTTCATACGCGCTGACTCGCTGCACACGAATAAACGGTAATTCCTCCAAGTTCGCATCTCGTATCAACACAGCTTGCTCAACTCCTTTTTTTGAAAAATTTCTCCTCTTGATTGCTTAAGCTTTGGCGGTTATGTTCGGTTGTAAGACCGGATAAGTCCGGACCTTTCGGTAAAATGTTAAAGCTCTTCTGATCATCGCTTGCGATATGGTTCGATAGATGATAATGCACTTTGATGGCATGAAAATCCGTTGTATCACCAAAGCCAGGCGTCTGGTATAGGTCCCTCAAATAGCCCCAAAGGTTCGGAAAGTCAACAATCCGGTTTCGATTGGCTTTGAAGGCGGAGTAATAAGCTGCATCAAATCTGATGAGTGTCGCATAAAGTCGGACATCCGAATCCGTAATATAATCGCCGAATAGGAAGCGCTTAGTTGACAGCCGCTCCTCCAATTCATCCAATCTGGCGAACAGCGTGTCATAGGCCTTTTCGTAGGCTTCTTGCGACTGGGCAAAGCCGCATTTATAAACCCCATTATTCACATCGTGGAAGATGACGTCGTTTAAGGCATCAATCTCATCACGTAATTGTTCAGGATACAAATCCGGCGCATTTTCCTTATGAAACGGTGCCCAAGCTGTTTCAAGATAGTTTGTTAGTTTAAAATAATCGTTGTTGACAACCTTTTGTTCCTTTATATCGACCATCGCCGGAACTGTCGGACGACCTGAATAATCGGAGTCGGATTTTTTGTAGATTTCGCTCATATAGCGAATGCCCAGAACAGGGTCGACGCCATTCTCGTCTAAGGAAAACTCCCAATCGACATGGGGGAGTATGGGACGCATTGGACTAGCGGTGCCCAGGCTGATGACCTCTTCTAATCCTAGAATTCTACGGACGATTACGGAGCGATGGGCCCATGGGCAAACAGCGGACCATAGGAGACGATATCTTCCTGCCTCTATTGGAAGTTCACCCTCATTGGTGCCAAAGGGTGTTGTGAATCTATTTTTTTGTCGGTTAAACGATCCATCAGCTTTAATCTCAGCAATCGTTTTTGGAGAAACTAAGTCTTGTGTCCCGCTGTTTTGTGTCTCTTTTTGTTGCATTGATTACACCTTCTTATAATTGATTCATGTTTACAACATATCCAAGGATATAATATGGGTATTCTCTACCATATATTCTTTCTCCTTCTTTTCCCTTTAGTGAAGAAAAAAACAGAGAGCCAGCGCCCGGCTCTCTGTCTTTCAATCAATCAAACTAAAACTACCCATAAAATCATCGTCACAACGATAGTAACTGCACCCTGCAATAAGGTTGCCATAGTCTGGGCTTTGTAAGCATCGGTAACTTTCATTCCGCTGAACTGCGTTACAACCCAGAAGAAGCTGTCGTTTACGTGGCTGACTGTCATCGCACCTGCACCAACCGCCATGACAACTAGTGCCAACGGAACGGCTCCCTCAATGCCAAGAGTCGGCAGCATTGGAGCGATTAAAGATGAAGTAATAACCAATGCAGCAGTTGATGAACCTTGAGCTGTTTTTAATGCAGCAGCAATAATGAAAGGAATTAATAAGAACAGTGCGCCGCTAAATGTATCGCCGATTGACCAGCTTTGAATCGCATCCGCAATTCCAGTGTTTTTGATAACGCCACCAAACGCACCGCCAGCGCCGGTAATTAACAGGATTGGAGCAGATTCTACTAAACCTTCTCCGACCCATTTTGTTAAGGTCTCTTCATCAAATTTTGGCAGCAAGGCAAAAGCAGCGATGACACCGGCAAGCAACGCGACAAGCGGTGTGCCCAAGAATACTAAAAATTTAGCGATATTTCCTTCTGCCCCAAGGAAGGTAACAACAGACCCAATACCAATCAAAACGATTGGTAAGACAATCGGCAAGAATGATAGAAACGTAGATGGCATTTTTCCAAAGGAACGAACGATTTCGTCATAGTTCAATTCCTCACCATCGTCTTCTACCTCAATTTTGTTCGCTACTTTTGTTGCCCAGAAATAGCCGACGATGGTTGCTGGAATAGCTGTAATAAGACCAATTAAAATGATAGTTCCCAAGAAGTTGCTTGCGCCAATGTTTCCTGCCGCGGCGATCGGCCCCGGTGTTGGCGGAACAAGCGTGTGAGTAGCGTACAAGCCGGTTGCAAGCGCCACAGACATCGATGCGACCGCTACCTTTGCACGCTTTGCTAGTGCTTTTCTTAAGCTTGATAAAATAACAAAACCGGAATCACAAAATACAGGAATCGAAACAATGTATCCAATTAAACTCATCGCCAGTTGCGGTCTTTTTGGACCGACAACGCGGAGTACGACTTCAGCCATCCTGAGGGCTGCTCCTGATTTTTCAAGGATTGTCCCAATAACGGTTCCGAACACGATCACGAGACCGATTCCCCCCATCAATCCTCCGAATCCGGTATTCACGTTTTCCACAATCTTCATCAGCGGCATACCTGAAGCAAAACCTACAAAAAATGTACCTAATAATAACGATAAGAATGGGTGCAGCTTAAATTTCGTCGTGGCGATGACGACTAACAGTACGCCAATTAATAAAACTAGAAATAACATCTGTATTACCCCTTTGTTGTTTTGTAAAAATCTTCTCCTCTTTACAGCAAGGTTTTTCTCCCTGCCAACCCCTGTTCGTATTCCAAAACCCTTAAGCTAGTGAAACCAAATATGTCCGCATTACCTGCTCTCCTGACCGCTCGAGCAGTTCAGCTCCTCGGTCCATTGCCTCTTTTAGCGTCATCGGAGCATTGATGATACTATGAACACTCGAAATCCCATGCTCATAAAGCTGGTCAATCCCTTTGCCAATCGACCCGGCAAGGACGAATACCGGTATGCCCAGTTTCTTCGCCTCTTGAGCCACGCCCATCGGCGTTTTTCCGGAAGCGGTTTGAAAATCTGTCTGGCCTTCTCCGGTAAACACACACTGAGCACCGTCCAGCTTTTCTGCAAGCTTGGTGTACTCGATGACGATATCGATGCCCCTTCTTGTTTCGGCTGGAAAAAACGCCTGGAAAGCTCCGCCAATTCCGCCTGCTGCCCCAGCACCCGGCTTGTCATGAAGTCGAATACTCGTTTTGGCTTCAACCAAATCGGCCCAATGGCGTAAATATCCATCCAGAATTTCCACCATTTCAGGTGTGGCCCCTTTTTGCGGACCGAACACATGGGATGCTCCGCTCAGCCCCACTAAAGGATTCTGAACATCTGTAGCAATTAGAAACTGAGCCCCGGCAATACGCGGGTCAAAATCCCGGTTATCAATGGAAGCAATCCGGGAAAGTTCACCTGCACCTGCCCCATCCTGCACAGGATTTCCATTCGAATCCAACAGCTTCATTCCTAGTGCCTGAAGCATACCAATTCCCCCATCGTTGGTAGCGCTTCCACCTATGGCCAAAATAAATTTTCGGCAGCCATCGTCTAATGCTTTTTTAATCAGTTCCCCTGTCCCGAAGGTGGTCGCCAGCATTGGATTACGCTGTTCAGGCTTAATCAAATTTAAGCCGGATGCGGTCGCCATCTCGATGACACAGGTTTCCTGATCGCCAAGAATTCCATAGGCTGCCTTCACCGGTTCTAATAATGGGCCTTTCACCATGACATCCACCATTCGGCCATTTGTTGCCGCAACTAAGCTATCGGCTGTTCCCTCTCCTCCATCAGCAACCGGCACAAGCACCGTTTCTGCTGAAGGGTTCGCCCTTTTGATGCCCCGGTCGATTGCCTGGGCAGCTTCAAGTGCAGTAAGCGATCCTTTAAACGAATCGGGTGCAATAACAATCTTCATTGTGTTTTCCCCTTTTTTCTACAATATTCTGCTTAAAACAATTATAATCTTCAGACATTTGACATTCATCGGTCACCATAAACAAAAAAAAAGAAAACTTTTTTGAATTTTTTGTGTATAATAAATAAAAACGCTTACAAATGGAATGGTGATGGCATATGCTAACACAGGAAATGGCAGCTGAAATCGTCAAACAAACGATGATTCGTCTCAATCGCAACATCAATATTATGGATCATACCGGGACGATTATTGCATCAGGGGACCAAAGCCGTATACATCAGCTCCATTCAGGAGCATTGGAGGTTTTAAGAACCGGCAAGCCTTTATTTATCAAAGAAGATGACCCGCAGCAATGGGAAGGTTCGCTGCCTGGCATCAATCTTCCCATTACATTCCAGGACCTGATTATCGGCGTTATCGGAATTACCGGTAAACCTGAGGAAATCATGGAATTTGCCTCGTTGGTCAAAATGATCACAGAGATGATGATTCATCAATCTTTTATCGCCGAACAATTTGAATGGAAGCAGCGGCTGAAGGAGCAAGTCTTTGAAGAGTTATTGAAAGACCAATACGATGTGGAGTCCATTAACCAACGGTTGAATTTAATAGAAATTAAACTAACTCCATCTTTCCAAATTGCTATTATTGAAGTTTCACAAACCCCGTTAAAAAAACGAGAATTACTGCAAATTCTCGAGAACTCTTTTGACGAGGGCAGCTCGCTGGTGGGATTTTTAAACAGCAGCAGAATCTTTCTGCTGACATCCCAGCTGCCTGAGACAAAGCTGATACAAAAATTGAAAACTGTTTTAAACTCTACCAATCTATTTTTAAAAATCGGAATCGGTTCGACAGCAATGGATTTTACCCAAGTACGCCATTCCTTTCAGGAGGCACAGCAGGCTTTACTGTTTGGAGGCCAAGAGAAATTGACCACTTTTGCAGAAATTGAACCACAAGCCCTCTTGGCGGGATTGGATGAGCGGGCTAAGAGTCAGTACCTAAACCGAGTCATCGGGAATCTATCGGACAAGCTGATCGAAACATTGGATTATTTTTTCAAAAGCAATCAAAATATCGGGGAATGTGCCAAGCGCATGTACATCCATCGCAATTCGCTTATTTATCGGTTAAGAAAAATAAAAGAGATAACTGGACTCGACCCGCAGGTGCTAAATGATGCGGTGACCCTGCAGCTTGCGGTTTGGCTTTTGCAGATGAACCGGAAGGAAAACTAATTCAATGGAACAACCAAAAAGGCTAACTTGAAACGGTCCTCCCCAAAAGGACCACTCAAGTCAGCCTTATGCCTATTAATTTTGAAGGTTACGCCTCATAAGATCAGCTATAAGTCTATCATTTTGATCAGTCGAGCTTTCCAGCTGCTTGATAACCAATTCCTGACGTTCAACCGTGTGATTTTGACTAAGTTTTGCTTTACCCTCAATTTTGGTAATATTGATCCGAAAACCTACAATACCTTTCGTCATTCCTTCAATGAAACCAGGATCTACATCCTTTAACTGATAGGAACTATTGGGCTTTTCATATGTAGTAACCATTTCTGCTAACGCATCAAGCAGTTCCTGTCCATCTTCCACAATCTCCAATTGGCCATATACATGCACGGCAACATAATTCCAGGTTGGCACAGCCTTATTGGTTTCGTACCATGAAGGGGAGATGTAGGAGTGCGGGCCTTGAAATATGACTAAAACCTTTTGATTTTCAATATCCTTCCACTGACCGTTCGGACGGGCAAAATGGCCATATAAAACACCTTCCTCTTTATGAATGGTTAATGGAAGGTGAGTGGCATATGGTTCCCCATTATGCTGCGAAACTAACGTGGCAAAGCTGTTTTTTTCCATAAAGTCATAGAGGATTTCTTCGTCATCTATTTTAAAATGGTTTGGAACATACATTTTACATACCTCGTTTTTTTAAATAGATTTTATTCCGGCAGCCCATGCAGGTTGTCCGCAATTCCTTTATAAAAACTGTAGATATCTTTTAAGCCAAGATTATCTTCAGATCCGATCCCTATAAAATCAAAATGATCCCAGCCTGGCTGCACACCAAAGTGATTCCATACTCCTTTTTCAACATGGCCATCATACCTCTTATGAGCATGACTGAGCGGGTATTTCGAGGAGACTACATTTACAATCCCGTCATTCGGCCACCAGGCAGAATCAATAACAGGCTCAGGGCTTTTTCTTGAATAAGCTCCCATTAACATGCTGGAGGCTTTCATTAAAGGATTCATGGTAAACATCGGATACGCCCGGCCGGTCAGAACGCCTTTATAGGTGGCATCCCCAGTATACGAAAAATAGTAAACATTCTGATGCGTCTTCACCCATTTATTGAGGTTAGCCGCTCCATAAGTGGTTAAATCATTTAGGCTGCTGTCTTTGCTTGTCCAAATGGCACTTTTGAAAACCCTGTCAACATATTCAAAGTATGACTCTCCCTCTTCCCGCTGTAGCCCCCATTGGTTAAGTTTATAATCATAGACGATGTTTTCATCACTTGCCCCTGATAAACTCCCAGCGTAAAAGACCATCTGATTCAGCCATGGTGTCATCCCTTCTTCGTCCGCAAACGTGGAGCCATTATGGGGCGTCGCAAGGGTTGTGACACTATGGACCCAGCTTTTTCCGCCTTTGAACAAGTCAGATAGCCCTTCTTCCGGATGCTGCTCAGCGTATTCCCGTTCCGCAGCACTTCCATTTTCCAGCAGTTCGACCAAGGTCCTGATGGTTTGTCCGCCCATACTATGGCCGACAAGGTGAATTTTCTCAGTGACATTCCATTGGCTGTATATCCCAGGGTAGGTTCTCCCAAACCGTTCATGCCCGTGCTCTTTGGCATGGGCCGCCCCGTAATCTACCTTTCCGCCTTTGATGTACGCATATAGCTCAACGGCCCGGTCCCAGTTGCTAGAAACAGGTCCCACTGTCGCTGTATAGGTTTTATGTCCTTTTTCATTTAAGTACTCTTCGAGGTCGCGGACCCCGCCCCAATATTTAATTCCCCCCATTTCATCCCTGCCCCAGCCGGTTAATCCATGGACAAGGATCATCGGAAAATCATTCAATTTTTGTGAAGCTTTTGGTTTAGTTTTTCCTGAGAGCGTTGCGAAAAAAGAACTTGTTAATAGACATGGACTTGGAAACAATGTTAAACTCCCAATCATTAAATTGACCCCCTCCCTTTTGCTGAATTTTCACAATTTTTTAACCCTATTATATCATATTGGTATAATCAGTTTTCAAATTAATAGAAGTGTACAGGTACACACCCCGAGTCTGCTTGGCATCATTTTATTGGTCAATTTTCTTCCCTTTTGGTGAAACTTTATATAGACTAATACGTAATACATGTTTGTACCATTCTAAATATTATGATAGGCAGGAGATAGAAAATTGGGTTCTTATATTATGCTAATTGGACAGTATGCTTTTGAGGCATATTATTGGTTAATTTTAATATCGATTTTTGGTTCTTGGTTCCCGCGTTTTCAAGCAACAAAAGTGGGCGAATGGATTTATAAGCTGGTTGAACCTTATTTAAACGTCTTTAGGAAATTCATTCCTCCTTTAGGTCCAATCGATTTTTCTCCAATCATCGCCTTATTTGTATATCGATACATCGGCGGGTTTGCACTTGAGGGACTGCGCTCATCCATTAATTTTATTGGGGTTTAAAAGACATATGAAAATTGAAGCGCCTAAGATTCCTGATGAGTTGCGTGACAGGAATTTCCATGAAATTTTTTATGAAGAAGATCCGGAATTAGAAATGTGCAAGATTAGCGACTCCGTTTTTGAAAATGAAGCGGCTGTCCGGGTCCGGCTTTTCAATGTGGTGTTGAAGAATTGCCGATTCACCAATACTGATTTTCAAAAAATGGATCTAACGGATGTAATCTTTGAAAACTGTGATTTATCCAATGCCGATTTAAGCAAATCTTCGATTCACAGGGTCATCTTTAGGGATTGCAAACTATTAGGGGTAAATTTTGAAGACTCCCGGTTTGGAAACGTCCAGTTCATCAATTCCGTCTTAAACTTAACGACATTGGCCACTTCCAAGTTTGAAAAGGTACTTTTTCAAGATAGTTCATTAAAGGGTACTGATTTTTATGACTGTAAATTCAAAAGTACCGAATTTCAATTTTGCAATCTGGATGAAGCCAGCTTTGACCATACCTCCCTTAAGGGCGTGGATATCAGTTCCTCGAATTTCAATACAATGACCGTAGCCATTGAAGATTTAAAGGGATGCAAGGTATCAACGCATCAGGCTTTGCAATTTTCTACCTTGATGGGGTTAATTATTAAAGATTAATTTGAAAAAAGGAGTTCTGAACCAAGTTTGGTTTCAGAACTCCTTTTTAGTTGCCTATGCTTGTTCGTTTCTTTCCATTCTGCGCTGCTGTTCGGCGATGATTTCATCATCCTCAGAATTGTCCCTAATTACTTTCTGGGTAAGGATGGAGCCCACGATGATGAGCAGCATAACCGCAATATAATATCCCTTTTCATTCAACTCCAGGTCAGCGTTATAGATACCAATCGCAAATAAACAAACCCCTGCAAACAGCGTGAAATAGGCCAAGAATGTGAACGCTGCCGTATTTCTTCTTTTATGTTTTTGTGGATACATCAAGTAGCCCCCTTTTTCTATTTCTTTCCTGAAATAAAAATAACTGCAATTTTATTATAAGTAGAAACAGGCATTTAAGTAAACTATTTCCATATTGAAATAACGAAATATTAGGACCCGTTAACAAATGCAGGCTTTTTAACATACATCTAAAATAGGGGTGAAAAGGGATGCCACGAGCAAAATATAGATCATCAGATGTTGATCTGGTAGCAAGGATGATGAGAGCAGAAGCCGAAGGCGAAGGAAAAATGGGAATGCTGCTTGTTGGGAATGTCATCGTTAATCGCCTAAAAGCAGATTGTTTAGACTTTAAAGGGCTACGGACAATTCCACAAGTCATTTATCAAGTACAAGGCGGAAATTATTCTTTTGAAGCTGTTCAAAAGGGTAATGTGTTTTACCAAGCAGCGAGAAGTTCGGAGAAAAGGTTAGCCAAACAAACTTTGGATTATTGGAGGGGCCAACCGGCTAAACATGCCTTATGGTATTTTAATCCTTATGCTCCATGCCCGCCAACCTGGTACGGTCAGCCACATTCAGGGCCATATAAACAGCATTGTTATTATGAGCCGAAAGAATGTCCTAATGCATATAGCTGGTAAAAAAGTAAATCCCACAGAATTTGTAACAGGTTTGCTTGTAAGGTGCAAAACGGTTAATCACAACCCTAACCACATAGCAAATCCCATAATTTTTCACAACACAAATCACAGTATATTGCACAGTCCATAAGGCTTTGAGATGAAAATGTCTCTAAGCCTTTTTTCAAATTTTCTTTGTCTGACTAAAGCAACCGTAAGTTGTATAAGTTCATTAGACATTAGACACTGTTTGATAAATAAGGGAAGAAATTTCCCTTATTTAGTATATAAGATTAAGAATAACTTAAATAGGCGGAGAAATTTCCCCTATTGACTCAAAAAACATCAATATTGGGGATTTTTCTTTATTTAAGCGGAAAACCTTCCCTTATTTACGCCGGAATGAGCCCTATTCTCCATTTAGCGGAAAAATCTTCGCTTATTATTGTGAATTCAAGTGTGTTTAGCTGTGTGGTTTAAAATGATTGCACCTCCTAAAGTAAACCCGTTACAGAATTTGTGTGATTTTTCTTTTTTAAGATTTTCTTCATAAATAATAGTTTAAGATAATGGTAGTATATCCCTATACCTTTTGGTAAAATTATCAAAATCAACTTAGGGAGGAATTATCATGCTTACCTATCCTCTTTTGAAAAAAGGAGCAACGATTGGGATTACCGCGCCTTCATCGGGTGTCCCTGTTGAATTGCATGATTTGGTCAAGAAAGCGTGCAGCCGGCTGGAGCAGAAAGGATATAGAACAATCTGCGGAGAAACGGTTTGGACGCAGGACAAGGCCAAATCAGCACCAGCGATAAAACGGGCAGCGGAATTGAATGCGATGCTGAGCGATGCTGAAATCGACCTCATTCTCCCTCCTTGGGGCGGCGAGCTTTTGGGTGAGATTATTGAGCATATTTACTTTGAAAATATCAAAAACAAATGGGTGTTGGGATACTCTGATACAAGCGGCCTGCTGCTGGCCATTACATTAAAGACAGGGATTGCAACGGCCCATGGGACAAACCTGGTCGATATTCGGGGAGAATATTGGGATGAAACAACTGCGATGTGGGAGACCGTCTTATCGACAGCAAGCGGCGGGTCTGTCCTTCAGCACTCCTCCCCCCTTTACCAAAAGGAATGGCAGCACGATAACCCATCCCCATATATATTTCATTTAACCGAGGAGACCCGGTGGAAAACCACTTCTAGTAGTACTGTTAAAATTAGCGGGCGCCTGCTCGGCGGCTGTGTTGACATCATCAGACATCTTGTCGGCACACCATATGGTGATGTGCAAAGCTTTAGAAAACAGCATATCCCCGAAGAACCTATCATTTGGTATTTGGAGAATTGCGAATTGAGTACGGCTGATTTACGGAGGTCGTTAGTGCAAATGAAACTGGCCGGCTGGTTTGACAATTGTTCCGGTCTGCTGTTCGGCCGGAGTTCGGCGAATATGCCTGTAGAGAACTATACTATTGAGGATGTTTACCTGGACCTTGCTGAAGATCTGCAAATACCAATTGTTTATGATATTGACTGTGGCCATGTTCCGCCACAGATTACCTTTATCAATGGGGCTTATGCGGAGGTGGAGGTTGCGGAAGGCAAAGGGACAGTCCTGCAAATATTTAAATAACGTTGGCAAAGGGCAGGTCCATGTTTGCTTAAGATTCCCCCATAATAGCAAAGGGTCAGGCTCCCGCTTCACTTTCCTGTTAAAGCGATGGGGCCTGACCTCTAATTTTAAAACGGATTTTGCCGCCTGGGCGGAGCTGGGCGATTTTCCATATGTCTTCTTTCGCAATTTTTCCGATTGTGGCGTAGCCGCCAATCGTTTGGGCGTCGGCCATTAGGATGATCGGCTGACCGCTGTTAGGAACTTGGATCGTCCCAAATTGAGTGGCTTCCGAGAGGATATCTCCTCCGTTTTTAAACCTTAGCTCAGGACCTTTAAGGAGGTATCCCATCCGGTCCCCGCTCCTCATCGTATACGGAGTTTGGAAAAATTCCTGTAAGCTTTCCGGTACAAACATCTCTGAATGCGTACTAATCCAGACACTAACCTCTACCTCATCCGAGTAATCCGGGATTTCACTTGGAATCAACCCTCGATGAAACCCAGTGAATTTCTCCTTCTTCGCGTAGAGGATAGCATCCTTCTTAATGGAACTTCCCAGAAGCCCTTTTGGATAAACTGATGCGCTGCCCAGCAGTTCTTCTGAATGGAACCCACCTTCAGGAAAAACATAGGCGATACTGCCTTTATTTGGACTTGTAAACTTTAATGACTGCCCTTGATGAATCGAGAATGTTTTCCAGAGCGGAACAGCTTTTCCGTCCACCTGGGCCCCTAGATCTGCTCCTGTAATAACGACTCGATGATCTGATAAAACCTCAAATTCCTGCCCGCCTAAAAACACTTCCAGCGCTGGACTGCCAGATGGATTCCCTAAGATGTAATTTCCCATTTCGTAAGAATAGGCGTCCATCGGTCCAGATACAGGAACGCCAAAGCGCTGAAAGCCGAACCTTCCTTTATCCTGAATGGATCCGTAGACACCAGCCTTCCGAACCTTCAATAATGGAATCATGCAGGTGCTCCTACTGACCGGACAAAAACATTTTCCTTTTCTAAAGCTTGGCGAATCAGTGCGGTATGTTCAACCACATTTGCCCCATCCCCATGGAAACAAATCGTGTCTGCCTGCAAAGTAATCCAGCCTCCTGAAAGACCCTTCACCCGCTTATGGAAAATAATCTCTTTCACCTGTTGCAAAATCTCATCATGGTTTTTCAAAACAGCATTCGGCAAAAGTCTTGAACACAGCCGTCCGTCATCCGTATATTGTCGGTCCGCGAACGCTTCGGAAGCTGTTTTCAAGCCTGCTTCTTTTCCGGCCTTCACAAGTTCACTATTGCACAACCCAAATAAATAAGCATCCGGAACCGTATCATACACAGCTTCAGCGATGGCTTTTGCCACTGCCGGATTCTCAGCCGCCGTATTGTATAAGGCGCCGTGAGGCTTCACATGCTGTATAGCCATCCCCTGAATCTGGGCAAACATTATTAGTGCCCCAATTTGATAGACCATGCAATTATAAATTTCCCGCGGTGTCATCTGCAGGTTTCTCCGGCCGAATCCTTGAAGGTCCGGATACCCCGGGTGGGCGCCAATCGCCACGCCGTTTTCCTTTGCTTTTTTCACCGTATCGTTCATCACGTTATAATCTCCGGCATGGAAGCCGCAGGCGATATTGGCAGATGTAATATATTGAAACAGATTCTGATCATCGCCAATGGTATAGGCGCCGAAGCTTTCCCCCATATCTGCATTTATATCGATTCTCACTCAGGAGCCCCTCCCTTCTAAAAATCCCCTTTTTCTAATTCTCTACGATAAACTCACTGATAGATTCAGGATGCTTTGCTAATTGCACCTGTATGGCGCTAAATTCAGTTTGGGAGATGGCTGTAAACTGAAGCGTGTCTCCCGTACGAATAAAAAACGGTTCCTCCCGGTCAGGCCGATAAATCTCAAGCGGTGTTTTTCCGATAATGTTCCATCCCCCAGGACATTCAATCGGATAAATTCCCGTCTGGCTGCCGCCAATACCAACCGTCCCCTTTGGCACTTTTGCACGCGGGTTTGGAAGCCTGGGTGTCGCTAATTTTGGATTTAACTCTCCAAGGTAGGGAAATCCAGGTAAAAACCCTATCATATAGGTGGTATATACCGTTTGGGAGTGAAGCGAGATAATCTCACTGTCCCGCAATCCGGTATGCCCCATCACTCTTTCCATGTCCAAAGCAAACTCTACATTATAGCAAACGGGAATTTGCAGTTTTCTAGGATTCCAGTCTGGTTTCCCTTTTGATTGATGTTCCCATTTTGCTAACAACGACTGAATGAAGGGTTCTTTTTTTTCCAAATCCTTCTTTAAATAAACCGTTACCGTGTGATAGCTTGGGACCACTTCTTCAATGAAAAAAGATTCTTTTTCCAACATGTGACAGAAGCTTTGCACCTGGTTAAAGATTTCTTTCCCAACCTGATTGCTGAAGGCAAAGCGAATGCTGCGTTCCCCCGTGATGTTTACTCTTGGAAAAAAAACTTTCGTGTTACTCATGTTCCGCTAACACTTGAATGCAAGTGTAGATCCCCCGTTTTAAATCCTCATGCGACCAGCTTGGGATCTTTCCGTGTTGAATCGCCAGCTCATGGGAGGCAGGAATATGAATAAAACCTGAAGGCATTTTCTTATTTTGTGTTTTTGCATAATGCAGGCTTTGATACATAACATGATTGCATAAATAAGTTCCTGCTGTATTAGAGATTTCAGCCGGCAGACCTGCCTCCTTCAATTGGTTGACCATGGTCCGAATCGGCAGGGTTGTCATGTAGCCGTCTGCGCCTTCAGCTTGAATCGCTTCATCGACAGGGGTGTTGCCACTGTTGTCTGGTTCTCCGTCATTGACATTGATGGCAATTCGCTCGGGTGTTATTTTGAAGCGCCCACCAGCTAAGCCTAAGGAAATCACAGCGTCCGGCTTGATTGCCTCAAGGTGTTCTAACAGCTGTTTCCCAGCTTTCTTAAAATCTACCGATAAGATTTCCCCATGAATCTTGTAGCCGCCAACTTCCTGGCCGTTCAGTTCTTCCACAATACGCATGGTTGGATTGATTGTAAAGGATAGAAACGGTTCAAAGCCTGTTAGTAAAAGTGTTTTCATTGCAAAACCCTCCCCCTGGTTTTATAAAAAGTTCATTTTTTAAAGATATCTGCGAATTTTATAAGTATATCTGCGAATTTCTAAATATATCTGCGGATTTTTCATTTTATCTGCGAATTTCCAAATATATCTGCGAATCTATTTTATAAACGGATTGGCCTATTTCGTTCAAAAGCAATCCCTTCTCGGTCATCGCGCGTGACCTTGATTTCAGCTTTTTGCAGAGCCTCCAAAATCGCTAAATCAAAGACGATGTGCGCTTCGACGCAGCTTTGAAGCACTTCACCGTATATCACTTCATCCGCTGTTTCAGAAATGATTTCGGCCGCAATCCACTCTGGGTACCTAGAGATTCCAATTGTTCTATACGACGGTGCCACCGAAGCAGAGCGATAAAAATGAATCCCCGGCGCCTCTTCAATTGGAAAAACATTTGGCAGCCACTGGTTTCCGTACTTTATAAAACGCCCCTGCCAGTATCCATTCTCTTCCTCAATCAGCGTCCCACGAATTCGACTGCTGACCTGACCAACAATTTTATCTACATTATCTTCATGCAGAGTCCGATACTCTCCGTTCGATAACCGAGCGATGCCATAGATTTTCGCACTTGGCAAAAAGTAAGATACCGGGAAACGCGGCGGACTATTATAGCCAGCAAACGGCTGTACCCACTCATGTGAAGGGATGCCGTGATCATCAATGATGACATCAGGAGCCCATCTCTTCAGCACTTCCGGATAAATATTAGCTTCTCCAAAAATCGTTTCATGGAAGCGAACCAAGGAATATTCCAAACCTACCGCATTGTACCTGGCCGCATGGTGCTTCCATTCCGGATGCTCTTCCGTCAGCTTCGTCAGCAATTCGTATCCATCTGGGTTTGCCAATGGAAGGATCACCACGTTGACTTCCTTCAGCCAGTTTTCATATTCAGCCCTGGCACGATTGATAAATTGAAGGATCGCAGGTGTACTGGATACCTCATTCGAATGATGTCCCGCTTCAATGAACACAGTCTTTTTAAAAAGAGACATTTTTAAAGGGGAATAGAACTCTTCCCCAGCATCCAGGAAGCACTCAATGACTGGGATCGCCTTGCCAAGATACGAATGGTCTGGATAGACAACTCGATAAGGTGATGAAGTGTTCAGCCATTGCTGAACGTCGGGATGTATATGCTCAGTCGGTTTTTCAAACTCCTTAATCTCTAGGTTTACGACCACTTCCCCGTTGGTAATGACGGCTTCAGAGAACCTGCCATCTTCCGTAAAGGAAATCGCTTTTGTCACTAAGTTTTCCAGCGGCTTATCTTCCCATTTGTACACGCGAATCTGAGCTTCCGGCTTTTCGCCGACTCTTACATGCATAAATGGATGAACGCCCCCAGGTGCATCAAACGACTTGCCTTCCAGTTCTTCTCCCATATAGGCAAAATAATCGAGCGTATTAAAATATAGGTCTTCGTGGAGAGCTTCCAGTGAAGAAATACGTTCCTCGTCCACTCCAAGCTTCTGTTCCTCTTCACTCATCCAGACATCGATTTCAATTCGGTCGAATAATGGACGGTTGCGGCCCTGGCCGGGATTGTACTTCGAAACTTCTTTTCTAAGCTTCGGCAGAACTTCTTCGACATAATAACAGTAAAATCGTTCTCGGTCCGTTTGAATTAGATGTTCTTCTTCACGTCCTCCATCACCACTGATGCGAACAACACTTGAAACAGGATAAACGTAACGCTGATGATCCAGGTAAAGAAGCTTGGATACAGGGACATCCAAACAGCCTGCAAGCTGCTTTTCCTCTTTCTCATTCCATATATGGACCTCATATGTATGGTCAAGGTCCTTCACCAGCTTGAAATGGACACAATCGGCCTTCAGACCGAGCTTCTCTTCCAGGCAGCGGTCCACAGGATACAGCTCTTGAATCCAGCGAATCGGAAGCTCGAGGCCCATCTCCCCTTGTTCCTCCCGCACATAAATATCCATTTTCGTAATGGTCTCCCCTGCCGTTTGCAAGGAAGGCAGAACCTCTTCCATCATCCAATGAAAACCAGGCTTAAAGGCGGAGCGGATGGATAGGGAGTGAATAACAGGAAAAATTGCTTTCCACTCAGCCACCAGACGGTTTCTCACCTCTAATGGTTCCGATAAGAAAATCTCAACATTGGCTGCCTCAAGATTCTTGGATGCTTCTAATACCTTGAATGCTAAATCCACTTCCCGCTCACCTGACCATACCGATTCAAACAAAAGCGGGGCTTCTTTTTTCTGGGAAAATAGATATTCCTGTTCCCAATAGCCAAATGCTCCTCCTTCACTCCAATGCTTAGCTTTCGCCAATTCATTCAGAGCGGCAGGCAGTGCTTCCCTCTTCCCGGTTAAGCGGAGTTGATTTGAATCTAAAAGCTCGAGCACCGCTGCATCAGAGTCCTCTTTTATATCAATCTGAAACCGGGCAGCCTGATTCCCCGTAATCGGAAAAACGATACTCGTAGAATACATAGCAGCTCTTGCTGCAAAATGACAAATTTCAGGTAATACACTTGTCGTCATCAATGGTTTTTCAACTGATATATTTAAGTTTAGTAGCTTCGAAGGAGAGGCTTCCTGATTTTTGCCAAACCCGGAAAAACTCCAAAGATGGCTGAGGCTGTGGATATCAGAATAAACTTTAGGTTCTGATTCAGCACCGGTTTGGGTTCCCTCTTCCCTGACCCAGTTCACCGCAATCAAGTCGGTACCTGCATATAAGTGGCCGTCTCTTAATTCAACAACCGGACTGTCCATCCCGGCTTCCGGCTTCATCGCTGCAAGTAACTGAAGGAGCAATGACAATTCCGATTCATTTTTATAAGAAAAAATAATTTCTTCGTTTTCCCATCGTGCTTCTGTTTTTGAACTTGAACCGACAAAACGGATATTCACAGCCTCTTCGCTTGGTTCAAAAAAGGTGAATGATAGGGAAGTAGTTTCAAATCCCAGACGGGCACTGAAATCGATTAAACCTTCCGGCGCCAATCCCTCTGGCAAATCGATAAAAACAGAAACTCCGTCAACCACACCATCGCCATTTTTATCCCTTAGAAGTCCATCCTTCGTCCAAATCGCCAGAATATTATTCATGACCATCACCTACATCTTCATATTCGGGTCAAATTTATCTCGGAGCCAGTCTCCAAGTAAATTGAAGCCTAAAACAGTCAACATAATCGCAATCCCTGGGAAAGTCGCCGTCCACCAAGCGGTTGTGACATAGTTCCGGCTGTCGGCAAGCATTCCTCCCCAAGAAGGAACAGTCGGGTCTACGCCCAAGCCTAAGAATGTTAACGAAGCTTCCAATAAAATAAACTCCGCAATATACATCGTTCCAAGCACGAGAATGGATGACATGACATTCGGTAAAATATGTTTGCGGATAATCCTAAACTGGGTGCCGCCGATTGCTTTCGCTGCCTGAATATATTCCTGTTCCTTCAGCGAAATAACTTGTCCTCTGATGAGGCGGGCAAAGCCGACCCAATACGTTAATCCTAGGATAAGGATAATTTTCCAAATACCCGTTCCAAGGACGCTCATAATAACAATTGCAAACAGGATAAACGGAAAGGCTAATTGAATATCGGCAACCCGCATGATTAAATCATCCATCCATTTTCCAAAATAACCAGAAATCAGGCCAAGGATGGTTCCTATAATCATCGAAATCAATACCCCAAAAAAGCCGACCATTAAGGAAATCTTCGCCCCATAAATGATTCTGCTTAATAGATCGCGCCCCACCTGATCAGCCCCAAGGAGAAATACGGACTTGCCGGTTTCGTCTGCCAAGGACGGCGGTGCAAGTCTTGATGAAAGGCTTGCCTTAGTCGGATCAAACGGAGCAATCCATTGAGAAAATAGCGCACAGCTTACACTGAGAAGAACAAGTAAAATCCCGATGAAGCCGGCTGGGTTCTTTTTCACAAAACGCCAAAAGCTTTGAAGAACAGTTCTTTTTTTCGGAAGAATGGCAACCTCCTCCTGAACCTGCTGCTGTAAGGTTGTCATGCTCGTCCACTCCCTCCTGCCTTAATTCTTGGATCAATCAATGAATAACTTAAGTCGACAATTAAATTCACTACCACCATGATGACGGCAAGGAAAATGACGCCGCCTTGAATAACAGGATAATCACGCTGGTTAATGGCATCAATAATCAAACGCCCGATTCCAGGCCATGAGAAAATCGTTTCCACGATGACCGTTCCGCCGAGCAAGGAGCCAAATTGCAGACCAAGGAATGTTATAGTAGGTAGCAAGGCATTACGGAAAGCGTGCTTAATAATAACTGCCCAATCGCTGATACCCTTCGATTTTGCTGTTGACACATATTGCTGATTCATGACTTCCAGCATGGAAGAGCGGACGAGTCTTGCCAAAATACCCGATAAAATCATCCCCAATGTAATCGATGGCAAAATCAGATGCTGCGGTCCTTCAAACCCGGAGGAAGGCAGCCACTTCAAATTAACGGCAAAAATCAAAATCAGCATGATTCCTAACCAGAAGTTCGGGAAAGAAATACCAATCAAGGAAAAAATGCGCCCGAAGAAATCGACAACAGAACCGCGCTTGACGGCTGAAATAATTCCGACAGGAAAGGCAATTAAGATGGAGACAATGGTTCCGCCAATGGCAAGCGCCAATGTAGCACCGGCTCTTTCCATAATTAAATCCATGACCGGCATATGGCTGCGAAACGACTCGCCAAAGTCAAATGTTACAAGTCCCTTTAAAAAGATTAAATATTGCACATAAAGCGGCTGATCGAGCCCGAGATTTCTTCTTACTTCCTCGATTGCTTCTTTCGTTGGTTCACCTGCGGAAAACATTACCGTCACCGGGTCCCCCGTCAAGCGGATCGAAAAGAAAATTAATAATGATATCGCAAATACAACTAAAACCGTGTGAAGTAATCTTCGAATCACGTAAGCTATCATGTTATTCCTCCGTCCTCTTTGATAAAGAAAGAGATAGCATGAGGACCATACTATCTCTTTTTTAAGCCAATCAGAATTGGTATCCAGCCATTAAACACATCGCGTTTAGCATCCCATAAGGAGACCGGAGCGTTAAGCGGGCAGTATTTTTTTACTTAACTGATACTTCTTCCAGGCGCATACGGTCCTCGTGTGGCGGTTGGAAGTTTTGAACTCGCTTATTAACGGCATATAAATCTACTGCTTGGTACAGATTAAGCTCTGGAGCCAAATCATATAGCACTTCGGTTAATTCTTTAAAGATTTTCTCACGTTCTTTTTGGTCAACAGTAGAACGCTCGGCAGCTAACAATTCTTCTACCTTCGCATCTTTAAAGGATGGATTCCATTTCTGTCCTTCGCTGTACATCAGGTACGCCGTGTTATCAAAGTCAAGCGTCCATCCGCCCCAGCCCTGGCGGTACATATGACCAGCCTTGCCGTTTGGAATCAAGTCAGAAATTAATGTTGTACCATCTACACTATTGATATTTAACTTTAAGCCTACTTCTTCTAAGTAGAAGGAAACAGCCTGAGCAATTTCTTTAAAGGTTGCATCGTTACCAGGAATGAACAGATCGATTTGAGTTCCTTCTTTCACTCCTGCTTCTTTTAACAATTTTTTAGCTTTTTCGGGATCATATTTATATGGCTTCAGATCTGGGTTGTTACCAAATGAAAGCTCACTTTGGTATGTGCTGATTGATTTTCCATAGCCAGATAGGATGTCTTTTATAATCGCATCTTTATCCACTGCATAGTTTATAGCCTGTCTGACCTGCTTGTTGTCAAACGGTTTTTTAGCTGTATCAAAACGCATCGAGTAAACAGTTGGAGTACCTACATCTTTCAATTCTAGGAAACTTGATTCTTTAACTGTTTTTGCCTGGGCCACTTCGACACGCTTCATGATATCGATTTTTCCAGTTTGAAGTTCTGCTAATCTAGTAGAAGATTCCGGAATCACTTTGAAGGTTACCTTATCTAACTTCGGTAATCCTTGCTTCCAATAATTCGGGTTCTTTTCCAATACGATTTCTTGGTCGCGTTTATAACCTGTCATTTTGAATGGTCCTGTACCAACTGGGTTGTTGTTGAAGAACTCATCGCCTTTTTCTTGAACATATTTAGGTGGAACGATTACGGCACCATAGCCGGCAAGCTTTGTTAATAGGACTGGGTCCTTGGATTTCAATTTAAAGTTAACCGTGTATTCATCAACAATTTCCACATGGTCAATCGAATTATAGTTCGCATACTGTGGACCTTTCTGTCCTTCTGGTCCTAATAAACGATCAAATGTAAATTTAACAGCTTCTGCATTAAACGGCTCGCCGTCATGGAATTGAACACCTTTACGCAATTTGAATTGAAGTGTGCTATCGTCGAGGTATTCCCAGCTTTCTGCAAGTCCTGGCTGCAATTTCAAATCTAGCGTACGGTCTACTAATCCTTCAAATACAGAAGTAGCGACTGTGCTCCAATCTAGCAAAAATGTATCAATTGGATCCCAGTTTTGCGGTTCACTTGTAACACCGATAACAATTTCATTTCCACGGTCTTTAACAGGATTCTCTTCTTTACTTTTACCAGAAGAGCTTGCATTGGATTTTTCACTCTTGCCTGAAGAACAAGCGGATAAAACAAGTGTGAAGCTAAGTAACAGTGCAAATAGTACTGACAATTTCTTCTTCATGCTTTTTCTCACCCCTATGTTTGATTCGTTGCTATGGTTTTTCCATATGGATATGGATGGTTATAGCCTAATTTCTTGGAAATTTCAGCAGCTGCCTCCCAAAGCGGTCCAACAAAATGATCCACCTTATCTCTTGGCAGGCTGGTTGAAAAACTGGCAATGCTTAACGCGTACTGGACAGCTCCGCTGCTATTAAAAATTGGTACGCCAATCGACGCGGTTCCCTCTTCTAATTCCGAGTCGCTGTACGAATAGCCCCTTTCCCGTATTTGCTTGATTAAGAGAAGAACATCCTCTTTCGTTGCCGGAGACTGGCTGGCATACTTTGTCAGAGGCTTGTCCAAAATCTCTTGTATTTTTTCTTCAGGCAAATAGGCGAGAATGGCACGCGGGCATGCTCCCGAATATAACGGGGCGTGTCTTCCCACTTTTGTGTACAGCCGAACGGGCAGTGTACTTTCTACCTTTTCAATGTACACACCTTCGTCCTGCTCTCGGGCAATCAATTGTATAGCCTCATTAAACTGCTCTTGAAGCTTTTTCATATAAGGATAAGCAATTGGGCGGATATCGAACCTTCCGGCTACTCGCTCTCCCATTTCCAGGAATTTCAACCCCAGCCCGTAGCTTTCTCCGTCAATCACGAGTCCCTCCTGCTGGAAGGTCATCTTTTTTAAATAACCGAGTTCTACAAAAGTTCTTAGCAGGCGCAAACACGTTGGCTTAGGGACACCTGTAAAAGTAGAAATCTCATCCAGCTTCCAGTAAGGTTTCTGTTCCGTAAAAATATCAAGAAGCTGCAAAGCTTTTTTTACTGTTTTACTCATCGAGATTCACCTGCGGCAATCTGTTCCTTGGCGCCTTGATATAAATGGCAGGAAACAAGATGGTCCTCATGAACCGCCTGCAGGCTTGGCTGTTCCGTTTTACAAACATCTAAGCACTTAAAGCAGCGCGGATGAAAGGTACAGCCGCTCGGCGGATTAGAAGGACTTGGGACATCCCCCTGAAGAATAATCCGCTGCTTCTTCTGAAGCGGATGGGAGCTTGGCAATGCTGAAAGCAAAGCTTCTGCATATGGATGAAGCGGAGTATCATACAAACGGTTTTTATCCGCTACCTCTACCATTTTCCCAAGATACATCACGCCAATCCGGTCACAGAAATGCTTAACTACGCTTAAGTCATGAGAGATGAAAATATAGGTCAGTCCAAACTCTTTCTGCAAATCTCTCATGAGGTTAAGAACCTGTGACTGAATGGAAACGTCAAGGGCCGAAACCGGTTCATCGGCGATAATCAGCTTAGGCTTTGAAATCAGCGCCCGGGCAATCCCAATCCGCTGGCGCTGCCCTCCGGAAAATTCATGCGGAAATCTGGTTAATTGTGCCTTAGTTAAGCCTACTTGGTCGGCCACTTCCAAGACCCGTTTTTCCCGCTCACTTCTGTCGGTCACCCCGAAATTAATCAGCGGTTCCTCTATCGTTTCTTTAATTTTCATTCTTGGGTTTAACGACGCAAACGGATCCTGAAAGATAATTTGAATATCTTTTCTCAGCTTTCGCATATCGTTTTTTGAAAGCTCGGCAATATCTCTTCCCTGGAAAAGAATCTTTCCTTCCGTCGGCTCTAGTAATCTAAGAATCGTCCGTCCGGTCGTACTCTTCCCGCAGCCTGACTCACCGACGATCCCAAAGGTTTCCCCTTCATATACATCGAAGGAAACTCCGTCTACGGCTTTAACTTGCTTTAGGGTCTTCTTGCCAAAAACCCCGCCCTTTATGGGAAAGTATTTCTTTAAGTCTTGTACTTGCAAAATTGGATTTTGTGTCACAGTACCGCCTCCGAATCACCATTTTCATAGAGCCAGCATTTTACCTTTGAACCGTTCACCTCAAATAATGGCGGTGTGTTCTTGCAGCGTTCATGAGCAAAGCGGCAGCGTGCGGCAAAGCGGCAGCCGGAAGGCATTTTCCCTGGTGCCGGTACCACGCCTGGAATTGAAGAAAGGTACTCCTTTTCTTCATTCACATCCGGCAGGGAGGATAATAACCCTTTCGTGTACGGGTGCCTTGGACGGTCAAACAGTTCGACCACCTGTGCTTCTTCGACGATTTCTCCCGCATACATGACGATGACACGGTCGCACATTTCAGCCACAACACCAAGGTCGTGTGTGATTAACACAATCGACATATTTAATTGATCTTGCAGCTTTTTCATTAACTCAAGGATTTGCGCTTGAATCGTTACATCCAAAGCCGTTGTTGGTTCATCAGCAATCAGGATTTCCGGATTACACGATAAAGCGATAGCAATCATGACCCTCTGCCGCATCCCGCCGGAAAGCTGGTATGGATATTCATCAAGAACCTGCTCCGGTCTTGGAATCCCAACAAGCTTCAGCATTTCTAGCGCACGTTCTCTCGCTTGTTTCTTCGAGACGTTCTCATGGCTTAAAACCATTTCGACAATTTGCTGACCAATTGTGTAAACCGGGTTTAGCGAGCTCATCGGCTCCTGAAAAATCATCGCAAGTCTTTTTCCTCTGATTTTCCGCCAATCCTTCTTTTTGAAATCCTTAAAATGAAGGCTCTCTGTTTTGATATCGCCGTCGAACCACTCCACGCCAGGCGGCAGGAGCCCCATTAACGATAGCGATGTCATACTCTTCCCGCACCCGGATTCTCCTACAATCCCAAGTGTCTCGCCTTTATTCAGGGAGAAGCTGATTCCGTTCACAATCGCAATTTTATTCCCATCATCATTAATACCGACTTTTAACTGATCAATCTCTAACACTTTTTGAACCATTATGACACTCCTAACGGTTTCATTTTGTGAAATGCAATTTCATTTTATGATTTTAATAATATAAAATAATGCGAATATTTTCAATAGTATTTGATGGAAAATAATTTAGAAATGTCGAAATAATCAATAGTTTGGTAAAAACTGTCGCATTTTAGCTTTTCCCCGTTCTATTAACATGTGGGTCTTCCATTCAAATTGATATTGAGAAATTAGCAAGTTTGTGGTTGGATTAGAATATCTGGGAGGGTTTTACATGAGTGTGAAATTTCGATTAATCATGACGATGCTCATCTTTGGCAGCATCGGGGTGTTTGTTAAGAAGATTAATTTGAGTTCAAGTGAGATTGCTTTCTTACGCGGGGTGATTGGAAGTCTATTCCTGCTTATAGCTAGTTTTCTAGTAAAACACAAACCGTCTATGAAGGCGCTGAAAGAAAATGCGGTGCTTCTCCTTTTATCAGGCGGGGCAATTGGTCTTAACTGGATTTTTTTATTCGAGTCCTATCGGTATACGACCATATCCAATGCCACAATCAGCTATTACTTCGCACCAATATTTGTGATGATGTTAGCTCCTTGGGTTCTGAAGGAGAAACTGACGGGTGTGAAGGTTATTTGTATCGTCATGGCTATGGCGGGCTTATTTTTAATCGTGCAGAACGGTCCTGGCGGGGGAAGCGGGTCACACAATCATACCTTAGGGATATTCTATGGCCTTTTGGCGGCATCCTTATATGCCAGCGTGATTTTAATGAACAAATTCATTAAAAATCTATCTGGTTTTGAAATGACATTAGTTCAATTAATGGCGGGAGCTTTAGTACTGTTACCCTATGTATTGTGGCAAGGGCAGCTTAACCTTGCTGGATTGAACTCTACTTCGATTATTTTTATTTTAATACTGGGTATTGTACATACGGGTTTAGCTTATTTCATGTACTTTACTTCCATTCAAAAACTAAAAGGGCAAACCATTGCAGTTCTTAGCTATATTGACCCGATTTCCGCCGTCATCATCGCGGCGTTATTCCTGCACGAAAGTATGACATGGTTACAGATGATTGGCGGTGCCCTTGTATTGGGTTCAACATTTTTAAGTGAAAAAGTTGATTTAAAAATCGAGAAAAAAGGCCAGACTCCTACTACTTCGCCGTAATAGGGGGTCTGGCCTTTCTTTTTTAATGGGAGACTACACCAGTTAAATCCGGTTTCTGCCCTTGTATAAGATTTAGTTTTTCAATTGCATAGGCGATGTTTAAAACATTTTCTTCCTTAAACGCAGGACCCATTATTTGCAAACCGACCGGCAGACCATTGCTGATACCGCATGGCAGGCTTAGTGCGGGAAGTCCAGTCAAATTGCCTGGTCCCGTGAAGCGAATAACCTGGTCAAGGAAACTTTCTTTATTGCCATTAATGTCGACTGAATTATCACCGATAGCAGGCGGCAGGAACGGCAGTGTTGGCGAAATCAGAGCATCCACGTGCTTAAAAGCATGAGCAAAGTCATTACTTAGTTGAAGACGGACCTGCTGTGCCTGCAGGTAGTCAACTGCTGGAATCAATTCACCGAACTCCAATAAAAAGCGAACGTCATCGCCAAAGTCCTCAGGCCGCTTAAGCAAATTGGCATGATGAACAGCACTTGCTTCGGAAACAATCGTGACTAACTCGGCAAATTCAGATGCGGCAAGAGTAGGAATCTTAACTAGTTCAATTTTGGCACCTAGCTTTTCAAGCTGAATAAGCGCTGAGCGGACAGCTTCCTCTACCGGTTTGTCAACATTTTTAAAGAAGTAGTCTTCATTTATGCCAATAACCTTCCCGGAAAGGTCTTCTGATAGCAGCTCGGTATAGTTTTTCACCGGAGTATCCACGGAAGTCGGATCTTGAGGGTCGTAACCGGAAAGGGTTTCTAATAGCAATGCTGCATCATACACCGTTTTGGTCATTGGTCCGATATGGTCCAGGGACCATGCGAGCGGGAAACATCCATGCTTGCTGATTCTTCCATGGGTTGGTTTCAGGCCGACAATCCCGCAGCTTGAAGCCGGAATTCGGATGGAACCGCCAGTATCTGTCCCAAGGGAGGCGATTGTCATATCGGCGGCAACAGCAGCTCCCGAACCGCCGCTTGAACCGCCAGGAATTTTGCTTAAATCCCAGGGATTATGGCACGCACCGAAATGCGGATTGGTTGTCGTTGCTCCCCAGGCATATTCGTGCATATTTAATTTGCCTGTAAAAATAACGCCTTCCTCTTTTAATTTCTTTACTACCGTTGCATCGTGATCCGGAATATAATCCTGGTGGATTTTTGAACCTACCGTGACTTTCTCGTCCTTAAAGTACAAAATATCCTTCAAGGCCATCGGTATGCCGTGCAGTCGGCCGCGATAATTCCCCTGAAGAATATCTTTTTCAGCCGTTGCAGCCGATTTTAAAGCGCTTTCTTTTTCAACTTGAATATAGGCATTAATTTCATCATCGTATCGATCAACATTTTCTAAAACAGCTTTGGTCAATTCAACTGGAGAAATCTCCTTATCCCGTAACAGCGGGAATGCTTCCCCAATCGACATGGCGGCTAAATTTTTACTCATTCACATTTCCCCCCGGCAAGTGCTTTAAACCAATGTTATAGTCTGCAAGTTTTTCAAGATGCGGGTTGTTCTTTAATTGTTGATAGGATTGCCATTGTGCCAATAATGGCTGAATATGGTGTTCGGGTACAGCAATTCCTTTCTTTTTCAGATGGTCAATAATTTTTTCACTCACAATTCTCATCCTCCTTGAGTAGAGTTGGTATTGGTCTTTGATCTTTAACTATTATAAAGAACTGCTTGTATACCTTAGATGCACTCAATTTAAAATATACCTTACCTCCAATTAAAAGATTGTAGGTTCTTGTTGTCGATTCTTGTTTAAAACGGCTATTATATTTCCTGCACTAGAAATAATATAATTTGAATAATGGAATCGGAGGTTTCAATGAATGAGTGAGCCATGGTTGCCTGAGAGGGTTATTTCGAATGAAGAAGCAATTAGGATGGTTGAAAAACAGTTTCCCCAGTTGAAGCCTGTAAGGATACAAGTATTAGGTGAGGGATTTGATAATTCGGTGTTTCTGGTCAATGAGCAATTTGTGTTTCGCTTTCCTAGACGTGAAATTGCAGTTAGGTTACTTCAGACAGAGAACCGGCTGCTTCCGGTCGTGGCCCCTTTGCTGCCAATCCCCGTGCCGAATCCTATTTTTCAAGGTTTGTGTGATGATGGGTATCCGTGGCCATTTGCAGGGTATCAACTGTTAAGCGGGAGGACTTTGTCTGGCTTAACTACAGAACAGCGGCTGCTCTCAGTTGAGTCCATGGCTTTATTTTTAAAAACACTGCATGCTTTTCCGGTAAGTGAAGCCAAGAAACTGGGGATCCCCTATGATGAACTGGGCAGGACGGATATTTTAAAAAGAATGCCGATGCTGGAAGCGAATTTAGAAAAGGCTGTCGGTTTAGGTTTGATTGGCGAATATGAACTAGAGCGGTTGCAGTTGGTTCTTTCAGAGGTTAAGGGTCCTTTTGCGGATGACATTAAAACGCTGGTTCATGGCGATTTCCATATTCGAAATATGCTGGTTGATGACAGTGGCAGAGTGTCGGCCGTGATTGATTGGGGCGATGCCCATATTGGGAACCCGGCGATGGACTTATCGATTGCGTATAGTTTTATACCTGCTGAGGGCAGAGATTACTTTTTCCAATTATATGGTGAGGTATCATCTGAAACCAAAATGATAGCAAGATTTAGAGCGGTCTATTCGCTGATCATGCTGCTTTTGTATGGGGATAGCCAGAAGGATGAGTTGTTGGTCGCTGAGAGTCGAGATGGATTGGAGTTGGCATTAGCAGATTCCTAGGTTTCGCACTCTTTTTGCTTATTGTGTGGGAGTGCATATTTACCGGTGATGTGTGCGTTGACTGGTTAGCGCGTCATGGAACCTAGCATAACTACCTGGGTGGAGGGGCTCTTTCCTTTTCGGGCGTTATGAAGCTTTCATAACTACCTGAGCGGTGGGGGCCTTTCCTTTTCGGGCGTTATGAGGCTTTCATAACTACCTGAACGGTAGGGGTCTTTCCTTTTCGGGCGTTATGAAGCTTGCTATAACTACCTGGGCGGCGGGGGCCTTTCCTTTTTGGGCGTTATGAAGCCTTCATAACTACCTGAATGGTGGGGGCCTTTCTTTTTCGGGCGTTATGAAGCTTTCATAACTACCTGAGCGGTGGGGGCCTTTCCTTTTCGGGCGTTATGAAGCTTTCATAACTACCTGAGCGGTGGGGGCCTTTCCTTTTCGGGCGTTATGAAGCTTTCATAACTACCTGAGCGGTGGGGGCCTTTCCTTTTCGGGCGTTATGAGGCTTTCATAACTACCTGAACGGTGGGGCTCTCTCCTTTTCGGGCGCATAGAGCCTGTCTATGCTACCCTTCTCTTCGATTATCCTCCAGTTCGGTCTCGTAGAGCCTGTCTATGCTACCGAACTCTGGTATGGTCCTCCAATTAGAGCTCATAGACCTTTTAGACGAGATCGAATTATTGAAATATTTATCACGTAACAAAACACTATATCATCAGTATCTCTCTAATATCCTCTTCCGTCAGAGTCCCCATCGCCTTCTCATCTGAATCAATAATTTCCTCAATTAAAAGCCTCTTTTTGTCCTGCAGTTCATTAATCTTTTCCTCGATGGTGCCACGGGCAACAAGCTTGATGACCTGAACCTCATTTTGCTGGCCCATCCGGTGGGCGCGATCAGCGGCTTGTTCCTCGACGGCCGGGTTCCACCAAGTGTCATATAAAATAACGGTATCCGCCCCCATCAGATTAAGGCCGGTTCCCCCAGCTTTCAAGGAAATCAGGAAAAGGTCGCGTTCGCCGTGGTTGAACCTTTCGCAAATCTCCACCCGCTCTTCAGAAGGAGTCTGTCCATCAAGGTAAAAGAATGACTGTCCTTTTGCTGTTAACCGCCGTCCAATCAACGCCAGCATCTTCGTAAACTGGGAAAAAATCAAAACCCGTCTCCCAGAAAGCTGAGACTCATCCAAGATTTGCATGAGCTGTTCAAATTTTGCCGACCCGCCTTGATAGCCGTCTACGAACAAGCTCGGGTGGCAGCAAATCTGCCGCAGGCGGGTCAATCCCGCTAAAATCTTGATACGATTTTTTCGAATTGTGTCTTTATCCAGATGCTTTAATGTATCATGCCGAAGCTTCGCCAAGTAAGCAGCATACAGCCTCTTTTGTTCGGGTAGCAGTTCAACTGCTTCCAGCGATTCGATTTTTCCTGGCAGTTCGGATAAGACATCCTCCTTCACCCTGCGCAGCAAGAATGGTCGGATTCTCCGAGCGATTTGCTTTCGAGTCAGTTGGCTGAATTCCTTCAGCCCAAGGAAAAGTTCTGGAAAAACGACATGAAAAATTGACCACAGCTCCTCCGATGAGTTCTCAACCGGCGTGCCCGTCAGCGCGAAACGATGATGGGCCTGCAGCTTTTTTACCGCCCGGGCTGTTTGCGTCAACGGATTTTTAAAGGCCTGGGCCTCGTCAAAAAACACGGTATGAAAGGTTTGTTTTTCAAACCAAAGGATGTCCTTACGCAGCAAAGGATAGGAAGTGACAATGACATCGACATCGGAAAGATCCTGTTGCTGCCTGTTCCGCTCCTCCTTCGAACCATCAATGACCACTGCCCGCAGTTGGGAGGTCCCCGTAAATTTCCTGAACTCGCTTAGCCAGTTATAGGTCAGAGAGGATGGACAGACAACGAGGATCGGCTGCTTTTGCTTGCGAATTTCCGGAAGCACCGACACAATAAAAGTGATGCTTTGAATCGTCTTTCCGAGCCCCATATCATCGGCTAAGATTCCCCCGAAGCCAAAGTGGGCAAGAGTCTTCATCCATTTAAAGCCAACTTTTTGATAATCTTTGAGAATAGGCTCAAGGCTGCGAGGAACCTCGAAGTCCAGGCTGCCTGGGTTTCGGAGCTGTTCCATAAATCGGCTGAAGGATTCCTCTAGCTTAAAGGTGTCGCTCACCTCCACCGTATCCAGCAGCTGCAGACACTGTTCGATAGGCAAGGCCAGTCCATTCCCTAAGTCACCGGCCTTCATAAGTGGTGAATGGAGAAACTGCTGAATCTCCTCGAATTCCCTTGTTTGCAAGGATAGCAGAGAGCCATTCGGCAATCTATAATACTTCCGTTTTTCCTCGAGCGCCTCCAAGACATCGCGAATCTGATTGTCGGAAATGCCGTCCATTTCAAACTTGAATTCCAGCCAATTGGTCCGTTCCTTCTTTACCTTCACCCTTATTTTCGGAAAAACATTTTCTCGAAAAATCCGACTGCGGACAGCCGTTGTCGCATAAATTTGGGCGAGCTTTTGCAGCCTCGGTACGACATAGACCAGAAATTCGTACTCAAGATCCTCATTATGCAAAAAATAACCGCCATCGGTCTTGGCGAAGGAGCTGTCCTCCATGATTTGAAGGATTTCCGCTTCCCTCTCGACATCCCTAACGACCATGGAGCCTGAGGGGAGTTCCCTGCCCTCCAAAGGATTGATCACCATATGTTCATAGTGAAACTCAAGCCCTGCAAGGAGTCGGTTTTTCACCCGATCCAAGTAGAGCTTGACCTTCAACGGTGTTTTCATCCAGGTTTTTGTGATGGAATCGGCAATCTCTACCTTTCCCAGTTCTTTCAATCCCGGGGCGACTTTTTCAAGAAAAAACGGAATTTGTTCGTGCGGGATCGGGATTTTGTTGGTCCTGGAACCATGGAGCATTCGCTTTAGTTCCAATAACCTCTGGAAATCCTGATTCTTCAATGGTGTTATTTTCTCCTCGTAAAGAACGGAGCGATAGGTTTCGAGAATCAGTATTTGATCGAATCCTTCAACCACCAGTAGATTTTCCGTAAAAGCAAACTGTAATGGCAGCGAACCGTCTGACAGCTGGAGTTCCTCATAGGTTTGGCCATTGTACTGTATTTTGACCCGGGGAGCTTTTATAAGTAATGGCAGGAGCCGGTCCCATAAGGATGCCGAAATCGGCAGGACTTGCAGGTCCAAAGCTTCCTTTCCATACGCCTGTTCATCTAGAACCATGTTAATCAGCTGCTGAATGACGGCGTCGGTTTCTTTTTGAAAGCAATGAAGGCTTGGGTAGTAGGTAAAGGACCCCGAAACAATACATGGATTTCCATTGCTGACCTTATTCAAAAACTCTCTGATATTCTGAACCTTGTTCTCTTCCACGTACATCTCAATGCCGAGTATAAGCCGGCCTTCGCCTGCCGCGACTGGTTTACAGGTAAACCTGGCATCAAGCACGGTTCTTTTTTCAAAATAATTCTGGTGGCCGCTGGACTGGACAGGCTTATGATCGAAAATGGTCAGCAGGCCGGCGGTCAGCTCCTGATTTGGTGTGGTTCCTTGCTGCTGGTGGTCGTAAATCGCCAATAGAACAGCGGCAATATGCTGGCAATCCTTTTGAAAAGAAGCGAGCTTTGGGCAGCTGCAGCTAGTGCGGAACTCGCCTTCCACTTCACTTACAATGGTCACATGGAAATCCCCATCAACCATTGCCTGGCAGCGATCTGGACCATATTCGGTGAAGGTCACTTTATTCGTCCGATAAAAATAATCTCCTCTTTTGAAGGAGACTGCGCCACACATATCTGAGATGATTTTATAAGTTAACTCTATGTTCATGCGGTCGCTCCTTCGTTAAGAGATTTCAATATTACGATTTTATCACAAGTTCGGTTCATATTCATACCTAAGCGAATGCTGAAAATATAGGCATTGCTCAAACCTTCCAAACATATATCAAGAAGTACAATATACAACTTTTGGTTTATTTTTATACTAGCTCTACAAAAGATTCAGTGCCCTCTCTACTTTATCCTAACAATAACCTTCCCCTTGGCTCGTCCTGTTTCCACGTAATCCAATGCTTCCTGTGTATCGACAAACGGATAAACTCGGTCGATTACAGGGATGATTTTACCCTGCTCGATTAAACCTTTAATAAAGGTTAACTGCTTACCGCTTGGTTTCATGAAATGATAGAGATACTCTACGTTATACTTCTTTTCTAATGATGCAGTTTTGAGGTTGACGAGTGAAAAGAGAATCATTCGAAATAAACCTAAATTTTCTTTTCTGGCAAATTTGGCATCAGGCAATGCGGCAATGGAAACAATTTTTCCAAGCGGTTTTAAAATTTCAAACGACTTGACCAGCGTATCTTTTCCTACCGTATCAAATACTGCATCGTAATCTTTTAGAATCTCTGCAAAACTCTCTTTTTTATAATTAACGATTACATCCGCCCCTAGGGACTTAACGAGGTCGTATCCCTTTTCGCTGACAGTGGTTGCCACGAATACCCCCATTTCTTTAGCCAGTTGGATCGCAAAGGTGCCTACCCCACCTGAACCTGCAGGTATAAAGACTTTTTGTCCTGCTTTAAGCCCCATCATCTCAAAAGCTTGGATTGTCGTTAATCCCACCAATGGGATTGAGGCAGCTTCTTCAAATGATAAATTACCTGGCTTTAAGGCGATATCATCCTCGTGAACAGCAACCATCTCAGCAAATGTCCCGATTCTGGTTTTTCTAGGCCGGCCAAATACCGCATCGCCGATAGAAAACTTTGTTACCTTCGATCCCACCTGGATGATCGTCCCCGAAAAATCATTCCCCAACGTTAAAGGAAATTCATATTTCGCGAGTAGCCTCACGATTCCATCTCTAATTTTAAAATCTACAGGATTAATGCTGGCTGCATGGATTTCGACTAACACCTCATATTCACCCACAATAGGAGTCGGCCTCTCCATTAAGCGTAACGGAACATTTTTACCGTATCGATCTATGACCATTGCTTTCATTTTGTAGCTTATCTTCCCTTCAGTTATCGGAATAAAATTGACAATAAATTTACAATTCCTCCAAAATGGATTAACAAAATTCGTCTATACTGAGTGTATCAAAATCAAATACAAAGGAGACTTAAAAATGATTGATTTCTTGATTCGACTCATTATATTGACTCCTGTTTGCACACTGCTTAGCCCTTAACATCCCCTTCTAGGGAGTCCCAAACATTGTAACACTCATTCCACACTCTACACAGCAACTCCTCATTTCAGTAGAAAAAAGCGAACAGCATCGATTACCGTTCGCCTTCAAAATCTTAATGGGGCTTTAGACGTACAAAGTTCTATCCCTTCCAGTTTTTTTACGGACAAATAGAATTCTAACCCGGACTTGACAATATCTAATTTGGTTCGGGGGCCGATCGTTATTTTTCGAACCAAAAGCTTGCCTTCCCGTGATTCATCGTTTTGGTCAACCACAGGTACCTTAATAAACGGGATAAATGCCCCTCGGGACACTCGAAAGTGGATGTGTTCATCGGATTTTGGGATGAAAATGAATCTGAATTCTTCTTCACAGGCAAAGGTGGGATGCTTAATAAAGCAGCCTAATGTACCGAAAGTAAATAGCAGCACACGCGAAAAACTCTCCTCTGATAAATTGGAGTTCCTTACCAATTTCAGCAGTCTGGTAATCACTTCTTTCACAATTTGCCTTTGTTTCTCCTCATCATAAACCACTTTTCCAACAAAGGTAATTTGTGAGTTAAATGATTGCCCAAAAAATTTCGAGGCGTCGATTCCGATATTGCAGCCCTCATTCGCCCCGTAGTTATACCAGAGCGGCAACGAATCAGGGTTTTCCGTTAAGGAAAAGGCGAAGATGTTTAAATCCTTATAATAACTTTCGGTGGAGGCAAAATCCTTGTATAAGGCAATAAAGGTCTCTTTTTCTTTGCTGTCCTCAATCTCGCCAATAATCGCCCGAACTACTTCAGTCACATAGGCGATCTCTTTGTAATCGTTCATGAAGTCCACACGGGTAATCCAAAAGCACTTTTCCCGGTCCAGGATATTATTCAATGCTTTCATGGACGTATAATGATAAAGCAGCGGGCCCTGCATAATCTTGTCCAGGTTTTCAAAAATATGCTCTTTAAAGTATTCCGCCATTTCTTGGCTGAAATCGTCTAAAATGACTTGTCCCAAAGACTGCTCCTCCTCCAGTTTTTTCTTTTATTATTGCTAATTATTGGAGAGAACATTTCCTTTTGGGCCAACTTTTTGAAAAAACTAAGCGCGGCTGCAAACCACGCTTAGTTTTTTGGTAATTCCGGAACCGCGCCTAAAATTGAACTCCTTCATTATTATGAAGCGCTTTTTGTAAGTAACGGAGCTCCTTTTGGATACTCAGGAATGATTCGATTCCAGGAATCGGCTTTAGGGACGGTGTTTTTTTCAACTGTGCAGCTATCGCCATCGTTTCACTCGCTAAAAGCAGCTGGGCAAGTTCATCATCAGCCAGAATTGGACGGCTGCTTAATTTAGCTGCATTCTCCAGCAGATAACCTAGATGTTCAATAGAATGGACTACCGGCCAGTAATAATCCAATACATCCCGATTTGCCGGAATCTCACCTGTAGCAGTACTATAAAGGATTTTCAAATTCAAAATGTTTGTTCTCATTTTCTTTAACTCTGTGCTTTTCCTAGCATTAAACCCTTTTCCTTGGTCAGAGAAGAGAACGAATAAAAATTGCGATTGACTGCGAATGGTTTTGCTGATTAAGTGAGGAAGACGGCTGGAGGCGGACCTCCTTCCGACCAGCCATACTCCTATTAGACCAATGATACTGCCGATTAAAACATCCATCATTCTTGCCGAGGCAAAATAGGCAAAGCTAAAGCTCCCATGGCTTGTACTTTCTGCCATGAGTAACGCATTAGGGGTGAAAAACAATGCCGCTAACGCATAATTTTTCACGATAAACAGTTCAGTAATGAACGTAAACAGTAAAACTAATAAAGCGATTATGTATCCATCAGGATGAATCGAAAGAATCAAGCTGGCAATCAGAATTCCAAGCAATGTACCTATTCCCCTTTGAATGGCCCGATGGTAAGTGGCGACTATGGAATAGCCTGACATGACGGCCACGCAGGACAATGGGACCCAAAAGGAACGGGCAAATCCAACCTCAAACGCGAAGATAGCGGCAATGATTGTGATGATCCCAAACCTCATGGCAGCAATAAAAATAATCGAGTTTTTATCAAAGGCACCGCCAAAAACAGTCTTAAGTGACAACTTTGAGAATTCAACCTCTTGATTGATTTTGGAAGTGGGTTCATTCATAACGGCATCTGCATCATAAATCAATTTAAATAAATGAGCGACCGAAGCATCCATCTCTTCAGGCTGTAAAATGACTTCAGAATTAGTGTCACTTTTATTTTTTTTGCTTAACGAGTTTGCTATTTTTCGGACAGACTGCGCTGCTTCTGGCGGTAGTGGTACTCGGTGTTCTGGAAAATCTTCAAGTAAATAAGTAAAAATATGATGAGCCGAATTGTTTAATACATATAAACGTTTGAAATAGTTCGTTTGCCTGATAGGCGTTTGCCCTGATGCCAATGTTTCGTCCGCATCCATTAATGCTGACATGACACGGTGCCGCGACTCGTGGAATCGGTCTGTCCCTACTGAATCAAGCAATGCTGCGAGCTCTAACAGGCCCCTTTTAACTACTCCTGTTTCAGGACCATGGGGATCAGAAAACCAGCCAAGCATAGCCAAAATCCATGATAGACTCCCGCCCAGGAAGACTAAGCCTGCTCTTAATGGAGCAAGCTCTGGTGCCTGGGGCATTCCTGTTACCATTGAAAAAACGAGGACCAGGAAGATGGCAGCAGGACCTGCAATCCTTAAGGCTCCGAAAATAAAGATGGCGGCAGCTCCGATGATTCCCATAAAAATCGCTACCATAATGGGATAAGGGGCCACCAGTGTACCCAAGGCGGTAAGAAAAGTAAGGGCAATGACAATCCAAAAGATCTTTTTCGCTCTTTGAGCGTATGGAACATTAAACACATATAGATATGTAAATCCACCCAATCCGGCAATTAATCCATATTCCAGGTTGCCAAATAACAAGCCAATTAAAATCGGCAGTGCTGCAGCCAGTCCTGCAGTAAAGGCCTTTAGCCACGGAAATGGCTTCCTATTGACGGTCAAAGCTTGTTTTAATATAGATGGTGATTTCTCCATGCCAACCACTTCTTTCTAAAACGTAAGTCACAAAATACATTTTAAACCAAATATTTTTTCAAAGAGGAAATAATGCTTATATTATCGGAATAGAAAAGCCTAAATCACAGGATGATTTAGGCTTTTTTATTATTTCCTATATTGCTCTGCAGTAACCGATTAATGGACTGCTTGAATTAAGTCTTATTATCTCATAATTTTCGGCTTTTCCCGCCCGACTTGATGATAATATTCACGCCATTTACGTCGGCGCTATCAATGTGGTTTTTCATTTTCGAAACATCAATATCGGCCTCAATCTCCACTCGGTTACTTTCTTTCCCATCAAGCTTTACTGTGTAAGGAGCATTAACATTCATTAGCGTTATGAATTCGTCCTCATATGTATCGTAAAATTCAATGGTAAAGCGGACATCCTTGCTGCTGTAGTTTTCAAAAGGAAGTACACATTCGCCGTGCAATGTTTTCTCATCCGCCATTTCAAAATGGCACCGACCTTCATTATGATTATAGGCAACCGAGTAAATGCCTGTTGCAAAGTATTTTTGAATAGAAGCAGCCAGAAATGTCGGGATAAAACTTACCGCCAAAAAGGCAATAACTATAAATCTTGTTTTATATTTTTCCAATGATTTCGAAAGAAAATAAAGGCTCAGGATAAATAATATAAATAGAGAAATGCCAAAATAATGCAGGCCATTTGCGGACCTTACAGGAATATTTAGCTTTGATGCCAGGGTCTCGCCAAGGGGACTTTGATCTGGGAAAGGAAGGTTCAAAATGATGACGGCTAAATAAAGAATGATAGAAATAGATAAGGATTTTTTATCCTTTATCAAAGGGACCACTCTTTTCTATAAGTTCTTACCTTAAGTTTACCATCAACCCTTACATTTTTGGAAAAATTTGATAATCCCATTTTTTAATTTTGAACATTATGGTTTGTTTAGTTGGTTTTATTGGATATTCGATAAACCTTTAAGGTTAAACTAACCAAAAAAAGTTCAAAAGGGGTTTTGAAAATGTCAACCAATCTATATGCGAAAGAAAACACTCAAAATCTAACTCAATTAAAAGATTTAGCACCAGAACAATTAAATGCTTTTAACGATTTTAATGCTGCAGTTTTTAAAGAAGGTGCTCTTACTGTTAAAGAGAAAGAAATCATTGCTGTGGCAATTGCTCATATTACTCAGTGTCCGTATTGCATTGATGCTCATACTAGGAAGGCCAAAAGTGCAGGAGCGTCATTAGAAGAATTAGTTGAAGCAGCATTTGTTGCCGCGGCTGTGGAAGCAGGTGGTGCGGTCACTCATAGTACACATGTACATAATGCAAAAAATGTAGATGCATCAGACGTTCTTTATGCCCGTTCCAATTTGAAAAATTTAAGCAAGCTTGGTAAATTTGCTCATGTAGGATTCAGAGGCTATTCAGAGTTTAGTGCAGCCGCCACTAAAGAAGGCAAACTCTCTGCTAAATTTAAAGAAATAATCGCAACTGCTTCTGGAGTAGCCAGTCAATGCCCATATTGCATCGACGTCCATACGAAAAAAGCCGAACAACTCGGTGCAACAAGTGAGGAACTCGCAGAAGCTATTATGGTTACTTCCGCATTACGCGCTGGCGGTTCCTATGTACACATGGCTAATATGATTCAAAGTTATCAAGAGTGAGGTTGTTGTATATTTTTTTCAAAAAAAACTGTTTTCGTAAATATTTTTGCTTCTTTCCATAGAATTGACGCATTAAAGAGTAATATTACACTTTTCCAGAGGATTTTCAGGTTTTATTTGTGAATCTAGCACTTTTATTTGCGATTTTCGAGTTTTATTTGCGAATTCAACCCTTATATTTGCGATTTAGCAATTCTTATTTGCGAATCCTTATTAGTAACAATCTTTTGGAAGGAGCCTTCAAAAAAACAGGAAATTATACGAATATCCTGAAAGATAATGACCTCATAAAGGTACCAAGCAAGATCAGTCAGTTATATTATGACAGCTCATGCCAAGCAACTTCGACATAAAAAACGGCCTAGAATGCTAAGCCGTTTTTTTCCTATTATTTTATTTGCGATGTGCCCAATGCTCAGGGGTCTTTAATGCGGCCGGCAATTTCGTGTAACAGTCGCCCTTTGCTGCGTTCACTTGTGCCTGCGTAAGAAAGATACTCCCTGTCAGATTTGCTCCGCTTAGGTCGGCATCCCTCATGTCTGCTCCAATAAAATCGACTCCCCTAAGGTCCGATTCTCGAAGATCGGCTGCGATTAGCAAAGCACCCCTAAAATTTGCTCCCCTCAGGTCGATACCTCTTAGCCTTGCCCCAATCAGGTCACTGCCTTTGCGGATTTTGTTTATATTTTTCCCAGGTGAAATCTTTGTCCGGACTAGTTCACTCGTATGTAAAAATAACTTATTTACCTTTGCCCGATGTGATGGGACATCAAGATTCAAGATTTCCTTTGGCGTTAAATTAGTCAGGCTTTCTGTTTCTTCAAAGGCGGCATGCAGTTCATGATGAATGGCTTTCGTTTCTTCAAAACGCATTGCCTCATTTAAGTAATAAAGCATTTCATGAAGCTGCTGCATGATGGGAAATACATTAAACATTTCCATAGCTGACTCCGGGTTCTCGCGCCAATCTCTTCCCCCATATGTACTTTGGGAAACCTTTTGACCTGCCCCAAAGCATTCGTAGGCAGAACAGCCGCGGAACCCTTTATCTCTAAGATTTTGATGAATTCTGCAGCGGTGATCGGATTGCAGGTTCTTACAAGGGGTCCCGCTATCTTTATCAAACGCAAAATCGGCAGACTTGGCGTAGGGAAGCGCAACACAGCATAAAGCAAAGCAGTTTGCACAGTCGGCGGTTAAACTTTTAAGCTTATTACTATTGGTTAATGGATTTGACAATCCTTACACTTCCTTTAATGATTATAAAACTAACAAAATTTGTTAAATGACTGTAAATTACAAATTATATTATAATGCTTCAGTGTTTGGATTTATATTTAAATTTTTGATAAAAGTCCAGTGTATGATAGAAGTGGAATGAAATGATCGGTTTTGTAGATAATACGTTTATAAATTAATCTAGTATATGAAGGGGAATACATTCAATGAAAAAACATTGGATACTGAGTGTATCTATTGTCCTTATAGCATGGTCGACGCTCCCTTTTTTGGGAAAGAGCAACATAAAGAGATATCTTCCTGCATCCATCCTGATTTCATTGATAGAAGGCCTTAATGTGCAAATTGCCAGAAAGCGAAAATGGTGGATTGCTACCAGAACACCAAGGTCGTTTTTCTTTAGAGAGTTTCCTTATAACATCGGACCTCATTTGGTCGGTTCCATGTGGATATTAAAATGGACATACGGAAATTTTATACGTTATATTCTACTAAATGCATTGGTAGATGGTTTCTTTGCTTTTCCTTTTGCAGGGTTCTTAGAGAAAACAAAAATGTTTAAACTAGTGCGCATTAATCATTTTCAGTTTTTCCTTTACATTTTTTATAAGGCCTTTTTGCTTTACGGAATTCAATCCTTTTTCGAAAATAAAGCTAAGAATTTAATAAAGTGAAAATACCCTGCCGAATATTGGCAGGGTATTTTCATTGTTTCATCTCTTATGAACCTTTTCCCCTTGGACCCAAACTTCACGTATGTTTTCCGGGCGGGCGAGGTACAAAATTTTTTGGAAGATATCATGCAATTTTTCTTCTGTATCATAGAGTGGCAGCCGGGCAGTCTCTATAGTTGTATCGATGATTTGGATGTCCCAAGCATAGTTTTCCTCAAGACGGCCGATTGGGAGAGATAGGCTTTCTCCTCCTCCGGCAGTGGCCAGATAGAATGCTTCATCTATAGTGATGCGAGAATTCGGCACTCCCCGGTCTTCAGCAGGCAAAGCCGGGTTCACTCCATCCTCCAGCATTCTTGAAGACATCACTGCTTGTCTTACATTGTCGAACAAACTTGGTGAGAACCCTCCGGAAATATCAGACCCTAAGCCAATCTCGACTCCTTTTGCTTGGAAACGGGCGATTGGAATGACGCTGTTCGCAAAATAAGCATTGGAAATAGGACAATGGGCAATAGCCGTGCCGGTTTCCGCAAACAAGTCTGCATCGCCATCACTGAGAAAATTGCAATGCGCCATGACGGATTTTTCCCTTAATAAGCCGAAATCATGTAACGCAAATGCGTCATTTTTGCCCATGCGATCCTGAACATAGCCATGCTCCCAATCGCTTTCACTACAGTGCGACTGGACATGCGCATCATACTTAGCCGCCAAATCACCTAAGCCTTCTAGAGTTTCGTCAGTACAGCTTGGAATGAAGCGCGGTGTCACCACCGGGTAAACCCCTTGTTTCGTCCGCTTCGCCAATTCTTTTACCGCTTTGATAAAATCCTCTGTATCTGCCAAGGCAGTTGCTGTGTCCGAGTCCCGATAATATTCCGGTGTCTGATCAGGGTTATCCATGACCACTTTCCCGACTAAGCCACGCTGCCCTTTTTCCGCACATATTTCTGCCAGCAGGACGCTTGCTTCTTTATGTACAGTTGCGAAATAAAGGGCCGTGGTTGTACCGTTTGCAAGCAAGGTGCTGACAACGTCCTGGTATACCTTTTTCGCAAAAACTAAATCTGAAAATTTCGCCTCAATCGGGAAGGTGTATGTATTTAACCAATCATAGAGCGGGATATCGAGTGCCGTTCCAGATTGAGCCCACTGTGGCGCGTGCACATGCAAATCGACGAAGCCTGGCAGGATGTATTGTCCTTCGGTTAAGCGATGAAAGTTTGCTCCGCCTTGATATTCTGATAATAAATTTTGATAGTTTTTATCGTCAGGAGAGACAACCTTTTCAATGGCTCCGTCATCGTTAACGAAGAACAGATGGTCTTTTAAAATTTGTACTTCTTTTGGGGACTTGCTTGAAAAAGCGGTCCCTTGGAAAATCTGTGAATATTTCTTCATGTTTGTCCGTCCTTTTATTGATTACATAGATTCTAACTGGTTTAGAAATTAGCATAATCAATATAAAATTGCAAAGAATACATGTAAATACGGTCAAGGGGAAGCAGTTAATGAAATTTTTGGGGAATGGGAAAAAGAATTTTGATTTTCCAAGTAAACAATTAAATGAATCGTTGGATACGTTACCGGAAATTCCTCTTGATTCGGAGTTAAATAGAAATATCGAAATACTAAAGTCGGCTTATAAAGATTGCTCTGATGTGGTATTTCGTGAATTTCGTATCGCTGGCAGTGTCCATGCCGTTCTTCTTTATATTGATGGTCTTTCGAATACGGAAGAGGTCGACCAGCATGTGTTAATGCCTCTGTTACGAATAAAAGACCTTGATTACAGCTCCATATTGGAGAGCACGAAAAAGGAAATATCCGTTTCCGGGCTCAAGGAAATTCACTCTATTCCTGATGTTTTTAAACAAATTTCAATTGGCAACCCAATTATTCTGATTGAAAAACAGACGAAGGGAATATCGATTGGCTTGCCGAAATGGGAAAAACGCAGCATCAAGGAGCCAGACGCCGAATCTGTCATTCGTGGCCCTAGAGAAGGTTTTATTGAAACTTTACGAGTGAACACCTCCCTGTTACGAAGGAAAATTCGTCATCCATTATTAAAAATGAAACAAATGGATATTGGCGGCTACACCGAAACACAAGTCATTGTCGCTTTTATCGAAGGAATTGCTGACAGCACTTTAGTTGATGAGGTGACCAATAGATTAAAGCGAATCAAAATTGATGGTATTTTAGAAAGCGGGTATATTGAGGAGCTGATTCAAGATTACCCATTTTCGCCGTTTCCGCAGCTTTTAACAACGGAACGCCCGGATGTGGCCGCTGCCTGCCTTTTAGAAGGACGTGTTGTTATTTTGATTGACGGCACCCCCATCACCCTGATTGCTCCTTGTACGTTTGCAAGTCTGCTGCAGGCACCGGAAGATTACTATAATCCATTTTACATTAGTACCTTTATCCGTTGGCTGCGCTATTTCTTCTTTTTTATCGCTTTACTGGCACCATCGGCGTATGTGGCAATCTTAACGTTCCATCAGGAAATGCTTCCAACCTCATTGCTTCTAACGATCGCCGAAAGCCGTGAACAGATCCCCTTTCCGGCCTTAGTGGAGGCATTTATTATGGAAATCACCTTTGAGGCGCTAAGGGAAGCCGGAGTGAGGCTGCCAAAACAAGTCGGGGCGGCTGTCAGTATTGTCGGAGCGCTCGTCATCGGACAAGCAGCAACGGCAGCAGGACTGGTCTCGTCACCGATGGTCATGGTGGTCGCCATTACAGGAGTTGCCTCGTTTTTAATGCCAAGATATGCGACCGGCATTTCGATTCGGATTCTCCGCTTTCCGATTATGATTTTATCCGGAATGCTGGGGTTATTAGGCGTTATGATTGGGATTACAGCGATTGTCGCCCATATGTGTACGCTCAAATCTTTTGGTGTACCCTATTTCAATTCAGCAGCACCGCTTAAGCTTCAAAACTTAAAGGATGTCCTTGTTCGTGCCCCGTGGTGGGCTATGGATACAAGGCCTGAATTTTTTTCAAAGAGTTCTACTAACCTAAGAAGTGAGTCTAGGAATCAGAGGCCCGGTCCAAGTAAAGGTGGCGGTGGAGGTTGAGATGGAAATTCCGAGAAAAAAGGAAGGCGTTCACTTTCCTGCTATTTGGCCTTTCCTCGATTGTTTTGACAGGATGTTGGGATCGTGCTGAGGTAAATGATTTGGCGCTTATTTTGGCGGCTGGTGTGGATAAAAGCAAAAACGAGAATATCGAACTCTCAGCCCTCATTTTTATACCAAGCCCCAAACAAAGCGGTCAGGAAGCCGGGATGTCGGGCGGGAGCAGCAGCGGCCGGTCGTTTGTGAGATCAGCTGAAGGAGAAACCATTGCAGATGCGATGGCACGGCTTCAGGAATCACTCACAAGGGAGATTTTTTGGGGGCAAAATGAAGTGCTTTTGATTGGCGAAAAGTTAGCTAAGGAAGGAATAACCGATCAGATTGATTTTTGGATGCGGCACTCGGAACCACGGATTCGTGCTGACGTGTTTGTTTCAAATGGTGAAGCAAAGACTGTTTTGAAGGCCATTCCGGAATTGGAACAGGACGCAGCCAAACAGCTGCGCAAAATCGTGAAAACCCATATAGGGGTGAAAGTAACGGTAAAGGATTTATCGCAGATGCTTTCCGGTGCATCCGGTGCAGCTGTGCTGCCATGGGTTGTAAATCTGCCCCCCTCGCAGATGGATACAACGAAAAAAAACATTCCGATCATTAGCGGAGCAGCCATATTTAAGCAAGGCAAACTGGCAGGAATCTTAAGTGATAGGGAAACAAGGGGAATTCTTTGGCCAAGAAATGAAATTAAACACGGCGTCATTACGATCTCTTTTAAAAACGAAAAAGGCTTCATCTCCTTAAATCTTTTAAGAAGCAAAACGGAATTGGCCCCAACCATCAAAAACGGCAAGTGGAGTATGCACATCAAAACAATGGCGGACCTAGAAGTCATTCAAAATACGACTAAACTAAACTTATTCGATCCAAAGATCATAAAAGAAGCCCAGGAGAAGGTTGTTGTTGAAGTTGAACAAAGAGAGCGGTTAGCTTTTTCGGAAGTACAGAAAAAATTAAATGCCGATATTTTTGGGTTTGCTGAAGAATTCGAGAGAAAGTATCCACAAATATGGAAACAAAAGAAGATTGAATGGAATGAAATTTTCCCGAAAGTAGCCGTTACCTTTGACACGAAGGTAAAGATTGAAAGAACCGGTTTGGGAACTGCGAAACATAACTGAGGTGAAGAGCGATGAAGATTGGAGGGGTATTAGGGGTAACCATTATACTCGTGCTTATCCATTTATTCCAATGGCCCAAGTTAAAGAAAAATGAAAGAAAGGTGAAAATAGCCTTTTTTTCGTTGATGGCGGTGAACTGGGTCCTGGCTGTTTTACTTGTCTTCTTTCCTGAAATGCCGGGACCTGGGCAATTCATAGATTTTCTCTATAAGTCCTTTAAACCGTTTTGGTAATAGACTCCTTGTAGAAAAGGAATGAACAAACATGATTGAAAAAGGCAGGATTTCCCACTTGGAGCTAGCCCTAATAATGTATGCAACTGTTGTCGCAACAGCAATTCTTTATATTCCATATGTAACAGCACAGCACGCAAAGCGTGATTTGTGGCTGTCTCCGATTTGGGGTTCTTTGAGCGGCTTTCTCATCGTCTTGATTATTGTCAAGCTTTCAAAGCTTTTTCCGGGGAAAACCCTCATTGAATATTGTGAACTTATCCTTGGCCGGGCCTTCGGAAAGATCATTGCGTTCATTTACTTGTTCTTTCTATTACATGATACGGCAATCGCTTTTAGGGAATACGGTGAGTTTATTGAAAGTGCCTTTTTACATAAAACACCGATGATTTTTGTGACAGCCAGTATTGCCCTTTCCTGCGCCATTGCTGTACATGGGGGCATTGAAACGATTGGACGATGTGCTTTAATTTTTTTGCCGATTGTTGTGGCTCTCTATGTACTGATTTATGTTTTTCTAATTCCTGACTTGAATGTGAAAAATATTTTTCCAATCATGCAAGATGGGGTGATGCCTTCCATTAAAGGTTCCCTTGCACCACACGCCTGGTTAAGCCAATTTTCATTGATGTCGATCCTCATTCCTTTATTATCGAATCAACAAAAGGTTATGAAATGGGGAATGTTTTCAGTGATTGCCAGTGTCTTGACCATGATATTTATTAATCTGGGAAACCTTTTTTTATTTGGGGGAATTATTTCAAACCTGCAGTTTCCTGTGTTTGAGGCTGCAAGATTCATTAGTATTGGTTCTTTTTTTGAACATATCGAGTCCGTTCTCATCGCCGTTTGGGTTCTTGGTGGTTTCGTACAGCTTTCCTCTTTTTTTTACATGCTCGTTCTCGGTACTTCCCAATGGCTGACATTGCCTAGTTATAAACCATTTGTTTTGCCAATTGGTTTTTTAATTATTCTATTTTCCATCTGGTCCATCCCGTCGTTTGAGGAAATGATTCGGGGGATGGGTACAACCGTCCCTTATTATTTCCTAACGGTTCAACTGCTGATTCCCATTTTCCTTTTGTGTGTTGCGGTAATACGCAGGAAAAGTGTGAAATCGGGCTTGAGCCGTTGAAAGACTTGTGATTGTTGGGGCGCATAGAAAGGCTGTATGCGACCGAACCACTGATTTTTTCATGCGTTGGGGCGCATAGAAAGGCTATATGCGACCGAACTACTGGTTTTTTCATATGTTGGGGCGCATAGAAAGGCTGTATGCGACCGAACCACTGATTTTTTCGTGTGTTGGGGCGCATAGAAAGGCTGTATGCGACCCAACCGCTGAGTTTTTCATGTGTTGGGGCGCATAGAAAGGCTATATACGACCGAACCGCTGATTTTTTCATGTGTTGGGGCGCATAGAAAGGCTATATGCGACCGAACTACTGGTTTTTTCATGTGTTGGGGCGCATAGAAAGGCTATATGCGACCGAACCGCTGATTTTTTCGAGTGTTGAGGCGCATAGAAAGGCTGTATGCGACCGAACCGTTGATTTTTTCATGTGTTGGGGCGCATAGAAAGGCTATATGCGACCGAACCGCGGAAAGCAACAATCCTTTAGAAAAGAGTCATCATAAAAGAAAACTGCCCCAATAAAAAGGCAGTTTTCAGACTAAATCTCACAATTAAAAATCGTATTTATCAATATTATCCTTCGTAAACACCACCCGCTCCGGCAATAAGATAATACCACTTCGATCATCGGTATAATCATAGCCTTGAATGGTATTTGGCTCAATTTTCACATGTCCGATATTCGGCACATCAAACTCGTCGCCTACCTTTAAGTCCTTGCCCTCAACTGTCATCAGATAGGCAACATAAGCAGCCAGTGCCCCCTGCTTTTTGACATCCCACAAGCCGAATTGTTTAACAGTGCCTCGCTTCACAAAGTCGCGCATGACGTTCGGAGTCGAGAATCCGGTAATCGCAATCTTGCCTGCTACACCAAGATTTTCAGCCGCTTGTGCCATGGCCGGCAGCGCAGTAGCATCCGGACAAATGACAGCATCGATATCAGGATACGTATTAATGATGTTTTGACCGACAGTCAGAGATTTCTGGGCATCATTTTCGCCAAATTGGGTCGTTACAATCTCCCATCCTGGGTGCTCAGCTTTAATTTTTGCCTTGGCAGCTTCAACCCATTGGTTCTGGTCCGTTACTGTTGGGCTAGAGTAAAAGAAAGCAACCTTCGCCTTGTCGCCAACCTGCTCAGCCGTCATGTCAATCAGCATGCCGCCCAATTGATCTGGAGTCCCTTGATTAATATAGAAGGAACGGTGCTCAGGGTTAACGTCGGAGTCCCAAGTCAGGATTTTGACGCCGCGTTTTTTCGCACGGTCCAAGGCCTGGTTCAAGCCGTCTACAGACGTGGAAGAAACCATCAACGCTTTATAGCCCTGGTTAACAAAATTGTTAATATACTTAACTTGCCCGGCAACAGAAGCTTCACTCGGCCCGTCATAGGTCAACTCCACGCCAAGCTCTTTAGCCATTTCTTTTGCCCCTTCACCGCCAGAGGTAAAGAAGCCAACACCGGTCAGTTTAGGGATAAACGCTAACTTCACGTTCTTTTTGTCGGTTTTCCCGCCGCCGTCCCCGCCGGAAGACTTCTCCCCGCTGCTGCTGCAAGCGGCCAGGACCAGCAATGCCGATAAAATAATGGTGAGCAGTTTCAGATAACTAGATTTTCTCATTACGCTACACTCCTTTTAAGGCCCCTTCACTTCTGCCTTTTTAATATGAAACTTTTTAAAAAGCCCCCAATTGGTTAAACGGAGTAACACGGCAATGATTAACAAAAATCCAATAACCACACTTGTCTCTTGGCTGGTCATACTCATCATCTGTAAACCATACTGCATCATACCAATCACAATACTGGCAATTCCTGTACCGACAACTGTACCTTTGCCCCCTGTAATACTTGTTCCTCCCAAAACAACTGCCGTAATGACAGGCAATACGGCTTCCGTTCCGAGGTCTGACCTGGCGGAACTAAAGTAGGATGTCAAGATTAGCCCACTCACACCACCTCCCAAACCGGCTATGATATATGACCAAATTAAGATTGATTTTACCCGAATCCCACTGTAGCGGGCGGATTTGCTATTGATTCCCACGAGAAAAACCTGCCGGCCAAAGCGGGTAAGGTTCAAAATGACCGCAAAGAAAACCATAAAGCCTACAAAAAACAGGATCGGATTCGGCAGTCCAAATGTCTCCCCATTGGCCAGCATCACAAACCCATCCGGAAACCCGCTGATTCCTTCATATCCGGAAGCACTGCTGCCGCCGGATATGACCAAAGCAATTCCGGAAAAAAGAAACATCGTTCCCAGCGTCACAACTAACGGCTGGACATTCGTCGTCGCAACAATGGTTCCGTTAACTGCCCCTGCACAGGCACTAATCAACAGGGCAATCAGCACGGCCAGCCAAACATTGAGCCCATTCATCCAAAGAACACCGATGACAATGGAGGTTAAGCCGATTGTGGAGCCAACCGATACATCTATTCCTCCCGTAATAATCACGTACGTCATCGGAATCGCGGCTAGTCCAATGTAGACATAGTCATTCATGCTAAAAATCAAGTTTGTTAAATTTAAAAAGTCAGGGTTCATTACTCCGAAGAAAATGAGTTCAAGGATGAGAAAAATGACTAGAGCGCCCTCCCATCTAAAGAGTAGCTTCATCGCCCTGACCTCCTCCTTCCGCTTCAGCCGTTTCCTTCTTTCTCAAATGGCTTTTCGCTAAAAAGCTTTGGAATCTAGAATCGCTGATCACAATAACGAGTAGTAAAAACCCGGAAATCGCGTTATTCCAGTACGCGGGAATTTTTAAATAGATCAACGAGCTGTTAATGGCTGTTAAAAAAATCGCCCCTAGCCCTGCTCCCAGCACCGTCCCGAGACCTCCGTTTAAGCTGACACCGCCTAATACCGCCGCCGCGATGACCTGCAGCTCCATCCCGCTTCCGGTTTGGTTCGGGACAAAGCCAATATTCATCACAAAAATCAGACCGGCAACCGAAGCAGATAGACCAGATAACACAAAAGCGAGAACTCTTACCTTGGAAACAGGAATCCCAATCAGCCGCGCCCCGTCAGCATTATCCCCAACCGCATAGAAATAACGGCCAAACTTGGTCAGCCTCAAAGTAAGGTACGCAGCTACAAGAATCACAATTCCAACCCAAACCGGCAGCGGCAACCCGATAAAATCCGTGCCCGACAGCTTTTTAAAATAATTCGGAATGTCTTCAATCCACTTTCCGCCTGTTAAAATAATCATCAAACCTCTTAAAATACCTAATGTTCCTAATGTCATAATAATGGCGGGAATCCGTAAATAGGCAACTCCGAGACCATTAAACAGGCCGGCCAGCACACCAACGGCAAGCACCGCAAGAGCCGAAACCCAGCCCGAAACGCCGCTGGTCAACAGCAAGCCGCATACCGCTGCCGATAACCCCATCGTTGACCCGACCGAAACATCTATTTCTCTCGTTAACAGAACAAATGACTGGCCGACCGCCAGGATGAGTAAAATAATCGCGCTCTCCACTAACAAAAGCAAACTTTTCCCTGTTACAAACTTGCTATTCACCATCCCTACAATTGCTATAAACACAACAATCAGAACCACAATCGAGATTTCCCGCTGCTTCATCATTTTTGAAAGGAGATTCATAGTACCTTCAACTCCTTCTGGATCCCGAATGCGGCCGAAGTGATGGAATCGATGGTTAAGTCATCTTTGGCTATCGTTGTCGTCATCCTTCCTTCATGCATGACAAGCACCCGGTCACTGAGTTGGACGATTTCTTCGGTATCGGAGGAGATGAGAATCACCGCCAGCCCCTTCTGCTTCAAGTCGTCGATCATCTTGTAAATATCACCGCGCGCTCCGGCGTCAATACCGCGCGTCGGTTCATCCAAAATAATAACTTTCGGACTAGTTTCCAGGTATTTCGAGAGAACAATTTTTTGCTGATTGCCTCCAGATAGGTTGCTGATTAACTGATTGGGGCCCGTTGTGACAACTTTTAGGCTGTTGATGGCTTGAGCGGCGATGGCTTTTTCTTTTTTAAAAGGGAGGAATAGGCTGCGAAATTTGGGAAGGATGGTGGAGGTGATGTTCATTTTTAAAGAGGCGATCGAGAATAGGCCGTGCTGGTGGCGATCCTCAGGGACGTACACCAAACCCAGGTTAATCCGTTCACGCAAAGAATACCTCTTAATACTTTCCTTTTCTAAAAAAATATCTCCGGAATCCGATGGCTCAAGGCCAAAGATGGAAGTGGCAAGCTCGGTTCGGCCAGCACCGACGACGCCGGCAATTCCTAAAATTTCACCGGGGTATAGGTCAAAACTGATATTTTGGAACCGGTGGCCCGATAAATTTTTCACGGAAAGAATTGGTTCGCGATGCTGCCCAGCTGAAGGCTCCTCCTCCGTTCGTTCCACTGGAGGAGCCAGAACTTCTATTTGTTCCGGCATTAATCCTGCCAACAATTTTTCATAAGTAAAATCCCGGACGGGTCCGTTTGCCGAGATGACACCATCCCGAAGGACAGCAACGGTATCAGCCAGTTCGAAAATCTCGGTTAGTCGATGGGTAATATATAACACGCCAAGGCCTTCGCTTGTTAATTTTTTGATGGTGGAAAAGAGAGAATTGATTTCACTAAAGGTTAGGGTGGAGGTTGGTTCGTCTAGGATCAGAATCTTGGCATTTCGGATTAACCCTCTAAGCAGTTCAACCAGCTGCTGCTCCGCAATCGACAGGCTCAGGCCCCTGCGGTTCAAATCCAAATTCCAGCCTAGGACGGAGAGATAGTGTTGAATCCGCCTCTCGCATTCGGCTTTATTCTCATGCAAACCAATGGTCACGTTTTCGCGAATCGTCATATTGGGAAAGATTAGTGGTTCCTGTGGGACTAGATAGATTCCATGTTTGTGGGCATCGAATGGCTGGTGAAACAATACTTCGCTGCCCTCCACTACCATTTGCCCTTGATCGGGACGATATAATCCCGTGATGATTTTCATTAACGTTGACTTACCAGCACCGTTTCCACCCACAATCGCAAAGACCTCCCCTCTATGAAGGGTTAAATCCACACCCTTTAATACGGGGTTCCCTGCAAATTGCTTGTATATTTGCCGGATGTGAAGCAGCTGGTCATCCATTCCAATCACCCGCCTTGTCCGGTTATCACACTAGTTATCTAAACATTTTTTCATAACAGCAACTTTTGTGTCAGCTCATTAAAACGCTTACAACCCAAATATTAAATGACAAAATACCCAGAGTCAATACGTTTATTTTAAATTATCTAAATTTTTAGAAATTAATTGACTTTCCATTTTCAGCCCCCTATACTCAGTATCAGAGTGAACATTTGTTACGTGATTGATTTTTTGTTGAAAGGTTGAGGAAGATGACGAACAATGATGCGTTCACTGAAAACCTCCTCGTAAAGGTCGCCTGGTATTATTACAAGGATAATCTCACACAGACCGAAATCGCAGAACGGCTCCAATTATCAAGAAACAAAGTTGTTCGTTTACTCGAGCGCGCCCGTACCGAAAATATTGTGCAATTTCATATCCAAGGTCACGGAGTCCATTGTCTGGAAATCGAACGTGACCTCGTCTCCGTCTTTAAGCTGCCTCAAGCCTTTGTCATTCCAACTCCTACTAATAACCTTAGCCGTTCCTTATCTAAAGCTGCCGCTCAATATCTAGAAAACTGCATTTCTAACAATGATTTGATAGGGTTCGGATGGGGCGAAGCTGCCTCTAGAACCATTGAAGCTTTATCCATCGATCCTGCCTTCGAGGTATCCATGGTCACCCTCACTGGCGGTGTTAACTACTATTTTCACAAGCGCGATTACTCCATAGAAGGCGGCCTTGATAAATTCAAAGGCGGAATCCATGTCATTCCGGCCCCATTTCTTGCCTCCTCGGAAAGAATGGCGAAAAATATGTTATCAGAACCTTCGGTGGAAAATATACTTGATTTGGCAAGTTTGTGCCACCACGCCGTCGTCGGGATTGGCGGTTTGTCCGCCGATTCGACGATCATCAAAGAAGAAAAGATGACCCTTAACGAACTGCTTTATATTAAAAATCAAAATGCTGTCGGCGACATTCTTGGCCAATTTTTTGATGCTAATGGCGAGCTTCTGGAATTGCCGCACCACACCCGGTTAATCGGCACCCATCTTCATACATTGAAAAAATTAAAGAATGTCATCGGCGTGGCCGGCGGTCCGCATAAAGTGGAGGCCATTTACGGCGCGTTGAAAGGAGGTTACATCGATACCCTGATTACCGATGAAGAAACCGCTGCTGCACTACTAAAAAAGGAGGCTGCTTTTTAAATGGAGTACATCCTGGTTTTTGATGCCGGCACCGGCAGTGTGAGAGCTGTTCTTTTTGACAAATTGGGCAAGCAAGTGGCCGTCTCACAATATGAGTGGACGCATCTGGAAGACCCGCGCTATCCGGGCTCGATGGATTTTGATGTGAACCGGAATTGGGAGATCATCCAAACCTGCATCTCCGAGGTGTTGGAGCGGTCCGGCGTTCCTCCAAGCAGCATTAAAGCGATTAGTGCCACGAGCATGCGTGAGGGTTTTGTCCTCTACGACGAAAATGGAAAAGAAATTTGGGCCTGTGCCAATGTCGATGCCCGGGCCATGACAGAAGCCAAAGAGCTTAAAAATGGCGACCCCTTGCTTGAGAAACGACTCTATGAATTATCCGGACAAACATTTGCCCTAGGCGCCCTCCCCCGTCTGCTCTGGATCAAAAACAACCAACCGGAAATCTATGAAAAAATCGCCTACCTTACCATGATCAATGATTGGATTCTCTTTAAACTCACCAACAAACTTCAAGTAGACCCCTCTAACGGCTGTACGACCGGACTTTTTGATTTAAACAATCGCGCTTGGACACCAGCCATTGCCGAAGCCTGTCAGCTGAAAAACAACATCTTCCCTCCCGTAAACGAAGCAGGAATTCTACTCGGAACGATTCCCGAATCAATCTCTCATTCTACTGGACTTGCAAAAGGCACACCCGTTTTTAGCGGCGGTGGTGACGCTCAGCTCGCATCTGTTGGCGTTGGCGCCATTGGTGACAGCCAAACGTTTATATGCGGAGGCAGCTTTTGGCAACAGGAAATCAACATCAAAGACGCGCTGATTGACCCTGACTGCCGAATCCGTGTGAATTGTCACGCTGTCCCGGATTTATGGCAGATAGAAACTATCGCCTTCTTCCCCGGCCTTGTGATGAGATGGTTCCGCGATGCTTTTTGTGAGCTTGAAAAAATGGAAGCCTCACAAACTGGCCGCGATGCCTATGAAATTTTAGAAGAAAAGGCAAAAGGTGTTCCTGTCGGTTCAAACGGCATTATCCCAATATTCTCAGACGTCATGGATTACATCTCATGGCGGCATGCAGCCCCCTCTTTCCTTAATCTCACTATTGATCCCAACAAAACTGGCAAAAAAGAAATGTTTAAATCGATCCAAGAAAACGCATGCCTTGTGACCTATGGCAACCTGAAGATTGTCGAGGAAGTCACCGGGCACTACCCTACGGAGGCTATTTTTGCAGGAGGTGCCTCCAAAGGTAAGCTTTGGAGCCAAACGCTGGCAGATGTGCTCGGCATTCCTGTTAGGATCCCTGTCGAAAAAGAAGCGGCTGCCCTCGGTACCGCTATTATGGCGGGGGTGGGTGCTGGTTTGTTTTTAAATCTCGAAACTGCTATTTCAGGTCTAGTGAAGTGGGAACGGGTCCACTATCCAAACATGGATAACCATGCTCGTTACCTATTACTATATGAAAATTGGCGGGCGGTTTATGCCGAGCAGCTGCGATTAGCCGATTCGGGAAAAACCAACCACATGTGGATGGCACCCGGGTTGAGTGTTTAATTTTTGAAAGGGGGTGAAACGGCAATGTTTCACGTGAACGAAGAAAACCTCGACTACCGTTATGGCACCCACGGGCCGAAGTACTTACGAAAAGGACCAAATGTCGATATTGGCGTGGTGTTGTTAAAACCGGGCGATGACCATGAAAATCACTATCATACGACCTGCGAAGAAATTTTCTATATCCTTGAAGGGGAAATGGATATTTATATAAACGGCGAGCCTGTACATGTCAAACCTGGCGACATGCTGCAGGTCCGGCCATTTGAAACTCATTATTTAAAAAATACTTCCTCTGTCGATTTCAAAGCGGTGTTTATAAAATCGCCGCATATCAGCGAAAGAGACACGGTCATTGTAGAAAATCCGAAAATGAAGGAGTGATTTTTGAAATGAATTGGGGATTTCAAAATAGAATGAGTCAGATCTTTCCAGGCGGCAAAGCCGTCATGCTGGCGATAGACCACGGCTATTTCCTCGGCCCTGTCCATGGGTTGGAAAAACCGGGCGAAACAGTTCGCAGCCTGCTTCAGCATACGGATTCGTTATTTGTGACTAGGGGGACACTCGATGCCTGCATCCCTTCCGATGTAAATAAGCCGATGCTGTTGCGGGTGTCCGGCGGTCCGAGTGTGCTTAGCGACCTTTCCAATGAGACGATTGTGACACCGATTAAGGAAGCAATCCGCCATAATGTGGTTGGGGTCGGGGTTTCGATGTTTATCGGGTCCAAGTATGAAACGCAGACAGTAGCGAATTTGGCGAATGTCGTTACCGAGGCCCATGAGTATGGCATTCCTGTACTTGCGATTACTGCTGTCGGCCATGAACTGGAGAAGCGGGACGCACGGTTCCTAGGTTTGGCATCGCGGATTGCTGCCGAAATGGGGGCGGATATTGTTAAAACCTATTATTGTGAGGGGTTTGAAAAAGTTACGGGGACCTGTCCGGTGCCGGTTGTGATTGCGGGCGGGCCTAAGTTGGAGACGATTAAAGATGCGCTGGAGCTTACGTTTAATGCAATGAACCAGGGTGCAGCGGGCGTTGATATGGGTCGTAATATCTGGCAATCGGAATATCCGGAAGCGATGATTCAGGCGATTAACGGGATTGTGCATAAGGGGCTGAAGGTTGGTGAGGCGCTGGAGTTGTATGGGCAGTTGACGGGAGTGAAGGTGGGCTAAAATTGTTGCATTAATTGGTGTGGAGGGCAAAACCTGGCCCTCCCTTTTTATTTGGACAATTTTCACTACATAATTTGAACCTCTCACTACATAATTCCAGGATTTCACTACATAATTTCCGGTCCTCACGACATTTTGGAATAAATCGCGTTAAAATACCATATTTCTCCATTTGCTGATTATATGAAACTATTAGACTCGTCATTTCGTCTTTTATAGTGATATAATTTTTCAAAAACAAGAAAGGAACTGCTAGCTTTGAAACGAAAAAGAAAAAGAATACGAATAAAACGAGTATTACCTTTATTAGTTCTCGTGATTACCATAGTGGTAATCTTTTATAATAATACGAATTCTGATACTCCGAAACCGGCGATTGCAAAGGATGTTCCAATGCCGACTGAACTTCATCCTGTCGTGAAGGAGCGCACCAATCAGTTAATCCAGCAGGCTGCCAAAAAAGGGATTGTCGTGGTTATTACGGATGGGTTTCGCAGTGCCGATGAGCAGGACAGTCTTTATGAACAAGGCCGTACCGCAGAGGGAGCGGTTGTCACCCATGCAAAGGGCGGCGAGTCTTATCACAATTACGGACTGGCGATTGATTTTGCGCTAAAGACGCCTTCGGGAGATGTGGTGTGGGACCGGGAATATGATCGGAATGGAAACTCGAAATCCGATTGGATGGAGGTCGTCCAAATGGCGAAAAAGCTGGGGTTTGAATGGGGCGGAGACTGGGCTAAATTCAAAGACTACCCTCACCTGGAGATGAATTTTGGTTTAACGATTGCTGATCTGCAGAATGGGGAACGACCAGATTCCTCCTTAGTTGCGGGACCAAATTCAGGCGAATAGTGATTTTCACTATTCGCCTGCGGATGTCGTTATACTTGGTCAAAATCTTTAGTAGTACCAGTGTTCATTTATCAATATTGGATACATTTTTCGTTTGAAGTGGATGGTTTTGTAAAATGGTTTCTACTTCTTCATATCCCTCAAGAAATGCAAAGTTATATCTAGCCGGCAGCGCGAAAACATATTTATCATTTTCTCCCAGCTTTGTTGGTCCAATAGGTGCTGCTCCAATATGAAATTCCCCTTTTTCAAGTGAAGACCATTGATCAAGCGTAAAAATCATAATCGGAATATCCTGTCTCGGATTCGCCTCCGTCCAACCTGGGTGTCTAATTAAAAGGATTTTGCCACTCTCGATTATTTTATTTTGTTCAGTAGATATACCTTCCCAAGTATCCGTTACTATCTGGTACCCCTCCCAACTTTTCGGTAACGCAAAGCTAAATCCATATTCTGTATTTTCATATAGACTAGGATCTGTTGATTTAGGATCAGCTGGGTTCTTATTATCATTTTCCTCTTTGTTTTTATCTATTGTCACAGGTTCTTTCGTTTGTTGCCCTGGCGTATTTGAATTAGAATCTGATAGTTTATCCTCAATGAACGGAATAGCTAAAACAGCGAATAATATGAACGCAGCAACACTAGCTAAACCTACTAACATCTTTTTCATTATTGCAGCTCCCCTTTTCTTGTTATCATATGAACTTGCAAATTGTAATAGGTTTTCATGGATTTTATCTTGGGTATCTTTAGTAAACTTTTTATCATAATCAGGTTCTGGTAATGAGCGAATTTTTCTCTCTACATCATCAAATTTCTCATCATTTTTCATAGAGAGTATCCTCCAATACTTTTTTGTAGTGTCTTTAACGCACGATGATAGGTTATTCGAACCTTATTTTCATTCCAATTTAAAATGGATGCTGTTTCAGATACAGTGAGTTCTTTAATCCCTCTAAGGATGATGACATCTCGATAATTTGTTTTTAAAGATTGGATTGCTTGATAAAGCAACCTGTTATTTTCATTTAGTTGGAGAATTTTCTCCGGTGTTTCCTTATCCGTTTGCTCCTCCCTGAACCAATTCATTTGCTTGATCCTTAAACGCTTTCTTTTTCTAATTTCATCTATTCCCACATGGCGCGCAATCGAAAAAAGCCAGGTTTTAGGACTTGATTTTCCCTGATAAGTATCAAAGCCTTTAATTGCTCGGATAAAAACTTCCTGCACCAGATCTTCTACATCACTTGACCCGATGTAATAAACTAAAAAGTGGTATATATCTTTGTTGTACAAGTAAAACCACTCCGAAATTGTGTTGCTTATCATCAGCTGGTCAACTCCATTTTTTCTCCTATTTTTAATCCCCACAAATTAGTCGAATTAGCGCAATATTTATTTCACCTTTCACAATATTTAAGTTAACACGAAAACCTCCGCCCGGTTAGTGAAAAAATATTTTATATAACGATGTAAATAAAAGGAAAACCCCTCCCTCATCTCGAATAAAGTTAATAAGTATGATTATCGTTTGAAAGGAGAACGTTCATGTCCAATACAATTGTTGAAAGCGTTTACGGTAAATTACAAGGAGAACAGATTGATGGTGTTTATTCTTGGAAGGGGATCCCCTTTGCAAAACCGCCAGTCGGCCCGCTTCGGTTCCGGGCTCCGGAACTGCCGGATTCTTGGGAAGGTGTTCGGGATGCAACCTCCTTTTCACCGGTTGCAGCGCAAACTCAAAAAGAAATAATGGAGTTTTTCGGGAATGACGTCTCGAATGTGAGTGAGGATTGCTTATACCTAAATGTTTGGTCACCGGGAGCAGATGATAAAAAACGTCCCGTGATGGTTTGGATTCATGGTGGTGCTTATGTTACTGGATCTGGATCTGGTCATTGGTATAATGGATCTTCGTTTGCTGCTCAAGGCGATGTCGTTGTCGTGACAATTAATTACCGGTTGGGAGTTTTCGGCTTCCTTCACCTTGGCGAAATTGGCGGAGCTGAATATGCCACTTCCGGGAACTGCGGGATCCTGGATCAGGTTGCCGCACTGCATTGGGTGCAGGAAAATATTTCGGCATTCGGCGGCGACCCTAATAACGTAACCATTTTTGGAGAATCGGCGGGGGCCATGAGTGTTGGAGTATTGCTTGGATTCCCTTCTGCTCAAGGTCTTTTCCAAAAAGCAATCCTGCAAAGCGGCGCAGCGGCAAACGTCCATCCTCCTGAAACCGCAACAAAAGTAGCGGGTGCCATACTCGCAGCTTTACAAGTAGAACCTACTAATCTGGCAAAATTGGAGGAGTTGCCAGTTGAACAGCTGCTTCAAGCTGCCGATCTTCTCCCGTCAATGAGCTTGGGACCGGTTATTGATGGCGTATCCCTGCCAAAACATCCACAACTGGCGATAGCCGAGGGTTCAGCAAAGGATATCCCGGTTTTAATTGGTACCAACAAGGATGAATTCAATATTTTCAGTGTCTTTGACCCTGAGTGGAAAGATGCAGATGAGGCAAAGGTCAAGGCGATTTTTGAAAAAACCTTTGGACCGCTCGTGCCTCTTATTGCAAACTTTAATCCTGAACCACTAAGCCAAGATCTATTCAATAAACTGCTGACCATTCATATTTTTACATACCCTGCGCAAAAGCTGGCAGAGCTGCAGGGTAATCAAGGTGCTCCGGTCTGGATGTATCGCTTTGATTGGGAGACACCTGTATTTGACGGCGCCCTTAAAGCAACACATGCATTAGAAATTCCTTTTGTCTGGAACACACTGGATAAGCCAAACACGACAAACTTCACAGGTACCTCTCCGGAACGGCAGCTGGTAGCCGATCAAATGCACCAGGCCTGGATTAACTTTGCACGGAACGGCAATCCAAATACTGACGCCCTCCCTTCGTGGCCAAAGTATGATTTGAATTTCCGGCCAACGATGATTTTTAACCTGGAGAGTGCGGTCGTGAATGACCCTAACCGGGCCGAACGGTTGGTATGGGAACAAGCGGCAACGGTAATGAAATCGTAAAAAAGGAGGTCTAGCCGGATAGAAAACCGGCTAGACCTTGTTTATTTTTAGATCGATCCTATCAATCAGACTTCCAATTAGAATGCCTACTAGGTATCGCAACAGGTCCACCGCAAGAAAACCTTGTCCCAACACAAGCGCTCCGAGCACTGTTCCGCGAATCTGATTAATCCAGTTGGCCTGGTATAGTTGGCTAAATTCAATTCCGAAACTAAATAATATGCTAAGGATAATGGCAGTTTGGATGCTTTTTTTTGCAAGCAAGAAGCGGAATCCGAAATAGACCATCATCGCCCACAATGCATCACCGGCATTTTCCGCTATAAAGGGCGGCAGGAACTGGCCGTATTTTCGGGAGGCAAGCCCTAATAAAATGACAATTATGATTGTTGTTAAATACATGCTTCTTTTCAAATTCAGTGGAATCTCCCCCCTCGAAATAAATATTACGCTTTCTTCCTTTTTTAAGCATCATATGTTACTTTCTTTTTATGAAAAAATCGTATATGAAAGAGGGATTGTTATAAACATTTTGTGGGATTTCGATGGGACGCTTTTTGATACCTATCCAGCACTTGTTGAAGGATTTGTACAGGTAGTGGGGCAAGAGCTAGACCGCGGTGAGGTTTTAAAATGGCTGAAAAAGGATTCTAAGACGGCCTTTAAACATTATGGAATTGATGAGAGCCGACGTGGCGAGTACCAAGTGTCTTTTAATTATTTTTCCAAAAGGATCAGCAAGCCATTTGATGGGGTTAAGGATGCTTTAGAAGCAGTCAAGAACAATGTGATTGTGACGCATCGCGATAAGGAGTCCACGATTTATCTGCTTGAGAAATTTGATTTATTAAAATACTTTAAGGACATTGTTTCCGTTGAAGAACAGGGCTTTACCAGAAAGCCTCATCGCTCGTCATATGAATATGTCCTTAAAAGCCATCACATTGATTTGGTGGTTGGGGACCGGGACTTGGATTTAATTCCTGCACGAGAATTAAAGATTAAAACCTGTTCCTTTCAAAATCGTAACATTGAGGCTGATTTTCATATTGAGAGCTATGCGGAGTTTGTTCCGATCGTTCTTAAATTAATGGGTACCATTTTCCGTCCTCCATTTTGATTTTTACATATTATTTTCCTGTTCTGCAGCTCATATACTTAACCTTCAACATAAATTAATCGAAGTTTAACAATTTGCTAACATCTATAACACTGTTTATTAACATCGGAACGTTATAGTATGTAGTAGAGGGGATGGCATGCGTGGCCATCACGGTATTTGGCGTAGGAGGAGCCGATACTTTATTGTTCCTGTCTTCCAATTGATAACGTAGAAAAAGCTATTCTTAAATGAAATTTGTCCTCAAACTTTACAGTCTTTTTTTGTACAAGCAAATGGCTCAGTAGATTGGGCCATTTGCTTTTCTTTCCCCCAAAAAGCTAAATTATCTTCAAACCCAATCTCAAAACGTTGGAAATATAGTGAAATTTAGGTGGTAATATACATTTTTAAGTAAAAATTTGGCATAAAAACAAAAAATTAATTTTAGTTTGTCCACACCTTCCGTTCGCTATGGAATTTAATAGTACAAAGGGGGTGGAGGAATATGAGTATGGGGGATGTTGTTTCAATTGGTGCCAATTGTATATTACAAACCAGGAGAAATGGCTTTTTTCTTGTAGTGGAGATTGAAGTGGAGGCAAATGGTGTTGCATTCGAAGAATTCGTGTTTATTCGAATTTCCCGCCGAGAAGCAAGAGTATTATTGAATGCAGGCGTTGAGCTTTGTGAAATTGTATCCAGCCGTCCAAGATCTGATGATCTGGAGGTGGAATTCATTTGTGTATTCATTGTTGATGGAGAAGCATTTGCCTTGTTTGATGTAGAAGACGATATGGACCGAGCAGTTTTTGTCACAATCACATTAGCACAGGCACGCAGCTTAATCAACAGGGGTGCAAGACGTTGCACAGTCATTAACAGAAGAGTAATTTAACACACTCGGGGAAGGTTCTCATCATCCACAAGCATGAGAACCTTCCCCATGTGTCTAAACGCAAGTAAACGATTGAATTTGCCGTAGATTTATTCCGAAATACATCCATCTAAATCCAGTCCATCGGTACCCTGCGACTGAGTTGCGTCCGACAAATATTGGATAGAACCAAAATTGCTCGAAACCTCTTAGCCATACATACGTGAATCTGAATAAACATCTTCTAATACCGCCTGGATCAACGGCAAATGCTTCCGCTTGCTGTTGTGTCTGTGTGGGAACAAAGGATGGCGGCGGTGACGCTGGCGGCCCAACTTGCGGGACTTGACCCGGTGGTGCTGTTGGAGGTCCTGCTCCTGGGCCTTGACCCGGTGGGGCAATTGGTGGTGAAAAGCCAGGTGTTCCTGACGGCGGTCCCATTGGTGGGAAAAATTGGCCAAATTGTCTTTCATAAGGGTTCATTTGGTAATAATACTCCTCTGGAAATGGAGTTGAATACACATGAATTTCCTGAGTATATGGATTGGTATTATACATAGATATAGGATTAAGATACATAACATGCACTCCTTTCTTCTCAAACTTACATCATCCTATTCCTTAGTCATTGACCTATAAACTTGTTCTCTCAAAAATGGGCATAACCTCACTCCTACGAGATTTGTCCCAATCCGTAATCTCACAGAAATAGATATCATATGTTAAAATTTATCAAAGAGGCATCCTTTTCCAATGCGTATCTATATGAAGGAGGTTCACCGATGAACACATGGCTAAAAAATGGCTTCACTATATCTACCAATAAAGAGTATTTAGATATCGAAACAATCCACAAGTTTTTAAGCGAAGAATCCTACTGGGCACTGGGCCGCCCAAAGGAAATCATAAAGAAGTCGATTGACAATACTGCCTTATGTTTTGGCGTCTATAAAGGGGATGTCAGCAAAGGCGATGTAGAGCAGGTTGGCTTTGCAAGGGTCGTCTCAGATTTGACGATCTTTGCGTATCTTGCAGATGTGTTCATTGTGCCCGAATACCGTAAATTAGGGTTGTCCAAATGGCTGATGGAGGTTATCACCAACCACCAAGACCTGCAAAATGTCCGCCGGTTTATGTTAGTCACAAATGATGCCCACACCCTGTATAGCCAATTCGGTTTCAAAGCGATTGATCACCCGGAAAGGTTTATGGAAAAATTTCGCGGATGATGCATGAGAACCGTCCCCATGATTCAATTTTAATAGAATAGGAGATTTCTAATGGACAAAATAAATTTTTCAATTGTGGATGTTTTTTCGCAGGGGAAATATACCGGAAACCAGCTTGCTGTTTTCAAAAATGCGGGTAATCTATCTGGCCGGGAAATGCAGCAAATCGCCAAGGAAATGAATTATTCGGAGTCTACTTTTATTCTATCTGACCAAACAAAAGACGGTGGCTATGATGTCCGCATCTTTACTCCTAATGAAGAGGTGCCTTTTGCCGGCCATCCGACGCTGGGAACTGCCTATGTTATTCAACATGAGCTATTAAAGGAACCGGCAGAAACACTTACACTAAATTATATGGCTGGCCCGATTCCTGTCTCGTTTGATACAAACGAAAGCATTATTTGGATGAAACAGAATCAACCTGCCTTTGGACAGATATTAGAGACCGACCCGGTTTGTGATGTCTTACAAATCGAGAAGGATGCCATTGATGAGCGGTTCCCGATCCAAGAGGTTTCCACTGGGCTCCCTGTCATTCTTGTCCCCTTAAAAAGTCTGGACACTGTTAAAAGAGTAAGGGTCAATTTAGAAAAGTACTATGAATTGATTGAGAATACGGACGCAAAAGCGATTTTGGTATTTGCTCCTGAAACGTATCATCCGGATAATCAGGTAAATGTCCGCGACTTTGGAGATTATTATGGGATGCCAGAGGATGCCGCCACTGGCAGCGCAAATGGATGCTTGGCTTCCTACCTAGTTAAATACCGATTTTTCCAAACAAGCGATATCAATATAAGAGTCGAACAAGGATATGAAATGGGCAGACCATCTTTATTGTTTTTAAAGGCAAATGAGGAGAACGGCGAAATCAACATTTCCGTTGGGGGAAGGGTTGAAAAGATTGCTCAGGGTGAATGGTTACTATAAATTTCCACATACGTGGACGGCTCTTATGGTTTTTACATGCATAAGGTCCGTCCCCATGAATTACTCCACTAGAAGAAACAGTACACTCTCTTCTCCCCAAACTTCCCCTGTAGGATGGAATCCTATGAAGATTCTTCGAATGGCAAAATGTATCGATATGGAACAGGTGATGACAATACAGTAGAAGTATTGATGTTTCCAAATGGAATTAATTTATCGATTAATTGCCTCATGCCATTCATGTTTGAAACAGCAGCTTTTAAAATATAGCTTACTTCCCCGGTCACACGATGGCACTCGATAATTCCCTCTTCTTTTTTAACGAATTCTTCAAATTCTTGTAAGGATACTTTAACGCCGCCCACTTGAATAATTAACAGTATGTCTCTTCCAATTGCAGGAAGGGAAATTCTGGCACTGTATTCTTCGATAACCCCTTTCTCTTGCAGCCGGTGAAGACGTTCCGAAATACTCGGCCTACTTAACGCTAACTCCTGTGATAAGTCGCTGATTGTCATGCGGGAATTTTTTTGCAAAAGCTCTAATAACTTAATGTCTATTTGATCCACCAAAAACACTCCTTTCATTATGAATATAAAACGATAGATTTTAATTCAAATTGAATACAACTTAATAATAATGCCTTCTTATTGATATGTAAAATTGTCCTTTTATCTTTTATTATTAAAATAGTTATTAATCGTATTAATATTGATAAGAGATTAGGTGATTTAAAAATGAGGAAGTCAATAAATATTTTCCTAGGATGCTTGGTAACAAGTATTGGGGTTATCCTTTTAAAACATGCCAATATTGTCACAGGAGGCACAGCCGGACTCTCGCTAAGTGTAGCGTATCTTTTTAATCTTCCATTCGCTGTGATTTTCTTTTTAGTAAATATCCCGTTTTATATTTTTTCAGTTTTTAGAATGGGATGGAAGTTTACCTTAAATACCGTTGTTTCTGTTTCCATCCTGACGTTATTGACTGGAATGGACCAATGGCTGCCACACTTTTCACTTCCGATTTGGATAGGTGCAATGTTGGGCGGGTTAATAATTGGAATTGGTGTAACGATACTGTTTATGAATGGAGCTTCCCTTGGCGGGGCTAATATTCTTGCTTTGTATCTGCAAAAGAGATTTCAATTCAACCCTGGTAAAATAAACTTCCTATTTGATGCCATTGTTGTTCTATCTAGCATTTACGTTGTCGGGCTGCTAAGAGGTCTTTTCTCCATCTTGTCGATTGCGGTAACAGCCCAAGTAATAAGCTATTATAAAAATGACATTGCGAACAGAAACAAAGCAGCTGAGAGAAAAGAAACCTTTTCCATTCATCCAGCGAAATCGCATGCAGCTGTTCCTAGATAGTGTCAATACATATGGGAACGGTTATCATGATCCTGAATCATGAGACCCGTTCCCTTGTCTTTCTTCTTGATGAAAGCCCTATCCATTTACGGGTTTCAATAACTTTTAGATAAGAAAAGACAAAAAATGGAGTAAAAAAGGGATTGCCTGCAGCAATCCCTTTTACCATTGTTAATTTTTCACATATCATCGTTATCCTTTAGGAAACCACGCCTCTAACATTTCTTGTTCTCTTTCCCGCGAAACCCCTGCTTTAAGATTATGCTGCTGGCGGGCCTTCAGCCATTCATAAACATCTTTAATCGTCTCCTCCAGTGATCGGGTGACAAGGCCCGCTTTAACTGCTTTTTCGATATTGATAGAAAAAGAGCCTTTCCACGGTTCTGTTTCTCGCTCTAGCGGGAAGTTCTCGGGAACCCATAGCGGCATTTCCGTCCATGGCTGCACATTACGCTTCAGCAAAAATTGCTCATCTGCCCATACCCATTCGCACTCGCTATTGGCGACAGCTTTACAAGTATCCAACAGCTCTTCCATCGTCAATTTATCGTTCGGGCCTGTCACATTAAACGTCCCTGCTTTTCTGTTTTCCGCCATATCAAACACCCATTTGGCGATATCTTTTATATCAATCAGTTGAACAAGACGGTCCCGACGCCCCGGCACCAATACTTTTCCTCCCTGTGCTACCCGCTGGACCCAGTACGGAAGCCGGTCCGTGTAGTCAAACGGTCCGACAAGCTGTCCTGCTCTTATTTGCAGCACACGTCCCGGCCAATGCTTTTCTGCTTCCCTCTCACATAGGACCTTCAACGCACCGTAATACTCATAAGGAGAAGCTTCCCCTTCCTCAACAGCTCTTAGTTGATCCTGCGATAAAGTTTGTAGCTGATAGTCTTCGGTAATATTGAGCGGAACCCAATCTTTATAAACAGAGATGCTTGAAATATACGTATAATGATGGATGTTGTCCCCAAGTACCGCTGCGATTTTTTGAATCTGCCGGGGAACAAACCCACACGTATCCATTACCACATCCCACTTGCGATTTTTCAGAAGGGACACATCTCCGTCCCGATCCCCAATTAGCTTCTCCACTTCAGGAAATACCTCTTTATTGGTTCCACGATTAAATAAGGTTATTTCGTGACCCCTATTCAAGCCTTCCTCTACCAACGCTCTTCCTAAAAAACGAGTCCCTCCTAAAAGTAAAACCTTCATCCTTCTCCCCCATTCCATTTATAAATCTCTTTTACTTTATATAACGATTATTTTTTATAAAAAGATACGGGGAGGATAATAAATTTATCCTAGGGGGAATTTTCACAATGGAAAATGTTGAATTTTTAATACCATATTTTCATCACTCCATTATGAAATTATTTCACCATTTTTTTCCTTATAATCACTATTCGACTAAACCGCCCCTAAGCAATGCTCTTATAATGTTTATGTAAAATATGTAATTTAATTTTGTTTTGGACAAGGATTAAATAATTTTTTTAGAAGCATTCTATATTTTGTGTTGTAAACAAATAATAAGGAGGAAATACAAATGACAAATCAAGTCGACACTAATAAATTGAAACAAGCAGAGGCGGCTTCTTCTATTGTAAAAGATATGATCACTTCAGCCATTGAACAATCAGCTGCTAACACCACTCTTTGCTTAGAAGCATTGAAACAAGCATCAAGTGAAGTTGCACAAATTCAAACATTGATAAGTCAAGTGCAGTCCCAGATGCAAACCCAACCGTCTTATTCAGAAGAATAATAATGACTTTAATCTTCTTTCAAAGAAGAAAAAAGAACACTAATTGGAGGGGCTTCCGCAAAGGAACCCCCTATTACCTTTGAGGAAATCCAGAAGGTGTTAGGAGAGCGAATATTAAATTGGGATATGTTGTTTATGCTCGATGCTTTGGGTATTTAAAAAAAAAGAGGAACATTGCCATCTCACAAAAAAAGACTGCCCCTAAAAGTTATACTTTTTGGGACAGACTCTTTATTTGGTTACTATAAAAAATAGAAACCGAATATTTCGTTATGGCAATTTCCAAGCTACATTATAGTCATCATAGCCGCCATAGTACTGCCAGATTTCGGCCTTTTCGGTTGTTCCTGGGAAGTTGACCCAGTATGAATTGCTGGTTGTCAAATCGGATGGGATGTCACCTGGGTAATAGGCAACCCAGTAAGCACCCGGAGTATTGGGTGAAAAGTCCCCCATGGTACGGTCCCAGTTGCCTGGAGATGAATAGGTTCCTGGTTTTACACCTTGTCCATATTGATTTAAATAATTGACGAATGCGTTATAAATCTCATGATTATTGGCATAGTCATAGTCACTTAAACCGGTATAAGCCGATTCTACATCAATAAAAATAACGGGTCTAACCTTTGAGCTATATACACTCTTCATAGCTTCGTAGCTTTCTAGAGCTAATTTTGCCTGCTGCGCACCCCAATCGCTTGCGGAGATTCCTGCTGGTGCTGTTTGCATACCGGATAAAAACCAATAACCGTACACATAGCTGGCACTCTGTGCTCTTGCACTACTGAAATAAATGGCACCACCCGTGTTTGCATCAAACTGCACCGTGCTCCCATAACCTAACTTCCCAATATAAAAATCTTCCCCTGCAGGATTCGCTGATGAAGCTGAATCCGATCCGAATAGATATCCTGCAGTTTCAGCAGTTGTAGTCGATTCTTCTAATTGACTATCAGAAGTAGTTTGATAGATTGCTGAGTTTTCAGAAGCATGCATTTTTGCCGTTTCACTGGCATGTATGCTTGCCTGTGATTTTCCGATGCTTCCTTCTTCTTTATGTTCCACTTCAGTTTTGACTTCCTCTATTGGCTGAGCATCAGCTTCGACTTCTTCTGCTGGCTGAACAGCTATCTCCGTCTCAGCAGGAACTATAGGGGTTTCAACCTTTTTTTCATTGGCATGTCCATTTTGGGAGCCGGTAGCTTGAACAGCTTTAACAGGTTCCACTTTTGCTTTATCAAGTCCAGCCGCTGCAGTAAATTGGCCTCCTGACATAAGTCCAAACGACAATACTCCTGTTACTACGAATGATTTTACGAGTTTATATGTTTTAAGATAATGTTTCATTTTTCAATTTTGCTCCTTTATTTTTCGTTACCCGTGGCTTAATTAGCAGTTAACGTTTTAAAAAAAGGAGCTGTTTCTGGTGGTGGTGAAGGTGGAGCATTAATCCATTGGTGACTGTACTTAGCTTGGCGAGAAGTGTAGTTCAGGCCAAGGGTCAGCGATAAATGTTCATCCCAGTCTGACCAATTTGCTATAAAACCTACCGCACCTGTCCCAGGACTGAACTGAACATCAGACTGCCCTCCTGGGGATGACGTAAGCTGCGGAAGGATATTCATGACCTCAAAAGGAATCTTCCTATCGTTAGATGGAGCCTTGCTTTCTTCAACTATATGTGGTTCCTGCGAAATGCTAGTCTTTATTGATACTGAGGAATCATTTTCTTCCGTAATGGTTTCTGACTTAGCATTCACACTTGAAGAATGGTTGTCCATTTCGGCTTCAGGAGCAGATTGGTTTGAGGGGGTTGACTCAGAGACCTCCGGAAGCTGGTTCGTGTCGACATTTGGCTTTGGCGGCCCTGATTGTCCCACGTCCTTCACCTTTGCAGTCTGTTCAGCAGATTTACTAGCATTCAAACCCTTATCTAAGGGAGGTGCTGCCCTATTCGTCTTGTTTGGTGACGCTGAAACAGATTTGATTGGTATGGATTTTTGTGTACTAGGATTCGCCTCCGGTTTTTGAACCACTTCACCTTGACTTTTATGTACATTTTCAGTTGGAACTGGCACTTCTTTTTTTGAAGCTACTGGATTTTCAGCATTCGCTGAAACGCGAGTTTGTGCTGCTGCGTTTTGTTGTTCCGGTTGACCGGCTGCTCCGTTTGCCAATGCGTTATTTGGCAAGAAAGCAGCCGCCCCTAAAATAACACCCATTAGAATAAAATGCCTAAAGTACATTCTTTCACCCCCTTTCAAAAGCAGAGTTTTATCACTTCCACTGACAGCATTCGACAATGTCATTAAATTTTTTGTCGGTTTTAACAATAATGGGTTCTTTTAACCTAAGCAGGATTTATAATCGATGAGTCAAAGTTCCTCTACAAAGGGGCTATACTCACAGCAAATCTTCTGATGAGATGCCCCCTTATAAATGCAGCTTGCTCCGAACTGTTTAGTGCCCTAACTGAGAGTAGAAACGACTTCTATTTGGTGAAATGTTCGCCGAATATTGGAAATACTTTTATGTTTTACGTTCCGAATTAGGTTGTTATAATGGTGGGTATGAAACGTGAGGAAGGAGATGCCGCAATGACCACATTTGAAAAGTTAAAGCCGATTATTGCAGATCAACTGGGGGTTAAAATAGAGGAGGTCAGACTTGATGCATCATTCAAGGATGACTTTGAAGCTGATTCGCTTGATATGGTGGATCTGACGATGGAAATTGAGGATGAATTTGCGATTGAAATTAGTGATAAAGTGGCGCCGACGCTTCAAACAGTCGGTGATGTCGTAAACTTTATTGAAAAAAATCGTTAACAAATAAGGCGGATAGCCCGACGCAGACGGACACTCGACCGTATAGCAGATGGCATCCGCTTTTTCTATATTTAAAAAATGCTGTTTGGAAACCTATCGATTTTTCAAAAAAAGCAGCCCTCAAGACTATTCGAAAACAATCCTCGAGGGCTTCCAGATATAATATATAAGGGGGGTCTTGAAAAAGACTGTCTTAATAGTAGCTTATTATTCTTAATAAATTCTTAACTTACTGCATGATAGGGGAGTTTTTTTAGATTTACCGTTCCTTCTTTATTGATTAATTAATTCCGTACCATACGAGTTATCTATCGCACAAAGAATCATACTGATAAATAGAACAAAAGACACATGGGGACGGTTCTCATGCATCTGATGCATGAGAACCGTCCCCATGATTCACTTTATAGGATGATAAACGCAAAGACAATGGCAAGGATGATGCGGTAGTAAGCGAATGTTGAAAGCCTTACTTTGTCGAGCAGTTTTAGGAATCCGATGCAGGAAAGCAATGCGACTACAAAGGCTGTTACAAAGCCGATGACAAAGGTGGTGATGTCTCCTGACGTTATGGCGTCCATATTTTTCAATAAGTCTAATCCTGTTGCTCCTACCATAATAGGCAATGCCAGAATGAAGGAAAATTCGGCGGCTGTTTTTTGGCTTGCGCCCACTAATAATCCTCCGGAAATGGTAGAACCAGCTCGTGAAAATCCTGGCCAAACAGCTAAGCATTGAAACAGACCAATATATAGGGCTTGCTTATAGGATAATTGATCAATAGTGTGCGCTGTAACCGTTGTGTTCTTTTTGTCAGCATAAATTAATAAAAAGGCACCGACTACTAAAGCTACCAAAACGACTGTTGCAGAGAACAGAACATTTTTAATAAAATCGTGGAGGACAAAGCCTACAATCACGGCTGGCAGTACACCTAAAAATACGTGAAGAAGATTCAGTTTTGTTCTGTTGTTGTCCTTTATATTTAAACTCTTAAAGTCTAACAGTGAAAAAAATCTTCTCCAATATAACACGACAATTGCTAGGATCGATCCTAATTGAATGACAACTTCAAATGTTTTCGCCCGATCTCCCTCGAACCCTAATAGATGACCGGCTAAGATGAGATGTCCTGTTGATGAAACGGGAAGATATTCTGTTAACCCTTCAACGATTCCCATTATAAACGCTATTACGTGCTCACTCATAAATATATTTTCCTCCTAATTAAATGCTACCTTTTAATAATACCCGTTAATGACCAAAAAGCAGTATTAATTTTTAGTTAAAAAATATTTTAACATAAAATATAGGGACGGTCCTCATGCAGCTGATGCATGAGAACCGTCCCTATGCTTCACTTTATGGATAGCTTTAATGACTCAAGATTTTTTTTCATGACGCCTATATAGTCTAGGCTTTGTTTTTGTTCTTCTTTTGTTAGTCCTTCTAATGGGTTTAATACGGCTGTTTTAGCGCCTATTTCTTTGGCTAGTGTATCAGCTACTTTGGATGAGGTTAGCTCTTCAAAATAAATGATTTTTACATTTTTCTTCTTGGTTAATTCCGTTAATTCAGCCAATTTGCCTAATGTAGGTTCTACATCTGGGGACAAGCCGGCAATTGGAATTTGCGTTAACCCGTATTGTTTGGCCAAATATCCAAATGCAGCGTGCTGGGTAACAAATTCTTTATTCATAGCTTGATCGATGGTTTCTTTGTATTCGCGGTCTAATTCGGCAAGCTGGGAATTCAAATCAGCGGCATTTTTCTCATACTGATCTTTATTATCTGGGTCTACTTCTCCTAGAGCCTTCGCTATAGTGTCCACCTCTTGCTGGGCTAACACCGGAGAAAGCCAAACATGGGGATCTTTAGAAGACGAATGTTCTGAATGGTCATGGTCCGCCTCTTCGCCTGTTTCTAGTGCATCCATCAATTCGATTCCATCAGAGGCCTCGACAACCTTCAATTTGGAAGCATCAATGCTCTTGAGTACCTTTTCAGTCCAAGTTTCAAAATAATGGCTATTATAAATAAACACATCAGCATCTTGAATTTTCATCATATCTTTTGTAGTTGGGTCCCAATCATGCGGCTCGACACCATTTGGTATCAATAGTTCAACGTTGGCTGAATTGCCCGCCACCTTCTGAGCAAAATAATAGATTGGATAAAAAGTAGTGACAATTTGCAGTTTTTTGGATCCATCACTCTGTTTTTCACTGTTTGTTGAAGCTGCGTTGGAGCAACCACTTAATATCAATAGAAAAATAATAAATAGACTTATATGTCTTTTCATGCTCCCTTTACCTCCATAATTATCCATAATTAGGAATCGTTACGATTTATTTGCCATATTTATCTGTATTTTTATGACATTTTTAGATTTGTCAAATCGAAATTATTACGATTTAAATCGTATAATGATTTATTGTTTCTGTCAACTTCCAAATTATAACGAAAAGAACTGACTTAATACACTTTTTAAAAGAATTGTTATACTGCTGCAGTAATAGTCCATATAAATGGATCCTTCATTTTATCCCAATCTTGGCTCATTTCCTCTTCGGACAACAAACAGCGATCTAAAGAAGTCTTCACAAGTTTTTTATCCATATCAATCCCAATTAGAACAAGTTCATTCTTCCGATCCCCAAACTGTTCATCCCAGTCATCTTTTAATTCGGGATTTTCCTTTAAAAACTGAACTTGTTGCTCAGATGGCAAGGAGGCTACCCAATATGAAACTGGGTCTAATTGTATTGAAGGACCTGCCTGTGAGAACAATAAAGCTAGATCATTCCTGGTTGCACACCATACGATCCCCTTCGCCCTTACGATTTCTGCAGGCATTTCTTCAATCCAGTGATTAAACCTTTCAGAATGGAATGGGGTCGAACTTCTATAAACGAAGGAGCTAATCCCATACTCTTCCGTTTCTGGCGTATGCTCAGGTGCCTCCAGTTCTTTTAACCAGCCGGCCGACTCACTTGCTGCTTCAAAATTAAATAAACCCGTATTTATAATCTCTGCAGCAGCTATTTTTCCCTTTACCGTCCTGTGAAATTTTGCTGCAGGCTGCAGTTTCTTTAAAAATACCTCCAGCTGATCTAATTGCTCTTCTTCCAATAAATCGCATTTATTAAGAAGTAAAACATCACAAAACTCAATTTGGTCAACCAATAAGTCCGCAACCGAGCGATCGTCATCTTCACCTAAAGCCTGGCTTCTTTCCAAAAGTAAATCCCCCGAACCAAAATCATGCCAGAACCTATTTGCATCCACCACCGTCACCATGGTATCCAGCCTGCAATATTTTGTCAGGTCAATCCCCAATTCATCATCTATGTAAGAAAATGTTTGCGCCACTGGTACAGGTTCACTAATACCTGTTGATTCAATCAAAATGTAATCAATATTTCCTTTCTTGACCAGACGCTCCACTTCCTTTAAAAGATCTTCTCTTAACGTACAGCAAATGCACCCATTCGATAATTCAACTAGTTTTTCTTCCGTCCTATTTAGACCTCCTCCTTGTTTCACTAATTCGGCATCTACATTGATTTCACTCATGTCATTAACAATGACGGCAACTCTTAACCCATCTCGGTTTTGAAGAATATGATTTAATAATGTTGTCTTGCCTGCACCTAAATAGCCGCTTAATACAGTTACTGGAATCTTAGTATCATTCATACAAATTCTTCCTTCCTGCTTAAATCAAAATCATTACGATTTAAAGATTATGCTGAGGCTTGAAAAAATAGAACATTCAGGATGTTGCCTAGTATCAATTTAATGACTTTCAAAAAAGCTACTTCGTTTCTCTATGCAGTGTATATCGTTTCAATCAGGGGGAATATTTCCGTAATTCCAGCCTGTCAGGATTAGTTCTTTTGTTTTTAGTAGTGATGTAATTTCGATCACCTGTTTCCGTACATTGCAGGGTTATTTTTACACGCATATTATTTCCTCCTTCCTAATAAATCGTAATCATTTCGTTTTGTATTCTACAGTAGTTCTTTTTATCATGTCAAGTCCAAAACGAAACATAGGGACGGTCCTCATGCAACTGATGCATGAGAACCGTCCCTATGAATCACTAATGCCCGCCAAGGTAGGCTTTTTTGATTTCTTCGCTTGCTTGGAGTTCGGCGGCGGTGCCTGAGATTTGGATGCGGCCGGTTTCGATGACGTAGGCCCGGTCGGCGACGGATAAGGCCATGTTGGCGTTTTGTTCGACGAGCAGGACGGTTGTTCCTTCCTTATTAATCTGCTCGATAATGTTAAAAATTTGTTTAACGATCAAAGGCGCCAAGCCCATTGAAGGCTCATCCAGCAGCAGCAGCTTTGGCTTGGCCATGATGGCCCGTCCCATTGCCAGCATTTGCTGTTCCCCGCCGGAAAGTGTTCCGGATAGCTGCTTGCGGCGTTCCAGCAGCCGCGGGAACAATTCATAGACTTTTTCCATATCCTTGCGAATCCCGCTTGCGTCCTTTCTGGTATAGGCGCCAAGCTCCAAATTTTCCTCTACTGACATATTGGAGAACACGCGCCGTCCTTCTGGGACGTGGGAAATGCCTGCCTTAACTATTGCTTGCGGTGCCTTTGTGGAGATCGTATCGCCTAAATATTCAATCGTCCCTGATTTTGGCCTTTGCAGTCCGGATAAGGTTTTCAGAAGCGTACTTTTTCCCGCTCCGTTAGCCCCAATTAAGGTGACAATTTCGCCTTCCTTCACTTCTAATGAAATGCCTTTGAGCGCCTGAATGTTTCCATAAAACACATTAATATCATTGACCTTAAGCATGTTCGTCAGAAACCTCCTCTCCCAAATAAGCCTCGATGACCTTCGGATGGCTCCGAATTTCCTCCGGAGTACCTTCCGCAATCAGTTGGCCATGGTCGAGGACATAAATCCGTTCACAGATTCCCATGACAAGCTGCATGTCATGTTCAATTAATAAAATCGTCAAGTCAAACTGTTCACGAATAAAGGCAATTAGTTCCATTAATTCGTGGGTCTCCTGCGGGTTCATCCCCGCGGCCGGTTCATCCAGCAGCAATAGTTTCGGACCGGCCGCTAACGCCCGGGCGATTTCCAATCTCCGCTGCTGGCCATACGGTAAATTTTTCGCCTTTTCATCTTTAAATCTTTCCAAGTTAAAAATTTTTAAAAACTCAAGCGCTTTATCTTCCATGTTTTTCTCCTCAGAAAAATGGGAGGGAAGACGAAAAATGGAGCTCAAGATGGAGTTTTTCGCTAACGAATGATAGGCAACCTTTACATTGTCTAACACGGATAATTCACTAAACAGGCGAATATTTTGGAAGGTACGGCTGATCCCGCTTTGCGTCACCTTGTAGGGAGGCAGTCCGTTCAGCCGCTTTCCGTTAAATACAATCTCGCCTTCTGTTGGCACGTAAACACCTGTTAACAAGTTAAAGCTAGTGGTTTTTCCGGCTCCGTTCGGTCCAATTAATCCGACCAGTTCGCCTTGGTTAAGTCTCATATCAAAGCCAGAAACGGCTTTTAATCCGCCAAACTGAATGCCGGCATTTTTCACTTCAAGTAACGCCATCTTAATTGCCTCCTTTAGCCGGTTTCCACTTGAATAAATCAGTGACTTCACGTGTGCCCATCAAGCCTTGAGGACGGTAAAGCATCACGATGACCAAAACTAAGCTATAGATAATCATCCGTGTCTCCGGATATTGTGCCAAGAATGCTGATATAACGGTTAATAAAATAGCCGAAATCACTGACCCTGTAAGGCTGCCGAGGCCGCCCAAGACAACGAAGATGAGGATATCAAATGATTTTAAGAAACCGAAATTTCCCGGCTGGATGATATAGAAATTATGTGAAAATAGCCCGCCGGCAATTCCGGCAAAAAATGATCCAATCGCAAAAGCAAGAACTTTATAATACGTGGTGTTGATTCCCATCGCATCAGCAGCAATTTCATTTTCCCGAACCGCAATACACGCCCGTCCGTGCCTAGAATTCGTAAAGTTCGTAATCACCAGAATCGTAATGACCAGACAGACAAAAGTGACGGTCCAAGTCGTCAGATGCGATACCTGCATACCAGCGGCCCCGCCAACATAGTCAATATTAAATAAGGCAATGCGAATGATTTCTGCAAAACCAAGAGTCGCAATCGCCAAATAGTCACCACGGAGCCTTAGGGTCGGAATGCCGACAATCAGACCGGCCAAAGCGGCAATAACCCCGCCAAGCACAACGGCAAGAATAAATGGCAGCTCTAATTTCATCGTGACAATCGCTGAAACATAAGCGCCGACTGCCAGGAAACCAGCGTGGCCGATGGAGAACTGGCCAGTGATGCCAATGACCAAATGGAGACTGACTGCCAGAATAATATTAATGGCAATGGTAATCAACAAATTACTATAATAAATATTTATGAACCCTGAGCCGATGAAAAATTGGACGACTACGTACACAACCGCCGCTAGAATCAGAAATGCCCAAAATGATTTTGATTTCTTCATTATTTTTCACCTATACTTTCTCTCTTGTATTTTTCCCAAAGATGCCGGATGGTCTGAAAATAAGGATGAGAATCAAAATGACAAAGGCGGCGGCATCTCTCCATAAAGAAAATCCTGCTGCACTGACAATCGATTCAATGACACCGAGGAAAATCCCGCCAACCATCGCTCCCGGTATACTGCCGATGCCCCCTAATACGGCTGCAACGAACGCTTTTAACCCAGGAATGACACCCATCAGCGGTTCAATTTTTGTATAATAAACACCAAACACGACCCCTGCTGCTCCTGCTAATGCCGAACCAATGGCAAACGTGAAGGAAATCGTTTTGTCAACGCTTATTCCCATTAAGCGGGCGGCGTCCATATCAAGAGAAACAGCGCGCATCGCTTTTCCCATTTTCGTGCGTTGAACAATAAATTGTAAAATAATCATTAAAATAATTGATGTTAATAGGATAAATAAAGACTGGCTGTTAATATGGACACCAAAGAAATTGATGGCCTTATTTGGCAATACGTCAGCAGGATATGCTTCCGGCTGAGCGCCGCGGATATAGATCATTCCGTATTCAATCAACAAAGACATTCCGATCGCTGTAATCAAGGCAGCGATTCTCGTAGCATTCCGAAGCCGTTTATAGGCAATCCGTTCAATTAATACCCCAAATACCGCACAGAATACCATCGAAATGATGAGTGCAGGCAAGAAGCCTAATCCCCATCCCTTAATCGCATAGAATCCAATAAAGGCACCAACCATAAATACATCACCATGAGCAAAGTTAATTAATTTAATGATCCCATACACCATGGTGTATCCTAATGCGATTAAGGCATAGATGCTGCCGAGTGAAATTCCATTTATCAGCTGTTGTAACCAATCCATACGTTTTTGCTCCTTTTTTCTAAGGCTGTGTTAAACTTGTCTGTTCTATTTATCAATAGTTCACAAACTAACAATTATTTTTAGCATAGCCTTTTTTTACAAAAGTAAAATGGAAGGATAATCCTTCCATTTTACTGGTCTAAATATTAAGGATTAATTTTCGAGTTAAATACTTGTTTACCATCTTTGTATTCTAGCACTGTTGCAGATTTAATTGGGTGATGATTTTTATCAATCGATAATACTCCAGTTACAAGTGATAAATCTTTCGTTTTCGCTAATTCCTTTTGAATCTTGACAGAGTCTGTGCTGCCTGCACGTTTAATGGCATCTGCTAAGAAATAAACAGTGTCATAACCAAGGGCATTGAAAGCGTTAGGCGCATCGCCATTGTTCTTGTCTTTGAATGCTTTAACAAAGTCTTGAACCTTCTGATCAGGATCTTCAGTTGAATAGTGGTTGATTAGATAAGTGTTATTTAATGCGTCAGCACCTGCTAAATCAACTAACTTTGGTGAATCCCATCCGTCTGCACCCATTAAAGGAGCAGTGATGCCAAGCTCGCGTGCTTGCTTAACAATTAAGCCAACTTCTTCATAATATCCTGGGATAAAAATAAAGGATGGATTTTTCGCCTTAATACGAGTTAATGTGGCACGGAAGTCAGTATCCTTACCTACATAAGACTCTTCTGCAACGATTTTGCCGCCAGCTTTTTCAAATGTTTTCTTGAAAGCATCGGATAATCCTTTTGCATAGTCACTTGAGCTATCTGAGAAAATGGCTGCATCTTTTACTTTTAAATTACTTGCAGCAAAGTTCGCAGCAACTGTGCCTTGGAATGGATCAATAAAAGATGTACGGAAAACGAATTCTCTTACTTTTCCTTTTTCATCTACAGTAACAGTTGGGCTGGTTCCGCCTGGTGCGATTAGAACGGTTTTCGTATCATTGGCAATTTGTGCTTGGGCCACTGTATTTCCGCTTGTTGCTGCACCGATTACCGCATTTACTTTATCTTGGCTTGTCAGCTTGATAATTCCGTTTGTTGCTTCAGCCGCTTCTGATTTATTGTCATTTTTAATCACTTCGATTTTCTTGCCCTCAACACCGCCAGCTTTGTTAATTTCCGCTACGGCCATTTCAACACCTTTTGCCATGGATTCACCGTATGATGCAACGTTACCGGAAAGCTCCATGTTTACGCCAAGCTTGAAGACATCTGAATTGCCTCCGCCGCCGCTGGCGCTTTGGTTTCCTGTCCCACAGCCGGCAAGGATTCCAGCAGCTAATGCTGATACCATAAATACCTTACTAAATTTCTTTTTCATCTCTAGGTTCCCCCTCTGTTGTTTTTCTCTTTTTTTGATTTTTCTGACATTATTAACCGAATAGTAATATCGGGAAATGATAGTTAGAAATTTATTAACTATTAGTATATTAAAACAATTTTTTATTTTCGTCTAGTATATTATTTTAATATTTCAGAAACTTGCGTATCTTATGGAAATGATAGTGTTTTCATGCGGAAAAACATAAGGAAAATGTGGGTGTCTTCCATAAATTACTTAAATTTGAATAATAAATTTTCGGATAAGAGTTATTTAAAAATTCAAAATAGAATAATAAAAAAAGAGGACGGTTCTTTTGGCCTTTGTGGCCTCTAGAACTGTCCCCCTGTTTATCCTCTATTTATCGATTTCTCCGTCTGCGCAGGAACGATGGAATATCCAGAGATTCTTCTTCTGGCTGTTCATAGTATCGTTCTGGTTCTGGTTCTGGTTGTTGTTGTTGTTGTTCGTAAACCGGCTCCTCGCGTTTTATTGGAGTGCGCCCGAATCTTTCTTCTCGCTGAAAGGTCCTTGTTGGCTGAGGGGCAGGCTGTTGAACTTCAGGCGCTTGCTCATCGAATCCTGTCGCAATGACCGTTACGATTATTTCATCCTTCAGGCTTTCGTTAATAACCGATCCAAAAATCATATTTAATTCCTCATGAGAAGCAGAAGCAACTAAATCGGCTGCCTCTTGAACTTCAAAAAGGCTTAAATTGGCTCCTCCGGTAATGTTCATGATGACACCCTGCGCTCCATTGATAGACGTTTCCAAGAGCGGACTATTTAAGGCCTTCTTGGCAGCTTCTGCAGCGCGATTATCCCCTTTTGCCACGCCAATTCCCATCAGGGCAGTGCCTTTATGGGACATGACCGTTTTTACGTCGGCAAAATCAAGGTTGATTAAACCAGGGACAGCGATTAAGTCGGAAATCCCCTGAACCCCCTGCCTAAGCACGTTATCAGCCTCGCGGAAAGCTTCGATCATCGGTGTTTTTCTATCGACGATTTCCAACAAGCGGTCGTTTGGAATAATAATTAACGTGTCCACCGCGTTTCTCATGGCGTTAATTCCATTCATGGCATTTACTGACCGCTTGTGACCTTCAAACTTGAAAGGACGGGTGACAACTCCAACAGTCAGGGCACCAATTTTTCGAGCAATCTTCGCTATTTCTGGCGCTGCCCCAGTGCCTGTCCCGCCGCCCATTCCGGCTGTAACGAAAACCATGTCTGCGCCTTCCAGTACTTCTTCAATCTGCTGTCTGCTTTCTTCCACTGCTCTTTTGCCGATTTCCGGATTGGCCCCCGCTCCTAAGCCTCGTGTCAAGGATGATCCAATTTGCATCGTAATCTCTGCTCTTGATTGGTGGAGTGCTTGTGCATCCGTATTGACAGCAATAAATTCCACACCGCCAACGCCATCCTCAATCATCCGGTTCACAGCATTGTTCCCTCCGCCGCCGACACCGATGACTTTAATCCTAGCAAATTGGTCCAAGCTTGGTTCAAAATTAAACATATTTATTCCTCCTCATTCATCCCATTTTCCTGCTTCATACTAATCATGGCTGCCCAAAAGGCCCCTATGTAATTGTCAGATCGATCTTTTTTTGTTCATAGTTATAATAGATTAGGAGTATGAGAAAGAAATTACCGCTGTTTTCTAGCAAACTTCCAGCAGACTCCAAATAGTTTATTTAATAGTCTACTTAACGATAATCTTATTGTCCAGTTAAGAATAGCCTATTTTCGTTAAAAGATTGAGGCATGGGGACGGTTCTCGTGTGTCATTCCTTGGGTGTCGGGGATGTGTCGGGGATGGTTCGGGGTAGGGAGCCAGTGCATGATTCCGCGGATATTCCGAAATCCCCAGAAATGATGCATAAGAACCGTCCCCATGCATCACAAGAAGAACCCTGGGCACTTCAAGCCCAGGGTTCTTCTAAAATTTTATTAATGCGACCCGCCAAACAGTTTTCCGACTCCATAGATTTTTTCAAATATCACTATAAATATCACAGATATGAAGATAACAATACTTGATACGGAGGCGACCATTGGATCATAGGAATCCTGCATATGGAAGAACAGTTCAAGCGGCAGGGTTCTCATATCGGTTGATACCATGAACAGCGAGACGGTGACGTTGTCAAACGAAATCAGGAAGGCAAACATCGCACCGGACAAAATCGCAGGACGGATAATCGGCAGCGTGATTTTCCAAAATACCACAAACGGATTAGCGCCAAGGACAGCCCCCGCCCTCTCCAGCGTATAATCAAAGCCGCTCAACCCCGTTAACACAAACCGTATCGCATAGGGCACACAAATGACAATATGGGCAATCAGAAAGCCGGTCGGCTTGCCCGCCAACAGCATTGGCGTAAAATATATCAATAATGCTGCCCCCAGCACCAAATGCGGGATGGTTAAAGGTGATGTAAGCAGTGATACGATAAAGGTTTTACCCGGCACATCATATTTGGCCAATGCCAGGCCTGCAATAGTACCAAGCAGCACAGAAAAGAACGCAGCCAGGAAGGCAAATTTCACACTATTGAAAAAGGCATCCATGTATTCAGGTCGGTCCAATATTTTTTCATACCACTGCAAGGAAAAGCCTTTTGGCGGAAACGTCGGGTAGCCTGCAGTGGTAAACGATGCTCCAATGGTCACAATGAGAGGAATCAGTAGAAAAATCAAACCTATCACAGTAACGGTAATTCTTACAGCCTTCATTATCGGAACACCTCCTTGAACTTCCTTTCAAAAATCCTTGAAAAAATCGTAACAGAAATTAACGTAACCCCGAGCAAGATATAAGAGATTGCCGAACCGAAAGTCCACCGGAATAACGTATTGATTTGCTCATAAATCACGATCGGAAGAACCGGCACATTCGCGCCACCCATTAACGCTGGCGTTACGTACGAGCTCATCGACATACTAAAAACAAGAACAATTCCCGCCACAACACCCGGGAGACTCAGCGGCAGGGTAACCGTGAAAAAAGTTTTTAACGGACTTGCGCCTAAAATACTGCTTGCTTTTTCCAAAGATGGGTCAATATTGTACAAGCTTGTAGCAATCGACAGAACCATGAACGGCAGGAACGAGTTGGCTAAGCCGATGACGACCCCTGGTACGGAAAACAGAAGCTTTAACGGGGAATCAGTAATCCCAATCCCCATTAAAAATTGGTCAATAACGCCATTTGGCACAAGCAGTAAGTACCAGCCAAAGTTTCTGACAACCACGCTGATCAATAAGGGCGATGCCACAAGCAGTGTGAGGTAGCCCCTCACCCGCGCCGAGCTTTTCGCCATTGTCAAAGCAATGGGGTAGCCTAGGATAAGAGCGATGATAACCGCATAGACGCTCACCTTAATCGTCATCCAAAGCGATCTTAAAAAATAGGGGTCTGTAAAAAACGTCAGATAGTTGCCGATGCTGTAACTGGCATTGGAAACATCAAGCCCTTCCACTTCAATGAAGCTTAAATAAAACACATAAATCATCGGGACGACGAAAAATGCAAGAATAAATAAGAGCAGTGGTGCAAGAAGCAGCATCGCTGCCATGTATTTTCGAAAGACGTTTACTTTTCTTTTTGGTGCCAGTGGCAGTCCCGCGCTCATCTTTTGGTCAGGCGAATATCCGAGGTTTTCCATTCCACCAACACCTCCGTCCCTACCGTCCAGGAATTCTCAATCATTGGTCCGATAATTTGCACATGGTGCTGCCCCTTGACGGATACCTCAATTTCCCATTGTGAACCTAGATAGTTCATTTGCTTGATGACGGCCTTTTGCTGAACAAGATCAGTGTCAGCCACGCCCAGCCCTTGGTCAGCCGCCTTTATCGAGATTAATTCGGGCCGAATATACAGATTGACCGCATTGTGGACATGGAATGTCCGGTCCTTCCCAATGACATTTTCTTTTTTCGTTTTGATGACCCACCCCTCGTCAATTTCAACATCCATTTGGTCACCATCAATCTCTATAACTAAGCCTTCAAAACGATTCGACTTTCCGATAAACTGAAAAACAAATTCGGACTGTGGATTTTGATAGATTTCGGTCGGTGTGCCAATTTGCTCAATCTTTCCCTGGTTCATAACAACGATCCGGTCTGACATGGATAGGGCCTCGTCCTGGTCATGCGTTACAAAAATCGTGGTGACGCCGACCTCTTTTTGCAAACGCTTGATTTCCGCCCGAAGCTCATGGCGCAGTTTGGCATCTAGGTTACTTAGCGGCTCATCCAGCAGCAATAACTCTGGCTCCACAACCAACGCACGGGCAATCGCCACCCGCTGCCGCTGTCCGCCTGATAACTCCCGTGGGTACCGCTTTTCTAAGCCTGTCAATTTTACCAATTGTAGTGCTCTTTTAATTCTACCTTCCATTTCATCCTTTTTTAACTTCCTCAGCTTAAGGCCAAACACAAGATTTTCCTGCACGGTCATGTGCGGAAACAAAGAATACGTTTGAAACACCATCCCTAGGTCCCGTTTATAGGGAGGGACGCCATTCATCTTTTTTCCTTTTATATATAGTTCTCCCTCGTCCGGATCGAGGAACCCTGCAATCGCATTTAAAGTCGTAGTTTTGCCGCAGCCGGAGGGGCCAAGCAAGGTAAGAAGCTCACCTTGCTTGATATCCAAGTCAATATTCTGCAAAACGACATTTGTTCCAAATCTTTTACTGACACCGCGAATCATCACATCACTAGTAGTCATCTTCAATCCCTCCAATGTTCGTTGATGCTAATTACTTCTTCACCTTTTTCCCAAGCTCAGGAGTAACTTCTTTCGTCCACTTTTCGGTCCATTCCGGCTGGATTTTGGCTATACCGGCGAAATCAGGTTTATAGACAGGATCGCTATCTTTAAAGCCGATAATAGAATCGTAGTTTTCAGGTAGTTTTACACTTTTCACGACAGGATAGAAGGCAATTTCGGCAATCTTCTTCTGAGAATCCACTGTTACCATGAAATTAATAAAATCTTCAGCAGCCTTTTTGTTCGGAGAATTCTTCACGACTGTCGCGACGATCGCTTGCAATGGAGCCCCTTCTTTCGGGATCACCATTTTGACCGGAACACCGGCATCATGTAAGCCTGCGATCGTATAACTGGCTTGTACTGTCACAGCCGCGCCCTGCTGCATAGCCGGTTGAATCTGTGTAGAGTTTTTATAGAACGTATCGGAATATGCAGCTAATTCCTTACCTTTATCCATCCCAGGCTGCATATTTTCAATGCCACCGCCATTTGCTTTTGCCAAGCTCAAGAACATAGTAAATCCTGAATTGCTAGAGACATCAGGGAAAGCTGTCATCCCTTTATAATCAGAGCTGATCAGGTCATTCCAGGAACTGATTGCCTTCCAGCCTTTTTCTTTAAAAATATCCGTGTTATAGCCGACCGCAACGGAGTAGCCTAAGACAGGAACACTATGTTCATCAATTAAATACCGTTCATCAATGCTGTCTAAGCCTTTAATACTTTCCTTCGCGATGGCCTCAGTCAAGCCCTCTTCCTCAGCACGAACCGCTACAGGGGAATCATACATGGCGATATCGATTTGCGGGTTATCCTTTTGCAACTGGACTTTTGTTAAAATTTCATTGGAAGAACCGGCTACAAAATTAATCATAATACCATACTTTTCTTTAAACTTTGGCGCCAAATCATCACGGATTAACTTTTCAATTTTTCCACCATTGGCTGCAATCGTAATTTCTTTCGTCTCTGTCTTCGGTTCAGTTTTCGTACCGCTTTCCTTGCTTGTTTCTTTAGAAGAAGGGTTTGGAACACCACAGGCTGCCAGCATCATGACCATTAAAAGAATAACTATACTAAACATTCTTTTCATCGAAATTTCCCCCTATATCAGTTCTATTTTAAAAATTTATCTCGTTTCCAATAGGCAGCGAACGCTTACAAAAGTCAGTTCCTTCAAAAAATTCAGACTTTTTTTAAGCAAGAACTTCCCCATTTTGTAAAATTACTTTTCCATCTGCGATAACGGTAGGTTCTGTCATAATCAAATCATAATGACAAGCCGCTTTTACATTTCCCCCTAACGTAATATTGGTACCAATCCCGATATGCACGGAACCGAATACCCCTTCATCTTCAAGCATCGAGCCAATGAATTTACAGTTAGGGTTGAGACCAACGCCGATTTCCGCGATGTTATAAACATTCGGATCATTTTTTGAAGCCAAATTTTCAGCAAGCATGTCGGCCTGTTTACCGCCTGAAATGGAAACAATCATTCCATCTTCCACTTTGACTGTCACCGGTTGGTCGAGCAATCCAATCCCTATGTAAGGAATGCTGGCATTCGCCACGATGACGCCTTGGGCAGATCCTTCGATTGGTGAAACATTCGCTTCAACCGTTGGCACTGGAGCAAATTCACCCGGCTTGACCATACATGGCATGGCATTGGAGCGTCTTCCTGTCGCTGAAAGGGTCAAGTCTGTGCCATGCGGCGTTGTAAGCCTAATTTCATTTGCTCCCTCTAACGCGTTGGCAACGGCCCGGCAAATCGGTTCAACTGCTTTAAAATCAGCATGAACCCCGCCTTCAATAAGCATTTCATCATGAAACTGGGTGAGCATAATCCCTCTTGAACCTGCATCAACGGCATTGCGGACTGCACTAGTATGGGTAATAGAGGTATAGACCGCACTGATAAACACGTCACTTGCTTCCATGGCGGCGGCGATTGGTGCCGGCGGCTCCTGCCCATCTGAGGTCCGCGGCGGCATCATGGCCATTGTGGGCTCTGCCCCTGCAGCGACGACGGCTGCGGAAATGCTCTTGGCAATATTCATCATTTTTGGTTCTGTCACAATCAATACTTGTTCATTTGGTTGGACACCCGCGCACACTTCTACAATCGTTCGGGCCCCTTTACTCATCAGAATAGTTTTCATTTGATTCTCTCCCCTTTGCGATCATTGGATTAATAAAATTTCTATATTCTATAGAATTTTTATTTAAAAAAATATATTCTATAGAATTTATATTAATAAAAAGTGAGAGGTTGTTACTTCTCACGATTATCCCTTATTCAGGAGACTGGTTCCCCTTCTTTTTGGACAAGTTTTCTTGTTTGATATATTCGAGTCCATTTTGAATATGTACTCTCATCGCCTGTTCCGCTTTGTCCGCATTTTTCTCTTTCAGAGCATGGAAGATTTCCAGATGCTCTGCCTTGATTTTTTCCCTACGGCTTGAATTGTAGGCAGAAATATTGCGGTCATGATAAATCACGTCACTGACTAAACCCAAGAGCATCTTTAATTTCGCATTTCGTGCATACTCAATGATGACCGAGTGCAGTTCGGAATTTAACCGGACAATTTCGGTTTCATTTTCTGCCTCGAAGGATTGTTCGAGCAATATCCGCATCTTTTCAATCCCCTGTTCATCTATATTCTCGACCGCAAGCCTAATCGCCAGTGTCTCCAATGCTTCCCGGCATTGATACGATTCCTTCACTTCCTCATCGGAAAAGCTTTGGATGACGACCCCTTTCCAAGGGACGATTTTCACCAAACCTTCTGCGGCCAAGCGGCGAAATGCTTCACGAACTGGTGTTGGACTCACCTTCATTTGTTTCGCCACTTCTGTCTCGGTTAATCTGCTGCCTGCCTGCAAATCACCTTTTATAATAGCGGCCTTTAAATTCTCATAGATCCTAACATTTAAAGGCTGCCTCTCCACCGATTCTACTTTTGAAAGATCCAAGTAACCCTGGCTCAACTGCTTCACCTCTCTGTATGTATCCGTTTTCAGATAATTCTTAAATACATTATTATTTTTGGGCTTATAATTTGTCAATACAATATTCTATAGAATATTGAATATTTTTTATTTTTATTATTTTATAAAAATAACACCAAATATCATTATATTATTTTACAATAAAAACCGTCTTTAAAAACAGACGGTTTAATATTTTTGAATCCCTTTGAAATTTGAAATGTTTCCTCTTTTATCTTTCAAAGAGCAGCTGGAATAGACCAGCCGCCAGCCAAAACGAAAAGTCTTTTCGTTTCATCTACTTAACCTAACGGATTTTCCCCGAAACGCTCCCATAATTGCGGGAACATCTCCATGAGATCATCCTCGTCTTCCCAATCAAATTCAATGTCTCTATTTTGGTCCAGACCTCTTTCGTCCAGCAAGTCTAACATTTCGTCATACAAATCCCCGTCCCAGTCCTCGGGATCCCCGTCCTTTTTCAAGGTGTAGGCATCAAATCCAATATTCAAGAATTCCTCATTTTCCGGAACGCCTTCTTCTCCCAAATTTTCATCGGAGATATAGTTAGCCAAGAACTCGGGATTTTCTAGTGTTTGTTCAAAAACAAACCTGCCCTGCGAAATAAGCCAGCCTCGAAAATAATCGAAAGCATCATCTGAACATCCTCCCATAATAAGGTAGGCCGCTCCCCAAAGTCGTGATTGATAGCTTTCATTCATGTAGCTTCGGAAAATAAACTCATAATCCGGTATTTCGCTGTCTTCTTTATTGCATAATGCCTCTGTCAGCCATTGTACCTGGTCTTCTTTAAACGTCTTTGATTGCTCTATTAAATTCCAAAATTGTATTTTGTCCATTTCAATCCCTCCAAGATAAACAGCCTTTGCAACAGTTGTATTCTCGGTGGAGGCAATGAAATCCTGCTCGTTTTTACTCCTTCTTTAGGACATTACCGCCTGATTTTTTGCTAGATTTGTCCTTTAGACCGTTTCTTAAAGACCGAATAGAGATTCATAATAACACGGATGGACATTTTTAAAAATTTTAGAAGAATAATGGTATTATTACATATGGAATTTGATTTTTGCGGTGCCGGACCTGGCCCGTGTTAGCAGTAAAACAAATTACTTCTCTCAGGCGCTTTTTTTTAAAGTGTGTTTTTTAAAAGATGGCTTTATTTCAGCAATTAAGATGGCCATCATAATGAGCATAGCTCCCATAATCATACGACCAGTCAATACTTCATGTAAAAATAAAACAGACAACACCATTCCGAAAAATGATTCTGTTGATAAAATAATGGATGCCTTTGTAGCGGTTGTAAATTGAAGTGCCCTATTTTGTGTAAGATAGGCAATCGTTGTTGAAAACACCGCTAAGTACAAAATCGAATACATTCCTTCTCCCTCAATCGTCGGCGGTATATCACCTTGGATGAACACCGAGACTACACTTAACAGAGATGCTGTGATGAATTGTACTATCGTCAGTGAAATGGTATCTTCCTTTTGGACAAAAAGATTGGTGTAAAAAATATTAAAAGCAAAGGCTATTGCACACCCAAGTGATAAGGCGTCGCCTATATTGATTCTCATAGAGCTTTGCATGGATAAAAGACCAATGCCTACTATAGCTATGAATGAACCGAGCATTTCAAATCGATCAATTCTTCGCTTATAAATGAGGTAAGCAATAATCGGCACAATGACAACATTGACGGCAGTCAAAAATGCATTTTTAGATGGTGTCGTATATTGCAAACCAATCGTTTGTAAAGCAAATCCCAGATATAAAAAGGTTCCTAGAATAGCACCTTTCCTCACGACAGCTTTTGTAAATTTTTTAAATTTGTAGCCAAAAAGCACTGTAAGTAAAATTGTAGCTAAAACAAATCTACCTGCCATCACCTGATAAGCAGTAAAATATTTTAGTGCAATATCGGTTACAACAAATCCGCTGCCCCAAATTATTGCTGTTATGAGCAGCATTCCATCACCTATATATTGTTTCAACTCTTTCCCTCCCTGACTATAACCAAGGATATCACAAGAAGAAATACAATAGTTTGATTGCATTTCTAAACTTTTTAGCTTATTTTTGGAATGATTCCAATCTGCTTTCGTTTGCTCAATCAGAAAAAGCTGTCAAATCGACAGCTCCGACCTTAAACTTTTCCCCCCGTTCGTCAAAAAAGTTGACTTTGCTTTCCCAGCAGATCACCAGTTAGGATAATTTTATCCTGTAAAACTGGCCGTTAATTTAGAGTACTCCTTCTATTTTTGATTTTATTTGTTCTATATAATGGAGTCCACGAAGAGAGTCTACTTTTTTTCCATCTTTAAATATCACAAGCGTGGGGATTCCTTGAACTTCATATTTTGCAGTCAGGTCTGATTCTTTATCAGTGTCAACCTTTGCGATTGAAATGTTATCTCCCCATTCCAATGATAACTCCTCTAGAATGGGCTCCTGGATACGGCATGGCGGACACCATTTAGCACCAAACTCAACCAGTGTAATCCCTTTTTCAATTTCTTTATTAAAATTATGAAAATCTAATTCTTTAATCAACTGTAAAACCTCCCTCTAATTTCCACCATCAATACGGGTACGTTCTTCCTTAATTGAGGTTATCCGTTCAATTAAATTAGAGCGAATCATAGAAAGCAGCTGAATTTGATGATCCAGCTCATGCAGTTTTTCTTCGTAGATTGGGAGAATTTCATTACAGAAAGCTTCTTTGTTCTTCAAGACACAATTCAAAAAACCTGAGATTTGCTCAATCGTGAGTCCCAAATTTAAATAAAACTTAATGGTGTTCACTTGTTCTACTGCCAAATCATGATATTCACGATATCCGTTTGCTAAGCGTATAGGGCTTAAAATACCTTGTTCTTCGTAGTACCGTAATGAACGAACACTCACCCCAGTTAACCTAGATAACTCACCAATTTTCATTGGGGAACCCCCCTTCTTAATGATGTTATGGTTATTATAAACCCTCACATTAATGTTAAGGTCAATGTTTTTTTAGAAAAAAACATAAGGATTTTTAAGGAAAGCACCCGTTAATGGAATGCTATTATGATCTTGCATAAAACCATCTGCCTCCCAATAAACTTCATTTAAACTATACACTGAGTTTACAAGGCTTTAATAATCAGATGTTATGATTGGTTTACCAACGAATGAGGAGGCAGATTAAATGAATGTGCGTGCAATATTTATTGATATGGATGGTACACTTCTAAAGGCCTCAAACAACATTTCCTACAGAAATATGGAAGCCATTTATAGGCTCATGAATCAGGGGGTCAAGGTCTTTCTAGCTACTGGACGACACTATGAAGTGACTGCTCCCTACCATAAAGAAATTGGATTAGGAACTCCAATGATCTGTTTGAATGGTGCCGCTATCCACGATGGACAAACAGGAAAAGCTATACAAATGCAAACCGTTCGAGTGGACGAAGCACGATTTCACCAGCTAACCGCCGAAAATCCTTTTAATGTTATTGTTCATACAGCAAATGGGCTTTATTGTAAGGAAACTAATGAAGAAATTGATTATTGGACAAAAGTTGGGCAAATTCCGCCACGATATATTGGAGATTTAAGACAGGCAAATTACAAGGATGTACTGAAATATAGTGTTCTAACAGGTGCACCAAGCCCGAAATTTTCTGCTTTGTTTAAAAAGGAAGCAGAAGTCATCGATTGGAATAATGGATTTGAATTGCTTGCTCCTAATGTTTCCAAATGGTCTGCTATAAAAAGCTTACTTCGCGCTTATCGAATTAGCCCAAAGGAGGCCGTAGCCATTGGAGACGGACCAAATGATATAGAAATGCTTCGTCATGTTGGTACTGGTGTTGCAATGGGGAACGCTGGCGAAGAGGTAAAAGCAGCAGCTGATTTCGTGACTGGACACCACGAAAAAGATGGATTAGCAGAATTTATAGAACGTTATCTTCATAAAGCATACGTGGTTTGATGCATGGGTGGTTCTGGTTTGATGCATGGGGACGGTTCTCTTGTCTCATTTCGTTTTGATGCATATTTCGGTCCTGGCTCAGGGTTCCGTACGGTGCTTGATTATGTATAGTTCAGTTCTAAAAAAAGCGGCCGAAATGATGCATAAGAACCGTCCCCATGCCTCACCCATTAGTGAATGTCCTTTTTCTTAAAGCGGCCGCCGTGAACTGCGGATACGTCTGTGGCAATGATGAATGCTTGGGGATCTATTTCTCTAATGATGTCTTTCATTTTTGTTTCTTCCAGCCTTGTGAAGACGCATAGAATAACGCGTTTGTCCTCACCGCTATAGGAGCCCTCTCCGTGCAGATAGGTCACTCCCCGGCCTAGCCGCTCAGTGATAGCATCTGCTATCTCATCGGTATTGTCACTTATTATATACACGGATTTCATGTCATCCAATCCCTTAACCACAACGTCAATGGTCCGGAAAGCAATATAGTATGTAAGCATTGAAAATAAAGCATTTTCGATAGAGAATACAAAGGCTGCAACCGAGAAGATAATCACGTTTACAAACATGATAATTTCTCCCACAGTAAATGGTACCCTCTTTTCAACTAGAATGGCCAACGTTTCTGTACCATCTAACACTCCGCCATTTCTGATGGTTAAACCTACTCCTAAACCTAATATTAACCCTCCGAAAACAACAGCTAGCAATTCATTATTTACGATTGGTTTTACATGATGCATGAAAGAAGTCGCCACAGATAAAGCTATAATCCCATATAACATGCTAATCGCAAAGGTTTTCCCAATCTGTTTATAGCCTAAGAAAAAGAACGGCAGGTTTAGAATAACCAAGAAAATACTAAGGTTAAAGGATGTCACATGGCTCAATATCATGGATAAGCCCGTTACGCCTCCGTCAATCATATTGTTTGGAATTAACACAGCCTCTAACCCATAAGCCATAATGATGGCACCAACCGTAATAAATAAACCCCTTTTCACAATATTTCTTGCCGTTAACCGTTTATGATTTGCTTTCTTTTTTTCCGCATATGTACTCATACAATTCCCCCTCTATTTTTGATGCATGGATGATGCACGGGGACCGTTCTCCTGCCTCATCCATATAGCTCAATAAAACTCCTACTGCTAGGCCTCTGGACAATCACAAGCCTTTCTTCCAAATAAAATGGAGAAAGGACGGTGATTTAAAATGGCAAACTCACTCAATATAAGTCAATTTAAGGTACAAGCACTATCCAACAATGCCAACGTAAATTTTAGCGGAACCACTCAAAACAGCCATACTTCTAATAATATCATAATCGGCGGCAATTTTAGTTTCGGCGATGGCTCTTCAAACACATTCACAAATATTAATTATGGCAATATAACCGTTCCGAATGAAAACACAGGCCAAGATTCTTAGGTAAACGAACATCGCGTTTTTGTTTAGGATTTGTATTAAACAATGTTTGATGCATGGGGGCACATATTTCTGAAAACATCTAAATTGATGCATGAGAACCGTCCCCTTGCCTCATTCTCAAACTAAAAAGGCTTTACTCCTTATTGAAGTAAAGCCTGTTTATTATTCCTTTGTAGTCCGAGAAACTGATGCATGAGAACCGTCCCTCTGTCCCTTTTTATACCCTATATATAGAATCAAAAACCAAATTGGCGCTACGTATAAGGCTATTCGCATTTCTGGGATAAATGCCATTAAGATGATGACAAGTGCTAGAAACGTTAGGGCTAAATAGGTTGACAATGGATAGAACGGAATTTTAAATGCTAGTTTGTCTATTTCTTTTTCTGTTTTTGATTGCCTGAACTTTAATTGTGCTATCAGGATAATCGTCCAGCTAGTGATAACCGCAACTGTGGCAACAGAAGAAATATACAAGAATACTTTTTCAGGGACGATATAATTCAAAACTACTGCCACCAATAAAATGAATGACGAGAAAAGGACGCCGCGTCTCGGACTGCCACTCTTGCTAAGCTTTCCGAAATATTGCGGACCGTTATTTTGCAATGATAAGTTATATAGCATCCTTCCCGAACTGAATAACCCACTATTAAAAGCAGATAATGCTGCTGTTATGACGACAAAGTTAATAATATCGGCGGCACCTGGAATGCCAACTTTGTCAAAAATCAATACAAACGGGCTTCCCTTCGTGCCAATCTCATTCCATGGATATAGAACCATCATGATACCTAATGCACCAATATAAAAAATCAGTATCCTCCAGACGACATTGTTGATGGCTGATGGAATCGACTTTTCAGGATTTTTTGCCTCACCTGCTGTAATTCCAACCAATTCTACTCCGCCAAATGAAAACATAACAAGAACCAATGACATTAAAATACCTTTGATTCCGTTTGGCACAAATCCCCCATGAGTCCAAAGGTTTTCAAAAGCGATCGGTTGACCTCCATTGCCGAAGCCGAAAAGAATAATTCCTAACCCAAGAAGAATCATTCCAATAATGGCGACCACTTTAACCAGCGCAAACCAAAATTCAAACTCTCCAAATGCTTTTACATTGGCCAGATTGATTAATGTAATCACGACAAGTACCACCAGTGCTGTCAGCCATTGCGGAATATCTGGAAACCAGTAATTCACATAGACGCCGGCCACCGTTATTTCAGCCATTCCAACGACAACCCACATAAACCAATAGGTCCACCCGGTGAAGTAACCTGCAAACGGCCCTAAATATCGATGGGCGTATGAACTAAACGAGCCCGAAACCGGCTCGTCCACTGCCATTTCCCCCAGCGCTCTCATGATCGTGAAAATAACCAAGCCTCCGACTAAATATGAGAACAAAACGGATGGACCAGCCATTTGAATGGTGGCACTTGAGCCATAAAACAGCCCAACCCCAATCGCACCCCCAAGCGCAATTAACTGGATATGCCTATTATCTAAACCTCGCTGCAAATTCTCACTTTGATGATTTTTCCCCAACCCTTACTCCTCCTAGCTTTATGCCTCTACTAACTCGATTCCTATTCATTTCTACTACCTTCTTTTAAGAGATTATAATTATTTAAGAATTTTCCAGCAATGATGCGAATTAACGCTTTACTGTTTTAAATTACAAAAGTTTTTGGAAAATAATCATTAGCTGAGTCAGTGGAAAGTGTTTTTAACCTCTTAGCCTTGCCGTTATATTATTTATTTTTATTGGCTAAAATTAAACATAAAAGTAAAAAAGAGGATTCTGATGTATTTACTGTTAGTTGTAGGGGTTTATATCATCTTTGCAAAGGTATTTGTAGACTGGAAGAGGTGGAGGGAATTCTATCCGACTGTCCAATTCTATATTATTTGCAATTTGCTTTATAATTTTCTCTTTTATCAACACACCTTATGGAGATATAAGGCTGTTACTCTTCCCTGGTTAAACCATACTCTGATAGAAATTACCTTTTCTTTATTCATCGTCCCTATTGTGTTATTCATCTACCTGCAGTATTTTCCCAAAGGAAAGAAGAAATACGTCTATCTTGGTTTTTGGGTCACCTATTTTTCGGTTATTGAATTAATTTTTGAGAAAAAGGGATTATTCGTATATGAAAACGGATGGAACCTATGGTGGTCAATCCTATTTAATCTCATTACCTTTACCATCATTCGAGTTCATCATAAAAACCCAATTACCGCTTTCATAATCTCTTTCCCGATCATAGTGGTTCTTTTACTACTCTTTCATCCATCACTAGCAGAAATGAAATAGGAGGTAAACAGGATGGAAACCCTATCTACTCCTATATTTTTAATTCTCCTTACAGTCATTTACTTATCTATGGCCTTGTTTTTAAAACTACAAGGTAAGAAGAAAAAATGATGCATGGGGACGGTTCTACTGCCTCATCCTAACGTGCAATTTTCAGAAGATGTTCGTTTATAATGCAAGTGCTACCTATTTCTGAAAACACAAGAATTGATGCATAAGAACCGTCCCCATGCATCACCCTTGCCTAAAAAAAAGGCTGCTCAAGGGCGTTGTTGCTTTGCCGTGTTGAGTCAGCCTTTTTGTTTTATTCGTGATTTTATCGTAATGTTTTTAGTGCTCCGCTCCATGCAAGGACTTCTTCAAGCATGGCGTTTACATTGTTGAGATGTAGTTCTTGTGGTTTAAATTCAGATCCATTTACAAAGTCTGTGAACAAGCTCAAGGTTGGATGTGTGCGGACATCCGCGACTTTTTGTTCGGCAAGAATTCCACGCAAATGTTCTGCTGCACGAGCACCACCAGTGGATCCATAACTTACAATACCAGCTGCTTTGTTGTACCAAGCTTCACGAGCAAAATCGATCGCGTTTTTTAACGCTCCAGTAATACTGTGGTTGTATTCTTGAACGATGAATACAAATCCATCAAGGCTTGCCAATTTCTCATTCCAAGCAGCAATGCCTGGTTCTGATCCATCAGTAGTTCCTAAGAAAGGAAGATTAAAGTCGGCAATATCGACGATTTCATAGTTCGCATCGCCGCGCTTATCAGCAATTCCTTTTACCCATTCTCCAACCTGCGGGCTTACACGACCTTGGCGTGTGCTGCCTAAGATAATTCCAATGTTTAATTTTTCAGTTGTCACGGTTATTTCCTCCTTAGTTTGTTTCCCAAATAGTTTGTCTATAAAGCCCATTTTCATTTACACCCCTAAAATTTTTATTTACTTGTTTCTCTTCGAACGATTGGCGCTACTTCTGTCGCCAACAATTCTATTCCTTCAGCTATTTTCTTAAATGGAATACCGCCTATATCAATTTGCGCCATAAACCGCCGATGCCCAAAAAGTTCGTGTTGTCGAAGGATTTTCTCCACAATCTGTTGCGGGCTTCCCACAAACAAGGCGGTATCCGGACCTGTCATATGTTCAAAATCTGATTTTGATATTTTTCCGCTTGTCATCCCACGCTGGCGGTTTACATGATACCAGTAGTTGGAATAGTAAGGGTAAAATTCATCCTTGGCCTGCTGAGTTGTCTTTGAAATATATCCGTGGCCTGTAACGCCTACCTTTAATTTTTCCAAATCATGCCCCGCAGCAATTCCCGCATTACGGTACAGTTCTACTAGTGGCTTGAATCGTACAGGGTCGCCGCCTAGTATAGCCAAAGCCATCCCAACACCTAACCTGCCGGCACGGGCCGCACTTTCAGGCGTCCCCCCTACACCAATCCAAATGGGAATCTGGTTTTGGAAAGGCCGCGGAGCAATTTCAGCATTTTTTAAAGAGGAACGAAAGTGGCCATTCCATGTAATTCGCTCGTTTTCATTTAGCTTTAAAAATAAATCGATATTCTCAGAGAACAAGGCGTCATAGTCATTGATGTCATACCCGAAAAGAGGGAAGGATTCTACGAATGCCCCGCGCCCTGCCATGATTTCTGCCCTTCCTTCTGAAAGCAAATCCAGTGTAGCAAAGTCTTCAAAAAGGCGAACAGGATCAACTGTGCTTAATACAGTCGTAGTACTTGTCAATTTAATTCGTTTGGTTTTTTGGGCAATGGCGGACAATACGACCGGAACGGCAGACGTGGCATAGTCTAAGCGGTGATGTTCACCCACTCCGAACACATCGAGCCCGGCTTCGTCGGCAAGTGTAGCCGCAGCCATGATTTCCTTTATTCTTTGCCCTGCACTGATCGTTTGACCAGTATTAGGATCTATGCATATATCACCAAGTGTATAGAGGCCAATTTCTATTCCAGTATTTCTTTCCTGTCCCATAACAGCTAATTCCTCCAGTTATGATGAAAAATTTTTCATACTTTCAGGATGATGCGGTTACCTGAAGGATCAGAAGTAATGAACGAACCATTTTCTTCAGCAACAGATGCTCCAATACTCTTCAGTTGATTTATTATATTATTTCTCTTTTCCTCATTTGCCAGCATGAGTGTAAATGTTTCAAGCCCAACACTATTAGGAGCAGGTGCAGGCGCGCCTACGCCATTCCAGGTATTTAAGCCAATATGGTGATGGTATTTCCCATCGGAAATGAAAAGTGCCTGGCTGCCAAATCGGTTTACCACTTCAAATCCAAGACCTTTGATATAAAATTCTTCTGTCTTTTTTAATTCGGAAACATGTAAATGGATATGTCCCATCACAGTCTCCGCCGGCAGCCCTTCCCAAGCTGGCTGTTTACCGCCAGAAAGCAGGTCGGAGAAATTCAACGGGTCAACCGTCATTGCTACTTCTCCGTTTTTCCAATTCCATTCGGAAGGGTCGCGGTCGATATAAATTTCAATTCCATTTCCATCAGGGTCAGATAAATAAAGAGCTTCGCTCACAAGATGATCGGACGAACCGAACCGCAAGCCGATTTCTGCAAAATGCTGCACGATTCTGGCCAAATCTGAACGATTCGGTAGAAGAAGAGCATAATGATACAATCCTGTCGTTTTTCCCTGCTTAGGAATAATGTTCTCTGGTTGCTGTATGGATAATAAAACGGTCTTTCCATCAGCAGTAAGGCTAGCGGACCTTTCGGTTTGTTCCAATACCTTAAAACCAATCACTTGTTGATAAAAAGCTAATGAACGTTGTAAATTTTCCACCTTTAGGTTCACTTGGCCTACAAATGTAATAGGTTCACGATGAAAATTCATTTTAAACGCCTCCTTTTAATCAGCTTTCTCTAAAAGACCAAGAAGCTATCTATTGTTAAAAACACAATTTATTAGTTAGTTACTTTATGTAAGTAAGTATATTGCGATAAGTTAATAGTGTCAAGTTATTAATTTATAAAAAAGAATTTAATTATTTTTAAATATGTTTATAATAATTAGTAAGGAGTTGATTCAATTGGATAAATCGATTTGTCCTCGCTTTGAAAAGGCCATGGGATTATTGAGCCAAAGATGGACTGGTATGATTATTTACCAACTTTTATCTGGTCCGCAGCGATTTTGCACCATCGAATCTTCCATTGGTGTAAGCGGAAGAGTGCTCTCAGAAAGGTTAAAGGATTTGGAAAATGAGGGAATCGTAAAACGGGAAGTCTTCCCAGAAACTCCAGTCCGAATCGAATATTCCCTAACCGACAAAGGCCAAGCACTAAAACCACTCATGAACAGCATAGAAGACTGGTCACAAAACTGGTTGTGATGCATGGGGACGGTTCTTTTGCCTCAAATATTTTTCTCGAAAAACAGAATACAAAACCTATAAAAAAGGGCAGACTTCCACTATTAATTGTAATGGGAGTCTGCCCTTTTTATTGATGCATAGGGACGGTTCTTCTGCCTCATCCTGCAATCCGCCCATCTTTGCCGTGTTTGTGCTGGGTGAGTGCGAAAACTTCTCAAAACACCTGAAATGATGCATAAGAACCGTCCCCTTGCCTCAATTTAACAATATGAAAAAAATGAATATTTAGGAGAGAATTATGGAGTTTAAACCAACGGCTGGAGAGGTTTCGAATATTTGGCGATACATTATTGGGAATCAGGCACATCTTTGTTTCCTTGAGCATTGGATTCCTCACGCGGAAGATGAAGACCTTAAAATGATATTACAACGCTCTAAGGATCTAGCACACCAAATTGTTAATGACGGTTCAGAACTGTATGTAAGAGCTGGTTTTCCTCAACCAATTGGGTTTACTATTAAAAAAGATGTCATTCCAGATGCACCTAGATTAATGTCTGATAAACTGGTGCTTTTCGTACTTCAGACCCTCTCTGAATATGGAGTATATGGCTACGGATTAACAATAGGGAAAACTGAAACACCTGAAGTTCTTGCCTATATAAAAAATTGCCTTTTTAATTCGACTGAACTGTACCAAACCATTACAGAAGCAATCCATAAAAAGGGGTACCAGCATCAACCTGCCTTTATTGCCCCACCTAAACAGTCTGAATTTGTTCAAAAACAATCCTTCCTAGCAGGTTGGTGGGGAGAACAACGCCCCGTAAGTGCCATCGAAATTGATAGCCTAATCTATAGTCTTCGAGGAGTTATGTTAGCAAAAATAATGCTTATAGCATTTTCTCAAATTGCAAAAGATCCGAAGGTTCAAAAGTATTGTAAAAGAGGGAAGGAATTAGCAGCAAAGCGCGTGGAGAAACTCCAATCTCTAAATGCAACCGAGAACTTGCCTTTTTTAGCTACATATGAATCTGAAATAACAGACTCCTCCACTTCGCCATTTTCAGATCAATTAATTATGTTTGAAGCCCTATCTCTTGTCGAAATCGCCATTAGCAGGTACGGAAACGCCTTAAGTGTCGTTGCAAGAAGAGATTTAAGCGCTATGTTAGCCTCCTACATCGTGGAAACGGGTACCTTCCTAGATGATGGACTAAGTCTAATGATTGAAAAAAAATGGTTCGAACAGCCTCCAATGGCTACCGAACGTAACTCATGATGCATGGGGCATGATGCATGGGGACGGTTCTTATGCCTCAAATTTTTTCGGAAATTCCAGAGTGGAAACCAATAAACAAAGGGGTAGACTTCCGCTACTTCATAGTAATGGGAGTCTGCCCCTCTGTGTTTACTAATTAATACTTACTTTCCATCAATTTAATCCGCTCGTAAAGCTCTTTATTGACCGGCGTCGGAATTCCAAATTTCTTCCCTAATTCCAAAACCGTGCCAGAGAATAAATCCACTTCACTGAATCGTTTTGCTTCAACATCTTGAGCCATTGATGGTTTTCCTTCAGGACTCAATGTGCCCAGCACGGTTAACCAATAGTCTAAATCTGCCTCCGTTAAATGGACTCCTTCTTTCTCAGACAGTGCAATGACCTCACGCATAGCAGCAATCATCGTATCTCTTGCTTGTCCTTCCCGCTGTATTTCACCATAGTCGCTCCTGTAAACAGCAACCGTTTGATTCACACCTACATTGAGCATGAATTTGCCCCATAATCTCTTCTTCATATCTGTGTCTACCTGATAAGGGAGTTCCATTTTATCAAAAAATGCCGCTACACTCTTGACCTTATCTGAAAACACCCCAATTTCCCGGTCTCCAAAACAGATCATTCCCTTATTGGCATACGTTAGCTCATTTCCAACTTTTACGGCGTCCATACCTTGTGCGACACTATATAGGATTTTATCCATCCCAAACGCTTTGCCAATAACAGCCTCACTGCTGATGCCATTTAGCAGTGATAAAATGATGGTGTTTTCTCCGACATGATTTCTTGTAGCTTGGATTGAAGCTTCCAACCCATCGTATTTCACTGCAAAAATCAATAAATCGGCAGGTTCGCATTTTTCCTCAGGTGTTACATACTGGAATTCACAGCGTTCACCATTACAATAAACCCCGTCAGTTTGATATCTCACAATTCGATCCTGATCGGCAATAATCCTTAATTCATTCTTTGGCATTTTCTTGGTCAAATGATGGCCAAACAAAATCCCTAAAGCCCCTAATCCAATAATCGATACCTTTTTTATTTCCATGACAGCCTTAATTCCTTTCTCATTATGATGCATGGGGACGGTTCTGCTGCCTCATTCCGCGATCCGACCCAAGGTCCGCATTCGGTATATGTTGCAATATACTTCCGAACGAAACCCACTGAATTGATGCACAAGAACCGTCCCCTTGCCTCAATTTATTTTGTAATACAATATTTGCGGTCTAACCATTTGGAGATGCTGAGTGCAGCGACTCCGACAATTAGGTATAGAAAGCCTCCAACTTCTATTACATATCCAAAGTTAGGAATAAGTCTAGGGAGAAAAACCATACCGAGTATGGATAGTGTCATAATGAAAGATAATAAGGCAAAATCTTTCACTTTATTGGATACTTTGTAAATAGATTGTCGCAGCCATTTTAAGATTAGAACCACATCAAGGAAAATGATACAAGCAACGATTATAAACGTAACAATGGCTGTCCCGACATACACTGTCTGATCGCTATTTTTAAAATAGTGGATAATAATGTCTCCTATCCCATTCACTACAGCTAATAAGCCTGCCAGCTTCACTAACAAAAAGACTATAAAATAGGCTGTGCTTTTCCCCGGTTCTTTAGGTAACTGCTTGATCATTTCATCACAGTAAGCAGATGGATTCTCTCCAAATATATCCACAGCTCGTTTTCCTTCTTTCTGTGCCTCAATGATATGATCTAAAAGCTCCATTAATAATTCTTCTGATTGCTGCTCCGAAACGGCCATACTCGCTCGAATATAAACGAGCATATTACCGTAATATTCTTCATTTTCTTTCGTCAATTCTTTTCGTTTTCGATTATTTAGTTCAATCAACTCTTTAGCGTCCATCCATAAACCCCCTATTTAACAATTGATCTACAGGTTTCTGAATATTTTCCCATTCCTCTCGAAATTCAGCTATTGCCTTTTCCCCTTGAATAGTAAGTTGGTAGTATTTCCGTTTAGGACCTGTTGGGGAGGCGCGCATTTCACCTTTAATTAACCCCTCCTTTTGGAGCCGAAGCAAAATGGGATAAATGGATCCTTCACTTACATCATTCAAGCCAAATTGTTGAAGTTTCTGTGATAGTTCATATCCATAAACCGTTTCTTTTTCAATAATTGATAAAATACATCCTTCTAAAATCCCTTTTAATAATTGGCTTCTTAGAGACATAAACGTTTCGTCCTTATCACTATATTGTAATGCAAGATACCGCGTATTAATTTAGCTACCTTGCAAAACAAGATAGCACGATATTAACATAACCTATTTTTGGTAATCGGTCAAGTCTTGATTCATAGAGAGAGCACATCCACGGGACACTTCTCCTACCTTTTATCGTGGTCCGGCCCAAATTCCACATTCGGTACCTGATTTAATATACTTTTGATGCAAAAGAACCGTCCCCATGCCTCATTATTGTAAAATAAATTCAAAATAGTTGAGAATTTGTCGATGGTTGGTTCGTTATAGTTAGTGAAAAAGCTTTTTCAAAAAATGAAGGAGATATAATATGGCCGTTTCTAACGAGAATTTTATTAAACGCTTAAAAAAGCAAAAAGAAGATGCCCTGGAGTATGTCATTGATGAATATATGCCCTTTGTCAAAGCCATTTCACTGAAAATATTACAGCCGCTTGGTAAACGTGATGCCGTCGATGATTGTATAAATGATGTGTTTTTAGAAGTTTGGAAAAACAGCCATCAATTTAATGGAGATGAAGCAGATTTCAAAAAATGGATTGGCACCATCACAAAGTATAAAGCCATCGATTACTATCGGATCTTTGAAAAACAGACGGCACGCGAGGCTCCTCCCGTTGAACTTGAACAGATTAGTTCACCTACGAGTTTACAAAAGTCCGTATTAGATCGGGAACAAAAAAATGAGTTACTTTTTGAACTATGCAAACTCGCTGAACTAGATCGCGATATTTTTATTATGAAATACTTTTTAGAGATGAGTAATAGTGAAATTGCCGATTCCCTTCATTTATCAAAGGCTGCAGTCGATAATCGATTGTATCGTGGAAAGAAAAAATTAGCGGAAAATATGAAATGGAAGGAGCAATTCATAATATGAGTTACTATAAAAAGTTAGCGAATCTCAATATTGATGAAATCGAACCTGTGGCAGTCAGTGAGATTGAAAAAAAACGCGTGAAACAGCATGTAATGGGATTGGGCGCAAAGAAGAAAATAAAGGTTTTTAAATATATGGCAGTGGCAGCGACCATTGCACTCGGGGCCGCGATTGGTGCCAGTTTTGCCGTACCATCACTCGCATCCCAAATTCCATTTATGAATAATATTATGAATTACTTTAAAGATGAAAACTCTTATACTAGCAACTATTCCAAATTCGCAACATCTATTTCACAAACCCAGTCAAGTAATGGTGTATCCATCATGATTGAGGATGCTGTATTCGATGGATCGTCGATTACTGTTTCCTATGCGATTGAAACCGATAAAGATTTAGGAACAAGTCCTGGAATGTCATCCGCATTCAATGTAAAGGGAGCAGAGGCAATTGGGGCGGCTGGTACAATTAAAAAAGTGAATGACACAACATATGTAGGCACAGAAAAAATAACGCCTACATTTCGTGGAAGCAAACCTGACCGTATTGAAATCAGCTGGGAACCGGGGGCATTCAAAAATCTAGAAACAAAAGAATCCATTGCAGGCGATTGGCATTTCACCTTTGAAGTGTCCGCTTTGGAAAACAAAACGAAGCTTGTGAATCAATCTGTTACAAATCATGGTGTTTCGGTTAAAATTACTTCCATTGAAACGAATGGTTTATCGACAGTGATCCACTACCAACAGCTGGTGGAACGCCGTATTCTAGAAAAATGGCCGCATGTAACCGCAGAAATTAAAAATGTACAAGATGATTTAGGGAATAGCTACAGCGTCGATGGGAACGGCGGTGTCAGCCGTGACAACGGAGTATCCTTTGAATGGGGCAGTACGATCAAATCCATCCATCCAAACGCAAAATCACTAACATTAGTACCAGTCATCTACTATTCCCTTGGCTCAGGAAAAGGACTAGAAACAAAAGAAATGGATCCCATCACTATCAAGCTAAAATGATGCAGAGGGACGGTTCTTATGCCTCACTTTTTTGAGGCATAAGAACCGTCCCCATGCTTCACCCAAGCTTCATCTTAAGACGAGCACCCGCTGCCGCAGCTCGAGCAGGATGAGCAGCTGCTCCCCCCACTATCTCCTCCTCCGCTATCCCCGCCGCAATTCCCGGAATGATTCCCGGAGTCGTCCGAAGAGGCAGATCCGCAAAAAACAGCTGTAGAACAGCCACTTGTATATTTTGCCGCTTCAGCAAAGGCAAACGCTCTCATGTAGTCCCAATAATGATCAAAATAAAAACACGAGAAAAAAACCATCCCCAGCGCGAGTGGAGCCATATCGCCATATGTCCGCTGTTTCGAAAAGGAACCTTTCGGGTTAGCACGATACATATTTTCAGCTTCGCTTAATTGCTTTTTCAGCCGATTAACCAAAAATTCAAGGACGTCATTGTTTTCCTCGCTCCGCTGAAAATATTTTTCTATCAAGGCTTCCGTACTGTTTTCCTTAAATTCTTTTAGGAGTCCTCCCTCCATTGGGTACTTGAAAAAACTCCCCCATGTTTTCCAGCTGAACTGAGTAATTTCAAACAGCTGAGAAAAAATCCAGTCAAAAAAGGCTCTTTCCTGAGGTGCCGGTTCAGGATTGGTGTTGGGTGTATGGTGCAGCATTTTTCCTAAGAATTTCTCGGAAAACGCCTGATAATTTTTTGTGAAAAGAATCATTTCATGCCAGATTTCATCGACATCCTCACTAAACATCGGCGCCTTCTTTAGGATGTTGGCAACGATGAAATACCGTTTTAATTCAAACAGCAGCCATTCAAACTCATCTTCACTTCGATTCGGAAAATCCTTTAAAAAGCGCTGTTTTACCTGCTGTATGTATTCATCGTCTAGTGCGGTGTTTAATTGATCAATCAAAGGCTGTATCGGGACATGACTTAGCACACCTAAGTTGGCCGGGATATTCTCCTTGGCTAATTTTGGCCGCCTTTTGCCCGCCGACGAAATATATAGCCCGATAACTCCTACGACTATTACCCCTGTTATAATAACCCCCGCAGTCATTCCATTCCCCCCTCGTGGATGTTCCGTTTGGAAAAATTTCCTAACCTATAAAAATTATAAACAATCGAAATATAATTTTTAAGGTTTTTTCAGAAAATTTACTCAAACTTAACAATCCTTGTTGATGCATAGGGACGGTTCTCTTGCCTCATCCTGCGATACCGAATCAGGGTTTCTATTTAGTGAATGACCTTGAAATGATGCATAAGAACCGTCCCCGTGCATCATTCTAAAATTATCCTACACGAGAGATGGAGTTTCTTAGACATGCAGATGGAGCGTTTGATCTTGACTGCAATGTGGCTGTTCGGCTTTGCTGGCTTTCTTTTGTTTATTCCACGAAAAGATTGGCGCAAGGGAATCTTGGCCTACATGATGTTTCAAGCCATCATCTGGCTTTGCGATATGCCTTCGTTTCAACTTGGTTTGTTAAGTGCGCCTGTTCGGGAGTTCCCTAAAGCGAGCCATCTCCCGATTACAATCGATTATTGGTTTTATCCCGTTTTGTTTTCCATCTATTACGTGCATAAGAATGTAAAGGGCAGCCGATGGCCCAGATTTACATACTATTTGGTTTGGGTCTCTGCCATCACGTTGTTTGATATTACTCTCGAGAGATTTACTGATTTATTAGAATATAAAAGGTTGACTTGGTGGGGGATGTGGATTTACATTTGGTTTCTCTTTTACGTGAGTCAAGTCTTGTGCAATTGGTTCTATAAGGACAAAGCTTTGTTTCAAGCAGAACGGCGGGATATCCGATGAGAATGGAATGGTGGCTCTTATTATCGGTCTATGTTGTGGCGACTGGCACTCTTTTCTTCATACCGAAAAATAAATCTCGCCTTGCAGTAGTGGCTATATTGTTCAAACAGGTTATTACCTTTCTTATAGGTTTAGTAGTCGTAGAGCACGGACTGCTTGAATATCCTGTTCGAGTATTCCCTTCTGTCAATCGGACGAGCTTCACATATGAGTACTTTGCTTTTCCAGTCGTATGTGCCGCCTTTAACGTTTGGTATCCCAATAACCGAAGTACTCTTTTCCAATTGGCTTATTATGTAGGCTTTACCTCCGTGTTGACGATCGGCGAAATTATTATCGAAAAATACACCGACCTCATAACATACATACACTGGTCCTGGTATATTTCTTGGATTTCCATTTGCCTTTCATTCTTTATATCGCGATTATTTTGTCGCTGGTTCTTTGCAAAATGATGCACGGGGACGGTTCTCTTGCCTCATTCTGCGGGTGCCGGTCCAGATTCCATGATGGGTGCATGGAGCTGTGCGGAAGCCCCATGCATCATCTATCATTCCTTGAGTATCCCCCACTCAATAATGATGAAGTTAACAATGAGGCCGACCCATATATTCACATTCAGCACCTTTTCCACCATTGCCACCCTGCCTTCCGGAAGAGAGAAGCCGTTTAAAATGCAATAGGATAATAGCAATACCGGCACCACAAGTCGACCGCTTACTGCTACTAGTGTGACGCCAAAACTGCGAATCATCCATTTACGATGTTCGTCAAAGTCTTTTCTCACAGCGGTTCGATAGCCTTTCCAGCAAGTAAAGAACCATAGAAGTGTTAATACTAGGAAGGAAGTCGCTTTTGAAAAATCCTCAACGTAAAAGGTGTATACCAATGCGAGAACCGCGCTAATGAAAACACTGCCTACATAAACTCTTCCAAGATAACGATGGACCTTAGGTGCCTTTATTCGAATCGGCTCCAGAAATTGAAAAAAGCCCGATAGCAGTGCAACACATGCTGTAATAATATGAGCAACTAATAAAGGAAATTGTATGGCCGCCGCTGTGAAAGATACACGACTATTTGCGGGATCAAGTGTCAAATAGGGAGCCGTAAAGGGAATGATGACTCCCAATGATAAAATGGCTAAAATCCACCAGCTTTTTTTAGGTTTCAATCTAATTCACACTCCAATTTTGTTACCTTCTCCTGTAGTAATGGTAACGGGTGTGTCTAAATGGATTCTAAACGAAATCTAAAAAAAGTATAAAAATAATATCACTCAAAACTTCTAATAGAAAAACGACCAAAATGATGCATAAGAAACGTCCCCATGCATCACTGAAAGGGGCCAAAATGATGCATGAGAACCGTCCCCATGCATCATTTAAACATTAAACCGGTATCCGACGCCCCAGATGGTTTCGATATATTGCGGCTTGGATGGGTTCGGTTCGATTTTTTCGCGGAGTTTGCCGATAAACACGGTTACCGTGGCGTTATCACCCATAGAATCCAGGCCCCATATTTTTTCAAACAATTCGTCTTTGCTGAAAACCCTGTTCGGGTGCATCGCCAGAAACAAGAGCAGGTCGTACTCTTTCGAGGTAAACGAGACTTCTTTTTCATTCAAAAATACCTTACGGGACAGCTTATCAATGCGAATCCCTCGGATACGGATTTCGTCCTTTTGTCTCATCAGATTATCTGTCATTAATCGGTCGTATCTAGCAAGATGCGCCTTGACCCGGGCGACCAGCTCGCCGACGCTGAATGGTTTGGTCATATAATCGTCTGCACCAAGTCCGAGACCACGGATTTTATCGATTTCTTCCTTTTTGGCAGAAAGCATTAAGATGGGAATGTTTTTCTCCCGGCGGACTTGCCGGCAGATTTCAAATCCGTCCGTATTTGGAAGCATGAGATCGAGGATGATGAGGTCATACTCCTCTTCAAGTGCCTTTTTAAGACCGGAATCTCCGCTTGTGGCAATTTCCACGTCGAACCCGCTTGCCTCCAAATAATCTTTTTCTACTTCAACAATGACCTCGTCGTCCTCAATGATCAGAATTCGTTTCAATCGTCTTCACCCTCATTAGCGTAAAATAAATGCCGGTTCCTTCACCTAATTGACTTTCCGCCCAAACCTTTCCACCTTGTCCTTCAATGATCTGTTTGACAATCGCAAGTCCAAGGCCTGACCCTCCCGTTTCTGTATTCCTTGACGGGTCTGCTCGGTAAAAACGGTCAAAAATATGCTGCTGTGCTTCGGAGTCCACTCCCGGTCCGTTATCCTGAATATGGACTGTTGCTTTCTCATGATCCGCTATCAATTCCACTAGGATTTCCTTTTCTTGTTTATCCATATATTTCAGGCTGTTTCCGATAATATTCACCATCACCCTGCTCAACTTTTCACGGTCGGCCATCACAGGAACTGGATTATCACTTGATGTGGAAAACATAAGCTTGATGCCTTTCATTCGCGGGTCGATATGCAGCTCTTTAACATAATCCCGTAAGAACAAACGAATGTCCAAAGGTTCCATATGAAACGGCAGCCGATTTAAATCCAGCTTGGAATACAACATTAATTCATCTATCAAAGCATCCATATCTTCGGCTTTTTTGGCAATCATCTTCATATATTTATCCTGTTTTGCGGCAGTATCCGCGATGCCCTCTTGGATGCCCTGAACACATGCCTTAATCCCAGTAATCGGTGTCTTTAAGTCATGCGAAATATTAGAGATGAGTTCTTTGCGGTTCTCTTCGTATTGCAGCTGGAGATGGATGGATTCATGCAAGCGGGCCCGCATTTCTTCAAACGCCGCCCCCAACTCCCCTATTTCGTCTTTTCGTTTTAACTTAACTTCATGATCCAAGTTTCCTTCCTTAAAATGATTCGCAGCTTTTTTTAACAAGTACAATGGTTGGATAAAACTGCGAGAAACTAAATAGGTAAGGAATCCGTTCGTTAGCCCAATGACCAATAACAGCGATAGAAAAAGCAATGGAAAAAACTTTCTAGCTTCGGCGAAAAACGATTTCAAATCGGAAACGAAATATACCGTCCCAGAAGTTCCATCACTGAAATCGATATTGTACTTTTCGACTGAAAAACGGCCCTTTCCCCAACGATTTTGGGTCCAGCTCGTTTGCATATCTTGGATCGGCTGTTTAAGTTCAAGGTTTTCCACGAAAGGAGATGTGAAGGATACACGATTATTTTTTAAGACCACGAATCCCGTCTGCAAACGATTCAATTGTTCGTCTGTTTTTTTCAAAAAGTCACGGTCCATGAAATGCTCAGGTTCTGTTTGAGCCATAAATTTCACCCCGGCAATCAGGTCGCGGCGCTGAGCAGACTCCTCCCAAAAGGCCGGCATCCCCTTCCTTCCCCCGGTTCCCGCCATGTAGAAAGCTGAGAACAGTGCAGTTGCAATCAAAGCAAACAAGACGATGGGAATAAAGGTCATCGCGATATAGGAAAGCAGTAGTCTCATCTTGATGGACATGGGCAAATCTCCTTAGAGCTGTTTTTTCTCAAACAAAATCAAGCCGGCTTTAAACATTATGATAACAGGAGTAGGAACGTATTGATAAGTTTCACAAGTCCTCGAAAAACTTCCCCCGATTCTATACACCTGCAAATTCATCTTGCCGAAGCTTTCTATAATTCATCCTACTCCATATGTCTAAAACACTTCTAAACCAATTCTAAAAAAAGTATAAAATTCAAAAAAGGTACCTTAAATACTATTTGATAAAGCTTTTTGGATATCTACATTCCAATTTTTCACAGAACTTTTTATCAATATTTTAGGTTTTGTTCAGAGTTTGATTAGAAACGGGATGTATTCTGAAAATGTAATGAATTTAGCAAAAGGAGACGATGTTTATGCATTGGGGCTATTTTCACCCATTTGGTTTTATCTTCTTTTTATTATTACTTGGATTGATTTTTGCCAATTTCAGATTATGGCGAGGGAAAAGAGGTTTCTGTTATCAAGACAGGCATCATCATGATCCCCTGCTTATTTTAGATAAGAGATTGGCCTCGGGAGAAATCAGGATCGAAGAATACACAAAGCTGAAGGATTTCTTGAGCGGGAAACAGAAGTAAGCGTTGGTATAGTTCATTAAATGGAGGCTACAGTTGTCTTTTTTTATAAAAGCTGACAAGCCCGGCCACTACAAAAAACTTCAGTTCGGTTGTCTGGAACTGAGGTTTTTTGATTATTCACCAATAATGCTGGATCATCACCGGAAACGAAACTAAACTGGACCTTGGAATGAGGCAAAAGAACCGTCCCCATGCATCAACTTCAATTTAGCCGTATACTTCATAATCAATACCATAAAATAATCTCAGAATAATAAATGGAAAAACTGGAGGTATTTTTTTGGGGATTTTTAAGCAGAAATCGGCAAATAAATTAACCGCAGCAGAAGTATCCGCTCTTTGGCTTCAGTATATGGGCGATAGTATGGCGGTTTGTGTCTACAAATATTTTCTTAAAATTGTTGAAAATAATGGGATTAAACCCATCTTAGAATTCTCTTTACAGTTAGCTGAGGGTCATATTACAAAAATCACCGAATTCTTGAAAAGTGCAAATTTCCAAGTCCCAATCGGATTTACAGAGAATGACGTGAATATTAATGCCCCACGTCTGTTTTCCGATCAATTTTTACTATTTTACTCCTATATTATGACAATTCATGGGTTAACCGCTTATAGCTTAGCGATTACGAATACAGAACGAGAAGACATTCAAAATTATTTTTTTGAATGTGCGGAAGAATCTAAGAAATTATTCCAAAAAATAGTGAAATTGGCTAAAAATGAGCCGAAATATTCAAGTGTCCCCTCCATACCTTCACCTCATGGGGCGGAGTTCATAGAATCACCAGGATTCATTTCTAATTTAATTGGCGACAAACGGCCATTAAACAGTTCGGAAATCAGCACCCTTTTCTTTAATTCAACGAAAACTGGATTTATCAGTTCATTAAGTTTGGCATTTAGTCAGGTGGCAGTGCGGGAAGATGTTCGTAATTTCATGCTGAAAAACGTTAAATTAGCAGGAAAAGATGCTAAAAGCTTTGACACTATATTGCAAGAGGATCATTTGCCAATACCTGAGAAATGGGATGGAGAAATTACCGATTCCACTGTAAGTCCATTTTCTGACAAATTGATCATGTTTCACGCAGGATTTTTAGTAAATGCAGCTCTTACTTATTATGGTGCATCATTAGGTTCGAGCTTTAGGTCGGATATACTCGTAAACTATACCAAAGTATTTACTCACGCTTTGGAGGCTGGTGCAATTTCATACAATATTATGGTTAAACATGGATGGTTAGAAAAACAACCTGAAGCGATTGACAGAAATCATCTGATGCAAGATTCCTGATCTGAGTCGGTAAAATTTGCGTTCTATCATATTAAAATGCTTTTATTAATATTAAAAATTAACTGAATTTCCTTTTCTCTAACTAAGCTGACCCCTGTTTTTTGCATCTGTCTTTACATCTGCTACATATATCAGGGTGTTTTGGGGAAATTGAAAGTAGAGAATTTTGTCTGAATTTATTGGAGGTTAAATTATGGAGATTGGAAATCAGGTGAGACTTACCTCAGTAGAGATTACCTCTTTATGGGCTTCGTACATCAATGACAGTGCTATTTCATGCAAGTTCAAGTTTTTTTTAACCAATATAGAGGATGAAGAGATTAAACCTATTCTTCAAAGGGCCTTTGATATTTCTCAAGGAAATCTTAACACTCTAACTGAAATCTTCAAAAAAGAAAAGTATCCTATTCCTTATGGTTTTAAACTTAATGAAGATGTAGTTATCTCTGCTCCAAGATTATATTCAGATATATATGTGTTAGATTACCTCCATCAATCAGCTCAAATTGCTCTTCAAGGATATAGCATCAATCTGTCTTTATCTGTCAGGGGAGATGTTTATAGCCATTATAATGAGTGTATTTCACAGTTAACAACATTACTAAGAGAGGTAAAAGAGCTTTTATTATCAAAAGGTCTTTATATTCGGTCTCCCTATTTACCAATACCAGATGATATCGATTTTGTTAAAAGGAAAAGCTTTTTAAAGGGTTTTTTTGGAGAAAAAAGACCTTTAATCGGTACAGAAATTACAAATCTCTTTGCTAACTTTCAAAGAAATGCTTTTGGGGTAGCAACCCTAATGGGATTTAGTCAGGTGGCTCAGGCAAAAGAGGTTACCGAATATTTACTTAAAGGAAAGGAAATTGCTAAAAAACACTGTGAAGTTTTGGGCTCCATTCTTAGTGAGAGTGACCTCCCTATTCCTATGACATGGGATACCGAAGTAACAGACTCAACAGCTTCTACCTTTTCAGATAAACTGATGATGTTTTATACTACATCACTAATTGCCCTTAGTATTGGATTTTATGGAACAAGTATGGCACTGAGCCCCAGAAAGGATATAGGTCTTCATTATCTCAGGCTTTCAGCCGAAATAGCGAAATATGCAGAAGATGGAGCAAAAATAATGATTAAAAACGGTTGGCTAGAACAGCCGCCAATGGCTGCAGATAGAGATGAGTTGGCAAAAAAGTGAGGCATGGGGACGGTTCTTCTTCCTCATTCTGGATGCTGGATGGTGGCCCATGGTCATTTTTGCTCCATGAAATACCTGACATTGATGCATAGGCAGTACCCCCTTTGTCTACAATCTGTGACAAACACTCTTAAGAGCTTCGACCGAGAAATTCTCAGTTGTAGTATCCCCCATCGCAATGCTCTCTGGGGAAAAAAATGCTTGATTACTTGCATAAAAGCGGCTATGGTCGCTCTCAAAGCATTACAACAAAGCCCCTTTATTCGACAAATTTCCAGGGAAATGTAGTTAACCAAACGTTTGTGTAAAAATGGCCAAAACCCTGTTAAATCATAGGTTCGCGGCTTTAACTTACAGAAAAAATTGCCGAGCGCTGTCTTAAGCCCACAAAAATAAACCTTGCTCCACAACAGCAAGGTTTATATGAGAGGATGATTCATAGGACGGTTCTCTTGTCTCATTCCGCGGTACCATTTCAGGTACCATCTTCTGCACATAAGCTGAAAACGTCTGAAAATGATGCACAAGAACCGTCCCCATGCATCATTTACGTTGAGCTTTTAGCCATTCCATTGCAACGTTGGCGTGTAGGGCAGCGCCGTATTTGAATATGTTTTCAATTTGGTGCATGCGAGGGTTGTGCACTGGTGGTTCTCCTGCTTTTCCTGTTCCTAAAACGACAAATGCTGAGGGAACGGCCTGAGAAATATGAGAGAAATCTTCTGATCCCCCCAAACTTCCAAGGTCCACGACATTTTCTTTACCTACAACAGCTTCTAATGCCGGCGTAATTTCATCAATAAATTCAGGATGATTGTGAGTAGTCGGTGTATGGAAATCAACAATGTTATACTCGCCGCGCCACGCTTTGACGATATGATCGATCATTTCCGGTATCCGTTTGCACATATGATCTCTCGATTGTTGATCAAAGCTGCGCATATTCCCTTGCAGGACAGCCTTATCTGGGATAATATTTGTCACTGTCCCCCCGCTCATTGCTCCAATGGAGAAGGTCACACTTGCCTTTGGATCCACTTCTCGGGTATATAATAAGTTTAAGCTGGTATATAGTTGATTCATAATCATATTAGCATCAATGGTTTTATGCGGCTGCGAACTATGCCCGCCATTTCCTTGGATTTCAACAATATACGTATCCATTGCCTGTGATACGGTTCCTTTGGTAACAGATAACGTACCAGCTTCTTGGTCAGGCATAATATGGATGGCAAACGCTGCATGTACTTTAGGATTTTCAAGGAGCCCGTCATCAATCATTAACTTAGAACCATAGCCCCATTCTTCCCCCGGCTGGAACATTAATTTAACGGTTCCTTGCAGCTTATCTTCATGATCCTTTAACATTCGGGCAGCGCCCAAAAGCATGGCGACGTGTGAGTCATGACCGCAGGCATGCATTTTACCCAGAATCTTCGATTTATATTCGGAATCATATTCTTCTTCAAGCGGCAGGGCATCCATATCGGCACGGAGCAAAATACAAGGTTCACCTTTACCAATAGTCGCGACTACACCCGTACAATTTTCCTGTAGTCCAAATCCTGCTTTCGCATATTTCTTTGCAATTTCTTCAGGCACGACACCACATGGCTTATTTTCAATCCCCATTTCATCCAAACGCTGCCGAATATATTTTTGTGTGTTTGGCAAATCGAAACCAAGTTCTGGATGTTGGTGCAGATAGCGGCGATCCTTAATGATTTGTTCTTCATACTTCTTTGATTCCTCAAAAAAATTAACCTTATTTGATAAAGTAGAAGTCATTATTCTGGTCCTCCCTTTTACTTGGAATACCCTGCCATTTTGGGCAGGGTATCGCAATCTTTTCAATTTCTAAAACAAAATTACACTGCTTCTTTTTGTGGGATATCTGAATTTAAAGCAAACTTTGGTTTTGTTTTCACTGCTACGAAAAATAATACAAATTCTACAACCGCAAAAACAATTAACATCTTGATCAATAATCCATAGGAATGATTGATATTATAAATTAATCCAGATACGATTGGAGCAATTGCCGCGCCTAATGATGTAAATAAAGATACGGCTCCATATTTTGCACTGTATTCTTTTTCACCAAAGAGCGCCGCTGTTAGATAGGCAGGTGTTACCGTAACGGCCGTTGAGCCTAATGCTGAAAAGACGGTATATAGGATGCCAGGAATTAATAAATTCCCTTTCATTAAAAATAGAAAACAAATGATATCGGATGCAACGATAAATACCAAAGTTTTGATTAATCCAATCTTGTCATATAATCTTCCGACTAATAGCTTTGCCACGATTACCATTGCTGAAGCCACTGATAATAGCAATGCAGCATGTTGTGCTGTGGTACCAATATCCGTTAAATATGGTACCAGGTTAATAATCATACTATTAACAACAACCCCGCCGACTACGATTCCTAAGCAAAGCACCCAAAATGATACGGTCTTGAATGCTTCCTTTTGAGTTACCCCTACTGACTCTTTCTTTGCCATCATATTTGAAGCCTTTTCTTCGCCAAGCGGTAATAGACCTTTATCAGCAGGGCTTAATTTTATAACAAATACAATCAATGGAATAAGGACAACCAATATTAAAATCCCAATCGTCAGATAAGCTGTTCTCCAACCGTAGTCTGTTATGATCCAAGTGACTAATGGACTGAGAATCATAGACCCAAAACCAGTTCCCGATAACGCAATCCCCAAGCTTAATCCGCGTTTGGTATGAAACCAATTTGTAATAAGAACGGAGACAGGAATCATTCCGGCCCCGGCAAGGGCCATACCCATTGGTACTGCAAATAATTGAAAATGGATGAGTTCAGTTGCAAATGAAAACCCTATATAGGCTCCTGCACCTAAAATAGTAAATAAAGTCATGTATACTCGTATATCCAGCTTTTTCATTAATCTGCCCGCTATTGGAGCTGTAATCATGGCAGTTGTAGCCATTATGGTGTAATACATGGTAAACTCAGCTCTTCCAAAACCAAGTTCTTCTGTAACAGGCTTCGTAAAAAGTGAGACGAGGTTTGCAATAGGAGCATAAAGAAATGTCATAATCACGAAGCCTGCTGCCAAGATCCACCAGCCGTAAAAAATACCGCCTTTTTTATTCATATTTATCAATCCCCTGTTGGTCTTTTATTGTGTTAACTAACCGTTCACCTCTAGTATCATTTCACTAAAACTATTGGTTTTACCACTCAGTTTCGACGTTTGCAGATAGAGCCTTGTTGACATGTTAAATCTGTGTGTATGCGCTTCCAATAAAAACCATATAATATCGTTTTTTCCTTACTTATTCGTTAGAAAGTCAAATTCCCACTTCCAACCTAAAGCATCACCCCGCTATAAAATTATTAGACTCTTTAGTATATTTTATATTATATATAATATTTTCATATTCTCAATAAAAAAATAATTCTGTCTATCATTGACAGAATTATTCTATGGATGATGCATAGGGACGGTTCTCTTGCCTCATTCTGCGCGCGGTAACGGTTCAGGTTCCCTCTTCAGTGCATAGGTTGAAGACGACTGAAAATGATGCATAAGAACCGTCCCCATGCATCCCGGGTAAAAACTCTATTAATGCAAATTGGCTCCCTACTCAAGGGAGCCAATTTTTTAATATTTATCATATGGGATTAGAGTGCTTAGCCACTGCTACAAAGAATACTAGGAAGTGCGGAACTCTTATCATGAACATATGTTTTAGCTATTTCTTTGGGGCTTTGACCTACAATAGGACTTCACCACAGATCCGTCCCATTTAGGAGAATGATAATTTAACATTCCTTCTCCGTCCACTTCTGAATCCATGCGACGATTTCTTCAAAGGAAACCTCTGACTGTGCTGGATCAACGATTTGAACACAAAAATCCTCCGCCTTTTTAGGGGGAACAATTAATCTGTATTTATTTTGTCTTAGAAACATGTACAAACTAGCAAAAGCCGTGCGCTTATTAGCATTATGAAAGCAATGATTTTTTAATAAACTTTCAAACAACTCTGCTGCCTTTTCATAAATGCTAGGATAGGCATCTTCACCAAATGCACTCTGTTTTGGACGATTAACCGCGCTACTTAAAAGACCTTCATCTTTTAAACCTTGTGGTTCTTTTGGGGAATACAATCTTATTTGGTGGGCATTCAGAAAAATAACGTGATGCTCAGATAAATATTTTACATCGTCCATAAAGACCTACCTATCAACAAGGTTTTTAAAAGTTTTATCGTATTCATTTATCATATCGTTCATTTGCTCCAAGAATTCTTCATCAATTCCCTTGGGCAGTTTTATATTTGTTTTTTTCTTGATAGTAACTTGACCATTAACTATTTCAAAACGTACTTCATCGCCTTGACGAATTCCCAAAAGTTCCAAAACTTCCTGTGGAAATGTAACCCCTAAACTATTCCCAACTCTTGTTACTTTTCTTTCCACTTCCTTCACCACCGTTAGAGACATATCGTTCCTCCTCACTATTTATATACATTTTCAAAGTGGTTTATAACCATTAATACAAAAATAACCATTATAACGTTATAACAATACTAACACACTAACGGGAGCTATGGACAGCGAAACACCAAGAAATCACATAATATTCAAAAAGTTGTCGATATCCTCGTGAAAAGGTGATAAGTTACCCTTAAGTGGTATAAAAGATCAAAAGAAATCAAAAAATGCTGATTTGTTCGGCGGAACCTTCTTCTCAAACAGTTCCATCTCGTTTTTGGATCCTTTTAAGTAGCCCATTTCATAAAGTTCCCTTGGCCTTTTGTAGCCAAATAGGATGGCTGATAGGGAATTGATGTTCAGACGAATCCCTTTTTTAGGGGGATGGACACATTGGCTGCCTGTTTTTTCTTTAAACGTCTTTATTTCTCCGTTACCGAGCAGGTAACTGCCATTATTCCACGGTGCGTGTGAATCTTCTAGATGCAGGAATAGGGGCTCATTTTCATGAACAAAAGGGAACCTCTTTAAGCATTCCTCAGCATCCACGATCCTTGCCATAAAATAAGGGGTTACCTTCTGTTCCACATTCGGCTGCTTCAGAAAATATGGAAGTGGGTCCTGACTGGCAAGTTCCATGGTCACTGAGTCAACCATGGAATCATGCTGGCAGATGAAATTCCATAGCCCCATTCTTGCTTCATGTTCAAGGGCAACGAACTCCTGCACATCCATTTTTCGCTCCTTCACCTCGTACAGCATATAACCCAAAGCCTCGTGTTCGGAATGGTAATAGACGGCAAGCTGGGAATGATCATCATACACGCTCCGCTTCCACCAATCAGTCTCACGCTTCAGCATCCCTGTATACTGACAGCAAAACTGCTGATAAATCCTTTCTATCTCCTCATTGTGCGTATCTTTTGAATATCTTCTTATAAAACCCTGTTGTGGTTCGAGGAACTTAAGATTGATTTTTTCAATCGTCACTTTTTTCTTTTCCGTTAATATCTCCCACCCATATTTCCGATAAAAACCGATATCAAACGGGTGTAAAAGAGATACGATCTGATTATCATCATGCATCTGTTTTAAGGATTCGATCATGAGGGATTTCACGTAACCGGTCCTTCGGTATTCTGGGTAGGTAGCGACTCCGGCAATGCCGCCCATTTTCCATTCAGCATCCTTCATATAAATGCTTAGCGGGATGATATGCAGTTTGGCAGCCAAGATGTTCTCATCCCAGATTCCTAAAATTTTGTGTTTTTTCAATACTTCTTTTCGAGCCGGTATGCTGTCCTCTGGAACCTTATATTGGAATGCGTATTCTGATAGTTTCATGGCTTCTAGGTATTCAGCTTCAGTCACTTCTCTAATTAACATTTGGCCAACCCCTTTTCATTCATTGGATGTATTTCTTAAAATAATGCATCCATATCCAATTTTACCAAAACCTAACAAACCCTGCACCAGGTACCTTGGCCGCCTTTTCCCATGGTTCCTTTCCTCTAAAATAAAAATAGGCGCATTTCTTCTTATAGAAATGCGCCTATCGCTAGATTAGTTGAAGCAGGAGAACCATCTCCACACTTCTTAGTATTTATAAGATTGTCCGCCATCAATTGGAATAACGGTTGCGTTGATGAAGTTGGCTTGGTCAGATAGCAGGAATGCCACTAAATAGCCTACTTCTTCTGGTTTACCGAAACGTTTCATTGGGTTTGGCTGAACAAATTGTTTTCCGACCTCTTCCCAGTTATCTGGATCCATTTGTTTTAATGAACCTTCGACCATCGGTGTCATGATGGCGCCCGGTGCAATGGCTTTGATGCTGATACCATATTGACCGTATTCAATTCCAGAGTTTCTTGTTAAGCCGACCACGCCATGTTTACTTGCTGCATAGCCAGATTGGTTACCTACCCCGCGAATACCTCCAACAGAAGCAGTATTAACAATGGAGCCAAAGCCTTGTTCTCTCATGACTTTCAATACGTGTTTCATACCATAAAACACACCGTTTAAATTGACGCCGACTACTTTTTGGAATTCCTCAATGCCAAAATCCTCTGTCAGGTTTTGTTTTCCTTCGATTCCTGCGTTGTTGAAGAAACCATCGATTTTACCAAATTTCTCAACTGTTTCATTTACATAGTTTTGAACTGCTTGTTCATCAGCCACATTCGCAGTGATCAGTAACACTTCTGCGTTTGGTGCAACTTCTAAGACTTGTCTTTTCGTTTCTTCTAATGAAGCAGCGTTTAAATCTACAAGTGAAAGTTTTGCTCCTTCTTTGGCAACTTGTAAGGCAGAAGCTTGACCTAAACCAGAACCTGCTCCTGTAATTAATACCACTTTCCCATCAAAACGATTACTCATTGTAATTTCCTCCCTTTGTTTTAAAAAATATTTCTAATTAAAATATCTCAAATTAAGGATTTATATCGATGAAAGGTCATCATTTATACTTAGTCAACAAGATTTATTATTGCGCCGTATACCCGCCATCAACAGTCAAACTATTACCAGTCATGAATGAAGAATCATCAGAAGCCATGAATAATACTGCTTTTGCCATTTCTTCTGCTTTACCTAAACGTTTCATTGGTGTCACTTCAGCTAAAGCTTGCTTGCTTTCTTCCGGAATAATGGGTGTGTCGATAAAGCCAGGGCATAATGCATTAACACGAATATTTTGTTCTGCATATTCAAGTGCAAGGGAACGAGTTAAGTTAATCACGCCGCCTTTTGCTGCGTTATAAGCTGCTGATCCTGGTGATCCAACCCAACCGTACATGGATGCCGTATTCACAATCGTACCGCCTTCTTTTTTTAGCATTTCACGGATGGCTTCACGTGCTACTAAGAAGACACCATCTAAGTCAACATTTACGGTATTGCGCCATTCTGAATACTCTAGTTCATGTGAAGGCTGAACACGGCCGATCCCCGCATTGTTGAAGACCACATCCACTTTGCCGAACGTTTCAACTGTTTGTTTAAAGACATTTGCGACGTCTTCTTCACTCGTAATATTTGCTTTTATAAAAAGAGCTTCAGCATTAAGCGTTTTCAATTCTGCTTCAAAAGCTTTCCCTTTTTCTTCATTTAAATCAACCAGAACCACCTTGGCTCCTTCTGAAACGAATAAACGTGCTGTTGCTGCCCCGATACCAGATGCTCCACCGGTAATCACAGCTACTTTGTCTTGTAATTTTCCCATCCTAAATCCTCCTCGTATTCAAGAATTCTTTAGCACAGTCTAGAGAAAAATAATAGATAAATCTATTATCTGTGCTTTATTGTTCACAATTTAATTGTACTATTTTGTTCACAACTAACAATCATTAAGATATCATTAAGTGTCGACTAGTTAGACACTTATGCTAAATCTGTCTATATTGAGGGAGTTTTTTTCATGAATAATGAACAAAATACAACATCTCAACGGCAAAATCGAACAAAAGCACATTTAAAACATGCTTTGATTGAACTTATAAAAGAGAAGGGGTACCATGCCGTTACGGTAAAAGACATTGTCGATTACGCCGCATATAATCGCAGTACCTTTTACATCCATTACACAGATAAAATCGAAATGGCCGAGGATTTACTGGTTTCCATGCTTGAGGGGTTGGAGGATTCCGTAGGCAAGGCATATGTACCTGGACAAAAGGTTCAGACAGCAAAGCTAAATGCCCCATCTTTTAATATCGTTTCTTACATCTATAAAAATCAGAATTTTTTCACATTGATCAACTACGATGACACGTTACCAGGATTGCATACACGGTTCCCTCAAACTATCATAAAAATCTATAAGGAACAATTTATTTTCGAAACGATCAACAATATCCCAGTAAATATGGATTATTTTAAACGTTATACCGCTTATGGCTTCTATGGACTCCTCCAGAATTGGATCGAAAATGGCTTCAAAGAAACTCCAGAAGCATTCATCCAAGAAGCCATTGAACTAACAAAAACACATATTTACTCATTTCAATATGTTGGACATAATAAATGAGGCAGAGGGACGGTTCTTCTGCCTCATTCTGCATTCTGGCCCATGTGAACGCCTGAAATTGCTGAAAAGCCCTCATGTTTCTTAAGAGTATTACCGGCTTATCCGAGAGTAAATCTGTCTTATCCGAGAGTTTTTCTATTCTAACCGAGAGTATTCTGCGCTACTGAGAGTATTTTCCGTTTATCCGAGAGTACTCCCGGTTTATCCGAGAGTATTTCTGTTCTTTCCGAGAGTATTCTACGGTACGGAGAGTATTTTCCGTTTATCCGAGAATAAATCTGCTCTATCCGAGAGTATTCCGAGGGCCTTAAAGATTAAGTTTTTCTTGCTGCTTATTCTAATAACTTCCCCCCAAAAACGATGATACCAACCAAAGGATAAAGGGAAATTTCCCCTTCCTAAAGGAAATGATTCCTAAACAACACCAAAAGTTAAAGACAAATTAAAAACTGACTCAAATAAGTCGTCTTTCAACGCCCCTTGAGTCAGCCGCATTTTACTAAATATAAATACCCGTATTATATCTTACCTTGTGTTAGCTGGCCGCAGAAGTTAAATTATCTCCATCTTTTTTGTCACTAACAAGAGTCTTTTTTGTAAAAAAACTCACTGTAAACATAATCACAATATTGGCTGCAAGGGCAACAATTCCAATATTTAAATCTTGAATGGTGCTAGGAAGGGTTGGAAAAAGCATAGCCATAGTTGTTTTCGTAAAAGTAACATAGACAACAATCGCGACTCCGACGAACATGCCCATTCCAGAACCATATTTCGTAATGTTATTTTTCTTCCTTAAACTTAAATATAAGGAAGGAGCCATTTGTGTAATCAAACTGAAAGATGTCAAATATAAAGTAGCCAAGGTATTACTGTCACTCATCGAAAAGAAGGCACAAATGATAGATAATAGAACAACAAATCCTTTTGCAGTAAATGCTTTGCTTTTATCCGAGATATCAGATTTTAACGGTTCAATTACGTTCGTGGTAATCATGGTGGCAGCAGACATTAACATCATGGAACCCGGAACGAGTGTTGCTAGTAATCCAGTTGCCCCGATAATTCCGACAAACCACGGATCAAACGTTTTAATCGAGAGCTCTAATAAAGCAAAATCACCTTTTTCTAAACCTGGAAGTTCAACGATTGCGGTAAAGCCGACAAAGTAAACAAATAACACCATGAGTGCATAAATCGGAAGCAAGACAGCGTTTAAACGGAAGGCCTTTTCATTTTTCGATGCATAGATGGTTGGAGCATTATGTGGCCACATAAAGTAGGCAAATGCGCTAATCGCAACTGTGGAAATAAACCATGGTACACTTAATCCTTTAGCAGGCAGTGTAAGTGCATGCGGTTTTACTTCATTGACTGCATGGAACAGTCCTCCAATACTTCCATGATAATGAATTGGCAGGTAAATTCCTAAAAATAGAATGACAAAGAATATTAAGAAATCTTTAACGGTAGATGTCCAAGCGGATCCATGGATTCCCGATGCCATAACGTAAACCAGTAAGGCAATCATCCCTACCCATATTGCAGCAGTTGAAGGAATGGCGCCATAGGAAGTAGCAGCAACGAGAATTCCCATGGACTTAAATAGAATGGTAATATACGGAATTAATGCAACTACCCCTACAATAGCAACAAAAACTCCCAGTCCTTTACTATTATATTTTTTTGAGAAGAACTGAGATTGAGAGACGACATTGTTTTCTTTTGCGTATCTCCAAATTGGAGGTAAAATCCAGTAGGATGTAATGGTTCCTAAAGCTGTAAAAGCGAGCAAATAAAAAGCTGCTGCCCCATTATTAAAGGCTAAACCACTGGTTCCCAATAACGTAAAAACAGAATAGGTTTCACCCGCTAATAGTAAGAAGACAAATACTCCCCCAAACCCGCGTCCTCCTACTGCCCATTGCTCCATCCCCATCTCTTTCCCACGTTTAGCGAGGAGACCTAAAACAATACTTAGGACTAAGAATAAACAAATAATGATTAGTGCTGGATTCATTTTCCCTCCTCCTTATTAATAGGATCTAATCGATAAATAATGACCATAATTACGGAACAAAGAATAGCCCAAATAATAATCCAAAATAGGAAGAAAGGTATTCCCAGCACATACGGCTCCACTTTATTCACAAAAGCCGCTCCCCCCAGTATGGCGATAAAAGGCAAGATTGCTAATAAATAATATGGCTTCATCCTTTTCATCTCCTCTTTATTGATTTTAATATTTTTATAAAAGCCACCCAGATGACGGCTTGCGCCATCTGAATGGGGGTTACCCGCTTATGATTATAAAGATATAGCTGCTTTTGCTGCAGAACCAGGAACAAACTTTCCAAATCCAGGTTTTTGCCTTACATTGTCTCCATCAAAAACCTCTTCCCCGCGGACAATGGTTGAAATCACCTTACAATTTAATTCTTGTCCATCAAATGGAGATAATTTTGAAAAAGATTTAAATGAATTTTGGTCAATAACCATTCTTTGATTGGGATCAATCACGGTAAAGTCTGCATCGTATCCAATACTAATCTGCCCTTTTCCTGGAATAGAAAATACTTCCGCCGGATGGGTGGACATTAAATTGGCAAATTCGTTTGGTGATAACCTGCCATTTGATACGGTACTGTTAAACATTAACGGTGTCATAATTTCAACACCTGGGAGTCCTGAAGAGGCAAGGAAAATATTATCGTTTCCTTTTACTTTTTGTTCAGCACTCCAAGGAGCATGATCAGAAGAGATTAGATTGATGTTTCCTTCTTCAATATGCTTCCATAAACCTTGAACTTCTTCTTTTTCTCTTAATGGTGGATTGTTTTTTGCAATCGGCCCGTATTTTTCTAAATCTTCCACATCCATTAACAAATATGGATAACAAGTTTCACAGCTTACTTTTACGCCTTGTGCTTGGAATTGCTTAATTAAATCAATTGTTCTTGGGTGACTCACATGGACAATGTGCAGCTTTACGCCTGTCCAGTACGCAAATTCCATTAACTTCAACACTGCACTCGTTTCCGTCAATGGAGGACGAGTTTCGTTATGGGCTTTAGGATATACTTTTCCTTCATTAATATATTGATCAATCAAATCAACAATAATCTCATCGTTTTCCGAATGGAACGCCGCTCTTAGTCCAGTCTGTTCAATTAACTTCATTGCTTTCAAGATTTCCGTATCAGGAATGCGCGGAAAACGATACTCATCAGTTTCAAAAGTTGACATCTTAAAGGCAACTGCTCCAGCTTCGGCTAATGGAATGATTTGATCGGTTCCATTCCGCTTGGAAATCGTTCCCCATAAGCAAATATCTACAACTGCTTCCTTCTCTAACTGCTCCACTTTCTTTTTGAATATCTCGACATTATTGATTGGGTTTGGAAGATCGTACGGCATATCCAGGAATGTGGTAATCCCACCTGCTGCTGCGGAAGTACTTGTTGAGACAAAGCCCTCATTCGGGTTACTAAAACAGTGCACATGCACATCAATGACTCCAGGAAATACGTATGACTCACCAAAGTCCTTGATGTTGTCAGAATCTAAATTTCCTGTTCCTTCATGAATACTTACGATTTTCCCTTCGTTAATTCCCACCTCACCCTGAATAACGGAATCCTTTAAAACGATTTTTCCCCTAATGATGCGCTCTACTTTATTCATGTTTCATCCCTCCGGTTAAATTTGATCTTGTATTTTTTCAACTGCATCTTTGAGTGCGTTTACAATTTCCTCCACCCTTTTGTTTTCCAAGCGTTCCTTTGGTCCTGCAATACTCAAAGATGCAACTAACTTACCATCACTATCAAAGATTGGCATTCCATATGCGGTAACACCATAGTCAATCTCACTTTCTGAAAATGCATAGCCTTTTTCTCGAATATCTGCTAAATGATTTTTCATTTCATCTATGCTTAAAATGGTGTGTTCCGTGTGCCTTTTAACCATATTTGTGTTAAATATTTCTTCAACAACACGGTCCCCCATATAGGCTAGTAATGCTTTTGAGGAGGCACCTCCATAAAGAGGGACAATGGTCCCCTGTTCAGAGGAAACCTTTATTGGATGCCCTGATGGAACAGATGCTAAACAAACCGCTTGTAAATTGGAGGGAACAAGTAAAATAGAGGTTTCTCCTGTTGTTCTTGTTAATTCCCTCATTGCATCTTGAGCAACCGCTGGCAAATTAATATCCATTTTGACAATTTTCGCTAACTTTAAAAAAATATAGCCTAAACTATACAGTCCTGGTGAATACTCAATAATGTATCCTTTTTCCTTCAGTACTCGCATATGTCGATATACGGAGCTTTGCGGTTGTTGTAACTTCGCTGCGATTTCTGGAACTGAAAGCGTTCTTGATTCAAAATCAAACAACTCTAAAATTTCCAACGTTTTTTCTGCACTCACGATATTACCTTCTTTTTATCAAATATTGATAATGTATTATCTATATTTGATAATACATATTTTTGATCTTTCTTGCAAGCGGTATTATTCTCCATTATCTGAAAATTAAATTTAAAAAGGCCCAACAACCTTAAAATATCAAGGTTACTGAACCTACGAAAAAGTCAAAAATAATGGACAGCTTTATTTAGAAAACTCCAGAACAGCATTCAACAAGGCTTTTGTTCCCAAATACAAATCTTCTTTTTCAGCCCATTCTTCCGGGCAGTGGCTTCTTCCATCTTTGCATGGTATAAAAATCATCCCTACCGGAGCAAGCAAGGACATTTGATTCGCATCATGCCCTGCCCCGCTCGGCAGCTCAATAACTTTGTCTGTAATCGTTCTGCATGAGTTCTCTAAAAGGTGCTTAATTTCATCACGGACAATGATCGCTTTTGAACGTGAAACTTTTTCGGTCTTCAAACCTACATTTCTCCTGCTGGCAATCGAGTCCGCTTCTGATAAAAATTGACTAGCTACCTGATCAATTACTTCTTCAGAAATACTGCGAATCTCAACTTGAAATTCTACTTTTCCTGGTACAACATTGGAGGCATTCGGAAAATTATTAAAAACCCCAACCGTGCCAACAACGGGCTGTTCATACTTTTTCCCGGCAATTCGCTCGATAGCCAACGTCATTTCAGACGCAGCTGTAAGCGCATCATTTCTCATATCCATCGGTGTTGTTCCAGCATGATTTGGTAATCCATCTACGAAAATCTTAAAACGTTGTATTCCAACAATCCCGGTCACAACACCTAAATTAGCAGTCTTATTTAATAGGACCGGCCCCTGTTCAATATGCAGCTCCAGGTATAAAGCAATCTCATCTTTTTCTTTTAGACACTTATTTATTTCCTCTGGATTTCCCCCTGCAAAAGAGATAGCTTCCGCTAAAGATTGACCATCTGCATTGGTATAAGTCAACATTTCCGTTGTCAAGTTCCCAGACCAAGCACGGCTTCCAACAGTAGATAACCCATATTCAGAAGGCTCTTCGGCAGTAAAATCGACAATTTCAATCGTATGTTTAAGCTGGATATTTTGTTCTTTTAAAGATCGAACAATTTCTAGTCCTGCAAGAACCCCGGCGATTCCATCAAATCTTCCTCCGTCTGGAACCGTATCCGTATGGGAACCAATCACAATGGACGGCAGGTTCGGTTCAGTCCCAATCAAACGTCCAATGACATTCGCTGCAGCATCTACCTCAACTTCTAAGCCCATATCCTGCATTTGGTTTTTCAGCCATTCCCGGCCGTCGTTATATTTAGCCGTAAAAGATCGTCTTGTCCATGGTTTCCCTTCGATTGTAATGGCTGCTAAAGCATGAACCGTTTCCCATAATCTTTCCTTGTTGATCAATTCCATTTCTCCACCCCATTAATAGTTTAATAAAGCTGACATGTTACCAGCCGTTTCTAATAAAATTTCCGATAAATGATCTATTGTTTCTTCAGTAAATTTTTGACTAAATCCCAGTATACTGACCGAACCTACTACTGATCCCGATTTAGCAAAAATAGGAGCGGCTACCGCACTAACTCCAATATCGAGTTCCCCATGGCTAACAGCAAAGCCCCTCGCTTTTATTTCCTGTAAATCCTCTAGAAGTTTCTCTTTTGAAACGGTTGTCGCCTCTGTAAATCTTTTTAAATTCCCTTTACTGATGATCTTTTCAACTTTCGGCTGGGGAAGAAAGGCTAATACAGCCTTTCCTGATGCTGCTGCATGTAAAGGAGAATATCTCCCCACAATCTGGGTAACATGCACGGACTGCTGGCTGTCAATTTTATCAATACATTCCACGTTTTCTTCAACAAGAGCTGAAAGTGTTACAGTCTCTGCACATTTTTTAGATAATTGCTCCAGCTCCGGCCTAAGCGCCCTTTGGAGAGCCTCATTTTGGTCAAAACGGTCAACAATGAGATAAAATTCCTCTACTCTTAAACCATAATCCCCATTTTCCTGTTGAAAAACAAAGCCTCTTCTTTGTAGGGTTTTTAAAATTCTGAACATTGTTGATTTATTAATATCTACTTCTTTTGATAATTCACCAACCGATATGGGTCGATTAATCATGGATAGATATTTTATTACTTGTAATCCTTTATCTAAAGTTAATAAAATTTCTGAACTTTCTTTAGTCATGCTTAACCTTCTTCACTCTCTGCACAACAAGATGCTGTACGTTATGACAAGAACAAGGGTATTTATTTTCAATTTTTGCAACTAATTCATAATCATATCCATAACAATCCATAATAATATGATTTGCTTGATAGAATTCAATTTCTTTCTCGATTTCATCTAGAACAGCAGGTGATTTAGGATGAACAGCTGCAAAATACTTTTTCCCCTTAACATTGCTCCATTTCACTTGAGCTGATTTTAGCTGCTCTTTGATTGGAACAAAAATGACGGTCGTATCATCACTTTGAATTCCTGCCACGGCTTCTTTCATCTCTTGAACTGGATAAATAATCGGAGTTTGATCGGATGTGCATTCAAACTCACTCATACAAAGAACGGCAATAGCATCAGATGATTTCTCGTATTCTTTTATTAATTTTTCAATTTTCTGCTCGATTAGCTGGTGATTTATATTTGCCATTCCATTTTTTAATACAACATATAATTTTTCTTCCCCTGGCTGGTTTGCTAACCAATTGATTTTTTCCTGAGAAACATCATCCAGGGCGCCTATCAGCTGCAGCTCATCCACTCCACCTAAATGAAAAGCCTTCATTAAGTCCTCTCTTGGAGTTTGGCCAATTGTTAGTAACGTTATCATCCTATCCCCCCAACTTTGAGTTTTATTTCTATTATAGAAATAGTTGTTTCTATTTTATCTATAATAAAAAATATTATCGAATGGAATTGGGATTGTCAATTTACTAAAAATCAAATTAGATTTGGGAATTTCAGAAGGGGTTACGAGAATGAAGGTAGAACTATGTAACCCTTGCTTCAAATCCAACTGCCATTTTCGGCGGCTTTACTTTCCAAAGTGAGTGTTTTATTTACCTATTACAATCATTCCCTATACCAAAAAGCAAGAAGATCCCCCTGTGAAATATGCTAAAATTTACATTGAGGGGGTTAGTGTAATGATATTGGTGAGTTCGTGTTTAGCGGGATTGGAAGTGCGATATAACGGTACACATAGTTTAAATAATAAAATTAGGAAACTAGTAGAAGAAAATAAAGCAATTACCATTTGTCCAGAATTACTTGGCGGCTTTTCAACGCCAAGAGCGCCTGCTGAAATCACCGGCGGTAACGGTGAAGATGTTCTGGATGGAAAGGCGAAAGTAGTAGATCAATCAGGAAATGATGTTACCCAGCTTTATCTAAACGGAGCTTATGCTGCACTTGAAAAAGCAAAAGAAATAAAAGCGACTTTAGTGGTTCTTAAGGAAAATAGTCCGTCTTGCGGGAGTTCGATGATCTATAACGGCAAATTTATTGGCGAAAAAATAGAGGGTATGGGAGTCACTTCTGCCTTACTAAAAAGAAATGGATTTAAAGTCATTTCCGAAGAGCAATTTGCGGAAAGCTTACTTTAAAATATTGACACTCTATGGGGGATAAAATGCTCCAAATACTGAAGAATTCAAGTCATTTGATTATTGTCATACACGAAATCTATGGCATTAATCAACATATGGAAGACTTTTGTGATTTATTATCAACACAGGGTTTTGATGTGATCTGCCCGAACTTATTAGAGCGAGAACAACCTTTTACTTATTCTGAAGAAGAGATTGCCTACCATCATTTTATGAACAATGTAGGTTTCACCGAAGCTGTTAAAAAAATAAAGAATCTATTGTTAGATGTAAAATATAATTACGAAAAAATATATCTGATTGGATTTAGCGTTGGCGCAACTGCTGCTTGGCTGTGCAGTGAGGAAGATAGTCTGGATGGAGTCGTCGCCTATTATGGTTCGAGAATTCGAAATTACCAACAGATCGTGCCGCGATGCCCTACGGTTTTATTCTTTCCAGAAGAGGAACAATCCTTTAATGTCGATCAGTTAATTTCAAACCTTGATCAAAAAAATATCGAGATCCATAAATTTAGTGGACAACACGGATTTAGTGACCCGTACTCTGCTAAATTTAAGGAACAATCATTTCAACTTGCCTTCAACGAAATGTTGAAATTTTTAAAGAAACACCAATAAGAGAACGTTCATATTTACATTGGATAATTTATGAAATATAAACACACCGGATAATTCACTTGCAGGAAGAACATAATATTTTTAACTTATCGATGCCAACTATTACCGTTTTGACTTTTGCAAGGGAGAACAGCGATGCCAGGATCTTTAGAAATCATCTTTAGAACCTTAACAGCATTTATCATCTTATGGGTTTTTGTACACATTCTTGGGAAACAGACCATATTCCAAAAGACGTATCACCTTTTCATCGCTACGATTACCATGGGAACCATTGCAGGAAATCTAGCATTCAATCTAAATATTAAGTTCCGGTATTTTATCCTTGCATTCGTTATAATGGGTGCTGTTATTTTTACATTGAATACCCTCGCTGTTAAAAAACACCGCTATAAGGAATGGATTGCCGGAAAACCAACTTTCTTAATTCAAGAAGGAAAAATCATGGAAGAATCACTTAAGAAGATTGGTTATTCTTTAGATATGCTTACACAGGCATTACGCGGAAAAGATATCTTTAACATCGAAGAAGTGGAATGTGCCATTTTAGAAGTAAATGGTTCTCTATCAGTTTTAAAAAAAGCAGAATACCAAACTGTAGTGCGAAAGGACCTAAATTTGGTCCCACTCTCAAGCAAGGTTCCGGTAGAACTGGTGATTGATGGAGAAATATTAGACAAAAATTTTTCTACCCACGATTACGATAAAGACTGGTTCTTGGCAGAATTAAAAAAGAGAAACGTTCAGGTCTCTGAAATTTCTTACGCAGTTGTAGGAACAAAAGGAAACTTGTATATTGATTTATTTCGCGACAACTCAAGTTAATATGATGCATAGGGACGGTTCTCTTGTCCCATTCCACAGTGCCGGTTCAGGTTCCATCTCCAGCAAATACAGCTGAAAAAAGCTGAAAACGATGCAAAAGAACCGTCCCCATGCATCTAATTTAGGTTGACAGGTTTATTGTCTATGACTGATTGGTTATCTTTCACGGTTTGGTTGTTGCCTTTTACTTTGCGTTTAAGGACTGTTTTTCTAATGAATGGCTTTATCCAGCCGTCTAGTCCGACTCTTCCAGCATTAGCGCCTGCAAATAGGATTATAACTCCTAATAAAATATCTAATGGGTTCGAAGAAATCGTTCCAGCAAATAAATAAGAGAAGTTCATCAATAGACCAAAGAACATGGCAGCTGTTGTTAAGCATCCTAGTAATAATCCTAAACCAACAAGAAATTCACCTAAAGGAATAATCGTATTGAAGATATGGGCATTAGGCAATGCAACATGTTTTAAGAAATCAACATACCAGCCAAAAACAACCGCACCGTCAGGACCTTTAACTGGGTTAGCGATTGCTCCTTTTAAAAATCCCGAAGCGTCAAAATCCCCGCTTGATAATTTGTGCCACCCCGCCGTGAGCCAAACGTAACTAAGATATAAACGAAGAACAGTTAAAATACCAGATGCAGTTTTGCTTTGTCTTAACCAATTTACTAACATTAACAACACCTCCGCAATTTAGTTTCGATACCTCCACAGCATAGCAAATGTATTTTGGCTTCAGGGAGGATTGTTCAAGATTTAACAATCTCTTAAAATAAATTCAAACAAAAGCAAAAAAATTTTAACAAATGAAACTATTTGTTACACGAATGTAGTAGAAATTCAGCTGTTAAAATTAATAAAAAAGTTAATCATCTTAGTAAGGAATAAAACCCCCTACTTTTTCTATTTTCAACCTTTTTCAGCATTTACCAAAACATAACAAACAAGCTTAAAGTTTTTTTATATAATAGATTTATAGCAGGTTTGTTTTGACTAATAGGATTTAAAAAAACGGCAAAAAAAAGGGGGATTCTGTCTTATGCAGCACATTGAGACATTACTTCGTGATTATGAGTTGTACCATAAAAAAACAGATATTATCTCAGCTTTGAAAAGCTCCATTAAAATAGAAAAAACAAAAGTCGATGAAGAGTTTATTCCTATTGGTTCCTCGAAATTAGGCGGTTTGCCAGATCTGCCTGATGAAATGGAATTCCCCAAATTTGATAAAGGCTACTTAACGTTTGTCGGCCAATTTAACCTAAAAGAAATTAAACCATTTGATAAAGATTCTTTGCTTCCCGACAGCGGGATATTGTATCTTTTTTACGATGTCGCTGAGCAGCCTTGGGGCTTTGAAGAGGATGAAGGATGTTTTAAAGTCCTTTATTTTGATGGCGATTTGAACACACTGAAAAGAAAAGATTATCCAGAGATCACCGATGACTATTATCCATTAAATGCTTTCCAGGTGAATTTCAAGAACATCTCTACGATATCTGAAAATCCTGCTAATCTTACATTTGAAAACGAAGACGAAGAAGAGAACTTTTGGAACTTTCGTCAAGAATTAATGCAGCCGGAAGATGAAGAAGGTAACACCTCCCCCGCTCATTACATGCTTGGCGAACCATTTAATGTGCAAAACGATGTGTTCGAAGAGCTATATAACGACGAAAAGGAATCGGTATTATTGTTCCAAATCGACTCCGATGAAGAGGATTTAGAGGTGATGTGGGGAGATTGCGGGCTGCTTTACTTTTGCATTAAAAAGGAAGAATTAGCAAACAAGCAATTTGATAGAGTAAGGTTTACATTACAATGTTTCTAATCCTGAAAAGAGCATCCAATTTGATGCTCTTTTTATTCACAAGGAATTTACAGAAGACACACTGATAAATTTATTGTTACAACCCCAAAGAAAATATTTAAATTGCCAGGATATCCTCCGTAACCCACCCGTCACACAAAAACCGGCATCCTAAAGATGCCGGTCAAGTGCTGTTCCTTATTTTATATTCCCCGTATTAGTAAGGAATGTGACTATTTCTGGGAATATCGCAAGCAGTCCGATGAATAGTATCATGATAATGGCATATGAAAAGACACCACGAGTAATTTCTGACATAGAGGCGGATTTGTCTACACCCTTTAATACGAATAAATTCAGTCCGACAGGTGGTGTAATTAATGCTAATTCCATATTAATAACCAAAATAATAGCGAACCAGATTGGATCAAAACCTAAAGATGTAATAATTGGATATAAAATTGGAACAGTAATCACGATAATGGAAACCGTCTCCAAGAAACACCCTAGAATCAACAATACGATATTTATTAATATAAAAATGACCCAAGGGGAAACATCCCATGATGTTGCCATTTCGGTAATGGTTTGTGGGATTCTTAGAACCGTTAAAATAAAGCCAAGCAGCATGGCCCCAACAATAATGAAAAGAATCATTGCATTTGTTTGAACGGTTGAAAATAAGATTTCTTTCATATTTTTAAACGTTAAATTTCTATAGGCCAATCCAGCGACTAATAGGCTAAAGATTACCCCCACTGCCGCCGCTTCAGTTGGTGTAAACAAGCCTGAATAAATACCACCGATAATGATAACTGGCAGGATTAACCCCCATATAGCTTTTTTCGATGCCTCAAATCTTTCCGCCCATGTAGCTGCCTTTTCCTTAATATGTCTTGTCTGCCAGGAGGCAAATATGGTGAAAAGTAATGTAAGGAGTAATCCAGGAACAATACCAGCAATGAAAAGTTTCCCTACAGATTCTCCAGTGATATTTCCATAAAGAATCATCGGAACGCTAGGCGGGATCAAAATCCCTAAGGTGCCGCCTGCGGCTACTAAACCTAAAACATATCTTTTCGTATAGCCTCGTTTAACCATTTCTGGAATAGCCACTGAGCCAACCGTTACAGCCGTTGCAACACTAGAGCCTGAAATAGCAGCAAAAATGGCACAGCAGAAAATAGTGCCTATAGCAAGCCCGCCAGGTAAATGTCTGAACCATTTGCTTGCCATTTCATATAAATCTTTCCCTACACCGCAAACTAATAAAATCTGGCTCATTAATACATATAATGGAAGAGCCGTCAGCTCAAACGAATCCAATGCCTTATATGAAATAATCGGGATTTGATTGAATGCTAGTGTTCCGCCATTAAAGAAATACATTCCGCCTATCGTAAGTAAACCTAGAGTAAAGGCAACGGGCAGACCAATTAATAGGAGAGTCCCCATTCCTCCAAGGAAAAATATATTCATGCGTGAGTCTCTCCTTTCGGACTAAAACCATCAATGATTTGTAAGATAAATGCCAAGCAAAGCAATACCCCGCCGATTGGAAGCATCATTTCCGGTATATACATCGGCACCCTTAATAGTGAAGAGGATGTTGTTCCGATTGTATAAGTCCCTTGGACATGCAGGATCGAGTAAAATGTGAAAATGACACTAAAAAGGAGTCCTAATATATTGGAGATCACATCCAAAATATTTTTTACTTTCAATGGGACCGCATTTGTTAACAGATCTACTGTAATATGTGAAAAAGTTCTTAACGCGTATCCGCTTCCGATAAAACAGCTTCCAATCAACGAATAAATGGATAATTCCGTCGCAAAGATCGTTGGGGAATTGAAAATAGCACGAGACACTATCTCATAAAAGATCATTCCTGTCATAAGCACTACGAATAGGCCAGAAATGATTCCCCCAAGACGAATGATTCTATCGATGAATTTATAAAGCTTCTTAAATAAATCCATTTTTTCCTCCAAAATATGTCAGAAACGACATTATTTAAAAATTCACCCGGGAGACATGTCCTCCCAGGTGATGATATAATTCTACTAATTTAGTTTTGTTTTTCAGCAAGGTCTAGAAGTTCCTTACCAAGATCTCCCGCTTGTTTTTCGAAAATATCATATACTGGTTTAGCCGAGTCCTTCCAAACTTGTAGATTTTCTTTAGGAACAACGTAAACTTCTACACCCTTCTTTTCTAGTTCTTTAGCGGTTCTCGTATCTTCAGCCTTTGCTTTTTCACGAATCCCTTTTTCCGTTTCAGCAGCAGTTTCCTCAATTAACTTTTGCGTTTTGGCAGGAAGCTTATCCCAATAAGCTTTATTTACGGCTAAAATAAACTCCAAATAGGCATAATTGTTAATGGTTAAGTATTTAACCACTTCATCATATTTTCTTTGAAGCATCGCAGTTGTTCCTGATGTTGCACCATCAACTGTATTACGCTGTAATGCCATATAAACTTCCCCGGCCCCCATAAACACTGGAGAAGCTCCATATGCTTTAATAAGTTCTGATGGAATTTCACCAATACTTCTAATCTTTAAGCCTTTAAAATCTCCAGGCGATTTGAGCGGTCTAACATTATTAGCAAATTGAGCGTAACCATAGTCAGCAAATAATAATACCTTTGCACCCTTTTGTTCCATAGCAGACTTTAGTTTGTTACCCATATCACCTGAAAGTGCTTTACCAGCAGCGTCATAATCATGGAAAACATAAGGGACGTCAAAGATACCCATGGCAGGAACGGTTGAAGCCCAAAGTGTTGACGAATTTAAACCCATCTCTACCCCGCCTGTCAGAATCGACTGGTTCATTTCCTTATCACTTAACAACTGTCCAGCTGGATATACTTGTACTTTTACCTTACCGCCAGATTTCTCAGTAACCTTTTTTGCAAATTCTTCAATACCCACAGAAATGTGATGGTCTTGAGGAAGATTGTACGCTAAACGAATGGTAGCTTCTTCGTACCCGTCTCCGCCGCTGTTGCTTTCAGCTTTTTCCCCTTTTGTAGAAGCTGCTTGATTTGTTGCCTTTCCCCCACAAGCTGTCAAAATTCCCATTAATAAAATTAAGGCTAGAAAACTTGAAATTACCTTCTTCATTTTAAATCCCTTCCCTCTCAATATTTAAATATAAATCTCTCAAAATCCCCTGTTCTTCCTATCGTGTTCAGTTATTGTGTCCCTCTATTTAGGATTGGCAAGCTTTTACTTTATGAAGATGACCCGTCAATTCCCGATTTGTAAATGGTTTCAGTAATTCGATGCAAGCTAGAAGCTGCTCGAAGTCAATCCCCGTATCAATGCCCATTTCATGCATCATGAAAACAAGATCCTCTGTTGCTGCATTACCAGCTGCACCAGGGGCAAATGGGCACCCGCCAAGACCGCCGATAGAAGCATCAAAACGAGTGACCCCCGCTTCTAATGCAGCCATTACATTTCCCAGTGCCAGGCCATATGTATCGTGAAAATGAGCAGAAATACTTGCCTTTGTTTTTAATGAAAGGGCAGCCTGAAATAACTCAAAAACCTGCTTTGGATTCGCTCTTCCAATGGTGTCGGCAAGAACAATTTCATCTGCACCGAGCATTTCTGCTTCCTCGACCATTTTAAGAACCAGGCCAGCATCTACTTTTCCCTCAAACGGGCACCAAAAAGCAGTTGCAATACTATAGCGGATAAAAATATCATTTGCTTTTGCTTTTTCGATTACCGTTGCAAGATTAGTAATAGATTGCTCCCGGCTCATTTTTACATTTTTTAAATTAAAGCTGTCACTTGCCCCTACTACCAGTGAAAGTGAATGGACTCCGCTCTCTATCGCCCGGTCATATCCCTTTTCATTAGGAATCAGCGCCATATATTGAACGGAAGGGCTTTTTTCTATGCCGTTTAGAACTTCCTTTGCGTCCTTCATTTGCGGCACATATTTCGGATGAACGAAAGAAACTGCTTCCATCCGTTTGATTCCAGTTTTGCTAAGTGCATTGATTAGCTCTATTTTCTTTTCAGTCGGGATAAAATTAGCTTCATTCTGAATCCCGTCCCTGGGCCCGACTTCGATTATTTCTACTTTATCTGGAAGGTTCATCAGACATCCCCTCTTATTTTAAGAAATTCCAAGCTTTATAAATTGGATGGGATCGTTTTTCTCTTAAATAACCCCTTTTGCTTTCAGTTCCTTTATTTGCTCTTCAGTCATGCCCAGCTTCCCGCCAAGAACATCATCGGTGTGCTGCCCCAATTCTGGTCCTGCCCACTGAATTTCACCAGGGGTTTCACTCATCTTTGGTACAATTCCAGGCATCTTCAACATGCCAAGACCATCAATGGCTACTTCCTGAATCATTTTCCTGGCTTGATAATGCGGGTCATTTACTATATCCTCCACAGAATAAATGGAACCCGCCGGGACCCCCGCTTTATCTAAACATTCCTTTACTACCTCAAATGGCAAACTTTTCGTCCATTCTTCGATAAGGCCGTCTAAGAATGCCGCATTTTCAGATCGTTTGGCATTGTTTTCATAGCGCGGATCCTCGGCAATGTCCTCTCGCCCCATTGCATACATAAGCCTTTTAAAAATGGCATCTCCATTCGCACCAATAACGATATACGTACCATCCGAACAAACATATGTATTTGATGGTGTAATTCCTGGCAGCATACTTCCTGATCTTTCACGAATCAATCCTGCACGGTCATATTCGGGAAGAACACTTTCCATTAAACTAAACACCGATTCATATAGGGCAACGTCTATTACCTGTCCCTCACCTGTACCATTCACATCACGATGGTAAACCGCCATTAATGCACCGATCACCGCATAAAGTGATGACAAGGAATCTCCAAGACTTACACCCACTCGAACCGGAGGACGATCTGGATATCCCGTGATATAGCGAAGACCACCCATTGCTTCCCCAATCGATCCAAAACCTGGTTTATCTTTGTACGGACCATCCTGACCATACCCGGACACCCGAATCATAACCAGACCTGGGTTAATTTTTTTTAATTCCTCGTATCCGAGACCCCACTTTTCCAATGTTCCAGGGCGAAAGTTCTCTATTAAAATATCAATTTCTTTCACCAGCCCGCGGATCAGCTCTTGCCCTTCAGGGTGCTTCAGGTCAATGGTAATGGACTTTTTATTTCTGGATTGAACATACCACCATAGACTTGTACCGTTTTCCATAACCCGCCATGTTCGGATTGGGTCACCCTTAGCTGGAGGTTCGACTTTTATAACCTCAGCACCAAATTCCGCTAATAACCGAGAAGCGAATGGACCTGCAATTAGCTGTCCCATTTCCAGCACTCTTAAACCTTCCAATGCTTTTTTTCCCATTTGTATTCATCTCCCGTAATCTAAACCTGTTTAAAGTTAAAGAAGAATTCTACTTATAAAGTGATATAAGTGCCCCTAAATCATGCTCAATGTGTTCTAGCATTACCTTTGCGGCTTTATCCCCATTCCTTTCTTTAAGTGCTGAAAGGATGCGTGAATGTTCTTCGATAGGACTCTCATCTCGCATGGCTTCTTTAACAACACTGTTCCTTAGATAGGTAACTTTATCCCGAATCATATTTGTTAATGAAATCAGCTGGTGGTTACCGGATGCCTTCAGGATAATCTCATGAAATTTGATGCTCAATTCCACTACACGATTTTTATCCTGTTTTAACCATGCTGCTTTCGTTTCTTCCACGATTTTTTCAAGGATTTCTAATTCTGAAGATTCAATTTTTTGAGCAGCTAATTTAGCTGCAAGAGATTCCATTTGCTGCCGAACTTGATAAATATCAATCATATCGGATGTTGAAGGGCTGAACACATGTATGGCATTCCCCTTTTGCACAAGCAACTCATCTTGAATCAGGATTTTTAAAGCTTCACGCACCGGTCCGCGGCTGGTACCGAATTCTTCCGCAAGTTTTGCTTCTACCAATCGATCACCAGGAATATAATCGCCTTCCAATAAACGTTTCTTTAATATTTGATAGATTTGAGTATTTAGTGTATCTCTAACAATCGATTCCAATGAAAGCGCCCTCCCTTCTGAAACACTTTGCAAGCGTTTTATCAAACTATTTTTAATAGTAAGACAACTTAAGTTAACTGTCAACGGTTAACAATCAGTATATTTAATATTTTCTGAATACGCTTTTCAAAAAAACAGCCTACAAAAGTTTATAGAAATAACCCAAAAATCGGTAGCCGTGTTTACTAATGCCAGGAATGCGGAATATATCTACATTTATAAAAATAAACGCAAATGTTCCCCGTCCTGATTAAAGGTGGGGACATTTGCGCTTATTCTTAAGCTTTTTGGGCATTTTTCTTTTTAGAAGAGAATTCTTCTACTAAACAGCCCAGTTAGCAGAACATAGATTTCAACGCTTAGTAACAACACCCCCCCTTCTTGTGAAAAAACTTCCAAAATGGATTGAACAGGAAATAAAAAATTGAATATCAATAAAGATATAAGCCGTTTCTATAAAGCAGCAAATCGAATAGGATACATTACTAAGAATTTATTAAAGGTGGTGAATCCCTTTGTTTGATAAAACTCCATTTCACCTTGTTTACGTATCCAATTCTGGGGATGATAGAATATCGATTATTAATACGAAAACAAGAAAAGTTATTGAGACTATTAAAACAGGTGATAAGCCTTGGGAGATTACAGTCGGACCAAACGGCAAATTTGTCTATGTTGTAAATATGAACGATAACACCCTTCAAGTGATTGATAGAAAAAAGAATAAAGTTATTCGTACAACAAAAGTTGGTAAGCTTCCAACCGATGTTAGTACCTCAAAAAAATTTGTCTATGTTACGAATGCAGCTGATGATACTGTCTCAGTATTGGATTTAAAGGGTAAAAAACTCCTAGCTACTATTAAAGTGGGTGACAATCCTAGTGGGGTTAATGTGTTGCCCGGTAGAGGTCCTAGTCAAGTTTACGTTGTTAATTTTAACAGCAATACACTAACAATAATCGATGAGAAAACCCTTGAGGTCATTAAAACGATAAAAACTGGTAAAGGTCCAGACCAGATTGCATTTACTAACGATGGAAAAGTTGCCTATATCACCAATAGACTTGATAACACAGTGTCCGTTATTGATACTAAAAAACGAAAGATTGTGAATACAATCAAAGTGGGAAATGAACCTATCGGAGTTGCTGTTACACCTGACAATAAATTTGCTTATGTCACTAATTTTGGTGACGACACGGTTTCTGTCATTGACATTAAAAAGAATAAGGTCATAAAAACAATAACAGTTGGCGATGGCCCCGTTCTTGTCGCAATAACAAAGGACAGCAAATTCGCTTATATTATTAATAACCTCGGAGACACGGTTTCCGTGATTAATATTAAACGCCAAAAAGTGATTGATACGATTAAAGTCGGAGATGCTCCTGCTGGTATTGCCATTTTTCCGAATTAAATAAGGGTCAGACCCACAAATGGACAAAATCCGGGATCTGACCTCACTTAGTCCTAACAAAACTAGTGAGTCTAATTACTATAGAGGTTACTGATCGAGTCACTTCACTTTTCCAAACTCTTTTCTGTTATTTTTGTTCAATTCCCTATCATTGACTATTGCTGGACATGGCTTTACGTTTTCATCTAACAAAATATCAGTGTTTTTTTCTGTTAAATACATTTAATAACAACTTCTTATTGAACCATGCTATCCTAACAATAAAAAAAGAGTTGCCATCGAAGTACCATCTTCGCGGCCACCGTTATTTGAACAAGAAACAAAAGGAGCCTCATTCTTATGAATATTTTAATTTTAGGAGCAACTGGACGAGTTGGAAGTCAAATAGTGACTTATGCCCTTCATGACAAACATCATGTTACTGTATTAGTTCGCACTCCAGAGAAGATTCAAATTAATAATGAAAATTTAACCGTTTTTCAAGGGAATGTTTTAAATAAAGATGATCTAGTACGTGCAATGCGTGGGATTGATGTAGTTATTAGTGCACTAAATACTGATGGCACCACCACTCTATCAGAAAGTATGCCATTTATTATCGAAGCAATGGAAAACGAAGGTATACAACGAATTATAACTATAGGAACTGCAGGTATCCTGCAAAGTAGAACCACACCAAATTTATTGCGTTATCAGTCCAGTGAATCAAAGCGTAAATCAACTCGTGCAGCGGAAGAACATCATAAAGTTTACGAATTGCTTAAACAATCAATACTCGATTGGACGATTATCTGTCCTACGTACTTGCCGGATGGAGAAAGGGTAGGCAGATATCGAATAGAGCGAGACTTTTTGCCGGAGGGTGGGGCTGAAATATCCGTACCGGATACAGCAGAATTTACCTTTAAACAGATAAATGCAAGCGATTATATAAAATCACGTGTAGGTATCTCCTACTAATAATATTCTTATACTATTTTCATATTGGGTTAGCCGGGTTGTTGAAAAAGAAAATGGGATGCAGCAAAAATCATCCCCCTCTCTTTAACTTGTTAAACTGCACGTTAGCGGAACAAAAAAAGAGCCGCCATGGCAGCCCCCTTGTTGAACTCTTGAACCTTGTGAATAATTCACTTAAAAGAAATACTAGAAGAGTTCATTAGCGGGATGAACGGAAAAATAAGTGAATGTATTCGGTGAAATGGGGTAAAATTGCACCGGTGCCAGACCGTTGGAAAGGGATTCTTGCCGTTATAGATACAAGGAATTAATTATTAATCTTAAAAAAGGTTGGCAATTAAATGCACCTTTTGATATTCTACTGCAATGATGAAGAAATCCCAGGAAAAAAGAAGTGCTGACAATTCTTAAAACACTACCTAAAAAAAAAGAACTGTACAACCCAAAAATAAATGGATTGTACGGTTCTCCTTTATTTGGATAAATTATTCGATTAGCCAATTGGAAGTTAAAGTGGCAATATGTTTATGATGAATATCCTTGTCTTCAACTTCAATTAGATCCGCATGACGGAAGAACATGGTTGGTTCATGCATTCGATCACTTGCTCTTCTGCCTACGAACGATAATTCGAGTTTCTCTGCATCTTTATCTACACCACCTTTAGCATATAAACGAATAATAGAGTCTGGAAGAACACTATTAAAAAGACGTAATCTTAAACAGCTATTTTTAGGGATAGTAAATAAATCGGAGGATTCAGTCCTTTCAGTTGTTGAGCCCGGAGGACAAATGTCTGCAAAAATTTGCACCCTGAAATTTTTGGAAGTTGGATTTTTAATTGTAATAGCAACCTCGTCTGGAGGACCACCATTGGGATCACCTGTTATTTTCCGAGGTACCATCATCGGTCCTGTTGTAAGAATTTTTGACATGCTTAAGCACCCACTTTCATTTTGGTATTATTATATTTAATGTGAAGAAGGAATAGCTTGCTATGGACAAAACCCTTTTTTTACAACCATTTCTTATTAATTCAACGGAAAGTATAAAACCCACCCAGTAAAAATGTTAATCAAAAGGAGCTATCACGGGGTGATAACCAGTACTTACAGTTGCCAAGTGATACGGATATAAAAGTGCCTAATTGTTTTCACGATTAGACTTTAAAATTAAGAAACCTTAACCAATAATGTGATTATTCTTTAATACCCAAGAACAGTTTGTATATCAGACACAAGCTAGGATGATGGATTTCCTCGACTATACGTAGCAAGTAGCCATTCGATAATTTAACATAAGCACCCGTTAGTTTAATAAAAAATACGGAATATCCCATCAATTTTTAGTAATACAAAAAACTCCCTATAATATAGTAAATATAAGTTAAATGACTAATTATGACTAAGCAAATTGAACAGATATTTATTAATGTTGAATACCCTACTTTTTTAAAAAGACGGTAGATTAATAGGGAAAGACCTAGAATAATCAATTGTGCTATAAATGTAATGTAGTGATATGCATGTACAGCCTCTGCTCCTCCGATGAAAATACCTGTACCTACTAAAATAATCCCTAAAAATCCAGATATCCCAGCCATATTTGCCAGAGTACCACCACCCTTAGTTTTTACCATTTGTGCTGGAAACAATGATATTCCTAACACCATGAAACTTATCAAAATATGAAGTAAAAATTCTAACACGATTAAATCTCCTATCTTCTTTAACTATTCTGACTAGGAATAACAATTTCAATCCTTTAAATAAATTCTAGTGTTATTTTCGGTAGTGTTTAATTCCCTACTTGGGTACACTTACCGTTTGATTGTTTTATTTTTAAATTTATCTGTGACTTTTCTTTAGTCTCTATACCTTAATACATATTTTTTATATAAATCTTTATTGTAGAGAAGATCTTGTCCATGAGAAGAGCTGATTAGAGTTGGCTTGATATCATCTATAATTGCTCCACTATCTATGTTCTCATTCATATCAACGCTAAATTTTCTAATGGGTGGATGTAAATCATCCTTACTTGAGATAAAAAGGTCTCCTGATAATAGGATGTTATCAAGTTCGTGATGGTAGACGACATGCCCTGGAGAATGCCCCGGTGTTAAATAGTATTGTACAGGCAAGTGTTGAAGTGTTTGCTCTGTTAATGGTTGAACAATATTTGCTACACCTGTTTTTTCAAGAATGGTTTTGTTCGGATAGGGGGCTTCTCCATTGATATAAGTCAGTTCCTTTTGATGTGCATAAATGGGAATGTTAAAGTTCTCTAACCACTTTACAGCACCTTGTATATGATCACTGTGACCATGGGTAAGTAAAATGGCTTTTGGATTTCCTATTGCTAAGGCTGCCTTAATTTGATCATCTACTAATTTTTCTATACCTGTATCAATGATATAAACATCATCGTTATTCTTAATGAGCCAAATGTTAACTGGAATATGGATGGGTACATCGATTTCAAATTCACATTTAAATACATGTTGAGATAGTTGAATCAGGTTCATGTAAAAGCACTTCCTTTAGAATGGTTTGGAATTTCTGATAAACTTACTATATTAAAAATTAGTTTGTAATGTAATTACGCACATTTTTGTAACTTAAATGAGGTGACTAAATTGGGTAACCGTTTAAATGGGTTTGGAGCCTGTAGTACAGAAGTAAAAAAGGCTTGTCCTATAGAAATGACTTTACACATTATAGGTGGAAAGTGGAAAGGGATTATAATCGATATCCTATCTAATAATTCTGTCAGGTTTAATGAACTTAAAAGATTAATACCCGGTATTTCACAAAGGATGTTGACGTTACAACTAAGGGAACTTGAAGCGGATGGAATTGTGAAGCGAAACGTAGAGAATACAGTACCAAAGAAGGTGGAATATTCTCTTACTGAACAAGGTGAAAAGTTATCTCCTATTATTGCATCTATGAGAATATGGGGAATTCAATATATGGGTTAAGTAAAATTAAGGTGCTCATTCCAAACCGGACGCATATTTGAGTAATAAAACTGATTTTTCTAATTTGGAAGATTAGCTTTTACTACTTTGTGAACTAATGTACTTAAACCTGCTCCGTTAGCACAAGAAAAAGCGGATCGCCGCATCCATCCCGTCTTTAACATAAGCGCTCGAGTTTAAGTGAAAATGTTCACATTTTTTCACCTTAACATAATCTAATCCCTTTATGTGCAGGAGCATATCAACAAGACGCCTTCTTACTAAAGAAAAGCGCGCAATTGTGAAATATTAATTTTAAAATAAATTAAAATAAAAAATCTATCTATTTTCATCTTTAGATTGCAGACTGTAAAAACTACTAAAGTGAACTAACGCTTAATATTTTCTACAAGAAAAAGCCGACTGGTTTTTTAATAATAAAACCAGTCGGCTTTTAATTTGATTTGTTTATTAAGCATTTGGTGCTTTACGCGCCTGACCTGCATGTAATTTTTTCATTGCAAATCTTGCTATCGGCTGAGCTATAAGTAACTCGACCCAAAATGCAATTCAAAAGTGAGAAACTTGCTGCTAACTTGGAAGGCCGTGAATGGACACATAATCTCGACGGAGATGAAACCTTCTATTTCACCGATCAATCTAATGACGATAAGGAATGAAAAAAAGTCGTTGAACGTGCGGAAAACGCTCAACGAAATTTAAGACAAATATTGAATACAATTTCCGAAGATAAGCTTGACCAAAATTCTCTTGAGAGGAATTTGCTGGACATCATGCTTCATGATGCTTATCATACAGGGCAAATTATTCAATTAAGAAAAATGCAAGGTTCTTGGCCATCAATTCGTTGAGCGAGCGAAGAAATATTTGTTTGGTGAAATAAATTAATTACAGGAGCTTCAAAGTTATTCATTATAGGGCACTTTTCTTTGGCAAGAAGGCGTCTCTGGTCCGTAATCATTATACACTCACATGTTCAATGACTCGATTCATTGCCTGAATCTGTCCCATGTGGGTTGCTTCATGCATCAGTGTTAAACCTGCCAGCTCTCCAAAGGTTTTACATCCCATGAATGGTGTTTCCAAGGAAATGTTTAGTTGTTCAGCTGGAATTTGCTGAATACGATCCAATTGATCTTCTAGCTGTACCATAAGCTCATCCATTGTAGGTATATTCCCCGTCCAATCAGCTGGTTTAGTACCGTTCCCGAACAATTCCATATAGTTTGGGGGAAGATGTGTGGTTGCATGAGGAAAACCAAACATAGTTTGTTCAGTAACTGTCAAAACGTGACCTGTATGCCAGTGAATGGTGTTGTTGAAACCATCTGGCTGCACATCAGTTTGGCCCTTAGAAACAGACCCTATGATCTTGATGAAGTACTCTCTTGTCATTTCAAATTGCTTAAACACAAGTTTGTTCATTTCTTTCTCTCCTCTCACTAATACAATCGTCCATTTTATAATATTAATAAATAGCAAAGAATATAATGAAGGAACCTCTTGCTCTGCAAAATAAAAGTTGTTTATTCTATAGATGAAATACATAATGAGTCTACCTATTTATTTAATTAAACCAGTTATTCCCGCTGCTTCATTTATCCCCTTTTGCTCAAAAGTTTTATCATCAGTTATTTTGCTCTTTATGAAAAGAAAAATGGATAAGAGAAACATAAGCGATGCAAATAAACTGACCGAGAAAAAACCATTCAAAGTGCTATATAATACACCTGCCATTCCCGTTCCAATCATTGAACCAAAATATTGGCAAGAGTTAGATAATGCCGCAACCGTTCCTCTTTGCGTACTAGAAAGAGTTTGTAGGGAACTAAGGATAACTGAAATTAAGACTCCACCGATGGCAGCGATCGTAAAGAGCAATACTTCAACATACAAAACCGTTTTCGACATAGGAAGAATAATGTACAAAATAGACATCATTACAGCACCAATATTTAATGTATGAAAACGGGTCAACTTTATCACCAAGGGACTCCCAAACAGACTGCCGATTAAACTGCCTAATCCGAAAAAGAGAAACACCATCCCTGCAGTTGTTACATCAAGCTGAAAACGATCAGCAAGCCACTTGCCAAAAAAGGTGAAAGTTGCATAATAACCAATGGCAAAGACTAAGTAAGCCAAAAAACCAAAGCGTGCTTTGCTCGATTTCAATAGTTGACGATAAGGCTCGACAAATGGGGTCGGCTTCTTTTCACCCGCTGGTGGGGGTAAACTAGGAATCAACCAAATAAGCAATATAATGATTACGATCGCTTCAAGGGAGAGCACAAAATAAGGAATCGACCAACTTATGCTTGCTAAAAAACTTCCGAGAGGGAGTCCTAACACTTGGGCTGCTGACACACCTCCTATTACAACCCCCATCCCCATAACTAAACGATCAGGAGGAATTAGTATAGTGATAGATGCCCACACTTGGGGAGTAATCAAAGCAGCAAATAAACCAGCTATGGCTTGATATAGGATCATTTCCAACCAACCTGAGGAAAATCCACATAAGAAAATAGCCATTGCATAACCAACCAGACCGTAAATCATTACCTTCTTGCGATTCCATTTGTCTGAAATAGGGCCAAATAACAATGAGAAAACAGCATAAGTTAAGGCATAGGAGCTAATCATCCAGCCAGCCTGCACGGTTATAATCTGAAATTCAATCTGTAAAACAGGCAAAAGCGGTGATAGGAGAAATGAGTTAGATGCGATTAAAAACATCAATAAGAAAAATATAGTTAATTTAGTGTACACTTTTCCACCTCCATGTTTATTAGTTAGATAACAACTTAATAAAGATTCAAGCAGGCATGGATAAATTCGCTAAATATTTCTCGATTACAACACGAGAAAACCTCTTTTCCTTTTATTTACTGCGCGCTTATTTTCAAAATAAGTTTACCTCTTGTAAAAAATTCCAACAATCATGTATTTCCGATTATAATGATAAGTAAAAGTGATGATGATTACCGTTGGGGGGATGTATACATGGAGCTAAGACAATTGGAGTATTTTATAGCCATTTGTGAAGAGATGCATTTTTCAAGGGCATCGGAGAAGCTTTTTACCACACAGTCTAATCTCAGCCAACAGATTAAATTTTTGGAGAAGGAGTTAGGGGTTCCTTTATTTGATCGCATGGGAAAACGCATTACCTTGACAGATGCCGGAAAAGTGTTGTTAGAACAAAGTAATCATGTTTTTTCACATATTAAATACGCTCGTGATGCGATTGCAGAAATGAAAAATATTCAAGGTGGAACGCTTACGATCGGTGTCTTGCCAGGAGATGCGGATCTGTTATTTAATGCTTTGCTCGTGGAATTTCACCGAACCTACCCTAAATTATCTTTATCAGTAATAGAAACAACCGAAGTGACAGAACAAGTCATCAAGGGAAATATCGATATCGGCGTAACCACTTCCTCCTTTCATGATGATCGAATTGTGCAAATTCCTTTATTTAATGAAGAGTTTTCTTTAGCTGTTGCAGTAGAGAGTTCCTTTGCAAATAAAAAGACTGTTCAACTAAAAGATCTACAATTCATGGAAACAGTCATGTTTCCTTCTAATCATCAGTGTCGTAAATTAGTTGATAAATTTTGCATGGAACTAGGATTTCATCTACATCCAAAAATTGAAACTACCACAATATCCTCACTAATTAACATGGTACAGCAAGGAATTGGGGTAAGTGTTCTGCCAAAATTGTTACTTGAAAATCTTGATAACAAAGATATTAAAATTATTAAATTAACTAATCCCACACCGAGTCAAAATATTTGTATAGTTTATCGCACTGAAAAGTACTTGGGATTTGCAGCCCGAGCGTTTATCGACACTTTGAATACCTACATCGAAACAGCTATAAATCATGCAGAAGTAATCAATAATCACACGAGCTGAAAAGTAAAGTCAGAATTTCAAATCACTTTATTGTCATTCAACACTCAGCGTTTTATTTACGGATTTACAGCGTTAAGGATATACAAAAATTAAAAATCCCAATCTCTCAGTGATATAAATGAGAAATTGGGATTCATTTATTCAACAATTGCGCCCATTTGTTGAATAGCAGTATATAATTTAATTTGGGTTTTCTCTCTATTTCCTAACAACCGGAATCCACATTTCACCAAACACTAAACCGTTTCGCTGCCCCATTATGACCGCTGTATTCGGCCCGCCCACATAGGCAAAATCCTTTGCTTCTGGCAATACTTGACCAAAGGCAATGCCAGTAACCATATTACTCAATGCTTCAGCCGTCTCTGCTTCCCCTTTTACAATGAGGTATTCACTTTTAGGAAATTGAATCACTCTGGATGCTTCTGATAAGGATGCCTCCGTCATGACCCCGGCATAATGCATCATCTTGTTATTCACTGCTTCATTCACGACAAAAATGTAGTCATTTGTGGCAACGGCTTTTAACTTGTCAAGCCTTCCATCTTGATTGACGGCCGACCAGAAGTCTGCCTTTTCTTTGGTGATGCCAGCATAGTCTGTGTAGTCGCTCTTAAGCTCTGTTCCAATACCTAAAACGGTGAAGCTTTCCTTTTCTTCTAACGTATAATTTGTCATATTCAATCCATCCTTTTTTTAAAATTTATCAAATGATTTATCTTTTCACTTGATGAGTTTATAATAATCTTTAATCATGTCAAAAAATGAAACTGTTTAGGAGACCCCGATGAAAAAAGTTGAACGGATTAATATCATCATGCGGTATATCAACAACCGATCCCACTTTACCATTTCTGAGATCATGCAAGAATTTAACATCTCTCGTTCGACCGCGATTCGAGATATTCGGGAAATTGAAGCCATGGGGATGCCACTTGTCGCTGAAGTTGGCAGGGATGGCGGCTATTTTGTCATGAACAATTCGGTCCTGCCCACCGTCCGCTTTACCGATAATGAGATTAAAGCTCTCTTTATTGCCTTTATGGCCACAAGAAATCAACAACTCCCTTATCTAAAGAGCCGTCAGTCTTTAGCTGAAAAATTACTAGGCCTGATTTCAGAAACCCAGCAGGATGACCTGGTCTTATTAAATCAAATCCTGCTTTTTGAAGGGACCAATCCCCATAATCCTGACCTGCTTGAACTGTCAGACCTTCCCCATCCGATGTTAGAAAAGCTTATTCAAATCCTTCTTTTGGATTGCTATTTATTGATTACCATTAAAGAAGGGCAGGTCATAAAGTCTTATCCAGTTTATCTCTTACACCTTTATCAGGAAAAAGGCCTTTGGCTGATTGAAGGCTTTAACTTAAAGGAGGAAAAGAGACAGGTCTTTCCTGTAGACAACCTCACCGATGTACAACCATACCCTACGGAAAAAAGATTAAGTAAGAAAAAGATTTTAGAAAAACTAAGGAAGCAGGAAGAAGTAATCAACCTTGTCGTTGAACTTGGTCCAAAGGCGATTGCCCAGTTCAAAAAATACCATCCATTAAAAGTTTCCATTTCCTATACGGACCCTTACCAAACCACAGCCATTCTAAAGACTTTTATCAATGTGAATCATTCAGAAGAATTGGACGAAATAACCAATTGGCTGCTTTTCCTAGGTGGGGATATCAAGATTAGGGAAGTGCCCGAAGAAGTCTTAGATGGTTTACAGGAGAGAGTATTTTTATTTTGTACTTAAGCAGTGCCAGTTAAACCTCATATAGATGCGTTACGGTGAATCAGTATAACAAGTAAATGAGGTTTTTAGCAAATGCCTCTCCTTAAGGTTGGGGAGGCTAGAACATGAAGTATTTGAAGCCTAGTGACAAGACGATAAAATCAGCACTTTCTCAACTAGTTGATAAAAAGATGCTGATGCCCGCATCTAGGATTATGAGAATCGGCTTTTATCGGTTGTGGATCAGGTTAAGCACCCAATCTGATAAATAGACGGAAAAATTTCGCTTAATTAGTGAATAATATTAAAAATAGCTTAAATAGACGGAGAAATTTCCCCTATTGACTCGAAAAACGCTAAAATCGGGAATTTTGCTTTGCATAATCGGAAAAACTTCCCTTATTTACCCCGAAACGTGCTCCATTCTGCATCTAACCGAAAATTCTCCGCTTATTTTACTTTCTCTGGTTACTTAATTAAGGATAGGACTTCTATTTATAAAAACCTCATATAGATGGGTTACGGTGAACCGTATCACAAATACGATTTGGTGTTTTGCTCGCTTCGATGCTGCAAACAAACAAAACAAGCTGCCAATTATGGCAGCTTGTTTAAATTAAATCGCAAATTAAGCCGTTGCGTACGTTTCTTCTAAAGTCTTCTTTAAAAATAAAGCGAGTTCGAGCATTCCGTATTTTCCAGCTTTTGCTTCTGCATCAGAATTATAGTTCGTGTTTGTATTAATATCATAGGTGAAAATTTCACCATCAGCATTTCTGATGAACTCGATTCCAGCTATTTGAATATGATTACCAGCTAGAACCTTTTTATATTTTTCAATGATCTCGTCCTCAAACCCTTCAATAATTTGGAACTTAGGCTTCTCTTCTACTTCTTCTCCGACCGGGCAGAATAAATCCCCAATTTGGCAGGCATCCGCTGGGCAAAGTTCAAATCCTTCCGAGGTATCAACCATAACGGCATAAACAAAGTTTCCTCCTACAAATTCACAGCGGGTGATATAGCTTTCAGGGGATTTAATGTATTCTTGAATCAGGGTAATGCCATCGACCGGTTCTTCGAAAGTTGGGCCTTCCACATAAGCTTTTAATGCTTCTACACTATGGAATAATTGTACACCCAAGCCTTTACCGGCACGGTTATGCTTTGTAATAAAGGATTGTCCTGCAAATGCTTCGGCTGCCCTCATAATATTTTGTTTACCAACTGCTGCAATGGTTTTTGGCGTCTTCACACCATACTTATTTAACTCTAAGTACTGCAGCACCTTACTAACTTCCAGCTTTAGGGCGCTCGTTCCATTTAACACCGTACGGCCATGCGCTTCAAGCCAGGCTAATACTTGCGCAGAAAATTCCGCTGCAAAACGATGATCACGTGTATGAGAGGATGCACTCATTCGGCTATAGAAGATTCCATTTGGTGGCTCAGTTGATAAATCTAGCGTCCCTTCGTCTAAATGCCATTCTTCATAAGGAACACCAAGTTCCTCTAACCTTTTTGTCAAATGGACGGTCCACTCACTATTTTCATGGATGACATATACCTTGCTCATTTTTATGACCTCTTTCTAGCTGTTTAATTGCGTTTATTCAGTATTCGCTTTATTTCGGATACGTGACTTTAACTATTGCCCGCAGGGTCATTTTCAACAGCCGTTTTTATTGTACCTTTACTTATATAAGGTTTTGCACTCTTTTTTTTGTTTGTACTGGCTTGCCAACGATTCCAACCCTTCTTGCCTGTTCCTCTCCCTGTTCCACCTTTTCCTTTAGCTTTACTCATACAATCACCCCATTACTATCTAGTCATGTTACCAATCTGGTTAGTCTCTTTGTAAAAAATAAAAAGAAATTAGGTAATCCACCATTTATATGCTACACTTGGTTTACCATTTGATTTACTGTTTTCAAGTACCCCGCTCGTTACTCGAGTGGGGTTATTTGTTTTTCTAAGACAAATAAAAAACAGACTCTAAAATAGAGTCTGTCCAAGTTTGCCATTATAATTAAGCTTTACGAACGTTAGCTGCTTGTGCTCCACGTTGACCTTGCTCAACATCAAAAGTCACTTCTTGACCTTCTTCTAATGTTTTGTACCCTTCGCCTTGGATAGCTGAGAAATGAACGAATACGTCTTCTCCACCGTCACGTTCGATGAATCCGAAGCCTTTTTCGCCATTAAACCATTTTACTTTACCTTTTTCCATGTTTGTTGCCTCCTAGTGTGTTCACACACACAATGTATTACTATCCTTGCTCTCAGTGATCATCAAGACGAAAAGTTAACCTAATACTATCCTTTACACCGAACAAAAATAATTCATACTCAGAATAACATTTTTTGAGCTCTTTTGCAAGGAACCCGGAACATAACCAAATACGGCTTCTTAAAGTAAGATCTGAGGAGTTTTTAAATGGTTAAATTTATCAAGAATTTAACTCCTTGAATATAAATTTTTTCATCAACAGCCCTAATGTAATACCAAAAATAATGGTACTAATAATATGCGAATAATAATCATTGATCGGTCTAATAGGTATATACTTGCCTTCTACTATTGCTGTAAATAAAAGTTCACATACTAACCAGGCCAGTAAACTGCACAAAGTAGTTTTAATAACTAAATGGCATGAACCCAACTTTTTAAATATAAAGTAAAGTAAGATTGCAAAAACACTACTAACTAAAAAATCTACAATTAACCCTATGGTAAATACAGGCCTGTTAAACGTAACAATAAGGCTTGATAATTTATAAATACTATACTTACCAATTCCACTATAAACAAGTATCCTTGAAGCAATCTCTCCAGGTATTGTTGACAGAACACCTAATAAACCAATTAACAGCACCTTATCTTGAATCATATCATCAATTCCTTAATCTTAATCTGGATAAATTTAGTTTACAAATTATAAACAACTTTATACGTAATAAAAGAAGACACCTTTTTATTTATACTTTTTTAATTGTCCGTCATAAAAATAGTTGCTCAAAGTACAACTATCCTTCCAAGCAATGTCTGCAAATGCCCATTTGGCATTATTAAAAATGAAGAAGGATTATCCAACTTAAGAGTGGAATGGATTATTTATAGATAAAATCGACGAAAATGGTGGACGGAAAATTTTTCGATTAGGTGGGGAACATGAAAAATAAACTATTATACATTGAAGACGATCAGGAAATCGGCGCCTGGGTCAGCGAAGATTTAACTAAAAGAGGCTATCTTGTGACCTGGCTTACCTCGGGGGATGATGCGACTAATTATATGGAAGACATCGACCTAGTCATCCTTGATATCATGCTTCCTGGATTGGACGGATTCTCCATCGGCCAGCGGTTAAAAAAGGAATATTCAGAGACACCGATTCTTCTCCTTTCTGCTAGAACCTCTATTGACGATAAATTGCAAGGTCTTCATTTTGCCGATGATTATGTAACGAAACCCTTTCATCCCGACGAATTGGCGGCACGTGTGGAAGTGCTGTTAAGACGGCATGAGAAGATGGCACTTCCTCTGATTCAACTATCACATCTTAGCATTTATGTAGACCAAAACCGCATTGTCGATACAAGATCGAATCATGAAATTATCCTAACGGCAAAGCAATTTCAAATTTTCACGTATTTACTGCGTCATCCAAACCAAATTCTCACAAAAGAACAAATCTACGAAGCGGTATGGGAAACTCCCTACATAGCGGGGGATAAAACGTTGATGGTTCATATTCGCCATTTACGTGAAAAAATTGAGGAAAATCCGAGCCAGCCGCAAATTATTGAAACGATCCGGGGAATCGGATATCGGGTGAAGCAATGAAGTTTCGACATTCACTGTTGGCAAAATATTTACTGATCATTATGGTAGCACTAATCATATGGCCGTTTGTTTTACCTGCCTATTATATCCCCTCCTATTTTCTGGACAAGGATTTTCCACAAAGAGCTCAGTATATGGATACGAACAATTTAAAGAAAATGTGGCATCATGAGGCGGCAAAGCTGGATGGAGCCACTCCAGAGCAGGTAAATCAGAAGCTTCACAGAGTAAAGAAACAATATCCGCTCGCATCGATATTCTGGGTGGACGGGACGGGCAAAACCAAACTGGTACTTTCCGAACAAAAGAATATTCCGGCTCAATGGACCTTGGGGAACAGTATTGAGTTTATGAATCATAGCGATGAAGATCCCATTACTTTTGTGTCTTTTATCGGCAAAGACCAGAGCAACGGATTTATGGTTTTCCAAATACCGCCCTCCGTTTCCAAACTTCCGACCCTTTCCTTGATTGATGACAAGCTCTTGGCGGTCTATGCTTTTCTCGTATTTGGTCTCTTTCTCTTGGTCTCTTGGCTATTTTTCTTCAAGATACGGAAACGGCTCGTTCATCTCCAAATTGCCATGACGGAAACGCAGGAAAACGGGATTCCCGATAAAATTGTAATCAACAAAAAAGACGAAATTAGTGAATTGGGCAAAGCGTTTAATCATATGATTGATGAACTGATCAAAAGCAGGCAGCACGAACAAGAAGAAGAAGCGCTGCGCAAACAGCTGATTGCTAATATATCCCATGATTTACGAACACCTCTCACAGCCATTCGCGGGCATGCCTATTCAGTACAAAAAGAACCTTTATCGTCCAAAGGGAAAGATTCACTTCATTTAATTGAAAACAAGGTAAATCTGTTAAGCCATCTGCTTGAAAATCTCCTTTCCTACACGCTATTATCAGCCGGAAAATACACATTACAAAGAAAAGAAACGGACATCATTCGGTTCATTCGGGAGTCAATGGCAGGATGGTATCCGGTATTTGAGAAAGCAGGCTTTGAAATAGATGTTCGTCTGCCCGAAAAGGCTTTGATCTGGAATATCGATTCCCATTGGTTCATGCGCATCCTAGATAATCTCTACCAAAACGTGATCAGACACGCTAAGTCGGGGCGGTATGTCGGTGTCAGCATCGTGGATTACGAAGGGAAAACAGCTATTCTGATTGAAGACAGAGGCCCTGGCTTGGATGTAACAACAGACAAAAAGGGGGCCGGCATCGGACTCTCCATCGTGTCACTCATGCTTCAGGAAATGCAATTAGGATGGAAAATAACAAGTTCACCAAAGGGCACGGCCATCTATCTGTACGAAAAAAAAGACGACTTAAACAAAAATGATTAGATAAATATCAGTCACAAAGTTCCATAAGTAATACTTATGAAATATCATTAAAAAACAATAATCAGCTTATAGTAATTATTACGGTAGGATTAAGTTATAAACGGTTCGTTCATCAAAGAGGGGTGATTTTATTGGAAAAAGAAATCCAGTTTAGAATAGCTACTGAACAAGATTTAGATAGAATTGTTGAAATGCTTGCTGATGATGAATTAGGAAGGAAGCGTGAGCGTTATGAACAACCACTTCCAGAAAGTTACACAAAAGCATATCAAGCTATCACATCTGACGCTAATAATGAGTTGGTAGTAGCTTATCAAGGTAATGAAATACTTGGAGTTCAACAAATTACATTTACTCCATATATTACACACCAAGGTGGATGGAGAGCTACTATTGAAGGTGTCAGAACAACCTCATCTGTACGTGGTAAGGGAGTAGGAACCGAACTTATAAAATGGGCAATTCAACGTGCAAAAGAACGTGGTTGCCACTTAATTCAACTTACAACAGATAAACAAAGAGTCGATGCATTACGATTTTATGAACGTCTAGGTTTTAAATCAACTCACGAAGGGTTAAAAATGAAATTAGAATAGTAGCTTATACAACTGACGGTGACGTTAGTACAACAAGCTACCAAAGATGGCTCAGTGAGCTGAGCCATCTTTTTTATGTTTATTATTGGCAAGCACCCAGGCAGCGATGAATGCTACTCAATAAAAAGATGCTGATTCCCTCATCTGAGTCTGTGAGGGGCCACTTTATCTGATGGGGGCAGGTTAAGCACCGGATTGGATAAATAAGCGGAGAAATTTCTCTTAATTAAGAAATAGCACAGAAAATAGCCTAAATAGACGGAAAGATTCCGACTAATGACTCGCAAAACGCGAAAATGGGTAATTTTGCTTTGCTTAATCGGAAAACCTCCGCTTATATACCCCGAACCAAGCTCTATTCTACAGTTTAGGGGAAAAATTTCCGCTTATTTTAAATATCACTGTTACTCAATTAAAGATTAGACTACTTATTTTTCTAATCATTTTTGTAAGATAAATTGTATATCAAATTGAGGATAAAATTGTAGGGGTGGATTTCCCTATAGTAAAGAGTAGTACTCTTTTTATATATAAATTAAACAAAATTTAAACGAAACCTCACCTTCATTTTAACCTTTAGTGATTAGGATGAAAGTGAGGTTATTTGTTTTGAATAAAAAAAGAAAGGATGATTACATTGAATCTCACATCGCCTTTACGGAATAAAGAGGCTAAAACAAAATGGAGCAGCTGGCCTTCATGGATCAGTTATGCTGCTATGTTATGGTCGGCACTGTATGGAGCATTACATCTTTACTGGTTATTGGGTGGAGCTGGATATCCATTTAAAAATGACGGTATGGGATTGTTCGCCGCCATGGTGACCTATCTTCCCGCACAAATTGGCGGTATTGTTTTTGTCACTCTATGTCTCATGGGAATTGGAGTAGGTCTTGTCATGCAAAGACCACAATATACGGCTTTTTCTTGGAGGTTTACTATTGCCTATTCATGGGGGTTCTCACTAGCGCTGCTCCTGTGTATTCCTGATACCAGGTTAATTGCCGCTATGGCTTACGCTTTTTTATTTAAATTCGACTTTAACTGGGAAATGTTGAATCAAATTATTTGTCTTATTGGAGCGCTTTTTTGGATGATGACCGCTGTTGTTTACCAAAGAAAAACTCGTCATGCATGTGAATATTGCGGACGGACCGACGACGGAGAAACATCTTTATTGATTCGTTGGGGTAGATGGTTGACCATGATCGCAGTGTTGGCACCTATTCCTTATGCCTTTATACGCTTCTCGTGGGCACTCGATATCCCTTTAGGAGTTGATCCGCAATTCCTTAGGGATTTCTCGACCGCCAATCCGATGGCACGTCTGACGGAATGGGTGTTTGGATCTGTATGTATAATCGGAGGTCTCCTTACACTTGGTTTGATTCAAAAATGGGGTGAAGTCTTTCCTCGCTGGTTCCCGTTCATTGGCGGAAAAAGAGTCCCCATTATGCTGGCAGTGATTCCTGCTTCTATTGTTGCCATAGCGGTAACCGCAGCAGGCTTTGTCTTTACATTCGGTATCATTGCCATGGCATTTCATCTCGGGCCGATGGAAAATATTTTACACAGTCAAGGCTGGGGAGCTATGGGTCCGATGATTTTTTGGGTGCCATGGGGAGTGGCTCTTGGGCTAGCTGCAATCGCCTACTATTATCGACGGCGCGGCCGATGTTCCCGCTGTGGAAGAGGTTAAAAAGGAGGACTGTGTGAACATGAATGAAAAAACAAACAACGTGAAAGCTCAAACTGAAAGGCTAACTGCCTTTGAACATTGGACGAAGAAAGCGGTATGGCCGGCTTACCTTGGTTGCTTTTGGGCAGTCATCTATGCCGTTTTCGTCCGATTTTATCAAGCTGCAGGCGGAACAATAGGTCTACCGGGGCAGTTTGAGGATCCTAAAACCATGTACATGGCAAGTTATCTTGCAGGCGTCTTGATCATGACCTGTGGGTTCATTTTAATTGCCCTTGTCAAGCCATGGGGACGAGTAGTCCCAGCATGGATGCCGTTCATTGGGGGGAAAAACATCCACCGTCTCATCATCTTAATCCCTACCCTTACCTGTACTGCATATTTAATAGCACATGGAATCAGCGGGATGATTACAAAAGCCCTTCTACTAGCAGATGTCATTACCATTCAATTCACTGGCTGGATTTCACTTGATGTTCACAGCCTGGCGTTATGGTCTCTTTTGTTTTATGAGCCATGGTTTGTGATCATGGGCATTTTGTCCGGCTTAACAGCCTCCCATTACGCACAAGCTTCCGGCATTTCACTTTCTGCATTTAGACGAAGCCTGGTCATCTATTTATTTTTCGTTTTTCTACTAACGATGTTTTGTGTATTCTATATCATTTTTAATCTCTCATAAACGGGATGTATTTTCTTGCTATGGCTTCTAACAATCGGGATATTATTATGGTCACTAGGCGGGGGTAAGTTTCAGATCACTACAACAAAGCGCTGTTCTTCGACAAATTTCCAGGGAAATGGAGTCAACCAATCGTTTTGCAGAAGTATTGCCATTAAAGGATTTTGTCCTTCAAATGGCAAAAAATTTGTCAATTATACAAGCGTTTATGTAAAGCGGATTAAAACCTAAATCTATAAAGGTTTCCAGCTGTAGTCACACGAAGAAAATTGCCGAAAGATGTCTTAAGCCCAATAAATTAAAAACCTTGCTCACAAAAAGCAAGGTTTATTAGATGCATTGGGCTTGTTTTTTTCCGGTGCACTACTTCTTAATGATTTAATTCATTGTTGCTTTAAAGTCCGATAATAGCTTCGTAGGCTTTTCATTCCTCCATAAAATCAATAATTTGACTATACAGTTTCTCGGGGTGGGTGAGATTAGCCATATGATCAGCACCCGGAATTTCTATGATTCGAGCATCTGTGTGGTTTCGAAAGTAATTGGCTACTAGAAGGTTATCAGGTGATTCCTCCTTACCGATTATCAATAATGTTTTGGCCGTCAATTCTCCTAATCTTTCGATGGCCGGTGGTTGCGGCCAAATCAATTTAACCGGAGGCCATTCAAACATTCGGTTCATATGATGCCGGAGCATTTGAACCATCAAATCCCGGTGCGGACTCACCGCTACAACACGATTAGATGGGTCACTGAGTAAAAGCTCAATCATCTTATCGATATCGGGGGCAGCTTCATGAACCTTCTTCATTCTCTCTCCAAATTCCTTCGAATAGCTAAACCCAGATAATCCTGGCGCAAGCAAAATAAGTTTTGAAACCCTTTCAGGATAATTAAGAGCGAATTCAGTGGCAATTTGGCCGCCCATTGAGTGACCGATGAGCGTTGCCTGATTGATTTCTAGATGATCAAGCAGTGACAACAAATCTTCAACAGGATTGACATCTTCTATAGGAGACGGTGATTTCCCGGTCCCACGTCCGTCAAAAGCAACGACCTTATAGTGATTCGCTAAAAGAGGTGCGACAAATGTCCAATTTCGTACATCAGCCCCACCAGTGAGGAGGACCACAGGTTTACCAATACCATTAACTTCATAATACAAATCCATTGATATTCCCCCACCTAACATAATTTAATATTTCATTTGAACGCGCAATAGGATTACCAAAAAATAACAACAAGATTTAAGTTTTCACTCACGCCCTCCCCTAACCCTACACACATTACATATTTTACCACAAGGAAGTGTGGTAAATGCTGAATTTTCAAAAAACAGCCCTTTGTTTCAGCTAATTAACTTCCTTAATTCAAATAGCTTACTCCATTAAATGGCCTCTAGATGCTTGAACCTTACCTTTCCAAAAAATTTTTAAAATCAGATGATGTATGAAAAAGAAGAGAATGACTAGAATTTTATTAAGGTGAATGTCATAATTATACGTTTAGTATAATGCGCCCGCGCCCGTGTCCTCGTTGGCTTAGTTTATGAGCTTCTTGCACTTTTTCTAAGGGGAATTTTTTAAAAATACAAACTTTTACCTGTTTCCCAACTATCATTTGAGAAATGATCTTAGAAATGGTTTCAATTTCCTCCAGATGAGGTAAGGAATACGGTTTAACAGGCTTTAATCCAAACCTTTGCACCTTTTCAACTGATGGCTGCTCTACCATCGACAGAAGTTTTCCTCCCATTTTTACAACGGACCAGGAACGATCTAATGTTTCGCCACCTATAGTATCGACAACTAGATCCACATCCTGGACATTTTTGTCAAATGATTCGGAAGTATAATCAATGACAGTATCAACACCTAATGAGTACAGAAAATCCACATTTTTCGCTGAACAGGTTCCAATGACAAATGCCCCCTTCCATTTGGCCAATTGGGCAGCAATCATGCCGAACCCACCGGCTGCCCCATGAATCAGTACCTTTTCACCTTTTTTTAATTCCCCATCTCGAAATAGGGTCAACCATGCAGTTACCGCACTTCCAGGTATTGTAACGGATTCATCAAAGCTCAATGCTGAAGGTTTAAGCATAAGTCCTGCTGCCGGTGCCACTGTAAATTCAGTATAGGTTCCATATTGGCTTCGACCGAAGACCTCCTGTCCTTTGCAGAATTCATGTACATCAGGACCAACTTTCTCCACGGTTCCTGAGAATGACGAGCCTGGGATATACGGAAAACTTGCGGGGCGACTATCTTTAAACAACCCTTGACGATATTTCCAATCATACGGAAGAACTCCAGCTGCATGAACACGAATTAATACCTCTCCGGCTTCAGGTCTTGGAAGAGGAATTCGTTCTAGCTTTAGCACTTCTGGACCACCGTAATGGTGGACACGAATCGCATTCATTAACTGAGCTGACATCACTGATCAATCCTTTCACAAATTAAATTTTCGTTTGTTTGAATGTATCAATTAGCTTACGTTCAGGCCGATACATAAATTTGTACAAAAAAAGCAAATTCAACAAGGTTAGCACAAAAAAACCGAAGTATATATTACTGTAAATTCCAGATTGTCCAGAAGCAGCAAGTGGGTTTAGTGGAGGCAATTTGTCAAATTCCACTACCGTGGTAATGACTGCTCCACATACGGCAATGGATAAAAAATTCGACAAGCTATACACACCCATACCAATTCCTGAATGCTCCTGTGGCAGGTTTCTAGATACCCAATTGGCTAGTGAAGGCTGCATGAAAATATATCCAACTTCTGTGAGAATCAGGCAAATGGAGATACTCCAAGATGCATACCCAACAGAAGTCGATAGCAAAAGAAACCCGACACTTAAGACCATGATCGATATCGTTAAAACATAGCGACTACCTTTTTGGTCAGCCAGAAAACCCCCATATTTACCTAATAGAGCAGAGATGAATGCTGCTGGAACCAATAATAATCCAATCCAATGTCCCTTTAATCCATAAACTTGGTTGAAAAGTAAAGGGGTGATCAGGAATACACCAAAATTGGTAGAGGTATTTAATGCACCCATGAATATTCCATGACGATAGGAAGCATTCCGAAAAAGATCCAGGGGAATAAATGGATGAGCTGAATGCTTTTGTCGAATGAGGAAGAAAACAAAGAAACATATACTTACTATAAGCAACCAAAGATTCAATAAGGTAATGGCTTCCATCAAAGAAATAATGAAGACTGCTATTAATCCTGCACTTGAAATATCAATCATCCCATCCTGTTTATGAACCACATTAGGAAACCATTTGCGAATAAAGGGCAGCGCCAGTATGATGCACATGGAGAAAAGAAATAAATACCTCCAGTGAAAGTATCCCGTTAGAATCCCGCCCAATATCGGACCAATCACCCCTGAAAACGCCATGGTGGATGCGATCATCCCTAGTGCTTTTCCTCGACGCTCAGCATTAATATAACGAGCGGGGATGACCATTGCTAAAGAGGGGATAGACGAAACCCCGATTCCTTGTATAACTCGCCCCATAATCAACAAAAGGTAACTGGGAGCAAGAAAACACAGGATGGAACCGCTGAAAAACATGAGTACTCCAAAGGTAGCCAAATTTTTTATCCCGAAATGATCCGCTAACTTTCCATATAATAGTGTGCCAAGAGCTGATATGATACCCGATACGGTTACCACCCAACTGGAGGTGGAAGAAGTTATTCCAAACTGAACCGATATATCAGGTAAAGCCACATTCAACATGTAACTATTGATTACAGCAAAAGGAACAATGAAGCAAAGTAAACGAATGAGTTGAGTTTCTTGTGCAACTGATAAATTCATTTTACCTATCCTCCTTCACTGCTGTTTAAATAATGAATGCTATTCTATCAACATTGTATGATTCATTACGTATAATGAAAAATGTATATTTGTTTATATAATCATAAGATTGAGCTTATGAAAGGAGGAGGGTAATAATGGATCTGCTTCAGCTTAAGTATTTTCAAAAGGTTGCACAACTGAAACATTTAACAAAGGCAGCACAGGAATTATATATTACACAACCCGCTCTTAGCCAGACTATCGCGAGGTTAGAAAAAGATGTTGGGGTACCACTATTTGATCGGCGAGGGAGACAGATTTCACTGAATGAATATGGGGAGGTTTTCCTGGAAAAAGTAGAAACCGCACTAAATGCCTTGGAAGAGGGACGACGGGAAATTGCCGATATGGCAGGATTGGAACGAGGAATCGTTTCTATCGACACAACCTTTTTACCCTATTTTTCTAATGCAATAAACTCTTTTCGAACCTCTTATCCCGATGTCCAATTTAGGATTTCACAAGTTTCCACGTTGGAAAAGAAGGAGCGTCTACTCGAAAACGGTGAAATTGATTTCAGTATTTCATGCAAACCCATTGAACGAAAAGGATTTTGCAACTTACCTATACAGACAGAAGAAATATTACTAGCAGTCCCCATCACACATCGACTTGCAAATCAACAGAGTATCAAGCTGAGTGAAGTCGCTAATGAACCTTTTATCCACTTTAAGAAGGGCCATTCATTTCGGGAAACTACTGATGAACTGTGTCAAAAAGCAGGTTTTACACCGAATATTGTCTGTGAAACGGATGAGTCAAAAACAATAAAGGAATTAGTTCACTCTGGTCTTGGAATCGCATTTTGGTTAGAAACTTTATTAGAAAGAGAGAATTTATTTCATCATTTACACATTCAAGAACCGGTTTGCCAGCGTACCTATTATTTGTCATGGTCGGAAAAGCGTTATTTATCCTTGGCAGCTAGTATGTTTCGGGACCTACTAATCCAGCATTTTAAAACATTACAGAAGTAATAACTCAACTTTTACCGTTGCGGGCTAGCTTAAAAAAATAGGAGAAGCCTAAGGATTGCTGCAGCAACCCCCTTGTTAAACTCAAGCACCGGTTACTTTAAGTACAATCCTTCACAAACTAACTTTAGAATAAGAAAAAGAGGTGCTGCTGCTACCTCCTTTGTTAATTGAACAAGATTAAACGTTTTTGGTTTTCAACCATTCATTTTCTAAAATACTCATTTCCCATAAACTCCAATATTCATCACCATTTTTTCTTGAATCTCGAAGTAGACCTTCTCTTATAAATCCTGCTTTTTCGTAACAGGCAATAGCAGAAACATTAAAGTCAAATACCCCAAGACTAACTCTATGTAGTTGAAGTTCATCAAATGCGATTTTAAGGATTTCCTTAATCATTTGCTGACCTATACCTTTACCCCTTGTGTTTTTATTACCGACTAATACTTTTCCAACTCTTGCAGATTTGTTTTTTCTATCAATTTTACCCAAAGAAATATGACCAATGGATTCACCAGTTTCATTATCAACTACTTTATAAACCATAGTTTCTGCGTTTTCATTATTCGCATTCTCAATGTACTTTTCTAATTGAGTATCATTCAATGGGTAATCAAACCCTGGACCTCCCCATTGTAGTAAGAATGCAGGTGAATCAATCCAATTGATAAGTTGTTTGAAATCAGAACGCTCAAAATACTTTAGCTCTACCATAAATACCTACTCCCATTTCACTTTATTTCTTTATCACTTTATATCACTAAAGTATAATCTAGTAATGTCTTATTCTTCAACTAAACTGCCCCGTTAGTCGAATAAGAAAAAGCCACCAATATGGCAGCTCCGTTTTTTAGCTCTTGCACCTTTAGTTGAATGAGAACTATTCCTCTTTAATCTTATTTTCTCCACCAATCAGTCCTTCTTGCCACACCTGATAAACGTAGAGGGCGATAGCAATTATTGTCATTATTACAATCCCTTCAAGGGGTGATAAGTTTCCCGCACTAGTAGTAATTTTAAGTTTTTTCCATAAAGCTCTGAAACCAAATGAATAGATACAATCTATAATCAAATTTACAAAGAAATAAATCCAAAATTTACGAAATGTGAAATAAAATATCCATATAGTTCCAACCAAAAAAACACCATAAACTGTATGTATTTGTGCTACCTTATCCCACGGAAAAAGAGTTTCTTTATACTTCCACCAATCATATGTCCAAGCAACTTGGTACATTATTGTGTTTATTACAGTTGCAAACAAGGCTACAGGCATATATCTACGAATAGCAGAGTTTTTTAAAAAGAATAAGGAAAGCCAAGGTAATAAAAAGAAAGCCCATAAAATAAGTTTTACCATATTTTTATATTCTCCTTTCGGATTTAACTGTTATCTTTCCCCAATCCCCTAAACCAATTCTTTTTTTCAACTATTCTGCCAGTTAGCACAATAAGAAAATGGGATCACCGCAGCATCCCGTCTTTAACATTAGCCCCCGTTAGCTTAAGTACACTTTTTCACAAATCTACAACAAAATCACCTCACTAGCTGAAAAATAACAAATCCCTTTTCATTGTGAAGGGATTTTGAATCTTCTGAAGGGTTATTAAGAAAAAAACTTGGATAGTGTTTCATTGGTTTGTTCATTCTAATAAAGAAAAAATGGCAATATATTATGGGTTTTTTAGAAAATCCACTAAGCAGGAAGAACCAGTGGCAAATTAAAAACCTAAAAATAGGGATTATTTAGCCCCGCTCCAATCTGTAATCCAAATCTGTTTGAAGAAAGGAGTTAAAAATGCGAACTAAAATTATAGTCTTGTCCTTTATTTCTTTTCTATTATTATCAGCATTTGGACAAAAGACGCTTCCCGAACCAATCACTTTATTAAATCACGAACAAAAAGAGGTAACTTTTCCTTTAGAAAAACCAACAGTATTCTTTTTTATAACAACATATAAATGAACTCTCTGTCAGAAGCAACTGGTTCAGTTGCATAAAAATATTAATAAATTAAATGGAATGGATATCGAAATGTTTGTAATCAGTAGCGATTCACCAGAAGAGCTACTTTCATTACATAATAAATTGGAGGAAAATTTTGGATATAGCCTCCCCTTTATATCGGATCCAAAATTAGAATTAATTGATAAAATGGGAATGAAGAAAAATGCTGTGGCTTATAGAGGTTATGGAATGATTGATAAAAAAGGGAATGTTATTTTTAGTACCAAAGATGATCATTGGGGAGAGCAAATAGAGAAAACAGTTGCAAAGATTAAAGAAGAATATAATAAACTAGAATAAAAAAATTAGATTTAATACTCTAACCTGAAGATAATCCGAACAATATGATGCTTTACGTCTTTATTTTATTCAGATAGACAAGGAAAATTTGAAAAAGATATTTATGAACCTTTCTACATAATGTAACGGGAATAAGCGAAACGATAAAATCAAACGCTCAGAGTATTCTCTGAGCGTTTTGAATTAAACCCCTTAAATGTCCTTCTTCAACTAGCCTCCCGATAGTAGAACAACAAAAAAAGCTATACATCTTATTGATGTAAAGCCACCGATAGCCATACATTAATCGCTAAAAAACAACTCTTCACCACAAAAAATGAAAAAATGTACTAAATTCGTCCATACTTGTTTAAAAGCTGGAGAGGAAGGTCGATGAACTATGTTGACATAGAGCCCATCCGATAGTCTGGACTCCAACGACCACGGATATAAAGCAAAGATGCGACTGCCCGTTGCACAAAAAGAAAGCTGCATACTTGCAACTTCTTGTTCAGCAAACGCCGCCCCCTTTAGCTTAAGTAAAATATTTCACATTCATTAACAATCTCTATCTGACCATTATTCATAATCGCCTGCGTGTCATTTCAATCAAAAAATTTGCGACCATATCTTAGGTATAAGATAGAACAAAGGCACAACTAGCTAAGAACCACTAGTTGTGCCTTTTTGCGCGCAAAAATTCCGATTGCCCCCGTTATGAACCGTCCCTGTGGTGTTTCTCGTTACTACTTTCAGTATTAGTATTCAACTGTAACTGAAGTAGCGGCCGGGGCACTGGTGCCTGCATCATTGGATGCTGTAACAGAAATGGCATAAGTTTGACCTGGTTTAGGCTTACTTAGCGTTGCATGTGTTTCTGAGATGGGCCTCAATCTATACGTACGGCCATTCACAGTAAACCAAACGGTAAATTTGACATTTTGAGTAATGGCATTATTGTTGTCCCAGCTAATAACAATATTATTAGAGTTTTTATCAAAGTAAGCTTGCAAATTGGTTGGACTGTTTGGCACTTTTGTTTTTTCTTCAACTGTTATGGAAACAGATGCTGGATCACTTTTTATCTCTTCAGAAATGGCAACGATTGTAAATGTATATGGTTTTCCTTTCTCCGGGCTTTGAAGTACTGCTTGGCTTTCATTTGTGGATGTTAGTTTTGTTGTATTTCCATCCACTGTATAAGAAACATCAAAGGTTGTTTCTGAACTGGTTTCAGAAGCATAATTCCATGATAATTGAATGCTATCTGAAGGTTCATCATATTTCGCCTGAGCATTGGTGGGTTTATCAATCTTAGGTGCTGGTGGCTTTTCTCCGCCTTGTACATAGTATTCCTTGCCTAATTTTCCAACACTGCTTGGTTGTATAAATCCTTCAGTGCTGGTAGCTGCTCGTGACATAATCTCTTTAAACGCTAATTTAGAGAAGTGCTCGCTTTTGCCTCCTAAATAGTCATCTGAAGAAGTAGTTTCTGTATAGCCTGTCCAAACAGCACCTGTGTACTGCGGTGTATAACCTACAAACCATGCATCTCTTGTCGCATTATTAGGTAAACCGTATTTCTCTATTGCTGATTGATCGAAGCTGGTTGTTCCTGTTTTTCCAGCTATATCAAGACTACTAACATTTGCCATGGTTCCAGTACCAGAATCCACCACTGTACGTAGCATATCTGTGATGAGGAAGGCAGTATAGTCTTCCATTACTTTCTTTTTACTTGAAGCTAAGTTCTTTTCCGTTCCATCGGGATAAATTATTTTGGAAACAGTAAATGGTTCTGCATAGTAACCTCCATTCCCGAAAGCTGCATACGCTCCAGCCATATTTAAAGGAGATGCTGCATCAATGGCGCCTATTGCATTCGATTCATTTGCTTTTTGTGATTCTGTAATAGGAAAACCAAGACTATTGGCAAAATCAGTGGCATAGTCTGCTCCAACTTCCTGATATGTTTTTAATGCAGGAATATTACGTGACCAGGCCAGATGATCTCTAATCGTTTTATCTCCTGCATAGGTATGACTTGCATTTCGAATAGGGGTTCCATTTGAGTATTGATACTTCTCATCTTTTATTATGTGTCCAGTTGACCATTTGAATTTTTCAATGGCTGGGCCGTAGTCAAGAATTGGTTTAATCGTAGAACCAGGATGACGTTTAATCCTTGTTGCATAGTTAAATTTGCCGGTTTGATAATTTCTTCCTCCGCCAATGGCTTTAATGGCTCCAGTCTGGGTCTCTGCAATGATAACAGCTGTTTGTAGCTTATCGTTACCTGGAAAATTGATATAATCATTTGTTGAAAGAACATCTTCCGTAACTTGCTGGATTTTTGGGTCAATGGTAGTGTAAATTTCTAATCCATCTTCAAAAATATTCCCACCTGTTTTTTCTTGTACCTCTGAAATGGCAGTATCAACAAAGGCTTGATATTTATTTGATGCCGCTTTTTGAATATTTAATGTATCTTCAATTGGTGTACTTTGTGCTTTCTCCATTTCTGATTTGGAAATATATCCATGTCTATTCATATAATAAAGAACCATATTTCTGCGTTTTTCTGCTGCATCAAGATTATTTTCAATAGTAGGTGTATAGTTATTGGGACTTTGTGGAATCCCCGCAAGGAGTGCAGCTTGTTCCAGTGTTAATTTATTTAACTCATCAGGACCAAGCGCGAAGAACCTTTCGGCCGCTTTTGCGACGCCATATACATCATTGCCATATAAATTCTTGTTAAAATACATTTCTAGAATTTGATCCTTAGAGAACTTTTTTTCTAATTGAATGGCTAAATACCATTCCTGCACTTTTCTTGTAGGGGTTTTTTCAATTGATAAAAAAGAATTTTTCACAACTTGCTGTGTAATCGTACTGCCGCCTTGGGAAGAACCAGTTGTAATATTCGTCCAAACAGCAACAAGAGTACGTTTAACATCAATTCCATGATGCTGATAAAAACGGGCATCCTCTGTGGCCAAAACAGCATTTTTTAAGACATCAGGTATTTGCTTAATATTAATTTCATTCCGTTTCTCTTTACCGATTTCGGCAATGACGGTTTTCCCATCACTAGCAAAAAATTTGGAAGATAAAGGATCCTTTAATAGCGTTTCGTCAAACTTAGGAGCGTCTTTAATGATCCAGTAAAAAGTGCCCACTCCAAACAAGAACAGGACAATTCCTAGTGTAAGACAAATGTATAAGAATTTTTTCCAAAATCCTCTTCTTGGCCTCTTGTTCTCATCCTGTTTTGAAGAACTTGGTTGTTGTTCTTGTATGTTTTTTCTCCGCTCAGTCCGAGACCAATCATTTTCTGTCATGTTTCTTTCTCCTACCTTTCAAGACCAAGGACAAGACGTGGCCCGATTTGAACGAGGCGAACCGTTCCTGTGGTGTTTTTAAAATAAAAGTTGCGATCATCCAAGAACTCTCAATGGGTGAGAAAACCGTAAAAAAATTAACAGAAACCTTTTGATATATCTTTACTAGTTTTTACTTAGCACTTGAAGGTCTTGGAAAATGGAGGTTTAGTTTCCTTCAGAAAAGCGAGAAGGTATAAGTATATTATCTCCACCCCGATACTATTTATGGGGTTGCTAGATGGCTAAATTAATTAAAATCAATATGGAAGAGTCAATTTCAAGTATGGAAAAATTTTCATTAAACGAAGAGGCAAACGGAGAAAATAATAATGATTATAATAAATAGCGTCCATAATTTTACTTTACAATTAAAGCACGTACCTATGAAAAATGAGCGAGTTTTCAGTTCATGGGTAAAGTCGGAAGAGTTGAAAAAATGTTGTGGCCCTGAGGGATTCGCGAAGACTATTGGAAGGTTATAGGTTCTTAAAAAAAAAGCGATTCTTCTTATATTAAAGAATCGCTACCCAATAGTTGAATTAGACAAGCTGAATAATTTGGATTGTATTAGTCCCAACATAAAGATAATTTTTTTTGGAATATGTACCGTCACCTACAATAGGTAAAAAACCTGAGCAGTTCCAGTCGGTGCCACATCACTTAGATATTCATGCATTGTAGGACATCCTTTTTCTTACTCCATCCAGCATAACAAATAGTCCGCAAATAGGAAAAATAAGTACTAATAATCCTTCAGGTCCTGTTTCTGTTGTATGCATTCCGGCAATCTTGGATATTTCAGGTTCATTTTGAACATACATGATTTTTACATTTTTTTCATCATTGTTATACACACCATAAGAAATTCCGTGATAGCTTTTGCCATTCGTCTTAAACTGAAAACGATATGCATAAATTCGATCACGGCTTTTTTTGGTGTTTGTAGCGGAAACACCCGTAACCGTTCCCTTTATGACCTCAGTATGTCTGAACATTAATGAAAATTCATCGCCCATTTTTCCGTTATCACCGAGGGATAAGTAACTGAAAAATACGCCTATCACGAAGAATAAAAGTCCAGATCGAAACAAATCAATCACCTCATATTCGGTTTCATTTTACTTTAGTAAAGAAGAAACCTGTCCCATTTTCTTGTTGATAATGCTAAAGCACCAGCACACCCTATGATCAAAACTAATTTCCCTTTCATATAAAAACCTCCTTACAGGTTCGAGTTTGCACTATTAACATATTTTACCATATTCAAAACGTTACTTTGTTACTCAACTAGACTCCCACGTTAGCGGAACAAGAAAAGCCGCCAAAATGACGGCTGGAACTTCAACACTTGTCCCCGTTCAGTCCAACAAGAACTACACAGAAAATTAGGTTGTTTTCGAATTTCTACGCTATAGGTGTTCCATTTTTCACAGGTTCATCCGGCTTTAAAAGTACCACATCACCTTCTTCTGGGACACCTCCAATTACCAATACCTCAGAGTTAAAACCTGCAATACGTCTTGGAGGAAAGTTTACTACTGCCACCACTTGACTACCAATAAGTTGTTCAGGTTTATATCTTCGTGTAATTTGAGCCGAGGAATGTTTAATGCCAATTTCCCCAAAATCAATTTCTAATTTTATTGCAGGTTTTCGTGCTTCCGGGAAAAGGTCTGCTTTAATAACAGTACCAACACGGATATCCAATTTCAAAAAATCCTCAATTGTTGCCATAAAATATACCCCCATTTTTTTACTGTTGTTCCAATTCTAACAAATTACTTAAATGTTTTCTAAACTAAACTGCCCCGATATTTGAATAAGAAAAAGCCACCAATATGGCAGCTCCGGTCTTTAACTATAGCACCCTATAGTTTAAGTACATTTGTTCACAAACTTAGCCATATAACAGGGAGGCTGCCCCCGTTTTTTCTATAAGGAATTCTTCAAAAAAGCGTTATTCAATGCTCTGTTAGTAAAAAATGAATAATTTTATGGTGATTCTCTATTGTTTATTTTCTGAAATCCTCTTTTTTAAAAATTCGATAAAATCATCTGCATATTTTTTATTATCATTCAAAGAATAGATTGGTAATTCATTTTCGTCTTTTCTTTTATTTAGATCAAAATAAAAAACATTTTCATCTGTTTCACAAATTACAACTTTATCGTTACTGTAATTTTTATTTTTTATGTTTAATTCATAATGATACACAATATCTCCACCGACAACGGTATCAAAATCTTGTTCATAAATACTAAATATTTCCTCGCCATAGATTTCTCCACCACCATAGTTTCTAAGCCACCATTTATATGACTTTGGAAGCTGAAAACCTAGACGTTCTTCTGCTTTCATTATCCATTGTTCAGAAATCCCATCTCCGTAATCGGCAAAATCAACTGCACTACCAGCTTCCGCAATTAATTTTTGTATCTCAACGTATTTATTATTTTTATCCATCTATCGGACCTACCTTTATTAAAAATCAACCTTATTAAACTGCTCCACTACTTCAATAAAGTTCAACATAAAGAAGCGTTAATCCTTCTTGGATTAACGCACCCCGTTAGTTCAATAAGATTTGCTACGTTAACCTTGTTGAAGTCCAACTTTTAATAAATATTGGTATAAATCTTCAAACCGTGTTTCCTCTATCATATTTATTTCGTGGTTATAGAATTTTACTTTTGGACTACATATGCCATTTTCAATCTTAAATCCGTAAAAATCACCAACTTCATTATCAGAAACAGCAATAAAATTATGCGAATTTATAAGATTAATTTGTTTATTTTGTTGGATTATGTTCCATTCCCCGTTACTAACTGAAAATATTTTGGTGAAAGCGAAATATCCGCCACCAAACATCTTAACAAAAAGTTTATATTCTTTTGGTAGGCTAATTGAAAGTTGTTTTTCAACGTTAGCAATTTGAGTATCATTCCCAATTGGGGCAGTTTCTAATTCAAACCATATTGGATTCTTTGCTTTGATTTTTTCAACAATCAATAAAAATTCATTAAACTCCACTTCGTCCACCTCATACTTAACTTATTGTATTGGGGAAAAACAATCAACCCTTATTGAACTAAACTGCCCCGTTAGTTCCACAAGAAAGAGCTGCCATTATGACACCTCTGATTCCACAAACTTTATTTTATAAATCTATCTAAACACCAATCTTACCAGTAATCCAACCTTCAATAAAATGTTTTAATGAAGCTGCAACCCAGGTTCGACTATCATCCTCGTGATTCCAAACATAAATATCATTTTTATCAATGGTCCCGTTCTTTAATATTGCATAACAAAATAAATCGCCATTCCCTGCATCTGAAAAGAAGAAAAGATTATCAAATGGCATATAAATATCTCTATAATCTTCAAAATTTCTAAAAAATAGATTGTCCTTAATAATCTGGGAAGTTGACCAAACCAAAGGACAATTCCATTTATCGAACACACCGTTTGTTTCATTAAATAAGGCAACTAATTCTTCTGGTAATTCAATATTTAATTCTTTTTGAATTTGAGAAATCTCCAACTTTGTTGCAGGTTCTTTAAAGTGATGGTCCTTCGAAATGGAATTAACAAATTCTTTCCACATTTCATTTCCCCCTAAACTTAGGATGAATTGTTTTATATTCAATTTCTATTTATGAAAATCCTCCTTTAACTAACCTCCCCCGTTACTTCAATAAAGTTCAACAAAAAGAAGCGTTAACCCTTCTTGGATCAACGCTACCCTTTAAGTTTAAGTACAATCCTTCACAATTTTTATTTCATTAAGAAATTATGTATGTACAATCAAAAACAGAAATTATAAGGTTTTTTTCTATAACATATTATATAATATTTACTTTTGTATTGTTTTTTTCTCAACACCAAAGTATTGAACGCCATACAATAATAATGCTTTAGAAAATAAATATAGAAAAAATTGAAGTCCATTCAGTCGATATAAATCCGCTATTTTAAGTTTTTTTAGAATTTTAACTCCTGGAAAGGCAAAAACTCCATCTGCAATTGCATTTAGCAATAGAAATTTTTTGAGATTACCATATGATAATTTTAGCATCCACATTGACATCGGCATATACGGTCCAATGCTAAACGGCACTAAATATCTTAAAAATGATTTTGGTTTATCAAAAAACACCCACCAATTACGCTTTTGACCAATCATCTGAGTTATCATTTCAAATAGTACAATTATTAGCCCTGCTAGTGAAAAACGTTTTATACTACGCTTTCCTAAAAATAATACCGAAAACCAAGGAAGCAATATTAAAGTAATATTGAATACTATGTGCCTTTTGGAAGTCATTTCTTCTCACTCCTTGCCTTTTACAACCATTTCATATATTCCTTAATATTTCCAAAGGCATTATAAACATTCGATATATTTTTAATACGGGGAAGATATTTCAACTTAATTAAAAATGTCAATATGTATATTCCTTCCTCAAATTTATTCTTTAACTAACCTGCCCCGTTAGTCGAATAAGATAAGCCGCCAAAATGGCAGCTGTATCTTCAACTCTTGCACCCGTTAGAGTAAGTGGTTTAGTTAACAATCTTTGCTTATACATTTAAAAAATGGATATAATGCTTCTTAAAAAATGTACAAATAATATCCTAAATTTCAAATAAGGCAAACATATCAATATTCATTTCTTAATATTTTTCTTAGTAAAACCCCTACAAAAATTCCAGGAATTACACATAACATCGGAAACCAAACTGTTCCCAACGATATTCCAAATAACTTTATCCTCGCTGAATAAATAAGTCCAACAGTAACAAAAAACGCAGACATAACAAACGGTAAATAAGAATATGGTTCTTTACCTCCACCTGCATCCTTATAAGCATCCCACATTGAAAAGAAGTAAATACAAGGATAAAACATGATCCATTGGTATTCGGTATGTTCAATAGCTTTAACTATTTCCCCATTAAAACTAAAGTAAATAATCTGATTAAAATGGGATTGAACATTAATGATAAATTCCAATAGAATAAAAAGTATCCCTTTTAGATACTTTCCGTTTAGTAATTGACCGAAACCAGGAAAAGCTATGCACCATATCAATTTTTCTTTTGGATTCACATTTGTCTGACCTTTTTTATAGAATTTTTAAAATTAAAAAGAATATAGGTAAAAAGCAATTCACTATTAAACAGCTATTTAATTTGACTTCTTTATTTCATTAACTGATCTCTGTCAGCTGCATGAGGTGGTCTTTCCAACCACGCATTCTTAATTTGAAGATTTAAACCGTCCTCTGCATAGAGTCCAATTTCTCCTTGTAATCGAACATAATCAAAAGCAATGTCGCGTCTTGGACTAGCGGAAAGTGCAGTTCCGTAGTTTCCCATACCGGCAGCAGTCATCATGGAAATCATATACAACATTAATTTATCGGAAAAAGGAGATTCCGTTATATCCTGAACTTGCGAATCCCAGGTTACAGGTGCAGGGAGGTCATTGTCATGTAAGTATTTACTAAAAACTTCAATTTGTTTCTTTGAAATTTCTTTACCCCTTCTGAAATAATCTCGGACATCCTTATTCTTTGCCACTTGTCCGAAACCAGTTATTACTGCCGTACCCATGTTGTTAGTTTGAATATTAGAGTAAAGGTGAGTGATCTCCGCGGCTGTTAGAGGTCTCTGTTTACCCCACCAACCTGCTAAGAAATGTTGTTTTTCAACCATATCCACTTCTTGTAGATAGGGAATATAAGGAGACCTAACGTCTATTCCCTTGGAAAGAAGTACGTTCGTTGAATCATTAAATAATTCCATTGTAGAAGAGATACAAGACATGAAGTGTTCCCTAATGTCATTGCGAAAGGTATGCGGCAAAATGGCACCGTAAGTTACTAAAGCCCCTTTCGTCATATGTTTAGTAAAGAATAAAAAGAACTCGTCAGAAAAAAGCCTTGGAGATTCCAAATTAACATCGTTTTCAGTAAACCCAAGAGGGACAGCATGACCTTCTTCTTTAAATATTTTTGTAACAACTTGTACATGCTGTTGAGCCAAATCTAAAGCATGCTCTAGGACTTTTTTGATTTCCGCATCTTCGACTTTAGCTAAATAATACTTATAAACACATACGAACATAGAATCCGCTATATAATTTCCCCATAGCCCACCTACTTCAGATGAAGTTAAACGAATATGATGAGTTTCCATAAAAATACCTCCAGTTATATAACTGTTGATATTATCCCCACTAAATAAATACTTAATTAAATTTTTCTTAAATTTACTAATCAAAGTTAGAAATTCTTGCTCATAACGAGCTTTTTAAGTTAAAAACAAATTACTCATAAAAGTTTATCAATCCTTCCTTATTTTAAAATAGAAAAAGGTTCCCAAAGCGTCGTTGGGGAACTTTTTTCTACTTAGAGTTAAAAGTCCGCATATAACTGACGATTCTCCTTGTTAAACTAAACTGCCCGATAGCTTAAGTACAACATTTCACGATCTTTCTTGTACAAAAAAAGCGACCTCCTTCTTGGAGTATCGCCCACGTTTAAAATAGATCCCGAATCGGGACCCCTTTATGATAATTGATGAAACGTTTTAATCAATTAAACGAGCAATTTGCTCCGGATTGTTTTCCATAAGTTAATATGTCTTATTGTGTTAATAGTTTCTGAGCCACTATATACCCCGATCCACCATTTACCCCATGTCCGGGCCAAGTTGCGGCCCCGAGCATATACACATTTGGAATGGCTGTCTGATGACCTGGCTGCCCTGGTAATGGTCTCAAAAGATAACTCTGACCTAAATCATGTGCACCACCATACGGATCCCCCGGGCCAGCATTCGGGTTATACTTAGCAATTGTGTCTGGTGTGACCACGTATTTTCCAATGACTGCGCTTGGGATGTTTGGTATATGCTTGCTGACCACGTTTAGCACACGTTCTGTAAAACGCTCTGTCAAATCATGCGACCATGTCCCATCCCCCACATCGATGAGATTTGCAGCATCCCCGTTTGGCCTTATAGGTACTTCCAGCACTTGAATACGCATGATGGCCTTTCCTGACGGTGCCCTTGTGGGATCAAGATTTGTCGAACAGTCTACGGTAAAGGTCGGATTTGACGGAAGCAGATTAGCTGCGCCTTGGGCAATGGCTAAGGTAAATCCATCTAGCCCATCTGTTAGATGCGGCTGACCGACACGGTTAAACCGCTTATCCGGCCAGTTTGGCGGCTCACTCAGAGCTAAATGAATTTGTACACATCCTCTGCCGTATCGAAATTGTTTTGCTTGCGCGCGCAGTGGCGGTGATATTTCGGTATCGGCTAATAGCGAGAGATACAGCTGGTCAGGTGTAGTTGAGGCCACGACCGCCTGTTTGGCACGGTATTTCTTCCCCTTTGGGGTCCTTACGCCAACTGCTCTACCATTTTCCACTAAAATCCGCTCGACCTGAACCTCTGTAAGAATTTCCCCGCCTTGATCCGTGATCAGTTGGGCTAATGCTTGAACTAACTTCTCACTGCCTCCCTCCGGTATTGGCATTCCACCGCCCATCAATGCCATCACGGTGAGCGGCACCCAAATTCCACTTCCCACCTCATCCGGTGTGCGGCCAAGGTGAGTAACCCAGGAAGCAAGCATCGCCCTCGTCACAGGTGACTTAAGCGAACTAACCGTATGACGAGCCGTTGAAACGAGCGATGCTGCAAATGGTGAATAACCCACGCCGCCCTCTTGATGAAGTAAACGCTGGATGATAGGTGCAGCTTCTGGACTGGAAAGATCCTTGTTAAATAACCCAAAAACATCGTTTACATAAGGATTCAACTGTTCAAACATGCCTGCCAGCACTGTGCCGTCACCAGGAGCTAACCGTTCTGCTTCAGCGATGAGCTCCTCAAAGGAAGAAGGAAGAACCGCTGTTCGTCCGTCTTCGATCGAAACGCCAGTCGGCAGGTCTGTATTTAAATAGCGAAGCCCGCGTGCTTCTAAGTCCTCTCTTAACTCTGCGTACGCTGGTCCGGTTGTAAAGAGCGGATGAGCAGCAGCATAAACATCATGTTTGAAACCTGGCAGTGTCAGCTCTTCTGTGCGCAAAAATCCTCCTGGACGGTCATTTTTTTCTAAAACTAATACACTTCTCCCAGCCCTTGTTAAATAGGCAGCCGTTATTAACGCATTATGGCCGCTGCCAATAATAATGACATCAAATTGATCCATCATATCTCTCCTTTTACGATATCTACGTAAAAAGATATTATGGTTTTTAGATAATAAGCACTAAATCTAGGACATTATAAAAAATATTTTAGGACGTCTTTACCATTAATGGTAACCCTTTAACCTAGAAATTGTGTACAAAGCGAAAAAGCTATTGAACTGCCACATTAAAAAAAAGACCACCGAAATGGCTGCGAATTTTTAAAGAAGTGCACCCATTAGAAGAAGATCAATTAAAAATAGGTATTTTTAATAATGTCCTTCCAGTAATGCCAGGCTTTTAAATATTTCTCAAAATCTTGGGGATGGTGCTTAATACAAGTACCTAGCCTAAGATATAAACCTATCATGACTTCTAAATATTTAAATGAATCATTTTCACTTTTTATCATCAATTCACTTAGTGCTGAATCTATGGTTTCTTTCGTTAAATCATCTGGAGAGGAGCAAAAGGCATAGATTAAATCATAAAGAGGATCGCCAATAACCGGGGTTGGGTCAATGACCCCACTTAGCTGACCGTCATTAAAAATAAAATTATGGACCCCACAATCGCCGTGTAATAAGTATGGTTTTCTATCAGTATTCATTTTTTCCAGGAGGTTTAGAACGAAGGTATGATCCTTACTATCTAAGCGGGAATCGATCATTTTATTTGCCTCAATTATATTGTTCATAAGAAAACTCTGCCAAGAATCTGTTGGTTCATCCGCCCAGCCCCAACCCCTATCAGGAACGGACTTATAATGATTTAGAAGTTTTTGTACTAGAGCCTTTAGCATATCCTTTTTGTTTTTTCGAGCATAATTGGTTGACCCTTCTATGAATGAATACACTATGTACTTATATGATTTTTCCACGAACAGCAGTTTAGGTAACAAATTTGATTCATTGTAAGCATTAAGAAAATTTGCCTCTGATTCGATAATTTTTGGTTCATTTAATTTAACAACATATTTCGTGTTGTTACTATGAAGCAGGTAGACCTTGCTAACAGTGCCCCCATTTAATTTTTCATATTCTATTGAATCTGAATCAATCATTCCGCTATGAATGAGGTCTAAAATTATCTTTTGAATATCCATTATTTCACTCCAGCTTCTACTTATTCTTCTTAAATTAAACCGAACCCGCAATCTCTTAATCATTCAGTCGCATAGAGAGGCTTTATGCTACCGAACCGGCGATCTTTAAATTTTCCAATTATATCATTATTATAGCAGTGAGATTAGTTCGGATGGCTTGTATTTTCCCTCAAAAAGTAACAAGCATTACAAAGAAAACTTACCCACGAGGAAAAATCAAAAAGGGACTACAGTTCCCGCTAATTATAGCAGGAGTCCGCAGTCCCCTCTCACCACTCAAAGTTTCTCCGAAGTCTATTAATATCTTGCCGTAAGCATCTTTTTACGAGTATAGAATTCTACACCATCTCTACCATTTGCATGCAGGTCGCCGTAGAATGACTTTTTATAGCCAGAGAATGGGAAGAAGGCCATTGGAGCTGGGACACCCATATTGACCCCAAGCATTCCCGCATCGATATTTTCACGGAATTCACGAACTGCTTTCGCACTGTCCGTGAACAGGCAAGCGCCGTTAGCGAAATCAGATTGGTTTGCCACTTCAATTGCTTCAGTAAGAGTTTCAGCACGAACAATGGATAGGACAGGTGCAAAAATTTCATCCTGCCAAATTTTCATATCAGGATTCACGCTGTCAAAAATAGTTGGTCCAACAAAGTAACCTTCACCATTTACTGCCTTATCCTTACGTCCGTCGCGAACAAGAATGGCACCTTCAGATTCACCGATTTCGATGTATTTAACGGTACGGTCCTTATGAGCCTCACGGATCACTGGTCCGAGGAAGTTGCCTTTTTCCAGGCCGTTACCGATTGTCATTTCCTCACATGCTTTCACAAGGCGGCTGACTAGTTCATCCGCAACATCCCCAACGGCTACCACAACCGAGCAAGCCATGCAGCGCTCACCAGCAGAACCGAAAGCTGCGCCGATAATATTTGTAACAGTCAAATCTAGGTCTGCATCAGGAAGAACGATTGTATGGTTTTTCGCACCAGCTAAAGCCTGAACGCGTTTTCCGTTTGCAGCAGCTGTTCTGTACACATATTCTGCAACTGGTTGCGATCCAACAAAGGAAATGGCTTTCACATCTGGATGCTCAAGGATTCCGTTAACGATATCGTGCGCACCGTGAACTACGTTCAGTACGCCATCTGGAAGTCCTGCTTCCTTGAACAATTCAGCCAGGCGGTTTGCAAGCAATGGTGTACGCTCAGAAGGTTTTAAAATGAACGTATTACCGCAAGCAATCGCTAATGGGAACATCCAGCAAGGAACCATCATGGGGAAGTTGAATGGTGTGATCCCGCCGACAACCCCAATTGGGTAACGGTACATTCCTGACTCGATTCCTGTTGCGATGTCAGGAAGCTGAGTACCCATCATAAGTGTCGGGGCACCTGCAGCAAATTCCACGCACTCGATTCCACGCTGCACCTCTCCGTATGCCTCATCATAATTTTTTCCGTTTTCCATCGTAATCAAGCGGGCGAGCTCATCCCAGTGATCAGCAAGAAGCTGCTGATAACGGAATAGAATTCTGGCACGTTTAGGAACAGCGACATTTTTCCAGGACTGATATGCTTCTTTCGCCACTTCTACAGCACGATCAAGATCCTCACGGATTGACAGCGGTACGTTCGCTAATGTTTCACCTGTTGCCGGATTTGGGACAGCCTCTGTTTTTTCAGATACAGAAGAGACCCATTCTCCCCCGATAAAGTTCTTTATTGTTTTCGTTTCAGCTGTTGCTGACATGAATATTTCTCCCCTTTCCGTACGTTGATATTAAGAATTAAAGCTACTATTATTGTATAATACAATTATTTTAATAAAGCCAAAAACGCAAGTAATGTACAAAAACTCGCCTATTTTTGGCTTATTAATTTATTTCCTTTGCGATATTGTCCCTTTCGTTCAAGAACCAATGATGTCCTTTGTAAAAATAAAGCCTATAAACCTTTTCCTATTCGTCGATTAAATTTCCATTTTCATCATAATACTTATATTTATATTCCGCAGATTTATGTTTAGGCAAATCGATCCACGCTGCTGAACTTTCGTGTACTTTAAATTCCTGTTTAAAGACTTGACCGTTCACGTCTAATTCTACTTTTGCAATCTCATTATGTTCATTAGTCACGAACAAAAACTTTAAATTAGGTAACTCCTCACCTTGGAGATGGACCAGAAACGAAGAGAAAGACTGATTTTCCCTCTTCTCAATATGATTCCATTCATAGTTCCCTCTATTATTCTTGGTAAATTGAATATAACCAGGATTATTATTTAGTAAAAATGGAACAACCCGTTCTTTTTTTATATCCTTAATTTCCAATATCTGTATAGATCGAGAGTTATATCCGTCAATTGATCTGATCACCTTTAAGATGGATTCTTCATCATTACCATACTCTTTCTTCGTAGCTTTTAATATGAAGGTTATTAGAATAAGTACTATGATTACCAAAACAACAGAAAGAATCTTTTTATTCTTAATTACCAAAAACCTATCCCCCCTCTTATCTTATTCTACAAAAATCCAGCATTGTCCTGTTAGCCCAATAAAAAGGGGTGCCTTAGGGGGAGTTAAACATGAACGTTAAGAAAAACACTAAACTATTATTAATGCTAATGTTTATCGGAAGTTTGCTTTTTGGATACTCACAAACAGGTTCCCAAAATGCAGAGGCTAAATCTATCGGCCAAAAAAATTAAAATATTGTTGGGATTATCGGCCCGATGAAAGAGGAAATTGCAATTTTACATTCTGATATGGAAGTTAAGAAAATAGAAAAGATCGCCGGGATGACATTTTAATATGCTTGCAAATATGGATTAATAGATAAAAAGAGCATCAACTGATGCTCTTTTTTGATTTAGTTAACTAACAGATCTTTGTAAAAAAATAAAAAGAAATTAGGTAATCCACCATTTATATGCTACACTTGGTTTACCATTTGATTTACTGTTTTCAAGTACCCTGCTCGTTACCCGAGCGGGGTTATTTGTTTTTCTAAGACAAATAAAAAACAGACTCTAAAAAAGAGTCTGTCCATGTTTGGCATTATAATTAAGCTTTACGAACGTTAGCTGCTTGTGCTCCACGTTGACCTTGCTCAACATCAAAAGTCACTTCTTGACCTTCTTCTAATGTTTTGTACCCTTCGCCTTGGATAGCTGAGAAATGAACGAATACATCTTCTCCACCTTCACGCTCGATGAATCCGAAGCCTTTTTCGCCATTAAACCATTTTACTTTACCTTTTTCCATGTTTGTTGCCTCCTAGTGTGTTCACACACACAATGTATTACTATCCCTGCTCTCAGTGATCATCAAGACGAAAAGTTTTTACTAATACTATCCTTTACACCGAACAAAAATAATTCATATTTAGAATAACATTTTTTGAAATGATTTGCAAGGGACCCTAATTCTTTTAATTTTACCTGAATTTTATCTTCTAGCTACAATCTCGATTTCAACGTGTGCACCAAGAGGCAGTGATGCACCACCTATAGTTGTATGTGCAGGATATGGCTAAGAAAATTGATTAGAATAAACTTTAAAGTAATGTTCTAGCAAAAAGTAACAAGATACAAAATAGTTATAACTTGCGAACTTATGTACGATGTGGTAAAAATGATGTACGCCCATTAAGGGATCAGTGTATTTTAAAGGAGTGTAATCAATGAACAAAACAGATCTTGTGAGTCAAGTGGCTCAAACTTCCGAACTAACCCAGAAAGATGCTAGTAAAGCTGTAGATGCAATTTTCAATTCTATTTCGCAAGCATTAAAAGATGGAGATAAAGTCCAATTAATTGGTTTCGGTAACTTCGAAGTTCGTGAACGTGCTGCTCGTAAAGGACGCAACCCACAAACAGGAGAGGAAATTGAAATCCAAGGTGGAAAAGTACCTGCATTTAAGCCTGGAAAGCAATTAAAGGATGCTGTAGCTGGTAAATAAGCACTAGCATAACTACATAACAAAAAAAGTGATGGACTTGATCCATCACTTTTTATTTGGGCTCTACATTGTTACGCCCTTGCTTTTATTGAATCAGTTCGACAATCATTAAATCAGACTGATAACGATCCTTTATAATAGAATAGAAAAAAGCTTCCAATTATAATGATGATTAGAATACAGGGAATTCTGCAAGAGAGAAGGACTATTATATGCTTTTTTATGTAATTGCCATCCTTGTTATTATGATGGACCAGATTTCTAAATATCTAATTCGGACCTACATTGATATTAATGAAGCATTTACATTGTGGGGAATACACCTCACACATATCGAAAATAGCGGGATGGCAGGAGGCTTATTTCAAGGCAATGCACGGCTCTTCGGAGTTGTGGCAGTGTTGTTCGTAATAGGTGTTTTATATTTTCGCAGAACGGGAGAAATGAAGGGGGCTCTCATCGATTGTAGTTTTGGATTCCTAGTCGGAGGAGCCATTGGAAATGGGATCGATCGACTTTTGTTTGGGCAGGTGACAGATTTTATCATTCGCTCTGGCGGAATTCTTAACTTGGCCGACCATGCGATTGAAATAGGGGCGTTACTGCTTATTATTTATGTGTTAGTTAGTTGGTTGAAAAAGAAGCACTAGATTTTCACATTGGAGCATCCTTTTAGCGTTCACTATTCTATCGTAATAAAAAATAACCCGGAGTATTCTCCGAGCATTCAGTGCTTGGGATAGTTTTACTAATCCCAAGATTATTTTGAAAATAAACGATAGGCCCCTGGCGAAACCCTTTCCAGAACACGATATTCATCAAGCACATTTGATGAATGATTCCCGCCTAGCGACTTCGGGACCATATCAGCAAGTGCCGTACCCGCACTTTTCCATGTGTTAGGATACCTGGCATGGATCCAATCATCCACTTCCTTGATTGTCCCTTCCCCACCTAATTCATCCAATGCTAGTATGATAGCTTCATAATGGTTCATTTTATACACTTCCTTTCCTTTGTAAAAAATTCATCCAGCCCCTTTTACCAGGTCCACTCTGCTTTTAATTCTGTCGCCTTCACTTTCCGTCCTGATTTCGGATTAAGAATATGAGTTATTTTTACGATACCGGCATCTGCCAAAACATCTGAAATAATATTAGCCGTTCTCAAATCAAAGTCCATTTTATTTTTAATACTAAAATCTAACCCTTCAGGAGTTTTGCTTTTTACGGCATTTCGGCTATTTTGAGGCAATGTTTTGGAAGGTGCTTCGTTTAAGCTTTCTATCGCAGCTTGAATTAATTTGTCCGTAATTCGAATTCCACGACAATAGTACGGAAGGGAATCTCCCAATTTTTCTACTATCTTTCCGAGAAGTTCCACCGGTATTTTCGTTTGAACAACAGCCTCCATTATTAATTCCCCCTGAATATCTTTAAATTGAAAGTCCTCAATCCGAGTTGGGTGAAGAGGATTGCAACGGAATGATTGCCTGCCATTTGCTCCACATCCTGACCTTCATTTTTTTGTTAAACAAATGTTTTTGAAGCATGGTCAATCAATGCAAAAATATATGCAGTATTCCGCGATTTTCTGGAGACCTCATACCGGATACCCGTTTCACCATTTTTCCAACGTTCATAGTAACTATGAACAAGCTCAAAATCTTTAAAGTTAATCTTTCTGTCACGTGATAGATTAACACTTGGGGTTTTAGACCTTGCTTTACTTATTACCAGATAGCTTCCTTGGACTCCGACTTGAAACCACAATGGTGTGTTATTATTTTGCGGAACAGTATGTGTTTCGAACTCTGAGACTCTAGCTTTTTTAATAAGCTTCTCCCATAATGTTTTTGCGTCCATCTCCCCAGCTCCTTTAAAGCATAAATTTTCCAATTATAGTATAATTATAGCAAACAATTTGTCAGAAGTATCAGTGAAATCAGTCAAATGGCCTATGATTTTCCCTGAAGAAGCACAGGGACGGTTCTCTTGTCCCATTCTGTGGTGCCGGTTCAGTTTCTATCTTCGGTGTATTGGCTGAAAACGACTAAAAATGATGCACAAGAACCGTCCCCATGCATCACAATGAGGTGATAAAAATGAATGTGGATACGTTGGAAGAATTGCTTTTGGGAGACGACGGGCTGCTCATTTCTCTTCGATTGGGATATGGTTTACAGACTGAAAAAGTTGTTCAAATTATTGAGGTTCTTCATTACCTTTCGGAAGAATGGTCCGAATCTGACTATATACCAAAGAAAGCTGCAAATATGTTCGCCGACTTCTACGCTGCGGCTTATTCATCACTTGGTCTATATAATGAAGAAGTTCAGATTAAGATTGAGGATGCAGTAGATAAAATCATGGACGCGATTAGAAAATGTGTGGATGTACCTGGTTTTTAATTGAAGAAACTGTCAATAACAAAGAAACTCGCCCTCAATGAACTATGGCGAGTTTTGCTTATTTATAGCCCAACTATAATTCCAATTTTAATCCTCAAAAATGATATCTATAATCTTGTTAATATGAATTTCCGCTGTATTTAAAGTATGGATCGTTAAATCCTCATTTTTGATCAACATAGGAAGTTCTGTGCAGCCCAATATGATCCCCTGTATACCGTCTCGATTTATCATTTGATTGATGATGGTAAAAAATCCTTCTTTTGTTTCCTTGTTGACAATGCCATTTTCCAATTCCTCAACAATTTTTCTATGTATGTACTCCTGTTCCGATTGATTTGGCACGACAATCTCAATGTTATGAGATACAAATGGCTTTTGGAAAAAATCATTTTCCATTGTAAACTTCGTACCAATTAGACCAATCTTTTCTAAGCTCAATTCCTGTGCTTTTAAACAGGTTTCTTCTACAATACTGATCATAGGAACTTGGACTTGTTGCTGAATTTGGTCAAACACAATATGTGGAGTGTTTCCACACATGACAACAAAATCAGCACCAGCACTTTCTAATTTTTGAACAGCATCCGTTAAATAATGAATGACCTCTTCTGTCTGTCCATTCATCAGCAAACGGAACATCTTGTACATATTAATGCTGTTGATATAGAGTTCCGGCAATTCTTCTTTACTACCTATCTTTTCTTGAAATTTAGAAATGATTGTTTGGTAGTAATCTACTGTCGCTTCTGGCCCGATACCTCCAACAATTCCAACCTTTTTCATCCTATCAGCCTCCCATCAGTTCATTAACTTTTTAGTTTATGTTAAATTCATTTTCCATTAGAGTCAATTTTTTGTGATGCATAGGGACGGTTCTCTTGCCTCAATTTTGCAGAGACGTTTCAGGTTCCAATGATGGGGTGCATGGAGCCGAAAACGACTGAAATGATGCACAAGAACCGTCCCCATGCATCTTGAGAAAAGTGAGAAAAGTGAGAAGCTGAGAAATAGAATAGAATTTGAGATTTAATGGCTGCGATGAGAAAAATGAGAAATTTCTAGTAATGATTTTACTGACATTTTTTTGAAAATGCGGATAGGATCAGCACATTTCTCCTTTTTTTAAGTTGGCACAAAATTTGCATTATTTAAAGTGTAAATGTATTTAAAAAGGAGAGGAATGTATGAAGTTAGGTTTATTTTTAATGCCGTCACATCCACCGGAAAGAAGTTTATATGATGCAACGCAATGGGATTTAGAGATGATTCAGTATGCTGATACTCTTGGATATCAAGAGGCTTGGATCGGAGAGCATTTTACTGCACCATGGGAACCTATTCCAGCTCCGGATTTAATGATTGCTCAGGCTTTAACGTCAACTAAGCAGATTAAACTTGCACCAGGTGCTCATTTACTGCCATACCATCACCCTGTTGAGCTTGCTCATAGAGTGGCGTATCTTGATCATCTCTCACAAGGACGTTTAATGCTGGGAGTTGGAGCGGGAGGCCTGCTGACAGATAGTGAAACTTTTGGTGTTGATGCTGCAATTGGCGAGAATCGAACAATGATGGCAGAAGCTTTAGAAATCATGCTGAAACTTTGGAATGAGAAAGAGCCTTTCCAATTTGAAGGAGCTTACTGGAAGGCAAATAAAATTGAAGGCAATCCATTTGCAAGCTACCATATTTATCCTTATCAACAGCCACACCCGCCAATTGGTGTTACCGGATTAAGTCCTGGTTCAGAAACATTAAAAACCGCTGGTGAAAAAGGATTTATTCCAATGAGTCTTGGAGCTAACAATGAATATATAGCCGGTCATTGGAAATCTGTTGAGGAAGGTGCAAAAAGAAGCGGCAGAACTCCATCGAGAACTGACTGGAGGATTACACGTGATGTGTTTGTAGCAGATACGGATGAGGAAGCAATTGAAGGATCACTAAATTCAATGATGGGAAGACAGCATAGCGAATATTGGATTCCCCTTTTCCGAAGCCTTCGTGCAGTATCTGTATTCAAGCATGAAGAATCTGTTGATGAATCACAAATCACTACTGAATACGTTGCCAAACACAATTGGTTTGTTGGCTCTCCAGAAACTGTAGCAAACAAAATCGTCAATCTTTATGAAACGGTTGGCGGATTTGGGGCCTTACTCGTAACAGGCTACGATTATAGCGAGACACCCGATATTTGGAAAAAATCAATGAGATTACTTCAAGAAGAGGTTATGCCAAGAGTGAACCACAAAATAGCTAAAGTTCGTATATAGGCAATACCTTTAACTCTTATTTTTAAAAAATAACCGATATACGAAGGGGATAGGCTCCCCTATTCATGAGTTAACTCTGTGCACAATTAGATAAGGGCCAGATTGGCCCTTTTCCTTTTGGATCGTCTTATCATCAAAAACTATCAGTATTAACTTTGGCTATGAAACATATTTTTCATTATATATGAAACTTTTTTATTTTACGGTAAAACGTACTTAAAGGCATTCCAATTAACGAGGCAGCTTCTTTTATATTGCCATTCGTACTCTGAAGAGCTTTTATCATTTTTTCCTTTTGAAGCTTATGATTGTTTGAATAGAATCCCCCCTCTAACTTATTTGTTGACTCTACTTTAGGTTCTATCGGTGTGCTGGGATTGTCATGGCTTTCTTTAATATAAGAAGGCAAATGTGAAAGCTTCAAAGATTTCCCTTCAGATAAGATCATCATTTTTTCCAAGACATTAAATAACTCCCTGATATTTCCTGGCCAAGAATACGTCGTCAATTTATCCATAATAGTTGATGAGATAGTAAGATTTATATTTTTAGACTTAAAAAAATACTTAACCAGCTCTGATATATCCTGTTTCCTTTCACTTAGGGGCGGTATTTTAAGATCAAATACGTGGATACGATAATATAAATCTTGTCTAAATTCACCACGCCTAACTAGTTCTTCTAAATTTTTATTTGTCGCTGTGATAATTCTTACATCAACAGGTATCGGCTTTTCCGCACCAATTGGTACTACTTCTTTCTCTTGAAGGACTCTTAATAAGGCTATCTGCATGGAATATGGCATTTCTCCAATTTCATCTAAAAATATGGTTCCTCTATTGGCCTGAACAAATTTTCCTTCGTACCCTTTTTTTCTAGCCCCTGTAAAAGCACCTTCGACATAACCAAATAATTCACTTTCTAATAATTCCTTTGGAATAGCTCCACAATTAACGGCAACAAAGGGCTTGTCTTTTCTGTCGCTATTTAGATGAATCGACTTAGCCACCACTTCTTTCCCTGTTCCGCTTTCTCCATAAATAGAAACCGTAACATTGGATTTTGCCGCTTTTTTCATCTCACTTAGAATCTTTCTAAAAGCGATACTATTTCCTTGTTCTCCTAGAAATGTAAAGTTTTCTACTGCAGATAAATAATGATTAGAATTCTCATTTACATGCTTCACAAAATGTTTGAATCCAATTAATCGATGATCCTTTGAGTAAAGAGGCTGCTTCGTTAAAATTTTTATTCCAAAATCTTTTAGGTTTTTCACTTCAAAATCATGAGGGTTATTACCATCTCTTATGATTTTCATGATTGAATCACTAGCGGTAACAAAATAACCATTTATATCTGAGATCATCATTTGTTCATTGCCCTTTTGTTTAAACTGCAGAAATTGTTCTACCAGGGTGATCCGATCTCTTTGCTCCTGCAGCTTCCACTCAGATTCAATGGCATATGCTGTCGAAACAGCGAGACTATAAATATCGAATTCGTAATATGGCTGGTTCTTAGATATATCTAAAACCCCAATTAACTCACCACGCGAGTTTTTAATCGGTGCAGCTGAACAAGTCCAGTTTTGTGATAGGAGTGAATAGTGTTCCTTCCCGACGACATGAATGGGTTCCTCTATTGCCAGTGCCGTTCCAATGGCATTCGTCCCGACTTCCTTTTCGGTCCACTTTACACCCTCAATGAGGTTTAATTGGTTACAGATCGGATCGATTATGCTATCTCTTATAACCTTTAAAACATACCCGTTAGCATCAGTAAGCATAATAATTCTAGATTTATCTTTGATGGACCGCCATAAGGATTGAATATAAGGAGTGGCTATTTTTAATAACGTTTCATTTTCTGATACTTTACTGAAATACTCGTCACCGAACAACACTGTCTTGCCTTTGACTAAATAGGGATCTACGTTACTCTCTTTACATCTGTACCAAGATTCAAGAATTTGTTTAGAAATTCTGCTCGAATCCAATACATCTTCTTTCACAAATCTCTCCCAAGTGCGATTCAAAAGAATAGTATGATCCATCTTTGGTTCCCCTTCCCCTTTCCAAACGGAAAACAATTGCTTTTTAATTTTGACAACGCTTACAACAAACGGAAAATGAATTGGAATAGTAAAAAACAATGTTATAGGGTGCATTTTTTCTAACTCTATTAAAGTGAAATTAGCTTTTGTATCACGTTAATAAAAAGCTTAACAACTAAATAATGCCGTCTCTTTTACTTTATCAAGATACAGTTGTCTGGTAAAGTAAATTTTCATAATTATCTGTATTCAATATAGAGGGATTCTTTTATCGGAAGAATTTCACAAATTACCTTTGATGAAATTACTGACGGCCTTAACCGTCTCGAACGGCACGAGATAGACAAGATCATGGACTCAAGTGTTAACTTTTTAGTTTAATATCCAAGTTCAATAAATAAAGAAAATAAGGCTGACAGTTGTTAATTTATGTAAGCTATGTTACAACTAAGGTACGTTCCATACGGATTGTATAAAGGAGTGTTTATAAAAATGAATAAAACAGAATTAGTTAATCAAGTAGCTACATCCGCAGAACTTACACAAAAAGAAGCATCCAAAGCAGTAGATGCCATTTTTAATACCGTTTCAGAAGCATTGAAAAATGGCGACAACGTTCAATTGATTGGATTCGGTAGCTTTGAGGTTCGTGAACGGGCTGCGCGTACAGGGCGAAACCCACAAACTGGAGAAGAAATTCAGATAGCTGCTGGAAAAGTTCCTGCCTTCAAGCCAGGTAAAGCGTTAAAAGATGCAGTTAAATGAGTTTTTAAAAGAGTTAAAAAGAAATTAGGACATCCTCACTTTGATAGTCGATTAGAATCGAAGCAGAGAATATCCTTTAAGGATCTCATAAAAATAAGAGTCATTTTATAAGCCACTCTCATTAAATTAGGCTAATCCTTAATAATATGCTACACTTAGTTTACCATTTTATTTACTGTTTTCATGTCCCCTACTCCTTTACGAGTGGGGGTTCTTTGTTTCACAGGAAAAAAGAAAAGCAGACCCCCATAAAAGAGCCTGCCTTCCTTGTTTTGTAAAATTAAGCAGTTTTACGTACGTTTGAAGCTTGAGGTCCACGTTGACCTTGCTCCACATCAAAAGTCACTGCTTGACCTTCTTCTAAAGTTTTGTAACCTTCGCCTTGAATCGCTGAGAAATGAACGAATACATCTTCTCCACCTTGACGTTCGATGAATCCGAAGCCTTTTTCGCCATTAAACCATTTTACTTTACCTTGTTCCATTTGTATTGCCTCCTAGTGTGTAAACACACACAATGTAATACTATCCTTGCTCTCAGTGATCATCAAGATGAAAAGTTACAAATCCTTTACACCGAACAAAAATAATTCTTTTTAATCATAACATTTTTTGTAAGAAGTGGCAATATACAGAAAAATCCATTGAGCTCACTACTTTATTATGATAAACAATTCAACGTTGTGCTTCAACAAAAAACAGCCATGCAGGCTGTTAGTTACTTCCTTTTAATCCTAATACGGATTTGATAGCTGCCCAGAACCCTGACTTCTTAGGTTTGGGAGAAGCATGTGTGTTTTTTATTGGCTTTGGCTTTGGTGTAGTTCGACTCAATGCTCCGCTATAAATCTCATCCATCAGTTTATCTACGGCATCCTCACGTGTTTTAGCTGTGACTCTGACCATTCCGTTCCTGCTTGTAGCCATCCACCCACCGTTAGTTCGAAACACCCTCCCTTTCCACCTATAAGTAGACGGTTCATCATTAATCATCGTTCTCCACTTTCCTGAAGTTAATATTTCGTAACCATCATTCCACTTCACATATCGATCTCTTCTATTGGCGATATAGTCAGCCTTAGATTCAAAGCCGACCAACCTCCAGAGTGCGGTTTCACCATTTTTCAACAAACGCTCTTCGCGCTGTCGAGCAAATTCTTCATTACAACTGTTGCAGTAAGCTGAAGGTCTAACATTTACAATTGTGAATTGATCACGAGGCTTTTCTTCTTGGCAGTGCTGGCATTTTAGGGTACTTTTCACTTTGCTGGCCTTCTTCGCATATGCATTGACCATTGGCTTTGTTTTTACAACAACGGGCTTTTCCGTTTGTTCCTTAATGGCTGCGATAAGAGTCTCGTATTCCTTTTCAGTCAGTTGCAGAATGCTTTCTTGTTCATATCGATTGTTGATGTATTGAACTCTTACATTCGTGTTGTGACCTACTTTGCTTATCACTTCAAGCTTCATGATAGTACGCTTATTTAAGAGTGTGCTCACTGGTACATCCTCAATCTTTAAACTCTTTTTATTAGCTTTTATTGAACATCCGCTGTAGTCACCCGATAATACTTTCCCCATATCACATTCCTGCCTCCCCCTCGTTTTGGAATCGCTAATTCATCAATTGCCCTTGATAATAAAATACCCCTATGTACTTGAAGCTATTTTTTACATAAATGTTGTATTTGACAATTAATAAATGCTATTAATGGAGTACCAGTGAAGCTGTCACCAAGTGCCAACCCCACTCTTACACCTAGAAATACCTGCGATACAATTCTCTGCGCAGCACACCCCGTTGTTGGGCATATAATTGAGTGGTGGATGCTTTTTTATGTCCAAGCAGTCATGAGAAAACAAATTATTAGACTGACGCGATAAACGAAACAGCAGCAGCCATGGACAAGAAAATAAGGTCCTAGACTGCTGCTGTTTTATTGAACAAACATTCCCAGCTGAAACATAATATTCAAAGTGATTAAGGTTTCTAATTCAGGGAAACAAGATAGTCGGCAAGTTTATCTAAAGTACCCTCAAGATCTTGTTGAAGCTTTGGAGCCATACCTTTGTAGGTTTCTTGTTCCTCAGCTGAAGCGTTCACAGGGCAACCTTTCAGTTTTAAAACAGTTTTACCTTCGTCATCTTCTAGCGTTATGATATTCATAATTTCAAGAGGCCAGCTCACGCTAAAAGGCGCTCGGACCGTATTGCCTTGCTCATCGGAAAAGGATCGGATATAAGCCACTTTCTCAGGTTCGGCAACCTCTTGGTATGCAAATTTCCCCCACATAACCTGATTTCCGTCAGGAGATGTCTGAATACCTAAAAACTCGCCACCTGATCGAGCGTCCATTTTAACGATTTCGAGGGTGACCCCCTTTGGTCCCCACCATTTCGCGAAATGCCCGAGCTCTGTCCATGCTTTAAATACGAGTTCGCGAGGGGCATCGAAAACACGCGTAATTGCAATTTCGAACGATTGATTCAGATTGTTATCCATGAAAATCCTCCTTGTTTTTTGAAGGGAACTATTCCCCTACTTTGCTACAATGCAGAGCTAACATTCGCATGATTTACGGTGGTATGGTGTTTATGAAGATTAAGTGATTTAAAACCACTATTCATCATCATTAAAACGATTAGATTCATTTAGATTTAATCAAAACCATGATCCAATAATAGGATATCGAAAAGGACGCCCATTAAATGCTTTAACAATTCCAACAATCGGAGCTATTATAGCAATGAGTCCAAAAATAATGAGGAATGGAATCCCGATTAATATCCAAGAAAAAAAAGCAGACACTGTTATTAAAATACCGATCACAATATGAAATACCAATTCCTGTAAGGATAAGCTTTTAATTTCTCGATCTGAAATAATAAAATATGTGATAATGGGAACTAGTATAGGTGCAAACCAAGTACTAGCATGAATCAATATTTTGAATCCCTTATTTTCCATTTAACATTTACTCCTCTTTGTATCGTACTATTTAACAAACCTTTATTCATTAATCATTATAAAGTTTGGGTTAGAATATTACATCAGGCTATGAACTAAATCGTTATACGACTTTGGTCGTAGTCCAAATCAAAAAGAAAAGCCGCAAGTATTTAGATAAACTTGCAGCCTGAAATCTCTAATTTATAAACCTGGGTAAATCCAAGTTAATACAACCATCCATGAATGGAGGCCTATTCTTGCTTCAACATTAATCTACTTTTTGCTTTCTCAGCAGCTTCATATGGTGTACCGCCATGTTCGATAACAGTTTTTTTACCCATTCGAGCATAAACCTTAACTCTGTGTCTCACATTATAAACCCTAAAACAAATTCCATCCTCTTCATACGCAATTACAGCTGCCATTGGACTTTTCATACATTCACAACCTTTCCGATAATACAGAGTACTTCTGCATTTTTATGAATACTCCTTGTGAATGTTTTGTTACATTTATGCCTTGCACCCTATCATAAGTTTATTAAATACGAACACGGGAACGGTTTTCCTGGCTTTTTTGAAGTAGGAAAAACACCAACAGAACCGTCCCGCTTGTCGCCTTATTGTGCTGAATTAGAAGACATGCCGCCATCGATACGAACTATCGTTCCATCAATGAACCTAGATTTATCTGAACCTAAGAATACCATCAAATCTGCGATTTCTTCTGGTGTAGCATAACGCCCCATTGGAACAGCAGCAGCAAATGCTTTTTGTGCTTCTTCAGCATGTTCTTCTCCAACTGCATTTTTTTCAATTCTACGCATCATATCTGTATTTGTAGCGCCCGGAGCAACACCATTTACGCGTACGCCATATGACGCCATTTCTAAAGCGGCAGTTTTTGTAAGTCCGACAACAGCATGTTTCGATGCAACATAAACGCTCATTCCCCGAGCACCAAGCCATCCACCGTTTGAAGCAGTGTTGACAACAGAACCTGATTTTTGTTCTTGCATGACAGGAAGAACGTATTTTAAGCCGTAATAAGCGCCAAAGAAGTTAACATCCATTACAAATCGCAAGTTTTTTTCCGTTTGCTCTGTGATTGTTGCATTAGCTCCATTTACACCGGCATTGTTAATAAATACATCAATACGGCCAAATTTTTCAACGGTTTTATCAACATAGTTTTTTACCTGGTCTTCTTTTGTAACATCCGCAGGAACTAATAAGATATCACTTGCATCCACTTGTTCAGAGGCTTTTTTTAGCGCATCTTCATTTAAATCCACAAGCGCCAATTTTGCCCCTTCCCAGTGCAGCATCTATCCACCAAAAGTGTTATTATAATGCCTAGTGAATTGTATAGGAGGGTTATCTTGAAAAAGCTTGTAAAAGTGGTTGCAGCTATTATCGAAAACGACCAACAAGAAATTCTCTGTGCTCTTAGATCTCCAGTAATGTCGATTCCAAATAGGTGGGAGTTTCCTGGTGGAAAAGTGGAAGCAAATGAGGACATTTATTCAGCTCTCAAAAGAGAAATTGATGAAGAGTTAGGCTGTAAGATTGAGACATTTAATGAAGTTTTTAATGACAACACCCATGAATACGACTCATTTATTATTAATTTAATCTCTATTAAATGTAGAGTGGTTGAGGGAACACCGACTCCAAGTGAGCATTCAAAGTTAATCTGGTTAAAACGAGAAAACCTAGATTCACTCAAATGGGCACCGGCGGATGTTCCAGCAGTTGAGCAATTAATCCAAGAAAAATAGTCTTCTCGAAATGAGAAGACTATACTTTTTTGGATATATAATCCCCGCTGCTTAATAAAGATAATTCTTACCTAGTCGGGTCGTGACAGATATCATAAAGGAATCTCTTGGTTACGAAGTGTAACTTGGACCTCTTCCTCACAATATTGAATAAAGTTTACGATATTTCCAACAAGCTCATGGTGGTAGATTTCTCCGTTTTCTTTAGTAGAAACAGTAGGATCCCCAACTACACCTATATTCAGGGCACCTTCACGGTATGCTGCAACATCACTAGGAACAAAGACACGATCTCCTCCTGAATAAGGGTCGTGCTGAAGGAACGGATGTTTCTGATGCACATTCTTTACTGCATTTTCCTCTTCACATAGTTCTGGGTGTATATAGTACATATGCGAAGTTTCCATTTCGGCAGCATGACCGATTCCACCCGCCTCGGACTGGCGAATCCTTCTTCCCACCTGCTCAGCGATATAAAAAGGGTCGGCAATGGCAATAAAAGCACCAGTTCGATTTCTTAGTTTCGTAGCGGCGATTTTGAGCGGCGGAAGGTTCGCTTCTCTGTGGCCATTGATCAAGATAATTTTTTCAAAGCCGTGATAAACCAAGCTTTGGATAATATCCATTGCTACATTCGTAAGTGTTTCTGGACGAAGGGTAATCGTTCCCGGAAAAGCCATGTGGTGCGGTGCCCATCCTACCCAAGTAGGGGGAGCCACTAATGTTCCTGTTTGAATAGCTGCCTCTTCTGCTACCTTAATCGCCACTAAGGAATCAGTCCCCATAGGCAAATGCTTAGCATGCTGTTCTACACTACCGAAAGGAACAAGAATTGTCTTTTTACTTTCTAAATAACGTTCAACATCTTCCCATTTATTTTCCTGCAACCATACACTTTTCATTGATCATCCTCTTCTTTCTATAGTTATTCTATTAATTTAAGCTTCTTGGGCCTTTGCCTTATCTTCAGTCATTTCCTCTTTCTTGCCACGGAAAATGAAGTAAACTCCAACCCCGGTTAACAGCCAAATACTCCCCCAGAGAATCGCCTCTGGTTTGAGATAGTACATCTCAATCAAGGTTCCCACAATCCCTAGTACAGGGAGAAGGATACCAAAAGGGACCTGGAAAGGCCGTTTCAAATCTCTTCTTTTGAATCGAAGGATAATGACGGATACGTTGACTCCTATAAATACAACCAATGCCGTAAAGACACCTGCTGAAGCAACCAGTCCTAAATTTCCGGTAAGTGTTAGCAATAGAGCAAAGATACCAGTTACGAGTGTAGCTGTACTTGGCGCTTTAAACTTTGGATGTATTTTTCCAAAAAACGACCAAATTTGTCCCTGTCTTGCCATGGCCAATCCAACCCTTGGTCCACCGATCATACAGCCTAGTCCAGATGTGATCGTAGCCGCCACCCCAGCTGCTGCAACAAAACTTGAAGCCCAGCCAGAGGTCACTACCTCTAAAGCAGAAGCCAATGGTGCCTTTAATGTTGGAAGAACATCCGTTGGGACAAGTGTAACGGATACCCAACCGACTAAAGCATAGAGGATTACCACAGTAAAAATGGCCCAAACTGTAGCACGCGGTACGTCGCGATATGGTCTTTTTGCTTCTTCTGCAACGGTTGTGATGGCATCAATATGAATTTGTCCAAAGGCAATGATCGCAGCAGCTGCTATTAATCCAGCGATTCCATGCGGCAAAAATGGCTGTTGATGAATCGGCGCAGGCAGCTGAGGATGCATAAACCCAAGAACAATGAACAAAATCAGAGCAAACACCTTAAAAACAACAAGGAGATTGATAACCCCTTTGGAAATGGCAATTCCTCGATATAAAAGCGCAATCGTAAGAACCCCGAGAATACATGCCCATACGGTTACAGAAAGATTGGGGACAAAGAAACGAGCATACAACCCGAAACCAAGCCAAACGGCAGCCCCTACTGCAACATATTGAGTCAAAAGAGTCCAACCAATGACCGAACTTACAAGATCGCCTACTCCCTTACCTAATGTGGAGAAGGCCTGTCGGCAATACTCGTAGCTAGCTCCCGCACTCGGAAACATCGAGGACAGTTCAGCGTACGATAACGCCGTAAATGTAGCAATGGCACCCGCAATGATAAAACTCAGAAATAAACCCGGACCTGCTGGTTCTGCTGCGACTCCGGTCAAAACGAAAATCCCCGTTCCTATCAGAGCGGCAACACCTAAAGAATAGAGATCCCAAAAAGATAGCGTTCTGTTTAGCTTCTGTTTCTCCAAGCAAAATCCCCCTTTATAAGAATGTATTAAAAACCATCCATTTCATTAGTTGAAATGACTATTCCGAATATCAACATTATAGAACATTAGAAATATTATGTAAATTAAAATTCAAAATAAAAAGGATATCTGTTTTCCAATTCTTAAAGATTGGAAAACAGATATCCAATGGGTCTACATTCCCTTTAATTTAAACGAGATATTAGCCGAGCACCTATTTAATGCTTCAATAATCTGCTGTATACTTCCCTCGCTAAAGTCATTTTCCAAACCAATTACACTAAGAGATGCTACAGCAGAATAATAATGGTCGAAGATTGGTACTGCGATGGCTATAGTGCCTTCATGCAACTCGCCCTTGCTAATCTCATATCCCTTTTCTTTAATCGTTTGAAGTTGTTGCTGGATCTGTTCTATACTATTCATAGTTTTTTCGGTAATCGGCCGATAGGCAAATTTGATTAGCAGTTTAGTTTGTTCATTTTCAGGGAGGAAGGCCAATAGCACTCTAGGACAAGCTGCCGCATACAAGGGAGCCCTTCTTCCGATCTCCGGGTAAACCCGAATCGGTTTCAATGACTCTATCTTATCTATATAGACTGCATCCAGACCATCTCTAATTGCAAGCTGAACGGAAAGCCCCGTCTCGTCACGAAGGTCCTTCATGATATCGCGCGCTGCCTCACGAAGATCCATTTGTTCTACGACAAGATGGCTTTTTTCAATAAAGCTCCAACCAAGGGAAAATTGTACTTCACCGCTTGTTTGTTTTCTTTTGATATAGCCAAATTTCTCAAGCGAACAGATCATTCGAAATGCCGTAGAGCGAGAAAATCCCGTACGTTCCGAAATTTCATCAAGAGTTAAAAATGGATTCTTTCGGTCAAAGCACTCTAATATTTCAAGAGCTTTCTCTACGCTGCCGCTTTTGCTTGACTTATCGTTCATGAACTAATCCTCCCAATTGACTTCCTATCTACTTTAAAAGCCTACTAAAAATTCAATATATTGTAAACTTTTATATGTTTGTCCACCTGTTGAGGTCACCTAAAATCGTGGTTATTTTATCTAAAGAAGTGGAGAGTCATGCCCAATGAACCTGACAATTCGGGGCGTGACAGCATCAAACGCAATAGTTTCACTATTACGTCCCTATAAAATGCATTGGTATATTTCCCCGCATCAATCCCTGTATTTGGCTAAATACTGCAATATCTTATAAACGCAAAAAGAGTCAAAATACGAAAGTAGTGCATAAAAACTTGCATATTTTTGGCTCTTTAATTTTTAACTTTATTGTGTTAAAGCACCTTTATTTTTCAGTTTCTTTTTTTTCACCAAGAACCGCTTCTCTAGTTTTTTCTACTCTTATAGTTGATTCTTGAACGGACTTTTCAAAAACAATATCTTTGACATATTTTTTTAACTCTGGTTTGTCGAATAATGTTTCTTTAAGAGAATCATTTGTTAATTTATAACCTTCAAGAACTTTGCTTTTATCATCAAGGATAGCTTGGATGCCTTGATTTATCGCATCTTCATAAATCAACTTTCGGTAACTCTCAGTGTATTCCTTTCTAAATAATCCTACAAAACTATCAAAATAACTCTGGTCAAACATAGGAATATAAGCTAATTCTAATGCTGGCACTTTAATGTGTAAAATCTTGGATTTTTCATCAAAATAAAGATCTTCTTTTTTGATATTTTTCAAATCGTAACCAAGCATAAAGTAACCAAACAAATGAATGTTGTATTCTTTTCCGAAAAGATACTTTCCGAATTTTTTGCCTGTTGATTCAAGCCAAATATCATCATCTTGATGTTTTAAAAATTCGTAAGTGTCATCAGCGGTGTAATCGAATTCTTGAGTAGCCTCATATCCGAAGTGTTTGCTGATTTCTCGCACCTTACCGTATGCGATATTTTCTATGCTGACCTCACCTTCTATTGCTGTTGTTGCTTTTACTACTTTTTCTTCTCCACCTTTCATAAGCATATATGTTCCTGCTGATCCAATGGAGGCACAAAGCAAGGCAAAAACAATGGTAATAACAATTCTTTTCTTCGATGATTGCTTCTTATTAACTCTAAATTCTGGCATAACTTTTTTCTCCCCATTATTTTTATATACTTATATAACAGATTTAGATTTTTTCAATACTTTCTTAATTAATTTAGTATTTTCCTTTTTCAACTATTTAAGCCTATTTAGGGTCTTATTAAAATTAGAGCACTTTTCATAAATAAAAAAGAGAGGGTATCCTCTCCTCTATAAAGAAATGCTTGTTTATCCTAATTTTGCATCAATATCTGATGTGTCTACATTATCTCCAAACCAATCCTTAAGCTTATCTTTGGCTTTTTGTTTTACGTCCTCATCGATGTACATCGCAACTTGCAATAATGCTACACCTACAGCTCCTAAATCATCCGTGTAACCCACACCAACTGCAACGTCTGGTATTAAATCAAATGGTAGAATAAAATATCCTAATGCTCCAATGATAATAGCTTTTGCTTTCATTGGCACGCTTGGTTTTTGCAGGGTATAATACAAAAGTAATACGCCATAAACAACGGAAGAACCCGCTTTCTTTGCAAATTTCTTTAATTTCCCCCAAAACTTTTCATCTGAAAAATTCTTACCCGCTGCTTCCATTTCTTTTTCAATTTCTTCTTGTGTGTTTTCTATTTTCTCTCTAATATCCTGTTGAATATTATCTTTAGCAAGTGACTGCTTGCATATACCACATTTTGCAAGTGATAATCTTTCACTTTCTACTCTATTTTTTTGAGAACAATGTGGGCATTCGGCAATAATCGTAGGCATTTTGGTTCACTCCAGATGAATTATTTAGATATATTATATAATTTAGTATAAAAGTAGTATATAGTGAATTACTAAACTCCCCCATCTAAATCATATAAAATGAATAGTCAGTTGAGACTACAAACCAAAAGCAATAAGGTTAATAAATAGGAAGTATTGTCCCCAATCCCTCTTCAACTAACCTGCCCGTTCAATAAGAAGAAAGAATCGCAGCATAACCCCATTTATTCACCTACTAAGCCATCACCATCTCGATCATCCATATATTTATATAGCCATGAATCTCGCGTAATTGGCATTTTAAATCCAGCAGCTTTGGCTTCAGCGATTGTAACACTTCCGTTATGATTGGTATCCACTTTACTAACATCTTCATTACTATTTTCCGTTTCGGTTGCAGGTACATTTTCTGTTTTCGGTGGCGTACTACTCGTACCTGTCGTTGTCCCTAAATTTTTGTTCACTTCATCTGGGTTTACATTGTCAAATTCATCTGTAATGGATCTGCCCTGAATTTTGTATGTGAATTTATAATGGTTAGGAATTTGCGTCTGAGTATTTGGATATTGAATCACTGCTACGAAATCTGTACAACCTCCTGCATCTCGAATCACTTTTTCCATATAAGCTTGATCACCGTGCCTATTGAGAATGCTGTCTTGAGGTGTAATGTTATATGCGTTTGATACTCCCCCAAGCGAGTCAGCAATCACATGCCCTTTATCCAAAGTTGGACTCTCTGTACCAGGAACATTTGCTTCATCGGAGTAATATCTACCTGATGACAAAACATGATCATTATTCGGATTTTGAAGTGTTATATTTTTCGCCTCAACACGAATTAGCTGACCGTATTCATTTGTAAAAGCCCAATATTCCCTGTCGCCAAATCCGACATCAACTCTGACATTCGGCTTTCTATAACCTGACATATCTCCGCCATCTACTACAATTAGTGTATATTTACTATAGTCAAAGTCACCATTAACACTTGTTATCGTTGGTGTACTAGTGGCAGGAACGATTGGACTGACTACGCTTTCACTAGTGGTTTTATCGTCAGGTGTACTTTTTTTGCTTTCAACAGTGGCTGCTATCTTTTTGCTTACTTCTTGAGTTTTATTTATTTTGATTTTTTCCTCTTTGCTAGTTGTTTCATTTGATGAACAAGCTGCAAGGAAAACTAATAAAAACGCCATAAATAAGTAGGTTAATTTCTTCATAAATTGTCCCCTTTTTGTAAATATCTGTAGAAACACCAATACTATTATACTACTAAAATACTTCGTAAATCGAATAAATTTATATAATCTAAAAAGGATTCCATGCTAAAGCTGAAACCCTTTAATCTTAACTCCCCAAAAATTCCAACCTTTTTCATCAATCGTCCCTTACCAGGTATTATTAACTTTTAGTTTAAGTTCAGTAGATTTTTATTGGAGTCCATATTTGAATAAAATAAGTAATGCGATTAGTTTTTATTATAAAGATCAATTGGAGGTTGTATCCATGCCTGACAAGTACTCTCCGGAAGTCCGAAGCAGGATTATGGGTTCTATTCACTCTAAACATCAAGCTTGAAGAAATTGTCTGCAAATCTTAATGGCACTGTGGCCTTCGATTCAGAAGGAATGTCAGTGAGTTATTTGGGACGCCCGATATTGCCATCCAAAAATACAAAGTGGTCATATTCCTGGACTTCTGTTTTTTGCATTATTGCACCAAACACGGGCAGTTGTTGAAAAAAAGAAGGATACTCAAGAATTATGACGGTAATGCACACAAAATAGATAATTCATAATTTTTTCAGTATGATTTTTTGGAGGAGGCTGTAAAGTGAACGATTTATTAGAAGCAAAATTAACTTTCGCCCGTATTAAGGTAAAGCTGCTCGACTTGGCAGGAGAGCTTATCTCAGATAAGGATTCGACGAAGGAATACGCAATCAAGCGCTTGCTTGAAGTAGTGGACTATATAGATGAACATGACATAACAGTAAAAGACATAGAAGATATACTATGATAACAACGCTAATTTAGATATTTACGTCACCAAATCGTAAATATTATCCCTAGGAATAATCCGCTTACGGGGCGAATAATTACAATGGATAGTGAGGTGATATTAAATGGACGTTAAACTTAAGGAATTCAGCAATGTAAGTACAACTACATATCCTGTAGGTAATGGAAAGTATGAAACGATTGCTACTGACTTTGTACTAAAAATATCAGCTAAAGTCAAAGGAGAAACGGAGAAAATTGCGGAATTAAATGCGAAGCTGGCATTAAAAAACATGGAATAATAAAATCTTGAGTTGTTAAAAGACACCCAAATCGGATGTCTTCTTTTTATATTGCAATGTCTATGCATCAACTACTGTAACACCGATAACATTTCGAAATTCAATACGCTCAAACTTTCCAGACTGCAACTCAATACGAATCTGGTGGGTGATTGTATCAACGTAATGAACGTGACCTGAAATATTCTTCGTAAATCCATCGTCCCATAACGTTAAGTTTACAACAAAACTATTTTCCATTGCGTAACATATCCGTTGGTCGAACTCTTCCGCCTGATAGTCGTTGATTAACGGTTTAGGTTGGCGTTCTTGATCCTTAAACATAGCACGTTGCATTTCGAAGGCTAACGGTATAAAGGATGCTGGTTGCCATTTAATTTTCCCTCTGTCTCGTATCGCCATTTTGGTCATCTCCTTTAAAACCATTATACACAAACGTATGTTCCTAATAAAAAAAGAAGGAGCGTATTAACATAACCCGTTCCGTTCCGGTGCTAACATTTACAATTAACAATATAAGAAATACGCGCCTTAGAGGATTCGAACCTCAGTCAGACAAACATTTCTGTAATCGAGGAAGAAAAAAATCGTCAGTAGCAGTACATTGAATCGGTTTGCTTAAACGTTTATTTATGTTTGACATGGGCAATAATTTGTTAAAATCCATCAAACTAAGCCATTGGGGATAGGTTCTTATTGTTCAAAACAAACTGTCCCTGTATCTATGAAAAGTAAAAAGACCAAGCCGTTTATCTTGCTTGGTCTTCCTACGCCAGGAGTATTAAATTCGCGGACTTACCTATTTTTTAGCTTTTCTGTCCCGATCAATTTGGCCAAATCCCCCATTCCTAAACGGAAGATATGTCTCTAACCTTATGTACGCCGTAGCCCTCTAAATCATCATATCCCCGAAAGTTATTGGATGTAAAACATTTGTATCCTTCTGGAACTTTAAATATTTCTATATCCACGTACAAATTCCTGTTTAAATACAAACGAAAAAGTTCGTGTGTTTCAATGAAAGGTTCAGATGGATCCATATGTGAAACTCCTTACAGATATGCCATAAACACCGCGATTATGTTATTTGAACATTAGACATCTATTTTTTTATCTTCTTTCGGGTTCTCTTCCGGCTCTTTAGCAATTGCTCCCTCCTTGGATGGAGGACGAAAGAGAGTGGGTTGCTGCCGAGTTCCCCTGTGATCTTCTTTAATTGGTCGGCATTTTGCAGCTTCGTATTAAAGGATGCTAGCCGGCAAGGAACAGTGATGATGAGACCGTTTCGTAACGTGACTTTAGTTTTTTGATAAAAGCCGTTGGTCCTGACAATATACTCGGGATTAAACCACATGGCGTCCTCATGTTGGGCCGATTTGGTGGCAAACACACATATATTGTGAATCGGATTGACCATGATGGGACACATTGAGATGTCACCAAGAATCCATTTGGCAGTGGCAATTGCCCCTTTTAAATCAAAACCGATACAGCGAATGCTGTCTGCAAGAATTTCCAATGGAGACTTGTCGACAATGATCGTTCGGTCCAGTTCACGTACGAGTGAACAAGACTTGCCATTTCGGTCATAGTGTCCCGCCATATTCATAAATTGCTGGTTGATAATATAGAATTTTTCAATGTTCAACATACTCGCCCCTCAAATGTTAGTTGGTTGAATTTTTTTCGAAAAAAGATATACTATCCATAAGTTAGTTTTTTTAAAAACTAATGGGACCAAGAGTATCGTCTTTCCGGGACACTTGCTCTTGGTTTTTTTGCCCTTTTCACATTTTCCTCACCTCCTATTCTGCATTCAACTGAATTAAGCGGCTTTAAATTTTAAAAAATTAGTGACATGACATTTTTCAAAGAAAGGTTTGGAAAAACTAGGAAATAGATAGATAGTAACTGACTGACAAAGAGGTAAAATGGGTAAGAATGTTCATAGTTTGTAGAATAGCTTAAAGAATATTTAATATTTTAAAAAAATAATTACACATAAAAAAATAACACAAAATATTACATAAATGGTCTGCTTTTACAGAACAAATCGTAACATTTTGTGTCGAATTTTAGCGTTTTATGGCGAAATATTAACAAGTTCTTCATATTAGGTAGTTTGATAAATGAGGAAGGCAGTATCATTCTTCTTCTTCATCGGTGTCTACTAAGTCAATAATCTGACGAATATCTTTTACATCAAGTGCTTCTGCAATCTTTTCAATATGGCTAAATTCAATTCGCTTCCTTTTTTGATTAGCCAATTCGCTTATAGCTGCATGGCGTACATCAGATAGAAGGGATAATTCTCTCATTGAAATTTTATACGTATCAAGCAATTTATGGATTTTTACATATACTTTTTTAGCCATAGATTGCCGCCACCAATTCAAAGTAGTATAAAGAAAAATTAACATAACGGCACTTTTTAGGTGGTACGCTTAAGCGTAACGTTTCATCAAATCAATTCATGATTGTCACTTTTATTTTTTTTCGCGCTCCTGTCCGCCATTGCTTTACAGCCGATACCGTGACTTTTTCTAGTTCGGCGATTTCTTTAATAGAAAGCCCATCCCAGAAGGTGTACAATAGCCACTTCTGTTGATTCGGGGTAAGCATTTCGCAATAGGATAATAGGATTTCTCTTTCCAATGTTCTGTCTGGCTGCTTATTATGAACAGTCTCCCAGAATTCTTCCTCCTGGCAAACTAATCGTTCTTCTGCTTGCGCCATTTTACTAAGCTCCACGAGCAGGCGCCCTCTAATGAATGCATATGCGTAGTTTAAGAAACTCCCTTTTTCTGGATTAAATCGCTGGGTTGCCTCCCAGAGGGCAATCAGGCCATGCTGATAAAATTCTTCCTTGTTTCTATATAGATTAAGTGAGTGGATGATTTTATGAATCATCGTTTTATATTGCTCTTCCAATTGTTCAAAGCTTTCCAAGCGGAGATCCTTTCAGGAAAGCGCGCTTTGCCAATGTATTCCCGGGTACCTCTACCATAACGGGAATCCCTTATTTCATCGAACTCCTCTAATTCACTTTCAACAGCAAAAAGAACCCCAAACCCACACATTTTCGCTTCAAAATACAAATATGGATGCGTTTTTTTGAAATTCGAACAAATACAATAAGAATTGATGCGTGCGGACGTTTCTAGTGTGTTATTTTTATCCATTGGGTTAGAGAAGTTTTGGGGCGGATAGGGGGGATTTTCATTTTTTAGATTAAAGCCAACTGCCCCGTAGAAAAGGTAGTTGGCTTTAGTCATTTTGGGATTACCAAAGGGCGATATGATGATCACCCCTTCATTCGCTCAGGGAGGCTCTGAATCGACTGGACGACTAAATCAAGCTTTGATTCTATTCGATATAGAAGATATAGGGTCACAACGATTGGGAAGCCGACCTCATTAATAAATGAGATGATTTGTTCCACGGCCAATTCTCTCCTTTCCGATTCATATTTTAAAAGAGGCCGGTTTCGTAAAAGAATCCGGCCTCTCCCTTAGAACATATTGATTTGACCGAATTCCCTGTAAATTCGATACCTAATAACCTATTAAACAATTTCATACTCCACTACATTGCGGTCGATGATTCTTGCGCCTTTTGCAGCAACATATCTGCCGCTTGCCGATGTAAATACATCTGCAGCAATGATCTGTTCCATCGATTGTTTGACAGCAGCCTCATCAACTGGTTCCTTCGGATTGTCCACAGCTATACGGGCGGTCTTTCCAAACTCCGTACCAAACATTAATTCCAATGTTTTTGCCATTATATTCACCTCCCTTCTTTAAGAAATGGGGATGGTCCTTTTGCTTCAATTTTTCCAATCCTCCTGCTTGATAGGTTTGAAGCTTCGTTGATTCATAGCATGAATAGCTTTATTAGATTACCAGAACCGTCCCCGTGCACCATTTGAATCCCGAGAATCACCCCTTAGCTTCCGTTACGCAGTAAGTTCAGTACTGTCGCTTCGTTCTACCTTGTTTAGCGGATCATTGCATAAAGCAGAAATGGCTGTTGCAACTTGGAATAACTGGTCAACAGTTGATTCCATTTTGATGTTGCTAAATGTTTTGGTTTTTAGAACAGGATTTCCCTGTTCGTCCAGGTCCACCTGGAATGCCAGTCGAAGCTTTGAACCTTCTAATAATGCCTGTGCCATTGTCTCTCACCTCCTTTCACCCTTTATTTATGGTTTTTGGAAGGAAAAGGACAGGGTGGGAGGGATTAGAACAGCAATTATCTTTAATTAAAATACTTTAGAGGTCGGGGTTCTGTTATGAGGTAAAAAGTTCAATAGGGTGTAACTGGCGTACAAACTTAAAATTAAGTACGCCATTTTTTACATTATTAGATGCTTTTGTATTCAATTAAGTAAATGTCCGTGATAAAATCATAAAAAAGAATTGGATTGGTTTTATTGGAAAATAAGTTTTTAAAGCGAATTGACCTTTTATACAATGAACTGATTCTTGAAGATCGTATAAGGTTTGATGGTCAAAATTATTACGTGAAAAATAGAGTCACAAAAGAATGGAAAATAGTAAAAATACTTAAAGGCGATACCATCAGCGCCCCCACTTCTAGGGGAACAAGTTGTCCGTTGGCAAATGTGCGATTTATGCTTGCTAACCCAGGTCCTTACACTATTGAAATGCTTGTTGAATTTGCTTTTCATGGGGAACTTCATAAATATTATGGTTGGATAAAGGATTTTTGGACTACCGAAACTAGAAGATTATATTTTTATTGTGACATACTTCCATGAATGATTCATAGGCTTCCTGCAAAAAGGCCCCCTCTAGGCCCCAAGAGGGGGGCATTCCGATGGAGAAATCTTTATATGAAAGACAAATAATAGTTTGCATATCTCGTGACACCCATCCTCCACGCTTGTGTTCTTTAAAGAGATAGTCACGCAGCTCCCCTTGTTCTTCACCGTCGGGAAACTCCACATCAAATAGAACCCGTAATCGGACGGTTCGTTCTTCAAGGGGTGGTTCCGAATTATCAATATCATCTATAACCTGAACTCCTTTTATATCATAATCATCTATTACCCCTTAATCCACAGCATCTTCAAGAGTATCCTTCACTTCCTCTTTGGCCAAAGCGAAAGGTTCCCTCAATTCATTGCCAAAACACTCTGAAAATGAAAAAAACCACATCCACTACGCCTACTGTTTTCCAATGCCTGAACACCATCTTAACCTGCTCTTTCCCCCTTTAAATTTTTGTTTTATATGTAGAACTGTCTTTATAAACATGTTCTTTATATAGAACTTTATATTCAAAATATGGAATTAAGTAAATTGATTTTTGATGTACATCACAAGGTTTTTGTTAACGATAATATTTTACTGCCCTTTGTTTTCTTTTGTCTCTGTTAAAGGTAAATGATGATTATGGATTACTTAAATAGTGCCCCGAAAAAGCAAATCAGTTAGCTGTTAACGAAACACTTCAATTCTTGTTAGATGAAATTGATGGGGATACAGTCCCTGCCATTACTATTGCCTTTTGAGGAGACGAGGCTAGGATGCATTCAAACGATAATTTTGAGGACATTATTGAAAACGGCCGTTTCCAACGTACGCACATAGTCTTATCTTTCAATAAATGCCTTTTCAATATAATTAGAAACTTCGGTCATAGTTTTGTATTTATTTAGGCTACCTAATTCTCCGTCAGGTGTTACAAATATCATTCATTCCTATTACATTCTCTCGCTATTCTTAAATCATTTATTTCTTTTTGAATAAAGTTATTTACCCCCTTTTGAAAAGAAAATATAGGAATGCAGCTTTCGCTTTTGATTTAGTGTCTTTATCTAGCTTATTAATATATCTACTAGTATTTTCACCTCAATTATTATTCATGCATCACTGGAATAAAACCCTCGGCTCCCATAGTGATGAAAAATATTACATAAGCCCCTCCTCATCAAATTGCATTTAGCCCCTTCTGAAAAGTACTAATTTATCTTAACATAACAACTTAGAATTCTTTATGTTTTACACAATTGCTACTTATAGTATGTAGAGTTTTTCAGGCTAATCTGTTTACGTTTATATCAGTACAAATTCCCTAGAGGAGGTCCTTAATAAACAAGCCTACTCGAGAAGATAATACTCATAAGTGTAATTAATTTAAAAGCACGACGAACTGAGATTTGATTTGTTTGAAAATACTTATTATTAGGAAGTTTAAATAAGGAAATCAAAAATTATATCAAAATTAAGTAAGGATGTTTTTATGGACTTCAATAATAATTATCAAAATATACTTAATGGTGTAAAATTTATCGATTTATTTGCAGGTATTGGCGGGTTTCGCATTGCAATGGAGTCTTTCGGAGCTGTATGCGTCTATTCATCAGAGTGGGATAAACATGCTCAAAAAACGTACTTCGAGAATTACGGCGAGATGCCTGAAGGAGACATTACAAAGGTAAAAGTGGAAGATATTCCAGCTCATGACATTCTTTGTGCTGGATTCCCTTGCCAACCCTTCAGTATCTCGGGAAAACGAATGAGTTTTAAAGATACTAGAGGCACGCTCTTTTTTGATATTGCTCGAATTGCAAACCACCACAAACCTAAAATATTATTTATGGAAAATGCAAAAAACTTCGCAACCCATGATAATGGCAATACCTTGAAAACCGTTGAAGAAACCCTAAATGAAATTGGTTATGATTTTTGGCATAAAGTCTTAAATGCAAGTCATTTCGGTTTACCTCAAAACAGGGAACGTATTTACATGATTGCTATAAGAAGAGACATTAGTGTTAAAGAATTTAAATTTCCTACGCCATCATTTGAAGAATCATGTTTGAGAGACATAATTCTTCCTGATGAAGAAGCTGAAAAATATATTATAAATAGAAGTGATATGAGAATTGAAGAGTCTAAAATTCCAGGAGATATGCTTATTAATGATTTTCCAAACAAACCTATAAGAGTTGGTACAATCAATAAAGGTGGTCTGGGTGAAAGGAGGATATACAGCGATTTAGGACATGCTGTTACTTTATCAGCACAGGGTGGCGGACCAGGCAGAGGAACTGGTTATTATTTAATAAATGGGAAAGTTAGAAAACTTGCTCCACGTGAATGCGCTAGAATTCAAGGCTTCCCTGACGATTTCAAAATACCAGTAAGTGATGGACAAGCATGGAAACAGTTCGGTAACAGCCTACCTGTTAATGTATTAAAGCATATCATAGTATGTATCATTGAAACTTCAATATTTAACCCATCAGTGGAAAGTTTTGACTTTGATAAAAAATTACAAAACTCCAGTGTGTCACTTAAAGATAGTAGAAAAGCTGGCTGGAAAGATTTCGAAATTGATGCATGTGAGTTCCTAAATAGAGAGTTTTCTAATACACCCATTTATTTTAAATTAAGTGGTGGAAGTGATAGTAAAGAACCAGACATCAAGATATTTAATAAAGATACAAATAAACGATTAAATTTTACGATAGAGGCTAAATATGTACGAGCACAAAGTGGTCAGATCGTAGCCACTTTTAACGGAAGTGCCTTTAAATTTTCTAAAAAGAGTAAAACGCCATATAGTTCAATTTCAGATAAATTAATTAATGTATTAAACATGGATATTGAAAAATACTCGAAAGTAACGGAAGGCAAAAATATTCCCTTAGATTGTGAAGAGCGGTTATTGGTTGATTGGGTTAAGTGGTATTATACTCAGAAGGGAAGTAAATATATTATCTCATCGCATATTCCAATAGGAGGCCCAAAAGTACTTTTTCCTGTGGAAAAATTAGACGAATTCTTTAGTGTTTCGGCTATGTACAGGATAAAATGCAGTGGTTCGAGTAACGTGACTTTATCCCAATTGGAAGATGAAGAGAAAAACGCCCTAGTGAAACATCTAATGAATTTTAACCTTGATATATTAAGTATGAAAGATGAACCCATTAACAATAAAATAAAGTTGAAAGTTATTATAAACAGAGCAAAAAAGTTCAAAAGAAGAGAAAGATATTTCGGACAAAATTTATATATTTCTGATTCTGGTGATGATTCCACTTTTTATATAACCAGGAGAAGTTCTACTTGTAATGCAAATATTGTGTTTAGTGTAGATCTAAAGATTAAACCAAATAATAACCACGGGGTTAAAGGGTTAGAAGATTATATTAAGAAAAATATGTCCATTTAGTTCCCACTAGTTGAAATGAAAATATCATTTAATACAAAGCCTAAGAATAAAATAAAAAATCTTTAAGGTCACTTCAAAAAGAGAGACTTTTGTACATTTTTTATGACAGAGTTTGTACTTTAATATCCTTTCACAATCTTGCAATCCACTCCAAAATAGTGTAAATCTATATTAACGAGAACCAAACCATTGCAATTAACTAAGAATAATATATGGTAACAGAAAAATGCTACTTGTAGTCTATCGACAAACTATAAGTAGCATTTTTCGTTTTTATAAATAGTATCCAATCACATTAACTGAATTATAAAACTATTTCAATATAAATTTTATAATTTTCTTTAGTTGAAAATAAAAGATTAAAGAGGAATCCCTAGAAGATACTTCCTGAATCGCACCACCTATCAAATTTGCATTTCTTTATTTCTCGATATAACCTTATCTTAAGGTATTAAAGGTTAAACAATAATAGCTTCTAGATTGTTGATAAATCCCACTAAAAAAAAGAATGGTTTTTTGTTATTATATATAATATATTTACCAAACTAGAGGTGCAATTGTGAAAGATATTCAAGAATTCTTAAAAGAATTTCAAAGAGAAATGAATTGGGAGATTTCCAATAATAGTTATAAGGAATCCAGAGCATCAATTTTGAATAATTACATGCTGCTCACCACTGAAGTTAGCGAAGTGGCAGAAGAATTTAGAGCTATATTCAATAAGACATCGAGCTTCGTTATAAATGAAGGCTTTGGCGAAGCGGATGCATTCAAACTTGCCAAAGAAATTCATAAAGAAAATATCGGAAAAGAACTTTCGGATTGTATTGCTTATATCGTCAAGTTTGCCAATTATCTAGAGATTGACTTAGAAGATAGTTTTTATAAAAAAATGAATGAAATTAAGTTGAGAGTAAACAAAGATCAACGATAATTTCGATGAGGTGTGGGGCTATTGGATAAGAAAAAAATTATTAAAGAAAATTGGGGTTTTAAATCAATACTTGAATTAGCTGATTCTCTTAATATAAACTTAAAAGAATTACTCGAAATTGCTTTTGATCTCGGTCTATATAGAAAAAACACACCAAACATCGGTAGAAGATGGACAGAAGAAGAAGATAAATTTTTAACTGAGCACTCGAATCGATTGTCTGTCAGAGATGCTAGCAATTTGCTATACAGATCTCATTATGCTACTTACCAAAGAGTGAGGGTTTTAGGCCTAGAAGAAATGATTAACAAAAAGTAAAGGATGTTGACAATGTCTTATTTTGAAGAATACAGTGATGCACTTAAGGGCTTGAAATTTATTGATTTATTCGCAGGTATCGGCGGCTTCCGCACAGCTATGGAATCTTTCGGAGCGGAATGCGTTTTTTCATCTGAATGGGATAAACATGCGCAAAAAACATATTTGGAAAATTACGGTGAAATGCCCGAAGGAGATATTACAACGATAGAAGCAGAGGATATACCCGCACATGACATTCTTTGCGCGGGGTTCCCTTGCCAACCCTTCAGTATCTCGGGAAAGAGAATGGGATTTGAAGATACAAGAGGCACGCTCTTTTTTGATGTTGCCCGAATTGCTAATCACCACAAACCTAAAATATTATTTATGGAAAATGTAAGAAACTTTGAAACCCATGATAATGGCAACACCCTAAAAACCGTTAAAGAAACACTAAATGAAATTGGATACGACTTTTGGTGTAAAGTATTAAATGCTAGCGATTATGGATTGCCCCATAACAGGGAAAGAATTTTTATGATTGCAATCAGAAAAGAACTGAATGTAAAGGACTTTAAATTTCCTATTCCAACTTATGAGGAAACCTGCTTAAGGGACATAATTTTGCCCGATGAAGAAACGGCACAATATATTATCAATCGAAACGATATGACAATTGACGAATCAAAAATCCCAAGTGAAACACTACTTAATAAACTCCCTAATAGACCAGTAAGAGTCGGAACAATCAATAAAGGCGGTCAGGGCGAAAGAATATACAGCGATTTAGGACACGCTATTACCTTATCGGCGCAAGGTGGCGGACCAGGCAGCAAAACTGGTTGTTATTTAATAAATGGGAAAGTTAGAAAACTTGCTCCAAAAGAATGTGCCAGAGTTCAAGGATTCCCAGAAGGTTTTAAAATACCAGTATCAGATGGTCAAGCTTGGAAACAATTTGGGAATAGTGTTCCAGTTACTGTTCTTAAACATATTTTAGTTTCAATTATTACAACTCCGGAAATTTCCTCGATACTAGAAAATGAGGAATCTTTGGAAGACAGGGAATTAGCAACCGCATAAATACAAATAAAAATGCTACTTATAAGCTGTGGACTTATAAGTAGCATTTTTTTATTTTGTAAGAAAACGGTCATTTAGGAGAAAAATATGATTACCTATGAAACTCATGTGCTTCCTTATAAAAAGCAGTACAAAAAAGTTATTATTCCAGAAGCCAAAGTAAAAAAAATTCGGCAATTTGTATCTGAGCTTATCAAGGAAAAAGAAAAGGAAAGCCATCATTCAGTTGATAATAGATCACATTTTAAGAGGTTCTATACGGGAACTTTGGGCGAAGCCGCCCTTGAAGAATACCTCGGAATAGACAATATAATTGATTGGACTATCGGCAATTCAATTAAATATCATAAACCTGATTTAAACAACATCGGAGTGAGAGCTGGCATAAAAACTGTAGAATACGGTTTATTTCCTATTATATTCAAGAAGTCCTATTCTCCAGAAATTATTATGATTAAGGTCAGCGACAATCATGTTGTTATTTGCGGATTAGCTACTAAGGATGTATTAAATTCATATCAAACTGAAGAATTAATTATGGATTCCTTTCTACGTCAAAGAGGAACTAAGACTGGATTTTATGGATTTAAGCATCTAAAAGCCTTTTCAACATTAGAGGAACTAAAAAAATTATCACCGCTATAATTAAAAGCTAATTTCAATGAGGTTTATTATTTAATACATTACCATAGTTGTCCTCTAGTTCTTTAATAAACCTCTCTAAACTATTTATGGTCCCCATAAAATCCTCTTTCAATTCATGTTCCCACACTCTTTTTAGGTTCCATTTCTGATTTAAGTAGAATTGATTTACCTCCAAGTCCCTCGTTTTATTCCTCTCCAACTTATTAATCCAATAGTCAACATTGCTTTTAGGCATTCTCCCATGCTTGGGACATGCATGCCAAAAACAAGAATCAATAAAAATTACAATTTTATATTTCTTAATCGCAATATCTGGTTTTCCGAATAAGTCTTTAACGTTTTTTCTAAACCTAATTCCTCTTTCCCACAATGATTTTCGAACTAGCTCTTCCATACGAGAAGTTGATTTAACCTTTTTCATAATCTCACTTCTAGATTGCTTAACTTGGTTATTTTCCAATTTCATATTCTACACTTCCCAATCTTTTCGGTCGTAAATAAGAATAAAATTTTGTTGATGTAGACTATAAATCAGAATTTTAATTGACCAAAATCTTGCGCGAAGAAGAAAATAGTCTATACATTTTTCAATAATAATTTTAATTGCTCTTGAAACTCATTCGAGAAAACTTCTCCATTAAAAGCTGATTTTAACAAAATCAGAAGTTCTTTCTCAGTTATTTCAAAAGGTCTATGTATTAGTTTTTCTTCCCCACCCTGTATGTGTTCATTATCTCTATATAATCCCTTTTTGGTTGTATAATGTCCGAATCTAATCTTTTCATTATTTTGACCTTTAAAGGCTATTCTCTCAATTGAATTTATCTTTTCATTTTCCCCTACTGATACCTTTTTTAGTGTTTTTGCAGTGCTATCCCTCAATTCTTTTAGTATATCAACAACCTCTTTATCGAAATTTATCATACCAAAATCCATTAATAATTTGGATACAGCTAAACTAAGCAACGAATTCTTTCTAATATTAGTTTGTAATGTTAATTCGTTTAATGCATCATCTAGTGGGTGCGTCATATAAACGCTATATCTAACGGTTTCATCTGGATTAAAAGATTTTCTTCTTCTAGACATAAAAACCATACCTCCTCTGAATGTAGACATTGCTTAAGAGTTTTAAATAAACTCTTTCCATTCCCTTTAAAAAATGCATTTATTTTTAGTTCTTTTTTAATACCATGTCTTATGAGCAATTAAAAAGTCAATCCTCACAATGTGCCTCTATTCTCAATTAAGGGGCACCTTATCTATATTATACAGACTCTAAGAAATGATTCCAATTGCTACTTATAGAATGTAGATAATATTAGTTTAAATTACATACGCTTACATTGGTACAAATTTCCTAAAGGAGGGTTAACCAATGAGCGGAGACGGAGCGCGAAGAGGGTATGCAAGGGAAGCATTGTTTGCGGAATTAATTAATGACAACAGTGAGTTTAGAAAGATTTTGACAGATGGTTTAAATGATTTGGATCTAATTCGCGGCGAAGTAATATCTGCCCAAGATGTAAAAAGAAACAGTTGCAAGTCTGATGTAATCCTTGAAGTTAGAGAAACGTACAATAGTTACGAAATGGGATGCAGCCTAAAAGCTGCAGCAGCAAATTTCAACCAGTTGGACAGAAGGTGGTTGTCTGATTGGGAAGGTGTGCTAGAAATGCCACAAGAAGTTATTGATTCAATTCAATCTTCATTAGATAGAAAACGAATAAGAAGCAGAGATGTTTTTATTAGCCCAGATCAGGAGTCCCTCGTATTACCTTTTATTGAAGATAATTTAGAATTAATTTTATTGGAGTTATTTACAAGAGATGATGAAAATCTTAATGTTTTTGTAACATATGATGAGAATCGCGATATTTGGACGATCGCCCGAATTGACGATCTTATTAATGTTTTACTTAGGGAGCCCATTTCCACAAGCGGAAGTGGAGTCGTGTATATTGGAGATTGCTTAACGCTCCAAAGAAAAGGGGGCGATGGCAATATTACGCACGTACCTAAAACAAGCCCAATGCATCCTAGCAATCACCTTCAATTTAAGATTAAACCGTTAACAATTATTAATAAGGTCCATTCTATACCATTAGTGCCCAGGAATAATTAGCCACCAAAAGCAAAATGCTACTTATAGTCTGTCGACTTATAAGTAGCATTTTTTTATTTTGTAAATAGTATCCAACAGGAGAGATGAACCATGAATTACAGAATTATTTTAGGCCAAAATATCCATAAATACAGGAAAATAAAGGGATTATCTCAAGAAAAGCTTGCCGAGGCATGCAATTTGCATCGTACATATATTGGAGCAGTTGAAAGAGGGGAAAGAAATATAGCAATTGATAACATTGGAAAGATCTGCGCTGCTCTGGATATTGATATTGAGCAGTTATTCGAGAAAAGAAAGGGTGAAACAAATGAAAAGCTTTAGTAAAAAAAAAGGTGATTTGGATGACTGGGAATTGTTCGAAATAGAATGTCCATCGTATTTAAATAAAGTGTTTCAACATATAGGGGTTACCTTTAAAGGAGATGGGAGTAAAAATTCAGTAGCAAGTGATATTAAAGTTTTAAAAGGAGATAAATATTTATTCTCGATTGAAGCAAAATTTTCTCCTTCACAAAGCGGGCAGTTTGTGGTAATAGAAACAAATGATTTATATAATTTTTCACCAGAAAATAAATTTGAAAATAATAAATACTCGCAGGCTATTATTGATTTTCTTAATGAAAATAAACCTTCCTATTCACCCAAGGGACAAAAGGCAATAGAAATTAAGCTTGATAAAGATGTCCTAGTTGATTGGATTCAAGAACACTACAAAAGGAAAGATAGTTACTTTATTATTACTTCTAATAAGCTCAATGATTTTAAGGTAATTCTGTCTATAGACGACATACAAAAATACTTTTATGTATCTGCTGTAATCAGAAGAAAGCCAAGCGGTACAAGTGAAGTTCCAAATTATAAAATTGATAGTTGTCTAAGTGAATTAAAAAAACATATAAATAAATTCGGGGTTAATATTCAAAAAGTATCTAAAGGACAAGGCAGCTCCTTTAATAAAACGCTAGTCGAATTTGATAAAAATGTTGAATTAAAACGATCAGAACGGTATTTTGGTGAAGAATATTATTTATCTCCAATTAGAAACGGATACAATCTTAAGAATAGGTCAAAAACCAATAATCTAACCGTTATCTTTAGTTTAAAATACGACGGTCCAGAAAAAAATCTTGGTCATGATTTATTGGAAAAATGCATTCTCAATCGACTAAAATAATCATCACAAAAATCAACGAAAAAGCAATAGTCTTGTGTGAATAAGACAATTGCTTTTTTATATACAACCTTTGCCAACTTTAAAAAGCAATCTTTAATGGATAAACGTCTTATTCATTAGTTAATGTTTTTGCTTTGTTTATGTTCTTTCCTAAATCAGAGGGTTGGCGGTAATAAACTTGTCCATAAGAAATGCATTCACCTTCGCATATTCCATCGTTGTTGATTTTTACTCTCATCATTGTGTTACTCTTCATTTCGTATTCTGATAAAATTCCACCGCATATTCCCTACTCCAACGCATTTAAATGCTATTTACTTCGATTATATCTCCTTTCACTTAATATAAGAGTAAAGGGAATCAATATTTTCATACTTTATAATAAAATCTCTATTAACTGCTTCCCATAAATATAAACAGGCTATTGTCGTGTTTCCTCCCCAATTATAGGATTTCTCCTGAAACGCCAATTTCAGGTCCTTATCCTTGCTTAACGAATAGAGCCATCTAACAGCCCTTTGAAGACCTACATCATCAAGTGGAAGTACATCCATTCTTCCTAATGAAAAAATTAAAAACATTTCTGCCGTCCACTTTCCAATTCCTTTTATGTTGGTTAATGTTTTAATTATTTGCTCATTATGAACCTCATCAATTTTCTCCAGATTTACTTCACCATTGGAAAATTTAGCGCTTAGATCTCTGAGGTAGGCAATTTTCTGCCTCGATACTCCAACATTTCGTAATTGTTCATCGTCAATTGTTTGTAATGATAACGGGTTAATATCTTTCTGTAGAAGAAGTTCAAACCGTGCAAAAATGGTATTTGCGGCTTTTGGAGAAAGCTGCTGGCTAATAATTGATTTCACTAAGGCTATAAAATAATCTTTTCTTAATTTAATCTCTATATCTCCAGTTATATTAATTAGCTTACCCAAATACAGATCGTGATTGCATAATTCGGTTACCATTGAATCTCTTTTACTTATCAAAAGAACATTGTTATTATTATGCAATTATGTCACCTCAGAATTGTATCAATTTAAAGCGATTTATTAAGGAATTTTAACTTTATTGTATCTAGAATAATCATATTACTGTTTTAGAATGTGTGTAAAGGTACACCGTTAAAGAATATAGAATCATGGATGCAGCTTTTGTTGACGCCTTGTTATTGTTTATCGTTTCAAATTGCTCGTTTTCAACTTAATTTGCGGGTAGTGACAGGCACTTGCCCTTAGAAAATGAAAGATTAAAAAAACAGGATGTCCTCAATTTGGGGCAACCTTTGGCATCTCATTTACTTATGATACGGTTCACCGTGATGTATGACTTGGATCAATTTTCAAATGGCTTTCCAAGATGCTTGTTTGTGACTCCTCCCCAAATAATGAGCACATTTCCAAAGCACACAATGGACGTTCATCCTCATAACAGGCGTAAGTATATATAGGTCGTTAGTTTTTCGTGTTTACAACCCAATCGTTCAGCTTCTGGGATGAATTACTTCCGAGTTCTTCCTCAATTTCTACCACAACATGCTATCAAGCTCCTCAATATCCTCAATGAGGAAATTAATTGACTTTAATTCATTTTGAAGCGGCTTTATCCTTTCCTCCTTTTTCTTATTCGTTTGGGATTACAATCCCTTAAATACCGAAGGATGTTTTACAACTTGTTTTAAGCATCTATTACATAATTTTTTCGACATAATCCGATTTACTTAATAACCTTGAACTCCACTCATACCACCTTGATTTACAGTAAGTATATTGCTGCTTAAATTAATATAGAAAAAGTTTTCAATGGCAGCAAATTTCTCTCTTTCTTTAAAATTTGACCATGAGTCACTACTAATAAATTCATCACTTAGAAGAAGTTCTTGAACAGAGCTTTTAATTTCATATCCCGTTAATTTAAGTAAAAGGATAGCATACTGCATTTTTTCTTTTGTTACTGCCTCATAAAACTCAATTTGTTTTTCATAAAACAAATCCGAAGGATATGCTCCCATATGAATACTAAGGAACCGATTCTCACTAATATCTTCAAGCCAAACCTTATATGCCGAATTATTGACCCTAAGGTTTTTTCTTTCACCAATTTCTTGCATATTGAGGCGAACAATCTCTTTTATTTTTGAATTTGCAATATCATCATATTTCTCTATACCGACCCCTGCAATATGTACTAAGGCCTTTGCTTTAATTTCATCAGGTAAATTAGAGCTCAATATAAACTGAATCGTTTGAAGAGTTAAATCCTTTTTTTCCTTTAAACTATAATCACCATAATCCATACAATAATCATCAAAGGAAACATAATTGGTTTCATCATCAGGTTTAATATCGCCATCATGAACCGATTCCCAGTATAAAACATCAGAATATTCATATTCTGTTTCATTATTTTTATCCTCGAATGGGTTAATTTTTAATGAATTATAATCTGGATACTCCACATCAAAGTTTTCAACCGGAATTCCCCATGTTGAATAAATCTTCGGATAATATATTTCTCTACTCTCATACTGTCGAGGATAAAGATCCCTTATTCTATCCTCAATTTCTCTTCTTTTTCTGTAGATCATAGTAGGTGTAATCTTTTTGGAAATGGGATACTTTAATTCAATATCGTTAAAATACTTATTTTGTAACTCGTATGTGTTATTCACAATATCACGCTCTTTCAATCAATTTTGAAGCTAACTTATAAAAATTTAGCAATCTAAAAGTAAAGTTAATTTTGACAGGCGATATGCCACTAAAGCCAAATTATTAATAGTCTTCAGGATCGTAATCGGGTACATAATCATAAGCATCTTCATCATACCTACCTGTTAAAGGGTCATATCCAGTTTCACAATAAATGTCGTGAGCATCAGCATAGTCCTTTGCAGTATAAACATCTCCCTTACCTTCAACTACAAAGTTATTACCTATAATATGCTCACTTATTGGTAACAAACATTCTTCGTCAGCACCATCCCAAAATACAGTTAAAGTTCTTCTGTCATTTGATACCTTTCTAATTGCCCCAATTATCCCATATCGTTTGTCCCGGATTATATATCCCTCTCTGAATGTTAAGTCAAAAGTGGAGTTATCTAAATTTCCAATTTTATCAAAGAATAATAATGTTTTACCATATTCGACCTTACTAATATTATTAGTTTCCATCCACTTAATCTCTAATAATTTTCCATTCTGTGATAAATTAATCACTTCACCAATACCAAGATAATTGGGGAAGTCACGAGTTGGAATATGGAATACAATATCCCTTCTACTAAAGGTATATGTAAATTTACACTCATTTGATTGATAATACAGTCTTAACGAATTTATATAATCCTTTTGCCTATTATCGGAAGAATAATAGGCCCATTCATAAGTATTTCCACTTATTTCAGTCCATTTTATTTCTACAACCTCAGGGGAAGTAGACATTATTTCTCCAAACGATCCGTGGTCTTTATTTAAAACTATATCTCCAAAATTAAGACAATTGGAGAAATACTTCGCTCTCTCTTGTAACTCAATTAACCAGCTATCTCTCTGGCATGTACATTCCATGCCGTTATAAGCATCATCACAACAAAACTCTTTCCTAGCTCCTTTTCCCATTTAGTGCTCCTCCAAAAACTAGTTAAATTATAATATTTATTCGAAAAAATGCGGCTCCATGCATTATAATAGTAGCATAATACTTTAAATTTTTTCCAATTCTTTATGATAATGAGGTGATACACTTGTTCAAAGAAACAATATATCCTGAGTTTTCTTGGTCATTATCCCGACATAAGACTTTTCTAGATTGCCAAAGAAAATATGCCTATGATTACTATATTGGTCATAACGGCTGGAAGAATGATGCACCTACTATTTCTCGTGATGCATACCGTCTCAAGAAAATTACTAATCTAGAGATGCTATTTGGGAATGCTGTTCACGACATAATCTTTAATGTAATTAAGCAATACCTGTCCACAAATCATATTCCATCGGAAAGTGAACTTATTCTGAGGCTACGTAATATCCTAAATACTGCCTTCCAAGACTCAATGCATCGGAAATCACTTTGGATAGCCCGACCAAAATATTATACAATGCTTCATGAAATCTACTATAATGGCAGCCTTCCGGTGGAAAAGGTAAATGACATTCAGGAAAGATTGGATGTTTGTATCAAGCATTTCTTTAACAGCAAAACTTTCACAGACATTATTAATAAAAGACAAATGAGATTTGTTGAAGCAGAACGATTTCGTTATATGAAAATGAACGATGTAAAGATCACTATTGTTATGGACTTTGTCTATAGGGATATTCAAGAAGGTAAATGGATTATCGTTGACTGGAAAACAGGTAAAGAATCATTTGAAGATCGTCACCAGCTTGCTTTGTACGCCATGTACTTGCAGCGGGCTTTCAATGTAAAAGACTTAGACGAAATTGAGATTCGAAATGAATACTTGCTTTCAGGAACACACAAATCCTATAAATTAAACCCCGTTGATTTAGACAAGTTGGAGGAAATGTTCGGTTTAAGTATTCAAACCATGTTGAATTACCTAGAAGATCCTGAACAAAATAAGCCTTTCAGTCTTGAGTACTTTCCAAAAACTGAATATGAGAAAAAGTGTGAGCGATGTAACTTTAAGGAACTATGTGAGATGTACTAATTATTGAAATAGAAATTGGGCCTGTTTAACTTGGACCCAATTTCTTTAATTCTAGTAATTTTCTTGCATTAATCTTCTCCACATTTTATTTTTCAAAATATTTTTTTGATTAGCAGGTAAAAGTTTATACTCACTTCGGGATATATAATCCACATAAAAATCAAAATATGATATCCAATCTACGGAGTCATGCCCTAAATGTTCCACTTTCATCAATCTTCTATCATCCGAGATTTCTAAAATACAATCACAATAATGATAATAATCTTCCTTTAAATCGTATTCAGGACCATATACTATTACTTTACCTTCCGTGAAGTCATTTGAAAATACAGCAGAATCACTAGTAACAACTACCCTAGGAATTATCTCAGGAGTGTAGGGATAAGATACTATTGTTTCCTCATACCCACCATATGCATCAATCCATTTAATCTTAATTTCTTTTCGATCTTGTGAAACATCGATTACTTCTCCATTATACAAATCATTATCATAATCATCGTTATGGTTATATACAATCGCACCCTTCTTAAACTCCTCACCAAAAGTAGTTTCATCTGAAGGGAAAAGTACCTTTAGTTCAAAATAATTATTTAAATACTCCATACTTAGAAAGAAGTAGCCGGAAGAATCATTAGATAAACTACCTACAGTAATTCGATCGCCATCAATTTTTTCCACTTTACCAATATAACCGCGATCGTCTAGTTCTTTTTCCACATAAATTATATCGCTTAAATTTATTCTTCGGTTTTTTCTATCTATGTAACTCCGATTTACAAATAAGTTCCTTTCGCTCTCGCAACCACAACTCCCTAAATCTCCTCCACATTTTTGACACGTTTTCCAACTTCTCATATGATAGACTCCCTTTTTTATGATATAAATTTCCTATTAACATTTTACCGGTTTTTATCTCTAGAATTTTAATTAAATATTTCAGCAATTTTCTACATTTAACGACACTACAAAGACCATAGCCTCGATACAAACATCATTTAACCCTACTAATAAACTATATTTTTTCCATCAATAATTAGATATTCAATCAAATAGAAAAGGCCCTATTCGAATTGTCTTCGAATATGAAGTCAATTAATTTATCATCACCCACCTTAATTTCTTTAATAAGAAGCTGAATCAGCATCTTCTGTTTAATATCAGTCTCTTGTAGATTTAGGAGCGTGGTTAAATGCTTTGAATAGTTTTGCAAGAATTGATAAGCTGCAAAAAAAATTGAGGATTTAGAGTAGAAAAGCATGGATTGAAATAATAAAAAAAGTGCCTGGCACCACCCGAATCTTGTCGAGGAGAATTCGACAAATTTCAGGTCATGACAGGGCACTTTCTTTAAGCAACATCAAGTGTATCCGCAATGCAGGTATACCCATTTCTTACACAACCGCCATACTCGTTTAAATCTAAATCCAATTTTTCTCAAATGGAACTAAGATATCACCCTAACAACTCACGTATCCTTTCCGTGAGAATTGCTTTTCTTGTCTCATAAAACCTTTCGAATTCTTCTATTTCAAGTGAAACATCTTGCGGAATCATAGCCTGTTTACAAAAATCCGTCTTTTGCTGATTGTTCATATCATTATAATAGTCAACAAGACGCATAGCATTCTTGCTGCCATTACTTCTACCTTCAAGCAGATGTAGATTAGGTAAACGATTACGCATTCCACGCCATCTTTTCCAATCTTCTATTGTAACAGATACTGGCTTACCTTCATTAAACCTGTTATCCGGGTGAAGATGGTCTTGTTCATATTTAAAGTTCTTATTTGTCCAGTCAAGATTCAAGTAGTATAAAACCTCTCCGGCGACTCTGCTGCCTTTTTCAGAGTTGAGTACATCTTCAATTTTACCATCTGTGACTCTCAAGTCATTCATCTGATCGAGCATTTCGATTGTAATTTCATAATCAAAGCTATTGATGTTACTCTTCATCTGTTGCAGCTTCCCTGTAGTGCCAGATTGGAAGTATGTAAAGAATATTGCCCTTAGTAAATAGGCACGAACACCTTTGATGTTTTTACCGTAATCAGGATTATAATAAATATAATAGATAATCGGCAACAGCACGTTCCAACTACCTGAAAAACGGCTGACATCAATTTTCATTTCCTTCAGCAGGCTTTCCAAATTTTTCAATGCTTTCTTGAACCCGCTCCAATCGTTTTTCAAATTCTCTGCAATCTTTTTGTTAATGTTGGATTTTACAACATCACCATACAGCATCAAAGCTGAACGAATAATAAAGTCCGTACCAAAGCCATCATATGATTCAACGAGGATGTTTCCAAACTCCGTTTTTGCACTTGGCCAGTATGCCTCAAGTATTGACATTGTAATTTCGGATTTACGCAGTGCTTTACCGCCACTATTAAACCTTACAAACATCTCAAGAGCATCATCTTGTTTCATATCTGTAATTTCCGTATATCTAACCAGCTTTTCGACAAAAATCTTATTATACAACTTTTGCAGAATGTTTCGGGCGTAATCCTTGCTATCTGCAGGAACATTAACTATGGCTTCTTCAATTGCTATTTCTCTTGTAGTTCCATCCTGGAATCTCTCATCAAGGATGTTTTTCAACTCAAACTGGGTCGGACTCAATTTGCCAATTTTATCACTAAACTTAATATCGAATTTCTTGCTGTTATACTCTTCTTCATCAACAGAAATCTTATTCTTGTTCAGCTCTATCAGAAGTTTAGTTACAATCCTATCGCCAGACTTCTTTCTGGCGTAATTCGGACGTATGTATGCTTCCCCAAACAATGATAAAAACAGTGATGTTAGCCTTTGCTGTCCATCCAATATCGCCGTATCGGTATTCTTAACATTTATGCTTGTCAACTCATAATTAACAGTGTCAGCCTGTTTTCTGCTATCAAATGTAACCTCTGATAAAAAACTGCAAAAATATGTATCCCATGACACATTGGAGTCATCAACATGCCAAAATAGAAATGTAGCAATAGGGTAATCCAACAAAATGGAATCCCATAGTTTTTCAATTTGCTCCATACCCCAGACAAATTGTCTTTGAAACGCAGGCATTACGTATTTTCCGTCTTTAATGTTTTGTAAAGCCTCATATATTGATATGCTGCTATCTATTAATCTACTCATTTTGCACCCCTCAATCACAAAAACTCGATATATGCCTCAAATATTATTATACCTTTTTCCTTCCAATATTTATCTATTTATTAATATAGAAAAAATAAGAGACATCCTAAACCTAAAAGATTTGAATCCGCAAGTCCTTCATTCTCTGGTTAAAAAGATTACATGAAAAAACGATGGAACTGTCCATATTCAAAATAGTTTCTTATTCGATTACAGGATACATGAAAAGGCAACTCCCTTATGGGTTAGTTACCTTCTTTAAAAACTTTTTTCTTATTGCTGTTAAGTAATCTGTATCTCAAAAGAGGACGCCAGCCATATTGACCGGTGGCAATGATATTAACTATGGAATTCAGCTGAAGTTCTAGGTCTAAATTCGATGTTTAATTTTTCTTTCAGGTAATGTTTTAAAACAAAAACTTCAATTTTATGTGGATTTCTTGGATCATCTAAAAAATATTTTGTATAAGCACCCGGATTTACAGAAGCTGCAATAACCATTTTCCTTTTTACTTTATTGATATTTTCAACAATATCACCACGCTTTATATCTGTATCCCAACAAATAATAAAATGCAAATTAACAAACGAGTGATTGAAATTATTCTGCAAAAATTGTTTGAAAAAACGGGGTCAGTCCCCCAATTAGGTAAAGCTTTAAATCAATGGGGGACTGACCTGACCCCTTCGCTACTATGAAACTATTGCTCCTTTAATACGTAATAATAGTATTAGCATTCAGGAGGATACAAGGATGAACTTTATAAGTATTATAATACCATTATTGATAACAGTAGCTGGGGTGATTATACCCCTAAATGCTCTAAATTCAAAAACTAATCTTGGAAGAACTTTTTTTACAGATGAACAAAGAATAAAGGTTCATTATTTTAATACAGCATTGTTCTCTATTATTATGGCAGTAGCGGTTTCATATTTTATACTTGTATTTCAAGTTCTTACGATACCAGGATTTCAAATTGAAACTAAAGAAATAACATCCGCATTAGGCCTGGGAGTTACTTTCTTCTTAATATTTTTAATGATAACATCTCCTATATTCAGATGGATTGACAATTTTATTATTAAGTATCATATAAAGTATAAAGTGACCCCTTCCGAAGAAGATGGTTCAGTTTATATACTTAGAATGCATGACAAGGATACTTGTATATGTTCTAAAAATCCTAACGCTGAATATTCCGACCAAGGAGAATATATGCTTATTTCAATGGAAGAGATTTTAGGAAAAAAACTTCTAGAGGAAAAAATCCAAAAACCTACGCGGTCTGTATTTGCTAAATTATTTGATATATAATACTTTCGAAATTTCATTGCTAAAAGTGCCAGGCACCATCCAAATAAAAATGGATACCTGGCACTTTCTTTACTGTATATAAAATGTGTAAAATATTCAGCGGTTCATAGAAACAGGCCTACCTGTTTCTTTTCTAACTAATAATATGGATCAAGAATATATCGCCATTGGTAGAACCAAAAGAGACGGTGCGTTGATTCTTGATTGAATATTTGGAACATCAAGTTGTTCATCAACACCATTATTCATTGAGATAAACAAATCATCTAGTGACTTTTGTTTAAACAACTTAAATCCTGTATTCGTCATCCGAATCCGTAACTACCTTAACTACTTTTCCAATAACTGTATAATAGCCATCTATAATTTCATTTGTGTTGTTATGCACAAAATAGTCTAGATATACTGGAATAACAACTTTCAAATTTTCGTTGGTATTAATCGTACAGATAAAAAGAGTGCCTGTCACCACCCGAATCTTGTCGAGGAGAATTCGACAAATAGTTGGTAGTGAAACAGGCACTCGCTTTAACTATTTTAAAAAATAATTGACTGATATTCATTATTACCATTGCTAATAATGTACTGACATAAGAATCTTGCAAATCTTACGTTTTGATCTACTTGATCTAAGTATTTTTTTGATGTAGCTCGTTTTAATGAGGGAAATACAAGGTTTGAATTAATATAAATGTTGGCGTATCTAGTATGATTGTATGCTTGTTTAACTATCTTTTAATAAAGTCTAACTTTTGTAAGCTTTGGATTGTAATTATATAAATGATCTCTTCCTTCTATAAATGCTCTAACGAATAAAGCATTATTTAATATTTCTTGGACTACTTGATGTCGCTCACTAATTCCTATTGAAGAAAAATCACAACTGTTTTTTAAGGACTTGAAGTTTCCTTGCATTGATACTGCTGCACGAACAAAAGAAATTATATCCTGTTTTACTTCTATCAGGTCTATACCAAACTGATATTGAGAATCTAAAGATTTTCTTTCCTCATATGGAACTCTATCTATACTATAAATAAGTGTGCCTAAATTTTTTGTTATTATTGTATTCGCTCATATTTGACCTCCAACGTAATTATATTAAACAATTATTACCTTGAATATTAATCATACCCATTTTTAGTTATTTTTCCATTTTTATAGTGTCGATAAAAAAACGTGTAAAAACTGCCATTTGGTTTTCTGCAAGCTCGCCGGCAGCGGGAAGGATTTAAATTTATCCTCAAAGTATACCCATTAGGATTCAATGAACCTTTTTGTACTAATAAAGTCAAAACTACTTCACCGAGTGGTGTTGTTTTTTCCGTGCATAAATAGTCGTGAAAGTCATCCCCAAAGAAGCTACTGGCGGACAAAAATAAGATCACCTGTGTGAAGCAAGCACGAGCTAATATAGCACGTGCTTACTAACACTAATAAATTCATGAGTTAATCAGTCTCCAATTCCCGTAATAGAATTCAACATGTTTAATGTAGGAATAATAAATGGAGCATATGCCTCACAGATTTTTTCAACATCTTCTAAAGAGTTAAATCCTTTAGAACTCTCATTATCTTCTTTCACAAGAGAATACGCTGCGAGCCCTAACATTGTCATTCCATAAATGAACTTATTTTTAGTTAGGTCTTTCAGGCTTTGACGGGCAGAACTTACCTCTGATTTCAATACTGTGTTATCTATATTGAACACAAAAGTTAAAGACTCTGTGCTATCAATAATCTTTAAAACACGCTTAGCATTAAAACCATATTGTTCCCAGTCATCCTTTGTGACTGTCGACATATTTGGCAGTTTTAATTTACTCTTAGATGGTGCATTCCCTAAACCAGTACCACCAGTATTTCCCGTAGAGCCACCACCACCACCTCCACCTGATGATTCATAAGGCATAACGATGGTAAGTTCAAATAAATTACTGAAAGTTTCGTCTGCCGCCTCACTCTTAACATCAAATCTACATTTCACTACATCATTTTCCTTATAAAAACTTGGCAGATTAAATGATAGCAACGCATTACCATCTTTTGGATTTAGTGTGTGATCTAACATGATAAAATCGGAATCAGATTGTAATAATAACAATTGACATTTCCAATCCGATCCTTCTCGCGAAAAAAGATCATTATTCGCATCTGTTTCAAATTTAATGCGGGATTTCTTTCCTTGTTGGTTTTTTCCTTGAAGGACATATTCATCTTGCTGGCCATAAAATCTAAAGAAGGTAGGAGTCTCTTTTCCTACAAATTTTTCCGCCCCACTTCCTTCCCCTTCATTAATACCAGAACCAGTACCCTCATCACCAGGAATATCAATTCCTAAATCTAATAATTGGTTCAATACTTCTGTATTCTTTACGACTTTCTTTAATGCATCTGCTAAAGGCTTATTATCAGCCATACTATTTTTAATCATCTCTTGAATACGGGCCTCATTTAATCGCTTAAGACCTGCTTCATTAGCCAGATAATTTTCTAGTTCCTTTTTTACTTCTTCTGTAAAGGGGGAATCCACTAATCGGTCACGGCTGTTCATGAACAATTTCTCAATTGCTGCATTAGTTAAATGACTGCAATCAACAATTGTTAAGGTATCATCTTTTATTTCATTTAGTTTAAGTCGTTTGCGTGAATAAATAGCCTTATCGAGCATTGCATGAGTTTGGCCATTTAAAGAGAAAATCACACCTGTACCACGTAAGAATCTTGAAAGCGTTGTCCGTTTAAATACATATGTAGAACAGGTCAACATTTCTCCATGTACTGTCATGGAAGTATGCGTTGGGAAACCTTCTTCTAAATCTCCTTGACGAGAATCAGCAAAGTAGTCTAATAGACCATCTGCAAATACATTTTTAGCTCCTTGTGCCCTAAATTCACGGAATTCACAAAAACGAACAGGTACCGCCATTTTTGGTAAACGCATTTTAATAGCATGCCCTAGACCATTATCTAATAGGATACTAGTCTTATGTGCGCCAACTTCATATTCAAATAATTTAATGAATGTTCCATACTCTACTTCTGTACCGCATAGAGTTGTTGCATTCGGCATAATTGCAAATGTATCTGCTTCAAAACCTAAGACAGATCCACTCTTCGGATTACTATCTGCGGCAATTGGCGCTAAATATTCCACTACAGAACTGCGCATATTACCAGTTGGTGGTGTTCGTCTAATTACTGTGAAAGCCCACTGATTATCGCGTGGATTTGTTGAATTTATTAAAGCTGGATTTTTTCGAGTAACAATAACTTGTAGTTCAGTAAACTTCGCTACGCCACTTCCTCCCATATTATGTTTTCCTTGAACAATTGGGATTCGAATCTTATTGCTTTTACCTAATGATAGAATAGTATCTGGTAAACTATCAGGCGTTTGTCCTTCGCCACGATCTGCAATTGTAACATTAGGATTATCAGGATGTGTAGCACCTGTTAAAGAAATCGCAACTAATCGCGAAATATCTTCTTTAACTTTTTTTATATCCGGAGCTGTACTATTACATTCTTGTATATATTTTAAAATATTTTCTTTAGTCTTTGCAGGATCTAGAACATTGTATAAGTCAATCCCCATTTCTTTACCAGCATTCATCAAGATTGCATCGAATGCATTTACAACCTTTTCCACAATTGAAGAAACCGGATGACTTTGCTGATTTCCAATACTAGAGTAATTGTTTTCAGTGTCACCCAAATATCTCCAAACGTTGTCGTCGTTCCAAAAACCTTTCTTTTCCAAAAAAGAAATGACCTCTTGAGCACTTTCAAAGCTACAAACTAATTTTATCTCATTTAATGTAAGTTTCATATCTTTTATAGTAATCATATCAAATTTCCTCCCACTAACGTTGAGCGGCCCGTTATTTATAATTAAATAACACGTTCTTTGATTTGTCAAACTTTTTTGTTAAATAAATAAAAATTATATTTTTATCAAAGTGGCATAAAAATTTATATAAATCTTAAATATCTACTCATTTTTTAGCTGATAAAATAAAGCATATGGGATAGTTCACATTAAAACTGAGCGGCTAATAAATTTTTTAAATAAAAATAAAAAAAGAAATTGAAATAAATGTTTAATAATGATAAATTAAATACATAACAATTCCGAGGTGGTAAAATGTCAGTAGCAAATTCAATTAAAATTTCATTTAAAGGTTCAAAGGGAAATCAATTTGGAAGGGAAACTTATGTAACAATGATTCCTTTCAATAAACTTGAAAGTTTCTTTAAGGTTTTTCCAGAAGTTCAACGAAAACTAAGTAAGCCCCGTGTTAAATCAATTGCAAAATACATTTTAGATGGTATTAATAAAAAAAGAATGACATTTTTAAGTGCTATTACAGTTACATGTAAAAATGAAATTCAATATAATGAAGATGAATCTACAATTGATGTTGATATTAGCACTGTTTTCTCTATAAATGATGGACAACATCGTTCAGAAGCAATTAAATTAGCAATTTCGACTTTAAAGGAGAATATAGAAAACTCAAGCAATCAAAACGAGAGAGAAAAGCTTGCGGAAAAGCTTAACATCCTAGAAAATATGACTATTCCTGTTGTGATTTTCACTGGAATAGATCAAAAAGGGGAACAACAACTGTTCCATGATTTAAATCTTTTAGCTGGTAAACCTAACAAATCCATTGCATTAAACTTTGACTCTAGCGATTTGTATAATAGGTTAGCTAAAGAATTAGCTAAAAATAACGAACAGTTATTAAGATTGAATATAGAAACTGAAAAAACTCAAATTCGTGGTAATAACAATCAAATAATGGTCCTTTCTACATTAAGAAATATGCTATGTTATATAATCACCGGGGCTAATAAAGATAAAGAAGGCATATTAAACGTCGAAACTTATAATGAATTTTACAATACGCTCGATGAAATCATCAATTTATTATTTGAAGTATTACCTGAGGATGCTTCTAACCGCGAGAAGTACATTATTGGCACAGCGGCTACGCTACAAGGAATTGGCAAGTACTTAAACGAAGTAATTTACAATCAAAATAACCTTGATTGGCAAAGTGAAATTGAAAAGTTAGGCACTATCAATTGGTCTCATAGTAGTTCTGTATGGGAAGGTTATGGCGGAAGCTACATTCCAGAAAAAAATAAATTTGTATTTACTGGTACTAGCGCTGGAATTAATGGTGTATATGAAGCATTAAAATACACCTTGAATAAGCAATAACAAAAAACGAGCGGCCCATATTAATGAGCGGCTCGTTTTTGTTAAAGTTATTTGGCAGATTAAAAAACATTCATTTTGTTTCAAAAATAAGTTGGGCGCTCCTATGATTTATTATCAGTACGCAACCTAAACTTGTTATTCTCCTCAATCATATTTGAGTTTAGATTGATCTTAGCAAAATTTCAATATTTCATGGACAGGACAGGTTATCAGAATTTCTCTTTAAATCAATCAATCCCTTTCCATTATTAAAGGTGAAATGTAAACCCTATTATCAAAGTCCTAGGGCATTGATTTACTTTTCGTAATCAAAGTATGTTGCTATTTCGCCACATTCAGGAAACAGACTTAATAAGTCAGGAGTAACATGAAAGGTATAACCTGGTGCAGTATTATCAATGAATCCATTTTTAAAAAATATCGCTAATAAATATTGAAAAAAGGAAAGACTTCTCGGCATAAGTTCAGGTTTAGTGTTAGTCAACTCTTCTTCAATTAAATCCAAAGCCTTTTCGTATTGGTCTTCTTTATTGTATTTCCTTAATAAGGTTAGAACATTATCGCAAAATCGAGATAAATCTTTAGGTTTAAATTCTGATGGTATAGTCCCTTGACTGAATAATTCAATTAACTTTTCCGATATTTTAGTTTTAATCTGGAGTTCAGGCCAAATACTTTCTGTTACATTAAGAGAAGCCTGCTCAAAACCTAAAATTAACATATCCAGCTGTTCCACGGAAGCTTTTAACTGTGCCGCTAATCTTAATCGCTTCCAATCTACTTGTGAGCTCTTATAAGCTAATGAATGTGTTGAAACTGCCCAAGCATGTTCGAAGGCACTCTTAACTTGAACTTCAAATCTCACTTTATAAATAGGTGCTTCCTCCACATTTAAACCACTTGGCCTTTTGAGTCTTGCAGTAATCCTTGTTGAATCAAATCTAAAAACCTCTGGAGCCTTTTTGGCTTTTCCTCGAGCTTTAACATCCCTAACATCAAAAACATTTCTACAAAATTCAATAATTTCATCTTCATGGGAAAGAGTAGGTACAATAATAGTACAAGCAAAAAGATCATCTATTAAAGACCACGACTTAAATCTTCCTGTTTCAATTTTTTCTGCAATTGAGTCAATCGTTTTTATACGTGAAATAAAGGCGTAACCATTTTTTTCACAAAAATTAAGGATGGTTTCCTTAACTCTTTTCCCAACTTCTTCAATAAGCGGCGATTCTTCTGTATACCGCCGACTCAAAATGCTGGGAATAATCATTTACTGTCCCCCTTCCTGATTTAATATAATACCTCTAATAATCTCAATTCGTGTTCGTCTTGGTTTTGGATCGTTTGAAGCTGATCTGGTTGCTTCAAAGTACCTTTTGGCCACCTCATCTTTCGAACGAATACTTTCGTCCTCAACTCTTTGAATAAAACTTAATAATTTTTTGCCCACTTCTTTCGGATTTAATAGTTCGTTATTCCCAAAACCTTCACTGATAGCCGCAAACAAAGAATAGAAATCTGCTTGGTTTTTTAAACGTGATCTAGAGAAGGTCTGTCCAATTTCAGGATCAGAACAAATGGCTTTTAAGAATTCAATGGTAAAATAAAATTTTTCAATAATTTCATCTTTTAATTCCCACTCAACATCACGTTCCGCAAAAGCTTTGTCTAGATCGTCTTGTGAGTAAGACTTTACATCTTCTTCTAAAAATAATAAGAGTTGAGCGACCATTTCAACATCTTTCATCTGGCTACGTGACTTAGCTACTATTGCCGGAAAATTATTAGGAAGATTCTTTGTCATCCATTCACTTAATCGCTCAGCTTCAGTAATAAATATTCCATCAAACCTCGCATGTCTCAACTCTTGGGGAGTTAGTTTTGCAACATTACGGTTTATTCTGTCGAAAATATTATTAATAATTTCTTCTTCAGTCGAAGGGAGATACTCTACTGAAAATTGATACATCCAAAATTTCCGTTTTGTATCATCAGATAAGTCCTTAAAATACTTTCCTCGAATATCTCTAATTGTACATGTTTCACTTACAGGAAAATAATCTGATGCAAAGTCAAAAAGTGTTGTAAGACGTTGTTTACCATCAACAACACTATAAATAGATCGTCCTTCAGGAGTTATCTCCTGATGTAAAAATATTGCTGGTGCGGGATAATCATTTAAAACAGTATCAACAAAAAAATCTCTATATTCTTGATTCCATACACTTCTACGTTGATATTTCGGTTCTAAATCTAATAAGCCTCTTTGATAAAAGTCCCAGAACCAAGCAAGCGGTTGAAAATTTGCAGTTCTTTGCATTTATAAGCACTTCCAATTCTATGGATTTGAATAGTGGTAAAAAAACAAGTCTTACAAATCAATAAGCTAAATGAATTCTAACCATCGTCATTCTTATGAAGGAGTACTGTGACATAAACTAAACATATTGGGTTCATAGGTGATTCTACTATCCTATCTCCCCCATTTTAATACAACTCCGTGATCAAAGCTAATTTCATTATTTGTCCATGACCATCCGGTTTTTTTGAAAATATCATTTACTACAAGGAAGTCAGGATGACGATATTTATTTTCAATACCTGATGAGATTACACAAAAAGGGTTATTCAAATAATTTAAGAGCTTTGAGTCCCAGCTATATTGTGAGCCGTGATGGGGAACAATCAGAATCCCAATTTCCGCAGCCTTAGGAAGAAAGTGGATAATAAGTGATTTAAAGTTATCGTTTTCTTTTCCACTCCTTGGTGCCAAATTAATATCTCCGGTAAATAAATATCCGAATTTTGCAAAAAGTGAATACTTATTATAACCATAAGACCTATGTAAGTATTCATCTTTAGAATAAACTTCCGAATATTTTCCATTAGCTTCGTATTTATTAAAATAACTTACTTTCAAAGCTCGGTGATTTTGAATGAAATCCTCCGGTAATAAAAAACTATTAATTTTAGGCCTCAGCTCATTTTCACAAGTAATAGAAACACATAAAGATGTATCATTTAAATCTTTATGGATTTCTTTGAATAATTCATAAAGTGGAGAATCTTTTTTTATTTTTTTAAGTTCCTCTTTCACCTGAATATCCTTAATCTCCTCTTTAAATTTTTCTAGCTTGGATAAACTGCAACTCTTGTACCATAAATCAAATTCGACTAAACTATACAGAAGTATTTGACAGTTTTTAAGGTGCAAAACATTTTTAGATCGAGCCGATTTTAATTCATTCTCATCTGGAATTTTTGCATTGTTCGCTTTAATCTCAATATCAGGTAGGGTAACAATTGGTAGCTGAGTATCTTTTAAGTTATCATCCGAATCATGAATAAAGATAATATTATTTTGGTAATTTCTACTTCTTAGAAACTCTACAGGTTGTAAAATAAAATCTAGAACCCAATCTAGACTTTTATCAATTTCTTTAATTTTGTTTTTCCATATAAGGAACAAAAATATTCGGGTAGGTAGGTCAAAATAGGGTAAAAATATATTATTAATTTTATCTTTATCAAAGTCTTTAAGAAGTTTTTCAAGTCCTGAAACATGGTCTAAATGAAGGTGGGAAAGTATTAAAAAATTAAGATCTTCTTTATTATAAGTTTGTATGTATGTTTCAATTTCGTTATCTAAACTTTTCTTGTATTCCGAGCCACAGTCTATCATATACCGTATTTCTTTAGAATCATGGACACGGTAAAAACTTCCTGTGAAAAAGAGGCCTTGACCAGCTTTATGAAATCTTGCGAGATGTCGTAGTTCAGTCATTTTAGTTTCTCCTACATTCTTTTTATGAAGATTTTACCATATATTTCTTAAGATGATATGAAAATTGCATTAATTTCGGCAGCCATCTGGGCATTACCTACTACTAAAAGATACTTATTTGAAATAGGATTAGGATGTTACTTTCAACCCTGGGGATTTCACTATTTCAATTGCAGGTTTATTCCCTTCTCTCCCTTCCCATACCGCCCCGCTATAGCCGGAAAACTCTCGAAATCCTTCCTCATCTCCCGAAACGTAACCACCTCTTTCCCTCTCTCAAACTCGAATTCTAGTGGATATTCGTGACAGTTTAATGGGCTTTGCTGAAATGTTTCGGTAAAGAATTGAATGGCCTCTTGCGGGCTGCTGGCAAAGATGAAATAAAACTCCTTCTTATTCATCTTTAGTGAGTAGACCCGAACCTTCTGAATGCCTAATACATTCTTTCGGATTAATTCCGCTACTTTCTGGTTATCTGCTTGAACTGCGTCTAATTTGGATATGTCGTCCCCTAACGAAATTTTCTGTTCCGCTAGTAAATGGTAGATGTAATGAGCCAAAGTCGATTCTTCAAAATGAAAACTATCTTCGTAAAGTTCTCTCACCAACATGTGAATCCACCTCATTAATTTTATAATATGGTTCGCGGTCTTCGCTCTTAATGACTGCAGGACGGCTATACAAGGGCTTGGCTCTGTTCCTTTCGGTCATCAATCGCTCCCGTATACTCGTTGTAATTCACGGAGATGGTTCCAACTTGGCCATTTCGGTTTTTCGAGACAATGATTTCAAGGGAATGATCTTGAGAATCCTTGTCATAATAGGCTTCGCGGTATAGGAACAAAATGACATCGGCATCCTGTTCCACACTTCCCGATTCCCGAATGTCAGACATCATCGGCCGCTTATTGGCCCTTGATTCCACCGACCGATTTAGCTGCGCCAAACAGATGACGGGGCAATCAAAATCCTTTGCCATCGTTTTGAGCGATTTGGAAATTTCCGTTACTTGTTGATGGGAATTCCCTCCGTACGCTTGACTGGATTGGATCAGTGTTAAGTAATCGATAAACAGGATCGGCTTCTTGCCAGGAAATTGATTCATCAGTTTTCTCGTTTTCGCTCTCATCTCGGCAATTGTTTGTCCCGCCCCATCGAAAATTTGCATATTGGTTTCCGTGAGATCCCCAATCACATCCGACCATTTATCTTTTTGACTTTGACTTAGCATTCGTTTCGGATCCCGCATTTTTGCACGATTAAAGCCCCCTGTCGAAGCAATTAATCGTTTAGTGATCAACCGCTCAGGCATTTCTAAGGAAAATACGAGTGGCAGATACCCGGCCCAACCAGCCATTTTGGCAAAATGAAGCATCACGTCGGTTTTTCCCATCGATGGTCTGGCCGCTAGAATCGTGACTTCCCCGCCCTGAAAGCCTCCCGTCATTTCGTCAAGCTCTTTGATACCCGTTGTGACACTTTTCAGGCGCAATTGATCTTCCCAGGGTGCCTCATAGATGTTGGCCAGCGCTTGTTGCAACGAGGTATGATCCTCGAGCTTTAATTGGCTGATTTTATCCAATTCGCTGACGACCTTCGCAATCTCCCAGTCATTCACGGTAGCAACAGTTAGGATGTTTCTCTTTTCCCGATCCTTCCACGACTCCAGAATGATCTTTTCCGTTCCATCGAACTTCTCGATGTCTGCATAGGACAACAGCTCCGAAAGATAGGACATTCCCCCTACTGATTCGAGGTCGGACAGGGTTGAAAAAGTAATCAAATCAAGATTTTTACCGGTACGTTTGAACTCCACCATTTTTCGCATGATTTCTTTATGCCGTGCACTTTCTAGCTGTTCAGGCTGAATTACGGTATCTGTTAGTAGGTACTCCGCCTTCATCAAACTGCCTAGGAACGCTTTTTCAGCCATACTCATTCCTCTTCACCTGCCGTTAGATCAAGGTGGAATCCACGTGGAATATCTCTACCGGTCCGAAAATTTTCAGTTGATTGTTTGGATGTTGGTACTGCCTGTTGGGGTGCCTGATGGGCATCAACATCTGCTACGGTCAGTAACGATTCATTTTCCCAGTTTCTAAGAATCGCAACGATATAGTTGAGCCTTCGCTTGTTATTCGCACAGGCAATCTCCATGGCTTTTAGGATCATCTCTTTCGGCTGTAAAAAGCTAGAATCCTCCAACCATGCTAGCAGCTGCTGCTTCGCCATCACGTTTGTAAATCCAAAACCATTTGAGTCCCAAAACTCGATAATTTCATTCACATCTTCTGGTTTTGTAAGATTCTTTAAATCTGGAGTATCCTCCATATATGGCTGAGAAGCTATTTTTTGTTTTTGTTTTTCTTTTTTATTTTCTTTTTCTTTTTCTTTTTGCCCACGTATCGTCCCACGGTTCGTTGACGTATCGTACAACTCTTCCGCTTCACTATCGGTATATGTATCCTGTTCCTCTCGTTCACTGCCCCCGTTGCTAAAAAGCATTTCTTCTTGTCTACTAAAACATTCGTAAAGACTGCTTATCCCAGGATTGCTAATGCCTTCCGAAACATACGAAATAAGCGAGCGATCTTGGACCTCTTTTAGTTCGGCGGTTATACAGTCCATGATTGGTTTCCCGCCTTTATGCAGGTTATATTCCCCCCAGTACTTAATCGCCAGTTCTTTTGTTTCCGGATTGTAGCGAATCAACTGAAGCTGCTCTGCAAATCGTTCCATTAACGAATGAACAGTCTCCATCGAATAGCCCAAATGAAAAGCCATTTGCTTCTTCGTGATTCGATAGATGCCAATTTGAGTTGTTTTCGAATTTGTCAGCAGATAGAGGTAAAAATACTTCTCCTCAGGGGTCATTACTTCCACAACGGGATTTTCCCAAAATTCAGTTCGCACCATTCGATACTTTGCCATCCTTAACCACCATCCTTGTTTATTGGAAAACTTTATTCAGAGTCTATTTATGGTTTTATGAGGAAAATGGATAGGGTGACTTTTATAAAAAAGTGAATATTTTATGGCAATAGCTTTCTTTATGGAGCACTAAAAAAAGCACCTGTCACCACCCGAATAATTTCGATCAAATTTCAACGAATTACGGATAGTGACTGGCACTTGCTAATAATTCCTATATATTTTCCGAATTCCTCAGTATAGGCTTTTCCAAACAGGTGATTTATTAATAGTTCCTCTGTTAGTATAGGAACTGTAATGTTTTTGATAAAATTAGGTATGCTACAGGTGAGAATTTGTGAACACTAGACAACATCCATGGCAATTTACGAAAAAAAGTAAAACCATTTTAAAAAAAGGAAGGAAGTTGGATTGTATGGGAGTTCAAAACATTTTTGTGAATTTGCCAGTTAAAAACCTGGAAAAAACAATGGGATTTTTTTCAAAGGTAGGTTTTGAGTTTAATCCCCAGTTCACCAATGAATCAGCCGCCTGTATGGTAATTAATCAAAATATGTATGTCATGCTTTTAGTAGAGGAGTATTTTAAGTCTTTCACAAAAAAAGAAATTCCCAATACGGAAAAAAGCTCACAGGCTATTATCGCTTTGTCTGTTGAAAGCAGGCAGGAAGTTGATAAGTTAGCAGAAAAGGCATTGGCGGCCGGCGCAACGCCTACAAACGATCCGCAGGACCACGGCTTCATGTATTCACGAAGCTTCGCCGACCTTGATGGCCATCTATGGGAAGTATTTTTCATGGAAGCATCACATGTAGAGAATAGTTGATTTTCTGAATCAACCTCTCAAAAAATATCAATATTTATAAACGAAAAAGGCACAATTCCGTAACAAGAATTGTGCTGTTTATTTATATATCTATTTTTATTTCGATAATCCTAAAATTAACTCTTTATAGATATCGAAGAATGCAAAGTAGTAATCCTTGTAGACATATTCATCTGTTTTGTGTGCCATTTTTGTTTCGCCTGGACCAACCATCATGAATGGGAAGTTGTCATCTTTACCTCGTAATAAGTTTGATGCATCCGTTACCCCTGGAGAACCTTTAACAGCAATTTCCAAATTTAAATGTTTTTTACCGAGTTCTTTCGCAAGATAGACCATTTTAGACTGTCCTGAAGTGAAAACACTTGGTAATGACATGGTCACTTCAACATCAATATTAGAGCCTTCTTTATTGTAAATGCTCGCTGTTGTGTTGAATAAGTCAATCACTTCATCATTATCAAATTCTGGAATCGTCCGCACGTTTATTTCTGCTACTGCTTTTTCTGGAACGGAGTTTACTTGGTTCCCTGCATTAAAAATAGTTGTACTCATCACCAATTTATCTAGAACTTCATTTTTACGATCATCGCCATTCAATTTTTCGTCTAGTTCTAATAGATATTCCATCAATGGATTAATCGCGTTATAACCTTGGTCTGGCATAGAACTGTGTGCTGCTTCACCAATAGACGTTACACGCAAGTTAAGTGATCCTTTGTGAGAGTAAATAATGGTGTCATGAGAAGGTTCAGCTACCCATAGATAATCAACATCTTCCATATACCCTTCTTCGTATAATTTTTTAGATCCTGCGCCGCCGACCTCTTCACCAGTTGTTGCCATAAAACGGACAGTGCCATTTTTTAATTCATTATTTTCTTTGAGTTCAATCATCACTAAAGCAAGGTTTACTAAACCTGCTTTCATGTCATTTGTTCCACGTCCGTACAACTTTCCGTCCCTTTCTGTCAATGTGAACGGATCTGAAGTCCACTCGCTTTCATCACCAGGAGAAACGACATCCATATGACCAGAAACACCAATGACTGGACTCCCGCTTCCAATTTGGGCCACTAAGTTAACGCGAGTGTCTGTAACTGGAACAATTTTAGATTCAATGCCGTATTGGGCAAATAAATCTTTCAAGTAACTTGCCACTTCTATTTCGTTTTCATTAATAGATTTAATCGCTATCATGTCAGATAAAATCTTTATCTTTTCTTCTTCTGTAAAATGTTTCATACTAACTTCCTCCGAAATTTTATCTGTCTCTCGTCAATAAGAATCCAACTGTATTTTACCCAAAAGTCCATTATTCAGTTATCCTCTTAGGACTTTCCAGAACTACTCCTCTGAAACTTTTTGTACATTTGGTGAACGCTCCTCTCTTTTACCCCTTGTTCACGAAACACTCAATTTTACTTAACCGAATCTTAACACTCGTTATAGATAATGAGCCTGTAAAAACAATTCGGAAAAATCCTCTCTTATGAGAAATCCTCTGAAATGGAGATGAGCTTAAACATGAATAAACTATTTATTGCTTCATTTGGTGCCATTGTTGCCACGATCGTACTTGGATTTAGTGTATTCTACTTATTTATACTAGATTCAAAGGAGCAGCCAGCGGTAAGTTCTGCAGCATCTGCACCATCATCAACATCTGGAGACCAAACAGCAACCAAACCAGACCATCCTTATTTACCGCCAAGTATGGACGATGTTCCGGAAGGCGAAGAAGGGGAATTAATTAAACTAGGGTATAAAGAACATAACGAAACCAGCACGGTTTTAGATGAGTATGTAGGAAACAAACTGAGCTGCGCCAGCTGCCATGCGGATGGTGGAGTTGCTTCATCTCTTGATCTAGTCGGTATTTCAAAAACTTATCCACAATATAATCCACGTGCAGGGAAAGACGTTACCATCGAAGAACGTATTAACGGTTGTTTTAAAAGAAGTATGAATGGAAAACCGCTTCCTTTAGATAGCAAAGAGATGAAAGCAATGGTTGCTTATTATACGTATATTTCAACCAATGTTCCTGATGGCACGAAGGAACGACCTTGGGCGAAAATGCCAAAAGCTGAAGGGGATTTAACCAAGGTAAATGTGGATGCCGGCCGAGAACTATACAACAAAGCTTGCATTACCTGTCATGGAGAAGGCGGCGATGGCGGCGCCACAGGACTTCCTCTTTGGGGAGACAAATCTTACAATATTGGGGCAGGTATGGCTCGTGTCAGAACGGCTGGGGGCTTTATCAAAAAGTATATGCCTAAAGCACCAATGGGCGGTTATGAAGCAGGTTCCTCCACAGATGAAGAAGCGATGAATATCGCAGCCTATATTAACTCTATGCCTAGACCTGATTTCCCTGATAAAATAAATGACTGGCCGAAAGGCGATGCACCGGATGATGCAGCCTATGAAACACTTGCTGGGAAGAAGAATGCGGAAAACAAATAATCGGAATGACCCGTTAACAGCGGGTCGTTTTTCTATATATAAAACATCACCTTTTGTAAAACTCTCTTTATCACTATAATGGAGGCAAGGGGTTGAGGAAGTTGGAAGATAGAAGATTGAGAGGAAAATCCATTTTAATTATTGATAGCAATAGTGAAAATAGAGCTGTATTAAGATTTCATCTGACTAGACAGGGTTTTGAAATATTGGAGGCTGTTGATGGACAAACAGCTCGTGAATTGTACTTAAAACACGATCCCTGTTTTGTGCTTTTAGAAACATCTCTTCCTGATATGGATGGACTCGAAGTTTGCTCCTGGATGCGTTACGAACTGGACAGTAATGTACCCATTATCATTGTATCTTCCAATAATACGGACCAGGATCGAATCGAAGGGCTGAAACAAGGGGCTGATGACTACATTGGTAAGCCCTATAATGTAGAGGAATTGTCGGTTAGGATTGAAACAGTTTTACGAAGAACGGCCAATCGCTGCAGTAAACTAAGCTATAAAGGGTTAACGATTAAACCATTAAAGGGAGTCGTTAAATTCCACGATGAAGTACTTGATTTAACCCATTTCGAGTACCGTCTGCTCTATCTATTTATGACTCACCCAGATCAAATTTTTTCAAGAGAACAAATTATCAATACCGTATATAAAAAGAATGAAAAGGTAATCAATGAACGAACAGTAGATGTCCATATCAAAAATTTAAGAGAAAAAATTGCTGAGTATACAGATTATCCTTTTATCGTAACGTTAAGAGGGATTGGGTATAAGTTTGCAACTGAGGGTTAGGGAAAGGTGTGAAGTGTGCTTGCCACTACCCTCTAGGAATCTGTATCTAAAATTATCAACTATTTAAAGACTAATTTGATTTAATTTTTTCATTATACAACAAAAAGGCAGCCTCCCTATTGGATAACGGGTTCGGTTTTCGAGTACAAAACAGTAAATAATACACGAATTAGCAGTCCAATTAGCAACTGAATTGGACTGCTTCTTTTTATTGACATTTCAAGGTTTATAATCAAAATTAAGACAAAATGGCACGCCAATTTGTACCCCTTTTAACAAGGTGACAGATGTTTTTGTCATCTTGCTAAATTGTATGTTAAAACGTCTTCTAAAAAGTAATCAACGGTATATCCAAAAGGAATTAAATGGTAATATATAAATATAAAATGACGAGGTGATATTTTTTTGAAAAACTGTTATCTATTGTCTCTTATAATTTTATTCCTGTTTTTCTTAACTGCTTGTTCATCTAACGACATTGAATACAGAGATAGAAAATATCTTGGTCCTCCTAATGAATACACGTCGGAAGAAATACAAGATAAAATAGGCGATGAACTAGAATCAAAAGGAGAAAAACTGGACGGAATGGACGGAATGAAGCCAAAGTCAGTCGATGAGAATGGAAACATACCAACCCTTCTGATTTTGAAGAAGAATAAAGATAAATACATTGTTTACAGCCTGTCAGGTGGACCTTAGAAGAAACGAATTGAAATAATAAAAAATGCTCAAGGCAAAAAGCTCTGAGCATTTTTCTAATTTTTTATGCTGTATAATCTTGCAAATTAGATGTTAATTAGTCTGTCAAGTGTATTGCGTTTTCTATGCTAATTGCAATTTTGCACTTTAAAACCGAACCTTGATGAGGAAAACGGATAGGGTGGGTTTTATAAAAAGGTGAATGTTTTGTGACAATAGCCTATCAGATTTCAAGTAACCGAATTAATGCAATATAATTAATGAATCAAAAAAGGATATCTTAGAAGGAAAAGTTTTTTCAACAGATGGAGTTTTAGAGATGATTGAATAACGGGCTCGTACTTTCATATACTATTTTTTGCTGCTTAAACTAAAAGACTTTTAATTTTGTGTAGGAAAACGATTTCCATAAAAAATAGGACCAATTAGGTCCTATAAACTAAACATCTACTAATCATTGGAAAAGTCCAGAGCGTGACTAGCACCAGTATCTAAAGGAAGACAAATAGTAAAAATAGACCCATATTTCGGAGTACTACTCACCTCAATAGTTCCCCCATGGTCCTGAACAATTTTCTGACATATGGATAGCCCCAGACCCGTTCCTTCTGCTTTCGTTGTAAAGAAGGGATTAAAGATTTTTTTCAGGTCTGCATCTTCTATACCTACACCCGTATCACAAACCTCACAAACTGCTAAGTTCCCCACTTTCAACAATCGAATCGTAATATGTCCACTTTCAACCATAGATTGAATGGCATTGTTAATTAAATTTACAAAAACCTGTACCATTTTATTGAAGTCCATTTTCACCAAAAGATCAGGATTATACTCCGTGTGTGTGTATACGATTTGATGTCCTACACTTTGGGCTTCGGATTTGGTTAAGGAAATGACCCTCTTTAAACAATCGTGGATGGAATAAACTTGGTATTGAGAAACATCTGGTTTTGAAAATTGTAGGAATTCAACCGTTAATTTATTCATCCTGTTGACTTCACTAAAGATTAAATCATACCAAGGCTGTATATTATAATGATCCTCTTTGGAATGTTGCAGAAACCCTTGAATGATCGTCAACGGGTTTCTAATTTCATGTGCAAGTCCAGCAGCCATTTCTGCTATTAGTTTCATTTTTTCCTCTTTGTACAGTAATTCTTCACGTTTCTTCTCTTCAATAAGAGTATTTTTTTTCGCTTCCATTTCAATAATATACTGAATGATCAGTACGACAGCTATTGAAGTTAGAAAGTCCGATCCAACCCCAAATATGCTATAGGAATTTACAGGGGAATACGTAGCGCGAATAACAGTGTAAATAACCATGAAACCAAAACCAAGAAAAATCCCCTTGACGGCTCCCTTGACTTGGAATAAAAATTTACTAAGTAAAATGATATAAATGGAATAACACCAATTCAGTTGGCTGGTGTAATGAAACAATAGTAACGAAATGATTTCACCAGATGCGATAAACAAAAATAAGTGGGTATACATTCTTTCCAAAAAGATACTGGCTATAAAAAGAAGACCAAATACAATCATAAAAAAAGCATTTTGAGTTTTCCCTAACGAAACCGAGGCGAAAATGACAAATACTACATAAACAGGCAAGACAATATGATACATTAAGCGAAAAAACATAAGTTCTCCCCATTTCATCTCCCATGGCAATCAAACTAATTATACACAAACCTTCCACTATAAAACATTAGTTAAAGATTACCTTAAAATAAGAAAAGTGCCTCCCCGAATAATATCGAAGACTCGACAAAGACAAAATGCGGATAGTGAAGGCACGTATTATGATGCATGGGGACGGTTCTCGTGCATCAAAAAAGGACAGTTCACTGCAAAAAATGCTGAAAAGTCGTGGTATGTGTTTTTTATCGGTGATGATATGATAAATATTGGAAATGTTATTTTGGAGGTTAAACCATTGTTTCCTATTTTATGGCCGATTTCTATCATTCTCTATTTCAGTAATCGCGGAGATTCTTATGTAAAATGGATTTGTTTGCTTCTTTTTATTGGTGGAGGGGGCAGTTACTTTGCTCTTATGCACAATTTCTTCCAGCCTCATCTTCAATCAAAAGCTTTACTGTCATCACAAGAGTATGCCATCCTTTCCGTTTCCGTCACAGTCTTTATGGCCATGTTTTATTTCCTTCTGCCATATGTTTTTCTGATGAGCTCGATCGCCTTAGCAAAAGGAAAAATCCCTTTCTTAAAATGGTTGTTGCTCCTCCCTTCGGTCATCTTTTTCCTAATGGATTTTGAAACCATCATGACGGGAATCACGCTCAACAGATTACACATTTGGGCAGTTCTTTATATTCTGACGGGCTGCTTTTTGTACTTATTTTCCATATTCAATGCTGAAAATCAGGAACAAAGGCGTAATACGATTAGGCTATGCATCCTTTTCATTCCTATCTTATCTGTCATTTTGTTAAAGGACTTTCTTTTCATTGATCAAGTGATCCTTTCCGAAAAAGATATTATTTTTATAAAAAATACAGACTGGACGATTAACAGTAATTTCATAGATTTATGGTTAATTATCCTCTTATTTTTCTATAGTATTCGTTACGGCATTCTGGGAATAAAATTGAGATTGGAAAAGCATAGGCTGAGTGCAACGATGTCAACACTCTCTTCTGGAACAACCATCATTAACCACGCCATTAAAAATGAAATTCAAAAAATGGACTATATGTTGGAAAGAACCAGGTCACACATCCTTGAGGAAAACAAAGATGACGCCATCCAATCGGTTGAAAAAATCGGTTTTGTTACCGGCCATCTGCAGCAAATGATGGACAGGATTAAGGAGAAATCTCAAGAAATTATACTTACAGAAAAGACAGTTAATCTTACGGAATTATTAGATACGGTACTAGATGGTTTTCAACCGCTTCTAGAGCAGAAAAATATTAGTTTAATGAAAGAGTATGAATTGGGCGTTATATTACGATGTGACGCCCACCATATATATGAAGTCTTTTCAAACCTATGTACGAATGCCATTGATTCCATACAAGCAGAATCAGGAATTTTGACGGTCAAGGTAAAGCGTCTTAAAAAACATATTGCTGTTGAAGTAAGCGATACTGGGTGCGGCATGGACAAAAATTCAATTTCAAAGATATTTGAACCGTTTTTCACCACTAAAAATAACACCAGAAATTACGGCCTTGGATTGTCCTATTGCTACAATGTAATGGGCAAACACCAAGGGCAAATAAAAGTGCTCGATAGCAAGAAAGACATTGGAACGACAATGTCCCTGCTTTTTCCAAAAAGAAGGATGATAGAGGTTAATCAAGTGATGAAACGGGGGCAACCTAATGGAAAAAATCAGAGTCTTACTGGTGGAAGATGACGAGTATTGGAAAAATAACATTAGTGATGACCTTGGTAAGGAAGATGACATTTCGCTGGCAGGTGTCGTTTCCACAAAAGAGGATGCATTATCAGCACTCCAATCCATAGAGGTTGACATTATACTAATGGATATTAATCTAACAGCCAATAATTTGGATGGAATTGAAATTGCACGTGAGTTGAAAAGAACCGGGGGCAGTTCTAGCAAAATCATCATGCTGACTTCATTACATCAAAAAGAAATTGTCATGCAGTCATTTAAGCAAGGGGCAGTGAACTTTATAACAAAATCAAGCTATCAAGATATCATTAGAGCTATTCGAGAAGCATATTATAATCGTTCCGCTATCCACCCTGATGCTGCAGAAATGTTGCGCACAGAAATTATCTTATCCGATTTAACGCCGATGGAACGGGAAATTTACGACCTTAAGCAACAAGGATATAATAAAACCCAAATTTCGGAGCTGCTCTATAAATCGGTTAACACGATCAAAAGTCAACTCCGCAGTATCCGGGATAAATTAAGGGGATAAAGTGCAATAAAGGAACTCACGAAGAGTTCCTTTTTGATTTAGCCTTGAAGGGACCATTCTGGGTTTTTATTCTTTCCTGAAACGATCGGATAGGCTAAGGAGATCACTATAAAAGAGAACAACAAAGGGGAGATAAATACACCAAATGGGACCAGGAAACCAAACGGACTGAACATCAGCAGAAATCCTATTTTCCGCTGGGCCATTTTGGAGACGGCAATCGCTATTCCAAAAAGAAAGATACTCAATGGGAAGAGGATCATGGAAACATTAATAATTTCCGCCAGCGGCGACGGTACAGTACCATTTGCCAAAACTTGTGGAGCATATTCAAATAAAATCGGTTTAAAAAATCCACTCGCTGCCTTCATAAAGATATGAAAAACAAAGCCTGGTATCAAAAGGATTCCGCTTATTAAACCAAAATTCCCTAACTTTTCTGCGTTGGCGAAATAAATGCCAATCATCCCCATCAACAATAAAGTATGGGCCGTTATATCTACGGTCGTGAGAAACAATGTTTCCTGCCATAATCCATACCATAGGGGAACTGTGGCAAAAAGCGCTGCCCCGCAAATCCCTAAAAACGCAAAAACCGAAATTCCTTTTTGTACATTCATCTTATTTCCTCCTAAAAGTTATTTATACCTTGATTATAGGAGGCATACAACAGTCTGAGGAGGATGAACTTTTTTCACCCCCCAAATGAAACACGGGGACGGTTCTGCTGCTTCACTGAAGCAGCAGAACCGTCCCCATGCATCAAATATTAATGGATTATAATTGGGTGGTGCCTGGCACTTTTTATTCGTTATTTTTTATCATAAAACTTTGTCAAGCTTAGAGGTTCAGATGACGTCAAACCATAAGGACTCATCGTCATCAGGTTCTCCATTATAGTTTATTAGAATTTCTTCTCCAGCTTTTATGTCGATATGTGCATAAAAGTCAATTGTTCTATTTGCAAAGTTGAGTCCATATATGGCATTAGGCCTATAGGAGTGGTTAAATAAAGAACCATATCCTAACGCAAGGGCAACTTCATCATTATCTTGGTCCCACCAGAACACATAGTCCCTCATTATCGTCTTTGCCAAATATTTATAATCCTTACCAGGAGATACAATAACTGGAGCTTCATGTATCAGTTCACCATTATGAATGTCACGGGATGCAAATATCCCTCTGCCATATTTTGATTTCTTTACTTCAATCATTTTCTCTCACCGCCATTTTTTAATAAATGAATATTATTTTATTAATTTATGCCAGCACGTTCCTATGTGATAGGTATTCCCTCTGGACAGTGCTGCCTAGAAACGATACAACTTCTTCCTTCTAGGTTACTTATGCGAAATAAATCGACTGCATTGACACACCTCTTGAAAATAAAAAAAAGCTGCCCATTTGGACAGCCTAGAAAAATTTCATTAAGGGTGAGGGGAACACCCCTCTTCTCCTCCAAAGAGCCGATAGGCGACACCAACTTAGTAAAAGGAAAACCAAAAAAAGGGAAGCAGCTTGCGGCGATGCCTATGCCTAATGCCCTCAAATCCCACGGTAGTGGTCCACTCAGAATTCCCCCCTTTTTCCCCTGGCCGCTAGGCCGGTCAATTTCACTTGATACAACAGAAATATCTCTGATTCATTAATCAGAGGTACTATTAAAGTTTAGTAAGGAGTTTTTGCACCGAGATATCTAGTCTTCCAATAGGTAGATGTCATATCTGAGATCGTTACACCTGTTGAGGCTGCGCTGATAAATTTGTTGTTTCCTAAATAGATGCCAACATGGGATGGTCCGAGTTTATAGGTTTGAAAGAAAACAAGATCTCCTATGCTTGGCGAAGCCACTGGTGTTGTTGCATCCCATTGTGTTGCAGCAGTCCGTGGTAAGGAGATGCCGACTTTATTAAACACATATACAGTAAAGCCACTGCAATCGAAACCTGCTGGAGTGTTTCCTCCCCATTTATACGGCGAACCAAGATATTTCTTAGCCTCTTCTATCACTCCCTGAACGAGAGAAGCTGATGAAGTTGCAGGTTTTTGAGCTGCTTCAGTAGAAGGTGCTGGCGTTTGAACCGGTGCTGCTGGATTTGAATCCGTTGTTGAGTTTCCAGTTGTTGCAGTTGAACTAGATGTTACCGGTGCGTTTTCTGTTGTTGCTGGTTCACTTGGTGTTACCGGTGCTTTTTCTGTTGTTGCTGCTGCACTTGGTGTTACCGGTGTTTTTTCCTGCATTGTTGGTGTGCTGGATGCTGCCGGTGCTTGTCCGGTTGTTGCACCAAAAGTTACTGCAGAATTCTCTGCAGCTTCTGTATTAGAAGCTCCCTCTGTAGTATCAGTTGCCGGTACCCTTGATGTTGTCACTACGCTTTGTGATGAACCTGCATTTGAAGTGGCTTGAGTGCTCGGTGTTGATCCAGCACTTGATGCTGCTGCTATATTTCGAGTTGTGACTGATTCTGATTTCGCCACAACGGCAGGATTTTCCACACTTCCAATCTTTAACGTCTGTCCAGCATAAATCGTGTCAGAGGATAACTGGTTCATTGCTTTAAGCTCGGACACTGATAGATTAAAACGGGCTCCGATGACGGAAAGAGAATCACCTTTTTGAACCTTGTAAGAAGAATCATTTGAATTTGTTCCTACAATTTTTAATGACTGTCCAATTCGAATAAAACTAGATGTCATGCCATTCAACCGTTTTAATTCATCTACGGTTGTACCATTGTCCTTAGCAATTTTCCAAAGACTATCTCCTCGTTTGACAGTGTATGTAAGTGATAGTTTCTGATTGACATAGATGGTATCACTTGAAAGAGAATTCCATTCTTTTAATTGGTTAATAGATACATGATTAGAATTGGCAATTTTCCAAAGGCTGTCACCAGGACGAACCGTGTATGCGGGTTCTTGTGCACTTGCTGTGGCTCCAAAAGCAGTAAGGACGAGCCCAGCTGTTGCAGCTGCTGTTACTAGATTTTTCTTCACTGTTTTACTTCCTACCTTTCATTATTTTGCTCCAATAAGACATAATAATGAAATGACCAACAAAAAAACATCCACCAAAAGTGGTAGTTCGTTGTTAATCTACTAATATGAATACAGAATTGGTAGAATCTATACTTTTTATTACAAATAGTATATTAATAACTATGCAGGAAGAATAATGAAATAGAGGAAATCGTATGTTCGCACCCTGATTTATGTAATAAAATTGTAATCAATTCGTAATATTTAATTATATGACGAAGTGTGACATCAACCGTTTTCATCAAAGTGGGCTTGTTATTCCTAGGAAGGGATGACCGGTCTGGAAGGCTCTATTTTTTACCGAATTTATCCTTTTTAAAAGGCGCCTTCTTATTCAAGAAAAGCGCCCGATCGCTGAATATATAGGATATAATACGTTCCCAACCACCTATTGTATTGCTCTTGTAATTTACTCTTGTTTATTTACAGTTTCAACTCTTTGTGGGCTTTAACATCTTCAGTATCCTTTTTGAATTTTTCAACTTGATTGTAAATCCCTCTAATATCAATTTGTTCCAACGATTACTTTTCGAGCTATCCACAGGGAACTTAGCAATTTACTTAGAATATGATATGTCTAAAACCGTCAATATTGGCCTAGGGAAAATTCATTTTCCATTAATGGAGGGAACCCATATGACTACCTTAATTATTTATGCCCACTCAAATAAGGATAGCCTTAATCATGCGATATTAGAGAGCGTTATGAAAGGGTTAAAGGAAGCCAAACGGAAATTTGAATTAATTGATTTATATGCGGAGAAATTTGATCCTGTTTTAGTCATCGATAATCAGCATAAACCAAGGGATTTAATCCATGATCCATATACTGAAAAGTATCGAAAAAAGATTGAGCAGGCTGACCTGTTAATTTTCATTTACCCGATTTGGTGGTATGGTGTACCAGCGATTTTAAAAGGCTTTTTTGATCGCGTGTTTGTTTCCGGATTTGCGTATCAACACAAAGGAGCATTTCCGAAAGGGTTATTGAAGAATAAATCGGCATGGGTTATTTACACCATTGATGCTCCCTCTTTATTTATTCGATTGTTTAGAAAAAATGTCGAATGGATTGTGGTAAAAAATTACATTTTAAAGTTCTGCGGCATTAAAAATATTAAAAGAACTCGATTAACGTATGTTAAACATTCTACCTATAAAACTCGGCAGAAATGGCTTCAAAAAATCTACCAGCACGCAAAAGCGATTTGAACATATGGGATTGCACGTTAAAAAAAGAAAATTAAAAAGGAGCGCGAAATAAAATTTGTGCTCCTTTTCTTATTAAAATTGTGACTAATTGTTATGACTCATACTCTCATGAAACAAATGCATATTCATATTGCTAGATGAATATGAATACATAGTGAGTTTTTGAAAGAAGGTGGGTATCATGATGGATCGGGTAAATGCGGAAATCAACCTAATCACCGATCAACTCATTAAGGACCAATCAGCTGACGGGTCCTGGCAATATCCCTTCGAGACCGGAATCGCATCAGACTGCAGTATGATTATCCTATTACGGACATTGGAGATAAATGATGAGGAATTCATAAAAGAATTGGTGAAACGTATCGCAGGAAAACAGCAGGAAGATGGGTCATGGAAGCTGTTTCATGACCAAGAAAAAGGAAGTCTGACAGCCACAGTTGAAGCTTATTATGCCCTTCTTTATTCTGGTTACCGCGATCGAAAAGACCAGGAGCTCCAGGCTGCAAGAAGGTTTATTATGGCCAACGGAGGGGCTACGGAAGTCCATATGTTTTTGAAAATCATGTTGGCCATAACAGGACAATGTGAGTGGCCGCACTTCCCCATTAATATTGAAGTGATGCTTTTACCAGACTCCTTTCCCATCAATTTCTTTGACCTCTCCGTGTACGGAAGAGCGAACATTATCCCTTTTTTGATTCTCGCCAATACGAATTTTCGTAAGAGAACACCTCGATCACCCAATCTCTCCGATTTGTTTCAAAAGAAAGCTATTCGTTTTTTTACAGAGGATCAAGCAGAAGAGGCCCGCTCGGTGATCAAATGGATTAAACAGGGGATTAAGGGTCTGAAATCCCATGTAAATCTTCGCGAATTAGCATTATATCGTGCCGAAAAATATATGCTGGATCGAATCGAACCGGACGGCACCTATTTAAATTATTTTAGCACTACTTCTCTCATGATTTATGCCTTACTGGCGAGGGGGTATTCGAATTCACATCCGGTGATTACTCGTGCCGTGCAAGGTTTAAAAGCGATGACCTGCCGTATTGACGGAGAACTTCATTGCCAATATACGACGGCTACGGTATGGAACACGACGTTAATTAGTTATGCTCTGCAAGAATCTGGTGTCCCCTATTCAGCGGATACCGTCCAGAAGGCAAACCAATATATCCTCTCCCGTCAACATATCAAATACGGGGATTGGGTCATTCATGAACCGAACTTGCTGCCTGGAGCCTGGGGCTTTGCGGACTTGAATACCATCCATCCGGATATTGACGACACAACGGCAGCACTAAGAGCGATTCGAACTTTGGCTATCGAACAAGCAGATTGTCGGCAGGCATGGGATCGCGGAATCAACTGGCTCATTTCCATACAAAACGATGACGGTGGCTGGGCAGCATTCGAAAAGAACGTGAACAAGAAAATATTGAACCTGTTACCGATTGAGGGCGGAAAAGATTTGTTGATTGATCCGTCGACGGTTGATTTAACAGGAAGGACATTGGAATTTTTCGGTAACTATACCCATTTGGATTTTCACCATCCCATGGTGAAACGTGGGATTCGTTGGCTGTTAAAGAAGCAAAATTCGGATGGTTCTTGGGTAGGGCGCTGGGGCGTCTATATTTATGGAACATGGGCGGCTGTAACGGGATTGGTTGCGGTTGGGGTTTCCCCTAATCATCCATCCATTCAGAAGGCTGTAAACTGGTTAAAATCCATTCAAAATCAAGACGGGGGTTGGGGAGAATCCTGTAAGAGTGATATCGATAACTGTTATGTGCCGCTCCGCGAAAGTACCCGTACTCAAACAGCATGGGCCCTTGACACACTTATCTCGGCCTCGACTGTTGTCACACCTGAAATGGAACACGGTGCAGCTTTTTTAGTGGACGGAAAAGAAAAAGATTGGACAAAGACCTATCCAAAAGGAAGGGGAATGGCGGGATCCTTTTATCTCAATTATCATTGTTATGAATACGTTTTTCCATTACTGGCACTGGCGCATTATAAAAATTTAGCTGAAGGGAGTTAAAAACAAGGCGAATTGGCTGTTAGGGATGCTAAAAAGAGTGATAAAACCATATAGGCTGGCATATTTTTATATCCTGTCCCATACACTGAACCAAACTACAACCATACAAAGTCTTGCTGAATTACAAATCCTTCCCAACAAGCAGGAGGTAAAAGATGCTTGAAACTTTACTCCAATTTTTCGACCTTCATACAGTCATTTGGTTGTTCCCTATCATCTTTATTTTCCATGACCTAGAAGAGATCATAACAATTGAATCTTCCATGAGTAAATACAAATATAGTTCTCAAAAAACTCCATTCGTCGAACTAACATTAAAAATGAGGAAAAAACTAGGTTCGACCGCTGCCCAACTTTCTATTTCGGCTACATGGATTTTGCTTATTATCACATTCACCACATTGATGACTGCCCATTTCTCCGTAAACGGAGGGGGCTTTCTCTTATATACAGCAATACTCAATTTATTTATTCTGCAGGCGACCATGCATATTGTTCAGTCCATCTTTTTTAGAGGATATACACCTGGTATCATAACGGCGCTGTTCCTCCTCATCCCTTACTGTCTTATTGCCTATTACAGTTTGTTCGAGCGCGGCCTGATAGACTTGCATTTCATTTTCGCAAGTATTCCCGTCAGCCTATTAATGATCCATATTTTTCTTGTTGGCAATCTCCTAGGCCGTTATTTTATTCACTAACTGGTCCTCACTCATTTTTTTACTTGGTCAGCATTTCATTCTCGAATAAATGGCTGCTTTTCCTCATTTAACCGATAAGTTCATCCATCATAAAAAGGTAGTTGCTGGAGGCGAGTAAATTGCATGTTGTCTTAACGGGAGGATCCGGGTTTATTGGTCAAGCCTTAACACACCTGTTGACTCAAAAAGGCCATCGGGTAACCATATTAACACGACGTCTTCCTGATCCTAATAGAACAGATGAGTCCGTTCATTATGTGGAGTGGCTTTCTGAAGATCATCAGCCTGAAAACGAACTTGAGGATGTGGATGCAATCGTCAATTTAGCCGGGGAATCAATCAATGGCGGGCGATGGACCAAAGGTAAAAAGGAGGCTATTTTGAATAGCCGTCTCACCGCCACAAAAGAGGTCATTCGAATTCTAGGACATCTTCATCCCAAGCCAAAAGTTCTTGTTAACGCCTCAGGTTTAAGTTACTACGGGATGTCAGACTTCAAGACATTTAATGAGACCTCACAAAGTAATGCAAATGATTTTTTAGCAAAAGTTGTAAGGCTGTGGGAGAATGAAGGGGCTGCGGCCAAAGAATTTGGCATTCGAACGGTCTTCGCACGGTTCGGTATCATTCTTGGACAAAAGGGTGCCTTACCGCTAATGGTGCTGCCGTATAGATTTTGTATTGGGGGGACAATCGGCAATGGAATGCAATGGATTTCCTGGGTTCACATTCGAGATGTAGTTGAGATGCTTTACTACGCCATCATGAATCCCGAAATAGATGGACCGTTGAATGTGACCTCTCCTAATCCCATTCGCATGTCATCATTCGGAAGGGCAATTTCAGACGTCCTTCACCGCCCACATTGGCTCCGTGTGCCTGAGTTTATTTTAAAAGTGGCACTTGGTGAAATGAGTCAGGTTGTATTAAAAGGGCAGCGAGTACTTCCTCAAAAAGCACTTTACCACCATTACTCCTTTCATTTTACAGATGTAAAAAGTGCACTTTCTGATCTTCTAGGTTAACGTTGCTTCTTGAAAGAGTGTTCCTGTCACCACCCGAATCTTGTCGAGGTGAATTCGACAAATTGCGGGTAGTGTAGTGACAGCTGCACTTGCCTTTTACTAAGATGTATTTATTCATCTTTTTCCTGTATGGGGAGGCTTGTTAATGTTGTAAATGCGTTTGCCACTTTTCTCGCGAACGAAAGAGGCGGTTCAACCGATTGAATATGAAGATACATCAGATTTGGTTGGGTAAATATCCAGTGATTATGCAAGGCACTGACAATTAGGCCTTGCCCCACAACAGATCTTGTGAAGTTTGGGATTTCCTGTTCAAGTAATGTGATCTCCCCAAGGTTTAGTGCATTACCATTTACATCCAATGACTCAAATGAAATTCCTACTGGTATAACAGAATGACTTGGCCGCCCTTGGACATGAACATTAAAACTGCGCTTTAAGCTAACCGAACAGCCATTTTTCTCCATTTTAGCTTTTCCATTTAATATTTGGGCAAATTGGTCTCCCAACTGCTTCAAGTTATTCATTCATTAGCCCCCTTTTCGCGTTCTCCGAAAATAGCCTATTTAGATTATATTCACGAGTGAAAAATATATTAAGAAAACTCGCCGATTGGCTAGCCCTTAAAGGGGAAAGCGGATAAGTAGTTCTCGTCTAAAAGCTCAGCTTTTAGGCTGTGCTGCAACTACTAACGAAGTAATTTTAAACCGTACGTCTAGTAGCTACTATTACTTTTTAATCCCACCAAAAATACCAATAAGAAGAATTAATAAGTGTTCCTGCGAGTGAATTTACTGTCCCTACGCCTTGCCAAACTATATCACCACAAAATCCAAATTGTTCCCAAGCGAGTAATCCTGATTCTTCTTGAGTCTTTGGAGGATTCACAATATATAATTCCCATACATCTGGTGTTACTAAAGCGGGAGTAGATCCATACTTTTCATACCAATATTTGAACACTGCAACTTGCTCTTCTGGCATTGGGCATTCATTAAACCCGCCCATTGGAACCCAAGCAGCTACTTCCCAAGGTTTATCCGTTGGAATCTTTGCGAGAATGATTTTTTCATTAACTGCTTCTTCAATTGATAGAAAATGATTTGTCCGTTTCTCTATCGCAAACTCGCCAGTGATATCGTAGTCTTCATCCTCTTCCATCGGCATGACCTCGTCAAGCAGGTTCTTTAACAATTCCTTTACATCAATATCCTTCGCTTTAGCTAAAATTGATTCCCGATTATCGTTTAAGTATTCTTTATCCGACTCGGCTTCAATGACTTCTAACATCATTTCCGAAGGGATAATGATAAGTGGTGTATATCCATCTTTTTTGCCTTCCATGAGAGCTTGATGATACCTGGTCATGACACCTTCAACATTTTTCTCCTCAATAACCAAGCAGTCACAATCCAATTTAGCAATTATTTCTTTTATATAATCTTTCTTTTCCTTTTTCTTCAATTTATCAAATATACCCACGTTCTTCATCTCCTACAGGTAATGTTGTTGGTCATATTTATAAATTCAATTAAATTTATATTTTTCCTCTTAACCCCTGCTTGGTAAACAATTAATGTGCTCATCAAGAAGTGGAAATCCCAGCTCCGTAAATACTTTAATCTCCTCATTATGGAAATCATCTGGTAAATCTTCCTCGATGAACTCTTCTTCCACCATTTTTACTAGTAACTCCTCTCTTTTCCAGTGAGCCAAATGATCAAATACTTTTCTCTGAGATTCATTAAAGCCGTTATACACCCCTTTGAACTGTGGTATAAGTCCTAATGCTAAGTTGAATAGGATATGAAAAAACCAGTCAATGACTGTTTTCTTGGAAATGCGAGGTACTGGTGGGTTTAAAATATATGTCTATTACAAACCGGATTATTGGAATGGATATATTGCCTCCAATTTATTTTGCGTAACTGAATTATCAAAAAAATGAAATGATGAAACCTCAAAAAATGGGAAGGTAATTTTGAATTCACACCTCTCATTTCGATTCTCATAGTAAAAGTTCTTTACAAATAACACACCCTGCTTAATAGAGAGAAATAGATGTAACCGCTATGGATATTTATCCAAAAATACGTATACAGCCAATACATTAATTTGAGGTAAAACCCCCATTTTTAAAGGGCTGATTAAGTCCTTCTCCCCATGGACACTTGATTATGTAAACTGATTGTGTATATAATAGAATTGTGGCAGACAAACGCAGTCTGCGAAATCGGATATATTTACTTTTTCTAAAATAAAAATTTGCTCAAAAAAACACATTCTATTACCCTCTAAAACAAGCATTCAATCTTGTAGGGGTCTAGATTGAATGTGAAAATAAACTGCAAAAAGGAGGTAGGGTGTAAGGAGCATCATGGAAGGATGATTACATGAGTGTAGATCAAACTAAAGGTCTCCAAGAAGAAGGAAAAGACGATTATACATTTGATAAGGTTCCGGCAGGAAAACGGAATATGGGTTGGTTTAGCGTAACCAACATAACGTTTGGTATTGCCACTGCGATTTTTTATTTTCAAACAGGCAGTGTTATGGCCCTGCAGTATGGTGCAATGAATGCTATTATTTCAGCTATTTATGCCATCGTAATTGCTGGGGTCTTAGGTACGGTGATTGCCTATTTATCCGCGAAGTCAGGAATGAATGTAAACCTCATGTCCAGGCAGGGGTTTGGCTATATTGGTGCTTCGTTAACTTCATTGATATACGCATCAAATTTCATTATGTATTGCGCCTTTGAAGGTATGATTCTCGTTTCCGCAGTACATGCATTTTTCCCCGAAATTCCACTTTGGCTTTTAATTATTGTTTTTGGATCCATTGTCATCCCGCTAAATTGGTTTGGTATTAAACAACTAGATAAATTACAAAAATGGTCATTACCGATCTTCTTTCTATTTTTAATTACCATCATCATTGTTGCAGCCAATTTACCGTCTCAATTTGATGGTCACTTTTGGACCTATATGCCAAAAGGTATACAGATAGGTGGAACAGGCTTACTTCTATGTATCGGGATGCAGCACGGGATTATGGGATTAACCGCCTTAATTGCGTCAGATTACGCGCGTTTCCTTAAACCAAAGGATATTAAACTTGGATCCATTATGATCGGATTTATTCCGCAAATTTTCTGTTTCGGTGTCATGGGCTTACTTGGAATCTGGTTTGGTGTCCGGTTAGCTGAAGCGAATCCGGGGGTTTATATTGTCACCATTCTTGGACTAGGTGGAGTCGTTTTTACGTTGTTAACACAATTACGTATTAACGTTACAAATATTTATAGTGCTTCCCTGTCACTGTCTAATTTTTTCGAGAATGTATTCCATTTCAAACCCGATCGTCGCTTTTGGGTTGTTGTCTCTGGCATTGTGTCGATTGCGCTAATGCTTGGGGGCATACTGGATTATTTAGGCAGTGCAATGACATTCCAAGGGGTTCTCTTAATGGCATGGGCTGCTATTTTAGTTACAGATGCATTAGTCGTGAAGAAGTTGTTGAAAATTGGGCCGAAAGAATATGAAGCGAGACAGGAAAAATTATATAAATGGAATCCAGTTGGGGTTGCACCATTAATTATCTCAAGTGTTCTTGGAACGATTGCTGGATTAGGGTACATGGGAACGTTCCTACAAAATACAGCCACTTTCTTTGCAGCCATACTTGCCTCATTCCTCACTGTTGCAATAGCTGTCTATACGAAGGGGAGATATTACAGTAGAGAGTCTGAGGAAGTAAAGGTAAAACGTAAAAATGTATCAGAGAGAAAACAGTCAACCTTCACACAAGAAGTACCGGTTGATTAATGCAAAAAAATAAAGGTCATTGATATAGGTTTGATCAAAGTCCCTGCGTTGATACGCAGGACTTTTTTTGTGAGATTAAAAGAGTGCCTGGCACCACCCAAATAATGATAATCAAATATCTAAAAATTACGGGTAGTGACCGGCACTGCTTTTTTTGAAAAATCCTCGAAACAGCCCAAATTCCCTCAATTTTTAAGTTAAAATAATTTTGGTTTGTGAATAGTCTTTAAGTGGGGGGTGCTAGTGATTAAAATTTCAATGCACATTAGCAGATTATTTTTAGGGGTCGTTTTCTTGATTGCAGGTATAAACGGATTTTTTGTGATCTTTGGATCAGAACCATTTATAGCAACTAGTCTAGCAGCAATGGCATTATTCGAATTTAAATACCTCTTAATTGCCGAAAAATCTTTAGAAGTTATATGTGGAATATTACTTATAGTCAATCAATTTATCCCATTAGCCATTGCAATATTATCGCCAATAGTAGCCAATATTTTCTTGCTCCATTTGTTCTTAGACCATTCTTTACTTCCTTTAGCGATAATGCTTGTCCTCACTTTCGGAGTTTTGTTGTTCTATTATAGAAATAACTTTATGAGTTTACTAGAGAGAAAACCGTACTCGCCTCATTAAATACCCATTATTTTAATTCAAATTTTCTTGCTAAATGTGTTAGTTAAAGTTTGATCGCAGCAGCGGTCTTTTTTTCTTTGTTAAAATGGAATGATTGGGACAATTCGATAAGGGTTGAGAGAGGATTTTAGGAATCCGATTTATCGACCTAGCTTTAATGATGAATAATTTACACACCATAGACTTCCTCACATTATTCGTTCCTTCTATAAAGGTCAGTCGTTTTAAGCCAGTACATTTTGTACTGGCTATTTCTCTGATCCTACATTTCAGATTTAGCTGCCGGTAATCAACGGACAGTCAGGATCACTTGCCCACTCATTCATCGAACCGTCATATACGGCTACGTTTTGTTGACCAAGCATATTGAGAAGGAGCGCATTCCAGGTAGCGGCAATCCCGCCCCCACAATAGGTAATCACTTTTTTATCAGGGTCCAACGCTCCTGCTTTTTCAAAAGTCTCGCGCAATCTGGATTCATCATATATCTTTCTTGTGTTCGGGTCGCCATGACTTCCAAAGAAGACATTTACACTATTAGGAATATGTCCTTTTCGCGGATAAGTGTTTGTTTCGCCTCGAAAATCCTCTGGCGATAAACTGTTGATGAGAATGATCTGGTCATCATGCATAGCTCTTTTTACATCTTCTTTTGTTGCCAATAGTTCTGGGCGGCGTTCACCGCTAAATTTCGCCTGTGGATAATGGCCCGGCTCTGTTGAGGTGGGTCGCCCTTCCTCTTTCCATTTTTGATAACCGCCTTCGAGCACGGAAATGTCCTCAAACCCTTCATATCGCAGCTGCCAGGCTAATCGTGACGCCCACTGAGCAGCGACCACCGGATTACCTACCAATGCCCCTTGGTCGTAAATGACGACATACGTTCCGTCACCGACCCCAATTTCCTCCATTTTTTTCACAAATTGCTCCCGTGGCGGAACGGTCATAGGAAGGGGAGCTTCGGGATCTGATAATTCATGCATTAAATCCGCAAAAACCGCCCCGGGAATATGACCTTGATTATACGCATCTCTCCCAGACCACATGCCTACCTCTTCCTTTTCACTATCTGGGATTTTTAGAAATGTAGTGGCGTCTACTATCCTTAAATTTGGATCTTCCAACCGCTCCGCTAACCATTCTGTATTCACAATCAATGGATGTTTACTCATCTTTTCCCTCCGTTTTACCTTAATCAAAAACTTCTTGATTAACTTTTCCCCATTTCACTTTACTTATGAAACGTTTCACCGTGATTGATCTAAAGGAGGTTTTTTTATAAATTATTAAAGACTTATTTACAGACAATTACTTCACGAGTAAATGAACCTTTCTTAACAACAGCTCGGTCCATCATGGAAAATCCCGCATTTATGAGGATTTCATCAATGAATTCAACAGTTACTACTACGACTTTGTTAGCAATCCTGCGTGCACATTGGAGTATTTCGAGTTGCTCTTCAGGCGATATGACAGAACACAAATTGTAGGGTAAATCGATAATCGCTACATCATATTGATTGGTGACATTTCGGATATCTGCCAATTTCACTTCTCCAGAAAGCCCAAAATGTGCGATGTTCTCTCTAGCTCCGCCAAGAATAAGAGGATTTCTATCGCTCCCAACAATATCAATCCCCATAGATAAGGCCTCTACTAGTACGGTCCCAATCCCACAGCAAGGGTCAATGGCCTTTATTCCACTTGGAACTGGAATGGCAATATTCACTATAGCTCTTGCCACACGTGTGTTAAGCGCAGTGGAATAACTATGCGGTTTCTGTTGATGCCGAAACCATACAGACTCACTTTTAAGATAATCACCGAATACCCATCTTCCGTTTATATTCATAACACCAAATATTCTCTTCGGATGATGAAGATCAGCCACACCATTAATATGAAATCCGATTTCCTTCTCAATGGCCCGGCGGTATTCAATGCCTTTCTCTTCATTTTTGGCCTGCCCGCCATTTTTTACATAATACACTTTAAACGTTTCCCCAGTTACTTGCAGGGCTGCTACTTGTTCGATGAGCTGTTGAAGACTGTGCCCCTCATAAATGACAGCAAGTCTTTCCTTCATAAACGGACTCCGACTTGGGTCAATTTTTACATGGCTTTCCAAGATGTTTGTTTGTGACTCCTCCCCAAATAATGTGCGCATTTCCAAAGCACATAAGGGACGTTCATCCTCATAACAGGCATAAGTATATATATAGGTCGTTAGTTCTTCGTGCTTACAATCCACTAGTTCCCATCCTTCAATCTATAAATAATAAAAGGCAATAGGTATGCTTTTAATCTGCACCTATCGCCTCTCATGATAAAGTTTTAACTAAAAAACACCTTGTCTATATTGTACTTTGACTTCAGTTCATTAATAATATACGTTTCGTATATTTCTCTATGGACAGGGTCTTCAATCACACAAACTTCAATTTTAGTGACTTCATCTCTATGCATTTTGATTGGGGATACCGTATCTTCAAAATGCTTTTTAATTCTTTGTCTCAACTTCCTTGCTTTACCAACGAATAATAGTTCTTGTTTATTGTTATAGAACATAAAAATGCCACCCTTATCTCTAGGGATAAGATGGAATTCTGTAAACCCATAAATATTACTTAACTCAGGATCATTTTGTTTGGTAATGGTAACACTTGGTTTTGGAATGGTTATGTTTATCACTACATTCACTTCCTCATTTAATATACCTTTAGATGTTATCATAACCGGAATTAAATTACCTTATTTACTTATGAACATATGAATAGGATCGCATTTTAATTTGGTAATGGTCCTTTCAGTCCCTCATTCACAATTATTATAAAAAACAACTTTTGTGAGATACATCACAATTGGCAATCATTATTAATGCTATCATTATTAATGAAGTTAGGAAACACCGGTTTTTTTCAATAAAATTTGTACTATTTTATACTTCTAATAATCGGAGATTATATATAGGAGGTTTTTAAAATGTCTGAAGAAAAATTGTCAGATTTAATTAGTCCTGAAGCTGTGATTAACTTTGAAACTGGTGCGATTAAAGCAAGCACTTTGGATTCAATCATCAACCTTTTGCCATTTGAAATGGGCTTTTGCGATGCCAACGATATTTTCCGTTGGTATTCAAATAATCCAAACCGCGTGCATGGCCGCCGTAAAGAAGCGATTGGCCGCCCTGTGCTTGAGCTTCATCCAAAAGTGGCTCACCACGTTGAAAAATTGTTGAATGATTTCCGTTCGGGTACACGCGATGAATGGGAATTTTGGTTCCCAAAACGCACAGGTGAAACTGGCCAAATTTACCAAAAATTCATGGCAGTACGTGATGAAAATGGAAAATACCTTGGCTGTATGGATGTGACCGTTAATATCGACCTTTTCCAAGGAAAAGAAGGTAAAAATACACCTGAAACAATTGACGAATTTATAGCTGTTACGCCTAAATAATAAAAGAGGAGCCTGAAAAACACATTGAATTCCCATTTCAATGTGTTTTTTTATAATCATCTTGATGGTTTTCATATCCATTCCATTTAAATTAAGAAGCCTCGTCCTTAATTAAGCAACCAGCGAAAGTAAAATAAGCGAAGTTTTTCCGACTAAATGCAGATTGGAGCTCGTTTCGCGGAAAATAAGGGGAGATTTTACGACTATGCAAAGCAAAATCTCCTATTTTCGCATTTTTCTAGTCAATAGGCGGAATTTCTCCGTCTATTTATGCATTTTTTAAAGTTATTTAGAAAATAGGAGAAGTTTTTCCGTCTATTTATCTGATCTATCGGGAATGGTAAACTAAGGCCCACCCTGCTCCTTCAGTCACCTTCTTATAAGCATCAACCGTTCTCAGGTTCTTACCTGCAAGCGAGCATTCATAAAGGTCTGGTATCCTTCTTCAAATCCCATATTATGTTTTAGCCTCTCCCAACCTTAGAAAGAACCTTTAACTAAAAACCTCATTTACTTATGATACGGTTCCCCGCTTTTCTTCTAAATGAGATTTAATATGTGCTTGAAAATACGGAATTGGTTGGGTATTCTTAAAGCACAATCTCCCTTTAAGGATGTGTCTACCCTGCGATTAAATAAATATATTTCCGAGTCTGGAAAAACATCTAGACGCGGTGCAGATAAATTGATTAGTGAAGGAAAAGTGACCATTAACGGAAAAGTTGCCACATTAGGAAGCCAAGTCGAACCAGGCGATGATGTTCGGATTGGAGGAAATCCGGTCAAAGTGGCTAAAAATTACGTTTATATTGCCCTAAATAAACCTGTTGGCATTACTAGTACGACAGAACGACATATTAAAGGAAATATTATTGATTTAGTCAACCATCCATTAAGAATATTTCATATTGGAAGACTGGATAAGGATTCAGAGGGTCTGATCCTCCTGACTAATGATGGAGATATTGTCAATGAAATACTAAGGGCTGAACATAAGCATGAAAAGGAATATATCGTGACAGTAGACAAGCCTATCACTCCAGAGTTTTTAAAAAGAATGGCAGCAGGTGTAGAAATACTAGATACAAAAACGCTTCCATGTAAAGTAGAACAGCTTTCTAAATATGTTTTTAAAATCATTTTGACACAGGGGTTAAACCGGCAGATTCGCCGTATGTGTTCTGCCTTGGGATACCAGGTTTGTCGACTGCAACGAATACGAATCATGAATATCCATTTAGGGAACCTTCCTATTGGCCAGTGGAGAGATTTATCCAAGAAAGAACGTACTCAATTATTTAACGAACTTCATTATGAGCCAAAAGAATGGTAAAAAAAGTGCCTGTCACCACCCGAATGGTGCCGACGGCTGTAATAAGCTAGAATTCTCTAACCATGCTACCAGCTGATGCTCCTCGCCATCACGTTGGAAAACCTTTTGCTAACAGCCTTTTTAGTTGAGGAAATCTAGTCAAAAAGAAAATGAAGAAAGCCATGCGTCCATGGCTTTCTTCATTTTCTTTTTTATTCCTTTTCCCTGGCAGTACTTCTAAGATCAGGTACGTCCGTTTCCTCACCAAATTCGGTTCCATAATTTGGTTGCCCACTATAGTTACTCCGGTTCACTTCTCTGTTGGCATCCGTCGCTTCCCATCGCTTAAACAAGAGAGTTAAACAAACTAACCCGCTTAGACCAACTAGACTGTAAATAACTCTTGATAGGAAAGAGTCTTGTCCGCCAAATATTGCTGCAACCAAATCAAATTGAAAGAAACCAATTAATCCCCAATTTATAGCCCCAATAATGGTCAATGCTAAGGCAATTCTTTGCAGGGTATTCATGATTACACCCCCTTTCCGGCTTGATCATTTTATTCACATACAAATTAAATCCTCGGTGAAATGTTTACACCTTAAGTACATTATTTGTAAAATTATTATTTTTATTAAAGGTGGGTTTCACTACCCGAATTTAATGGATAAAAAATAAAGAGAGAAGTGCTGTAACACTTCTCCCTTCAACCTCTACCGCCGTAATTCAACTTGTTTATTAAACCCGGAATTGCCCTTCTATTTCTTTTTTACCAATATAGTTGATGATGTAACTGTCGAATTTCCTGCGTTGTCGATTGCTTTATAGGTGATGGTATAGATTCGGTCCGAACCGCTTATTTCATTCCTCAAATAAAAGTCGGTATCCGCCGTTCCATATTCCGCGCCCTGAATATCCGGCTCAGGAATTTTCCCGCCCTTCACCACATCGGGCTGGCTGCTTGTGATCGACACGAGCTCAAACGAAGCAATACCGGATAAAGCATCCCAGGCATCTACAGCAGCCTTCACATTTATAAGCTTGCCGGTGTTGCCAATGATGACAGACGGATTGAACGTAACATTCAACAATGGGTTGGTTTTATCGATTTTCACTTGAACTGTCTTGATCTCTTCCGTATTGCCTGCAACATCCACACTGCGGAATTCCAGTGTATTGTTTCCTTCCGTTGATACAACGATGCCGCCTGTATACGTTGCCCATGCACCGCCATTGAGCCTAAATTCAATTTTTGCTATACCTGAATGGGAATCACTGCTAACAAGGCTCACAGTCGTATCACTGTTATACCAGCCATCCTTAACCGAAGTTGTGGTCGTCGGGGCGGTTTTATCTACTTTCACTTCCACTTGCTTTGTTGCTTCCACATTGCCAACCTTGTCGATACTTCTATACTCAAGGGTATTGATCCCCTGCCCGCTGATCCTCACCGGACTCGTATAAGCAGTCCAACTCCCTCCATTTAGCCTGTATTCAGACTTTGCCACACCTGAAATAGAATCAGTTGCAGTCAGGCTTACTTCTACATCACTGTTGTACCAGCCAGTTCCTAGCGTGGAAGTGGTAGTGGCAGGAGCTGTTTTATCGATAACGAACTCCACTCTTTTTACCTCTTCCACATTGCCTGCCATATCGATGCTGCGATATTCAACGGTGTTTGTACCTTCCGTTCGGACATACGTTGGTGCCTGATAGGTTATCCAATTTCCTCCATTCACGCTGTACTCTGTCCGTGCTATACCGGACGTTCCATCCTGTGCAAGAAAGGACAGTGGCACATCTACTTTTACCGGATAGGAAGGAACATCACCGATTTTTGTGTCCGGTTTTTGGGTATCGATTTTGATGGTACTCGCTTTTACATCTTCTTCATTTCCGGCTTTGTCGATACTCTTATATTCAACAACAGTTGTGCCTTCAACAGTGAGACTAAACGGCTCAGCGTATGGCTGCCATTCCCCTCCATTGATTCGGTAAAGCGTTTTTTCTATACCAGCGTCATTATCCGAAGCAGTCAGTGAAACAGTCACGCCCGAACCATACCAGCTGTTTGTTCCAGTTTGGCCCTGGACATTCAGCAACGTCTCAGGTGCTGAAGTATCCAGTGCCTTCACAAGGATGTTGTTTTGAGACAGATCCCTATGTTCAAAAGTACTGCCTTTGGAATCTTCCTTGCTATTATAGTACGTGTAAAAATTGCCCTTTTTATCAACTGTTTCAACAGAATAGAGCGGCCAGGTGCCCGCTGGATCATCGGGGTTTGTCCCAAAAATCCCTTCGTATTTTAAAGTTTCAGCATTGTAGGTTAACTCTACGTCTCTATAAACATTTCCAACAGGAGCTTTATACGAAACATAGACATGGTCAACCCCCGAGAGATCGTCAACAATGTCTGCCGATAGCTGCACCTGTTCGCCTTGCATGATTGTTGTTTTTGAAACGGAAAACCCGTTTAATGCCGGCGCTGTAAGGTCGCCTACCGTTCCATAAACTTCAATATTATATGCACTAAAATCCCTTACTTCGTAGTAATCGTCTTGAGACGGTGTCTGCCCATTTCGATAGGTATAATAGTTATAGAGCTTATCACCCAATTGGATGGTGCCAATAGACCAAATTCCAGGTACATCATAAGGGTCCGCATAAAATGTGCCTTCATATTTTCCTGTTTCCTGATTATAGATCAGATCAATCGGTTTTCCACCTTCACTATCCCCGTTTGGTGGTACAAAACTTAGGTGTGCATATTCCACCCCAGAACCTTCTTCGATAATATCTGCTGACACTGTTATGGACTCTCCGCCAGCAGCCCTTGTTGAAGAAAGAGATAAATCACCTAGCCTTGGTGCTATATCATCTATCAAAGTCCCATACACTTCAATATTGTATTGTGATAGATTTCTATATTCATAGGTTGATCCCTGATACGGTGTCTCTCTGTTATAAATACTATATTTGTTCCCCTGTTTGTCCTTCAAATAAATAGATGAAAGTTCCCACACACCTGCACCATCATACGTGGATACATCGAACGAACCCTCATATTTTGACGTTTCAGAGTTAAAACTTAAATAAACTGTCTTTGAATAACCGACTGGACCATCATAATAGGCATACGCTACATCCACCCCTGATTCCTCTTCGAGTATTTCCGCACTAAGCCTGATGGATTGGCCTTGAGTAGCACTAGTTCCGGATAACGAAAGACTAGCTAGCTTTGGAGGTGTAACGTCACCTGCTGCTACTCCTTTGGACACCGGAGATAGTAATGAAAATAGTAGAATCAGCGTTGTCAACTTAGCGAACAAATTTCTCCTTTTTCTTAAAAAAATCAATTCTCTCCCACACTCCCATTTAAAAATTATGTACTCCTTAATTTTACCTTATTTATCCAGTTGCGGTACACAGAAAGTTCTCAATTATGTAAAAAATCATTCTTAACTAAGAATTAAAAGCGTTGCCAAGAAAAAAGTGCCTGTCCCGCCCCGATGCTTGAAACATGCAAGGTGATACGCTCTATTCTTATACAAAAAGAAAAAGAAATGCTCAAGTCAGAAACTGATGAAAAAATTAGAGATGTAGCTTTTTATATTTGTCAGTGAACACTGAAACATTTACTTCTTGCGGTAATGGGAGTTGAAGAAGGACATTTAAAAGGGTTTTAATTCAAAACGCTCAGAGAATATTACTCTGAGCGTTTGATTTTATCGTTTCGCTTATTCCCGTTACATTTTCAAGTTTTCCTTGTCTATGTGGATAAAATAAAGACGTAAAGCATCATATTGTTCGGATTATCTTCATGTTAGAGAACCAAATCTAATTTTTTTATTTTAGTTTATTATATTCTTCTTTAATCTTTTCAACTGTATTCTCTATTTGCTCTCCCCAATGATCATTTTTGGTATTAAAAATAACATTCCCCTCTTTATCAATCATTCCATAACCTCTATAAGCCACACCATCTTTCTTCATTCCCATTTTGCCAATTAATTTAAATTTTGGATCAGAAATAAAGGAGAGACTATATCCAAAAGTTTCCTCCAATTTATTATGTAATGAAAGTAGCTCTTCTGGTGTATCACTACTAATTACAAACATTTCAATATCCATTTTATCTAATTTATTAATATTTTTATGCAACTGAACCAGTTGCTTCTGACAGAGAGTTCATTTATACGTTGTTATAAAAAAGAATACTGTTGGTTTTTCTAAAGGAAAAGTTACCTCTTTTTGTTCGTGATTTAATAAAGTGATTGGTTCGGTAAGCGTCTTTTGTCCAAATGCTGATAATACTAGAAAAGAAATTAAGGACAAGACTATAATTATAGTTCGCATTTTTAACTCCTTTCTTATAAATTTAAAAAACAGTTTGGATTTTCAGATTGGAGCGGGTCTAAATAACCGCTATTTTTAATTTTTAATTTGCTATTAGTTCTTCCTCCTTAGTGGATTTTCTAAAAATCCCATAATATTCATCCCCATTTTTTTTATTAGAATGAACGAACCAATGAAACATTATCCAAGTTTTTTTCTAATTAACCCTTCAAAAGATCCAAAAGCCCTTCTCAATGAAAAGGGCTTTGTCATTTTTCAGCTAGTGAGGATGTTTTTGTTGTAGATTTTTGAAAAAGTGTACTTAAACTACCATGTAAATCCAACCCCTTACTTTAAACAGATTGACCTTGCATAAAAGAGCAAGAATCAACTTTCCTTTGTGGGGTTGCAGCAGCACTTTTATATGGCTTTGAAGCTTTCATCTAATACAAAACCATCCAATAAGGATGGTTAAGGAAAATGGACAAAATTTGGTTATGTAATAACATATTCACCTTCTTAATTTAATGAATCTGGGTTTTTACACATTTTTAAAATTTTAAAACACGACAATAGTCTTCTTTTTAATGGATGGATTTTTATTACATATTATTTTTCATATGTATAGATAATTGAATGATAATTTTTTCTTGTTAAACTAATTGAATATCGGCAACTAATTTTGATAGTTTTTTTCTTATTTAAAGCAATTCTCTATAAGGCGGATTGTTTTGGTGTAATCCTATCCAATACCCATTTCATTTTCTCTTCAATAGGATTCTCATCTCAACTCTCCCAATAAATAAAGACATATTCTGGTTCATGCTCTTTTTTCATCTCATCAATACTTGCAATAATATCTGAAGTTTTCTGTCTATTTTTACGTAATGTATTGCTAGTGTTCTGTTTTAAGCCCTTTTCATCCAAAATATACACTCTCCTTTTTGGCATATTTTTTGCCATGTCCCCTCTTCTTATTCTTGTTGTGTTCAAGGAAAGTAATCATGTGAAATTCAAAATTTAAAAAAGGAGAGGAAATTATGAAAAAGCAGTTTACCAAGTTCATGCTAATATGTAAGTCTTATGCTTCTTTGTTTATATCGGCTTCATGGATTTTACTAATCACCTCATTCATTGCATTAGTGACCTCCCATGGGGGCCTTCTTTTATTTACAGCCATTCTTAATTTATTTGTTTTGCAGGCATTTATGCATATTGTTCAAACCATCATGTTTAGGGGCTACACTCCTGGCATCATAACGTCACTGTTCCTTCTTATCCCTTACTGCCTCCTTACCTATTATTTTTTAGCTGAATATGGACAGGTGGACTGGCCTTTGATATTCACTAGCCTCCCAGTTAGTCTGATCTTGATCCCAATTAATCTAGTTGGCAATCTTTTAGGCCGTTATTTTATTCGATAAAAGGGCCAGGTTTTTTATAAAATCACTTGACCCTCTCAGAATCATTCGGTATCAAAGATGGTTGTTTATTACAGTCATTACTTTAAGCGGTAATATCTTCCTTTTTATCTCTCTTTATATCCCTGCTTGGTAAAACACCAAAAACTCCCTAACCGTATAAAAAAACTCTAATAGCATTTTAATACTGTTAGAGTTTTTTCTCATTTTAAAATATGCTATACCTTTTTGAACTGTACTTCTTTGTCAAAATAAGATTTAATTTGATATAAGGTTTGAATTTGACGATCTGTAAGGGGAAGACCAGCCTCAACATGCAAGATCTAGTTGCTGTTACGGCAGTCTTATCTAATAAGGGTATTTTAAACCATACTCGTTCAAATTTCGGTGGGAAATAACAACTGGTGATATCGGAGATGGGGGAATAAATGGAACGACAATTGGTTTATACCATGGATGGTAGTGATGCAACAATATGTAGTAAACCATTAATATCATCCTCTCATTCAAAGTTACAGTAAATTATGAGTGTTCATCTAAATATGATTGGATGGATGCCTAGTCTATTAAATTACCGATATTTATATAAAACGGGGTATACAACCAACTGTGCAGTATAGTTCACATTAATGGATGCAACATGGGGTTTTGCTTAAAAAAAGGAGCAAAGCAACAAAGAAGCGCCCATGCGGGGACACTTCTTTTCATAAAAAAACATTTTTTTGATGAGATTTACCAACCTCCAAAACAGCTAAATAAACATCATGCCACCACACATCATGCCGCCCCACATCATGCCACCGCAACCCATACCACAACCCATACCACAACCCATACCGCCCCACATCATACCTCCACAAGGCATACCGACAAATATTCGCGGGTCCTGACTCTGATGCCTCATAGGAATTAACTGACCAACCTGGAAATTACCCATCCCCAAAGTTTGAAGTTCATTGTAAAAATTGTGCATTTTTTCCTCCCCCGTTTACTTAATAATTAGGTTCTACTGACACTTAACAAGAGATTTGAACGAAGAAGTTATGTCAGAAATGTGTATTTAAGAGATATTACGTGTACTCTCTTCAACAAACTATGCTTACTTTTAGGTGGCTGTTACTGTTTAAAAAGCCTATTTCATGGTAAAAGTATCATAAAATGTTGTGTCTGGAAGCAAAGATGGCGGCTAATTTTATTCAACTTGTTTTATTTCTTAACTAAGGACCATTATAGGGAAGATTTGATTTTAAATGAAGGAACCCTGTCAACCTTATTCTTATTGAGAACTAAGGTGAACTTCTACCATTGTTTGTATCGGAGCAAGATTGTGAAGTATAATACTTAATCTGGGTGCTTTAGTTCAAGAAGACATACTAAAAAAAACGCTCTAAACGGTCTATTTCTTTGGATAAAATCAACAGTATTCTTTCACAGTGAATTTCATAAAAAAAAAAAGCGGCTTTCCTGCTAGGAAAACCGCCTTTTCATCATTCTTCTTTGATACTGCTGGTCTTGGTAGAACATATTAGTATACCATGAGTTTATTCCATTCTATTATTTTGGATTTATCTTCTACTCGACGGTTTTTTGCTTTCCCCTTCCTCTGAATCATTTGAGGTAATCGGTATTGTTTCACCGTATCCTGTTGTACTCATCTTTATATGGTTAATATTCCCACTTAGTCACAAATAGGTTTCTACCGATTTTGCTCTTTTTTCCGATAACTTCATATCCTAAAATCGAAAGTCACTCCCGTTAACTTCTCAGAAACATCCCATAACTTTTTCATGGTTTCCGGATTATATACGCCTGATCGAGGGGTTTCAATCGCAGGGTTCCCTTTTCGGTTACCCCTTCCATCTGGACCTATGTATTCCCCTCCATTTAAGCTCGTTTCAGTTGCCGCATAGAGTGTCGGAGTGGCTCCCTTATCGGCCGGCTGAAAAAATAGCTTCATTAAACCTTTTACATATCCAGGAGCATCTTTATTCCCTATTTTGAATAGGTTTGTGGAGGAAATGCCTGGGTGACACGCTATACTTTTTGTCGCAATTCCATATTGCTTTAATCGATCATCTAATTCTTTGGCAAACAACAAATTAGCGAGCTTGCTTTGTCCATAAAATTTCATCGCTTTATAGCCCTTGGAGCCGTCCAAGTTGTCAAAAAAGATGCGTGCGCCTCTGTGCGCAATGCTGCTCAGTGTCACGACACGAGAATGAGGCGTTTTCTTTAGCAATGGCAGCAATAATCCAGTTAAAGCAAAATGGCCTAAGTGGTTGGTGCCGAATTGCATTTCAAAGCCGTCTTTCGTTTTTTGGTATGGCGGAACCATTACCCCAGCGTTATTGATTAAAATATCCAATGTATCAAAACGGCTGCGATAATTTTGCGCAAATTCCCTAACACTGCTTAAATCAGCCAAATTGAGGCCCATTACCAAAACCGAACCTTTCGGATTCCCACTTAGTATCGTTTCTTTGGCAATTGCCCCCTTTTGCTCGTTACGAACCGCCAGAATAACCTCAGCACCTTTTTGAACGAGAACCTTAGCGGCCTCCAAGCCAATCCCACTGTTTGCTCCGGTAATAATAACCCTTTTGCCGGTCAAGTCTTGTTCAAGCATATAGAAATACCTCCACAAATTTGTTTAAATTCATTATATATAAATAAGATGAAATACAATGTTATCAATCTATGACATTTATACGAAATAAGCTACAAGGTGATAGAATTAATTTCAGAATTAAAACAATGCCTGTCACGACCCGTGCCGAAAAATTCGGCGAAATGGGGGATGTGACAGGCATTCAAACTAACCGTATCTTTTTTCTATTTCTTTTTATCTAAATACACATTACCTAGAATTCCAATTAAAATAATAGCCGTATTAATGAATACAGATGAAAGGTTACCCTGTTTTCGGCTTTTCCGCATGTTTAGTATTTTTATGGAAGCAGGAGCTTCCTGTTTTGGTTTATGTGTGACGTTAAAAAGGAGATTATCATACTTCTTTCTTTTTTCAGCGTTATTAAGAATTTCATATGCTTCTTTGACTCGTTTAAACTGTTCAGCATTCCCTTTTTCTGTATCTGGGTGTACTTCTTTTACTTTTTTTCGATAAGCTTCCTTAATTTCAGTAAAGGTTGCATCATAGGGCACGTCTAAAATACGATAGTAATTTCTAAAGGATCCCATGTATTTCCCCCACCCTCTTTTACTTACCGTTTTAATCCTTCCAAAATAGTATTCTGGTTGTTTATGAAATATTCATGTTTTAAAACCGCTAAAATATCCATTTTCAAAATGCGGGAGTTAACAGCGTACTTTAACTAAACCGCACCATATATAACATTCCGCAGCCTTGGGTGGTGAATTGCTTCAAAGTTCGGAACCATTTGCTGCATGTAAACAGCTGATAAATTTTCTTTCATATCGACCATTAGCCATGTACCGGCCCTGCCCATCCAGCCAAATTCCCCTAACGAGCTATTGCTGCCCCCGGCGGCTGGATTGATCATCGTGCGAACACCAAGGCCATATCCATAACCCTTCAGCGCATCCCAATTATAATGCTTCAAAAGTTCCGGTGATAGATGGTTGGTAGACATGAGCTCAATGGTTTTCCGCCCTAAAATGCGGACACCATCCAGCTCTCCTCCATTGGCCAGCATATGTCCGAAGCGGCTATAATCTTCCAGCGTAGACAGAAGTCCCCCGCCGCCGCTTTCAATAAGAGTCCCCGGCTGGTATCGCGAATCCATGCTGGTATTTTTGATTAACTGACCTTCTCCGCTGCGGTCATATAAGCTGCAAAGCCGGTGCTTCTTCTCATCAGGAATCTTGAAAAATGTGTCCTTCATTCCAAGCGGCTCAAAGATTTCATCCTTTAAAAATTGACCGAAGGTTTTACCGGACAACACTTCAATCAGTGCGCCTAGAATATCATGGCTAAATCCGTAATGCCAACGAGTCCCCGGGTCAAATGCGAGTGGAATGGATGCAAGGGTTTTTGACAAGCTTCGTACATTCCAATCCTCACGTTCAGCCTCTGTCTCTAACCTCTTGGCCACTTGGCGTTCCGTTTCAAACTGGTTTCCTGCGTATGTCAGCCCGGAAGTCATCATAAATAAGTCTTTAATAGTAATAGACCTTGCTGCAGGTACTATTTCAAGCTCATTATCTTTGCCAGTTTGATAGACTTGAGGATGTTTAAATTCTGGCAAATACTCCTCTAGCGGATCATCCAGCAAAAAAAGGCCGTGCTCATATAACATTAAAGCAGCCACGCAGGTAATCACTTTTGAGTTTGAATAAATTCGATAAATGGTGTCGGGTGCAATTGGCTTTTTCGTTTCCAGGTCCTTATTGCCAACATAATCTTCAAACACAACTTCTCCATTATGCATGACCGATAAAGCACAGCCTGCAGGACCGTTTTCTACAAATCTTTTTAATAACGGGCTTAATCTATCTAACGATTCCAACTGCTTCCTCTCCTTTTTTGTTAGATGACTGCTAATTAAAATTAGTAAAACAAGAAACATACGTAGATTTTTATTAAAAAAAGAACAAAGTTGTGTCCCGGTAAATTTTTTTGGCACAACACGGTTGATTAAATAACCATTACCGGGAAAATCTAATAATATACCTTATAACGGGGTATGAAAAAAATAAGGAGGCATACACAATGAACGATATCACTGTTTATTCGACCAATACTTGACCGTACTGTACAATGATGAAACAATTCCTTGAGGCTCAGGGATTAACCTACAAAGAAGTAAATGTACAGTCAGATCCTATCGCCGCCCAAAAGCTGTTCCAGGAAACCGGACAGATGGGCGTACCACAGACAAAGGTCAATGGCCACTGGGTCCTTGGCTTTGATCCTGAAACCTTGATGCGATATGTAAAATAAGATAAGACCTAAAGGGGCAACGTCCGCAGTGGATAAGTTGCCTTTTTACGTTTTCAGTGCCAGATGTTCTCTCTTTTGTGGAATATATAACCATTATAACCTTTCAATATACTACTGTGAACAATCAGAAGATTTTGATTAACCTCCTTCAGACAGTTTTATGATGACACTGTCCATATTCAATACAGCTTTGTAGCCGGTACAAGAAACGTAAAAAGGCAACGCACAGGTGGGTTGCCTTTCTTTAAATTTCTTTTTCAATACTCCTAGCACCTTTTGCACTCTATAATATCACCATACAGCTTGTCCTGATTGCTTTCTAACTCCATCCTTTAACCATCTCGCTGTCAATGTTTCTGTGTGTAGCATCTCTTCTGGTGTGCCTTCGAATATAATTTGTCCGCCTTGTTTTCCTCCGCCTGGACCCAATTCGATTACCCAGTCGCTCGCCGCTATAAAGTTTTGATTGTGTTCGATTATGATGACAGAATTTCCTCTGTTTACGAGCTTTTGAAATACGTCTAGGAGTTTTTCATTATCTTCCGTGTGTAGTCCTAAGGATGGCTCGTCTAATAGGTAGATTTGTCCTTCTTTTTGTAAGTGGCTTGCAAGTTTTAGACGTTGGATTTCTCCTCCGCTTAGGGAACTTGTCGTCTGCCCTAAGGTCAGATACCCTAATCCTACGTCTTTTAGCGTTTGCACTCTTTTTATGATTTTTGGTATTTCAAAATAATTAATAGCCTCGTCTATTGTTAAATCTAATATCTCTACTATATTTTTATCTCGATATCGATATGATAGTGCCTCGTCTGAATATCTCGTTCCGGCACACGCTTCACAAGGGATTGTCACCGGATCTGCAAATGCCACTTCTGGCGTTAGGACTCCTTTTCCTTTGCAGATAGGACATGCTCCTGACGAGTTAAAGCTGAACAAACCTGCTGGCTGTCCGGTTTCTTTTGAAAATATGGTGCGAATATCGTCCATTATTCCCATATATGTAGCCAGGGTCGAACGGCTGGAGATTCCTATGCCGCCTTGTTCTACCATGATGGTTCCCGGATACTTTTTCGTGAAGGCTTCCAACATGAGGGAGCTTTTACCTGAACCAGATACTCCACTTATACAGACTAAAACATTTTTAGGAATATCTACGCTTATATTTTTCAAGTTATTATTACTTGCTCTTTTTATTGAAAAATAACTTTTTATATCCCTTGGATATTTATTTATTTTTAGCTTGTGGTTTAGGGCTGCGGCGGTGGGAGAGTTTTTTAGCCCTTCTAATTTTCCTTGATAGACAACTTCCCCTCCATTGACACCTGCTCCCGGCCCCATCTCTATTATTTCATCCGCTACTTTTATGACTGATAGATTATGTTCGATTACGATGACAGTATTATGTTGGTCTTTTAGCCTTTTAAGCATCTGTATTAACATATCCACTTCTTCTGGATGGAGTCCTGCACTTGGCTCGTCGAAAATGTAGGTGATATTGTTGAGACTGCTCCCCAAATGACGGGCGATTTTTACCCTTTGAGCTTCGCCAGCGGACAGGGTGCCCATTTTTCTTGAAAGACTCAAATATCCTAGTCCCATGTCGACTAGTTGTTTTACATGCGGGATTGCTTGTCGGGCTATTGATTCTCCCATAGGATCTTTTATGTTCTTTAGTTCTTCCAGTATTTCTGGAAGCTCTAATTGATCGTATTCTGCGATATTTAGGCCATTTATTCTACACTCTAATACCTTTGGGTTTAAACCTGAACCTTGGCAGGTCGGACATAATGAATGTGTTGAGACTGCTAAAACGTCATCTTGGGATACTTGTTTTAGTTTTGAGATGTCTCTATTGATATAGACGCGCGTAAATCTAGGCAATAACCCATCCCATTCTGCGTTATGAGGTCCATTTTTTGTATGAAACGGCGCATAGGCTCTTTCACCTTCTCGGGGACCATATAAAAACAGATGGAGATCTTCTTCTGAGTAGTCCTTTAGTGGTTTATCCGGATTGAATAATCCGCAGGTCATCATCCAATGACCTTGCCAACCTGAAGGCGATAATGGCTTAAATTTCACGGCATACTCTCGAAGTGACTTATCGAAATCAATGATCTTATTTAGGTCGGGCGCAATTACCTCCCCAAATCCGCCACATTCAGGACATCTGCCAAAGGAACTTTGGCTCGAAAAATCGTTGGCAGAACCTATTGGCGGATTTCCTATTCTCGAGAACAACAGTCTAATTAATGGATTTATATCCATATAGGTGCCAACTGTTGAACGGGAATTGCCCCCTATTTGCCGTTGTTCCACTACGATAACCGGGCTTAAGTTTTGCATCAGATCGGCGTGGGGCCGTTCGTACCTTGGCATTTGATTCCTGACATAGAGAGGATAGTTCAACGTCATTTGTCTTCTGCTTTCTGTTGCCAATGTATCAAAGACGACCGAGCTCTTTCCTGAGCCCGAAAGACCAGTAAATACGATGATTTTTTCTTTTGGTATATTTAAATCTATATTTTTTAAATTATGTTCTTTAAGTCCTCTTAAAATGATTTCATCTTTCATTTCTGACATTTTGCCATCCTTTCTGATTTTATCTACCAGTATTACTTCATTTGAATAAGGCAAAACCCATTATTAATAGAATGACTGTTTTTGCCCAAATCCCCTTCCATTAAAGCCTCTATGATACTCCCCTGTATACCCATTTTTTAACAAAGTTATTTACTGCCATTGTAACAAAAATCAGCTCTGCCATGAGACATTATGGGATAAAATATTTACTTGTTTCAACTTATGATTATTCACAACGAATTTAGTTTTGTATCATGCTACTGAAAATCCATCTTGCATAATGGATATAAATGAAGAATTGAGAAAATATGGACTATGAGGAACTGGTAGGAGTGGCGGATTTTAGACATATTTAATATTTCAGTAACTATGGGGACGTTTTTATGCAACCATTTTTGTCTTTGGACCAAATTGATGCAAAAGAACCGTCCGAGACTACTGAAAAATACGTCATATAGAAGGCAGATTAAAGATATATTTACCCCATTGACATGCAGATTGGGTCATCAACAACAAGATGAAGACCATTTTCCACATTGGTGTGAGCCGTTTTGGTCTTCATCGACCCTTTGAAGACCATTTTCCACATTGACGTGAGCTGATTTGGCCTTCATCGGTCTTATGAAGACCATTTTCCACATTGGTGTGAGCCGTTTTGGTCTTCATCGACCCTTTGAAGACCATTTTCCACATTGACGTGAGCTGATTTGGCCTTCATCGGCCTTATGAAGACCATTTTCCACATTGGTGTGAGCCGTTTTGGTCTTCATCGGCCTTATGAAGACCATTTTCCACATTGGTGTGAGCTGATTTGGTCTTCATCGGCCTTATGAAGACCATTTTCCACATTGGTGTGAGCTGATTTGGTCTTCATCGGCCTTATGAAGACCATTTTCCACATTGGTGTGAGCCGTTTTGGTCTTCATCGGCCTTATGAAGACCATTTTCCACATTGGTGTGAGCTGATTTGGTCTTCATCGGCCTTATGAAGACCATTTTCCATCTTAGCCTGAACTGATTGGTCTTCCTTAGCCTTAGGATGGTCTATTCAGAAGGGAATTTTCAATTTCAATCCAATGTATTTTATCTTAACAAACAAATTCCAGATAAAGCATGTTTTTCAGTGGTTTCGAACCGTCCCCATGCACCTATCTTCTTTATCTTAAAGAACGTATGCCTTCTGTATGATATTGGATAACATCTCTCATTCTTTGTCGCTGTGAATCGGCCATTGGGAGGTCAGCGGCCTTGTTCAGTTCGATCCATTGGTAGGCAGTAGACTCACTGTCCATCTCCAGCTGTCCGCTCTGAATTTCACCTTTATACAGAATGGTAAATTCCTGGCGCACTTCACCGTCTGAATAGGCTATGACTGTATTAGGATTTGTGTATGTTCCAATAATATCTGTAATGACAACCTTGTATCCACTTTCTTCTTGGACTTCACGGATTGCACATGTTTTCAAATCTTCTCCGAAATCCAATGTCCCGCCGGGCATCGTCCATTTTCCATTATCTCGGCGCTTTAGGAGTAAAATCTCTTCCTTTTCGTTCATAATGGCCACGGCAGCTGCAGGCTTAATGGAATTTGCCTTTGGGGCGTTAGGGTCATTGGTAAAATCCGAACGAACCGTCTTTACTTTCGTCCGAAGCCATTGCGCGATTGTGTCTGTGACATCAAGGTTTTGCTTATCATTCCCTGGAGGTGTTTTAATAAATAAAATGGTCGTACCAGGTTTAGACCGCTGTGCATATTTCACACCAGGTGGAATTTTATAAAAGTCCCCTTTTTTAAACTGATATCCTTCCCCTGTTTCAACATCCATGTATTCAGTCATCCCGCTGATCATGTACTGATATTCATGGGCCTGCAAATGATAGTGGGGTACTTCTGAAATGAAGTTATCATAAGAGGTGATCCCGATTTCAATCTGAGAATCATCTATATGTTTCAGCATTTGCGGTCTGCCTAACTGTCCGACTAGATACTGGCGGGTCGTCTCTGATAAAGCTAATTCAATATCTCCATTTTGGATCATCATGATTTTTCGATTCATTCCTGTCACCCCATTATAAAAATATTAGCTGGATAGCGGACGGACTTTCACCAGCCATCATATTCTTCGTTAATTCCTGCTCTCTTAAGTAGTTTAGATAGTCTGAATTGCGAGTGATTTCTTCTAACCCGGCAGGAACCTCCACTTCTATGCCCTTTAGCTTGCATCTTAATAATCCCAAACTGGAAACAATAATTCCCCATTGCTGGTTAATCTGCAGATAAATCTTATTGGCGTAACTGTAAAATTTAGCAGCATCTGCATAATTCCCTTTTTGAAAGGCCATTTCTGCTAAGGATGAATTGACATGCCCTTCCCATCCTTTTATGCCATGACGCTTAATGATAGCGCTGGATTGTTCAAATAATTCGGCTGCCTTTTCATAATCCTCTTCCGTCCGGAGGATATCCCCCAGCGTACAGAGCAGATAGGATTCATATCTATCAAAGCCATTTTCTCTCGCAATTTTGATCCCGTACTCCGTGCATATTTTCGCCCATTTGATATGTCCTTTTAGGCGCAATACATCCGCATATTTTCGCAGCGTCCTGCACAGGTAATTGGCTCGCCCTGTTGCTTGAGCATATCGGATGGACTTTACTAACCATTTTCGGCTGAAGGACAAGTCGCCGTGTAAAACGCCTAGATTACCGCCAAGCATAAATAAAGTCTCATTGTATTCTTCTTCATAACTTTCCGAGATCAGCGGCTCGAGATGCAATAGTTTATCAATTAAAGGTTTGACAGGCTTAAAATACATTTGGTGATGAACCTTACGGATGGTAAGATGCAAATCGTCTTTAGATTTAATTATATCCTCCATTGGCGTTCCATCATAATAGTTCTCAATTTCATCAACCGCTCTTTCATACTCACCGCTTAAATGAATCATATCAATTAAAATGGCAAATAGAGGGGTATTCATATTTTTCGAACCAATATCATCGTAAATATTACCTAACAGATTTTTTAAAAATCGAATCTCGCCTCGTAATTGATATTTTTTCAGGTAAGTGATTCTCTCCCTTTCCAGCCACTCTACAAATTGTTGATTAGAAAGAGTAGACTTCTTGTGATAGATATTTTCTTCTAGCACGGAGATTTCCTTTTCATTATTTGACAATAGACTTTGATTATTTTTTAATAAATCCTCATAGTAATGAGCCATTAATTCATGAACTTGCTGAACGAGTTCTGGACTTGTGTAATTCAATATACCTTCCCTCATGAGAGCGTGGATATAATAATTTTGCTGTTCTTTAGTAATAAAGGAGAATTTATTAAAGTCAGCAAATTTGGTAATCGGATACCCTGTTTTAAAATGCGATAGCAAATAGACAAACACGTCGCGATTATAATAATGAGGAATGGCCATGATTTTGAGTGTTTCGATTTCCTCATCTGATAAATACCGTAAAAATCGGTCAAGAATTTCTCGTTTATTGGAACCGAACTGGTCCGGATGGAGGCTCTCCCCTCGGTTTTTTATTTCAAAATAGGTGTCAACTGATAAATCCAGATGGTAAGGATGGCCGCTGCTGGCATGAATCATTTTTTCACGAATTTCTTCCTCTTCAATCCCACATTGCTGCAGGAAGTAATCTGCGTTATTGCTGTCCAAGTTTCCTAAAATATGATGTTCGACAATCTCTTTCCAATCTTGGTCAACAATCTCCCATTCCAAATATTCGCGGCCGCAAATGACAAATAAGACATTAGGAAGCAAGGCAATTAGCTCCCTAACCCATCCATCTTTGGTGTATTTTGTGGCCTCATTTTTTACATCTGTCCAAAGGGCTTCATATGTATCAATGAAAATAACAGAAACGGGTATATGATGCTTGGCGATTCCTTGTTGTAAATCGAAGGAAAAGAAGGCCGGAAGACGGTCTTCTATTTCTTGCAGTGAGCAGCTTTCAAGCTCTTTTAACTGTTCTTTCACATCTTTGTTAAGATTCCACTTTTTCTTCGTATCGTATAATTTTTCGATAATTCCTGCGGCTGCTCCTACCACCCCTAATCCATCCAGAGCAGCTACCACACTTCCGATAATATTTAACTCTGATTTAAACGGGAGTTGTTTCTCATTATAAGAGATATCGGGATTCCTTTTGAAAAAATACAGAGAATAGGCAATCTCAAAATGAGGAAAGTGAATTTTATGTTTAAATTTCGTCTCCCTTACTAATTCCAATAGGGCCCGAGCAGGTGAATGTATGGCATTGTTCATAAAGTCAATCGAAGTGTATAGAGCATTCGGAACTTGTGTGAGCAGCTCTAATTTTAATTGTCTTTGTAAACTAGATTTTCCTATTCCCCCTACTCCGTAATACATAACGACATCATGTTCCGTTTCGGAGGCAGGTCTTTGGATGATTCGTTCAACCCGCTTGGCAAATACTTCTCTAGGAAACTCTCTATCAGTAAACTGCTTAGTAGCAATATATCTTCGTTCTTGTCGGCCTAATTGAAACTTGGGCTGAATGGCCATATGTATCTACTCCTATCCCTTGTTGCTAGAAGATTTTATCATTTCGTATAGGAGTAATTTTACATCAGTTCCTTATAATAAAGAATAAATAATACTAGTAGATCCCTCATTTCACCACAAATCAAAAAAAACAGTGCCTAGTCAGACCCCCAATAATGCCGGAGAATTCGACAATATGGGAGGTGACACAGGCACTTACACTTAACTATAATATGAAAAAATCGGTGTTCCCATTTTTGGGGATTCCACTAGCTAAAGTGCGTTTGATAAATAAGCGGAGAAATTTCTGTTAATAAAACAGGAAGGAGCAGGCCACTATGCAGCCTGCTCATTTCTTCTCTAAAAAATTAGGTTCAGTATAGTTTAATGGTTTAGTATAGTCCCTGAATAAATTGCGTTCGTTCTTACCCCAGGCTTTATTTCTCCATTTATCGAGAAAATTTGGTTATCCATTAAAACTAAGCCTTCACCACATGGTGCATCAAATGGAACCTTTCCTACCGATCTCCACGAATCATTTTTGGCATTGTAGATAAGTACATGTTTATTCCAATTAAACTCATAAGGATCAGCCGTAAAATAATTCGTTCTAAAGGCCGCTAACTCTTCGCCTTGCAACGTATTTAAATTTTTCACCGCATCATCATAGACTTCTTTATTAAATCCTCCGATTACCAGCATTTCATCATTATTTAATTTGACAGAATTGGCACCAAGCAGGGATATTTCTTTATCATCAACTTTTACGGAGGAAGCCTTTGACCAGCTATTTGTTTGGATATTATATTTATATCCATCTGTATAAGCAATCGATCCTCCGCCACTAAATACATATAGGTTTCCGTTTAATAGTTGAGCCACACTTTGGTTCCTGACCGGCTCTCCTGGTATGGATGCTAGTTCTCTAGTATTGGACGTCTTTAAATCATATTCATATAATTTATTGCTATCCTTTCCATTCTGCTGACCAAGTCCAATATACAACTTACCATCTTTCTCCACGGCTATCCCATTACTTATCGTAAATGGCAAATCGCCTACTTTTTCCACTTTCAGTTTTTTATTTTTATCGATTGTCAGGAACAGGATATCGTCTGCATGTTCCTTGTCCGGACTTCCTCCGATATAATAAACACCTTTATCTGTCGTGATGGACGACCCGTAGCCGATCTTATGATCAAGATTCGTATGTTCTATCATCGTTAATCCACTGTCTTCATTTTTGTAAACATAGATATCTGAGTAATGTTCCTTTGCCCCTCCATTTAAGACGGTGTCATAAGGAAAATTCGCTCCTCCTCCGACAATTATATAATTTTTATAAGAGCCTGATAACACTCCTGCCGTACCTATGTTCTTTTCAAATCCCTTTTGTGCCTCCAGCTCCCCTGCATGTTCCCATGTGATTCTTTTTACGGATTTAACATTTTGAGAAGCGTTATCTTTGATCTCTGCTTTTGCGTTTTCGGAAGCGTTGGCATTCGTCCCGATATAACCTCCAATAACAAGCATGGATGTAATGGCTGCAATCCAAAACTTTTTCAAGACATTTCCTCCCCGTTTGTAGTACCTCAACATGTGGAATCTATTGATATCCAACACTGTACTTTTATTCAAAAGTCCTAGTAAAGCTTGCTTGATAAATTTTTCGATATTCTCATGTTAATCTCTTTTGCCGTTTCAAAATTTTGCATGGCAATTTCCGTACATAGAAGGTCAATAAGATACAACTGCGAGATCTTAGATACTAATGATCCACTATCTAATGGACTCTCCTTTGAAGATGATAATAAGACTAAATCAGCAAACCTTGTTAACGGAGATTTAACATAACTAGTTAAGGCAATCACTTTCGCATGATTTCCCTTGGCCACTTCCACAGCATCTACAATGTCTTTTGTACTTCCGGTCAGGCTGATCGCAATGACAACGGTTTTCTCGGTCGCACACGCTGCTCTCATGATTTGAAAATGCGAGTCTGTGACAACATCTGCATGTTTTCCAATTCTCATTAAGCGATTCTGCATATCTAACCCAGCAATACCTGAAGCCCCGATGCCAAAAATGACCACATCATTTGACTGGTTGATCATTTCTACTCCAGCTTGCAATTCCTCCAATCGGATGACTTCAGATGATTCATTGATCGCCTGTACCATATTATTTCTGACCTTTTTAATGATGGTTTCATGGTCGTCTTTCTGTGCAGACAGTGTGACTTCCTGCGCTAACAAAAATTTAAAATCTTGAAACCCTTTAAACCCTAGTTTTCTAAAAAAACGTAAAACGGTGGCTTCCGCTACTCCACATGTCTCCGATAACTCGGTTAAAGAATGATATAGCACCTGTTGAGTATGGTCCCGGATGTATTCATAGATCTTATTTTCTGATTTAGTAAATGTATGCTTATTTTGCTCCATGACAATGGATGGCTTAATACCTTTCATTTTATCCATAGCGTTCGTTGTCATTTTCATCCACCTCCAAAATTGGAAAAGACTCCAGTGTCTATATTATAAACAACAAGCAGTTGCTTAGAGTATAGGGTGGACAAAAATGTCATGTTCTTAATTATGATAGAATCGATTTTTTTCTGTTGGAGGAAACTGTTACAAAGGAACCAAAATGATACTTCGTAACAGCTATACCCCTTTATTCGGCCCTGATGATTATCTTATCGGTGAATTTTGCCGTTTCTTGATTTGGCTCAAATAATTCCCCATAAACATTATAGATAGAAAGATTCGGATCCAATTCAAACTCCGCCGTATACGCTCTTGGTTTGATATCCGGTACGATTCCTTCAAAAACAAAATGGGTATTGTCCGTTTTTTCCACTAGGTCAAATGGGACTACTTTTCCGCCTATCGTGCCGTTAATCCGTTTATTTCCCATTAACATAACAAAGTCATCAAATACAATCTCTACTTTGATTTTCTCCCCAGGACGATATGGCACTGGATTTTCTGATAAAACATGGAATGATTGGATGACTGGCTTTGGTACTGGTTTATACTTCTGCCATTTTAAGAAATCCGTATTAAATTGAATATAGGACATAACCGTATTGGCCGTTCCTTCATAGAATAGGCCGAGATCACCGTTTGCCAGGTTGGTGAGGCTGGAGTATCCATACTGGCCTTCTTTCACAAGCTGGCTGTATTTCCAGTTAAAAGAATATTTTGTCCGGCCATTCTCATAGGTTCCATCTTCCTCAATTAACCCAGCTTTAACTGTTCCGTTTATTCTGCTCGCGGAGTCACTTGCGCTGGAAAAGATAACCGCTTCCTTGCCATCTATTTGGCCATGATAACGAATAGCTGACATTTGACTGTATGGTGCTGTCAAAGCCTTTTCCGTCACTACTTCAGAATCCCAGGTTTCCCCGCCGTCAAAGCTTGTCGCTATTTGTGCATATCCTGAGTGATTGCGCATGAATAATTTCAGCTGGCCGTCCGGCATTTCTACCACTTGTGATTCTGTAATTTCATGATTATAGTTTGTAAAATATCTTTCATTGATGGTCTCTCCATCGACGACCCTGCCTTCGTTTGGAGACTCCCCGCGATGCCATGTTTTACCGTGGTCATCACTATAAATAACGGCACTCGCCTGTCTATTATATTCATTTAAAAAATACACAGGAAATACTAGTCTTCCTTCATTAGGGCCCTCAGTCAGCTGGATGCCGTTTCCTGGACCTGTCCCTAAGAAGATCATCCATTCTTCTTTTACTTGATTATTTAAATCAATGGGTCCTGTCCATGTTTTTCCTTCATCGTCGCTATAATACAGCTCAAGATAAGATGTTTTAAAAGGTTTTAGTGGAGAGGTTTGGCTGAAATAGTTATCTATTTTCTCACCCTTCAAATATAAATTTCTATCCTCATCAACCGAATAGTCAGTAGGTGTTCCACTTTCGTCATACACGATTCCATTTTCTCTAATCGTGTATTCCTGGTTGCTTTCATCTTTTAAATACAGATACTCTTTACCATCTACAGTTTTAAACCCTGTTCCTTTATACGCATTTGTACCAAAGCCCCCCATCAGTCCCGCTCCATGAGGAAAACCGTCAACTAGCGAAAAAATTCTCTCATTGGATTGATCCTGTAAGAGTGACAAGTCAATATTAGATGCTTTATCAGGGTAATCATTGATGACAATTCCATCTGCTTCCCATGTTTGTCCTTGATCAAAGCTTCGTCGGATGACAGCATCGATATTGTTTGGAGAATCGCCTCCGCTTTCAACTCGGCGATCGATACCGGCTATTAGTGTTCCTTTTTTGCTATACAACAAAGATGGAATTCGGTAATTATTGGAATCCATGAAGCCTGGATAAAATACGCTGAAAGGATTGGTAAGCTTAGCTGTATCAGGCATAGGGTTCAATAATGATGCAGCTTTGGTTTCACCGGTAATGCTTGTTAACGCCTCATCAGAAAGCGGCTCTTTGTAAATTTTCACAAAATCAATATTACCGTTGAAGGGATATTGATTGCCTGATAACCTTTCCGTTCTCCCTAATTGCGCGCTGTTTGGCTCATAAATGTTACTTAAGAATTTCCTCGGAGACTGTGAATCTTCCTTGATTAATTCACCATCCAAAAAGTACTTATACCCTTTTTCCTTGTCTAACACCATCGCAAGAGTATAGACTTTATCTTCTTTCAAATTCACCGGGGTGCTAACATGCACATTCGTCTTGACTACTCCCGGCTTCTCAAGGCGATTTTCACTTCCAATCGCGGACGGAGAAATGTAAAGATGAAAATGACCATCCCGGACTTGATTATTACTTAAAGAAAATAGTGACATAATGGACGAGCCCGTATATTGAAATCTTACAACAATCGTTCCTTCATCCAGTGCTTTCAGCTTATCCACTTGATTATTTAAGTTCGTGTAATATCCGTCTTTAATCCTCTGGTTTTCTACTTGTAAAATTGGTTCCGGTGTAGGAGCAGTTGACGTAGCTGAAGCATAATTCCCCTGTCCAAAAATGAAAATGATGACAAGTGACAATAGTATGAATTTTGAAAATTTTTTTGACATAAAGATCTCTCCTTCCATTCATAATCATGTGTTGCCTTTTTTCTTAGCATACTAGGCGCCGTTAACCGGTCCATGATATCGCTTACAACAACTTGTACACTAGTTTTTTATAATGGTCACCTCACTTCTCATTACTTTTAACATGATGCTAGATTTCTAATATGCTAGGGAAAATATTAGCATAATTGACAGTTTATTGTCTATATTTTTAAAAAAATGATAATCAACTGACATTTGGCGTGTTTCTGTTACTGTGACGTCCAGATGCATCTTTAGTTTTATGGAGATTTATTGATTTAGGTCTAAGCGCCTATGAACTGCCGCCGCTATCCTTCCGCAGCAAGATTAGGTCAATTTAAAAATGAGTCTTTTGTAATAGGGAAAACGAAGAAGAAAAAATAAAAAAAAGTGCCTGCCACGCCCCCAATAATGCTGAAGAATTCAACATAATGTGGGAAATGACAAGCACTTAAACTATCTAAAAGTTTGAAAGGAGGGCAACAGCTGTCTCGAACCGTCCCCATTTTTAATCAAGAAAGATAATATTTACCTTCCTTCTCATCTCCCGCTTCAACCCAGCTTGGTAAAACAACAAAAACTCCTTCACTGGATGCTCCACGTGAGAATCTATCTGATTAAAAGTAATCTCACCAGCCTTCATATCACTTAATAGCTCCTTCATGGAAACTATTAAATTGTCTCCCTCTTGATGAGTATTTATCCATTTCAATGTAAACGCACGCCATTTTGATGGCGGGCCATCGATGAATTGGTCTCCCCTGATTGGGTGCGTCAGTAGCTTCTCTAGAAATTTCTCTCTTTGTTGTTTTGTATATTCGCTTTCTGCCTGAATAGATGGACGCCGAACTGCCCCAGGTTCTCTTGATGGATATATTCTTCCTGTTTTTCTACGCCATTCCCACTGTTCGGGCGTCATATCAATTGGTCGCTGCCTTGCTTCCTCCGCACGTTGGGCCATTTCCCGCTCTATTTGTTCATCATCTATTTGCTTATTCTTTTTAACAGATTCAGCACGTTCCAATGCTTCTAATTTTAAAAAATGTTCAACAGCCAGCCTTTCCTCCTCTTCCCGCTTTATTTTTTCCAAAGCCTCTCTTCTAGCCATTTCTTCACGTTCTGCTTGCTGCTGCTTGTCCATTATTTCATCGAGAAATGCTAGTCGTAGCTCTTCTTCATGATCAAGATACAGGAGGAAGTCGTCCTGCCTAGTATTTAAAGTTAATGCTCTTTCCAATGGAATCGTCGGTTCTGATAGTTTTAAAAAGGTTACATTGCTGTTATTTCGATTGATTACGGCAAACCTAATGATTTTACAACTGCGTGAAGCAGGATCGACATAAGCAATACTTCTGGTTTCCACGGGAAACGGAAGGTCAGTAACCTCAGATATAATAGTCTGAATATCCAATGGCAGGTCATGGTTTAATGCATGGTCCCACACTTCATCTTCTTGACTCTTCCTTGTGACCTGCATCTCAGGTGTAAGCAGCGTCCCCTTGCTGGTTTCAGGATCAATTGCCAGCCAGACATCGTCAATAAAAGAAAATGCTTTAAAACCTTCCTTACTATAGGCTGCTAACCGTTTTTCAATGTTTTGGGCATAGCCGCCTTGTGTGATTGAGGTGTAATAATCAATGGCCCAGCGTTCCTTAGAATGTGGAAAACGGACGATAAAGTCCGGAATAAACGAAAGCTTCTTTTTATAAAAATATCCCCGTTCAATTTCTGCCCCAATGGGTTTTAGCTGCCCTTCTAATATCTCTCTGAAGACTGTTAAGCCAATGTCTTTCTTTTGCTTATCTTGTTGCGAGGACACCTGTTTTTCATAGGTTTTACTGTTTTCTGAATAAGAGCATTTTTTTCCATCATAATGTTTAAAGTAAAAGGGCCAGCCTTCTTCTTTTGTTAAATTCATATTGACGGATTCATTGCAGCAACGGCAGGTAAATGCTCTTTTTTTGGAGAGCACCCGGTATTGATCATTTAGTTTGCTTATTATATCGTCTCTACTAAAACTTTCAGATTCAAGCTCTTGTCTCTTTGCTTCTATGTTTATGATATTGCCATGTAGCAGTGCCTCTTCCAAAGCCCTCACACCTTTTCAAGAAAATCCCAAACGATGCTTTTATTATAATATAAATTTAGGCTATACTTTCGTGCTATTTAATACAGTCGTTAGATCAATATTATCTTCATAAAATCTCCATGATTGAAGACTCGTAATGCCAAAAATTGCAATTATAATTAAGGAAATAGCCTTAGACAGAAGGTGTAATAACTTCAACATTGCACTAAAAAATCAAATTAAACAAATTCTTTTAATCATTAATCAACATGGTCCTTCTTGGAAACCCGGGAAGGAATATTATCACTTATTAAAACGAAAGAAACGCCGACACATTCCACTAGATTGGGAACTACAGGATTATAATAGATTGATTATGAATATACTTAATGACAAGGAGAACGATATTTATATCTATTTTAAAGAAGGCTTTTTACAGAATTACTTTATTTTTGCAGATGGAAACGCTTGGATTGTTATAATTGGTGAAGATGGTATTATTGATACAGCGATGATTGCTGATAATTATTTTAATTACTTAGACGAAGCAAAAGGTTATAGCTATATTGGTAAAATTAAAGAGGTGTGGCAAACATGGAATTCTTAAAGGATATCGAATATTACGGAGAAGATGTTACTGACTTTGAAGTAAGCCCCTTTGAAACAATTGATATGCTGCACCGCCGCAGCAGACTCTACAAAGGTTCCTCAAACATGACACAGCAAGAGCGAATTCTTCTGATGAAATATGATTTAAAGCTGCTCGAAAATGTAGAACGAATGGTGGAGCATCTCGGAAAGGTCTATGATTTCTCACTTTCGGCCGAACCACTTGAAGAATGGTGGTGGCACTTGAATAAAGTGGCATCAGGTGAATTGGAAATTGGGATTGGATTGAAGCAGAAGGATAAAGTTTTATAATATCGCCTATATGGTTGTAATTACCACTTAAAATAACTATGGAGAAGGACTTCCCCTCTCCATAGTTTATTCTAGCCCAAAAACGGGATCAGATCCCCAAAAGAGTCAAGACCATAATAGCCATAGTATTTGAGTATTACAATTTTTCACTCAACTCTTCGATTGCAGCATAATCAAGATTTGTTGCTCCTGCAATCAGCTAAATCGGTAATCCCTCTTTTAACAAATAGAGGGCTATTTTTCTTTGGGCTTCGTTCCCCTTTTTGTATACCTTCAAGTAATCCCTTTTCTCTCCACGAATTAGGTAATTTTTAAAATTTGCTCAGCTTCGTCTTTGTCCAATTGTTTAATCTCTTCCATTAGTTCCTTCTCCTCGCTTTCATTCAATTTTAAATACGTTTCAAAGAAGCCAATGACCAATTCCATTTTTGCGGGGTTTAACTCCATTTTAGCTAACATCCGCAAAAACTCTCTTTTCACTTTTTCGGTACTTATACTGTGGGCATCGGTAGTTATGGTAAGGTTCATAATGACCGTACGCTGAAAAAACTGGGACACCCGGTCGTTATGAAAGGCTCATAACTCCCGAGCGCTATTAAAACTGTAGTCCCCGGGAGTTATGGAAGGCTCATAACTCCCGAACTCTATTAAAACAGAGGTCCCCGGGTGTTATGAAAGGTTCATAACTCCCGAACGTTATTAAAACTGTAGCACCCGGTCGTTATGAAAGGCTCATAACACCCGTACGCTATTAAAACAGAGGTCCCAGGGTGTTATGGTAAGATTCATAACGACCGTACGCTGAAAAAACTGGGGCACCCGGGTGTTATGAAAGGTTCATAACTCCCGAACGTTATTAAAACTGTAGCACCCGGTCGTTATGAAAGGCTCATAACACCCGTACGCTATTAAAACAGAGGTCCCCGGGTGTTATGGTAAGGTTCATAACGACCGTACGCTAAAAAAACTGGGGCACCCGGGAGTTATGAAAGGCCCATAACCTTCTCTAGGGGTTATGACTAATCAGGGTAAATTGTCCATTACTAGGCAGGGGAGTATCCAGCCTGCTTTACTCCAGCAAGATATAGCCCTTCTTCGTCGAAAGGAACGAATACCGGAAATTTCCTTCATTGCTTTCCACAAACATGGATCGTGATAGCCGGTGTCACCACCTACCAGCTCCGCTTAACAAATTCCTTAAGACGCACCGTTATTGCAAAGCCATTTCGAGATCCTTCCAGATATCTTCAACATCTTCAATGCCGACCGAAAAACGAACGAGTCCATCAACGAGACCTGCTTTTTCTCTTTCTTCCTTAGGGATGATTGCATGTGTCATTGAAGCTGGATGTTGAATTAATGTACCTACATCCCCCAGCGAAACTGCTAAAGTGCTCAGTTTTACTGAATTCATCAGTTTAACACCCGCCTCGTATCCCCCATTCAAGACAAAAGAAATCATGGCTCCAGGACCTTTCATTTGTTTTTTCATGATATTATTATCTTCAAAACTGGCCAATCCTGGAAAGTAAACCTTCTCTATAGCCTTATGTTTTTCCAAGCGCTCCGCCAAAATTTGTGCATTTTCTTGTGAGCGATCCATACGAATGTGCAATGTACGTATTCCTTGATAGAGAAGCCAGGCATCCATAGGGGACAAATTAGCTCCCAACGTTTTCTGCACTTCTTTTCGCATCGGTTCAATAATCTCCTTGTTGGAAATCACAAGTCCGCCAATAAGGTATCCATGCCCCGATAAATATTTCGTTGCACTGTGGACGACAATATCAATGCCGCAAAGAATAGGATTTTGTAAGTATGGGGACAAAAACGTATTATCAACAACAGTCAATATCCCCTTTTTCTTTGCGACCGCTGCAACACTTTTCATATCCACTAAGGAAAGCGTAGGATTGGAGGGCGTTTCAAAATAGACCACTTTCGTTCTATCCGTAATGTGTGGTTCAATCTCTTCCCCTGTCTTGAACGGTACAAATGTTACATCAATGCCAAACTTTTTTACCGTTTTGGATAGAAATGCGTGTGTGGCCCCATACAACGCTGTGTGTGCAACAACGTGATCTCCCGCCTGCAAAACACCAAAAAGGCAGCCAGTAATGGCAGCCATTCCGGATGAGAAAGCCAAACAACCTTCACCAAATTCCAATTCCGCAACCTTCTCTTCCAGTTCTCTTACATTGGGATTCCCCAGGCGTGAATACATAAATCCTGGATCTTCTCCTGCGAAACGTTGTGCTCCTATTTCTGCATTATCAAAAACAAATGTTGAGGTCAAATAAACAGGGGGAATGTGTGAGCCATGCCCTGGATCTTTATTTACTTTTACCAGTTTTGATGAATAGTTCATGAAATGAAGCCTCCTAATTTTAGTGAGTCTAAAATGCTGCCGTTAATATTTCTACCTATTAGCAGTATATGTAAAAGATATGCCAACTCTGTAAACCTTATTAAATCTACGTTTAAATAGTAAAAATTTTTATTTGTTTTCATTTTGCCAAAATGCACTGCAAAACATAGGAATGATCGAATTTTCCACCAAAATTAATTCAACTCTAATATGTATAAAAAAAGAGGATTTATGCTCATATATAGATCATAAAATCCTCTTGTTATGTTGATTCTATTTAAATGTTATAGTTTGAAGTTGATATATAACCATTATCCTTAATCAACAATTTTTGTGTTTGGACAAAAATGATGCAACAGAACCGTCCCCATGTACCTATTCGTTCTTCATCCCAGATACTCTAGGGTCGCAGGATTTGTATTGCCAAACGTCAGATACCAAGGCTCTCCCAACGGGCCATCTTCAGAAGCTGGAGGCACAATCACATCAAACGTTTTACTCAGAACATCATAGCGTCGCACCGACCCTTGATCAGGTCCATCGCCTGTAATTGGGACAAATAATTTTCCGTCTGGACCAAACAGGATTGCCTGTGCAAATGCACGCAGCTGACCAACATTATACAGATCAATTTTGTCAACCTGCATACCCGTATTTCGATCGAAGACCAGAATTTTATCAGTGTCATGCGTGTCCTTGCGAAAACTAGTGACGTAGAGGTTACCGTTTGGACCAAAGACCAATCCTTCCGGACGGTGGAGGTCGTTAAAAACACTGCTTCCAACAAAGATTCCTTTATACTCCCCTGTCACTGGGTCGAAGCGAAGCACCCAACCATCACTAGGATTAAATATGTTAAAGACAGATACATATAACAAACCGTCAGGACCGATGACCACACCACGCGGATAGAATGGCCCGCTGAAACCTGAATGATCGAGATTACCCAAGAATGTCCCAGCGCTTCCATCATACGTCCGAAGTTCCCCCGGTTTCTTATTATTTTTGCCTATTAAATCCGCCACAAACAGGACGTTTGCTTCGGAGAGGACAATGCCTCGGGGCGCGAACGGGGCGTTTTTTCCATTGAAACGAACTAATTCACCCAGAAAAGCACCGGTATTTCCACTATACTTCAATATGCTTCCGTTTCTACCCGAATCAACATTTTGATTGGAGACTAGAAGATTGCTCTCATGGTCGAATAGAAGCCCGCGGGGACCGTTAAGGCCTCCATCCCCCGGTACGACAAATGTGCCAAGGAAATTCCCCGAAACGTCGAAACGCTTCACAGTATTATCACTGCCATCACCAATATAGAGAAAGTCCTGCACTACGTTTGGGGTATTCATGTCTGCCGCACCCGAGCAATCTATATTATCCCTTTCTTGCAAATTGAAACTCCTCCCTTTAAATATATTAAATGAAATCAAATTTTCACTTAATATAATATTATGTGGACAAGCATTTTTTCGTAAGGGACAGCTTGCCTGATTAAATAACACATATTTAATAATGAGGAAAGGAATTTTTTATCGACAGGGAACGGATACTCCTCTTTACAAATGTGTACATTAAAAATTCCTAATATTAGAGTTGTTGTAATTAGTTGTCCGGCATATGAAAGCTTCATTATTTCCTTCTCAATTTCATTAAATGGTTCAATAGAGAACATCATATAAAACTGAAGAATGTTAAGCTCCTTGTCGATAGAGATATTTAATAAAGTACAAGGTGTGGTTTTGTTAGTAAGGAATATATGTCTAAGACTAGCAGGTGTTTTTTGAGGGAAAAATAAATACATAAGATTGGCTGTAATGGCAACTTTGGATAGCTATAGAGATCGGCAGCGAAATGGAGTAATTCAGCAACAGTCTTAAAAATTAGCCAAAAAACACTCTTACACTCCCTTCTTTTTGCGCTGTTGCTAAACAGTTTAGTATAAAATTCAGGATTTGTTTTTGATCCCAATTTAAAGGATCATTATCTGATAGGGAATCACTTTTATCAAATAAATGATTGTAGGAATTCAAGGCCATTTCAATTTGTTGTATTGAGTACGTAGAACTGTCGCCTGATCCACTAACTCCTGCATTGTAATCATTTGCATCAAAAAAACTGTACAGTAAGATAGCATTATAATTCCCCATGCTAAACCGCGCATAAGCAATTTCTTCTCCTGCTTTATTGTATCCTGAAATATCGTGACCCATTTTATAATCCTCCTTCAAAAATAAATTTGTAAACCAGAAATGATATACTGCACCTTAGGAAGTTGAAAAATGATAATAAATAAACTACATGTCTTATCACTCCTTTCACGTTATTTATATATTTAGAAACTTTTGTTGAAACATTATGCTAGGAAAAATGATTGGCTGGTATGGTAGAAATATGTGGAGATTCAATTAAGAGGGTGTTCGATACGTTTGAATAATTCATGAGGTGTTACATTCTTAAGGATTCCATGATACGTGGTTTTGATGGGGAAAATTATGAAGGACAGAGACGGGATTATTGTCTTGTTTCCATCTTGCTACATTCCTACGAAAAAATAATATCACATTACATTTCAAATAAAATTAGTCTTTTCTAAAGCTTTTCTACAATTATGTGAACACTTTCATCAAATAATCATTTGTACCTTAAAAGCAAAAACGGGGTCAGCCCCCAATCATTTAAAGCTTAACTTAAATATATCAAACAATAAAAAAACCTCCACACCAAGCTAGTAAAGGGTTCCATTTTGAGGTGCTTTTCTTAAAATAGTGCCGAAATGACAGGCGTATTGGCAAAAAAGTAAAACTCGCCATAGGAATTGGCGAGTTTCTTTATTAGTAATACAATAACCTTATTTATATAATACATCACTTACTTGTTCACCGTTCTCTTGGAAAAACTCACTCCCTATTAAATATGAGCTTTGTGACCTTAATCGAGTAACCAGCAAAAGTAAAATAAGCGAATGTTTTACGGTTAAATATAGAAAAGAGCTCGTTTTGCGGTAAATAAAGGAAGAATTTTCGGTTATGCAAAGAAAAATCCCCCATTTTTGCATTTTCCAAGTCAATAAGCGAATTTTCTCCGTCTATTTAAGCCTTTTTTAATAGCAATCACTAAATAAGCGAAATTTTTCCGTCTATTTTTCAGCTCGGGTGCCTGACCTAATCCCCCAACCAATAAGTGCAGTCCCACCTCGCGATCCTAGACGCGGAATCAGAATACCAAAAACATTATATGGAACCGTTGCTCATGTACCATTAAATTGAAGCACGAGAACCGTCCCCATGCTTCAATTCTTGAGCATTTCTTACCACTTTCCCGCCAGGTCCTTCATATTCCCGGCCCCATCCCGTTAATACTGAGGATAGTAGAACCACGAACAGAACCATGCAGTAGATCATGCCGCTGCTGACTTGTGTTAGTGATAGCGGTGGAACAAAATCATACCCTTTTGAAAGCAACGCACCGATGAATACAAAAACACTTAAAAAAGGAATAACGAGAACGATCGCATTCGCAAAACCATCCAGCAGGTAGGAACGACGGTATGGATGCAAACCAACACGTTTGCCAATCTCATTCTGTACTTTTCCAAATGTTGTCATCGATGCACTGGTGACGCCGCCGAAGATTAAAGTTGTAAACGAAATGCCTAACATCATGGCGACCTCCGCACCGCGGACTGTCCTGCCCATTTTGCTGTTAAGGATGCCGTTTGTGACTTTTTCAAGTACTCCTGCACCATTGAGCACACCCATAATACCGTAGACTGAAATAACCAAAGTGACGGTTGCCATCATGCTGCTGATCCCGCCCGTTAGGAATCCTTTCGGAGCCCCATCCTTAACTGAGATCACATTGTCGAAAGTTAACAGATTAAACGCCAGACCTGTTATCGTCCCTAAAATGATACCTATTGTAATAGCTATATAGATATTGCGAGTTTTGATGGCTGCAATTAACATAACTGCTACCGGAACCAGCATGACCAGTGTGGTAGGATTCATGCTTTTCGTAAGAATTTCCGAAGCGCCATCACCTACTGTTCCGCCGCCCCCGAAGATCCAGAACAGAACAAAAGAGATAGAACCTGCGACCAAGGAATACTTCAGTCGGCTGGAAACACAGCCGCCGATTTCAGCAAACCCTTCTTTTTTGGTATATTCTTGAGTTCCTGCAGAGATGATGGTCGTATCCGATATTGGCGCTAAGTTATCACCAAAAATAGAAGCACTGACGATTGCGCCTGCTAGAACTGCAGGGTCGCCTCCCAACAAAACTCCTGCCGGGTAGAAAATCGGAAAGCACGTAAACATCGTTCCGATCGATGACCCAGTGGCAGTAGAAATGACACAAACTGCTAAGAAGGTAAACGCAGTGAATAGTCCCCCATCCACGCCCAACAAGTCAGCAAGCCATACGAAACCTGCCGAAATGTTCGTGCTTTTGATCAGCTCCGAGAACATCCCGATGACGAACAGCAAAATGGCAATCGGAACGGCTTCCTTTACGCCGTCATAGACCGAATCCCAGAAGCGATCATAGTTACCTTTTTTCACAAACATGGCACCTACCATCAGTGCGACGAAAGCGCCCATTGCGAGAGCATACATTTCAAACGCTTTAAAGACAATAAAATACAATACGCAGAAAAACAGAAAGATCACAACTGGAATAAACGCAGTTCCCCAGCCACCCCTAAATTCAAGTCTCTGATTCATATCTAAACTCCCTCTCCTCTACTAAACTCTCTATTCTAGACTAAACGTACACTCTCACTTACTCTTCATTTAGATTCATCTTCATAATATTGCGATATTTCGAACCAACCGTACGCTCTAGCTCAAACGGTTCGCCCTCTAAGATTGGATAGTGGTCTAAGAATTGTTTGATTTCATCGATGTCGGCGTGCTCGAGTTCGAAACTAAAAATTTGCGCATTTGACTCAACATGCCGGCTATTTCTAACGCCAATAATAGATGCCCCGACACCTTGTTGACTTAATATATATTTGGTAGCAATCTGAGAAGCCTTGACAGAATACTTTTTTCCGATTCTTTGCAACATTAACAATAATTCCTGATAGCCATCCCAACCCAAGGTATCCTCAATCACCTGAAAATATTTAACATGTGAGCGAGTTTCAGGTTGAATCGATGGTTGGCCGATCCATTTTTCCGCTAACAAACCTCCTGATAACGTACCGTAGCACAGCAGGGAAATTCCGTTGCTTTTACAATAATTGATTAATTCCTTTTCTGGACGTCGATCAAAAACCGAGTATTGATTTTGACAAGACACAATCGGTATACCGGCATCAACGAGCTCGCTTAGATGCTTCGTATCAAAGTTGGTAACGGCGATATTGCGGATCTTTCCTTTTTCTTTCAGTTTCAACAGATCTCCCGCTGTCTCAATATAGCCAGGCACATCATAATCCCACCAATGGAACTGCACCAAATCCAATACTTCTCGTTTCTGACGTTGGAGGCTTCTGTCGATTATCTTTTCTGTGTAGTTGTAATCGACCTCACTAAGCAAATTGATATCCGGTACATACTTGGTATGAATTTGGATATCATGCGGTGAAAGGGTGCTCCCAGCTTTTAGTTCCGTTAAAAAATCACCTAAGAATTCTTCTGTACCCGTATAGATATCTGCACAATCAAATGTCGTAAATCCTCTTTCAGCAAGCATATGGAAGGCCTTCATGGCATCTTGCATATCTAACTTTGTTTCCAAGCTATGGCCTTCCGACAGCTGCCAACAGCCATTGATCACTCTGCTGATTGTATAATCTTTTGCTAATTCGAATCGTTCTGCCATTATCGTTACTCCCCTTTATGTATAGGTTCAATTGTGCATTCAGCATGACTAAATTCTTTCGTTCCGGTGCGGGTTATTCTAAATCTGGCACCGCAGTTTGGATCTGGACAGGTTATTAAACTATCAGACAGCATCCAGTCATTAGCGTGTAATGGCCGCTGCTTTGCAGGCAGTAATGGCAAAATTGCACTTAGAGCATACATGGAAAATGAATTCGTTTCTGGGAAGATCAGGTCCTCCCCAATCACTAAGAAATAGTCCCCTTCCTTATGCCTGCATACCATTGGTTGATCTGTAGCGACAACCTCTACTTTTAAGTTATATAACGTAAATTTATCGTCCATTGGCACCTGCTCCTTTCAACACTTTTAGCTGCTTAGGTTTTTAAAAAAATAAAAAAACACCTATCCTCAAATTAAATAATAATTCAAGGACAAGTGTTATAACCTGCGGTACCACCTTGTTTGATATGTATCCTACATATCCGCTCTGTAGAGTGCTCTCACACCCTTAGCCCTGTAACGCTGGCTCTGCGTCTAAGCTACTAAAAAAATTCGTTCACTTCGCCCTCGGAGGCCCACTTGCTGTGACTGCATCTGTCCGGCTTACACCATCCCGGATTCGCTATGAGACCGTTTAACAGTTTAACTCCCTCGTCTTCGGTTTATAGAAATGTTAGCATCATAGATTTCTATTGTCAATAATAGTTTTAATTTTTAGATAACTGAACTTAATTTCCTCAATTAAGAACCGGATAGCCGGCGGCCTGAATTCTAACAACCGGATATTATTAGAGTAGAAGTGGTTAAAGCAAACGGATCTGTTTATAAATTAAAAAGGCGTAATTCTTGCTCCAGAATTGCGCCTGTTGTTAAAAATCCCATCAAACATTCATGTTATGCCTGTTTAGCTAAAGTAACCTATTAACTAGACTTTTCTATTTACTATTTGAGGAGGTTGTTCAAACCATTTTTCTTTTATAGCTAAAAGTAGACCTTGACCATAATACTTCTTCATATCCTCAGATATTTTGTCCAATTTAGAAACAATATCCGTTCTTAAACTGGAAGTCATAGCCTGACTTATCATAGCAAAACAGAATATTCCCAGACATGTATTCGTAAAAAACAACATTAACTTATCGGAAAATGGAGACATCTCTACATCAGAAATTTTGTAGTCCCCTGATGCTGATATCGGAATATTTTCTTTTTCAAGAATTTCTTGAAGTGAATCTAACACTTTTTGGAGTCCATCACGGCCTTTACTAAAATGTTGTTTTAGGTCCTTTGTTTTCGCTAATTTACTAAACGTGACAAATACCATTTTTGAAAACTGTGCTCGATGGACAATTCTGGATAGATTCGCAATTTCAGGAGCATTTAAAGGTCTAGATCCACCAAAAAACCCATTCAGATATAGCATGGAATCAGCTATTTCTACCTCGTTATCGATCGCTACTTGCGGAGGACTCAAATATACTCCTTGTGATAACATCAAATCTAAAAGTTCATCTTGGATTTTTACAAAAAAGGCAATGTTTTTTTGAAAATGTTCTCGGACATCGTTTCTTGTGCAATCTGATAATGCAATTGGATATGTACTCATCGCTAGGTATGTAAGATCAAAACAAAAATATAAAATAAATGTATCGGAAAATACCTTTGGTGTGCCAGCCCTTACGTCTTCATCTGTAAAACCAAGAGGAATAGTGAGATTATCTTTGAAAAAAATCTCCTTAAGTTCATTTATACTATTTTCAGTTTGATTTAACATTTTTTCGATGACTTGTTTTGCTTCATTACTTTGAGTACTTGCATAAAAATATTCAAAAAGTCTAAGTTCCATACTGCTCTTTAAATAGGATGACCATAGGTTAGACACTTCACTTGAGGTTAATTCTGCAAGAGGCACATGGTTTTTTGTATCACTCATTTTATTCACTCCTTTCCAATTAGTTTTTCCAATCTCTCACTTAATATTATTCTCCTCATGCACCCCTTTTTATAGATGGAAATCGAAGCAGGAAAGGGCGGAGTTACAACGATAAAAAAAAGTCCAACTTCTCAGTAGTAAATGGAGAAATTGGACGGACTGCTACAGTTACTGTGGACGATATTTGTATTATTCCGCAGCTAAAGCCTGTGCTTTAGTTACATGAACTGTTCCGGCGGGGTGTTGAGGAGGAGCGTATATAGAATAAAGTTTTAAGGGGATATTACCTGTATTGGTTACATTATGCCAGGTGCCTGCAGGGATCATAATCGCAAAATCATCATAAACGTTTTGAACAAAGTCTAAACGCTCTCTTGTCTTGCCCATTTGCACAACCCCTTGACCTTGTTCAATCCGTAAGAATTGGTCAATGTGAGGGTGAATTTCTAAACCAATGTCTTCACCAACATTGATATTCATCAGTGTCACTTGCAAATGTTTTCCTGTCCATAAAGCGGTACGATAGGTATTGTTCTGCTTCGCAGCCTCATTAATATTGACTACAAAAGGTTTCCGTCCATAATCTTTTGCCTGGATTCTTGCGTTATCATACATATTCCAGTAATTAGGCTGTCTTGTATAATTATTATACATTTGGACGTTAGGTTGATATGGATTTGGATATGAATACATCCAAGGGGTATAGTACATCAAATTCAATCCCTTCATAGATTAATACAAATTATCGTATGCATATTTTATGGGAATGTACTTAATGTACGGGGCTCATGGAATTTGGACGACAAAAAATAAATAGACAAATTTTAAAAGAGGCACGAGAACCGTCCCAGACTACTGAAAAATACATCCTAAGTACATGGATTTTGGCCAGTTCAATGATTCCATAATGTCTAAATAACACGCATAAAAAAGCCACACAATATCATAATTGCATGGCGAACCAAATTTGTTTTTCCTAACTAGTTTGATAAACCTAAACTTGTGAAAATTATAATTTCAGTACTGTTTCCCATATATTCTGATTTACCGGAATACCGTCTCTAAGATTGTCCGCACGGTCCTTCGCCGTCCTTTCGCCAGGATAAAGGATATCTGTAACACCTGCCATCTTTGTTGATGTTTTGATATAGGCAGACATATTTCCTATGTATGAATCAGCATATTCCTCCCCAGCATATTGCACGGGATTTATAGCGATAAATACCTGTGAGATTCCTAAATCCTGGCGTTCCATCCGCAAATCGTAAGTAGATTTACCAACTGATAATGCAGAAACGACTATATCAATTGCGATGGAGAGACCAGATCCCTTCCAAAAACCTGCCGGAAGGACCTTGCCACCATTTATAATAGCATCCGGGTCGTCCGAAAGATCCCCATCCTCCGTATAACCTCCCACAACCGGCAATTTTTCTCCGGCTAACGAATAGGTTTGAAGTTTACCATATGAGAATTGAGACTGTGCCATATCCAAAAGCAAGTGTCTTCCATCTTTATGGGGAACCGAGATGATTAAAGGATTGTTGCCGATACGGTCTTCACTGCCACCCCATGGCGGCATATTAGGAAAGGTATTTGTCATGCAAAGCCCGATACATCCTGCATTAGCTGCTCTTAATCCGTAGGTGCCCCCACGAAGCCAGTGGGTTGTATTCTTTAGTGCAACACAGCCTAAACCATAATCTTGCGCCAATTCAACAGCCCTGTCCATCGCAATGGACGCATTGATCGGACCGAAACCCAACTGCCCATCCCATTGTTCAAGGGCCCCGATACTATTCAGTTTCACAGGCCGCATCCCTGGCTTAATAACTCCGTCTTCTATCGCCTTAACAATGGATGGAAACCTGTTTAAGCCATGAGAGTACACCCCATCACAGCTGTTGTCAGCGATAATGGTTGCTGCGGTTTCCGCAGTTTTCGAATCAACACCCCTTTTTAAGAGAACTCTTTTGAACTCACCTTTCATTTCATCATATGATATACGCATGAACCAGCCCACCTTATTATTACTAGTAATTTACCCAGAAATATCTAAATCCCTAGGCTTTTATATGAAACCTTGCTCTAGTACATAACTTCATCCGACTCCAGCAAAAACCTTTTTAGGATTCGAAGCCCTTTCTCCAATTCATCCGAGTCCTTAGGAGATGTAAGCGAAATACGAATAAATTGCGGAGATTCATCTTTTTTGACCAAGAAACGATGAGAATGATAAACATGGATTCCCTGGCTTAAAGCCATATGCTCAAACTGGTTTAGCTGCCATTCTTTATGCAGTGGTATCCATCGAAAAAAACTAATTGGGTTTTCGCTTGGATCATCGATTTTAAAATATTTCTGGTAAATCTCGTTTCGTTCTTGCGAAATTTCCCGCTTTTTCCTAATGATTTGTTCCGCAGCCCCTGTATTAATTAATTCTGTGATAATTTCTGCATTTAAGGCAGATGTTTTTACGTTGAGATTGAAAATTCCATACGTGATTTTTTCAACAAACTGATTGGCGTATGCGATAAAGGCAACGCGAACACCAGAGCTAAGTGATTTGGCAACGCTCAGGATATAAACAAACCGTTCAGGCACAAAATGCGAAATAGGATAATAGCCATCCGGTGCCAGGAAAGAGTATACATCATCCTCTATTAAAATAAGCCCGTGTTTATTGATGACCTCAGCTATTTCCTTTCTGCGCTTCATACTCATAGTCACAGCAGTTGGATTGTTGCAGGAGGGACTCAAATAGATTCCCTGCAATGGATTTGTTCTGCAGACGGCCTCTAATTTCTCCGGCTTCATGCCTTGCTCATCGCCCTCAATAGGGATTAATTGGATATTCATTGTTTTGGCCAGTTCAATAAAATTAGGATACGTATAAATATCCACCGCAATTTTATCTCCCGGATGAAACAAGGCCATGAGAATCAGCGAAAACGAATTTTGCCCGCCTGAAGTGATCGCAATATTTTCAATGGGGGCATCCATGTTAAAGCGCTGCATCCACTTTTTGGCTGCCATTCGATGATAAGGCATTCCCAACGGGTGCCTGTAATCTAGTAAATTTTCCAGATAATCTTTGGCGGCAATGCTCTTAATCGCTTGTGCGACGAATGAGTTTGTGTGATCAAGGGGCTTGATGATCCCCATCTCTATGTAATTCTTATGCTCATCACTATCTGCCATGAAAATAGCATTTTTTACATTGGGCGTCACAAAGGTTCCCCTTCCGGTAACGGCATAGATTAATCCTTTCACTTCGCAGATTTTGAATGCCCTTGTGACAGTGCTGAGGTTAATATCAAGATAATCTGCCAATTCTCGCTGAGGGGGAAGTTTCGTATTGGGTGCGAGAAATCCATTGAGAATATCATATTCCAACAAACTAGCAACCGATCGATACAATGGAGGGACAAGCTGTTTTTTATCCGGCTTCCACGACATCGGATAATTTTCAAATGAATTAACCGGCATACCATACCTCTCCTTGAAAAATTGTATTGCATACAATTATATCATTGAACCCATACAATGATGGTGATAAAGTAATTTTTATACAAATAATTTATATTAGGGGGTGAAGGATGATGAACATTAGTGAAAACACGTATTTGCGGGAGGAAAGCAGCTTCCTTGCCGGTGTACGGGATTGTCTGCCCACTGTACTTGGTTACTTAAGCATTGGATTTGCGGCCGGTGTGGTGGAAAAAACTGCAGGACTTTCGATTGTTGAAATTGGACTGATCTCCTTGCTTTTATACGCAGGTTCTGGTCAATTTATTGCTGCCGCGATGATTGGGGCTAATAGTCCCGCGCTAGCGATTATCTTTACTATTTTCTTTATTAACCTCCGCCATCTGTTAATGAGCGCGGCGATATCGCCTTATTTCCGTCATCTTACACCCTTCAAGAATGTATTAATCGGTTCTTTACTTACAGATGAAACATTTGGTGTAGCCATGAATGAAGCAGCAAGGAAGAAATGGCTTAGCGAAAAATGGATGTATGGTCTAAATGTAACGGCTTATTTAAATTGGTTCCTAGCCAATATTGCAGGAGCATTTTTCGGAGAATGGATTTCAGACCCGGAAAAATTCGGTCTTGATTTTGCCTTGCCGGGAATGTTTATTGGCCTGCTTGTCCTGCAAATGGTCAGCCGGGGAAAATTGAGAAAAGATATTATTGTTGCCCTAAGTGCTGTTGCCATTGTTGTAGGGGTAAGTTTAGTGGCATCTGGAAGCGTAGGGGTTATTGTGGCGACAATCATTGCCTCCACGATCGGAATGGCGGTGGAAAAATGGAAGTAAGATGGTCTATTTTTTTAATAATACTAGGCTCGGCCCTTGTCACATTCATTCCAAGAGTGCTTCCCATTGCGATCTTAAGTCGTGTTGAACTGCCAGAATGGGCGATGCGCTGGTTGAGTTACGTTCCCATTGCCGTTATGGCAGCCTTAGTGGGGCAAGAATTGCTCATGCCAAACGGAAAATTGTCGCCTTTGACAGATAACCTTGAACTAATCGCCGCACTGCCCGCTTTTCTTATTACGATTGTCACACGCAGCTTATTAGGAACGGTTGTAGCTGGAATCATCTCTATCATGGTATTGCGGTTTGTGTTTTAAAGTGGTACAACGTGATTGGCAAACATGCGGGATTAATCTTCTAACCTATCAATAAATATTTTTGTTAAAAACTCTTCAAAAACTTTTTTTGGGGAGTTTTTTAATATTAGAGTGCCTGTCACCACCCAAGTAATGCTGATGAAAATCAACTAATTACGGATAGTGACCTGCACTTGCTATACTCCTCTTACATATCTGGAAAATTACTCATTACCTTTTTCCCTTTTAAACAGCGTATAGGAATAAATCATGATCATCGCAATTCCAACCGCTAATGCCGCGAGGAAAAAGTACATTCCCATGGAACCTATGAAGGTGGTGATTAATGGTACAAGGCCAATAACGACAAAAACATATCCTCCAAACCGGTGTGTTTTTTTCCAGACATATTCTGATGCCAGCGTCCAAGGGGTCCGAATGCCAAAGAAATAGTTATGCCGGATTTGCGTCATGAAGTTTCCAAGAACGATAAACAAAATACCTAGTAGTACCGGTACAACTTTTTGAAAAGGTATATTGTATCCAAGTCCACTGAACAGCCCCAATAAATTCGTGATGACAAGAAATAAGATAATGACAGAGTTGATGATAGAAAATGCGCCGGTATGCTTTTTATAAGATTCCTTTTTCGGATCGATGGACGGCAGAAAATTTAAAAACAAAAACAGGACAAGGGGTAATGCACTCATGGTGAGCTGTTCGATTCTTGACCCATACCGATCTGGTTCGCCGCTAGGTCCCCAGTGAACCGGAAACTTATTAGGCATATGTGGAAAGGCAATAAGATTTACAATCAATGGAATGAAGGAAATGATTAGCGTAATATAAAAAAGTTTATTTTTTTTCATGAAACCCATCTCCCTTTTTGTCTAATAACCATTTGATTACATCCTGCAAAACAGTTGAGTTTAAGGAGTAAATAATAAACTGCCCTTTTTTCTCATCCATCACCAATCCTGCAGATTTCAAGATTTTTAAATGATTGCTGATTGATGGCTTGCTCATTTCAAATTGCTCAGCTATGTCCCCTGCCGTTAAATCCTGATCTTTTAACAAATCCAGTATCTTTCTTCGAGTTGGATCTGCCAAAGCCTTAAAAACCTCATTCATGATATTCCCTTCTTTGTTATTTAGTTAATTATCTAAATGTATAATAACATATTTTTCTATTTTTAAAAGGGGTTATATACACCATTTTGATTCTCAAATTTGTAGGCTTTCGTACACAGGGAAAATAAGCATCTATATTAAAAATTGAGGCACGAGAACCGTCCCCATACCTCATTTAAATTTTATGAATCCTTTCCTATTTAACAACATAGGTATAAGGTGGTATGCAACTTTTGGCTGGTTTCTAAGGAAAGGTGATGTGGTGTTGAATATTTTAGAGGTCCAGAATTTAAAGAAGTCGTTCGGTTCCATTCAAGCCGTAAAAGATATTAGTTTTTCTGTAAAAGAGGGAGAGATTTTTACCATCATCGGACCAAACGGGGCAGGAAAAACGACCACACTAGAGATGATCGAAGGCTTGGTTACACCGGACCATGGCGAAATCCAGTTTGGTGAATTGAACTGGAACAAGCATGCAGTAACGATTAAAAAGAAAATTGGCGTACAGCCGCAATCTAGTGCCATGTTTGATTTATTGACTCCGGAAGAAAATTTGAATCTATTTGCTACTTTTTACGATAAAGCACGGTCGACTGAAGAAATACTCAAATTGGTCAATCTGACCGAGCATCGAAAGAATCAAGTCAAGAAATTATCTGGCGGTCAGCGGCAGCGACTGGCTATCGGGCTTGCCATGATTAGTGATCCTGATATCGTATTTCTGGATGAACCAACAACCGGGCTCGATCCACAGGCCCGACGCAATGTGTGGGAGATTATTCTTGAGCTTAAGAAATTAGGGAAAACGACGATTCTCACCACTCATTATATGGAAGAAGCGGAAAAGCTAAGTGACCGGGTATGCATTGTTGACCAAGGGTTGGTCATCACCCTGGATTCACCCTCCGCCCTAATAGAAAATTTAACAAAGGAAAGAGAGGTTCGTTTATCCTTCCTTGATGGAGAGAGAGCCGCCCATGATGCGGAGCTTTTTGCAAAAGCGCTTGATGCCGTGACGCGGACAGAACGTGAAGGAACAGTCCTTAAGCTATGGACCATTAAACCCGAGGATTTACTATTTGATCTTTTTAAATTCACAAAAGACAAGGAATATCAAGTCGAGCAAGTTTCAATTCGTGAAATGAGTCTTGAAGATGTCTTCATCGCTTATACCGGCAAAGAGTGGAGGGATTAAGGTGAGTAACCTCAAGCAATTCAAGCAAATGTTCCTTGCTCAATTAAAATTAACGCTCCGTGAAAAACAAGCGTGGTTTTGGGGGATTTTTTTTCCGGTAATCTTAATGGTCATCTTTATGACGATATTTGGCGGCGGTTCAAATGATGATTTTAGCACGAAGGTTGCCATTGTTAACGAATCTCCAAATGAAACGTCTACTATGATGGCTAAGCAATTGCAGCAGATACCTATTATTGAGGCAGGTAACCCTGTTAGTGAAACAAAGGCGAAAGATTTGGTAAAAGAGAAGAAAGTCGATGCAGCCATCATTTTGCCAGAATCAGCACAAGCGACCTCGATTAAACTGATTGTCAACAAAGAAAATGAAAAAAGTGTCTCAACCCAAGTCGTTTCGGGTGTCCTGGATCAATTCATTCAGCAGGCAAACTTGCAAGCAGTTGGTGCAACCCCAATCTTTAAGCAGCAATTTGAAACCATTTCTTCAGGCAGTTCGGAATTAAAGTATACTGATTTCCTCTTGACTGGAATGATTGCTTTATCGATTGCCCAGGGCGGCTTATTCGGCATGGTTGACTTGGTGGATATGCGCAGAAAAGGATTAATCAAAAGGCTCCGGATGACCCCGGCTAAAATGGGGATCTTTGGGCTTAGCGATATGGTGATGCGCCTGTTATTCAGCACCATTCAAATCATCCTCTTATCTTTAATTGGCGTTTTCGTATTCGGTGCTAGTCTATTTATTAATTTTCCTAGTTTACTCATGGTCTTCTTAATGGGAGCCCTCTCCTTCAACGGAATTGGCTATTTGATTTCTTCTTTTAGTAATACGAATGAGGCCTATATGGGTGTGGCAAATATTGTAAGCTTCCTAATGATGTTTGTCAGCGGCATTTTCTTTCCGGTAGAAACCATGCCTGAATGGCTGCAGCCTATATCAAATATTCTCCCGCTCACCTATTTTGCAGACGGTCTAAGAGACAGTATGGTCTATCATACTTCTATTCTTTCATCTCCACTCTGGTATGGATTTGGGATCATGCTCCTTTGGGGTGGAATTGCCTTTATCATTGGTTCGTTGTTATATAAAAGAAAATCAATTGTGTCAGTTAGGTAATCCGATAAAACAAGGGAGAACGCCAGTCACCACCCGTATATTGTTTAGATGATCTCGGCAATATACGGGCAGTGACTGGCGCTTTTGTCATGGAAAAATAACATGTCCGGTCGCATATAGACTTTCTATACGCCCCAACGATTGATAAATTCAGCGGTTCGGTCGCATATAGCCCTTCTATGAACCCCAACTCTTGATAAATTCAGCGGTTCAGTCGCATATAGCCTTTCTATGCTCCCCAACTCTTGATAAATTCAGTGGTTCGGTCGCATATAGTCTTTCTATATGCCCCCATCGATTGATAAATTCAGTAGTTCGGTCGCATATAGCCTTTCTATGCTCCCCAACTCTTGATAAATACAGTGGTCCGGTCGCATATAGTCTTTCTATATGCCCCATCGATTGATAAATTCAGTAGTCCGGTCGCATATAGCCTTTCTATGAACCCCAATACTTGATAAATTCAGTGGTTCGGTCGCATATAGCCTTTCTATGAACCTCAACACTTGAAAAAATCGGCAGTTCCGTCGCATATAGCCTTTCTATGAACCCCAATACTTAAAAAAATCAGCGGTTCGGTCGCATAGGAGCTAAAACAACAATGTTTTCGATAACATCATAAATAAAACCCTACTCCCTACTCATTAACCATAAAATTCTGCCTCTCCAAGTATTTCAACACTGTTTGCGAGAACTCGAGGTGAGATTCCTTTGTATACTTGGCAATGGTGTAAATTTGGGCGAGGTTTTTCAATCCTAATCGTTCGGTCATTTCCTTAAGCCTCGGATTGTCCATGTACCGGGTCCAGCCCTTTTCATTTCTATCTTTGTAAATTTCGAGAATGTCTTCATCTGAATAATCGTTATACTGTTCGTAGTGAACAAGTCCATGCCTAGGCAATCGATCGCGCGGTGCAGGGTTTTCAGCAGGATACCCTAATGAATAACCGACAACTGGTACGACATTTGGCGGCAAGTTCAGCAATTCACCAATTTGATCGCAATTTGCCAATGTTGAACCCATATAGCAAATGCCCAACCCGGCGTTCTCTGCTGCTAAAGCACAGTTTTGTGCGGCCAACGTGGCATCAATGGCGCCAATCATAAAGCTCATAAAGTTATCGAAATGCACAGGCGCATCATTTAAAGCAAGCCATTTTCGCATTCTATTAAAATCGGCACAAAATGTTAATAGAATAGGTGCATCCACTACCATCGATTGCTCCATATGTGCAGAGTATAATTTTTCCCTAAGCTCTTTGTCTTTGGTGACGATAATTGAATACGTTTGCATATTTCCGCTAGAAGAGGCCCGAATCGCCGCATCTAGGATTTGATCCAACAGTTCTTGACTGACTTCCCTATCTTCATATTCTCGTATCGACCTGTGCCCGAAGATAACATCGTTTAGTTCCAAAGCCATCACTCCTTAAAAATAGTATAGCATGGGCAGAGACATGAAGACGGTTCGAAACATGCTAGATAAAAAAGATAAGCCAAGCCATACTATTGTCTAACAATCATGACTTCATAAGCATTTAATGAAGCTGTCCCATTTAATTCTTTACCTGTTAACGGGGCTTTACGTTACTTAAAATGAGGCACGAGAACCGTCCCCATGCCTCACGTATGTATAATATGAGGCTGGTTATATTAAGTTTATCTATTTTTATTAACTGGGGGATATATATGAATTTACAATCTGGAATTTATTATTGGCCCACTACTTTTCCTGATGCTCCCTCGTACCCGACGTTGGAAGAAGACCTTTCTTGTGATGTATTAATCATTGGGGGTGGAAGCTCGGGGGCACAGTGTGCCTATTATCTTGCTGATACTAATTTAGAGGTGGCTGTCATTGAAAAATCAACCATTGGCAGCGGCAGTACTAGTACGAATACCGCCCTCCTTCAATACTCCGGCGAAAAAATGTTTACAGATCTGATCAACACCTTTGGAGCAGATTACATCAAAAGGCATTTACAATTACTAAAGGAAGCCATTAATGAAATAGAAGAGGCTTCAAAGAAAGTCACAATTGATTGTGAATTCAACAGAAGAGATACCCTATACTCTGCTAGCTGTCCAGAGGACGTTGAAAAACTAAGAAAGGAATACGAATTTTTAAAGCAGCATAACTGTGACCTTACCTTTTTAACAAAGGAAGAGATTGAAGCAAACTATCCATTTAGCAGGGATGCCGCTATTTACTCATACAATGATGCAGAAATCAATCCTTTCCGATTCACCCATGCATTATTAGAGTACGCCGCAAGAAAAGGAATCCGTATATATGAAAATACGGAAATGAACGGTCACCACTATGATGAAGAACGAGGAAGGATGATTGTTTCGACAAAGAATGGGCGTTCAATTCAAGCACGCTATATTATTTTTGCAGCGGGTTATGAAGGAATGGAAATCAAAAAAGAGAAAAAAGCCTCCTTTGTCAGTACATATACGGTCACAACCAATCCAGTCGACAATCTCTCCGAATGGTATAACAGGACACTCATTTGGGAGACTGCACGTCCCTATTTATTTATGAGGACCACTAGAGATAACCGGGTTATCGTCGGAGGACTTGATGATAATACTCCATACCCTGAAGACCGCGATAGTAAACTGATTCACAAAAAGAATAAACTGATAGAAGAGTTTAATAAACTGTTTCCCACTATTAAGGTCCAGCCAGAATATTATTTAACTGCATTTTATGGAGGCATAGCGGATGGCATACCGATAATCGGCCAATATGAAGAATATCCTAATAGTTATTTTCTGTTTGCCTTTGGCGATAATGGGACGGTCTACAGCCAGTTGCTGTCGAAGATTATTGTAAAGGAGATTGTTGAGGGTAATTGTCCAGATTTGGCTCTTTACTTGCAGGATCGCCCTTTGCTAAACAAGGGATGAAAAAATGGGGATGGTTTTCCCCATTTTCTTGTTTTATTAGAACCCTACTCTCATGGTATCTGGATCCGATCCAGAGCGGCTGTTTTGGTTGAGTCCATCAATTTTTTCCATGTCTTCTGCGGTCAGTTCAAAGTCAAATACATCGGCGTTTTCAATAATGCGATGCTCTTTGATGGATTTTGGAATTGTTATGACGCCATGCTGCAGATCCCAGCGCAGGATTACTTGTGCAACGGATTTATTATATTTAGCCGCAATATCTTCGAGAACTGGTTCATTTAACAGTTCTCCTTTCTTTAATGGCGACCATGCTTCTAGTTGAATTCCTTCTTTTATACAATAAGCGAGAAGCTCTTTTTGAGTTAAATGGGGATGGAATTCAACCTGGTTGACCATTGGTTTAATTTCAGCGTCTCGAATCAAATCTTCTAAATGATGAACATGGAAGTTACTGACGCCAATGGCACGGACACGACCGTCTTTGTATAGCTTTTCGAAAGCCTTCCACGTTTCTTTATATTTATCAACACCTGGCCAGTGAATTAAATATAGATCCAAATAGTCGAGTCCAAGCTTGTTAAGACTTGTTTCAAACGCTTCTAATGTGGATTCATATCCCTGCTCGGTATTCCAAAGCTTTGTCGTAATAAACAAATCCTCACGGGGAACGCCGGATTCACGAATCGCCTGCCCCACACCTTCTTCATTTAAATAGATCGCAGCCGTGTCGATGCTGATGTATCCGTTCCGAATTGCCGCCTTTACAGACTGAATAACCTCGTCTCCTTCGGTCACTTTAAAAACTCCTAAACCTAACCACGGCATTTCCACGCCATTAGATAAAGTAACCGTATCTTTTAAACTTGTTGGCATTATGAATTCTCCTATCAAAAAAGATTTTACTGAGGATATTCCTCTCCATAAATGAAAATACCACAGTCCTAATGACTATGGTAGCCCCCCATTTTTTAACTTTCATATCTATAGAAAAAAAGGACTTTCAGGGTCAGTCCTTTTTTCATTCGATGTATTAGAAAAGTTATTGATTTCCGCTTTTTAGGAAATATTATTCCATTATGTATTAATGTAAAATTGGAGGTTGTCCTAATGGATGATAAAACACATATTCCCTTAACTGCCGCGGAAATGTCTGGTTTATGGACTCAATACATGGGTGATACAATCGTTGTTTGTATGAACAGCTATTTCTTAGAAAAAGTAGAAGATGAAGAAATACGCCCAATTATTGAATGGACACTTGATACAGCAAAAGAGAATATTTCCATCATGCAGGAACTGTTTCAAAAAGAGAATTTTCCGATACCCATTGGATTTACAGAACAAGACGTCAATCCAAAAGCTCCAAGACTTTTTACAGATACTTTTTTCTTAAAGCATTTAAGTCAACTGGCGGTATTTGCCATGACAGCCAGCTGTGCAGCACTAACTGTTGCGACACGTCCAGATGTTGTTGCTTTTCATAAGCGTATCTTAAATAAAGGGGTAGAATTGCAGGATCGAACACGTGATTTAATGCTAAAACAAGGGATTTATGTAAAACCACCTTCTATACCTATTCCTGATCAGGTCGATTTTGTAGAAAAGCAACATTATTTAACAGGTTTTTTTGGGAAAAAGAGATCGATTAATTCACTAGAAATCACACACTTATACTTAAACACACTAATAAATGTGATCGGTAAAGAATTAGTAACGGGCTTTGCCCAGACCGCTCAAAATGAAGATGTAAAGCAGTATTTCTTAAGAGGAAAAGAGCTTGCCCAAAAATACATAGATATATTTAGCAATTTTTTAACCGAGGAGGATCTGCCAGCCCCTATCAGTTCAGGTTCAGCTGTTTTAAATACAACAGCAAGTATTTTTTCAGATAAACTAATGATGTTTCATGTTACAACCATGGTTGCAGCAGGAATCGGCTATTATGGAACTGCATTAGCAGCAAGTCAAAGGAGAGATTTAGGTCTTAAATATATATCATTGATTCCAGAAGTCGCACTGTATGTGGAAGATGGAGCCAATATTATGATTAAACAAGGCTGGATGGAGGAACCTCCACAAGCAGTCGACCGTGATTAAGATGAAACACAGGGATGAAACACAGGGACGGTTCTCATGCTTCAGAAGCAGAAGAACCGTTCCCATGCCTCAGAAAATAATCAAATTGGAAGGAAAACTTATGAAACAACACAAATAACCACTCCCTAAGTTTTATAGGGGAAGTGGTTATTGCCATTGAAAAATCGGGGATATTTGATGATAGCAACAATTATATTTTTCCAAACAGTCTCTTATCAAATGAACTTAAACTACACTAACAAGCCAGCCCGCAAGAACATTTATTTTTCCCAAAAAATAAGGAGTAAGCCGCTGGGAATTCTTGATTGACCCTTTGTACCTCTTTTGCAAACTCCTCTTCCGTTTGAGGCACGGGTGATAATCGGTCTGCTTTCTCTTGGGTATCAATATGAGCGCCCGGGGGAACAAACCGATTGGGTTCCAATACCACCCCATTCGTTACAACAGCTCCTGAAGAAATAAAACTCCCTTCCCCTATCAAAGCATTATAAACTATGGCTTTAAAGCCAATAAAAACATCATCATCAACCCGGCAAGGACCATGAATTAATGATCCATGAGTACATGAAACCTTATTTCCGATATAAATGGAATATTTGTTATTATCCTTTTCAATATATCTATTTTTAAGACCATGTAGAATAACACCATCCTGCAAATTGCTATTGCTGCCGATATAAAATGGCGTTCCTTCATCCGCCCGGATACTTACGAATGGGCCGATATATGTATTACTCTGAATTATTACATCACCCACAATATAAGTAAATGGACTTAAGAAAGCACTGTTGTGGATCCTTGGGAATTTTGGATAAGGATTCACTGAAGTTGGCGGATTATATCCTATATAATAACTATACATATTGAAAGGGCCATTTTGACTACCAGAATGATTCCACAAAATAAAACCTCCCTTCACTTCGCAAAAATTCTTCTTACTACTTATACGTGGAAAATTTTATTTCATGCAGTAATGTATATAGCACTTCTAAGCTTTTCAATGGAAAGGGAGGGTTGGACTACGTAATAGGAGCCAACAATATTTGATCCAATAGCAAATGATGAGCAGTTCCAGAAAACCGACAATTAATTTATCCCCATTCGGAAGTTTTGCACGTAAAAAAGGCCCGACTACCGGATAGAAGCTAGTCGGGCCTTTTTTGTATTACAGGAATTGTTCAGTGGGACAGTTCCCTAAACATACAAATTATTCTTTTGTTGCAGCTTCAACAGTTGTATCTTCAGCAACTGCTTCGTCTGTGGTTTCTTCAACTGTTACAACTGTTTCCGCATCTTCTACAGTTACAGCTTGTACAGCTGAATTAGCAGCAGCGACAGCTTTTGCTTGCGCGCTTGCATTTACGCTAGCCTGTGCGTTTGCTTTGTTAGATAGGGATGGGCTTACTTCTTCTGCATCAACTGTTTCTTCTTCAGTTACTTCTGCAGTTTCATCAGTAACCACTTCTGTTCCAGCTTCAACTGATTCTTCAGTTCCTGCTTCAACAGTAACATCTTCTGCAACAACCGCATCAGCTTCTTCAGTGGCATCAGTTGTTTCTTCAGTTGCTTCATCAGTTACAACCGCTGCATCTTCTTCTTCAACAGCTTCAGTAGCTTCATCAGTTACAACCGCTGCATCTTCTTCAACAGCTTCAGTAGCTTCATCAGTTACAACCGCCGCATCTTCTTCAACAGCTTCAGTAGCTTCATCAGTTACAACCGCTGCATCTTCTTCTACAACAGTTTCAGTCGTTTCATCTGCTACAACCTGAGTATTGTCTTCCACTGTCACTTCAGTTGCATCTTCAGCTTTTTCTTCAGATGCCGCTTCTTCAGAAACTTCCCCAGAAGCATGGACAGCTGCGTTTACATTCGCGTGAGCTTTAGCCGTATCACTTGCATGCTCGTATGCTTGTGAGTTTACTTTATTAGCAGCTGAAGGATTAACCTTAGGTTCTTTATCTGTGTCTGTGTCTGTGTCTTCGTCATCTGAATCTGCATCTTCTTCATTCTTCGAAGTTACGATACCTTCGTGATTATATTCGACCTTCTTTGAATCAGAATTTTGGTCGCCATTTTCGGTATCTTCTGCAGCGTCTTCTGAATCAAGATCTGTTGCTTGTGCATCTTCCTTAACTGCCGCTTCATCTTCAACTTTTACAGGCTCATCTGCTTCCACTTCGGTTTCCGTACCTTGCTCTACTGCAGGCTCTTGTACCGGAGCTTCCTCGATTACTGGCTCTACTGCAACGGGCTCTTGTACCGGAGCTTCCTCGATTACAGGCTCTTCTGCAGCAGGTTCTTGTACTGGCGCTGCTTCCACTTTTCCAACCTTGCCGAGAACAGCTGAGTTCGGATTAGCATTCATTTTTGCCGTTTCACTGGCATGCACACTTGCTTGAGATTTGGCTGCTTGCTGTGCTTTAGGCTGCTCCTTCACAGCTGGTGCTGCTGGAACTGCAGGTTTTGTCACGTTAGCTTGCACTTGACTTTCGGCCTTTACTTGAACGGAGTGGTCTGGTTTTGCCTTATCAGGTCCAGCCGCCTCGGTAAAATGTGCACCCGCAAATACTCCAAATGATACTGCTCCTGCTAATACAAAAGATTTCATAACCTTATTAGTGTTTAAATAATGTTTCATTATTGAATTCGCTCCTTTAATTTTCGTATGCCGTGGCATTTAGCTTCGGTTAACGGTTTTTAAAAAAGGAGCTGCTTGCGGCGGTGGTGAAGGCGGGGCATTCACCCATTGAGTATTCAGTAATGCATGGCGAGAAAGGAATGGTTGGACAAGTCTTATTTCAAAGTACTTATTCCACTCAAACCACTTGTCTGCCAAACTGGCCGTTCCTATTCCCGTGCTAACTCGATCATTTGATGAGCCGCCAGTATTGGTTAAACGTTGTGCCGGGTCCATTGCCTGATCGACTGGAGGCAGCTCTTCTCTACTTGAAGGAGCCTTGTCCTTTTCTACAGGAGCGGGCGACGGTGATTCAATACTCACCGCAGGATTACTTTTTGATATGCTTGGTTCTTCCTCTTGAGACTGAAATCGATCTTGTGTCTCATGATCAGAGGGATTTTCAGTCATATCATATGTAAGTAGTTGTTCCGTTTTAAACCCGCTATCTTTTTCCTGAGCAGCTGCCCTTTTCTCCTGGGCTGGAGTATTTACGGTTTTCACAGTCTTTTTTATATCTGATAATCCATACCCGTTCCCATTGGCCTGCGCCGGCAAAGCTTTTGCCGTTTCATTAGCAGGTTGAGGGGAAACGACCTGTTTAGGAGCGGAATTGGAAGAAAGTGGTTTAACTGCCTCGCTATTTTGTTTCGCTTGCTCAGGTACTTGCACCGTTTTATCTATTGGTTTAGCACTTTCAGCAATTGAAGGAACGTTAGCTTGTGCAGCTGAGTTCTTCGATGTTTCAGAAGTTTGTACCATTTCTTTATTGGACTGTAACGGTCCATTTTGTTCACCCTTCTCAGCGAAAGCATTTCCTGGCAAAAATAGAGCTGCCCCCATCATAAGAGCTGGTATTAGAAAATGGCGGAAGTGCATTATCTCACCCCCTTTCCTCTTAACGACATTTTCATAGACAGTATTCGAGGTATTTAAACACTTTCCGACCATTTTTTCGCCCATTTGCAAGAAACGATTCCTTTCTCCTACAAGAATGATTCGAAAGAAGCAGGGGATGAATCTATGCTTCATTTGTTAATAGTTTCTGGTACCTACACTTTTGAATGCTGGGGAAAATGCTAATAGGACTACGCTTCTGGAAGGAAAAATCCAATTTGATTTTAAAAAGGGAATCGCCATGAGAAGAAGAGGACGTGAGTGGAATCCTAATGCCTACCACAATTACGAGGGAACAATTTGGCATATACGGACCCACTCTCTCTGAAACGACCTTCTACCTACGGTATAAATAATTTATAAGAAAAAAGGAGTGTTGCTTTTGGGATATTTAGGGAATGAACATTCCCTTTAGAGGATATTTTTAAAGGGCGAAGTACATGCTAAAGTGTTCATTCCGGTGCAGTGATCTATTTTCAAAAAGTGAATTTCGACAAAAGAGGTACAAGAGCCATAAGAGACCATTGAAAAATGGCCCTAAGAGGCTGGAGCCTTACTTTTCTTGAACGCACGGGCTAAGGAGTTGGGTTATTTTTACCGGTGCACTTCTTTTCTTTGACTCACGGGCAGAATAGACGGCTTATTTTTACCGGTACGCTTCTTTTCTTCGGCTCACGGGCAATAGACCGCTTATTTTTACCGGTGCGCTTCTTTTCTTCGGCCCACGGGCAATATAGACCGCTTATTTTTACCGGTACGCTTCTTTTCTTCGGCTCACGGGCAATATAGACCGCTTATTTTTACCGGTACGCTTCTTTTCTTCGACCCACGGGCAAAATAGACCGCTTATTTTTACCGGTACGCTTCTTTTCTTCGGCTCACGGGCAAAATAGATGGCTTATTTTTACCGGTACGTTTCTTTTCTTCGGCTCACGGGCAAAATAGACCGCTTATTTTTACCGGTACGCTTCTTTTCTTCGGCTCACGGGCAAAATAGATGGCTTAATAAAGAGATTTTTGCCTTCACCCCAAGCAGTTTTGTCCTTAAGAAGGCAAGCCCCATGCCTCATCCTACCTACGGCATAAATAATTTTAATAAGAAAAAAGGTATGTAACTTTTGAAATATTTAGGAACGACTATTCCCTATAGAGGATATTTTTAAAAAGCGAAGTACAAAAAAACAAGAATTTTGTCGAATAATATAAGCGGTAAGCAAAAAGTCCGATTACAATAAGCAATTTTAATTTTTTCGAGGTGCAAATATGTCATTAAATCTTAAAAGGAAAGTGGTAGACAAGAAAAAAAAGAAGGAAATACTTGTTCGTAGATTAGATTTGCTGTTGCAACAAAACAAAAAAAAGAAGACTCATGGAAAAGAATCTTAGATTCCAGTTATTTAGCTCCCCCATAAAGACTTGCCTCAAATTTCACAAAGGCGCGACTAGCACCTATCCTCTAGCCAAAAATGGCTCCTCCTAACATAGCAGCATCATTCAGATAAGCCACTAAACGCTTAGATCGAAGAGTTAAAAGGTCTGTTATAAGTCAAAAAGCAGCGGGGGTCAGCCCTCCGCCGCTTTTTTTCATAATGACTCCATTAATGAGCTAGCACCAAAAGATTAGAATGGATTCGTCGCCAGCATACCTGCTGTTTTTACATAAATGCGTGGATGCAATTTTAATTGGGCAACGATAAATTCAGCAATGTCTTCTGGCTGCATATATTTTTCATCATTGTTTTCTGCGATTAGGTTTGTTTTTACCGCTAGTTCAGTAGCCACTGTGCTCGGAGTTAAGGCGGTAACGCGGATATTGTTTCTTCTGACTTCCTGTGCCAATGATTCAGTTAAACCAATAACCCCAAATTTAGATGCACTGTACGCACTGGAGGTGGCAGCTCCGTTTAATCCATTTGTAGATGAAATATTGATAATGTCGCCGCGGTTTTTTTCAATCAATTGAGGAAGGACTGCACGCGTTACATAATAGGTCCCCATCAGGTTGACATCAATAATTTGCTTCCATTCCTGCGGGTCCATCTCTAAAAGTGTGGCAAATTTTCCAATGCCGGCATTGTTAATTAGAATGTCAGCTGTTCCCAGCTCTGCAGTCAATTTTTCCACAGCTTGTCCTACGTCATCTTGAGAGGCAATATCCACTGCCGCGTAAGCTGCTTTCACCCCTAAACCTTCTACTTCACTTACGACCTTCTGTAATTCAGCCTCTGTTCTGGCAAGTAAACCGATGTTTACACCTTCATTCGCTAGGGCCAAGGCTGCGGCCTTGCCAATTCCTCTTCCAGCACCAGTGATGAAAGCTACTTTTCCTTTTAATGATTGTGCCAATTTCAACAACTCCTTCCACATCTCATTATATTATTTTGGGAAAATGATTCTAACTATATGCTCTCCAAACTGATAAATCGTCGATTTAGGAAGGAAACTGTACATCCGACAAGTCGAGGTGCTTTTGATCATAAAACCGAATAAATTGTGAAAAGGTCTGGAAAAAGCGGAGAACTAAAATTTTATATAGTATACTAGGGTATAGTAAATAGACGGAGGTGAATCCATACCATGAAGTTGAAACTCATCACAGCGCTATTATTGGCTTCCAGTTTGCTCGCTGCTTGTTCTGGAAATAGCCAGGATCAAGGGGCCGCTGAAAAAGCAAAGCCGAGTTACGTTAAGGAAATGGTTGGCGATTACAGCGCACGGAAATTAAAAGCCGAAAATGCATCCATTACCTCTCAACAACTTATTGTTACGGACAAGTCTGGAAAAGAGACCAGTTATGATTTGCCGAAGGACGAATTTTTCGTGTCAATCGCACCTTATACCAATCAAACTCATCCTTGAACGAATCATAGCTTGACAGGTTGTCAAGGTGAACTAGCAAATGAAAAGTTTGATGTATATATGGAAGACAGTGATGGGAACGTGGTCGTAGACAAAACCGTTACATCACTATCAAACGGATTTATCGATTTTTGGCTCCCACGCGATAAAACCTATCAGATTAAGATTTCACACGATGGAAAAAAGGCAGAATCAAAGATCTCCACATTTGAAAAGGACGCCACTTGTATTACGGACATCCAGTTATTTTAGAAAAAAGGGCCAGTCCCTCGCTAAGCTGAATCTTTAAAGCGACGGGGGACTGACCCCTATTTTTCAAAACTTCAAATGCTCTTACCTTCGCCAATCTTCACCAAATTTCCCTTCTAGCAATCTACACAAACGTTTAGTTAAAAACTCTGGGATGCCTGTTATGAAAGTACAAACCCTTTACAATCTCCTAAAATAATTGTCAGTTACACAATCGTTTGATTAAATCTATTCAAAACCAACGTGCAGCGGGAAATTAGCTGCTTTTAGCGGCAAAAAAATTGCCGACTTTTGGCTCCTAACAAAATAAGTAGAAATTAAAAATGAGGCACGAGAACCGTCCCCATGCCTCACATTAAACCGTCATTTTCCAACTTGATAATGTCAGCCAGTCTTCTTTTTCTTTGTAGTCAGGCATTAGTTTCCCTACCAGGCGCCAGAAGGAGCGGTCGTGATTTAGATGGACCATATGGCACATTTCGTGAACGACTACATAGTCAATGACCTCCTGTGGTGCCATTGCCAGTCTCCAGTTAAAGGTTAACTGCAGTTTTGAATCACAGGTTCCCCATGTGGTTTTGCTATCCGTGATCCGAATGCCACGTGGTTTTGTCTTGAAGTGGCTTTGATAAGAGGAGATGCTTTTCTCCACTAATCCCTTACATTGCTGGTAGTAGAATCGTTTTAGAGCTTGTTGTATTTTTTCAAGGTCATGCTGTTTTACATATATATAAAGCCTATCTTCTTTAAACTGCACATGTTCTTGCATAATAGTTACATCTTCGATAATCTCGATGGGATAGGTGTTTCCTAAATAAAGAAAACTCTCACCATGCTCATAGACCTTTTCCTGTGGCCCGTCCAGTCTGCCCTTCATTTCCATTAATTTTTGCTGAATGATGTCCCATTTATCCTCTAATAACTGAAGCACTTTTTCATCAGATGTCCCTTTCGGAGCCTGGACTTCCACATTTCCATAACTATCGATCTTTATTCCTATAGACGTACGATTTTTATACTTGATTTCAAAACGTATTGTCTCCCCTAAGTAGGTATGTATCATCTCATCACCTGCATGGCTTATCCTCTGTATTTAACCGCCAGCCCTTTTAAGAAGTTCCTGGCGAATTTATCGCCGCATTCTTTATAATTCTTTTGCCCTTCTTTTCTTAATAAAGCGCCGAGTTCCCCTTTTGAAACCGTGATTCCTGCTTGTTCGAATATATCCAGCATATCCTCAGTTGTTAAAGCTAGAGCTATTTTCACTTTCTTTAACAGGAGATTATTAACGTTTGCACTTTTCTTTATGGACGGTTCAGATGGTTCAGGCTGTCCTGGTTTAGACTCTTGCTTTCCTCTTTTATAGACAATAAATCCATTTAAAAACGAATCGAACATACTGTTGTTACATTTGAGCTGATCGTCGCTTTCATCATCTTCCTTCGTGAGAATCCTTATTACGTCTGGCACTGTTACATCCACACCGCCAAGCTGAAAGATCTCAGCCATTTCTTTATTTTTTAGTTCCAGCGCATATCTAAGCCGTATTAAAATATCGTTATTATCCACAATTGGCCTCCAAATAAAAAATTAGTGCGTTTCGCATATCCAAGCACCATTTGATTTATCTAATATTACAGGATTGCCAATCGGATTTCAAAAATGAAACATGGGGACGGTTCTCATGCCTCAATTTATTTATTTCTACAAAAATGATGCATGAGAACCGTCCCCATGCCTCAACTTGTTTCTTACCAAATATAAAAACAGGAACATGAGCAGCGGAATGATGTAGCTGATAGATTCTAGTAGCAATGATGGTGGGCCGTCTTTTGTTATGATCATTCCCCCGCCGGTACTTCCAAGTGTTCCGTTAAAGATTCCGTAGCAGACGTTCAGTCCCCAGTGGATTCCGGTGTCTGCCCAGATGCTGCCGGTTTTATATATAGCATAGGTGAGAGACAGTCCGAGCAGAAGGGAAAAAAGCGTGTTGGAGAGGCTGAACCCTTCATTCCACGAATCATCAAGCGCGTAGAGCACAAGAGAGAGTATAAACACCCATTTCATCGGTATTTTTCCTTTTAAATGACCAAATACATATCCCCGAACGATGATATCGTTTAAAAATGAACCTACGAAAAACGTCAGCATGATCATGAGCAGGGAAAGAATCATTTGAGAAAACGGCATTGCTCCCGTAATCTCATATCCATTTAAGGAATATTCGATACCGTACTTGATTAGCCAAAAGGAAAAGCCAATCGCAAACCCCATCATCATATTCTTCCACCATTTTGGATGAAAGCTGATTCCGATTCGTTTAAAATCCTTTTTTGTTAAAAACAGAATTCCTTTCAATAATGGAAAAAACAGGAGGACCAATACAACCTGAACCCAAAATGAACTGGCTCCTGCAATTCCGACGTTCAAATACACATCTAAAATGATAAAACCAACTATTGCTTTGACAAAATAGCTCATGTTTCACTTCCTTATTTTATGTTTTTCTTCAGTACGCACCAGCTAAATTAAATTTAATCCCAACTATAGGAAACTATTTCATTTTTTACCACATTTATATTATGATAGAAACATTCTAGGAAATAAAGGAGTTTAGTCATGCGTCCTTCTAACCAGCAGCAGCCAATTTGGGCATGGGTTGTCCTCATTGGCGGTGGATTATTTTTATTTACGTCTCTACCTGGTCTACCCTTTATCATTTTCATGACCTTTTGGAAAGCAAATGAGCTGAGTTTCTTCTCGCTGATTTTTATAGTCATTTCATTAGCCATTATCAGCGTCATTATTTGGGGAATGAAGCGAGCGTACAATGCACTGAGGGATTATAATCGGGCCAAAAAGGCCTATGAGCTTGAATCTTTGCAAGAACCAAAACTATTAAACAGTCATTCTTCTAAAACGAAAAAACCGATTTGGCCCTGGGTTGTGATTGGTCTTGGTGCTCTGCTTATAGTAGGTACAGGTCCAGGCATCATCATGCTGCCGATTGCACCACTCTTTTTAGCAGGCATGTCTACCGATTCAGGTACCACTCCGGACTATGTGCCATTCTTGATTATCGTTATCGGATATGGATTAATGGCAGGCTATGTTATTCTTCTCATCAAAGCTATTAAAACTCTCAAAGCAAAAAATAAAGTTTAATAAGCATGTCCTTCATTCGCGTGATGAAGGGCATGTTTTTTTTACAGAAACTAGCAAAGCAACAAGAAATTTAGGAAGATTCTATATTCCATTTTTCATATAGTTCAAACTACTTCTGAGGCAAAAGAACCGTCCCCATGCATCATTTACAGACTATTAAAATAGTTAATAGTTTTTTTACAATTCCTTACATCCGCTTTATTAACATGCTGGCGTTATTTACCTATAATCAAAGTAAATGGAAGACACTAGCAGCTATATAAGAGGAGGATATTTATGTTTCAAAATATCGGGGTTCCTGGTTTGATTCTTATTCTTGTTATCGCCCTAATTATTTTCGGCCCTTCAAAATTACCGGAATTGGGCCGAGCAGTTGGCTCCACCTTAAGGGAATTTAAAAAATCAACAAAAGAGTTAATTTCCGATGATGAGCCGGAAAAGTCACAGCCTAAAAAAGAGGAAAAAGCAATTTAATTCAATCATTTTTAAGGGAGATGTAAGTAGGCTTGCATCTTCTTTTTAATAAGGAGGCTCTACATGAAAAAACAAGACATGGAACTTATTGGTCATATTGAAGAATTACGAAAACGGATTATTTTTGTACTTGGAACCTTTATCTTGTTTTTCATATTTTCCTTTATATATGTACAGGACATCTATAACTGGCTAGTGAAGGACTTAGATGTGAAGCTGGCGATTTTAGGACCGAGTGATATTTTATGGGTCTATATGATCCTTGCAGCTGTCGTTGCCATTGCCGGTACCATCCCCATGGCCGCCTATCAAATTTGGCTGTTTGTCCGTCCGGCATTGAAAGAAACAGAACGAAAAATAACGCTGGCTTATATTCCAGCACTATTTTTTCTTTTCATCCTAGGAATCAGCTTTGGTTATTTTGTCATTTTTCCAATGGTATTCAAGTTCCTCATCTCCATGTCTGAGGATATGTTTACGACCTTTTTTACTACAGAAAAATACTTTATGTTTTTAATTCATATGACACTGCCATTTGGTTTTTTATTCGAACTTCCAGTCATTATCATGTTCCTGACCAGTGTTGGAGTGTTGAACCCATATAGATTGCAAAAGATTCGAAGATATGCTTATTTTGTACTGATTTTAATAGCAATCTTCATTACTCCGCCGGATTTTCTATCGGATATATTGGTCGTCATCCCTCTTATTTTCCTATATGAATGCAGTGTGCTACTATCGAAAGTCGTATATCGGCGGAAACAGCAAGTTAATCTAGCCGCTTAAATGAAGAAAGAAGTCTTTAGTCCATTTGCTAAGACTTCTTTTTTTAAGTCAAAAAGAAAAGATGTAAACCGCAAAACAGGCTGGTTTACATCTTTTTTGCATGGATTCCACAATTAGATTAATTCTACTCCGTGACGCTCAAATGCTGCTGCTTCTAAAACGGACATACCTTGTGCCTCGGCAGCCTTAGCCACTTTTTCCGAAACTTGTGGTGCAAGATTCGCAGGAGCAGCATAGGACATTTCCCTTGCACGTGCAGTGTTTCTGCGTTGGAACGGTCCCCAGATGGCAAAGGTTTGGCCTGGTTCTTGAATATTGACAAAAAGCGTGTTTCCATCAGGCGAGAAGGTTGGTCCTGCCAATTCAGATCCACTTTGACGGTTGGCAGCAAAAGGATAGACTTTGCCTTCTGGGGTAATTCCCATCAGTCGATCTTGGCCTGAACCATCTTCTGCAAACCAAAGGTCACCCCATGGAGTCATGCAGATATTATCTGGATATTCCATTTCTCGTGCATCATTTCCCTCATAGAATAGCTCCAATGTATTCGTATGAGGAATATAACGGTATACTCGTCCAAGTTTTTTCTCACCGGCAGAGGTGTCGTCGAACCAGAAGACTCCCTCTTGGAAGAATGCTCCTTCTAGTCTACTAAACTCAATGCAGCCTTGTGCCTTTGCATCTTCGCGGCACAGATGAGGATCTAACTCCTTCCACACAAGCTCAAATTTTTGTCCTGTTTTAAAGGTGCTTGCTGCTGGACGTTGTACCGCTTCAATGGCCGCCGCATAAAGCTTTCCGCCTTTTTGCAGGGCACCCGGCTCCTGGCTAGTGTCATTTGGAATGAAACGGTAAAAGTAACTTGGGCTTGCATCTTCAGTTAAATATACATATCCTGTTGCAGGATCAATCGCGCAGGCTTCATGGGAAAAGCGGCCCATTTCTTTGATTGGAGTTCTGGACATTTCGTTCTCTGGCTGTGTAGGATCCACTTCGAACACATATCCGTGTGTCGAGGTACGTGTTTCTTCACAAGTCAACCAAGTCCCCCAAGGCGTCGCACCGCCAGCACAATTTCGGATTGTACCTGAAGAGGTTACATATTCTTTGATGACTTCTCGATTTGGACCGACAACTAGAGCAGTTGTACCTCCCGCAGCCGCAGCATCAAAAGGTTTACTTCCTACCACAGGATTTTCTGCCCCTGGGCTCAATTCATGGTTACGAACCAGAATGGTCGTATTGTTAGGACCTTCAAAAGCTGCCATACCATCGAAGGCGCCGGGGATTTTTCCACCGTTTGTCAATTGACCGCCCTCTTCGGAGATAATTTTGTAATGGAAACCTTGTGGAAGATCGAGAATTCCATTTGGATCTGGAACCAAAGGACCATACCCGCCAAAACCGCTGGTTGGATTATTGGTTGTATCCGCTAGTCCTTTTGAACCAAGTGTTAGCACTCCAGTTGATCCAATCGTAAGTGCAAGCGTGCTCATACCTCCTGCTTTTAAAAAGTCGCGTCGATTCATACCATTTTTAGATGCTTGATTTTCCATAAAGTTTCTATTCCTCCTCTTAAATCTATTATCAAACTATTACTAGCTTAACTGGCAAACATTAAATACACATGTACATATTGTAAGAATTGGGTAAATTAGGGTTAATTGATTGTAAAACACAGTAAAACCCTGGGACAGTTCTTTTGTTTCAGGAACCGGGGATTTTTTTCGACCTCTTCCGAATACAATGAAGGAAGGGAGTTTTAAGGGAAAGGAGTGCTCAAATGTATTATCAGAACCCATGGATGCGGGCACAGCCTGAATGGAGAGCCTTTTCTAGAAATGGTCAAAATATCTTGGAAGTAACTGGTGAAGGTTCTGTGTATGTGGCACCAGACAGGTCCATCGTTACATTAGGTGTGAATTCGGAGAATATGAATCTTACAGATGCCCAACAAGAAAATAATGAAAGAACGACTAAAGTGATCCAGTCACTTATAAGCTTGGGGATTTCAAAGGAGAATATTAAAACGGCAGATTACCGAATCGAAATGGTATATGATTACGAAAACGGTAAACAAACATTACGAGGATATAGAGTGGTCCATTTACTTCAAGTCCTAAATGATAAGATTGAACAAACAGGGTTTATTGTCGATACTGCTGTTAAAAACGGGGCAAATACTGTCACAAATATTGAATTTAAAGTTAAAAATCCGCAAATCTACTACAGTCAAGCATTGGCGCTTGCCCTCAATGATGCTCAATTTAAGGCCGTAGAACTTACAAAGGAAATGGGAGTAACGCTAAATAAGGTGCCATTTTCAATACAGGAATTGAGCCAAACTTCACCAATCATTCCTTTGCAAACTGCTATGTTTGCCAAAAGTGAAGCTGCAACGCCGATACAGCCTGGTAAACTTAAAATTTCCGCGTCCATTCAGGCAAAGTTTTCATATTTTTAACAGTTGAAGCACTCACAAACGCAATAGTGAGTGGTTTTGAAAAATCTACTAAACTATTTAAAATAGCCGTTATGAAGGTTGGGTGGTTTTTATAGGAAAAAAACTTCTTATTAATGACCAAATAAAAAAAAGTATCATCAAACGACTCCGGACTGCTGGTTGTGTTTTCGCTGAAGAAGAGGCTGAGCTTCTTCTTGCTGAGGCGCAGGCATTGGATGCCCTCTCTGATATGGTCAATAACAGAATAAACGGTTCTCCACTTGAGTATGTCCTCGGTTGGGCGGAGTTCTGTGGGCACAGGATCGCAGTAGAACCTGGAGTCTTTGTCCCTCGCCGTCGTACTGAGTTTCTCGTCCACCAGGCAGTAGCTTTTTCTATACCTGGAGTCACAGTTGTTGACCTTTGCTGCGGTACTGGCGCAATTGGTGTCGCGATTGCCAAAGATCTGGGTTGGATTGAGTTGCATTCGACCGACATTGATCCTACTGCAGTTCGATGCGCACTCCGAAATGTTACCAGCCTTGGTGGTCAAGTATATGAGGGTGACCTTTATAAGCCTCTCCCCTCTAAACTTCGTGGGAAAGTGGACATCCTAGTAGCAAATGTACCCTACGTTCCTACCGGCCAAATCAAGCTGCTTCCTCCAGAAGCCCGTTTACATGAACCGAATATGGCGCTTGACGGGGGACTTGACGGACTTGACATTCAGCGAAGAGTTGCAAAAGAAGCACCCCTTTGGCTGAAAACCGGAGGGCACTTATTGATTGAGACGAGCAAAATGCAGGCACCTCAAACCGTTGAAATTTTCTCTCAAAATGGACTAATACCACAGATGGTACACTATGCTGAACTAGACTCTACTATAGTAATTGGCACCAATCCACTTCAAGAATAAATACGGGAAGCAGATCTTCATAATAAACTTGAGATTTGCATAAAAAAAACCTCCAAACATCTTGTTTGGAAGTTTTTAGCTTAACGACTTTTTCGGAGAAATTCATTCAGGTTATTTCCCCTAACTTCGTTAGACCAATGATACTACTGAGTTGCTTAAAGTTTGAAATACGCGCCTTAGAGGATTCGAACCTCTGACCGTACGCTTAGAAGGCGTATGCTCTATCCTGCTGAGCTAAAGGCGCATGATATTTATGGCGGAGAAGGAGGGATTTGAACCCTCGCGCCGGTTGCCCGACCTACACCCTTAGCAGGGGCGCCTCTTCAGCCTCTTGAGTACTTCCCCATAAAAAAAATGGCTCCGCAGGTAGGATTCGAACCTACGACCGTTCGGTTAACAGCCGAATGCTCTACCACTGAGCTACTGCGGAACAATTAGAATTATGTATGATGGTGGGCCTAAATGGACTTGAACCATCGACCTCACGCTTATCAGGCGTGCGCTCTAACCAGCTGAGCTATAGGCCCATATATTGCGGGGGCAGGATTTGAACCTGCGACCTTCGGGTTATGAGCCCGACGAGCTACCGGACTGCTCCACCCCGCGATAATAATATTGAGAAAACTTATGGCGGAGGAAGAGGGATTCGAACCCCCGCGCGGTTTAACCCGCCTGTCGGTTTTCAAGACCGATCCCTTCAGCCGGACTTGGGTATTCCTCCGAGATAATAAATTGGTAGCGGCGGAGGGGATCGAACCCCCGACCTTACGGGTATGAACCGTACGCTCTAGCCAGCTGAGCTACACCGCCAAATTACATATTTAAATCTAATGGTGGAGCCTAGCGGGATCGAACCGCTGACCTCCTGCGTGCAAAGCAGGCGCTCTCCCAGCTGAGCTAAGGCCCCATTAAAATGGTCGGGAAAACAGGATTCGAACCTGCGACCCCTTGGTCCCAAACCAAGTGCTCTACCAAGCTGAGCTATTTCCCGTACTATTAAATTTGATGGCGCGCCCGACAGGAGTCGAACCCATAACCTTCTGATCCGTAGTCAGACGCTCTATCCAATTGAGCTACGGGCGCATTATTTATTAAGTGGTGCCGAGGACCGGAATCGAACCGGTACGGTAGTCACCTACCGCAGGATTTTAAGTCCTGTGCGTCTGCCAGTTCCGCCACCCCGGCATTATTGGAGCGGAAGACGGGATTCGAACCCGCGACCCCCACCTTGGCAAGGTGGTGTTCTACCACTGAACTACTTCCGCAATATTTAAATGGTGCGGGTGAAGGGAGTCGAACCCCCACGCCTTGCGGCGCCAGATCCTAAGTCTGGTGCGTCTGCCAATTCCGCCACACCCGCTAACTTTAAATGGTGAGCCATGAAGGACTCGAACCTTCGACCCTCTGATTAAAAGTCAGATGCTCTACCGACTGAGCTAATGGCTCAAAAATACAAAAAAAATAAATGGTGGAGGATGACGGGATCGAACCGCCGACCCTCTGCTTGTAAGG
>NZ_CP145895.1:590000-592500 GCF_049568635.1 Neobacillus sp. SAB-20_R2A | reverse complement strand
CGTGGGTTCGGGCCTCCATCCAGTGTTACCTGGACTTCACCCTGGACATGGGTAGATCACCTGGTTTCGGGTCTACGACTACATACTAATTCGCCCTATTCAGACTCGCTTTCGCTGCGGCTCCGTCTCTTCAACTTAACCTCGCATGCAATCGTAACTCGCCGGTTCATTCTACAAAAGGCACGCCATCACCCATGAACGGGCTCTGACTACTTGTAGGCACACGGTTTCAGGATCTCTTTCACTCCCCTTCCGGGGTGCTTTTCACCTTTCCCTCACGGTACTGGTTCACTATCGGTCACTAGGGAGTATTTAGCCTTGGGAGATGGTCCTCCCTGCTTCCGACCGGATTTCACGTGTCCGGCCGTACTCAGGATCCACTCAGGAGGGAACGAAGTTTCAACTACAGGGCTTTTACCTTCTATGGCTGGCCTTTCCAGACCGCTTCATCTACCCCGTTCCTTTGTAACTCCATGTTGAGTGTCCTACAACCCCGAAAGGCAAGCCTTTCGGTTTGGGCTGTTCCCGTTTCGCTCGCCGCTACTCAGGGAATCGCGTTTGCTTTCTCTTCCTCCGGGTACTTAGATGTTTCAGTTCCCCGGGTCTGCCTTCAATACCCTATGTATTCAGGTAAAGATACTGCTCCATTACGAACAGTGGGTTTCCCCATTCGGAAATCTCCGGATCGGCGCTTACTTACAGCTCCCCGAAGCATATCGGTGTTAGTCCCGTCCTTCATCGGCTCCTAGTGCCAAGGCATTCACCGTGCGCCCTTTCTAACTTAACCTAAAAGGTTTTACTTACTCTTAAAAATAAGAGAGAAAAACTAAAATGGCGATTACTCGGTTCTTACTTGGTTACTTCTTCTATACGATTATCTAGTTTTCAAAGAACGAAAGTTTTGAGAGATTGTTCTCTCAAAACTAAACAAACAAGAAACAGTCAACTTCTTATCAGTCCATAAGGACTGCATTATCCTTAGAAAGGAGGTGATCCAGCCGCACCTTCCGATACGGCTACCTTGTTACGACTTCACCCCAATCATCTGTCCCACCTTAGGCGGCTGGCTCCTTACGGTTACCCCACCGACTTCGGGTGTTACAAACTCTCGTGGTGTGACGGGCGGTGTGTACAAGGCCCGGGAACGTATTCACCGCGGCATGCTGATCCGCGATTACTAGCGATTCCGGCTTCATGCAGGCGAGTTGCAGCCTGCAATCCGAACTGAGAATGGTTTTATGGGATTGGCTCCACCTCGCGGCTTCGCTGCCCTTTGTACCATCCATTGTAGCACGTGTGTAGCCCAGGTCATAAGGGGCATGATGATTTGACGTCATCCCCACCTTCCTCCGGTTTGTCACCGGCAGTCACCTTAGAGTGCCCAACTGAATGCTGGCAACTAAGATCAAGGGTTGCGCTCGTTGCGGGACTTAACCCAACATCTCACGACACGAGCTGACGACAACCATGCACCACCTGTCACTCTGTCCCCCGAAGGGGAAATTCCTATCTCTAGGAGTGTCAGAGGATGTCAAGACCTGGTAAGGTTCTTCGCGTTGCTTCGAATTAAACCACATGCTCCACCGCTTGTGCGGGCCCCCGTCAATTCCTTTGAGTTTCAGCCTTGCGGCCGTACTCCCCAGGCGGAGTGCTTAATGCGTTAGCTGCAGCACTAAAGGGCGGAAACCCTCTAACACTTAGCACTCATCGTTTACGGCGTGGACTACCAGGGTATCTAATCCTGTTTGCTCCCCACGCTTTCGCGCCTCAGCGTCAGTTACAGACCAGAAAGCCGCCTTCGCCACTGGTGTTCCTCCACATCTCTACGCATTTCACCGCTACACGTGGAATTCCGCTTTCCTCTTCTGCACTCAAGTCCCCCAGTTTCCAATGACCCTCCACGGTTGAGCCGTGGGCTTTCACATCAGACTTAAAGGACCGCCTGCGCGCGCTTTACGCCCAATAATTCCGGACAACGCTTGCCACCTACGTATTACCGCGGCTGCTGGCACGTAGTTAGCCGTGGCTTTCTGGTCAGGTACCGTCAAGGTACCGGCAGTTACTCCGATACTTGTTCTTCCCTGACAACAGAGCTTTACGACCCGAAGGCCTTCATCGCTCACGCGGCGTTGCTCCATCAGACTTTCGTCCATTGTGGAAGATTCCCTACTGCTGCCTCCCGTAGGAGTCTGGGCCGTGTCTCAGTCCCAGTGTGGCCGATCACCCTCTCAGGTCGGCTACGCATCGTCGCCTTGGTGAGCCGTTACCTCACCAACTAGCTAATGCGCCGCGGGCCCATCTGTAAGTGTCAGCCGAAACCGACTTTCAGCCTTCCCTCATGCGAGGGAAGAAATTATCCGGTATTAGCTCCGGTTTCCCGAAGTTATCCCAGTCTTACAGGCAGGTTGCCCACGTGTTACTCACCCGTCCGCCGCTAATCACCGGGAGCAAGCTCCCAGTGATTCGCTCGACTTGCATGTATTAGGCACGCCGCCAGCGT
>NZ_CP145895.1:247500-587500 GCF_049568635.1 Neobacillus sp. SAB-20_R2A | reverse complement strand
TCTAAGCAACTCCACATCCTTTTCCACTTAACGTATACTTTGGGACCTTAGCTGGTGGTCTGGGCTGTTTCCCTTTTGACTACGGATCTTATCACTCGCAGTCTGACTCCCACGGATAAGTCATTGGCATTCGGAGTTTGTCTGAATTCGGTAACCCGATGAGGGCCCCTAGTCCAAACAGTGCTCTACCTCCAAGACTCTAACTACGTGAGGCTAGCCCTAAAGCTATTTCGGAGAGAACCAGCTATCTCCAAGTTCGATTGGAATTTCTCCGCTACCCACACCTCATCCCCGCACTTTTCAACGTGCGTGGGTTCGGGCCTCCATCCAGTGTTACCTGGACTTCACCCTGGACATGGGTAGATCACCTGGTTTCGGGTCTACGACTACATACTAATTCGCCCTATTCAGACTCGCTTTCGCTGCGGCTCCGTCTCTTCAACTTAACCTCGCATGCAATCGTAACTCGCCGGTTCATTCTACAAAAGGCACGCCATCACCCATGAACGGGCTCTGACTACTTGTAGGCACACGGTTTCAGGATCTCTTTCACTCCCCTTCCGGGGTGCTTTTCACCTTTCCCTCACGGTACTGGTTCACTATCGGTCACTAGGGAGTATTTAGCCTTGGGAGATGGTCCTCCCTGCTTCCGACCGGATTTCACGTGTCCGGCCGTACTCAGGATCCACTCAGGAGGGAACGAAGTTTCAACTACAGGGCTTTTACCTTCTATGGCTGGCCTTTCCAGACCGCTTCATCTACCCCGTTCCTTTGTAACTCCATGTTGAGTGTCCTACAACCCCGAAAGGCAAGCCTTTCGGTTTGGGCTGTTCCCGTTTCGCTCGCCGCTACTCAGGGAATCGCGTTTGCTTTCTCTTCCTCCGGGTACTTAGATGTTTCAGTTCCCCGGGTCTGCCTTCAATACCCTATGTATTCAGGTAAAGATACTGCTCCATTACGAACAGTGGGTTTCCCCATTCGGAAATCTCCGGATCGGCGCTTACTTACAGCTCCCCGAAGCATATCGGTGTTAGTCCCGTCCTTCATCGGCTCCTAGTGCCAAGGCATTCACCGTGCGCCCTTTCTAACTTAACCTAAAAGGTTTTACTTACTCTTAAAAATAAGAGAGAAAAACTAAAATGGCGATTACTCGGTTCTTACTTGGTTACTTCTTCTATACGATTATCTAGTTTTCAAAGAACGAAAGTTTTGAGAGATTGTTCTCTCAAAACTAAACAAACAAGAAACAGTCAACTTCTTATCAGTCCATAAGGACTGCATTATCCTTAGAAAGGAGGTGATCCAGCCGCACCTTCCGATACGGCTACCTTGTTACGACTTCACCCCAATCATCTGTCCCACCTTAGGCGGCTGGCTCCTTACGGTTACCCCACCGACTTCGGGTGTTACAAACTCTCGTGGTGTGACGGGCGGTGTGTACAAGGCCCGGGAACGTATTCACCGCGGCATGCTGATCCGCGATTACTAGCGATTCCGGCTTCATGCAGGCGAGTTGCAGCCTGCAATCCGAACTGAGAATGGTTTTATGGGATTGGCTCCACCTCGCGGCTTCGCTGCCCTTTGTACCATCCATTGTAGCACGTGTGTAGCCCAGGTCATAAGGGGCATGATGATTTGACGTCATCCCCACCTTCCTCCGGTTTGTCACCGGCAGTCACCTTAGAGTGCCCAACTGAATGCTGGCAACTAAGATCAAGGGTTGCGCTCGTTGCGGGACTTAACCCAACATCTCACGACACGAGCTGACGACAACCATGCACCACCTGTCACTCTGTCCCCCGAAGGGGAAATTCCTATCTCTAGGAGTGTCAGAGGATGTCAAGACCTGGTAAGGTTCTTCGCGTTGCTTCGAATTAAACCACATGCTCCACCGCTTGTGCGGGCCCCCGTCAATTCCTTTGAGTTTCAGCCTTGCGGCCGTACTCCCCAGGCGGAGTGCTTAATGCGTTAGCTGCAGCACTAAAGGGCGGAAACCCTCTAACACTTAGCACTCATCGTTTACGGCGTGGACTACCAGGGTATCTAATCCTGTTTGCTCCCCACGCTTTCGCGCCTCAGCGTCAGTTACAGACCAGAAAGCCGCCTTCGCCACTGGTGTTCCTCCACATCTCTACGCATTTCACCGCTACACGTGGAATTCCGCTTTCCTCTTCTGCACTCAAGTCCCCCAGTTTCCAATGACCCTCCACGGTTGAGCCGTGGGCTTTCACATCAGACTTAAAGGACCGCCTGCGCGCGCTTTACGCCCAATAATTCCGGACAACGCTTGCCACCTACGTATTACCGCGGCTGCTGGCACGTAGTTAGCCGTGGCTTTCTGGTCAGGTACCGTCAAGGTACCGGCAGTTACTCCGATACTTGTTCTTCCCTGACAACAGAGCTTTACGACCCGAAGGCCTTCATCGCTCACGCGGCGTTGCTCCATCAGACTTTCGTCCATTGTGGAAGATTCCCTACTGCTGCCTCCCGTAGGAGTCTGGGCCGTGTCTCAGTCCCAGTGTGGCCGATCACCCTCTCAGGTCGGCTACGCATCGTCGCCTTGGTGAGCCGTTACCTCACCAACTAGCTAATGCGCCGCGGGCCCATCTGTAAGTGTCAGCCGAAACCGACTTTCAACCTTCCCTCATGCGAGGGAAGAAATTATCCGGTATTAGCTCCGGTTTCCCGAAGTTATCCCAGTCTTACAGGCAGGTTGCCCACGTGTTACTCACCCGTCCGCCGCTAATCACCGGGAGCAAGCTCCCAGTGATTCGCTCGACTTGCATGTATTAGGCACGCCGCCAGCGTTCGTCCTGAGCCAGGATCAAACTCTCCAATAAAGTTGAGTTGATTAGCTCAAAAATGTTACGTTGGCTCATGTTTTCTATTTAATAGAAGAAACATGATCATTATTGTTTGTTGACGTTTTTGTTTGTTTAGTTTTCAAAGAACAATTTATTAGAGACAGATTTATAATATACCATCTCTTTCCGAACTAGTCAACTGCTTTTTTCAAAAGGCAGCAACCCGGTTCAGCAACAGTAATTAATATTACCGCAATGATCTTTAAATGTCAACTATTTTTTTGAGATAAAATGTTTTTCGTCATATCTCTTAGCGACAAACGTAATATTACTAGATTATTTTTAACACGTCAACATGTTTTTTTGTTTTTTTAAAGTTAATCCCCAAACATGACACCGCATTCTTATAGAATTAAAAGTTACGGTACATATCCTTCGCCCAAGCTGTAAGGGACAAATCTCCCTTTAATTTACGGAACATATAATAAGAAGATCTTATTAATGTAACGGAAAGAAGGTAAATGAATGCCTACCGGAATGCATCAAGTTGAGGTGGATGTACCGATCAATCAGGTTTGGAATTTTGTTAAGGATATGGATAATTGGGCTCCTCTTATCCCTGGATATATTCAACATCGGAAATTTACGAACCGTCAGTCGACTTGGGAGTTTAATAGTAACATAGGATTCATAAAGAAAAAGATCAGTCTGATGGTCACCATAAAAGAATGGATTGAACCAACAAAGATAACTTTTCAGTTAAAGGGGGTAAATGAAGGACTTTCTGGTGAAGGATATTTCCTAGCAGAGGCGGTAGATGCAAATAAAACGAAGATAACCGGCTTTCTTGAACTCACTGCCGGCGGTGCAATGGGTCCGGTAGTTAATGCGATCTTAAAGTCTCAGCTTCCTAAAGTAACGAAGGATATGGTTACTGCAATCGCTACTAAATTGGAGCAGCTTAATACCAATGTATCTCGAGTTTAGCCCCTAAAAAGGGACAGTCCCCTGTTTTGTTTAATTTAAGCGGTCTGTCCCATTACTTAGCCATCCCCCAACTTCCAACAAAGTCCCACATTTATTTTTTTAATTAAACGTTTGATTAATTGCAATGAAATGCTAATAAAAATAGGCTTTCCATTGGGTTTTATAACTAAAAACATTGTCGTTTACACAAACGTTTAATTAAATTTGTACATAACTCAAGTCAAGCGGGAAACTGGCATCTTTTTAGGGCAAAATAATTGCAGAATGAACAAGAAAATAACCGAAGAATTCATATCCCACCGCCATCATCGCTCATGACCTCAACTGCGATTGTCAATCTTCGCCAGATTTCCCTACTAGAAATCTATACAAACGTTTGGTTAAAAACTCTGACATGCGTGTTATGATTGGGCAGGACCTTAGAAGCTTCTAAAATATTTGTCAGTTACTCAAACGTTTGATTGAATTCACAAAAACATTGCTGTTTAAGGAAGTTGCTTAATTAGCATATTAAAAAATTGCAGATTTTTGCCGACGGGAAAATAAATAGACAAAATGCTGCAGAAGAGCCGTCCGACGCTGCTGAAATCACTTCATAAGAGGCAGATAAAAGATTCCCCCACAGGCTTGCTTATTGTCTCCAATAAAAATATGAAGTCCATTTTCCATCTTGCCCTGTACCGTTTTGGTCTTCATTGACCTTAGGATGGTCCATTCAGAAGAGATTTTTCAACTTCGACTCAGCCATTTTTGTATCTTAATCAGGTTTGATTTTTTCTCAGTGATCCTCGATCCGTCCCCTTGCCACATTCCTTAAGCACCATCACTCCAATCAAGCCAAATAGGGAGAAGATGACTGGTGTGATGAAACCATAGTGGTAACCGGCGCTTAAACTGCCTGAAGCGGTCTGAAAGTGATCTAAGACATTTCCAAAGATACTTGGCAGCAATACGGCACTCAAGAATCCACCTGTATTCGCAAATCCGGAGGCAAGGCCGGATTCCATGATCGGAAAAGATTGACGAACGGCAGCAAACGTTAAGGCATTTGCCCCATATGCAAGACCAATAACAAAGAAAAGCATCGTTAACAAGAAATTGGGAGGATTCCCTTTAAATAAAAGAAAGGTAGACCAACACAATATTAGAATGATATGGACAACCACATAAGGTCGTTTAATCATCTCTAGCCGGCTTGAAATCCAGCCAGATAAAGGAGCACCAATCAGTGCCCCGACCAGACCAATCAAAATAAGCTGGCTTGCCTCTGAACGTGTCATTCCATACATATCCATCCCATAGGGCACTGCCCATGAACCGATAAATCCTACATACGTTCCGACAATCCCAAAGTGACATAAGAATAAAGCCCATGCCTGGCGATTCGAAACAATTCTTCTCAGTAAAACCAACGTTTTCTCACGTTGGGTCTCATCTTTTTTAATTATTGTTTTATTAGAAAGGACTTGTTTTGGCTTTTTGACGAGCACAAAATAAAGGAAAATGCCACATAGACATAATAATAGGCCTGTTGAAAAAAACGCAGCTCTCCAACCAATCAGGTCAATCCATAAGGAGAATGGAACTGTCGCCAACAGAAAACCAAGACTCCCCGTCATTGCCGCTACACCGATTAAGCGGGTAAATTCCTTCGCACTAAACCATTGGCTCAAGATTAACACCATATTGACCCAGATGGTCGCATCTCCCATCCCCGTAAGGATTCTGGCAAAAAACAAGACAAATTCATGGGTGCCGAGACTATAAATGATGGTACCGAGACCCGTAAGGATCGCACCGATAATGAGAAAAAAATTGGGACCAAATCGGTCAGCCATAATCCCCATCGGAATTTGCAAACCCGTGTATACAAAAAATTGAATGCTTGCCAGTAACCCAATCGTTGTTGCTGTTACATGAAAATCCCTCATTATTTGGTCCGTAATCAATCCCGGTGCAGTTCGCTGGCTTGACATTATTAAATAAGTAAACAGTACGGAAGCAAATACAACCCATCTAAATCGGTTATTTTGTTTGTCCAATGTATCTACCTCTGTGAACTTTTACTTTATATATATGGTTTTTCTGGCGGCGGTAGAAACTAGTTTTTGAAAAAAAACGACTCCTATATTAGGAATCGCTTTTTGAAGATCTCATTTATTGAAATTCATACCTTTCCGCCTGGCAAATGTGCACCGTATTTAGGAAGAATGGTTTCCTTTGTGTAATCATCGACTTGACGAAGGGTTTCAACGATAGCCGGCATATCCAATGCTTTTACAAGTTCATTAATCGCTTGAACACCCGCAGCGGCATGCTCTTCTCTTTCCTCAGCTGTTTTTAAAAGCGGCGTAGCCATATGATCAGATGGCTCAAAGAAATATGAGCCCACTGCTCCGGATTGATACGCATACTTTCCTAATGTATTCCCTGGATTCTTATTCATCCCTGCTAACATATGCTGCACATCATAAGTCACAGAAGGAGATTCAGGCATATTCAATGGAACATCTTCTAATCTTCCTAACATTTTATAAGCACCTATCGTCATATCATGGAATGCATCCATTAGATTGAGATTGGCTGCCTCTGCTGCTTTTAATACGTCCATATACAGGGCAGGCACTTTTGTTTCATCAAAGAAATCACGAACCATGCCGCTTACGGTCAGATACGCCGGACCATGACTGGTGATATAAATTTGTCGTCTAAAGCCTTGATTCAGCAATGACTTTGCAATTTTATCTAAATAAGCCATTCCGTCTTTTACGGTCATTTGAATGGTTCCCCGGCCGACAATCGTTCCGCCTGGGAAGAAATAAGGTAAGTTGTGCAATACAAGCCCATCCGATTCTTCTGCCATTTTTAAAGCGATGGCTTCCGCAAGAACCGTTTCTGAATCCAGCGGTAACGCTCCATGTGTTTCCGTCACTCCAACAGGAACAAAAATGATATCATTTCTATTTAAATATTCTTCGACTTCCCCATTTGTCAGTTTTGAAAGGAATCTAGTACGCATATAAATCTCTTCTTTCTTGAAATTTCTATAAAACTTATTAAACTGCTCTTCTTTCTTTTAATAGAGCATACATTTCATTTGTTCTCTTTTCATTGAGGTTATAGATCATACCTACACCAATCAGCATTATAATGAATGCAGCGATTGGCATGCCGGTGTACATTTTTAATACACCTTCTGCTACTGCCGGTGATTGAGATTTTGCCCCGGAAACGAAGCCTACCCAGCCTAATGCATAACTGCCAAGAGCGGAGCCTAAACCCATCCCTACTTTACGAGCAAAGGAATATAAGGAATAAAGTGTTCCTTCGTAATGTTTTCCTGTTTGAAGCTCTGCATAGTCGATGCAATCTGTTACAAGAGCCCAAACAACCATAACGAAGACAATCGAACCGATTGTAGCAAGGTTATATAAAACCATGAACACATATACATTTTGAATTGTAACCAATGTCAATATGGCTGTTGCAACTAAACTGAAGATCGCTGTAGCTATGACTAAATTTCTTTTATTAAACTTTACAACCAGTTTAGGAACTATCACGAATAACACGAGCGTAACACCAATGCTAATAAATGAGTTGATAGCGAAAGCGCCTGGCATCCCATAACGTTCCGCAAAAACAATTGGAGCTACTTGGCTTACACCATTGATCATAAGAAGTGAACCTATTGATGCAACCATCATTCCGATTAACGGTCTATTTTTAATCGCTACCTTAAAGGCATCCTTAAAACTGTAATCGGAATTGGCTCCGGTCGTATGATCATCACGAATACGTTCTGTTGATAATTTTACAAGTCCTGTATAAGCTAATACCGATAAAATACTAAATACAATGGCAATTTGAAAGAATGCGTCTGGAACTACAGCCTTAGATTTATCATAGATAAACATTGGAACGAAGGATAAGAATCCAACTCCAACAACCATACCGCCAATCGCACGGGCACGAGATAATTTTGTGCGTTCAACAGGATCATTTGTAATAACAGATGCTAGCGAGCCATAAGGGATTGAGTCAGCTGTATAAGCAACACAGAAGAATAAATAAACGAATACTACCCAAATATGAGTTGCTGCGGATCCCCAACTGGATACGTTTGCAAAAGCTAATAGACAGGAAGCTGCTAAAATCCATTTTGATATATTAATATACGGCAAGAATTTGTCGCCAGATTTGCCTAATTTCCAACGGTCAGGAAGAGTCCCCATAATCACATTACAAATGGCATCAAAGAATTTTCCCAACAAAAACATCGTTCCCATAAAGTAAGGGCTTACACCTAATACATAGGTACAGAAGATTAAGAAAAAACCGCCTATATATAAGTTAACAAAACTCCCCCCAATATCCCCTAGCGCATATCCAACCTGGTCTCTTACTCCAAACTTTTTCATATAAAACCCCCATTTTTTCTTGTAGATTTTGCAAACGTTTAATTTATTTCTTGAAATTAAGTATATATCTGATTTTGAAAACGTTTTTATATTATAGTTGCATCCTTTTATAGTATAATTGCAAAATTTTCTGTTTTTAAAAAGTCCTAGAACGCAGAAAATAAGCGCATGAAATACTCACGCGCCCCTCATTTCTTTTTCAGCTTTTTAAATTCGACTGGGGTGATTCCTTCTACCTCTTTAAAAAATTTGGAGAAATATTGGGGGTTGCTGAAGCCAACCATGATGGCAATTTCCGTCATCGAGAGATTTGAGTTTAGGATGAGCTCCTTCGCTTCCTTCATTCTTCTCAAATTCCGGTAAGTACTAATCGTTATGCCTTTTTCTTTTTTAAACGCCCGCATTAAATGTGAGGGATGAACATGTATTTTTCGGGCTATTTCCTCCATTGAAATATCCTCTGCAAAGTTCATCTCTATATAGTTTTCTGCTTTCTCTACAATTGTTAAGCTGCCACTATTTGATTTTCGGATTTTAGGGTCGGAATACTCTTTTATCATATATAAATGAATCTGATCCAGTTTCGAAATGGTTTCGGCATGCTCAATCATAATGGCATACTTTTCAGAGATAAAGTGGCATTGCCATGGACTTAATCCGCCTTTTTCGGCTGCATAACTATAGAGGGTATTGTGGGACAATAGAATATTTTTATAGGATCGCATTTTATTATTTGGGACTCTGTTTAGAAGGTTAAATTGGTCATCACTTAACTTCAAAAATGGATCCTTTTCAAAGTCAGTCATCAACTCCTGATCACCCATTTGTATTCTATAGAGTAATTTTTCCCTCAACTTATGGCCGGCTTCAATGTATTCAGGTGTAAGTCCATTTCGATTAATATTTGGATTTGGGGTATCAGGTTGCAGATGATCGTTCATTAAAATTCCCTGCCTTACACATTTGGCTTATCCACCTATTATATTATTTTTTGCTACTATCTTGCATTTAATTTAGGGACTTCGTCTAACTATTCCCTTCTGCAACCGTTTTTCAATGACATCAGTGTTATTAGCTGCAAAAAAAATCCTAATCTTTGTCAAGGAGACCCATAAAAAATGATGCACAAGAACCGTCCCCATGCCTCATTAATGACGAAAGTCACATAGATTTATTGACTTTGGTTACTACATTGGAAATGCCCTGTGGCCCTATAATCAAGAGTGTTAAATACAAACTGCCAGCTGAATCGTCCTCTAAGGTTATTTTTTTGTAAATTTATGAAAATGGACTATTCAGAATGTGGCAGAAAAGGTATAATTTACCTGTTTGTAATACTTTTGTACTAGGGGGTACATATTATGACTTGGTTTACCAAGTGGGCGTTACGGAATAAGGCTGCATTAGCTTTTTCTGTCGTTGCCTCAATGATTTTTGGTATTTTCAGTTACACTACGATTCCAATGGAGCTGATGCCATCTGCTGATCAGCCATACGTTACGATTTCAGTCGTCGGAAACGGCGTCGATGCCGTCAGCATGGATGAACAGGTCACACAGCCAATTGAAAAAGCCATAAACGGCGTCAAAGGAAAACAAAATGTGGTCGCACAAACCGGGAATAACTTTACCCAGTTGACCGTCACCTTTGAATCCAGCATTGATATCAAAGAGGCAAAACAGCAAATACAAGAAAGAATTTCGATGGTCAATCTCCCCAATGGAGTCATGAAACCATATGTAGTCAACCTCAACACATCTGAAATTCCAATTGTAGAATTAGGCCTCACCTTCGATAAGGAAGTTGGCAATACTGAGCTAAATCTCGTAGAAAATGAGATTATGCCAATGTTCCAAGACCTAAAAGGTATCGGTAACGTCATCGTAAACGGCGGGAAAAATCAACAGGTAATGATTAAAGTCGATCCAGAAAAATTAGCCGCTGCTGGGTTCCCGCTTGAAAAACTTTATACTCTTCTTCAAGGAAAAAATGCATCCGTCGCAATGGGCGAGCAAACGCTAAATAACGAAGCAACAAGCATTATCGTAACAGGCAAATTAGAAACGCTTGACGATCTCAAAAACATCCAATTAATCGGTAACATTAAACTGCAGGATGTTGCCGATATTACCATGCAAAAAGATACCCAAAGCATCACCCATTTGAACGGGAAGAATTTCATTGACGTCGTTATTCAGAAGGATTCCACCTCCAATGCTGTAACCCTTGGGCAAGATGTCCAAGACACGGTTAAAAAAATCAATCAAGACTACAAGGGAACGCTCCAAGCAACGATTGTAATGAATTTGGGCGATACCGTTCTTGATTCCATCAATTCGATGACAAGAGAAGTATTGACTGGAGCCTTATTTGCAACGCTGATTATCTGGTTATTCCTGCGCAGTTTCCGGATGACCCTGATCACGATTGTCAGTATTCCGCTGTCACTTTGCATTACGATGATTCTACTTTCTTTCTTTGGCGTTACCTTAAACATCCTCACGCTCGGAGGTATTGCGGTATCAGTCGGACGGCTAGTGGATGACAGTATCGTGGTAGTAGAAAATATTTACCGAAGGAAAAAAGATAATGAATTAACCCCCGCTTTTCTAATCGAAGCGGTAAAAGAAGTGGGAGCAGCGATTACGTCTTCCACTCTCACAACGGTGGCCGTATTCCTTCCAATGCTGATTGTTTCTGGAGGCTTACGTGATATTGTTGCCCCGTTCGCCATTACAATCACTTGTTCATTACTGGCTTCACTGCTTGTTTCACTGACAGTGGTTCCAGCACTCAGCGGCCGGATGATGTCAAAGGTAAAGATGAAAGAACACAAGCAGAATTCCTTCTACCCATCACTGTTGAAATGGTCGCTTAACCATAAATGGCTGCCAATCACAATAGCCGTACTCGTTGTGGTCGGGTCTGTCGGGTTATTTGTGAGCATGCCTAAAGGGTCTGTCGATCAGAAGGATTCCGCCTATATAGAAATCGGTCTTCGCTATCAAAACGGAACTCCATTTAGTGAAATGGAAGACGGGGTTGAGAAAATGGAGAACATTCTTGCGGATAAAGAAGGGGTAAAAACCCATATTACAATCGCGGGAGTCAATGAGGACGCTGCCCAATATGGCAATCTGCAGGATGCAAATATGGTACGTTTTATGGTTTTTCCTAAAGAGGGAACCGATTCCGCCAAATTTGTGAAAGACATCCGAAAAACAAAAGATCAGTTCCCAGATGCGGAGCTTACAGCTGACACCGCTGGATTAATGGGAACCAACAAAACGACTGTTTCCATTGATGTCATCGGAAAAAATGATGATGACATTAAAAAAGCCGCTGATAAGGTGAAGGAAAAAATCAGCAGCATTGATGGTGTCCTAAAAGTAGAAAGCAACGATCAAAATACAAAGCCAACCGTAACCATTCAGGTAGATTCAAAAGTAGCAAATGCGCAGGAAATCTCCCAATCAATTTATGCGATGCTTCAGCCTGCTGTCATTGGAAGCATCAAAATAGACGGACGGACCACTGCCGTAAAATTAGGACCACTAAAAGAGATTCAAACGCCAGACGATTTGAAAAATCTTCAGCTAATGTCACCAAATGGACCTGTTACTTTATCCAGCATTGCGAAGGTTGAAGAAAGCAAGGAGCAAGGCACGATCTTTACGAAAGACGGACATCATTATCTTCAAGTCACGGCTCAAGTCAATCCGGACAAAATGGTGGACGTAGCCGGCAAAATACAGCAGCAGCTTGTAACTTGGAGCAAAGATAATACCTTTGCCAAAGGAACTAGCGCCGAACTTACCGGTTCATCTATGCAGTCATCCGACCAATTAGGCGAACTCGCCAAACTGGCCATGTTCTCCATTGGAATCGTGTTTATGATTTTACTTGTGACCTTAAAGTCGTTCCGGGCAAGCATCGCTATCTTGATTTCGCTGCCGCTTGCAGCAATTGGTTCGCTATTAGGGCTGGTTGTTACCAACTCCAGCATTAATATTTCTTCTGGTATCGGAATGCTGATGCTCGTCGGAATTGTGGTAACGAATGCGATCGTGCTGGTTGACCGAATCCGTCATAACGAGGAAAGAATGAGTATCCGCGAAGCGATTATGGAAGCTGGAACTGTGCGTTTACGGCCGATTCTAATGACCGCACTTGCTACGGTATTCGCCATGCTGCCACTCTTGTTTGCACATGAATCAGCCATGAGCCTAAACCTTGTTTCCAAAGGACTTGCCGTCGTAGTTATTTTCGGACTCATCGTGTCCACCCTGCTGACACTGATCGTCATTCCGACATTCTATGAACTATTCCACTTCCGGAAAGCTAAGAAACAAAGACTGCAGGCTAATCAGGTAGAAGGTACTATAAGTCAATAATGAAGCACGGGGACGGTTCTCATGCATCAGTTTTTTGTTCTTTGGACAAAAATGATGCAACGGAACCGTCCCTGTGTATGCCCCAACTAGGGTTTGTTTTATACTTAAAAATTGCTTTAAATAGTTTTTTATAGCTCAGCTAGTCCTTTGAATAGTTCCACTCCAGTTTCAATGAGGTCATCTCGGAAGTCATACTCATAGCTATGCAAATTCGGGTAGTCTTCTCCGTTTCCAATATAACAGTAAGAACCTTTTGTGAGTTTCGTGTAATGACCGAAATCTTCTGATGCACGGAACGCTTCCGTCATTTCAGCCATTGGAATGCCTTTTTCTTTGCAGACTTGACGAATTTTGTCAGAGCTCTCTTTATGGTTTGCTGTTTCTGGGAACTCCTCCTGATACTCAAAGCTCACCTTGAGCCCATAGTTTTCTGCCTCAGCCTTTGCAGCATTTTCCAGATTCTCCTGAAGTTTGACCATCTCTTCTTCGTAACGTGCTCGAATCGTCATCCTTAATACACCCTTGCTTGCATTTACACCGAATGCTTTTGCACCAATATCCACTTGAACGATCGTGCATAGAACGATTCCTTTATTGTTTGCAGGAGCAATGTATCCAGGAATAGCATCAATGATCTTTGCAATAGCAAATGATGGATTTATACCTTTTTCTGGTTCGCTGGCGTGAGAAGGAACACCTTCCATATAGATGGACATACCCTTGGATGCAAATTGTGCTGTTCCATCAATGACATGGACCGTATTTTTTTCAACACCACTCCAATTATGCCAGCCAAAGATTTCATCAATATTGTTTTCCTTGATAAAAACAGAGCATTCGGCAGCACCATTCCCTGTTTCCTCTGCGTGCTGAAACAGGAAGAAGATGTTATTGTCACAGCCTTTCTGATCAATCTCCAAAGCGAAACCACAAAGAGTTGCAGAATGGCCATCATGTCCACATTTGTGAGAAACTCCTGGGAACTTAGAACCGTATGGGAGATTGATCGTTTCCTCTATTGGAAGAGCATCGAAATCTGCGCGGAAAGCTATGTTCCTTCTTCCAATCTTGGAGTGATAGATTGCATAGAACCATGAGCCTCTGTCGACAATTTCGAGCTGTGTATATTTTTTAAGAAAATCAATCAAGTATTGTTTCGTCCAAAATTCCTGATTCGAAAGTTCAGGATGCTGATGTAAATCATGTCGCAATTGTATAGCCAATTCTAGATTTTTACTTTCCATTTTCATTCTGTCTCCCTGAATTAATGGCAAAAACCCTGCTTTCCAGAAGGATTACCAGGGTATTGCATCAAATGATTTTAGCGTGATGCTACAAATAAAATTCTTTATTTTATTTCTGTTTCATTGATATGCGCCTTTAAGAACGGCTCATAGTTCATTTCCTGCAGCTTCCCTTTTTTATTCAGGTACCTGCCAATAATAAAGTACAATATTAGCATCGGTACTCCAATGTAGAAGGAAAATCTTGTATCAGGGCTGTAGGCGGTGTAAATGGCAATACCAACTAAAACCAATAAGCAGATGATTGTTGGAATCGGATAAGTTCCCATTTTGAACTTTAGCTTCTCTACAGAACCTCCGTTTGCCACCAGCCATTTTCTAAACCGATAATGGGAGAGAAAACTGCCGAACCAGCCAAGCAGAGTATTGAATCCAGCGATGGATGTCAGCCAAATGAACACTTTATCCGGTGAAACGAAGTTGGTGATAAGAGAAATCTGACCCAGAAATAAAGTCAGAATAACCGCATTCGTTGGGATCCCGCGTTTGTTCACTTTTCCTAATGCTTTCGGTGCTTTTCCTTCTTTTGATAACGCAATTAACGTTCTGCTAAGTAAATATACGATGGAGTTTGCAGCAGAAGCTAAAGATGTAAGAATAACGATATTCATGATAGCAGCCGCACCTGGTATACCGGCAAAGTCAAATAAGCCAGCATAACCATTACTCAAAACGCTTACATTTTTGTGAGGAACAACCAAACCCATAACCGTTATCGAACCAACATAAAAAATTAATATCCGGAAGAAGATGGTGTTGATCGCTTTAGGAACATTCTTCTGAGGGTCTACTGTTTCTCCTGCTGCTGATACAACCGTTTCAACCCCTAAATAAGACCAGACTACCCCAGTCATCATTAATATGACCGCTGTAAATCCATTCGGGAACACGGACTCGCTCGTCCAGTTGGATAATCCAATAAACCCTTGATGTCCAATCACTCCAAAGATCATTAGAACCCCCATAATCAAGAAAATGATAATGGCGAATACCTTAATTCCTGCAAACCAGTATTCAGCTTCTCCGTACGATTTAACATTGATCAAGTTTAAGACCAGAATCAATAATGAAATCGCGATACAGAATACAACCGGCGGAATGTTTGGGAAAAATTGATTTAATATCATTCCCCCTCCTACAATTTCAGCCCCAAGACCGAGAAAACCGTTAATGTATAAATTCCATCCGACCATGAAACCTAAAACCGGGTGGACAAACAAACCCGAATAAGTAGTATAAGCACCAGGAGTCGGCATGAAAGTGGACATTTCGCCAAGACCTTTCATTAAGACATAAACTAAAATTCCTATCACTAAATATGCAATAGGGCCCCCAAGAGCACCTGCCTTCGATACTACATTTCCCGAAGCAAGAAATAACCCTGTTCCAATTGTTCCACCAATGGACATCATAGTAATATGTCTACGTTTAAGCCCACGGTGCAACTCATTACCTTGATCCCCAAATTGTTTTTTTGGCTCCTCAATCTTTTTAGCAGCTTGCATAAAATTTCCCCTTTTTTCTTTAATTCGTTTCCGACTTGTTTTCTACGTTCCAATTAGGATGCATTTTCTTGAGTACACTTTGTAATATTGCAAGAAGCATGCCAATTTTAAAAGACTGATAAATCAGCACATTCAAAAAAGAATTTACTAAATTTATAATTCATTTCTAACTCAATGATTCTAAATAGATTCAATTCGTGTCGAAAAATGTATGAAAACGTCTTATAACATGCTATAGTTTCTTACATAGGGGTTCAAATTGAGTCGCATACGAATCAAAAATACTGAAGGTTTAAAGCTTTTCTAGCATAAGGAAATAAATTATGAGAGGGGGAAACACTTTGACTGCAAAGATCTTACAACAATTTGATGGGCAATTACTCTTAAAGATTATTAATACATTAAAAGACCCTATTTGGATTATCGATAACCAAGGGAATGTATTGTGGGTGAATCAAGCAGCTTATGATTTTTTTTCAGTATTACAAGTCGATGAATTGGTTGGCCAAAACGTAATAGAAATGGAAAAACGAGGTTTATTTACCCCTTCTATCGCACGGCTTGTTATCGAACAAAAACAGTTTGTAAGCACCACGCAGGTCACTCAAAATAATGTTCACTTGCTAGTTTCCAGTGACTATATCCCCAACGAGAAGGGGGATATCCAATATATTGTTACACATGCAAGACAATTATCCCAAGTTATCAATCAATCGAGTGAATTAGAAAAAATCGAATCTATTCTACAACTATATAAACAGCAAATTCGTCAACTCATCTTACAACAAAAAAATCAGCAGTATGAAGATTTCTATGTTGGAAAAAGTAAAGTTTCTCTGCACCTTATCGAATGGTCTCAAAAGGTTGCGGATATCGATACAACAATTCTATTAACAGGAGAAACAGGTGTCGGAAAAACGGCCTTTGCCTACAGTATTCATCAGCTGAGCAGTCGCAATCATAAACCATTTATTCATTTAGACTGCGGTGCTATTCCAGAGTCCCTCATTGAATCTGAATTATTTGGCTACAAAAAAGGGGCATTTACAGGGGCCAATTCGAATGGAAAACTCGGTTTAATCGCTGCTGCTGATCAAGGGACTTTGTTTTTAGACGAAATTGGGGAATTTCCTCTTCATCTACAATCAAAGCTTCTGCAATTTCTGCAAAACAAGACTTATCGGATGATTGGGGATAACCAAGTCCAACAAGCGGATGTGCGAATTATTGCAGCAACCAATGTGAATATAATGGAACGCGTCAAAGAAGGAACATTCCGTAAGGACTTATTTTATCGTTTAAACATCCTTCCTATGGAAATTCCACCTTTACGTAAAAGAAAAGAAGATATTATTCCACTTTTGAATTTTTATTTAAAAAAATTCAATCAAAAGTATGGCCGTCAACATACTTTATCCAAAAACATAATGGATGCCTTATACAATTACAGCTGGGATGGAAATATTCGTGAACTTGAAAATCTAATGGAACGATTAGTGATTACCTCTGCTGGACCAAAAATCGATATAGACGATTTACCAAGTGACTTCCCCCTTCACCAGTCTCAACAAATGCTCATCCAAAATGTAGAAGAAGTGAGCTTACCAATCTATTTGGAACAGATTGAAAAAAACATTTTAATTAAAGCTTATAATGATACGAATAGTACTTGGAAAACAGCAAAAAAACTCGGTGTATCCCAATCCTATATCATTCGTCGGTTAAAAAAATTCAACTTGAAAATACGCGAGAAGGAATTGGTTGAGGAGTAGGTCCATAGGGACGGTCTGTCTTTGGACAGAATGACACAGCAGAACTGTCCCCATATCCCAGAACAACTCAAAACGAGGCATGAGAACCGTCCCCATGCCTCCCCATGCCTCACTTACCTTATGAAACCGCCGCATGAAGTGCGTTTGCATTTACCGCCATTAGTACCAGCTCTGATATATCAACCACTTTGATCTGGTCCTCTACGCCAAGGGAAGCGACTGCTGCTGAATACATAACCATATCTTTTGGACAGCTTACGACAAAGTGGGTTACTCCAGGTAATGTTAAGGCTTCTTTAATCCGGCTTTCTGATGGCCGTTCCTGTACGCCTGATTCATTCATCCACATTCGGCCGCCGCCAGCGCCGCAGCATAAGCTTCCCCCGCGATTCCGCGGCATATCTACAACCTCAACACCGCAACGATTCAGGACCTCCCGCGGCTGTTCGAAAATCCCATTCCACCGCCCGATATAACAAGGATCATGGTACGTTGCCCGAATTCCAAGCGGGGACTCAACGGAAAGCTTTCCCTCATTGAATAATTCTAAAAACACCTGGCTGTAATGATAGACCGGCTTATCTAGCCCAAGCTTCTGATAATCGTTAGCAAGCGCGTTGAAGCTATGAGGGTCTGTTGTAAGAATCCGATCAAAGTTTGCTTCTTTTATCGAAGCCATGTTTTGATTTGCCAGCTGTTCAAAAAGCCCGATTTCTCCCATGCGCAGTGCATCATTTCCTGAGCTTACTTCACTGTTAAATAACAAACCAACATTTAAATCGGCCTTTTTAAATACTGAACTTACTGAGTGAATGGAATTTAAAACGCCCGGGTCCGTCTCAAAGGATGCTACATCTCCCAAGAACCAAAGCCAATCTACCTTTTCATTACGGGCGTCCTTGAAGCGGTAATCAACCGAAGCAGCCCAGGCCGGTCTTAGCTTATGGTCTTTTCCATACACATTTCCATGATCAATGAGACCTTCCAGCGTTGCTTGTGCCCGTTCTTCTAATAATCCATTCTCTACCAACGATGCACGCAACCCGACAATTTTTGGTACATGTTCAATGAAAACTGGACAAGCCTCCTGGCATGCGCCGCAAGTGGTACATGACCAAAGCGTTTCAGCGGAAATCACATTTCCGGCAATTGCCCAATCTTCATTCATTGCCGGCTTATTTCCATGCAACTGTTCTAGATGAGCATCCCTTAAGTTTAGGATAAGCATCTTCGGTGATAAGGGAGACCCTGATGCGTGGGCAGGACATACGTCTTGACAGCGTCCACATTCCGTACAGGTATATAAATCCAAAATGTCTTTCCATGTAAAGTCTTCATATGTTCTAATCTCCTCCAAAGACTGATTTGAGTCATCTTGTGAGACTAATTGGCCGGGCGGGTCCATTTTCCGGAAGAAGATCGCCGGTACTGCAAAAAAGACATGCAGGTGTTTCGACGTTGGCAGGTACATCATAAAAGCAAAGATGATTCCGATATCCATTAAATAGCCAATTGTATAACCAATAGCGGGGATAATCGTTTGGTCCAGCCCTAGGGCAATCCAAACCTTAGAAAGCATAACCCCAAGAAAATGGCCATCTTTCATTTCATCAATCCCGTATAACGAGTCTGCGACAAGCGGAAAAAACGATGTATGGATCACAATGCCAATCATAATGGCGGAAATCATTCCAAGGATTATTTCTCCATCGCGCTCATCTGACCCTTCATAGCGCTTCGGACGGATGACGCGGCGCTGGTAAATAGCCAGAACCACGCCAGTCAAAACTAGTAATACCCACAAATCGATAACAGCTTGAAGTACCACCCCTACTGAAAATGTCGGGGAAATAACTTGCCCAATCGCTTCAATAATATCCAACATCAGGATCACAAAACCGCTGAATATAAATAGATGGATGATCCCCGCCAAACGGTTGCGCAACAGCCGTTTATGTCCAAATACCTGGACTACCATCGAGGAAAGCCGCTTGCCTATCTGATCCATCCGGTAAGTAGGCCGGCTCCGGCGCATTGCCAGCAAAATAGGTCTCAGTCTTAGAAGCATCAATGTTATTGAAAAGCTCGCCAACAAAATGGTCAGCAGGCCTAAAAGTCCTTGTAACGTCATCTTTTCACCATCCCCTCGCTGTTCAATCTAAATAGATAGACAGATAGTCTTACAGAAGTTTTTCAGGAAGCAGTTCCTTCTTCTTCAGAAATTCAATAATCTCCCGAACAGCCTCTGACGGTGCCGCTTCCACCATTTTTTTGTCCTCTTCCTTCCCCGCTTTTGCAGTTTGTGCGGGGCCGCCGCCCCTTAGGAATTTTAAGCGGTCAGCCGCACTTTGACTTGAGTCGATAGCAGTCCGTTTCGTCCGCGGCTTCGGAGCTTCGACTGAGATTACCTTTGTTCCCGGCAGCCCGTCCCACTCCGGATTTACCACTTTGATCTGGACATGATTTTGATTGGCCCAGTTTCGGCGTTTGACGGAAACATATTTGACAGGAAAGTATCCAGCCTGGACCGATAGCAATGCCGGCATGCTTACCGAAAGCATTTGACGCCAGCCACCCTGAAGGCGCTGTCGCACTTCTAGGGTTTTCATGTCCCGTTTTTTGACGAAATCAACACGCGGTATACTTGGCATTCCGAGATAGGTTGCCAGTAACGCTGGCAGTGTTCCGGTACCGCCAGCATTTCCGCATATAATCAAATCAAACGACTGCTTCCTTAGCCAATTAGCGAGAATAATAGCCGTAACCGTAGAATCCTGCCCGACGAGGCCTGGAATTCTACTAATCTGAACAACCGAGTGAACCCCGTAAGCTAACGCATACTCCAAAGCCGCTTCACTAGATTCACCGCCAAAGCTAACGGCAATCAATTGATCATCTTTCCCACAGAGTGAACTTGCCAGCTGGATTGCCGCAACACTCGATGGTTCAATCATATATTTGACCGATGTTTGTTCATCGAAATACGTTTGTTTCACAGTCTCCAGTGTCGTACTTTGCAGCGATAAGAACGAATCGATGCATACAGCCACCTTCATATGTCATCCCCCACTTAATTGATCAAACTGACAGCTTTCGGCCTTTTGTCTGCAGCCTGTGATGTCCCGCCCGCTTCTAGTTCAGCTATTAATCCCCTTATGATCGTATCGGCATCACCGACAATTCCTAAATGGGCGATTTTAAATATATTTGCGTTCTTATCCGTATTAATGGCAATGATCACCTCGGAATCACGCATCCCATCCACATGTTGGGAAGCACCCGCTATCCCAGCGGCGATATACAAACGGGGTTTAACAATTTTCCCGGTTTGCCCCACCTGTCTAACATAAGGAACCCAGCCTAAATCTACCGCTACCCTGCTTGCCCCCACTGCCGCCTCAAGAAGAAATGCCAGTTCTTCAAGGGCTTTAAAGCCTTCCTCTCCCTGAATGCCGCGGCCTCCGGCCACAATCCGTTCCGCTTCAACCAGATCAAGCTCGCTTGGGTTTGGAGGTAATAACTCTACCGTTTGAACAGTCTCTGTTTGCTTCTTGCTAACATCCTGGCGCAGGATTTGTGCCTTTGCCTGCGGTTTCGTTTTTCCAAGGCCGGCAACTCCAGGCTTCAGACATACGCACCATGGATGATCGTCAGACATGCTGATTGTCATTTGTCCCTTGTTTTGCCATATGGATTGAATGACCTCAAGCTTGTTATCTGGAGTAAGTTTAAAACTGATGGCATCACGGGCGATCACTCCATCCCAAGCACCGATTAGACGGCAAGCGCATTCAACCCATAGAGGGGTGGACGGACACAACAGCAGCCGGGGGGATTGACCATTCATGCTGTCGAGCAAAACCTGGCTATACCCCATCATTGAGCCTGGTTTGCCAAATTCCGCATGTAGTAAAACAAGAACTTTATCCGCCCCATTTGCAGCTAATTGATGGCAATCTTGATCCGAGATCATCTCAGACTTTCCAAACACAATCGCCAGTGTTTTCCATCCGGTCTTTTTGGCCAGCACCTGGGCATCCTGAAGCAATTCCAATGTGATTGTATCCCACTGCTTTCCCGTCCGTTCAGCAAGCACCCAAATCTGTGAATCCTCCGCGTATCCGATGCTACTTGTTTTTTCAGGCACAAATCCCACCCCTTTACACTTAAATCTGTCTAGCGACCCTTGTACCTTCTAACAGCGCATTATTTAAACCGCGTGCAGCAACCGCATCGCCAACAAGGTGAAGGTCAGCTACTTTTCCTTTCAATTCTTTCCATAAGCCGTCATTTGCAACTCCTTTTGCTGCAACTACCACCGTATCATATGGTCCCATTTCCCATTCACGATGGGATAGATAATGCTCAACTAACACGGTTTTGTCCTCATTGATTTCTTTGGCATTTGTTACAGGAGTAATCTGTACACCCAGGCCATCCAAGCGGGCATATAAATCAGGGCGCATCGTTCCGTCAATTTCTTCCCCTACAACCCAAAGGCGTGAAATCACTTCAACAACATGGCCTCTTTCAGCAAGGAACTCCGCTACGGATAAACCTTCTTGATGGTGGTGTTCATCAATAAACAATACTCGTTCTCCGATTTGTGCGGTTTCGGCCAAGGCTTCTCTGGCTGTAACAACAAATGGTAGATCCGTTCCAGGAATATCGAGTCTTCTAGCAGTTGAACCAGTTGCAACAACGACTGAATCTGCACCAAATGCTACTACATCTTCTACATTAGCGGTTTTGCCCAATTGCACCTCAACACCTAACTTGCGGCACTGCCCTTCCAGCCAGTCAACGGAACTTGCCCAAGCTTCACGATTAGGGGCTTTGGCTGCCAATCGAATTTGTCCTCCCAGCTGGCCGCTTTGTTCCCAAATTGTTACATTATGTCCAATCTCTGCCGCCATACGTGCCGCTTCTAGTCCGCCTGGGCCTCCGCCAATGACTAATACTTTTTTCGCAATCTCTGCAGGCTTCCATTCCATCAATTCGCTTTCGCGGCTGATGAGAGGATTTTGGACACAAACCATTGGTTTGCCGATATAAATTCTGCCGATACAGCCTTCATTGGCCCCCATACAAATCCTGATATCATCTATTTTGCCTTCCTGTGCCTTCTTAGGAAGGTCAGGGTCTGCGATAATGGCACGGTTCATTCCGACAAAATCTGCTTGCCCTTCTTCAAGAACTTGGTTTGCCTGCAGTGGGTGGACAATTCTTCCACAGGTTAAAACCGGTACATCACATCCATTTTCCTGCAAATAGGAGCGTATGGCCCCGGCAAAACCGGTAAAGATTCCGAGAGGATAGTTCATCGATGGAACCGTTAATGCTGTGTGATATTGTGTCGCACCCACGGACCCGATGACATTAAGCAAGTCGATTTTTCCACTCTTCACACTTCGAAGCGCAATTTCCTGCATGTCTTCATTGGTAAGACCGCCTTCAATCAGTTCATCACCTGTAATCCTTAACGCCACTAGGAAGTCATCCCCGACGGCGTCTCGAACGGCGTCGATCACTTGATTTCCAAATCTCATCCGGTTTTCCAAGCAGCCGCCATATTGATCGGTCCGGCGGTTTGAAATAGGCGACCAGAAGTTATCAATCATATGCCCGTGGGCTGCCGAGATTTCAACTCCATCAAATCCGCCTTTTTTCAGTCTTAATGCTGCCTGAACATAGGCATCCACTAACCAATCAATATCGTCAGGCTGAACAATATGCGGCATATGATAATGATTTGGTTCCGGTATATCGGACGGGGCATAGGTTGGGAGCCATGTAACATCATTCCAGGTACGGCGCCCGCGGTGTGAAATCTGGGCCATCAGAACGGTACCATAAGGCTTGATTTTTTCTGACATTTTCTTGAAATAAGGAATTACACTATCATCCCAGTTGTGAATTCCGCCCCAGTCGGAGTTTGGAGAAGTAGGATGGACAGAAGATGATCCCATCGTCATCAGCAATCCTACACCACCCCGGGCTTTGGCTACATTGTAATCAATGAATTGATCAGAAGGATTACTTGTAGGGTTAAAAGCGGTAGCATGCGCGGTAACCGCAATCCTATTTTTGATTTCAATGTGACGAATTTGTTTTGGGCTAAACAACAGATCCAGATTTTCCATTTTTTCCTCTTCCTCCCTGAATGTTTCGTAATTTTTTTAATTTTATAAATTCCTTACTTGGTTTTAATTATAAAAATTCTCTTTGTTCTTTTCTTCGTATAAAATACAGAAAAAAAAGAGGCAATTTTTGCAAAAATACACAAATGCCTCTACGTTAAAAATTTTTCAGTTTTTAGGTCAAAATAAAGAATTAACTTTTGCATCGGATCCATTAAATCGATTTCCCCGATTTCCTCTATTCTCTTTAAGCGGTAATTAAGGGTATTGATATGAATATGCAGCGCACTTGCGGTTTCTTTAATATTGTCATATTTTAAATAGATTTCTAGCGTTTTCAGCAAATTAGAATTTCCTTGCTGGTCATATTCGCCGATTTTCTGCAGGGCCTGATTCTGATAGGCTTCATCGGCATTTTTTTCTAAAATGGCGGGGATAAATCGAAAAAAACCTAATTGAGGATAATGGAAAATACCTTTTGTTTCCTCTGGAAGCTTTCGTTTAATCCCAATTACCGTTAAGGCTTCTTGGTAGCTGGTTTGGATTTTCCGATAATTGGAATAGACACACCCACAGCCTCCGATAAACCCCGAAGCCCCTAGTTTTTCCGTCATTTGCGAAATCGCACTCGAAATAAAGCTGCTGCAATTTTTATTTGGAGTACCTTTCCGGGCATCAGGATTGACTAAAAAAATAAGCCTTTGGCCCTCATTACTACTCATGATGACCTGCACCGATTTGAAAGTGTTCGCTAAATAAGCAATTTGCCTGTACATGCTTTCACTTATTTCTTCTGGAGATTCAAATACAATGATACTAAATTCGGGAGGAAGGGAGACCTTTACTTGCAGCGCCCTCTCCTTGATTCTTTCCTGAGTATTGATCTCACCCGATAGAATCTGCTGGAAAAACTTATGGTATCCTTCGTGTTCATTTTTTCTTCTATACCGAAGCTGCAATAGTTTGATGCCCACTGCTTCTGCAGCTTCTTTCAGCAATTGGGTCTGCCACACTTCATCAGCATGTCCGGAGCCAATCACCCAAATATGGCCCAACAGGTCATTTCCATTCCTTACAGCAATCGCAATCCGGCTGCCAAAACCGGCCTCGTCGATGGGAGAAACACGAATGGGATTGTCACTGTTTTTCAGTTGTTGAATGACACCATCCCTCCATAAACCATTAATGATAATTTCCGGTACTTGCCGATTAATAATCGTCGCAATCCTGCCTGCGTCTGTGACCTTTTCATGCGAGCTATAGGCAAGAAGCCGGAAATTGACATCCTCTACCGTAACAGGACAACCAAGCAGATCGCTAATCGTATCCACCAGTTCTTCGAGACTATCAATGTGAACAAATGAATTACTATCTTTCCCCATCTACCTAACCCCTTTTAGTCGAATTCTATCATTACCCGCGAAAGAAGTTTTCCAACCCTATTTTATTTAAACCATGTTTAACTGTTCCCTACCAATGACGAATATCACATATTCGCACCTATTTTTCCACCAATTATGAATTGTTTGAAAAATAAAAACCCTTGGCTAGGCCTAGGGTTTAAAATAGAATTTGTTTATTTTTCCAGCCACTCAGTATGGAAAATACCTTCTTGATCAACACGTTGATACGTGTGTGCACCAAAGTAATCACGCTGTGCCTGAAGGAGATTGGCCGGTAATGTTTCTGAACGATAACTATCATAGTAGGCAATCGCGCTCGAAAAAGCGGGAACTGGAATACCGGACGTAATGGCCACTGCTACTACTTCTCGTAACGAAGATTGATAGCTTTCGACAATCTCTTTAAAATAAGAATCTAATAATAGATTCGTAAGTCCTGGATTCCGGTCATATGCCTCTTTAATTTTTTGTAAGAATTGCGCCCGAATAATACAGCCGCCGCGGAAAATCATGGCGATATCGCCATAACGTAGGTTCCAATCATATTCTTCTGACGCAGTCCGCATTTGGGCAAATCCTTGTGCATAAGAACAGATTTTACTCATATACAAGGCTTTTCTTACCGCATCAATGAAATCCTCTTTTTTGCCTTCAAATGCAGTTGCTTTTGGCCCTTTTAACCATTTGCTTGCTTTTACCCGCTCTTCTTTCATAGCGGAAATAAACCGGGCAAATACCGATTCAGTGATAATCGGAAGCGGAACTCCCAAATCCAGGGCATTCTGGCTTGTCCACTTGCCAGTGCCTTTTTGTCCGGCCGAATCCAAAATGACATCGACAAGCGGTTTGCCGGTTTGTTCGTCCACTTTTGTAAAAATATTGGCCGTGATCTCAATTAAATAACTGTCTAATTCCCCTTTATTCCACTCTAAAAATACTTCGTGAAGCTCTTCCGCTTTTAAACCCAGCAGCTGTTTCATAATAAAATAGGCTTCCGATATTAACTGCATATCACCATATTCAATTCCATTATGCACCATTTTCACATAATGTCCGGCCCCATTTGGTCCGATATATGTGCAGCAAGCATCTCCTTCTACCTTTGCGGAAATCGCCTCCAAAATGGGTTTCACCAATTCATAGGCTTCTTTCTGGCCGCCAGGCATGATGGAAGGACCCTTTAATGCACCTTCTTCGCCTCCTGAAACACCTGTACCAATAAAATGAAGGCCTGCTTCCGCTAATTCCTTATTCCGTCTAATCGTATCCTGGAAAAACGTATTGCCGCCATCAATAAGTATGTCCCCTTCTTCAAGATACGGTTTTAAAGATTGGATCGTTGCGTCTGTGGCCGTACCCGCTTGAACCATTAACAAAATTTTTCGGGGTCTTTCTAATGAATGTATAAACTCTTCCACACTATATGTTCCGACAATCTTTTTACCTGCTGCTTCTTTGGTTAAAAAAATTTCTGTCTTATCCGAGGAACGGTTATAAACCGAGACGGAATATCCCCGGCTTTCAATGTTTAATGCAAGGTTTTTCCCCATTACAGCTAAACCAATTACACCAATCTGTTGTGTTGGCAAAATTCCTTCTTCCTTTCCATATTAAATTTATGAAGAAGAGTTTCATCATCTAGAATCATCTGACAGAAGATGGCTCTTGCGGTTGAATTAACTGCAGGAGATTGCGCACTGCATATGCAAAACCGTCTTCGTCATTGGTTTTTGTTACAATCGAGGCTTTCTCTTGAACATATCGCGGTGCATTTCCCATTGCCACAGATGTCGTTGCCACTTCGAATTGGGCGAGATCGTTCCCGCCGTCGCCAAAAGCAAAAATCTCTTCGAAAGATACATTCATGATCTGTTGATAGCGTAATAAGGCCTGCCCTTTTTGAGCTTCATTTGATGTAATTTCAACATTATTCGGAAAGGAAGAGGCCATTGCGATCTCAACTTGATTTTTTAAACTCTTTTTTACTTCCTCAATTTTTTCTAGTTGATCATTCTGAACCAAGGCAATTAATTTATAGATTTTAAGGTTTTCCAGGTTGAAAATTTCATCGTAATGATAGTCACGGAAAACGACTGCTAATTCTTCATTACTTTTCCGCTGCAGCGGAGGCAATGTGGAAGGGAAACCGCCATGATTCGTATAGACCAGCACATAGACTCCGATTCTTTGTAAAATAGAGAGTGTCTGTTTATAGGCGGGAATCGGTATGGAAGTCTCGAATAGCAGGTTTCCCGTTTTTGAGTATAAAACAGAGCCATTTAAACAAATAATTGGAATTTCCAAGTCTTGTATTCCGTTGATTTTTACAATATCTTTATACGCCCGTCCTGTATTGAGGATTATTTCATATCCTTGTTGTTGTAATTCATTCAAGGCCAAAATATTCTCCTTCGATATCTCATGTTGAGAGTTTAAGAGTGTACCATCTAAATCAATCGAAACACATTTCATTGCTTTATCCCAATCCTTTCATCTCTGTGCCAATTTCCTTTGCCTAAATCGGCAGCAGCTGAACCTGTTTATTTTTTTCCAAATTTTGAACCATAACATACCATGAGATTGGTTTGTTTGATAAAACGGTATAATATCGTTTTAAGAATTTCACAATAAGGCTTGTAGGCAGTTCTTTCAGATTGTCATTGGTCGGAAGAAAGCAAAGATCGAGGCCGGTTACAGGCTCACCATCATTGTTCCAGGATGGATGGACATAAGGAAAATCAAGGCGTTTATAGCCGAGATGCGCCAATACCTCGCGGCGGACATAGGGATCCATCGGCTTAACGCCGCCGAATCCATAATCGTCTACTTGGTATGGATCATAAACTTCGGCAAACATACCATATAATTCTTCCCCGTTTTCTGCCGCTAAAGCTTTCAAATCTGCTAACCTCTTATTCGCCAAAAAAGGACCTATCCCCAGCCCGGCTTGACCAATAATCGTAAAATCAGTCATCGCAATATTAAAGTCTTTATAATAACGATATTCCGTCGCTCCTACTACCTTATTATTTTCAACTGCCACAAAAACCCGAATATTAGGGTCTTCCAAAGGCTCTTTCCACAAATTAAATTCTAGTACTTCTTCCGGCGGGAACACTTCTCCCATCAATTGATGCAACTGTTTAAAATACGGATCTACTATATTTGTTATTCGATGGTATTCCACTTTTTCTTCACCCCTATTATTGATTTAATCAGCTTTTGCCAAATACAAATAAAAAAGATTGAAAGATTATTTTTATTATTAAGTACAGATTGAGTTTTAACAAGTACACACTTTTTTGTTAGATAGTGAGAAAAAAAACACCTAATTTGGAAGATGGAGCCAAGATTTAAAGCAGGTTAACATGTCTTTTTAGCACGTCTTTACAGTGTCATTTTTAACACTATATGAAAAAAAAGTGCATACTTTGTTTTTGGAAAATTGCAAATTATAATGAACATTGTAGCAACCAAAATATTAAAGGAGGAACAAAAAATGGAATTACAATTAGCTCTAGACCTTGTAAATACTGAAGAAGCAATTAAATTGGTGGAAGAAGTTAAAGACTACATTGATATCGTAGAAATCGGTACACCAGTAGTTAAAATCGAAGGTCTTCAAGCAGTAAAAGCAGTTAAAGAAGCATTCCCACAATTAAAAGTACTAGCTGACACGAAAACAATGGATGCAGCAGGTTACGAAGTTTTAAAAGCAGCCGAACATGGTGCTGATATCGTTACGATTCTAGCAGTTGCTGAAGACGAGTCGATCAAAGGTGCAGTTGCAGAAGCGAAAAAACAAGGCAAAAAGATTCTTATTGATTTAATCGCTGTTAAAGATATTGCCAAACGTGCCGCAGAAGTTGACGCAATGGGTGTAGATTATATCTGTGTTCATACAGGTTACGACCTGCAAGCAAAGGGCCAAAACTCCTTTAAAGACCTTGAAACACTTAAGAGTGTCGTAAAAAATGCAAAAACTGCCATCGCAGGCGGCATTAAATTAGAAACACTTCCAGAAGTTCTTAAATCAAACCCTGACCTTGTCATTGTAGGCGGCGGTATTGCGAACCAAGCTGATAAAAAAGCTGTTGCGGCTAAAATGCAAGACATGATTAAGCAACATGCTTTAGTGTAAGAAGGGTATTTCCATTATGACAACTCTCAAATATGCTTCAGAAATTGTAAAAGAGGTAGATCGGACAATCGGCCAAATTGCCGAAGAGGATTCTGAAAGATTAGTAGACAGAATTCTTGAAGCCAGAAAAGTGTTTGTAGCCGGGGCTGGAAGATCTGGATTTATGGCCAAATCTTTTGTAATGCGCTTGATGCATATGGGGTTAGATGCTTATGTTGTTGGTGAAACAGTAACCCCCAGCCTGCAGGAAGACGATATTTTAATTATTGCTTCTGGATCGGGTGAAACGAAGAGCCTTGTATCAATGGCAGAGAAGGCTAAATCAATTGATGCCACTGTTGCAGTTGTTACCATTTCTCCAGAATCAACGATTGGCAGATTAAGCGATGTAGCCATTAAAATCCCGGCCAAGCCAAAAGCTGGTGCGGATGGTGATTACAAAACCATTCAACCGATGGGCTCATTATTTGAGCAGACCCTCTTACTTTACTTCGATGCGACCATCTTAAGGATCATGAGCAAGAAGGGGTTAGAATCTGGCGTTATGTATGGCAGACATGCAAATTTGGAATAGAATTCAAAACAGCTTCACCATCCGGTGAAGCTGTTTTATTTCACTAAGTAAACAGCGATTTAAAGTTAATTTCAACTACCTTGATTTGACAATGATTCAAGGTCGAGCGCGACCTTAATCCAAAATTGACAGCTAGTGGATGACAGGCTGTCCCCGATTAGTTCCTCAATCCGTTCAATTCGATACCTTAAGGTATTCCGGTGAATATGCATGGCTTTAGCGGCACTTTCCCGGTTGTACTCAAGCGAGGCGAGACATTTTAGCGTCTCATAGAATATGAAACCACGTTCGGTAAGCAATTCCTTCGGCAGGATTAAGTTCCGTAATTGCTCAGCCCTGTCCGAACTCATTGCCCCATAAATAAGCAGCTCACGCCTAAATCGGCCGGCAAAATATGGCCCCTCTGATTGACTTTTGTATAAAACGATGGGCACTAGAGCTTTGGCCTCACGGTAGCTTTCAGCAAGAGATGAAACGTGCTGCTTTGTTTCCCCCAATATTAGCACCGGGGCTGGTTCTTGGCTGCTTTTGTTTATGTTAAGTTGTAAGCGCTTTAGTTCCTTTTCGATTAAATTCTGATCTCCGCTAAAAGACAGGATTAAGACAAACTGATTCTCATATATCTCGCATAGTCCGTCAACTTCAGCTGTATCCTCGATCCATTGTTCACATTCAGCCAGCAGCTTGTCCATATCTTCCCGCTCCCGTGGTCCATGCTTATTTTCATCAAAGAGAATCAGACCCGCAAGCCAATTTGTGCTCCGTGAAAAACCCAGCTCTTGTACTTTTTCTTCCATAATGGCGGGGGCTTCTTGCGGATTTTCGATTAGAAACTCCAGTAATTCCAAACGTAACTGTCTATTTTTCAGCTCCGTTTCCTTGTTATGTAGTACCTGGTCAATAAGGAGAGCTGCCGCAAATTCAAGGATAGGAAGCTGTTCCTCCGTCAAGTCATTACCTGAGGGTAAAAGCCAAAGAGCTCCCCAAAAATCCCCTTCTATTTGAAGTGGAACAACAAAAGCATCCGTTTGTTCGCTGATTACCTGTACTTTAGTTTCTATCGGTCTATCGTCAAGCAGACGATCAGATAAACCTTTTTGGAATATTGGAATAAGGGAACCCAATACTTCTGGCAGGTTCATGCTGGTTTCTTTTGGAACTGATTGTTCTAGTACTTTGTTCGCAGAATCAGTAATGACGGCTGGACAGTTCAAATGTTCACTCAAAAGCTCGCAAACCTTTATTCTGCTATTTGCCTCTCCTAATTCTTTGGCAAGTTTACTAGGCAGTTGTGCGGCTAATTCTCTTTTTTTAATTTTGCGGTTCATAATTTCAATATGAATCGCATGGGTTATTTTCACAAATGGTACATGATAGGGTGCTTCTAAAACAGGAATCGCATATTTTTCTCCAAATTCCAAGGCAGCCGGAGGACATTCTGTTAAGTAACGCCCGGTCGCAAATAGAATGCCTGAAATTTGATAACTCAAATATCCTTCAAGAAGTTTACTCTCCAATTCCTTATCTTTCGGCCAGCTTTGTCCGCTAGTTAAAAGCAGTTCCCCTCCCTCCAGGAAATGTTGCACATCATCATATTCAAAAGCGTGAGCCCAGCGTACTCTTCGATACAGTCCTTTTTGCCCTGAACGGACGGTTATACTGCTCAACTGCGACAGCTGTAATGCCTCTTTAACTGTTAACACGCAGTTTTCCCCCTTTGTGCCAGATGTATAGAAAATTCTAAATTTTATTACAATATTTTAGCATTATAGTACAATTGTGCAAAATATTAAATAATGCTAATCTTATTAAGCTACTATTTTATGATAAAATAGTGTAGAGCAATCTAGCTTTATACTCGTAATTTTCCCAATCTTTCGATAATACTTACATATCTATTCTATCACTTTAATAAGTTTTCTGCACTTTCAGACCCCCTGATATGAAAGCGCTATATCTATGAATTTAATAAAGGAGGATTGCTATGATTACAATGAGAGAAGTCTTACAATTTCCTGAACTCCAGAAAGCGGTGGTCCATGCCGGAAAAGGCGGTTTAGGCCGTAAGGTCCGCTGGGTTCACGTCATGGATACTGAGGACGTGGGCCTCTTTTTAGAGGGTGGGGAATTTTTGTTGACGTGTGGACAAATATGGCCGCAAAATAAACAAGCGGAAGAAAGACTTCTCAACTCCTTTCTTCGCAACCAAATTTCGGGTATTCTCTTTGCCACAGGACGATACTTAACTGGATGCCCTGCCGCTGCATTAGAATTTGGTGAAAAAAACTCCATTCCTGTAATCGAAGTTCCATATAATGTCCCGTTCGTGAAAATTACCGAACAAATTCATCTGGAAATCATAGACCGACACTATAAAAAAATGGAGCGATCCGCACGGGTTCCAATTGAACTCAGGGATAAATTACAATCTTCTCCCAGTTACTCGTCCATTTGTGAAATTCTTGCCGGTTATCTTAATTGCCCAGTTGCGATAACGGATACTGCCAATCAAATCTATGTAAAGGCATCTCCAAACGGAGGAGAGCGTGTTAATTTTCAAAAATGCATCAATACTTTTATTCAAAACAAGCAGTCCCAACAGCTGATGAATAATGCAAAAACCGTTTATTTATCTGATAATCCCCCAACCTATATTATGAACGTTCCGATAAAGATAGAGGGAATAAAAAGGGGTGCTCTTTGGCTGATCAGTCCGGGGCAAGAAGTAAATGAAGAGTTTGCTTATAGCCTCGATTTTGCCGCAGACCTCCTGGTTGATATCGTTTTAAATAAGCAAGATCTCGAAGCAAGAGGCAGACAGTTACGTCTGGAATTACTGGAACTTCTGCTTGAAAATCCTGAAACAGCCTCTATCATCATTGAAGAAAGAATTCAGGAGCTTGGAATCGAACAACAAAAGCATTGGCTGGCAGGACTGATTCTTGTCGGGGTAAACAATCTTACCTCTCCCCTATCAATCGGGATGGAGTCAATTCGTGATGAATGTAAAAAGTGGATTGATGAAACCGAAGGGCTAAACGGCTTTTGCGAGATTTATAAAGAGCAGTTAGTGCTTTTTCTAGCATCTAATCTGGATAAAGCTTCTATTAAACAAGCAGTCCATCATTTACAAAATAATGTAAGAAATACAACAGCTCACACAGCTCCAGTCGTGGTATTAGGAGAGATTAAACAGCATGTTTTGTCTTTTAAAGAAAGTTACCAGGAGGCTAAAGCTTTGGCGCCTTTAGTCCTTCATCAAAGCCACTCGGGGGGAGCCTACTTTTCTGAGCAATTGAAACGTGAAATGTTTCTTTACGGGGGGCTAAGCCCCAAGAAAGCAATGGAATTTAGAAATATCATCTTACCAAAGGAATTACTGACTGAACATGGAACAACCCTATACGAAACGTTAAAATGCCTTGCATTAAATAACTATAATCGCGATAAAGTAACAAAAGATCTTCACATCCATCTTAATACTTTACGCTATCGTATTAAAAGAATTGAACAACTTTTTGAAGAAAGTTTAACGTCGCCACGGTGCCAATTTTGGATTCAGGTAGCGCTTGATCTTGAATCATTGGCCACTGAATACAAAGAATCGGATCTGAAGAACGAATCAGAAGGCGATATCGCGATAATTTGAAAAAAGGTCTAATGGCGACTCCCATTAGACCTTTTTCACGCTAATCCAGCTTAGTTATTTCAGGCTTAAGAATGTTTGCATTAATTGAATTTTTCTTGGATATGTTCGTTTTAATAGCATATAAGATGACTACTACAATGGCACTAAGGATGCTTAAGGTAAACTGAGACCGGGTACTAGCGTTAAAAGCCATTGTCGTGATGACCGCGATGATTGATAAACTGGCCAAAATTGTCAGATACGGGTATGCCCACATCCGTAATTTAAGACGCTCAGGCGCTTCACGCTCCATCTTTTTGCGAAGTATTAGCTGCGAAATAGCGATTAATAAGTAGACGAACAGCGCAATAGCTCCGGAAGAGTTCAATAAGAATTGAAACACTGTATCTGGTGATACGAAAGCCATAATGACGGAAATGAATCCAAATATCGTACATGTCAGGATTGCTTTTAACGGGACTCCTCTTTTTGTCACTTGTGTAATCCATTTAGGAGCGTCTCCTTTATCCCCCAGAGCAAATAACATCCTCGAAGCAGTGTATATGCCGGAGTTCAAACATGAAAGGACGGCTGTTACAACAACCAGGTTCATAATCGTATCAGCGTATGGCATCCCCATTACTTTAAGTGCACTAACATAAGGATTTGTAAGTGCTTTTGCATCATTCCAAGGAATAACACTGACGATAATAAAGACGGATCCTACATAGAATGTCATGATCCGGACAATAACAGAGTTTACCGCTTTTACGACTGCTTTTTCAGATTCAACTGACTCAGCTGCGGCAATTGTTACGATTTCGGAACCAACGAAGGAAAAAATAATGGTGGCAACAGCGATAAAGACTATTCCAGGTCCTTTAGGAATAAATCCGCCATGTGCCGTCAAGTTAGATAAGTGCATTTCTGTACCAGGCAATAAACCAAAAATGTAGGCACCACCAAGGGTAAGGAATAGCGTGATGGCTACAATTTTTATCAATGAGAACCAATACTCAAATTCACCATAGGCTTTAACTGAAAAGATATTCGTGACCGTTAAGGCTACAAGCAAAATGAGATTTAATGCCCATAAAGACATATTAGGAAACAACCAATCTCTTAATATTTGAGCACCGGCAATTGCTTCTACCGCAATAACAATAACCCAGAAATACCAGTACAGCCAGCCCACGGTGAACCCCGCCCAATTCCCCAGCGCCTCACGTGCATAATCAGAAAATGATCCTAATGATGGCTTAGCAACAACCATTTCCCCGAGCATTCTCATAACAAGGATGACTAAGATCCCCGCCAATAATGCTGTAACGACAGCAGCCGGTCCTGTCATCTGAATGATGGCCCCGCTTCCGACAAATAAACCCGCACCGATTGAACCGCCAAAAGCAATCATTGTTAAATGCCTAATCTTTAGACCTTTTTGCAGTTGTCCTTCCTGACTCATAAAATCTCCCCTTATTAAAGATTATTTTTTGTTCAGATGTAAAACAAACAAATGGAGACTATTTAAAAGTGACCAAATCTAAGGAGAATTCTTTTTTCAAAAAGGAAACGATTGTTTTTGTTGCATCTTCTACGATTAGTTTCCCTTTCTCAGCAGAGCTGGATCGTGCTGAATGCAAGCATCCTGTAGCCGGAATAAGAGATTTAGATGGAGGAAAGCTTTGATAGGTTGGAGGACTTACCATTCCATCATCCGTAATCAAATCTTCATTAACAAGTTCTGGTGAAAGATGCATCATTAAGGATGTTTCGGAAATTGCCGCATGTTCCAGGGCCCAGCCCGGGAATTTTACTTCATCAAATACTCTTGACACTGTTTCAGATGATAGATTATCCCACCAATTGCAAATTAAAACCTTAGGAAACTCTTCTGTTTGATTTCGAAGCAAGAGATCACAAGCTTCCGAAAGAAATGCCTCATTCTCATAATGGGCGCTGAAAATGAGAATTTGCTTCCAGCCATCAGCCACGAACTCTTTCAATAAATCGAATACTAATGAGGTTAAAGTAGAGCCGTTTAGATCAATCGTTCCTGGGAACATCGGCCCGCCGCCTGAGGCCGGCAGTGATTTATACCCATAGGATACTGTTGGGGCTACTACCGCATTCACTTCCCCGGCGATAGTCAAACTAAATTGTGTTGCGATAATCGTGTCAACACCAAGCGGCAAATGGGGTCCGTGTTGTTCTGTAGAGCCGACAGGTAATATTAAGATCCCATTCTCTACTTTGTCACGATATTCTTTCCAGGTCATATTACTAATAAGACGATTCATTCCTCTACTCCTTTCAATTGTAATGACCTTCTGCATCACGAGCTGAAACTGCTTTCATTAATCTAAAATCCTGTTGTTACCCCCCCATCTCTTATCATGTATTCTCTAAGCTGCTATTGGCTTTGTTTTTTAAATCTTAACACCCTATGAAAGCGATTACCATTGACCGAAAGTGCTGAATTTTTGGAAAATTACACATAATTTTATATCTATTTTAGACAAATACAACAAAATAACAAGCAAAAGATGAGATTTCTACAAACTAGCTTCCAATGTATTGGAACGAACTTGTACTGCGTGCACAAAATATCCCCTGTTTTTAAATCAAATATTAAGCATGAACATCCAATTGTTAACACGGAATATCGGTTGTAAGATGAAATTATATCAGGTAGTTTTCAAAATATTAAAAAATTGGTGGTGGTTGCTATAAGTACATAAGAATAGAAGATTCATAGTTTCTAGGTTAGCAAAGTTTAAAAATAAATTTTATTATCAGGAAGGCAGGAGAAGAAACATGCAACAAATCACAGATCTTGAAAGAACGAAAATTCTGCACAACGGCGAAAAGTTTAAAGGAACTTTTTCAAAAGCGGAAATGGAGCGCCGTAATACGAACTTGCGCAATTACATGGCTGAAAAGGATATTGACGCTGTACTATTCACTTCTTACCATAACATTAACTATTACAGTGATTTCTTATTTACTTCTTTCAACCGGAATTATGGACTAGTTGTTACCCAAAACAAACACGTAACAGTCAGCGCCAACATCGACGGCGGAATGCCTTGGAGAAGAAGCTTCGATGAAAATATCGTTTACACTGACTGGAGAAGAGACAACTACTTCTATGCAATCCTAAAAGTTTTGGAAGAATCCGGAGTTAAACAAGGCCGTTTAGGCATTGAAGAAGACCATGTATCCGTTGATCTTCGCAAAAAATTTGAAGATGCATTTCCAAACTTTGTATTAGTTGATGTTTCTCAAGACATTCAGAGATCACGCTGGATCAAATCTGCTGAAGAAATCCAACACATTAAAAATGGTGCAAGGATCGCTGACATTGGCGGTTATGCAGTTGTTGAAGCAATCCGTGAAGGTGTGCCTGAATATGAAGTAGCTCTTGCCGGAACACAAGCAATGACGCGCGAAATTGCAAAATTATATCCGCAGTCTGAATTAAGAGACACTTGGGTATGGTTCCAGTCTGGTATTAATACTGATGGTGCTCATAGCTGGGCTACATCTAGACAAGTACAAAAAGGTGATATCCTAAGCCTTAACACATTCCCGATGATTGCCGGTTACTATACTGCTTTAGAGCGTACAATGTTCTTGGAGGAAGTTTCCGATGCCCATCTTAAATATTGGGAAATCAACGTTGCCGTACACAAGCGCGGTATTGAATTAATCAAGGCTGGTGCAGTATGTAAAGATATCTGTGCAGAGTTAAATGAAATGTTCCGCCAGCATGACCTAGTTAAAAACCGTACATTCGGATACGGCCACTCATTCGGAGTTCTATCACACTACTATGGCCGTGAAGGCGGACTGGAATTCCGTGAAGATATCGAAACAGTTCTTCAACCAGGAATGGTCGTTTCTATGGAGCCATGCTTTAATATTCCTGAAGGACAGCCAGGTGCCGGCGGCTACCGTGAGCATGATATCTTGGTTATTAACGAAGATGGTACTGCTGAAGATATCACTGGCTTCCCATTTGGCCCTGAATATAACATTATTAAGAAGTAATTCAAGCGCTTAATAAAACAAAAGTTTGCTAGAACTGGGGGTTCATCGCCCCCAGTTTTATTCGCTTATAAAGCAGGAAACTTTTTTGAACCAGACACATAGATTCTATTGTTCAGCAAAAGAGGTTGCTATTAATCTATGTAGAAAGGAGCATTAGAAATAAATGAAGAAAAACCAGCAAATTTGGAAGTATGCCTTGACATCCACATTGGTATCTTTATGTGTAATTGGCTTCGGCAGGATGTCTTATGGGATTCTAATGCCCTTTATGAAAGATAGTTTATCACTTACTTACCAGCAGGCCGGATTATTGGGCACAGTTACTGCTGTCGGCTATTTGAGCCTAGTTCTCTTTGTTGGCATATTTGCGGCGAAATGGGGATCGAGGAAGTTAATCATCATCGGGACCTTGCTTGTCACCTGTGGTTTAGTCTATTTAACCTGGACGCAAACTTTTCTTAGCTGTTTAGTTGGAATGGTGCTTTTAGGGATCGGGGCTGCGTTCACCTATACCCCGCTGGTAAATATCGTGGTGGGATGGTATCCACAGCAAAGAGGAATGATGATTGGCTTTATTATTAGCGGTTTAGGATTAGGGTCACTGATTTCAAGCTTACTAATACCAGTCTTTACTGATTGGTTTTCCACCAATGGCTGGCGATATCTCTGGCTTTTATTCAGTTTCGTTACTCTTCTTTCCTCCTTTGTTTCCTATAGAATCCTTCGAGACCCTCCGACAGTGTTACATAAAACTGCTCAAAAGGGACATTCTTTTGTTCATGATGTGTACCTAAATAAAAAAGTGGTCCTGGTTGCAGTCATTTATGGGTTGATTGGATTTGCTTATTTAATTCCACAAAGCTTCCTATTTAGCTTTTTATTGGACTCACATATTAATCAATATTCTGCCGGCCATATCATGTCTTTGGGCAGCATTATGTCCATCTTTAGCGGGCCGTTATGGGGAACGATTTCGGACAAAATTGGCAGGAAGACGTCCATGCTGATTACCCTTTTTCTCGGCGCCATCTCGATGATCATCCCGATTGTATTTCCGGTATACCTTGGGTTTGTCATCTGTCAATTCCTGTGGGGGATTACGTACGTCGGAATGCTTTCGCTTATTCAAGCTCTTTCAACAGAGCAGGTTCATCAATCTTACGCACCTGTTGCATTAGGTTATGCCACTGTTTATTTTGCTGTCGGACAATTTATTGGCCCAGGCCTTGGCGGCTGGTTCATCGACTATCTTGGCGGAATCCCTTCCGCGTTATATCTTTGCAGCGGGCTACTTCTGGCAGCCTTTGTATTATCCACACAATTAAATAAAAAAGTAAAAGGAAAGCTGGTATTCGAAAAGCATCATGAATTAATGGAAGGCCATGAATGAATTCCTATGTAAGAAGGGTAACCCAATGCTGGGTTACCCTTTATTAATTAGGCATGTAGTTCCTTGCCCTCAACTGCCAGTGCCGCTTCACCAATCGCTTCGGCTAATGTCGGATGAGGATGGATGGTATGAGCAATCTCCATCGATGTTGCATTTAGAACCTGAGCTAAGCCCAGTTCCGTAATCATATCGGTTACATGTGGTCCAATCATATGAGCCCCTAGTAGCTTATTAGATTCTTGATCAACAACCAGTTTGACAAAGCCATCTGCTTCCCCAAATACAAGCGCTTTACCGATTGCCCGGAATGGGAATTTACCTGTTTTCACCTGATAGCCTTTCGCTACGGCCTCATCTTCTGTTAGCCCGACACTTGCTACCTCCGGGCTTGAGTAGATACATTTTGAAACAAGAGTATAATCGAGTGGTGCCGGGTTTTCACCTGCCATATGTTCAACGGCGATAATGCCTTCATGGGAGGCTACATGGGCAAGCTGCAAACCGCCAATTACATCACCAATGGCATAAATATTGGATTCACTTGTTTGATAGAATTCATTTGTCCTGATTACACCACGGTCAACTTCAACAATAGTATTCTCAAGACCAAACCCTTCCAAATTGGCCAGTCTTCCGACTGATACGAGCAGTTTATCAGCGGAGTATGGAACTTCCTTCCCTTTTTGTTCCGCCTTAATTGATACACCTTCGCCTTTTCCTAATGTTTCCGGCAGCACCTTTGCCCCAGTGACAATTTTTACGCCTTTTTTCTTCATAAGACGCTGTGCTTCCTTCGAAATTTCCTTATCCTCTGTCGGCAAAATGCGATCGGCATACTCGATGACTGTTACCTCTAAACCAAAGTCAATTAACATAGAAGCCCATTCAATCCCAATGACACCGCCGCCAACAATCAGAATCGAACCAGGCAGTTCTTCCATTTGCAGTGCTTCGTCCGATGTCATGACATACTTCCCGTCCGCTTCCAAACCAGGCAGTGTCCTTGGGCGGGAACCTGTTGCGATTAAAATATTTTGACAGTTTAAGAGGATTTCCTCCTCATTATTCAGTTGCACTGAAACATTACCTGCCCCTATAATCCTGCCTTTGCCTTCATAAACATCAATTTTTCCTTTTTTTAGCAAATGTTGGACTCCCTTAAACAAGCGGTCCGTGATTTCTTCCTTCCGGGCCTGGACTTTTCGAAAATCAAGGCTGACTTCAGGCGCAATCACTCCGAATTTTTCGCCATTTTTTGCATTTGCAAATACTTCCGCACTTCTTAGCAAGGCCTTGCTTGGAATACAGCCTGCATGTAGGCATGTTCCGCCGAGCTTTCCTTTTTCCACTACTGCCGTTTTTAACCCTAATTGGGACGCCCGAATGGCTGAAACATACCCGCCTGTTCCCCCGCCGATAATGACAACATCATATTCCTGTGACATTCTATATATCTCCTTTTATATCTATTTAAAACTTAGGTGGCACATGCACTTGAGCTAAAGCTTTCGCCAACATGAAAACCCTGTTCCTCTGTATAATCAACTTGTGTTACTTCATCTAAATAACGTTTTGTAAAATGATCAATTCGAATCTGAATTCCTTCATATTCAATCACCGTATCATTCCGCCGCATTTCATCAAAAATAAGAGTAAATTTAACTGAAATTCCGCATCCGCCAGCAATATCGGCATCAATCCTTGGGAACTGATTTTCGTTTGTGTCTATTTTTTTCAGCTTGTTCACTGCTGCTTCTGTTAAGCTGATTACCATTTCTCTCTCCCCCTTTATAGTCTAACGCGATAATTTACACATTCATTTTTATCGCATTGACCTGTTCATCTGCATGATAAGAAGAGCGAACGAGTGGACCTGCTTCACAATGACTGAACCCTTTTTGCATGGCGATTTCCTTTAATTCGTTGAACTCTTGCGGACTCCAATACTTTTGGACATTTAAATGTTGTTTTGTCGGCTGCAAATATTGGCCAATTGTAATGATGTCCACATTGTTAGCACGAAGATCGTCCATCGCTTCCATAATTTCTTCTTTTGTTTCGCCAAGGCCAATCATAATGCTGGATTTGGTCGGAATGTTTGGGTTTATTTCTTTTGACCTTCTTAAAAACTCAAGCGACCGTTCATATGTAGCGCGGGCACGCACTCTTGGGGTCAAGCGCTTTACCGTTTCAATGTTATGGTTTAGTATATCGGGCCTTGCATCCATTAATATTTTTAAATTTTCATATTCTCCATTCATATCGGACGGAAGAACTTCTACACTGCAAAATGGGTTCCGGCGCCGGACTGCACGAACGGTCTCGGCGAAAACGCTTGCGCCTCCGTCTTTTAAATCATCTCGGGCAACCGCGGTGATGACAACATGCTTTAAACCCATTTGCTCGACCGATTCAGCTACACGTTCCGGCTCCACCAAATCCAGCTCTGTCGGAAGCCCGGTTTGTACAGCACAGAAACGGCAAGCCCTGGTGCAGACACTTCCTAATATCATAAATGTTGCGGTTCTTCTTACAGCCCAACATTCATGAATGTTAGGGCATTTCGCCTCTTCACAGACTGTATGAAGCTTTTTTTCACGCATCATTTTCTTTAAACCGGTATATTGTTCATTCGTATTTAATTTAATTTTAAGCCAATCAGGTTTGCGAACGTGTTCCACAGTCATTTCATCTACTCCCATGAACGAATCGAGTCAAAAATTGATTCAGTTTGTTTAAAACCACCACGAATGAAAGTAATAACAATCCGCCTCTTTTCATACGTGGTGGCCTATTTTTTTAACTATGAACGGTTAAGATTTTACAGTTTCTTTGCTTGCTTCCTTTTTATAGCGCAAGATTGGCTGCCTTGCCGCCTGTACCTCATCCAATCGTCCAATCACGGTTGTATGCGGGGCCTCCAGCACCACACCAGGATTTTCTTCGACTTCTTTAGCAATTTGAATCATCACATCAGCAAAAGCATCCAATGTTTCTTTTGACTCTGTTTCGGTCGGTTCAATCATCAAGCATTCTTCTACATTCAACGGGAAGTAGATAGTCGGCGGATGATAGCCGAAATCAAGCAGGCGTTTAGCCATATCAAGAGTCCTGACACCAAGCTTTTTCTGTTTCGATCCCGATAAAACAAATTCGTGCTTACAAACTTGTGAATATGGAGCCTCAAAATACGGCTCAAGTTTCTTACGAAGATAATTTGCATGAAGCACAGCACTTTCCGATACTTGGCGCAATCCTTCAGGTCCCATTGTCCGAATATAAGTATACGCGCGAACAAGAATGCCAAAATTCCCATAATAGCCTTTTACCCTGCCGATTGACAATGGCTGATTCGTATCCAGCACATAGCGGTCGCCGTCTTTGTCAACACGCGGTACAGGCAGGAACGGAATCAGCTTCTTCTTGACACCGACCGGACCTGCGCCAGGACCTCCGCCTCCATGAGGGGTTGTAAAGGTTTTATGAAGATTTAAATGGACAATGTCAAAGCCCATTTTGCCTGGAGTCGTTTTCCCTAAAATCGCGTTCGCATTGGCTCCATCGTAATACAATAACCCGCCTGCTTCATGGACAATCTTGGCAATATCGAGGATTTCTTTTTCAAATAATCCAAGTGTATTCGGGTTTGTCAGCATTAATGCAGCTGTGTCACCATCGACATGTTTCTTTAATTCTTCCAGGTCAACCAACCCATCTTTATTTGATGGAATGGTTACCGTTTTAAAACCAGCAACGGTTGCACTGGCAGGGTTGGTTCCGTGGGCCGAGTCGGGAACAAGTACCTTTGTTCTCTTTTCTCCCTTTTGCTCATGATAAGCTTTTACCATCATCAACCCGGTCCATTCGCCTTGAGCACCGGCAGAAGGCTGCAATGTAACGGCATCCATTCCGGTAATGACAGCTAATTCTTCCTGCAATTCATATAGAAGCCTAAGAGCACCTTGTACGGTTTCAACTGGCTGATAAGGATGAATGCGGCTAAAGCCGTCAAACCTTGCGACATCCTCGTTAATTTTCGGGTTGTATTTCATCGTACAAGAACCAAGTGGATAGAACCCATTATCAACCCCGTGATTTTTATTCGAAAGTGCTGTATAATGGCGTACCAGCTGAAGTTCTGATACTTCCGGCAGCTCCGCTGCATCCTGACGGATCAAATGCTTAGGAAGCAGTTCTTGCAAATCAACTTTTTCAACATCGCTTGCCGGAAGGCTGGCACCAACACGGCCCGGCCGACTGACTTCAAAGATTAACTCACTATACTCAACCATTTACAACTGCCTCCAATACATTGATAAATTGGTCAATCTCCTCTTTCGACCGCTGCTCAGTTACAGCAACAAGCATTTGATTTTCGAACCCGTACTCACTTCCCAAATCAAACCCGCCAATGATGCCTGCTTCAAGAAGCTTCGCATTTACTTGCTTGACCGGAAGCGGCAGCTCAACGATAAATTCATTAAAGAATGGTGCCTGATTTTCAATAATAAAGCCTTTTTCTTTTAACCGTTTGGCCATATAAGCAGCTTTCTCAATGTTCAGCTGGGCCATGTCGCGAATCCCTTGTTTTCCAAGTGCCGACATACAAATGGCAGAAGCAAGGGCATTCAATGCCTGATTGGAACAGATATTGGAGGACGCTTTGTCACGGCGAATATGCTGCTCCCTTGCTTGCAGGGTCAACACAAAGCCGCGTTTCCCTTGATCATCTGACGTTTGCCCGACAATCCGGCCTGGAACTTTACGCATCAACTTTTTATCAACGGCAAAATAACCGCAATGCGGACCGCCATAGGACATTGGGATTCCTAATGGCTGCATATCACCGATCACAATATCCGCCCCGAGATTTCCCGGTGCCTCCAAGAGTGCCAGCGCAAGCGGGTTGGCACTGACAATAAACAGAGCCCCTTTTGCCGCTGCAATTTTCTTAATTTCCGCTAAATCTTCAATCGAACCAAAGAAATTTGGGTATTGGACAATCACAGCCGCAGTGGTTTGGTCTACTTGTTCCTCAAGCTTCTTTAAGTCTGTTACATCACCATCAAGACGAGTTTCTTCCATTATATATGTCTGTCCCACAGCTACCGTTTTCAGAACGGCGCGGGATTCAGGATGAACGGCCTCTGACACAATTACTTTAGAGCGCTTCGTATGAGCAACTGCAAGTGAGGCTGCTTCAGCCAATGAAGTAAACCCATCGTACATCGAAGAATTGGCTACATCCATTCCTGTCAGTTCGCATACCATTGTTTGAAATTCAAAGATCGCCTGCAGTTCACCCTGGCTGATTTCCGGCTGATAGGGTGTATAGGCTGTATAAAATTCAGAGCGGGATATCATGTGATTCACTACACTTGGGATGTAATGGTCATAGGTTCCTGCACCAAGAAACGTCGGGTATTGATTGGCATTTATATTTTGCCCAGCAAGCTGTTGCATTTTTTTCAACAAAAGCGGTTCAGGAACTGCTTCCGGTATATTTAGCTCACCATCAAGACGAATCTCCTCCGGTAAATCCTCGAATAAGGCATCCACAGACGAAGCATTTAACAATTCAAGCATTTCCGCTTGATCTTCTTTTGTATCAGGAAGGTATCGATAAGTCGCTGTCATCCTATTCCTCTCCTTCATTAATAAATGCCTGGTACTCAGCCTCATTTAAAAGCGATTCTAATTCTTCTGGATTGGACAATTCTACCTCCACCAGCCAGCCGGCATCATATGGTTGTTCATTAATCGTCTCAGGAGCGCTTTCCAGTTCCTCATTGACACTTACAACGGTACCGGATACAGGTGAGTAAATATCAGAAACTGCTTTAACCGACTCAATTGTCCCGATTGTTTCGTTAGCCGTTAATTCATCGCCTTCTGCTGGATTCTCAACGAAAACGATATCCCCCAACTGGTGCTGTGCATAATCAGAGATTCCGATTCGCACACGATTTTCACCCAATAATAATACCCACTCATGCTCCTTGCTATATAAAAGGTTTGCTGTTGCGTTTGTCATATGAACCCTTCCTTCCACCCTAGTTTTCAAAATTTAGTCATTCCTGTAAAACCAATCAATCTCGGAAAAAATGAACCTAATTCTTTTTATAAAAAGGTGTTTTCACAACAACTGCCTCAATTTGCTTATTGCGAATCTCTACCTTAACCTGAGTTCCAACTGCTGCAAATTCCGCGCTTAAAAGGGCAAGGCCTAAACTTTTCTTCAATGTCGGGGAATGGGTTCCCGATGTAATGAAGCCGATTTCCTCTCCGCCTTCAGAAAATACTTTATAGCCATGCCGCGGGATCCCTCTCCCTGTCACTTCGATTCCGACTATTTTTCGTTTTAATCCTTCTTCTTTTTGCTTAGCGAGTACTTCCTTACCTAAAAATGCTGATTCTTTGTTTGTTTTTACGGCAAACCCAATGCCTGCTTCCAGCGGTCCGATGTCGCTGGAAAGCTCTTGACCATACAGTGCTAAACGGGCTTCAAAGCGGAGTGTATCCCGGGCCCCAAGTCCGCAAGGCTTTAAGCCATCTTCTGTTCCTGCATCTAAGAGTCTCTCCCAAAGCGCTTCCACTTTGTCTGCCGCTAAATAAAGCTCAAATCCGTCCTCTCCCGTATAGCCGGTGCGCGAGACTAGTACACCAGAGATCCCGGAAACCGTGACATGATCAGCAAAATGGAAAAAGCCAATTTCCGCTAAATTTGTATCGGTTACTTTTTGTAAAATCTTTTCGGCTTTTGGACCTTGAATGGCAAGCTGGGCAGTGTCAGAAGAAATATTTGTTAAGGCAACATTCCCTTGTACCTGCTGTTTCATCCACTCGTAATCTTTTTCAATATTTGCCGCATTAATCACAAGCAGATACTTTTCACTCGCTAACTTGTAAACTAGTAAATCATCGACTGTACCGCCGTCCGGGTAACACATGGCCGTATACTGTGCCTGGTTGATCTGAAGCTTGGTTACATCGTTTGTTACGAGGTAATTAATATAGCTCTCAGCATCTTTTCCTTCTACAAGGACCTCACCCATATGTGAAACATCGAACAGGCCTGCTTCATTACGGACTGCCTCATGTTCTTCTAAAATTCCGGAAAATTGAACCGGAAGCTCCCAGCCTCCAAAATCAATGACCTTTGCGCCGTACTTTTTATAAGTTTCAAAAAGCGGTGTCCGCTTTAATACTGTATCTGTACTCATCTAAGCCCCTCCGTCTTAAGTGTTTCTGCAAAGTAACCGATCCTTTAATTTTATTCCCGTGTCCGTCATCGCCAGTCCGCCGAGTGCCGTTTCCCTTAGTGTGCGCGGCATTTCTTTGCCTATTTTGTACATTGCCTCTATGACTTCATCACATGGGATCCGGCTTTCAATTCCGGCCAGCGACAGGTCGGCTGCTGAAAAGGCGATCGAAGTGCCGATCACGTTTCGCTTAATGCAAGGAACTTCTACGAGACCGGCGACCGGGTCACATACTAACCCTAAAAGGGATTTCATCGCGATTGCGGTGGCGTTTACGACCTGCTCTGGTGTCCCGCCCTTTAATTCAACAATTGCGCCGGCCGCCATTGCGGTGGCCGAACCAACCTCCGCTTGGCATCCTCCTGCCGCTCCAGAGATAAAGGAGCGGTTGGCAATCACATATCCGAGTGCACTTGCGGTAAACAAACCCATGACTAAATCCCGATAGGAGGTGTCGTCATTCTTTCGCAGTGAAAATAAAACCCCCGGTAAAATACCGGCTGCCCCGGCCGTTGGCGTCGCCACAATCACGCCCATCCGTGCATTGCTTTCAGATGTTGCCATCGAGAACGTCATTGCATCGTTAATATATGGACCTGATAAGCCCTTCCCGTTATTTACATATTCGCTCATCTTGACGGCATCACCGCCGGAAATACCGCTTGGTGCCGGGGAAGCATCTTCTACACCGGTCTCCACTGCTTGCTTCATTTTAATTAACCGCTCTGCCATCATATCGATGATCGTCTCTTTGTCACGGCCTGATTTTTCCATTTCCACCATCAGCATCATTTCGCCAACTGTTTTCCGTTCACGGTTACAAAGTTCAATAAGCTCGTTCATTGACCGAAAATCCATCATACACCCTCCAAGATTGCTTCATGAAAAGGATTGGAACGAAATTTTGCTGCGATTTCTGAAAAATCATCACTTGTGCTTAATCGAATATCAACTATTTCATCATCAATCATAAAGATTTTTGATAAACCGCCGCCTAATGATACACCGCCTACTTTAACAAAATGGCCCGCACGTCTTGCCCTAATAACAGTTGTATTGGGATGATCGTAATAAGGGCAGCGATCTTCAAATTTAAATTCATAGTGAAGCCCGTATCGTTTGGTTAATTCAACCGCATATCTAATTCTGGTATCATCTGTATTCATCCCAAGCAGGCCGCCAAGAAGCGCTTTATCCGTTCCGTGTCCCTGGTATGTTTCGGAGAACGAATCATAGAAAGTAATATCCGCCCTTTGCGGGGACCCTCCAAGCAACTCATAAACAAATTTCCCAATTGATACAACACCGGCTGTATGGGAACTCGATGGCCCAACCATAATCGGGCCGATGATGTCAAAACAGCTTTGATACTCCATTAAGCTACCCCTTTCTTACACAGTGATTGGCTGTTGAAATAATGGAAATCTCCCGCAAATTGCTTTTGTTGTCTTTCTCCCCTGTTCGATTACGGCTAAATCCCCTTTGCTCTTAAGAACGGCTGCGATCACTTTTGCGATTTGCACCATTTCCTCTTGTTTCATTCCACGTGTTGTTAACGCGGCTGTTCCCATGCGGATTCCGCTTGTCACAAACGGGCTTTTCGGGTCGTATGGAATGGTGTTTTTATTAACTGTAATCCCGACTTCTTCAAGCAATTTCTCTGCTTCTTTTCCTGTTAAATCCCATGGACGCACATCGAGGAGCACAATATGATTATCAGTCCCGCCGGATACAAGCGCTGCCCCTTCCTGCTTAAGCGCCTCTCCCAGTGCAGCTGAATTTTCAATAATTTGTTTGGCATATTCCTTAAAGCTTGGCTGCAATGCTTCATTGAAAGCAACTGCCTTAGCGGCAATAATATGCATAAGCGGCCCGCCCTGAGTTCCCGGAAAAACAGCTTTATTTATTTGTTTGATTATTTCTTCATCGTTTGTTAAAATCACTCCGCCTCGTGGGCCGCGCAATGTTTTATGAGTGGTGCTGGTCACAACATCCGCATATGGAACGGGAGAAGGATGGAGACCTGCAGCAACAAGTCCGGCAATATGTGCCATATCAACCATCAGTTTTGCGCCAACCTGATCGGCGATTTGTCTAAATCTCGCAAAATCAATCACTCTCGGATAGGCGCTTGTACCGCCGATAATTAATTTTGGTTGTTCTCTTTTCGCAACTTCTTCCAGCTCATCGTAATCAATCAGGTGATTGTCTTCTCTTACCCCATAAGAAACAACATCGAACCATTTTCCTGACATTGCTACCGGACTGCCGTGAGTTAAATGGCCGCCGTGCGATAAATTCATCCCCATAATCTTATCGCCTGGTTGAAGCAGGGCAAAAAATACAGCAGTATTGGCCTGTGCACCGGAATGTGGCTGGACATTGGCAAATTTGGCGCCGAATAATTTAGTTAACCGTTCAATCGCTGCCTGTTCTGCGACATCCACAAATTCACAGCCGCCATAATAGCGCTTACCTGGATAACCCTCGGCATACTTATTCGTCATCACACTTCCCATTGCTTCTAAAACATCCGGGCTGACAAAGTTTTCGGATGCAATTAATTCCAAGGTATGAAGCTGGCGATTTTTCTCACTTTCAATTGCCTCAAAAATTGTTGAATCGTTTTGTTGTAAACTCATTGACAATTCCTCCATTTTTCCATAATTGCTTTAAAAAAAACAAAAAAGGACAGAAAAGGGGTGTAAAATCATCCCTTCTCTGTCCTTTTACCTGAGAGTTAAACTCCAACATTTGGAGCTTTCTCCTTTGGTGGCATTTTCAAATACGCTCTCCAGAGGTGCGTCCTGTTATGGTTCTTTTACCTGAGAGATTGGTTCCAAGGGTTTTTTTGGAACTTGCTCCTTCGGTGGTAGATGTAGATATTACACTCTCCCACAACAATCATCCGCCCTATTCAATTTTATTATTTTCAGAATAATCATTCTGTTTGTAATTGTCAATGCTTTTTTAAATAAGTTTGGTTATTACAAATAAGTAGGATTTGCCTCTACATTTTTGAAGTAAACCACTTCGCCATCACTTTCACCATCGAAAATAACCGTTGTATTAGGGGAGAAGACTAATACGTCCCCTACTTCTGCCACATATTTGTTTCCTTCTACATCGCGGACAACCATTTTACCTTTGGTCACAACTTTAATTTCGATAAACGTAAATTCTGCAGAATAATCAACCGAAGGCTGGAGTGCATAGTAACCCATTGTTAATACTTGTTTTTTATCTGTAATCGGCACATCAAGGATTTGTCCCTTTAACTCAGGTGTTCCCCGCAATACGCTTAATTCATTTAATTTATAGGTTCCTGCTTTAATTAATTGAATGCCCGGTTTTGCATCTAAATAAGTTAATTGGCTTTGGGTTAATGTTTTTTCGCTCATTTTTGCACCTCTAAATTTATTATTTTTTTAATCGTTCTAGGATAATGGCAATTTAATAATCTATTAGATCTTTGCTTTCTGTTTTAAAGCAGGGCGATTGATAGAGAAAAGAGAAATATCATGTTCGGTTTTGCCAGTTGTCACTAGTTGGCTTAGCGTTTCACCAACAACACTTGAGAATTTAAATCCATGGCCGGAGAAGCCTGCTGCGATTGCCACATTGGAGTACTGTGGATGCAAATCAATCACAAAATGCTCATCAGGTGTTTTTGTGTACATGCACACTGCCCCTCTTTTAAGAGTTCCAGTAGCACCCGGCATGTATTCTTCTAGAAATCTGCGAATATTTCCTTCATCCTCCGTATAGATCCCAAATTCACGATTAATTGTATCCGGGTCGATTTTTTGACCGAAAGTATGGTATCCTATTTTCAAACCGCAGCCGCTGAAGCTTGGGAACCCGTAATAGATGCCTGTCGGTACTTCAACCATGAAGGCCGGGAAACCATGGGTATTGCTATACTGTGATTCTTCGCATTCGAAGAACCCAACAACTTGGCGGTAAGGCTGTAATGGAATATCAATATTTAATTTTGATAGAAGTTTGCTGTTCCAAGCCCCCATGCTCAAAATCAACTTACTGCCGGTAAAGGAACCAAATTCAGTTTGGATTTTGACAGAGTCCTCGGAAATCTCAAAATCCTCAACCCTTGTATGTGTTAACACTTTTGCACCATTTGCTTCAGCTAGCTCGCGATAGGCGCGAATGCAATTTTCACTGAATAAGACGCCGGAGTTTTTTTCATAGATTGCGTTAAAGTTTTCAGGGACGGTTACACCCGGCCAGCGCTGATGAATTTCTTCGCCTTCTAGTAAATCAACATCCAACCCATGAATGCTGGCAGCTTCTATCGTTTCAGCAACGAAGTCAGATTCACCCTTAGGTCCAAATACTAAAACACCGGTTTTTGTAAAAATCTTATGATGTGTTTCTCTCTCAAGTTCATACCATAACTCTTGGGCTCTTAAGGCAAACGGTACATACTCACGTCCTTCACCATAGGCATGGCGGATAATCCGAGTGTCACCGTGATGGCTGCCATTCGTATGAGGCGGATCAAATGCATCTACCAATAATGTTTTCACACCTTGTTTGGCCAGGTAATAACCTGCTGCCATTCCCATCGATCCTGCGCCAACTACAATTACATCAAAGTCTTTTTTGCTCATCGTTTCTGCTCTCCTTTTTCAATAATTTAAATTTTCTTAATTCTTTAATAACATCTTACGACCTTTCTGCCATCAAGTAAAATGATTAAAAGAGATACTATCTATCTCTATTAGAAATATTATCTCTATTAGCAATGTGGTAATAGGAATAACAAATTAATACGGGGGAATAGCCATGGAAATTAAGGATTTGCGGATTTTTCAAAAGGTAGCTGAATTCGGAAGCATTTCAAAGGCCGCCAAAAGCTTAAATTATGTTCAATCCTATGTAACCGTAAGGATCAGGCAGCTGGAGGAAGAACTTCAAACCGAGTTATTTCACCGCTCAAGCCGCGGCATGGTTATCAATTCGGAAGGGAAAAAACTATTGTTTTATGCTCAAAAAATTATTTCCATGGTCGATGAGATGTTAAAAGTGGTTCAAGACTCGGATAACCCGGTTGGCACCCTTGAAATAGGCACTGTTGAGACATTATACAAACTTCCACTGATTCTATCTGCCTATCACAAGAAATATCCCAACATTGACTTGTCTCTTGTAAGTGGTGTAACAGAGGATCTTGTCGAGGATATTCTCAGCTATAAACTGGACGGAGCATTTGTGACAGGAAATTTTAATCATCCACAAATTGCTCAATATGAAGTCTTTGAAGAGGAGTTGGTTTTAATCTCCAACCAGGAAGAGGTTCCTTTTGAGGAATTAAAAAACAAGCCGCTCCTTGTTTTCAAACAAGGGTGCAGCTACCGTTCAAAATTGGAGGGCTGGGTCCGCGATGAGGGAAGAATCAATGCAAAAATCATGGAATTTGGCACATGGGAGACGATTTTGGGCAGTGTAATAGCCGGTTTGGGGATTACAATTATCCCAAAATCTACGGTTAGTCTCTTGGAGGCAGATGGGGTTGTTCGAATCTATCATATTCCCGAAAAATACTCCAAAATCACAACGGTTTTTATTCGCCGGGCAGATTCATTCCTGACAAATACAATGCAGAAATTTATCGAAACAATCCAAAATGTTAGTGATCAAGAAAAAAAGGTAGAAGTATAAATATAGTCGTGAGCGTAATCCCCCTGCATAATGGAAGAGGGATTACGCTAGTTTACAAGATATAGAGTGTTCAGCTAAAATTTTTTTCCGATTCGATTGTTCTTGATGATGAATCATAATTTTTATATCCTGGAATTCACTTTTTCCACATATACCGCAAATCGATTCTTTCGAATAGAGCGTTCTGCAATGAATGCAATATTTTTTTTCCAATCTGGCCACTCTCCTATTCTGAATTTTGAAGATGGATATTTTCCTTAAATAGAAAGGCTTCTGGCTAATTCGTAAATAGAAAGATCAATCTTGTGTCGGTCTTTTTCAATTTCCGTAAAGGTTGTATGGGTTAGTTGGCCATTTTTCACCCCTACCATTACACCTTTTTTCCCCTCTATGATTAAATCAACGGCTAGTGCCCCCATTTGGCTGCTCATCATTCGATCATAGGCGCTTGGAGAACCCCCTCGTTGAATATGCCCTAGTATGGTAACCTTTGTTTCAAATCCGGTTTTTTCTTGAATCTCTTTCCCCATTTGCAGCCCTTTGCCAACACCCTCTGCCACTACAATAATGCTGTGTCTTTTTCCGCGCTGATGCCCCTGCTTAATCCGATCAATCACATCTTCCAAATCATAGTCGGCTTCTGGGATAATGATAGACTCCGCCCCGCCGCACACACCTGCCCATAAGGCAATATCCCCTGCACCTCGGCCCATCACCTCAATGACATACGTGCGTTCATGGGAAAATGCTGTATCGCGAATTTTATCGATTGCTTGAACAGCTGTATTTACGGCCGTATCGAATCCAATCGAATAGTCTGTCCCTGCGATATCATTATCAATCGAGCCCGGAATACCAACCGTCGGGAAGCCTAACTCTGTTAATTTTCTTGCACCCCTGAAAGAACCATCCCCGCCGATGACAATTAATCCCTCAATCCCGTTTTCTCTTAATCTTTGAATTGCCTGCTGCTGTACGATTGTGTCCTTAAATTCCTCACACCTGGATGTTTTTAAGATGGTGCCGCCCCGATGAATAATATCCCCTACACTTCCTAGGCTCATTGGAGTGAAATCGCCCTCAATCAAGCCTTTGTAACCATTTACCACTCCATACACATTTAATCCCTTGTGGATCCCTCTGCGAACAACAGCACGAATGGCTGTATTCATTCCAGGTGCATCCCCGCCGCTTGTTAATACCGCTATCTTTTTCATGCAAAACCCTCCATAAAAAGGGCAGATTCAAAAGCTTGAAGTCTGCCCTTATCCAAATTGTTCATAGAACCTTATAGAAGCGCTTTAAACTGGGAAACAATATTCTTAACGGTAAATCCATATTCCTCCATTATTCTCTCGGATGGTGCTGAAGCGCCGAATTGGTCTGCAGCAATGACGCTTCCGCAATCACCAACGTATTTATGCCAGCCCAAGGAAGCCCCCATTTCAATTGCAAGCCGCACGGGAATATTTTTTGGGAGCACACTTTCTTTATATTCCTGCGATTGCTTTTCAAAGCGATCCCAGCTTGGCATGCTTACCACAGAAACACGAATTCCCTCTTTTTCAAGTGCCTTTTGCGCCTCAATGGCAAGCGTTACCTCTGAACCAGATGCGAGTAAAAGTCCATCCATATTTTTCGATTTGGAAACAACATAGGCTCCCTTTTTAACACCTTCGTAGGCTGTCTTAGCATCAACGAGTGTTGGCAAATCTTGACGGGAAAGGATGAGCGCCGTCGGTTCTTGTGTACTTTCTATTGCAAGCCTCCATGCTGCGGCTGTTTCGTTTCCGTCTGCCGGGCGGATCGTTGAAAGTCCAGGCATTGCCCGTAAGGATGCCAGTTGTTCAATCGGTTCGTGCGTTGGACCGTCCTCCCCGACGGCAATGCTGTCATGTGTGAATACATAGATGACCGGCACTTTCATTAGCGCAGAAAGACGGATTGCCGGGCGCAGGTAGTCAGAAAAAACAAAGAAGGTTGCTCCGAATACCTTTACGCCGCCATGCAGTGCCATGCCATTTACAGCTGCACCCATTCCAAACTCGCGTACTCCAAACCAAATGTTTCTTCCGCTATAATCTGCTGCACTAAAGTTTCCTTCACCTTTCAACAATGTCTTATTGGAAGATGACAAATCGGCCGAGCCGCCAAATAATTGCGGAACTCTTTTCGCAAGGGCATTTAACACCTCTCCACCCGAAGAACGAGTTGCAAGTGTATCTTTGCCAACTTGATATTGCGGAACATCCTCATCCCAGCCTTCAGGAAGCTGCCCGCTAATGGCAGATCTTAATTCGTTTGCAAGAGAGGGGAAGGCTTCCTCATACTTGGCAAACAAGTTATTCCAAGCCTGTTCCTTCTTCCCGGATGCCTCTTCCAGCTCCTTAAAATACAGTTTTACATCTTCTGGGATATAAAAATCCTCTTCAAATTCCCAGTTGTATTGCCCTTTTACAAGTTTTATTTCAGCTTTCCCAAGCGGAGCACCATGTGAAGCAGACTTGCCGCCTTTATTAGGAGAACCATAACCAATGGTTGTTTTCACTTCGATTAAGGTTGGCTGTTCTTGATTAGCCTTGGCAGCAGCTAACGACTGGGCTATTTTCTCCACGTCATTCCCATCTTCGACCCGCAATACTTGCCAGCCATATGCTTCGAAACGCTCCTGAACACCTTCACTAAATGACATGTGGAGATCTCCGTCAAGGGAAATATCATTTGAATCATATAACACAATTAAACGGCCAAGTTTCAAATGACCGGCAAGTGAAGCCGCTTCGGCTGCTACACCTTCCATCAAATCCCCATCACCACAAATACTATAGGTGCAGTGGTCAATCACATTGAAATCAGGGCGATTATACACGGATGCCAAATGTCTTTCTGCCATCGCCATCCCAACGGCCATTGCAACTCCCTGCCCAAGCGGTCCCGTTGTGGCATCCACTCCAGCGGTATGGCCAAATTCAGGATGCCCAGGTGTTTTACTTTGCCATTGGCGGAAATTTTTCAAGTCATCCAAAGACAAATCATAACCTGTTAAATGTAATAAACTGTATAACAGCATCGATCCATGGCCTGCGGATAAGACAAAGCGATCACGGTTAAACCAGCTTGGATTTTTTGGATTATAATTCATAAATTTCGTCCAAAGGGTGTAAGCCATCGGCGCTGCACCCATCGGCATACCGGGATGGCCTGTTCCGGCTTTTTCAATTGCATCAATGCTTAGCGTTCTAATCGTGTTAATGGATAGCAGATCCAAATCTACCTTTTGCTCAATCATCATGCTTCCCCTTTCTCCCTATATTGGCCCCTTAGTTTGTCACCAAGCAGGCTTCCGCTTGCTGAGCTTTTCCTGAAGAACCGAATTCACGCATTTTGCCTTTCACTGTATCTTTAATTGCTTCACGTGCAGGTCCCAAGAATTTGCGTGGGTCGTATTCTTTTGGCTTCGCACTTAATACTTCACGAACTGCTTTTGTAGCTGAAATTTGACTTTCTGTATTGACATTAATTTTGGCAGTTCCAAGCGAAATCGCTCTTTGAATGTCCTTTGTTGGAATTCCGGTGCCGCCATGAAGAACAAGCGGAACACCCGTTAATTCTTTCACTTCCTTCATCCGGTCAAAACCGAGTCTTGGCTCACCTTTATATGGGCCGTGGACGGAACCTAACGCCGGTGCAAAGCAGTCTACGCCAGTTTCGCGGACCAATTGATCACATTCAGCAGGGATCGCATACATCGCTTCGGCATCTTCAACGCTTAAATCGTCCTCTTGCCCGCCAATTCGGCCAAGCTCAGCCTCAACCGATACGCCAACAGCATGTGCCACTTCCACTACCCTTTTTGTTAATTCAATATTCTTCTCAAGCGGATAGTGCGAGCCATCGAACATAACAGAAGTAAATCCGGCATGAATCGCTTTAATACACATTTCAAGACTTGGACCATGATCAAGATGAATCGCGACTGGTACTGTCACCTTATAGGCTTCCATCAATTCCTTCACCATCGTAACAATCAGCTTAAATCCGCCCATATATTTGGCAGCCCCTTCGGATACACCTAGAATAACCGGTGAGTTCTCCTCTTGGGCTGCTTGTAAAATGGCCTGCGTAAACTCCAGATTATTAATATTAAATTGTCCAACTGCGTAATGGTTTTCTTTAGCATGAATCAGCATTTCTTTCATTGAAACTAATGGCATATTATTACCTCTCCTTTTTTCAATTCATTTTTTTCAACTGGCAAAAAAATTTTATTTCCAGAACGAATGGTATGCTTCCACCAACTGATATCTTTCACTTACTCCTTTTCCGGTAATGAACGAATGGGTTAGCATTAAACCATTCTCTTTCTTCTTTACCCCCCGCATTAGCATCCCATCTGTTATGCCGGTTGCAGCAAAAAAGCAATCATCTGATTGGACCATTTCATCTAATGTGAAGACCTGTTCCGGATCTTGGATTCCCATCTTGATACAGCGATTAAATTCTTCCTGATTTTGCGGGGCCAGCTGACCTTGGAAATCGCCTCCCAAGCATTTCAAAGCAGTGGCAGCAATGACTCCCTCCGGAGCTCCCCCTGTACCTACTAAAATATCAATACCTAATTCATCAATGGCTGTTGCAATTGCAGCGGTGACGTCTCCATCGGGGAATAGCTTCACTCTCGCTCCGACATCAAAGACCTGTTTCATTAAGTGGTTATGACGCGGCCGATCTTGAATCATGACGGTTAATTCTGATAAATCCTTTCCTAAGGCCTTTGCGACGGAAATCATATTTTCTGTTAAAGAAGCCTGAATGTTAATATGACCTTTCGCCTTTGGTCCAACAGCCAGTTTTTTCATGTACATATCCGGTGCATGTAAAAGACTGCCCCTCGTTGCTACCGCAAGAACTGTGATCGAGTTTTCCTGTCCCTTTGCCAAAAAGGTTGTTCCTTCCACTGGATCAACGGCAATATCAACCAATGGACCCCGGCCTGTCCCTAGCTCTTCGTTAATATAAAGCATTGGGGCTTCGTCCATTTCCCCTTCACCAATCACAACCCGTCCGCTCATTTCAATGAGATTCATGCGTTTGCGCATCGCTTCTGTTCCGGCGCGGTCGGCATCATGTTTATTGCCTTTCCCGATCCAAGGATAGGCAGCAATCGCTGCTTGTTGTGCGACAGAAAGAAAATCCATTGCCAGGGTATGAACACCTTCTTTTACAACACTACTAGTTCCCAAAACATCACCCCTTTTGATTGTCGTATTTTCTACAGTCAGAATACACCGTAAATTCTGAATCATCTGTACAAATATGATTATAAATAGTATAATACCTTTATGTAAGTACGCACTTTAAGTTCATATAGTATCAATTAATATACTAATAATGATTTTGGGAGGAATGATGATGGGCCATATTGATAGTAAGACCTTTAACTGTGAAAAGGAATTGACGCTGGAGATTATCGGCGGAAAATGGAAGATGCTGATTTTATGGTATCTTGGCAAAGAAGGAACAAAACGATTTAATCAACTGAAGTCTTTGATGCCGGGAATTACGCAAAGAATGCTTGTCAATCAATTGCGCGAATTAGAGGATGATCAGATCGTCCATCGTGAAGTTTATCCAGTCGTCCCTCCAAAAGTAGAATACTCACTGACCGAGCAGGGGAAGACTCTTTTACCTATTCTTGAATCAATGTATGAATGGGGAAAGAACTACATGGATACAGTATTGGTTGAAAAAAAGAAATTGATTGAGGCAGATTGATCTCATTGTTAAAATAGCATTTTCATTAGAAATCCCTGTAAATCCCTACGGTAGGAAGGGTTTACAGGGATTTTGATTTGCTATTTCACCTTTACTCTTGCTGCTTTTTCCATTTTTTCAGCCACGAATTTCACAAGCTCGACAACCCTGACTGAATAACCCCATTCATTGTCATACCATGCCAGCACCTTAATTTTCCTTTCACCGATGACCATCGTTGATAATCCATCGATAATGGCCGAATGAGAATTTGAATTAAAATCAATGGATACAAGCGGTTCGGTTGTGTATTCCAAAATCCCGTTTAAATAGCTGTTCGCGGCATATAGAAAGGCAAGATTAACGTCATCAATAGTTACATCCGTTTTTAAATCAACAACTAAATCAACAAGTGAAACGTTGGGAGTTGGCACACGAAGTGCAAGGCCATGCAATTTACCTTTTAAATGCGGCAATACGAGCGAAAGTGATTTTGCCGCACCGGTTGTTGTCGGAATAATACTCTGTCCGCAGGCACGGGCCCGCCGCAGGTCCTTGTGTGGATTATCAAGATTATTTTGATCATTCGTATAAGAATGTACTGTAGTCACCAAACCATTTTCAATCCCAAACTGGTCATCCAATACTTTGACTACAGGGGCAAGACAATTTGTTGTACATGATGCATTGGAAATAATTAAATGCCGCTCAACATCCAACTGATCTTGGTTGACCCCCATCACGACCGTTATATCCTCGTTCTTTCCAGGGGCGGTTAACACCACTTTCTTTGCCCCTGCCTCTAAGTGAAGCACTGCTTTTTCCCTGGAATTAAATTTCCCGGTTGCTTCGACAACGATATCTATATCATATTCCTTCCAAGGAAGGTATTTAGGGTCCCGGCTATTTAATAATTGAATGGTGCGGCCGTTTACAATCAGGTGATTGCCTGAAGGAATCACGTCACCATTAAATTTGCCATGAATCGTATCATATTTGATTAAGTGGGCCAAGGTTTCAGCTGGATAGCTGGCATTGATTGCCACAACATCAAGTGTATCGTCCATAATCGCTTTGCGGAAAACCAGCCTGCCGATTCTGCCAAACCCATTGATGGCTACTCTTGCCTTCATTTCCTCATTCCTCCCATCCTGTCTTTCACTTGTTTTTTGCTTACCACCAATTAAATCCATCTTCCTCCAATAGTTGATCTGCTGCCCTTGGACCCATTGTTCCGGCTGAATAACCATGAAGCGGCAAAGCATTTTGCTCAAACGCATCCAAAATAGGCTGCACCCATTTCCAAGACAGTTCTACCTCTTTCCACTGTACGAAGAACGTGGAATCACCATTTAGAGCATCAAATAACAAGAGTTCATAAGCCTCCGGGACATCCTTTTTATTTGCAGAAAAGGTTACCTTAATAGGCTCAATTTTGCTGTTATTTAACGGATTTTTGCTATTAAATTGCAGGGAAACACTTTCATTTGGACTGATTTCAATGATTAACAGATTAGGAGGTGTTTTCTCATTTTTTTCTTTATATAAATCTGTTAATGAATTTTTAAATTCAATGACTATTCTAGTAGACTTCTCCTTCATTCTTTTTCCTGTTCGGATATAGAATGGTACGCCGCCCCAAAAAGCATCATCAATCCAGAGACGGGCAGCAATAAATGTATCATTCATGGATGTTGGCTTAATTCCAGGTTCAGCCGTGTAGGACGGAACTGGTTCTCCATTGATCTCCCCAAGACTGTATTGGCCACGGACCAAGTTTCTTCCGACATCGTCCATATTTAATGGCCTCAAGTGTTCTAATACTTTAATCTTCTGCTTGCGAATCTCTTCTGCACTTATTTTTTCTGGTTGCTGCATGCCAGTCATCATCACTAATTGAAGCAGATGATTTTGGACCATATCACGAATGGCACCGGCCTGGTCGTAATAACCCGCTCTTTCCTCAACCCCGACCGTTTCGCTTGCGGTAATTTGAATATTGGAAATATGTTTATTGCTCCATAACGCCTGCAGCATTGGGTTTGCAAACGCCAAGGCTTCGATATTTTGAACCATCGGCTTGCCGAGATAGTGATCGATAAGATAGATTTCATCTTCTTCAAAGGCTTCTCTTAATTTTGCATTTAATTCTTGCGCAGACTTCAAATCATGCCCAAATGGCTTTTCAATCACCAAACGCTTCCATCCCTTGCTTGACCCTAATCCGCTTTTTTTGATGTTCAAGGCAATCACATCAAAAAACTCAGGGGCAACGGATAAATAAAAGATACGGTTTTCAGGAATACTCAACTCTTCCTCATATTTTTGAATGACACATAGTAATTGCTTATAACCTTCTTGCTCCGTAACATCTAAAGCTCGATAATGAAAAAAACGTAAAAATTCCTTTATTTTGTAAGCGTCTACATTATTGGAACGTTCAGAAAATGATTGCAGTGATTTTTCAACATGTTTTTGAAATGCTTCATCGGACCATTCTCTTCTGCCTAATCCAATGATGGTTAATGAATCGGGCATTTTTCTATCCAAAAATAAATTAAACAGCGAAGGAAATATTTTTCTCTTTGCCAAATCACCGGTTGCGCCAAACAAAACGAATGTCAACGAATCCAATTTCGCTGGCTTCACACTGTTGAAATCACTGACGACCGATTTAAACTCCTTAGGAATCATTACACCATTCATGCTTTCCCCTCCTGATTTTTAGATTTCCAAAACCCTTTTATCAACAAATTTACCAGTAGTTTGTTATTGTTTCTTATGAAAATAGTATAATCTCAAAAAATTTTGTTTGTAAGTACGCACTTTTTTATTATATAGTATAGAAAAATACACTTAATTCTGATAATTCTGACTTGAGGAGAGCAAGGAGGAAGACAAAATGGGCCATTTATGTGAGAAAATCTTTAATTGTGAAAAGGAATTAACATTATCGATTATTAGCGGCAAATGGAAGATGCTGATTATGTGGCATTTAGGGAAAGAGGGAACAAAACGGTTTGGTGAATTAAAATCTATGATTCCGGGAATTACTCATCGGATGCTTGTAAGCCAATTAAGGGAACTTGAGGATGACCTGATCATTTCACGGGTAGTGTATCCGGTTGTTCCTCCAAAAGTGGAATATTCACTGACAGAACGTGGAAGAAGTCTTTTGCCGATTCTCGAGGCAATGCATGAATGGGGAAAGCAATATATTGAAACCGCTTTACCAGAGCAATCAAACAAAATACTAAATTCTTTTTAATGAACAACAATAACGTAAAACTAATCCCCATCACTAATTTGAAGGATGGGGATTAGGCTATGTTTTATTAAATTGTTAAACCTTCTGCACTAGATTGGTAGTCGAATTCCTAATTTCTCTAATTGCCTTACCGCGATCAGATTGATTGTATATCGCTGATCCAGCGACAAGGACATTCGCTCCTGCCTCAATGCAGAGTTTGGCTGTTTCCGCGTTTACTCCGCCATCTACTTCAATTTCAACATCCAAATTTTTCTCTCCTACCATTCTTGCAACCTGTCTAATTTTTGGCAGAACAGAATGTATGAAAGATTGCCCGCCAAAGCCTGGATTTACTGTCATCAGCAATACAAGGTCGATATCTTCTAAAATATGTTCAATTAAAGAGACTGGGGTGTGTGGATTTAATACTACTCCTGCCTTTATGCCTGCCGATTTAATTTGGTGAATGACACTATGCAAATGTGTGCATGCTTCAACATGAACTGTTATAATATCGGCACCTGCTTTTACAAACGCTCCAATGTATCTTTCGGGACTTTCTATCATTAAATGAACATCTAATGGTAATTTTGTGACTGGCCGGATTGCCTCTACAATTAGTGGGCCAATTGTTATATTTGGGACAAAATGACCATCCATAACATCAACATGAATATAATCGGCTCCGCCCTTTTCAACATCTTTTATTTCATCTCCAAGCCTTGCAAAGTTGGCTGAAAGAATGGAAGGTGCAATTTTGATCATCCAAAAATACCTCTACTTTCTATTAAATTTTTATTTTATTCGTATCTACAATACTCTTCTCACCATATTCTTTTTGCCAATCTTCCATAAATACTTTAACATTTGCTTCCGTTGCACGATGTGAAAAACATAATCTTAAAATATCTGGAGGGATCGTAACACCGTGAGCCCCAACTAGACAAACATCATGCACTTGTTGAACATTTTTAAAGCTTGCAGCAAGTACTTTACTGTTAAAGTGATGTTTTTCTAATATTTGTACGATCTCCTTAACCACATTCACAGCATTTCCTTCAAGTTTTTCTATACGATTAACATATGGTGTAATATACGCAGCACCTGCTTTTGCTGCAATATATCCTTGTAATGGCGTATATATGGTTGTAGCCATTGTTCTTACACCAGCTTCGCTTAATGCTTTGATTGCCTTGATTCCTTCTTTAGTCACAGGGACTTTAATCACTAATTTATCGAGTATATTCTCACGGATATATTTTGCTTCTTTCACTATTTCTTCTGCATGATCAGCTAGTGTTTGAACAAATAATTCTCTATTACATCCTATTACTTCTCTGATTTCCTCAAGTAATTGCAAGAAATTCTTTTTTTCTTTTACAATAATGCTGGGGTTTGTTGTAACCCCATCAATTGGATAATAGTCAACAAGTTCCCTAATTTCATCTAGATTAGCTGAATCAATGATTAATTGCATAATGACAACTCCTTTATTAGTAGCATTCAAAAATTTCTTCCTGAACTTCAAATTGAGTTGGTTGACACCGCAAGATCGGCTGGATAGACAAGTCCAATTTGTTTCCGTGCCTCGTCCATAATTTCTAGTGTCATTAGCGAATTTTTAAAAGAATTGATGGAAGACTCAAATTGGTTACGATTAATTAAATCAATAAATTCTTTAACCTCATAATACATTGAATGATCTTCTTGTAATTGAGTAATATCTTCAAAACTTCCATCCTGGTAACGAATTTGCACATTTGTCGGGGTTTCAATTTGATCGATTATGATGCTTCCTAGTTCTCCCTGAATTTCTGATGGGATATAGGAAGTGGTTATTTTGGAGTGTACGACAATGGCTTCGCTTTCTTTATATTTACAAAGGATACTTCCTTCACCATCTACTCCAGACTCAAGCAATAAACCATTGGCTTTGATTTGTAAGGGTTTTCCGAATAAAGCAACCATTGGATATATACAATAAACGCCAATATCCATTAGAGAGCCATTGGAGAAAATAGGATTAAATGCATTTAAAATGGTTCCTTCTTTATAAGCATCATAACGGGAGGAGTATTTACAAAAGCTTGCAATATACCGGCGAACTTTTCCAATTTTATGTAAGTTGTTCTGAATACTTTTAAAATTGGGGAGACATGTTGTTTTTAAAGCTTCCATTAACAATACTTTATTATTTTTTGCTGCTGTAATCATATTTTGTAATTCTGCTATATTCGATGCAATCGGCTTTTCACAAAGAACATGTTTACCATTGTTCATACATATAATGGCCTGTTCTGAATGAAAAGAATTAGGGCTAGCAATATAGACCGCGTCAATTTCCTTACTTCTTGCCATCTCTTCGATATCCGTAAAGATGGTCGTAACTCCATACTTTTCGGCAAACTTTATAGCAGTTTCCTCAGTTCGAGAATACACAGCGGTTAAGGAAAAACCCTCTACCAAACTAGCTGCTTTAATAAATTTCTCAGTAATCTGATTTGTTCCAATAATTCCAAAACGTATCATTGACTGCCTCCTAATATCACGATTTTCAGTCGGAATATTCCGATATTTAATTTGTGATGTCACCGTTACCTAGTATACTTATTATAAATTGGATAATATCACGATGTAAGTACGCACTTTAATATCAAATAGTGTTTAAGGATATACTATGGGGTTGGTTCATGGGGACGGTTCTCATGCACCAAATTTGTGTGTAAAAAAAATAGTGCCTGCAACGTCCCGAATCATGTCAAAGAAATAGACAAAATGCGGGAGGTGACAGGCACTTATTCTATATGTGAATTACTTTTTAACCAGTTCCAAAAACGAACAAATCGTCAAAATGCCCTTATCAAAGTTCTCCAGGTTAAAATGCTCATTTGGAGCATGAAGATTTTCATCCGGCAGTCCGAAGCCCATTAGGACAACAGGAACATTTAGGGATTGGTTGAAATCCGATACAATTGGAATCGAGCCGCCTTCCCTTTTGTAAACAGGCGCCTTTCCATACACTTTTTCATATGCTTCAGCCGCTTTTTGAATCATCGGGCTGTCGATTGGCGTTAAGAATGGATTACCTGTATCCTGTAGAGTCACTTGTAATGTGCAGCCTTTTGGTGCATGCTCTTCCAAATGCTTTTTGATCAAGCCCTGAATCTTTTCAGGGTTTTGATTGTGGACGAGACGGCAGGTGATTTTGGCATGTGCCTCGTTCGGGATGACTGTTTTCGTCCCTTCCCCCTGGAATCCGCCCCATAAGCCGTTTATTTCCAAGGTTGGCCGGGAACTGATTTTCTCTGGGTATGGGTAATTGTTTTCCCCTCCCGTTAACTCCGTTAATCCTAACGACTTTTTCAGTTTTTCTTGATCAAAGCCCAACGCTTTAATTTGTTCCTTTTCAAACTCTGTCAGTTCCTCGACGTCATCATAAAAATGGTCCACATTCACCTTACCATTTGCATCGTGAAGCGTAGAAAGCAGCTGCACCAATAAATGGTTGGCGTTCTGAACGCCCCCGCCGAACATGCCTGAATGCAAATCAGAATTAGCTGTTTTAAGGGAGAATTCTAGTGCACACAGGCCTCTTAATGAATAAGTGATAGCCGGAACTCCTCTGTCCCACATATCAGAATCGGAAATCACGACTACATCACAAGCTAGTTTTTCTTTATTTTCGGATAGATACTGTGGCAGATGAGGACTTCCGATTTCCTCTTCTCCTTCGATGCAGAATTTTACGTTCACCGGCAATTTTTCATTTAACGCTAGCAGGGTTTCCACTGCTTTGATATGTAAGAACGTCTGTCCTTTGTCATCTGTTGCCCCTCTGGCATAAATCTTTTCATCGCGGATCGTTGGTTCAAACGGAGGGGTTTCCCATAAATGAACTGGGTCTACCGGCTGGACGTCATAATGCCCGTATACTAACACAGTCGGAGCATTTTCCTGATGAAGCCAGTCCGCATAAATAATCGGATGCCCTTTTGTCTGGACGATTTGCACATGTTCCATGCCAATGCCTTCTAATTTATGGGCAATCCATGTGGCTGCATTTTGGATGTCCTCTTTATGCTCAGATAAGGAGCTTATGCTGGGAATCCTGAGCAATTCTTTTAATTCCTCGACATTTTGATCATGATGACTGGATAAAAACTCAGATAATTGACTCATGTTCTCACCTTTTCTATTTTATTTTCTCTTCTTTATTTTATCGAAAACTGGAGAAAACAAGCAAATTGAGGCATGAGAACCGTCCCCATGCCTCAACCTATACCTTACAGTCTAACTTCCGCAAGGGTTTCTTTTCTTTTTCCGTGCATGATGTAGTAGAGTGCCGTGCAGGCTAGGGCGACGATGGCCATGATAAGATATAGGTTACGGTAGCCGGTTAACGGGATGATGAAGCCAATCACGTATGGACCGAATCCCAGGCCGGCATCCAGTGCGATAAAGTACGTAGATGTCGCCAAACCCATCCGCTCAAGTGGTGTGACTTTCACGGCAATGGCCTGTGAACAAGATTGGATATTTCCGAATCCGAATCCAATCAGGACAGCAGCAAGTAAGAAGATGGTGCCGTTGTTTGCTGAGCTTAATAAGAATAATCCTGCTGCAAAAAGAATAAAAGTCGGATACATCACCGAGTTGGCGCCTTTCACATCCATTAATCGTCCTGTGATTGGCCGCGATACTAAGATTGCTACGGCATAGACGATAAAGAAGAAGCTTGCCACATTTACGAGATCAATCTCAATAGCATAAAAATTAATAAAAGAAAGTACGCTTGCGTAACAAATGCCGGCAATCAGTGTGACCAAGGCAATTGGCAGCGCTTTTGGCTCAATATAGTTGGAAAGCTTGAATCCTCCCTTAACCGCCGCTTTTTTGGCAGGTGTCTTGACTTCAGGCACTTTCATAAACAAGGCAATGATGAGGCTGATGAGGCCTAACGCAAAACAGAAACTAAAAATAGCTGAATAGCTTGTATGCTGACTCATGTATAACCCTATGAATGGGCCGATGGCGGTGGCCATTGTGGTACTCATGCTGTAATAGCCAATCCCTTCGCCTTTGCGTGTTTTCGGGATAATCTGGGCAACAATCGTTCCTGTTGCGGTACTGGCTACCCCTAAAGCTAAACCATGTACAAAGCGGGTAAATAGTAAAAAGGTTACTCCTAAATCGATGTAATATAATAAGGATGTCAAAATAAAAAAGATAAGACCAAAAAGCATTGTTTTCCTATTTCCAACGGACTCGATGATGCGGCCGATCACGAGACGGCCAATCAAGGTTCCGATAATGAAAATTCCCGTCACCAGTCCCGCCTGGCTTTCACTGGCATGATAATGATTGACGGCGTAAACCGCGATGGTCACCAATAATAAATAAAAGATTAAGTATAAGAAAAAGTTTGCAGCCGAAATAATGATAAAATCCTTCGTCCACAATTTAGGTCTCGCTTGTTCCAACTTCTCCATCTCCTGATTGAATTATATTTTTTCGGATATCATCCATCACACGGATGGCCGTTTTCAGATCCTCTTCTGAAATCCCTCTTAAAATTTCTTCTTCATAGGCATCAACGGTCTCGCGGACCTCTTGGTATAACTGTTTGCCGGCCTCCGTTAATTGCATCCGCTTTTCGCGCTTATCCTTTCCACGAACCTGCTCGACGTAGCCCAATTCTTCTAATTGGCCGACTGTTCTGGTAATCGTCGGTTTCTCGACACCCTGGTAATTGGAAAGTTCAACAAGGGTGGCAGGATTGATGTTTTCCAAATAATAAATGATTGTCCATTGCGCCCTGTGCAGTTCATGCTTCCCGAGCTCAGTATTGAGCCTTTTTTCAAAAGGACGATACAGCATTAATAGTTTATGGAAAAATTTCCGTGAATAATTAATGTAAATCACCGCCTAAAATGGTTACCTATGGTAACTGTTATCAAAAGTAACTATATTACCTTATCAGGATTTAATAAACCTGTCAATATTTTGAACACAAAAAGTGACTGTCATGCACCCCATAATGTCGAAAAATGACGGCGTTGATAGGTACTTTTTCTAAACTGAGTTCTATCAGAGAGTTCACAGATTTTACTTATCTCTTGTTCAGTACAGGTACGAAACGAGGCAGAACCGTCCCTTTACATCTCCCAAATCTAACGCAGACTCTGTTTGATTAAGCTTAAGAGTGATACAATGAATAAAATAATTGGGTTATAATACCCCCACTGATCGAAGTTTCTCTTTATATGGGGAGGGCTTTTTTTGCGATATTTAGGTTTACTAGTTTTTCTAACACTCCTGCTTTTCCCTGCCTTCCCACAATTGGCGGCAGCGCAGGATCCGCATGTGATTCGAGTCGGATTTGATAAAAGCTTACCGCCCCTTTCCTATTTGGATCAAGATGGCGAAGCTGCCGGATTCGACATTGAACTGATGCGGAAAGTGACTGAACACCAGGGATATCAGCTCCAATTTATTCCGCTTGAGCTAGATGATGCCATTCAAATGCTAAAGGCTGGTCAGCTTGATGTGATGGCAGGGCTAAAATATACCAGTACCCGTAACTCTTTTATTGACTTCAGCGATTCCTATCTAACGATGTCGGACGCTGTCGTGATTCCCTCCAGTATTCGGGATATTGCCGGTATCAATGATTTGAAAGAAAAAGTGGCAGCGGTTCAGCGGGAAGATGCTGTCATTACACAACTGGAAGGTATTAGAGGAAGTCAAATACTAGAAGCCTTTAATCAACCTGATGCGCTCGACATGCTTTTTTTAGGAAGAGCAGATGTATTCTTGGGGAACCGTTGGACGGCTGAATACGTTCTCCAACATGCTGACGAACAAAAACACTATCGAATTCGGACCGGACTGATCCCGCCTGCGGATTATGCTTTTGCCGTACGCAAAGGCAATTATAAACTATTAAATGTATTGAATAAGGGTTTAGCAGAAGCCCATCATAACGGTACTTACGAACGCTTATATTCCCAGTATCTTGAACCATATAGCGGCTTAGCCATTAGCTGGTGGCGCAATCTGGTCTATGGGCTGCTCATCGTGATGGGAATCATATTTACCATTCTGATAGGGAGCTTTATTTGGAATAAACGATTACAACAAGAAGTTAATAGACAAACACAAGCATTAATAGCGCAGGAAAAGATGCGGGCTTTAGGTCAGCTTGTCGCTGGTATCGCTCATGAACTACGTAATCCACTTACCGCGATTAAAACTTTTGTTGAGCTGCTTCCTAGAAAAATAGACGATCCGCGGTTTCGAACTGAACTTGTCCGCCATGTCCCGGAAGAAGTAGGAAGGATGAACCGAATTATTGAGGATTTACTAGATTATTCACGGGAAAAGCCTATGCATCGCGAATGGGGAAATCTGCTGGAACTGGTTCAATCGGTCACGGATCTTTTTATGAAACAAATCCGAAGTGAAGGGATCATGTTAGAAATTGATATTCCCCCAACCTTGGAAGTGTTTATGGATCGGGGGCGGATTAAACAAGTACTAATCAATTTAATCCTTAATGCTATCGAGGCAATGGCAGACGCGAAGGAAAAACGATTGAGTTTTCATGTTTCAACCGAGGGGTCCATGCAAATTCTCAAGATTGCTGATTCGGGGAAAGGGATTAAGGAAGAGGATGCTCTTCATCTATTTCAGCCTTTTTATACCACTAAGAAGCAAGGAATTGGATTAGGCCTGTATATTAGCCAAAAGATTATGAAGGAGCATGGAGGACGGATTGAAGTGAAAAGCGCCAAAAATACCGGAACAACTTTCAACCTATTTTTTGCTAATGAAGGAGATGCTTCGTGATGGATATTTTAATCATTGATGATGAACAGGCTATTTGCTCCTCTCTTTCGTTCGCTCTTGAGGATGAATACACAGTTTGGACAGCTTCTAATGCGGAGAACGGCCAAAAATTGCTGGAAAGCGAAGCAATTGATGGCGTTTTGCTCGACCTTAATTTAGGCAGATCGAGCGGAATGGATCTTCTTAGGATTATCAAGGAAAAGTGGCCGGATACGGTTGTGATTATGATGACCGCCTATGGCACAATCGATTCCACCGTTGAAGCTATTAAAGAAGGTGCCTATCATTATCTAACAAAGCCCCTAAATCTGGAAGAAGTTAAATTAATGTTAAAAAAGGCCCTTACTTTTCAGCAGCTGCACCAGCAAGTCCAAGTGTTGGGCCAAGCGGTACGCCAGCGGGAATCCTATGCGGGTTTAATCGGTAAGAGTGAATGTATGCAGAAAGTATTCCAATTAATTGAGAAGGTGAAGGATATTCCCTCCAACATTATGATTACGGGGGAAAGCGGAACGGGCAAAGAATTAGTGGCCCGTGCGATTCATTTTCAAGGTATACGCCAACAAAACGCATTTTCTGTCATTAATTGTGCAGCCATTCCAGAATCATTGCTTGAAAGCGAACTGTTCGGGCACGAGAAAGGCGCGTTTACAGGTGCTTATCAGCGCAAACAAGGCCTTTTTGAACAATCCGATGGCGGTACTATCTTCCTGGATGAAATCGGCGAAATGCCACTTGCCCTTCAAGCGAAGATTTTGCGGGTGATTCAGGAGAAGGTGTTCACTCCACTTGGTTCTCAAGCGGCAAAGGAAGTGGACGTAAGAATTATATCCGCGACACATCGAAATCTGCTAGAAGAAGTGGCGAAAGGGAACTTTCGCGAGGATCTCTACTATCGCTTGAACGTGATTCCAATCCATGTTCCTCCATTAAGGGAGCGAAAGGAAGACGTTCCGCTTCTCATCGACCATTTTTTAGCTTTCTATTCTGCTAATATGAATATCCGGACGAAATCGTGCAGCCTTGATGCAAAAAGGATGCTTTACCACTACTCCTATCCTGGTAACGTTCGGGAACTTTCCAATATAGTAGAATATGCGGTTGCCCTATCTGATGACGATGTGATCCAGCTGTCAGATTTCCCTGAAGCCGTTTATCGTAAAGATATTCCTTCTAAAGAATCTCCTGATGAGAAAGGTCTATTCCTTCCGGAAGGCCTTTCGCTTGCGGAAGTAAATAGACAGTATATCCTTTATACTTTGGAAAAAAATCAGGGTCACCGCATCAACACGGCTAAACAATTAGCCATCAGCGAGAGGGGATTACGCGAAAAATTGAAGCAATATTTGAGGGAATCGGAATGAGAAGGTTCTTTTTAATAGTGGGGATTGCACTGTTCACTCTAGGGGCTTTTACACTTGGATGTACGAAGCAGCCAGAAAAAATATCTCATCATCCAGCAAACGAACAAGACTATTTAACGATTGCAACCGGCACGGTTTCTGGTCCCTATTTCACCATTGGGGAGGCATTAGCGAAAGTGTATAAAACGAAACTTGGTTACAATACAGCCGTCCGGTCTACAGACGGCTCAGTCGAGAATGTGAGCCTATTAGAGAATCATAAGGCGGACCTGGCTTTTGTCATGTCCGATACAGCTGCCTTCGAGCTGGACCGCTATGTAAAATCCAGGGATGCAAGATCCAAGCAACCGCCATTTAAAGCAGTAGCTGGACTTTATTTTAACTATGTTCAAATTGTTACACTGCAAGATGAAAACATTCAGTCCGTTTACGATTTAAAAGGAAAGCGGGTCGGTGTAGGTGCCCCGAATAGCGGGGTTGAGAGGAATGCGCGAATGATTTTGCAGGAACATAGCATCTCCTATCAGGATATACAGCCTGAATACCTTTCCTATGCTGAAGCAATGGAACAATTAAAAAACAAAAAAATAGATGCAGCCTTTGTTACTTCCGGCCTTCCCAATAACGCTGTCTTGGAGTTGCAGAAATTAAAAGACGTTGCGATTGTTCCTATTCAAGCTAACATTATCGATCATTTATTGAAACAGTATCCATTCTTTGAGAAGGCAGAACTACCGGCCGGTGTCTACCAAAATAACCAGCCCATTCCGACAGTAGCCATTCGTAACATACTTCTAGTTCGTTCCGATTTAACAGATGCTCAGGTCTATAAAATGACCAAGACATTCTTTGAAAACTTGAATACAGTGCAACAAGCGCATCAAGCTGCAAATAATATTAATCGAGATGGAGCAGGTAAAGGTCTGGTTGTGCCCCTCCATTCGGGAGCGATTAAATATTTTAAAGACTCCGGAATTCAGTAGGTACTTATTTATGCAGAGGAAAAAAAATCCGTTTTGATTTAATATATCCGGCAAAAAAATCCGTTTTAATCGGAATTTTTTGCCGGATATTTTTTTGAAAGAAAAATATTAATTATTAATTTTCTTTATATTCCGTTATAAATAAAGGTTTTATTACCACTGAAACAATTTGGCATGAAATTTGCATTGTAAATAAGTAAGCTATTAAACATCAAGGGGCGAAATGGACTCTAGTTTACATTTTTTGTATTCGCTTACAACATAAAAGGGGGATTTAAGAGTGAAAGAACAAAATGATCGTGCAACTTCACGACGTATTACAAGCAACATCTTCAAGGGATCGCTTGGAAATCTAATTGAATGGTACGACTGGTACGTCTACTCTGCTTTTGCTATTTATTTTTCTGCTGTATTTTTTCCACAAGGAAATCCCACCATTCAATTGCTTAACACAGCTGGGATTTTCGCTATCGGTTTTCTCATGCGTCCTATTGGCAGTCTGTTAATGGGAATATATGCCGACCGGCGTGGCCGCCGAGCTGCGTTGACACTTTCCGTCACCATTATGGCAGGGGGGTCTTTAGTTATTGCCTGTACTCCTGGTTATAGCAGCATTGGCATTCTATCACCTATCATTCTCGTCATTGCACGGCTGATTCAAGGAATCTCGCTCGGCGGAGAGTACGGAACTTCCGCCACTTATTTATCTGAGATGGCGAGCAGCGGACGCCGCGGCTTCTACTCTAGTTTTCAATACGTTACACTTGTCGGTGGACAGTTGGCAGCGCTAGGAGTTCTGATTATCCTTCAGCAAACACTTAGTGAGAGCGCTATGCATTCATGGGGCTGGCGTATTCCGTTCGTCATTGGCGCGTTAGGAGCATTGGCCGTATTATGGTTGCGCCGTACAATGGACGAATCTGAACAATTTTCGAAAATGGGCAAAGAAACCCGTAAGGAAGCTGGAACCCTTAAGGTTTTAATGAAATATCCAAAGGCAGTTTTAACAGTAGTTGGCTTAACGCTGGGCGGAACGATCGCCTTCTATACGTTTACAACTTATTTACAGAAGTTTATGATTAACACGGTAGGAATCGATAAACAATCTGTCAGCTGGATTAATTTTCTGGCATTACTCATATTTGTTGTCCTGCAGCCACTTGCGGGGATGCTTTCCGATCGAATTGGCCGCCGTCCGTTATTAATCGGTTTCGGAGTATTTGGAACCATCCTGACGGTACCGCTCTTTATGCTTATGCAACAGACAAAAAATCCAGTCATGGCTTTTCTGCTTATGTTGGTCGGCCTCGTGATTGTGACTGGCTATACATCCATCAACTCGATTGTAAAAGCGGAATTATTCCCTACCGAAATTCGGGCACTTGGCGTAGGATTTCCGTATTCACTCACCGTTGCTATATTCGGCGGGTCAGCTGAATTCGTTGCCTTATGGTTGAAGAATGCCGGAAAAGAATCTCTCTTCTTCTATTACGTTGCCGTTTGTATAGCAATAAGTCTATTTACTTACTGGCGTATGGGTGAATCTTCTAAAACATCCCATATTGAGTCTGAGCTTAATTCCAATAATAAATCAGCATAGACAAAATGCCCTACTAGGTCATCTATAAACTTGTAGGGCATTTTTGCTCGTAGGTGATAGCAAATTAAATGGTAATAAAATTAGGTTAATAAGAAAAAGAACAATATGATATAATCAGCAACAGGTAAGATACATCAAGTTAGCGAAGGAGTTCATATGGTAATGCAGGTGCTTCAAAAAACACAAACGATAGTTCGCTATCAGAAACCTAACGGTAAAGCTTCTTATGGAATTGTTGAAGATAATGAGATATTACAATTGTCCAGTGATTTTGCTGAAATTGTAAATAATGATCTGAAATTTGATGGTGTAAGGGTTAAATATAGCGATGTGAAGATTTTGGAGCCAGTTATCCCCTCTAAAATCGTTAATTTTGGCTGGACATATGCTGGACACGCAAAAGAGACTGGAGGAACGGCCAATCTTAAAGAGCCGTTTTTGTTTTTAAAACCGACCTCTTCCTTGATCCCAGACCAGGGCGAAATCATCCTTCCATCACCTGACTTAACGCAACAGGTAGAATTGGAGGGAGAAGTGGCAATCGTTATTGGGAAGCGGGCCAAAAATGTAACAGAAGAAGAGGCAATGGATTACGTGTTTGGCTATACTTTATTTAATGATGTAACGGCAAGGGACCTTACAAAAACCGATCCCCAATTCACAAGAGGCAAAGGTTTTGATACTTTTGGGCCGCTGGGTCCGTGTATTGTGACCGGTATAGATCCGACTAATTTACGTATCGTAACGAAGTTAAATGGACAAGTGGTACAAGATGGCAATACGAATCAGATGTCCCTTTCCATCCCTTTCCTTATTAGCTGGATTTCACAGGTTATGACACTCGAGCCAGGTGATGTTCTGGCTACTGGCTCACCTTCGGGAAGCTGTCCAATGAAATCCGGAGATGTTGTAGTTGTTGAAGTAGAGCAGATTGGTAAGCTTTGTAATTATGTAAAATAAATAATACGATTTCAATAACGAATGTCCCTATGCATCTTTAAAGCTATAGACATAGATTTAAAATAAGGTGTTAAATGCAAGTATTCATCTACTACTTGCATTTAACACCTTTACTTTTAAACAATACTTATAGAACTTATAGAAAGTTTAGCTTATAAACCTTTTTGGGTCTTCCTCTCAGTTTTTCTTGCTTTTTATGTGAGATTTTGGCTATCCCCTTTTCCTCAAGTTTATTTAAGATTCGGTTGGCCTGACGTAATGTAATCTTTAAATGAAATGCCAATTCATCCGCCGTTAGTTCATCGGTCATATTTTTGGCAATGACCGCCATGATTTTTTTGATTTGCAAGGTCGATATTTCTAATTTTTCGCTAAGCTGCTCTAACTGCGGTTCAACCGTATTGATAATTTGTATGCAATGTTCTTCGCCAAGCGGCCCAACGATTTCCTGATTGTCAGTAATCACGAAAGCACAAGAAATTCCATGCAATTGCGCTTCTTTATTTGCGTTTTCAGCAGATGTTTTGGCCTGATATAACGAGGAACCGGCACCCCATCCTATATATGTATTGAACGAGAGCGTCTTATTTAGGTATTCAAGAACGGAACATTGCGTAAATTGGTTTGTTAGCTCTTTTAGTTCTCCATAGGAAGTGATAATTTCAAAGCAATCATGCTTTTTTTGAATGGCAGACAGTATTTTGTATTGATCATTGTACTCCATAAGCGCTTTATGGAGAAGAATCTGTTTGAAATCCAAATCAGACATGGTTTCTTGCCCTTCAATCGTGATGATGCCGATTGCCAACTGGTTGTCCATTAACCGAGCAAGCTGCACCTCATTGATGATTTGCTTCATCTGTTCCAATATGGATTCAATAGAAGGAAAGATAAAGATATGAGGAATACCTGACTCTTCGAGGCGGCTAACCACATTGCTCATACGCGTAATCGATAAATCAGTCTTCCCTTGCTTCCATAATGTTAGATGCTTTTCAAATGTCCTCTCATAAATGTCTTCCAAAACTTCAAGGTCATGGGTATAGGGAAATTCCTCCTCCTTTAATACTTTCTGGAGACCCATAAAACCATTTTCTTCACTTATAAAGTCAATAAAAACTCTGGAAAAGTTTAAATCTTTATTCGCATTGCTAATAGTAAATAAATGCTTATAAAAATCCCCTTCAGGGATATCCAAATAAAATGTAGGGGTTGAAAAGTGTGCAGTATTCTTGCTCAATATTTTATAACCCAATTCTCCACTACAGACAAACCCATCACAAAATGGCTGATAGTGCTCATATAACTCCTTAATCTCGCTAATTTTTCGATAAGGAATGAAAATGAGTTCACATTGCTCCCGAATCATGGGTTCAATTTTCTTTATTCTTCCAAGCGAATAAGGAGTCGTAATCACGCCAATTTTAATCATAAGCTATTTCGCTCCTTTCATCTGAACATAAGTACTTTTATTATACTAGTTTACTTGATTTAATACTAAACACTAGCCATTTTTAGAAAATTTCCATTATAAATTATATTGTAATTCTTCAAACCGCTCGTTATAATTAATTTAAGACATGTCTTAAATGATTCCAAAAATAGCACTTCTAACTATCATGAAAAGGGGATTTTCTATGAATGAAAACGTGTATAACAAGAAAACCAAAACAATTGTTTTAACCCTTCTTTTTTTAACTTGGATTGTCAACTATATGGACAAAAACTCTATGAATGTTGCTATCATTTCTATTTCTAAACAATTTCACCTAAATCCAACTCAATCGGGAATGATCATCAGCAGTTTCTTTCTAGCTTATGCGATTATGCAATTAATCGGGGGATGGCTGACAGATAAATATGGTTCAAAGAAAATTATCCTCATATCGTTAATTGTATGGTCCATCTTCACCATTTTTACTGGCTTCGCTTGGTCGTTTCTCTCATTGATTATTATTCGCTTCTTATTTGGGATTGGCGAAGGAAGCTTCCCTTCTGCTAGTTCTGTCGCCTTAGCAGAAAATTTCCCTAAAGAACAGCGTGGAAGGGCAAAAGGACTGTTGTCTGCCGCAACGCAAATAGGCGCCATCACGGCTTCTATTGTGGCTGCCTTAATGATTAGTAAGGTTGGCTGGAATGTAATGTTCTATGTCTTTGGCGGGCTTGGCTTTATTTTCCTTCTTTTACTTTGGAAATACCTTCCTGAAAGAACCCAATTAAACAGAAATCAAGAAAAGCCAAAAGTTTCTTATATAAACGTGCTAAAAAATCCACTTGCTTGGAAGTTAATGCTTATTTATTTCGGGATGAGTATGGTGAACTGGGGATTAAGTTCTTGGCTGCCTTCCTATTGGGTAAACGTGCGTCATCTTGCATTAGTGAAAACGGGCCTCATTTCGATGCTGCCGATTGCATTTTCGCTTCTTGCAATCGCTCTCAGTTCCTGGGCGATTGATAAAATAGCAGCAGGGAAAGAAAAGTATATTATCATAATAGGTTCTCTCATTGGTATCATTTCGCTTTACTTAACAATGGGTGCAGCCTCTGTCCCAATGGCGCTTACATTCCTGTGCATGGCTTATTTTGGAGTTGGTCTCACCTCTGTTGTCCTTGCTCTCCCTTTGAAATATTTTTCTCAAGAATCGATGGGAACCACAGTAGGAATTATGTATTTTGGAGGACAGATGGCAGGAACGATTGCACCAACATTAATGGGCTATACCATCACCATATTTAACGGTTCTTACTCTGGGGCTTTCACATTATTAATTCTTTCTCTTGTGATCCCTATTGTGACAAGCCTATTTTTAAAAACAAATTCTCATTCAACACAAATAAAAGGAAGTAATGCAGCATGACGGATATTCAAAAAATAATTGAGATTATTGAAGAAAAAAGGGACCAATTCATTCAGGTCAGCGATCAAATCTGGGATTTTGCTGAAACGCGCTTTCAAGAAACACGCTCTGCTGAGCTAATTTGTCAAACGCTTGAAGCAGAAGGATTCTCAGTTGAAAAAGGAATTGCAGACCTACCTACCGCTTTTGTTGGCAGCTTTGGTACTGGGAGTCCTGTTGTAACCATCCTAGGTGAATACGATGCACTTTCAGGACTAAGCCAGAAAAGCGGAACGACCTTTCACGAACCCATTGAAACAGGCGGAAATGGACACGGCTGCGGGCATAATCTTCTAGGAACTGGCGCTCTGGCCGCTGCGATTGCTCTAAAAGAGATGATGGAACAGCAGGGGCTGCAGGGAACCGTCAGATATTATGGGTGTCCTGCTGAAGAAGGCGGTTCTGGAAAAACCTTTATGGCTAGAGCAGGTTGTTTTGATGATGTTGATTTCGCCCTTTGCTGGCACCCCTGGACAACTAATACCATTTTACCAGGGAACTCATTAGCTAATTACCAAGTATACTTTAAATTCAAAGGAAAAAGTGCACATGCGGCTGTTCAACCTCACTTGGGAAGAAGCGCACTTGATGCCGTGGAACTGATGAACGTTGGAGTAAATTACCTGCGGGAGCACATCATTTCAGATGCAAGAATCCATTATGCCATTACAAACACTGGAGGATTTTCTCCTAATGTTGTTCAAGCAGAAGCAGAGGTTCTTTATTTAATTCGTGCACCTAAGACAGACCAAGTTAAAGAAATATACGAAAGAGTTTGTAAGATTGCTAGGGGCGCAGCGTTGATGACAGAAACAGAGGTAGAAATTGTGTTTGATAAAGCCTGCTCCAACCTGGTTCCAAATACAACACTTAACGCTAAAATGGCTGAAGTAATGAATCAGATTGGTGTGCCGGTTTATAATGAGGAAGAACTTCTTTTTGCCAAACAGCTTCATGCCACATTATCTGAAGCAGACAGAAAAAACGAATTGAACAATCTGCCGAAAGAAGTAGCTGAGGCTCTCAAAAATAAAGCGATTTCCGATATCAATAATCCTTATTCTGATGATTTAGCAGATAAACCGCTCGGAGGGTCGACCGATGTTGGGGATGTGAGCTGGCTTGTACCGACAGCGCAAATTGGCACTGCCTGCTGGGTTTTAGGGACACCGGCCCATACCTGGCAAGTAGTTACCATAGGCGCTACATCTATTGCTCATAAAGGAATGCTTCAAGCAGGAAAAGTACTAGCCGGAACAGCACTTGAAGTAATCAAAAATCCAGAGCTCCTTGAGAAATGCAAACTTGAACTAAAAGAACGATTAGGTGGAGATGTCTATCAATGTCCAATACCTAAAGAAGTCGTTCCTGCATGTAATAGGATTTAGAAACAAAGGGACGGTTCATCTGCTTTCGAAGCAGATGAACCGTCCCTTTTCAGATCTGAAATTCAGAATCCCCCCTTGCATCACATCATGATGCAGAAGAACCGTCCCCATGCATCTTTTTTGTGATGAACAGGATTCCTGGCAGTAATATGAAGGATACGATGAGTAAAATGATGGTCAGCCAGTTTTGGCTGGTGTCGTTGACTCCGGCTGCGAAGATGACACCGAATACGCTGGAGGCAAGGATATTGCCTATGAATCTTGATGTCATAAACAGACCTGAGGCCGTTCCCGTTTCAGCTACAGAAACAAATGAATAGAGCCGTGTTTGTAATCCTATGTTTAATATTCCATTACTTAATCCAATGGTCGATAACACGATAAATATCCAGTAAAGCGGCGAGTTATGATTGATTGTCAGCAATAGGACACCGCCCACTACTCCAATAATCCCTCCGGTTAGTAACGGCTTTCTATATCCAGACTTATCGATCCAACGTGTCGCAAGTGGTGTGGTAACGATGGAGAATATGGATATAGAGAGCATGATGATACCCGTAAGTTGAGAGCTAAGCTTTATAACAGATTGCAAATAAATCGGCATGGACAGCAGCAGGGCAAAAAAGATCACTGTTGCCAAAATATACTGAACATACACTAATGAAATATTGGGGTTATTCTTTAGGAAAATAACATCGATAAAGGGCCCCGCTTTCTTTTTTTCGAAAAAGTAAAACAAAAATGTCAGCACTAAAGAACCAATTAATGCCCATACATTCAAGCCGCTTGCGAGTGTTTGGAAAAAATACATCCAGCATGTGATAAATAAACTGAACAAAATAATCCCAATTCCATCCCACTTGAATGTATTATTTGTACTCCTTACATCATTCGGAATAAAAAGAACAGCCAAAATAGCCGAAATAATGATAATCGGAAAGTTAACATAAAAAATTACATGCCAGCCGCCCTGCTGAATTAACAATCCGCTGATCGTCGGCCCAAATGCGGCTGACGTGGTGGCAAATACTGATAAAGTGCCGATTACTCTGTTTTGATTTTTTTGAATATAGGAACGAACAATACCAATCCCAGCAGGGTATAGAGCGGATGTACCGATCGCTTGTATCGTTCTCATCCCTAAGAGAAATGGCATATTCGGTGATAATGGAGCGGTAAATGAAGAAATACCTACCAATAATAGGCCAAATAAAAAGATCTTTTTCCTCCCATAATTGTCACTAAGTTTACCAATGAGGGGCAGGAAAATAGCACTTACAATAAAATAGGAAGCAATTAACCACGTAATATCTTTTGAAGTAAGCAAAAACTCATTTTTTATCTCAGGTAATGCAACCGTTATCATCGTTGTATTTAAAGGGTTCAATATGACCCCTAACGCGATAGCAACGATCAAGAAATTTCGGTTTTTAACTAAAGAAACATTTTTTGTTGCAAGCATGTACCATCCGATCTCCTCTTACCAATTTAGTTATAAGTATATCATGAAACACGGGGACGGTTCTTTTGCTTCAGAAGCAAAAGAACCGTCCCCGTGCATCCTTTTACTCATTTACGGGAAAATTACTGTAAAAGATTTGAAAGGAGTGATAATTAATTGAAGAAGATTGGTTGGATTTTTATTACGTTATTTATGTTGATTTTTGCCGGGTGCACAACTGCGCACAAGCCTGAGAAACAGCATCAGACGCAGTCTGAAGCAAAGAAAGAAAATAAGGGCGAGGACAGCAAGCCTGGAGCTAGTGATAATCAAACAAAAGATCAACTGGCCGGCACCGATTATAATGCCTATCAGCATATGACTTACAAGGGAAAGGTTGCTCCCAAGTTTGGAGCGGATGAGCTGGCCGCCCCGCCATCAGGGAATTGGCTCACAAACGGCGGAGATATTCGCAATAGCAGATACTCCCCTCTTGATAAAATCACTGCTGATAATGTAAAAAATTTAAAATTAGAATGGGTCACAAGCTTAGGTTCCGGGACTGAGTTCAAATATTCAGGTGAGGGGACCCCGCTTGTTTATGATGGCGTCATGTTCACGATTACAGGAGCCAATCAGGTTCAGGCACTTGATGCTAAAACCGGAAAAATGATTTGGGAATATCGGCCGCAGATACCAAGCGGCATGAATACTGTCTGCTGCGGATGGTTAAGCCGAGGTGTCGCTTTAGGGGATGGAAAAGTCTTTGTCGGATTACTGGATGCCAGACTGGTGGCTTTAGATCAAAAAACGGGCAAAGTGGTTTGGGAAACCAGGGTCGATGATTGGGAAAAAGGCTATACGATTACAAGTGCGCCGCTCTATTATGATGGAAAAGTCTATACGGGGATTGCCGGCGGTGAATATGGAATCAGAGGGTACGTAGCCGCTTATGACTCCGAAATTGGCAGACAAATTTGGCGGAGTTATACGCTTCCTGCTCCTGGTGAAAAAGGAAGCGAAACATGGCCAAACGGCAGCAAGGACTGGCTGACCGGCGGAGCGCCGATATGGAACACTCCAGCGGTTGACCCTGAATTGGGGATGATTTATTTTGCATCTGGGAATACCTCCCCAGACCTGAACGGCAGCAATCGGGAAGGAGATAACTTATTTGCCAACTCTGTTCTCGCACTGGATGCCAATACAGGAGAATATAAATGGCACTTCCAGGAGGTGCATCATGACATTTGGGACATGGACCCGGCCAATCCCGTCGTTTTATTTGATGTAAACATGAATGGACAAATGCGTAAAGGAATTGTCCAGGCCGGGAAAACAGGATGGCTATATATTTTGGACCGGACAAACGGGAAACCGCTGATTGGCATTGTGGAAAAACCGGTACCGCAAAATACCAATCAAAAAACATCACCAACTCAGCCGTTCCCAATTGGCGACGCATTTGTACCGCAAGCCGTGACGGAAGAAGACGTAAAACGCGATTTGCCGAAGGACTTTAAAGGTGACATTGGCAGTATCTTTACTCCTTTCTGGGATAAGCCCGTCACTCTGAAACCATCTCCGCAGGGAGGAGCCAACTGGCCGCCATCTGCGTATAACCCGAACACAGAGTATTTTTACGTAATGGCTAATGACAATTATTTTGCCTATGCCCATTATGCAGAAGAGGAAAAGGACCGATTCTCCGAGGGGAAAGAATATATCGGCAGCGTCTGGCAGCCGGTGAAAAATTCACCAAGCCGCGGCACGGTGACCGCTCTTGATGTTAAGACAAATAAAATTGTCTGGCAAAAGAAATGGGATGCCATCGCCTACAGCGGTTTGTTAACAACAAAAGGAAACCTGTTATTTACCGGTCATAATGATGGACGGATTATTGCCTACGATGCTTCTAGGGGCGATCAATTATGGGAGTTTAAAATGGATGCCGGTGCAAACGCCCCGCCGATTACTTATGAAGTCGACGGAAAGCAGTATATCTCCATCTATGCTGCCGGAAATACACTGGCCGGAACAAAGCATGGCGATAAGATCTATACCTTCTCATTGGAGGGAAAATACGGATCGGTTAAAGATATCCCTAAAAATAAAATCAATACCTCTCCAGTCAAGCAGAATGTGAAGGAAAAGCAGCAGGCTAACAAAACGAAAAAAGAAACCTCGGGCACTGCCTCTGGTGAAGCGGTCTACAAAAACAACTGCATGGCCTGCCATGGCGAAGCAGGGACAGGTGGACACAATGGTCCAAATTTACAACAGACCAAAATGGACAAGGCTGCGATTATTAGACAGGTAGAGAATGGTAAAGGCCAAATGCCGCCATTTAAAGATAACTTAACGACGAAAGAAATTGATGCAGTCGCTGATTATGTAAAGAGCCTGGGCGGCGGATGATAGCTGTCCGAGAAACAAAAAAGGTAATCGGCCTGTTTTAATGGACGATTACCTTTTTTTAGTTGGCAGATGCTTTTTCTGTTAAGGAAATATGAATTAACCGGTCATCTTTATCAGTCGGATTTCCGCGTTTGTCACGGTTACTAGTAATTGTATACAATTCATTGTGATCAACCAGCACATCCCTTAATCTTCCTGCCTCACTGTAAAACTCTTCAAATTTCTTGCTGGCAAGGTCATACGTAAAGATTTTCTTTCCGGCTAAGGAAGCAACAAAGAGCTTTCCATCATTAAAAGCCATACCTGATGGCGCCCACGTTTGATCACCGGATTGAAGAATCGGCTTCATCATGCCTTGCACCTCTTTATCTCCTTGTGCAACAGGCCAGCCATAGTTTTTCCCGGCTTGAATCAGATTAATTTCATCATGCCCTGATTCCCCATGCTCTGAACTATACAGGTTTCCATCCTGATCCCAAGCCAATCCCTGTGGGTTACGATGGCCATAGGAGTAAATATAAGAATTTTTATATGGGTTATCTGCTGGAACATCCCCATTCACGGTCATTCTTAAAATTTTTCCGGCTAAGCTGTCAAGATTTTGGGCGTTCGCCGATTTGCCGATATCACCTGTAGTCGCGTACAGCATGCCATCCGGGCCGATTTTAATTCGGCCGCCGTTATTAACCTCGCCGCCAGGAATTTTATCCAAGAGAACCTTGTCTTCCTGCCACGTCTTATCTTCAAGCTTGAGTGAAATAATCCGGTTCAGGGTCTCGCCATCTTTCTGATAGCTGTGAAAAGCAAATGCTTTCTTTGTTGTTGCAAAATCAGGTGCTAACGTAAACCCAAGGAAACCGGCTTCCCCTTTATTGAAAATCTTCTCAGAGGTCTTTACATTCTGAACATCTACCAAGCCGAGGTCACCATTTATTTGAATGACCGACCCTTCCCGCTGGCTTAGGAAAAACAAACCGCCATTCTTATTAATCGTCCATGGGATATACAAATGATTCGCATTCACACTGCCATCATCGGATACTGCAACCTCGACTGCCTTATTCATTACCTCGCTTGCATCCTGCTGTAAGGAACCCTGTTTTTGGCCAGGATCTTTTGCATCATCTTTATCTTCCCAAAACACCGCATACCCAAGCCCAGCTGCCAAAGCAACACTCAACACACTAAAACCTATTAACTTCTTCAAAATACCACCTCAAAAATATAATTTACACCAACAGTTTAGACATATTTCAGACTATTTAAACAATGGAGAATGGATTGAAGCATGGGTGAAGCATAGGGACGGTTCTCGTGCATCAATTGCGTTGGGACGCAGGGACGTTTCTTGTGCATCAATCGCACGAAAAAAGGACGGTTCTTCTGCTTTTGAGGCAGAAGAACCGTCCCTGTGCATCATTTTTGTTTTAACAAGAATTCGCAAATTTTACTGGAGTTTAGTCTAGCCGCCACATAAGGGGGATGGATTTCTCTGGCACCTTCGAGCGGGAGTCCGAGCCACAAAACCTTTTCGTCGAGCATGACAAACGGAAACGGAAAGTTCTCTTCCTGGTCTGAAATAACGGTTAATTTCACCCGTTCGCTCCTTTTCATTAGCTGCCCCTTCCATTCTTCCGTTAACTCGGTCCCCTTCGGCAAGGAGATGGTAAGCGATGCCTTTACCGATTTCAGGTCCCGAAAAACAGCTTCCAATTTTAGTGCATGAATCCATCTTAATTTAGGGTGTTGGCTGCGAATCCATGAACCAATTTCCTTCGTCGTGACCGTTTGATTGCGCCTGACCTGATAGTCAACGAGCTGCCTTAGCGTTTTTCCTGAGTAAACATGTTTTTGGATAAAATCTCGATTACTGACGTGAAGAAATTTCCCCTTCGTTCTCGTAATCGCGACATTAATGAGACGTTCACTGTCTTTGCCGGTTAAGAGCATTCCAGCCCTGTCCTGCGGGGCACTGTCGACGGTATCAAAGATCATCACATCCCGTTCACTGCCCTGGAATCGGTGGACAGTGGCCGCAATAATATCCGCTTTGCCGAGCTCATTCGTGTATATCTCTTCAAGCAGCAATTCCATCAGATTCGCCTGCGCCCGGTATGGTGTCACATACCCAATCGATTTAGCCCCGTCCAGGTATGCTTCATGAATCAATTGAAAAGACAATAGTAGCTGCCATAGGTTGAATCTTGAATTAGTCGCTTTATCACTCATACAATGTAAGCCCGTGAAACTTGTATCCACAAGCTTGGCAGCCTGCTCTTTAAAGGGGGCAAGGCTTGTGATTCTGTTCCTGCTTTTATAGACACTCTCATGATCCCCAACCAGTGAATGATAGATATACTTGTTGGTAAAGGCAGAAATATCGGGGTGCATCCTCCGCTGTTCTTTTAATAAAAAAACTTGCGGGTGAAGCTTCCCTTCTTTCAGGGATTCTACAACCCCAGCATGATGGAACACATCCTCTTTCAGGCATTTGGCCACAAGCGGATCCCGGCTTGAAGCAATCGGAGGCAATTGTTTAAAGTCCCCGCAAATAATCACCCGATGACCCAGTGCAGCCGCAAAAGCAGCCTGCGGCACATAGGCCATACTGGCTTCATCGAGGACGACGACGTCATACTCTTGCTCATAAACGGCGCTGTCACTGGCTGCCTTTGCCAGCGTCGTCCCGATAATGGACGCCTCTTTTACTAATTGGACTTCTTTCTTCCGGACTTTTTCGAGAACCCTGGCAATTTGTGTTTCAAGCTCAAGCAGATGATCCGAATCTCGTTTGCTAAAAGAATGGGCCAAATCCTGCTTTAAGTTACGTCTTTCTTCTATTAGTCTCTCTCGATCCTGGGCTAGGAGCGGGTCCTCCTTTTCAATGAGCAGACCTGTGGTAATTTCGTGATGGGCAGACAGCGTATCACCGCCACCTCCACCGTAGCGGAGCACATCCCCTTCCCGGAATCGATTTTTTCTTTTAATAAAATCAGTCAGTTCGCCCATTAAGACATCAACAGCTTGATTGCTATGCGACAGAATTAGCACCTTTTTCTGCTGAAAATATTTGTTGGCTGCCGTTCTGGCCAAGGTGTAGGTTTTTCCGGTTCCCGGAGGACCCCAGACGAACGTGACGGGATTGTATTTTGACCGCAACACCACTTCGTGGACATTGCTCTTAATCTTGTCTGCCGGATGCTTGGTTTCCATCGAAGGATTCATCAATCTTTTCACTCTCAGCCGCTTTTGCTTGTTTTTTTTGATTTCATCCAAGCGTTCGATTAATTGCTCGAGCAGTTCCCAGGGATCATGTAGCAAAAAGGCATCGGAGATGAGGTCGCCAAAACTTTGCTCCAATGCAAGAATGACCCCCCTGCCCTCGGAAGAAAGCACCTTTCCGCTGCTTTTCATCGCGCCCCATTCCAACCTAATCGCCGAACCAACGGGTATCCTTAATGGGATGGCTGTATCAAAATAATAGCTGTAAGTGTCATCGTTTGATAACAGCCTGCCATTTGTCACAATATAACGGCTTCCACCGAACTTTTTTAAATGGTTAATCTCTTGTTGTAAGGCTTGCTGCCACTCTTTTAGATAGGTTTTGGTTGTTGTCATTTGCTACCCCTTTGTCCTTGCTGGCTCCTGAAACACATGGACAGTTCTGCTGCCTCAGAGGCAGCAACCGCCCCTTTCATCATACAAATGTAGAAAGGACAAATCAAAATGATTTGTCCTTTCCCTTTATATATTCGCGCAATGATTTGACTTAATCATTATGGATTAATGACTTCAAAGCCCATTCGGATAGCGGGGATGCCGCTTCCTGGGTGGTCTTGTTGATAGGTTAATTGAGGAGCTAGGTAGATATCAGGCTGCAGTTGCTTGCCTCGATAAATCCCTGGATAAAAATCGATGATATGATATCCTGGTTCACCCGATGCAATCATATTAACCGTCACACTTCCTGCCGTATTAAACCCGCAAACATACCCGAAGTATGCATTATCATAAGTAATATCAAAAGTGTTGTCATATTCTGTCCAGCCTACACCTTTAATTTCGATGGTTATAGGTGTTCCAGGCGGCCCTGATGATGGTGAAATCTTGACGATGGAAGGAGTGATGGACAAATATGTCTGTCCATAAGTCTTTCCGTCTACTTGCAAGTCTATCCGGTGAGGGATTCCACCTAAGTCGTCAGGGACAGGGAAGTCTTTCGTGAAGGAGCCTTGGTCATCTGTATTGACTGAAAAGAGATCGATTTTCTTTTCTCCAAAACCATTTCCCGAAACCCTGCTTCCTCTCATGGTATTAAAGATTATTTTGACGTTTTTGTTTTTTGGCAGTCCTTTAGCTGTCATTTTAACATTTTCCCCAACTACTCCTGAGGATTTATCCAAACTCACTTTTACTCCATCATTATTCTTTAATTCAGGCATTTGGACTCCGCCATCAGCACCCGTTGGCACTTTTTCAACATAGTTGTTCAGATCAGGTTTTTCCTCTGTTACCGTAAAATTGAATTTAGGAACTGGTAAATAAGAAGTGGGGGCTTGCTCATGATTAACATATGGAATCCCCAAATAACCATGCCAAACGGTCAAAGTATGATCTCCAACAGGTCCTGACGCCCGTAGTTTGGCAACCGCCTTCCCATCTGTGGTAATGGCAGTTATTAGTCCAGTTAGCTTATTATCATATGTAAGCTGCCAGTTCCTTTCCATGACATCATATCCGATACCTTCAGCTGTAATGGTAATTTCGGTACCGATTGGCCCTGAGGCTGGGGAAATTTTAAAAGTAGGATTAATATGAATGTTTGTTTGGGCTATAAGCTTATCATCTTGATTCACATAGATGGTGTGATTTCCACCGTACCCGCTTGGTACATTAAAATCACCCTCTAATTCTCCCGCTGAACTGCTTTTTCCGGTCGTCAACGGAAGGACTTTGTCCTTTAAGGACACACCAATAAATTTATAAAGTCCATCATAATCATACTTTCCTTCGACTGTTCCCCATGTGAGAGTTGTTTCCTGGTTAGGATTTAACCCGTTGATTTTAAAATGGACGGGGGAGTTAACTTCCGCCTTTGTAGTGGACAGGGTTATTTTCCCTTGAAAAGCACTCTTTTTATCGGATTGTCCACTATTAGTCTTCTTTTCTACTGTTTTTTTTGTAGAGGCAGTGTTCCCACCACAAGCCGCTAGTAGAACGATGGTGGAAATAATAAGGATTATAATCGTAAATCTATTATTTCTATTCATAGTCACCCTCCATTAGAGTAAATCCATTTTAAGAAATGAGGAGTGTAATGATACTCCTCATTTCTTCCTGCCTTAGTTTCTGCTGTCAGTTACGGTAAATTTGTGATTCTTCGGTACCCATACATCCAGAACTTTCCCGTTTTTGCCGTTTTCCTTTACTTTAAACTGATAGTTGTAGGTTCCAGTTGGGAGATCTGTTTCAAATAGGCGGATTGCACCCACCCAAAGAGGGTTCCCGTCTTTATAATCTGCCCCCTCTTGGATCATAGGAAGTTCAAGTACCTTTTGCCCATTGCTGCTTACCTCTACATACACCGAAACTTGATCTGGTGAAAATGCAGTGTTGGATTTAATACCTTTAAGGAAAACAATTGTGTCGCCAACCAATCCGGTCGGATTTCCCTCTTCGTCCATCACTGGAAGTCCTTTGTCAAACTCATGGATATCCATGACACATCCTAATCCACCTGAGATGATTCCGTCTTTAGGTACTCCTCCAGGAAAAAATCCTCCATTGACAAAGGTAACCTGATTCGGCATAATCTTGGCCTGGCCTTCCGCATTCGAGCTAAATCCCGCTAAAGGGATTAATAGTGCTGCACTCAACCCTGCTGATAACAACCATTTCTTTTTCACTTTACTTGCCTCCTTAAAGTTTTTAAAATTTGATAAAACATTTATAATAAACCTTAATTTAAGAGGCTTTATATGCAAAAAAATACCTCTGATATTAAGGATTACTATTGTTTTTAGGCGGCCAAGACGTAAGACGTAAGACGAAGAGCGGATAAATAATCATAATTTGTTGAATCATTCATACCAGGTGCCAAAAACTTCATTCACTACTTTTCGTTATAAAGAACAAAAAGAGGAATCTATAGTTTCCTAATTATCTAGTTTTCAACTACACACAACTTAATTACTATTATAAAAGTACTAAATGTATACGCTTTTTATAAATTTAAAATTTTACATTAATTTCCATAAGACAAACAAAAACTCGGCTTTTTGAATAGTTTTGACAGGAAATTTTGCAGCGTCTTTCGCTAAATAGTTACCAAAATTCATTGTTTCCTGTAAATATAAACGTATATTTCAAGCCAAACTTCCAAGCATTGTAACAAACTCGCTTGAAATTGAAAACAACTTAGTAATCCTACTTATTGTCGATTTTCACTTTACCTTTTCCGATCGAAAACGGCGTATTTTAACTTTTAATAAATGATAATACGTTCATAGACATAGTTCTTTATAACAGAGCGAATGCTAATTATGTTACAACATCGTTCACCACATCGTCTTAATAAATTAAAATCCCATATACATGATGGCGGACAACCCTTTGATTAGATTCACCCTTTCATAGGATTGTCCGCCATATCATTCTTCTTCTTCTTCTTCCTCCTGCTCGTCCTCCTCCTGTAATTTATGGATTTCATCGGAAAGCTGCTCAAACGCTTGGAGTCGAAATTTTGCACTGGCAATTAGGTCATCGATGATTTGAATAAACGTCTCATAATCAATTCTATTTTCGCTGCATTCTTGAATCATCCTTATTAAATCTGCCTCATACAATTGATATCTCTCTTTAAACGTTTCTTTCTTCATCGTTAGAAAATACTCTTCATCTACAACGAATTCATTAAATATTTTTTTAATCAGCCGCGTCTTTGTCACTTTTATTTCTTCTTGATCCTGCTCACTTTCATAATGCTGCGCATCCTCATATTCCGAGCAAAGCGTCGCATAAATTTTCTCAAGCAGCTCCGTCGGCTCTAAATATTTTAAATTCGGCATCTCGAAAACCTCCCATATCTAGTTATTTCCAAATATCAACTGTCAAACACGGGAGTGATGCATGGGGACGGTTCTCGTGCATCAAATGCGTGTAAAGAAGGGACGGATCTTCTGCCTCATAGAGCAGAAGAACCGTCCCTTTGCATTAAATATTAATGGATTATAGTGGTACCTACTAATGCTGATGGATTTTCCCCTAATGCCAACTTACTAATGTTTGCATAGCTAAGTTGTTTGTATGAATTTAACAATTGTTTTAGTTCAGGAAATCTTTCGTCGTCTTTTAATTTTTCGATTTCCTTATGATAGATGGACAATACATACTCATCCTGGAACTGCGGTTCAAATTCACTCGGTTCCTCATCCATTAAAAGCGCGCCCATATATTGATAGCCATACTGCAATTGCCTAGTCAGCTGAATGATATTAATAAACTTTTCATAAATCGATGGTTTTGTTGTATGTAAGTTTGCTATGGCCATTTGTGCATCTTTTAATTCATCGTAATCTGATGATACTAACACAAAATAAACCTCCTTTAGTTTAATTTAGTAATCCCACGGTTTGTCGATGGTTAGTCTCGATACAAGTTCCTTATTTTGTTCTCTCTTTAATTTGCGGATTCTTTCACGTTCTTTTCCCGTTTCAAATAAATATTTTTCTTCCTCTGTTTCTGGAATAACCCCAGGCACCTCCACCGGTCTTTTGTTTTCATCTAAAGGAACAAAAGTAAAGAATGCATTTGCTGCGATTCGACGCTCTCCTGTTTCAAGATCTTCCGCAATCACTTTACAAAAAATCTCCATTGATTTTCTTCCTGTATAAGTGACAAATGATTCGATACAAACCGAATCACTTACTCGAATTGGCTCAAGAAAATTAACAGAGTCGGTCGATGCCGTTACACATTGCTTAATTCGCGTGTGCCTGCGGGCTGAAAGGGTCGCACAAGCATCCATCTTCTTCATTAAAACTCCGCCAAATAATGTATCATAATTGTTTAAATCATTAATTAGTACCTGATCGGTATGAATAATACGTGTTTCACTAACTTTCCTTGCTTCCACTTAAGCATCACCTTTATACAAAATATACTTACGTTACGTCCCTCTTATCTGGATAATTTTTAAACCTCGGACCTAATATGCCCACATTAAAATTTATCATGTAAATCTTATAGTAAATTCATTACTGCACTCTAAAGCATGCGAAATTCCCCTATGAATCTAGATATCGAATGTCTGATTTTTTCAAAGAACTTCCCAAGTTTAAATTCACTCATATCGCCTATAACGATTGATATCAATCGTATTCATCTATATATTGTATTGCATAATTATCAGAAAACAGTAACATTAGTGATATACGTCCTTTAAAAATGCCTGGTTAAGCCCTTGGCATTTTTGTTATGTATAAGTATATTTTTAAAAAATAATGATAGGGGTGTTGCAGCATTATGAAGCTTTATGGAAAAATCTTCAAAGAATATTGGAATCCCTATGTAGCTATTAGTATTGCAGGATTAGTAAGTGCATTGTACTTTGGCATTACCGGAACTGTTTGGGCCGTGACTGGGGAATTCACAAGATTGGGCGGGCATATTTTAGGATGGTTCGGTGTCGATGTTTCGGATTGGGCCTATTTTCAACTGGTCGGCCTTCAAGGGACTCCCGTCAGCCGGACAGATGGCTGGATTGTCATCGGGATGCTGGCTGGCGCACTCATTACAATTCTCCTAAGCAACAGCTTCAAAATCCGGGTTCCAAAACAAAAGAGGCGGTTGGTACAAGGTTTTATTGGCGGAATTATAGCAGGGTTTGGCGCACGTCTCGCTCTTGGCTGTAACTTGGCCGCCTTTTTCACAGGTGTCCCTCAGTTTTCATTTCATTCATGGATTTTTATGGCTGCCACTGCAATCGGGACCTTTTTTGGCGTTAAGGTTGTGAACACAAAATGGTGGCGAGGCAAGCCAACACTAATGAAAGGGACGATGAACCCAGTTGTTACCGAGCATGACCAAAAAAGGAACATCCAGCCTATCTTGGGTGTAGTCTTTGCCTGTCTATATATTGGTATCATCGTTTACTTTTTCGCAGCAGGCAAAACTCTTTTGGCGGTTGCATGTATAGCTGGGGCCTTGTTTGGCATTCTCATTGAACGCGGACAAATTTGTTTCACTTCCGCTTTCCGCGATTTATGGATCAGCGGCCGTGCCGTTATGTCAAAAGCCATTGCCGTCGGGATGATGATTAGTGTCGTGATAACATTCATCTATATTCAAAACGGCTCTGTTGCTCTCATCAAAATTGCTGCTCCTAGTACCGTAATTGGCGGGCTGCTATTTGGATTTGGTATTGTTCTAGCCGGCGGCTGTGAAACCGGCATGATGTACCGGGCAATGGAAGGTCAATTGTTATTCTGGGTTGTTGGTGCAGGAAATATCGTCGGAGCTACATTCCTGGCATACGGCTGGGACCACCTTGGGATTTTTCATGCCCTTGGGGAAAATTGGCCGAAGGTAAACTTAATTGAACAATGGGGACCTACAGGAGCACTGGTTGGTACAATGGCTATGCTGCTTGTTTGGTTTTTACTTTCAAACTGGTGGGAAAAGCGGTTCCGTTATGGGACTGGAATCAAACACGAAAAGAAAGAACGGATTTCTCACGTTACAAAGGAGGCATAATTCATGTCACAGGTGATGGATGTTAACTACACTTTAGATATTCGCGGCGAGCCATGACCATACCCTGTCATTTATGCGCTGGATGCGCTAAAGTCTATGAAAATCGGGGAAGTATTACAGGTCATCGCGGACTGCCCGCAATCATTCCGCAGTGTGCCGGAGGAAGCCGTCAAACACGGCTATAAACTTCTAGCCGAACCGAAAAAGGTTGGGCAGGATATTTATTTTTATATTAAAGTGGTGTGAAACACAGGGACGGTTCTTCTGCTTCGTGAAGCAGAAGAACCGTCCCTGTGCATTATTTTTTACTGATGAAATCACGGAATTGATCCATATCAAAGTTTTTCCCGGGGCATGTCTTGGTTGTCCCAGGTAACTCGCGATGACCTAAAACATCGGATACAGGGATATTGAACTCGTTCATTAAATAGTGACAAAGTTTTTTCGCTGACGATAATTGCTCTTTTGTCGGATTGTCGACATCAAAATCTCCAGTAAGACAAATACCGAGTGATACTTCATTATAATGATAAGCGTGGGCGCCTACATGGTAGCCTCTCCCCTTCAGAATCTCTCCGTTTGCTTCTATAAAAAAGTTATAGCCAATTCCACTCCATTTGCGTACCGCTTGGTGAAAGTGGTGGGTCTTATAAATATCCCAACCCTGTTCCTGAGCATGGTGAATAATAATGTATTTTATCTGACCAGAAATTTTTTTTAACGGTTCGGAAAATTGTAAATGAACATCCCTGACAAAGTTAGGTTCTTTTAACATGAAATCTCTCCTAGAAATCAAGAAACACCCCATCTGGGATAATGTCTTGATGATCGATTTGTTCACGGACCTTTACTGATTGGAGATACCGAAAATGCTTGTCTCCATAAATCTCTTTCTTTATTTCCAGACATTTTTCCATATATCCGGTTACGGCTGCCTGCTTACTTAATAAAAAGGATAACACAGCAAGATTGTGATAGACCTTTGCTGCTTCCGCGGAGGAGTCCCCTAAATTTCCAACCACGATTTGCAAAGCCTTTAGATAAAGATTTAGCGATTTCCGATACTTTCCTTGCCGTATGTATACGTTCCCTAAATGATTTAGAGCCTGGCTAAAGTTAATATGGGTCATACCAAAAACCTTTTTACCAAACTTAATCACCGCAAGACCCATCTTTGCCGCATCCTCGTATTCCTTTTTATGGTGATAAAAATAGACAAGACTGATATATGCTGCGGCAATCTTTCTTTCATCGTAATTCTCCGGCCTTTTTCGGATTTCAATTGATTTCAAATAGAGAGGTTCCGCTTCCTCTAGCCTGCCCATATCTTGATAAAGTGTCGCAAGGTTGTTGGCAGATAAGGCAACGCCAAGGTGATTTGCTCCCAAGACCTGCTCCCTAATCCTTAATGACTCTAAATATAATGGTTCCGCTTCCTCATATTTTCCCTGGTTATGAAAAATTGTCGCCAAGCCATAATAGGTTTTTGCTGTAAAGCTATTATTGGGCCCGTATACCTTCTCAGCAAGATCCACTGCTTTTCTAAACTGCTTTTCAGCTTCTTGATATTTTGTTTGTTTAAAATAAATAAAAGCCAAGTCATAAACAATGATTGCTAATAACTGACCTGCCTTGTCTGTTGGCATCGGGTCAAGATAGTTGATTAGCTGCTGATGCAGAGGAATGGAAACCTCCCACTTACCGTAATTAAAAAATCTGGAGTCCTCCGCTCTGAACCATTCAACAAACTCCTCTAACGGCATCAAATTCTTCACCGCCAAACTAAACCCATGGAAAAATGATTCATCCAGCCAAAATGAGGGCTTTTCTACCGTTGATTTGAACTCATATTGACTTAGCTGTGATGAAAAGTATTGGAATAAAAACAGGTTTCCTTCCATAAATTTATGAGTTCCAATATGGTTACGCAAGCTTTCACGCATCAAAGAATGCATTTCCCATCTTCCATCAGCACCCATTTTTATAAAAGAAAAATGAGTAAGGTCATCAAAATCATCCGCATAAAAGCCAATATCAAATTGTTTCACAAGCAGTGTAAATAACTCCCGGTCCCAGGAACGGGTGAGAGCCAACAACTCTAACGCCCTTCGTTCTCCCTTTGTCAGGTATTTCATGAACCGAGTGAACAGCTTTTCTACATTTTTCTCAAATTGGAAGTCTTCCTTAACGGGGTCCCGTTCTTTTGAAATTCTTTTAAATAAATCGACGGAAAGTTCAATCGAATAAGGCAGTCCTTTAGAGTAGCCCAATATCGTAGAGATGATTTCTTCTTGATAAATGCCGTGACGTCGTAAAATCTCAGCTCCAACTTCTTCTCCTAATGAGGTGAGCTGCGTCTGAACGATGACATCATTCCAATCTTTATCTTTCTCGGCCCATCGTAACCGTTCCCGTCCAAAAATCACCCATGTTATGCCTGGGGTGACTTGAATCCACTCCCGAATCCATTCATCTACGTAAAACTCGTCCCCTTTTAAACGCTGGTCTTCCCATAAAGCTTCATATGTATCTATAAAAATATAAACTTTCGCGGCATTTTTTTGGATATAATCCATCAAATCCTCACTGAAAATTTGCGGCAGCAATAAGAGGAGTTCAGATGCATCTTTATCAGACAACAAAGATAAATAGCTCATTTTCCTTTCATTTAAATACCTTGTTACTAATTTATGGCCTTTATGATATAAGTTATATATTTTAGGAACAAGACTAATGCCCGGAATTTCCTTTACGGTATTGATGACATCTAAAAGGAAGTCACTTTCATCTAATAGCGGGGCGGATGAGTCATTTAACGCGAGATTTGGGTATGCTTTATTCATGTACAAGGAATAGGCAATGTCAAAGAAAGCGAAATTTATTTTGTACTTTTTCCCTAAAGATTTTCTTAAATGAATAAGTGCATTATCAATTTTTTGGTGCTCCTTTGTTTCAAAATTTAGAATGCCAACCGTATCCAAGTTCTGTTGGATTCTTTTGACCATTTCCTTCCTGAGGGCTGTTTTCCCAATGCCTCCCACCCCATAAAAGGAGCGAACCTTATATGTTTCCAAGGAAAGCGGAGCCTGGCTATCCTCCCTAAAAAAGTCCAGTAAGATTTCTTCACGACCAACGAAAATATCACTAGACTGCTGACTTAATTTCTCCCCTAAACTCGGTCTCTTAAATGCCATACAACCACCCTATATATTAATAAGTATATGTTATTTATTATAACAGGATATGATGCATGGGGACGGTTCTCGTGCATCACAAGCAATATAAAAAAGGAGACGGTTCTTCTGCTTTTGAAGCAGAAGAACCGTCCCTTTGCATCATTAAACGTGTTATAATATGTTAACTAGATTACATTTTAGGTTTACCTTTAACGTTAAATGGGGGGAGAATTATGTACAGGCTGCGAGGTCATCATCTTTTTTGCCTTCTCGGCTATAGGGGAATGGGCTATTCCGAAGAATACGTAAAAAATATGACACGTTTGCATGAAAACTTGCGAAAAAACCCCACAACTTTAATTCATCTTGTAGATGGACCTGATCAGTTGTGCGAAAAATACCCTAACTCTGGGCAATACCACTGCGAAGACAATCATATTTATGAAAGAGACGCCGCTATTTTAGAGAAAATGGGGCTTAAAATCGGGCAAATTCTGAGTTGGGAAGAGATCGAATCGCACATTCGAAAGTTTGTCGTCCCCGCAGATATTCAAACCATCTGCGAAACATGCTCCTGGCGTTCCTACGGAGTTTGTGAGGAAGGGATTCAAGAAATTCACGACGGGAAGGGCTTAAGAGAAGTTACATGAAACATGGGGACGGTTCTTCTGCCTCTGAGGCAGAAGAACCGTCCCCATGCATCATTTTATGCCCAGAAACTTTTCGTATTTTGATAATACTTCCATATAAATGGGCGGCGGTGCGACATCTGGTTTCTTTCTCCTGACTTTCCGCAGTGCCTGTTCACGATCTAACCGATATCGGTACATATAAAAAGCAGTTAGAATAAAACCAGTTCTGTGTATGCCAAACCTGCAATGGATTAGAACTCGATGTCCCCGGTCCATCAACTTATTTATTTGCTTCATCAAATTATCTAACCATTCCACACTCGGTTTAACCCAAAGAAAGATGGGAGACCAAATCATAACTCTCCTTGAAAAATCAAATTCAGGCTGATCAGGAGTTATGCGGAGGTTTACGATTGCCGATATTTTTCTTTTAACAAAGTCCCAGTCATCGGAAGAAATACTCCCCCCTGCGTACAATCTTCCTGGGATCATTTCAATATGGTTCAATGTGTTTACTCCTCAGTACTTGATTAATTTACATTATGAAAAAAGAAGGTTAAAGTTCCCCATCATTCATATCCCAGTATTTTTTACGAGCAAACAAAAAACGACAATGTTTGACGATTACATTTAGTAGAATAGTAGTTACAATTTAATCATTTTGTTAAAAAATAGTAAAACTTGAAACATAACCAATATATTCAACGTCTATAGGATTGATAGCTGAAATTACCTAGGGTGGGGGGATTCTTTTTGGAAAGTACGGTAAATATTAATGAAATCAATCAACAACGCGCAAATCCAACAAGACGGTTTGCAAACTGGAAGTTTATCACTGGATGTATCATTATTGTTTTTGCAGTTATTGCAGCAGGCAGCTATTATCAGGCAACCCACTTTAATTCAAATATCAAGATTAATAGCATAAAAGTCAGTGGAATGAGTGCTGAGCAAGCACTTGATAAGTTAAAAACAACCGAATTAAAAAACGTGGTCTTTATCGGTGATCAGCAAATTATAGATGGCAAAGATACGAAGATGGCATTTACGGACAAAGATTTGCCCGATGTCGAAAAATTATTAAGAAGCCAGTGGACGTTTTTTCCGTCTTCAAAAGCAAAAGATTATTCATTAATGCCTGGCAATCAGGACCAGTACCGAAACCAGACTTTGAAAAAACAATTGGAAGAAAAGCTGCTATCCATGAATCCGACTTTAAACGCACCAAAAGATGCAACGGTTCATTTAGAACAAGGGAAGATTGTTGTCACTAACAGCGTTGGCGGTGAACAGTTAGATGTCGCCGGTCTTCTAAAGGACTTCGATAAGCAAGAATACATTAGTGAAATCCATCTTAATCCTACATATATACAGCCCATTAAAGAAGACAGCGAGATTATAAAAAATCAACAGAAAAAGCTGGAGGCATTCCTTGCGCAATCCGTTGAATATAAGGTTCAGGATAAAGTCTTTTCGTTAAACGCCAGCGAATTAATTAAAAATGCGTCTATTTCAAAAGATTTGCAGATCAAGATTGATGATACAGGTGATATAAAGAATAAGATCGCAGAAATTAATAATTCACAATCCACATTAAATAAGGATTTCTCATTCAAGACTCATTCAGGTTCGGTGATTTCGGTAAAAGGCAAAGGCTATGGCTGGGCCATAAACGTTGATAAAGAAATACCGCGGATTCTGGCAGCTTTTGAAAATGGGGAGAAATCCGTTGACGCCGCCAATATTTACGGTAAAGGCTGGAAAGGTGAAGGCTACGGATATGATACGATTACAAACAATGGCATTGGCGATACGTATGCTGAAGTCTCCATTGCCGAGCAGCGAATTTGGATATACAAAAATGGACAATTAGTCGTCACGACGAATGTCGTAACAGGTACACAGAGTACCGGTCATGGTACAACACCAGGAGTGTGGTATATTCTCTATAAGCAAACACATGCCATCCTAACGGGTAGAGAAAACGGAAAAATCACTTATCAGACTCCTGTTGATTATTGGGCACCTTTTACAAATGATGGCCAGGGGTTCCACGATGCCAGCTGGCGATCAAATTGGGGAAGTAAAGCCTATCTTGCGGCAGGTTCACACGGCTGCGTCAACACACCGCCAAGCGTGATGAAAACCGTGTACAATAACCTCAGTGCCTATCAGCCAGTTATCGTTTATTAAAGATGTGAAATATGGGGACGGTTCTTCTGCCTCTTTTTGAGGCAGAAGAACCGTCCCTTTGCACATCAAAAAGTAATGGTATTTATATCCAATGGCAAGTAAAATAGACATGTAGGTATTATTTTTGTTAAGGGGCGGATTGGTATGATTATCGTAACAACAGAAAATATTGCGAATCATAAAGTGACTGAAGTGTTAGGTCCTGTATTTGGATTAACTGTTAGGGCAAGAGGAATTGGTAAGGATATTATGGCTTCCTTAAAGGGGCTGGTCGGCGGCGAAATCAATCAGTATACAGAAATGCTTGAAGATGCCAGGAAACAAGCGATTGACCGGATGGTGAAAAATGCTGCCGCAATGGGGGCAAACGCAATCGTTATGATGCGCTTTGACTCAGGAGAAATCGGCCAGAATATGAGTGAAATTGTTGCTTACGGAACAGCTGTTGTTGCGGAAAAGGAATAATAAACAATGAAGTGGATTTTGGGATTTTACGGCATCCAATTCTTCATCCTGATTATTCTAATCATCCTATCCTGGCTCATTTGGGACCGCCGCTTCAAGAATAAACATGGACAGCAAGTACCTAAAGGCTTCATCCGAACAAATGAGGTATCCATTGATCCAACCACAAATAAAAAATTAGTCGTTTACTTCAATCCGGAAACCGGAGAGCGCTTCTATAAAGAAGATTAAAACACGGGGACGGTTCTTCTGCTTCATTTTTTGAAGCAGAAGAACCGTCCCCATGCATCATATTCCATAATAACCGCAAACAACCTGGCCGACAGCTTTTGCTGCTACTAGGAGGGCGTCTTCGTCAATGTCGAATTTCGGATGGTGGTTGAAGTATGGTTTTTCAACCCCTTTTGGTGTACAGCAAATGTAGAAGAAGCAGGCTGGGAATTTTTTCGCATAGTGTGCAAAGTCTTCTGATGGTGATAATTTAGGGAATTCCTGTACTTCCGTAATATCTTTATCATTTGCATTTTTTAGAATCTCTGCCACCATTTCCGTTAGGTCCGGATTATTATAGAGCGGCGGATAGTCTGGTGTATATGTCATCTCACAAGTGACGTTAAATTCTTCCTCAATCCCTCTAGAAATACGGCGAATTTCTGTTTCGATTAACGTACGGGTTTCATCTGTCATTGCCCGCACATCGCCTTCAATTTCGACGCTATCCTTAATGACATTAAAGGTGCCCTTTCCGTCAAATGAACCAATCGTGACGACGCCCATATCAAATGGGTTTAAGCGGCGGCTGATAACAGTTTGAACAGCCGTTACAAAATGAGCTCCGGCGACAATCGCATCATTGGCTAAATGAGGCGAAGAACCATGGCCGCCTACCCCTTGGACCTTTAATTTAAAGTAGGCACGTCCAGGAAAGACGTATCCACTGTTATAGCCAACAACCCCGGAAGGTCCCATTGGCAGTAAATGAATACCGAAAATATTGTCCAAATCATCAAGCAGCCCTGATTCAATCATGCCGATCGCTCCGCCTGGCGGTACCTCTTCAGCAGGCTGGTGAATAATTTTAATCGTACCAGGGATCTCATCCTTTAATTGGATTAAACAGTCGGCTAAGATCATGAGATAGGCTGTATGGCCGTCATGAGCGCAGGCATGCATGACACCTGGATTTTTCGACTTAAACGGGACATCTGTTTCTTCAAATATTGGCAGAGCATCGAAATCAGCGCGTAATCCAATCGTCTTCCCTGGCTTTCCGCCTGTAATCGTCACGATTAACCCGTTGCCGCCGCCCACTTTCCGATCTACCTTGACATCTTTCCCTTTATAAAATTCTTCGATATATCTGCTAGTGTTTTCTTCTTCAAACGATAGTTCAGGATGTTCATGAAGATATCGGCGAATTTCAATCATTTCATCTTTACGCTCTTCTAACATTTGCATTAGTTTGCTCTTCATTCCCAGTTCCTCCATTCAATCTTTTTTTGCAAAAATTCTCCGCACATTAACTTGCTTGGGGTTCGGTCTTTAGAACACGCCCACGCTCTTTCTCTTTCCCTGCATTTTGGGGAACCATGATGATAATTGATAACAGCGCCAGCACGCCAAAGATCACATTTACAATCACGCCTGCGGTTGCTGCGAATTCAATGCTGGTAACGGCCGCCATTGTGCTGTAGACTGTCGCGGAAATCGCCACACCAAAGGCGCCGCCAAGCGAACTTGCCATTTTATAAATTCCAGCTGCTTCCCCTACTTTATTGGATGGGGCATTGGATACTGAAGTATCTGTAGAAGGTGTTGCATATATTCCAAGTCCCAGGCCAAATAAGGCAAAGCCAATAAACACGGCAACGGTATATGTTAAGTCATTCAGGAAGGTTAATCCCATCATCGCAACGCCAATAGTTGTAATAATCGTTCCCCAAATCATCGGTTTCTTCGCGCCAACTTTTTGAAGAATTTTCTCACCGACACGAATCATGGCTAACACCGCAACCAAGTAGCCGAGTGACAACATACCTGATTGGAAGGCTGTGAATCCCCTGCCGACTTGTACATATGTGTTTGCAACAACAAGTGTGCCTGCGATCGCATTTAATAGGAAGTTTGAATAAGTCGCTCCTGCATATGGCTTATTTTTAAATAAAGAAAAGTCGATTAGTACGATTTTTTTGTTTTTTTCCACCTTGAAAAAAACAATCGCTCCAACAATCGCAACTGCCGCAAGAATGATGGTAGTTGGGCTTGTCCACCCTAAATCCGCTCCAAAAGCGATAAATACGTTTAATGCAAGCATGGTAATAATGAAGATGACTAAGCCTGCATAATCGAATTTAAAAGCACCAGATGTTTCTCCCTTACTTTCAGGAGTGTCCTTAATTAAAAACATACCAAGAAGAGCAAATATGATGGAGAAGATAAAGATCCATCGCCATCCCATATAAGTAGCAATCGCGCCCCCTGCGAATGAACAAACCCCTGATCCGCCCCAAGAACCAATGGACCAAAAGCTTAATGCCCGCTGCCGATCTGCTCCCTCATAATACGCTTTTACTAACGCAATAGTTGCCGGCATAATACATGCTGCAGATAAGCCTTGAATGATACGTCCGATAATAAGAAGAACCGCTCCTTGGGCAAACACTAAACAAAGCGAGCCGATAATGCTTAAAATCAATCCAATATTGGTAATTTTTTTACGTCCTATTTTATCTGCGAGCCCGCCCGCAGCCACAATAAACATACCTGAAAATAACGCACTTAAACTAATCGCTATATTCAACGCCTCAAGTGATACCCCTAAATCCGCTTGAACAGATGGGACGACGTTGACCATTGCTTGTGCAAACAGCCAGAATGTAATAACGCCAAACACAATCCCGGTAATTAATTTATTTGTACCTTTATAGGTGGTCATCATAAATTCCTCCTTGACCTTATAATTTGTTTTTTTAGTCTTAATTAACCTGCAAGTGTGAAGGTGATTTAAATCATCTTGTGCCTTTATTATAAAAAAATGACCCCTTGTAAAAGGAGTCATTTTTTGTGCAGATAACCGTATCATCAAAGGTATTTATTAACTTAAAAAATAGGAACGCAAAATTTTACGGTCAATTTTTTACATTATAGAATGACTTTTCTTATTTCAAAAAAGTGAACCGCATTTACAGTTAGATAGGAGTAAAACGACCACTCCTCATCAATCATTTCATCAAAAACCTCTAAACTTGGATGGCTTGTCCGGATAATATAGTCAATAATCTCTTGGTCCATGCCATATTTACTATTGTTTTCCCTCCAGTTTTTATAAAGGGCCCCATGATCTTTATCAAAGATATATTTGCGTATTTGATATTCACCACTAGGAATTCCACTAATCGTTACCCGCATTTCTCTCATTAATTTTTGCAAAAAAGTTTCTTCAATTGAAAAATAAGGGTTCACAATATTACTGTTCATTAACACAAGCTGATAGCCGCGTTCATTTTCTGTCATGATATAAGACGGACCCTTTGCGACTACTTTACCTTGCAATTTTTTGAAGAAAGACATGGCATAATAGACAGGCCGCTTGCCATTAAAATAATGAAACAGCTCCATTCCTTCTAGAGGAAGATCTTTTCCTCCCATATTTTGCTCGTGTGTTTCGGTATTAATCCAGAAACCGAGCGTTTTCACGTCATCCGAAACTTTAATCGCATCATTTAAAATTAAGGCTCCCCGGAAAAAGGTTCCGTTCGTATAACGGGTATTTCCTGAAATAGTGTTCCATGTCAGCAAATGCAGCGGCTTCTCAATGGAATGCGCTTTTAAATATTGCTTTAATTTTTCCGTTTTTTCCTTGATAAAATCTTTTGCCAACCCATAATGGCGGTCGATTAATTCTTTAAAATTGATCACTTCATTAGGGCTGACTTTATAGGCGAGAAAATCAATTTCCGCAGCTTGCTGCAAAATCCACTTATACTGGTCATTTGTTGTACCTGCGGTAAATGAAAAAGGTAAAAACGCCCCTACTTGAATCGAAGGAATTTCTGTTTTTATTAACTTTCGCAGTTTTAAATAAAATTTCTCTAATTGTTTACTCGCAAAAGCCTGATCAAATGTTTCTGAAAATAAAAAGCACCAGGTGGCAAGATAACTTTCACCGAATACTTGTAAGCAGTGTTTTAAAAAGCTCTGCAGTTTATGAAGATAGGCACTTTCATCGGATGATATTTCGGCGTAGTTTACTTGAATATATAAAGACAAATCATTCGTTTTCATAAACTGGATGACTTCATCTGAATTATAATACGGAGATGTCGTCGGTATTAATTCATCTGTTTCTACCGCTGGAGATATCGACCGTCCGCTCAATAATTTCTGAATTCCAACATATTTGATTTGTAAATCTTCTTTTGCTAATAGCACTTGTGTTCGAACGGGGTTCTTTAGTAATTCCCTTAGTTCGCCGATCATTAAAATAGGGTTTGGATGATTTAATATTTTTCTATTTACCGAATTCACATCAATTTCGAGCTCTTCAAAACCGGCTTCTGTATTACTAAAGGGTTTGGTAGTTTCACCTTCCGCTATAAGAACGCCTAATTTCATTAATATATCTGGAGAACTAAGAAGGATCTCTGATTCTTGCAGCTGAAGGCTTTCAACGAGAGCAACCTTTTCCTGTGAGTTCTTTTCACGAAAAGTATGCGGCGTTTCCCCATAAACCTTTTTAAACAAATTTGAAAAGGATTTGGTATTGGGGAAGCCATTTTTTAACGATATATACGTAATCGATTCGGTTGTATAGAGCAAATCCTTAACGCTGTGTTCTAAACGAATATTCATTAAAAAATTGATAAAGCCTGTACCTAATTGCTGTTTAAAATATCGCGAGAAATAACTAGGAGACAGATAAAATTTATGAGCAACGTCCTCCAAGGTGAGCTGTTCATCATAATGCTGTTCAAGATACAAGATAATCTGTTTCAGCCTGGTATCCTTGACATGAATATTTTCAGATACCCTCCCCTGCTTTTTAAATCGGCGAATTAAAGTGATTAAAATCTTACAAAGCATTTCGTGCAACTCAAGACGGTAACCTTCATCCTGTCTGCAATAAATAACCATTAATTGTGCAAGCAGTTTCCGCATTTCCGACATCAAATTTTCTTTTCCTCTATCTATTTGCTGGGAAAACAGCTCAAATTGATAACGACGGTACTCCGGATAATATTGCGAAATAAAAGAATCAGAAATGCTTAATGTTAAAACCGTATTTTTCTTCGTACCTTGGACTTGATATATTTGATTTCTGTTAATAATAAGGTAGTCATATTCTTTAAGGTGATAAAATCGGCTATTGGTTTCAATCACCAATTCACCATCAAGGACAAGGAAAATTTCAATCCCCGAATACAGAGTGGATGATAAAAGCTCAATATGTTGTAAACGCAACTGAAAATCTTCGCCCGCAGCCACTTGGATCACTCCCTTCATTATTCATTGTATCCAAAAAAGATGCACGGGGACGGTTCTTCTGCCTCACTGAGGCAGAAGAACCGTCCCCGTGCATCAGTTAATTGAGAAATGTTAATAGCAATTGAAAATTGGAGTTTATTTTCCAGTATATTGATTGGCGCCAATTATTTTAAATAAAAGTTCATTCTCCTTGACAAAATGGGAATATTTATATAATAATATCTCTTGTATTAGAATTATTTTAAAAAACTAATTATAATTAAAAGGAAAATAATTAGTTCCCTGTAGTTTTGGCTATAATGCTATAGTGAACTATTTATTAATACACCCTCAGGAGGAAGATCATTATGTCTTTAATCGGTAAAGAAGTACAACCATTCTTAGCGCAAGCTTACCAAAATGGTGAGTTTATCTCAGTTTCTGAAGAAACTTTCAAAGGTAAGTGGAGCGTCCTTTGCTTCTATCCAGCAGACTTCACATTCGTATGCCCTACTGAATTAGAAGACCTGCAAAACCAATATGCAACTCTTAAAGATCTTGGCGTTGAAGTATACTCTTGTTCAACAGACACTCACTTCACTCATAAAGCATGGCATGATCATTCACCAGCCATCAGCAAAATTGAATATATTATGATTGGCGACCCTGCGCAAAAGGTTACTCGTGCATTCGATGTATTAGATGAAGCAGAAGGTCTTGCACAACGCGGAACTTTTATCATCGATCCTGACGGCATTGTCCAAGCTATGGAAATCAATGCAGATGGCATCGGCCGTGACGCAAGCACAATCGTTAACAAAATTAAAGCAGCACAATACGTTCGTAACAACCCAGGTGAAGTTTGCCCTGCTAAATGGCAAGAAGGCGGCCAAACCCTTAAGCCAAGCCTTGATCTTGTCGGCAAAATTTAAGGAGTCTTAACCATGATTTTAGATGCAGATATAAAAGCACAATTAGCCCAATACCTTCAAATGATGGAGGGCGATGTGCTGCTTAAAGTTAGCGCTGAATCTGATGACGTTTCTCGTGACATGCTGGCCCTTGTGGACGAATTAGCTGCCATGTCAACCCGTATTAAGGTAGAGAAAACAGAATTGCAGAGAACGCCAAGCTTTAGTGTGAATCGGATTGGAGAAGACACAGGGATAACATTTGCCGGAGTCCCTCTTGGGCACGAATTTACTTCCCTCGTGTTGGCACTGCTTCAGGTAAGCGGAAGAGCACCGAAGGTTGACCAAAAAGTCATCGACCAAGTGAAAAACATCAAAGGGGAATACCACTTTGAAACTTACGTTAGCCTAACCTGCCACAACTGTCCTGATGTTGTACAAGCACTGAACGTGATGAGCATTCTTAACCCAAGCATCACTCATACAATGATTGATGGTGCGGCATTTAAAGAAGAAGTTGACAGCAAAGACATCATGGCGGTTCCAACGGTGTTCCTAAATGGGGAATCCTTCGGCAGCGGCCGTATGTCACTAGAAGAGATCCTTTCCAAGGTTGGCAACGCACCGGATGCATCCGAGTTTGCCAACAAGGATCCATTCGATGTCCTTGTGATCGGCGGCGGCCCTGCTGGCGCGAGTGCAGCCATTTACGCGGCGCGCAAAGGCATCCGTACTGGTATTGTCGCAGAACGCTTCGGCGGACAGGTGATGGACACGCTTGGCATTGAGAACCTGATCGGTACGAAATACACGGAAGGTCCTAAGCTCGCAGCAAGTCTCGAAGAGCATGTGAAAGAGTACAACGTTGATATCATGAATCTGCAGCGTGCGAAACGCTTGGAAAAAAAGGACCTCGTCGAAGTTGAGCTTGAAAACGGCGCTGTTCTAAAAAGTAAGACGGTCATCCTTTCAACAGGTGCACGCTGGCGTAATGTCAATGTTCCTGGCGAAGCGGAATTCAAGAACAAAGGTGTAGCCTACTGCCCTCACTGTGATGGTCCATTGTTTGCCGGTAAGGACGTGGCCGTTATCGGCGGCGGAAACTCCGGCATTGAAGCAGCGATTGACCTTGCGGGTATTGTGAAGCACGTAACCGTTATTGAATTTGCCCCGGAGCTTAAGGCTGATTCCGTCCTGCAAGACCGTCTAAACAGCCTTCCTAATGCAACAGTCATCAAGAATGCACAAACAAAAGAAATTACCGGTACTGACAAAGTAAACGGTATTACCTACATTGACCGTGCAACCGGAGAAGAACACCATGTAGAGTTGCAAGGTGTGTTCGTTCAAATCGGCCTTGTACCAAACACCGAGTGGCTAGAAGGTACGGTTGAACGCTCTCGCTTCGGCGAAGTCATTGTAGACAAACACGGCGCTACGACCCTCCCTGGAGTCTTTGCTGCAGGCGACTGTACCGACAGCGCATTTAAACAAATCATCATTTCAATGGGATCAGGAGCAACTGCAGCCTTAGGCGCATTTGATTATCTGATCAGAAATTAACACATGGGGACGGTTCTTCTGCTTCATTTTGAAGCAGAAGAACCGTCCCTTTTCCTTTACGTGATGCATTAGAACCGTCCCCCTGCATCACCAATTTATGCTAATTCAAAAAAAGCCAAAAAATCTATTGACATTTATCTCATATACGGATAATATGAAGAAGCATTATTTTGGAAAGCTAAAATATATCTAATCTTGAGTCTTTCCAAGCAGATAATTTTGACCACTTCCTTCAGGGAGTTAAGGCCATACGGACAGCCGGGTCAAGTGCCGAGTGGCAACTTGGTTGCCTTATTGATTGAGTTAAAAGCTCAAATTTTATAAGTTGGTTACTTTACAACCAGTGCATATGCACACAACTTGTGAAACGGTCAATAAGAGTGGAAAAAGGCATTATTTGCTATATAGACTCTGATCAATTGATATATTTTGATTATTAGAAGCTTTCTTCATAATGTCCAATTAACCATTATGGTAGAGGTATCCGTGTGTGTTTTTTACGGTATACTTATGCTTTTTAATATGACGATTATATCTAAAGCAAGTGTTGTGCGCGTAATATGCGAATTACACTTGCTTTTTTTGTTGGAAAAATATTACTAAGTGAGGGGATATGAAAATGGGTAAAGCACTTATTATCGGGGCTGGCGGCGTGGCATCTGTTGCCGTTCACAAATGTGTTCAAAACAGCGAAGTATTCGAAGAGATTTGTATTGCAAGCCGTACAAAATCAAAATGTGACGATCTTAAAGCTAAATTAGACGGCACAACCAAAACAAAAATTACTACTGCTCAAGTAGATGCAGACAACGTTGATGAGCTAATCGCGTTAATTAATGAAGTAAAGCCAGATATCGTTATGAACCTGGCATTGCCATACCAGGACTTAACCATCATGGACGCTTGTCTTGCAACGAAAACACACTACATGGACACGGCTAACTATGAGCCTGAAGATACGGCTAAGTTTGAATACAAATGGCAATGGGAATACAAAGAGCGCTTTGAAAAAGCCGGTATTACTGCCCTTTTAGGAAGCGGCTTTGACCCAGGTGTGACAGGCGTATTCTCTGCTTATGCATTAAAACATTATTTCGATGAAATAGAATATATCGACATCCTTGACTGTAACGGCGGCGACCATGGCTATCCGTTCGCAACAAACTTTAACCCAGAAATCAACATCCGCGAAGTTTCTGCTAACGGACGTTATTGGGAAAATGGCGAATGGGTAGAAACTGATCCAATGGAAATCAAACGCGTTTACAACTTCAAGGAAGTTGGCGAAAAGGATATGTATCTTCTTTACCACGAAGAGCTTGAATCCCTTGCGAAAAACATGCCGGGACTTAAGCGTATCCGTTTCTTCATGACATTTGGCCAAAGCTACATTATGCACCTAAAAGCTCTTGAGAACGTAGGAATGACTTCTATCGAACCAATCGAATTCGAAGGAAAGCAAATCATTCCGCTTCAATTCTTGAAAGCTGTATTACCTGACCCAGCTTCCCTTGGACCTCGTACAGTCGGCAAAACAAACATTGGCTGTATCTTCAAAGGGAAAAAGGACGGCAAAGATAAAACTTATTACGTATACAATGTTTGTGACCACCAAGAATGCTATAAAGAAGTCGGCTCTCAAGCCATCTCTTATACAACTGGTGTTCCAGCGATGATCGGCGCTGCCATGATCATGACTGGCAAATGGAACAAAGCAGGCGTTTACAATATTGAAGAATTCGATCCAGATCCATTCATGGAAGAGTTAAACAAATGGGGACTTCCATGGGTAGAGGATTTCAATCCAGTTCTTGTTGATGAACTGCCAGAAGACGTAAAAAAACCGGAGTTAGTTCGCTAAAATGCGGTTTGAAGAACTACCAACACCGTGTTATGTAGTCGATGAAGAGCTTGTTGAAAGAAATCTAAAAATCCTGAATGGCGTTATGCAGCGTACTGGAGCAAAGATTGTTTTAGCACAAAAAGCTTTTTCGATGACAACAATGTATCCCCTCATTGGACAATATTTAAGTGGTACAACAGCAAGCGGTTTGTTTGAAGCACGGTTAGGCCACGAGGAAATGGGCAAAGAGAATCACGTCTTTGCCCCTGCCTACCGTGAAGATGAAATCGATGAAATTATTTCGATTTGCGATCACATTATTTTTAATTCTTTTTCACAGCTGGAAAAATTTAAAGATAAAGCATTACAGGCGGGCCGAAAAGTGGGCTTGCGCATCAATCCTGAGTGCTCCACCCAAATTGGACATGCGATTTATGATCCATGTTCACCTGGTTCCCGTTTCGGCGTGACTAGAGACCTTTTCCGTCCAGAATTGCTTGAAGGTGTGTCAGGACTGCATTTCCACACCCTTTGCCAGCAAAACTCTGACGACTTAGAAACCACTCTTAATGCGGTCGAAGAAAAGTTTGGCGAATGGCTTCCACAAATGGAATGGATTAACTTTGGCGGCGGCCACCATATCACTAGGGAAGATTACGATATTCCTAGACTAGAAGCTTGTATTAAGAGAATGCAAGAAAAGTACGGTTTAGAGGTATATCTTGAGCCAGGTGAAGCAGTTGCTCTTAACGCTGGCTATCTGATTACATCTGTCCTTGATTTACATCAAAATAAAATGGATATCGCTATTCTTGACACGTCTGCAACCTGCCATATGCCTGACGTATTAGAAATGCCTTACCGCCCTCCTCTCTTTGGTTCAGGCGAAGCAGGCGAGAAGCCATATACATATCGTCTTGGCGGGCAAACCTGCCTGACAGGCGATGTGATCGGCGATTATTCGTTCGACCAGCCATTAAAGAGCGGTGATCGCTTGGTGTTCGGCGATATGGCCATCTATACCATGGTTAAAAATACTACCTTCAATGGCATGGCACTTCCAGCGATTGCAGTAAAAGGTAAAGACGGCGATTGCAAAGTTGTACGTGAATTTGGTTATCAAGACTTTAAAATGCGCCTTGCTTAACCAGAAGCGAAAAAACCAGACTCAGAAACATGAGTCTGGTTTTTTATTTTCTACAGGGAATTTTATTAACACCCAAAATTACCCTCCATAACCATTAAAGATTTAAAGAACTTCCCGACATACCCCCAAAATCTCAAATTAAATCCCTAAAGTTTTAATGTTGGTCAATTTTTGTCGAATAATGTCCGTCCGCAGGATACGCAAAACACTTACGCTTTTCCTTTTACTTTTAAAACAATTGTTTTATTAAAATATAGACCCATTACACCTTAAGGAGGAATCATATTGAATCGAGTTTTCAGGTGGATGATTAGATCCCTTTTTGCACCTGTTACCGGAAATGCAGGAGCCATTGCGAGCACACTAGGTTTTTTTCTGAGCTTTTTGCCTTTACATAGTCTGCTCATTCCATTATTGCTTGTTCTCTCACTTTTGCTCCGCCTTAATATTGTCGCCATATTCCTTGGCACATTGATTACGATTTTTATTCCGAATCTGCGTCACTTACCCCTTCTGGATTTGGAAGCATGGAAAGATAACTGGTTATTTTCCTCCATGAATATACAACTTTCGCAATCCATTACGGCAGGTATCTTAGGTGGTTTAATCGGGCTTGTCTGCTATTTCTTCTTTCAATGGTTTTACAATCTAGGGTTGAAAAAAAGGGTGCAAAACCAAGAACATGTTTTTCTTGATCCTGCCAAAAGACGCTGGACCATTGTGAAACGAATGAGTGCAGGCTTTGTTGTTTTAATTCTTTTAGTCATGACTACTTTTATAGAAAGCTTGAATACAAACCCAGCGTTCCCGGAATTGGAATTAAATAAAAGTTCAGTTAAGAGCGGGATTGAGCCGATTAATCAAAGTTTCAGTGAAGCAGAGCTCGCCAAGCAGCTTCAAAATACGAACCCCTCCCCTCTTACACTTAAAAATAAACAAATCGCAAGCAAACAAGAGGTATATGGTTTTTATGTTAATTGGGACGAAAACAGCAAGACTTCTTTTAAACAAAATAGCGATACCATTACAACATTGGTACCGGAATGGCTGCAGCTTACTCCCGAACTTACCTTAAAAGCGAGCACTGACAAGTCTATTGCCGCACAGGCAAAAGCCCATCAGATTAAGGTGCTCCCATTAGTGAATAATTTTATAAATAATAAATGGGATGGCGAACTTCTTCATCGGTTATTTACAACTCCCGGCGCGGAAGATTCTTTTATTAAAAATTTATTTGAATATGTAAGAGAAAATGAGTTTGACGGTATTAATATAGACTTCGAAGAAATCGATCCTAACGACAAAACGAATTTCACTCGGTTTATCGAAAAAGTATCCAAAGAGTTTCATCAGCATGGCCTCATGGTCACAGTGGATGTCCCTCCGAAACACGAAAGTTTTGATTATGCTGCTTTAGCGGCTAACGTTGACCGCGTGATTGTCATGCTCTATGACCAGCATACGTCTATGAATAAACCAGGACCTGTTGCTGCATCTGATTGGGTGAAAGAGAGTTTAAACCAGCTCCCTATTCCCTCTCAAAAATTAATTGCTGGCTTGGGGAGCTACGGTTATGACTGGGAAGAGGGCTCTAATCGTCCTGCCGCTGCGAAAACGTTCGGGGATATCATGAATTTAGGAATTGGAACGAACCTCCAAATCCATTGGAATAATCAAGCAGGTAACCCTTATTTACGTTATAAGAAGGACGAAAAAAAAAAAGTTGTTTGGTTTTTAGATGCCGCGGCGTTCTATAATCAAATGAAGCTGGCGATGGACACCGGTTCCAAAGGGGTAGCCGTTTGGCGTCTCGGTTCTGAAGACCCTTCTATTTGGAATTTCATGAACCAGCCAAAGCATATGAAAGACCCATCTGGCTCCCTTAAAACCCTGGTTCATCCTGAGCCCGTTCACTATACAGGTGACGGTGAGGTTTTAAAAGTCGCCTCCCAATCAGAAAAAGGGAAAAGATCCATCCAAGTAGATTCACAAGGGTTGATTCAAAATGTAACCTATAGGAAATTACCGAAGCCTTTGGAAGTGGTTCGGTATGGAAAACCTAAAGCCAAGGAAATTGTCCTTTCCTTTGATGATGGTCCGGACCCAGCCTATACATCACAAATATTAGATATACTGGAAAAGCATCATATAAAGGCAAACTTCTTTTTCGTTGGTGAAAATGCCATAATGCATCCAGAACTGATTCAAAGAATATACGTGGAAGGCCATGAAATTGGCAGCCATACTTTTACCCATCCTGATATGGCAGCCATCACGCCATTACAAACAAAAATGGAGCTAAACGCAAATCAGCGAATATTTCAAGCCATCACCGGCCATTCGATGAACCTTTTCCGCCCGCCGTTTGAGGCCGATGCCCAGCCGGGTACAAGAAGCCAGCTGCTGCCCATATTGCGTGCACAGGAGATGGGTTATACCATGGTTGGTGAATTCATTGACCCAGATGATTGGAAAGGGATTTCCAGTCAAGAAATAGTAAAGCGGGTATTGGAACAGCTGCCGGAAGGAAATGTGATTTTACTGCACGATGCCGGCGGCGACCGCTCCAACACGGTTCAGGCCCTGCCAATTATCATTAAAGAATTAAAACAACGCGGGTATACCTTTACGACCATTAGCCATTTAGTCGGAAAAAACGACCGTCAAACGATGCCCCCTGTTACAAAGCAGGACAGCCCTTATCTGGTTTACGACAAGGCTGTATTCAAGGTCATGCAAGGCTGGAATTTAGGATTAAGTGTCCTGTTTTATTCAGCCATCTTTTTAGGAATTCTGCGCCTGGTTATCTTCATTTTCTTATCCAGAAAGCAGGTAAAAAGCTATAAAGAAACCCAAATTGACCCTGGCTACACACCTTTTGTCAGTGTGGTGATCGCTGCCTATAATGAAGAAAAAGTCATTTGTAAAACAGTCGATTCAATTTTATCCAGTGATTACCCTGCTTTCGAGGTGCTGATTGTCGATGATGGCTCAAAGGATGATACGGCTGCAGTAGTTCAAGAAACTTATGCAAATCACGCTCACGTCAGATTAATTAAAAAAAACAATGGGGGTAAATCATCTGCAGTAAACCTTGGTTTTAAGGAAGCAAAAGGGGAAATCGTCGTTGCTCTTGACGCAGACACTCTCATTGCAGAAAATGCTATCTCCCTGCTTGTTAATCATTTTAAAAATGAACAGGTGGCAGCTGTTTCGGGCAATGTGAAGGTCGGCAATAAGGGAAACCTCCTAACAAATTGGCAGCATATCGAATATGTGACAGGCTTTAACCTTGAAAGAAGAGCCTTTGCCGCTCTCAATTGCATTACCGTTGTACCGGGGGCAATCGGTGCATGGAGAAAGAGGGATGTGGAAGCAGCAGGATACTATCAAGAGGATACTCTGGCAGAAGATACCGATATTACTCTTACCCTATTACGTCTTGGGAAAAAGATTGAATTTGAAGAAAAGGCGTATGCCTTCACAGAAGTGCCTGAAGATCTCAAGAGCCTTTCAAAACAGCGCTACCGCTGGGTTTATGGCACGCTGCAGTGCTTATGGAAACATCGCCGAGCATTGTTTAATAGGCAGCACAGCTCATTAGGGTTTATCGGCCTTCCAAATATGTGGGTGTTCCAGTATCTCTATCAAACTATATCACCTATTGCTGATATATTATTCATCCTGGCTCTCTTTAATGGAAATCCAGGAAAAGCAGTCATTGGCTTTATTCTTTTTTACCTGCTTGATTTCGGTACTTCTTTATATGCGTTTCATTTGGAAAAAGAAAGCCCAAAACCGCTTGTCTCTCTGTTCCTGCAGCGCATCTTGTACAAACAGCTGATGACCTATGTCGTGATAAAATCCATATTCTCCGCCATAAAAGGCGTAACCGTTGGTTGGAATAAACTAAAACGGAAAGGGAATGTCAGCCAGGAAAGCTACAATGTGAAGTTATAGGAAAAAATACTATTCGTACAGATCCTTCCCATTTGGGAAGGTCTTTTTTTATATTGAAAAAGAGATCACCAATGTTTGGTGATCCCTTTTTCAAAGATCTATAAATTTTTACCGTTGTTGACTTTTTGATCTTGGCGGCTCGCTGCATTTCCTTTAGCGTCTTGAGACACTTGTTGTCCATAGTTGGCTGTCGCTGTGGCTGCATTTGACCCCGCTGGCGCCGATGTGGTCGTTGTCGTTGGTGCTTGTACGCTTATTGCCGGTTTCGGTGTCGCAACAGGTGTTGTTTCCGGTGTCGGAGCTGAAACAGGCGTTGTGGTTGTTTTAGCATTGACCGGATTGACGGTAGTGCTTTTGGTTACTGTATCTGTTTTCTGTTGGTTGGCTGTTTTATCTAAAGCCAGTTTAGGAGAAGACTTGATTTGCACATCATTTAAATTCGTTGGCGATGTTTGGTCTTTTGCTGTTTTATCAGTTTGGCTGATGATATCTTGCTTTTTATAATCACTGGTTATCGCTAATGCGTGTTCTTTTACTAATCGTTTAACAGTTGGAGTGGCTAACAAGGCGTTGGCAGCAGAAAACGTAAATGCTCCCGCTAACACCATGGCAAAAGCTCCCCTAATACGTTTGTTCATATGATTCCCCTCGTGCTTTTTCTCTCGATTCTATTAAAAAATACGCTAACTCCCTGATAGATTATGGGGGTAATAAGTGAAAAAAGCCTAAAGATGAAGTTTTCCCCGCCTCCCTCTCCCGTAATTTAATAAATTTTTAATACCTACTTAATAGCCCGTTTAGCCTGGTTGGCTATGATTATCTTGTCGGCCGTTTCATTGCGAAGCGGCTGCTGATATATGATAATAACAGTATCAACGCTGGATGATAATAAGATTTTTATAAGCAAAACAATTCCAGAAGAAAGCAGTGGAATCGATGTCCATTAAATTAAGGCTTGTATTATCCAATCTCGCCATGATTCTTGTGCCGATTATTTTTGTTTGCTTATCCGCCGTATTAGTCGCGTTATTGTTCAAAACGGATGTTAAAGAATTGCGGGCGATCTACCTCCCGCCGGAGCATTACAAGAAAATATCGGAACAAAATCAGTTTTTTATTGATTTACGCAAGGAAACTATGAAAAATCCGGAGCTGTTCATGGATCCAGCTTATCTTAAAGATCTTGACAGCCAATTAAATCAATCCACCGACACCTCCTTAATTGTAAGAAGAGGAAAACAGATCATATATTTGCCCGAAAAGTTAAAGGACTTAGACAAGAAGGAACTGCCGCCATTTGGCCTCTTTCGGGAAATCGAACCCGTTGAGCAGGTAAATCATCAATTTGTCTCCATCAAAAAGTTGGATTTCTTCTATCCTGATGGTTCCGAAGGTTCATTATTCTTCGTCAAGGATGCCAGTGGTGTCACCAAATTCGTGCGGACCTTCTTCCCTATTTTATTTACCTTATTAATTCTGGTTTTAATCGGCACGAATGGACTACTGACCTATTATGTCTCCAAAAGCATTATCCGCCCAATCCGAGGACTGCAAAGGGCCGCCCAAAGCATGAAGGAAGGCGACCTCAGCAATCCGATTCCCGTTAAATCGAAAGATGAAATCGGACAACTTGCACAAGGGTTTGAGGAAATGCGGGTTAGGTTAAAGGAATCGATTGAAACTCAGCTTGCGTATGAGGAAAATCGTAAAGAGCTGATTGCCAACATTTCTCATGATTTAAGAACACCAATTACGACCATCAAAGGGTACATGGAAGGAATCCGCGACGGAGTTGCCAACAGCCCAGAGAAAATGGACCGTTACATGCAGACGATTCTTTCGAAAGCAAATGAGCTGGACCGGATGATTGAAGAACTCTTTTTGTACTCCAAACTAGATCTGCAGCGGCTTCCTTTTCATTTTGAAAAAATTCACTTCGACCACTATTTGGAGGATTTTGTTGAAGAGCTTCGTTTTGATGTGGAAGGAAAACGGGTTGATATTAACTTAAATATCGAAAAATCAGGGGATTATCTAGTGATGGGAGACCGTGAGAATTTGAAAAGGGTCATTACCAATATTGTCGATAATTCCTTGAAATACATTGATAAACCGGACAAAGTGCTGTCCTTTCATTTATCAACAAACAATTCCTATGTTCTTTTTAAAATGACAGATAATGGACCTGGAATCGCGAAGGAGAGTTTATCCTTAATATTTGACCGTTTTTTTCGTGCTGATTCAGCGCGGGGAACGGACAAAGGCGGAAGCGGCATGGGCCTATCAATTGCGAAACGAATTATTGAAGAGCACCAGGGGTCCATCTGGGCGGAAAGCCAAGAAGGACATGGAACGACGATACTTTTTACGTTGAAAAAGGCAGGTGTTGAGTAGTGAAACGCATCTTAATTATTGAAGATGATAAAAGTATTGCCGAGCTTGAACGGGATTATTTAGAAATAGAGGGATTCTCGGTTGAAATTTCTTTCACTGGAGATGCCGGACTGAAACAGGCACTGGCGGAGGATTTTGACCTCGTGCTGCTCGACCTGATGCTGCCGGGAGTAGACGGGTTCCAAATTTGCAAGACCATCCGAACCGAGAAAGACATCCCCATCCTGATGGTTTCGGCGAAAAAGGAAGATATTGATAAAATCCGTGGTTTGGGGCTTGGAGCAGACGATTATATCGTCAAGCCGTTTAGTCCGAGCGAGCTAGTGGCAAGAGTAAAGGCGCATCTGTCCCGTTACCAGAGACTGATCGGCAAGGTGCCACAGAATGACAGCATCCTGATCCGCGGCCTTCGCATCGACCAAACGTCAAGAAGGGTATATATAAACGACGAAGAGATTATTTTTACCACCAAGGAATTCGATGTATTAACCTTTCTGGCCCTAAATCCAAACCGTGTCTTCAGCAAGGAGCAATTATTTGAACGGGTATGGGGGCTCGATTCCATGGGCGACATTTCCACCGTCACTGTCCATATCCGAAGGATTCGCGAAAAGATTGAAACCGACCCATCCAATCCCCAATATATCGAGACGGTTTGGGGTGCAGGGTACCGGTTTAAAGGGTAATCATATATAGTATTAACGGCGAACAGTCTCCAGTACCGTTCGCCGTTTTTTAGTTTCACTCATTCTTTACTCTCCTAATATTTGAAAAAATAGAATCAACCCCAGGTGAAAAATGAAGGAACGGTGCCATCTTTGGAAGGTCAAACTTAAAGGGAGAAACCAAGGTATTTTGGCAGATATCTGCTTCCGCACGGTGCAATGGCCAGGGAGCATGGTCAATCTCGCCGCAAAAAATGTTCCCTTTTGCATCGACACTGTATAGACAATATCGTTCGGTCAGCCAGTGATCAAGTGTTCCACATTCCGCAAAATAAACTTCTGATGAAGCGCTAAACTTCCCGTCAAACCCCACTGGAGAAGTGCTTTTCCGATCTTTTCTTACACTATTGTAAGAAAACTCCGCTCTCTCTTCCCAAGCATGAATCTCAGAATAAAAATACGGCAGCCGGTACCACTTCCGTGCAATGGTATAGGTGGCCCAATGCGGTGCATCAAGTGATAAAAAATAGACGCCTGGCTTTCCTTTATATTTCACATAGGTCCGGACATTGATTTCCGGGAACTTTGCAAATAACGGCAGTCTCGGCAACCCGCGCAGAAAAATCCCATCCATTACAAACACAACAATCCCAATCCAGGCATATCTCTCAAACGTATCGATTTGTAACGCTTTAGGAACAAATGGCCGAATCACTTCCACAGGAACGGGCCAATGGGCAAATAATAAATTCCGCCATGATTGCTTCATAATCCAATTTTTCGATACATCTTGAAAGGAATGAAGGAAATCCATTTGAACTCACCCCTGCTTAAGATAAAGGCACATTTGTTACATCACTTGTCGTCCGATCCAGCGTGACAAAATCGCCAGAAGCAGCCAATTTATTACCATGTTTAATCGATCTTTTTTATCTAACTTTTTTGTTGGTTTGAAATATTGGTTCGTGATGAACCAATATAATTTCGAATCCACATCACAATAAGGACAATGACAGGAATCCCGACCAGAAGCGGTAAACCAATTACATACCACATTTTAAAATAAAAAAAATCTTGATAGAGAACTTTATTTTTCGCCCCTAAGACAGAGGTAATAAAGATGAGGGCAACGACTGGGAAAATCAAAGGCTGATATCTTTTAAACTTAAAAATATCGGCTAACCCAATCACCACGACATAAACATATAGAAATATTTTCGCAAAAAATCCAACGGCAAATGTCCCAACCACAATCGAGTCCATTCTCTCGATAATATGGCCGACATTAATTTTCTCAACGGCAAGAAGCAGCGGAATTTCAACGTTCTGTGCGTTTACGCCGATTACACTAATAACCAAAAGAAAGGTCCAGGAAAGGCCTAATCCACTTAACAAGACGGACAATAAACCCGTTCTTTTTACCAATTTGGGCTTATTTAAATATGGGAAAATCATCAGGAAAAGAAAGATTTCCCCAAACGGGAAAAAGACCGTTAAGGGGACCGCCTGTTTAAGCACTGGCATCAAGCCAAATTCTAAGATCGGCTTTACATTTTCAATTTTTATAATCCCGGAAGCAATGACCGTTATATTTCCAATGACGCCAAAGGCAACCATTGCGCCAATTAAGATCTCCGCTGTCCTTCCCAATACTTCAATCCCTAAATAACAGCCATAAGAAACCAATAAGAGACTGATGAAAATAATAACAGGGACAGGTGTTTCAGAAAGAATATAGGTCCCCATTGTATCCCCTAAATGCCGGACGTTATATGCACCGGCAAAGAAAAAATAACAAATATACACGAAGCCAAGAGGCAGCCCGATATATTTACTAAATACCTGAACTAAAACCCCAGTAAAAGGAAGGGTTGGATACCGCTTGAATATTTGAAAATATACAAAGAAAAATAGAATGAGGGCGCCGGCCATACCAAGTGCGATTGATATCCAAGCATCTTGTTTTGCATGCTTTCCTATGCTCGTCACAATGCCGGTTCCTAATTGAAATAGAAACATGAGAGAAAACAGCTGCCTTGCATCAATCTTCGCCTTTTCCATTAGGTTAATGTCCTTCCCTAACAACCAAAATGAATATTCATTATTGTGAGCTTTCAGCTGGTAAATTAAACCTCCACATAATTGTTTTATAATGACCCACGTTAAATAGAATATGCCTAATGTAAGAGGAAATAATAACCTTAAATATAAGAGGAATATGAGGGAAATGACCTTGAATTTTTTTAAAAATAAAAATAAAAAATCCATTAAAGACAAATGGGAAGAGAATCAAAAGGAAACAGCGAAACAGTCTGCCACGCAAAGCCAGGCCAAACAAAAAAATGAACCGTTAGAGCCTGTATTAACGGATAACATCGAAAGAATTAAAGAATTATTAGGAAACAGCGACGACATTATTATAAGGGAAATCAGAATTGGCAAGGATGGCAGGATTAAAGCTTGTGTCGTTTTTACAGACGGCTTGATTGATAGTCAATCAGCGCAAAACTTCATAATGGAGTCGTTAATGTATAATTTGCGCATGACAGATGTCGAAGCGGAAACCTTTACGGGTTTGAACCTTTTATCCTATTTAAAAGAAAGGGTATTAACCGTCGGCGACATTCAGGATTTAAATGATTTTACAAACCTCCTGGATTCTCTTTTATCCGGTAAAGTGATTCTTTTATTTGATGGATATTCGAACGGCTTCACCATTGATATGAAAGGCTGGATGCAGCGGTCGGTGGAGGAGCCTACGACTGAGACGACAATCAGGGGCCCTCGTGAAGGCTTTACAGAAAATATCCGGGTTAACACTGCCCTAATCAGAAGGAAAATCAAAGATCACAACCTATGGATTGAATCAAGGAAAATTGGAAAAGTATCAAAAACAATCGTCTCCATCATGTATATAAAAGGAATTGCCAGTGACAAGATTATCGAGGAAGTACGCAGCCGGCTCGACCGAATTAAGATTGACAGTATTTTAGAAACTGGCTATATTGAGGAATTAATTCAGGATGGAGTACTTACACCTTTTCCCACCATGTATCATTCGGAACGGCCTGATGCCATCGCCGCGGACCTGTTTGAAGGGCGTGTTGCCATTCTGGTTGATGGAACCCCATTTGTTATGACAGTGCCTATCGTGTTCGCACAGTTTTTACAATCACCGGAAGATTATTATAACAGGGCAGATATTTCAACGCTTCTTCGTTTCTTGCGTTATGTTGGTTTTTTTATCGCATTATTGGCACCTTCTTTATATATTGCTATCACCACCTTTCATCAGGAAATGCTGCCGACGCAATTACTCATTACCCTTGCCGCCCAGCGGGAGGGTGTTCCGTTTCCAGCCTTTATCGAAGCCCTTGCGATGGAGGTAAGTTTTGAAATATTACGTGAAGCAGGTTTAAGAATGCCAAAAGCGATTGGCCAAGCGGTTTCCATTGTTGGAACACTTGTTATCGGCTCTGCAGCTGTTGAAGCCGGATTTGTGTCAGCTGCCATGGTAATCGTCGTCGCGATTACAGCTATCGCCAGCTTTATTGTCAGTAATTATGAATTAGCGATTGCCATTAGGATGCTACGCTTCCCCTTCATGGCCATCGCGGCCTCATTTGGTTTATTTGGAATTATTGTAGGATTGATTGCGATGGTTCTACATTTGTGCAGCCTGCGTTCATTTGGCGTACCTTATATGGCCCCCTATGGTCCCTTTATCAAAGAGGATCAAAAGGATGCCATTTTCCGATTTCCAAGATGGGCAATGTCTACACGGCCCCGGTTATTCAGTCAAACCAATATCGTACGCGAAGACACTCCTGCCCCAAAACCCCAAAAATAATGAAAGCTGCCTTTACTCCATAGGCAGCTTTCTCTATTTAGCATCCTTTATACATTTCCTTAATCCATGAATCATTAATAATAATAAAGGAAGAGCAAGCCCGTATATTAAAGAATAAACTGGCCAAATTTCATAGTCAAATTTTGCTGAATGGGTAACATTGGGGTGTGAATACAGGGAAAGCACTACCACCATCATCCCAAAAGGGAACGTAAAGGGACGGTAATCTTTTATATTTAAGGTTTGTCCAAAACTGATAATCCCCGCGTAAAAATAAATCACCATTTTAAAAAAAATTGTGATTAACCACATTATTGCCAAGATGGCTTCAATTCGTTGCAAAAAATCCCCAATTTTTATCGATTGAGCTAAATTATAGCTTGGATACATCTGTCTGGCGCTGGTCTCAGGACCTAAAACTAAAATAGTCAAAAAGATAAGGATGGTTAAACACCCCCCCGCTGTACCGATGGCAATAAAAAAGGATTTCTCAGCCGGCCTTTGCTGCTTCACGAAACTTGGGAAAATCATCAATATAACGATTAATGGAAAAGAAAAACTGCTTAAAAAAATGAATACAGCCCGGATCATTGGTTTTATTCCCGTGAATAGTATGGGTTCTAGATTTTGTAATTTCCATAAATCAGAGGTTAACAATACGGATCCTACAAGCAATACGAACAAAAAAATAAATACAGGAAAGAAGAGTTCTGCAGCACGAGCCACTGTCTCAAGACCAAGGCGGACTCCCATCAATAAGATGCACGCTAATATGATATGGATCGCTTCAATTGGGGTATACAGCAAAATTTGGGTAGTTAGGAAATTGCCAGCATAATAGATTAAATCTGATGCAGCAAAGAAGGCAAAGAACACAAAAGATAGGGAAATGGATTTACCTAACCACTTCCCGAGAACCGATTCCAAGATTTCAGCCAGTGTCATCGCAGGGAATATCCTGCCTATCATGACATATAAACCAACGATCAAACAACAAATGACTGTACCGATAATGGCTATTATCCAGGCATCCTGTTTTACCACATTAGCAAGGCTGCCAGGTATCACTAAGATCGTCGTACCTACAGAAAACAAAATAACTAGAATCGCAAATTGCCGTGCGCTTATTTTAAGATTTTCCATTACTTTCACCCAACCTATTTCAGCAAGCCGTTTATAACATTACTCATTGGCTGGAGAACCATTCTGATCCCATTCAAAGGGTTAGGAATGCTTAAATGCAAGCTTTCTGCTATCCCTAATCCAACTGCCATAACCATTAAGACGGAAAATACCCATAGCTCTTTTGTTAACTTTTTTTTTCGCAGTTTAGGAATTTCAAAAGCAAAAATCAAAATGGCTGCCACTATAGTAATTGCAACTCCAAGCATTTGAAGGTCTTCCTCTCATTCACTGTTATCCTGTCTATTCCCTACTCTTTTTTTCATTATTCACACTCACTCGCCATCCATTCTTCACTTATTTTATACATAATAAACGGTGCGAATCGCATTTGATGGTTTTTGTCGAATTTTCTCTTCAAGAAATAAAACATCCTGCCATTTGCTAGCTTAAAAAACCAGATTTTGGGGAGCATATTACTAGCTTAGAGGCCTAAAGGAGTAATGGCATGAACCGAAAATTCCTTTTACTTGTTTCCATCTGCTCCCTTATCCTTCTCACTTCCTGTTGGAATCGAAGAGAATTAAATCAGCTTGGCATTGTAATTGGAATGGGAATTGATAAAGCAGATGGTAAATACCTAGTGACAACACAAGTCGTAAATCCCAGTGAAATTGCAGCATCTATAGGAAGCGGCGGCAATACTCCTGTGGTTGTTTATCAAGAAAAAGGGGCTACATTATTCGAGGCAATCAGAAGAACGACAACCGAATCACCACGAAAACTATATTTTTCTCATCTTCGTCTGCTCGTTTTTGGAGAAGAATTTTCGAAAAATGGGATTGGTAAATCATTAGACCTTTTGTCAAGGGATCCGGAATTTCGAACTGATTTTTATATTACAATCGCTAAAAACAGCCAGGCAGGCGATGTTTTAAAAGTCTTAACGGCCATAGAAAAAATTCCCGTTCAGCAATTATACGATTCACTCCTAACCTCGGAGAAACAATGGGCACCCACACTGCCCATTACATTGGACCAATTGAATTCAGAATTAATAGATGCAGGAAAGGATGTCAAATTAACTGGGCTTATGATAAATGGGCCGCTGCAAGCGGGAGAAAGTCTGGGGAAATATCAGCAATCTCAAGCAGAAACCTACTTACAATTTGATGAGGTTGGTGTATTTAAAAAGGATAAATTACTAGGATGGTTATCCACAGACGAAAGCAAAGGCCTCAACTACGCTTTAGGGAATGTCAAAAGTACGATAATAACCGTGCCCTGCCCTGAAAAAGGTCTTGCCAGCATTAAGCTGATTCATACAAAAACAGAGTTAAAAACAAAGGTTTCAGACGGTAAGCCAACAGGACACATCAAAATTACTGCAGCGGGAAAGCTGGGAGATGTGTATTGCAACACACTCGATTTAAGTAAACCGGAAACCATCAGCCAGTTAGAACGGAAAGCTGAGAAAAAAATGAAAGACAACATTCTTAAGGCTCTACATGCTTCGCAAAAGAAATATAAACTCGATCCATTTGGTTTCGGGGAAGCTGCGCGCCGTGATAACCCGGATTTTTGGCATTCGGTCAAGAATGATTGGCAGCAAATTTTTGAAAGAATGCCGGTAAACGTGGAAGTTACTGTAAAAGTACATGATGTAGGAATGATTAAGAACTCTCCTTTAAATTTAATGAAGGATTAACCACATTGGAGGAATGAGATGGAACGAAAAACCCTTATACTCATACTTTTAAGTTCCATCCTCCTTTCTGGCTGCTGGAACAAACGTGAATTAAATGAACTATCCATTTTACTTGGATTGGGGGTTGATAAAGAGCAGGACCAATATGTTCTGACTGCCCAAGTAGTCAATCCAAGTGAAATTGCCTCAAAGAAAGGCGGCAGCGGCAAAGCACCAGTGGTCGTTTATCAAAGCAAGGGAGACACACTATTAGAAGCAGCCAGGAAAGTGACCACGGCTGCCCCAAGAAAGCTTTATTTTGCGCACCTGCGAATCCTTGTCTTCGGAGAGAAATTGGCAAAGGAAGGAATAGGCGGAATCATTGACGGTCTTTTAAGGGAACCGGAAGTGCGCAATGATTTTTACATAACAGTAGCCAAGAATGCAAAAGCAGCAGATGTTTTAAAGGTATTAACTCCGTTAGAAAAAATTCCAGCTAATAATTTGTTTAACTCCCTCGAGGCATCAGCGAAATCATGGGCGCCAACCGAAGGTGTTACATTAACTACACTTGTTAATAACATGGCAAGCGATGGGATTAATCCTATTTTAACCGGTGTTGAAATACGAGGAAATGTTAATGAGGGAGCAAATCTTAAGAATACCGAACGGACGAAACCGAAAACAACCTTAGACTATAAAGGAATGGCGATTTTTAAACAGGATAAACTGATTGGATGGTTAAATGAAAGTGAAAGCAGGGATGTTCATTATGCCTTAGGAAAAGTGAAGAGCAGTGTAGGGAATGTAAAATGCCCGCAGGGTGGAAAAGCCGTCATTGAGGTAATGGGAATAAAAACTAAACTTGCTGCAAAAATGATGAAGGGGAAACCTCAAGGCTCGGTAAGGATTAAAGTGCGAGGAAATGTCGGGGAAGTAGAATGCAAGGGATTAGATTTAACAAACCCTAACTCTATCTCTTATTTAGAGAAAGCATCAGAAATTGCCCTTAAAGAAAAATTGAAATTAACGATAGAGCATGTTCAAAAAAATTATAAAATTGATATTTTCGGCTTCGGGGAAGCACTTTATCGCTCAGAACCCGATGCGTGGAAGAAATATAAAAAAGATTGGGACCAGACATTTTCCGAAATGCCTGTTACCGTTAAGGTTGATATGTCCATCCGACAAACCGGCACTATCAGCAATTCGCCCCTTAATAATATGAAATAGGTCTTAAAGGATGTTACCCCTTTGAGAAAAGTGAGGAACATACATGCTTGAAAAGGGTAAAATATCACCACATCAATTTACCATAATGATTGCTTTATTTATAGTCGGCGGCAGTGTTCTGTATGTCCCATCAGGACTTATTCATACCGCAAAACAAGATGCTTGGTTAGCTAGTATTCTTGTGGTCGGGCTCGCACTGCTGCTCGTGTTTATGTTTAATGCACTGGGAAGCAGTTTTCCAAATATGGACTTTACTCAATATTGCGAGAAGGTATTAGGAAAATGGCTTGGAAAACTCGTTTCCCTTTTATATTTCGTTTATTTTTTCCTTAGTACTGCCACTTTTGTACGGCAGTTCGGTGATTTTGTAATTATCCAGCTTCTCCGAGAGACACCTATTCTGGCAGTGCATATCCTGCTCATAGTCATTATGACCATGGCTGTCCGTTACGGCCTAGAGCCCTTTTCTCGTGCGATAGAAATTTTCTTTCCGTTTATTCTTTTACTTTTTGTTATATTTATTATTTCAATTATGCCAATGATTCATTTTCATAACGCCCTGCCGATACTAGACAATGGAATAAAACCAGTATTGGGAGCAACTGTGAAATCTCTTGGAACCCCTTATTTACAATTGGTGTTATTTTTGATGGTCTTCCCTGCTGTTAACCGGACAAAGCCCGCTAAAAAGTCATTTTTGCTTGGGACAGTAATGGGAGGGGGCATGTTAGCGCTTGTCACTTTAATGAGCATTTTGTGCTTTGGGGCCGTTTTTTCTGAAAATCAGCAATTCGTAACCTATGTCCTCGCACTCAACATTAATATCGGCGGATTTTGGCAGCGCATTGAAGCGATTATGGCATTCATCTGGTTCATTACCATTTATATTAAGATCACCCTTTATTTCTATGGATCGGTTATATGCATGGGACAAATTTTTAAACTAAAGGAATATAAATCTTTAACCTTTCCTCTAGGGTTCATCACGCTATTTCTCTCTCTATTTATCAATAAAAATATTGTTGAATCAGACCAACAAGCCGAATGGTGGACCGCTTTTTCCCTTCCTTTTGGACTTTTTATCCCTTTATTGTTACTCGTAGTAAGTAAAGTTAGAAAAAGGGGTAATTAAACAAGAGGCACCTAATCCGAATTCTGGTTTAGGTGCCTTTTCCTTTTTCCGATTATAACGTTCCAGCAAGTCCTCCGTCGATATTCACCGCTACCCCTGAAACATATGAGGCGGCATCAGAAACAAGGAAGGAAATCACTTTCGCTGCTTCTTCCGTATTTCCGATGCGGCCTAGTGGAATTTGCCGGTCTTTCCTTGAAAACTCTTCCCATGATAGATCTGGCGCTTGGTTTTTCCACATTTTTTCGATTTGCTCACTGCGAATCAGACCAATACAAACGGTATTAACGCGGATATTGTCCTTGCCTAGGTCTTTACTCATTGCCTTTGTAAGAGCCATTCCTGCTGCCCGGCTGACCGATGTTGGCAGCGAAGAGGCAGGCGGAGTTTTCCCAGAGATGGCCGTGACATTGACGATAGCCCCGCCCCCTGCCTGACGCATATATGGTACGGCATAGCGTGAACAATGAATCGCCCCGAATAGTTTTAAATCTAGATCCTGCTGCCAAAGCTCCGTTTCCACTTTTTCGAATGGGTGGGCTTGTGACGTACCGGCATTGTTCACCAAAATATCCAGCCGCCCATATTTTTCAACAGCTGCTTGGACCAGTTTCTGACAATCCTCTTCCTTCGTAACATCCGCCACCACGTACAGTACTTCTTTTCCGGTCTTTTCAAAAATAAAGGCAGCCGCCTCTTGTAAACGGTCCTCGTTTCTGGCACAAATCGTGACTTCTGCACCTTCTCCCACTAAATAAAGGGCCGTTTCCAAGCCAATCCCTTTGCTTGCCCCCGTAATGATGGCGGATTTCCCTATTAAACCTAATTCCATGATAGTGTTCCCCTTTCTCATTCACTTTTTATCCTTCCCCTTAATGATACAGAAAAAATGAATAAGTTGGTATTTTCGGGACTCTAGGCTCCTACAACGGTATTTGTCGAACTGAAGCTGATATATCAAAGCAGTTTTTTGCATAAATATATACCCATTACCATTTTCCTGTAGAAAGGGGGAATTTTTTTGATGGATGTCTGCATTTCTTGCGGAATGGAATTATCAATCATGGAGCGCAACAGGGCCGAATGCTGGGAGTGCAGGGATAAGAAGACGACTGAGGTTTACGCCGAAGAGGAAGATTAGTTGTGCAGTCATGTGACTAAGCCTAAAGACTCGCAGCCAAAAATCAAGAGACACCTACCAATTCGGCAGGTGTCTCTTACTGTTTATCCAGCGGTTAATTTCATTTTTTCTATGATTGCTGAAAAGTAGTTCCGGACCGTTCCCTTTTTGTTTGATGGCTGATTCGATGTGTCTATGATTGGACAACCATCGAGACAGTTTGGCTCCTCTGTTTCTAGCCTGGTATCGGGTTCTTCCTTTAGCTCCGGAGCGTAAATCCGCTCTCCCCTCATGATGCTGCGAATCGAACCGGCCAGCTCCTCACTCGGGCTGTCCTTCAATAAATAGCCTGTTACACCCGCCTTTAGGGCACGCTTCCAGTAACCTGCTCTTGCAAAAGTTGTTAGAATGATGACCTTACAGCCCGCCGACATTAAAGATTCAGCAACTTCAAGGCCATTCTTCCCAGGCATATCTACATCCATAATACAAATATCCGGCTTTAAGCGGTGCACGAGTGTCAGTGCTTCTTCCCCGTTGCTGGCCTGCCCTGCCACTTCCATGTCCTCTTCCAGGTTAAGCAGGGAACCAATGACTCCTAACAGCATTTCCTGATCCTCTAAGATGACGATTCTGATCATTTTGTTCCCTCCTTGGCGGCACCTGCCATTATGCAAAGACTCCCCAAAAAGAAACGGGGAGTCAGCCAATAATAGTCATTTATAGCTCCGGTTTTGCGTGAATGGAAACACTTTTTCTCATTACCTCTTTGGCCTCTTTAAAGCTTACAAAATCCTTCTTTTCCTCATCCCATAAGCGAAACTTTAGTGACTTTAAGCTTGTAGCCAGTGTAATGGTTGGAACATTTTGCAGCGGAAGCGTATTATTATGCGCCTCTTCTAATTTATAGTTTGGTACCCTTGGGTTTAAATGGTGGACGTGATGGAAACCGATATTTCCTGTCAGCCATTGCAGAAGCTTCGGCAGTTTATAGAACGAACTTCCTTCCACGGCAGCCTTTACATACTCCCAGTCTTTGTCTTCTTCAAAATAAGAATCCTCGAAGGTATGCTGGACATAAAACAGCCAAATGCCCGCTGCCCCAGAAATCATGAAAATGGTTCCTTGTACGATTAAGAACGCCTGCCATCCAATTGCCCAGCAAAGCAGCCCTGCTAACGCCAGGATCAGAACATTCGTCAGATAGGTGTTATTGCGTTCCTTTTGTTTGGCGCCTCTATGGTTAAATCTATTTTTTAACAGGAATTGATAAATTGGCCCCAATCCAAACAAAACGATTGGATTGCGATACAAACGATAGCCTAAACGAAGTTTGAACGATGCTGCCTTATATTCTTCTACTGTCAGCGTCCAAATATCGCCTGTCCCCCGCTTGTCGAGATTGCCGCTTGTTGCGTGGTGAATCGCATGATCATGCCCCCACTGGTCAAACGGGAACAACGTCAAAACCCCCATAAATGTCCCCACTACTCGATTAGCACGTCGGCTTTTCAAGAAGGAATAATGGGTGCAATCATGAAAAATAATGAACATCCTGACCAAAAATCCTGCCGCCAGAATAGCTGGTACCAGTGTCAGCCAATAGGAGACTGACAAGCTTTGATAAGCAAGGAACCATAATATTAGAAATGGCACGACCGTATTAATTATTTGCATTACACTTTGCTTTATAGTGGTTTGTTCAAAAGATGCAACTTGTTTTCGTAATTGTTTCGTACTCTCTAAGGTCATTTTTCAATTTCCCTTCTTTGTATGTCGTTAAACTAAGTATAGGAGATTGAAAATAATCTTGTTAGTAGCATGTGTCATGGACTAGGCATGACAAATGTCATGAAAAGGCGAAATTTTGGCTAAACATGTAGAAAAATCCGCCTTTATTTAATATATTTTTTAAAAATCAATGTTGCATTATGGCCGCCGAAACCGAAGGAGTTGGATAAGACGACTTGAACATCCTTCTTTTTCGCTGTATTTGGAACGTAATCTAAATCCAGACCTTCATCTGGTGTTTCGTAATTAATGGTTGGCGGAATGATCCCTTCCTTGATGGAAAGTAGCGAAAAAATAGCCTCAATCGCACCCGTTGCCCCAAGCATATGTCCGGTCATCGATTTGGTGGAGCTTACAGATAAGCCGTTGGCATGGCCGCCAAATACCTCTTTGATGGCCATCGTTTCATACAAGTCATTATAATAAGTGGACGTACCGTGGGCATTGATATAGTCCACTTGTTCAGGTGAGATTCCGGCGTCCTCCAAGGCTGCTTTCATCGCACGCTGGGCGCCTTCTCCATCTGGTGCCGGTGTTGTGATATGATGGGCGTCGCCTGAAGCCCCGTACCCAACAATTTCTCCATAGATGCGTGCACCTCGGGCTAGTGCGTGTTCTAATTCTTCCAATATCACGATGCCGGCGCCTTCCCCGATCACAAAGCCATCACGGTTCTTATCGAAAGGCCTGCTTGCTGTATTCGGATCTGGATTTTTCGAAAGGGCGGTCATATTAGAGAATCCGGCAACCGTCATTTCTGTGATGGTGGCTTCCGTTCCTCCGGCGATCATCATTTCAGCATCGCCTTTTTGAATCACGCGGAAAGCATCGCCGATGGAATTAGCACCGGATGCGCATGCCGTAACAGAGCAATTGTTCATTCCCTTGGCACCAAGTTCAATGGAGACTTGGCCGGCTGCCATGTCCGGAATAAACATTGGAATCGTAAACGGATTAACCCTTCTTTGGCCTTTTTCAATAAATTTCTTATGCTGTTCCTCAAATTCGCCTAGCCCGCCGATGCCTGAACCAATCCATACTCCGACCCGTTCAGGATAAATATCTGTACCAATCTGAATACCGGCATCCGCTGCCGCCATTTTACTTGCAGCGATCGCGAATTGACTGTAACGCCCCATTCTCCTCGCTTCTTTTTTATCCATATAGTTTTCTGGTGCGAAGTCTTTTACTTCCGCTGCGATTTTGACATCTACTTTATCTGTATTAAATAGGGTGGCCGGACCGATGCCTGAAATGCCGTTTTTAATATTATCCCATGTCGTCAGGGCGTCATTACCGAGAGGGGTAACCGCTCCAATACCCGTAATCACTACTCTTCTTTTCAACTTACTAACCCCCACTTGTTTATTCACTTAATTCATTGAAAATTTCTCATTCCTTCTATTTTACCTAATTTGGAGTGGTTCTCCTAATATTTCAATTTTCCCCGTGAATTTCGAATATCTCTGAGAAAAAATCAGTCTTTACGAGCGGCAAGGTTACTCCTATCTTCATCAGTTCATCCCCATAAAAGACCTTTTCCCCGTTGTTAAGCCGATATTTCTGTTTCGGATGTAATCCCCGTAACAGAAGGCGACGGAAGGGTGGATTCGGGACTGCTAGTGTTTGATAGTAAAAAACAATCGCATGCTGCTGATTGTCCGCGACGAACATCCAGGCTGTTTCCAGTCCTTCGAAGGGGCTGAGAAGCCTATACAAATCACCAAAGCTAATAAGACCCTGGATTTTACGATAGTGCTGGATTCCCTTTTGTACCGCCAGTTTTTCTTCCGGGCCCAGCTTGTCGACATTTAATTCAAAACCTAAGTTGGCAGCCATGGCCACAGACAATCTCATTTGAATGGGTGTTATTCGTCCAACTTGGTGGTTCGGTACATCTGAGACGTGGGCGCCCATGGTGATGGCCGGATAAACGATGCTAGTTCCATATTGGATTTTCAGCCTTTCGACTGCGTCTGTGTTATCACTTGTCCAGGTTTGCGGCATGTAATACAGCATACCCGGGTCGAAACGGCCGCCGCCTCCCGAGCAGCTTTCAAATAAAATATGCGGAAAACGTTCGGTTAATTTTTCTAATATATGATAAAGGCCAAGCATATAACGGTGGGCTGTTTCCTTCTGCCGTTCAGGAGAGAGTGCAGCGGAACCAATCTCTGTCATGTTTCGGTTCATATCCCATTTCACATAGGAAATCGGGGCACTGCGGAAGAGGTTTGTGAGTGTTTCGAGAAGCCACTCACAGACCTCACTCCGGGATAAATCAAGAATGAGCTGGTTCCGCGACAGCGTCCGGTTCCGCCCCTTTACATGCAGACACCAATCGGGATGCTTCCGGTACAAATCGCTGTCAGGCGAGACCATTTCCGGCTCGACCCACAGTCCAAATTTCATTCCTTTTGTTTGCACGTAGTCCCCCAAGCCCTTTAACCCGTGTGGCAGTTTCTTCTGGTAGACAGTCCAGTCCCCTAGCGAGCTTTTGTCATTGTCACGTCGGCCAAACCAGCCGTCATCAAGTACAAATAGCTCGATTTTAAGCCCTGCCGCCGCATCCGTCAGTTCCTTTAATTTTCGTTCAGAAAAATCAAAACGAGTGGCTTCCCAGTTATTGATAAGGACTGGGCGTAATTTATCGCGATAGGTTCCACGGCACACCCTGGCTCGCAATAGTTTGTGAAAGGTTCGTGACATTCCGCCAAGACCTGCCGATGAATAAACCATGATGGCCTCCGGGGTTTGAAATGTTCCCCCAGGCTTTAATAGCCAAATGAAATCAAACGGATTAATGCCAATCGAGAGCCTCGTTGTTTCGTAAGGAGCGACTTCAATAGACGCTTCAAAATTACCGCTATACACCAGACTAACCCCATAGACCTCTCCATGTTCTTCGCCCGCATCCTTTGAAAGCAGTGCGAGAAAAGGGTTATGCTGGTGGCTGCTGGCGCCCCTTGAGGAGGAAATCGATTGAACTCCATGATGGAGCGGCTCCCGTTCGAGACAGCGCTCCCTTGCCCATGTTCCGTGAAGATGGAGCCAGTCCCAATCAGAATGGTGAAAGTCCAAGGACATGCTCATACATTTGTGTATTTCCACCGCCTGGGTTCCTAGGTGCTCGAAGGAAGCCGATCTGGTAATCACATCAAAGTCCCTGTAAATAGTGTAAAAGAGGTTAATCCCTATCCCCAGATTAGAATCAACCATCGTAATGACCAAGGTTTCCGCTTCGGAATCATCCTCGACATAGGCAAAAGGCAGCCCTACTAGGGATGGCTTTCCTTTTAAGATTTCATGTGAATCATAAACAAACTCGGTAATCGTAGAACCGTCACTGGTGCGCAGCTGATAGGCCGGGCACCTAAAATCACCGTTGCCGTACGCCGGATACTCTTGGGGAAGAGTGTCCAGGGAAAATTGTTTGCTTGTTGGTTCTGTTGTTGGCGAAAAGGTCCTGCCTTTAAAGGAAAGGATCGAAGCAGGCTGCAATGTGTGAACCCGCTTACCCCAGTACAAATGGGCAGGAAATTTTCTATGTACAATTTGAAGCAAATAACTTGTCCGTTCATTAAATAGGTGAAATATCCCATCCTTTTCATTCCACTCGATTGGCACGACAATCCTCTCCCTTGCTTTTATTGTCTTATTTCATCCTATTTTGCTCTGCATTGAAAAATCACTAGGATTAGGTAAAAGATCAGGAGGTTTTTGTTATGTTTTCGAAGAACTTATTTTTTAGAATCTTTTCAAAAGATTGTGGCTTTCCGACTAAGGAATAACATATTGCCCCGCTGTAAGCGATAGAACACTTGGTAATATAACTTGTCCAGTCGCATATAACCTTTCTATGCACCCCAACGCTTGTAAAAATCAGCGGTTCGGTCGCTTATAACCTTTCTATGAGCCCCAACGATGGAAAAAGTCAGCGGTCCGTTTGCATATAACCTTTCTATGCACCCCAACGCTTGTAAAAATCTGCGGTTCGGTCGCTTATAACCTTTCTATGAGCCCCAACGTTTGTAAAAATCTGCGGTTCGGTCGCTTATAACCTTTCTATGAGCCCCAACGTTTGTAAAAATCTGCGGTTCGGTCGCTTATAACCTTTCTATGAGCCCCAACGTTTGTAAAAATCTGCGGTCCGGTTGCATATAACCTTTCTATGCACCCCAAGGCTTGTAAAAACCAGCGGTTCGGTCTTATAGGAGCAAAAACAACAATATTTAAGAAAACAGCAATTTTTAAAAATAATTGAATATATTTATTTCATATTTTTTCCAAAATATATTTTGATATCGCTTAGATAACACGCTTTTTTAGAAGGCAATCTAAACAATCATAACAAGAGGTGAAAAAATGAGGTCCCGTTTCCATGCACTGTTGTTGTTCATCGGCGGGCTTGTTTGGGTAATAGTCGGCACTCGTCTGGCTCTTAGTCCCCCTGGCAACCCAGCTTTGGATATCTACCGGGATTCAAAAGGCTCGATGCCGCTGCTCAGTATTGGAATACTGTTTATTACAAGTGGAATGGTGATTTTTTACCAGGATATTTTCCTTCATAAAGGCCTTGCGAAATTCTCCTTTATTCTCATTCAATCTGGAAGCGTCCTTTATTTTATCGGCCATTCACTAAGACAGTTCTTGATTGGCGCGTGGGAACCGGCAGCACCTGTCGGTTTCATTATGTTAATTATAGGCATGTTTCTGTCCGGCCTTAGAAATATAAAGGTAAAATCACTGCCTGCACCAATCAGTTATTTCATATTAATAAGTTCACTATGCCTGCTCTTCTTTAATGACCAATTCTTCACTGCATGGATGTCAGTGCCATTTGGGCTCATTTGGATTGCCATTGGTGGAGCCTTATTTTTTAAGCCTCTTTGAACGCAATTTGCCAGCATCATTTTTGCACATTAACGGACCATAAGGCGTACAAATTAATTTAAAGTGTTAAAGTGCCATGGAATACCAAGTTTTCCATACTCAAATTATTGTGTTTTTTCTGAAAAAGTCGTAGTCTCTATATATAAGAGATTTCGAGATGAGGTGCGAAGATGACACAAGAGATTACATTTATTCAACGAGAACAATTAAAGGCTAAGCCTGATCCCGCTTCGCTTGGATTTGGGAAGTATTTTACGGATTACATGTTTGTAATGGATTATCATACAGATAACGGCTGGCATAATGCCAGGATTGTACCTTATGGACCATTAACACTTGATCCATCATCCATGGTATTCCATTACGGACAAGCGATTTTTGAAGGAATGAAGGCCTATAAAACTCCAGATGGTGAGGTGCAGCTTTTCCGTCCGGATAAAAACATGAAGCGTCTGAACGACTCCTGCGACAGGCTTTGCATCCCGCAAGTTGATGGGGAGTTCTTATTAAAAGCGATTAAACAATTGGTTACAGTTGAAAAAGACTGGGTTCCGGAAGGCGCCGGACAATCGCTTTACATCCGCCCATTCATTTATGCATCGGAGGCAGGTCTTGGGGTACATCCTGCCCATCAATATACATTGCTTGTTATCATGTCTCCGTCAGGTGCCTATTATGGGGATCAATTAAATCCTGTTAACATCTATGTTGAAGAGCATTATGTCCGCGCAGTTCTTGGCGGGGTTGGACACGTGAAGACTTCCGGCAATTACGCAGCAAGCCTGAAAGCCCAGGAAAAGGCCGAAGCGAACGGCTACGCGCAAATTCTTTGGTTAGATGCGAAGGAAAACAAATATGTTGAAGAAGTAGGCAGCATGAATATTTTCTTCAAAATAAATGGTGAAGTCGTTACACCTAAGCTAAATGGCAGCATTTTACCAGGGGTAACTCGTGATTCTGTTATTCAGATTTTAAAACATTGGGGAGAACCTGTCCGCGAGGAGAGAATCTCCATTGAAGAGGTTTTTGCGGCATATGAGCGTGGAGAACTGGAAGAGGTTTTCGGAGCTGGAACTGCAGCCGTTATCTCACCTGTTGGCGAATTAACATGGAACGGCAAAACGATCGTCATTAACGACCGCAAAATCGGGCAAACATCCCAACGCCTCTATGATGGCATCACAGGCATTCAATTAGGCAAGCTCGAGGATCCATTTAACTGGACCGTTAAAGTGAGCGCTGTAGAAGTTTAACCAATAGAAAAGGTGCCTGCTCCCCGCCGTGATAACGCACGCAGGGGTCAGGCACCTTTTATTTTACTGACAACTCTTTTATTTTTTCTATCCAATCTTTGAAGCTGCCGAATTCATTGGCATCGAATCCAAAGTGTTCTTTTATGATTTGGATGGTTTCGCTTTCTTTTTCTTGAAAAACCCCATCTGAATAAATCAGTTGTAAGAGTTCTGCTAAAACAATATTTTTGGAGCGTTCAGTTTTGAAAGTTATCAGAATGTCTTCGATTGCGAGACCTTCTATTTGGTAATCCTTCAGCCCCATTTCCTTTTGAAACTTGCTAAGGACGGAACTTTCAAATATCGACAAATTCCCATCAATATTGGCAATCATCGCCGCAAGTTCAAGAAATGCCTTTTTCTCCTCAGGCTGAAGTTCTGCTAGAAACATTTATTACATACATCTCCTTGTAATCGTATATATTTATATACGTAACATGTCTATAAAAGTTTCATTTTAACCATATGCTTGTAAACTGTTTCGCACTTTTTATTTTTTCAAAACTGTTTTTTCCAAAGCTCCATTGGACTTTCTTGTCCTTCTTCTAAAGGCATTTGGATAAATTGCAAGGACCTTTCGGATGGAGACTTTTTCAAATCCTCGTAAATGGATTTTGATTTTCCCAAACCCAACTTCAGCGGCGTCCTCTACCGACGCACAATAATAGACTTTTTCAACTCCTGCAAAGTACATGGCTGCCAAGCACATCGCGCAAGGCTCACCGCTGGCGTAAACTACACACCCCGATAAATCATTCGTTTGAAATTGTTCCTGGGCGCGGCGAATGGCCAGCAACTCCGCATGGCCGCTGATATCAAACTTTTTGTGGAGCTCATTTACACCCTCTGAGACGATTGTATTATTTTTGACAAGCACCGCTCCAAACGGCTGCCCGCCTTCTGCGACATTTTGAAGTGCGAGCTCTACAGCCCGTTTCATGAATTTGTCCATTTCTTTCTTCCTTTCTTTTTTAGGATAAGACTCCATATCCGGCAAGTATCTAGTTGTTTTTCCCTATAAAGCCACACATTCCCATTTCGTTATCATTTTGATATAATGATAGTATACCCTATATGCATCCAGAAAGATTTCCTCCAGATAAAGGGCTATCTTATAAAAATAAAAGGAGGTACCTCGATGTATCAGATCAAAGGGAAAGAAAAAATTTTCGTTTACACAGGTCCTGATGGTTCCGGACGAAAAACTATTGCGAAAAATGTCGCTACCGCATTTGACATGGAAACTGTTCTCTCTTACACCACTCGTTCCCCACGGCATTATGAAAAAGACGGCGAAGATTACCACTTTATAACTGAAGAAACCTTCAAAAACATGCAAGCCCAACAAGAATTTCTCGAAAGCGTCGAGATTGATGGAATCCATTATGGGATCCGTGAACAAGATGTTGTAGAGGCCTTTAAAAACCATGATTTCGTTTATTTGACCTTAAATCCCGAAGGTGCTGAAAAGCTGAAAAAAATGTATGGAGATCATGTTGTACGAATTTTTGTGTACGCGGATCGTGATACGGTCATCGAAAGACATAAGAATCGTCAAGATAGTGAGGAAGTCATTGAACGGCATATGAGCCATTATAACGAAACAATGAGCTATAAAGGCAGCTGTGAACATGCATTCGAAAACTTCGATTCCCCGCAGGTCTCTTACCAAGTCAGTGAGCTAATCGAATCCTACCTGGACAGAAATCTCACCGTAACGGATTACTAAACTACTTAAAAGGGGCTTACCCCGCATTAACCTAGAAAATTGGTAAAATGAAAGGCGGACAGTACACACGGGACTGTTCGCCTTTTGTGTTACTCCATCACACCGGAAAAAGGGTTTCCTTTTACCGTTTTAGTAGTTATAAACTCTTTATAACGATTCACTCATTCCTCCAACCGTTCAGGCGTTATGAACTCTTCATAGTTTATATATCTTTTAAGGATTACGAGTTGTAAACAGCCTTTTCAATAAAATTCTTGAATTTTCCATATCGCACGCGTACTCTATTTAAAACAAGGGGGGATTATGGCGTGATTAGAAAGCTTACCGAACAAGACCATCAGCAGGTTCTTACATTTTTAAGTGAAGAACCGTCTATTAATCTATTTATCATCGGGGATATCGAGGCTTTCGGATATTCATCGGAGTTTCAGGAAATTTGGGCAGAGTTTGATGAACAGAGTACAATTAAAGCTGTTCTTCTAAGATTCCATCAATCTTTCATTCCTTACGCAAAGGGAGAATTTGATACTGCCGGCTTTGTCTCCATTATGAGACGGTACACGCAGCCTATTTTTCTATCAGGGAAGTCCGATATCCTGGAAAAATTCGAGGCCTTTGAGGAACTATCTCTTGGCAAAAAACAAGTAACATTCTTTGCAGAGTGCCTTTCTGACGACTGTCTTGGTGACAATGATATAGAGGTTAAAAAGGCGACAATTGAGGACGTTGATCAAATCATTGAGCTTCGCAGCAGCATTGAGGAATTTCACATTAGAAGTGACGCCCGGAAGATGCTAATCAATGCAATGGAAACCAACACAGGAAGAACCTATTATACCTCCCGCCAAGGCGTGATGACCGCCTGTGTTTCCACGACAGCAGAAAATTCCATATCAGCGATGATTGTCGGAGTCTGCACGCGAAAGGAAAACCGCCGACAAGGTCTAGCAACAGCTATCATGGAAAAGTTATTTAAGGATGTTCTAGCAGAAGGTAAAACGCTTTGTCTCTTCTATGATAACCCGGAAGCAGGCCGTATTTATAAACGGCTTGGCTTTAAAGATATTGGGAAGTGGACCATGTACCGCTAAAAATCGCCGTCAAAAAAAGTAAGGTGCCGAGTCACCTTCCTTTTTACCGTTAATACACTAGGTATAAGTCCCGCACTCACCATTACCTTAACAAGCCGGGGGCTGTCCCACTGCATAAAATCACCTGCATGCAAATAAGCTAATATAAGCATCTAAATAAAGGGGTTGGAAGCAATGGCCATTTTCAACAAAATCGCCTTATTCTTTGTCATTTTATATTCCGTTTTCACCATCATTAATACCTATTTAGGTGAAACCGAGCGAGCCCAATCCAACGTCATTTACTTCCTGATGAACGGATTTGCCTATATCGTCACCGCATTCGAAAAAGAAAAACACAGTCAGGCTTCAGATGCATTCACGTATTAATGCAACTGGGGCCTTGCCCCCGGCGCGTTAAAGCGGACAAGTATACCTATCGAAAACTCCAATAACCATTTAGCTTTTCAAAGATCTGGGTTTGGTCTGTGTTTGATAGGTTTACTATGAATGGGGTCTCCCCTTTTTCCTTCAGCACTTTCGCGGTAATCCCTTCCCCCATAGGACTGCAAAACAAAAGCTCTGTTCCGGCCAGGGCTATTTTTCTGCACCGAGCATTTAATTCATGGTTTGTGAACTCCTCTTTCACTTGGAGGTTAAGGAGTTTCCCCCAGATGGCCAAGGTATCGTCCAAATTATGAACCGCAAAACCAACACTCTCAAATCGGACACCCCCTGCCGGATGGCGGTCAATAAGACCTAACTGATCTAGTTCTGCCAACCGTTCGTCGTCGGATTTCTCCCATTGAATAAAGAAAGGAAGCCGCAACTCCGACCCAGCATACTCTGGGAATAGCAGCGACCATTTAATGACCTCGCCGTCACCGCGGACACGCTCTCCCGGAATCGATCCATAAACCGTAAATCCTTTCTTCTTCAGCTGTACTGCCAATTCTTCGATCTCATTTGTACGGATCGCAATCCGGGCCGGCCCTTCCCCATTCCCCTTCGGAAGCTGTTCCACAATGTGTGTAATCAAGCGGTTAGCTTCATGCGTCGCAGCTTTTTGCCAATCCTCAATCCCTAAAAACTCTAAGTAACTTAATCCAAAATAACTTAAGGTGTTATACGTCCCCCAAGACTCATGCCGTCCGCCGGGTACCAATTTTAACCCTATTTGTTCAAGAGGCTCGATGGCCTCCCCCGGGTTTTTGAAGAACCAAACTAAATGGTCGAAAGAAAATTGCATATGAATTCCCCCTGTTATGTAAAAATCATTTCAAGTATAAAAAACTATTGCATCGGATTCATATAATCATTTACCAATATTTGTACCTCTTCACCTTCGGAAATGCCCCCCGGTCTTTCCACTGCACAAACGATTCCCCGCCGCTTATACCCGGCACGGACAAAACGTGCGGCCAGCTTAGGATACTCCGGAAAGTGCTTTTGAATCTCCTCACCAGGGAAGATGCACGGCAGGTTTTCCCCCATGCAGATCAATCCGGCCCCACTTGGAAACAGAATACGCGAGCCCAGCGTTAATTTGGTTAACTCCGGAAAGCCTTGCACCAATAAGTTCGCTCCTAGCCATTCCGGCAGAACATGCTGTACCCCTAACTCTTCCGCAATCTCGGCACAATCTTCCTCTGAAACGACTGTAATCTGCCGGCGGTTCAGAATTTCCGTCCCCTTTGGATACATGGGCTGTCTAGAGTCAGCCGCGCACGTTACCCCGAAATGACGATCACCTCTTATTCCGCCAAATTCAAGTTGTACCTCCGGAATCCTTCTGGTCACAAAGCTGCCCTCCTGATCAGCGATTAAAATAGCCTTGATGTTTGCTTTTGCTTTTTTCATATCAAAATCCTCCCGTAAAAAATCCACTAATTCTACTTTACCTCAGGCTGACACCAAATCCAATTTTTACAAATCGACCACGTTCACATAATTTTCAGATTCATTTTTTCATAGATAAGTTATAATACGGTTGTCACCCCTAGAATATCTTCTCTAGCCCCTTTCAAAAAAATCCACTTAGAAAGCTGGTTGATTCGTTCTATGAAAAAACAATCTTTATGTCCGTGCGGCAGCGGCAAACCTCAGGAGAAATGCTGTGGTAATAAGCTGCAAATGAATGTATTTATACAGCCTTTCGCTAATCCGGAGGAACGGGAAGAATTTATAAAGAACATGGCGATAGGCTCCCAATTTCATCTTCGGCAACGCGGCCACTTTTTCTATTACGGAAAAGATATTCTCTCCTACAAACGGGAACAGCCTGCCAACAAGCTCCGCAATGAATTTCTCGAGGCTTTTTCAAGCTTTATGACCGATACGTTAGAAGATACCTGTCCTCCTTCATGGTATGAATGCGATTCCTCATTCTGGGAAGAATTAATCTTCACTCATTTTCCTCATTGTATGAAAATTACGCCGCAAGAAAAAGAAACCGAAAAATTCCTGATGCAGTTGAAAAATTTCGTCCGCTGGCTGGACCGTAGGGTTGGCACTTCTTGGTATGATCTTGTTAACCAATATGCGAATGAGGCCCGCTCCGACCTTAAAACCTGCGAACGCCTGCTGAATTACCTCTTTTTATGCGATTTCCCTCGGCTTCACCACAGTGACTTTAATCTCGAGTTGGCTTTGCAAAAAGTCGAATATAAGTTTGACCAGTTTGATGAACGGAAGGATAGTCTGTTTGAAGTGACCAGTAGAATTGAAGATACCATTGTGCTAACCGAATTCAACACCAACCGGACTTATTACATAAAGGGAATCCCTCGCCACTTGATTAAACCGGGGCTCATAATGAACGGTTCCATCGGCCGCAAAAAGGGTGAAAAAGCATGGGAATGGTATCACACAGAGGGTATTTATCCGAACAGAGGCAGGAAGTATATGAGGCTGAATATCCCTGAACTAGAGCCTACTCACGTATAACACCTTAACGAAGTGAGGCTTTTCATTCTTCATTTTCCTTATAAAAAGTATTATACTCTTCCTAATAATAGCAACGATGGAGAGTGTCTGACACCTTGACTAATATCAGAGATTTAGCAAAAATGGCCGGCGTTTCCGTCACGACGGTATCTAGGGTGCTCAATAATCACCCATATGTCAAAGAGGAAAAGCGCAAGGCTGTCCTCGATGCCATTAAGCAAAGCAATTACCAGCCAAATATTAACGCGGTTCATTTAAGCATGGGAAAAACCTTCCTTGTCGGTGTGGTGGTCCCATACATTGACCACCCCTATTTCGCTTCGTTAATGAAAGGAATCTCCCATGAAGCATTAGCACACAATTATAATCTCGTTCTTTTCCAAACCAACTATAAGGAAGAAAGAGAATTAGACGCCTTGCAAATGTTAAAGCAAAAACAAATTGATGCGTTAATCATTTGTTCGAGAGCAAGCAGCTGGCCGTTGATTGAGGAGTTTCTTCCTTACGGCCCGATTGTCCTGTGTGAGGACACCAGGGGCAAAAAAGTGTCTTCCACCTTTGTGGATCACTATCAAACCTTTATCTATGCACTGGAATATTTAATTCAAAAAGGGCATCGAAAAGTTGGTTATTCTATCGGACGCAAAACGGGTACAAACAGTAAGTTTAGAGAACTGGCCTATAAGGATTTTCTGCAAAAAAATCATTTACCATTTGACCCTGCTCACGTTTTCGATAATTGTCTTTATTTTGAGGATGGCGAACGGGTCGTTGATACGATTGCAAGTATGGACGATCCTCCGTCTGCCCTCCTGGTGACAAATGATGATGTCGCTGCCGGAATCGTCACCTGCGCAAGGAATCGGCAAATCTCCATTCCTAGTGACCTAGCGCTGATTGGCTTTAATAACCAGCCGATTGCTCAAATAATGGACATCACGACGATTGAAATCCCGCTTGTAGAAATTGGCAGGAAGCTTTTCCTTCAGGGAATAGCAGTAGAACAGGAAATTTCTTATCAGGAGGTATCTGTTAGGTTGATTGAACGCGGTACAGTCTAATCCAAAGACTTGCGTTCAGTTGATGCGGCTGTACCCAATTTTTCTTTAAAAAATTGTATCAATCTCCTTGACCTGAAACGCGTTTCATACTCTATCCTAAATTTTGTAATACCGCAGCACCTAGCTGGCGTGATCGGATTCTCGAGCGTTACGGTAGGTGCTGCAGGCAGCTTAGCTGGAAGCAAGCTCCTCTCTTGTTATTGTCATTTTCTGTGTTATAATATTTCCCGGCATAAGTTGATTCATAGAATTCTAACTTGATGCGGGCGGGAGAGGGACACACTAGAAAGTGTGATAAGAAAATGAAGGGAGTTTTTAAACTAAGCGAGCATGGAACAAGCTTGAAGAAGGAGGTTATTGCGGGGGCTACGGCGTTCTTTTCCATTGTCTATATTATCGCTGTCAATGGAAGTATTCTGCAGGATGCAGGCATACCACTCGAAGCCGGAATTATCGCAACCGTACTATCTTCACTGATTGGCTGCTTGCTTGTGGCATTTGTTGCCAACGCACCATTAATTATCGTACCAGGAATGGGAATTAATGCCCTATTCACCTACACGATTGTCGGTACGATGGGCCTGGACTATAAGGAGGCACTGGCTGCCGTTGTCGTGTCAGGCATTCTCTTTGTGATTGTGGCTTTCACGAAATTATCCGGCATCATCTCAAGAGCGATACCGTCATCTTTAAAGGAATCCATTTCAGTCGGAATTGGCTTATTTATCGCCTTTATCGGCCTGCAAAAAAGCGGCATCATTGTTGGGAATCCAACGAACTTCGTGGCGCTTGGCAATTTAGCGTCCCCGATTGTAATGGCGTCGATTATTAATCTGATCATCACGTTATTTTTATTTTTAAAGAAAGTACCTGGGAATTTCCTGATTAGCATTATTTTAGGAACGTTCGTGTCCTATCTTTTCGGATTGGTAGACTTTTCGAAAACCCACACCAGTTTTATTTCCTTTGCGGACTATAAAAACGTCTTCCTAAGTGCAGACTTTGAAAAAATAACCACGATTCCGTTCTGGACAGCGGCTTTTTCACTGGTATTAGTGCTTGTATTTGAAAATATCGGCCTGCTTCATTCCCAAGTAGACGGGATGCTGCAAGCACCTGAAAAAAACGGAAAATCCTTAAAGGCCATTTCGATTTCCACGATCGTATGCGGATTATTCGGCACAAGTCCATCTGTATCAACGGTTGAAACGGCAGCAGGGATTACCGCAGGTGGAAGAACAGGTTTAACCTCGATTATCACGGGGCTGCTTTTCCTGGCATCGCTTTTCTTCATGCCGTTCATCAAACTGGTTCCGGCAACAGCGATCGCGCCAATCCTAATTATTATCGGTGGTTTAATGCTGACCAATATCGTAAATATTGATTTCACTGATTTTACGGAAGCCTTTCCGGCTTTTCTCGTAATCATCATGATTCCGTTAACCTACAGCATCGTTGATGGAATTGCCTTCGGATTTATCGCCTATCCGCTGGTAAAGCTGTTTACCAACAAGAAACATCAGCTTTCCCTTTCCATCTATATTATTTCGATTCTTTTCTTGACGAACTTTTTACTGCACTCGATTGGTTAACAGCAAGTGCGTTTAATATACACAAAAAGCAGAATGCCAACTCAGCATTCTGCTTTTTTAATTACTATATTATGCTTCCACTACATTAGGCTGTTGGTAAACTTCGCTTTCGAATTCGCCGGTTGCCTTACTTGTTAATACTCCCGCAGTCATTGCACCACTGACGTTAAGGGCTGTACGACCCATGTCAATTAAAGGCTCAACGGAGATTAAGAGACCAACAATCGCAACTGGCAGGTTCAAGACTGATAGAACGATTAAAGCTGCGAAGGTTGCCCCGCCGCCTACACCGGCTACGCCGAATGAACTGATTGCAACCACAATAATCAGAGTGATGATGAAAGAAATGCTTGTTGGGTCAATACCTGCAGACGGCGCTACCATGACTGCGAGCATCGCCGGATAAATTCCTGCACAGCCGTTTTGTCCGATGGATAGTCCGAAAGAACCGGCGAAGTTGGCAATCCCTTCAGACACACCAAAGTCTTTCGTTTGTGTCTTAATGGTCATTGGCAATGTTCCTGCACTTGAACGTGACGAAAAGGCAAACGTTAATGTAGGCATCCCTTTTTTCACATAGTTTACAGGATTTAATTTTGCAAATGTTAAAAGTAATAAATGTACAATAAACATCAAGATAAGTGCTACGTAAGATGCGACGACAAACTTTCCTAATTTTACAATCGCATCGTAATCACTAGTCGCTGCCACCTTTGTAATGATGGCCAAAATACCGTATGGCGTTAATCTAAGAATGAGTGTTACCACCCTCATGGTGATGGAATATAACGTATCAATTATTTTTGCAAAAAACTCAGCCTTCTCTGGTTCCTTGCGTTTTATCCCAAGATATGCAACACCGATGAAAGCTGCAAAAATAACAACTGCAATTGTTGATGTTGGGCGGGCGCCTGTTAAATCTAGAAACGGATTGCTTGGAATGAGTTCAACGATTTGCTGTGGCAGTGTCATACTTTCAACGCCAACCACTTTTTCTTTCAATAGCTCATTGCGGGCATTTTCAGCATCCCCCGCCGTTAACTTTATTCCATCAAGCCCGAATCCGAGTGCAGATCCGATACCGATGGCTGCAGAAACCGCCGTAGTCCCAAGAAGGATGGCAATGACAAGAAAACTGATTTTCCCAATATTTTTAGTCAGCTTTAACTTTGTAAAAGCCCCTACAATCGATACGAACACTAATGGCATAACAACCATTTGCAGCAGTTTGACATAACCGCCGCCGACAATATTAAACCAGTTAATCGACTGTGTTGTTACTTCATGTGTTCCACCGTAAATAAGATGTATAATAAAACCAAAAACAAGACCTAAACCAAGTCCAGTAAACACACGTTTTGAAAAAGAAACATGCTTTTTTTGCATCATGAACAAGCCGAACATCAGCAAGAGAAGCACGACCACATTCACAATAATTAATATGTTATTCATTTCATAACCTCCTATTTTAATACTTTCAAATTTTAATGTATTTATTCCTATGAGTCAAGTCGGAATTAATAATGCTTTAAAGCATTAAGTTTTTACTTTAAAAATACAATAAGTAACGGGCATATTCCATATAAACCAAAGGCGTCCTTAATAGGATTTACTATATTAGTATAATTTAATCGTTTTCAGGTAGAAACATTGATAATCTCCCACTGTTGGAGTTTCATTTTCCACGTCTCCTTTAAATAATTGGTCACGGCCCTGGTATGAACCCATTTGAAAAAAGAATAACCATATAGATGAAAGAACATATTACTCCAATTGGCACAAGAACGACTGGTATGAAAATGGTTTTTCTAAGAAAAGGATTACTTTTTACCAGCTCACCCTTGGCCGTTTTTTCGAAAAAACACTGTAATAACGGAATAAATAGAAGTGGATATAGACGGTAGTATTCGAAATAAATGGTAAAATCAATCGGCAGTATGTAAGGGATCATAGTTACGATTAAGGCTAAACTGACGACACCAGCGGAGTATAGTAAATCTTGCTTACTAGCTTTTATAAGATACATGACGAATAGGTGAATCCCTGACCAAATAATAAAAATGATCTCTATCCCCTCTTCTTTGTCATCATAAAAATGCGGTAAATAGCCGATTCCGTCAAATAAAAATGTCATAATAAGCGAAGTGGTGCCGCTGATGACAAAAATCTTTTTTGCTATTTTGCTTTGTTTTAATTTAAAAGCAAGCAAGAAAATCAAGTAAAACGCTGGCAGCAGGAAGAGGATGATTTCCTCATATATGATTCCTAATGCAAACAGAGTAAAGGCAATGATTAGATAAAATCCATGTGTGAAGAGGTGCTCTTCGAGGGTCTTCTTATTTCGATTAAACAAGTAAAGGAACACATTAATAAAACACCAGGCAGCGAGTAGAACAAAAATAAATATGGCCTGATCTGCTATTTTTACACTCCAGTCAAAAATTACTATTTGAAGGAAAAACAAAGACAATATGGCATAACAGATGTAATAAAGACTAAAATTACGGATCAACGTGGCCACCCCGGTTTAATAATTTATGGAAACATTTGTTAATTCAAATTCTAACATAATATGAATCTACCGTGTCTTTTTTTGAGAACGGGGCCTATTGGACAATTGGTTTGCCAGGACGCTCCGTTTTGTCCTTTAGAAGCCTTCTATTGGAAGCTTTACGATCGCATAGTTTCGGTTTTGTCTTTTATTTTCTTCACAAAAAACTTAAGCCTCCCCACTGTTCAAAAGTGATGCAAAAGAACCGTCCCCATGCTTCCCCATGCTTCATTTGGCAAGTACGCCAAAATACTTTATGATGTTAGGAGTATTTTGTTATTGGAGGACTTGACCATATGAATATTGCTACTATCGGAACGGGTTCGATCGTGGATACCTTCCTTTCTGCACTTAACGCAATCGATGACGCCCAATGTGTGGCGATGTATTCCCGAAAACAGGAAACTGCCCAACCGTTAGCCGAAAAATATCAAATCCCTGCTATCTACACCGACATCGAAAAAATGTTCCAGGACCCAGGCATCGACTTTATTTACTTGGCATCCCCAAACAGCCTGCATTACGAACAGGCCGCAAGAGCTCTCCAACATGGAAAACATGTCATATGTGAAAAACCGTTCACATCGACCGTCGCAGAACTTGAAAGCTTGATAGCACTCGCCAAACAAAAGAAGTTAATGCTGTTTGAGGCTATCACAACCATTCACCTGCCCAACTATCAACTCATTAAAGATAACCTGCCAAGCCTAGGGCAAATAAGGATGATCCAGTGTAACTACAGCCAATACTCAAGCCGGTACGATGCCCTGCTTGCCGGGGAGACACCGAATGTATTTAATCCGAAGTTTTCCGGCGGCGCCCTTGTCGACATCAACATTTATAACCTGCATTTCGTGATGAACCTGTTCGGTATACCAGAATCCATCCGCTATACGGCAAATAAGCATGCGAACGGGATTGATACCTCAGGGGTACTTGTCATGAAATATCCTGACTTTATCGCCGAATGCGTGGGAAGCAAGGATACACAAGGCCTGAACTTTGTCCTCATCCAAGGTGAAAAGGGATATATCCATGTTGAACATGGGGCAAATGGGTGTCAAAACGTCATCTTACATACCGAAGGAACAGCCGTCACCTTAAACAATCAGACGACAACGAACAAGCTTTATTATGAACTGCTGGCTTTCAAAGAAATGTTTAAAAATCAGGATTTTGACCGCTGCTATAAACTGCTTGATTACAGTTACTCAGTCATGGAGATGCTAGTTGCAGCTAGAAAGGACGCCGGCATCGTTTTCCCAGCCGACCAGCCATAATTAAGAAAAAATGGCCCCGTGCCTTTTTGGCGGGGCCATTTGCATATGTTTACTTAGATTTCAACCTTTGGCACAAATATTTTTTCGTACTGATAGTCCCCATCCACTTCGTCAATCTTGATGACAGAGGCATTTTCAATCGGCTTGAAATTGATTAAATCTTCGACCGGCGATTCCATCAGAAAAGCCAGCAGCATATGCATAAAGGCTGCATGCGTGACAATCACAAGGTTATCGTAGCGTTGCTGCCGCTTAAGGCGGTCAACGACTGTGTTCATAAACATGGTCGCACGCAGATATACATCAGCAAGGGACTCCCCATTTTGAAAGCGAAAATAAAATTGCCCCGCCGCTTTATATTCCTTTTTAGCCTCCGGAGTTCGGTTGTTGAAATCATAAAGATTGCCAAGCTCCCATTCTCTTAATAGAGGGTTCTCGAAAAATGGAACCTCCCCCGGCAGCAAGGAATGGATCGCCTGGGCGGTTTGTTTCGTCCGCAAATAAGGGGAACTATATAGTACGGTCTTTCCATTCACGTTTGTCTTCATGAAATCGGCCGTAACTTGGGCTTGCTTGTGGCCTAGCTCTGTCAAACTATGCTGGGAATCGTGCGTATGCGCCATCACGTTCCTGTCAACGTTATGCTCTGATTCGCCGTGACGGATAACATAAATATTCAAAATCTCCACCTCTAATTTCTTAGTTTTTTTCTTTTTTGATCATCTTTTTTATGAGCCGAATCTGGCCCCTATGATTCAATTCATCTTCAAAAACATGAAACCATTTAAAATAGTTATTGGCTGGAAGGTTCCACCAAAATGGAGTCTGCTCAAATAACCACTCGTCCGGCAAGGTTTTAAACTTTTCAATGGTGGCAGCCCGGACTTCGGCTAATTCCTTTAAGTAATAATCAATGGAATAACCTTTGATTTCTTGTGCGGGTCTTCCCAGATCTAGTGCTGGATTAAATTGGGCAACTTCTTCATCGGTTAAATCGTCGCGATTTTCAAAGGTAACGATTTGGTACACTTTTTCAACTGCTGAAAAATGCGCTAGCAGCATTCCGATCGAATTGGCATTCTCGTCATAAAGAAAATCCAGCTCCTCGACGGTAAGATCCTTCACTTCTTCAATTGTTGTGGCCCTTGCGTAGTCCATCATTGAAACTAGTTTGCTGAATTCTGGACCCAGCCCATCCTTTTGATCAATGATTAATATTGACTCCATATCCTTTATCAAATCTGCTTTCCTCCACTGTCCGAAAATTCATTCTCCCTTTTATTCGGCATCTGGCATTCGATTTCCTGTTAATTTTATGCAAAATAAAGAGACACCTCGTTCAAACGTGCCTCTTCCATTTTAATAAACTATCATGTTTGCTTTTCCTAATTAGAGCACCGCATTATAAGGATCTTCCTCACGTCTTTTCCTTTTTCTCTCCGCACCAAGGACTTTTAGAGAAAGATAGATGCCTGAACCTGTTAGAAACATCATCGCAATGGCAGTCAGATCGATCAGCCACTTGACATCGGTATTTCCGATTCGCCCTTCATGAAGCCCCCTGATGATGCCCATAGCGGATGTTTGGCCAATGCCTTCACCGCGGAACCCTCTCGTGAAGTTTCCGTTTCCGTTAAACCTGCCAGCTCCTCCTTGGAATTGGCCGTTTCCGTTCTGCCCCTGCATTTGGTTACCATTTTGTCCTTGCATTTGATTTCCAGATTGCCCATTTGGTTGTCCTTGGTTGTTATCGCCCGCTTGGCCTTGCATTTGGCGATTAAACCCTCCTTGAGCCTGTCCAGCTCCGTTTGTAAAACCTTGTCTAAATTGACCAGGCTGGAAATTGCCGCGCTCCCCCATTTGTGTCTGTCCAATCAACCATGGTTCATTCATAAGCAGTCCTGTGAGCGACTCCATAAAGATTAATACAGAAGCTATTAAACCAATCCATAAATGCGCTTTTCTCACTTTTTTCATTTAAAGTTTTCTCCCTTCAATATGCTTGTACCCATTAGATACCCTCATTATGAAGAGCTTTCCTTAAGATATTCTTAAAAAAATTAAAGAACCCAAATTAATTTTTTTGGGTTCTTGGAAATACAATTTCAATCGATGTTCCTTTACCAAGCGAGCTGTCCACTTTGACTTTTCCGTGGTGCTTGTCAATAATCCATTTAGCGATGGATAAGCCAAGTCCCGTTCCCTCAGCAGATGTCCGAGCTTTATCGCTTTGGAAAAAGCGGTCAAATATACGCGGGATGTCCTGCTCCGGAATGCCAATCCCAGTGTCCTTTACGGTAAGCGTAATGCTTGAGTGGCTTTGCAGACAAGACAGCTTGATCTCCCCGCCTTCATTTGTATACTTCATCGCGTTGTCCAATAATATAACAATGAGCTGGTGAATCCTTTCCTTATCCCCGCAAAATGCAACGGATTCAGGTGTCTCTAAATGGATTGATTTTCCTTGATATAAAGCAATATCTTCAAATTGCAGAAGGATTTCTTTTATAAGCTCGTCGATTTGAAACTCTTGCTTCTTCATTTCCAGCTGATTGGAATCAGACCTAGCCAGCGTCAATAAATTGGTCACCAGCTTGGAAAGTCTGCGCGATTCCTTAGAAATAGTGGAAATATCGTGAATTTTATCCTGGATGGTAGACTTTGGATTCCGGAACAGCACATCAGTTTTGGCCTGAATTACCGCCAACGGCGTCCTCAGCTCATGAGAGGCATCCGAGACAAATTCCTGCTGTTTATCCCAAGCCTTCTTAATCGGGACAAGAGCCCTGCCAGCCAGGAAATACCCGGAAGCCAGCGCGCAAATCACACCAATACCGCAGCCGATGAAGATAATTAATAACAGCCTATTTAATAATTCTTTTTCCGAATTGACGTTGCGAATGAATTGCACGGTGATTTTTCCGGCCGTCGTATTCACATCAAAAGCGATATATCGGTAGGAAAACCCTCCTGCTACCACATCCTGCAAGGAATTTAGTTTCTTCGGCCGAATCTGCTCCTCTTTACCCGCAAACAACTCGGCTTCACGACCTTGTTCCCCGATCAGCTGTTTACCTTCTCCCTGCCACAATAAGGTCATAATCCTTGGGTCCCGTTTCATGAACCTAGGGCCGGGAGAATCATGATCATCATCGTCAACGCCTGGCTGCTGTTGAAAATGATTAACAGATTCCATTAACGACCGGTTTACATCCTGATATAATCGATTATCGGTATAAAAATAAATAATGCTTCCAAGAATGCTGATTAACACGATGAAAACCAGCGAATTTAACAAAGTCAGCCTAATATGTGTGCGCCTGAACATATACTGCCCCTATTCCTCGTTCAGCATATAGCCGACACCGCGAATAGTCTTAATATCGGAGTGGTAGCCGCATGGTTCCAACTTTTTCCGAAGATGATGCATAAATACCTCGACTATCGCGATGGTGGTGTCGGAATCAAACCCCCAGACACGGTCATAGATTTGTTCTTTTGTTAAAATCGCTCCCTTGTTCTGGATCAGAAATTCAAGCAGCTCGTATTGCTTGGCCGTGAGCTTAATGGGTTTGCCGTCCACCACAATATCCCGTTCCCGGCCCAGTAATTCAATTCCCCGGTATTGAATGGTTTGGTTGGTCGTTAAGCTCCCGCTCCGTCTTAATAGCGCACGGATCCGTGCCTTTAATTCCGCTGCTTGGAACGGCTTCACTAAATAATCGTCCCCGCCGCTGTCTAGTCCTTTTACGCGGTCCTCCAAGGAGTCCCGTGCCGTTAGAAAAAGAACCGGAATTTTCAGGCCTTCCCTGCGAATGGTTTGAAGGACTTCAAAACCGTCAATCTCCGGAATCATCACATCCAATACAATTGCATCATGAATGTTTTGCATCGCTAAAAACAAGGCATCTTCTCCGTTGGCTGCCTGGTCCACTTCAAATTCATCGGATAATAGCTGAACAATGGATTCCAGCAAGGAGAGATTATCCTCTACCACTAATAAACGCATAAATGAACGCTCCCAAAATATTTATTAAAATTATTATATAGGAAACAAAGCGGCCGCAAAAGAAAGGCCGCTTAAATCCAAACCTTTTATTCGTACCTCAGGGCTTGAATAGGGTTTAGTTTTGACGCTTTATTGGCCGGGAACACTCCGAAGATGACACCAACCATCAGCGAGAAGAGGAACGAACCAATCATCACCGAAGAGGTGAATGACACTGTTAAACTAAACAGCGATGACAGCAGCTTTCCTAATCCCACGCCGGCAAGGATCCCAATCAATCCCCCGACGCCGCTTAATACAACCGCCTCAATCAGGAATTGCAGCAGCACATCTCGCCGTTTGGCGCCAATCGCCTTGCGGATCCCGATTTCCTTCGTCCGTTCTGAAACCGAGACGAGCATGATATTCATGATTCCAATCCCGCCGACAAGCAGAGAAATTCCAGCAATTCCGCCCAACATCATCGTCATCGTATTCGTTACGGAGCTCATCGTATCCATCAAATCCTTTTGGTTAGTGACGCTGTACGAATCGCTCTTGTTTGGATACATGCCAGCAAGCGCCAGTTTCACTTCATTCATGACCGCATCCATTTGGTCCTCGCTTTTTCCTTGCAAGTAGACCTGGTTAATGGTTGTGCTTTTCACTAAGCGCTGACCAGTGCTAAGCGGAACGATAATGGTGTTATCGCCGCCCTGTCCCATTGAACTTCCTTTTGATGCGAGCACCCCGACAACTTTAAATGAAGTTCCTTCTATCTGAATGTATTGCCCGACTGGGTTTTCCGCTCCAAAAAAGGTGGAAGCTGCTTCCGAGCCGATCACAGCAATTTTTTGCCGATATTCAATATCAAGGTCGGTGATAAAACGTCCTTGCTTAACCTTTGTGTCGCGCACATCCGAATAAGCGGCGTTAGTCCCCGTCACGGATACCTGCGAAGCGGTTTTATCCTTTTTCACATTGACACGGCCCGAAACAACAGGAGAAATGGCTTTGACACCATTCAATTTACTAAGTTCACTGATTTTATCCTCCGTTAAAGCTAAATCCGTTCCAAACGTATTGATGGTTAACAGGTTTGTACCAAGCTGATTAATCCTGCTGGTAACGTTCTGGGCCGAACCTTGGGCAATCGACACAAGCACAATCACCGAGGATACCCCGATAATCATCCCCAGCATGGTGAGGGCCGATCTGAGCTTATTGCTTTGGATACTGCGGAGTGCCATTTTAATAGATTGCCATATTCCCAATCAGCTCACCCCCATTTTCCAAAAGCTGTCCATCTTGGATGCTGACCATTCTCCCTGCCTGCTTCGCTATGGCCAAATCGTGTGTAATCAAAATGATGGTATGGCCTAATTCGTTAAGTTCTTTCATTAAGCTAAGAATTTCCTTACTTGTCTTGCTGTCAAGGGCACCAGTTGGCTCATCGGCAAGAAGGATGGAAGGATTTCCGGCCAATGCTCTGGCAATGGCAACCCGCTGTTGCTGACCGCCGGATAGCTGGGTAGGCAGGTGCCCGGCCCGCTCCTTCAAACCAACCTTGCTTAGGCTTTCCATTGCTCTTGCTTTCCGTTCCTTTGCCGGAACACCTGCATACAACAATGGCAGTTCGACATTTTCAAGAGCTGTTAATTTTGTTAACAGGTTAAAGTTTTGAAAAATAAAGCCAATTTTTTGATTGCGGATCACCGCCAACTGGTTATCATTCATCTTGCCAATGTCCTTGCCATCCAACAAGTACTTTCCGGACTGGGGACGGTCAAGACAGCCAATCATGTTCATCAAGGTTGACTTCCCCGAACCTGACGGGCCAATGATCGCTAGAAATTCCCCTTTTTCAATTTCGATAGATACATTGTTTAAGGCATGAACTGTTTCGCCGCCAAGCTTATAGGTTTTCATTAGGTTGCTGATTTGAATGATTGGTTGAACCATTACTGACTACTCCCTTCTGAGGCCGTAAAATGACGGAACGGAACCATTTGCTCGCTCATTAGTTCCCGCTCCTTTCTCCGCCGGACCGCCATTGTCCACCACCGTTGTTGCTGCGATTAAAACCGCCCATGCCGCCCATGCCTGCTCCAAATCCGCCTTGCATCATTCCGCGGGTATTGGTGGTAGACGAGCTGTCTGTCGCCAATTGAGGCAACTGAAGGATATCCCCTTCTGAAACACCTTCTGTGATTTCTACATAATCTTCATTTGCTAAACCTGTTTTTACCGTTTTTTGTTCTGATTGACCGTTAGAGCTGTTTGAAGCAACGATGACATATTTCTCTCCATTTGCTGTATGGACGGCATCAAGAGGAACATAGAGGGCATCCTCTTTACTTGCAGTCAGGATACTTGCCTCTGTGCTCATGCCGACTTTCAGGTTATCGATTTGATCAAAATGGATGGTGACATCGAATGTGGACACCCCATTGGATGATGTCCCTTCATTAGCCACCGCCGATACTTTTCCTGTGAAAGTTTGATCAGGCAGCGCATTTACCTTTATGTTTACCGCTTGTCCTACTTGAATCTTGGTTATATCCAGCTCATCGACCTGTACGACGGTTTGTAAGTCTTTATAGTTCGTTAAGTGGGCAACAACCTGTCCTTGTGTAACCCGATCACCTGCTGCAATGGAAAAAGAAGTGATTATACCATCTGCAGGTGCCGTGACAGGGTCGCTTCCATCTGTATAGGTGATTAATTCTTCACCTGCTTTTACTTCATCACCGGGAGACCACAATACTTCATCGATTATTTTATTGTTTTCGTTTGACTTAATATCAGTACTTGTCACCGGCTGGACCGTACCTGATCCGCTGATTTTCACTTCTAATTTTCCTTTTTGGACGGTGGCGGTCCGGACTTGTGCCGATGCCGTTTGTGTGGCGTTTTTAGAGTTATACCACTGATATCCGACATACCCCACAATCAGCACACTAATTGCAATAAGGATCCATTTTTTCATCTTTGCTTACTCCTTTTCATATCCGGTAGAGCCCAGCCGGAAACATATTTTTGGATAAGCCTATTATCAAATCCCTTCCTTAACTTTTCCTTAAATAAAAACTCGCCGATTGGCGAGTCCGATAGGACGGTTCATGAGGCGTAGTTAAATTATGCTTTTCTATTAGCAAAAAAAGACCTGAGCCGCTCTGGGTCCAGGTTGCTAATTTTCTATTATTCTATTTTCCGGCCTCAAGAAACATTGTTTTGGCTCTTTTGATAAACAAAAAGGAGAAAATCGCGACGACTGCAAGGTATCCTTCGATAATCCACAGGTTCGTAAATTGGCCGACTTGGGCAAATACGATTGGGAAGTCAATCCCAGCATGGATGAGAATAGCCAAAATCACATAGGAGAATTTCTTTTTTGCAATGCCCAATAAAACCAGTAAACTTAATGCCATTTGTAGGAAAACTGCAAAGAGACGCTCTAGAGCAGCCAAGTAATAAAAACTTGCCCCCTGATTTAGGACCGCTTCTTTAATGGTTGCCAACTGGTCGCTTGGCAGTTGAGCCATTGAGCTTTCAAACGTTCCGTCATTGAGCATAAAGGAAAAAACCAAAGCCTGACCGCAAACCATCAGCATAAGGAGAATTGCCTCAATGCCTCCCCAGCCAATTCCAAACGAAATACCGCCTTTATAGTCATGGAATTTTTTCAAAAGCCATGTAAATAATATGAATCTACCTAATTCTTCAAAAAGCCCTGCCGCCAAGGCGCCGTATGTTCCCCATGCCAAAGGATGGTCGGCGTAATTTGGGAAGCTTGTGATTACGACCACATGCAAAATCTTCTCAAGCACTTGAGTGAACACAATAAAACCAACTGCCCCTAAAATTATAGGCCTTGCAGACACCCCAGTTCTCTTTTTATAGAACAAAATCAATCCAATAAATAAAACAAACGAAAAGATAATTGGAACAAACATCGCAATAATCTTTGCTGTACTTACCATTTCAATCTCCCCTTTAAACCCTCTGTTTTTATTATTATCATTCTCAATAATGATAATAATGTCTTTTCTAATATCTGTCAATTGCTTTTTGGAAAATTTCTTTTATCGGGCTCTTCCCTATCGAGCTATGAAAAAATCAGGCAAAAGAATGAAGGTGCGGCATATGATAATAACATTCCTATTAATAGGTTTATGAGGCATGCTTTCGATATAGGACAAAAGAATCAGCTGCCGAGGGGAGGTTTTCTCTTGCGAAAAACATGGCTGTTAGGGTTCGGATTTTTCAGCATTAGTATCGGCTGGTCTTTGTATAATGGCTTTGTCCCGTTCTTTCTGAACGATTATCTGGAAAGCACGGCTTTAATTGGCTTTCTCATGACGATTGATAATTATTTCGCCCTTTTTATACAGCCCTATGTAGGCAGCCTCAGTGACCGGACCGAGACACGCTTCGGAAGGCGCATGCCCTACCTGCTGATCGGCATTCCACTCGCAGCCCTCTTTATCGCGCTAATTCCTTTCCATCATAATCTTTTCACGTTAATCCTTTTCATGGTTGGTATGAACTTATCAATGGCCATTTTCCGCTCACCCACCATTGCCCTGATGCCCGACATTACACCAGAATATCAGCGTACCAAGGCGAACGGGATCATTAATTTCATGGGCGGCCTAGGGGCCATCTTGGCCTTCAGTGTGGGGGCATTTTTGTTTAATGTTCATGAATCCTTGCCATTTCTGTTGGTGGGGATGGTATTAATCGTTACGTTATGGGTTCTGTTTAAAAATATTAACGAAAACCGCGATTCTTTACCGGTTACCATGTCGACTGCTTCTAAGATAGATTACAAAGGCGAACTGAACTCACCCACGATTTTTTTACTGGCGGCCATTTTCTTTTGGTTTGTGGCGATCCAAGGGATGGAGGCGTTATTTACCTTGTATGGGGTGAAAGAACTTGGCTTGTCGAGAAGTGATTCCGCCTTCTCGTTAGCGTTCTTTTCATTAAGCTTTGTCCTATCCTCGATTCCAAGCGGGTTTTTTGGCGCTAAATATGGGGAGAAAAAGGTGATCTTAATTGGAGTCATCGGGTTGTTCTTTGTCTTTCTCTTCTTAAATTGGGTGGACTCCGTGTTAGTCTTGAGGTTCTTTCTCGTCGCCGGGGGAATGTTTTGGGCCTGCATCAATATAAATGCTTATCCTTATGTGGTTTCAACGGGGAGTGAACACAGAAACGGGACCCGAACCGGCTTATATTATTTGGTTTCCTCCCTTGCTGCCATCGTATCCCCGCCAGTTTTAGGTCTGCTGATTGACCGCTTTGGGTTTAGGATGTTATTCTTTGCAGCTGCTGTAAGTATGCTGTTTGCGTTGGCCTGCATACTTAAAGTTAAGAATCTGGAGTCGGTCTCTCATTCAGTTCATTAAGATTCCTGGTTGGATTGTCCGTAAATTTGAACATTCTGTGACAAACCATAAAAATATTATCAACCATTAGTACCAGGTGTTAATTAACTCACTGCATTATGGAAACCCTATTGCTACAATGAGAAGGTGTAAATTCCTTCAAAATTAAAATGAAATGGGGTTTTTTCTTGAATTTTCCTCAATTGAAAATAGGTCATATGATGCCCAAATTTCCAATCATGCAAGGCGGTATGGGAGTAGGTATTTCTTTAAGTAAGCTGGCATCAGCAGTTGCAAACGCAGGGGGCATTGGAATTATCTCAGGAACAGGGATTACGGTCGAGGAAATGAGATTGCATATTAGAAAAGCGAGGGAAAGTATAACGGGCACTGGTTATATTGGTGTTAATGTTCTATTTGCCATGAATGACTTTGCGGAAAAAATGAAAGCAGCCATTGAAGAAAAGGTTGATTTCATCATATCAGGAGCAGGAATTTCAAGGGATATGTATGCCTGGGGTAAAGAAGCGGGCATTCCCGTCATTTCGATTGTTTCTACAGCAAGGCTTGCGAAGATGTCTGAACGCCTTGGGGCTTCCGCTGTTGTGGTTGAAGGCTTTGAAGCCGGCGGGCACCTTGGTACCGACAGGCCTTTATTCGATATCCTGCCAGAAGTAATAGATGCAGTGAAGATTCCCGTCATTGCTGCCGGCGGCATTTTGACAGGTGAGGACCTCGCTCGCGCCTTAAAGATGGGAGCATCAGGAGTCCAAATGGGCACTAGGTTCGTAGCCAGCGAAGAGTGTGATGCACCGTTATCATTTAAGGAAAAATATGTTCATGCCCGTCAGGAAGATACGATTTTGCTCAAAACCACAGTTGGCCTCCAGGGACGTATGATTAAAAACCATTTTACCGAACTCATTTCAGATGAGAAAAAAGTGAAAATAAAGCATTGCATTGATTGCCTGAAGAATTGTTCTTATCGTTTTTGCACACTGGATTCGTTGATTACATCCATGAATGGAGATAGTGAGAACGGCCTTGTTTTCGCGGGTGCAAGAGTCCATGAAATCAAAGAAATCCTGCCGGTCAAAACCATTATTAGCAACATTATGAGAGAATACGAAGCTTGTGTTTGAGTGCATGGGGACGGTTCTTCTGCCTCATTTTAAAAAATGAGGCAAGAGAACCGTCCCCATGTTTCATATAACTTTATCTACGAATATTTGGAAGATCAGGCCGATTGTCACTACTCGTAAGATGGGTTTCACATATTTTGGTTTTAGTTTTTCGGCAATGCGTACGCCGATTTGCGCTCCAGAAAGGGAACCAAGCAGCAGCGCAATCGTCATCGGCCAAATGATTTTTCCAGTTGAGATATAGGAAATGGCAGCGCCAAAGCAGCTGGAAAAAGTCGCGATCCGCACCAAAGCCACAGCGCGAAGGTAGGCAATATTCAAATAGCCGAACAAATAAAGCATCAGCGTTCCTTGTCCCGGGCCAAACAGGCCGTCATACAATCCGATTCCAAACAAGCCTGGCACACTGACCTTGTTCATCTTTAACGGTTCCGTGCCGGCGAAATTCCCTTTCCCCTTAAAGGAAGCGGAAAAACCGAAAATAAGCAAAATAATAGCGATGATGTACATATTTTTCCCCGATATATGGGATGCGATGAAGCCGCCGGTGACCCCGCCGCCGAGGCTGACAGGAATAATCCAGATGGCTTCCTTTAGGGAAATTTCCCTTTTTCTATAAAGATGGTAAAAGCTCGAAAAAGAACTAACCGTGTTGGATACTTTGTTCGCACCAATAGCCGAGTGGATTGGCAGCCCTAATATCAGCATGGCAGGGAGGCTGATGAGTCCGCCCCCGCCCGCAAGCGTCCCAAGCGTTGTAGCACAGATTCCAATCATGTAAAGCAAGATATATTCCATCCTTGACACCCCCTTGTCACTTCACTACCAGTATATTCCTGTCCCCTCGATAAATAAATTTCGCAGTTATTATGAAAAAGAATAAGAATTACTTATTGGGAAACTTTCAAATCGGTTTAGTGGAAACAAAAAAGAGTGTCCGCCCCACGCGGACACCTGTCCACGCGTGGGGCCTGACACCCTACCAACGAAACTCTCCCCATACCTTACCCAGCCGCCAAAATCTGCCGCAGCTGTTTCCTAGCCCGGTACAGCCGGGTTTTGACAGTGGCGGATTTGAGGTTGAGGCGGCTAGCGATTTCGGTTTCTTTTAGTCCGTACTGCATTTTGAGTATCAGCACCTCCTGGAATTCCTTGGAGAGGTTCTCTATTGAGCCGCCAATCTCCTCTTGGAAAAGCCGGATGACGGCCGCCTCCTCTGTACTAGAACCGCTACCCGCTACCGCTCCGAGACCGTGCAATGGTTCCAGCTTGGTGTAGTCCATCGGCGTCCATTGTCGTCTTTTCTCTGACCTAAGGAAGTCAATCGCGGTTCTCGCGGTAATGGCCGAGAGCCATGCTCCTAATTTGCCATTGTCCTCGACCGTGTCCAATTTTCGGTACGCCTTTAAAAAGGATTCTTGGACGATATCCTCTGCCAAAAACTCGTCTCTCGTATACTGATAAGCAATATAATATAGCCGTTTTGCGTGTTTAGAATATACCTCATTAAAATTAACTGCGTTCATTTCTCGCTCCCGCTTATTTAAAATGATTTTTAATAAACTCAGGCACATGCTCCTCATCAAAATAAGTGACTTCATTAAAATGACCATCATTAAAATACACAATAGCCGCATATTCACTACGAGGATTTGTCCCGGCCTTCTCAAGTACTTGTTCAATTTGGCCTTTATCGGTAATTTTCAAGGTGTTCCCACTGTGTTCTATCGCTGATTCGATATCTGTCGAAAATTTCCCGCTGTCCTCAATGGAAGAGAAATCACCCTTTGCCACCAGGACATGTGAAATATCTTCTGCGGTTACCTTTGCCTGATCGAGCACTTCCTTTTCCTTCAACCAACTCTCAAATTTCCGATAAGTCGGCTTAAATTCAAACATGACAGACTGTTCATTCCCCAAATTGAGTTCAATGGTTGATCCAAGGCCCGAATAATAAATACTATCATTATAGGATTCTGCCAGCACATCTTCCCTTAATAGCGACAACGCCTGCCTTACATCCTCCGGCTTTGACAGGGTCACAAACTTGTTCACCGGCCCATTGGCCCTGATTTGCAGATAACTCACTTTCTTTTCATCCACCATAAAAATCTCTTTTGAAGTCATTTTATATTCCTTCGATTCGTAAATCGGCTTATATAAATCCTCGTAAAGACGCGTCATGACACGGTACTGGCGAATGACCTTTTTCCCGTTTTTCAATTCATACATGATAAAGAATTCTCTATCGGATTTATTCTTTTCCTGCTCATTGATTTTTTTATTGGCCAAGATTTGTTTATGCATCTTCAGGACGGCGGCGATATTCTCCGTTTCCTTCATTGGTTTAGGGTCAAAGACATCCCCGTAAAAACCATCATGGCTCAGGTAAAAATTCGGATTATCCGTCAGCAGGACATTCTTAATGTCACTTTGTTCCGGGATTCTATTTTCATAAAATCCAAGCGCCTGAACCCCTACTACAAGAAACGCAATAACAGCTAGATAAACGACAAGACCCTTGATGCGAGTGAAAACCCGCCATGTCTTACGCAGCACCATCTCCGCCGCAAAGTAGCCGATAGCTGCTCCGATTCCATAACCAAACAGGGTCCAGCCAAGATTTTTAAAGGAAACATCGTTAAAATACGACCCGCCCAGAAGCATGAAGCAAAAGGCAGTCCCATATTTAAAGACGGAACGCAATTTCGGAAAGGCAATCGCTTCAGAGGCAAGTTCCAGATTTCTTTTTTTATAAAAAAACAGGGACAGCCCGTACAGGACAATTGTCAGGACAATATACAGCACAGCATCCTTCCATTGAAAAGCTCGGCTTTCAAGAACAGCCGTAAAGGTGATCGGTGATAATTTTTCCAACTGGCGGTTTAGGAAAAAATCGCCCGGGAATCCGTAGAGCAAGATTTTCAAATTATAGGACAGCAATACGGTAATCCCGATTGGGAAAAACAGAAAAACATACGCCAGTACGGCTTGAACTACCGAGATTCCCGTCAAAATTCCAACAAATACGCTTGCTATATACAGGAGCAGCGTAATAACGATGATTGTGCCTGACCAGTAGAGTAAATCATGGATCGTGAACAAGCTGCCGAGGTCATAGGTGAAATGCATGATGTAAACAATTCCTGTCACGATGGCTACCGGGAGGATGAGCAGCACCATTCCTGTCAGAGCATAATGGTGAAAAATTCGCTCCCTCTTTAACGGAAGACTATGCATGAGGTCCGCTGCTTGTTTGACATGCAGGAACCGAAACAAAAAGACAGCCAAAATGACAGGGGCAATCGCAATCAGGAAAACCTGAATCTCGTAGTCATATTGAAAAAGGTTGTTACGAGACTGATAGTATAAAAAATTATCAGAATCTGAATATAGAATTAATAGAATACGAATCGGGAGCACAAACAGCAGACCAAGCAGGTAAATGACGGAAATCCAGCCTGTACTGCGTCCCATTTGCAGCATCAGTTCTTTATTAAACAACGACATTTTTGATGGCATAGCCGATATCCCCCATTTCGTAAATAAAGATTTCTTCAAGTGTTAGTGGGAGCAGGTCAAAAATGACGGGATGGGTCTCAATAATTTGTTTTGCTATTGCTGCCTCCTCACCCCTGACGATAAGCAAATGGACACTTCCCCGTTTTTCCGCGTGAAGCGGCTTTAGTTTATCGAGCAGTCTATCCGGCAAGCCATTCTTATATGCAACTTGGACTTTGTGGACATTGGACTTTAGGTCATCCAGTTCTTTTTCGATTAAAAGTGACCCTTTGTGAAGGATGCCGATATGGTCGCAAATGTCCTCAATTTCCCGAAGGTTGTGGGACGAAACGAGAATCGTCATTTCCCTCTCTGCCACATCTTGAATCAGCAGATTCTTCACCTTTTTGCGAACAACCGGATCAAGGCCATCCATTGGTTCATCGAGGATGAGAATGTCCGGTTTTGCCGCCAGAGCCATGATAAAGGCAATCTGACGCTGCCAGCCTTTGGAAAAGGATTGAATTTTCTTATTTACATCCACCTCAAACGCTTGGGCTAGATTCTTGAAGCGTTCCTCATCCCAGCTTGGATAGCAGCTTCTGTAAAAGCGGGCCATTTGCTTGGTGGTGTATTGTGGGAAAACGTATGGATGGTCTGGTATGTAAAATATTTTTTCTTTGAGGTAGATATTTTCAAAAACGGGCTGCCCGTCAATCGTGACTTCCCCTTGCTCCTGCCGGTAAATACCCGCGAGGAGCTTGATGATGGTGGTCTTACCTGCCCCGTTTGAACCTATTAATCCATATATCGAACCTTTTTGAATGGTTAGGTTGACGTTTTCGACCGCGACGTGTCGATCAAATTTTTTAATTACGTTTTTCATTTCAATCATTACTTTTAGCCTCCCCCTTTTGAAGCATCAAGGTCTTGGATGAGAGAAATCAGTTCCTGCGCCGGAATCCCGAGGTACAAAGCCTCTAAGATTAATTTTTCCAGTTCCTTCTTCATTTCCGTGATTTTCTCCTTGTCTATAGCTTTTTGGTTTGGATTGACAAAGCTTCCTTTCCCTTTAAGGGAATAAATAAACCCCTGCGTCTCAAGCTCTCGATAAGCCTTTTGAATCGTATTCGGGTTAATGGAAAGCTCCGTTGCAAGCTGCCGGACAGATGGAAGCTGTTCATCAGGCTTGAGCAGCTCATTCATAATCAGTTCCTTCATCTTGTCCACCAGCTGTTCATATATTGGCTTACGGCTCCTCATATCCAGCTCAAACATAACTGGGTGCCCCCAATCTGTATTAACTGTACTATCATACATAGTACACTATGATTATATTCCATCCCTTTCCAAAAGGGAAGCCCTAATTTGGTATTTGCAGGAAAAAGGTGACAGGCACCGCACGTGGGTATTGTTCACCTAAGGCTGACAAAATGCAAAAAGCTGGATGCCCCTGTTTTGGGTCATCCAGCTTTTGTACTTGTTTTTTTGTTCTTTAATTAGAAGCTGCTGTTTCTTATGATTAGTTTGGTTGGGAAGGTTATTTTTTTGGCGATGGTTCGGCCTTCGTTTCTTTCGAGGAGGGTGTCGACCGCCGTTTCTCCCATTTGTTCGGTATAGACTTTTACTGTGCTTAAGGCTGGAAAAACATATTTGGAAACGCTAATATCGTTTATTCCGATGATGTTTACCCTTTCAGGTACGGAAATCCCCGCTTCTAGCAAAGCCTTAAGTGCTCCAATGGCAATCGGGTCATTACCGGCGAAAAAAGCCGTCGGCAGGCGGTCACCGTGATCCTCAATCGCCTGCTTCATTAGAGTGCAGCCTTGGTCCACCGAAAATCCTCCGATGTACATGAATTTCTCATCCAAAAGCCCTTTTCCTGTCAAATACCGCTTAAAGGCCAGTTCCCGCGAATCCTCGATGACAGTGGCTTGGTCTTTATAAGCTTCTCTTCCCCCAATATAGCCAATTTCCTTATGCCCTTTCTCCAACAGATAATCCAGAATTTTCATAGTGGCTCTTTCCATATCAACTACAACGGAATCATATTGATCCTCATCGGGAGAATAATCGACAAACACGATGTTTTCCGTTACAGAAGCCAGCTCGCTGATCTGCCTGCTGCTAAATTTACCGATGGCAATCAGTCCGTGGATATCTTCTCCCTTCAATTCCTCAAAGCTATCCTGAAAGTATTTAATGACCTGAATCCCATGGTACCGGCAGCGATTTTCCACTCCAAGACGAATGGACATGTAATACAAATCCTCTAGCTCTTCTTTTTCTGTATACCATTGAAAAAGAGCAATCTTTCCTATTTCGGGTTTCCGAACAACCGCTTTTTTCTTATAATCCAGCTCCCCTGCCACTTCAAAAATTCTCTTTTTTGTTTCATCGCTAACTGAAAGAGTCGTATCATAATTCAGCACTCTTGATACAGTGGCTATTGATACTCCCGCTTTTTTTGCAATATCCTTAATAGTTGCCATAAATCAAACTCCTATTGTATTTGAAAAAAACCGATACTTCGTTTTTGAATAGTATACTTCCTCAGGATGTAAAATCACAGTAGAAAACTCCGGATGGTGAACAGCATCTGGAAGACCTTGCGTTTCAAGACACACACCCAAATAATTCCTTGCGCGGACACCTGATATCGAAAACGGACCTTCCAGTTGATTACTGGTATAAAGGACCACACATGGCTGGTCTGTTGTCACCCTAAGAGATCTGCCGCTTTCTTTATCACTTAACATGATTGTATTTTCTCCACTTTTTTTAAAAAGAAGCGGATGATCATAGCCGTTTCCAGCAAGCACGATTTGCGGATGGGAGGACTTCATTCCTGACAACAAGAAACGCCCCTGATTAAAATCAAATGGCGTATTCTTTGATTCCAGCATTTTCCCTGTAGGAATCAAATCTAGTCCAAGTTCTAAAAAGCGGTCACTTTCCAATTGAAGGATGTGCTCAGAACAATCCCTTTTCAGATTGCCGCTTAAATTAAAATACGAATGGTTCGTTAAATTGATTAACGTCTTATGATCCGTTCGTGCTTCATAGCTGATGCTCAGCTCATTCGTATTGGATAAAAGATAGGTAACAGCAATATCCAAATTACCTGGGTATCCCTCTTCTCCGTCCATACTTCGATAGAAATACTTCATCCCGACCATATTTTCCTGTTCGATTTTTTCTGTTTTCCAAATTACTGAACTAAACCCCTTCTGCCCGCCATGCAGGTGGTTGGGATAATCATTCGCTGCCAGCAGGTACTTTTCTCCATCCAATTGAAACTGGGCATCCTTTATTCTTCCAGCCACTCTCCCAATTACTGCCCCAAAATAAGGCGACCATTCCAGGTAGTCCTCAAACCGATCAAAACCAAGGACAACATTTTCAAAATGGCCATTCCTGTCAGGAACAATAATTTTTGTAATAACGCAACCGTAGTTCAAACAAGAAACAGACATCCCAAAATCATTCGTCAATGTATACTCTATCACCAGCTCACTATCATAATTACCAAATTCCCGTTCAACTATTTTCATTGATTTACCACTCCATTTTCAAACTCAAGATATTGTTTGGATAAATCGATGAAACCCGGTTTCTCCCTCTTCATCCCGTTTAAAGACACCAGCGTCCTCTAATACTTTCAAAAACTTTTTGCCGACCTCTTCCCTAACCAAAGATTCTATGTTTGATTCGTTCGCAATTGGGGTTAATCGGTGTTTTAACTGCTCTGCCCATTCCAAATGGTAATCAGCCACTGCATTTGGCTTTCCGAGGATGTACTTTTCAACTTCGGACAGCTCATCCTTTAAACGGGCAGGCAATACAGCGAGCCCCATGGCCTCAATTAACCCAATGTTTTCCTTTTTAATATGATGAACATCGGCATGGGGGTGGAATATTCCAAGCGGATGCTCTACACTCGTCCGGTTGTTGCGAAGGACCAAGTCCAGTTCAAACAAGTTCCCTTTTTTACGGGCAATCGGTGTGATTGTATTATGAGGAGTCTCACTGGTCCAGGCGATGATACCAAGCGATTCGTCACTATAATTTTTCCACTTTGTTAAAATATGGACAGCAGCATCCGTCAGAGTGCTTATTTGCTCCGAACGGAGACGGATAACAGACATCGGCCATTTGACAACAGAGCCTTGAACATCCGGAAACCCGGCCATTTCAAAGCTCCAATCATCAGTTGCTTTCGCCATCGCAAATTCATAATTGCCGCCTTGATAATGGTCATGAGAGAGAATGGAACCGCCAACTATCGGCAAATCGGCATTGGACCCTAAGAAATAATGCGGAAACTGCTCGACAAAGGTTAACAATCTTAAAAACGTCTCTTGATTAATTTTCATATCTGAATGGGTTTCAGATATGACGATGCAATGCTCGTTATAATACACATACGGTGAATATTGCAAGTACCATTTTCTGTCCAACAGATTCACGCGGACCATGCGATGATTGGAACGGGCCGGATGGCCAATCCTCCCGGCATAGCCTTCATTTTCTATACAAAGTAGACATTTTGGATAGGCTGTTTGTTGCCTCTCGCGCTCGCGGGCAATGCTATTCGGGTCTTTTTCTGGCTTCGAAAGGTTGATCGTAATATCCAGCCTTCCGTATTCCGTCTCCGCCTTATATTCGATATTTTTCCGAATCTGCTTCATCTGGATGTAGTTACTGTTTTTGCTTAGATTATAAAAATACTGAGTCGCCGCTTCCGGACTCTGTCTATAATTTTCATAAAATTTCTGATTGAGCGTCGATGGCCGGACGATGAAACAGTTCATAATTTTACTAGTAAAAATCTCTTTTTCATCAAAAATATCTTCAATGATTCCTTTCTTGCAGGCGTAATCTACAATCTCCTCTAACACATCGGGAATCTCAAGATTTGTTTCTCCTTCACATTCCGTAAACTCATTTAATTGTAATAGCGACAGGATTTGGTTACGGGCATAGATTTCGTCATCCCTCTCGATTAAATGAACAGCCAGGGCTTTACCGATTAGTTGTTGAACAAGTTGATTAATCATCTTGTTCACCTTCATAACCATTTGGGTGATGCTGATGCCAATTCCAAGCATCGCTGATGATTTGCTTGATTGATGTTCTTCCCGGGTTCCAGCCGAGTACTAGCCGCGCTTTTTCGGATGAGGCGATTAAGGTGCTTGGGTCACCGGAACGGCGTGCCCCCAATTGAACCGGAATATCAATACCCGTAGCCTCTTTCGCCGTTTCAATAATTTCATTTACGGAAAACCCTTGGCTGGAGCCGAGGTTAAAGATATTGCTTTGTCCGTAATTTTGCAAATACTTGAGTGCTAAAATATGGGCAGCAATCAAGTCCTCGACATGGATATAATCGCGGATACAGGTTCCGTCCGATGTATCATAATCATCCCCAAAAACGGTAATCGCCGGCCGCTTTCCTAACGCCGCTTCCAATACAACCGGAATCAGGTGGGTTTCTGGATTATGGTCTTCTCCAATTTGTCCGTCACTTCTTGCTCCTGCCACATTGAAATACCTTAAGGATACATACTTCAGGTCGAATGCCTTCTCACACCATGCCATCATTTTTTCCACAGCCAGTTTGGTTTCTCCATACGTGTTAGTTGGCAGCTCCGCCACTTCTTCTGCAATCGGCATTATTTCTTGTTCTCCATAAACGGCAGCTGTCGAAGAAAATACGATATGTTTCACGCCATATTCCTTCATCATTTCAAGAACAATTTGTGTCCCATGCACATTGTTGTCAAAATACTTCAGCGGTTCCAACATCGATTCTCCAACAAGGGAGTTGGCAGCAAAATGCATAATAGCCTCTACATTTTCCTTTTCAAAAACCGTCTTCATAAACTCCCCGCTGCGGATATCACCTTTATAAAAATGGGCTTTTGGGTGAATGGCACCCAGGTGGCCGGTTTGCAGGTTATCAATCACTGCCACATCATAACCTTGGTCAATCAATTGGTACACAGCGTGCGAGCCAATATAGCCCGCCCCGCCTAAAACGAGAATACTCATTCCGCAACAGCCTCCATTTCGATTTCCTTTGCCCCCCCGCCAATGCCGGCAACATAGAAATCAGCCTTATAGCCAATCTTTTCAAAATACACCTCACCGACATTAGCGATAAAATTTCCAACCTCTTCATTAGCAACTATTGCAATCGCACATCCGCCAAACCCAGCACCTGTCATCCGAGCACCAAAGACGCCCGGCTGCTGCCATGCCGCTTCTACTAAACTATCAAGTTCAATTCCTGTCACCTCATAGTCCTCACGTAACGAGGCATGGGATTGGTTCATCAGCTGGCCAAACGCCTCCAAGTTGCCGGCTTTTAATTCTTCAAGTGCCTTTAACGTTCTTATATTTTCATAGATTGCATGCTTTGCACGCTTTCGAACCACTTCATCGGTAATAAGATGTTTGTTATCTTCAAATTCTCGTTTAGACAGCTGCCCTAACGCATCAATTGGGAGTATTTGCTGAAGCTGGCTCAGTGCCACTTCGCACTGGCCCCGGCGCTCATTGTATTTTGAGTCTGCCAACTCCCGGCGTCTGTTTGTATTCATTATGATAATTTTGTGATTTTCCAGCTTAATCGGCGCGTACTCATATTTTAAGGTCTGGCAATCTAAAAGAATTCCCCTATTTTCTTTGCCCATGCCGACAGCGAATTGGTCCATAATTCCGCTGTTAACACCAATAAATTCATTTTCCACTCGCTTGCCAATCTTAATTAACTCAAGGCGGGGAATGTCTAATTCGTACAGGCCGTTTACTAAAACTCCTGTTAGGAGCTCTATGGATGCAGATGAGGAAAGACCTGCGCCATTAGGAATATTTCCTTTAATTACACATTCAAACCCGGTCGGAATCATATAGCCAGCTTCCATAATAAAGTGGATTATTCCCTTTGGGTAGTTGGCCCAATGATGATCCTTTTCGTAATCCAGTTTGTTTAAGTTAAATTCAATCATCCCTTTATCCGGAAAATTTTCCGAGTATAAACGGACGAGCTGATCTTCCCGTTTCCGAGCAGCCGCATAGGTTCCATACGTAATGGCACACGGAAATACATGGCCGCCGTTATAGTCAGTATGTTCGCCGATTAAATTGATCCTTCCGGGAGCGAAGAATGCCCTTTCGGGTAAAGAATGAAATAATTCTTGAAATTTATTAGATAGTACTGTGATGGTCATTTCCTTTTCCTCCAGAAGCTAAGGTTTGGTTCGTAACTTCATTTTATCCCCCATAGTAAAAACAATCAATATTTTAGTAAAAATTTAACTAAAAAAATAAAAACCCTTCCTGGAGGGAAGGGTCACTTTAATTAATATTGCAATTTGGCAGATTACTAGCCTATTTGTCACACCAATTTACTTAATTCAACTGGCGATATTTCATTTTTTGAAAATGCTTTGAAACTTACTGCAAAGTGGAAATCTTTGTTTAACAGGCGATATTGTTCTAGCACTCCTGGTCCACAGCTTGCGGATCCAAGTCCCTGCTGTTTATAATCAACATTAAATGTAATGAAGTCTTCTTTAACCAAATCATAGGTATGCTTTGCCCGTTCTAAACCTTCTGTAGTGTAAAAATGTGCGCTAAAGTCAAAGCTCGGCTTCCCTGCCGCTAACAAACCGGTCCCTGAAAGATTTGTCAAGGACACCCATCTTACCTCATGACGGTTTCCATTTTCCTGTGGGACCACATAAGGAGTAAATAAACCAGCAACCGTCGAAGACCAGATACCAAACCGTGCCGCTTGTTTACTATCGGCATACGATTCACCTGGCCCCCGTCCATACCAATCCACCTGGTCAAATGGACGTTTTAATTTCATTTGTAAGCCTATTTTCGGTAATGTGGCTGATGACACACCAAATTTTTTACCGCTCACATCGACTGATACCACACCATTATTCGTGATTTGATAGGTAATGACCGTATTAAATCCCCAAGCAAGAACAGGTGGTGCAAGTCTTGATTTTACAGTAATGGTGACTACATCCTTAGCCTGAGACAATTTATAGTCAAACGATTCAATGCGGTTTTTCATTTGGTGCAGTCCATACTTTCGCCATTCTGACTCTTCTTTTTTAACGCTGAATTCTTCTAATCCCAGCCTGTCATTATCAGTCGGCGCCCGCCAAATGTTCACAGTTGGACCGCTTTCTAATAGTTCCATCCCATAAACCTTCCAAGAATTTAGGACACCAAATACACGGTCAAAGGCAAGAGAGAAGGATTCCCCCGCTACTATTAACTGATGTCCGGATTCTTCTATTAATAGCGGACTGAGGCATCGTGGATAAGCAATATCTTTATTACTCTTGACAGCCGAAGGCAGTTCGAATTGTGCCCAGGCAACTTCATGGCCCGCCTTTGCCCATTTTAGATCTTCTGCTTGAATAAATGAAATATTTAACCAATAATCTGTATTTTGACGTTTCACACTAGGCAATACAAAAGGAATTGATACTTCTTGTGAATCACGGGGTAAAATTTCAGGCATTTTCATTGTTCCATTATCAAGAATCTTACCGTCAGACTCTACCGTCCATGATAAACTAAGATGATTTAAATGAATAAAGTCATACAGATTATGAATACGAACTACACCGTTCTCGAGGGCAACTGCCTCCACGCGAACCGGCTCAATAACCTTTTTATATTCAAGCAGGGCCGGAGAAGGTGTTCTATCAGGCATAACAAGCCCATCAATAACAAAATTGGAATCATGAGGGGTCTCACCGAAATCGCCGCCATACGCAAAATACTCTTCACCATTTTTAGCAAATTGACGGATGCCATGATCCAGCCATTCCCAAACAAATCCACCTTGTAATCTATCATATTGATAAAAGAGATCAAAATATTCTTTTATCCCCCCGGGTCCATTCCCCATTGCGTGAGCATATTCACATAGAATATGCGGCTGTTTTAAATCTGTACGTCTACCCAGTCGTTTCATTATTTCATGAGGGGTGTACATAGTTGAAAACATATCAGCAGCTTCGTGCAGTCGTGTTGGATTATGATCTGATTCCGTCATGATAAAACGCGTTTCGCCTTCGTAATGTATGAGTCTGGTAGGATCCTTTTGTTTTGTCCACTTCGCCATTTGTATATGATTTTCCCCAAATCCAGATTCATTCCCTAAGGACCAGATAATAATCGATGGATGGTTTTTATCGCGCTCCACCATCCTCTTCATCCGATCAACATAGGCTTCCTTCCACTCCGGATCTTGGCTTAACTGATGAATATTGCCAATTCTATCAAAACCATGAGTTTCCAAATCTGTCTCATCTATGACATAAAGCCCATATTCGTCACATAAATCGTAAAAACGCGGATCATTTGGATAATGGGCTGTCCGAACAGCATTAATATTATGCTGCTTCATCAACTTAATATCTTTTTCAATCCAATCTATTGGAACAGCCCGGCCTAAGTCTGGATGATGATCATGTCGGTTCACACCTTTAAATAGAATCGGCACACCATTCACTTGAATCAAGCCATCCCTCAGCTCCACCTGCCTAAAACCGATTTTTGCCGGAATAACTTCGATGGCCTCACCATTTTCACCCTTTAAGGTTATCAGCAAATGGTATAAATACGGTGTTTCGGCCGTCCATTTGTTAGGGGAAGAAATCGGAATGGTGATATTTAAGCTTGATTCACCTATCCCATTCAGTACAACCTCCTGCGTTTTCTCAGTTACTTTTCGATATTCACTGTCAAGAAGTTGTACCATAAACTCATGACGATTTATCCCGTCCCTATAGGAATGAATCCATGACTCAATCCGTAATTCAGCATCTGTATAGTCTTCATCAAGAATTGTCTTTACAAAGAAATCATGCGTATACACTTTGGGCTTTGCTACCAAATAGACATCGCGGAAAATACCGCTTAGCCACCACATATCTTGGTCCTCAAGGTAGCTTCCATCCGACCATTGGTAGACCTGTACCGCAATAGTATTTTTTCCCTCTTTAACAAACGGCGTCACATCAAATTCTGAAGGAAGGCGGCTCCCCTTGCTGTAACCAACCTCTTGGCCATTGATCCAAAGATGGAATGCACTATCCACTCCCTCAAAACGCAAGAACAGACGCCCCTCCAGCATTTCTTTTGATAAATAGAAATCTCTTCGATAGGAGCCTGTTGGATTTTCTGTTGGAACATATGGCGGGTCTACAGGAAATGGATACTGTACATTGGTATAATGCGGTCTGCCGTATCCTTGCATCTGCCAGTTAGAAGGCACCTGCAAATCTGCCCAAGCACTTACATCATATTCATTTTTATAAAATTGATTCGGGGCTAGTTCAGGTGTTTCAGCATAATGAAATTTCCACATTCCATTCAACAATAAAAATCCATAAGCGCGGCCGCGCTCATAGCTGATTGCATCCTCCATATTCTTATAGGACATAAAATAAGAGCGATCTTTTATTCGATTTCTATGAAGTACAGAAAGTAATTCATAATCTTTTGTTTGTCTCATTCTGAACCTCCTGCATCTTCTTATTTAAGTGCTGCTTATTTCACCGCACTTCCTAACATACCTTGGATAAAGTGCTTTTGAAGGACTAAGAAGAAAATAATAATTGGAATAGTCGCAATCAGGATTCCGACATTAATTTGCCCATAGTCAATAATCGAACTTCCTCTAAGACTTGATAACGCGACTGGGAACGTATACATCTCCTTGGATGTCGTGACAACTAACGGCCATAAGAAGTTATTCCATTGCTGCAGGAATAAAAAAATGGACGTCGCCGCAAGCGCTGGTTTCATAGAAGGCAATACAATCCGGAAGAAAATTCTCAACTCACCAGCGCCATCCATTCTAGCTGCCTCCATTAATTCGGTTGGAAACGCCATAAAGTTTTGCCTCATTAAAAAGATCGCAAACGGCGTACAAACAGACGGCAGGATAAGCGCCAAATACGTATTCAGCATATTAAAATCCGACATCATCCGAAATTGCGGTATCAACAGTGCCTGATGAGGAATCATCATCGATAACAAAAACGCCATAAAGATAAATTTATTTCCTTTAAAGTGAAACTTTGATAATGCATATGCCGCCATGGTCGAAACAATCAGCGCCAAAATCACATAGGAAATGGACACAAAAAGGGAGTTAAACAGCACCCGCCAAATCCCAATCGATGCATTTAGATTATTTAAATTCGTTAAAAATTGATCTCCCACAACCATCGTCGGCGGATTGGAAAATATTTTACTTGTGTGATTGGTGGATCCAACAAGCATCCAATAAAAGGGGAAGATTGACATCACAATACCAATGAGCAATAGGAGAGGAAGAATCACTTTTTTAATCCGAGTGGAAGCTGTCTTTTCCTGCATTATTTTCCATCCCCTGTCGTTTTCATTTGAATGATTGAAAGAATAGCTACTAAAATCACCACTACATAGGCTATTGCAGATGCATAGCTAAAGTCATAGTACTTAAATCCATTAGAATAAATCATTAACCCAAGTGTCATCGTAGCATCCCCTGGACCACCTTTTGTCAGGTTAAACGGTTCATCGAATAACTGTAAGGTGGAAATAGTTGAGATCACAGACGTAAACACGATAATCGGTTTTAATTGTGGAATTGTAATCGAAAAGAACTGTCTGATTTTCCCAGCCCCATCAATAGATGCCGCCTCATAGGTTTCTTCCGGGATGTTTTGCATTGCTGCAAGATAAATGACCATATTATAGCCTGTCCATCTCCATGTCATTGCAAGAATAATTGAAACCCTCGCCCAAAAAGAATCTTTTAACCACGGAATGGGGTCAATCCCTATCAATGTTAAAAGCTGATTGACAATTCCTTTATCCATCAAAATGATAGAGAACAAGATGGAATAGGCTACTAACGATGTAACCGACGGCATAAAGAATGCTGTACGATAAAGTCCTTTAAACTTTAACAGTTTACTATTTAAAAATGCTGCTAATATGAGAGCTAGTATTAGCATAACTGGTACTTGGATTATGAAAATAATAAAGGTGTTAAATAACGCCCGATAAAATGTCGAATCGTGCAATAATCGGATATAGTTATCTAAACCTGCAAAAACATAGGAGCCGCCTTCTAATTTTTGAAAACTTAAAATGAAAGAGGAAATAATCGGATATATCGTAAAAAGAATGAAAAATATGACAGCTGGGGCTAAAAATAGATACGGCGTTATTTTTGCTTTATTTATTCGATTAATCATGCTGTTCAACCCCTTAAATGGTAATAAACGCTTCAGCACATTACCTCGCTAAAGTTTAAAATTGGAACTTTGGTTAATGAATAGCTTCAGCACCCGCTTGAAAAAACGGGCGCATCTGCACTTTTACTTCAATCTGTTTTCAATATTCTTCTTGGTATTTTTAATTATATCTTCTGGATTAGCCCCATTTATAACTTCCCCTAAAGCTTTGACAATTTCATCTCGAACAATCGGGTCATTTTTTGTATACGTAATGCTAGGGATTTTATCCATTTCACCAGCAAAGAAACGCCATATTTTTTGATTTCCAAAGAACTCTACTTCTTCATCAAATAGCTTCGATTCAAACACTGGGTTATACGAAGGGAAAAGCCCGCCTTTCATGGCAATTTCCTGAGCTTCGAAGCTAGTTGTAAACCATTTTAAGAATTCATACGTTTCTTTTACATTTTTACCTGTAGACGGGATGACAAATGAACTTCCTCCCTGAAGTGATGAACGTGAGCCGCCTTCTTCGAATGCAGGCAACGGCATTACTCCCCATTTTCCCTTTGTATCTGGTGCTTGCTGTTCAATGGTTCCTGTTAACCATCCGCCGGCAACTACGGATGCAGTATCAGAATTGGCAATGCTTGTAACCCATGAATCCCAGCCTGTTACACCTAACAATATCCCTTTGTCGTTTAACGCCTTCATCACTTTCATGGCTTTAATGGATGCATCACTGCCAACCGTTAATTTATTGTCTTTATCAAAATATCCTTCGGCTTGTTGATTTAACAAAATCGTATAGACATTTGAATCTGCTTGGTCAAAGGCTAACATTGCTTTACCAGTTGCTTTCTTAACTTTTTCACCTGCTGCGATGAAATCATTCCATGTTTTAATTTCTTCCGGATTTACCCCCGCTTTTTTGTATAAATCGGTTCGGTAAAAGACACCTGCCGGACCAGCATCAAATGGCATCCCATATATTTTTCCATCTTTTGATACTGCGTTAATTTTAAACTCTGGGAAATCCTTTTTATACTTGTCATATCCTAATTTACTTAAGTCTTCAAATGCGTTCGGAAAAGCTTCTAATTTACCATTAAGGTCATCATCTGATTGTAGTAAGCCATCTGGCAGGCCTTTGCCCCCAGCTTGCAAACCAGTTGTGGTTTTTTGAATAATGTCTTTTCCGCCAGTTTCAATCACATTTACTTTAAAATCAGGATGATCTTTCTGATAGATTTCTGCCGCCTTTTCAAGGACCGGCACATTAATATTGTTTGCCCAAATCGTGATGGCTCCGTCTTTCGAAGCTCCATTCTCCCCGCTGGAACCGGAGCCGGAACCGCATGCTGCAAGGAGCAGAGATAATGCTGCAACTGATGAAAATAATTTTAGCTTTATTTTCATAAAATAATCACCCCTGTTTTAGTGTTTTGTTTACTAAAAAATAGTAACATGTTTTAGTTAAAATGTAAACGCTATTTTTATCAATATTTTAGTAAATTTGTATATTTCAATTGATCGTCTATGTTTAGTTTTTTACCTTCCAAGTTTGGCTATTGTTAATCTCTTTTAAAACACACAAAAAAAAAACGAGCTGGTTTGCTCGTCTTTTTTGGTTTATTTAGCTGGAGTACTTTTGCGGAAAATCGGTGTACCTTGTATGTATACCGTTTTTGCTGTGGTTCGATTCTTAAAGAGTCTCTCGGTTATAAGATCTAATCCGGTTTCACACATCGTAGGAATATCAATATGGAATGTCGTTAACGGAGGCGACACATATTTGGTGACACTGATATTATTTATACTGAAAAAGGCGACCCTTTGAGGAATCGGAATCTGCTTTTCATTAAACGCCTGCAAGGCTCCGATTGCAAGTGGATCTGTCGCAACAACAAATGCCTCCGGAAGGTCATCCCCCATCTTCTCAATTGCTTGCAATGCAATCTGATAGCCATTTTTTACTGTACTAGAAGGAACAATTAATATATCTTCTTCTCTTAATTTATTTCTTTCCCTTTGATAGTTCCGAAAGGTGATTTCCCTTAATTGTGGAATTGGTTCTTTCGTTTCAACGTCATAGTCCATTGCTCCAATAAAACCAATCCGTTCATAGCCGCATTCTTCAAAAAATTGAATCATATATTCTGTCATCAGTTTTAAATCTGGGAGCACCGAATCCAAATTCTGCGGATCCCTGCTTGTATTTAAAAACACACCATGGGGTGTAATTTCTTCCAAATACTTTATTTCTCGATCCGTTAATTTTCCGATCGCGATAAAAGCCGATGAATTTTTATCAATTTTCTCAATACCATCTTTTTGATGGTATCGTATTAATTCTATTTTCCTTTGTTCTGCCTGCTTTTCTAACTCTGTACGAATTCCCTTAAAATAAACATCCTCAAGCTCTTCCTCATTAGATATCCAATATAAAAAAGCAACATTATTCAATTGAGTTATCCCTTGTTTTTTCTTATAGCCCATCTCTTCCGCAATCGCTTTTATTTTCTCCCGTGTATCATCACTTACTGATAAATTGTTATCATTATTAAGAACTCTTGAAACGGTTGTGATTGAATATCCTGATTTTTTGGCAATATCCCTAATGGTTGCCATTCTCTTCCACCCCCTCTTCTTCGCTCCATTTTTATTTTATCCAAATGAGCTAGCAAAGTAAATAAGTTTACTAAACGTTTTATTCACGAATCATACTAAGTCGCGGGATTTTTATCACAGCCTTTTTGAAAATTTCCATTCTCCTATTTTAACGGTTTATCTCCTTATCCGCCATGTTCTTAATAAAATTCAATCAAACGTTTGATTAATTTTTCCTTTCAACCTAAAATATCCAATCATACGTTTGATTAGTTTTTTAATTAAAGGCTCTGTTATTATACCGAACGTTGATTTCACTGTGTTTGAAAAATAAACGGTAAAGTTCCGTTTAAATTGGGAAATACCCATATTACCTTAAAAATAAAGGAAGTTTTTCCGCTTATATTATCCAAATCTTTGGGTTTTGTCTTATTTAGAGCAGTTAATCGGAATATCTTCGCTTATATCTGCTTCTTAAGCTTCTTCTTTATACATTAGCCGGAAATTCTCCGCCTATGAATTACATAACTAAACGGATATCAACAATGAATAATAACAGAGCCTAAATAAAAAAGGTGTCAGGCACCCTCCGTGGACAAAATCCCATTTTGTCCATGAAGGGTGCCTGACACCTTTCCTCATTTTATTCCATTTCCTATGCTTTCTTTTCGTTCAAATATGCCCATGCATATTGTGCGTAAAGTTCGGCGCCGGTTGCAAGGGCGTCTTCGTCGATGTTGAATTTGCCATGGTGGTGGGCCCATTGTGTGTCTTTTTCAGGGTTGCCGCAGCCTACAAGAGCAAAGCTGCCAGGGGCCTCCATCATGTATTCACTAAAGTCTTCACCGCCCATGGTTGGCTTTTCGAAGTAGATGGCCTCCTCGCCAAACGCTTCGGAAGCTGTCTTTTGAACAAGCTTTGCACTGTACTCATCGTTGTTGACTGCTTGGGTGCCGTGAACATAGTCGACCTTTGCCGTTGCCCCGTAAATGGCAGCCACTTGTTCCGCATATTGCTTCAGCTGGGTTTCAATATGGTCTCTTACTGCCGGATCAAAACAGCGGACCGTTCCCTCAATGTACGCATTTTCAGCAATTACGTTAAACCGCGTCCCGACGACCATTTTTCCAACCGTTAGAACGGCTGGTTGCTGCGGATCGACGGTACGTGAGACCACAGATTGCACATTCATCACAAAGGAGGAAGCCACAACCGCTGCATCAATACAAGCTTGTGGAATTGCTCCATGACCGCCTCTGCCTTTAAAAGTGACGGTAAATAGGTCTGCGGACGCAAAGGATGGACCAGGATTGCAGGAAACCTTTCCTGTTGGCATCTGTGACCAGATATGGATGCCGAAAACATTATCGACCCCATCCATCGCCCCTTGCTTCACCATTCCTTTCGCACCTGTCGCCACTTCCTCGGCCGGCTGATAAATCAAACGGACATTTCCGGGCAGTTCTTCTTTTATATCATTCAGAGCCTTGGCGGCAATCAATAGCATCGCAGTATGAGCATCATGGCCGCAAGCATGCATTTTGCCATCTTCTTGGGACGCATACGGAAGTTCCTTATTTAATTCCTCCACTGTCAAGGCATCCATATCCCCCCGCAGCCCCACGGTTTTACCAGGCTTCCCGCCTTTAATCGTAGCAATGACTCCCGTTGGCTCTGTCTTCCGGTACGGGATCCCAAGATTCTCAAGATACTCACAAATAAAGGCGGTTGTCTTATATTCCTCCCAGGACAATTCCGGTTCACGGTGAAACTTTCTGCGTAATTCTATTAATTCTTCGTTATATTTTTGAATCGCTTCTTTAATTTTTGCATGAATCATATCTATTCTGCCTCCGTTAACGTTTTTGCTGCTTCGTATAGAATCTCAACGGCATTTGCGATATCCTTAACACTCGACCACTCTTCCGGACAATGGCTAAGCCCGTCCTTACTAGGAATAAACAGCATCGCCACGTCGGTCACATCAGAAAGGACCATTGCATCATGGCCCGCACCGCTGTTGATTGAGCAATAGGAAAGGTTCCGTTCGCTACATTTCTGTTTTAAAAGAGAGACAATCTCTTGATTCATCACTTTCGGCGGCATGTATAATTGCTGCTGTACTGTCGTCTTAATTCCATGGCCATTATAGGACTTTACCCATTCCGTTACTTTCTCGACCGCATCAAGGACGCGTTCTTCTTTTCCGGAACGGATATCGACGGTAAAAACAACCTTATCAGGAATCACATTCGCCCCGTTCGGCCAAACGTTAAGACGGCCGGTGGTTATGACTGTTCCATCCCCTTCCTCGCAAGCGAATTCCGGGAATTTAGCAATCATTTGTGCAGCAGCTACTAAGGCGTCTGCCCTTCGGTCCATTGGGGTGGTTCCCGCATGCCCTGCACGACCTTCAACCGTTACTTCCAATTGGGTTAATCCGACAATGGCTTCGACCATGCCAATCGGAATGCCCTTTTCTTCAAGGATTGGCCCCTGTTCGATATGCAGTTCCAAAAAGACCTTCAGCGTTTTTGGATCCCTTTTTTTCGGCAGAGTCGGGTCAAGGCCAATTTCCGTCATCGCTTCTACAGTGGTCTTCCCGTCTTTGTCGGTAATCTTGGAAAATTCTTCCTCTGTCAGCAAGCCAGTTATCCCTCTCGACCCCATCAGACCGCCGCCAAATCTAGAACCCTCTTCTTCTATCAGGGCGATCACTTCCAATGGGTATTTGGGTGTCAGATTATTTTTCGAAAAAAGACCGGCCACCTCAAGTCCTGCCACTACTCCGGCAGGACCGTCATAGGACCCGCCGTTCGGTACGGAATCAAAGTGGGAACCGACCAAGACACTAGGTGCATCCTTTAACGTCCCTTCGAGTTTACCAAAAATATTGCCTAGACCATCTTCACGAACCTCTAGTCCATATTCCTTCATGATTTCTTTAATATAATTCCGAGCCTGCAAGTCCTCTTTGCTATAAGTCAGCCGGGTCGTCCCTTTTCCCGGTGTGGCAGTGAATTGGCTCAAGACTTCTATATGTTTTTCGATTCTCTGCTGTAAATCGCTCAATGTTTTCCCCTCCAATTACTTCAAGAAACCAACAAAGATACCCGCTAAAACAACCGATACAATTGTCACTGTGATGAAACCACCCACTAGCATTGGCGGCAGCATTTGGTTTGTCAGCATTTCTCTTTCTTTCTCGTCATCCGTTAACGATTTGATTACCTCATTGGTAATGATATAGTCAGCCGGAAATCCGTATAAAGCAGTCAGAGAAACGGCAAACGCCATATTTTTGCTCACCTTCAAAATCTTGCCGGCGATAAATGAAAAGATATACATACCGATGACCGCTAAAATGATAGTTCCCACCAATGGGAATAAAATTTCCAACATCATGCTTGGTGTCGCTTGCTTTAGGCCGTCAAAAACAAACAACATCAACGCCATAATGGCTAGACCAAAACCATTGGCTTTTTGCAGAACTTGCTTTTCCAAAAATCCTACACTTGAGGCGATGACCCCAAACAATAAACAAAGAACAAACGGGCTGATGGAAACAACCGGCGCGGCTAGCGTTGAAACAAGATAAGCAAGGTAAGCAACTAGCGCAAGTCTAAAGAACTTAAAGAAATCGGTGTTGTATTTATCAGGTAAATTTTTAAACAGCTTAAGCTCTGGTTTTGCAATTGCGGAAGCGGCTACCTCTGCAGCAGCATTTTCCTGTTCCTTAACTGCGGCAATTTCCCCGCTGCGGTACTGCTTCAAAAGCCTTTTTCCCTCTTTCTTTAACACGATTGAGGTGATTGGATAACCTGCAAACCCCTGAATAACATAGATAACAATGGCAAAAACGGATAGTGTTGCAAGGCCTGCTTCCTTTGCTCCCTCTGACATGATCAATGCAGAAACCACCCCGCCCACTAATGGCGGAATCGCAACAACGACTGTCTGAAAACCAAAAATAAGGCTGCCAACGGTCATCAACACAGCAATAATGCCTAGGATTCCTGATAGGGCGATAACAATCGTTTTCCACTGATTCTTCAATTCACGAAGGGATAGCAATGTGCCCATATTGGTGATGAGTAAATACATCATCATCGTGGCCACAACGGGCGGTACACCGGAAATGGCTACGATATCTTTTGGAAAAAAGGTCCAATAACCGATCAGGAATAACACAGCACTGACAAATATCGATGGGATCCACGCCTTCGTCCGTACTGCAACAAGGTCTCCTACTAATAAAATGAATACTACTATGACTAAGGCTAGCATTTGTGACATAAAATCACTTCACTTTCTCTAAGATGGAATATTAATATTTCGCGTTGCTAAATTATTGTTATTAATAGAATAATAATATAATTTTATTTTTCAGTCAATTTATAATTTTTCCATTTTTCAAGTAACCGTTTTCAAAGCATTTACCCAATTACCTGCAAATTAATTGTTATTTTAGTAGTTTTATAAAATTATTCCAAAATATTTATAACCAAAAAAAAATACAGCAGATGCTTGATCCGCTGTATTAATAGGAGATGATATATATTTGATCATTGGTACCTTCAATTGAAAAAACTCGTTCTATATATTTGATTCCATTATTGTACATAAGCATAACCGTCGAACTTCTTGTCCCGTAATTCCCACTTTTGATAAACATAGGTGAAAGCATTCTTTCCATCTCTAATGACACGCCCGTATTCGGCAGTCGTTCATCCGGAGCAGGATCTGCATTATTGAGGAGAGTCATAAGCTGCTCTTCGAGGTCCTTTGAGTCTTCGGTTACGATGTTTGACAGGCCTTCCTTCCCTGTTATCACCTTCGGCCACTCGGTATTAAGAAGATGGTTACTGACCCCATAAATGCCCGGCTCAAGCTTTTGAAGCTCTTGTCCAATGTTAGAATAATAATAAAGCCCCTCGGTATCTCCAGCCAGCAAGTTGTAGCCGGGATACTGCTCCTTTGTTTCCGACAGCTTTTGCATGTAGCTTTCAATGGTCCCATTATAATTCAAGGCATCGGCCACCAGTTCCCCCCGTGACCGTTTTCCCTCGGCAACCTCTTTTGGATTACGATAGTTGGTCAATGCGGCAAACCGCCCTCCCCGGGTAACGCCCATCCAAGTTCCCATTTTCTCCAGGTCCCTTCCGGCAAGGATATCCGGCTCATCTTTCCAAAAATGGGCAGGGGCAGTCGGTCTTTTATAAAACTCATCTCGATTGGCAGCCACAATCAACTGATGCTTAGGGTGGACTTTATACGCAAAAAGAATTAAACACACGAATCATCACAGCCTTTTTGAAAAATTTCCCTTCTACTATTTTAACGGTTTATCACCTTATCCGCCATGTTCTTGATAAAACTCAATTAAACGTTTGATTAGTTTCGCAAAGCCTTATGTATCAAGTATTCCGGCGTTTCAATCAAACGTTTGGTTAGTTTTTTTCTCTCTTTCCCAAGTTTTAATCAAACGTTTAATTAGTTTTTCCCACAAAAAAGAGACTTCCTGAATAGACAGTCCCTTATACCAATCTTTTATTCTGCCAGCGGCAGTTTAATTACCACTACTGTTCCTTCGTTTTGTTTGCTTGAGTACGAAATACTTCCTTTATGCTGCTTGATGATCTTGTGGCAAATCATGACACCAAGTCCGGTTCCTTTTTCTTTTAAACTATAAAACGGTTCACCTAACCGCGGCAAAAGCTCTTCCGGGATCCCGCAGCCATGGTCCCTGATTTGGACAATACATTCGTCGTCATCCCCTTTACGGAGATAAATCTCGATATTACCGCCCTGGGGCATTGCCTCCATGGCGTTTTTTAAAATGTTCAGGAATACCTGCTTCAATTGGTTTTTCTCACAAATAATCGGGAACGGTGCTTCCTCGAACAAAGTGTTCATTTGAATACCGTTCATAAGGGCCTGAGGAGATAGAAATTCAATCGTATTTTCAATCAATTCCCGTAAATCTGCCTGGCTGAGTTTGACCGCCTGCGGTTTACCTAACGAAAGCATCTCGCTTGTAATCGTTTCAATCCGTTCAAGTTCACCCAGCAGCAAATCACTATATTCAAGATTATTGTTACCAGCCTTATAAAGCTGAACAAAGCCCTTAATGGTCGTAAGGGGATTCCGTATTTCGTGGGCTACCCCTGCAGCCAGCTCTCCAACAATTGAAAGCTTCTCGGATTGCAAGAGAATCTCTTCGGCCTTTTTCCGTTCTGAAATATCCCTGCTGACAATGACAAGGTGCTCGATTAAATTATTTTTTCCTCTAACAGGCATACAGCGGGATTCAAACTCAATCCAGCGGCCGTCCTTGTGAAGGAAACGGACCTCCATTGACTGTGCTTCTTCTTTTTCAAACAGCCTTTGGACGTTTTTTCTAAAAAATCCAACATCATCAGGATGAATGAAATGGCAGAGTTCTTTCCCTTCCAATTCTGAAAGCTGATATCCCAGGACTAGCTCATGTGACGGGGAAAAATAAGTAATCGAGTGATCCTTCCACATTACTTTGATTAGGTCCGATGTATTTTCGGCAATCAGCCGATACTTTGCTTCGCTTTCTTCGATCATCTTATACGTTTCTGCCAATCTATTATTTAATCGATAAAGCTTCAGATAGGATTCAATCAGGATCACACCCGAAATGACCCCCAGCATCACGAACAGAACATATTGAAGATGAAACAAGGGCTTATCTCGAAAAATATGAAATAGGATTGGTACATCTATGACATAAATAACAGCATAAATGACAAATAATATAGCGCTTTTTTTCACTGCAGAAAAGCGGGCTATAAACAAATGGCTGATGCAAAAACCTGCCATAATGATAAGCCAGCCAATGACAGGTGTAACCCACTGCCCTCCAGCCATCAGTCTTGCGGTTAATGAAAAAACGGCCGTAACCAATCCGCCGATCGGCCCCAGATAAGCAAAACTGATAATAACAGCAGCATAGCGGATATCGTAAACGTAGCCATTCTGATGGATTGAAATTGCAACAAGAATAGCCGCTACAATTCCCGCATAAAGACCATATAGTATAGTTCTATGCTTCACCTGTTTCATGATATTAAACGATTGAAGCACCAAAGGGATACATACAAGGACAGAAAAAAGTGACAGATTAACAATGTAATCTAATAGAACCAACGGACTCCCACCTAAAAACTAGTATATTCATATCATAAACCAGACTGTCTTTCATTGGAATAGTTACCTTTAGGTGGAATTTTCCAATAAATGAATAATCTCCAAATGCATTAGCCAGCCAATTTGATGCCTTGAGGAATCTGGATGATAAAGCGGCTTCCTTTTCCCAGTTCACTGTCGACTTTTATGGTCCCGCTGTGGGTTTCCACAATCCATTTGGCAATCGAGAGCCCCAAGCCATGCCCTTCTGTTTTCCGAGTCCTCGATTTATCAGCCCGGTAAAAGCGCTCAAAAATATGGGGGATATCTTCCTTTATGATTCCTATCCCTGTGTCCTCGACGACCATTCGCAGCTCCTGCCCGTCCTTTTCAAGACGGAGATGGACTTCCCCGCCGTTTGGGGTGTATTTAATGGCGTTGTCCAATAATATATATAAAAGCTGTGATAGTCTGTGCGGGTCGCCAATGCTATTCAAGGTTTCCGGCGCACTCAGCGTAAAAATGATCTGTTTGGAAGCGGCAAGGGCTCCAACAGATTCGATGGCTTTATCAGCAAGCAGCCGGAAATCAAATTGCTCTGCCCGTAATTCAATCGTATTCGAGTCCAATCGGGCCAATGTTAGCAGGTCACTGACCAAATGATTCATCCGCTTGACTTCCTGCCGCATGTTCGCGAGGACCCTGTCTAGAAAAGCCTCCCTCTGTGGTTCGATGGTCATTTCCATGGCATCAATTGAAGACAGCAGGACGCTTAAAGGAGTCCGCAGCTCGTGGGAGGCATCCGCGGTAAACTCCTGCTGCCTTGTAAAGGCTCTGCTGATAGGCACCATGGCTTTTTTTGACATATTTGCACTGATTAAGAGGGCTACCCCGATAAAAACAAACCCTAAGACAACAAACACAATCAGCAGCAAGTAGAACATCTGATAGGCAAATGAAATGTCTTTTCCTATATAAAGCTGGCCCACAAGCTGGCCTTTCACATAAATAGGCTGGCTGGCAGTGAGAAGACGGACATCCTGGGGCTCCTGAGAAGGGCGGAATTCCCCCGGCTTTCCCCTTCCCCGGGGATTACCTTCCACATGCAGTTTTACATGACGGATCTCGGCCATCTTTTGAAACTTACCGCTCACCATTCGAAGCAGGTCAGGGTGAAGCCGGTAATCCGTTTCATTTCCCATGATGATATCTCCTTTTGAGTCAACTACATAATAAAAGGATTGTCCGGCACCGGCAAATACGATTTCTTGATTCTGAATTCCCTGGAGACTGTTTTTTCCATTTTCCCATAAATAATTCTCTATATACGCAGCTTCCTGCTTCACCAATGTTTGCAGATCTCGTTCCTGCGTTTTTAAAATGACGAGATAAAGAACGGAAAACACGATGACAATAAAGATGGCAAGAAATAGAACTAACAGCCCGCTATATATCCGTGCCAATTTCCCTTGTGTTTTCTTAAAGACATTCTTCTCGTTTCGGTTGGTAAAAAGGCGGAAAAATGAAAGGATATTAGTGTACAAGCTTATAACCTACCCCTCTTACGCTTTGCAGCAGCTCCTGTTTTCCAATCGGATCAAGCTTCTTACGGATTAACTTCACGGTGGCATCAATCGTTTTTGGCGCGACATCCGCATCAAAACCCCAAATCCGTTCCAAAATGACCTCGCGTGGCAGGACCTGTCCCTTGTTTTGCACGAGCAGATCCAAAAGCTGAAATTCGCGGGGGCTGAGCTGGATTTCCCCGTCCTGTGTGCGGACGGTATGACTGTTTCGGTTCAGGACCAAATCTTGAATCCGGGTTTCCTCTTCCAGTATTGGCGCATAGTTGCGACGAGATAGGGCCCGCAGCCTGGCTAAAAGCTCATCAATTTCAAATGGCTTCACCAAATAATCATCGGCGCCGGAATCCAGGCCTTCAATCCGGTCCTGAACGGAATCTTTTGCCGTTAACATCAAAATGGCGCCCGGATAGCCTTGTTTGCGAAGACGGCGGCAAACCTCGACTCCGTCGCCGTTCGGCATCATCCAATCCAGTATTAACACATCATAGTGGGTGGCGGTAGCATAATATAACGCATCCTCCCCTTCCTGGACCCACTCGACTTTGACGCTGGCCTTTTTTTCTAACATATAGACAACTAGTTCTCCTAGATTAAAATCATCTTCAGCTAATAAAATTCTCATTAGTAATAAGAGCCCCTTTCGAGTTTGATAGGACGCAAATTTCTACAGCTTGAATCTACTATCGGAACCTTAACTTTTACTTAAAATCGAGTAAGGGCTTTTTTGCATTGCGACATAAAAAAGAAGCACCCGGACTGTCTAAAGCCGAAGGTGCTTCTTTCCTGCCTGTACTATACAAGCAGTTCTTTTTCCGTTTTAAGTTTTTCGATTTCTTTATTCAGTTCATCCTCGTTAACAAAGCTATTGAACTGAGTGACCGGCGGGGCGAATTGGCTGCAGGCTTGTACTTCTGCTTCCATTAATAGAATTTTATCTTCAGCGCGAGCAATTCCCCTTGCAATCGTGTCGGTTTGGAAGGATACCGTTGCTTTTTGAATTTGTTTCATTGACAGAGCTACATTTGCACGGGATGCCAGCACAATCTTCTTTTGCTGAAGGTCGTGATAAAACTCTTGCAGCTCCTGGATTTTCCCTTTCAGAACTTCAGTCTGGCCTTTCATGGCTTCATATTGCTGCTCATACAGGTTTAGCTGCTTTTCTTGGGCTAGTTTTTCCTGCACGGCCAATTTCGCCATCGTTTCCTCGCCTTGCTCGATCGCAAGCTTCGCTTGGCGGGTTCTTTTTTCAACTAATGCCTTCGTGTCGAGAATGAGAGCCGCAAGTTTATTTTCCGCAAAAATTTGCCGGGACAGAGCTTTTTGGGCTTTAACCAATTCTTCTTCCATTTCTCTTGAATATTCGTTTAACATGGCAATTGGATCCTCAAGGCTGTCTAACAAACCATTGATATCTGCCTTCGCGATTGTTTTCATTCTTTTAAAAATACCCATTTTACTGATTCTCCTTTTTGATAGTAAGATTTTTTTCCCATTGGTCTAAAAGGTTTGCATTTTGGTTGATTAAAGGTTTATGTGAACTCATTAAAGATGTATCTATAAACTGCTGCATCGAAGAAGCCTTAGCCCGTTTTCTTAGCCACTTCACTAAGAAGTATACGGCCGCTACTGCGATTGCAATGAATAATAGGGTGCCAAGCCAGTGGAAGCCGCCACCGTGATGAGGGCCGTTCATGAAATGCCCATGTCCGAAACCGCCTTGAGGATTCATTCCGGCCATGCCTCCGCGGCCGCCTGGCCCTCCTTGTCCCATTCCTGGGCCATGTGGACCGCGGGCCATGGCACTTGCACCTCCAAACAGATAATGGAGGACATTTACTACAAACACCATTGCAGCAATGATCACAACCCAGAAAACTCCTTTTTTCACTTTCGTATTCATCATCTCTTGCCTCCTTTCGTCCTTGATGATTGAAGTGTATAAGAGTTTGGTGAAAACTTGGTGAAAGAATGGACATGCTATAAATTTTTTCAAAAAAAATATGACTCCCCCGCTAAAGGAAGAGTCTGTTCTTCTAACTGATTCCGTTTCCTATTGCAAAACGTCAATTTGCACAGGAAAATGCAAACCAAAATGTAATCCTTTTTGCACTATAAATTGTAGGGCAGAAAGATTAATCGATTTTTGTGTAGGCATAAGAAATTATAGGCGGAGAATTTCCTGCTAATGTATGTTGGGGAAGCTTGAGAAGCGGATTAAGCGAAGAAATTCCGGTTAACTGCTCTAAATAAGACAAAATCTAGTGATTTGGATGATATAAGCGGAAAAACTCCCCCTATTTTTAAGGAAATATCGGTATTTCCCAATTTAGCCGGAATTTCTCCGTTTATTTTACTTACCCAGTGAAATCAACATTCAGTTATAACAGAGCCAACCAAGATTTTTCTGTAAAAATGTGTTGTATTTTCCTTCGGTACACAAGCTATCAAAAAGGCACTACAAATTACCCCAAAATAATGATCGAAATCCATTCCTATCAACAAAAATAGACCTCCAAATTGCCATACAATTTGAAGGTCATTTTGCATTACATTTTTAATGTTTGCGATAGTTAAAGGAACCCGTTACTGTTCTTCATTGCTATTTTACTTATTTAACAGCTTCAGAACCGTATCCAGAACGACATTGACCCCTTTTTCACAGTCTTCCCAGGTAGTCAGTTCTTCCTCGCAATGGCTTTTTCCATTAATACTTGGAACAAATAGCATGGCTGTTGGGACATAGCTTGCCATGAATTGGGCATCATGCCCCGCACCGCTAACCATTCGTTTATGGGTATACCCTAGTGACTGGGCGGATTGTTCCAAAGAAGCGCACAGTTCAGGCGCAAACCAGACCGTGTCGCGCTCCCAAAGTTTTGTTACCTTTACCTCACAGCCTTCGTTGAGGCCTTGGTGCGGCAGCCCTTGAACAAAATCCTTAAAGCTGTTGACGATGTCCATGTCCTTATGGCGTGCTTCTAGCGTAAAGACCACTTTGTTAGGAATGACGGTATGGATGCTTGGATATACGTTGACCCTGCCGATGGTGAAAACAAGATCGGAGTCCAATGCACTTAGACGTTTACGGGTTTCATTAATTAGGTTGTTGGTGGCAAATAGGGCATCCTTGCGCATGCTCATCGGAGTTGTTCCGGCATGGTCCGATTCGCCGGTTACCTCTATTTCAAAGCAGGCCATGCCCACTACGCATTCGACGACACCAATTGTAAGGCCTTCTTTTTCAAGGATAGGACCCTGCTCAATGTGCAGTTCCAAAAAGGCTGTTGCTTCTTTGAGACGATTTTCTTCACTGCCTTCGTATCCAATTGCCTTAAGGGCTTCCTCAAAGGTTATACCCTCTGAATCTTTCTTTTGCAGCATGGCAGCTTTGTCAAATTTTCCGGCGAGCACACCTGAAGCCATCAGCGAAGGCTCAAATCTTGCTCCCTCTTCGTTTGTGAAGTTTACGATTGTAATCGGGTACTTGGGTTGGATTTTATGATCGACGATTGTTCGCACGACCTCCAGTCCCGTTACGACACCCAAAACACCGTCAAACCGGCCGCCTTTTTTGACCGAATCAAGATGGGAGCCAATCAGGATGGGCGGCTTATTTTCCGTTCCGGCCAGTGTCGCGTACATACAGCCCATGTCGTCGACCTTCACAGCCATCCCCAGATCCTCACAGCATTTGCGGAAATAACCTCTTGCCGCACGGTCCTCATCCGATAAAGAAAGACGAGTGACACCATTGTTTTCCGTTCGGCCGAACTGGGCAAAACGTTCCAATTCTTCTTTAAGTCTTTCTCCATTAATCAACAGCTTTTGTTTTTGCATTTAAACACTCCCCTTATAGATTGATAACATTTTTTAAAAATCTCTTGGAGAAGAAATGCTTTTGTGTTAAAAATGCCCCTTAAACATTACAGGAATATTCAGTTATTTTAATTATAGTCCAGCTAAACAATATTTCACTAGACAGTTTCAAAAATAAAAAAGGATAACCGACTAGGGCTATCCGTTCATATAAATTACTCTTCGTGAAATCCGATGAATCCCATCGAAGCATTCGAATCGTTGTCATCCCACAATTGTTTTTTCTGTTTTTGCTGGATGGATTTTAAATCGGCACAAAGTCGCGCGATGTCGACCTGCTGTTCATAATGCCATTGAAGTGCAATGGAGGTGTACAGTTCGTTCAACTGTGCATAGGAAAAGTCCTTCGATGTCTCGACGACCTCCCTTATTTCCTCCTCTGATAAGATTCGGTCAAGCTTTTTCGCCATTAAATACTGATAGCGAAGCTCTTTTGTCGGCAGTTTAATTTCATAGGCGCGGTCAAACCGGCCGGAGCGGTTCATTAGGGCCGGGTCAATTTTTTCCGGATAATTCGTCGTGCCGATTAAGAAAACACCCTCTTTAGAGGTAGCTCCATCGAGCGTATTCAAGAATACCGAGCGGACCCCCGCTGGCATTGAGTCAATATCCTCAATCACCAGCACCATTGGCGCCAGCTTCAAAACCGAACTAAACACTTCTTTAATCGTATAGCTCGAGGTATATTCGGTAATCTGCCAATAAGCCACCGGAGCATTGATGCTGCTGGCAATTGATTTTACTAATGTTGTTTTGCCGTTGCCGGGACTGCCGTATAACAGAATCCCTCGCTTGTAAGGGATATCATACGTCTTGAAAAACCCACCGCTATCTGAGAAGAATTCGTCAATCGACCGGAAGATTTCCTTTTTCAAGGGTTCTTCAAGGAAAACGTCTTCTCTTCTTACCAAACTATTAATGCTTTCGATGTCTGTCTCCACACCATCTTCGGTATCCGTATAAACGGTCACGTAGTTTTTAATATAATCCCGCTTTCTTTTTAGAACATATTGCAGGAAAGAAACCAAACATGCGTCATTTTCGGCAAAAATAAGGTCGCGGTGGAGCTCGCCATCACTTTGAAAGGTTAGCACCCTGGATAAGGCAACCCGATAGGCTGGATAGTAGTAAAGACCATTCGCAATCCGCGGCTTGATGATAAACTCCAAAGCTTTATCCGTATGGTTGGAGGAAATTGTCCGGGTCTCACCCTCCTTATAAACATAGCTTAGAAGCCGTACCTCGGGTGATTCCACCTTCAAATCTTCCTCGAGAATCTCCCAAATCTCATTGGAGGTGTCTTCATCGGAATACATGTTGAAGTCCACGCCCACTTCCTCATGAAGACGATATTGAATCGTGGAAATTATTTTTCCATAATCGTAATAGTAAGGTAATTCTGTGCGGTCCATTTCCCCTGTATTAAAAAGCACTTTATTGTTTTTCATCCGGCTCTCCTTTTTCAAAAATCTTACAATAAATATATCTCTTAATTAGGTTAATAGTCTAGTGGATTTCTTTTCCGGATTAGGACCTTTGGAACTACCTAGATTAGCCGCTGCATGACAGCATTTTTTTCCATCCAGCATTTGATTCTTGTAATATTAGTGAATATACCTTAAAATTGGTTGCATAAAAATACACACAGAATCGAAGGAGTTACATCATGTTACAGACAAAAAATGTAGATTCAGAGTTAAAGGCTTGGGCCATCGAGCAGCGCCGACATTTTCATATGAATCCGGAGCTGTCCGGGCAGGAATACAATACCTCCGCCTATGTAAAAGAAAAATTGGCGGAATTCGGCATCCCTTTGGATGACAGATTTTCAGGCCCAAGCGTAGTGGCCTTTTTTAAAGGAACGGAAGGCAACAAGACGATTGCCTTAAGGGCCGACATGGATGCCCTGCCGCTCCAAGAGGAAGGGGACAAGCCTTATATTTCCAAGGTTCCAGGCGTCATGCACGGCTGCGGCCATGACGGCCATACGGCGGTTTTGCTAGCGGCGGCAAAATGGATGAGCAATCACCCTGATTTGGTGAAAAATAATATCCGCTTGATTTTTCAAAGCTCAGAGGAGGCCTCGCCAAGCGGCGCCCAGAAGCTTGTGAAAGAAGGAGTGCTGGACGGGATTGACGCGATTTATGGAATCCATCTGATATCACGCATGCCTATGGGAAAGGTTGGCTTTGCCACCGGCTATGCGATGGCTTCCTGTAATGATTTTGATATAAAAATTGAAGGTAAAGGCGGACATGCAGGCTATCCGCATGATACGGTCGACCCAATTTATATTGCCAGTCACTTGATTCAGGCTTTCCAATCCGTTGTCAGCAGGAATTTACATCCATTACATGCAGGCGTTATTTCATTTGGTGGGATGCAGGCAGGAAATTCCTACAATGTCATTCCTCACGAAGTAACGTTGAAGGGGACAATCAGGGCGCTGACCTTTGAGGCAGCCGAGCTCATGCACGAGAAAACGGCCCAGCTGACAGAGTCCATCTGCGCAAGCTTTGGGGCTAAAGGACATTATCAATTTATCGAGGGAACCCCTCCGTTGTACAATCACCCGGAGGCATGTGAATTTGCCCGCAGTGTCATTGAAAATACCTTCGGAGCAGATGCCTTCTTGCCAATAGATCCTGTATTAGGAGCCGAGGATTTCTCCTATTACCTAAAAGATAAGGTCGGGGCCTTCATCAACGTCGGGATGCAAAGTGAAAAAAGCCAGTATCCGCACCACCACCCGAAATTCGATATTGACGAAGAAGCTATCCCAACCGCTATCGAACTTATGATCCAACTGGCGCTGCAAGCATAGATTAGAGAGTTTAATAAGGAATAAAAAGAAGCCGAACCCAACCGTAACATTTGGGGCTCGGCTTTTTATATTAGGTGTCCACCCTAGGCGGACAAATATCCACGAGCGTTGCCTGACACCTGTGCTTATGCTTCAACGATATCCGGCTGTTTGTAGGTGTCTGTATCGAATTCGCCTGTTGCTTTGCTAGTGAGGACGCCAGCTGTCATGGCGCCGCTGACGTTTAGTGCGGTACGGCCCATATCAATGAGCGGCTCAACGGAGATGAGCAGGCCGACGATGGCAATTGGCAGGTTCATCACGGATAGCACGATGAGGGCTGCGAAGGTCGCACCGCCGCCAACACCGGCAACACCGAAAGAACTAATTGCGACGACAAGAATAAGGGTCAGAATAAAGCTTAGACTCGTCGGATCGACCCCGGCAGCCGGTGCAACCATGACCGCCAGCATTGCTGGATAAATCCCGGCACAGCCATTTTGCCCAATGGTCAGTCCGAAGGAGCCGGCAAAGTTTGCAATCCCTTCAGATACACCCAAATCCTTCGACTGGGTTTTAATCGTCATCGGCAGCGTTCCCGCACTCGTTCGTGAAGTGAACGCAAAGGTTAACGTTGGCAATGCTTTTTTCACATAGTTATATGGGCTTAATTTCGCCGCCATTAAAAGCAATAGATGCACAATAAACATAATGATGAGCGCTACATAGGAGGCGATCACAAACGTCCCCAATTTCACAATCGCGTCGTAATCGCTTGTTGCAGCCACCCTCGTGATAATCGCAAGAATCCCATATGGTGTCAGCCGGAGCACCAGGGTGACCACTCTCATAACGATTGAATAAACGGTATCAATGATTTTTGCAAAGAATTCCGCATGATCCGGTTCTTTTCGTTTTACCCCGAGATAAGCAATCCCGATAAAGGCGGCAAAGATGACCACCGCGATTGTTGAGGTTGCTCGGGCACCTGTAAGGTCTTGAAACGGGTTACTTGGGATGAAATCAACGATTTGCTGCGGCAATGTCATATTTTCCACGGTCGGAACCCGTTCCTCCAACTGTGCAATACGGGCCTTCTCTGCATCGCCCTGGGTCAACTGAGCGCCGTCTAAATTAAATCCTAGGGCAGAACCAATTCCAACGGCTGCCGCAATCGCCGTCGTCCCCAGCAGGATACCAATGACAAGGACACTGATTTTGCCAATGTTTTTGGATAATTTCAGTTTCGTAAATGCCCCGACAATCGAGACAAAGATCAACGGCATTACTAACATTTGCAGTAGTTTGACATAACCGTTTCCGGCAATATTAAACCATTCAATGGAACGGGCCAGCACTTCAGATGTCGTACCGTAGATGGCATGAAGAATAATTCCAAAAATAATACCTAAGCCAAGCGCCGTAAAAACACGCTTCGAAAACGAGACATACTTCCTTTGCATTTGGAACAACCCGAACATGAGCAACAACAGGACAGCAATGTTTACAATGATCAGAATGGTATTCATGTTAGTCCTCCCTTTAAAAGTTGTGGGAAACGCTATTCTACACATTCCAATGCGCCAAGTCGGAATTCCGTTTTTAAAATCATCAAACGTTTGATATTACATAAATATGTCTAGAAGAATATTAAAATTCCATTACAGAAGCGGTGTAATCGAATAAATTTTTTAAATGGAAACTCCGATTGGCTAGTCCGATAGGACGAAGACAGAGGCGAAGTTGAATTTCCTATTAGCTAAAAAAAAAAACTGACCTGCCGCGAAGCAAGTCAGTTTAATAGAATGTTCTTAAAGTGGATTTATATCGTTACTCGTTGCGCTCAGTTTCTCCAACTTCTTATTTCTAAAGTAATAGAACAAATAACAAATTAATAAGAAGCCTAGTCCAATCAGGAGCCCGGTCAACTGGGTTGGGTCAAAGGCCAGGAATATTAATATGGATACACAGAAGATGATGCAAACGAGCGGAACTAGAGGATAGTAGCGAACCTTAAATTGCAGGTCTTCCAATTTTCCGCCTGCTTGCAAGAACTTTCGCCGGAACATAAACTGGGACAGAGCGATCCCAATCCACGAAATAGTAACAGAAATTCCAGCAATGGACATGAGCAGCACAAACACTGTATCTGCCGCCAACACGCTTGTAAGCAGTGACAATAATGAGAAAATCATCGTAAACACAAGGGCTGCGAACGGAACTTTCCGTTTCGATAATTTTCCAAAATACTTTGGCGCCATATCGTCATGCGCCATCGCCCAAAGCAGCCGGGTGGAAGCATAAATACAGGAGTTCCCCACCGAAAGAATTGCAGTTAAAATAACAAAGTTCATAATATCAGGAGCAAATGGGATTCCCGCCATATCCATTAGCGTTACGAACGGGCTTTCCAGCAGGCCAAGTTCTTTCGTTGGAAAAATAGCCGATAAGATAATAATAGAAGCGATATAAAAGACGATAATTCTAAAAAGGACATTTCGAATGGCACGAGGTATATTCTTCTGAGGTTCTTCACTTTCGCCGGCGGCAATGCCGATTAATTCTGAGCCTTGGTAGGAAAAAATAACATTCATCATGGTGACAAAAATAATTGTCAAGCCTGCTGGAAACAGCCCTTTGGGAGCGAGGTTTTCCATAAATGGTGCCGGTCTGTCTTCAAGCGGAATGATCCCAAAAATAGCCGCTGCCCCAATAATAATAAAGAAAATTACGGCTACGACCTTAATACCTGCAAACCAATATTCGGCCTCAGCAAAGCCCCTTGTGGTCAGGGCATTAAGGACAAATAACAAGGCGATGAAAATGGCGCACCAAATCCACACTGAAACACCCGGAAACCACCGCTGCATCAGGATCCCCGCAGCTGTAAATTCCACACCCGCAGTGGTAGCGGAACCAATGAAATACATCCAGCCCAACGAGAAACCGGCTGCTGGATTAATAAATTTGCTGGCGTATGTTTGAAAGGAACCTGTAACCGGCATATAGACCGCAAGCTCTCCCAGGCACACCATTACTAAATATAAAATAAGGCCGCCAAATAAATACCCTATTAACGCCCCGCCTGCTCCTGCCTGGTTAATCGTGTAGCCCGCATTTAAAAATAACCCGGTACCAATGACACCTCCTAACGAAAGCATAAACAAATGACGCCGTTTCATTGACCTGCTTAACTGGTTCTTTTGACCTTCTTGTTCCATCTTTGCCCCCCCTTTTTTAGCGGTGTCCAACCTCACGTGGACAAAACACCCATTTGTCCACGCGCGGTGCCTGACACCCATTCCAATAACATTCATTAATTCCTAGCAGCGAACCTTTTTCTCCGCCAGCATTTTGACCATGCCTTCGACGAGGGCTGGCACTTCTTCGAAGGCGTTTTTGATGTGAAGGCGTTCGGTTCGTTTGTGGGCATCTTTGCCTAATGGTCCGACGTTTAGAACCGGTGCATGGAGCTTGGTCATTTCATCGAATGGGATGCTGTAGCTTGTTCCCCAAACCGGTGTGTTCTCTTTAAATACGGTCCAGCCCTCCCCGGCATCCTGGTAATTGACATAGCTTAAATCGCTGATTCCATTAAAATAATGGACTTGGTTGACAGGCAGACCAAACTTTTCGAAACCGCGTTCCTTCACGTATGAAATACACTTTTTCACTAATTCATTTTCTGATGAATTTACTGCCGGATAATATGGCGGTGCATACAAGAGGACAATCGCCGGTGCGAGTTCTTGGCACTCAATGATTAACGCATCCGCAATTCGGAAGGATTTTTCCCGGTCGTCCCATTCCTCCCTTTTCTGAATCGCAGCTTTGATTCCCGCAACATACTCAACACCAAATTTTCGAACCGCATGCTTTTCCAAGTCTTCGTAACGGAGCACGCGGACGTCTCCTACCGGAGTGACAGTCTGCTCTTTGCAAATCTCATGATAGGCCTGGTTGCAAGCTTTAGCTGCATCTGTAGCCACCTTTTCAAACATATTCATAATTTCTTCGGCGTTTCGCTGCATTAAAAATACATTATATAAAGCTGCCGAACGGTACGGTGTTTGAACAGAGTACTCCGATCGCAAATCCTTTTGCTGCAGTGTCACCGGAAGGGGCGTCCTCTCTCCCATCACCGTTTCCTGCAAGCTTAAGTTCCACTCCATCCGCTGTGTTAAAAATGATGCGATATACGGGGCCGTAATGCCGCTGAGCGGTTGCCCCACATGTGTTTCTTTTCCGTAAAATAAAGCGGATGGCATGATTTTGCCAATTGAACCTGAGTACACATAATAATTTCGGTCACCTGGCTCCTGGGTAAAGACCGGCTCACCGTTTAGGAAAAGCTTAAAGGTTAGCTGATGCTTTTCCTTTAATTCCAATAATTTTGGAACCGCTGCCCGCATTCCCGAAGAATTCACTTCTTCATCCGGAACCGTCAGGAGCAAGAGATTAATCGGCCATTGCTCGACCGAAGCTTTTTCAATCAGCCCCATATGCATGACCAGACCCATTTTCATATCCATCGTGCCCCTGCCAAATAGGTACTCTCCTGATAAAAGATCTTCCCGGGCCTCTGCCGGCAATTCATCGATTCGAGAATGGAGAAGCCTCGTTAATTCCTCTGGCTGGTATGCATACTCCTGAAGGTCTCCGTATTCTTCGGTATTCACCGTATCAAAATGACTAATCAATACAACCGTACCCAAGGCACTCGGGTGTTTATATAAAGCGGTTACAAAGCGGCGTCCCAGATCGGCATCATGAAGACCCAAGTGTTCTGGATTTTCTTGAAAATATGTCAAACCTTTAAGCTTCGCCGCCACCTTGGAAGGAAACTCACGCTCTCCCTCCGTCAGCGTCATACTTTTCCAGCTTACTACTTCGCATAACAGCTCCCTCAAAGCCTTCGGTGTTCCCCACTTAAGCTGTGTCATTGCTTCCAAAACTCCTTCACACACAATTTTTAAAATCTTAGTGACAAGCAGCTCAAACCGCCGTCTAATTTCCTGAATTCCGAAGTATCCAGCTCAATCGTCTGATAGCCGGCTTCCTCAATACTTTGTTTAGTTTGCGGATAGCCTGACGGGATTATAACGTAGTCGTTTATGCGAATACAGTTCGCTGCATACTCCTCTTCCGGAGGCACAATAATTTTTTTGTAAGAATTGAAATCAGGGTGATCGACAAATTCACCAGCCGCCACAATGGTTTGATTTCCCAAATAAGCAATTCCGGTTTTTAAATGGAAAAACTTCTGAAGCGGTACAATGGTAGCTTTATAGTTTTCAGATTCTAAGATTAGTTTCAGCTGCTCGGCGCCTTCCTGGTTTGTCCGGGCGGAAATTCCGATATAAAAATGGTCTTCAGCTTGTAAAATATCGCCGCCATCGAGTGTACCTGGCGCTTTAATATAGTAAATTTTATCGTAGAAGGATTTGATGGCCGGCTCCATGTCATGGATTTCTCCGTTTCTTGCCTCAGCTCCCGGATTGGAAATAACCGCAAATTCCGGGGTTAAAACAGCTGTATCTTCCACAAAGGTGGAGTCCGGAAACTGGTCATTGCTTGGCAGGACAGTTACTTCAGTGCCGCACTTTTTAAGTGCTTCAATATAAGCATCGTGCTGCTCAAATGCTTTTTCCAAAATCGGTTTGCCAAGGTCTGAGGTAGTTAAGCCATTAACGTAAGTCGTTCCAGGTCTTTTAACAATTGTATGATGGAACAATTTTGTTCCTTCTGTTGATTTCAACGCAGAATCTTTTAACATTTTTTCATCCTCCAATTTCTTATTCTCGTTCTACTGGGCATGTCAGGCAGGTCGGGCCGCCAGTCCCTAAATAAGAGATTTCGTTTCCGTCATATTCATAGACAGTTGCTCCGGCATCAATTAATTGCTGTTTTGTGAAGGGGTTTCCAGAAACCATCATACAAACCCGAGGTGCCAGCGCGAGCACGTTGCAGCCAAGTCTTAGGTACTCATCTTCGGGTACCTCAACCAGCCGGAAGCCCCGTTTAATCAGCATTTGTCTGAGAAACACAGGCATCAATCTTGAATAGACTACTGACAAATCTTTGTCCACGATACTGATTATGGACATTAGGTGCAGACACTCGTTCTCCCCTTGGTCATGCGGGAGCTGCACCACGATTACCTCTTCGACTTGATCTGCGACCATCTCTTTAATTTGCCGGATAGCTTCATCATTTGTCCGGTAGCCACGTCCGATTAACAGTGTGCGGTCATCAAGCCAGACAAGGTCTCCCCCGTCGGCAACTGCCTCGCCCGTCAATTCTCCTACTATCGGAATCTCTTTTTCTTGTAAAAAATCTTTGTAAACCTCTGCCTCCGGCTGCCGCAATGTTTTTCCTGATTTCAAAATGATGGCGCCCTTTGGCGTAAATTTAACGGGATCATGGGCATAGAGTGAATCCAATCCAACCCGTTCCGAGACAGGCAAAAACTCAATATTTCCCACATGCTCCTTGATGATGGCAATAAACTGCTCATATTCATGTTGAGCCTTTAGAAAATCCGGTTCATTAATATAGTTGAATTTTTTCCACTCCCTGCCTAAATGTTCTTGACTGATAAAAGCGTCTTTCGGATGTTTGACGATGACTCTGTTGAGCTTCTTATACATGGACGTCAGCAAAAAATCTCCTCCGTTTTCCGAATAGTGGAATACGTTTCCTGTGACAGGAAAACTTATAATATGATATTATAATCTTAGAAATTACATGTCAATATTTTTCGAATTTACAGAATATATACAGTATCTTCCAGTAGTTTAATAAAGGCAGGGAATAGCTATATGCAAACAATCGATCGAGCAATGCAGGTTATTAAGGTTCTTGCAGGAAGTGATACAAAAAGATGGTTCGCCATTTCTGAATTATCGAAGGAATGTGGACTGCCTGTCAGTACACTTCACCGGCTTTTGCAATCCATGAAGCAGCACGGTCTTATTCAACAGGATTCCGATTCAAAATTCTATTCAATGGGGAATGCCTGGCTGGAGTACGGCCTGCAAATGTACGATACCTTTGATTTTGTGGGACTCATCCGTCCAGAAATGGAAAAGTTAATGAAAATCGTGGAAGAGAGCGTTTATTTTAGTAAACCAAACGGATTAGAGTCTATGATTGTAGAAAGGATTGACTGCCCGAATAATCCTATCCGTATTTATGACCAGCTTGGAATCCGGATCCCTTTGAACATCGGGGCAGCCAATAAAGTAATGCTCGCCCATATGCCCCAAAAGGAAGCCATCAGCAACGTTTATTCGTTAGTAACTGAGGATGAACGAGAGGCATTTTTGAAACTATTGCGGGAGATTAGGAAACAGGGCTATGGGGAGAGCCATGGGGAGAGGACACCAGGCACATCATCCGTGGCCGCCCCGATTTTCAACCACCAAAATGAGCTGATTGGGGCCATCAGCATTGGCTACGTCGATCTCAACGTAACGGAAGAACGAAAAAGCCTTTTAATTGAAAAAGTAATTGAATACGGGCTGCGCATTTCCGAAAAATTAGGTGCAAAATAAAAAAGCGGTGTCAGGCACCGCAAAAAGACAATGTCCACCCTAGGTGGACATTTGTTTTTAGTATTGTTGTTTGTTTGGTTTGTTGACCCAAGCAGTGAAGGGCTGATAAGTGTTGTTTGTGAAAAGCCGTATAAAAGGAATGGTGCGTTTTTCAGGAGGCACTTCAAGCTGTTCGTAAATAAATTGGTCGTCGAACCCGATTTTCGCGGCATCTTCATGTGTACAGGAATAATACACCTTCTCTAATCTGGACCAATAGATGGCGCCGAAACACATGGGGCAGGGCTCACAGCTTGTATATAGTTCACAGCCGGTTAATTGGAAACTATTTAAAACCTTGCAGGCTGCCCTAATCGCCTGCATCTCAGCATGGGCGGTCGGGTCATTCTTCACGGTTACCTGATTACGGCCAACACTGATAATCTGGCCATTCTTCACGATAACCGCCCCAAACGGACCGCCGCCATAACGGAGTACATTATCAAGCGCTACATCAACGGCCATTTTCATAAACCTCTCGTCCCTCATAAATTCCCCCCAACACTAAGACATTATCTCTTCCCTTCAATTTATTATCCCACCTATGAAAAAAGAATGATGACTTATTTTCCCACCTAAAATTGAGGCAGGATATTTTTTAAAAAAATGTAGGTTATACAATAGAAATTTTGTAAAATATGATTATCCATTTGCTTGGCCTATAATCATTCTTTGTTAATAAATCGGCAATTTCATTGCCTCTTCTTTGAAACCTATTGGAAGGACTGACAATCATGCATAAAGCCAAGCTTTACGAGATTTCCTTATTTACCGCTGCTCTTTTGGCAACTTTAAGTTCTTCCGGTATTTTAGTGGACCATTCCATTTTTTTAATAATATTAATTGTATACTGGTTCTTCTCCATTCTTTACTTCCGCCTTCGGGTGTTCTTTAAAAATGGCAATACCAATATTGAATATGGGATTAGCTACGACCTATCCTTTGTCCTATTTGCCGGGCCGCTCGGCTTATTTATATTTGAGACGATTTACCGTTTTTCTGTTTATATTTATCGGAAATGGACAAAAACAGCAGACCCGACCGAGTTTTTTGATGCCTTTTATAATACTGGAACCTTTGTGATCACTAACTCGGCAGCCTACCTGTTATTTCACTACCTCCATGAAAGCTTTCAACCCATTCCCTTTGGATATTGGATTCTAATCTTTCTAATTGTTTGCATTACCTCTTACCTTTCCGGTACCACGATGGTCATCCTGTTTCTATTTTTGGGTGAAAAAATATCCTTTAAGAAGGCCATCGATTTTATTTTTAAAGACATCAGCATGCTGGATTATGGGAAAGTCGCCATATCAAACGGTCTTCTTTTCCATTTCCTTCAGGATCAAAAATGGGAAATGTTAATCATTGTCTTTATTTTGAATTACATCGTCAGCCATTCCTTCTATTTAAAATCGCAAAACATTCAAACGAAATTGGAGCGTGACCAATTCGAGCAAATGGCCTATACAGACTTTTTGACAGGGGCCTTCAACCGGACCTTTATGGACAAAAAATTGGCCGAGCTCAGTCGATCTAATGAAAATATCGGGATTGTCGTAACCGATATTGATAAATTCAAAGGAATAAACGACAGCTATAACCACGCTGTGGGTGATAAAGTCATTCAGCAGTTTGCCGCCACATTAAAGAGTTATCTTGGACCGGAGGATTATCTGTTTAGGAGCGGCGGTGAGGAATTTACACTTTGCCTCCGAAATCGGAATTTCGAACAAACCGTTGATTTGGTTAACGATATTCGCAATGGGATTGAAAAAGGGTCAGTAAGTGCGGAATACAACGGGGAAAACATTCTGATTTTTTATACCGCATCTTTCGGACTTTACTACTATAAGGTTAATGAATATGTATCAATGGAAAAAGCCTATATCCTTGCCGACGAATTAATGTTCGAATCCAAGCAGCTCGGAAAAAATCATGTATCCTATCTAAACGGTCTTATAAACAAAGAAGCGGCAGTAACCTAACAATAGGTACTGCCGCTTCTTTGTTTTGGTGTGGTACCATTTTTGGTGTCAGGCACCACAAAAGACATTTGTCCACATGGGCGGTGGACATTTCAAGATGTCCGCTTAGTCTTCTACCTTAGGATGCCCGCTTCAGGTTTTTGAATTGACCCTTAGAGAGGACGGTTTTTTCTAGACGGTGGGCCATGATGCCTGCAAATACGGACAGGATGATATCTTTCGGAAGCGGCGGTACCATCCATAACCAGGCCATTTTATAGGTGAAGCCTTCCGGCGCTGCAGCCCAAAGCTTGTAGGCATAATACATCCAGTTGGTTCCAAACAGGTAATTCACCGTCATTCCAATTAAAGCCGCTATAATAAAAGCAGGCAGGCTTTTTTTCTTTTCGACGATTTTCCCAATGATAAAAGCTGCAAAAATATAAGAAATAATAAAGCCGAAGGTTGGTCGAAGGATGATCCCGAGTCCTCCAAAAAAGCCGGCAAAAACAGGTACTCCAATCATGCCAACTAAGGTGTAAACAATCATCGCAATGGCTCCCAATCGGCTTCCTAAAATTAACCCTGCTAAAATAGCAAAAAAGGTCTGCAGCGTGATTGGCACTCCGCCAACCTGCAAAAATGGTGCAATCGTCGTAATGTTTGCCCCGACCGCCATTAGGGCCACGAACATCCCGACAAGCGTGATATCCAGCGCTCTTAACTTTCTCATTTTCTCCCCACCCTAAATTAAATTCTGATATCTGATAATTTAAAAATAATGGGCGGGTGGTTATTTGTCAACCAAAATATGATTTAAGTTAACAAAAATAACTGATTTCTACCATAATTAATGAGATATCTCCCTATTCCGCTTTATTGGCTTACTACGGTATTGATCTATCCGCATTAATGTAGCCTTCGCCGTAAATCGCGTTTTCGCGGTTCTTCCATAAATCTGTGTTATTCTTCAATAGGTCTTTCACTTGCTGCGGTGTTGCTCCAGGCACGCGTTGTTTAATCAATGCACATATACCCGCACAAATAGGTGTTGCCATGGAAGTACCTGATAAAACAAAGTAATCATTGTCTACCCTTGCTGATTTTTGCAGCTTGTCTAGATAAGAATTAGGGGAACGGAGGGATGTAATGTTCACCCCAGGCGCTAAAATATCCGGCTTATTTAGCTCATCTTTAACATCCTTTCCCCCTCTGCTTGAAAAGCTGGCCACATCGTCATCGCTACGGTCCACTGTATTCTTATCATCAAGAGCTCCAACGGTAATCACTTTTTGACTAATACCAGGGCTTGCGATGGTTCCATAATTCGGACCTTCATTTCCAGCCGCCACTACCACGACAATCCCTGCTGCCCAGGCCCTTTCAACGGCCTTAACCATTAGATCTTCACCCGGCTGAGCTGTGCTGCCTAATGACATGCTGATGATATCAATTTTTTCAGGCGGATTACCGGCATTGTACTTAATGCACCAATCCACTCCTTCCATGACGGTATCCAAAGAACCCGAGCCCATTTTATCCAACACCTTTACGCCAATCAGATGAGCTCCTGGGGCTGGTCCTGCATAGGGACCATTGGCAGCCGCATCACCGGCACAGTGCGTGCCATGGCCATTATCATCATAAGGGTCTGTTTCATTATTGACGAGGTCAACAAAGCCTTTAATTCTATCCCCTAAGTCCTTGTGTGGATAAATGCCAGTGTCGATAATCGCGATTGTTACTCCTTCCCCTGTAAGTATAGTGTTATTTCTTTTGATATTTTTGGCATTAGCGGCAGGCACAGCAACATCAAGCAACGCCTTTACTTCCCTGTTTAAATAAACCTTTTTGACATGATGGCAGCTTGACAGGATCCCTTCTAACCCATTTGGCGTCACATCTGCACTATGGCAGGACATACTGGATAAACTTCGTTTCATGCCATTTCGGGCATGCTGTTTCATCACCTCGGATACCTGCTGGCAGCCTTTTTCAAAACAGCCTTCCTCAAATTCAATAATGACGGACATTTTGCGGCCCCATTTGAGGAATCCCTCGAAATGTTTATGCAAAAAGCACGGTGTCCAAGTAAACGGCTTGTACAGGTTTAAAACTTCTTCGCGCAAATGCCTGTCCAGTTTATGTGCATGAGTCCGCACCATTTGAACCATTGAATAACCAAACAATTATTCTCTCATCCTTTCATCACTTTTTAAATAAATTATGAAACTTTAAAAAAATGGTAACGGTACATGTCCACATTCTAGTAAATAGGCGAAATGTCATAATCTAAGGCAGGCGGACACCCAACCTCTATTTGTCATAAAAAGGAATAATTAGCTTAGTGCCGAATATAAAACATAGTGGGACATATTTTGTTAGTCCAATTTAGGGGGAATGGTTATGGTTGAATTGGAGGTACTTCGTGAAAGGCTGGCGGAGGCTCGCTCGCAATTGATTAACGAGATACAAAATCTCGGTTTTGATGGTTTCAATAAATCACCTGGAGAAAGTAGCTGGAGTGTGGCCCAAGTCTGCCACCATCTTTACTTAGCGGAAAAATCTTTTACAAGCGGACTTATTTATGGGATGAAATCTGAAAAAAGCCAAAAGGCAGATGCAAAACCGTTACAACTGTATTTATTGGACCGCACGAAGAAAATAGATGCTCCGAGTATCGTCGCTCCTTCTATGGGCCCTTTCGAATTACAGCAGATTCTCAATTTGCTGGAGGAATCAAGGGCAAATTTACTGACTGTTATGGATGGGGTAAAAGATAAAACTGTTCTAACTGAGAAATCTGCTAAACATCCTCTTTTTGGTTATCTGCCTCTTTACCAATGGATTGAAAACGTCTATTTGCACGATCAGCGGCATATTGAGCAAATAAAGGAAATTAAATCTGAAATTCTCTAAAGCCCATCCCTAGAATCATTGCAATCGCTGCACGCCAATCCTTACTTCTCCATAAGCTAGAGTAATAACATCAAAGAATTGAAGGGAAAGATGTGGTGGATTCATGATGGTAAATCCCAGGCCTGCAGGCCATACATTTAAAAATCTTCAAGAGAGCAAAATGGCATTTGAACAGGTTTTCGAGCGAATAACTGAATTTATGAAGTGTGACCCACGCGGGAATTACCGCTTAATGGTGGGAACCGATTCTCAGGTTCACAGGTCACATACCATTTTCATTACCGGCATTGTTATTCAAAATATGGGGAATGGCGTATGGGCGTGTATAAAAAAGGTGATTGTTCCAAGAAAAATGACTCAGCTGCACGAGCGGATTTCACTGGAATTATCATTAACGGAGGAAGTCGTCTCCCTGTTTACAGAGGAAAAGAAAAATGAATTAATCAATATTGTTCTGCCAAATGTTTATCAAGGGGCTACTTTTACAATAGAGGGCCATATCGACATCGGAGCGGGAATTCGAAACAAAACGAGTGAGTTTGTTAAAGAAATGGTCATGCGAATGGAATCTATGGGCGTAGAACCTAAAATAAAACCTGATGCTTTCGTCGCCTCAAGCTATGCCAATCGCTATACAAAATAATGCTAAAGTAAGCAAAAAAAGTGTCCACCCTTGGTGGACAAATGGCCCATTTGTCCACGAGCGGTGCCTGACACCTTTTTAAATATGTTCCAATTCCACTTTTACTGTTTTGCCATGCCGATATGACTTTCGTTTTCTTGGTGCCATGGTGTTCTTGGATAATTTTGTTGCTGACAGTTAGGCCAAGCCCAATTCCTCTGTCCTTTGGCATAGAATGGGATCCGAGGGTCAGGCCTCCGGTATCTTCATGCGTCGCATTGGCGGAAGCTTCGTATATGTGATTGCCCGCCAAATCCATTCGATCGGGCCGTATTGGAAGAATCGCAGCCAAATGACACTAACTGTCATTTGAATAACGTAAATAGCCAGACATATATAAAGAGTTTCTATGTAAGAAACCCTTCCGAACAGGTTAAGGGTATAGCCTGCCAGATAGATAAACACAGTTTGCAATAGATAGTTCGTCAGTGCCATCCTTCCGTAGCTTTTTAAAGGTGACAGCAGCTTTTGGATAATCTGAATCTGCAGCAACAGCACTACAAGACCCGCATAAAAAGCCGAAACAATCGGACCTATTGTTATGCCAAGATCAATAAACCTCGATGGCTCTCTTCCAAATGATACACCCTCGGATAAAACCGGGGCATATTGGTATTGATAAAGCAGTCCTATTACACTTAACCCGAACATAATCACCGTAAAAACGGCAACCGGCTTTACCCTTTTGGATATAACCTCAAACAAACCGAACTGCCCTGCCGCAATCCCTAACAGCATAACCGGAACGACCATTAAAATTTTTATGGCGGAAATGCCAATTATGACTAACAAGCCAAATCCAATGATGAGGTTCACCACTTTAGTCAGCTTATAAAAAGGCAAAAGAAGAAATCCACAGATAGCGTAAACGGTTAACGCCTCTCCAGGATGAAACCGTACATGAATCAGGCCAAAGACAAATAATATGGCAATCCGCCGCAGGAATAATACATATCCGTTCATACCCTTTGCTTTCGCCCGTGTGATAAAAATATAGAACCCGACGCCAAACAAAAAGGTGAAAATGGTGTAAAAGCGGCCTTCTATGAATAAATATAAAAACCGCCAGTAGGATGCGTCCAATGAGTGAGGCGCGGGGGTTTTAGCAGACAGCAACGGTCCAATATTCACTAGAATGATTCCCAACAAAGCAAAACCGCGCAAATAATCAAGCACATCAATTCGTTTATTTAACTCCATTGTACTCTCCTTAAATTGATCCCTGACACCAGATCACTCTACTCCCACACACGCTTAATACTGACATTCTGATTGCAAAAGGTCAAAAGGTAGACATCTGGGTTACTGAGGTTCTTCCACTCTTCAAATCCAAAATTCGGTTGAAAATATTTTAATAGCAATGACATCAAGTTCCCATGGGTGACGATAAGCGTATTTTCAGTCTCCACAGCCAAAACTTCCTTTACGACACTAACAATTCGGTCCATCGCTTCGGCACTGGACTCCCCGCCATCAAATTTGGCCTCTAGATCCACAAATGAAGTCTCTAATTTTTCTTGCCAATCCTCCAATGGCTTGGTACTTAGAATGCGCTCTGACAGGCGCTCATCCACTTCTATTCTAATTTTTCCCGAAAAAGCGGCAGGTTCAATCGACTGAACAGCACGTCGAAATGGACTTGAAATTATTTTATCAATCTTTACCCCCGCCAAAAATCCAGCCAATTCCTTCGCCTGCTGTCGCCCCTTCTCTGTTAACTGTGCTCCCTTTGGCTGTCCCTCCGCCTCACAATGCCTAATCACGTACACCTTTTTTTCCATTAAACATTCCCCCTTATAAATAAACACTTCTTTTATTTCGCTGTTCTCCTGGTATCTCCTCCATATAAAAAAGGGAATTAACCATTCACCAGGTTGATTCCCTTTTTTAATCATTTATTTTCATCATTTATTCCTTTTTAGCCAATTTATCATGATCATTAAATTGCGGCGGCTGTTCCATCCATCTTCTATCAATCATTAAATTCAAACCATCCTCGCCAAACGTTCCTGTTTTGGCGATAAAGCCGGTGTACATGGCACTTATGTCCCTGCGCATGGTAGCTGACATTGCAGCACCATAAGAAGAAATGCCAAGATTAGAAAGAACCCCCACGATATAAAGCATTAGTTGATCCGAAAATGGTGCAGCTGTTGAGTCGGTTACACCTTGATCCCACGACATCGCTGCTGGTACATCACTTTCTATTAACACATCATGGATGGAGCTTAGGATATGTTTGCAGATGTGTTTGCCACGAAGAAAATAATCTCTAATCTCCTGGTCTTGGGCTACTTGAGAGAATCCAGCACAAAGTGCTCTTCCAATTTCATTCTGGATGGCATTGACCATTAGATGGGTTACTTCAATACCTAACAATGGACGCCTTCTGCCAAACCAGCCGGTTAAAAAACTTTCTTTATTAACAAAGTCAATTTTTGTTGGATAGTTCATGTATGGCATTCTTATAAAAATCCCTTTTTCTTGCATACAAATTACAACCTTATTATGGAGATAAGAAACATCGTCAAACATATTCTTATAAAATTGCCGCACATCCTCTCGTGCTGCCAGAATCATTCCAACATTATGGGAGGTAACCCCGTACTTGACCATATGTAGTAACGTATGGATATAAAATATATCGGAAAATAGTTTTGGTGCGCGAGGGATGACATGCTTCTCCACCTTAAAGCCCTCAGGCAAGGCGATTTTCTCTGCATGAAACAAATCTTCTATCAGTTGCAAATGCTTTTTGGCATAATGTTGTGCTTCCTCAACCATAGCAAGAATTTCCTGATCATTACACGTTTCCGCATAGTGTGTTAATAAACAGTTTGCGACACCGATGTTCAGAAATGTAGTCCATAATGAGGATATTTCAGCACTTGTTAATTTGAGATTTTCCATTTTATTAGTCATTTTTATCCCTCCATATCTAAATTCCCCCACATTTGATAAATTTATGTTTTGTATAGAATAAGAACCGAAAAAAACGCAGAAGGTGAGCCCTAGCATGCTAGGGCTCACCTTCATTTTCAATTTAATACTTTAAACCGTTACCGTTACTGGCTGCAGCATGGTACCATTCGCAGCGAAATTGGTATGCCAGGAAAATGCTTTTTCCAATACATGAGGGGTTTGTCCGCCTCTTGTGAGAGCTTCCTGGTAATATTCGCGCAGCTGCTGACGGTACATTGGATGCGCGCAGCGCTCGATGATCAATTCTACTCGCTGTCTCGGTGAAAGTCCCCGTAAGTCTGCATACCCCTGTTCCGTCACAATGACATCGACATCATGCTCGGTATGGTCGACGTGGGAAACGAAAGGCACGATACTTGATATCTTACCGCCCTTGGCGATGGATTTTGTTACGAAAATCGCAAGGCGGGCATTGCGGGCGAAATCGCCGGAACCGCCGATTCCGTTCATCATTTTCGTTCCAAGTACATGAGTGGAGTTGACATTGCCGTAAATGTCTAATTCCAGCGCGGTGTTAATGGAAATTAATCCAAGACGGCGGATAATTTCCGGATGATTGGAAATCTCCTGCGGCCGCATGATAAGCAGATCACGGTATTTTTCAAAATTGCCATAAACCTCTTTCATCTTCTGCTCTGACAATGTAATGGAGCAGCATGAAGCATACTTAACCTTCCCGGCATCAATTAAATCAAACACGGCATCCTGCAATACTTCAGAGTATACTTCAAGGTCTTCAAACTCTGAATCCAAGAGGCCATGAAGAACTGCATTCGCAACCGAACCAATCCCTGACTGAAGCGGCGCAAGCCGGTTTGTCAGACGGCCCGTTTGCACTTCGGTACGTAAGAAATCAATTAAATGGTTGGCCATGATGACCGTTTCCTCGTCTGGAGGAACAATCGTTGAAGGTGAGTCTAGCTGGTTGGTAAACACAATCCCTCTTACCTTATCAATATCAACCGGTATTCCAATCGTGCCAATCCGGTCTTTTACCCCCGTCAATGGAATCGGTCCGCGCTCTCCCTGCTTCCCAGGCTCATATAAATCATGCAAGCCTTCCAGGTTCACCTGATGGGCCAAATTGATCTCAATAATAATTGACTTTGCATTCAGGGCAAACGATAGAGAATTGCCCACTGAAGTGGTCGGAATCACCATTCCATCCTCGGTAACTGAGAACGCTTCCAATATAGCGTAATCGACAGGATCCATTACACCAGCGCGAACTAGTTCTGAAGTGTGTGATAAGTGCTGATCTACAAACAACATCTCACCGTTATTGATTTTTCCGCGCATCGTCGGGTCTGCTTGGAAAGGCAGCCTTTTCCCAATAATTCCAGCCTCTGCAAACAGCTTGTCAACGTCTGAGCCCAATGATGCTCCCGTATAAACATTTACCTTAAACGATTCGTGCTCGGCACGTTTCACTAACGCAAAGGGAACCGCTTTCACATCACCGGCACGTGTAAAGCCGCTTAATCCCAGCGTCATACCGTCTTGAATCCAAGATGCTGCCTCTTCCGGCGACACTACACGGTCCCAAAGTCGTGAATCTTTAATCCGTTCGTATTTGCTATCCAACATTTCATCCCACTCCCCAATGGAATTTTATTTTAATTGTAACCGATAAAGGTTTTCAGTCAGAGAAATTGGGGACTAGTTACGAAATTTTCGGATAAAACAGAAAATCTACGTGCTAAAGCAGAATTTTTTCTAAAATCCTAACAATCTACGAAAATAGCTCGAATAAGATTGGCTGACCTGCACCCTGTCGCCATTTTTCATCGTTAAAATAAAGGTTGAATGGGTGTCTGGGTGAATCTCCTTTATATGATTGACATTCACAATAAACGAGCGGTGGCAGCGGATAAAGTCATCCTTTGGAAGTAGAAATTCAAATTCCTGCAGCGAATATTTATGTGTGCCGCTGTGCTCCTCGGCGTAAACAAAGGTCTTCTTTTCCTTAGCCTCGAGGTAGATCACCTGAGAAAACGGAACTGGAATCCAGCCGTCTTCTGATTTAATGGTGACGACTAACTTGCCGCTGGTTAGTGACGGAAATATCGCCGTCACACAGCCTTCAATCTTCCCATCATGAAAAAATGGCACAGCCATCCCGTGGTATGGAATCCCAAAAACGTCACGGTCGATAAACTCCGAAACCTTCTGCCCAGTATTCACTGCCTTATAGGCAATCGTGCCATCCTTCAAAGGATCGCCACGCCGAATCTTCAAATCAATCCGCTTGCTCGGCCGGTAATAAATATACTCACTAGTGTTGGAAACCGCAATCGAAATCTCATCCGAAAACAACTCACTAATTACATCTAACAGCGAAACAACCGTAATACTCTCCAATTAAAATCACCTCCAAATTAGGTGTCAGGCACCGTCCGTAGACACTTCAGCTAATTTCAATACCTTTTATTATACTGGAATAAACATATGGACCAGGAATATGACTAAAAAAATCATCGCGGCGGTGAGGTGGAACCTACGGCGAAAGCCGGATGCCCTTTTGTGCCTTAGCCAGCCCGCAAACAACACGACTGCCAGCGTCACCAGCGCCAATACGCCGCTCCATAATTTTAAATGTCCCCAGCCAAGCAGTGGGGCAATTGCATATAAATTGATCGCAGCATGCCCAATAATCGTTGACGTACCCAATACCGCAATCGGGATATGCCATTTCATAAAATAGCGCGAAAACTTGGCAAGCCGGATTTTCACCTTTCGTATCGATGTTTTCCGAATCACCAAAAAGATGAAATACATATTGATGTTGACTAGAAACAATAGCATTGCCACCTGAGCCAAAAACTGCGCCAGTACTACTAGTGAATTATCATGAGGACTGAATAACCAAATATAGACGATAGAAATCAAGGCTAAACATCCATTAAAAAAAATCCATAAACGGTGGTACATTCATAATCCCTCCCGGTGGATCCTGACGCTGCCCGTGCAGTTTCTCTAATATCCCAGCCTATAAATTAAAAATCGCTCGTTTTGATTATGACGATAAACATACGGCAACTTTACTTCCTCATGCAGTTCAAAGGCCGTTTGATTTTCCAAAAAATAAATATAATCCTCAGAGGGGTAATATAAAATCACATCAATTTCCCGCGGGTGTTCTTCCAGCGAAACTAAGATATTATTAATAACCTTTTGAAAGACCTGAATCGAAAATGGATTGAAAAAGTAAAACCGATTATCCCGAGGAGCTACCGGATACTCTTCTGCCAGGCAGCAACGAAACTCAACTTTGTCGCTGCGACTCTTTGTTTTTCTAATATAACTTTCACGATTTGCCAAAGCTGCCTGAAACAGCCCCTCATCCATTTCAACTCCAACCACTGATGCATGAAAGAAATAGTGGATATAAAAGTTCAGCCGTCCCCGTCCGCAGCCAAAGTCCACAACCCGGTCGCCTGGTTTCAGCTCATAGGTTTTAAATAATTCTTCCAGTCCGCTATAGGGAGTTGGCTCATAGCGGTGGTAATGCAGGGACTGGTGAAATCCCTGCTGCTCCGCTCTTGTCTTTATATTTAATAGCTTATCATAATAATGTTCTTTCATGTCCCTCAACCAATCCCAGTCCAGCGCAGCCCTTTTGGGAAATGGTTTTTCAAAATATGATCTGACAGCTTGCCCCAGCCGATGGAATAGCCGTCTACCTCCAACAAGTACCAGCCTTTCGGACCCTCTGCCGCCAAAGACTCTCCTTTTAAATAGGCGAGCATTTCACGGGAATCCTTCTCTAGATTCCATTTATGCTTCACCTGTTCCCCGGTTAAACCTAAAGCAAGGGCATGTGACGGCTCAAAACGGTTCTTTTTAATCGTTCCTAGATGCCATCCCGGCCGGACAACCTTCAAATTTTCCAATGACAGCATCTCTTTCGGAAGCAAGTACAACTGCTCGCCAAATAAAAGAAATTCCCCTTTTGGCGTTTCAAGTAAAGTCTCCTCCGCAAACTGATAATAGCTTTTTAAAATTTTCTGGTCGGACAAGGTTTTAGCGTACTTCAGCCTGCCGCCCGCCTCGTCACCATCCGTTTTTCTTAGAACAGCAATGTAGTGCCCCTCACCCTGTAATTGATGAGGCCAAATCCTGACCGTCTTTCCAAGACCAGAAGCACCATCTGAAATCCAGTCTGGCCTGCCCTTTCCAAAGCCCTCATAAACCTGAACATCCTCTATCTCAAAGTTAGGGCTATCTTTTAAAAACTTACTAATAACACCTTCATTTTCTTCGGGTGAAAATGTACAGGTCGAGTATACGAGCCTGCCCCCCGGACGAAGCATTGTCCCAGCGTGTTCGAGAATATCAAACTGCCGAGCGGCACATACCGCTACATTCTCAGGACTCCATTCAGCACAGGCATCAGGATCCTTGCGAAACATCCCCTCTCCAGAGCACGGTGCATCGACCATGATCCGGTCAAAATACCCCGGAAACCGCTGGGCCAGTCTCGCCGGAGTTTCATTGGTTACAACGGCGTTCCTAATCCCCATCCGCTCGACATTCTGCGAAAGAATCTTGGCCCGTGCAGGGTGAATTTCGTTCGTGAGCAAAAATCCCTGCTGCTGCATTTTTCCCGCAATATGAGTGGTTTTCCCACCCGGCGCTGCACATAAATCCAAGACACGCTCACCCGGCTGCGGGTCGACTAGCTCCCCTGCCGCCATCGCGCTTGGCTCCTGAATATAATACAGGCCTGCCTCATGGTACGGATGCTTTCCAGGCCGGTCCTCTGTTCGATAGAAAAACCCCTCTTTCACCCATGGGACTTTTTCCAGATTAAAAGGGCTGATTTTTTTAAACTCCTCAACTGAGATTTTTAAAGGGTTCACCCGAAACCCTTGCGCTCTATTATCGTGATAACTTTTTACAAAATCCTCATATTCCTCATCTAAAAGGCTCTTCATTTTTTCGAGAAAGTCCTTTGGCAACTCCATGTTGATCACCCATCTGCTGTTTAAAATAATGTTTACGATAAATTTACCACTGTTTTTAAAAAAATAAAACGGCAGTACACTGTTTCAGAGTTTCTGCCGTTCGAGTATACTTACCTGACCATAACAATGAGTAAATTCATGCTTGTCCAGTTGCTATTTAGACTTCAAGGCCATTAATCTTGTGACCCACTTTTGATAACACCTTTCGCAAAATCCGCGACTATTGATGAAACGATATGAATCGAGTCCCATTCCCCGCCCGAAACAGTAATAAGCGGGTATTTTTTTGGAAACAGCTTTTCATTAATCTCTGCTACAGAAAGCCCGATTCTATAAAGATGCTCCACTTCCCCGCTAAGATTCTCGAGATTGTCTAATTTTTGCTTCAGCGTATCTTTTCCATTCTGTATGTAACCTGCATGAGCGCAAAACATTGAACCAAAATCATAGTTTAATAACGTCCGAAGGGAATTGATAATAACCGGAATCGATTCGCTCGACATAATTACCTTTGTTTTGGGAGCAACAAATAAATCTCCGGAAAAAAGCCGTCCAGTTTCCATATCTAGAAGCGCAACATGATCATCGGCATGGCCCGGGGTGTAAATCACTTTCCAAGTTGATTTGTGCGATTGAATTGATTCTCCCAGCGGCAATGCCTGAAACTCCCTGCGCACCCCCCAAGTAATCTGGCGGTATTTCGGATAGGGAGCAAACTCCGCACAAACGCCGACCCCTTTTGGATGGACATAAATTGGAATATCGCGATTCTCCTGAATCCACGGAGCGGTTCCGGAATGGTCCTCGTGACTATGGGTTAAAACAGCCTTATCAAATGAATGTTCTTTATAAAAAGAAATAAAATCCACTTCAATAGATTGAGGACCCGTATCAACCAACATGCCGTCTACTAAATAGGCAAAAATTTTGCGGCCAAACCTTTCCACGGTCCCTTCAACACAGACAACATCCTCTTTTGAATACACTTCAATCATTATTAAATCACCTCTTTATCTTCCAGTCATCTACTTCTACACTGCCATTAAACATCCCTCTTTATTTGCCTAAAAACAGCCGCCCGGAAATCACTCCAAGCGGCTGCATTTCTATTATTCATATTTCGTCCGGTCCGTAAAGGTAATATATATCAAGTATATAACTATACAAATTGCCGTAGTCAAGAAGCCCCAGCCTAGCGTGATTTGTTCGATAACCAAGTAGTTATTGCATAACTGGACAGGTGCATCAATATAAAGCCAGCCCACCACCAGGAACAAAATGGTGAAGAAGATGAAAAAAATATTTTTACCAAGAGAATTTAACTTTTTCCAGCTGTCCCTCAAGGGAATTCCAGCTAAAAGTGATAAACTCAAAAACTTAAATACCTCTACGCTTTGATCAGTTAAAGCATCATCCATCGAACGCGGCAGAGTCCAGAAGCCTATAATTATGACAAACAATAAAATTCCCGGAACGCCATTCCCGTTCCATTTTTTAAAAAATCTCGGAAAGCGGTCCATAAAAAGTCGTGCCATCAGGAACCCCGCAAATACCACCATTGGCATTTGCATATGCATATGGATAATCATCACGGATTCCATAAAATGAGCAATAGGCGGAATAGCTAGGGCAATAAGTAACAATAATCCATATATAAATTGTTGCATTGATTATTCCCCCGCTTCCTGATTCAGAATCTTGACAACCTTATCGGCTGCCTCATCTATTTTTTTATAGTCCATCACATCTTGAAGACTGCCTTTCGGGTCCACTAAATAAAATGCGGAATTATGAGTGAAATTCCCGTATCCGTCAGGAATAACAGTCACTCCAAATTCTTTTAGCAATGCATCCAATTCATTCTTGTCCGGAACCCTTGCCATCCGCCAGGTTTCCCCATCACTTTTAAAATAAGTGCGGTATTTTTCGAGCGTCTGTGGAGTGTCTCTGGATGGGTCAAAGCTGATGCTTAAAAATACAATATCTTTTCCCAAATATTTTTTCGGAATCTGCTCGTAAACCTTTAACATGTTCATTTCCAACTGCGGACAGACAGATGTACAAGACGTATAAAGAAAGGTAATAAATACGTACTTCCCTTTGAATTCAGAAATGGAATACTCCCGTTGCTTACTGTCCTCCAACGTTATTTTAGGAAATTTCGGCTTCTCATCCAGCAGCCTGTTCACCCTGGCCGTTTCCGCCGTAAAGGCCCGAAACCCATCTGTACCTGTATAAAATAAAACAAATCCAAACACAAATACGACTAATAGTGAAATTACCTGATGGCGATTTTTGATCATAACGACCACTTCCCAAACCTATTTTTAAAAAAGTTCTCTCTCTTTTAGCAGAAAGAGATAGCCCAGCAAACGAGCTATCTCTTTTGTTATCAATTCTGTCCAGCTTCAGCGCCTAGGCGCTGAAGCTTTTCTGTTTACCAGGTCTTAAACCCAGGTGATCCTGGAGGTGCATTAACAATAAATTCTGTTAATGGAACGACATATGCCATTGCAACGACTACTAGCATAACCACAATCCAAAGTCCCCAGCGCTCTGTCCAATAAGGAGTTGGAGAAGCATTTTCTTCTGCTTCCGCAATTGGGAATTCTGTTTCCCCTTTTGGTGCAAAGAACATCATATTAATTACCGCATACACTTGGAGAATAACACCGATGATTAACAAAGTACCACCGACAGCCAATGCCATCATATATGGGTTCCAGCCTAATGCTGTTGCATGATCGCCATATGTTGTAAAAGAAGTTCTTCGTGGTGAGCCAAGTAATCCAACTGTGTGCATGGCACCTGACATAAAGATCATGCCGATTGTCCAGATCCAAGTTTGAATGACACCTAATTTATTGATTTGTGGTGTTAAGACACGTCCTGAAATATATGGAACTAACCAATAACTAATCCCAAAGAATGCCAATGCGACCGTCACACCAAGTGTTAAGTGGAAGTGACCGACAATCCACATCGTGTTATGAACAACTGTGTCCAATTGGTTGGTTGTTTGCGCAATACCACCGGCACCCGCTGGAGCAAAGGAAGCCATACTGATAAATAGCGCTAGGAAACGAACATCGCCCCATGGCATTTTTTTATACCAGCCGATCAGTCCTTTTCCGCCTTGCTTTCTTGCCGTCTTTTCAAATACTGCAAACATGGCCCAAGCGGTCATTAATGATGGGAAACCAATGGCTAAACTCATAAATACGTGCATCATTTTAACTGGTAAAGAAATACCTGGGTCAATGATTTGGTGATGGAATCCACCTGTAATGTTCATGATTACCAAAGCGATAATAACGACGCGGGTTAATGTATCGCTCCAGCGTTTGCCGCCGATTAATTTCGGTGCAATGACATACCATGCAGAAGTAGCTGTTAAATACCAGATATTTACAAGCGTATGCCCAAAGGCCCAGAATAATGTACGAGAAACCATAACATTAACGGTCTTAACCCAGCCTAAAGACCAAGGAACTAGAATTAAAACTTCAACTGCTACAGGAATAAGTGCAAAAAACATTAGAACGTTGATACCAGTTGCAAAGTAAGAAAAGATTGGAACATGCTTTCCTTTATTATTTTTCCGCCAATTGGCTACTTGGATAAATGCGCCAACGTTGCACAACCACATACCTACTGCGAAGAATACTAAACCAATATAAAACATTGGGTGTGCTTTTAAAGGCGGATAGAATGTGTACATTACTGATGCTTCATTCATAAGGATTGGAATAACAACCAATACCGCGCCAATAATTTTGGCTGCAAATGCTGTCCAGACAAACTTTCTAACCTTTGGAAGAAGACCTCCCAGTTCATGTGAAAGACCTGCATACAGATAACCAAATGTAAAGAAAGTAGTGAAGGCAAGAAGCATGAACACACCGTGCATCGTAAGAACCTGATAATAGTTTAACCACGAAGGCAGCTCCAGAAGACCGGCACGGTTTAAACCTTGTGCTAATCCTAAAAATCCACCAATTAACAAGATGACAAATGATACAAATAAATATGTTTTCGAAATTTTTGCGTCTTCTTTATTAACACCTAGCAATTTAGTTGTTTTTGTTTTAAACGTTTGATTTATTGCTGTTTCCATTAGTCTTTCCCCCCTTTACTTAACCGTAATTGTAGTGCTCATCATTTGGTGGCCGGCACCGCAATATTCGTTACATAGCACTAAATAACTTCCCGGTTTATCAAACTTTTGGGTAACTCTTGAGATATAACCTGGTGTTACCATTGCGTTAGCGTTGGTTCCTGCAATTTCAAAACCGTGGACAACATCTTTTGAAGTTAAGATAAAATGTACAGTTGATCCAGCTGGAACTTCAATATTTCCAGGATTAAAGCTAAAAACTTGCAATGTCATGACTACTTCGTATTCATGATCGCCAATCTGTTTAATTCCAGGCTTATCAAAAGGCGCTGTTTGATCTACTTTTTGCGAATCGATAGTTTGGATATTACTTGGCGGTGCCATTCCTTCAGCAACAGCCTGATAGCCCGTGATTAACATGAAAATCATCATTATACCGAAGCTTAATGCCAGCCATATTTTTTCATCAAGATGCATTTTCATTTCTTTCCCCCCTATACTCTAGTCATATAAAGCCCATATAAAGTTAAATAAGTAACGAGAATAACGACGCCAACCACACCAACGGAAATCCATGTACCTTTTAACGGTTCTTCGTGCTGCTTGCCTGGCTTATTATTGCGATTTGCTTTTGCAGATGCCATTTGTGAATCCCCCTTTTGATTTATTCTGTTTTCTTACTTCTATCATAGTTAGGAACGATTCTCAGCGAAGTGAACTGCGTCACATTTCATAAGTGATTTTGGTCGTAAGAAAAAAGGAAATATTATTGTACCTTTTGTCCAAAATCCGAATGTTTATGAAAAAGAGTACGGAAAATAGCTGTATTTCCACTGTTTTTAACTTGTTAATCGAATAATTTTTATTGTGGAATAGAAAAAAATGGCGGAAAAAGGGGAAGAAATCAAAAATGACAAATTTGTGAATTAAAGTAAAATCATCTTAAAAAAACAAAAAAAGCCGCCCTTATTTTTCATAAGGACAGCTGCTAAATAACCTATTTAAATATTGGCAATGTTACCACAATCATCATAAGAAACAGGATGGTGATATAGTTTACGGAGTACAGAAAATTAATCTGGGCCCATTTCAGGTCATCTTTTGTAAAAAATCCGCTTATGCTCACAATTAGCCAGCCAAGGTTCATCACTGTAGCAATGACAACAAAGGTAAGCCCAAGCGATCCTAGATAAAACGGCAATGGCAATAGGCAGGCGATATAGACCACCATCTGCCGCTTCGTCATTTCAAACCCATGTACCACAGGCAGCATCGCTACCTTCGCCGCACGATATTCCTCGCACTTCTTCATCGCAATGGCAAAGGTATGCGGCATTTGGAAAACAAAGATAATCAGAAATAACATAATCGGAACAATATGAGTCCCTGGCTCAATTGCCGTCCAGCCAATTAGCGGAGTAACAGCACCTGAAACGGCACCAATCACGGTGTTAAGTGTATACCTCCGTTTGGACCACATTGTATATAAGATGACATAAGTAAACCAGCCTACGAAAGCATAAATCACTGCTTCCCATCTTGTAAAAGACAAAAGAATGAAGCCTAGTACTGTGAGGACAATTCCTATCGTTAATACTACTTTAAGAGGAATATGCCCTGTTACGGTCGGCCGATGCTTCGTTCTATCCATGACAGTATCGATGTCAACATCATACCAGTTATTAATGACAAGTGCTCCGCCCATGACCAGCGTACTGCCGATGATGGTCAGCAAAAATACATTCAAGTAATCAGAAAAAGAGGCGCTGGTAAAATAAAGTGCCAGCCAAAACCCAGTAAAGACGGGCAGTACATTGGCTATTAAGACAGGTCCTTTAAAAAGAGCTTTTATATCAGCCATAAGGCCGGAACGATTATTTGAAATAGCAGCACTTTTGCCTTTCAGTGCGGAAGGTATTCCATTTTGACTCATCCTTACAAACCTCCCCCAAAAATGATTATTACTATCTACAACTTAAGTACATGATTCCATATTACCATACTTTATCATGGAACACCCTTGTAGAAAAATTGGCAAAAAAAAGACGGGGGATGGCCCCCCGAAACTTATTCATTCTTTTAATTTACTTATTACTACTCTCCCCGGAAAACAGGTTTCCGCTTCTCGGCAAAGGCTTTTACCCCTTCTTGGACGTCTTTAGTGCCAAAACAAACTTTAATGGAAGCTAACTCTTGTTTTAGAATCGTTGTAAGATCTGTGTCAGGGCTTGCGGCAAGCAATCTTTTGGAAAGTGTCAGCGCAACAGGCGGTCCTTCCGCTAACTCCTTGGCAAAATTCATAACCCGATCTTGAAATTCTTCATCAGGGAATATCCCGTTAACCAAACCAATCCGTTCTGCTTCTTCAGGATAGATGTCCCGACCCGTATATATCAACTCCGTTGCTTTCCCCTGTCCTACCAAGCGCGGTAAAAAATAGGTCATTCCCGCATCCGGATTGAGACCGCGGCGAATGTATCCAGCCGTTACCCTTGCACCAGCAGACATAAAGCGCAGGTCACAGGCAAGAGCCAGAGCGAGTCCTGCACCAGCTGCAATTCCGTTAATTGCGGCGATGACAGGTTTATCACAATGAACGATTCCTAACGCCTGATGACCAACCCAGCCCAAGTTATCTAATGTTTTATGACGAGAATCAGCGGATTTATCTCTCTTAGCAAACTCGGTCAGGTCAAGACCTGCACAAAAACCTTTTCCACTCCCGGTTATCACAATGACACGAACTTCATCGTCGGCAGATGCCTCCGCAATAGCCTGAATGATCTCAGCACTAAGTTTATCATTAACGGCATTGAGGCGCTCTGGCCTGTTTAGTGTTAAGGTGCGAACCCCATTCTGCGTTTCTACTAAAATATGTTCCATTTTACTCCTCCTATTCTATTAATTTAAATTTTCAGATTAATAAAAACATAGCATATCCAAGATGGTTTGTACATGCGAGTTACTTATTTTGGAAAAATATAATCACCTATGATGTATGTTAGTCCACTGAAATCTTCACAACATCATCCAAATATTTTGTAGTGCTATACCCATAAATCTCCAGTCTTTTAGGGATTACTTTATCTTCAGCGTTGTTACTGTGTAATCTTATTCTTTGAACGGTAAAAAAATTGCGAGGCTGTTCGATTTCTTCATATGGCATTTGAATTTTACTCATATCGTATTCTACTCCGTCTTTATCAACGAGCACTCCTTCTGAATCCATCTCCATTGAACCAATTTCATTTTCATCCTCACCCACAATATTGAAGTTAAGCGACTCATATGCCCGATTCTTAATTTCATGATTGCTTATGATAACATTGGCAGGCTGTCCAACTTCCACCTGGTCGATAGTGATTGTACTGCCTGCATACTCAAAGGTTTGAGGATATTCCTTAGCAGCGTCCAGTTCAATGGTTTTGTGGTCTTCAAACGTTAAAAGAACAGATTTGAATTGAACGCTGATCTCTTTAGGCTTCTCTCCAAAAATAGAGTCAAAATGTGTTTGAAAAGTAGTCCAATTCATGTCTTGCTGTAAATCCAAAAAATTGCTGCCATACCTATCAGCTTTCATTTTTTTATCGTTCACTTCTAGATTGTCAAAATTAAGAAAATCCACCCGTTTCTCTGTCTGTTCATTATTAATAGCATATTGCAGAATCGTTGCTGTTGGAGCAATCGTTAGTTTATCAAATCGAATTGGGATCCCGTCGATGTCAGTCTCTTCATTCAACGCATATTCGATAGATGGCTGTTTTGTTACAGGAATCTCGAAGTTCCACTCCCCTGCTTTATTCTCCATGTTCCCGTAAGGCCTAAAACTATTCTGCTCGGAAGTATCACGAATCAATTTCTGAAGCTTGGTGATCTTGAGTTTGATTGTCCCGTTATCCGTTGTGAGTGGCAGCAGACTAATCTTTCCATGATACACATTCTTTTCACTATTATTTTCAGCCGATTTAAGGTCAGGAGGATAGTACCTTGGATATGTATCACGGCTCATGATGTCTTGTTCGTTCTCTACAAAAAAACCTTCATTAAAATCCATTACATATTGATTGTCTTCTTCTGTATCTTCTATTTCATAAAGGATAAGCGTCTGAACATCATCAGCAATCGCACTCTTGATCTTAATTTTCACCCCCGCGCTTTCCGCTTCCAGGTTCAGCCTTTCACCCAGGCCCTGTTGCAGAAAGGCACGCAACTCTTGATCTTCTTCTGTCCATGTGTAGTAAAGGTTGGTAAAAGAGCCTGTAAAAACTTCTATACCCATTAATAATGCTAAAACACTTGCAAAAACAAGGCCCATTCTTTTACGTTTGTTATTCTTCTGTTGCCTTTGCTTTTCCCTTTCTGCCAGCCTAGCTTTGACGTTCTCCATGAAATCAGATGGCACACGGAAATCCTTCATCCTTTCAGTAAGATTTACCATAGTTAACATGACATCCTGAAAGGGACCCAAATCCTTCTGACAGTCTTGACAATGATAAATATGCACCTCGAAATCAATCTTTTCCGACCGATCCATGGTTCTTTCCAAGTAATCGATATAATTTTTTTGATACTCCTTACAACCATTAAAGGATGACCCGTACCCCATTTCTTTTCTAAGTGACTGGATACCGGAAAACAGAAGCTCTTTCAGCTTTTCCATTGAAACCTGGAGAAGATGTGCCGTTTCCTCCTTAGAAATTCCTTTTACATATGTAAGGGCCACCGCTTCTTTCTCATCCTCTTTCAACCGATCAAGTGCTTTAAATAAATCCTTATGTTGTTCACTTTCCTCTGAGTCTTGTAAACTTCTATCTTTAGAAAGTTTTCGGCAGTTATGTATAAAAATAGATGTAACCCCCGTTTCGTATGTTGTTTCACTTTTAAAACGAGGTAATTCCTTGTGCACTTTTATAATAGACCGGTAAAAAAGCTCTTCCATTTGCTGCTGAGTCCTAAGATAAGACCAACCCAGAGTATAGAACGATTGTTTATGTTGGTCAAACCAATCAACGATGGACTCGAGGCTTTTTTCCCTTATTGGAGTGATAGATAAAGGATCTATTTTTGCTGGGATCATAAACATGTTCCCCCTAATATTCACCTTTAATGACAAAAAACGAGCCACGAATGGTTCCAGCTAGTTTAGACTTCTGCCTAGCAAACTTAAACTTCCCTTCTAACTCTTCTGGTACCTCCATCCCCTCAGAAAGCTTAAAACCAACAGCCCGCTTCTTAGGATTATCAACTGTATACAGGACGTTGACCGAAAGGCCATCCTCATAAAAGACATAAGTCCAATCAATATTTTCCACTTGAAAACGCGACGTCTCTAACGGTTTAGCGGCAAACTCAATACCACGTTCTTCTTTCAAAATTCGGTTCACATAATCAAGGGTCTCCCCGCTTTCGCTAGCTGGTACGACAGTAAATTCATGCTTGTATTTGTTCATAAAGTAACGGGCTTCATTAGCACGTAAACCAGCAAGCGCTTCTGCTACCGGTGAGGACTCTAAACCCACTGTAGACACATTTTTAAAATCAACGATATAGGACATTTTCATCTCTCCTTTAATCTCTTATTTCATAACAACAGGATACCACATTTCACCAAAAACTAATCCGTTTCACTGCCATATCTCAACCTTTTTGAATTAATCATAACCGGCGAAAAATTAGTAGAAATAGAAAAAAGGCAACGCCCAGAGGGTTAGTTACCTTTCTTTAAAATGAGTTGCGCCCCACATTCTACATTTGGAGTTACCAACCAACTCTAAATCCTATTTTCCCTCCATTGCTTTTAGAGCCTTTCTTTTAAATCCACATTCCTCCATGGCTGAAGTAAGCTCTGCTCTTAATTTCATTAGATCAAAATTTACTAATTGTTTTTCTGCCACAACTTGCTTTCCATCGATAAATACATCTCTTACATTTCCGGCATTTGCAGAGTACACTAAAACACTGTACGGATCAAAAATAGGAAACATATTGACCGAATCGATTTCCACTAGAATGAAGTCAGCTTGTTTTCCTGCCTGGATTGAGCCAATTTTGTCCTCCATACCTAAAACTTTCGCTCCTCCGATGGTCGCTAACTTCACAATCTCTTCAGCTGGGAAGACGCTGCGATCCTGTAAAATAGTTTTATGGAAATTAGCAAACAAGCGCATTTGGCTGAATAAATCGAGCGTATTCCCACTGCTTGGGCCGTCTGTTCCCAACCCAACTGTCACACCCGCAGACAATAACTCCCGGACACGGGCCACTCCCTTAGCCGATTTCGTATTGGCGCCGATACAATGAGCAACCTTTACATCATACCGCTTCAGCAATTCAATATCATGATCAGACAAATGAATACAGTGGGCAGCTACCAGCCTTGAGCTTAGCACACCAATCTCTTCTAAAAATTCAATCGGCGTTTGGTTGCGCTCTTTACGATACTTCTCCATTTCAAAATCCATTTCACTGACATGCATCATCCATGGCACCTGGTACCTTTGAGACAAAGCATCCGCCTGCTGGAGCACTTCAATTGTGTTCGTGTAAGGGGCATGTGGTGCTACCGTTGCCCGAATCCTGCTATTTCCTTGCCATCTTGGCAGAAACCCTTCAGCGTATTGCAATCCGCCCATTGGCTCCGGCACATCAACCGTTACGGAGTCGATGACTGTTTCCGCAAAAATGCCGCGGCTATGCATTTCATCTGCCGCTTCTGCTAATTTTTGCTCAAAATAATACATATCAAAGAAGGTTGTCACACCGGCAAGCTGCATTTCGGCAATCGCATATTTTCCGCTCGTGTAGGCAAGCTGTTCATTCATACATTCATTTTCTAACGGAAATAAGAAGCGGCGGAGCCGGTCAGGATAGTCATCACCTAAAGAACGAAACGGGATCATCCCGACATGAGTATGTGTATTGACCATACCCGGCAGCAAAATCGCCCCTCTAGCATCGATGCATTGGTCGAAGGCCAGCTTCTTTGGCAGTGAATCCATTGGACCTACTTCTACAATTTTACCCTCGGCTACTATTAAATAGCCGTCTTGAAACTGCTCCATTTTTTCATTCATCGTTAATATCCAGGCGTTTTTAATGAGTAAATTCAAACTTTCTCACCCTCCACCAATGGGATCATCATTTGCGAACGTACATTCATCATCCCTTTGTCGGTAATTTTGATTGCAGGTGAAACCGGCAAGGATAAAGTTGAAAAAGACATGATCTCGTTACTGTTACGATAGCCTAAGCTAATAATTGCTTGACGTACTTCCTTTAATTGCTGGCCTAATTCTTGAATCGGTGCATCGCTGATAATCCCGCCGACTGTCAATGGGCAAACCGCATGCACCTGCCCCGCTTGTGTCACGACATATCCGCCTTGCATGTCCAATAATTGTTTCTGCGCCGCTAGTATATCTGCCGCACTCATCCCCATTACCATCAAATTATGATGATCATGTGCCCAAGTAGTGGCAACAGCTCCTTTTTCAGATAAAGCATTCTCAACAAACCCATAGGCGATGTTCCCTGTTTTCCCATATCGCTCCATCACTATAATTAAGGCCAGCCCGCTATTCTCCCAATCTAAATAACCATCTGTAACGGCCATCTCTCTCTGTACATGTTCGGTAAAGGTACCCACTTCGGAAATTCGCATCACGTTGACGACAACCTTTTCAGCTGAATTCACCTTAATCCGCAAATCCTCTAAAGTCAGTTCCCGACAATGTATGGATTGATAGAAGTGCTCAGGAAAAGCAGGTTCCACTGCTGGATACTTGATTGCATTTCCCCGCTCGTGTACCAATTTTCCATCCTTATAAACTGCCGCAATATCCAGGCGTTCCACATCATCTACTAATAGAAAATCGGCTTTAAACCCCGGGACAATGGCGCCGCGGTCCTGGAATCCCATCCGTCTTGCAGGGGTATAGGTAGCGCAGTACAGCGCCTGTTCTGCCGGCATGCCGCATGAAATGGCTAAACGTACGTTTGCATCCAAATGTCCTTCCAGCAAGTCGTCCGCCATCACATCATCTGTAATGATTGCCATATATTCATAGAATTGATTTTCCACAATAACACGCATATTTTCCGGCGTTATTGATTTCTTTTGAAATTCTAAAAACATCCCGCCGGTGATTTTCTCATAAATCGATTGGGGCGACTGATGGGTGTGGTCAGCGGTAATGCCCGCATATAAAAATTTGGCCAATTCCAAATCCGAAACACGCGGCACATGTCCTTCCAAAGGCATAGCTGGCCTCTCCGTTTGAACAACGCGTAAAATCTGCCGAATCAAGGAATCCTCTTGATTAACAATGCCATTGAAGTCCATTGCTTCCCCTAAAGCGATTACTTTCGGATGCTTGAGGAGCTGCTTCACTTCTTCAACACCAATATAACCGCCAGTCGTTTCCAGCTCTGGGGTCGTAGATGGAACAGACGAAGGAATCGCATAGAAAATATCCATGACACTTGGCTGGGCAAAAAACGCCTCCAGCCCTTCCATGCCAAACACATTGGCGATCTCATGAGCATCAGCCACAACGGTTGTCACTCCATGGGTTAGGACAGCCTCTGAAAAAATGGCAGGGGACGTCATAGAGCTTTCAATGTGCATATGAATATCCATTAAGCCTGGGACCAAATACTGACCTCTTGCATCGACTACATCACCAGCCTGGAAATTCTCCACTTCGTCAGGTGTCAAATAATAAAATTTATCCTCAACAATGTACACATTTTTCTTTTCAAACTTTTTGGTAAACGTGTTAAAAACCTGTCCATTAATAATGGCTAAGTCAGCTTTCATTTCCCATTCCCTCCTTTAGATCAACCGCTAAAGAAAAAGGGCCAAGATGATCCTCAGCCCTTTTCCTAACCCAAACTATTTGTTCAAAATTCTATTCCACTGATTGATCCATGATTCAAGGTTCTTATTGACCAATAGTGAATCCACTTTCTTGGTACGAGCTGCCACATCACCATATGTTTTATTTTTAGCTGTTTCTTCGTTTAGCTCTACCTTTTTATTGGTTGGGGCTTCATTTAGAGATACGGCAGTTTTTTCTTGAACTTCCTGACTTAATCTCCAGTTGATATACTTATAAGCTAAATCTTTATTTTTAGAATTTTTGTTGATATTGATAGTATTAAAGTTGGCGTAAGTCCCAGATTGCGGTACAACATAAGCGACATCCGGATTGGATTCTGTAATCATCGGTACAGCAAAGTCGCCGACAACTGCTGCTGTGATTTCTCCTGATTGGAACATGTTAGCTAAATCGGATGATTTGCTATATGTTTTTACTATGTTTGGCGCTATCTCAGTGATTCCTTTAAACGCTGCCTTGCCATTATCCTTTGAAATGTCAGTATTCTCGTGGTTACTTCCTAAATAAAGCATGGCCGGACCAAAGGTTGTTGCAATGTCAGGAATAGAAACTTTCCCTTTCAAAGATGGATCCCATAAATCATTCCATTCTTTGATTTCCTTCCCTGCTGCCTTCTTATCGTAGACAATTCCGATACTGTTTAACGTGTAGGCAGGGCCAGATCCGTCTGCAGCTAATTCTTTTGCACTATCAATTAAGTTGTCCATATTTGGAACCTTGGAGCTGTCGACTTTTTCAAATAACCCTGCTGCTACACCGTCAGCGGCATTGGATTGGGACAATTCAATTACATCAACTGTTGAATTTGGATTGCTTTTAAGCTTTGTTAAACGCTCAGAGCTTGTACCTGTTTCTAACACAATGTCTACATTATATTTTTTTTCAAATGGTTTGAAGACGTCTTCCTGCATTTTATCTTCTTCCAAACCGAAAGTTGAGATAACCAATGTTTTTGGTTTTTCCTTGCTTGCAGTGCTGTCACCGCCGCCGCATGCAGCCAATACACTAGCAGCTGCAAGAGTTAAGCCTACTAAACCTAATGTCTTTTTCATTTTTCATGTCCCCATTTCGTAGATGTAGTTTTTATTAATAATTTTATTGCCTATTAAACTATGATTAGCTTGTGAGCAGGAATGGATAATGTAACTGTGTCTCCAACTTGGTAGATGACATCATCCGCTTTATTTGCCCGTAATGTTCCAATCGGGGTTTCTACCTCATATTGGTAGGACTTGCCTAGGAACGTCCGGACCTTTATCTTTCCTGATACAGCATTGTTGGTATTTGGCTCGGTACCTTTCCCAATCTCAATATCATCTGGACGAATGGTTCCTGTACCTTTTGCTGGTCTCCATTGGCGGGTGCTTTCGAAGACCGTTCCATCGACTGCTTTATACTTCCAATCTTCAGTAGGCGCTAGCTTAAAGAAGTTCTCAAACCCGATAAAGCGGGCCACAAACTCCGTTTTTGGGTTTTTATAAATTTCTTCAGGTGTGTCGAACTGCTCGATCACGCCTTTATTCATAACGGCCACCTTGTCCGAAATGGAGAAACACTCCTCTTGATCATGCGTGACAAACACGGATGTAATCCCCAATTGGCTTTGAATCCGTTTAATTTCAATCCGCATCTGCAGGCGCAATTTCGCATCCAGGTTACTGAGAGGTTCATCTAATAATAATAATTTCGGCTCGATCACTAAGGCACGAGCTAATGCTACACGCTGTCTTTGCCCGCCGGAGAGCTGTTTCGGATAACGATTGCCCAGCTCTTCTAACCCCGTAATGGCTAAAATATCATTTACTTTTTTTTCAATGGTTTGCCTTTTTTCCTTGCGTAATTTCAACCCGAACGCAACATTTTCTTTAATTGTTAAATGGGGAAACAAGGCATAGCTTTGGAAGACCATTCCAAACTCCCGTTTATGAACGGGCACTTTCGTTAAGTTTTTATTATCAACCACGAACTCGCCATCATTTGGCTCAATTAGGCCGGCAATCACCCTTAAAGTGGTTGTTTTCCCGCATCCGGATGGTCCTAATAAGGAGACCAATTCTCCTTTTTCAATCGATAAATTTAAATCTTTTAATATATCAGCTTTGTTGTCATAACTTACACGAATATCTTTTAATTCAACATAGGACATAATGCTGTTCTACCCCCGTCGCTGTTGGATTCTGTCTGTTCTATGAAATACTGGCTAACCCTAATGTTTTTTCAATAATAAACATCAAAACAATCGTCCCAAGCATTAATACAACGGATAATGCCGAAACCGATGGGTCGTAGTTGTATTCAATATAATTCATTAAGTTAGTTGGCAGCATCGTAACACCTGGTCCTGATAAAAACTGCGAAACAGGAATATTGTTAAAGGAGTTAATGAACGCGAGCATAAAGGAAGCAAAAATTCCCGAAGTAATGTTTGGCAGCACTACTTTGATAAACGTCTGTAATTTTGTACAGCCTAACGTCCATGAAACCTCTTCAATTGAAAAATCTAACTGCTCTATCGTTGAGCCGACAACCCTGATTACGTATGGCAGGCAAATTAAGAAATGGCCTAACAACAGTCCTTGGATAATCGGGAATTGGAACTTAATCACGATAAATTGATACATGGCATATCCAACGACCAATCCAGGCACGATTGTTGGCGAAAGAAAGAAACTCTTAATCCAATTTCGTCCAAAAACCTTATGACGGGCCAATGAATAGGCAGCTGGTACACCAATTATCAACGCCAAGAGTGTCGCAATAAAAGCTACTCTTAAACTGAGAAAAAAGCTGTCCATAAAGGCTTCATTGCTAAACACTTTGCCGTACCAATCAAGGGTAAAACCTTTAATTGGAAATTGAATGGTTGAATTCGTTCCAAAAGAAGTCACGATAATAATCAGCAAAGGCACTAGCAAAAATGCAAAAACCAAACCCGCAAATACCTTTAAACCAACATTTTTACGCACTTGCCTCACCTCTCTTATCCATGCGGCCCGCAACCCAGTTGAACAGCTTCATCACAATCAAAGTCGCGGCTATCATAATCAAAGCAATAACACTGGCACCCTGCCAGTTTCCTAACGCAGTCGCATTTTGATATAAGAAGGTTGCAAGCATGATATTCCGGTTTCCACCTAATAATTGCGGAGTAGTATAGGCTGTCATGCTTCCGGTGAAAACCAATATACTGCCAACAATAATTCCTGGCACGCTCAACGGCAGAATAACCTTCATAAAAGCAACCAAACGATTGGCGCCTAACGTTTCTGCAGCTTCCATAATTTCCGAATCAATGTTCTCTAATATCCCCACTAAAGTAATAACCATTAAAGGTAAGAAGAGATATACAGAGCCAATCACAATTGCGAATTCCGTATAAAGCAGGGTAAGTGGTTTTGATATTAACCCAATGCTCTTTAACGCATTATTTAGAATACCGTCTTGTCCTAAAATGGTGATCCATGCAAAACTTCGCACAACCGAATTCGTTAACAACGGAAACAGGGTAATCGACATTAACAGGCCACGCCATTTTTTTGGACTTTTCGAAATATAATAGGCGGTCGGAACTCCTAGCACTACACAAATTAAAGTTGCAATCAGTGAAATTTTTATCGTCCGCCAAAAAATACCGAAATTATATTCATCCATAAAGAACGAAATGTAGTTCCTCAAAGTGAATCCTCCATCAAAGAAGGTTGGGTAAATCGCGGTAATAAGCGGTAACACCAAGAATAAAATCAAAAGAATCAATCCTGGAGCCAAGATGATGTATGGGATTCTTCGCTGTGTCATATCTGGCCTCACTTTCAAAAAGGGTTATTCATGTTGGTAAACAAGTATAAGTTGTATTCCTTTCATAGAGTATTATAATTTATTAATTTCTCTTTGACAACACAAAATACGAATAATATGTATTGTATTTGTTTTTAATGTTCGTGAATTGTATTTATCAACACAGGTATTCGTAATCGGATGATTAATTTTACCCTCATTCACGAATGTTATCAACAAAAAACCACTCCCTATTTTTATAAGGAGTGGTTTTTTGGTATAGAAATAAAACCTTTCACGGTTAGAATTATAATAGTTGGTTAGTTGTCTTACTTTAAAATGAGTTGCGCCACACATTCAACATGCGTCGTCATTGGAAACATATCAACCGGCTGGACTTCCAGTGTTTTGTAGCCGCCATCTTCTAATATCCGCAGATCCCTCGCCAAAGTTGCGGGATTACAGGAAACATAGACTACCTTTTTCGGCTGCATTTCAATAATGGTGCGGAGAAGGGCCTCATCACAGCCTTTGCGCGGCGGGTCTACCACTAGCACATCCGTTTTATTGCCTTCCTTGTACCATTTTGGTATAACAACCTCGGCTTCCCCGACTGCAAATTCAGCATTAGTCATTCCGTTCAACGCCGCATTCCTGCGCGCATCTTCAATCGCCTCCGGAACCACTTCGACACCAAAAACCTTCCGAGCCTTTTGTGCCAAAAATAAAGAGATGGTACCAATTCCGCAATATGCATCAATGACACTTTCCTCAACGTTTAAATCCGCATATTCCAAAGCTTTATCGTAAAGCACCTTCGTTTGAACAGGATTAACCTGATAAAAGGATAGCGCTGAGATTGCGAATTTCACATCGCCAATATAATCATAGATCACTTCGCTGCCCCATAAAAGGTTGGTTTTCTCGCCAAGGATGACATTCGTCCGCTTCGAATTCACGTTATGGACAATCGACTTTACCTTTGGAAGGCGGGCGATGATTTCATCAATTAACTCCTTTTTATACGGGATTTCCGGTGTTCTGGTAATCAGCACGACCATGAGTTCCCCGGTTTGTTTTCCATACCGGGCCATAATATGCCTTAAAACACCTTTATGAGTTTCCTCATTATAAGCCGGAATCCCGAGCCGGCTGCAGATTTCCTTGGCCGTCTGGATAGCCTCATTTACTTCAGGCAACTGGATGACACTTTCATCCATATCGACGATTTCATGGCTTCTTTGCTTAAAAAAGCCGGCAACCAGCTTGCCGTCCTTTTCACCGACAGGCACCTGGGCTTTGTTACGGTAATGAAATGGGTTGTCCATTCCTAAAATCGGGTGAACTGTCACATCCTCCAATTTACCAATCCGTGTGATTACCTGCCTGACTTGATTTTCCTTGTACTTTAGCTGCCCCTCGTAGCTGATATGCTCAAGCTGACAGCCCCCGTATTTCGTTTTCTCACTGTCAGGGATATCCACCCGATACGGACTTCGTTCGTAAAGCTCGATTAACCGCCCAATCCCGTAGCTTTTATTAACCTTGATGACTTTGACTTTCGCCTTTTCACCCGGCAGGCCGTTCGGCACGAACAGCGGATAGCCTTCCACCTTCGCTACCCCTGCCCCGTCATGAGTTAAATCTTCAAATTCAACATCTATATAATCATTTTTATTGACTGGTAATGCTCTGCTCATTCGCTTCTTCCTTTACATCTATTTACTAGCAAGATTTTAACATAAAGCAGTATCAAATGCGAAAAGACCCTTTTCCAGTTTATCAAAGACATTTTCATCTGATTTGGATGCGAGTTTGTCCTTGAAAAAATAATATTGTAAAATAGGCACAAAAATTGTCAGAATATTTTTGTTTTAAAATATAATGATAGTGTATATGATTAAATTATCCCTTTTGGAAGGAGTGGATCGCGATGAAGATGATAAAAGGCTTCTCAATCATCATGTTCCTTGCCTTTCTGGCCTTCACCTTTTTACATTCTTCAAATTCGCCTCCCCACCACCATCCAGAAAGCAAGGCAATCATTCAATTAGATGATTGGACAGCCAAGCATCAATGGAACGATGAGAAAAAACAGCCATTTGACCTGCATCTATTCTTCCTGCTTACATCCATTATGCCTTTCGCAGCAATACCTCTCCAATTTTTTCAGACCAACTTCAGAAGAAGGCAAAGTTTTCTTATCCCCATTTTTTATCAAGCTAACTATGTGATTAAAGCCTCCCTTTTTTAAATAATTTTAAAAATAAGGGAGGAAATATAAATGGCAATGTGGTTCCGACTAATAATGATTGGTTACTTTTCCTTAACAGCAGCTGGACTTCTGACCTTCCAAGGCATCGAAATTTACCATGCCTTTATCGATTTCTTTAAACAAAAATAAAAATAAGGCTGCCCCCTCAATTAAAATGAACCTCGGGGGCAGCCTTTTTGTTATTCTTCTTCTTTCATCGCTTCTACTTTATCTTTCACTTCTTCGATATTTCTCATTTTGTTATCCCAGCATTTTTGGCTTAAGTCCACTGGATAATGCTCTGGATTCAGCATCCGCTTGTATTCATCCCAAAGAGCAGCCAAATTTTGTTTTAAATAATCCCGGGATTCCTCCAAACAAGGAATTTCATAAACATACTCCCCGTTTACAAAAATATCCTCATGAAGTTCTTTTGCTGTGAAATTCGTGACCACCTTATTTAAATACGTATGGGTCGGATGGAACATGCGCAGCTTCTTTTCCGGAAGCTTTTCACCCTCCATTGCGATATAATCCCCTTCCGCATGATGGTTTGTATTATTGATAATCCGGTAAACCTTTTTCAGGCCCGGGGTTGTTACCTTTTCAGGGTTGGAAGAAATTTTAATCGTATCCTCCATTTCACCTGCTTCGTTTTCAATCGAAACGATTTTATAAACAGCACCTAATGCAGCCTGGTCATAGGCAGTAATCAATTTCGTACCAATTCCCCAGCTATCGATTCTCGCGCCCTGAGCCTTCAAGTTAATAATCGTATATTCGTCCAAATCGCTAGATGCAAAAATTTGTGCGTCTTTAAAGCCTGCTTCATCCAGCATTTTCCTCGCTTCCTTGGAAAGATAGGCAAGGTCGCCGCTGTCGAGGCGAATTCCGATAAAATTGATCTTGTCTCCAAGCTCTTTTGCCACCTTAATGGCATTTGGCACGCCAAGGCGGAGCGTATCGTACGTATCGACCAGAAAAACACAATCCTTATGGGTTTCTGCATATTTATGAAAAGCAGTATACTCGTCCTTATAGGCTTGCACCATGGAATGGGCATGTGTTCCGGCCACAGGGACCCCGAACATTTTCCCCGCTCTTACATTGCTGGTAGCTTCAAAGCCGCCAAGATAAGCCGCTCTTGTTCCCCAAATGGCCGCATCCATTTCCTGAGCCCGTCTTGATCCAAATTCCATTGCCACTTCATCGCCAACAATCTGCTTGATTCTTGATGCCTTCGTTGCGATTAATGTTTGATAGTTCACAATGTTAAGCAAGGCCGTTTCAATAAGCTGTGCCTCTGCCAGCGGTGCTTCCACCCGCAAAATCGGCTCACTGGCAAAAACAAGCTCGCCTTCCTTCATGGACCGAATGGTTCCAGTGAAACGCATCCCCTTTAAATAGTCTAAAAAATCTTCCTGGTAGCCTACTTCATTTTTCAAATACTCAAGGTCTTCCTCACTAAAACGAAAGCCTTGAATAAATTGGATGACTTTTTCAAGACCGGCAAAAACGGCATAACCATTGCCAAACGGCTGTTTGCGGAAAAACAATTCAAAGACCGCCCGTTTATTGTGAATGCCATCCCGCCAATACGTCTCTGCCATATTAATCTGGTAAAGATCTGTATGCAGAGTCAAACTATCATCATGATAAATGTGTTTCATAAATTGACCTCCGAGATACTATTACAGCTTTTCAATATTATATCCCATATTACCATTAAAAAGACTATTTAACTACAGCCCCCAGCGACTGTTCGAAGTGGCCGAGAGCCCACTCATGCCCCGCTGGATTAAAGGAAGCAACCGCATCCTTGTAAACAACAATCTTAAAACCTTTGTTATAGGCGTCAACGGCGGTATGGAGGACACAAATATCGGTACATACACCAACTAGGTGAACCTCCGTGATTTCGCGCTCGCGCAGCTTGATTTCAAGGTCTGTCCCAGCAAAGGCAGAGTATCTGGTTTTATCCATATACTTGACATTTTCCTGTTCCTTATTTTCCTCATATACTTCCTGCAACGCCCCGAATAAATCCCTTCCGGAGGTGCCGCGCAGGTTATGGGGCGGAAATAGCTTTGTTTCCGGATGAAATTCATCATCTTGGTCGTGGACATCAATCGCAAAAACAACATAGTCGCCGCTTGCAATAAACTCTTTTGTCAGTTCTACAATCTTCCCCTCAATAGCCTGCCCTGGTGCGCCACAGGTTAATGCCCCGGCATCGGCAACAAAATCAAACGTATAATCAATATTTATTAACGCCCTTTTCCCCATGTGAAATCGCTCCTTTTAATCGTGTCATGACTTATGTCTTTAATTCATTATACACAGTCTTTGAAACCTTTTCACACAATTAAGAATTCATAAATGGAAACTCGCCGATTGGCGAGTCCGATAGGACGAAGACAGGGCGTAGTTGAATTTATTCTTCCCTATTAGCAAAAAAAGTCCGCTCCATCTGGAACGAACTTTTGCGATTGTATTTATTTTTCCTCTAACTATATCGCTTTCCCGGAACCCAATCCGTAGGCCGGTCATTTGGACGGATATCATCAAATCGGACGAATACTTCCAAATGGCGGTACAGGTTTTCGAATTCAGCCGGCAGCAAGCCGCCAAATTCTCCGTCTAAATTTAACTGCACCTTTTCATCTGAAAACACTTTCACTCGGTTTGCTTTGGTATAAAGGACGTTTGGGTCATTTACATGCTCACCGCGAACAGCTAGCGTTGCAACCCTAATAAATTCAGCCAAATTTACTTTTTTCAAAATCAGCAGTGAAAATAATCCGTCGTTAATTGATGCATCTGGAGCTAACCTTTCAAATCCACCAATGGAATTGGTCAACCCGATGAGAAACATCATCGCTTCCCCTTCGAATATTTTTCCATCATATTCAATCTTGAGATGGGAAGCCTTAATTGACGGCAGCATTTCCATTCCTTTTAAGTAGTAGGCAAGCTGGCCGAGCATTGTTTTCAATTTGCTGGGTACCTCATAGGTTAATTCGGTAATCCTTCCCCCGCCGCCAATATTAATAAAATATTTATCATTAATCCGGCCAATATCAACAGGAATGAGTTCCCCGCGTGTGATAATATCAACTGCTGCCGTAATATCACGCGGTATATGCAGGGCCCTGGCAAAATCATTGGTCGTACCGGCAGGAATAATCCCTAGTCTCGGACGGTAGTCTTGCTCGGCAATGCCATTAACCACTTCATTAATTGTTCCGTCACCGCCAGCAGCAATGACCACATCGTACTGACGTTCAACAGCAATTCGCGCCGCCTTTGTCGCATCGCCTGCACCTGTTGTCGCGTGGCAAGATGCTTCATATCCGGCGAGTTCTAATTTTTCAAGGATTTCCGGTAAATGACGTTTAATCATTTCACGTCCGGAAGTAGGATTATAAATCAGTCTTGCTCTTCTCATCCATCATCATCCTAATTTTAATATCGGCTTGTTATTTCTATATTCTACCAATTAATGTAATGCGTTACAATTATGCCTTACATCCTATTTTTAGGGAAAAACGTCCCTTTACTATAATACCTTTGTTTTATTTTTTTGCAAAAAATAATTACCCTTTAACTCAACAAAAAAGGCCTTTAGACTGTACCAGATTAGCATCCAAGAGTATCTGGGAGCATATGGGAGGATTTTTTAGGATGTTTCAGCTCATAAAACGAGAGCTATCGAGAGCCCTTCTCATCCAAAATAATCCTGAAATATCAGATTTGTCTGATTTTTAAACTTAAAGTAAAATGGGAACCAACCCTTTTCTGCCCAGTTTTCTTCCATTTTTCCAATCAAAGAATTTTATTATTTTTATCAGGGAGGTCGATCATGAAACAGTTAAAAACTATATTGATAGGCATTTTATCTATTTTTCTATTAGCCGCTTGTTCGGTTACTACCTCAGGGGATGAACAGCTATCCACCCTTGAAAAAGCAAAAAAGGAAGGCAAGATTGTTGTTGGATTTGCCGGTGAAAAGCCGTATGCATATGAAGATGAAAACGGGAAATTGACAGGGGAAGCGGTTGAGGTTGCCCGTGCCATCTTTAAGGAAATGGGTATTGAAAAAATGGAAGGAAAATTAACTAAGTTTAGCTCACTGATTCCGGGGCTAAAAGCTGGGAAATTTGATGTCATAACGGCTGGGATGTACATAACACCAGACCGTTGTAAACAAGTGGATTTTGCCGAACCTGATTATTCCATCGGTGAAGCACTTGCTGTTAGAAAAGGGAATCCCAAAAACATTCACAGTTACAAAGATATTGCTGCAAACCCAGATACCAAAATTGCCGTTATGAACGGCGCAATTGAAATAGAATATCTTAAGGCTGCCGGGGTGAAGGAAAGCCAGATGGAAGTTGTCACCGATATCCCATCAAATATCACCTCACTAGAGTCCAATCGTGTTGATGCCATTACGATGACAGGCCCGACACTAACTGCTGCCCTGGACACAGCCAATGCCAAAAACATTAAGGTCGTGGATGATTTCACTCAGCCTTCTGTTGATGGAAAAAGCGTCCGCGGGTACGGAGCGGCAGCGTTTAAAAAAGGCGATAAGGAAATTGTCAAAGCCTATAATGACGAACTGAATAAAATGAAAGAATCTGGGGAGCTTTTGGATATCCTCAGCAAATTTGGATTTACGGAGTCAGAATTACCTGGAGATGTCACAACAGCAGAACTTTGCAAATAATGATTGTTGTTCCAGTTTAAAAAGGCACTCCTCCTCGAGAGTGCCTTTTTCCTGCTAATCTATGAAACTATTCTATGGAGGGATGAATTATCAATAAATATATCGATATTTTTTCAAAAATATTACCAGGGGCAGTCGTGACCATTGAGGTTTTGCTTGCATCCGCCGTATTGGCATTTGTTATAGCATTCATCGCCGGGCTCGGACGTGTATCCCGATTCTCCATTATCCGCAGAGTCACCGCTGTTTATGTTGAGCTGTTTAGAGGAACATCGTTACTTGTACAGCTATTTTGGATTTTCTTTGCCCTGCCGGCTTTCGGAATTCAGTTTTCCGCTTTTCTCGCCAGTGTCGTTGCCCTCGGGCTAAATTATGGGGCGTACGGTTCTGAAATTGTTCGCGGCGCTATTACGGCTATCCCCAAAGGGCAGACAGAAGCTTCAATTGCATTAAATATGACGAACTTCCAGCGGATGAGACTGGTCATTTTACCGCAGGCCTTTCGCATGATGCTGCCAGGATTCGGCAATATATCAATTGAACTTTTGAAAGGGACCTCGCTTGTATCCTTGATTACCTTAACCGATTTAACTTATAGGGGCTTAATCATTCAGAATTCAAATATTAGCTATACGATGCCAGTTTTCGTTACCTTGCTGTTCGCCTATTTCATTGTGGCACTGCCGCTTATTATCCTCGCTAGAAAACTGGAGAAATGGTCAGCGAAAGGAGTGGCAAACGCATGAGTTGGGATTGGAATTTTGCCATTGAAGTTTTCCCTGAAATCCTCGGCGCTATTTGGCTCGTGATTGCAATAACTGTTGGATCTTTCCTTGTTTCATTAATCCTCGGGCTCATTTTGACTTTTGGGAGACGGTCAAGGTTTAAGCCATTATCACTAACCGTTTACGCATTTATTGAATTTGTCAGAAGCACTCCCCCGCTTGTTCAATTGTTTTTTGTATACTTTGCACTTCCTGCGATTGGCATTTCCATCAATAAATATGCGGCAGGGATCCTGACACTAGGGGTTCATTACAGCACTTATATTTCTGAAGTATATCGTTCGGGAATAGAGGCTGTTCCTAAGGGGCAATGGGAGGCCGCTACAGCCATGAACTTTAGCAAAACACAAACCTGGTTCCGTGTCATCCTGCCGCAAGCCATACCTCCAGTTATCCCGATGCTTGGGAACTATTTTATTGTGTTATTTAAAGAAACCCCGATTTTAATGGCCATTGGCATCGGGGAATTTTTACAAAAAGCGCAATTGATAGGAGCTAATCAATTTAAATATCTCGAACCAATTACCATTGTTGGATTGTTGTTTCTCCTGCTTAGTTACCCATCGGCCTTACTTATTAATAAACTGGAACAGAAATCAAAGCTGGCATTCAGCGGTAAAGATAAACGCCTGAGCAAAAACCCTTTTCGATTAAAGTCGGGGGCTTAACATTAATTTAAAAAATAGAAAGGATGAGATGATGAGTATTCCTGAAAGGAAGCTAGAGCCGTCAAAGGTATATCCAATGAAGAAAACAAATAATCCTATTGTTGCCTATGAAAATATCAAAAAAAGTTTTGGTGAGGTTGAAGTATTAAAGGGTGTGAACCTTAACATCAGTCCTGGTGAAAAAGTGGCATTAATCGGCCCGAGCGGTTCAGGAAAAACCACGATTATCCGGATGCTTATGACATTGGAAAAACCGACTTCCGGTTTTATTAAGGTAGAGGGGAATTATTTGTGGCACAAAGAAATGAATGGAGGATTAGTTCCGGCCACTGAAAAACATTTACGCAATATGCGCCAAAATATAGGGATGGTCTTCCAGCACTTTAACCTCTTTCCCCACATGACCATTTTACGGAATGTCACAGAGGCACCCATCCATGTATTGGGAATGCCGAAGGAAGAGGCCCATCAAAGGGCAGTTGAAATGCTTGAAAAAGTTGGCCTAGGCGACAAATTGGATGCCTACCCAGCCCAGCTTTCCGGCGGACAAAAGCAGCGGGTTGCAATTGCCAGAGCAGTTGTCATGCAGCCAAAGGTGATGCTGTTTGATGAGGTCACTTCTGCACTTGACCCGGAGCTTGTGGGTGAGGTTCTCCAAGTGATCAAGGACCTTGCAAAAGAAACGGATATGGCGATGATTTTGGTTACCCATGAAATGGACTTTGCCCGTGATGTCGCCGACCGAGTTGTCTTTCTTCACAACGGTCAAATTGAAGAAGAAGGAGCACCAAAGGAAATTTTCGAAAACCCTAAAAGTCCAAGATTAAAAACCTTCTTAAGCCGATTCTTGAAATCTTAATATCAATAAAAGGAGGGCGTCGGTCCTCCTTTTTTCTCAATTTACTAATCCCAACTTACAACTAGTACTCTTATCTATCATTGTCAAGAACACACTTGTAAATTTTCCAATTAATGATAGTTCGACAAAATACTTCCAATTATTTATGGTAGAATAAAAGAAAATTCTTCTAAAAGGGAATGATTGTTATGTTCTGGTGGCTGCTGCTTGCCTCCTACTTAATTGGAAGCATTCCGACTGCATTAATTATAGGAAAACTGGCCTATGGTATTGATATCCGTGACCATGGCAGTAAAAACCCCGGTGCTACCAACACGCTGAGAGTATTAGGTAAAAAGTCCGCGGTCTTCGTCCTCGTGATTGACCTGGCTAAAGGTGCGTTAGCGGCGGCACTTCCCTTCTATTTTCAGCTCAATGCAGAACCGCTTTACTTCGGCCTGGCAGCTGTGGTCGGCCATTGCTTTCCCATTTTCGCCGGTTTCCGCGGCGGCAAGGCCATTGCCACAACAGCCGGTGCTTTATTGGTTGCAAACCTGCCATTACTTGCAATCGCTTATGTCACGTTCTTTGCTGTTATCTTTTTGACGAAGTACGTATTTTTCGGTTCCATATCTGTCGGGCTCAGCATGCTGATTTATGATTTGATTTCTCCGAAGATTGAATTTGAACTGATTTTTCTTTTATTCCTTTTCTTGTTAATTTATCTTCATCGTTCTAATATTCGCAACTTCATTCTTGGGATTGAGCCAAAGATTAATGACAAAAATTTAGGCAGGGACCGGATCCCTCCCAAAAATAGCGGAATTAAATTTTAAATCAAAACTCACCGATTGGCGAGTCCGTTAGGACGGTTCATGAGGCTTAGTTAAGTTTATTCTTTCTTATTAGCTAAAAAAAGGGCCCCAAATCGACATTGTTTGTCGCCGGGGCCCTTTACTTTACTTTAATAGCACAGCCATGATGCTGTTTGCAACCGTCTGCCAAATGGAGGCATCCGTTTGATAAGAGGCAGCTAGTTGTTTATATAAAGCAAGCTGCTTTTCCTGAAAGTCCTCTGCATCCTTGTCTGGCAGGGCAGCACGCTCTCTTTCCACCCTCGCCTGCACTTCCGGTGCACGCGGGCCCCAAACTCCTACCTCATTTCCTTCCTGGTCGATAAAAATAAAGATTGGAATCGCCCTTGATGTTCCATTGGTCAAGTATTGGTCCATCAATTCCAGATTTTGATCGCGCAGGACCATCCGCACTTCCATGTCCGCTGCCTCGGCAATTCGCAGCAATACCGGATTATTCAGCATCGCATCCCCGCACCAATCCTCTGTCAAAACAATTGCCCTCAACTTCCGAGGCTTTAGCGTTTCCAGCCGGACTGTATCCTCTTCCTTTAAAGCAAACTTCTCATAAATGGAAAGCATTTGCTCCTTATTTCGAGTCATCGCGCCAATGTACTCATTGACCGACATTCCTTTTTCGAACCAATCATTTAAATTCATCATGTCCCAACCTTTCTTTTTTTCTTTTATGATAAACATTTTCAATTTGAATTACAAAAACACCGCTTACATAAGGTTATCATATTATTCTAAAAATATTTTTCATTATTTTAATAAATCAATATTTTGGTAGTGGAATTTTATACAGCAAACAGATAAAATATAAATACTGCAGAAAATATTATTCTAAATATTTTCTGTTTTTAAAAAAAGGGGGTAAATGTATGTCCAATGAAACTTTACAACTTGTTTCGATTGGAATTTACTTGGCCGCGATGCTGTTTATTGGCTGGTATTCCTATCGAAAAACAAGTAACTTAACTGATTACATGCTCGGAGGACGTTCTTTGGGTCCTGCTGTAACCGCTTTAAGTGCCGGTGCTGCAGACATGAGCGGATGGCTCTTAATGGGACTGCCTGGGGGAATTTATGTAACCGGTTTAGCCGATGCCTGGATTGCCGTCGGTTTAACAATTGGTGCTTACCTGAACTGGTTATTAGTTGCACCGCGCCTTCGCTCTTATACGCAAGTAGCAAATGACTCCATCACAATTCCTAGCTATCTAGAAAACCGCTTTAAAGACAACACGAAATTGCTCCGCATTGTATCTGGTATTGTTATTCTTATTTTCTTTACTTTCTATGTTTCATCAGGGATGGTTTCTGGAGCAGTCTTTTTTGAAAATTCCTTCGGTACAAGCTATCATACCGGACTTTATATTGTTGGCGGCGTTGTTGTGGCCTACACCTTGTTTGGTGGATTCTTAGCCGTAAGCTATACCGACTTCATTCAAGGTTTAATGATGTTAGTCGCTTTACTTCTTGTTCCTGCACTTGGGATTTTTAAAACAGGTGGCCCGGCAGAAACGTTTGATACGATTCGAGCCATCGATCCGACTCTACTTGACTTCTTTAAAGGAACTACTACTCTTGGAATTATTTCAGCAATGGCTTGGGGGCTTGGCTACTTTGGCCAGCCGCATATCATTGTCCGCTTTATGGCCATCAAAACAGTTAAAGAAACAAAAAGTGCCCGCCGCATCGGTATGAGCTGGATGATTATCTCGCTGATCGGAACAATTTTTACCGGATTTATTGGACTTGCCTACTTCCACCAACATACTGAGAATGTGTTAAAAAACCCGGAAGCTGTCTTTATTACACTTAGCCAGATTTTATTCCACCCATTATTTGCAGGCTTTGCCCTAGCCGCAATTCTGGCAGCGATTATGAGTACAATTTCTTCCCAGTTGATTGTTACTTCCAGTGCGCTGGTTGAGGATTTGTACAAAGTAGTCGTGAACAAAAAGGCATCTGATAAACATTTAGTTTTCTTAGGGAGAATGGCAGTACTTATCGTAGCTGTTGTTGCCTCTGCACTTGCCTTTAAGCAAAACAGCACCATCTTAGACCTTGTTGCTTATGCATGGGCTGGCTTTGGTGCCGCGTTCGGTCCTGTCATCCTGTTAAGCTTGTTCTGGAAAAAGATGACGAACTGGGGCGCCCTGTTTGGAATGATTGTAGGGGCTGTCACAGTTATCGTTTGGAAAAATACCGGACTTGGCGATACGCTGTATGAAATCGTCCCAGGCTTTGTTTTCAACCTTGTCGTATCTGTTGTTATCAGCATGATCACATATAAGAAAAATGATGTGGTTGAGAAAGAGTTTGAGGAAAGCGTTCGGTTGTTGAAGCAAGAATAGCTTTATGAGGAAACGCTCGGAATTGTGATCCGAGCGTTTTTTATTTATCTAGTGCCTTTGCCAGCGTATCGAGTTTAACTACCGTCTTCCAGTTCCTCACGGTCGCAGGAACACCTAACTTCGGAAGCTGTTGTGCCAGCTTGGAGGTCCGAATGCTTTGACGGAGATACAAATAGACATCTTTCCCCTCTATTTTAAATTCATCCTGATTACTTTGGATGGAGCCCAATTGCTGAACACCCTCCTCTGAAGGTTGACCTGCCAAAAATGCCACTTGTATACTTTCTTCCTCTTTTAAAGACTCCGTCGGGAATGGGCATGTCCGGATGATTCGTTCAAAATCCTCTGCTGTCCTTAAAACAACCGGAACCGGAAATCCAAATTTCTTGGCGATTTCATCTTCCAACAGTTGGGTAAGCTTTTCCGGCTTCTCGTTTGATTCAAATAAGACGTTCCCGCTTTGAATATAGGTTTTGACCTTTTTTAGCCCTAGCTCTTCCAATAGATTTTTTAAGTCTGCCATTTTGATAATATTGTGCCCGCCAACATTTATGCCTCTTAACAGTGCAATATAAATGGTCATAGTAAGCCCCTCACTTTTTCCCGCTTTTCTTTCAATCTTACCATTTCTTATCATGGATAAACGAATTGAACTGGTGTGGGAAGGAGTTTTTTGGAAGTTTAGAGAAAAAATAAGTAATAAACATATTTGGAGGTTTTATTGATGATTCCACAACGAGTAAGCCTGGTTACCATTGGTGCCAATAATCTGCCTGCACTGCGTGCTTTTTATAAGTCTTTGGGCTGGGAGGAGACTGAGTTCAGTTCTGACCAATATGCTGTATTTAAAACGGCTGGGGTGCTTATTTCTCTGTTTCCTATTGAGGAGCTGGCGAAGGATGCCGGGATTGAGTTTGGAGGCTCTGCTGAACATTATCGCCCTGTTACCTTGGCGATTAATGTGGACCATAAGGAACAGGTAGATGAAGTTATCGAAAAAATCCGCGCGGCAGGGGCCCGAATCTTAAGGGAGCCAAGTGATGCCTTTTGGGGCGGTCGGACAGCCTACTTCGCCGATCCCGAAAATAATCTTTGGGAAGTCGCCTGGAACCCAAGTTCAGTATTTGATGAGCGCGGTGCGATGATCTCTTTCTAATGTTTTGATTTATACTTTTCATAACTACATGGAATCTGGGCCTAGTCAACCTAGGGTTTTATGAACATATTATAACTCCCTGGCATCGAATTCCGGGCTCCTTCGGCATTGTGAAAATTTCATAACTACCTAGTCCTCAGGCTCAGCTGCCTTTCAGGCGTTATAAACCCTTCATAACTACCTAAGCCACGGGCCCGACTGCCTTTCGGGCGTTATAAAACCCTCCATAACTACCTGAGCCACGGGCTCGACTGCCTTTCGGGCGTTATGAACCCTTTATAACTACCTGGGCTCCGGACTCAACTGCCTTTCGGGCGTTATAAACCCTCCATAACTACCTGAGCCACGAGTTCGACTACCTTTCGGGCGTTATGAACCCTTCATAACTACCTGAGCCACGAGTTCGACTACCTTTCGGGCGTTATGAACCCTTCATAACTACCTAAGCCACCGGCTCGACTGCCTCTAGGGCGTTATGAGCCCTTCCCTGCCATTACTTATCCAATATTCTGACTTGCCGCCGCCCTCTTAAAAAATAATTTCATCATCGGCGGAGTAACCAACGTGGACACCAAAGTCACAACAACAATTATGGCGAACATGTCCTGACTTAAAAGTTTGGTCTCCAACCCAATATCGGCAATAATCAATGCCACTTCGCCGCGCGATACCATCGCAGCACCAATTCCCAAAGCACTGCCCCAAGAAAATCCGGCTAAAACTGAACCAAGAGATGCACCAATTAATTTCGTTAAAATAGCTAAAATACTTAATAATACGATTGGAATAATGTTTTCACCAATGCCGCCGAACTGTGCGGTCACACCAATTGAGGTAAAGAACACTGGTACAAAGATGGAATAACTGATGGTTTCGACCTTTTCAAAGATTTCATGTTTGAAATCCGTTAAACTGATTGCCACACCTGCAATATAGGCCCCTATAATAGCCGCAACTCCTGTAAATTCCGCTAAATAAGCATAAACAAAGCAAATTATCAGAGCTGACGATATAACCGTTTCTGATTCTTTTAAAACAGAGAATCTTTTTAAAAATAATGGGACAACTGCCCAGCCGATTAAAAGCGCCCCTGCAAAAAATGCTACCTTTTTTAAAATAACGGCAGTTAGATTCACATCTCCGCCTGAGAGGCTCATTAAAAATGCTAACGCTATAATGACCACAACATCATCAATTACTGCCGCTCCCAAGATAGTAGTGCCTTCCCGGGTTTTTAGCTGATTCATTTCTTTTAACGCTTGTACAGAGATGCTGACGCTTGTTGCAGATAATACTAGCCCTAAAAACCAAGATTGTGGCGCTGACATTCCGAGTAAAATTCCAGCACCATAACCGAAAACAAGAGGGAATATTATCCCTCCAAACCCAACATACGTTGATGCTATACCTGACCTCTTAAATTCATCCAGATCCGTTTCCAAGCCGGCAATAAACATAAGCAGGATCACGCCAATTTCACTGAATTCTGCTAAAGTTTCAGTTTCATTTACCAATCCCAATACTGAAGGCCCTAAAACAATTCCAATCAAAAGGGTGCCGAGAACGGATGGCTGCCCAAGTCTGACACTTAGACTTCCGGCAATTTTCGAAGCAATTAAAATGATAGCCAATTGGAGAATTAACATATTTCACCCCTCTCTCAATTGTTAGCATTTGTTTTAAGCGAACCAAAAATGCAACACTATTATAAGGCTTCTATCACCGACAAATTCTCCCCCTCTTCCCTGCTAATCAAACGTTTAATTAAAAAGATAATAATACTTATTAATTCAAGGATTCAGATAAAATTAACCTTAATTTTTTGCCGAAAACATGCGTCCCAATCAAACGTTTGATTAAATCACCACTTCTTCTTAGAAAAATATAGCTTTTCTCTTCTACAAGGGCAGAACAATGTCGTTTCACATACTTTGTATTTCATATGAAAATCTCAAATCAACTCGAAAAATAAATCATCTCGGCCTATTTCCCATCCTTCGACACATTATCCCACTTTGCAACATCATCCAAACGTTTGGTTATTTCAAAGGAAAGCCCTATTTACAAAGGATTTTTTCCCGGGAAATGGTGCAGCGATTGTCGAATATTGCCCCGACATTATCTGCAAAGAAACTCCTTTACAGCATGCAAAAAACCGGCAGAAAAAATTCTACCGGCTTGCAAGCTTATCTCTTATTCAATTCCTGCACTAACAACTGATTCACCAATTGCGGGTTGGCTTGTCCCTTTGTCGCTTTCATGATTTGGCCAACAAGGAAGCCAGTGGCCTTTGCCTTGCCACCCTTAAAATCTTCAATCGATTTCGGATTGTTATCAAGAATCTCACCAATAATTTTCAAAAGCGTTCCTTCATCGGAAATTTGCACAAGCCCTTTATCTTTAACAATCTGCTCGGCATCTCCGCCGTTTTCGATTAACTCCTTAAAGACAGTCTTGGCAATCTTCGAGGATATTGTGCCATTATTAATCAACTTGATCATACCGGCTAAGCCCTCTGGCGTTAGCGGAACATCATGAAGTTCTTTGCCCTCGGCGTTCAAGTATGCGGAAACTTCACCCATGATCCAGTTGGACGCCATTTTTGCATCAGCACCTGCTGCTACTGTCGCTTCGAAGAAATCAGCTGTTTCTTTAATTACGGTCAATACTTTTGCATCATAAACCGGGAGGCCAAGCTCTTCGATATAACGCTTTTGACGCTCATCTGGAAGCTCAGGAATTTCGGCACGAATCCGGGATTTCCAGTCTTCGTCAATATATAATTCGAGAAGGTCCGGTTCCGGGAAGTAACGATAATCATCGGAGCCTTCCTTTACCCTCATCAGAATAGTGGCACCAGTTGCCTCATCAAAGCGGCGTGTTTCCTGATCGATTTTTCCACCGCCCAAGACAACCTCGCGCTGACGCTTTTCTTCATATTCAAGTCCTTTTCGTACAAAATTGAACGAGTTCAGGTTTTTCAACTCTGTCTTTGTTCCAAATTCCTCTTGCCCGACTGGACGAATCGAAATATTGGCATCACAGCGAAGTGAGCCCTCTTCCATTTTACAATCGGAAACGCCTGTATATTGGATAATGGACTTTAATTTTTCCAAATAGGCATAAGCTTCATTTGGAGTTCGAATATCCGGCTCAGAAACGATTTCAATCAGCGGCGTTCCTTGACGGTTAATGTCCACTAATGAATAGCCTTTTTCATGGTTCAGCTTGCCGGCATCCTCTTCCAGATGAATCCGGGTTATGCCAATCCGTTTTGTATAACCGTCCACTTCAATTTCAATCCAGCCATGCTCGCCGATCGGCTGATCAAATTGCGAGATTTGGTATGCCTTCGGGTTGTCTGGATAAAAATAGTTTTTCCTGTCAAACTTCGTATGCGTGGCAACTTGGCAATTCAGCGCCATTGCTGCTTTCATCCCATAATCGACTACCTTTTTGTTCAGAACAGGCAGCACCCCTGGGTAACCAAGGTCGATGACAGTTGTATTTGTATTCGGCTCAGCACCAAAGTGGTTTGGGCTGGACGAGAAGATTTTTGATTCTGTTTTTAGCTCTACATGGACCTCAAGTCCAATCACTGTTTCGAATTCCATTCTATTCACCCCCTACAATTGCGGCTTCTTTTTATGATGGTCGGTTGCCTGCTCGAACGCATGGGCAACACGATAAATAGTTGCTTCGTCAAAATGCTTGCCGATAATTTGCAAACCTAACGGCAGTCCGCCTTCAAAGCCGCATGGAACTGAGATTCCCGGCACACCGGCAAGGTTCATTGGTATTGTCAGAATATCGTTCACATACATCGTTAATGGATCATCAATTTTTTCACCAATTTTAAAAGCAGGAGTTGGCGTAGTTGGCCCGATGATAACATCATATTTTTCAAAGACCTGCTCAAAATCCTGTTTAATCAATGTACGTACCTTTTGCGCCTTTTTATAGTAGGCATCATAGTAACCGGAGCTTAGCGCAAAGGTTCCGAGCATAATCCGGCGCTTTACCTCATCACCGAAGCCTTCTGCCCGTGTCTTCTTATATAAATCAAGTAAATTCTCTGCATCAGGTGTTCGGTAACCGTAGCGGACACCATCGAAGCGGGCCAGGTTGGCAGATGCTTCTGATGAAGAAATTAAATAATAGGCTGCCAATGCGTACTTGGAATGCGGAAGAGAAACTTCTTCCCAAACCGCGCCAAGACCTTCAAGCACCTTTAGTGCATCCAAAACAGATTGACGGACAGATTCTTGTACCCCTTCGCCAAGATACTCCTTCGGTACAGCGATTTTTAGACCCTTCACATCGCCTGTTAAGGCTCCAGCAAAGTTTGGAACGTCCACGTTTGCTGAAGTGGAGTCCATTGGGTCTAGTCCGGAAATGGCTTGTAATAAATAGGCATTATCCTCGACTGTCCGTGTGATTGGACCGATTTGATCAAGCGATGACGCAAAAGCGACAAGCCCAAAGCGGGAAACCCGGCCATAGGTTGGCTTCATGCCGACAACGCCGCAAAAAGCAGCTGGCTGACGGATCGAACCGCCTGTGTCAGAGCCCAGTGAAAATAGCACTTCTCCAGCTGCAACGGATGCCGCTGAACCACCTGAAGAACCGCCTGGGACCCGGTCAAGATTCCATGGATTTCGCGTCTTTTGGAAGCGGGAATTCTCGTTGGAAGACCCCATCGCGAACTCGTCCATGTTTAACTTACCGATCGTTACCGTTTCTGCCTGCTGCAGCTTTTGAACTACTGTAGCATCGTAGATTGGGTCAAAGTTTTCGAGTATTTTGCTGGCACAGGTTGTCCTTAGTCCTTTTGTGACGATATTGTCTTTCACGCCGATTGGCATGCCGTAAAGCAACCCTTTTGTGGCATCCAGATTGTCATCCAGGGCCTTTGCCGCTTGTCTGGCACGCTCTTCATCCAATGTTAAAAACGCCTGAACCTTGTCCTCGACCTCAGCAATCCGCTTATAGGATGCATCAACAAGATCGGAGACCTTCAGTTCTTTTTTATTTAAAAGCTCATGAAGATCTGAAACTTTATGGTCAAATAAACTCACACTAATAATCCTCCTACTCCCCTAAAATAGATGGCACTTTGAATTGGCCGTCCTGATGCTCCGGCGCATTTTTCAATACTTCCTCACGCGGCAACCCTTGCTTTGGGATATCCTCGCGGAGAACATTTTTCATATCAAGCACATGGTATGTAGGAGCCACATTGTCCGTATCCAGTTCATTTAACTGTTCAGCAAATGTGATGATGGCATCAAGCTGCTTGGTGAACTTTTCTGCCTCATCCTCGGTAATCGCAAGACGCGCCAAATTGGCCACGTGCTTCACCTGGTCGGTTGAAATTCGCGACATGTCTAAGTTACCTCCGATTATTGTCATTTAATATTGATGATACCAAACTTTTTCGCTTTACCGCAATGATTACTCTTTAAGTATGGACAAGAGTTTTTAATTTTAGTTCAATTCGGACATTGAAAGTGCCTTTCGAAAAAGAAAAAGCACCCTATTCAGGCGATGGGTGCCTTGTTATTTGATCAAGTTACGTGCAGCTCGTACTGCCTCAACATATGCAGTTGCTTTTTCTTTTAGTTCGCTGAAGTTGCGTTCTTCTATTAATTTAGAATTGACCAAGCTCCCTCCGATTCCACAAGCTACTGCGCCGGCTTTAATATAGGACTCAATATTTTCTAACGAGACGCCGCCTGTTGGAATGACAGGAATGTGAGGAAACGGAGCCCCGACATCCTTAATATACTTTGGTCCAAGATTCCCAGCTGGAAAAACCTTCACTGCATCCGCGCCCCATTCAACCGCTTGAATCATTTCAGTCGGGGTCATCACACCCGGAATCGCTATTTTGCCATAACGTAGTGCCGTTCTAATCACCTCTTCAGAAAGGCTAGGGCTAAAAACAAAATCTGCACCTGCCGAGATGGCACGCTGGGCGGATTCACGGTCAATAACCGTTCCCGCTCCGATTAGAGCTTGACCTTTAAATATCTGCGAATATTTTTCAATTGTTCGGTATGCATGTGGTGAATCTACAGTCACTTCGAGTGCCGTCACTCCGCCCTCAACAAGGCTTTCAATCACCTGTCCGACGATCTCCTCGGGCACCCTGCGGATAACTGCGATAATACCGCTTTCGACTAATTTTTGCAGCAACTGTACTTTCGGTATCACGAAAATCTCTCCTTCCCACTACTATCTCAAGATTTCTTCAGAGCGATCAGGAGCGATTTCAGCCCAATATGGATAACCCTCCACATCACCCGCCACCGTTACAGCAGAAGCGCCTACCCGGTTTCCTAGGTAAACGGCATCCCTATAGGACCAGCCGCGAAGCAAGCCCGATATGAAGCCGGCAGCAAACCCATCGCCAGCACCAACAGTGTCGACTACCTTCTCAACTCTGTACCCGTCGACGTATTCCTGCTTATCTCCATCATTGTAATAGGCTCCGGAATCACCGAGTTTCACAACGACCGCCTTTGATCCATTTTTAATTAATCGCTCAGCTATTTTCTCCGGTGTTTTTTCACCTGTAAGAATCAGACCTTCTTCAATACCCGGCAAAACGATATCGCATTTACCGGCAATATCCATTAACACTTCACGCGCTTCTTCCTTTGTCCAAAGCTTCAGGCGAATATTCGGGTCGAAAACAATCGTCACCTTATTTCGTTTGGCTGCATCAATCGCATGATAGACAAGCTCTCTGCAGGATGGACTTAACGCTGGTGTGATACCTGAAATATGAAGGATTTTCGCTTTGGCAATTTCACTTTCCTGCAAGTGAGCTTTTCCCATTCTGCTTGCCGCCGATCCGGCCCGGAAATAGTTTACTCTAGGATCTCTTCCATCTTGCCGTTCCTTAAAAAATACTCCTGTGGGGCAAGAGGGGTCAAAGGTTACCAAACTGGTATCGACCCCTTCACCGCGAATAAAGTTACGGATGTATAGGCCGAATTCATCCTCACCGAGACGACTCACCCAACTTACCAGATGGCCAAGTCTGGCGAGAGCGATGGCCACATTGGACTCTGCCCCGCCGATGGTCTTTTCAAATTCGTTGACATATCTTAGCGGCCCTGCTTTTGAGGGGTTTAATAGGACCATTGTTTCACCAAAGGTAATCACATCCATTTAATTTTCCCCCTTATTCATTACCACTCGGCAACACTGCCATCTTTATAGCGCCAAATTGGATTCTTCCAATCGTGCCCAACCTTCGCCATTTCCTTTACATGCTCTTCATCCACTTCAATCCCCAAACCCGGGCCTTCAAGAATGTTCACATACCCATTTTCATATTTAAAGACAGAACGATCCTTAAGGTAATCAAGCAAATCACTGCCCTGATTGTAATGAATTCCTAAGCTCTGCTCCTGAATAATTGCATTAGGCGTACAGAAATCCACCTGTAAGCACGAAGCTAGAGCAATCGGACCGAGCGGACAATGAGGAGCAACCGCAACATCAAAGGCTTCAGCCATAGCCGCAATTTTCTTCATTTCGAGAATTCCTCCAGCGTGCGAAACATCCGGCTGGATAATATCAACATATCCATCCATCAAGAGCTGCTTAAAGCCCCAGCGTGTATACTGTCTTTCGCCAGTCGCGATTGGCGTTGAAGTATATCGGGCGATTTCACGTAACGCCTCGTTATTTTCCGGAAGAACTGGTTCTTCAATAAACATTGGACGGTATGGCTCCAATTCTTTCGCAATGATTTTTGCCATTGTTTTATGGACACGGCCGTGGAAGTCCATGCCTATTCCCACATCTTTGCCTACCGCTTCACGGACTGCAGCAATTCTATTTATGACACTTTCCACGCTGGAAGTATTATCAATGTATTCCATTTCTTCAGTGGCATTCATTTTTACTGCTGTAAAACCTGCCTTAATCTTTTCCTTGGCTTCGTTCGCTACGTCGCTTGGGCGATCACCGCCGATCCATGAGTAGACGCGGATTTTATCACGTGCCGCCCCGCCAAGCATTTCATAAACAGGCATATTGTAGAATTTCCCTTTTATGTCCCACAGTGCCTGCTCAATTCCCGAAATGGCACTCATCATGATTGGACCGCCGCGATAAAATCCTCCACGGTACATCACCTGGAAAAGATCTTCAATTTTCCGTGGGTCCTGACCGATTAAATAGTCACTAAGTTCCTTTACACAAGCCTCTACCGTGCTCGCCCGGCCTTCGACGATTGGCTCGCCCCAGCCTTCTAAGCCGTTATCCGTTTCAATTTTTAGAAAAAGCCAGCGTGGAGGAACTTTGTATAATGTTAGATTCGTGATTTTCATAGTCAATTCGCCTCGTTTATATTATTTTTAAATCACGCATTTGCTAAGACTATTAACCTTTCACACTTCCGCCTGTTAATCCTGCAATGATATATCGTTGGGCAAATAGTGCGATGACTAGTACAGGTGCCGTAATGATGACAGATGCCGCCATCAGACCGCCCCAGTTAATTTCCGAATAGGATAGGAAATTAAAGATGGCAATCGGTAAGGTCTTCGTGTTATCGCCTGCTAAAATCAGTGAAAACATAAAGTTATTCCATGAGAAGATGAACGCCAAAATAGATGAAGTCACAATCCCCGGTCCCGAGATTGGCAGCATAACTTTGACAAACGCCCCTGGAATAGAACAGCCATCTACACGTGCTGATTCTTCAAGCTCATGCGGAAGCCCTTCAAAAAACGGAATCATAACCCAGATAATAAACGGCATGGTGACAAGCATATGGCTTAGGATTAGCGACGTGTATGTGTCAATTAATTGCAGTTTTGAAAAGATAATAAACCATGGGATAAGGAAAGAGATACCCGGTACAATTCTTGCTACAAGAATTAAAAGACCAAAGCCTTGCTGCTTGAATTTTGCAATTGAATAAGCGGCAGGAAGGCCAAGGATGAGCCCAAATAGGGTTGCCCCTGCTGCAACGACAAAGCTGTTCCATATAAAACTAAGAAAGTTATATTCTTTAAAAACATTAATATAGTTATTAAAGTTTGCTGTAATTTCAAAGATTTTATTGGTATTAAGAATTTGTACTTGTGTTTTAAATGAAGCGAGTAACATCCACAGGAACGGGAGTAAGAACAAAAACAGTACAAAATAAACGCCGAAATGGGTGAAAATGGATTTAATCGGACTTCGTTTTTCACTCATAGCTGTACACCCGCCCTTTTCCGTAAAAGAATCGTGAAAATACTAATCGATAGAACGATGATAAAGAAGATCATTAATAATGCAGAAGCTTGACCAATCTTGAAGTATTGGAAGCCTAACACGTACCCGTAAATGTTGGTCGTTTGGGATGAAGTCCCCGGTCCGCCCTGAGTAGTAGCATAAATAATGTCAAATGTTTTTAACGCGTCAATCATCCTTAATAAAACAGCGGAATATAGCGTCGGTTTTAACAACGGAAGCGTAATTTTTGTAAACGACTGCCAAGGAGTCGCCCCGTCAATCATCGCTGCTTCGTAAGGATCCTTCGGCAGGGAAACAAGACCTGCTAGAACGATTAAGGCGATCATCGGGGTCCATTCCCAAACATCAATAAAAATTAACGAAGGCATAACGAGACTCTGTGAGGTTAACCATTCCTGACCCGGAATTCCGAGTTTGCTTAAGAATATGTTAAGAATCCCAATATTCGGTTCGTAAATTAGGACCCAAATTAAACCGACAGCAACCGGAGTTGCTACCATTGGGAGCAGGAATAAGGTTTTGACAACGCCTTTTCCAACGATATTCTGATTCATAAGAATCGCAATTCCAACCCCTAATACCGTTTCAATCAACACAGCTACAATTGTAAAATAGAACATTAACCAAAGTGATTTAAGGAAAAGTTCATCTTTAAATAATGCGATATAATTATCCAAAGCCACCCATAACGGAGGAGTCACATTCGACATGCTCCACTCATGAAAACTCAGCCAAAACGTATAGCCCACAGGCATGACCATCATTAATCCTACAAAAAGCACAGCCGGCAAGGTAAAAACCCACTTGATGTGACGGTCAATCCAATTTGTCATTCTTTTGTTCCTCCCGGAAAAGATTATGTTTTGTTAAAACAAACGGCTTTCGGGCATGATCCAGTATTACAACCTAGATTGCTGACCGAAAGCCGATTAAAAATTTGTGCTAATTAGAACGGATTACTTCTCGCTGTCAAGAATCTTTTGGAATTCTCCGTCTGCCTTTTCTGCAGCAGCCTTAACATCCTTGCCTTCGATACCAGCAATGATGATATCGCCGATGGAATCACGTGCGCTTCCTACGTTGATTACCACTGGACGGTCATAAGAAGTACCAGCTTTACCATTTTCAGCAATCGCTGCCGCTAAATCTTTCGGGAATTTAGCAGTTCCTTCTGCAGAATCCCAAACAGAAATACGTGCACCAGGATTTCCTTCAGCTTGAAGCTTCGTAACCATTTCTTTGCTTTCTACCCACTTAATGAATTCCCATGCTGCATCTTTCTTCTCAGAGTTAGCGCCAATACCAAGTGCCCAAGATGTTACGTTGTATGGCTTAGAACCATTAGCACCAGCTGGGAACGGAGCGAAACCAACTTTGTCAGCCACAGCAGATTTTGATGGATCAGTTGCGTTTGTGAACAAGGAAGATGCATCTGTATAGAAAGCAGCTTTTCCTTGAGTGAACACAGCCATTGCCTCAGGCCAGCTCATGTTTAAAGTACCTTTAGGGCCATACTTATTTAAAAGGTTCCCATAATATTCAAATGCTTTTAATGCCTCAGGTGAAGTAAGGGTGGATTTTCCATCCTTCATAAAGTCGCCGCCAAAGCCATATAGGAAGCTGGAGAACTGTGTAACTGCAGCAGCACGTTTACCACGGGCAACAAATCCAGCAACGCCATTAGCAGGGTCGTTTAACTTCTTAGCCGCTGCTTCAAGCTCTTCTAATGTCTTTGGAACTTCGATGCCGGCTTTTTCTAACAGGTCTTTACGGTAGTAAAGAACTTCCGTCTCTGTTACAAGCGGTAATCCAAAGTATTTTTTGTCTTGTTGCACGCTTCCTAGGGAAGAAGGAATAAAATCCTTTGTATAGTCTTGTTCTTTAGAAATATAACCAGTCATGTCTGCAAAGTAACCGCTCTTATGGAACATCTTACCGTCTTGGAGCGGACGGAACATAACAACGTCGATGTTCTTAGAGTTAGAGGCAAACTCAACGGACGTTTTTTGTGTTAATTGGTCTTCAAAATAGCTGTCAATCTTTACTTTAATGCCAGTCTCTTTCTCAAACTCTGGCAATTGTGCCTTAATTGCTTCTGTCCAAGGATGGTTAGCAGCAACCAAGCGGATTTCTTGAACCTTTTTCTCAGTGTTCTTCTCCGGCGCCTTTGAGGTGTCAGAGGAATTCGAACCGCTGCAGCCAGCTAGTGCAGAGCTAAGACCAACGGCTAAAGCAAGAACACCAGCAGCTTTTTTAAAACCTACAAAACTCTTTTTCATAATTTTCCCCCTTGCTGTTATTTTCACAAAAGTGATAGCGATTTCATTTTATACTGTAGACCTATAACACATATTAAAAAATAGTTTGGTAGAATAATGAAATTAATAAATTCCCTTGCATGAAATTTTCCTTAAGTACCCACATTACACGATTGTTGCCTTAGCGTTTTAAAGCGTTTTCAAAAAAACTATAGATAATCAGCTTTTTTATATAATGAATAGAATCATAATGACCCTTTTCCTACATGCAAGTCCCCCTTTCAAAGAGCTAATAAAATTTAGCATTGTGGTTATCTGTACCCAATACTGTCAGAAATTTTCATTGAGGTATGGAGCAAGTTTTCCACAATTCTATCTTTATTTTTTAACATTCTTTCTTTAGGACCTGCTACGCTAATTGCGGCCTGAATCGTACATTCTACTCCATATATAGGAGCAGCCAGACAATATAACCCCTCTTCATTCTCTTCATCATCAATGGCATAGCCAAGACTTGCGAACATTTCCAGTTGCACTTTGAGAGATGTTTTGTCAGTTATCGTCTTGGGTGTAATAGGCTGCAATATTAGGTTTCTGATAATTTCCTCCCGTTGCTTATCCGAGAGAAAGGTTAAGAAGGCTTTTCCTAATCCCGTGCAATACAATGGCTTGCTTTTTCCTGGTTCCGCTGTTGTACGAATGGATCGATTGCTGTTGATCTTCGCCACATAGATAAGTTCAGAATCTGATAAAACAGCCATAAAGACGGTTTCCTGTACCTCTTCCATTAGTTTTTTTAGAAAAGGCAAGCCTTGGGCAGCAACATCGAGACAATTCATCGCTATGCTTCCAAGGGGTATAAGCTTTGGTCCAAGCCTATACTTTTTTGAATAATCGACCGTCAAATAGTTTGCTTGAAATAACGTCTCAATCAAACCTGATGTACTGCTCTGCGGAAAAATAAGTGTCTCGCTTATTTCTTTGATTGTTAATCCCTCTGGGTGCTGTGCAAGCAACTCAAACACTTTTAACACGCGTTCTGCCGATTTAACAGCCATCTCCGATCCTCCTTGGAATCACATATGTGATTTTAAATCATGTATGTGATTTCATTACCCATATTACTACATGATGTAAACCCTTACAACACATTTTTTTCTGATAAACTAAAAAATCTGCAAATTTTTAAAAAACGTTGCAGATTTCAACATAATTTCGGTTCAGTTTGCCTTATTTTTTTCTTTTCCTTTTGGGGCGGGAAAAAAACTGCAAAATTTTAAACGGGATATAGCCCAAAATTCCGCCAAAGGTATTTAAGATCAAATCATCCACATCGAAGCTGCCAAATTCGAACACCAACTGCAGTATTTCATAGGATAGACTTAAACTGAACGCGGCTAGCATGACGGTTCTAAGTTTTTGAAATTTTTTTGCCAAGAGTGGTAAGATAAAGCCAAGCGGGATAAAGCCAACCACGTTTCCAGCTAGATTCTTCACCCGAATATCGAAATTGACATCGGCTATATACAAATAAAAATGAATGGTTTTAAAGGGAACAAAATTGTTTGAGCGCCAGTGGTATCCGTCATAGGTGAAATTAAAATGATTGATAATCTGAGATAGCGGGATATATTTAAATAATACGAGTTTTGTAAGAATGGCTAGATAAAGGCAAAGTATTAAAAACAGAAATAGCTTCTTTATTAGGTTCATATTTTTTGCTGCTCCATTAAATTAATAAACTAACCATACCATATTTTAAAAATCATCGGGTTTTTATACAAGAAATATTTCACTGGAGGTTTTTGGATGGCTGAACATCGATTTTTATTAAAAGCAAACTGGCCTGGGCTTCGGAATGATGTAGGTGAAATTGAAACCGCAAACCTGAAAACGAAGGTATCCATCCCGCCGGAAATGGACGGCCCGGGGGTCGGGACGAACCCCGATGAAATGCTGCTGGGTGCGGCTGCGACTTGCTATATCATCACGCTTGCCGCCACGATGCAGCGGAGCGGGCTTGATAAGGCGGGCTTAACGATGGAATCCGAAGGGATTGTCGATGTGACCAATGGGGTTATTACCTATAAAAAAATCATTCATAAACCACTTATCGTTTTGAAAGCGGATGCTGCTGAAAAGGATTTTGCATTAGCACACAGGCTTGCCAAGAAGGCGGAGACCTCCTGTATGATCAGCAGGGCGGTGCAGGGAAATGTGGAGATAGAATTGCGCGCTGCGGTCGAGGCGTCAAACTAATAAGGGGCTTTAGGGCCCCTTTTTCAATTGAAAAACTCCATATGCTTTTTTTCTTGTTTATAGTAATCTAGTCTGTCTTGAAGTGTACCTGTGTGAAACTCAAATTTATGTCCATCCGGGTCGGTAAAATATAGTGATCGTTTATCCCTTTCGTCTCTTTGGCGGCCCGGCAGAATGTTGACCTGGAGTTGTTTCAGTTTTTCAAACATGTTAAGGAAGTCTGCCTCTTCGATTGAAAAAGCCAGATGCGTATAGGAATGATGTATTTCATTTCTCGGTATATCCTTCTCCTCATTCAGGGCAAGCCATATGCCGTTTAGATCAAAATAGGCGGTGGTCCTTCCTTTTACTAGCAATTTGGCGTCAAACACGCCTTGATAGAATTGGATGGATTTTTCTAGATTGGAAACGGAAAACAAAATGTGGTTTATTCCTTTAATAGTCATGGTTCATCCTCCCCTCCTAAATATTACCACAATTTTACTTTTGGACATAAAAAAACCCATGGCACCTTTAAGCCACGAGCTCATTTGTTTGATTTTCTTTTAAATAACTTTGAAAAAAGTCCTTTCTTCTTATTTTGCTTTGGAATCACAATTTCCTTTTTTGTAAGGTAAATTTCTTCTTTATCAATAGCATGATTCATTGCTAAAACTAAGCCGATGTCGGTGTCATGCTCCTTGTTGGTGACAATAGTGTGGCCAATCTTGTGTTTGGATGCGACTTTTACATATTTGGATAATTGGGCGTAACCCATATTTCCGTTTAGAAAAAGATGGGCACCAGGATATTTCTTCATTAACTGCCCTACTTGAGGGTACACTTCGGTTTCAGCTACCTGTTTTTTCGTAAGAGCGACAATAATTCGTTCGCGTAAAGATCCTAAAAATTTCCTTCTTTCCTCAGGCTTGGTTTCAATCGTTCCATAGATGCCTTGCTGCAAGACCTCGTCAACGGTAGGCTTTTTCAAAAAGAATCAACTCCATTTAAAAGGCTAATTACTATGTATGATTTCTGTATAGAAAACGTTCCAATCTCAGCATCTCTGAGAGTAAATGATGGCCATTCGCGAGTATTTTCACTTTATCCGAGAGTATTCCGCTCCTATCCGAGAGTAATTTGCGGTTACGAGAGTAAATTACGGTTATCCGAGAGTATTCCCGCGTTATCCGAGAGTAAACATACCTTATCCGAGAGTATTCACCGCTTATCCGAGAGTAACCCCCGCCCCCAGCCACAAAGAAAAAACCCCTCCCTCCATTAAGGAGGGAAGGATTCACGTCCGATCACTATATTATTTAGAACCAGTAAATTGCTCTTCTTCCGTAGAGCCTTTCAACGCAGTAGTGGAAGAAGTACCGCCGGAGATTACCATAGATACTTGGTCGAAGTAACCAGTACCAACTTCGCGCTGGTGACGAGTAGCAGTGTAGCCGTATTGCTCGCTGGCGAACTCAGCCTGCTGCAGGACAGAGTAAGCTGCCATGCCGTTTTCTTTGTAACCGCGGGCAAGTTCGAACATGCTGTGGTTTAGAGCATGGAAGCCTGCAAGTGTAACGAATTGGAACTTGTAACCCATTTTGCCAAGCTCTTGTTGGAACTTTGCAATCGTTTCATCGTCAAGCTTCTTCTTCCAGTTGAAGGAAGGTGAGCAGTTGTAGGCAAGCAGTTTGCCAGGGAACTTCTCATGGATTGCCTCTGCAAAGCGGCGTGCTTCTTCAAGGTTTGGCTCGGAAGTTTCGCACCAGATTAGGTCGGCATATGGAGCGTAAGCCAATCCGCGGCTTATTGCTTGGTCAAGACCTGCTTTTGTACGGAAGAAGCCTTCAGCTGTACGTTCGCCAGTAATAAACTCAGCATCGTTTTCATCGATATCGCTTGTGATTAAGTCTGCAGCGTTAGCATCTGTACGGGCAACCAGCACAGTTGGAACGCCCATAACGTCAGCAGCTAAACGGGCAGCAATCAGGTTGCGAACCGCAGTTTGTGTAGGAAGCAATACTTTACCGCCTAAGTGGCCGCATTTTTTCTCAGAAGAAAGCTGGTCTTCGAAGTGAACGCCGGCAGCACCTGCTTCAATCATGCCTTTCATTAGTTCGAAGCAGTTTAGCTGGCCGCCGAAGCCTGCTTCAGCGTCAGCCACGATTGGAGCGAACCAATCGATAGAATTGTCGCCTTCTCCATGAGTGATCTGGTCAGCGCGCTGAAGTGCTTGGTTGATACGCTTAACAACAGCCGGAACGCTGTTTGCAGGGTATAAGCTTTGGTCAGGGTACATGTTACCGGAAAGGTTAGCGTCTGCAGCAACCTGCCAGCCGCTTAAGTAGATAGCCTTAAGCCCAGCTTTAACCTGCTGAACCGCTTGGTTACCAGTTAAAGCGCCAAGAGCGTTGATATAATCTTCTTCGTTTACTAGTTTCCAAAGCTTTTCAGCACCTTTGCGTGCTAATGTATGTTCAATATCGATAGAACCTCGAAGTTTGATCACATCCTCTGCAGTATATGGACGTGTAATCCCCTTCCAACGTGCATCCATTTCCCAGCTTTCTTGTAATTGCGCTACTCTTGCATCAGTCATTTTAAAATCCTCCTATCAACCTATTAAAGTATTTTTTGAAAATATATTTTTGAAGAGTTAAAAACTCTCAAATCCCTATAGTTGTTGGTAACCTGGAATAGTTAAGAAATCTGCAAAATCGTCATTTAAGATTAAGTTATCAAACAGGTTAACGGCTTCGTCGAACCGCCCGTTCAAGTAGGCTTGGTCCCCAATTTCCCGCTTGATTTCCGTAAGTTCCTCGGCCTTTAGCTGTTCATATAATTCGGAAGTTAACTTCCGGTTGTCTTTTAAGATGCCCTTTGGATGACGGATCCACTGCCATAGCTGGGCCCGTGAAATTTCGGCGGTTGCCGCATCCTCCATTAAATTATGAATCGGTGCTGCACCGCGTCCTGAAAGCCAGGAAGCCACATATTGAATACCTACATTGATGTTGGTACGGACACCTTCCTCAGTAATCGTACCCGTTGGCACTTCCAATAAATCACTAGCTGTAATGGTAATCTTCTGCTGTTTCATCGTATGGATTTGGTTTGGAGTCGGCATTTCGCGGTTGAAAACCTCCATCGCCACCGGAACAAGTCCAGGGTGGGCAACCCACGTCCCATCGTGACCGTCCCGTGCCTCGCGCTCTTTGTCAGCGCGAACCTTGGCAAATGCCTCTTCGTTTGCCTTGGGGTTATCCTTGATTGGAATCTGTGCTGCCATTCCCCCTATTGCCGGTGCCTTGCGGCGGTGGCAGGTTTGAATCGTAAGTAAGGAGTACGAACGCATGAACGGCACTGTCATCGCCACCTGCGAACGATCCGGTAAAATAACATCATCTTGGTTACGTAGTTTTTTCAAATAGCTAAAAATATAATCCCATCTTCCGCAGTTTAATCCGGCTGAGTGTTCCCTTAATTCATAAAGAATCTCTTCCATCTCAAAAGCGGCCAGGATGGTTTCAATTAACACAGTTGCTTTGATGGTGCCTTGGGCAATCCCGAGCCTTTCCTGTGCGTATACAAATACGTCATTCCAAAGCCGTGCTTCCAAGTGGCCTTCAAGCTTTGGCAGGTAAAAGTAAGGACCGGTTCCTCTTGCCAGCAGTTCCTTTACGTTATGGAAAAAATACAATCCAAAATCGAAAAAGCTTCCTGAAATGGTTCTGCCGTCTAATAACACATGCCTTTCCTCGAGATGAAGTCCGCGGGGTCTGACAATTAGTACAGCTGTTTTTTCATTCAGTTCGTATTTTTTTCCGTCTGGATTTTCAAAGTTAATCGTCCGATTAACGGCATCCCGTAAGTTGATTTGCCCTTCAAGGAGATTCTCCCATGTTGGTGACGTGGCATCCTCGAAATCGGCCATGAACAATTTGGCTCCGGAGTTTAAGGCATTGATGACCATTTTTCGGTCAGTCGGCCCGGTAATCTCCACCCTTCGGTCCTGAAGGTCATGAGGCAATGGTTCAATTCTCCAGTCACCATTTCTGATGTGCTTCGTCTCAGGGAGGAAAGCAGGAAGCTTGCCGTTATTAATTTCCTCTTGGCGTTTCTGTCTGGACTGTAACAGTTCAGCCCGCCTTGGGCCAAATTTGGTTTCAAGTTCTTCAATAAATTTCAAAGCATCTGGCGTTAAAATCCCGTCGTATTGGGCCTTCAAGGCCCCAACCACTTCCATCCCCCTTGTTTGCGTCGACACGAACTTGATCACCTCTTTGTTATAATACAGTAACTATCCTCGTTTTGTATTATATAACACACTTCCGGAAAATGGAACTACTTTTCTGAAAAATTTTAAAAAATAGGTAAAATTCCCCTGCGCAGATAAAAAAATCCTTGATATTACTAGATTCTTAACACAATAAAAAAAGCAGATACCTCCTACTCAGGTAGCTGCTTTAAATCATTTGTTCATATAAACTCTGAAACATCTCATCCCAGTCGCCGCTGTTCAAAAATTCCGGGCTGACGATGGCTGTTAACAATTTTCTTTTTAAATCCGCATCCTCAACATTTTTCAAAATCCATTGTCGTTTTGAAAAAAGAAATTCTAGATAATCCTCGTACCGGGAGTCAAACTGCTGCTCAAGCTGCTTGCGGATCTGTTTCGCTAGGATTGGGCTTGCTCCTCCTGTGGACACCGCAATGCTTAAGCGGCCCCGCTTCAGATGGGAAGGCAGATGGAAATCAGACTCCTCCGGATTGTCCGCAATGGATACAAGCTGCTGCACCGCCGCTTCTTCCTTCACCAGATTGTTGGTGTGTGGGTCATTCGTGGCCGCTATGATGAGAAAAGCCTCCTGGATGTCCGACTTGGCAAACGGCTTTTGCTTCCAGGCTATTTTTCCTTCGTGAGCCAAATGTTGTATAACAGGCGTACTTTCCGGGCTAATGACTGTAATGGCTGCTCCCGTTTCCAGCAAGCCTTTTACCTTCCGCTCAGCTACCGTGCCGCCGCCGGCCACTATTACCTTTTTTCCTTCAAGCTTAAGCATAATTGGGTAATAACCGTTCATTCTGCCCCTCCATTATCTATTGGCAGGAGTCTTTTCCGGCCAAGGACCAGTTAAATACTCGACTAGCGCCTCTTTAGTGGCCTTTTTTGGCATGCCGCTTTCCGCAAGACCTAGTTTGGCCACTTCGCCCATCGTTTGTTTGCCCATTCCGACAACTTGGACATTTTTCAAAAAAGCTTCTGTTTCGATGCCGAATTTTTGCAAAGCTGTTATAAATGGCTCAACAGAAGCGCTCGAAGGGAAAACGACTGTATTTACATCCGCATCGTCCATCATTCTTTTAAAAATTGAAAAGAACTGTTCATCTACTTTTTTGTCGCTTGTTTTCCAGAAATCAGCGTTATCATATTTTTGTACCTGGGCCCCGCCATCTCCAACTACAAGCATTTTTCCCCCATCGGACATTTCATCGATCAAGGCTGGAACGAATCCTCGTTCTTTTAAGGCATTGATGGTTTTGATGGAAAAACCGAAAAGGTCTGCTGTAATTTTCCGAATATCCACCCCATGATTCTTTAACGCCGTGAAAAATTCTTCGATACTCTCAGGCGATGTGAATAAGATTTTTTGATAACTGGATATAGTACCCATAATCTCTTCGTTAACAGGTGCTGCGATTCTTTTCCACCTTGGAAACTCGATTACATCCGCGCCTTGACGCATCAGTTCCTTCGCTAACTCGCTCTCGCCTTCACTCGTGCGCGCCAGAAGAATCTGCCGGCCATGTAATGGCTTTTTCTCAAACCAGCTTATTTTTTCACGGAGAGATGCGACATATCCTACCAAAATAATCGCCGGATTGCTAAACTTCGCCTCTTCAGCCTTGGCGGCAATATCAGCCAATGTCCCCTGCAGTGTCTTCTGACGGCCGAAGGTGCCCCATTGAATTAAAATTACTGGGGTTTCGGCTGGCTTCCCGTGGGCAACCAAGTTTTCACAAATGTATGGCAAGTTCCGGACTCCCATATAAAAAGCGATTGTATCCATCCCGCGGGCAAGACTTGCCCAGTCAAGGAGCGGCTTGCCTTCCTGTGATTTATCATGGGCCGTTACGACCGTAAATGATTCCGCATGTTCCCGATGGGTAACAGGGATTCCGGCATAAAGAGGGGCAGCCATTCCCGATGTGATACCTGGGACAATTTCGAATGGTATTTGGTGGTTCGCCAAGGCTTCCGCTTCCTCGCCAACCCGGCCGAATACACCCGGGTCGCCGCCTTTAAGCCTGACCACAGTTTTACCTTCCAATGCTTTAGCGACCAAAACGTCATTTATATTTTCTTGCCGTAAAAAATGGCGGTCCGGTAATTTCCCCCCGTAAATCAGTTCACAATTGTCCGGAGCAAACTCCAAAAGCTTCGGGTTGGCTAGGCGGTCATATAGAATAACCTCCGCCTGCTTGATGGCTTCAAGCCCTTTCACAGTAATTAGTCCAACGTCCCCCGGTCCTGCTCCTACTAAAAAAACTTTTCCAGTTCCCATCGTGCAGCATCCTTCCGTGTTTTCCTTCTATGATACGACAAATATAATATCTTTTTCTATTTCTATGTTAAATGTTTTAACATAGCCGGTATCCGGAGCCTGCACAAGCCCGTCTTTTAAGGAGATTTTCCAATCATAGACAGGGCAAAAAACATAATCACCACTGACAAGCCCCTCCGAAAGAACACCGCCCTTCGAATGGGGACTGCGGTTTTCCAAGGCATAAACATTGCCATTAGATGTTTTAAAGAGCGCAATTTCCTTGTCATCGATCTTAATGGTATAACCAGATCTTGCTTTTAGGTTTGAATAGTTTGCAACCGGTATACGAGTTATAGTTTGCAGCATTTTGCTCACTCTCCGACCTTAATGGTATGTTTAGTATAATATTTCTCTTGAATTTCTTCACTATGAATGGCTTCATCCCATGGCTCGATATATTTTTTCAAAGTTTTGTCCATCCGTTCGTTTAAGGCCTTGCGTGTTTCCTCGTTTGCCAAGACCCCTTGGATATGCTCTAGGCCCAGGCGCTCTAGCCATTTGGAAGTACGCTCCAGATAGTTTGCTGTCTCACGATAGTATTGCAGATAGGCCCCGGTCATTTCGATAACCGCTTCTTGGGTTTTCACCGTGCATAAGTGGTCGCCAGCGCGAAGGTCAACTCCTCCGTTTCCACCGACATAGATTTCCCAGCCGCCATCAATGCCGACGAAACCGATATCCTTGATTCCTGCTTCAGAGCAGTTTCTTGGGCAAGCAGATACCCCCATCTTCACTTTGTGCGGCGTATCAAGACGCTCAAATTTCTTTTCAAGCTCAATGCCAAGTGCCATTGAGTCCTGTGTACCATAGCGGCAGAATTGGGCACCGACGCAGGTTTTGACGGTGCGAAGCGTTTTTCCGTAAGCATACCCTGATGGCATATTAAGCTCTTCCCAAATGCTTGGCAGGTCTTCTTTTTTGATGCCAAACAAGCCAATCCGCTGGCCGCCGGTTAGTTTTACTAATGGAACATTGTATTTCTCGGCCACTTTGGCAATTTTTATTAAATCCTGTGGTGTTGTCACCCCGCCGTACATTCGCGGCACAACGGAATAGGTTCCGTCCTTTTGGATATTGGCGTGCATTTTTTCGTTAACAAGGCGGGAATCGCGGTCATCCTTATACTCGTCCATGTGAATCATGCCGAGGTAGTAATTAATCGCGGGACGGCATTTTGTACAGCCTTCCTCGTTGTTCCAGCCTAAAACGTTCATGACTTCTTTGACACTTGTTAAGCCCTTTACTTTGATTTCTTGAACCAATTCCTCGCGGCTTAAGGTTGTGCAACCGCAAATGCTTGTCTTTTGAGCTGTTGATGCGTCAAATTGGTCGCCGAGAGTATGTTCTAGTATGCTCGCTACCATTGGTTTACAGCGTCCGCATGAGCGGCCGGCGTTTGTGCAATGGCTTACCTGATCTAGAGTGGTCAACCCTTGTGTTTTGATCGCCTCGACAATGGTTCCCTTGGTAACGCCATTACAGCCGCACACCAGTTCATCATTTGGCATGGAGGCAATGTCATCACTGGAGGAGCCGCTTGCACTGCATTCTGACTGAAGAATCGATACGCTGGTCATGCCGCTGATGTTTTCCTGTTTCGTTAGCATCCGAAACAGTTTTGTGCTGTCTTTTGTATCCCCGTAAAGGACAATCCCGACAATCCTATTATCTCTTGTTAGAATCCGTTTATAAATGCCGTCATATTCGTTGTAGGCCATGATTGATTTCGTTGTGCCGTCTTCAAAAATTTCTCCCGCTGAGAAAAGGTCAACCCCTGCTACCTTAAGCTGGGTGCCTGTTACTGAACCTTTATATGGCTCCGCTTCGAAGCCGCTGATGCGATTCGCCAGGACCTTCCCTTGTTCGTACAATGGCGCCACTAAACCATAGACAATTTCCCTGTGTTCGGCACATTCTCCGACTGCGTAAATGTGAGGAAGACTGGTCTCCATAAAGTCATTTACGACAATGCCTCTGTTTACATAGATGCCGCTGTTTTTGGCCACTTCTGTGTTTGATTTGATGCCTATTGCCATGACGATTAGGTCGGCTTCTACTTCTGAACCATCTTTAAAGCGTAGTCCGGTTACCCGCTCATCTCCAAGGATTTCAACGGTTTCCTTTTCCATTAAAAAGTTCATACCTTGGCCTTCTAGTTCTGCCTTAAGCATAGATGCTGCAATATGGTCCAGTTGGCGTTCCATTAGAGACGGCATTAAGTGAACGACATCCACTTTCATTCCTAGGTTTAGCAGGCCTCTTGCAGCTTCAAGGCCAAGCAGACCGCCGCCGATAACAACAGCTTTTTTGCATTCCTTTGATGATTTGATCATCATTTCACAATCATGGATATCACGAAAACCGGTCACACCCTGTTTATCCGCACCTGGAATTGGCAGAATAAAAGACTTGGATCCTGTTGCGATAATTAATTCATCGTACTCCACTTCACGGCCTTGGTCACTGATGACTCGTTTGGCTTCTGCGTCAATTTTTACAATAGCTTCGCCTGTATATAATTGAATATTGTTTTCTTTGTACCAATTCAACGGGTTGATAATGATTTCATCGAACCTAGTATCGCCTTGAAGAATATTTGATAGCTTAATTCTGTTATAGTTTGGATGTGGTTCTTCTCCAAAAATGGTGATTTCAAAATGTTCAGGTGCAAGTTTAAGGATTTCTTCGATTGTCCTGACTCCAGCCATTCCGTTACCGATCATTACTAATTTTTTCATGTTGGGCCGCTCCCTATATGTTTTGTTTAGTTATTTTTAACGGTTATTAAGGTTTCATTTATAGTTAAATTGTAAACTCCAGCCTTTTAAAAAATTGTGAAGTTCGTCACATTTTGTTGTTTGCTTGTGAATCATTTCACATTATTGTCACTTTAGACACTTCTATTGGACATTTAATCTTTATTACACAAAAAACCCCTTCCCTAAAGGAAAGGAGTTTACTGTTTTATTAATATAATTCCGATGTTGTTTTTCCTTGCATATGAAGAAGCAAATAGTCAGGGCCGCCAGCTTTAGAGTCAGTTCCGGACATGTTGAAGCCTCCGAATGGCTGGTAGCCGACAATGGCACCCGTACAGCCGCGGTTGAAGTAAAGATTACCGACATGAAAGTCCTCACGTGCCTGCTCCATATGGGCACGGTTTTTGGTAATAACCGCACCAGTTAAGCCATATTCAGTATTGTTGGCTATCTCAAGCGCTTCGTTGAAATCCTTCGCTTTTGAGAAACCTACCACCGGTCCGAAAATTTCCTCTTGCATGATGCGGGACTTCGGATCTAAATCAGCAAATATAGTTGGCTTGATGAAGTAACCTTTGGAGCTATCTCCTTCGCCGCCAGTCATCAATTTGCCTTCTGACTTACCGATTTCAACGTATTCCATGATTTTCTTGAAAGCATTATTATCAATAACAGGGCCCATGAAAGTATCCTGTTCAGATGGCTCGCCAACTTTTATTTGATTAGTCAATTCCACGACGCGATTCAATACTTGATCATATACGTCCTCAACAATAACAGCCCGAGAACATGCAGAACACTTTTGACCGGAGAATCCGAACGCTGATGCCATGATGGATTGTGCAGCCAATTCAAGATCTGCTTCACTGTCCACAACAATCGTATCCTTACCGCCCATCTCGGCAATTAATCGCTTCATCCAAAGCTGTCCTTCGCTGATTTTGGAAGAGCGGTCGAAAATGCGCAGGCCAACATCTCGGGAACCAGTGAAGCTGATGAAACGTGTATCCTTATGATCAACTAAGTAGTCGCCCACCTCGGCGCCGCTGCCTGGAACGAAGTTTAGTACACCCTTTGGCAGTCCTGCTTCTTCCATTACTTCCGCAAATTTAGCTGCAATAATTGGTGTCGTGGAAGCAGGCTTCAACAAGACCGTGTTGCCAGAAACAATCGCGGCAACGGTAGTACCTGCCATGATCGCAAATGGGAAATTCCATGGTGAAATGATAATACCTACACCAAGCGGAATATAATCGTAACGGTTAAATTCGTTGGGACGGCTTTGTACAGGCACACCATTTTTTAAGACAAGCATTTGCCGGCCATAGAATTCTAAAAAGTCAATTCCTTCTGCTGTGTCAGCATCTGCTTCTCTCCACGGCTTACCCGCTTCTTTTGTCATCAAAGCAGAGAACTCATGCTTGCGGCGGCGGATAATAGCTGCCGCTTTAAAAAGCACATCTGCACGGACTTCCGGCTTGGTTTTTCTCCATGTTCTAAATGCCTCAACGGCCGCCTGCATCGCTTTTTCTGCAAGTTCTTTATTGGCCTTTGACACGCGGCCGATTACTTCCTCTTTGTTGGCGGGATTATAGGAAACGATTTTTTCCTCAGTAGTCACTTTTTCACCGCCGATGATTAAGGGATAATCCTGTCCTAAATAGCCTTCAACTGTTTTTAAGGCTTGAAGATAGGCTTGGCGGTTTTCTTCCACAGTAAAATCTGTTAATGGCTCATGTTTATATGGTTGTACCATGCTAAAATTCCTCCTATGTAATCAATCATTTAATCCTTACGGAAAAAATAATAGGTTGTCTAAAAATACACTGAAAACCCCCTCTTTCAGGAGGCGGCGAACTTCGCAGAGAAACAATCCTATTTTGCCTCGAAAAATAGATTGTTAACCAAAAAAAAGACCCGGCCGCCGGCGGCCGAATCTTATTGGTAAATATACACAAGCGGTTCATTTTCATTGGCTTTACGGACAATCAGTGCTTCAGGGCCGTCCACGGAGGTCACGTTTACTGATACCGAAATGTATTCAGGAAAATGCTCCATGACCAACCCCGTGACATATTGGGTAAATCCAATTCCCTCTGTTTTTCCGTAAAATTGAATTGGAATCGTGATATCCAAATTTTGCAGCTGATCGCCGACGTAAAACGCCCGGCCAATAACGCCGTTGAAGTTAGGAAAATATTCTTCAACATCCTGTTTAAAGTTTAAAAAGGCGATTGTATCATCGCGGTGTGCTTCCTGGGCATCACTGGATGGGAATAAATAATATTTTTCGTCGACTTTTTCCCATGAGTTTAGACTTGAGCTGCCTTTATCAACTGTTGTATATGCAATGAAATTTCCTGGCACAACCGAAGATTTGCTTTGCTGGGCGAATAATGCAATCGTGATTGGAACGTCACTTACATTTTTCATGGTCCTAATTCGTTTGATCATTTCTTCCGCTATTTTCTTTCCTTCGCGTTCCATGTCTGCAAAGTCAATATGCTGCTCTTTTTCAACAGTACCGCTATCGACTTGAACCTTGTAATAGTAGGTTGAATTAAGGGCAAGGCCAATGGTAATTCCGCCAAGTGAAACGTTACCTTTATCATCCTTTGTTAAATAATCATGCTCCAAAATATGTGCTAAATAAATCGGACTGCTCGGTTCCCCCGGCGGTCCTGTATCAACAGGGTTTAATCCGATATTATCCGCTGCCTTCAGGCTTTTTGCCTTTAGCTGCTCCTCTGTATATTGTCGGTTCAGCAATTGTCTTACCGTTTTTTCCTTGATTTCCTGTCCTTCACGGAAATAATATTTATCGGTATCAAAGCTATTTTGGGCTATACGCATTAAACCCATTTCAAACTCGTTTAAATCATATCTTGTATTGATATTATTGACGACCAATCCGCGGGCCTGCCCCGGCTCAAATGGCAGAATGGTCCGGTAATATTTATCTGAAATATTATATTTCGGAATAATCGCCTTCCCCTTATCCTTCTCCTTTGTTTGCACTTCTTCATTTTGCTTTTGAAAAGTAGGTGCGCAGGCACTCAGCAAAAAGACAAGGGAAAGCGCGAGCAATGAGAGTTTTCTCAAAACTGACACCTCTTACTTATTTAATTCTTCAAGGAGCTTCTCTTCATCCCACACTTCAATTCCCAGTTCCTGTGCTTTTGCGAGCTTGGAGCCTGCATCTTCACCAGCAATGACCAAGTGGGTTTTTTTGCTTACACTTCCCGCCACATTTCCGCCTAACGCCTCAATCTTTTCTTTTGCTTCATTTCTCGATAAGCGTTCCAGTTTGCCGGTTAATACCACCGTTTTGCCGGCAAAAATAGAATTAGATTCCTCGGCGGATACCTTTCTTACCCCTTTAAACTCCATGTTCACTCCAAAAGAAGCTAATTCCTGAAGCAGTTCGGTTGCCTCTTCCTGTTCGAAAAAGCTGACGATGGAATCAGCCATTTTATCACCGATTTCATTGATGGCAATCAGATCTTCTTTGGAAGCAGATGCTAATCTTTCCATTGCCCCAAATTCCTGGGCCAAAGTTTTTGCCGCCTTTGCCCCGACATGACGAATGCCAAGCCCGAAAAGCAGTTTTTCCAGCGAGTTTTCCTTAGAGGCTTCAATCGCTTTTAACAGATTGGAAACCGACTTATCTCCCATTCTTTCAAGGGCAATAAGCTGGTCATAGGATAGCTTATAAATATCAGCCACATCGCTGATTAATTTTTCGGCAAACAACTGGCTGATGACCTTTTCCCCAAGGCCATCAATGTTCATCGCATCCCGTGAAACGAAATGGATTAAACCTTCACGGATTTGCGCCGGGCATTTCGGATTAATGCAGCGAAGGGCCACTTCACCCTCTAATCGGACTAGTTCGCTTTCACATTCCGGACAGTGTGTCGGCATATGAAAATCGACCTCTTCTCCCGTGCGCTGATCCGCCAAAACATTGACGACTTCCGGGATAATGTCGCCGGCTTTTTTAATGACGACCTTGTCGCCAATTTTGATATCCTTCTCTCGGATTAGATCCTCATTGTGCAAGGAAGCACGCTGCACAGTGGTACCAGCCACTTTAACCGGTTCTAAAATAGCTGTAGGTGTAATAACGCCGGTGCGGCCGACGCTTAATTCAATATCCTTCAAAGTTGTTACAACTTCTTCAGCCGGGAACTTATATGCTATTGCCCAGCGCGGGCTTTTGGCAGTCGTTCCAAGAGCAGCCTGCTGTTCTAAGGAGTCAATCTTAATAACGATCCCGTCAATTTCATAAGGCAGATGCGGGCGCTTTTCCACCCAGCCATTTACATAGTCAATTACCTCATCGATATTGACGCACTTTCTCCGCTCTTTATTTGTTTTAAACCCAAGTTTGTCCAAGTAATCTAAGCCTTCGCTATGCGAGACGACGCCAAGGTCCCCTGGATTTCCAATTCCATATAAAAAGATATCCAGTCTCCGGGAAGCCGCCATTTTCGTGTCAAGCTGGCGGAGTGAGCCTGCCGCCGCATTTCTTGGGTTGGCAAATAGCTCTTCCCCCCGCTCTTTCCTTGCCTCATTCAGCGCTTCAAAGGAACGCTTCGGCATAAAGGCCTCACCGCGGACCTCCAAGGACACAGGTTCTGTGAGGCGGAGCGGAACGGATTTAATTGTTCTTAGATTTGCCGTTATATCTTCGCCAATCGTACCATCACCGCGGGTAGCCCCCTGAATAAACAAACCGTCTTCGTAACGTAAAGAAACTGCAAGGCCGTCAATCTTTAACTCGCAGACATATGAAAAGTCATCCCCTACAGCCTGACGGATACGGCGGTCAAAGTCTCTTAAGTCCTGTTCGTTAAAAGCGTTGCCCAAGCTTAGCATCGGTGTCCGGTGCTCGACTTTTTCAAAAACATCGAGAACCTCTCCGCCAACCCTTACAGACGGAGAGTCAGGTGTTTTTAATTGGGGGAACTTTTCTTCAAGCTCCAATAGCTCCTGCATCAATCGGTCATATTCAGCATCCGGTACGGATGGTTTGTCTAAGACATAGTATTCATAACCGTATTGGTTTAATAGTGTCCGCACTTCGGATATTTTTTGTTCAGCGGTTTGAAGGTCCATATATCCAACCCTTTCCTCATCTAATTGCAGCAAGTTCCCCAATAAAAATGAGGAGACCTATTTTCACTTACTTTAAGACGACTTTTCAGGAAAAATCGTTACACTTTTTTGATCGGTGCAAATTTGGCAAGCAGGCGTTTGATGCCAGTTGGACTTGGAAAAGCAATATCGAGTTCGATCCCTTCTCCCTGTCCTTTCACACTAACAACGGTCCCAATGCCCCATTTTCCATGTTCAGCTTTGTCGCCAACCTTCCAGTCAGCTCCCTCACCGCCCGAAGCAGCTGAAACTGGGCGCATAACTGGCTTACGTGGAGAGGCTGGAGTGCCAAATGTACTCCGGCCGGTGCCTGAAGCCCCGGCTGATTCGAAGGAAGAACGTGACCCTCCAAAGGAAGAACGGCTCGAGCCAAATGAACTGCCGCTCGATGAAAAAGAAGAACCTCTTGAGCCAAACGGCGAATTTCGTCTTTCCGGTTCAAAGACTTCCAAAAGGTCTTCGGGAATTTCACTAATAAACCTAGACGCCGGATTCATATTAGTCCGTCCAAACAGGGTTCTCATTTGGGCATTTGTAAGGAACAGATTTTGCTCCGCTCTTGTGATTCCTACATAGGCAAGACGGCGTTCCTCCTCCATTTCCACCTCTTCCATCAAGGAGCGGCTGTGCGGGAAAACCCCTTCTTCCATACCAATTAAGAATACAATGGGGAACTCGAGTCCTTTTGCGGAATGCAAGGTCATCAAAACAACTGAGTCTGCCTTTTCCCCGTCATCATCCATGGAATCAATGTCGGCAACAAGAGCTAAATCAGTTAAAAAGGCAACAAGGGTTTTATCATCATTTGTTTCTTCAAAATTTTTCGTAACAGATAACAATTCCTCAAGGTTCTCTAAGCGGCTTTGCGCTTCTATGGATTTTTCTGCCTTTAGCATTTCGCTATAGCCGGTTTTATCGAGAACTTCTTCCACTAATTCAGTTACGGATAGAAACTCCTGCATATTCGTATAATTTTTGATTAAATCGCGGAATTCTGCTGCCGCTTTTGTTATTTTTGGGCTTAAACCAATTAAATCAATGGAGTCAAGCGCTTGAAAAATCGACAGATCATGCATCGCGGCAAAATCAAAAATTTTATCAAGCGAGCTTGAACCGATGCCGCGTTTCGGAACATTGATTACTCGCTGCAGGCTGATGTCATCATCTGGATTGGAGATTAATCGCAAATAGGCAAGCATATCCTTGATTTCTTTTCGATCATAGAACTTCGTACCGCCGACAATGGCATAACCGATGTTTGATTTAAGCAGGACTTCTTCCATTACACGGGACTGGGCGTTCGTACGGTACAAAATGGCGATGTCCGAAAGCTTGTACTTCCCATCGCGGGTCAGTTCCTTAATTCTGCCTGTAACAAACTGTGCTTCGCCCTGCTCGCTGTCGGCACGGTAATAAACAATTTTGTTTCCTTCAGGATTTTCCGTCCATAAATTTTTCGCCTTACGGTTAAAGTTCTTTTCAATCACTTTATTGGCTGCCAGAAGAATCCTTTTGGTAGAGCGGTAGTTTTGTTCAAGAAGAATGACTGTAGCGTTTGGATAATCTTTTTCAAAGGAAAGGATGTTGGCAATATCCGCACCTCTCCAGCGGTAAATGGACTGGTCGGAGTCGCCGACGACACAAAGGTTTTTAAAGCGGTTTGCCAGCAGTTTGACCAGTAAATATTGTGCTTTGTTCGTATCTTGATACTCATCCACGTGAATATACTGGAACTTGCGCTGATAGTACTCCAATACTTCCGGCAAACGCTGGAACAATTGAATCGTCTTCATGATCAGGTCATCAAAGTCCAGGGCCTGATTTTTCCGGAGGCGTTTCTGGTATTCTTCGTAAACATCGCTGACAACCTGTTCGAAATAGCCCCCAGCGGTTTTTGCATATTCTTCCGGGTCGATGAGTTCGTTTTTAGCAGAGCTGATGGAACCCAGGATCGCGCGCGGGTCAAATTTCTTTGGATCAATGTTCTTTTCCTTTAATATCCCTTTAATGACGGATTGCTGGTCGCTTGAATCCAAAATCGTAAAATTTCGGTTAAACCCGATCCGGTCGATGTCACGGCGTAAAATGCGGACACACATCGAGTGAAAGGTAGAAATCCAAATTTCTTCTGCAGCGCCGCCCATCATCTTCGCAATCCGTTCTTTCATCTCTCGGGCAGCTTTGTTCGTAAATGTAATAGCCAAAATATTATAGGGATTAACCCGTTTTTCCACAATTAAATAAGCAATTCGATGCGTTAACACTCTAGTCTTGCCGCTTCCGGCCCCGGCCATGATCAACAGCGGTCCGTCCGTGGCTTTTACAGCCTTTTGCTGCTCCGGGTTCAAGCCGTTTATCAATTTATCAGTTAAATATTGCAATCTATCCACCACCAAATACAAACATTTGTTCTTATTTTTATCATAACGGAATCTGTGTCCTTAAGCAAATTTTATCGGACACTCTTCACGGTTTCTAATGCTAGGTCAAAGTTATCATAAATAGCGTTTCCTACTACAATTACATCCGCATGCTTGGCCATTTCTGCAGCCTGTTCAGGAGTTGAAATGCCGCCGCCATAAAACAGCTTCGTGTTATTAAGCACCTTTTTCACCTCAGCAACCAATTGCAAGTCGCCGTATTTGCCACTGTATTCTAAATAAAAAATGGGCAGATTAAACATTTTTTCCGCCATCATCGCATAGCCCTTAACATCATCAATGGTCAATTGTGCATTGGCGGAGGAAAGTTTAGCTGCTTTGCAATCACTATTAAGGATGCAGTAGCCCTCCATGACTATTTCTCCCCAATCCATAATTTCACCAAACTCCTTCACCGCTTGATGATGAAGGCCGGTAATCCATTTTGTATCGGTACTATTTAGGACGGTTGGGATAAAATAAAGATCGAAGCCGGGGGTTACGGTTTCGATGTTTGATATTTCAAGTACACAGGGCACAGTATAGCGACGGATCCTAGCCATCAAATCAAGAACATTTTCAAGTGTGACTCCGTCCGTTCCGCCGACAATCACGGCATCCGTACCAGATTCGCAAATTTTTTCAAGTTGTTCGTCCAATATTTCTTTATTTGGGTCGAGTTTGAACACGTGGCGCCACGCGTGAACATCATACATCTATTAAGCCCCCCAATTCATAATTCCATTAAACCATTATAGCACTAGAGCATTCGATACAAAAACAATACAATGAAACTATTTTTGGAAAATATCGGTATGCTAAATGGAAACTCGCCGATTGGCGAGTCCGATAGGACGAAGAAAGAGGCGTAGTTGAATTTATGCGTTAGGAAAGTATAAATTTGTGAAAATTTATGCGTTAGGAAAGTATAAATTTGTGAAAATTTATACTTTCCTATTAGCTAAAAAGAAAAAACCGGAGAGACTTTCTACTCCGGTTTTTTGATATTTAGGTTATGCCTGGCTGTTTTCTTCCTTTATCCGCTCTAAGACCATTTCATAGGTGTCGTTTCCAAAGTTCAAGCATCGTTTTACGCGTGAAATGGTAGCTGTGCTTGCTCCAGTTTCCGATTCAATTTTGTGGTACGTGTTTCCTTCACGGAGCATTCTAGCTACATCCAGGCGCTGGGCTAAAGCCTGAATTTCGTTAATCGTACATAAGTCATCAAAAAAACGATAGCATTCCTCCAGGTCCTTCAATGAAAGAACGGCTTTAAACAATTGGTCAAGCTCTTTACCACGTAGTTTATTAATTTGCATATAATTTCCCCTTTACCGTATAAATCATTGTACATCAAATGAGACGCTTTGAGAAAGGCCTGGTTTAGCCGGCACTACATTGACCCATGTTTTTCCTGGAACGAAGGGAACCTCTTGGCCCTCCTTCATCGGAACAATTCGTCCGTCCTTGTTCGCCCAATTCACTTCGTTTACTTTTCCCATTTGCAGCAGGTAGGCTTTTCCTCCGGATTTTAAATCCACTTTCAGGTGGCCTGCCGAATCATAAACCTGGTGAACTGCTTCAATGATAAAAATATTATCCAATAGGACTGGCTCATTATTTTCTAAATCCACGGTCTGTTCACCGCCAGAAAAGCGTTTGTACTTGCCAGACTGGAGATCAAACGTAAAAGTCGAATCAGAGATGCCTCCTCTTGAGTAGGAAATCATCACAGATTTTGCTTCATTTCCTGTGACCTTACTCTTTTCGTCCTCTTTTAAAAATGTAAAGCTTGGTGGTGTTTTATCCAGCGTATAGTGCTTTTGTTCAACACCCTTTAAAATGTTTTCGTACGTAATGTACGAGTTATGCGGTGCTTTGCGGGCACTGGACCGCTTAAACAATGTACCATCATATTGCATTCCATTTAAGTTATCAACATAGTTGCTCTCAAGCATCTGCCTTGCTTCTTCACTGTACCCATGGGCGATATAAAGAGCGTTTAGACCTTTGGCCAGATCAATATAATAGGCTCGTGAACTTCTTACCGGACCTATATTTGCCGGCTTTTCACTTTGAAAGACAGCTAAGAAACGGGTCATATCCCCTTCTGCAATAAGTTCATAGACAATATCCGCCTTAGACAAGCCTGATTGCGGCCTAGCCTTTGGGTGATTATTAATCATGACTGCGACTGCTCTTCCATCTGTTTTCGTTTCTGATTTTACGCCAGTAAGAGGAAAATAGTAGGCGGTTTCTTCCTTCTTTTCTTCTTTTTTCACTACCTTGTCAACCACTTTTTCTTTTGGTTCCAGTGGTTTTACCGTTTCTTCTTTCTTACTGCATCCAGAGAACAGTAAAAGAAGCGCTGCTGCTGCAACAGCCCATTTTTTCATCCAGTCAACACCCCTGTTTCCTCTCCATACATCCAATCACTTTCGCGCGTTAAATCATTAACTTAATTATAGTTTAACGCATTATCGATGGAAAGAGTACTGTTTTGTTCATCACATCATACATCCCCTGCTGGGTAATCCGAATATACGGCAAATGCGTCGTTGAGAAAAACAACAAGCTATAAATCGGATCGGAAAAGCTGTAGCCTCGATTTTTCAATTCCTCAAGCAGACGTTTCTCCTGAACCATTAACTCCTCCATTGGAAGATTTGACATAATTCCAGCCAATGGCAGCTGCAGCTCGCAAACAACCTCCCCGCCTTCGACCAGAACGATCCCTCCGTTCAATTCTTTCATTCTATTAAATGCCAAAAGCATATCCTGCTTGTTTTTTCCAATTAAAATGATATCCCCTGTATTGGAAAAGGAACTTGCCAGTGCAGATAAATTATTGGCAAATCCTTTTAACATCGTGTTAATCCGCCATTTCCCTTTTCGGTCAATCAAGGTAAAGAAACACTCATCATGATCGGTTGTCAATTCATCTCCCGAAACATCAATGGCGATGGAATATGGTTTCGTGATAACAGAATTCTCCATTTTGATTCCGAACGGCATGGAAAATTGCAAGTCGTCCATTGTTAATTCCCAGTCTAATTCCATCGGCTTTAAACCATACTGTGACCAATCAACAGAAGGGTAGGCTTCCTCAACCTTCATTCCATTCCGTTTTACCCATTTTCCTTTAGCCAGTACAGATACCGGTGTTGGATTTTCAACGCTTGATAAGAAGTTAATATTTGCTACTCTGCCTGTGGCAATGTTCCCGAGAAGGTGGTCGATGCCGTAGTATCTAGCAATATTAACTGAGGCCATATTATAGGCATCAATAACCGGAACATCTTTTTCAATTGCAATCCGGATCATTGCATCGGTTATGCCCTGCTCGTAAAAAGTCGAAGTAGCTCCGTCCGTATTAAATATTAATCTATCATATGCGTCAATTCCCATCCGCTTCATGTCATCAAGAATATCAGGCAGATCAGGGCGAATTGACGAATAGCGTAGGGAAACCATATAGCCCTGCATGAGGCGGTTATAAATTTCCTCACCCGTCATTGCCTCATGGTCACAATCAGCCCCCAAAAGCATCATCTTTGCCAAGGTTTTTTCCGAAGCGCCAGGAAAATGGCCTTCAATTTTCTTGCGCATCCGTTTTGCCTCTTGAATCCAATGAAGCATCATATCATCGCCGTTTAAAAGCTTAGGCCAGCCCGTCAGCTCTCCGCCCTGAAGGACCGCGTCGTGCTCTAGCCAGGACTTAATATTACTGTGTGAAAAAGTTTCTTCCTCATACAAAATTTCTGTTTGCGAATCAAACCGGCACCACCAAAACATTGTGGATGGAATCGAGCGGAAATCCCGCAATAATGAAAACGCTTCCCTTTTTGGTAAATTCAAAGCAAGGGCCATATTGTCATTAATTAATGTCGTGGTTCCAAACTGCGATGCATAGGCAGCAAGAGTATGGGGATTATATAATTGAAACGGATGAGCATGCGGTTCAATATAACCTGGAACAAGGATTTGTTCCGTACAATCAATGATTTCACAGTTTTCTGTGTTGGCAGGCAGGTTTTCGCCAACATAAACAATCCGATCGTCATATATCCAAATATTGGCACGCATCCATTTCTTAAACGTCTGATTTAAGTATAAGGCGTTTTTTAACAGAATGGTGGGGGCTGTTGTCCCATCCAAAACGGATACATGCATGCGTAATTGTCTGTTTTTCCAGCGGTAGCGCTGTTCCAGCATACAAAATCCCTCCCTAAAATGAAACGTATCTATTTATAAATTGTTTGATTTCACAATAAAGAAAACCCTTACAAATTTCTTAGTTATTATACTATCATATTTTGTAATTTAAAGCAGTAAAGAAAATGATAAATATTGTAAAACTTTTGTGAAGGAGTGAACAAAAATGAAAATTACACCAAACATAGGGATTTTAAACGCCCTAATCCGTATTACTGTTGGACTTACCTTGCTTTCTTGGTGCACTGCTAAATTGGTGAAGCAGCCATGGAGAGATTCCTACTTGTTCGTCGCTCTTTGTGCGGCCATGAAGGTGGCGGAGGGAATTGTCCGCTACTGTCCAATGACGGCATTATTTGAGAAGTATCAGTGTATGGTCGATGAAGGGAAACTCGGCGGATCTGTTGATGGAAACATTGATGCCGCTGATGGGGTTGAAGGGTTGACCGGGGATGCCATGCCGTATAATCCGACCTGATGTTTAAATTAGTAAAGTTTTAAAAAAGGGCTGTCCGCAGGTGCGGCAGCCCTTGAATCTAGAAGACGTGCGCGATAGCCTTAAAACCGATATCCCTCCGGTAAAAAACACCTTCGGACGTTAATTTTACAAGCTCAGCATAAACTTTTTCCTGTGCTTCTGCTAAGTTCCCAGCCTTAGCACCAACCAAAAGAACTCGGCCTCCAGTGGTCACAAACTCACCAGTTTCGTTTTTAGCGGTTCCCGCATGAAAAACATAAACCTGTTCAGGGTTCAAATCTGATAAACCGTCTAGTACAGCACCTTTTTCGTAATCCCCAGGATATCCTTTGGAAGCGACCACCACTCCCAGCATGGCCTCTTCATCCCACTCCAGAACAGGAGTGCCTCCATCCAACAATTCATTCACCACTTGAACTAAGTCTGATTTTAAGCGCGGTAAAATTACCTGAGTTTCCGGGTCGCCAAAACGAGCATTGAACTCAATTACCTTCGGACCGTTCTCCGTTTTAATCAGACCGGCATATAAAATCCCGCAAAAGCTTCTACCCTCTTGAACCATTGCTTTGGCCGCTGGTTTCAGAATAGTTTCAACGGCAGTCTGAACAAATTCTGCGCCAATTTGCGGCACCGGTGAATAGGCACCCATCCCGCCGGTGTTCGGTCCTCTATCGCCGTCAAAAGCCCGTTTATGATCCTGGGCGATTTCAAGCGGAACCACTACCTCGCCATTGACGAAAGCCATTAAGGAAAATTCTTCTCCGTCCAAAAATTCCTCAACCACTACCCGGGCAGACGCAGCGCCGAACTGTTTATCCAATAACATGCTTTTAAGGCTTTCCAGTGCTTCCTCCATGGTCATGGCCACGGTAACACCTTTCCCTGCTGCCAGACCATCCGCCTTTATGACAATTGGAGGACCCTTCTCTTCAACATATTGACGGGCCTCATCATAAGAAGTAAAGACAGCATAATCAGCCGTTGGAATTTGGTATTTCTCCATTAATTCCTTGGCGAATGACTTGCTTCCTTCGATTTCAGCCGCTGCCTGACGCGGTCCAAATACCCTTAGCCCCGCCTCAGAAAACTTGTCGGCCAATCCCTCAAGAAGCGGCACCTCTGGACCGATTATCGTCAAAGCGACGCCCTGTTCCTTGGCGAACTGGATCAGTTGTTCGTGGCTGGATTCCTCAATCGCAACAAGCTCTGCCACATCTGTCATGCCAGCATTGCCAGGGGCAGCAAACACTTTCTCCACTTGCTGGCTTTCGCTCGCTTTCCGGCAAATCGCATGCTCTCTACCACCGCGGCCAATTACCATAATCTTCACTGTTCTTCACCCCGATTAATGTTTAAAATGTCTGACGCCAGTAAACACCATAGCAATTCCATATTCGTCCGCTTTTTTAATTGAATCCGCATCACGAATGGAGCCGCCCGGCTGAATAATCGCTGTAATACCTGCTTTTGCTGCAGCTTCGACGGTATCGTCCATTGGGAAGAAAGCATCGGAAGCAAGCGCCGCACCTTCAGCCTTTGCACCTGCCTGCTTAAGGGCAATTTCTGCTGAGCCGACACGGTTCATCTGTCCAGCACCGATTCCAAGCGTCATGTCCTTGTCAGAAACGACAATAGCATTGGATTTCACATGTTTAACAACCTTCCAGCCCAGCTTTAACGCTGCCCACTCAGCCTCCGTCGGCTGTCTTTTCGTTGGAATTGTGATATTGGCATCATCCAGGCTATAACGGTCTTGGTCCTGCATGAGCAGTCCGCCTTCAATCGTTGTCATTTTCCGTTCCACTTTTTGTCCCTGCTCAAATGGAATGGTTAACAGACGCAGGTTCTTTTTAGATGTCAAAACCTCAATCGCTTCCTTCGAGAACGAAGGGGCAATAATAATTTCTAGAAAAATTTCATGGAGCTTGCGGGCTGTCTCTGCATCCACTTCCTGGTTTAAGGCAATAATTCCGCCGAAAATGGAAACGGGGTCTGCAGCAAACGCCTTTTCAAAGGCTTCGAAGACAGTTTTTCCCGTGCCGACTCCGCACGGATTCATATGCTTAACGGCAACTGCTGCTGGTTCCGTGAACTCTTTCACGATTTGCAGCGCTGCATCAGCATCGTTGATGTTATTATAGGAAAGCTCTTTGCCATGAAGCTGGTCGGCATAAGCAATCGAGAATTTGGAACCAAGCGGCTTTTTGTAAAAAGAAGCCTTTTGATGAGGGTTTTCTCCGTAACGAAGCGATTGCTTCAATTCATAGGTAACCGTTAATTTCTCCGGATTTTCTTCCTCAGCTAGGTTGGTCATATATTCTGCAATTAACGCATCATAAGCGGCAGTATGACGGAAAACCTTAGCAGCAAGCTTACGTCTTGTTTCTAGCGTTGTTTCCCCGCTGGCTTTTAATTCTGCAAGCACAGTTTCATAGTCAACAGGGTCGACAACCACGGTAACATATTGATGGTTTTTTGCCGAAGCGCGAAGCATTGCTGGTCCGCCGATATCGATGTTCTCAATCGCATCTTCAACCGTCACATCCGGCTTTTCAATTGTCTGCTGGAATGGGTAAAGATTGACACACACAACCTGGATAGGGTCAATTCCATGCTCTTCAAGCTGCTTTTGATGGTCTGCTTCGCCATGTTTCGCCAGCAAGCCGCCGTGAATAAATGGATTTAATGTTTTGACACGGCCTTCCAAAATTTCCGGAAATCCGGTAACGTCCGTTACACTAAGAACAGGAAGCCCCTGTTCCTGCAGCATTTTTTTCGTCCCGCCCGTCGAAACAATCTCAAATCCTAGATTGATCAATTCCTTTGCAAATTCGCTTACCCCGTTTTTGTCTGATACACTAATTAGCGCGCGCTTTTTCATTTTGTAATGCATCTCCTTTTGTCAATAACATCTGCAGAATGGATGGGTATAGCTTGTGTTCAATCTCCTGAATCTTCCACTGTAGGCTTTCTCTCGTTTCATTTTCCTCAATTCGTACCCGTTCCCGGACAATGACCGGCCCTGTATCCATTCCTTCATCGACAAAATGGATGGTCACGCCGCTCCATTTGGCGTTTGCAGCTAATGCCTGGCCAATCGCATCCTTGCCCGGGAAGTCAGGAAGCAATGAAGGATGGATATTGATAATCCGTCCTTCATATTCACTTAACAAGGTAGAGCCAACCAGCCTCATATAGCCTGCCAGCACAATCAAATCGACTTGTTTATTTTTCAATAACAAGACGATTTCTTCTTCATAAGCTTCCTTGTTTGGATAGTCTTTGGCGTTAAAAACAAATGTGGAGATTTCAGCCTCCCGCGCCCGTTCAATCACATAAGCCCCCGGTTGGTCGCAAACAAGCAGGGAGAGGTTTGCTGAAAGCTGGTTCGCTTGGACAGCGTCGACAATCGCTTGAAAATTACTTCCGCTTCCGGATGCAAAAATTGCGATATTTTTCATCGACGTCCACCTCTGCCATTAATTTTGATGCCTTCGCTATCAGTTACTACTCCGATTTCATAAGGGGTTTCGCCGCATTGTTTAAAGTGTTCAAGCACATCAGCAGCATCTTCCTTATTCACCGCTATTACCATACCAATTCCCATATTAAAAATATTATACATCTCTTTATAGTCAATTTGTCCAAGCTCTGAGATCAGCTTAAACACATATGGAATATTCCAGTTTTTCTCATCGAGCTCCGCCCCTAGTCCTTTGGTGAGCATCCTTGGGATATTCTCGATAAATCCGCCCCCAGTGATATGGGCCATGCCTTTAATGTTGAATTTTTTCAATGCTGACAAAATCGGCTTTACATAGATTTTTGTCGGTTTCAGCAATTCTTCTCCCAAGGTGCAGCCAAGTTCATTCACAAATTCAATCAATGACCAATCATTAAATACCTTCCGTACTAAGGAATAGCCATTGCTATGGATACCGCTTGACGCAAGACCAATCAGGACGTCGCCTGCCTTAATCGTTTCACCAGTAATCAAGTTGGACTTTTCACACGCCCCGACCGTAAAACCTGCCAGGTCATACTCATTTCCACGGTAGAGTCCAGGCATTTCCGCTGTCTCTCCGCCAATTAAGGCACATCCGGCTTGCTCGCAGCCATCGGCAATCCCTTTGACAATTGCTTCAATCTTTTCGGGGAGCGCTTTGCCCGTTGCAATGTAATCAAGGAAATACAATGGCTCTGCACCTTGGACGACAATATCATTGACGCACATCGCTACGGCATCAATGCCGATTGTATCGTGGCGGTCCATCGCAAAAGCAATCTTTAGTTTAGTTCCTACCCCGTCCGTTCCTGACACCAAGACCGGCTCTTTTAAGTTTAGGGTCGATAAGTCAAACATCCCGCCAAAACCGCCGAGGCCGCCCAAGACGCCGGCCCGGGCTGTTTTTTGGACATGCTTTTTCATTCTTGCTACGGCTTCATAGCCTGCTTCGATATCAACACCAGCTTGTTTGTATGCATTAGCCACTGCTGTCACCCCTTTTGGTAGTAGTATTGAAGTGTATCTGGATAGATTTCAGTCGGATAATTTCCGGTAAAACAGCCAAGGCAAAATCCGTTTGTTCCTTCCTTCTGACCAAGGGAGACAAGCATCCCTTCAAGGCTTAAGAACGTTAAGGAATCTGCTCCAATCAGCTGTCTGATCTCCTCAACCGATTTATCTGAAGCAATTAATTCTTCCTTTGAGGATGTATCGATTCCGTAGTAGCATGGGTTTTTGATTGGCGGTGAGCTGATGACAACATGCACCTCGGTTGCCCCTGCTTCCTTTAGCATTTTGACAATTCTTCTGCTCGTTGTTCCGCGGACAATCGAGTCATCGACCATGACGACACGCTTCCCTTCGACTACCCCTCGGACAGCCGACAGCTTCATTTTTACCCCTTGCTCACGGAGCGACTGGGACGGCTGGATAAAAGTCCGGCCGACATATTTATTTTTAATTAAGCCCATCTCATAGGGAATACCCGACTCTTCGGCATAGCCAATTGCAGCAGAGATGCTAGAATCTGGAACTCCTGTCACCACATCTGCCTCAATTGGCGCCTCCATGGCCAATCTTTTCCCCATATTTTTACGAGCGGTATGCACATTGATTCCCTGGATGTTGCTGTCCGGTCTTGAAAAATAAACATATTCCATCGTACAAATCGCTTTTGTTGAACTGACCGAAAACATCTCTGACTTGATTCCATTTTCATTGATGATTAATAGCTCTCCTGGCTCAACATCGCGAATATATTCGGCGCCAATTACGTCAAACGCACACGTTTCCGAAGCGACCACATAAGCATCGCCAAGGCAGCCAAGTGAAAGCGGCCGTAATCCATGAGGATCGAGTGCTACCATTAATTCGGTTTCGGTCAAAATCAAATACGCATAGGCTCCTTTTAGCATCGAAAGAGCGTTTTTCACCTTGTCGTTCATGTTCGGAAATCCGCTTCTTCTGATTAAGTGGGCAAGTACCTCTGTATCTGAGCTTGTTTGAAAAATGCTGCCCTGCGCTTCAAGCTGATGTTTTAAAGAATTCGCATTCACTAGATTGCCATTATGGGCAAGTGCAAGACTCCCTGTTTGGGAATGAAACAGGAGGGGCTGGACATTCTCGTAACCCCCGCCGCCTGCTGTTGCATAGCGGACATGACCAATCGCTGTGTTGCCAGTTAACTCTGCCATTCTATCAGCAGTAAAAACTTCTGTAACCAGTCCTTCGCCCTTGACCACTTTCAGTGTATTGCCGTCATTAACGACAATGCCGGTTCCTTCCTGGCCTCGGTGCTGCAGTGCATGCAGCGCGTAATAAGTTAGCTGAGCTGCATCCTTATGGCCCCAAACACCAAAGACTCCGCACTCCTCGTTTAATCCCTTGATTTCAGCAAGCATGGGATTGCCCCCTTCCAGGCAGCTTTTAATTCTTCCACAGACGACTCAAGGACTGTTTGCTCTCCAGATATCACGCTCATTGTTCCTGTATTATTCACTTCGCCGATCAAGGCGGCTTCTACTAAACTTTCAAACTCAGCTTGATGTTCCTTTTTCACAGATAAAAGGAAGCGGGACTGCGTTTCACTGAATAAGGCAGAAACTAGGTTTCCAGCGACATTCACTTTCGCCCCAAGCTGTGGATTTTCAAACAGACATTCTGCTAAAGCAACGGAAAGGCCGCCTTCTGACAAGTCATGAGCAGACTGAACCACTCCAGCACGAATCGCTGCAAGAACTTGCTGTTGTCTGTCTTTTTCGATTTGAATATTTAATTCCGGTGCCTTTCCAAAAACCTGGCCATTGTTAAGGAGCTTTTGCAGCTCGCTGCCGCCAAATTCATCCTTAGTTTCTCCGACTAAATAAATCAGGTCACCACTGTTTTTAAAGTGCTGGGTTGTAATATGATCAAGGTCTTCGATTAGTCCAACCATCCCAATAACAGGTGTCGGATAAATCGCAGTACCGCTTGTTTCGTTATATAAAGAGACGTTTCCGCCGATAACTGGTGTTTCTAATACCCGGCAGGCTTCACTTATACCGTCTGCCGCTTTTTCAATCTGCCAAAATACTTCCGGCTTTTCCGGGTTACCGAAATTAAGGTTATCGGTAATCGCTAGTGGTTCCGCGCCAGAACAAATGATATTTCTTGCTGCTTCCGCCACAGCAATTTGCCCGCCTGTTTCCGGGTCTAAATAGACGAAGCGGGAATTACAGTCAGTTGTCATTGCCAGTGCTTTGCGGGTGCCGCGAATTCTTACTACGGAAGCGTCCGATCCCGGAGCGATGACTGTATTGGTGCGAACCATATAATCGTATTGTTGATAAACCCATTCCTTGCTGGCTACAGTTGGCTGGCTTAATAGTTTTACCAGTGTTTCTTGTAAGTTTTCTACTTGTGGAATTTCGTTCTCCATCGCCTGGAATTCTGCGAAATATGCAGGCTCCATGGATGGCATGTTGTAAACAGGCGCGTCCTCCGCTAAGGAATCGACCGGAACGTCGGCTACTACTTCACCGTGATGAATCAAGCGCAGTTTCTTGTCATCCGTTACCTTTCCAATTGCAACAGCCTCTAAATCATATTTTTCAAAAAGCTCGACGATTTCCTGCTCACGGCCTACTTTCACGACCACCAACATGCGTTCCTGTGATTCTGACAACATCATTTCATAGGCAGTCATGCCAGTTTCCCGCTGCGGAACAAGGTCAAGGTTCATCTCGATACCCATTCCGGCTTTGCTGGCCATTTCAGCAGAGGAGCTTGTAAGTCCCGCTGCACCCATATCTTGAATGCCAACAAGGGCATCGGAATGAATCAACTCAAGACAAGCTTCTAGAAGGAGTTTTTCCATAAACGGGTCACCGACTTGAACTGCTGGGCGGTCTTTATCTGATTCCTCGGTTAATTCTACAGAAGCAAAGGTTGCCCCGTGAATGCCATCGCGGCCGGTTTTCGCGCCGACATACATAACGGTGTTTCCAGCACCGTGCGCTTGGCCTTTTTTAATATCTTTGTGGTCGATAAGGCCAACACACATTGCGTTAACGAGCGGGTTGCCCTCATAGCAATCCTCGAATTGGATCTCGCCGCCAACAGTTGGAATTCCGATACAGTTTCCATAACCGGCAATCCCGGCAACGACTTCTTTAAAAAGGTATTTGACTCTGGAAGAAGAATCCAGCTCGCCAAAACGAAGCGAGTTTAATAGGGCAATTGGGCGTGCTCCCATCGAAAATACATCGCGGATAATACCGCCTACCCCAGTTGCTGCGCCTTGATACGGTTCAATTGCAGATGGATGGTTGTGGCTTTCAATCTTAAATACAACCGCCTGACCGTCGCCAATATCAACGATCCCTGCACCCTCGCCAGGTCCTTGAAGAACCTTTGGGCCACTGATTGGGAACTTTTTCAATACAGGCTTTGAGGTTTTGTAGCTGCAATGCTCAGACCACATGACGGAGAAAAGGCCTGTTTCGGTATAATTCGGTGTCCGGCCCAGGATGTTTTCAACCAAGGCAAATTCGTCATCGGATAAACCCATTTGCTGATATAGTTTTTCTGCTTTAATCTGTTCTGGATTTGGTTCAAGCGTTAACAACATGTACTTCCCTCCAAGCCTTTACGATTGATTGGAACATTTTCAGACCATCCGCGCTTCCAAGCAAGCTGTCAACAGCACGTTCTGGATGCGGCATCATTCCGAGCACGTTTCCTTTTTCATTGATGATTCCGGCAATATCAGCGAGACTTCCGTTCGGGTTTTGCTGATAGGTAAAGACGATTTGGTTGTTTGCCTTTAATTGTTCGAGTGTTGCTTCGTCACAATAATAATTTCCCTCGCCGTGGGCGACTGGAATAGTGATGGTTTGCCCTTGTTCGTATTCACCTGTAAACATTGATTCGTTATTTTCTACCTTTAATTCGACTGGTTTGCATATAAATGAAAGACTTTCGTTTCGTCTCATCGCCCCAGGCAGCAGGCCAGCTTCTAAAAGTATTTGAAAACCATTGCATACTCCCATTACCGGCTTTCCAGCCTCGGCAGCCTTGATGACTTCCTTCATAACCTTACTGAAACGGGCAATCGCACCTGTGCGGAGGTAATCTCCATAGGAGAAACCGCCTGGGAGGAGAATTCCGTCAAATTCATCTAAGTTGTCTGTATCATGCCAAACGTATTCGACTTCCTCACCGAGTTCGTCTTTTACGGCATGGTACATATCGATATCACAGTTGGATCCCGGAAAAACGATGACCGCAAATTTCACTGTGCGACACACTCCTCTACTTCGTATCGGTAGTCTTCGATAACCGGATTGGCGAGCAGTTTGCTGCAAATTTCGTTGATAACTTCATCGATATCGCGTTCTGATTTTTCAAGTGTCAGTTCCATATATTTGCCGATGCGGACATCCGCAACTTCCGGGTAACTTAAAGAGTGAAGGGAATGGGTAACGGCCTTTCCCTGCGGGTCCAATACGCTTTCTCTTAATGTGACGAATACCTTAACTTTATACATGCTGATGTCCTCCAAGTCTTTTAAGAATAGTTTCATAGGCTTCGGTTAAGCTTCCTAAATCACGGCGGAATACGTCTTTATCAAGCTTTTCGTTTGTCTTCTGATCCCATAGGCGGCAGGTGTCAGGGGAAATTTCGTCGGCTAATAAAATTTGCCCATCTTGGTCTTTGCCAAATTCAAGCTTAAAGTCGATAAGATTAACGCCAAGATTATCGAAAAAGTTTATTAACACTTCGTTGATTTGCAGTGCTTTATCTCGTAAAATACTGATTTCTTCAACTGTTGCGGCTTTCAGTTCGAGGATGTGGCTTTTTGTGACAAGCGGGTCACCCAAGTCATCGTTTTTTAAATAAAATTCCACGATTGGCGCTGATAGCGGGCGGCCTTCTTCGACTCCCAAACGTTTTGAGAAGGATCCTGCAGCTGTATTGCGGACGACGACCTCAAGCGGGATAATGGAGACTTTTTTAACTAATTGCTCGGTTTCGGATACGCGTTTGATGAAATGCGAGTCTATTCCTTGTTCTTTAAGTTTTATAAATAGCAAACTAGTAATCTCGTTATTCAAACGGCCTTTACCGGTGATGTCAGCCTTCTTTTGTCCATTAAAAGCGGTGGCAGAGTCTTTATACTCGATTAAAACAATTTGCGGGTCTTCAGTTGAATAGATACGCTTCGCTTTTCCTTCATATAGCATTTCTTTCATCTTGGGTCGCTCCTTATTTTTCAATATTAGGAATCTTCAGTATAGGTAAAGGGGCATAACCATGTTAGTGATGCCCCTGTTTAATTTTTTTCGTGTTAACTTGCTGCCTTACGCATTTAATCCTAATCGATCAAAAATGGTATCCACATGCTGTAGATGGTAGCTGTAATCAAAGCAATCGGCGATTTCCTCAGCAGACAGCTTTGAGGTAATTTTTTCTTCCGCTTCGACTAAGCTGCGGAATGGAACCTGCTTTTCCCATGCTTCCATTGCCTTTGGCTGGACAGTGTCGTAAGCCGCTTCGCGGGATAAGCCTTTATCAATCAGTGCTAGCAGCACGCGCTGAGAGTAAATCAAGCCAAGCGTACGATCCATATTGCGCTTCATGTTTTCCGGATAAACCGTTAAATTCTTAATGATATTTCCAAAACGGTTCAACATATAATTCAACGCAATTGTGGCATCCGGCAGGATAATCCGCTCAGCCGAAGAATGGGAGATATCGCGCTCATGCCATAGTGGAACATTCTCATAAGCCGTCATCATGTAGCCACGAATAACGCGGGCCATCCCTGTCATATTCTCGGAACCAATCGGGTTACGCTTATGCGGCATCGCCGATGACCCTTTTTGTCCTTTTGCGAAAAACTCTTCTACCTCACGCGTTTCACTTTTTTGTAAGCCGCGCACTTCTACGGCAAATTTTTCAATCGAAGTGGCAATTAACGCCAGTGTCGACATGTAATGAGCATGACGGTCACGCTGCAAGGTCTGTGTAGAAATCGGCGCCCGTTGAATCCCTAATTTTTCACAAACGTACTGTTCGACAAACGGATCGATGTTGGCATACGTTCCAACTGCACCGGAGATTTTCCCAAACTCTACACCTTGGGAAGCCTGCTTAAAACGCTCCAGGTTCCGCTTCATTTCTTCATACCAAAGGGCAAGCTTTAAGCCAAACGTTGTTGGCTCCGCATGTACGCCGTGTGTCCGGCCCATCATAACCGTATATTTATGTTCAATCGCCTTATTTCGCAAAATCTCAATAAAGTTTTCGATGTCCTTAAATAAAATCGCATTGGCTTGCTTTAAAACATAGGAAAGGGCTGTATCAACCACATCCGTAGAAGTTAAGCCGTAATGCACCCATTTACGCTCTTCGCCTAGTGTTTCAGATACGGCACGGGTAAAGGCAACAACATCATGTCTTGTTTCTTCTTCAATTTCCTTAATCCGGCCAATATTAAAGGAAGCATTTTCGCGCAGTTTTTGAACATCCTCTTTCGGAATCTCACCTAACTCGGCCCACGCTTCACATGCGAGAATTTCCACCTCAAGCCAAGCGTTGAAGCGGTTCTCCTCCGTCCAAATGGCTCCCATTTCTGGTCTCGTATAACGATCAATCATCTTTTATCCTCCGATCTTCACTGTGGCAGCCGCCCAAATGCTGCTCTTTTGGATTTCGTCAAGGGCATCTTCTACATTATCACGCAAAATAGTAACATGGCCCATTTTTCGCTTCACCTTTGGTTCTTTTTTTCCGTACAAGTGAACCTTCCAATCGTTCATGGCCGGAATTTCTTGATATAAGCTTTCAAGATGCTCCCCTAATAGGTTGACCATTACAACTGGTTTTAATAGCTCAGTGCTTCCTAATGGCCAGCTGCATATCGCGCGGATATGCTGCTCAAATTGCGATGTCTGGCAGGCCTCAATGGAGTAGTGCCCGGAATTGTGCGGCCGCGGTGCCAATTCGTTAATGTAAATTTCACCATCAGCAGTCACAAACATCTCCACCGCAAGCGTTCCTACCAATCCTAGGTAGTCGGCAATCTGTTTCGCCTTTTGAATCGCCAGGGCTTTTGTTGCCTCCGAGATCCGTGCCGGAACAATCGTCTGATGCAATATATTGTCTACGTGAATGTTTTCCGCTACTGGTAAAATCGCTGTTTCCCCATCCAGTCTGCGCGTCACAATCACGGAAATTTCTTTTTCAAATGGGACCCATTGCTCTAGCACACATTCGCCATGATTAATAAGGGCTTCCCCTTTTTCTAAATCACTATGTTCCTTTATGACCAGCTGGCCTTTTCCGTCATAGCCGCCTCTTGCCGTTTTTAATACAGCAGGATAGCCCACGGCTTCAATTTTTAAAAATAAATCTTCCACACTATAAATCTCTCCGTATGGAGCGACTTCAGCCCCTGCGTTCCGAATCGCCGCCTTCTCTGTGATTCGGTTCTGGGTAATGGTCAATAGCTTTGGTCCCTGCGGAACATAGGCTTGTTCGCAAAGCCAGCTTAATGTATCTGCATCAATATTTTCAAATTCATACGTGATCACGTCACTTACCGCAGCTAACCGGCCGATTGCCTCGCGGTCATCATAAGCGCCGATGACTTCCACATCTGCCACTTGCCCGCAAGGAGAGTCCGCTGTCGGCTCTAAAACGGCAATCCGAAAGCCTTGAGCTTTAGCCGCCAACGCCATCATTCTGCCAAGCTGGCCGCCGCCAATAATACCGATTGTCGCCCCTGGTAATATAACTTTATTATTCAAGTTCATCACTGCTTTCTAACACTGCGTTTTTAGTCGCTTCCCGCCTTGCTTCCAATTTGCCCGCTAACTCCACGTCAGTGGCAGCGAGAATTTGTGCCGCCAAAAGCCCGGCATTCATGGCGCCAGCCTTGCCAATTGCAACCGTCGCAACCGGTACACCGCCTGGCATTTGCACGATTGACAGCAAAGAATCGAGTCCGTTTAAAGCCTTCGTCTGGACAGGAACACCGATGACAGGAAGAGTTGTTTTCGCAGCCACCATGCCAGGCAAATGCGCTGCCCCGCCTGCTCCAGCGATAATTACCTTTAAGCCTTTTTGTCTGGCATCTTCTGCGTATGAAAACATCAAATCTGGTGTCCGATGTGCAGAAACGACTTTCTTTTCATATGGGATTTCAAGCTCTTCCAAAATATCGCATGCATGCTTCATAGTTTCCCAGTCCGACTTGCTTCCCATAATTACGCCGACCAAGTTCTTCATTCCGCTGGTCCCCCTATAAAACTTTTTTAGAAAAATAAAATACCCGGACAAATGGTATCTCTAGAAGAGAAAGCCATTTGTCCGGGCATGGAAAATCAAGAACACAAATCTAAGGGGGATGCCCCTTATGTGCCGAACATATTGACTTTCCCTCATAGTCCAATAATTTACGGTTATTGGGTAGAGACTTATGGGCCATATTCCCATTGATATATGAGGGTAAGAATAATTTCGTAATTTCTAAACTTATCTTACCAAGCATTTTAGTAGGCTGTCAACCAATAATCGAACATTATTTTTAAATATTACTGTAATGTTCGTGTTTTACTCGATAATTCTTGCCTCAAAGATAATTTTTCTCCCGGCTGGCTCGTAAACGGTTTCATTGCCTTTCTTGACCTCTTGAAAAATAGGTTTCTCTATTCGGCTTACAGGCGTATACCCCTGCACCTTTATCCGATTTAAACATTCCTCAATACTCTCATTATCCTGTACCTCAAATTGCATCTTCTTTTTGCTCATTTAAATAATTTACCTCGTTTCACGGATTTGACCCAGAAACCGCCATAAATAGTTTTTGGCTCATAGGCAATGATGAAGGCTTTTGGATCAATATTTTTAATCGCATCATATAATCTTAACTCAAACTTTCTTGGAGTGAGAATCTGCAAGGCCATTCGGTTTCCTTCCAGCCCATGCGCCTCCCAGTCGGTCACGCCATAGCCCTTTTCCCTCAAAATCTTCGGCAAATTCTTATCATATTCCGCTGTGATGACATTGACGGTAATATAGCCGAGAGCCAACTTCTCTTCAATTTTCATACCGACAATAACGCCAATCCCATAACCGACTGCATAGGCAACCAGGTTCTGAATCTCATTTAAATTGTTTAAAACCAGACCCAGCCCCATCACATAAATGACTACCTCAATCATGCTAAGGAACGCGGCCAAATACCTCTGCCCTTTTAAAGTTAGAATCATCCTAATAGTAAAAAAAGACACATATACAATATTAATGATAAGGATAATTGCAACCATAACATAACTATTCTCCAACATTGAATGCCCTCCTAAACCGTGCTTCCCCTACTTTAACATATTCATCTATCAAGGTCAGTCAGAAGGGATGTTCGCTTTTTCCCCCGCAAGCCGGTTCGCTGCCTGTTTAATGAACAGCGTATCCTCCGCAAGCATGATGTCATGGTCAAAAAGTGTTTGGGCAATAATCCTTCTTGCCTTAATGCCGGCTTCCCAATAAAAAGCGTCATCGACCAGTCCGGTGATGGTATACTCAATCCCATGATAGTTAGCGTTGATCGCTGTAATGCCAAAAACACTAAAGGGCTCTACAATACAATTTTCTCCGTCCATCTTTAAACAGTCTTGATTAACTTCATTTATTTTTTCACATGCCAGCTCCAAGACCGATAAAACCTCTTCGGGATTCTCCCGATAGCTGATTACCACGTTTTCAATCACGCGCATTTGTTCAATATTATAATTATGAATTTGTTTGATTTCCCCATTGCTGATTGTTAACAGCTTCCCGCTCCACTCTCGGATTTTAATAAACCTAAGGCCAATTTCCTCAACCGTTCCACTGAAAGTGTTATTGATTGTAATAAAATCTCCTTTATGGAGCTGTTTTTCATAAATTAAAAAAGTGCCCGAGAGAAGGTCCCTAATCAGGCTTTGCGCACCAATACCAACAATGACCCCGACCACCCCCGCGCCGGCGAGAAATCTCCCAAAATTATCGACATATTGAGAGAGCGCGTAAAAAATAACCCCAATCGTCGCCAAATACCTAGTAAAGGAGCGGACCATACTCGCAATCGTCTCCTCTTTCCGCTCCTCAATAAAATGCGTCTGCTGAAAAAACTTATGAATAACCCGATTAATCACAAACACACCCAACCAAGCAATCACAGCCGCAAAAAAAATACTCGTCAATCTATACTCATGAAGCCAATCAAACCATGCCATCGTTCCACCTCCAGTGAAGCATGGGGACGGTTCTTATGCATCACTTCATCCCGCCTATCCTTATTCTTTACAAAGAATCGCAGGATTTACTATTTTTAGGGGAAAATATTGAAACATGGGGAAACACAGGTGATGCATGGGGACGGTTCTTGTGCATCAAAAAAGGTGAAAATGAAACATAAGAACCGGCCCTTTGTATCAGATTTAATGGGGTGATTTCGTGATTAGAACCGTTCTGCTAGCCATTTTGCTTTCTTTTACATTCCTAAGTGATGCTTTTGCCGCTGTTCAGGAAAAAGCAGCTTTTATTCGCCAAGATGATTTATGGGTAAAAATTAATAATAAAGAAGGACGGTTAACCAACGGTGAATATGTAAGGTATCCAAAGTGGTCCTATGACGGACAATGGCTTGCCTATTTAAAGGCCGTTAAACAGGATGGAAATATCGTTTATGATGGCGAGCTTTGGCTCTATAATCTTCATACTAATAAACATTTTATGATGGCTTCAAAAGTTAACAAAAACTTTCAATGGTCCGGCCGTGAAAATAACCTAGCTTATCTCGTCAACAAGACTCTTTATGTAGTAGATACTAAACCTTTTAAATCCTTGCTGGCTTCGATGCTGGCTCAAGGAGTGGAGAACTTTTCTTGGCTTCCTAATGGGGATGGTTTATTGATCTCCGCCAAAAAAAGTGAACAGCTTCATTCTGATATTATTTTATCCATGGTTATGTTAGAGGTGGACAGGCAAAGGCCGATTGTAAAGAACCTGTTTACAATACCAGTTGGGGAGGATGAATACTTTGTCAGCACAAGTTCGTTTAAATGGTCATCTGATAAGGGCTGGATTAGCTTTTTATTAATTCCAACTGCTTCCATGTCGGCAGATGCGAATACACTTTGTCTGCTGTCTGCTGACGGGGCGGTTTTTAAAAAAGTGGATGAGATGCTGAATTATGCGGAATGGATGCAGTGGGCGCCCGCCGGAACTAATTTAGCTTATATTGGCGGAGTCGGAAGGGAAGCGACTTATAATAAGCATTTGTTGCTGGTAAGGCCTACTCCTTTGAAAAAAGAGCTTATAACCCCAGCTAAGGGATATGCTGACCGGGATTTAGTTTGGAAAAATGAAACGGTAGTGGTTGTTTCCCGATCAGCCGAAAGTAAGGAGGGCAGACTGGATGAACGGCCTCTTCCTCAGTTATTAGAGGTAAATCTCCTTACCGAGAAACAAAAGCAAATTACCTTTCCTCCAAAAAACAAAGGTGATTTTGTACCAATGGTTAGAAAGGAGCAGCTTTTTTGGATAAGGACTGACCGACAGAAAGCAAACGTACTTACTTCCCACTTTAATAAAAGAGAAAAACATTGGATAAAAAACATTACGGTCCCAGACAGTTATTATGAAAAGTGGAATTGGGATGAGGTATTTGATTTATATACTGGGGTGATGCGTGGGGACGGTTCTCATGCATCATTCAATCCTAAATAGCCAACAAAAAAAGACAACCATTTTCAGGTTGTCTTTTTTTGTTGGCCCGGCAGCGTCCTACTCTCACAGGGACTTGCGTCCCAACTACCATCGGCGCTGAGAAGCTTAACTTCCGTGTTCGGGATGGGAACGGGTGTGACCTTCTCGCCATTGCTACCGGACCTATTGAATTAGAGGTTTCATTCCCTCAAAACTAGATAACGCAGAAGAAGTTTAGTAAAAACGAGTTCACCTTACTTAATTATGACTTGGTTAAGTCCTCGATCGATTAGTATCAGTCAGCTCCACACGTCACCGCGCTTCCACCTCTGACCTATCAACCTGATCATCTTTCAGGGATCTTACTAGCTTGACGCTATGGGAAATCTCATCTCGAGGGGGGCTTCATGCTTAGATGCTTTCAGCACTTATCCCGTCCGCACATAGCTACCCAGCGATGCCTTTGGCAAGACAACTGGTACACCAGCGGTGCGTCCATCCCGGTCCTCTCGTACTAAGGACAGCTCCTCTCAAATTTCCTGCGCCCACGACGGATAGGGACCGAACTGTCTCACGACGTTCTGAACCCAGCTCGCGTACCGCTTTAATGGGCGAACAGCCCAACCCTTGGGACCGACTACAGCCCCAGGATGCGATGAGCCGACATCGAGGTGCCAAACCTCCCCGTCGATGTGGACTCTTGGGGGAGATAAGCCTGTTATCCCCAGGGTAGCTTTTATCCGTTGAGCGATGGCCCTTCCATGCGGAACCACCGGATCACTAAGCCCGACTTTCGTCCCTGCTCGACTTGTAGGTCTCGCAGTCAAGCTCCCTTGTGCCTTTACACTCTGCGAATGATTTCCAACCATTCTGAGGGAACCTTTGGGCGCCTCCGTTACACTTTAGGAGGCGACCGCCCCAGTCAAACTGCCCACCTGACACTGTCTCCCACCCCGATGAGGGGTGCGGGTTAGAATTTCAATACAGCCAGGGTAGTATCCCACCGACGCCTCCACCGAAGCTGGCGCTCCGGCTTCTCAGGCTCCTACCTATCCTGTACAAGCTGTACCAAAATTCAATATCAGGCTACAGTAAAGCTCCATGGGGTCTTTCCGTCCTGTCGCGGGTAACCTGCATCTTCACAGGTACTATAATTTCACCGAGTCTCTCGTTGAGACAGTGCCCAGATCGTTACGCCTTTCGTGCGGGTCGGAACTTACCCGACAAGGAATTTCGCTACCTTAGGACCGTTATAGTTACGGCCGCCGTTTACTGGGGCTTCGATTCAGAGCTTCGCTTGCGCTAACCCCTCCTCTTAACCTTCCAGCACCGGGCAGGCGTCAGCCCCTATACTTCGCCTTGCGGCTTTGCAGAGACCTGTGTTTTTGCTAAACAGTCGCCTGGGCCTATTCACTGCGGCTCTTCGGGGCTATTCACCCCAAAAAGCACCCCTTCTCCCGAAGTTACGGGGTCATTTTGCCGAGTTCCTTAACGAGAGTTCTCTCGCTCACCTTAGGATTCTCTCCTCGCCTACCTGTGTCGGTTTGCGGTACGGGCACCTTTTATCTCGCTAGAGGCTTTTCTTGGCAGTGTGGAATCAGGAACTTCGGTACTATAATTCCCTCGGCATCACAGCTCAGCCTTAAGGTGAACGGATTTTCCTATTCACCAGCCTAACTGCTTGCACGCACATATCCAGCAGTGCGCTTACCCTATCCTCCTGCGTCCCCCCATCACTCAAACGATAAAGAGGTGGTACAGGAATATCAACCTGTTGTCCATCGCCTACGCCTTTCGGCCTCGGCTTAGGTCCCGACTAACCCTGAGCGGACGAGCCTTCCTCAGGAAACCTTAGGCATACGGTGGATGAGATTCTCACTCATCTTTCGCTACTCATACCGGCATTCTCACTTCTAAGCGCTCCACCAGTCCTTACGGTCTAGCTTCAACGCCCTTAGAACGCTCTCCTACCGCGGACACCACAAGGTGTCCACCCACAGCTTCGGTGATACGTTTAGCCCCGGTACATTTTCGGCGCAGAGTCACTCGACCAGTGAGCTATTACGCACTCTTTAAATGGTGGCTGCTTCTAAGCCAACATCCTGGTTGTCTAAGCAACTCCACATCCTTTTCCACTTAACGTATACTTTGGGACCTTAGCTGGTGGTCTGGGCTGTTTCCCTTTTGACTACGGATCTTATCACTCGCAGTCTGACTCCCACGGATAAGTCATTGGCATTCGGAGTTTGTCTGAATTCGGTAACCCGATGAGGGCCCCTAGTCCAAACAGTGCTCTACCTCCAAGACTCTAACTACGTGAGGCTAGCCCTAAAGCTATTTCGGAGAGAACCAGCTATCTCCAAGTTCGATTGGAATTTCTCCGCTACCCACACCTCATCCCCGCACTTTTCAACGTGCGTGGGTTCGGGCCTCCATCCAGTGTTACCTGGACTTCACCCTGGACATGGGTAGATCACCTGGTTTCGGGTCTACGACTACATACTAATTCGCCCTATTCAGACTCGCTTTCGCTGCGGCTCCGTCTCTTCAACTTAACCTCGCATGCAATCGTAACTCGCCGGTTCATTCTACAAAAGGCACGCCATCACCCATGAACGGGCTCTGACTACTTGTAGGCACACGGTTTCAGGATCTCTTTCACTCCCCTTCCGGGGTGCTTTTCACCTTTCCCTCACGGTACTGGTTCACTATCGGTCACTAGGGAGTATTTAGCCTTGGGAGATGGTCCTCCCTGCTTCCGACCGGATTTCACGTGTCCGGCCGTACTCAGGATCCACTCAGGAGGGAACGAAGTTTCAACTACAGGGCTTTTACCTTCTATGGCCGGCCTTTCCAGACCGCTTCATCTACCCCGTTCCTTTGTAACTCCATGTTGAGTGTCCTACAACCCCGAAAGGCAAGCCTTTCGGTTTGGGCTGTTCCCGTTTCGCTCGCCGCTACTCAGGGAATCGCGTTTGCTTTCTCTTCCTCCGGGTACTTAGATGTTTCAGTTCCCCGGGTCTGCCTTCAATACCCTATGTATTCAGGTAAAGATACTGCTCCATTACGAACAGTGGGTTTCCCCATTCGGAAATCTCCGGATCGGCGCTTACTTACAGCTCCCCGAAGCATATCGGTGTTAGTCCCGTCCTTCATCGGCTCCTAGTGCCAAGGCATTCACCGTGCGCCCTTTCTAACTTAACCTAAAAGGTTTTACTTACTCTTAAAAATAAGAGAGAAAAACTAAAATGGCGATTACTCGGTTCTTACTTGGTTACTTCTTCTTTTACGATTATCTAGTTTTCAAGGAACAAAAAGTTTTGAGAGATAATTCCCTCAAAACTAAACAAACAAGAAACAATCAAACAAACATGTATTGTCTGGCTCATATGTCCAGCTTATATCCTTAGAAAGGAGGTGATCCAGCCGCACCTTCCGATACGGCTACCTTGTTACGACTTCACCCCAATCATCTGTCCCACCTTAGGCGGCTGGCTCCTTACGGTTACCCCACCGACTTCGGGTGTTACAAACTCTCGTGGTGTGACGGGCGGTGTGTACAAGGCCCGGGAACGTATTCACCGCGGCATGCTGATCCGCGATTACTAGCGATTCCGGCTTCATGCAGGCGAGTTGCAGCCTGCAATCCGAACTGAGAATGGTTTTATGGGATTGGCTCCACCTCGCGGCTTCGCTGCCCTTTGTACCATCCATTGTAGCACGTGTGTAGCCCAGGTCATAAGGGGCATGATGATTTGACGTCATCCCCACCTTCCTCCGGTTTGTCACCGGCAGTCACCTTAGAGTGCCCAACTGAATGCTGGCAACTAAGATCAAGGGTTGCGCTCGTTGCGGGACTTAACCCAACATCTCACGACACGAGCTGACGACAACCATGCACCACCTGTCACTCTGTCCCCCGAAGGGGAAATTCCTATCTCTAGGAGTGTCAGAGGATGTCAAGACCTGGTAAGGTTCTTCGCGTTGCTTCGAATTAAACCACATGCTCCACCGCTTGTGCGGGCCCCCGTCAATTCCTTTGAGTTTCAGCCTTGCGGCCGTACTCCCCAGGCGGAGTGCTTAATGCGTTAGCTGCAGCACTAAAGGGCGGAAACCCTCTAACACTTAGCACTCATCGTTTACGGCGTGGACTACCAGGGTATCTAATCCTGTTTGCTCCCCACGCTTTCGCGCCTCAGCGTCAGTTACAGACCAGAAAGCCGCCTTCGCCACTGGTGTTCCTCCACATCTCTACGCATTTCACCGCTACACGTGGAATTCCGCTTTCCTCTTCTGCACTCAAGTCCCCCAGTTTCCAATGACCCTCCACGGTTGAGCCGTGGGCTTTCACATCAGACTTAAAGGACCGCCTGCGCGCGCTTTACGCCCAATAATTCCGGACAACGCTTGCCACCTACGTATTACCGCGGCTGCTGGCACGTAGTTAGCCGTGGCTTTCTGGTCAGGTACCGTCAAGGTACCGGCAGTTACTCCGATACTTGTTCTTCCCTGACAACAGAGCTTTACGACCCGAAGGCCTTCATCGCTCACGCGGCGTTGCTCCATCAGACTTTCGTCCATTGTGGAAGATTCCCTACTGCTGCCTCCCGTAGGAGTCTGGGCCGTGTCTCAGTCCCAGTGTGGCCGATCACCCTCTCAGGTCGGCTACGCATCGTCGCCTTGGTGAGCCGTTACCTCACCAACTAGCTAATGCGCCGCGGGCCCATCTGTAAGTGTCAGCCGAAACCGACTTTCAACCTTCCCTCATGCGAGGGAAGAAATTATCCGGTATTAGCTCCGGTTTCCCGAAGTTATCCCAGTCTTACAGGCAGGTTGCCCACGTGTTACTCACCCGTCCGCCGCTAACCACCGGGAGCAAGCTCCCAGTGATTCGCTCGACTTGCATGTATTAGGCACGCCGCCAGCGTTCGTCCTGAGCCAGGATCAAACTCTCCAATAAAGTTGAGTTGATTAGCTCAAAAATGTTACGTTGGCTTCATTTCAAAAGAAATGAATAATTATTGTTTGTTGACGTTTTTGTTTGTTTAGTTTTCAAAGAACTATTTTTTAAAATCGCCTCGTCAGAAGCAACTCTATTAATATATCACATCGTTCTTTCTAAGTCAACAACTTTTTTGAAGTACTCACTATCAATTTGTTGTTAACTCGTCGGTAACGACTGCTTTAATATACTATCACCCTGGATTAAATTCGTCAACTGTTTATATAGATTTTTTTCAAAAAAATAACCGGCCCTTATAAAGAGCCGGTAACTTATTACATTACTTTGTTATTTTAATAATACCTTCTTGCTTTATGTCTACAAGCCCCTGCTTTTCAATAACTACTTTTTCGCCTTCAGTTAAATTAGTAAAGACGATTGGTGTAATCGTTGATTTGGCATGCTCCTTAATATAAGCAATATCAAACTTTAACAGCGGCTGGCCTTTTGTAACACGGTCATTTTCAGACACCAATGTTTCAAAGCCTTCACCCTTCAGGTTAACCGTGTCGATACCTACGTGAACAAGAATTTCACGGCCGTTATCAGAAAGAATGCCTAGGGCGTGCTTTGTTGGGAACAAGTTAACAATTTTACCGTCGACAGGAGATACAACCATGCCTTCCTCAGGAACAATTGCAAAGCCATCACCCATCATTTTACCTGCAAATACCTGATCCGGCACTTCAGTGATTGGTTTGATTTCTCCTTTAATAGGAGAAACAAAAACATCTTCACCCTTATGTTCAGATTGAAGCGCTTCAGGGTTTACCTCTTCAATTTGCTGCTGCACGCCTTTTTCCGGCGCATTGGCAACGGTTGTACGCGGACGCTTTCCTTCCATTATATCCTTCATTTGGCCCTTAATTGTTTCAGAACGCGGGCCGAAGATAGCTTGAATATTGTTTCCGACCTCAAGGACACCCGCTGCCCCAAGCCGCTTCAATTCATTTTTGTCGACATCTTTAATATCATTAACAGATACACGAAGGCGGGTAATACATGCGTCTAAGTGAGCAATATTTGCTTTGCCGCCCATGGCCTCTAATATATTAGAGGCTAAATCGCCTGAGCTTGCTTTGCCAGTCGGCGCCTGGTTTTCTTCTTCCTCCAGTTCGCGGCCTGGTGTTTTCAAATTAAACGTGCGAATCGCGAAACGGAAACCAAAGTAATAAATAACAGCAAACACAAGACCGACAGGAATAACAAGCCAAGCATGCGTTTGCGGGTTAATCAACCCGAATAGAATGTAGTCAATTAAACCTCCCGAGAAAGTCATCCCGATTTTTACATTTAACAGGTGCATCGTCATAAATGACAATCCAGCAAAAATGGCATGGATTCCAAACAAAATTGGTGCAACAAATAGGAATGAGAATTCAATCGGTTCAGTGATACCCGTTAAGAAAGAAGTTAAGGCAGCAGATGCCATTAAGCCCCCGACAAATACTTTCTTCTCTGGTCTTGCTTCATGATAGATAGCAAGCGCTGCAGCTGGAAGACCGAACATCATGAACGGGAATTTACCTGTCATAAACGTACCGGCAGTCAGATTCTTCACGTGGTCTGAAATCTGAGCCATAAAGATCCGCTGGTCACCGTGAACTACCTCACCTGCATGAGTTGTATAGCTGCCAAACTCATACCAGAATGGAGCGTAGAAAATATGATGCAGTCCAAAAGGAATTAATGAACGCTCAATAACCCCAAAGACAAACGCCGAAAGCGTTAAGTTTGCATTTACCATGTTATTAGAGAACGCATTCAATCCGTGCTGGATTGGAGGCCAAATAACCAACATGATTAAACCTAAAATGATAGCTGTTCCTGCCGTAATAATCGGAACAAACCGTTTACCGGCAAAGAATCCCAAATAAGAAGGCAACTCAATTTCATAGAACTTATTATATAATCCTGCGGCGATAATACCAACGATAATCCCGCCAAATACACCTGTCTGGAGGGTAGGAATTCCGAGGACACTAACATAGCTTGTGCCATTAATATCCTTTGCATCAATTCCTAAAACTGTCCCCATTGTGACATTCATAATCAAGTAGCCAATAATCGCTGCAAGTCCAGCTGTACCTTCTCCGCCAGCTAATCCGACAGCAACCCCGACAGCAAATAACAACGGCAGGTTACCAAAGACAATATCTCCGGCATTTTTCATTACATTAGCAACCATTCTGACCCCTTCATTATCTAAGAAAGGTGCCAAATTTAATAAGGCCGGGTTAACAAGCGCTGCACCTAACGCCAGCAGGATCCCTGCAGCCGGCAGTAATGCAACCGGTAACATTAATGCTTTACCGACTTTTTGTAAGACGCCAAAAGCTCTCTTAAACATATTTAAACCTCCTGAAATTATATTCTAGCTCATTAAATGAATGCTTTTTATAAAAAAGACGCAAAAAAGGCATGAGCAAAAGACCAATTGAATGAAGATATGGGTATAGAGTTCCCATACATCCTCATTTCAATCAATTTTTTACTCATGCCTGATCGAATCAGTAACACGTAAATTGATGACTATTTAAATTTGTTTTGCAGCCGCTGCAAATGCATCGTCAGATAGACAGCTTCTGCATCGAACACTTTCATTTTTAAAGCTTGCTGCATTACCTTAATGAGCTTCCAAGCAAGATTATAGCACACCGGATATTCATCCTTCAATAGGGAAGCGATTTTTTCTGGCTCTTCCACTTTTTCCCCATTTCTGACACGTTCTATCGTAAAACGAAGATGGCGGACCAGCCTCATATAATCAATGCTTTCCTTATCAATTTCAACCAGTAACTGCTCTTCCACCATATCCACTAATCTGCTGATCAACTGGGAATGCTGATTAACCTCAGAAAGATTCTTATTCGTTATGGCACTATGAATGTGGAGAGCAATAAAACCAATCTCCCCCACCGAAAGTTCAATACCAGTTTTATCTTTAATCAATTCCACGACTTCCTTCGCCACCTCATATTCATGACGATAGAGCGCTTTCGTTTCAACCAAAAATGGATTGCCCATTTCCATCCCTTGCGAGACACGCGTTAGCGCAAACATTAAGTGATCGGTTAAAGCAACATGAATATGTTCATTTAGCTCTGAACGAGTACGCTGCTTTATTAGGTTAATGGCGGAAATGATTACTTCATGAACATTTTGGTCAATAAAAGGAAGAAGTTTAATATAGTTTTCCTGCTCTTTTTCATTTTTAAGAACAAATAGCTTTTCAACTTTTTCCGTATCAATAAAATCGCCATGTTTACGGTTAAAGCCAATGCCTTTGCCGATAATGACAACTTCCTTGTAGGCAGGGTGTTCAGCAATCAATACATTATTATTTAAAGCCTTATTTATCTGAAGTTTTGCCATACCCTTAATCCTCATTTCGAATAAAAACAATCAGTATTACCATACTAAAAGACGCCCCACAGGAAGTCAACGACAAAAAAGGAACTGTGAAAAATATCCACAGCTCCTTTATAAAGGATTTATTTTAAGAAAATAAAATACAGTAAAAAGATAACAAAGAAAAAGTACATAATCGGATGAATTTCTTTTGCTCTGCCCTTTACCAGCATTGTAATCGGATAGAAGATGAAACCAATCGCGATTCCAGTTGCGATACTGTAAGAAAGCGGCATTGCAATGATGGTTAAAAACGCCGGAACGGCAATTTCAAACTTAGTCCAGTCAATTTTTCCTAAAGAAGAAACCATCAGTACCCCCACAATAATTAATGCAGGAGCAGTAACCGGTGCTGTAATGACTGATAATACCGGGAAGAAGAATAATGATAAAAGAAATAATGCAGCAGTTACCAGTGACGCAAATCCTGTTCTGGCACCGGCAGCAACACCCGCTGTTGATTCGATATACGAGGTGGTTGTTGATGTTCCAAGGACAGCACCGACAGTTGAAGCAACAGAGTCAGAAACCAAGGCTCTTCCTGCATTTGGAAGTTTACCGTCCTTCATTAATCCTGCCTGACCGGCAACCGCAACAAGTGTCCCTGCGTTATCAAAGAAATCCACAAACAAGAAGGTAAGGATAATACCCAGCATAGCTGTTGTATAAAACGAACTGTCTCCAAAGGAAGAAAACGCAGCACCAAAGGTTGGTGAGATACTTGGTACATGGCCAATAACTTTGTCAGGAACTTTAATTTCGCCAAAAATCATTCCTACGATTACCGTGATGATCATTCCGTAGAATACCGCACCACTAATTCCTCTTGTCATCATGATAACTGTTACTAAGATACCAAAAATGGCCAATAATGTCCCTGGGGCTGACAAATCTCCCAGACCAACAAGTGTTGCATCATTGTTCACGATAATTCCAGCACTCTGTAATCCGACAAAGGTAATAAATAAACCGATACCAGCACCAACTGCATGTTTCAATTCAATTGGAATGGCATTAATAATTTTCTCCCGAAGACCTGTCAGCGTCAGTAAAAAGAAGAATACTCCGGAAATGAATACAGCACCCAAAGCATGCTGCCAAGGAATTCCGCTTCCTAGTACCACTGTATAAGCGAAGAAAGCATTTAATCCCATCCCCGGTGCTAACGCTAGCGGATATTTACCAAGAAGACCCATAATAATCGAACCTAATGCCGATGCTAATGCTGTAGCTACAAACACTGCTCCATAATCCATTCTCATTGCATCAGGAAGATCTTTAACAGATGCAAGTGACAGCGTTAATGGGTTAACAACCAAAATATAAGCCATTGCTAAAAACGTAGTCAGCCCGCCCATAAATTCGCGGCGATAATTTGTGCCTACTTTTTCAAACTCAAAGTACTTTTGCATTTTTATTCCCCCTGTTTTTTCCCTTTATTTTATGCAAAAAAACGTTCCGGCATTCTACCGGAACGTTGACTCTTGGCAGGTGAAAACAGAGAAAAGAATAAAAATGCCTCTCTATTAAACACTGCCTCGTAGTCAAGCCATTTACGGTGGCTCGGTAGAAACTTTTGGGCCATATCCCCAATATTATACGACGCAATTCGACAATATCTTCATTTGACTTTTTTATTTTAACAGCGTTTTTTATGTTTGTAAACAATAAAAACGAACGATACTAAAAAATATTTTTAGTATCGTTCGTTTTTTTACTTCCTCTTATTCCCATTCAATTGTTGCAGGTGGTTTGCTGGTGATGTCATAGACAACGCGGTTGATGTGCGGGACCTCGTTTACGATTCTTGTCGAAATGACTTCAAGGACATCCCACGGAATCCGTGCCCAGTCAGAAGTCATACCGTCAATCGAGGTGACTGCGCGAATCCCGATTGTATAATCATACGTACGGGTATCTCCCATGACACCGACGCTGCGGATATCCGGAAGCACGGTGAAGTATTGCCAAATATCGCGGTCAAGCCCTGCCTTTTTAATTTCCTCGCGGAGAATCCAATCTGATTCGCGGACGATTTCTAATTTATCTTCCGAGATTTCACCAAGGACACGAATACCAAGGCCCGGTCCCGGGAATGGCTGTCTCCAGACAATTTCATCTGGAATTCCCAGCTCGGTACCTAAGGCACGTACCTCATCTTTAAATAAAGTGTTTAATGGTTCGATTAATTTAAATTGCATGTCCTCAGGAAGCCCGCCAACATTATGGTGGGATTTAATCGTTTGCGCTGTTGCTGTACCGCTCTCGATAATATCAGTATAAAGCGTTCCTTGTGCTAAGAATTCAATGCCCTCAAGCTTGGCCGATTCATCATCGAACACATAAATAAATTCATTGCCGATAATTTTCCGTTTTTTCTCAGGGTCAGAAACACCTGCTAACTTTGATAAGAAACGGTCTTTAGCATCAACCTTGATAACATTCATATGGAAACCTTCAGTGAAAGTCTTCATAACGCTGTCTGCTTCGTTTTTCCGTAATAAGCCGTGGTCGACAAAAATACAGGTTAACTGGTCGCCAATAGCTTTATGAATTAATACGGCTACAACCGAAGAGTCTACCCCTCCGCTAAGCGCGCAAAGAACCTTTTTATCTCCAACAGTTGCGCGGATTTTTTCCATTTCCATTTCAATGAAGTTCTCCATTGACCAATCGCCGCTGCAGTCGCAAACGTTGAATACGAAATTCTTCAAAAGGTCATTTCCGTAAACTGAATGGCGCACTTCCGGATGAAACTGAACTGCATAAAGTCTTCTGTCAGCATCGCTCATCGATGTAATCGGACAGGACGGGCTTGTTGCATCAATAGTAAACCCTGCCGGTGCTTCTACAACAAGGTCACCATGGCTCATCCAGACAACCTGCTCTTCCGGCAGACCGCCAAATAGAGCTGATTGGTTCTCTACCTTCATTGTAGCTTTTCCATATTCACGATGCTTCGCTTGTTCAACCTTGCCGTTAAAATGAACAGTCATTAACTGCATTCCGTAGCAAATCCCAAGAATCGGCAGACCCATTTCAAAAATTTCTTCGTCACAACGGAAGGAATTTTCATCATACACGCTATTCGGGCCACCGGAAAAAATGATTCCCTTCGGATTCATCTTGCGGATTTCTTCTGCTGTAATTGTATGCGGATGAAGTTCGCTGTAGATACCAAACTCACGAATTCGGCGTGTGATTAATTGATTATACTGACTCCCAAAGTCTAACACGACAATCATATCTTGCTTTCCAGACAACATGCCCACCCCTATTTTTATAAAATTTAATTTAGTTTTCCCGTTTTTTCACAAAAAAATAAAAAAACTAGAATTCCCGCCCATAAGAAAAAGGAAGGCAGAATTCTAGTTTTCTCGTAAAAGATTATACTAAACCAATTCTGCCTTCATAGTCAGGCCATTTACGGCAGCCCGGTAGAGACTCTCGAACCCTATCATCGAGGATATATGAAGGTTTACACCTATTAAATTACACCATATTGTAACAATAGGTTGATTTTTTGGTCAAGCGATTGTCTTTTTAATTAAATTTTCCCACAATTCCCGCGCTTCCTTCCAGCTTCCCTCGGGCAGGCTTTGATTGTATATATACTGCTCATAACGATGCGTTAAGCGCGTCATTTCCCTCGTCGAGAAGAACGTGTCGATATAGCGGGCATAGTTACGAAGTGTTTGATTTTCCTTACGTTTTAACCCGTAACGATCGAGCTGACTTAGTAAAATCAAGTAGGCTGCACCAATGGTTTCATCCTTTTTCCTAAAACGGTACCGCAGCATGACGAGATAAGGGAACCATTTGCCGCGAATTCGATACAAAAGCGCAATAACAGCTGCAGCAAGCACGCCGCCAAACACAATCCATTTCCACTCATTTTTAAAGAACAACTGAATATTTCTCCAGATATCCCTGATATCAAAAGAGTTATCCTTCTTTACATTTGCTGTTTCTTCGAGCGGCTTCTTTTCCGGTTTTTTAACAGGTGCAGGCGCAGGGGTTTGCGTATTTGTGGAAGTCTGCCCTGATGTAAAGTTAATGTTAATACTGTTTGAGAATCCTTTTGTCGGTTCAAAGGGAATCCAGCCTTGAGTCGGGATAAATACCTCTACCCAGGAATGAGCATTATTATTAGTGATTGTGTAAAGCTCCTTCGTTTCGTCATCCCGGCTGTATTCTAGGAACTCTCCTCCCGTAAATCCCTTTACCCAGCGGGTTGGAATGCCAATCGAGCGGAGCATGACGGCCATTGAGCTGGAAAAATTATCGCAGTACCCTGTTTTCGTATCGAATAAAAATTGGTCCACATAATCGTCTTTTCCCCCTGGGATCGAAACATTTTTCTGGTCATAGGTGTATTCTGTATTTCCAAAATACCGCTCGACCGCTCTTGCCTTATCGAACCAATTCGTTTCGGAAGCGGTGACCTCTTCTGTTAATTGTTTGATTCTTGGCGGCAGTTCTTCCGGAATCTGGGTATACCTTTTGTAGAACTCTTCGTTCATCACAGCCGGGTCATAGCCTGTCGTTTTTCTTAAATCTACGGCTTTGTATTTAGGCACTTTAAAATCAACGGTATAATCCACATTGCCGATATTTCTGATTTTCTCCGTATTTGTATCAATTTGAATCGGATACTGTTCAGGCAGCTTTGGTTGGAAATCGATGAACTTTTGAATTCCGGCCGGATAAACAACAAAAGAAACAAACTTCCCAGCTGGATTGACTTTAGCTGTTTCATTTGTTGTTTCCACATTACTTGGTATAGATAATACCGGCACTAAATCAGTCTGTCTAAAATCAATGGTTGTCGATCCCGATGCAAGCCAGCCCTTTCCGGTATACACATCCTTCGTTTCAACCTTCCAATAGTTCTTGCCATTCGACTCAACCGTAAAAACAGTGGTATCATCCCCAATAAACGGACCGCCCAATCGGGAGTCATTCGTTCCATAGCCAATCCGGCTGATACCGCCGATGCCATCTCCGCCTCCCTTGTTACCCGCCGCTTTTAAATAAGGAACCGGGTCAGGCCAAATCGGCGCTGCCTTCGGAGCAGCAATTCCAACAATCACACTTAAGGCAACCATAATAACAAGCGGCACCATCCATTTTTTCATAAATGCGGAGTCGCTGTTGATATTTTCTCTTCTGTTGATGCGAAAAAAAGTCAGCATGCCCATCACAGCAAATCCAGCTGCCACAGTCCGGACGATGGCAAATTTGGCATCATAGATGGTAAACGTATCGAGAACCGTGATATACAGTAACGTCATAAAGAAAAAGATAAAAATCCGCTGCTGCCTTAGTAGCCAATAATGGATGAGGTAGACCATGATCCACATTAGAATAAAAAGCAGCAGGGTGCGGAATTCGTTTGATAATTCGTTCCAGTTTCTCGCCACAATGAACCATAAGTTATTAATGATATCTTCGGAAAAGGACCCTAACCAACCGGAGTGAAAAAAACCTCCCTCGTAGTGGAACCGATTAATCGAAAAAAGAATGAAAGCAATCTTAATCAACCATTGCCAAAACCATCTCATTTGCAGATAGGACAGGGCAAAAGCAATAATCAAAAAAACAATAAATGTTTCGATATGGTCCGTATCTGTTAATTGTTCCACCGGCCTAAGCCATTCCCATAGAAGCAAAAATCCAAAGGTATATAAAAGAAGGGTTGGGAAATCTCTTTTCATTAATATAACGTCACCTCCGAGAAGGCAGCTTCGAATTGACCGTCATGAACCAATATCACTCGGACGCCGCGGGCGTTTGCAACTCCAATGAGCGCTCGTTCATTGCCGTCGGGCGCTTCATGTTCACCTTTGATAAGAAAAAGGGTAATCGCCCCTTTTCTTTGGCCGTGAAAGCTGGCTTTTTCAATCAAAGACTTGGTTAACTGGGCTGTGACGAGCATGAATGAAACGGTTTGCTGAATAAATAGGCCATCTGCTTCAATGACCTTTTCTAGGGGTGAAAAGCTTTTTGCCTCGATTTTGGCGAGATGATAGAAAAGCTGCTGCAGCTGCTGTTCCCCGCCTCTGATTGGAAACGAAGCTCGTTCCTTGCTGATGGTAAGAAGGCCTGTTTGCGCCCCTTTTTTCAAAACAGCCCTTAGTAAAGAGGCCGTGAACGAAACTACTGCTTCAAAGCGTTTATCCGGTACACAGTCCATCACCACAAATACATCATGAGACTGCCTCTGTTCAAACTCCTTTGTCATAATCTCATTCCGCTTGGCAGTTGCCTTCCAGTTAATCCAGGAAAATCGGTCGCCCGGCTGGTAGTCCCTGACGCCGACCGCCATGGTCGTATCGCGCTGGACCCGTTCGCGGGATGCTGTCAAACCTTGGTCATACTGATGCTCAAAGGGACGGTAAAGGAGCTCGGTATAGGCCGGATAGACAATGATTTTCCCTTCAGCTGGGTGTGTTTTTTCCTTTTCAAATAAGCCGAGCGGGTCGCCGGCCCTAAGGGTAAAAGTTTGAAAAAAATGCTCGCCGCGCGGCAATTTATCGATGGTATATTCATAGGTAAACTCTTTTTTAAACCCGGGAAACAGAATGGCCTTCGGGGAACTGGCTTTATCGGCATATTCTAATGATTGGTCCAGGTTATCTTGGACGATTAAATAAAATAACGGAAAACCTTTCGACCTTTTTATCTGGACGGTTACTTTTAACGGCTCCCCGGCATTGTAATTCGTTTTGGGCAGAACCCTTTTGACTTCCAATTCGTTCAAAGAATAGAAGGAAAGTGCAACGCAATAAATCGCAAACGGCAGGAAGCTGTAAAACAGAAACCAGCTGACAAATCCCCCTTGGAACATTGCATATGAGAAGGTCAGGAAGATCAAGAAAAATAACAGGATAAACTTCCAAGCCCTTTTAGTGAATTTCCATAGTTTTTTCATTTTACTTCACAAGCCTTTGGACAGGAACGGGAACTCTGTTAACTACACGGTTCACTACTTCCTCCGAGGTGATCCCTTCAAATTTAGCTTCCGACTTTAAAATAATCCGGTGCGACAGGACGTATGGCGCTAAATATTGAATATCATCCGGCAGCACATAGTCACGTCCAAAAATAAAGGCATAGGCTTGCGCAGCTTTCATCAGAGCAATGGATCCCCTTGGGCTTGCGCCGAGGTATACACTTCCATACCCCCTTGTCCGGTTAACGATTTCCACGATATAACGCTTGATCGTATCATCGACAAAAACCTCTTTGACCTCTTGTTGTAGCGCCCGCAGGCCCTCCAGATCAATAACAGGCTGAAGGTCCTCGATTGGCGGCACCTTTTGAGCCCGGTTCAATACCTCAATTTCTTCCTGAATGTCCGGGTAGCCCATCTTCATTTTTAATAAAAAGCGGTCAAGCTGTGCTTCCGGAAGCGGATATGTACCTTCATATTCTATTGGGTTTTGCGTCGCCATGACGAAAAACGGTTTTTGGAGTTTGTGGGTCACTCCGTCAATCGTGACACTCGCTTCCTCCATGCCTTCAAGTAGTGCCGACTGCGTCTTCGGCGAAGTCCGGTTAATCTCATCCGCGAGGATAATATTACCCATCAGCGGGCCAGGGCGAAATTGAAACTCCATTTCCTTTGGGTTATAAATGGACACCCCGGTTACATCTGATGGCAGCAGGTCCGGGGTGAACTGAATTCTCCGAAAGTTAGCATTAACTGATTTAGCTAAGGCACGGACCATCATCGTTTTTCCGACACCAGGCACGTCTTCAAGCAGAACATGGCCTCCTGCCAGCAGCGCGACAAGGCTTAGTTCCGCGACATTTCTTTTTCCAATCATAACCTTTTCAATGTTCGCGAGAATTTTATCTATTGTGGGATTCCATTGTTCATGGGCCAAGGCTGACTCCTCCTTATTTTAAAAACCAAATAATTACATTCCATCTATGTATTCGATTTTTCTCCGAAAAATTCCTGTGAAAAAGACACAGATATTTCAACTATTAGACGGATGATAAGGAGGAAATGTTTCTTACCTTTCTGTTAAATTGTAAGTGTACGTTTTAACAAGTTTATACACATAACTCTGGCCTGCTGTTTCTGTATCGGGGTTGTATTTTTCACCGTTTACAATGTTATTAGAGACAATTCGAATCCCCAAAAACGGGACTTGGAAGCTTTCTGCAACTTGGGCTGATGATGCTGCTTCCATTTCTTCCACAGAGGTGCCGAATAGGCTGTTCAGCCAATTAATTCGGTCCACTTCATTATTCCATACATCCGATGAACCGATTGTACCTTCGACAACTTTTCCTTTGTGATACTGGTTACTTACTTTCATAGCATTAACAAGCAATGCTTGGTCCCCTTCGAAGTAGCGGATTTGCCCCGCCTTCACCTCTTCTTCACTTTCCTCTGAAGCGGTTAAGTCCATAGGCATCCACCTAGTCGGGGTAATCCCTTGATTTTTCCCTCTTATTTCTGTTTTAAACGAGCCGATATTGGTCACTCTTTTACCGACAACAATATCAAATACATGTATATTGGGAACATGGCCGCCTGACGTACCTTGATTAATAATGGCAATCGGGTGATATTTGACGATGGCAATGGCCGTAGCCGCCGCGGCATTTTCCATTCCTTTTCCTGTTTTTGAAACGATAACCGGATAACGGTTGATTTCGCCTTTGTAAAAAACAAACGATCCATACTTTTCTTTTTTAACTTTTTCTAATCCCTGAATTAACTGGTCAACCTCGACCGGCATGGCCCCTTGTATAACTATCGGCCTTTGTGCTGATTTTGCGTGTACTTCTATTTCGCACATTAAAAATAGGTTTAACAAAAATAAGGCTGATGGAATTATTTTTTGAACAATCACTTCTGGCATCTCCTTTTCATAAAATCAACAAAATAACAAAAAGACTACCTCCTTATTATCAGGAAGTAGTCTTAGATTAATGAATTATAATGCCTTTTTTTCAGGAGATGATGTTCTTTCTATATTCTTACTAGTATTTGAGGTATGAATTAATTCGCTTTTAAGCCCTTTAAAGGTCGAATAACACATGACTAACATTAAAATAGCTAGCGGAATGGATGTTGCGACCAAAGCAGATTGCAGCCCCTTTAATCCACCAGTTAAGATAAGAACAGAAGATACTGCGGCAATGATGACGCCCCAAATAATCTTGGTGAACTGTGTGGGATTTGGATTACCATTTTCACTGATCATTCCCAATACAAAAATAGCGGAATCTGCAGATGTAATAAAGAAAATAATGACGAGTACCATTGCCAGGACAGATAAGAATGAGCTCATTGGGAAGAAATCAAAAAACTTAAATAAGGCAGATGTTACATCTGTTGAGACAGCTTCAGCAATTGCTGTTTTACCATGATTTTGAATAAGATCAAGGGCTGATCCACCCATAACAGCAAACCACAAAAAGGAGCCGAGAACCGGAATAAAGACAGCACCCATCATAAATTCTTTAATAGTTCTTCCTTTTGAAATCCTCGCTACAAAGCTTCCTACAAGCGGAGCCCAGGCAATCCACCAGCCAAAATAGAACAGCGTCCAACTACCAATCCATTCACCTTTCCCCGCATTATACGGCTCCATGCGAAAGGACATGCCGATAAAGTTTTGGGCATAATCCCCAATTCCTTGTAAAAAGATTTTAAAAATGGATTGTGTAGGTCCAAGAATCAACATAAATCCTAATAAAGCGAACGCTAGCAGCATATTAAGATTGGACAAGTGTTTAATACCGGCCTGCAATCCAGAAACCGATGATGAAAGATAAAGAATCGTTGTAATAGCAATGATGATAACCTGAATATAAAAACCTACTGGAATACCCCAAAGATAATTCATCCCGCTGTTTACTTGCAATGTTCCAAAACCTAGGGAAGTGGCAATTCCAATAACAATTGATAAGGTTACAATAATATCAATGAATTTACCGAAAGAACCCTTAATCTTGTCACCAACTAATGGATAAAAAACAGAACTTAAAGATGATGGCAATTTCTTTCTAAACTGGAAAAATGCTAAAGAAACACCTACAACGGCATAGCATGCCCACGCGGAAACTCCCCAGTGCAGATAAACAATTTGCATAGCCAGCTTTGCTGACTGCTCAGAAGATGCTTTTCCAAACGGAGGATCAATATAATAGGAGACAGGTTCAGCAACACCCCAAAAGACAAGGCTGATACCAATCGATGCACTGAAAAGCATGGCGATCCATGTGGCTGTTTTATATTCCGGACGATCGGAATCATCACCTAATCGGATATGACCAAATTTTGAAATGGCAATATACATACAAAATGCAAAGAAAACAAACACACTTCCAAGAATAAACCAGCCTAAGTTGTTATAAATAAAGCCTAGTGATGAATTTGAGAAGTTCTCCAGTTGCTTCGGAGCAAAAATACCAACGCTGATTAACAACAGACTCAGAACTAATGAAATATGGAAAACAGCTTTCTTACTGCTCATCTGAACACCCCTTTAATGTAAATAAATAGTAAATAACGTGTAAGCGATTTCGATTCTCAATATAAAAAAATCGGTTTGGATAATTGAATATTCTAACAAATAGAATGATAGATCCACCTTTGCTGGGACAGGTTTCACTCTATTAAAACTATCAACATTTAGGGCGAGGCGGGACTGTTTATATAAAGTTCCCACCTTCGCACCAGTATTCAACATTATTTTACCATTAACGATAATCCAAGTAAGTTGACAATACTTGCCACCCTGTCCCCAACTTCAGATGTCGAAGCTCTCCCCTTCATATCAGGCGTTAAAGTCTTACCTTCGACCAGCAGTTCCTCGATGGCGCCAAGAACCAATTTGCCATAGTTCTCATAGCCTAAATGGTCAAGCAGCTGACTCGCTGACCAAATCGTTGCCAGCGGATTAGCCAATCCTTTACCTGCAATATCCGGTGCAGAACCATGAATTGGCTCAAACATCGATGGGAAGTTTCTTTCTGGATTAATGTTTGCACCGGCAGCCAGTCCAATTCCGCCAGCTAAAGCTGCACCTAAATCTGTTAAGATATCACCAAATAAATTTGAAGTAACCACTACCTCAAATCGTTTCGGATCGGTAATCATCAGCATCGCTGCTGCATCAACGAGATAGGAAGCCGTTTTCACATCCGGGTAGTCTTTGCTGACTTCCTCAAATACTTGGTCCCAGAAAACCATCGAATAGTTTAAGGCATTTCCCTTACTGATACTAGTTAGAGATTTACCTTCTTTTCTTGCTGTTTCAAAAGCGTAGCGGATCACCCGTTCAGTGCCTTTGCGGGAAAACACTCCGGTTTGCAGCACGACTTCATTTTCTTGGCCCTTAAATAACCAATCACCAGCCCCGGCATACTCCCCTTCACTGTTTTCACGGATAAACAGCATGTCCACATCTCTCCGATTAATATCTTTCAATGGACATGAGGCGCCATTGATTAACTTAATTGGACGGATATTGATGTATTGGTCAAAGCTTTTTCTGATTTTCAACAACAAGTCCCATAAGGAAATATGGTCAGGTACACCCGGAAATCCGACTGCACCTAGAAAAATGGCATCAAAGCCCTTTAGCTTTTCAATTCCATCCTCATCCATCATGACACCGTGTTTAGAATAATACTCACAGCCCCATGGAAAATATGTGTACTCGAACTTTAGGCTGCCGTCTAACTCTGCAATTTTATTTAAAACCTTTATTCCTTCCTGCAATACCTCGGGGCCGATTCCATCCCCGGGTATTACAGCAATTTTATATGTGCTCATTATTTGTCTCCTCGGTTCCAAACAACTAATTTCAATTCTGTCATTTCCTCAACTGCATATTTGATCCCTTCGCGTCCAGTTCCGCTTTCCTTCACACCGCCATATGGCATATGGTCTACCCGGAAAGTAGGAATGTCGTTGATCATCACAGCCCCGACTTCTAGCGTTTCGCTTGCAAGCAAAGCCTTATCAACATTTTTTGTATAAACCCCAGCCTGGAGCCCGTATCTTGAATCATTTACATATTCAATTGCTTCTTCAACGGAACCTACCTTATTCACAATCACAACCGGAGCAAATACTTCCTGGCAAGACACCTTTTGTTTCGGGTCAACATTGGTTATAATAGTCGGCTCTAAAACCCCATCTTCTGTAAGCTTACCGCCAGCTGCTATCTCTGCGCCATTTTGCTTCGCTTCTTCAATCCAGTATGCCGCGCGCTCTGTTTCTTTTTTGGAAATTAACGCTGATATATACGTATCAGGGTTTAACGGGTCACCTATTTTTAATAGTTTTGCCGCCGCCGCAAACTTTTCAACAAATTGATCATACACATCTTCATGGGCATACACACGCTGTAAAGAAATACATACTTGGCCTTGGTTGGAGAAAGCCCCCATCACACAGCGGTCGATGATTTGATCAATATTTGTGTCTCTATCCAAAATAACTGCTGCATTAGAGCCAAGTTCTAAAGTTGTTCTTTTCAACCCCGCCTTATTGCGAATCGCAATTCCAACTGCCGGGCTGCCGGTAAATGTAATCATCGCAACTCTGTCATCGCGGATGATCGCTTCCCCTACAACCGAACCAGAACCTGTTACCACATTTAATACACCGTCCGGAAGGCCTGCCTCTTTGAAAAGCTCTGCAATGTAAAGAGCGGATAATGGTGTTTGCGAAGCCGGCTTTAACACAATGGAATTGCCTGATGCAATCGCTGGTCCTACCTTATGGGCCACTAGATTCATAGGGAAGTTGAACGGCGTAATCGCACCGATCACCCCAATAGGCTTGCGGAGAGTATAACCGATTCTTCCTACACCGCCGGGAGAGGCGTCAAAAGGAAGAGTTTCCCCGTGAATTCTTTTTGCCTCTTCCGCTGCAAATTTATAGGTTTCGATTGTTCTTGAAACCTCTCCTCTCGCAAAAGAAATCGGCTTAGCTGACTCACTTGAAATAACTTCTGCCGCTTGCTCTAACCTTTCTTCTAATAGTTTTACGACATTCTCCAAAATGGCTGCCCGCTGATAAGACGGCATTTTTGAAATTACTCGAAATCCGGCTTGAGCTGATTTTATGGCGTCCTTTGTCAGTTTTTCATCTGCCATCGCAATCTCCGCAATCAGTTCTCCAGAATATGGGGAGTAAAGAGGGGCATATTCTGCCGCCTCTACATCTGCTCCATTAATAAACAAATGCTTTTTCTCAGCTGCTGTCACCTTACTCATCGTCCTAACGCCTCCAACACCATGTCGTGGAATTGTACAATTGCTTTTTCGGAGGAAGAATAAACTCCTTGGTTAAAGGCACGGGAACGGAATCCAATCTGCTCCAACTCTACTAACTCCACATCTTCTTGTCTTACTTGCTCGGCAAATGTGACAAGGTCCTGTTCTTCTTGGGATAAATTCTCATCCCTGAAATAGTAAGTGTATACTCCTAAAGTTGTTTCGTGGTCAATCGGAACCATTTGAATGGTTGCCATATTGGCAGGTCCTGGATAGATCGTTACCATAAGGTTTGGCCATAACCAGTAGAACTCCCCGCCTTGGAATTCTGCTTCATTTAAGTCAGTTGTCCCCATTGTTTTATCCGGTTTAACCACTGATGCTTGAACGGAATAGTTTTGGCAAGTAACAATTTGATAGTTTTTCATATCAAGTGTTGCTACAAAGCTAGGGTGTGCAACATGGCAGTGGTCACACTCTAAATAGTTATCGATAAACGCCTTCCAGTTTGCTTTAATCACACGTGTTTTTTGGTTAATTCTCTTAAGTTCGCCTAAGAATGGGAACTTTGCTAGACGATCGAAGAAATCGCCGTACACTTCAGCTAAAGGTGCAGCATGATCATCAAGATTAACGAAAATGAGTCCCTCTCCAATTTCCATTCTTACAGATCGTAAGCAGCGGTCGCTGACACAATGGGCATCTTCGCCAGTGAAGTTTGGTGCCTTATTCAACTGCCCATCTAAATGGAATGTCCAGCCGTGGTAGCCGCAGGCAAAAATTTTCTTGGTTCCAGCGTCTTCTTTTTCAAGTTTTGTTGCACGGTGCGGGCAGACATTGTAGAATGCACGAACCACTTCGTCTTTGCCGCGGGTAACAAGAATTGGCTCGCCTGCAACTTCACAGGTAAAGAACTGGCCGACTTTCTCAACTTGGCTTACATGACCGACTAACTGCCATGACTTAGCGAACACATCATTCATTTCCTGCTGATACACCTTTGGGTCTGTGTATAAATCATAAGTTAATGTTCTTTCATAGACTTTGTTCGACTTGTTTACGACTGGATTATAAGTAGCCATACTAATTCTCTCCTTTTATTCTTAAAATTTTTTATTAACAAGATAAATTGCTATGAATCTTCCAGATTACTAGATTGAGTCAGAAACAATTCATCTTACTTGTTCCCCAAAACGGGTGAATGCAGAATAAACCGTTTACAAAGGAACGAATAATTTGTTAAATTGTATTAGTGTGATTTAAATCACTTATCTTTTCTTAATGCAAGGATCGTGCCAATTATGAAAAACGCGTAATAATTAGGAAAAGTGTCAATTTTAATTCACATCTCAGCCTGAAATCGAGTTGTTTCCAACTCATTCGAATCATAACCAACTCAAACCAAGTAAGGAGCTGTCCTCCTATGCTAGATGATATACAAATACCCGAAATAACAGGTGAAACATTAAGAAAGATCTTAGACCATTCCTCTGACGAAATATTTGTCATTGACCGGGATCAAAGGATTATTTTTGTTAATAGTGTTTGCGAAAAGCATTACGGTTTAAAGCCGGAGGATGTGGTTGGAAAACTAAATGCGGAATTATTTGATATGGGGTATTGGAAGCCCTCGATTGTTCCTTTGGTATTTAAGGAAAAAAAGCCAGTAACCATCCGGCAGTCCACCTATATTGGGGCTGAGCTATTAACGACGGCAGTTCCCATATTAAACGAGGATAATGAAATTGAACTAATTGTCACTACCTCACAAGAGATGCAAACGTTTAAGCAGATTAAAAAAGAAAGAGAAAATCATCCAGCAGAATCTTCTCACTCCACTCCAATCACGAATTGTCAAAAAATGAAGGACATTCTGAAGGTCTGTGAAAAAATTGCGAAGGTAGATTCCACCATATTAATTCAGGGGGAATCCGGAACAGGAAAAGGCGTGCTGGCTCAGTACATTCATGACATAAGCAAGCGGAAAAACAAAACATTTCTGAAGCTTAACTGTGCAGCCCTGCCTGAAGACCTGCTCGAATCAGAGCTTTTCGGTTATGCCGAAGGAGCTTTTACCGGTGCCAGCAAGCATGGGAAAAAGGGATTACTGGAGATAGCGGATCAAGGGACATTGTTTCTGGACGAAATTGGTGAGCTTCCTTTGTCGCTGCAAGCAAAATTATTGCAGGTCATCCAGGACAAACAATATCTGCCGATTGGCGGTTACGAAATGAAAAAAGTGGATGTCCGGATTATTGCCGCAACAAACCGAGATTTAGTTGAAATGGTGGGGAAGAAAGATTTTCGCGAGGATTTATTTTACCGTTTAAATATCATCGATATTCACCTTCCACCGCTAAGGGAGCGCAGAGAAGACATTATTCCTCTGACTTATAATTTTTTATATAAATTTAATAAAAAATATGAGATGAATAAAATTATCTCTCAAGAATGCATGAATATCTTTTATGGATACTCTTGGCCAGGCAATATCCGCCAGCTTGAAAATGTAATGGAAAGGCTAGTTGTCACCAGCGACTCTACCATCCAGAGATATGACCTGCCTGAGCTCATTTCGCAAAACATCCAGCCGCAAACTCAGTACAGCCTTCCCGCAAAACTTGACGATGCCATTGAGCAGGTAAAGAAAACGTTAATTGCCCAGTCGTATAAAAAATATAAGAGTTCGAGAAAAGTAGCAAAGGATTTAAATATCAGCCAGACCAGGGCAGTAAAGCTAATCAGCCAGTATTGCGGAGAAGTTGAGGAGTAATTGATAGAGGATTTATTCAAAAAAAGGTTGCGGGAGTTCTCCCGCGACCTTTTTCGTAGCCAATAGGCATTATTCTGCTAAGCCATGGTTTTCTAGAGCGGCCTCAAGCTGCAATTTTTTTCTGTACACAATTCTAGACAGTGATACGCTCACTTCATATAGAACAAGCAATGGGACAATCACCAGAACATCCGAGAGGAAATCTGGCGGAGTGATAAGAACGGATACGACAATCAGTCCAAAATAGGATAGTTTCCTCGCCTTGGCCAGCCTAACCGGATTGAGAATCCCTAGTCTTGTTAAAAACATGACAACAAGCGGCATTTCAAACAGAAATCCAAACGGAAGTGTAAGGTTGATCATGAACCTGAAATATTTTTCCGCGGTGAACATCGTTTCAAATTGTCCAGCTGACAGTTTGGTTAAAAATCCGAGAACGATTGGAAAAAGCACAAAATACCCGAATGAGATCCCCGCTATAAACAACAGGAATAGCCCAGGTATGAACCTTAAGGTTATTAACCTTTCTTCACGATGCAGTGCGGGTGCAACAAAGCGCCAAATCTGGTAGGCAGCAACCGGAATGGCTGCCGCGATTGCAAATACGGCTGCAATCATCATGTAGACCCAAAGGATGTCACTTGGACCAAGGACTGCCAGTTTTCCATCGAGATCTTTTACAAGCCATATATATATATCCTGCGCAAAAATAAAACTGGTGATAAGAAAAGCAATAAATGCTAGCAACGTGATAATCAGCCGCCGCCGAAGCTCCTCTAAATGATCTCCCAGATGCAGCTCTTTGTTTTCCATCCTTTGAACCCTCCTATTTTTCACACAGAAAGAGAGCGGACGTGTAGCCTCGCCTGCTCTCTTTCCATTAGTTTTCTTTTTTTACAGCTGAAAGCGCGGGTTTTTTCGCTTCCTCTTTGTTGTCATCAGATACTAATTCCTTTGCCGCACTTTTGAATTCGGTTAATGTCCGACCAAATGCCCGGCCGATTTCCGGCAGCTTGGATGGCCCAAATATGATCAGAGCGATGACAAGCACTAAAATTAATCCTGGAATACCGATATTGGACAGCATTTTGAATCATCTCCTTTTTACGTAAATGGCAGCCACCAGTTTGTTGCAAATAACTATGTGCCATTCATCCATTTTTCTGTTTGATTTAATTAGGAACGGCTTCTTTTTTGCGCTTTTTCTCCAATTGAATTTCATGCGCACGGGCGTGGGCACGGTGGCGGTCTTCTTCCACTTCTGCAGACATTTGGACACCCATAGGCACCGTAGTGGTTGCTATTTCCTTAAGCCCGTTCTCGTCTTTCTCATAAACAAATGATGCTCTTGTTGAAATATCTGCTCCCAGCTCGGTCACGAACGGAACGACACGATAATCGGTGCGCCATTGTTCTGGAGTAACCTGGCATCGAACGTAACCGCGGTAATTATTAAAGAATTTGATGTGCGGGTTGTCCGCTAAAGTTTTCGCCGTATCGGCACGCAAATCGGAGCCGTTTCCACCGGAAGTAATCGAAGTCCCGACAAACTCGGCGCCAAAAATTGGAGCATCAGGATTGTTATAATCAGTAGTCAGGTTGCTAGCCCAGCTTGCATGAACGTCTCCTGTAAGAACAATTACGTTATGCATGTTCTTGCCGGCAATAAAATCTGTCACACGTTGGCGTTGGGCCGGATAGCCGTCCCATGAATCCATGCTGAACTTCGGCGGAGTACTTGCAGATTTGCGCTGTGCAAAGAAAATCTGCTGAGCAAGTACGTTCCAATGAGATTTCGAGTTTCCTAGATTGTCAAACAGCCATTGTTCCTGTTGAGCACCAAGAAGAGTCCGTTTTGGATCTAAGGATTCAGGTGTATGAGCTTTCGATCCATCGCCATTCGCCTGGTCATCACGGTACTGGCGTGTATCAAGGACAAAGAAGTTTGCCAAATCACCATAAGCGAAATCCCGGTATAATTGCATGCCGCCTTCTTGAGGCAACTGCGACCTGCGAAGCGGCATATGCTCGTAATAAGCCTGATAAGCAGCGGCACGACGCTTGATAAATGCTTCAACAGATTGTCCTTTTTCAGGGGTAATATTTGCGTAATTGTTTTCCACTTCATGGTCATCCCATGTCACCACCCAAGGGAAGGCAGCATGCGCAGCTCTGAGGTGTTCATCGGAACGATACTGGGTATAGCGGTTGCGGTAGTCTTCAAGAGTGATTATTTCGTCACCTTGATGGGCACGGACATTACCCGTAGGCGAAAGATATTCATTTGTGCCGTATTCATATATGTAATCTCCGAGATGGAACACAAGATCTAGGTCCTCTTTGGCCAAATGCTTGTAGGCCGTATAATAGCCGTGTTCAAACTGCTGGCAGGAAGCGAATGCGAATGTCATGCTTGCTACACTGGCACCTGCTGCAGGAAGTGTCTTTGTTTTTCCAACAGGGCTTAGTTCATTTCCACACTTGAAACGGTAATAATAAACCGTTTTGGCCTTTAGGCCGCTCACTTCAACGTGAACAGAGTGTCCGAGACTAGGTGAAGCATGTTCTGTTCCCCGCCCGATGACGTTGCGGAAATTTTCATCAGTAGCAAGCTCCCAATTGACCGGAACGACATGAGACGGCATTCCTCCGCCATTCAATGGATCCGGAGCCAGTCTTGTCCACAAAACGACGCTGTCTGACAGGGGATCGCCAGAAGCAACACCAAGGGTAAATGGATAGACACTGAAATTTGGAGCAGCTTCTACCTTAAATCCGCCCAATGAATTAGCAATGGCCAGTCCCAGGGACACCCCCGCTATCTTGCCGGCTCCATGAAGGAAACTGCGGCGGTCAATATTTTTCTTCATACTATCTTCCGTAAACTTCCTTACTAGTTCGTCCAATGCTCTCTCATTTGTCATGATTTTTCTCCTCTCAGGATTAAAATTCTGAACCACAAATTTGATTATATTTGGCATTTGTTAATGGTGTATAAAGATATGTAAATAGATGGATATTCCGGCGAAGCCCCCCATTTTATAATAATTAGACTTTCAGATGATAAATGGCTGGATGTTCCTCAATAAATGGGGTTATCTCTTTAATCAACGGGAAATTATCCTAATTTTTCATAGTCCTATTTTCTTGGTTTTTTTTATTTTATTTTCAAAAGAAATTTACAAACAAAAATATGTATTGATCGACATGAGGCAGAAGTTAGTAAATTAACAAAAAATAAAAATTATTTTCTCTATTGTGATAAAATGTTTACATTGATTGTTTAGGAGGTAAACCAATGAAAAGAAATAAGTTAGTTGTAGTAGGTGTGGGCCATGTCGGCTCATATGTTCTGGCAGATGCCATGAAATTAGGATTATTTGCGGAAATTGCAGTCATTGATAGCGATAAGGATGTTGCTTTTGGCGAAGCGCTTGACCAAGCGCATGCAACCTCTCTTACCTATATGTCGAATACAACGGTCCGTTCCGGTGATTATTCCGAATGTGCCGATGCGGACGTGATTATCTGCGCTGCCGGCCCGAGCATGCTGAAAAGCGAAGATGATAAGATGCCGGACAGAGCCCAATTGGCAGCTGTTAATGCAGAGGTCATTCGTGAAGTCATGACGGGAATCACGAAATATACAAGAGACGCCATCATTATTTTGATTACAAATCCGTTAGATACTATGGTCTACATAGCAGAAAATGAATTCGGCTATCCGAAGGGACGGGTATTTGGAACCGGCACGATGCTTGATTCTGCCCGCCTTCGTAAAATCATTGCCGACAATTATGACATCGATCCAAAAAGCGTAACAGGTTATATGATGGGTGAACACGGCCATACCGCTTTCCCTGTGTTAAGCCGCTTAAATGTGCAAGGATTTGGCGAAAAAGAATTAGACCAAGTTTTTCAAGGTAAAGAACCATTAAGTCGTGAGAGAGTTAAGCAGCAGGTGGTAAAAGCAGCCTTTGATGTGTTAAATGGTAAAGGGTGGACCAATGCCGGTGTTGCCCAGGCCGCAGTTACACTAGCTAAGGCGGTTATGCTGGATGAACGCAGTGTGTATCCTGTTTGCACAACCTTACACGGACAATATGGCTATGATGGCGATGTTGCCTTAAGTATGCCATGCATCGTCGGCAGAAATGGTGTGGAGCAGCAATTGGAAATTTCAATTGATTCTCAAGAAATGGAATGGCTGCATCAATCGGCTGAGTATATTAAAGAGGCGATGAAAGTAGCAAAGACGGGTAAAAATTCGTAATAACAATAATAAAACCACTTCCTTGTTGATGATGGGAAGTGGTTTTTTCAATTGATTATTTAGTATAGTAACGCTTTCTTTGTTTTTCCTTTGAAGCGGCATTATAATTATTTAATTTTGTAAAACGTTTCTTCTTTTTTACGTACTTTTCATTAAGTACAACCACTTTCCGGTTTTCTGTGGTCATGTATTTTCGGTAAATTGATTTATATTTTTCGATTCCGAAATGACCTACTATATAAATTGGGAGGATCATGCATACGTGGATGACCAATTGCAGAATTAAGTCGAATTCAGTCCCAATGACGTATTTAGTCATTACAGCATGGGCCAAAAGAGAAGCCATTAAAATGATTACTACATTACAAATATGGAAAGGGACAGTATCTGTCTTTTCATGTAATACCCGCTCTAGTTCGGACTTAATATAAAGAGTTGTAAATACTGATATCACAATCACGAACAGGGAAACAAAGTATGTAAGAATAGTGTACATTTTTTCCGATCCCCCCACTCTCATGTTCTGAAACGAAAACTATATTTCCATTGTAACACAAGAAATGGAAAAAGAAGCTTCTCGAAAGTGTACTCAAACTTATGAAAAGCTTCTATCCTATTCATGTTAGCCCGTCCAAAAAGGACACTATCTAATAATATTATTTTGTCTTAATAATTGAAGAGCTTTTTCCACATCGGAAACGTTCAAAATGATTGAATTAAGTTCTCCTGCGTATATAGCTTTCACTTTTACAAAACGAAACAGAGCATCATAAATACGAGCTAAGACCCCTGGTACACCGGTTTGAAAACTGCGAAGTTGTATTACTTTCTCCTCTTGGAACCTTACTCCCTGTGAGCGGAGAACCTCTCGGACAACCCGGTTAGCCTCTGGGCTATTTGATTCTGGAGGGCCTACAACAATTTTCACGAAATTTGTGTTGTTTTTCAGCTTGGTTATCGTAAATGCAGTGAAGCTTACTCCTCTATTAGAAATATTTCTTAAAATCGTGTTCAAGTTTTCATCGTCTGCATTAAAGGTAAATTGCTGTCTTATTTGAGAAGTTAGCCCTAAGCTTGTACTATCCATTGATTTCACTCCTTTCTAATTTAAGGAACCTTCAAATATATACTATGTTGATTACGGACAAGTGCTAGGGAGGGTGTCCTATTACGGGTAAAAATGAATAAAATGTCCAAAAAAAAGCCCCCATCAGTTAAATAAACCGATGAAAAGACATTGGGGTCAGTCCCTCAGTGTGCTGTATTTCCCTACCAATCTCCTTCCCCTGCATTCAAATCTAATACAAAACCACTAGGAATATTCCGCCCATAAGACGTATTCTGGACCAAATCACTAATTTTGGGCGGATGCGGCGAATCTACTACAAATTTCAATAGATTCTCATGCACTCGATCATACGAATATTTTTGTAGAACCATATGCCAAGCATCCAGCTTCTGTTGATCAAAATGAAACTTTTCATAATAAGTTTGAATAAGTACCATCAACATATAAATCTCTTTCTTAATCATCAAAGTTAAAATCCTCCTCAGTCATTTTCTTCTTTTCTTCCTGCTGATTGAGATAAGCTTCAAATTTGGTCCCAAACAATGTCTCCGGCCGCAGGAACTTATTCCAATAAGGATCAGGCTTCCATTCAGTTGACTTTAAATCGATGACTCTAGTAAAATCCTCAAGGGTAAAACCTTCTCCGTATCTGGCATGAATCAGTTCTCTCGTTTTAATAGAGCTTAGTTTAAAGTTCTTTTCAGTCTTCTCATTCAAATAGCGGATAATTTCAGCATATGGAATCTCCTTTTTCACAGGAGAAGGGACAGCAGATTCCTCCGTCTTTTCCTGATCCTCCTCAGGTACATGTTCCTCATTAGGATGAGCTTGGCGTTCAAGTAGGCTACCTTCAAGCTCCTGCAACTTTTCATAATCAATGGTGTACCATTTAGTCTTATCCATTTTCATTTGATTCCAATTTTCAGATATAAGTAATCCCAGCATCTCTAATGAGCGAATCGTCCGCTTAATTGTACTCACTGACCAAAATGGCAGCTGCTTCTGCCACTCTTCATATGTATTATATACCCAAGTTCTCCCCTCAATTTTATGCTTGCTGACTCCAAGCCAATAATGTATTTGCTGCAATACCACTGTCTCATTTAAACCAATTTCAGCTGCCAAACTAGGAATAATCATTACAGGACTTTCATTGATTAATAACCTACTCATCTGAACCTCTCCTCTATTGCACTTTTATAAAGGAACCTTGATTCGGTCGTAAGACGCGAGTATCTAACCGATTGGTTTAATCCCTTCAACATGTATTTATTAATAAAATCGCAAAAAGGACAGGGTATAATAAAATAAACTTTTCCTTGATGGAAATTGATATGGAAGAGGCAGAGGGCATATTATTAATTCTTTGAAGTAATTTTTGAAGTACTCTAATGAAGAAATCTATGGTATTGCTTGGGTCAACAAGAGTATCTCTACGCGTCATTCTGAACTCAACTACACGTCAGGATGATCGATTCAGCTGGGTCATTTTGCGCTGATGCAGGTACCATCAAACCTGTCATTTAAATAGCCTTTATTAATAACACTTTCACTTACATTTAAGTAAAATAACAAATAAGCGCCTTTCCAATTGGAAAGACGCTAGCTGCTTCAAAATTGGTGAGTATATAAAATTGTAATAAACCCGAAAGAAAAACTTATTTATTCAATAATTAAATTCACTTCATATAACGATACTCCATCAAACTCCTCAAAGCAGAGACTTCCTTTAATAATTCCTTCCCTACATTTGTTTCCAGTACCATTTTTCTTTCTACCACTTTGTCCACTATTCTTTTCATTGATAAAACATCCATGCCACTATGCAAGACAAATTCTTTGCAATTAGAATATTGATGAGCAACCAATTTCATACCGAATGAATTGTATAATAAAGTATATCCCGCAATCCCGGTAGTTGATTGATAGGCCTTTGAGAAGCCACCGTCGATAACAAGCATTTTTCCATTTGCTTTAATCGGGTCTTCCCCTTTAATTTCTTTAACAGGCGTATGCCCATTTATGATATGACCATCATCGGGATTTAGATTAAATTCTGCTAAAATTCTTCGGCAGATTTCTTCCTTTTCCCGTAAATAGTAATATGGATTCTTCCTCTCTTTATGAGTTTCTTTATCTTTAATAAAATACCTTTCAAATGTTGTCATTTCCCTCTTGCCAAAGAGTGATGAATATTCGCCTGTCCATAAATACCAGACCATATCTGTCGAAAGATCATCGGTTTCTTCACGGTGTGCAAAAGAGTATCGTAAATGATGTTCAAAGACATCCAATAACTCTCGACCATTATACGTTGTATTTTCAATCACCATTTTTTCCATATTTCCTTTATCATCTAAAGGAATGCAGCCATGTATCAATAAGTTACCATTATACTTCAAATATAGGCTGCCTTTCTTCATAAGGAAATTCATATGTCTGGCCAACTTTTCCGAATGTTGAAGACAAAATAATAATTTATCCATCACCTGCTGTTCTTCCTCTAACAATTGACTTGGGTTTTCTGGATTAATAGTTGCAAAGCAGGTATTTTCCAGTGGATATGTCTTTCCATGAAGCACTATTTCGTTTTTTTCATAATCAATTTTCTCAAGTAATAACCTTTCTGACATATTAAAGAATGGTCGTCTCTTAATGATGGGAATTTCAAGCTTGAACTGAATCATAGCAATTGCTTGATGAATTTTTGTAATTTGTAATTCTTCTTCCTCCGTTAGATTGTTTCCGGAAGTTTTCTTTGGTCTAAAAGCCGGGTTATCCTTATAGTATTTCTCAGCTAAATTTAGAAGTGGTCGAAGATTGATTCCATACACATCTTCAATAATATCTAAATTATTATACCGGGCACTAATACGGAGAATATTAGCTAGACAAACCTTGGAACCGGCATACGCACCTATCCATAATACATCATGATTTCCCCACTGAATATCAACAGAATGATAATTAATGAGTGTATCCATAATTTGATCAGGCTCAGGTCCGCGATCATATATATCCCCCACTACATGAAGATGGTCCACTACCAATCTCTGCGTGCAATATGCAAGACCAATAATAAGCTTATCAGCCTGATTAAGTGATATAATTTGCTGAACAATTTTGGTGTAATAAGGTTCCTTATTTGTGGATTCTTCTTCCGTTTTGTATAATAACTCTTCTATAATATAAACAAACCGTTCAGGCAATGCTTTACGTAATTTGGAGCGTGTATATTTGGAAGAGGCAAAAGAAACGAGCTTAATCATATGTTTAATGGTTGTGGCATACCACCCGTTTAACTCCTGTTTATTGTCAAAGCTATTCTTAATTAACTGTAATTTATCTTCAGGATAATAAACCAATATCGTCAATTCATTGATATCCTTCTCAGATAATATATCCATAAAAAGTTCTTCGATTTTCTCTTTTACTCTCCCAGATCCATTTCTCAATACATGTTGAAAAGATTGGAATTCCCCATGCAAGTCACTGACAAAATGTTCTGTTCCCTTTGGTAAATTAAGGATTGCTTCAAGATTAATAATTTCTGTTACTACTTTTTCTTCACTATCATATTTTTGGGCCAGCAAATCTAAGTATTTATTTTCCAAATTGATATATCCTCCTAAAAATATGTACCTTTGTTAGTCTCACTTTATTTCTAGATTATAAAAGTGATACAGAATATTTAATACCAATCCAGTTGAATCAATTTCATAAATCAGAACCCACCGGGTTCAAGGATTTTTTTGAACCAAAAAAGGAGTACCTTTCCAAAATGTCGAAATCAGTAGTCACCACTACAAACATATAAGACTGAAGAAAGACTCCCGTGGCTATTAAACGACACGGAAGCCTATTTGATATACAGAATTATATGATTTAGAAATTCATTGGCACTTTAATATTCTTAGTATCATCTAGTTGTAAATCTTTTACCTTTATCTATCTACAATAGAGTTATCTTATCCCTATCCAAGGTAATGTATTTATTCAGTCATTCCGAGAAATAACCCATTCTCGATAACGCCAGGAATTAGGTTAAGCTTACTTTCTAATTAGTAAAGACTTTATCTTTGCAAAAATGGAACGGCAATATGGTTATCCCATTGTCATTAAAACTTTTCAAAACAGAATGGCAAGACTACTTAGAATTGCTAGCCTAAATGCTGAGTTAACACCGCATTCGTTAAGGCATACACATACGTCTCTTCTTGCTGAGGCTGGTGTCTCACTCGAACAAATCATGGACAGGCTTGGTCATACCCGATTATCAGATTACGAAAAATGTATACCTTCACGTAACCGAAGAAATGAAAAAAGAAGCCTCCCAAAAGTTCAGTGAACTTATGAGAAGCCTCTTTTTAATTTACATTATGTTAGCATTTAGTTAGCAAATTACTCAAAAACCCTTACATATCAAGGGGTTTGGGCGATGATTACATCATGCCGCCCATTCCACCCATACCGCCCATGTCAGGCATACCCATGCCGCCACCAGCTGGTTCTGGCTTGTCAGCAACAACTGCTTCAGTTGTTAAGAACATAGCTGCAACAGATGCTGCGTTTTGAAGTGCAGAACGTGTAACTTTAGTTGGGTCAACGATACCAGCTTCGATCATGTTTACCCATTGGCCGCTGGCAGCGTTGAAGCCTGTACCTACTGCTTCATGCTTTAAGCGCTCAACGATAACAGATCCTTCAAGACCAGCGTTGGTAGCGATTGTGCGGACTGGCTCTTCCATCGCACGTAAAACGATGTTGATACCTGTTTGCTCGTCGCCTTCAGCTTGAAGCTCAGCCACTTTGCTGTATACGTTAAGAAGGGCAACACCACCACCGGATACGATACCTTCTTCAACTGCAGCACGAGTTGCGTTTAATGCGTCTTCGATACGAAGCTTACGCTCTTTTAATTCTGTTTCAGTTGCAGCACCAACTTTGATAACTGCTACACCGCCAGCCAATTTAGCAAGACGCTCTTGTAATTTTTCCTTGTCGAATTCAGAAGTAGTTTCTTCTAATTGAACGCGGATTTGGTTCACACGTCCTTGGATTGCTTCAGTGCTTCCTGCACCTTCAACAATTGTTGTGTTTTCTTTTGTGACAACGATTTTAGCAGCGCGTCCTAAAGATTGAATTGTTGCGGACTTAAGGTCACGGCCAAGCTCTTCAGTGATCACTTCAGCACCAGTTAGAGCAGCGATATCTTCAAGCATTGCCTTACGGCGGTCACCAAAGCCAGGAGCTTTAACAGCAACAGCATTGAAAGTACCGCGAAGCTTGTTCAGTACTAAAGTTGCAAGTGCTTCACCTTCAACATCTTCAGCAATTAGCAATAATGGCTTGCCTTGCTGTACCACTTGCTCAAGAACAGGCAGGATTTCCTGAATGCTTGTGATCTTCTTATCAGTGATTAATACAAATGGATTGTCTAAGATAGCTTCCATTTTGTCAGTATTTGTAACCATGTATGGAGAAGCATAACCACGGTCAAATTGCATACCTTCAACTACATCCAATTCAGTAGTGAAGCCTTTAGATTCTTCGATTGTAATAACGCCGTCGTTGCCAACGCGCTCCATTGCTTCAGCGATTAATTGGCCAACTTCTTTGTCATCAGAAGAAATAGCGGCAACTTGAGCGATCGACTCTTTGCCTTCAATTGGTTTAGAAATAGCTTTAAGCTCTGCTACAGCAGCAGTAACTGCTTTTTCGATACCTTTACGGATGCCCATTGGGTTAGCGCCTGCAGTTACGTTCTTTAAGCCTTCGCGAATCATCGCTTGAGCAAGAACTGTTGCAGTTGTTGTACCGTCACCGGCAACATCGTTTGTTTTGCTTGCTACTTCAGCAACAAGCTTTGCACCCATGTTTTCAAAAGCATCTTCTAATTCGATTTCTTTTGCAATCGTTACACCGTCATTTGTAATTAATGGTGAACCGAATTTTTTCTCAAGAACCACGTTGCGTCCTTTAGGTCCAAGAGTAACTTTAACTGCATCTGCAAGTGTATCAACACCGCGAAGCATTGCGCGGCGAGCGTCTTCACTAAACTTAATCTCTTTAGCCATTGTTAAAAAACCTCCTCTTATAATTAAAGCTAGTTATTTTTCTTATTCTCCAACTACAGCAAGGATGTCGCTTTCACGTAAAATTAAGTATTCAGTACCTTGGTATTTCACTTCAGTACCAGCGTATTTTGAGAAGATGATGCGGTCGCCTTCAGAAACTTCAACAGCTACGCGCTCGCCATTGTCAAGCACACGGCCAGTACCTACAGCAACAACTTTTCCTTCCTGAGGCTTTTCCTTTGCTGTATCCGGTAATACGATACCGCTTGCAGTTTTTTCTTCTGATTCAACGAGTTCGATGATGATGCGATCACCTAATGGTCTTAACATTCAAACAACCTCCTCAAATATGTGTTATTCGGTCATTTATTAGCACTCGACTATGATGAGTGCTAACACAATTATTATAATAATCAATCTAAAAATCTTTTGCAAGTCTGATGCATAAAATTTATTAAAAAAAGTTACCCTTTTTTTCCACCTTATAAAGTATGGATAAAATCCATATTTCTATTCAATTTTTTCAAAGCAGGCATTCAAAATTGAAACTAATTTGTCATTAAAGGTAGAATGAAGAATAGTGATTGATTACATTTCGATTGGAAAAAATAGATGGAAAAGGAGTTTTGATTTGAAAAAGGAATACTGGATTGTCCTTATTGTTTATATTGCCATGCAGCTTTCCAGCTTTGCCGGGATTCCTGCATTTATGTTTGGATTTCGCCTTTTTGGATGGAGGCAGGAATTTGTGGTACCGGTTTGGCTGATCACAAGTTTCACCCTTGCCTTCCTCATCATTCTTGTTATCCTAAGAAAAGAAATGAAGCCTGGGGGCCATAGTGAAAGAAACACTTCAATCGGTCATTCGATAAAGTGGGCGATTTTTGGGGTTTTCCTTGCCCTATTTGCCCAATATACGGCTGCCATCATTGAGCGCCTTATTGGGATTGAATTGGGCTCTAAAAATACACAGGAAATCCTCACGATCATTAATGCCTTTCCCTTGGCCATTCTTGTAACGAGTATTATCGGCCCTATTTTAGAAGAAATTGTGTTTCGAAAAATTATCTTTGGGGCTTTTTATAAACGGTTTAATTTCTTTATTTCTGCCCTAATCAGCTCGGTGGTCTTTGCGCTTGTCCATATGGAGCCTGAGCATCTGCTGATATACTCGGCGATGGGCTTTACCTTTGCTTTTCTTTATGTAAAAACCAAACGCATCCTGGTGCCGATTTTCGCCCATGTATCCATGAACACGATGGTCGTCCTTGTTCAGTCGGTCTATAAGGATGACATTGAGCGGCTGATGCGTGAGGCAGAGGCAGTTCAAAACTTTATCGGAGGATTTCTATGAGACGTTCACCTTTGTTTTCCGGTTTGATTTATTTAATACTTGGTGTCCTGTTCACCTATTTTGCTATCGATGATGTCCAAAACAATGGCTGGGGCTTCTTCAGCTACCTTTTGGTCATCCTCGCAACCTTTGATTTTGGATCAGCCTTAAAGATGATTGTTTTTCATTTTAAGTATAAGGGGCAAATGAAAAAATGAGGCTGTCACATTAAACAGCCTCATTCTTATTAATCTTCGATTTCCTTTAGCGCAGTCTGCTGATAAATTTTAAAGAATGAATCACAGAATAAATCCCATTCGGCAGCGGCTTCCATCGAGGCCTCGCTTACTTCGCCTAAAACAGGCCGCCCCAGCAGGTCTTCAATCTGATCAGAAAACTTTTTAATTGTCTCCGCAGCGGCTCCCTCAAGAACGCTGGCCACAAACTCGGCAGGTGAATACCAATCAGAAACCCTGCCTAAATCGCGGTAAATTTGCGTTAACAGCAGATTACGCGGACCCTCCCATTGTTCGTTTACGACCACATCGCGGAAGATACGCGGCAGCGACGAAAATTCCTCCATCACTCCATGGCCGGCAAACACGGAGATAGCCTCCCGTAAAATTTCCGCTCCCTCATTCGTTGCACAGATTTTCTGCAGCAAGACAAGTTCACGCAGATTAAATAACTTTTTCCTAACTTCAATTGGATGGTCCGATTTAATTCCTGGATTCAGCGGCTTATCCAGTTGCAAGAAAAGATTATAGATTTTGAATGCCCCCGCCATCGTTCGCTCAGCGGCATGCTGGATTCGTTTCAACTTGCTTGCTGCGAGTGGATAGTCTTTTACCTTCTTTCCAAAAACACTTCGGAAATCACTGTACAAGTTTGCCTCCCGAGAGGCCCTCAGCATAAACCCGGCACAGGCAATCCCAATTTCCAGTCTCGACAAGGTCAATACAATTCCGACTGCAACTGCAATCCCCTTATCCTTTGGACCGATTGGATAGGCACGCGCCCCCTTATATTGAATCTCCCCAGTTGGCAGCTCGGCTGTTCCCAGCTTCCATTTGATCCGATTAATCTCGTACCCGTTGCGTTTCTCCTTCTCCTTATCCCCCGGAAGCCAGGATGGTACGATAAATGTCGAAACTTTGTCAGTTCCCGATATTTTTGCCGTCACCACAGAATAATCGGCATGAGCCGCAGAACAGAAAAACTTATTCCCATACAAACGATAATATTTTCCTTCCGGAACCGCCTCCAAAACATTAGCCGGCAAATCAGAACCACCCTGGATTTCTGTCATAAATTGAGCGCCAATGGCAAATTCGCCGTTTAGCCCTTCTTTTGTATGATGTAATATATCTTGAAGTTCTGGATATTCTTCATCCGGAAATTGGTCAAGCAAAGCCACTAAACCATGTGTACATGTCAGCGGACAGGTCACTCCTGCCTCACCCAGCTGATGGATCAGCATTCTTTTCACAAAGCTTTCCCAAGGTGTCATGTTACTGGAAAAAAGACCTTCTTGGAAAATTTCATTCTCTAATTGATGAACTTCTTGAGGACGAACAATCCGGTCAATCCGATGATTAAAAGCATCAAAGTGAAGCATATAGGGGCGGACTTCCGGTCTGGCAATTCTTTCGGCTAACCGGTTCCATTTTGCAGATACTATTCGTGAAAAGGATAATAGTTTTTCGTGGATTTGGCTGTGCTGAGAACCCGTAAATTTCTTGACCGCTTTTTGTAAAAAAGGTTCATCACGGTACCAATCAAGGTTGTCACGTTTTTCGAGAAATTCATCAAAGCTGTAAGAATTTTTTCCTCCTGCTTCTGTCTCTTGGGAAACAAGCTTCATAAAAACGCCACTCTCCTCATGAATGATAATTCATAATTTTCAATTTAATTTTAAATGTAAGGATATGGAAGCGTCAAATATAAGCAGAAAAACAAAAAAGAGGCTGAATAATTCAGACCTCTTCATTATTGGTGCGCCCTTCTATAACGGTATTGGTTCCACTGAAAATGAATAAAGCATCCGATGCAAAAACCTAGAATGGCCACAAAGGCAGCCACCGCGACAAGAATCGTGACCACATAGCCAACACCATTCCATCCCAGCAGGAATCCTACAAATCCAATTCCCAAACACGATACGGCAATTTTTTGATTAAATTGCTGCTGCTCCCAATCCTCAGGGATATAAGCCTTTGGGTCCTTTCTTAAAAATAGTTTTGCTATTTGCATAATCGGATTAAATCCGAATAAAAGACCAGACATACCGGCAACAAATGGCACTAACAAAAACCATTCCTGTCCGGATAACCATGTTAACACAACACTTAAAACAATTGTCCACTGGTTTATTTTCACGAGCGGACGTGGGATTGAACGAACTGTTTCTGTCATTTTAATCCCAACCTTTCCTATTGGATTACAATAATTACTTGTGTAATCATTTTACCCGCTTCAACTCCCTTTGTATAGTGATCTGTTTAGGAAAAATGTTTCAAAACGAAAAATGGGCCTCTCACCATTTTGGCGAGAAGCCCATTGATTATTTATTCTTCTACTTCGTCGTTTGGATAATGCTTTAAAAAGTAAACAAGTGATTGCAGCTCCACCGCCAGGTCAATATGATGCACGCGAATCGATGAAGGTACATTCAGTCTTGCTGGAGTAAAATTTAAAACCCCTTTTACGTTCGTTTTCACAAGTTTATCTGTGATTTGCTGAGCAACCGGAGCAGGCACCGTCAAAATCGCCACCGAAATATTTTCATCGATCAAATACTGTTCTATATCGTCCATCGAATAAACGGGAACATCGCCTATCGAACCGCCAATTTTTCCGGGGTCCACATCGAAGGCGCAAGCGATTTTTGTATTATTATTTTTTAAAAAATTGTAGTGTAAAAAGGCTGTGCCGAGGTTACCCACCCCGATTAACGCTACCTTTGTTAATTCATCTTGATCAAGAGTTTTTCGGAAAAACGATAACAAATAGGTTACGTTATAGCCGTACCCCTTTTTCCCAAGGGCCCCGAAATAAGAGAAATCCCTGCGAATAGTGGCCGAGTCCACCTTTACTGCTTCACTCAATTCTGCAGATGACACCCTCTGCTTGCCAGAAGAATGAAGGTTTTGTAAAAATCGATAATATAAGGGCAGACGCTTTGCTGTTGCCTGTGGTATTTTCATCGTTTCATTGGACATATTTCTCCCACCCTTCAATTTTAATGGATATATTAGATTTCTCTTCTAAAATCACCGTTTTTGCCGCCGGTTTTTTCCACCAGAAAGGTTGGTCCAATCACCATCCCTTTATCAACTGCCTTACACATATCATAGACGGTCAGGGCACAAACAGAGGCGGCTGTTAGCGCTTCCATCTCAACCCCCGTACTGCCTTTGGTTTTAACTGATGCAGTTATATGCAGTGTATACTGTTCCTGCCCGGCCTGCTCCCACGAAAAACTAATATTGATACCTGTTAATGGAATCGGGTGGCACATTGGAATGATATCCCATGTCTTTTTCGCTGCCATCACTGCAGCAATCTGGGCAACTGCTAAGACATCGCCCTTTTTCATTTCGTGGTTTGTGATTTTTTCATAAATTTCAGTGCTTACTGTTATGCTAGACTGGGCAATTGCCGTACGTGCCGTTTCCGGCTTATCGCTGACATCGACCATCTTGGCCCGGCCTTCTTCATTAAAATGAGTAAATTCAGCCATAAAAAAAATCCTCCTACAAAAAATAATACAATATTTTTATGTCCATGTGTGTGAAACTTTGAACTATCAGTATATTTTTTTATAATACCATTAAAAACTTCACTTCATTGCCGACATTCGGGTAATACGGTAAACTAGTCGTAAGGTAATAGAGGTGAAAAAAATGATTTTATTACAGGTTAACCAACTACAAAAATATTATGGTGCTGAACTTATTTTATCGAATATAAAACTGGAATTACAAACCCGTGACCGTGTTGCCCTTGTTGGACGCAATGGAGCGGGGAAATCAACGTTATTGAAAATCATCGCCGGCGAAATGGGCCATGACGGCGGGGAAATCATCAAACCAAAGGATGTTACCGTTGGTTATTTGGCGCAAAATACGGGTTTGGAGTCCAATTTGTCCATTTGGGAGGAAATGCTGACGGTTTTTGAGAACCTGCAGGCGATGGAAAAATCGCTCCGGAAGCTGGAGAAGCAAATGGCCGATCCTGCTGTTTTCGGGGACCCAGGAAAATACGAGCGGGTATTAAAGGAATATGATGAATTGCAAATAAAGTTTAAAGAGCAAGGCGGCTATCAGTATGAAGCCGATATCCGCTCTGTATTGCATGGGTTAAATTTTTCCGATACTACGTTAATGATTTCAAGTCTAAGCGGCGGACAAAAAACGCGTCTTGCGCTAGGCAAACTATTGCTGACAAGACCTGATATTTTAATTTTGGACGAGCCAACCAACCATTTGGATATCGAAACCCTTTCCTGGCTGGAGCAATATCTGCAGGGCTATGATGGCGCAATTTTAATTGTTTCGCATGACCGCTATTTTTTGGATAAAGTGGTTACAGAGGTGTATGAACTATCACGCCGCCTGATTCAGCGATTCACCGGTAATTATAGCACTTATCTTGAGCAGAAAGCTGCCAATTATGAACGCGACATGAAGCTTTATGAAAAGCAGCAGGAGGAAATTGCCGCGTTAAAGGATTTCATCCAGCGCAACATCGCACGGGCCACTACTACTAAGAGAGCGCAAAGCCGTCGGAAGAAGCTTGAAAAGATGGAAGTCATGGACCGCCCATCAGGGGATGAAAAATCCGCTTCCTTCTCATTTGAAATTGAGCGGCAAAGCGGCAATGATGTACTGACTGTTGATTCTCTTGCTGTCGGCTATGATGGAGAGAAGGTTTCCGAGGATATTTCCTTTCGTGTGTATAAAGGCGACAGCATTGCCCTTGTCGGCCCTAACGGAATCGGGAAGTCGACACTTTTAAAAACAATTATTAAAAAGCTTCCCGCTTTGGCTGGAACTATTCAATACGGAACCAATTTGTCCATCGGGTATTACGATCAGGAACAAGCCAACCTAACCTCCAATAAACGGGTCTTAAACGAACTATGGGATGAATATCCACTAAAACCGGAAAAGGAAATCCGTACAGTGCTTGGGAATTTCTTATTTTCCGGTGACGATGTGCTTAAAAACGTTTTGTCATTAAGTGGCGGCGAAAAAGCCCGCCTAGCCCTTGCTAAGCTAATGCTCGAGAAAGCAAATTTATTAATATTGGACGAACCTACCAACCATTTGGATTTGGACAGCAAGGAAGTACTTGAGAATGCCTTAATTGATTATCCAGGTACTATTTTGTTTGTCTCACACGACCGTTATTTTATTAACAGAATCGCAACCAAGGTACTAGAATTGAGCCCCGAGGGCAGCACTGAATACCTCGGCGACTACGATTATTATGTGGATAAAAAGCTGGAGCAGGAGGAACTTACGGCACTTGCATTGACTGCCTCCCAGAAGAAGGTTTCTGCTTTAGAGCCTGCTGAAAAAAACAGTTATCAACAGGATAAAGAAACGAAAAAACTGGAACGCCAGCGAAAACGCAAATTGGAAGAAATCGAGGAACGCATTTCGGAGCTTGAAGAAGAGATTCAGAATTATGATCAGCAATTATGCGAGCCAGAAGTTTTTCAGGACCATGAAAAGGTTTTAGAGATTAATTTAAAAAATGAAAAGGCTAAGGCTGAGCTTGACGAATTAATGGAAGAATGGGCCGAACTGGCAGAATAATGTGGATAACCGGACTGTTGGAGTCCGGTTTTTTAATGTGCTTGTAATCCAAAAGGCCTAATTTTCCACAGAATTATTCACATTGTAAATGCCATTATTTCAGTTATCCAATTAACTTTTCCACATTATCCACAAAAAAATGTCGATTTATCCACATTATCAACATTACCCACTGAATTATCCACAAGTCATTTGAATTTTCCACTTTTTCAAAAAAATTTTATCCACAAAATTGCTGTTTTTATATTAGCCAAAATTTAATCAAATGTTTGTTTAACTCTTAAAATGCCTATATTTTAAGCAATTGCCGTTTTCAATCAATCGTTTGATTAGTTTATTGCCCATATCAATTAAACGTTTGATTAGTTTATCAACCAAATCAATCAAACGTTTAATTAGATTTTTTTATAAAGAAAACTCGCCGATTGGCGAGCCCCTAAGGGCGAAGACAGAGGCGTAGTTGCACTTATGCGTTAAGGAAGTATAAAGCTTTCGACAGAAAGTTTATACTTTCTTATTAGCTTAAAAAAACCCTTCCTTGTTAGGAAAGGTCAGGTGTTATATGTTTCAATATCCAATCCAGGTATTGCGTTTAATGATAAGTCTCCTCTAATACCTTTTTCAAACATGACACTTCCGGCAGCAGCTATCATGGCTGCGTTGTCTGTGCATAAGGATAATGGGGGAATGACTAATTCAACATCCGCCTTATCTGAAAATGCCTTTTCCAGGGCAGCTCGAAGCCCCTTATTGGCCGCTACTCCTCCGGCCAATAATATTTGGTTGACACCATATTCTGCAACGGCTCTTACGGTCTTCGTCACCAATACGTCAATGACACTTTCCTGAAAGCTCGCGGCCAGATTCTCTGGAGCAATCGTCTCACCGCGCTGCTCGGCATTATGAACCGTATTAATGACCGCTGATTTTAAGCCGCTAAAGCTAAAATCATAGGAGCCTTCCTCCAGCCAGGCACGGGGCAAATCAATAGTCGGACTGCCTTCATGGGCCAAACGGTCAATATGCGGACCGCCTGGATATGGCAGATTCAACGTTCTCGCAACCTTATCATAGGCTTCACCCGCTGCGTCATCCCTTGTTTCGCCAATTACCTCAAATTTTCCATGCTCTTTCATGCAGACAAGCTCCGTATGGCCCCCTGAGACCACTAAAGCCAACAAAGGGAATTTCAGCTCTGTCACCAGCCTGTTTGCATAAATATGACCGGCAATATGATGGACCGGCACAAGCGGTTTATTATGAGCAAACGCGAGTGCTTTGGCGGCATTGACGCCAATTAATAGGGCACCTACCAGACCTGGCCCTTCCGTTACCGCAACGGCATCAATTTCAGCAAATGATAGATTCGCCTGCTTTAATGCCTCTTCTATCACGATCGTGATCTGTTCAACATGATGGCGTGAAGCAATTTCCGGAACGACCCCGCCAAACCGTTTATGACTTTCGATTTGCGAGGCAACCACATTGGCCGTTATCTCTCGGCCATTTTTGATAATCGCCACCGCCGTTTCATCACAGCTTGTTTCAATTCCTAATATCAACTGATCTTTTTTCATAAATTCACCCACATTACCAGCGCATCCTCCAAATTATCTGAGTAATAATTTTTCCGGATTCCGCCATTTTGAAACCCTAGTTTGCGATAAAGAGACTGAGCGACATGATTCGTTACCCTTACCTCTAAGGTCATGCTTCTTGCACCCCTCTCACGGCAGACGGATATCAGCTTTCGCATCATCATCTCCCCAAGCTTTTTGCCGCGGTATTCAGGAAGAATCGCAACATTCGTCACATGACCTTCATCAATAACAACCCAAACTCCACAATAGCCAATAATTTTATTTTCATGTTCGAGGACGATATAAACAGCAAAGTTATTATTGTGCATCTCATTATAAAATGCTTCCCTGCTCCAAGGGGTTGTAAATGATGCATGCTCAACCTCTAATACTTGATCGATATCCTCTTCCCTCATGTAGCGAAAAACATAAGAATCTTCCATCTTTCTCTATCCTTATCTTTATAAAGTTTTCCCTTGCGCCTCTAACCACTTTGCTTCCGCTTCTGCTAACCGAATGTAATTAGGGACAAAGGTGTGTACGTCTTCCCCTTGTTTGTCTTTTCCCAGCATGGCCAGCTCGGACGGACGGGGATTGTTTTCTGTTATGCTTGAAAAAACGGCCTGAGTACCAAGTCTCTCTGTTATTCTTTCACGGTGAATTGACAGATCATTGCCGACAAATAGAACCGATTTGTCCAATTCGGATAACTTCCCTGCCCAGTCGACCGCCATTGTTAATTGATCAGGCTCAATTACTTTTAGCTCTCCATTCTCGACTTGATACAGACCTGTATAAACCTGTCCCCGTCTCGCATCGAATATCGGGGAAATAAGCCCGTCAAAATATCGCCCGGGCCCTGCTGCCAGAATTTCAAGGCTTGATATTCCAACAAGTGGAATGTTTAAAGTCCATGCTAGCGTTTTTGCTATCGTAACGCCGATTCTAACGCCTGTATAAGATCCTGGGCCTTTGGCGACGACGATTTTTGTTAAGTCGGACGGCACCCTTTCACAATCCTTCATTAACGTCTGAATGGCAGGCATGATCCGGACAGAATGGTTCTTTTTTAAATTTGTTATGTACTCGCCAAGTACTTCTTTCTCTTCTAAAAGTGCTACTCCTAAGGCATAATTAGACGTATCAATTGCTAAAATGGTCATGCCAAAATCTCCTTACATAATTGCTCATACCGCTCACCTTTTGGTACCAATACCAATCTTCTATGGTCTTCCCGCTCGCGATATAAATAAATAGTCAGCAGTTCCCCTGGCAGCTGGTCTTCAATTAAATGAGCCCACTCAACCACTGAAACCCCATCGCCTTCAAAATATTCATCAAAGCCCAGGTCTTCCATGGAATCTGCTACCCGATAGACATCCATATGATATAATGGCAGCTTGCCTTTATATTCTTTAATAATCGTAAATGTTGGACTGTTAACAGTTTTTTGTATATCTAAACCTTTTGCCAAGCCCTGGGTAAAGGTGGTTTTTCCTGCACCCAAATCACCCTCAAGTGCAATCACATCACCCGGCTGCAAAAGCTCAGCCAATCTTGCGGCAAAATGTCCAGTTTCCTCCGCATTAGCTGTCTTCCATTCAAATTGGTTCATAGCATCACCTTTTAACCTTACCATATCTATATCTTCATTTTACCTTAATTACGTGCAAAAAAAACCTTAGGAATCTTCCTAAGGGTGTAATTATATATGTATGAAACAAAAATAGGCATAAAAAAAGCCGAAACATTGTTTCGTGCTTGTTTTTACGTATAAATGGCGGTCTGGACGGGACTCGAACCCGCGACCTCCTGCGTGACAGGCAGGCATTCTAACCAACTGAACTACCAGACCGGATTGCGGGGGCAGGATTTGAACCTGCGACCTTCGGGTTATGAGCCCGACGAGCTACCGGACTGCTCCACCCCGCGATAATAAGAAATATAAAGTGTTTAATTTAATAAACAGCCTGGCAGCGTCCTACTCTCACAGGGACTTGCGTCCCA
>NZ_CP145895.1:167500-245000 GCF_049568635.1 Neobacillus sp. SAB-20_R2A | reverse complement strand
TCACCCATGAACGGGCTCTGACTACTTGTAGGCACACGGTTTCAGGATCTCTTTCACTCCCCTTCCGGGGTGCTTTTCACCTTTCCCTCACGGTACTGGTTCACTATCGGTCACTAGGGAGTATTTAGCCTTGGGAGATGGTCCTCCCTGCTTCCGACCGGATTTCACGTGTCCGGCCGTACTCAGGATCCACTCAGGAGGGAACGAAGTTTCAACTACAGGGCTTTTACCTTCTATGGCCGGCCTTTCCAGACCGCTTCATCTACCCCGTTCCTTTGTAACTCCATGTTGAGTGTCCTACAACCCCGAAAGGCAAGCCTTTCGGTTTGGGCTGTTCCCGTTTCGCTCGCCGCTACTCAGGGAATCGCGTTTGCTTTCTCTTCCTCCGGGTACTTAGATGTTTCAGTTCCCCGGGTCTGCCTTCAATACCCTATGTATTCAGGTAAAGATACTGCTCCATTACGAACAGTGGGTTTCCCCATTCGGAAATCTCCGGATCGGCGCTTACTTACAGCTCCCCGAAGCATATCGGTGTTAGTCCCGTCCTTCATCGGCTCCTAGTGCCAAGGCATTCACCGTGCGCCCTTTCTAACTTAACCTAAAAGGTTTTACTTACTCTTAAAAATAAGAGAGAAAAACTAAAATGGCGATTACTCGGTTCTTACTTGGTTACTTCTTCTATACGATTATCTAGTTTTCAAAGAACGAAAGTTTTGAGAGATAATTCCCTCAAAACTAAACAAACAAGAAACAATCAAACAAACATGTATTGTCTGGCTCATATGTCCAGCTTATATCCTTAGAAAGGAGGTGATCCAGCCGCACCTTCCGATACGGCTACCTTGTTACGACTTCACCCCAATCATCTGTCCCACCTTAGGCGGCTGGCTCCTTACGGTTACCCCACCGACTTCGGGTGTTACAAACTCTCGTGGTGTGACGGGCGGTGTGTACAAGGCCCGGGAACGTATTCACCGCGGCATGCTGATCCGCGATTACTAGCGATTCCGGCTTCATGCAGGCGAGTTGCAGCCTGCAATCCGAACTGAGAATGGTTTTATGGGATTGGCTCCACCTCGCGGCTTCGCTGCCCTTTGTACCATCCATTGTAGCACGTGTGTAGCCCAGGTCATAAGGGGCATGATGATTTGACGTCATCCCCACCTTCCTCCGGTTTGTCACCGGCAGTCACCTTAGAGTGCCCAACTGAATGCTGGCAACTAAGATCAAGGGTTGCGCTCGTTGCGGGACTTAACCCAACATCTCACGACACGAGCTGACGACAACCATGCACCACCTGTCACTCTGTCCCCCGAAGGGGAAATTCCTATCTCTAGGAGTGTCAGAGGATGTCAAGACCTGGTAAGGTTCTTCGCGTTGCTTCGAATTAAACCACATGCTCCACCGCTTGTGCGGGCCCCCGTCAATTCCTTTGAGTTTCAGCCTTGCGGCCGTACTCCCCAGGCGGAGTGCTTAATGCGTTAGCTGCAGCACTAAAGGGCGGAAACCCTCTAACACTTAGCACTCATCGTTTACGGCGTGGACTACCAGGGTATCTAATCCTGTTTGCTCCCCACGCTTTCGCGCCTCAGCGTCAGTTACAGACCAGAAAGCCGCCTTCGCCACTGGTGTTCCTCCACATCTCTACGCATTTCACCGCTACACGTGGAATTCCGCTTTCCTCTTCTGCACTCAAGTCCCCCAGTTTCCAATGACCCTCCACGGTTGAGCCGTGGGCTTTCACATCAGACTTAAAGGACCGCCTGCGCGCGCTTTACGCCCAATAATTCCGGACAACGCTTGCCACCTACGTATTACCGCGGCTGCTGGCACGTAGTTAGCCGTGGCTTTCTGGTCAGGTACCGTCAAGGTACCGGCAGTTACTCCGATACTTGTTCTTCCCTGACAACAGAGCTTTACGACCCGAAGGCCTTCATCGCTCACGCGGCGTTGCTCCATCAGACTTTCGTCCATTGTGGAAGATTCCCTACTGCTGCCTCCCGTAGGAGTCTGGGCCGTGTCTCAGTCCCAGTGTGGCCGATCACCCTCTCAGGTCGGCTACGCATCGTCGCCTTGGTGAGCCGTTACCTCACCAACTAGCTAATGCGCCGCGGGCCCATCTGTAAGTGTCAGCCGAAACCGACTTTCAACCTTCCCTCATGTGAGGGAAGAAATTATCCGGTATTAGCTCCGGTTTCCCGAAGTTATCCCAGTCTTACAGGCAGGTTGCCCACGTGTTACTCACCCGTCCGCCGCTAACCACCGGGAGCAAGCTCCCAGTGATTCGCTCGACTTGCATGTATTAGGCACGCCGCCAGCGTTCGTCCTGAGCCAGGATCAAACTCTCCAATAAAGTTGAGTTGATTAGCTCAAAAATGTTACGTTGGCTTCATTTCAGAAGAAATGAATAATTATTGTTTGTTGACGTTTTTGTTTGTTTAGTTTTCAAAGAACTATTTTTCTAAAGTGGAGCGGGTGATGGGAATCGAACCCACAACAACAGCTTGGAAGGCTGTGGTTTTACCACTAAACTACACCCGCATATAAAATTGTGATGGTCGGGAAAACAGGATTCGAACCTGCGACCCCTTGGTCCCAAACCAAGTGCTCTACCAAGCTGAGCTATTTCCCGATATTGGAGTTAGACTTTAGAACGCGCCCGACAGGAGTCGAACCCATAACCTTCTGATCCGTAGTCAGACGCTCTATCCAATTGAGCTACGGGCGCTCTTTTTAATCAACTTTTATATCTTATCACATTCGATTTATTATGTCAATATATTTTTTGGTGCGGCCGAGAGGACTTGAACCTCCACGGTGTTGCCACCACTAGGCCCTCAACCTAGCGCGTCTGCCATTCCGCCACGACCGCATTTTAAATTAGTGACAAAGAAAATCATAACATGTTTCCTGAGGTTTTTCAACAGGAAATTATTGGTGCGGGTGAAGGGAGTCGAACCCCCACGCCTTGCGGCGCCAGATCCTAAGTCTGGTGCGTCTGCCAATTCCGCCACACCCGCATAAAAATGGCTGGGCTAGCAGGATTCGAACCTACGAGTGACGGAGTCAAAGTCCGTTGCCTTACCGCTTGGCTATAGCCCAATTTATTTATTTTTCAAGAGAGAAAGAAACAGGAAATGAATTTGTTTCATTCCCCATTCCTGATGACCCCTACGGGATTCGAACCCGTGTTACCGCCGTGAAAGGGCGGTGTCTTAACCGCTTGACCAAGGGGCCAATATTTTAACCTGGCGGAGAAGGAGGGATTTGAACCCTCGCGCCGCTTACGCGACCTACACCCTTAGCAGGGGCGCCTCTTCAGCCACTTGAGTACTTCCCCAATATGGCTCCGCAGGCAGGACTCGAACCTGCGACCGATCGGTTAACAGCCGATAGCTCTACCACTGAGCTACTGCGGAATAATAGCAAATATGAAGCTAGTCCAATAAGGCGTTGCCCTATCGACTCTTTAAATTATAATGACGTCTTTATCTAAAGTCAATACGAATTTTCATAGAAATAAATGGTTCTTCAAACTTTCATTCCAAAAGATATTCTTTGACCTTTTCTAATTTCCCTTTACAATTTCCACAAACATAGCGACTTGTATCAATGCTTCTTCTGCGCTGATATGGAAGGCTGCACTTTGTGCATTTATATAAAAGTATTTTTTTAGCTTTACATTTTCTTTTCGGGACATCCGGAAGCTGATTGCAAAACCTTGGTGCTCCCACCTTTTTTAAGAGTATTTTAAAATCTAAATCACGATGCTTGTATCCCTTGCCTTCAAGGTGAAGATGATAGTGAACTAGTTCGTGTTTGATGATCCCAATTAATTCTTGTTCGCCAAGCTGCTCCAAATACTTTTTATTAATTTCGATATTATGTGTCCCCAAAAGATATCTGCCGCCAGTTGATCTGAGCCGAGAATTAAAGGATGCCTTATGTTTGAATGGCTTCCCAAAGTACTCCATCGAGATTTTTTCCACCATCAACTGAAGCTCCGAATCCTTCATTTAAGGTTCCCTCACTTTCTTTGCGAACGTGACAACCTATTATAGCATATATTGTATATACCCTTGTGGAGAAACTTTTCGGGAGGTTTAATTTATGCCTACTTGGTTTCAAAACCAAATGAAAAGAGCATTTTATGAAAAAAATCGATATCAAATTAAGATGTTAAATCAATGCTGGTTTTTTTACAGAAAAAAACACTGCTAAGCAAGCAGTGTTTTCGTTTATTTTGCTGGAGGAAGCATCGTTAGTGCTACCCGGCCTTTTTTCATATCAACCGAATCTACCCAGACGGTTACTACATCCCCTACTGAAACAATATCGAGCGGATGTTTGACGAATCGAGTACTTAGTTTTGAGATATGAACAAGCCCGTCCTGTTTAACACCAATATCTACAAAGGCTCCAAAATCAACAACATTTCTGACTGTACCTTGGAGCTCCATTCCGGATTTTAGGTCTTCCAGTTTTAAAACATCTTTTTTCAAAAGCGGACGCGGCAGGTCGTCACGTGGATCACGTTCCGGTCTTACAAGTGCGTCAACAATATCCTTCAATGTTAACTCACCAATGGATAACTCTTCAGAAACAGACTTCAAATCAAGTCCGTTCAAGGCAGATATCAACTCTTCAGACCCTAGGTGAGCAGTTGTAAAGCCTAGGTTTTTAAGGAGTTTTTCTACCTCTTTGTAATTTTCCGGGTGAATTCCGGTCCGGTCCAGCGGCTGTTTTCCATCTAATACCCGCAGGAAGCCCACCGCTTGTTCATAGGTCTTTGCACCAAGGCGAGGAACCTTCTTTAATTGCGAGCGGCTGGTGAATTTCCCTTCCTCATCGCGCATTTTCACAATATTATTGGCTGCTGTTTTATTAAGGCCGGCAACATACTGCAGCAAAGAAGACGAGGCAGTATTCACATTCACTCCGACCTGGTTAACTGCCGTTTCCACGACGAAATGGAGTGATTCGGACAAAAGTTTCTGAGATACATCATGCTGGTATTGGCCGACGCCTACTGATTTCGGATCTATCTTAACCAATTCCGCAAGCGGGTCCTGCAGACGGCGGGCAATTGACACGGCACTCCGTTCTTCAACTTGGAAGTTAGGGAATTCCTCTCTTGCAAGATCGGAAGCAGAATACACACTTGCCCCGGCCTCATTCACAATTAGATAAAATATTTCTCCCTTAACTTCTTTTAAAATATCAGCTACGAATTGCTCTGTCTCTCTTGAGGCGGTCCCGTTTCCGACCGCAACCATCTCAACCTTATAGTCCCGCAATATTTTAATAAACTTGTCTTTTGCTTCCTCGGGCTTCGCTTTCGGTGGGTGCGGGTAAATGACATCAATCTTTAGGACTTTCCCGGTTTCATCCACAACCGCCAGCTTACAGCCTGTCCGATAGGCCGGGTCGACACCTAAGACGATTTTTCCCTTTAACGGCGGCTGGAGGAGAAGGTTTCTCAAATTCTCTGAGAATATATGAATGGCCTGTTCCTCTGCTTTTACAGTCAATTCACTGCGGATTTCTCGCTCAATAGATGGCTGGATTAATCTTTTGTAGCCGTCTTCGATTGCTTCTAATACCAATGGGGCTGCCGGCGAGTGCTCCTTTTTAACCCATTTTCTGGACAAATACGAAATGATGATATCTGGGTTCATTTTAATAGATACTCTTAGAATGTCTTCTTTTTCACCGCGGTTTAGGGCAAGGATTCGGTGCGGAACGATTTTATTTACCGGTTCCTCGTATTCATAGTACATTTCGTAAACGTTTTTCTCGTCCTTTTCCGTTTCCTTTACAACAGAGACAACCGTACCAGATTTGAAGGTTTCCCGACGAATCCACTTGCGGCCTTCCGCATCGTCTGACACCATTTCCGCAATGATATCCTTTGCACCGGCTAGCGCATCTTCTATTGTAAGAACCTCTTTTTCTTCCGATAAAAATTCTTTCGCCTTTTCTTCAACACTTTCTTTTGGGAGTGTCAGTAACCATTCGGCCAGCGGCTCAAGGCCTTTTTCTTTAGCTATAGTAGCCTTGGTTCGTCTTTTTTGTTTATAGGGACGGTATAAATCTTCTACCTCTTGGAGCTTTTCAGCTTTTACGATGCTTTGCTGGAGCTCTTCGGTCAGCTTTCCTTGTTCCGCAATGATCCGGAGAACTTCTTCTTTTCTTTGTTCGAGGTTTTGTATGTATTGCCAGCGTTCTAGAATGTTCCGGATTTGCACCTCATCCAGGGCACCGGTCATTTCTTTCCGATAGCGAGCGATAAATGGGACAGTATTTCCTTCATTAAGTAAGGAAATGACATTTCTTACTTGCTTATGATTGATTGCCAATTCAGCGGCAATTTTTCCTAGTAACTGTTCGTCTTTTACTATTGTTTCGGTCACAACTTTACCTCCAATTTCCTTTTAACACTTATTGTATCAAATTAGCGCAGGGGTTTCATAATACGGTAGATCAGTACTCTCTTCCTTTCACTTACTTATGAAGGACATTTTCGTCCGTTTCTTCTTTTGTTTTGTCCTTCATAACGCCTATCAAGGACATTTCACTCCTAGTTCCAACCCGTTTTGGCCTTCAACCGCCTTGCTCTACCTTCCAAGATCAAGTTTCCCCCTGAAAAAATAAAAGAGGCAAGCTTCGATGAGCTTGCCTTAGCAATATGAGGGCAGAATTATGTACGAAAAAACGCTCTTTTTTTCACAAAGAGCGTTTTAAGTTAAAATTCGATGAGACCAAGACTTACCTGCAAGGCTTCATCCACTTTTTCCATCATTTCGTCATCGAGATGGGTAATTTTATCGGTTAACCGCTGCTTATCAATTGTGCGAATTTGCTCTAACAGAATGACTGAGTCGCGTTCAAATCCGTAGCGCTTCGCATCAATTTCAACATGAGTAGGGAGCTTCGCTTTCTGAATTTGAGCTGTAATCGCTGCAACAATCACTGTGGGACTAAACCGATTCCCGATGTCGTTTTGGATGACTAGTACAGGGCGGACGCCGCCTTGTTCAGAACCAACAACTGGGGAAAGGTCCGCAAAATATACGTCACCACGCTTGACAATCAAGGGATTATCCTCCGCTTACAAGACGTTCAACAGTATGCTCTGCCTCATATTCTGCTTGAAATGCTTCTGACGCAATCCTAAGATTAATCTTTGCCATTTCCATGTATCCACGTCTCATGGATTCGCGAATTTGTCTCGTTTTTCGTTCGCGTAAATACATTTTTGTTGCTTGGTAGATAAACTCACTGCGGTTTACATTTTCCTGCTTTACGAAACCATCTAATTCAGTTAATAGATGCTGCGGTAATTTTACCAAGATTTCCGTAGTTGCGCTGGATTCAGACACCCAACATACACCTCCACCATCACTACACACCATTTTTTTATCTATACCATATTTTATAATAACACTAAACGCTCTTCATGCATAGACTAAATATGATTCCTACTGTATTATAAGCCAACTAAACAAGCTTTTATGCACAAATTACCGCAATATCATAAATATGTTTCCTATGCATGATTTACACCTATACCAGGTAATTTTTTATCTCGACAATTCTTTCACTTTTTTTATAAATGCGCGGGACCCTGCTCGCAATGATACACGGTATCTCGTAATTAATGGTGTCAAGCTTGGCGGCAATTTCATTAACGGAAATCAGCTGGTCACCTTCGCTTCCAATTAACGTGACGGTTGTTCCAACAGGAATCTCAAAAGGAAGACGGATCATGCATTGGTCCATACAAACCCTTCCGACAATTGGTGCGCGAAGCCCTGCAATTAGGACCTCCTGCCCCTGCAGCCTGCGAATCCATCCATCAGCATATCCGATTGGCAAAGTGCCAATCCATTCTTCCTGTTCACTTTCATATGTGGCCCCGTAGCTCACTTTGTTTCCTTTTGGCAGCTTCTTAATATGGACAAGCTTTGTCTTTAACGAAAAAGCCTCTTTTAGGGAAAAAGGAATTTCCTGTTCCATTTCCGGTGATGGGGTTAACCCGTACATTACAATTCCAAGCCTGACAGCATTGAAATAGGCTTTTGGAAACCGAATGGCCGCTGCACTGTTGCTGGCATGAATATACTTTGGCCGTTCAGCCAGTGTGCCTACAAGTGCTTCGAATTTGCCTAATTGCTCATTGAAATAGGCAGTTTCCAACTCATCAGCCGTTGCGAAATGCGTAAAAATCCCTTCAAACAAAAGTCGGCTATCAGTTGCAATGGTTTGTTCAACAGCTTTTAATTCCTCGACAGTGCGGACGCCGATCCTTCCCATTCCTGTATCCACTTTAACATGGACCTTTAGCTGATCATTTGTATTCAACTGCTGTTTCGCTTCCTCAAGCCATTCCTTTTGAAAAACAGTTAGGGTGATATTATTTTGAACAGCCACCAAGGCGTCCCCTGGACGAGAAGCCCCTAAAACAAGTATAGGTGCCGTTATCCCTTTTTTTCGGAGTGCAATCGCTTCATCAATAAAGGCTACCGCCAGATACACCGCCCCTGCATTCAGTGCGGTTTCAGCCACTTGGATATCCCCGTGGCCATAGGCATTAGCTTTCACGACGGCAAAAATGTCCACCCCTTCAGGCAGTTGTTTTTTGACAGATGTGACATTCTCCGCAATACAATCCAAATCTACTTCTACCCATGTATCCCGATAAAAAGAGTCTTGTTCTCCCATGATTCCACTTCCTAAAAACATTAATACCAGTATTATAACATATAAAAAAACAGGCCCCTAAGAGCCTGCTGATGTAAATTATTGGTTCCAATCAGCGGCAGGTGCAGCACCTCCGCGGCTTGAAACTTTATTTATTTTACTGCTTCCCCTTGGACCGATTTAGCGATCTCGACCATCTCTTTCTTCGTTAGGTTTTTGGAGGCAATCATATAATCGACTCCGCCCTGTGACCAGGAAATCGAATGATCAGTAACGGCCCCAATCGTAATGCCTAGGTCAACCAAGTCACCTTCTACATATGTCGGAGTAGTCGAGGCAACCTTCGACTTTACCTTTTCCTGAACAAGGGTAAATGATTTTTTACCGTCGTAAGTAAGGACAACCCGTTTTCCATCCTCAATCTTGACAGATTTCTCCTCAATCAGTTTTGTGCCTTTAATTTCATAGGTTGGATATTTAACCGTAAAGGCTTTATCTCCTCCGTCTGCCATCGCCGGCATATTTAGCTCTGCACGGGTCATGTTCTTCTTCATATCGAAGTCGTCCTTGTCAAAGCTGGCGTTGAATTTAACCTTTGTAAATTCTACTGTTACAAGAGCATTTCGATCAGGGTCCATCACTTTAACGACTGCTGGTGACAAATCCTTTTTATTCAGCTTAATTTCCTGGATTGGAAGCATACTATTATTTTGATAGCGGGTTTTTGTTTCAAACACGTAGTGTTCTTTCGTAGCGGAAAATTTGGCGTCTTTATCGGCCACAATGTCTTTAATTAATGATTCATAAAGATAAGCCTGGCTGCTGTTTTGCGGCCAATCGCTTTGGAAGCGGAAGCTCTTTTTCAGGGCAGGTGTTAACACAAACACGCCTTCATTATTTCTTAAAATCATTTGGCTTTGGTCTTTTTCCGCATTTTTTAGGTTAACACGGTAAAAGTTTGGGTCCATATGCCAGATTTCAACGTCGTATACCTGAGAATCCGACCCCATTTTGAGGGTCATTTTTGCTTCAGCTTTATAGCTTGATAAGTCCTTTTGCTTTCCATTTAAATCTTTTACCACATCATCCTGTGATTTAGAACCGCAGGCAGCGAGCATGAAGATTGCGATCAGCCCCGTGATGAGCAGCACTAACTTTTTCCTCATTCCTTCAACCCCTTCTTGTCTCATTTCAGTGTATTGAGAAGAGAAAGGCAGGGATCAGGCATGATAACCAAAATGACCAAGCTGACCTTGTCTCTCCTTTTTCCCTATGAATATATGAGACAACCTTGGGGAATATGCTAACAGGCCTGACAAGCTTTTTTTAAATTAGTGATCCTCTTCAATCACAACCTGGGCGACAGCGTAATCCCTACTATGGGAAATGGACAAATGGGCACATACTTCCGGCTTTTTAATGACCGGTTTGCCCAACCCATCCGAACTAATTTCGATGTCCAAAAAGGAAAGCTCTTTACCAATCCCCGTTCCAATCGCTTTTGAGAAAGCTTCTTTTGCTGCAAATCTTCCAGCTAAAAATTCGACCTTTCGACGCTCTGCCAATTCTGAGAATCTTTGTTTTTCGCTGGCCGTCAAAACCCGGTCGATAAATTTGGGCTGCCGGCTGATTATTTCGTGAACTCTGGAAAGTTCAATAATATCAATACCAATTCCTTTAATCATCGCTAATCTTCCTTCTATTTCATTTCCTGTCAGCATAATAGTGTACAAGATAAAATAATAGTCTATGATGGTAGTAAGAGGTGGAAAATAATGTTTACTCGAACAGAAAGTCTTCGCGAGTTTCTTCGCTATTACCCGGTGGTTTCTATTATTGTGGCCATTCATCTCATTCTTTTTATCTGCACCATTTTACCAATATTCCCTAATTCCTGGTTTATTGAAACCCTCTCCGGGGTCAATCTTTACATTATGGAGGGCGAGTATTGGCGGCTGATTACACCGATCTTTATGCACAGCGGTTTCTCCCATATGCTTTTTAATAGTTTTGCCCTTGTATTATTTGGACCAGGGCTAGAGCGGATGCTCGGCGGCGGACGATTTTTGATTGTATATCTGGTTTCCGGATTGATCGCCAACGTTGCCACCTTAATGCTTGAGGCGCTCACCTATACACATGTCGGATCAAGCGGGGCGATATTCGGGCTGTTCGGCTACTATTTGGCGCTAATTCTTTTTAAAAAAAATACACTTTCCAAAGCAAATTCCCAAATAATCATCACACTTACGGTTATCAGCTTAGTAATGACATTTCTTGAACCTAACGTGAATATTACCGCCCATCTTTTTGGGCTGCTGGGCGGGCTTTTGCTTGGGGCAGTTTCACGACAAAGCTTAGAATAGAGGGGGCTTCAACCGTGCGCCCCCTCCCTATTCTTCTCCTTAGAGTACCAGCCGAAAATCTTCTCAACCTCACTTTTTTCCATGTCGACAACTGTCCCGCCGGCACCGCCTAGTCCCGATTTTACATAGGCCTCAATTGTCCCCAATTCTTTATTTCGTTGAAAATAACTTCCCCTTATTTCCAAGCTTTGAATATTGTTTTTCTTCATAAAGACAGTGGTGCGGTTGGTGGTCTGAAATCTAAGGGTCAGCTGCTGACCATCCAAACTCCAGCCTGCGGTTTTATATTTCAGTATCGCCCAAAATGTAAATATTCCAATTAGGATCAGCGAAAAGAGACCCCATATTTTGAAAAAAAAGATGGCTGCCGCTGCGATTGGAACTGGAATGAACCAGCTCCGGAAAATATAACGCCTAAATGCCCGCTTCGGGACTGGCGTGAAGGACGCCCTGAACTGATACTCCGGCAGGTAAGGACCAATTAATGCAGACAATTCCTTTACCTTCATGATTGGCAGTAGGATGACATTTGCGCCATCCTTGTTCTCAATGGATCCCCCGGCACTTTCCACATACACCGTTCCATAACCAAGCAATTGCCTGATTGGATTCTCACTGATTCTTATGGCTTGAATCCGGTTTAAAGGAATGGTGATTTGTTTTTTCTCAAGAAGCCCTTGTGAAATAACGAAGTCCTTTTCTGTTTGTACTACCGTGAAATGCGCATATTTCAGCATCGTCATCACTAAGGCAATTAGCCATGCCAGGAAAAAGCCGGCAAAGACAAGGATGGCGATAAGGATAAGATTGTGAACCGCCCAGTCTTCCAACCCGCCAAAGACTTTTTTAAAAGGTATGAAATCGTCAAACTGGGAAAGCAGTGCGAATAAAGCAGATATCACCACCCCGATGCCTCCTGATGTTAACGATAAGAGCAATAATTCCGGTCTGGTTATTTTAAAAATTGGCTTAGCCACTTGGTGGCTTGCTGTTTCTGAATCACCCGTTTTAGCTGCTGCGACATACTCTTGAATGAGCTTTGCCTCTTCCTTGGTAATGGCTGAAAGAACGGCCTCCGCCTCCTCGTCTCCACTTGAGCCGGCTGTTTCAATCTGTACCTTCACAAGCCCAAACAGCTGCTGCAAAATGCCTTCTGTCAAATCGATACTTTGGATTCGTTCAAAAGGGATATATCGTTTTTTGCGAATGAAAATCCCGTATTCAACTCGAAGCTCATTATTTTCAAAACGATAAGTATATTTTAACCAAGATATCAGGCCGGAGATAAAAGTGGAAATAACAACAACAAAGGCTATACCAAGTGTAATGAAAAGAGATTCCTTGCCTTCTCGCCCTCCCGATAAAAATATTGCAGCTAAGGGGATGAAAAGGTTTTTTAATCTTTTTCCGGTATTAATGACGCTGGCGATGGGGTGAAGCCGTTTTGGTTCAGACATCATCCTCAGCCACCCTTGCCAATTTTGAAATATAGAATCGTAATTCTTCCGCTTCGCTCTCCTCCAGGGCAGGGATTTCATGAGCGGTGGCCGCCGTATGGACGATGACCGATGCCAGCTTATATTTTCTTAAAATTGGGCCTTGTACGGTATCGACATGCTGAACACGGACCATCGGCACGAGCGTACGACTAATGATAAAAATCCCTTCCAATAATTCAATTTCTTCTTCGCGGACATCGTACCGCCAACGTTTCCATCTGATTGATGGGAATAAGAAAATATGTAAATAGGTTAATATGATGGCGAGCGCTATAAGGATAACCATTACCCAAATGGGTCTGTTAAATATATGTATTATTATGATGGCTGTGACAGCTATAGCCCACTCTATCGCCCCTTTTATAACACCAGATATGCGCCAAACTTTCAGGGCACTTTCCGAGATGCGTTTTTGCGGTTCAGTTTGCACCTTATTCCCCCTCCCTTTTATAAGACCCACTTCACCAGTCTTTCTCTACTGCTTTTGGTCTTATGAATCCTTTATAAGACCACTTTACAGGGCTTTCTCTTCCGTTTCCGGTCTTATAAACCTTTTATACGACCACTTCACTGGGCTTTCTCTTCCGCTTCTGGTCTTATGAACCTTTTATATGACCACTTCACTGGGCTTTCTCGCCGCTTTTGGTCTTTTGAATCCTTTATAAGACCACTTTACAGGGCTTTCTCTTCCGTTTCCGGTCTTATGAACCTTTTATATGACCACTTTACAGGGCTTTCTCTACCACTTCTGGTCTTATGAACCTTTTATATGACCACTTCACAAAGCTTTCTCTACCGTTCTGGTCTTATGAACCTTTTATAAGACCGCTTCACAAGGCTTTCTCTGCTGCTTCTGGTCTTATGAACCTTTTATATGACCACTTCACAAAGCTTTCTCTACCGTTCTGGTCTTATGAACCTTTTATAAGACCGCTTCACAAGGCTTTCTCTGCTGCTTCTGGTCTTATGAACCTTTTATATGACCACTTTTTCCCTTCCCCATAAACCATTCTAGCCCTTGAAATCTCCAAAGAGGAAAATCGGCAAACTTTCACATATAAGTATACAAAGAAACGAATGGAACCACTACTACTATTCCATCAGAAAACTGGACTGATCCAGCATTTTGATTCCGCTCTTACCTTGCAAGTCCCGAGAAAGTTGAAAGAGTGCGGCATCCTTTTGCTTCGCTTCGATCATGCAATGAATCTCCGGAACCGTCCCCTTGATTTGAGCAAGAAACCGAAGGAACATCTCAACATCCACATAATCCGCATGAGCACGAAAGTCACGTTCGGACCGCGGGCTGGAAATATGCATTTTAATTGGCAGGGGAGAATCCTTCCAGGTCTCCACCACTCGGCCCCAATCCTCCTGCCAATTTTTGTCCTCATGATTGGCCAGATGATGATGATAATCAAACACCATGGGAATGCCCAGTTTTTCACAAAGATATAAGGTCTCTTTAACGGTAAATGTCGTATCATCATTTTCCAGCATAATCATTCTTTGGATGGAGGGGGAAATATAGGCCCAGTTATGAATAAATAATTCGAGAGCCTTTTCCTTATCATCATAGCCGCCTCCGACATGAAGGACACAGCGGTGTTCCGTGTCGACCTCCATACCCTTCAGCAGGGCTTTATGCATAACAAGCGTTCTCAATGAGTTTTTTAAAATCTCTTTATCCGGTGAATTAAGAACAACAAAATGATCAGGATGGAAATCAATTCTTGCCGGGTGCTTCTTGATGTAGTCTGCCAGTTCTTTTAAGGGCTCGCTTAATGGTTTCATGTAATTCCAGTCGAGTAATTCCTCATGGTTGGCCAGTGGTATGAGCCGCGAGCTTAACCGAAAGAAGTGAATTTGATTGGCTTCATTATGCTTTAGGAGACGGAGGCAATTATGTAAATTTGATTCAGAAATTCTTTCCAGTTTACGAATAGCTGCTTCCCTGTCTTTAATTTTGCTGAATTGCGCGAATGTCATTGTTTGAGAAGGGGATGCATTTTGAAGTTCCACACTCATGGCGACATATCCAAGACGTATAATCATGTTAAATCCTCCAAAAAGTATTTAACATTAGTCTTCCCTTATTTCAAACATATAAAAAAGCATGGACACCTCCAGCATCCATGCTTCCGTTTTGAGTCCTTCATTGAGGATCCAGCAAAATAAAATAAGCGAATGTTTTCCGGTTAATACAGAAATGAGCTCCATTTGGGGAAAATAAGGGAAGAATTTTCGGTTAATGCAAAGAAAATCTTCCATTTTTGCATTTTTCGAGTCAATAAGAGAAATTCTTCCGTCTATTTAAGCCTTTTTTAATAGCAATCATAAAATAAGCGAAATTTATTCGTCTATTTTTCAGGTCGGCGCTTAAATCTGATCCCCTCGTAGAAACCTTGATAAAAAAAGAAAAGACGTATGCCAATTCATACGTCAATTCTTGTGTCTTTTAATAAGCATGCACCTGAAAACAGAACCCATGCTTTAAACAATCATATTAATATGTCTTTGACTTTGGTTTGCCGCCGCCAGTTTTTCTTTCACCGCGAGGTTTTACCGGTGCTTTTTTTCTGCGATCAGAATTATAGTTCCGTGAATCGTCTCTTCTGCGGCGATCCCCGCCACGGTCTCCACCACGGTCATGAGGTCTTCTTTCCTTTTTCGACTGAAGCGGCGCCTCTTCAGTCAATTTAACCGGTGTTGTATCAGGCTCTTTTGTCAGCATCTTCAACACTGCTGCAACAACCGTTGAAGCATCATTGGCTTCTAGTAATTCTTCGGCCGCATTCTTATAATAATGAAGATTGTTGGACTCAATCGTCTGCAGGATTTTATCAACAACAGCCCGCTGCTGTCCTTCCAATGCCTCATCAAGAGTTGGCGGCTTCATTCGCTCCATTTTGCGCTTCGTTGTTTTTTCCACCACAAATAAATATGGCTTTTCACGTGGTGTAATAAATGTCAACGCTACACCCGTTTTGCCGGCACGGCCAGTACGACCTATACGGTGTACATAGCTTTCCGGATCCTGTGGGATATCGAAGTTATAAACATGGGTAACGCCGGAAATATCAAGTCCACGTGCCGCTACGTCTGTTGCAACAAGAACATCGATTGTACCTTCTTTAAACTTACGTAAAACAGAAAGGCGTTTCGCCTGGCTTAAATCACCATGAATGCCTTCTGCAGTATAGCCGCGAAGGTTCAATGCTTCCGATAACTCATCGACACGGCGTTTTGTCCGGCCAAACACAATCGCTAATTCCGGCGATTGGATGTCAAGAAGTCTTGTTAAGACATCAAATTTATTCTTTTCCTGCACTTCCACATAATACTGTTCAATTAATGGAACCGTCATTTCTTTTGTCTTTACACGGACAATCTGCGGATCCTTCATAAACTTTTCAGCAATACGCTGAATTGGTCCAGGCATAGTTGCCGAGAACAGCAATGTTTGCCGTCCTTCTTCAGGAACACCAGCCAAAATGGATTCAATATCCTCAATGAATCCCATGTTTAGCATTTCATCTGCTTCATCAAGTATAACCGTTTTAATCTGATCTAAACGCATCGTTTTGCGGTTAATATGGTCAAGAATCCGCCCTGGAGTTCCGACAATAATATGAGGTGCTTTCTTTAAAGAGCGAATTTGCCGGCCGATATCCTGACCGCCATAAATTGGCAATACCCGGACTCTTTTACCGGCACCAATTTTATAAAGCTCTTCAGATACTTGGATGGCAAGTTCTCTAGTTGGGGCAATAATAATCCCTTGGATGGCCTCTTGTTTCGTATCAACCTTTTCCACCAATGGAATTCCAAAAGCAGCCGTTTTCCCTGTTCCAGTTTGAGCCTGACCGATAACGTCTTTATTTTCCATGCTCAATGGAATCGTCTCTGACTGAATAGGAGTTGCTTCTTCAAATCCCATCTTAAGGACAGCTTTCAACGTAGCCTGGCTAATGCCTAAATCTTCAAACTTCGTCAATGTATTCATTCTCCTTCATCTATTTAACAGTATTTTTAATATCTAAAGCTAAATCTATTCTCAAGAAACACATCAAGTAACATCTTTATTTTACCAAAAAAAAGACATTCCTCCCAAGGAGTATGCCCATTTTTCACCAATCTTTAGACACATTGCTATTAATGATAACATTATCAATAGTATTATGCAAATAAAGTTTGGATGGTTCATGCCTTATTATTTAGGAATTACCCAAAAAATCAAGCACCTGAGAAAATAGGACCGTACGCTCTCCACAGTGGCAGATATGATGTTTTGATTCCTTTATATAAATAATCCTTTTTTCCTTTGCCCCGATGGTCCGATATAGATATTCCGCACTTTTCGGCGGAACAATTCCGTCAGATTCTCCTTGGGCGATAAAGGTCGGCACATTTACCTGATTCAGCATCGGCCTGATATAGCTAACAAGCCGGCGGAATTCCAGGGTTGCTGCAAGCGGGGTCTCAGTTATTTTCCTTTTATAACGCAGGAACAGCTCATTATTCCGGATGCTGCCGGTAAATATATCCTTAATAAACATCTTTACATCAGCCGCTAGTTGTTTGGGATGAATATAGTAGGCAGCAGCACTAAGCAAAATGAGCTTGTCCACAGGATAATGTGCTGCAAGAAAGCTTGCAATCAAGCCGCCCATGGAAAAACCAACGACATACACTTCATCACAAACTTCCAGAAGTTCCTTTAATTCTTCCTCGGCATGGCGGATCCATTCCTGGTAATGAACTCCTTTTAAACGAAGGGTTTCACCATGCCCCGGCAGCGTAGGAACACGAAAAACCCAATCTGTACGGTTCTTTAAATACTCCACCAAGGGCTCCACTTCATATGGGGCGCCCGTAAAGCCGTGAATGCACAAGCAGCCTATCATCCCTTTGTCACCTGCCCCATGGCCAAAAGCGGATTAACATCCGGTCTGCAAGAGACTCAAATAACCGCTCGGCCAATCCTTATTTTTGCAGTGCCTTGACAACTTCCTCCAATTTCATCCCTCTTGATGCTTTAACAAGCACGAGAGTCTGCCCATTTAGATATTTTTTTAACGACTGAATTAATTCCTCTTTATCAAGAAAGTCAAAAACTCTTTCATCACCCAATACGTTTCTTGCCCCCGCAGCGATATGGCTGCCAAGTTGTCCATAGGTGAACAGGAACTCAATTTTCTCAGCATTTAAACCTTCACCTATTTGCAAATGATACTGTTCCTCCTGCGGCCCAAGCTCGAGCATGTCGCCGAGAACGAGGATTTTCCGCTCATAGCCCTGAAGGTTTGACACTAATTCAATTGCCGCCATCATGGATGTAGGGCTTGCATTATAAGCATCGTTAATGATTTTCTCACCACGCTTCCCTTCCACAAGCTCCATCCGCATATTCGTCAGTTTGGTTGTTTTTAATCCTTCAGTTATTTCTTCAAAGGAAACGGAAAAATATCGGGCAATCAGCATCGCCGCAAGTGCATTCAAAATATTGTGTGTCCCTAAAACCGGCAGTTCAAAGGTTTTATCAGAAGCATTAATCTTGAAGCTATTCCCCTGTTCAAGCTGGGTAATTTCAGTTGGAAATAAATCATTCGAATCGCTTCTGCCAAAGGTTTGAACTTGAACATCTCCTTTAAATTGATGAATACGCTCCATCAACAGCGGCTCATCACCATGAAGTACTGCCAGTCCGCCTTTCCGAAGTCCCTGAAGAATTTCAAGTTTGGCTTCAGCAATCCCTTCTCTTGAGCCAAGATCAAGCAGGTGGGATTCACCGATGTTTGTAATGACAACGGCATCCGGACAGGCCAGTTTGGTAAGGAATTCAATTTCGCCGCGGCCGCTCATGCCCATTTCTAGGACAGCTATCTCCGTATCTTCATTTAAGCCAAGCACTGTTAAAGGAAGGCCAAGATGATTGTTGTAATTACCCTCGGTTTTTTGGACCTTATACTTAAGTGACAATAAGCTTGCGGTCATGTCCTTTGTTGTTGTTTTTCCATTGCTCCCGGTAATTCCCACTACTTTAACAGACAATTCCTTCCGGTAATTGCGCGCCAATTCCTGCAGGGCTGCGAGGCAGTCATCAACAATCAAAAGTGGCAGCCCTTTGGGCGGATTCGGAACATCCTTTTGCCAGAGCGCCGCGCCGGCCCCTTTCTTGATGGCTTCTTCCACATATTTATGTCCGTCTACCTTCTCACCTTTAAATGGAACAAATAAGTTGCCCGGTTCAATTTTTCTGGAATCAATCGTTACACCTGCAATAACGATGTCAAGATATGACGTGATATCATTTTGTGCAGAGACCATTTCGGCAATCTGCTTTAATGATCGTTTAATCATGATTAACTCCTCCTCTTATGTCTTATTTATAAAAATGGACACGGCAAAAACAGCCGTGTCAAATGTTGTTTTTTATCCTAAGCTGCGCTTTTGTTGTTAAAAAGTATATTTAATCTGTTGCTTTTCGGCGTGTCTTTCTTTGGCTAGGTCCACAAGCCGCTCAATTAGTTGCGGATATTCTACTCCAGTGTGCTTCCAGAGCAGCGGGAACATGCTAAATGGTGTGAAGCCTGGCATCGTGTTCACCTCATTAATTAACACCTTGCCATCTTGTGTTAAAAAGAAATCAGCCCGGACTAATCCCGAACAGTCAAGCGATTTAAAGGCACGAATTGCCATGTCCTTCATTACTGCGTATACATCCTCAGGTATCTCCGCAGGAATAATCAACGCCGTTTCCCCATCTTCGTATTTCGCCTTATAGTCATAAAAGTCCTTTTTCGGGACAATTTCTCCGGCAACGGAGCATTCTGGTGCATCATTGCCAAGAACAGCAATCTCGATTTCGCGGGCAGTGACACCCTCTTCAATAATGACTTTTCGGTCAAATTGGAAAGCCTCTGAAAATGCAGTATCCAGCTCAGCCCGGTTGCGGCATTTGCTGATTCCGACGCTTGAGCCAAGATTGGCAGGCTTTACGAAGCATGGATAGCCAAGCTCCTTCTCTACCTGTTCGTAAGCTTCTTCTTTGGCGCCCTGCCATTCATTCTTTATAAAAGAAACATAGTTTACCTGCCCAAGACCTGCTTGTGCAAATATATTTTTCATGACGACTTTATCCATCCCCGCCGCTGAAGCCAAAACACCGTTCCCGACATACGGCAGGTTTAGGAGTTCCAATAACCCTTGAACGGTTCCATCTTCCCCATTCGGTCCATGCAAAAGCGGAAAAATGACATCAAGTGCAGCGTTCTCTTGGTTCTCTGATTGGAATAGAGCAGGCGATAAAGCGGCCGGCACTTGACTGTCAGCGGAATATGCCAGTTCCTTTACTGTTTCAGCCGGTTCTTTTAGCTGCGGACCTTTAATCCAGCGGCCTTCAACATTTATATAAATTGGATGAATTTCAAATTTTTCAAGATCTAATGCTTTCATGACAGCAAGAGCCGTTTGTAATGACACCTGATGCTCTGCGGATTTTCCTCCGTAAAGCAATCCTAATTTTGTTTTCATGTTGAAACCTCCATCTTTTCATTCACAGTCTATTTTATCACTTTCTTTAATCAGAAAGGAAATTCGATATACCTAAGTTTACTTGTTTTTCAAATTTATATTATGAAGCCCATAGTTTGTTTGTTTCCTCTTGATTTTTCCACGACAAAATAAGGCTGACTTTTAGGTCAGCCTTAAACAACGTTAAGTTTCCATTCTTTTGTCTTTTTGTCAAAAATAATTTTTGCATGATAAGGCTTTGTTCTTATATATTGATATTCCTCATACATATCATCCATATTGGCATAGTCGCCAATCACCCAAATTGGAATTTCAATTCGGGTCCGCTGAGCGTCCGCATCCCTAAACGAAATGCAAATCCCTTCCTTGATGAACGGCGTCAAGGACAGCAGGATTTCCTTATTTACCGGAGTGTATGTCCGTTTTTTACGAAGTCCAAGCAGCGATTTTTCCGGTTTTATTTCCCCCAGCTTATCGGAAACCACTTCACTTAGTAAATGGAAAAAATCCTTGAAGCTGCGGTAATATGTTTTATTAAACCAGCCGTCATCATGAGCTAAATAAACGAAACGGTTGCCCAATTTATTATAGAACGGGGTTTTCAAGTGTTGTTTATGGTGGCCTAAGTATAATAATTCCGCCATTTCCTGCCCAGAAAGTTCATTTAAAACATCTTCTTCCAGAAAATCAATCCAGCAGAAATCTCCGTAACCGTAAACATCATCCGCAGCCAATTTGTTTATTCCTTCTTCCGGACAGTACTCGAGCAGGGTGTGCATGTTAAAATCAGCATCATCATAGCGGTGCTTAAGTAACAGCAGGTGATTTAAAGACCCGGAAAAAGCTGCCGCAAATTCGGCGAATTCAATCCCATAGGATAAAACATACTGGTCTGATTGATTTAAATGTAAATAAATAAGGTCCCGTATGTCTTGATGATGATGCTTTTTCAACGCCAAACTCCTCCGTTCAAACACGTTTTATATTTTATCAGTTCCAGTTTCCATGAAACTTCCAAATGCTTATAGACAATACCTCCTCATTTTATCAAAAAATAGGAAAAATAGCTTATTTCATTTCTTTTACAAATAATAATATTCGATTAATGATTTAACCTAAAGGTAATACCCATAATGACGTATACTATGGATTAACCATATTGACTATTCTATGTACTCCAGCCTTATTTAATTTATAACGATTTGGTCTAGGAAAGGAGTGATAAACCTTGGTTAAAGATATGACTCATGAGGAAATAAGTTTATATATTATCAACACATTAACTGAAAATAAAAAGGCCGAATTTGAAGATGCTCTGGATGAACTTCAGCCCTACGATGTCGCGGCGATTTACAAAGAGTTGCCAGAAAAGCAAAAAAGCCGGTTTCTACTTTATTTAAAATATGATCTTCTTGCCGACCTGATGGAAGAGCTGGAAAAGTCCGAGCAGCTTGAATTGTTGAATATGCTGGGGATTGAGAAATCCAGCAAGGTCCTGGATTTAATGGACAATGATGATTTGGCCACGCTTCTGCATGAATTGTCTCCTGAAAAAATAGATTCCCTCCTTTCGGAAATGGATACAAAGGAATCTAATGCCGTCAAGGATATTATGAGTTATCCTCCTGAAACAGCAGGAAGAATTATGACGAACAGGTTTGTTTGGATTCGCAACTATTATACCGTCAGGGAAGCGGTTGATAAGCTTAAATCGTTTGCTGAGTTTGCCGAAACGCTGAATTATTTATATGTCATTGACGAAGATAGCAAGCTGGTGGGAGTTGTATCCTACCGCGATTTACTGCTGGCTGGTGAAGGCGACAGGATTGACAACATTATGTTTGAACGGGTTATTTCTGTTACCGTCACAACAGACCAAGAAGATGTCGCCAAGACCGTTGAACGCTACGACTTTATCTCTGTACCGGTTGTCGATGAGGATCATGTGCTGCTCGGGATTATTACGGTTGATGACGTCATCGATGTCGTGATTAAAGAAGCAAATGAGGATATCGAGAAGCTGTCTGCTTCAGGTAAAGCGATTGATTTTGATACAAAAACGCTCGTTGCCGCAGCGCGAAGGCTTCCTTGGCTTATCCTGCTTCTGTTCATCGGGCTTATTTCAGGACGAATAATTTCAAGCTTTGAAGACACGTTGAAGCAGGTGGTCGCCCTTACCTTTTTCATGCCAATGATTGCCGGAATGACCGGTAACACCGGAACGCAATCGCTTGCTGTCGTTGTCAGAGGTCTAATCTCCCACGATATTGATAAAAAAGTCATCTTTCGTTTAATTATGAGAGAACTCGGAGTGGGAATTTCCATCGGCGCAACGTGTGCGATATTAATATCGATCATTGCGTATATTTGGCAGGGAAACCTGACGTTAGGATTTGTAGTCGGCAGCTCACTATTTTTCACTCTAATCATCGGAACGCTTGCCGGGACCATCATTCCGATTATTCTTTACCGTATAAAGATTGACCCTGCAGTGGCCTCAGGGCCGCTGATTACCACCTTAAATGATATTTTTTCCTTACTCACTTATTTCGGAATTGCGACGATGTTTCTTCATTATTTAATGTGAGACTGAAACTTTTCCTTCGTTAAAATCGTTAAATAGTATGACAGATTTTCCCTATGTTGTTGTAGGCTTACCATTTCTTTGTTAGTCTGATATAAATGGAAACTCGCCGATTGGCGAGTCCGATAGGACGAAGACAGAGGCGTAGTTGAATTTATGCGTTCAGAATTTATGAACATAAATTCTGATTAGCTTAACTAATTGCTTAAAAATAAGGTGTGGTCTATGGATACAGAAATAAAAAAAGCGGACCGTTTTGATTGGACATTAACATTATTATTATTTCTTTTCTTTCTTATCAGCTGCCTAGCAATTTACAGTGCCCAATCGACCGGTCAATACGGGGAACGGAATTTCCTGATTATGCAGGTCTTTTGGTATGTAGTCGGCGCTGCCATTGTTTTGGGATCCATTCTTTTCGACAGCTATCAGTACCGCAAACTGGCCTGGGTTCTATATGGCTTTGGGATTTTCCTGCTAATCCTGTTAGCGGTTGCCCCGCCAAGTATTGCACCAGAAAGGAACGGCTCAAAAAACTGGTTTGTGATTAAAGGTATTGGGACCATCCAGCCCTCAGAGTTCGTCAAAATCTTTTTAATCTTGGCCTTAAGCCGGGCAGTGGCCGCTCATCATGAAAAGTATATTGAAAAAACGCTGACGACCGACCTGCTGTTGTTGCTTAAGCTTGGGCTTATTACCGTGGTGCCGCTTGGCTTAGTCGTAGTGGAAGACTTAGGGACAGCCCTGGTCATCATGGCGATTTTGACCGGTGTTATCCTTGTTTCCGGCATTTCGTGGAAAATCATCTTGCCCATTTGCAGTGTTGGCGCTTCGTTTGTTGCCCTAATCTTTTATCTTGTGTTAAATAAACCGGAAATTCTTGAAAAATATCTCCATGTGGAAACCTATCAATTCAATCGAATATATTCTTGGCTTGACCCGGCTAATCATTCATCCGGATCAAGCTTTCATCTGCTGCAGTCATTAAAAGCAATTGGGTCAGGTCTTATATCTGGCAAAGGCTTCAGCAATGGGGTGGTTTATGTCCCCGAAGCCCATACCGATTTTATTTTTAGTGTGATTGGCGAGGAATACGGCTTTGTCGGCGGCAGCGTTGTCATCGGACTGTACTTTTTGCTAATTTACCATTTAATTAAAACGGCGCTGGATACGAATGAACCGTTCAATACATATGTTTGCACGGGCATTATCTGCATGATTACCTTTCATGTGTTCCAAAATGTCGGCATGACGATTCAAGTGCTTCCGATTACCGGAATTCCCCTGCCCTTTATCAGCTACGGCGGCAGTTCGCTGATGGGGAATATGTTTGCGATGGGTCTTGTCTACAGCATCCGCTATCATCATCGAAACTATATGTTTTCTACAGAAAAATCATTAAGTTCCTGATTGTTTATGAGGCAGCGGCTGTTATGCTGCTTTTTCTTTTTGAATGGAATGTCTCGATGAAAAAGACCATATATATTTCTTTATGAGACAAACTATTATAAACTGATTAGAGTGATTATTATTTACATAAGTGTAGGTGTGCTATGGAAGATTTTATTTTTTCAGTATTAGACTTTTTATCACGGTTAGGCTATTTCGGGATTGCATTAGGTTTAATGATAGAGATCATCCCAAGCGAGCTTGTTTTAGGATATGGCGGCTACATGATTTCGCTGGGGAAAATTAATTTTGTTGGAGCTGTCATTGCCGGGACCATCGGCGGAACACTTGCCCAGTTGTTTTTGTATTGGGCGGGCTATTATGGCGGACGTCCATTTTTGGAGAAATACGGAAAGTATGTCCTAATTAAAAAGAAGCATATTGATGTGGCGGAACACTGGTTTGAGAAATATGGAGTAGGCGTCATTTTTACAGCCAGATTCATCCCTGTCGTCCGCCACGCGATTTCCATTCCTGCGGGAATTGCGAAAATGTCTGCGCTAAAGTTCACTCTTTATACCGTGGCAGCGATTATCCCGTGGACCATATTGTTTCTTGTGTTAGGCAAGACATTAGGTGCAAACTGGTCGCATATTAAAGAAGCGGCGCAGCCATACGTCATGCCGCTCCTGATTGCAGCTATCGTATTAGGAGTCATTTACTTTTTAATTAAAAAGACGAAGAAAACCACTGACTAGACTTGTCAGTGGTTTTCTTGTGAGGTGCAAAACGGTAAATCACAACCCTAACCACATAGCAAATCACATAACCTTTCACAACACAAATTACAGTATATTGCACAGTCCATAAGGCTTTGAGATGAAAATATCTCTAAGCCTTTCTTAAAATTTTCTTTATCTGACTAAAGCAACCGTAATTTGTACAAGTTCATTAGACAGAGTATGATAAATAAGGGGAGAAATTTCCCTTAATTAGCAAATAAGATTAAGAATAACTAAAATAGGCGGAGAAATTTCCCCTATTGACTAAAAAAACTCCAGAATTGGGGATTTTGCTTTGTTTAAGCGGAAAACCTTCCCTTATTTACGCCGGAATGAGCCCTATTCTCCTATTAGCGGAAAAATGTTCGCTTATTTTATGATCACTAGTTACTCCATCAAGGATAAGACTTCTTATGTGTCAAAAAAATCAAGTGAACCTCATTAAATGAAAGGGCAAACTACGAAACCACCTTCAACCCAACCGCCGCACTCAAAACCATGGCTATAAACAGAAGTCTCTTCCATTCCCTCGATTCACCATAAAATAACATACCTAATAACGCCCCGCCTGATGCACCTATTCCAGTCCAAATGGCGTAAGCAGTGCCCATCGGCAATGTTTTCATCGCATTAGCGAGAAATAAGAAACTGCCGCCGAAGCCAATCACTAATAACATAAAGGATTGCCAGTTTCGATCCCTATGCACTTTGTTAATCATCGCCACACCAAACATCTCAAAAAAACCAGCCAACATTAGCGAAATCCAAGCCATTAGGAATCAGCCCCTTCCTCAGCAGAATCTGTCGTTACTAATTTCAAGCCGACCACTCCTGTCAGCAGCACGAGTATTAAAAGGATTTTTACTATATCAAACGGTTCCCCAAAAAAGAGAATATCCGAAATAACCGTACCGGCTGTGCCTAATCCTACAAAAACTGCATATACCGTACCTACAGGGAGTTTATTCCCCGCAGCGATTAAAGCATAGAAACTGATAATTATAGACACACCCGTACCGGCCCATTCCCAAACATTATCAGCATGCTTTAATCCTACCACCCAAAAAACTTCGAAAAATGCTGCAAAAAACACCTTCATCCACTGTAAATTCATTCTATTCACTCCTTCCCCAAATACCGGAACCAAACAAAAAAAGCCCGGAGATAACTGTTTATCAGTATCTCCCAGGCTTTTATCCCTCCGTGTACACAGATATATCTGTGCGTTTTCTCTCGGACCAGACTGGTGCGGATTTTGCACCACGGAACCCTAGAAAACTTTTCAGCTATTTAATTCATACCGCCATTATAGCACAATTTATTTATGAAATTGGTTAGCAGTTTCGACCATTTCAAACCAAACCTAGAGCATCACCTTATGCGGCGCTTCTTCTTTCATTTTGCGGCCTTCAAGTTCAAGCAGCTGCTGTTTAATCGGGGTATTACTGCCGGCATAGCCGGTTAGGCTTCCGCTTTTTCCAATTACCCGATGACACGGGATAATAATCGGCAGCTGGTTCGCCCGGTTGGCTTGTCCGACGGCCCTGACCGCTTTCGGATTTCCAATCGTTTCCGCGACATCCGCATAACTGCGAACTTCGCCATAAGGAATCCTAAGCAGCGCATCCCAAACCTTCCTGCGAAATTCGGTCCCCTCGACGGAAATCGGTAAGTCAAAATCACGGCGCTGGCCGCAAAAATATTCATCCAATTGCCGGACCGCTTCCTGGCAAATGGCTGTATCCTCTTTTAAATCAGGATTTTCTTCCAAAAACTTAACCCAGTCCTCTTCAAACAATTCAATTCTTTTCAAACCCGTTTCGTCTGCAATAATCCGCAATATTCCAACTGGGGACTGATAGACAGCAAAGCCTAAACTCATCGTAATCGCTCCCGGACTTTGTATTTATGTTTATTATACAAAAAATAAAGAAGACTTGCCTAAGCAAATCTTCGATTCGGTTTTTCCTTATTCATTTTTTCCTTATATATGAAAAAGGCATACAAAAGCATTGAAACGAATACAGAGAATGCCGCTGCTTTATAAATGCTGCTATAGCCCAATAGATGGCCGATTTGTCCAAACACCATTGCCCCTATACCGATTCCCAAATCAAAAAAGGAGAAAAAGGTGGCATTGGCCATCCCTCTGCGGTTAATGGGGGTCTTTTCAATGGACCACGCCTGCAGGGCAGGCTGAACCGTGCCAAAGCCAAGGCCATACAGGCCCGCTGCAAGAAATAGAATAGTGCTGTTGGGAAGCCATGATAACAATAGCATCGCCGCTAAAATTAACAACGTCCCGGGAATAAAGACTGCCTGATGCCCCTTCCGATCGTATAACTGTCCTGCAAAGGTTCTCGTAATCATTAAGGCAATGGCATAAATCAGAAAATACCATTCAATTCCTTCAATCTGTTTTTGGGCCGTATAAAGGGGGAGGAATGACGCAATACCACCAAAGGTAACGGTTAAAAAGAACATCAGCATCGATGGCTTTAGAGCGCTCTTTTCGTAAAAATTAAGTCTCCCCTTTGGCTTTTCCTGTCTCGGCTCCACCTTTTTATAGGTTATTCTTGATGACAATAATAAGGCAATCAGCCCTAAACCCGAACAAATTAGAAAAAATGTTTCAAACTTCAATACCCCGGCTAAAACCAAACCTAGCGCCGGACCAAAGGCAAGGGCCAGATTCCCCGACAGCCCATAATAGCCCATCCCCTCCCCGCGCCGGGATGCCGGAATTAAATCGGTGGCGATGGTTCCCGATGCGGTGGTAGAAAGGCCCCAGCCCACCCCTTGGACAACACGCATCACAAATAAGAAGGCAATGCTTGTCAGGAAGCCAAAGGATCCCACTGATAGGACAAAAACGGCCAACCCCAATAAGTATACGAAGCCTCTCCCCTTTGTTTCCAGTGCTTGCCCCGCAAAAGGGCGGAGAAGCAGTGCAGAAAAGGTAAAAATACCAATGACGAAACCAATTAACTGGTCATTGCCGCCTAGTTTCTCAACAAAGAGCGGAATCGTTGGCAAGGTCATTTGAAATCCAAGGAAGATAAAAAAGTTTGCGAATATGATAAGGACAAAATCCTTTGTCCAAATTCTTTCTTTCAGTCTTTCCTGCTGATTATCCATAAAGATTGTTAGACGTCCTCTCTTTTTTCTATGTTTCCCTATTATAACGAAAAATCGTTTCTACTAGAGCAGAAACGAAATTTCACTTTTTATTTATTTCACTTGAGCAGCCGCTTGGACAACTCGTTTCATCGCTGAAATTTGCCCTAAATGCATGGACTCATGGAAGATGGCAAAGCTCGTCAATTCGCCGTACGTTTCTTGACCAAGAAATGGTGTTTTAAGTTTCTCTGCGAAACTTTCAACCGGAATTCCTTGAATTCGTTCAAATTGTTCCTTTAACTGAACCGTCAATTCCTGGACAGATGGGACTTCACCATTCCAATCAGCCGGTTTTGTACCGTTGCCAAATAGTTCTAAATAATTGGCTGGTAAATTAGCTGACTTTTTCGGAAAGCCAAACATAAATTGTTCGGCAACAGTTAACACATGGCCCACATGCCAGTGGATTGTATTATTGAATCCTTCCGGCTGGATATCTACAATGTTTTGATCCAGCACCTCAACATTTTTTAGCAGGTAATTCCTCGCTGTTGCAAAACTTTTTAATAATACCTCACTCATCCCTTAGCCCTCCAATCATTAATCTAACTTTTATTGTATCCCATTTTTAACCAATGGTTAAGTGAAATGCTTTACATTTCTTCAGGCGCCTCAATCCCTAAGAGACGCAAACCTTCTTTAAGAACGACTGTTACAGAATAAACAAGTGCCAGGCGTGCATTTTGCTCCTCGCTCTGCTCGAGTACTTTAACTTCCGCATAGTATTTATTGAAGACTTGAGCAAGGTCAACAATGTATTTTGCGACTTGGGATGGATCATAATTTTCGCACGCGCGCTTAATGGCGTTGGAGAATTCCATTAACATGCTGATTACCTTCCACTCGTTTTCCCATGTAGTCTGGTATACGGACGCCGGTGCCGATTCCGCCTTCCATCCAGCTTTGCGTAATATTGAGCTGGCTCTCGCAAATGTATATTGAACATAAGGGCCGGTTTCCCCTTCAAAACGAAGCATTTCCTCTAAGGAGAATTCAATATCATTCATCCGGTTGTTTTTTAGGTCGTGAAAAATAACTGCACCGACACCGACCTGTTTGGCCACACCATCTTTGTCTGCCAGATTTGGATTTTTTTCCTCAATATTATGCCGGGCCATCGCGATTGATTCGTTCAAAACTTCCTCCAGGAGGACAACCTTGCCTTTACGGGTTGACATTTTCTTGCCGTCTTTTAGCATCATCCCAAATGGAATATGGACCATTTTATCGGCCCACTCGAAGCCAGCTTTATTCAATACCGCAATCAGTTGTTTAAAATGAAGGCTTTGCTCATGGCCGACGACATATAAGGATTGTGCGAAGTCGTAATTTTCTTTCCGGTAGATAGCAGCCGCTAAATCACGAGTGGCATACAGCGTCGCTCCATCCGATTTTTTAATGAGGCATGGCGGAAGCTCCTCTTCGGTCAATTCGACAACTTGGGCCTGGTCAGATTCCACGAGCAGCTGTTTTTCCTCGAGAAGCTGGACAACACGGTCCATTTTATCATTGTAAAAAGCCTCCCCGGCATAGGAGTCAAATTCCACGTTCATAAGCTGATAAATTCTTGAGAACTCCTTTAGGGACTCATCACGGAACCATTGCCATAAGGAGTGCGCTTCTTGGTCGCCATCTTCAAGCTTTTTAAACCAGCCGCGTCCTTCGTCTTCAAGAGCCGGATTCGTTTCCGCCTCTGCATGGAATTTAATATACAGGGCGAGCAGTTCCTTGATTGGATTTGCCTTGACCTTTTCCTCATCTCCCCAGCGTTTATAGGCAGAAATCAGCTTTCCGAACTGGGTGCCCCAGTCGCCTAGGTGGTTGATTTTGATTAGCTTGTAGCCGCACTTTTCAACAATTAAGGCAAGCGCATTTCCAATAACAGTAGAACGCAGATGTCCCATGGAAAATGGTTTTGCGATATTAGGAGATGACATGTCAATGGTAACATTGCCACCCTGGCCAAAAACATGGGCACCATACTGGCTTTTTTCAGTCATAATGTTGTTAATGATTTGTTCGGAGACAAGCCTTTTATTTAAAAACACGTTAAGATAGGCTCCGACCACTTCTACTTTTTCAAAAGTGGGAGACTGGATTTTTTCACTTAACTCTTGGGCAATTAAATTTGGCGCCTTACGTTTCAGTTTCGCGAGTGAAAAACACGGGAAAGCTAAATCCCCATGGTCCTGATTTTTTGGTTTTTCAATTAACTGCTCGATATTCTGGGAGGCTAATTCGCCTTCTAATGCTTGATGTAAGACTTCTGCAAGCCCTTTCTTAAAATTCATTTCCTATGACCTCCTTCATTTTTCTATAAATGCAAAAAACTCCCGTCTCTATTTAAAGAGACGAGAGTTTGAAATTCCCGCGGTACCACTCTAATTGTTCATACTGAACCGGCTTTGATCTTTGTTAACGGAGGATTCTCCGGCACCCCCTACTATTTTCAAGGGCGCTTCTCCAAAGTGCGTTTCATTATCTGCTCCGTATCAGGCTTCCACCGCCCCTGACTCGCTTGGACTTACGAGATAACTACTCTCTTTTTCACCGAATTTATTCGCTTAATTATTGGTTATTATACTGGAAAGAAACGGTTTTATCCAGTCCTTGCCGGTGTTTTTGATGAATTTTTCCGTTCTGGAAATTCTATTCGTAAAGGAGGGATTTGTATGGCGAGAAGAAACAAAATTCTGGTCCCAGAGGCGAGAAGCGGGTTAGATCAGTTAAAGGCTAAGGTCGTGCAGGCACAGCGTCCTGAGGATGCCAAATTTGAGGCTGCAGAAGAAGTGGGCGTACCCTTATCAAAAGGCTATAACGGCAAGCTGACCTCGGAACAAGCCGGCAAGGTTGGCGGCCGGCTTGGCGGCAGCATGGTCCGTGAACTCGTCAAAATGGCTCAGCAAAACCTAAGCAAAAAATAACCCAAACTAAAAGCACTGGAGCACTGGGGCCTGTCCCCCAGTGCTTTATCGCGTTACTTTCCTCTTGGCAGCCCCTTTAACAAAAACACCTTCATAATTTCCGCAATTTGCTCAGAGCTTAACGGGTCATGATTTTTTTCCCAATCCGAAACCAATGCGATATACATTTTTAGCAAAAGAAAGCTAGTTATTTCCGGGTTCACCGCTGGGATTGCTCCCTTAGCAATAGCCGTTTCGATTTTTTCCTTTAAATAACCGATAATTTCGTCCTCCACATGCTGGAGCATTTCCGAAACTGCTAAAGTTCCCATTTCCGCCTCTTCTTGTACCAATTTAATCATTAATTGGTGCCTAGAGCGGAATTCCAGTAAACGATAAAGGGCCCGATGGACATTTTCCGTAAAGGGCAATTCCGGGTTAATGACAGAATCCGCCTCCGCAATCATTTCCTTCACCAAAGAAGAAATAATTTCTTCAAATAACTCCTCTTTATTTTTAAAAAATGTATAAATGGTTCCCTTTCCGACGTTTGCAAGCTTGGCAACTTGGTCCATCGTCGTTGCTTTATAGCCAAACAAGGAAAAAGACCTAGTTGCTGCCTCCACAATCATTCTTCTGCGATCAGGTGCCATAGCGCACATCCTTCTCATTGACTAATTTCGTTCTACGGTCAATTAATATGCTTTTACTATAGCACAGCCTGAATTCGGTTTCAAATTTATCTGGAAGGTTTTTGGAAGGCTGTCAAACTTGCGGAAATTTGGCTAGTCAATAATTATAAAATCGTACAGTGTCAATCTCAGACACTCTGCTGTTAAAAAACCGGAGGCGGTTTGCCTCCGGTTTTAATCTTCTTCTTTTTCTCTGGACGTCTTTGAGTTTTTTAATCTTCCGGCATCCTTTAATGCTTTTTTTATAATCAGCTCAATCTGGGCATTCACACTGCGGAATTCATCATCTGCCCATTTCTCCAAGGCATCATATATTTTCTGATCAACGCGTAGTAGAAAACGCTTCTTATCGGCCACATTATCACTACCTTAATAAATCGATCCTGTATTAATTACGGGCTGACTGCCTTTATCAGAAACGATGGCAACCATTAAATTATTCACCATTTGCGCTTTCTTTTCCTCATCCAATTCGACAATTCCTTCATCCTTTAATTGATCAATTGCCGATTTGACCATGGATACGGCACCTTCCACAATGACCTTGCGCGCTGCGAGGACCGCTTTGGCCTGCTGTCTTTGCAGCATCGCATGGGCAATTTCACTCGAATACGCCAGATGCATGATCCTTGCTTCAATAATCTCCACTCCGGCCAATTCCAAGCGTTTCTGCAGGTCCTTTGTCAACTCGTCACCAACCTCATCCGAGTGCTGCCTTAACGATACTTCATAATCATTGTTGACATTATCATATGGGTACTGGCTGGCAATATGGCGCAGGCCTGTTTCACTTTGCGTATGCACAAACGTTTTGTAGTTTTCAACATCAAAAACGGCTTTGGCAGAATCAAACACCTTATATACAACTACCGCAGCGATTTCAATCGGGTTTCCTTCCAAATCATTTACCTTTAATTTATCACTATTAAAGTTTATTACCCTCAGGGATACTGTTTTTCTTATCGTTAAAGGAAGCGTCAACCAAAACCCTTCATGTTTGATCACCCCAAGGTAGCGGCCAAATAAAGTAAATACCTTTGCTTGATTCGGTTGAATGACAGTGAACCCGGAAAGCAGGAGAAACAACACCACCGCACTAATCACCGCGAGAATAAAAGATACGGGACTTTCCGTCAAGGTAAATTGCCTGAAGGAATATACTGCTGCCGCCCCGACTAACAGAAACAATAATATCCCCAAAAATCCATTAATTCTGTACATATCTTTCTCTTTCATCCCAACCACTCCCCTTTTGAAAAAATTTTCCATCTATATCATTATGATATCATTTTGGTATCAAAAGGTGAAGGAATATTTACCTATATTTTTTAACCCGTTTGGCATTATTAACGGTAACATTTTCACTAACTTTATAGTATAATCCCTTTATCTGGTAGATTCGGAGGTTATAATTTAGCATGTCTATTATGGAAATTAATATTAATGTGTTTCGAATGATTAATAATTTGGGGAAACAATACGACTTTTTGAATCCTCCCATTATGGCTATCGCTGAATACACTCTGTATGTGTTAATAGTGGCTTTAGTGTTGTATTTGTTTACAGGCGGTCGAAAAAATAAAGTGATGGTCATTTGCTCGGTATTCACCTTGTTAATGGCAGAAGGTCTAGGAAAACTAGCAGGAATGCTCCACTCCAATAATCAACCCTTCGCTGAACTGTCCAACGTCAATAAACTTATCGAGAAAGCAGTCGACAATTCCTTTCCCAGCGACCATACGATGATATTTTTCTCCCTATGCGTAACGTTCTGGCTTTTCAGGAGAGGCTGGAGTTTCTTGTGGATCCTGTTGGCTGTGCTTGTAGGGTTTTCGCGGATATGGGTAGGGGTTCATTATCCAGGGGATGTTTTGGTCGCTGCTATCCTTAGTATCATATCTGCTCTAGTTGTGCACCGGTTTGTTCCGAGACTTAAATTTATGCAAAACATAGCAGGAGAACAAAACATTCCAAACCGGACGAAATATGAAGAGCTTTAATATTTAATAGCAAATAGAAACGCTTGGATAAAAATCCAGGCGTTTCTGTTTGTACTATACTATTCAAACGTTTGATTAAAGCGGCTAGGCAAATGTGCTTTACTATTCAAACGTTTAATTAAATTTTGTAATGGGGGAAACTTCTGTATTAATGGGGTACTCCTTTTTTTATGATATGCTATTCAATCGTTTAATTAAAAACGGTACTATACTATTCAAACGTTTAATTAACTAATCAGGGGGTTGACCAGGAATTTTTCCTCAGTTTACGAACCTGTTGATCGATAGCGCCTAACACCAAATTGCCAGATTAGCAGGCATGGCAGGATAAACAGGCTGCCCAGTACAGGGAGCAGCATAAAGTAAATGGCGCTGCCCGTTGTTTTTCCAAGAAGGTACATAAGCGGCAAATAGTTAACCGTCCCAAAAGGGATGACATACGTAAAAAAGCGGGTCACCCATTTTTGATAAATATTTAGCGGGTACTGTGCCATCTCCCGGCCGCCGTCGGTAAAAATATTAGCCACCTCCAAATCTTGTACCGTCCAAAAGCACAGCGTCGCCTGAAGAATGTAGATGCCTGTGAAAATGAGAACGCCGCTGGTAATCATCAGGAATAGGGTAATGATTTTTGCCGCAGTCCATCCGATAGTGAGATTGTCTAGGGTCCAAGCCAAGACAATTAGACTTTGCAGCAGCCGACCGAATTTCGTGAATTCAAATTTTGACCCAAGGACCTGAAGGAACGTGCTCCGCGGCCTCACCAGCAGGCGGTCAAACTCCCCTCTGACCACCAGCCCCGAAAACGTATCAAACCCCCGGGCAAAACACTCGCTTATACTGAATGCCATGTGAATTACCGCAAAGCAAAGCGCAACCTCGAAAAATTGCCAGCCTTTTATTTGCCCGAAGCGTTCAAATAATAAGTAAAGCCCTGCAAAAATGGAAAATGGAATAAAGAACTGGCCTATTGCTAACAGCCAAAACGAAGCCCGATATTGCATCTGTGATTTAAAAAGAATTTTTAAATACTTAAAATATAACCCCACCTATTTTCACCCGCCTTGGACAACTACTTGATTTAGGACTCTGTTTAACGCTAGCCTGCCCGACCAAACTAGTACGAGAAGATAAACTAGCTGAATGACGATTCCGATGAGCGCTTCATGCTGCGGAATGTGCCCCGAGTAGACCCTGAATGGAAAATCGGCGGTCCAGCGAAACGGCAGGATGTAGGCAATATTTTGCAGCCACTCGGGCATCAATGGTATGGGGATAATTAACCCGGCGAAAAATTCACCGAGCACACTGAATAATAGCAGCGAACCGGTCGGTGACTTTGTGATAAAAACGGATATATACATGAACATTGAGACCGCTACTAACAGTAATAGGCCCAGTATTAAAGAACCTAAGAATAAGATAAATGCGGTGAAGCTTGGCGGCAGAGTCATCCTATAAGGACTTGGCAAGAAAAAGGCGACGATTAATATTGGGAAGCAGCGCAGGATGGCGCTTGATAGCCGCTGGGCAAGCAGCTTGGCATACCAAAATCCATATAATTCGCATGGCCGGCAAAGCTCATAGGCAATGTTCCCGCTTGTAATTAGTTCAAACAGTTCGGCGTCGCGGAACCAGATGGTCACAAAAACAAGAAACGCTTGCTGCAGCCATATGTACGTGATGATTTGTGTTAAAGAGATGGGAGGCGCCGTGAGAGCCGATTCATAGAAAGCCTCAAACACCATGATGGTAATCATGCCCCAGAAAAACTGCGTCGCCACCCCGGCGAGCGCGGCCGCCCGATACTGCATGCCCATTAAGAGACGGAGCTTCAACACCGCTAGATACACTCTCATATTTGATACTCCTTATAAAGCTGAACGATGATATCTTCGATTGGCTGTGCCTCTATCGCCACATCCTTTAGATCTACCTTTTTGGAAAGTTCGGCAATCACTTCTGAGGTGCTTATTTTTGACGCATCCAAGCTTAAGGTTGCCCGTTCGGGTGTCCAAGAAAGAGTCTGTGTTCCTTTGATTTGAATCGGGTTTTGATTTTTGTGATAATCCACTGTAATGTTTTTTTGCGTTGCGAATCTCTTTTTTAGGGTTTCTAACTGGCCATCGTATAATAAACTTCCTTTCCCGATTAAAATCACCCTTTCGGCCAGCGCTTCGAAATCATTCATATCATGGGTCGTTAGGATGACAGTCACGCCTTTTTCTTTATTAATAGTTTTAATAAATTGACGGACAGCTATTTTGGAGACCGCATCCAACCCGATCGTCGGCTCGTCGAGAAAAAGGATGTTGGGACTGTGAATCAGGGATGCTGCGATTTCACAGCGCATCCGCTGCCCTAAACTTAGTTGTCTGACAGGAGAATTCATGATCTCTTGCAGTTCGAGAGTTTCAATGAGGAGTTCAATGGTAGATTGATAGTCTTGCTGTGGAATCTTGTAAATATCTTTAAGAAGTTCAAATGAATCGATCACCGGCACATCCCACCACAGCTGCGAACGCTGTCCAAAGACGACGCCGATATTTTTTACATACTCAACCCGGTCCTTCCAAGGGGTAAAGCCCATTATTGAGCATTGGCCTGAGTCAGGGACGAGAATCCCGCTCATGATTTTGATGGTAGTCGACTTGCCTGCCCCGTTTGGACCAATGTAGCCGACGATTTCTCCCTGGCTAATGGAAAATGAGACATCTTTGAGTGCCTCGACGGTGGAATGTTCCCTTACGAACAGGGCCTTGGCTGCCTGCTTTAGACCAGTGGTCCGCTTGGCTACTTTGTAGGATTTGCTAATGCCTTTAAGTTCAATCAACTATGATTCCCTCCCTTTTTTGGAGTCGTGGAGGAAAATAATAACATCGTTTCGTCAAAATTGTCAATAATTTTTGAATGTTAACAAAATATTCATTTTTTGGAGCGGCGGGGTCGGCGATTCCGTTTAAAATGGACTTGGAGTTTATTTTAGAAAAGGATGTGGTCGGATGTGAATATAAAACCACTCGCTGAATCGAAGAGATTTAAGATTTACCGCTCTTTAAACACACGGATGGAGTTGCTTTCAGATGATAGGTGGAATTATCAAAAATTAAAAAGCGGCTTCGAAGGTGAGCTGTTTTTTCAGTCTTTAACAGACAAGCTTCAATGCAACTGCTTTGTGTTAAACGATTTACTGTTTGAATTAAATGGCACTACGTTCCAAATCGATTCGTTGATTATTTTTCAAGATATTATCTCGTTGAATGAAGTTAAAAATTTTACAGGAGATTTTTTTTATCAAGATAGTAAGTTCTATGATTCTAATGGAAAGGAACGCAAAGACCCCTTAGTCCAATTGGAAAATTGCGAGTCTATGTTTCGCCAATTGCTGGAAAAGCTTGGCTTTAAATTCACTGTTATAGGGAAAGTTGTCCACGTGAACCCCGAATTCACCCTTTACCAAGCTCCTCTAAAGGTACCAATCATTTTTCCAACTCAACTTAATAATTATATGCGGAAATTAGAGGCTGCTCCTGCGGCGCTTAATAGCAAACATCGGAAACTCGTAGAGAAATTATTAGCTCTTCATCTGGCGGAGAATCCGTATACCAAATTGCCTGCCTATGAGTATGGCAAGATGCGGAAAGGCCTTACTTGCGCGAAGTGCTTATCTTTCGAGGTTTCAGTTGTGGGTCAGCGGTGTATTTGCGGTGATTGTGGGCATGAGGAAAAAGTTGAGTCGGCGGTGCTGCGGCATGTGGAGGAACTGCGGCTGCTGTTTCCGGATTTCAAGATTACTACTAATTTGGTGTTTGAGTGGTGTGGCGGGGGTGTGGATAAGAAGAGGATCTTCAGGATTCTGATGAAAAGTTTTGAAATGGTTGGGGACAGAAGATGGGTCTATTTTGTACAAAAACAACGTTAGAGACGATTTTAATTTTGTTTTTTTAATAAATAGGCATTTTTAATAGACTTGGATAAGTCATAAATACCCTGTTTTAGGGGATTTCGTTAATAAACACCTTCTATTAGACATTTCCTCTTCTTTCCCCAGCCGTTTTGTCTTTTTGAGGGCTCCTATTAGACATTTCCCCCTCCCTCCTCAGCTGTTTTGTCTTTTTGAGGGCTCCTATTAGACATTTCATTCCTGCTCCCTAGCGTTTTGTCTTTTTGAGGGCTCCTATTAGACATTTCATTCCTGCTCCTCTGCCGTTTTGTCTTTTAGAACCCTTCTATTAGACATTTCATTCCTGCTCCTCTGCCGTTTTGTCTTTTAGAACTCTTCTATTAGACATTTCATTCCTACTCCCCTAGCGTTTTGTCTTTTAGAACCCTTCTATTAGACATTTCATTCCTGCTCCTCTGCCGTTTTGTCTTTTAGAACCCTTCTATTAGACATTTCATTCCTGCTCCTCTGCCGTTTTGTCTTTTAGAACCATTCTATTAGACATTTCATTCCTGCTCCCCCCAGCGTTTTGTCCTTTAGAAGCCCTCAATTAGACATTTCTTACTTTACTCTATATCCCTTCCGTCTATCTTTTAATAAAAAAAAGGCAGCTACTCCCGCCAAGCGGCTGCCTTACAACTCAAAGATACAACCCCGCCAAAAAGATCCCCAAAGCCTTCTCATAAATTTCATCAAATTGCGAAAGGGGCAGCGGGTTCACCCCGTGGCCAAGTTCGACCGTGAAGCCTGGCCGCTGCCAATCCTGAATGAACCAGTCTTTGTAGCCAGCATAGCTCTCGAGGGTTTTAACAGGTTTATACCCGCTTACCCTGCTTAACTCATTGACCATCCTCTCGGATACCGGTGGTTCCATGTTCTCAAAGCCCCAATAGATTTCCTCGCCCTGGGTATGGAAGGCAAAGACTCTGGCATAATCGCGGTTCCGGGTTAAGTCTGCCATTGCGATAGCTTCCGGTTCTGATAACGGCTTCTCGCCGCCATAATCGCGCGGGCCCGGCTCTTTTGGATTCCGCGCCCGCTCCAGCTCCCAGCGCGCCGGGAACTGATCATTCAAATCGACGCCCCGGATATTCGCTTTCCAGCCGGAAAAATCCGTGCTTCCTTTGTTGAATTCAACAACTCTATTTTTCCACTCAGGATTTTCAGGCGGTCCATGCAAAACGAGATTAACCCCATCCGGATTGACCATAGGCACCACCGATAAAGCGGTTTGCTGATACAATCTGGACATCTCAAGGCCGCGGATCGGATTTTGATTAGTCAGCGACAACAGGTAATCGTTTAGAAATGTCATTAACACCGCCGTCGTGATCCACTCATTGGCATGGAAGGATGCATTATAATGAATTCTCTTTGAACCCTTACCCATCCGCAGTTCAGACAACTCGTTGCCGAGAACCGATTTCCCGATTGCGTTTACCTCCATAAATGGATATACGCTCTGCAATCGCCTGATATCCTTCATCGTTCGACTGAAATCGTAGTTTTGCTTTCCTTGAACCAATCTCCAAGTAATTCTCAGCGGCACTTTTATCATTTGCCCAATATACAGCTGGTTCGGGTTAATATGTTGATTTACAAGTAATAATGCATCCATATCCAGATTCCGTTGGCGGCCAATTGCCCATAAGGAATCACCCTGCTGGACCTGGTAGTCCTGTGCGACAAAACCGGGTATCCTAATATGCTGCCCGACAGAAACATTATTGGGATCAATCCCCCGATTTGAATCCAAGATAAGCTGTAAATCTAGATGAAACAATTGGCTGTAGTACCATAAAGAGTCCCCTCGCCTAACAATAATGTCCATGAATGCCTCCTACAGCTAATAATTGGTATCAATAAAAATGTATGCAGGCATTCCGGAAATATTAATTTGCAGCCAGTTATTTATGCACCGCCAAATGCGCGAAGTGAAAATGGTCAAAGGCGTGGAGGCCATCTTCTCTGTTGGAAAAATATAATTCTTCGATATTAGCTGGGGCTAGGTTTTCATACACGAGCATGTTACAATTCTGCAGTTCGAGGTCCAGTTCCAACGGATCAAAGCCTGTTTTCATCGGTTCTCCCGTTTGTGCGGTAATTTGCCGCATCTGAATCAGTCTTTTGGAGGCAAACTGGTCATCAAACGCAGCAGCATCTAGGTAATCGAATACGAAAGAAGTTCCATTTACAGACATTCCTGAAATGGTCGACAAAAGTTGAAAAAAGTCTTTTTTCTCGAGGTACATCACCACACCAAGCAAACTAAAAAAGCTTAATTTTTGCGGATCATAGCCGTATTTTTTGAGTTCGTTTTGAAGTGAATTGTGTTTAAAATCTACGGGGACAAATTTTACGTTGGCTGGCAAGTCAATGTCTAGTTCTTGAAGCCGATTTTGTTTAAAGGCTTGGGTTGCGGGATGGTCGACTTCATAGATGGTGAAATCTTGGGGTAAATCCAACTGCCTTAATGAAAAGGTATCAAATCCGGCACCTAAAATCACATATTGCCGAACACCACGTTCAATCGCTGCCATTAGCGCATCCTCTGCATATCTTGCCCTGCTGACCAATTGCGGAACCGTCTGATTATTCATGACCCAGGCTAATTTTTCCTCAAAGGCAGTCAATTTTGTACCTGGATCAAAGAAGGCAATGGCGTTGGCCCAATTGGCGCCAATCAATTGCTTTTCCTCCTCAAGCAAAAGGGCATTGGCCATATTGTCTTGAAAAATTGGCTGGCTTGATGCAGCTGCATGATAGCCTCTGGCAAAACAGCTTACTAACGCGGTCAAACTTTCCTTTGTTTTTTCCAAATCAATTCCCCTTTCTTTTAAAAAAAAGAAAAAACCCCCAGCAAAAAAATTCGCTAGGAGTTAATAGTAAGCCATCTATCAATACATGTCAATTGCATAATATTTAATTATAACATAAAAATTTTTATTTGTCAATACTTATTTTATTTAAGTTCAAATGGAGCTGACAAAGGAACATCGTCGAAAATCTTCCCTGGATTTAAGATATTGTTAGGGTCAACCATTGTTTTTATTCCCTTCATAATGAAAAGAGTGTCCCCATGTTCCGCTTGAAGGAATTTCTTCTTGCCGAGGCCAATTCCGTGCTCACCTGTACAGGTCCCCCCTTTGGACAGGGCATACTGAACGATTTGCGTATGAACCTCCTCGACCTGCTTCATGTGCTCTTCATCCTTTGTATCCACCGAAAAAACGGCATGGTAATTCCCATCGCCAACATGGCCGAAAATGACAGCATCAATTCCATACTGGTCAACAATTTTTCTAGTATATTGTAAGGCATCGGAAAGCTCTGATAACGGTACGCATACATCCGTTACCATATGCCCCTTACCAGGATTCGCGGCGATGATGGCCAGAGCAGCCTGGTGGCGCGCCTCCCAGAGCTGTGCTCTTTTAATGGAATCATTTTCAAATTCAAAGGTGACACATTGCTCATCCTTGATAATTTCTTGGACGATTTCGAGGCTGTTGGTGACTTCCGGTTCACTGCCGCTAAATTCCATAAACAGCGTCGGTTCCTCCCGATATGATGTGTTTTTAAAGGCATTAACGGCTTGGATTGTTTTTTGATCAACGAGTTCAATCTTCCCAATCGGCAGGCCGGCTTTTAGAAGTACAGTGGCCGCTATTCCCGCTGCTTCAATCGATGGGAATGTTGCTTTGATATCAATGGTGGTCTCAGGGATGCCTTGCAGCTTCAGGATAATCTCTGTAAATACTCCCAGTGTTCCTTCCGAGCCGACAAATAAACCGGTTAAGTTGTATCCTGCTGATGATTTATACGAATATCCTCCAGTGCGAATGGAGGAACCGTCTGCCAGGACTAGCTCCAGTCCGAGAACCTGGTCCCGCATGACTCCATACTTAACTGTATTCGTCCCGCTCGCGTTGGTAGCCGTCATGCCGCCTATCGTCGCATCTGCCCCCGGATCGACCGGAAAGAAGAGTCCATACTTTTTCAACGCTTGGTTTAGCTGATTTCTCGTAACCCCCGGCTGAACCGTGACAATAAAATCATCAGGGCGAACGGAGATAATTTCATTCATCAACGTAAAATCAAGACTAATGCCGCCGTTTAAAGGGATGATATGCCCCTCAAGGCTCGATCCCGCCCCAAACGGAACAACCGCAACCTTATTTTCATTTGCAAACCGCATGATACGGCTGACCTCTTCCTTAGAAACCGGGAAAACCACCACATCAGGCATCCGCGGCGAGTGATACGAAATCCCCTTGCTATGCTGCTCCAACACCGCCCCATTCACACTAACCCGCTCATCATCCCCAACAATCCTTAGCAACTCATCATACAGCCACACAACCTAGCCCCCCTCACAAACTCATAAATTCACAAATTCACAAACTATCCACCCACGTCGGACAAATGTCCGCGCTCGGTGCCTGACTCCATATTAATTCACCCAATCAAATTATCGCCCTTCCAGGATGAATAGTTCCGGGTTTCCGATTAGGGTGCCGATTTCTTCCATGAAGGCGTTGGCAGGGGCCCCGTCGATGACGCGGTGGTCGAAGGTGATGGACATCCCCATGACTTGACCGATGACGATTTGGTCGTCCAGGACGATTGGTTTTTTCTTGATGCTGTGGACACCCAATATGGCGACTTCTGGATAGTTGATGATTGGAGTGGCAAACCAGCCGCCATTTCCGCCTGTACTCGAAATGGTAAATGTACTGCCCGAAAGCTCATGCGGTTTTAATTTTCTTTCTCTCGCCCGCTTTGATAGGTCTTGAAGCTCCGCTGCTATTTCCAAAATCGTCTTTTGGCCAGCATGTTTGATGACCGGGACGAGCAAGCCGTCATCCGTGGCCACGGCAACCCCAATATGAATGTTTTTCTTATAGATAATTTCCAGCTTCTCATCGTCTACCGTTGCGTTAAAGATAGGATACCGGCTTAGTGCCTTGGCTGCGGCCTTCACGAAAAACGGAAGATATGTAAGCTTCACTCCGGCCCTTTCAGCATGCGGCTCCAGCTGTTTCTTTAATTCGACAAGCTTGGTGACAACGACCTCGTCCATCCCGCTGCAATGGATGGCTGTGAATTTTGATAGTTTCATGTTTTGGTAGATTTTCTTCCTTAAGCCCCGGATTGGCTCCCTTACTTCCTCTTCAGGCCCAACTGCTATTTCACGTTCTGATAGAGATTCCATAGGCTGGGCGGATACCGCTGGAGCATCCTGCAATTCGAAAGTCACAACAGCCGCCGCTGCCTCCTTCTCTGCAAGCGTCTTGAAGTTCCTGACGTCCTCTTCCGTCACCTTTCCGCCTTTTCCTGTTGGCACAACCTCGGTAATATCGATACCAAGTTCCCTTGCCAGCTTTCTGACAGACGGTGCCGCAATAACGCGTTTTTTTGGTAAAATGCCTACTGAATTTTGCTGTAAATTATGTTGATTAAATGAATTGGTTTGTGTGGAGACTTGTTTCGTGTGTTCAAATTGTGTGGATTCTCGTTGTAATGTATTGATCCCGTTTGAGCCTTGTTGGATGGATTCATGTTGTCCGGACGTTTTACCAGCTGACACCAGCACTCCCGCTCCCGCCTTTACGTCCTCAAGAACTGTGAATAAAACTTCGCCGACCTTAACAACCTCGCCGACTTCCGCGCCGAAGGATTGTACTACTCCTCCGACTGGTGACGAAATTTCCACCACAGCCTTATCGGTTTGCACCTCTACGATGTTCTCATTTTCCCTTACATAGTCACCGGCCGCCTTAAACCATGTCAAAATCTCTGCTTCGTGTAAGCCTTCGCCAATATCAGGAAGACGGAATTCATAAGCCATATTTTTATGCCACTCCCATTTTTGAAAAATTAATGTGCTAATACCTCTCTAATCCCTTGGCTGATTCTGTCTGCATTTGGAAGCCAGTCTTCTTCCACTGATGGTACCGGATATGGCGTGTCAAAGCTTGTAACCCGCACAATTGGCGCCGACAGATGAAACAACGCTTTTTCGTTAATCATCGCGGAAATTTCAGCACCCGGTCCTCCGGTTTTCACAGCCTCATGAACAATCATGGCCCGTCCTGTTTTTTGCACGGAAGCAATGATGGTATCCTCGTCAATCGGCGACACCGTCCGCAGGTCAATAATCTCAATCGAAACAGGCTGCTCCTGCTCCCACTGTTCAACTACCTTGCTTACGAGCGGCACCGTCTGTCCCCACGTAATTACCGTTAGGTCTTCGCCATCTTTTACAACCTTGGCTTTGCCAATCTCAATGATGTAATCCTCTTCCGGCACTTCCTGCTTGAAAGCACGGTATAACTTCATCGGCTCCAAAAATAAAACAGGGTCATTATCGCGGATAGCCGCTGTTAACAGCCCCTTGGCATCATAAGGGGAACTTGGCATTACCACTTTCAGCCCCGGTGAATGCAAAAATAAACCTTCTAAACTATCAGAATGCAACTCCGGAGTCTTGACTCCCCCGCCATACGGTGCACGGACAACCATTGGCGCACCCAGCACCCCGCCAGACCGGAAGCGAAGTCTCGCTGCCTGTGCTGCCATTTGGTCCATCGCTTCATAAATAAACCCGAAGAATTGGATCTCCGCCACCGGGCGCAAGCCCCTTGCTGCCATGCCGACTGCCGTGCCGACGATTGCCGATTCCGCAATTGGCGTATCTACTACCCTGTCTTCTCCAAAAATAGCCTGCAGGCCGTCAGTTGCCCGGAACACACCGCCGTTTTTTCCAATATCCTCTCCCAAGCAAATGACTCTCGGGTCTCTCTCCATTTCCTTCTTTAAGGTAAAATTAATTGCCTCTATCATTGTCATCGCGGTCATTATTTCAAAACCCCCTCTGATGAAACAGATTGCTGCTGCTCAGTAAGCTGGCTGGTCTTTTTCTCATAAACAATTTCAAATATATCTTCCACTTTACTTTTCGGAGTATTTGCAGCCAGTTCAAAGGCCTCAGTGACCTTTTGCTCTGCTAGCGCAAATTCTCTCTGTTCCAGTTCTTCGTTCCAGATTCCTTTTTCGAGTAAAAACGCCTTTATTCGCTTTAGCGGATCCTTGGCCAGCCACTCATCTACATCACATTTATCCCGGTATTTCGTCGGATCGTCCGCTGTTGTATGCGGGCCCTGTCTGTATGTAACAGCTTCAATTAAAACAGGCTGTCCACTTCGTGCCCTTTCTAACGCCTGCTTCATAGTCGTATAAACCGCCAGGACATCGTTGCCATCCACCTGAATTCCGGTAATTCCATAGGCAACCGCCTTTTGGGCAATGGTCCCGCTTGCTGTTTGTTTCGATCTTGGAACACTGATGGCCCACTGGTTATTCTGAACGAAGAAGACCATCGGAAGCTTGTAAACACCGGCAAAGTTGAGGGCCTCGTGGAAATCACCTTCGGAGGTGCCGCCGTCACCGATGTAGGTCACACTGACACTGTTTTCACCTTGGTATTTACCTGCCCAGGCCCCGCCTACAGCATGAAGGCACTGCGCACCGATGATAATTTGTACTGGAAAAACATTGGCCCCTTCGGCATCCGTTCCCTTTAAATGCCCCATCGTATAAAGGAAAAAGTTTTTCATTGGGAATCCGTGAACAAAAAGGGCAGCCCCTTCCCGATAGCTTGGATAAATCCAATCCTGCTTTTCTAGTGCGAAAGCGCTGCCAACTTGTGCCGCTTCCTGCCCGCTTAATGGTGCATATGTACCAATTCTCCCCTGCCTCTGAAACTTTAAGGCTCTTTGGTCAAATACTCTTGCTTGCACCATCCATTTGTACATCGCAATTAACTCGTCATCACTTACCTCAGGCGCCCCGATTGTCAGCTTTCCGTTTTCATCCAAATACTGAACCCTGTTGACTGGCAATTCATTCGGTTCAATCCACATATAAGTACCTCCTTTTAAAAATCTCCCTAATTCCACCTGCTGGCATTTGTCCATGCTTGCGACTAGCATATATGCCCTCTATGTTTTTGTCAATACAGTTGTTCGAAGGTTCAGAAAATACACTTATTTTCAAAAAAGCAGAAGCACTGCTGCACTTCTGCCTAAATTGTTATTTATTTTGGTTTAATTGTTTTATAAATTCCCTCATAAATCCAGGCAGGTCTGGCCAGGCATGGCCGGAAACGAGATTTCCTTGAACATGGAGATGGTTTTCAATATATGTCGCTCCTGCCGCTTCCACATCTGGTTTGCAGGCAATATAAGCAGTTAACTCGCGGCCTTCCATATACTGTCGTACAGTTGTTAGCACAAGACTAGCATGGCAAATGGCACCGACTGGTTTGTTTGCCTCAAAGAAATGGGCAACAATTCGCGGCACATTCTCATTTAAGCGGATATATTCCGGCGCTCTTCCCCCTGGAATAATCAGCCCGTCAAATTCCTCTGGGTTTACATCCTCAAAAGCAGTTTGGGCTTCGATTAAGTATCCTTTGCTTTCCGTATAAGTATCCCAGCCGATAAAATCATGAACGACCGTCTGCAGCTTCTTTTTCGAAGGAGCTGCGATTTGCACCTCGAACCCTTCTTCCAAGCAGCGAAAATATGGATAATAGACCTCCAGCGCTTCTACAGCGTCCCCTGCTATAATAAGGACTTTTTTAGACATTGAAATTCCTCCTCTCTAAAAATAGGGCCTTTGCCCTTTATTTATATATTCTGAATCTCGAATTCTATTTCCTTCCAATTCTGTGTTTTTTAGCAATTTAAAAAAGCAGGCGGTTGAACCGCCTGCTCCGCTTTACACCTTTCCGACCATTCCCTTTCGCCGCCAATAAACATAAAAAACGCCGAATAGAATGAGTGCCAACAAAATAATGTAAATACTGTATTTAGATAAATATCTCTCTACCAAGATCCAGTCCTGCCCAAGTTTTTTTCCTAGTGTGATGAATGTAAAGGTCCACAATAGTGCTCCACTGTAGGCATAAACGATAAATTTTTTAAGCGGATATCTGTTTATGGCGGCCATGTAGGCTGCCAGGTGACGGATTCCTGGGATAAAATAGCCGACCAGCAAAAGAGGCGGCCCAAATTTTTCAAACAATCTTCTGGTTCGATTGATTTTTGCTTCGGTAATGTGTAATTTTGGACCAAACTTCAATAACAGTGGCAGCCCGAATTTATATCCAATCAAGTAGCTAAGGGAAATACCGCCGACGGCCCCTATAAAAGCACAAACCAATGAACTTAGGAATGCCATCTTCCCTTGGAAGACATTATAACCGACATAGGTCAAGAGCACCTCATCAGGTATCGGCAATCCAATAATGCCGCCGATTAAAGCAATAATGATACCAAAATAACCATAATGCATAAGCAGATAATCTATATGCTGCTCCACTCTTATCCCCGCCTATTTAAAACAATTCAACATTCTTTATATTGATATTAAACCGCACAAATCATGCATTTAGCAAATCCGTTTATCCCTCATATAATCTAACAAACCCTTGAATAGTTTTACCAATAATTAGGGCAATCTATTTTTTAAAAAGAAGAAAGAGATGAAGCCAATGCTTTTCAGACTATTTCTATTGTCCGTTACTTTGGTTATAACAATGTCCTTTACTCAATCTATTAATGGGCAAGAATTGAAACATATGAACCTTCATTATGGTGCGGATGTGAAGCAAACATTAGACATTTATACACCAAGTGGTAAAGAGAGCATTAATCACCCGGTTATCATTTATGTCCATGGCGGCGGCTGGATGCGCGGGGATAAATCTAATGTATCGGATAAGCCCTCTTTTTACACTAACAGGGGGTATGTATTCATATCCGTTAATTACCGGCTCCACCCTAATGCAACGTACAATGACATGGCGAATGATATTTCTAATGCGGTGAAATGGGTTTACGACAGGGCTGACCAATATCATATAGATAAACAACGGTTCAATTTGATGGGTCACTCTGCTGGCGGACATTTGGTCATGCTCATCGGTACGGATCATAGCTATTTGCAGCATGCAGGGATACCAGCAAACACGGTACAATCCATAGTGAACCTGGATGGGCCAATCGACTTAGTGAAGTTTCTCCCTAAAAATGAGCAATATAAAGAGGTTTTTGGATATGATCGTCAAGCCTGGAAGGAGGCATCCCCTGCTGCTAATTCTGTTAATCAACACTTGCCGCCCATGTTGTTGGTTACCCAAAACAGAAATAGTGTTTTTGATTTTATAGAAGAAACAAAAAAAGCTGGCAATACAGCAGATATATTTGTAACTCATTCATTAACACATCGGGAGATTACCAAGCTGCTTGGTTCAAATAATAACTCGGCTGAAGCGATGAGTTTGACTAAAGCAGTGGAGGATTTTCTGAAGACTTATAACTCAATGTAAGAGCGCTTTTGGATAAATGGTAAGCTAGGACTTACCTTTTTCTTTGTTGTTATTTACTCACTTTTAGATATTGAGGCAGAAGAACCGTCCCCATGTCTCAAAGATTTACATTGTCTTTACTCTAGATTTACATTCCCCTAATAAAGGGTTAACAATTTGTATGTATTCTTGAATGGGGGTGTATTATGAAAACTAAAGTACTTGTTGTAGATGATGAACAGTCTATTGTGACGCTTCTTCAATATAATTTGGAGCAGGCTGGTTTTGAAGTTATAACAGCGATGGATGGTGAAGAAGGAAAACTGTTAGCAGAACAGGAGTCACCGGATATTATCGTTTTAGATGTAATGCTTCCAAAATTAGATGGAATGGAAGTATGCAAACAGCTTCGTCTGGAAAACATCAAGACTCCTATTATCATGTTAACAGCAAAAGATGATGTATTCGATACCATATTAGGTCTTGAGCTTGGCGCCGATGATTATATGGTAAAGCCATTCAGCCCGCGAGAAGTAATTGCCAGAGTAAAAGCAATTTTAAGAAGAATCCAGGCTCAAGCGGAACAATCTTCCGAAAATACTAATGATGAGCAGCAGGAAATAGTAATTGGTAATTTAGTCATCCATCCTGAACGTTATGAAGCCTACCTTCAGAAAAAGCCGCTATATTTAACACTAAAGGAATTTGAATTGCTTCTATTTCTTGCCCAAAATAAGGGTCGAGTATTAACCCGCGAACAGCTGCTCAGTGCTGTTTGGAATTATGACTTTGTGGGGGATACTAGAATTGTCGATGTAAACATCTCGCATTTGCGAGAAAAAATAGAAGAGGATACTAAGCGGCCGGTTTATATTAAAACGTTACGTGGACTTGGCTATAAACTTGAGGAGCATAAAGACGAATGACCATATTTAGGACTAGGTTAATAATGGCATTAATCGCCCTAATCAGTTTCGTATTAGTAGGGTTAGGAGTATTGCTTGGTGAGGTGCTCAAAGACTTCTCCTTAGTATCAATGAGTGATGGCCTAAAAATGAACATCATATGGGGCATTGCCATATTCCTTGTCATTGCCGTAGTGGTCATCATTTTTCTTGGAATAAGAATTACCTCAAAGTTTACAAAACCAATCGTTGAAGCCACGGATGTCGCTATTGAACTTGCCAAAGGAAATTACCGGGCAAGAACTAACGTAGATCGGCTGGACAAAACAGGAATGTTGGGCACATCCCTTAATAGACTTGCCCAAAATCTTCAAGAACTCGTTAAATCTCAAGAAATGCAGCAGGAGCAGCTTAAGGTATTGATCGAAAATATGGGTGCGGGTTTAGTCCTAATTGATAGCAAGGGATACATTAATTTAATAAATAAAGGGTTTATCGATATCTTTCATGTTAGCCCCGCCGATTATTTAAATAAACTATATCATGAAGTTATCGATCAGGAAGAAATCTGTGATTTAGTGACCGAGGTTTTTCGAATTGAACAAAAGGTCAGCAAGCAATTACACATTCCATTATTTATTGAAAGAAGATATTTCGCTGTATACGGCGTGCCAATTATTGGCACAAATCATGTTTGGAAAGGAGTTTTGCTCGTTTTCCACGATATTACGGAAATTAAAAAACTCGAGCAAATGCGAAAGGATTTTGTGGCAAATGTTTCGCACGAATTAAAAACTCCCGTTACTTCGATAAAAGGTTTTACTGAAACTCTTTTAGATGGAGCAATGAACAATCAAGAGACATTAGAATCCTTCCTGTCCATTATTTTAAAAGAAAGTGAACGGCTCCAATCTCTCATTCAAGATCTATTAGAGCTTTCAAAAATAGAGCAGCAAGGCTTCAAGTTAAACATACTTGAAATAGATTTATTTAAATTGCTTGAAGATGTTATTGCTCTCCTTAAAGGGAAAGCAGAAGAAAAGAACATTAACCTCGAGCTTCTTTGTCCAGCGGAAAACGTACGAATACGCGGGGATGTGGATCGGCTGAAACAGGTGTTTATCAATTTAATTGGCAATGCTATTACCTATACACCAAGCAACGGGAATGTAGGAGTAATCATTCTTAATCACGGTGAAACTGTTCGTGTTCATGTTAAAGATACCGGTATAGGAATTAAAAAGGAAGAGATCCCCCGTATTTTTGAGCGGTTTTACCGTGTTGACCGTGCCAGGAGCAGGAACTCCGGCGGAACGGGGCTTGGCCTGGCCATCGTTAAACATTTAATCGAGGCACATCATGGTCAAATAAGCGTAGTAAGTAACCTTGGTGAAGGAAGCGAATTTATTATTGAACTTAAAAAATAATCGTTTTTTTATTATAGAAACAGTTCCCTTTCCGGGACTGTTTTTTTTATGGTTCCATTTGAGATAAGGTTTTAACCTAATCTTTTCATTCCCTTAACAAAACTCTAATACGCGCTTAACAAGTATTTTGTTTAATTGAATAGGAGAGTTTAATTTTTCTATTATACGAGGAGGGTCATCCTAATGAAAAAGATGTACTTTGGAAAGAAATATCCTACTATAGCTCTTGCTCTATCATTAACAATTCCTGCCTTAACCCCAGCGGCAGCTGCAACTAATAGTGAAGTAAAGATTGATTCTGTTAAGTTTAACGGAATGCCAGCACCTACTACTATTGATAAAATGGTAAAAACGTACACAGAAGCAACAGTAGATGTAAAATACAGCAATGGTGAAGTAAAGAACTTCCCGCTTACTTATAAGAAACTATTTAAATCTGAAGATAAAGTGGCTATCAATAAAGGCGAGCTGATTCCTGCTGGTACTCCGATTGATGTAAACGGAAATCCGATCATGGATACTAGTGTAGCAGGGCAGCCGACGTACTATGTATCCGATGCTCCTGATTCCAATAGTTTATTAAAGCCAATTGCCGGAAAGCAATATATGGTAACTCATTATGAATACCAAACGATTGATGCTGCTGGCAAATCCGCTTATGGAATTGTTCCTGCATCCATGTCCCTGACAACTCTTGACCAAAATAATAAAACCGGCGAACTAACTACAAAAGAGGTTAAGAAGATCGACTTTTCAAGCGTGAATGGCCTTTGGATTCCATGTAACGGCTCTCTGTCACCTTGGAATACCCATTTAGGATCTGAAGAGTATGAGCCGGATGCCCGTACTTTTGAATCAAACCCACTATCTTCTGTAAGATCTCAAGTAGAAAGCTTTGCCAAGCTTTATTTTGGGGATGCTTCAAACGCAAATCCATATTTCTATGGATTCATTCCTGAAATTACTGTAAACAAGGATGGTTCTACATCGGTCGAAAAACATTACAGTGCTGGACGTTTCTCGCACGAAGTAATGAAGATGATGCCGGATAAGCGCACTGCCTTCTTCGGAGATGACGGGTCCTATACGACGTTGTTTATGTATGTAGCAGATAAAGCGAAGGATCTTTCTGCTGGAACACTATATGCGGCTAAATTCCATCAAACAGGAACAGAGAATGGTGGTGCTGGAGACTTAGAATGGATTAAACTAGGTCATTCAACTGATAAGGAAGTCAAAGACATCATTGACAGCGGTGTTAAGTTCAGTGATATCTTCGAAACATCAGACGTGCCAAAGGAAGGCTTTAAAGCTGTCAAGCAATATTCATACGGAAAAACGGAATACTTGAAATTGAAGCCTGGTATGGAAAAAGCGGCTGCGTTCTTAGAGTCCCGCCGTTATGCAGCAATGCTTGGAGCTACAGCTGAGTTTAACAAAATGGAAGGCGTAACCCTAAACAAAAAGGACAAGAAAGTATACGTTGCGATTTCCGACCAAAGCAAAGGTATGGAGGCAAACTCCACGGATCCGGCTGATGATATCCGTCTTCCAAAAATTAAATCTGGTGTTACGTATCAATTCGATTTAACAGCTGGACAAAAGGACAGTCAAGGCCAAAAGATAAACAGTGAGTATGTAGCGGCTAAAATGTCTGGGCTTATTGCCGGGAAGGATATGCCATCTGCAGATGCATTTGGAAATACCGCAGATGTGAATTCTGTAGCCAATACTGATAATTTAAGCTATTCCGAAGCATTACGAACATTGTTCATTGGTGAAGACAGCGGAATGCACACCAATAATTTCGTTTGGGCCTATAATGTTGATACAAAGGAATTATCAAGAGTTTTATCCGTACCAGCAGGGGCTGAATCAACAGGTTTATTTGCTGCAGATAATCTAAAAGGACACTCTTATATTATGAGTAATTTCCAGCATCCTGGCGATGAGTTGGAAGGTAAGAACATTACTGCAGTAGATAAGAGTGAATTAATTAAAGCTATGGAGAAAGAAATCGGAATCGATAAAACCGGCGGTGTGGGCTATATTTCTGGTCTTCCTTCACTAGGAGATTTACTTAACGAAGATCAAGATTAATAGTTAAATAGTTAAGATTTCAGCATAAATTCATACTCCGGTAATCTAAAGATTTCCGGAGTTTTTCCTTTTTGGTCTAAATATTCATCACTATCATACTAAAAACTATCAAAACAACTTAGGAGTGCTTACATGAAGATTCGCTTTCCTTTAATATTTATTCTTTCGGCTATTGGATGCTTTTTAGCCTTTGCTGTTTTCTTTTTGAACGCAACCCAAGAAGAAGCTTCATCTAAAACAGAAAAAGGACAAACTAAGGTATTTCATCTATATGCTGCAGATATGGAACAGGAATTGTCCCAGGGCACCACTCTCTACTCCTGGGGATTTGGATTATGGAACCCGGAGAAAAAGGCACCGGCTTCCCCGCCTAGTATTCCTGGACCTGAAATCCGCGTAAAAGAAGGAGATCACGTAAAAGTGGTATTTCATAATCAACAAAAAGAAATGCACACTATCCATTTTCATGGAATTGACAATAGTTTTGCCGGGGACGGGACACCGGAGATGAGTCAACATGCGACAATGAAAAACGAATCTTTCACTTACGAATTTGATGCAACTAAAGCAGGAACCTATTTCTATCACTGCCATGTTGAACCGGACAGACATCCAGAAATGGGGCTATACGGAGCAATCATTGTAGAACCAAAAACGCCTAAGTATAAAACAGATGGAGAATTTACACTTCTACTCTCGGAAAGGGATCCACTGTTAAGCCTATCTGAAGGCCAAGAAGCTCACGAGTATGTCGGAACAGCAGCCGAGCATCTTCACCTAGATGGGGAATATGACACAACCGATCGAAAAGCAAGATATTATACAATTAACGGAAAAATTGACCCAGAAATACCGCCACTCCCTGTAAAAGAAGGAGGCACCTATTTAATAAGACTGATTAATGCAGGTTCGGAAGTTCATACCTTTCATACGCATGGTCATCATTTCAAGGTAATCGCTTCTGATGGCAGGGACCTTGAAAATCCGATGACCAAGGATTCAATCACCATCGGGCCTGGAGAAAAATATGATTTACTGCTAAAGGCAAACAACCCTGGTATATGGCCAATCCATTGCCATATGGGCCCTCACGCTACACACGGAATGCATATGATGATGGTTTATGATAAATACCATGATAAAATGACCCATGGCAATATGAGTCCAGTCAGTGGGGCAAAACATCATTTAGCCTTGCTAAAACAATATCAGTTTGAGAAAAAGTATGACTTAATGAAGCCAGAAATAGCGGAAATCAGAAACGGATTACATGAATTTTATAATTTAGTCTCTGATGAATATTTTGAAGAATGGACTGCACTTGATAACGCGGCTGCCTCCGTTGAACAACAACTAAATGGATCAGCAGATCCAGCCGTTTTAGAAAAGTCAATTGACGATCTTGAACAAAAAATCAATGCGATGGAGGAAATTTTACAAACTAGTGATATGAGCTGATTTATTAAAAAGAACCCGTAGGCTACTACCGGGTTCTTTTTAATAGTTTATATTGCGAAAGGAGGGTTTGAATGAAAAACAAAAACACTGAATAGGTCATGCAACAAAATTAACTAATTTAACTCTATTTTTACTTTTTGTGACTTGCCAATTTCCTTGTGGTCTTGGTCAAGTACATCACTTGTTTGGATTTCGATCCAATTTACATCTGGACTAGATTTTTCAACGATAAATCCAAGTGCTCCCTGCTTTGAACCCTTTGGCTCAATTTCTCCACCCAAATATTCTATATAAAAGTCATCTTCGAAGTTTTTTGTCTCACCATTGCTCGTATTAAGATGAGCAATTGGCCCGAAATGAACTGTTTGATCAGATTTATTGACTAGTTCCACTTCCACTTTAATAAAATCGAACTCTTCATAGTTTTCCGTATAATAATGGAAGTAATCCATTAAGGAATATGTGGGCATGTTATGAACGAGCTTAACATTTTTGATTTTCATTTCAACAGGTCCAACTGTAAGGACCTGATTTAAGGATGCGATACCTTTTAAGGTTGCTTTACCTTTACTATCCTCTATTGTTTGTCCTACATTAAGAAGTTTTGTATCATCAGACACTTGTGGATTTGGGACATAAACGTCTGATAAAGATTTGGCTCTGTTTTTATCTTTATTTGAACCGTCATTATTTTTTTCAGATGTTTCTTCCTGTTTTTTAATTTCTTTCGCAGCAGATTCATCCTTTTGGACGGCATTACAGCCAAACAAAACAAGGGATAGCACTAAGATGATAGGCGTTAATAATTTCACGAAAATCCCCTTTCCTTGCTGGTTCATGATAAATCATTTTTTTACATAAGATTAGTTCAATAAAAAAACTTCCCGTTGAACACCGGCCCAACGGGATATAGTTATTTTAAAGATTACTTGCCGTTTTTCAGAATATCAAAGATATGTTTAGCCTGGTCAGTGTTCTCTATATTTCCAGCAAACAGGTTGCTTCCAGGACCATAAGCATATACGTTAACATCTTCACCAGTATGGCCGCCTGTTGTCCAACCAGTTACAGAACGCATGTCAAATATAGTTTCGATTGCATTATCAATCGTTGTTACATTCTTAGATTCAGCAGCCTTTTTAACAGAATCGATTTCTTCAGGTTTTAATTGTAAATCAATGTAGTTTTTAAGAGTAGTTTCTACATCTGCACCTTTTGCGATTTGTTCAGCCATAAAGTCAGGTGTACGCTTTGCTTTTGCAATAGGAGCTCCAAACCAGTTATAATCTCCTCTTGCACCGATAGAGTACCCGCCAGTTGAATGGTCAGCTGTTGCAATTACTAGAGTATGTTTGTCTTTTTTGGCAAATTCAATTGCAGATTTAAAAGCTTTCTCAAAATCTTCCATTTCACTCATAGCTGCAACAATATCGTTATCATGTCCAGCCCAGTCGATTTCGCTTCCCTCTACCATTAAGAAGAAACCATTTTTATTCTGGCTTAATTTATTCAATGCTGTATCAGTCATGTCTTTTAAAGAAGGCATGGATGCTTCACGGTCAAGCATTTTAGGCATTCCGCCAGGAGCAAACAATCCTAACATACGAGGGTTGTCGCTTTTTAACATTTCATCTTTATTTGTTACATATGAGTAACCATCTTTTTGGAATTCTTTAGTTAAATCACGGTCTTGACGAACGAAGTTGCTTACACCCCCGCCAAGCATTACATCGATTTTATGACCACCATTAATCATTTCATTATAATAATCATCTGCAATGGCATTCATGTTCTTACGGCTGACATCATGTGCACCATAAGAAGCAGGTGTAGCGTGTGTAATTTCTGAAGTCGCAACCAATCCAGTAGACTTGCCTTTTTCTTTAGCGGCTTCAAGAACAGTTTTTACAGATGAACCATCATTATCTACACCAATGGCTGCATTATAAGTTTTAATACCTGCTGACATAGCTGTTGCTGCAGCAGCTGAATCCGTTACATTTTGGTGAGGATCTTCTGGATATGTTTTTTGTTGACCAACTAAGTATTTATCAAATTCAGTTTGCTCAACCTCTTTTGTTGAAGGGTTATCTTTTAAATAACGATAGGCAGAAGTATAGGAAACTCCCATTCCGTCTCCAATTAAAAAAATAACATTCTTAATTTCTGCATTGTTTTGAACTACTCCGTTAGCCTTTACATCGTTATTTGCCGTACTGAACAAGGCTCCGAAAGCTACTGAAGATAACACCGCTACTGGTAAGATTTTTTTCTTTAATTTATTTTTAAACAAATTGATAACCTCCGTGAATTTCATTATTTTATTTACTATTAAACTATAAAATAAAATTATCAATCCACTGTTAATCGATCATTAATACTGAGTAAAGATTTTGTATTGATTTCATTAAAGGGTTAAAAATATTAAAAAAAGGTAAATGCGAAGCGCATTTACCTTTTTTGTCAATATTATAGATTTTTTTGAGTTCCTTTAGCGTCACGTTCTACTTTCATTTTAGTTACAGGAAGGTAACCTTGTTCTTTCAATAAAGTTGTTTGAACATCGTCACTCATTAGGTAGTCAAGGAATGCTTTTGCAATTTCAGTTGGCTCACCTTTAGTATATGAGTGCTGGTATGCCCACACTGGGAATTTACCAGATTGAACGTTTTCTGCAGTTGCTTCAACGCCATCGATAGCAAGTGGAGTTACAGTATCATCAGTGAAGTAAGAGAATGCAAGATAACCAATAGCACCGTCTGTTTCGCTAATAATCTTTTTAACAGTGTTGGAAGAATCCTCAGTCACGCCTTCAGCAGGTGTTGCGCCGTCAAGAGCAAACTTATTGAAAATAGCACGAGTACCTGAAGAGTCAGGACGGTTTACAAGAACGATTTTTTGATCTTTCCCGCCAAGTTCTTTCCAGTTTGTGATTTTACCAGTGAAAACTTTGATTAAGTCATCTTTTTTAATATCTTTAATACCAACTTTAGGGTTAACAGCAGCAGTCATACCAACAACAGCTACTTTATGGTCTTTAAGTTCGCTTGCTTTATCAGGTATTTTTTCTTCAGCAAAAACGTCAGAGTTACCAATTTGAACAGATCCTTCAGATACTTGAGATAAGCCTGTACCAGATCCGCCGGCATTTACTTGAATATCAACTTTTGGATTTTTTGCCATGAATTCTTCAGCTGCCGCTGCTACTAATGGCTGCATCGCAGATGAACCAGAAACAACTAATGAACCAGAAAGTTCTTTCACTTCTTCAGTTTTAGGTTTTTCCTTGCTAGTATTTTCTTCTTTCTTATCTGTAGAAGCACTGCCTCCACAAGCTGCCATGATGACCATTAATGCTGCAAATAATGTAAGAAGGCTTAATTTTTTCAAGCTTTTCATTGCGTTGGTTCCTCCTCAGGAAGTTTGATTATATTTATTTACCTTACACATATAAAGATAGTCCAATAGTATTAAGGCAGTTTTAATTGGATGTAAAGGTTTAGTAATTGGATGTAAATGTTTTGTAAAAAGTTCAGTTTTAAAAATTTCCTATAAGGTGGATTAAAGGATAACTTCCTCTTTATGCTGAAATCTGCGAGTGTTGCTTAGCCTTCATAAGGTTGACTCTCCCGCTCATCCATTCATACATGATAGGTATTACTAAGAGACAAATAAGTGTGGAACTGACCATGCCTCCGACAACGACAACTCCCAGTGTTTGTGAAATGATGGTGTCCCCATTACCTGATACGGCTAAAGGAAGTAATGTTAAAATAGTCGTTCCGGCTGTCATTAAGACTGGTCTTACCCTGGTCACAGTTCCCTTCAGAATGGCCGATTTTGGCTCAAGCCCCTCAGAAAGATTTCTCTCAATTTTATCAACAAGAACAATACCATTTGTAACGACAATTCCGGTTAACATTAATAAGCCAACTAATGCCGCAAGATTCCATTCAAGCCTAAAAATAAACATTCCTATTACAGATCCGATAAATGCTAACGGAATACACATCAAAACGGACAGAGGGGCTCTCCATCCCCGAAAAACAGCACTAATGATGACGAGAACAAGCAAAGTGGAAAAGAATAACGCGATGGCCATTTCGTAAATCATTTGATATACCTGCTGCGGTGCACCGGCGAAGGAATACTCGATTCCCTCAGGCAGCGGAACCTTCTTAAGAGCATTTTTTACTTGTTTCGTTACCTTCCCAATGTCACTAGAAATGATGTTTGCTGTGATCACCGCATATGGTTGTCCATCCTTTTCCTGAATCACCGATGAACCCGTTGGCTCTAATAAGGCGAGCTGATCCAGTGTCACAGTTTGACCATCCTTACTTAAAAAGGTTTCTTCACCCAACAAAGCAAAAATATCTTTCGAACTGTCGTTTTGTACGTCGGAATGTATAACAATTGGGAAGGTATTTTGATTAATTGAAATAAACCCTTTTGTTCCCTCAGCCATATATTGCTGGATTCGATCTAACACATCCTCCCGCTTAATGCCAAAATACTGGATTGCCTTACGATTAAGATTAATCTGATACTGAGTTTGTTGATCGTCATTATCAGCAGCCCCTTGTACTGACAGTCCCGGAATAAGTTTAAGTTCATTTCTCACCGTTTGGGCCATTGTTTCAAGTGTCTGGCTATCAGATCCGGTAAGATTAATTTTTAATTGGGAATCATCACCTGCGATATTCTGATTGGAAACGGCGTAAACAGCTTTGCTTGAAAAAGCATTTAATAGTTTCTGTAAACTCGCAATAAAGTTATCAAGATCAGTTCCATCCTTTACCTTTATGGACAAATTAGCAATATTCGGTTTCTGAAGCCAACCGCCGCCAGCATCAAATACGTCATCCGATTGAGGGGTAAAGGAAGAACCTAAACCGGAAGAATAGGAGTCCACCTTAGGATTTTCCGCCAATAAGGTTTCCAATCTTCTCACCTCGGCGTCAACTTCTGTTAAGGAAGTATTTTGAGGCAATTGTACTTGTACAGCGACTTGGCCATTTTTACCTGCTGTTGGTAAAAAATTTACCGGAAGGAAAGCTGCTACCAACGAAGTTAATAGAAATAAGCCAACAAAAGCTGCTACTACTTTTTTCTTCCGTCGAAACGCCCAGGTTAAAGCTTTATTGGCAAATGGTTCTACATCAACACCGCCGGAGATCGGTTTTCCTCTCCATAATAAGTTGTAAAGAACCGGAACAACCAAGATGGAAACTAATAATGAAATGATCAACGCAATTACCACAGACCAGGCAAATCCTGAAAAAGCTGCACTCACCAAGCCGCCAATTAGGGCAATCGGTACATAGACAGCTATGGTGGTAGCTGTTGATGAAACAATCGCAGGAATCATTTCACAAACTGCATTAGTTAACAGTTGAATACTGGATTTGCCTTGTGCCTCGTTTACTTTTCGGTTCATATTATCAAGGATAACGATCGAGTCATCAACTACCCGGCCCATAGCAACAATTAACCCCGAAACTGTGAGAATATTGAGACTGATTCCCATCGTTTTTAATAAACCGGTCGTTGCCAATAGACAAATTGGCAGGGATAGGGTAATTAATAAAGTTGAACGCACTTTACGGAAAAATAGAAACACACAAATCATCGAAAATAAGCAGCCTAATAACCCCTCTTTTATAAGACCTTTTAAAGACGCCTTCACCTGTTCGCCTTGATCAAAAAGAATGGAAGCTTGAACATCTTTATTTTTTAATGCAGGAATATCTTGGATTCTGCTCTTTACTCGGTCAGATACATCCGTAATATTGGAAGAAGGAGTCTTTAAAACATCTAAAAGAACACTAGGTTGCCCGTTTGTTCGTGAAACGGTCTCCAGATTAACAATGGAGTTGGAAATATCGGCTACTTCTGAAAGTGGAACGGTTTTACCATCCGAATTATGAATCGGCAGCTGCAGCAGATCTTGTTGACTTAATCCCCAGCCTGAAACTTGGACAGGAATGGAAACCTGGTTATTTGTTACCTTGCCTTCTATTCCAGTTGTATAGTTTTCTTCTAGAGACTTTTTTACGTTATCTACTGTTAACCCCGCTTTTCTCATATCTTCCATCCGGAGGTTAATAGCATATCCGGCGGTACCTCCACCGGATACTCGTACATCCTTTACCCCAGGGACTGATTTCAATCGATTGACAAAATCCTCTTGAATCGCTGTTCGGAGCGTATTTTCTGTTATATTTGCGGAAGAATTCATTAGACTTATTCTAATAATCGGCATGGAATGGGTACTAAGACGTGTTACTAGCGGTTTTTCAATATCGGCCGGCAGGTTGATATATTCTAAGGCTTTTGAAACTTGCTCTTCAGCCTGCTTCATATCATAACTCATCGGAAAGTTTAAACTAATCAAGGCCCCGCCGTTAAAGGAGTTAGTCTCCACATCCTCAAGGCCTTCCACTACCCGTACTGCCTGCCCAATTGGTTCTGTTATCATCGCCTTTACCTGTTCTGCTTGGTAATGATCGGCTCGAACAGTAACCGACAAGGTGGAATTGTTAATTTCCGGCAAGTAATCCCGTTGAATTTGCCAAGCAGACATTCCACCCCACACAAGGATCAGAATGATTGAAGTTAGTATGAGAATGGCACGTTTCATCGATTCATTTATCAATCGTTTCATATCAGTTGTATCCGGGCAATGACCCGAACCTCTCCCCCTCTTATATGATAATTAGGCTTTTTCTTTACTAGCTCATGGCTTGTCTTAAACAACAATAGCTACCCTTACAGATAGCTATTGTTGTTATAATAACTTTTTGTTTAAAACAATTCCCTATGAATTCCGTAGATTACTAGTTTTAATCATTGTCAGTTTGAGTTGGAGCAAAGCTTTCAGGCTGCTTCTCAACCTCTTCTGGTGCAAGAGCTTTTTTCTCACCTGGATATGGCTTATCAAAACCTTCGGTCGCATACCAAACGGCATGGTTTTGCATATTTGCGTTAATTTCATCCGGTACTGCATTTTTGCCGGTTAACTTATCTTTGTTCTTGTTGGACCACTGTGTCCATTTTTTCGAAAGTTCCTGTGCCTCCGGTGTTACATTGGTTGTGTTGGCAAGAACTGCCGTATTGGCTTCAGGTGTTCCGTTTAAGGTGTCAAGCGGGATTTGGTTTGGCACAAATTCGTATGGTGTAAAGTCCGGCTTATTCGTAAAGAGCTCACTCATTGGCTCAGCAGCTGCATCATTTTGGTTCATGGTAGGAATTCCAAGAATCTGCTCAATACTGCGAACCATATTGATAACAGTCCAATAGTGGCTGTTAGTGACCCCTTTCTTCACCCAAGGGCTGATGACAAGCGCTGGCTGACGATGGCCGTCAACGTGATCTAAACCGTTTTGAGCGTCATCTTCTGTAACGATTATGACAGAGTCTTTCCAGTAAGGGCTGTGAGAAATCAAGTCAACAATTTTACCTACAGCCAAGTCATTATCTGCAACCATCGCTTGAGGTGTAGGGAAGCCCGAAGCAAGTCCATTGGTATGGTCATTCGTCACCCACATTGTCGTAAGTGCAGGTAAATCCTTATTCTTAACGTGTTGTTCAAACTGTTGTTTGAAAATTTCAAAACGATATTGGTCTGGTATGCCCATATCAAACGTTGGGTACGGTTTATGAGTAATTGGTTCAAGTGACGGAATATCCGTCTTTGCCTCATAGTTTCCAATCGGGACATGAAGATCGCCTTGCTTTTGGCTGGAAAGAATTAAATAATCATTATACCAGTCAGTCCAAGAGCCTTGTGGCAGTGTTCCGGTAAAAGCAGTAGTATCTTCCCCAAAGTTTTCTACAGTCTTGCCATGTTTAAGGGCCTGATCCCACAAATGGCCTGTAGGTGCATATGCCATCGCATCCCCAGCACCACCAGGATAGCTTCGCACGTTTGCAGCATCTGTTTCTTTATCCTCATAGTCATTGTTAGTTCCTTGCATAACCCATTGATGTCCGCTTGCTGATTGGATACCGCCAACGTAAGTATTGTCCAGAAGCGGGAAAGTAGTAGCCAATTTATGCAAGTTAGGAGTCACTTTTTCCGGGAACTGTGTTAAAGCTACTTCTCCGTTTCCTTTTCCAAGATCACCAAATACTTGGTCATATGTCCGGTTTTCTTTAATAATGTAGAATACGTGTTTAATCGTTGAAGGCTCACCGATACGCTCAGGCATCGCAACAGGCTTTTTATTCTCGCGCGGCTCCGCGTTAAGATCCTTTAAGCCGTACCAGTTATTGTTTTTGTACACTTGATCTGTTCCCTTTGCTAAGGCCTCTGCAGTCGGGAATGGAATCAAGGAAAGTGACCCCTTCTGCGCATAAGAAGAGTGACCGTTTACCGTAATTCCCTGGATGTTTAAATTACGTGTTGGCCCGCGTGAACCAATCCCATCGGCATTGGCAACGACAAGATTTTTATTGGCTGAATCGACTGCGATATCGACTGGGAACCATGCTGTTGGTAATAGTCCTTGTAATTCAGGTGTCTTATCTGGACCCTGCCAGTCATAGACCGCAATCGCATTGTCACGGCCAAGGCTGACCATTAACTTGCCATCCACCATTTTAACAGCGTTTGGTGCTGAACCTTTTGGCGCATTTGGATATGGTTTAATGTCAATTGTCTGGACGACATCATTTGTCTTTGAGTCAATAACGGAAACTGTGTCACTATTGGTGTTGGTTACAAATATGTACTGTCCTGACTGTGTCATCCGTTCAGGCTGTACGCCAACTGTAATATTTTTAACCACTGTATTTGTCGAAAGGTCAACCACAGAAACGGTTCCCGTCGTAGTGGCACCTGTTTTATCTGTAACAACTGGAGTTCCAGAAGAGTCAACCGTAATGTCGCCAGGTTGAGCTTTGCGGCCGCCTTGGTTGGTTACATAAGCGAAGTTACCATCAACTAATACGCTTGTAGGAGCATTTTCGACGGCAACCTTGGTTAATGCACCTGTTACCGGATCGATGACACCAAGGCTGTTGTCACGGTTTAAAGCAACCAGAAGCTTACCGTCTGGCGCCACAGTAATATCAAGCGGGTTGATTTTACCACCAACAGATGCGGCCGGAAGGTTGATAGATTTTTGGACTTTTGGAGTACCATCTTGTCCAACGGTCAAAACGACAACTTTACCAGTACTGCCTGACGTACCAGTTGCATAGAGCTGGCTTCCATCTTTTGAATAAGCCAAGCCCCACATACTGGAAAGACCTAAGCTGATATCCTGGGCTTTCATCACTCCGCTTGCAAGATCAATGACATTGATTCCAGTTCCCCCGTAATTATTGCGGCCAACGATTGTTACTGCAGTCTTTCCATTTGGATGAACAGCAACGGTCATTGGGTTGCCCCCAAACTCGATCTGCTTTCCTGCTGGTGTAATTAATTGGTTGACTGGTGTCTGTACAGAACCATCAGCTTGTACACCTACTAGATTGCTGCCAAAAGCACCGTTTTGAGCAGCGTATGCACCAGCTGAGCCTAATAGCATGGTACTTAATGTTGCCGCAGCAACTAGCCTTTTCTTTTTCTTTAATTTCTTTAACATTCCTCTCACTCCCTTACTTGCTTGTATCATACAAGTAAAATACTACTCTCTATTTATTAAACACGAATTATGCTTTCGTAAAAGATACATGAAAAAAATGGCAACTATTTATCTATTACCATTTTACTAGTGATTTATGGATTCATTTCAAAATAAATAAGGACGCCAAGTTATCTACTTGTGCGTCCCTTAAAAACTCAATCCTAAAATTATAAATACTTTACATTTTTTTTATACTGACTTAATACACCCGTTTTACAATGAAGCATGTTAAAACAATTTCACTTTAAAGGAGAATCCCCATGTTTTTAAGACAGTTTACTAATAATCGCATGATTACTATTGATTATGATACAAATGGAACTTCTAAAACACTGAAAGGTAAAGTTTGCGGTGTTAATTTAAAAGAACAAGTTCTTTTTTTAAAGGATGAAAAGCAAAAATCCTTTTCAATTAAATTATCAGGTATTAGGCACATTCATTAGCTCCATCATATTCTAATGAACAATCTTAGGCATTTAAATCATAACGTTCTCCGGTCACAAGATAAATAACATGCTCTCCAATATTGGTTGAGTGATCCGCAATCCTTTCGATATATCTGCATACAAATGCTAACTGATTAATTTGATTAATATGATCTGAATATTTCTGTACATATCCCATTAGCTCTTTTATTAGTTTTCCGTACATTTCATCAACCTGATCGTCTTTCTTAGCACACGTCTTAGCCAGTTCGACATCTTCGGAGAGGAAGGCGTTTAGCGAATCGCTTAGCATCTCCAATGCAAGATTCATCATAATTGGGATGTCGACTATTTCTTTAATATGTTTTTCTTTGCCGATATGTACCGTTGATTTTGCAATATTAACAGCATTATCAGCAATACGTTCGACCTCTGATGATATTTTTAGAGCGACAATGATTTTCCGGAGATCTCTTGCTACGGGAGATTCCTTGGCAATTAGGATAATGGCTTTATTATTAATTTCATGCTCCAAATCATCGATGATTGTATCATTTTGAATAATCTCATTTGATTTATCAATATCTTGATTTATGAGGGCATTAATACTTTCCTTAATGGCATTTTCCGATTTGCGGGCCATTTCCATCAGCATATCTTTTAATTCTTTTAAATGACTATCAAATTTTGACCTTGTATTCACTATTGTCACCCCTATTATCCAAATCTCCCTGTGATGTACCCCTCAGTCCGTTCATCCCTTGGGTTCGAGAAAATCTTTGAAGTTTCATCGATTTCAATTAATTCTCCCATTAAAAAGAAAGCTGTTTTATCCGACACCCTTGAGGCTTGCTGCATATTGTGTGTCACAATAACAATCGTATATTTTTCTTTTAGTTCTAAGATTAATTCTTCAATTTTCAAGGTGGAAATGGGATCAAGGGCAGATGTTGGCTCGTCCATTAATAAGACTTCTGGTTTTGTGGCAAGAGCCCTGGCAATACACAGCCTTTGCTGCTGGCCGCCGGAAAGCCCAAGAGCAGGTGCATGTAATCGGTCCTTTACTTCATCCCATAATGCTACATTCATCAATGATTTTGTAACAATCTCATCAAGATGCTTCTTTTTTTTGATTCCATGGATTCTTGGCCCATACGCGACATTATCAAATATTGACTGTGGGAATGGATTTCCCTTTTGAAAGACCATTCCAACCTTTTTTCGCAATTCTACCAAGTCCAATTTTTCATTTAAAGTATTTTGGCCATTAAAATTAATTTCCCCCGTCATCTTTACATTTGAAACGTAATTAATCATTAAGTTCAACGTCTTTATAAAGGTTGACTTTCCACAGCCGGAAGGGCCAATCATAGCTGTGACCTCTTTTTTGATAATCGGAAAATTAATATTCTTTAATGCATGATGTTCACCATACCATAAATTAAGGTCTTTAATATCAAATACATTCCTAGTTAAGGCTGCAATCGTCACACCATTCCCCCCTTATCCGAATCTTCCAGAGATATATTCCTCTGTTTTTTTGACAGATGGATTGGTAAATATCGTATCTGTTTTGTCATACTCTATCAAATCACCACTCAAAAAGAAGGCCGTTTTATCGGAAATACGTGATGCTTGCTGCATATTATGAGTAACAATTATGATTGAATAGTCCTTTTTCAACTCCACGATAAGATCCTCAACCTTGGCATTCGAGATAGGGTCCAGCGCCGAAGATGGCTCGTCAAGGAGCATGACAGTTGGCTTCATTGCAATAGTCCGGGCAATGCAGAGACGTTGCTGCTGCCCTCCGGAAAGGGATAGTGCTGATTTATGCAGACGGTCTTTTACTTCTTCCCACAATGCTGCTTTCTGAAGACTTTCCTCCACGATTTCATCCAGATTGCTTTTCTTTCTGATGCCTGCGAACTTCAAAGCGTGGGTGATATTATTATAAATGGATTTTGGAAACGGATTCGGCTTTTGAAAGACCATCCCGATTTCTTTCCGTAACGCTACAACATTTATTTGCTCTGATAAAATATTTAGGTCATCATAAATAATTTCCCCTTTTGCCCTTGCTCCGGGTATCAAATCATTCATCCTGTTAATACTGCGTAAAAATGTCGACTTTCCACATCCCGATGGGCCGATAAGAGCCGTTACTGAATTTTCTTCAATATCCATTGAAATCCCATTAACAGCCCGTTTTTCACCATAGAAAATTTCTAAGTTTTTAACATGCAAAACAATATTTTTTTGCATACTTTCATTTCTTTGAACCATGTCATTTTCGGCTGGTCTTTGCTTCATTGCTGTAGCCATGTTTTTTCACCCGCTTTTATTTAGTTGCCGTGACTTTACGATGAATCAAACTTCCAATCCATCTTGCTAATAAATTAAAAATTAATACGGAAAGGACTAAAACGGCAGCCGCACCGCTTGAGACCTCTTCCACGTCTGGAATTAAGCCTTGCGTATTGACAGCCCAAATGTGTACCGCCAAGGTCTCCGCTGGACGAAAAATATTTAATGGGGAAGTGGCAGAAAAGGGGTTCCAGTTTGCATAATCAAGTCTTGGTGTAGACAATCCGGCAGTAAATAATAATGCCGCCGCTTCCCCAAATACACGGCCTGAAGCAAGGATGATACCGGTTAAAATAGTGGGAAAAGCGCTAGGCAATATAACCGTTTTAATGGTGTGCCAATGAGTAATCCCTAATGCAAGGCTGGCTTCTTTTAACTCCCGAGGAACAGACCGAATTGCGTCCTCACTCACACGGACAATAACAGGCAGATTGAAAACGGTAAGAGCTAATGCACCGCCTAAAATTGTATAACCCCATCCTGTTAAATTAACAAACATTAATAAGCCGAACATTCCAATCACAATTGAAGGCAGAGAAGCTAAAACTTCGATACAAGAACGAATAGTATCAGTAATCTTCCCCGGTTTAGCATACTCCGCCATATAAATGCCTCCACCTAACCCTAATGGGACGGCAATCACCATCGTAATGACCAAAACATACAAGGAATTGAACAATTGATCGCGGATTCCCCCTCCAGCTCTTACGTTGCTTGAGGGAGTTGTTATAAATTCTAGCGAAATATTTTTTAATCCGTTAACCAAAATATAGTAAAAAAGACTAACAAGAATTGCAATGATAATAAATGCTATGCAATAGAACACACCAGTAGCTATTCGATCAGCAGTTTTCGTATTCATTACAATTTCCTCCTTGCTGATAAATAACGAATGAGGAGAATAAATGCAAACGACATGACTAATAAGATTAAGCCCATTGACCAAAGAGTATTATTTTCCACACTTCCATATGTAGTATGACCCATGTTTAACGTAATAATGGTAGTTAACGTGGCAGAAGCATCCAATAAACTTGAAGGCAAATTCTTAACGTTTCCAATTACCATTTGGACAGCCAATGCTTCACCAAATGCTCTCGCCATTCCCAGTACAATAGCTGTCAGCAGTGATGGCATGGCAGCAGGAATAAGCACTTTTTTGATGGTTTGCCAACGGGTAGCACCCAAAGCAAAAGAACCTTCTCTTAAGGTCCCTGGCAGAGAACCCATTGCATCGGTAGCGATGGATGTTACTGTTGGCAAAATCATAATGGAAAGAACAATGGTTCCGGAAAGCAGGCTAAATCCAAGTCCTCCTACATTTTCCCTGATAAAAGGGACTAATACGGAAAGCCCGATAAACCCATACACAACAGAAGGAATTCCAACTAACAACTCAATAACAGGCTGTAATATTTTTCTTCCCCAGGATGGGGCAATTTCTGTCATAAAGATGGCCCCTCCTATCCCTAATGGTGCTGCAACAAGCGCAGAGAGAAAGGTGACTGCAAATGACCCAAAAATAAACGGCAGTGTACCATATTTCGGATTAGCCTGATCCGTAGGATTCCAAGTCTTACTAGTTATGAATTCGATAAGGCTGACACCATCTTTGATAAAGGATTGAAGCCCTTTTGTCCCAAGAAATATCGTAATGGCAATGGTTGCAGAGATCATAATGACAGCACATAAGATGACCAGGGTCTTTCCCCTAAATTCTCCACCCAGCCAATCTTGGCTGGATTTCAGCAGCCTATCTTTTGCAGAACTCGCTTTTTCCATATTGCACCAACCCCCTAAAACTACGTCATAAGGGTAAATGTGGTGACACATTTACCCTTCTTACTGCCACTGCGACTTATTTGTTTGTTTGATTACCCTTCGCGTCTCGTTCTACCTTCATTTTTGTTACAGGTAAGTACCCCTGCTCCTTTAACAACTTATTTTGAACATCATCAGACATTAAATAGTCCAAGAATGCTTTTGCTGCACCGCTTGGTTCACCCTTGGTATAAGAGTGTTCGTACGCCCAAACTGGGAATTTACCTGATTGAACATTTTCATCTGTTGGTTCTACCCCATCTATTGATAGTGGAGTTACTTTATCATCCGTAAAGTATGAGAAAGCTAAATAACCAACTGCACCAGCAGTTTCATTAACAATTTTTTTAACCGTGTTGGAGGAATCTTCTGTAATTCCTTCAGCAGGTGTTGCTCCATCTAGTGCAAATTTATTAAATACCGCGCGTGTACCTGAAGCATCTGGACGGTTTACTAAAACGATCTTTTGATCCTTGCCGCCGACATCTTTCCAGTTTGTAATTTTGCCTGTAAAAACTTTAATAAGGTTTTCTTTTGAAATGTCTTTAATTCCGACGCCAGGGTTAACTGCAGCAGTGATTCCAACAACCGCAACTTTATGGTCCACTAATTGATCAGCCGGAATCCCTTCCTTTTCTTCCGCGAAAACATCAGAGTTCCCAATTTGAACAGATCCTTCAGCAACCTGGGATAATCCTGTACCAGACCCGCCCGCATTTACTTGAATGTCTACTTTTGGATTATTAGCCATGAATTCTTCTGCCGCCGCCGCTACAAGAGGCTGCATGGCAGATGAGCCGGAAACGACCAAGGAACCGGAAAGTTCTTTTCCGGCTTTATCACCGGTATCTTTAGTTGTGTCTTTTTTTGCTCCTCCGCCGCACGCAGCTGCAAATATCATCAAAGCTACAATTGTTAACAATAGGCTGATTTTTTTCAAACTTTTCATTGCGTAAATTCCTCCTAGATAAGGTTAGTATTAGGAATTGCATCATTCTTTTTTATGATGCCTCTGCCAAAAATAAATATTTAAGTAAGATAAAAATTTTTCATGGCAAACAGCCTATACTACCTTTGTCCTAAAATATTCCTTGTCGTCCTGTGAATTTATTTTTTCAAAAAATTGAACATTAGAAGGGAGAATAAATTAATAAGTAAGAGAGGGATTAGCGTGTTTGAGGGTGAACAAAACAAAAATGAGGCTACGGAAGTAAATCAATATTTAAGTGAAGAATTTAAAGATTATAGTGCAAGGTATTCTCAGGTAAATTCAGATACAGAAAAGGCAAATCAACAAATTCAGGAACAATTCTATGGAGAAAATAAAGAAGATAATTTACTTCCTTTTCATGTTGATAGCAACAATCCTCCCATAAAAAAGTAACAAGCCCCATTGCATCAAGCTAGATCCAAAAGCAAAAAAAAAAACGGTTCTTTTGCTTCAAAACTGAAGCAAAAGAACCGTCTCCATGCTTACTCCACTGTTACCGACTTCGCGAGGTTGCGTGGTTTGTCGACGTCACAGTCGCGGTGCAGGGCTGCGTAGTAGGCAAGGATTTGTAATGGTATGACAGAGATAAGTGGTGTTAATAATTCGTGCACTTCTGGAATGACGAAGCTGTCTTCGTCCATGTTAAGTCCGTTCATTGAGATAATGCAAGGATTGGCGCCGCGGGCAACAACTTCCTTCACATTGCCGCGAATGCTTAAATTCACGCTTTCCTGAGTGGCAAGAGCAACGACCGGAGTACCTTCTTCGATTAAGGCAATCGTTCCATGCTTTAACTCGCCGCCAGCAAAGCCCTCTGCTTGAATATAAGAAATTTCCTTAAGCTTCAAGGCGCCTTCCAAGCCAACATAAAAGTCAATGCCGCGGCCGATAAAGAAAGCATTCCGTGTGACTGAGAAGAATTCACGGGCAATGACTTCAAGGATTTCCTTAGAGTCACATAGAACATCCATCGCATTAGCAACTAAGCCAAGCTCATGAATCAGATCAAAGCCAACTTCTAAACTGCGGCTCTTGGCTGTCACTTCGGCTAAAATTGCAAGAACTGCCAACTGTGCTGTATAAGCCTTAGTCGAAGCTACAGCGATTTCCGGACCGGCATGCAGCAATAAAGTATAATCCGCTTCACGTGATAATGTCGATCCAGGCACGTTTGTAATCGTCAACGCTGGATAGCCCATTTCTTTTACCTGAACGAGCACGGCACGGCTGTCGGCAGTCTCACCGCTTTGTGAAATGAACACAAACAATGGCTTTTCGGATAAAAGCGGCATATTGTAGCCAAATTCGCTGGAGATATGGACTTCAACCGGAATCTTTGCCATTTTTTCAATGAACTGCTTACCAACAAGTCCTGCGTGATAAGAAGTCCCTGCAGCAATGATATAGACGCGGTCCGCAGCGTTTACAGCATCAATGATGTCGCGGTCAATCACAAGCTTGCCTTGCTCATCTTGATAATGTTGAATGATTTTACGTATAACAGCAGGCTGCTCATCAATTTCCTTCAACATATAGTGAGGATATGTCCCCTTTTCAATATCGCTGGCATCAAGCTCGGCTGTGTATGGCGTACGGCTGATGACTTCTCCATCTAAGTTTTGAATAGTTACAGCATTTTTTGTTACGATGACGATTTCTTTATCCATTAATTCAACAAACTGATCGGTGACTTGAAGCATTGCCATCGCATCGCTTGCGACCACATTGAAGCCGTCCCCTAGGCCGACAAGCAGCGGGCTTTTATTTTTTGCTACATAAATAGTGTTATTGTCTTCTGCATCCAAAAGTGCTAGTGCATATGAGCCATGCAAAAGTGTCAATGTTTTGCGGAAGGATTCTAATACGCTCAGGCCTTCGTTTGCAAACTTCTCGACAAGCTGCACAATGACTTCTGTATCGGTTTCACTTTTGAAAGAAACATCTGCTAAATATTCGCGCTTTAGCAGATCATAGTTTTCGATGACGCCGTTGTGAACAAGCGTAAAGCGGCCGGATGCGCTTTGATGCGGATGGGAATTTCCTCTGCTTGGAACCCCGTGTGTTGCCCAACGTGTATGGCCAATTCCAACGTGTGCCAATACTTTTTCATCGACAATGCTGCGAAGGTCGGCGATGCGTCCTTTTTCCTTAAAAATTTGAATCCCGTCTTCGTTTTTAACAGCTATACCTGCTGAATCATAGCCTCTATATTCAAGCTTTTCTAAGCCTTTTAGTAAAATTTCTTTCGAATCTAGATTTCCAATATATCCAACAATTCCGCACATATTAATTCTTTTCCTCCCTGATATAGGGGGCAAGAAGCTTTGGAGGCGTACCTGCCCCCTTATCTCTGTTTTTTTCGGTATCTGTCTATACCTTTAAACATTATTCTTAGTATGCGCATTTTCTCCCCTTTGTCCACAAAGTTGCCTTCGTGTTTTAAGGAAGAAATTGACGGTTGTGCGTCTCAACCGGGAGGTATCCGCCGAATGTTTCGATAAACCCTCCACCTCGTCAACTAGCCAAACCCTCTTTCGACTAGTTCTGGCGCTTTTGTAAAACAACTGTTCTACCGCTGCCCCCCTTCCAATAACATTGCTTTTATTAAACAAAGCAAGTTAATAGTACATGATACGCATTGGTTCGTCAACTTAAAACTTAATGGAAAAATTAAAACCATACATAATAAAATATGCATAAGGGAATAAGAAGTTCCCTTATGCATATAGCGAAATTTATTCTTCGTTTAAACCCATTTCCGCTTTAACAACAGCAGCAATGCGGTTTACATATTCTTCGCAAAGCTCCTCTGAAGATGCCTCTGCCATCACGCGGACAAGCGGTTCTGTTCCTGACGGACGAACAAGGATGCGTCCGTTTCCAGCCATTTCACTTTCCACCTGTGCAATAATTTCTTTTACCTTTTCATTATCAGTTACATGGTGTTTGTCTGTAACCCTGATATTGACAAGTTTCTGCGGGTACTTTTTCATTTCGGCCGCGAGTTCGGAAAGCTTCTTCTTAGTTGCTTTCATAATATTCACTAACTGCAGGCCTGTTAATAGACCATCACCAGTCGTATTATAGTCAAGGAAAATAATATGACCGGATTGCTCACCGCCAAGATTATAATTATTTTTCTTCATTTCTTCAACAACATAGCGGTCGCCCACTGCCGTAGGAACACTTTGAATGCCTTGGCTTTCTACTGCTTTATAAAAACCAAGGTTGCTCATAACGGTTGAAACTATCGTATTATGCTTTAATCGGCCCTGTTCCTTCATATATTTTCCACAGATATAAAGGATATGGTCGCCATCAACGATGTTCCCTTTTTCATCAATCGCAATTAGACGGTCACCGTCGCCGTCAAAGGCCAAACCAACGTCCGCCCCTTTTTCCTTCAGCAAAGCAGCCAGCGCTTCTGGATGGGTTGAGCCTACGCCCGCATTAATATTTAAACCATTTGGGGCTGCTCCCATCGTCGACAAATCTGCATCCAAATCAGCAAACAAGTGCATTGCAAGCGATGAGGTTGCCCCGTGGGCACAGTCCAATGCCACATGGATTCCGGAGAAATCCTCATCCACCGTATTCTTTAAATATTGCAGGTATTTTTGACCGCCTTCGAAATAGTCCATAACAAGACCAAGGTCAGCCCCTATCGGCCGCGGCAGCTGGTCCTCTGGCAAGTCCATCAATCCCTCAATTTCCAATTCCTGGTCATCAGAAAGCTTAAAACCATCCGGACCGAAAAACTTAATTCCGTTATCCGCAACAGGATTATGAGAGGCAGAAATCATAACACCTGCCTGTGCACCTAAAGCTTTAGTTAAATAAGCCACACCTGGTGTGGAAATTACACCAAGGCGCATGACTTCGGCTCCAATTGAAAGCAAACCGGCCACTAAGGCGCCTTCTAACATATGTCCGGAAATCCGGGTATCACGTCCAATTAAAACCTTTGGACGGGCATGTTCCTTTGTTAACACATATCCGCCAAACCGGCCAAGTTTAAAAGCCAGTTCCGGAGTTAATTCGCTGTTTGCGACTCCACGTACTCCGTCGGTTCCAAAATATTTTCCCATTCTATTATCCGCTCCTTCTATATCTATTACTCCGAATTAAGCATTGTTTGTTATTGTTATTTTTGCTGTAGATTTATCAGGCTTATAATTAACATTCGGCGGGCCATCAACATGAATATTCACTTCATGATTTCCTTCCGGAAGGCTTGAGAGATCAACATATGCGTTAAAATCATCAGGCCCGAGACCGCTTAGGGCAGTGCTTGGCCCATTCACGATTAAATTAATCACTTTGTTTGCCGGATCAGTAATGTCTGCTTTCAAATTGGGCCCCAAGCCTCTAATCTTAAGCGGAATTCCAGATACGGTTGTTTCCGCCTGCTTGCTCACCTTTACAGTAGCCTTTACCATTTGCGGGGTTACCTTCGAGATGCCATTTGAAATAATAACAGGCAAATCCAATGTCGTATTATCATTTATTTTACTGACATCCACTTCTACCCTGACACTTTCGGTATTTTTTAATATATCTTCATCCCCTGTGATGACAGCCTCCGCTGTATCTAGGTCGATGGAATCTATTGTCACGCCGGCCGGCGGCGAACCTTTTCTAATTATATTGATGGGAACCGTTTTGGCGGTTTCTTTGATTGGAAGTGTGACCCTAACGGTTTCCGGTTCCACCGTTACATCCAGTTTATTTAAATCCTTATCAAGAACCTGAATCCGAGCCGATTTTGTTGTGGTTTCCTTCAGCTTTTCTTTTTCCTCAAGGACGGCCTTAACATACGTAATTCGGTCGATTTCACTTTTGGCTCCAGTAATTTTTACCCTTTTCGGTTCCACTACTGGGGTTCCGGCAGCATATCCATCTTCAATTTGGCCTGGGTTAAACTCTGCCTCAATCTTAAATTCCTTTGTTATTTTTTCCTGTATGGTTACATAAACGGAGTCCGGCTTAATGGAAGCCTGCAATTTATCGGATAAATCCTTCACCTTCAGATTCACCTTTTGCCGACCTATTTTGGCATTGGTTAAATCCACATAAACTTCAAAGTTTCTTAAAGCCTTAGCCGACTGAATATGTGTGATCGGCCCTTTGAGGCCCACATCAACTGTATATGGTACTCCCGAGACGACTAGATTTTCAGTATCATAATAAATCTTTACCGGTATATCCTTTATGGTCTCACTCGTTTGCTCTCCAGGCACATATACATCTTTGCCTGCATGCGGAACCGAGGAGTATAACAAAACCGCCAATACAAGCGCCAAGATTTTTATAAACCATGGGGTATCCATTAATTTATCCATTGCTTTTTCCCCTCCAGTTCCAACGAGCTGAAGAAGCTTGTTTTGCTTTGTGCTGATCCAGCAGTTCATTTGTCAGTAATTCGCGAAATTCATCCGCTTTTACATCACGGTGCAACTCGCCATTTTTGGTAAGCGAAATGGCGCCCGTTTCCTCCGATACGACAACCGTGATACTGTCCGTCACTTCGCTTATTCCTAAAGCCGCCCTATGCCGTGTTCCCAATTCTTTTGAGATAAAGGGGCTTTCTGATAAAGGCAGATAACACGCCGCTGCCGCCACATTATTTCTTTGGATAATGACTGCGCCGTCATGAAGCGGTGTATTCGGAATAAAGATATTGATCAGCAACTCGGAAGAAATTCTTGAATTTAATCCAATTCCCGTTTCTATGTAATCGCTCATCCCCGTTTCTCTTTCAATCGAAATAAGGGCTCCAATCCGCCGTTTTGCCATATAATCTGTTGCTTTCATAATGGCTTCCACTGTTTTCTCCTGATCCTCATCTTCAGGATTGTTTGATCTGGAGAAAAACCGGCCTCTTCCCAACTGCTCAAGAGCCCTTCTAAGCTCTGGCTGAAAAATAATGATAATGGCCAGGAATCCGTAGGTAATAACCTGCTCCATCATCCAACTCAAGGTGGTCAGCCCGAAAAAATCACTGGCGACCTTCACAAGCAGAATAACAAAAATTCCTTTTAAAAGCTGAACCGCTTTGGTTCCTTTAATAATATTAATTAATTTATAAATGACATACCAGACAAGGACAATATCAATTGTACTCGATATATACTTCCAGAATGTCCAATCGGCAAACGGCATGGTTTTTCCTCCGTAAATTTGCTAGTAAAACAATATAACCAATACATTATATCACAAACTAAACTTGTACTTATTATATGTTACTGTTTAAAAAAACAAATCACTCCATTTTGAGTGATTTGTCATTTATTTAGTTTCCGTCTGGTCAAAAACACCTACTACGTCTTTAGCTGTTTTTTTCATCTGGTACCAGACCCAATCAAACACTTCGTTTACTACCTCAATATCGCCCGTAACATGGCCTGCAGAAGCGAGGTACTTTTCCCCATTGATGACAGTTGCGTCTCCCTGGATTTCTCCTTCTATTCTGAGTGTTCCATTTCGGACGACAACGTCACCCTTGACGACTTCTCCCTTAGGGACTATGACCGTGTTGTTTTTGACAATTAAATTTCGTTGTTTTGTCACAGAGAACTCCCGCTCATGATTCCACGTTGACATTAGGCTGCCTCCCATTAAGACAACAAATAAGGACGCTGCCGTTAGAATTGGGTGATTCTTAAACCAGCGTGTCATTAGTACCTTCTTCTTTTCCTTCGGCAGACGTGCCAAAACATTGGCTGTAAAATTGGCTGGTGCCTGCATATTTGAAACGCTTTTGACAAAAGCGATCGTTTTCTTCAGTTCGTTAAAAATCGTTTCACAGTCTTTACAGTTTTGGAGGTGTAGTCGTAAAACCTTCTCCTTTTCTGAATCAATTTCTTCGTCCAAGTATTCGTGCATGAGTTCGATGATATGGTCTGGACACATTCTTGTTTCACCTCTTTTTTTACACATACCTTAATTGTTGTTTCAATGCTTCTCGTCCGCGGTGAATTCTTGTTTTGACTGTTCCAACCGGAAGGTCGAGAATTTCACTTATTTCGTTTAAGGACAAATCCTCCATGTATTTTAATACGATGGCTGACCGATATTTTTCGGGGAGTTTTAAAATTTCCTTTTGGACTGACTCTTGCAGTTCCATGCTTTCTAATTCCTTTTCCGGCAGTTCGGTATTGGATGGAATCTGCGAATACATCGTCAGCCCTTCCGTACCGGCCACCTCTGCATCCAAATAATGGTCCGGTTTCTTTTTGCGCATCCGGTCGATACAAAGATTGGTGGCAATACGAAAAAGCCAGGTGGAGAACTTTAAATCTTGGTTAAAGGACTTTATATTCACATAGGCACGGATGAATGCTTCCTGTGCTGCATCCTCAGCCTCATGCCGGTTCCCAAGCATTCGAAAACAAATCTGAAAAACACTGTTTTTATATATTTCAACAATTTCCCCAAATGCGTCTTGGTCGCCTTTTATGACTTGTTTTATTCTCTTTTTTACTATAGCTTCCATTAAATTACCTCAGCTCCAATGCTGCTATCCGATATACGTATCGTTAGCAAAAAGGTTTCGTTTTAGGTAAAAAAAGTTCTCAATACCTATAATTTTAACAAAAAAATAGTAAAAATTGCTAAAAGAATTCATAGAGGTATTAATAGTAATATTACATTGGAATTATGAACGATTTGTGGAGGAATGATAAATGAATTGTAAAAATTGCAGCTGCAGAAAAAATTAGCAGCTGCCCTTGTTTCGGCAGCTGCTGTGTGGTTTTTATAGAAGTTTTTCGCCAAATAAAGACCCCATCAGTCCGACAGCAATGGAGGCGGTTTTATTTTTTTCATCGAGAATTGGATTTACCTCAACAAATTCTGCAGAGGTAATTAATTTTGATTCCTCGAGCATTTCCATAGCAAGATGGCTTTCGCGGTAGCTGATTCCCCCCATTACCGGTGTCCCAACACCTGGGCATTCGCTTGGATCTAGGCCATCAAGGTCAAGCGATAGGTGAACACCATCGGTTCTTTCCTTGAGGTAAGCGATTGTTTCTTCCATCACCTTTGCCATTCCCAGGCGATCGATTTCGTGCATAGTGTAAACCTTGATGCCTCTTTCTTTAATTAGAATCCGTTCTCCTTCATCAAGGGAGCGGGCTCCGATAATGATGACATTCTCAGGCTTCACTTTTGGTGCGTAGCCGCCGATATTTGTTAATAATGGATGTCCCAAACCAATGCTGACCGCAAGAGGCATACCATGGATATTTCCGGATGGGCTAGTTTCAGCCGTATTCAGGTCACCATGGGCATCGTACCAAATAACACCAAGGTTTTGATAATGCTTCGCCACACCTGCCAATGTGCCGATGGCAATGCTGTGATCGCCGCCAAGAACAAGCGGGAACCAGCCTTCATTAACGGCTGCGTCAACCTTTTC
>NZ_CP145895.1:92500-162500 GCF_049568635.1 Neobacillus sp. SAB-20_R2A | reverse complement strand
GTGTGACGGGCGGTGTGTACAAGGCCCGGGAACGTATTCACCGCGGCATGCTGATCCGCGATTACTAGCGATTCCGGCTTCATGCAGGCGAGTTGCAGCCTGCAATCCGAACTGAGAATGGTTTTATGGGATTGGCTCCACCTCGCGGCTTCGCTGCCCTTTGTACCATCCATTGTAGCACGTGTGTAGCCCAGGTCATAAGGGGCATGATGATTTGACGTCATCCCCACCTTCCTCCGGTTTGTCACCGGCAGTCACCTTAGAGTGCCCAACTGAATGCTGGCAACTAAGATCAAGGGTTGCGCTCGTTGCGGGACTTAACCCAACATCTCACGACACGAGCTGACGACAACCATGCACCACCTGTCACTCTGTCCCCCGAAGGGGAAATTCCTATCTCTAGGAGTGTCAGAGGATGTCAAGACCTGGTAAGGTTCTTCGCGTTGCTTCGAATTAAACCACATGCTCCACCGCTTGTGCGGGCCCCCGTCAATTCCTTTGAGTTTCAGCCTTGCGGCCGTACTCCCCAGGCGGAGTGCTTAATGCGTTAGCTGCAGCACTAAAGGGCGGAAACCCTCTAACACTTAGCACTCATCGTTTACGGCGTGGACTACCAGGGTATCTAATCCTGTTTGCTCCCCACGCTTTCGCGCCTCAGCGTCAGTTACAGACCAGAAAGCCGCCTTCGCCACTGGTGTTCCTCCACATCTCTACGCATTTCACCGCTACACGTGGAATTCCGCTTTCCTCTTCTGCACTCAAGTCCCCCAGTTTCCAATGACCCTCCACGGTTGAGCCGTGGGCTTTCACATCAGACTTAAAGGACCGCCTGCGCGCGCTTTACGCCCAATAATTCCGGACAACGCTTGCCACCTACGTATTACCGCGGCTGCTGGCACGTAGTTAGCCGTGGCTTTCTGGTCAGGTACCGTCAAGGTACCGGCAGTTACTCCGATACTTGTTCTTCCCTGACAACAGAGCTTTACGACCCGAAGGCCTTCATCGCTCACGCGGCGTTGCTCCATCAGACTTTCGTCCATTGTGGAAGATTCCCTACTGCTGCCTCCCGTAGGAGTCTGGGCCGTGTCTCAGTCCCAGTGTGGCCGATCACCCTCTCAGGTCGGCTACGCATCGTCGCCTTGGTGAGCCGTTACCTCACCAACTAGCTAATGCGCCGCGGGCCCATCTGTAAGTGTCAGCCGAAACCGACTTTCAACCTTCCCTCATGCGAGGGAAGAAATTATCCGGTATTAGCTCCGGTTTCCCGAAGTTATCCCAGTCTTACAGGCAGGTTGCCCACGTGTTACTCACCCGTCCGCCGCTAATCACCGGGAGCAAGCTCCCAGTGATTCGCTCGACTTGCATGTATTAGGCACGCCGCCAGCGTTCGTCCTGAGCCAGGATCAAACTCTCCAATAAAGTTGAGTTGATTAGCTCAAAAATGTTACGTTGGCTTCGTTTCAAATGAAACGAATATTATTGTTTGTTGACGTTTTTGTTTGTTTAGTTTTCAAAGAACCATCTTACTCCGTCACTCAAGAGCGACTTTATTAATATATCATCTACTCACTTAAAAGTCAACAACTTTTTTCAAGTTGTTTTTATGTCAGCAGCGACGTTTATTAATATAACAAGATAATAATCGAATGTCAACAGTCTTTTCAAAAAAACATAGTTTATCCCTTTTTTTGTTCTTTCTTACCTCTGCGCATGTATTTAAAACACTCATTTGGTGAAGCAACTCTTCTAAATAAATCAAAAAGGATTTTGTATCTTTCCTCCATTGCTCTTTTTACAATATGATCAATACGTTCATCCCTTAAGTCAAACAGAATTTCATCCATTTCTCTCTTTATTAAGTATTCTATTTCTTTTACTTCCTTCTCGTTGATTAAAAGCCCGTACATAGATAACCTCCAATAAATGGTATGTTATAGTAGTCTTTTCCATTTTGTTTACTTTTATAATAAAAATCTTTCATCATATTTTTAAAAATCTCATCATATGTTTGAGACAAGGATGGCAGTGGACGAGGTGGAAGCGATGAATTTCTTTTTTATTGTTAATGGTAAAGCGTTAAAAAGTGTTGTGTTAATTATGGTTGCCGCTTTCTTTACAGCTTGGTTTCTCTATATGGAGAACCTGACGCAAATCCCTGTATTTTCAACCAAGGATGGTCCAAAAGCCGTTTTCCGAGGTGAAAAGGATGTGGCCCTGACATTTAATATTGGCTGGGGCGACGTTAAAGCAGAGCCTATTTTGGATACGTTGAAAAAGGAAAATGTGAAGTCTGCCACATTCTTTTTATCCGGTTCCTGGGCGGAACGACACCCTGATCTTGTCAGCCGGATTGTCAAGGACGGCTATGAAATCGGCCTGCTTGGTTATAATTATGTAGACTATCGGGACGAAGAGGATGGAAAAATCAGCAAAGACATTTTAAAGGCCCAGGAGGTTTTTAAAAAGTTAAATGTAAAGGGGATTAAACTTCTAAGGGCTCCAACAGGACATTTTGATAAACGCACATTATCGATTGCAAAGCGTTACGGCTATACAGTCGTACATTGGCGTTTGGATTCAAAGGACTGGCAAAATCCAGGTGTTGCGAAGATTGTAGAAAATGTGAAGAATGCAGAAAAAGGCGATATTATTCTTCTGCATGCCTCCGATTCTGCCAAACAAACAGCAGAGGCTTTACCGCTAATCCTGCAGGATCTTAGGAATAAAGGCCTAAAATTCGTAACCGTATCCGAAATGATTGCAAACGGAGAAGTCCAATCTAAAGAAATAAAATAACCAAAAAAACCGTCCGAAAAATCAAACGGACGGTTTTTTTGTTAATTTTTTACCTGCTTTATTTTTTCCACGATTATTGGTTGATTGGCTTATGCGTTGCTCACGTTCCTTTACTGACTTGGCATTTAATTTATGAAGAACCAGCAGCTGGTAGGCGTTGCAGGCAAGTAACGCTGCCACCATTAAATAGACCCAGCTTTTTTCATTTTCCTGAAGAGCTGGCATCCACTCCACCAGAGTAACAACAACCATAAAGAAAAGAGCAGGAACAAACGCCTCCCGGTTGGTTTGTTTCATTTTATACCAGGCAGCAATCAATCCGACAGCTAATACAAAGACCGCCAACCCTACATAAGGAAGCAGCGAATCTCCCTCTTTTGCAAAATTGACATAGCGAAAATAAACTAAATCAAACAGGGCAAACAGAAGCAGAATGACCTGAACCCCATTCCAAAGGGTGACGGATTTAAATATACCTAATCCGAAGCGATGGACCGTTAAATAGGCAAAAAAGCCCATTTGGCTGATCAAGCTGAATAGAAAGCCCATGAAAAGCAGCCATACCGCTGTGGAAACGATGTCGATTATTTGAAAATCAATAAAATATGACTCAAATTCATTCCAGCGAACAATAAAACCCACAACAGCCGTCGTGATTCCGCCGACTAATAATGTGGTCATAAACAGTCTTACCCAGTTACGGCTTGTCACACTATAAACCCCCATAAAAAAATAAATACATTCTGATTGTACCAAGCAAAATTTGAAAAATCCATAAAATGAGTGAACCGCGTATAATCTTTCGACATTTTCTTCATTATAAAATTAAGGATTCTTATGTGAAAGGAGCTTCAAAATGAGAGCAAAATTTACTGTGCTCCTCCTGCCTGTTTTTGTTTTTTTAACTAGCTGTTCCGGTAATAACGATCTTAGCGCCGGGTTGCAGCCTGATTATGATCAGACCAAAAAAATGGTCGTGGATATTTTAAAAACGGATGATGGAAAGAAAGCAATCCAAGATGTCATGTCCGATGACAAAATGAAGGAAAAACTGGTGATGGACCAAAATGTCGTGGCTCAGACGATTGAACAAACATTAACCTCTGATAAAGCAACAGAGTTTTGGAAAAAAACCTTCAGCGACGCGAAATTTGCTCAAGGCGTTGCCAAGAACATGCGGGCAGAAAATGAAAAATTACTTAAGGATTTAATGAATGACCCTGAATATAGAGCCATGATGATTGAAGTGTTCAAGGAACCGGAAATTCAAAAGCAAATGGCCGATGCCCTGAAAACCAAGGAGTATCGTGAACAGCTTCAAAATGTAATAACTGAGACTATTGACAGCCCGCTTTATAAAGCAAAAATTCAGGAATTGCTTTTAAAAGCTGCCGAGCAGGCAAATACAAAAGAAACCTCAAAAGACAACAAAAGCGGCGGTGAGCAAGGTTCATAATTCCACTACCCAAAATAAAAACCTCCTCCAAACGGAAGAGGTTTTATTTTGGCTGCAGTTCTTTTTTACTACTCAAACCCCAGCAAAACTGCAGATCCGAAAAATTACTTTCCAAGCCGGTCCGCGACTTTTTCGGCAATTTCTAAATAAATTTTTCCTAACTGATGGTCTTCCTGATAGATGGACGGCGCAAAGTCTTCATCGTTCCAGTCAGGCTGGTTAAGTGGCAGGCGTCCAAGCACTTCTGTATTTAGCTCGTCGGCCAACTTATCTCCGCCGCCGCGACCAAACACATATTCCTTTTCACCAGTCAGCTTGCTTTCAAAATAGGCCATGTTCTCAATAACCCCGAGCACTTCATGATCGGTTTTCATCGCCATCGCACCTGCGCGGGCAGCTACAAAGGCTGCGGTTGGATGCGGGGTGGTAACGATAATTTCTTTACATGCCGGCAGCATGCTATGAACATCTAAGGCAACGTCGCCTGTTCCTGGTGGTAAGTCTAGAAGTAAATAATCAATGTCGCCCCACTCTACCTCATTGAAAAAGCTATTCAGCATTTTTCCGAGCATTGGGCCGCGCCAGATAATTGGTGAATTATCCTCCACGAAAAATCCCATTGAAATTACTTGAACACCAAAACGCTCAACAGGAATAATCTTTTCGCCTCGGACAACCGGCCGATTCGTAATGCCCATCATATCCGGTACGCTGAAACCGTAAATGTCGGCATCGATAAGCCCGACCTTTTTACCTAAGCGCGCCAGAGCAACAGCGAGGTTAACAGATACCGTCGATTTTCCTACTCCGCCTTTTCCGCTGGCAATTGCGATAAAGGTAGTGGACTGGGAATTAAGGAGATTCTTTTCCTTTTCTGGTTCAGCCTGACGATTGGCAGCAAGCACTTCATCAGGAAGCTGGTTGAAGCGGATTCCTACTGTTGCAGCACCTGCTTCCTTCAACAGGTTCACAATTTGCGTTTGTAGCTGAAGCTGCTCACTTGTCCCTGTTCTAGCAATCGCTACTTTGACACTGACATGGCTTTTTTCTTCTTTAATTTTTATCTCTTCTATAGCATTTAATTCTGCTAAAGTTTTATGTAAAAATGGCTCTTTGAGGCTGCCAACAACCTCACGGATTCTTGCTTCAGTTAACATTGAAAAACACCTCACCAATTGAATTCGTTTCCTCTAACAGTATATCATAACTATGGCAATATACAGTTAATTGAATCACACATTAAAACCACCGCCATAGGAATAACCTCAAATAAAAAGAGAAGGTGTTTATTTCCGCCTTCCCTTAATCTGTTTCTTTTAATTCCTTTTCATTCGTGAAATATCTTATGATCCCTTTATATATAGAGGCTGCAACCTTCTCTTGATAGTCCTCACGCTTTAATCTTGCCTTTTCAGCAGGGTTGGAGAGGAAACCAACCTCGACCAGAACACCCGGTTTTTTTGAATGTTTTAAAATATAAACCCCGCCTATTGGCTTGGCTTTTCGATTAGTATTTTCTAAGTTTTCCCTGAGCTCCTCTTGAATAAATTTGGCCGCCCTGGCGTTTTCCTTAAAATGAGGGGCGTAAAAGGTCTGGGCGCCGCTCCATCTTGACGAAGGGATGGCATTTAAGTGAATGCTTACAAAGAAGTCATTATCCTCTTCATTAATCATCTTTAATCTGTTTTTCAGATCCTCCACTTTTCTCCTGCTGTAGCCCCTAGTATCAGCATCTGCCAAATCGGTATCGGTTTCTCTTGTCATCACAACAAGTGCACCCTGCTGCTGCAGATAATCTCTGACCTTTAAAGTGATGTTAAGAGCAATATCTTTTTCAAGCGTCTCGCCCGTACCGGCCCCGCCATCCGGACCGCCATGGCCCGCATCCAGCAGAATAATTTTTCCGGAAAGCGGAAGGCTCCATTCTTTCCAGGAATCATCCTCGGCAAAATCATACTGTAAAATTAAAAATAGTGCTAATAAGCCAACTGAAAAAAAAATGATTTTTATTCTTTTTGTTACCAACCAAATCATTCCTTCCCGCTCGTCCCTTGTTCAATAATTTATATGGGACAAGGCGGGACTTTAGAACAGGAATGAAGGCATTGAATTAATGAAGCCGAAGCTTATGGCGTCTTTGCCCTTTTTCATAGCCTTCTCTCCACCAGACATGGACATATTGTTCACAGTGATAATAAAGTGATTCACTCATGACGCCCTCTTCGCCGTTTCCCCAATATAGGAGGAAATTAAATAACGTATCAATTAAATGATTTTCTTCACTAAAGCAGCGCATTCTTACCTGTTCCATACTTTCCCCATGGTAGCCAAATTTGCTAAATTTAGCTCCTAATAGAAAAGCTTCAAGGGCAACATCATAACAGGCCTCTTCCACCCCAGAATTCATAATCAGGCTTGAGGCAATCTTGGTCGATCCAAAATATTGCCGCACTCTCTCTTTTAATGTATTAATGGATAGGTCCCGAAGCACGGACCGTTCGTATTTAATCTGCTTTTCACGTCTTTTTTCTTTAAAGGTTGTAATCACAGTCACTTCTTTTCACCTCTTAAAACTATTCTTTATCCGCTCTCTTGAAGAAATACAAAGACATGGCTAATTTCCATTGCCAATTTTTATCCCTCGTCGATTTTTCTCAGTCAAAAGTTGTAGAAGAAGTTCAAGCTTTTTTCTGAGGGAGGATTTGGAAGAAACCGATATGCTTAAAACATCAAGAATGAAGGGGAGATAAAGATTATGAAAAATAAAGTAGTGATGATTACGGGCGCTTCTAAAGGGTTAGGGCGTGCATTAACATTGGCTTTTGCTGAAAAAGGGGCAAAACTGGCCATTTGCTCAAGAACAACGGATAGCTTAAACACAGTGAAGGAGGAAGCTGAAAAGTTGGGAGCTGAGGTACTGGCTGTTACCGCAGATATATCCAAAGCGCGTGATGTAGAGCGGTTTGTTGCGCTGGCGGAGGAAGCCTACGGCCAGCTTGATGTACTGATTAATAACGCTTCCATGCTGGGCCCGAGTCCAATGCCACTCTTGCTCGATTACCCAGAAGATGATTTTGCGGAGGTCCTTAGGGTAAATGCGGTTTCTCCTTTTCCGTAACAAGAAGAGTCCTCCCCGGGATGCTTCAGCGCAATATAGGCTCCATTATTAATGTGACATCTGAAGCGGGCCACGTCGGCTACGCCGGATGGGGAGCATACGGAATTTCTAAATTTGCGGTTGAAGGCCTGACACAAACATGGGCAGATGAGTTAAGCGAAACAAATATCCGGGTCAACATGGTAGATCCAGGAGAAATGGATACCGACATGCATCGGTTGGCCGTTCCAGATTGCGATTACCCGCTTGCAAAACCGGAGGATATCGTGGACATATTTTTATACCTTGCATCCGATAAGTCAGCAGGTGTTACCGGCAAACGGTTTGAAGCACAGTCAGAGGAGGGATTGTAAATGCCGGCAAAAGCGTTAGATTTTTATCTTCCCAATGAATTAAATGCCTCCCATCCTCCTGAAAAACGCGGCTTAAGAAGAGATCATGTCCGGATGATGGTTCTTGACCGCAATACTGGCGGAATCAGGCATGACCATTTCTTCCGCTTAGCAGATTACCTCGAGTCCGGTGACCTCGTCATTTTAAATAACAGCCGGACGATACCGGCAATATTACATGCTGAATGGTTGCGAAATGGAGGGCAAATCGCACCAAGGGTGGAAATCCGCCTGGCAAGACGCCGAAATGAAGACACATGGGAAGCTCTCGTTGTTGCCAATCCCGTAAAAATTGGCGATGCACTTCAATTTTCATCTGAATTAACTGGAATGGTAATAGGTGAAAAAGTACACTCACCGTTAAAAATTATTCAGTTTTCAAAGAAAGGAACAGATTTATTTAATATCATCTATGCTCTTGGAGATCCGGTCCGCTACGAATATATTGAGCATCCTTGGGAACTGGACTACTACCAAACAGTGTTTGCGAATCATCCAGGCTCAGTCGAAATGCCCTCGGCAGGAAGAGCATTCAGCTGGGAACTAATTTTTCAACTAAAAAGTAAAAAAATCTCACTTGATTTTATTCGACTGCATACGGGATTAAGCTATCTCCTTGATGACCAGTGGCACCAGACACCAGAAGCAAATGAAGAAGAATATCACATTTCTGAACAAACAATGGAGAGAATACGGCAGACAAAAGCTTCCGGCAAAAGGGTCATCGCAGTTGGAACAACGGTTGTCCGGGCACTCGAGACCGCAACCCGAAACGGTGCCCTTTCAGGGGTTACAAATCTCTATATTGACCAACACTTTCCTTTAAAAATTGCCGATGGGATCATAACTGGCTTTCATGAGCCGAAAGCAAGCCACCTTGACATGCTTTCAGCCTTTATTTCAGAACAGCATTTGCTTCAAGCATATGAGCAAGCCGTTGCCTGCGGTTATTTATGGCATGAGTTTGGCGATATGAATTTAATTATCTAATTACTGGCAATAAGCTATAATGGCAGTAGGAAATATCAGTGGGGTGAGAATTCGATGTCTGCTGCAGCTGGGTACGAAGAAATCAGCATTTTAAAGGAAATCGCTGAGCTTTTAAACGAAGGAACAGATATAAGGAATATATTGTCCGGGGTATTGAAAAAACTCCTCCATGTAACGGGCTTGCAAACTGGCTGGATATTCTTAATGGACGAAAATGGTATGCATCAGCTCGCAGCTGATGCAGCCCTCCCGCCTGCTTTAGCCCAGGACGGAAAGCGGCGGATGTGCCAGGGCAAGTGCTGGTGTGTAAACAAGTACAATAACGGACAGCTGAACAAAGCTACGAATATTATGGAATGTAAACGAATTGAAGATGCTATCGAGGAAAAGGCTGGAGAAACTTGCGGTTTAACCCACCATGCAACCGTTCCACTAAGAGCAGGAGCAGAACGGTTCGGCATCTTAAATGTAGGCTCACCATATAAAACCCATTTCGAAAAAAATGAACTTGCCCTGCTTGAAGCAGTTGCCTATCAAATTGGAACGGCCTTAAAACGAATTAAATTAACCCAGAGGGAACAAGAAACGGCGCTTGTTGCTGAGAGGAATCGGCTGGCGAGGGATCTTCACGATTCTGTGAACCAGCTGTTATTTTCCCTCAGTCTTACCGCAAGGGCCGGCGTCGAAATGGGCCAAACAGATGAAGTCAAGCAAACGTTCGGCTACATTCAAGATTTGGCCCAGGAAGCACTCGGTGAAATGCGGGCATTGATTTGGCAGCTGAGACCGCATGGACTGGAAAATGGGATTGTCAGCGCCTTGAGAAGCTATGCTGAAATGCTTGGGTTGTCAATTCAAACAAAGGTTGCGGGTGCGGCCAACATTCCCGGTAAGGTCGAAGAAGCATTGTGGCGAATTGGTCAGGAGGCACTGGCCAATTGTAAAAAGCATTCCCAGACAACGGCTGTTCAACTATTTTTCCAAATGTCCACCGATAAAGTTCTTTTGGTCATAAAGGATGCCGGCTGCGGCTTCCATTATGATGAAAGCCTAGCAATCCCCTCATTGGGGTTAAAAAGTATGAAAGCACGGGCAGAAGCGTTAAATGGGACCTTTCATTTAAAAAGCAAAACGAACAGCGGGACGGAAATCAAAATTGAAATTCCGTTGTAGGAGGGAGAATTCAGTGAGTATACGGATACTAATAGCAGACGACCATCATGTTGTTAGACGGGGATTGGCCTTTTTCCTGCGGACGCAAAACGACCTTGATGTGATTGGGGAAGCAGCAAACGGAGAAGAAGCGGTTGAACTGGCTAAATCATTGAAGCCGGATCTAATTTTAATGGATTTGGTGATGCCGGAAATGGACGGAATCCAGGCAACTACAATCATTAAAAAGGAACAGCCAGAAATCAAAATTATGATGCTGACCAGCTTTTCCGACCAGGACCATGTGATTCCCGCTTTGGAAGCAGGTGCATCAGGGTTCCAATTAAAGGACATTCAGCCAGATGAATTGGTAACGTCCATTAAAAGAATCATGAGCGGAGAAAACCAGCTTCATCCAAAAGCGACTTCGCATTTATTGGCTAATTTGACCTCTAAAAATAAACCTGAACGAGATTTAATCGAGGAATTAACAAAAAGAGAGCTTGATGTGTTAAAAGAAATTGCCAAAGGAAAAAGCAATAAAGAAATTGCCGGTGCTCTTTTTATTACCGAAAAGACAGTAAAAACACATGTTTCAAACCTGCTTGCAAAGCTCGAACTCGCCGACCGGACACAGGCTGCTTTATATGCGGTCAGGAATCACTTAGTAGACTAAGGACGAATGTGGAGTGATCACATTCGTTTTATTATGTAAAAAAGGCTCCAGACAATTAAACTGAGAGCCTTTTTAGACGTTTCGAACTGAGGCTTTTTTAGCCTGCTACTGAACGTTATTAATATGTTAGTCCATGACCAAGTTTATAGACGTTACCATCGCGATCTTCATAGGCATATTTAAGCCCTTCAGGCATATATTTGTCCTTGTCAAAGCCTGGCACATCGTTTCTTGATACACAGTCTCCATTTTCATCCACAGCAATAACTTCCTCACTCGCTGGCAATGTCAATGGCAATACGCCAATTGGTTTGAAATTACCTGCCATTACCTCAAACTGTGCATTATAGTACGTATCGTAACCAGCAATCAGGGCATCTGCAAGCGGTTCAACATTTCCAAGGATCCACGGCAAAATGAAATTAACACTTATAATGACCTTGCCTCCGCGATCATGAACACTATCGGCAACTTTCTTTAGATGAGCCATGTTACTTAGAGTCGTTTCTTCGTAATTAGTTCCATCCATTGCTTTTTCCGGTTTATTCTCGCAAATTTCCAGCTCTAACAACCCTGGTGTAGCGTTAAAATAAGCACCGGATTTTGGATGTAAAAATAAAATCGCAGTTTCCGCTTCTTCATAGTTATCAGTCAAGCTAAACAAGCCAAGCTCCTGGCATTCCTTCCTAGCCTTTTCCGTATAAGAAGCTGCGCGTTCAGGTTCCTTATGGAAAACTTCCACATAAACTTTCTTCGCATCAGTTAAAGGCAATGTCTGATTTGAATTTTTCAAAATAGTTACTGATTTTTTATGAGCTTCATATGCAGCGTCCCAATTTGCTTGATTACTTATCACTGCAGCGGCATTTTCCGGTGACACGTATGTACGATCATCGAATAATCCTAACGCAAACATTTCGGTAAGTAGCCTTATGTTTGCTTCATCAATACGGTTTTCACTAATCCATCCATTTTGGATTGCTAATTTTAGATTTTCAACATCATTTGTATCGGAAACCAGATCCGTTCCCGCATTGACGGCTTTTGCAAAACGTTCTGCCTCAGTCTTATCTTCAACGCCCCAGCTCATTTTATTGGTGACGCCGCTATCACTGTTGATATAGCCTTTGAATCCAAGTAATCCTCTAAGGATGTGTTGTAAAAAATACTGATTAAAGGTAAAGCCAACCTCTTCGAATGGGATATCTTCACCTTGGAATTTTTGAACTGCACTTTTTTTGATGCTAGGAATCGAGTAATATGGCATGAAGGATGAGCTGCCATGTTCTACTGCTGCTTGGAACGGCGGCAGGTGATACTTTTCTAAGCTTCCTGGAGTTGGGTATAGATTCCATTTCCCCTCTTCATAATGTGGATCAAATCCATTTTCCCTTGCTCCGCCTCCAGGAAAATGCTTAGTTGTCATTGCAATACTATGACTGCCTAATTCTTCCCCTTGGAATCCGTCAATGACACGACCGATGACATCAGAAATAAACTCTGGGTCTTCACCAAAAGTGCCATATATCCGCTGCCATCTAGGGTCTGTGACGGTATCAGCCATATACATATAACCCTTCCTTATCCCAACAGCATCCCATTCAGTACGGGCTATTTCGGCAAATTGGCTGATTAACGAGGCATCACCGCCATTTTTCATCTCTCCTTTAGCGGCTGCTGCAAGCCCTAAAGTCCCCGGCCAAGTGGAAAAAATCCCAGCTGCATCATTCATACCAAAGATAAATTCAGTATTTTCATTTCTTGAATTAGATGCTATTAAGCAAGGAATACCAAGACGTGTTCCCTCGCATACTTCATTCATAGTATTGACCCATTCTGCCATTTGAGCTGGACTCCAATTGTCCCGTAGGATGAAGTGGCGCAAATGCATATTTTCAATTGTATGAGTTGTACCGTATACCTTGGCCAAGGCAAAAATCGTTTCGCCCTTTTCCACAATCCCCTCATCTAACACACCATCATGACTTGTCTTGCTTTTATCCTTTTGTGTAAGACCCATCTGACGGGTATTGATTAACATCATCCCGACCTTTTCATCGAGATTCATCAATGAAACAAGATTCTCGGCACGTTCTTTCGGGCTTAAACGCCAATCCTTATAAGGCTCTAATTTCCCACTATTATTCAAATCCTTAAATTTTAATCCATCAACTTCAATCAGTTTCTTTACCCTAACTTCCAACTTCGGCTGCTTATGCTCCAATTTGTTTACCTCCTAAACTAATTCACTCTAATTATATACTAATTTGAAGCACGGGGATGCTTCTTATGCTTCCCAATTTTGAAATTTAGATGAAGGAGTAGGAAAAGAATTTTAAAACATTAATACTGAATACAAAAAAGACCCCCAACCAATAGAGTTGAGAGTCTTTGAACGTTTGCAAAAGATTAACGCTTTGAGAACTGAGGCGCACGACGAGCACCTTTAAGACCGTATTTCTTACGCTCTTTCATACGTGCATCACGAGTTAATAGACCAGCGCGCTTTAATGTTGGACGGTATTCTGGGTCAGCTTGAAGTAATGCGCGAGCAATACCGTGGCGGATTGCGCCAGCTTGACCAGTGTAGCCGCCGCCGCTTACGTTTACAAGAACATCGTAGCTGCCAACAGTTTCAGTAGCTACTAATGGTTGTCTTACAACAACACGTAAAGCTTCGAATGGGATATAAGTGTCGATGTCACGATCGTTAATAACAATTTTACCTGTGCCTGGAACTAAGCGTACACGAGCAACTGAGCTCTTACGACGGCCAGTACCGATATATTGAACTTGTGCCAAGTTAATTCCCTCCTCTTAATTAACCGCGAAGTTCGTAAACTTCAGGTTGTTGTGCTTGGTGTTTATGTTCTGCACCAGCATAAACGTGTAATTTTTTGAACATTTGACGGCCAAGAGAATTCTTTGGAAGCATGCCTTTTACAGCTTGCTCAAGCATTTTCTCAGCATAGTTCGTACGCATTTCAAGAGCAGTTCTCTGCTTTAAACCGCCTGGGTGATTTGTGTGACGGTAGTAGATTTTGTCGTTTATTTTGTTACCAGTTAATTCAATCTTAGATGCATTAAGAATGATGACATGATCACCAGTGTCAACATGTGGTGTATAAGTTGGCTTATGTTTACCACGTAGGATAGATGCTACTTCAGAAGCAAGACGTCCAAGAGTTTTGCCCTCAGCATCAACTACGTACCATTTGCGCTCGATATTGTTGGCATTTGCCATAAACGTTGTACGCATGAGTTTCCCTCCTATTAAATCGTAAAAATAATATTTTCGCACCTTCACTGGCTATTTCCGTTCAATTCTGTTCCGGGAATGAACAGGACGCCACTTTGTGCAGTCATTTTCAAAAGCTATATTTTCAATCACGATGAAGACTTTCCGGGGCTTTATCGTGGGATTAAAAACACACACATATAATATAATAAATACTTAAGGTAAAATTGTCAAGAAGATGTTACACCTGGATGGGTTGTTTTTAATAAAGCACTTCCCAAAGGTATAACCCACGCGCTGGAGCGGTTTTTCCAGCAGCAGACCGGTCCTTCTTTTCCAAAATGGAAGGAATTTCTTCAGGTGACAGGTCACCAGATCCAACCGCCAACAAAGTCCCCACAAGAATCCGCACCATGTTGTATAAAAAACCATTGCCGACAAAGCGGATAGTCAAAAGATCGCCATCCAATAAAAAGTCGATCTCCTTAATTGTCCTAACCTTGTCCTGAACCTCCGTCTTAGCGGCGCAAAAGCTGGTAAAGTCATGGGTTCCAAGCAGATACCTGCTTGCCTTCCGCATTGCCTCCAAGTTCAAAGCATAGGGATAGCGGTACACATAATTCCGCTGAAACGGGTCCCTAAAACCCGATAATTGCAATTGATAACGGTATTCCTTTCCCGCAGCATCAAAACGTGCATGAAACGCATTATCAGCCTTGTCAACAAATAAAACGGCCAAATCCTCTGGAAGCAAAGAATTAAGGGCAACTACCCAGCGATCTTCGGGAATTGCCAGCGGTGAATCAAAATGAATCACCTGCCCCTTGGCATGGACCCCCGCATCCGTTCGGCCGGAAGCAGTTACCTTCACAGGGACGCCCTTATGAATTTTCGCCAGGGCTGATTCAAGCTCTGCCTGCACCGTCCGCCCTTTTGGCTGGACCTGATAACCAAGAAACCCGGTGCCGTCATATGAAATAATTGCTTTATACCTCTGCATCAGCCTATCTCCATTATGAACGTAATAGGACCAACAAAATCGTTAATACTGCAAGAAGAACGATTTGTACGGTATCTGCCGCAGCCCAGCTTAACTGGCGGTATTTCGTCCGGCCTTCTCCGCCGCGGTAACCCCTTGCTTCCATGGCGACCGCCAGCTCCTCGGCACGCTTAAAGGAACTGACAAACAGCGGAATGAGAAGCGGAATAACAGCCTTGATCCGCTCTTTTAGAGGACCGCTTGCAAATTCCACACCGCGGGCAATTTGTGCTTTCATAATTTTGTCGGTTTCCTGCATAAGAGTTGGAATAAACCGTAATGAAATCGACATCATTAGTGCCATTTCATGAACAGGAAAGCGGATTTTCTTTAAAGGATTTAATAATGTTTCTAATCCATCCGTTATCTCAATCGGAGTCGTCGTTAACGTCAACAAGGAGGTCATTAAAATTAAAAAGAAAAATCGCAAAGAAATAAAAATTCCCATCTTGAGGCCTTCTTCGTAGATCTTCACGGGCCCCCAGTGAAAAAATAGACTGCCACCTTTAGTAAAAAACAATTGCAGAATAAAGGTAAACAGAACAAGCCATATGATCGGCTTCAGACCGCCATATAAAAACCGAATAGGAATTTTTGATAATCCCAGCATTAAAAAAGTATATATACCAATAAGTGCATAAGTTAGCCCATTGTTTGCCAAAAAGATGACACAAACAAACAAGAAAATAATAATCAGTTTGGAACGAGGGTCCATTTTATGAATAAGAGAATCAGCCGGTACATAGCGTCCAAAAATCATTTTTTCCATCATGAGCGGACACCTCTCTTTAAACGTTCTGAAATGGCAGCCGATAGCTCTCCAATGGAAAGGTAAATTTTATCCAGCTTACTGCCTATTTTTTCTTCAAGCTTCAGCTGAAAACGGACCACCTCAGGTACATCTAGTCCCATTTGAATTAATTCGGCAGTCTCTGAGAAAATCTCTTCTGGAGTACCCTTTTTGGCGACCCGGCCTTGCTGCATGATGACGATTTGGTCAGCATACCTTGCCGCGTCCTCCATGCTGTGAGTGACAAGAATAGTTGAGAGGCCCCTCTCTTTATGAAGAGAATAAAACATATCCATAATCTCTTTTCGGCCGCGTGGGTCCAGACCAGCAGTAGGCTCGTCCAAAACGATGACATCAGGGCCCATTGCCAATACCCCGGCAATCGCAACCCGCCGCATTTGTCCGCCAGAAAGATCGAATGGTGATTTCTCTAAGATTTCTTCACCGAGTCCAACCTGTTTTAAGGCAACTCGTGCCCGCTTTTTTGCCTCTGATTCGGAAACGCCAAAATTCATCGGACCAAAAATAATATCCTTTTCCACTGTTTCCTCAAATAATTGATGTTCAGGGAATTGGAATACAATTCCGACCTTTTGCCGGACTGTCTTTAAATTTTTATTTTTTTGATGAGCCTTTATTTCCTGGCTCCCAATTAGCACCGTTCCTTCTGTCGGCTGCAAAAGAGCATTTAAATGCTGCAAAACAGTGGATTTACCTGAGCCGGTATGGCCGATTAAAGCGAGATAGGTTCCGGATGGAATATCAATCGAAACATCGGAAATAGCAAGTCTTTCAAATGGGGTATTAGCTTGATAACGGTACTCTACAGATTTAAGCGAGATGTCCATAACTCTGTCACCAACTCTTCTTCCGATAAATAATTCTTTGTAAACGTAAGACCCATTTGACGAAATGCCTTTGTCATTTTCACTGAGAATGGAATATCCAGCCCCAGTTCAATTAATTCCTCATCAAGTGAGAAGATTTCTTCGGGAGTACCCTCCCGGTAAACCTCTCCTTTATTCATCACAATAATTCGGTCAGCTTTCGCCGCCTCATCTAAATCATGCGTAATGGAAATAACCGTCAACTGTTTTTCAGCCTTTAAATCTCTAACCGTTGCTAAAACCTCTTCTCTTCCTCTAGGGTCCAGCATTGATGTTGCTTCGTCTAAAATAATGATTGCGGGTCGTAACGCCAGAACACCTGCTATCGCGACACGCTGCTTTTGACCGCCCGAGAGATGGTGGGGCTCTTGATATAGAAATTGATCCATCTTCACCTTTTTCAAGGCATCCTCAACACGATGAACCATTTCATTCCGTGGTACCCCCATATTTTCTAAACCAAAAGCCACATCATCTTGGACTGTGGTTCCGACGAATTGATTATCTGGATTCTGAAAGACCATTCCCAGTTGTTTTCGGATATCCCAGATTGTCTCTTCATTCAAAGGTAAACCGCAGACGGTTATTTCACCGGACTTAGGAAACTGCAGCCCATTAAGAAGCTTGGCCATCGTAGATTTACCGGAACCATTATGACCGACGATCGCCAGCCACTCACCTTCAAAAATATCAAATGTAACATTATTTAAAGCATACCGTTCCTGATCATCATATTGAAACGAAACTTCCCTCAAACTGACGATTGACTTTTTCATCCTGCTCCCCCCTCGCCTCAACTCTGCTCTTTATTATAAAAAAGCCCATATATACAAAAAAAGCCTGCACCTCATCCCCAGGCAGGAACGATTTTCAACTGCCTTTACAAAACATTTCCAATTAGGAAATAGGAGGAGGTGCATGAGCTAGACGAGTCGCAAAAAAGATTACCAAAAGTTATTCTTTCCGGAAGCAAATGGTGCTTGCTTATTTCGCTCCAGCTAGTGGAGTCACGCTCATCGTAACGCTCTTTTTGGCTTGGTTCGTACATATATACTTGTTTTTACAGAAAAAGGGCAAAGAACAAGTTTGTTCTTAAACTGTCCAATACCCTTGTTGTCTGTTAGAAAATATTAAACTAACTCGATAATAACCATTGGTGCACCATCACCGCGGCGTGGTCCAAGTTTCATAATGCGGGTATAGCCGCCTTGGCGCTCTTGGTAACGTGGAGCAATGTCAGTGAAAAGCTTTTGTAATGCATCTGTACCTGTTTCAACATTTGCTACTTCGTTACGAACGTATGCAGCAGCTTGACGACGGGCATGTAGGTCACCGCGTTTGCCAAGAGTGATCATTTTCTCAACAGTTGAGCGAAGTTCTTTCGCACGGGTTTCTGTTGTTTCAATGCGCTCGTTGATGATTAAATCAGTTGTTAAATCACGAAGCATAGCTTTACGCTGTGCGCTTGTGCGTCCTAACTTTCTGTATGCCATGAAGGGTTCCCTCCTTTTTGAAGTCGTTAAACGGATTTAGACTAGTCGTCTTTACGTAAGCCTAATCCAAGCTCTTCTAGTTTTGCCTTCACTTCTTCAAGTGATTTGCGGCCTAAGTTACGTACCTTCATCATATCTTCTTCAGTCTTATTCGCTAATTCCTGAACAGTGTTGATGCCTGCACGCTTTAAGCAGTTATAAGAACGAACGGATAGATCGAGTTCTTCAATGGTCATTTCAAGAACTTTTTCTTTCTGATCTTCTTCTTTTTCAATCATGATTTCAGCATTTTGTGCTTCATCAGTAAGACCAACAAAGATGTTTAAATGCTCAGTCAAAATTTTCGAACCAAGTGCAATCGCTTCTTTTGGCCCAGTGCTTCCATCTGTCCAAACATCAAGCGTTAGCTTGTCATAGTTTGATAATTGACCAACACGGGTGTTTTCTACCTGATAAGAAACACGAGCAACAGGAGTGTAAATGGAATCAATCGGAATCACACCGATTGGCTGATCCTCTCTTTTGTTTTGATCAGCTGGCGTATATCCGCGACCGCGTTTAGCAGTCAAACGCATATGAAGATGTCCATTTGCAGATAATGTTGCAATATGAAGGTCTGGATTTAAAATCTCCACATCACTGTCATGCGTAATGTTGCCAGCAGTAACAGGTCCTTCACCTTGAACATCAATTTCAAGTGTCTTTTCTTCATCAGAATAGATTTTTAAAGCTAATTTTTTAATGTTTAAAATGATGGATGTTACATCCTCTACGACGCCTTCAATTGTTGAGAACTCATGAAGTACCCCATCGACCTGAATCGAAGTAACAGCGGCACCTGGGAGTGAAGATAATAGGATACGACGTAAGGAGTTACCCAAAGTGGTACCATATCCACGCTCAAGTGGCTCTACGACGAATTTGCCGTATTTGGCATTTTCGCTGATCTCAACCGTTTCGATTTTTGGTTTTTCTATTTCGATCATCCAATAACCCTCCTTCAAAACGTCGAAACCTCGATTAGAGTTCTAATCGAAATTCCCCCATGTATACGTTCCCGTTTTGTGCACAACAACTGGAATAAGATTTCTGTATAAAAGGCAATAAATTCATATCATATCCCATTATAGACAGATGATATAAATTCTATACAGAAAAATTACACACGACGGCGTTTTGGCGGACGGCATCCGTTATGTGGAACAGGAGTAACGTCTTTAATTGCCGTAACTTCAAGACCAGCAGCTTGAAGAGCACGAATAGCTGCTTCACGACCTGCACCAGGGCCTTTAACTGTTACCTCTAAAGTTTTCATACCATGTTCCATTGATGTTTTTGCTGCAGTTTCAGCTGCCATTTGCGCTGCGAATGGAGTAGATTTACGAGAACCTTTAAATCCAAGCGCACCTGCACTAGACCAAGAAATTGCATTTCCATGAACATCAGTGATGGTTACGATCGTATTGTTAAATGTTGAGCGGATATGAGCAACCCCAGCTTCAATATTCTTTTTAACACGACGCTTACGTGTATTAGTTTTACGAGCCATTTAATTTAACCTCCTTTGCCGATTACTTCTTCTTGTTCGCAACAGTCTTACGAGGACCTTTGCGTGTACGGGCGTTGTTTTTCGTATTTTGTCCACGAACCGGTAGGCCGCGACGATGACGCAATCCGCGGTAGCAGCCAATTTCCATTAAACGTTTAATGTTAAGTGAAATTTCACGGCGAAGGTCACCTTCAACCTTTAGCTTGTCAACGATATCACGGATTTTGTTTAATTCATCTTCAGTTAAATCACGTACACGAGTATCTTCAGAAACAGCAGCTTCTGCTAAGATTTTTTGTGCAGTTTTTTTGCCAATACCATAAATGTAAGTTAAAGAGATAACTACACGTTTTTCACGTGGAATATCTACACCAGCAATACGTGCCATATATGTGCACCTCCTTGTCGATTAACCTTGTTTTTGTTTATGTTTAGGGTTTTCACAGATAACCATTACTTTGCCGCGTCTGCGGATAACTTTGCACTTTTCGCAGATCGGTTTAACAGATGGTCTTACTTTCATTATCCTAACCTCCTTGAGTTTCGGAGTGCAAACAATTATTTGAAACGATAGGTAATTCTACCGCGCGTTAAGTCATATGGAGAAAGCTCAACAGTCACTTTGTCACCTGGCAAGATCCTGATAAAGTGCATGCGGATTTTCCCGGAAACGTGAGCCAGCACAGTATGACCATTTTCCAATTCTACCTTAAACATTGCATTTGGCAAAGTTTCAATGACTTTACCTTCAATCTCAATTACATCATCTTTGGCCACAGTCTCGTCCCCCTTCTCTTTAAAGAATTATCGTTCGTAAGACTAGTAATGTATAGCGAGTCTTCTCGTTCGTACGTAGTTAGCAACCCTACAATTTTAACATATTGTTGTGTCTTTGTCCGCAAGTAATTTCTGCATAAAAGAAGAATAATTTCTTCAGTCATTCTTGCCCAACTCTCGGTTCTGCATACCCAGTACAATAGAAAAGCCAGTTACTTGCACATACAATTGAATTCTATGAGAGAAAAGTGAGAGTCGCGTGCCAATTGGGAATGATGAGCATTAACGAAGACCCCGCAAAAGTTCTTCGATATCAGCAAATACTTTGTTAATATCCTGCTGACCATCAAGAGTACGCAAGTACCCTTTCTCTTCATAAAAAGATAATAAAGGTTCTTGCTGTTTGATATTGACATCTAATCTGTTTTGAACTGTTTCAGCGTTATCATCTGCTCTCTGATACAACTCACCGCCGCAACGATCGCATACACCCTCTTTTGCAGGAGGATTGAATACTAGATGATAGGTTGATCCACATTCCTTACAGATACGACGTCCAGTCAAACGCTCCATTAAAATGCCTTTATCAACATTTATATTGATTACGTAGTCGATTTTTTTATTTAAATCTACTAGTAAGTTTTCTAATGCATCTGCTTGTGGTACTGTTCTAGGAAAGCCATCAAGTAAAAAGCCATTTTGACAGTCTTCTTTACTTAACCGTTCACGAACGATGCCGATTGTTACTTCATCAGGAACAAGCTCGCCTTTGTCCATGAAGGATTTAGCTTTTAAACCCAGTTCAGTTCCTTCCTTCATTGCTGCACGGAACATATCTCCAGTTGAGATATGAGGGATGCGGTATTGTTCAACAATTTTTTCAGCCTGAGTGCCCTTACCTGCACCAGGTAGCCCCATTAATACTAAATTCACACATATTCCCCCTCGTGCTATATGTGAGGTTTATTGGGGCCCATTAAAGGGTCCCGCAAAACCCTTTTATTTAATAAATCCTTTATAGTGACGTTTAACTAATTGTGCTTCAAGCTGCTTATACGTTTCAAGTGCAACACCGACGACGATCAGCAAGCTTGTTCCGCCAATTTGTGCCGATTGTGGCAGATTCGCAATTTTAATAAATAAAACTGGAAGTACTGCAATAATAGCAAGGAAAATGGCGCCGATAAAAGTCAACCGATATAGGACGCGTGTTAAATATTCCTGCGTGCTCTTACCAGGACGAATTCCAGGTATATAGCCGCTCTGCTTTTGTAAGTTTTCCGCTGCTTGTTCAGGGTTAACTTGAATAAAGGCATAAAAATAAGTAAACGCGATAATTAACGCTGCATAAAGTGTCATCCCGATTGGATGAGAATAATCAAACACTTTCATAATCCAAAGCGTTACATCATTCGTTGGGAAGAAGGATGCAATCGTTCTTGGCGTAACAATAAACGAAACGGCAAAGATTACAGGGATTACTCCAGCTGCATTTACTTTTAATGGCATATGGGTAGACTGGCCGCCCGCAGGATTACGTCCTACTGCCATCCGTTTCGCATATTGAATTGGAATTTTCCGAGTTGCCTGTTGGATGAAGATTACACCCACTACAATAGCAATAATTGCTACTGCAATTAGAACAACAGTCACGATACGTAGGAATAATTGCTCGCCAGCATTTTCAAACTGCTGAACATACATTTGATTTAAAACATTTGGGATTCCGGCAACAATACCTGCAAAGATGATGATAGAAATACCATTTCCAACACCTTTAGCAGTAACTTGCTCCCCTAACCACATTAAGAACGATGTACCGGCAGTCAGCACAACGGCAATTAATAAATACGTTCCAATTCCAGGGTTTTCAATCAATTGTCCTTGGGACAAATTGTTAAAGCCGTATGACATACCTAATGCTTGGATAAACCCAAGCACGACGGTAAAATATCGAGTGAATTGGGCAAGCTTCCGACGCCCTGCTTCACCTTGCTTTGACCACTCCGTAAACTTTGGAACAACGTCCATCTGCAGGAGCTGAATAATAATCGAAGCAGTGATGTAAGGCATAATCCCCATTGCAAAAATAGAGAATTGCTTTAATGCGCCTCCGCCGAATGTATTTAAAACACCGAAAACACTTAGCTTATCTTGTGCAGCTAGAGCTTCAGCATTTACATTCGGAACTGGAATGAAAGTGCCGATTCGAAATACGACTAACATTAAAAGGGTGAATATGATCTTTCGACGTATATCACCCACGCGCATAAAATTGGAGATTGTCTGGAACATTAGATCACCTCAGTAGTTCCACCGGCAGCTTCGATCGCTTCCTTAGCAGCAGAGGAGAATTTATGAGCTTTAACTGTAAGCTTTTTCTCTACGTTCCCTTTAGCAAGAATCTTGATTCCTGCTTTTTCGTTACTTACCACACCTGATTCGATAAGAAGTTCTGGAGTAACTTCTGTACCTTCTTCAAAGCGGTTCAATGCATCAAGATTAACTACGGCGTACTCTTTACGGTTGAAATTGGTGAAACCGCGTTTTGGTAAACGACGGAATAATGGTGTTTGACCACCTTCAAAACCGATACGGACACCGCCGCCTGAACGAGCATTTTGTCCTTTATGACCTTTACCTGCAGTCTTACCTTGACCAGAGCCGATACCACGGCCTAGACGCTTACGCTCATGACGAGAACCTTCGGTAGGCTTTAATTCATGAAGTTTCATATTGGCACCTCCTTATGAAAGAAAACAATGAATTATTGTTCTTTTACTGTTACAAGGTGAGCAACTTTAGTAATCATACCGCGAATAGCAGCGTTATCTTGATGCTCAACTGTTTGATTTAATTTACGTAAACCTAGCGCTTTAACTGTTTCGCGTTGGTCTTGTGAACGACCGATTACGCTGCGGCTGAGGGTAACTAAAAGTTTATTCGCCATTTGATTTCCCTCCTTATCCTAACAGTTCTTCTACTGATTTACCACGTAATTTTGCTACGTCTTCAGCACGTTTAAGTTGTTTTAATCCTTCTACAGTAGCACGTACCATGTTAATTGGTGTGTTAGTACCTAATGATTTAGATAGGATATCCTGAACACCTGCTAATTCTAGTACTGCACGAACAGGACCGCCGGCAATAACTCCAGTACCTTCAGAGGCAGGCTTTAGAAGTATTTCACCAGCACCAAAACGTCCAATTACTTGGTGAGGAACAGTTGTTCCAACCATTGGCACTTCTACTAGGTTTTTCTTTGCATCTTCGATTGCTTTGCGGATTGCATCAGGTACTTCCTGCGCTTTACCAGTACCGAAACCGACATGGCCGTTTTTATCTCCCACTACGACAAGTGCAGAGAAACGGAAGCGACGTCCACCTTTAACAACCTTCGCAACACGGTTAACTGTAACTACGCGTTCTTCAAGTTCAAGTTTGTTTGGATCAATGCGACGCATCTAATTTGTCCCTCCTTTGTCTATTAAAATTGTAAGCCGTTTTCGCGGGCAGCATCAGCTAATGCTTGAATACGTCCATGGTAAAGGTATCCTCCACGGTCAAATACAACTGCAGAGACTCCTTTTTCCACCGCACGTTTAGCGACTAATTCTCCAACCTTTTGTGCAGCTTCAGTATTGCTAGTTGACTCAAGGCTAAGTTCTTTATCTAATGTAGAAGCACTTGCTAAGGTAACTCCATTAGTGTCATCGATTACCTGTGCATAAATATGCTGGTTAGAACGAAACACGTTTAGACGTGGACGAGCAGAGGTACCGCTAAGCTTCGCACGAACACGAGCGTGTCTTTTACGGCGAGTAGCGTTTTTATCTTGCTTCGTAATCATTTACGTCACTCCTTTCGTTTACTTATGCGGCATTACTTACCTGTTTTACCTTCTTTGCGACGAACAAATTCGCCTTCGTAACGGATTCCTTTGCCTTTATACGGCTCTGGAGGACGAACTTGACGGATATTTGCTGCTAATGCACCAACACGTTCTTTGTCAGTACCTCTTACAGTAATTTTTGTATTTGCAGGAACTTCAATTTCAAGGCCTGTTTCAGGTTCGATTTCAACAGGATGAGAGTATCCAACGTTTAGTACAAGCTTGGTACCTTGCTTTTGGGCACGGTAACCAACCCCGATCAACTCTAATCTCTTTTCGAAGCCTTTAGAAACACCTTCGACCATATTTGCGAGTACCGCACGAGTTGTACCGTGCAATGCGCGGTGTTCTTTCACATCTGATGGACGAGAGATGGTAACAACATTCTCTTCAACGTTGATTGTAATATCTGGATTAAAAGAACGAGAAAGCTCGCCTTTTGGTCCTTTAACAGTAACAGTGTTGTTGTTCACAGCAACTGTTACACCTGCTGGGATTTCAATAGGTTTTTTTCCTACGCGAGACATTTAGTGCACCTCCATTCATTCAAAAAATCTCTTACCAAACGTATGCTAAAACTTCTCCGCCGATTTGTTTAGCACGAGCTTCCTTATCAGTGATCACGCCTGTTGAAGTAGAAACTAGCGCAATACCAAGTCCATTTAAAACACGCGGCACTTCGTTAGATTTTGCATAAACGCGAAGACCAGGCTTGCTTATACGCTTTAATCCAGTAATAACACGTTCGTTATTTGCACCGTATTTTAAGAAGATACGGATGATACCTTGTTTATTATCTTCGATATATTCCACGTCACGGATGAAACCTTCACGCTTTAGAATTTCAGCGATTTCCTTTTTGATATTAGAAGCAGGTACTTCTAATTTCTCGTGACGCACCATATTCGCATTACGAATGCGAGTGAGCAAATCAGCAATTGGATCTGTCATGACCATTGTTTTTTACCTCCTTCCACAAACTCTAGTTTTACCAGCTAGCTTTTTTAACACCAGGAATTTGTCCTTTGTATGCTAATTCACGGAAACAAATACGGCAAAGCTTAAATTTACGATATACAGAGTGTGGACGACCACAGCGTTCGCAGCGTGTGTACTCTTGTACTTTGTATTTAGGCGTGCGCTTTTGTTTCGCAATCATTGACTTCTTAGCCACGTTTTCGCCTCCTTATTTAGCGATTACTTTTGGAACGGCATTCCGACTTGAGTTAACAATTCACGAGACTCTTCATCAGAATTTGCAGTTGTTACGATAACGATATCCATACCACGAACCTTGCTTACCTTATCGTAATCAATCTCAGGGAAAATTAGCTGTTCTTTAATACCCAATGTATAGTTGCCGCGACCATCAAATGCTTTTTTAGAAACACCACGGAAGTCACGTACACGTGGTAAAGAAACAGAAACTAACTTATCAAGGAATTGATACATACGCTCACCGCGAAGAGTGACTTTTGCACCAATTGGCATTCCCTCACGAAGACGGAAACCAGCGATAGATTTTTTCGCACGAGTTACTAAAGGCTTCTGACCAGTGATCATTGCTAATTCTTCAACTGCATTATCAAGAGCTTTAGCATTTTGAACTGCGTCACCAACACCCATGTTAATAACGATTTTTTCAATCTTAGGTACTTGCATAATGGATTTATAGTTGAACTTGCTCATAAGAGCAGGCGTGATTTCTTTTAAATACTTTTCTTTTAGGCGGTTCATAGAGTGTACCTCCCTTCTTCTTTAGACTATTTATCTAATAATTCACCGGATTTTGCTACTCGGACTTTCTTGCCATCTACCGATTTGTAACCTACACGTGTAGGGTTACCTGTTTTAGGATCGATAGGCATTACATTTGATACATGAATTGGAGCCTCGAAGCTGATAATGCCGCCCTGTGGGTTTGCTTGTGAAGGTTTAGCGTGTTTTTTCACGATGTTCACGCCTTCTACAAGAACACGGCTTTCTTTAGGATAAGCAGCCAGGATTGTACCTGTCTTGCCTTTATCCTTACCAGAGATGACTCTGACCTTATCACCTTTTTTTACATGCATCCGTAAGCACCTCCTTAAAGGCAATTGGAATTTATAATTATAGTACTTCTGGAGCTAGAGAAACAATCTTCATAAAGTTATTGTCGCGAAGTTCGCGGGCAACTGGTCCAAAGATACGAGTTCCACGTGGGCTCTTATCTTCTTTAACAATTACACATGCATTTTCATCAAAACGGATGTAGGAACCGTCAGGACGGCGGACACCGCTCTTTGTACGTACAACAACAGCCTTAACAACATCACCTTTTTTAACAACGCCACCAGGTGTTGCTTGTTTCACTGTACAAACGATAATATCGCCGATGTTAGCCGTTTTGCGGCCAGAACCACCAAGAACTTTAATGGTAAGCACTTCACGTGCACCAGAGTTGTCAGCAACTTTCAAACGTGATTCTTGTTGAATCATGTGTGTAACCTCCCTTCGGAAAAACTATCTCCGAACAATTAAATAATAACTGCTTTTTCTACTACTTCAACTAAACGGAAGCGTTTTGTAGCTGAAAGCGGGCGAGTTTCCATAATACGTACGATGTCGCCAACTTTTGCTTGATTTTGCTCATCATGAGCTTTGTACTTTTTAGAGTACTTTACGCGTTTACCGTAAAGGGGATGCTTTTTGTATGTTTCGACAAGAACAGTTACAGTCTTATCCATTTTGTCAGAAACAACGCGTCCAGTGTAAACCTTGCGCTGGTTACGTTCACTCATCACTCGTGAACCTCCTCTCGGATTTTACTTATTAACGCTGATTTCTCTCTCGCGAATCACAGTTTTCATGCGAGCGAGCGATTTGCGTACTTCACGGATACGAGCTGTATTTTCAAGTTGTCCAGTCGCCAATTGAAAGCGAAGGTTGAAAAGCTCTTCTTTTAACGATTTTACTTTTTGTTCAATTTCAGCAGTGGTAAGGTCACGAATTTCATTAGCTTTCATTTGATTCACCACCAATTTCTTCACGTTTTACAAACTTACACTTTACAGGAAGTTTGTGTGCTGCAAGACGAAGAGCTTCACGAGCAGTTTCCTCAGAAACGCCGGCAATTTCAAACATGATTTTTCCAGGCTTAACTACTGCTACCCAGCCTTCAGGTGAACCTTTACCGGAACCCATCCGTACTTCTAGAGGCTTTGCAGTATATGGCTTGTGAGGGAAAATCTTAATCCAAACTTTACCGCCACGTTTCATGTAACGAGTCATCGCACGACGAGCAGCTTCGATTTGACGGTTAGTAACCCAGGATGCCTCCATTGATTGCAAACCGAATTCACCGAATGATACTTCAGTACCGCCTTTTGCGTTTCCACGCATGTTACCACGATGTTGACGGCGGAATTTTACGCGTTTTGGCAATAACATGATTATTTGCCTCCTTCCCCAGTTTTCTTCTTAGTAGGAAGGATCTCTCCACGATAGATCCATACTTTTACACCAAGTTTACCGTAAGTAGTATCGGCTTCTGCTGTAGCGTAGTCGATATCAGCGCGAAGTGTATGAAGTGGAACAGTTCCTTCGCTATAATGTTCTGAACGAGCGATATCCGCACCACCAAGACGACCGGATACCATTGTTTTAATACCTTTTGCACCAGCACGCATAGCACGTTGAATTACTTGCTTTTGTGCGCGGCGGAAAGATACGCGGTTTTCTAATTGACGAGCAATGTTTTCAGCAACTAACTTCGCATCAACATCAGCCTTCTTGATTTCAAGAATGTTGATATGAACGCGTTTGCCAGTTAATTGGTTTAATGCTTTACGAAGTGATTCCACTTCAGTGCCGCCTTTACCGATTACCATACCAGGCTTCGCTGTATGGATTGTAACGTTAACACGGTTCGCAGCACGTTCGATTTCAACTTTAGACACAGAAGCATCTTTTAGGCGCTTCGTAATGTATTCACGAACCTTAATGTCTTCGTGTAAAAGATCAGCAAAGTCTTTACCTGCGTACCACTTAGATTCCCAATCACGGATGATTCCGATACGCAAACCGACTGGATTTACTTTTTGACCCACAGCTTATCCCTCCTTCTTCTCTGATAAAACGATTGTAATGTGGCTTGTGCGCTTGTTGATTTGGCTTGCACGGCCCATAGCGCGTGGACGGAAACGTTTTAAGGTTGGACCTTCATCAACAAATGCTTGTGATACAACCAAGTTATTTACGTCCATTTCATAATTGTGCTCAGCATTTGCCATAGCGGATTTTAAAACTTTTTCAACAACTGGAGAAGCAGCCTTCGGAGTCAGATTTAAAATCGCCACCGCTTCACCAACTTGCTTTCCTCGAATTAAATCGACGACTAAGCGGACTTTACGAGGAGCAATTCGGACTGTTCTTGCAACAGCTTTAGCTTGCATTGGGATGCCCTCCTCTCTTAACGTCTTGTTTTCTTATCATCGTTACCATGACCTTTGTAAGCACGTGTTGGAGCGAATTCTCCAAGCTTATGTCCTACCATGTCTTCAGTAACATACACAGGCACATGTTTACGGCCATCATAAACGGCGATCGTATGACCAATAAATTGTGGGAAAATCGTAGAACGACGAGACCAAGTCTTAATCACTTGTTTCTTATCGGATTCATTTAACTTTTCAACTTTAACCATTAAATGATCATCAACGAATGGTCCTTTTTTTAAGCTGCGACCCATGAATGAACCTCCCTTCGTGAGTGGTCTACGGCTCTGTCTTTGAACCGTAGTTCAATCACGTTATTTTTTACGACGACGAATAATAAGTTTGTCGGATTTGTTTTTCTTCTTACGAGTTTTGTAACCAAGAGTCGGTTTGCCCCAAGGAGACATTGGAGACTTACGTCCGATTGGTGAACGTCCTTCACCACCACCGTGTGGGTGATCGTTAGGGTTCATAACAGATCCGCGGACAGTTGGACGCACGCCTAACCAGCGAGAACGACCAGCTTTACCGATTTTAATAAGTTCGTGCTGTTCGTTTCCTACTTGACCGATAGATGCACGGCATTCAGAAAGAATCATGCGAGTTTCACCAGAAGTTAAACGTACAAGTACGTATTTACCTTCTTTACCAAGTACTTGAGCGCTTGTTCCAGCAGAACGAACTAACTGGCCGCCTTTACCTGGTTTTAATTCGATGTTGTGTACTACTGTACCAACTGGAATGTTTGCTAATGGAAGTGAGTTACCTACTTTAATATCTGCCTCAGGGCCAGACATTACCTCCATGCCTACTTCAAGATTTTTTGGAGCTAAGATATAACGCTTTTCACCATCAGCATAGTTGATTAGTGCAATGTTTGCAGAACGGTTTGGATCGTATTCGATAGTGGCAACGCGTCCAGGAATGCCATCTTTGTTACGTTTAAAGTCGATTAAACGATATTGACGCTTATGGCCGCCACCTTGATGACGAACAGTTAACTTACCTTGGTTGTTACGGCCGCCTTTGCTCTTTAATGGAGCTAAGAGTGATTTTTCTGGAGTACTTGTTGTGATTTCAGCGAAATCAGAAACAGTCATCCCACGACGTCCGTTAGAGGTAGGTTTGTACTTTTTAATCGCCATTTTATTTCCCTCCTCTTATATTAGATTTTAGCTTTCAAAGAATTCGATTTCTTTGCTGTCAGCAGTTAGTTTAACGATTGCCTTGCGGCGTTTGTTTGTGTAACCACCAAATTTACCCATACGCTTGAACTTACCTTTGTAGTTCATGATGTTGACTTTATCAACTTCTACGCCAAAGATTTCTTCGACAGCATCTTTAACTTGAGTTTTATTAGCCTTAACATCCACTTCAAAAGTATATTTCTTTTCAGCCATTAGGTCAGTAGTACGTTCAGTGATAACGGGGCGCTTAATGATATCGCGTGCATCCATTATGCAAGCACCTCCTCTACTTTTTCAACCGCTGCTTTAGTCATGATTAACTTATCATGATTTACAACGTCTAATACGTTGATTCCATCAGCAGTTACAACTGTTACACCAGGAATGTTGCGAGCAGATAATGCTACGTTTTCATCAAGGTCAGCTGTAACGATTAACGCTTTTTTCTCAACAGAAAGACCATTTAAAACAGCTTTGAAGTCTTTTGTTTTTGGAGCATCGAATGCTAAGCTTTCAAGTACTAACACTTTTTCTTCTAGAACTTTAGAAGATAGTGCAGATTTGATTGCTAAACGACGAACCTTTTTCGGTAATTTATAGCTATAGCTACGTGGTTGTGGACCAAATACAGTACCACCTCCGCGCCATTGTGGAGAACGGATTGACCCTTGACGAGCACGACCTGTTCCCTTTTGGCGCCATGGTTTACGACCACCGCCGGCTACCTCAGAACGATTTTTAACTTTATGAGTTCCCTGACGTAAAGAAGCTCTTTGCATAATGATCGCTTCAAATAATACGTGTTGGTTAGGTTCAATACCAAATACGGATTCGTTTAACTCGATTTCACCAACTTGTGAACCGCTTTGGTTAAATAATGCTACTTTCGGCATTCCTATGTTCCTCCTTTCTTATGAAGTGATTATGCTTTAACCGCACCTTTGATTTTTAGTAATGCTTTTTTCGCGCCTGGAACGTTACCTTTGATTAAAAGTAGATTGCGCTCAGCGTCAACCTTAACGATTTCAAGGTTTTGAACAGTAACTTGCTCTCCACCCATACGTCCAGGTAATAATTTACCCTTGAATACACGGTTTGGAGCAACTGGTCCCATTGAACCAGGACGACGGTGATAACGAGAACCGTGAGCCATTGGGCCGCGTGATTGTCCGTGGCGCTTGATCGAGCCTTGGAAACCTTTACCCTTTGAGATTCCTGTTACATCTACTAAATCGCCTGCAGCGAAAATATCAACTTTGACTTCTTGACCAACTTCATAGCCTGCTAAGTCATCTCCGCGGAATTCGCGAACGAAGCGCTTAGGAGCAGTATTTGCTTTTGCAACATGTCCCTTTTCAGGTTTGTTAGCTAACTTTTCACGTTTATCTTCGAAACCTACCTGAATAGCTTCGTAGCCATCAGTTTCCGCAGATTTCTTTTGAAGAACAACGTTTGGAGCTACTTCAACTACTGTTACAGGAATTAAGTTTCCATTCTCAGCAAATACTTGAGTCATACCAATCTTTCTTCCTAAGATTCCTTTGGTCATGTAAGTCACACCTCCTAATTTTATAAAATTTTATTTGCTTATAATTTGATTTCGATATCTACACCGGATGGTAAATCTAATCTCATTAATGCATCAACTGTTTGTGGAGTTGGATTAACGATGTCGATTAGACGCTTATGTGTCCGCATTTCAAATTGCTCACGAGAATCTTTGTACTTGTGAACCGCACGAAGAATCGTATAAATAGATTTTTCAGTTGGAAGCGGAATCGGACCAGACACAGCTGCACCTGAACGCTTTGCTGTTTCAACGATTTTTTCTGCAGATTGATCAAGGATTCTGTGATCATATGCTTTTAAGCGGATACGAATTTTTTGTTTTGCCATTATTTTCCCTCCTTTATTCGCCTATTTTTAAAATAGACATTTCTCAGTGAGAATTTCCCTAACACAGCGCCATGGCAAAGCGGCCGGGTGTGTCAGCAACCTCCCACATCATCGCAGTCAAAGACCAACATTGTCTATTATACATAAAACATAAAGCAAACGCAACATTTTTTACGATTTTTTTTAGTCTTATGTCCTGAACACTTTTATTATTATAAAGGTTGATATACATGATTTCAACACATAATAATAATCTCCAGTAATCTCCTAATTAAATTACATTTAAACATTCATAATTATATAGAAGAAACACGGTAAATTTTTAAAAGAACATATAAAAAAGCAGCTGGATCGTCACCCAGCTGCTTCTGTTATTGATTAATTACTCAATGATTGTAGTGATTGAACCTGAACCTACAGTACGTCCACCTTCACGGATAGAGAACTTAGTTCCTTCTTCAATCGCAACTGGAGCGATAAGCTCAACAGTCATTTCTGTGTTATCGCCAGGCATGATCATTTCAGTACCTTCTGGAAGAATAATGATACCAGTGATATCAGAAGTACGGAAATAGAATTGTGGACGATAGTTTGAGAAGAATGGAGTATGACGTCCACCTTCTTCTTTAGATAATACGTAAACTTGTGCTTTGAACTTTGTGTGTGGAGTGATGGACTTTGGCTTAGCCAAAACTTGTCCACGCTCGATTTCTTCACGGGCTACACCACGAAGAAGGGCACCGATGTTGTCACCAGCTTCAGCAAAGTCAAGAAGCTTACGGAACATTTCTACACCTGTTACAGTTGTAGATTTTGGCTCTTCAGTGAAACCAACGATTTCAACTACGTCACCAACTTTAACTACACCACGCTCAACGCGTCCTGTAGCTACTGTACCACGGCCAGTGATTGAGAATACGTCCTCTACTGGCATCATGAATGGCTTGTCAGTGTCACGAGTTGGGTTTGGAATGTAGCTGTCAACAGCATCCATAAGTTCGATAATTTTTTCTTCCCATGCAGCATCGCCTTCTAATGCTTTAAGAGCAGAACCTTTGATAACTGGAGTGTCATCGCCAGGGAAATCGTATTCAGAAAGAAGGTCACGAATTTCCATTTCTACTAATTCAAGTAATTCTTCGTCGTCAACCATGTCACACTTGTTCATGAATACAACAAGGTAAGGTACGCCTACCTGACGAGAAAGAAGGATGTGCTCACGAGTTTGTGGCATTGGACCATCAGTTGCAGATACAACTAAGATACCGCCGTCCATTTGTGCTGCACCAGTGATCATGTTTTTAACATAGTCAGCGTGTCCTGGGCAGTCAACGTGTGCGTAGTGACGTGCATCAGTTTCATATTCAACGTGTGCAGTAGAGATTGTGATACCACGCTCTCTTTCTTCTGGAGCACCGTCGATTTGATCGTATGCACGAGCTTCTGCTTTACCTTGCTTAGCAAGTACAGAAGTGATTGCAGCAGTTAAAGTAGTTTTACCATGGTCAACGTGTCCGATTGTACCAATGTTAACGTGTGGCTTTGAACGGTCGAATTTAGCTTTTGCCATTTGGAAAATCCTCCTTTGGATTAAAAAAATTAAGTATATTTAAGCGGAAACTGTAAAGAGGTTGTCCTCGTTTCACAGTTTCCATTCTTACATAAGTAGTTATACTTTAAAGATAAGTAAAAATCAATTACTCACCTTTATTTTTTTTGATGATTTCTTCAGAAACTGATTTAGGTACTTCTTCGTAGTGATCAAAGTGCATAGAGAATACTCCACGACCTTGTGTGCTAGAACGAAGCGCAGTTGCATATCCAAACATTTCTGATAGAGGAACCATAGCACGAACAACTTGTGCGTTACCACGAGCTTCCATACCTTCAACACGTCCGCGACGTGCAGTGATTTGTCCCATAATGTCTCCAAGATACTCTTCAGGGATAACAACTTCTACCCTCATCATCGGTTCAAGGATTACTGGCTGACACTTAGATGCTGCATTTTTAAGTGCCAATGAAGCGGCAATTTTAAATGCCATTTCAGAGGAGTCAACATCATGGTAAGAACCATCGAATAGTTTTGCTTTAATATCAACTAATGGATATCCAGCAAGAACACCGCGTTGAAGCGCATCTTCAAGTCCAGCTTGAACAGGAGCGATGTATTCACGAGGAACAACACCACCAACGATGGCATTTTCGAATTCGAAGCCTTTTCCTTCTTCGTTTGGTGAGAATTCAATCCAAACGTGTCCGTATTGACCGCGTCCACCAGACTGACGAGCAAACTTACCTTCAACTTGTGCAGTAGCACGGAATGTTTCGCGGTAAGCAACCTGCGGTGCACCTACATTAGCTTCAACTTTGAATTCACGACGCATACGGTCAACGATGATATCTAGGTGAAGTTCACCCATACCAGCAATGATTACTTGTCCAGTTTCCTGGTCAGTATGTGCACGGAAGGTCGGATCTTCTTCTTGCAGCTTTTGCAGAGCAGTTGTCATTTTGTCTTGGTCAGCTTTTGATTTAGGTTCAACTGAAAGCTGGATTACTGGCTCTGGGAATTGCATAGACTCTAGGATAACAAGGTTTTTGTCGTCACATAGAGTATCACCAGTAGTTGTATCTTTCAAACCTACAGCAGCAGCAATATCACCGGCATAAACCTTTGAGATTTCTTGACGGCTGTTTGCGTGCATTTGCAGGATACGTCCGATACGTTCACGTTTGCCTTTAGTTGAGTTCTGAACATATGATCCAGACTCTAAAGTACCAGAATAAACGCGGAAGAACGTTAATTTACCAACATAAGGGTCTGTCATAACTTTAAATGCAAGAGCTGAGAATGGCTCTTCGTCACTTGAGTGACGCTCAACGATTTCCTCTTCATCATCCACAGCATGACCTTTAATGGCAGGTACATCTAATGGAGATGGAAGGTAATCGATAACTGCATCTAACATTAACTGAACACCTTTGTTTTTGAAAGCAGATCCACAGATAACTGGGTAGAATTCAACGTTAACAGTACCTTTACGGATTGCGGCTTTTAACTCATCTTTTGAGATTTCCTCTCCGCCAAGGTATTTTTCCATTAACTCTTCATCAAGTTCAGCTACTGCCTCAACTAATTTTTCACGATATTCTTCAGCTTGCGCACGGTATTCTTCAGGAATCTCACGAACTTCAATATCAGTTCCTAAGTCGTTTCCGTAGAATACTGCGTTCATTTCCACAAGGTCAATGATAGCTGAGAATTGATCTTCAGCACCGATTGGTAACTGAATTGGATGAGCATTCGCTTGCAGACGATCATGTAATGTTTTTACAGAGTAGAGGAAGTCTGCGCCGATTTTGTCCATCTTGTTTACGAATACTACACGTGGTACTCCGTAAGTTGTTGCTTGACGCCAAACTGTTTCAGTTTGTGGTTCAACACCTGACTGAGCATCCAGAACGGCTACCGCACCATCAAGTACACGAAGGGAACGTTCTACTTCTACAGTGAAGTCTACGTGTCCTGGAGTGTCGATGATGTTAACACGGTGGCCTTTCCATTGTGCAGTTGTTGCAGCGGAAGTGATTGTGATTCCGCGTTCTTGTTCTTGCTCCATCCAGTCCATCTGAGAAGCACCTTCATGTGTTTCACCGATTTTATGAATCTTACCAGTGTAATAAAGGACACGCTCAGTGGTAGTCGTTTTACCGGCATCGATGTGTGCCATGATGCCGATATTACGAGTATTTTCTAAGGAGAACTCTCTTGCCATTGGGTCTTTCTCCTTCCTAGTAGAAAGTTTTTATATTTGAAGGTTAGATTACCAACGATAGTGAGCAAACGCTTTGTTTGCTTCAGCCATTTTGTGTGTATCTTCACGTTTCTTAACAGACGCACCAGTGTTGTTAGCTGCATCCATAATTTCGTTTGCTAAGCGCTCTTCCATTGTTTTTTCACCGCGAAGACGCGCATAGTTTACCAACCAGCGAAGACCAAGAGTTGTACGGCGGTCAGGACGCACCTCAACTGGAACTTGGTAGTTAGCACCACCGACACGGCGTGCTCTTACTTCTAGAACTGGCATGATATTTTTCATTGCTGCTTCGAATACTTCCATAGGTTCTTTTCCAGAACGCTCACGGATTGTATTAAATGCAGAGTAAAGAATTTCTTGAGATTTACCTCTTTTACCGTCAATCATCATTTTGTTGATAAGACGAGTAACTAATTTTGAATTGTAAAGTGGATCTGGTAACACGTCTCTCTTTGCTACAGGACCTTTACGTGGCATGCTTTTTCCTCCTTTCAAAGAAGCTTCTATTTAGTATGATTATTTCTTAGCTGCTTTTGGTCTCTTAGTACCATATTTTGAGCGGCCTTGCATACGGTTGTTAACTCCAGCTGTATCAAGCGCTCCGCGTACGATGTGATAACGTACCCCCGGTAAGTCTTTTACACGTCCGCCACGGATAAGAACAACACTGTGCTCTTGAAGGTTGTGGCCGATACCAGGAATGTATGCAGTCACCTCGATACCATTTGTCAAGCGTACACGAGCATATTTACGTAACGCTGAGTTTGGTTTCTTTGGAGTCATTGTACCAACACGAGTACATACCCCGCGTTTCTGTGGTGAAGATACATTTGTTTGTGATTTTTTGAAGCTGTTATAACCTTTATTTAGCGCAGGTGACTTTGACTTCTCAGTCGTTGACTGACGTGGCTTGCGCACTAATTGGTTAATTGTAGGCATGTTTTTTTCCTCCCTTCATTATTTGTAAGCCCACACATCCAGGTGGTTCATTTTTTTGCAAAAACAAAGTTTTTGCAGACTACTCTATCTACAAAAACAGTTTTTAACGGATAATTGCAACAGCGGCCGCACCTACTTGAATTCCGCATGCTTTACCAAGTTTTTTCATGGAGTCGACATACAGAACAGGAACTTCTAAGTCTTGGGCTGTTGTGACCACCTGAGCCGTAACTTTTTGGTCAGCATCTGCCGCGATAATCAGCTCTTCGACTTTTCCTTCCTTTAGTGCTTTCACTGCTTGTTTTGTCCCTATAATAAAACTCTTCGCCTGCAATACTTTTTCATAAGACATGATTGCTATCCTCCAAAGTATCAGGTGTATAGGAGCACCTTTGATATAGTAACATCTTAGAAAATAGTTGTCAACAAAACATTTAAATTTTTTCTTAAAATAGAGGCTGACGAAGGTCAGCCTCTGACATTTATTTAATCAATTGTTACCGGCTCTTCTGAGGTTGTATCCCGAAGGACTGGCTCTGCTTTGCGGTAGCGCTGCATACCCGTTCCGGCAGGAACCAGTTTCCCGATGATAACATTCTCTTTTAAACCAAGCAATTCATCGCGCTTGCCCTTAATTGCTGCATCAGTAAGAACTCTTGTTGTTTCTTGGAATGATGCTGCAGACAAGAATGAATCAGTTTCAAGAGATGCTTTGGTAATACCAAGTAATACAGGTCGCCCTGTAGCCGGTATTTTGCCGTTTAGTAAAGCTGATTCATTGGCATCCGTAAACTGGTGAATGTCTAGCAGTGTACCCGGTAATACATCTGTATCTCCAGCCTCACTGACACGCACTTTGCGGAGCATTTGTCGGACCATAACCTCGACGTGCTTATCGCCAATTTCAACACCCTGCATCCGGTAAACCTTTTGCACTTCACGAAGCAGGTATTCCTGAACGGAAATTACATCTTTTACCTTAATCAGTTCTTTTGGATCGATTGATCCTTCGGTTAATTCCTGACCTCGTTCAATCCGGTCTCCGACAGCAACCTTCAGACGGCCAGTATACGGAGCAGTATAACTGCGCTGCTCAACTTCACCTTGAACAACAATTTCGTGCTGGCGGTCTCGTCCTTCGTTAATGCTGATGACCACACCGTCAATTTCTGAAATTACAGCCTGCCCTTTAGGGTTACGCGCTTCGAAAATTTCTTGAATACGCGGCAAACCTTGCGTAATATCGTTACCCGCAACACCGCCGGTATGGAATGTACGCATCGTTAGCTGTGTTCCTGGCTCACCGATAGACTGGGCCGCGATAATACCAACCGCTTCACCTACTTCGACCTCTTGACCAGTCGCTAGGTTACGGCCGTAACATTTTTTACAAACACCATGGCGGGTGTTACATGTAAATGCCGAACGGATTTTAACCTCTTCAATTCCAGCCTCTACAATGACAGTAGCAAGGTCTTCTGTAATTAGGCCATTTTCCGGAACAAGGACTTCCTTTGTTTCAGGATGTTTAATTGGCGTACGTGCATATCGGCCAATTAGACGCTCTTCAAGTGGTTCAATAACCTCTGTACCATCTTTTAAAGCGCTGATAGTAAAGCCGCGGTCTGTTCCACAGTCATCCTCACGAACAATAACGTCCTGTGCAACGTCAACGAGACGGCGGGTTAAGTAACCTGAGTCAGCTGTCTTAAGGGCTGTATCGGCAAGACCTTTACGCGCACCGTGAGTAGAGATAAAGTACTCTAATACCGTTAATCCTTCACGGAAACTTGACTTGATTGGTAACTCGATGATCCGACCTGCCGGGTTGGCCATCAGACCACGCATACCTGCTAACTGTGTAAAGTTAGACGCATTACCACGGGCACCGGAGTCACTCATCATGAAGATTGGATTAGTCTTATTCAAGGATTTCATCAATTTACCTTGAATAGTATCCTTCGCCTGGCTCCAAATAGAGATGACACGGTCATAACGCTCATCCTCTGTAATTAAACCACGTCTAAACTGTTTAGTAACATTATCAACCTTAGCCTGCGCATCATGAAGAATTTGCCCTTTCTCTTTAAGTACGACGATATCGGCAACACCAACAGTAATACCGGCTTTAGTTGAATATTTGAAACCTAAATCCTTCATGCGGTCGAGCATTTTGGATGTTTCGGTAATTTTGAAACGCTTGAATACTTCCGCAATGATATTACCAAGAATTTTCTTCTTAAACGGATCGATCAAAGGCATATTTTTAATCTTTTCTTTGATATCCTCGCCTTTTTCGACAAAGTACTTAGCAGGTGTTTCAACCTCTAAATTGTGTTTAGTTGGTTCATTGATATAAGGGAATGATTTTGGAAGAATCTCATTAAACACAAGCTTACCAACGGTTGTGATTAACAGCTTGTTGTTTTGTTCTTCTGTAAAAGTCTCATTTCCTAATTTACCGGCATTAACAGCAACCCTTGTATGCAGGTGAACATAGCCGTTTTGATAGGCAAGAAGGGCTTCGTCCGTATCATTAAACACCATGCCCTCACCGACGGCACCTTCTCTTTCAAGAGTTAGATAATAGTTTCCTAATACCATGTCCTGTGAAGGAGTAACAACCGGTTTACCATCTTTCGGGTTAAGAATGTTTTGGGCAGCAAGCATTAAAAGGCGGGCTTCAGCCTGCGCTTCTGAAGAAAGCGGTACGTGCACTGCCATTTGGTCTCCGTCAAAGTCGGCATTGTATGCAGTACATACTAACGGGTGAAGACGAATAGCACGGCCTTCAACGAGCGTAGGTTCAAATGCCTGGATCCCTAAACGGTGAAGCGTAGGGGCACGGTTTAACAGAACCGGATGCTCCTTAATGACATCTTCAAGCACATCCCAAACATCCGGGGACACTCTTTCAATTTTGCGCTTTGCTGATTTAATATTATGGGCTAATCCCTTTTCAACAAGCTCCTTCATCACAAATGGCTTAAATAACTCAAGCGCCATTTCTTTTGGAAGCCCGCATTGATACATTTTTAGATTAGGACCTACGACGATAACCGAACGGCCGGAATAGTCAACACGTTTTCCAAGCAGGTTTTGACGGAAACGCCCTTGCTTACCTTTCAGCATATGGGACAGTGACTTTAACGGACGGTTACCAGGACCTGTAACCGGGCGGCCGCGGCGGCCGTTGTCAATTAAAGCATCGACTGCTTCCTGGAGCATCCGCTTTTCGTTTTGAACGATAATGCTAGGCGCACCCAGATCTAATAAACGCTTTAAGCGATTGTTACGGTTAATCACACGGCGATATAAATCGTTTAAGTCAGAAGTCGCAAATCTTCCGCCATCTAATTGAACCATTGGGCGCAGCTCCGGTGGAATGACCGGAAGAACATCTAACACCATCCAAGATGGTTCATTCCCGGAATTACGGAATGCTTCGAGAACCTCAAGACGTTTAATCGCACGTGTACGGCGTTGGCCTTGAGCTGTTTTAAGCTCTTCTTTTAAACCATCAACTTCTTTGTCTAAATCGATATCTGACAGCAGTTTCTTGATGGCTTCAGCACCCATAGATGCTTGGAATTTATTACCGTACTTTTCACGATAGGCACGATATTCTTTTTCTGATAAAAGCTGTTTCTTTTCAAGAGCAGTGTCACCTGATTCTGTCACTACATATGAAGCAAAGTAAATGACTTCTTCAAGCGCCCTTGGAGACATGTCTAAAACAAGCCCCATTCTACTTGGAATGCCTTTAAAATACCAGATATGCGAAACAGGTGCGGCAAGTTCAATATGCCCCATTCGTTCGCGGCGGACCTTTGCACGAGTAACCTCTACACCGCATCGGTCACAGACAACACCTTTATAACGGACACGCTTGTACTTTCCGCAATGACATTCCCAATCCTTTGTCGGACCAAAAATTCTTTCGCAGAATAAACCGTCCTTTTCTGGCTTTAACGTACGATAGTTAATGGTTTCAGGTTTTTTAACCTCACCGAATGACCAAGAGCGGATTTTATCCGGTGATGCAAGACCTATTTTCATGTACTCAAAATTATTAACGTCCAGCAAGGGGCCTACCTCCCTATTTATGTCCAGGTTTTACCCTTATATAAAAGCTTAAAAGCGCACCAAGGAACAGCAATAGCTTGTTCACAGCAGGAGCTATTCTCTTAAGTGCGCTTAAACTAAGAATGGATTACTCTTTTGAACCTACTTTTTCGGATTCAAAGCTTGGTGCGTCAGGAACGATGTTTAATGTGTCGACTTGTTGTATGTCCTCTTCATCTTCCATATCGCGCATTTCAATCTCTTCTTCATCACCGGATAAGATTTTGACATCCATACCCAAGCTTTGAAGTTCTTTGATTAATACCTTAAATGACTCAGGAACGCCCGGTTCTGGAACATTTTCGCCTTTTACAATGGCTTCATATGTTTTAACCCGGCCAACCACGTCATCCGACTTAACCGTAAGAATCTCCTGCAGCGTGTATGCAGCACCATATGCTTCAAGCGCCCATACCTCCATCTCACCGAAACGCTGTCCGCCAAACTGGGCTTTACCGCCAAGTGGCTGCTGTGTAACAAGTGAGTAAGGACCTGTTGAACGTGCATGCAATTTATCGTCAACCATGTGAGCAAGCTTAATCATATACATGACACCGACTGATACACGGTTATCAAATGGTTCACCCGAACGGCCGTCATAAAGAACCGTTTTGGCATCGCGGGCCATGCCGGCTTCCTCAATCGTTGCCCATACATCTTCCTCACGTGCACCATCAAAAACTGGCGTTGCAACATGAATGCCAAGAGCTCTGGCAGCCATACCTAAGTGAAGCTCAAGAACCTGCCCGATATTCATCCGAGAAGGTACCCCTAATGGATTTAACATAATATCAACCGGTGTGCCATCTGGAAGGAATGGCATATCCTCTTCCGGTAAAATTCTTGAGATAACCCCTTTATTCCCGTGGCGTCCCGCCATTTTATCGCCTGCGGAGATTTTCCGCTTTTGAACGATATAGACACGGACTAACTGATTAACGCCTGGAGGCAGTTCATCGCCATCTTCACGGTTAAAGACTTTTACATCCAGAACAATACCGCCTCCGCCGTGTGGAACACGAAGAGAAGTATCACGGACTTCACGAGCCTTTTCACCAAAGATAGCATGTAAGAGACGTTCTTCAGCGGTCAATTCTGTTACCCCTTTTGGTGTAACCTTACCAACTAAAAGGTCTCCGTCTTTTACTTCTGCACCAATACGGATAATACCGCGCTCATCAAGATTGCGAAGGGCGTCTTCACCCACGTTAGGAATATCACGAGTAATTTCCTCTGGTCCAAGCTTTGTATCACGAGATTCAGATTCATATTCCTCGATATGAATAGAAGTATAGACATCGTCTTTTACAAGACGTTCACTCATGATAATCGCATCTTCATAGTTGTATCCATCCCAATTTATGAAGGCAACAAGAACGTTTCTTCCTAACGCTAATTCGCCAAGCTCCATAGATGGACCATCAGCAAGAATTTCACCTTTTTTGACACGGTTGCCAACAGCCACAATCGGACGCTGGTTATAGCATGTTCCTTGGTTGGAACGGATAAATTTCAACATCCGGTATTTATCGAGGTCACCTTTAACCTCTTGACCATCTATCTCTTTCACACGACGCACCCATACCTGACGGGCTTCAACGTGTTCCACAATACCATCATGCTTACAAACAACCGCTGCCCCGGAGTCTTTTCCGGAGACATATTCCATGCCGGTACCAACTCTTGGCGCCTCAGGCTGCATTAATGGGACCGCCTGACGCTGCATGTTTGCACCCATCAGTGCACGGTTGGAGTCGTCATTTTCAAGGAACGGAATACATGCCGTTGCAGCCGAAACAACCTGCTTTGGTGATACGTCCATATAATCGATCCGGTCGCGTTTAACAACCGTGTTCTCACCACGGAAGCGGGCAATAACATCTTCATCAAGGAAGGAGCCATCATCACCAAGACGGGCATTCGCCTGAGCGACAACATAATTGTCCTCTTCATCGGCTGTTAAATAATCGATTCGGTCTGTCACATTACCTGTATCAGGATCAACACGGCGGTAAGGTGTTTCTATAAATCCAAAGCGATTAACTTTTGCATAACTTGATAATGAGTTAATCAAGCCAATGTTCGGACCTTCCGGTGTCTCAATCGGACACATCCGGCCATAGTGAGAGTAGTGAACGTCACGAACTTCCATACCGGCACGTTCACGTGTTAAACCACCTGGTCCAAGCGCTGATAAACGACGCTTATGGGTTAATTCCGCAAGCGGGTTTGTCTGATCCATGAACTGTGATAACTGTGAACTTCCGAAGAACTCTTTGATGGAAGCAATAACTGGACGAATATTGATTAACTGCTGCGGCGTTATCGTTGCTGTATCCTGAATGGACATTCTTTCACGAACAACGCGCTCCATCCGGGACAATCCAATTCGGAATTGGTTTTGCAGTAGCTCACCAACTGAACGAAGACGTCTGTTCCCCAAATGGTCGATATCATCTGTATCACCTACTCCGTGCAGCAAATCAAAGAAGTAGCTGATTGACGCAATAATATCAGCAGGAGTGATATTTTTAATTGGTTCTGCCACATAGGCATTACCTAAGACATTAATAACCTTTTCATTTTCATCGCCAGGAGCGTAAATCTTGATGCCCTGCATAATGATTTCTTCTTCCACTACACCACCAACAGGGTTGTAGCTTTTGAAATTAATATTTTTCTCAAGCGCAGGCAGGATTCTGTCCAGATTTCTTCTATCCAAAACAGTTCCCTTTTCTGCAATGATTTCACCTGTTTCAGGGTCTGCCAGCGTTTCCGCTAAGCGCTGATTGAATAGGCGGTTTTTAATGTGAAGCTTTTTATTAATTTTATAACGACCTACATTAGCCAGGTCATATCGTTTTGGATCAAAGAAACGAGAAATCAATAAATTCTTCGCATTTTCAACAGTCGGAGGTTCACCTGGACGAAGACGTTCGTAAATCTCAAGTAACGCTTTATCAATACCTTCCGTATTATCTTTTTCAAGCGTGTTGCGGAGATATTCGTTATCACCAATCAATTCAAGAATTTCTTGATCAGAGCCGAAACCAAGTGAACGCAAAAGAACCGTAACGGGCAGTTTCCGAGTACGATCGATTCTGACATATACGACATCCTTGGCATCTGTTTCATATTCAAGCCAAGCGCCGCGGTTCGGAATGACAGTAGCTGTGTAGCCCTTTTTTCCGTTTTTATCGGTTTTTCCGCTGAAATAAACGCTCGGTGAGCGCACCAGCTGTGAAACAATAACACGTTCCGCACCATTAATAACAAACGTGCCAGTTTCCGTCATTAACGGGAAATCACCCATGAATACATCTTGATCCTTTACTTCGCCTGTTTCTTTGTTTACAAGACGTACTTTGACACGCAATGGAGCAGAATATGTAACGTCCCGTTCTTTTGATTCTTCTACAGAATACTTTGGATCGCCAAGACTGTAATCAATAAATTCCAGTGATAAGTTACCTGTAAAATCTTCAATCGGTGAAATATCCTGGAACATTTCACGCAATCCCTCATCAAGAAACCACTGATAAGATGAGGTTTGGATTTCAATAAGGTTTGGTAACTCTAAAACTTCACTGATTCGTGCGTAACTCCTCCGCTTCCGGTGGCGTCCATACTGAACTAGTTGACCTGTCAACTGATTCACCCCTCAAATCAAGCGTAATTTAAAAATCTATGCACATCTTTTGAGCAGTGCTTTAAAGCCCTATCCAAAAGACAAAAAGAAAAAGGGTTTTTTCCCAAAAACCACATTTTCACATTTTGACTATTATTTTGTCATCATTTCCTTTTTATCCCTATTTTATACAGACAAAATGTATTTATAGGAATAATTCGGTAAATATTATGATGGCATTTTATAATGCTATCACAACGACATTATCAAGTCAACTGTTTTTTAGCCTTTATGATGAAATATCCTTTTGATTTTTCAATTACTTCAGCATTAGAAAACAGTTCTTTCATTTTCTCCATCGCCGAGGGAGCTCCCTGCTTCTTTTGAATGACTACCCATAATTCACCGCGGGCAGCAAGACGCTCATAAGCTTGTTCAAAAATATCATGAACAGTCTTTTTTCCAGCGCGAATGGGGGGATTAGTTAAAATAGCGGAAAAGGAATCTTCCTTTACACTAAGCAGCCGGTCACTTTCATAGATTTTTACATTCTCAATTTTGTTGAGAACGGCATTTTCCCTCGCCAATTCAAGAGCCCGTTCATTCACATCTACCATATGAATGATCCGGTCTGGGTTGGCCTTTGCAATAGATAAACCAATGGGGCCATATCCGCAGCCAACATCGAGAATAGGACCGTTTATTTCCGGAATCGTATAAGATTCAATTAATAGACGTGAGCCAAAATCTACCTCTCTTTTTGAAAAAACTCCGTTATCCGTTTTAAACCGAAATTGATGGTTTCTTAAGGTGAAGTCCCAATATTTCGGGTCACTTTCAACCTTTTGGGAACGAGAATAGTAGTGTTCAGTCAAACGACTCACCTCCCGAGGATATAGGATAGAAGATAATGAGGCACCAGGACCTTTTTAAGATAGCCAAAAAAAGCCCGCTTATGCAGCGGACTTCTTTATAGTGTTAAGATTACTTAACTTCAACGTTAGCTCCAACTTCATCAAGCTTAGCTTTGATTGCTTCAGCTTCTTCTTTAGCAACGCCTTCTTTAACAGGCTTTGGAGTGTTGTCAACAAGGTCTTTTGCTTCTTTAAGACCAAGACCAGTGATTTCACGAACAACTTTGATAACTTTGATTTTTTGATCGCCAGCAGAAGCTAGGATTACATCAAACTCAGTTTGCTCTTCAACAGCAGCAGCACCTGCGCCGCCAACCATTGCTACAGGAGCAGCAGCAGTTACGCCGAATTCTTCTTCGATTGCTTTTACAAGATCGTTAAGTTCTAAAACAGTCATAGATTTAACTGCTTCAATGATTTGTTCTTTAGTCATTTTAATTTTCCTCCTTAATTTTCATTCCGTTATTGGTTAAGCGATAAGTTTTAACTTACGCGCCTTGTTCTTCTTTTTGATCTGCAACTGCTTTTGCTGCAAGAGCAAGGTTGCGGATTGGTGCTTGAAGCACGCTGAGTAACATAGAAAGCAAGCCTTCGCGTGAAGGAAGTTCAGCAAGAGCTTTAACCTCTTCAACAGTTGCGACGTTACCTTCGATAACACCCGCTTTTAATTCTAACGCTTCGTTCTTTTTAGCAAAATCGTTTAAGATTTTCGCTGGTGCTACTACATCTTCAGTACTGAACGCGATTGCGTTAGGACCTGTTAATGCATCGTTTAAGCCAGCAAGACCTGCTTCTTCAGCCGCACGGCGAGTCATAGAGTTTTTATAAACCTTGAACTCAACGCCAGCTTCGCGAAGTTGTTTACGAAGTTCAGTCACTTGACCAACTGTAAGGCCACGGTAGTCAACAACAATTGTTGATACGCTAGCTTTTAGTTTTCCAGCAATTTCTTCGACAACTTGTTTTTTAGCTTCGATTGCACTGCTCATCTTAACACCTCCTGTAGAATGTCTACATTTATACCGGTCAGTAAAATGCCTCTATATCATAAATTAGACATAGAGGCAGCATAATCAGCTAAAAAGATAGCTTAATTTATCGCATAACCTCGGCAGGATTATTAAGCACATAAGCCCCTGCTGTCTACGGTACAAATGTTTGTTATATTAAACAACAAAATTGATTATATAAAATCTAATTTCGATTGTCAATTGGAAAAATTAGTTACCTTATTTTGCTGCAACAGTAGAAGGATCTACTTTGATTCCAGGTCCCATTGTTGAAGTAACAGTTACGTTCTTCATGTAAGTACCTTTAGCAGCAGATGGCTTTACTTTTAACATTGTTTCGAACACAGTAGTGAAGTTCTCAACAAGCTTTTCGTTTTCGAAAGAAGATTTACCGATAGGCACGTGGATGTTTCCAGCTTTGTCAACACGGTATTCAACTTTACCTGCTTTAATTTCATTGATTGCTTTTGTTACATCAAATGTAACTGTGCCCGTTTTAGGGTTTGGCATTAAGCCTTTAGGTCCTAAAGTACGACCCAATTTACCAACTTCACCCATCATGTCAGGTGTTGCTACGATTACATCGAACTCGAACCAACCTTGTTGGATTTTGTTGATGTATTCTGCATCGCCAACATAATCAGCGCCAGCTGCTTCTGCTTCTTTCACTTTTTCACCCTTCGCGAATACTAATACGCGTTGAGTTTTACCAGTTCCGTTTGGAAGCACAACTGCTCCACGGATTTGCTGGTCAGCTTTCTTAGGGTCAACGCCTAAGCGGAAAGCAACTTCAAGAGTTGCGTCGAATTTCGCAATATTTGTTTGCTTAGCAAGTTCAATTGCTTCTGCAATTGGGTAAGCTTTTGAGCGATCTACAAGCTTAGCAGCTTCTAGGTACTTCTTACCTTTTTTAGCCATTTTTATTTCCTCCTAAATTGTGGTTTTAACGTCGTATAACTCCCACGAAAAAGGTTGCGAGTATTTTAAAACTGCGCAACCCCCTCATTACAACATAACAGTTACTTACATGGATTAGTCTTCGATAACGATACCCATGCTGCGTGCAGTACCTTCAACCATGCGCATTGCTGCTTCAACGCTAGCTGCGTTTAGGTCAGGCATTTTTTGTTCCGCAATCTCGCGTACTTTATCACGCTTTACTGTTGCTACTTTATTACGGTTAGGCTGGCCTGAACCAGACTGGATTCCAGCTGCTACTTTCAAAAGAACGGCAGCAGGAGGAGTTTTCGTAATAAATGTAAATGAACGGTCTTCAAACACCGTGATTTCAACAGGAATAATCAATCCAGCTTGATCTGCTGTACGAGCGTTAAATTCCTTACAGAATCCCATGATGTTAACACCGGCTTGACCTAGTGCAGGACCAACTGGCGGCGCAGGATTTGCTTTACCAGCAGGGATTTGTAATTTAACAACTTTAATTACTTTTTTAGCCACGAGACACACCTCCTTAAAGTCCGTGATGTGGTTAATAGGGTATTAACCCTCCCACTCATCTGAAGTCTTTATATGAATACAAAGAGCTTGACAAAAGTCTTGTCCAAGGAGTTTTCCTTAGACATACTGACCTATGAAATATTATCATTTTTTAAAACTGATTTCAAGTTTTTTTACAATATCAGATAATATTTCTTTAAAATTGATCCTTTTTGGACCTTTTTCTGCTTTAAAAAAGGGCTGTTGATTGGAGCTCCGGGCACTTCGCTTTCCGCGGGCGTTTCGGGGAGCCTCCTCGTCGCTAAAGCTCCTGCGGGGTCTCCCCTGAACCGTACTCCCGCAGGAGTCTTCGTGCCCTCCACCCCAATCAACAGGGTAGAAAAACTTATCTTCAACTTTTTATTATTGTTTTAAAATTAAAGCTTATCAATTTGTGTGAATTCAAGTTCTACTGGGGTGTCACGGCCGAACATGTTGACTAGTACTTTAAGCTTGGCTTTGTCCTTGTCCATTTCTTCGACGACTCCTGTGAAGTTGGCGAATGGGCCTTCTTTGACTTTTACGGTTTCGCCGATTTCGTAGTTAACGTCAATACGCTTTTCTTCTACGCCCATACGTTTCAGCAAACCGGTCACTTCTTCCGGAAGCAGCGGAGTTGGCTTTGAACCTGATCCAGCAGAACCAACGAACCCTGTTACACCCGGTGTATTCCGTACGACATACCAAGAATCGTCGGTCATCACAAGCTCAACCAACACATATCCAGGGAACACCTTACGTTTGACAACTTTTTTCTTACCGTTTTTAATTTCTGTTTCTTCTTCTTCCGGAACTACGACACGAAAGATTTTATCTGACATGCCCATGGATTCCACACGTTTTTCTAAATTAGCCTTTACCTTATTCTCATAGCCTGAGTAAGTATGAACAACATACCAATTCTTTTCCATTTAAGAGGACTTGTGCGTCCGTCCCTCCCTAATTTAAATTCAACTATTTTTTGACTGTCTAGCTTCAGCGCCTAGGCGCTTCCGCTTTTCTGAACAAATTAAAAAACCCGCTAATGACGGGTTTTTTGCTAAAAATTCCTTGTGTTTTCCATTATACCATGAAGTACAAGTTATTATTCAAGAATTAACCGAATCAATTTTGAAATTCCCAAATCTAAAACAGCAAAGAAAACGGCAAAAAAAGCAACAGTTGTTATAACAGTTACAGTAGAGCGAGTCAGTTCTCCGCGTTTTGGCCAGCTGACTTTTCTCATTTCACGAACTACGTCACTGAAGAATTTCTTTATGCGAGACATTTAGTAACCCCCAACTATCGTAAATAGCAATGCTAGAATGTTAATCTTTTATTTTGTTTCACGATGAACAGTATGCACACCACAGGTTTTACAATATTTATTTAATTCCAATCTCTCTGTTTGTGTATCCTTGCTGACGGTGGAATAATTTCTTGAACCGCAGATTGTGCAGGCAAGAACTCTTTTTTTACTCATCCTTAGGCACCCTCTTTATATCCCTAAAAATGTATCATGACCCCTATTTATTGTCAATAACATTCGACAGGAGATTCGGTGAACTGACATAAATCTGTGAGCGCATACAAAACTTACAGGGAAAACTCGCGAAACTCCAGGTACCGCTCTAGCTTTCTTTTTACACGCTGCAAGGCATTATCAATCGATTTCACATGACGGTTAAGTTCTTCAGAAATTTCCTGGTACGATTGCCCATCCAAGTACAGGGCCAATACCTTTCGTTCTAAATCACTTAACAATTCCGTCATTTTTACTTCTATATGGTCAAACTCTTCCTGGTTAATGATTAGCTCTTCCGGGTCGAGAACCTTTGCACCCGATAATACATCCATCAACGTCCGGTCTGATTCTTCATCGTAAATAGGCTTGTCCAATGAAACATAGGAATTTAACGGAATATGCTTCTGCCTCGTTGCCGTTTTGATGGCTGTGATGATTTGCCTTGTGATGCACAACTCAGCGAATGCTTTGAAGGAGGTTAGCTTGTCCTCCCTAAAATCGCGGATCGCCTTATACAGACCAATCATTCCTTCTTGAACAATATCTTCCTTATCCGCGCCAATTAAAAAATAGGATCTTGCTTTCGCACGTACAAAATTTCGATACTTATGGATTAAAAAATCCAAAGCTTCGCTGTCGCCTTGGTGAACCAAATCGACAATTTCCTCGTCTTCCATTACGAAAAACTGCTCGTTAACATTTGTCCCGAAGTCCGCACTCAACTTAAGATCCCCTCCACCGAACAAGCATAGATAGTATTATTATACATTAGAAATTTTTTGAAGTCGATAGCTCACTTCTGTCCACGGCGCCATTTTTCAAAAATTTCTGCCATTTCTTCGCTAATCGGTATTTTGTAGAAAGGTTTTTTCTCTTGAATTTTTTTTACCTTTTTCTCAATTCCTTTTTCAATGGAGGACATTTCTATTTCTAATTCCCGGGCTGATTTTCTTAAAGCACCCTGTCCAAAAATTTGCCATTGCTCTGTAAAATCAGAAGTGGCCACGTGAACCTGTGTTCTTCGATTACTCAGGCTGATCGCCATTTTTTCAATCCGTTCATCAGCTGATTCATTTTCCTTCGTAAAAATGACTTCAACCTTGTGATTTTCATACTTTTTTTCCGTTCCTTTTACATAATGAGCATCAAACACAACGATTACCCGAAAGCCGGAAAAGGCCTGATATTCGGCCATCTTTTCCACCAATCGGTCCCTTGCTGCCGGAAGGTCACGGTCTTTTAATGCTTTAAGCTCCGGCCACGCCCCGATAATGTTATAGCCATCGACTAGCAGGATATCCATATACTATCCCTCTAAGGTGTGCCGTTTCCGGTATACCTCATACATCAGCAGTGCCGCCGCAACAGAAGCATTTAAGGATGTAACATGACCCGCCATTGGCAGATGAATGAGAAAATCACACTTATCACGGATTAACCGCCCCATTCCTTTTCCTTCGCTGCCAATCACAAGGCCAAGCGGAAGCGTTCCGTCCATTTGCCGGTAATCCTGTTTTCCCTTCGCATCTGTCCCAGCAATCCAGACTCCCCGTTCCTTCAGATCATCTATAGTACGCGCCATGTTTGTTACCCGGACAACCGGTATATATTCAATGGCTCCTGTCGAAGCTTTGGCGACCGTTGCCGTTAAGCCAACAGCCCTTCGCTTTGGAATGATGATCCCGTGCGCTCCGACTGCATCTGCAGTTCTCATGATCGAGCCGAGGTTATGAGGATCTTCAATCTCATCCAGCAGTAAAAAGAAAGGAGGCTCGTTATTCTTTTCCGCCGCCGCAAACAAATCATCCAATTCGGCATACTGATAGGCTGCGACATAGGCAAGGACACCTTGATGGTTCTGGTCAGTAATCTGGTCGATTTTTTTCTTTGGTACTAATTGCACGAGGACATTTCCTTCTTTGGCCAATTGGGTAATCTGCTGCATTTGCCCGCGCTGTGACCCTTCTGCAATTAAAATTTTATTGATATCCCGTTTTGATTTTAGCGCCTCAATCACCGGATTTTTACCCACGATGTATTCCTGTTCCTGATTCATGTTGACGTTCCTCCTTTCTTATTTTCCACATAGAAAAACGACTGGCGGACGAGTTCTTCTAGGCGGTCCTTCCTTCCCATTAAATATAAATAGCCAATTAACGCTTCAAAGGCAGTGCTGTATCGGTAGGTTTGAACATCGGTATTTTTCGGTACAGTTCCTGATTTCGCATTTCTGCCGCGCATAACAACCGCCATCTCCTCCTCTAGCAAAAGCCCTTCATCCATCATTTGAAAAAGAATCTGGCATTGCGCTTTTGCAGAAACATACCTCGTCCCTTCTCTGTGCAGCTGATGAGGCCGGACCTGCCCGCTGAACAAGAGGTGACGCCTTACATATGTTTCATAGACAGCGTCACCCATGTAAGCAAGTGCGAGACTATTCAATTGGCTGGCATCGACTGTTTTATCGTAATCAAGCATTTAAATTAGCCTCTTTTCCACCTTGTACCTTGTGGGGTATCCTCTAAAATGATATTCATTTCCTTTAACTGGTCACGAATTTGGTCAGCCAATTGGAAGTTACGATCCTTTCTGGCCTGAATCCGCTGTTCAATTAGGGCATCAATTTCTTCATCCAGTAATTCTTCTTGTTCAAAAGTCAGGCCAAGAACAGCAAACAGCTCTTCAAACTGCGCTGTAAACGCATCAATGACTTCTACCGCAGTATTTTTTTCCATGAGGTAATAATTTGCCAGTTTCGATAACTCAAATAAAACTGAAATGGCTTTGGCTGTATTAAAATCATCGTCCATCGCTTCGATAAATTCATCGCGGTGTCTGCTGATTTTATCAAGCCATTCTTGATTATTTTCCGTCAAGTTTGCGCTGTTCTCACGGCGGTGTTTTAAATTTTGGTAAGAGGTGGTTAACCGATCAAGGGCTGCCGTTGTGCTCTCCAATAACTCCTGACTGTAATTGATTGGATTGCGGTAGTGCACGGACAGCATAAAGAATCGTAACACCTGTGGGTTTATTTGCTTAATAATGTCATGGACCAGCACAAAGTTGCCAAGTGACTTTGACATTTTTTCATTATCAATATTAATATAGCCATTATGCATCCAATAGCGGGAAAAGATTTTCCCGCTTAACGCCTCGGATTGGGCAATTTCGTTTTCATGGTGCGGGAAGGTTAAATCCTGTCCGCCAGCGTGGATATCAATGGTCTCACCAAGATATTTTTTCGCCATCGCCGAGCATTCGATATGCCAGCCCGGTCTTCCCGGACCCCACGGGCTCTCCCAGAAAATTTCTCCTTCCTTGGCTGCTTTCCATAAAGCAAAGTCCAGGTTATCTTCTTTTTTCTCGCCTACTTCAATTCTAGCTCCAGCCTGCAGTTCATCAATTGGCTGGTGGGAAAGCTTACCGTACTCCACAAAGTGGCGTGTTCGGTAATAAACATCCCCCTCAGACTCATAGGCGTAACCCTTCTCGATTAATTGGCTGATAAAGTCGATAATAATCTCCATGTTTTCCATGACACGCGGATGGACATCTGCCTTTTTGCAGCCTAGTGCCAAAACATCTTCAAAATAGGCCTCAATAAACCGATTCGCAATTGTTGGTACATCTTCTCCGAGCTGATTGGCAGCGCGGATCAATTTATCATCGACATCCGTAAAGTTGGATACATATTTGACGTCGTAACCGCGGTATTCTAAATAACGGCGGACCGTATCAAATACAATTGCCGGGCGCGCATTTCCGATATGGATATAATTATAGACAGTTGGCCCGCAAACATACATTTTGACCTTGCCTTCTTCAAGCGGTACAAAGGTCTCTTTCTTGCGGGTAAGTGTATTATACAGTTGAATGGCCATTAACTTTTGTCCTTTCCTCTTTTAATTCTGCCAGTTCCTTTTTCATTTGATCCAGTTCCAGTTGCAAATCTTTAAAGCGATCTGCAACCGGGTCTGGCAAGTCGGAATGGTTTAAATCTTTCCCAACACGAATGCCGTCCTTCATGACGACTCTTCCCGGAATTCCCACGACCGTGGAGTTCGGCGGAACTTCCTTTAAAACTACCGATCCGCCGCCGATTTTGGAATTTTCGCCGATGGTTATCGAGCCTAAAACCTTGGCACCAGTGGAGATGAGTACATTATCCTTAATAGTCGGATGACGCTTTCCTTTTTCTTTCCCTGTACCGCCTAGTGTGACCCCTTGATAAATCGTAACATTATCGCCAATTTCACAGGTTTCTCCCACAACAACGCCCATTCCATGGTCGATAAAAAATCTTCTGCCTATTTTTGCCCCTGGATGAATTTCAATTCCTGTGAAGAAGCGGCTTACTTGTGAAATAACTCGAGCAATGAAAAACAATTTTCTCTTATAGAACCCATGCGCCAAGCGGTGCGCCCAAATCGCATGTAGACCTGAATAAGTTAGAATTACTTCCAAATAGCTTCTTGCTGCCGGATCCTGGTCAAATATTACATCAATATCCTCCTTCAATGTTTTGAACATTGATACTCCCCCCTTTGTTTTATACCCCTTTTTATAAAATAAAAAACGCCTCTGTCGTAAAGACAGAGACGCTTGATTTTAACGTGGTTCCACTCTGATTAGGTCACAATGAATACAGACACAAAAACTGTGTGCGCATTAATATGGCCTCACTCTACCTGTTAACGGAAAGGTTCCGCCCAAATCTACTCCAAAGGCAATCTGTTTCGAAGTGGGGCTCCGAGGTGCATTTTCAAAAAATGAGCGGCTTAAACCACTTTCAGCCGGTGATGGTTCTCTCTTTCAAGCATCATTTTTCTACTTTTCCTCATCAAAGCTTTAGCTCGTTTTATAATACTTATACTATATTACATTTTTTCTTGAATGTTAACTAATAATTTGCTTAATTCTATTTTGAACTTTCTCTCGGCCTAAAAGTTCAATCGATTTTGGCAGGTCTGGTCCATGGGTTTGCCCCGTCACAGCGGCCCGAATCGGCATAAACAGGTTTTTCCCCTTTTGCCCTGTTGATTTTTGGACAGCCTTCATCGCGGCCTGGATGCCTTCTGCCTGGAAGCTTTCAAGCTGATCAAGCTCCTGTAAGAAAGCCTTTAACACCTCTGGAACTTGTTCTCCGCCCAGTACTTCCTTCGCTTCTTCCTCATAGTCTGCCTCGTCCTTAAAGAACATATCCGAAAGCTCGATGATTTCTGCGCCAAAGCTCATTTTTTCCTGAAGGAGAGAAACCAAAGTGCGGACCCATTGTTGTTCTTCCTCTGACAGGTTCTCGCTGACACGGCCGGCCTTGATTAAATGCGGCAGGGAAAGTTCCACTACCCGCTCTAGCTCTACTTTTTTCATATATTGATTGTTCATCCAAGCAAGCTTTTGTTTATCAAATAATGCCGGTGATTTGGAAAGTCGATCTGCATCAAAGATTTGAATAAATTCTTCTTGCGCGAAAATCTCCTCTTCCCCTGCAGGAGACCAGCCGAGCAAGGCAATAAAGTTAAATAATGCTTCTGGCAGATAACCCAATTCCTCGTATTGCTCGATAAATTGAATGATGGACTCGTCCCGCTTGCTCAATTTCTTACGGCTTTCATTCACAATTAGCGTCATATGTCCGAAAATGGGCGGCTCCCAGCCTAATGCTTCGTATACCACCAGTTGCTTTGGCGTATTGGAGATATGGTCATCACCGCGCAGAACATGCGAGATTTCCATGAGACGGTCATCGATAGCAACCGCAAAGTTATAGGTTGGCGTGCCATCCTTCTTAACCATTACCCAGTCTCCGCCAATCGTATCTGATTCAAAGGATACAGTTCCTTTAACCATGTCATCAAAGGTATACGTCTTTCCTTCCGGAACAATGATGCGGATGCTTGGCTTGCGGCCTTCTGCCTCCAAACGGGCGCTGTCTTCCGGAGTTAAGTGCCGGCACTTGCCGGAGTAATGGGCGGTTTCACCACGGGCAATTTGCTCTTCCCGTTCTTTCTCCAATTCTTCTTCTGTACAGTAGCATTTATAAGCCTTTCCATTCTCTAAGAGCTGCTTATAGTAGGTTTCATAAATATCGTTTCTTTCCGATTGGCGGTAGGGACCGTATTCACCACCGACATCGACACTTTCATCCCAGTCCATTCCAAGCCATTTTAAATATTTTAATTGGCTTTGCTCGCCGCCTTCAATATTACGCTTCTTATCGGTATCCTCAATCCGGATAATAAACTTTCCGCCTTTATTGCGGGCAAACAAATAATTAAACAGTGCCGTACGGGCATTCCCGATATGTAAATGTCCGGTTGGACTTGGAGCGTACCTTACTCTAATCTCATTTGACATCATAATGCCTCCACTTTTTCCATTTGGTTCTCATACCGATATATTTTATCACTTGGCAGAACCTCAATAAAGTCTAAACCCCTACCTTTTTTAACAATACAACTGCCTGGGCCGCAACCCCTTCGCCCCTGCCAGGAAACCCGAGCTTTTCAGTTGTGGTCGCTTTCACATTCACCTGCTCCGGAGATGCCTCGAGAAGCTCGGCAATCCGCGCCTGCATCTCGCCAATGTAGGGAGCCATCTTTGGTTTTTGGGCAATGATTGTACAATCAGCATTCACAAGCTCATATCCTTTTTCTTTCACGATTCCCCAGACTCGCTCCATCAGCTTGGCCGAATCAGCGTCCTTAAAGTTTGGGTCCGTATCAGGAAAATGCCTTCCGATATCGCCTTCGCCAATTGCCCCTAAACAGGCATCGGAAACGGTATGTAATAATACGTCGGCATCGGAATGCCCCAACAGCCCTTTTTCATATGGAATCGTGATACCACCAATAATCAGAGGGCGTCCCTCGGTTAATTGATGAACATCAAAGCCCTGGCCAATTCGAAACATAATTCAAACTCCTTTAAGTCTCTTTTTTAAAATCGCTTCTGCAAAAAATAAATCTTCTGGTGTTGTAATTTTGATATTATCATAATCACCTTCGACCATCGCCACTGGATGTCCCAATCTTTCTACCAAACTGGCATCATCAGTGCCGAGAAAGCTGTCTCTTTCTGCTTTTTCATAAGCCTCATGGAGGAGGGAAATACGAAAAGCCTGCGGGGTATGCACTGCCCACAAGCTCGAACGTTCCACAGTCTCTGTTACAGTACCGCCCATGACTTTTTTCATCGTATCTTTTGCAGGCACGCCAATAATGGCAGCACCGGTCTCCTCTGTTACTCCCGTTAAACGGAGGATATGCTCTTTTTTGATAAACGGTCTGGCGGCATCATGAACAAGAACTATCCCATCGGTTTTGATGGTTTTTAACGCATTATAAATGCTGTGCTGGCGTTCAGAACCGCCCGGAACCATACTGACGGACTTTTTGATATGATGTTTATTGATTAAATCCGTGAATTCCTTTTCATCCTGCGGATTTACCGCTAAAATAATGGCCTCGCAATCCTCATCATCCGCAAAAACTTTAAGTGTATGAATGAGGATTGGCACACCTTCAAGTTCAAGCAAAAGCTTGTTTTTCCCCGCCCCCATTCGCTTTCCGGAACCGGCGGCAGGGATAATGACCCGGTAAGTCATAAATAACACAATCCTTTTTACAAAGCTTTTTCTAAAAGTTTCGGTTTGGCAAAAATCATTCTGCCGGCAGATGTCTGCAGGACGCTCGTTACGAGAACATCAATTCGTTTGCCGATATATTCTCTTCCTTCTTCCACAACAATCATCGTCCCGTCATCCAAATAGGCAACACCTTGATGATATTCCTTACCATCCTTGATTACTTGAACAGTTAATTCTTCACCTGGAAGAACGACTGGCTTCACAGCATTTGCCAGATCATTGATATTCAAAACGGAGACATTTTGGAATTCACAAACCTTATTTAAGTTAAAATCATTCGTCACAAGAATTCCGTTCGTTATTTTCGCCAGCTTAACAAGCTTCGAGTCGACTTCCTGAATTTCTTCAAAATCTCCCTCGTAAATCTCTACTTTTACAGCCAGCTCCTTTTGGATTCTATTTAAGATATCCAATCCTCGTCTGCCGCGATTGCGTTTCAACACGTCAGAAGAGTCCGCAATATGCTGCAATTCCTCAAGCACAAATTGGGGAATGACAATCGTCCCATCCAAGAATCCAGTTTGGCAAATATCAGCTATGCGTCCATCAATAATGACGCTTGTATCCAATATTTTTAAAGATTTAAATTCCGCCTTATCTGTTTCCTCTTCAGCGTTCTTTTTCTTGCCGTTACCTCGGCCAAACAAACCGAGAAGTTCATCGCGTTTTTTAAATCCCACCTGGAATCCTAAATATCCAAATAACAAGGTCAATAGAATCGGGGCCACTTCATTTAAGATTGGTACTTGTACGGCATTTAGGGCAAAGCCGATCAAGAAGGCAACCAACAAGCCAAATATTAGGCCAATACTTCCAAATAAAACATCTGTAACAGGAATCTTTACTAATGAATCTTCAGCCCATTTAATAAAATTAATAACGTAATCTACTGCCCAAAAGGTTATAAGATAAAAAATAATAGCACCTAAAATAGCAGTGACATAGGAATTATTGATAAGTTGGCTATCATTTAGATGAAGTAGAACAAGTAATTGTGGCAAAAACAAAATTCCAAGCGTTCCCCCAGTAATGAGAAAGCACGCCTGCACAATTCGTTTTAACATTCCTTCACCTCCTCTTTTTCATTATAAACACAATAGGAAAATTGAAACGTTGCAAGTAAGATTATTTTTCCAAATTGTGTTGATTTTGAAACAAATTTGTTACGTTAAAATCTAGGGTAGCATCGAAAAATGGGAGTGTCAAATAAATGAAAAACATTTATTTTAACATAGCCTTTTAGATTTTTTCAATAGTTTTATAGATGACGATCCGTATATAATCGCTCTTTAATTAATTTGAAGCCCTCTTTGATTTTATTCGCACGTATTTCCCCTATTCCCTCCACGTCATCAAGGTCTTCAACTGTTGCAGTCAGAATATTTGTCAGATTTCCAAAGTTATTGATAAGATTTTCGATGATGACACCAGGAAGCCTGGGGATTTTATTAAGAATCCGGTATCCGCACGGATTTCGGTATTCATCGAGGTGAACATAGCCGAGGTACCCCAATAGCCTTAACAAAACCATGTCGTCTATGGTCCCGCTCGCCGTCATAGTCTGCATCCGCTGCAGGACTTCGTTTGGTTTTACCTCTCTATCAAACGCATAGTCCTTCATAATCAGCATCATTTCTTCTTCCAGTTCTGTCAATATTTCATTCATCTGCAGCCGAATCAACCTGCCTTCAGTCCCCAGTTCATACAGGAACCCCAGCAGTTCATTTTTAATCTTTAAGACCATTTCAAAGCGGTGGAGGACAAGCAGAAAATCATTATACGTAACAGAATCCTCAAATTCTAAAATACTTAAATTGGTAATGCTTTGCTCTAGGACGGATTTATATTTTTCCAGTGTTTGAATGGCCTGATTCGCCTTTGTTAAAATGACAGCTATGTCCTTGAGGGCATAACGAAAATTCCCCTGATACAAAGTAATAACATTTCTTCTTTGGGAAATTGCAATCACAAGCGCTTTTGTCTGCTTGGCGACCCGTTCGGCTGTTCTGTGCCGCATCCCCGTTTCCGTAGAGGCGATATCAGTATCTGGGGCAAGCTGGGCGTTAGCAATCAAAATTTTATTTCCGGTTTCATTTAAGATGATTGCCCCGTCCATTTTCGCCAATTCATATAAAAAGCTTGGTGAAAAGGAACAATTAATTTCAAATCCCCCGTCGACTATCGCTTTTACTTTTTCGTTATAGCCAATCACAATCAACCCTCCGGTATTGGCCCGTAAAACATTATCAAGTCCTTCTCGAATCGGGGTACCCGGTGCAATTAACTGTACTACATCATGAATGGATAGTTCCCCTGATCTCTTATTGTCCATCCGCTACCCTCCCAAAGCCGCCTTCAGCGCCTCGCTGACCGACGAAACACCGATGAGTTCGACACCTATTGGCCCATTCCAGCCACTAAGATTATTAGCTGGCAGGATAACCCGCTCAAATCCCATTTTGGCAGCCTCCTGAACACGCTGCTCGATTCTTGAAACCCGTCTCACTTCTCCCGTTAAGCCGACCTCCCCAATAATACAATCTGTCGGCCTTGTTGGTTTGTCCCTAAAACTTGAAGCAATGCTTACGGCAATCGCCAAATCAATGGCCGGTTCATCCAATTTCACTCCGCCGGCAACCTTTAAATAGGCATCTTGATTGGCGAGGAGCATTCCGACCCGCTTCTCTAGAACAGCCATTAAGAGCGGTACTCGGTTGTGGTCAATCCCTGTTGCCATCCTTCTCGGATTCCCAAAGCTGGTGGGCGAAATAAGTGCTTGGATTTCCACAAGAACAGGCCGGGTCCCTTCCATCGAAGCGACAACAGTCGATCCTGCCGCACCTCTAGAGCGCTCCTCCAAAAAAATTTCCGATGGATTTTCGACCTCTTCAAGGCCAAATTCCTTCATTTCAAAAATTCCCATTTCATTTGTGGATCCAAAGCGGTTTTTTACAGCACGTAAAATTCGATAGGTATGGTGTCTTTCACCCTCAAAATAAAGGACCGTATCCACCATATGCTCGAGCAGCCTAGGACCGGCAATCGACCCTTCTTTTGTAACATGCCCGACAATAAAGATGGCAATGCCTTTCGTTTTGCCAATTCTCATTAATTCAGCCGTACATTCGCGAACCTGAGAAACACTACCGGGTGCTGAGGTAACCTCCGGGTGGTAAACCGTTTGGATGGAATCGATAATGACAAAGCTTGGATTTGTGCTTTCAATGGTCCTGTTAATTTCCTCAAGGTTTGTCTCCGCATATACCATTAAATTTGGCGAGGCGATGTTCAGCCGTTCCGCCCGAAGCTTGGTTTGCCGTAAGGATTCCTCACCGGATATGTACAATACTTGATGATCCTTATTTGCTAGCTGTGAAGATACTTGCAGAAGAAGCGTTGATTTTCCGATGCCCGGGTCGCCGCCAATTAATACTAATGACCCCTTAACAACTCCGCCGCCAAGAACGCGGTTCAATTCCTTTAAGTCAGTATGGATTCTCGGCTCGCTGACCGTTTCAATCGAAGTAATCGGAACCGGTTTAGAAAGAATGCCTGAACCGCCCTGAGAATGGGCAAATGCTCCCCGTCTTTGCGCCCCGGTAACCTCTACTTCTTCGACCATTCGATTCCAGCCGCCGCATCCTGGGCATTTTCCCATCCATTTTGGTGACTCATATCCGCAGTCCTGACACATGAATTTTGTTTTTCGCTTTACCATTCTTGCTCTTCCTCTCTGTGCGAAAAAGACGTTCCCTTACATGGAAAAAGAGGTACACGATTTAACATTATTTACGTGTACCTCCCTTAGTTGGTTTCATCTTACATAATTATTTTGCCAAACTCGTTTGCTCAGCTGATCTGACGACAAATTCACCATTCTCGACGTCAATAACAGCAAGCTGGCCGGTCAATAAATTCCCTTTTAGCAGCTCTTCCGACAGGCGGTCTTCAATATGTTTTTGAATGGCCCGTTTAAGCGGTCTTGCCCCATATTCAGGGTCATAGCCTTCTTCGGAAATTTTCCCTTTTGCCGCCGGAGTTAGTTCGATTTCTATTTTTTGTTCCTTTAATCGCTTAATTAACTGATCAGATAGTAATGTAACAATTTCCTCCAAATGCTTTTTCTCAAGTGCATGGAAGACGATTATTTCATCAATCCGGTTCAGGAATTCAGGACGGAATGCTTTCTTCAGCTCTTCCATAACTTTGCCCTTCATGTCTTTGTAGTCCTGGGCAGAATCCTGGATATTAAAGCCGACATACTTATTCCGCTTCAGGGCTTCCGCACCGACGTTAGATGTCATAATCAGAACTGTATTGCGGAAATCGACTGTTCTTCCCTTCGAGTCGGTTAAGCGGCCATCTTCCAATACCTGGAGCAGGATATTAAACACATCTGGGTGCGCCTTTTCAATTTCATCCAAAAGGACAACTGAATATGGCTTTCTGCGGACTTTCTCGGTTAATTGTCCGCCCTCCTCATATCCTACATAGCCTGGAGGGGAACCGACAAGGCGGGATGTCGAATGCTTCTCCATATATTCCGACATATCGATCCGGATCATCGCATCCTCATCGCCAAACATTGCCTCAGCAAGGGCACGGGCTAATTCTGTTTTCCCGACCCCGGTTGGTCCAAGGAAGATAAAGGAGCCAATCGGCCGCTTTGGATCTTTTAATCCTGCTCTCGCACGGCGGACCGCTTTGGATACAGCCAAAACTGCCTCTTCTTGACCAATCACGCGAGAATGCAAGATTTCTTCTAAGTTAAGCAGTCTCGCTGTTTCTGTTTCTGCAAGTTTAGAAACCGGAATTCCCGTCCAGCTCGATACAACGCTGGCAATATCCTCAACTGTTACTTGATTATTTTCTTTGCCCTGCTTTTCCTTCCAGCTTTTCTTCGTTTCTTCAAGCTGCTCACGCAGGCGCTGCTCTGAATCCCTTAATGATGCCGCCTTTTCGAATTCCTGGCTTTGCACGGCTGCATCCTTTTCCTTCCGCACTTCCTCGAGCTTCACTTCCAGCTCTTTTAAGTTTGGCGGAGTGGTATAGGAACGAAGACGAACCTTAGACCCTGCTTCGTCGATTAAATCAATCGCTTTATCAGGCAGGAAACGGTCTGAGATATAACGGTCGGAAAGCTTTACCGCTGCTTCAATCGCCTCATCGGTAATGGAGACACGATGGTGGGCTTCATAGCGGTCACGCAGCCCTTCTAAAATTTGAACGGATTCTTCCGCAGTCGGCTCATCCACCCTAATCGGCTGGAAGCGGCGCTCTAAGGCAGCATCCTTTTCGATATATTTGCGGTATTCATCAAGGGTTGTCGCCCCGATACATTGCAGCTCGCCACGGGCAAGCGATGGTTTTAAAATATTGGAAGCATCAATGGCACCTTCCGCCCCGCCAGCACCGATTAATGTGTGCAATTCATCAATGAACAGGATGATATTTCCGGCTTGGCGGATTTCATCCATTACTTTTTTCAGACGGTCTTCAAACTCGCCGCGATACTTGGTTCCCGCAACTACTGTTCCCATATCAAGTGTCATGACACGCTTATCGCGAAGGATCTCTGGCACCTCATTATTGACAATCTGCTGGGCAAGGCCTTCCGCAATAGCTGTTTTACCAACCCCAGGCTCGCCAATCAATACCGGGTTGTTTTTAGTCCGGCGGCTCAGCACCTCGATTACACGCTGAATTTCCTTGCTGCGGCCAATCACTGGGTCAAGGCTGCCTTCCCTGGCGATGGCTGTTAAATCTCTTGCCAGGCTGTCAAGTGTAGGCGTATTGGCACTGGCAGATGCTCCGCCATGCTGCCCGCCGCTCTCATTGCTGCCTAATAATTGCAATACCTGCTGGCGCGCTTTATTCAAGCTTACCCCAAGGTTATTAAGGACTCGGGCTGCCACCCCTTCTCCCTCACGGATCAGTCCAAGCAGAATATGCTCTGTCCCGACATAGGAATGTCCTAGTTTGCGTGCTTCATCCATTGAAAGTTCAATTACCTTTTTGGCTCTCGGAGTGTAGTGAATAATCTGTGAGGCTTCCTGCCCTTTGCCAATTAAATTTTCCACTTCTTTTTGAATCTTATCTGAGCCTAATCCAAGTCCATAAAGAGCTTTAGCTGCAATCCCTTCACCCTCGCGGATTAATCCCAATAAAATATGCTCAGTTCCTATGTTGTTATGCCCAAGACGAATTGCTTCTTCCTGTGCTAAAGCTAGAACCTTTTGTGCTCTTTCAGTAAAACGGCCGAACATCATACTATCACTCCTCACCAATATTTTTAGATTCCATTATAAAACGTTCCCGAATTAATGCCGCCCGCCTTATGTCTCTTTCATGCGGTCTTAATGGTCCTCCAGCATATTGCTGAAGAAAACCAGGCTGCGTTAAAATCATCAATTCATTTAAGATGTTCTTTGATACATAATTTATATATCCCATATCTATTCCAAGACGAACATCCGATAAACACTTTGCAGCTTCCTTCGTTTCAATAATCCGGCTGTTGGTTAGGACCCCTAGGGACCTGAACACCCTGTCTTCTAATTGTATGTTCGAAGTTTTGCGTAATGCTTCACGTGCCGACCTTTCTTGTGAAATTAACTGGCTGACAACCCCCATTAAATCGCGGCACATGTCTTCTTCAGATTTTCCAAGGGTAATTTGATTGGAAATTTGAAAAATATTGCCGAGTGCTTCACTTCCTTCACCGTAAATTCCCCGAACCACAAACCCTAATTGATTGATGGCTGGAATAATCCGGTTAATCTGCTGTGTTAAAATTAAACCCGGCAAATGCATCATCACCGATGCCCGAAGGCCAGTGCCGACATTTGTTGGACAGCTTGTTAAATAGCCGTATTTTTCATCAAAAGCATACTGGAGATGACCTTCAAGCCAATCGTCAATTTCATTGGCAGCATCTAATGCTTCTTTTAGCTGCAGCCCAGGAAATAGGCATTGAATCCGTATATGATCCTCTTCATTAATCATTATACTAACTTCTTCATTTTCGGATAATAAAACGGCACCATATGGTGAATCCTCTGCCAATTGCGGGCTGATTAGATGTTTTTCAACCAAGACCCTCTTTTGCAGCGGCTGCATCTCATCTATTTTCAGCAATTCCAAATGCCCAAAGTTTCGGAGGCTGGAAGTTTCCAAAATGCCCTCCAGCTCATTAATAACCTGTTTAGCTTCCTCATGTGAAAAAAGAGTTGGGAATTTATATGCTTCCAAGTTTCGCGCCAAGCGAATTCTCGAGCTGAGGACAATATCGGATTCAGGCCCTTCCTCACTCATCCAGGAGCTGACCGCTTGATTTAAAAAACGTTCGAGCGACACCGTTATTCCCCTCCCTCATGACCAGCCGCTAATTTTTTCTCCAGCTGACGGATTTCATCGCGGATGGTTGCGGCCTTTTCAAATTCTTCATGGATAATAGATTCTCTTAACAAGTTTTTCAGTTCATCAATTTGCTTGCGGAGATAAATGGCCCCGCCAACTCTTTTTGGAATTTTCCCGTTATGGGTCCAATTTCCGCCATGAAGCCGCCTTAGAACAGGTTTTAATTGTTCTTTAAAGGTCTCATAGCAGTGGGAACAGCCGAAGCGTCCTACTTTCAAAAACTGTGGAAATGTCATGGAACAATGGTGGCATTGCAGGATTTCTGCCTGTTGAAACGGGCTCTCGGTTGGCTGTTGAAATGCCGGGTCGAAATTTAATAAACCTGCTAATAAATTATTAAAAGAAAACCCTGATTCACCATTAAAAATAAACATATCGCCCTTTTCCTGAGCACACTTTTCACAAAGGTGCACTTCCGTCTTTTCACCATTAATAATTTTTGTAAAATGGAGTGCCGCAGGCCTTTGATTACATTCTTGGCAAATCATACTTTCACCCTCTGGCTATATTATTTATATTTCAAAGATGTTAACATTGCCTTTAACATTCTTGCTCTTAATTCATCCCGGTATGGAAGTTCAATATACAAAACAGATCGGTCAATTACGCTTAACATGATTTTAGCCTCTCTTTTTGTAATAATCTCTTCCTGAATAAGCCGGCCAATCACATCCTCCGCACTTGCCTGACTGCAACGGCTATGGATAAGTGACAGCAAATGGTCAATCAATTGGGCCGAATCATGAGACTGCACCTTAATAATCCGGATATATCCGCCCCCGCCCCGTTTGCTTTCCACGACATACCCCCGTTCAATCGTGAATCGGGTGTTAATGACATAGTTAATTTGTGAAGGAACACATTGAAATTTATCAGCAACCTCGCTGCGTTTGATTTCCACAATATCTTCTTCACTCATATCCAAAACCTGCTTCAGATATTTCTCGATAATATCGGAGATGTTTCTCATCTTCCCACCCCCTTGCACCATCTGACTTTGACTATATTTGACATTAATTATACTCAATTTTATTTCCAGATGCAACGATTCACTATTATATGATTTTCTCCAAATCTCGCGGTTGCGAAACCTATGATTGATGGGAAAAAACTACTAAATTTGAAGGATTGTGATGCATAGGGACGGTTCTTGTGCATCATTCGCACTTTACAACACAAAAAAGACAACCATTTTCAGGTTGTCTTTTTATTTGCCCGGCAGCGTCCTACTCTCACAGGGACTTGCGTCCCAACTACCATCGGCGCTGAGAAGCTTAACTTCCGTGTTCGGGATGGGAACGGGTGTGACCTTCTCGCCATTGCTACCGGACCTATTGAATTAGAGGTTTCATTCCCTCAAAACTAGATAACGCAGAAGAAGTTTAGTAAAAACGAGTTCACCTTATTACTTTGATAATTGTCTAGCTCCAGCGTCCAGCAACTAGTGTCCTTCGGTCTTTTCCCTACGATAAGTCAACATCGATTCGCTAGCGCTCATCGTGTTTCCTTTATCTCAGTCAAAGCCCTCCAGGCCATACGTTGCTAACCGGCCGCTTCCGCTTTTCGATTTTGGTTAAGTCCTCGATCGATTAGTATCAGTCAGCTCCACACGTCACCGCGCTTCCACCTCTGACCTATCAACCTGATCATCTTTCAGGGATCTTACTAGCTTGACGCTATGGGAAATCTCATCTCGAGGGGGGCTTCATGCTTAGATGCTTTCAGCACTTATCCCGTCCGCACATAGCTACCCAGCGATGCCTTTGGCAAGACAACTGGTACACCAGCGGTGCGTCCATCCCGGTCCTCTCGTACTAAGGACAGCTCCTCTCAAATTTCCTGCGCCCACGACGGATAGGGACCGAACTGTCTCACGACGTTCTGAACCCAGCTCGCGTACCGCTTTAATGGGCGAACAGCCCAACCCTTGGGACCGACTACAGCCCCAGGATGCGATGAGCCGACATCGAGGTGCCAAACCTCCCCGTCGATGTGGACTCTTGGGGGAGATAAGCCTGTTATCCCCAGGGTAGCTTTTATCCGTTGAGCGATGGCCCTTCCATGCGGAACCACCGGATCACTAAGCCCGACTTTCGTCCCTGCTCGACTTGTAGGTCTCGCAGTCAAGCTCCCTTGTGCCTTTACACTCTGCGAATGATTTCCAACCATTCTGAGGGAACCTTTGGGCGCCTCCGTTACACTTTAGGAGGCGACCGCCCCAGTCAAACTGCCCACCTGACACTGTCTCCCACCCCGATGAGGGGTGCGGGTTAGAATTTCAATACAGCCAGGGTAGTATCCCACCGACGCCTCCACCGAAGCTGGCGCTCCGGTTTCTCAGGCTCCTACCTATCCTGTACAAGCTGTACCAAAATTCAATATCAGGCTACAGTAAAGCTCCATGGGGTCTTTCCGTCCTGTCGCGGGTAACCTGCATCTTCACAGGTACTATAATTTCACCGAGTCTCTCGTTGAGACAGTGCCCAGATCGTTACGCCTTTCGTGCGGGTCGGAACTTACCCGACAAGGAATTTCGCTACCTTAGGACCGTTATAGTTACGGCCGCCGTTTACTGGGGCTTCGATTCAGAGCTTCGCTTGCGCTAACCCCTCCTCTTAACCTTCCAGCACCGGGCAGGCGTCAGCCCCTATACTTCGCCTTGCGGCTTTGCAGAGACCTGTGTTTTTGCTAAACAGTCGCCTGGGCCTATTCACTGCGGCTCTTCGGGGCTATTCACCCCAAAAAGCACCCCTTCTCCCGAAGTTACGGGGTCATTTTGCCGAGTTCCTTAACGAGAGTTCTCTCGCTCACCTTAGGATTCTCTCCTCGCCTACCTGTGTCGGTTTGCGGTACGGGCACCTTTTATCTCGCTAGAGGCTTTTCTTGGCAGTGTGGAATCAGGAACTTCGGTACTATAATTCCCTCGGCATCACAGCTCAGCCTTAAGGTGAACGGATTTTCCTATTCACCAGCCTAACTGCTTGCACGCACATATCCAGCAGTGCGCTTACCCTATCCTCCTGCGTCCCCCCATCACTCAAACGATAAAGAGGTGGTACAGGAATATCAACCTGTTGTCCATCGCCTACGCCTTTCGGCCTCGGCTTAGGTCCCGACTAACCCTGAGCGGACGAGCCTTCCTCAGGAAACCTTAGGCATACGGTGGATGAGATTCTCACTCATCTTTCGCTACTCATACCGGCATTCTCACTTCTAAGCGCTCCACCAGTCCTTACGGTCTAGCTTCAACGCCCTTAGAACGCTCTCCTACCGCGGACACCACAAGGTGTCCACCCACAGCTTCGGTGATACGTTTAGCCCCGGTACATTTTCGGCGCAGAGTCACTCGACCAGTGAGCTATTACGCACTCTTTAAATGGTGGCTGCTTCTAAGCCAACATCCTGGTTGTCTAAGCAACTCCACATCCTTTTCCACTTAACGTATACTTTGGGACCTTAGCTGGTGGTCTGGGCTGTTTCCCTTTTGACTACGGATCTTATCACTCGCAGTCTGACTCCCACGGATAAGTCATTGGCATTCGGAGTTTGTCTGAATTCGGTAACCCGATGAGGGCCCCTAGTCCAAACAGTGCTCTACCTCCAAGACTCTAACTACGTGAGGCTAGCCCTAAAGCTATTTCGGAGAGAACCAGCTATCTCCAAGTTCGATTGGAATTTCTCCGCTACCCACACCTCATCCCCGCACTTTTCAACGTGCGTGGGTTCGGGCCTCCATCCAGTGTTACCTGGACTTCACCCTGGACATGGGTAGATCACCTGGTTTCGGGTCTACGACTACATACTAATTCGCCCTATTCAGACTCGCTTTCGCTGCGGCTCCGTCTCTTCAACTTAACCTCGCATGCAATCGTAACTCGCCGGTTCATTCTACAAAAGGCACGCCATCACCCATGAACGGGCTCTGACTACTTGTAGGCACACGGTTTCAGGATCTCTTTCACTCCCCTTCCGGGGTGCTTTTCACCTTTCCCTCACGGTACTGGTTCACTATCGGTCACTAGGGAGTATTTAGCCTTGGGAGATGGTCCTCCCTGCTTCCGACCGGATTTCACGTGTCCGGCCGTACTCAGGATCCACTCAGGAGGGAACGAAGTTTCAACTACAGGGCTTTTACCTTCTATGGCTGGCCTTTCCAGACCGCTTCATCTACCCCGTTCCTTTGTAACTCCATGTTGAGTGTCCTACAACCCCGAAAGGCAAGCCTTTCGGTTTGGGCTGTTCCCGTTTCGCTCGCCGCTACTCAGGGAATCGCGTTTGCTTTCTCTTCCTCCGGGTACTTAGATGTTTCAGTTCCCCGGGTCTGCCTTCAATACCCTATGTATTCAGGTAAAGATACTGCTCCATTACGAACAGTGGGTTTCCCCATTCGGAAATCTCCGGATCGGCGCTTACTTACAGCTCCCCGAAGCATATCGGTGTTAGTCCCGTCCTTCATCGGCTCCTAGTGCCAAGGCATTCACCGTGCGCCCTTTCTAACTTAACCTAAAAGGTTTTTACTCTTAAAAATAAGAGAGAAAAACTAAAATGGCGATTACTCGGTTCTTACTTGGTTACTTCTTCTTTTACGATTATCTAGTTTTCAAGGAACAAAAAGTTTTGAGAGATAATTCCCTCAAAACTAAACAAACAAGAAACAATCAAACAAACATGTATTGTCTGGCTCATATGTCCAGCTTATATCCTTAGAAAGGAGGTGATCCAGCCGCACCTTCCGATACGGCTACCTTGTTACGACTTCACCCCAATCATCTGTCCCACCTTAGGCGGCTGGCTCCTTACGGTTACCCCACCGACTTCGGGTGTTACAAACTCTCGTGGTGTGACGGGCGGTGTGTACAAGGCCCGGGAACGTATTCACCGCGGCATGCTGATCCGCGATTACTAGCGATTCCGGCTTCATGCAGGCGAGTTGCAGCCTGCAATCCGAACTGAGAATGGTTTTATGGGATTGGCTCCACCTCGCGGCTTCGCTGCCCTTTGTACCATCCATTGTAGCACGTGTGTAGCCCAGGTCATAAGGGGCATGATGATTTGACGTCATCCCCACCTTCCTCCGGTTTGTCACCGGCAGTCACCTTAGAGTGCCCAACTGAATGCTGGCAACTAAGATCAAGGGTTGCGCTCGTTGCGGGACTTAACCCAACATCTCACGACACGAGCTGACGACAACCATGCACCACCTGTCACTCTGTCCCCCGAAGGGGAAATTCCTATCTCTAGGAGTGTCAGAGGATGTCAAGACCTGGTAAGGTTCTTCGCGTTGCTTCGAATTAAACCACATGCTCCACCGCTTGTGCGGGCCCCCGTCAATTCCTTTGAGTTTCAGCCTTGCGGCCGTACTCCCCAGGCGGAGTGCTTAATGCGTTAGCTGCAGCACTAAAGGGCGGAAACCCTCTAACACTTAGCACTCATCGTTTACGGCGTGGACTACCAGGGTATCTAATCCTGTTTGCTCCCCACGCTTTCGCGCCTCAGCGTCAGTTACAGACCAGAAAGCCGCCTTCGCCACTGGTGTTCCTCCACATCTCTACGCATTTCACCGCTACACGTGGAATTCCGCTTTCCTCTTCTGCACTCAAGTCCCCCAGTTTCCAATGACCCTCCACGGTTGAGCCGTGGGCTTTCACATCAGACTTAAAGGACCGCCTGCGCGCGCTTTACGCCCAATAAT
>NZ_CP145895.1:0-87500 GCF_049568635.1 Neobacillus sp. SAB-20_R2A | reverse complement strand
ACGGCTACCTTGTTACGACTTCACCCCAATCATCTGTCCCACCTTAGGCGGCTGGCTCCTTACGGTTACCCCACCGACTTCGGGTGTTACAAACTCTCGTGGTGTGACGGGCGGTGTGTACAAGGCCCGGGAACGTATTCACCGCGGCATGCTGATCCGCGATTACTAGCGATTCCGGCTTCATGCAGGCGAGTTGCAGCCTGCAATCCGAACTGAGAATGGTTTTATGGGATTGGCTCCACCTCGCGGCTTCGCTGCCCTTTGTACCATCCATTGTAGCACGTGTGTAGCCCAGGTCATAAGGGGCATGATGATTTGACGTCATCCCCACCTTCCTCCGGTTTGTCACCGGCAGTCACCTTAGAGTGCCCAACTGAATGCTGGCAACTAAGATCAAGGGTTGCGCTCGTTGCGGGACTTAACCCAACATCTCACGACACGAGCTGACGACAACCATGCACCACCTGTCACTCTGTCCCCCGAAGGGGAAATTCCTATCTCTAGGAGTGTCAGAGGATGTCAAGACCTGGTAAGGTTCTTCGCGTTGCTTCGAATTAAACCACATGCTCCACCGCTTGTGCGGGCCCCCGTCAATTCCTTTGAGTTTCAGCCTTGCGGCCGTACTCCCCAGGCGGAGTGCTTAATGCGTTAGCTGCAGCACTAAAGGGCGGAAACCCTCTAACACTTAGCACTCATCGTTTACGGCGTGGACTACCAGGGTATCTAATCCTGTTTGCTCCCCACGCTTTCGCGCCTCAGCGTCAGTTACAGACCAGAAAGCCGCCTTCGCCACTGGTGTTCCTCCACATCTCTACGCATTTCACCGCTACACGTGGAATTCCGCTTTCCTCTTCTGCACTCAAGTCCCCCAGTTTCCAATGACCCTCCACGGTTGAGCCGTGGGCTTTCACATCAGACTTAAAGGACCGCCTGCGCGCGCTTTACGCCCAATAATTCCGGACAACGCTTGCCACCTACGTATTACCGCGGCTGCTGGCACGTAGTTAGCCGTGGCTTTCTGGTCAGGTACCGTCAAGGTACCGGCAGTTACTCCGATACTTGTTCTTCCCTGACAACAGAGCTTTACGACCCGAAGGCCTTCATCGCTCACGCGGCGTTGCTCCATCAGACTTTCGTCCATTGTGGAAGATTCCCTACTGCTGCCTCCCGTAGGAGTCTGGGCCGTGTCTCAGTCCCAGTGTGGCCGATCACCCTCTCAGGTCGGCTACGCATCGTCGCCTTGGTGAGCCGTTACCTCACCAACTAGCTAATGCGCCGCGGGCCCATCTGTAAGTGTCAGCCGAAACCGACTTTCAACCTTCCCTCATGCGAGGGAAGAAATTATCCGGTATTAGCTCCGGTTTCCCGAAGTTATCCCAGTCTTACAGGCAGGTTGCCCACGTGTTACTCACCCGTCCGCCGCTAATCACCGGGAGCAAGCTCCCAGTGATTCGCTCGACTTGCATGTATTAGGCACGCCGCCAGCGTTCGTCCTGAGCCAGGATCAAACTCTCCAATAAAGTTGAGTTGATTAGCTCAAAAATGTTACGTTGGCTTCATTTCAAAAGAAATGAATAATTATTGTTTGTTGACGTTTTTGTTTGTTTAGTTTTCAAAGAACTATTTAACCCGCCGCCCAAAAGCGACTTTCTTATCATACCAAGTTATCAACTTAATGTCAACAACTTTTTTTGAAATCTTTTGTCGAAGACTTACTGTCTCGCAACAACAGATATTAATATACCACCATTAATAATTTCGTGCAATAGTTTTTATCAGTTTTTATTAACCTAAATGGAAGTTTGAATATTCACTCTATTTATTAAAAAATAAAAGGAAAAGCGCCGTCTTAACAGCACTTTTCCATTACAAGTTACTTATGACGCATTAGCGGGAATAACAGAACATCACGAATCGATGGTGAGTTTGTCAATAACATTACTAAACGGTCAATACCGATTCCTAGACCGCCTGTTGGAGGCATTCCATATTCCAATGCCTCTACGAAATCTTCATCCATCTCGTGCGCTTCATCATTACCCTGCTCGCGTTCTTTTAACTGTGCTTCAAAACGCTCACGCTGATCAATCGGGTCGTTCAACTCTGTAAAAGCATTAGCATGCTCACGGGCAACGATAAACAGCTCAAAACGGTCTGTAAAGCGCGAGTCCTCGTCATTTTTCTTCGCAAGCGGAGAAATTTCAACCGGATGGCCATATATGAATGTAGGTTGTATCAACTTTTCTTCTACTTTTTGCTCAAAGAATTCATTAACGATATGACCATACAGCATATGCTCAGTAATTTCTACACCATGTTCCTTCGCAAGCTGACGGGCTTCCTCAACGCTCGTCTCTTTCCAGAAATCAGCACCAGTGTATTCTTTGATGGCGTCAACCATGTGGAGTCTTTTCCACTCCGGCTTGAGGTCTACTTCATATTCTCCGTACTGTACAGTTGTTGTACCCAATACTTCTTGCGCAATATGAGCGATGAGGTTTTCTGTCAAACTCATAATATCGCGATAGTCAGCATATGCCTCATATAATTCGATCATCGTAAACTCAGGATTATGGCGTGTAGAAACACCTTCGTTACGGAATACCCGACCGATTTCATAAACCTTTTCAAGACCGCCGACAATCAAACGCTTCAAATGAAGCTCAATTGCAATTCGCATGAACAGCGGCATATCAAGAGCATTATGATGTGTGATAAATGGTCTCGCAGATGCTCCGCCAGCAATGGCATGCATCATCGGTGTTTCAACCTCTAGATAACCATGGTCATCTAAATAACGGCGCATTGATTGAATGATTTTACTGCGGGTAATAAAGGTTTCTTTGCTTTCCTGGCTCATGATTAAATCTAAGTAACGCTGACGGTAGCGCTGTTCAACGTCCTTTAAGCCATGGAATTTATCCGGCAGCGGGCGGAGTGCTTTCGTCAAGAACACAAAGTTATCAACTTTAACAGATAACTCGCCAACTTTCGTTTTAAATAAGGTTCCGTGTGCTGCTACAATATCGCCTAAGTCAGCTGAATCAAAAATCTCATATGACTCTTCGCCAATTGCGTCCTGTCTTACGTATAATTGAATTTGGCCAGTTAAATCCTGGATATGGGCAAATCCAGCTTTCCCTTTGCCGCGTTTCGTCATAATTCTCCCGGCAATAGCAACAGTCACATTTAGGGTTTCCAATTCCTCTTTATCAACTTCGCCATATTGACTGATTAACTCTTGACTGCTATGTGTACGATCAAAACGTTTACCAAAGGGATCTAGCCCTTTTTCCCGCATCGAATGCATTTTTTCACGTCTGACCTTTAATTGGTCATTTAATTCTTCACTCACAACTATCAACTCCATTAATCATTTTATGTAAAACGCATGTTTAACCGCGCATCTGCATACTTCTATTATTTTACACAAACTGAAGAATTCAGACATCTAAAAAAGATAGAATACAATAAAAACTGCCAGTAACCCACTGGCAGTCTTAACATCAAACAAAATAATTATAGAAAATGGCACAATTTATGTCAAATTCAGCCTACTATTGCCTGGCTTTGTTCTTTTGCCTCTGCGTCTACTACTAATTCGTTTAACAAGGAAACGAGCTGTTCACGTGTAAGACACTCATTGACGGCGTTACGCGCCTTGGCATTGCCGCGGATACCTTTTAAATACCAAGCAGCATGCTTGCGCATTTCACGGACTGCGATATCCTCGTTTTTCAACGCAATCAAACGATCGAGGTGAAGGATACAGACATCAATTTTTTCACGGACAGATGGTTCGCCCATTAAATTCCCCGTTTCTAAATATTGAACCGTACGATAAATCATCCACGGGTTTCCAAGTGCAGCCCGGCCAATCATGACGCCGTCAACACCTGTTTCATCGAGCATTCTTTTGGCATCCTGTGGTGTTTCCACATCACCGTTGCCGATGACAGGAATATTTACTGACTGCTTTACTTCACGGATAATATCCCAATTCGCTTTTCCTTCGTACATTTGGACGCGCGTTCTACCGTGCAGCGCAACAGCTTTCCCGCCTGCCTTTTCAACCATTTGTGCGTTTTTAACCGCAAAGATATGGTCTTCATCCCAGCCCATCCTCATTTTAACCGTAACAGGCTTTTCAACCGCATCTACTACAGCCGAAACCATTTCATAGATTTTATTAGGATCAAGCAGCCATTTCGCACCTGCATCACATTTTGTGATTTTTGGAACTGGACAGCCCATATTAATATCGATAATATCAGCGTTCGTATTTTTATCGACGAATCTTGCTGCCTCGACAAGCGTTTCTTTTTCGCCGCCAAAAATTTGCAGGCTCAATGGTTTTTCCCGCTCATCAATATAAAGCATGTTCATTGTTTTTTCATTTTTAAAAACTATACCTTTGTCGCTGACCATTTCGGCGCAGACCAATCCGGCGCCAAACTCTTTTACCGTAAGACGGAATGCCGAGTTACAGACTCCAGCCATAGGCGCCAAGACGACAGGGTTCTTCATTTCAATATTGCCAATTTTCAGCATTAAACGTCCTCCTTAACTAAAATTTTTCTATCCAACTATTCCTTTGGTGCTAAATCTTCCTTGGTTATTTTTAAAGACAGTGCAATTTTCTCCAGCAGCTCCTCTGCTGGCAGACGGTTGCCCCGCTCAATTTCTCCCAAAATGGAAACTGATACCCCCAGTTCCTTTGAAAAGCTCTCTTGTGTAAAACCTTTTAGCTTCCGATAGGCTCGAATCCGCCTTCCCCACTTTTCTGCTTCCATATTCGGACTCCTTCTTTATCTTGTAATTCAACCATATATGCTCTAAGAGGCTTCTTCATCCCCGAAATATGAATATCTGGATTTATTTCAAAAAGCGGAATCATCACAAACGCCCGTTCCAGCATCCGCGGGTGCGGAACGATAAGCTTCTCTGTTTCAATATTTTCGTGATTGAATGTCAAAATGTCAAGGTCAATCGTCCGCGGGCCCCATCTGATCTCCCTTTTCCTGCCAAGTTCCTGCTCGGTTTTTAAACATGTATCCAATAGTTCATTGGCGTTTAAGACTGTTTTAACCTCGATTACCATATTTAAAAATAAATCCTGATCCTCATAGCCGATAGGATCTGTCTCGTATATAGAGGACTTATTTACCAACTGAATTCCCGGATGATTGGTTAAGATTTGGATAGCCTTCGCCATATTATCATAACGGTTTCCGATATTTGAGCCAAGGGCAATAAATGCTGTATTTTCCACTTTTATCTTCTCCTTGTAATCTCGACAGCAACGGATTCGTAATGGCCGGGAATAGGAGGATCAGGCTTTATCACCTTCACCGTAACCTCTTCAACTAAAGGAAATCCTAATAAGACACTTCCGGCAATTTTCTCAGCGACTGCCTCGACCAACTTTTTAGGTTCACCCTCGACTACTTCCTTACATAATTGATAAAGCTCACCGTAATGAACAGAATGTTCAAGCGCGTCAGTTTCACCTGCTGCTTTTAAATCCAATGAGACCGACAAATCGACAGAAAAGCGCTGTCCCAATACGGTTTCTTCGGGAAAAACGCCGTGGTACCCGTAAAACTCCATACCATTAACATATATTTTATCCAAGCATGTCACCCTTTCCCATCATTGCATCCATCATTTTTGCCATCCTGCTCATTTCTTTGACATCGTGAACACGGATCATTTGGCAGCCTTTTTGAATGCCGTAACAGATGGTTGCCCCTGTACCCTCCATTCTTTCATTAACAGGCAGATTTAAGGCCTGTCCAATCATCGTTTTTCGGGAGGTTGCCAAGAGAACCGGGTAGCCAAGCATCACAAGCTTATCCAAATTTTGCATCATCAACAGATTTTCTTGATAGTCCTTAGCAAAACCAATGCCCGGGTCGAGAATAATATTTTCATCCTTCACACCCGCTTTTTTAACAATCGCGATGCTTTCATATAAATCATTGATGACATCCCTTACAAACAATTGATAATTTCGATCAGGGCGATTGTGCATGAGGATAATTGGAACATCATATTCCGCCGCAACCTCACCCATCCGTTCATCCGCCTTTGCCCCCCAGATATCATTAATAATATGGGCACCAGCTTGGATCGCCTGCCTGGCCACTTCCGCTTTGTATGTATCAATCGAAATTGGCACTTGAACTTGTTTGGCAATGGCCTCAATAATTGGAACTACCCGCTTAATTTCTTCCTCCTCAGGAACCACCGCAAAGCCAGGACGGGTAGATTCTCCTCCGATATCAATAATATCTGCGCCAGCTTCAACCAGTTTCTTAGCATGTTCAACAGCCTTGTCAATATTATTAAATCTACCGCCGTCGGAGAATGAATCTGGTGTGGCATTGAGGATTCCCATCACAATGGTTTTTTTGCTCATGTCCAATGTGTATGGCCCGCAATGGATGTTTTGTTCAAAAGCTGCATTCATCCCATTCCCTCCTAAAAACTCTTATCCTTTAATCATACAATAAAAGAGGACCAGGACACAAAAAAAAAGAGGACGCCGGCAATTGCCGACGACCCCCTGTCCGTTCACTTATTCTACATCGTATTGATATAGAGGAGTACTTAAATAACGCTCGCCGTTATCAGGTATAATTGCTAATACTTTTTTGCCTTTTCCAAGTTCCTTTGCCACTTTTAATGCTGCAGAAATAGCAGCGCCGGAAGAAATACCGCCAAGAATTCCTTCTTCTCTGGCCGCGCGGCGGGAAGCATCAAATGCTTCTTCCGTGCTAATTTGAACAACTTCATCATAAATTTCTGTATTTAATGTATCAGGCACGAAGCCAGCACCAAGGCCTTGCAGCTTATGCGGACCTGGCTTACCGCCAGATAGAATTGCTGAATCCTGCGGCTCAACAGCATAGATTTTTACATTAGGGAATTTTTCACGGATAACACTGCCGGCACCTGAAATAGTTCCGCCTGTACCAATACCGGAAACAAATCCATCAAGCTGATCCATTTGCTCGACAATTTCTTTCCCTGTTGTTTTGCGGTGAACCTCAGGGTTGGCTTCGTTTTTGAACTGTTGCGGCATAAAGTATCCGTTTTCAGCAACTAAAGCTTCTGCGCGAGCAATAGCTCCCTTCATTCCTTCTGGTCCTGGTGTAAGAACTAATTCAGCACCATAGGCGCGAAGCAGATTCCGTCTTTCTAAGCTCATTGTTTCTGGCATTACAAAAACAGCTTTATAGCCCTTTGCAGCAGCTACCATCGCAAGTCCGATACCTGTATTGCCGCTTGTAGGCTCAACAATTGTATCGACACCTGGTTTGATTAAGCCTTTTTCTTCTGCAGCTTCAATCATTGCTAATCCGATACGGTCTTTTACACTGCTACCTGGATTAAAGTATTCAAGCTTTAAATAAACATCTGCGCTATTTTCATCAACTAATTTGTTAAGCTTTACAATCGGTGTTTGCCCAATTAATTCTGTAATGGAATTTGCCACACGAACCATCTGAAATCTCTCTCCATTCTATTCCGAGTATTTTTATTGGATTTATATATATTGAATTTACCAGTTTTATACTTGTTTTGTCAATCATTTTGACTAGGGAATTTTGTGAAAATTTTCGAAACAGATTTGCCTAAAAGAAAAACACAAGATGGATTCCTGTGCTTTAATTTGTTTCGTTATTTTTCCCGTAAAACCAGTTTACCTTGGCTTCTTTCCAGAAGGAAGAAGCAGAGGCTGGGGTCTTCATCTGCTCTAAGGCCAATTGGCGGCGGACTTGTTTTTTTACCTCCTCGAAGGAGTACTTTTTACCGCTGATTTTGCCTTCCATTTTGATGATGGCGTACCCATCGTCAATCTTAAATGGTTTACTATAAGCTTTTTTCTTTAATTTTTTTGCCGTGTCAATATAACTTTCTGGGTATCGCTCATCGCCATCATTAATATATCCAATATCTCCGCCTTCATTCGCGGAGAATTCATCAATGGAACGCTCCATGGCCAAAGCTGAAAAACTCGACCCTTGCGCCAATTCTTTTATCGCCTTATTCGCTTCTTCCTTGGTTTTCACTACAATATGGGATAGATGATAAATTTCCGGAACATCGTATAAATCCTTGTTCTTTTGGTAATAGCTCTGTAATTCTTTATCAGAAATGATTACATCTTTTGTCAAAAGCTCTTGCAGGAGAAGACTGTCCTGAATTTGTTCCTTCCACCTTTTCTCATCAAGCTGATTTTTTTGGCTGAATGCGCTATTCGTGGCCTGCAGGAGCCGAAATTCACGTTCAACCTCTTGGTCTGAGATTTTAATGTCATACTTCTTTGCCATCTCACGAATAACCTTTTGGTCAATCAACTCTTTTAAGATATCTTTCCCATATCTTTTTTCCAATTCATTTAGCCATTCCTGCCTTGTAACTGACTGCTTCCCCACGGTCGCCACAGCTTCATCATTTATTGCAGTCCCGCCATCTTCGGTTCCCTTTGCCAGAAAAAAGGCGATGGTTAAACAATTCAGCATGATAAGGCCGGCGATTACCATCCACAGTTGCTTTTTCCCCAAGCCTAATTCTCTCCCCATAAACGATTATTTAGCTGATTCTTTCAATTCCTCCAGCTCTTCTTTTGTAAAGAGGTATTTCTCGTTACAGAAATGGCAATGAGCCTCTGCCTGTCCATCCTCTTCAATCATCGCGGTAATCTCATGGGCACCTAATCCGACGATGGCATCAGCAAAGCGCTGTTTTGAACAAGTGCATTGAAATTTGACGGGCATGGTCTCCAAGATTTTCACATTCTCTTGTCCAAAAAGTTCATTTAAAATTTCTTCAGGGGTTAAACCCTTTTCCACCAATTTCGAAATAGGCGGAATCGTCTTTAACCGTTCCTCCAATTTGGTAATAACAGCATCTTCTGTTCCAGGCAGGATTTGCAGGATAAAGCCGCCAGCTGCCAGAATGGAATCATCAGGATTCACCAAGACACCCACACCTACTGAGGACGGGACTTGCTCAGATGTTGCAAAATAATATGTAAAATCCTCTCCGAGTTCTCCTGAAACAAGCGGAACCTGGCCGGAAAAGAAATCCCTGAGGCCAATATCCTTTACAATCGCTAATGTCCCGTCCGTTCCGACCGCGCGGCGGACATCAAGCTTACCATGCTCGTTCGATTCAAAATCAACCTCTGGGTTGGTCACATATCCGCGCACCTCACCGCTTGCGTTACTATCGACGAGAATCGGACCAAGCGGGCCGCCTCCGTCGATTTTGATGGTCAGCTTTTCGTCGCCCTTAAGCATCGCCCCCATCATCACCCCTGCGGTCATTGCGCGGCCAAGCGCGGCTGAAGCCGTTCTCCATGTTTGATGGCGTCTTTGCGCCTCACTGACTGTTTCCGTCGTGCGGACGGCATATGCCCTTATATTTCCATCATAAGCAAGCGCCTTAACTAAATAATCGTTCATGTTAAACCCCTTTCTAGTTGCTATTCTTTATATTATCCATATTCCGTTTATAGATAAGGTGAAGCCCCTTTAAAGTTAAAAATGGATCGACTACATCTATAACGGTTGACTCTTGAGCAATTAAACTGGCAAGCCCGCCAGTTGCAATAACAGTCGGCTTTTTCTCACTATGCTCTGTCATCCGTCTGACAATGCCTTCAACCTGTCCAACATAGCCATAAACAATGCCAGCCTGCATAGCAGCAACGGTGTTTTTCCCAATAACTCCTTCCGGACGGGCAATCTCAATACGCGGCAGCTTTGCTGCTCTTGAATACAAAGCTTCAGTAGAAATGCCAATTCCCGGTGCAATCGCACCGCCCATGTACTGGCGTTCCTCATTTACATAGCAATAAGTAGTGGCTGTTCCGAAATCAACAATTACTAATGGACTGCCGTACTCATGGATCGCTGCAACAGCGTTTACAATTCTGTCTGCTCCAACCTCACGAGGGTTTTCATATTTGATATTTAGGCCTGTTTTAATGCCAGGACCAACAACCAGCGGTTTCACATGAAAATACTTATGACACATTCTCTCTAAGGCGAACATGATTGGCGGAACAACAGATGAGATAATAATTCCATCTATTTCAGAAAAAGCAAGGCCTGAATAATCAAACAAAGACTTAATATTCATCCCGAATTCATCTTCTGTACGGTTCCGGCTTGTTTCCACCCGCCAATGGTATTTGAGCTCTTCTCCTTTGTAAACACCAAGGACAATATTTGTATTCCCCACATCAATAACGAAAATCACATCTATCACTCACTTTTTAGGAAATTTTCATTTATATGCAAACATAATACCATATTTACATTGCCGGTGAAAAAAAATAAGAGTGCTTCTGCTGAAGCACTCTTCTTCATTTTATTTATTTTCAGGATCGTTAGGAGCATCTTCCTTAACGTCTTCATCCTTTTTCATGTTAATATTTACCTTCACATCATCTGCTTTTTTAGTATCTAAGCGAACAGATTCTAATTCAGCAGGATTTTCCGGCAAATGGCCATTTTCAATCAAATACTTAATTTGCTCTGCATTTAGTGTTTCCACTTCTAGCAGGGTTTTTGCAATAAGGTCAAGTTTATCACGATTTTCAGTAAGGATTTGTCGGCATCTTTCATAAGATTCCTTTATAATCCGTTGAATCTCAAGGTCAATTTCATAGGCAATGGCATCAGAATAATTCTGTTCATTATGAAGGTCACGCCCTAAGAACACCTGACCGCCTTGCGCCTGGCCAAATTGAAGAGGCCCAAGCTTATCGCTCATTCCAAACTCCGTAACCATTCTACGGGCAATGCCAGTCGCACGCTGGAAGTCGTTATGAGCGCCGGTGCTTACCTCACCAAACACAATCTCTTCTGCAACCCGTCCTCCCAATAAACCAACAATCTTATCAAGAAGTTCTGGCTTTGTCATGAAATAGCGGTCTTCTCTCGGAAGCATCACGGCATAACCGCCTGCCTGCCCGCGCGGCACAATCGTTACCTTGTGAACCATATCCGCTTCATCCAGGACTAAGCCGATAACAGTATGGCCGCCTTCGTGGAAAGCAACAATCCGTCTTTCCTTTTCTGAAATGACCCGGCTCTTTTTCGCTGGTCCAGCAATCACGCGGTCGGTTGCTTCATCGATATCAACCATCTCGATTTTCTTTTTATTTTGACGGGCGGCAACAAGGGCTGCCTCATTCAATAAGTTTTCCAGGTCTGCACCGGAAAAACCAGGTGTACGCATCGCAATATTTTTTAAATTAACAGCTTCATCCAACGGCTTATTGCGGGCATGGACTTTAAGCACTGCCTCACGGCCATTGACATCCGGACGGTCTACCGTAATCTGACGATCAAAACGTCCTGGACGAAGTAATGCAGGGTCTAAAATATCTGGTCTGTTGGTAGCTGCAATGATAATGATTCCTTCATTGGCACCAAAGCCATCCATTTCGACAAGCAATTGGTTCAATGTCTGTTCGCGTTCATCATGCCCGCCACCTAGACCGGCGCCACGCTGACGTCCTACAGCATCAATTTCATCGATAAAAATAATACATGGTGCGTTTTTCTTCGCATTTTCAAACAAATCACGCACGCGGGATGCACCGACCCCGACGAACATTTCTACGAAATCAGAACCGCTGATCGAGAAGAACGGAACGCCTGCTTCACCGGCTACTGCCCGGGCAAGCAAGGTTTTACCTGTTCCTGGAGGTCCGACTAACAGAACTCCTTTAGGAATCCGCGCACCAAGCTCAGCAAACTTACGAGGGTCTTTTAAGAATTCAACGACTTCCACTAACTCGGCCTTCTCTTCATCTGCACCGGCAACATCTCTAAAACGGACCTTTTTCTTATCGTCGTTATAAAGTCTTGCTTTTGATTTCCCAAAGTTCATAACTCGGCTGCCGCCGCCTTGGGCTTGGTTTAATAAAAAGAAGAATAAAATAAAGATAATCACAAACGGAATGATCGAAGTAAAGAAAGTTACCCAGCCGCTTGTTTCTTTAGCAGGCATTACTTCTACCTTGGAATCAGCTTTATCAATGCGATCAAGGATTTTTTCGCTGTTTGGAATATAGGTAATAAATTTTTTATCCCCAGCTTCCAACACTCCACGAACCTCATATACTCCCCGCTCAGGCTGCATCGAAAATGATTTAACTTCACCATTTTCCAGTTGTGTTACGAACTTATCATAGGAAATATGATCGGTTGGTTCATTGCTGCCATTAAAAAAACTGACTACGCCAATAATGACTAAAAATATTAATAAATAAAAGATGGTATTACGGAAAATCCGATTCATCTCTTACCTCCTCCCGCGGGTAAAGACTATATTAAATAGTATCATAGAAAATCCTGTTAATTCAAGGAATTGCCCTCGCCATAATAGGTTTTGGACAGCGAGAATAATGCCTTATTTTTTGGTTCCGATTAATGATTATTTGCTATATACTTCCGGCTTTAAAACACCAATATATGGAAGGTTTCGGTATTTTTCCATGTAATCCAAACCATAGCCTACCACAAATTCATCAGGAACAATAAAACCAACAACATCAGCTTGTATCTTGCTTTTTCTACCCGCCGGCTTATCCAGGAGCGTGACAATTTTTATGGATTTTGCCTTACGGTAATGGAATAAATCGACTAAATAGCTGAGTGTTAAACCGCTGTCGATAATATCTTCGATAATTAGGATGTCTCTTCCTTCTACAGATGTATCCAAATCCTTAATTATCTTTACCTCTCCGGAGGAAACCATCGCGTTTCCGTAACTGGAAACATCCATAAAATCCATTTCCAAATAGCAATCCATTCGTTTTAACAAATCAGCCATAAAAGGCAATGCACCTTTTAAGACTCCAATTGCAAGGGGGAAGCGATCTTTATATTCCTCGGTTAATTGAGCCGCTAACTCCTTTACTTTTTTTTGTATTTCCTCTTCTGATACTAATACTTCCTTAATATCCTGGTTCATTATTAGTGTGCCCCCTAGAAGATGTTTACTTAATATATGTAAGTAGTATATATTGTTTAGCTGACATTTCTATACCTTCAAATGATGACTTTTTAAGACCTGGCAGCCATAGGATACTCCCTTCCCTGTCTGTTATGACCGGCCATGTATCCCTGTCATGAAGCGGGATTTTTTGGTCAATAAAGATATCTTTTAACTTTTTGGAACCTGTCATCCCTTTTAAGGTCATTCGGTCGCCTTTTTTTCTTGTCCGAATGATAATCGGAAAGGTTACTCTCTCGGTGTCAAACACCGCCATGTTGACAGGAATATCAGCATTATCTAAACCGGTATACTCTACCTTAACAGTGGTGCCATTAGGCAGATTAATCATTCCAGGCTCATTCACCTCAAAAAGGTATTGTTCCACTTTAACGGGCTTAAATTCAAAGGATAATTCCTGATAAGAACGGATTACTTTTAACCCGCCTGGAAAATCCAATTTCCCCGATGGTCCGCCGCGCTGGATTAGATTAAAAACTTGGTCGATATGGATGGCTGAAAGATCTGCGCACTTTTTTTTGTAAAGATAGTTTAATATTAGTTGAATACCCCTTCTTTGTAAAGGCAAAGGCAATTCGAGAAATTTCCCAATGTCAATCAAAATTTTATCGGCTTTCCTTTGTTTTTCTACTGTATTCATTTTTTCAATCGTTAATTCCTGAAGAAACGATTCATCCGCTTGCAGGTCTTCGCTAAATCGCTGAAACTGTTCATGGACAAGAGGATTTTCCAATTTTAAAAAAGGAAGAACTTCACTGCGAAACCGATTTCTACTGTATACACCCTTTTTATTGCTTGGGTCGATTCTTGGTGTAAGCTGATGCTTTTGGCAATACTGTTCAATTTCACCCTTTGTTACACATAAGAACGGGCGAAATATTGTGCCGAAATAGAAGGGGCGGGAGAAAGGAATGCCAGCCCTGGCCAATCCTGTACTGCCCCTTGTAAAGCGCATGAGAATCGTTTCGATTTGATCATCACCATGATGTCCAAGAGCCAAATAGGGGGCTTGATACTTTTCCATAACTTGCGAATAAAAGGAGTATCGTACTTCCCTGCCAGCTACCTGTGAGCTTTTCCCTTCCTTCTTCATGATGTCCGTTACATTAACCCGGATCATTTCAAAAGGAACTCCATACTGTTGACAAAATTCCTTAACGAACATAGCATCCTCATAGGATTCCTGGCCACGAAACATATGGTCAACATGGGCAACTATAATCGTCAGGTTCTGTTTTTCCTTCTTCCTTAGCAGGAAGTCGAGCAGCGCCAACGAATCAGGCCCGCCTGAAACCCCGACAACAATTCTTTTATCTTTAAGCTTAAATGAATGCCGGTTAAGAAAGTCCTCAACCTTGGCTTCTAACATACAGATACACACTCTCTAAAATCAATGTTTTTAGAAAAACTTAAGTTTAGAATACCACTCTTTTAGAGTAACTATCAAAATTATAGGCCCGTTTGAAAAAGAAATATTTCATAAAAACCTGAACTCTTGTTATTTACGGAGAAAGAATAAAAAAGTTTCATTTTTTACAGCAGTTTTAAAAAAATATATAACCCATACAATACACTTAGGACTATGGCGATAAAGAAAAATTCCAGCCAGCCGCTTTTTTTCTTTTTCTTTCGGAAATCGCGGCGGGAAATGTTAATATTCCCTTTTGGGGATTGTGCTGAATGCTGGCCGGGTCTGACCCCTTTGGATACCGGTTTGGAATCCTTTTTTGGCTGGTCGCTGATGGTGTCCAATAGGTCTGATCTCATTTGGCTGGCACTAGGATAATGTCCCATTAAAGCCTTTAGGATAACCCGTTCATAGCGATGCAGTTCCGGTTTTAAACGAATCGCCTCCCTTAATTGCTCTATTCCGCCTGTAGTTTTTTTAAAACGCTTAGGATATGCAGTATTAATCATCATCATCGCTGCCGAGAACAAATCATAGGTTGCTTCGGCCTTTCTGGAGCCCAAGCCCCAATAGCCGCGATCATAGAACTCCGTGAATTCTTTAATGGCTCTTCCCTCAATTGTTGTTCCGCCGACATCAATGCACCTGATTTTCGGAGGAGGGCCAGTCACAATCAGGTTTTCCGGTTTTAAGTCCCCAAAAATCCAGCCGCTGCCATGCAGCCTATCCAGATCACTTAATAATTGCAGGAACAAAATCGGCATCCATGATTTTCCCTTCTGCTCTAAAAAGGAAAGCAAATCGGGTCCCTGAATATATTCCATCACATAAAACGAAATAGGGCGGGAGTTCCCTCTGCCAACTTGCCAATCATCCACATCAAACAAAGAAGGCCCAAGGGTTTCTTGGCCCTGGACCTTTGCAAAGGATTTTAAAACGTTTACCTCAGACGTGATGGACATACCGTTATCACTCATTTTTAGAGCGACCTGTGTATTATTATTCTTTGCAAGGTAGACCACCCCGTTTGCTCCAAATCCTAGTTCCTTTATGATTTTATATTGTTTGGAATGCCATCTCCCTGTAACATTTGTTCCCGGACTGATTTTATATTGATTCTTCCATGTATGATTCATCATCGTCTGATAAGAGACTCCTTAATGATCGTTTTTGATTAAAGGACGTTAAAGCAGTCCGGATGGCTGGCCCTGTCGGGGTTATTCCCCCCGTGGTCAATTTGGAAAAGATGCTTGTCAAATTTTGTAGGTTTGGCGTCCAATCCAACAATCTTTCGACATCATTCTTTTTCCCGGGAAATACATAAACAGAAAATTGGTTATCTCCTGTCCTTGCGTTTAAGCTTAGTGAAAGGTCAAGCAGCGCCTCTTTTACGGTCGGAAGCTTTTGCTTCATGCTCGCGCTTGTATCGACAAGAATCAACACCTCTAATTCGACAGTCTCGCCGAGTTCGTCGACAACCTCCATCACTTCGCCTCTTTTTTCCGGAGGCAGGTCCTCCATTGTCTTGGAACGGCCGAGGATTTGCTGCAATTCCCGATTTACCACCCCTTGGATGGTTTGGTTCATTGCTTTTCTTGTGACCATTTGAACCGTTTGTGAGAGCGCCTCTGCATAGACTATCTGGCTCACGCCGCCGCCTGAAGCAGCGATTCCTTCTATTTCTGTCATTCCTTTTTCATCAATCACATCATGCTCCATTACACCAATGACATTGACGGTTATTCCCTGTTCATGAGCTAGTGCAGCCATCGCAATCGGGTCCTCACCCTGATTGGAGCAGCCATCTGTAAATAATAGGATTTGGCGAATCTTCCCTGTGTACATAACCTTCTCCCTCCACAAATGAATTGGTATCATTGTCGACGAGGGAAAAAGTATTTATACATAAATTAGCAGAATCCAGTGTAAAATAATTAGTTACGCTTGGCGCTTCATCTTTTGAACAGGAATAGTTGCCCATTTCGGTGTATTATGTCTGATCTTTGCCACCATGACGGTCATATCATCGTCAATTATTTCCGATTTGGAGCGAATCACATCTTCTAGGATTAAATCAGCTACCTCTTGAGGGTCATCTGTTTCCAATTCAAGGATTTTCCGTTTCATCCATAAATCATAATTTTCTACATGCTTCGGCCCCTCAAAGACACCGTCGCTCATCATAATTAACAAGTCCCCTGCCTTTAACTGTTCATCCACTACATCTACCTCAAAATCTTGAAGAATTCCCATCGGCAGGTTGCTTGCCTGTATCTTAATGACTTTTTTCCCCCTTTTAATAAAGCTCGGCGTAGATCCTATTTTAAGAAATTTGGCAGATGCGTTTTTTAAATCAATCATCGCCAAGTCCAATGTCGAGAATATTTCATCCGTTGTCCGCAGTGAGAGGATGGAGTTAACCGATTTGATGGCGATTTTTTCTTCAATGCCTGATTGGAGAATTTTTTGCAACAGCTTTAGTGTTTCATCACTCTCATAATGAGCCCGTTCGCCATTACCCATTCCGTCACTGATGGCGAGTGCCATTTTTCCAAGTCCCAGTTCAATCGTGGAATGGCTGTCACCGGACACTAAACCGCCATCCTTGGCAGCATGGGCTACACCCGTGTCGACCGTATAGGCCTTTGAAGACCTAAAGACAACATGGCAGAAGCCATTTGGATAGGTTGCACATTCCTCCAATCTAACCACAATCGTTTCCCCAAGAATATCGGACAGCATGGGAGCAATTAACTTTTCACACTCCCCGTGGCCATTACAAAACGGAACAGACATTTCAATATCAACATTTCCCGGCTCCAAGCTGTAAATTTCCACCTGTTCAATATGGATGCCAAATCCTTGCATGGCCTCCATGATTTGCTCCTCCTGTTTGTAGTAATTTTCCCGTTCACGCTGGATTTCCTTGGCGAAATTGTTCATCACTTCAGAAACACCTAAAAGTTGGTCCGCAACCAGCTTTCGACTTTCGTGTACTTTTTTCTTCAATTTTATATTGGCCTGGTAAAAAGTCAGTTCCTGGGCAATTGTTTCATACACCTTTTTCGGCCGCGAACAAAGCTTTTCCCATTCTCTTGACATCCTTAAAGAAATATTGCCGTCGTTTTGATCCATTTCATGAATAATTTCCTCCATGCAGGCATAGGTTGTACTAAAATTCTTTGCCCAGCATTGTTCTTTTTTAAAGCACGTTTGGCATGTCTTTTCGGTTACATGACTCATGAAGTAATCCATTTCCCGCTCATCTTCATTTTCAACAGGAAATGCATCCGTTTGTGAAAAGCTTTTGGAGAGGGCATGAAAGACATTTGAAAATTGCGAAACCCTTTGGGCCGTTACATCGCGCATTTTTCTCATATATTTTTGCTGCTCAGCCATATGCTCGGGTGTTCCGGGTATATACTTTGCCAGTCTGGAGGTTAAGCTTTGGGGTGTTAACAGGAATAAACAAATAGCTGCCGCTGTTTCATAGATTGTCAACAGCAGTGAGCCGCCCCCTTCACCGTACATGCCAATCAGCAGGGTAGCGATAAACAAGCCGACTGATACACCAATCTTTTTCCCTTCCTTGAGAAGGCCCCCTAAAACACCTGAGAAGGCTAATAGACTCATATGATAGAAACTCGACACACTTGCCAGGCTGAAAATTAGACCAGTGACAACTCCAACCGTTGATCCGACAGTTGCCCCTGCTATAAAAGAAAAGACGAGAACCAAATAACGGGACAAGACATGTTCAAGCGATAGATCATAGACCTTCCAGCCAATCGTTCCCGTCATTATCGAGGCCAGCATAATGATTAAGCAGACGATTTCTTCTGTTTTTAATAGCTGCCTGCGTTTATTAGCCGTTAGCAGTGGAATGCTCTGCAGGAAAATCATCGTCAAAATAAAAGCAAGGCTGGCCTGAACCCCAACCATCATGACATCATAAAGGGTTATTGCTCGGGAGAGAATAAAGGCTTCAGCCAATTTCGAAAGCCCTAAAATAATTCCCACAAAAAAGGGCAGCGCTCTCATCTCATTGTTCAGCCATTTTTGACTGATACGGTAAATGAATAAGAACAGAAAAGTGACAATAAAGGTAAAGGCGGCATTTCCTAATGACAGGGTAGCAGCCCCTGTAACCAGTCCAATCAGGGCAAGCGGTGCCCGATCCTTTTTAATAAAATAAACAGCGGCAAAAAAGGGCAGACTAAACGGAGTCAGCTTTGCCAATATCAGGGCTCGTCCAAGTAAAAATCCTACGATTAATAATAGAAATCCTTTTTTAATGAAAAAGGACTCTAGCATAAATTGAAGCTTTTTAAATCCATAGTTCAAATTCCATTTTGGCGTGTGAAGATTGACTTCCCCGATCGGTTCTATTAAACTCGCATTTGGCTTTTCCATATATCCACACTCCCGATTCATTATTGTTAGAATCTATTATAAGTTTGCTAGATTTAAAAGTTTGTCAAAATAGTGAACGAGTTCAAAGAATCGTTCGACGGTTTTCACTATTTTCATTCAAATAATATTATCAATCTTAATTTGCTGTCATTATTTCAAAGTTTTTAATATATATTGGTACATAAATGAAAACTCGCCGATTGGCGAGTCCGATAGGACGAAGACAGAGGGGTAGTTGAATTTATACTTTCTTATTAGCTAAAAAAAGACAGGCCATTATGACCTGTCTTTTTGTAAAGCCTGCTCTATTTGATTAAAAAGTCTGCAGCAAGTTAACCCCGTTTAGCTCCTCTTCCGCCACGCTTGGACTCGGTGTGCCGCTTTAGGGAAGATAAACGATCTTCACTGTCTTTTAAAAATCTTGCCATTTTTTGCTCGAAGGATTCCGGCCTATTATTATTATTACGATCGTTTGCCCTTCCTTGACGAGGACGTTGTGAATGGGAATGCGAATGTTTTTTCTCTGGTTCCGGTCTATCTTTAGCCTTCTTGATGGATAGTCCAATCTTTCCATCTTTCTCAACATTAAGAACCTTCACTTCAACCTGGTCGCCAACTTTAAGATGGTCATTAATATCTTTTACATAGTTGTCTGCGACCTCACTGATGTGAACGAGTCCTGTTGAACCATCCGGCAGCTCCACAAACGCTCCGAAATTAGTAATGCCTGTCACCTTTCCCTGTAACTTGCTGCCTACTTCGATTGACATAAAAAAAATGTTCCTCCTTAAAAATTTAAAAATCAACTTACTATATATTATACAGAAGGGGAAAATTGAGTGTCAATAACACTACTTATTGGTTCATTTTTCCTTCTTTTCGTCTGGAATATTAAAGATTATTTCGTTCTTGTCCGAGAAAAAATACTCTTTGCGGGCAAGCTTCGCAATGTAATCATCATCATTTAATTTGACGATGTTCTCTTTTAATATCTTCTCTTGCTTTTTTAAATCTGCCAGCTGATGATCAAGCTTCCGCTTCTCCGCCACTTTCGCCTCCAAGATTCTTGTTTGGGAAAGATAACTGGATATCATAAAATAAGAAAGCAAACAGGCAAACACAAAAAACAGCGACAGCCTTCTAAGAAGCAGCTTTTTCCTGCGTGCTGATGCAATTTCAGCATATTCCTGCTGCTGGACATAAGCTGTTTGGATTTTTGATACTGCTTTTTGTCGTTCTGCTCCCATTTATATCCTTCCTTACTCTTTTCTTTTTCTCAACTTGTCCATCCACTTACTAATATAATTCACGATTTCCTTGGATTTTCCTGCCGTTCTATTATATAACTTCTCGACGGATTTTTTAATACCTTTCGGCAAAAGTTTCCAAAAAACAAACAAAATCTTCTTCACAATGACAAATAGCACGTTCAGGATATAAAGAAGGACCTTCCAAATAAATTTGACAAGGGATAATAACCCCCTGCCAAATGTTAAGAGGATGGCGATGACAAGCTGGATTAGTCCGACAATTGGTTTATAAATTAAGAGGAGGAAAGTTCTTTTTGTAAATTGGGAGACGGAGATGACAGTCTCAATCAAAAGCTCCAGGAGCCTCAGGTACATCGCTTTTATTAAGCTTTGATAAGCGGCGAATCCACATAGAAGAGCAATAAAAATATAGAACCGCAATTCTCCGTTATTCGCTAAAAATAACGCGTAAAATATTAGTAAGGCTTGAATCATCCAAAATAACAGATCATTTAAAAATACAATCCAGCCTTTTCGATGGGGCCTCTTTAAAAACCGATGGTACGTGTCAAGCATGGCGCCAAATAATGACCCCATGCCAATCATAGAAAGCATCGTCAGAAATTGCGTAGAAAGGGTCATTTGAATAACTTGCTAAAGAATCCCTTAGCTTTCTCCCCATGGTGTTCATCAAGATAGACCAAATCGAATATTTTCCCTTTAATTGAAACGATTCCTTTTTCAACATCGAGGTTTTTCATTTGCAGGTTTTGTCCCTTGATCGCTAAAAAGCCCATTGAAGTTTCTAATAAAAACTCCTCATTATCAAAGCTTTCCACTTGCTTTACACCGGTAATATCTAGAAGCTTTCTCCCTCTCATAATCACATCATGGTCAGGAATACTGCTTTTAGCAGGAGTATTATCATAATATTGGCTCATCCTTCATCCCTCACAATCATTTGTCCAGCTTCAGCGCCAAGGCGCTTGAGCTTTTCTATTTGTACAACCTTTTTGTACATTTCTATGTGTGAGGTAAAAGAATTAGAACATCATTAGTCGTTTTGCTCCTCGGAATAGCCAACGCGTTCTTCTTTTAGAATTGTATACATTTCCGCTGCTTCTTCCTTACGGGTAGTCTCCTGAATTCGTTCAATTTTGACGGTAATTCTCCTAGGACCGAGGCGGAGTGTTAATTCATCTCCGACCTTTACCGTGGAACTTGCCTTTGCTTCCTTGCCGTTGATTTCAATTCTTCCTTGGTCTGACACTTCTTTTGCCAGCGTTCTTCTTTTAATTAACCTTGATACCTTTAAAAATTTATCTAAGCGCATGTTAACTCTACCCCTTCTAAAACCCCTTAAATTTTGGGTTAATTCCAGCATTGATGCATGAGAACCGTCCCCATGCATCATAGCCCTTTTAATTTTGCCTCATCCCAGTATTGGTCCAATTCCTTTAGGGAATGGGCTCCGATCGCTTTTCCGCTCATTTTTACCTTCTCTTCAATGTACTGAAAACGCCGGATAAACTTTTCATTTGTTGCAAACAAAGCTTCTTCCGGATTAATTTTTAAAAATCGGGCGACATTGACAAACGCAAACAATAAATCGCCGAATTCTTTATTTGCACGGGCACGGCCTTCTTCCGTTCCATCAAGTTCGGCAATAAATTCATCCAGCTCCTCTTTAACTTTCTCCAAAGCAGGGCCGATTTCCTTCCAATCAAAACCTACCTTTGCCGCTTTCTTTTGAAGCTCATAGGCACGCAGCAAATTAGGCAGGGCCAGCGAAACTCCAGCAAGCAAGGAGACATCAGCATGTTCCTCCCCTTTTTCCTGCTTCTTAATCTCCTGCCAATTCTTGACCACCTCATCGGCATTGGCCGCTTCAGCATTTCCAAAAACATGAGGATGGCGGCGGACCATCTTCGCGGACAAGCCTTCAATCACATCCTCAATGGAAAAATATCCATCATCCTCGCCAATTTGCGCGTGCAGCATAACCTGCAACAGAACATCTCCCAATTCTTCGATGAGATGGTCAATATCCTCGCTATTAATCGCCTCAATCACTTCATACGTTTCTTCAATTAAATATTTCTTTAATGACTCATGGGTTTGTTCTTTATCCCATGGGCAGCCATTTGGTCCCCTCAAGACGGCAATAATGTTGCGCAGCTTGGGGAAGGTTCTCCATAAAATTTCTTCCTCCTGTACCGGAGGAACATAGATGGACCTTAAATTATCAATAGATAAATTCCGGTCTAATTCATATAAAGGTATTTTCATAATTGACTCTTCCTGACTGCCTGCTGCCGAGACAATATATACCTCATAATCATCCGGGAGCTGCTCCATTAAGGTTAATTTCACATTCGAAGCAACAAAGGCATCATAAACCTGGCTGATGATGATATGCTGGTCTATTTGGATCTGGCCAGCCTGAAGCGAAGTGCCGTCTAACAGCTGAAACCCGTCGATGGGGTCAATTTTTAAAGAAGTGAATAAGGCATCGATAAAGCTTTGACCTCCGCCAATGATGATTTCAACCCCGGCCTTTGCCCCATTTTCCAAAAGAATTTGGACCGTCCGCTCTGCCACAAGGGGATGCCCCGGCACAGCATAGGTTACTGATTCCGATTGCGCCTTCTCCAGCAAGGTTTCGGCAATTTCCTGATAGACATCCTCAAACTGCTCATGCTTTTCATAAACGGAATCAAACGAAGTATAAACCATTCCTTCTTTTACTAACTCTGCGACTACCGGATGCTCCTTTGTTCGCAAAAAAAGCCGCTGTCCTTTAATAAGTTTTCGATATACGCCGACCTGCAGCTGCTCCAGGTCGCCCGCACCTAAGCCGACAATTTCAATTTTTTTCGCCATATTATCTTCGATCCTTTCGAGCCATAAAATGAATGAGTTTGCTGCCAAACGGGAAAAGGGCAAGCTCTTCCTCAAGAAAAGTGCGTCCTCTAATAATAATCAACGTAAATAGAATTCCACCGGAAAATACCGCACTTAAAGACTGGATAGCTGCACCGAAGCGGCTTAATCCAAGTGGTTCTAATAGATGTTCTGCCAGAAACAGCCAGCCTTTCAAAAATAGAACCATGGCTAGCGCCGCAAAAAAAACAGTCCCTATTAAGCGAAGATTAAAAAGCGGGAAGGCCGCTATTTTTTTAAAATGAATAATTAATAAAATGATAATAATGCCAAGCGACAACAAAGTAGAAAGAGCTGCCCCCATTGTTCCTAACATTGGTACGAATATCATATTTAGTACATACTTAACGGGAAATATTGCAGCTACCGCCAAAGCTGGAAGGGCAAAACTGCCTAATCCCTGGAGAATGGCGACAATTGTTGCAATCAATGATGTAAACAAAATAACAAAACTAAGCATCCCTAAAACATCTGAACCATAATCATTCTCAAACAGCATAGTGTTGGCCGGGCGAATAATCGCCCATAATCCAGCCGAAGCCCCTACGCCAATAACGATACTTACCTTTAGCGCCAATTGAATTTTGTGTTGTAAAAATTCCGGTTTGGAAGTAAGCCTCTCGCGGCTGATCAACGGCACCAGGGTTAACGACATCGAAGAAGCTGCAATCGTTCCCAGCTGGATGAGCGGCTGACCGCGGTCAAAGATTCCTTTTAAGCTTTTTGCCATATCCCCGGGCGTTCCATTTGAAACGAGCAGAGAATAGAGGTTTAAAGAATCCGCCATTTGAATAAAAATCATCAGCATGCCGCTGACACAAATAGTAAGTCCTTGAAACGTGAGCGCCTTAAAAATCCGCTTTACCTGAAGGGCGTTTGTCTTTAAATTCCCTTTATTTGGTTCCATTAGCTTCCATTCTTTACGAATCCACAAGAACATAAACAAAATAAGGCCTGAAACCAAACTGCCTGTAATCGACCCAAACATTGCTCCCCCGCCGACAAGATAGAGAGAAACCCCCTTTTCCATTAATAGCCATGATAGAAAAAGAATCGTAACAACGCGGATTGTTTGTTCTGCCACTTGAGATAAAGCGGTCGGTACCATATCTCCTTTTCCCTGATAATAGCCCCGCAAAACGGAGACAAATGGAAAGGTTAAAAAAACGATCGAAACCACCCGGATGATGACGGCCAGATGAGGATCCTTCATCCAAATAGACAGCTGGCCGGCCCCAAAATAAAGAACAAGAAAACAAAGAAGACCGAATATCTGCAAATAGATAAACGATAAAAAAAGAAGAAGGCGAGATTTTTCCTGGTCGCCTTTTTCCAGCAGCTCAGCATACAGCTTTGATATGACAACCGGAAATCCGGTAGTAGAAAGAACAACAGCCACCCCGTAAAAGGGATAAACCTGCTGATATATGTAAAAACCGATATCCCCGACAATGTTTTGAAAGGGAATACGGTAAAAGGCACTTAAAATTTTGGTGATCAGTGCCGATAAAGCTAAAATAAAGGCCCCTTTAAACACAGCCTTTGAAGGATTGATATTTTTCACAGTTTCACCTGCCTAATAATAAGCATAAGCGGAACCATTATAACATTAAAAAAGGCAGCGCTGGCTGCCTTTTTTAATATTATTGCTCCATTTGCCTAGCGAGGAATCCTGCGGCCGTTTCAACAGCCTTTTGCTCGACCTCTCCGAGGGAGCCTTCCTTTGAAAAAATGATAACTGCTCCAATCGGGTCGCCATTTGCAATTATTGGCCCGATTGTATAAGATGTTACTGGTTCCTCGTTACCCTCAACCAAGGCAACATCGCCCTGCTGGGTACTGAGCATGGAGTTGCGATCCTCCATTGTTTTCTCGACTAAATCACTGATATTTTTATTTAAATAATCTTTCTTAGAACCGCCTGCAACAGCAATATACGCATCTCTATCACAAATTAAAACAGGATTACCGAGGCTATCAAATAGGGCTTCTGCATATTCTTTGGCAAAATCGCTTAACTCGCTGATTGGTGAATATTTTTTTAAAATGACTTCTCCGTCTCGATCCACAAAAATCTCTAACGGATCCCCTTCACGGATACGCAAGGTTCTGCGTATTTCTTTAGGAATAACAACACGACCCAAATCATCGATTCGACGAACAATTCCAGTTGCTTTCATCCAATGTTGCCTCACTTTCATCTGATGATTTTTCAACTTGGTGAGTGACTTAATTTCCTTTAATTGAAATCATCACCAACTTTGAACTTAGTATCTTTCAACTGGAAAGTTCTATTCACATAGGACATATTTTTTTCACATATTCAGGAAAGATTCCCAACATCACATAAAAGGGCATAACCCCCGCTTTAATGCGTTAATGTTGGGGTCAGGCCCTTTTCGTTAATTCACAGGATTTCCCTGTTCTTTTTTCGCCAAAGAAATTCCCTTGATCATTTCAAACACAATATTAAGCCATTGTGCAGTCTCAAGGTCCTTTGTTTTAATCATGATTTTCAGCTTACGTCCTTCCATACCCGGGGTAACGGCCCTTCCGAAGCGGTTGCCAATATGGAAAAGCTTGCTGCCTTCAATCGTGTTTGTCATTTCTTCCGATAATAAAATCGTGACATCCTGCTTGACCTGTTTAATCAGCTCTACGCCATTTTGGATGGCGTATACCTTCATTTCGGCAATTTGGAATAGGTAGCCGACCTCGTCAGGATATTCGCCAAAGCGGTCAAGCATCTCAGACTGCAGCTCTTCAATATCCTCCAGTGCCACAGCTCCTCTAAAGCGTTTATACATTTCGATTTTTTGATGGCCGTCCCGGATATAGGAATCTGGAATATAAGCATCAATTTCAAGGTCAATTTCTACTGTTGGTTTAGCCTCAGCCTTAAGGTCGCCCTTCCGTTCCTCAATTGCCTCTTTGAGCATTTGCGAATAAAGGTCAAATCCTACCGAATCAATAAATCCATGCTGTTGGGCACCAAGTAAATTTCCCGCACCTCGGATGGACAGGTCCCGCATTGCAATTTTAAAACCGGAACCTAACTCGGTAAATTCTTTTATCGCCTCAAGCCGTTTTTCAGCTACCTCTGTCAAAACCTTATCCTTTCGATAGGTGAAATAAGCATAGGCCACCCTGTTCGATCTTCCGACCCTGCCGCGGAGCTGATAAAGCTGGGAGAGTCCCATGCGGTCGGCATCATGGACAATCAATGTATTAACATTCGGTATATCGACACCAGTTTCAATGATGGTCGTACTGACAAGAACATCGAAATCACCCGCCAAGAAACCCAGCATCACTGATTCAAGCTCGTTTTCCGACATCTGGCCATGGGCAAAGGCGACCCTTGCGTCCGGGACCAGCATGGAAATTTCCTCTGCCTTCCGGTCGATATCCTCAACGCGGTTATATAAAAAGTATACTTGTCCGTCGCGGGCAAGCTCGCGCTCAATAGCTTCCCTGACTAAAGAACCGTTGTATTCCATCACATAGGTTTGCACAGGGAAACGATTTTCCGGCGGCGTTTCAATGACCGATAAGTCCCTGACGCCAAGCATCGACATATGCAGTGTTCTCGGGATCGGGGTTGCCGTTAGGGTTAACACATCAATATTTGTTTTCAGCTTCTTGATTTTCTCTTTATGTGTAACACCAAATCTTTGTTCCTCATCAATAATCAATAACCCTAAATCATGATAAACAATGTCTTTTGACAGCAGACGATGGGTGCCAACAACTATATCAACAGTCCCTGCCTTCAGCCCCTTAATTGTTTCTGTTTGTTGTTTTTTCGTACGGAACCTGCTTAATAAGCCGATATTAATCGGAAAATCTTGAAATCTTTCTCTTAATGTTTCGTGATGCTGCTGTGCTAAAATCGTCGTCGGAACAAGGAATGCCACCTGTTTACCGTCGGCAATCGCTTTAAAAGCGGCACGGATTGCCACCTCTGTTTTCCCATAACCGACATCGCCGCATAATAACCGGTCCATTGGCCGCGGCCTTTCCATATCCTTTTTGATTTCATGAATCGATCGAAGCTGGTCATCTGTTTCACGGTAAGCAAACGATGTTTCAAACTCCCGCTGCATATCTCCGTCCGGCGTAAAGGCGTAACCGACTGCCGCTTCCCGCTCGGCATATAATTTGATTAAATCGTCGGCAATATCCTCTACTGATGATTGAACCTTTTTCTTTACCTTCTTCCAATCAGTGCCGCCAAGTTTATAGATTTTCGGCTCTTTTCCTTCGGAACCGACATACTTTTGGACAAGGTCGATTTGTTCTACAGGTACATACAGTTTATCTGTCCCTTGATAGCGGATATGTAGATAATCCTTATGAATCCCGTTTATCACTAGAGTTTCAATGCCTAAATACTTTCCTATTCCATGATTCACATGAACAACATAATCGCCAATCTTCAACTCCGAGTAGCTTTTAATCCGCTCGGCATTGGATAGCTTTTGACGGCTGGAGGACCGTTTCACCCGTTTATTAAAGAGCTCTTCCTCCGTAATAACGGCAATTTTCTGAATTGAAAGTTCAAACCCTGTCTGTAGATTTCCTCTTATAATCTGAATTTTCCCCGGTAAAAGCTGCTGGTTCTCGGAGGTAATACTTGCGTCAATTTCATAGTCTTCGAGCACCCGTTCTAGCTTAGCAACTCTCTCTTCATTAGCCCCTAAAAATAAAATGGTATAATTGCCTTTTTTCCATCTATCTATTTCTGATTTCAACAAATGCATCTGCCCGTGAAAATTCTGCATCGACCGGCAGGAAATATTAATAATATTTTGCGGGCTTGTATTGGCCACATGCCGTAAAAATAACGACATATAAAGAATTGGAAATTGTTTTCTTTGCAAAAACGTCTGCAAATCGTGGGATATTTGTACATCATGGATAATTTGCCCCTCAGCAAGCAAAGCTGTATACCACTCAGCCTCCTCTTTCACAAGGGATTCATTCATCTCTTGAATCCTGCTGATTTCATCAATTATAACCAGCCCATTCTTAGGCAGATAGTCTAGTAAACTACTAGGGGTTTCATAGGCCAATGACAGGTATTTAAAAACCTGATCAGGCTTTTGGCCATTTTTCAACTGCTCGAGCTCGAAGCTGATATTTTGGCTAAGCTCAATTTTTGCTTTATCATTTTTTAATTTCCTTAGACTAATCCCTAAACCATCTTCTATTTTTCCAACCATGCGGCTATAGTGTTCTGCCTCTAATAATACCTCTGTTGCTGGTCCGATAAAGACCTCCGATACCTTTTCCTTTGACCTTTGGTCCTCTAGAGAAAAATAACGAATTGAATCGATTTCGGTATCAAACAGTTCAATCCGCAGCGGGTTTTCCTCTGTTAATGGATAAATATCAATGATGCCGCCTCTTACACTAAATTCTCCCGGTGTGGATACCATTTCTCCCCGTACATATCCCATTTGCACGAGAATGTTTAACAAGGACTCAAGATTGATATCTTCTCCTATTTTTAAGGAAAGCTGGTATTTTTCCCACAGTGATTTTGGAGGGAGGATTTTCTTTAATCCGGCAATCGGGACAATCATGATTCCCCTGGTCTGTTTGCTCCAATAATTTAAGGCTTCCATCCGCTGTGCCTTGAGCTCTGGACTGGCAATGCTCATTTCAGCAGCAATTAACTCATTTGCAGGAAAAAGAAAAACTTCCTTTTCATTCACTAAATTTGCAATGTCATCATAAAGTTTTTGTGCCTGCAGCAAATTATGGGTGACAACCATTATGGGTCTTTTCATTTTTTCGTAGATTGCAGCTGTCAGCACTGTTCTCGATGAGCCGGAAAGGCCCGCAATAAGCTGTTCCCTTAAGCCCTCTTCCACTCCGGAAATAACCGAGTAAATATCTTCCTGCTGAAGAAATAGTGATTTTAACCCCTCCAAGGTTTCTCCTCCTCCCGTACATGTTTGCTTCTATCAAGTTCATTTCTTAAATAGAAAAACGCTTTGGATTTTCCCTCCAAAGCTGGTTAATGAATAAGATAATCATATTGGTGAAAATCTGGATTCTTCTCTAATGCTTCCTGACAGTCCTCGCAAATTGCCTTTATATGAATTTCTCCCGAATTATCATAAGTAACCATATCCTGTCTCTCTTGGTCCGTTAATCTATGAAGCCCAAGCGCTTCCGAATGGATCGATGTTTGCTGAATTGAACCAAGATTTGAGCCACAATGTCGGCAATGGTAATGGATGGCCATACAATCCCTCCTGATCTCAAGATTCCCTAATAATAGTATGAACCTTGCAGGAGGAACTTATTCATTCTCCACTCTCCCGTTTCTTGTCTTTATTGTATGAGAGATACTTCTTTATCATGAACAATTCACTGATTATAATCGTTCATAACCTGCAAAAATGGCCTTTCCAGCCATGCCTCACAGGCATCTGCACTTTTTTCCACCGCTTCTTTGATTGGCTGCTGCTCTTCCGGGCGGAACCTTCCCAGCACATAGTCAGGAACACTGATTCCCGGAGGGTGCGGCCGGTCAATTCCAATCCGGATACGGCTAAAGGCTTGAGTGCCAAGATGGGCCACTGTTGATTTTATTCCATTATGACCGCCTGGACTTCCCTTTTGGCGCAGGCGGATTTTCCCAACCGGCAAATCCAGATCATCATAGATAACGACCAGATCTTCTAGCTCTATTTTATAATAATCCATCACCGCACTGATAGATTCGCCAGATAAATTCATATAGGTCAGCGGCTTTAGCAGCAATACCTTTTCCCCTTTGTGATTGCCCATGCCGTACAATCCTTTAAATTTTGACTGATTAAGGGGGATCTGCAGCCGGTTAGACAATTCGTCAATGACTTCAAAGCCGACATTGTGCCGTGTTTGGTCGTACTGCTTCCCGGGGTTGCCTAAGCCAACAATTAATTTCATAGGGACTCCCGCCTCCTCTTCCTGTTTCGCCCGCCTGTTAAAAAAATTTTTTAACATTGTCTACTCCTGTATCTATTAGTTATGTAAATGAAAACTCGCCGATTGGCGAGTCCGATAGGACGAAGACAGAGGGGTAGTTGAATTTATGCGTTAAGAACGTATAAAGCTTTCGACAGAAAGTTTATACGTTCTTATTAGCCAACAAAAGACGTAACCTAAAGCTAGGTTACGTCTATTTCTATTCTTTCCCTTCAGGCTCTGTTTCCCTGCCTTCTTCGTTGTCAGGGTGGCCGCCCTCCTGCTGCTCGCCAGCATTAATTTCCTCTTCTACCTTAGGAGGCAGAATGGAGGCAATTACTTCACTATCCTCATGATTAATCGTAAAATCAAAAGCTGGAATATCCCCCGCCAGAATAGTTTCGCCTACCTGCAAATGAGAAACATCTACTTCAATCTGCGGCGGAATATTGTCTGGTGTAGTCGTAATGGAAAGCTGATGCAATGGCTGCTGCAGAACGCCGCCGTCCTTCACGCCAGCTGCTTCTCCAGCCAGAACAAGTCTTACATCAACTGTTACTTTAGAAGACTTATCAACGGCCAGAAAATCAACATGAATAACTTCTTTTTTAATGGCATTCTCTTGGTAAGCCGTTAATATAACATCCTGTTTGCTGCCATCAACATCGAGTGAAATGATTCCGTTTCTGCCTACAGCGCGAATGGTTTTTGTAAAATCAGCCCCACTGACAAACACCGGCTTGCTCTCAACCTTTGCTCCATATACCACAGCAGGGATATTGCCGTTATCGCGGATTTTCCTCAATTCCGAACGACGCAGCTCCTTCCGCTCCTTCGCTTGTAAAACAGTACTCATGTTTAGTCCACCTTCCTAATTCATTTATCTATATAAAATTTCCCCAAAAAAGGAAGGTCTAAACATATTTGTACTGTTTCTCTTTAAAAAAGCGGGACTGTTCACCTGTTCACATTAGATTAATCAAACAATGTGCTGACTGATTGCTCTTCGTGGATGCGAATAATCGCTTCGCCGATTAATGGCGCAACAGACAAGCTTTGGATTTTTTCAATTTTCTTTTCTTCCGGAAGATCAATAGAATTTGTTACAACCAATTCTTTGATTTTGGAATTCTGAATTCTTTCAATGGCAGGGCCCGATAAAACTGGATGTGTACAGCAGGCATAAACTTCTTTTGCCCCGTTTTCTACTAACGCGTTAGCGGCAAGGGTAATGGTGCCTGCTGTATCAATAATATCGTCAATCAAAATGGCAACTTTGCCTTCAATGTTACCAACAATATTCATAACCTCTGCCACATTTGGTCTTGGACGGCGTTTGTCGATAATTGCGATAGGCGCCTTGAGGCGTTCAGCCATTTTTCTGGCTCTCGTTACGCCGCCATGGTCTGGCGAAACAACCACAATATCACCATTTAATTCTTTATTTCTAAAGTATTCCGATAAAATCGGCACACCCATAAGATGGTCGATCGGAATATCGAAAAATCCTTGAATCTGCGGTGCATGCAAATCAAGGGTCAACACGCGGGTCGCACCGGCAGTCTCAAGCAGATTGGCCACTAATTTCGAAGTGATTGGTTCACGGGCGCGCGCTTTCCGGTCCTGACGGGCATAGCCATAATAAGGCATAACAATATTGATTGTTTTGGCAGAAGCCCTCTTTAGCGCATCAATCATGATTAATAGTTCCATGATATTTTCATTTACTGGTGCGCTTGTCGATTGGATGACATAGACATCACAGCCGCGGATACTCTCTTCAATATTAATTTGAATTTCACCATCACTGAATCTTGTAACCGAGCTCTTTCCAAGCTCTACCCCAATTACCTTGGCAATTTCTCTAGCTAGTGCAACATTGGAGTTTAAACTAAATACCTTTAAGTTTGGATCTAAATATTGGTTCGACATGAGGGCCCTCCATTTTAATTTCGCTTATTTCTTTATATTAAGCTTTTCAACATAATTTTCTTTATTCACTTGATGTGCTCTGGCAATCGCCAATGCATTGCCTGGAACATTCTTTGTGACAGTGGAACCAGCAGCCACATAGGCTCCTTCACCAATCGTAACCGGGGCAACCAAGTTAGAATTACAGCCAATAAACACATGATCTTCAATCTTTGTTAAATATTTATTTTTACCATCGTAATTAACCGTGATAGAGCCGCAGCCGATATTGACGTCGCTGCCAACCTCCGCATCACCGATATAGCTGAGATGGGACGCTTTGCTTCCTTTACCGAATACAGCCTTTTTGATTTCCACAAAGTTGCCGATTTTCACCTCATCAGCAATTGCAGAATCCGGGCGGATATGGGCGAACGGTCCAATATTGACATGGGAGCCAATCGAACTATTATAAGCGGCAGATTGACGGATAACCGTCTCATTGCCAACATGGCAGTTTGCAATTTCTGTATGTGGACCAATGATGCAATCTGCCCCGATAATAGTGTCACCTTTTAGGATTGTTCCTGGATGGATAACCGTATCAGGTCCAATTTGTACATCAGCTTCGATATAGCTGTTTTGCGGGTCTATAATGGTTACCCCATTACGCATTTGGGCTTCATTAATGCGCCCGCGCATAATCCGTTCTGCTTCTGCCAAAGCCACGCGGTCATTAACCCCTAGAGTTTCATCCAAATCTTCAGTTTGGTAAGCTGTAACGATTTCTCCCTGCTTTTTCAAGATTTCAATAACGTCCGGTAAGTAATATTCTCCCTGTACATTATCATTTGAAACATTTTTCAGGGCATCGAATAAAGCCTGATTATCAAAGCAGTATGTTCCTGTGTTTATTTCATTGATTTTCCGCTCTTCTTCCGTGGCATCTTTATGCTCTACGATTTTTTCAACAAAACCGCTTTCATTGCGAACAATACGGCCATAACCGGTAGGATTATCGATTTTTGCCGTAAGAATCGAGGCTTTTGCCTTTGCTTCTACATGCTCTTTAAATAAAGCCTCCATCGTTTCTGCTTTAATGAGCGGCGTATCTCCGCATACGACTATCGTTGTTCCTTCTTTCCCCTCAAGCATGCTGGCAGCCTGCATCACCGCATGAGCTGTCCCTAGCTGCTTTTCTTGCAGGGCATACAGACTCTCATCACCTAATTGGGCCCGTACCTTTTCAGCACCATGGCCGATGATGGTCACGATATCCTTAACATCAAGTTTTTTGACTTGATCTACAACATGCTGTACCATTGGTTTTCCGCACACTGGGTGCAATACCTTATAAAGCTTTGATTTCATCCGCGTTCCTTGCCCGGCGGCCAAAATCACAGCATAACGATTAGACATGGACTGATCCTCCATTTAATTAACCTTTTTATCCCGCATTAACGGGCAGTAAGCCCCGCTGGGCCAACTGCCCGTAAAAGCCCGATTCTGTTCAACTAACAATCAGTGGGTAAAAACCACCCAATGATTGAAGTTTCACTTTATCCACTAAAAATATTATCGTATATGGGGTTTCATTTCAAGGAATGAACGAAATGTGTCTAATGTCATAATATTGCGCTTTTTTAAGATTGGGAAGATTACTTTTGAGGGGGGGATGAGAGGGAGTTTTAAATAATAAAAAGAGCCTTACTCAGAAGAAAGGCCCTAGTTGATTATCTTCAGGAAGCTCCGGCTTCTTCGAATTCTACTTCTAATTCACCTAGACGGTGGTACTCAGCCAATACAGCTTCTTGGATTTTTCCACGTGTTCCTGAATTGATTGGATGCGCAATATCACGAAATTCTCCATCAGGAGTCCGTTTACTTGGCATAGCGACAAACAAACCGTTGTTTCCGTCAATAACGCGAATGTCGTGAACAACGAACTCATTATCTAATGTGATTGATGCAATCGCTCTCATACGACCGTCAGTATTAACGCGGCGTAGTCTTACGTCAGTTACTTCCATGTGCTCACACCCTTTTCTCAATGTTAGATTAATAATTCAACAAGATTTTGCGTTTTCCTTCTTTATTTTTAAAAAATTTTTTGAAAAATTAGGGCAAATTGGTGAACATTTGTAAATTTTGGCTTTTGGCTGACAAAAAAAAACGCCCGTATTATTTTACGAGCGCTACTACTTCGATTTCAACTAAAGCGTCTTTTGGAAGACGAGCCACTTCTACGCAGGATCTGGCTGGTTTGTGGATGGAAAAATATTCTCCATAGACTTCATTAACTTCGGCAAATTCGTCCATGTTTTTGATAAAGACAGTGGCCTTTACGACGGTTTCTAATGAAGCACCAGCTTCACTCAGAACAGCCTGCAAATTGCGGAACACTTGATGTGTCTGTTCTTTTACATCCCCTGTTACCATTGTTCCTTCAGCAGTTAACGGAATTTGTCCAGAGCTGTAGAACATATTGTTTACAATAATACCTTGCGAGTATGGGCCGATTGCAGCCGGGGCTTGATTGGTTTGTACAACTTTCATCGTATATTCCTCTCCTTTACCTATCAAAAAAGTTTCCCACTTCGACATTGATACTTTTTTCTTTAACATCTACATACGATAGCTTAACTAACGATAAGTAGTCATCCACTAACCGGTCCTCAGTTTTCTCCGCTTCGACTAAAACAGCAATCCCAGCTACGTGGCCGTTGAACTCCTCAAGCATGCTTACCATACCTAAGACTGTACCGCCCGCCTTCATAAAATCATCAACAATAAGGACATTTGCCCCTTCCTTCATGCTTCGCTTGGAAAGAACCATTGTTTGTATCCTTTTGGCTGAACCTGACACGTAATTAATACTGACAGTCGGCCCTTCCGTCACTTTGCTGTCCCTTCTGACAATTACGACCGGAACATTTAATTGACTGGCAACGGCATACGCGAGCGGTATGCCTTTTGTGGCTATTGTCATGACGACATCAATTTTTGCATCCGCATAGGCCGAAGCAATGATTCTTCCTGCCTTTTGAACCACCTGCGGACTGCCTAAAATATCAGTCAAATATAAATAGCCGCCAGGCAACAGCCGGTCAGGACTGCCGATAAGCTGACAAAGTTCATTAATGAAAGGCTCAGCTTCTCTCTTGCTTACCTTGACGAAAAATTTAACACCGCCCGCTGCTCCTGGTACAGTTTGCAGCGTTCCGATTCCCCTTTCTTCAAGCGTCTCTTTGACAATGGCCAAATCTTCACTGATTGAGGACTTTGCCGAAGAATAACGCTCCGCAAAAAAGGTAAGCGGCACTAACTGGCGAGGATGATCGAGAAGATAACTTGTCATATCTATCAAACGTTCACTGCGGCGAAATTTCATAACAACCCCCCGAATCCGAATATTCTAATTAAAGGATACTATTATTGTGCGCCTTTAATCAAGCGTATGCCGTTCACCTAACATTCTTACTGCAAAAACCTGGTCACAAAATCCGCGCAGGCCATTATAAATACGATGCATTCTGGAATCGTGCTGAACCAGCCCAAAAACGGTCGGACCGCTGCCGCTCATTAATACCGCATCTGCACCGAATCGTTTCATTTGGTCTTTTATTTGTGCTACCTCTGGATGAAGGTGTAAAGTTACTTCCTCTAGCACGTTGCCAACATGCTGGCACACCTTGTGATAGTCATTTTGCCCAATGGCATTAATCATTTCGTTTATATTTGGGTGGGTGATTCCGTTTACATCCAAACGCCGATATACCTCAGCAGTTGAGACACCGATGAACGGCTTGGCCAAAATAACCCAGCATGTCGGCGGCGCTGGCAGTTCGGTGATAAATTCCCCTCTGCCCTTTGCCAGCGCTGTCCCACCGTACACACAAAAGGAGACGTCTGAACCAATTTCACTGCCAAGCTCGGCCAGTTCATCCAACGTCAGTCCAAGATTCCATAGCTTGTTAAGACCCCTTAAAGCTGCTGCTGCATCGCTGCTTCCCCCTGCCAAGCCAGCCGCAACGGGAATTGTTTTTTCAATGGAGATTGATACACCCTTCTTTACATTAAAACGGTTTTTTAGCAGCAGTGCAGCCTGGTAGGCTAAATTACGCTGGTCATCAGGCACGTACCGATTATGAGAAAGAATATGTATTTTATCCTCCTGTAACAAGGAAAGTTCAACCCGGTCGGCTAAATCAATGGTGGTCATAATCATTTCAACCTCATGATATCCATCGGGCCGTTTATGTAAAACATCCAGTGCTAAATTAATTTTAGCCGGTGCTTTAACTAAAAGCTTCACGCTCGTCCACCTACTTTTACAAATATCCTAAGAGACAGGCTCCTTTTGCCTGCATTCCTGCTTTCCGAATCCATATATTGTCCTATTTTACCACAAAACGACAATTGTAAGACGTGAATCCTATCAAATTTTATATTTTATCATAGTTTTGCTAAGAAATAAGTGATATTTTTAGCCAAGAAAAAAAGCCGGAGAAAATTCTCCGGCTTTGCTGCGGCGTTTAAGTGTTTAAATAAATAGCGGAAGTTCTTGTGGGAATTAAGATTTATGCGAGTTCCTGTTGATTAATTGCTGCTGGGCAAGCTCGATGGCCCGCTTTACCATGTTCCCTGCATCTTTTGCCCGGATGCCGCCCCAGCCCTCTTTTTGGACAACATCGTAAAATCCAAGTTCTTTTGCTAATTCTTCTTTAAAGCGTTCGGACATCATTCCTCTTCTTCTGCCCATCTAAACAACCCCTTTCCTGTCGCAGCATTATTAGTATGAGATAATTTGGGATATTAAATAATTTTTTAATATAGGTCTGTTGATTTCGCTCCAATCAACAGATAGAAGAGTCAGCAAAGGAGATTTTTAGTTCTTTATGAACAGCAAAAAGCAGTAAACCTTTGGTTTACTGCCATGCGTTGATTATATTCTAGCTTAAAGCTGCATTTCCTGCTGCCTCTTCATAGAAGGTAATTTGAACGGTTTCGGTTAAAACATCCGCATAGCTGTAGGAAACTCGTTCGAATGCATTCTCATCCTGATCCAGTTCGATGACAAAAACAGATGGGTATGTCTCTGCTAGGACACCGGAACGTTCAATTGTTTTTCGACGTCCCCCGTTGGCCTTTAGTAACAACCTTTTCCCTAAATTGGAGTCCAGGGACTTTTTAATATCCGCTAAGGTTTTAGTCATTCGGTCCACCTCACTATGTAAAGTATATCACGCTGACATACTTATGTCAAACAAAAATATAAATTATATCAGTCCGACAAAAAGATTGTCAATATTTTTTGTTCTGTTTTTTTTGCTAAATTTCAACATTTCTAGCGTTACCTGAAATGTTTGGGAATATGTATCAAGGGAAAAAATAAACCCATTAGAGCATAGCGAAAGTAGTTTAGTATTGATGACTAGCTTTTCGCCTCTCTAATAGGCCTATTCCTCCTCTTGAACGGGGTGATAGGGCATTCCGGTTCTGAGTACTCCCTTTGTTTCTATTCCTCCCAGTCCTTTTTCGCCTGTAAGTGTATTTCTCAGCACATCCCAAACGTTGATTCTTTCCATAAAAGGGGTAAAACTGATTTTGGCGACGATATAGACCGGGTCAAGAGCGTGAATGTTGATCCTAGATGGGGAGCTGGCAAAGTTTGCGCCGGCATGAATAAGCGATTCAAAATGAGATTGGCATGCGCCCGCAAAGATGACAAGCTGGTCCAAATGGGGCACTTTCCTTCGCGCTTCCCTAACCGTTTCCACAAAGTGTTTAGAATGGCGGTACGCATTGATATCGGTCATCTTCCCTTTTGCTTTTGAATAAGCATCATGTCCGGTGACAACGAGAATGTCGGGACGATAATAGTCCATGTAGCCGCCAATTTTCGCAGGCATCTCTTTTTCATTGCAATGAATCCCTAAAACAGGAACACCGATTTTTTCATATAAGGCCATGCATTTTTTTAAATAGGCAGGGTCGCCATCTAGGTGAAGGACTTTTCCGGGGATTTGAAAATAGCTGCTCGGCTTTACATAGCCGCTGGTGGCTTCGTATTCCTGCCTCTCCCTCAATAAATCGACATCCTGTGTAAAAAGCCTTAAGGATTGCTCCTCGAGCGTCCGGTACTCCTTCGTGAGCTTTAGCCGCTCATTTGGATTGATTACCATCAAATCTTGATATGGGGCATCTGCCACTAGGCGAAAATCCTCGCCATAGAGGATCACCACTGTCTGGCCGCTAATTTTTTGTATATCGATAACTCGAAAGAGAATATCGCAATTATATGAACGTCTGCCGACAATATCATTTATTTTTATATCCACTGTCGTCACTCCAATAAGACCGCAGGTAAGGCCTTCAAATAAGGTTCTTTGATAGGCTATGCATGGGTAGTTGTCCTTGTGAAAAAAAATAGACCTTTTTAAAAGGTCTATTGGAAGTATGCATATAGTTCGTCGCTCAGTCGGCCAAACTCTTCGAGGGACAGTGTTTCCCCTCTTCTTGACGGTTCAATGCCGCTGGCTGCCAAAGCCGCAAGGATTTCCTCTTTCTTTTGTTTGCCATCCGGCAGACCACTTGTTAGGTTGTTTAATAATGTCTTTCTTCTTTGGGCAAAGCTCGCCTTTGTCACCTGGAAAAAGAAGTTCTCATCCTTTACCTGGACAGCACGGTTTTCCCTCCGTGTCAGCCTGATGACCGCAGAATCGACGTTTGGCTGCGGGACAAAAACCGTTTTTGGCACAATCATGACGGTCTCCGCTTCAGTATAATACTGAACGGCGATGGATAGAGAGCCGTAGTCCTTCGTTCCAGGCTTGGCAGAGATCCTGTCCGCTACTTCCTTTTGGAGCATACAAACGATGCCGCGAATCGGCAAATGCTCTTCAAGCAGCTTCATAATAATCGGCGTCGTTACATAATAAGGCAGGTTAGCAACTACCATCAAATCGGAAATGCCAGCAAATTCAGCAGCAATAACCTCACCGACATCAGCCTTTAACACATCATTATGAATGACTTTTACATTCGGATATGGTGACAACGTATCTTGTAAAATTGGCAATAGCCTTTGATCAATTTCAAAAGCAACGGTCTTTTTGCTCGAACGCGCCAGCTGTTCCGTTAAGGCACCGATTCCTGGGCCAATTTCAATGGCCCCTGATTCGTCGGTAAGCTCCGCAAAGCTGACAATTTTTTTTAATATATTTGTATCGATTAAGAAATTTTGCCCTAGGCTTTTCTTAAAGGAAAAGCCGTATTTTTCTAAAATAGCCCTTGTTCTCACAGGGGTAGCGATATCTTTATCCATTACTCTCCTCCTGACGTACCTTGCTTAGTGCCTCGGCAAATTCCTGTTTGCTGATTTGAAACATCATAAGGCGCTTATGCAGCTGCTTACCGTTCGTATAGCCGATTTTTAATAGCTTCCCTAATTGGATTCTGCGTTCCTTAGCGCCTTCCCCGCCGATCAGGCCGGCAGTGATTAAATCATCCTGGCTGATTTCCTCTAAAATATCTTCAAGCATGACTTGTGCTTCTTTTAAAGCTGCCCTGATTGCTTCCGGTGAGGCATGCTCAACTCCGATCCCTTTATCTCTTTTTGCAAGGGCATCCTCTTTTGCCAGGAAGGCGTGTTTACAGCCCGGAACTTGCCCAGCAATCGTTTTTCTTATTTTTTCACCAGGGTAATCGGGGTCGGTAAAAATAATGACTCCCCTTGTTTCCTGAGCACGTTTTATTTTTTCAATCGTGGTTTGATTAACTGCGGAACCGTTCGTTTCAATCGTATCCGCTTCGACTGCCCGATTGATGGCAGTTGTGTCATCCCTGCCTTCCACCACGATAAACTCTTTAATTTTCATTTTTCCTCCAAAAAAAAATAAAATTGAAAAAAAGTTGAAACATTTTTGTAATGTCCATCGTCTATATTAGCGAAACCATTCATAAACTTTAGTAATCATTTGCTTAGGAGTTCGTTGTTAAGTATAAAGAAATTTTAAGAAAAAGTAAAAAAGCAGGGGTTTCCCCCTGCCGCAAAATGAATTACTGCATTATCGTAATTTTTACTTTTTTACGTCCCCATCGATATGCATCAGCTTTTGTGGGCATAAATACGTCAATTATATACCCTTTTATGGCCCCGCCAGTATCGGCAGCAACCGCATAGCCATAGCCTTCGACATAAACCTTCGTGCCAAGCGGAATGATATTTGGATCAACGGCAATTATTTTAGCGTCCGGATTAGAGCGCAAATTAAAACCAGTTGCAGTCCTTCCTGAACAGCCATTACAATAGGCTGTATACGCTGTAGACGACACATAAAGCTCTTTTCCTGCAGGTGCCTCACCGCGGGATACTTGAAGGGCTAAATCCTTCGTGCCGACAGCGACAACCCTATCCTGTTTTGCTGTAACCATCTGCTCATTGATTAACTTCCTTGATACCTCTTTACCATTTTCGATTAGGACTTCATATTGTTTCGAAACGAGCCCATTTTTTCCTTGAGAGATGGTCTGTTCTTTCCCTTTCTCAAGGCTGTCATCCCTCTTAGTAACCACGGCAAATTCAACAGGTTCTTCCACTACATCGGTGACTTTTTCTACACGAATGACGTTAACAACACCATTCTCTGCTATGGTTTCTGTTAATGGCGGTTCAACTCGGTCTAAATCATTTAGTTTAGTGCCCTGCTGCGTTAAAAAGTCAGCGACCGTAGTCGAAGTGGACCAGACTGATTGCTCTTTTCCGCCGTCAATGAAAGTCAGATGATAGGCCTCAGTGACGCCGATTTTCATCTTATTTTTGATTGCCGTTTGCGGTCCGGGTGAAACTTTATCATGCTCGTTTAAAACAATATGTTGTTCTTTCAAAGCCTCCGCTACAGTCTCGGCTGTAGTCCAAATCGTTTTCTTCTCGTTGTTCTTGACAATGGTAACCTGTTTCGCTTGCAGCCAGACGATATGTAGGTTTTCATTTACCTTCGTACTCGCCTTTGGATACAAGTAGTCTTGGGAGCGCATTGAAACATCCAGTTCATCCAATAATTCCTTAATGGTATCTGCATGCGTTTTGATGACCTTTTGTTCGCCATTAAGAGTAATTGCCACCGTTTTCTTTGATCCTTCATAAAAAAGAATTCCAAGAGTTGTAAGCAAAACTACGAAACTAGCAAAAGCAATGGTCAAATTCCTCGCACTCCAAGACCGGAAAAACAGGCTTTTCATGTTTTTGAATACGATGAAAAACGCCTCCTTTTCTTATGGAGATATAGTGAAACCATGCCGCCGGCTGTCAACCCTTGCATACCCTGAGAACATATTCCTAATTATGCACATAACTGGAAATTTTGCAAAGGAAAACTTATCGACACGGTTATCCTATGTTGAAAAGGAGACGTGTAGAACTTTTAGTTATCGGAAAAAATTTGGACAAGCTTCTTACAGTTTCGACAAATTCCCTTATCAGTTTATGGCGAAACATTTTTTAGCATTTTGTGTCGTTGCCTCAGCTACCTCTTCGTACGTTAATCCCTTAATTTCGGCAATTTGCTCGGCTACCAGTTTCACATAACTCGGTTCATTGCGTTTCCCCCGAAATGGATGCGGCGCCAAATATGGGCAGTCTGTTTCAATCAACAGCTTATCGATTGGAATCTCAGCGGCTACCTCTTTCGGTTTTTTGGCATTTTTAAAGGTAACAGGGCCGCCCAGCGAAATATAAAAGTTCATGTTCACACATTCCTTTGCAGTCTCCGCGCTGCCGCTAAAGCAATGCATAATTCCGCCTACCTCGGCCGCGCCTTCCTCTTTTAATATTTCAACGATATCTTGAGTTGCCTCACGATTGTGGATGACAATCGGCAGCTTCACTTTTTTAGCCAGCTGGATTTGCTTTCTGAACACCTCTTTTTGAATATCCTTAGGCGATTTGTCCCAATGATAATCCAAACCCATTTCGCCAATTGCGACTACTTTTGGATGTGCCGCTAACTCTTCAATCCATAATAAATCCTCATCCGTCATGTCGATCGCATCTACCGGATGCCAGCCGACACAGGCATAAATAAACTCATAGCCTTCGGCCAATTCCATCGCTCTGGTAATGGTCGGGCGGTCAAAACCAACAACCACCATATTTGTTACTCCTGCTTCCTGGGCCCTTGAAATTACCTCTTCAAGGTCCTCGTTAAACTGTTCGGCGTTTAAATGGGCGTGTGTGTCGAATAACATAAAATCCCCTTCTTTCCTTTTTCTCCAACATTTTACTCCTTTTCAGCTTAAACACGAAAAAAGGGAAATTTCCACGAAATTTGTTTCACGTGGAACATTTCCCCATTTATTTTTATTTTACCTTTGAGCCATTTGGCAGTGTTTGGTCCACTGTTGCCAGAGACAGCTGCCCGTCTTTGGAGCCAGCCAGGATCATTCCTTGTGATAATTCACCACGCAGCTTAACCGGTTTTAGGTTTGTGATGCAGATTACCTTACGTCCTACCAATTCTTCTGGTTTGTAGTACTGGGCAATTCCTGATACAACTTGGCGTTTTTCATAGCCTAAATCCAACTGAAGCTTTAATAATTTATCAGCCTTCTTAATAGGTTCTGCCTGGATAACCTCCGCTACACGCAGGTCAATTTTCATGAAATCATCAATGGCGATTTCTGCAAGTTCTTCAGGCTTCTCCTCTTTCTTTTCTTCTGCTGAAGGTGATGGAGCCGTTCCGCCTTGCATCTTAGTCTTGATAAATTCAACTTCCTCAGCGATTTCTAGTCTTGGGAACAATGGTGCGTCTTTTTCAACCTTTGTCCCACTTGGAATATTGCCGAATGTTTCAAGGCTTTCCCATGTTTTTAATGCTTCGTCGTTCATTCCTAACTGTTTAAAGACGCCATTCGGTGTCCGGGTTAAAAACGGCTGAAGAAAAATACCAATCCGGCGCAGCGATTCTGCTAAATGAACCATTACGCTCGCAAGCTCGTTTTTCTTTGCCTCATCCTTCGCTAACGCCCATGGCTGTGTTTCATCAATATATTTATTTGTTCTGCTGACTAGCTGCCAAACAGAGCTTAACGCGACAGAAAATTCCATTTTTTCCATCGCTTCTTCATACTTTGTGATGGTTTCCCGATTTGTTTGGAGCAAGGACTCATCGAATTCACCAACAGAACCGGCATAGTCAGGAATAACCCCATTAAAGTATTTTTCAATCATCGCCACGGTCCTGTTCAGGAGGTTTCCAAGGTCGTTCGCCAAATCAAAGTTGATTCTTTCGATAAACCCTTCCGGAGTGAAAACACCATCTGCTCCAAAAGGAACCTCACGTAACAGATAGTAGCGAAGCGCATCAAGGCCATAGCGGTCAATCAATGTCACTGGATCGACAACATTTCCCTTTGACTTCGACATTTTTCCATCCTTCATTAACAGCCAGCCATGGGCAAATACCTTCTTTGGCAGCGGAAGGTCGAGTGCCATCAGCATAATTGGCCAATAAATAGTGTGGAAACGGACAATTTCTTTACCGACTAAATGTACATCTGCCGGCCAGTATTTTAAGTAGTTAGCGTCGTTTTCTGTACCATACCCAAGTGCGGTAATATAATTGGAAAGCGCATCAATCCAAACATAGATGACATGCTTTGGATTGCCCGGCACCTTGATGCCCCAGTCAAAGGTTGTCCGAGATACGGCCAAATCCTCAAGTCCCGGCTTAATGAAGTTGTTGATCATTTCATTCTTGCGGGATTCCGGCTGGATAAATTCAGGATTCTCCTCATAATATTGCAGAAGTCTGTCCACATACTTGCTCATTCTGAAAAAGTACGATTCTTCCTTTACTTTTTCGACCGGGCGGCCGCAATCCGGGCAGTTCCCGTCAACAAGCTGGCGGTCAGTAAAAAAGGATTCACAAGGCGTACAGTACCAGCCTTCATATTGATCCAAATAAATATCGCCCTGCTCAAGCAGTCTGGCAAAGATTTTTTCGACAACCTGTTTATGCCGATCCTCTGTTGTCCGGATAAAATCATCATAGGAAATATCAAGCTTTTGCCAAAGCTCTTTAATTCCGCCAACAATTTCATCGACATAGGCCTGCGGGGTCACACCTAATTCTTGCGCTTTGCGCTGAATTTTTTGTCCGTGCTCATCAGTACCTGTTAGATATCTTACATCAAACCCGCGCAAGCGCTTATAACGGGCCATTGCATCCCCTGCAACCGTCGTATAGGCATGTCCAATATGTAAATTACCGCTTGGATAATAAATCGGTGTCGTAATATAAAAAGATTTTCCCGCCATTTGTATCACTCCTCTAGTAATAGACAATTAATCCCCATCTAAACATTATTGCCCTTTTTTATTGGTCTCTAACATCAAAATATACCGAAAATTACGTTTTTGTGCAAGAAACCGGCATTTCGATGAATTCCATTTTTTAAAAATTTTTTCCAAAACACACCCATAAAATCCCCACAAACTACGAAACTTATTTTTGAAATAAGATAGGATTTTGTAGAATTTTGTCGAATTGTCGAATTTATGTCCAATGACTAATATTAGTTATCTATAATGTTAATGATAGTAATTATTGAATAGAAATTCAAAAATTCCTTATTAAATCAACCTTTTGCGAATGGGTAAAAATTCCTTATTATTTTTCAAAATTAAATAATTGACGAATTTGGGAAACGCTGGTATTATGAATATATGAAATTTTTGTCGAATAATGACGAATTATAAAAGAGAAAAAATAATTGTTTAATAGTGAGAGGAGATTAAAAAAAATGAAATCTACTGGTATCGTTCGTAAGGTTGATGAATTAGGCCGCGTGGTTATTCCGATCGAATTAAGACGTACACTTGGAATTGCTGAAAAGGATGCTCTTGAAATCTATGTTGATGATGACCGCATTATTTTAAAGAAATACAAGCCAAATATGACTTGCCAAATCACTGGTGAGGTTTCTGATGATAATCTTGCTCTTGCAGGCGGAAAGTTAATCCTAAGCCGCGAAGGTGCAGAGCAGTTAATCAAGGAAATCCAAAGCAACTTTGAATTAGTAAAATAAGAAGACTTCCTTGCCAAAGGTAATCTCTTCTTTTATAAATAGACCAAGAGGCTGACATTTTTGTCAGCCTCTTTTTATGGTTCGATATGATATGCCTGGTAAACTTCCCGTTTATGTAATCCCCTGTCCTTCGCCGTTTGTTTAATGGCGTCTTTAGAGGACATATCTTTGTCAGTTATGTAGTGCCCGACATGCTCTTCAATCGTTAACTGCTCCCACCAAGCGGCCTCTTCGGGCTCCGGTATTTCGCTGGTTCCTTCAACGATGACGCAGAATTCCCCACGGATTTCCTCTTCATTAGCCCATTGTAGGGCCTCTTCGAGATTCCCCCTGATAAATTCCTCAAACTTTTTTGTCAGCTCCCGGCAAAGGGCGACCTTACGGCTGCCAAGGACTTCAAGCATGAGGGCTAACGTTTCCTTCAGCCTGTGCGGGGCTTCATAAAATATGATGGTAGCCGTTTGTCGCTTTAGTCCTTCTAATTGCTCCCGTTTTTCCTTTTTGCCGCGGGGCAGAAACCCATAAAAATAGAAAGGCTGGCAGACAAGGCCGGAGGCAATTAACGAAGTGATTCCCGCATTTGCTCCCGGCAGCGGAACGACCGTCAGCATTTCGGCTGTGGCTTGCACGACAAGCTCGTAGCCAGGGTCAGAAATGGCAGGTGTACCAGCATCACTCACTAAGGCAATTTTGGCGCCATCATTTAACCTTTGAATCAGCTTTTCCCCGCTCGTTTCTTTGTTATGTTCATGGTAGCTTACCACCGGGGTGTCAATTTCAAAGTAATTCAACAGTTTTTTTGTATTTCTTGTATCCTCAGCGGCAATCAGGTCTGCCTCTTTTAATATCCGTACCGCACGAAAGCTCATATCCTCCAGATTTCCAATCGGGGTTGGAACCAAATAGAGAATTCCCTTATGCTCCTCATTCGCAAAGCTCTTTTGCTGCCACATCATCATCACCTATCTCTCTCACTAAAAAATCCAACTTTTGTTTCCGTGTCAGCTTTTTAAAATGGTATTCCGCTCTTAGGGCATCACCCTTATTTTTAAATCCCTTATAATACGTCAGTTTAACCGGGCCGCGGCCCCTTGTATACTTGGCCCCTTTTCCATCATTGTGAAGCTGAATCCTGCGTTCTAGATTATTGGTATAACCCCCATAGAAACTGCCATCCCTGCAGGTCAGCACATAAAAATAATGCTCATTTTTCTCCATATAAAATCTCTCTTATTTCTGGGGTATATTCATCGTTATCTTGATAAACGATCAGCGGTGGAAGAATTTTCAGATCAGGACTTCCATCCTTAATGGCTTCGACTAATATCGTATTCGCTTCCTTCCCCATCTTTGGGTAAACAAATTGGATCCGCTTTGGCTCCAGCCTATATTGACGCATAAACGTTACGATATCCAATAGTCGCCCCGGACGGTGTACGAATGCCACTTTCCCACCTTGCCTGACAAGGTCGCTGGATGCCTTTATAGCATCCTCAAGCGTACAGAGAATTTCATGACGGGCGATCGCCAAATGTTCATTTGGGTTAATTTCTCCCTTTGATGGTGTCGTAAAATAAGGAGGATTGCAGGTAACCACATCAAATTTGCCGTATCCCAATTTTTTCGGCATATCCTTAATATCCCCAAGAATCATCTCCAGCCTATTTTCAAGACCATTATATTCAATACTCCTGACCGCCATATCGTAAAGGCGTTCCTGAATCTCCACCCCTGTAATTTTACCCTTAGTCCTGGCACTTAAAAACAGCGGAATAACCCCGTTGCCACTGCAAAGGTCGATAAGGTTTCCTTTTTGGATGGGGACATAAACAAACCTTGCCAAAAGGACTGCATCCAGTGAAAATGCAAATACAGATGGACTTTGAATAATCCTTAAGTTCTCGGCCAGCAAATAATCTAAGCGTTCATCATCCTTCAAGTTAATCATGTTCATTCATTCCTTATCAAAGTATGAAAATAGAGGCTGATGAAAGGTCAGCCTCTTAACGTTATTTCTTATTTAGAAAAGATAGACAGAATAAACAGTCGCCTTCCTTGCGCAAACTGCCAAAATGAAGATTGCAGATATGAAATCCCTCTTGATAAAGGCGGGCTAGATTATCATAGCCTTCTCCGACATCAAATGGCTTTACATTGGGAGATGGCGTTTGTGCCGCCTCCTCTGCTTTTTTGCTGCTATCCTTCTTTTCAGCTTCCGTGGTTACATCTAAACGGCGTCTTAAATGCTCATTTTCAAGCTTTAAACAATGATTTTCTTCTAGTATTTCAGCTAAGTGCTCCTTTAATTCCCCGAGCTGCTGGTAAAGATGGCCAATTTGTGTTTCCATATTACTTACTGATTCAAATATCTCTTTTTTATCCACGCCTTCCACCTCATTAATCTGTGGATTGTATCGAAAAGGCACCTTCTTTAATGATTTCATCTAGCGTATATTCCAGAACCCGCTCTTGTTCTGTCAATTCCACCTGAAGAACCCGCTCTAAAATATTCAAACCTACCACTTTTCCCCTGCCATTAGGAGTTTCAATGACTTCTCCCAAATCCGGCAGCTGTTCTTTAGCAGATTCGTATTCATCATTTTCATATTTTAAGCAGCACATAAGCCGGCCGCATAAACCTGAAATTTTGGTAGGATTTAAAGATAAATTTTGATCCTTTGCCATTTTAATCGACACAGGGTCAAAATCCCCTAAGAAAGTGGAACAGCACAGCATTCTTCCACACGGGCCGATCCCGCCAAGCATCTTGGCTTCATCGCGGACCCCAATTTGGCGCAATTCAATCCGTGTCCGAAAGATGGCTGCCAAATCCTTTACAAGCTCACGGAAATCAACTCGTCCATCCGCTGTAAAATAGAAAATAATTTTATTGCGATCAAATGTATATTCAACATCCACCAGCTTCATATCCAGTTGATGTTCAGTTACTTTTTCATTACAAACCTCATAGGCTTCCTGGGCCGCCTGCTTATTTTCCTCGACAATCATCCGATCCTTCTGGTCCGCAATTCTAACAACCTTTTTTAACGGAAGGACCACATCATGTTCCTCAACCCGCTTCCGGGCTATCACAGCCCTTCCATATTCCACCCCGCGGACGGTTTCGACAATGACAAAGTCATCTTTTTGAATTGGGAGGTCTCCAGGATCAAAATAATAGATTTTCCCCGCTTTTTTAAAGCGTACTCCTACAACATCATACAAATTCAAGATCCCTCCTGCAATTTAAGCACAAGCTGTTCCATCATCAGCTGAGGATTCATGTTCGCAGCAAGCTTTCTCTTCGCTTCGAGAATAGCTGACATTTGAGCCGTTAAGCGCCGCCTTGATGTTCTTAGAGCAAACTGCCGCATGCGTTCCAAATCATTTTGAAAAACAATTTGCTCCTGCTTATCTAATTGTATATATAATAAATCTTTAAAAATAAGAAGTAATAAGTCTAACCCACGTTGAATTTGTTCCTTCTCTTTAAAGTGCAAGAACCAATCGGTCTGAAGCGTGACCATCGCTTCGAGCGGATTTTTTTCTAACACCTCATATAATTTTACCACTATTTTTTGGGCTTGTGCAAACCATTCATCGACATTTAATTCTAGCGCCTCATCCAGACTATTAGTCAACTGTGCAAGTAGTGGGGCTTTTTGCGGTGTTACACCATTTTCAACCAACTGACTTACCATTTTTTGCGGCGATAGCGGTTGGAAGGTTAAAGCCTGGCATCTTGAGAGAATCGTCGGAAGGATTTTCTGAGGCTGTTCGGTTAGTAATAATGCTGCCGTTTCGGCATTTGGTTCCTCGAGAAATTTAAGGAGGCTATTGGCAGCACTTACGCTCATCTTATCAGCATGAACTAGCATATAAACCTTTTTTAAGGATTCTACTCCTTTTTTGGAAAACTCCGACTGGAGGTTTCTGATTTGTTCTACCTTAATAGATTGACCGTCCGGTTCGATAATGTGCACATCTGGGTGATTCCCGCTATTGATACGCCGGCAGCTGCTGCAGTCCTCACAAGGTTTATACCCATCAATTAATGATTCACAAAAAAGAGCCCTGGTTAGAAGTTCGGCGATTTCCTTTTTCCCCGTTCCTCTCATGCCCTCAAAAAGGTAAGCGTGAGCCACCCGATTTTTTAACAAGCTATTTTTTAACATGCGGAGGACCGCCGGCTGCAGCTCCTCCAGTTGATCCCAGGTTTTCACCAAGATTATCACTCACTAACTAAAGAATAGGATTTAAAAATGTAAAAACTGCTCAATCGGCAGCACGAAAACCGTTGCGCCGCCAACCTCGACTTCTACTGGATAAGGGACATATGAGTCGGCATTGCCGCCCATTGGCGAAACAGGTGACACTAGCTGGTCGCGGGCACGGCAGTTATCCTTAATAATCTGCAGAGCCCGGTCAACGCGAATATCTTCAGTACCGATTATGAAAGTGGTGTTTCCTGATTTTAAAAACCCGCCAGTGCTCGCCAGCTTTGTTGCTCTAAAATTATTTTCCACCAACGCCTTTGACAAACGATTGCTGTCCTGGTCTTGAACTACCGCAATAATAAGTTTCATAGTAAATCCGCCCTCTCCTTTAGAATTTCCGGCATTACTTATCCTTTATTATAACAGTTTCTTTGGGGACTTACATTCGCAATAAATTAGGAAGGTTTTCCTCGCTAGCAAAAAAAGCCTTATCGCGAAGGCTTTTTTTCTGTTAGCTTTGATTTGATTATGTCGAGTGTTTGTTGAAAAACATCCTCGATTGTTCCTGAGGCATCAAGTTTGATAATCCGGCCGGGGAATCGGTCTAAAAGGATATGATAGCCTTCTCTCACCTTTTGGTGAAACACCAGGTCTTCCAAATCCAAGCGGTTAACTTCTCTGCCTTTATTCTTATTAATTCGCTCCAGCCCAGCTTCCGGCTCAATATCAAAGTAAATCGTCAAATCCGGCATCATCTTCTCAATTGCAAATTGGTTAATCGTCCATACCTCTTCAATTCCTAATCCCCGGGCGTATCCTTGATAAGCCAGGGAGCTGTCAACGAAGCGGTCGCACAAGACAACTTTTTCCTCTTCTAAGGCAGGCATTACTTTTTCAATTAAATGCTGTCTTCTTGCGGCAGCATAGAGCAACGCCTCCGTCCGCGGGTCCATGGCCGTATTTTCTTTTGCCAAAATGACGCGGCGGATTTGTTCCGCAATATCAATGCCGCCAGGTTCCCTTGTAACCATTGCCATTGGCAGCTGCTCAGCAACCATATTGAGGATTGTAGTTTTGCCTGCCCCATCCGGGCCCTCGAATGTAATAAACGTTCCGTTCGTCATCTATGAAACCTCCAAAACTGTATATCTTAAGTTGTCCAAAAAACCTTCAGCATATTTTTTCTTAATAAGGAACCACCTTGAAACCTTGCCCCCGTTTTCATCAGCTTATGTAAGCGGCTTAGCTTTTCAGCAGTGATTCGCTCTCCTTTTAACAAAAGCGGAATCCCAGGAGGATAAGGAATAATTGTTTCCGCACAAACCTTGTCCTCTGCTTCAGAAATAGAAATTTCCAACTCCTCATAATCGCCCATCTTTTTGAAAGGAATAGCTAATTCAGAAATTCGATTAATACTTAATTGAATTTCTTCCTTTTCCTCGTCACAATCACAAAAAATACCTTTTAGAGCCTCTTTTATTTTTGCAGCCGTTTCCCTAAAGGGATACTTTTGTTCATCCTTCAGTAGTGGAAGAATGAACAGGAGATTATTTGGATCTGCTAATTCTGTATATATGGAGTATTTCTCCAGCCTTTGCTGCAGCTCGAAGCCACTTAATTTGCTTCGTGACTGAAGCGTGATTTTTAATAAATCCCCTTGCTGATTTGGATAGTCTAATATCTTTATCGCGGAAACATCAGCCAAATCCCTTTTAAATAAGGAGATCTCGCTTTGTAAAAATTCTAAATCCCTCTGCTCATAGGCTGCTAGATAGCCTCTAGCCAAATCCAGCGATGCCATGATCGGATAAGACGGGCTGCTGGACTGAAACATTTCCAAGTAACCCTTGACTTTTTTATTGTCAAGAAGACAGCTATTAAAATGCAAAAAGGACCCCATCGTCATGGCCGGGAGTGTCTTATGCGCTGATTGCACAACAATATCCGCACCAAGTTGAACAGCTGATGCTGGGAAAGGTTTTCCGAGGATAAAATGGGGCCCGTGTGCCTCATCCACTAGGACTGGGATGTTATTCCCGTGCGCCTCCTGAATAATCCCTTGCAAATCATAGACCACCCCGTAATAGTTTGGGTATGTCAATATAAGGGCTTTTGCATTCGGATACCGGGTGATGGCTTCTTTAACAGTCTCTACTGATATTCCAGAGGGAACCATCCAATCTTGGTCATATTCCGGCTCCAGAAATATGGGTCTTGCCTTGGCCAGCTGTATAGCATTCAGGACCGATTTATGGCTATTCCTTTGTACCAGGACCGTATCGTCCTCCGAGCACGCCGTTAAAATCATGGCAATATTTCCGACAGTGGAGCCATTTACAAGAAAGTAGCTTTTCTTTGCTTGATAAAGCTGCGTTAAAAGGTCTTCTGCTTCTAAAATTGCTCCTTCAGGAGAATGCAAGTCATCTAATCCAGTTAACTCAGTTGCATCTAGCTTTAGAATTTGTTTAAAATGCTCCTGCGCATTCGCATCAAAAATAAGACCATATTTATGTCCAGGAACATGAAAGGAAACTGGTTTCTTGAATTCATGCTTTATTAACGCATCATATAAAGGTGTTTTCATCTGTTTAAACATTTCCTTACATCCTTGTTAAGATTCTAACCTATTGTCTCGTTTTAGGGAAAAAAAATAAAGCCCCAATCAGGACTTTGTTATGAAAATATTTCGGGCGTTGTAATTTTTCTAAGCTGTTTCAGATAATGTTTATATTTTGGATCGCTCGTGTCTGTTTGAATTAAATCATTTTCACATTCTGTGCAAATAAAAGAAGTGTATAGATGTATGCCTTTCGCTTTAAGATTCTCACAAATAACGCATGTTTCCCCCAAATGGTTATGTGCTAAGTTTGAACTCAATCGCTCCACCTCCATACACCCATTCTGCCCGATAACAAAAATTTGTATACAATTTTTTGAATTTTCGTATCCGCAATAATAATATATGTCGCCATTCACAATTGGGTGTATGTCTAATGTCGATTTTTTATTGATGCATGGGGACGGTTCTCGTGCATCACTCACGCTTCACTTTCTAAACAAAAAAAGACAACCTGAAAATGGTTGTCTTTTTATTTGCCCGGCAGCGTCCTACTCTCACAGGGACTTGCGTCCCAACTACCATCGGCGCTGAGAAGCTTAACTTCCGTGTTCGGGATGGGAACGGGTGTGACCTTCTCGCCATTGCTACCGGACCTATTGAATTAGAGGTTTCATTCCCTCAAAACTAGATAACGCAGAAGAAGTTTAGTAAAAACGAGTTCACCTTACTTAATATGACTTGGTTAAGTCCTCGATCGATTAGTATCAGTCAGCTCCACACGTCACCGCGCTTCCACCTCTGACCTATCAACCTGATCATCTTTCAGGGATCTTACTAGCTTGACGCTATGGGAAATCTCATCTCGAGGGGGGCTTCATGCTTAGATGCTTTCAGCACTTATCCCGTCCGCACATAGCTACCCAGCGATGCCTTTGGCAAGACAACTGGTACACCAGCGGTGCGTCCATCCCGGTCCTCTCGTACTAAGGACAGCTCCTCTCAAATTTCCTGCGCCCACGACGGATAGGGACCGAACTGTCTCACGACGTTCTGAACCCAGCTCGCGTACCGCTTTAATGGGCGAACAGCCCAACCCTTGGGACCGACTACAGCCCCAGGATGCGATGAGCCGACATCGAGGTGCCAAACCTCCCCGTCGATGTGGACTCTTGGGGGAGATAAGCCTGTTATCCCCAGGGTAGCTTTTATCCGTTGAGCGATGGCCCTTCCATGCGGAACCACCGGATCACTAAGCCCGACTTTCGTCCCTGCTCGACTTGTAGGTCTCGCAGTCAAGCTCCCTTGTGCCTTTACACTCTGCGAATGATTTCCAACCATTCTGAGGGAACCTTTGGGCGCCTCCGTTACACTTTAGGAGGCGACCGCCCCAGTCAAACTGCCCACCTGACACTGTCTCCCACCCCGATGAGGGGTGCGGGTTAGAATTTCAATACAGCCAGGGTAGTATCCCACCGACGCCTCCACCGAAGCTGGCGCTCCGGCTTCTCAGGCTCCTACCTATCCTGTACAAGCTGTACCAAAATTCAATATCAGGCTACAGTAAAGCTCCATGGGGTCTTTCCGTCCTGTCGCGGGTAACCTGCATCTTCACAGGTACTATAATTTCACCGAGTCTCTCGTTGAGACAGTGCCCAGATCGTTACGCCTTTCGTGCGGGTCGGAACTTACCCGACAAGGAATTTCGCTACCTTAGGACCGTTATAGTTACGGCCGCCGTTTACTGGGGCTTCGATTCAGAGCTTCGCTTGCGCTAACCCCTCCTCTTAACCTTCCAGCACCGGGCAGGCGTCAGCCCCTATACTTCGCCTTGCGGCTTTGCAGAGACCTGTGTTTTTGCTAAACAGTCGCCTGGGCCTATTCACTGCGGCTCTTCGGGGCTATTCACCCCAAAAAGCACCCCTTCTCCCGAAGTTACGGGGTCATTTTGCCGAGTTCCTTAACGAGAGTTCTCTCGCTCACCTTAGGATTCTCTCCTCGCCTACCTGTGTCGGTTTGCGGTACGGGCACCTTTTATCTCGCTAGAGGCTTTTCTTGGCAGTGTGGAATCAGGAACTTCGGTACTATAATTCCCTCGGCATCACAGCTCAGCCTTAAGGTGAACGGATTTTCCTATTCACCAGCCTAACTGCTTGCACGCACATATCCAGCAGTGCGCTTACCCTATCCTCCTGCGTCCCCCCATCACTCAAACGATAAAGAGGTGGTACAGGAATATCAACCTGTTGTCCATCGCCTACGCCTTTCGGCCTCGGCTTAGGTCCCGACTAACCCTGAGCGGACGAGCCTTCCTCAGGAAACCTTAGGCATACGGTGGATGAGATTCTCACTCATCTTTCGCTACTCATACCGGCATTCTCACTTCTAAGCGCTCCACCAGTCCTTACGGTCTAGCTTCAACGCCCTTAGAACGCTCTCCTACCGCGGACACCACAAGGTGTCCACCCACAGCTTCGGTGATACGTTTAGCCCCGGTACATTTTCGGCGCAGAGTCACTCGACCAGTGAGCTATTACGCACTCTTTAAATGGTGGCTGCTTCTAAGCCAACATCCTGGTTGTCTAAGCAACTCCACATCCTTTTCCACTTAACGTATACTTTGGGACCTTAGCTGGTGGTCTGGGCTGTTTCCCTTTTGACTACGGATCTTATCACTCGCAGTCTGACTCCCACGGATAAGTCATTGGCATTCGGAGTTTGTCTGAATTCGGTAACCCGATGAGGGCCCCTAGTCCAAACAGTGCTCTACCTCCAAGACTCTAACTACGTGAGGCTAGCCCTAAAGCTATTTCGGAGAGAACCAGCTATCTCCAAGTTCGATTGGAATTTCTCCGCTACCCACACCTCATCCCCGCACTTTTCAACGTGCGTGGGTTCGGGCCTCCATCCAGTGTTACCTGGACTTCACCCTGGACATGGGTAGATCACCTGGTTTCGGGTCTACGACTACATACTAATTCGCCCTATTCAGACTCGCTTTCGCTGCGGCTCCGTCTCTTCAACTTAACCTCGCATGCAATCGTAACTCGCCGGTTCATTCTACAAAAGGCACGCCATCACCCATGAACGGGCTCTGACTACTTGTAGGCACACGGTTTCAGGATCTCTTTCACTCCCCTTCCGGGGTGCTTTTCACCTTTCCCTCACGGTACTGGTTCACTATCGGTCACTAGGGAGTATTTAGCCTTGGGAGATGGTCCTCCCTGCTTCCGACCGGATTTCACGTGTCCGGCCGTACTCAGGATCCACTCAGGAGGGAACGAAGTTTCAACTACAGGGCTTTTACCTTCTATGGCCGGCCTTTCCAGACCGCTTCATCTACCCCGTTCCTTTGTAACTCCATGTTGAGTGTCCTACAACCCCGAAAGGCAAGCCTTTCGGTTTGGGCTGTTCCCGTTTCGCTCGCCGCTACTCAGGGAATCGCGTTTGCTTTCTCTTCCTCCGGGTACTTAGATGTTTCAGTTCCCCGGGTCTGCCTTCAATACCCTATGTATTCAGGTAAAGATACTGCTCCATTACGAACAGTGGGTTTCCCCATTCGGAAATCTCCGGATCGGCGCTTACTTACAGCTCCCCGAAGCATATCGGTGTTAGTCCCGTCCTTCATCGGCTCCTAGTGCCAAGGCATTCACCGTGCGCCCTTTCTAACTTAACCTAAAAGGTTTTTACTCTTAAAAATAAGAGAGAAAAACTAAAATGGCGATTACTCGGTTCTTACTTGGTTACTTCTTCTTTTACGATTATCTAGTTTTCAAAGAACGATATTGGTGGAGGATAGCGGGATCGAACCGCTGACCTCCTGCGTGCAAAGCAGGCGCTCTCCCAGCTGAGCTAATCCCCCAATATTCACTGTAAAATTAAATGGTGGGCCTAAATGGACTCGAACCATCGACCTCACGCTTATCAGGCGTGCGCTCTAACCAGCTGAGCTATAGGCCCACAAAACATATTCAAAGAGAATTAACCTCTCAAAACTAAACAAACAAAAAACAGTCAACCTTATTATCAGCCCTAAAGGGCTGCATTATCCTTAGAAAGGAGGTGATCCAGCCGCACCTTCCGATACGGCTACCTTGTTACGACTTCACCCCAATCATCTGTCCCACCTTAGGCGGCTGGCTCCTTACGGTTACCCCACCGACTTCGGGTGTTACAAACTCTCGTGGTGTGACGGGCGGTGTGTACAAGGCCCGGGAACGTATTCACCGCGGCATGCTGATCCGCGATTACTAGCGATTCCGGCTTCATGCAGGCGAGTTGCAGCCTGCAATCCGAACTGAGAATGGTTTTATGGGATTGGCTCCACCTCGCGGCTTCGCTGCCCTTTGTACCATCCATTGTAGCACGTGTGTAGCCCAGGTCATAAGGGGCATGATGATTTGACGTCATCCCCACCTTCCTCCGGTTTGTCACCGGCAGTCACCTTAGAGTGCCCAACTGAATGCTGGCAACTAAGATCAAGGGTTGCGCTCGTTGCGGGACTTAACCCAACATCTCACGACACGAGCTGACGACAACCATGCACCACCTGTCACTCTGTCCCCCGAAGGGGAAATTCCTATCTCTAGGAGTGTCAGAGGATGTCAAGACCTGGTAAGGTTCTTCGCGTTGCTTCGAATTAAACCACATGCTCCACCGCTTGTGCGGGCCCCCGTCAATTCCTTTGAGTTTCAGCCTTGCGGCCGTACTCCCCAGGCGGAGTGCTTAATGCGTTAGCTGCAGCACTAAAGGGCGGAAACCCTCTAACACTTAGCACTCATCGTTTACGGCGTGGACTACCAGGGTATCTAATCCTGTTTGCTCCCCACGCTTTCGCGCCTCAGCGTCAGTTACAGACCAGAAAGCCGCCTTCGCCACTGGTGTTCCTCCACATCTCTACGCATTTCACCGCTACACGTGGAATTCCGCTTTCCTCTTCTGCACTCAAGTCCCCCAGTTTCCAATGACCCTCCACGGTTGAGCCGTGGGCTTTCACATCAGACTTAAAGGACCGCCTGCGCGCGCTTTACGCCCAATAATTCCGGACAACGCTTGCCACCTACGTATTACCGCGGCTGCTGGCACGTAGTTAGCCGTGGCTTTCTGGTCAGGTACCGTCAAGGTACCGGCAGTTACTCCGATACTTGTTCTTCCCTGACAACAGAGCTTTACGACCCGAAGGCCTTCATCGCTCACGCGGCGTTGCTCCATCAGACTTTCGTCCATTGTGGAAGATTCCCTACTGCTGCCTCCCGTAGGAGTCTGGGCCGTGTCTCAGTCCCAGTGTGGCCGATCACCCTCTCAGGTCGGCTACGCATCGTCGCCTTGGTGAGCCGTTACCTCACCAACTAGCTAATGCGCCGCGGGCCCATCTGTAAGTGTCAGCCGAAACCGACTTTCAACCTTCCCTCATGCGAGGGAAGAAATTATCCGGTATTAGCTCCGGTTTCCCGAAGTTATCCCAGTCTTACAGGCAGGTTGCCCACGTGTTACTCACCCGTCCGCCGCTAACCACCGGGAGCAAGCTCCCAGTGATTCGCTCGACTTGCATGTATTAGGCACGCCGCCAGCGTTCGTCCTGAGCCAGGATCAAACTCTCCAATAAAGTTGAGTTGATTAGCTCAAAAATGTTACGTTGGCTTCGTTTCAAATGAAACGAATATTATTGTTTGTTGACGTTTTTGTTTGTTTAGTTTTCAAAGGTCAATTTCTCCGTCGCCTTAAAACGACTTTTTAAATATATCATTTCTTGTTGTTGAAGTCAACAACTTTTTTTATTTCTTGTCTGCCGTGTTAGCGGCGACTTAAAATATATTACAGGATAATTTTATGTTGGTCAATACTTTTTTCAAAAAAAATAAACCGCTGCTAAAGAGCGGTTCTGTCTCAAAGAACCCATTGCTGAATCGCCACTAACGCACATAGGCCCGGAATTCCCAAAAACCCTGATACAGCAGACGTGGCAAAATTTATTGGAACATGAATCCCGAACTGATTTCCTGCTGTATTGAGGAAAAACAAAAATAATGCTCCTATCAATATTTTTATAACAGCTTGGCCGGCAAATCGGGCAGGCTTGAATGGCGCTCCGGTAAATAACAATAATACAATCAGTCCCCCTAAAACGGCAATCACAAACATTGGTTCCAAAAAGCGTCACCCTCCAATGGTCTCTTTACTTAAAAAGCTATGTACAAGCCCTTAAAAATAGAACAATAAAAAAACTCAAGCAATCAATTGCTTGAGTTGTAAAAATATTTATTTTGTTAATGTCACATTTCTGTATTTAGCTTCTCTTAATAGAAGAATATATTTTGCTTCTGCGACTTTTGATTGGCAAATGACCTCTTCAGAGGGATCAAGACTTCTTTCCAAAAGGAGTTTTTCCTGCCGCCAATAATCTTTATATTTATTTAACTGGATTAAAAGCTTTTCATTATATTCCTTCCGAAGCTTTCCTTTGCGCCGAAAAAACATCGCCATCCCCCCGGCATTAAAGCATTTAAATTTAATTTTAATTTTAATATTACAATTCTCTTCGCCCTTCTAATGCTTTTGATAAGGTAACCTCATCTGCATACTCAAGGTCCCCGCCTACCGGCAGTCCGTGGGCAATCCTTGTTGTTTTAATACCTGACGGCTTCAGCAGCCGGGAGATATACATAGCTGTTGCTTCCCCTTCAATATTGGGATTGGTAGCTAAAATGACTTCCTGAATAGTTTCGTCCTGAAGCCGCTTTAGCAGTCCGGGAATATTGATATCCTCCGGGCCGATGCCATCCATAGGTGAAATAGCCCCGTGCAAAACATGATACAATCCGTTGTAATCCTTCATTTTCTCCATTGCAATTACATCTTTTGGATCCTGCACTACACATATTATGCCCTTATTCCGGCGCTGATCTTCACATATGTAACATGGATCTTGATCGGTAATGTGACCGCAGACAGAGCAGTATGTTAAATTCCGCTTGGCATTCACTAATGCTTTTGCAAAATCCAAGACGGTATCCTCTTTCATACTTAAGACAAAAAAAGCCAACCGTGCGGCTGTTTTTGGCCCAATGCCAGGAAGCTTCATAAAGCTATCAATTAGCTTCGAAATCGGTTCTGGATAATGCATAATTTATGTTCCTCTCTTTAGAAAAAGCTAAAAGCGCCCTTAGCAGCATGTGGCTGCTTAAGGCGCTTAACGCTTATTGTTTTTAAAATGGCAGGTTTAATCCTTTTGTAAATTGTCCCATAGTATTATTGGAAAGCTCATCAGCTTTTTTAAGTGCATCGTTTACGGCTGCAAGGACAAGGTCTTGAAGCATTTCCACATCATCAGGATCGACTGCTTCAGGTTTAATTTGAACATCTACAACCTCTTTATGGCCTGTTACCACGACGGTTACCATTCCGCCGCCGGCAGTTCCTTCAATTTTTTCCTCACCTAATTGTTCTTGTGCCTCTGCCATTTTCTTCTGCATTTTTTGCACTTGCTTCATCATATTTTGCATATTACCCATTCCACCACGCATTGATAAATCAACCTCCAATTAAATTTAGATTATATAATCACATTGATAGCTGTTTTTGGCGTTTTCGCCTAACTTTTAATCAATTATTTCAATAAATTCTTCGCCAAATAGCTTTTTGGCTTCAGCGATATGTGGCTCCTCTTCATGGGCAGGCCCGCTGATTTCCCCTTCTTCCCCATGCTGGGTGCTTAAGAAATTTTCACGGATGGTTAACCACTGCTCTTCAGGAACTCCTAAAAGTGTGAACCTTTTGCCAGTTAATTGGTTCAAGATAGTGCTTACTGCTTCCAGGAAATCGCCTCGGCTCATCGCCATTTGACAAATCATTTCATGCTTGAATTTTAAAACAAAGGCTGCTGCAGATGCTGCAACCGGCTCTGCTTCATTTAATAAGGCAGCATGTGATTTCATGAGACTCGATCGCATTTCGCCCCAATTACCCTTGATCAGATTCAAGTCATTTTTTGTGGCTTGCTTTAGCACTTCATTTATTTTACCAACAGCCGGCTGGAAGGCGTTTCTTGAGGTTCTTTGTACCTGTTTTTGTGGCTGTGGCGCGGCATCTTGAGGTGCTGCGGCTACGCCGTTAGCTTTTAAGTGATGAAGTTCCGACTCAAGCTGCTCAATCCTCGTCAGTAGCTGCTGCAATTCCCCAGAACTCGCGGTCTCTCTTTGGCTAGTTTCCATTTGGCAAAGCTTAACAATGGCTACCTCCAGGAAAATCCTCGGGTGATTGGTCCAGCGCATTTCTTGCTGAGTCTTATTTAAGAAATCAATCAGCTGATAAATTTGCTCTGTTGGCGTTTCGTCTGCCATCAGGCGAAACTCATCATCCAGCATCACCCGCTCGAGAGATTCCTCAAGATTTGGTGCCGTTTTGTATAGCAGCATATCCCTGTAAAACAAGATCAAATCTTCGATAAAGCGCGCTGGGTCCTTTCCATGAAATAAAAGTTCCTCGAGCGCCTCCAGACCGCTTGCCACATCTTTATCCTGAAACGCCTTGGCCGTTTTATTTAAAAATGCCTGTGATGCAGAGCCTGTGACGGTCAACGCATCTTCAACTGTCACCAGGTCCTGACTGTAGGATATGGCTTGATCCAACAGACTTAATGCGTCACGCATTCCACCTTCAGCTGCTCTGGCTATCATTTGCAAGGCCCGCTCATCGCAGTCAACGCCGGTTTCCTCGACAATCAGCTTCATCCGATTAACAATAGACCCTGCGGTAATCCGTCTGAAATCAAAACGCTGGCATCTTGAAATAATCGTCAGTGGGATTTTATGCGGTTCTGTCGTGGCTAAAATAAAGATGACATGCTTCGGCGGTTCTTCCAGCGTTTTAAGTAAAGCATTAAAAGCGCTAATGGAGAGCATATGCACTTCGTCGATGATATAGACCTTATAGTTTACTGCCGTGGGGGCAAATTTGACCTTATCAAGAACATCACGCATCTCCTCCACCCGCGAGTTAGAGGCAGCGTCAAACTCCAGGACATCAGGAATCGTTCCATTCGTGATCCCGAGGCAGGCCGCACATTCATTGCACGGTTCAGCAACAGGAGCATGCTCACAATTAATCGCCTTTGCTAATATTTTAGCCGCACTCGTCTTTCCTGTTCCTCTTGGACCGGAAAATAGGTATGCATGAGAGATTTTTTGCTGAAGCAGGGCGTTTTGCAATGTCTGCGTGACATGTTCCTGTCCCACTACGTCAAAAAATTTCTGCGGACGCCAAACCCGATATAAAGCTTGATATGACACTCGACATCGCCCCCTTCAAATTAGTCTAATATATTATAACGTATTCAAATTCCTTTTTACAAAAGTAATCCTAAGAGTTCACAAAAAAACTCATCCCAGAATCTGAGATGAGTTTGGTTTGCGGTAATAGATAGTTCCATGTTATTAACATGACTACCGTCTAGCTCCAGCGTCCAGCGTCTAGTGTACTTCGCTCTTCTCCCTACGATAAGTCAACATCGAATCGCTATCGCTCTTCGTGTTTCCTTTATCTCAGTCGAAGCGCTCCAGTCCATACGCCGCTAAACGGACGCTTCCGCTTTTGTAATATGTAATAACTGCCGCGCACCTTCCGTCGACTGACGCCCATAAGCGTTACTTAAGCAGTTAGCTCGGCCCAGGCACCCCTGCGGCACATGAGAGCGTCCACTTAATGCTGCTTCCTTCCGGACCTGACATAGTTCATGGATTCCCATTGCGCAGGACCCAGGCGTCAACACCACTTACTTAAGGCAGACCCTACAGGCCATCAGCCTCGGGAAGGGATTCCGTCCCGCTAGAGCGGATTGCGGGTACAGGGCACCGCTACCTCCCCACCTAGCGCGGCAAAGTTGATACCAATTATTAGTGCGTCGTATCTGACGCCTTTTTAGTATACAAACAATCTAGCAAAAAAGCAATCGATATTAACTGTAAATTACTGTAAGTTTGTTTCTGATGCGTGCCGCTTCGACTTTTTCTCCTGCTTCTTGCGATCTCTTATTTTTTGAAAAAAAGATGAAAGCATGCTGCCGCACTCTTCTGCTAAGACGCCTTTAACAACCTCGCATTGGTGGTTAAAGCGTGAATCCTGCAAAAGATTCATTAGCGTTCCGGCACACCCGCCCTTTGGATCGCTCGCCCCGTATACCACGCGTTTGACCCTCGATAAGATAATCGCCCCTGAACACATCGGGCAAGGCTCCAACGTGACATAAAGAGTAGTATCCTCTAACCGCCATGAGCCTGTTTCCCGGCAGGCCTGGTCAATGGCCAGCAGCTCGGCGTGGGCCGTCGCATTCTGCTCGCTTTCTCTTAAATTGTGGGCCCGGGCAATAATATTACCATCATGGATAAGAACAGCCCCAATTGGCACCTCATTCAGCTCCTCTGCCTTCCTTGCTTCTGCTATGGCTTCCAGCATAAATTTCTCATCTTGGTTAGTCATCTTAATAAACCGCCTTCTATAACTAATTCCGTTTATAAGAAAATTATTAACATTATAACATGTATTAAGTCCCGCCCTCATAGAATAGTTGTAGCGCAAATGTGCAGGGAGGGATTGAGATGCAGATTCATGTGGTTAAAAGAAATGAATCGCTGACAACCATTGCAAGAGCTTACCATACAACCACCCAGGATATTATAGAGGCAAATGATTTGCCAAATCCTAATCAGCTGGTTATCGGACAATCACTTGTCATTCCGATTATCGGCCGTTTTCATTTCGTTCAGTCGGGTGAATCATTATTTACAATAGCCCGCGATTACGGCACTACCGCCCAGGAACTTGCCAATGTGAACCGCATTCCCGTTAACCAGCCGCTCAATGTCGGTCTAAGGCTTTATATTCCTCAGGGAAAAAAAAGAAATGCCGAATTCAATGCTTACGTGGAACCACGCGGGACATCTGTTGCCCCTAATTTGGAAGCAAGTGCCCGCGAGGCAGCGCCCTATATTACCTATTTAGCCCCATTCAGCTTTCAGGCCCGGCGTGACGGCACGCTAAAAGAGCCTCTATTAAATAACTTTCCGGCGATTGCAAACGCCAACCGCAATGTCTTAATGATGGTCATCAATAACCAGGAAAATGACCAGTTCAGCGATGAGCTAGGGCGGATTCTTCTTAATGACATCGCAATTCAAGATAGATTTATCAATAACATTGTCTCCACCGCAAAAAAGTACGGCTTCCGTGATATCCATTTTGATTTTGAATTCTTGCGCCCTGCTGACCGCGAGGCTTATAACCGCTTTTTAAGAAAGGCAAAGCAGCGCTTTTCACGTGAAGGATGGCTCATGTCCACTGCCCTTGCGCCAAAAACAAGTGCAACCCAGCAAGGAAAATGGTATGAAGGACATGATTATAAGGCTCACGGTCAAATATCCGACTTTGTTGTCATCATGACCTATGAATGGGGCTACAGCGGCGGTCCGGCCATGGCAGTCTCGCCAATTGACCAGGTAAAAAAAGTGTTGGATTATGCGGTGACAGATATACCATCTAACAAAATCCTCATGGGGCAAAATCTCTATGGTTATGATTGGACCCTGCCTTTCGTTCAAGGTACCGTGGCAAAGGCTGTCAGCCCGCAGCAAGCCATCCAGCTTGCTGCCCAACACAATGTCCCAATTGAATACGATACAAAAGCGCAAGCACCACATTTTAGATATAGGGATGCGGCTGGCAAAGAGCATGAAGTCTGGTTTGAAGACGCCCGCTCTATCCAGGCAAAATTTGATTTGATCAAACAGATGAATTTAAGAGGAATGAGCTATTGGAAACTAGGCCTTGCCTTCCCGCAAAACTGGCTGTTGATCGTTGATAATTTCAACGTAACAAAAAGAGGAACACGAGTATTCTCCACCTGATAACTGCCGGTCTCCGGCGGTTTTTTCTTTCTTATAAACATGTAAAAGCTTCCTCAAAAATTCCATATCCCTTCCTGTACCGATTGTGATAAAATGATGTTTGTGTCGAATTAAAGCATAATTGCTCGAATAAGTGACAAGGTGCTTGTCGCTTTTTGGCGACTTTGCAGGACAATTATTAAAAATTGCATATATATATGAACCAGACGAATCTGGAAAAGATAGAACCTGCAGGCAATTGGAGAAGGAGGAGCAGCCAAATGGGGGGTACACCCTTTATTACCGTTGAGGGACCGATAGGTGTCGGAAAGACATCTCTCGCCAAAGCCATCTCTCGGCATTTTGAGTTTGAATTATTAAAAGAGATTGTCGATGAAAATCCATTCTTAGGGAAATTTTATGAAAACATCGAGGAATGGAGTTTCCAGACAGAAATGTTTTTCCTCTGCAATCGCTTTAAACAGCTTGGAGATATTAATTCCCATTATTTAAGCAAAAATAAATCTGTAGTGGCTGACTATCATATATTTAAAAATTTAATTTTTGCTACTCGGACATTGAGTCCTGACGAATACAAAAAATATTATAAGATTTATCAAATTTTGACAGAGGATATGCCAAAGCCGAATGTCATCATATATTTGCACGCAAGTCTCGATACCTTATTAAAGCGAATAAAAATCCGTGGGCGCGAGGTCGAGAAAAACATCAGCCCGCTTTATTTAGAGCAGCTTTCCATAGATTATGAAAACACAATGGCTATTTTTGAAAAGGAGCATCCGGAAATACCGGTTCTCCGTTTCAGTGGTGATGAGCTGGATTTTGTGAAAAACGAGCAGGATCTAGACTATATCATTGAAAAGCTTGGAGTATCATTGAAAGCAAACAGTTGGACAAACACTATATAGAAACAGGGGGATGTTCGTGAGCATCGTTATTGGAGGCATGATCGGTCTCGGCAAAACGAGTGTGGCTGACACTTTAAAAGCACACTTTCAGAATAATGGCATTGACAGCAAGGTTTTTTATGAAGCGGTGGATGACAACCCGATTCTCCCGCTTTACTATGAATTAACACAGGAAGAATTGGATGCAAGAAGAATTCCCTTCCTATTGCAATTATTTTTTTTGAATAAACGGTTTAAAACAGTCAAGGATTGCATCAATTGGACAAACCCGATTTATACCATTCAGGACCGTTCTATTTATGAAGATTGGTACTTCGCCTATGTCAATAAAAATTTAGGAAGGATTTCCAGCCTCGAATTTAAAATCTATGAAGAATTAGTCGACAATATGCTGGAGGAATTAAAAGAACTTCCCAAAAAAGCTCCTGATTTGATGGTTTATTTAAAAGGATCGTTTGATACGGTGATTGATCGGATTATGGCCCGCGGCCGCAGCTTTGAAATTAACCCGGAACTGAAGGAATATTATTTCGAGGTTTGGAAGGGCTATGATGAATGGGTCATGGAGCGCTATAATGCCAGTGAGGTTTTGGTCATTGATATGGACACAACCGATGTGGTGAATAGTGAAGCTGACGCCATACGAGTATGCCAAGAAGTAGAAGACAAGCTAAAGGAAATTTTATATATAACAAAAGCACATATTGGGTAATCCCTGATATGTGCTTTTTTCTTTAAAAATAAAAAATCCGTTACAAAGGATTGTAACGAATTTTTATCTCCAGTTTTTATGCGCGTTTTTACTTGTGATGGCGGAGGAAGAGGGATTCGAACCCCCGCGCGGTTTAACCCGCCTGTCGGTTTTCAAGACCGATCCCTTCAGCCGGACTTGGGTATTCCTCCGTGACAACAGAAGTTAATTTATCATATATTTAACCCTGTGTCAACATTATTAATATGCCATTAAAAAAAGGCGCTATTCAACTTGGTTATACATTGTTTATTACGGCTTTATGACGTCGCGGCCACCCATATATGGACGCAGCACGGCTGGAATTACGACACTGCCGTCATCCTGCTGGTAGTTTTCCAGAATAGCTGCAACCGTACGGCCGATCGCGAGGCCAGAGCCATTAAGTGTATGCACATGCTCCGGTTTTGACTTAGGGTCGCGGCGGAAGCGGATGTTAGCACGTCTTGCCTGGAACGCCTCAAAATTACTGCAAGAAGAAATTTCACGGTAAGTTCCATAGCTCGGGATCCACACTTCAATATCGTATTTTTTCGCCGCAGTAAAGCCCAGGTCACCTGTACACATGCTTAACACACGATACGGCAATTCCAGTAATTGAAGAACCTTTTCGGCATCAGCAGTCAGTTTTTCCAGCTCCTGATAAGAATCCTCTGGCTTTACAAACTTCACAAGCTCAACCTTATTGAATTGGTGCTGGCGAATTAATCCCCTTGTGTCACGCCCTGCAGAACCAGCTTCAGAACGGAAGCAAGCGCTGTAGGCTGCAAAGCGGATTGGCAGCTCTTCGCCGCTTAAAATTTCATCGCGGTAATAATTGGTGACTGGTACCTCTGCGGTCGGTATTAGGAAGTAGTCCTCGCTTTCAATTAAAAAGGCATCCTCTTCAAACTTTGGCAGCTGGCCTGTTCCAGTCATGCTGGTACGATTCACCATATATGGAGGCAGTATCTCTGTGTAACCATGCTCATCGACATGGAGGTCAAGCATGAAGCTTATTAACGCACGCTCAAGGCGGGCACCAAGACCTTTATAAAAAACAAAGCGGCTGCCGGTCACCTTTCCTGCTCGTTCAAAATCAAGAATTCCCAAATGGTCAGCTACATCCCAATGCGGTTTCGCCTCAAAGCCGAACTCGCGGACCTGGCCCCATTTGCGGATTTCTACGTTATCGTCTTCTGTCTCGCCAATAGGCACAGTTTCATGGGGAATATTTGGAATGCTAAGCAATAATAGCTCTAATGTCTCCTCAACGCCTCTTAGTTCATCGTCGAGTTCCTTGATGCGGTCGCCAACCTCACGCATTTCCTTTATAAGGTGATCGGCATCCTGCTTCTCACGTTTTAATACTGCAACTTGCTGAGAAACTTCATTCCGCTTGGATTTCAGTTTTTCCGCTTCGACAATTAATTCGCGCCGTTTAACGTCTAAATCTTCAAATCGGCCTAAGTCTGTTAAATCTTCACCGCGATGCTGCAGCTTTTCTTTAACTTCGGCAAAATTGGCTCTTAAATACTTCAAATCCAACATGCTTAAACACTCCTTTATTATTTATCCGAGGGCAAACAAAAAACTCCCGCCCCTAAAACAGGGACGAGAGTTAACCCGCGATACCACCCTGGTTGACAGACGAATCTGTCCACCTTAAAAATGTAACGGTTTTTCACCGAGAGTCCTTACTAGCCTCGTGATGAGGTGTTCCGCACTCTACTCGAGGAGGGATTCACAAGTCTTATTCACCGGTTCACACCAGCCACCGGCTCTCTTTAGAATAAATCTCTTGTTACTAGTTCCTCTCATTGCTTTTGCATATTTCTAATTTGTATAACTTAGAGTACTATATTTATTTGCCAAAAGCAACCAATCTATACAGGCTGTTTTTGATTTTTTGCTTCTTTTACCATCTCAACAAAGTAAGCTGTAAGACGATGGTCATCCGTTAGTTCTGGATGAAACGAACAGCCTAAAAATTGCCCTTCACGCGCTAAAACAATGCGGCCATCATGCTTCGAAAGAATCTCGACCTCTTCGCCTGCCTCTACGATATGCGGGGCCCGGATAAAGACTGCTGGGAAGTCACCCGCGACATCTTTCACAGCGAGGTCAGCCTCGAAGCTATCCACCTGGCGTCCGAAGGAGTTGCGTTCAACCGTAACGTCCATCACACCTAGGTGAGGCTCACTGTATCCGACGATGTTTTTTGCCAAAAGAATAAGGCCTGCACAGGTACCGAACATCGGTTTACCTTCCCGGGCAAATTCCTTTAAGGAATCCATAAAATCATATTTATCGATCAGGCGGCGCATTGTCGTGCTTTCTCCACCAGGGAGAATAAGGCCATCAACGTCTTTTAATTCCTCTTTGTGTTTAATGGCAACGGCTTCGACACCACAAGCTTCTAATGATTGAATATGCTCACGAACTGCTCCTTGTAATGCGAGAACGCCAATTTTAATCATTTTACCATCCACGCTCCTGCATGCGAGCTTCAGGGGCTAATGAAGAAATTTCGATACCCTTCATTGGAGTTCCAAGATCCTTTGAAAGTTCAGCAATCAATTTATAGTCTTGGTAATGAGTTGTTGCTTCAACAATCGCTCTTGCAAATTTCGCAGGGTTTTCTGATTTAAAGATACCAGAGCCAACGAATACACCGTCTGAACCTAATTGCATCATTAACGCTGCATCAGCAGGTGTTGCAACACCACCAGCAGCAAAGTTAACAACAGGAAGGCGGCCATTGCGCTTAATTTCAAGCAATAATTCAAATGGTGCACCTAATAGCTTTGCTTCTGTCATAAGTTCATCTTCGTTCATGCTTACAACCTTGCGAATCTGTGCGTTAACCTTGCGGATATGGCGGACAGCTTCGACGATGTTGCCAGTTCCCGGTTCGCCTTTTGTACGAAGCATAGATGCTCCTTCGCCAATACGTCGGGCAGCCTCGCCCAAGTCACGGCAGCCGCATACAAATGGAACAGTAAAGTCACTCTTTAATAAGTGAAACTCTTCATCAGCAGGTGTTAATACTTCACTTTCATCGATATAGTCTACACCAAGTGCTTCAAGTACACGTGCTTCCACAATGTGGCCGATACGAGCCTTAGCCATAACAGGGATTGAAACAGCGTTAAGAACCTCTTCGACAATTCGAGGATCTGCCATTCTAGCAACGCCGCCAGCTGCACGAATATCAGAAGGTACGCGCTCTAGCGCCATTACCGCTACTGCGCCTGCTTCCTCAGCAATTTTTGCCTGTTCTGCATTAACAACGTCCATGATGACGCCGCCTTTTTGCATTTCTGCCATCCCACGTTTTACCCGATCCGTACCTGTTTTCATTTGTAAATCCCCCTTGTTTTTCCACGTCAAAAACGTTGATTATTTAGAAAATTCCTATTAATTCGATTTGAATTATTTATTCCATAAAATCATTAAAGCAACAAAAAAGGATTCCTGTCAAGACAAGAATCCTTTCCAACATTTTACTTATAGGTTCTTTAGAGCTAATTAGAACCAGCCTTTAACAGTGGAGGAGATGCCTCCCCAGACATCACCGAAAAATCCTCCGATGCCCCGCATCATTAGAACAAACCAATTTGCCTTCTCAACATCTTGGGCTGCAATGACATCTACTTGTAATTTGCTTTTGCCTTCCTCAGTTAAAAAGTTGACCTTATCGCTGTTTTTAGGCTCTATTGTTAGATAGCCGACCTTATCACCTTTTTTGATCGGTGCTGTTAGCTCACCTTTTTTGTTAATTTTATTTTTATCTAATACCAGTACCGGTTTATAATTTTCCTTTTCGCCATTTTCAATGACCATATTGATGGCTGACTTTGTATAAACTTTTACCTGGTCATTCTTCCCCTTAATAACAGGTATCGTTTTATGGCCCTTTACCTGATAGTGCTTTGGTACAATAGTTTCTTTTGTTGTATTGGCAAATGCATAGTCAAACATTTTCTTGGTCTCATCGAAGCGGGCCTTATAGTCCCCTTTGCCGCTCGCATCTTTAGCATTTTGCACAACTGTGATAAACCGTTTGCCATCACGGCTGGCAGTACCGGTAAAACAGTAGCCGGCAAAATCGGTGGTACCCGTCTTAAGTCCGTCGACACCTTTATATCCATAATCCAAAGAAGGAAGCATCCAGTTCCAGTTGATCATATTAATTGCGTCAGAAGTGCCTTCACGAAAAGTTTTCTTCGGTATGCTTGCCGTCTTTAACACTTCAGGATATTCATTAACTAGGTGGAAGGCAAGACTCGCTACCGCTCTTGGAGACATGACGTTTTCGTCTGTTTCACCGCTGCCTTCCGGATGCATGCCACGATATTCGGCATTATTTAAACCTGATGAGTTTACAAATTTATAATCCTTTAAGCCTAACTTTTTAGCTTTTTCATTCATCATTTTCACAAAATTAGTTTCAGACCCGGCAATTGTTTCGGCAATAGCAATCGTTGCTGCATTGGCAGAATAAATGACCATCGCTTCATACAACTCGCGGATTTTATATGTGCCGTCCTGGCGCAATGGAACATTCGACAATGCGCGGTCTTGGGAAATTTTATAAACAAGATCACTGACGTTATATTCCTGATCCCATTTCACTTTTCCATGTTTAATGGCATCTAGTAAAAGATATTCAGTCATCATTTTTGTCATGCTGGCAATCCCCATGACAGTATCAGCATTTTTTTCGTATAACACTTTGCCTGATTCAGCATCTACTAATATGGCACCGTCCGCGTTGATGTTTAACGCCGCGGCTGCCTCCGCTTTATCTTGGCCCATGCCGGCAAAAAGGCTGAAGAACAAAATAACGGCCATTGCACTGGCAAGATACTTTTTAAAAACATGTTTATTCACATTAACGCCCTCCATGATTTTTTACACTTTGGTTATTTTAACATAACTGCTTTATAAATCATAGAGAGAGCATCGAAGCATTCTTTTGCCAATTTTGATAGACTGCTAGAAATAGATAGGGCTTTTTACATACGTACTAGTAGTTGATTTCCGCTCCAAACAAATTTGGATAAAAAAATAGGAGCAGACGGAAAGGTCTGCTCCTGCTTCACTTAATTTACATTGAGTAGTTTGGTGCTTCTTTGGTGATTTGAACGTCGTGCGGGTGGCTTTCTCGTAAGCCGGCACCGGTCATTTTAACGAATTGCGCGTTCATTCGTAATTCTTCTAGGTTTTTCGTACCACAGTAGCCCATACCTGCACGTAAGCCGCCGACTAATTGATAAATGGTATCTGCCAATGGTCCTTTGTACGGAAGGCGTCCTTCGATGCCTTCTGGGACAAACTTTTTATTGTCCTCTTGGAAATAACGGTCTTTAGAACCCTTTTCCATTGCTGCTACTGAACCCATGCCGCGGTATACCTTAAAGCGGCGTCCTTGGAAAATTTCTGTTTCTCCAGGGCTTTCTGTTACCCCTGCAAGCATGCTTCCCAGCATCACGGCATGTCCGCCTGCTGCCAAAGCTTTGACGATATCACCAGAGTATTTAATACCACCGTCCGCAATAATCGTTTTCCCGTGTTTCATGGCTTCACCAGCACAGTCATAAACAGCTGTTATTTGCGGTACTCCGACACCAGCTACAACGCGTGTCGTACAAATCGAACCTGGTCCAATTCCAACCTTAACGACATCTACTCCGGCTTCGATTAAGGCCCTGGTTCCCTCTGCAGTGGCTACGTTTCCGGCGATAATCGCAAGGTTAGGGTAGGCAGCTCTAATTTGCCTTACAGTGTCTAGCACACCCTTGGAATGCCCGTGTGCGGTATCGACTACGATTACATCAACATTAGCCTTCACCAGCTTGTCGATCCGTTTCATCGTATCGCTTGTCACCCCAACTGCAGCTCCTGCCAATAGACGACCTTGGCTGTCCTTTGCGGAATTTGGGAACTCAATCACTTTTTCAATGTCCTTAATTGTGATTAAACCTTTTAACACTCCCTGATCATCCACAAGAGGCAGCTTTTCAATTTTATGCTTTTGAAGAATTTGTTCAGCTTCCTTCAAGGTTGTCCCAACTGAAGCAGTAATTAGATTTTCCTTCGTCATGACATCAGAGATCTTGAAAGAGTAATCCTGAATAAAACGAAGGTCCCTGTTGGTGATAATGCCAACCAGACGCTGTTCCTCCATGTTGTTAACGATTGGAACACCTGAAATACGATATTTCCCCATTAGATGCTCTGCATCAAATACTTGGTGTTCAGGAGTCAGGAAAAACGGATCAGTGATAACGCCGCTTTCTGAGCGCTTAACCTTTTCAACCTGTTCAGCCTGCTGTTCGATGGTCATATTCTTATGAATAATCCCAAGGCCGCCTTGGCGGGCCATAGCAATTGCCATTTCGGATTCCGTGACTGTGTCCATACCTGCACTTATAACTGGAATATTGAGCTTTACCGCAGGAGTTAACTCCACCTGCAAACTCACGTCGCGTGGCAGCACCTCTGATTTGCCAGGAATCAATAATACATCATCAAACGTTAATCCTTCTTTTGCGAACTTACTTTCCCACATATTAACAGCCTCCAGGTCAAAAAATATTATTTGTAGGTTATCAATTGGACAAAATACTGTCAAGGAAGAAATATTAGTAAGATTTTTCTGAAAAAGGTGATCTGCTTTGAATACGCCATTTAAAGGCTGGAAAAGCTACTCATGCTTTTTTTCAGCTGAATACTGTCAGCACTATTTGAAAAATAGCTATCTAAAGGCGAATATTGAGAATCCTGAACAAAAGAGCTATGAGAATGGATATGCCTTTTTATATTATCTCGAACATGGGCAAATCTATTATGAACAGGCAGAAAAAGCCCCGCTGGTTATTAAACCTATATTGCTTTTCTATGGCCTTGTCCATTTAATAAAAGCCTGCATCTTAACCGTAGATCCATCCTATCCGGAAACAACAGCGGTATTGGCACACGGTGTTTCCACCAGAAAAAGAAAAAAGCAAAATTATTTATTTTTTCAAGACGAAGTGAAATTACAAAAAAATGGACTTTTTCCATTTATGTCAGAAAAATTGTTTCACATGAAACAGCTTGAAGGGGAAAAAGTCCTAATGGAGGAATTACTACAGCTTATACCTGAACTCGATGAATTATTCTTCATACTTATGAGGAAAAACAGCTTTGAAAAACTACATAGCAACGGCAGCCAGCTCCATATTCCCGAGAAAATACTGGATACCTATCATATGACCGGGAGTCGATTTAAAGAGTTTCTTGCCTCGAAATTTGCTAACGGGGTGGAATTCTCTGCTGATGAAGGAATCCATTTAATTTTGAATAACAATCCGGTATCAGCCATTTCCCCTTTAAAATTTCATATGGAAGAAGGGTGCTGGACACTTCCAATAAACAAAGGGAAGCTTTTCAACTTCCCGGAACTGCTGATCCACTATTTATTGTTATACAACTTAAGCATGATCGCCCGTTATGAAACAGAATGGTGGAGCGAACTAACCAAAATGATGCCCAACCACGACTACCCCTTCATCAAAACCTTTTTACACATCACACTAAAAAAAGGGCCTTTTCTAGTCTATGACTACTTGATGGAAAAGTGAGGCACGGGGACGGTTCTCATGCATCATTCAAGCATAAATAACCAACAAAAAAAGACAACCTGAAAATGGTTGTCTCTTTGTTTGCCCGGCAGCGTCCTACTCTCACAGGGACTTGCGTCCCAACTACCATCGGCGCTGAGAAGCTTAACTTCCGTGTTCGGGATGGGAACGGGTGTGACCTTCTCGCCATTGCTACCGGACCTATTGAATTAGAGGTTTCATTCCCTCAAAACTAGATAACGCAGAAGAAGTTTAGTAAAAACGAGTTCACCTTACTTAATTATGACTTGGTTAAGTCCTCGATCGATTAGTATCAGTCAGCTCCACACGTCACCGCGCTTCCACCTCTGACCTATCAACCTGATCATCTTTCAGGGATCTTACTAGCTTGACGCTATGGGAAATCTCATCTCGAGGGGGGCTTCATGCTTAGATGCTTTCAGCACTTATCCCGTCCGCACATAGCTACCCAGCGATGCCTTTGGCAAGACAACTGGTACACCAGCGGTGCGTCCATCCCGGTCCTCTCGTACTAAGGACAGCTCCTCTCAAATTTCCTGCGCCCACGACGGATAGGGACCGAACTGTCTCACGACGTTCTGAACCCAGCTCGCGTACCGCTTTAATGGGCGAACAGCCCAACCCTTGGGACCGACTACAGCCCCAGGATGCGATGAGCCGACATCGAGGTGCCAAACCTCCCCGTCGATGTGGACTCTTGGGGGAGATAAGCCTGTTATCCCCAGGGTAGCTTTTATCCGTTGAGCGATGGCCCTTCCATGCGGAACCACCGGATCACTAAGCCCGACTTTCGTCCCTGCTCGACTTGTAGGTCTCGCAGTCAAGCTCCCTTGTGCCTTTACACTCTGCGAATGATTTCCAACCATTCTGAGGGAACCTTTGGGCGCCTCCGTTACACTTTAGGAGGCGACCGCCCCAGTCAAACTGCCCACCTGACACTGTCTCCCACCCCGATGAGGGGTGCGGGTTAGAATTTCAATACAGCCAGGGTAGTATCCCACCGACGCCTCCACCGAAGCTGGCGCTCCGGCTTCTCAGGCTCCTACCTATCCTGTACAAGCTGTACCAAAATTCAATATCAGGCTACAGTAAAGCTCCATGGGGTCTTTCCGTCCTGTCGCGGGTAACCTGCATCTTCACAGGTACTATAATTTCACCGAGTCTCTCGTTGAGACAGTGCCCAGATCGTTACGCCTTTCGTGCGGGTCGGAACTTACCCGACAAGGAATTTCGCTACCTTAGGACCGTTATAGTTACGGCCGCCGTTTACTGGGGCTTCGATTCAGAGCTTCGCTTGCGCTAACCCCTCCTCTTAACCTTCCAGCACCGGGCAGGCGTCAGCCCCTATACTTCGCCTTGCGGCTTTGCAGAGACCTGTGTTTTTGCTAAACAGTCGCCTGGGCCTATTCACTGCGGCTCTTCGGGGCTATTCACCCCAAAAAGCACCCCTTCTCCCGAAGTTACGGGGTCATTTTGCCGAGTTCCTTAACGAGAGTTCTCTCGCTCACCTTAGGATTCTCTCCTCGCCTACCTGTGTCGGTTTGCGGTACGGGCACCTTTTATCTCGCTAGAGGCTTTTCTTGGCAGTGTGGAATCAGGAACTTCGGTACTATAATTCCCTCGGCATCACAGCTCAGCCTTAAGGTGAACGGATTTTCCTATTCACCAGCCTAACTGCTTGCACGCACATATCCAGCAGTGCGCTTACCCTATCCTCCTGCGTCCCCCCATCACTCAAACGATAAAGAGGTGGTACAGGAATATCAACCTGTTGTCCATCGCCTACGCCTTTCGGCCTCGGCTTAGGTCCCGACTAACCCTGAGCGGACGAGCCTTCCTCAGGAAACCTTAGGCATACGGTGGATGAGATTCTCACTCATCTTTCGCTACTCATACCGGCATTCTCACTTCTAAGCGCTCCACCAGTCCTTACGGTCTAGCTTCAACGCCCTTAGAACGCTCTCCTACCGCGGACACCACAAGGTGTCCACCCACAGCTTCGGTGATACGTTTAGCCCCGGTACATTTTCGGCGCAGAGTCACTCGACCAGTGAGCTATTACGCACTCTTTAAATGGTGGCTGCTTCTAAGCCAACATCCTGGTTGTCTAAGCAACTCCACATCCTTTTCCACTTAACGTATACTTTGGGACCTTAGCTGGTGGTCTGGGCTGTTTCCCTTTTGACTACGGATCTTATCACTCGCAGTCTGACTCCCACGGATAAGTCATTGGCATTCGGAGTTTGTCTGAATTCGGTAACCCGATGAGGGCCCCTAGTCCAAACAGTGCTCTACCTCCAAGACTCTAACTACGTGAGGCTAGCCCTAAAGCTATTTCGGAGAGAACCAGCTATCTCCAAGTTCGATTGGAATTTCTCCGCTACCCACACCTCATCCCCGCACTTTTCAACGTGCGTGGGTTCGGGCCTCCATCCAGTGTTACCTGGACTTCACCCTGGACATGGGTAGATCACCTGGTTTCGGGTCTACGACTACATACTAATTCGCCCTATTCAGACTCGCTTTCGCTGCGGCTCCGTCTCTTCAACTTAACCTCGCATGCAATCGTAACTCGCCGGTTCATTCTACAAAAGGCACGCCATCACCCATGAACGGGCTCTGACTACTTGTAGGCACACGGTTTCAGGATCTCTTTCACTCCCCTTCCGGGGTGCTTTTCACCTTTCCCTCACGGTACTGGTTCACTATCGGTCACTAGGGAGTATTTAGCCTTGGGAGATGGTCCTCCCTGCTTCCGACCGGATTTCACGTGTCCGGCCGTACTCAGGATCCACTCAGGAGGGAACGAAGTTTCAACTACAGGGCTTTTACCTTCTATGGCCGGCCTTTCCAGACCGCTTCATCTACCCCGTTCCTTTGTAACTCCATGTTGAGTGTCCTACAACCCCGAAAGGCAAGCCTTTCGGTTTGGGCTGTTCCCGTTTCGCTCGCCGCTACTCAGGGAATCGCGTTTGCTTTCTCTTCCTCCGGGTACTTAGATGTTTCAGTTCCCCGGGTCTGCCTTCAATACCCTATGTATTCAGGTAAAGATACTGCTCCATTACGAACAGTGGGTTTCCCCATTCGGAAATCTCCGGATCGGCGCTTACTTACAGCTCCCCGAAGCATATCGGTGTTAGTCCCGTCCTTCATCGGCTCCTAGTGCCAAGGCATTCACCGTGCGCCCTTTCTAACTTAACCTAAAAGGTTTTACTTACTCTTAAAAATAAGAGAGAAAAACTAAAATGGCGATTACTCGGTTCTTACTTGGTTACTTCTTCTTTTACGATTATCTAGTTTTCAAAGAACGATATTGGTGGAGGATAGCGGGATCGAACCGCTGACCTCCTGCGTGCAAAGCAGGCGCTCTCCCAGCTGAGCTAATCCCCCAATATTCACTGTAAAATTAAATGGTGGGCCTAAATGGACTCGAACCATCGACCTCACGCTTATCAGGCGTGCGCTCTAACCAGCTGAGCTATAGGCCCACAAAACATATTCAAAGAGAATTAACCTCTCAAAACTAAACAAACAAAAAACAGTCAACCTTATTATCAGCCCTAAAGGGCTGCATTATCCTTAGAAAGGAGGTGATCCAGCCGCACCTTCCGATACGGCTACCTTGTTACGACTTCACCCCAATCATCTGTCCCACCTTAGGCGGCTGGCTCCTTACGGTTACCCCACCGACTTCGGGTGTTACAAACTCTCGTGGTGTGACGGGCGGTGTGTACAAGGCCCGGGAACGTATTCACCGCGGCATGCTGATCCGCGATTACTAGCGATTCCGGCTTCATGCAGGCGAGTTGCAGCCTGCAATCCGAACTGAGAATGGTTTTATGGGATTGGCTCCACCTCGCGGCTTCGCTGCCCTTTGTACCATCCATTGTAGCACGTGTGTAGCCCAGGTCATAAGGGGCATGATGATTTGACGTCATCCCCACCTTCCTCCGGTTTGTCACCGGCAGTCACCTTAGAGTGCCCAACTGAATGCTGGCAACTAAGATCAAGGGTTGCGCTCGTTGCGGGACTTAACCCAACATCTCACGACACGAGCTGACGACAACCATGCACCACCTGTCACTCTGTCCCCCGAAGGGGAAATTCCTATCTCTAGGAGTGTCAGAGGATGTCAAGACCTGGTAAGGTTCTTCGCGTTGCTTCGAATTAAACCACATGCTCCACCGCTTGTGCGGGCCCCCGTCAATTCCTTTGAGTTTCAGCCTTGCGGCCGTACTCCCCAGGCGGAGTGCTTAATGCGTTAGCTGCAGCACTAAAGGGCGGAAACCCTCTAACACTTAGCACTCATCGTTTACGGCGTGGACTACCAGGGTATCTAATCCTGTTTGCTCCCCACGCTTTCGCGCCTCAGCGTCAGTTACAGACCAGAAAGCCGCCTTCGCCACTGGTGTTCCTCCACATCTCTACGCATTTCACCGCTACACGTGGAATTCCGCTTTCCTCTTCTGCACTCAAGTCCCCCAGTTTCCAATGACCCTCCACGGTTGAGCCGTGGGCTTTCACATCAGACTTAAAGGACCGCCTGCGCGCGCTTTACGCCCAATAATTCCGGACAACGCTTGCCACCTACGTATTACCGCGGCTGCTGGCACGTAGTTAGCCGTGGCTTTCTGGTCAGGTACCGTCAAGGTACCGGCAGTTACTCCGATACTTGTTCTTCCCTGACAACAGAGCTTTACGACCCGAAGGCCTTCATCGCTCACGCGGCGTTGCTCCATCAGACTTTCGTCCATTGTGGAAGATTCCCTACTGCTGCCTCCCGTAGGAGTCTGGGCCGTGTCTCAGTCCCAGTGTGGCCGATCACCCTCTCAGGTCGGCTACGCATCGTCGCCTTGGTGAGCCGTTACCTCACCAACTAGCTAATGCGCCGCGGGCCCATCTGTAAGTGTCAGCCGAAACCGACTTTCAACCTTCCCTCATGCGAGGGAAGAAATTATCCGGTATTAGCTCCGGTTTCCCGAAGTTATCCCAGTCTTACAGGCAGGTTGCCCACGTGTTACTCACCCGTCCGCCGCTAACCACCGGGAGCAAGCTCCCAGTGATTCGCTCGACTTGCATGTATTAGGCACGCCGCCAGCGTTCGTCCTGAGCCAGGATCAAACTCTCCAATAAAGTTGAGTTGATTAGCTCAAAAATGTTACGTTGGCTTCATTTCAAAAGAAATGAATATTATTGTTTGTTGACGTTTTTGTTTGTTTAGTTTTCAAAGGTCAATTTCTCTATCGCTCAGAAGCGACTTTATAAATATACCACCCGTCTAAGTTAAAGTCAACATGTTTTAATCATTTTTTACTATATAAATATAATAAATTCAAAAGTACTGTTAAATACAGAAAACGGAGCACCTATTACAGTGCTCCGTTTATGTTATTCTTCATCAGAATTGAGATTCACATCTGAGTTTTCACCTGATGCGTCTTCTTCTGTTTCCTCTGTACTTTCATTTTCCTGGACTTCTTCTTTTTCTACTTTAGCTACGGTTGCCACATATTCATTCTTTTCATCACCAAGGCTGATTAGTTTTACACCCTGTGTATTCCGGCCCATTTTAGAAATGCCGGCTACATCAATACGAATTAAGACCCCGCCTGTTGTAATCAACATCAAGTCCTCTTCGCCGGTCACCGCTCTCATCGAAACAAGCTCACCGTTCTTATCTGTAATATGACAGGTCTTAATACCTTTCCCGCCGCGGCCTTGAATGCGGTACTCAGCAGCAGCAGTCCGCTTTCCATAGCCATTTTTCGTTACAATCAGCACTTCATTATCTTCCTCAAGCACTTCCATGCCGACAACCTCATCATCACTGTCCAAGGTAATGCCTTTTACACCTGTGGCGGTGCGGCCCATCGAACGGACATCTGTTTCCGGGAAGCGGATCAGCATACCTTTACTCGTACCGATAATAATATGCTTGCTGCCGTCGGTCATACGGGCAGAAATAAGCTCATCGCCCTCACGCAGACTTATGGCGATTAGTCCGTTATTCCGGATATGAGCAAAGGATGACAGCGGTGACCGCTTGGAGACACCTTCTTTTGTGGTAAAGAACAGGAACCAATCGTCCACAAATTCTTCAACAGGGATAATTGCATTTACCCATTCACCTTTTTCGATACCCAGCAGATTGATAATCGGAATGCCTTTCGCCGTGCGGCCGTACTCCGGAATTTCGTAACCTTTGGAACGATAAACCTTCCCCTTATTAGTAAAGAAGAGAATCGTATCATGGGTTGAAGTTGTGATCAAATGCTCAACAAAATCATCCTCATTGGTGCCCATACCTTGGATTCCGCGGCCGCCGCGTTTTTGTGCGCGGTACGTGGAGACAGGGAGACGCTTAATATAACCGTTATGAGTTAATGAGATGACGATGTTTTCGCGTGGAATCAAATCCTCGTCCTCAATGTTTTCAATTCCGCCTGCTGCGATCTCAGTGCGGCGTTTATCATTGAAACGTTCTTTTATTTCAAGAAGTTCTTCGCGGATAATTTCAAGGACTTTTTCCTCGTCCGCTAAAATGGCTTTTAACTCTGCAATGAGTTTTACAAGCTCCTGATATTCATCTTCAATCTTTTCTCTTTCCAAGCCTGTTAGACGCTGCAAGCGCATATCAAGGATGGCCTGGGCTTGTTTTTCTGAAAGATTAAATTGGGTCATTAACCCTTCACGGGCGATATCTGTCGTTTGCGAGTTGCGGATTAACGTAATGATAGCGTCAATATGGTCAAGTGCGATCCGCAGACCTTCTAAAATATGTGCCCTTGCTTCGGCCTTACGCAATTCAAATGCAGTACGGCGGCGAATGACTACCTTTTGATGCTCTAAATAATAGACTAAACATTGCTTTAGGCTTAGCACCTTTGGCTGCCCATTCACAAGTGCTAGGGTGTTAATTCCAAAGCTGGTTTGCAGGGCAGTCTGCTTGTATAAATTATTCAACAGAACATTGGCGTTGGCATCCTTACGAACTTCAATGACAATCCGCATTCCGCGGCGGTCTGATTCATCGCGCAAGTCAGTGATGCCATCAATCTTTTTATCACGGACCAATTCCGCTATTTTTTCAATCAGTTTTGCCTTATTTACCTGGTAGGGAAGCTCATTAACAATAATGACCTCTTTACCATTAGACTTCTGCTCAATTTCCACTTTAGCCCTTATTGTAATAGAACCCCGTCCGGTTTCATAAGCCTTGCGGATGCCGCTTCGGCCTAAGATGATCCCTCCAGTAGGGAAATCAGGCCCCGGGATGATCTCCATCAGCTCCTGAGTGGTAATGTCAGGGTCATGGCTGACAGCCAAGACCGCATCGATCGTCTCGCCAAGCTGATGAGGCGGGATGTTGGTTGCCATCCCAACGGCAATTCCGGTTGTACCGTTCACTAATAGGTTAGGGAACCGCGCTGGCAAGACAACCGGTTCTCTTTCCTCACCATCATAGTTATCTTGATAATCAATCGTGTCTTTGTTAATATCTCTTAATAATTCCATTGAGATTTTCGACATTCTTGATTCAGTGTAACGCATCGCCGCAGCTGCATCACCGTCAACCGACCCGAAGTTCCCGTGGCCATCGACAAGCATATAGCGATAGTTGAAATCCTGCGCCATCCGGACCATTGTTTCATAAACGGCGGAGTCACCATGCGGGTGATACTTACCAATAACATCGCCGACAATACGGGCTGACTTTTTATATGGTTTGTCCGCATGAATTCCTAGATCGTGCATAGCATAAAGAATACGGCGGTGAACTGGCTTCAGGCCATCACGAACATCCGGAAGGGCACGTGAAACGATAACACTCATTGCATAGTCAAGAAACGAAGATTTCATTTCTTGGCTAATATTAATTTCTTTTACCTGAGAATTTGGTGTTTCAGCCATAATTGGTACCTCCTATTAGGGTGTCACCTAAAATAAAAAAGGAGGATAGTGGACACCTCTACCCTTTTTCCCTTTTTTTAGCTAATAGGAAATTATAAATTTCCACAAATTATAATTTCCTAACGCATAAATTCAACTACACCTCTATCTTCGTCCTATCGGACTCGCCAATCGGCGAGTTTTCATTTATGTTATATATCTAAGTTTTTCACGTATTGAGCGTTTTCTTCGATAAAATTCCGACGTGGTTCGACCTTTTCCCCCATCAGCATATCGAAGGTGTCATCCGCTTCGATTGCATCTTCAAGACTTACCTGAAGCATCGTTCTCGTACCTGGATCCATGGTTGTTTCCCATAACTGTTCAGGATTCATTTCTCCCAAACCTTTATAGCGCTGAATATTAGGCTTAGGCTGACTTGGCAGCTCGGCAAAAATCTTGTCAAGTTCCTTGTCGTTATAGGCATATTCTATCCGTTTCCCCTGTTGCACTTTGTAAAGAGGCGGCTGGGCGATATATACATAACCCGCCTCGATAATTTTCCTCATATAGCGGTAAAAGAAGGTCAGCAGCAGCGTACGAATATGGGCGCCATCGACGTCCGCATCTGTCATGATGATGACTTTATGGTAGCGGGCTTTTCCAATATCAAAATCCTCACCAATCCCAGTGCCAATGGCTGTAATCATTGCCCGGACTTCATTATTGGAAAGAATCCGATCAAGACGAGCCTTTTCAACGTTCAGAATCTTACCGCGAAGCGGCAGGATTGCTTGGAAATGACGGTCGCGTCCTTGTTTCGCTGAACCACCTGCTGAGTCACCCTCAACGATATATAATTCGCTTTCTGATGGGTCTTTAGAAGAACAGTCTGCCAATTTCCCGGGTAAACTAGATACTTCTAGCGCACTCTTGCGGCGGGTCAATTCCCTTGCCTTTTTGGCAGCGAGCCTTGCTCTTGCCGCCATTAGACCTTTATCGACAATCTTTTTAGCAACCATCGGATTTTCTAACAAGAACTTTTCAAAATGCTGAGCAAAAACGGTATCTGTTATCGCCCTGACTTCAGAATTTCCGAGTTTCGTTTTCGTTTGCCCCTCAAATTGCGGGTCCGGATGCTTAATCGAAACAATCGCTGTCAGGCCTTCGCGAACATCCTCACCGGAAAGGTTTGCATCGCTTTCTTTAATCAGATTGTTTTTCCTGGCATAATCATTAATAACCCTCGTTAATGCCGTTTTAAAACCAGATTCGTGGGTACCGCCTTCGTACGTATGAATATTATTGGCGAATGAGTAGATGTTATCTGTATAGCCTTCATTGTATTGCAGGGCAACCTCAACGCTGATTCCATCCTTTTCGCCCTCCATGTAGATAGGCTCTTCAAGAATGACCTCTTTTGTCCGGTTTAAATGCTCCACATAGGATTTAATTCCGCCCTCATAATGATACTCATTGCGTTTATTTTCGACACGCTTATCTTCTATGGTGATTTTGATTCCCCGGTTAAGGAATGCAAGTTCACGAAGGCGTGTTGCCAGAATGTCAAATTCATACTCAAGTGTTTCTGTGAAAATTTCTCCGTCCGGCCTAAAATGGGTGATGGTTCCAGTTTTGTCGGTTGTTCCAACCACCTTTAGTTCAGAAGCGACATTACCGCGTTCAAATTTTATTTCGTGAATTTTGCCGTCACGATGTACATAGACTTCCAGCTCAGTAGATAGGGCATTAACAACCGATGCACCAACACCGTGCAGTCCGCCTGAAACCTTATAACCTCCGCCGCCAAACTTTCCTCCGGCATGGAGAACTGTCATAATGACCTCAACGGCAGGTCTGCCCATTTTTTCTTGGATGTCGACTGGAATACCGCGCCCGTTATCCGTTACCGTAATGCTGTTATCTTCTTCAATCGTGACATTGATTTCGTCACAGTAACCTGCAAGTGCCTCGTCAATACTATTATCAACGATTTCCCAAACAAGATGGTGAAGCCCTTTGCCGCTTGTTGAACCGATGTACATACCCGGTCTTTTCCTTACAGCCTCCAGGCCCTCCAACACTTGTATCTGATTGGCATCATATGCCTGCTCCTGAACTGCTTTTTGATCCATTGTCACTTGATTCACCTGCACTTTCTGCCAAATAAATCCTTATTTTTTGAAAAATTATTATGCTATTAAAATTCTTGTAAATGCATTTGGCTGGAACGTCTTTTTAACGTTCCGGAGGCTATCGGGGACAAATACACTTTGTCAAATGTAATCACAACTGATTTAAAAGGATTTTTTGAGAGGTTGATGACCTTATCCTGATGCCGCTGCAGGAATTCCCCAGCCAACTCAGAATTTTTCACACTATCTTTGTCCAATATGGAGATAATATCCTTTGCCCTAATATTGAGATCTTCCCCGATATGAATATACATGTTCCACCTCAATCTACTTTCTGAATAATACCGGACGAAACCTGGAAGGTTGAGGCTTCCTTTAATGTCTGGTGGTCTATGCCATCAACACTAGTTGTGGTAACAAAGGTTTGAACTTTACCCTGGATGGTATTTAATAAATGCGATTGCCGATAATCATCCAATTCCGACAACACATCATCCAACAGTAAAATTGGGTACTCACCAATTTCCGCCTGAATTAATTCAATTTCAGCGAGCTTTACCGACAGTGCAGTCGTCCGCTGCTGTCCTTGTGATCCGAACGTTTGCACATCTCTTCCGTTTACGAAAAACAATAAATCGTCCCGATGTGGGCCAAATAGGGTAGTACCGCGTTCGATTTCTTTTGTCTTCACCTTTCCGAACTTTTCTTCAAAGCATGTTACCATTTTCGACAACTCTTGTTCTTCTAATACCTCTACGGAAGGTTTATAGTTGATTTCAAGTGTTTCCAGGCCCCTTGATATCCCTTTATGAATCGGACCAGCCCATTTTGCAAGCAAGTGAAGGAATTCAAATCTCTTCGCAATAATCTTTACAGCAACTTGAATAAACTGCTCTGTTAAGATCTCGAGCATTGTTTGGTCCGTTTGTTTTTTTATCTGAAGCATTTTCAGATAATGATTGCGCTGTTGAAGTATTTTTTGATATTGGCTCATATCATGTAAGTAAATAGGGGATATCTGGCCAATTTCCATATCAATAAATCGCCTGCGCACCTGCGGACTTCCTTTTACCAAATTAAGATCCTCAGGAGCAAACATGACAACATTCATATTCCCGACATACTGGCTTAATTTCTGCTGCTCAATATGATTAAGTCGTGCTTTTTTTCCCTTTTTTGAAATAACTAATTGTAAAGGCAATGAGCTGTACTGTTTTTGAACCCTACCCTCTATTTTAGCATACTCCTCGTCCCAGCGAATAAGTTCTTTATCATTAGAGGTCCGGTGGGACTTAGCCATAGCCAAAACATAAATGGATTCCATCACATTGGTTTTGCCTTGAGCATTTTCACCTAATATGACATTTACTTTATTTTCAAATTCAATAAATAACTCTTCATAATTGCGATAGTTTTTTAACGCTAATGCTTCAATATACATTGACTTTTCGTCCTTTACCTATTCGGTAATCACAAATTCTCCAATACCGGGAATTTGGACTTTGTCACCGGCGCGAAGTTTCCTTCCTCTTCTTTGATCCTGTTCGCCATTTATAAACACTTCATGCTCACTTAAAAACCACTTGGCCATTCCGCCAGTAGAAATAACATCGGCAATCTGCAAAAACTGTCCCAATGTTATAAATTCCGCTTCGAGCTTTACTTTTTCAGGCATCCGCATCACCTAATTCTTAAAAAGTCTCAATACTTTATTTTACTAAAAAAACGGAACAGTTACAAAGGAAACCAAAAATAAACTTATGTTTGTCAAAAAGAAGACCGCCAGTGGAAGAAAGGCGGCCTATGAATAAGAGCTTATATATGTTTAGTACGTTCTTACCGGCAAGATAAGCTGTAAAATCGTTTCATCATGAAGCGGGCGGATCAGGAATGGACGCATGGCCCCAGTAAAGCTCACTCTAATGTCCGTTCCTTCAAGAGCCTTCAACGCATCCATCATGTATTTAGCACTGAAAGAAATTTTTAAATCTTCTCCCTCAATCGATTCACTTTGGATTTCTTCGACAACCTTCCCGATTTCTGGAGTATTGGAGGAGATTTCAATGATTCCTCCCTCAATGGTAGATAGCTTAACCACATTATTTCTGCCTTCGCGTGCTAAAAGGGAAGCACGATCAATAGCATGTAAAAATTCCTTTGTGTTGACAGTGACATCCGTTTTGCTTTCATTCGGAATCAATCTTGATGTATCAGGATAGTTTCCTTCCAACAATCTTGAGAAAAATAAAAGGTGCTTTGCTTTAAACAAAATTTGATTCTCGGTAATGACAATATCAATTTGCTCATTCGAGTCATCAATAATTTTGCTAAGCTCATTCAGGCTTTTTCCTGGAATGACAACGTTGTAGCTATCACTCGTTTCCATTTCTACTTTAGCTTTGCGGAGTGCAAGGCGATGGCTATCTGTTGCAATACAGGTTAATTCGCCATTCTCAATTCGCCAGTTTACACCTGTCAAGATTGGCCGTGTTTCAGATGTGGACACCGCAAAATGAGTTTGTCTGATCATTGCCTTCAATAGGTCAGTGGCAATATGGAATTTATTATTTTCTTCAATCTGTGGCAGGTGTGGATATTCCTCTGCATCCAAACCAATCAGGTTAAATTCTGATTTACCGGAACGAATAACGGTTTGCAGGTGGTTTAATACCTCAATTTCGACAGAATCCGTTGGCAGCTTTTTCACGATTTCGCTAAAAAACTTCGCCTGCAAAACAATGGAGCCTGTTTGTTTAATTTCGACAATCTCATCGCCGGCGTCTTCTTTAGGGATAAAGGATTCAATGGAAATATCAGAATCACTCCCAGTTAAGGTTACTCCCTCGTCATTTGTGGTGATTTTAATCCCCGTTAAGATTGGAATGGTTGTTCTCGATGTGACAGCCTTCATTACATCCTGGACACTTTGAACTAAGCGGTCGCGTTGGATTATAAATTTCATGTTTAAATCCTCCGTTTTAGGAATATTTTTTAATGCAATTACATATAATATTTTTTTAAAAAAATTAGTAGAAGTACTAGTAGGGCTTGTTAACATGTGGATAACTAACTTTTTCAAAGGAAACACAGCCTATCCACATGTGGACAGACTGTGCATACATTCTCGTAAGTTATTCACAATAAGTCTAAATTTTCAACAGGTCATTTAGTTCTTTAATTTGCCGTTGCAGTTGAGAATCAGTTAGCAGCAGCTTTGAAATTTTTTCATGAGCATGAATAACAGTGGTGTGGTCTCGGCCGCCGAATTCTTCTCCTATTTTCGGCAAAGAATAATCGGTTAATTCACGAGATAAGTACATGGCAATCTGCCTTGGAAAGGCAATTGACTTTGTCCGCTTTTTCGCCTTAAAGTCTTCAAGCTTAATGCTAAAATGTTCGCCAACAATCTTTTGAATCTCATGAATGGTAATTACTTTTGGCTTAGAGGAAGGAATAATATCCTTCAATGCCTCCGCTGCCAGATCAGCATTGATATCCTTATTGATTAACGAAGAATAAGCGACAACTCGGATCAGTGCCCCTTCAAGCTCACGAATGTTGGAATCAATTTGATTCGCAATATACAGCATCACTTCATTAGGAATATCGAGGCCCTCTGCCTTCGCTTTCTTTCGCAAAATGGCAATTCTCGTTTCCAAATCTGGAGGGGTGATATCTGTGATTAAGCCCCACTCAAAGCGTGAACGCAAGCGGTCCTCCAAGGTTGGAATTTCTCTTGGCGGCCGGTCACTGGAAATGACGATTTGCTTACTTTCTTCATGAAGGCTGTTAAAGGTATGGAAAAATTCCTCCTGGGTTGATTCTTTTCCAGCCAAAAACTGAATATCATCTATAAGGAGGACATCCACGTTTCGATATTTATTGCGGAAATTCTCAGCCTTGTTGTCACGAATCGAGTTAATAAATTCATTTGTAAATTTTTCTGATGATAAATAAACTACTTTAGCTGAAGGATTATGGTCTAAAACATAATGGCCGATCGCATGCATTAAGTGCGTTTTTCCTAATCCGACGCCTCCGTAAATAAATAAGGGATTGTATGCTTTGGCCGGGGCTTCCGCAACGGCAAGTGAAGCAGCATGGGCAAAGCGGTTTCCGGATCCAATTACAAAAGTATCAAATATATATTTTGAATTTAAAATATTGGAAGGAAAATCGTTATGCTCATCATCCTTTTTCGCCTTTTTTGGCGGTGTCGGGATTTCAAGCTCCTCTTCCTTCTGATTTTGCGGAATGATAAACTTTACAGCTAATTCTTCCCCTGTAATATCGTAAAGAATTCCTGAAATTAGCTGAGAATAGCGTTCCTCCAGCCAATCGCGGGCAAACTCATTTGGCGCTGTGATGACAAGCAAATCGCCCTGAAGGGAATGAGCCTTTGTTGATTTTAGCCAAGTATCAAAGCTTGGTTTGCTGATTTTTTTCTCTATATTGGCAAGGGCCGCATGCCAAAGATCCGCAATATTTTCCAC